>NZ_JAMAUN010000010.1:0-259251 GCF_023714295.1 Paenibacillus polysaccharolyticus
TGCCCCAGTAGAGTGCCCCAGTAGAGTGCCCCAGTAGAGTGCCCCAGTAGAGTGCCCCAGTAGAGTGCCCCAGTAGAGTGCCCCAGTAGAGTGCCCCAGTAGAGTGCCCCAGTAGAGTGCCCCAGTAGAGTGCCCCAGTAAAGTGTTTTTTCGCTGTCCAATTGCGCTAACGATCACAGGAAACCTTATTTAGGCATTTAACGCCACATTTTAATTCTAACGGTCATGAGAGACGTTATTTCGGTGAAAATGGGTAGAATTCCAGGGGAAAGTGGGTATTTCGCTTAAATAGGCTCCGCTGTGATCGTTAGAATTTCAAAGTGGCAAAATCAGCCCAAATAGCGTCTGCTGTGATCGTTAGAAAAACTCACGAGCAATCTACATCATACGAATGATGATTGCAGGGGACATGGTCTAAATTAACCATCCTACATACGCAACTATGCCCCTTCGCTTACCCCCGTAATTTAAACTCGAAGCTTTCCCCATCCATTGGAATGAGTACATGATCTTCCAACTGCTCTTTTGCCAGATAAGCGGCTAGATCCGCACGTGTTGTCATGCAGTGGTTGATGACATCCATGTGAACGGCGATGAGGTGAGCGGAAGGTGCAGCGTGTTTCACGGCAGCAACGTCGGGTCCGTCCATCGTGATGGGATCACCCTGCAAGAAGCGTGCACCCCCGGCGTTGACTACAATGACCTCTGGTTTATATTGCTTGATCGCTGTCGCTGGCTCATCACACCAGATCGTATCTCCGGCAATGTAGGTGACCGGTTCTTCATCCGCTTCAAGCACAAAACCGGAGACCTTACCCATACGTTTGCCAATCTCCCCTGTACCGTGCTGACCGGATGTACGCGAGAATCGCACCGAATGATGCTCATGCTCCACATCGACAGGCGTTACGTCCGTAAATCCCGCTTTTATGAAAATAGGCTCGTCCCCCGGCTGGCACAACAATGGGATATCCTTCTGCAGTTGATTTGCGGCTGCTTCATCCCAATGATCGGCATGGGTATGCGTTACAATCAGCAGATCAGGCTTGAGATAATCTGTTTCGGTTTCGGGGAGATTGACTCCAGGATTACGCAGCTCATTCGGCGTGTTTGGAAAAGCGGGCATACTCTCGGCATCCATTAGCATGGGGTCAACCAGCATTTTCAGACCGCCGTATTCCAGCCACAGGGTGGCATGTCGAATTAATTGGATTTTCATTGGATTTGCACTCCTTCGGGTTCTCTCTTAGTATTATCCTATATGTTATACAACCCGATTCACGTCGTACATAACCTGCTGAATGCATATCGGTCCGACTATTTTCAAGGTGAAAGGAATGCTGAATACCTATGAACGAAATGATAGACGCCACGGATGTACGCATTTTGCAGATTCTGATCCGGGATGCCAAGCGTTCAAACAAGGAGATCGGAGAGGAAGTGCATCTGACAGGACAAGCGGTTGGGGCGAGAGTACGCAAGTTGCAGGACCTGGGGGTTATTGAAGGGTATACGGTAAAATGGAACCCGGACCGCCTCGGCCTTGGCTTGAAGGCATTTGTCACGGTATTTCTGAACTCTGGCGATAAACATGCTGCCTTTCGTGCGTTTGTGGCGGGGCGTGAGGACGTTGTTGAAGTCCACCGTGTCAGTGGAGAAGGTTGTTACCTGATGCGGGTGCAGACAGGGACAACAGAGCAACTCGGTGAACTGCTGGAAGCACTGCTACCGCTAGGTAATTATAGGGTGAGTTTATCCATTGGAGTGGAGAAATCATCATCCTGAAGGTCCTGACCTGGACAAGTTCAATCCAGTTCAGGCCCTTGATGTTCCCTTAACGTCTTTTGGAGAGTAGACAAGGAGGACTTAAGCTCTTTTTTTTCAAACAAATGGTCGGTATGAATGTGGACTCGAGTGCCGTCCTTCAGATACAAGGCGTACATGGGGGAGGCGGATAATTGCCATTTGCTTCGGGCAGGGGTAGCAAGCTCGATCTTGCGAATCTGGTTCCATGGAATATGGCGCTGACCCGCATAGAGAGATTGTTCATCCCATGAGACGAGGATCGCCACGCGCTGAATGGAACGGGTCCAAAACATAAAGAAAAACGGTCCCACCATCCACATGCCGAGTATCGCAGCCATAGGGTAATAGATTTTTTCCACGCTCTTAGTCTGCCCGGCAACGATGACCCATAAGAGCAGTACACATAAGACGAGAAACAGGAAACAAACGCTCCCTTTCCAGATCGCTGTGATGCGACGATAGCGAATTTCCCCCTGATGGTGTTCCTCAGAAGTTGCAGGTAACATCATCGTCACTCCTTTCATTGCAGATTCATATGTAAAAAATGCCGCCTGCACGAGCAGAGCGGCCTGTTTGACCTGTGCATCCTATATCAAGTTTACGAGTTCTTGCGGCATTTAGGTAGGGCAGTTTTGAACAATCAGTTAACGTAATCCTAGCGGTTCTAGCGCCGTATGTCCTGTTGAGAGAAATGTTGTAATTCAAACTAACGCTAAAAATATTACCCGAACTTGCTAGGTTGTTGTCCTGCCTCCCGTGCGTGCTGATACAGATCGGCATAAACGCCCTGGCTCGCAACCAGCTCCTGATGTGATCCTTCCTCGACAATAGCGCCTTGTTCCATGACCAGAATCCGGTCAGCATGCATGACTGTAGACAGGCGATGTGCAATCACTATTGTGGTTCTGCCTTGGGATACGGACTCCAGCGCATGTTGTACGAGTTGTTCAGTATGTGAGTCCAGGTTGGCGGTAGCTTCATCGAGAATAAGAATGCGTGGCTGGAATACAACGATTCGTGCAAACGAGATCAGCTGTCGTTCACCGGCGGATAACCCGCTTCCGCGCTCGGACAGACGGGTGTCATAGCCTTGCGGCAAACGACTTATCATCGCATCTGCCCCAACAAATCGGCAGGCTTCCATCGCTTGCTCGCGTGTAATATCCTCCCTGAACATTCTCACGTTATCAATAATGGTACCCGAGAACAGGAAAGGCTCCTGTTGAATCAGCCCAACAATCCGGTGGAGCGCGGCTTGCGGAATGTGGCGAATGTCGGTGCCATCGATTTGGATGCTGCCCTGATTAACGTCATAGAACCGATTGAGCAGGGAGATCAGTGTGCTTTTGCCCGCTCCGGTTGTACCCACAATACCGACCATCTCCCCAGGGTACAGGTGCAGATTCATATGTTGAATAATAGGGCGATCTGCCTTGTAACCGAAGGATACATTATTAAAATCAATCTGACCCATCACATGTTGCGGTTCCAGCGGCGAAGCCTGATCCGGGGACGGGTCATGTACTTCAGGCCTCGTGTTCAAAATGTTCCAGATCCGATCCATCGAAACCGTGGTCGATTGAAAGGTATTCCACTGCATTGTAATCTGGTTGATCGGTTGAAAAAACTGACGAATGTAGCTGATAAACGCATACAGCACTCCGACTTGCAAAGACTCACCCAGCACGGCGCGACCACCCAGCCACACCATCATCACCAGCGCCGCGTTACCCAGAATGTCAAATGTCCGGTTAAAAATAACATTGGAACGTGCCTGTGTAATGTTTGCCTCCAGATGAAGGGCGTTCTGTTCTATGAATCGTTTCTTCTGCTCTTCTTCTTGGTGGAACGCCTGAATCAGGAACATACCCGACAGGTTTTCCGCCGTAAACGCGATCAGACGAGAAAGGCGTTTGCGTGCATTCTGATAGGCGCTCCGCAGTCTGCGACGGAACAGGGCAGCCACGACAGCGATGACCGGAAGTACGATGAGTGAATAACCGGCGAGCATAGGATCGAGCTGAAACATGAAAAAGATAATGAGCACCAGCATCATGCCATCCCGAATCAGACTGAGCAATACTTGGGTGAAGAAACTGCTGATCGTCTCCGTATCGCTGGACACATTGGTCACCAGACTACCGATATGAAAGCGGTCAAAGAAGGACATGGACATTTTGGAAATATGTCTAAACAAATCCTTGCGAATGCGAGCGACGATGCTCTGTCCGACATGTTGCAATAGATTATTTTGAATATAGGTGAAAATAAAACTGATTACAGCCAGCCCCAGAAAAACGGCGGCGAGTTTAACGAGAAACAAGGTGCTGGTTTGACCTACAGCCAGATGGTCATCGATAGCGATCTTGACCAGATAAGGCTGCAACAAATCGGCGGATATGCCAAGCAAGGAGCAGAAAAATATGCCGGCAAAGGCCCAACGATGCGGTTTGGCATAACCCATCATTTCTTTAAATGAAGCACGTTTACTGTGCTGATCGTTGGTGGGGGACTCCGATTTGACGGCTGTGTTATCGGAATGACTGCTATTGTCCGATTGATCGGTACGTTTAGAATTATGGTTGGTGTGTTTAGGATTCGCATCCGCATCAGAC
The DNA here is from genome assembly GCF_023714295.1 of Paenibacillus polysaccharolyticus. Taxonomy (GTDB): domain Bacteria; phylum Bacillota; class Bacilli; order Paenibacillales; family Paenibacillaceae; genus Paenibacillus; species Paenibacillus polysaccharolyticus_A. Next base: position 4,422 of record NZ_JAMAUN010000010.1, read on the forward strand.
ATGATGTAACCCCTCCTCCTGCAAACGATAGGTCGCTGCATACAGCCCTTTGGCAGCCATCAACTCCGCATGCGTCCCTTGTTCAACAATCTGTCCTTCATCCAACACGAGGATGACATCCGCATGACGGACGGCACTGATACGGTGAGAGATGATTAAGGTGGTTTTGCCTTTGCTGATCTTACGCAGACTGCGGAGAATGCCTGTTTCGGTAACGGCATCTACGGCACTCATACTGTCATCCAAAATTAGGATCTGAGCCTGCTTGATCAATCCGCGAGCGAGACTGGTACGTTGCCGCTGTCCACCAGACAGCGTAAGTCCACGTTCTCCCAGCAGGGTATCGAAACGATCAGGGAAACGCACAATATTTTCATAGATCATCGCTTGTTTGGCGCTGTCTTCTACGTCACCCATAGGCGCTTCACGGTTGCTGAATGCAATATTGTCCCGTATGGTGGTGCTGAATAGAAAGCCGTCCTGAGGAACATAAGCGATCTGAGATCTGAGACTGTCTAGAGATAGTTCCCGAATGTCTGTGCCATTGATAAAAATGCTGCCTTCCGGTGGTTCGTATGTACGGAGCAGCAGCTTAACCAGTGTGCTTTTGCCTGAACCTGTTTTCCCGACAATGCCAACCGTGCTTCCCGCTTGAATCTCGAGATGGATTTTTTTTAGCGCGGGCGATGAGCTACCTGGATAATGGAACGTCAAATCGTCGATCCTAATTTCTTGCATGTTTTGCAGTGTCTCCGCCTCAGGGATTTCCTGTACATCGGGCTCTTCACCGAGAAGATCATTGACTCTTTCGAGAGAGGCTCCTGAACGCTGCATCGTATTAATCACGTTACCAATCTGCTGGAGTGGCCCCATAATGATTCGCAGATACAAGGTCAGGGCGACAAAGCTGCCTAGCGTAATGGAGTTTTGCATCGTTAGAATGCCGCCAACCAGCAGCGAAATTACGAGAGACGTTGCACCGAGCAACGGAAGTGTAGCCTGAAAAAGGGAAGATAGACGAACTAACCGCAGCTGTTTATTTTTGATATCATCCACGGTTGCGCCAAAACGTGAACGAGCGTTATCCTCGATGGCAAATGTTTTGATTACGCGTATACCGCCAAGCTGTTCCTCTGCCGATTCCGTCATTGTGGCGAGTGCCTCTTGCACATCTCGGGAGCGCTTTCGAATCCGTGGTCCGAAGTACACAACCAGGAATGGAATGGCCAGCAGCGGTACAATGCTGATCAGGATCAGTGTCAGCGGAATGCCACTAAGTAACATCATCACTACACAGGACAATAATAAAAAGGCGGCATTCGTCATCATCGTAACCCCGTTGGATATGGCTTCCCGGACGGAAGTGACATCATTCATAAAATAGCTGAGCAGCTTGCCGTTGCCCTGTTTGGAAAAATAGTGCTCGCTAAGCTCGGAAAACTTGCGGAATATCCGCTCGCGTGTAATAAATTCAAATCGCCGGCCCAGTTTCATAATCATGAACTGGCCGGTACCAAACAGCAGATTGTATGCAATTGCAATCGCAAGTAGCGACAAGCTGTAACGGATCACCGTCTGCATCTGTAGCGTGTTCTGTAGGAGTTGATCCGTAAAGTTGCCCAGAATACGGGGCAGGGAGGCCTGACCGACATTCGACGCAATGATCAAAAGAACAGCCAGGAGATAGATAGGCCAGTTGGATAACACATAACCGCGCAGCAAACCTTTTTTGGACATAGGTGTGGGTTCTCCTTTGTTACGAAGTCAAGAAAAGGGCAGACACCTGATCGTAGCGTGTCATGCCCTCTTACTTTATGCGAACTTGTTTGTTATTTATCCGTCAACCGATGAATCTTTCTATTTATATTTTCGCGCTAATATAAGTCGTTGTCAATGCGCTAGTACAGCTTAATAGGCTACCGATACACCGCAAATCATATGCCTTGTTATGAAGTTGTATTCACCAAATGCGAAAAGAACTGAAACATTTTACGAAGATGTCCCGTCTGTAGGGATGAAAAGATGAAAAACAGGTTTTACTAATCATAATGGAGGTGCCAGGAAATGAAACATAAAAAAGGATTGGCTGCTACACTTGCGCTATGCGTTTCTTTGACAGCAGGAGGTGCTTCGGTATTTGCATTTTCCGACATTAAGGATGAAGGCCAGAAGACGGTTGTGGATACTTTGAAATCGAAGGGGATTGTGAATGGAGTAACGGCGGATCTGTTCCGACCGGATGTTGCTCTGTCCGAACCGCAGGGAATTCAGTTAATCGTTAAAGCATTTGGTTTGAAAAATGCATATGCGGAAGCTTCCGCTCAGAATAAAATCAGTCCAGATACCTGGTATGCAGATGCTGTGCAAGCGGCAACTCAGAATGGCCTTTCCGTTCCGGTAGAAGTGAATCCGCAAGGCAAGATGACGCGTGAACAATTTGTTATTTTGCTGCATGAGGGAATTAACACGACCGGTAATTATCCGGTAATCATGAAGTATAATGAAGTGAAGGATGAAAAAAAATTAAGTAAGGACGCCATATCTGCGGTCCAGAACTTGCTGAATATGAACATCATTGAACTGGACAAGGACGGAAACTTCCGCCCGGATCAGTCGCTTACTCGTATGGAGGCAGCTAGCATGATTTTCAATGCCCTTGAGTTTGTGGATAAGCATAGCGATGAGGGTGCAACTGAACCGGCTCCAACCAATCCTGGTGAAGGACAGCAGGCGATCGTACCAGCAGTAACGATCAGCAAGGTAGATGACAAAACAAGCAAAGTGACCTTGACGGCTGAAATGCCGCATCCGGGATACGGGTTGAAAATTGATGAAGTGAAGTTGGAGAAGGATAAACAAGCTATTGTAAAATATTCAATCGTGCAACCTGACCCGGACATGATGTATCCGATGGTGATTACCAAAGTAACGGCAGAAGCTGAAATTCCAACAGGTTACACCGCTGAAGCTCAGCCTTCTGGCAAGTAAATCAGTTTGTGTAAGACTGCTCACTTTACCTGTTGCTTGGGAGTGACAGACTATACCGACTTGAAGAGCACCAGAGCGCCGGAGTATCTGAAAACCAGAGAACTAGAGAACTAAAGAAACCAAAGTACCAAAGTATCAGGGCAACAGAGCTTCAGAAGACAGAGAACCCGAAAACTAGAAAACCAGAGCATCAGAGTACCTGAGCACCTGAGCACCAGGGCCTCAGAAAACCAGAAAACCAGAAAACCAGAAAACCAGAAAACTATCTAATTGATCGGATTCTCTAATCAGGGGTGCTAGGCAGTTACCAGTCAAGGGATCTGGCTAGTTTCTGGTTATAGGGAAACGGTCGGGCAGGTGGTTTTCGTATGATCAGGTTAGCCAGTAATTACTGGCTGGCCTTTTTTTTGCGTGGAGAGCCTGTGTGATGAGTGGGTTTAAAGCGCTAACGATCACCACAGAGCTTATTTTGGTCAAAATAGAGTGTTATAAAATCTAACGATTCTCAGAGACGCTATATCAGCCAATTAGGCTGATTTCGCCTGAAAAATAGCTAACAATCGGAGAATAAGGTTTCTGGTGATCGTTAGAATTCCAGTCAGGCGAAAAACGGCTAAATAGCGTCCCGTGTGATCGTTAGAAATTCGGCATCAGGGAGAACGACGAGCAGAAGCAGGACGGCTAAACCAATCCACATGTGCTTTAATCCTGCAACAACCTTCCGTTATCATGCCACTGGCCATACAGTTGATTTGCCTTCGTATGTTGGATGAACTTATCAAGCCGGCTTTGAAAGAGAGCTGGCTGCCGTTTAACGCTCTGGATCGTGTCGATGCGTACCCGTTGATAGAGGAGAGGGAAAGCTACGAAATGATCATATGCTTGTCTGTCCGCAGTTAACCTCTGTTTAATCTCGGCATCGACAACAAAAGCTTCAGGATTCATGTCGGGCAGAACCTTTCTACCCGCATCTTTCATAAGACCTAGCCTTTCTAATCGGCGCACACGCTCCTTATTGAGCTCTGTCCATGAGCTTTTGCGGCTGCGGGGGGACAAGCGTTGTAATAACAGGCCATCGGACGTTTTCTTTTTGACTCCATCAATCCAGCCAAAGCACAATGCTTCTTCAACAGCATCCAGATATAAAAGGGTATCGGGGCGTGGTTTCAAACTCACAGGAATCCAGCAGCAGGACGCTGTAGTTCCGTGCTTCTGTAACCATTTTTTTAACTCTTCCCTGGAGGTAAAGGTGAGTATTCGTTCAAGTGGAACAGACGGCATCATATCCAAGACCTTTCATGTTGCATTGTATCTAACACTATCGTATTACATGATACCTTAGAGCTTCGTATTACACGATACCTAAGAGCTTCATACTACACGATACCTAAGAGCTTCATACTACATCGTATCCAAGAGTTATTATCAGGCACAATGGACTTCAAGGATTAGAGAGTTACTCGGCAGTATTGGAGTTTTCGTACCAGAATCTAGAATAGTCATTCATGACAGAAGCATGGCCGAGCTGACGCAACATGGTGGATATATTACCCCGGTGATAGGTCCCGTGATTCACCAGATGTAAGATGATTTCCGCGAAACGGGTTTGACGCACGCCTGCAAAGGGATTGTCAAGCAGAAGCACCTGCTCCAAATCCGTCTGCTGACTGAACCAAGTCAGATATTGATTGGATAGTTCGGCATAACGCTCGAAATATTCTTCTATGGTGGCAAACGTTTCGCCGTTACGCGGCATGCAGATTTGTAAAGCTTCAGGCATGCTGGTTCCGGTTAGCACCAGGTACCACATCTGATCCACAGCATTCATATGACTGAGCGCATGGGCGAGGGTGGGAAAGGAACTGTTCACTTCCTGATGCAGCACAGAAGCCGGCAACTCCTGAATGCGTTGCATAATGATCTGCGAAGCCCAAACATGATAATGAACCATTTCTTCTAGGTAATTCATAAAAAAATCGTCTCCTTTATTTTAGCGAACGATAGGATGGTCTTAGTGCCTCCCTTGTTACTGAAATGAGTATAAAAAAAGAAGTATGACAACAGCGTGTCATACTTCTTCTTTCACTTCACAAGACTCCCATTATGGGGCTTCAATGAGTGTGTTTGTCGTAACGTCTCAGTGCATTTCGTAGTTGCGTCTCTAAAACATCCCTCAGTGCTAGAGGTTCCAAAACCTCCGCCCCACTTCCCAAACTCAGTAAGAACGACCATAACCACGTGGCCTGGAGCGGTTTATGAACCTGAACGCGCATCGTCATGCTGCCGTCCTCATGAAATTGTTTATCTGCTTGCTGAAAATGATCGAGCGCCTCCGCGAGTGCATCCGGATATACGCGAAATACCACATCTGTCATGATCTCCTGGGTGACAGGAGGAGTGGAAGATGGCTCTTCCATGGGGAGAACATGCGGTTCAAAATGACGGTTGGTCAGGTGCACGTTTAACATCCGTGACAGTCTGAATTCCCGGTAATCCTGCCGGCTTCGGCAATATCCATACACATACCAGCTGCGGTATTTAAACTGCAATCGAACAGGTTCGATTTCTCGGGTCGTGTGCTCATTTTTGGAATTAATGTAATCCAACTGGACGACTTGATGTTGTATGATTCCTGCACGAAGATGCGAAAGCGAGTCAGGCTCAGTTCGATACGTATTCAGGTCTACAGTTAACTTTGGTCTCTCATGCTGGTCTCTCATGCTGGTCTCCAATCGTCTGCAAACGTTCAATTGTACCCTGTGCACGAACATCGTTAAACACGGTCGAGAGGCTGGTGAGCACTGTAATCAAAGCATCCACATCATATGAGCCGAGCAAGCTTTTATCCATTTTATATCCATCCATAATGCCATACCCGCCGTTCATTCCTTGATGCGAAACAACCGGAAACCCGGCTGCGCAGATCACATCAATATCCCGATAGATGGTTCTGGGCGATACTTGATATTCTTCCGCAAGGGTAGAGGCAGACAACACTTCGTGATTGAGTAATTTGTAAATGATCGAGACTAACCGTTCCAGCTTCAAAAGAACCCCACCCGTCATCACTTCTTTTCCGATACAGGCCATAAGTATATCACTAAAAAAAGAGTGCAGATTCGCACTCTTCTACAATTAAGGAGCATTCTTCAACCAAAATCTCCAGCCAGATCCTATCTAGTCTTCCTGCACATTATAAAGCACTCGCGCGAGCAGGCCTTGACCATAGTTGCCGAAGTTTTTGCCGAAAATAGTCAGGCCGCGTTTGTTGACAGGTCCGTCCGTAACAGCGATGCGGAAGTGGATATCACTTTTGTAATCCAGCCCGATATCGTCCAGGGTAACGTCCGAGATTTTGCATCCGTCGATATAACTGCCTTCCTTCGTAATACGAATCAGCTTCAGCATTCCGTACTGATTCAGATGCGGAGGCCACCAGTCCGGATTAAACGTACCGCGTGTATCACCGAAATCTCCTGGACTCGTCCATAGTCCGATTTTTTTGCCATTGATATAAAAGTAAATATCCGACGGATAGTTGTCACAGAATCCGGGGGCTTCCGACCCCAGTTCCATAGACAGTTGAATTTCGTTAAACGTCTGGTTGGGCTTCAGATAGTTGGGAATACGATATTCAAGATACCCCTCAGCCAGCCAGATCATCTCTGCGTCGATCCGAAGCGGATCGGCAAAATAACGGGGATCATCAAACTCCCCGATAATACTGTCTTTCGTAGCAATCCCACATGTGGGTGCTGCCTGATAATCACTGTAATGCCCAACTTGAATCTCTACCTCATACCGGTTATGAATCTCCTGAGAACGCAGGTCGACCATTAATTTTTCCTCGTTAAGATAACAAATCTTCTGAATGCCGTGTTTGCCAACCGCTGTATTAATCTCGATTAATCCGCTCTCCTCAAGCTTTTTGATATGCATTGTGATTGCGCCGTTACTAAGTCCCAGCTTGGTTGCTAGGTCATTGAGATTAAGACTTTGGTTTCTGGCCAGCAACTCAATAATCTGAATGCGAATTTCGGAGCTGAGTGCTTTGAAAATGTTCACACCTGACATGAGATCTTTAATATAAATCATAGGTGGATGTCCTTTCCCCGTTCTGAACAAAGCCTATCTACGCAGACTTTTGCACATTTATTGTTTTATTTCAGATAATTATAAATCATTACATGCTGGAAAGAAAGGTGGAGAAAAGGGAGGTATTCCTTATGTATACAATGAAAAATTTAAATCTTGTATAGGTTTTACTTCCGGATTGACTCGAACAAAACATTGAATTAATTCATATATATTTGAAATATACCATTGAATTGTCATGTAACCGCTTTTATAATCCTATTATACTTAAATTGATTTAATACTTCATGAACCAAAGTAACCGTTTAATCAGGAGAGGTGGCGTTCCGGTATGGAAAAGTTCAGTTCATGGAAGAGATTAAAGAGTTTCAAGTGGTGGGAATTGAAGAGTTTCAAATGCAAGATCGAGAGGGATTTTCAAAGGGTTAAGAATGTTGAAGGCTCAGGATCGTTAACTGATTCAGAACGCTTGAAGCAGGTGAAAGGCTCGAAGTTTTCATCCAAGAAGCGTTGGGCATTACCAGCATTACTGGTGTTGGGTCTGGTGCTAGCAGGACAGTCTCGGGCTTTAGCCGCGTTTTGGAATCTATCGGGAGACATTGCCGTTCATGATCCGACGATCATCAAAGAGGGCAATTCCTGGTACACCTTTTCCACGGGTCCAGGTATTCAGGTGCTGAAATCCGATAACGGAACGTCGTGGTATCGTGTGCCTCAGATTTTTCTAAGTGAACCGTCCTGGTGGAATTCGGCTGTCCCCGCACAGAAAGACCTGGATGTATGGGCACCGGACGTACAAAGGTATAACGGCAAGGTTTGGCTCTATTATTCCATCTCGACCTTTGGTTCCAACAGGTCTGCGATTGGGTTAGCGTCCGCAAACAGCGTTGGCGCGGGGCAATGGAAAGATGAAGGGCTTGTACTGCAATCCAATACATCGAATAACTACAACGCCATTGATCCGGAACTGGTTATTGATGCTTCGGGTAATCCATGGCTGGCCTTTGGTTCGTTCTGGAGCGGTCTGAAAATTGTAAAACTGGACAAAAACACGATGAAACCGACAGGTAACATCTCCTCGATTGCAGCACGTCCGAATAACGGGGGCGCAATTGAAGCGCCAAGTATCACGTATCGCAACGGATATTATTATTTGTTTGCCTCTATTGATTCCTGCTGTAAAGGTGTGAACAGTACCTACAAAATGGTTTATGGTCGGTCCACCAGCATTACGGGCCCTTACGTCGACAAAAACGGAGTAAATATGATGAACGGTGGCGGCACGATTTTGGATACAGGTAATGTGAGATGGAAAGGACCGGGTGGGCAGGACGTGGTCAACGGCAATCTAATCGTACGGCATGCTTATGATGCAACGGATAATGGCAATCCGAAATTGCTGATTAACGATTTGTTATGGGACGGGAATGGCTGGCCGACGTATTAGTATGATTTTTATTTTATAAAAATATAAAATGTTTTAATAAAGTATTGACTAAAGGGATCTGGATTTGATAAATTTAACAACAGAAATGCTGATTCATGGTATTGAATACGTTTACAAGTCCAGATCAGGAGGGGTTCATATGGTCAAGAGAAAGAGTTGGGTCACGTTTATGCTGCTAATGCTGGTCAGTGCACTGGTGCTTGCAGGTTGTGGAGGAGGAAGCGGAAGTTCGAGCGGAGATAAAGAACTGACGTTTATGTTCCGCGGCGGCACGGATGAGCAGAAGGCGTATCAGGCTGTCGTGAAGAAGTTTGAAGAAGAACATCCAGGCGTCAAAGTTAAAATCATCGTTACCGCAGCGGACCAATATGCGACAAAGCTTCGCGCGGCGATTACAGGCAATAGCTTGCCAGACGTATTTTATTTCACACCGGGTGATATGAAGGCCTATGTGAACAGCAATGTGCTCATGAATCTAACGCCGTATATCGAGAAAAACAAAGATATCAATCTGGATAATATCTGGAAGTATGGCGTGGACTTGTATCGTTATGATGGCAAGATGGCAGGGCAAGGTGATCTCTACGGTATGCCTAAGGATGTCGGGCCATTTGCACTGGGTTATAACAAGACCCTTTTTGAAAAAGAAGGCATTCCGCTCCCTGACAAGGACAAGCCTTATACGTGGGAAGAGTTTATCAAGGTAAATCAGCAAGCAACGAAAGATACGAACGGAGACGGTAAACCGGACGTATTTGGTACAGGTTTTAACGTACAATGGGCACTGCAATCTTTTGTATGGAGCAACGGGGCTGACTGGTTGGACGAGAGCAAAACGAAAGTCACGATTGATGATCCAAAATTTGCCGAAGCGCTACAATTCTTCGCGGATATGCAGAACAAGTACAAGATCACTCCTTCCATTGAGGAAGCACAAACGCTGGATACGTATCAGCGCTGGATGAAGGGTGAAATGGCGTTCTTCCCTGTTGGTCCGTGGGATATGAGTACATTTGAAAAGCTTCCATTCGATTATGATCTGCTGCCTTTCCCGGCGGGATCAACAGGCAAACCCGCGACATGGATCGGTTCCCTCGGGATCGGAGTATCTGCCAAAACCAAACATCCAGAAGAAGCTGCTGCATTGGTGAATTATCTCACTGCTTCAAAGGAAGGCATGAAACAACTGGTAGACGCGAAGGTGCAGATTCCAAACTTGCTTGATATGGCCGATGAGTGGGCCAAAGACACCTCTACCAAACCGGAAAACAAACAGGAATTCATCGATATCGTAAAAGACTACGGACGTGCGTTGCCGGGTAACTACACATACAACGCGGAGTGGTACGACATGTTCTTCACCGATATTCAGCCGGTACTTGATGGCAAGATGACTGCCGCTGACTATGTGAAGCAACAACAGCCAAAAATGCAGAAGCTGCTGGACAAAGCAGTGGAGCAGGAGAAGAAATCTCAGAATAAATAGATAGACAAGGGATGCCAGCAGCCTGAACCGATGCTGCTGGCATTTGTTTTTTTAGAAGATACGAATTGAACTATGTTTACATGTTGTAACGGAGAGGGCAGAAAAAATCTGAAAAGCGAAGCGTTTGCCTAAAAGCTTTCTGAAAGAAGGCTACATCGGAAGCATACGCTTATAACCGGATTTTCATTTTCCCCTATTGAAAAGGGAATTCAGAAAATCTGGGGATAACCGCTACTCTCCAGGTTATTCTGTCATCGAAGTGAACGATGTAAACGGTTTGTTTAATTTTATCGCCAGATTCCATACGGGCATGTGGCATGTATCGACCGGAACAGAGCAGAGGCCATGATTCAAAAAAGCCAATCGATGTATGCCACATGCTGATCTTAGAAACAGGGGTGAACACGTGAATACGAAATCCAGTTTGTATCGCAAAGAGAAGATGTATGGATACTTGTTTATTTTGCCCCCCCTTTTGGGGCTTGTGATTTTTGTATTGTTCCCGTTCCTCTATTCCCTCTATGGTTCGTTCACCGATTGGGACGGACTGGGGCAGATGAACTTTATCGGGCTTGCCAATTTCAAAGATTTGTTGACCGATGATCTTTTTTACAAAGCCATGTTTAATACGTTTTACCTGATGCTCGGTATTCCGATTGGTCTGTTGCTGGCGCTCTTGCTGGCGATGGGGCTGAATCGTAAAATTCCGGGTACGACCACCTTTCGTGTAATCTACTACATACCGGTCATTTCTTCCTTGGCGGCGGTATCCATCATGTGGAACTGGGCCTACAACGGAGATTATGGTCTGGTGAACCAGTTCCTTGATCTGTTCGGTATCAAAGGCCCCAATTGGCTGGCGAACAAAGATACAGTAAAACCCGCGCTGATCATCATGACTGTCTGGAAAGGTCTGGGTTATACTATGCTGTTATATCTGGCGGCACTGCAAAGTGTATCCCGCACCTATTACGAGGCCGCAGAGCTTGACGGAGCGAATGGATTTCAGATTTTCCGCAATATCACCTGGCCGATGGTGAAACCCGTAACTTTTTTCCTCGTGGTGACAAATATCATCGGTGGTTCGCAAATCTTTACCGAGATGAACATCATGACACCGACAGGCGGGCCGGAATATGCATCCGCTTCGATCGTCTTTTATATCTGGCAGAAGGCCTTTAGCAACCTGCAGATGGGTTACGCTTCTGCGATGGCCATGATTCTGGGTATCTTCATCTTTGTGATTACGCTTATACAATTCAAACTTAACGAAAGATCAGCCTACGACGGGGATTAATGGGCGAGGAAAGGAGTGGAACGGAAGATGTCTTATAGTCAAAGAAGGAAAGTAACCAATTCTATTATATTTATCGTTCTGTCCATCGGTGCGATTGCGATGATTGCGCCCTTGCTCTGGATGCTGTCCACCTCGCTCAAGGAGAAACAGGATGTATTCGCGCTTCCGCCGGTCTGGATTCCGGAAGTGTTTCGATTCGATAAATATAAAGAGATCTGGGAAGCAGGACCGCTGCTCAGCGGAATTAAAAACAGTCTCATTGTAGCTCTTAGTGTGACGGTAGTTGGAACGTTTACGTCGAGTCTTGCGGCATTTGCTTTTGCCAAGTTAAGATTTCCACATAAGAACAAACTGTTTCTCGCCCTGCTGGCCTCGATGATGATTCCGTATCCGACGGTCATGATCCCGCAATTTATAATGTTTTCGAAGCTAGGCTGGGTGGACACTTTGCTGCCGCTGATTGTACCGGGACTATTCGGGAATGTAATTATGATCTTTTTCCTGCGGCAATATCTGCTTAGTGTTCCTGACGCAATTATTGAAGCGGCGAAAATCGACGGAAGCTCTTACTTTCGGTTGTATTCCAGCATTACGTTTCCGCTGATTAAACCTGCGGTGGCTGCACAGCTGATTCTCTGGTTTATGGGCATCTGGAACGATTATCTGGCACCGATTATCTATCTGAATTCACCTGAAAAGCAAACTTTGCAGCTTGTCATTGCCAACTTTAACGCGACCTATGCCATTCAAACGGATTATCCGCTCATTATGGCGGCGTCGATTGTGGCTCTGCTACCTGTTCTGATTATCTTCTTGATCTTCCAAAAGCAAATTATCGAGTCGGTTGCGATTTCAGGGGTAAAAGGGTGATGGGCATGAGAGGATGGAAAGTATGGCAACAACCGAAGAGACGAGAAGAATGGAAGGAAGCGAAGGGGAAAAAAGGACAACAAGAAGAGTTGAATGAAATGAAAGAATGCAAAGAGCGGAGATACGATAAATATTGGATGGGGCTAAAGGGGCGACAGGGGGCAAGGAAGGGAGTTGCGGTATTGATGTTACTGATGGTTATCGGTGTGACGGGCTGTACAGATGGCGGGGATACGGCGAAACCTCCGGTTTTTCCGGAAGCCCCGCAGGAACCAAAAATGTATGATCTTTCGATTCTGGATGATGAATCCAAGTGGACGGTTAACAATGCGCATGATCCTGCGATTATCAAAACAGACCAGGGCTACTACGTCTATTCCACAGACGTTCGAGTAGCAGGGGAACCGAAACCAGGCGTAATGGTGCGAAAATCCGATGATTTGATCAACTGGAAATGGGTCGGGCAGGCCCTGTCGGGTATCCCGAAGGAAGCACTCGATTGGACAGGGGCAACGAACCTGTGGGCACCGGATATTATTAAAGCCGGGGATACGTACCGCTTGTATTATTCGGCTTCGAGCTTTGGTAGTACACAGTCAGCCATCGGGTTGCAAACTTCCAAGTCTCCCGAGGGGCCGTGGAAGGATGAAGGACTGGTTGTGAAGACGGCTGGTCAGGAAAAGGACGGCCTGAATGCCATTGATGCCAATCCGGTGCTCGATGCGCTAGGCAACCCGTGGATGGTATATGGTTCATTTTTTGACGGAATCTACATTGCACCGCTTGATCCGGATACGGGCAAGTTCAAGGAAGAGGGGTATGGTACACGCATCGCAGCAAGGGATCGTGCAACCGAAGAAGGCGCAGTCGAGGGGCCATACATTGTGTATAATCCAGAGTTTCAAAAATATTACCTGTTCGTGTCTTATGATTCTCTGTTCGAAGACTATAACGTGCGGGTAGCTCGTGCCGACTCCATCACAGGGCCTTATACGGATATGAACGGCAATAAAATGTTGGATACGGAGCATCTGCCACAGTATGAGATAGGCACCAAAATTTTGGGCGGATACCGCTTCACCGAAGGTGAAGGCTGGGTTGCTCCTGGGCATAATTCCGTGCTGAAGGATGGCGACGATTATTACATCGTGCATCATGCGCGGGGCGAGACGGATAAAAACTGGCCGTATCTGCATGTGCGTAAAATGCTGTGGACGAAGGATGGCTGGCCTGTCGTGTCGCCTGAACGTTATGCCGGAGAGACCGCACAAGATATTCCGAAATCGATGATTGCCGGAACGTGGGAAGGCATGGCGCTTGATCCGTCTGTAAATGGACAGGTGCAGGCTGTGCCATATACGCTGACGAGTAAAGGCAAAATTGAAAGCGAGAACGGTTCGGGAACCTGGACGTTTGATGGCAAACAAACGTTAACGCTGACGTGGAAGGAAAGCCTGAGGGGCGGTGCTTCCACGGAAGAGCTAAAGCTGCTCCCATCCTGGGATTGGGAGCGAAGCCAGCCTGCGCTGGTGGTAACTGGTCTGAACGACCGCGGCATCGCGGTCTGGGGCAAACAAATCAGCGCAGCTGAGAAATAGATCGCTGACCCCTGAGGGTGGTCAGCGAGGGGGGGCCAGCGAGCGAAAACATCGTGAGCAACCAGCGCAGAGGGACACCAGCAGAGAGAGGGAGGAAGGAGCCGCGCGTGCGAGTTTGCCATCCGATTTCCACCGCCAGGAGCGGTGAATGGAAGAAATCGGAGGTCAAGGAGAGCCCCAAGGCCCTGCCGCCCGCGAACGCCCGCTGTGCCTGAGCACGGCCACGGGGAGAGTTGACCCAGCCAAGCGGTCAACGCCACAATCTTCGAGCCACTCCTAAAGGCTCGAAGCCCGATGTGTGCCAGCGAGCGAAAACATCGCGAGCAACCAGCGCAGAGGGGCAACAGCAGAGAGAGGGAGGAAGGAGCCGCGCGTGCGAGTTTGCCATCCGATTTCCACCGCCGGGAGCGGTGAGTGAAAAGAAATCGGAGGTCAAGGAGAGCGCCAGGGCCCTACCGTCCACGAACGCTCGCTGTGCCTGAGCACGGCCACGGGGAGAGTTGACCCAGCCAAGCGGTCAACGCCACAAGTTATCGAGCCAACTAAGGCTCGAAGCCCGATGTGTACTAGCGAGCAAAAATATCGCGAGCAACCAGTACAGAGGGCACAAGCAGTGAGAGGGAGGAAGGAGCCGCGCGTGCGAGTTTGCCATCCGATTTCCACCGCCAAGAGCGGTGAGTGAAAGAAATCGGAGGTCAAGGAGAGCACCAAGGCCCTGCCGCCCGCGAACGCCCGCTGTGCCCTCAAACCCTGCTCTCCATATTTTTGCAAGCACACTGAGCACATCATAGATTCAAGCCACAAACACATATATGAAAGGGGTTCATTCCCATGACCAATTCGATTACATTTACCAATCCCATGCTGGAGCAGCGCGCTGATCCTTGGGTGTACCGTCATACAGACGGGTACTATTATTTTTCTGCTTCCGTACCAGCCTTTGACCGAATTGAAATTCGGCGTGCAGAGACGCTGGAGAGGTTGAGAGATGCCGAACCCGTAACCGCTTGGACGAAGCGGGAGACAGGACTGATGAGCGCGAATATCTGGGCACCGGAGATTCATTTTATTGATGGAAAATGGTACATATATTTCGCGGCCGCACATACAAGTGAAACCAACGATGGTTTGTTCGATCATCGCATGTACGTGCTCGAAAATGATTCCGCTAATCCGCTTGAAGGAAAGTGGAAAGAGAAAGGACAGATTCGAACCAAATGGGAAAGTTTTGCGCTAGATGCCACGACCTTTGAACACAGAGGCATTCGTTATCTGGTCTGGGCCCAGAAAGATCCGAGCATCGACGGCAATTCAAATCTCTATATTTGTGAAATGGAAAATCCATGGACACTTCGTGGTGAGCAGGTCATGATCACGACACCTGAATATGATTGGGAGATCATCGGTTTTAAAGTAAACGAAGGCGCGGCCGTGCTGCATCGGAATGGTCGTCTGTTTATCAGCTACTCAGCCAGTGCAACCGATCATCACTACTGCATGGGGCTACTTACGGCCAATGAAGATGCTGATTTACTTGATCCGGCAAGTTGGGTGAAATCACCTGAACCGGTATTCCAGACTTGTGAAGAGAACGGGCAGTATGGTCCGGGACATAACAGCTTTACCGTTTCACCCGATGGCAAAACCGACATTCTGATCTATCATGCGCGCAACTACAAAGAGATTGAAGGAGATCCGCTGTACGATCCGAACCGCCACGCTCGTGCGCAGGTGATTCATTGGAATGAAGATGGAACACCGAATTTTGGAATTCCGGTTCCCGATGGCCAGTCCGTGGCAGAAGTGAAAAGCTGAACCTGACTTGTATCCTGATAGGTTTAACTGATTTAATATATAAAACCCGTAAGATGGCCTTTCAGTTGGAAAGGAACCATTTTACGGGTTTTTACGCGGAGCATTCTGGGGGAACGCATCGGTGGATTCAAACCTCAACTATTTTTCCGTCTAAAATGCTGTAACGTTTTTTGCATAAATCTGCGACAACCTGATTGTGAGTAACAAGCACAATGGTTACTCCGTCCGTTTGATTGAGGTTTTGCAAAAGGTTCAGAATGTTTAATTCAGCAGCTTCGTCCAAGGCACCGGTTGGTTCATCTGCCAGAATGACTTTGGGCTTTCGAATAAGTGCCCTTGCGATGGCTACCCTTTGTGCCTCGCCTCCAGAGAGTTGATCTGGATATTTATCAATCAAATTACGGATGTGCAGCGAATTCGAGAGGGTTTCAATAGAATATTGAATTTCCTTTTTAGGTACATTCTTGCATAACAAAGGTAAAGCAATATTGTAAAAGACATTTTTTTCACGAATAAGTCCATAATCCTGAACGATGAAACCGATATGATCTCGTCGCAATATTGTTTTTTGCTTTTCGTCTTTAGATTGGATAAGCTGGTGATCGAAAAAATATTCACCACGATCAGCTGTATCCAGACAGCCTAATATATTTAATAGCGTTGATTTACCCGATCCGCTCCTTCCTACGATGCCCACGAAATCACCATCTTGTACATGGAAAGAAGCATCGGACAGGATCTTTCGCGGACCATAAGACTTTGTCATGTTTTTCAGAGCAATTATAGTCATTGGCTACCACCCCGTATCGTACTGGATAAGCGCAATCTGTGTATCATCCACCAAGGCGGAATACAGGATAATAGGCACAAGATCATGCTGAACGGCAAAAGAACAGAAAATTGTATACGATGCATAATTACATAAGAGAATAGACTGGCGAGCACCAGTGAAGCTGCATGGATAAGCAAGACTTCCAGCAAAATAGATAACCGAATGGAACGTCTGTTCACGCCGCTTGCAATCATAACTCCGTATGCATACTGACGTATGCTTAGTTTAGCCGCAATGTTAGCTGACAGACTGAACAGACAACTTACAACGATAACACTGGAAAAAACGGTAAATATCTGCTGTAGCTGCTCTCCCTCCAGACCCCACATCGTCAAATAAAAACGGGATACGCCTTCCAAGGTATAAGGTTCGATATCAAGCTGCAGGCTTTTTTGGGTAAACAAGTCCTGAATAGCCTCTGCTGAAAGGGGGCTAGAAATATAACCGTTTGTTTTATCCCAAAGTAGTTTTAACATCAAAGTTTCAGGATAAGCATAGATATCATCTGCTTCAAGCGAAGGAAGGATGATAACCCGATCCATATATCTCAAAGCGTAACTGTCATTGTAAAAGCTGTTTTGTTCCAATATGCCAACAATCTTGCATTTCAGTTCTATACCCATATATCCCACATTCACCGATTGTCCAAGTTGTAGATAGTCCTTGTATTCATAACCTACAATGATTGGAACAACTGTATTGTTTAAATTGTAATCCTCAGCATGAAATAGTCGGCCCTCATACGTTTTGACTTGAAAGTGTTCAAGAAACTGCTGATTGACCTGTAGACTTTCATAAGCATCTGGTGTCTCCTGTCCTGCTTCATAACCGTATTGAAACGTTGCAGGCAAATGTGAAACGTTTAAAGAAAGGTGCTGTTTACTAGCGATAATATATTTAAAGTGTGGATTTGTCTTCTCCCATGTATAAAGATGATGCAAAGTTAGCAGGTGGTCTGGGCGAGCCAGAAAATCTTCCTCTTGTTGATCAAAAAAGTGGTCATTAACTTTATACAGTGTAGATGAAGCATGTTGAACACCCGCAGCTATTTCTTTGGCATGGGTAGTAAAATTCATGGTCAGCATAATTAAAAAGTAGGATGCGATGCATTGCAATAAGATCAGCACTGTTCGTCGTCTGCGTTGATTTAAGGAATCAACTAACATATGTATTATCATAGATCACCTTTGTACGAGCTTTTTATACGAAATAGAAATGACAACCAACGAAAAAGCAACAAATAGAATTATTGTACTTGCCAGAGTATGTAAAAGGCTTATCGTCATAGTACGAAGATACTCTTCCAGCAGCCAACAAAAACCAAGGGCCAAAATCATGCTTATAGACAATAAAGGGGCAAAAGCTTTCCAGACATCCCAGAGAATCTGCGATATGGAATAACCGTTGTCTCTTTTAATTTTGATTTCATTATTTTTTTTATCCATCCACAAGAGCAGTACAGACAGGCTATTAACGAATAATATAGAGAGTAGAATCGTAGAAACAATGACAGGTTGTTTTCCTTGATCCAATATGTGCAAAATGTTTACGTTTTCTTTTTCAAACAGTGTGACTTGTCCAAACAATTCCTCATTGCCAATAAAATTCAGACCCTGTTGTATAGTCGAACCACTGATCACATACTCGGTTCCTAAATGGATGTTATCTTCATTCATATTTAACAAAATAGTTCGATCTATCCGTGTAGGCATGTTATAACCAATGATTCCAATGACCTCGTAGTCGATGCCATTAAAAGCAATCATTTTCTTCTCGTTCATGGTCAAGGGAAGAGAAACATCTTTACCAATGACTGCGACACGGGTGTTTGTCTGAAAATCCATCTCTTCGAAAAAACGACCGCTGATCATTTGCGGTTTGGCAAAATTGCCTTTGAAAAGGATACCTCGTATGTCCTCTCCTTGCCCGAAAAACTTCGCAAACATAACGCTGTCAGCAGGTAGAGAAGGATACAAAATTTCAAAATCGAGTTGATCTTGTGATGTTTTGAAAAAAAGAGCATGTTCATCGTATAACTGGTTATTGAGTCTCTGAATGGTGCTTACATTGAGCTGATACATCAAGGTAAACAAACAAGAAAAACAAAATAAACCGACAACGATGATTAAAAACAAATCAAACATTCTTAGTTTAGTTGTTATACGAAAGTTATTCATGATTTTTCCTCCAAGACAGGTCAAAAGGTGAACTTATTATTATAATGCTGAATCCAAACGAAATTAAGAATCATGTACGTTCAAAAATAAACACAGATAACTTGTACTTATATGCCGTAATAGGTTTTAGCGACCCCGGAGTTTAAGGTATCGTATTTCTCCCAATCGGATCGGGCATAGGATCTCCCCTTATTGGAACTCCACACCCTGCCGGAATCTCCATAAGAGCCGCCCCCTTGAATCCATGAACGCTCATACCGGGCTCTTGTATAACTATTCAATTTTACTGAGCCTTGTTTGGCCTGGGTGTTCCCCCAGACTTGTCTTCTTCCCTTGTCCCAATCAATTCCGGAGTTATGATCATAAGAAATGGAAGAGGCCTGCAAAACGTTGTCAGAGGCCAAGGTTACATTACCGGGAATCGTAACTTCCTCTTTGATAGAAATTACTTGGTTTGGATTGGGGGCTGAATTAGAAAGACCATCCGCGTATGCTGGAACACTACTGAGCAATAAACATGAACTTAGTGCGATTCCTATCGCTTTTTTCTTCAAAATATAACATCCTCTCGTGTTCACCTTTAGTCCTGTAATAACATTATACACCTATACCATATATTAGAAAATAACCTAAACAATAGTTTTGTAATAAGTCATAAATTATACATAATTTTACTGCGGCAACCAGAACAACGATTGTACGTATATAACAGTTGTAAAAGCAGATTTCAGAGCAGACACGGGGAGGAGCATATATGGAATCACGTGAGAGATTAGATGGGGAACTGGAGCATATTTTAAAATGGGAAAAGGAACAGAAAGATCTGTTCATATGGGATAAAATCGGACGTTTGCCATTTGCAATGCTGGATAAAGTGATGCCGAAAGCGATCAAACAGAAGATTGGCGACTCCCTGAACGAAGTGGGCCAATATTTGCAAACGGGTGGTAAGTTCCTTGTTCAGAAGAAGAAAGTGGCCAAGCTTCTTCAAGAAGAAGCCGAGCGCTCGGGTTACCCTATGTCATCCGATTACATCTACCGGTTAGAGCAAGACGCGGATACAGAGAACACGGCCCGAATTCATAGTGTGGAAAAACTACCGCTGGAGGTGCTGGACCGCGTCGCGGATCACATTACCGAAAGTCGAAGCAAGTTTGCTGCGGCACAAGGAGCCGCGACAGGATTTGGAGGCATCGTCACCATTGCAGCGGACATTCCGCTCGTGATGGGACTTTCACTGAAAGTATTGCAAGAGATGTCGCTATGTTACGGGTGTGATCCCGATGATCCACTGGAGCGTGTCTTCATCGTAAAATGTCTGCAATTCTCTTCCGCCGATATTGTAGGCAAGAAAGCCATCATTGAAGAACTCGCCGACTATGACAATCCGGAGAAACAAGTTGAAGTGATCTCTCAAATGCAGGGATGGCGTGAAGTGTTCAACTCATACAGTGAGTCTTTTGGCTGGAAAAAGCTGTTCCAGTTGGTGCCCATTGCAGGCATGATCTTTGGTTCAGTCAGCAATAAAAATACCATTCAGGACGTCGCTGAGGCAGGCAAAATGCTGTACAAAAAAAGGCTGATTCTAAAGCGTTTGAAATAGATAAATCCGCCTGAGGCTGTTGATGGTAGGTTAATATTGCTCTAGATAAATAGGGAAGCGAGTTATAAGATAGGACTATATGATGAAAAAGGCTCCTGCCGATCTGCATGAATACAGATACAGGCGGGAGCCTTTTTGTACGTGTTTGATAGCAGAATGTAAACGAAGGAACTTACTCCTCGCTCCCGTTTTCTTGTGCCCAGCGATGAAGCAACTTGTCAGATGGTAGCAGGAACGTAAAGATACCGATCAGTGGCAAGAAGCTGCATATTTGCATGACGGGTGAAACGCCGAAGGCGTCGATCCAGTTGCCGAGCACGAGTGCCCCAAGGCCCCCCATACCAAAGGCAAGACCAGTAATCAGACCAGAAACCGTTCCGATTTTGCCCGGAATGAGCATTTGAGCGTATACCACAGTAACGGAGAAGCTGGATAACATGATAAAGCCAATAATCGTCAGCAATACGCCAGTCCAGAACAAGTTGGCATAAGGTAACAGCAACGCCAGCGGTGCGGCCCCGGCCATGGAGAGAAAGATCATGTTACGTTTGCCGAATCGGTCTGCGAGCGGGCCACCAAAGAATGTGCCTAGTGCACCGGCAGCCAGGAAGAGGAAAATATAAATTTGCGCATCTTCCGTAGATAAACCAAACGTATCCTTCAGATTAAAGGCATAAAAGCTTCCGATTGAAGCTACGTACCACGAACGGACAAATACGAGCAGAATCAGAATCGTAATTGCGGCAGCAATCTTTTGACGCAACGCTGGATTGGGAACACGACGGGCAGCTGCTTGTTTACGCAAATAGGCACCGGATTGCAACATCTGCCCATACCAACGTGCGACGTAGAGCTGTACGGCAATTCCCATCGCGGCAATACCCGTGAAGCCAATGGCACCAAACAACCCAAACGGGATGAAAATCCAGCGTGTCAGGAGCGGTGCAAGGGATTGTCCAGCATTACCGCCCACTTGAAAAATAGACTGTGCCAGTCCACGGCGCTGGCCCGCAGCCATATGGGATACCCGGGAGCCTTCCGGATGAAAAGCAGCGGAGCCGAGCCCGACAAAAATGACAGAGATGAGCACCATCATATAACTGTCGGCAAAAGCGAGCAACAACATGCCCGTGAACGTGAAACCCATGCCTATGGGCAGGATCGACGGTGTAGGTTTTTTATCAGCAAACCAGCCTACAACAGGCTGCATAATGGATGCGGTAAAGTTGATCGCAAAGGCGATCCAGCCAATCTGAGTGTACGTCAGATGCATGGAGTCTTTTAGAATAGGAAATATTGCCGGAATGACAGACTGAATGGAATCGTTGAACAGATGCACCAGACTTATGGCAATAAGTATCCGGTATACGGTGCCTTGGGCATCCAATCCGGGTGGGGCTTTCGAACGCGCTGCGGCGTCCTTGGCTAATGAGGTTTGTGTAGACATGTTCAGTTCTCCTTTGGTCGCGGTCACGAGGGATCAGCGCCTATGTTAGATTCTATGCAATTAAGCATATTGTTACATAATAGGATAGATTGCAAGAAGCGACAAGGGGAACAGGGAAGGAAGTTACAACAACAGAATGGCTTGAATGAGTGGTCGGCTAAGGCGTTTTTGGCTTAACCCCTTAATGTTGGACACTAGCTATCTCTTTCTCAGATTGAGGCATCATAAAGCAATGGATTTAGGCTCGACGAGTAACACTTCCGTTTCGTTTCTAATGTAACAAATCGGAGGAAAAGTGACATTAATCATTGCGTGTTGCATAACATGCCAAAAAAATAAGTTGAAATAGCCTAATATTATTATATTTTTTTGCCGATCCATAAAGTAAACTAAGTGTATTGAATCATGTTATATGCTACGGAAACCGCGTGCTGACGGGAGCGGTCGGCTGTTACTCAAATGGATATCGTACGAAAAGCCGAGCATCTGGCAAGCAATCGCGATAGGGGTCGCGTTAGTTGCATATCAGGGGAGCCAGACATGATGTATTGCTTGGCGGAGCTGCATTTAGCATGAGGATATCATTAGGATTGTTCAAAGGGGGAGATTTTAAAGTGATTCATTATGCCTGTCGTGCCAGTTGGAAAATTGCGCTGGCGTTTATACTGGTGTTTGCCACATTATCGACAGGAACTAACACGATGCGTTCCGCGCATGCTGCGGCGGCGGAGCCGTATATCGGTGAGATTCAGTTATTTCCTTACGGGTTCGCACCCAATGGCTGGATGTTTGCCGCAGGCCAAATTTTGACGATTCAATCTAACACAGCGCTTTATAGTACGATGGGTACTGCCTACGGTGGTAATGGACGCACGAACTTTGCGATCCCTAACCTGACCGGATTACCTGTACCAGACGGTATGGCGTACTACATTTCGACGGTGGGTATATTTCCTCAGCGCGATGGAGCTGGGAGCGGTACGAATAATGCCTTTTTAGGTGAAGTACATCTGTTTCCATACTTTTATGTGCCCGGTGACTGGTTGAAGCTGGATGGATCGGTAAAGAATAAAGATGATTATCCCGAATTATCGAGTCTACTCAATCCGTCGGGCAACTCCACGTTTACATTACCTAATATGCCTTCACCTCTTCCTGGGCAATCGCTCTTTTATGCGGTAGCTGCCAAGACAAGCGCGAATCAGGTAGGGAAAGATCTGACCCAGTTGACGGCTAATGATCAGAGCTACTTGCTCACAGGTGAAGTCCTCTCATTCCTTACACCGATGCAGACCTCCTTCTTTTCTGCTAATGGCAGTCAATTGAATGTGATGGATCAGCAAGCCTTATTCTCACTTCTAGGTACACGATTTGGTGGAAACGGGTATTCAAGCTTTGGATTGCCTAATATGAGTACAAATCCATATTCCTTTTCGACGTATATCGTGCCTGGTGATTCGTCACATAACACGAATTATCCATCGAGAGATTCCAATGCTGGACCCAGTCCGTCTGATCTGGCAGTAACAAGTACACCGTATACGGTTGGTTCTGGATCGGATGCTCTTTTTAATAAAACACCGATGCTTTCTGGTGGAACGGGAACGGGTGTGTCCCTACGAACGTTGCCACAGCACGGCACCGTAGTGGATCTCGGAAGCAGCTTCAACTATAAATCGGACAATGATTATACAGGCCCGGATAGCTTCACGGTTCGCACGTATAATACCAATGGATTTGCGAGTGGGTATTCAACGATTAACATTAATGTCGTATCCACTACACCACCTACTGTAATAGGTGTCAGCAATAACGGGATTTACAATCATGCCGTGACGCCAATCATTACGAACAATGGTGCATCTGTTTTGAACAATCAGCCATATGCTAGCGGTACGCCAGTGACTGCAGAGGGCAGCTATACGTTAGTCGCAACGAACAGTTATGGCACGACACAGGTGAAGTTTACGATTGATCTGACGCCGCCAACCGTAAGCGGCGTGAGCAACGGAGGACGTTACACCGTACCGCCTACGATTACGCTGAGCGATGGATCGGCTACTCT
Source organism: Paenibacillus polysaccharolyticus (assembly GCF_023714295.1). Lineage (GTDB taxonomy): Bacteria > Bacillota > Bacilli > Paenibacillales > Paenibacillaceae > Paenibacillus > Paenibacillus polysaccharolyticus_A. The sequence continues at coordinate 28,142 of NZ_JAMAUN010000010.1, forward strand.
CAATGGCGCAGCCTTTGTAAGTGGCACCTCAATTACAGGAGAAGGCAACTATACACTCGTTGCTACCGACGCGGCTAATAATAGCACCACGCTCACCTTCAGCTACTACGCTCCGCGCCAGCTCACATTTGATAGCGCGGGCGGTACAATTATAGCGACTCAAAATCTATACTATGGCGATCATGGCGTTCAGCCGACTGCACCGACACGTACGGGGTATACCTTTACGGGTTGGTATACGGATGTGGCACGAACGCAGCTGTTTGATTTTACGAATACAGCAGTAACGACAAGCACGCAGCTCTACGCGGGCTGGAGTATTAACCAGTATACGGTTAGCTTCGACAGTAGTGGCGGAACCGCAATTGCCGATGTTCCCGTCAACTATGGCTCTACAATCAGTGAGCCAACCACGCCGACACGCACGGGTTACACCTTTAATGGTTGGTATACGAATGCAGGCCGTACACAATTATTCAACTTTGCGACGGCGATTACAGCTAACTTGCAATTGTATGCGGAGTGGATCACGAATCAATACATCGTCAGCTTTAACAGCGGTGGCGGTACATTGATTGCAGATGTTGGGATCAGTCATGGCTCAAGTGTCATCGCACCGACTGCGCCGTCGCGTACGGGGTATACGTTTACCGGCTGGTACACGGATGCGGCGCATACGCAGTTGTTCGATTTTGCCAATACGGTAATAATATCGAATACCCAGCTATATGCGGGTTGGTCGATCAATCAGTACAAGATCGGTTTTGATAGTAGTGGCGGAACGTCGATCGCTGATCGCCAGCTGGATTATGGCAGTTTGGTGAGCGAACCAACGGCGCCAACACTTACCGGTTATACGTTTACAGGCTGGTATACCGATGCGGCGCATACGCAGCGCTTTGATTTTGCGACAGCTACGGTAGCAGCGAATACCCAGCTCTATGCAGGTTGGACGCTACAATCGTATACGGTTACGTTTGATGTGTATCAGGGAGCAAATGTACCTACTCAGACGATTCCGTACGGCACGCGGATCTCTCGACCGAGCGATCCGGTGCAAGACGGTCACACGTTTACCGGTTGGTATGCGGATGCTACACATACGCAGCCTTTTGACTTCGAGGCGATCATTACGACACCGATCACGGTGTATGCAGGCTGGTCAGTGAACCAGTATACGGCTAGCTTCAATAGCCAGGGCGGGACAGAGGTTAACAGTCAGGCGTTGGATTACGGCAGTCCATTGGTGGAACCACGGCAGCCAAGCCGAACAGGCTATACATTTACGGGTTGGTATAGCGATGCTGGAAACCAGCAACCGTTTGATTTCACAACATCCGCAATTCGTGGGGATATCCAGCTCTATGCGGGATGGGAACGCAATCAGTATACGGTCAGCTTTGACACGTATGGCGGCTCTGTCGTGCGGGATGTGTATATCGGCTATGGAGATCAGCTAGACCTTCCGAATGAGCCGATCGCTAATGAAGCAGGGTTGATCTTTGCGGGCTGGTTTGCCGATCCACAGCATGATCTGCCGTTTGATTTTAGCCAGCCGATCGTAACGAATGTGATTCTGTATGCAAAATGGGCAGTACGTGTACAGCAGATTACGTTTGATACCGATGGAGGAACAGCGGTTGGTGCGCAGTCCGCGGCATATGGAGGTCGACTCTCCCGTCCGGCAGATCCAGAGCGTGCAGGCTATACTTTCGCAGGCTGGTACACGGATGAGGCACGCGGTCAGTCATTTGATTTTGCAGCGGCGACCGTAACGGCAGATATGACGCTGTATGCAAAATGGAATATCGCTGTACGTACGGTAATCTTCCAGACGGATGGCGGAACGTTGGTGCAAGCACAAAACGTGAACAACGGCTCTTCCGTATTGCGTCCGGCTGATCCGTCACGAGCCGGTTATACATTTACCGGTTGGTACGCTGATGCGGCACATACGCAGTTGTTCGATTTTGGAACAGCTACGGTGACAGCAGATATGACACTTTATGCGGGTTGGACACTGGTACCACAACCAGGTGGCGGAAATACCGGCAATAACGGTGGAAGTGGGGGGAGCAATGCTAATTCCAATTCCAGCTCCAACACAACCAATACTAACAACACCGCTACTCAAGCACGCGTTCTTATTCCTGCTGGGCAGGCGGGGGAGCTTCGTCTGGGTGATAGTGTAAGGTTGCAAGTTCCAGCAGGCGCAGCCGATCAGCCGCTAGAGATTTCGGCTAGTCAGATGGATACAACACCTACGAATCTGGGCAGTAATCAACGTGTGCTCAGCCCTGTAGTTGAATTTATCAAAAACTTGCAGGAGAACTTCAAGGTTCCGGTCAAACTGACCATGAGCTTCGATTCTGCTACGCTTCGCAGTAACGAGAAGCCAGCCGTTTTCTATCAAACTAGCGCAAATACACCGTGGGTATTGGTTGACAACGGGGCGGTAGAAGGCAGCGCGATCACAGTGGGAGTGAATCACTTTACACGCTTTGCTGTAATGGCAGTTGTGAATGCCCCAACTACGGGCGAGGGTACAGCTACACCAATGACTGATTTTAGCGATATTAACGGTCACTGGGCAGCAGCTAGCATTCGTGAAGCGGCTGGACTCGGCATCGTCAAAGGCTATGCAGATGGTACATTCCATCCAGCAGCGCAGGTGACGCGAGCAGAATTTGCAGCGATGTTAGTGCGTATGCTAAAACCAGCATCCGAACATGCTAGTACGACTTCTTCGTTGTCAGCCTTCACCGACGGAGACAAGATTGGGACGTGGGCACGCGATGCCATCGCGCAGGCGAGTGCACTTGGCTGGATCAAAGGCAATGCCGACGGTAGTTTCCGTCCGAATGCTTCGATCACCCGTGCCGAGATGGCAGTGATGGTGAGCCGCGCACTAGCATCAACGATTGTGACGGCTGACGTATCCTTCTCGGATGCCGCTGTCATTCCGGCTTGGGCACAAGAAGCAGCGGCTTATATGCAGCAATCGGGATGGATGACAGGTCGTGCAAATGGAGCATTTGATCCACTGTCTGTAACGACTCGTGCCGAAGCAGCGCAGGTGCTTATGCGTGTACATCAGCAGTAAATATAGCATGATGTACCGATCGTAATGGTTCGGTATAACATTTGAAATCCAATAAAAAAGCGACTTTCCCCAATCAGATGTAAGGGGAAAGTCGCTTTTTACTATTCATCCATTAATCCAGTATTGCGATATTTATTCACAAGCCCTTGACCCTGAAACGTTTATAATTAACGATTATCAATCGTCTCCGGATTCATGTCATGGTTCATCATGCGGTGTTCGGCCATTTGCTCATATTTGGTTCCCGGTTTGCCGTAGTTGGTGTACGGATCGATAGAAATTCCGCCGCGCGGAGTAAATTTGCCCCAGACTTCAATGAAGCGCGGGTCCATCAGCTTAATCAGGTCGTTCATAATGATGTTCACGCAGTCCTCGTGAAAATCACCGTGGTTGCGGAAGCTGAAGAGGTAAAGCTTCAGGGACTTGCTCTCGACCATTTTGATATCGGGAACATAGCTGATGTAGATCGTAGCAAAGTCAGGTTGACCCGTAATCGGGCACAGACTAGTGAACTCCGGGCAGTTGAATTTTACAAAATAATCACGGTACGGATGCTTGTTATCAAAGCTCTCCAGAATACCAGGATCATACTCAAACGTATATTTCACATTCTGGTTGCCCAGCAATGTTACATTTTGCATCTCGTCAGGTTGTCTCATTCAAATAAACTCCTCGTATTCAATTGAAGCCGTAGGCCTCTTATTTATATCTCGTATATCGTTAAACCCCGCGTTTATTACCCCATACCAGCGTATGAAGCTGCGGAAGCACGCGCACGTTGTTCAGATCGTCCGAGGCACTTACCTGATCAATCAGCCACTCGTAACGCTCCAGCAGGGAAGCCGCCAGATCCGGCGTATCCGCCGAAGAAACATCCGGGTTCCCCGTTTGTAAAAATAAAGCCGTGCCGGGATACCGTGCATGCACACGGCGGGCATAGTCCAGGTCTGTCTGATCGAAGATCACGATCTTCAGACTATGGTTTCGATCCGCCGGGCCAGCAGCCAGACGGCTGATCACATCGTCCAGAACAGCCCAGTCGGTGTCCATGCCTGAGCTGGGTGGCTTGGGCGAGACCGTGACTTCGTCAATGTCTGCCAGCCATGACTGCCAGCGCGAGCCCTGCGTCTCAACCGCTGTGCGGACGCCGTTCTCCCGCAGCAGGGCAACCAGCCCGCCCAGCGAAGCCAGCAAGGCGGGGTTACCGCCGGAGAGGGTTACATGGGAGAAACGCGTGCCGCCCAGGCGGCGCAGTTCATCCCATACCGCCTCCGGCGTCAGCATGCGAATCTGGTCCTTGCCACTGCCGTCCCAGGTAAAGGCCGAGTCGCACCAGGAGCAGCGATAATCGCAGCCCGCGGTGCGCACAAACATCGTTTTTTGCCCGATGACCATGCCTTCGCCTTGAACCGTCGGACCAAAAACTTCCATGACGGGGATGTGTGCTTCCTTACTCATCGATCATCCACTCCCGTCTTGCTTCAGCATAACTGGTCGGAGTCTCGAAGAGTTGCACGAATTCCGTGCGTGCGCGGTCTGTAAGTCCGGCATAAGGCTCCGTCTGCAAAGCATGTTCCATCTGCTCGAATAGCCAGACCACCATATTTTCAGCTGTCGTATTCATGAGGGGAAGTGTTTCATTCAAATATTGATGATCCAGATAACCTTCAATCCGGCTTTTCCAGATGTCCTTGATATGTCCAAAATCAACCGTCAACCCGGTTTCACCCGGATAACCGCTGACGCCAAAAACCACTTTATACGTATGCCCGTGCAGATTTTTGCACTTGCCTTCATAACAGTGTAGATGATGCGCCGCATCAAAAGTAAATTCTTTGCTGACCATCACACGTTTGCGGTGATATCTCAGCTGTGTGGGCAGAATATCCTGATCAATCCGCTGCAGCCGTTCAACGATACGAAACGTTCCGGGCTCTCTCATCATGCGTCCACTCCAGTGGAGGGAGCACTCGTATGAGCAGCTGTACGCTCCTCTACATAACGATCCAGTCCGGCTTTGCGCAGCTTGCAGGCTGGGCATTCGCCGCACCCGTCACCGATGACGCCGTTATAACAAGTCAAAGTACGTTCACGTACATAATCGAAAGCGCCCAGTTCATCGGCCATTCTCCACGTTGCAGCTTTGTCCAGCCACATCAATGGCGTATGAATAACAAATGGGTAGTCCATTGACAGATTAAGCGTTACATTCATCGACTTCACAAATGAATCCCTGCAATCCGGATACCCGCTGAAGTCTGTCTCGCAGACACCTGTGACCAAGTGGCGAGCACCTTTTTGTTTTGCCATAATGGCCGCGAAGCTGAGGAAGAGCAAGTTCCGTCCATCCACAAATGTGCTGGGCAGCTCCCCTTCTTCGTGGGTGATTTCTACATCAACTCGTGTGAGTGCATTCGGTGCGAGCTGCTTCAGCAAGCTCATATCCAGTACCGTTTGTTGCACGCCCAAATCTTTGGCAATCGCTGCCGCACATTCAATCTCCAGCTTATGGCGCTGCCCATAATCAAACGTAACCACTTCAACTTCGGCAAATTGTTTCTTTGCCCAGAACAGACACGTTGTGCTGTCCTGGCCGCCGCTGAATACAACGACCGCTTTTTCTTTTTTCAACATAAAAAAACCTCTCCATCTTCTTGAGATCACCCTTGCAATGAAGCAAGGAATGTCGGAAGAACAGAGAAGTTCATGAACTGGCATCCATCAAAAAACACACCTTCTTAATAACCGCTTCAAAAAAAGCCGCTATAAGCAAGTGTCCTTAGTTTTTTACGTACACCGTGTCAGCCCGCAGCCTTTTACAACTTAAGCCTTAAGCCTAAGCATGTATAAGTTACGTGTAAACACGGAATTCAGTACGCAAGACTGTAGCGACCTTACACAGGCCAAGTCTTGTAGAGGGAGTTCGCGAACCTCTCCCATGCCATAGGCATGGATTTTCTTCTTTAATTGTCCGGATACAGTATACCATATCATTTGCCGAATCGGCACGTTTTTAAAATCCCAGATTTACTTAATAATAACGTTACCGAAGGGGATGACTTCTTTTAATATACGTTTGAATAAACCCTCGTCATTGATGTCCTGTTGCAGCCTGTAGTTTTCCCGTCCAGCTTGAAAAAGCACCGGGCCTTGTCCTGTCATTTTCCAATGGTAGTTCATATGCTGACTGGCCAGGTTGTTTCCGTATACGGTTAATTCCAGATGGGCGTTTTCGGGGTAGGCGATGACGCTCCCGGCATCTACATAAAGCGGGGCGGTAGGATGCAGTTCTTGCTGACATACCTGACCCTGTGTGAGTAATCCAATGGTTCCTTTGCCTGAAAACTTCACCTTCACCGCATCCCGGGTAATCAGCATGTTTTTGATCTTTTGAATTTTGGTCTGCATCGTGACACCGTCAGAATAGAAGAACAAATGGCGAAAATCATAAAGCAGATCACTGTGCTCCGTAAGCTGAACTTCTTTCATCGTAAATCCCGGAGGGAGGGCAGCTACAAATTGGCATGGGCCGGTAACTTCGGATTTTATCAGCTTTTTTTTACGATACATACCTGAAATATTCATGAATTTATCTTGTCTGTTGCTGCTGGCTCCGCGAAAAGCAACGATTTGTTGCGGATGCAGAATATGAAGGCGGTCATCCTGAATCAATGAAAATGTGACCACTTGTCCGGCTCCGCCAGCTTCAGCATGGTTCAGATGTATGTGCATGCGGTAGCTCCTGTTCTTTTATAGTCGGCCAGATCGGCGGCGCATTCCCCAGCGCATCACGCGAATCAGAAGGAAGTAACCCAATATGAGAGCAACAATGGTGATTACCATCATTTGAATTCGTTGTGCGGTGGCTGTTCTGGCATCCTGTTCGTTTTGAAGCTGGCTGACTATTTCGGTTAGCTTCTGGTTCTGAGCTAGGAGTTGATCATTTTGTGCTTTAAATGCCTCGACGTTAGCCTGGGCTTGTCCCAGCTGGGCGGAAGTTTGATTGAGTTGCTCCAGGGTTTGCTTGTAGCTCTCCTGTAATGCGTTCACTTCCCCAGGTAGTTCTGACACGCGCTCCCAACCGTTATAAAAGTCCGAGAATATATTCGCACTCGCTGCATTAGCAGTAGAACCGAGTATGACTGTAAATAGAATACATGTGGAGAAAAACACCCGAATAAAATACCCCTGAATGGATTTTGGCATGAATAACACCTCTCTCTTCGGCAGGATCGATTCAGAGCCGAATTCGTCGTCATTTGTTGAATTCTTGCTCTTTTATTATACGTCAAAAACCCGGTGTTGGGTTCAAGAGGATTACGTTTAATTACCCGAATGTTTCTCGAAAAATTGATAAAAACAAATGTTTTATTTTAAAAATCAGCGGGTAATACAAGAATAGCAGTACCCCGGACAGAGCAAACACAAAGTTGTACTTCCGCTCCGGGTATATCCTGTTCACAAATATGCAATATAATGCTTAAAATTAATATATTTCGATTTTAAATAAGATCGCAAATAATGAAGGAGTAGAATACTATGTACGTATCAAACCAGAGCACGGCAACGAAAACGATCATGATTACTTTAAATGGCGAGCCAGTCGGACGCAAACTGATTATTGACAGTGTAACTTATGCACCGGTTGCTGAAACGGACAGCGCACAGTACATGCACAAAATGGAGCATAATCATCCAGCTGTTTAAGTTGGGACTTGTCATAGAGAAGGGTGTGAAAAGCTTGGCTTATAGCCAAGCTTTTTCGTCGTTTATTGTCGCTTCTAGGCGGATCAAGGGGGATAAAACTAATATAATGGAAAAAAGTAATGGGAACATATGTTCCGTGACAATATAGTGTCCATTCACCCTGCTAACTTAGAAGATAATACACATAAATCGGGGGAGAGACTACCAGTGAACTCAGTCTTTGAAGTATCTTATTCGTGGAATAAAGAGGCCATACCGACAGGGGGAGCCGATCCCGTATATATGATGGTAGAGTGGCGTTACGGGTCCCCTGCCAAAAGACTTAGGAAAATAGCACCCAAAATTATGTCGAGAGATTTAGAGCTTTTGCTCAAACCGGAATATGGTGTCCAGCTTAAAGGTATCTACGGATGCCGATCCAAAGAAACAGATATTGGCTGGGTACTACGACTTGGTGATGTACTCAAGGGAGAAAGTAAACAGATTCTGCTGGAATTTGCCGTAGGACCGCATCTTTCAGGAAAAGCAGCGATATGTTCTGCCTACTGGAGTACCCGCAAGTTAAAGCAGAGTCAGCGTGTTCTTCTTCGTCGGGAACAACTCTATATTCAGTATACAAGTCACCTCGGGATGCTAAGACAGCCTGAAGATCCCAAAGTAGAGAAAACGATTAAATTGAATGAAACTGTACCATTACTCAAGCAAGCTCTACGTGCTTACGAACGAGGCCGGATCGAGGAAGGGAGCGAGATGCTACGTCGTCATGCCGATGCACTGCTTATCGAAGCTGCACGCAAGCAGGATCTGGATTATTTTGCAGAAGCCGAGATTGTCGAGAAGCTTCGTTACCATTATGGAATTACGTTTACTACTGGTCATCAAAATCGTGGAAGAGCAATGTCGGGTGAATGATAAGGGATCAGGATCAAGTAGTAACCGTACAGAGAGAATCAGTTTACATAAGTGTTGAAGGTGAAGTTAAATAACAAGTCGAATGTATATATCCATACTATATCAGTTAAGGATGGAGCTATATCACACTATTTGAAACAACATCATGGAGGGCCTGGGCAAATGACAGACCGACTAATCCGATTAATGCGCATTATCACGCTGGTACAAGCCAAGCCGGGTATTCTGGCTCGGGAGCTTGCGGAGAGGTGCGAGACAACGGAAAGGACGATATACCGTGACATGGAGGCCCTCAGTGCAATGCATATTCCGATCGCCAATATGGGACACGGAAGAGGGTACATGTTTATCAGCCATTTTGCCATGTATCCGCTAAATTGGTCTGACGAGGAAGCTCAAGCATTCATACAGCTTGCAGACGTTATGGAAGATATTCGTCCGCTACTAAAGCCTGCCTTTGAGAGTGCCTACGAGAAAGTAGTAGCTTCAAGTCAGAAGAACAAAACCGAACGAGTGGAATGGGCTGAGCAGATCAGAGGAATGTTTAAAGAGGGAGGAATCTTCTGGCAAAATAATGACAGAGATGAACCGAGTGATTCGCTCCTTTTGTTGCTTCAAGCCGGAATTTCACAGAACAGCATGGAAGGGACATATCAGTCTCAGGAAGAAACGGAGATGATTCGCTTTGATCCGTATTGCCTGATACCTCGGGAATATCAATTCGATCTGTTAGCTTATTGCCATCCCTCAGAGAGCATGAGAACGTTTCAGGTAAACCGATTGCAAGATTTACGAATCATTCCACGCACCTTCCGCAAAAATGATTATTTAATCCAGTCTTATTTCCGTACTGCCTGGATCTCAAGAGGAAGTACAGAAGAGACGGTGGTTAAAATCCGATTCTCTTCCCTAGTTGTGGACCGCGTGATGCAAGAACGCTTTTTTGTGCGACCTGTTCTGACCAGAGAGCCTGAAGGTACCCTATTGTTTGAAACTGTAGTGAGTGATGCAGAGGGATTTTTTGTCTGGATATCCAGATACGGACCAGAAGCTGAGATCCTGGAACCGGAACATTGTCGTACCTTGATGCAAGAACATTTGGAGCGCTGGCGGCAAGTGTACAATCCAAAATGAATTTCAGATTACAGGTTAACGTCCGAACTTCGTTTTACTCCTTGGCTTTAAACAGATTGGCAAGATTGCCAAACGGCGATTCCTTTTCCTCGTCATCCACAGCACTGGAGTAAACCACTTTGGAAGCAACGCCTTCATCATCCGCTGCGCAATTATGTTCAAGTTTGAACTTGTCGAACTGGTGCATAAACACTTTAGCCGTATTGATGGCATCATCCAAAGCGCGGTGTTGCGTACCGTCAAATTCAATTCCACAAAGTTCAAGAGCCTGGGCAAGTCCCAGTTGCCGGAATTTCCCTTCTTTGTGCATGGCCCGCGACCATTGCTGCTGTAAATCATTGTGGTTGGTAATCCAGGCCACATCCAGCTGGTGTGTTCGGCAATGGGAGATAAGTTTGTTGCGGTCATCTGGTCCCCAAGAGCACATATAATACGGCTCACTGCCCATCCAGTCGATGAACTGGCTCAGTGCTGCCGGGAAAAGAGGGGCTGCATCGATGTCCTTCTGCGTGATTCCTGTAAACTGAACGGTGTCGGTGGACAGGACGGATTTGTTAGACGGACGGACATACGTATGAAAGGTGTCGATGACGGTAAGACCTGAATCCGGGTTCTCGCTCACTTTGACGGCACCGATGTCAATAATTTCAGAGGAGTAGCGTGCATTGCGACTTACTGTGAATTCAAGATCATATATAATATAGGGCATAAGATAAACTCCTTTATGAAGGATACAAATTTCCACTCAGGGATCCGTACGTTAGATCCGTAAAATGTTAAACTCTATTCTACAGTGAACCTGGAGCTGTGTCAGCCATTGTTATGGATTTCGCCTGAAGGAGCTCGGGCATCCTTGTTTGGAGTGATCCATTCGTTTAGTTGTATTTATTGACAAGTTCGACTAAATGTTCTAATGTGATCAAAAATGAAAAATAGCGTTTACCGAGGATATAATTACGTAAGCTCGCTTCAACAGAGAGGGAATGGATTGCTGTAACATTCCTGTTGCTGCTGCGCAATTCCTACCTCGTTAGCTGCCAAGGGGAATGTCTGTTCCATAACAGACTGCAACCTTCGCCGGAAGGGTCCGTTACGCCCCAGAGGACTGTATGTTAGCAGAGCGAGACATGAAACGACTGAATACAGTTAAATAAGGGTGGTACCACGACGCATTCGTCCCTTGACGAATGCGTCTTTTTGCTATTCAAGGCTTCATGTGTGCAGTACTTGCCTATCTGATAAACAAGGAGTGTGTTCAAGATGCGTCAAAGTGAAATGCTTGTTCCAACATTACGCGAAGCACCAGCAGAGGCTGATGCAACGGGGCACCGCCTGCTACTGCGCTCGGGTATGATCCGTCAAGTGGCCGCGGGAATATACAGTTATTTACCACTCGGGCGACGTGTACTTCTGAACGTCGAGCGAATCGTCCGGGAAGAGATGGATCGTGCCGGGTGCCAGGAAGTGCTGTTGCCAATTATGCAACCAGCAGAGTTATGGGAGGAATCCGGCAGATACACGCAATATGGTCCAGAGTTAATGCGCCTGAAGGACCGGCATATGAGAGAGTTTGCGCTTGGACCGACCCATGAGGAGGTCGTTACGGCTTTAGCTCGTGACGAGGTCAACTCTTACCGTAAGTTGCCATTTACGTTGTATCAGATCGGAACCAAGTTCCGGGATGAGCGCCGTCCGCGTTTTGGTTTGTTGCGTGGCCGGGAATTTATCATGAAGGATGCCTATTCATTTGCATCAGATTGGGAGGAACTGGATCGAACCTATCAGGCAATGAATACAGCATATTGCCGCATTCTGGAACGCTGTGGCCTGGACTTTCTTCGAGTTGAAGCAGATGCGGGAACGATTGGTGGACAAGGCGAGACACATGAGTTCATGGCGTTGGCAGATGTAGGAGAGGATACCATTGTGACGTGTAAGATATGTGGTTATGCTGCGAATCTGGAGAAGGCGGCGTTTCAATCCGTAGAACCTGCTATCCTTACGAATGAACCAAAAGCTAATGAGCACACGGAAGTGTTACGGATTGAGACACCAGGTGTTCGAACCATCGCAGAATTATGCTCTTTCCTTGATCAGAAGGCCGAAGATATGATCAAAACATTGCTTTATCTGGCGGATGGTCAGCTTGTTGCTGCCCTCGTTCGTGGGGATCATGAACTGAACGATATTGCCTTGAAACAGGTGCTTGGCGCAGAGGAATTGGAGCTGGCTGACGATGCAACTATCGCCGCGCATTCCAATCTCACCGTCGGTTATCTTGGACCAGTAGGGCTTAGGCTACGTATGGTGGTAGACGCTGATGTGGCCACCATGAAACATGCAGTGACCGGAGCGAATGAGGCTGGCATGCATCTATCAGGTGTTCGTCCAGGCATGGATTTTGCGCTGGATCAAGTCGAGCGTATCCGTTTTGCCACTGCAGGGGATTGTTGCGTATCATGCGGCGAACCACTTGTGTTCACCAAAGGTATTGAAGTAGGGCATATATTCAAGCTGGGTACAAAGTACAGCGACGCCATGGGAGCTTCTTTCCTGGATCGCAATGGCCGTCAGTGTGCGCCTGTAATGGGATGTTACGGTATCGGGGTATCTCGTTTAATGGCAGCTATTGCTGAACAGTACGCGACGGAAGAGGGGATCCGGTGGCCTGCATCTGTAGCGCCTTATGAGGTGCATCTTATCCCGGTAAGCTGGAAAGACGAACATCAACAGAAGTTAACTCTAAAGTTGGAGCAACAGTTAATGGATGGTGGATTCCGTGTGCTTGTAGATGATCGGGATGAGCGTCCGGGCGTAAAATTCAAGGATGCCGAGTTAATCGGGCTACCTGTACACATTGTTATAGGCAGAGGAGCAGCCGAAGCACAAGTGGAACTGGGTTCCCATATGTTTGCTGTTTCAGGCGAAACGAAGCGAATCGGTATGTCGGCACAGGAAGCTGTAAATTACGTAACAGAGCAAATTCGCCGAGATTAAGCAAGGATATAGCGAAGAAGTGATGAAAACACAGTAGTACATGATAGTAGTTTATGATAGATGACATTTGCCTATATAATAGGACTGAATATTATGTCGATCTTTATTTTTAGCTGCATAATTCGGATGTTCCTTGAAAAACGGGACTCTAGAAGTGGAAAGAAAGCATAATCACAGAAAATAATCATACCTAGTGACTATATCTGAAATATGAAGCTGAGGTTAGTTCCGCTTTTGCTCATAAAGCTATCGAAAGATTGGCTATTCGAAGTAATAAGGGTGTAATTGTGCAAAACTAGCTTAAGAATGGTTGTGCTTCATCCATGCTGTAAATCGCATAAGTACGGATATTACAGGCATATATGTTCTAGTTCAGCAGGGGGGAGACATTAACCTTGAAGTCAAAAGAGGCATGCAAGAGATTTATTTTTGAATTTGTGTGCAACCATTTAAACGATGTCTCACATCAAAGACTTCAAACGGAGGCTTCGCCCAACGGAGTTCTTTCATGCCAACGAAAAAGAAAAAGAAAGGGAGTCCTTATCCAGTGATCTGGGCAAGGGCTCCCTTTCTTCATTGATTTGAAATGGCTGCAGATTAAGAAGCAGCAGGCAATTTCAGTGTTTGACCTGGATAAATCCAGTGTGGATTTTTGATTTTGTTGAGCTGTTGCAATTTCTGCCATGTTGTACCATATTGTTTGGAGATCGAGTACAGAGATTCGCCTGATTTCACAATATGCAATTTAGCAGGGGATGGAGCCGGTTTGCCCGGTGCTGGTTTGATCGGTTTCTCCGGTTTTGGTTTCTCTGGTTGAGGCTTGGTTGGTACTGGAATAGGAGCCGGAGCCTCAGTGCCCGGTACTTCTGGTTCCACAGCGGTTTTCTTGCCTTCACTTATGCGGCCGTCGGCTTTAATATCGACTGCGCCGAGCTTTTGCATGTAGTTGATCAATGCCTCATCCAGTGCACCGTACATGCCGGTTGTTGAATACTTGGCGAACATCGTGTATTCGTCACCGCCCACAGCTGTGAAATCATTGGTTGCAAGCGTGTAAGTCGCTGTTGGATCAAGAGCTTTATCACCGACCATTACGGAATGAACACGGCTGCCTTTTGTAGCAGTGGCGTCAATTTTGAATGTGATTCCAGATACTTGCGGGAATCCACCACTTGGTTCCGGGTATGAACCTACTCCATTCTCCAGGGCTGCGAGTATATCGGAGCCTTTTACATCAAGAGTTACGACCTGGTTGCCAAAGGGAAGAACGGTAATGACATCCCCTTTAGTTACGATGCCTTTTTCAATAGAAGAACGAATGCCACCGCCGTTAGTCAATGCGATATCGGCTTTGCTGACATCACGGATTGCATCAGCCAGCAAGTCACCCAGATTAGTCTCGCCAGCACGTACTTGTTCACGTTTCCCGTCCAGCAGGACAGCCGTATTTGCTACTTCTTCTTTTAGGATTGGTTCTTGTTTTTTCTGAATGGAACTTACGAGCGTGGCAACGCTCCCGTTGGGTTTAATGTCTTTGGCCCCGGTTTCATCCATTAATGTTGCTGTTTTCTTTGAGACTTTGCCGCCGTCTACCCAAAGGTCGATGACACCTACATAATTCGTATATTCACCTGCACTTGCAATCAAAGTTCCATGATCAGATACAAGTCCGTTTTTCAATACGGTATGACTATGCCCATCGATGAACACATCAATGCCTGGCACCTCTTTAACGACTTTGAAGCTTGTATCCGTACTGGAAACATCTTGTCCAAGGTGTCCGAGAACTACAACAACATCGACTTTGCTGCGAATTTCATTCACGAGAACTTTTGCTTCTGCAGAAGGGTCAGTAATTTGCAGACCTTCTACGTTTTTCGGGTTCGTTTTGTACATGGTTTCTGGTGTAGTCAAGGCAATAATCCCGATCTTCACACCATCCACTTCTTTAATAAGGTAGGGTTCAAAGATACGAGTTCCGTCTTTTTTCTTTACGTTTGCACTGAGCATGGGGAATTTCATCATCTTCGCCAGCTCCATGAGACGTTCCGAGCCATAGTTGAATTCATGGTTACCAGGGACCATCGCCTGATAGCCTATTTCGTTCATGACCTGCACAATGCTCTCGCCTCTAACAAGAGTTGCAAATGTAGTACCGTGTACCGCATCGCCTGCATCCAGCAAGAGGGTGTTAGGATTTTCGCTGCGATATTTGTCAACGATGCCTGCGACTTTGGCAAAACCCATAGCAGGTGATTGTTCCACGGCTCGAGCATGCATGTCATTGGTATGTAGGATAGTGATGTGTTTACCTGTTCCTGGAGCAGAATCCGTTGCTGCTGCCGCAATGCCTACACTGCCGAACAGTAAACAAACCGTTAGCAGAAGTGAAACAACGTTTTTCCAGTTTTTCATGAATCCGAAACCTCCCAAAATAGTAATCTATTAGAGCGTTTATACAGCTCATGTAGTATTTTAACAGACTATGTTGAGGAAATCTCGTGATTTGCGTAAAAATAAGTAACCTGAAAGTGACATCTGATTCTGCCTGGAAAACGGGTTCAACACTACATGATAAAGAACGTATGTTCTTAATTGCTGTAAAAAAAATGCTGCGCTTCACGCGGCAGTCCGGTACGTAAGCAAAATTTCTCAAGAGATTCATCCGGTTCGGGTGTAATTCCGGCCGTCAAAAGTTGAATGGCAAAAAGATTGGCTTGTCTCTCCAGTTTGCCTGGAGCGAAGTAGGAATGCTCCTCCAGGAAGAAACGGTTAATTCCTTTGTGCAGTCTGTCGTGCCCCAGTTCATGTGCACATACAAAGCGCTGCCATTCGGGCGGCAGGTCATTGTGTATCACAATAAATCTGCGACGAAGTTTACGGAAATACAGCCCTTTCGTAGATTTGCCCAGATTCGTAAAACGAATCTGTATTCCTACAGCACGGGCAATGCTGAATGGACAGTTGGTTCGGTGTTTGCGAATCAGCTTGGTTACGATGTCATCCATATGATCTCACCTGCAGTTTCAATAAGTTTGAACTCGCGTCCTGGTCTCATGGGCGTTGATCCGATTCGCCTGGCTTTTTCCGTTTATTCATCTGTTTGGCTTCCCAGAACAAACCGGTTAGCACGTCTTTGATCCGTTTCTTGTCCTCTTCATCCAGCGGGATACCGTCGAACATCAGATCGTCATCATCCTCCAGCATTTTCTTAAAGTCCCGTCGATCCTTGTACGTCGCCCATTCCGGCACTTCCTGATGGTTCGCCTCAAGCCCTGTCTCCATATAACCTGCCTGTTTCATCATGTCTGAGTAAGGTACGGCGAGTGCGTCGGCAATCTTTCGGATCGTTGCTGGTTTAGGCACCCCGCGCACACCATTTTCAATCCGTGAAATCTGTGAATTGCTTATTCCAGCCGCTTCGGCGAGCTGGTTGATGCTGAATCCCTGCTGCTCTCGCAGTTGTTTCATATAAGGACCAAAAGCGTGCTCCACAACTCATGCATCTCCTTCGACTCGTCATAAGTGCTTGTGATTATAAGTTAAGACAACGCTGTTGCACAGGACACTCCGATAACAGAACAACCTACCGATCGCTGTTATCCCCGGATTTCCAATATTCTTCTCCTCAAGGGGAGAAATCCGGTGATAAAGGCGAACGCTCCGCTTCTTCCGGTTCGTTCTGTCCTCTCCGTTATCGTGCAAATGATCGCTCTTCTTAAATAATAAAAAACAAATGACTTATACGAGTTCAGTAATTATCTGTACTATATCGTATATATACCATTAGGTAAAGAGATATGAAACAATTATGCCAAAAGGTATAGATAATGAGAGCGAAGGTTTTATTTTATCGTCTAAATGACCCAAAATGAAGGTTTACTCTATTCTCCATAAAGTGGTATCCTCTAATAGAAATGCGAACAAAAATACGAACGTTATGTAAACAAGAACTTGTTTCCAAAAGGCAACATCAGAAAAAAAACAAAAAACGTTACATTTTGAAGAATCGGAACAATTCTAGATGAGAGACTGTTTTCGCTAGAAGATGGGGATGAGTAAGAAGTATCAGTATGAGTCATCAAATGGAATGAAATATAGAGGCAATGAACATTAGGAGGAGAATGACTATGGCAACGATGACAAATATGGAATTGATATTACCGGAACTGGATCGTCGTAAAACGCAGGCAGCTGTCGAGGCTGTGTTGGAGAAGTATCGGATTTATAAAACGATTGCTTTTGAAGAACGTGAGGTGCAGGTGACCGCAAGTTATACGGAACGTTTGCATGGAGCTACCAATGTCACGGGGGATTCTACCGCAAGAACGGCCATCTTTAATGTGGATGTCCAGCGTGCGCGTCAGGCTTACTGCGATACCATTGATCATATCGTATCTCGTCTTAGCGAGAAAGAACGATTACTTGTACACGAGCGCTATATGAAGGACGATGATGTTTTTGACTATAAAATATACAACCATGTTTTTGATCCGCCTGTGAGCAAGGATACCTATACGAAGATTCGCACCCGTGCTTTTTACAAATTGGCGCTGGCTTTGTCTGACCGTGGACTGATGAATATGGAACCTCTTTCATGCACAAGAAAAGAACGGAAGAAGCTTGGCTGAGCATAAGGCAAAAAGTTGAAGCTTTCATATCCCCGAAGGATTGGTTACAATGGTTTGGACAAAATCATAGACGGAGCATCTGAGGGGGAGAGCCGATGCCGGAAGAGGCTGGAATGCAGGAAATGGTGACACTGAAAACCATTGCGGAAACGTTAAACACCTCCAACGACCTGAGTCTGATGCTGGATACGGTTGTTGGCAAATTACTTGAGCTGACCGGACTCACGGCGGGATGGCTTTTTCTCATCGATGAACGCGGAGAGTATACCTGTGTATCAGACTATAACTTGCCACCCGCTTTAATACGAAACGATAGAGAGCCCATGCGCATGGGAACATGCTGGTGTATCAATCGTTTCCGGGACGGACGGCTGCAACATGCGGTCAATATCATTAACTGCAAGCGTCTTGAAGATGCTGTCGAGTTTAAGTGGGGAGACACACAAGATATTACACACCACGCTACAGTTCCGCTGCGCTCGGGAGAACGAATGTTGGGACTGCTCAATGTAGCAGCGCCAGGCAAAGAGGTTTTCAGCGATAGTGAACTCGCACTATTGCAGGCGGTAGCCTATCAGATTGGCAGTGCAATGGAGCGAATGCGATTGTATCGCGCAGAGCAACGGCGGGCAGAACTTTATGCCCGGCTCGGAGATTTCGGTACAGCATTAAGCCTTGCTGTCAATGAATGTACCGAAGCGAATGCATTGCCTAATACCGTGGTAAGGTTGCTTGGCAAGCATTTTGATTGGCCGTTCTCTGCACTTATAAAACAAACGAATGGCACATTTCATAACCAGGCAATGTATGCACAGGGTGAGGTATGGACGGAATCGACAGATCCGCTTTCCTTGGAAGGGACACGCCTTATGGATCGAATCGTGGATCACTATCGTGCAGCCATCCTATCCGCGGATGAACTCACAGAAATATTCGGTCAATGTAAGCTTGATTCTCCATGGTGTGAATTTGCTTCGGGGGTTGGCGTGCCTCTTCCGTATCATGCGCCAGAGGAACCGGGAGTGCTGATCATTGGCACTGAATCACGATCCCTGGATTTGATCCGGGCAGACCGGGAAGTCCTTGAGGCTTTGGCAGAGCATATCATTGCTTCACAGGAAAGCCTGAAGCTGGCAGATCATCGGCGCGAACTGGCGAGGCTTGAAGAACGGAATCGGCTTGCTCGCGATTTGCATGATTCGGTGAATCAGATTTTGTTCTCCCTATCGTTGACGGCAAAAGGTGCAGAGAGTATGCTCTCCGGTACGGAACCGGTACATCCGGCAGCGGAAGTGATGAGAGATATACGAGCCTTGTCTCAGGAAGCCCTTAAGGAGATGCGAGCGTTAATTATGCAGCTTCGTCCATCAGGTTTGGAGGCCGGATTAGTAAGCGCGCTACAGGAGTACGGGGCAAAACAGGGGCTTCGAGTTATCGCTGATCGTAAGGGAATGCGCTCCATACCACGTTTTATTGAAGAAGGTTTGTGGCGTATTGGCCAGGAGGCGCTGAATAACATTCGGAAGCACGCAGGGGTGTCTTCGGCATGCATAATGCTTGAATTCAGTGAACGTGAGGCGAAGCTCACGATCTCGGATCAGGGAAAGGGCGGTGCCAAGCGGCGTGAACCTTCATCTGAAAATTCACTCGGATTGTCGATTATGAGAGAGCGCGCACAATCACTCGGAGGCAAACTAAATATATGGAGTTCTTCGCGTAAAGGGACAACCGTGACCGCAGTTATACCACTTCCGTATGAGGCGGAATAGAGTCAGGAGGCAGGCAATGATACCAATTACAATTCTACTTGCCGACGATCATGTCATGGTCAGACGGGGACTACATGTTTTTCTGAAAACGCAGGAAGATATGAAAGTTATTGGTGAAGCATCAAACGGGCAGGAAGCCTTGGAGCAAGCACAGGAACTGAAGCCGGATGTTATTCTGATGGATCTTCATATGCCTGTTATGGACGGTATTGAAACAGCCAGGCGTTTGCGCAGTCTGCTGCCACATACACGGATTATCGTGCTAACTTCGTTCTCGGATCAGGATCATGTCGTTCCTGCCGTTCGTGCAGGTGTCAAGGGATATCTACTCAAAGATATCGAGCCTGAGGATTTAGCCGTTGCGATTCGTAATGTGCACTCCGGTCAGGTCGAATTACATCCGGCCGCTGCAAGTCAATTGATGCATGTCATGGCAACGATGGATATGCTGTCAGAAGCAAGTCGAGTGGAGGGCAACTCTCAAGAGGAAACGCTTTTCCAAGGTTCGAACCAGGCTGCACACCAAACGAGTGGACCAAGTGAACGGAGTAATCCGAGTAAGTTAGATGAACCAGGTTATTCAAGTCGTTCAAATCATTCAAATCATTCAAGTCATTCATGGAACTCTAATCCATCGAGTCCTCCGTCCGATGAAGGTCTAAATGCACTCACTCGCCGTGAACGGGAAGTGCTGGGGCTGATCGCTCAAGGGTTAAGCAACAAAGAGATTGCGGTTCGGCTTGTGATTACGGAGAAAACAGTTAAAACACATGTCAGTCATCTGCTCGATAAACTAGGGCTTGCAGACCGAACTCAGGCAGCGCTTCATGCTGTTCGGAATGGCTGGGAACTGTAATGAGTTGCAGGCTATCATTGTAGTCGCCAAATTCAGACAAAATTCAGACTAAAGTCGTATGAACTCAACCGAAAGGTTGAGTTTTTTTGTGCTGAAGTTAAGTCCATTAGCTGACGAATGCTGCCCTGCATCAAGGTAAAATAAGGATAACCAAAGTCGAGAAGCAAGAGCATGGATGACGATAATAACAGCGATCAGGAGAGTGAATGTAATGAATATTGTGATATTGGCAGGCAGCAACCGAAGAAATGCAACAAGCACACGCCTGGGTGAATATTCCGTAGAGATCATTCAAGGACAAGGACACGAGGCGAGCTTGTTTAATCTGTATGAAAAACCACTGCCATTCTATGCTCCGGATGAAAAGCAAGAGACCGATGAGAACCTGGCGGCATTGAACACCGTAATGCTTGCGGCGGATGCCATTATCCTGTCTACCCCAGAGTACCACGGCAGCATAAGCGGTGTGCTTAAAAATGCGCTGGATCATCTAAGTCAGGCCCATTTCAGTGGTAAACCGGTTTTATCGATCAGCTCCGCGGGAGGAGCTGTTGGTGTAAGCTCGCTTACCCAAATGCAAACCATGGTACGTAATCTGCACGGGATTAATGCTCCAGAATGGATCTCCATTGGTGGTGCACAGCGCAGACGATTTGAAGCGACATTTGACGGATATGAGGAATACGAAGGTAGTCAGGATATTGAGGAACGGGTGCAGCGCGTACTCGGATCTTTTCTGAATCTGGCTCAGACGTTAACGGCGGCAAGGAAAGCATTGTAAAGTATCCCAAACTGACAAGTGGGTGATCATTTCAGTCTCATAAATTCATCATTTTAACGAAATAGAAGGAGGGGATACAGCATGATTAAAGGTTTATATGAAACACATCTGAATGTGACAGACCTTCAAAGATCACATCATTTCTACGAGAAGGTACTTGGATTACCTCTTGCTAGTGAGAACCCGGAACGTGGATACTTATTTTACTGGATTGGCGGCGAACGCCATGCCATGCTAGGGCTGTGGGAGAAAGACCCCGCGCAGGTGCAACGTCAGCACTTTGCTTTTCAAGTATCCCTGGAAGATATGAAACATGCCGTTGAATACCTTGAAAACAAGGGCATCTCCACCCGTAATTTTCTGGATGATGACATTGGAGAGCTATATGTATTTGGCTGGATGCCAGCGGTTTCTGTTTACTTTGCCGATCAGGATGGTCACTCGTTAGAATTCATTGCTGTGCTGCCGGACGAAGCGAAGCCAGAGCTTGGTTTGGTGCCGTGGAGTGAATGGGAGAAAATGCATGGGAGAAGCATGTGATCATCGAACAAGTTTTGTTTTATACCGTAAAGCTGGAGGAACTGCACCATTTCTATGGAGTTACGCTGGGCATGAGAGTATCCGAGGTTAATTCTGTGGAGGAGGCTTTTACCTTGCAGGCCGGAAGCACCGAAATGATATTCAAACAGTGGAACCCTGCATTCGAAGCAGAGAAAAAGGGCATCGAACCGTTCTATCATTTTGCCTGGATGATTCCGACGAATCAGTTTCAGCAAGCGAAGCAGTGGGCAGCGTCACGGGTAACGCTAAGTACAGATGGAGAGCGGAACCAGACTTATTCAACCAATTGGGATTCACATTCGTTATATTTTGAAGACCCGGCGGGAAATATCGTGGAGTTGATTGCCCATCATCAGGAAAACAACGAGCAAGAGCGCGCATTTTCGGTGGCAGATATTTTGAAGGTGTGTGAGATCGGGCTGGTTTCGAAGGATGTTCCAGCCACGGTGCATGAATTGGAGAAAGCGGGATTACTCCGCTGGGGTGAAGGAAGTGATTCGTTTTCTCCGGTAGGTGATCGAAACGGTTTGTTTATTGTGGTGAGGAAAGAACGCGTTTGGTTTTTTTCTAATCGAAAAGCGCAGATTTTCCCGCTAGAAGCTACGATACATCAAGTGGGTACGCTTCGATTCGAGGGGGATAATAGCAACTCATCAGGATATTTTGCTACTGGAATGTCAGGTTAAAAGTTCTTAGATCAGTTATAGCGCAAAAGGGGAATAAGTATCTGAACTCCATCATGTTATAGAAGTAAACGCTCTATTGTATTGAGATCAGGGTAGTCCGGTTTGTAGCGAGGCTTCCGTAACTTGAAGGGGGATGGCATACTTGGATCGACGTTTGTTGGATGAGGGACTAGCGACAATTGCGTCCAGTCGGGAACGCACGGGTGATCTATGGCATGCCCATTATGGGGCAGGGGCAATTGCAGCTTATTTTTGGGTGAGGGAAAATCGTCTCACCGCCCTTGCCGCGGGCAGTGTTACCGCCGAAGCGAAAGCGATGCTCCGCCAGCATGGGACACGTAACAGTCATACGGCCTCACCAAGTGAGCGTATGCCTTTAGAAGAAGCCGAGGCGCGTATTGCAGGCGCACTGGAGCACACGATTGGCGAGCTGCACTGGGTAGGACACCAAGTGATCTATGGAGCGCTTAGTCTCAAAGCCATTCGTGAACTGGAAGGATGGGGCACCGTAGAGGAGATTGAGCAGATTGCTCAATTAATTGAATCATTTGAACGCACGATTCCAGGCAGATCCTGGGTGAATACAACGGTGAAAGAGATTCGTCATATGCATCCGGACGAGAACGATCATTTCCCTGAAATTCTCCATCCGATTCAGTTATCTCAGTTCATTCTGGAGGAACTTGGTGCGTTTCGCACAATCTATCAGGCGGAAGCACATCATGATCTGATTGGACATATGCTTACCTACGGTCATGCGCTCAACATGCTTTATGAGCTGGGATATCAGGCTCTGTTCTATAAAGGCATTCCCCCTTTTCTCAAGATGGTCAAGGCCCTGCGCCTGAGCCGCCATATCGATATGACGCAAGAGGCAGCTACACTGCAATCCCCTGTGGACGTGCTGCCTTTAGCACAAGCTGAGCGTTCACGCGCTCTGCCTCATGAATTGGAGTACTGGTTAACGGATCGGCGCTGCCGTGACTGGTATGGCGGGCATATATTTAAATTTCCATTCAGCTTCTATCACCATGCCAAACATGAGGAACCTATGCCAGAAATTTGGGAGAACTTCCGTTATATTATCGCGTGAACATAGATCAGTGTGAAACACCATTTCTCATAAAACCGACGACAAATCGGCGTAATTCATCCACAATACCGTCTGCATGAGGAAGAAAAGAAGGTATGATGATATTATCGGATCAGAAGCGAGGGGAGCAACGTATGGAGCACAATGTCTAAACCATGAGCAAAAGGCGGACAGTAGCTCTTATATGAAAAAACAGGCCAGCAAAAAGCTGGTTTTTTTTTCATTTCGGTGATTGTGCCCTTGCCCTGACCGGGTATTGAAGAATATCAAAAACAGGAGGCTACATGATATGAAAACAGTATTGTATGTACCACTCGATGATCGTCCGGCGAATCTGGATGACGTCATTGTACAAGGGAAAGCAGCCGGTCTTCACATCGTTACACCCAACCTGAAAGATATCAAGAATCGTTTGGATACGAAGAAGACGACAGATGGCACAACGCTGCTCGGCACTTCGACGCCCGTTTACGGGAATCCGTCCAACATTTATGATTTCATTGTCAAACATGCAGCGAAGGCAGATGGTTTCATTATTTCGACCGATATGCTTGCCTATGGTGGGCTGATCGGCAGTCGTCAGCTTCGCGAAAACGGCGGGGGAACGTATCCGTCATATGACGAGCAAACCACCCGTTTGCTAGATGTCATTCGAACGATTAAAACGAAGTACCCGCGCAAACCGCTGTTTGTAATGGATACCATTATGCGGCTTGCAACGACTTCATTTGCGGATGGTCTGGCATTGGATGCATATAATGAATCCCGGGCGCTGATGCAGCAGCCACGTCAAACTTATACGGAATTTGAAGATATTATCCAAGGATATAACGTTTCTCCAGATGGTGTGGAATACGGGGGAACGACTTATTTTGATAAACCAAAATACTACAATACAAGACAGCACAAATTCAAAACGAATCGATACATTCTGGATCAGCTCGCTCGTACAGGTTATATTGATTTCCTTGCCGTTGGTGTGGATGATGCGAATACTCAAGGTGTCCAGATCAACGAGATCAAGTACGTCGAAGCGCGGATTAACGAATGGCTTGGCGGTACGGATGGGCAGAACCCGGATCGAGCGATTATTTTGCCGGATGCAGACGGATTGGGACATGCTTTGGTTGCCCGAATGGCGAACCAGTTATTCAGAGGTGGAGCCAAAACGAAATATGGCGTCAAGTATTATGGTCCTCACGGCTCGACGATTATCAATACCTACGAATATATGGATGTGCACCAAAATGTGGTGCACCACGTCGATATCGTTGGCGGCGTAATGGTTGAGGATGGGGCTGAATCTACAGTGGATATAGAGATCATTGCCATCACGGCACTTGATCAGATGCAGGCGGCGGTGGAGCATTTGGCTTCCAATGGAGAACAAGGGCTTCCTTCGATCCTGATTGATTTTGTGGGTAAAGGGCCAGCGAATATCGATGTTGCTCAAGCGTTGCTGAATAGTCCATATACCGGACGCGTGCTTGGATACAGTGCCTGGAATACACCGGGGAATAAAATTGGTCTTGCGGTTGGCATGGCACAATCGAGATTTGCGCTGATTACTACTGAAAAGCATGAACATCAACTGCGGGATGCCATGAATGCGCACGGCTCGCTGTTATTCAAACGTTTCCTGAAGGACTACAGCTACAAAGCGGTAGCCATTGCCGATGTTCGTACCTATTCGCGTGCGCATGCCCTGTATACCAATGTGGCAACACTGGCGGATCAGAATATGTTGCTGTTTAACTCGCAAGAGGATTACGCTCATCTGCAAAGCTTGCTGCGTGATCTCATGCAGACACACACCGCTGAGCTGGCAAGCAAGCCGGCTTTCGGGCAAGGCAATCCGGCCATTCGTCAAATTTGTGACGGGCAGCTAATGTATTCGACATATCATGGTGCGTTGCTGGAATATAACAATCCTGATTTCATCTGGGGACGCGCGTTTGAAATTACGCTGAGTCCGCAAGCGAGGCTGAATTAAATTGGATTCGTCTTTTTACCGCCCAAGTGCCTCCTTTATTCGCGCGCATGTCAACCCAATCACCATCCGCGCTAGGGGGAAAAGGCTGTAAGATAGTATTATCGGATCAATAGCAAAGGGACACACCGAAATCATCTATGCTAATGTACAGACCAGCCCATCGGGCTGGTCTTTTTGATGCGGTGAAGTCGTCTTTGTATTGCTCCGGTTTACACATGGAGTGTAGGAAAAGGGGGAGCCCCGAACTGCCACATGGTTGCTGTAACATGCGGGCAGCATTCACTTTTGCAGCGGAAGGGGGCGAAATGAATGTGTCTATGAGACATGAAATGAACACGGAAACGAGCAATAAAATGAATAATGAGCAAAGCCACGAAAGCAGCAAAACTGTATCAGGGATTAGGCTGAGTACACGGATCAAAAAGACGTTAAAGCAAAAGCTTATAGCGCTTGTACCCGCTTGGGAAGGCCGCGTGCAAGATATGCCCGCTTCGGGTGAAGTATTGTCGGGTCCATGCGCAGTTGTTGCTTTTGCCGAAGAAGTACCGAAGTCAGCTTGGGCAGGTTACAGGCGAATTATCAAGATTTCACCGTATGCCCGGTCAGAAGACGGGGGGGCAAAGCAGGTGGAACTCTGGTCAGCATTATTGATCGCAGGCTTGCATCAGGTGCGGCTGGAGGATGAGGAAGGTGGAGCTTTTACATGCCTCTATCTGGGTTCAACGGACAGTGACCGCGTTGATAGTGGATCGGGTTTGGTTACGCGTAGTTTGCGCTTCGGTGTGTACGTTCCTGAACCGCAAGGTACCGCTGGAAACAGTGCTATCACGGGTGATCCTTGGCTTGAGGCATTGCAGCTTTGGACAGCAAACGAGTTAAGCCCGGACTGGTCTGTCTACACGAGTAGCTGGCCAGGCGGATATGAGATGCCGTCGGTGCTGTGGCGTTTAAGCGGGTACAGTACCGCATTGGCCGGAACATCGGCGCTTGAAGTACGAAAACAGTGGATCGGGCATGTTCTCACCGATGATACAAGTCTGACAGATCGGACGACAAGTCATCTGGTCCAGCAATTGGCACTTCAATCGCGAATTCCGATTATTCAGGTGGAGAGCGCAAGTACTAAAGCTAACGCAACCGACGAAAGCCATACACGTTACGTGACGGTCGATGAAGCAACAGCCGATCTGCAAGCCGATGCGTATCTGAACGGACAGATTCGTTTGACGTTAACACAGCGAACCCGTCGTCCGGTTACGAATGCACCGCTCATGCGGGAGATTCACCATAACAAAGGGATTCAGTAAAAGTAAGTCCAGAGAAACGATCACTAACGGGTAGTTTCAGATCGTTTTATACCTTAGCTTATGTAGACTCTTTAGCTTTAGTAAGACCGCTCACTGCTTCAAAGTAGAAATACCATAGATTTTATAGATTGTAGGATCAAAAATTCATAGGTCAACAATAATCGTGTCTTTAAAGCTAAATAACGAGGTGAGAAATACGTGGCAAGCTTTATGAAAAAAAAGTTACCGGATCCCCCGCGGTATACGCGGGCTGAACTGATGAATCATTCGGAAGCCCTCTTTGCCGTGAAGGCAGAGGTGCTGGTTGGTGCGCTGCACGAAGCGGCGCAGCAGACGTTTTCCATTGAAGAAGTGCAGGTAAGAATTAACCAATTTTTGAAAGCGAAGGTGAACCAATAATGGCAGGTGGAACTTGGGAACAAACAAATCGTCCGGTGCTTCCGGGTTTGTATATGAATTTTCAGGCGGCGGCCTCTTCAGCCATCCAGGCAGGTAGCCGTGGAACGGTCGTTGTGCCGGTGAAGGCTAACTGGGGTCCGGTAGGCACGTTTGTGGAAGTGGGCAGTGAAGCGGCAATTGAACGTACATTTGCGGCAAATGCACTGGATAACGGCACGGCATATGCGTCTTTGAAGCTGGCTTTGCTCGGCGGACCGAAGAAACTACTCGCTTATCGGGTGGCAAGTTCGGCAGCGAAAGCAGCTACGCTTACGTTAAAGGACGGAGGCGGTGCTGATGTGCTCCAGGTTGATGCAACGTACCCGGGCGACCGTGCGAATGGCTTCTATGTAACGATTCAGCCCGGTGTCATCGACAATACGAAGTTTGAAGTACGCCTTTTTGAAGGTAACCGGATGCTGTACGCGCTTTTGACGGCAGATGTCACGGCGGCGGCCCTTGCCAAAGAGATCAATGCTGATGAGCAAAACCTATGGATCAAGGCACAGGCGATCGGAGACGGAACAGGAGAGGTTGCTAACGTATCCGGGGCGGCTTTCCAAGGGGGCGTAAGTGGCAACGACGCAATCACGAATGCGGAATATATTGCTATGCAGGGTGCGCTGGAAGGCGAGCAGTTCGATGTTCTCGCTCTGGATCACGCTGCCGATGCGGCATTGCTTGCAAGCTTTGCGGCATGGGTGAAACGGGTGCGTAATGAGGGCAAGCCAGTCATGGCTGTCTTTGGCGGCTCCACAGCAGATGATACTTCTGCAACGGCGGCCCAAAAAGCAGCTGCACGTTCCTTTACGTTGAACCATGAAGGTGTAATTAATGTGGGTACGGGCGTACGTTTGGGCGATGCGTTCTATAGCTCCGCACAGACATCTGCTTATGTGGCAGGTCTCATTGCCGGACAGCGTTTGAATGAATCTACGACCTATGCAGCAACACCGTTCGATGATGTAACACGTCGCTGGACGCGTGCCGAACAGGAGCATGCTGTACAGAATGGCGTATTTATTTTCTTCCATGATGGACGTCGGGTTAAGGCACTTCGTGGTGTGAATACTCTTGTCACTCCTGCTGCCGGACAAAATAATGCGTGGAAAAAAATTCGTTCCATCCGGGTCATGGATGCGATTAATACGGATTTGCAGCGTTCGGCTGAGGATACGTACATCGGCAAGGTGAACAATACCGAAGAAGGTCGTCAGGCACTTATTGGTGCGATGAAGGCCTATTTGGCGTTGCTCGCACAGAGCAATGTTATCGAAGCGGAAGGGTATGATGTCGTTCTCGACCCAGCGTATTACGGTACTGCCCCAGTGTTGAAACCGGAGGCGGATCAGGTATTCCTGCAATGGAATGTGAAGCTGACGGATGTGATGGAGCAGCTGTTTGGTACGTTTTACGTGCAATAAGGAACGGGCTTGCACGCAGGCTGACAGATAGTATATAGATAGTTTCGCAAATGTAGAAAGATACGTTGAGTGGTTGGTTCACACGAATAACGGAAAGGACATAGCAGTTCTGGGGATGCGGCAATCGGAGGCATGTTGATGGCGTCGTTATGAGGTCTGGACCATAACCGCTCAACCATAATAAGGAGGAAATTTACATGTTGGATGCATCAAGAGTAATTCTCGGTACCCACGGTCAGTTGCATATGGATGGCGTGTGGCAGACTAATATTAACAAACTGGAGGCCAGCGTAGAGATTGAGAAGCGTGAGTTGAATCTGGTCGGCAACGAGTGGAAAGTTCACAAAAACGGAGCCAAAAAAGGAACAGGCACAATGACGGGTTACAAGGTGACGTCGGATATGATCAAGCGAGGGTTTACTAAATTTCAGATTATCTCCAAGCTGGATGACCCCGAATCATATGGTCACGAAAGCGTGCTGCTGAAAGGTTGTATGGTGGACAAAATTCAACTGGCCAACTGGACGGCGGGCGAGGAAGTGCCGGAAGAAACGGGCTTTACCTTTGAAGGATTCGAATTGCTGAATCCGATTGTGGCGAACTAAGTTTTGTGAACGGTATTGAGCTAGTTAACAACAGACAACGACATTGAAGCAGACCGAGTAGAGCTCGGTCTTTTTGGTGTCTTGAGATATAGGTTAGATGCGTTGCAACAGGTCAGAGAATAGATGAGAAAAAGGAGATTTTAACCGATGAGTATGAACGAGAATTTATCCGAGGAACAGATTTTGGATCAGTTGTTTGAAGCGGCGGAACGTCTGCCAGAAGAAAATGTACGTATCCAGCGTCTGGATCTGCTGCTCACCTTGCGTGGACTCACGTCTTCCAAAGTGGATCAGATTCGGGAACGTTGCACCATTCGCAAAACGACAAAGGGCCGCACCGAAGAAAAGGTGGATACCGAGACGTTTAATGCCCTACTGATCTCCGAAGCCACGGTAAAAATGACTGTACAGGGACTGGAGCTGTCTGGCTGGGGAGACAACCGTATCACAGGACGGATGAAATTGTCGGGTGGAGAACAGGCAGTGCGCCGGATGTTGCTGGCGGGCGAACTGGATGCGGTTGGTGACAAAGTGCTCGAACTGTCTGGATTCGGCGTGGAGATCGAAGACCTAAAAAACTGATTCACTCCGGCGGGATGACCACGTTCCTGTATCACATGTGGGTGCGTCATCATCTTCGTCCCGGAGAGTTCTGGTCTTTGCCGCGCGGGGAGCGCTCGTTGTTGCTCGCGTTCTCGGAAGAAGAGATGGCGGCGCTAAGTGCTCAAATGAATCGTTAAACACAAGTTAAACATAACAGGCAGGAGGTGAAAAAATGGCAGAGTTGATTATTGGGTTATCCCAGTCCAACACACAAATGAAGACGACGCTTCGTTACCTGGATCAGATTCAACGCTCTACGGATCGCTTAAACCGGGTTCGTTATCAAGGGCTGATTAAAGTAAACAATGAGCTGAGAACCACCGGACGCAGACTGGAAAATATCTATAGTACCGCTGTCCGCTTGAGCCGCTTGCGGATCACGCCGAGAATCGGATTGGATGATCAGCTAAGTCCGGCTTTGGACCGTGCGCTGATCAAACTGAACAGCTTCCGCAATCAGTTAGTGAAGGCTTCGGGAACGGTGTCGGTTGAGGTGAAGCAGAAGGTTGAAGTGGCGATGGGGAAAATGACCCCGGCAAGTGCCTCTTCCATGTCCGTTATGATTGGGAGCAACAATACCACCACCACGATTAATAATGTGGCTAAAGAAGAGGATAAGGCATGGTGGGAATATCTCGACACAGTATTAAACATTGCTAACAACCTAGGTGATTTATTTGAAAAGGGTATACAATTCAAAGAATGGTTGTCCGGTCTAAAAGATAAAAAGAATAAAGCTGCTAATCCCAGTGCAAGTACGGAAGCTGCAGAGGGTACAAGAAGAAATCGTCGCATTCGTTCCAGCTCCAGTGCAGGGGGAGAAACTTCTCGAAATTCATCTACTCGCAGAGTGGCCGGTGGAAGAGGACGAAGAGGTGGGGGTTCCAGAGTGTCGACTCCAGCATCTGTGCCGACTCCCAGTGTATCCGATCTTGTCACAGATACGTCAGACCGAACATTCCGAGAATCGTTGGATATGGACAGAAACCGAAACCGGAGAATGGGCGGCGGTAGAAGATCCAACCTGGTTTCTGGGATCATGTCCTCTTCACCAATGGGAATGTCGAATCTTTTTTCGGGAGATGGCATGTTAGGCAAGGTGGGTGGTGGCTTTGCCAAAGGGGCCAAAAGATTGCTCGGTCCAATCAGCATGCTTGCGGATGTGGCTAATATCGCCAATGCACCTGCCGAGGAAAGAGGCCGGGCTGTGGGGAATATGATCGGCGGCACGGCAGGTACGGCTATTGGTAGCGCCATTGGTAGTTTTATTTTGCCGGGGATCGGTACTGTTATTGGTGGTGCTGTTGGAGGTTGGGCTGGTGGTGAAGTGGGAGGCTGGATTGGAGATAAGGCGAAGGATATCGGTAGCTTTGTATCCAATGCATCGGAAGGTTTAGGCAACGCGTTATCTGGTGCTGCTGACTTCGTCTCTGAGAAAGCAAAGAGTCTCACTGAGGGATTTTCTAATTTCTTTGGTTTTGGATCGAAAAAAGAAGAACAGACTACTCCGCCTGCAACCGTTGCTTCAACCCCTTCTGTACCTGCAGCACCGCAAATGCCGCCAGCGTACAGGCCAGAATTTTTATCGATCACCGGACCCGAAGCCTATATGAACAATCGATTGGGCTCACCGACGGCTGCGGGTCTTATGGGAACAAGTGTGATGCAATCTCAAGCGATGGCGTTAAATCAAACGGGACAGCAGAGCGGTAAAGCATCGCCACTCACAGTAAGTATCTCCGAAGAACAGATGAGCAGTCTGGCAGGTTACCTTAAGGATTTCAAAACGGAAACGACCAACCAGATTTCGGTGAATGTTGCGCCGGGAACGGTACAGGTGACGGTCCGCGAGAACGCAATTGATTACGATGCTGTGACTCAACAGGTGGGGCAACGGATTGCAGGCGAGTTCCGCCGCGCGATGCAAAATCGCAAAACGATTATGGCCTAGGCAGAAAGGAGGCCGCAGATATGGCTGTACTTCAAGATGAGGTTCATGCAGCGAAAATGGAATTTACGTTGAAAGACGGCAGTACTTCGTTTCAATTCCCCGTGAATCCGGAAGAAGTCAACATTTCCAGATCCAAAGGATATGAAACGATTCATATGTTGGAGCATGGCGAGTTTGACTTTGCACAAGGGGAGAAGGTGAAGGAGATCACCTTCTCTTCTTTTTTTCCAAAAGAGTACGACGATTCCTATTGTACGGTGACGGACATTCCTGATCCACGCGTGGCGATGAATGTGCTGAACACCTTTATTATCTCCAAAAAACCACTGCGTTTCATCATCTCCGGAACCGGAGTGAATGTACCAGTATTTCTCATTTCGCTTAATTCGAGCTTTCGCGGCGGGGAAACGGGCGATATTTATTTCGACCTGACCCTGCGAACGTGGCGGGATTCCAAAGTGGAGAAGGTGGGTTCAAGCGCTGCTGCGAGCAAATCCGGTTCACGTACCGATCTGAAAAAAAGTAGCAAGACGTACACCGTCAAAGCCGGGGATTCCCTGTCCAAAATAGCCAAGCTTGAGCTTGGAAACAGTTCCAAATGGAACGAGATTTACAAGCTCAATTCCAAAATCATCGGCAGTGATCCGAACCGGATCAAACCGGGGCAAAAGCTGGTGATGCCATGACCTACAAGGTCATTGTCGATGACAAGTATGATATCACCAAGCTGGTCGAGACAATTACGCTGAAGGACTCGCTCGACCAGATCGCCTATCAGGCGAACATCCGCCTGGCCGTGTCTGCTTCTTCAGATCTGCCTGCGATTTCACCGGGCATGGCGGTGCGGATCAGCGGGGTTCCTTTTGGCGAAGAATCGATGGTCTACCTGCTCCACCCAGCGGTCATCTGGGAAGCGGAAAGCTCGAATAGTGGCACCAAGCGATTGTCGCTCACAGTCTACGATCGAATGATTTATCTTGAGAAATCAGAGGATGAATTCCTGTTTCCCAAGGATCAGACGGCAGTACAACGGCTCAAAGCTTACGCTAAGGAATGGAAAATTCCTCTGGCTACTCTGCCGGAGATGAAGACCAAGCTGGGTAAGGCGGTATATCGGTCGCAGACGATTTTTTCGATGATATTTGCCGACCTGAAAGAAACGGCCAAGTCCGGGGGAGATATGTATAATCCGCGGATGACGCCGGGTGGGTTGCAGTTGTTCAAGGTAGGCAGCAATACGAAGGTACATGCGCTGGATCGGCTAATCGATCTGACGCAGATGCGGACGCTGGAGGGTGCGGTTACGAAAGTAAAAGTCATGGCTGCGTCCGAGTCCGGTGGTAGCGGTAAAGAGGTACCTTCCAAAGTGCTGGCGATTGAGCAGAGCGATACAGAGCAGTTAGGCACATTACAGAAACTGGTTGAGGACGATCAGGTAAAAACAGCCGCCGCCGCAAAAAAACTGGCGAAAAGCAAGCTGACAGGCATCCAGGAGACGTTTACGATTTCGGCTCCGGACATCAATACGATCCGCGCTGGAGACGCGGTCACACTGAAAGGTTTGAAGCTGATCGTCATGTCGGTTAGCCGAGATTTGTCAGTTGGACCGGGTACAATGACGCTGGAGCTGGGCACGGCGGAGCTGGTGAAAAGGAGGGTTTACCTTGAATAAAGACGATCCGTACGGGCAGTTTGCCGATGTGATGCAGGGAGCAATGAGCACACATTCACGTCAGGCCGTGAGCGGTCTGGGTGCGGTGCTCGGTACGATCACGGCGTCCGGGGTGAAGCTGGACGACTTCAAGCACGAGGTGCAGGACTATCTCGTGGCCGAGTTGCCTGGGACATTGAATTTGCCGGAGCGCGAGCTTGCTGGCTCGATCTCCGGGATATCTGACGTGGCGGGCGGCGGTACGACGGGCACGGGACGGTTTCTTTTGCAAAAAGGGGAAGTGGAAGAGGCCGTCTGGGTTTTGGGCAAAGGGTTGAAAGCCGGGGATCGCGTGCTGGCGATGCGGGTGAATGGCGGAAACGATATTGTGGTGCTGTGTAAGGTGGTGAGCGCGAATGCCTAGTTTGTTTCCAGAAACGGGTATGGTCTGGGGAGATGAGGAGGACCTGTCGGGAGTGGCCTCGGAAGAGGTACGTTTTGGACGAAGCTGGCGCTATGACTACGATGCTGGTGATTTTGTGCTGACTCCCAGCGGCAAGGTGGCTACGGCAGATGCGCATGAAGCTTGGGTACAGTGGTGTATCAAGGCGGTGAAAACCCCGCGGTACAGACATGTGATCTACTCTCGGGACTACGGTTCGGAGCTGGAGGATCTGGTCGGTCAAGGGGATAGCCGCGGTGTGATGGAAAGTGAGATTGCCCGAATGGTGACGGAAACGCTGCTCGCTGATCCGCGTACGGATGCGGTGGACCAGTTTACATTTGATTGGGAACGGGAGCAGTGCGGGTTTACGTGCCGGGTGATGAGTGTGCAGGATGAGATGTTTATTCTGGAAAGCGAGGTGATCTGACGGGATGGCTGAGATTCCGCGTTATTTGGAGGACCAGACAGAGGAACAGATTATGCAGCGTATGCTGGATCGTCTGCCCGCGGATCTGGACAAGTCGGAAGGTTCGTTTCTATGGGATGCGGAGGCTCCCGTAGCCTTTATGTTATCCGAGGCGGCGCTTTGGGCACAGGAGCTGCTCCGGCGCGGATTTGCCAGTACAGCGGCGAGCGGTGATCCGAATTTTCGTTCGGAGGAGCTGGATTTGCGAGCGGGGGAACATGGCATTACGCGCCGGGCGGCTGTGGCAGCACAAGGCACCGTGAAATTCACGGGCACGCCGGGAAAAGTCGTGCCAGCAGGTACGGTTGTAGCTACGCTCGCAGATGAGGTATCCGGTGAATCATCGCTGGAATATGAAACGGTGGGCCGTGTGGAGCTGGATGAGGATGGTCTCGGAAGTGTAGGGGTACGTGCGCTCGTTGCTGGAAAAGAGAGCAATGTACCCGCAGGCACGTTAACCGTGCTGTCTACACCGGTAAGCGGCGTCACGTCTGTGGTGAACACGGACGTCATCAAGGGCGGCGCGGACATCGAGGCGGATACCGCGCTGCTGGAGCGCTTTTATGCCAAAGTCCGCAACCAGGGAACCAGCGGCAACAAGGCACAGTATGTGCAATGGGCCAGTGAAGTGCCAGGCGTCGGGGCTACACGGGTGATCCCGCTGTGGCAAGGGCCGGGTACCGTCGGGCTGTATCTGCTGGATACGGACAAGCGCGCTGCGGGATCTGATCTGGCGGCTGCGGTGCAAAAGTATGTTGACCCCACGCAAGATGGACAAGGCGAGGGCGTTGCCCCCGCTGGACCTGTGGTGACGGTGATGCCGGCAGAGGAAGTGCCGATGAACATCCAGGTGAAGCTGACCTTGGCAAGTGATGCTACGCTGGCAGATGTACGGGCATTAATCGAACGCGGGGTTACCGCATATTTGAAACAGCTTGCTTTTGCCGACCCACTCGTGCGTTACACGCGCATTGCCGCGATCCTGCTGGACATTCCGCCGATTATCGACTATTCGGAGCTGACCGTGAACGGCATAAGCGACCAGAATATCGAGATGACCGCCAGCCAAGTGGCTGTGCTTGGGACGGTGGATGTGCATGAGTAGTGTGGGACTGACAAGTGAGAAAGGGCGGGAGCTGTTCTCGTATTTGCCTCAGTATTATGAGACTTCACGTGTCATGCGGGCCGACATGCAGGCCAAAGGCACCGAGATGGATATGCTGTATCAGGCGCTGGACGAGACATTGGAGCAGTTTTTTGTCCGCACGGCTACGTGGGGTCTGGACTTCTGGGAGCAGGAGCTTGGCATTGAGACGAATCGTCTCAAACCTGTGGAACAGCGGCGCTCGGTCGTTGAAGCGAAGCTGCGCGGGGCAGGCAAATTTTCGGGTCGGCAAGTTGCCAATGTTGCTGAGGCGTATGCCGGAGGCAAGGTGAATGTCACGTTCCAGCCGGAAGGGTGGAGCTTTACGGTGAGTTTTGTAGATACGATGGGCATTCCGCCCAATATCGATGATCTGAAACGAGCCATTGATGAACTGAAACCGGCCCATATGGCCGTTGAATATAAATACCGTTATCTGGTCTGGGACGACCTGGACAAGAAGCAGAAAACGTGGGATGAACTTGATGCCGCGTCTCTGACGTGGAATGAACTGGAGGTGTGGGCGTAATGCCAAAAGATACAGATCGATTAAATCTACCCCTGCCTTTGGGGAATGAGAATGTGACCCGAGAGAGCATTAACAGGATTTTTGAAAAGATTGACGCAGGCGTTGCCACACAAGCGGATTTAGATACACTTCGTGAAGCCGTGAGCAAGATGGATATCCCCGATGCGTCCTTGACGCAAAAAGGGAAGGTGCAGTTATCGAACAAGACGGATGGCACGTCCGAGACGATGGCAGCGACGGAGAAGGCGGTAAGGGATGCAGCTACAGCAGCTGAAACAAATGCGAAAAATGCGAGTCTTCCGCGTGCGGGTGGTGATATTTCAGGTCCTCTTACGATTAGTTCGTGGGGAAGTATCTCGGCAGGTACATCTGGCTTTTTCTTGATGGGGCATAACTGTTATATCCACCCGACAAACAATAAGTATTATTATAAACAAACTCATTCTAACTTGGGTGCTAGAGGTATCATTTTTAGATTGGGACAGGCTGGCGTGTATACCTTTGAAACCGGACCGATCTCCACAGTGAAGGACACAGAGTTTACACCAACCTTAGTTAGAATGCCTACGCAATCGGAATTTGACACGCTTTTTCAATCTGTCAATGATGGTAAAAGGTTAATTGAGACAGCAATCATTGACAAAGGCGGGTCAGTCTCAAAAACTGAAAGTGCTGCCACATTTTCAGAATTGGCTACAGGAGTAAGGGAAATCTCTACGGGGATGAAGGTTTCAAGGTATACAGGGCTAAATGTTGTTCAGGACAGTAACAATTACGTTACTTACGCTGTTAATGACTTACCATTCAAGCCTCTTTTAGTCGAAGTATTTGTTACCAATATGGTAGCTTTTGGTGATGGGAACAATATATATAATCAAATAGATGCAGTTATGACCGCAGATGTGATTGATGGGGTACTAAAAACGAGGACAACAGTACAGTCACAAAACTATACTAAGAGTAACGGGTACTTCAACACACTTAACTTTTCATGGAGAACTAACAGTACAAAATTTACTCCTAATAGTGTGACAATAGCCTTAAGCGCAAGCAATTATACAAGCAATGGAAATACAAATTCTTATGTCAATAATTTTAGACTAAAGCAAGTGTTTATTTACGGTGTATAACTTGAGTTAATAATGATTTATACAGAAATATTGTAACCTTTACTAATTTCCAAAACTTATGATTCTGAGGGTATATACAAATCAAAAGGAGGTGAAGCCATGGACCGATGGGACACCCTATGGAAATGGGGAATTGCGCTGATGAGCAGCTCGGCAAACTACTTTTTCGGAGGTTGGTCAGGGGTGCTCGGCGTACTGCTAGTCTTTGTCATTCTCGATTACCTAACAGGTATCGCGGCGGCGGGAATGACGGGCAAGCTTGAAAGTAATGTTGGATTGTTTGGCATCGCACGCAAGGTATTTATATTTGCAATGGTATCGGTGGCTCATCTGGTGGACGGTGTTCTGGGAGACGGACATTTGTTCAGGGATGCGGTCGCCTTTTTTTATATGGCGAATGAGTTGTTATCCATTATTGAAAATGGGGGCAAACTGGGCGCTCCGATTCCGCCAGTCATTCGGCAGGCGATTCAAGTGCTCAAAGGAAAGGCGGGGGAAGATGCCTCATCTACTCCATTGCCGCATGCGCCTCCGTCGTTGGATCAACCCGAAAGTGAAAGAAGTTTTCCTCCAGAAAATGAACAATCCAAAGAGAAAGCCGCGGATCAAGAGGTTTCCGACGTTAAGAAAGGCACAGCGCAGCAATGAGAAAAGCACCCGTTATGGGTGCTTTCTTTACTTTTAGACATTACTCTAATTCATCTTTAATCCTTGATACGCTGTGATTTCGTGCGACTCAAGCTACATACTAGTCTACAGAATACTTTTAAGTTTGATAATAAGGTTGTAGTAGTATTTGAGCTGTTCCAAATAAGAGTTTTCTTTCATAAGGCTAGCTCGGTATTCTGATTCACATAACGTACAACATGGGACACGCACACAGGCAACATTTAACCCGTCCGCATTAACTATATACAAACGGCAATTAGCCGAATAAAGGGTGTGAGAAATTTGCAAAATAGAACCCCGGGCAACACGCAGGGCATTGATGTCTCCAGGTATCAGGGCAATATCGACTGGGCCAAGGTAAAGGCAAACGGCATGACCTTTGTGTTTATCAAAGCAACCGAAGGGCGGACTTATATTGATCCGAATTTTCAGAAAAATGTAAACGGTGCGCTTACGGCGGGCATGATGGTGGGAACCTATCATTTCTTCCGCGGAACAACTGTGGAGATTGCGAGGGCAGAAGCGGCACATTATGCCAATACGCTGAACCAGATCGGGGGAGCCAAGGCGCTACAGTTGCCACCGGTTATGGATTACGAGAACAATCCCGGCAATCTGAGCAAAGCCCAGATGAATACGGTAGCCAAAGCCTTTTTAACAGAATTGCAACGTCTTACAGGTGTAAAACCGATCATATATACAGGCAATTCATTTGCTAGCAATTTCGATGCTTCTTTGGGCTCCTACGATCTGTGGGTTGCGCGTTACAGCACGACACGTGTACCGGATGCTCAGCCGGCATGGAAGCGCTGGACGTTCTGGCAGTATACCGATTCAGGTAAGGTAAATGGCATTAGCGGCAATGTGGATATGAATGAATTCGAGGGAACAGCGGCGCAGCTTAGAGTGAGATATGCGGCGGCTACGCCGAACCCAAATCCTACGAATCCAACAGAGCCTTCCAATCCGACTAATCCGGGTAACCCGACCACACCTTCGAATCCGAATCCACCAACTGTACCACCGAAAGGGGGCGAACCGATGACAGCTGAAGAAAAAGCTGCGTTTGATGCACTGAAAGCGCAGGTTGATCGTTTGCAAGCGCGTCAGCAGATGGAGGTACCTGCCTGGGCGAAGGCTGCTGTAGATGCTGCTCTGGCCTATGATGCCAAAAATCCGCTGTTTAGTATTGATAACGGAGCGAGCTACGATTTTTATCGTTTTATTACCGTGATGCATCGCAGAGGTATGTTTAAAAAGTAAATACGATGGGTCTGATGTTAGATATAGAACAGATTTGAATGTGGAGAAAAAAGCAAGGAACATGGGCGATTATTGTCGAGCTGTGTTCCTTTTTTGTACATAATGTCACTAATTCTGACGCGTATAATATTGTTAAAACGTATGTCTGTAAAGTTCTTGTCTAATTGGTAAATGTGATGTAAAGTAAGTTACACGAAAATGTTTTTCACCACGATTTAATACACAAACCTCCTCATCATGACAAAACCATAACATGAAAAGTTATTGTAGTGTCGATCTGTTCTATTCTTTTTCTACTCGCAAATCGATTGAATTTATCTTACACCTCATGAAGACAATCTTGCGGAACAAAATGCTTATGGCGAATGTTTTGGGTCTTTGCGTCCACCCATTCAAGGGCAAATTTGCTGTTTCGAATTGACCTTGGTTCAAATACATGGTTCTCGCTAGCCCGGAATGCTAGAAGATGAATTGGCTAATACGCCAAATAACTAACTAATCCCCCTAGAAGAACTTGATGAACGTTGTTCCATCATTTTGTTTATTTTTGTAGCCCATTATTGTTAAAATCCCATCCTTTGTGCTCCAACGCTGGCGATCCGTTGATCTGGGCTTTTTTAATGGTTTTACATTTACGGTAGCCTCTCGCTCTGCTAATTTAACCCGTTGAAAAATTCTCAGCACTCTAAAACAGGTATCACAGGCATATAAAGCCTTTAATGATTGATACAAGAATTTAAAGATTATAACTAGGGATGATCTGATGACTAGCTGGCACCACCACATCATCGCACACACGGCCAGAGGTACCGTTTTTCGAGCGCAAGCATCACACACATTATGAGACAGGGGAAGGGTGTTGTACGTATGCGAATGAGAAAAAAATGGATGTCCGGTTTACTGACTTTGGCACTGAGTACCGTACTTGTGTTATCTGGTTGCTCCAGCAGCAAAGATGGCGGGGAAGGAACGCCGGCACCTGCGGAAGGTAATGAACCTCCTACAGAAGCGGCTGCCCAGGATACGATGATTATGGGACGCGGCGGAGATTCGGTTGCGCTTGATCCTTCGATCGTAACGGATGGGGAATCCCTCAAGATCGGGCATCAGGTATTTGATTCGCTCCTCGATTACAAAGAGGGTGGAACCGAAGTGGTTCCGGCGTTGGCCGAGAGCTGGGAAATTTCCGCGGACGGGCTGAAGTATGTATTTAAGCTGAAATCCGGGGTGAAGTTCCATGATGGAACTGACTTTAACGCGGATGCCGTAGTGTTTAATTTTAATCGCTGGAGCGATCCGGCAAGTGAATATAAAT
Organism: Paenibacillus polysaccharolyticus; assembly: GCF_023714295.1. Lineage (GTDB taxonomy): Bacteria > Bacillota > Bacilli > Paenibacillales > Paenibacillaceae > Paenibacillus > Paenibacillus polysaccharolyticus_A. The sequence continues at coordinate 68,305 of NZ_JAMAUN010000010.1, forward strand.
TCGAAGGTGATTCCTTCGACTATTATGATTCCATGTTTGGGCCAGATGGCGCGCGTGTGATCAAGGAAGTGAAGGCACTCGATGAATCGACGGTGGAGTTTACCCTGAACCAGCCACAAGCTCCTTTCCTGCAAAATATTGCGATGACTCCGTTTGGCATTGGCAGTCCGGCTGCCATCCAGGAGAAGAAAGAAAATTTTAAGAGTGAGCCTGTCGGCACCGGCCCATTTGTATTCAAAGAGTGGAAACGGAACGACTCCATCACGCTGGAGAAAAATGCAGACTACTGGAGGGAAGGATTTCCGAAGCTGAACAAGGTAATCGTGCGCTCCATTCCGGATAACACGGCTCGTTTCAATGCATTGCAAAATGGCGAGATCGATATTATGGAAGACCTGAATCCGGATGATCTGAGCATTCTGGAAAGCAATAGCGAGCTGCAGAAGATTGAACGTCCGCCGTTCAACGTGGCATATATCGGGTTTAATTTTAAGAAAAAACCGTTTGATAACGTGAAAGTCAGACAAGCCCTGAACCATGCCGTGAACAAACAGGCCATTATTGACGCGTTCTTTGCTGGACAGGCAGAGCCTGCGGTGAACCCGATGCCACCTACTCTATGGGGTTACAATGATGAGATCGAAGATTACGCGTATGATCTGGAAAAAGCAAAAGCGTTGCTGGCCGAAGCCGGCTTCCCTGACGGATTGCCTGATCCGGTAACATTTTACGCCATGCCGGTATCCCGTCCGTACATGCCTGATGGCAAGAAGGTAGCAGAAGCCATTCAGGCTGATTTTGAGAAAATCGGTGTCAAAACAACGATCGAATCTCCGGAGTGGGCGACCTATCTGGAAGATTCCAAAGCCGGGGAGAAGGACGACATATACATGCTCGGCTGGACAGGGGACAACGGTGATCCGGATAACTTCCTGTATACCCTTCTGGATAAAGACGCCATTCCAGGCAACAACCGTAGCTACTATGTAAATGAAGAGTTGCATTCCTTACTCACCAAAGCACAAACGGAGACGGATCAGGATAAACGTGCCGAGCTTTACAAACAGGCTCAGGTCATCATCAAGGAAGACGCTCCTTGGATTCCACTTGTGCATACCACACCGATTCTTGCCGGGAAAGCCAGCCTGAAGGGTTTTGTAACCTCTCCGCTGGGAACGGAATCGTATGTGGGGGCTTATTTCGAATAAAACTTTCGAGTGAAAATAAATGAAACGCAAGTGTTAAACCAAGTTATGCGCTGGCGGACATGCAATGCTTATTAGATTTTACATCCGGGTCGTGACGAGCCAAAGCATACGTGTTCGCCAGCGCTATTTCTATGATTTAGCCAAAGTTGAAATCAAGCAGATGAACCCTTTAGGGCAGGTGATCTGGAAGTGAACAGCTATATTGTCAAACGTGTGCTGGTACTGCTGCCCGTTTTGCTGGGCATGACGTTGATCGTTTTTTCCATCATCCATGCAATACCCGGTGATCCGGCCGAGACGATTCTGGGGCAAAAAGCAACGGAACAATCCAAGCAGGCTCTTCGGGATCAGCTGGGACTGGACAAACCCTGGTTCCAGCAATATTTCGCCTATCTAGGCGACTTGCTGAAAGGGGATCTGGGCACATCTATTCGTACCAAGGTACCTATTGCCCAGGAAATCGTGCCTTATCTGACAGCGACACTCGAACTTACGATGGCGAGTATGTTGTTTGCTGTCATTATTGGTGTGAATGCAGGGATTGTTAGTGCATGGAAGCATAACTCCTGGTTTGATTACTGCTGCATGGTGATTGCGCTTGTAGGGGTATCGATGCCCATTTTTTGGCTCGGGCTAATGGAGCAATGGCTGTTTGCCAACAAACTGCAATGGCTACCGTCCATTGGACGAATGAACGCACGTGATCCGGTAGAGGCAATTACGGGATTGTATGTGCTGGATACGATGCTTGCAGGACGCTGGGATCAGCTGTGGACGGTGACCAAACATCTGATTCTGCCAAGTGTAGCACTGGGTACCATCCCGATGGCTGTGATTGCGCGCATGACACGTTCCAGCATGCTGGAAGTGATGAGTTCAGATTATATTCGTACCGCCAAGGCGAAAGGGTTGGGGCCGTTTTTTGTCGTATACGGGCACGCGCTGAAAAATGCATTTATCCCCGTGTTGACTGTTATCGGCATTCAAACGGGGTCTCTGCTGGGTGGCGCCGTGCTGACGGAAACTATTTTTGCCTGGCCGGGTGTAGGGCGTTACATATATGAAGCGATTAGTTCACGGGACTATCCTGTGATTCAGAGCGGAATCCTGATCGTGGCTTTCTTTTTTGTATTGATTAATCTGATCGTAGATTTGCTCTATGCGGTGTTTGACCCAAGAATCAGTTACAAGTAGGAGGGACAGGATAGCAGATCAAAGCATCCTAAGATACAACGATAAAGTCCCAATGGTTGGTTTATTCTTCTGTGTAAACAATCCGTTTATCTCTTCCATTATCTAAGTTCAGCAAAGGAGAACCTGTATGGCCAAATTGTCGACCAATACCGGACGAACCGTTGACGCAGTCAGCGCGAGTAGATCGGGTCCTTGGCGTGAGGCGTGGAGGACGTTTCGGCGGAATCGGCTTGCGTTGGCAGGCTTGATCATTATTGTTTTTTTCATCGCATTAGCCTTCCTTGCCCCCTATATTGCGCCCTATGATTACAAAGAGCAGGTGCTACAAGACAGGCTTCAAGCTCCGTCGGCTGAGCACTGGTTCGGGACGGATGACTTGGGACGGGACGTATTTTCCCGTGTCATTCATGGCGCAAGAATATCGCTGTGGGTTGGATTTTTCTCCGTCATTGGGTCCATTGTCGCTGGAGCGCTGCTTGGACTGGTTGCGGGGTTTTATGGTAAATGGGCGGATATGCTGATCTCGCGTCTGTTTGATATTTTGCTGGCATTTCCAGGTATCTTGCTGGCGATCGCGATTGTCGCGATTCTAGGCCCTTCTTTGCAGAATGCATTGCTCGCCATTGCGATCGTGAATATTCCAACGTATGGACGGTTGGTGAGGTCGCGTGTACTTAGCTTGCGGCAGGAAGAGTTTATTACGTCGGCACGGACATTGGGAGCAGGGAACGGACGAATCTTGTTTCGACACATTTTACCAAACAGCCTTACGCCTCTTATTGTGCAAGGTACACTCGGAATCGGTACAGCGATTATCGAGGCAGCGGCGCTCGGATTTCTAGGTATGGGGGCGCAGCCGCCGGACCCGGAGTGGGGCAAGATGCTTTCGGATTCACGCCAGTATATCCAAAAGGCTCCGTGGACGCTCGTCTTTCCCGGTCTGTCCATTATGCTGACGGTGCTTGGCTTCAATCTGATGGGCGATGGCCTGCGTGATACTCTTGATCCAAAGATGGCGAAGAAATAGCCCATTTCACCCAGCCGTCCCGAATTTCAATTCGTGGCGGTTTTTGTTTTGCTGGAGCAAGTGCGTTACACTGGGAAGAGTGGTTGTCCATGCAGAAGTTTAATCGGTTTTTACAGAATGAAATCCATGATTTTGTTAAAATAACCGTCTTCGTATTGACACCCAATTTTCCCATATGTTATATAAAAAGAAGGGTTTAGCACTCTGAGTGTTTGAGTGCTAACAAATGAAGCTAATACACACCACTACATATGGAATGGTTCAGTCGCATATGGCTCAGCTTGGCTCTGTACTCAACTGAATCATTTGATACCCAAATTCGAAAGGAGCATTTCATTCATGGCGATTAAAAAAGAATTTCAGGCAGAATCCAAACGTTTGCTGGATATGATGATCAACTCCATTTACACACAGAAAGAAATTTTCCTCAGAGAACTAATCTCCAACTCCAGTGATGCCATCGACAAAATATATTACAAAGCACTTACGGACGACACGCTCGTCTTCAACAAAGAGGATTACTACATTAAGCTGACAGTAGATAAAGATAACCGCACGCTCACGATCACGGATACCGGGATTGGTATGACACAGGAAGAACTGGAGAACAACCTCGGAGTCATTGCGAAGAGTGGTTCCCTGGCCTTCAAAAAAGAGAACGAAGCCAAAGACGGCCATAACATTATCGGTCAATTCGGGGTAGGTTTCTACTCGGCGTTCATGGTGGCGGACAAGCTGACGGTAACGAGTAAAACGCTGGGCAGCAACGAAGCTTGGAAATGGGAATCCGAAGGTGCTGACGGGTACACGATTACACCTGCGGAAAAAGATACCGTGGGTACAGAAATCGTTCTAACGATTAAACAAAATACCGAAGAAGACTCGTATGACGAGTTTTTGGAAGAGTACCGCTTGAGATCCATCATCAAGAAATACTCTGACTTCATTCGTTATCCGATCAAAATGGATGTGACCAATCACCGTCCGAAGGAAGGTACGGATAACGAGTTCGAGGATTACAAGGAAGAACAAACAGTCAACAGCATGGTGCCGATCTGGCGTAAAAATAAAAGCGAACTGACCGAAGAAGACTACACCAACTTCTATATGGAGAAACGGTACGGTTTTGACAAACCGCTGAAACATCTGCACATTAGCGCGGACGGCGCTGTAGTGTACAATGCGATCCTGTTTATTCCGGAGAATACACCGTTTGACTACTATACAAAAGAGTATGAAAAAGGTCTGGAGTTATACTCCAACGGCGTATTAATCATGGATAAGTGCGGCGACCTGTTGCCAGATTACTTTGGTTTTGTCAAAGGGATGGTGGATTCCGAGGATCTATCTCTGAACATCTCACGTGAGATGCTTCAACACGACCGCCAGCTTAGCCTGATTGCGAAGAACATCAAAAACAAAATCAAAGGCCAACTGCAAAGTCTGCTCAAAGACGAGCGCGAGAACTACGAGAAGTTCTATCAAGCGTTTGGTCGTCAGCTGAAGTACGGCGTATACAGCGATTATGGCTCAAACAAAGACACATTGCAGGATCTGTTGCTGTTTACGTCTTCGAAAGAGAACAAGCTGGTGAGCCTGGACGAATACGTCTCCAGAATGCCGGAAGATCAGAAGTATATCTATTATGCTGCGGGTGAGTCCATCAGCCGAATCGAGAAACTGCCACAGATCGAGGGCGTATTGGAAAAAGGGTACGAAGTGCTCTACTTCACCGACGATATCGATGAATTCGCGATCAAGATGATCACGAATTACAAGGAGAAAGAGTTCAAATCCATCTCCAGTGGTGATCTTGGTATTGAAGACAGTGCGGAAAAAGAAGAGACTGAAGCGCAAGACAATGACAACAAAGAATTGTTCGAAGCGATGCAGGCACAGCTGGAGGGCAAAGTTAAAGCGGTGAAAGCGTCCAAACGTCTTCGCAGCCACCCGGTATGTTTGTCCACCGAGGGTGATTTGACGATTGAGATGGAGAAAGTGCTGAAAGCTATGCCGAACAGCGGAGATGTTCAAGCGGATAAAGTGCTGGAAATCAACGTGAACCATGATGTGTTCAAATCGTTGAAAGATGCTTTTGCACAGGATAAAGAGAAGCTCAGCCTGTATACCAGCCTCTTGTATCACCAAGCATTACTGATTGAAGGATTGCCGATTCAAGACCCGGTAGAGTTTACGAATGATATCTGCAAGGTGATGGTGTAAGTCTGCTAGATTTAAAACTTCATTTGAAGTTTAACCCGACAAGACGTCATTCGTCTGTCGGGTTTTCTTTTATATCGAGGTAACTACTCACCGGCTCAACTATCGACGTACAGTTCTTCATTCTATGCACAGACAGTAGTCTTGCAGGGTATAATATACATAGAGAGGACTGTGCATCATATGTTGATGTAAGAAGAGATGACATGACAGACGGATTTTTCTTTTCGAAACCGCAGATGTTGTGTATAATCACTCAAAATAGAGACAGTCGGCTAGGAGTGATCTAAATGCAATGGCATGATCTGAGAGAACATAGGCAATACCCTGAACTTACCAAGCTGGAGGGCTCTCGTGCAGCGTATGAGCGAGACTATTCCCGATTGATTCATTCCCCAACGTTCCGGAGACTGCAGGGCAAATCGCAAGTGTTTGGCGCAGGTACGGGTGATTATTACCGGACACGTCTAACCCATTCCCTTGAAGTGGCACAGATTGCGCGAGAAGCGGCGAGAAGCCTGTTGCGTCATTACCCGGAGGTAGATTGGGGCCGGGCAGAGAACCCCGGTCTGATTATCGATTCGGAAGTTGTAGAATGTGCAGCGATCGCACATGACTTTGGTCATCCACCTTTTGGACATAAAGGGGAAGAAGTGCTCGATGGCATTTTAGATGATCTGATCAACAGTGAGACGAAGAAGATTATGAAAAAAAGTCGTGCCGCCAAAACACCTAAGGCTGAGTCTGACGTACGAGCGGAGCTCAAACGAAAATATGAGCATTTTGAAGGCAACGCACATAACTTCCGCCTGATCATGTATTTGGAGAAACGTGAAGATATCGACGGACTGAACTTGTCTGATGCTGTGCTGCTAGGGATCAACAAGTATCCGTACCCTGGAACAGAGAGCAAGAAAGGCATGTATCACCACGAGTGGCAGTACATTCGTGAGATTCGGGAGCGCTGGAACATCCCGGCAGGCAAGAAAACGCTCGAAGCACAACTGATGGATCTATGCGATGATATTGCGTACTCCGCACATGATCTGGAGGATGGCATCAAGGCAGGCAAAATCGAGGTGCATGAGCATTTTCTGCAAGACCAGCATATTAACCGGCTCATCGTAGACAAAATTACTACACTGGAAGATCTGTTCTGGAAGGGCTGGACAAGAGAGGCGATCGCGGAAAAAGTGGAAGAAGTTCTTGCATCGTTCCTGCGCATCTGGAATGAGAAGATGCCTTTCTGCGAGCATGATTACTCGCGTACTCGTCGTGAGGTAAAGGCCTATTGGGTCAGTCTTTTTGTCGGCAGTCTAGGAGTCATTGATGACGGGGATTGGAAAAAGGTAACTTTTGTCCGCGAAGGCGTAGAAGACCTCGACATGTTACGCACCGTGAGTGTACTCAAGAGTTTCGCCTGGGTGACGATGATTCGGGATCTGCGCGTGCAACGCCTGCAGAAGCGCAGTGAGTGGATGATTAAACGGCTCTGGGATGCGTTCCTTGATCCGGAAACCTCAAAATCCATTATTCCTTCTGATTGGTTGCAACGATATGAGAAGGACCAAGCTAAAGCGCAGCCGATCTGGACTTGGGAGCATATGGTGATTGATTATATTGCAGGCATGACCGATGCATTCGCCGAGAAGATTTATAATGAACTTTACGGCCTGAAGGTCGGTTCGATCTACGATCTGGACTAAGTGCAAAATCAAAGAGGGGCAAGAGATCAAAGGAGTTGTACAGTGTGGTTGCAAATTTAAGTGAAACCTTTACTGAGAGCTTAGGTGCCAGCACACAAGATTGTTCTGGAGAAAAATTCAGTCTCGGCGTACTGGATCTCGTTCCTAGACTGAACGGTGCATCCGCAGAACAAGCACTTCAGCAAGCATTACTTTTGGCTCAACATGCTGAAGCATGGGGTTACACACGATATTGGACGTCTGAGCATCATGATATGCCTGAACTAGCTTCGGCTTCTCCTGAGGTGTTGCTATCTCATATTGGTGCAAAGACAGATACCATTCTGCTTGGGTCGGGAGCTGTTCTGCTTCCGCATTATAGTCCACTCAAGGTCGCAGAGTCGTTCCGTCTGCTGGCTTCACTCTATCCGGGACGGATCGAGCTCGGGTTAGGACGGGCTCCTGGCGGAGGGCCTCATGCAACGATGGCGCTCAGTGGAAATTATTTGCAACATGTCTCGAACCTTCCCGCCAAACTGGCTTCGCTTACCGAATTGCTGGAAGACCGTTTTACGTATGAGGATGTTCCGGTTACAGCGCGTCCAGTTCCGGAAATTCCATTATCCTTATGGATGCTAGGGACCAATGTCAAAAGCGCAGCATATGCTGCGAAGTTTGGTATGGGTTATGTTTTTGGACAGTTCATGAGTGATTCGGATGGAACCCAGGCTGTACGCCGCTATCGTGAGGAATTCGTGCCTAGTGCTGGGCTGAAGGAACCAGAAGTGATGGTGGCGCTCAGTGCAATGTGTGCGGAAACGGAGAACGATGCTTTAAGGTGGAGTCGTGAGATTGAGAACCGGCGCCAGGAAAGTCGTGAAGAGCACACAAATGAGCGAGATACCAACGTGGGTATCGTCAAGGATAACCCTCAGAGTATTTCTGTCCATAAAGAGGACAACGAGATGAAGCGGCATGTTGCTGGCACACCCGAACAAGTATGGCAGTACATTCGGCAAGCAGGGCAGAGGCTGGATACCAACCGGATCCTCGTGGTAACGACTGGTCCTGATTATGAACGCAGGCTGGAGTCCTACCGCTTGTTAAAATCTAGAATGAGTTAAGGGACAAAGTGAATCTAAAATTGCCTAATCAAGTGTTAGGTGATGTTAAGATGGCGATGAGCTGCAGATCTGAATCATACAGATGTTGCAGCTCATTTTTAATTCGATAAAGTTCAACAAAATTTCATAGATTACAGCGTTTACCGACAAAAGAATGCTATAATACTTTATCGCTATAATGCAGATAAATATAGAAGAGTGTAATTTGCAAGGGGCCAATAGATGGGTTTATTTGCGAGAAAAGCACTAAATTGTAAATGTGGCGAAAGTTGTCATGAGGGGGAAATTATATGTTTAGCCGATTTAAAATCAAGAGCATCGGTCTGCGTATCAGCATCGCATTTTATCTGTTAATCCTCTGTTTAATTATTCTGAGTGTTACCATCATTGGCCGGATGAATTCAATTGAGACTAACACAAATGACATTACAGGTAATTGGATGCCTTCGATCCAAAAGATCAACCAATTAAATTATTCAACCGAACATGTTTTGTCACTGAGTTATCGTTACTTTGACGCTGAGGAAGCGGACAAGTCCAAACTTAACGAAGAGCGCACCAAGTATATTCGTGAAACGGCTCAGACGATTGCGATTTATGATAAACAGGCAAAGTCTGAAGAAGAGAACGAACACTGGACAGCGTTTAAGAGTAAATGGGAAGACTATCTTAAAATGAATGCACAAGCCATTCGGGTTAGTGACGAAGGACAGGCTCAGCTTGCCAAAGAAGTAGCTGACAAAGGATCTGCTTCATTTGATTTGATGCAGGTTGATCTGGATTATCTCGTCAATTACAACCAGCAGCAATCCGATATTTCGGCAGCTCAAACCATTCGTTCTGTTCAAGATGGCAGGTTGTCGGTGCTCATAGGTGTGCTTGCGATGATTATCATTACTGCCATATTTGTTCCAATCATCCGCACACAGGTGGTTAAACCGTTGCTTCGTGTCATCAGTGCTGTTAAATTGATCGCGGAAGGTCAATTAAACGTGCAGGATGTACATACCAAACATGAAGATGAAGTGGGCGCCCTGGCGAAAGCAGTCAATGAGATGAAAGGTAACCTGACCTCGATGGTGATCAATGTAAGGCGTGTAGCTGAATCGGTGAATCGTCAGAGTAGCGAACTGGCCATTGCTTCGGAAGAAGTGAAGATCGGAAGTCAGCAAATTGCGATCACAATGGAGGAATCGGCTAAGGCGGCTGAGAGTCAGGCTCAGACCGCTGTGGAGTCGGCTCGCACAGTGGAAGATTTGAATAATCATATTCAGCAGCATGCGGAACAGGGAAATCAGCTTCGTATGATGTCCAATCAAGTGTTGGAGCAGGGACAGAGCGGCCGCAAATCCATGGAAGAATCCGTGCAACAGATGCAACAGATTGCCAGCTCGGTATCGTCCTCGATGAGCAAGATGGAGGAGCTAAACCGTAAAAATGAAGACATTTCCAAGCTGGTTTTGGTGATTCACGACATTGCTCGCCAAACCAACTTACTCGCGTTGAATGCATCGATTGAAGCTGCACGGGCTGGAGAGAGTGGACGCGGTTTTGCTGTTGTAGCATCGGAGGTCCGGAAATTGTCAGAAGCAGTCCAAGCTTCCGTTGAAGAAATTACGACCATCACTCAGGATATCCAGCAAGATTCACAGGGTGTAGTGAATGAGCTACGTGTTGGCGTTCAAGAAACGGAATTAGGGCAGGAGCGTATGCTTACGTCAGGTAAGTTGTTCAGAACCATCAACACATCCGTAGAAGGCATGGTAGAGGTAATTGGCACGATGTCGGAAGGGCTTTCAGGTATGGAACAGAGCAGTGGCCTGATGAATGACTTCAGTCAGCAGATTTCTGCAGTGTCTCAACAATCGGCGGCCAGTGTAGAGGAAGTCTCTGCTTCGGCTGAGGAACAAGTCGGTTCTATGGAGACCATCAGCAGTAATATTCAAACGTTGAAGGAACTGTCTGACGATCTGCTCACATCCATTGAAAAATTAAAAGTATAAGCCGTTCTTTATAATAGAAGAAACAGGGTAAAACGATTGTTTGAAAAGGTGGATTTGTTGTCGGAGTTCGAGTTTAAGACCAGGTCATAAAATTAAAGTTGAAAGGGATATCCAGCAATGGGATCCCTTATTTTTTTGATTTAAACTTGAAAAGTAGAACCAAGAAATGAGGATGATTATGATGGCAGCTACATATATATACATCTTTGCCTGTCATGAAAATGAACGTGAGTTATGCCATCTTGAATTGAGTACATTGCTTAAGTTGGATTCAGAAATACGCATTACCAGTGGTTCTTATATTAGGTCTGAGCGGTGTATCCCGCCGGGAAGAAGTCCATTTATGCATGGACGGCTGAATGTATTGGGTGAAGGAGACTCGATTACGGAGCTGCTCCCTATAGCTCGAAACATTCGTTTGCAGCAGGATGAGACATTTAAGGTCGTTTGTCTAAAAGCAGGAGATACGCCACCTGACTATGCTCAGGCACGGAAGTTTGAAAAAGAAGTCGGGATGTGCATCCATGGAAAAGCGCAGATGAAACAACCTAAAGTGACTTTCGGACTAATTAAAATAGGTCTAAAATGGATCTTGGGTCAGTGGACAGAAGCGGAAAAATCGTGGCAAAACCATCAGCAGAAGCCGCAAAACTACTCCACAGGCTTCGGTGTAACCTTAGCAAGGGCGCTGGTGAACGTTGCTGTTCCAGAGACGGAAAATCATCGTTTGCTGGATCCGTGTTGCGGAATGGGAACGGTGGTCATTGAAGCTTTATCCATGGGAATTGATGCAGTAGGCAATGATCTTAATGCACTTGCTGTGCGCGGAGCAAAAGTTAATCTACCTCATTTCGGGTATGACACCAATCGAATTACTTTGGGAGACATGAGGGATCTGGAAGATGAGTATGATTCGGCAATTTTCGACATGCCCTATAATCTTTGTTCGGTTCTTCCCGATCAAGAACAGCGAGAGATGCTCCAGAAATTACGCAAGTTATGCAAACGAGCTATCGTCGTTTCCACAGAGTGGGTACAGTCTCACTTGCTGGAATCCGGATGGACGATAGAAAAGTACATAACGGTGCGTAAAGGCACATTTGTACGTCATGTCTGGGTGTGTATGTGATGATCTGGATGTGCATGTAATTTTACGTTTGAGTGCATAATAAACACTCCACGAAGGAAGAAAGAATCCTTCGTGGAGTGTTTTTATTCTGAATTCATCCAGAATGATCAAACATCATTTTGACAAGTTGCATGGGAACGGGTGTTTGTGTTAATATTTATGACTATAATCGACAAGATTGAGCGGAAGAGTTTTACCTGCAACGTAGGCTTCCAGATTTTTGATGAAAATATCGAGAGCGCGCTGCGTATATTGTTCTGTGCTTCCTGCAATGTGAGGTGTAATTAACACATTATCCATGCCCCATAGCGGGTGGTTTGCTGGAAGGGGTTCCTCTTCGAATACATCCAGAGCAGCGAAGGCAATTTTGTCGCTTTGCAAGGCGGTCAGCAATGCCTCCGTGTTTACGCTAGGGCCACGACCTACATTGACAAAACACGCATCAGTCTTGAAATGGTTAAAGGTATTCTGATCGTACATGTGCCGGGTTTCATCGGTCAATGGCAGAATGTTAATCACATAGTCACCTTGGCTGAGAGCTTCATATAGTCCAGACATATCATACATACGGTCAACATGGAGCACGTCTTTTCCAGAGCGTCGTACTCCAATCGTACGCATGCCTAGCGCTTTTAATACACGGGCTGTTTCGGTACCAATCTCGCCGACTCCGACGATAACGGCTGTCTTACCATGCAACTCAGGCAGTGCTTTTCCGGGATTTTTCCATTCAGCTTGCTGCTGATACAGCATAGCTTGTCTCAACCAGCGGCTGTGGGATAACATCATGCCCAAAATGATTTCAGTAATAGGAATGGCATGAACACCATTGGCACTGGTCACTTGGATATTTTTATGTTGTAGCTCCGCGAATGGGAGATTATCTACACCGGCTGACCAGACCTGAATCCATTTTAAAGGGCTGTCCTGATGCAGAGCGTGTTCGGTAACAAGGGGGGACCAGCCAAGTATGATTTCGGCCTCTTTTAATTCACTCGGTTCCAGATCCTTGGCTTTACCCACTTTGATCGTGTATCCTGGCGCAGCCTGCTGGATCTGTTGCTGTTGTTCTTCGGATAGAGATGGAAAACATACGATTTTACTCATAATGTGTGTGCCTCCTGAGATCGATGAATTAGTCTTGTCAAGTGTATCAGATTCAGTGTATCCTGTGCATGTAAATGGAAAATTCAGGAACGGAGTCTGATATGCAAAATCTATATTGTGTGTCACTCTATGTTTACCCAGCTTGAAATGATATGCATAGTTATGGAATAATAGAGCGAACTTTAGAGAGGTGTATGCAATGAATGCCCCAAAACTTCAAGAACATGCATCCAGACGGGAACGTCTGTTTATTGCTGTGCGTCTGCCTGAATCTGTTCAGCAGTTTCTTCATATGCAAGCACAGTTAATACGGAACAAGCTTGATTTTCGGAAGTGGACAGACTATAGAGACTATCATATAACCTTGCAATTTCTGGGAGATACGTTAATGAGTGATGTTGGTCATCTTCGAGCAACTCTTCACAACGTAGCTGCTGATTTTCATGCGTTTGACTTGCATCTATCGGAATGGGGAACGTTCGGGCTAGAGAAAACGCCTAAAGTTCTCTGGAGAGGTGTTAACGGAGATATAGAGCGATTACATCACTTACAAAAACAAATTGTAAAGGCTACAGAAAGTTTAGGTTTTGAAGCTGAGTTAAGACCTTATCGTGCACATGTTACTGTAGCGAGAAAATATCTTGGATCACTTCCTGGTATGGATAATTATGGAGTTTCCGAAATCGTAACAGAACATGTTTCACATGGAAATTCATGGTCAGTAGACGGTTTTGTACTTTATGTGACAAGGCTTGGGCAAACGCCAATGTATGAGACGGTGGATACGTTCTCATTTTCCTGAAAAACTTTTTAATACCATAAACTCACATTGACATTGTGTTTATCCCTATGTAATATTAGCCATCGTTATTCAAATTCTTTTTTTTTGGTTACTAAGATTAGGGAATTGTTTCGATAGGAGGAATCTTCGAATGGAAATTATAAGCAAGAATCGTTGGGTAGCGCCGATGTTATCAGTGCTGCTTGTATGTATAGTGGGGGTAAATGTCGTTCAGGCGACGGGGAAGTGGAATGAAGCAAGTGAGAGTAAACAGATGACGGAACTTACGTCTTCCGGTCATAATAACCCAGCATTGCCGCAAGAACAGAGGCGAATGATGGAAGATGGGACAAGTCTGTCTACGGATCCGTCTCTACAATCTGGAACTTGGACTAATGCATTGCCAGCAACAAACTGGCTTTTGACTGTTCAGGAAGAGCGAGAGCAACAGGAAGCTGCGGCTAAACAAAAAGCCTTGGCTATAGCTGAAGCGAAAGCAAAAAAAGAAGCTGCTCTAAAATTGGCTAAAATGGAACATGCCAAAGCAGCGGCTGCGGTGTCAACTCCCCCCCAAAAACTTTACTTTACGCGGACCAAACTTTTGAATCAGGAGGATGCAAATCTCGCAACCTGGTCTTACAGTGTGTCCGATAAAGAGCTGCATCTGCTACAAAAAATTGTCATGGCAGAAGCGGAAGGTGAACCGTACAAAGGCAAAGTGGCAGTTGCCAACGTTGTCTTAAACCGGCTGCGGTCAGCCAATTTTCCCGATACCATTTATAAGGTCATCCATCAAAAATCACAGTTCAGCCCTGTGGCGAATGGACGACTAAAACGGGTAACCCCCAATGAAGATAGCATCAAAGCTGTAAATGCTGCGCTGAACGGGCAGAAGGAAGTGTCTGATGATACGTATTATTTTTTATCTTTGACGCTTGCTGATGATTTGACAGTGGCTCGTACGAAGAAAGAAGTTAAAACGATCGGTCATCATACTTTTTACAAGTAAAAGGCCTTAAAATTCTGCAAACAGGCAGGGTAGTTAACTATGTGAACGTCACATGAACCCTGAATCTGTATAAATGCAGTTTTATTTCGTCGTTTTTGTGAGTATCCTTAATTGTAATTTACCCATTTTTTTGGTAGATCATACGATGAAATGCAACATAAATAAAAAAGGTTCTCCTTCATTTTCGGAAGGAGAACCTTTTTTGCATTTTCGTATCGTTCAAGCACTTGAATCATAGTTCGTTGGATATTGCACTCTCAGGCCGATGCTAAGGCATCTTAACGGGATTATAAAGGCAGTCTGGTACCAGACAAGGGTCTGGTTGTAATGCCCGCTGAGAAACGCTCTAGAGACGTAGTTGTAACCTCTGTTGTTGCAGGGAACAGTAAATCGTGAACAGCTTGAGCACAACAGGTCGGATCATAAGCTGGTGAATGTCCTGTTATATACCTTTTGTTCTTCTTGGGCAGGCTACCTTGCTTATGCTGATTTTCAGACAATTCCCGGAATCGATTCGTTATGACATCCTTTGAATGAATAATCTCTCCATATCCGGCTTGTACAAAATATTCACAGTTCTCCTCTTCCTGTCCTGGATGCGGAGGAATAAACAGCATCGGCAGGCCCTTAGCCATCGCCTCTGTGCATGTCATGCCTCCCGGTTTGGTGATCAGTACGTCCGAAACATCCATGAGCTTACTGACTTCTTTTGTGTATCCCAGAATACGAATATTCGGATGCTGAAAGCAAGGGAGTTCCTTCATTTTGTCTATCATTTTCTGATTGCTTCCAAGACAGAAGACTAACTGTACCCGGTCTGCCCAGGATGCGAGAGCTTTCATATGTTCCTCGTCAAAAGAAAGCCCCCAGCCGCCGCCCATAAGTAGAGCTGTCGGCATGTTTTGTAACCCCATCTCTTCCCTGAGTTTGACTTTATCCCCGGCTTCCCAGAAATCCGGATGCACAGGAATACCTGTAATTTGAATTTGTGAGGAAGGGATGCCGCGAATCTCAAGCAAGGCTTTAACTTGCGGAGTGGATACGAGATATTTGTTTACCTCAGGGTTAATCCATGTTCCATGTACGTCGTAATCCGTGATCAACGTATAGAGCGGAATATTCAGCCCTTGACGTTTAAGTCTGGAAATAACCGCATTAGGAAACGGATGGGTGCAGATTACAATATCCGGCTTCAGCTGGGATACGACCTGCGCCGTCTGGGTATAGAAAATACGGTGCAACGCCAGTTTGGTTAAGCCGTTTAAAGATTTGTTGTACTGTGTGCGGTACAACAGGCTGACAAGTTTCGGTTGAACCGATAGTGTCTTTCGATATGCAGAAAAGATCAGCGGAGCGACGGTCGGATTCAAAAATTTCCCAAGTTCAATAACACGACTGTGAACATGAGGACTAACTTTTTTGATGCCATGTGCCAGGGCATGAGCCGCTTGTGTGTGACCAGTACCGAATCCTTCTGATAATAAGAGCACTCTTGGTTTTCGCATGAGTTCACCTTTATTCATAAGTTTGAGTTAAAATTTAAATTTGAATGAGACAGTTTCGTACGTTTTAAGTAGGGACAGTTATGCTAGGTTTGTTACTAATGAATATACAGCAAAACAAGGAATCATGTTTCATCCAAAAATATTTACACTGTATACACTAATTTGAGACAGCAAACTTCAGTTATATGCGGATTGTTTGAGTCATCTTACACTATAGACGACGACGCTGACAGTTTCCACTGCATTTCGGTTAAAAAATATTAATACATTTTTTTATTGTTAGGCTTGCAATCTTATTTTCAAGATGATATTGTAGTTTTTGACCGAATGACCATTTTGTATTTTTGGTCATTTTATAGAGAGCGATAGAATCACTCGTCTTATTAATTATGAAGCAAGGAGGGGATAAGATGGCTCCGATCGACAGGAGACAGCAGGTGATTCATGCAGCGGCCCAGTCGTTTGCCATGTTTGGATACAAAGCGACTACGATGGATCAAGTGGCCAAGATTGCCAATGTAGGCAAAGGCACGATCTACACCTTTTTCACAAATAAAGAACAATTGTTTGATCAGATCCTGGTGGAAGTCATACAGGAGATGAAAAACATTGCGCAGCGTGAAGTGCATCAGGAAAGTGCTTTTTTTGATAATCTGTTTCGTGTGCTCGATGCGCTGTTGGAATTCCGCCGTGATCACGAGTTGCTCGTGAAGTTGTCACAGGAGTTGAAGGATTTTGGAACGTTACAGGCCAAAGAAGGTCTGGAAAAAGTCGAGAAGGTCATTTCCGATTTTCTGTCCCGTGAACTGGAGAAAGCCAGAGCTGGGGGAGAAATACGCGATTGCGACCCGCAAGTTGTTGCTTTTATGATGATTCGATTGTATATTGCATTAACTTCGGACTGGAGTAAACATCATGATCCGCTTAGCAAAGAGGAAATCAAGAACTACTTTCGTCTTTTCTTAATGGAAGGCATAGCTGCGATCAGTTCTGTTGATTGAAACTTGCTTGTCGAAAGACAAGTTTGTTTTTTGCTCTCAACTGACCGTTTGAGAGATTTGGTCATCACGTATTTCGGTAAAAATACCAGAGTTTTTCATTCTGTTTTCATATTGGTTATTCCTGCTGTCTAGCAGAGAGATTAAGGGGAGAAAATGACATGAAATCATTAAACGTGTTTTTCAAGGATTTGGGATCAGCCGTGAGAAACCCGAAGGTGTTGATCCCTGTAATTGCGATATTATTTATACCGATCCTGTACAGCGGCATTTATTTGGCGGCTTACTGGGACCCATACGGTCGTGTTGATAAACTCCCGGTAGCCGTAGTTAACCTTGATAAAGGAGCCGAACTGGAAGGGAAGTCACTTCACGTAGGTAAAGACCTTATTGACGAACTGAAGAAAAATAAAGATTTTAAATGGGACTTTGTGAGTGCCGCTCAGGCAAAGGACGGCATGCAAAACGACAAGTATTACATGCAGATTACCATTCCAGAGAACTTCTCGTCCCAAGCCACAACATTGCTGGATGATAAGCCTGCACCAGCGGACTTGATCTATGAGCCGAACGGTAATTACAACTTTGTAGGTGCGCAAATCGGTAAAACGGCAATTAAAGATCTGAAGGCTAAAGTTTCGGCCAAAGTTACAGAGTCTTATGCAGAGACGCTGTTAGATAAGTTCTCCGAAGTGTCGGATGGCTTGGCTGAAGCAGGCGACGGTGCCGGAGATTTGAAGACAGGTGCTGGAAAACTCGACGACGGTGCTGTGAAACTTAAAGATAATCTGGCTAAGCTTGCATCCGGCACGTTGAAACTTCAGGATGGACTAGCTCCGTTAAGTGACGGAGTTACTGCGCTGCATAATGGAGCTTCCAAACTTGAAAATGGCACGACAAGTCTAGTTTCAGGTTTACAGCAACTTCATGAAGCAGCTACTGGGCAGCTTCAAAGTGGTGCTGACCAGTTGAAAGAAGGAAGCGACAAGCTGGCCTCCGGCCTGCAATCTTCAGTGGATGGCACAAACAAGCTACAAACAGGTCTGCAATCATCCGAACAAGGCAGTGCGAAGCTGTCTGACGGTTTGCAATCGGCAGTTCAGGGCAGTGGAACATTGGCAACCGGCCTTCAATCCGCTGTGGATGGTAGCAGTAAAGTTGCCGATGGGGCACAGGGAGTAGCATCCGGATTGAAACAACTGGCCGCAAGCAACCCGGAACTTGCAGCAAGCGCTGATGTTCAAAAGCTGATTGCCGCGAGTCAGGCTGTGGCTGACGGCAGTGCACAGCTGCATGAGAGCGAGCAGAAGCTGGCTCAAGGCGCGGATCAACTTCACCAAGGTAATCAGCAACTGGCTACGGGTGCAACTGAATTACATGGAGGTCAACAACAACTGCTTGCAGGTGCCACTCAACTGGTTGATGGACAGAAGCAACTGCTTGCAGGTGCTGGACAGCTGAGCCAGGGTGGAGCAAAACTCTCGGACGGCTTGCAACAATTCAGTAGTAAATTGGGTGAAGCAGCCACTGGCGGTAGTCAACTGGCGGCTGGTGCGAAACAGCTAGGTACAGGTACGGCTGCATTGCAGTCAGGTGTCGGTAAACTTAGCGGCGGTGTTTCATCTCTGGCTGACGGTTCCAAACAGCTGGGTGACGGAGCCGGTAAACTGGCTAATGGCCTTACAGAATTGAAAGATGGTTCTGGTGAACTGGCAACGAAGCTGAAAGATGCAGCTCAAAAAACATCCGAAGTGAAGAAAACGGATGAAGTTGTGAATATGTTTGCAGAACCGGTGAGTTCTTCCGAGAACAAGGCAGAGAACGTAAGTAATTACGGAACAGGCATGACACCATTTTTCCTGTCCATCGGTCTGTTCGTAGGATCACTGATCTCTACCATCGTTCTGAAAATGCGTGAAACGTCTGTACCTGGAGCAACAGGCTGGAATCGTTTCGTAAGCCGCACACTGGTATTTGGTTCGGTGAGCATCTTCCAGTCGGTTATTGTAGCAAGCTTTATGCTATACGGTCTCGGATTAGAGACACATAGTACAGGACTGTTCTATCTGTTTACGATTATAACGGGTCTGACCTTCATGCTGATCGTTCAAGCGCTGGTTACTTGGCTAGATCTGCCTGGACGTTATGTGATCATCCTGCTATTAGTCTTCCAGCTTGCGGGAAGCGCGGGGACATTCCCGGTAGAACTGATTCCTTCATGGCTACAATCCATTAGTCAGTGGCTACCGATGACACACAGCATTATGGGTCTCAGAGCCGTTGTCTCCAGCGGAAACTTCGATGTAATGTGGCATCAGGCTGAAATACTTAGCATCTATGCAGTTGTATCTGTTCTGCTGACGCTGACGTACTTCCTCCTGAACGGCCGACGTACAAAGAAAGAAGCTGAAGTAGTAGAGAACGGTCAGCCCTTGACTGTATAATTAATGAAGCAAGACGACAATTCACACAACTTTCTGCAAAAAAAGTTAAAGCATATGTATCGAAATTATGCAATATAGTAGTCAAATAGTGCAAATGGCCTGCAGCGCGAAAATAAGCTGCAGGCCATTTTGTATTCAGTGGTATGAAAATAGAAAGTTATATTGGAAGCTGAATCATGAAAATTGCGAAAATATGGTCAAACGCAGGCTGGATATGGAACGATTTTCTTTTACCAGCAATTAAAATCAGTTGTGCTCTGCTATAAAATGTGTATAATTATTCGAAAAAGAGATGTTTTTAAACGTCAACACACTAAAGCTGTACTGCAAAGCAATTCTTATCAGAGGTATTAAAAAGTTTAAATTGCGCTGATGTTAGGTCGGTGTTAAAATAATAGAACTATATCAAAAAACGTCGCTCCATCTTGAGTAGTCGTGCCAGCGGCTACGTATTGTCGTATATATGCTGTTACCGGATCACCGGATTCAGTCCTTCGCAATAATCGCGGTCTTTACCGCAACCAGGCTTACAACAGATGGCTCAAGCTATCACCTCTCCATCTCAGCAGGCAGGCTTGTCGCAAGCGAAATGCCGGCTCCTCCCGTTTCAATGTTGCCTGTTGTTATTGTTCTTGATCTTTCCGAAATACTTCATTATAGAAAGGTTGCGTTCCATGAGACACATCGGATTACCGCCAAAACAAGGTCTGTATGACCCACAATTCGAAAAAGATGCATGTGGTATGGGTTTTGTTGCCAACATCAAAGGAGTACCTTCACACGATATCGTTAGTCAAGCGCTGACCATGCTCAGTAACATGGAGCACCGTGGGGGTCAGGGAAGTGAACCGAATTCCGGCGACGGAGCAGGCATCCTGATCCAGATTCCACATCGCTATTTTGCAAAGGAAGCAGAACGACTCGGTATTGCTTTGCCTCAACAGGGATTCTATGGCGTAGGTATGCTGTTCCTGTCTCATGATCCGGCAGTTCGTACTGCACATGAAGAGAGCTTGAAGAAGATTATTGAAGAAGAAGGACAGACCTTCCTAGGCTTCCGGGATGTACCTACGTATGATGAGATGCTGGGCCGTTCTGCACTGGCAGCGAAGCCTTATGTACGTCAGGTGTTTATCGGAAGATCGGATGAAGTGAAGGATGAGCTTGCATTTGAACGCAAATTGTATGTTATTCGCAGACGTGCGGAACTGGCTATCCGTTATTCCGCAGACGAGGCGGAAGGAGAATCATTCTACCTGCCGAGCTTGTCTTGCCGCAAAGTGGTCTACAAAGGCATGTTGACAACCGAGCAAGTGGGCAAGTTCTATCTGGATTTACAGGAAGAACTGGTTGAATCAGCAATTGCACTCGTACACTCCCGTTTCAGTACAAACACCTTCCCGAGCTGGGAACGTGCTCACCCGTATCGTTTCATGATCCACAACGGTGAGATCAACACGATGCGTGGTAACGTGAACTGGATGCATGCGCGTCAGTCCTTGTTCGAAAGCGAACTGTTCGGCGATGACATTGCGAAAGTAAAGCCGGTCATTAATCCGGACGGTTCAGATACTGCGATGTTTGATAACACGCTGGAGTTCCTATACCTAAGCGGACGCTCCCTGCCACACGTGGCGATGATGATGGTTCCTGAGCCATGGAGCACTGATGAAGGTATGGACCCTGCGAAAAAGGCATTCTATGAATACCACAGCACGATGATGGAGCCTTGGGACGGCCCTGCCGCTATGGCATTTACGGACGGTTTACAGATCGGTGCTACGCTTGACCGTAACGGTTTGCGTCCTGCCCGTTATTATGTAACGAAGGATGACCGAATCATTCTTTCTTCCGAAGTCGGTGTTCTGGATATCGCACCGGAAGACATTCTGTACAAAGATCGTCTGCGTCCAGGGCGGATGTTGCTTGTAGATACTCAAGAGGGACGTATCATCTCTGATGAAGAAGTTAAAGCTCTCATTGCTGCAGAGAATCCTTATGAGGAATGGCTTGAAGAGCACTTGATGGATCTGAACGAGTTGCCGGAAGCACCGGAGCTTCCCGACCCTAAACATGACAATGTTACGCAACTTCAACTGGCTTACGGATATACATTTGAAGAACTGCGCAAAGTGCTGGAGCCAATGGCATCTACAGGGATGGAAGCTACAGGTTCCATGGGGTATGATGCACCGCTGGCTGTTCTGTCAGATCGTCCGCAACGCCTGTATAACTACTTTAAACAGATGTTTGCCCAGGTAACCAATCCGCCGATTGATGCGATCCGTGAAGAGATCGTTACTTCTACAGCGACAACGATTGGTCCGGAACGTAACCTGCTTAACCCTGAACCGGAGAGCTGTCGCCAGATTCGTCTGGATACACCGGTATTGTCTAATGAAGACTTTGCGAAGATCCGCCACGTTCGTCGTCCGGGCTTCCGTTCCATGACAATCCCGATCTTCTTCACCGCTGCAGAAGGAGCGGAAGGGTTGCGTAAAGCAATGGACTTGCTCTTTGAAGCAGCAGACCGTGTCATCGACAAAGGACATAATATTCTGATCTTGTCTGACCGCGGTGTGGATGCGGAGAATGCAGCAATCCCTGCGTTGCTGGCTGTAGCGGGTCTGCATCACCACCTAATTCGTCAGGGTACAAGAACAAAAGTCAGCATTTTGCTCGAATCGGGAGAACCGCGTGATATCCACCACTACGCATTGCTTCTGGGTTATGGCGTAAGTGCGGTTAACCCTTATCTGGCATTTGAAACACTGGATGATATGATTCAGCAAGGCTTGCTGCGTGGCATTTCCCATGAGAAAGCCGTTAAAAACTACATTAAAGCCGCAACCAAAGGTGTTATTAAAATATTGTCCAAAATGGGTATCTCCACGATCCAATCGTATCGCGGTGCTCAAATCTTCGAGGCGGTGGGTCTGAAATCAGATTTCGTAGACCGTTACTTCACTTGGACACCTTCACGAATCGGTGGCATCGGTCTCGAGGAAGTGGCAGCAGAGGCGCTGACACATCACAACCGTGCCTTCACGGATAAGGACGGCAATGATAAAGTGCTGGATTCCGGCGGTGAATACCAATGGCGTAATGACGGGGAAGAGCATTTGTTCAACCCGCAAACGATCCACACGTTGCAACATGCGGTACGTACCGGCGATTACAAGCTGTACAAAAAGTATTCCAAACTCGTACAGGGTGAGAATGACCAATTGCTCACGATTCGCTCCATGCTGAAGCTGAAGCCGGTCGGAGCATCCATTCCGCTCGAAGAAGTGGAATCGGTGGAAAACATCATGCGTCGTTTCAAAACGGGTGCGATGTCCTTCGGTTCAATCAGTAAAGAAGCTCACGAAGATTTGGCAATCGCCATGAACCGTGTGGGTGGTAAATCCAACACAGGTGAAGGCGGAGAAGATCCAGCTCGTTTCGTCAAAGACAGTAATGGGGATTCCCGTCGCAGTGCGATCAAACAAGTGGCATCCGGACGTTTTGGTGTAACCTCCAACTATCTGGTTAATGCTGACGAGATCCAGATCAAAATGGCACAAGGGGCTAAACCAGGCGAAGGCGGACAACTGCCAGGCCGTAAAGTATATCCATGGGTAGCTGAAGTTCGTGGTTCTACACCGGGTGTGGGTCTGATCTCACCGCCGCCGCATCACGATATCTATTCGATTGAGGACTTGGCTGAGTTGATCTATGACTTGAAAAATGCTAATCCGCGTGCCGAAATTAACGTGAAGCTGGTATCTGAAGTGGGTGTCGGAACGATTGCTGCAGGTGTAGCTAAAGGTCGTGCGGACATTATCTTGGTCAGCGGTTACGACGGCGGTACAGGGGCATCTCCTCAAGGTTCCATCCGTCATGCCGGTATGCCGTGGGAGCTTGGACTGGCAGAGACACATCAAACGTTGATGCTTAACAACCTGCGTGATCGCGTTGTTCTTGAAACGGATGGTAAAATGCTGAACGGGCGCGACCTGGCGATTGCAGCGTTGCTTGGAGCCGAAGAGTATGGTTTCTCTACTGCACCACTCGTTGCACTGGGCTGTATCATGATGCGTGTCTGCCAAATGGATACTTGTCCAGTTGGTGTGGCAACACAAAATCCGGAACTGCGTAAAAACTACATGGGAGACCCTGAACATGTCGTGAACTTTATGCGTTTTGTCGCTGAAGACATGCGTGAAATCATGGCAGATCTTGGTTTCCGTACCATTCAGGAGATGGTTGGACGTACAGATTGTCTCGAAACGGTAGAAGCTGTGGATCACTGGAAGAAAAAAGGTGTGGATTTGTCAGTATTGCTGCATGTGCCTGAACTGCCGGAAGGCGCTGCACGTTATCGTACACAGCATCAGAATCACCAATTGGAAGAAACGCTGGATATGCAACAACTTGTGCCACTGGCACAGCCAGCGATTGAATCCGGTCAACCTGTGGAAGCGGTTCTCCCGATTACCAACGTTAACCGTGCAGTAGGTACTATTCTCGGTAGTGAGATTACACGTAAATATGGTCTTGCTGGTTTGCCAGAGGATACGGTTAAATTTAAATTTGTTGGTTCCGCTGGACAGAGCTTTGGTGCTTTTGTACCAAAAGGTATGACGCTCACGGTTGAAGGAGATTCCAATGACTACGTAGGTAAAGGATTGTCGGGAGGCAAGCTGATTGTTATGCCTTCACCAAAAGCGACATTCGAAGCAGAGAATAATATCATTATCGGAAACACTGCTTTATATGGAGCGACTAGCGGGGAAGCATATATCCGCGGTATTGCCGGAGAGCGTTTCGCTGTACGTAACTCAGGAGCCAAAGTGGTTGTTGAAGGTGTAGGCGATCATGGCTGTGAATACATGACAGGCGGTCGTGTCGTGGTGCTCGGCGATACAGGTCGTAACTTTGCAGCAGGGATGTCCGGAGGTATTGCCTACGTATATGATCCAAAAGGCACCTTCCTGCAACGATGCAATCTGGAAATGGTTCTTTTGGAGCGTATCGAGGATGCTTCTGAAAGCGAAGATTTGCTTGGCATGATTCAACGGCACGTAGCACTGACTGGAAGTGATGCAGGTCAGCGTATCCTGGATACATGGCAGGATTCCCTGAATCAATTTGTGCGTGTCATTCCGAAGGACTTCAAACGTATGACAGAACAGATTGAGCGGGTACAGGCGACAGGTCTGACAGGTGAAGCCGCTTTGCTGGCCGCGTTTGAAGCAAATATGCGTGAGCTTGCGCGCACCGGAGGTTAATGTTTCGTTATTTTTCTATTATAAGAAAAGCACTAAAACAACAGGAGTCTTATAGTCGCCGGAAGGGCGTTATAAGGCTCCTTTTTGCTTTCGACAAAATTAGAACCCGCTCAAAAAACGTTATCGCCATGAGACGACAACATCGAGGAACGTTCTAAAGTATAATTAGGTTTAGTTTTTGGAGTGCAGAGAGAACTATAAAGATAAGAGAGGTTAGCGGAATGAAGATGAAGCATCCAAACATGGGCGATTCTAAGCCGACAGGGAACAAAGTCGAAGCAACCCAGATGGACATCTTGAAAGTTTTACTGCAATGTGGAATCGACCCGGAGCGTTTGAAACATTTCGTATCCTCCGACAGCAAGCGTACATGAGCCAGTGCACACCAAGGAATGGAGGGGAATCATGATACACAAAAAGGCCCAGAAACCGGAGCAGGAAGTACTCGGAAACTGGGTTTTCTTTTCGGGTATCACATCATTAATCCATACTGCGTTCCATTCGCACAAAAGCGATAAAACGACGAGCTTCTTCCTCCGTTAAAGGTTTACCATCAATCATCAGATCAAAGCGCTCTAACACTTCTTTATCTGACAATTCAAGCGCATCCACGAATTCACGCACCTCTTCATCCATAACCATATCACTTTGCTTCGTACGTCCAATCAAATAATCAATGGACACATCGAAAATGTCAGCAAGCCGCGTTAACACCTCGAAATCCGGTTTGCGCCGGTTTTTCTCGTAGTGGGAAAGAGCCGCTCTGGTAATATGAATGGAGTTCGCAAGTTCTTCTTGAGTAAGTCCCCGCTGTTCTCGTAATTCAGCAATGCGATTTCCGTAGCTCATAAGCTATTTCCCCCTGAACACCATCATATATATTGAAACAATCCTGAGCCAAGTTTTTGATCAGGGCAAGCTTTCCTGCAAAGGTACTACGCCTCATTCGTTTCATATACTTCACTTCTAAAATAGGTCTGTCTAAGGACAGCTCATATTGTCGTAAATCAAAAGAACCATGTCCAAATACCGCTTGACATGATACGTATTGTATCGTAAATTGAACGTATGGAGTTACAAAATGTATCATTATTAGTATTTTAAGTATTTCCTCATGGACTGAGTGTTATACCTGTCAAAAGTAAAAGAGTATTGTCCATGTTGGCCAATCCATTCTAAAGGAATGAAATCATGAATTCAAAAATTCTTCAGGAATGGGCCGATCTGAAACCAAATGTCCATATGTACATTCAGGAGTTTCATGGGAAAATGGTAGATCGCAAAAGACGTCCCGTCCTGTTACTTGGTATGGACACACAAGCGATCACTTTCCTGAGCGACCTGAACTTACCCGTATTATCAGAAATGGTACTAGGTTTAGATGTAGAAGACAGCCGTTTATGCGTCAGGCTTCATGCCAAGCTGCAATGGAAACAGCCTTTTGGAGAGTTGATATTGTATCATTCAAACTTGCATATTCAGAAAGAGCAAACACTATATATAACTGGACAGTTAAACAGAATGCTTACTGAAGTTGAATTCGAGGCGGTTCCCCGTTCTACATACGGGAATGCAACAGAGCCAACTCCACAGTTAAAGCCTTATCGTTACATTGATTTTACCATATAGGATGAGGTGAGATCTGAACATTTTCTGAACAAGCATGTACTTAACGCCATTTTACTATATTTCGTAGCGTTATGCATTAGTTCTTTAACACCAAAAGCATTTGCGCAATGAATAAAGAGGCGAGGAGGAGCATACTATTTCTGGAAGTTTGGATATGGTTGAAATGCACTGCCACATTCTATTCGGTCTGGATGATGGTCCTGTTCGGTTGGAGCAGTCCGTTGCGATGGCCGAGAAGGCAGTAGCTTCAGGAATTACCTCCATTATTGCAACTCCGCATCACCTGAACGGACATTACAACAATGAACCAGAGGTAGTCAATCAGGCTGTCCTTATGCTTCGTGCTGAGCTTGCCAAACGGAATATCCGTTTGCAGATTGATCCCGGTCAGGAGATCAGAGTGCACGATGGGCTGATTGAAGATTTGTATGCAGGAAAGTGCTGCACACTTGCCGGTAGTCGTTACATGTTGCTGGAGCTGCCCTTTGGTCATATTCCCTCACAGTTCCCCGGAATACTGCATGAACTGCGAATCTCGGGAATTACCCCTATTATCGCTCATCCGGAACGTAACCTTGTCATTTTGAAAAAGCCATTGCTGTTGTCCGAATACTTGAGGCAAGGCGGACTATGCCAGCTTACGGCTGCATCTTTCACGGGGCTTTTCGGACGAAAAGTTCAAAAATGGTGTTTTCATTTTTGCAAAGAAAACGGGTTTCATTTCATTTCATCAGATGCTCATGATAGTTGCAAAAGGACATTTGCGCTGGAAGAGGGGGCCAGAGAGATAAGACATCGCTTTGGTACTGAAGCAATGAATCATTTGACGTTGAATGCCTCTTCCATTCTGACGAATTCGAGAGTGGTTCCAAAACGATGGAAATTTCGCAAATGGCTGCTGTCTATCTGGTAGTTTACATAGGATTGATTACAACGTTTAGGAGGAATGAAAGTGGAACTGAAGGGATATTTTCGAATCTTGCAAAAAAAACTGTGGTTAATTGTAGTTATTGCGCTAATTGCTGGGGTAGGAGCAGGCGTGAAAAGCCTCTTTTTTACCCAACCGATCTATGAAGCCAGTTCCAAACTGATCGTCAACCAGACTTCAACGATTGAAGGGCAGGCGATCATGGACTTCAGCATGATTCAAACCAATATCAAATTAATCAACTCGTACCGGGAAATTATTAAGTCTTCGGCGATTATGGACAAAGTTGTCTCAACCTATCCGGATCTGGGTCTAACCTCTAATGAACTTATGAATCGAACCTCCGTCTCTACGGCCAGCGAATCCCAAGTGATGAGCATTACGGTACAGGGGACTACCTACGAAAGTGCTGCAAAAACGGTCAATGCGATCTCCAAAGTGTTTCAATCTCAAATTCCTCTAATTATGAAAATTGATAATGTGGCCATCCTCAGCGAAGCCAATCTCAATAGCAATGTAGCCCCGATTAATATGAAAACAACTTTAAGCATTATCGTCAGTCTGTTTGCTGGTCTTGTACTCGCCGTAGCTCTAGTATTTCTACTTGATTATCTGGATGATACGTTCAAATCAGAAACCGAACTGGAGAAAGAGCTGGGATTACCTGTGTTAACGGTCATATCCAAAATGAAAAAAGAAGATCTGAAAAATACGAAAAATTACGTATCACAACAGAAAGTAGGGGATGGCACATATGTCACGGTTAACCAGTGAGAATAACAGTTTGGTGACTTACTTTAATCCCAAATCCCAAATCTCGGAAGGTTATCGCAAGCTACGAACCAATATCCAGTTCTCATCCATCGACAATACTATTCATAAAATTATGGTTGCTTCGGCCGAATCAGGTGAAGGCAAGACAACGACCATTAGTAATTTGGCGGTGACATATGCCCAAGAGGGAAAAAAAGTGCTGCTAATTGATGCAGATCTGCGAAACCCCTCCTTACATCGAGTCTTTTCTGTGCCTAATCATGTCGGGTTAAGCAGTGTGCTTTCGAATCAGTATGCCGTAGAAGAGGTGCTGAGGGACAGTTACATTGATAACCTGCAGTTGTTCACCTCCGGTCCGATCCCTCCTAACCCTTCCGAGATGATTGGTTCCAATCGGATGAAAAGCCTGATGGAGAAGCTGGAGAATCAATACGACGTCATCATGTTTGATACACCTCCCGTGCTGACTGTGACGGATGCACTGATCGTAAGTTCATTGTGTGACGGAGTATTACTCGTCGTAAATGCAGGTAAAGTCAAAAAGGAATTGGTAAAGAAAACGAAGGCTCATCTGGAACATGTCAATGCTCGTATTCTGGGCGTTATTCTCAACAATTTAAAAGCAAGTGCAGGTTCAGTCAGTTACGGCGAGATATGAAAGAACCTGAAATTTTTATTTCAAAGGTAATGTCTACTGTACCTCTATCACTGTAGGCACTCGGTCATGCTGTGGGTTTTCGAGACCTTAGACGTATATCGTCAAAGGCATGACGTGAGGAGGGGTTAAATGCCCGTATATTTATGTTTGGTGAAAAAATTAAAAAAAGAGGATAGGGTGGTATTTATGAAAAAAGTGAGAAAAGCAATCATTCCTGCAGCTGGATTGGGAACGCGTTTTCTGCCAGCCACAAAGGCCATGCCCAAAGAAATGCTCCCTATTGTGGACAAACCAACCATTCAATATATCGTTGAGGAAGCCATTGCCTCTGGAATTGAAGATATTATCATTGTAACAGGAAAAGGTAAGCGGGCTATTGAGGATCACTTTGACAACGCATTTGAACTGGAACACAATCTCCTGGAAAAGGGAAAGCTGGGCCTACTAGAAGAGGTGCGCAAATCATCTAATGTGGATATCCACTACATAAGACAAAAAGAGGCTAAAGGACTGGGGCATGCCGTTTGGTGCGCACGTAACTTTATCGGTGATGAACCGTTCGCCGTCCTGCTTGGGGATGACATCGTTGTATCCGAAGTGCCTTGTACGAAACAACTCATTGATCAATATGAACAAGTTCATCAATCCATCGTTGGGGTACAGACAGTTTTGCCTGAACAAACGGATCGATATGGTATTGTGGACCCATTACAATCGGATGGGCGTTTGACGGAGGTTCTGCGATTTGTGGAAAAGCCTGCTCAAGGAACGGCGCCTTCCAACTTGGCGATTATGGGGAGATATGTCCTGAGCCCAGAGATTTTCGAATATTTGGAACAACAGGAAATTGGTCAAGGGGGAGAGATTCAACTTACAGATGCGATCCAACGTTTAAATGAAACACAAGGAGTGTACGCTTACGACTTTGAAGGAGTGCGATACGATGTCGGTGAGAAGCTCGGATTCATTTTGACAACTATCGATTTTGCTTTACAGAATCATGATCTTAAATTTCCTATGCTCCAAGCGTTGCAACAAATTCTTGACAAACATGTTGTAGAGCATGTGGTTGGGAGGGATTATGAATGAGCTCAACTCCGCAGACTAAGGAAGCCGAGATCGTAATGGACCCCAGTCTGGGATATAGATCAGGCAAGTTAACCAGGCAAAATGCGGATAAAGTTTATTTATTTATGAAAAGAATGCTTGATTTTCTCGGTTCTTTCATAGGTTTGATTCTATTGTTACCCCTATTTATTTTGCTTGCTGTGTTAATCAAGATGGAAGACCCCAAAGGCCCTGTTTTTTTTCGTCAGGTTCGTGTGGGACAGCATGGTAAGGAATTTTATATGTATAAATTCAGGTCCATGGTTGAGAATGCTGAGGGTATGCTGGACCAGCTGATCGATCAGAATGAAGTCAACGGGAATATGTTCAAAATGAAAAATGATCCACGTATTACACGCATCGGCAAATTTATTCGAAAAACGAGCCTGGATGAACTTCCGCAGCTGTGGAACGTTTTCAAAGGGGAGATGAGTCTTGTAGGGCCACGTCCGGCTCTGCCGAGAGAAGTACAGAATTATACTTCCTACGATAGACAACGTCTGCAGGTGATGCCGGGTTGCACGGGACTCTGGCAAGTGAGTGGGCGAAATAGTGTCGGCTTCAAGGAGATGGTTGAACTTGATTTGACCTATGCGCTTGAGCGTAATCTGTTGATGGATATCAAAATCATTTTCAAAACATTCAAAGTGCTGCTCGGTTCAAAGGATGCATTTTGAAACAAGATTCTGGTTCTGAGGTGGCATAGCAGATATGCAAAAGACCGGTTTAGTGGCTGCAACGGATATGAAGGTTTTTAGGATCATTTTTTTATCGCTGGTTATCGTTGCTGCAGCTATCTATCTTCCACTAGTTTCGGTAGCTGCGCTATTGTTTGTAATCCTGCTGGGTGTGTATATCAAGCACCCCAGTTGGATTTTTATTATGTTTGTGATCAGCTTTTCCTTGTCCATTGACAAGATCTTCAAAGTACAACTCGCCGGACTTGATTCACTGTCCTTTTACAAGCTGGCGATTCTTGGATTTGTCGTTTCACTTTTTCTACGTTACGGCATACGTAAACCATTAATTTACCCGGCACTGGCCATTACGTTTTTATTCGTGGAAAGCTACTTTCTTTCTGATCTGCCGAGCAGGGTTAGTCCGCTTGATCCGTTCAAAGCATTTCTAGGGGTAGTGGTTCCCTTTCTGTTATTGATACCTCACTTCACACATGAGGTTAGCCGGCGTATTATCCATGTGCTAGCCTGGCTACCAGTACTCAGTCTGGTAGGGGGCTATTTTCTCCAATTGGGTGGCATATTGTCCATTATGAATTTGGAAATATCCGGTGTGACACGTTTGCAGGGAGCAAATATTGCCGCACATCTGGCAATGCTTTGTTTCATTTCGATCTGTGTCTGTCTCATTCAGATCAGACAGGGTCAGCAGGCCGTATTGTTCTATATGTTGACACTGACACATCTTATCATTCTGGTGCAGACGGGAACACGTGGACCATTAATTGCACTGATTCCGATCATTCTGGTGTATCTTTTTGATCAGATGAGAGCCTTTGTTAAGGGTAGAGTGATTGCGGTCCTTCCCCTCATTTTATTCGTTGTGGCTGTGACCTACATGGTTATCGCACAGTGGGACAATTATGAGATGAGATCAGAGAGCAAGGGACTGTCTGGTAGGGATGTGGCCTGGAGTTATTTTATTGAGAAAGCAAACGAATATCCTATTTTTGGCCGCGGCTTGGGCTCTACATTGGTTGCGAACGATGGGAGCATATTTTCGGGGTTTGTTGTTCCGCACAATGAGTACATTCGTTTTTATTATGATGGTGGACTTGTGGGTGCGATTCTGTTATTTCTCTCGCTACTGCTCGTATTCCGGGTCATCTATCATCGTCTGAACGGTATCATCAAGTTATATTTTTTAGGTATGATTGCAGGGTTTCTGACATATTCATTTTTCGATAACACGTTGTCTACAGTACATCTCATTGCCCCGTTTTGTATTTATTTGAATGCATTGTATACAACTGGAGAGGGCCGGAATGCCGGAAAGACAGCAGTAAAAGAGGCCGATTCACAGTTGCAGCATACGGGGGAAGTATCCTTTCCAAAGGAGATTAGAACATGAAGGTCTGTTTGATCAGTTCGACGGGCGGCCATCTTGATGAATTGACCAAGATCATTCCTGCGGTGGAAGACCATGACTACTTTATCATCACGGAGAAAAACAAAAGCAAAAGCGTGGATACTTCCCGGAATAAAGTGTATTTCCTGATGCAGCAGGAGCGTAAAAACCTGTTGTTTTTGCTTGTTTTTGCTGCAAACATCATCAAATCACTCTATTTATACCTGCGTGAACGTCCCAAAGTCATCATTACGACAGGGGCAGGTGCGACATTTCCATTTTGCCTGTTTGGTAAACTATTCGGCGCCAAGCTCATTTATATTGAAAGCTATGCCAAAATTTATTCCTCCAGCGCAACTGGACGACTGATGTACAAAATTTCGGATGAGTTCTTCATTCAATGGGAAACGTTACAGGACAGCTATCCCAATGCGAAGTACAGGGGGGCGTTATTTTGATTTTCGCGATTGTGGGGACACAGCGCTTTTCGTTTGATCGCATGTTTGCACTGCTGGATGAAGCGATTGAAGCTGGAACCATTCAGGAAGAAATCGTGGCGCAATCGGGTTACACTTCCTATGAACCACGTCACTTCAAAACAATTCCGTTCCTAAGCCAAGAAGAGATGGATGCGTATATCGAGGGCAGCCGATGTGTGATTACGCATGCCGGTATAGGCTCCATCACGAATTGTCTTGAACGGGGAAAGCCGGTTGTTGTTATTCCTCGCCGCAAAGACAAAGGTGAGCATGTCGATGACCACCAGCTTGAGATTGCCAAGGTATTTCAGGAGCGCGGTTATGTTGTTGTTGCGGAAAGTCAGTCCGAACTGCGCAAGGTGATCCCTTACATCGGGGAGATGGAATTTCAACCTTATGTAAGGCAGCCATCTGATCTGATTTCTACCATTAAAAGTTATGTGAACAGTCTGTAAGGCGGAGTCTAGATCAATGGATTAACCATGAGAAAAGGAGTCTGTCATGAAACCAAAAGTATTGGTTGTTGGATCATCCTTGAGGGATATGGGTGGAATTGTGAGTGTAATCAAAAATATCGAGGATTCCTCCATCTCCGAATTGTACCCCATGCAACGGGTCGAAACCTACATCACGGGCAGCGTGTTCTCACGTCTGCTTATTTTTATTCAGGGATATCTGAAGTTCTGGATGAAGCTGTACACGTTCAAACCCGATATCGTGCATATTCATATGGCCAACAATGGGAGCTTTTATCGAAAATCAATGTTCTTGCTCACAGCACGCAAGCTGTTTCGCAAGTCGGTTATACTTCATATTCATGCGGCGAGCTTTGACGAGTTCTACAACAAATTTCCCCTGCAACGCAAGTATTGCCATTATATATTAAATCAGGCCGACAAGCTGATCGTGTTGTCCCATACGTGGAGAGAATACTTCGCCACCATCGTGCCGGAGAATGGGATAGAAGTGTTGTATAACGGGGTATTCGTAAAAGCACCACTACCCAAAACGCAGCAGGCTGCGGTGAATGCTCTGTTCTTGGGCAGACTTGGGGAACGAAAAGGAGTCTATGATTTACTTCAATCCATTCAGCAATTGAAGGCAAAAGGAATCCATGCAATCTTCAATTTAGCAGGGGATGGTGAAGTCAATGAAGTCAAAGCGATTGTACAGCAATACGGGATTGAGGATTGTGTTAACGTACTCGGCTGGATTAACGGAGAGCAAAAGGAAAAGCTGATGCAGGAAGCGGATTTCTTGGTGCTACCTTCCTATCATGAGGGATTACCTATGGCTATACTCGAAGCGATGAATTGTGGCTTGCCCATTATCTCGACCACAGTGGGGGGGATTCCTGAGGTCATTACATCTGGTCATAATGGGCTGTTAATCGAGCCGGGAGATGTGCACGGGCTGACAACGGCGCTGACCGATCTCATTACAGATGATGAGGCCAGAAAAAAAATGGGCTCATATAACAGAGAGATTATATCCGAACGATTTGATATTAATCTGCTGATGGGCAGATTGTCAGGAATATATGATGCCTTACAGGCAAAAGTATCCTAGTGAAATCCGAATGAACAGGAAAAGGTGATGGTATGAATCCTTTGGTATCTTGCATCATTACAACCCATAATCGGGTCAACTTGTTAGAATTTGCACTGAACAGTGTGCTTGCGCAAACATATCCGGAATTAGAAATTTTCATTATAGACGATGGCTCGGAGGACACGACGCCCGAGGTCTGTCAAGCTTGGGCTCGTGATGATGAGCGCATTCGATATATTCGGGTGCCCTTCCCCCAAGGAGCCAATCATGCGCGGAATATAGGCATATCCCAAGCGAATGGTAAATATGTTGCTTTTCTGGATGACGACGATGAGTGGAAGCCTGACAAAATTAAAATTCAGTGTGAGGTGCTGGAAAAGACGGAGGAATCCTTTACCTTTTGCAGTAAATATCTGGCGTATACCAATGATCAGCATCAGGTGGTCAAACGAAAGTTATCTGTAGAAGAGCGGGATGTCATTCGTTACGAGGATCTGCTTACCTTCAATTGGATTGGAGAAACGTCCAAGATCATGGTACTGACTTCGCTAGCCCGAGATGTAAGGTTTGATGAGAATTTAACCTCGGCTCAGGACTATGATTTTTATCTGCGTATTCTCCAACGGGGATATGTCGCCATTAATGTAAAAGAAGTGCTGGTAGATATCAATATTCATAGTGGCCCGCGTATCTCCACCTCCACAAGTGCCAAATATAAGGGACAGCGCAAAATCATTTTAAAGTATTACAATGATATGTCCAAAGAGCAGAAGCGCCGCCAGCTGCAACACTATCGCATGTTGGAATGGTCCCGGAACAGGATTCGCAATCATGTATATCTGAAAAAAGCTTTATCGTTGTATCCATGGTGGAGAGACTGGGTGCTACTCAAGCGGAACACCAAAATTATACTGCTGGGTTACCTGATGCGGTTCCAGGCCAGACGTATGGCAGGAGCATATGCTGAGGAACCTGTACGAATGAAACTGAAGTAAGAGGTGTGTGGATGGAAAACCCGACAGTATATATGTTGCCGAAGATGATTGAGAACAACAAGTTTAATGAGCTTTTATCCGGATCCATTGAGAATAAGGGGTGGGAGGTAAAGCAGTTTACGAAAAAGAATCTGTTGAGGCTTAAAAAGAATGATATCGTACATTTTCACTGGCCCAGCTTCTATTATAGAGGCTCATCTGTATTGTCCACCACAATTAAGGCCATGCTTTATGTGCTGATGATTGCTTATGCACGTCTTCGCGGGGTGAAATTATTTTGGACGGTTCATAACATCTGGCCACATAACAGCGGAAAAACTAGATTTGATTATTGGATGCGAAAAATATTGGTGGCCAA
The DNA here is from genome assembly GCF_023714295.1 of Paenibacillus polysaccharolyticus. Classification (GTDB taxonomy): domain Bacteria; phylum Bacillota; class Bacilli; order Paenibacillales; family Paenibacillaceae; genus Paenibacillus; species Paenibacillus polysaccharolyticus_A. Next base: position 103,576 of record NZ_JAMAUN010000010.1, read on the forward strand.
TTGTGTGAAGCTGATCGTTATGGGCAAACCGCTGATTCCCGAAATTTGTTCAACCTTCGGTGTGGGAGAGGACAGAATCGAGATTATTCCTCATGGCCACTACAAAGGGGTATATAAGGGAAAAGGAACAGACATCCGTTCGCGGTTTGGAATTCCTAAGAATAGCTATGTTTATGGATTCTTCGGGCAAGTTTCCCCTTACAAGGGAGTGGATGATCTGCTTGACGCTTTTGAGGGCCTACAGTCGGAACAAGCACATCTACTAATTGCCGGAAAAAAAGTGGAGAAGTACGAACTAGATACACAGGTTCTCCAGAGCGGCAAGGTGCATACTCATTTTCATTTCATAGAAGATGATGAATATTCGGATTATTTTGCTGCCGTCGATTCGATCATTCTTCCTTACAAACAGATTGCAACCTCTGGAAGTGCCATTCTGGCTTTGAGCTTTGGTAAACCTGTGGTGGCACCACGGATCGGCTTGCTGGAGGAATATTTGCCTGATGATTGTGCCGTGCTTTATGACCCGGCGGACCCGGATGGATTAATTAAGGCCATGCATCTGATCCGAATGAAGCAATCCGAGTATGAGGAAGGCAGCGGATTTGTCAAAGCGCTGGAACGGCTGGATTGGCCGGTCATTGCGCAGCGAACACTTACGCTCTATTCAGGTTAACCTATTTTAAGAATATGGGGATGAAATGATGAAGGTGACTGTAGCAATATGTACGTATAATCGTGCACAGGATGCTATAGAGGCGATACGCAGTGCTGTTCGGCAGAGTTATCCCTGTGATGATTACGAGATCATACTGATTGATAACAATTCAAAAGACAACACTCGTGATCAGGTATTGCAAACGATTCTGCAGCATGAACAGCATCATATCCGATATGTGCTTGAAGTAAAGCAAGGCTTATCTGTGGCTCGCAACCGTGCCATTCAGGAAGCCCGTGGTCAGTATATTTTATTTTTGGATGATGACGCATTTGCTTGCAAAGATTGGATTCGGCAGATTGTGCATGTGTTTGAAATGGATCAGCAGATCGGATGTGTTGGCGGACGAATTGATCCAATCTGGGAAGTCCCCGAACCGATGTGGATTCCGCCGGAGAACCGGTCGTTGTTCACAATTTTGGATTTTGCCAATGAAGTGACCGAGATGAAAAGCCCCTCGATTCCCTTTGGGGCAAACGTAGCCTTTCGCCTATCGGTCTTTGATGAGTTGGCTCCATTCCGTGAAGATTTGGGCAGAGTGGGGAACAATCTTCTCTCTAGTGAGGAGAGTGAACTGATTGCACGAATTCGAACCCGATATAAGGTGTATTACACGCCATACGGGGCGGTGCAACATAAAGTGGCCAAGGAGCGGACGACGAAAAACTGGTTTCTGCGCCGGATCTACTGGCAGGGGGTAAGCGATGCGATCAGGGATCAGCATCGGGGAGTGTTACGTACAATCAAACATGGCATCAAGCTGGTGCAAGGCATCACAACGGCACTGATATATATTTATAATGCTGATCGTTTTACACGCCAACTGGCCAAAGTATGTTATCGGAACGGAATGATCGTTGGATCGCTTCGTCAAAACAGTAAGGGATGAGGATCGTTATGGCTCAAGTTGCGCTAAGTAAAGTATTGCGGGGAAATGGCTTGATGAGTGCTATCTTTCAGACAAGTGGGACGAATCTGCTGGTCATGACACTGACGATGCTATCTTCCATACTTACATCACGCATGTTTGGAGTAGAAGGAAAAGGGGCATTCTCAGCCATCCTTTTCTGGCCTGCATTGTTAACCGGTTTGGTCGGGTTTGGCCTTCCTACGTCGATTATATATAACATCAAACAGAGTGCGAGCGAGAAGAGCGCGCAATATGTCCGTTTAAGTTTTTTGTTTCAAATTCCAGTGTGCATCATTATCGGAGTGGTTGCCTGGCTCGGTCTCCCATACTGGCTCTCAAGCTTTCCCCCTGAAGTGATTCAAATTTCCAGATGGTACACCATAGCAACGGTTCCTGTGCTGATTGTTATCAATCTCATATCGGCCCTCTCGCAGAGTAGGGAGAAATTCGCCGTTTATAATGGCATCCGATTAATGATCCCCCTCTTTAATGTAGGCGGGCTTTTTGTATTGTGGGGACTGGGCCTGCTCAGTATCCAGCTCGCGGCAGCCATCTATTTCGTGACCAGCTTCTCGGTTGTGGTGTGGGCAATCTATGCCAATCGTAATGAATTGAGACTGAGATGGTTTCAGGATCAGATAGACCAAGTTACAGCGAAGAAGCTTTTTGGTTATGGTGGCAAGGTGTATGGAGTAGAACTGCTTGGTACGCTCTATACCCAGTTTGATAAAATCATCATTCTTGCTCTGCTCACTCCGCGTGATTTTGGTTTGTATTCTGTTGTATTTGCATTATCACGAATCTATAATGCGGTGCAAACTGCAATCAGTAATGTGGTCTTTCCAAAAGTCACCGGACAGCCCCAGGAACAGATCATCCGGACGGTAGGCCGAGCATTTCGTATCTCCCTGATCGTCATGATGATCCTTGTAATCCCGACGATGTTTGTCGGGAACTATCTGATGGGCCTGCTGTTTGGTTCTGAATTTCTGGAGGCCAGTGTAGCCTTCTACATTTTAGCTTTCGAATGTATTATTGGCGGGGGCTCGTGGATTCTCGCATCTGCTTTTAATGCATTGGGACGTCCAGGGCTTGTGATGATCAGACAACTTATCGCACTTTCCGTCACGGTGGCTCTATTTTTTGTTTTCACCCCCTTATGGGGATTGAATGGGATTGCGATAGCGTTACTGGTCGGTTCTGTTGTACGTATGTTGGTTACGGTAGCCGCCATGAAAATCGTGTTCAAAGTCAGATTTGGAACGATGTTCTTTGACAAGCAGGACCTGCCTTTTCTGTATGAACGGCTAAACAAAAAAAGAAAAAGAGTGACCCAAGGAGGAGATGGAGATGCTGGACGCTAACAATATTCATCCCATGGAAGAGTTAAAGGGACATTTACGTCAGATTTTGAAAGTGATCCCGTCCGGAAGCAATATCTACTATCTGGATTACCCCGTGCATAGTAACGGTGGCGACCTGCTTATTATGAAAGGTACAGAAGCATTTTTCCGGGATAATGAAATTAATGTACTTGCCAGATACAGTGTCTTGGATTGCCCATTGTCTTTGAACGTGCCAGATGGAATAACGATCGTACTGCATGGCGGAGGTAATTTCGGTGATCTGTATCCTGCTCATCAGAAATTGAGAGAGCGGATGATCAACCAACATCCGCATCACCGGATTGTAATACTGCCTCAAACGATGTTCTACAAGAGTGATATTGAGCTGAAAAAGACAGCGCAGGTATTTAATCGTCATAAGGATGTACACTTCTTTGTCAGGGATACCGTATCCTATGAGATTGCCAAAAGGGAGTTTCGGCAAACTAATGTATATTTGTCACCGGATATGGCGCATCAGCTATGGCCACTGAAATCCAAGGGGCAACCCCTTGCGGAGATGTTATATTTTTTCCGTAAAGACATTGAGAAAACGAAGAATCAAACTCACTATGAATCTATCAGTGGACCTGAGGCCGTCTTCAAGGACTGGGAGACATTGTACAACCGGATTGATCGGAAGATTATTCGCATGATTACATCCCGTCTGAAATCAAGCAAAGGTCGGTCGCTCGCCCGCTGGTTATGGTACAAATATTCGGATCGGATGGTACATACCGCGATTAAAGAATTCAGTAAATATAAAACTGTCACAACGTCCCGCCTGCATGGGCATATTTTGGCTTGTCTGCTCGATCAGCCCAATGTACTGCTAGATAACTCCTATGGCAAAAACTCAAACTATTACGCAGCATGGACGAAAAATAATCCGGTGGGCCGATTGGAAGCAAACCAATCGGGAGGTGCCGGAAAGTCTGGAACTCCAGGGAGAGCTGAAGCGGCAAACCTGGCAAAAGAGCCTTCTAAGGGTTCCGGGGCTATTGTGCTCTCGGATGGAGCCGCGTTATGAGAAGCATTCTTTTATCCGGCGGCTCTGGCAAACGTCTCTGGCCATTGTCCAATGATGCCAGATCCAAGCAGTTTCTTAAAGTCCTTCGAAGTCCTTCCGGTGATTTGGAATCGATGGTGCAACGTGTATGGCGCCAAATGAATGAGAGTGGCCTTGCTTCACAAACACTCATTGCCACGAGTCTGTCGCAGGTCGAGATTTTGACTTCGCAGCTCGGTGAGGAAGTACAGCTGGTAGTGGAGCCGGAGCGCCGGGATACATTTCCAGCGATCGCCCTCGCAGCCTCCTACTTGTATTCCGTGGAGAGTGTGAGCCTGAGCGAAACGGTAGCGGTGCTGCCGGTTGATCCTTTTGTGGAAAAAGAATTTTTTGAGACGTTGTGCACTTTGCCAGAGATGATGGAGAAGTCAGGAGCAGATATGGCTTTGATGGGAGTTATACCGACCTATCCATCCGAGAAGTATGGATACATCATCCCAGCACGGGATAAAGAAAGTTCAGACATGTCGACAGAAGAATATATTCATGTAGCCAAGTTTCAAGAAAAACCCTGTGAATCCGATGCAGCTCTCATGATCGAGCAGAATGCATTATGGAATTGCGGGGTTTTTGCCTTTAAGCTCGGGTATTTGATCAATTTGTTAATTGAGATGGAGCTGCCAATCCAGTACGACGAGATGCTGAAACAATACGGGAGATTACAAAAAATAAGTTTTGATTACAAGATCGTTGAACAGGCGAAAAAGGTTATAGCCTTACCCTATAACGGATTTTGGAAGGATCTTGGTACGTGGAACACCCTTACTGAAGAGATGGATACCACAGTAGTGGGCAAAGGGTGGATTACGTCAGATACCCAAAACACACATTTAGTCAACGAACTAAACATTCCGGTGGCTATTCTGGGACTTTCAGATGTTGTGGTAGCTGTGAGCCCGGACGGTATTTTGGTCAGTGATAAGGAGTCCAGTCCAAGAATCAAAGAAATCTTGAAGAATGAGGATCAGCGTCCTATGTATGAGGAGCGCAGGTGGGGATGTTATCGGGTGTTGGATCACACAAGAAATGAAGCTGGGGGCGAGGTGCTAACCAAACGGATCTGTATTACTGCTGGTAAAAACCTTAGTTACCAATATCATCTGCTTCGCAATGAAGTGTGGACCGTTGCATCAGGGGAAGGCGAACTGATTCTGAATGGAGAGAGTCGCAAGATTGGTGAGGGGGATACCGTAGTCATTGACAAAAGCATGCTTCACTCTGTACGTGCGATTACCGAACTTGAAATCATAGAAGTACAGATCGGCACACAACTGATTGAGGAAGACATCGTGCGAGTATCCACGGAATGGAAAGATATTGTTCAGACTTATGTAAGGCATGTGTAACCATCACATTAGGACTTGGGGGAGATCTTGGAATGAATATTACGGTCATTGGCACGGGGTATGTGGGACTTGTATCAGGCGTATGCTTTTCAGAGCTGGGGAATCAGGTTATTTGTGTTGATAACAATGTGGAAAAGGTGAATTTGCTCACGGAAGGTCATGTGCCGATTTACGAGCCAGGGCTTAAGGAGATCATGAACAACAACGTGAAGGCAGGCAGATTGTCATTTACAACCAATATTCAAGATGCGATCAGTTATTCGGATATCATTATTATCGCTGTTGGCACACCTTCATTGCCTAACGGTGAGGCTAATCTCAGCTATATTGAGCTTGTCGCGCGGGAAATTGGTTCTCATATGGATAATTACAAAATAATAATGACAAAAAGCACTGTTCCTGTGGGGACCAATGATCGAATTCAGGAGTGGATCAGCAGTCTGACAGACCAGCCGTTTGATATGGCTTCCGTGCCCGAATTTCTTCGTGAAGGTACAGCCGTACAAGATACGCTCTTTCCTGACCGAATCGTAATTGGTACTTCCAGCGCCCGGGCAGAGCAGGTACTGAGAGAATTACATCAACCACTTACGGACCAGATTATCGTCACAGATATCCGTTCGGCAGAAATGATTAAATATGCATCCAATGCTTTTTTGGCAACCAAGATATCATTTATTAATGAAATTTCGAACATTTGCGAGAAGGTAGGTGCAGATGTCAGCCGTGTTGCAGAGGGTATGGGATATGATAGACGAATTGGTGGGTCATTTCTTAAAGCCGGTATTGGTTATGGAGGATCATGTTTCCCCAAAGATACTCAGGCGTTGATCCAAATTGCAGGCAATGTAGACTATGACTTCAAGTTGTTGAAATCCGTTGTGGAAGTAAACAAGGATCAGCGTTTTAATGTCATTCGAAAACTGGAGGATGCGCTGGGTTCACTAAAAGGAAAAGAAATTGCTGTTTGGGGGCTTGCATTCAAACCGGATACCGATGATGTACGTGATGCTCCAGCTATAGAGATTATTCAGCGTTTGTTGGAAGAAGGAGCCCGTGTTCGTGCATATGATCCAATTGCAACGGTAAACTTCCGAAAAGAGGTAGATTCACCTTCTATTGCTTGGGAAGAGCGCGCCATGAATGCAGCCGAAGGAGCTGATGCACTCTGTGTCCTGACCGAATGGAAGGAGTTCATGGAAGTGAATCTGGTTGAACTCTCCACTCGAATGAAACAGCCTATTCTGATTGATGGACGAAATATATACGGAGAGGCACAAATCAAGGATAGCTCCTTCCGATATTATGCTGTGGGACGTCCAAGCCTGACCAATATTGAAAGCAGAAAACCCGCAATCATCTGACGGAGGCGAATATGATGAGACTGGGGATTAAAATTACAGTTGGAGCAGTGGTCTTCATGGTTGTTCTGCTGCTGGGATATTCCGTTTATCTGTACCTGCACGTCAAATCAGCTGCGGAAGAGATGTATGAGCCGCGGGAACCGATTAAAAAGGTCTCTATTACAGATCAGCGTGGCGGGGGCGACTTTCCCGTAGACATGGAAAACGAGGAGGCTTTCAATGCGTTAATTCTAGGCGTAGATGAACGCACCAATGATCGAGGCCGCTCAGATACGATGATTGTGCTCAGCGTAAATCCGGCAAAACAGTCCGTTCTGATGTTTAACATCCCCCGAGATACCCGAACAAGTATCGTGGGACACGGTACGGAGGATAAAATCAACCATGCTTATGCATTTGGGGGCGTGAACATGTCTGTGCAATCCGTAGAGAAACTACTGGATATTCCTATACACTACTACATGAAAGTCAACATGGAGGGGTTTGCGCAGGTCATCGATATGCTAGGCGGGGTCGACGTGAATAATCCGTTTGCCTTTGACTACGAAGGAAGACGTTTTGAGCAGGGGACGATCCATCTGGATGGTGAGGCAGCTCTCGGGTTTTCACGAATGCGTTATGATGATCCAAAGGGGGACCTGGGCCGGAATGATCGGCAGCGGGAAATTATTCAGCAGGTATTGAAAAATACAGTGCAGGTATCCAACATGTTTCAGTTCGAATCTTTGCTCGATGAATTCAGTGCGCATGTCAGAACCGATATAACTTTTGATGAAATGAAGCAGATGTTCACCAATTATCGACCGGTGCTAAACCATATTGACTCCATTGAAATTAAAGGATCGGGGAAAAAAATAGACGGAATCTATTATTACATGGTGGATCAGGTGGAGAGGGACAGAATTCACCAAATGATTGTGGAGCACACAAGATGATCGGATAGGGCGGTGAACCAGATGCGTATCTCCACGCTAATGAAATTATCAATGATTATGCTGTTGATGTATATGCTGATGATACCTGCAAGTACAAGTGTTGTTCAATCAGCTCAAAGTTATCAATGGAAGCATGTGCCTATTGGTGGTGGGGGGTACGTTACAGGTGTTGTCATTCATCCGACTGAACCTGATCTGGTTTATGCTCGTACTGACGTTGGAGGGGCTTATCGCCTAGACACTTCCTCCGGAAACTGGATTCCGCTGCTGGATCATTTAGGGGATGAAGATAGCAATTTGTACGGGGTCGATGGCATTGCCTTGGACCAACAAAATCCGAATGTGGTATATATTGCGGCCGGGAAGTATGGCAATGTCGGACCAAGTGATATTCTGAAATCTACTGACCGCGGAGCTACTTGGAGACGTACGGGACTCAACCTTCGGAATGAAGCTAACGGGAATATTCACCGGGCCATGGGAGAGAGCATAGCTGTTAATCCAACCAATTCAAACTATCTGCATGTGGGTACACGTTATGATGGTTTGTACACCTCCAGTGACGGTGCGACCACCTGGAGCAAGGTAAGGGATGTGCCTAACGGGTTATCTGGTGAAGGTATACGAAGTGTAGCCTACGGATTGAATCCTGTAACGAAGCAAGGGCAAGTTGTGTATGCAGGTGTACGTGGTATTGGTGTATATAGCAAAGCGCCCAGAAGTAACGGACAGACGACCTGGCAACTTACGGGCCGGAGTCCTGAATACCCCGCCCGCATGACTGTAGCGAAGAACGGCACGTTATATGTAACGACAGATAACCAAGGGATTTTCAAATACAATGGTGTGCAGTGGACCAATATCACACCAAGCTCGAGTTATTCCTCGTATTACGGCATTACAATCGATCCTAGAAACGATAATCACATTCTGGCCGCAGTTCGGACAGGAGGCGATAATTTGCCCCTATATCGCTCGGTGAACGGGGGAAGCAGCTGGACCACTGTCAATAAAACACTGGTTTCCAAACCGGGATGGTGGACACCTAATATGTTTTTCTCCGCAACATCCAGTATTGGATTTGACCCCCACAATGCCGGTTCCGTATATGCCTCAGATTGGTTCGGTGTGTACAAAACAAATAACATCAATGGTACAAATGGAGTGGCAGGATCAGCAAGCACATGGGAAGCGATTACGGATGGACATGAGGAAGTTGTTGCACTCACAGCGTCAACTCCGCCACAAGGCGTATCATTTTTCAGTGGTTTAACTGATCAGATCGGATTTCGGCATGAGAACGTGAGCGAAATACCGCTTAACAAACTCCCGCTTGCGGGCATGCGTGAAATTGTGAGCATAGATTACCATGAGGCCAACCCGAACTACATGGTTTTTTTGGGGAGCAGTGACTGGTACGGTACAACAACCCGTTTGTTTGTCTCCTCTAATAATGGCGTTTCCGTAACTCCGATGAATCTTCCAGCAGGTTCTACGTTGGGGCGGCTAGCTTACTCGGCTACCAATCCCAACGTCATTGTCTATTATCCGCAAACTGGAAATCCGGTCAGGAGTATCAACAGAGGAACGACCTGGCAAAACATGAATGGCGCTCCTTTTCAGGCGATTGGAGGAAGTATGGTTTTCACTTATAACCATCCACTTGCCGCTGATCGCATCAACGGATATAAATTTTACATGTATGCTGCCGGTTATTTGTATCGCTCAACCGATGCAGGAGCTAACTGGTACAAAGGCAATGCCACCCGACTTCCGGTAAGTGAGGGGAACATTAAAGTAGAGGCTGCTCCCGGATTGGCGAATCGTGTATGGGTAAGTCTGGGTGCCGATGGGTTGTATGCATCAGCGAATTCGGGTTCCACGTTTACCAAGATTCAAGGCGTACAGAACTCCAGGTTGTTTTCTTTTGGCAAAAATCGACCTGGTCAGACGGTACCAAGCGCTTATGTATATGGGACTGTTAATAATATCACTGGCTTTTTCCGTTCCGATGACATGGGGATGACCTGGAGTAATATCGGTCCGACGGGTGAAGGGATTGGCTTGAGCAATGAACCACAGATTATGGTTGCTGATCGTCAAACCTATGGGCGCGTCTACATTGGCACGAATGGCAGAGGAATCTATGTCGGATCATTAGAGTAACAAGATTAACATAGTCATGAAAGTGGTGAACAAGATGACCATGAGGGGAGGCTCCGGGCCCCAAAGGTATAAGCAGACACGCAGAACATACGGATGGTGGATTGCCCTGCTGCTGGTTGTCATCTGGATTGTAATCATCTGGTCGATGTCTGCTCAATCTTATCAGCAGCAGAATATTCAGCCGTGGCTCCACAGACTATCGCAGAAGGTGCACATCGGGTTTACACTGCCCGATGTGCACTTTACGTATAGCGGACATGAATATTCGCTAAAACAGAGACCGTATGATTTTGTAGAATTCCTCTTTCGTAAGACTGCGCATCTATTAGTCTACGCTATACTCGCAGTGTTAATCTATGGTAGTCTGCGTTACAAACGGGTGCGTGTCATAACATGCGTTGCGTTAGCGCTGATGTTCGTTGTAATCATTGCCTCCATTGACGAGTATATTCAACAGTTTAGCCCCAACCGTACGAGTTCAATCTGGGATGTCGGTGTAGACTTGATTGGCGGGTGTTGTGGTATTGCAATTTATATAGGAATTCGAGCTTTGCTGGGTAGAAGACATCATTGATTTCCCAGGAAATGCAATGTTTCACCCAGCTATAGCTTCTACTTGCTTGCATACCAACATACATATGGGGTAGGCAGGACAAGGGGGCTGAATGATGCTAAGAAGAAGAAACCGTAATGCGCTGCTCAAAAAAAGTGGACTTGTTTTATTTGTAATGCTTTTGCTATGGCTGATTATTAGGAGTGTACCTGCGTTATTCCGTGCAGATGCGCCTGCAGAGGCTGCTGCTGTAGCAGAAGAGTTTTACAAATACGAGCAAACGGGTGACTTCGGAAGCTCCTGGGAGCTTTTTCATCCTTTAATGAAAGAGCGATTCCCAAAGAGTGCCTACGTGCAGAATAGAGCACACATCTTTATGCAACATTTCGGTGTGCAGACGTTTGAACTGGAGATGGAACCGCCGGAACGGGAATTTGATGTAGAGATCATGAAAGGCGTGAAGCCCTTTTCCGAAGCTTACAAAATAAAAGTTACACAAATGTATTCCGGAACCTTTGGAAGGTTTGATCTTGTGCAGATTTGTTATCTCGTGCAGGATGGTAAGCAGTGGACTCTGCTATGGTATTATCCAGATGAGGGAAAACACAACACTGAAACTTCATCCTGATGCGTGATATAGTGTAATATCAGGATGAGGAGTTAATGTTACATAGCTTGTAATGTAAATGAAGGTTTAACATACCGTTTTGTATCATTAGTCCTTGATTAAGCGCTATAAATGCGAGACTTTTGTCGCATTTATAGCGCTTTTTTGAATTTTCAACCTAATTTTGTGCTTAAAAAGCTTGACAATAGTCCTGGTGTCAAGTAAATTACGAATTAGGATACAAAATGTATCAAATTTCAGCGTCTAACGACAAATAACAGGGACTAGAGGCTCCCTGTGAGGGGAAGGTATTCCATTGAATGAAACGGGCCGCTTTTACTGTGTCAGTTGTGGGATGATTGTGTCGGTCGCTAGAGACGCTGCCCAGAAACCAGAGGGCAATGGAGGCAATCACGTATTTCGTACTGGATTTTACCGGAGTGAAATGCCGCTTGGATGCTGTGAGGCGTGTGTAGTTGAATCAAAACGAGAAGGTAAGTCCCAGTTTGCAGGACAATTTACTAAAGATTATGATACACTATGCTCATATGAGAAGCGGGCATAACATATGTCCGTCCATGAAGGAGAGGATTGAATGCAGCAGGAGCCGGTCGTCCGACTTCAAGGCGTCAGTAAAATCATTTCCTCCCGATCATTGGTCAGTGACCTGACCCTGGATATTTCTCCGGGGCAGGTTTTTGGTTTTTTAGGACCGAATGGCGCGGGGAAAACGACAACGATTCGAATGATGGTAGGTTTGATGTCCATTAGTAAAGGAGATATTTTCATCTCTGGACACAGTGTGAAGAATGAGTTTGAAGAGGCGATAGCCCAGGTGGGGGCAATTGTGGAAAATCCGGAGATGTACAAGTTTCTGACCGGATATCAGAATCTGGTGCATTTTGCCCGTATGTCACCTGGTGTTACCAAGGAACGTATTGCAGAGACCATTGAGCGTGTGGGCCTAACAGCGCGGATTCATGACAAGGTAAAAACCTATTCTTTGGGTATGCGTCAGCGCCTTGGTGTCGCACAGGCTATATTACATAGACCTAAGCTGTTAGTTCTGGATGAGCCAACAAACGGTCTCGACCCTCAGGGCATAAGGGAGTTAAGAGATTATCTGCGGCTTCTCACCCATGAAGAAGGGATTACTGTTTTTGTATCAAGCCATTTGTTGTCCGAGATGGAATTGATGTGTGACACCGTAGCAATTATTCAGAACGGTAAACTGATTGATGTTCGAAATCTGCGGGATGAGCAAGGTTCAGATGCTTTAATTGAAGTTGCGTTTGAAGTCGATGACGCTGAACGTGCTGTTGAACTTATGGGAGGAGAGGCCGTTATTCAGGGTAAGGTTATCGTGGCGTCTCTCTCACGAGAACAGATTCCCGAGGTCAATGCCAAGCTGGTTCGTGAAGGCGTGCAAGTTTATGCCATTCGTAGTGTGACCCGTACGCTGGAAGATCAATTCTTGCAAGTGACTGGAGGTGGCGGCATTGGGTAGTTTCGGCAATCTGCTACTGAATGAAAATATGAAGGTGTTCCGTCGTGTACGTACCTGGGTTATGTTAGCTATTCTTGTTCTGATCTCGCTGCTAATGCCCTTTTTAATGAAGCAGGGCTCGGGGACAAGTGATGTGCTATATTGGCAGCCTGCGGCTACGACAGTCCAGATTGTATTTTTCCTGAATACGATTTTTTGTGTCGTCGTTGCAGCGGAATCGGTGGCGGGTGAATTTACGTGGGGAACCATTAAACTGTTACTCATCCGTCCATGGTCACGCAGCAAAATTCTGGCTTCCAAGTATCTGACGGTAGTGGGTTTCAGTATATTAAGTACACTATTGGTCATTGGTATGGCCATGCTCAGTTCTTATATTCTGTTTTCTCATGATGTTTCGGTAGAGAGTGGTGTACTGGCAGGCGATGCCTTTACGAGGTGGAGCTATCTGTATATCGACCTTTTCATTACACTCGCGATCGCTTTTATGGTTTCTTCTGTATTTCGCTCCGGTGCACTTGCAATCGGGTTGTCCCTGTTTATTATGTTCACGCAAAACATATTCTCACTGATCTTCAATCCGGATCGGTATGATTGGGCGAAATATGTGCTGTTCAACAATATGGATCTGAGTAAATATATGGACTCACCGTCAGGTATGAGCTTAATGAATGGTGCAAGTGAAGGGATGAGTCTCGGGTTCTCCTTAGCCGTTCTCGCTGTATATTATGTCGTCTTTATGGTGATATCCTGGGTTGTATTTAACAAAAGAGATGTGGCAGGTTAATTCCTGCCTCTTTTTTTTGTTTGCATGTGGCATAGCTGTTCATTCAGGGTACATACTGGTATTGTAATGTTAAGTATTATATTATCGTCGCAGTCACCTTGGCATGGCAGCGGATGGAGGGATCACGCTTCTTGATTAACAACAAATTTTACCGCATATGCACGGCAATTATTTTACTGCTGCTGATCGTGTATTTGGGGGATAAAGTCAACTTTATTTTCCGCCCTCTCACTTCGCTGATTCATATCATTATTATCCCGCTGCTGATCGCAGGATTTTTCTATTATCTTTTGCGCCCGCTCGTGGACTTCATGGAACGCCATAAAATCAAAAGGGCGCTGTCTGTCCTGATTATTTATGTCGTTGTCGGACTCCTCATCGCAGGATTCAGCGTTCTCGTATGGCCTTCCCTGCGGGAGCAGTTATGGAATTTTATCGAAAATACACCTAAGCTTGTCTCATCTCTTGTAGAGCAGATTAAAGCACTGGAAAACAATCGTTTTCTTGCTCGTTACTTACCGGAGGATTCAGACTTATTTACCAGATTGTCCGATTATTTAAGTCAGGGAATTACGCAAGTTACGGATTATGTCTCAGGTCTGTTTTCTGTTGTATCCAACTTGGTCATTATTTTGGCGACATTTCCGATTATGCTCTATTACATGCTCAAGGAAGGTAGTAAATTCGGAATCAACCTGACGCTGTTATTGCCGAGACATTATCGAAAAGACGGGGAAGAAACGGTACACGAAATTGATGAGGCTCTAAGCAATTATATTGTAGGCCGGGTTATCGTTAATGTGGCGCTGGGCATTCTCATGTTTATCGGTTTTATTCTCATCGGGTTGCCTTATGCGCTGTTATTAACGGTAGTGTCTATTATTCTGAACTTTATTCCTTATGTGGGGGCGCTACTGGCGGCGATTCCGGTTGTGATTGTTGCTTTTATCGACTCGCCTTCCATGGCTCTCTGGTCTCTAATCATTATCGTCGTTGCACAGCAAATTCAGGATAATCTTATCTCCCCTTATGTGTATGGCAAACAACTTGATATTCATCCGTTGACTACGGTGATCTTGCTGCTCGTTGGAGCCGACCTCGGCAACATTCTCGGCATGATTATTATCATTCCGCTGTATATGATTCTGAAGATTATATTTAGGAAAATCCAGAATCGCATTGTTGAGGATCGTGCAGAATCCTAATGTGTGGCACGAGAGGTCTGGATGTTTCATCCGTCAGCATTAAAAAAGTCTGTCCTTGTGTAGTGGACAGACCTTTTTTAAATCAAACGTTTGTTTCTTTCTCGTCTTCATCGGTGTAGTCTGACATGTTCAGTGGTTCTTTCGGGACGATTGCGACCTTGTAAAAGCGATTTTTATCTTTTTCCAGCAGAACGAAAGTCAGGTTCTCATATTCGTACTCATCCTGTTCGTTCATCTCCGGACGGTGGCTGTAGAGCCATCCACCAATCGTATCCCACTCGTCCGCATCGAGCGAAGCCATGAACATATCGTTGACTTTAGACAGCGAAACCTTACCATCCATGATGATATAATGCTCATTCACGATCTGAATTTCTTCTTCTTCGTCTGCGTCGAACTCATCGCGAATCTCACCGACAATCTGCTCCAGTACGTCTTCAATCGTTACTATACCCGACGTGCCTCCATACTCATCGACGAGAACAGCAATATGCACGCCATCCTTCTGCATTTTTTTGAGCAAGTCCTTAACCGGAGTTGTCTCATGAACGGCAGACACGGGCTGAATCAGGGAAGATAGGTCGACAGGATCATCATTACCATACAGTTCTAAGAAAAATTGTTTTGTATTAATGATACCGATAATATCGTCTTTGCTTTCATTAACGACTGGAAAACGGGTGTATTGCTCTTCACGAATAATTTCGAGGTTTTCCTCGTTTGTTTTATTTAGATAAAGGCAGACCATGTCGGTCCGGGGAACCATGATCTCTTTGGCCAGCATCTCATCAAAAGCAAAAATTCGGCTAACATATCCAAATTCCGCCTGATTGATTTTGCCACTCTCAAAGCTCTCGTTAATAATGATCTGGAGCTCCTCTTCGGAGTGTGCGTCTTCATGCTCTGAAGCAGGCTTGATACCAAACAATTTGACCAGTTGGTTCGCAGAGCCGTTTAACAGCCAGATAAAAGGATACATTACTCGGTTAAACAAGATGATAGGACCGGACGTCAGTAGCGCGACAGTCTCGGCTTTGCGGATCGCTATCGTTTTGGGTGCGAGTTCACCCACAACAACGTGTAAATATGTGATCGCTACAAAGGCAATGACAAAGGACAAGAATGAAGCGAGTGCGTCTGGAATGCTCATGCTCTCAAACACCGGGTGCAGGATTTTCTCTACTGTGGGTTCGCCGAGCCAGCCCAGTCCGAGAGATGTAATCGTGATCCCGAGCTGACAAGCAGACAGGTATCCGTCCAGATTGGCAACGGCCTGTTTTACAGCGAGCGCTCGTTTGTTCCCTTCTGCAATCATTTGATCAATTCGGCTCGGACGAACCCGTACGAGAGCGAATTCCACTGCCACGAAAAATGCCGATAACCCTATCAAAAGTGCAACCAAAATCAAATTTATTGCATACCTCTCACTGTCCATTCACTACTCTTCTCCTTTTATGTAATAAGTTTTAACGAGTATTATATCTAATTTTACGTAAGAAGACCACCTTTACCGGAAGAAAAGAGGAAGAGTCTGGAAAGGGAGTTGTCAAATCAGTGTTGAAGTTAGGCTATGTAAAGTTTTATCTAAGTATTCGTTACGATTGTCCTCTACATTGGGTATCTATGATTAGCTGGCAACATAATCGTCAAAGCTGGTTAGAATGAAGCAAGGCAAAGCTAGTGAGCGAGATAACGGAATTTTACAAAATAGATAATAAAATATTTGAGTGTATGTACTAAGGGGGAGGCCGCATGTTCTGGCTGGTCATTATTTTACTTGTGTTTATTTTTCAAGCGGCTACGATTCTTCTGCTGGAGTTCCGTAATCCAGCCAAAGCAGTGGCATGGCTGTTCATCTTATTTTGTGTGCCCTTAATCGGATTCGTCGTGTATTATTTCGTAGCCCAGGACTACAGTAAACGCAAAAAACTTCGAAAGGGCGGGTCGCGCATCTTCAGGGAGATGCGCAAAACGATCTGGAAACAGGCGCACATTATAGAAGAGGTTACCCAAATGCCAGGGGATCGATACAACCATCAGCACCGTTTATTCAATTTGTTATCGCATCTGTCCGAGAGTCCGATTACAGGCTGTAATCGGAGCAAGGTCCTCACGAATGGTGAAGAAGCTTTTGCGGCGATGCTGAGAGAAATGGAGAAGGCCAAGCACCATCTGCATGTCGAGTTTTATATTTTCAGGGATGATGTGATCGGTACTCGCTTTCAACAGGTGATGATCCGTAAAGCGCAGGAGGGAGTGAAAGTCAGGTTCATCTGCGATGGGCTCGGTAGTCATAACCTGAGTTGGAGTTTTATACGCAAGCTTCAGGATGCGGGGGTTGAGTTTCATTTTTTTCTGCCACCGCTCATTGCGACGATTGATCGTAGAGTCAATTACCGAAACCATCGAAAAATTGTAGTTGTGGACGGGAAGGTCGGCTTTGTTGGAGGTATTAACGTTGGAGATGACTATCTAGGGCAATACCCTGAGGTCGGATTTTGGCGAGATACCCATGTGCAGATTGAAGGAGATGCGGTCTATTTCCTGCAAAGCACGTTTCTTAACGACTGGAAGCTGGCCTCGGGAAAACGGATTATGGAGCCGCAGCTCGGAGAATTGTTTCCCCCGCATATTTGCAGCGGCGGAGAACGGATTCAGATTTTAGGCAGTGGACCCGATCAGGATTGGGACGCCATTCAAGAGATGTGCTTTGGTGCGATTTCAGTAGCCTGTGAACGGATATATATTACCACACCGTATTTCATTCCTGATCCAGCTCTTTACGAGGCTCTTAAGACTGCTGCGGTCAGTGGGGTGGATGTAAGAATTGTTATTCCGTATCAATCCGATTCAAGACTAGTGCATCTGGCATCGCTTTCTTATGTTGAAGAATTGCTACGTGCCGGAGTGAAATTTTATCAATATCGCAAAGGTTTTGTGCATGCCAAAGTGATGATCGTCGATGAATTATTGGCAACAGTAGGGACGGCAAATATGGACATGCGCAGTTTCTTTTGTAATTTTGAATTGACGGCTGTATTGTTTGAAAGCTCTGCGATTCAACGTCTGCTACATGATTTTGAACGTGACCTTGAGGATTGTAGCCAAATAGATACCTTTGCATTCCAACATCGCTCACGTCTGCAAAAAGGGGCCGAAATGCTTTCTCGCATGCTTTCTCCGCTTCTTTAGCCGATTTAGGGCAGATTTCTGAAGATAAATTCACTTTATTTGAATTTATCTTCTTTTTGCTAAGTATTTTGCTCCAATTTGATCTTTTATGATATAATAGTTATATAAATCATGTCGTGACGAAGGAGGGGAGTCTGGGGAAACAGGCTCCCTTTTGCTCTCTTTTGGAAGTGTGATCCGGCAAGCAGTACATCTTGAATCTATTTTATATCGCCTTTAGATACCCGTTTTGATGGTGGGTTATAGTACATGAAGAATATAGTCTTAATTGATTATCTACATGGAGCTTCCCCGTGGAGTAATTTAATGGATATATAAAATGGATTCACATTCTGATTTTACGGGGGGGATACCATGTCCAATGTAACGGTGAAAGAACTAACGGCCAAGCAAGCCGACCGCGGCGTCAAAAGCTCCGTGTTTACGCTGAAGTTTCTGCAGCGTATCGTAATGATCCTGATCGGTGCTGTGCTCATGGCCGTATCGCTTGAAGTATTCCTCGTGCCTAACGGCGTCATCGACGGCGGTATCACGGGGATCTCGATTATGGTCTCGGAGCTTACACATCTGCCGCTGGGGATATTTCTGACTTTGCTCAATATGCCTTTTCTGATTCTTGGTTACAAGCAGATCGGTAAGACCTTTGCATTATCTACTTTGCTGGGAATCGTCGTGATGTCTATTGGAACATCGCTGTTGCACAAAGTTCCAGCACTAACACCTGGTGAACCGCTTCTCGGTGCCGTATTCGGCGGATTAATTCTGGGTGTCGGGGTAGGTCTAGTTATACGTTCTGGTGGTTCACTGGACGGTACGGAGATCGTGGCTATTCTGTTTAGTGAGAAATCACCGCTCTCTGTGGGACAGATCGTATTGATTATCAACGTATTTATATTCGCGGGTGCCGGATTCGTATTCGGTTGGCCGAACGCTCTGTACTCCATGATTGCCTATTATATTGCCATGAAGATGATTGATATCGTAAATGAAGGACTAGATCAGTCCAAGTCGGTCTGGATCATCAGTGAGAAGTATCGTGATATCGGTTCCGCGTTAACAGATCGTCTCGGACGTGGTGTAACGTATCTGGACGGAGAAGGCGGATTCAGCGGGGATGAGAAAAAGATCATTTTTGTTGTCATCACTCGTCTGGAAGAAGCCAAGCTGAAGTCTATCGTTGAGGACTGGGACCCGCAAGCTTTTGTAGCCATCGGTAACATCCACGATGTGAAGGGCGGACGTTTCAAGAAAAAAGGTATCCATTAGCGAAGCTTTCAGCTCGATTTGACACAAGGCTAATGAAACAACAAAGGGAAAAAAATGTTCTGCTATATCAATAGCCGATATCCTGTGATTCAGGATATCGGCTATTTTTTCTTGAGATGTTTCAGAATCAGTTCGATAGGTTGCGGTGGCACCGCTGCAATCAGATCGCCAACGGTTGTCAGGCGTTCAATAATATTCATAAGGTGATAATCCTGAATAGAGACATCACGGCGCACCTCATCCCAAGTCAGGGGGGTGGAGACGGTTCCCCGTGGCTTAGCGCGAGGTGTATAGGGGGCAGCCAGTGTTTTGCCCCCATAATGCTGCAGATAGTCAAAGTAAATCCGATCGCCCCGATCCTTTTTGAGCCGTTCCAGTGTAAACAATTCAGGATGTTTTTGCGTGACATATTTACCTACAAAATGACCGATATCCCGTAATTCATCAAATGTCACACCAGGAGTAATTGGCACAATGATTTGAACACCTGTGGCGCCAGAGGTTTTGGGAACGGATTGCAATCCGAGTGAAGACAATGTTTCACCTACAAGCAAGGCGGCCTGCATGATTCGCGGTTCATGCTCCATCGAAGGGTCGAGATCGATCATCCATTCACAAGGTAGCGTACTGTTAATCGCATGCAGCGAAGGGTGAAATTCAAGTGCTGCGAGATTCCCCAGCCAGAGCAGCTCAGGCAGTCCGTTCATCACAACATACCGGATACCTTCATGCTCCTGTGTATGAACGAAATCAGGCAACGGCTCCGGTGCATTTTTCTGATAAAAGAACGTGTCGCCGGCACCATGAGGATATCGAATGGTTGTCAGTAAACGGTTGTGAGTATAGGTTAGCAGGTAAGGGGCAAGCGCGGCCAACTTTTGCAGATAGATCGCTTTGGTAATTCCTGCTTCTGGCCACAACAGCTTGTCTGGATTCGTAACCGTGAGTTCTACACCTTCAATCTTGATGGAACCTTTAATTTTGTGAGGCATACCGTGCGTCTCCTTTCACTGGAAATCATGTTGGAGCTGGCTCGCCAGGCAATCCTCCCGTGTCACTTCTGCGAAGGTTTGAATGCTAGGATGTCTCAGTGTGCGATGATGCGTCAGTTCCATATATTGCACCTTAAGTCCAATCTCGGGTTGTACCCAAGTTGTCTCTGCGCTTCGCTCTGGGATGTTATGGAACGGCCTATCCTTTATGATAAGTGGTTGTACCTGTGAAGTGAGTTCCCGCCAGCGATTGATGTTCAACTTACCCGTACCTACATGACCAATATAGATAAATTGTGATCCGTCATATACGCCAATCGCAACGGCGTTTACGATTCCGTCGCGATACGTAACGCCCCCGATCATGGCGTATAGATCATGCATGATCTTCACCTTCTGCCAGCGTGAGTCTTTGCCACCGATTCCGTAGGTGCTAGTGAGATCCTTGCAGACGATGCCTTCCATCTGGTGTTGCTTCAAGACGTGAAGCAGAGCGGATGCATCGGGTGCGTTGGTCACTTCTTGAACCTGGTGACTGGTACGTAGCACTTGGTGAAGGAGTTGCTGGCGAGTGGATAATGTCTGATCTGTGACCCATTTCCCATCGTAATAAAGAATGTCAAAAACCATATAAGTAATCGGTATCTGCTGTTTGGCTTGAGAAATGTGATCCGGCTTGCTCATCCGATCCCGGCGAAGCACATGATAAAAGGAAGGGCGCCCCGTATCCGGATCGAGTGCAATAATTTCACCATCCAAAATGTAAGAGGTACCCTCACATAGATTGCGCGGTTCCACTAGTTCGGGATACTGGGTTGTCCGGTCGTGTAATCTGCGATTGACCAGCCGTAACTCTTGTCCGTTTTCGTAGGCGAGCATGCGTACACCATCCCACTTAATCTGGGCAATCCACTGGGAGCCTGCAGGTAAAGTATCCCGGGATACAGGTTCGAAGGGTATAACGGGTTTGATCATATGTTACTCCTTTCCTTAAGCCAGCTACGGCATATTAGGATTAAACCAAATGCGAAGAGGGCGTTAATGTTTTTGTGATTTATGTTTCAAACGATGAATCAGGATCAGCAGCAGCGGGAGGAAAATGCCACAGGTTAGATCCCAGTCAATCCAGTAGGGAATGATCACTTTCAGATAGAAGGTTTCATTCGGAGCGATCAGGATGGAACATGTTAAAATAAGCAGTGCTGCCGGCAAGATGAGATTCCGATAGCTTGACAATCGAAACAAATGAGCAAGACCAAGCACAAAGCCGTAGAAGAAGAGCACACTTTTGAAAAATACGGCAATAATCCAGACGGAAGCCATGATAGCCTCAATGCGTTCTAAAAAGTGACCGATGTTAATCAAACGGGACAGATTAAATGAAGTGAACCAGTAATGCTGTGTCACAAACGGCCCCATAATAAGTAGACACATACTTAGTATTAGCGTTAGCATTAATCCGCCGATCATACCCATCAGTAAGAAGTCTCTTTTCAGATGGGTATTCTGCTCCGTGTATGGCAATAACATCATGAAAATACATAGTTCACAGTAGGGATATGTAAGTACAGCGATAAAACCTTTGAAAGGATCAAGCAAACCCTGACCCAGAATGGGTTTTATGTTTTCTAATTCTGCTTTTGGGAGTAGACATAAGGTAAGAATAATCAAGAACAGGACAACGAGAGGTAACAGGATTTCAGCGGTTCTGCCAATGTTAGGGAGGCCGGACCGCAATCCCCAGGCAAGAGCAAAGATGAATGTCAGGTGTAACACCCATAATGGCGAATTTCTCAGAATGTTCGTCGCCATAAAGTCTCCCATTTCACGGATGAACGTCGATGCACTAATTAGAAAATAAAAAATATAGAATACGCTGACAACAGCACCCACCCATGGCCCCAGCACCCGGAGTACATGTTCAATTAAATTCAGACGTGGATCCAAGCGATATACAGCAAGCATGATCAGAAGTACACCTAATCCGCCTCCTACGCCAAGTAAGGAAGATATCCAGGCATCTTGCTGAGCATAAGAGGTGATCATCGTTGGGAAAAAGAGGATTTGCTCACCGATTGTACAAAGGAACATCAGCGAAGCGAGTTGCCTGACGGTCAAACGTCCCTTTTCAATCATTTCAATAAATCTCCTTCGTCTGACAATGTTTAAGTCTGGGTTAGGATGTACCAATATTTAAGGTTTTATCAGAGGTATAAAAAAAGCCCGACCTTTTGATCTCCTGAGAAAGCTTTGGAGGAACAAAAGTCGGGCTTTTTTTATATAAAATTGCACTTTAGGCTTCCGTGATCAGGCGAATTCGGATGTTTTGCGGATCTGCCGCATACCATGCATCCCCATCCCGGCTTAGTTCAACGCCTGCCTGTCGCAGACGTTCAACGGCCTGTTCAACTTCATGGTTATGGGCATACACAATGGTGAAATAGTCGATTCCCGTAGCGTTGCCAGGATTAATTGGTGCGTTAACTCCGGCCCAAATATTAAGCCCCAGATGGTGATGGTACCCTCCGGCAGACACAAACAGTGCTGACATGTTGGCAAAGTTGCCTACAACATCAAATCCCAGAATACCGGAGTAGAAGCTGCGTGCTTCTTCCAGACTGCGAACGTGAAAGTGAACATGACCGATAACGGTGCCAGCCGGCAGGCCGTTCCAAGTCTCACTTGCCGACAGATCAAACAAGCTCTGCACATCTACTGGATCGCTTGCCATGACGTAATTATTGTCTGCATCCCGTTTCCAAGTATCACGAGGGCGGTCGGCATAAATTTCAATCCCGTTTAGATCCGGATCAGAGATATAGAAGGCTTCACTCACCAGGTGGTCTCCTTGACCAATATCGATACCGGATGCAACAAGATTACGAACCGCAAGTCCAAGCGACTTGCGGTCAGGCAGCAGAATGGCAAAGTGGTACAAGCCAGCATGGGTACGCTCCGGCAAAGTGATGCTGTTGCTCACTTCTTCAAGGCGAAGAAGCACACTCTTTCCGTCCGCTGTCATTGTGGCGATATGATTTTGGCGTGTCAGCAGTTTGAGGCCAACGACGTCTGTATAAAACTGGATGGAACGATCCAGATTGCTAATTTTAAGACTGACTTCACCCAGATGGGTTGTTGCTGGAATTTGATAAGTCGTACTCATGGTTATTTCCTCCTTATGATGCTTTCTCATCTGAACAATTCACAAATTATAACGTGCAAATATTACATATTGGAACAAGGTACATATCATTGTAAGGGTTAGAGCTTTGAAGGAGATGACTTGAAAATAAAATATATCACTATACAAATATAAATAAGTTACTTTTCATAAGTTAATATAAAATATTAACCCTATTTAGTCAATAACTTAAACAAAATTGTTTCATTGGCAGTGTCAGAGATGTCAGTGTAATTGGGGAGGAGTCATAGTGGCGAGCGGAGGATGGTGAGCGATAAGGTGCTTCCACCACTTGCTAACGAACCGATAGGGCAGTCTCTGAATCATGATGACCCAATTACGGTCCGTTAAGCACAAGCAGGGCCCATCTTCTACTTCACCGGCACGCCTACGCTTTTGGTTTAGCTGGGGCTTTTTTTCGTTTCGGAGCAGCAGGGGTAGCATCCGTTTCTCCTCCGGCAGCAGCCTGGGCGGTTGTTTTGCGCGGAGTGCGTTTTTTAGGTTTAGCCGTGGATGTTCCTGGGTCTGAAGGGATAGGCTTGACGGCTTCAATACTTGCTTGAAGGGCAGCCATAAGATCCATCACATTAGCTTCCGGTTTGGCTGGAGCAATCTTGATTTCCTCACCAGCAACCTTGTGTTGAATGAGGTCAAGCAGCTTTGCCCGATAATCATCTGTATATTTACCAGGTTCAAACGGAGTTGAAAGTTGGTCGATTAGCAGTTTGGCCATCGTGAGTTCTTTTTCGTTTACATTTTGAACTTCAGGAAGGTTAGGAACCTGTGACACGGGACGGATCTCATCCGGGTAAAAAATAGTTTCCATCGACAAGCAGTCCTCTAAAACACGGATGGCTGCGAGACTGCTTTTGGAGCGAATAGAAATTTTAGCAATGCCTATTTTACCCGTATCCCGCATGGCGTTCATGAGGAGCTGATAGGCATTACCACCAGCCTGATCAGGAGAGAGATAATAGGTTTTTTGAAAATAGATCGGGTCAATTTCAGTCAAATCCACAAAATCCAGAATGGTAATGGTTTTGCTACTGGACTCGTTTAAGGCCTCAAGTTCTTCTTTTTCGAAAAGAACAAATTTGCCCTTCTCATATTCATAGCCTTTGGTGATCTCTTCCCATTTGACTTCGACCTCACAGGAGGGGCACTGACGTACATAAGCGAGCGGGCTTCCGCAAACGTTATGAATGTAACGCATGGAGATATCCTTGTCCTCGGTAGCCGAGAACATTTTGACAGGGACATGCACGAGACCAAAACTGATCGCGCCTTTCCAGACCGTATGCATAAGAGCGGCTCCTTTCGAATTTCTTTTTTGGTAATAGTATGGGCAGCTGTTGTAAGGGATAGTCGTAAATCCTTGATTGTTATGGTGGATTGGATTATCCAGAAGGGGTTCCGTTATTTTGTATGGTTCTGCAAGAGTCGGGGATGATAACAGAAACATGATGGGGAGGTGCCAGATGAAAAACAGGCGGGATGAGGAAGAGGCGCATAAGCATACTTTTACACCCTACCCTCTGGATGATGCCGAGAGTGCGGAAGAGTTCTATACGCCGGCAGCAGATGTAAACTGGGAAGCAGTGACTTCAGAGAAGCTGCCACTTGATCGTGAATCATTTATGCTGGATATCGATCGTATGGTGAATGAGGGTTTAGGCGGCGGCCAGGTTACAGAGGATAACGGTTATATTGGCGATAGTACAACAGATACGATTGTGCAAGAGAATCACTATGAAGACCCGGAAGGAGACTACGAATAAGATGATGGATGCGAAACGTGCCAAAGCCATTTATAATTCCAAAGATACAATCGCAGTGACGCTTGAAGGAGAGCCTGTCTGGATTGAAAATGTGGACGAGGCCAATGGTATGGCAACGGTACAGGTGGGCAGCAGACCAGGAAATACCCAAGCGGTGCGAGTGGATCGTCTGGAAGAGTAGCGACTATACAAATTGTGACAAGTACAGGGTAAATACAGGATATACCTAGTAATAAAGTGACGGAGAGCGGTTTGTGGAACGATAACTGAGGGATACCTGAGAAAGACACAGGAAGAAATGTGGCAAAAGAGAAGCGATGACATTTTTGAAATTAATGAAAATGCGGCCGATACCGGAAGGTATCGGTTTTTAGGTTAGAATCCTTTCTGTGATTACGCAAAGAGATACTTATAAAGTCCAACCTTTCCAGCATGTTCCTTCGATGTTGCGGGCAAGGAAAGGGACCGATATAATAAGGTTCAAAGTGAACTCAGACGGAAGACCGTCAAAGGTGGGGCGTATATTGAATCAGACGCATGAACAGTGGGTGTATCATTCCCACAGCATTGCAGATACAGAAAAGCTTGCGGCTGCACTTGCGGCACAGGCACAGGCTGGCATGGTCATTGCACTGGACGGCGATTTGGGAGCGGGCAAGACTGCTTTTTCTCAGAAGTTTGCCTGGCATTTGGGCGTGAGAGATGTTGTAAGCAGTCCTACGTTCACGTTGATCAAGGAATACGAGGGGCGAATGCCGCTATATCACATGGATGTATACCGCATTTCGTTGGAAGAAGCGGACGAGCTGGGTCTTGAAGAGTATTTTTATGGTACGGGAGTCAGTCTGGTGGAGTGGGCCAGCATCATTCCCGAGTTGTTACCCAAAGAACATCTTCACGTGCAGATTGAAACGACAGGCCTGGAAGATCGAACGATAACACTGGATGGGTATGGTGAGGAATATGCCGCACTATGCCGACTGTTCAGACAGAATGGAGTTAAAGGATGATACAAGGTTTGGGTAATGAGGGAAGGGTCGAAGGATTGGGAGATGAGGGAAAGATCAAGGGTTCGGGAAAAGAAGGAACGATTGAGGAGCAAAAAAAGCCGCGTCAGCGGTTTTTGGTGTTGGATACATCTACAGCGGTGATGGCTGCAGCGGTGATGGAGGAGCGGTCGCTGCTGGAGGAGCGCAATGAGCGAGCAGAACGTAATCACTCGGTGCACGTCGTGCCTGTAATGGAGCAGTTGCTTGCTGCCAGCGGCACGAAGCCAGGCCAACTGGACGGGATCGCCGTCGGAATTGGACCGGGCTCGTACACGGGCATCCGGATTGCGGTGACCGCGGCAAAGACGCTGGCCTGGGCGTGGGACATCCCCGTTGCCGGGGTGTCCAGCCTGCAGGCACTCGCCTGGGGCGGCTGGCACAGCGGCCTCGCCGCCAAGGCGCAAGCTGCGGCAGATGATGCCGCAGCCGGGGCTGGCGGAACGCCATCCGCGGACCAGGGCGGCACCGGTGCCGCCCCTGTCCACTGGATCGTTCCGCTCGTGGATGCGCGGCGCGGCCAAGCCTATACCGCGCTGTTCGCCTCCGCCGGCGGCGACACGCCCCGCCGGCTGGCGCCGGATGCCATCCGCCAAGTGAACGGATGGCTGGAAGAACTCGCCGCCCGCCTGGCGGAGGCGGCGCCGGAAGAGCGGCCCGCTGCCGTCTGGATCGTCGGCGAGACGGGCCAACATGCGGCGGCAGCGGCAGAGCTTCGCTGCCCCGCAGGAACGGCGCTCCAGCTCGTCCCGTATGAGCTGGAAGGCCGCTGGATTGGGCGCCTCGGCGCCGAAGCGCTGCTTGCAGGTCAGCGCGACGACGTACATGCCCTGGTGCCGAACTACACCCAGCTGTCCGAAGCGGAAGCCAACCTGCTGCGCAAAGGCTGAAGGGAGAGGGAGAGCGGATGGACAACGTAGCGAACGAAGGACGGGAAACGGCGTTTCAGTTCAGACTCATGACGGTGGCAGATATTCCTGACGTGATGGAGATTGAGCATGAGGCATTTACCCTCCCTTGGACGGAAGAGGCATTTCACAATGAATTGAAGCATAATCATTTTGCTAAATATATGGTCATGGAGCTGGACGGCACGGCGATCGGGTATGCGGGCATGTGGACCATTATGGACGAGGCACACATTACCAATATCGCGGTGAGAAAAGCATACCAGGGCCGCAAGTTGGGGGAGAAATTGCTGGATGAGCTAATGAAGACGGCAGCTTATCTCGGCATGGAGCGAATAACATTGGAGGTTCGGGTGTCGAATGTCGTGGCTCAGAATTTGTATCAGAAAAAAGGGTTTGAATCGGCAGGTCTGCGCAAAGGGTATTACTCTGATAACGGAGAGGATGCAATGATCATGTGGGCGGTACTTCCGCCTGCGGGCCGGAGCGGCGAAGAGGAAGGAAGCGTAATGGATTCATGAATGATCTTATAGATAATCAAAGTGGAACTCCATCCTATATTCTGGCGGTAGAGACAAGCTGTGACGAAACATCGGTAGCCGTGGTCAAAGATGGACGTGAAGTATTGTCCAATCTCATCTCTAGTCAGATCGAGACGCATAAAGCGTTTGGCGGAGTTGTACCCGAGGTGGCTTCACGCAAGCACGTTGAAGTCATCACGCTGATGCTGGAGCAAGCAATCGAGCAGTCCGGTATTCGTCCGCGTGATCTGAGCGCGATTGCGGTTACGCAAGGACCTGGATTGGTTGGCGCACTGCTGGTGGGTATCGTAGCAGCGAAGACGCTTGCGATGGCTCTGGGTAAACCGCTGATCGGAACCCATCATATTGCGGGTCATATTTATGCTAATCGCCTTGTACGTGAGCTGCAATATCCGGCGATGGCTCTTGTAGTGTCGGGCGGGCATACCGAGCTTGTTCATCTGGAGTCCGAGGGCAAGTTCAAGCTGATTGGACGCACACGGGACGATGCTGTTGGTGAAGCGTATGACAAAGTGGCTCGTGCACTCGGCTGTCCATATCCGGGAGGGCCGCATGTAGACCGCATGGCATCTGAAGCTGAAGAGGTTGTTCCTTTGCCAAGGGTATGGCTTGAAGCAGGGTCCTATGACTTCAGTCTGAGTGGATTGAAATCGGCTGTACTCAACGCACTGAATCAGGCCAAGATGCGTGGTGAAACGTTGGATCCGTCTGCGGTGGCACGTGGTTTTCAAGAAGCAGTCGTTGAAGTGCTTGTGGAAAAAGCGGTACGTGCTGTTCGTGAATATGGCTCACGTCAGTTACTTCTTTGCGGTGGGGTTGCTGCCAATCGTGGTTTGCGGACAGCCTTGCAGGAACGCTGCGCGAAGGAAGGGCTTGAACTCGTCATCCCGCCAATGGAATATTGTACGGATAATGCAGCCATGATTGGCGCGGCAGCACATCTGAAATGGATTCGCGGCGAGGGGACTAATTTTGACGCGAAGGCAGATCCTGGACTTTCTCTGGAAGCTTGGTCGGTACAAACCGAAGCGTAAAGTTCTCTGGGAATGCATCTTAACGTAGCCTATTCGGGAAAGAAATTGTCCTTTTTTGAAATGAAAGGTTGACAGCGGTTTGTGAAGAATGTATATTAGTTACAAATTTAAACAGGAATTATATCCTGAACTGATAAACGCGATGAACAGGAACAGTAAGGTCACTCCGGGTCATTAGAGAGCTGCGGGATGGTGCAACGCAGTCGAAGGGAACCTGAAACTCACCTGGAAGCGGAACGATGGAACACGGCTACCAAGCAATAGGCCGAAGGCTGAAGTCAGCCGACAGTATATCGTTACGGGTTGCCTCCGTGAAGGGGCCATTGTGCCCGATCCCATTTTTCTGATTAGAAACGGAGACGACTTTCGTTACGCTAATCCGAAGTGCAGAGATCGATGGACAATATGAAGGGGGCCTTCAAGCTGTTATTCGAACAGGCTTGGGGTCAACAAGAGTGGTACCGCGAAGGTGAACAGCCTGTCGTCTCTTGCATTATGCAGGAGAGGGCAGGCTTTTTTGATTTTTTTTCCACCGATAAACCATGAATATTATATCAACAAACGTAATGAACGGGAGCAGTAAAACGGCAAAGGCGCTCAGAGAGCTGCGGGGTGGTGCGACGCAGTGGCCGGGATCGTTTGAATCTCGCCCGGGAACAGAGCTTTGGAAACATGAGAAGAGGTTGAGCGTTTTCGTCGCTAAACGAGACTGTGCCGACTCATGTGTACATAGCAACGGTTAACCCCCGTTACAGGGCGTTTCTCTGAAGGGTTACGGTTCCGCCGTAGTTAGGGTGGAGTTTAATGGACTTTTTGGAGAACACGAGGTGGATGGTGTCAGTGCAGGCTGAGCCATCAAGCAAGAGTGGTACCGCGGAGGGGAGAATAACCCGCCGTCTCTTTGATGAGATGGCGGGTTATTTGTATTTGCTGCCGGCAGCAGGGTGGGCAAAATGGAATAACCATATGGATGCAAGTCTGATCAGGAAATCCGGAACAGCAGTTGTTCGAGGTGTAAGTCGACGTACACTTTGAACCATTACACTGAACATAACTTTTCACGAACCAAACATAACCGAACCGATATCCCAAAATTAATGGAGGTTAATGAATATGACAACGAATCCGAACAAACGCATGATTGACATATTTGATACAACGCTGCGAGATGGAGAACAAGCACCCGGAGCCAGCCTGCATCCTGAGCAAAAAATAGAGCTGGCTCACCAGCTGGCAGCGCTTGGCATTGACGTCATTGAGCCTGGATTCCCGATCTCCAGTCCAGGGGAGTTTGCGGCGGTTCAGGCGATCTCAAGACAATTGCAACAGGTGGAAATCTGCGGATTTGCACGTGCGGTCAAAGGCGATATTGATGCTGCAGTGAAGGCTACCGCTGATGCTGCTCGTCGACGAATCCATCTGTTTATTTCCTCGTCTGATATTCACATTGAGCATCAGCTGCGCCGTCCACGCAGTGAAGTGGTGGCTACGGCTCGGGAGATGGTCTCCTATGCACGCCAGTTTACGGATATCGTGGAGTTCACAGCGATGGATGCTGCACGTACCAAGACGGATGATCTGATTGAAATGGTTGAAGTGGCCATCGAGGCGGGGGCAAGCATCATTAACCTGCCGGATACCGTTGGTTATGCGCTGCCGCATGAGTATGGAGAGATGTTCCGACGCGTACGTGAGGGAGCAAGGGGCGGCGATAACGTGCGCTATAGTGCTCATTGCCATAACGATCTCGGGCTTGCCGTAGCGAACAGTTTGGCTGCCATTGCGAATGGTGCTTCCCAGATTGAAGTGACGATTAACGGAATCGGAGAACGGACGGGGAATTGCGCGTTAGAGGAACTGATTATGGCGCTGGAAACACGTGGAGATGTCATCGGAGCAACGACTAACATCAAGCTGAATCAACTGTATGAGACATCTCGCCAGATTAGCCGTGCCATGCATTTTCCGATCGCTTACAACAAACCGGTTGTTGGACGCAATGCCTTCCAGCATGAGTCGGGCATTCATCAGGACGGTTTGCTGAAGAACCGCAATACGTATGAGATTATGGACCCGGAAGCACTGGGCATCCCGCGCAGTATGATTATTTTGGGGAAACACTCCGGTCGTCACGCTCTGAAGGATCGGGTACGCAAATACGGATTTGAGCCGGATGAACAGCAGATGGAGCAACTGTACAAAGTGTTCAAAGTAACTGCGGATGAGCAAAAAGTGGTAAGTGATGACCAGTTGTTGCAAATGGTCAGCCAAACGATGAACATCCCGGCACAGGATTACGAGTTGGTTGAACTGCAGGTGACGGCAGGCAGTATGACAGACCGTATGGCTGCGGTACGTATTCGTACGAGTGCAGGAGAGCATGCTTATTCTGCTGTAGGAAAAGGACCTGTAGATGCTACAATTCAGGCCATTGGGCAGTGTATCTCAGATGACATTACATTTGTAGACATGGAGATGCATGCCTTGAGTGGGGGAGAAGGAGCCAGCGCGGAAGCCGTGATCACGGTAGAACGAGCCGGACGAGAATTCAGAGGGACAGCAACCCATCATGATATTGTCATGGCCGCAGGTTTGGCATACGTGGCAGCGTGTAATGCAGCTGGATTGAAAGCGGAATCTGTTGTGGATAGTGAAGAGGTGCCTGTACACTAAGGTCCCTTGGAGATATGAATATGCTCTAGCGAAAAAGAGCTAAAGAGGGTTCTTCTCGCCATGGTTTGGGCGGAATGGAACCCTCTTTCTGTTTTAAATGACATGACCAGAGTAGGGCCACGCTCACTAGCCCGTTTAAATATGGAGGCATGGAATGAGTGAAAAACTATATCGTGACAACCAAATTTGTCAAGGTGTGACTATAGTTATCCACATATCCAGAGTAATTTGTGGGTAACTAAGGTGAAGTGCTGCAACAAGTGTTTTCGAAACAAACGGTTTGCAGGGGATAGAATACGTCGAAGTTACCAACAGTGCTGTGTATAATGTGGATAAATCGGTGGATAAATATGGTTTTTACTTCAAAAACTTATTCTACCAACGTTTGATTACGTGAAAAAGGATGTGAAATATCACTCACACTTGTGGATAAGAAGAGGGTCTGTCTTCAAATATTTATTTTACGTAATCCGAGGATATTTGACAAATGTGAAAATACGTTTTTCTGATCCCTACCTAGCGAGAGCGTTGGATTTATGTTTATCCGTGAGTCCGCGTCTTCTCAATAGCTGGCTTCCTTTAGAATGCAAGAGGCTCCGCGTTACCTTCGTAACACAGAGCCTCTTGTACATTTCTTTGCGATTTGCCGTACATATTACTACATGTAACTCATTCCTTACCGTAGCCTATAAGCCAACGCTTTTAAAGTCCTGACATAGAATCATCCTCAGAATCATCGCTCGGAATCGTAGCTTAGCCCATCGCCAGTGTTTCCCACTCTTCATAAGCTTTTGCAAGCTTTGTTTTGTGCTCCTCCGACGACTGCTGCAACTCCTGCAGCTTCATATAATCCTGATACACTTCTGGCAGAGCCATCTGTTCTTCAAGCGAAGTGATCTCGGACTCCAATTCGGCAATCTGCTGTTCAAGAGCTTCCTGCCTGCGCTGTCTGTTTCGTTCTTCACGCTTGGCTTGTTTATCTGCTTCAAAGGAAGCGGCCCCGGATTTTTCGGTTGTTGCTGAATTTGCACTTGCTGCTGCGGAAGAAGCGGATTTGGAAGAGGCCTGACGAGCCTCGGCGGCCTCACGTGCAATCTCCTCCAATTCCAGCTTTTTCTCCACGTAATCGTCATAGTTACCGAGATATTGCTCGGTGCCGCCGGAATGAAGCTCAACGATCCGTTCCGCCATCTTGTTGAGAAAATACCGGTCATGGGAGATAAAGAGTAGCGTTCCTTCGTAATCCATTAAGGCAGCTTCCAGCACTTCTTTGGCAAAAAGGTCGAGATGGTTCGTCGGCTCATCGAGAATAAGCACATTGGCTTCCTTCAGCATGAGCTTGGACAGGGATACACGAGCCTTCTCTCCACCGCTGAGCGAGGATATTTTTTTGAGCACATCATCACCGCTGAACAAAAAGTTACCCAGTACGGTTCGAATGCGCGCTTCTTCCATGCCCGGATAAGCACTCCACAGTTCTTCGAGCACCGTGTTGGACGGATTCAGCCCAGTCTGCTCCTGGTCATAATAACCGATCTGTACTTTGGTGCCCCACTGAATGTCACCCTGCGCAGGACGAAGACTACCGGTTAGACATTTCAGCATCGTTGATTTACCGATTCCGTTAGGCCCAATCAGGGCAACGGTTTCGCCGCGTCGCAGATCGAAGGACACATTGCGGAACAGAGGTGAACCCTCCTCGTAAGCCACGGACAACTGATCAACACGCAGGACTTCCTTGCCTGACATCACAGCGGTTTCGAATGAAAAATGGGCTTTCTTGAGATCGCCAAGTGGCTTATCCAGACGATCCATCTTCTCCAGTGCTTTGCGACGACTCTGGGCACGCTTCGTCGTTGAAGCGCGTACGATGTTTTTTTGCACAAAGTCCTCCATCTTGGAGATTTCGTCCTGTTGTTTCTCGTATTGTTTCATCTGAATCTCGTACTCGGCTGCCTTCAATTCCATATAACGGCTGTAATTGCCCGTATATTTTTTGGAGCGATGACGTTCGATTTCCACGATGGTCGTTACGAGTCTGTCCAGGAAGTACCGGTCATGGGATACAACTAACAGTGCGCCGGAGTATCCTCTCAAATAATCTTCCAGCCATGTCAGGGTCGCGATGTCCAGATAGTTGGTAGGCTCGTCCAGCATGAGCAGATCGGGAGCTTGCAACAGAATGCGGGCTAATGCGAGTCTGGTCTTCTGACCGCCGCTAAGTGTGCTGATGGGAGTGTCTGGGGCGAATTCGCCGAAACCCATACCATGCAGTACGCTACGAATGCGCGTTTCCATCTCGTAACCGCCGTGATCTTTGAACCAGTCCGAGCGTCTGGCATAGCGTTCCAGCAGATCCGCATATTGCTTTTCATTTTCCATTCGTGCAGGGTCGGCAATATCATGCTCCATCTGTCTCAGTTCAGCTTCGGTCTGGGTCAGATGAGCAAAGACATGCATCATTTCTTCCCAGATGCTGCGATCAGACTGCAGACCGCTGTTCTGCGCGAGGTAACCAAGCGTTGTTTCCTTGGATTTGAAGATTTGTCCGCCGTCATAAGACATTTCTCCAGCAATGATTTTGAGTAAAGTCGATTTTCCTGCACCGTTAACGCCAACCAGTCCAATGCGCTCACGTTCTAATATTTGTAAGTTCACGCCGTCCAAGATTGGATCGACACCAAAACGTTTAATAATTCCGGATACTTGCAGCAACATAGAATTAAGTTCCTCCATAGGTCGAGTTCTGAAATAGACACTTACTTCTCAGTTTACATGAAAAACAGAGCAAATGCACCGATTGGGAACGGCTCCGGCTTGTAGTCTTTTTGGTCAATCAGTGATAAACTGAAAGAAGGCATGTTATACCATGACGATTTTGCAGAAAAAGAATCATTTGAACCTGATCATCCAGATGACATCTTGTCTTAACATATAAGTGCAATGGCTCGAATTTATATTTACCTTCCACATCAACAGGAGGTTCGTCGGCATTATGCAGGATCATGCGGAACAGAAGAAGCAGCTTCGCACCCGGCTTAGACAGCTACGCGATCGTTTGGACGAGCAGATGCGTCAGCAAGCCGGCATGCGGATGAATGACGGACTGAAGCGTGAGCTGGATCGCCTGCGGCTAAGCAAGAACAGGCACAAGCGTGAGCCGCTGGTCATTTTTAGCTACCTGTCATATGGCAGTGAGGCTTCCACCGCTTTTCTTTTTGAAGAGGGGTGGAAGCAAGGGGATGTGTTGCTAGCTCCTAAAGTGCTCGCTGACCCGCCACGGATGGAACTGCGGCGAGTAATGAGCCAGGAGGATATTGAACCAGGCGTTTGGGGCATACCTGAACCTAAGGCGTCTTGTGAAGTGTTGCAACCCGAAGAGTGGCCGGCTTTGGATCTGGTGCTGGTACCCGGACTGGGTTACGACCTTCAAGGAGGACGTATCGGATACGGTGGCGGTTATTACGACCGGTTTGCAGCGAGTCTTGAGAACCATTGTGCTAAGCAAGGTAAAAGACCTCTCATGGCTGCTTTGGTATTACCTGGCCAGTTGGAGCCGGACATTCCGATGGACCCGCTAGATCTGCGGCTGGATCTGTTGATAACGCCCGAAGGTATATTACATATCGAATAAAGGGTTGTGATGTGATTGAACTCAGAAGCAAACCAAGGTCAATCTTCCAGTGGGAAGCTGACTCATTTTAATGAACAGGGACGAGCCCGGATGGTGGATATTTCGGGTAAGGATGTTACGGTACGTACCGCTGTCGCTGTAACGAAAGTCACGATGAACCCGGAGACGCTGGAAGCTATCCGCCGAGGCCGTATTGGAAAAGGTGATGTGCTGGCGGTTGCTCAGATTGCCGGTATTCAAGGAGCGAAAAAAACGTCGGATTGGATTCCGATGTGTCATCCGCTTGCACTGAATGGGGTGGATATTCGTTTTCATGATAACGGCGTGAACGAACTCCATATCGAAGCCGCCGTCAAGACAGAAGGCAAAACAGGTGTCGAGATGGAGGCACTGACGGCAGCTTCGGCTGCGGCACTTACGGTCTATGACATGTGCAAGGCGATGCAAAAAGACATGATCATCGGCCCGACGATGTTGCAGTCCAAGAGCGGCGGTAAAAACGGTGATTTCAACCGATAACGGAACTTTATTTTCATAGAGGAGAAGGGTGATCTTTATGGTGTGGAGAACAGCAATCCTGACAGCCAGTGACAAAGGGGCCCGTGGAGAACGTGAGGATACAAGTGCGCAAGTGATACGGGAACTTGTAGAAGAGGAACTTGGTGGTCAGATCGTGGAGTATCGGATCGTTCCGGATGAGCCTGATGAGATTATTGCGGCATTAATCGAGATGACCGATTATTTTCACGCCGATCTCGTACTGACAACGGGTGGAACGGAGCTGGCCATTCGGGATATTACGCCTGAAGCGACCAGACGAGTAATTGAACGTGAAGTTCCCGGCATGGCGGAAGCGATGAGATATAGTGTGATGAGCAAAAATCGCTCTGCGATGTTGTTCCGCGGGGTGTGCGGGATTCGCGGACGCACATTGATTGTGAATCTGCCGGGTACGCCGAAGGGTGTGCACGAACATCTGGCAGCCATTATGGATCAGCTTCCGGAAGCGCTCCTGATGGTAACAGGCCAATTCAAGCAATAAAGAAAATAAAGCACAGTTATAACATTTGCGGGTTATGTAAGTGGTTACATCTGTGGTATGATGGGCATAAATCCAAATGCAGTTAAGACATCTGATGAACATGACTTCGGATAGGTGCATGTTGAACGCTTGAAACAAGGAGGAAGATCGATGTTAAGTCAAATTGGACCAACAGGATTTATTTTGCTGGCCGTGATTGCATTGCTGTTGTTTGGGCCTAACAAGTTGCCGGAATTGGGACGGGCCGTGGGACGTACGTTCCGCGAGTTCAAGGAAGGCGCGCGTGATATTATTTCGGACGATGACGCTTCCAGCCGGAAAGAGCAAGAAAAAGCGAAACCGGTAGCAGCTGATACAACGGCCGCTGAGAAACCTGTGGATAAACGCCTGCCGGAATAAGTTTCATGGCTATGAGAGAGACCCCTTCCTGCCGGAAGGGTTTTGTATTTTAAAGCTGAAATTCCAGGGGAGGCAGGCATGACGCGGCACAATGAAGAAATGACGCTTACCGAACATCTGAGTGAGCTGCGCAAGCGGCTGATCTATGTATTGAGCATTTTTATTCTGGGACTGATTGCAGGTTTTTTCGTGGCAGACCCAGTCTATCAGTATTTGACGAAGGCAGAGACGGCCAAGGGCTTCGTACTGCATGCGTTCTCGTTCTGGGACGGTATCGGGATTTATATGAAGATTGCCGGGCTCTTTTCCATTATTATCACGTTGCCTTTTACGGTGTACCAGCTCTGGAAGTTTGTGAGTCCTGGTCTGCGGCCACAAGAACGTAAGGCATCTCTGAAGTATGTGCCTTATGTATTTCTACTTTTTCTGGTGGGTGTCGCTTTTTCGTATTATGTTGTTTTTCCAATGGCTCTTGCGTTCACAACAACGATTACGGAGAAAATGGGGCTTGTCGAGACGTACGGTATGAAACAATACTTCAGTTTCCTGTTTGGCATTGTATTGCCAGTGTCACTGCTGTTTGAGTTGCCACTGCTAATTATGTTCCTGACAGGGCTACGCATTCTGAATCCGATTCGTCTGCGTAAAATGCGCAAAATTTCTTATTTCGTGCTGATTTTTATTGCAGTGGTCATTACGCCTCCAGACTTCATATCTGATCTGCTTGTCATGATTCCGTTGTTGCTCTTGTATGAGATCAGTGTGTTTCTATCCGCCATTGTGTATCGCAAGCAACTTGCAGCCGATCAGGAGATTGAAGCTCGTTATGTGCGGACCGAGGACAACCAGCATACAAAGTAGAGAACTCTATAGTTTATGTATTTAGAGGGAGAATACTGCCTGCATCAAAAATGAGGTGCGGGTGGAGGATGAATCTACTCGCCTGAAGACCCGGAGAAGACGCTTTGTTCTGATCCGGGTCTTCTGTTCTATTGGAAGATGAGAAGAGATTTGGACATGCAGGCATATTATACGGGACGATGGATACAATGGAAAAGGGGATACGGGGCGAAGTTTGCATCTAAGGCAACGAATCTCGTAAAATAGAAGGCGTGAATGTAACATTCATCCAGCTGTACCAGGCGTGATTTGGCTTATTGGATATAAGTGGTCAAGCCGTATGGATGTAAATTCAACCTAAATTCTCGCAAGAATTCATCAAAAAGACTTGAAATCATGCTTCAAGTTGAGTATCATAAAGTTGGTTGTTAGCACTGAACACTGTCGAGTGCTAATACATATGGCTGCAACCTACAAATGCAAGGCTATATAATTTTAAAAGGAGGCTATTTTTCATGATCAGACCTTTAGGTGAACGCGTATTGGTAGAACCACTGGAGCAAGAACAAACGACTTCTTTCGGGATCGTACTTCCGGACTCCGCCAAAGAAAAACCGCAAGAGGGTAAAATCATTGCAGTTGGTGCGGGTGCATTGAAAGACGGCGTACGTGTAGCTCTGGAAGTGAAAGAAGGAGACCGCGTTATTTTCTCCAAATATGCCGGTACAGAAATCAAATTCGAAGGTAAAGAATATTTGATTATGAAAGAGAGCGACATTCACGCGATTCTCGACTAATTTCAAATTTTAATCGGTTAACCGAACCATATAGCAGTACCATTTTACACAATATACTAGGGAGGTTTTCTTAAATGGCTAAAGACATTAAATTCAGTGAAGACGCTCGTCGCTCCATGCTTCGTGGTGTGGATGCATTGGCTAACGCAGTGAAAGTAACGCTCGGACCAAAAGGCCGTAACGTGGTTCTGGAGAAAAAATTCGGAAGCCCGCTCATCACGAATGACGGTGTAACCATTGCTAAAGAAATCGAACTGGAAGATGCATTCGAGAACATGGGTGCACAACTGGTTAAAGAAGTTGCAACGAAAACAAACGATGTTGCCGGTGACGGTACAACAACTGCGACAGTGCTTGCTCAAGCCCTGATCACAGAAGGTTTGAAAAACGTAACTGCAGGCGCTAGCCCAATCGGTATCCGTAAAGGAATCGACAAAGCGGTTAAAGCTGCGGTTGCTGAACTGCAATCCATCTCCAAACCGGTTGAGACTAAACAATCCATCGCACAAGTAGCGGCAATCTCCGCAGCTGACGAAGAAGTAGGCGAACTGATCGCTGAAGCTATGGAAAAAGTGGGGAAAGACGGCGTGATCACGGTTGAAGAATCCCGTGGATTCGCAACGGAGCTTGAAGTGGTAGAAGGTATGCAATTCGACCGCGGATACATCTCTCCATACATGATCACAGATACGGACAAAATGGAAGCAGTTCTCGACAACCCGTACATCTTGATCACAGACAAAAAAATCTCCAGCACTCAAGACATCCTGCCATTGCTTGAGAAAATCGTTCAACAAGGCAAACCGCTCGTACTGATCGCTGAAGATATCGAAGGCGAAGCACTGGCGATGCTGGTTGTGAACAAACTGCGTGGTACATTCAATGCTGTAGCGGTTAAAGCTCCAGGATTCGGTGACCGTCGTAAAGCAATGTTGCAAGATATTGCTGCTCTGACTGGTGGTCAAGTGATCACAGAAGAACTGGGTCTGGATCTGAAATCCGCAGTTGTAGAACAACTGGGTACAGCTCGTCAAATCCGTGTTACGAAAGAAAACACAATCATCGTTGACGGTGCTGGTAACAAATCCGATATCGATGCTCGTGTTAGCCAAATCCGTACACAATTGGAAGAAACCACTTCCGAGTTCGACAAAGAGAAACTGCAAGAGCGTCTGGCTAAATTGTCCGGTGGCGTAGCAGTAATCAAAGTCGGTGCGGCAACTGAAACTGAATTGAAAGAACGCAAACTGCGTATCGAAGATGCCCTGAACGCAACTCGCGCTGCGGTTGAAGAAGGTATCGTATCCGGTGGTGGTACTGCGCTTCTGAACGTATATCATGCTGTTGCTGGTGTAGCATTGTCCGGCGACGAGCAAACAGGTGTTAACATCGTACTGAAAGCTCTGGAAGCGCCAATCCGCACAATCGCGGCTAACGCTGGTGAAGAAGGTTCCGTCATCGTGGAACGTCTGAAAAAAGAGCAAGTTGGCGTAGGTTTCAACGCTGCAACTGGCGAGTGGGTTAACATGATCGAAGCAGGTATCGTTGACCCTGCGAAAGTAACACGTTATGCATTGCAAAACGCGGCTTCCGTAGCAGCAATGTTCCTGACTACTGAAGCGGTTATCGCTGACAAGCCAGAACCTGCAGGCGCTGCTGGCGCTCCTGACATGGGCGGCATGGGTGGAATGGGCGGCATGATGTAATAGAGGTGTAAAAACCTTTAAAGCATTAAACAAATTATAATAATACAAGGACCACTTCTTAATATCTATTAAGAGTGGTCCTTTGTTTTGTATGATGATAAGCGATACTACGGGTTATGCTCGGCAAGGGATGACTGGAATAATGAATATGCAGTTGGGTGCTGACACGAATAAACTTAAGACTATTAAGTGATGTTTAGTTCATCAGGCGTCTGGTTAAGCTTCTGTGATTCCACTTAATTGAATAGGATTTCTGATATGGGTAAGAGTCTGTTCCTCTGGAGATCAGGCTCTTTCGCTGATTGCAGAAGTGAGTTGCAAGTACGAACTTAAAGATTTCTTTAACTTTCACACGGGGCTAATCCTCCATGATAGGCTAAAGTAGCTATGCAACAGCAACGAAGAGAACAATGTTTTCTAGGTTTTATCAAGCCGCTTATTTATCTTTCATATTAAGAAGGAAATTTTCAGATTGAAAGGTCGAAATGTGATGAGAAATATCCGAAGTTTGATCATTTTATTATTTTTATTTCTTGCAACAACTTCATCAGCATCGGCACATGATACAAGTCATGCAGATGCGCTTAACCACTTGGGATTATTCAATGGAACGGAGAATGGCTATGAACTCTCGAGGGTGCCTACCAGAGCAGAAGCGCTGGTGATGATGCTTCGTCTGTGGGGGAAGGAAGAAGACGTTCAGAAAAAAAACAACAAAAATCCATTTAAGGATACGGGTTGGGAAAGTTCCTATGTGTCGTTTGCCTACGCCAATGGCATTGTTAATGGAATCAATGAGCATCATTTCGGAGGTAACCAACCAAGTTCTCTAAAGCAATATAGTGCAATGGTTTTAAGGGTTTTGGGATATTCAGAAACAAAGGGTGACTTTACATATGAAACTGCGGTTTCTTTCGCTTCAATCGTTTTAGGAATAGACCTTACAAAAGAAGTCGAATTCAATCGGGGAACTCTTGCCAAAATAAGTAGCTATGTGTTAAACACCAGACCCAAAAATCAAATCGCAACACATGGTCAGATCCTTCGAGAGAAAAATGTGTTTACAACGCAAAGTTTAAACGAGGCAAGATTGATCTTGGAGCAGGATAAAAAACTGAATTCAACGACGGTTCTAATATATGCCATTGGTTCTGATCTTGAATCACAACAAGGCCAACTAACCAATGACTTGGAAGAAATATATCGGGGTCAGCCAAACCAAAATACGAACATCCTGATTCAAACAGGTGGAACGCTCAAATATCACAACAAATATATGACGGATGGAGCATCCGAACGCTTTGAAGTTAGCGATGGACGACTTAAAAAGCACCCAAGCCGCATCCAAACCGCCGCATCAGACCCTAAAACACTAAGGGATTTTCTGGTTTGGGGAAAAGCCGTGGCACCAAGTGATCGTTATATACTTGTTTTATGGGATCACGGGTACGGTACAATGGGTGGCTTTGGTGCAGACGAGCTAAACGGACGAAAAACAATGAAGGTTTCGGAGCTTTCGAAGGCGATTGATGCATCAGATATGTATTTCGACTTAATCGTCTTTGATGCATGTCTTATGGGCACAGTTGAAACGGCCTATGCGCTTAGAAACTATGGCAAGTATCTCATCGCTTCTGAAGATTCAATCCCCGCTGCAGGATTGTACTATTCCACATGGATCGGTGCGATGGAGCGAAACCCACAAATTAGCTCGGAAAGATTAGGACGTTTAATTTTAGATTCCTTTACCCTTCATTCCGGGATTGAATCTAGCATGCAGACAACAATGTCAATGATGAAGCTTTCTCAGGCTGAATCATTGGTTCATGCAATAGAAAATGCAGCATTTGATCTCTCACTCACAGACCTTGCAAAAAACTCTGATCTATTAGGCAAAAACGACGGGGTATTTGATCAATATGATCTTATAGATCTAATGGGTAAATCATCAGAAGTTACTGCTGCTGCTCAAGCACTTGCCTTTGAAGTGAAAAATTCAGCAGGTTTTAAAAATCGTAATGGTGTGGGTATGTACGTTCCTAACAAAAAAATGGAACATGCAAATGAAATGAGAGAAGAACTAAAAGCCATCGGTCTTAGTTCAAAGTATCTAAAATCTATTTTTAACTAAAATGAGCCTTAAAGCTCAAATGAATCAAAACGGTTCCTAAATTCTTCATTAAGAGGTTCGCATAGGTTTACCAAATTTTTGCGGTCTCTTTTTTTTTTTGCAATTATGTTCATCTATGAAACTTAAAGTTTTCTTTATATAACACCGTTCCTGTAATCAATGATGATATGATATGAAAAGAACTGTCACAATTTGTCGAACATGATGTATAACTGCTAATGTGTACACTTCCGATGCAGCAGGCGATAGCCGCCAAAATAGCAGATTTGAAAAAGAAAATGTAACAAATGGAGTGTAAGATGTTAGGTCAAAAGGGCAAGCACAATGAACCGAGGAGGCATTACATGAAGAAGATTTTAAGTTTGATGCTAGTCATTTCACTTCTGGCATCAGTAGCACCTGTTTATGCGAATGTGCCAACAGAGTACACCTATGTGTTCGGTGTGAAAACAGGAGGAAACGAAAATGGAGGAACAGGTGATGATATTATCATGGGTGTCAGTACCTATGAATCTGGACCAAACTCCGATCATGTAACAAACTTTGGCGGCGCTCCGGCTTGGTCTGAAATAGAACGTACTTTTAAAATGCAAAATATCCCACCATGGAGAATGAATGAACTCGTTTTTTGGCTGATTGGTAGTGACGATTGGTACGGTGCATCTGTGGATTTGAAGCTTCCTTATCTGGAAGGGAATACCAATCCAACAAAGGTGAAGACCATTACTTTAAACACATGGACAAAAGACCAGGGCAGATTGTATCGTGATATTTCAGATGTAACCAAAAGAAAATTCACAGATATAGGTTACGTTGATGTTCTTGGTGGTGAGTTCTACCTGGATGCCAATTCCTCAGGCT
Source organism: Paenibacillus polysaccharolyticus (assembly GCF_023714295.1). Lineage (GTDB taxonomy): Bacteria > Bacillota > Bacilli > Paenibacillales > Paenibacillaceae > Paenibacillus > Paenibacillus polysaccharolyticus_A. The sequence continues at coordinate 146,147 of NZ_JAMAUN010000010.1, forward strand.
CTGAACGTGTAGAGTGGGATAAAAGAGTCAGGGATCAATATGGTCACTACGATATTATGCAATATGAAGATGCTCCAGTGATCAGCTATACCGTTTCGGACGATGCTGTAGGTAGAGATTGGTTAACGTTTGAAGAGCCAACCAAAACAAATAATTTCAAGTTAGATATTGACCGCAAAAAGCTTCACGATGCAATGGTTGCGCAGAATAAAGCGGAGATATCACTAACCTATAGGGTGGCGCTTCTTGCCCAGTCTACCAACGCTGAGAGCCTTGGAGGGACTTTTGCCCATACAACTTCAGGAAATCCCCAAGTTAATACCTATTTAACAACAAAAATCGGACAAGCGGATTACTATTATAAAGATGTTACATATACGTTCTATCGCAGCATCTATGACTTAGGCAATGAAAATATTTCGGAAACAGCTACGTTCTCGCATGCAACTGACAATCGATATCTAAATCGAAAATTAACAGATGTGAATATTACCGTTGATGCACTTTCAATTCATAGAAAAACGATGACAAAAGAAATTAAAGAAGAATTGATTACTAATTTTCAAGCAACACCAGTGTTATATCTTGGAAATAGTACTACAACACCACTTACTAATCTGACCATGACCAAATTATTGGGGGAGGATGGTAAACCTAATGGTACGCTTCAGTTTACGGGGAAAGTACCCATGGATGTTAGCGAAGTGGAGAGTGAGGGCATAAGGCTACAGCTTAATGATGTATCTACCTTTTTAACGAAAAAGGGTGTAAAACAGCCATATTATTTGGAGAGACCCACACCAGAATCGAATTCAGCACAAAGTTTTTATTTTTCTACTCATAAAGTGGACACAAAAACACCAACGATCAGAATTACCGATGAAAATGGACAGGATCTAACAGGTCAAAATTCCATTCAAAATAATGTGAAGAAAGTGCATCAATTTTATATGGTGGCTAGCGAAACACTCTATCCTGAGGGGAATGTCGCTCACACCATTGATAATCAAAACTATTTGGCATACGAGCTATACAAGAAAAATGGGGATGTCTATGAACCGACAACAACAAGAATAACCAACTTTGACGGTTTAGGTAGCGCAACGAAAGTTACAGCACCTATTAGTACGGAGGTATTAAAAGGCGTTAGTACAAACTTAAGTCCAATTGATCCTACAGAGGGCGAATTCAAGCTTCGTTTGTATGGATGGGATAAAGCTGACAATTCACTTGGTGGAGACGCTGGATACTCAGAGATTGAACATATTAAACTGGATAACCAGGCTCCGCGTGTAACGGTTCACGAAAGTGTAAAGCCGCAAGATGCACAGTCTCGTAAAAGAAATGACTATAGATTTGAAATGGAAGATTATCAACAAAGTAATGGCGGTTGGTCTAGAACGTATTATACGTTTATGAACGGTACGGATTCACCACCAAATACGCCTGTAGATGACATCAAACTTGGATCAGAAGAAATTTCTTCAGTTCAAGGCAAGTGGGCATTTGTAGATTCAAAAGGTGAAAGTTCAACGGCTGTATTATCTGTTCCCAAAGGTGATAGCTTTGACGGGACTCTATATTATTTCACAGTGGATTCATTAGGTAACGATTCAAGAAATGAGAAAGCGTCAAAGTATTATACAAAAACAGTCCAGATATTTAATGGTTCTGTTGCTGACACCCTTATTGCAAAGGATACAGGTTCACCAAATACACATTTTGATATTAAATTTGATGTAAGTAATTCCAATATTGAAACGAGCTATAGATGGGTCTCTCATCCTCGTAATGGAACAAGCTTCACACAAAACTTTACTATCTATGATGCAAGCGATGATGTTGGTGCAGCTGAGAAACGTAATAGCAGCGGAACTGAAGTTTTGATGGACGGTAAATATATACTTGAATATCGAGTTAAAGATAAACGCTCTGGCAATTCATTAGAATTTACTCGAGAGTTCACGTACGACAATAAAGCACCGGAAATTAGTTATATCGTTGGGAATCAGCTTGATCATTTCAAGTCAACACATCAATTTAGAGTTAAAGTGACAGATGCAAGTGGTATTGCAAGTGCAAGTTATTATTTGGCTAAACCAGAAACAGAAACGAAGATTGAGAATACGCAGAATCATCCGCTAACACTGACAGCAAATAGTGAAGGTGTATTCGAAGTTGATCAAACATTAACAATGACAGGACTTCCTTCGGGTGCTTATAGCATTGTTGTTGTTGCGACGGATGTTCTTGGTAAGGAAAGTAAAAAGATTTCCCCGTACTTTGGGATGAGGTCGGGACCTGCGACAATTGAGTCGTTAGCACATGCTCAAGCCAAGACGCTAAACGGAATGGGTGCAACCAATGACGGCACATATAAGGTCGATGTTGAATTATATGAACCCCATGCAGCTTGGACTTCCGAAAGTGCAACGAAATATCAAAATCCAGTCTATTATGCAACAATTGACGGGATGCCGACAGATCAGGGTGTGTTAGTTCCAACTTTTACAGAGAGCAATAATTCAGGTGGTAAGTTTGCATTTACACTAGATACACCGGTGGCACTCAAAGAAGGGATCAATACAATATATCTTCAATTTGGACTTTTAAATCACCCTGCTGACGAAAGGCCAGAGTTTTTAACAGAAACAAGACCTGTCAAAATTTTATATGATAGCCAGGCACCAACTTTTGAATTACCGGACTACAGCACCATTCAGCCAACCAACGCATCAGTAACGGCAAGAATAGTAGCTAATGATGTTGGGACAGGCATTTCAAAACTGACGGTTGAGCCAAAAGATCAGGACAAAATTACCGTTTCTCCATATACAAACGGTGCATTCACAGTAACTGTGAGCGAGAACGTTACAACAAACCTGATACTGTCTGACGAGCTTGGCAATCAGGTTTTAGTTCCGATTTCAGTTTCGAATATTGACAAGGCAGCTCCGAATGCAATAGCATCCAGCGAAATGGTAACCAATGGAGCAAGACAAGATGGCCGGATCACGGTCGATGTTTCGGACAAGAGTGACACAACTGTTTCATTCGCACTTATTAAAGATCCATCAGCCAGTCATATTCTTACTGAAGAAGATTATGAGCTGTTTAATTCGAGTAAATCAGTAAAAATGCAAAGTAGTCAGCCCGTCGTTAATGGCGAAGGAAACAAACAGACAACATATACGATTGATTTAAAAGGGCTAAGTGGCAACTATGCAATTGGGATTAAAGCAGCGGATAATTCAGGCAATATTACTGAAAAAGTATTCGTTGACTCCAGTGTGAATTTGGTGGACGCGGAGGCATCCATTGTAAGTGTTAACGCAAACCCTCAAATCACAAAAACGACTTCAACGGTTAAGGTTACATTCAATGTTCCAGTAACAATCATGCCTAATGCACCAAATGAGGGTGATAAGGTGAATGAAATGGCAAGGTCGAACCAACTGTATACAGGGCTATTAACAACATCTGTTGAGTATGCGATAGACCATGATCTAGTTATTCAGAACAATAACGAAATTAGTCTATATGTTCAGGATGAGGCTGGAAGGGATCGTGTTCTAAAGTTCACACCTACTGTTGAATTCATTCAAGGATTTGAGATTACAGGAAATGTAGAGAAGAATGGAGTTCCTATTCAAAATGGAGGATTTATATCCTATAAGGAAAGCGATAAGCTCACCTATGTGATTGATCCTAATCCTAAGTATTCCGGACAATTTTTCTTTGTTGAAAATGCCGTATTGTCAGGCTTAGAACTAAATACGGAGCTAAGTGTAGTTGATCCTTCATTTACAGAGGTAGAAGGAAGAACGGCTTATTCCAAGCTTGTATTTGAAGCGCTAAGAGATGGGAAGACAACCAAGTCAGCTTACTTCGAGGTCTATACAACTGAAGGAGTTGAAGCTGACCGGATGGAAGATGCGTATGTTGCTATCTCAGTCGTTGATGAAACTGCAGCTGTTACTGATGTGGTGTATTCAACGACTGAGCCAACAAACCAAATTGTGAATGCAGTGCTTTCAATATCTGACCCGGAAAGCGGGATTATGAAACTGGAACGTTCATATGATGGGATAAACTTTGAGCAAATTGATTCCATTGCATCTCATACCGAAAGATTTGAACAGAATGCAACGGTATATTTCAAAGTAACAAACAAAGCGGGAATAGAAACAACCGTACCCGTTACCATTTCAAATATTGATACAACGCCAATTGCAGAAGACGTACACTACAGGGTGGAATACACCTACGAGAACTATCTAGGGAATTGGGTTCCAATTGAAGATGGCAAGGCTTATAGAAGAGTAATGGCAACCGTTAAGCCGATCAGTGGTCAGAAAACTCTATCGATGACTAATAACAATGCTTCATTCTCAAGAATTCTAACTGAAGATGTTAATTCATTCACCTTTGAGTTTAGAGATCAGGCAGGAAACACAAATTCTCGTACGGTTAGCTATAAGCTTTTTGACAACACGATTGGTCAAACCTCTTATGTGTTATCCAACACAGCAAAGACGAATCAAAATATACATGCAACGATCACATTAACAGACGATTCAGGTGAAATATCATTTGCAGAGGTTAAGAAGGACGATGTCGTGTACCCATTCAAAGGCGAGCCGCTTGAGAATGAATATGTCGTTGAACTGGATAGCTCAGGTATCTATTATGTGACAGCGTATGACTACGCAGGAAACAAGTGGGTCACTCCAATAACCGTTTCAAATATTAACAAAGTAGCGCCAGTTGCAACTGCGAGAGCGTACAGCACGCTACCAACTGAAATTACTACACAAAGTGTCAATGTGGAGTTAACACAGTTTAGCAAAGATATCAAAACAATTCGGGTCACAGGTGTTGAGCCAGTTGGCAGCTTGACCTATAGGGACATCGTTCATATCCCTGGTACCAAAGCAGTTCGCCTTAGAAAAAATGGTACAGTTACGATGTCCTTTGTCGATGACTATGGTAACGAAGGTCATGATATTATTACTGTTTCCAATATTGTATCTTCACCACCACAAGTTACCGCAACCGCAACATTAGCCAAAGATAAGTTAAGCGTTGATGTGTCATTTGACCAAATTCGGGACAGTGATGGCGTTCCGCTCGACATCTTTAGAAATATGAAAGACCTTACCGTTTCTTATAAAGGATATGAATATGCACTTTCAACAGCGGTTGAAAATGAAGATGGGGATGAGGTGTCTTATAAAGATACGGTCATCAATGTTAAAACGAATGGGGAGCATGTCTTCCAAGTTAGAGACAAAACAGGATTAACGCAAAAAATACTGCTAACGATTGAAGGAATTGAAGTAGGAGCACCAAAGATTAAAGAAATTCATTGGTCTTATAAATATCTTGTGAAAAACGAAGCTGGTAAGTGGGTAGAACAGGATTATCAAAATAAGATTACGGTTGGCGTTGATACATCTGGAAAAGAAGAAGGATATGTTGTCGGAACGGATAAAAATCCAATAACAAACCAGGATGTCACGGTCACTGTAACCACGGATAAAGATACGAAATCCGTTGGAGGGAAAGACGTTTGGGAACTAGATAAGTCCATGAACTATAGCAACAATGGACTATATGTATTCAATCTTCAAGGAAGAACGGGAGAGCAGGCTTCGTATGGTGTTGACGTAGGTCTCATCGACAAAACAGCTCCGGAGTTAACACTTGAAAATGGCGAAGAGCTCATCTTCATTGAAGGAATGACTCCTCAAAAAGATGCTTCCATTGCCTATAATAAATCGAAGCTTCTTGACTTTAAAGCATGGGATATGGTTGCCAATAAAAAGGTTGATTTAACTGACAAGGTTACCATCAACTATGATGTTGGCGGGCGAGTATTTAATCCGGACAACATCTCGGCAAATGAATTTAATCGCTCTAATCCTTACTATATAGACTATACAGTAAGAGATGATGCAGGAAATCAAACGACTATTCGTCGTACAGTTCGTCTTGTAGGTCTTTATGACACCATAGCGCTTGTGAACGGAGTCATGCCTGACAGTTCAAATGTTGCAACGGTGATTGGAAACAAAGTTGAGATTTCACTGAAAAACTTTGCTGGAGTATCGTATGCACGTTATGAAAAAGGCAGTTTAACACAAGGCCAAATGAAAACAAAAGGAACGGTCCTGCGGGAGAAAAACGGAGTGTATACCATTGATAATGTCTCAAATGGTTGGTATACCATCTATATTCAAACGGACAAGCGTGATTATTTCAATATTTCTGTATATGTTTCAAACAAAGGAGGGAAATAGGCAATGATGGTTGATCGTCGATTAAAACGCGGCATAGCTGTATCCCTTATTCTAGCGATGCTATTCACTCTTGTAAGTTTCCCATTGCGTGCAGATGCAAGCAGTGCGAATTATTCAATTGCAAACGACTTTATGAAATATTCAATCAATTCAAAAACGGGTGGATTTTCGATTGAAACCGTGGATGGTCATCCACAAAAAGCGTTTGACAACAATATTCCGCTTCTCTATAAGGAAGATACGGCAAGAAGCAATGGAACATCATTTACTACCGTTCGGATCGATGGAAAAGATTATATTTTCGGTCAGGAATATGGATGGTTCGGAATAGACACTAAGCTTCATGAACCTGTTGTCTCTGAGCAAAATAGACTTTTGACGATTGCATGGGATATCAAGGGTTACACAATCACACAAAAGGTTTCCATTTCTACTGACCCTAATAACTCGCGGGTTGGAAACGTTGGTATTTCATATGATGTGGTCAATAATAATAGCCAAGCGGGAACGGTAGGTATTCGTCTCCTTCTAGATAATGCGCTTGGTTCAAATATCGATGCACCCCATGTCCTCGTGAACCCAAAACAACCGACCATCGTGGAAACAGAATACAGCGGTGAAAACCTGCCGCAACAAATCAGATATGTGGATTCTCTTTCAGCTTCAGACAAAATGGCCTACGCCCTTTTGTCTGGTTGGAGTGGGAACAAAGATGTAAATGTGGATAAAGTTATTGTTGGACATTGGGTTAATCTTGCAAATACAAGATACGATTATACACCGAATCCTAACGTTGACTTTACGAACTATTCAAACAAATATTTAGTGCCTGATACGGCGACAGCATATTATTGGAATGAAAAACCGATTGAGGCAGGGGCAGTGAGAATTTCAGAATTGTTATATGGTGTGGGTAACTTTTCTGATCAAACACAAAAGAAAGAGGTAGCAATCGGGATCCAGACAGATAAAGTTCAGGTGAATGAAGGCAAAGATGGATATCTAAACGATGGTAAGTTTAAAGCAACAGTAACCATTGATAATAGTGTTACAGGAGCTAAAGAACTAATCGAACCGGTGGTTACCCTTACTCTCGATGAGGGACTCACTTTTGCAGCGACGAATACAAGAGAATATACGGTGAGAATTTCTGGTGGATTAAACATTGGTACTGTATTTGACATTCCCGATCTAGAAATCATCGCAGAGAAACAATCCATGATTACGGCAAAGCGATTAACAGTTTCGTTAAACGCAACGGCAATTATGGATACAAGCACACATAAACTGGTTGAGTATAGTGCGAATTCAAACATTTTAATTCCCGCAATTAAAGGGGAACTTCCTAATGTCTCCATGAAACATATTTTCCCTTCTGCAGTTTTTCATGAAGGAGACAAAAATATAACCGTTTCTGGAGATATGAACGAATTGAAACAAGCGATTACAGGAATTGATGGATGGGATCTTTATCTTGTCTCTGCATCAAGCGGCGCAACTACGTTAATCGACAAAAGAAAAATAAGTTTTGTTGAAGATGGTCAAGCCCTTTCGTTCTCGACCAATGAAAATTTGCTCGTTGGAAAGTATAACATTGAATTCAGATTTACAAATCAACAGTTAATCAGTGCGTTTAAAGAAAAGATTATATCTACGACTCAATTAGATGTAACCAATAATCTGGCGGATAAAAGTGCCAGCTACGGAATTGTTTCACTAGTTCGAATAACAAACTCTTCTAATCATAGACAGTTATATGATTATGTTAATTTTGAAAACGAAGATGTAATGAAAAAATTCATCGAGGGTAGCGTCACTAGAAATGGTATTGTTCATGACAATATAAAATATGAAGAAGATGAAACCGAAATTCTATTGACCGTTCGTGGGAAAGTCAGGTTAATGGGTACGGGTGTTAATCGATATTACTCTGCCAGTAAAGCCGATGGCGACATTACGATTAACAACATCTTGACGTATGATAGCAACACGCCACTTAAGATGACGGTTACGGACGCTGGCGCAAAATTAGAAGGCGATGGCACCATAAAAGTCATAAACTCTGTTAATGTATGGCATAATAAATGGTTTTATGAAGTTAAAAATGGAGTAAAATACAGCTTGGATAGTGAAGCTGTTTCCGAGGATGAGGCTAAAGCATTAGAACTGAAATTTGGAGATGCAGGTTCTATGCTACAAAATATTGCAGGATTTTTAATCAATATCAAGTACGGTGTCATGACTCAGGATAAGGAAGACTTCGGAATTAGCTTCGGCGGAAAGATTTCAATGCCTTTAAAAGCAGCAGATAAGAATAATGGTGAAGAGCATTATGACTACAAGGGCTCCCTTACTGCCGAGATTAGTGATATCCGCTATGGTAGTAAAGATAAGAAAATCGGTTTTATTGGTGTTAATACGACACTAGCTGTAGCTCTGCCAGAAGATATACTAGGTCCATTAGTAGGAAATAAAGTAGGTGCTATGGCGGAAGTAACAATAGATACCATTGATGGAATCTATAAACTGGATTACGGAGTCGCTCTTACCATGCTAGAAGTAGAAGGCTCGCTGGCATTTAAAGAGGTTCCTATAAATAATGTTCCAAGTATCATGCTTGATGAACTTACATTCTTCTTAGCAAGTAATACGACGAAAGTTCCGATCGTTACGCCATATGTATTTATGACAGGGCTTGGTGGAGGTTTCGGAAATCTTGCAGAGACCATTTCCGGAACATCAGACGGCAAACTTCCACCCATCACACTTCATCTTCGAACAAGGTTATTAATAAATCTGGTTATTGTAGGTGACTTCAAGCTGGAGGCAAAACTATCCGGTCTTAGTCTTGAAGGTACGGGTCGGTTGGCAAAAGACGATGAAGGAAGATTACTTAATCTTGAAGCGGGAATGAATGTTCAGTGGATATCACCATTTCAGCTAAATGCCTTTGGTAATATTAGTATTCATGCCGGGGCGGTTCGTGGTGGTATAACGATTAAAATTACTGAAGATTATTTCTATGGTTATGTATACGCAGGATTCTACATTCCAACTTCAGTCCCCATCATAGGAGGAAAGGAAATTGGAGGCGTTGAGGCAGCTGTTTCATCTGACTTTGTGGGTGCAAACATGAAAGTTATCGGCGTAAAATTTGGCTTTATCTATTATTGGGATGGCGATTTTAACTTTGGTAGTTCCATCAATCTCGCTTCTAGAGGAAAAGCTGTACACTATGTTCACTCGGAAGAACTGGATGCGAGCGGAAATCTTGTGCCTACCACTGCATTATATGGAACGAATATGAAAAGGCTCACAACAAAGGAAATAGCTAAAACTAGAGCTGGAGATGGCATTACAAAAGAAGTGATCCCGGCATCAAAAGATTCACTACTGTTTGAAATCCCACTTCGTGGCCATGTCAAACCTTCTGCATCTGAAATCATAGTCACTAATCCAGCGGGTAATAAATTAACAATGGTTGAAGACGATAATAAGGGAAATGGAAACTATCTTGTTCAATCGATGAATGGTAAAAATACGTTGTATATTTCAGTGATTGATCCAGCACTTATTGTTGGTGGTAACTGGTCCATTTCAGTGACAACACCAAATGTGTATATCGACAATTTTGAAGTAAACAGTGTTGAAAATATCCCGGAGCTTACAGGCATTAAAACTACGCATAGTAATAATACGAGCCGTGAGCTTGATGTGTCTTGGACAACGGACGGGCAAAGTGCATATTCAGGAGCAGTTAATGTCTATGTCACCAAAGATCCATCCATTATGCAAACCATTGAATCAGATAACATGCAAGACACATCATCATTAATTAGTATTGGTAATCTTGAGCTGGATGAAATTAAATCAGGTTCTCATGTCTTTACACTTCCGGAGTCTTTCCCTGAAGGGAAGTATTATGTGGTTGCAATGCTTGTTAATCACCTGGGTGGAATGAGTAAGCAGATCACTGCATCTCCAATCACTTTTACCAATCCATTACTTCCACAAGAGCCTAAATCAGTATCAGCGGAATACAGTGGAGATGGATACGTGAAAGTTAACATCAATGGAAGTGACCAAACTGCAACCCATTATTTTGTGGCGATTGAAGATGAGAACGGGGTTGAGATTGAGAATTCCTTTGGTCAGTTTCCTGTAGACAGTGAAATTAGGTTGAAACCATTAGAAGACCAAACCAACCTCCCTCTATTAAAGGAAGGCAAGAAGTATTTTATCAAAGTAAAATCCGTTAGAATTGTCGAGTCAGCACTTAATGCTACGGAATATTATAGCTCTACCAAGGTTGCATCATCGCAAAGCTTTGTTATGCCTGCCATGGGTAAACCTAAGCTTGTCAGTGTTGAAACCAATATCGACAAATCAAAAGAAAATTATTATTTAAGGACTGGACAATTAGAGGCAACGTACACGTTTGATCGACCGGTCAAAATGACATTGACCTTGAACAAGGAAAACAAAAACACGCCTGAAGAATTTAAGACGGTTTGGTCATTTGAAGAAAACCTTGAAGACGGTGAGAATTTGATTGACTTTACTGCAGTTAGTGAAAATCGAGACACCATTCAAGGTAGCAGATCATCAGGGGCAATAGGTGTTACTGTTGATACAAGTGCACCGATATTACTTTTAGGTGAAGAAGTAGAGCCGAGCCTTGATAAGGAGCCGGTTGATAATACAGTCAGCAATCAAGTTGTTTTTGTTAGTGCGGACTCAAGATATAGCTTCCATGGGCTAACAGAGGTATCTGCATCATTAACTTTAGATGGTAGTTCAGAAGGTATTGTGATCCATCCAGACGGGACATTTGTCGTTAATCGCAAGAGTTCAAGTCAAGAACCAAACGAAACTTTACAGCTTAAAGCAGTTGACAAGGCTGGAAATGAAACGGTTGTTCCCGTTTATCTTGTGAATCGTGAATTGTCAGAGTTTGAGAGTATTAAACTTATATCTGACCTTGAGAACTCGCAGAATCAACCTGATGTGATCGAACTTGGGATTGGCGGAAAAACAGTGCTTTCTGTTAAAGGTCTTCGTCAGGGGGGCGAATTGGACTTAAAAGAAGAAGATATTGTATGGGATGTTCTATATAATCAGAACATTATCAAGATTTCACAGGATGGTACCATTGAAGCTTTGGCTCCAGGCGAAACGGCAATCAAAGTTGGTTATAGACTTTCTGCTTTTGAAGATAAGAATGGAAAAATAGTCTATAAAGAACTGTCAGATGTAATCAATATTCGTGTGAAAGATCTTGGATATCGTTATGAAGTTCGGCAATCACAAGGATTCTCATTGTTCACCATATATACGGAGATCAATATGGGTAAAGCAACAGTTGTGATTGACGGCAAGAAACAAACACTATTGTATGACAATCTTAAAAAAGCATATATTGGTTCTTCAAGAGAACTTGTCACGGGTGAACAATTAACAGCCAATCTTGTTTTTGAACCAACATTGAAATCTCCTAATCTTCTTCGTGGAGATACGAATGGTAGTGGGACTGTAGATCGAGCAGACGTTCTGGCGACGATAAAAGCGATATTAAATAATGTCTACAATGGCTTTAAATCTTCTGAAGACTGGATGAGATCTGATATAAACGGTGATGGTGTTGTTGATATTGTAGATGCACAACTCATACTAATGGAGGCACTGAGACGATGATGAAACAATTGAAAGTGATATTGTGCATGCTACTTCTGGTAGCTACTCTACCATCATACGTCTACGGGGCAGACGATGCTGCTGACCTTAGTTATCGTGTGGACATCACAGTAACTGACAGCTCTGGTTCTCCAAAATCTTCATTTGATGTTGGAGAGAACATATTTGTGAAACTAAGTCTTGCATATACTGGTGCGGGTAAAGCGCCGGTATATGGTTTTCAAGGAAAGCTACACTTTGATTCTTATGTTGTAAAAAACACGAGTGTCAATATGCAAAAAGACATTTCAATGAATTATTCCGATGGTGACATCAATTATGTATATCTCGATATGACTGCCAACGGTAAAGATGATGAAATCATGAAAAATATCGGAACTGCCGTCTTCCAAGCTAGAAATAACGGAACGTTCGATTTTTCTTTAAGTAACTTTCTCATCACGAATAAAGATGCAACCCTGAGGGGAATTGAACCGTTTGAAGATGTACAAATTGTGGTCGGTTCTGGTGTAAAGGAAATCTCTAAGTCTTCACTATATGAAGACATTGAGGCTGCAAAAGCTTATCTTGCTTCAGTTACAATTGCGGATAATCCCAAAGTCATATATTATCCAGACTTTTGGTATACAACAAAATCCGCTCAAAATCTAAGAAGTGCGATCTCTAAGGCTGAGGCTGTTTTTGAGGATGAAAACGCGCTGGATACGGAAATCTCTGAAGCAATAGATTTGCTTGAGATTGCATTTTCTAATTTTGAGAATTCGAAAATAGTAGGCCCAAAACGTTGGGTTATCACGGACGAGGATTCTAATGCTTCTAGTGGTTCTGGGGGCCCTAAACATCAGCTTAACTATACGGTTAACGCTTCTGTAAAAGGTGGGAATGGTAAAATTGCTGATGGCTTCGAAAATCAAACGATTCGTGCAACAACCTCTGCCACAATCAGAGTGATTCCTGATGAAGGGTTTGAAACAGAATATATCATTGTCAACGGCGAAAAATTCATAGGTCGTGACATTTATACCATTCCAGAGATTAGTCGTGACACAACTGTCGTTGTTACATTTGTAAGAAAGACTCCTTTTACAGATATAGCACATGACGATTGGTACTATTTTTCTGCTAGATATGTTTATAATGCGGGGCTATTCACAGGAACTTCTGAAACTGAATTTTCGCCCTCAAGGAACATGAGTCGTGCAATGCTTGCTACTGCACTATATCGTATGGACAATCAACCTAGTGTTAAATTTGCAGATGTGTTCTCAGACGTTCAAAGTGGTCGTTGGTATTCAGATCCTATTATTTGGGCAAACGAAAGCAAAATCGTTAACGGATATGGTAAGGGGATATTCGCTCCTAATGTTTCAATCACTCGTGAGCAAATTGCGGTTATGCTCTATCGATACGCAGAGAGTAAAGGGTTGAGCCTGCAGAGCGAAATTTCAACCCTTAGCTTCAAAGATGCAGATAAAATTTCAGCCTTTGCCAAAGAGTCAATTTATTGGGCTGTGTCAAAGGGCATTATGAATGGTAATTCTGATCTGACTCTAAATCCTTCTGGTCTTGCAACCAGAGCAGAAGTTGCTACGATGATTCAAAGGTTCAAAGAATTAGAATAAATTGAACTAAGATTAGTTCAATTTATATAGAAGAATTTTAAGTGCCTATAAACCAAACTGACATGGAGTTTTTCTTTGTCGGTTTGGTTTTTTCTGTTAATATGGATTTTGGAGGAGGGAATGAATTGAGAAAGGGTACAAAGTTCACATTATGGATTCTCGGCTTGATGCTGGCTGCTATTTTCATTAACTTCTATATGAATTTATATAGCTTTGCGTATGCATTAATTACTGTACTGTTGCTTGCCTTTACGGGATGGGGGTTTCTGGCCAAGTTAAAGAATGACGTTCGCCAGCATGAAGATCATCATAAACGAATGCATGATTCTGCGATGGATGATATGGATCGGTACACTAGGTAGGCTGAATCTTTGTCTTTTATTACTTCTATTAACGGTGACAGCATGTGGTGCAGATGATATCAAACACGTGAAAAGCAATCCCAAGTGAGTGCAATTCACTCATAACATCTGATTCCCCTTATATTCCAATCATTATAATGTTCCTGCGACAAACTTCCAATATAGACTGTAGGACTCTAACCATGCAACCAAAAAAGCACTGCCGGCAGAATGCCAGCAGTGCTTGCTTGATGTTATACGGGTCTTACCGTGAACGTAAAATGATATGGACGATTGGCTTGCAGCGTATACTCTGGATGTGTACGGGCACTCCAGCTGTCGTCACCGCCAACACCCATCTGCATGTAGTTGATACGAGCCATGGTATGTGAACTTACTGGCAATTTGTAGACATGGTCATTCGCTTCCAGTTCTTCAGGCGACCATGGCAGTGCATTGATTTCAAACGGCGAATTGGCTTCAAAATGCAACCCGATGCTGCCCTTTGCAGCATCTTCGCCTACAGCCGATGTAATCTCAGCAAAACGGACATCCGTTTTGTTACCACATTCCTGTGGTTTCAGGTAAGGAACAAACTGATCACGAACGGCTCCGGTGTAATAGCCAAGGCGTGCACTGGTCTGACGGTCGATATAGTTGTCATGCGGCCCTCTACCATACCAGGAGATCGTATCCAGACTGTCTTTTAATTCAAACAGCATACCGAACTCAGGAAGTTCAGGCAGACCTGCACCGGAGACGAGGGTTTGACTGATTTCAAGCTCGCTATTCGGTTTGATGTGATAGGTGATGGACAGCGTACTTCCCGGGCTGGCATCCCACGTATAATCTGTTGTCACATGACAGCCCTGCGCATCCGTATGATGTTCAAAACGAATTAGCTTGTTGGTCGCATGAGCGTCACGCCAGAAAGCGGCACGTTCATTCAGTTTGTTACCCAGATCGTTATCGGTCATCGCACGCCAGAAGTTCGCACGAGCGGGTACCAGTAATTGCTCCTGAGAGTTAATCTGATAGGAAGTAAGTGCGCCGGTAACCGAACTGAAGCTTATGGAGACTTTACCCGCATTCACTTTCAATCCGCCATCTTGCAGTTCCTCCACTTGAAGCGCGTCACTTGCTCCCGCAACAGGTTGCTGAATGGCACGCAGACGAGGAGATACGACGAATTGCTCCCAACCAATCTCATGTCCTGCTTCTGCCCACTTCGTAGCTTTCTTGGTCTCCAGAGAGACAGTAAGAAGGGCTTCTGTGTACAGGTCGGAAGATGGTGTGTAAGGGATATGGACTTCAACGGATTCGCCAGGCTGCGCAGCAATGTCCAGATGCCCTTTTTCCACAGATACTCCGTTATGGGACAGCGTCCAGGCGAGTGCATATTCGTTCAGATCCGTGAACAGGAAATGATTCGTGATACGGATTAGTCCGGTTTGCAGATTGAGCGCCTGCATGCGAACGTTCTGATAACATTTTTTCACTTCTTCCAGCTTCGGCGTAACCGTTTTATCTGCCAAAATCAGTCCGTTACCGCAGAAGTTGCCGTCATGCGGAGACTCGCCAAAATCTCCGCCGTAAGCGAGATATTCTACACCGTCTGCTGTCTTGGTACGAATGGATTGATCCACCCAATCCCAGATAAATGCCCCTTGTAAAATCTCATATTTATCAAACATTTCCCAATACAGGTGCAGACCGCCACAGGAGTTGCCCATCGCATGGCTGTATTCACAGATGATATAAGGTTTTTTGTCCCCTTTCATCCGTGCATACTGTTCGATATCGTTCGGGCTGATATACATCGTGGATTCAATATCACTTGCCGAATCGGTAGGGCGGTAGTGATACGTGCCTTCATAATGAACGAGTCTTGTTGGGTCGGCTTGTTTCAGATAGTCGTACATGGCGATAAAGTTATCGCCGCCAAACGATTCATTACCAAGCGACCAGATGATGATGGACGCATGGTTTTTGTCCCGCTGGAACATGGAGTTACAGCGATCGATGACGTTGTCGCGCCATTCCGGCTTGCTTGCCGGGATGTTGTCGTCGTTCATTTCTTTTTGCCCATAGTACCAGGTACCGTGTGTCTCCAGATTCGTCTCGTCAATCACATACAGTCCGTATTCGTCACACAGCTCATACCAGAGTGTCTGGTTCGGATAGTGCGATGTACGCACGGCATTAACGTTATAGGCTTTCATCAGCTCGATATCACGAATCATATCCTCACGGCCGATGGCCCGTCCTGAATCGGGAGAGAATTCATGGCGATTGACACCCTTGAATACAATGCGTTTGCCGTTGATTTTCATCAAGCCGTCCTTGATCTCAAATCTGCGGAATCCGACACGGGTACGAACAGCCTCGACCGTTTGGCCCGAAGTATTCTGGATGGACAGCACCAATGTGTACAGGTTAGGCGTTTCGGCACTCCACAAGAGCGGGTTCACAACTGGAGTAGAGAGGTGTAACGTTATTTCTTCTTCATTGGCAAAAGAAACCTCTGCCGCGAGCGGCTGATCCAAAACAAGCTTCTGCTCCGCATCATAGAGCTGCGCTTGAACCGTTAAGCCTTCCACTTGCTGTCCAGCATTATGATTGTACAGTTTTACATCCAACTGCAGTTCTGCATTCTGCAAAGCATCATCGAGTTCCGTCCGAACGAAGAAATCAGCGATCTGAACCGGTGAAGGCGAGTGCAGATATACGCCACGGAAAATACCGCTAAGACGCCAGAAATCTTGATTCTCCAGCCAGCTTGCATCACACCAGCGATAAACCTCAACCGCCAGCTTGTTCTCACCTTCTGTTAAATATGCCGTGATATCAAACTCCGCAGGTGTGAAGGTATCCTCACTGTACCCAACAAGTTCTCCATTCACCCACACATAAAAGGCAGATTCAACGCCTTCAAAATGCAACAGGACCGGACGGTCTTTCCAGTCCGCAGGAACTGTAAACGTGCGAATATAGGAACCGACAGGGTTATAGGTGGCTGGTGCAAAAGGTGGTTTTAACTCAGGCTCGCGCTCCACCCAAGGATACGTCATGTTCGTGTAATGAGGGTAATCATAGCCCTGCAACTGCCAGTTGGACGGGACAGCGATGTCATCCCAGTTGCTGGCATCGTAGCTGGTTTCGTAAAAAGAAGTAATGCGCTGTTCTGGCGTTTCGGCAAAGCTGAACTTCCATGAACCATTTAGCGTCTGGTACAAAGGGGACGAAGTGAATTCATTGGACAAGGCTTCTTCTATTGTTGGAAACGCTACCATATTGGCATGGGCTGGCAGACGATTCACCTGAAACGTCTCGGGATTGTTGTTCCATTCCGGATATCCGTTAGCCGGAGGGGTGTGCACAAGTTTCTTTCGCATATCAGCAGCTCCTTTGATCATGTTATAATATATTCACAGTATAGAATTGATCAGGTACTTAGAAAATAAAGAATATTGCCCATATATATCACAATATGAAACTAAAGCTGGAGAGCGTGGTGTACCGCATGAATACACGAATCTTTTTTGGTAAAACAGACGAAGCCGCACGTCTGCCCGTCTATATGACGACCGTTGGGTATTGGGAACATCAATTTGAAACGGAACGCCCGGAAGGCTTTCCCGATTACCAGATTCATCAGGTCATTCAGGGACAAGGCAGGCTGATTATTGAGGATGAAGGAGAATATATCGTTGGTCCAGGGGAGGTATTTATCACCTACCCCGATATTCCGCATGAGTATAGGCCTATTACGGATCACTGGGAACTGGCATGGGTATCCTTTCAGGGGCGGGAGGCAAGTCAGCTACTGGCCTATGCGGGAATCACCAGTTCAGGAGTATATAAGCTTAGAAAACCCGAACTGCTGAACGCTTTGGAATTGTTGCTTGTAAGGGAGGAAGGCACGGGGGATGCGATGAATGCTGCCGATGATCGGGACAGTTCCAAACACCTGTATGCCTTGCTACTGGATTTGAAGCCTTTGCTCATTGTGTCGGACAACGATAACGACGAGATGGAACGGTTGAAACCCGTGCTACGTTACATTACAGAGCACCTGGATCAGCCTTTGTCGCTGAAGGAACTGGCGGATGTGGCTGTTGTATCTCCTCAATATCTATGTCGGTTGTTTCAAAAGGCACTTCGTGTCAGACCTGTGTTTTATGTCAACCAGGAACGAATCAATCGTAGCAAACAGCTGATGTTCAGTGAGCGGGAGCTCCGAATTTATGAAGTGGCTGACCGGGTAGGGTATGAAAATGCGAGTTACTTCTGTACGATATTTAAACGACATACGGGCATGAGTCCCGAGAAATTTCGCAAACTGCATGGTTTAGGCTGAAAAGACGAGCATTAGTGCCTACCTTATTTTTCTTCTGTTTTTCATCTGTCCTTCGTTCATTTTTTGATCTGTTCTTCATCTGGATTTCAGTTTCTCTTAAGGTTGAGGGATTAATATAAATCTTGTAAACCCCTTCTCGTGTTAAATAGATGTGTGACTGGCCCTGTTCGGATTGTCCTCCGAGCAGGGCACTTTTTTTATGTTTAGCTGAGCGATCATACTCATGATATGATGAGAGAGAAGAATGAGCATAATCATATAATGTGAACCAAGAGATATTGAGAGATACCGGGAGATACCGATTAGTCGAGGCTCTTTTTCGCATAAAAGGGAAAGGCAGGGAAATGCATGGACGCTCGTCTGCACGCATTGTATCGTCCGGTACAGATGAATGGGATGGACCCCCGTACATACTACATAGAGAATAGTCCTTCCCCTGTGCTTACACCTTATGTAGCCTGTTATTGGGAGTCAGGAACTCGGGAACATATGGAAGATGGCAAGTATGGCATAGATGGAATGGACACGGACATCAAGGTCAATGACTTAAGGTTGAAATCTCCGGCCTCTGCCCGGGTATTACCGGATGGTTGCACTGACATCCTGATCGATTATAATCCAGAGCAAGAAAGGTATACGTATAGCTATTGCGGCAATTACATGCAGCCTTTTGCTTTTCCGTTATCGTTGACAGCGCCTACTACGGGAGCATATACGTTCGGGGTTCGCTTTTTCCCCGGGGGAGCTCCTTTTTTACACGGTCAGTCACTGGATTTGTTTACAGACCGACGTATACCGCTGGAAGAATGCTGGCCAATTCGATGGGACGAGCTACGGTTGAAGATGGAGGAAACGGTGAATTTTGCTCAGCGTGTGCAGGTGATGGAGTCGTACCTCCGCCGAGTGACCCTGCGCAGTAGCCCGATTCATCATCATGCTGATCAGGATCTGCTTCGTAATGTGCTCTACCGGATCTTCAAGGATAATGGTCGCTTGAGTATACAAGACATTGCCCAGGGGGAAGCTGTCAGTGAACGTCAGTTGCATCGCAAAATGACCGAACAAGTGGGTATCAGTCCCAAGCGTTTTAGTGAAATTGTTCGTTTCCATCAGGTGTTGCATGGCATTCGCAAAGGCCTGGCTACGGACGGAGCTGAACTGGCACAGACGCACGGATTTTACGATCAGGCGCATCTGATCAGGCAATTCCGTAAGTTTTACGGTGATACACCGCTAGTTGCTGTTCAGGAGCATCAACAGATGTTGTCCGAAAAGTACAATGATGCGGCCGTATCTTCCGTTATACTATGAATCATAGACTTATCACAAAGGAGTAATGAATCATGAATGGAACATTGCAAATTCGAAAGCATCTGTTAACGGAACTGGAAACAGGCGTACGCACAGGTGCTTCGTTAATTCGTCTAATTCGTCCAGAGGACTGGGCGTATCGTCCGCAGGACAATATGCGTTCCCTTGTGGAACTGGTGCATCATTTTATCCAGATTACGGCTTCGGATCTTGTCATCATGCAAGAGAAAGGTGAGGCTGAAGTAGGCCAAGTGGAGAACAGTTTATCTGGAAACCAGGATATTGAGCAACTGGAAAAGACATTATGGAGCAATTTCGAGGCGTACAAAGCATATATTACAAGTCTTAGCGAAGAGGACTTTCTGAACCGCTCTACCAAAGCTTTCTATGCAGAGCATGGACACTTGCAGGTGCAGTGGCAGATCGAAACGCTCACACATGTGTTCCACCATCGCTCACAGCTCTATAATTACCTCAAACAACAAGGCCATGAATTGAACTTTTTTATGCTGTATGCCTAGTTTGTTACTGGGTATGTTCTTGGACAAGAAGCTCTGCCGGATCATCCGGTGGGGCTTTTTTTGTTTTTCGCTGGATACGTTATCTATTAAACTTGCATGTTAGCTATAAATGTACGTTCTACCAGGGTCAATTCACCGTGGCTTTACTAGATTTGAAACATAGAATACTGTATCAAAGCAAAAAGGAGGTGATTTTGATGGCCATCCTTTTACCATTACAGTTCTACAATCTGCCAGCGGGTGTGGGTAAATCCTACTATGAAAACCTGTCTGGCGGCACCAATGCAAGTGTTACGGTGAACAACAATGGACCGTTTCCGGTATCTCTCGTCATCACTCGTGTAAATGCTCCAGTTGTCACTTATATTGTTCCGGTGAACAGCAGTTTGAGCATTACCGCAAGTCAGGTGCTGGTCTTCGCTTTGCTGGCGAACCAGGGGGGTGCTGCTTCCGGTACGATTGAAGTTGCTTTGGCGTAATCTATCAGATGTTAGTAGAACGTATGAACCTCTGCCGACCGGGTCGGCAGGGGTCTTTTTTTATATTGAAGCCTTGTCGTAAACAGGGGAAGGCGTATCAAACTACATAAAATGTTGGGGCCCGAGAGTTTACCCTGAACCGTACACGATTAATGGAATAGTATAGACCGCACGTTGAGACTGTGCCTGGGATTCGGGAGGTTGATAGAATATGAACCGTAAGCAAACCAAAATATTGGAAACGCAGCGACTTGTATTTACGACATGGGACGAAGGAGATCAGGCACTCGCATTTGCGCTTTGGGGTGATCATGAGGTGACCAAGTGGATCAGCGGAAGCGATGTGCTGAGTGAAGAGGAAGTGGAGGCGAGGCTAGCTCAGGAAATCGAGCGTGAGAAGCAGGAGGGCGTGCAGTACTGGGCTCTTTTTCAGAAGCGTTCTGACGTATTTGTCGGTTGCTGTGGTTTGTACCCTTATACACCAGAAGAAAATACCTATGAGCTGGGTTTCCTGCTGACCCGGGATCACTGGGGACAAGGATATGCGCAAGAAGCGGCGCAGGCTGTTGTTCGTTATGCTTTTGACAAATTAGAGGTAGCGACGCTGGTGGCAAGTCATCATCCGGATAATGAAGCGGCATGTCACATTTTGAGCCAACTGGGATTTGAGCCAATGCACGAGCGACGGGATGAAGCAACAGGTGTGATGAAGCCTTTCTATAGATTACGGAAAAATAATACTGCCCGCTGATTAACGTTCTAGGGTATCTTATCTTGAGTCGTTTTCATGCATTTTTTATTTCGCGTTCAGCTTCTATTAAGGTGGGAAGGATATGATAACTCGTGTAAACCCCTTCTCGTGTTAAATAGATGTGTGACTGACCCTGCCGGACGACGGCGGGGTGTTTTTTTGCTTGTTTTTGACATTTTACAATAAAATAAAGATAAACAAAAATAAATAAAATGATAATCTGTGTTTATTATTGACTAACAAACAGAAACAAAGTTATAATGAATGTGAAAAAAGGAACTTAATTTGATCGTGACAGCCCCATTTTATACTTGAACATAGGAGTGGATAGACATGAACGTGACCCTTCAGACCGAAAGACAGCAACCTGCCGGATTCAATATTCCATTTGTACGCGAGATGGCAGAGATTACGCAGCATATGTGGAAAAATGGATGGGATGAGCGTAATGGCGGTAATGTCAGCTACCTACTGAAAGAGGAAGAGGTTGCACCTTACATTGACATTCATCATGTGATCCGCACCATCACACCTGCCTTTTCCGTGCAAGAACTGGCGAGACAATATTTTATCGTTACGGCATCGGGCAAATATTTCAAAAACGTGCTGGCAGACCCGGAAGGCAATCTGGGTGTACTGCGTGTATCTGCGGATGGACAGGTGCTG
This sequence comes from Paenibacillus polysaccharolyticus, assembly GCF_023714295.1. Lineage (GTDB taxonomy): Bacteria > Bacillota > Bacilli > Paenibacillales > Paenibacillaceae > Paenibacillus > Paenibacillus polysaccharolyticus_A. The sequence goes on from NZ_JAMAUN010000010.1 coordinate 168,194, forward strand.
GAGGTATTGTGGGGGCTGAACAGTGGCGCGAACCCGACAAGTGAACTGCCGACCCATTTTATGAGCCATATTGAACGTTTGAAAAGAGACCCGAACCACCGGGTTGTCATGCACAACCACGCGACACATGTACTAGCCATGACCTTCATCCATGAACTGGACGAGGCCAAGTTTACCAAGACACTCTGGCAGATGTGCACCGAATGTGTGGTGGTATTTCCAGATGGCGTTGGGATCATCCCTTGGATGATGCCCGGTTCGAATGAAATCGGCCGCGCAACGGCGGAGAAAATGCAGGAGTATCATGCGGTGATCTGGCCGCAGCACGGCATTTTTGGAACAGGTACAACGATTGACGAAGCGTTTGGTCTGATTGAGACCATCGAGAAAGCAGCACAAGTGTACATGCTTGTTGCAGGTCACGATATCAGGCAGCGGATTACGGATGAGCAACTACTTGCCCTTACAGAACAATTTGGCGTAACTCCTCGTCCCGGTATCATTCAAAGTAAAGGGTAAATAAGTCTAATATGACAATTGTGTTATATGAAGCTGATCATATGAAATCCTGATCTTGGCCTTTGGTTCTTTGAACCGAAGGTCTTTTTCTTTTTTCAGGCAAACAATCGTCGTTTTGGGTCAAAAACGTTCAATTTGCTTAGCAAGAAAGGCTTTGTTATCGAATATTGAATCGTAGAATGCATTATCACGCGCTGGCGATTTTCGGGTGAAATGACGTATTGTCAACGGCTCTGCGATTTTGCATAATAACTATGCTTCATAGATAAGAACAGACATTGTTACCCAGATGAGAAGCAAAGAAGCTTATAGACAAGAGATGGAAGGAAGTTATGATCATGCTTGGCAAAATGAAGAGAATCTTAATCGGCAAGCCAATGAAGTCGGCTGAATTGGATGCAGAAAAATTGGGGAAATGGAAGGCGCTCGCCATCCTGTCTTCCGATGCTTTATCATCCGTGGCCTACGGTACGGAACAGATTTTGCTGGTGCTGGTTGCGGCGGGATTCGCCGCCTTGTGGTACTCGGTTCCGATTTCCATCGCCGTGCTGGGATTGCTCGTCATTTTAATTTTTTCGTATCGTCAGACCATATTTGCTTATCCTACAGGGGGCGGCGCGTATATCGTAGCCAAGGATAATCTGGGCACCACACCGAGCTTGATTGCCGGAGGTTCATTGCTCGTCGATTATATCCTGACTGTGGCTGTAAGTTCGTCCGCAGGTACCGATGCGATCACATCCGCTTTTCCTGTATTGCATGACTATAGTGTCATTATTGCGCTTATTATGATTGTGTTTCTGACCGTTATGAATCTGCGAGGAGTTACGGAGTCAGCTTCGGTGCTGGCGATCCCTATTTACCTGTTTATCTTTTCGATTGCCATTCTCATTATTTCGGGTGGATTCAAATTTCTGACTGGTGGTATGCATGCTGCGGCTCCGGAGTTTGGAACAAGTCTGTCGCATGTCAGCATCTTTCTGCTGCTTAAAGCGTTCAGCTCTGGATGCTCGGCTTTGACCGGGGTTGAGGCGGTTAGTAACGCTATTCCGAACTTCAAGCAGCCTGCGGAGAAAAATGCGGCCGGAACGCTGCTGCTGATGGGATGCATCCTTGGTGCCATGTTTATCGGCATTACGCTGTTAGCCTTTGGGTACGGCATCAAACCTGATCCGAAATCAACGGTTATTTCCCAGATTGCCGAAGCTACGTTTGGCCGGGGATGGATGTATTTTATTATCCAGGGGGTTACGGCCCTGATCTTGTTCCTCGCGGCGAATACGGCATACTCCGCCTTCCCGCTGTTGTCCTTCATGATGGCGAAGGATAAATATATGCCACATATGTTCATGGTGCGAGGAGACCGTCTGGGCTTCTCCAACGGGATTATTTTTCTCAGCGTCATGTCGGCACTCCTCGTCGTTGGATTTAAAGGGGATACCGGAAACCTGATTCCGCTCTATGCGGTCGGGGTGTTCATTCCGTTTACCTTGTCCCAACTCGGTATGATGATACGCTGGATTAAAATCAAGCCGTCTGGCTGGAAAACAAAACTGCTCGTGAATACGATCGGTATGCTGACCACGTTGTCGATTACCATGATTTTTATTTTCACCAAGTTCACGCAGACATGGGTTATCTTTATCTTCCTGCCACTGGTCGTTTATGTGTTCATGCGCATTCGTAGCCATTACTGCAACATCGCAGACGAACTGCGTATCGATATTCAGGTGGATAAACCGGCCAAGAAAGGTAATACGATCGTTATTCCGGTGGCTGGCATTACTCGGGTGGTGATGAATACCATCAGTTACGCCCAGACGATGTCGGATCATGTGGTGGCACTGTACATCGGCTTTGATGATGAGGCTATACGGAAGATGGAGCAGAAGTGGGAAGAATGGAATCCAGGCATCCGTCTGGTCGTAATCAAATCGAGATATCGCAGCATTATGGGCCCGCTGAAGAAGTTCATTGATACCGTGGAATGGAAAACAGCGGAAACCGATCATATCACTATCCTGATACCGCAATTTATTACGAAGCACTGGTGGCAAAATGTACTGCATAACCAGACCAGCTTCATGATTCGGGCTTATCTGATTAATTATAAAGATGTGATTGTGACGACGGTACCGTATCATCTGAATCGGTAATGGAAAATGAATGTAAAGCAGGTTTTATCAATATAACGTTAATGTTTAATATAGTATTTACACATATTTACCGCAGGGAAATCTCCAGATTGGAGGTTCCTTGCGGTTTTTTGCACATTTGTGCAGTTTGGTAAATTCATCCTGTTCTATGTTGCGTTATGTAAAACGGTTGGGCAAGGATTAACTTGAATTTGATGCAACTTCCATATTGCTGTGACATTGGAAAATTAAACTAGAGTTCGTGGTGCTGAGTTCAGATGAGTTATTCATCTCAGAGCTTGTACACCGAGAGCATAACCCAAGAGGTGTAATCCAAGAAGGGTGTTCAAGGAGGAAAAACTTCAGATGAGTGATCTTGACAACCAGTTCAGCCTGCCTGCCATAAAACGGCGTATAACCTCGAATTCCTACAATCGTCGGACAACTTCGCTGCGGTTGCAGCGGATGAGGGAGAACGTGCTGGCTTACGGTTTTCTAGCACCATCGCTGCTTTTGTTCGCTGTGTTTCTGTTTTATCCCATGTTCAAGTCAGTGTACTTGAGTCTGCATTCTACCGACCCGACGGGACAGATTGCGGCTTATGTAGGGCTGGATAACTTCAAAGCGGTATTCCAGTCTGGTCTGTTTATGCAAGGCATGAAAGTGACATTACTGTTTGTTCTGTACACCATACCGACAGGCATATTCGTAGCCCTTATTCTGGCGGCTTTGACTCATAACCGCTTTAAGGGAATGCGTGTGTTCCAATTTGTCTTCTCGCTGCCTGTTGTGTTATCGGTAGGCTCGTCGGCCGTCATCTGGAAGTTTCTTTTCCATCCGACGCTGGGGATGCTTAATTATCTGCTTGGCAAAGCAGGCATTGATCCAATTCCTTGGTTAACGAGTCCCGATTGGGCATTGGTTTCAATCTCCATCATGACGATCTGGATGAACCTTGGTTTCAACTACATCATTCTATCCAGCGGATTACAGGGAATTCCGGATGAGATCTACGAAAGTGCCAAGATGGATGGGGCGAGCGCTTTGCTCACGTTTCGCAAAATTTCCATGCCGCTGTTGTCGCCAACGTTGTTCTTTGTGACGGTGGTATCCATCATTGGTGCGTTTCAATCGTTCGGTCAGATCAACATTCTCACGCGGGGCGGCCCGATGGACAGTACAAATGTGTTTGTGTATTCCATCTATCAGGAAGCATTTGTGAACTTCCGCTTCGGGACAGGAAGTGCACAGGCTTTAATTCTCTTCGCGGTCATTATGCTACTGACCCTGCTTCAATTCAAATGGGTAGAGAGGAAAGTGCATTACCAATGAATGCAAAATGGAATCAGACGTTGCTCTATATGTTGCTGACGATCAGCGCTGCATTGGTATTGTATCCGGTGATGTACACCTTCTTCATGGCGGTGATGACGCCTGAGGATGCGAGTGCGTATCCACCGCATATCATCCCGACATCCATTGATTTATCCAACTTCGCAGAAGTGTTCGATATTGTGCCGATTGGACGATTCATCGGGAATACCTTTCTGGTGGCGGGGTTGACTACGATTGGGCAATTAATTACAGCCAGTATGGCTGCTTATGCTTTTGCCAAAATGCAATTTAAAGGTAAAAACGTTATCTTCAGCATGTTTGTGGCCACCATGATGATTCCGTGGGAAGTGACGATGATTCCGAACTATCTGACCATTCGCAGCTGGGGCTGGCTGGATAGTTATCAGGGACTGACGGTGCCGTTTCTCGCAACCGCATTTGGCACCTTTCTACTCAGGCAGTTCTTTATGCAGTTGCCCAAAGAGCTGTTCGAAGCAGCAAAGATAGATGGATGCGGACACATTCGTTACTTCATCTCACATGTCTTGCCGTTGTCTCGTCCGTCACTTGGCACACTGGCGATCTACTCGTTCCTCAGTATGTACAACGCGTATCTCTGGCCGTTGCTTGTAACCAACACACCCGAGATGAGAACGGCTCAAATCGGAATTTCTATGCTGGAGTTCCAGGAATCCACGGCATGGAATCTGGTGTTTGCCGGAACTGCGATGGTGATCCTGCCATCTCTGCTACTACTGATCTTTGGACTAAAGCAACTAGTGCGAGGCATGGCTGCAGGTGCGCTTAAGGGATAAAGGAAACCTGCATCACCGTTCAGGTTGCGAATAAACCGCCAGGAGCGAATAAAATGAGGCTCGCCTTTTTAATAAAGTTTTTGTGAGAGAACTTACACGTTAGTAGTGTAGGAGACGAAATCGATTCTGTAGAAGCGTAGCGTTTGCCTTTATCCCCGAATTTCTCCCTATGTATAGGGATATTCAAGAAATCTGGGGATAACAGCAATCGAAAGAACGATTCGTAACCGGAACGGCTACAACGTGCATCTCAAAAATGTTTATTGAACGCGAGCCATCTAAAGGAGAGCGACATGATAAAAAGAGGAAGCTTTGCACTAATGCTAGCAGCGCTGATGTTGGTTATTTCGGCTTGTGGTACGAAAACAGAAACAAGTAGCCCGGCAAGTGGGGCACAAGCTGATGCGGCAGCAGCTAAAACAACTCAATTGACATGGTGGCATTCTATGTCCGGTGCAGGAGAAAAGGCGATCAACCAACTGGCTTCTGGTTTTAACGCAAGTCATCCCGAAATTCAGGTTAAAGCGATCTACCAGGGGAAATATGATGAGAGCTTGAATAAGCTTAAAGCATCCATGGGTTCCGACAGTGGGCCGGATCTGATCCAGGTCTATGAGATTGGCAGTAAGTTTATGATTGACTCGGGCATGATTACACCGGTGCAACAGTTCATCGACAAGGACAAGTTTGATCTGTCCCAACTGGAGCCGAACATTATTCGTTATTATACAATTGATGGCAAGCTGAATGCGATGCCGTTTAATACATCGAATCCAATTTTGTATTACAACAAGGACATGTTCAAGGCTGCCGGATTGGACCCGGAGAATCCACCAAAGACGTATGAAGAGTTCGAGCAAGCAGCTAAGGCCCTGTCCAAAGACGGTAAACCAGGAGCGTCGATGGCGATTTATGGCTGGTTTATAGAACAATTTTTCGCAAACCAGAATGCAGATTATGTAAACAATGGAAACGGGAGAAGCGCGGCGGCAACCGAATCTATGCTGAACTCCGAAGCGGGTGTGAAGACGTTAACGTGGTGGAAAAAGATGATTGACGAGAAAACCCTCTCGAATCTGGGACGCAATACAGACGACACCACGGCAGCATTTACGGCACAGCAGATTGGTATGACGCTGGATTCCACAGCAGGGCTTCGCAAAATCGTTGAAGGTTCAGGCGGCAAGTTTGAACTGGGAACAGGTTTCCTGCCTCGTCCAGCGGATGCTAAAGAAGGCGGCGTGGTCGTTGGTGGGGCAAGCTTGTACATTATGAACAACAAATCGGAAGAGCAGCAGCAGGCCGCATGGGAGTTTATCAAGTATCTGGCTACACCTGAGGTGCAAGCGAACTGGAGCGTAGCGACAGGATACTTCCCAATTACGACAGCAGCCTACGATCAGCAAGTATTAAAGGATAATATGACGAAATATCCGCAGTTCCAGACAGCAGTCGATCAATTACACGCTTCAGCTGATTCGACAGCAACATCCGGCGCAGTTATGGGGGTTTTTCCAGAAGCGAGACAAATTGTCGAAGGAGCAATTGAAACCGTGCTGAATGGACAAGGTTCGCCACAAGAGACTTTAGATACGGCAGCGAAGCAGATTACAGATAAGATCAACCAATATAACAGCACGGTGAAGAAGTAACTACCGAGGAGCAGAGATGAAGTAGAACGTAACCAGATGCGGCGGTCCTATTGATCGCCGTATTGTGGTGTGTGTATTTAGCTATGTTTTACGTCAGTCACTGTCGAATCCGTGAGTAATAATCAATGTGTATGTTATTAAAGTTAACGCAATATAGGTCTATATACTTAAGTTGTTATAGTTTTGTCTACAAAATGCCCTCTTTAAGTCCTTGAAAGCAAACGAATGGATCCCGAAGTTAATAAAAACTAATTCATTCGTAATGGTTATGTTCTATTTTCTATCATTTCGCAGAAATATGATTTACATGTCTCTATCGTTCAGTTATCTTATATTTGAACTAATGTACAAGCTATGTGAACAAATGATTGCTAAATTAAAAAACATGGGGGTAGGTTAAACATGTATCGTATGCAGATGATTAGGTGGTTCAGAATATTTCTGGCGACAATGTTGCTACTGACAGGGGCTATACCCGCAGGGCTGTTAGACAGCAAAGCATCAGCAGCAGATGAAGTATTAACAGTAGCCCAGGCACAAGCGAAAAATTCCGATAAATCAACGGCGACGATTGAAGGTTATGTTGTTGGCTACTACAACGGTGGATCGTCCGTTCAGTTGAATCCACCCTTTACATCGGATACTAATTTTGCTCTGGCAGATCGTCCTGAAGAAACGGATATCAGTAAAATGATGCCGGTACAAGTACCTATGAATGCACCTCGTAGCACTTTCGGATTACAAAGCAATACCTCCCTGTATCATTCCAAAGTCAGGATTACAAATGGATCATTAGAAACCTATTTCACTGTCCATGGCGTTAGAAGTATTTCTTCAACCCAATTTCAACAGGTGGATGAAAAACCTGAAACGAAGGCAGCAAGTGTTAGTGCGAACCCTTCATCAGGCGCTGTTCCCTCTGGAACCTTGATTACTTTGGAGACAACCACGATTGGAGGTTCCATCTCTTACAGATTAAATGATGAGACTGAATTTATCCCCTACACCTCCCCGATTACGATAACGGATGCTACTCACATTGAAGCTTACGCACATAAAACAGGATTGGAAGATAGCGACTTCACAATTTTGGATTACACCGTGGTTAACAATACCCCTGTTTCTATCTCGGAAGCCCGAACCAAGTCAGAAAATGAACCCCTAACCGTCCAAGGGTTGGTTACCTATCGAGAAGAATCCGGAGGTATGGCAAACCTGTATATTCAAGATGAAAATGCAGGAATTGTTATACGTGGAACTGATGCAAGTGCGGAACCAGGTGATCAGATTGAAGCCTATGGCCCGCTTAGCCTATACAATGGTCTGCTTCAAGTGGAGAAAGATAAAGCTGGATTTCCAGGCGGGTATATTAAAATTTTGAACAAACATCAAAGCTTACCCGAGCCTCTCAAGCTTACATCCCGTGACTTTGTCCCAGCGCCAGGTGGGGGAAAAGGAGCAGGAGGAAAATATGAAGGAATGCTTGTCGAAGTAAATGAAGTTACGGTGACGAAAAACAGCAGTTCTACTTTTTATGCGACAGATGCACAAGGCGGCGAGATCATCATTTATGCCAAAAATAGTCCTTCTGCACTCCAAACAGACAAGACATACGAAAAAGTAACAGGTGTCATGACCTATCACACCAGTTATGGACTTGAGCTAATTCCTCGCACGTCTGCAGATGTTGTCGAAAATCTACTTTCTGTAACAGCTAGTGTACCTTCGGGTGGAATCGTAACAGGTTCAAACGTCTCATTGTCCTCGCCTATGGCGGGTGCGAGCATTTATTTTACAGTCGATGGGGCTGATCCGACGACAGCATCCACCTTGTATAACCAGCCAATCACAATTCATGAAAATACTGTAGTTAAAGCAATCGCTGTAGCTGACGGGAAAAGTAGCCATGTATATCGTTTTAATTACAAGGTTATTCGGGAACTGGGCAATCTTAGAATTCATGATATTCAAGGGGCGTCGCATTCCTCGTTATATGATGGATTAGCCGTTCAAAATGTTGAGGGAATTGTAACGTATGTGGTGAATTCAAATTCATTCTATATGCAAGAGATTCCCGGGATGGAAGACCACGATGACAACACATCGGAGGGTATCCTAGTATACAAATCATCTCACGGGATGATTACAGGAAATAGAGTGAGAGTATCGGGTCAAGTGAAGGAGTATGCTGTATCTGAATCCGAATTGGCAATAACGGAAATTGTCGCTTCTTCCATTGCGGTAGACGATCAGGATCAACCGTTACCAGCTCCTGTTTTGCTGGGGAGAAATGGACGTATCATCCCAACCGTTATTGACAGCGATTCACTGTCGGTATTTAACCCCGAGACGGATGCCATAGATTTCTATGAAAGTTTGGAGGGCATGAGAGTAGAGCTTGAAAATCCCGAGATTATAGGGCCATATTCGAGCCAACCGGGTCTTGCCGTCGTCGTAGACAATGGTGTTAATAATCCGCTTCGTACCCCGGCGGGCGGTGTTATTTTGACGGATAACGGAAAAGGCCATTTTGAAAGTGATCTTAATCCGCAACGTTTGTTTATTGGCAAGAAACCGTCTGGTGCAGTCAAAACCGGAGATAAACTCGATGGTAACGTCGTTGGGGTAATGACCTATAACAGTGGAAATTTCAGAATCACTCCGGACGGAGCGCTGCCTCCTGTCATTTCGGGCCCAACCAAGCAAGCGGTGACGACTATTGAAAAGGCAGAGGACAAGCTGACGATTGCCACATTTAATGTGGAGAATTTCAGCAAAAAGGATGCTGCGCGAGCTGTAAAAATTGGCAAAATCATTGTAGACCATCTGAAAGCACCAGATATTATCGGCGTTATGGAAGTACAGGATAACGACGGTGAAGCCGATACGGAAACAACGGAAGCGAATGAAAGCTTTCAGACGCTGATCGATGCAATTCAGACCAATAACGGCCCCGCTTATCAATTCAGTGAAATTGCTCCGGAAAATAATAAGGATGGCGGTGCACCAGGAGCTAACATTCGAGTAGGCTTTCTGTATCAGCCAGAGCGAGTATCCTTGGCAGCAGGCATAGGCAAAGGTAATGCGTCCAAAGCAGTCGCTATTTCCGCTGACGGAAGCTTGTCTTTTAATCCTGGCCGTATCGCTCCGACGGAGGAGGCATTTGCAAGCTCGCGTAAACCGCTGGCTGCGGAATTTGAATTCAATGGTGAGCGAGTCGTTGTGATTGCCAATCACTTTAATTCCAAAGGTGGAGACCTGAAACCATTTGGCAGTATCCAGCCTGCAACGCGGAGTAGCGAAGTGCAGCGGGCCAAGCAAGCTGAGCTTGTGAACGGTTTTGTAAAAGAGTTGATTGCCAAGGACCCAGAAGTCAATGTAGCCGTACTTGGTGATTTTAACGATTTCCAGTTTTCCAAGACGTTAAACATCGTTGCGGGCAACGAACTGGATAATCTGGTCGATATGTTACCTGTGAATCAGCGTTATTCCTACATCTATGATGGCAATTCACAGACTCTGGATCACATTCTGGTGAGTAAAAATCTGTCGGATACGGCAGCAATCGAAGTAGTACATGTCAATGCCGACTTTGAAACCTCACACGGTCGAGTAAGTGACCATGACCCGCTTCTGGCACAACTGAGTATTAGGGAACCAGAAGGCGGTAACAATGGCAACACACCGGGAAGTGGCAGCGATGGGGGTGGTTCAAGCACTCCAACGACACCTGTAACACCAACAACTCCGAGTAATCCAGGTCATGGTGGAACGACAAATCCAGCTACACCGGGAGTACCGGGCAATCCTGGGAATGGCGGTAGCAAGGCTCCAGCCAACCCACTCGTGGAATTGAAGGATATCGGCAGTCACTGGGCAGGAGAAGCGATCAGATCAGCCATTACCCGCGGCATTGTCAATGGATATCAGGATAGGAACTTCCGTCCGAATATGCCGGCGACACGTGCTGAATTCATTGTGATGCTGGCACGAGCATTTGAATTGCCTGCAAGCCATAAATCGCTAGCCTTCAAAGATGCAGCATCCATTCCTGACTGGGCTCAAAGCTTCATTGCACAGGCAGTGGACCAAGGCATTATTAGTGGATATACGGATGATACATTCCGTTCAACAGGCAAAATATCACGGGTAGAGATGACCGTTATGCTGGTGAGAGCCCTTGGCTTGCCGCTGGATTCGAAGTCATCACTGACGTTTGCAGATGCAACACAAGTACCTGCATGGGCTGTTCCATACATTGCTGCTGCACAGGAAGCAGGATTAGTGAAGGGGACGGGAGGTAACAGGTTTAATCCAAAGGCAGAGGCGACGAGGGCTGAAGTCGTGACTTTGATCCTTTCCGCCAATGAGTACAAATCGCAGCAATAAGGATTTCGTGCCAGATTGGAAGCATAATTAGAGTGTTGCAAATGAAGTTGAAATGATGGGATACGGCTAGCAGGATCGATTCTGCTAGCTGTATTTTTTTTGCGATAAATATGTTGTGTTCAAGTAGGTACAATTAATTATCCATGTGTCTAATTCCGGACAAGGACTTTGATAAATGATTGACATGTTATCGACTCATATCATATAATCAACACGTTCATTAAATTGATAATGATTATCATTAACGATTAGGGGAGACTATACAGATGAAAAAGCAATGGATTTTACCGTTCATCGTGCTGATGTTGTTTACGATAATTGCCAGCGCATGTGGTAACGGGGCTTCAAGCGGTGCATCAGACAATGGAAAACAAGAGACAACTGCAACGGAAGGGACAAGCAGTGAAGCAGCGAATACTTCAGATACGATAACGTATCAATCCGAGACAGGGCCCGTGGAAATTCCGGCTAAACCGCAACGTATCGTTGCTTTGACGAACGGTCCCAACATTCTTTCTATGGATGTAACACCAGTGGGCGTAGATAAATGGACAGCAGAAAATCCTTTGTTCAAGGATAAATTAAAAGACGTTGCTATCGTAAGTGATGAAGATCCGGAGAGTGTCTCCGCTTTGAACCCAGACTTGATCATTGCAGGTTCACATATGAAAAATCTTGAACAACTGTCCAAAATTGCTCCAACGATCGTATACACATGGGGTAAACTCGATTATCTGCAACAGCAGCTGGAGATTGGCAAAGTGCTGAACAAAGAGTCTGAAGCACAAGCATGGATTGATGATTTCACCAAAAGAGCCGGAGAGATCGGCAATGAGATTAAAGCGAAGTATGGAGATAAAGTAACGGTGTCCACCATCGAAATCGCTGATAAAGAAGTTTTTGCCATGGGGGATCACTGGGCACGTGGAACGGAAGCGCTATACCAAGCGATGAAGTTGAATATGCCTGAAAAAGTAAAGAATGATACGTTAAAAGATGGATATCATTCCTTGTCACTTGAAGTTCTTCCGGAGTACATGGGTGACTTCATCGTGCTCAGTAGAGACATGACTCGGGATAACGAGATTATGAAATCGGGAATCTGGAGTAAAATTCCGGCCGTTCAGAATAAACAGGTTATCGAGCTCGATACCAAAGCGGTGACGTACAGTGACCCGATTACGCTCGACTATGTATTGAATATTTTCAAAGAAGGATTTCTTGGCACAGGGAAATAATCAAGCGATTAACACCTAAGGGATTACGCGTAAACCTAAAAATGATATAACAAAGAGACGAAGGAGGCACAAAGGTCCTTTTCGTCTTTTTGTTAGTTAAACGAAAACCACCTATCTCGTACATTCGAGATAGGTGGTTTTCATAGAAAGAACAACGTTATAAGAACAAAATCAACTTACTGCAATGAACGTTTGAACAAGAGAAAAGATTTATTTATCCTTTAAGTCTGCGATAGATTTGATATCCATGTATGCTGGAACAACAAGCCCCGTTTTTACACCTGTCATATTGGCACCAAGGTCATCCAATTGATCCTTGTATTTAGCCCAATAATCAGCATGTGTCAGAGGAAGCCATGCAGCCGGAGAAGCATCCACGTCGCCTGACGCAACACCCGTCCACATTGGTCCGGCTTCAACTTGTAATGCGTTGACTTTATATCCAAGTTGGGTTTCCATCACATATTTCAGTAGATTTGTGCTAGCAATCTCGGAGTCCCAGGCAACATAACCGAGACGGAACGTATCACCGTTCACGGGTGTCAGACCTTTCGTCCATTCATCAATCTGATCTTTGTGTTTCTCAGCATAGTCTTTGGCAGCCTGTTCCGGTGACGTACCGTCCTGAATGGCAATCATCATCTCACCCATCTCATCCGAAGTCCATTTGAAGCGGGACAGGAATTCATAAGCTACCGGATGATCTTCTTTCAGACCTTTACGAGCGATCGTATGAATTTCTTCGGCATCTCCATAGACTTTATCGGGATCCTCCAAATATTTCAGGTCATATTGGTTGAACATCCAATGCGGAGTCCAGCCTGTAATGATAATCGGTTCTTTATTTTTGTAAGCTTTGTCCAGCGTAGCCGTCATGGCTGCGCCGGACCCTTCTACCAAATTCCAGTTGGTCAGGCCATACTTTTCAATGGCACTGGCGGTGGATTTCATAATACCGGCACCTGGGTCAATACCGATAATCCGGTGGTTGACTTCATCTCCAACGTTGGCATTTGCCGTAGGTTCAGAGGATGAACCAGAAGTTGAAGCCCCCGTTTCCAAATCTTCAATCGAGTTAACGTCCGTCATATATTTAGGAACAACCAGACCTGTGCGTACACCTGTCATATTGGCTCCAAGGTCCTCAACTTGATCTTTGTAACGTTCCCAGTAGTCAGCATGTGTCAGTGGCAACCATGCTGCAGGAGATGCATCTACGTCACCTGAGGCCACACCTGTCCACATAGGTCCAGCTTCAACTTGAAGTGCGTTGACTTTGTATCCAAGCTTGTTCTCCATGACGTATTTCAGCAAGTTGGTGCTTGCAATCTCAGAATCCCATGCAACATAGCTCAGTTTAAACGCATCACCATTGACAGGTGTCAGACCTTTTGTCCATTCGTCAATCTGATCCGCATGTTTCTCTGCATAATCTTTGGCAGCCTGTTCAGGGGATGTTCCATCCTGAATGGCAATCATCATCTCGCCCATCTCATCCGAAGTCCATTTGAAGCGAGACAGGAATTCATAAGCCACGGGATGATCTTCCTTCAGACCTTTGCGAGCGATGGTATGAATTTCTTCGGCATCACCAAACGATTTTTTGGGGTCTTCCAAATATTTCAGATCATACTTGTTGAACATCCAGTGAGGAGTCCAACCAGTAATGATAATCGGTTGTTCGTTTTTGATTGCTTTGTCAAGTGTAGCTGTCATAGCGGCACCCGAACCTTCAATCAGGTTCCAGTCAAACAAGTTATAATCCTTGATGGCTTTGGCGGTTGATTTCATAATGCCCGCACCTGGATCAATACCAATAATCTGATAGTTTACTTCCTTGCCTACAGCATTGGCTGCCCCGTTGTTGCCACCAGCAGATGTTGTGCTGCCTGTGAAGTATTGAGAGAAGCCAGCGACCAACACAACGAGTGTTGCTGCCGCAGTAATCCAAGCTTTTTGTTTCGCGGAGAAACGGGACGTTTTTTTGCGGCCAGGCATAAACAGGTTTTGCGTGAAGCGGTCAAGTACGATGGCAAGAACTACGACAGCGAGACCAGCTTCAAATCCTTTACCAATCTGTAGCTGCGTTACAGCACGGTATACTTCAGCACCGATACCCTGTGCACCGATCATGGATGCAATAACAACCATGGATAGGGACAACATGATGGTCTGGTTAATACCGGACATTACCGTAGGCAGGGCAAGTGGAAGCTGTACCTTAAACAATTTCTGAGCCGAAGTTGATCCGAAAGCATCTGCCGCCTCAACCAGTTCGCTCGAAACCTGTTTAATCCCCAGGTGAGTAAGACGAATGGTTGGCGGGATAGCGAAGATTACTGATGCAATAACGCCGGGAACAACGCCTAGACTGAAGAACGTAACGGCTGGCAACAGATAAACGAATGCAGGCATCGTCTGCATAAAGTCCAGCAGAGGCGTGATAATGCGCGCGGCTGTTTTGCTGTATGCGAGCCAGATACCAACAGGCACACCGAGCAGAATTGAGATCAATCCTGACGTTATAACTAGACCGAGTGTGTCCATCGATTGGGACCAGTAGCCCAGGTTATCCACGAGAAGGAATCCGATAACGGTAAACAGAGTAAGTGGCAACCTGCCTACCAGAAAAGCTAGTACGCCTAATATGGCGATGAACAGAAGTGGATGAGGAAGCATAAACAGCCCCGAGAAAAATCCAACCACGTCCTGAATAACGACAGAGATCACTTTAAACAATCCGGAGAGCGAGGAGCTCATCCAGTCAACGATGGATTCAATCCACGATGCTAGTGGTATTTTGGGTATCATTCAGAGCTTCCTCCTTTTCTGCAACTTCACCGCTTAGGGCACCGAGCAGGGCACCGCGAACGATAACACCTTGCAGACGGCCAGTTTCGCTAACAACGGCGAGCGGCACATGGGCTGAACTTACAATCTCAAACAATTCATGAATCAGGGTATCCGGAGACACTGTCGGCCCATCTGTAATGAGAATGTCGTTTAATACTTTATTTTCGCGCATTGCACGGGTTGCGTCTTCTGCTGTAATGACACCCAGCAATTTTTTAGAGCGATCAATGACAAACAGGTTCGATATCCCGCGTTCACGCATCAACTCAAGAGCAACACGAGGACCACGATCGGTTGTAATGGTCTCAGGACGGCGCATAACGTGTGATGCTGTGAGGACCTTGGACAAGTCCACGTCTTCGACGAAGCGGGCCACGTATGAGTTGGCCGGTTGAATCATAATTTCCTCCGGTGTACCGATCTGCACAACGGCGCCGTCTTTCATAAGAGCAATCCGGTCGCCAATGCGCAGCGCTTCGTCCAAGTCATGGGTAATGAAAATAATCGTCTTTTTCATCTTATCCTGAAGCTCAATCAACTCATCTTGCATATCACGACGAATCAATGGATCAAGCGCACTGAAAGCTTCGTCCATCAGCAGTACTTCCGGGTCATTCGCCAGTGCGCGAGCAAGACCGACACGTTGCTGCATCCCGCCGCTCAGCTCATCCGGCATTTTATCTTCCCAGCCTTTGAGGCCAACGAGTTCGAGTGAGGTCTTGGCTTTCTCACGGCGAACGTCCTTATCTACCTTTTGAACTTCCAAACCATATTCCACATTATCAAGAACAGTGCGGTGCGGAAACAATGCAAACTTCTGGAATACCATGCTTATCGTTTTCCGGCGTACTTCTCGCAATTGTTCTTTGTTCATTTTTCGCAAATCTTTGCCATGAACCAGAATTTCTCCGGATGTTGGTTCAATCAGACGATTGAACATCCGAACGAGTGTGGACTTACCACTACCGGACAGGCCCATAATTACGAAAATTTCACCTTCTTTGATTTCCATGTTGACCCGATTGACACCAACCGTTATCTGTTTTTCTTTGGCCAACTTTTCTTTGCCCCAACCTTGCTCCAGTAATTCCAGACCTTGCTCGGTTTGGGGGCCAAACAGTTTACTTACGTTTTTCACTTCAAGTATGGTCATGTTTTCACCCCTTCTGATGTGTTGTGCACTTCGAACGGCTTTTAGCAGTCACAAGCCCATACACTTGTGCGCCCAGCCACGAAATCCGGTAATTTTTGCTTCGCTTCCCGTCTTTCTGGGTAACGGTTTGTATTCTAACAATAGTTAACCAGTATAGCAACCGAATAAACAGTACATAATGTTTATACAGTAAAAACTGTACAAAGTTTTCCTCCCAAATGCTCTGTTTATCTCCTTTTTCTGGCTAATCAGACATCTTTACATTTATTATTGCTTTTCCTACAATAGAAAATGAGCTGAATAAAGCTTATTTTTTTGGTTAAATGAACATCGTAGGCAAATTGAAGCATGGTAAAGTTCCCAATATAATCCATTGGGTGAGGTGTTTTCTAGCTTATAGAATATCCAGTTGCATGCTTTCCCATGTAAGCAGAGCTTGAACATGTTGATTTTTTGCCAAGACTGGAATGTCAGAATGGAGGTTGCAAGCATGAGCTTGGACCATTTGCAAGAGGATCAGCAGACAGCGGTGCTGAAGATCCGTAAACGCGTTATCGAAGCCATTGGACGAAATATGGATCTATACGGCGTAACGTTGTCCACGGGACATTTATATGGATTGCTATTTTTTGCAGAAAAACCGATGACCCTGGATGATATGGGTCGGGAAATGGAAATGAGCAAAACAAGCATGAGCACCGGAGTACGAACTCTGCTGGATCTGAAAATGGTAAATAAGGTGTGGAGCAAAGGCTCCAGAAAAGATCTATATGAAGTGGAGTATGACTGGCATCAGACGTTTACTGATTTTTTCGCTATTAAATGGAGAAAAGCGGTGGAGAGTAACCTTCAGATTCTTCGCAAATCCATTGACGAGATGAATCGGTTGATCGACCAGCTTGATGAGCAGGCGGATGCCGATCTTCTGCGAGTACTACATGAGGACAAGCGTAAAGTATTGCAAGCGGAAGCATACTACCGATGGCTCGACAGGCTTATTGATGCGATGGAAGATGAAGAAATCTATAAGCTTGTTCCAAAAGAAGAAATGAAAGAACAGTTATAAGAACGAAACAAAGGACCCATTCCGTCAGGAAGGGTCCCTTTTCTTTTTATCGCCCAATGACACTCAAGTTTTCGTGTGTCGGTGCCGTAGAAGGATGCATGACAACGGGCTTTATTAGGTTTTTCTTTTTCCGTTGTATATGTTGTGAGGGAATTCGCAATGTGGAGTCTTTGGAATGTGAATGAATATGCCGAGTATTCATTTGGTCCGTCCAAGCGACATGCTTCTGGTCGCGACTTGATGTAAGTGTAGGGGATGGACTGACTTCCAAACGATGAAGTGCGAGTTCCTTGAAATACAATTTTGCTTGCTTCTCACGCCCGATAAGCTCTGCCAACCGAATATGAGTTTCTTTCCAATCATCGGTCACTTCGACAATGACGACAGGGGCAATACCTTTCAGTTGATCAGTATAAGGTTGACAGGACACGTCACCAATAATCAGATCAGGTTTAGCTTTGCGAAGTTGTTCCAGTTGGTTCGTTAGATTACGTTCTTGCTCCGCTGTCTTCTTATTCTGACTATGGCCCAAATTCAGTGATTCAACTGGCTTCAATCCCAAGGAGTGTAGGTGCTCATCAAAGCCAGCGCTAGATACTATGCCTACACGTAAACGATGTTTCTTCATATATATACTAGGTGCAATGCCGAGCATCTGCTTGAACTTTCGGCTAAAATAATATTCATTGCCATAACCAACGGATTCTGCGACTTCTTTGAGAACACAATTTTCCTCTGTCAGTTGTTTTTTGGCTTCTTCAATTCGTATCCGATTGAGATAATCGGTAGGTGACATGCCTTTTGCTTTTTTGAAGCTACGGGAATATGAGCTTGGTGTCAGCCCTGCAATTTTGGCTAGATGATCCATACTGATGCCTTCACTCATGAAACGACGCATATAATAAATGCTCCGCTCCAGTGCTGGATCTACCTTTTCAAGGTTTTCTTCCAGTCGGTGTTCTGACAGGAATTGCAGCAGTTCATGTAACTGGCTATGTATGCTGACATAGTGATCTGCATGTTCTCCTCGATAGGAAGCATACAACTTGGCCATTCGTTCTGCTGCTTGCTGTTCATGCCGGATGCGCATTTTGCCCGACTGCCATTCCAATGGAAGAGAGGAAGAGGTCGTCATTTTCCACTCGCCTCGTACTCGCTGCATATGGACTTGCTCCATACTCAACATGAGGAATTCAGTGAATCCTGAGTGAGCCACTGCATCGATGGTCACGCCGGGTTTGATTAGAAATAGTTCACCAGCTTGTGCTTCATACACGCTGTCGTCCAGAACCAGAATACCGTTGCCTTTTAAAATAAGACAAAGTATGGCCCGGCTTACCGTAATGCCTTGTATACGGAAGTTTTTCCCGCGACATACTCGGCACATGGAAGAGAGTAGCGGTAAAGAAGAGGTTTCGGTTAGTACGGGAAACGATTCATTCATACGGACCATCCTTTTGTCTTATTTTCTCAATGATAACAATTATCATTCTCAAATGGAAGGCATTTTGGAAAATTAGTTTCGACAAATTAGAAAACACGATAAAAATGCAAAATGGTATAGGTTAAATATAAGCACAAAAAAAGATGACACACAGCACCAAAGCTGAAGAGCCATCTTATCCTTACATTATTAATCAAACCTGAAAATCGAAAGAGAACTGGAACGAACTTATTTCGTTGTAATCAAAAGAATATTGTCCAGAAAAATGTCACTTAGTGCTTGTTGTCCTGTTCCATTGGCTGCTGAATGATATAAACGGAACTCATCTTTCGCGTGGATGTAGAAAATTCCCGGGACATCATCACGCAAGTGGAACGTTTCCCATTCGTCAGCGGCTATTTTGCTTACTTTTAGAGAGGGATTGACTGCATAAAGACCATTTTTGCCAGAAATGTAGACAACCTCCGGTTTATCATTCATCCATTGATTCGTAACGTAGGTTACGTTGCTCAAGTTGAGATTAGACGTTTTACTCACCTTGCTCGCAGTAACCGTTTTGGCGTACGCTTTTTGATCCGCATCAATGATTACCACCTTGTCTGTTCCAACTGCACTGACTTCTCGCACGCTTTTGGAGTGAAGCTGAAATGTTTTACCGGATGTTGTCAATGCATAAGCTTTGCCCAGGGTATAGTTATAATCCTTGTTGCTGTCCAGCTTAATACCGCTATTGTACACATATAGATTGTTGCTCCAGCCACCGGAATAAACGGCATTTACATCAAGCTTGGCTTTTGCATTCACGGCCGCGCCTTTACCTGTGTTGTAGTTGGCCTTGTACATCACAATCGCTTTCGTAGAATAATATTGCTCATCAGGATTGGTGTTAACCATGAATTGTAATTCATTTTTGGCAAAATTCACAAAATAACGACTCTCTACAGCACCTTGGGCCAGTTTCTGTACGTTTCCAGTACCGTTTGATGCTTTGGAAGCCACCCACGTATTCCCGCCAACCAAGGCATTATAGTACACACGTCCTTTGGTCACGATTAGAAGTGGATAGTCCGTATTAACTTTGTCCGCAATTTTGGTTGCAGATGATATACCTTGGTCGCCATTGGCACGATATATGCTTCTCTTGGAGTCTATGTAGTAGATAAATCCGTTATCCGCATAATAATTGATGACATCGGAAGCGAATGTCTCTGGTTCATCACTGGAACCGTCATTTGGAACGCGAAGTAATGTTGTGGAAGTAGAGGACTGAGTGTAGTAGAGATATGATCCCGCTGCAGTCAAATCTACGCCTTCAAAATCAATTAATACTTCTGCTGGATTGCTACCATCTCCGGATACTTTGTAAAGTACGCCATCAGATTCATAATAGACGGTTGACTGGCTTAGCGAAGCTGCTTGGGCAGCGGTTCCGCCTGTTAATGTAACTGCTGTAATGAGTGTAAATAACAGCAATGCACAGAGGGTGCGTTGTACGTATGTATACCCTGTATTCATTCTTGCTTCCTCCCCTTAGATATATATGTCGTCAATTTCTTATGTTATATCGGTAAACTATGGAATTTATGTTAGATCTAGAGTGGGGATGAGAGCGGGGATAGAAGGAGAAAAAGCAAGAGATTGAAATTGAATTTCATACTCGGTTCAACGTGAAATCCATTTGCGCATGATGCTACCATTCTCGCCCTGAAATATTCTCCACCTAATTTGGTCGTGGTAACATGGTTGTGACTGAACCATCAACGACAGGAGAGAAACGATATGATGAAGATAGCAACCATAGGTACAGGTTCCATTGTAGATGCCATTTTATCCGCGATCAATGAACTGCATGATGTCATGGTCACAGCGATGTACTCCCGAAAGAGAGAGACAGCACAAGAGATTGCAGATAAATATGGGATAAGTACAATCTATACAGACCTGGAATCCTTACTTTCGGATCAAAATGTAGATTTCGTTTACATTGCTTCGCCCAATAGTATGCATTATGAACAGGCCTATCAGGCACTTCAACATGGTAAACATGTTGTATGTGAAAAACCGTTCACGTCCACGCTTCAGGAAGCAGAAACGCTGATTGCACTTGCAAAAGAAAAGAACCTGCTGCTGTTTGAGGCCATCTCCAACATTCATTTGCCCAATATCAAAATCATCGAGGAGCAACTACCAAAGCTTGGTGCGATCAAACTGATTCAGTGTAACTACAGTCAATACTCCCGTAAATACAATGATCTTCTAGCGGGGCAGACACCGAACGTATTTAATCCCGAGTTCTCTGGTGGAGCGCTGATGGATATCAACATTTACAATCTGCATCTGGTTATGAGTTTGTTTGGCAGTCCGAATACCGTATCGTATACAGCGAATCAGCATGCGAACGGCATTGATACATCAGGAGTTGTGGTCCTCAAGTATCCCGAGTTCATTGCAGAATGTGTAGGTGCTAAAGATACGAATGGCATGAACTTTGTGCTAATCCAGGGAGAAAAAGGGTACCTTCAGGTTGTAGGAGGAGCGAACGGTTGCCGGGAAATCAAGCTTCAGATCGGGAAAGAGCCATCTGAGGAGTATAGTGCGCAGAACAAAGCCAATTGGCTGTACTATGAGTGGGAAGCGTTCAGAGACATTTATTCAGCTGGAGATCATAAGCGTTGTTATGAACTGCTCGAACACAGCCGTTCTGTAATGATCGTACTTGCGGAGGCTCGCAAGCATGCGGGAATTGTGTTTGCCGCGGATAAATAATTATGGATAAATCTCAGTAGTTGTCGCTGATGCTCGCCATATACAGCATATCAAACAGATAGAGTACCGAGATCATGGAAGACATTTTGGATAACCTCAATTGTTCGTTATAACCATAGCTTAGCAGTGTTTCATCACAATGTCTGGACAGTGTTGAAAGATTGTTTTCGGTCACGGCGATGACTTTACGTTGCATATTCTTCAGTACTCTGGCGGCTTCAATCATGGATGAGTTCTCTCCCGTATGAGATATGACAAAAGACAGGATGAACTGACTGGTATTCATTGTATTTAAATAATGCATGTTGGGACCATTGTGTGCCACCGCCGCAATGCCAAGCTCGTTCCATTTGGCACAAGCTTGCTGTGCCAAATAATAATTCATATCGCTACCGTAGATATCGATCCGTGCGGATTCTTTGACCCAATTCGCGATTCGTACTAAAACAGGAGCGTTTAACATACGGTGTGTCTCATCCAGCGCCTGGTGATATAGGTAGGGAACCGAGTCGATCGCAGCCAGTACATTGCCTTGTTCTGTGATTGTATGATCCGGCGTCCGTAAGGGGGAAGAGGGTTGTTGTTGATATTCTAGCGCAAGCTTTAACTGAAAGTCTGGGTACCCTTTGGTACCCAGCTTTTTGCATAGGCGAACAATAGTGGACGCACTTGTATAAGTCTGCTGAGCCAGTTCATGGGCTGTAGAGTGGAATACAACTTCGGGGTCGTTCAGGATAAAGTCCACAATATGCTTCTCCTGTGCCGTTAATGATGAAGCATATTTTAATTTCTGGAGTAGGTTGTATTCCATGCTGTTGTTCCATTCCTCTCTATAATCATCCCAAGTACATGTCTCCACATCATAACTCGCGTCTATTTATTTCTCAATCAGATCTGACTCTCCGCAAGTTGCTGACGGCGGTTCCACATGGTTACGAGGCGGAGTAAAATAAAGCTCGTGAGCAGCATCGCTGTACCGGTGCCCAGCAACATCCATGGCCCAATCATTAACATGCCGGTAGCCTGACCAGCAATCAGGGCAATCAGGGGCAAGACAACAAGTCCGCCAAGCTGGTAAGCTTCCTGAAATCCCCGTACTTTAGCCGAGATCAGCACATTGAGGAGAATAACGGCTAAACTGCATGTAGGGACCACCCAAAGGATCAGAATGATCCAGTTCCAGTTCGGAAACATCAGTGTGCCGAAGATCGGGTACATCAGGATGTTGGCAATGACCCCATAGATGATGAAGGTCACCCAGGACAACAACACTGACGGAATGAAAGCAGCCAGAACTTTACCTCTAAACAGTGTACTCATGCTCATTGGTGTAAATAGCAAACCTTCCAGTGTCTTGCGTTCCTTCTCGCCAGCGAAACTGTTGGCAGTCAGGATGCTGGAAGCCATCACTGGAATGATGAGAAACAAGGGGGCGAACATATACAAGCCAAGAAAATAAACAATGCGTTGATTGTCTGTGCTCATGGTAGCAAGGGAGGGCATCTGTCCACTCTGAATGAGCTTGTCTAATGTGTCCAATACAACATTTAAGTTACTAATCGAGTGTAGATCCACGCGGGATGCAACCCACAACATAGCAGAGGGAACAATGATTCCGATAATTAGCGGTACAATCAGCATAGGCAGCCATAGTTGCACACTGGATGTGACAGAACGAATATCTTTACGAATGAGTGCACGTATCGCCTGACGATTATTCATGTGCATTCGCCTCCCTTATCGCAAAATAGATGCTTTCCAGATCATTGCCTTCCATACGTGCCTGATAAACCTGACCATGCCCGGTCAACTCCCGAAGCAGCAACGGAATATGCTCTCGAGACGAGAGTTGGTATGTTGCTGTATGTGCTGTAACCGTCTCAGGCGAATAAATCCCCGTCTTCCAACCGTTTGGCATATCTGCTTCGACCTCTAGCCGAGGTGCGGATTGATAACGCTGAATGATCTCCTGTTCAGTCCCTTTCTCAACAACACGACCCTTTTCCATAAAAATATAATGATCACACACGGCGGAAAGCTGAGTAAGCACGTGTGAGGAGATGAGAATCGTCAGGTTCAGCTCCGTATTTAACTGACGAATGATACGAAGAACCATCTGGATTCCGTCAGGATCGAGACCGTTGGTCGGCTCATCGAGAAACAGAATCGAAGGGCGGTGCAACAGCACCCGTGCCAGACCTAAACGTTTCTTCATCCCTGTGCTATAGGTACCGACCTTACGATGCTGGTAATCCTGAATTTCAAGGAGATGCACCAACTCGTCGATGCGTTCAGTTGCACGTTTTAGCCCAAAGGCATCCGCAAAAAATAGAAGATTATCCCGCCCACTCATATTTTCGTACAAGCCGCTTTGCTCGGTCAGCGTTCCGCAGATTCCCAGCACCTTTTCTGTTTCTATCGATGTATCCATGCCTTGGATGGTAACCTGCCCGCTGTTTGCGCCCAGAACTCCGTTCATGATCCGAATGAGGGTTGTTTTACCCGAGCCGTTTGGGCCAATAAGCCCGGTTATACTGCCTTGTTTAATCGTAAAGCTGACTTCCTGCAAAGCTTGCTGCTCACCAAAATGTTTATTTATATCCTGTACCTTAATCATGTATAATCACCGTCCATTTTCTAATTTGATGATTATACGTCTAGCGGTGCCTGATCGTTCAACTAAGGACTAAAGAAATATATTATTGCTTCAATAGTCCTGAAATCCTAGTGCATAATTCCCCGGGAAATTCCACCAAATCGGGTCTAAGGTTTGTTTTTTTGGCAGGCTGTACAATGTATCCTTGAAAAGAAGGTATGAAGGCCGTTTGATTGCTGTTTCATTACTATAGATAATGGAGTAATAGAGTATAGGCCAATATATACATAATGAGTTCGTCTAACACATTCATTTACTCAGTGTGAAGGTATTAAAGTCACCTGAGCGCTGTGTTAGACCCAAAGGAAAGGTGAAGTGATTCATGAGTACACCCAATGAATACCGTTTTCAGGTCAACCTGAGCGGAATGATCCAAATTTTATCGAATCATTTATACAGCAGTCCAAAAGTTTTCCTGCGTGAACTTATGCAGAATGCAACAGATGCGATCACGGCACGCAAGGAAGTGGAGCCGGGATACCAGGGAGAAGCCCGTATTGAGCTAACCGGAACCGGAGATCAGTTGACGATGATGGTGGAGGATAACGGAGTTGGTTTGACTGAAGCCGACATCCATGAGTTTCTAGCGATGATTGGACAATCCTCCAAGCGGGGACAACAGGCATTGCTGGATGGCGAGACATCGTTTATTGGGCGTTTTGGTATTGGTCTGCTGAGTTGTTTCATGGTCAGTCATGAAATTGTCATGCTGACTCAATCGGTGAAGGGCGGCCCTTCCATGGAGTGGCGCGGCAAGCCGGATGGTACATATACGATCAGGCAGCTGGACACGCAATTGTCTCCCGGAACGAAAGTATATCTGCGTTGTACGCCGGAAGCGGCACATTATTTTGAAGCGGAGTATGTGAAAGAAGCTTTATTTTATTATGGTGCGCTTCTTCCATATCCGGTCACGTTGATTCATGACGGGAAGCAGACTGTTGTTAATCAGGATTCTCCAATCTGGTTAACACGTCCAGAGCTTGCTCGTTCCTGCCGCGCGGAAGTGCTTGCTTTTGGCGAACGTCTGCTGGGAGAGAAGTTCCAGGATTTCATCCCGCTGACAACAGCTTCGGGGCGCACGGGAGGCATTGCCTATGTGTTGCCGCACGCCGTGAATTTGAATGCCAAGCGTTCTCACCGGGTCTATCTGAAGCGAATGCTGATTTCGGAGAAGGCCGAGAATATTTTGCCGGAGTGGGCGTTTTTTGTAAAATGTCTGATCTGGACCGACGAGCTGCAGCCGACCGCATCAAGAGAGCATTTTTATGAAAATGAAAAGCTGGAAGAAGTGCGCTCCGAGCTCGGAGACGCCCTGCGGATGGGACTGGCCGAGATGGCTGAACAGCAGACTGAACGTCTGCAGAAGCTGATTCGTCTGCATGCTCTCTCGATGAAGGCGCTGGCTGTTCAGGATGAGCAATTTTACGCGATGATTCATCGCTGGTTGCCTTTCGAAACAACGCGTGGACACCGGGAGCTGGGTGAACTGATTGATGAAGGAGAGACACTGTACTACACCAGCACCATTGATGAATACCGCCAGATTAACCATGTGGCTTCTGCACAGTCCATGTTGGTCGTTAACGCAGGTTACATCTACGATAAAGAACTGATGGGGATGTTGCCTGTCATACTGAATAATGTAGAGACAGAGCGAATCGAGCCAGATGAAGTATCGATGACGTTCACAGATATTGCACCAGCTGAGCGCAACCAATATTATGATGCATTGCGTCTGGCAGATTCGGCGTTACAACGTTTCCGCTGCCGCGCAGAAGTAAAAGGATTCAAGCCCGCTGACTTGCCGGTGTTGTTCACCCTTTCTCAGGAATCATCCACGCTGCGTGCGCTGGAAAAGGCCAGCGAAGAGAGCACGGATTTATTTTCCTCTGTTCTTGGTTCGTTGTCGTCAGGCATTCATTCGGCAGGGTACTCAACGTTGTATCTGAATGTGAACAATCCGATCATTAAACGGGTGTTGACGTCACCAGATAATCAGATGACACCGATTGCTATTGAAATGTTGTATGTCAACGCACTGATGATGGGGCATTATGCCATGAACAAGCAGGAGCTTGAAGTATTGAACCAGGGAATTGTACGGTTTATTGATTGGGGTTTAAGCGCAAATACGAATCATGAGGGAGATGCCTGATGAAGACAGAGATGGATTTCGAAGATTTGATGGAAGAGGCCTATCAGCTGCCGAATGGTTCCGCAAAGCTTGGTTTTTTGGAGGAAGCAGCGCGGGTGGCTGATCTCAATGGTATGGTTGAGGAGGCATACGAAGCACGTTCAGAGATTGTGGATGTCGCCACCTTCTGTGGATATCCGATGAAAGCTTTGATCGCTTTCTCCTGGCAACTAGGCAAGTTTGATCAGCAACCAGAGCTGTATGATGAAGAAACGTTATTGTGGTCTTATAAATGGATTCTTGGCAAAATGCCCGATTTCCCGGAAATCTCACGTGAAAAGATCATGGAGCTGCTCGAGGATTTCGGAGCAAGGTTTAAGTCCTATGGGTACAGCGAGCGTTCTTACTGGTACTACCGTTTCCGCATTTTTATGGATTTCGGAGAGCTGGAAGAAGCGGGGCGCAGTTATGACAAGTTTAGAGCGTTAGACCGTGACTTCATGAGTGACTGCGAGGCGTGTGAGCAGGACGAGATTTTGCGTTATTTTATGTTAAAGGGAGACGACGAGAAGGTGTTGGAAGTCGCCAAGCCGATTCTCAAAGGACGCATGAGCTGTGCGGAGATCCCACATCTGACCTTGTCCGAAGTTCTGATGCCACTGTATCGTTTGGGACGGAAGGATGAGGCAGATAAACATCAGGTTAAAGGATATCGTTTGATCAAAGGTGAAAATGATTTCGTGCAGAGTTTTTCAGAGCAGATGGAGTATCTCGCACTTACGAATCCTGCCAAAGGGATTGATATCCTTGAAGAAACACTGGTGCTCGCAGCCGATCATGAGGATGCGTATGCCAAAATGATGTATTATGCGAAGGCAGCTTCGTTATTGCGGCGCTGGGCTGAAGAAAAGGACTCAGAAGGGTATCGCTTGCGCCTGCCGGCTTCATTCCCATATGAGGGAGACCCGGGAGATCTTCTCAAACTTGCGGATTACTTTGAAGAGTATGCCCAAGCTACGGCAGCCAAGTTTGATCAGCGCAACGGAAACACACATGTATCCTCGTTAATTGCATAATTTAAAAGGCTTGTTCGTGAAGGGGAATCCCTTGCGAACAAGCCTTTTTGTTGTTAGCTTTTACGGCATATTTATTGAACGGATGTTGCTGGAGGAGCGCTTTCTGTCGCTTGATTAGGCGTATTCTCAGCTTTGCTCTCTGGCGTCGCGGCTTCTTTAGTAATCTTCTCAGATCCTGCCTGCTCTGGTTGCTGTGCAGCCATCAATTCAGCGACAATACGATCGGTCGGCTGTGTGATTAACGCATACATGATCGCAGCGTGTTCCTGACGAATGAGAGGTTTGCGTGAGAGGTAATCTGAAGCATTGTCCTCCAGCATTTTGACCTCAGGGCCGTAGATACCCAGCTTCACCATCATTTGCACTGCAGGCACAGCCCAAGCATCTGTGTGGCCTGCAAGTTTAACGTCCTTAAACAGTTCGCTTGGATACTGCAGCTGAAATACTCTCCATATCATAACTGCTGCTTCTTGCCGAACAATGGCTTGATCGGGTTTAAACTGTTTCTCGTCTGCACCTGTAATCATACCCATTTCATAAGCAAGCTGGATATAGCCAGCTGAGGCATGGCTAGCCCAGTCGGTGTCTGCAGGTGCTGGTGTTTTGCTAGGCTTGAGTCCACTTAATTTAAGAATATCCTCGATAAATTCCGCACGAGTTACAGTCGTTTTAGGCATGAAAGACTGGTTAGCTTCATTATCGAAATATCCAAGCGATTGCAAGCTATGGATCGCTTGAGCATAAGGATTGTTCTTCTTAACATCCAGGAAGCCCGCCGCTTTTTGCCCTTTTTTGGCATATCCGAATGGGTTGAGATACGGCTCTCTCATGTAGGTTGTTCCATCTTCATAGGTTTTGAAGGCTGTGAACTGTCCTGTTAATTCATCCGTGAACAGATTGTCTTCCACTTGAATCAGCTTACGTTCACCCAGATACGGATCACTAATGCTTAATTGACTGGACGTTTCACCGCCAGTTTGCAATTTGCTGATGAGTGCACTGATCCGAAGGTCGGCATAAAAACCGTTGAAACGTTGCAACTCTTCCGCAGGTTGCGGTGTGTAATCCTTGAATTGTACGGGTTTAGCGTACTGAGGAAAGAAGTTTTGAATAAAGGCCGAGTAGAGCAGGTTACGCAGAGCTCCATTCTGATTATAGGTAAGGAAGACGCCTGTGTTCTGCTCAGGAATAAAAAATAGATAAGAGCTGTAACCTGACAGGTCTCCTGCTTTGGTGATTACTTTGGAACTGCTTCCCGCCCCAGGGAGCTGAAATGGTGCTTCGAATCCGTACGTGCTATCCGGCAGCAACGGGTGAATGGAAGAGCGATACTGCTCCATACTTTTCACGGTTGCTGGTTTCAAAATCTGCTGGTTATCTTTCTTGCCGTCATTCAGAAAGGCAATCATAAACTTGCCGATGTCATCCGCGGTAGACAGCATGCCGCCTTGTGGCAATGGATTGGGATCAATGAAGTACATGTCAACCGGATTGTGAGCTGCATCATAACCAGTGGCAAGCTGTTTCTGGAATTTTTCATCTAGCATAAAACTGCTGTTGTTCATGCCCAGTGGTTTAAAAATATTTTCCTGCATGTACGTTTCAAACGGCTCGCCGCTGACATTTTCCACGATCAACCCGAGTAGCAAAAACGAGAAGTTATCGTACATGTAGGCGCTACCAGGCTTTCGCACAACAGGAGGCATGTGCTTCTCGGCGTATTCCTCCATCGTTATGTACTTGCCTTGGTCTGTGTGGATGTCTTCCGGCTGTGGATCACGGATTTCAAACCCGGTGGTATGTGTCAACAGATGTTCTACGGTTACTTCCGCATCGAATGGATTCTCGAAGTGCAAACCCTTCACATAGGTCTGAAAATCAGCCTTCAGGTCGACCTTGCCTTGCTCAACAAGCTGCATGACCGCAGCAGCTGTGAAGGTTTTGGAGACTGAGGCGACACGAAAAGCGGTGTTTTTCGGATCGACAGGTGTTTTTTTGTCCAGATCGGCATGACCGTATCCTTTTTCAGCAATAACTTGACCATCCTTCACAACGACAACAGATGCACCAACATAATGGGGTTTGGTTTCAGATGAGGCAAAGAACTTATCCAGAAAAGCATTAGCCGATTCGGCATTCAGTGTTACAGGCTGCTTCGAACCGTCAGAGTCAGGGGCTGTTGCCCCTGTCTGAGCCTGAACCTGGGGAGCCCAGAGGCTGAGAGAAAGAACAACTGCCATACATGCGCTGGTCAGCGCCGTCCATTTGGACCGGGTATTTCGATTGAATAAATACACATCATCACTCCTTTAGTCATTTTTACCAAAGTAGGTAGTTCACTGTGTATTACTGCTTCTGAGCACGATAAGTTTCACGAAAATAAACGCCGATGTTGATGATCCAGATGACTGACAGCAGTATGATCGGGAAAGCGGCAAAGGAAAATAAGATCGAATATACGACTAAAGCGGCCATACCGACGCCAAGCAGGAGATTCATCATCTGAAACGAGCGATAGGCTGCGCGATACACGATCCATTTCTCCCCCTCATCCAGCTTTTCGAAGTGATTTTTCTGCATGTTGCGGGAGTTCAAGTCCAGTGCGCGATCAGGGAAGTAGCGATTGTAACGTTTGATCGTCACGCTCTGCAGGACAACGACGATGATTACAGCGATGCAGGCGGCGACCAAATTTCCAAGCGTAAACAGATTGCTAGACTTGGGCAAGTCTCTACTCGATGCGTATAACGACAAGGCAAGGGCGACCCATGCAAATGAAGTAATCACACTGAACGTGCTAAGCATCATGGCGCTTCCCAGCGAACGTTCAGCAGGGGACATCAAGGAGGGATGGTCACTTACATCATCCGCTTCATCTTCTTCAGGACGGGCAGAAGGAGTACGAGCCAGACTAATGCTGTTCCAAATGGTCATAACAAGCACCGCCAGAGCGATCAGGGCAAACAGCAGGTCGTAATCGTAATAAACGGACAGGGTCCAGTTCAGATCAGAGGGAAGCTTGGTGATTGCGGCTGAGGAAATAAATCCGACAACAGCACCGCCAGCGGCATAGAGCGGAAGACGCATTCTTCTTTTTTTGGATGAGGTATTAGCGGTTGGATTCATCTATATTTCCACCTTTCAATTCAAATATTTTTTCAACAGATTCGCCGAACACATGAGCTATTTTTAATGCCAGAACGACCGAGGGAGAATAATCTCCGCGTTCAATCAGAGCAATGGTTTGCCTTGATGCTCCGATGAGCTTCGCCAGCTCTGCCTGAGACAATCGGTCTCTGGCTCGTAACTCCCGAACGTGATTGTGTAATTCTTCCATGTACTCACCTCCATGAATACAATGTATATGATAATCGACTAAATGTAAAGTATAATATACAAAATGAATATGATTGTTTACTGTTAAAGATGATGAAAGAACTCGAATAAACGTAAAAAAGAGCCCCGAAAGGCTCTCAAATGTTTATTTGCGTCTATGGATAGATATTGCTTAAGAGGCATCTGCAAAGGAAGTGTTTGGATTGCGTTTGGCCTCTGCTCGAAGTGACATTCGAAAAAAGAAAAGGGCTCCCAAACCTGCTGTCAGGTATAAACCGGCCATCACATATGAAGGGAAGAGAGCTCCTATTGCCAGGCCAAGACTTCCCAGCAGAGCGGCAACATTATAGCTGAGTCCATCAGCTGCCAGGTATGCCGCGCGGTTTGAATCGGGAATGATGCCGGCTAGAAGAACCTGACGCACAGGTGAATACATAAGCTCCCCAATGGTGAACAGTACAGCAGAAGTTATAAGCAACCATGCCCAGTTACTGAAAGCCAGAACGACAAAACCAGAGGTATAGAGGAGCATTCCGGCTGTTATGATCGTTTTGGAACTGATGCGTCTGATGTACTTGCCGAATGGAATGGCAATTAAGGCAACCATTACTGTGTTGATGATTATGACTATGCTGAACATGTGAAGGCCCGATATATGAAAGCCGAGAAATTCTGAAGCAAATTCATTTTTTAACCTTACGGCAATATATTTATCCAACTGAAATTCAAGGGCAACTGCAAGAACGGTTGCTGTAAAAAAGCCCATAAAACGTTTATCGCGAAGTATTTTTTTGTACGTGTTTAACATGTTGTTTTGTAAAGCTGACTTCAATTGTCCAGAGGGTTCAGATGGTGGAGATACAGATGGGTCATTTGCTGAATTAATTGAAACGTAATGTTTATTTACCATTGTTTCATGAATTAGAAATAGTAGAATTAGCAAGGTTACGATACTTTCCGCACATACCAGACTAAACAGTAGAAAACGAAATGATTCAAATAAAAGGCCTCCCAGCAATGCACCGAAAGTTATGGCTACATTGGTTGTCCAGTACTGCAAACCATAGATGTAATGACGTTCCTGCTCACTGCTTACATCAACAATCATGGCACTTGCAATCGGAGCGGTTATCCCTGAACTGATACTGCTAAGTAGAAACATAAGACATGTAAGTGTGACAGAATTCATCCAGGGTGAATTGGCAGCTGCGAGCCAGAATAGAGAAAATACCTGCAGACTTTGGGCGATGACCATCAGTTTTTTACGTCCCATTCGATCAGACAAGTATCCAGCGGCAAGTCCCGCCAGCATGGAAGCAGCAATATTAACGGTCAGTAGGAGCCCTGCCCATCCAACGCCAATCTGTATACTCAAATAAATCCCCATAAACGGAAGAACAGTCTTTTGTGTCAGATCAGTAAAAAAATCAGTAACAATTCGAATTTTAATATTCGAGTGCAAATCAGCAAATTTCATAGCAAGTATGTCTTCCTTCCTGTGGTCATGTTGATATTATCGAGTATAATAAAATAAAACCTGAAGAAAAACTGTATACATGGTCGTTCATGTTTCGTATTTTAGGGAACAAAGAAAATGGACCATTCGGAGGGACATAAATCGCATGGATATATCGGAGCATTATATACAATTGCGCTTGAAGCTTAAGCATGTACGTGATGATCAAGAGCTTTACATCACTATGGGTGAACTTGCGGATTATCTGTGCTGTACGATGCGTAACATGAATCTGATTATGAACAAGTTTCAGGAGCATGGTTGGGCAAGATGGAGCCCGCAGCGCGGAAGAGGAAAAAAGTCCATTCTGGTCTTTTGCAAGCCAGTGGCAGAAGTTGCTGCAGAACGTTTTGATCAGCTTCTGCATGCAAACAGGATGGAAGAAGCCTATGAAATGTCCTCATCCCTGCCACCTCAGTTAAGAGAGAGGCTGTTGCATAGTCTGCAACTTCAATTTGGACTACGTTCCTTTGAAGGGGTTGCAGGTAGAACGGATACATTACGAATTCCGCAGAATACTCATTTCCAGACCTTTGACCCAACGCAGACGGCGATGTGGGGGGAAGGTTTTA
The DNA here is from genome assembly GCF_023714295.1 of Paenibacillus polysaccharolyticus. Lineage (GTDB taxonomy): Bacteria > Bacillota > Bacilli > Paenibacillales > Paenibacillaceae > Paenibacillus > Paenibacillus polysaccharolyticus_A. Next base: position 200,852 of record NZ_JAMAUN010000010.1, read on the forward strand.
TTATCACTGAGGTTTTTGACCGTCTGGTTCGTTACAATGCAGAGCGGCAGCAATGTGAGCCAAGTCTGGCTATAGCGTGGGAGAGTGATCAGGAGGGTAGAGAGTGGACGTTTTATCTGAACAAAGGCGTTCAGTTTCATCATGGTCGTGTGATGGAAGCAGCAGATGTTAAATTTACGTTTGATCGTATCGTTACTGATCCGGATAATCCTTGCAAAACCATGTTTGGTTCAATTCAACATGTTGAATTGATAGACAACCTGACCGTACGCTTTGTGCTACATAAGCCTAACTTCATGTTGCCTGATCTGCTGAGCAGTTTGTGTGCTTCGATTGTACCTAGGGATGTACAGATGGAACCCCTTCGTCCGATTGGAACAGGACCTTATCGAATTACGCATCATGACGCGACCTTGTTGGTAATGGAGGTATTCCCGACTTATTTCCGAGGCCGAGCATATATTGATCGGGTTGAATTCTTGCAGCTTCCTCAAGCAGACTTGACTGAATCTTTAGTTAAGAAGCGTCTATTTTCAGACGGTGAACTTCGTTCTGTGGAGCATGAGATTCAGGGCGGTGTATTTATGACGTTTAATATGCAAAAGGAAGGCCCGCATCATGATCTTTATTTCCGTCAAGCTGTCCGGCTGTTACTCGATTCGGATCAGTTGGTTGAATCAATGGATAATCCTTACATGGAGAAGGTCGATCGTTTGAATCATGTTCGAGCACGGGAGCAACAAAATGTAATTCCTTCTGAAGAGGCTGTGACAGGTCAGACGGGATCGGACAAGTCGGGACTTGTACAGGCAGCAACGTTGCTTGAGCGCAGTGCTTACCAGGGACAACCGTTGCGAGTCTGGGTTGAAGAAGGGGAGCAGATGGAGGCAGATATGGCTTGGTTTGCCAAGCGTTGTGAAACAGTGGGTTTAAACATAACTGTTGTGACTGGCGATCCTGTTCATATGGTCTATCATGACGAACTGCAGCCTTATGAGATGATCTATACGGGAGAAGTATTTGATGAGCATGTGATGCGGAGTCTGATAACGATGTATACATTCGGAAATACGTTATTTCTGCTTGCAATGAATGATTATTGGAGAGCCGAGCTTGCCCAAGCATGTGAAAATATCGTTATGATTCAGGAACCTGTGCTACGTATGGAAAGATTAATTCAACTGGAGGGGCGGCTGGTTGAAGAGGCGCTTATACTGCCGGTATATGCTTTCAAAGAAGTGCACGCCCATGATGTCTCGCTACGGAATTACAAAATTTCAGGCTATGGTTTGCCGGATTTGCGGCAACTTTGGATTAAAAGAAAAACAGATGCGCCGAATACGGAGACAAGTTATCCGGTGTATATCCCGCTGTGGTAGACAAGAAATCCGTTTCAACAACGTTTCATGCCATGCTTGTCAAACTAGTCCGCATATATCGAACAAGTCCCTCATAACATGTACTAATCAAGTAGGGGTTCTGCTGTACGCACAATCCTGAAGTGAAAACATGTGCTAAAGGGGATGATGTCATGCGCCGAATATCATGGATGCTTGCCATGGTATTGGTCTTATCGGCCTTACTTGCCGCCTGCGGGAAGAAGGATGCGGCAGCTGTGGTCAAAGATCTGAACGAAGTCGTTGGAGAGATGGAAAGTTACCAGGGAGAAGGCGTTATGACGCTGCATACCGGAGAAACACCGCAGCAGTACAAGGTCGAGGTATGGCATCAGAAGCCTTCGTATTACCGCATTGCGTTAACCAATGCTAAGAAAGATGTTACGCAAATTGTACTTCGTAACGATGAAGGTGTGTTTGTACTGACACCGAGCCAGAATAAAAGCTTCCGTTTCCAAAGTGATTGGCCAGATAACCAGGGTCAGGTTTACTTGTATGAAACGTTGATTCGAAGCATTACAGGGGATACGACCCGTCAGTTTGCAGATGAAAAGGAAAGCTATGTATTCGATGTTGCTGCCAACTACAATACACATGCTCTCGTAAGACAAAAAATCTGGCTGAACAAGAGTGATTACGCACCAAAACAAGTAGAGGTGTCCGACTCCAATGCCAATGTGGTGGTGGACGTGAAGTTTGACAGCTTCAAGTTCGGAGCCGAATTTGGAAAAGATGCCTTTGATATGCAACGCAACATGACGGCTGCAACCGAAGAAGGAAATAAGACAGGCACTGATGCTGGTGCGGCTCCAGCGGAGAAAACGGATGACGCCGCCGGACAACAACCTGCTAATCCTCAGGCTACGCCAGGCTCCGAGGGAACCGGGGGAGCTGTTGATGGGCAGACAGGCGTAAGTGAGGGTACGGATCAACAAGGAACACAAGGAGCAGGAGGTTCAGAAGGGGCAGCAAGTGGGCAGGGTACCGAAGAACCTACTGTGGCTGAACCGCAAGAAGGCGAGAGCTTTGGTGTCATCCAACCGACATATGCTCCGGAAGGTGTTAAGTTGAAGGATGATCAAATTCTGGAGGAGTCTGGTAATTATTCTGTTCTGCTCCGGTATGAGGGTACCTATAACTACTCCATATTTGAAGCAAGACCTCAGGATCGTGCTGTATCCCTTGCCCCTTCCCGTCTGGTTGATCTTGGATTTACAGCGGGTATGATTAGCGGAGATGCTTTGCAGACGCTGACCTGGACTTCTGATGGCGTGGAATACCGAATTACAAGCGCGGATCTGCCTGAGAATGAGATGGTACGTATAGCGACCTCCATGCAGGAAGAGTCAGGTAAATAAAACGAGAACGCATAGCCGTGCTATCCCAAGGAATGCTATAGAGCATCGGAGAATTCAATTCTCCGGTGCTTTATCTATTTTTACAGTGCCCAAGAACATGCCTAGTTCAGTCTAAAAATACAAAATACGCTTCTACGCGCAGTGAACCGGGTAATAAGCTGATGTAAGCAAGTAATATACAGCTGTATATTGAGACTCAAGCGGACTGTAATAACTGTGCTTATCGGCCGTCTTCTGCACTTGATTATGGTTCTCTGAAGGCTATTACAGCATATGATCTGAGAAGCGAAATTTCTGCTTATTTGACAGTGACATGCTGGGGCATTACGATGGAGTCTGACGTGAGCCGGATTAAGAAGATTAGAGAAGGTGACTTAACGTGCAAGGACAATATCGGCCGACTCAGGCGGAAATCAATCTGGATCATTTGCGAGGCAACGTAACCGCCTTTCGTAAGGCGTTACCTCAGGGTACGAGATTTCTCGCTTGTGTAAAGGCCAACGCTTACGGGCATGGTGCAGTAGAGACAGCCAGAGAATTGGAACGAGTAGGCGTGGATTATTTAAGTGTAGCGTTCCTGGACGAAGCTCTTGAACTGCGTCTGCACGGCATCACAAGCCCCATTCTGGTATTGGGGTATACGCCGCCCGAAGGGGTCGCTGCAGCGTGGCAACATGATGTGACGATTACATTGTTTAGCAGAGAAGTGCTTGAGGCAATCAAACAGGTGAATCCAGGCACATTCGCAAATCAGTTGAAAGTTCACATCAAGATCGACAGTGGCATGGGCAGATTGGGTCTGCTACCTGGCAATGAGGCCATTGACTTTATACAGGAGGTTTCCTCACTTGATCAGGTAATGCTGGAAGGTATGTTTACTCACTATGCCAAAGCAGATGAACAAGACAAGACCTATACACTGGAACAGTATCGACGGTTTCAAAGCGTTACAGAGACGCTTCGGAATCAGGGATGTGTCATCCCGATTATACATACGGCGAACAGTGCCGCTACTATTGATACACCTGAATTATCCTATGATATGGTACGTGTGGGCATAAGTTTGTATGGACTGTATCCTTCGGTAGAGGTGAATCACCAGGTAGTGAAACTGCTCCCGGTAATGACACTGAAGACAAAAGCGGTTCTGGTCAAAACACTGCCGTCCCATTGGGGAGTCAGTTATGGAACCCGTTATTTTACACATGAAAATGAACGAATAGCGACCTTGCCTATCGGCTATGCAGACGGATTCTCAAGAATGCTGACAGGCAAAGCACAAGTGCTTGTACGTGGCCGCCGCGTTCCTGTCGTTGGTACGATCTGCATGGATCAGTGTATGGTGTCGCTACAATCTTTCGCGGAAGAAGCGGAAGCAATTCAAGCCGGCGAAGAGGTTGTTCTCATCGGTCACCAGTCTGGTGGTGTAATTACCGCTAGTGAAGTGGCAGACCAGCTTGGTACGATTCACTATGAAGTGATCTGCATGATGGCACATCGTATTCCTCGGGTCTATACCCGGGGAGGAGAGGTAGTCGCCAGAATCAATCCCCTTTTGACAACGTAATTCGCAAATTGGACACGATTACCAGTAAAGTTTTTTTCAGAACAGAAGGAATACTGTCGCAGTATCTCGAAATATGTACGATGTCAGGAATTAAATCCTGAAATGCGATGTTTAGTCTGTACGAATAATGATTCCCGTGTTTATAATGGAGTACAGCATACTTGATATACGCGGGGCATATATATTCCTTTGTATAAAAGTTCTGGAAAAGCGTAATACTGGTTCACAATGGCGAAAGGTTTGTGGGGGTGGAAGAAAGGTGGCCAACTTGCAGAACACCAAGCGGATTATGATCAGTTTGCCTGATTATCTTTTGCAGGAAGTGGATGGCATCGTAGCGCTGGAGAATTCCAACCGCAGCGAATTGATTAGGCAAGCAATGAAGCTGTACTTGACCGAACGGAAGAAACGTTACATCCGTGAATCAATGCAGCGAGGGTACATGGAGATGGCGAAAATTAACCTGACCATGGCATCCGAAGCCTTTCACGCGGAGGAAGATGCGGACAGCACTCTGGACCGCTTAGTTAGCGGGGTGTAGACAGTGATCGTAAAACGTGGTGACGTTTTTTTTGCGGATCTTTCTCCCGTTGTCGGTTCTGAGCAAGGTGGCGTCAGGCCGGTTCTGGTCATCCAGAACGATATCGGCAACCGGTTCAGTCCAACCTGTATCGTGGCGGCGATTACCGCCCAGATTCAGAAGGCAAAGCTGCCGACGCATGTCGAGATTGATGCAGCGGCGCATGGCTTTGACCGGGACTCGGTAATTTTGCTCGAACAGATTCGGACGATCGATAAGCAGAGGCTGACCGACAAGATTACGCATTTGGACGAGGAGACCATGAAATTGGTCAACGAGGCCTTGCAGATCAGCCTGGGCTTAATTGATTTTTAGGGCGGCAGAACGGTATTTTATCCGTTGATGTGCCTGTCCGTCGACAACGGATGTTCCTGGAAGGAACACACAATTTCAGAATGTTACCTTAAGAGCGTACGATACCTTTATGGGTGTTGTGCGCTCTTTTGGTTAAGACTTGGTGAAAGCGTAGAACATTGATGATCTTTTCGTTATAATGGAACCTGAGAAACCGTTTACCCGAAAGACCTATATAGATAGATGGAGGAGACATATGAGCATTTACATCAATCAGGAGAAACTTCAGTTTCATTTACAGACCCGCGAGGCGAGCTACGTGTTGCAGGTATTGCCTTCGGGATATTTGGTACATCTGTATTATGGCAAAAAATTGCGTGATACCGACCTAAGCTGGCTTCATGTTCGGACGGAAAGAGCATCCTTTAGTCCAAATCCGGTGCCGGAGGATCGTACGATTTCGTTTGACACCCTGCCAGTGGAACTGCCGGTCTATGGAACGAGCGATTTTCGCAACCCGGCTATCCAGCTGGAACTGGAGAACGGTTCATCGGTATCCGAGTTTACGTATACAGGCCATCGTTTGGTCAAGGGAAAAGAGGCGTTAACGGGACTTCCGGCAACGTATGTAGAATCCGAAGATGAAGCGGATACGCTTATTATTGAAATGCAAGATCAGGTGTCGGGTGTGAAAATTGAGTTAACGTATACCGCGTTTACTGCCTTTAATGCCATTACACGCTCGATGCGTATCGTGAATGAGAGCGCTAACGTGGTAAATGTACTGCGAGCACTCAGCTCTTCTGTAGACCTGCCACATGCAGATTATGAATTGCTGCAACTCTCGGGTGCTTGGACTCGTGAACGTGACATCGTTCGTCGTCCACTCGCTTCCGGATTGCAAGGAATCGAGAGCCGCCGTGGCTCCAGCAGTCACCAGCAAAACCCGTTCATTGCCCTGATGACACCGGGAACGGATGAAGATCAAGGCGAAGTGTATGGATTCAGTTTAGTATATAGCGGTAGCTTTACTGCACAGGCAGAAGTGGATCAGTTCTATACCACTCGTGTATCTGTTGGTATTAATCCGTTTGAGTTCAGCTGGAAGCTTGAACCGCAGGAGTCGTTCCAGACACCTGAGACTGTTATGGTCTACTCGGCTACGGGCCTGGATGGCATGTCTCAATCCTACCACGAATTGTACCGCGAACGTCTGGCGCGTGGACAATTCCGCAATGCTGAGCGTCCTGTGCTGGTGAACAACTGGGAGGCAACATATTTCGGATTTAATGCCGATAAGATTGAGCAGATCGCACGTGCAGGGCAGAAGCTCGGCATTGAGTTGTTCGTGCTGGATGACGGTTGGTTCGGTCACCGAGACAGCGATAATTCATCCTTGGGCGACTGGATTGTGGACAAAAACAAGTTGCCTCAAGGACTGGATGACTTGGCTAACCGTGTCACAGGTCTGGACATGCAGTTCGGGCTGTGGTTCGAGCCAGAGATGATCTCCCCGGATAGTGAGCTGTATCGTAAGCATCCGGACTGGTGTCTGCATGTGCCTGATCGCCGCCGTACCGAAGGAAGACAACAGCTTGTGCTCGACTTCTCCCGTCAGGATGTGCGTGACGAGATCGTTCGGATGTTGTCCGATGTTCTGGGCTCTGCACCGATTACTTACGTGAAGTGGGACATGAACAGGAACATGACAGAGGTCGGCTCTGCATTGCTTCCGGCGGACAGACAGCGCGAAACGGCGCACCGTTATATGCTCGGACTGTACGAAGTGATGGAGCGTATCGTTACCTCCTTCCCGCATATTTTGTTCGAAAGCTGCTCTGGTGGCGGCGGACGTTTTGACCCGGGAATGCTGTATTACATGCCTCAAGCATGGACCAGCGATAACACGGATGCAATCTCCCGTTTGCGGATTCAATACGGTACAAGCCTTGTATATCCTGTAAGTTCCATGGGTTCACATATTTCGGCTGTGCCAAACCATCAGGTGAACCGGATCACTTCTCTGGAGATTCGCGGTCATGTTGCGATGTCGGGCAACTTTGGATATGAGCTGGATCTGACGAAGTTTACAGACGAAGAGAATGCGATTGTAAAAGCACAGGTTGAGCTGTACAAAGAGATTCGCAGTACGGTACAATACGGTACTTTCCGTCGTTTGCTGAGTCCGTTTGAAGGCAATGAAACGGCATGGATGTTCATTGCGCCAGATGGCAGCGAAGTGATTGTATTCTATTTCCGTGTACTTTCTGAACCGAATGCACCGCTTCAGCGTCTGAAGCTGAAAGGGCTTGATCCAAACGCGGATTATCGCCTGAAAGGCGGCTCAGAGACGTTTACAGGCGATGCCTTGATGTATGGCGGTATTGCTGTGGGTAGTGAATCTGGAGACTACCTGAGCGAGATGTTCCGGTTTGAGCGGGTGTAGATAAGTTGAACTAGAGATTTTACACAGTCCACTCCGATGACAGAATAACCTTCCATTCGCTGTTATCCCCAGATTTTTTGATTCCCTTTTCCAAAGGGGAAAATCCGGTGATAAACGTATGCTTCCGATGCAGCTTTCCTGCAGAAAGCTTTTAGGCGAACGCTTCGCTTTTCCAGTTTTTTTCTGTCCCCTCCGTTAACGTGTAAAAGAAACTCTCAACTTATTTAGATGAATTAGATATTTTTTAAGAAGACCTGAGGATGTCATGATGACGTTCTCGGTCTTTTTTTCGTTAAACGGGGAAGGATGTTAGGAGTGTAATAACGCAAATGACAGACGTGCAGTAGGAATGATAGAAATTTCAACATGATTTTGTGATAATATAGAGAAGAGTGTTATTTAGAGCTTGGAAAGCTCGAGATCAACTTCGGATGATCGACCATACTGTTATTATGCAGCACAGCTGCCCTGAAATGAGTATTATGAACGATTCAGGAAGGAAAGAGGGATTTATTTGTCTGAACAGGAAACGGTTCTGGAACCCAATGAAGAAACACTAAAGGCGGAACGCCAAGAACGAATCATCAAACAGGTAGCCAAGGAACTGTCACTGTCCTTGAAGCAGATTCGCACCACATCGGAGCTTCTGGACGAAGGCAATACGATTCCGTTTATCGCCCGCTACCGTAAAGAAATGACTGGAGAATTGGATGAGAACCAGCTGCGGCAGATTGAAGAACGCCTGGTGTATTTGCGTAATCTGGAAGACCGTAAACTGGAAGTTATCCGTATTATAGAGGAACAGGGCAAGCTGACCAAAGAGTTACAGAAATCCATTACGCAAGCGGTCAAGTTGCAGGAAGTGGAAGACCTGTACCGTCCTTATCGTCAGAAACGGAAGACACGGGCTAGTGTTGCCAAGGAAAAAGGTCTGGAGCCGCTCGCCGTATGGATCTGGGAACAGCCAAAACAAGGCGATGTACTTCAGGAGGCTTCCCGTTATATTAATGCAGAACTCGGGGTGGAGGATGCAGAGTCGGCTCTCCAAGGGGCTAAGGATATTCTCGCTGAAAATATTGCCGATGATGCAGCTATTCGTGCCTGGATTCGCAGGTATACACTGGATCACGGCATGCTGACTTCAGAAGCCAAGGATGCCGAGCAGGAATCCGTTTATGAGAACTATTATGATTATCGGGAATTGGCCAAAAAGATGCCGCCGCACCGTATTCTTGCGATTAACCGCGGGGAACGTGAAGGCATTCTCAAGGTGGGTCTCGACGTGCAGGCCGAACCGGCTCATCGTCATATGGAAGGGCAGATTATCCGCGGAGCTTCTGCTGTCCAGGATATTTTGCGTTCCGTCGTTGAAGATGCGTACAAACGTCTGATCGCACCGTCGATTGAACGTGAAGTGCGAGCCGAGTTGACGGAAAAAGGGGAAAATCAGGCGATTTCGGTGTTCTCCGCGAATCTTCGTAACCTGCTGTTACAGCCGCCTATTCATGGCAAACGTGTACTGGGTGTCGATCCGGCATACCGGACAGGCTGTAAACTGGCAGTTGTCGATGATACAGGGAAATTGCTCGAAGTAGCTGTTACTTACCCGACACCTCCGCATAACAAGAAGCGTGAAGCGGCTGAAGTGTTCCACCGGATGATCAAGCAGTACGATATTGGGTTGATCGTTATTGGTAACGGAACAGGATCGCGTGAGACAGAGCAGTTTGTAGCTGAGATCATTCAGGAAAATGGCGATGAGAGTTTGGTTTACCTGATTGTAAATGAGGCTGGTGCTAGTGTGTATTCTGCTTCCAAGCTAGCTCAGGAAGAATTCCCGGATCTCGATGTTGCCGAGCGTAGTGCGGCTTCTATTGCTCGCCGGGTGCAGGATCCGCTCGCTGAACTCGTTAAAATTGATCCAAAAGCGATTGGTGTCGGTCAATATCAGCATGACGTATCCCAGAAGGTTCTGGAAGAGAGTCTGAAAGCCGTTGTAGAATCGGCAGTTAACCATGTTGGCGTGGATGTTAATACAGCCTCCCCTTCTTTGTTGTCTTATGTTGCAGGTGTTAATGCAACGATTGCCAAAAACATCGTTAAATACCGTGAAGAGAACGGCCGTTTCACAAGTCGTCGCCAGTTGCAGAAAGTACCGCGCCTGGGCGCAAAGACATATGAACAATGCGTAGGTTTCATGCGTATCTCTGAAGGAGAGAATCCACTGGATCGTACGCCAATTCATCCTGAATCGTATAAGGTGGTTGATCAGCTCTTCATGGAGCTTCAGGTCGAATTAGACAAACTCGGAAGCAAAGAATTGTCTGTTCTTTTGTCTGAACAGCAGACCGAGCAGTTGGCCGTTAAATTGGATGTCGGTGTGCCTACATTACGTGACATTCTGGACAGCTTACAGCGTCCGGGTCGTGACCCTCGTGAAGAGATGCCGTTGCCGATTTTCCGCACCGATGTTCTCAAGATTGAAGATCTGGTAGAAGGTATGGAACTGCAAGGGACCGTTCGCAACGTCATTGACTTTGGTGCCTTCGTTGACATCGGCATCAAAAGTGATGGGCTTGTCCATATCTCTCAATTAAGTAACGGGTACGTTAAACATCCGATGGATGTTGTTTCCGTTGGCGATAATGTGACCGTCTGGGTGATGAATGTGGATACGAAAAAAGGTCGTGTTGGCCTGACGATGAAAAAACCTGCATCTGCAAATTCATGATTAATTATCGCGTTTTGGCATCATAATGTGATGTCAAAACATACGGCTATAGAAGTATAGCGTGTACACGTATAATGGGACAGCCTTCCCGCATGGGGAAGGCTGTTTGCTGTTAAGTATTATCCAATATGATGCACGGGTATGGATTGGTTTGGTTAACATACAGGCTTAGATTTCGTTCTCCATGTTGCGCTGTGAACCGCCGGCAGGTTTGTTACGATAGAAGTACCAGCATTCGTTCAACAGCTTGATTTGACGACTGTCCTTTTTGTGGAACGCTCGCATGAGTTGGTTGCAGAGCCATTGAGGCAAAGGAATCTCCTCCTTTTGCTAATTCATCTGTACGTTAGCATATGTGGCAATAGCCTGGACTGTGCGAGATAACTCCATGTCCATTGAAAATGATCATAATCTGTTGAACCAGAACGAAAAAAAGCACATTCCCTATGGAGGAAGTGCGCCTTTTGTATTGTATTGAATTTTACCGGTCAAAAGAGAAAAATTACAATATTGCGGTTCATAAATGGTCATACATCAGGTTTTGAACCGAAGTAATTTCCCTATGAAGGAGAACTACTCCATCTCTTCTTCGTACCATTGTTCCAATTGGGCCTGTAGTGCCCGGATCTCGGTAAGCAGGGAAATCAAAGGATAATTGCTTTCGCGCAGAGCGGCAAAACCCTCTTCAAGGGCATTGATATAATCAAGGCCGCCAATGATGGACAAGTTTTCGTTTAACAGATCGAGATGATCACATTCGGCAATAGCCCAAGGTAGAACGGGTACATCTGTTGCCGTTAGTTTGTCAATTTCCTTGTGCAGACGCAGATTAAGCGCACTGAGCTGATAAGCATAGTCCGCGGGCATTTCGACAAACTGTAATTGTTGCTCCTGCTGCAGGATAACATAGCGCATTGTAGGCATAACGAGTAATAATCTCCCCTCATACATTCTACTTGACAGTGTAGCCTACGAAACGGTTAAAATTCAAGTATTGTACGGGAAAAACAATGTGGCCGAGCGGGTGGAGAGAGAGGAGAATGATGGAAAATAAGGAATTACAACAATGGATTGAGCAGATTTCTCTGGAACATTTCGGAGTTCCGTTTACTCATGAAGCGATATTCAACCGTCGTCTGACGACAACAGGTGGGCGCTATATGCTCAAAAGTCATCGGATCGAGATAAATCCACATCAGCTTGAAGTTTATGGAAAAGACGAGGTTGAGAAAATTATTAAGCACGAACTGTGCCACTATCATCTGCATATTCGAGGGCGGGGATACCAGCATAGAGACCCGGAATTCAAGGCACTTTTGCAAAAAGTAGGTGGTTCAAGGTTCTGTCAGTCTCTCCCCGGAGACAAGGGCAGAAAACCGCTACCGTATCGGTACAAGCTGGTATGCAAGAGTTGTGGGATGGAATATTTGCGTAAACGGAAAATAGATCCCAAGCGTTATCGCTGCGGTCGATGTTCAGGCAAACTGACACTTCAAACCATCTGACGAACACTAGGAATAATTTGTTGTAAACAGGGAGTCAAGGGCAGGTTGACTTGAATTATTAATCATGATAAATTAATGTTATTCAAGTTAATTTTCCCTGATAGCTCAGTTGGTAGAGCACTCGACTGTTAATCGAGTTGTCACAGGTTCGAGTCCTGTTCGGGGAGCCATTTCTTGGAGAGATACCCAAGTGGCTATAAGGGGACCCTCTGCTAAGGGGTTAGACTGCGTAAGCGGTGCGAGGGTTCGAATCCCTCTCTCTCCGTTCTGAATATACACTTTTAATCCTCTTTACATGAATGAGTAAATTCTTCATGTAAAGAGGATTTTTGGTTTTTTAGCATCTGAGCTGTTTACAGGGAAATACCCAAAAGCTCGTACAAACCTGATTTTCCAGCCTCGGTTACTTCTACAGAGCGACTTCCTGTTTTTTGACGAATCCAATCCAGTTCAAGTAATCGTTGAACGAGCTGTTCGCCAAGCAAGCCGGACAGGTGATGACGGCGTTCGCTCCAGTCCAGGCATTTACGAGCGATGGCCCGGCGTGATCCTGGCTTCAATTGCAGCTTAATTCCAAATGAGCTAAACCACCGTGATCCTTCCTCTGTAATTAGGTAGTCCTTACCTTGCGCTTCTTTAGGTTCAACCAGATAACCTCTCTTGAGCAATGCTTCGCAGAGTAGAACCCCGAGTTTTCCAGCCAGATGACCGTAACAGGTGCGAGCATAGCTTAAATGTTGCAATTGATTGGATTGCTTCAATGAGCGAACCTGTACCGCTGGGGCAATGCTGGCCATTTTCTCAATCAGATCCGCAATGTCCTCGTTCGCGAGACGATAATACCGATGACGACCTTGCTGTTCTACTTCCAATAGTCCTCCCGTTACAAGTTTAGCAAGGTGATTACTTGCGGTCTGTGGGCTGACTGCGGCCATATAGGCCAGCTCGCCGGCGGGCAACGCCCTTCCATCTAGCAAAGCGGAGAGAAATATTGAACGGCTTGTATCAGCAATAAGTGAAGCAATAACAGTGATATTCGGATATGCATTCATACTTCGATGATAGTTGAAATAATGCTGTATTACAATTGGTTTCAATTCATGAATTGAACAGGAGAGGTATAAGGTGAGCAACGATATGCAGCAGTATAGCACAAAACAAACCACCCAGTCGGCTCGGGTGAATCAGCACGAGACTATTAATCCCAGTATTCTATACTATGGCACCCCCGTGATCATCCTTAGTACTTTAAACGAAGATGGGTCTACGAATCTTTCCCCATTATCGTCTTCTTGGGCGCTGGGGGATTGTCTGGTACTGGGGATAGGTACACAGGGCAAGGCTTATGAGAATCTCTGTCATCATCCTGAATGTGTTATTAATCTGCCGGATGACTCGATGTGGGGAAAAGTTGAAGCGCTGGGGCGGTTGACGGGAAGCTCTCCCGTGCCAGAAGTTAAAAAACAAATGGGATATACGTTTTGCCAAGATAAATTTAGGGCTGTAGGTCTGACCTCTCAAAGTTCAGTTCAAGTAGCGCCAGATAAAATAGCTGAATGCCCGCTTCAGATTGAAGCGGCTGTACAACATATACGTATCCCGGAGCATACGCCGAATATGGCGATTGTAGAAGTGAAAGCGGTGAAGGTGCATGCACATTCTCATTTGATTTCAGATTTCAATAAGATTGATCCAAAGCAATGGCATCCGTTGATTTATAATTTCAGGCATTATTACGGACTTGGGAAGAGACAAGGTGAGAATTTTCGGGCATAGAAATAAATGGCTGATGAGATTGAGTAAGAGGGCAAATAAGAGGTCGAGCGAGAGGTTAAGTGAGAGATGCACTCCTTGGCATGTTACGGAACCAAAAAAACAAGCACAGGCTGGCTCGGTTAACGAGACTGCTGTGCTTGTTTTCATTTCACTAATGTTACTAACTTTTGAATGGTACTTTATCAGCCTTCCGAGACAATGGTTTCCTCAGGCGCAATCGGTTTACCTTCTAACAGGCTATGAATCGCATGAGCGACGCCATGCTCCACGTTGGTACGTGTTATCGTTTTAGCCATTGCGCGAATTTCGGGTTCGGCGTTGCCCATTGCGATACCTAGCCCAGCCATTTGCAACATGGAAACATCATTAAAATTATCCCCGATAGCGGCCGTGTCTTTCATTGAAATGTTCAAGTGCTCCGCCAGTTTGGAGAGGGCATTGCCTTTGGATACATCCGGATGTTGCATTTCAAAGTTATGCTCAAAGGAGACAACCATCGCAACATCGGTTCTGGAAGAGAAGTATTCACGTCCGAGTTGCACTTTTTCAGGATTCATCGAGAAGGCCATAATATTGTATATGCATGCTTCTGCCGGAATTTCAAGGTGGCTGTTCACACGATGATAGTCTTTTTTAGTGTAGTGTTTCTTGATCGAATGGATCATGCGCTCGATGTCTTCACCGGGTTTTGAGCCTAGGACACGTTCCAGCTCCGCGAGCATCGTTTCGTGAGTACTGATTGCAGCGAAGATGCCCATCTGAGTTGAAGCTTCATAGTAGATATGCTGATCTTCCAGCCATTGCATCACAGAAGCGGCTGTTTCACGTTCCAGAGGGAGGTGGAATAAGCGTTCTCCATTCTCGTCATGGATGGTCGCGCCGTTGGAGCCAATAATCGGTGTTTTGATTCCACCTTGACGGCTAATCGCCACAACATCTGAATATACGCGTCCGGTCGCAATGGTGACTTTCATGCCTGCCTGTTGCGCCTTCTGGATGGCATCGGCGTTTTCACGGCTAATCTGGCTGTCTCGATTCAACAATGTTCCATCTAAATCGGTGGCAAATAACTTCATATCTTTACAACTCCTTATCTTGTGTAGGTTCGGGAATTAAAATCTCAACCTTGTGCTCGTTTAAAAAATCTAGCCATTCCTGATCGGGCCATTGGTCTGTAATTAATACATCTACCAGTGACCAATCTGCAAAGCGATAACCGTAACGTTTGCCCATCTTGGAATGATCGGCGAGCACAATGATCTTTTTGGCGGATTTCATCATTTGATGTTTGATCTTGCCTTCTTCTTCGGAAGCGCTGAAACCATCCATCGTGAAACCGCCAATGCCAATAAAGGCTTTATCCACATAGTAGTGGGAGAGTGTCTCAATAACGGGTGTTCCATAAACATAACGCTGTTCCTTATCTAACTGGCCGCCTAAGAGTCGAATCTGAACTGCGCTGTGATTAGATAAAAGGTCAGCCGAGTGTATTGAATTGGTGATGACCGTACAGGATTTTCCATTCAAATTCTCAGCGCAGGATTGAACGGTTGTAGAGGAATCCAAAATGATCGTTTCTCCTGAACGAACTAGAGCCGCAGCCAGTTTGCCAATAGCTCTTTTTTCCTCGGAAACATATTTTAGCCTGTCCTGATAAGACTTGAATTCTTGTGGAGGAGAGGGGAGGATGGCACCGCCGCGTGTACGAATAATGGCTTCCTGTTCTTCAAGTTTAATCAGATCGCGTCGTGCCGTATCTCGTGAGACATCAAATAAAGAAACGATCTCATCTGCTGAGATGCGATTATGCTTGCGCAGGTGCTCAATAATGAGTTGCATGCGTTCTTCTTGAAACAAACGTAAAGCCTCCTTATATTCATGGATGACCGTGCGTTGTACTATAGATTAATTATAAGTAATTATAATGTGATCTGCAATGTTTTAAGTTTAAATAAGTTTTTGTAAGTTTTTTGATCATTAATTTACAAATTTAAAGTATAGTCATGACACGCATATGATTTAAGATTTAAAGAGTTAAAATAAACTGGAAGTGAGATAAGTGGACGAGAGGTAGTCGCTTGGATAAGGAAAGTGATCTTTAAATGTAAGTTAAAATTTGGAATTTAAAAGTTTATTAAAAAAGTGTTGCACTATTCTATTTTTCTGTGATATACTCATTCTTGTCGCCAAGAAAACAAAATGTTCATGAGGCCCGTTGGTCAAGGGGTTAAGACACCTCCCTTTCACGGAGGTAACAGGGGTTCGAATCCCCTACGGGTCATCGTATTACCTCATTTTTCACCGTTAAGAGATTCGTCTTTAATCAGAATTTCTTTGGAAAGTCACTGCTCTGTAACATTCGATAGGAAGCATGGCATAACATCAGGTGGAATTACATTGAGAGCCATTAGCTCAGTTGGTAGAGCACCTGACTTTTAATCAGGGTGTCGAAGGTTCGAGCCCTTCATGGCTCACCATTTACAATTATATATGCGGTCGTGGTGGAATGGCAGACACGCTATCTTGAGGGGGTAGTGGGTGTATACCCGTGGAGGTTCGAGTCCTCTCGACCGCATCGGATTAAAAAGAAAAAACCCTGGGTACCCAGGGTTTTTTCTTTTTATTTTATGAAATTCAAAGTTGTTTATCAAAGAAATGGTTTATGGACAAATTTGTAGCTTAGATTCTATTTAAGGTATCTATATTTTTTTCAATGGATTGAAAAAATTGATCCTCTGCAAGAAGTGCGTTGTTCATACGTTCTTCGAACGAATGAGAGAGTGTGAAATTATTTGTTAAATATTGTTTGGTCAAATATTTTCGCAAAAGATCCCATTGTTTGATGGTTTGTTGTGTAGTTTGAAAAATTTCATTTAATGTATTGGGGTTCGTGGATGAACTTAGTAGCGATAGTAGAACT
Organism: Paenibacillus polysaccharolyticus; assembly: GCF_023714295.1. Taxonomy (GTDB): domain Bacteria; phylum Bacillota; class Bacilli; order Paenibacillales; family Paenibacillaceae; genus Paenibacillus; species Paenibacillus polysaccharolyticus_A. The sequence continues at coordinate 217,426 of NZ_JAMAUN010000010.1, forward strand.
TTTTTTCTGTCCGAGTGTCGGTTTAAAATGGTATGAAGCAGAGAATAGGTATCATGTGTGCGGTTAGGTATTTTTCTATTAAGGGGGATGAGGCCGCTAGCCAATAAGTCGCTCAATTCCACAATCGCTGATCTTCCAAAACATTCGATATGTCCATCAACAACGGAGTTGGACCTATAATAATTTTCCAATGTTCTCTTAAAAATCATGGGTGCTCTATCAGGTAAATCTTGGAGCTCGTTTTGATTAGGGTGTATCGTAAAACAATTGAATTGCTGATTAAAGGCATTCATAAATGAATGTTTGGTATCTTGGCCAATGCCTTTGTTGACGAGGTAGGGTTTGAAGAATTGTGGATTATAGTTTATGTAATTATCTAAAAAGTAAAAGTCTGTATCGGTTTGTCCCAGAACCAAGAATATATGTCCGTCAATAGCGGCTTCTGTTTCAGAAGTTGAATTTAATTCATATGTTTTGTAATAGGGGACTTTCTTCATAAAAGTGTTAACAAACACAACCTCGCCGTTAGCTAGAAGGGTCTCTAATTTATCGATGGCGGATGGAGCATCATTGTTAAAGGCGTGTTTGTTTGATTTAATTACATAATCTTCTGGAGATTTGATGTCGTTTAATTTAACGTCAAGAGGATAATTCGCTAGGTCTTTTACGATTTTAAGATTAAAATCATCGAGAAACATTTTATACGAAAGATTTGAATTTTTTAATTCTTTCTTTAACATGAAGAAAATATTGCGGGTATAACAATTTCCAAGCGCCTGTACTTCAGGATTCGGTTCTCCTTGAGGGGTATAGTAATAGTCCATCTCTAATGGGTGAAGCGCTTTCATATTGTGCCCTCCTAAAATGATATTTTAGTTTATTATGTTGGGGTCATCTATGTGTTGTAGTTATCTTTGTCATGAAAAAAATGAATATCGTTGATTTTTATAAGTATTATTCAGCATGATATAAAATGTATGTTAGGACTCTTCCAGTAAATATAATGGTAATTATAATTATATTTTGTATTTATTTCAAGTTTGGTTAGGGCTCTGATCGTCTGGATAAAAGGGCTGAGGATTCAGAAATATTGTGCTATAATTCAATCATATGGCATTTGAGTTGATTATTACGGTTGGAAGGCGGTTCTTGCATGCAGTCAATCTATGAGCGAATTGAACACCTGATTGCCGAAAGAGGGATGACTAAGAAGGCCTTCTGTCAACAGCTGAAGATCAGCACAGGCAATCTGGGTGATTGGAAACGTGGTAAATCAATCCCAAGTACAAATAAACTGATTGAAATTGCTTCATTTTTTGATGTAAGTCTAGACTGGTTGATGATTGGACGTTTATCGAAAGAAGCCATTGTGCGTGAAAAGCGGGAAGATTATTTTTTTAACGTGTTGCGGCAATTGAATTGCCAAGAGAGTGAATTATCGACTGTGGAACAGTCTTTTATTAGTGAATATATCGAGTTCACTCGTTATCGCAAATTTAAAGAGAGTAAAGATGCCGGAAACTACCTTTACCAACCTGAATCGGAAGACGAAAATAAGTCAGAGTAGGAAGGGGCGTAAGTGCCTCTGGATGACAAAGAACCTCCATTTGTGCCGTAGAGAATAACCTTCGGTACAAATGGAGGTTTTTTTATGTAGAAGATATCCGCTTAGTGATGCTGATCAAGTATGTTGGAGTATTGGGGGTACAACTGACGAATACAATCTGGGCAGATATCATGGGTGAACTCCGCAGATGTATGTTTCTCCAGATAACGTTCAACGCTGTTCCATTCGTCTGACTCATCTTTGATATGTTTGCAGACGGCACAAATTGGCAGCAGTCCATAAAGGGTTCGTGCTTCAGTCAAGGCTTGTCGCAGCTGAAACTCTGTCTTCTTCTGTTCTGAAATATCTGTGTGAGCAACCAAAGCGAGTTTTGTATCCGTTGCAGGCCCGTCCTGTAAGGGGGTGAGTTCTACGCGATACCATTTCTCTTCGTTGAGAGGCGTAGTAACAGAGATATCGTATGTATGGGTTTTGTTAAAAGGAACAACGTTATGCCTGAGATACCTCGCGAACTTGCTTGGATAGAGGTTCTTCTGTTGCGCTGACCAAGCTTCCATCAGGTGAAGGTAATGATTATGGGGGCTGGCAGCTTGTAGGAAGAGTTTATGAAGCCCGTGCTGCCAGGCCCGATTGCAACTTCGTATCATCCATTGATGATCAATAATGATCAACTGATGATTGGTGGCTTGGAACGATAGGCTTTCAAGGTCGGATATAATAGGTCTCATGGGAGAAGTCCTCCTTATGATGGATGAAAGTGATCTTATCTCAGTTCCTCTGGGATATTCAAAATGTCAGCGACCTGATGTCTGAATCGGGTTGCTTTGCGTGTGCCATGAATAAGATTGGATAGACGGTAAGGCGGAATGCCGTGTTGTTCGCAAAAGGTTTTCTGGTCGACCTGAAGTTCGGTTAGCCGTCGTTTGATAGCCCATCCGAACGGAGTGACTGGCTTTTTCTTGTTCATTAGGGTTCACCCCTGAGTGGATTTTATAGTATTCAGCAGGTCCTTCTTCGTGTAATATGGATAGAAATACGTGCTGTGATCTCCATTATATACGCAAATTCGTCATCTAACAATTAAAAAATACGGAAATAAGTGTATTTTATGAATTATAATGACGTAAATACGTAAATTTATGTGTGCTGAAATATAAAAAAACACGCCAGCAAGGGGGTTGCGGCGTGTTTTGATGTGCTATGAAGAAAGTATTAGAGGAGTGTGGAATTTATGCTCTGTAAGCATGAAGGCCTGCTCCAAGCATGTGGAAGCTGGGGAATAACGATTTCATAGACATGGACGTAGGGTGCAGATGTGCATCCGGTGAGGAGGCGCTCACGGTAGTCCATTCATTCTCGAGGTCTGCGGTCAGGCGAGCCAACAATTCCCGAGAGGTATTTTCATCTAGGGGGATAATCTTGAAAGCTTCGGATACACATGCATTCATGGCTGAATGTAAGTAACCGAGAACTGCCTCCTCGACGGGGATATCAAGGTGGTGGTTAATCCAGGCGTGAACGGTGGGGAGAGAGCCTACTGAATTGTATTTTGCGAACATTTGTTCAAGTGGGCTGAAGTCGATCCAAGGATGTAAAGCGCGAGAAAGTTTGATTAAACGTTTACCTATGATTGTTGCTTGCTCCCTCAGTTCAGGTGGGGTTCGCTGTACATGCACAAGTTTGTCGATCAGTGCAATTCGCCAAGTGTCCTTATGATCTGTTGCAGTATAAATCCCTTTAATGGCCATACCTTCGAGACGAACGAGACTGGGGTGTAACTGGCAGCGCATAAACGATTCGAGTTCCTCAGCTGTCCGAATGGTACCTTCCTTGATGTGGGTGTCCATGCCGAAGAAATGGGTGAATCCTCCCACTTGGACAGAGGGATCAAGCAGTTTCGCATAATCGAGTAGCTTATTCCCACGGTTCACGATCTTTCGCCTCCTGTATTTTTTTGTGTTAATTTTAGTGACGTGTGATAATCTTTTTTTTAGTTTAATGTGCAAATCCGAATTATATGATATATATATTCACATAAATATCCGTGTTTTGTCAATGATTTAGAAGAAAATAAAAGTATAACTAAATTTTTTTCAATTTATGTTATATATAGTTACATTAAACATTCTAGTTGTGTTATATATTTATGTTTAAAATCATCGGGCCTTTCTTACGGAATCGGATTAATGATATGTATTTTTCGAGGAAATATGACTGTATTTTGCAGGAAGTGTGGCCTGGAGGGGAAGAAAAACGGTTATTGATTTAGACTAAACCCGGTTCCAGAAAAATGTCATTCATAAAGTGATTAATAAAGACTTTACTTTTGTTTGAAAATCCGGTATAATCAATTCTGTTGCCGATAATTTACGACATGCGGTCGTGGTGGAATGGCAGACACGCTATCTTGAGGGGGTAGTGGGCGTACGCCCGTGGAGGTTCGAGTCCTCTCGACCGCATTATATGAAGAGTTACGAGAGAAGCTTTCCGTGATGGAGAGCTTCTTTTTGTTTTATTAGCAGCAGAGGTGAAATTATTGGGGATGAAGACGTGTTGGAAGGAAACGTAAAAAAGCCACCGAAAAAACTAGAGCAGTGTCTGGCTCTTTGCTTTGTAGGTGGCTTGTTTTTTTTGTTCGAAAGTCTACGTTTATTTGTTAATCAGCTTCTGAATATCCTCTTCGATTTTGTCTGGTGTAGTCTGGGGAGCATATCTTTTCACGACTTTACCATCTTGATCGACAAGGAATTTGGTGAAATTCCATTTGATGGCTTTGGAGCCGAGCAAGCCGGGTGCTTCTTTTGTAATGTGCTGGAAGAGCGGATGAGCGCTGGAACCATTAACGTCAATTTTTTCAAACATCGGGAAACTTACGCCATAATTCATCTGACAGAATTCAGCAATATCGTCGGAAGATCCTTTTTCCTGCGCGAACTGGTTGCTTGGGAAACCAAGTACTTCGAACGGTGCATCCTGGAATTTATCCTGCAACTCTTGCAAGCCCTTGAATTGAGGTGTTAGTCCACATTGACTTGCTGTATTCACGATTAACAACACTTTGCCGCGATATTGAGACATCTCGATCTCTTGCCCGCGGAGGGTGTTTACTTTGTATTCATAGACTGACATGGGAAAAACCTCCATCCTTTTATTCTTAATATACTTATTATATTTTAAACAATTAAGTAATGCAAAATTTATTTTGATTTATCGTTGTTATAACCATTAGCTTGCTGGGTTCCGAGATGTGAGAGGTATGCACGGAATCAATTTTTGTACGGATGAGAATTAGATAGCTTGGAAGAGAGGGATAGCGTATAACCTGATTGTAAGCGTTATTATAGGCGGTTATTGCCGGAAATCTGGCGATTCGGTGATCTTTATGCACTTTACATGATCATGGCACGGGGTGTATGATTCATAGCGTAATTTGAATTTTAATTAAATTGTACCTGAAAAACGTAACAAACGATAATATCGATCGGTCTTATAATCAAGATGTACGAACGATGTTTTAATCGCTGAGTTTCCATTCAATTATGGGTGGAAAACGGGGGAACCAACAGAATGGGCTGTATGACAGCAGCAGACATTCATGGGGTGAATTTTCTGGTGAAAGCCGAAATAGGGCGACTCTCGCGCCCGAATCCGTCAGCTAACCTCGTAAGCGTTAAAGGGAGAGGCAACAAACCGCACGCTGGTTCATGGCGCTTTTGTCATGGATTATTTAAGAAGCGTTTCGGAGGCCTTGGTCCCCACGCTTCTTTTTTTGTTGTCTTTTCACGCCAAGGGAGGAACGAAGAATGGATAAAGAGATGATTTTGGTAACTGCTCCTAATGAAGCAGGACGTAAATTTGTGAAATTGCTGATGTATAAAAAAATGCCATTTGCCGTTCTGACGAACAGTGCTGATGAGGAGCGCAAACTTCGCCGTATTGGTGTAGAACACGTCATCCGTATGAATACAGCAGCTGCTGAGAAATGGTTTTTGCCGCAAGGCAGTGTAGGCAATGTGTTCATTTTTGAGAACAGTTTGAATTTGACTTGCCGCTATCTTCAAATTTGTCGCTCTTGGACATCAAAGTCCTTGTGCGTGATCACAGAGCAGAGCCATCCTAAAGGGATCTATCGTGGAATGGGCGCGGATAAAATTGTATATTCACTGAATGGAGAAGTGGGATTTCTTCTCAATAGTTGCAATAAACCGGAAGCTGAAGTGAGTAGCTTGTGATTGACATTGATCCAAGGTAGGACGCCTGTTATAATTGCAGGTATAGACTAACGGAATTTGAGGAGACTCATGCTTGTCGTGGGTCTTCTTTTTTTATGGAAACCGTATCGCAGAATGGGAGCTAGGGGTGACCTGTAGCTTACGAGGAGGAATCAGCGTGCCGGATATTGCCGGATTGAAGTGGTTGTTTTTTGATGTGGGGGATACGCTGGTGGACGAATGGGAGCCTGTAGATGATATTATTGGGCAGTTCGTTCGGGAGGCGAATGATTACGGCTATCCAGTAAAGATTGAGGCGGTAAGGGAACTGTTTGCTACCTGTTACCGTAATTATGAACAGTGGCCTATGAAAGTGGCCATACGTACATATATTCATGATGAAGATCATCGTATTCAGATTCAGGACAAGCTGAAATTCCATAAAGAATTGGAGCAACCGTTTCCTTCTGCAACGAAGGTGCTTGAACAGCTTTCGCATCACTATCGTATTGGCATCATCGCGAATCAGAGTCCTGGGACTGAAGCAAGGCTGGAAAGCTACGGGCTTCGTAAATATGTCCATGTCCTGGCCTGCTCGGCAGAAGAAGGGGTGTCCAAGCCTGACCCGGAGTTGTATGCGGTTGCTCTGAAGCAAGCTGGATGCGCACCCGAAGAAGCGGTTATGATTGGGGATCGAATCGATAATGATATCATGCCAGCACGTAGTTTGGGTTTACACACCATTCGTATTTTGCAGGGATACGGAAGGTTCCAGCCAGAGCTCTCGGATAGCGAGCGAGCGGACTGGACGGTGGAGTCGCTGGATGAACTTCTGCCATTGCTCATACCTGATCTGAATGCAGGTAAATCTATATGAGTCTCAGGTTAGATCGTATGGGATTAAATTAAATGTATGTGAGCAATGAAGTATACAAAATAAAGTTATACAGAAGGCCGATTTGCATTGGGATCAATACCAACAGCGAATCGGCCTTTTCATATATAAGCTTAGAACAGCATGATGGTCTGAACAATCAAATACACATTCAGAACAACGATAATAGCCGCGATAGTCCAGGAAACGATTTTGAGCCACAGTTTGTTTGCAAAAGACCCCATGCTTTTTTTGTCACTTGTGAACATCACAAGCGGGATGACGGCAAATGGCAGTTGCAGGGACAGGATGACCTGACTCAAGATCAGCAACTCTTCTGTGCCGCGCTCACCGGCAATAGCAGTGACGATGACAGCAGGGATGATGGCGATCAGTCGGGTGACCAGTCTACGCAACCAGGCCGGGATACGGATATTCAGGAATCCTTCCATGACGATCTGTCCTGCGAGCGTACCTGTAAGCGTTGAGTTCTGACCGGATGCGAGCAAAGCTACGCCGAACAGGACGCTGGCGATGGTTGTGCCAAGAAGCGGAGTTAGCAGATGATAGGCATCGGATATCTCTGCTACCTGTGTCATGCCGGCGCTGTGGAATACAGCTGCAGATACGATCAGGATGGCTGCGTTAATGAACAGGGCTAACGTCAGAGCAATGGTTGAATCCATCGTGGTGTAGCGAATAGCTTCTCTTTTGCCCTGGGTCGTCTGCTCAATCTGGCGGGTCTGCACAATGGATGAATGCAGATACAGATTGTGTGGCATAACGGTAGCCCCGATGATGCCAATGGCGATGTAGAGCATGGCCGGGTTTTGCAAAATTTCGGTGCTGGGAACGAATCCGTGAAGAACACCGCCCATATCCGGTTTTGCCAAGAATAGGTCGATGCCAAAACAAAGAGCAATGGTTGCCATCAGCACGATGACGAGTGTTTCCAGTGCACGGAATCCTTTATTTTGTAGTACGAGAATGAGCAATACATCCACGGCGGTAATAATCACTCCGTACAACATGGGAATGTTAAACAAGAGTTTAAGAGCGATTGCTGAGCCGATAACTTCAGCGAGATCCGTAGCCGCGATAGCCAGTTCGCATAGAATCCATAACATCATGACAACGGGAGCGCTGAAACGTTCACGGCAGGCTTGGGCGAGATCACGCCCAGTGACAATACCTAGCTTGCCCGCGAGGGATTGGAGCACCACGGCCATCATGTTGGAAAAAAGGATGACGGACAATAGCGTATATCCGAATTGCGAGCCGCCTGCGATATCCGTAGCCCAGTTGCCGGGGTCCATATAACCAACAGCGACAAGATAACCTGGGCCGACAAAAGCGAGGAACTTTTTCCACCATGCCGCATTCTGGGGTACTTTCATGGAACTGTGTGCCTCACCTAGCGAAGGGGCCATCGTAGCTGGTGAAGCAGACGCATATTCGCTGGATGGAGAATTGAACGGATTTTTTTGACTCATACATGGATCACCTGACTTTACAATAAGATGTGGCCGGCATGTAGCCGGAATCAATTCATTGTTAGAATGTGCTCTGGCACAAATACTGCGGCAAATGAACGGGATGAGTACGGGGACTCATATATCTAAAATTTTATGTTCATGTTTACATTGTACACCCTCAATAATTTTTGTCTAGTGCAACTTTTGTGTATCTGGACAAAATTTGAGGCGAATCAGACGTTATCTTTTCATAACCTCTTTGTATAGTACCCAATACGTAAAAAGATACGACTTTTACCAGTTGCGCATGAAATGCAGCCAAATGTAAAAGCTGATAAAGTACACAATCAGACGTTTCAAATTGAGCCAGAAGTTTAAAATGAATTGTAGGCAGTTAAAACTTTATTAACGAAGGAGAGATTCTGATGGAAGCTTTATATACAGCAACAGCGACGGTAAAAGGTGGACGAACAGGTTCGGTGGCTTCTTCGGACGGTGTACTGCAACATGATCTGAAAATGCCGAAAGAACTGGGCGGTGCAGGTGGAGAAGGCACAAATCCCGAGCAACTTTTTGCAGCTGGATACGGTGCATGTTACGAGAGCGCTCTGGCTAACGTGGCACGCAAAGCAGGTGTGAAATTGGAGAACGTCGTTGTAACCAGCAACGTATCGATCGGCAAAGATCCAACGGATGACGGATTCAAGCTAGCGGTTCGTCTTGATGTGAGTATGCCGGGAGTGGATCACAGCCAGGCTGAGGATCTTGCCCGCAAGGCGCATGACTTCTGTCCGTATTCAAAAGCAACCCGCGGTAACATCGACGTTGTACTCAACGTCGTTTAATAGATAGGATCATTCCTGACTCTTTCTGTTTGAGAGTGATAGGTGAAATAAAGAGCAAGGTATCCAGTGATATCTGATCTTCAAGCACACAAGCCCTGCTGGTAGCTCAGCAGGGTTTTGTTTTCCGACATATGACACCCAAGAATCACCTAATCTGAAACAGGGAAGAATTTCCTTGGGTTAGGTTGTACTTTTTTACATAATGTACAGTCACTTCATGCTACATATTCCATAAGGGGGAACGGCGATGAGTATTGAAGAGATGATTGAGCGAAAATTTGTATGCACCAAATGCCGGGGCACGGAATGCAACATCAAGGAGGTTTCCATGTCAGGAGCGGGGCTCAGCAAAGTATTTGATATTCAGCATAATCATTATTTGTTTGTAGGCTGTACGGCCTGTGGATATGTGGAAGTGTGTAACCCGGATGTGCTGAAAGGCAAGAAACAGGGACAAGTTGGTACGATTCTGGATATTCTGTTCGGCGGATAGACATGCGTGAGTTGACATCGACCTGAAATTTCTTTAATATGATTTAGTACTGAAAGTGTCAGTGTCATTAGCATGAACCAAATTTGAATTCACGGGTGATATCCATGTCTTATAGACCAAGCATTGCACAACTGCAAGTAGCCAGCAAAAACGAAAAAGACGGATTGTACGAATTTACGATGAAACTGGTGGATGGTACACAGTGCCGTGTATTCTACTCCAAATCTCCGGATTGGAAAATGACTGCGATCAGCCGTCTGCAGAAAACACCTTGCCCTGTATGTCGTAAAGACTTCATCTGCAAATGTATGGATCAATGGTCAGGTGACCTGCATCAACAAATGATTAACGACGAGTGGATGGAAAAAGCACTGGCTGAGTAATTGTCGGACAGTTATGAGCGTAGGCACTGAGCCTGCGCTTTTTTTCTATTTTGCTAGAAAACTTGGTGGATCAAATTCAGGTTAGGCGAGGAAAGTTGGCTCAAAATGGGTAAGTAATCTAACAGCACCATAGAGGAGGCCATGATCAAATGACAGTAGACCAAGAGGAAAAGCACCAGGGACACCCCATTGTTCTTGTAGACGGCGTATGTAACTTTTGCCAGGGAATAACGAAATGGATTATCAAGCGTGACCCAGAAGGGAAATATCACTTTGCTTCACTGCAGTCGGATGTGGCGAAAGGACTACTGGAGAAGGGGGGCTTGAGAACAGACAGCATGGATACGTTTGTGTTGATTGAAAATGGAAAATACTATACACGCTCCACAGCAGCGTTAAGGTTGGCCAAAGGTCTCAAGTTTCCTTATCCGCTACTCTATGTGTTTGTTATTGTGCCCAAATTCATTCGTAATGCAGTATACAACTGGGTTGCGCGCAATCGGTATCGCTGGTTTGGGAAAGACGGAGCATGTATGTTGCCTACACCTGAGACTAAAGATCGATTTTTATAAGTATAAAAGTATCAGTTTTTCAGGATAAGCTTCCATAAGAAAGAAGTTTCATGTAAGGTGATTAATATCGGAAATTACTGGGTAATTACTGTGGGTTACATTATTTTTTACATTATTGGGAGGATAACAACTTGAAGAAGTGGACAACAATGATTATCGGGGCGTTATTGGCAGTGAGCTTGGCAGCATGTGGAAACGACACAGATAAATCTGCAACGCCGCCAGCAGGTAATGAAACAACGAATGAAGGCAATAATACAGCGGAGCAGAATGCGGCTGTTCCAACACTGGATGAATTGCTTGCCAAAACAGGTGAAGCAACGAAAGCGCTGAAAAGCTTCACTACGGAAGCTAACATCGACCAAAAGATCAAATTGGATGCTGGTGAGCAATCTCAGGATCAGCAGGTAAAAACATCCCTGAAAATGGATATCATCAAAGATCCAATGATGATCTATCAAGAGATGGAAATGGATATGTCTGGACAAAAGCAAAATATAAAACAGTATATTACTTCAGACAAAATTTACTCCCAAGTGGGTGACCAGTGGGTATCGATCCCAGAAGAGCAAACGAAGGCACTCATCGAGCAGATGAAAGCAAGCATGAATCCGGAAAAAGAGCTGGATCAATTCAAAAAAGTAAAAGAAGACGTTAAGATTACTGAAGAGGGCGACAACTATGTTCTAAACGCAGATGTATCGGGTGACAATGTCAAGGAATTGGCTAAGTCCGTTATGGAACAAAACGGTTCAGATGCCCAAATGCAGGCTATGCTTGATCAAATGAATATCAAGAGCATGAAAATGAAATATTTGATTAACAAAGAAACATCGCTGCTCGAGAAGATGGATGTAGCTATGGTAATGGAAATGGAGCAAAACAGTCAGAAAATGACGATGGACATGAAAATGGACACTACGTTCTCCAACCATGACAAAGTAGCGGAAATTAAAATCCCGCAAGAGGCTTTGGACAGCGCAAAATAAGTAAAGCTTTAAACACCTTTGATTCTGATTTCGGAATACCTGCGGGTAGACCGGATAAGGATCAAAGGTTTTTTTATTTTTGCATTTCTTTAGAGTGTTATAATATGGGCATGAATGATTTTTATTGAGGTTAATGCATCATTGTCTTAATGGGAAGGGGATGCCGAGATGATCAGATATGCACATATTCATCACGTAAGTCTGGCTGTTCGAGATTTGGAAACGGCAAAAAGATTCTATTCGGGTTTGCTCGGAATGCAGGAGATTGAACGTCCTCCGTTTCGTTCCACGGGTATCTGGTATGCGATCGGCAGTCAGCAACTTCATCTGTTGCAACATCCGGAAGGTCACACGCTGCGGGAAGCGGGGATTGATACAACCGACGGACATTTTGCACTTTGGGTGGTCAGTTATTCGGAGACGATAGCTTGGCTGGAAGAGCAAGGGATTGAATATGAAGCGAGACCGGATAGTGTGGCCGGTTTTGCACAGATTTTTATCCTTGATCCGGACCGGAATATTATCGAGTTTGGCGCGTCATACGGTTCCTAAATCAATGGGATAGAATAAATGCCTTGCTCGTCCAAAAATTGTATGTTATAGTATCCATACATTCATAGCACGTGACGGAAGCACCGTCCATATCCTGCAACTTATGCGGGTAATGGGCGGTGTTTTTTTGTGCTTATTTGCAGGGAGGGAAGGAGAAATTGATCATACTTAAGGCGGTACTGGTATCGAGAGACAAAGACTATATTCGTGCTTGGCTTGACTATGTGCAGAGTAGTTCGTCAGGCTCCGCGATGCGATTTATTGCTTTTTCACAGTGGGAAGCATTCAGGAATCATATGGAGGAACAGGATGAACATGAGCTGCCTGATCTAATCATCGCTGAACCGGAGTTTCTGAATCCATGGTTGATGAATGGTGGGGATGCCTCGGGTATCCCATGGCTTATGCTAAGCGAAGGGACTGACGAGGGACACGAGGCGAAGCGACTCATGAAGTATCAGCCGTTGCCTGCGTTGCTGGAAGCTGTCAGGAGGGCTTGCAGGAAACCACGTAGTAAGCGAAGTCTACATCCGGGTCAAGAAACGGTAGCCATCGCTGTATTATCCGCATCGGGCGGGAGTGGTAAAACGGCCGTAGCTCTGCATATGGCCAAGCAGTTGGGACTTGCCGGATATGCTGTGTTGTATCTCAATCTAGAGACACTGGACAGCTCGTTTCCTTTTCTGGAGAAAGGATTGAGGCAGGGCAGCCAGCGGCAACATACAGACGCAGAGACGGGTTTATCACGGCTGTTATACGATCTGAAGGCTCATCGAAAGGAAGTGACAGGTGGCCAGTCGCAAGGGCAGGGAGTAAGGAACGAATCCGGTTCTACACAAGAAAGAGGTTCAGGCTTGCAAGCAGCAATGGAGTATGTTGTTCCACATGAACCATTGAAGTCGGATGTGTTTTGGCCGTTGGCTAACCGCAAGGAAATGTTGCAGATGTCTAAAGCAGACACGATGGATCTAATCCGATATCTGGCCGACTGTGGACAGTATGAGGTGTTGATTCTGGACGGAGATTCAGGCTGGGATGAACGCAGCAATGGGATACTGGAAGCGGCGGATACCTGCATCTGGCTGGTAGAGGACGATATTGCCGCGATGCATCGCTGGGGGCAATGGCTGCAGCACTCTGAGCGTACCCGAGCGGATGTGCTTGGAAGTATGCTGGAGCGTACTTATTTTGTCATCAACAAATACCGGGAGCAAGTGATGAATCCTTTGCCGAGACCTGATCTGCATGTGGATGCGGTATTGCCTTATATGCCTTCCTGGAAGCAGCTAAATCAGGAAGAGGTCATGCTGAGCTCACCGATCTTTCAGCGTGAAGTGAAGAAATTATGTGCACTGCTGTTTCAAGGCGAGGGAGAAGAAAAGCGGGAGGCAGGACGCATGGTTCCACAGGAGTCCTGGTCGTTATGACGGATCGTTCATGGAGCATTCCAGACCTTGAAGAACAGTTTCGGTTGATACGCAGGGAGGTTCGAGCTTCGCTTGATTTGACTGCCTCCGCGAGGGACGAGGAATTGTGGCGGGGGATTGAGAGGAAAGTCCTCGGTGATCCGAACCTGGAGGATTTGACCTCAGGAGAACGCCATACACTGGTGCAGCGACTGTTTGATTCTTTTCGCGGGTTGGATATTTTGCAACCTCTGGTGGATCACCCGGACATTACAGAGATTATGATCAACAGTCATCAGGAGATCTTTGTGGAGCAAGAAGGGGAAGTCAGGCAGATTCCACTGCGATTTGAGTCCAGAGAACGACTGGAGGACATTATTCAGATGATCGTGTCTGGTGTGAACCGGATTGTCAATGAATCTTCTCCTATTGTGGATGCCCGTCTGAAGGACGGTTCGAGGGTTAACATTGTGCTTCCGCCTATTGCGCTGAAGGGTCCGACGATGACGATCCGGAAGTTCCCAAGTGAGCCGATGAAGATGTCTGAACTGATTGAAAAGGGGACCTTGCATCTGGAAGCAGCCGTGTTATTACAACAGTTAGTGCGGAGCAAGTACAACATTTTTATCGGAGGAGGCACAGGTTCCCGAAAAACGACCTTTCTGAACGCTTTATCCCAATTCATCCCTGCCGATGAGCGGATTATTACGATTGAGGATTCAGCGGAGTTACGGATCGTGACTGTGCCCAATCTCGTCTCTCTGGAGACCAGAAATGCCAATACAGAGGGCAAAGGTCTTATCTCTATCCGGGATCTGATCAAGTCTTCCTTACGGATGCGTCCAAACCGGATTGTGATTGGGGAAGTGCGGGGAGCGGAAGCGCTGGATATGTTACAGGCGATGAATACAGGCCATGATGGAAGCTTGTCGACTGGTCATGCCAATACAATCTCGGACATGATTAGCAGGCTTGAAACGATGGTGCTCAGTGGTGCGGAACTTCCAATTACCGTTGTAAGGCAGCAGATCAGTTCTGCCATTGATATTTTTGTGCATCTTTCCCGTCTTCGAGACCGTTCACGCCGCGTGACAGAGATTAGTGAAGTGATGGGGATACAGGACGGTGAAGTGCTCCTGAACCCGCTGTTTCGTTTTCAGGAGCAGGAGGAACGGGAGGGACGTATCATCGGTGGACTTGTCAGGGCGGGAAGACTCAAGAATGTGGATAAAATTCAAATGGCTGGACTTGGAGAATGGCTTGATGGATACATAGGGCAGATAAATGAACAAGTCGTACCAGAAAACCAGAAGTAGCTTAAGAAATAAAATGGGATATAGGACGAGATTCAAAACATGATTATGGGAGGGGAATGCAATGTGGAGCAAGACAGGCAGAAGTTAACGGATTACACCGTGTATATGCTCAGTTCAAGGCAACGCTTAATATGCATGCTGGTCAGTGGTTTCTTATTTTTCGGCGTGGGATTGTTATTTTATCATCACTGGTTGGCCGGGACCATGCTGGCCGCAGGTTGCATATGGGTACCCCGGTTTTGGACAAAGGTATTGCTGGAACGAAGAAGGATGACACTTAGTCTGCATTTCAAGCAAGCTCTCTACGCACTATCCTCGGCATTGGCTGCTGGGAAATCAGTAGAGAATGGTTTCAAGGATTCTGTTGAAGACCTGCGGATGTTGAATCCTGAAGCAGATACAGACCTGATTCGAGAGTTCACAATCTTGCGCATACGTATGGAATACGGACAGCCGATTGAAGAGGCGTTGCAGGATTTCTCAATACGGGCACAGATTGAAGACATTACGAATTTTGCAGACGTGTTTATTACATGCAAACGAACGGGGGGTGATCTGATTGAAGTGGTACGGCGCACCTCCGCAGTGATTGGAGAAAAGCTGGATATTCAACAGGACATCATGATTGCAGTGGCTCAGAAAAGATTTGAATCCAAGGTTATGTTTGCAGCACCCTTCATTTTTCTATTATTTCTCAACCTGACGGCCAAGGATTTCATGGAACCCCTCTACAGTGGGATAGGATATCTCATCTCCACGGGGGCACTTGCTGTATTGGTCTGCTGTTATTTATGGATTCATCGCATTATGGATATCAAAGTATGAGGAGTTGAGAAGATGCTGCTTCCCCTCATCATTGGAGGAACACTTGGCGCGGGCTGGATTGTACTTGATCGAACCCGGGGGCAAACTTACATACATTTACGGAAGCTGACTATGGAAGGGGTACGTTTGAAAAAAATGCATGGCCCGTTTCTGTTTATGCTGGACAAGTTCGAGATCGGCCGTAGATTACCTGTACTCATGTTTCGGATGCAACATACTATCCAGAAGATGTATGGCATACAGCACAGCGGTGAAAAAACGTTGCTCTATTGTGCTGAAATGTTAACGTACTCCTGGCTGATGTTGATGGCAGGCTGCTTGTTATCGATCATCGGGGGTGCAGGAATGGGAGGATTAGCCGGAGGATTTGTTCTTGGGATTGCTTTGCCGCTTGCGATGTATAAGGATCTCTATACGAAAGTAAAACGGAGAGATCAGGAGATCCTCATAGAGCTTCCTGAGTTTCTCAATCGAATTGTGCTCCTGGTTGGAGCAGGAGAAACGGTGCAACGTGCAATCATTCACTGCGTGAATAGCCAGAAGGAGCGAGATCATCCATTATACAACGAATTGCGGAAAGCGGTAGGAGACTGGAATAATGGCTATTCGTTTCAGCAATCTTTGGAGCAGTTCAGCCGTCGCTCTGGTGTACAGGAAGTGACGATTTTTACAACGACGGTGCTGCTGAATTTCCGGCGTGGGGGAGGTGACTTTGTATTGGCATTGCGAGATCTGTCACATGTTTTGTGGGAGAAACGCAAGGCGGTTAGCCGGGCCAAGGGAGAGCAGGCCTCTTCGAAACTGGTGTTTCCGATGGTATTGATCTTTTTTACAATCGTAGTCATGATCGGTGCGCCTGCTTTTATGATGATGAGTATGTAGGAGGGGACGGAAACGATTGAAGTGAAAAGCCAGATGATTAGGGTGAAAAGTCAGATGATTGGAGTGAGAGGCCAGGTGAGTGAAGTGGTAAAGAACAAGGCAACTGCGTTATGGAAAGAAGAGGACGGGTTGGGTACGTTGGAACTGATTCTAATTATCGGTGTGATAATCATTATTGCGCTGATTTTTAAAAATGAAATTACACGATTAATTACAAGTCTGCTTACAAAGGTGGATACAAAAAGTAATGAATTTTTTCCGGGTAAATAAGCTGGAAAAGGAAGAAGGGAGCTTCACCGTCGAAGCTTCCCTGGTCTTCCCGATCATATTGTTTATCCTTGTGCTTCTGCTTTTCTTCACTATGTACATGTATCAAAAAACATTTTTGAATCAGCACGCCTACGTGGCTTCGGAACGAGCTGCGTATAGCTGGGACAACAGTAGCAAGCAGGCACTGACAGGCGAGTATACTGCTGGAGAGTATGATCATCTGTACTGGCGGTTAACCGATGATCGGCTATTGGGCGCGTTGTTTGGATGGGCAGGCGCGGACCATGAGGTTAGTGTTTCTGTACCTGGCAGTGAAGACGGGAATCTTTCGGAAAAGAAATTAACACTAGCCTCCAGCCATATGCCTTCAGCCATGAAAGGCATAATGATGTATCAAAATACGCTGATCCAGCGGAAAGTCACAACCAGGCTTGAGCAGGTCATTTCCCTGCCTCTGCCCTCATTTTTATTCAATTCAGGCAATGGTGTACTCACACAGGGTTCCTCTGCAGTTGTAGAACCGGTTGAGTTCATCCGAACGGTGGATTTGGCCCGTTATTACGGTGCAAAATTTAAAGGTAAAGGCGGAAAGGGAGCCGTGTCGGCTGCAGAAGCAGGACAAGTTATACAGTATTTTGGTAAAAGCAAGAAATAAGCAAAGGAGGAGGGAAGCACTGTTCGGAAAAAAAGATGGTGAAGCTGGAGCGGTAACTTTATTTCTCGTCTTAATCTTGGCTGGTGTGTATATGTTTGTAGCGATTTTTATTGATTATGCGCGAATTGCGGCTTTCAAAGTTCAAACGGAGCGTATGGCACATGCTGCAATGAGATCGGTTATGTCAGCTTATGATACTTCACTTCGAGAGTATGGATTGTTTGCATATGGGGATAGCAGTGGGGATTCAATCATGGCTAAAGTGTTAAATGATAGTGTAAAACCTTCGTCTGTGAGAGATCGTTTCCCGATTCTGGATATTCAATGGGACACGACTTCACTCCGTATGGATCGTGAACTGGGCAGGTATGATATGTTTAATCGTCAAATTCAGGAAGACATGAAGTATAGAGCTCCGGTTGATTTTGCCATTGAAGTCATTAATCGATTCAAGCCGATGTCGAACGAGATGAAGGAAGCCGCTCATACGGTTGACCTGTTGAAAAAATTGCAAAAGCTCTATGACAAACGCGAGAAGCTGCTGGATGAAGCTATTGCCAATCAAGTGCAATCCGCCGAGAAGCTGAGAAAACTTCCAGACTTAATTATGAAATCGCCTGCCCAGGCCATCTATGAAGAAATGCTTGAAGCAGCACCAGAGACAGCAGCAGAAGGAGCTGCACGTTATGCCGATTACTTAAGCAAGAAACAGGCAGATGAAGCATTACCTTTGCATGAACAGCAGTACATATTGGAATTGGGGAGTTACCGAACAGGGGTAAATCAAATCGTGACAGGGATCAGCATGATTATACAGCCAGCACAGCAGGCACATCAGTCCAAGCTTGCGGAAGCGCAGGCCAAGATTGAAGAGGCTCAAGAGATTAATGAAGAAATGAAACGGGTGATTGCGGAAGGAGACATTCGTTCCGAGAGTGCCAGTTATGAAAACGTAGGAAATTCTGCCTTGCCTGGAACAGTTCCCCCATCAACAGGCTCAGGCGATGAAACCAAAAGTGCTCGTTCGCTCGCTTCGGAGCTTGTGAGAGAGGGTACTCTGTTTGAACGGTTAAAGTCTCGCATTCATTCGCAAAATGCAGACTTCTCTAGTGTGCGAAAAGATAGCCTGGAACTCAATGCACAGCTTCGTGCTGTCACGGGGATGAGTGGTGTTCCCATTAAATCAGGGGTCAGGCGGGCAAGCCAGACTGTAGAACGATATATGGATGCCTACGGGAGGAGCGGTTCTTCCAATCTTATTACACAAAGTAAACGGGAACTTGAAAAAGGCCGTGGTTCGGATGCCCAGCGTAAAGGGAATGACAAGCAGTCTAAAGGGAAATTGAAAGAAATCAAACGAATATTGAACCAAATTGAAAAAGGGAGTTCCGGTTCGATGCAGGCATTTAAACAGCTCGAACAGTTCTACGACGCCAACATTGCTTTAAATGAAAGAATCTCCGAGCAAGCGGAAAAGGCGAGGATTGAAAGTGATCCTTATGATTCCGGTGGAAACGCGATGAAGGCCATGGATCAACTGTTTGGCAGAATCTCTGGACTTCTGGATGGCCTTGGGGATGAGTTGTTTCAGAATGAATATGCGCTTGCTTATTTTAACTCCATGGACTTTGGTCAACTGTTCTCTTGGACGGAAGGAAGCGGAGATGCGAAGGATGTGTTCAAGCTGGAGAATCAGGAGCTGGAATATATCATATACGGATTTCATAATCCTTCAGGTAACATCGCGTCTGCATATGCGGAAATCTTCGGCATGCGTCTAGCCATTCGCACAGCTGAAGGACTTGCCGAGAACAGTAAGCTGGGTAATCCGCTCCTTGTTTTGTCTGCAGCGATCCTATACGGAATTACGCACGCTATAGAAGATATGGTGAAGCTGGCGAAAGACGGCGGTGTCGAACTCTCCCAATATATTAAGGTGAAACTGACGTACAAGGATCATTTGCGATTGTTCCTGCTTATACACAGCAATAATGACCGCAAAATGTCACGAATGCTTGCTTTGATCCAGTTGAATACGGGTGTAAACCCGGGTGAGAAGCAGACCTATGCATCCGGACAGATGCGCAGCAGCATCAAACTATGGTTTTTACCCGGGGTCGTGCGAAGTATTGGCGCAGTTATGGGCGGCGAGGATCAAGTACAGGATGGACGTTTTTTCATTGAGCGGAAGGCGGATTATTCCTATTGAACAGGTGGAAATATGCTAATGGAGGCGCAATGGATAAACGGGTCCAGGTTCAGAACGAAAGGACAAGTGTGCAGATGCAACGTCGGATCGAACGGATCAGCAGATTGGAGCGCTTGAAGTTAAGGAGAAAACAGATAATTGAATCCCAAAAGGAACAGGGCAGTATGGTATTAGAGGCTTCATTGGTTTTGCCTGTTTTTTTATTTTTTATTCTGTTCCTTATCTTTATTGTTCAGATGACGTTGATCTCAACTGCTCTTCAAAGCACAGCGGGTGAAACGGTAAAACAGCTGTCAACAAAGGTATATCCGGTCTCGCTTGTATTCACCCCTTCCGATTCTGCAGGAGGTGAGGGCTCGAAGGAGAGTTGGAAGTGGCCTGAGCTTTCCCTGACAGAATGGGCGGACGATTACGCTTCTTCATTACCTGCACCTCTGAGTGACTGGGTACGAGCGGCTGCGAAGCATGGGGAAGAACCGTTACAACGAATCAAAACGTCGGCACTGGAAGCGGTACTTGACCCTGTTGTGAAGCCGTTGTTGCAACCATTTGTTGAAACTACACTGCTGGATATGGAACGAATTCATGTTAACGGAGTGTCCATTCCTGATCTGAAGAACAAAACGAATCCATATTTTAGGCTTGAGCTAAGTTATGACCTGCCTTTGAAGATTCCTTTTCTCAGTAAGCCTCTGCGTATTCAGGCTGCTGCGGCAGAACGGATATGGATTGGTGATACAGGAGAAGGGACTGGTAACGGAGACGGGAAAGGAAATAACACTGGAGCGGCAACGGTTTTATCGAAGCCGGATCCAGCATTTATAGGGAACAATGCAACGATAAAGGTCCGAGTCGAGCCGGGATCGACGGCTAACCTCACGATTTTTTACAAGTCTGGCGAGAGTTCCGCGAAGCATATTGGCTGGGCCGTTGCCGACCAAAACGGAGTTATAGAGTGGACGTGGTTTGTTGGTACTCGAACAACGGAGGGCATATGGAGTTTTGTAGTAGAAACAGCGGATGGTGCTCAAACAGAAACTTCGTTCACGGTAGCATCCAGAAAATAAGGAGGGATGATATAGATGGGATGGTTTTATACGATCTGTTGTGTATATCTTCTTGTAGCCTTCGTAACGGATATACGCTCTATGAAAATTCCAAATCGGCTGACTCTGCCCGTATCGGCATCGGGGGTGGTAACACATCTTGCGTGGGGAGGTTGGGATGGTATGTTGTTCTCTTTAGCTGGATTTGCCGCCGGTTTCGGGATGTTGTTCTTGATATACGCCATTGGTGCAGTCGGAGCAGGAGATGTGAAATTGTTTGGGGGTATAGGTGCGTGGACGGGATTTACATTTGGTGTACATGTGATCATCTACTCGATCTTGTACGCTGGCGTGATCGGTTTAGTCATTCTTTTATTTCGCCGAGATGCGGCGAAGCGAATACGTAGCATGGCATATAATCTAATTAGTTTCTTTAAGCTGGGTTCTCTTCAACTGGTGAGTCACGACAAAACATTGAAGTTTCCGTTTATGCTTGCTGTGCTGCCGGGTTTCATCAGTTCATGGATTTATATGACTGGATAGTTATCCTATCACGGGAGTGCCGGGGATGACAGCTATTGGAAGGTGATTTTATCGCCTTAGTAAACGTCCGAATAATCATTCGTTTAACTTATTAATAGCAATGGAAAGTGAGGATCGGCATGTATGGATTAACGAGGGATTTTGTGCGTAATGGTGGAGCGTTTATGATTTTGGAAAAAACAGACGGACTGCGTATGGAGGAGCTTAGCAGGGTACAGATCGGTATGTTATTCTCCAATCGAATTCCCCGCTTTCTGTCAGTACATACACGAGAGATTGATCAAAATGTTACGCTGCAATATGACATCTCTGGTTATAAGATGTTGTCCCAGATATTGAAGTCAGGTCAGATCGGCCTGCCGGTGTTGTATCATCTTTTATTCCAGTTGGCAGATACGCTTGTAGAGTGTAGACAATACATGCTGGAGCCGAAAAATGTATGGATTCAAGAGGACTATATATTTATTCAAGGATCTGTGGAGCAGGGGGAGCTTGGTTTAGTTTACGTACCTCTGATGAACGCTAAGCAGAAAGAACATACTCCGCGGTTATTCCGTGATTTGGTAATCAGGCTTATGGCATATGTTCAGGAATTGCAAGGAGAGGGCATACAGCGTGTGTTGCAGCTATGTGATGATGAGCGGTGGGATATTCAGCAGTTACGCGAGCTTTTACTGGAATTGTGTGCAGACCATTTGGTACGTCCAAGAGACATTCAGCAGCTAGAAAAGAAAAACGAGGTCAACTTGAATTATAATAAGCCAGATACAGAGCTGTCAGAGGTTCAACTGCGTCAGCAGCAGCACTTCATGCAGCCGGATTTAGATGTTGAAGACATCCATCTCCGTCCAAATTCTTTTTTAAACAGGCGAACAACGGGACAACCTTCTGTTGTTAACTCCCTCCGTATTCATCAGACACAGAATCCTACTCACATAGAGTCATCTTCACCTTTATTTGTGCCCACTGAACAACAAGAAAACGTGGAGATTGAAGAGCGAAGTTCGCCTCCTAACTCCTCACGTACAACATATATCTGGCTAATCTGTATGCTCTCCATGGCATTAGTATGGAGGTTCATCTACATGGAACAGCCAGGTCAGAACGGATTGATTCTCTCTGTATCGCTAAGTCTGGGGTTCATTGCAGTGGCAAGCTGGATGTGGAAGAAAACGGGCAATTGTCGTAATAAATCTGGCATTCATCATTTAAATTTTTTATCATTATCCGTCCCGGGCAGGAAAAAAGATAAGGGACTTCAAGCCGAAGATGAAATGTATCAGGAGAGTTGGCGCTGGAATGCGGTTGACCAGTCCAAAAAAGAAAAGGATTCCTCTTTAGATGTTCTACCTGCAGAATCTGCTTATGAAGAGCGTATTCCTTCTCGTCCAGATCTGCCTGAATCACTATATACAAATGAGCAGAGAGAAGAGAGTGTCATCACTTCGGGGCTCCATTTCACGACTCCAGCCGTAGAAGCAACAGTCAACCTTCAGCAACTGGCGCCCTCAGCGACGGAAAGTAAAAGTTCTAATGTACCATCTTATTACCTGGAACGAACCTTAAACAAAGGTGAACGTAGCGAACGAGTTGATGTGAAGGGGGCGTCGTTTGTGATAGGAAGAGCTACGGATATGGTTCAATATGTAGATCGTTCAACAGGCGTATCCCGTGCACATGTGGAATTGAGCCGGAGCCAGTCCGGTTATGTGATCAAAGATTTGGGCTCCGTTAATGGAACAATACTTCAAGGTAATCTCTTGGCTCCCTACAAAGAATATCCACTGACGGACGGGGATACGTTCATCCTGGCCGAATCGGTCTACGTTTATCGAATGGCAGGATGAACATTACAGCAGTCTGTTTTCCCGTCTAGTCTGACAATCCGCGATGCTTCAAGTCCTCCAGAGCCTCGGTCAATGTGGGGAAGGTAAATTGGAAACCGTGATCCAAGGATTTTTGCGGAATGACCCGTTGTCCTTGAAGCAGGACGACGGATAGTTCACCAACCAATGTTTTGATCAGGAAGCCGGGTACAGGGAACCAGTGAGGACGATGATAGACTTTGCCCACTGTACGGCCGAATTCGTCATTGGTTACCGGGTTGGGTGAAGAAGCGTTAACCGGACCCGAAATTTCTTTGTTATGAATAGTAAAGTCAATCATTCGAACGATATCCATAATATGAATCCAACTGGTCCACTGCTTGCCGCTGCCGATCTTGCCACCAAATCCGAGCATATAGGGCAGTTTCATGAGTGGGAATGCCCCTTTTTTATGACCCAAAACGAGGCTGACCCGGATTTTGACCAGTCTTACATCCTTGATGGCATCGGCAGCGGCTTCCCATTGTTCCGAGACGCGAGAAGGGAAATTCATCGACCTTTGCGGACTGCTCTCATCGAAGGTTTCATCAGGTGAGGTTCCGTAGATCGCCATGGCTGAAGCCTGAACAACAACTTCCGGCTTTTGCTCTAGCGATTTTACCAATTTAGCAACTCGGGCAACTGTCGTA
The DNA here is from genome assembly GCF_023714295.1 of Paenibacillus polysaccharolyticus. Taxonomy (GTDB): domain Bacteria; phylum Bacillota; class Bacilli; order Paenibacillales; family Paenibacillaceae; genus Paenibacillus; species Paenibacillus polysaccharolyticus_A. Next base: position 241,054 of record NZ_JAMAUN010000010.1, read on the forward strand.
ACTCTGGATTCTACTATTTCCAGTTTGGCCTTCGTTGTCCAACGCTGATTTAGCGTCTCGCCCGCTAGATTCACCAGAGCATCAAAACCTTCCAGTTCCCGCGGCATTTCTTCGAGCTGATCCCAAGATATATATGTAAGGTTTTTACTCGGATTATGCATGTCAGGAAGCTTGCGAGTGATTACTTTCACATGATGTCCGGCCTGCAACCAATAATCTACAAGTGCTCCTCCGACGAATCCGGTTCCTCCACAAATGGCAATTTTCATATTGAACATCCTCTCTTATGGGTCAAAAAGCCCCGCAGGGTAAGTTAAATGAATGAAAGGACTTACCGAGCGGAGCTAACTTGTGTTTAATTTAACCAAATTGGTGCCATATCTAACGAGGCTGGCCTGCTTTATTTTCCAATCGGTTCATACGCTATAATTCATCAAAAGATTATTTCATCAAATGGCGATAAGGGGTATAGTCGATTTTGTTTTTCTCCAAAAACTTCACCAGAAATTTGTTGTCCCGCTTTGGTGTCGCAATGATATAACCTTTAATGCAATGATCTCTTGACACCTCGGTCGCATGATCTTCCACGGCGATTTTACCGATCTCGGCAGCAATGGAATGTTTGGCAATGTCACGAAATGGTCCGGGAACAGGCTCAACCAGTTGATCCAGAAAGGCTTTGGCTTCATCCGTCCACAAGTGACGGCTTGTCTCGACCCAGTGATTCTGCCAATCCAGCTTCGACTTTCCGTCTGCCTTGGGCAGCACCTTCAGGAACTTGCGCATCATGAAAAATCCACCAATGCACATGCTACCTAGCAACACAAGCGTCCAGAAAGCAATCGTATTCATAAACCAGTTGCTGGGCGAATTGCTCGTTAGAAGCTGGGCATAGGTATTAAAAATCATTGCCAAATCACCTCGGTTTATTGATTTTCACGCCCTGATGAAAAGGCGTCCATGTTCCGTAATTTGCTGTCAAAAATAGCCTCTCATTCGAATTATATCGCATTTCTAGATTTATTTCGATAATCGCGTTATGATAGTGGATAATTCAGAAAAAGGGGGATCTATTGATGCTGAAAATCGGCTCCCACGTGTCCTTTTCGGACAAGGGATTATTGAGTGCAACGAAGGAAGCGTCCTCGTACGGTTCCAGTTCGTTTATGATATATACGGGTGCACCGCAGAACACACGCCGCAAGCCTATTGAATCGATGTTTATTGAGGAAGGCAAACTTGCAATGCAGGAAGGCGGATTTGAGGACATTGTTGTGCATGCTCCTTATATCATTAACCTGGGCTCTTACAAGGACAGCACATATGGACTGGCTGTGGACTTCCTTCAGGAGGAAATTCGCCGTACTCACGCCATTGGCGTGAAAAACATCGTATTGCACCCTGGTGCATTTACGGATAAGGATGCTCATTACGGTATCGAACGTATTGCACAAGGATTAAATGAAGTGCTCGATGGTATTCAGGAAACCGATGTGAATATTGCGCTGGAGACGATGGCTGGTAAAGGAACCGAAATGGGCCGGAGCTTCGAGGAACTTGCACAGATTATTGAGAAAGTGAAACATAACGAACGTCTGACGGTGTGTATGGATACGTGCCACATTCATGATGCGGGTTATGACATTGTCAACGATCTGGATGGTGTTCTGGATCAATTTGATCGAACGGTTGGACTTGACCGCATTGCTGTAATGCACATTAACGATAGTAAAAATGCTGCCGGTGCACGCAAAGACCGTCATACACCGATTGGATCGGGCTGGATTGGTTTTGAAGCGATCAACCGCATTGTAAACCATGAGAAGCTGAATAATCGTCCATTCATTCTGGAAACGCCGTGGATTGGTAAAGATGCCAAAACCCAGCGACCGATGTATGAAATTGAAATTGCATTGCTGCGAGGAGATGTGGAAGGCCGCTTCGGTCAGGAGTTCCTGAGTGAAGTCGAGCAAATGCAGCATTTCTTCAAAGGCAAAGAACTGGATTCCCGTGCTTATGTACTTGATGTGTGGACACTGCTCAAAAATGATGCCAAAGCCAAAAAAGCTGATCCGCGTGAACCGCTGGAACGCTTGTATGACATGGTGACAGAGGCGGCATTGTTCCCGCATTTGAACGAAGAAAAAATCAATCACCGCTTGATTGCTTGGCTTGCAGGTTAATTCCTGCAAGTCTTGCCTGATATAGTTCATGTATGTCTTGTCTAATTGAAGGAGGAAGATTAACCCGATGGAGATTCACGCGAAACAAATACGACCTGATGATCAAAACCGCGCCAATCGAGCGCGTATGCTTATTTCCTGTCCGGATGGTCCGGGAATTGTAGCAGCGGTATCACATTTTTTGCATCAACATGGTGCCAACATTGTACAGTCTGACCAGTATACGATGGACCCGTCAGGCGGTATGTTTTTTATGCGGATCGAGTTCGATCTACCGCAACTGGAGAGCAACTTAGCGAAGCTGGAAGCGGATTTTGCCGATGTGGCAACACGTTTCGAGATGGAGTGGTCTCTTTCAGCGGTTAGCCGCAAAAAAAGGTTGGCTATTTTTGTATCCAAAGAGGATCATTGTCTGGTAGAGCTGCTCTGGCAATGGCAGGCTGGCGATCTTGATGCGGATATTGCGCTTGTGGTCAGCAACCATTTGGATATGAAAAACTATGTAGAGTCTTTCGGCATTCCGTATCACCATATTCCGGTTACAGCCGATACGAAAAAAGAAGCGGAGCAACGTCAGCTGGAAGTGATCGGCAACGATGTGGATGTGATTATTCTCGCTCGTTACATGCAGATTATTTCTCCGATGTTTATTGAACATTATCGCAACCGCATTATCAACATCCATCACTCGTTCTTACCCGCCTTTGTTGGAGGTAAGCCCTATGCTCAGGCCTATAACCGCGGTGTCAAAATTATTGGAGCAACCGCGCACTATGTAACGGAAGAGCTGGATGGCGGCCCGATTATTGAACAAGACGTTCAGCGTGTAAGCCATGGAGACAATGTGACTGAATTGAAACGCATTGGACGTACCATTGAGCGTGTTGTGCTTGCGCGGGCTGTAAAATGGCATGTGGAAGACCGCGTTCTTGTACACGAAAATAAAACAGTTGTATTTTAAGTTTAGGTTTGCGCTTTAATACTGTGCAAGGTTGATCCGTAACCTCATAAGAGAGTTACTCGGTAACCATGCAGACTTCGATGCATTATCAGGCCAAGCGGCTCCAGTTTAATGATAAACTGAGTGCCGCTTTTTGGCGTGCAAGTATTTTTCGCATAGACTTAGCGAAACACCAAAGAGAAGATGGCCAATGACCCAATAGAAAATGGCACCAGCATCTTTCAGATCAGGCACACGTGAGGATAACGGTGATAAAGGGAGATAGAGCAGGGAAGAGGCGGCGCCGAGAAGTATGCCTCTGCTGACTGGACGGCCTGAACGTCTGATCCACCAGATGTAGAAAATCCCGATGACAACAGATACAGCCAGGTGTAAAGAAAATTCGATCCATTCGGGCAACCGCGGGGGAAGCCCTGGCACAAAATCAATGTTCAGTAGCAGGGTGTACACTTTTTCGCCAGTTAATGCCTGAACCGCTTTTAGAAATAGTCCTAGAAAAATGCCACTAACGATACCGGTTATGATCCCCGAAAACCAGGGTAATGATAATTTTAACGAATTAGACGGGTTTTGCGTCCGATCTGGCATTTCAAGCCCTCCTTGGATATGAAGCATATCTAATTGAAAAATAAACCGCTAACCGTATGCCCGAATCGAGAGGCGCTGATCAGCACATGCCAATTTTCACGTTAATCTCTAAAATGTGTATGGTTTTCGGGTTAAAGGTTATACTTCATCCGATGGATTAACAGGTTTCATGATGATCACCTGAATTTTCCGTAACTTTCTAAAAGAAGGTTATGGAAAAGCTTCACGGCAAGTGATACAATACAAAAGTGAATAAGTCAAAATGAAACATTCAAGCGGATTCACTTATTGTTTATGCGGTTTGCTTGTATGATGAGAGGGACTCGCTTGCGCACCCGACTTATCTAAAGACATGAGGAGGACAAACCATGACTGACAAGAACGAAGCGATTCAAAAGGACGAGAACACCACAATCGACAACCTGTCGATTACAACCGTACGTACTTTGGCGATTGATGCAATTGAGAAGGCAAATTCCGGACACCCGGGTATGCCGATGGGCTCCGCTCCAATGGGGTACCAGCTTTTTGCAAAAACGATGACTCATAACCCGGACCACCCGACTTGGATTAACCGGGACCGCTTTGTGCTGTCCGCAGGACATGGCTCCATGTTGCTGTACAGCTTGCTGCACCTGAGCGGCTACGATCTTCCTATGGAAGAATTGAAACAATTCCGTCAATGGGGAAGCAAAACTCCGGGTCACCCGGAATTCGGACATACAGCTGGTGTGGATGCAACTACCGGACCACTGGGTCAAGGTATTGCAATGGCAGTCGGTATGGCTATGGCTGAAGCTCAACTGGGCGCGACTTACAACAAAGATCAATTCAACGTTGTTGATCACTACACATATGCAATCTGCGGTGATGGCGACCTGATGGAAGGCGTATCTCATGAATCTGCTTCCCTGGCTGGACGTCTCGGCCTTGGCAAACTGATCATGCTGTTCGATTCCAACGACATCACACTGGATGGTAAACTTGATCTTTCCTCTTCCGAAAGCATCGCTAAACGTTTTGATGCGTATGGCTGGCAAGTGCTACGTGTTGAAGACGGTAACGATCTGCCCGCAATTGAAAAAGCAATCAAAGAAGGTCAAGCAGACACAGCACGTCCTACATTGATCGAAGTGAAAACCGTTATTGGTTACGGTAGCCCGAACAAACAAGGTAAAGGCGGCCATGGCGGTACTCACGGATCTCCACTGGGTGCAGAAGAAGCTAAACTGACTAAAGAATATTATAAATGGGTATATGAAGAAAACTTCCACGTACCAGCTGAAGTGCGCGATCACTTTGCTCAAGTCAAAGAAAAAGGTATCGCTGCAAACAAAGCTTGGGACGAGCAATTTGCGGAGTACAAAAAAGCATATCCTGAACTGGCTGCTCAGTTCGAAACAGCAATTAACGGCGACCTTCCAGAAGGTTGGGATCGTGATCTGCCTAAATATGCAGCAACAGACAAAGCGTTGTCTACGCGTGTAGCTTCCGGTAACGCTCTGAACGGTCTTGCACACAATGTGCCTCACCTGACAGGTGGTTCTGCTGACTTGGAAAGCTCCACAATGACTCACTTGAATAACTTGGCTAACTTTACTCCAGAAGATTATTCTGGCCGTAACATCTACTTCGGTATCCGTGAATTCGGTATGGCTGGTGCGATGAACGGTATGGCATTGCACAGCGGGGTGAAAGTATTCGGCGGTACGTTCTTCGTATTTACCGACTACCTGCGTCCGGCTGTTCGTCTGGCTGCACTGATGAGCCTGCCAGTAACGTATGTTCTGACTCACGACAGTATCGCTGTTGGTGAAGATGGTCCTACGCACGAGCCGATCGAGCAATTGGCTTCCCTCCGTATCATTCCGAATCTGACAGTGATTCGTCCGGCTGACGGTAACGAAACTTCTGCAGCTTGGGCTTACGCACTGGAGAACAAGAGTAACCCGGTTGCCTTGGTACTGACTCGTCAAAACTTGCCGATCCTCGAAGGTACTGTAGAAGGTGCACGTGAGAACGTGAAACGTGGTGCTTATGTGGTGTCCGATGCTAAAGACGGTAAAGCGGTAGCGCAAATCATTGCTACAGGTTCTGAAGTACAGCTCGCTGTTAAAGCTCAAGCTGCACTTGCTGAGCAAGGGATTCAAGTTCGCGTAATCAGCATGCCGAGCTGGGATCTGTTCGAGAAACAAGACAAAGCTTACAAAGAGTCCGTTCTTCTTCCGGATGTTAAAGCTCGTCTTGCGATCGAAATGGCTTACCCAATGGGCTGGGAGAAATATGTTGGAGATCAAGGTGACATCCTTGGAATCAGCACATTTGGTGCTTCCGCGCCTGGCGACCGTGTAATCCAAGAATATGGTTTTACTGTGGATAACGTAGTTAGCCGCGTAAAAGCATTGCTGTAATAAGAACTTTATACTTCAACCGTCTGTCATGGGCCGAACGTCTTCCGGCGCTTCTGGCTCATGGCAGTTGTTATTTCCGCAGAGTCAAGGGCGGCATGGTTGCCCTGATCTGTATTGCCTTTTGTTTTCATTAACTTCAGGGGAGCGGGTACGCATGTCACAATTCGATCAAGTCAGTGTAGTGAAAAAGGCCAACATTTATTATGATGGTCAGGTAACCAGTAGAACGGTTATTTTGGGGGATGGCAGCAAAGTGACGCTAGGTATCATGCTTCCAGGTAACTATGAGTTCGGTACAGATTCCCGCGAAATTATGGAGATTCTGTCCGGCGATCTGAGAGTATTGCTTCCTGGTGAAGAAGAGTGGCAAGAGATTCAAGGCAAAGCTACATTCCATGTGCCTGCTGAATCCAAATTCAAACTGGAGATACGCAGCGTTACCGACTACGTCTGCTCGTACCCGGCGGAATAACACAAGAAGGGGAACTCGAACCGCAGTGCTGCGGATTCGATTTGCCCTTTTTGCTTCTTGATTGTTAACAGTTAAGTTCATGTGTAAGCTTGTCAGCAGGGTGGATTTGAAGTATCCTTAGGACAAGTTGTTTAACATGGAAAACGGAAATATTATACCGATATCAGGAGGTTTTTGAGATCATGGCAAAAAAAGTGACATTTGACTATAGTACAGCTTTGCAATTTGTGAACCAGCACGAAGTAGACTATTTCGCTGAACCGATCCGCTTGGCTCACGAGCAACTTCATAACGGTACAGGAACAGGTTCAGACTATCTAGGATGGATCGACCTTCCGACAGCATATGACAAAGAAGAATTTGCCCGCATTCAAAAAGCGGCTGCCAAAATCCAAAGCGATTCCGAAGTGTTGATCGTGATCGGTATCGGCGGGTCATATCTAGGAGCACGCGCAGCGATTGAAATGCTGACACATTCTTTCTACAACAACTTGCCGAAGGATAAACGCAAAACTCCTGAGATTTATTTTGCAGGTAACAACATTAGCTCCACTTATGTGACACACTTGCTCGATCTGGTAGAAGGTAAGGACTTCTCCGTGAACGTTATTTCCAAATCCGGTACAACAACAGAACCAGCGATTGCTTTCCGTATCTTCCGTGCGGCTCTGGAGAAAAAATACGGGAAAGAGGAAGCTCGTAAACGCATCTACGCAACAACAGATAAAGAGCGCGGAGCACTCAAAAAGCTTGCGAATGAAGAAGGTTATGAATCTTTCATCATCCCGGATGATGTAGGCGGACGTTATTCCGTACTCACAGCCGTAGGTTTGCTGCCAATCGCAACAGCGGGAATCAACATCGAAGAAATGATGCAAGGTGCAGCTGACGCTTCCAAAGAGTACAGCAACCCGAATGTAGCGGAGAACGAAGCGTATCAATATGCTGCCGTTCGTAACGCATTGTATCGCAAAGGTAAAGGCACAGAGATTCTGGTGAACTACGAGCCGTCCTTGCACTTCGTATCCGAGTGGTGGAAACAGCTCTTTGGTGAAAGCGAAGGTAAAGACTACAAGGGGATCTATCCTGCATCCGTAGATTTCTCCACAGACTTGCACTCTATGGGTCAATTCATTCAGGAAGGTAGCCGGAACATTTTCGAAACCGTTATTCAAGTCGCAGAAGTATCCGAGCACATTTCCATTGAAGCTGATGCGGAAGATCTGGACGGTTTGAACTTCCTGGAAGGAAAAACGATGGATTTCGTCAACAAAAAAGCATTCCAAGGAACGTTGCTCGCACATACAGATGGCCAAGTTCCAAATCTGATTGTGAACATTCCAGATATGACTCCATATTCGTTCGGATATCTGGTATACTTCTTTGAAAAAGCATGTGGCATCAGCGGATATTTGCTGGGTGTGAATCCATTTGACCAACCGGGTGTGGAAGCATACAAGAAAAACATGTTTGCATTGCTGGGCAAACCAGGTTTTGAAGAAGAGAAAGCAGCGCTTGAAGCAAGACTTTCCGAATAATTCATGGCTCTGCTCATATAGTTAAATAAAGATGTTAAGTCCATCCGGGAATGTGAGCTTTTACAGAGTATCGTTTCCCGGATGTTATTAACCAAGGCAGTTCATCCGCAACACGCGGGGAACTGCTTTCTTGTAAAATGGATGATTTACGGAAAGTTGGATTGGAAATGATTGAACGTTATCGAACGGTTCGAGGATCGGGACAACTGGAAATTGTGATCAAAAAATCACGGTTTATCGGTCATATTATGCCCGTCTCAACTGAGGAGGAAGCTATTGCTTTTATTGATGATATCAAGAAAAAACATTGGAATGCGACACATAACTGCTCGGCGTACATGATTGGCGAGCGGGATGAGATTCAGAAGCAGTCTGATGACGGGGAACCGAGTGGTACAGCGGGGAAACCCATTCTTGAGGTGATCAAGAATCAGCAATTAAAGAATGTAGCAATTGTCGTTACACGATACTTCGGGGGAATCATGCTTGGCGCTGGTGGGCTTATTCGTGCGTATACAGATGGAGCTGTGGCAGCGATTGAAGCAGGAGAAGCCATTACCAAAGTGCTGCATCGAGAAGTATTTGTCGAATTGGATTATACGTGGCTTGGAAAAGTGGAAAATGAGTTAAGGGGCCGGGAAGTGCGTACAGGTGAAACGGCTTTCACCGATAAAGTTACGTTAACGTGTCTTCCGCCGGATAGTGAAACCGAGGCATTTATCGCCTGGATCACGGATTTGACGCAAGGGCAATCCCGGATCACGGAGGGACAGCGGCTTTATTTTATTGAAGGGGAATAAAATATATGGCTAGAAGAGCAGTCGAACAGGAGTTGTCGAGGGAGCGGATACTGGAGGCGGCGAGGCATCTTTTTATTACCAAAGGATACCGCGCCATTTCGATGCGAAGCATCGGCCAGCATCTAGGCTATAGTCATGGGTCGCTGTATTATCATTTTAAGGAAAAAGCAGAGTTGTTTTATGCGATCGTGGTAGAGGATTTCAACCATCTGGGACATCTACTGTTGCAAGCCATGGTCAGGCCGGTTGCAGGCGGCGTGAACAAAGTGGAGCATATTTTGATGGAGTTTATTCGATTTGGTCTGGAAAACCCATATCAATACGAGATTATGTTTATGATTCGGGACGAGGAGTTATTGTCCTATTGTCGAACGGAACAGGGACGTTGCTTCGAATTGTTTGCGTCGATTATCAGACAGTATATGAAGGAAGAGGGATGTGCCGAAGAAGATATTCAGCATGTGCCACGTACTTTGTTTCTGGCTATGCACGGATTCATATCGTATCATATTCAAGACCGTTTAACGTTTGCGGAGATTGAATCCTCTGCGTTGACTCATGTGAGAGTATTGTGCCGTAACTTGGGTCAGCAGCCTAGCGAGCAATAATTGCCGCTTATGCCTGTCCCTACACTTCAAGGCGGTGATTGATCATAACGTTAACTCTTTATTACGTTATCATGCGAAAGATATATTCCTTATACGCAGAAGACAGGCGTTCCTGACCCCGGTACAGGGTGGAGCGCCTGTTTGTGTTTGTCTTTTTTGGAGACGAAACTTAACCTTCCATAATTTTGATGAAATATTCTCGATTACGTGGCCCATCAAATTCACAAAAATAGATGCCTTGCCACCGTCCCAAGAGTAGTTTGCCTTCATGCAGGATGACAGTCTGTGACGGACCGGTAGTTATTGATTTGAGGTGAGCGGCTGTATTTCCTTCAGCGTGACGATACTGAGGGTGCTCCCATGGGTAAACCTCATCGAGACGTAATAAAACGTCATGTTTAACATCGGGGTCCGCATTTTCATTAATGGCAATCCCGGCTGTTGTATGAGGACAGTAGATGAGCACGGTGCCATTCTGTATTCCGCTGCTTTGCACCACCTCTTTTACCTCCCGTGTGATATCCTTCATTTCATCTCTTGCAAATGTTGATATATTTTTTGTGTATAACATGTCTTTCCTCCTTATCGTTGTAATGACTCTTCTCAATTTTAACTCCCTAGATAGTAACTTAACCACCTGAAGATCAACAAACCTCATTGATTCTACAGGTAGAAATAAACGATTTTTAAAAGGATGTATACAAGGATGAAGGCTACACAAATGTTTGTTTATATTGAACGGAATTTCGCCAATGTAATGTACTGAAATCGTTTATTAAAAATGGGGAAATTTGTGTATTCAAGGCATCAAATAGTTCGAATAAAAGCATTGACGATCAGCACTGCAAACTGGTAAAGTATCAGATAAGCAAAAACCAAGTAGACTAATGGGAATAATAATAAAGTAAACTTATCCAACTCAGGAAAATGTCGTATGAAGTCAGGTAGACTGCCGACCGGAGTTAAAGCCGGAGGCTGGGAGGGAACACAGTAATGAACACCGTTCTTCGTCACAAGGGATGGACTTGGGGTTTTCGCAGTACCGTATTGTTATATTTCATCGTGCTCATTGTACTTCCAATCATCGGTGTATACGCCAATTCCTTCTCCGAAGGATGGAGCAATTTTGCTGAGAGTATCATGGACCCGATCGCATGGAAGGCAGTATTATTAACGGTTCGTCTGGCCGTGGTCGCCGCTTTAATTAATGTGATCTTGGGAACTATGATTGCTTGGGTGTTAACAAGATATCGATTCGTTGGCAGATCCTTTCTTAACAGTCTCGTCGATTTGCCTTTTGCGTTGCCAACAGCCGTAGGCGGTCTGATGATTATGCTGTTGCTCGGCCCGATCAGTGCTGTCGGGAAACTGGCTGAATCCATGGGGTTTGAAATTGTTTTTCATCAGCCTGCGATTGTGATTGCGATGACCTTTGTTACCTTTCCTTTTGTCATCCGGGCAGTGCAGCCTTTGCTGGAGGAGATCGATCCTTCCGAGGAAGAGGCTTCGTACACGATGGGTGCTTCCAAGGCACGTACATTCATGCAGGTCATTCTGCCATCCATGGCTCCCGGCATGATCAGCGGCGGAATGTTGGCTTTTTCCAGAGCGCTCGCTGAATTTGGCGCAGTTGTACTGGTTGCCGGTAACATTCCAGGCAGAACACTAACCGCTTCCGTTTTTATCTATGGAGAGATTGAAAGTGATAACCCGACAGGGGCGGCAGCGGTATCCGTATTGTTGCTAACACTCTCCTTTCTGATCCTCTGGCTGATCAATCTCGTACAGATGCGGGGGAGAAGAAGATGAGAAGACTCTTAATCGGACTTACGTTTGTAGTATTCACATTGCTGTTGATCATTCCTCTCGGACGGATTCTGATTGGCGCATTTGAGGACGGTGCAGGCGGTTTTATTAAAGGCATTATGCGTCCGGAGGCGCTTCACGCACTGATGATGACAGGGCTGGTCGTTCTGGTGGTTACCCTGTTAAATACATTGTTTGGCATCATGATGGCGATTTATCTGGTCCGTGCAGGCTGGCTGAGTGATCGGGTGAAAGGACTACTTAACAGCATTGTGGATTTACCTTATGCGGTATCGCCGGTTATTGGCGGTTTGATGATTGTTTTGTTGCTTGGACCAAACAGCATCATGGGAGGATTTTTTGAGGGCATCGGATTTAATGTGGTTTACGCTTTTCCAGGGATGGTTATTGCCACGTTGTTCGTTACGTTCCCGTTGATGGTAAGGGAAGTTATGCCCGTCCTGCAAGAGCTAGGTTCGCAGCAGGAAGAGGCGGCTTCCACACTTGGAGCCTATGGCTGGAGAACGTTCTGGAGTGTTACCTGGCCTTCCATCCGCTGGGCAGTGGTCTATGGTCTGGTTCTGACGGTAGCGCGTTCACTGGGAGAATTCGGGGCGGTATTGGTCGTATCCGGTAACATTATGAATAAAACGCAGACAGCAACAACGCTGGTGTATCAGGATGTAGAGAATTTCAACGTGTCAGCCGCAAACGGTGTGGCATTGGTGTTGGTAACCTTCTCCGTAGGACTGCTGCTCCTGATGGAATGGGCCAAGAAGCGAAAGGAAGTGCATTGAGATGCATGTAGAAGTTCGTGATCTGAACAAACACTTTGGTGATTTTCATGCGGTAAAAGATGTCTCGTTCGATATTGCCAAAGGCCATCTGATCGGTTTACTCGGCCCCAGCGGAGGAGGGAAAACGTCGATTCTGCGTATGCTCGCAGGGCTCGAAAGTCCAGGCTCGGGGGAGATCCGTTTCCACGGAAAAGTCGTGAATCATCTGCCGCCTCAAGAGCGAGGCATTGGATTTGTATTTCAAAACTATGCGTTGTTCAAACATATGAGTGTTTTTGATAATATTGCGTTTGGTCTCAAGGTGAAAAAGACACCTAAAGCCCAGATTCGTGATCGCGTGATGGAACTCGTTGAGCTGACTGGGCTGAAAGGTTTCGAACAGCGTTATCCGCACCAGTTGTCGGGTGGACAGCGTCAACGTGTGGCCTTTGCCAGAGCGCTTGCGCCTGAGCCGCAGTTACTGCTTCTGGACGAACCGTTTGCCGCCATTGATGCTAAGATTCGCCAAGAGCTTCGTTCATGGCTGCGTGAGCTGATCGAGCGGGTAGGCATCACGTCCATCTTTGTTACTCACGACCAGGATGAAGCGATTGAAGTCGCAGACGAGATTATGATTATCAGCCAAGGACGTTTGGAACAAAAGGGTACTCCTTGGGATATTTATAAAAATCCGCAGACCCCATTCGTGGCGACTTTTATTGGGGAGTCTACGGTGGTGGAGGATGCCTCTCAGCTGAAAGGTTTCGAACATGCGGTGCAAGGTGGCAATACACGTGCGCTGATCCGACCGGAGTACATCGAGATTGGACTCAAGAATGAATTCACCATGCTGTCTGCAACGGAAAAAGGGATCGTAAAACATCTTCACTTCCGTGGTAGTGAATGGATGGTTGAAGTTGAGGTGGAGGGACATAAGCTCATCACCTATCGCTCATTGGAGAAAACGACACTGGAGATCGGGCAAACGATTCGTGTGCTTGTGCATCGTGCCTATTTGTTCAATGACTCGGAGAGCTGGGTTGTTGAGAACCGACTGAAAGAAGACCCGATGCCTGTCATGATCTAGCGCCTGTTATTTTAGAATAAAGTAGAAATGAAAGAAGGAGCGGCCATGCAGACGAGCCAACACAAAAAGAAATTTATACCTCTATACGTAATTCTGATGCTTGTGCTCGTCTGTGTGACTGCCGGATGCAGCAAGCAGGAGCCAGGGCAGCCAGCCACCGTGCCTAGTGGAGATTCGTCGCACACACTGGTTATCGGTGCATATAGCGTAGCGAAGGATGCCGTAGGCGAACTATTGCCAAAGTTCCAAGCGGAGTGGAAAGCCAAGACGGGACAAACGGTTAACTTCCAAGAATCCTATGAAGCTTCGGGAACACAGGCGCGAGCGATCGTTGGCGGTTTTGAAGCGGATGTAGCCTTGCTTGCGATGGAAAGTGATATCGATAAACTGGTGAAGGCCAAGCTGGTCACTACGGATTGGAAACAAACGCCGAATGAGGGCATGATTACACGTTCAATCGTTGTACTTGGTACACGAGCAGGCAATCCACTGGGGATTAAAGATTTCCAGGATTTAACCAAGCCTGGCGTGAAGGTGTTGTATCCTAACCCGAAAACATCCGGCGGTGCACAGTGGGATATTAATGCAATCTATGGTACGGGACTGAAGCTGTCGGAGGAGAAAGAGGGCAAGAAAGACCCTGCCGCAGCGAAAGCATTTCTGGAAGAGGTGCACCAGAACGTTGAATCCCTGGATAAGAGTGGCCGTTCCTCGATGGCTGCATTTGAATACGGTGTAGGGGACGTCATCGTAACATACGAAAATGAATTGCTCGCCCGGATCGCAAAGGGTGTAGATTATGATATCGTGGTGCCGAAAAATACAATACTCATCGAAAATCCCGCAGTGGTGGTGGATAAATATGCCGACAAACATGGTAATCGGGAGCTGGCGGAAGCCTTTATCGCATACTTGCGGACACCGGAAGCGCAGCGTATTTTTGCGAAACACGGCTTCCGCTCGGTAGATCCGGACGTATTTGCCGAGACGAAAGAATCGTTCCCGACACCAGCGGGGTTGTTTGATATCAACTATCTGGGTGGATGGGATGAGGTGCGTAAGACACTGTATTCCAAGCGCGGCGTATGGTATCAGGTACTGGCGGGACTGTAGTAGCTAATATGAACCTTCATTTGCGGCAAGCCGAGATGGAGGTTTTTTACTGCCAAAAGGTTATAATAGGAAGTATACTAATACAATATGTTGGCATAATCGTAATTGCAGAGAGGTGTGACCGTAATGAGTACAGAGATTAAATTGTCCCAAAGCACAGCGATTCGACTGGAGCAGGCCCGTGGCAAGGGCATGTCAGAAGCGGATATATTAAAAGCGATTCAAGCCAAGGATGTAGCGGCATTTGATAGCGTATCCGAGGAGCATTATCGGTACGATACGTTTTTCTCGTATGCGGACGAGCATGGGGAGAACTTGGAAAGGGCTCTCCAGAACGGATATCGAATTACGTTTAATACGCGTGGAGGGCTTGGCATCTGGCTGGAAAAAGCATTTAATCTGCAAGCAGACAAGGATTTCGCGGTGGGTGAGGGCATCATCACCGGTTTGCAGTTGACTGCAGAACAGGCTGAGGTGCTAGAGCAACGTCTGGCATGGAACTGGGTCATCACGGATGCCATAGAGGTTCCTGCTGGCCGTGAACTGACGTTGAAACTGCGTGCCCTGGTGTGAGCGGACGCATATGGAATCATCATGTCTAAGGCTGGGTTTCTCCAAGCCCGGTCAGACGACAGACTTTCCCGGTCAGCTGTGATGAGCTGTGAGTGGGGGAGTCTTTTTTTTGCAAAAGCGGAGGTAGGGGATTACAATTTACATAAAATATTTGTGGCACAACTTTGTTGATTACGAAGGAAGAGACATCACATCTGAGCTGAATCGGCTTCAGGGAGCGAGAGGGGAATGCGGAATGAATCAGCTCACATTTCTGGGCACAGGCGACGCCATGGGTGTCCCAAGGGTGTATTGTAGTTGTGAGGTATGTGCAGAGGCGAGGCAGACAGGAGAAAATCGACGAAAACGTTCATCGGTCATGATTCATGACGGTAGTCACGTGGAAGATCAGCCTGAAGACGGGATGTTTATGATCGACTGTGGGCCGGACTGGCGCTCTCAGATGGAAGATCAGGGAATGCGTATGGTGCATACGTTGCTGATTACACATGCGCATTTTGATCATATTGGCGGCCTGCCGGAATGGGCGGATGCGTGCCGTTGGCTAGGCGTGAAGGGTAAGCTGTATGCCCCGCGTGAGGTAATCGTTACGATACAGGGACAATTTCCGTGGCTCGCTCGTCACATGGATTTTATGGAAATGGATAACGGGATTGAACTCGGTGGATGGGAGATTCGTTCCTGGAAGGTGTGTCACGGACACAATGGATTTTCGTACGCTTATCGATTGGAACGTAGGGGGTATGCTTGGGCTTACTGTTCGGATGCTATAGATTTGAAGGAAGACGAGAAGGAACTGTTGTATGGACTGGATCTACTGGTATTGGGCACAAGTTTTGTGCATGAGCTGGCGGAGTTTTCGACGCGTTCGGTGTACGATATGCAGGAGGCGCAGGAGCTTTTGCGAGAGCTGAAGCCGGGATACACTTATTTTACACATATGTCCCATGATGTAGATGTAAGGCAGGACTATAAACTGGATCAGGGCATTACCATAGCACGAACAGGCATGACGGTGACGCTGGGCTAAGATTCGATGTCGATGTGAAATCAGGATTCGGCATTGAAATTGGAGAGAATTTGAGGTTGAGGAATAGATTTTGTTGTAAAAAATAAATTCAGAAGAGCGTATCCTTTTCAGGAGGTTCTTCGTTTACATAATGAAACACTTAATCAGGAACAAACAAAGGGGGGCCCCCGAGATGGCCTTTGTGAAGTCCGCAGATTGCGAAGTCAACAGACTTGAGCATGAATGGAGTAACACGCGTAATTACAAGACGGATCATGTTGGAGATGGCGGAATTACTAATCAAACGAACCAAGCTAGTCCAATAAATCAGATTACTACAACGAATCAGAGATATGACATGGATTGTACAAAGGATGCTGATGGGAAACGTGTTTCGTGTCCCACGTTGCACGATGTATTGCCTGACCTGATGGCTTCACTCTATGCATATTGCATGTCACTGACTAAATCGGTGACAGAGACAGAGGATCTTGTACAGGAAACTTGCCTTAAGGGATTATCGTCTGAGGTGGTGCAAGCTTCCGAAAGATCAGACACGTCGTTTAATTGGGAGGCTTATCTGATTCGGATTGCACGCAATACATGGATTGATGGAATTCGTAGGCAGGAGAAGCTTCGATCTATTCTCGCGGAGATGAAACCTGTGATGTCCGAATGTACGGAAGAAGAATCATTTGAAGAGCTGGAGTCTGCGGTGCAGCTGTTAGTTCACACCTTGCCACCATGGCAACGAGCAATCTATATTTTACGTGAAATCTTGGGATATAAGGCGGCAGAGACTGCTGAGATGCTGCGTACAACCGAAGGTGCTGTAAAAGCGGCATTAAACCGCGCCCGTACAGCGGTAAGCAAGGTTAGGCATAATTTGCAGGAAGCGGGGATAGAGTCTGCGGTGGAACAGGGAACGATGAAAGAGCCCGCTGATCTGGAGCAAGAGCAGCTCCGCAATTATCTTATGGCTTTCCGCCAAGGGGATGCTGCACGTCTAATTGATCTGTGCCTGAACCGTATGGATGATCCTATGGCTGTGGCGGGTACGATTCTGCAACAGGTTCTGCCGTCTCAAGCGATGCAGCCAGTGATGTACGGTTATGCTACTTCAAGTACGAATTCGATGAATTATGGAAGGGCGAATACGGTCATCATGGCTGCCTAATATAAGGAGGCGACACATATGAACGTAGTACCTTACGTTGTTGAACAGACCGCTCGCGGTGAGCGGAGTTATGATATTTATTCACGTTTGCTGAAGGACCGCATCATTATGGTGTCAGGAGAGATTGAAGATCAGATGGCCAATGCCATTGTGGCCCAATTATTGTTTTTGAGTGCCGAAGACCCGGATAAGGATATTCAGATGTATATAAATTGTCCTGGGGGATCGGTGACAGCGGGTTTCTCCATTTATGATACGATGCAGTTTGTGAAGCCGGATGTATCCACCATATGTACAGGAATGGCAGCGAGCTTTGGTGCGATACTGCTGGTGGGTGGAGCAAAAGGCAAACGAATGGCGCTGCCCAATAGCGAGATTATGATTCATCAGCCTCTTGGCGGCACCCGGGGACAGGCGGCAGATATGCTGATTCATGCCAATCGAATTATTGAGCATCGTCATCGTCTTAATCAGCTGCTTGCCGATCATACAGGGCAGCCACTGGAACGCATTGAAAAAGACTCGGACCGAGATTACTTCCTGACCGCAACTGAAGCGGTAGAATATGGTCTGGTGGATAAGGTGGTTACAGGTGCATAAAGCACGAGATAAAAGCGAAAAGGCTGTAAGAGCCAAGTGGGGCTCTTGACGGTGAACTTTAAGGGGCAACAGGAGACTGTGGTCCCTTTATTTTTTTGTAGCCCAGTAGAAAAAACAAAAAGAATTGCATGCTCATTAAAATAATTAAGAAATGAATTCATTCCGATTACCCAACTAGCGGTCAAGCGCTAACGATCACAGATGAGCTTATTTGCTGCTTTTCAGGTGATTTGAAAATGTAACGATCTCAGGAGAGCCTATTTTAGTTATTTGCATGGAAAATGGGCAAAAATTGCACGTTTTCATAGAAATAAGGTCGCTGGTGATCGTTACATTTTTTAGTTCGTGGAAAACGCCTAAATAAGGTTTCTGGTGGACCTATGTCAAGAAAGTAGACACTTACGCGACGGATTTGTCCGTAAACTTCTTCGCAAAACGAGCAGGGGAAAGATAACCTAGCGCACCATGCATTCGCTTGCGGTTGTAATAGAA
The DNA here is from genome assembly GCF_023714295.1 of Paenibacillus polysaccharolyticus. Taxonomy (GTDB): domain Bacteria; phylum Bacillota; class Bacilli; order Paenibacillales; family Paenibacillaceae; genus Paenibacillus; species Paenibacillus polysaccharolyticus_A. The sequence continues at coordinate 259,248 of NZ_JAMAUN010000010.1, forward strand.
CTCA
>NZ_JAMAUN010000011.1:0-243541 GCF_023714295.1 Paenibacillus polysaccharolyticus
CTCTTGCAATGTAAAGTGTTTTTTTGACATTTGCTTGACCACCGCTCGTTTTTTATTCATTGTACACAAAAAAGACCCTACAAGATGACCTTTTTTAAGTGTCCATCTTATAGGGTACATTTTAATAACGGATCAGAACCTTTATATATCCATCCATATAACTGATGTGATTCCTTCTAAACTTAATACTCCTCTGTATACGAATTGCGTCTGCTATTCTTCATACAGCTACTCTTTCCCTGTGAATGCTCTCTTTATTAATCTTCCCGGACACCCACCGGATTCGCGGCAAAATAACGTCCCAGTTCAACGATGAGCGCTCCCATCTTCTCTTCGTCTGGTACAACCAGCGCTTCAATACCTTCCTCACGCATCGCATTCGCCGTAACTTTACCAACAGAGGCTGGGACTACCCCTTCTTTGAAGGCTGTCAGCATCTCCTCCAGCTTACCTTGAGATGTCGCATATTCCGTCAAAAACCGAACCTGCGGCCCACTTGTAAAGGCCACTGCATCTAACTTATGCTGAATTACTTCGTTCAGCAGTTGCTCCAGCTCTGTCTCTTCTGGCGGTACGTGACGATACGGCAATACCTGCCGCACAACAGCTTCTTGTTCTTCTAACCATCGAACCAGCTTGGGAGCCGTTTCCCCATGCAGCTGTAACATCACCTTTTTGCCTGTAAGATCATGCGAGCCAAATTCACGAATCAGTCCGTCTGTACTGCCGTCATCATCTCGTACCAGAGGTGTTAGCTTCAGCTTTTTTAACGCATTTACCGTTTTGTACCCTCGCGCTGCAATACACGATTCAGCCAAGACATTCCGAAGTTGTCCGGCTACATCCATGTCCTCAGCCATGTCGAACAAAGCATCCAGTCCCATACCCGTCGTAAACACTGCCCAATCCGGCGGATCAGAAATCCAGGAGACCAGTCCATCCCGAATGTTACGATCATCCAGAAACACCGTGCCTTGTGCTGGACGCACAAGCGGGATTCCGCCCATTTTCTCTACCAATAGAGACATCTCTTTGGACTTTCTCGGTCCGGTTAATGCCACACGTACCCCTGCCAAATGTTGAGCCATTCATGTTCCCCCCGTTATTAAGCCGAAAGTTCATCAATCTGACTACAGTATACAGGGTACTTCTGCGGAGGGAAACCATGCTTGCCTGCTTTCCAGGCTCTCAAGCTATAACAATTTTTTATGATTTTCATCAGGAAGGCTGCAGATTACCGCCGCCATGTGATGTTTTACCTTTCTTCTCTATGGACTTTTCCGCTGACTTATCACCAGACTTTTCTTCTGACTTCCCTTCAGTTTGATCTGATTCACCAGATGCCTGCTCCTGCTTCTGTTCACCTTCCTGCTGTTTGCCTCTCGAGGCCCTCTCTCCCGATTCAGAGTTCGGTGCATGCCCAGCCTCCTTTTTGCGCGGACGAAGAAATAGAAAGAATACGATTGGAAACAGCACCTCAAATACAATGGCAACCCATGTCCATTCCCGTGTAAATCGATTCAGTTGGATCGCATTGCGGAAAAACCAGAACGCACATACAAAACCCAGCAACGCAATGGGTCCGGTCAGTACTTTACCAGACACTTTGGGAATCATGCGTTTCAACCCCCAGCACACTAAATACAGGTCAAACGCAATCTTTGTAATAATACAAGGCAAAGTTGCTGCCGCAAGCGCCAGATCGAATCGATCTAGAAAGTCACTAATCTGCAGCTGTCTTGCCAGCTCATACGATGGATATACAAGTCTTGAAGCAATGGGTACACCGATGGAGGTGATCGTTTCTATTACAATAAGCATCATAAGCAGTCCCGTGACGATGTTGCCTGTAACGATGGACTTTACTCGAAAATCACTTCCCCTTACGATAAAGGGCAGAAAAATCATCTCTCCATAAAACGAAAAGAGATACCAGCTCCCCCTGCCCACACCCGCCAGGTCAACATCGAAATAGGGCTTCAGGTTATCCATATTGATCTGCTGAATTAGCATAAACGGCACAATGATGGAGTTTAACAAAAAAAGCGCTACATATAACTCCACCATGCCAATCAGGGAGCCTAGTCCTCCCCGCACGATAAATATAGCCATGACAAGCAGAGAGAGCACGATAATCGAGATCGGAGTTGTTTCCAGCAATGTGATACTCACATAATCCCCTGTTAGCCGAATATCTCTCGCGAATACAAAGAAAAAAAACGCGATGTACATCAATCCGGCCAATCTTCCCAGAAAGGGAAATCGTGTCACTAACGATTCAAATAGATCCTTGTCCGGAAAACGCCGCTGGACACGGCTGAGCATCCACATTGATGCAAACATAATCAGAACCACCGGTATGTAACAAAGATAGGCATGCTGTTCTGCATAATAAATGGCTTGTGCATGAGGTTGCAATAGTGTCCCCGTAATACTAAGCAGCATAAGCATCAAGACCATTTGCCTGTGCGTTACCTTCTGAATCATCCTGTACCTCCTTCCGTCTCTGTTTCTTACATATCAAGATGCCATATCATCAAGGCATGGGCAGTAGACGTTGAATAACATGACTCATCCATACCGATACAAATACGGTTTTGTTCAACGTTGTAACATAGAACCAGATGCCTATTCCAAGCGCTATCATTCCATAAGACAACCAGCGATTAATGGGTGCCGCTTGTTTCAGATGCCTGAAATCCATAATCAGCACCCCGATCACCATTGCCAGATAGGTGTACAGCAGCGGTTTAATCATGTATGATATCCTCCTCTACAACTCCAATCGGTTTATTGACAATACCGACATTCTCAATAATGACATGCGGTTCCACACTTACCTGAACATCCGGATAAAGTACCTCCCAGCGATCTTTAATCTTGTCCCACTCCTTGGGTAACTGCCTATGGATGGAACGGCCGATGCCGAGAATGTCTGCTTTGAATTTCTTCTGAACCAGCCTTACACCTTCCTCAATATCCTCTTTGATCTTCCGGTGCACGGCTTCATTCAGATTTAAAATTTCCTTCTCGCGCCTGTCACCATAATCCGATTCATTGTCCACAAGCACTCCTTTGGCATACATCTGAATGGTCACACTCACTTTGCCATTCACAATCTTGGGATGAAGGGAGGAATTGTTCTCGTTTAACTTGATAAACATATCTCCTTTGCCGCGCGGAGCTTTAATCATGACTTCGGGTTCATTAGCTTCACCCATGGCAAGAATTAATGCATCGGCCGGAGCCTTGTCCATCATGCCCACCAACTTGTCTTTTTTGAAAATAGCCAAGCCGTCCAGTTTGATATTGGTTATGGCGCCCTTCCAATCCTGTGGTACATTGTCTGAAACGGATGCGATAGGTAGAAAAGGGTCCACTCCTTCATCCAGAATCGAGTCTATGAATGTTTTAAGGGATCTTGGATTCCTCATGTTAAGAAAACATAATTCCCGAACCATCTCGGAAGGGAACTTCTCAATGGGTGCATCCGTGTCTATAACTTTATGTGCTTCGCCTCTGGTGACAACAGGCATTGCCGATAATCGGTTTAGCGGGAATCTAGTGAATAGGTCAAGCATCGGGGCAACCCCCTCCCGTGCCAGTTCTTCTCCAATAAGAATGGTGCGGCGATGAGCATAATAAATTCGGCGAGAGAGTGACTTCTGACCCTGAAGCGTTGTCCCACGTAAAGTTCGATCCGTGTTGGAGAGGATAAACCATGGCTTGTCACCGTTTGTGCCGCCCCCACCCCCTTCACTTCCCGAAGCTCCAGATTGTCCAGGAAGGGCAATCTGGAGACTGGAACGGTATTCATCACCTTCTTTATCCACAGCAATACCGATGACAAAGGCGACATCATTAATCTCTTCGCGATCCCAGCAACCTGCAAGCAGAGAAGTGCACAGGATCAATGAAATGACAGCCCTATATTTTATAAGAAACCGCATGGAATCACCATCCTTCCTCTGCTTCGGGTGAACCATTAATATCTCTGGTCATACGTTTACGATCCCGATGCACAGTTGAAGGGCGATTGATCATTTTCCACCAAGGTACCCGGACCAGAATATCTTTGGTATCCTTTTTGTTATATGGACTTACTCCGGATAGATACGGCACACCAAAAGACGTCATCTGTGTCAGATGTACGGAGATGAGCACCAGACCAATCACGATGCCGTATAATCCCAGCATGCCTGCCAGAAGCATGATCGGAAACCGTAACAGCCTTACGGTAATGGCAAAGTTGAAGCGCGGAATGGTGAAGGATGCAATCCCCGTCATCGATACGATAATAACCATTGGGGCAGACACAATACCTGCCTGTACCGCTGCTTGACCAATCACAAGGGCACCGAGAATACTGACCGCTTGCCCCACCGTTTTGGGTAACCTGACCCCTGCCTCCCGTAGCGCTTCAAAGGATAATTCCATAATGAGCGCTTCAATAAGTGCCGGGAAAGGGATGGCTTCACGGGCACCGGCAATGCTGAGAATCAGTGTGGTTGGAAGCATGTCCTGATGAAAGGTCGTAATCGCGATATACAATGCTGGCAGGAACAAAGCAATAAACACAAACAAAAAGCGGATCCAACGAATCAAATTGGTAATGAAGAACCGCTCATAATAATCCTCACTAGCCTGTAACATCTGCCACATCGTCACGGGAGCAATCAATGCAAACGGTGTGCCATCTACCATGATGGAGAACCGACCTTCCAGCAGATTCGCGGCAACTGTATCCGGGCGCTCCGAATAGTGCATCTGTGGAAACGGGGAATTCGGGTTATCCTCGATAAGTTCCTCGATATAACCGCTCTCCAGAATACCGTCGATTTCAATCTTCTCCAGACGTTTTTTGACATCCTGAATCAATTGAGGATCGGCGACTCCCTCCAGATAGACGAGAACAACATCGGTTTTGGTATCGGAGCCCAGTGTCATACTCACCATTTTGAGTGCAGGTGTCTTCAGCTTAAAACGAAGCAAAGCCGTGTTCATACGTAGCGTCTCGGTAAATCCTTCACGCGGCCCCCGGATGACGGACTCCGTCTGCGGCTCCTCTACACCTCTCCGCACTCCGCCTTTTACGTTGAATAACCATGCTTCGGCTTCTCCGTCCATAACCAGTAACGCCGATGAGGCAAGCACACCCTCGGTCGCAGCAGCCCAGGTCTGAACTCGCTTGACCTGTGTTAATTCAATTCGTGTATCATCTATCGGCACATCCGGCTCGTCAGTCCGTTGCTGGATCAGCCCTCGAATAAGCGGGCGTAGCATATGCTCCTGAATATCGGCCGAATTCACAATCCCTTCGACATACACGAGAAGCCCCTGAATCTCCGGTGTGATCATAACGTTGCGGAACACGACATCCGAAGAGTTCGAGAAGATTTCCTTTAACGCCTGAATTTGATTGGTATGAATGGCACTGATCGGTTGTTTCAGAATAGGTGGGGACGGCAGTCCCAAGGGTACATATTTGCTACTGTCAGTCGTTGATGCTGAAGTCTTGGACTTTTCGCTACCTTTTGATGATTTATCTGACATAAGCCGCCCCTCCATTCTTGTTTTTTATACAAGGTAGCTTGTGCCAGAAAGCCGAGAATTATGTGGTCTTTTTTACAAAAAAAAGCCTTCCGTGAAGGAAGACTTAACGATGATCGAAACGATCAACTTGAAAACTGAACCATACGTGTTAAATCAATAACTTACACCATGAACAGAATAACAAGCTTAGATCATACACTTATCTCTGTTCGGTTAGTCAGCAAAATAATCATCAGGTATATATTGAATTTCCGACTTGGCATAGATGGTGAGTGTATGCCGCTCGCTGTCATATTTTACGCGGTCGCCGTCAACATAATACCAGTGCTTTGTCAGAGGACGGTCTTTGCGCTGTACGAAACGGAATACGTTTAATTCCTGTCTCAGCTCAATAATCTTCAAGGCCGTCTGCTCATCAAGTCCCGTTACAGTGAACAGGTAACCTGTTCCTTCCTGCTGAAAGCGATAAGACAAGGCTGCATCCGTCTTGCTGTTCGCCAGCCCACGCCCGGTGACCCCATGTTTTACCATAAACCATTCCTGCTGTGCCATACGTAACGTTCCTCCTTTGATCTTGGAGTGGGAGTTCTTATTCTTATTAAGGCAGATCAATCAACATATAAAACGTATCCTCATGCCCTTCCAGCTTCATGGAAGAAGTCTGCTCCACGCGTGCGGTATCTCCTGTATGGAGCACATGTTCATTCTGCAGGCCAAGCTTGCCCTCAATGGAGAAAATGTACATGCGGCGACCTTCGTTCTGTTCAAAATCAAGCGTCTTGCCCTTGGATAACCGACCAAGGTAAATCGTCATGTCTTGATGAACCGTGGCAACCCGCGGCCCACCATCGGATGATGCTACAGGCACAAGAGCGCCTTCCAGAGCAGTTATATCATACGAAGTCGTTTCGTAGGATGGCTGTAACCCTTTCGTATGTGGCATAAACCACAGCTGGAGAAGTCTTACTTCCTCGGTATCTGAGGCATTATGCTCTGTATGAATGACGCCGCTTCCTGCTGACATGCGCTGAATGCTACCAAAGCCTGTTACGGCAACATTGCCCAAACTATCTTCATGTCTCAGCTTGCCATTCAGCACGATGGATACAATCTCCATATCACTGTGTGGATGTGCCCCAAAGCCGCGACCTGGTGCGATGACATCATCATTGGCTACCCGCATGGGTCCAAAAGCAGTGTTGTCCGGGTCCTGGTACTCCCCAAAGGAAAAGCTGTGACTGCCCCGCAACCAGCCACGGTCAAAGCTGGAACGTGCTTCGGATGGAATAACCTTAATCATATCGCTGAACCTCCTCATAGTGGTTAATATTCGTGTATAATCTCCTTATTTTTTCTTAGTAGCATACTTATTCTCATTATATCAAATGTTAAGGTAATACGTCCAAGCCAAAAAGTGACGCTCCTTCATTCAAACCAAAAAGCTCTTTACCTGTCAGCTCGATCCGGCAACCACCGTTACCTCGTCGGACTGGCAAGCAAAGAGCTTGGCCGCAGGCGTATTCCTGCGCTTTAACACTTTCCGTTACACTTTTCTATGAATCGTTATATTATGCTTTGATTATACTCATCCTGTTATGTCGCTTCCGTCCCTAATGCAGATCAGGCACTCACATTTTGGCTGTTCTGACGTGTAGCTCCTTGCCGGTTAAACAGATAATCCAGCGCCAAAAAGCGGCTGCCAGTCAGGAGAAGAGTCAATGATCCTGCCATCAGCATGTAATCGAACTCTGTTCCCATCAAAAACGGTTGCCCCGCCTTGGCTGTGAACAGTGCGCCGACCATAACCGCGATGAACAGCAAGGCAAATACACGTGTACCCAGACCCAGGATCATGGCCGCACCACCTGCCAGTTCAATGACAGCAACAACAGACGCCATAAAACCGGGAATCCCTATACTTTCAAAGAAACCAACCGTACCGCTTATTCCACCCTCGAATTTACTCCAGCCATGTAATAGAAAAATGAGACCAATCATAATCCTTGAGAAAAAAAGTCCAATTTCAATGGTTTTGTTATTCATCATACATCTCCCCATTTCATTCATAATTTTAGTCCGGATGGATTGCTTGGTTCATGGTCGTTTTCTATCCGATCGACCATACAAACAGAACAGTCAGCAGCAGAAACACCGTTACAGAGATTAGAATGGCATATCGCGGTAAGCGCAGTGTAACATCACGTTCAGGGTCGAGCAGACGGGAAATACGCACATTTACAGACGTATCGGCAAATGAGGACTGAATTGTCATCGCTCTTCCCTCCCCAGATGGTGTGCATGTCCGAAGCATTTTCAAGAGCGCACTGCCAATACCTGCGGCATTCCCCGTACGTTCAATCGCTTCGTTATCTGCTAAAATCTCTCTGACGATGCGATATTGCTGTGACGTATGCTTCAGCACAGGAATATACGGCATCATCGTAGCAAATACCGAGAGCAGCGTTGTTTTCAGTGGATCTCGGTGCCACAAATGGTGAACCTCATGATACACGACAGCCTTCTCTTCATCCGAATCCAGCATACGGAGCAGGCCAGTGGAAAGCACAATACAAGGTCGCCACAGTCCAATGGTAAACGCAACCGGAGAAGGTTTCCCCACAACAAGAAATCGGGGTTTCTTAAGATGTCTGTATCTTGCAGTCAATTCTTCCGACCAAGCGCGAATCTCCATGGAGCGGAGCTTGGTTACTGCGGCACGCGTCTGGATAATTCGTCTAATCATCATCCAGCTTGTACCAGCAAAAGTCAGCAAAACCAGAAGCAACAGGAACTGACCTACAGACATCCACCCCATACGACTCATCCAGTGATTGCATAGCCATAGCAGATTCAACCGGATGTCCCATCCAAATATTTTATACATCGCATACATGAACATCTGCATGAGCACGAGTACCGGAATACCCAACCCGACGGTGAACAAAATCTTGGAACGGGTCTTCCACATCTTAATCGTTATCCTTTTTCCATTGCTTAATCTTCATTTCGAGCCGTTCAATCAAGCCTTCATCGGCTTCATCTAACGCATCCAGCATGTGATTCACTGCCAGTGTCCCGAATTCGTCCACCAATTCCTGGGACAGTTCCTTGGATTGATCGTTCATAAAGTCCTCCCTGCTTTGTACCGGCCGGTACAGCGATGTGCGGCCCTTCTGTGTTTTGCCGAGTAATCCCTTATCCACCAACCGATTCATCACAGTCATAACCGTATTGAAATTTACGTCTTTGTCTTGTTCCAGTGCCGTCTGTACTTCACGGATGCTGCTGCCGGGACGAGCCCACAATACTTCCATAATCTTGGCCTCAAGTGGTCCAAAAAAACGATTCAGTCCTCGCTCGCCCACTTTAAAATTGAGTATTCTCATATTCTGACACCCCTCACACTACCCATTGTAGTGTCCAGAAATGAGAAGTCAACCTCTATGTCAGGTATTTTATGTAAATGATTTGTAAAAATGTTTTTCATTTGTGTATAAAAGTACATAAGAAAACCGGGCAATTCTGCAAAATTGCAGTCATACCCGGTTCGTATCATGACCTTTCCAAGCTGGCATAAAGACCAGCTATTCGCTTGTGCGAGATGCGGGAAGTTCCCGCGTCGACAGATAATCTCACTTTATTTTGGCATATGCCCAGAGATATCTACACCCAAGCCATGAGCCAGTCGTCCACCCAGCTGTCCGTCAGCCCGGAAGAAGTGGCATAATGCTCTCATCTGGATATCTGCCGGTACGGATTTGAGATCATTCGTCAAGTTATCCAGCAGATGTTTCTGTTCTTCAGGTGTGAAGGAACGGAACAGTTCCCCTGCCTGCGTGTAATCATCTGTTTTTTCAATCTTTTCTCGTGTGACATGCCCCTGTAATGGAACCTGAGTTTCCCGATAAGCCGGATCTTCCTGTGGACTGTTACCTGAGCTGCTAGGCTCATAGTTTACGGGAGATGGGTCTTGATTTACGTTCATGAGCCCATCACGCTGATGATTGCGGACAGGTGCATACGGGCAGTTCACTGGAATTTGGAGATAATTAGTTCCAAGACGGTGCCGCTGTGTATCCGGGTAAGAAAAGAGACGACCCTGCAACAATTTATCCTCAGAGGGCTCAATGCCTGGCACAACGGCACTTGGTGAAAATGCGGCCTGTTCCACTTCCGCGAAGAAATTCTGAGGATTACGATTCAATGTCATGGTCCCTACCGTCTGGAACGGCAGTACATCCTCAGGCCATGTTTTCGTTGGGTCGAGCGGATCAAAAGAGAAATCATCCATCTGCTCCGGCTTCAGCAACTGTACTTGCAGCTTCCACTGGGGAAAATCACCATTCTTGATATGCTCATGCAGATCACGTGTTGCATGGTTGAAATCCTGACCCTGAACTTCAGCAGCTTCCTGACGTGAGAAAGCACGAACCCCTTGAACCGATTCCCATTTGTATTTTACATAGTGAACTTTGCCTTGGGCATTAATCCATTTAAATGCGTGTACCCCGAAACCATCCATCTCCCGGTAACTCGCAGGCGTTCCCAGATCAGAGAACAGCCAAGTCATCATATGAGTTGATTCCGGAGAGAGGGTCATAAAATCCCAATATCGAGCCGGATCTTGAATGTTGGTATCTGGAGCCGGTTTGAGAGAATGCACCATATCCGGAAATTTAATGGCATCACGAATAAAGAAAACAGGCAGATGGTTACCCACAATGTCGTAGTTTCCTTCACGTGTATAAAATTTAACAGCGAACCCGCGAGGGTCACGCGCGGTCTCCGGAGAACCTGTACCATGAATAACGGTAGAAAACCGTACAAGCACATCGGTTTCTGTGCCTGGCTCTTGCAGGAAATCAGCTGCCGTATATGCCTTCATGCTCTGCTCCAGCTTGAACACCCCGTGTGCCCCTGCACCTCTTGCATGCACAACCCGTTCTGGGATACGCTCACGGTCAAAATGGGCAATTTTTTCGATCAGGTGGTAATCCTCCAACAAGGTTGGTCCTCTTCTACCTGCCGTGCGCGAATTCTGGTTATCTCCTACCGGTGCTCCCTGGTTTGTTGTCAAACGATCTGTCATCCTGTCGTCCTCCTTATAATAGGTCTCATGTCTGCTGTATCTATCTACTAATTCCAATCATATTCGTTGTTCGCTAAAATATACATTTAGACTTGATCTAACTTTTAAAATCATTCTAACATGTCCCATCTATCTACTGCATGAGGTTCGTATGAGGTTCAGATGAGGTTGTTACGCTAAAGATGAACCAATTATGAAGAGAGCGAAACAGGCTTCATATATCAACGAAACATAAAAAAGCGCAGACCGTTTATTCAACGATCCACGCCATATTTCATCTTAATTAGCATAATCAGCATCTCAGTGATGACCGCTCATCTAGCTCATTTTACTGAACTCATTATGTCTTTAGATCATCAGTCCTGTAAGATCCTCATACCCCATGCGGGATAATAAGCCATTACCATCTAACTCCTGAACGTTCTTCCCGCTCTTATTTAATTCCATCTCAAGTATGCACTGCAGAACTTCGGCGACAAACTTGGGCTGGTTCAAATTAACAGCGTATGTTACACCCTCTTTCTTCATCCGTAATCCTTCATTTAAAGGACTGCCGGAAATGGGTGTATCTCTGGTTACAAATTTAATGATATATTTTTTGTCTTTATTTTCCGTAATAATCGTCAGCTTGGATCTGCAGTAGATGTCTCTAGCCGTTCTGTAGCTCCACCAATAAGTGCTCCCATCGACCACTATTTTTCTCATATTATCTAATCCGCCAATCGATAGCCCACGCCTCTTACCGTAACGATATATTGCGGCGAAGAGGCATTATCGCCCAATTTTTTGCGCAAGCTTTTGATATGCACATCCACCACATTGCTTCCACCTGTAAAATCAGTCTCCCAGATATCACTAAGCATCTCTTCGCGCGAGATGACCGCACCTTTGGCATCAATCAGCTTGAGCAGCAGATCATACTCCGTCTTGGTCAAGTGAATGCGATCCTGATCACGTTGAACGCTCATGCGTTCCCGATCCAGCACCAAGTCTTTGAATCCGATTCGCTGTCCCTCTTCAGGTAAAAAAGCTCGCTTGGGCATCACAGGACTGCTGCCAATCATGCGTTGTACCCGGTATAGCGCCTCCTGCGGGCGTGCAGGCCATACAAGCAATTCCTCCTGAAGCATCGGTCCGCTTGCACTTCCAATCATCTTCTCGCCGACCAGGTAGAGACAAGGTGTCGTATGTTCGGCCTCGCGGTTCAACCGGCTGTGGATTCCCGTAAATGCATCAATCGTTCCGGCAACCGAGAGATCATAGATCAGTAGATCAAAAACAAGGCGTTCATGGAGATCCGGTTCCCAGCGGTGGAACACAAGTACGTCAAAACAGCTATCTGTGAGAGCCTTCACCAGTTCATGCACTTGACCCGGCATCGGGCTGATCAGAATGACACGTCTAGTTATCGGGCAGTTGTCCACGAGAGGCGCCGTCGCTGAATTTGCCAGCGCCGGTTTGACCCGAAGCGGCAAACGCCGGCCCGACCATTTCACTTTTACTTGACCCGTTTGGTTTTGCATTCCCCGCAGACACCTCCAAATACCACATGTGCATGATCTATTGTATAACCGGTTTCTGCCGCTACCTGCTTCATCCATTGTGGAGGAACTTCTGTCATCACCTCGTCCACTTTACCGCATACTTCACACATAATATGCTGGTGATCATCCATCCGGGCGTCATATCGGCTTGCTGTTTCGCCAAGTTTTAGCTCCCTGATGAGCTCTTTGTCTGTTAGATAGCGAAGAGAATTGTATACAGTGCCATAAGCCAGATTGTACCCCTGTTCTACAAGCCGATTCATTACATCGGCAGCCGTAGGGTGGTCTTCTGATTTACGTACGACATCATACACCGCTTGCCGTTGTATTGTCAGATTTAACGTTTTCACAACCAAGTCCCCTTTTTATACTGTTTCTCAAGTGTATATACATCTCGAACATATTTGTTCGCTTTAGCATTTTCATATCAAAAGAATTTTGATTTAGATTAAGTATAAATCTTAATGCATAGGGAAGTCAACATTGTCCCGTACGGCTACGTTTTAGAATTTTATAGCGCATTAAAACCAAACCCTTCAAACATTTGGGATTATATGGTTCGCCCCCACACCGATTTTCAGATAAAATAGAGGGATGTGCGTAAAAGGGGGGATGCTGGTTGTTAAGCACGTTTTTTGTCAATCTCTGTGTGATCATTTCCTTTCTGTACCTGTCAGGAATCATCGCCAAATACTACAGCATTCGTTTGCCTTTTCCCTCGCTTCGCGTTCAGCTAGTCGGTGGCTTTTTATTCGGTCTATACGGTACAGTGCTTATGAATTATTCTTTCCATATCAATGACACTACCATTGTGGATCTGCGGCATTTGGCTGTCGTAACTGCAGCCGTATATCTTGGCGGGCTCGCTTCTGTCATCACCGGAATCATCATTGCGATCCTTCGTATCGTTATGTTTGGTGTCACCTCAGCAGCCATTGATGCAGCATTTATTATGATCCTACTCGGGCTGGCTGGTGTGTATTTCGCCTATGCTTCGTGGTCGAGATTAACCAAGATTATTACCATGAACCTCTTAGGCATGACCATGATATTTATCGTACTACTGATGAACACGCCCAGCATGAATACATTGATGAAAGTATATCCCATACAGATGACTATAGCCTTTGCTGGTGGCCTTTTCATATATTTCATCGCGGAATTTATCAATAGATCCAACGAGATGTTATTTCTGCTGGAACGACGAGCCTCCACAGACCATCTGACGGATCTGAGCAATCGACGACAATTCGAACAGTCTCTCCAGTCTGAGCTTCAGCATGCTAGGCAGTATCACCAGAAGCTTTCCTTGCTGGTTATTGATATCGATCGATTCAAAAAGGTAAACGATACGTTTGGCCACTCTGCCGGAGATGCGGTATTGAAGCAGCTTGGGCAATTGCTTGTAGAACATGCGCGTTCCACGGATCTTGTATCCCGTAACGGTGGAGAAGAATTTGCAATTCTATTGCTCGATTGTGGATACCATCAATCCATGGCTATTGCAGAATCCGTGCGGAAAGCCGTGGCCCGATCTCTTTTCATCCTGCCAGACGGGCAGAACGTAAAGCTCACGATCTCCATTGGAGTAGCCGTTTACCCTGATCACTGTGACGACCATGATGACAACGATCTGTTTGACCAGGCTGACCGTGCGCTGTATGAAGCTAAAAATACGGGACGCAACAGGGTATGTTCTCTACCACCCCGTAACATCACGGTTGTGGATAACGATCCATTTTGACATGTCGCAAAATCTTAAAGACGAAACGAAAGGGATGTCCCACCTGCCTCAACCAAGGCAAGCGGGACATCCCTTTCCCATACATTAAACAAATCACATTCTTAAGGTTACTCTACACAACGAGTCAGGCCAGAATTTGTTCAATCTCTGCAATAACAGCAGCATCCAGCTTAACTCCAGAAGCTGCAGCATTTTCCTTAACCTGTTCCGGACGGCTCGCTCCGACCAGAGCGCTGGAAACATTATTTTGCCGCAAAATCCAGGCCAGTGCCAGTTGTCCCACCTTCAGGTTCAGCTTGTCTGCAACTTCAACTAATTGACGTACTTTGCCAATGCGATCTGCGTTAATTTTCCCTTCATCCCAGCCAAGCTTGGCTGCCCGGCTATTCTCCGGAATATCGGAGACAGATGTATATTTCCCTGTCAGCAAACCTTGTGCAAGTGGTGAATAAACAACCTGTCCGATACCTTTACGTTCACCCAAAGGAATGATCTCGCTCTCAATATACCGATCAAACATATTATATACCGGTTGATTCACGACAATACGATCCAGCAACAGGCGATCTGCTGTACCGAGCGCAGCTTCCATCTGAGCCGCTGTCCACTGGCTCACACCTACATACAGCACTTTACCATGACGAACCAGATCGTCCAGTGCACGAAGGGTCTCCTCTATCGGGGTCTCCTGATGATAACGATGACAATAGTAGATATCGACATAATCGGTGCCAAGGCGTCTCAAGCTGGCCTCGCACTGCTCCATAATATGTTTGCGGGACAAGCCGTGATCGTTAGGGCCATCACCCATTTTGTTAAACACCTTGGTTGCGAGAACATAAGAGCTTCGTGAGTACGCTTTCAATGTTTGACCCAGCAATACTTCTGCGGCTCCCCGCTCATAGGCGTTGGCTGTATCGAAAAAGTTGATCCCTTCATCAAATGCCGTTTCAATTGATTTCACCGCATTTTCACGTTCCACATATCCTCCGTACGTCAACCAGCTACCTAAGCTGATTTCGCTTACTTTCAGTCCGCTTCCACCTAACCTGCGATAATCCATGAATGCATGTCCTCCTCAGAATGTAGAAATGATGAAGTTAAGTTCCATATCCTATTGTAACCCAACCTGAACAAATGGAAAAACATATAAGTAGAAACTCAGGAAAAACAGCAAAAAAAGCACACCGCGAGTGATGTGCCTTCTGTAACCTTGGTAGAGAAATTCATCTTCTCTTTTATGGCAAAATAATACTCAGTGCATTTAAAAGCTCCGTCTGTCTAACTGGCTTTGTCAGCACGGCATCAAAAACCTCCGTCTGCTGAATATCCATATGCATCCCATATGGAACGAGCACAATGACAGGCAGGCCTTCAATCTGCTGTTTCAGCGCAATGACGAAATCGACTGTAATGCCCTCACGCAAGCCCAGATCTACAACAGCCACATCCGGCTTATAACCTTCCTTGATCCATTCATATGCAGAGGCTGAACCCGAAGTCATGCGCACATCCATCTCCCAATTCCGCATCAGGGAGGATACGCCCTGCAAAATATCAGGATCTTTGGCGAGTAGCACTTTTTTAGCCTTCAAACGTTGTTGCACACTTGTGATTTGCGGCAAGTCCCAATACCTGCGTAATGGCAATGAAATCCGGAACTCGGTTTCGTCACCTTGCAGACTGTTCACCTGAATACGACCATGCATCAGAATGGCCAGATTCTGGCTGACTGCCAGTCCCAGATTGCTACCAATCAGTTTTTCCGTACTGATCGCTTCCGGTTTGGCAGTCGAAACTCGCAAACGGTTGTCGGATAACATCTGTCCTGTGTATCTAACCCGTAGCAAAAGCAGGCTTGTATCCTCTACTTCATCTCCCCTCATCTCTGCTGTTACCAGTACAGCACCTTCCCGAGTGGAATCCATGGCGTATTGCATCACATGGCCCAACATCTGGCCAATCTTGATCTCATCACCAATGAATACCTGCGATACGTTCAGATTCAGGTTTAACCCCAGTTCTATCTTTTTGCTCGCAGCTGTTCCGGCATAGAGATAGACAGTGTTCTCAATGGTGCTGACCAAATCAAAGGGATCATCATGAATAACCGTTTTTCCTGCCTCATTGATATTAAAATTCATCATATTGTTGAGCAGTGAAAGCAGAATATTACCGCTCGTTTCAATCATGTTCACATACTCAGCTTGTTCCTCCGACATGTCGGGTGTCCGCATCAGATCCGTCAATCCCAAAATGCCGTTCAGCGGATTACGGATCTCATGACTCATCAGTTTGAGCATTTGTGTCTTGGTCATGGCCTCGGATTCGGCACGTTCCTTCTCTGCCTGTAATTTTTCTTGCAATTGTTCTGAATCGCTGAGTCTCTGCTCCTGAACGTGCAGCGCACTCTCCAGGTCAACAACGTATCCCAGAAAAACAGCCATAGCTTTCAGCGTCTTCATATCGGTTTCACTGATGTTATACCCTGGATCATCCATTATGCATATCGTTCCGAAGGCTTCACCTGTTCTACGTACAATAGGTACTCCCACGAAAAATCGATTACCCAATCCACCCGTGACATTCATTGATCGTGTTACAGAATGCTCGGTGGTATCCGAAATGGTAACGACACTGTTATTGTCTCTCAAGACCAGACTACAGTAAGATTCCGTAAAAGGAAGCGTAGTCCCTTTGACTATTAGTTCTTCCTTGCGGTTGAAGGCTTCCAGAATGACATTAGTCACTCCGTCATTCGTGGCTACGAAGATAGTATTCACTCTTAATATGCCACTTAATACGTCCACAATATGGGCCGCTGCTTCTTCAATATTTTCATAGAAGCCTTGGTTAACGCCTTCTACCGTCCCCATGATCCAACCCCTCTTTGTTTGTCTTGGCTGCTATATTAAGTTCACCGATCAGAATGTTGATTCACATGCAGGGGTCTGCCGGGGAATCCGAACGATTGTCACAAACTATACTTATATGTTTAACACCACAGAAGTACTAGAGAATCATCCTGGTGCCTGTAACCTCTTCTTTCATTGAACAGATCTGAAAAAATGCTTCGATCCATGGTATCTAACTTATAAGTTTATACTTGCAGGGTAAATAGAAATTATACGCTTCTGTTTGAATTTTGGGAACCTTAAACCCGCGCCAAATCCCGGAAGATGCTCTCCACCTCACAGGGGGTGTGATCATAATCACACCCAAAAACCCACATATAGTTTATAAATGGATAATACAAATCTACATGTAGTATATAACTCATATATTAATCAAATTATAATCTATTAAAAAATCATTTAGGAGGCACGTTACATGACTATGCTTGAGCATGCCGCACCACCGGCAACCGATCTGTTATCTGACCTGGGAAGACGTATTATTGGCGCAGAAGACGCTGATACGCTGAGGGAGAATGCAAATCTGAATGGAGATTCCTTCAGCGGCAAGATGAGCAGGCTCGGATCGGAGACAGCCAAATGGCATGCCATGCGTCATGTATTGCCAGAGGTGCTTGCCGATGCGGTGGAGAATGGCGATCTGTATGTGCACGATCTGGATCAGTATGCCCTTGGAACAACGAACTGCATTTTTATTCCATTCGATCGATTGCTTGCTTCTGGCTTCAATACAGGGAACGGATCGGTTCGGACACCACAGACCATCATGTCTGCGATGGCTCTGGTCGCGATCATCTTCCAGTCACAGCAAAACAGTCAGTACGGCGGCGTATCTGCCAACAAAATCGACTGGGATCTGGCGCCTTACGTACAACGCTCTTTCATCAAGCATTTCCGCAAAGGTCAACGGCTTTTTAATGAACAAGCCTTGATCACGGATGAGCAGCTTCATCTGAACAGTGCTGAAGCGAAGCAACAGTGCCCGCGGGCATTTGCTTTTGCAAGTGAGGAAACAGAACTGGAAACAGGACAAGCCGCCGAATCTCTTATACATAACCTCAATACGATGAGTAGCCGAGCGGGCGGACAGATTCCTTTTACATCGCTAAACTATGGTATGTGTACATCAGCGGAGGGTCGTCTGGTGTCCCGCTCCCTGCTCGAAGCAACGATTCGTGGCCTCGGACATGGGGAAACGCCTGTATTTCCACAGCATATTTTCCAGTGTAAGCAAGGGGTTAACCAAGCTCAGGGCGACCCGAACTATGACTTATTCCGCCTCGCGGTAACCTGTTCTTCACGGCGCATGTACCCTAACTTTGTCAACGTGGACGCATCATTTAATCTACCTTACTATCACCCGGAAGACCCGGATACGATCATTGCAACTATGGGATGCCGCACACGCACCCTTGCGGATCGGTTTGGACGAAATCGGCAAAGTGGTAAAGGTAATCTGTCCTTCAATACAGTCAATCTGGTGAAGCTGGGAATTCGGTTTGGCATCTGCCAGAACAGTCGGGCTGTTGCGGATCGGGAAGGATTCTATGTGGCCCTGGATAAAATCATGCACAATGCCGTGGAGGGTTTACTTCATCGGTATGCCATTCAGAAAAAACAGCCTGCCAAATCATCGGACTTCATGATGCGTGAAGGGGTATGGGAAGGCGGAGAGAAATTGGAACCGGATGAGCCGGTTGCCGATCTGTTGAAACACGGCACGTTGTCTCTTGGATTTATCGGGCTCGCCGAATGTATGACTGCTATGTATGGACGCCATCACGGACAAGATATGCATGTGTATCGCGAGGCGCTGAATGTCATCCGTACGATGAGAGAGTTCTGTGATCGGATGAGTGAGCTGCATAACCTGAACGTTACGCTCTTTGCTACACCTGCTGAAGGTTTATCCGGCAAATTCACCAAAATAGACCGAGCCTGTTACGGCCCGATCTCTGGTGTGAATGAACGTGAATACTATACGAATTCATTCCATATTCCGGTCTATCATAACCTTCCCGCCTACCGTAAGATTGAACTGGAAGCTCCATTCCATGCTCTATGTAATGCCGGAGCCATCTCTTATGTCGAACTTGACGGCAATGTGCGGGCAAATACATCAGCCTTTATGCGCATCGTACAGTACGCGCTGGCACAGGATATCGGTTACTTCTCGATTAACCATCCGATTGATCGTTGCCCTGAATGCGGGTATGAGGGGGTCATCGGTGATACCTGTCCGGGATGTGAAGTTCACGAAGATGAGGTTCACTTCCAGCGCTTGCGCCGTGTAACCGGTTATCTGACGGGAGATTACAAGGTACGCTTCAATGCTGCGAAGCAGGCCGAAGTGCGGGATCGGGTGAAACACCGGTGAATCTGTTTGGTTACATTCCCGAATCGGTCAATGAAGGAACCGGCCTTCGTGCTGTGCTGTTTATCAGCGGATGCCGCCACGCATGTCCTGGCTGCTTCAGCCCGGATTCGTGGAATTTTCGTGCAGGTGAACCCTTTACAGAAGAGCGGCAGCAACAGATTTTGCATGAGGTCACGAACCATCCGTTGCTGGATGGCGTGACGTTATGCGGGGGTGACCCCTTTTTCTCAGCAGCAGCATGCACTCGTTGGGTACGTCAGTTTCGAGATGCAAGGCCAGATATGACCGTGTGGGCCTACACCGGATTCGAATATGAGGAACTCATCACCGACCCGGAAAGAGCAGAGCTTGCACAGCTATGTGACGTGATTATCGACGGGCGTTACCTTGCAGCAGAGCGTGATGTGTCTCTGCCCTTCCGTGGAAGTCGTAATCAGCGCTTGATTGACGTGCGTGCAACACAAGCATCTGGAAACATCGTTACATTGCATCTTGGTGCAGTGTAACGATGTTTTTTTCTCCTTTTACACCTGAAACCTTTGGATGACCTGATTCAGTTCGTAAGCCAAACTTCTCAGCTCGTGAGAGAGACTCGATACTTCTTCCATCAGCGCCAGTTGTTCTTCCGAAGAAGCACGAGCCTTGTTCGCGTTACCGGATGAATCCGAAGCCACAACACCCAATTGCTCCAGAGAAGCAGCAATCTGATCACTGCTGGCTGACATTTGCTCAGAGGCGGCAGACACTTCATAGACTTGTCCCGATACCTTTTGAATAGATTCGACGATCTGGCGGAAGGTTTCTGCCGTTACAACGGATGTCTCTGCTCCTCGTTTAGCGACATCCACTGACTCTTCAATGGAAGTTACGGCCTTCTCCGTATGATTAAGGATACCTTGAAGAATCTGGTCGATCTGATCAGAAGACTCTTTGGAGCGATTCGAAAGCTTCTGAATCTCCTGTGCAACCACAGCAAAGCCTCTTCCTGTCTCCCCTGCTCTAGCTGCCTCAATGGAAGCATTCAGCGCAAGCAGGCTCGTCTGATCCGCAATATCCCGAATCATGGACATGATTCCACCGATGCTGCTGTTCAGTTGTTGAAGATCATGAAGAACTACAACCGTGCCTGACATGTTAAGTTCAATCTTCTGCATCTGATCGACCATCGTTGTAATATCTGTCTCACCTCGGCTAGCGAGATCCGTTGTATCCGAAGCCAGTTCAGCAACCACCTGAGATGAGTCAGCAATTCGTTTGATGCCAATGACCATCTCGCCGATGGACTCCTGGCATTCATTCGTGGATTGTCGTTGCTGCTCTGCCCCGGAGGACACCTGCAACATCGATTCGGTAATCTCTTGTGAAGCTTCAGTGGTACGTTCCGAACTCATCTGCAGATCCGCAGCTGAACGGGTCACACTCGCAGAAGTGGACTGAATGCCTGTAATCAGTTGCTGTAGCCCCCCAAGCATATGATTAAATGCGTTGGCCGTTTGGCCGATCTCATTGTTATTGCGTACATCCAGACTGACTGTCAGATTGCCGCCTGCTGCCTGCTTCGATACATCTGCGAGTTTCTGTAATGGTCGAAGTACAATTCGAGCCAGAATGACCATAACTATAATCATAATGACCGCAATGACAAATCCACTCCCCAGACTATACAAAAACATCCACATCTGATCCTGCTTCACTTGGGCTGCGTCCAAATCCAGACCAAAAATAGCAATCGTCTTACCCGTATCATCTTTGATCGTGCTTAGATAGGTCACCCATGTTCCTGCAGTATCCGTGTATGATTCTGTAAAAGCGGTTCCGTTCTGGAATACATGATCATATGTATCTTGAACTACTTCTGGAATTTCGTATTCGACACCGGGGACCATCTCCAGATCATAGAGTGCCTGATTGACTTGCACCCCCGTTAAGATCTGTTTCCCATCCCGTTCGATAATATCCGATTTGAATATATAAGCATTGGCAATAGAGGCAACACCAGTCATCGCATCAAGTTGTTCTTTCAATGACGTGAGTTCGGGAGATGTTGGCTTAGGTGAAGCCTCCAGTTGCTGATTCGCCTGTTCTACCCACTTATGGTTGAGCTGAAGCTGATTGGACAGCGCCTTACCTACCTGATTGATTTCTTCGTAGTAAGCCTGCTGACTTTGTTTGAAATTCAACACACTCATCAGGATGATCATTACAAACAAAATGATGGCAATCAGGACAGAACTGGTGAAAATTAAACTTCGATTGCGGAAGTAGCGTAACATTGCAGATTCCCCTTTTCCCTTACTTTTCTAGCTTACATATCCGTCCTGATAAAAAATGAGTTCGGATTCGACTCCTTTCTCCACCTTTGCCTTCAGCAAATGATATGACACTATATAATATATATCGTGATATAATTGCTTTTTTTGAATGGGGATCATGTAAAAATAAAAAAAGGCCAACCGTTAGAAACAGGTTGACCTCGCATAATAGAGAATAGGAAAAAGATGGTCAGCGATCTCTTCTATTCCGCTCTCTATCGTTTACATTTTCTATATGTTAACGCACCTCAAAATGACGAACACGGACGCCCGCAGGTAATATTAGATAGATATCCTGCACTCCTGATGCGCCTGTCAGTTCAACCTCTACCGTAGACCACTGCTGGGCACCGCTTTGTGCCAGCTCTACACGTCCTGCAAGGGCACCGTCCGGGGTACCCAATCTCACTTCCAGCAGACCCCCTTGCTGTTCTGCAGATAGGCGAGCTTCAAATGTGGTGGCCCCGTTGCCAAGGTCAGCATCCCTAAAGGCAATCCACCCTTGTTCTCCTATGACACGAACTGCTGTACCACCCTCTTTGCACTCATCCAGTTCCACACCCCGATAAGCATCATAATTCTCGGCACGTGTAGTCACGCTCAAGTCACGTGCAGGTATGATCTCTCCATCTATTTTTAGATCTGCGACCAACTGCACATCGGAGGAAGATTTGGCTGCCATAATCGAATAGATGCCATCCTCGACCACATAACGATCACGAGTAACATCCCAGATGGCCAATTCCGAAACAGGCAGATCAAAATGAACAGTCGCTGTCGCTCCAGCTTCAATATGCAGACGTCGGAAAGCTTTTAGCGTTTTGAGTGGACGTTTCACTCGTGACTTTCCTGCACGCACATACAACTGCACGACCTCATCGCTGGCGATTGAACTGGTATTCGTCACATCCACTCGAATGGTCACGCGGTCGTCTTTTCCTGCTTGCGCAGGGCTAATCTCCAGATTGCTGTATTTAAATGAAGCATAGGTCAGACCATGTCCGAACGGATATAACACATTTCCTTCAAAATATTGATACGTGCGGCCCGCTTGGATAATATCATAATCCCGGATATCAGGCAGTTGATCTTCCGATTGTACCCATGTCATGTTCAGACGGCCTGCAGGTGCATAGTCTCCGTACAATACGTCAGCGACTGCGTTCCCCAGCTCCTGTCCGGCGTGTGACGTATACAGGACCGCTGGAATATTCTCTTGAACCCAGTTGCAGGTAAATGGATAACTCCCTACAATCACCACTACGGTGTTCGGGTTAGCTTCATGCACAGCCTTTACCAGCTGAAGCTGTGATTCAGCCAGCTCCAGACTTGGACGGTCCACTTCTTCTTTACCGTTAACAAGCGGGTTGTTACCGACAAATACAATCGCTGTCTCGGCTGCTTGGGCTACAGCAACAGCCTCGTCGACCCCATTCGTTACGACATTTTGCTCGAATAGCTCTGCATCACCGAATGTTGTCAACTCTTCGGCCACCTTGAGTGCATCATGGCCATCATTCGATGTCGTCACGATTCTACCATTCCATGTGGTAAGCCCCACACGACCCTCCGCCTGTGGCAACAGATGAAACACTTCTTTGACAAACCAGCCATACACTTCATTAGCCGAGGCAGTGACCGACTCTTCATCTGTAGTCAGGTATTTGCGGTTACTCTCTGCCTCCAACGTGTAACTACCGAACCCCCAATCCGTCACTCGGAATGTCTCGGCTTCTTCTGAGGCTCTCACTGCCATCTCAGATGAGCCCTCCACTCTCACAAGGCCCAGCTTTTTGCCGCTTGCTGCGGATTTGAGTGTGATGCGATTATCACCGTCTTGGAATGTAACGTTATCACTGCCCACTTTGCCGCGAATCGCTTCCAGTGGCGTGATGCTGTAGGGTAGCGTACCAGCATACCAATCCCGATAGACCGTTCCGCCAAGCTGGCCAATCACAGCTACTTTGCCTGTTTTGGTTTTGTCCAACGGAAGGGTACCATTTTCGTTTTTGAGCAAAACCACCTGCTCTCTTGCCGCCCGGAGAGACAGCGCTTTGGCCTTCTCCGTCATCATGGATTCCTCACCAATTGCAGCGTAGGGATTGCCTTCTTCCGGATCAAATTCACCTAGACGGAATCGCACACGGAATGTATTAAACAAGGCTGTGTCGATATCTTTCATGGTCAGCAGCCCCTGCTCCAATCCTTCACGAAGCGCTTGCTTGGACAGTTCGGCATCGTCGGTGATACTGTCGATCCCCGCTTTGACCGATTCAACCGTACCCGGTGTGTGGGATTCATAATATTTATGATCATTCTTGATGCCCATCACGTCGCCCGCGTCACTGACGATGAATCCATCCATGCCCCATTCGCCTTTAACAATCTCGTTCACAAAAGGATGCAACAAAGCCGGCGTGCCATTAATCGAGTTGTACGCTGTCATCATCGACTGTGCACCGCCTTGCTTGAATGGCTTTTCGAACGCTTTCAAATAATATTCACGCATATTGCGTGGATCAATGCTGGATGAGCCGCTACCACGATCCACTTCGTTGTTGTTGCCGAGGAAGTGTTTGAGCGTTGCCACAGCTTTGTAATACTTGGGATGGTCTCCTTGAATACCTTTGACCAATGCGGTTGTCAACTCTGCGGTCAGTTCCGGGTCCTCGCCATACGCCTCTTCGTTTCGTCCCCAGCGCGGGTCACGTTCCATATCCACCGTTGGTGCCCACAGTGTAAGACCGTTGACGGCAGGATTCCGTTTGTAAAATACACGTGCTTCGTCTCCGATGACGGAGCCGATCTCTTTCATCAGTTCGGTATCCCACGTACATGCGAGTCCTACAGGCTGCGGGAATGATGTAGCTTCACCAAGCCAAGCCAGGCCGTGAGCGGCTTCCGTTCCATGTTTATAAGCAGCAACACCCAGGCGTTCTACGGCTGGCTGGTATTGCAGCATGGATTCAATTTTTTCATCGTCCGTCAAGCGGGACACAAGGTCCTTCACTCGATCGTTAAGTGCCATGGTTGTATCTTGAAACGGATATTTCGTTTGATGAGTTGTCATAGCTAATCTCCCTTTAATGTATAGTATAGATTGATTATGATAGCGAATACATTTTAATTCATGAAAACGGACTATATCTTTCGGATTACCTCTCTAAATTAGGAAAAATACCTTTATGAAACATGATTTATTTTTATTTCAGAGGATATTAATCAAAAACCTAAAACGATTTCGGTAATCTTACTATAAAACATTCTGATATAAAAAAACAGAGGGACGTTTCAAGAAAATGTTCCTCTTCCTTTCTTAAAAATATGTGGCTACTCGTTTTTTTCTGGCATACTCTGGCAATCCTGATTAGAAGTACAGGGACTTCTGCTTCTGAACGTCCCCTATTATGCTGGGATCATGATTAGGAGGAAACCAATCCAATGAATAACAATGAGCAGTTGAACACAAGTTTGCCACCGGTTCCCGAATCTTTGTGGCGTGCCGCGAATACATTCGAATCTTATCCGAAGTTAACAGAAGATACCACAGCGGATGTAGCGATTATCGGAGCCGGGATTGCAGGCATCACCACAGCCTATTTGCTTGCCCAGTCTGGACTGAGTGTCGTTCTGCTTGAAGCTGGAAAAGTACTGGACGGCACAACAGGCCATACAACCGCCAAAGTATCTGCACAGCATGGCGTCATTTTTGATGAAATTATGCATCACTTCGGACATGAGCAGGCACGGATGTACTATGAAGGAAATGCGAATGCAGCGAGCTGGATGCGCAATCTTGTCAAGGAAAAGCAGATCGATTGTCAGTGGGCTGATGAGGATGCCTATGTCTACATTCAGTCCGATGACCATATCAAAAAGCTGGAAATTGAGCTGACCGCTTATGGCAAACTCAACATTCCTGGTGAATGGGTAGACCCCCTTCCGATTCCTGTCCCCTCGAGAGCAGGCATTCGTATGTCTGGACAAGCACGCTTCGATCCCTTGGCTTACCTGCATTACCTGCTTGCTTCAGCTGTGAAACAAGGGGTACGTGTCTATGAACATACGACAGTAACGGACGTGGAGGAAGATGCCTCGCTGAAAATCAGAACCTATGGCGGTTCATTCGTCACGGCAGAGCATATCGTTGTCGCTTCCCATTTTCCCGTATATGATCCGGGATTTTACTTTACGCGACTTCATGCCGAACGCTCCTATGCGGTGATGGTTGAACCTGAAAGACCTTATGCAGGCGGCATGTACATCTCCGATGATGAACCGGCCCGTTCACTCCGTGCTGTCGTTCATAATGGTAAAGAGCATATTCTATTCGGCGGAGAAAATCATAAAACCGGACAAGGCATCTGTACCTTCGGTCACTACGAGCGCCTGGAGAAATATGCAGCCGAGACATTTGGGATTCGTAACATTCCGTTTCGCTGGTCAGCTCAGGATCTGATCTCCATCGATAAAGTGCCCTACATCGGGCCGATTACCGGAAGGCATGAACGGGTCTATGTCGCTACAGGCTTTGCCAAATGGGGCATGACTACTGGTACAATGGCTGGACATCTGCTGGCAGACCGAATTACCGGAAGAGATAACCCGCACGCAGAAGTATTTGATCCGGCAAGATTCAAGGCAGACCCGGGTTTCAAACACTTTATCGTAGAGAACGTCAATGTTGCGAAGGAGTTAATTGCAGGCAAAGTCGGCATCGTGCACAAAAATATAAACGAGCTTGGCAACGACGAAGGCGCAGTCGTGCGTCATAACGGTAAAAGGGCCGGAGCCTATAAGGACACCAGCGGTAAGTTGTTCCTGGTTGATACAACTTGCACCCACTTGGGGTGCGAAGTGGAATGGAATAATGGGGAACGTTCCTGGGACTGCCCGTGCCACGGCTCACGCTTTAATTATGAAGGACATGTCATTGAAGGGCCTGCGGTCGAAGACCTGCCCATCCTGGATGTGCAGGGGCAGTAAATACAATAGAAGTAAACTATATATCCATACAACGAATAACTCCTTCCCCACCAAATGTACAAAAGTTGTATTTCTGCACTCCATTTGTGAATATATGTGGAGTTCGCTGACATACATTTCATCTCATAGACCGGATCGGTATCCGTCTCCAGACGGAAGCAGCCGACCCGGTTTTTCTGTATGCTGGTATAGAAGGAAGTTATAATACGATCTGACATTACATAAATACGGAATGCATTGATGAATCCACTACCACTGCACTGAACATAGGGTGCGAAAGGAACACAAGATGAATAGACAACAATTTATGCAAGCTATGGAAGTCGTTTTACGTCCGATGGACCGGTTGGAACGTGCGGAACTCCTTGCAGATTATGCCCAAAAGTTCACACTAGGGCTACGTGAAGGCAAATCGGAGGAAGACATTACACGTGAGCTCGGCCACCCGGAGGAAATTGCACGTAAAGTACTCGGCGAACGGTATACCGCTAACGCATACTCTCACACATCCGATAGAGATCCCTTTGATGGGCCAACGTTCAGAGAGATGAAACCACCTGTTAATCACAATCGGGCTACGCGGAACTTTTTTGTCGGCATAGGCTTGATCTTCCTTAATCTTACACTCATGATTCCTATTGGTCTTAGCCTCTGGTCTGTATGGCTTACAATTGCAAGTCTGTCCTTGCTTGCGCTGGCTCCTGTCGCAGCTGCCTTCGACTATCTGTATCTGAATCACCTTGAAACAACAGAATTTTTCGTTGCTATTGGGCTGTTCGGTATTGGCATTTTGTTTGCCCTTGCCTCCAAATATATCTTTATCGCATTTAAAAATATGACATTTCACTATATTCGGTGGAATATCAACGTGATGAAAGGGGATGTTTCTGCATGAGCACGAAGAAATGGCTAGCACTGGCTCTCGTCTGCATTGGCATAGGTTTACTTGGAACATCGGTCTATGGTTTTCAGTTCAAGGATGATAGGGAAGCATACAGCAAGCGGTGGGAACTCAGCACCGGAGGACTGCAAGATGATCTGCAAAATATTCAGCTGGATGGCAATTTTAATGCGGATATCGAATTCATCGTTAGTCCAGACAACACCGCGTATATCGAAGTGGATGGAAAGTGGGAACCGGAGGTTATTCAAAGCTTCGAGGAGGCAAGTTTTACCGATGGCACATTCCAGCTGACGCTGCAAAAACACAACCGTCTGAAGTTGTTCTCTTTTAATTGGAACTGGGGGGAACCAGATTCAAGAATAACCGTGGCTTTGCCAGAAGGATATCCCTTGAATGATGTCACACTACACTCTAGCTCAGCGGATTGGGATATAACCGGGCTACATGCTGAATCTCTGGAGATGAAAAGCACCTCAGGCTCCATTGTGTTGCGTGATATTCAGGTTCCTCGCATGGAATTGTCTTTGACCTCAGGGGATATCACTGCTTCTGCTATTCAAGGGGATTTAGACGTAGAACAGACATCAGGAAGCTTCACCGCAAAACAAGTGGATGGAAAAGTAAATAGCGTGATTCAATCAGGAGATGTGGAAATTGCACAATTGAATGGTGAGGCTAATGTTGAGTTCACATCCGGCAGTATTGATATCCAGCAATCTCACGCAGCGCCTATTCAGGTATCAGGGACATCGGGGGATATATCCATTCAGGCTGCGCCTGATTTTGATGGAATTTATGAGGCCAAGGCCACTTCGGGCGACGTTAATATACCGGAGTCACCAGGCATAAGTCAGGATGTGATCCAGGCACGTACGACTTCTGGCAGCATTCGAATCACCCAACCGCGCTAACGTGTGATGAAGCATATTTCCGATCATTGGGTAAAGTATAGTATAATCAAGTGCTAACCCAAATGCTGAGGAGGAATATTCCTATGGAACTTAAAAATAAAACAGCCATCATTACTGGCGCCGGTAAAGGTATTGGCCGTGCCATCGCGGAAGCCCTTGCCAAAGAAGGCGTACATCTTGGACTGATCGCCCGCACCGCTTCCGATCTGCAAGCCCTTCAAGAGTCTTTAAGCCAGCAATATGGCGTGAAAGTA
This sequence comes from Paenibacillus polysaccharolyticus, assembly GCF_023714295.1. GTDB lineage: Bacteria > Bacillota > Bacilli > Paenibacillales > Paenibacillaceae > Paenibacillus > Paenibacillus polysaccharolyticus_A. Next base: position 28,590 of record NZ_JAMAUN010000011.1, read on the forward strand.
ACAAGTGCTGCAGCAGACATCTCGGATCGCTCTCAAGCTGAAGCAGCGGTCGCGGCTATCGAGATGGAGCTTGGAGCGGTAGATATCCTCATTAACAATGCAGGGATCGGAAGCTTCGGTACACTGCTAGAGATGGACCCTGAAGAGTGGGAACGCATCCTGCATGTGAATGTCATGGGTACATACTATGTAACTCGCGCCATTCTTCCAAGCATGATCAAGGAAAGCAGCGGCAGCATCATTAATATCGCTTCAACGGCAGGTGAGCGCGGATTCGCTACAGGTTCAGCCTATTGTGCATCCAAATTCGCATTGCTGGGCATGACGGAATCCTTGATGCAGGAAGTTCGCAAATCGAACATTCGTGTAACCGCGCTGACACCAAGCACCGTAAATACGGAACTGGCTGTGAATGCCGGACTCAAGATCGGAGACGAGGATCGCATGATGCAAGCCGAAGATGTAGCCGAACTGGCGCTGGCTACCCTCAAGCTGTCTGACCGCGTATTCGTCAAAGCCGCAGGGATCTGGACAACCAATCCACAGTAAGATGTGACTCCACCAACCAGAATGCTGGTTGGTGGTTTTTGATGCCGAACACTTCTCTATCGTAATCATTAAGGAACCTTTTAAAAGTAAACCGGCATCCCCTGGAGTTTTGATTTTGTTTTTAAGAAAATGAATTGATGTTTTATCCCGGACTATTTATAGTTTTATGATTTGGACAGTGGTCTGCGTAGCTTTTGTTCGTTTACTCATTCGTAGATACGACTTTCCGGTATACGTTCTGGCCCGAGTCCGGGATTTTGTCGTAGCTTTGATACAATAGAAACAAGCAGAATGAAAGAGCCTTCGGAATTGATCGAGATTCCAAGGCTCTTTCATGTTTATTTCTTGTTTATTTTTTGTTTATTGTGTTTTTGTATAATAAACCTGATTTTTGTCGAAATGGGGGACGAGAGCTGTGAATCATCAAAGAAAAGCCAAACAATGGTTGAGGAAGTTGTATATATTGAGCATGGCGTTGATTATTGCATGTTCAAGCATATTAGAAATCCCGGTTTATGCAGCTGAGACTTGGAGTCAATTTGGCCGGATCGGGTCGGTCTCCAGTTCAAACCCCGGAGGTTTTGCCTCTCCCAAAGGAGTAACGGTAGACAGCAGCGGGAATGTGTATGTGGCCGATAGTAGCAACCATCGCATTCAGAAGCTGACCCTATCGACGAATACATGGAGCGAGTGGAAAAAGGTCGGTGGCGGCGCAGGAAGCGGTTTGGGCGAGTTTAACAGCCCATGCGCAGTGGCGGTAGACAGCAGCGGAAATGTATACGTGGCCGATTCTGGCAACCATCGCATACAGAAGCTGACACTATCGACGAATACATGGAGCGAGTGGAAAAAGGTCGGCGGCGGCAATGGACTCGGTTTGGGCGAGTTTTACAATCCAAGAGGAGTGGCGGTAGACAGCAGCGGGAATTTGTACGTGGCCGATAGTAGCAACCATCGCATACAGAAACTGACCCTATCGACGAATACATGGAGCGTGTGGAAAAAGCCCAGTACCGGCGCAGTCGCAGGAAACGGCTTGGGCGAGTTTAATTTTCCTAATGGAGTGGCGGTAGACAGCAGTGGGAACGTGTATGTGGGTGATAGTAACAACCATCGTATTCAGAAGCTGAACAAATCCACGAATACATGGAGCGAGTGGGTGAAGAGCGGCGGCGGCGCAGGAGCCGGTTTGGGTGAGTTTAATACTCCAAGAGCAGTGGCGGTAGACGGCAGCGGGAACATCTATGTGGCCGATACTGGCAACCATCGCATTCAGAAGCTGAACGCAGGAAGCGGTACATGGAGCGAGTGGGTGAAGAGCGGCGGTGGTTCAGGAAACGGCTCGGGCGAATTTATTAATCCAAATGGAGTGGCGGTAGACAACAGTGGGAATGTATATGTGGCCGATGACAGTAATCGTATTCAGAAGCTGAACGCAGCCAACAATACATGGAGCGAGTGGTCTGTATTAGGGCCTGTTAACGGGATTAGTCCGGGCGAGTTTACTTTTCCAAGAGCAGTGGCGGTAGACAGTAGCGGGAACATCTATGTGGCCGATTCTGGCAACCATCGCATACAGAAGCTGAACAAATCCACGAATACATGGAGCGAGTGGAAAAAGGTCGGCGGCGGCAATGGAAGCGGCTTGGGCGAGTTTTACAATCCATTGGGAGTGGCGGTAGACAGCAGCGGGAACGTGTATGTGGCCGATACCGGCAACCATCGCATTCAGAAGCTGACCCTATCGACGAATACATGGAGCGAGTGGAAAAAGGTCGGCGGCGGCACTGGAACCAGCTTGGGCGAGTTTAGCGTCCCAAGTGCAGTGGCGGTAGACCTTAACGGGAATGTGTATGTGGCCGATTCCGGCAACCATCGCATTCAGAAGCTGACCCTATCGACGAATACATGGAGCGAGTGGAAAAAGGTCGGCGGCGGCCCAGGAAGCAGTTTGGGAGAGTTTAGCGTTCCAGGTGCAGTGGCGGTAGACCTTAACGGGAATGTGTACGTGGCCGATTCTGGCAACCAGCGCATTCAGAAGTTGACCCTATCGACGAATACATGGAGCGAGTGGAAGAAGGTCGGCGGCGGCACTGGAACCAGCTTGGGCGAGTTTAACAATCCAAGAGCAGTGGCGGTAGACAGCAGCGGGAATGTGTATGTGGCCGATTCCGGCAACCATCGCATACAGAAGCTGACCCTATCGACGAATACATGGGGCGAGTGGAAAAAGGTCGGCGGTGGCACTGGAACCAGCTTGGGCGAGTTTAATACTCCTTATGGAGTGGCGGTAGACAGCAGCGGGAATGTGTACGTGGCCGATTCGGCCAACCATCGCATGCAGAAGCTGGATATACCTTCATCTGCGATCATTGACTTTGCAAGCACAGCGAAGACGAGCACAACGGCATCGTTCAGTTGGACTGCAGCCAGCGGAGCGACGGGACTCCTCATCGAGCAGTCGCCAGCCGGAGCGAATACATGGACAACGACCACGATTGGCGCGATTGCAACCAATTCGACGACTGCGACGGTAACAGGGCTCAGCGCGGCCACCGCATATGATTTCCGGTTAGTGGTCAGCGGCGGGGCGAACGCAGGCAACTCGAACACGGTGAGCGTCACGACCGATAATGTACCAACGTACACGATAGCAGAGATAGCGGATCAAACGGCAACGGAACTGACGGCAGGTTACAGTTCGGGCACTCAGGACACGAAAACGATCACGATTACGAAAACCGGTACCGGAGATTTGACAAACGTAGCGACGGCGTTAAGCGGAACCAATGCGACCGACTTTGTAATTACGCAGCCGGGAACGACGACACTAAACAGCGGAACGACGTCGACGACGTTTACGGTGAAAGCAAAGGACGGCCTGGCAGCAGGCACGTACACCGCAGCGGTGACGGTATATGCGGACAACATGACGAACGTGACATTTGCGGTTACACAGACGGTGAATCCGGCGCCCGTGGCACCGTCTATCACAAGTCAGCCGGGCAACAAGACAGTGACAGCGGGACAAATGGCAACGTTCAGTATAACCGCCAGCGGCGACGCGCCGCTTAGCTACCAGTGGAAGAAAGACGGCAATGCGCTGACAGACGGCGAAAACATCAGCGGAGCAACGGCGGCGACCCTAAGCATCAGTAACACGCAATCGGGCGATGCGGGCAGTTATACCGTCGTGGTCACCAATGCAGCGGGGAATGCGTCAAGCAACCCGGCAACTCTGACGGTGAGCGCTCTGACCAACGCGGCAACACCAAGCATTGATACGCAACCGACGGGTACCACGGTTAACGAAGGTGACAGCAGCCCGAACTTGAGCGTAGCGGCCAGTGTAAGTGACGGCGGAACGCTGTCCTACCAGTGGTACAGCAATTCGGTGAACAGCACGATCGGCGGTAATGCCATTGCGGGTGCAACCAGCGCAACCTATGCCGCGCCGACGACATCGACAGGCACGACCTACTATTATGTTGTCGTGACGAACACGAACAACAGCGTCAGCGGCACCAAGACCGCAACGGCAACGAGCAACATCGCTGCGGTCAACGTGAACGCTCTGACCAACGCGGCATCACCAAGCATTGATACCCAGCCGACGGGCGCCACGGTTAACGAAGGTGATAGTAGCCCGAACTTGAGCGTAGCAGCCAGCGTAAATGACGGCGGAACGCTGTCCTATCAGTGGTACAGCAATTCGGTGAACAGCACGATCGGCGGTAATGCCATTGCGGGTGCAACCAGTACAACCTATGCCGCGCCGACGACATCGACAGGCACGACCTACTACTATGCTGTCGTGACGAACACAAACAACGGTGTCAGCGGCACCAAGACCGCAACGGCAACGAGCAACATCGCTGTGGTCAACGTGAACGCTCTGACCAACGCGGCATCACCAAGCATTGATACCCAGCCGACAGGCGCCACGGTTAATGAAGGTGACAGCAGCCCGAACTTGAGCGTAGCGGCCAGTGTAAGTGACGGCGGAACGCTGTCCTACCAGTGGTACAGCAATTCGTTGAACAGCACGGTCGGCGGTAATGCAATTGCGGGTGCAACCAGTACAACCTATGCTGCGCCGACGACATCGACTGGTACGACCTACTACTATGTTGTCGTGACGAACACGAACAACAGCGTGAACGGCACCAAGACCGCAACGGCAACGAGTAGCATCGCTACGATCAACGTAAACATCGCGCCTACCCATACGATTGCTCCTATTGCGGATCAAACGTTAGCTGCACTTACTCAAGGTTATGCTCTGGGTACCCAAGAGACAAAAACTATCGATGTAACGAATACTGGCACGAGCGATTTGTCGAATCTGTCGGCAACGGTTAGCGGCATTCATGCTAGCGATTTTGTGATTACGCAACCAAGTGCAACGTTAGTGAACGGAGCGACCACGTCAGCCTTTACGGTGAAAGCGAAAGATGGCTTACCAGCGGGGACATATACCGCAACAATAACGTTATCAGCAACCCAAATGACGGATGTGACGTTTACAGTGATGCAAGTTGTGAACATGCCGAACGCACCGGAAAATCCGCAAAACCTTGTGGCTGTCGGTGGAAACGGTGAGGTCACCCTAAATTGGAGTACGGTAACGGGAGCGACGTATTACAACCTTTATATGGCGACTGATCCAAGTCAGCTTAGTACCGCTTCGGTTGTTATCATCAATTCCTCTACCTACAATGCACAAAACCTGCTAAACGGCACGACCTATTTCTTTACAGTAAGAGCAGGTAACTCGGGAGGCTTAAGTGGGGAATCGAATCAGGCAAACGCCACCCCTGCAACTGTACCGGCAGCCCCAACGAATGTTTTGGCAGTAGCTGGAAACGGAGAAGCCACCGTAACCTTTACAGCTCCAACCGAGAACGGTGGAAGCCCGATTACGGGGTATGCAGTAACCGATTCATCAGGGAATGCAGTCACAACAGGAGCGGCAAGTCCGATTGTAATTACAGGTTTAACGAATGGAACGAGCTATACATTTACGGTGAAAGCGATCAATGGTCTAGGAAAAAGTACAGCATCCGCTAATTCAAATGCGGTCATTCCGCAAAAGTCATCCGGCGGTAGCACGGTCCCGATCGATACGCCATCCGTGCCTAGTACTCCAACCATCCCGGAGAAAACGAATACGGGAATGGATATACTTGTGAATGGTAAAGCGGAAAATGCGGGGACCGTAGCGAGAACCCAACGAAACGGTCAAACCGTTACAACCGTGTTTGTGGATCAGAAAAAGTTAGAGGACAAGCTCGCTGCGGAAGGCCAAAATGCCGTGGTGGCGATACTTGTAAATGACAAATCCCATGTGACCGTCGGCTCATTGAACGGTCAGATGGTGAAAAACATGGAGGACAAGCAAGCTGTTCTTGAGATCAAAACCGATCGTGCAACCTATACGATTCCAGCGCAACAAATCAATATTAATACGATATCCGAGCAGGTCGGCAAGTCAGTAGCCTTGCAAGATATCCAGGTACAAATCGAAATCTCCGAACCAACAACAGATATGGTGAAAGTTGTTGAGAATGCGGCAGCCAAGGGAACGTTCACGCTTGTCGTACCGCCGTTAAACTTCACGGTGAAGGGTATCTACGGAGATAAGACTGTCGAAGTATCGAAGTTTAATGCCTATGTCAAACGAAATATTGTGATTCCGAATGGTGTTGATCCCGGTAAGATTACCACAGGAATTGTTGTTGAGACAGACGGAACCATACGTCATGTTCCGACCAAGATTGTCGTGATTGACGGCAAATATTACGCGCAAATCAATAGCTTGACGAATAGCACGTATTCTCTTGTCTACCATCCGCTCGAATTTGAAGATGTGGCCAAACATTGGGCAAAACAAGCAGTGAGCGACATGGGATCACGGATGATTATCGATGGTACGGACAATGGTATGTTCAGTCCCGACCGGGATATTACCCGTGCTGAGTTTGCAGCTATCATTGTTCGCGCATTGGGACTCAAGACGGAGAATGGAGCAACCTCATTCTCAGACATACAATCAACAGATTGGTACAGCAGTGCTGTCAATACTGCTTATGCCTACCACTTGATCGGCGGTTTTGAAGATGGTACCTTCCGTCCGATGGACACGATTACACGGGAACAGGCAATGGTGATCCTCTCCAAAGCAATGGCGATTACTAGTCTGAAAGGCAATCTTGCTGTTCAATCGACAGATGTAATACTTCGCCCTTATGGAGATACGGCAACTGTGTCTGCATGGGCGCTGAGCAGTGTAGCTGATACTGTAGAGGCTGGCATTGTATCAGGAAGAGGCGGCAATGAGCTTGCACCGAAGGATTACATCACTAGAGCTGAGGTTGCCAAAATTATTCAGGGACTATTGCAAAAATCCGGCTTGATTTAAGCAAGGGGATGACGGCAGCTGAATTGTGATTTGGCACAGCTAAGACTCGCAAAGAAGAACTAATTAACTAAAACAAGGTGAGGGACACGTGTCCCTCACCTGTTTATGCTTTTGTAATACACTTGAATCAGATCTTTACTAATAAAAGCAGACGGTACACATCATATTTTGAATCCGTCCCTTTCCTCACTCGCCTCACTTACCTTACTTGTTCAACAGATGATCCAGCTCCAATTCCTTGGACACCGCAATCAGCACAACGGCGAGTTCCTCGCCGATATTAGTCACTTCATGGGGTACAATCGCGTTCCATGTAAACGAATCTCCCGCTTCCAGCGTCTCCACATCTTCCCCCTGCTTCGCTTGGATGATACCTTGCAGCACCAGATGGCTTTCCTCCCCCGCATGTTTGCTGATCCCGGTCGAAGCTCCCGCTGGCAGTTCTACTATGGACATACGCATCGCACCTTTTGCCGTTAACTGCTGTACTTTAATCTGCCCGCTACCCGCTGTAGTCTCCTTGCGTTCATGCTTGCGAACCACATTCATACGCTGCTCTGATGTCAACAACAGGTAGGGTAGCGGGACGCCCAGATAGTCCGCAATGCTTTCCAATGTAGCGATGGACGGTGACGTTTTGTTATTTTCCACATTACTGATAAATCCTTTGGACAACCCTGTCCCCTCACAGAGTTGCATAATCGTAATCTGTTTCTGTTTGCGTATCGTTCGAATGGCCAAGCCAATATCCATGTGACCGCCCTCTCTTCTCTCTAACTACCGTTTCATTGAAATCAAGATTCAACCGTTGACTCTACAAAAACAAGGCGATTGCCGAATGGATCGGTAATGGTCATTTCCCGTGAATCCCAAGGCGTTTTTTGGATACCCGGTTTCGCATATTTATATTTTTGCAAAGAAATCCGCTCATGCAGCTCCTCCAGATGCTCCGTCTCAATGCGTAATGCCGCACCAGGAGTACAGTCTCCGTGATGTTCGGACAGATGAATGACAATCTCATCCTGCGACACCTGCATGTACAGCGGCATATCGGCCTCGAATCGATGCTCCCAGTCCACGTTGAACCCCAAGTAATCCATGTAAAATTCCTTTGCCTTCGCTTCATCAAAAATTCTAAGAATAGGTACGATATGTTTCATCATCTTCTTCACGTCCTCCTCTAAAGAGATAAAAGCACAACAACAATTCTTATTCCAAGTTCCCTTATACAAAACATATTTTCATCATACAAAAAAAGTGTTGACCCTACAATGAAAGCATGATAGATTTTGTTCATAAATAAGAATATTATTTTCACATAGGTGAACTTTTTATTTTTAGTTTAATCCCTGTCATTAATTCATTCCAACTCTTTTGCTTCATTGGTTTGATCTATGCATTCATTTTATACATTCGATTTATCACAACTCATATTTCACCTGGAGGTGTATTGGTTTGAATTCTACTTATATGCATGAGGTGAAGTTACCTCCACATTACGATAAAACCCAGCAATATCCTGTTATTTTTGCCTTGCACGGCATGGGATCAGATGAGCAGGACATGCTTCGCTTAATGGAGCCGCTGTCTACCGATTTCATTATTGTTGCCATTCGTGGGCCTATTGTACAGGGCGGTGGTTATGCTTATTTTCAGATCAAAAGTATAGGCAATCCCGTTCGCGAGTTATACGATGCCTCGGTTCAAGGACTGCAACAGCTCATCATCGAGCTGTCGGCTCAATATGCCATTGATCCTGCACGGCGTTATATCGCCGGATTCAGTCAGGGCGGCATCATGGCGATGACGCTTGCCTTGGTGATGGGTGATGCCATCAAAGGTATCGTAGCTATGAGCGGATACATTCCGCAGTTTGTGAAAGAGGAATATGCTTTGAAACCTTATTCCAACCTGTCCGCTTTTATCTCACACGGCGATCAGGACCACCTTTTCCCGTTACAGCTAGGCGAAGATAATGCTTCGTTTTTCCGGAATCATACGAATCAAGTTACGTATGTGCCGTACAGCGGGGGTCACCATGTAACCCCTGAGTTATATGCCAAACTCCAACACTTCCTTCGGACGGATGCTGGGGTATCTACAGAAGACAAGAAAGGAATGACTGAATCATGATGCCATCATTGTTTATCGCCCACGGCGCTCCTTCACTTGCACTGGAGGAGAATACGTACACTGAATTTTTGCAAAAACTTGGGCAGGATCTGCCCAAACCTAAAGCAATCGTCCTCTTCTCCGCTCACTGGGAATCGACGACACAGCTCGTATCTGCTGTAACCGGCTCATATGACACGATCTATGATTTCGGTGGTTTTCAACCCGAACTGTACCAGATCAAATATCCAGCGCAAGGACATGCCGAAACAACCGCTGAGATCGTCAAGTTGTTCACCGAAGCGGGTATTTCAGTGCAGACGGACGAGGTGCGCGGCCTGGACCATGGAGCGTGGGTCGTACTGCGCCTGCTCTACCCAGAAGCAGACATTCCTGTAATTGCTCTCTCTGTGAACCGTTATCTGACAGGTGAGCAGCAGTATCAGATCGGACAAGCACTCGCTTCTTTGCGTGAGCAAGACGTTCTTGTCATTGGCAGTGGCGGAACCGTGCATAACCTGCGCCGTCTGAACTGGGAAAGTCAAGGTGTAGATTCTTGGGCTATGGAATTCGATAGCTGGCTCCAAGATAAGCTGGAGCGCTGGGATACGGATTCCCTCTTCGCTTATGACAAGCTTGCTCCGTCTGCACAGACAGCGGTTCCTACGCCAGAGCATTTTGTGCCAATCCTCATCGCCATGGGTGCAGGAGATAAGAGAAAACAAGCCTCTCTCTTGTTCCGGGCATATCAGCTGGGTAACCTGAGTTTATCCTGCTGGAGATTTGAATAACAAAACATGAGATTGGTTTAAAACCAGTAGACCACATAGAGACCAAAGCGTGAGTCACAGGGTAACCCTGCTGCTCACGCTTTTTTTTGAGATATTGTTAGGTGGTTGAATGCAACTACATAGACCACAAGTGCACTTTTACACTTCCATATTCATTCGTTATGTAGGACTCCCGCTTGGGTCTATGGTTTCTTGTTCGAGTTTCCTGAGTAAATCTATACTAGTGGGAAACCATCTCATCAACAGATTTATTAGATGAGTATGACATGCGAACGCTCATAAGGAGGCGAAACATGATGGCAGAACCAAAGTCAGAACAACGGATCGATGAACTCATGCAAGAGTTGCTAGAACTGCTGGAAGAAAAGGTGCAGGATGAGGAAAACCAGGAGTTGCTGGAGGCCTACCGCGAACAGGAAGGAGCAACCGATGAGGAGCTTGACGCGTTTGAGCAATATTACAGTATACGTCTACCGGCAGATTTCCGGGCATTCTACAAGCGTAAAAACGGCAGCGGATATGCCTTTCACGTTCTTTTTCCAGGTGATGCCGCACAAAATGAAGATATGGTCTTCTACATGTTATCGCTGGAACAAATGAAGAGAGAACATGACGGTACTGTAGAGATTCGGATGAAGGACTACTTTTCCGAAGAAGAAATGCGTGAGCTGGACCCACGAATCAAGCCTTATTTGCATCAGAAATCATGGATTACCTTTGGCAAGCTGGGAGGTGGTTCGCTGTATTTGATGTTGGATTTCGATCCAACAGAGCAAGGAACATATGGACAGATTATTATATTCAAACATGATCCTGACTTTGTCTATTACGTGGCTGAAACCTTCACCGAATTACTGGAGCAATCCAATCGTAACTTGCGTGAGATCGATGTGATCGAATACTAAGTCAAATTGAATCACAAACAATTATATTAACAGCCGTTATCGTCTGGATAGTGATATGACCATTTTTTATAATGCTGGGAGTTGTAAAGGCGGTTATAATAACATTTAGTGGAAATGCACAAGCTACCGGAAGAAGGACTGTCTTTCTACATCAACTACATATCTGGGAGGAACTACCGAAGTGGCTGAACAACCGAAGTCAGAGAGCTTTATGTCTCTCGTCAAAAAAGGCAACACATCCTCTGCTGTAGCCATGGCGGGTAACGCCATACTTGCACTATGTAAAGGAGGAGCCTTTATATTCAGTGGCAGCGGCGCCATGTTCGCATCAGCGATGCATTCACTGGCCGATGCCATTAACCAAGGGTTTGTATTTGTCGGAAGTGTATTATCCGAGAAAAAACCTACACGCCGCTTCCCGACCGGATTCGGACGGGTCATCAACATTTTCTGTATGATTGCCGTAATTGTGGTGACGATTATGGCCTACGAAACCATTCACGAAGGCATTCACCTGCTCCAGCATCCTGCTGGTCACTCGGGCGGACTGTGGATCAACATTGGTGTGCTTTTGCTTAATATTGTGATTGATGGAGCCATCCTCATCAAAGCCATGAAGGAAATCTTGAAAGAAGCCCGCGCGCCCAAAGCGACAGGGTTCGCCCTGGTGCCTGCAGCAATCAAAAATGTTGGACGTGCCGCACCACCAACCCGCCTGGTATTCTACGAGGACGTTGTAGCCGTGCTTGGAGCGACGCTTGCGCTTATATCTGTTATCGTCATTGCACTGACAAACTTCGCTTTGCTTGACGGTATTGTCACCACTATTATCGGATGCCTGATGATCGCCGTAGCTTTCCGTGTCGGCTATGACAACATGATTGGTCTGATCGGTGTCGCCGCACCGCAGGATATCGAGGACAAGGTGTCCCAGACGATTCTGGCAGACAGCCATGTGGCTGATATCCAAATGATGCGTATCATTCAGGAAGGCCGTTATTACCATGTTGAGGGTCTGATTGAGCTGACTAAGGGACTCAGTCTAGCGGATGCGGATGATATCAAGTTCCGGATTCAGGAAAAACTGATGACAAACCCGGATATTGCTGACGCGGCGATCTCGATCATTGAAGACGACGGCGTGAACAGCTGGGGCAAGAAACATTCGGATGTGTTGAAAAAGTAGTGAAAAAGCAGGTTAACAACTGACTTATCGCTGCTTCATCTTCACAACAAAGAAACGAAGCAGGAAGTGCTCTGCCTCGTTTCTTTGTGTTCTTTGATCCTTTTCTTTGATCCTTTTCTTTGCTCTGTTCCTTTGTTCCTCACTCTTTATGAACGATTCTCATTTGATATTCCTATCCCTATTAGATCATCGTGCCTGCCTCATCCCCATTTCCATCACCTTACCCAGCCATTTCTGACGAAACGATTCCGTGGACTTGCGGATTGGACTAATCTCGGTTACACGTACAGGGGATACCCCACTGAATTGAAGGACGTTGGATTTCATGACCCGGTGACCTGCCCTTCTGTATACCAATGCATTGTAGAACCAAGGGGTGTCCATCGTCACAATAAGCTGTGCAGACTTACCTTTCAACAATTTGTCCCACAGCGGTGAGTTGTCCCGATACCTCATGGCGAACCCCGGCAGGAAAATCCGATCAATAAACCCTTTCAGCACGGCCGGCATCGTTCCCCACCACGTTGGATACACAAATACCAAATGATCTGCCCAGCGAATGAGTTCCTGTGCCTTCAGCAGATCAGGCTCGAGCTCTGTCCGCTGACGATAGCCGTATCGGAGATTCGGATTGAACTCGATATCACTTAGATCAATCATCTCTACAGCCCCCCCTGATTTTCGCACGCCCTCTGCGTAGGACTCTGACAGTGCCTTGCAATAACTCTGTGGATCGGGATGGCCGTTAATGATGAGAATTTTATTTGCATTCATACGTATATTCCTCCTGTATAATATGGTTCATGAAGACCGATGAAACGGACATATCATAAGCATAAAGTGAAGGACGGTATAAACAAATGATCAACCACGCCAAATCATTGCGGATTCGTGCAAATAGGAGGATTTATGAAACATCTTAACCAAAGTGTCCCGATATCCATGGTATATCCAATTTTGAAAACGCTGGTACACCAAGGTTTTGACACAGAATCCTTTTTCAAAGACATCGATGTGGATCCCTCCATCTTGGAGAACCCGGATGCTCGGATTCCCGTCACTGAATTGGAACGGATCATGCGGCGTGCTGCTGATTATGCAAACGATCCATACTTTGGATTAAACCAGGGTGGGCGGCTGGATTTTGCGGATTTAAGTCTGCCCGGATATGTCATGATGCACTCCAAAACGATTGGTGACGCACTTGGCGCATACCAGCGGTATAACGATATTCTGTATAGTGGATTTCAACTGGAGTGGAAGGTCGATGGCCCGGATGTAATCATTCAGTTGTCTGTTGAAAATGAAGAAATTCCTATGTCTCGCCATTGCGTAGAGGATATGACTGTTTCGATATTACATCTAATCAACAAGCTGGCGAATCACCGGGCCGTGGTAAGAGAAGTCCAATTCCGTCACGAAGCCCCTGACGGTGCAGGTGATCTGTCTGTTTACGTGAACTCCCTTGGGGTCACTCCCGAGTTTGGTGCTACCCAAACCCTGCTGCGTCTATCCAAAGAGGTCCTGACGTTGCCCGTTTTATATTCGGATGCCAGGATGTTGAAGGTTTTCGAGTCGATGGCGGAGGAGACCCGAGCAGACCTGTATGCCTCTCAGCCTTTCTCCAGCAAAGTAAGCCGATGGATCACGGAGAGTCTGCCTTCCTTCTTCCCCACATTACAACACACGGCCGCACATCTCGGCGTGAGCATTCGCACACTACAGAGCAGATTGCGTGAAGAAGGTACAACGTTTAACGAAATCTCTGTTCAGGTACGGAAGGAAATGGCGCAGCGTTACTTACAAAGAGGAAACTATGCTGTCGGCGATATCGCCTATGCCCTGCATTTTTCGGAACAAAGCGCCTTTCAGAATGCGTTCAAAAAGTGGACGGGACAGACCCCGGGTCAATACCGGGCTAATCTGGGGACTCGGCAGGGATAGGATCGTAACCCCATACCTAGACTTTAGTCTAGGATAAGTTTAACGCCAAAGACGGAGGTTCCACTTTTCCAGTTCGTGGTATGCTGTATATAACGAAAATGATGTTACATATTGCACGGATGAAAGATTCCATATTCAAAAGGAGAGAAATTATGGCTAAACGTACGATTCTTGCACCTGTCCTGATTTTGCTCGGTGTATACCTGATTCTGAATCAAGGCGGCACAATGGGCCCAGGCACAATCTTTGGTACTTTCTGGCCTACGTTATTTGTGATTCCGCTCGGACTGTTCTTCCACTGGTTATATTTCTCCATGATTGGCCGTGGCGTTGGATTGCTCGTTCCAGGCGGCTTGCTGCTGACCGTCGGTATTGTATGCCAGATCGCGATGCTGTTTGGTAACTGGGGTACGATGTGGCCAGGCTTCATTCTGGCGCCAGCGGTCGGTTTGTTTGAACTCTACTGGTTTGGCGGCAAAAATAAATGGTTGCTGATTCCGATTAATATTCTGACGGTTCTTTCCCTATTGTTCTTCACTGTCATGTCGATCGGTTCAGTACTGAGCAACATGAGCTATATTCAACCGTTTGTGGCCATTGTGCTGATTGTGGGCGGGGCGTATATCATCATGGGGCGCAAAAAGCCTATGTAGTGGCATGATATCCGATAAGTTCTTTGAGTTACACTGGAGCCACTCCGAGTGCAGAGTAATCTTCCGATCGCTGTTACCCCCGGATTTTTTGGAATCTCATATCCTATGAGAAAATCCGGTTGTAAAGGCGAGCGCTTCGCTTCTCCAGCTTATCTCTTCCCTCTCCGTTAACATGTAACTTGTTAATTATCTGATATCGCACTGCAAGGCTATTGCTATAAAGTAAGGAAAGGAGCCATCCCTGATCCAAAGGTGATCAGGGGTGGTTTTTGTTTTTTCAGGAGGGTTCTGATTCATATGTCGGAGTCTACTGACTGTCTATTGACTTGGCTTGGTTTCGATTGAATGGCGATATTGTATTTAATCCAGAAAAAAAGGATCAGAGGCAGGGCTGCGTTGGACGCGACAAAAAAAATCAGTGAAGGTATTCCGGCAAGTGGCATGTAGCTTATGCCTGTCACTTGAACGAACAATTGCTCGCCGTTTGGGCCGTCAGAGAACAGGATGGATGATGCCCCGTTCCAGCCTAGATGGCTTCCGACTGCAATAGCCATAGAACCGGATTTGGCATACGCATATGCCCAAACCAAACCCATGATAAAGGTCGTTGTAAATACAATAAGCATAACCGGGATGTTTCCGAACACACCGCCCGTGAACCAGTGATACATCCCAAACGCTATGGAAGAAAGTACGACTCCCCATCGGACTCCTAACCCGTGAATCATAAGTACAAGCAGTGCACCACGGAAAAGCAATTCCTCAAACCAGACCGACTTGAAGTTCCGCCAACTGGCTGTCAAAAAATCAGCCCAGGAATATTCGGGGTTTAGCTTCCAGTTTGACATGGTGACCAGAGATTCTGTCCAGTGAACTGCCGAGGAAACGAGGATACCCAAAAGTAAGGCTATCGCAAATTGCTGGAGACGTAGACCTGCCGGACGATACCCGAGCACAGACAACGGTTGCTTGATCGTGAAACGAAGCAAAAGCCAAGATAACAAAACAAGCACGATCATGCCTAACATCACGAACCTCCTTCCCACTTCATTTTAGTAAAACAATTGAATTCAAACATCACATCTACACCGTCAGAGTTTCCGTTCCGTTCTCTTTCATCCCGTTCCGTTCCCTCCATCCCGATATACTTTTCATATTCGGGGTTATGGGCTTTAGTACGCACGGGTGTAAATAAAGTTCCCGGCAATCCGAATTCTCGGAGCCCGCGCCGGAATAAATCCAACGTCAAATATCCCCTGAAGCCGCCAATATGCTCAGGGGTATTTGAGTTGCACTTGTTGTGTTCGTTGCAGTTCGCGCAGTTTGTGTAGACTGGAGGACAATTATTTACTATGCATCTTAAACTCCAGAAACAGGTCGTTATAATGCGATAGCATTTTTTTGCCCAGATTGTTGTAAACCTCCAGCTTGCTTGTCAGTGTCTCGTCTGGATAGAAGCGTTCATCCTGCGAGATATCTTCTGGCAACAGCTTAAGTGCCTCCGCATTCGGTGTCGAGTATCCCACGTACTCTGCGTTGCGTGCAGCATGATCCGGGTCCAGCATAAAGTTGATAAACTGGTGCGCGCCGTCTACGTTTTTAGCTGTTTTCGGGATGACCATGCTGTCGAACCAGAGATTTGAACCTTCCTCCGGTACCTTGTAATCCAGCTTGTCGTTCTGATCCATAATCTCTGATGCATCCCCAGACCATACGAGTCCAACTGCGGCTTCTTCGTTCGCAAGCAACATTTTGATCTCGTCTCCAACGATGGCTCTTACGTTAGGAGTCAGGGTAGACAGCTTTTTGAGTGCAGCCTGAAGATGATCTTCATTCGTATCATTAAGTGAGTACCCCAGGCTATTCAGCCCCATACCGATGACCTCACGAGCACCATCGAGCAACAGGATCTGATTTTTCAGACGCGGGTCCCATAGGTCATTCCAGCTGTCAAATGTCAGGCCACCCACCAAGTCGGGGTTATACACAATACCAACGGTTCCCCAGAAATACGGGATAGAGAATTGATTATCCGGATCGTAGTTCAAGTTCAGGAACCGGGGATCAATGTTTTTCAGGTTGGGTAGCTTGTTATGGTCAATCGGAACGAGCAGGTTTTCTTCTTTCATTTTGCTAATCGCATATTCGGAAGGAATCGCCACGTCGAACGTTGTGCCGCCCTGTTCAATCTTGGTCAACATCGCTTCATTGGAATCAAACGTCTGATAAATGACCTTCATTCCGGATTCTTCTTCGAATTCCTTCAAGAGATCCGGGTCGATATAATCGCCCCAGTTGTAGATCGTCAGCGTGTTTCCACCGGAATATCCCTGACTTTTGTTCAGATACGAAGCGAGAATCATCAGGGCAAATGCGGCCACAAATACAAGTGCGAATGTCCGTACCAGCTGTTTCATGGACGCAACCCCTTTCCTCCGGGTGGTATCCGTGTTGCGCGGCGGTTAATGAAGTAATATCCAACCACCAGCAACACCGTGAGCAGGAACAGCAAGGTAGACAGAGCGTTAATCGACAGTGATACGCCCTGCCTTGCTCTGGAGTAAATCTCCACTGAAAGCGTGGAGTATCCATTCCCTGTCACAAAGAAGGTTACGGCAAAGTCGTCGAGCGAGTACGTCAAAGCCATGAAAAATCCAGCAAAAATACCGGGTTTCACGTAAGGCAGTACCACACGCGTTAGAATTTGCCATGAGCCCGCGCCCAAATCGCGAGCCGCATCCATCAAGGTTGGACTCATCTCCTGCAGCTTCGGTAGCACCATGATGACCACAATCGGCACACTGAATGCGATATGAGACAGCAATACCGACGTAAAGCCGAGTTTGATGCCAATCATCGTAAACAGAATCAGGAATGATGCACCGATAATGACATCGGGGCTAACAATCAACACGTTGTTTAGAGATAACAGTGTGTTTTTGGTCCGTTTACGACGTACATGATAAATTGCCAGTGCCCCTGCCACACCCAGAATGGTTGAAATCGCTGAGGACAACAGCGCGATAATAAACGTATTCAAGACAATAATGAGCAGCCGGGTGTCCGCAAAAACTTCTCTGTACCATTCCAGTGTGAAGCCTTCGAACCCCCGCATATGGCCACCACTATTGAATGAATAGAAAATCAGATAGGCAATCGGCGCGTACAAAATGGCGAATACAACAGCCAGATAGACGTTAGACAGCTTTCCGTTTCTTCCCATTTCGCACCTCCTTCTTGCCTGATCCGGTCAGAAACATAATGACTGCCATCGCGATAATCAAAAAGACGGCAATCGTCGAACCCATGCCCCAGTCCTGGGTAACGAGAAAATGTTGCTCAATCGCTGTACCCAGCGTAATAACACGGTTCCCCGCAATGAGGCGGGTAATCATAAACAGGGACAGCGCCGGGATAAATACGGCCTGACAGCCTGATTTCACTCCGCTGATCGTCAGCGGGAAGATCACACGGCGGAACGTCAGCCACGATGAAGCGCCGAGATCCCGTGCAGCATAGATCAGGGACGGATTCATCTCTTCCAGCGCATTAAAGATCGGCAGAATCATAAAGGGAATGAAGATGTACACCGAAACAAAGATAAAGCTGAAATCAGTGAACAAAATCTGTTGTGTCCCAATGCCCACCACTTCCAGCAGAGAGTTGGTCAGACCGTATGTGCCGAAAAGGCCAATAAAGGCGTACGCTTTTAACAACAGATTGATCCAGCTTGGCAAAATGATCAGCAGTAACCACAGCTGCTTATGCTTCGTCCGGGTCAGCATATACGCCGTTGGATACGAGATAAGTAGCGAGAACGCCGTAATCAGAAATGCATACCAGAATGAACTGAGCGTCATCTGCATATACACTGGCGTAAAGAACCGCGCATAGTTGCCAAGTGTGAAGTTACCCTCCACATCAAAGAACGAATAATAGATGACCAGCAGCACCGGCGCTACAACGAACAACACCATCCATAACACATAGGGAATCAGATACGCATTGCGCGTGCTGGCTTTAGTCTGCATGAGCGGCCTCTTGGTAAGCTTCGAGTCGTCTGTCGAACTCTTCCTCAGTTTCGTTGAAACGCATAACATGAATGGCTTCCGGGTCAAAATAAAGCCCGATTCGCGATCCGACGGCCGCTTTCTTCGTCGAATGAATCAGCCATTCGTTGCCTGCGTCATCGTAGGTCGAGATTTCGTAATGCACGCCGCGGAACAGCTGCGAGTCCACCTTCACCTTAAGCTTGCCCTGCTCCTCGGTTGTGATCTCGAAGTCCTCTGGACGGATGACGATCTCAACAGGCTCGTCAGGCTGCAAACCCTGATCGACACATTCATACTGAGCACCTGCAAACTCAACCACAAAGTCCTGTTTCATCTTGCCAGCCACGATATTCGACTCCCCGATAAAGTCCGCGACAAAACGGTTAATCGGCTCATCATAAATATCATTCGGCGTACCGCTCTGCTGAATGACACCACCGTTCAGGACAAAAATTTCATCGGACATCGCGAGTGCTTCTTCCTGATCATGCGTGACAAAAATAAACGTAATGCCCAGCCGTTGCTGTAGCTCTCGCAACTCGTACTGCATCTCGGTACGAAGCTTCAGGTCGAGAGCTGACAAAGGCTCGTCCAGTAGCAGAATCTCAGGCTCGTTCACAATCGCGCGAGCAATCGCCACACGCTGGCGCTGTCCGCCGGACATCTCGCCAATCTCCCGATTCTCATAACCGGACAGATTGACAAACTTGAGAGCTTCGAGCACTTTGCTACGAATCTCGGATGTTTTCATTTTTTTAATCCGCAAGCCAAAGGCTACGTTCTCGAATACATTCAAATGTGGAAATAACGCATAGTCCTGAAATACCGTATTCACCTGACGCTGATGCGCAGGAACCTTGTTAATCAATGCGCCGTTAAAATAAATGCTGCCCTCCGTCGGCTCCGCAAAGCCGGCAATCAGCCTTAATATCGTTGTTTTACCGCAACCGGACGGGCCGAGAAGCGTATAAAATTTCCCACGTTCAATCTCAAAGCTGACAGCTTTCAATACAGCCTCATCCTGGTCATATTGCTGTGTCACCCGCTCGAACCGGATGATCGGTTGTTGTTCTGACATGCTTCACGTCGCCCCCTTATCCTTGGGTTTATCCTAAGAAACCTTACCTATTATACACGACTTTAATTAAGCCATATCTCGAATATGAATAATTTACCCCATTTTCTTTTGTTTTGAAAGATCAAGCGCGCACGTTACAGATATTAATAATATGGAAATAAATCTATTTTCTTATTAATTAGTCTTCTATACAAACGAATTAATAGATTCGGAATAGTATAACGTATATCCATCACAAGGAGGTATTCTTCATGGCTAACTACTTGTCCCCACACTCTCCAAAAAGTAAAGCTGCCAACAAAAGCAAACTGATATCCAAAAACCGCGCAAAAAACAAATCTAAAAACAACGCAGGTAACACAAGCAAGTCAGAGCATATTCAGGAAACTGTCGTTAACGTCATTCTGCCTGAATCTAAAGAGAAAGATACACATCACCACCACCATCATCCACACAATCATCATCACCATCACTGCAATCCCGGCTGCAATCCTTACTGGTAATCTATCTATTTCAATATTTTAGCCTGTCCATGTGAATTGATAGATTCAAAAAAATAAAACGTATATTAATGAAGGAGGCTTTACCATGACTAACTTCTTCTCACCGCTCTCTCCAAAAAGCAAAGCTACCAACAAAAGCAAACTCATCTCTAAAAATCGTGCAAAAAACAAATCTAAAAACAATGCAGAAAACACAAACCATGCAACACATATTCAAAAAACCGTTGTTAACGTAGTTATACCTGACCACGAAAATAAACACCCTCACCATCATCACTGATGGCAAACACTGTTCAGCATTGATGTAAATTTCGCGGCATAAGTCTCAGACGAAGACGTAGCAGTTACATCTGCTACGTTCCTTTTTGAGTTATTTTAATTTTTCGAAGTGATTCAAAAAGAATGAATGACGCCGGGACTCCATATCATGGAGTTGAGGTGAGGAAGACCATGGAGATGCGCCGTAATCTCCCCCTTTTAATGAGTGTCTGTTTTCTTAGCCAGATGGGGGGATTTATGATTCTGCCCCTCTTTCCGCTATATATCGACCAACTTGGCCTGTCTGGCTGGGAGATGGGTTTAATTTTCGGAATGTTCTATTTAGGTAAAGTAGCCGGCGGGTTACCTGCCTCAGCGCTCTATCGCCGGGCAGGGGTCAAAACGTCCCTGGCCCTTATGTTACTTATGCTTGCTATATGTACAGCCGGTTTTGCTATTGCCTCTACGCCCCTATTTCTTGGTGTGTTGCGACTATTGCAAGGAATGGCCTCAACCGGGCTGACCGTTATCGTACGCTCCATCATCAGTGACGGAGGAAATAGCGATAACCGGGGACTATACAACGGATACATCAGCAGTAGTGAGGGTGGGGGCATGATCCTGGGGCCGGTCATCAGCGGCTTGCTTACGCTCCACGTACCGCTGTCCGTTCCGTTCTGGCTGGTTGCATGCTGTTGTCTGATCGCTATGGTAGTTGTTATGGGTATGCAAAACAAAGCAACGCATGGATCATCTGGCTCAATACCCTTTCTAGAGTGGAAGGATAGTGAAGTTCTCTCTTCGGCTCCTGCAGATCAAACTTCACGTCAAGAAAAGCTTGCTCAGGAGTATGCCTCCAATAATACACAGTCTCGCCCAAGCAGTGGCACAGGTCCTATTCCTGTCCCGCTTACAGGATACATAACGGTGCATGTCTTGGAGATGAGTGCCTATGCCGTTTTCTTGACGTATTTTGCACTCTATGCAACTCAAATCATGCAGTGGGATACCTTCTCTGCCAGTCTGGCCTTTACCATAGCCGGAATTTCTACGCTTGCGGCTGCCCCTTTTGTAGGTTTTCTCTCCGACCGCTTGGGTGATCGGCTCCTGATGTGCATGCTGGGCATGTTCCTGATCGGGGTTGAAGTCATTGTTTTTCTAAGTACATCTGTCCACATCTGGGTGTACATTGGCATGTTCGTCGGTGGCATTGGCGGGGCTTGTTACATGGATTCCTTTTTTGCACATATTGGGGATCACACTCCTGAAGTGAATCGAAGCTCTGTCATTGGTAAAATTGTCTCGTCTGCCGAGATCGGCTCTATGCTATCTCCTCTACTCGCAGCACTTCTGATGGAGACCTTGTCTCTGTATGCTGTATTTGTCTTTAATCTTGTTCTGATCGCGGCAGCCATCGCCGTTCAAGCCATCATGCGAAGCAGGTATCGGATGAAAGAGAGCTGAGAGGACTGCTTCAAAAAATAAAACCCGCTCACACAACTTAATGTGCAAACGGGCATTTCATTGGTGTATTCCCTGCCTGTGACTGTTTGGCTTCATCGGACGCATGCTCTCGGTCGTTTTGATGATCCATGTTCTCATGGTGCTTATGGTGTTGCTCACTGATACCGACATCTGCGGCAACAGCCATCCCATCTTGAAACCTGTATGCAGGGTCCTGATGAAAAAAGTTCGGCTTCACAATCTCATTCCGATAGGAACTGTGAAAAATATGAGTCGTCGCTGGAGATACCGGTGGAATCAGCCATACCCAATCTCCAGTCAGCTCGCGTCCAGCCTTTTCTTCCCGCTGTTCAAACAGAGCAAACTGTGATGCAGCTGTATGGTGGTCCACGATACTCACGCCGGCCTTCTTAAATGAATGTAGCACAGCCACATTAAGCTCCACCAGAGCCCGATCTCTCCAAAGTGTCGTTTCACTCGACTTGTTTAACCCTAGTGCAGCAGCTACATCTGGTAACTTGTTATATCGGAATGGATCGGCAAAGTTTCGCGCTCCGATCTCCGTTTCCATATACCAACCGTTAAACGGCGCAGCCGGGTAGTTAATGCCTCCGATCTCGACCCGCATATCCGCAATCATCGGCACCCCGTACCAACGCAGGCCGAGTTCAGCAATCTCTACTCGCTCCGGGTGCTCAATCTGTACTTCGATGATCTCCTGCTCTGGTATTACATACCACTCTGGTGCCTTTCCTTGAGCTTGAATAATAATCGGCAACACATCATAATTGCACCCAGCTCCCTGCCAGCCGAGCGAAGTGGCCGCTCTGGTCAGTTCAATGGAAGCAGGATCACCCACAATGCCCTGCGCTGTCTCATATCCCGCATAACGGATCAACTGATGGTTCCAGATACGGATGGGGGCTCCACCTGGGCCTTCTGGCGGCAAAATGGTAATCGTAGGGATGATCTTTCCGCCATTGGAAGCTGTATGGATATGATCCAGTACGGCCTGCGCAGCCAATCCTGCGGTATCTGCATGACGGGCATCCACGATGCGCAGCTTGTCCCAAAACAACCGACCAATACAGCGGTTGCTGTTTCGCCAGGCCATTTTGCAGCCATGTTCCAGTTCCTCAGCAGTATGGGTATAGCTTCCCGTCTTCTCAATCTCGCGCAAAATGGCAATAAGCCGGGCCTCTGCGTCTTCACGCGTATGGCCCAGCTCTTCGTAACTTGTATATATAAACCGTTCAGCTTCTTCCTGTAATCGATCCAGGTCTGTCCGCATTTCTCATTCCACCATTCTGTACATCTTGGATGCCATTATTATACGGGAAGCACACCGGATTTGTAAGCGAACGGGACGTTTGTTCACGGACTCTACATATCGTTGTCAGGAAACAGGTTCACTTCAATTATTTGCCCAAAAATGCGTTTAACATCCAGATCTCTTTATCCAGCGCAGCAGTGAATCCGATCATCATATCTTCAGTCGCCTTGTCTTCAACTTCCCCAGCTTCATGAATGCCTTGGCGAATCACATTCAGCATCGCATTCAAATCGGCAACAACCTGTTCAACCATCTGCTCAGCAGACATCTGTCCTTGTGCCTCTCCAATTGGGGACAGGCGAAGTTGCTCTGCAATCGTTGCTACAGGACGACCTCCAATGGTCAGAAGGCGCTCAGCAACCTCGTCCATATTGGCTGTAGCCAGGTTGTACAGTTCTTCGAATTTGGCGTGAAGGGTGAAGAAGTGTGGTCCTTTAACGTACCAATGGAAGTTGTGTAGCTTCGTGTAAAGGACAGACCATCCTGCGATCTGACGGTTCAAGACCTCTTGAAGTTCAGCTGTGTTGGTTACAGAAGTGTTTGGGTTAGTTTGGATTGTACTCATGGAATTTATCCCCTTTCGAATATCTAGTTTAGTTTTGTTTAAAATATGATTTGTTTGGAATTGCTTCGTTATTCTTTTCTTTAATTTAGACTTAATCTAAATCTTGTTTTAATTATAACACTGACTATATACTTTGAAAAGAGCTTTGGCCTCTCTTCCAAATGAAGATTCCATGAAGCCGGGCTTCATGATGAACTTATGACTGCTTCCACTATGAACAAGGTTGCTCATGTAGTTATACCGCCAACCTTATCCACCTTCAGTGAACATTCTCACACACTCAAATGAGAATAAAAAACAGCCCTTCATCTGCAACCACAGATGACAGGACTGAATGCCTTGTTACAACATAATCATTATTCGATTCTGAGAAGCGCTTTGATTCTCCGAGCTCGTGCCTATGAACGAACCTGTTCAAACGTAAGAAAGTGACTGATTTCCTCGTAGTCCCGTGCCGTAAAATGTGGTTGATGATCCGATTCGGGCGATGCCTCCCGGTGATTAAACCAGATGATGTTCCAGCCTGCTTCCACCGCTCCGGCAACATCGTTGCGCCACGAATCTCCAATATAGTAGCTATGATCTGCTGTTGTTCCTGTCTGCTTGTTCACATGCTCAAACAGTCTGCCGTCCGGTTTCGCATAACCGACTTCACCAGAAATAAAGACCCGTTGCTCGTCCACCAGGCCGAACATATCCAACGCTTCTAACTTGCGCCGCTGATGCTGACCTTCTCCATTTGTAATCAGTCCCACCGTATGGCCCTCCGCTTGAAGTCTGCGAATCAGATCATAGGCTCCTTCGAAGGGAGTAATCTCAAACTGTCTGCTCAGATACCTACGCTGCAGTTCTTGTGCTTGTCCAGGTTGCAGTTCAACTCCAAAATCAGCCATTGTTAGCTCAAACCTGCGGCATCTCATACGCTCCACTGCATCCGGTTCCGGAACTGCCGACAGGTCTTCCTGTGCAGACAACCAGTCGCTGTAATACCGAAAACGATGATAGGCCAGCGCATAATCAAACGGTTCCGGTAATTCCAGCACCTCCTGCAATGCTCTCCGAAGGGGCTGCAAGTGATCATATAAGGTATCATCCACATCGAAAAATATGGCTTTAGTTGTATTATTGGTCTCCGTCATTGAAGCTTACCCTCCTGAATCTATTCCCAAATCCAAATTTGCATTTCCTCTACTATATATGCTTTTGAGAAGGCCGTCCAAGGGGAGGTGGTCTCCTTGTTATGGTGCCTCCTGTTTCATAAGGTTTATTTTGGGTATTAAATTCTGCGATCCATAGACAAAGTTCGTCATAGAACGTTAAAATGAGACACAATGTTAACTTGTTCCATAATTTAAGAAATTGGAGGCTTATGAACATGAAATGCCAAGTATGTAATCATGAAAATGGAGATGCCCAGTTTTGCGAGAAGTGCGGTTCTAACCTGACGGGAACCCATGCTTCTTCTGACCGTGTGGATTCCGTATCACGCACAGATTCACCTTCTGCTGACTCGGAATACACACATTGGTCCAGCAACAAGGAATCTGCTACTCAGCAACCAGAACCTACACGCTCTTCTTCGGCTTCACCTGTACCATCGCTTGTAAAAGAAACAGCAACGGTACATTCCAGTAACCATGAAGCTCCTGATCACGATACTAACCAAGGTAGCGCAGGAAATCAGTGGAACAACTTCGTTCAGAATGAAAAAGTACAGCAAGCCAAAGAAGTAAGCAAACAATACCTGACCTATTTCCTCAGCGTACTGGCTCGCCCGTTTCAATCGATGAAAACCGTCGGTGAACAGCATGCCCTGAATGGGTGGCTAACGATGGCATTGTTTGCTGTATTAACCTCTACATATGTTCTGATCACATTTGGCCGCCTCGGTGCGGAAGGCATATTTATTAGCGGATTTTTGCGCCCGCTCCTGTTTTCAGCTATTATTCTGGTTGCTGCTGTTGCGCTCATCTATGGTGTACTTAAGCTGGAACGGATTACGTTCCGTCCCAAAATTCTGGTTGCCCAGTTCGGAACCTTGCTGGTTCCTGCAATCGCTACGCTTCTGCTCGCTAACTTGATGATCGTGATCTCCTACTCGTTCGCGATTTCCCTACTGGTGCTGTCATATATTATGGTGTTTGTTGCAATGAATACGGTGCTGTTCCAGCATCCGCTCAATCGGACCAAAGCTGCCATTGACAGCACGTACAGCGTGTTGATTGTGAATGCTGTATTGTTTTACTTAATGTATCGTTTGTTATTTTCGACTATAGCTGGTTTATTTAGCCCGTTATTCTCGCCGTTTGGACGCTTGTAAATTCGTTTCTTCTACTTAAGATTGCTGAAATGGAGACTTCCCCCGATTGTGGAGGAAGTCTTTTTCATTTGCCAAAAGCAACATTGCGCAGAACATATTCCATACACTATAATGTGTAGTGTAAAATATGTTTGTATTTACTTATATGAGCCAGCATTTAAATGAAGTAACTTTGCTCTATTGAGGTAGGTATAGCGGACTTTAAAGTAAAGCAACTTGTTTATGGTCGTGAGTAAGAAAAAAAGTTTACTTACTTATATTTGCTTACTTATAAGCTTGCTTCGATTGCTACTTTCTCTACTGTTTTTTCTTTGTTTCTTGCTTAGTTTTTAATGTTATTAGCTTGTCTGTATGTTTTCTTTATTTTGCTTCACCTTTGACACTACAATATGTAGTGTAACTATTGATTATTTGTTGACGAAAGCGAGGAATTGGAATGGACATGACCCACATGGATCATATGCAAATGGAACAACAAACAGGCACCTCATATCTGGGGCTGATCATTGGAGCCGCTGTGCTACTACTTTCAATCGCCGCCTATATCTGGGCATCACGTACACGTGGCAAAATTGTTAGTCATATGAAAAAGAACGAACGAGCAGCCATTCAGAAGAAAAGCCGTTCGCTTCGGCTAACGGCTCATGCTCTGATCGCTGTGTCGCTCATCTCTTTTGGATTTTTCTTCCTTCAAGGTGCCGGAAAAACTTATGATGTAGCTGACCTCCCGAACAATGCAACCATCGATGTGACGGATGACAAATATTATGGAGCTACCCACACCGAGGAGCCGATCCAGTATGAAATGAAAATACCGACTTCAGGTCCACATAATCCGCATGATATCCAATTTGGCTTTTATACCGAATTCCCGGGGTATCCTTATCTGGTTCACAATATGGAGCATGGAGACATCATCATCTATTATCGTGAAAATGCCAGTGATGAACTGAAGGATCATCTCCAATATCTCGCAAAATTTCGCCAAGCCGGGTCAGGTATACTTGCCGTACCCAACAAAGATATTCCTGACGGCAGCGAGGTCGTTGTGACCGCCTGGACCAAAACGATGAAGCTGGGCAAGTTTGATGATGCCAAGGTAGGTACGTTTATCCATCGTTACATCAATCAGGGGCCTGAGAAGATTCCTCCGTCCATTCGCCAAGGCGGCGGAACCATGTAGCTTAGCATATTGAAATGTAACGATCTCCAGAAACCTTTTCTCCCGAAAAAGGATTGCCTAAGCTCAAAAAACAAACCTTTTTGCGCAAAATAAGGTCTCTTCGGAATCGTTACATTTTGAACTGTTCAAAAAGCAGCAATTAGCGCTTCTCAGGATTGTTAGACTCCACTATTGAACGCAGTAGGAACACCACGACATAAAACACTGACTTTAACCCCTCCCAATTCCTAATCCTTTTCCAATCATATGCCGATAAATTGAAGTAGAAATACATACATAACATATACGCTCACAAGGGGGAGCAATTGGAACGATGAATAGTTTGTTTATGCGAATTTTTTTGTTTTTTTCCTGTTTGATGCTGGCTGCTGGGGCCATTTTGGGCATCACGATGTATCAGGCATCTGCTCAATTGGTTGAACAATCCATGGGGATGCAGGCACAGGCTGTAGCTGAACGGGCAGCCGCTTTGATTGATACGACACTGTATGCTCCACTCAGCACGGGTCAGGACAAAACGGCGTATTACGATACGCTGCGCGCACAACTTAGCCAGTTGCGTGAAGCCAACGGACTCAAATATTTGTACACATTGGGCACACGCGAGGAAAGTGGAAAGGCTGCATATTATTACGTGGTAGACGGGGCCGCGCCGGATGTAGCCGAGGATGATTTTTCCCCATACGGTACAACGGAGGAGACCCTTTACGATGGCATGCTTCAAGCCTTTTCAGAAGACACATCCGTTCGTGGGGAACTTACTCGGGATGAAGATTACGGTGCTACAATTACCGCTTATGTACCGATTCATGGATCGGATGGCAAGATGTTAGGTATCGTAGGAGCAGATCTGGAGTCTACCGCTGTCTATGAACTCATGTCGAGCAACCGGATCACGATGGTCTGGACAGCCCTGGCGATTGTATTGCTCAGTGTGCTACTGGTATACATATTCGCACGTTATCTGACAAGACCACTGGTGAAGCTCAAACAGCTCATCACCGAAGTGGGAAAAGGAGACCTCACCGTCAACGTGGAGCTTGGACGCAAGGACGAAATTGGCCAGCTCGCTTCCGAGTTCAAACACCTGGTTACGGATACCCGGCAAGTCATGACGGGCATTCGCCAAAGCTCCGATTCCCTGCTTCACGCCGCAGAAGGTGTATCCCGGCATTCCCAGGCAACAGCCGAGGCCAGTCAGCGGATTGCAGAGCACACGAATCATACGGCACACGGGGCTACCGAACAGGTGGTCCGTGCTGGAGAAGTCACGGTTGCGATGGAAGAGATTACACGCAGCATGCAGCATATTGCTCATTCTTCTTCCCGAGTTGCCGACGTGTCGCAGCAGACAACGAACGATGCCATTCATGGACAGGCGAAGCTGGATACAGCCATCCGCAGCATGGACGAGATTCATCAGGCCAATGTACAGATGGCCACATCGACGACCCAGCTTACGGATTACTCCAGCCAGATTGAATCGGTTGCCCACTTGATGAAAAACATTGCTTCCCAGACGAATCTGCTTGCACTCAATGCCAGTATTGAAGCAGCCCGTGCAGGTGAACACGGTAACGGTTTCGCCGTAGTCGCTTCCGAGGTACGCAAGCTTGCAGGAGAATCCGAGCAATCTTCACAACATGTAGCCGAGTTGATTGCCGAGATGACTCGTCAGACCTCTTTGCTTGCAAAACATATGTCGGCAAGCACCCTAGCGGTAAAATCCGGTCTGACTGTCGTGCAAGAAGCAGGTCAATCGTTCTCCTCCATTCATGGCGGCATTGAAACGATCAACGAGCGCCTGCATGAAGTGTCCGCAGCTTCTGAACAGCTGTCGGCAAGCTCAGAGGAAGTGTCGGCATCCATTGAAAACATGGAACACATCTCGCGAGAATCCTCATCCAGCATCCAGAAGGTATCTCAGGCTGCTGAAACGCAGCTACAATCCATGGGTGAGATCAGTGCCTCCGCCGAGTCGCTGCGTGTTTTATCCAGCGAGCTGAATGGCCTGATCAACCGCTTTAAAATCTAGAACAAAAAGCCGCATGGCAGTAATCCACATCATCGGGGTTCTCCCCGATCATCGGAACACAGCCTGCGGCTTTCTTTAGCTCGTACCTTTCTACCGATTCGTATCGTTGATGTGTATCGTAGAAAGGTCTTTTTATCTTACATGAAGGTCAGCCCTACGGCTGCCGATCATTAGTAACGCTGCGGAGCAGCTTTTTTACCCAAATCAGTCATGTATGTGAAAAATGCTTCCGGATCTGTATCATACACCAGTTGTACCGGACGTCCGTCCGCCTGCTCCACCGTGCGGCCTTGGCTCGGGCCATCTGGGATGACGATGCAATTCACGGTTTTTTTCTTCACGATGTCCTCGCGACCTACGGAAGCCGTAGTCAGCACATCCCACAGATAATACGTGGAGTTGGTCTCACTGTACACCAGTGGCGGACATCCTGCATAACAGTTCCCCAGGAAATCCACACCTTCGAAGCGGCGTTCTGCTGCCCAGCGGTTACGGACTGCCGGTGTAAGAGGTACTTTGTTTGTGCTTTCGAGTGCGACCAGATCAATCTGGATGCCGCTCTGCCATACGCGATAAGCCGCTTCCGGGTCCCAGAATACGTTCCATTCCGCCGTACCGTCATGCTCCGGCTCTTCTACGTTTCCGCGTTCGAATGTACCGCCCATCCATACCAGCTTGTCGATTTTCTCTTCGATGTCCGGTGCTTCGTCCAGCGCACGCGCGAGGTCCGTCAGCGGGCCTGTGAACAACAACAGCGTTTTGCCTTCGGTATTGCGTACTTTCTCAATCAGATGCTGATGCGCAGGAATAGCGGAGAGCGGCGCTTCCATTTTGCCGGATTCATTCAGCACAGGCAGTGCATCTACATAGAATGAGTGCAGTCTCCATGCAGCTGGAAACGGGTTTTTGCCTCTGGAATTGGATTTAGCCACTTCAATAGAATACGTCCCGAAACGATCGATAATTTTACGGCTCGCATCGGTTGCCGGCTCCAAATATCCGTCTGCCGGAATAACCGATACACCGGTTACGTTTACATTGTCCATTTGCAGAAGCATAAACAGCGATACGAGATCATCCACGCCGCCGTCATGATTGAAATACACATTCAGTTTGTTCGTCATGCTTGCTTTCATCCTTCCTCTGGTTACCCCATTGATGTGAACTTGTCCGTCTGCTCAAGGCCGACGCTTCTTCTATTATGTCCCATAACCCTAAGCCGAGTAAACCTTCCACACCCAAAGAATCCCGTATCTATAGCATCCCCTGCGCATTTTTACCAGCTTATCCATTCCATCTCAGACATACATACCCAAGGCTCTCGCCTCTGGTAAAAAGAAAGATGGACCACGGGCATCAAGCCCCGCCGTCCATCTGCCCCTCCTCCTGAATTACAGGGATCGGGTTGGTTTCTTCTCTTGCTTCTCGGCAATCTCCGTATACTTGCCTGGCCAGAAAGCCCATTTGCCCAGCAACGCTGTAATCGCTGGCACCATGAACGGACGAACCAGGAACGTATCGAGCATAACACCTACCGCGGTAATAATCCCGAACTGCACCAGCACCTGAATCGGCAAGGTTGCCAGAACGGCGAACGTACCCGCCAGAATCAGACCTGCAGAGGTAATGACCGAACCCGTCTCGCCTACACCTTCTCTAATCGCCTGGCGAAGCGGCATCGTTTTGCGTTTCTGCCAGATGCTTGAGATCATGAAGATGTTATAATCCTCGCCGAGTGCTACGAGGAAGACAAAGGAATACAGCGGAATCGCTCCCTGGATCGCTTCTGCTCCCAGTCCATAATGGATGATGATCCAACCCAGACCGAGCGCAGAGAAGTACGACAGGACTACCGTTACAATCAAGTATGCTGTCGCAACGATCGAGCGCAGATAGAGCAGCAGTAGCAGTGTTATCATACCGATGACGACCGGAATAATAACCTTCGCATCGCGCTCTCCAGCAACTTCGATATCATATTGTTCGGCCGTCTGTCCATCAATCCAGACTTGTTGATCGACGTTAGTAACTCCGACATCTTTTAATGCCGCTTCGGCCGTAGCCCGCAAGTCAGGAATATGCTGCATCGCTTCGATTGAGTATGGATTAAGGTTGAACTCTACGTTATACGCCGTAATGTTGGCATTCTCCGCGCCTTGCTGCGGGTCGCCCACCTTGCTGATATAATCCAGTGATTCGAGACGTGTTTTCAGATCTGTCTCTTTGCCCCCGGCATCCACGATCACTTTAACTGGAGCGAGCTCTCCTTGGGAAAATTGCTCCCCAATGACTTTGAAGCCTTCACGGGAAGGTACATTTTCCGGGAAGGAGGATAACAAGTCGTACGTAAATTTCACTTGTGTTGAAAATGCAGCCAGTCCACCGAGCAACACTACCGTAATCGCCAAAACCGTCCAAGGTTTAGTCGTTACGATGCGTCCAATCCAGCTTTCGCGGACTTTACGCGGAGCCGGAGCCGGTTTGCCTTTTTTCTTCGCCCGCTCCACTTCCATCTCGTGAGTACGTGGAACAAATGGATAGAATGATCCCCGTCCGAAGATGGCAAGCAGCGCCGGAACCAGTGTCAGGCTTGCAATAAACATGATGAAGATGGACAGACTGAAAGGTACGGCAAAACGATGATATGCACCGTATTCAGCTAACAGCAATACAAGTAGAGCTGCGACAACCGTAAATCCACTCATCGCAATCGCGCCGGATGATCCGGTAATCGCTTGGAATATAGCTTTCTTTTTGTCCGGCTCATGATAGAGAATTTGGCGGTATCTGGAGATCATGAACAGACAGTAGTCTGTACCTGCTCCGAAGAGTAATACAGTCATGATGGAGATCGACTGGGCATCAACCGTAATCCACCCTTGATCCGCCATAAATCCGAGAATCGGACTGGTGACCATATAGGCGAAGCCTACGGCAATAATCGGAATGATCGCTAGCACCGGTGAACGGTAGATCAGCAAGAGCAACACGAGTACAAGCACGACAGTTGCGATGAGCAGAGACACATCGGCGGATGAGAACAATCCGGTTGCATCAATCGATATGCCCACAGGTCCGGTTACGCGTGCAATCAGCTTACCTTGGTCATCCATGGCCGTATCAAACGGATTCATACCGAAGATGGCTTTTGTTTTTACCTCTAACCCTTCAATGCCTGCCTTCAGTTGCTCTGCATCGGCATCTTTATTGAAAAAGAGCGGCATGACGATGGTGCTTCCGTCTTCTGAAAGCTGACCTTTGATCGCCTGTGGTGGCAGCTGATAGAGCGGTACAACCGACTGTTGCTGCTCCACCGGGTCTTGATCCAATCGCTCGGTTAACGCCTGAATCTGCTGGATCTGATCCTCTGTGAGTCCGGCAGAGTTACGCCAGACAATCAGCGCGGGTAAACCCTCGCCGCCAGGGAATTCCTTTTTCGCCAAAGCAGCGGCCTGTACAGATGGTTTCGAATCACTTAAATCTTGTGCGTTGTTGGTCTCACGCTGATTTACTGCGGGCCACACCAGACCAAGTACAACCGCAATGATAATCCATACGAGCAGTGTCACCCATTTACTTCGTTTGCCCGCTACGAAGCGGCCATAACCTGAACCTTCCTGCATGGTCTATTCATCTCCCTAGTTTTGTTGAAATCCATATAAGTTGAACAGAAAGATGGTTTGCACAGACACTTCGATGACAGAATAACCTGGAAAGTAGCTGTGCAAAGTAAATAGTTCAACTCATACGAGAAATCTTTTTATCAAAAACAGCTTTTAAATTAATGTCATGGTATGGAAATGAACCATGGGTCATAATATAATCGAGTTAATTATATATACCGGAAGGTTAATTATGCAATCCCTAATTTTTTGAAAAGTCACAATACGTTATTTTATCCGTAAATGAGGTCGAGTATGATGAACAAAAAACCAAGAAAAGAAGCAAGTGCCACGCGTGCACCAGGCAGACCCAAAGCAGGTACAGATCAAGCTTCCGCCTACAATAACATCCTATTGACGGCCTCACGGCTGTTTATGGAATACGGATACGAAGCCGTTTCCCTTCAGCAGATCGCTTCATTATGTCAGGTGACCAAAGCATCGATCTATTATCATTTTTCGAGCAAACCGGAACTGTTCACCATAGCCATTACCCGTATGATGGCGATGGGCATGCAGCAGACCACACTGCGGCTTGAAGAACCTGGCACGTTGTACGAACGGCTGGTCAACGTGGCGGCTGCCAAGATGCAACAGTCTCATGTGGATACGGAAACGATGATGCGTGAAGCCGAAACGTATCTGAATGCCGACCAGTTTGCTCAGATTCGGGATGCAGAACATCGTATCTTCGAAGTTCTCTCTACACATTTCCAGCGTGAGATGGACAACGGGTATTTGAGAGAAGCCAACCCCTTGTTGCTTGCTCAGGCCTTCACGTCCCTGTTGATGTTAGCCAACCGTGAAGATGTACGCCATATGCACGATACGATTGCCGAACTGGCCGAGGAACTCGTCGGACTCTTTTTGGACGGAGCAGTTAAACATCCATAGGATGATTAGACGTGTAAACACAACTTACCCATGTGCGCATCTGGAGAACATTTAGTAAGGTTTCAATGATCGTTAAATCGGCCGAATTTGGCTATAGTAACCTTGACTTAAATCAACAGATAGTCTCCCATACACGCGCCAGCGCGGCGATGCCTGGCTCGATGTTCTCTGCTTCAATGCCGGCAAATCCGATGATAAACTCTCTTTTGCCGTCAGCAGGAGCACTTCCGTCTGCCCACAGATACTCCGCCGAGGCCACACGTGTACCCATCTCTAACGCCTTAGCCACCATATTGTCGGCTGGATTCGGGTTAATCAGCCTTAAGACCAGATGGAATCCGGCGTTTTCGCCCTTAATCTCCATTCCCGGTTGATCGCCAAAAGGCCGATGAATAGCTTCAGATTATAATTCAGGCGGGTCATCACGTCTTTCCTTATGCATGTGCTCACTACAAAGGGAAGCAGGAAAGTAAAGTTGAACTCGCTGCGCAGCTTCTTGCCAACGTTCCTGTGTCGGATACGCCAGTCTACGTGCTCATGGATTTTTGGTAAACTTCGGCTTATTTGATGGAAACCCGTTTGGGCCAAGACTTACATGTAATGAGTGCTTTGAACACCAACCGAACTCTATTTAATCAGCCACTGCCATTCCTTCAGAATCCGTAATACAGCCAATTGTCTATCTTCATTTTGATGTTGGTAGAAACTTTATCGTATCCGTATTCTTCGTATTTGTTCTCGTGATTTGGAACGTAATAACCTATTAAAAAAAGTAAGTCGAAGAATATGTAATCTAGTTTTTTATGTAAATAAAAGGTTAATCAAATTGATATAAGGAATTTATTGTGATATTATGTAAATTATATATCATCAAAGATACATACATATAGACTTCCTACTTATCTGCAATACATTCCCATCACTTACAAGAGTGTGGCGCCACACATTAAAATTTGTAAGAAAATAAAAGATTGGAGAGTGGTTATTCTGAAAAAGAGGTTTTCTTCTTTATTGTTGGCTTTCATGATGTTTGCAGTGTTCTGTGTACCTGCTTTTGCAAGTGAGGAGACAGGTACTACAAACGAAATGGCTTCTTTTGATCTAAGCAAGAAAGTTGCTCAAGAAACCATTGTAACAACTGCCGATGGAGATACTGTTGTGTACAGAGTGGAACCTGTCATTGATCCTAATGCTGTTTTACCTTTGTCAAACGATTATCCTGACGCCACTGGTCAATGGAAAATCTACTTTTACTCTGGAGTATTAAACGGGTCATATTATATTGATATCAATAGCAAGAGTAAGATCACAAGAGCCTATGATCAATGGCATTCATTCACAGGATATACTGTTGCCAATTCTGGACTTGAGTACACTAGCACAACGGCTAGAGGATGGTGGGATTTAGAGCTCCTAGGATCATCTTGGTTGTCAACAAGATGGGAACTAAGAGCCCAAATGAATGGTACAACTCTCACAACTTGGGTGAACTAGACTAATTATCATGTATGGTGTAGGGGCGCTTCAGACGCCCTTATACTGTACTTTTTTTATATATAAAATTTCACATTACTTTAAATCCTCAATTTTCATTTTATTCAGTTCTTCTTGCTGCAAATTTTTCTTTTTTACCGCTTTAGCACCATATCTAATAAAATACTTTATTATCCATATCAATCCCCAAACCGCTAAAGGAACAGCAACAATTAACATTAAAGTGACCATATTACTTCTCTCCTTTATTTCCAGACTTTTTAAATTCGCTCACAAGCAACTTGGCTGTTTCAAAGTCAATTTGATCGTTCAAAGCTAAGCGTTTAATAAGAGAAATAAAGTTATCCTGATCAGCATGATCATTAATATTTATTTTCTGAATTAGTCTATCTAACCGAAGACGGACTGTAGGATAAGACACTTCATAAATAGTTGCAATTTGTTTCAGTGATCCGGATTGCAGAATAAAGTTTTTTATAAAAGATACATCTTCATCATCAAGATTGAGCATCCATTCTGGAACACTCTTCATTACCATAAAACAACCACCTCACGGAGTTACTTTTCATAATATTAAAGTAACATTTAATTTCATTGAGGTCAATGTTTATTTTTCATTTATTTTTATGCATAATAACTTCTATGATAAAATGATCGCACTAATCTTCTCTCTCAATAATTTCATACAATTCTTTAAGATGCTTCAACTCCATAACAGAAGTACAACCTTTCCTGAACCGGAAACCCTGATCGATTCAATACCTGTTCAAATGCTTCTACACTGAAATTATTCGTTCATCAATATATTCTTCCTTAATTTTCAACAACGCCCACTGCTTCGGAAATACGATAACTCCATCAATAACTTTCACCAGCAATGCGATTATCCATATCTGTAGTAACTCGTATCTCCACACAAATGCTCTTTATGTTCTTTTACATACTCATATACGTCATGCGGGCGTTTCTAATGGATCAGCAGGGAAATAGCCTCCTCCACGATCTAAAAATCGGTATGCCTTAAACATGCCCCTAAAATCGCACCGCCAAACTCATGCAGACTGAACGCATTTACCTGCGCCCATTCGATATCACCGATGTCGATGCTTATTATCCAAGCCTGTTTGAGCCCGAAATGCGTAAACAAACAGGAACTCAAGCGAGCTTTACCCGTTCTCAGGTTGAAAAGTATGTAGAGAGTTTAGCTCAAGACGACTCACGCCTGAACCTGCTTATTGCATTACAAAACACAGACGAAATCATCGGCGATGTCGCCCTGATGGACATGCATGCCAAAAATCGCAGTGCACATATTCGCATCGCCATTGATCAGCCAGCTCACCAAGGCAAGGGATATGGTAGTGAAGCCTTGCTACTTATGCTGGACTACGGCTTCGGCATTGCCAATCTGCATCGGATCGAACTGGATGTCTTTGCGTTTAACGAACGCGCCATTCATACGTATGAGAAGCTCGGCTTCCAGCGTGAAGGCGTGAAGCGGGACATGTTGTACTACAATCACCAGTATCATGATGCCATTCTGATGAGCATTCTTGAGCATGAATTCCGGGAGAAACATCTGAAAATAGACAAATGATAGAGTTCACGCAAAAAATACAAAAACCGGGGAGGTTACTCCTCCGCCCCGGTCAGGAAAAGCAGATGACCCGCCAGCACCGACAGCTCGGCGGGTGTCTCCATGTACAATTCGCCATCCGTATCGGCTGGCATCGGTACATCTGTTTTTATTTTCAACGTCGACGCCTTGAAGTAGGAAATATTCTCATTCCGGGGTTGCCATTCTCCCTCTGGCTTATGTGAAAGCACCTCACGCAGAAGTGGAATGCCTGTCTCATGAATAATAAGCACATCCAGCTTGCCATCCTGCAACGCATCCGGAGCAAAAGGTAACGCATTGGTGCCCAGAAAACGCCCATTCGCCGCATAGATCATTACTGCTTCGCCTGTCGTCCGCTCTCCATCGATCTCTAGCTCATACTGAAATGGCTCGGAACGGGTTATCGTCTGGAGTGTGCTGATGAAATAACTGACTTTGCCGAGCGCCCCTTTTAAATTCTCGTTAATGTTCTGTGAAGCCTCACTGATGAGCCCTATTCCGAAAAAGTTCGTAAACACCCGATCATTTGCTCGTCCCACATCCACCGAGACAACTCGACCTGACAGCATCTCTTGTGCTGCTGTCTCCGCATCTGGGGAAATCCCAAGTGATCTTGCAAAATCATTACATGTACCGCCTGGAAGTACGCCGATCTGTGGAGGATTTTGCAAGGATGCCAGCCCGTTTACACACTCATGCACCGTACCATCGCCGCCTAGAATAAACACCACATCGAACTCTTCCCCGCGCTTCCGGCACAGCTTCTCTCCTTCACCCGGTTCATCCGTACGAACCACGACCAATTCATGAATAGCTGGAGCAAGTACGCCTGTGACCAGACCTAATGTATTCTCCCGATTGGCTTTCCCTGCATGAAGATGATGTATTAACAAGGCTTTATTCCATTCCATGCTGCTTTCCTCCATTCCAATGCTTGTTTCCCTTTACCCAAAAAGGTTGAAGTGATAAACAAAACCATGGCTCAGCGCATGATCGTGACATGCGAACCGTGGTTGTGAAGGTTAAACTTCATATGAAGAAGCGACAGACGGAATATGCATCGTTTTTGTTGTTCGTGCGTAATACCAGATAGCTGTACAGGACAAGCTACTTTCATTCATTTTTGGCAACGTGAGATGTATGTTATTATTCTATAAAAATAAAGCTTCTGTTCTGTCTGAAGCCACATGATTACCATCATTTATTATCATGGTCTCGCATCTCCGGTCTTATAGCCATTACCTGCTTTAACCGGATGTATGCATGAGAAAAAAGGTTCCTCCGCAACCTATGAGATATAAGCAACAACTTCGCGGGAGCAACCCATTCACTTCGCTTCAAAACGGTTATATGTACACTATACACGAATGGAGGAATTCCCTATGATTCCAGCTACAATGGAGCAATTAGATCAAGTGCGCAAGGAATGCCGTACGATGGTTCGCAAAAGAGCAACCGCTTCTGCTGGCTCCACACTCGTACCTCTTCCCGGTACAGATGTCATCGCTGATGTGGGCATGCTGATGCAGCTATTACCTGCCATTAACAATAAATTCGGATTATCTCAAAAACAGCTCGACGGCATGGACCCTGAGACGAAGTCCATGATTTACGGATTTGTGATGTCGATCGGGAGTAAAATCATCGGCCATATGGTCACGAAGGAATTGGTCGTTCAGGTGCTCAAACGGGTGGGTGTACGAGTAGCGACGAAATCGGTCGCCAAGTTTGTTCCGTTTGCGGGGCAAGGTCTCGCCGCAGCTCTCAGCTTCACTGCCATGCGGTATGTGGGCAACAAACATATCGACGACTGTTATGAAGTGGTAAAACGTATGATTGAACAGCGTGAAAACACTGATGATCATTCGAATTGCTCTAGTGAACAGTTCCTCTGAAAAGAGTTCGTGAGCTGTTCTTCCACTTAGGCATTCTCTGCAGAATCCATGAAAAGAGTTCACTGGTTAAACTAACCTAGAAGAAATTCCTGAGATGCAGTTGTATTTACTGATTCATATTGCTATTAGCAGCAACTCGAATGAACTACACTAATCCGGCAATAAGCCTTCTATTTATCTAGTTCCGGCATGTGCATACTTCATATTACATTCCGTCTGGAAAGCTAGTCTTTGCTTAATGTATCTAATATATCATTTAGCTCTTTATTCTGAACTTTATATCGATAAGTATCTTTTCCAATCTCGGTGAGAAACGTGTCGTTTGAAGTGAATTGAACTCTGATTTCCGATTGATTCTGAAGTTTAAAAACAATTCCAAGTTTCACGCTTCCCTCAGTATTGTTTACATTAGTTACATCACCATTGGTAAGAGAATTCAGATGTTTTATAATTTCTGTTTTAGTACTTTCATCCAGATTTATTTGCTCCGATCCAATGTTAACTTGCTTATCTGTTCTCGTGTAAGTCGATTTAGTAGCTTGAGTACTAATGATATCTTTTTGTACAATGTTTAATGGCAAGCCTTTGTTTTTTGAATCAGACTGCTGTGTGAATGTTGCAATGTATATTATAAAGCATAAAATAATCAAGGCAAAAATAGGGACCATTTTTCTAATTTTCAAAATGTAGACCTCCTTTAGAATACGAATTATTCAATCCACATTTTAACATCCATTCACTACATTTTCTATTATTTTCTTTTTTATCAGACTATATATTGAGAAAATAAAGGAGATAGCTGCCTTTTTAAGCAGCTATCTCTAGCGTAAAATGAGAAGTGTATTGGGTATTTTACAGTGGATTAGTTTCCTCTACAGACCATTTGTAAATCTTACGGAATTAGTTGGACGATAAATTGTACTTCCTACTTTTACATCGGCTGAGTCACTGTAAAGTAATGATGTTATTTTACCACGTTGCACATCATCCCGGTTGATCTGAGTTGTTTGATGTTCTGCACCTAATACTGTGACACCTGATGTTGAATCTGAACTCCAAGATGCCGTTGAAGAAGTTCTTGTTGGAGTTACGGAATAACTCGGTGGCCATCCAATTGTCAATGTACTTGAAGCATTGCTGACATTAACAGTCACACTTTGAAGCAACTTTATATACGAGGGATTGTTTGAACCAGTCCAGCTTGCACTTTGCCCACCCCAAGTTTTGTCATAAACGTTGCTATTGTTTGCAAAACCCTTACCTGCATTATATTTTGCCCAAGTGTAGCCCATAGCGCTTCGATTTGCACTACTATAACCATATTCATTACCATAAAAATCATAACCTGTTTTGTTAACAGTAACCGTAGCTTGTTGCACCGTACCTTTTTCCATATAATTATTTAAAATTTCGAATGCTCGTCTTTTTTCATCAGGAGTTTTAGCACCCTTGACTTCATAAATTTTCTTACCATTCTCTTCAAATACAGACAATTCAGCTTGTTGAGAATCAGATAATGTAGCAGTTCTTTGATGATCATTTAAAGAAATCTGAATTGTGGTAATGAGCCTCTTCTCCTTGTTAACATTACTCCCTTCAGCAGCGGACGCACTCCCTGTGAAAATGGATAATAGTAATCCTACGGATAAAAAAACAGATGCTGTTTTCTTCAAATAGATCATTCCTTTCAGATTTTTTCACTTCCCACTTTAGCTATTAAAAACTGAAAATGTTATTCTACTTTCTAATAACATTTTCAAATACCCACACCCCATAAAAGGTAGATCTCAGATCAATGTTTCCTTTATCAGACGCATAGCTAAATAATCCATTTCCAACAAAACATGATATATAAGTATTTGAAATGAGACTGTAAAGTTTTTCGTCTTCTATAATTTCATTAAATTGATCAGGATTTATTTCACGAATAGCCCTAAGGGTAAAATATAAAAACTCTAATTCATCCTGTTCAAGATTTCCAAGGTTATTGAGACTACTGGTCAAAGATTGAACTGCTTTATTAAGATCTTTACTTCCTTCTTCTCCTAACTTACTCAGTATTAGAGATCCATAGCTTTCAATTTGGACACTTGAATAATTTGCATCTTCTTTTAACGCCTTCTTCACGCTGTTTTCTACATTCTTTTTTATTTTTTGTTTTAAATCCATGTTGATTTCTACCTTAGAATCAATAAGTATCTCAAGATACGAGTATATTTCTATTAAAGTATTGATATCACTCTCATCAGTGTATGAACTAACAACTGCATTCAACAAATACTTAATATGTTTAAAATCTTGAGGACTTAAACTAGTTCTATCATTCTTAAATTTTAAAACCCAATAGTAGGGGTGGTCTCTTTCATTTGAATCTTTAAGATATTTATCAATATTTTTCAAAGTGTCAAAATTCAACATGTCAGATATCTCGGATATATAATAAGTGGACACTATGTCACTATTTATCGTATCAATTGGTATGAAATATCCACTCTCCAATTCAAAACGTTTAAGAAATGACTCTATTTCTAATAGTTCATCCTTCAAAGTGTCTTTTAACTCGTGTTTAAGTATCGAAGCAGCAAGATAAGTAGAGAGAGCATTAGACTTCTCCCCAATATAAAGACTGTAGCCACCATCTTCATTTTTATATCTATTTAATATCTGTTTGACTTTTTCTGAGGATAATCCCGTTTTTTCATCTATCTCTTTAGATAAAAACACCAAAGTTGATAAATTCAATAATGGTAAGGTATCTGAATTAGAAGTTATATCTTGTTTCATTAGCTTTAACATTCCTTTTATCTTTCCTTTTAAAGCATCTTCTATTTCAAAATTAAATAGCTTCGATATCTCAGCTAAATTTTTTATATTCTCCATTTTATCAATTGTATATGATCCTGAATCCACTTCTTTGCGAAATGAATTCTTATACCAAGACTCAACATAATTCAAATCGTATGATGATTTTATTTTCTGTAAAGAATATAGAGCCATATAGGTTGCAAGATAATCGACATTATTTTTATTGTTTTCGAGATCCCCTTTATCCTGCGAGAAAGTGCCATCTGACTTTCTCAATTCCAAAATCTGATTCTCAATCTTTTTGGAAAACTCCTCATTTTTGTTTAGATCTCCAACTAGCGAACAATAATAAAACATATCTGATAAGGAAGCATTGTCTACATTGAAGAGATTCAGATCTAAACTTTTTTCATCTAAAATCCCCTTATTTTGATACATAAGCACTTCAAATGTTTTATCGGCGTAATATGTACTATACAAATCAACTAAATTTTTAGCTTCTTCTGTTAAATAACCATAACCTCCATCTTCAGTTTCCATTAATTTAATCTTTTCCTCTAATCCTCCAAACTCTAGTTCTTCCTTATCCATTTTAATGTGTTCTAACTTAACTGTATTTTTCTGCTTATCTTGATTATTATCAAGTTTCGTATTCATCCAAACTATATAGAAGATACTGATAACAACAACTATGCCAGTTACAAATAAATATTTTCCTTTTTTTAGTTTCAAAAGAGTTCACCCTCACTTTCAATCTCTAGAAACAAATACTTTCCTTCCACTTGCTTTTGTGCTTCCCATAACAAGTTCTACGATCTCTTTATTATCTAATTCAGGATATTTTTCAATTAAAAGTGTTATTTGACCTGTCAGAATCGCAGCTGCGAAAGACGTACCACTAACAACAACATAATCATCATTGCTCTTAGAACTTGTCGTGATAACTCGTTCACCAGGGACATAAAAATCTGGTTTTCTAGATCCTATTCCATTAATTTTGGTACTTGAAAACAACGAAATATTTGATTCTGTAATTCCATAGGGACTATTTGGAGTATAATTCAGACTGCCTGCAGTCAATACTTCATCATACCTTCCTGGAATAGTGATTTCGCTGTCAGTTTCACCTCTATTTCCAGCGGAACCTACCAAAATAATCTCTTCTAAAAATAACCGATTTATCAATTCCTCTAATACGAAATTATGAAAAGAATAATCTTCAAAACCAAATGACATGTTAACCACTCTTATTTGATATTTCTCTTTATTTTCAACAATCCAATTCACAGCTTTCGTTAACGCTACCAAATCTAGTTCACCATAGTGGTTAAACACTTTTAACATACAGATTTGTGTAGATGGATTCACACCCAAATAATTGCCATTAGACTTATAACCGTTCCCAGCTATTATCCCGCTCACTTCAGTTCCATGACCATAATCATCATATTTCTCGTCCAAGTCATTTACAAAATCTTTAAAAATGGTTATTGAGTCTGAAAGGTCTTTATGATCTGTAACACCAGTATCTAGAACAACTACCGTAAAATCTCTATTATAGCCACTAATATCCTTCAAACCGCTGTATTTTGATAACTCGTTTGCAGAATAACCCACCAATTCAGTTTTGAAGAGTTCACCTTGAGAGAAAACAATAGATACCATAAGTAGAATAGCAATTGTAGTTTTTTTTATAAAACCCATTTAATCACCATAATTTCATTATATACCCAATAAATATAACAGCATATAGTACTTTTTTTATCAATTAAACATACATTATTGTCGTTTTTTGTAATTTTAAAAGGTTATATTATATCCTTTTCCTTTCTCCTATTAAGCTCATGGGCTCA
The DNA here is from genome assembly GCF_023714295.1 of Paenibacillus polysaccharolyticus. Classification (GTDB taxonomy): domain Bacteria; phylum Bacillota; class Bacilli; order Paenibacillales; family Paenibacillaceae; genus Paenibacillus; species Paenibacillus polysaccharolyticus_A. Next base: position 72,163 of record NZ_JAMAUN010000011.1, read on the forward strand.
AGACACAAAAAAGAGGAGCATAATATGCCCCTCCAAAACTAAACTGCTCTAGATCGCCTGTGCTTGTTGCTCCGTAAACTGACTGTTGTACAAGTCAGCATAGAAGCCCTGTTTCGCCATCAGTTCCTCATGATTGCCCTGCTCAATCACATTACCGTGATCCATGACCAGAATGAGATCGGCACCACGAATGGTAGACAAACGGTGAGCGATAACAAAACTTGTACGGTCTTGCATCAGCTCATTCATCGCTTTCTGGATAAAGACCTCGGTACGGGTATCGACGCTACTAGTTGCTTCATCCAAAATCAGGATAGATGGGTTCGCCAGAATCGCTCTCGCAATCGTCAACAGTTGTTTCTGACCTTGAGAGATATTGGACGCCTCTTCATTCAAAATCGTATCGTAACCGTCCGGGAGTGTGCGAATGAAATGATCAGCATGGGCAGCTACAGCGGCTTTAACCACTTCCTCTTCCGTTGCGCCTTCCCGTCCATACGCAATATTATCCCGGATTGTACCATTAAACAGCCACGTATCCTGAAGCACCATACCGAACAGACCGCGCAGATTACCACGAGACATGTCTTTAATGTTAATGCCATCAATGGTAATCCGGCCACTCTGGAGTTCATAGAACCGCATAAGCAAGTTAATCAGTGTTGTTTTCCCGGCACCTGTTGGTCCAACAATAGCTACAGTCTGACCTGGTGCAACATTAATATTCATATTGCGAATGAGCAGTTCATCTTCTTTATAGCCAAAATCCACTGCCTCAAAAGCTACAGCCCCTGTCGGGTAACGCAACGTTGCAGGTTGTTTCGACTCAGGAACTTCCTCTTCCTCATCCAGCAGTTCAAACACACGCTCTGCCGAAGCGATCGTCGATTGAATAATGTTGGAGATGTTGGCAATTTGGTTAATCGGCTGTGTGAATTGCCGCGAGTATTGCGTAAAGGCCAGAATATCCCCGATGGAGATCGAACCCCGTGTAACAAAAATCCCGCCGACCACACAGATCAGTACATATCCCAGGTTCCCGACAAAGTTCATCAAGGGCATAATAATCCCTGAAATAAACTGAGCTTTCCAACCCGATGCATACAGTTCTTCATTCACTTTCTCAAATTGCTGTACAGATTGTTCCTCACGTCCAAAGGCTTTGACTACCTTGTGTCCGGTATACATTTCTTCTACATGACCATTCAGTTCACCGAGCGATTTCTGCTGTCCCGCAAAATGTTTCTGCGAACGGGAGGCCACCAGCATAACGACCACGACACTAAGCGGTAAAGTCAAAATCGTAATCAGCGTCATCCATGGACTGATCGTCAGCATCATAATGATGACACCCACAATCGTCACCACGGACGTAATAAACTGGGCCAAACTTTGTTGCAGCGTGTTACTGATATTGTCCACGTCGTTGGTTGCACGGCTAAGCGTCTCACCATGTGTACGGGAATCGAAATATTTCAGTGGCAAACGTCCAACCTTGGCACTGATCTGCTCGCGCATATCATAGACGACTCGCTGAGCTACACCCGCCATCAGATATTGCTGTACATACGCAAAAGCAGCACTGAGCAAATACAGTCCAAGTAGCAGGTACAATACTCGCATCAGGGCTGGGAAATCAATCCCGGCTCCCTGCACACCCTGCATAATCGCAATGGCTCCTTGGGCAAGAATATCTGTACCCTCAGCCATGATCTTCGGACTAATAATGCCAAACACGGTACTTAGAATGGCAGCGATCAGAACACCGATCAGACGAGAGCTGTGTGGCCGGAGATACTGAACCAATCGGCGCAGTGTGCCTTTGAAATCCTTCGCTTTCTCGGCTGGAGGCCGCATCCCCATTCCGCCGCCAGGATGACCCGGTCCGGGTCCGCGTGGAGCACTGGATGCTTTGTGCTGTGCTGTACGTTCACTCATGCGATCTCCTCCTCAGTCAGCTGGGAGGATACAATCTCACGATAGACTTCATTGTTCTCCAGCAGCTCTTTATGTGTTCCCGAACCGACAATTTTGCCCTCATCCATGACGAGAATACGGTCTGCATCCATTACCGTGCTTACCCGCTGAGCTACGATCAGCACAGCCGCTTCCGTCGTTTCCGATTTGAGCGCAGCACGAAGTTTGGCATCCGTTTTAAAATCCAGGGCCGAGAAACTGTCATCGAAAATATAAATTTCAGGACGGCGAACGAGTGCGCGTGCAATGGACAAACGTTGTTTCTGTCCACCTGACACATTATTCCCGCCTTGTGCAATCAGGCTGTCATACCCTTCCTTCATCTCGGAGATGAAGTTTTCGGCTTGGGCCGTACGTGCCGCATGAATCACTTCATCCATACTCGCATCATCCTTACCTTGCCGAATGTTATCTGCAACCGTACCGGTAAAAAGGACAGCTTTTTGCGGGACAAATCCGATTTTGGATCGAAGTTCTTCTTGTTTAAGCTCCCGCACATCGGTTCCATTCACACGCACAGTACCTTCGGTCACATCATAGAAACGCGGAATGAGGCTGAGCAATGTGGTTTTACCCGAACCCGTTCCACCGATAATCGCTGTCGTTTCACCGGAACGAGCCGTAAACGAGATATCGGACAATGCTGCATTTTCTGCACCCGGATAACGGAAAGTGACACGGTCGAACTCAATCGTTCCTTGCATCGATTTCATGGTGCGAGGCTGTGCAGGATCAGACAGATCAGGCTGCATATCCAGCACTTCGTTAATCCGTTCTGCGGAAGCTGATGCTCTTGGAATCATGACAAAAATCATGGATACCATAATCAGTGAGAACATAATCTGCATCGCATATTGTACAAAGGCAATCAGGGAACCAATGTTCATATGACCGCCATCAATACGCAGACCACCAAAGTACAGAATCGCAATCATCGAAAAGTTCATGACCAGCATCATCACCGGCATAACTGTCGCCATCAGGACATTGACCTTAATCGACGCATCTCTTAATTCCGTATTTGCCCCATTGAAACGAACACGCTCATGCTCGCCACGGTTAAAAGAACGAACAACCCGGATACCTGTCAGCTGTTCACGCAGAACCAGATTAAGCCGGTCCAGCTTTTTCTGGATTTGCTTGAATAACGGAAATCCTTTGGAACCGATTAAGGCGATCGCTCCTGCAAGTACAGGCAGAACAACCAGGAAGATGGTGGATAGCTTCGCGTCCTGAGAAACGGCCATGAAAATCCCCCCGATACACATCATCGGAGCCATAATCATCATGCGCAGCATCATCGTTAATACGTTCTGTACCTGTGTAATATCATTGGTTGTACGCGTAATCAGTGAAGCTGTGCCAAGCTTGTCGAATTCCTGCAGCGAGAAATTCTCAACATGCCGGAACACTCGGCTGCGTAGCTGTTTGGCAAATCCGCCTGCTGTGCGCGAAGACAGATAACTCGCGATAATGGAACATGTGGTTCCGCCAATGGCAATCAGCAGCATGAAACCGCCAATTTTCCAGATATAAGGTACATCACCTTTGACGATACCCAGGTTGACGATATCAGCCATTAACGTAGGCAGGTACAGCTCCGCCATCGTTTGCAGAAAGATGAGCGCCAAAATAAAAATAATCGGAATACGATAGGGCTTTAACATGCGAAATAACTTCATCATGGCGTATCATCTCCTTGTTCGGATACTCTGGATTGAGATGCTCTTGATTTGGATACTTCATTAACTTCTTCAGTTGCTTCATCTCGATGTTCTGTTGATTCATTCTGCCCGGAAACCTGTGCATCAAAATAGGTGTACACCTTGCTAAGCAATTCAGTCAGCTGCAGGCTGTCCTCCTCGCCCAAGTGTTCAACCAGCCTATTAAATGTTCGCATACGCTCTTCATGAGCTGCACGAATAATCGCACGACCCGCGTCCGTAATCGTAATCCGCACCGCCCGCCGATCCTCGGGGTCCATCGTCCGCTCAACCAGCCCTTCGTCTTCCAGACCGCGAATAACCGGTGTAATGGTTGGTGATTTTACACGCATTAATGCACTGATCTCGGATACCTTTAGTCCCGGATGATCCTGTTTAAAATGACCATCAAAGTCTGGCGGATTATCCCGCCAATCCATACGCTCCCCCGGATGATATCCATGAAGTAGACAAGCCAGCACCATAATTTCATTGTGATTACGCCCATGTGGTTTATGTTGTCTCCATTTGCCTTTATTAAACTGCATAATGGAATATAAAAGCTTCTCGGCCACCGGATCCATGCCAGTCATCACATCATCCTCCTTCTTCGGAACATCATGTTCCATAAAATAATCATCGCCTGTTTATTAGATAGGACTTGTATTTAATAGCCTACCGATATAATAGATGACCAATTTAATAGTTAATCAATTAATTAGGTTACCTAATTATATTCTCAGCTTATGTATATGTCAATCATTTCATTCATATCAAAATCATCCAACATCAGAGAGCATTCCAATGCTATCTGAACACCCATATAATCACTTGTGCTTCTACATGACAGCATGTTTACTCCTAGCCATCCACATGACAAAAAGCCCCCACCCCCTCAGTTTGATTAAGACCAAACGAAGGGAGTAGAGAGCTTTTTTAAAATAGAATTTTCTAAATAGATTTTTTTTAAATTAGACCTGTTGAATCGATATTTATTTTGAAGCAGATACACTCTTCGGCACAGCAGCAAACGGGAAATAGTCTTTAGCATTATTATAGGATATGCCTTGCACGATCTGACCGAGCAGCTCCATATCGTTTGGTGCTTCACCTTGTTCTGCCCATTCACCAATCAGATTACAGAGCAGGCGGCGGAAATATTCATGTCTCGTATACGAGAGGAAGCTTCGGGAATCGGTCAACATGCCGACAAAACGGCTGAGCAATCCCACATTCGCGAGTGCCTTCATCTGAGCGAGCATGCCATCCTTCGTATCATTGAACCACCATGCCGCGCCAAGCTGAATTTTACCTGGTACGCCTCCACCTTGGAAGCTACCAATAATGGCTGCCAGCACTTCATTATCCCTTGGATTAAGGGAGTAGAGGATTGTCTTTGGCAAAGCATCCTGCTGCTCCAACGTATCCAGCAATCCAATAACAGCCGCCGATAATGGCGTATCATTCACAGCATCGTACCCTGTGTCAGGCCCGAGCTTCTTGAACATTTTCGTATTGTTGTTACGAGCTGCATTGATGTGGAACTGCATAACCCAGCCGCGCTCTGCATACAGCTTGCCAAGGAATGTCAGTGTAACCGTCTTGTATCCGTCCTCTTCCGCGCGCGAAACTTTCTCCCCCGCAAGTGCTCTGGCAAAAGCAGCCGCCGCTTCCTCGCGAGTTGCATCAGCATACGGCACGTAATCCAGTGCGTGATCAGAGACACGACCACCTACGGAATGGAAGAATTCCACACGGGATTCAAGCGCAGCCAGGAATGAGTCATAATCCGTAATGGCTGTGCCCGCAACCTGTGAAAGCTTGCCTACCCACTCGATGAAAGTATCCCGGTTCAATTCCAGTCCTTTGTCCGGACGGAAAGACGGCAGAACTGCTGTATCGAAACCTTCAATCTCCTGAATTTTGAGGTGATATTCCAGAGAATCCGTTGGATCATCGGTGGTGCACACCACGGTGACATTGGATTTGGTAATCAGATCACGCGCACCGAAGCCTTCGCCGGTTAGTCGGGCATTTACTTTTTCCCAGATCGCTGGAGCGCTTGTCTCATTAAGCACTTCATGTACATCGAAATAACGTTGTAATTCCAAGTGAGACCATGCATACAGCGGGTTGCCGATCATCATCGGAACTGTTCTGGCATACGCAAGGAAACGGTCATAATCCGTCACCCCTTCACCGCCCGTCACATACTTCTCTTCAACACCGTTAGCCCGCATCAGACGCCATTTGTAATGGTCGCCATACAACCAGGCCTCTGTCAGATTGCCAAATGTTTTGTTTTCGTAAATTTCCTGAGGACTGAGGTGACAGTGATAATCCATAATCGGCATGTCTTTTGCATACTGCTCGTACAGCTTGACCGCCGTTTCATTGTGAAGTAAAAATTGTTCATCCAGAAAAGATTTCATTCGCCTTGCACGCTCCCTTTAGGTGAGTTTACGTTCATTTAGGTTCACTTTCCATCTTTAAGCTACACCGTTTGGCGCCAAAGTTCAATATAAAATGATAGCGTTCTCAAAAAAGGTTGGTTTAGGCACACTCTTGGAAACACAGTATACTGGATTTAACGTCAATGATACCGATTTAAAGATCGATGCTGATGTTACTAATATCAATATTGATATACTAAGATAGAATCAGTACAGGTTATTGCAATGGAAGCTTGACCCTACAGCGATCTTACATTTGCCAAACAAGGAGATGAAATGCGATGAAAATCACTTTTCTAGGCACAGGAGATATGTTTAGTGTGGAACAGCATCACAACAGTATGCTTGCTGAATTTGGCGATACACATCTGGTCATTGATTTTCCAGAGTCCAATGCCAAAGCGCTCAAGGAATACGGATTCGCGATGACAGGCATTCATAATGTGTTTATTACCCATCTGCATGAGGATCATATTAATGGGGTTCAGATGCTCGGCTATTATGCACAGATTGTCGGTGATCGCAAACCACGCCTGTTCATTCACGAAGAGTTGGTTGATCCACTGTGGAACATCCTCTCTCCAGGGATGCGGTATACAACGGACGGCGAGCGTACGATGAGTGACTATTATGATGTGATTCCGCTGCCGGATGGCGGAAGCTTTGAGCTTGGCGGGGTATTGTTTGAGACATTTCGCACACAACATGTTCCCGGCATGGTCAGCAACGGGCTGATGGCGAAGCCCTATTTTTATTATAGTGCAGACAGCACACTGGATCGTGAGCGGGTGGAAGAGGTCGCCCCCGATGTGCAGTTAATTTTCCATGAATGCCATATGCATGATCTGGTGATCAAATCCCATACGTCACTGAAGGATCTGGAGCAACTGCCCGCTGAAGTGAGACGGAAAACGGTACTGATGCATTATCATGATGAATATGCCGATGCGGACAAACGTGCAGCATTCAACCGTGCGTACGCGGACGATCTGCGCATGGCTGGCACGCTGGAGTCCTTTGAGTTGGGGGCATATTAGTAAACGGGCTATGGCCTACAAAATAGAACAGATCATCGGCATGGGAATGAGAGATTAGGGGGCAGGACGATCCCTGGCCCTCCGTTCCCCCGTTATTCTCATCACTCCCAAAACTTCATATATTCAATCATTCTTGAAGATGGCTTGGCTTGAAGGTGAATATAATCCTCTTCCCGCTGATCTTCTGGTCCATATGAGATTTTGACATACACATCAGTATAGTTCTGAAGATATTCTGCGCTAATTTCGGATTTGGGTCTCAGAACATAACTTCTGGATAAGCCTAATCCCAGCGGCTCTTTATCCGGCCGCAACGTAATTTCATATGTATTGCCCACATTCGAATGGAATAGTTCAGCTGCATCAATAACTTGAAACATATCGGGATCGAGAGTGAAGGTTTGAATGACATTCATCATCGGCATGCGAACTTCATCAATCATAACCTCATAGGTGATCCCATCCACTCCAGATTCTCGGTCAGGGTTTACATCCACCGTTGCAGCCAGATGATACTCTCCTGGCAAGGCTCCTTTGAAACTCTCCTGATCCTTTGTTACCCGCTGGGTTATATCCCTGCGTTCTGTGTTAAATGTATAGTTGTCCGCGCGCTTAACTTGTCCATTTGGCCCTTCTTCCACGCCAAAATTGCACGCCGTTAAACTTATTGCTATCACAAGCAGATAGAGGACAAGCCATAAGGGAGACGTTCTTGCTCTAACTTTTGTAGTTCTGGTTCTTGTAGTTCTGGTTCTTGTAGTTCTTGTTATTGCACGTGTTGTCCTTGTTTTTGTATTGGTTTTAGTTCTACGATGCATACCAGTGCTAACTCCCTTCTCTCTTTCATATATTCCATTCTCGAAACTTATCGCCCATCCATATGAACAACATATCCGGTATGATACTTAATACGTTAATAAAAGTGTCCAACATCATTGATATTATCTTGTAAACTCGAGAGACTACCTAACTAGTCTAGATTCCAAATGAACTTTTCCCTATATTTGGAATATTGTAGCATATATTCTAATATTAATCTCACATAATCTCTGTCATGTGTGTGACGTAAGTAGTGAATATGTTGGTTGGTTGGTTGTTGTAGTTAAGTATAAGTGGGATGTGCGTAGAGTAGATCGAGAGTAGATAAGTCGTTAGGAAGTAGCTAGAGTAGAGGCCTGACTATATAAATGCGGGGAAATTCCATCAGTGTACACTCTGTTTTAAGTTTCCATTGTACGTTAACGATCACCAGAAACCTTATTTTACGTATATTGAAGGGTTTTACATTCTAACGATCACCAGAAGCGTTATTTGGATGAATTCGCTGTAAATGATAGCATTTTGACCGAATTTCAGCAAAATAAGCTCCACTCGGATCATTAGAATTCCAAGGACCCTGTTTGGGGGCAAATAAGGCTTCCTGAGATCGTTAGAGTTCCAGAGCTGCTTCCAAACTATAAGTTACTAAAATGGGAAAACCACCTGAACTATCAGCACGCAGCAACGCGTCTGTTTGAACGTCCTCCACTCGTTGGATACTATTGGACGAGTGAAGATACCGTTCAGTTTCAGGTGGTTTATTTATTAGTTGCAGTGCTGTATCATATCGACCTTTTTTACTTGTTACGTATCACTTATGCAGAGACATTGTCCTACAAATATTCACAAACAATTACTTTGGCTATTCTCAACATCTAGTTTGAGCCATCTACAGTGTCTTCACCGCAGTCCTCATTCTGCTCAGGTAGTGCCCAGACGGACACCCCTCCGCCACAGACGTGGAACGTAGCCCAGCCATCTTCCTCAACGGTGATTGCATCTTCACAACTACCGGTCAGGTCTTCCCAGACTTCCCCTGCGCGATGCTCTCCGACAAACATTCTCTTCTCACCGTCATCCCCGTTCGAGATGACCACCGCGCAACCCGAGCCTTCCATCTCTTCCACGCCGAGGCGAACCCAACCAATGGTGTTGGGATGATCGAAATAGTCTTCCTGCTCTCCATAGGCTTTGTTGCAGCGAGCTGACAACAGAATGTCCAAAATCTCTTTTTTGCCCTCCACCGGTTCAGGTCCACCAATCCCGTAATAATCGCCATAAAAGATGACGGGATATCCGTCACGACGCAGTAGCGTCAGCGCATACGCGCTCGGCTTGAACCAATCGCCAACCCAGGATTCCAACGCCTCGTGGGGCTGCGAATCGTGGTTATCCACAAAAGTCACCGCATGGGTTGGATGGGTCTGAACCAAGGTGTCATCAAAAATTTTGGAAAGATCGAAATCGCGTCCAGCCAATGAGGCCTCGTGAAATTTATAGTGAAGCGATACGTCAAACAAGTCAATTTGATAATCCACTGTATCTAAAAAGGTACGACAAGCATCCAGGTTGGAATTCCAGAACTCACCGACGATGTAAAAATCTTGCCCCCGTTTGCGGATTATCTCCGCAGCAAATTCCTTGATAAACTCATGGTTAATATGTTTGATCGCGTCCAGTCGGAACCCGCCACATTGTAGCGTATCGATCAACCATTTGCCCCACTCGATCATTTCATGCCGTACATCCGGGTGGTTATAATCTATATTCGCAAACATCAGATAATCATAGTTGCCAAACTCATCATCGACATTTTCATTCCAGGTTTTGTTCTCGCCGGCAATGCGGAACACACCCGTACGTTCTTCTTTTGCATCAAAATCGGTGCCGTTGAAGTGTTCGGATGTCCATTTGAAGGAAGAATATTCGTTGCCCCGGCCTGGGAATGTGAACTTCGTCCAGCCTTCGATCTCGAATGGCTCGGAAATCTCCTTCGTTCGATCATTGGGATCAACCTCGATCACTTTAAAGACTTCCTTCTCATCTGCTCCGGCCTTATGATTCATTACAAGATCCACATAAACGGCAATGCCGCTCTTCTGACATTCTGCGATGGCTTCCACCAGTTCCTGCTTGGTGCCATATTTCGTGCGTACCGTACCCTTTTGATCAAATTCACCCAGATCGTACAGATCATATACGCCATAACCTGTATCCTCTGCTGACACTGCTTTTGTTACAGGAGGCACCCATACGGAGTCTATGCCTTTTGCTTTCAGTTCCGGGGCCATGTCAGCAAGTCGCTTCCAATGATTTCCGTCTGCAGCCAAATGCCATTCAAAAAACTGCATCATGGTATGATTTTTCTTCATCACAAACCGACCTCCTTGATTTGCATGCGAAGCGGACCTCGGAACGGATAGGGTATCGCCGTTGTTCGTTCGTGCTAACCAAGTTATAACCCGATTGCCCTATGTTTCAATCATGAAAATGAAAGAATGTTAAGAAATTCAAAGAAAATTTTTCGTAAAACACTGAAAATAGAACGATAAGTACGTAAAAAACGTAAACCTCATCAAATCCGTTTATAACCCATCCACTCGTCAGGTAACAAAGAACGATACGGTTCCTGCATGAAACGGTCATCAACTAGCACGAGTACACCCTTATCTTCTTCGGTTCGAATGAGCCTGCCTCCAGCCTGAAGCACTTTGTTCATACCCGGAAATACATAGGCGTAGTTAAAGCCGTTGCGGCCTGACTTGTCAAAGTAATCCTTGAGCACGTTGTTCTCCAGACCAATTTGCGGCAACCCTGCTCCTACAACGACAACGCCATTCAGACGGTCTCCCGGCAGGTCGACCCCCTCCGAAAACACGCCGCCCATCACAGCAAAAACAAGACGTGTACGCTCGGGATGCGGCTGGAAAGCCGCCAGGAACTGCTCTCTCTCCTGTTCGTTCATGCCTTGCTCCTGCATCACCGTATCCGCATCGCTGGCCCCCGGAAGCTGTGTATATGCTTGATAGATTTCACGCATGTACGGATAGGAAGGGAAAAAGACCAGCAGGTTGCTGCGCGGCCACTCGGATACGAGCTGCTGTAACATCTCGGCAATCGGGCGTTTGGATCGCTCCCGGTCTTTATAACGCACAGACAGAGGCATGAGCCGAACATCCAGCTGTTCCCGGTTGAACGGCGAAGGAATCTGCAACGTGTAGTCCTCTTCCTCTGCCCCCAGCATATCGCGGTAATAACGAAGAGGCGACAAGGTTGCCGAGAAATGAATGATCGAACGGAAGCCCTTCGCTGTCTGCCGCAGTAGCAAAGATGGGTCGAGACAGAACAATTTCACCCGTACCTCGCTTCGGACACACTCTGCATAGGTGATAAAACGCTCGTCGTATAGCCTGGCAATTCTTACGAAGTTCTGTGCTGTAAAATAGGCATCAAGCAGTAGCTGATCCATCTCAGCATTGCCAGATCCACCCTCGGCCAGACATTGCTCCGCCACCATGACAAAAGGCTCAAGCCGTTCAATCAGCTCCTCTGGCGCTTCTTGCTGTATAATCTTGCCCTCTTCTCCGCCGTTCTTACGAAGGGTGATCAGATACTTGTCGATGGCTCCGGTATAGTCCACAATCGCTTTGGCGGCAGGCACACTGCTGCCCAGCGTCTGGAACTCTCTTTTGACATCGAGAAATACGGCTTTTTCCAGCTCTGCCGAGAACATCATACGCCCACGATCCACCAGATTATGTGCCTCATCCACTAGCAGCACCGTCTTGCGCTTCTGCTCCTCCAGCATACGTTTGAGTGAGATACGCGGATCAAAAATATAGTTATAATCGCAGATCACCGCATCGGCCGCATATGCCGCATCCAGCGAGAACTCGAACGGACACACCCGATGTTTGCGTGCATACCGCTCAATGACGGGCCGTGTCATCAATGTTTCGTGTTCAAGCATGTCCAGCACAGCACCATTAATTCGGTCATAATACCCTTCACACATACCGCATTGCCCTGTATCGCAGGCTTCCTCGTCCTTGAAGCAAATTTTGTCCTTCGCCGTCAGGCTAATGACATGCATGTTCAGCCCTTCCGCCTGCATCCGGGCAAAAGCTTCCTCCGCCGCCACTCTCGTTGTCGTTCTCGCGGTCAGGTAGAACAAACGACTGGCCTCACCTTCTCCGATGGCTTTCACCGTAGGAAAGAGCACGGACATGGTTTTGCCGATGCCTGTAGGTGCTTTGGCCATAAGCCCCTGTCCTTCACGTATCGTTTTGTACACTGCACCTGCCAGCTTACGCTGTCCTTCCCGATATTTGCGAAAAGGAAACGGCAACCCGCGCACACTAACGTCCCGCTCCGCTTCGTAAGTAGCAATCATCTCCGCATACGGTGCATATCCGGCGATAACTTCTCCTGCAAACTGCTCGAGCTCCTGCCGCTCCGCCATGCGCCGAAACCGCCGCTCTTCACCCGTCACCGAATGCACATACGTCAACTGCACCTGCATCCGCGGCTCATTATGCTGCACGGCATACATATAGGCATACATCTTCGCCTGGGCCCAATGCACGTCGAGGCCGCCTTCCAGCTCGTCCAGGTTACCCGCCGTGGATTTGATCTCATCCACCGTTAATTGCCCCTCCAGACGAATCAAGCCGTCGCAACGGCCTTCAATAACGTAGGTCAAATCCCCATGTTGAAGCTCGGCTTCGAGTACAACTTCTTTTAAATCCTCTTCGGTATATGCTTTCTGTACACGTTGATGGATTCTCGTTCCCTCCTGCATCGATGCATTGCTACGGAATCCCGGACGGATGCTGCCGCTCCGATAAACATACTCGACCAACGGCCTGACTGATATCCGAATTGTTGTTTTCATACGATCACCCGTTCTACTTGTAGTGGTTCTACTTTATCACGAAACGATCTACTCTAACCAGATTTTTGGCAAATTGGACTCATCCGTTCCCATATGCTATGTTGAGTTGTATAAGTTAAACTAGATCGCGTTCGCGTGTAAAAGTATATTCAAACTTATTTCGAATTTACGTATAAAGAGGAGGCAAACTTCCTATGTATATTTATTTGATCCCATCCCCGCTACCGGATGCACTTGCATCATACCCACATCTGACACTACGCGCTGAAGATCGGGCACTTATTGCCATTGAAACCACTGATCGTCTGCTGAATATTGAATCAGATGAGCAAGTGGCTGCTTTTGAAGCATTTGACGATGCCGGGTCTTGGACCGGCGGTGGATTTGCTGTGCTGAATAACATTCCTGTTACCGAAGATGGCCGGAATGATTTTGAGGAACGTTTTAAAAACCGTGCCCGCAAAGTTGAAGATGAGCCTGGATTTGTCGGTATTCGTGTGCTCCGCCCACTGAAGGGTGATACGTATGTCGTACTGACACTGTGGCAAACCGAAGAACATTTCAAAGGCTGGCAACAGTCGCAAGCGTACAACCATGCTCACCGCAATCGCAGCACAAGTGAAGGGCTGACCGCGCAGAAACCAACCATGTTCCCGCGGCCATCATTTGTGACCACGTATACGATTGAGTAGACAGAGTAGAGCGGAGTTTGCCGAGTTAAGCTTCATTGAAGCTGCTGGAGCTAGGATTTCTGCCCCCTAGTTGCGTACTCGTACAGCCGAGGATTCGGCATGAATGAAGGGGTGCTCCAACGCCTAAATAAGGCTTTCTGAGATTGTTAGCACATCTCTTCACCCTATACTCAGCTTTATCCAGGAAAGCCTCAGTTGCCCTCCATGGAAAAATAAGTACCCGTAATTCAGAACGGAAACAGACTGAATTACGGGTACTTATTTTTAAACTTTAGTTATGCTTATGCCACGCTACTGTGCAACAACTTACAACGGACGCAATGCCACGGATTGACGCGTGTTCAACTGTTCCACCATAGCCAGCCATTCCTGCGGTTTGTTTGGAAGAACAGCATAGTACCGATTCAGGAAATCAGACACCAGACTGGCTGGCAGTTCCGCAAGAGACTCATCGCCCGGCATAAAGCACAGGTCCAATCCTCCCACAGCTTCCCCGTCACCTTGCCAGGATGGATGAACATAAGGGAAATCCAGACGCTGATACCCTAGATGGGACAGCACTTCGCGGCGTACATAAGGGTCCATCGGTTTGATGCCACCAAATGCGTGATCCTGAGTTAAATATGGATTGTAGATTTCGGCAAACATGCCGAACAACGATTTGCCATTGGCAGCGGCGAGTTGCTGCAGGTCAAGCTTGCGATGATTGGCCAAGAATGCGCCGATTCCCAAGCCTTCGCATCCGATAATCGTAAAATCAGTCATGGCCACGTTCCAGTCCTCATAGTAACGGTACTCCGTTGCACCAACCACTTGGCCTTCATGTACAGCGACAAACACCCGAATGCCCGGGTCTTCCAGCGGTTCAGCCCATAACGGGAAGTCCAGCACTTCCTCTGGCGGGAAAATTTCCTGCATCAACTTATGCATTTGGGCGAACAACGGGTCCTGAATGGATGTAATACGTGTAAATTCCATAGATAAAAACCTCCCTGTTTAGATATGTATTGATTTAAACGGATTACGCCACTCCATCAGAGCCGCGTAATGACAAGATTCCTCGTCATCCAAATAATTGGCAGCCACACCCACAGGCATACGCCCGCATCGTAGCAGAAAAGAAATAACCGGGTCATGCCTTTCTCCAGCGGCAACCTGATCCAGATATTGTTGCGCTGACATCTGCTCAGCCACCCGATGATATCCCGGCATCCGTCCTGCCCCAAGCAAACGATCCATCCCCTGTGCAATCACAAGATGATACATCGCCTGCATCATGAGCTGAGCCAGCCCCCACTTCCGATATTTCGGGCGGACGCAGAGGTCGACGATGTATAACGTGTTACCATCCGGCTGGTGATGACGGATATATCCGTCATCAGTGACCTCTGCCCACGTATGGCTGGATGGGTGCGCAGCATCCCACTGCATTCGCAGTGAAGTCATTGAGCCAGCCAGTTCCCCATCCACCTCGATGCAGATGGCTCCCTCCGGATAATGCTGAATGTGGCTACTGAGCTGTTCACGGTTCCAGAGCAGTTCCTCCGGGTATGGTGGTGGAAAACTCTCCGCCTGGATACGAATAAGCTCTTCAAAGTCATGGGCTGCATAATTACGGATGACCGCTGTAGCTCTACCATGTTTACCACTTCCACCGGGTGCCGTTATCAGCATTTCTTTGACATACATCCCGCTTAACCCCTCCTTCTTCTAGCTCTACTCAGCTTCCAAAAACAGATCTATTCCCAGTCCGTGTACAGATCTGTACGGCGGTCCCGCCAAGTTGTTACCGAGCCACGCTCTCGTACCTCGTACAGCAAATCCAGGTCCAGATCAGCGGTTACAATCATATCGTTGTTAATCTCACCTTCAGCCAGAATACCACGCGGAGGGAATGGCACATCATTCGGGGTAATAATCGCAGCTTGTCCATAATTGGCACGCATGAAATCCACTGTCGGCAGATGGCCTACCGTTCCGGTTAAAACAACGTAAATCTGATTCTCCACCGCACGAGCATGACTCGTATACCGTACCCGGTAAAATCCGTGGCGGTCGTCCGTACAAGAAGGACAGAAGATCACATCTGCTCCTTTGGCTTTCGCCATACGTACAATTTCGGGAAATTCGATATCGTAACAGGTCAGCATCGCGATGCGGCCTTTGTCCGTATCAAACACTTCCAGTCCGTCACCCGCAGCCATGTTCCATTCGGTCACCTCGGTAGGCGTAATATGAATTTTGGCCTGGCGTGCAATTCTTCCATCTGGATAGAACATATGCGCCGTATTGTACAGCTTGCCTTCCTTCCGAATAACGTGAGTGCCTCCGATTAGATGCATATTATATTTGGCAGCAAGAGAGACGAACAACTGCTCATATTGTCCTGTAAAATCAGGCAAATCTTCAATCGTTAATGCATTTCCTTGTGCGTCTCCAATGGACATTAATTGGGTTGTGAAAAATTCAGGAAACAGCACAAATTCCGTTCCGAATTCATCAGCTGTCCGTATGTAATGCTCAGCCTGAGCGGCAAATTCCTCAAATGAGCGGATTGTCTGCAATTGATATTGCACAGCGGATACCCGCAGTTTCATAAGTCCACACCCCCACTAGTATTTGTGTTTTATTGTATCAATGTTCCGGCATCATTTCATCTGTTTCCCCATCATCGACTGAGTAAATCCGATCCATTCCCGGGTGGCAAAAGAAAGATATCGATCCTTCCGCCAGATCATACCAAGCTGCCAAGGAATGACCGGATCAATAACCGGAATGATCCTTACACGCATGTGGTCAACTTCACGGCAGATCGTCTCCGGCAGGAGGGCCACACCCAGATTCGCCGCAACCATCGCACTCAACAGATCCCACTGGGAACTTTCATACACGACTCGGGGCTGGAAACCGGCCTGCTGGCAAGCTGCAATAATGCGGTCATGCAGCGCAAAATCCTCCCGGAACAATACAAAGGCATCCTGCTCCAATTCACGGAGCGCAACCGACTCTTTTCCAGCAAGCGGATGCGAAGGATGTACAAGCAGATTCAGCTTTTCCTGAACAAACACAAAATGATCGAGCAGTTCATCTACCGTGGGCAGCACGGCCACACCGATATCCAATGCACCGCTAATGACATCAGCCTCCACTTTTTTGGCTCCATCTTCGAACAGTTGGATGCTCACTTGAGGATACGCTTTGTGGAATTCACCAATGATCATCGGAAAGAAACTCGAGCCCACCATCGGTGGCAGACCGATGCGCAGATGGCCCTTCTTCAGATTCATCAGATCGTCCAGTTCAGACGAAAGACTGCGAAACGATTTTTCAATCTCCAGTGCCTGCCGAAAAAAGACATGTCCCGCATCCGTTAACTGCACCTGTTTACCGTATCGATCCAGTAGGGTTATACCCAGCTCATCCTCCAGGCTTTTCACGGTCTTACTAATTGTAGGCTGGGTGATATACAACACCTCGGCGGCCTTTGTAAAGCTCTGCTGCCGGGCAACTTCGAGAAAATATTGCAAATGACGAATATCCATCGTTTCCTCCCCCTCCTGTCCTTCAGGCCACAACGATTGCAAGTATAGCTAAATGGAATAGAAAACATTCTTAATATGCATTTTACTCATGAAAGAATGCGATGTAAAATTTGTGATACGAAGCAAAATTTCCACTCATTTTCATGAATATTCGAAGCCAAACTCATTAAACACAAGTTGATATATAAGGAGGGATTCGCGTGAAAAAATGGGGCATCGGGATTGCGCAAATTGCGTTACTAATGGTTTTTTCACTGCTGATGGACCTGCTGGCCCGTACTCTCCACCTGCCTGTACCCGGCTCCATTCTCGGAATGGTCGCGCTATTCATCTTGCTACAAACTGGCGTGGTGAAACTGCGCTGGATCGAAATCGGTGCGGCATGGCTGCTCGGTGAACTGCTGTTATTCTTCATCCCGTCGGCGGTTGGCATCATGAACTACATGCCTATGCTGGAGCATGACGGATTGCAGATTGTATTTATCGTGCTGCTAAGCACGTTTTTGGTTATGGCCTGTACGGGCCTCGTTGCTACACGTATAGCCAAACGAAAGGAGCGTCACACCGGATGATTGGATTTTTATGTTTGCTATTAACGGTAGGAATCTATATGGTTGCTAAGAAAATGTATCGCAGTCTGCCCAAAGTATATCTCTCACCGCTACTTATTACGCCGCTACTGGTTGTGGGCATACTTCTAGTGACTGGAACGGATTATGCCACATATAGTAGCGGAGGCAAATGGCTTAGCCTTCTGCTGCAACCTGCTACGGTCGCTTTTGCGGTACCGCTCTACACCTTTTTCCATGTACTCAAAAAACATATTTCCGAGATTGTGGTCAGTGTCATGACCGGCTCGGTTGTGGCTGTACTCTCTTCTGCTATGCTTGCAAAATGGCTGCATCTCGACTCCGGCTTGATTCATAGTTTGATTCCGCGCTCGATCACAACGCCCATTGCGATGAATGTATCGGCTTCCATCGGAGGCATCCCGGCAGTGACGGCCGTATTCGTCATTATGACGGGGCTACTTGGGGCTATTATGGGGCCTTCTATCGTTAAAATGCTACGTATCGATGGCGAGATTGCTCGCGGTACACTTCTCGGAACAGGTGCTCATGGCACGGGAACATCCAAAGCCTTTGAGCTGAGTTCATTGACGGGAACGATCTCCAGTATCTCCATGGTTTTGGCTGCGCTCTTCACTTTAGCCGTCGCTCCCGCGCTCTCCAAACTTATTTTCCCATAATAGTTGGAATAATCCCTTTTTTTTGAAATATTATTGTTGTATTAAAGCCCTTTCTTCCTTACAATAAGGACAGGTTTTAATGTTAATATTGCGGGGGAGATGCGATGAAAAGAACCGGAATGAAGAGATCTCTGGACCGTCTCGGACGAATTGTCCTTCCCAAAGAGATGCGGGATACAATGGAAATCCATATCGGCGATCCGCTTGAATTTTTCATTGAAGGGAAAGAGTTGATTTTAAGAAAGTACAAATCAACATTGTGTATTTTTTGCGGTGACGTGGATACGGAAATGTATTTCAAAGAGCAATTCATCTGCCGGACTTGTGCGATTCAATTAAAACACCCAGATGACACTCCCGACTGGTTCGTACCTGAAAACAAACAGGTTTCTGCACCCAAAGAACGTCCTGTTGCTAAACCCGCTGCAGCCTCAGCTTCCTCTTGGGAAGAAGGAGATGCTGCTGCGAGCAACGACTACCCCGACCTGCGGCCAAAGACGGCGCGCATGCTGCAACAGATGAAAGAGATTATCGAACAGCATCCTGGACTCGCTCAACAGCAAATTGCGGAGAAACTTGGCATTAGCCAGGGACGCGTCTCTCAACTAAAAAAGTTATTATAGCTGGAATTTTGATACTCATGAATATACGGTATACTTCCAAGCAGGAAGTTACACTGAAAAAGAACCCTTTGTTCCATCGGGTTCTTCTTTTTTGTCACTATTACTTTACGCCTGTACGATATCCATATCCATATTGCTTTCCTCTTCTTCCAATCTGTGCAGACTAACCAGTAACACGGCGATATTGGCTACAAGTAATCCTGCCGGGAGCGGTATAGCCGCGTATTGTGCATAGATTAGGTGGCTTCCTACAGCTCCGATCAGAATGAATGTTAGTATCCCTGAAGCCAGAATACGGGTACGCGGAATGAGCAACCCAACCGCACTAAGCAGTTCCAACGCACCGATCAAGTACATTGTCCAAGTAGGGTAAGAGAAACTCTCGAAGGTGTCAATCATCATCTCCGCTCCCGTAACTTTCGTATATCCCGTCATGACGAAAACACCCGCCAGCACCACCAAAAAAACATATCCCAACACTCTTTTCATATCTTCCATCTCCCATTCATCCAAGTATTGTTTTGAGAATCTTTAACTTATCGCTAATCTTTTCTGCACAAAATCAGCAAAATACAGTATGTATTGAAGCACTCATCTATGTAAAAGTTCCCTAGAAGAAACTGTGGTTTACTCAGGTTCCTCTGGAACTTGGATAAGGTTCTAATTTCCGAGGGTTTATCCACTGTTATGGTCTCATGTGTAACAACTCACCCGCGGAAATGGTATGTACATTTATAATACGCATTATTACTCACAAACTTACTTTTATGAAGTTAGTATATAATAATAAGATAATTTCTTCAAGTAATTTTTCGTGAAATGATGTATAATACATACAAAAGGTATGTTACAGTATATTTTGTAGTGACCACCTTTCACTTGAAGGTGCTTTTATTTTTCAGAGCGGCAGAAACTTTTGTCCTTTTATATAGGTTATATTGCACATTTGCCATGAATCGAGGTGAAACACGTTGAAGCTGAGAAAAGTAAAATCCCCAAGCCCTTGTCTGATTACACAAGCAATGGACATCATCGGGAAAAAGTGGGTACTGCTGATTATGTATCAGCTGCTGTCCGGACCAAAACGGTTCACGGAACTGGAAGCCGAGATGGCAATTAGCGGACGGCTGTTATCGGAGCGTCTGAAAGAGATGGAGACGGAAGGCATCGTAACCCGGCATATGTATCCCGAGATTCCGCCCCGTGTGGAGTATGAACTTACCCCTAAAGGTAGAGCGATTGAACCTGTCATTAACCAAATCTACAGCTGGTCTTCGGACTGGTTAAAAGAACAGCAACAATTGAAGTAAGATACAAACTACAACAAGAGGTCTTATTTTACCCTAAGTTTTACACGAAAAACGCCTGCACCCGGAACCACAGAAAACATGGTTCGGGGTCGCAGGCGTTTTTGTGCGCTAACGATCTGTTTAAGCTTTGATCTTTACAGGCAGACCGGAGTCCACGGATTCCTGTGCAGCGACAGTAATTGCCTGTGTACGACAGGCATCTGCATAATCGGACAAAATGCGGGAACGATCTCCCGTACGAAGTGCATGAATAAATGCTTCATTCTCTCGTTCATAGGGATTCTGTCCAGCTGAAACCTCAAGTCCTGCCATCGGATGCGAAGCCGCACTCGGTAACAGAAGACGGTCGGGCGTCCAGTCCCATACACCGGCATCCGTGTAGAATTGCAACCCTGCTCCACCCTCGCCGTCAGGCAGTAAACACGTATTCGCAATGCTTGCAATCGCACCACTTTCCAGCTTCAGCGTCACGTTAGCGACATCATCAACCGTCACATGCTCATGTTTCTCATGCATGCTACGTTGGGCTGCTACGGCATAAACTTCCGTCACTTCGCCTGCACAGAAACGCAGTAGATCTACAATATGGGTCGTCTGCTCCACAAACTGACCTCCCGATCCGTCTTGACGGCGCCACCAACTAACGCCAGGCATACCGCCCATCCAGCGCCCCAGAGCCATGCCCACCTTCTGCTCCTGCATGGCTTGTCTCATGACCTGCGCAGCACCCTGATAACGGAAATGATATCCTACAGAGGTTAATAAAGAAGACTGTTGCACTTGCTCCAATATGCGGAGTGGTACGTCCATTCCTGTGCTCAATGGTTTTTCCACCAGGAACGGAATGCCCCGTTTGATCAACTCTGACTCGATGAATCCGTGGGACATGGGAGGTACGCAGATGTATACGGCATCCAGTTTCTCACCGTCCAACATATGCTCAAGATTATCGTAACCCGCTGCATCATATACAGAGGCCATCGCTTCTGCCTTTTCGAGTGTTGTTCCACATACACTTGCGACACGGACACCTTCCATGCGTGTGAGAATATCTGCGTGCACTTTACTAAACCAGCCTGTTCCTATGATTCCGATCTGCAATGTCATGGATGTAATCCCCTCTCTGTTACGCGCTTACATGTTCCATTCGACCTAGCTCCGCAAATTCCTGCTCCTTTAGCTCTTGCCGGATGCTTCCAGCAACAGTTGATCCAATTCCTTAGCGTAGTTTGCTACCTGCTGTTCTGACCAGCCAAGCTGTTCTGCCATATACGTGCTGACTGCTGACTTATACCGGCGTACCTCATCGATGCGGAAAAATAAATTCCCCGTTCGGCGTACCCAGAAATCGGCTGGCGTTGCCGCCATCTCTTCCTCTATCGCGTAACGAAGCATCAACAAAAGCTCCTGTGGCATGCCGTGAAGCTCTGCCTTGGCTCGCGGGTCAGGCATGCGCTCATACAGCGCATCCACGTTGGAGCCATACGTACGGGCAAGCCGCTCCGCCGCTTGCCGGTCCAGACCTAGCGCAACGCCATCCTTGATCTTGCGTTCGGTGTACGTGACGTATCCGGCCGAACCGCCAACATCTCCCCCGGAGATCGGCATCTTTTTGGTTACACAAGGTCCCGGGGTGTAACCAAACTCTTGCTGCATCTGGCGTGCAACCAGATCCACGACCATCTCGGCCATTTTGCGATACCCCGTCAATTTACCTCCGGCAATGGTAATCAGGCCGGAATCCGATACCCAGACTTCATCCTTACGCGAAATCTCTGAAGGGCCTTTGCCCTCCTCATGGATCAGTGGACGCACGCCTGCCCAGCCTGACTCCACATCCTCTGCGCGAATCTGGACATCCGGGAACATGCCGTTCACTGCATCAATGACATAATCACGGTCTGATTCCGAAATTAACGGATGAGCCGGGTCATCACGGAATACGGTATCGGTCGTACCTACATAGGTTTTGCCATCCCGCGGCACCGCAAAGACCATACGTCCGTCTGGCGTATCAAAATAAACCGCTTGCCGTAGCGGGAATCGCACGCCGTCAAATACCAGATGAATGCCTTTCGTCATCTGTAGCGTTTTGCCCTGGCGTGAGCCATCCACTTCACGGAGGGTATCCACCCATGGTCCTGAAGCATTGATTACTTTTTTCGCCATAAGCTTATAACTATTCCCGTTTAGTTGATCCATCACATGGATGCCTGTAATCGTTCCATTCTCCTTCTGAAAAGAAGTCGCTTTCATATAATTAACAGCCAGCGCCCCGTGCCGCACTGCTTCCTTCATGACTTCAATCGTAAGTCTTGCATCATCCGTCCGGTACTCCACATAACGTCCGCCTCCCAGCAGTCCCTGCTTCCGTAGCAGAGGCTCACTTGCAGATGTATCACTGGCATTCAGCATCTGGCGACGTTCACTGCGCTTCACTCCAGCAAGTCGGTCGTACACCATCAGACCCATAGATGTACTGAAACGGCCAAACGTGCCTCCCGTGTATATGGGCAATAACATTGGTTCCGGTGTCGTCACATGTGGCCCATTCTCGTAAACCACCGCCCGTTCTCTTCCAACCTCGGCTACCATCTTCACTTCAAACTGCTTCAGGTAGCGTAAGCCGCCATGGACCAGTTTTGTGGAACGACTCGATGTGCCTGCCGCGAAATCCTGCATCTCCACCAGTGCCGTCTTCAATCCACGAGATGCCGCATCCAGTGCAATGCCGGCACCTGTAATGCCCCCACCAATCACCAATACGTCAAAATGTGCATTCGACATTTGTTCCATGTATTCGGTTCGTTTTGCCGCCGAGAACGTTGCTGTCATGTACGACCCCTCCATAATTTCCCTTATTTTTCTCTAAAAAACAACAAAAAAAGGACCACGTCATTCGTTCAGCAATTGCTGAACGCACGTGGTCCCTCCCGATCTCCAGACATCATTTTTAACTTGTGACTTAATCCTATCACAGATTTCCGGTGGCGTGAAGGCCTGATTTGACACATTATTCAAAAAAAATTCAAAAACTTTTTCTGTGCAAGGATGGATTTTCAAAGCAATCCACTAACTCTACAATTTTCCTAATTATGGACAATACTTTCCCTCCATCCAGGAAGATAATCCCTGTAAATTAAGCATCATTTACCACCAGTAAATATCATTTATAACATATGTTTATCCAAAAAGTACAAATGACCATTTTTATAATTTAGTAAGGCATATGTTCGTTTTCTGTTTTATTTAAAAGCCATGGCCGCCTTGATCGCTCGTTGCCAACCGGAATACAACTGCTCCCGCTCGTCCTTGACCATCACCGACTCAAAGATTCGCTCCGTATGATCATGTTGATTCAGTTCTTCTGTATCTGACCAGAACCCCACGGCTAGGCCCGCAAGATAGGCTGCACCGAGAGCTGTCGTTTCATTTACGGATGGACGCTCCACAGGAATGCCCAGAATATCACTCTGGAATTGCATCAGGAAATCATTCGCTGCCGCGCCCCCATCAACACGTAGCGTATGTACAGGGTAGCCAGAATCGGTTACCATGGCCTCCAGTACATCCTTGGTCTGATAAGCCAGTGCCTCAAGTGTCGCGCGTATAAAATGTTCCTTCGTGGTGCCGCGTGTTAGGCCAAATACGGCTCCTTTCACATCGCTGTCCCAATAGGGGCTCCCGAGTCCCACAAAGGCAGGTACCAAATATACCCCATCCGTCGAAGGTACTCGCTTCGCGTAGTCCTCACTGTCTTTGGACGAACGAAGCATGCGGAGCCCATCTCTCAGCCATTGCACAGCTGAACCTGCTACGAAAATGCTACCTTCCAGTGCATATTGAACTTGACCATCCACACCCCAGGCGATCGTTGTAATCAACCCGTGATCCGATTGCACAGGATTCTCACCTGTATTCATGAGCATGAAACATCCGGTACCGTATGTATTTTTCATGCTGCCCTGGGCATAACATCTCTGACCAAACAAGGCGGCCTGCTGATCCCCTGCCGCACCCGCAATCGGAACCCGGTGACCGAAGAAATGGTAATCTGTCGTGTGCGCATATATCTCGGAAGAGCCCCGAACTTCAGGCAGCATCGCCTTAGGGATATCCAGAATATCCAACAATTCGTCATCCCACTGCAACTCATAGATGTTATACATCAGGGTGCGCGAAGCATTCGAAACGTCCGTAACATGGGTACCACCGCTCAGTTTCCAGATCAACCAACTGTCGATGGTACCAAACAGTAATTCCCCTTTCTCTGCCCGTTCACGTGCACCAGGGACATGATCCAGAATCCATTTTACTTTCGTGCCTGAGAAGTAAGGGTTAATGAGCAAGCCTGTTTTATGATGAAACAGGTCGTCCAGCCCTTGCGTTTTCAACTCATCACAGATGGATGCGGTCTGTATCGACTGCCACACCACTGCGTTGTAGATCGGTCTGCCGGTTTGCTTATCCCACACCACCGCGGTTTCCCGTTGATTCGTGATGCCGATACCTGCAATCTGCGCAGGTTTGATGCCACTCTCCGCCAGACAGGATGCCATTACGGCGAGGATGGAACTCCAGACTTCGTTGGCATTTTGCTCTACCCAGCCCGGTTTGGGAAAATACTGCGGGAACTCCTGCTGTGCCATGTGTACAATCTCGCCGCTATGATTAAACAGAATTGCCCGGGAGCTCGTTGTGCCCTGGTCCAGAGCCAGAATAAATTTTTCCATACCCTATGCCTCCAGTGAGTAATTATATTGTAAGCGATTTCTTAAAAACCTTGATCAAATCATCATTGGATGTCGTTACAGCCGCCGCTCCCACACCGAGCGCAAGTTCCACTTCTTCAGATGTGCGAATCAGCCCCCCTGCGATGATGGGGATCCCTGTCCGTTCAGACACCTCCGCAATAATATGCGGAATGACACCCGGCAATACCTCGATATAGTCGGGCTGTGTTTTGGCAACCAGTTGGTAACTTTTCTCCAGCGCATGGGTATCCAGCAGGAACACCCGCTGAATCGCCGTAATGCCTTTTTGTTTCGCTTTGTGGATGATGCTGGCCCTTGTGGAGATCAGTCCAGCCGGACGAATATGCTGGCACAGATACTCTGCGGCGTACTCGTCGTTTTTCAGTCCTTGCACCAGATCGGCATGCAGCAAAATTTTCTTCTCATACCGCCGGGCCTGGTCCATCATGCTTTGCAGTTGTGCAATATGCGTCTCCAACATGACCCCGTAAGTATATGGGCCTTCGATGATTGCTTCAAACTGCTTCATACTCTTCGCCGCTGGCAAAATACGTTGTCCCTCAAATGCCACCATTGTTCCTCCTGCATTCATCAGATGCCTATATTGTATAATTCGTCACACACCAACGGCAAGTAATTCGGGGGAAGTCACCAAATTCAAGAACTTAGGCGACATACCGCATATTCCTCCCGGCCAAGTATCTTACGCCGCAAAAAAGACTGCTACTGCACTTTTCAATGAAAAGCACCGTAACAGCCCATCTGCACTACAACCTACGTATGATGACTATAAATTACCATCTTATTCCAAATTGTTATATCCAAATTATTATTCTTACTCAATCAAGCCTGTGCATGCGGAACACGTGCCTCTGTTCCCGCACCTGTCCAGCTATCGCTTTCCGCCAGGTGACCTGAACGGTTTACTTTCGTTTGCAGATACTTCTCATTAAATGCCGACCGATCTCCCCATAGCGGAACGCGTCCGCCCACATTGAGTCCTGCTTCCTGCAAAGCAGCCAGTTTACGTGGATTATTCGTGATCAACGTAACCGGGGCCAAGCGAAGTGCACGCAATACAGCAATCGCATCGTCATAATTACGTGCATCATCCGTGAAGCCGAGTTGTAGGTTCGCATCTACCGTATCCAGACCTTCTTCCTGCAAAATGTAAGCCATTGCTTTGCTGAACAGGCCAATGCCCCGTCCTTCATGATTCGCAAGATAAAAGAGCGCACCTGCGCCGTGTGCCGCAATCATCTTCATGGACTGCTCCAGCTGGAAACCGCAGTCACAGCGTTTGCTGCCAAAAATATCGCCCGTGTGACAGATACTATGCATACGAATCAACGCATCCTGCGCCTCGGCAAAATCGCCATACACCAGCACGCTGGATTGCTGACGCTCTGCCAGTTCGGCACCCGCAAGAGAGGCAATCAGTTCGCCGCTTTCCATCGCTTTATCCGTTTTCAACCAACTGTACCATTGAAATGTTCTCGTTTCCCCATCCAGATTGACAGGCAGTTTAATAGGTCCCACCAAATGTATGAATTCTTTTCCACTCGGAAAAGTCTGGATTTTAGGGGCAAGCAGTTGAATAATATGTGAATTAATCATCGTTCGTTCCTCCTGTTAAGCATCTTCATCTCGAAATGGTTCATAATATTATGCATTCGCAGCTACTTTGATTTTGGATCACTTACTGACGTAATAAATTCATAAGCATCTTTATTATCAAGCTCTGCTCACAGCGAAATATTACGTATCTATATAATCCTCACTATAATTAGTTACTTAATGTAAGTTAGTTTAGAATAAAAATTATATTGTGTCAAGTAACTTTTATTTTTAAAGTAACTACTAAATTTATGTTACGCAATGGACACAACCCACGTGTTTCACTTAAGGAAAATTGGGTATGAGTTTAGAAACTACTCATACACTATTGGTGTAGTCCATGAAGCCCAGCCTTAGTCCTTAATACTTCTTGCGTCGAACCTAATGATGAGGGGGTTAGCTTATGAACCGCCGTAGAAGAACCTGTTGGATAGCCATCGTCATGGCCTGTGTCCTGCTAATCAGCGGATGCTCCATCTGGCCGGGACAGGATGATTCAGCATCCAGTAAAAAGGTAGCGCTTACATTATGGTATTGGAATCGATCCATTGACGACAAACTCATTGCCAAGGCCAAAGAGAAATTCCCGAATATCGAACTGACTGCCCAGAAGATCGGTGGGGATTTCAAAGCCAAGCTCAAAACCACCCTCGCTGCACGCTCAGGTGAGCCAGATATCGTCGCACTTAACGACTGGATCATGGAGTTATTTCCGAGCGAGGATCGCTTTTATAACCTGTATGATCTAGGTGCAGGAGAGGTTGAAGACCAGTATTTGCCGTGGAAATGGAAGCAAGGTGTGACACCAAATGGACAGATGATCGGCTTTCCGATGGATACGGGGCCAACAGCACTTTTCTATCGTGCAGACTTGTTCAAGGAAGCAGGGCTACCTTCCGAACCGGAGCAGGTTGCAAGCCAGATCGATAATTGGGATGCCTATGCTGCTGCCGGAGAGCAGATTTTTGAGAAGTTTGGCGGAAAGGTTTTTCTGACCGATAATATCGGAAGCGTTTACAATCAGGTGCTTTCTCAAGCTGCAGAACGGTATTTCCGTCCAGACGGGTCGTTTATCGGCATGGATTCTCCTGCTGTACGCAAAAGCTGGGACACAGCCGTTGCTTTTAAGGAAAAAGGACTGCTTGCTAACGCTGACGGCTGGACACCTACCTGGAATGCAGCAATGAATAACGGCGAGATTGCCTCGTTCGTTGGTGCAGTCTGGATGAAGCAGGTGCTTCAGGAGGCCGCACCAGATACTTCGGGTAAATGGCGTGTTGCCCGAGCTCCTGGGGGAGATGGCAATAACGGTGGCTCCTTTCTCTCCATTTTAAAATCAAGCAAACATCCGAAAGAAGCCTTTGAATTGATTCGCTGGCTGCAAAGTCCAGAGAACCAACTGGAGCAGTATCAGACGCTCAACCTGTTCCCGTCAACTCCAGGTGTGTTTGATAAACCAGCCATGAAAGAAAAGGAACCTTTCTTCGGCGGGCAAGCAACAGGCCCGGTATTCGCTGAATCCGCACAGCATGTGCCTGATGCTTTTTTTGGTGAACGATACCCTTCGGTACACAATATCATCACCCGTCGGCTGAACGATATTGCCAAACAGAACGCTGATCCACAGCAAGTCTGGTCGGATACGGTGCACCGCGTTGAGCGGGAGTTACAGCGTTAAGATGGACCTCTCATTCCAAGCTGATATCACTTGATTTTTTGGCCTCACAGGATCGCGTTTGATGTGGTTTCGTTATCCCGCAAAGGAGGAGTTGTTATGGCTGTCACCGAACCTCGCACATCCCCTGATTCCGGTCCGTTCCAGCCCGATCTGGACCGGCAAAAATCACTTTGGGCCCGTATATGGGAGCATCGTGCGCTCTATGTTGCCATCTCGCCTTTTTACATTCTGTTCGCCGTGTTTGGACTGTTCCCAATAGCATTCTCGCTGTATCTTGCCTTTCATAAATGGGATGGAATCGGTGTGATGACGTATAACGGCTTGAACAATTTTAAATATATGCTCACCGATGCCGAGTTCTGGCAAGCGGTTGGCAACACGTTGATGATCTGGATCTATTCGACCATTCCGATGCTTTTCTTCGCTCTTATTATTGCGTTTCTACTACATGCGCCTTTCATCAAGTTCCGTACCTTGTTCCGGGTCGGTTACTTTCTGCCCAACGTCACATCCATTGTGGCGGTAGCCATCATCTTCGGGGCATTGTTCGCAAACAATTATGGCTTCCTTAACTATCTTCTGCAGTCGGTCGGCCTCCCGGTCGTCGAGTGGCTGAATGCTCCCTGGGGCATCAAAATCGCTATCTCCTCCATGGTGGTCTGGCGCTGGACCGGTTATAACGCCATTATCTATCTGGCCGGACTTCAGAGCATCCCGCAGACGCTGTATGAAGCGGCCAGAATCGACGGGGCATCCGCTGTGCAATCCTTCTTCCGTATTACCATTCCGATGCTGCGTCCGGTCATTCTGTTCACGGTCATTACATCTACGATTGGCGGCATGCAACTGTTCACCGAACCGCAGGTGCTGGTGGGCAATGACGGAGGTGCCGGAGCAGCTGGTATGACCATCGTACTTTACTTGTATCGTGAATCCTTTATCAACAATTATTTTGGATACGGTGCTGCTGTTGGCTGGGGCATGTTCCTGATTATCGCCCTGTTCTCCATCGTGAACTGGAAGCTTGTTCAAGGCAAATCATCCTGATGTGACAAGGGGGGAGCGCTCATGGCGTCCAAACATCTCAAGTCGCTGGTGCTGTATACCGGCCTGATCGGTGGCATGCTTATATCCATGTTCCCGTTCTATTGGCTCATTGTTATGTCCACCCGAACAACGTCCGACATTTACAAGTTTCCGCCCCAGCTCTGGTTCGGCGGTGAACTGTGGAACAATATTACACGGGTTTTGCAGCAGATTGATTTTTGGGGAGCCTTTCTGAATACCTTGTTTGTATCAGGTGTAGTAACCATTCTGGTGTTATTTTTTGATTCACTGGCGGGATTTGCGTTTGCGAAGTTTGAGTTTCCGGGCAAAAAATGGCTTTTCGTCCTGCTACTCGCCACCATGATGGTGCCTTCCCAGCTGTCGCTGGTGCCTTCCTTCGTGCTGATGGCCACGTTCGGGTGGGTAGGTTCCTTCAAAGCCCTCATTATTCCGGGCATGGTCAATGCCTTCGGCATCTTCTGGATCCGTCAGTATGCGACGGAATCCATCCCGAACGATCTGCTGGATGCAGGACGGATCGACGGATGTAATTTCTTTCGCTTGTATTGGAACGTTGCATTGCCGATTCTACGGCCAGCATTTGCCTTTCTCGGTGCATTCACCTTTATCGGCGTGTGGAATGACTATCTGTGGCCGCTAATTGTACTGACAGATGCACGCAAGTACACACTTCAGATTGCATTATCTCAATTAAACGGACTCTATAACACAGACTATGCGATGGTCATTGCAGGTACACTGCTTGCCGTTCTTCCGCTCATCATCATGTTCCTGTTCATCAGCCGCCAGTTTATCTCGGATATTGCTGCTGGAGCGGTGAAGGATTAACTGAGGTAAGGTAGGGATGAAAGATATCCAGAGCACTGGGAGCAAAGTACCGATATGAAGCCATTTTGATCCTTCCTTCAAGTCTGATATTCTTATTCTATAGATGAGATACCAGACGTTATATAAGCTTGGATATTGAAATGGAAGAGGGATGATCACCATGGCGGCTTCACCTTATATGATCGGCGTAGATATCGGCACAACCTCAACCAAGGCTGTGTTGTTCAAGCAAGACGGTAGCATAGTTGCACAAGGTGGTGCAGATTATCCGCTCCACACACCAACACCCGCGATTGCAGAGCAGGACGCAGAGGATATTTTCCAAGCCGTTATTTCCTCCGTGCAGCAAGCTACCTCTAAAGCCGGGGTTAAGCCGGACGATATTCTGTTTGTTTCGTTCAGCTCGGCCATGCACAGCGTTCTGCCTGTAGATGCACAAGGCAAACCGTTGATGCGAGCAATGACATGGGCAGATAATCGCAGTGCCGAGTGGACAGAAGCACTCAAATCGGAGATGAACGGGCATGAAATCTATCTGCGAACGGGCACACCCATTCACCCGATGTCTCCACTAACTAAAATGATGTGGCTCACCCGAGAAGAACCGGACTTGTTCAGACAGACACATAAATTGATCTCCATGAAGGAATATGTTTTCTACAAGCTATTCTCTGAATTTGTTATTGATCATTCGATGGCCTCTGCCACCGGACTTATGAATCTGGAAAAACTCGAATGGGATGCAGAAGCATTACATGTTGCTGGCATTACGCCGGAGCATCTGTCCAGCCTTGTACCCACAACTTATGTATTAAAAGAGGGGCTTAACCCCGAATATGCCAAAGCGATGGGTATCGCGGAAACGACTCCGTTTGTGATTGGTGCAAGCGACGGCGTGCTCTCGAATCTGGGCGTGAATGCCATTGATCCAGGGGTTGTTGCTGTGACGATCGGCACCAGCGGGGCAATTCGTACGGTCGTAGACAAACCAGTGACCGATCCAAAAGGACGTTTCTTCTGTTATGCGCTTACGGAGGATCAATGGGTGATTGGCGGGCCTGTGAACAATGGCGGCGTAATTTTCCGCTGGATTCGGGATGAGTTTGCGGCCTCCGAGGTGGAAACGGCAAAACGGCTCGGGATCGATCCGTATGAAGTCCTGACACGTGTCGCTGAAAATGTACCGCCAGGTTCAGACGGACTGTTGTTTCACCCCTATATGACCGGGGAGCGCGCACCTCTCTGGAACCCGAACGCACGCGGATCGTTTTTCGGCCTGACGTTGCATCACAAGAAGGAGCATATGATCCGTGCCGCGCTGGAAGGTGTGCTGTTTAACCTGTACACGGTTATGCTCGCGATTGAGGAGAAGATTGGTCGTCCGAAAAAGATTCAGGCCACCGGCGGCTTCGCCCGCTCCGAGCTGTGGCGGCAGATGATGGCCGATATTTTCGATCAGGATGTTATCATTCCCGAAAGCATCGAGAGTTCCTGCCTTGGTGCCGCTGTGCTTGGGCTGTATGCCACAGGCCGCATCAATTCCCTAAGCGCCGTTTCGGGCATGATCGGTTCAACTCACCGCCATCAGCCACACCCGGAACGTGTGCGTGTGTATCGCGAACTATTGCCGATCTTCATCCGCATCTCACGCAAATTTGAAGAGGAATATGCCGATATCGCGGCGTTCCAGAATCGAATGATGCAGTAAATAGAGGCTCTTCCCTATTCTAGAGAGGGGAAGGGCCTGTTTCATTCCATTTTTTTTTTAAAAAAATATGTCCATGATACGGTGTACACACTCTCCAAGATACAAATAAACCCCACAGCTTAAAGCCGTGAGGTTTATAACACACCTACGAATTATATTTGCTGAACGCATTCTCGTCCGCCTGTACATTTTCCAAGTATACAATCTGGCCTGCATCATTCACGCGCGCAATATCCACGCCCGTCTTCGCATACACCGATCCATCCGCTGCTTGTCCGCACACAGCCCAATTGGTTTGATAACTACCGTCCGGCTGGGGCACCCAGGCATCCCACATATGTTTAATGTCTTGGTTATAGTCATAAAAAGCTTTCATAAACCCCTCAAACCCGGCATGACTGGTGCCATTCAACACAATCTCGGCATCTGGCGTAAACAGGGATAACAAGTCCTGCATAGCCTGTTTATCCGTTCGTGAAGCATCAAATAATCGGAAATAGTTATTCAACATCGTAATGCTCGCTGCTGTATTCATCAATGGTTAGCCTCCTGTTGTCTCTTGCTGTCTCGAATGAAATATTTCATACCGTATGCTCAGCACATGCTATCAATTCGAATAATTTCGAACTAATTATTACGATAAGAACTGTATCACACTAGCTTACCGAATCGCAATACATATTTCGAAATTTTTCGAACATTGAAAGAAATAGCCAACTATGCTAACGTCTATCTTATGAGAACTATAACGATACCTACCGCTTCGGAGATGAGCCTGACCACAGTCTGCAATGCACTCGGTGACCCTATCCGCATGAAGATTGCATACTGTCTAGCCAGCTCGGGCGAGAAAAATTGTTCCGCTTTTGAAGTTGACCATATCTCCAAATCCACGTTGTCCCACCATATCAAAATCTTGCGAGAAGCTGGCATTATTCAGCCACGCATTGACGGTAAACACCACTTTTATTCCCTTAGAAAGGACGAACTCATTGCACGTTTTCCAGGACTCGTCGCTATGATTCTACAAACAGGAGGCTCAGATTAATGGATAAAAAGGCAACCAAGATTCTAATGAATACATTCTGGGGCGGTGGCGGTTGGAAATCACCCCATGCCCCTTTTTCGGGTGATGATTTCGAATATGCCAAAAGCAAGGGCGTCATGTTCGACCCGCTCACGATCAGCCATGACGAGATCGTAGAGCGCCTGCATCACATGCATCAGAACCCTGCGCTTAAGGAGCGCGTCATTACAGCCTTTCTTCACAGTCTATCCACCAAAAAAGTGTACCTGCGCAGCACATTATCCAGCTGGGCTTTGACAAGAAACATGCCTCTGCATACCTACGGTGAACGCCCGGCTTTACATGCCAATACAAGCGCCTGCGGGGACTGTAACTTCCTTCGTTTACAATCGGATAAACAATATGTGGATGCAGATTTAAACGTGCTCAATTTTGAACGAATCAAATGGAGTGGGGTACGGCACGGTTGGTTGCTCTACTGCCTGATGGATCTGGAGTTACTGCTTCAGGACTACAACGATAATAGTAGTAACAGCACGGAGAGCAATCACATTCCCCCTTACGAAGTGACTGAGGAAGACCGAACGATTCTTGCCAAACTGCTGGAAACCGCACAGACCGGAGATCCAACGGACAGCGCACGCTCTCTGGAGAAAAAGTGGAAGGAATGTGTACCGTCCAGTAAACAAGAACGGGATTCTCTGTTAGAAATCTGGGCGGCGGCAGGCATTCTGGTTCCCGGAGATACGCCAAGGAAACGTAAAGGTGGCTCAGGCGACTTTATCTTTGTCGCTACTTGGCAGGGCGATGATGGGTATCATGCCGAAAACGTACTTGATTACTTCGGCCCTTATCTGCCTCAAAGTAACCTCTAGATTGGTTTCATCTATTACATCTGATTCGCATGACCATCCATACTCCAGGTTACAATACTGATATCGACAGATTTCGGGTTGAACTCGTATAATAAGAGGAAATGAGGATGATGGGAGTGAACCAAGCGAGTTTATGATGTACATACTGGCTTTCATATTGTCTTTTGCTGTCGTGGTTCTGCTGATTCCGCCGCTGGGCCGACTGGCGCACAAGCTGGATTTTGTGGACAAGCCCCGGGAAGATGTGGAGCGTAAGCTACACAGACAACCGATACCACTGACCGCTAGCTACGCGATATTTACTGGATTTTTCCTGACATACATTGCTCTTACTAAAGAATTGACCTGGGAGACAGCCGCATTGGTTGCGGGCGGCATGCTTCTCCTGACGATCGGTACGATTGATGACTGGTACAAAACCAAAGGAAAAGACTTTCCTGCGCTACCTAAAATGATTATTCAAGTCTCCGCTGCAGTGCTCGTTTTTGCTTCTGGTATTGCGTTTACCGGATTCGTGAATCCGTTCAATGCAGAGTATGTGCTCCTGCCGATCTGGTTGCAATTCATTCTGACGATCCTGTGGATTTTCGGAGTTACGACGGTGATTAACTTCTCGGATGGTATGGATGGACTGGCTGGTGGTTTGTCCGCGATCTCAGCAATCACGCTGTTTATTGTAGCGATCACGAAGGGCCAGAGCGATTCAGCACTGATGTCCATTACTTTAGTTGGGGTAACGCTTGGTTATCTCAAATATAACAAGGCTCCAGCCAAAGTGTTTATGGGCGATGCCGGCGCTACGTTCCTAGGCTTCATTCTAGCGGTCATCGCACTTGACGGTGCATTCAAACAAGCAACGATGCTGTCCATTTTCATTCCGATTCTGGCGCTGGGCGTACCGATTTTCGATAATATTTTTGTCGTGATCAAACGTTTCCTGCAAGGCAAAGCGATCTATCAAGCCGATGCAAGTCAGGCTCACTATCGCCTGCTCCGTGCCGGTTTGAACCACAAACAGGTGGTTGCCGTGCTCTATCTGGTCAGCACTTGTCTGTGTCTGTCCTCCATTATTTTATTGTTAGTGGATATGTAAAAAAATCGTTGGATCACCCAATGCAAGCTATGCCAATGAATGATTCAATAGAAATACAAGAAGCCACCCCCATGTCGAATGAGGGTGGCTTTTTTTGTTATTGAATAACTTGTTACATGAGTATCAACTCAACAAGAACACATCAAGATTAGCCGTTTTTTTCTTATTCGTAAAAAAACCTATGATTTAACCGCACCCGCCATTGCACCGCCAACGATAAAACGCTGCAACGCAACGTACAGCACAACCAGTGGCAACGTCACGATCAGAATACCACACGCTAGTAGCGGCCAGTTATTCATATACTGCCCATAGAAGGTAAACAAACCTTTGGTAACCGGCTGATAATTCGGATCAGACAGATAAATGGTCGGCCCAATAATATCATTCCATACCCCGATGGCTGTGAGAATAATGCCTGTTGCCAGAATCGGCTTCATTAGCGGAACAAGGATGGTAAACAGATAACGGGTGTATCCGCATCCGTCCATGGCAGCCGCCTCATCCAGCTCGCGGGATACCGATTTGATATAACCGACAAACATCAGAAACGCAATGCCTGTGCCCGTCGTTTTCAGCAAAATGTAACCCGTTTGCGTATTATACAGCCCCAGTTGATTGATCAAAGAGAACTGAGGAATCAACGGGTTCGGCAAATACATGGAGATCAAAAAGAAAATATAAATCAACGTACTGAATTTCACGTATCTGCGAGCAAGCGGGAAAGCTGCAAATATGGACAAAATTAAGGTCAGCAATGTGGACATGCCCGTGTAAAGCACACTGTTCCACATGTACTGCGAGAAACTGCCCTTCGTCCATGCTTCGGCAAAGTTCTCCAGCCGAATGCCTTCCGTAAGTGCTACGGGATTCAGTAAATACTCCGTCTGTGTTTTCATGGACACATTAAACAGATAGAACAGAGGGAAGACGTATAGCGCAAGCATCAGCAGCACAATAATGTAGCTGATTGTTCTTGATGTTCTGCTCTGCTTCATTATACTTCCACCTCTCTTTTGCGAAGATAGAACAACGCGATCATTGAGATCGTAAACACAAACAGGAACTGAATCATCGCTACCGCAGAAGCCAGACCATAATCGGCTGAGCCGCTGCCAAACGCTGTTGCATACACGTCAAATGCCAGTGTCGTTGTATTGAATTTACCGCCTGTGAGGACGTAGATAATGTCAAAGGTTTGCAGTGCGCCGATGATGGACAACAGCATATTCACGGTAAAAGAAGGAGCAATCATCGGGAACGTGATGTTAGTGAATGCTTTCCATCCCGATGCACCATCCATATAAGCTGCCTCGTACAGATCACTCGGAATGGTCTGCAGCCCCGCAAGGAAGATGGTCATGGAATACCCCATGTACATCCAGATTTGCACGAAAATAATCAGCTCGAAGGCAATATTATAATCCCCGAAAAAGTTCGAACTGGTGCCAAAGAAATTCAGAATCGACTGTGCCGGCCCGCCAAGCGGATTCGCCACGAGCTGCCAGATCAATCCGGACACCGTTACACCTAGCACCACGGGCAAAAAGAATACCGCACGATACAGCTTGTCGCCTCGAAGCTTTTTGTTAATCAGAATGGCCATGAACAGACCCACTGCGTTTTGGATGATGACTACAGCAAACGCAAAATATAAGGATCGCCCGATCGCGTCCAGCCGGTCACCTGCATTAGATGCGCCAAAGAAGGTTTTATAATTTTCGAAACCGACAAAGCTCCACTCTTGTCCTCTCACTCCAGTCGCATCGGTAAACGAAAACAGCA
Organism: Paenibacillus polysaccharolyticus; assembly: GCF_023714295.1. GTDB lineage: Bacteria > Bacillota > Bacilli > Paenibacillales > Paenibacillaceae > Paenibacillus > Paenibacillus polysaccharolyticus_A. Next base: position 108,895 of record NZ_JAMAUN010000011.1, read on the forward strand.
CCGTCACCAGCGATGGACCAAAACCAAACACGACATAAAGCAGTAGTGGAATGCTTAAATACAGATAAGGAATCAGCCGTGCCTTCCCTTTTCCAAACGGATACATCGTCCTCACACCTTTCATCGGGTAAAACCAAAAAACCGGAATAACAGCTTGACTTGGTACGGGCTGGCCTGAAGGCTCTTACCCCAAGCGCTATTCCGGTGGTTACTCTGTATTGAATCTTAGATCGATACTCGAACTATCTTTAGTACACGAGTCCAATCATTTGTTTATTTCGGTGCTGCCGCATCCCAGTCTGCTTGCGATTTGCTCGCAAGTTCCTCTGGTGTAGCAATTGGCCCAGCCGGTTTAAGCATCTCTGCATGAACACTAGACTCAGCAATGTACTGTCCTACGTTCTGACGATTAATGAACAGCTGATCCCAGGAAAGCTTGAAGTTCTCCAGGTATGGTTGAATGTCTTTGATAAACTCGCTCTTGATTTCTACATCAGGCTGTGTCGGAAGGAATCCGGCTGCATTAACAAAATCCGTATAGTTCCCTTTCTCCGACAGCATTTCAAGCCACTTCAGCGCATAATCCTTGTTTGGTGACTTATCTACTACCATCCAGGTCATATCGTATTTACCAGCCAAGTCTTTGTTCTTCGCTGCATCGTTACTGCCCGGAATCGGGAAATATCCAAACTTCAGATCAGGGTTAGCTGCTTGAATCGTCGTTGCATCCCACGTACCGTCCGCAATCATAGCCACCTTACCTGTAGCAAACAGACTTGGCAGTGTGCCGTAGTCAATCCCCATGAAACCAGGCATTGCACTGTTCATCAGCGTTTGAGCCTTTTGCAATACTTCAATCTGTACCGGATCAGTCAGCTTGGTTTGACCTGTCCACAGACCTTTGATGTAGCTCAGTTGATCATCATGAATGGAGGCTTGAAGACCTTGCACCGCAAGGCCAATCGGCCAAACATCTTTACCTGCGAAGCCGAGTGCTTCTACGCCGTTATCTTTGAATACTTTGATGACGTTTTGCAGTTCATCCCATGTTGTCGGCACTTGCAGATTGTATTTGGCAAAAAGGTCTTTGTTGTAGAACAGGCCTGTGAATGCCACTTTACCCATATTGACACCGTACACCTTGTCGTTGTACGTCATCGCGTTCTGCACGTCAACTTCGTTATAATTTTTGATAAAAGCCTGACCAGACAAGTCACTGATCAGCCCTGCGTCGATCCACTGCTTCCACATCGGATCAGCCGCACCCTTGGACCAGTCTTGCGGAGCACCAACGAAGCTGGACTTGAGCGGAATGATATCTACATCGCCCGTGTTACCTGCGTTCATCCGTGTTTGCATCAATTGATCGTATGTTGCATCTGCCGGAACCGTTGTGTACTCCACTTTCACGTCCGGGTACTTCTCTTCAAATTTTTTATTAAATTCTTTGATGTAATTGTTGATATTCTCTTGCTGCCAGTGAATGATCTTTAACGTCACTTTTTTGTTTCCATCCGTAGACGCCTTCCCATCCGAATCGGTCGAACCGTTACCACATGCTGCAAGCACAAACATTAAAGCGGTTACAAGTGTAATAGATAAAATCTTTCTCTTCATATCACTTTCCCCCAACCATTCAAGATTAATTTACAATTCAACAAATTTACGAAATCAGTTTCGTTAATTACACCCTCATTATGACTTCACCTGATAAATTTGTAAATAGTTTATTTGAATTTTTACAAATTATGTGATGTAAACTGCGTCAAATCTGGGGTTTTTCCGTATTTTTCAAGGTGAGTCTATATTTCATTTTACGAAAATCATCTTCGTTCACTATCTTTCTCCGAATCTATTTTTCCTGTTAATCTAGTTAAATCAGGTCTGCATTTAACTGAAGAATGGGTTATTTCTTACTAAAATAGCTTAATGTTTTCGTTAGATTTGAGAGCATATATTAAAAAATATCCATACATATCATAATCACCGCGAGTATAGCCCTTTATTTTATTGACTCTATAGATGTTGTAGCATAGAATGTTGGCAAGAAAGCGTAAAAAAAGACACAGCCACAATCTACGAAACTAGTTTAGAATTTGAGGGATGTATATGAATATCAAAACGATAGCTCGTTTGGCCGGCGTGTCTGTTGCAACGGTGTCCAAAATTATTAACAACTATCCTGACATTGGTGAAGAGACACGCCAACGCGTACTTAAAATTATGGAGGAAACGGGTTATCGCCCCTCATCTTCCGCCAAAACACTGGCAACTAAAAAGTCCAACCTGGTCGGTGTTGTATTCGCAGGGAAACTGAACGTCGATTTTAGTCATCCTTTCTTTGTGGAGGTCATTAATGCCTTTAAGAAACAGATCGGCCTATTAGGGTATGATCTGCTTTTCTTTTCGAATGAAAAGTTTCTGGATCAGGGCGAGGACTACCTGGCACGTTCCAAATATTTTCAAGTGGATGGTTGTATTATTATCGCGGGGGATGAGGTGGAGAGCAGCGTATCCGACCTTGATGCCAGCCCCATTCCATGTATCGGGATAGATATCGAACTGACGGGACAGAACTCTTGTTACATCATGTCGGATAACGAAAAAATCTCGACCAAAGTGGTGGAGCAATTTTATATGAATGGGTATCGGGATCTCGGATTTATCGGACTCCAGCGTGCCTCCCTCGTGATGCAGCAGAGAGAAAAAGCCTTTAAACATTCCCTAAAGCAGTTTAGCCTCGAAGAGAACCCTGAATGGGTGGTATATAGCAAAGATTATGCTGCAACCGATGGATATGAGGCAGCCAAACAGCTGTTAAAAGCAGATATCTTGCCGCGAGCTGTATTCGCCGCCACGGACTTGCTTGCATTCGGAGCAGTACGAGCCTTTAAAGAGGCGGGATTACGCGTTCCCGAGGACATTGCTGTTGCAGGATGTGATGACATCGAAGCCTGTCGTTACAGTGATCCGCCACTCACAACCGTTAAGCAGGATACAGACAAAATCGGACGTCTCGCGGCGATGATCCTGTTCGATCTGATGAACAAACAAATGGATAACCGTTGCATTAAAGTAGAGCCGGAACTGGTACTGCGCCAATCCTGCGGCACGTTGCAGACATATCAGTAAATAACGATCACTGGCGACTTCGGGCGATGAATCACAAAAAAGACGAAGCAGGACTGTGCCTGCTTCGTCTTTTCTCATATCCTCATTATACCATTTTCCCGCATTGCACCTGTGCTGAGGCGACATCCACTCACAGATGAGCAGAATCTCCTAATGCGGTCAGTTACTTGAAAGCAGCGGTGGGAGGCAACGGGGATTTGCGCTGCCGATCCAACCATCCGGGCCGATCCAGTTCAAGGAGTCGGCGATATCGTTCTTCCCGAGCCAGCAGTTGTTCGTGAGAACCCTGCATGACGATGTTTCCATTTTCCATAAACACAATCTCGTCCATCTTCTCCGCACCAATTAGGTGGTGGGTGACCCAAATTAATGTTTTGCCTTGTAGGCTATCCAGCATGGTGCGCATCAGTTCGCGTTCTGTCACAGGGTCTAACCCTACAGTCGGCTCATCAAAAATAACAACGGGCGTCTTCCTCAGCAAAACCCTGGCTAATGCAATCCGCTGACGCTCTCCGCCAGAGAAGCGCAGTCCTGTCTCCAGCATCGGCGTCTGATACCCCTGTGGCAGAGATTCGATCAGTTCAGACAGACCAACCTGTGCGGCAACCTGACGAATCTCTTCGTCCGTTGCATCCAGACGGCCAATCCGCAGATTGCCCGCAACCGTCGTATTAAAGAGATGCGGGCTCTGATTAAGCACTGCTATTACTTCGGTTACACTCTCGCCAAGCATCTCTACGGGCAGATCATTGATTAAGACCTTACCGGATGAGGCAGACAAAGCACCTTGGATCAGCTTCAACAACGTTGATTTACCGCCACCGCTACGTCCAAGAATAGCCATACGTTTGCCCTGAGGCAGATGCAGAGAGATATCCCGGACGACGTACTCCATCTCCGCCTCGTATCGATAGCTCACATGCTCAATAGCAATATCCGCGCGCAACTTCGGTGGAATTCGCAGACGGATACGTCCATCTGTAGTCGTTCCCTTATTCGCTACGAATACTTCATCGGTTGATTGCCCGGCAACTGAAGTAGATTGATGTCTGTTATGCGCCCCTAACGCTGAAGACTTCCTTTCCTGATCTTCGCAATTCTGACGTCCCTGCTCCTCTGAGCCTTCCAACTTGCTTAATCGATCTAGCGATTCACGGTAATCCGGAATATGCCCGAGTGCATCGTCAACAGGTAGCATTGATTCCGTTAACGGGAACAGGACGAGCACAAACGCTGCGATCATCACCGCGGGCAACTGAGCAGTAGATGCTGCTTGTCCCGCCCACAGGGTCACCGATACTACCATCAGCCCAATAACACACTGGGCTAAGAAGTCCCGCCAGCGATTCCAGCTCCGCAACCTGCGCCGAATATGATCAGCATGCTCTTCGTCTTCTTCCTGCCACTGTACAAAAGCTGCAGCTCTGCCACTGGCAATCCAGTCACCAAGTCCAAGCACACCGTCGGTCAGACGTGTGTACAGCTTACTGTTTTCTCTTTTGAGCTGCACACGCCATCTCAAGGTTATTTTCAAAGAAATTGCAGGAAGCACCGCAACAATAAACAACATATACAGTGCCATACACAGTGCAAACATCGGATCTACACTGCCAAATGCCAGTACGGCAGCTCCGTAGATCACAAGTGCTGTAACGGCGGGGAACACGGTGCGCAGATATATATCCTGCAGACGTTCTACATCATCGGCCAGTGCGCCGAGCACGTCGCCGGTTTGCATTCGCGAACGCAGAAACAGAGCCTGCGGCTCCAAAATGCGATACAGCTTCACCCGCTGATCTGCGAGCACACGCAAAACAGCATCATGTCCTGCGAGTCGTTCGACATAACGGAACACCGCCCGGAAGATCCCAAAGGCACGTACACCTACAATCGGAACATACACCATCAAAATATTCTCAGGACGCAGCGCAGACTTGGAGATCAGATATCCGGAGGTGAAAAGCAACATCACCGCACAGAGAGCCGCGCATGTGCCCAGTGCAATCGCACCGATGAATCGCCAGCGGTACTGTGCCGCGTATGGAGTAATCCAGCTATTTTTTCCACTTTGTCTGCCCCGTTCGGTCTCTGTCCCTGGGTGTCCGGATCTCATCTCATATCGCCTCCATCTGCGCTTCAATCATGTGATAATATACCCCTTTTCGTGCAAGCAGTTCCTGATGTGTGCCTGTCTCCGCTACCGTACCGCCATCCATGACAATAATGCGATCCATATGCGGCATCCAGTGCAGACGATGCGTTGCCAGAAAGACAAGTTTACCTTCGAACAAGGGCAGCATCGTCTGCTTCAATTCATATTCGGTCTCCACATCCAGATGTGCCGTAGGTTCGTCAAGCAACAGAACACTGCGTTCACTCAGCAGCGCTCTGGCCAGCGCCACACGTTGCTCTTGACCTCCACTGAGCTGTCTGCCCCCTGCACCAATCGGTTCATGTAGCCCACTTGCCAGAGATGACAATAGCTTTGTCAGCCCCGCTACCTGTGCTGCTTGAGCTACTTCCGCATCGGATGCCTCCGGCATGTAAAAACGAATATTATCCGCAATGGAACCACTGAAAATATACGGATGCTGCGGAATCGCCGCCGTCTGGCTACGCCAGGCTTTGAGCAGTTCCGGGGTCAGTTGCTGCCCGTTGACCAGCATTTGTCCTGCTGTGGGCATCTGGAAACCTGCAAGAACATCGATGAGCGTCGATTTTCCCGCTCCACTGGCACCGATAATTCCGATCTTACCAAGACCCTTCAGCTGAAAGGTCACATCTTGAAGAGAAAATACTCCGTCCGCTTCATGCTGAACCTGAATATCCTTCAGCGCTAACCGGCTATGCTCTCCCCAAGATGATGAGATTGCCGCATTATGCATCCCATGTTTATCCCGGTTAAATACTATGCGTAGTTGTGAAGATGAGACCGAACCGTTTTCATTTTCATCCAGCACCTTCACTTGATCCACTGCACTTGCATAAACCTCTGTCTGACGTTGCTCTGCGACCTTGCCTCGTTCAATCACTTGATTAATTGCTTCTCCAGCTTCCTTGCCATCCAGAGTTGCGTGGTAATCTGCACCCAACATACGTACGGGCAGGAAATACTCAGGTGCTAGAATTAATACCGTTAGAGCAGGAAACAGTGACATATGTCCTTCCGTAAGCCGGAGTCCGAGACCTACTGCAACGGACGCAACCGACAACATGGTGAAGAAATCCAAGGCAAAAGAGGACAAAAAGGCCATGCGTAGTGTGGACATCGTTGCTTTTCGGTATCGCTGGCTTACTCTCATGATGGAGCCTTCGTGTGTTTTGCTTTGCCCCAGCGTTTTCAACGTTTCCAGTCCACGCAGTGTATCCACAAAATGATTCGCCAGCGCTTTGTAGGACTTGAATTGTCCATCGATCTTACGCTGAGTCGCCAGACCAATGAGGATCATAAATACGATCAGAATCGGTAGCGTCAGCATTAATATCACACCGGACATCGTATCCAGTTTGAATACATAAAGCAGAAGGACAACAGGTATAAACCCCATGCCCAACATACGCGGGATAAACAGCTCCAGATACGTTTTATATTGGGAAACCCCTTCACGTGCCAGTGTCACCAGATGTCCCGTACCTTCTGTCTTGGCATAACGTGGCCCGAGTCTAAACCATTGTTCCGTCATCTGTTTACGCAGATCGGTTCCGGTTCTCTCCGCATACCGCGTAGTGACAAGCTGTAACCAGAATGACAAGGCATAGCGGGCGGCAAAAGCAGCCAGAAACAGCAGTAGCACCGGATACTGTGACGAAACCGTGGCACCTTCGAACAACGCCGTAATCGCCTGTGCCAGCCATTTGGCCTGCATAATAATCGTCATCGCCTGCAAGAGCACCAGCGCAGATGCCAGTGCGAGTACCGGCCGGATGCCAGGCAGCTTCATTAGCCCGCGTCCCATGTCAGTACTCCAGGTGATGCTGTTCGTTCAGACGTTTGCGGAAAATATAATAACTCCAGATCTGATATCCAAGTACAAACGGCAACAAGGTGCACGCAACAATAGTCATCACTTTTAATGAATAAGCACCCGATGCTGCGTTATATACAGTCAGATCAAATGCCGAATTGATGGAACTCACCATAACTCGTGGGAACAATCCGATAAATACGGAGGCAAAAGCAATGGCAATAACCGCACCTGTCATCCCGAAAGCCCAACCTTCACGCTGCTGACGAATGAAGTAAGCCGCAAGAGCCAGTGCCGTGGCACCAAGCAGAACCATAATCCAGAGCGCCCAGCCACGAACAGCAAACACATCGGTCATCAGATAGGTCAATAATGCATATATCGCAAGCACTGCAACCAGCGGTATCATCAACTTTTTCGCCAGGTGAAGTGCACGTTCTCTCAATTCACCTACGGTACGCAGGGAGGCAAATAACAGCCCGTGAACCAGACATAATAGCGTTACACTCAAACCACCTACAACGGTGTACGGATTCACAATATCCAGGAAACCGGCATGCATCTGCATGTTCTCATCAATGGGCAGACCTTTCATCAACGTTGCAAAAACAACCCCAAACAGGAATGGCAGTAAGGTACTTGCCACTACGATAATAATGTCCCATGTTTTACGCCAGCGCTGCTGTTTCATTTTACTGCGGAACTCAAAGGCGACGCCGCGTCCAATCAACAACAGCAACACAACCACCAGTGGCAGATAGAATCCGCTGAACAGTGTTGCATACCAGTGCGGGAAAGCAGCAAACATGGCACCGCCTGCGGTCAGCAACCAGACCTCGTTTCCATCCCAGAATGGCCCAATCGAATTGATTAATGTACGACGTTCACGATCTGTTTTGGCAATCAGACCTGTAGACATCCCTACCCCGAAGTCGAATCCTTCGAGAAAGAAAAAACCGATAAACAATACGGCAATCAGCACGAACCACAGCTCACTTAGTAACAACGGAATACCCCCCATCTACGCCAAACGGATCAGCCGGCTCATCATGCTCTTCGGACTTATCGACGGCATACGGCCCTGCTTTGATTTTGCGGACAAACAGGAACACCATCACGATGCCAAGAACCGTATACGCCGCAGTAAAGGCAATCGTGGAGAACAAAATCATTCCTGCGGAAACATTAGGTGACACACCTGCTTCGGTCGTCATATACCCGAACACCGTCCATGGCTGTCTTCCGACTTCAGTCATAATCCATCCTGCTGAATTCGCAATAAACGGCAGGGAGATCGCAAAGACCATCAGACGCATAAACCAGGGTTTCGCCACTTCCAGCTTCTTGCGCCAAGCCAGATATGTACCATACATCGCAAGCAGAATCATCAAGCCACCTGCAGCAATCATGACACGGAAGCTCCAGAATGTGGTTCGCACTGGTGGAATGTAATCTCCGGGTCCATACGTTTGCTGGTACTCGGCATTCAGTTCTTTCATGCCTTTGACACTACCTGAGAATTTACTATAGGAGAGATAACTGAGTAATCCAGGGATTTTGATCTCACCCGAGTTCTCCTGTTTATCCGGGTCAATGGAGGCAATAACCGTCCACGGGGCCGGGTCTTCTGTTGTTGTCCATGTACCTTCACTTGCAGCCATCTTCATCGGCTGTGTTTCCACCAGATATTGAGCCTGGAAGTGCCCCGAGAAAGCTACACCTAGCGAGGATACGAGACCGATAATAACCGCGATGTTAAAGGATCTGCGGAATACTTCGACATCCTTCTTTTCCATTAACTTATAAGCACTAATGCCCGTCACGACAAAGGCTCCCGTCATTAACGCACCAAAAATCGTATGCGGGAACTCAACGAGAAACTGCCCATTGGTAATGAGTGCAAAGAAGTCATTCATCTCCGCCCGGCCATTATTGATGGCGAATCCAACGGGATGTTGCATAAACGAGTTCGCTGCCAGAATCCACACCGCTGACAGGAATGTGCCGACAAATACAAGCCAGATACAGGCCAGATGTACTTTTTTGGACAAACGACCCCAGCCGAATATCCATAAACCGATAAATGTGGACTCCATAAAAAATGCCAGCAAAGCCTCGATCGCCAGCGGCGCACCGAAGACATCACCAACAAAGCGGGAATACTCCGACCAGTTCATACCGAACTGGAACTCTTGCAAAATACCGGTGACCACACCGACGGCAAAGTTAATCAGGAACAACTTGCCCCAGAACTTGGCCATCGTTTTGTAAATCTCTTTTCCCTTCGCAACATACAACGTCTCCATAATGGCTACCAGCAGCACGAGGCCAATGGATAGCGGTACGAAGAAAAAGTGGAAAATCGTTGTAAGTGCATACTGGATACGCGATAGCATAATCGGATCCATACCTTTACCCCTTCTTTCTGTTCGCTTTTGCAAGATACGTAAATGGCTTTGAAGCGGGCTTCTTCGCTGTCTGTCCTCCAAATACGTTGATGAACGTATTGTGCCAGATTACCTAATTTTCACATGTGATAATTATCACTAACTCGTCCCTCTTACGTAAAAAAAGTGACCTCGGTCACACAATAGATAAAATTAAGCCTATTTATCAGGCTTGTTCGTTGCCTGATTGGTCTTGACTGATGCACGTATTCATGGAAGTTGTTCATGTTTGGAGACAAATGCCCATATGTTAGTGTCAGACGGAGATATGTGAAGTGCTACAGCGGCTTTTTACATACCAAAAATCCCTTATCAAGGTGTGGTGAGTTACAAATGGAACATGCTGAACCGTTAACAGATGCGGATCCAAAGCCAAAACAGAGGCAGGAAGAGGATATAAAACAGGCAACAATGGACCTGTCTGTGTCCACAGATCTTGCCGTTCAATATGTGATTTTCCCGCGAAAAGGAGGTTGGTTATCCTTCCCCTACCCGGACATCGTTGCTTTATTTGCAGCTCAAGAAGGCACGATCTTATATGTCAGTAGCCGTACGGCTGAGGAAGAAGAATTACCAAAATCCATTCAGGTGATCTCTCTTTCGGAAGCGGAGAAACGATTACAGGAACCACATACAGTTGCAATCGTCGCACACCCATACTGGCTTATAGCGGTAGCTTCACTACAACCTGAATTATGTATTGCACTATTGCCTGAACCCGTAGGAGATGAAGCTGCATCTCCACTCTGGGAGAGCAATATCTCCAGACTTGTCGGCATTGCCGATCTAGTGGCCACATCCTCGGAAACCCGGTATATGAAGCTGCTCTTTCAAGGTACCCGTGCCATCTGGCTAGGGGGAGAAGACACTTCACCAGCCGGTTACATTCATTATGATGGTACACGTATTCCACTGCGCGATTATGAGATATTTTTTATGCATGCACTTCAGCAGGTACTGACTGGTAAACCAGACCGCGTTACCACGCTTCAATGTCGTGTGCGAGCTGACTACTACAGACAGCTCCGAGCCAAAACAGGTGCTCATGAAACCATCTCGTTTCTTCTGTCCGCATATGAGTATTTACTGGAAGATTCACGTGCCGCCGCCTCACTCAAGGAAGCATTCACTCATGCTGTCATCAACGGAAGGCAAGATTGTGTGGTGTCTCATTACCGGTTCCTCTCCGCCATCTATGCGAGATCAGGTCAGATTGAAGAAGCTTTACAGGTGTTTGGCATCAGTGCAAATAACGAGCAGGAACGTCATCATTATGAGCAATTGTGCCGCTGGCTTGAAGCCGGAGAGGAACAGTTGGTTCGAGCAGAACTGCTGCGCATCAATGATGATTATGGCAGTGCTCTGCGCGTCCTGGATGAGCTTGGCGGGGAAACGGCAAGGCACTGGAAGTTTCGTATCTATCAGGAAACAGAGTGTGTGGAGGATGCGCTCGCGCTCGTTCATGCCAGTGATATTCAGGATGCGACCAGCCTTCTGCAATATCGACAACTATCCGGGACGGCACTGGCTCTTCGAGGGGAACGTCACGGTGCGGTAAGGCTGTTTCTGGAGACAGCTGTGGAGGATGAAGAGGCCTTAGCTCGGATTATGGAACTGGAGCTGCTCGATCAAGCTGTACAGCAGTTGCTTGGGGAGGTGCCTTAATGATAGACCCGAAGAAGCGCAGAACCCCTGGAAGTAGGCCCGTTATGCATGATTCGCTTCAATCGTCTTCGAGTTCCGAAGCCCAAAGCCAAAACTTCTCAAGTCAAGTTCATCGCATCATTAACTCACGGATCGAAGAGGAAACGAATTCTTCCGCGAGCCGTGATGTAGAGGTAGACGCATACGAACAAAACTCTCCCGTACGTCGGGTGCGCAAAAATAAAAACAACAAGCTGACTGCCATGCTTCAGGTACGTAATGAGCAAGGACGGTATCTGGAAGAAGTGTTGCAAAATCTGAGTGAATTCGTGGATGAAATCGTCATTGTGGATGATGCCAGTACAGATGGAACACCGGAAATATGCAGAGCTTTCCCAAAAGTAGTTCGTCTTGATGTGTTAGAGAAGCCACTGTTTGCCGAAGAATGGCGCCTTCGCAACACGTTATGGCAAGCTGCAGTCAGTACAGATCCAGACTGGCTTCTCTCGGTAGATGCCGATGAACTATACAGCGCTGAAGCCAAAAAGGCAATGCGCAAACTCATTGATCAGGACTACGCAGACTGGTTTGCCTTCCGATTCTACGATATGTGGGGTTGCCGAACACATTATCGGGAGGATGAGCTGTGGTCCATGCACAAACGTCACACTGCCTCCCTTGTCCGTTATATGCCGGGCTATCCTTATTTTTACCCGCAACAGAATCACCATGTTCCTCGACTCCCCGCGTCCTGTACCGTGTTACCAGGGGTATGCACTGAACTGAAAGTTCAGCATCTCGGCTGGGCTGGAAGTTTGGAGGATCGGGTACGCAAATATTTACGTTACAAACGTATTGATCCGCATGGGGAATGGGGCAACCCAGCGCAGTATGAGTCCATTCTGGACCCTGAACCGCGCCTGCTCCCTTGGAAGGAGGAGTCGTAATATGGGTGTGGTCAGCATACTGACCCATAGTTTTACCGATGGTTACAACCGGGAGTTTGGCCGGGTATTTGGCGGCGGGCTGGAACGTTATATTCTCGATCTATGCAGTGTCATCCGCGGGCTCGGACATATTCCCGAGGTACACCAGCTGTCCTATTTCGAAGCATTCCAGACCCGAACCGAACAGATCGACGTCTATGGTTACGATTACGACATGGAAAATGTACCGGAAGCCTTTGACCGGATGGCCGCAGCAGCCCGCGGTCCAATCATCTATGCCAGCTGCCTGTGGCAGCCCATCACCTATAAACCTGGAAGTCTCGGAATATGCCATGGAATTAATTGGGATCGCCCCCGTCTGCCGCTTGAGACGAAACGCCAGGTTGCCGATCACATTCAGCTCGCGCTGGACGGACTGGTTCGCATCGTTTCGGTAGACTCCCATTTCCAGACTTTCTGCCGGGCAGCTTGTATGTATACCGATTCAGAACAAATTGTGCTGATTCCCAACGCAGTGGACACCTCTTATTTCATCCCGGCTCCGCCAAGCAGGATGCTCACACCGCAGCATGAAGAGGAATGGATGACGGCATGGAAAAGAGACACCGCACTTCAGGCTGAACACGAAGACACCCTTGTTCATGAATACAAAGAGGATGCAGCAGATCATCATACAGCAGGCCTTAATGATTCAGAGTTATATCGCAGTTCAGGGGAAAAAGCCAGAACGAAGAGTTTTAAACGAGAGGAAAGTGAACACCCCGGCGCCGGTGCTGTTCCCTTCGAAAACGGGTTTTCCGAAACCACTTCTCATCAAGGTCAGTGTCATATGAACAACATCGTACCTGTACCAGCCCCACGTCCAATCCGTATTCTGTATCCACGCCGCATCAGTAGCGAGCGCGGTATTATTCCTATGATGCTGGCGGCAGATAAGCTGCTCGGGGCTTTTCCAGATGTGGAGGTTGAATTTGCCGGAGAACTGGTCGAAGGCAGTACGGTGGGCAGAGCCTTTCGCTATTGGCAGCGTACACATCCGCATACGGCCCGCATCTACCAGCATACGTACGATTTCAAAGATATTCGTGACGCTTACCATCAGGCAGATATCGTTGTCATTCCTACCCTATTCTCGGAGGGAACCTCCTACGCATGCCTGGAAGCGATGAGCTGCGGTCTTCCGGTGATCGCTTCCAATGTCGGCGGACTCAATGATCTCATTCAGGATGGGTTCAACGGATTGCTCGTACCTCCGGGTGAGCAGGCACTGACTGCCGCGCTCATCAGGCTCGTTCAAGATCGCTCTGAGCGGGAGCGGCTTGGCATCTATGCGCGCGAAACGGCGCTGTCTTATGATCTGTCCATATGGCGCAGCCGATGGAGCAGGGTACTGGAATCTTTTTTAGCTGAAACAGGATTGAAGGAGGCGATTCAAACATGATGGACACACCCGACACCACGGCAATGATGGAATCAAGGTACATCCGGCAAAGTGATCCGAAGACAGATACGCTCGTTTTTCCGCTTCATCCCGCATGGTGGAGCCGTCCTTATGAGTATGAGTGGGCGCGGCAGTTTGCACGTTCAAGCGACGTGGTACTGGATGCAGCGTGCGGCATTTCGCACCCGTTCAAATTTTGGCTCACGGAACATTGCCGCGAAGTTCACGCGTGTGATTGGGATGAACGCATTTTGTCGGAAGAGGCGATTCGTCTTGATATCGCGGCTGATTTTGGCGAACAGGCAGCTCTCCATCTGCCCGAACATTACCTCACCCGGCTTCACCGCGCTCAGGCCAATCTGGCCCAGCTTCCATATAGCACCGAGCAGTTTGACCGCGTATTCTGCATCTCTGTTCTGGAGCATCTGGACACGGGCACGATGCTACGGGCTTTTCGCGAATTCGCTCGGGTGTTGAAGCCACGCGGACAGTTAATTGCCACTTTTGATGTGCCCGAGATGCGACCGGATTTACTGGAAACGATCATGGCTGTCACAGGACTGACGATTGAAGATAAGTTAACCGTGGAAGAGCCGGCGGATGCCATCTCCTCGGAGATGTACGGCGCACCTATTCGCTGTTTCAGGGCTGTGATATGCAAGACGGGAAAGGGATAGTGACGTTAGTGAGGCACAACATTTTAATGCACCTATCTTTACACACGTTATACAGTACTTCATCTGATCTATATAATTTGAACTAAAGATTTTACATAGTCCACTCCGATGACAGAAGAACCTGGAGAGTAGCGGTTATCCCCAGATTTTTTGGATTCCCTTTTCCAAAGGGAAAAATCCGGTGATAAGCATATGCTTCCGATGTAGCTTTCTTACAGAAAGCTTTTAGGCGAGCGCTTCGCTTTTCCAGGTTTTTTCTGTCCTCTCGTTATTGTGTAAAAGAATAGTTCAACTTATATAGCATCTAAATAAGCACTCTCATAGAGGCTTTTGATAAGAAAACGATCGGGTATCCAAACGTAATATGAGGAAACGGTAGTGTTACGGATTGCATAACGAATTGCATAGTTATATGTTTATCCGTTTGAAACAGCAGGCCAAACTTGTGGTAAATGCAGTGTGTGCCGGGATACCCCGGCTTTTTTGCTGTGCTGTGAAGTCGGGACATCCCGGGAGCATCCGGCGCTATGGGTACGCCGGATTACAGGTATACCAGCAGCATGTTGCACTGCTGCTGGAAGGTTGGGGCATGGGCTGCGCCAGAGGCCGTCAGGCGCAGCAGGGTCTGTAGGCCCGGCGGCGGGGTCTTTGCCGGGCGGCCTTGGGCGGCAGCATGCCGTGCCGTGATCCGGGCCGCGCAATCGGCCCAATCACGCGCCAGGCTCTGCCGCCTGGCGAGCAGCGCGAGCGTGCCCGCCAGGATCGCATGCGCTGCGAGCGCCGGGGCGGGCACTTCGTCCGCGCAGGGCCGCGCCGCGCCGCTAGGCGTGCCGCATAGCGCAAGCAGCCCTGCGCGGACGTGAGCGGGCGCGCGCAGCAACCCGCAGCGGGCCGCAGGCGGGAGCGCTGCAAGCAGCGCCAGCGCGCCGCCTGGCGGCAGGGCCTGCAGCAGGCGCAGCCAGGCGGGCCAGGCGCCCACGGCGGCGAGCGCCTGTGCGGGTAGCGCCATGCTGCTCGCGTAAGCGCCGCACGTTGCTGCGCCCTCGCCTTGCAGCAGCGCCTCGGCTGCACGCGCCACCTCCGGCACGGCTACACGCTGGCGCGTTGCCGCCGCACGCCCGGGCACGCCGCGCTCACGCTGCTTGTGGCCCAGCGCCCACAGGGCCAGCGCAGCCTCGGGCCCATGCTGCGCATGCGCTGCCCACAGCCGCAGTGCCGCCCTCGCGGCTGCATCCTCGCCGATTTGGGCCAGCGCCAGCCCCTCGGCAAGTGGCTGCTCGCGCTGCACCGGGCCCAGCGTCCATGCATGGTGCAGCAGCCATTCCGGCCGATGCGCCGCCAGCGCAACAGAGACCAGTGCTTGCCACGACGCTAGCGGCAAGCTCCCCCACTCGGCTACGCCAGCAATGGCCTGCGGCCGTCCCGTAGCTGCCCCAAGCAGCAACATTCGCTGCCATGCCGTCCCGTTGCCGGGCTGTATGCCTAGCGCTGCCGTATAAGCTGCTTCCGCTTCCGGCCATCTTCCAGCCTGCTCATGTGCCATGCCTTCCAACGTTAGGCTGCGGTAGCTTCCGGCACCGGACACCGAGGTATATCTCCCTGCTGTCGATGCGGCGGATTTCGCCTGCTTTAACCATTCTAATGCACGATCTGCACGGTTCTGATCCAGTTCCAACACAGCGGCAAGTTCAAGCAGGTCCGGGAAATCATCATATACCGTTACCCAGTTCTCCACCACAGAGAGCGCCAGCTCAATCTGCCCCAACTCTCTCCACGTATATGCTGTTTTTAGTACCACATCCGAATGATATCCACACGTCGGATCAAGCTTTGCCAGCAGCGGCAGAAGTAATCGAATTGCTTCATCATACTTCGCTTGCTGAAACCACTCTGCAGCCAGCGCATAGAGCAGTTCCTGCTGATCTGGTGTCTGTTGCAGAGCCAGCCGAATCAATGTCATGTTACGCACATCTTTTCGTTTAGTAGCAATCACTTTATCCAAATAACCGTAATGGACAACCTCGAAGTCCGAATGACGAATCCCTTGCGGCATCACCGCAAAAATAGAAGAAGCGACTTCCTCATGGATTCTTCCATGAAAAGCAATTCGGGGGTCATTTCGAAATAAACGGCACACCTCGTCCGTTACACGTTCTTCGCCTGAATTACCCAGCAGACTCGTCACCTTAACCCAATACCCCCAGACCTCTTCACTCCCCGCTTCGAGCCATTCCAGCAATTCTGACTTTGTCCATAACGTATGCTTCCACATTTCATCGGCGTCCAGCACCAGAATCCATGCAAAACTTGCGGCAGCAAGTGAAAGATTACGCGCCTGGCTAAAGTCTCCGTTCCACTCTGTACTAATGATGGTTGCATCATATCGCTGAGCAATAGCTACGGAATCATCCGCCGAACCTGTATCCACGATAATGATCTCGTCTATGATTTCACGTACTGAAGCCAGACAACGTTCCAGAAACTCGCTTTCATCCCTCACGATCATACATAAGCTAATACCTTCCTTCACCCGTACCCTGCCCTCCTTCCGTCAAAACTCTCCCTGAATATCCTTCGCCTTCCATGTATTGTCCGCCGCTCTTCCGACTTAGCCCTCGAATCCGTCTGCTCCAGGCAACTCCAGCCGAATATGCTGAATGACAGGCCAGTGTGCAAGACGCTGCCTTTTCCCAGGCTCCACCTGTTCCTTATCAGATGTCAGTTGCGCCAGATGGTGATCTGCTGCACGAATTAGTCCTTTAACTAGCCAGCTCGTTCCGCTAAGCGTATCCGAAGCTCCTGTAAACGGTTCTCGAATCAACTTTTCGGCATCGATTATCTCCCGTTCAACTTGTTCTCCCTGACTTCTCTCCTTCGCCAGTCTTTTTTCAGTTGCATCATGCACCTCATCCAGCAGTTGCCTCCCCCGTTGAATCAATCCATGCAGCGCCTGCCATCTTCCAGACTGAACACAGCCTTCCAGCATCAGCCCGAGAGCTTGCCATCCGTCGTACAACTCTGCATGATCTGCCTCCGCCACACCCTTAAGTGTAGCTGCATTCTCCATGTTCGATCTGTTCCCCGTCTCTACTGCGGCCTTTCCCCATCCTGTAGACCCTGACCCTTCCTCAGATGCACTCTCCCTGCCCTCGCCTACCTCTGAGCCGTTCATCAGCCAACGGGTGAAGGCATCCTGGAATTTCATTTCCTGCCCCTCTTTCCCACTCAGCCATTGCAAACGTTCAAGCCAACGGGCAGCCATAGGTGCAAATGAGCCCTTTTTTCGCTTCACCGTTTCGAGTTTCAAACGCGCGCTACTCCAGTCCCCTCGCTGTACATGCAGAACAGCCTCAGCTATAGAACGTTTCTCCCGTTGCTCGCCGGAAGAAGCAGACGGTAACTCCCCGAGCAGTTCAAGCGCCGCATCGTAACAATGGCACTGTTCCAGAATACCTAGTACTTTAGATAAAGCTTCCTCTGAGCTCATGGCAAAACGCGACTCCATCACCGCTGGAATCTGCCCCTCCCGCCCGGATACCCGCATGATTCGAAATAGGCGATACAGTGGCGGTACCAAGCTGGATTTTGCCCGCACCGTTTCCACATAAGCATCGACCGCTCCCTCAAGATCGGCCTTACCTTCCAGCAAGCGGCCCAGCGTGTACCATGTCTGGTATGTGCCCATGCCTTCCTCTGTGTGAAAAATCGCTGGCGGTGGCCCCTGCTGAACGGCTTTACGAAGCCAAATCTCAGCAGCATCCGTATCCCCCACAGCATCCGCACATATCGCCCGATGATGCATCAGGTCTGTGTATTCTGGAAAAAGTTCCAGCGCCGCGTCCACACATTCCAATGCCTCCTGCCAGCGCTCTAAATGCTCCAGACAGCGGACTTCGTATTTCAGCAGCAGATGAGCATAACTGGTCACTGCAGGATCAATCATCTTTCGAGCTTTAACAAACGATTCGAGTGCCTTCTCCGCTTCACCCACACGCAAATACTCCACGCCCAAGTTATAGTGATGGAACGGTTGATCTGGCTCTTCTTCCACCGCCTGTTGTAGCAAACGCACGTTGCGATTCACCTTGTCCTTGCGTTCCACAACCACTGTCTGATACCCGTAATGGTGAATCACCATGTCTGTGATATGAAACGCGGCCTCCGGATTTCGCTCACAGATCGCCGCCGCAATCTGCTCATGGATGCGACCTTTGAACCGATGCTCAGGATGACTGCGAAACAAACGTAGCACCGGATTGACCGTTGCGCCCTGTTGGCCCGAACCCGTATAGTTATGAATGTTTAGAAACAATCCGTCGCATCCGCTGACTTCCGTCCAGCTCCTGATCTGCTCCCGAGCTGTCGCTTCCAGCGCCTCGTCCGCATCAAGAAAGAGAATCCAGTCGCCGGAAGCCTGCTCCAGGCCAGCATTTCGCGCGGCGGCAAAATCATCGCACCACGCAAACTCAACCACCGACGCGCCATACTCCCGCGCAATGGCCACACTGCGATCAGATGATCCAGTATCTACTACAATGATCTCATCCACCACATCCCGCACACTTTCAAGGCAACGTGGCAACATCTCTTCCTCATCCTTGACGATCATGCACAGAGAGATCCGCTCGGCCTGACTCCGCTGTCTCTGATGCTGATGTGCCTGCATGATGATTCCTCCTTTCTTTTGCATGATATACTGTCCGCCAAGGTATCCCCTCCGCTGTTCGCAACTGTTGTTCCAAAGCCAGTTGCTGATCCGCAAGCACTCTAACCTCGGAAGAACGATTCCGTTCCTGACGAATTAAACCAAGGGCCATCTGCAAGTAACAGATAGCCGCTCCAGCACGGGCTTTACTGAAATCCGGTTTTTGCTCCAGTGCCTGTTCCAAGAGCGACAGTGCTTGATCCAAATGTCCTTTGGAGTACAGCGTTTCGCCCAGACAGAACAGCCCTTCCGCATCCAGTTCTCCTTCCGTCATACACTGAATCAGCATCTCGGCGGCAATCATCGTGTATCCATGCCGGTGCAACAGACCCGCATAATTCCGCCGAATTTCTGTTTCTGTCCTCTCAGGATCTGACATGATACGAACCAGTCGCTCATGCAACTGCTGTGCGATGACCAAATGCCCGCTCTGAATCGCACGAGCCACTAACTGCCTTGCGATCATTTGCACAGGTTCACTCCATTGCAGAAGCTGCCCATCCGATACAGCAGGTACAGGAGCGGTAGAAGAACTGGCTGATAGAGCTGCAGGCTTATACTCAAACAGTAATCGGTCCGCTACCTTCCACATTCCCCTCTCCAGAGGAGATACTTTAGCGAAGAAAGATGCAGGCAAACGCCTGCCACTCGCCCAACACGCTAGCGCCCAATCACTTCGCTCATCCGATTGAAGGTTCATATCAGCAGCATCCTCCACTCCTGACGTAATGACAGACGAGAAAGAGGTCCGTTTATGATCCTCTCTATCCGCTTCTCCCCAGCTACTCTGAGCGAGATTCCATGCATCGGTAACTTGGTCTGCACACAACATCCAGTGAAGTTGATCACCTACTTGAATATGAATATGGGATGCCTCACCACCCAGAAGAAGTAGTGCTTGTTTATACGCTCCACAATTAGTGAGGGCATAGAGCATATGCATCAGCACAATCTCCGTTTCCTTTCCCAAATAGGGATGTGGCCGGTTCATTTGATCTGCATGATCTGTCGTTACATGGATCTGATGTAATCGATGAGCTAGATGAAGCAACCGATCTGCAATGGATTCGTCCGAAACTCCCTGTTGTTGCAGTGCATCCGCCAGCCCCATCCAAGCCGGTCTGTAGGTAGATAGATGCTCCAGGGCAAGCTCATATAGCCGAACCGCTTCATGCCCGAATCCCCGTTGCTGTGCCAGCCGAGCCATCGATGTATATGCCCGGTAACTGCAAGAGCCTGCTTCTGTCACGTAAAAAGCTTTGACCACGGCTTCACCGCCGCCAGACCTTCCGTGATCATTCGGACTGGAGCCACAGGTGCTCGCCCGTGCATAGGCACGATAAGCCCGTTCCTGCAAGCCTTGTCGCTCCAACACTTCACCGTATATCAAATGCAGATCAGCGTATGCAGGGTAACGTTGAGTTTCTTCGGAAAGCAACAGATGTGCTTCTTCGTAACGCTCCAGTTCTACCAGCACTTTGGCCAAATCTCTCACAAGGGTGGAGCGATAGGGAGCTTGCCATTTGGCCCGTTTCAGTGACTCACGAAATGCCTCCACCGCCTGTTCCAAATCACCCAACTGGCAGCGTGTTACGCCCAGATTATACAGGTGAAAAGGATCTGCAGGATGATCGGCAAGCTCCCGCTCGATCAGGCGCAAATTACGCTTGCTCTTATCCCCTTTGGCGATTACGGTAGCAAGATAACCATCATGCCCCAGACGCAAAGGAGCAAGCGGCTCTTCTTCGACTTCTACATCTATTTCTACTTCAACAGCTGCTGAATGATCTACTGTACTTATTTCCAGTGAATCTAAGTGTATATCGCTCTTACTTATGGACTTATTTGGTGTAACGGCATCGCTCTGATAATCCGTATTTTGGCGAAACAACTGCTCATGAATGCGCCCTGTGTACTGGTAACCTTGCTGAGCACGGAACAGCCGTACAGGATGGGACAGGATCTTGTCCTCTATCCCTTCGCCGTATTGATTTTCGATTGTGATGCGTAATCGGGTGATGCTCTTATGGACGTTTGGCAAAACATTCATCAATTGATCCAGACCTTCGATGACATACTCATCGGCATCCAGACAGAGAATCCATTCGGTCGTTGCCAGGGGCAGGCTAATATTTCGGGCTTTAGCAAAATCATCTTCCCAATTGGCGTGCAGTACTGTCGCACCATATGTTCTGGCCATATCAGGTGTCCGATCGGACGAACCTGTATCCGTAATGAACCATTCCGAACCCGCTTGCTTCAAGCTGTCCAGACAGCGGGGCAGGTGATGCTCTTCATTTTGCACAATCATATGAATGCCGAGTAACCGGTTCTGCATCCGCAGTGACCTCCAATACAAAAAAATACATGAAGCCCACTAAAGTGAACTCCATGTACCTATATGACAGCAGAGCAGGTTATGTGCCTTGTCCATTGAAGAACACATCAATCGTGCTTGGTGCACCGATCAAGCTTGAGCGATAAGAAAGACGTGTGTATTTCAGGAAACGTTGCGGTACCAGAACATCTACAGAACCGGATAGAATCCCTGTTACCGTAGTCACATCGGTGTACCAGTTGGTTCCGTTCGCACTGATCTCCACTTGGGCATCCACCCTGTTCACACCTGGTCCCCTGTTATACACGAAAAAGGAGTATGTGCCGAATACACTCGTGGTCACAGCAGGTAGTGGTGTAAATGTGTTAGCAGTCGGTGTGCCGACAAGTTGGTTCTCCTGAAAACTTTTTTGCGAGATGGAGGTTACGCTGCTCAGTGTACCGGCCGTAATCGTTGCGCCAAGCACGCTGGTAATGGTCCCGTTCAACAAGTTGGTTAACGTTCCGGCTGTGATCGTGGCACCGAGAACACTTGTGAGGGTACCATTCAGCAAGTTCGTCAATGTGCCAGCCGTCACAGTGGCACCGAGCACGCTGGTGATCGTTCCGTTTAACAGGTTCGTCAGCGTTCCGGCCGTGATTGTTGCTCCAAGCACACTCGTAATTGTACCTGCGGTAATCGTTGCGCCGAGGACATTCGTAATCGTTCCGTTCAACAAGTTCGTTAACGTACCTGCGGTAATGGTCGCGCCCAGTACACTGGTGAGCGTACCATTTAACAGGTTCGTTAAGGTACCTGCCGTCAACGTTGCTCCGAGCACACTGGTAATCGTTCCGGCGGTAATCGTAGCACCTAATACACTCGTGATGGTTCCCGCCGTGATCGTTGCTCCAAGCACATTGGTTATCGTACCGTTCAGCAAGTTCGTCAGGGTACCCGCAGTCACCGTTGCTCCAAGTACACTCGTGATTGTCCCAGCTGTAATCGTCGCGCCGAGCACGTTCGTGATCGTACCATTCAGCAAGTTGGTCAGCGTTCCAGCCGTGATGGTTGCACCGAGTACGCTGTTAATTGTTCCTGCGGTGATCGTTGCTCCGAGCACACTGGTAATTGTACCGTTCAACAGATTCGTTAATGTTCCGGCAGTGATTGTTGCACCGAGGACACTTGTGATGGTACCGTTTAGCAAGTTGGTCAGGGTCCCCGCTGTTACTGTGGCACCCAGCACACTTGTGATCGTTCCAGCTGTAATCGTCGCGCCGAGTACGTTCGTGATGGTACCGTTCAGAATGTTGGTGATTGTACCCGCGTTAATGGTAACCGTGGTCAGACCTGAAATGTTGCTGATCGTCCCGTCTAGAATGATACCTACCACATTCCCGCTTGTATCCGTTCTGACGGGCTGAGCCGTACCTGTACTATCCTGACCAAAAATCAATGTTCTCAAGTTATCCGGATTCGTATTAAACGTTGTAAAGTTAGGCATGAGCCTCGTCCTCCTCCCTGGACAATCTGGGTAATTAAACTACCTTACGAGCATACGCTGTGCCTGAAAATATACATCAAGCCGAGTAGGCTGAGCCGGATCTACAGGCAGGAGCACAAGCCGGGTATAGTGTAGAAATCGCAAGGGAACAAGCGCCTTTGTCTGTCCCCCCTCAATGACTTCCTGACTATCCACTGCATAATCTACGGCATTCGGACTGACCTGAACTTGAACGATAGCTGGATGTTTTCCGCGATTCACCACGCCATAACTGTACATGCTCAGAGATGAGGTATCCTGCGGCGGGAGGGCATGTTCACCTTGACCTGTCTCTGCTCCAGTGTAGGTATGCTCTGTAAAACAGTGAGTAGCACCAGGGAGTTTCGTGCGTGAGAAAGCACCCTGTTTGAACCTAGGACGGGTAATCCGGGAACAAGGGGGCTTCAGCAGTTTGGCGCGGCGAGAACAACGGGATGGGCGGCGGCTGACATATTTAGTTTTTGGTTTCATTGTCTGCTTGGCTGAAGGTTTCGTTCTCTTCCTGCTTCGCTTGGCTGTTCGACTCATCTCGATTTCCCCTTAAAAAATGTGCTTACGCATCGTATGCCCGGAAGGAAAATACGGGCACGGCATCCGCCGTTATTTGGGAATTCGGATGTAATCCCCAAACGCTTTCTCTTGCTTCTACATATCATGCTAGTAATGAGGACAGGCGAAAAAACGCAGGCTATAGGCTTTTTTCCATCTATTCCATGGTTCAGAGGAGGTCAAGCGGGATGACCAATACGAATGTGTTCAACCAGTCCAATGGCCCTTTATTTACACAGTTGACCAACACATTTGCGGCCCCGGGAATCGGAGCAGCTCCAGACACCGGTGCGGCTGCGGCAGGCAGCTTTTTCGCCCTGACCACGAACAATACATTGATCCCCTCCAACCAAAATCTACTTCTGCAAATTTTGAACGCAGCAGGTAGCGGCAGAACGATACGCATTGCGAGCCTCTCAGGGGGCACAACAGCAGCAGCTACACTTGTGGTCTATTCCGGTGGAACCGTGACTGTCGGCAGCACCCCCGTACCCGTCAATACATTGCTTGGCAATGCCAATACCAGCATCGTAACAACAAGGCAGAACACAGGCACACTTGGCGGAACCTTCACAAGCCTGCTCAGTATCCCGCTCACTGCAGGCATATATGCTTTGGATTTGAATGGTTCTATTGTTGTTCCCCCAGGACAATCGTTATCCATTAGTTTGGGCATTGGTAATCAGACCGGAGCGATAAACCTGTTTTGGTGGGAATTCTAACCGGATTTCAGATCAAAGGTGGTGCACAACGTGCCAAATAATAATGTGTTTAATCCATTAAATCGCCCCGTCTATACGTCGAATACAAACACATATATCTCGCCAGGTATTGTTGCCCCACCCGAGAATAGTGCGGGCAGCACAGGTAACCTGTACAATGCAGGTTCCACTAACTCCACCACACTGGGTTTGCTTGGAGGGAGCGTAACGGCCACTTTGCAACTCGCCAATCCCACCGGAAGCGGCAGAACATTGTATGTTTCCCGTTTGTCTGGTGGAATTACTGTTGCGCTCAATCTGCTGTCTTCGTTCAGCGGCACGTTGACCCTAACCGCAAACGGTACACTCTCATCGCCAAGTACACTTACAGCCGTAAACAGCAATCTGTCCAGCAGTAACACAAGTGTTGCTCTTGTTCGATTTTCTACAGCAGCCCCATCCGGTGCTACCGCTATCATGTCCATGCCTCTGCAAGTTGGTCCATTTCAATCCAACGAGTTCGGTAAATACGTGATCCCTCCGGGTCAGGCCATAAACCTGTCCGTAACCGGATCACTCACTGTTGCCGGCTTGTTAGCCTCCACAACGTATTTCACTTGGTGGGAAGTGTGATAATCTGTAGCCGTGCCTCTGTGCAGGCCAAAGAGCAGAAATAGCCACATTCGGATGAGTGCCGAATGCGGCTATTTCGTATGTTAGGATATGGAATGATCCAAACAAGCAATTTAGGAGACGCCTTGCTGTGCAGATCCCACCTTTTCACTCGAAGTGGATCTTCTGTTAAGCGACCACAACATACGCTGGAACAGGATGCCTGTCAGACCAATAGCTAGCGTAGCCAGACCGATCATTTGAAAAGTCGGACTTGGTCCCGCCGAGCGGATAATCGCACCGCCTGCCAGCGGGGCAGCGACCAGCACAACGCTGTATAACGAGTTTTGAATGCCGAATACACGTCCTACATAGTCAGGAGAGGTTTCTTTTTGCAGCAAATAATTCATCGTGACCATAAACAGTCCATTCCCCAGACCTGTACACAGGCCCAACATAATAATCCATGCCGTCGACGTATCCGGACCAACCCAGCCGAGTCCCGCAATTCCGGCCCCAATGAGAAAGTAGCCGCCGCCAAGCCCCCACCCGTACCCTAATCTCGGCAATCGGTTTAACAGCAAAATGATAAACACTGCTCCCGCACCTACGGATGAACCGAGCCAGCCGAGCATAGATTCATTACCTGGCTTGATTTCCCGAAACAGGGTCGTAAATTGATATTCGACCATTAGAATAGACATGAGGCCAAGACAGCCAAACACGATGGTGTTCCTGACTGTGTGGGTGTGGCGTAAATACTTCCAGCCCTGTTGCCACTGCTTGAAGAAAGTCTCGGGTTCCTTCTGATTCTCTTCGTTATACTCACCCGTTACTACAGCTTCTTTCTTCTCTACCAAACGTCGCAAAGGCCATAATACAGCGCCAGATAACAGCCGAGCACTCGCATTGATCAGAATGCAGATTTGTGGAGAGAAAAAGGCCAATACAACTGCACCCAGAAGGGGGCCTGCTATCTTGGCACACTGATTCACAAACCCGTTCAGGGACGAGGCTTGGAACAGCTGCTCCTCTGCCACGATCTGTCGTGTCAATGCCTGCTGGGCAGGAACGTGAAACACACTCATCATCGCACGCAGAGCCAGAAGTGGCAGTAGCCATGCCGGGCTTGGTGCGAATAAAATGCCCACCGTTAGCGCAATGGTAATGCCATCACAGAGAATCATAATTCTCACTTTATGCAGTCGATCAGCGAGAGCACCAGCTACCGACCCAAATAAGATACCTGGTACAGCCATACAGACAGGGATCAGCGCGATAATCAACGGATCGGCTCCCCATCGGTAAGCCACCATGATTTGAATTGCGAGCGCATCGAACCAATCGCCAAAGGTAGCGAGTGCGTAAGCAATAAACAGACGCACAAACTTAAGATTAGTCCAGAGGCTTTTTGAGCTTTTGGTAGCAGATTCACCAGATGAATTACCTGCTTTAGACGAATCGGATGTGTCGTTTCTTGATGAGTTAGCTGTCATACATGTACTTCCTCCCTTGATTACAGCGGTTTTGCGAACATGATGTCCTTGGCTGTAATCTTAGAGGCGTTATGTCAGAGGAAGATCAGAGGATAAGGAATCAGCGGATAAAAAGTGACGGATCGTCTTCACGATCTGCTGCCCATATACAGGAACACCATACGACTTACCGATCTCTGTATATATCTGCTGATATTTATTGCGAAGTCTTCCCTCGATTCGGTGATGATCCATAAACAGGAGAATTTGATACGCTGAATTAAGATAAAGCGGTGCATGGAGTGACATTTTCAATACTTCCAGTCCGTCATCCATTCGCAGTTCAGCTTCTCGCACGCGTCCCTGTCGCAGCAGCCATAAGCCCTCCATCACCTGGAAACGGCCGATTTCTCGCAGATAAGGAGCGTCTTTTAATTGCGTGCGCAGAACGGCCAACTGTTCCTCAACGGCCTCACCGCTCCCACCCCATAGTTCAACAGACAATGCGGCAATACTGACGGGTAACTTGAAATAGATCAACTGATTTGCTTCCATCACCCGATATGTTTCTTCCAACTGCTTCTTGGCTTCCTGATACTGACCCGTCTCGGCATAGATATCAATGATATTAAGAATCCTTAATTCCTGGCGGTGCTCGGCAGGCAAAACAGATAAATGAATCGCTTGTTTGTACAACGTCAGACTTTCCGTAGGTTCAACGAGAGCATGGACATAAATCAGTAGCCAATACAGACGCTCCTCCAAAGGAAACTCCGCTGCGTTCATTAGCCAATCCAGATCTCCCTGTATGAAATGCAGGTACAACTGATAGTACGGTTCTATTCGTACGCCGAGTGCCTCTTGTTGACGAACCAGCATCTGGATTGAATTTCCCTGACCGAACAGATGATATTTGCGAAGCAGTCCATGAATCACTTCCTGCATCTCTGGATCATGAACCGAAGGATTAGAGGGCAACATCGATTTGTTCTCCCGTAAAGCAAGCCGATATCCATAACCACGAACCGTATCCAGACTGACTTCATCCCAGCGCTTCAACTTCTTACGGAGACGATAGATGTGATCATCTACGGTGCGCTCCACCGGATATTCTAGCGGCCATACCCGATCCAGCAGTTGACTGCGTGTGAAGGCCTTATCTTTGTTTTCGTACAGAAAATGCAAAAGCGCAAACTCCTTCGCCAGCAAGCGAATCGAATCCATTTGCTGAGATACCGTATAGGTTCCCTCATCAAATTGAAGAGACATTCTCGTTCCTCCCTTGTATGCCCTCATATATGCCATACGCAGATCAGCAATCTGCTTTATCTTTTTTTCTAATGTATCTATGTATCTCTCAAGTATTTTCCAACTCACACCTCTTCAAGATACCATAAAAAAAGCCCCTTGCGATAACGCAAAGGGCCCTGTTTCTCAAGCGATAGTTGTGGATGTGACTTCACATGAATTCAACCTTATCCCAATACGACGCGGTCATCCGCCATTTTTTTGCCGCTGATCCGCTCAAATTCACCGAGCAGTTCCGGCACCGTGAGCGTACGCTTACGCTCTTCACTGACATCGAGAATGATTCGTCCTTTGTCCATCATGATCAGGCGGTTACCAAGGCGAATGGCCTGTTCCATATTGTGCGTTACCATCAGCGTGGTGAGTCTCATCTCGCGGACAAGGGTCTCTGTCAGTTCGGTAATCAGCTCTGCGCGAGATGGGTCAAGCGCAGCTGTGTGTTCATCCAACAGCAGAATCTGCGGCTGAGTGAAGGTTGCCATCAACAAGCTGAGCGCCTGGCGCTCACCGCCCGACAGAAGACCCACCTTCGCATTCGGGCGTTTCTCCAGCCCGATTCCCAGCTTCTCCAGCTGCGCGTTAAAGATTTCACGTCTCGCACGGGTCACACCAAAACCAAGTCCGCGTCCCTTGCCGCGTTTGTACGCCATTGCCATATTCTCTTCAATGGACATATGCGGGGCGGTTCCAGCCATCGGGTCCTGAAAGACACGACCGATCCAACTGCTACGTTTATGCTCCGGCAAGTTTCTGATTGAACGGTCGTTGATGAGCACGTCGCCCATATCGGGTTTCATCACACCTGAGATAATGTTCATCAAGGTTGATTTCCCGGCGCCGTTACTGCCAATAACCGTTACAAAATCACCCGGATTCATAATCAGATTCACACCAACCAGAGCTGTTTTCTCATCCGTTGTGCCCGGGTTGAACAGTTTGGTGACTTGTGTAATCTCTAACATGCTACATGCCCCCCTTTGCCTGTTGGCCGCCAGAACGCATCAGCTCTTCGGTCCGTTTGCGAGCGAGGCTACGCTGTTTCATGGAACGCTGCATTGTCGGGAAGACGAGTGCAATAATAACGATAACGGCAGTGATCAGCTTCAGATCAGATGTATCGAACCATTCCACCTGCAAGGCAAGTGCAACCACAATCCGATAGATAATGGAACCAACGACAGCTGCCAGCGTCGCCCAGAACACCGTTCTGGCACCCAGGATCGCTTCGCCAATAATGACGGAGGCCAGACCAATGACAATCATGCCAATGCCCATTGTAATATCAGCAAACCCGGATTGCTGGGCAATAAACGCACCAGATAAGGCTACCAACCCATTAGACAGACTGACACCAATAATGGTCGTTACATCCGTATTCGCACCAAAGCTGCGAATCATGCGTTTGTTATCCCCTGTAGCGCGAAGCGCGAGTCCGATATCTGTTTTCATGAACAGATCAAGCATGATTTTAAATACCAGCACAACAATAATGATAATGATCATGACATGTTCGCCTGAAAATGGCGTTTCCACGCCCATAATCGATTTATTCGGTGCGCCAAGAATACGCATGTTGATCGAATACAGGGCAATCATCATCAGAATCCCGGACAGTAGTCCGTTAATTTTGCCTTTCGTATGCAGCAGACCCGTTAGGGCTCCAGCGATCATGCCGCCAGCCATAGCTGCCAAGCAGGCCAGCCAAGGGGAGTAATCATTGGAGATCATGACCGCCGCAATAGCGCCTCCTGTAGTAAAACTTCCGTCTACGGTAAGATCGGGGAAATCCAAAATGCGAAACGTTATATACACACCAAGTGCCATCAGTGCATATAACAGTCCCAGTTCAATGGCCCCTTCAATGGAATTCCAACTTATACTCACACTGCTTCCTCCCTGTCTATCTCTACCGGAAAAGAATGAGGCGAACCCACCTGCTCGTTCGCCTCGCCTCCGTCTGCCGAAGTAATGTCAACCTTTCAGCTAATCAATAAATGAATCCGGCCATTGGTTCTTATTGGATAATATTGTTTGCCTGATCTTTCACTTCGGCCTTCATCTCATCCGTTACCGTGATGCCTTGAGCTTCAGCTGCCTTCAGGTTCAGGATCAGATCCAGCTTGTCCGGAACAGTCACCTTCATATCGCCCGGTTTGGTTCCATTTTTCAAGATGTCCGCAGCCATCTCACCGACTTGGTAACCGTGGTCATAATATTTAAATCCTACGGTTGCAAAAGCACCCTTCTCTACCGTATCCCGATCACTGGAGAAGAACGGAATTTTGTTGCTATTTGCCGTCTGAATGATGGTATCCACAGCACTTACTACAGAGTTGTCGAGTGTAATGTAGAATGCGTCGACTTTACCAACCAGCGAGTCTGTCGCTTGTTTAACTTCCGATGTATTGGTTACTGGCGCTTTAACCAGCTTGATGTTATGTGTTGCCAAAGCCTTCTCGGCATTATTCGCCATGACAACTGCATTCGGCTCACCTTCGTTAATGACCAGTCCTACTGTTTTTACATCTGGCAGGTTTTTAGCGATAAAATCAGCCAATTGCACAATCGCCTCTGGATTCGTATCCGATGCACCGGTTACATTGCCGCCCGGTTTGTCCATGTCACTCACGAGCTTCGCACCCAGTGGGTCCGTCACAGCGGCAAACAAGAGTGGCTTGTCCTTTACTTGTTGCGCGAGGGCTAATGCAGATGGAGTCGCAATCCCGAGCACGAGGTCGTTTTTGGAATCACCCGCGATTTTTTGTGCAATGGACAGGTTATTCGTGGAATCACCCTGTGCATTGTTATAATCAATCTTAAGGTTTTTGTTCTCTTCAATGCCTGCATCCTTCAGGGCAGCGATGAATCCTTCGCGTGTAGCATCCAGCGAGGGATGTTCCACAATCTGGGAGATGGCAATCTGGTAGGATTTCTCTGCGCTTCCGCCCCCTGTTGTGCTGTCTGAACCTTTGGACTCCGAGCCTGCACCACTGTTATTTCCGCAACCTGCCGCTACGATCATCGAAGCAGCCATCATCAATGACATCCAAAACTTCTTTTTCATCTGTAAGAACCCCTCTCCAAATGTTAAAATGTGGTCTTCCGGTTACACTCCATCTTGTATCCCCTCAGGTACGATAGAGCGGAACAAAACAAACGCTTCAACGCATTGTTGCTTTGATCGACAAAAGCAGACAAATCTAGACTTTTGGCATGCGACTGAAGTCCATGCCGTGTTGCTCTTTTATTGTTTTCCTAATATTAAAGGGCATCCCGGCTTCCGTCAATGGTTGAACCGCTTCCATTTTTGTTTCACTCAGATTCGTGATAGAAAACTTTACATTATCAAAAAAAGACAACCCTAAATAATGGATTGCCTCATTTTTTATATCTACTTTAATCCATAAGCATCGATCTAATACGTTATATCGATCTACAATTTAAATTTCTCAATCTGTGACCGCAGTTGCTCTGACATATTAGCAAGTTCCGCTGATGAGGAAGCGACTTCCTCCATAGAAGCCATTTGTTGCTGTGCCGCTGCGGAGACATTTTCAGTCTCTGCTGCTGTCTCGCTAGCCGAATCAGCAATGAGGCGAATAGAGCCCACCAGGCTTCCCGTTCCAGAGACAATCTCCTCTGCCGCCGCTGTCACACTACGGATACTGTCAGCGACCTGTTCCACGGACGAGCGAATATTCGTAAACAGCTCACTTGCCACTTCGCCCGCCTGTTTGCCTTGAGCAGCCTGCTCAACGGTCTGTTCTGAAGCACGAAGTGTACGCTCAATCTCCACCTGAATGCGCCCAATAAATCCAGCAATCTGCTCTGCGGATGCAATCGACTGTCCGGCAAGATTACGAACTTCATCGGCCACGACGGCAAATCCCCGGCCAGCCTCACCAGAACGTGATGCTTCAATTGCCGCATTCAGAGAGAGGATATTCGTTTGCCGGGCAATGTTGCTAATTACTCCTACAACCTCACCAATAGAGGTAGACAAACTGCTGAGGTTCTGGATCGTACCGGACAACTCACGAATGCCATACTCCATCTCATCCATCTTCCTACCCAGATCATGCATCGCTGTAGATCCATCCGTCGCGAGTACATTCGCTTCCGAAGCAACGGTAGATACATGAGAGCTATGTTCTGCGACACCATTAATCTGCATCGCAATATTTTCAGCTACATTGCTGCCATCTTGTACACTTGACGTTTGACGCTCCGAGCCCTCGGCAACCACCATAATAGCCTCCGTAATGCTCTGTGATGCATTGGAACCTTGCTCAGCACCTACGGCTAGCTGTTTGGCAGAATCGGTTAATTGTCCGGATAGATCCGAAACATTCGTCATCAACTGATGTAGTTGCTCACTAGATCTATTAAATGAATGCAGGGCTGCGCTAATATCCGTTTTCCCTTTTACAGGAATGCGATACGTCAGATCGCCTTGTGCCAGTAGATCAATCCCGTGTGTGAGTTGACGAATGGGCTTTACAATTTTTGTCGCGATTAAAATACTGAGTAACAATGCTGCCGCAACGATGATGATTCCTACAGTTAGTACAAGTACGAGCAGGTCATTAACCGGTTTTGAAAATTCACTCTCATCCATATATGTAACAACAACCCAGTTCAGTTCTGTTTGAGTCATGTATCCCAATCTTTTAACACCATCTATTTGAAAATCAAATGCAAGATAATTGCCTTTTACCGCTTCAGCAAATGCTTCATTCATATGGGTGTTACCCATATCCGTAATATTACTATTCATAATCTTCGTCTCATCCGGAGAATAGATAAAGATTCCACTCGCTGTCGTCAACACTGCTTGTCCCGTGTTGCCGTGCTTAAATGCAATTACATCTTCGACCAACTCATTAATCTGATATCCAGCTGTATAGAAACCAACCGGTTGACCATCTTTCATAATCGGCGACCCAATGGCAACGCCAAGTTTATTATCTACTACAGAAATCAACGGTTCAGAGACATACGGACGACCCGCCTGAATTTCTTTTACATAAGGCCGGCTCGATAAGTCATATTCTTTACCTGTCGCGTCCATCGCAAACTGTCCTGATACATCCGGTGAATAGAGAACCGTAGTAAACTCCGGATGTTGTTCTTTTAAACTGGAGAGAAATTGCATCTGTTGCTCTTTATTGTCCCCAATTGACGCACCTTGCTCGGCAATCATTCTAACGATGGTTTGTTGCTCTTTCATTTTGATATCCATTTCTTTGGCCAGCAATTTCGTATCTAATACGAGCTGTTTCGTTGAATAGCTTTTGACCTGATTCGATGTAGGAACATAGAAGGTAACCGAAAGGACCGCAACACAGACAATAACGATGATCAGTGAAGACAGCATGATTTGTCCTGCCGTTTGCCTTAAAGAACAAAATTTGAGTATTGAACGAAGAAAACCTGATTTTTTCCGAGCCATGACCTATCCCCTTTTTTTTAGAAGCTATAATTTTTATATGATATATATCGGTATAATCACGAGTGTTTTTAATCCGAAAAATACCGCTTCTTAAAAAAGTTTTGGATCAGAATTCATATAACAAGTAATTTAACTCTCATATGTTCATAATGAGATATGGGTGTGTTTATTCATATCAAAGCGAATAAACGTGTATAAAAATTACGTACAAATGTTTTTTAGATAAAAAAAGACTGCTTCGACATTTCGAAACAATCTTATAGATGACCCGCTATGATGACTTCCCCGATACCTCACGAATCTGGTACTTACACTTCTTGCCGCCATCAGCATAACATTCAGTGCGCTCGACGTCCGCTTGCAATAGGGATCGAAATAGCTCCAGCTCACAACGACAAGCCTGCTTGTACACACTCGCAACCTGCACGATTGGACAGTTCAGCTCGGTAATGACATAGGTACCATCTTCTTCTATGGACGCATCAGCCATATACCCGTTGGCATTCTGGATTCGTGCCAGTTCCTCGACACGTCCGGCAAGGTCATGACCCTCCATATGGGACAAGCCGCTGCGAAGCAACTTGTCACGGCGACCTTCAAAAAGGGCATCCACGACTCCACTGCCTGCCGTATCAGACAGTTCATCAAGCAGTTCCAGCGTTAGAGAAGAGTACGACTTCGGGAAATAATTATCTCCGCGATCCGTCAGATGATATACCGAGGAGGGACGCCCTGCTGTTGCACGAGCCTCACGCACCTCGATCCATCCTTCCTGCTCCAGTGCTGTCAGATGGCGACGAATCGCCATTCCGGTCAGCCCTAGCTCCGCCGTGATTTCACGAGCCGTCATCGTTCCTTGCTGCTTCAGCATGAACAGAATCCGTTCACGCGTTGTACGTTCTTCTTCACGCTTCATGTTCAGCACCTGCTCTCCTGCTTATGCCTGTACGGGCGCTGCCTCCCGGCAAGCATCCGAGCAAAAGCGGTTATGCGTCTCTTCGCAATCCTCACAGCAGACATGCTGCAGGTTGCAGGTCGGACAATTAATATATCGGTCATGTGTCGTACCACAGTGATAACAGCTGGCGATAACAATATCCTCATCGGTACGGTTGATCGGTACGGAAATCCTCTCGTCAAATACATAACATTTTCCATCAAACAGGCGCCCCTGCACCTCAGGGTCTTTCCCGTAAGTTACAATTCCGCCTTCCAGTTGGGCAACATCCTGGAAACCTTCTTTGATCATAAACCCGGTCAGCTTCTCACAGCGGATACCGCCTGTGCAGTACGTAATGATTGTTTTGTCCTTCATATCACCGAGATTCTCGCGAATCCACTCGGGGAATTCACGGAATGATTCGACATCCGGGCGGATAGCGCCGCGGAAATGGCCGATCTCATACTCATAATCATTGCGTCCATCAATGACGATAACGTCATCCCGTTGCAAATGCTCGTGAAATTCCTTCGGTGAGAGGCGTTTACCGCTAATCTCATTCGGATCAAGTTCATCGTCTACGCGGAAAGTCACCAGTTCTGCTTTGTGACGCACAAAGATTTTTTTGAACGCATGCTCTTCCACATCATCAATTTTAAACACCATATCCTTGAACAGCGGATTGGCATGCATGTCCTTCATATATTGCTCTGTCTGCTCTGGCGTTCCTGATACTGTGCCGTTGATGCCTTCGGAAGCAATCAGAATACGGCCTTTCACCCCTAGGTCCTTGCAGTATTGCAGATGCTCCTGCGTTAACGTCTCGGGGTCTTCGATCTTCACGAACTTATAATATAAAAGCACGCGATACGCGCTGTTACACATGTATATCACCTGTTCCTCTTCCATGTTGTTGGCCGGTTCCTCCGGCGAGCCACCTACATTGCACCCTGACTTGCAGAAAAAGAAAAGAAACAGCCGCCCGAAACATCGTCTCGAACTGCTGTCTAACCATTCGACTTTATATTCCTGCATACTAGTTTATCGGAAGCGCAAGGACTTAGTCAATATAAATGTATAGAAAGGCATGAAAGATATGGAACACGCCCTCCATACCGCCACTATCCTTTGATTGGGCAACTATTCCGAAATCGTAATTATCGAGGTCACAAAGTGATATTTTTCATTCTCCATCACGGATTGTGACAGCAAAATTTTGTTCCCCTGCGGGCTCCAGGCCAACGCATCAGCCACATTGTCCATCTCTGCGGAAATCTGGAATTGCTCTGCCGATTCGGTGTTGGAAACAAACAATCCTTTTTCGTTATCCTTATCGGAATTAATCGTGTACGCGATCTTGGAGTCGTCACCCGACCAGCTTGTGCCAAAAATCTGCGTGCCTCTGGCGAGTGTGGCCTTCTCATTGCCTTCCAGATCGGTGAGCACCAGCGCCCGTTTGGTATCCGCTGTTCTTTTTACAATCGCAAGCCTTGTTCCGTCGTTCGAAGGGATAACCCACTCCACGCTTTTGAGCACCTGTTTGGCTTCGCCCGTCTTCACATCATAGGTATTCAGTTGACCGTCTTCTCCGGTAATGTAATAGATCATGTTGCCCGACACCTTGATGCTGCGCACGTTAAAGTTACCTGTCTCTACCAATACTTTAGTGGTGCCGTCCAGTGCAGCCGAGATCAGATCTCCTTTCATATTGGAAAAAACAACATGTTCATTATCGAGCCAGGCACCTTCCTGAACAAATCCATCCTCTTTACCCGCAGCAACCGCTTCTCCGCTCTTCAGGTTCAGAATGAAAGGCCAGCCTGTCGCTTCCTCTGTCTGCCAGTAGAACAGATGCTGCCCATCCGGCGATACCTGCGGTGCTCCCAGGTTAACCTCGCTCTCTATAAGCGGTGTATCTGTGCCTTTCGTCAGATCATACATGTACAGGTTGTGCGGATAACGTTCCTCTCCCTCTACACTAACAGGTTTCATGGACGTGTTTTCTTTATCTGTCACAATCGAACTCTCGCTCAACCAAGCGATTCCGCGCATATTAGGCAGTTTATCTATTTTCTCAAGTTTGAAATTCTGGTAAACGGACGTGTTCGTGTTATCTTTTACAGTAATGTCTGTGCCTGTTTTTGCACCTTGTGTATTGCCAGACGGCTCTGTGGTGCTTCCACAGGCAACAGTGGTCAATAACGCAGCTGCCCCCAGTGCTCCAAACGTGACTTTCATCCATCTCATCATGTCGTGATCCCCCTCGGTTACTTATGCTATACACCCATCATAAAGCTGGCA
Organism: Paenibacillus polysaccharolyticus; assembly: GCF_023714295.1. Taxonomy (GTDB): domain Bacteria; phylum Bacillota; class Bacilli; order Paenibacillales; family Paenibacillaceae; genus Paenibacillus; species Paenibacillus polysaccharolyticus_A. The sequence continues at coordinate 145,054 of NZ_JAMAUN010000011.1, forward strand.
TACTTCCAAAGTTATTCAGACTTGTTTCCAACTTGTAAACTTGTATCTATGTCTTGATCTACAAGCGGGAATACAAGTTGAAATGTCACGCCTTCTTGATACGCTGGATCACTTGGTAGTAACGTAATCGTTCCGCCCTGTTTCTCAACAAACTGTTTTACGAGGGATAGACCGAGTCCGGTTCCGCCTGTTTTGCGAGCTCTGTCCTTATTGACGGTGTAAAAAGGTTCAAAGATCTTCTCGCGTGCCTCTTCAGGGATCGGCATACCTGAGTTATAGATGCGAATAACCGCCTGATGTTCCTCTGTACGCCGCTCATTCTCCACTCGAATGATGCCTCCAGGAACGTTATATTTGATCGCATTGTCCAGCAGATTGATGAAAATGTGCATCAGACTCTCCCGGTCACTGTGAATAATAGCGGGCTCCAGATCGAGTTCCATGTTCAGTGCAAACTTTTCAACCTTACCTCGCATTCGTCCGCAAGCGTCCTCCAGTAATGCACCGATCTCCACATCCTCCGCCTGATTCTCGAAATCATACTTTTCGAGCGCAGACAGATGCAACACCTTCTCCACCATTTCATATAATCGTTCGGTTTCTTTCCCGATATTATTCGTCGCATCGTCCAGCAGTTGTGGATCATCCTTGTACATATTTAAGAGCTCCACGTATGCCTTGATGGACGTCAGTGGTGTCTTGAACTCATGACTGATGTTGCCGATATATTGTTTCTGTTGTTGCTCCAATGCTTGCAGCTTCTCAATCGCCAGTTGCAGTTTCTGCTGCTCTGCATGCATGGCTGCAATATTTTGCTGAATAGACGTGCTCATATAATAAATCCCTTGTCCCAGCTCGCCTAGTTCATCCTTACGTTTGACCGGGGATTCGGTAATATAGTTCCCTTCTTGAATGGAGGCTGCTGATTTCTTCAATCGGGTAATCGCTACAGCAAAACGGTTGTAGAACAGATAACCTAGAATGAAACTAAGCGCAACCACCGTGATGCCTGCCCATAAGAACAATTGAAGAATCCGGGCATAGAAATCCTGATAACTCTGCACGGAATATTGAATCCAGATGGCACCAATCTGTCCCTCCGGGCCGTCCAGCGGAGCGGCATAAAGCAATGTCTCTCCCTGCTCGTGATAGGCAATTTTATTCTTCAATGCGTAATTCAGAGTCTCCTGAACGAGTTCATTCTCACTTGGCGCAAAAGAAGCTCCCACTTGTTTGCCACTCATGTCATATAGTGCAATTGGCAGGCCTGTTGAGTCAGAGAGAGCTTGCGCCAATCTACGTCCATTTTGCTGCAGGAACTGTTCCGGCTCCTGACGAATGGCCTCCGTATAATACGCCTGGCGCACATTCAGATTAATGAGACGCGTCTGTTGCGCGAGAGTACGCTCTACCTGTGATTGCTGATTAAGCTCAATGCCTCGGAGTACGAGGGAACTGAGCACAACCACCGTGAGGATGAGCAATGCGGCCAGAAACACGCTGAATTTTAGCTTGATGCTGACTCTCATACCGTTCCGCCTGTTTCAGGAGCAGTTGCCTTGTACCCAATACCGTATACCGTTTGCAGCATTTGCTGATCGGTATCCCCGATTTTTTTGCGCAAACGCTGGATGTGAATATCTACCGTCCGTGTCCCCCCTGCGTACTCCATGCCCCACACTCGATCCAGCAAATCATCCCGTGTGTACACCCGTTCCGGATTGGACATCAGAATGGTCAGCAGGTCGAACTCCTTGGGCGTTAAATCCAGCTTCTCTTCACCCACCGTCACAGTGCGATGAGCAACATGAATACGCAGGGTTCCATTGACAATTGCTTGGCTCTTGGAGTCGTCCTGCGGTGGGGTACTGCTTTTCTCTACCCGACGCATCAGTGCCTTCACGCGGGCGAGCAATTCGCGGATTTCGAACGGTTTGGTCATATAATCGTCTGCGCCCATTTCAAGACCGACAATTTTATCCACCAGTTCGTTCTTGACAGTGAGCAAAATAATGCCGATATCCTCCCGATCTTCCAGCCTGCGGCAGACGCCATATCCGTCCAGTTTGGGCATCATCACATCCAGAATCATGACTTGAGGATGGAACAAAGCCACCTTCTCCAAGGCCTCTTCGCCATCATTCGCTGTCTCTACTTCATATCCTTCACGCCGCAGTGCGTACGCAATGGCACTGACGATGCTGGATTCATCATCCACAACAAGCACTTTTCTATTCATCGGATTCATCCTCTTTATCTGTGTCATTGGTTTATGCGTTTATGTTATCAAGATCGCGTTCATTACGCCATGAAACTTTGGTCGTTTTCATTACCCTATGGATATCTCGCAGCAGGTACGTTGCTCTTCTTCTTTTATACCCCAAAGACGGCAAAAAGAGCCGTTCCACCGATGGATTGGCTCAAAATTTCTCTAATACATGTGGACTGTAACGATGTGAAATTGACTGATAATATTTAAACTCTAATCATCTTTGTTGGTACCTATTGCTAAGGTAGCAACTTTCGGATTTCCTCTTCGGAAAGACCCGAGGCCTTCACGATAGTGGACATGTCCACACCGAGCCCCAACAACTCACGAGCCATCTCTTGTTTGCCCTCCCGTAAGCCTTCTGCCCGCGCCCCCTCAATCATCGACTTTTCATCACTCAGGGCCTTCATACGGGCATCATACGCCATACGGGTAGCGGCATCATGACTCAGAAATTCCAGCGTATCCATCGCTTTCTTCAACATCGGTTCATTCATGGCCAGCACCTCCGTATGTTTCTTATGGGAGCAACTTACGGATTTTCTCTTCGGAAAGACCCGAGGCCTTCACAATAGCCGACATGTCCACACCGAGTGCTAACAGCTCGCGAGCCATCTCTTGTTTGCCTTCTCGTAAGCCTTCCCGTAAGCCTTCTGCCCGCGCCCCCTCAATCATCGACTTTTCATCACTCAGAGCCTTCATACGGGCATCATACGCCATACGGGTAGCGGCATCATGACTCAGAAATTCCAGCGTATCCATCGCTTTCTTCAACATCGGTTCATTCATCGCCAGCACCTCCCAATTTGATGTGTCGATCCCTCTCAGGAATAACAGCCAATTCACAAGTCCGCCCTTCTCCAGCGGAATAGGGTGTTGTCCAGCTTCGTTAACTCCATCACATGGATTTCAATGTCATCCGTCAGGCTAATCCCTGTGTGGTCTTCCCGCAAATGAAACACATTGTGGTAACGTTCATTATCCAAACAGGAGTAGTTCAAAATGTTAATAGTCACACACTTTTTAAGCAGATTATAGTTCTCACCCTTTTTAATCTGGTGGAAGTACATCTCACTCCAATAGAACAGCGTACGCTTCTCCATATGGTACGGGTTGAACAGCTGCATCTCAATATTAATGAGCTTGCCTTCGACCGTCTTCGCCTTAATATCCAGAATGGACTGCTTATCCTCTGGACTATCTTTATCCGTGTACGTGTTAATAACCGTAATCTCCGTTAAGGGAGCCTCGCCAGTTTCAATAAACGTGCTGTTCAGAAAAGCCAACAAAACATCTTTATTTTGCTCACTTCCAAAAATGCGTTTGAACACAAAATCTACCCGTGGATCAAGCAGTTCTGCCACACATCATCAGCTCCATTCTTCACCAGCATTATACCATAATTCCCATCCCTCCTTCTGTTTAAAAATAATGAACTAAAGTATTTACACAATCCACTCCGATGACAGAACAACCTTCCAATGTTATCCCCAGATTTTTTCGATTCCCTTCTCCAAAGGGGAAAATCCGGGGAACAGCGTATGCTTCCGATGTAGCTTTCTTGCAGAAAGCTTTCAGGCGACCGCTCCGCTTTTTCAGTTTTTTTCTGTCCTCTCCGTTAACGTGTAAATGAACAGCTCAACTTATATAGCATCATTTGATTATTCATTCCTCAAACGACAGATTTAACGGCTCGTCCGACATCTCATACTCCGTTTCCATATGCGTCACAGGTGTGTTTAGATCCACCTCTTCGAAGCGGAAGCTGTCCACCCAGACCTTTCCTTTTCCGTTCAGAATCACCCCAAATGAAATAACTGCACTCTCTGCTGGTACATCCAGTACAATGCTGTACTGATTCCATGGCTGTGTACCTGAGATCGGCCGGTCATGCATATTATCAAACTGCAGTACATCCTGCACCTGATTATCCACACGCATCCATAGTCCGCAGAATGCTTCTACACGATCCGTTTTAACAAATCCCGTCAACTTCATTCGTTTACCTACATACTTGTCTGCCTTGAACTGTTGCATCATCGTAGCAAATTCATTTGGTTCCATCGGTGTAACGGCCTTCAAATATCCTGAGGCCTTGCCTTGATGTACCTCGGCAGGATCAAGTCCCATCTCATAGTTTTGCGGGTGACTCCCTGTTAACATCCAACCTTTGATTGCCGTTGTAGTATTCATCTCTATTTCTCCTCCTCTGGTTTTCCCAGTGAATAGTTTAAGATCAAATAATTTGCGAAACCGCCCAGGTGGCATCCCATACATTTTGCGAAAAGCCCGAGTAAATGCTTCCTGACTTTCGAATCCGCAGGCCAGCGATATGTAGAGAATCCCTGCATCCGTAGAACGCAGCGCGGTGGATGCCAGACTCATCCGCCGATGGCGAATGTAATCAACCACCGTCATGCCCACCTCATCCCGGAATACCCGATGATAATGATATGGCGATAATGCCGCCTTGGAAGCCACGTCTTCCAGCCCAATCTCTTCATGCAGATGGTTCTCGATGTAGAACAAGCTGTCCTGAATCATCTCCTGATATCGACTCAATTGAAGATGTCCCCCTTCCATATCTTTACTATACGTGTTCACGAAGGAGCCGTTTTGATCATTTTTGCGGAAAATAAAAAAAGAAGAGCCTGATCAGGGACAACCATGTCCCTAACCGACTCTTCTTAACTCTCATTTAAATGTGCTTCTCGGCCAAGTACAGCCTGATCAGACTGCTGGAACCGGCTGTACACCAGTCTCTTCTTCTTCATGCTCTACCAGCTCGTGTTTCTCCCAAGCACGGCTCTTCCAGCGGAAGTACATAATAACCGCACGTGTCCATTCATCCGCAGCAATGGCAAGCCACACACCTGCCAGCCCCATGTTCAACTGGAATACCAGCAGATAGCCAAGAGGCAGACTCATGCATACCATAGAGATCAGGCCCATGTATACCGGGAACTTCGCATCCCCCGCAGCACGCAGGGAACCAATGATAACGATATTACACGTACGCCCGGTTTCAAGCACCAGACTGAGCAGCAATACCTGTGCTCCCAGCCTGATAATTTCTGGATTTTCCGTAAAGATGCTCATCAGTGGCACGCGGAAAATGATAATGATCACGTCAATCGCAACGGTAGCCAGAAGCGCCCATTTTACACTGTCGAATACACGTTTGTACGCATCATCCTTGCGCCGAGCACCGACAAGCCGGCCAACGATGATAGATGTCCCCATGCCGATTGCCATACTGAACAGATAAATGTAGCTCGAAATGTTACCTGCATATTGTTTGGTTGCCATCGCTTCCGCACCCAAATAAGTCACGTACAGCGTGAATACGAGCTGGCAGGAGTGATACACCATCGATTCCATCGCAGAAGGAATACCGATGCGCAGAATTTTGCCAATAAAATTTTTGGACAATTTAATGTAATATTCAAAATCGACACGAACCTCGCTTACACGATACAAGAGCCAGAAAAAGATCAGCAAGCAGACGAAACGGCTACCTACCGTCGAGATCGCTGCCCCTTCCACGCCCAGCTTCGGCAAGCCGAAATGTCCAAAGATCAGAGCATAGTTACCAATCACGTGGATGACGTTCATAAACACGGACACATACATCGTTTCCTTGGTATAACCATGTGTACGAATCGTTGCCGCCAGTGCATTAATGAGGGCCTGCAAGAAAATTCCGCCCCCGACAATACTTATATAGGAACGAGCATAATCGTAAATTTCACCTTGTATATTTAAAAGTGACAGCAGATGTCCACCAAACACCAGGAAGATCACACTCAGAATCAATCCAACCGCTAGATTAAGCGTGATGGCATTACCTGTAACCTGAGCTGCTTCAGTCAGCTTTTTCGAACCGATATATTGGGCTACAACAATCGCAGCGCCATGTCCAATAACTTCGAGTACAAGAATCGCAATGGAAATAATCTGGTTGGCTGCACCCACCCCGGAGACGGCATTATCCGATACCGAGCTAAGCATGAGCGTATCCACGCTCCCCATCAACATAAACAAAAAGAGTTCCAGGAATATAGGCCAAGTTAACCGAATCAGCTTCAGATCCTGGGCATCTGAACGGAGAGACTCTTTGGTCGAGGATATTGCTGTCATTTTCTCACCTTTCCAACGTTTGCTTCAATTCATAGGGTATGTTAGCACAGGTGGTTTGAAAATGCAGTAGTTTTGCGAAAATAATTGAAAGTTTTTTGAAATTCCAGAAATAGGAATTATACCGTTTTCATAAAACACGTCTGGCTACTCCTTTCGAGTGGCGCTCGATGATGCCCCCAGGACATAACAAAACCCTCCCAGCACGCGTATTAAGCGATTAGTGGGAGGGCTATATTCTCTTACGTTTATAATCAGTGGAAGCACTGGCAAGCAATTAGCCTTTGACCGAACCAGCCGCAATCCCTTCGACAATTCGTTCACTCAGCACCAGGAACGCAATCAGAATCGGCAAGATGCTGATCATCAACGTTGCACCAATGGCACCCCAATCGGTAGTGTACTGTCCAATAAAGTTCTGAACTCCGACGGTCAGCGTTTTGTACGCATCCGAACTAATGAAAGTATTTACAAAAATAAATTCATTCCAGTCATAGATCATGTTAATGATCGCGGTTGTTGCAATGACCGAAGCCGTCATAGGCAGTACAATGCGGAAGAAGATGCGGTTCACCGAGCAGCCATCCATCACAGCGGCCTCTTCTACCTCTCTCGGAAGCGCATAATAGAATCCGAGCAGAATCATAATCGTAATCGGCATATTAAATGCAATGTAAGAGAGAATGACCGATAACGGATGATCGGTGAGATTCAACTTCAGAAACAGACTGAACAGCGGAATCAGCGTGGAATGTACCGGGATCATCAGACCCACCATGAACAGTCCCAGCACCAGTGAACGTCCCTTCCAGCGCATGCGTGTGATCGCAAAGGTGACGAGACTTGCAAACAGCACCGTGAACACCACTGAAACGACCGTAATCCATACACTGTTGAAAAAATATAAGCTGATATTGCCTTCCGTCCACACCTTGACATAGTTCTCCCAACGCGGCGTAGCCGGGAGCGCAAAAGGAGCCATGTCGAATACTTCCTGATTATTTTTCAGTGAAAATAACAGCAACCACACTAAAGGCAAAATCTGAAGCAAAGCCACCAGAGACAGAAGCACATATAACAGGACGTATCCAAGCCTTCTCGCCCATACCGGGCTATGACCTGTCTCCGGGCCAACGGGTAACCGAACAGCCGGTTCCATCTTCAACGGGATGACCTCCTTTCATTGTAAGTAAGCGTCAGGAATATTGAATTGTATCTTTGGATGCGGTTGCCTTACGCAGTAACCATGTCACAACCAGACAGATGAGAAGCAGGAAGAAACCTACCGCACTGCCGTATCCAAAGTCAAAACTGCGAAACGCCTGACGATACATGTAGGAGGCCATGACTTCACTGGAGCCATTCGGACCGCCGTCTGTCATGACATAGATGAGGTCAAAATATTTCAGTGAGCCAACCACGGCGAGCACCACGGTCACTTTAATCACTTCCGTAATGAGCGGCAGCTTAATCCGGAAAGCAATCTGCCACGGGTTTGCACCATCAATACGCGCAGCCTCGATGAGTGATTCAGGGATATTTTTGAGTGCCGCATAATAGATCAAAATATAGAAGCCTGCATACTGCCACAGAATCGGAACGAACAATGCATACAGCACCAGTGATGGCTCCGCCAGCCAGGCTGGCGGATTGCTAAATCCGATGGCTTCCAGAAAGCTATTTAACACACCGTTACTGGGGTGGTAGATCTTCAGCCATAACTGGGCAATCGCAACGGATGACAGCAACATTGGAATCAGATATATTTTGCGAAAAAAGTTTGCACCCTTGATCTTGCCTGACAGCACGAGTGCAATCATCAGATAACCGATGAGACTCAGCGCAGAGAACAAGGCTAATAAAAAGGTATGATTCGCACTCTGCCAGAACGTACTGTCCTGAAGCAATCTGGCGTAGTTATCCAAACCTATAAACGTCATTGCCCCAATTCCATCCCACTGCATCAAACCGTAATAGCCCGTAAGTACAATGGGGATGTAGACCAGAACCAGGAGCAGAAGCAGCGCAGGAAGCACGTACAGCGCAGCCACCAGGCGGTTCGACATGACTTTGTCCAAGACGTATTCCTCCCTTCAAGCATTCAAACATTCATATGGTGTACGTGTCGGTGAGGTCTACATCAGTTGCCTTTGTCGATCGCAGCCTGATGATTCTTCACAAAGTCTTCCGGTGTTACTGCTTTACCAAACAGTGCCTGAATCATATCGAGATGCGCCTGAGCAGCAGCAGGTTTCATCTGCACATCTGCAAAGAGGGTCAGGCTGCTCGCCTGATTCAGCTCGTTCAGCAGATCGATGTATAGTTGTGGCAGCTGTACAGCAGCCGTATCCACTTTAGTCGCAGGAATGACTCCGGCTTCGGTCACCGAGCTTTCGCCCCATTTTTCCACAAAGTATTGAATGAATTTCTGCGCTTCGTCCTTCACTTTCGAGTTCTGAGCCGCAAACAATCCTACACCTGGTCCGCCTACCCAGCTGTTAATGTCGCCTTTGCCGCCGTCAATCGTCGGGAATTTGAAAAATCCAACCTTATCCTTGAAGTCCTGCGGAATGTCCGGGTTCGTTGTAAAGTTTGGCAATTCCCACGTTCCCATCAGATACATAGCCGCTTTTTCATTCATGAATTCGGATTTGCCCTCATCGTTGGACAAGCCGTTAAAACCTTTGTTGAATGCGTTCATATCCACCAGCTTCTGCACTTCAGCCGCAGCCTGTGTCAGTGCCGGATCATCAAACTTACCGGAGCCGTTAATGGCTTTCTCCAATGCATCCCCGCCTACACGATTCGCCAGGTACATGTACCAGAGTGACCCCGTCCAGCGGTCCTTGTTCCCCAGTGCAATCGGCACTTCACCGTTATCGGTCAGCGTCTTCACCACGTTCAGGAATTCATCATAGGTGGCTGGTGTCTGCAAATTATATTTTTCAAATATCGCTTTGTTGTAATAAATAGGAGAGATATTCAGCTCAATCGGCAGCGCATACGTTTTACCGTCTACCGCGTAAGCCTCGGTCGTTCCGGCGATAAACTTCTCGCCCAGATCCCCTTTAAGCAAATCATCGAGTGGTGCAAACAGGTTACCCTTCACATAAGGCTCCAGGAATCCCGCAGCCCAGGTTACGCCCACATCGGGAAGTTCATTGGAAGCAGACAGAATTTTCAGTTTGTTTTTGTATTGTTCATTCTCCAGCACTTCCTGCTTGATCGTCACATTTGGGTTATCGGTCTGATACTGCTGGATAATATCGTTGACCAGCTTGTTCTGTTGTGCGGAGCTGCCTGCAGGCCATAGATGCATGAATTTCAGAGTAACCTTGCCATCTCCGCCACTGTCACCGCCGCCTGCATTACTACCGGAATCCTTGCCCGCCCCGGAACCTGCATTGTTGCATCCAGACAAAATGACAGCCAGAATCAGCGTCCATGACAGGATCATAGCCAGTGTCTTTCTTTTCATATTTCCAACCCCCAATAGTGGAATTTCGGTTTTTGTAACCGCTTTAACAAAAGTGTAGCATGGGCATCATCCGCCTATAAGGGTAGAATGATTTGGAAAAACTCCACTATTTTGAGTATTCATTCCCTTTTTGTTGAAAGAGTGAACTCTGCTTAATTCCATCTGTTAATCCTTTTCGTTCACAGAGTGACGATATTTACTCGGACTGATATTCTCCAGGCTTTTGAATACTTTGATAAAATATTTATCGGTCTGATAGCCTACTCTCTCCGCAATTTCGGAGATGGGCAGGTTCGTCTGCACTAACAACTCCTTTGCTCGCTGTACCCGTTTGCGCATGAGATATTCGCTGAAATTCAGCCCGACCTGTTCTTTGAACAGCACACTGAAATAACTGGAATTCAGGTGCAGGGAATCGGCAAGCTCACGCATCGTCATCGGTTCACCCAGATGTGTCTCAATGTATGCCAAAGCTTCTCCAATCGGTGTATTATCCTGTTGCTCTCTCCGTTCCCGGATGTCTACCAGCTTCGGGTCAACGATGTCTTGCATCGCTTGGATACGTCGTTGCTGCTCATGAAGAAAAAGTGCTTTCTGTACCGTCTGAAGCAGCTGCTCTTTATCAATCGGCTTGAGCAAGTAATCCACCACACCCAGCTTAATCGCTTGCTGCGCATAATTGAAGTCTGCGTATCCTGACATGATCAGCACCGCTGGTTTGCCAGGAAAATGTTGAATAGCTTCCACCAGAGACAAGCCAGACAACTCTGGCATGCGTACATCGGTAATCAGCAGGTCAGCCGGTTGGCTTGCAAGCCACTCTCTGGCCTCCACGCCACTCGCCACTGTCTGAATCCGGTTCTTCCCGGCAGACCATGCTTCAAGTGTTTTACGTATGCCTTCTCTTGTACGCGGTTCGTCGTCCACAATCAGGATCGTTTTTTCATGAATCATGTGTAGCCTCCGTTCCCCTCGGAATGTTGAATCGGATCACTGTTCCTGCTCCAACTTCGCTCTCGACCGTAAGTTTGGCCTGCTCAGCGAGCTGATCGCCAAAATAAAGCCCGAGACGTTGATGTACATTAACCAACCCCACACCTGCTCCTCTTCCGGGAGCTACGGGCTCACCACCGTTTAGCGCCTGTTTAATGTCCTGAAGACGTTCCTCGTTTATTCCTGGTCCATTATCGCGCACCTCCACACACACGATATCTGTTATCGATGAAGGATATACGCTGATCTTTACCATTCCAGGTTTTAACGTATTCTCGATGCCGTACAGAACGGCGTTTTCCACAAGCGGCTGAATCAGCAACTTCGGCATGGGTACGCTTCGCAACTCTTCACTCAGCCTGATCTCCCACTGCATCCTATCACCCAGCCGCATCTGCATAATGTTCAGATACCGTTCTACATGTTCAAGCTCGTCCGCCAGCGTAACCCATTCATCCTGATGGGGGCTGGAGATGATGTAGCGAAATAACCGAGACATCGCGATAACCATACGCGCCATCTCCTCCTCTCCTTTTTCCTCCAGTGACCAGTAGAACGCTTCTAATGTATTGAACAGAAAATGAGGATTAATCTGGGATTGCAAAGCCTTCATCTCAGCCCGAGACTGCATGACCTCTTTCTCATGTACCACCTGTGTCAACTCATTCTGCCTGTACACCATCTGGTTATACACGTCATTCAGTTCATTGATTTCTAAGGTAGAACTCACCATGAGGTTAGGTCTCATTGCCCCCGGTTGTGCCCCGCGCATCGCCCGCATCAGCCGAATTAGCGGACGGGTAATCATCGTGGAGAGGAAGAAGGACATGACTAAGAAAAGCATAACGCCGATAATTCCCGATACAAGCAATGCCGTTCTCAGGATTGACACTCCTTCGGTAGTCTCTCGTAGTGGTGTCAGTACAGCCAGTGTCCAGCCCGTTAACTCAGATCGTTGCTTCACCACGATATAAGATTCTTTGCCATTCTGAACCACGGACTCACTGTTCATCACCGCCTGAGGATCGAGATGCACATCCAAATTAGAGGTCACCACTTCACCGTCACCGTCCAGCAGCATGATTGAATCCTGGGAGCCGTCTGCCCCAACCGAATCATTCAGTTGAAAAAAACTGCGTTGCATACGTACAACCACGTATCCCCCGTGCTCAAAGGAACGTTCCAGCAGACTGATTCGCCGAACAGCCAGAAGAATGCTCGGATCGTCGGGATCGGAGCCAGCCCACACCAGTCGACCCTTACCCTCGTCCGCTTTGACAATCCAGTTCCGCTCCAGCCTATGACTTAAGGAACGATCATCCATCGGAAAGATACGACTATAATCCGTGGTGTATATCTCCATACTCTGTGCACCATTAATAAAGGACTGGTAACTACCTGCAATCTGCAGTAGCGCCTGCCGCTGATTAAAACTCGCCTTCTGCCCTCGCTTCTCTTCATTCAGCAGACGTTGCACGTAAGCATCATCTGCAACCTGAGCGGTCAGGGAATTCACCTGTGCAATCAGTGCATCCAACCTGCCACTGGCCTGTACCGCGGTCTGATGGATATGCTTTTCGGCATTGCTTTTCAACAAAGCCGCCACACGGTCATAGGCTGTAATGCCTGCGAGCACCAGGACTATGAGCATGACCATTACAAAACCGACAAAGATCTGATTACGAAGCGAGTTAAAATGCCTTGTTTTCCGCTGCACTATCTAGACGTCCTCCTCTTTCTGCATGTAAAAGAAACCACCATCTCACGCCCGTATGTTACATAACGGGATACACTCGATGCCGGATTCATCTACGTTATTCTGTTAAGGTTAGATTGAAGCGCTTGCAGAAATTAAAAAATGTTCTCGTGTATATTGTCTTTCCTCTGAGTGGTTCTTCTTTGTTTATTGATTAAACTAACTAGTTCAAAATATCACATATTAGTTTATGAATCAATGGATTTGGCCGTTCTCCGTAAATCAAACAGAAAAAGAGAGAGAAGCGGAGCACTTTGTTTGCTCATTTCCTCTCTCTCTTTCTAATATGCTCTTTTACACCTTTTTTTAAGGTTTGAGCTGACTCAACAATTATACCAGTGGCATACTAGTTAGCGTTGACCTTGTAGTTAACTGGAATTTTCCAGTCTAGTGTCTCTACTTTCGACCCTAGGAAACTAACATCAAATTTCCAATTAATATAGGCTGTAGTACTTTCGTTTTTTGTTTCTTGAGATCTCCAAGTAGAAACGAAAAGACCTAAATCAAGGTAGTGACTAGCATCGTATAGATATCCTGATTTATCAATTTTATAAGAGAAGCCACTTGTATTACCAATTACATTCTCATACGTATTATTACTTACATTTGTAGTGGTTGTATTATAAGAGATACTTGTAAGTACATCATATGCTGATTTTCCAGCAGCATAGTAAGGTATACTTTTTGTGAAATACCCTACAATAACTGGCCAGTTAACTTTAACTTCTGAACTAGATTTTTTGTATACCCCACCAATTAATCTGGAAGTTATTTTTGTATTCTGGCCCGCTGCGATAGTTCCAAAAGTCTGAGTTCCTCCACTTGTCACCCCGCCTATTTTATAACGTTGCTCAATACCTGTTGTTGTATTTCCATTCACTCTTACATGTTCTGCAACTGTTAGTCTGGACGTCCAGTTGGCACTAGATGATGAACCAACATCAATGATATCACCCTCAACTTTAGGACAGAAATAAAATTCTGCTACATCTAAGCCAAAAGGGACTTTGGAATAGTAAACTGTGGAACAAGATTTAATGTAGGAATGAGTTGAAAAAAGGCTAATTTCATCGTTAGTAATTTTTTGTGACTCCGCAGGCACAAGAATTTGTTCAAACCAATTGCCATCCAAAAGGCTATCTACATATGATCCATCCGTAGTGATTTTAGAAGTATCTATATTTAAATTATTTAATTTTTCTTCGAAGTACAAAATACCGCCATTTTTATCTTGAAGGTATAATTTAATATTGGCAGTGTTTCGTAATTCCGTAGAAATAAGACTTGTATCGGCTTTATCATTGGTTTTTATCTTGAAATGTAAAACTTTAAAGTTATCATTATTCTCCTTCAAATCTCCAACATAACTTTCAATTCCATCGGATTGTTCTCTACTTGAATACATTTTACCATCCAATTGAAGTGGAATAGCCCCCTCATTGTATCTAACAAGCCCATTAATATGTACAGCATCGCCATCAAGCGTTAAATTATCTATTAATAGTTTCGTCCGATGAACTAACTTCTCTTCAGCGATGTAATTTGAATATTCTTCAGATCCTATGACCCTTTGAATGTTCTCTTTCGAAACCATATATCCAGGAATAGATGTTGCGGTTTGAGGAATCTCCCCTTTTTCAATAACAGACTCACTCGAAGCGCTACTAACCCCACTAAAGGATACGACTAGTGCAATAATTAGAGACAGCAATGTTACATTCTTTAATACCGCTTTCATTTTACATCATCTCCCATTTTAACTTATTTAAGTTATAAATATATTTCAAGATACATATATTGTCAAGGAGTTGAATAAAATGGATAATGTGATTAAGATAGAGTGTATGCACAGTTGTACATCAAAAGTTATTCTAAGGAGAACCATAACTTATGAAAAAAATGAGCCAAAGAAATCTTATTATTATATTAGCTCTTGCTCTTGTAGCCTCTCTGGTTGCAAATGTTATTGGTTATAATTCAAGTAATGGAAAACTAGAAGATTATTTAAATCAACAATACAGTCAGGTATTATCAGATTACGAGAGCGGTATTCTTTCCACTTCGGATTCGATCTTGTCAACTTTGAAGAGCGCTATAGATAAAAAGATGATTAGTAAAGAGGAATTATTATTGTTATACAAGAGCTATGAGCAGTTAAATCAGAATCAGAATCAATATGCAAGCTATGTACAGATATATAACTCTCCCGATGGAAAAAAAGCTTTCTCTCTGGACATGACAGAACCTATTACTCTTAATTATGTCCCTGGTTTTATCTACTTTAATTCAAGTATAGCTATTTTTGAAAAATTTCTTTTGCAGAGCAACTCTACTCCCGAGATAGTTGTAACAGATAACCTTGAAAGAAGTTTAAACCTTGCAATTGAAATCGTTCAATTAAACACAGCTATTTATAAAAAATATATCAATGAAAATTTCGCTAAATTGTCAAACGAAGAAGCAATACTGACCAGGTTACACTTACAAAAAGAGCTGACCATCTCTTTCACAAAACTAGCTGAGCTTGACGCAGAACTATTCAAATTAAATAACTAAATCCCTTTTAAAAATTCGCAATAACAAAGAGCCGAAGCAGGACTAACCTCTGCTTCGGCTCTTTTGCAACCATACATTACAACATTCGTCACCAATCATTGCTTATATCCCTCAATGTTACCCTTTAGGCAACGCATTACGCATACGCTTCTCTCTATACCGCTGATAGGCACGAATCAGCATGCCAATGATGATCATCACTACACCAATGTTAATTGCCACATCCGCCAGGTTTAAAATGCCCCGTCCCGACGGAAACACCAGAAAGTCCGTCACACGAGCATAAACAAAGCGATCTATGGCGTTGCCGAGTGCACCGCCGACCATGAAACCTGCCCCGGCCTGCATCCAGAATCCCCGTATCTCACCTTTACGCCGATAATAGAGCATACCTACGATAAACAGCACGGCAATGACCCCGAATAAACGTGCATTCCCTTGAAACATGCTTCCGGCCATACCGCTATTTTCGTAATGTTGCAGCTGCATCCCTGAATCCCCAAGCCGCATCACTTCGCCAACCTCCATATACATCCGAACTGCAATTTTAGTACCCTGATCCACAAGCGTAACCAGCAACGCGATAAAATAAAACAACATCGTTTTCCCCCTGCCTGCCTAAGCCGCTCTTTATGTTCAATTGCAGAAAAATCATTATAACGTTCTTCTTACTCTACCACAGCGGTTATAACGTCTCCAAATGATCCGATCTTAAGTCTCTTCTAACATTCGATAAAGTGTGCAATTCACTTCGGGCAGGTAGGACCCTAATCCGCGTCGAATTTAGAGCTTCATCACACATACGAAGGAGATGTCTTTCATTTGAATCCGATTAAACCCGAAGTCACTGCAAGACTTGCACAGATGCAGCAGGAAGAACAGGAACTGGTATGGGATACATTCAACTCCGAAACAGCACTACAACTCGGCCTGTATCTAGTTCAGGAAGCGAAACGCCGCTCAAAAGCGGTGACCATTGATATTACGCTAAAGGGACATCGTCTCTTTTTGCATGCGATGGAAGGCACCAACCCCGATAACGAAAACTGGATTCGGCGCAAAAACAACGTGGTCAACCACTTCGGCTCCAGCTCCTGGCATACGGCCTTACGACTACGGAGCGAAAATAAAATATTGGAGCAAGATTACCAACTATCTGACTCCGATTATGTACTGGCTGGTGGCGCATTTCCGCTGATACTAAAAGAGGAAGGGCATGTGGGGACAATCACAATATCGGGTCTGCCTGATGAGGAAGATCATGATCTCGTCACCACAGGCATTCGCTCATTTTTAGAGAGGTAATACATACTCCGTACTCATAACTGCGTGTCCTGGAACGTTGTGCACGTGAAAACCCGCCTTATATGATTGAATAAGGCGGGTTTCGTATTTTTAACTTTTTCGATCCAGAACACAGTGAAGGAATCAGGATGGCTTTTTATTTTTCATCATGTGATATACATTGCTAAAGCTGCCGGAGAGAATGCCGACAATCGGGAAAATCGCCCAGTTAATATCCCAGCGCTGGTAGACGAAACCGGTAAAGAGGAAGAACGCCGTCGCGAGTGGCCAAACCACAGCCTCAACGGCTCGCACTGCTCGTGCCTCTTCTCTCTTGGCTGCATTCAGATGCTGATCCTCAAGCAACGTCGTATAGGAGCCCTGAATATTACCGTAATAGACAAACAAAAACACACCGATCCCCGCTGTAGCCAAGAGAGCCGATACACCGTAAGCCGCATACGTATCATTCACATAGGCCCCTGCAAAGATGAAAACAGGAGACAGGATGCACAGACACACGCCCGTAATAAGAGCCACACGATATGTGAGTGCAAAGCTTACCTTACTGCGCTGGATAGTCATCAACAGGGAACGTGAGAGCTGGAACCCTTTCTCCATATACTCGAACCGTCCCAGCTTCATACCGCTATAGATGAACATACCCACGGCAACAGCCGCCAGCACAAACATACCACTCATGCCAATTACAGAGCCAATGCCGAACGTACCTTGATCTGATGAAGATCCTAAGCTCTCGAACAGCGTATCCATTAATATGAGAAAAGCTATTCCCGCCGAGGACAGCCACACGCCCAGCCCCGTCCAGAAGCCTGCACTTCGCTTAGCCGCGAGATAGGCCTGAACCTCTTCTTCGGTCAGCACTGGATAGGTTTCCGAAGCATCCTCAGTCTGAATACCGAGCTCTTCCATCAATTCTTCGATGTTGCCAAACTCAGAGATCACAATGCCAACGGCCTCATTCTCTGATCTGCCCTCCTGTTTTAACTCCAGATACTTATCTTCCATACCCGAAAGAAGCTCCTGTTTCATGCGCTCCACCTCAGGACTTCTCGGCAATCCCGCAAACATATTGTCCAGATACACCATTATTGTCTCCATGTCCGATCACAGCTCCCTGATAAACAGATTAACGACCTCTTGCGTAACCTTCCATTCCTCGCATTTTTCTCTGTAGTAGTCCAGGCCAGCTGGCGTGATCCGGTAATACGTGCGGCGTTTGCCCAGACTTTCATCCTGATAAAAAGACTCAATATATCCGTTTTTCTCCAAGCGGGTAAAGGCCGAATAGAGGGTGGTCTCCTTCATGACATACTTTTCATCGGTCAGTTGCCTGATGTTCTTGGAAATCTCGTATCCGTACGATTCTCCTTCAAGCAACATGTAGAGGATCAGCGTATCATTATACCCCCGTATTACGTCACTGCTAATCACAAAAGGTATTCCCCCTCATTACTTCATCTGTCGTAGTAGTTTGAGTATAGCACAGTTACTACGACAGATGAAGTAGTTTAGTTAAAAATAGGCAAAATAAAAATCCGCACCTGATTAGAGGTACGGATTTAAGAGCTGTAACCTTAGTCTATGCATGTTCAGTCAACCATTTAACAAACGGTTCTCCTGCTCTGCGTTTAACGATGCGGTTACTGAATGGCAGTCAGCACATCCAGCAGCATGGACTTGAACTTCGGACGATCAATTGCTTCACAGACACGTACATTTGGCGCTTTACCAAAACGTCCGTTGATATCCACCACGCTGTATCCTCGTGTCAATTCTCCTGCCGCTTCAACATCGACATAGTAATGACCAGACTTCGTCATGAGTGACTCTTCTGCGGCTACCGCCATTAACAGGGTATCAGGATGCGTTGTTCCGTTCAATTTATGTACCGACTTGTTGAATTGCATGACCACTTTATTGATCGCAATGAAAAAATCGGAGCCCGAGGTACGGAGTGCTGCAATCTCTGCATGATCGTTATCATCCATAACGGAATATTGAGTACACATCTCCCAGCCAACCATCGTAATCGGAATGCCTGCATGAAGTACAATTTTGGCTGCCTCAGGGTCTACGTAAAAGTTATACTCCGCCGCCGGCGTGATATTACCCAGTGCATTGTTCGTTCCACCCATGATATATAGATGAGCAATCTCAGGGATAATCGTTGGGTCCTTCTGAATCGCCATCGCGATGTTCGTTAGCGGCGCAATCGCCAGCAGTTCAATCTCCCCAGGATGTGCGTGAACCTTCTCGATAATAAAATCAACCGCATGCCCGCTCTCGGGACGTTGATCTGCCTTGGGGAAATGCGCGCCGCCCATACCGTCATCGCCATGCACATCTTCTACCGTACGATGCTGAGCCTGACCATAGGCCATAAGTGGACGCTCGCAGCCTTTATATACCGGAACCTTGCCGCCGTGTCCGGCAACCTGCACGGTGTACAGTGCATTTTCAACCTCTTGGTCAAACTGTACGTTCCCTCCGGTTATCGTAATGCCTTCCACCTGAAAATGATGCAATGCCGTCAGGATCGCAATCGTATCGTCTCCTGCTGTATCCGTATCAATGATGACTCTTCTCATGCTACCGCGCTCCTTCTTCTGTATAATATTCGTTCTATATCCGCCAAACGACCTTCGTTTATATCACCATACTTATTCAATGGACATATCTACGCGAAACGTCAGGGTTTATTTTACATCAAAAACGTACCAATGACGATGGAAACGCCGATGATCACGGAGCGTAACAACTGTGCTACCGCCATATTACCACGTGCAATCTCGTCACACACTCGCATTTTCGGGATCAGGAAATCAAATATAATATAGACCAGACACAGAATAAGGATACCCAGCCCCGACCACAGCAGCATATCCAGCCATGCATGCGTTGAGAACGATACCATACCCACAATAATACACAGACCCAGCAGCTTGCTGCCCATGTACATACCTGCCGCCTCGTTGCCTTTGGCAATCTCCTCACTGTCGTTATACCGGGTCAATTTGCTGAACGCAAAATATCCCACAACTAATACCACTAAAAGAATGCCGATCCCCACCGCAACATTCACGAGGTTCAATCCCAGCTTTTCCATTCCTTCTCCTCCTCATCTTTTATCGGTTCTCGCACAGCAGCGGCGCAATAATACGCCATATCTCCGGTTACCTTCTCCCCGACCCTGGGCAACATTCCGGCAAAACGTCCACCGATTACGAATACACCGGTTAGCAAATAACCGCTGTATTCGCCATCCTCTGTCTGGATTACAGCCTGTTCCATCGGCATGAGCTGCTGATATATTTTGGGCTGATTCTCGTAATAGGCGGCAACCTCTTCGTCCTCGTCATCATCCTTATTCAAGACTGCAGGGATGTCCCCTCTGATGTCTGACTCCAGTTGTCTATTCAATAAAGAAAGGGAATCTGCTTGTGTGTTCGCTGCCGAATCTTGAACTGCTCTATGATCCAGCAAAAGTGTCCCCCGGCCCTCGCGCCCCCAATAGCTCTTGGCTACGTAAGGTGCATCGCTCTGCTCAAACGGCTCCGCGGTGAAGTAGGTCGGCAGCAAATACCGTGAAATCACGTCCAACTCTGCCTCGTCAAAAAGCGTAAATCCACAGTACTCTGGCGTCTGCTCATTCCGCTCGTACAGCGACCAGATCGCAGCCATAAAACCTTTGCTTTGCATCAGCACATGCTGGACAGGATTCATCAGGCCAAGCTGTGCTTCTCGTACCAGTTCAATCAAAGCTGCGCCAATGTCCACACCGGTCGTTTCGTCCCGATCCCCAATCAGGTATTCCAGCGGATACAACCGATATAACAATTGAATCTCGCGGCCCTGATGATACAGCGCTTCTCCAGGCACAATCTCAAGCTCCTCCAGCGGAGCATATAACACCTCATATCCAGCCTCACGACAGCGTTCCATCAGGTAGGTGGTATTCGTACGATCCTCGACATGCTCACCGTAAGAGGTGAATGTGACTGGCCCCTGCAACCCTTGCTCAGCATAAAAGGATAACCACGATCGGAAGCAATCTCGGATACGTGCATCCATATGCACAGAGGGTGCAGTCCATGCCTGGTCTTCTGTCCGTCCGATCAAAATGTGTTCAAGTGCCGCCGATTCAGGAATACCTGTGGGCGTGTCGGTGTTATTTTCAATACATTTCAAACCAGCTTCGCCAATAATCCAGTCTTGACGAGTGATTCCGCCTGTAACAGCCTCCATACGCGCTGCCGGAATCAGCCCCGGATGTATGCCAAGTGCATTCTCCAGAAACGAATCTGGCATATATCGCTGAATAAAACGCATCACTTTGCCGTAAATCGCATCCACTGCTTCCACCGCAGTGTGTAGCTCCTTCAGTTCTTCCGGTGTATAAACCGTCAATGCGGGCACACAATACTGTTTGCCGTACATGCGATGATATGGAATTTGCTCACCAGCTTCGCCCGCGAAAACCTCCTCATGACTGAACGGCAATGAGTACATTTCCCTCATTCCACCGACCTCCCCCGGATGATGCGGAGAATATTTGCCTGCTTCATGATGTCATTAACCTCCCGAACTTCGGAAAAAGCTGCCAAAGCCGCTCGATTTGGATTTGGTTGAGCTTTTATAAGAGCTACTGCCGTCTTTGCTTCCGCGATAAGAAGATCCGCCGTAATAGTAATGACCGCTGCTGGAGTCGTACTCACAGCCTGTATCATATTCGGGATCACATTCGTCATTGCTACTGCCACATCCCGCAAGCACCGCAGGCACAGCCAGCATGAGCGAGAATGCAACCAGCTTCGCTTTGGAGCCTGGTTTGGCGCTTGGAGTAGAGTGTGGTTTAAAGCCTATTTCAGAGCCTAAAATAGATGATGATTCTGATTCTAATACGTTGCTAGATGCTACTACAGTCTCAGAACCAGGCTCTAACGTGAATGCAATTTCATCCCCGATGACGTTTCTGGACACTTGCCCGGATACAGGTTTTCGCACCTCTTCTTCCTTCATTACAGATCCACCTCTTTCATGAAAAACAGTACTTTCTTCCGATCCGCATCGAGCACGGAGTACAAAAACTCGTACGTCTTGCCTTCGCGTACCATGTAATGATCCAGCAGCTGCTCGGCCAGTTCCATGGTGTAACCCGAGGATTCCGCAAGCTCCAGTTCCTCAAAGGAACGTCCATTCCACAGCATATATTCCGGGCTGTACATGGAAGACATTTTACACATGCCCAGCGCTGCATCCGCAATAGCAGCACCATGCCCTTCCGGCATCTGCTGGTCATACGCAGTCACATAAATGGCGTGATCCCGCCGATCCTGACACTCATTGGACAGATGGGCCCATAGTTTGTTTTTCATCAGGGTAGCATCCACCAGCTTACGCATAAACAGTTCATCCCGCGTCACTGAAGCCTGCTCAAGCACGCCCGTTTCTGCCTGTTTATCCTCCGACCAACTGCGATACATCAATGAATAATAGATGGTGATTCCCTCCCAATCTGCAAGCTCGTAGGTGAGCCGATTCAATATACACAAACGTATTAAACGCATGAGGAGGAAAAAAGTTACACTATTCGCCGAGACATGTAAAAAGAAACACAGACATTTATATGATTCTCTCTATCATTGTACTCCACCCTGCGTACTTGCTAGCCTATATGCCCGGCGTAGTTACCTGTTTTCCTACCCATTTCCCCCCTGCTCATGCGCTAACGATCACCACAGAGCTTATTTGGTGGAAAAACAACCTTTCCAAATTCTAACGATCAGGAGAAACGTTATTTCGGAGAAAAACCAGTGAAATCGGCTAAAAGCTCCACATTTTTAGTAAATAACGTTCCTTGTGATCGTTAGAATTTGGAATCGCTAAAAATCAGCCAAATAGCCTCTCCTCCGATCGTTAGAATATATTCTGATTCACAACCACACAGCAAAGGGCTGCCCCATGTCAGTCAATGCACACCAAATGCATCAACCGTGAGATAGCCCTTTACGTCCTTTGTACTCTAGTCAGTTTCTTTGTGCTCTATTCAGTTTCCTTGCACTCCAGTTAGTTCCCTACAGTTATAGCTATTTACCTTCAACAATCAGCCTAGTATTTACCCCATGGTACGAGTCTTAGATGTTTTACTTGCATCATATCCGGTCCACTATCCCATCTCAGCCCATTGAGCCAATAACTCATCATATGCTGCCGATAACTGCTCCCGCTCGTTCCAGGCTTGCTCCAGAGCAACCGAATCATTGGCTAATGCTTCAAGTCGCTGATCAAGTTCCCGAATTTGAACCTCCATACGAGCCATCGCCTGCTCCAGTTGCTGAGCAGACCCGTGATTCCCACGATTGCCACCACTTCGGCTTTGATTGTTACTGTGGTCACTATTCCCATTACTGCTATCACTTCGACTTCGGCTTTGACTGCTACTGTAATCACCATTCCCACTTGCAACATTCATATTCACCCGTCCAGCATCGAGCTCAGTATGAGCTTGCTCCAACATGACCTCTCCGCTTGCAGATGCAGCATCATGTCCGACGCCTCCGGCTTTTAGTCGGGCACCTTTGCTCTCTCCCGTCTCTGCTGACTTCCCATTGAGCCCCGTCCCGGTTCCCTTTTCTGCTGCTCTTTTTCCAGTTTTCGATCCGTTTCCAGCACTACCTGCTCCAAGGTCTTGTGAAACTTCTTTCGCTGCACGAGCCTGCAAATCCAGCTTCTTCTCCCGATATGCTTCGTAATCCCCAAGGTATGTCGTTAACTGCCCATTTTCCAGTTCCCAGACACGGGAAGCCAGACGGTTCACAAAGTATCGGTCATGTGAGATAGCCAGTACGGTTCCTTCAAAATCAGCGAGCGAATCCTCCAGCGCCTCTCTTGATGCAATATCCAGATGGTTCGTCGGCTCATCCAACAGAAGTACATTCGGTTTGCGCTGTACCAGCAACGCCAGTCTAAGACGCGTCCACTCTCCACCGGACAGCTGTCCTACCGAACGAAAAACATCTGCACCATAGAACAGATATCGCGCCAAAATGCCACGAGCTTCCCCTTCCTCCACGCCTGCTTCCAGACGGAAGTACTCCAGCACGTTCAGCTTGGGATTCACAGGTTCCTCCTGCTGAGCCAGGTATCCCACATCAACGCGTGCGCCCCATTCCAGCTTGCCTGCATCCGGCTGTTCTTCACCGAGCAGTAGCTTGAACAGTGTTGTTTTACCGGAGCCATTGCGACCGATCAAAGCCGTTTTATCTCCATATTCCAGCAGAGCAGATACACCACGTAAAATATCCCGGTCACCGTATCGTTTTTCCACGTCTTCCAGCACCGCTACACGTTTACCAGTCCGATCCGTCGGAAGCACATCAAAATCCGCATGACGACGTTCCAGCACAGGACGTTTCACCTGCTCCATCCGCTCCAGCGCTTTGCGCATGGAGGCTGCACGACGGAAAAACTTTTCGTTACCGCCGACGCGGCCCCATTCTTCCAGCTGGCGGATCGTTTCCTTCATTTTTTTCATAACCTTCTGCTGCTCTTTGAACTCCTCAAACTGCTTCAGCAACCGCTGTTCCTTCACCTTCATATATTCGGTGTATCCGCCCGTAGCGATTTCGGCCTCTCCGTCCTCCAGCTCCAGCGTACGTGTCACGACCCGATCCAGAAAATAGCGGTCATGTGAGATCAGAATGACGGTACCCGAATAATCTCGTAAAAATCCTTCCAGCCACTCCACCCGCTCCAGATCCAAATGGTTCGTCGGCTCATCCAGCAATAACAGATCCGGACTGACGATAAGCTGTGAAGCCAGCACAACACGCGTCTGCTCGCCGCCTGAAAGAGAACCGAACCGCCAGCCGTAATGTGCCTTCGCAATATCCAGCCCGTCTGCGACTTGGTCAATCCGTGCATCCATTTCGTATCCACCTTCGCGTTCGAACCGCTCCTGCAGTGCTGCGTACCGCTTCAACAGACGCTCCAGTTGCTCTGGATCTGCCGCACAGGCGGGATCGGACATCTGCTGCTCCAATTCGGTCATCTGGGTGCGGCAAGCAATAAGTTCCCGAAAACCAAGGCCCAGTACATCCAGCACCGTGTGGTCATCCATTCCTTCGGGTACTTGGGCGACATAACCGACCCGTGTATCTTTTTTTAGCATCAGTTGGCCTTCATCCGGTTGGCTTATCCGGGCCATCAGACGCATCAAGGTGGTTTTGCCGCTTCCGTTGCGGCCGATCAGGGCCACCTTGTCGCCTTCCATAATTTCAAATGTAATGCCGTCCAGCACCAGATGTGCTCCGTGATATTGTTTCAACTGTTGCGCGCTAATAATCATCATAATAAGGTTCCTCCTATGGTGTGGAAGAGCCCGACCGCAACACAAAAAGAGCCGCAGGAGGTTAGCTCCGCGGCCCTTCAGAATTCAAGCAAATATGCTTATCGTCCGAATGAGGTCAAGGCAGGCGTCTTCTCGTACATGTTAACTTCCGTATATTCAAAATTGGACAGACTTCTCCCGTTGTTCGAAAAAGTGTGAACAATGCCAGCCATAGCAATCGGCAGCTGGCTAATACGGTTGTTAAGCATCTCGTGATTCACCTGTCTTCACCTCCCTTGTCATAAGTAATGTCAATATATCACAATCGATTGTATCTCTGCAACCATCTCATGCAGCTAGCTCCCTGTCATGTGTCTGTGACATTGTTATGTGGGTGCACCTACCGTTTTCATACAGCTATCCTCTATCAGCCTTTTTCATCCCTCGACTACTCGTACTGACTCCTACGACCTTTTAAGACTCTTTTTTCTATTTTCTACGGCTCTTCTTCCGATTTCTACCGCTCTTCTACCCGGAAGGCAAATTACCCCAGATAAGTCATCCGAATATCCACTACATTGTGCAAATTGATCTCCACGCGCAGTTCCTCATGCTCATTGATCGCAATTAAGGTATTACCGTTGACACTTAACGTTTTGATCGGGTTGGTATCCTCAAAAAAAATCCCCCACACCAAACGACCTTCTGCATCAATACAAGCAATAAAGCCTTCATTCCCCATTTGCCCGTCTCCGCCAACGATTTCTCCACCCTGATAATCCACATTTGTCCATGCATCAACCATCGTCCAGCAATACGGATTGTACTTCACAATACTATCAACCGTCGTATCACACAGCGGAGAAACAGACAGAGTACGCTCATTGTTGTTAGGGTCGAAATATGTGCGGATATCTAAAATGGTGACCGTTCCATCTGCAAAAGCGACGCAATTCATACCTGGCATCTCTCGCTGTTCGGCAGACCAATGTTCCATGATTAAATTGTTCATTATAAGTTCCTTTCCTTCTTCCAAGCAGCCGTAACTTCCCCTCGTGAAGTTGCCAGTATGCCATTTTGCTGAATCAAGCTCCTGAAACGATACGCTAATATCCCCCTGATTAATGCCTACCACGACGCCGAAGCACCAGAGCTGTAATCGCGACTGTGATCAGCGTTAGCAATCCTGATGTACCTAGTGCCGCCCCAAGCAACGCATACCCGAGACCGTTCCATCCACCAATATTGATACTGATCATGATCACAACTGCCCCGCCAAGTAACGTGAGACACGGCAAAATGGACTGAATCCACGTCATCTGACGCCCCTGCGCCCGATACACAATCCATTCGATCAGCAGCTGCACCACCCACATCCCAAGCGTCCACAGAATGAGTACTTCCATAATATCCTCCTTCTCACAACTGGAAAGTCCATAACGGGTCAATACAAAGCTGTTTTTTTAAATTTTAATCTTACGGACAGCACCCGTCGAAACTGATCTATACTACAATCTCTTACTTCAACCAGTCTGCAAAAAAGTTTCGATACCCTTCCTTCATCATGGTTCGTGAAAAGGCACCAAATGCATACTCGCGATTGTCCTCTGATACACTTCGCGGCGCAGCCGCGGCCATGTTCACCAGTTCAAACCAATTATCCTCGTTGCCGGCAAAGGCATGTGTGGACCTGATATGTCCGTAGCAGGCATGCTCGGGTTTCACGACCATTTTCCCCATCGCCATCGCTTCCGTCAGTGGCATCGCAAACGTATCAAACGCTGAACAACTCCAGTACACCTTGGCCGAGTTCATCAGCGTAAATATCTCATCCTGAGTAAGTGCAAACTTTAGCTTCACGTTACTTGGGATATCGTATTTCTTCATGCTCTCCTGGTAGCGCACACCGCCAAACACCATGTACACTTCTTTGTCCGGGTTCTGCCGGGCATATTCCAACACAAGGTCGGGACGGCGGTTCGCCTCATCCCGCCCGATCCAGAGCACGCGATTATGCACGACCTGACTCGGGTTATAATGGCGGTGCGCCAGCTCTTCGTTGAAGCCAATCGGAATGACGCTCACGTCATGCACGCCGAAATTGCGCCCCAGCTCTCTTTTCAAAAACTCGGTCTGCACAATCGCTTTATCCACCATCGTATAGAATGGCTTCATCATCTCATACCCGGTTAGTGCCGGGTCAGGGAAACTGTGCGGAAACAGAACACTTTTCGGCAAAAACATTTTCAGAAATGTAAATCCCGATACCGTATAGATCACATGCTCAATATTTTGGCTATGAATCTGATCCAGCACGATATCATAGTTCACCAGGTCACCCTTCTCATGCTCGTACCCCGGTAGCCAGTCGTATCCGCTCACATGACGCTCCGGCGAGATGAACACAACGTCCACGCCCAGCTCCAGCCCGATCTGCTTCAGTCGATCCGCGAACACCCGCGGCCCCTGAGCCTCCGTGAATTGAATTTTACGCATAACCAGTCCGACTTTACGCAAACTTTTCACCCCTTATTTCCATATTGCACTTCAACCGTCTAATCTTTTATCTTACCTCGTTCAGATGATTCATGCATTGCTCCAGCGTCGTAGCCGTCTCATGCCATTGATTGCGCAGCTGTTCCTGCGGCCACACACAGTCCGGATTCCGTAAATCGCCGTCGATCAGACGTAACATCCAGAGCGAGAATACAATCGCATAAGCATTGTACCATTGGGCAAAAGAACCCCGTTCAACCTGCACGCCAAGGCTCTTCAGCTTGTCCAGATACACCTTCATCACACGCGCCCGAAGCCCCGGCGTCATCGTACGTGGAAAGAGCGGATGCGACAAGTCCAGCAGATGATATACGTCCCACAATGGCGTATTCAGGTGAGCATGCTCCCAGTCGAGAATGACCAATCTACCCTCCACCTCGGCTACGTTGCCGGGGTGCAGATCACCATGGCACAGCACCAGCGGCAGCTCGTCCTCTGCTGTGAGGATCAACATGGTGAGTCTGTCCCAGTCCGCTGCAGACAACGTCAGATGCAGTTCGCGTAGCAGTTTATCCGTTGCTGACGGGTACTGCAGCAGTTCATGCAGCATATCCCGAATGGGCGGCTTATGCCCGACTAGCGGCAGGTCTTGCCACGTTGCAACGGGCAGTGCATGCCAAGTCGCCATATGTGCGGCAGCATTCAACATCGTCGATTCGCACAAGTGATGCTCCAGCTGTCCCACGTCCTCGTAGATCATCCAGCTCTGCTCCGGAGTCGCCGCCTGGTCCGAAGCCGCAATGAGCTGCGGATATACGGGTGGCAATTGTGCCATCACATGCTCGTACATCCAGCGTTCTCGTCCATGCTGTGCAGGATTCGTCAGCGGTTTGAAAATATAAGTCTGGCCAGATTGAACAGTAAATCGTTCCACACACCTGCCGTTCATCCCCTTATAGAGAATCTGCCGCTCTGTAATCTGCTTCTCATCTAGTATCCCTTCGGATGTCACCCAGCGCTCTGGATGTGTGTTGCGCTCCATAAGATTCATCTTCTGCATGTCTCGAAAGTTATCCATGTTCTCCACGTCCTCAAAATTCTCCGAGCCTTCTATGTTCTCCGTGTTCTCCATGCTCTTCATAAACTCACCCTCCTTTCTGCTTAACCGTTCCGTACAGGATTTCTATTCATCATACGTTGCAGATGAACGGCCTGCAAGGGGGTGGGCTTACTGGAAGCAGAGGCGCATCAGAAGTGCGTCATCCCATGCCTGCACTATGACCGCAATTTTTCTACCCGTGCAATTCGTTCCTTTCCGATTCCTCTGGAGACAATGATATAATGGAAGGACAGATTCTAAGGGTGCTTGAACATTTACATAGGAGGAGCGACATGAGCATTGTACTGATACCTGAAAAAGTAGATTTCCGCATTTCCACAACCGATCTGAAGGCCATCTACACCGAATCGGGCGGTGTAACTTTACGTATAGATGTGCAAACGCGTGGGGATGTACCTCTAGATCATTATCGAGAAATCGAACTCACTTTCGACACCGTTGCTGAACTGCGCTGCATCACGGTTAATTTCTTCGAGCTACATGCAGGTCAGGTTCAAGGGATCAGCCAGCAAGACGATGTGCTCGCCTTCTGGGAGACTAACGGCTATCATCCCGATCCCGGCTTTTATCAGGTCGTAGATTCAATCATTCTAAACGAGAAAAGAACGCTATTTGATCCCCGAAACCGGCTTGATCTGAAGCATTACCTTGTCCCCGGATATGACAGTTATGTTGAGGTTATTGCCTCATCTTATCAGTTTGCGGTGAAGGGTTAGAACGGTTTCCAGAGAATAAAATACTGAGCGCCAGCCGAATCCAATGCATACAAAAAAAAAGAACCAGGCCGATCATTCGACTTGGTTCTTTTGGTAACTCAAATTGGTTTTGGTTTCTCACACCTATTCAAACACAATTCTCCCTGACGGATGCTCAGGCAAAATCGACGACACCAACTGCTGGACAGCAGGCTGATCCGACTCCAAGATGGAATCCGTGGCATCCCCGGTATAGACCAGCCTTCCCTGATCCATCACGGCGATGCTGTCGCAGATCGTCAGTGCGGCGCGGATGTCATGCGTGATAAACAGATAGGACAGCCCATACGTTGCTCGCAGATCTGCCAGTAAAGACAGAATTTGTGTCTGATGCACCATATCCAGACTGCTGATCGATTCATCCAGCACGATTAACTTCGGCTTAAGGGCAATGGCTCTAGCGATATTGACCCGTTGCAATTGCCCTCCGCTGAACTGATGTGGAAGCTTGCTCGCGTCCTGCGGTGTAAGCCCAACCTGCACGAGCAGCTGTTCAATCATGCGCTGCTGTTCCTTGGCAGACAGGCGCTCGTAATTGTCCAGCGGCTCTCCAATAATCTGCGCGGCCGTCATCATCGGATTTACAGCAGAGTAACAGTCTTGGAAAACGACCTGTAGATCACGCCGCAACCCTTTAAGCACCGTTTTATCCGCTCGATAGATGTCCTTGCCTTGAAATAACACCTGACCTTGGCTGGGTCTCTCCAGCCCAAGAATAACTTTGCCCAAGGTGCTTTTACCTGCTCCACTCGTTCCAAGCAGCCCTAAACACATGCCTTCTTCAATCGTAAGTGAAACATCTTCGAGAACAGAAGGGCGCAATCCCGAACGCTGGAGCCAGCTCCGCTTGCCATAGCTATGACTTACTTCATGTACTTGTAACATCCGGTTCTCCGCCCCCTTCCTTCTTTTCAATAGTACGTATCCAGACAGTTCCGCACTACTCCACATCTTCTCACCTTTAGCGACCGATGGACAGTTTCGGCCGAGCACTCAATAACATCCGAGTATACTCATGCTGGGGATGATCGAACAATTGGTATACATCGGCCTGTTCGATGATTCGTCCCTTCTGCATAACGGCCACTTCATCTGCCATCTGTGAGATGACACCCAGATCGTGTGAGATCAGCAAAATGGATGTACCGTGCTCCTTGCGAAGCCGATCCAATTCACGTAGCACATTCAACTGATTCACGACATCCAGCGCAGTTGTAGGCTCATCGGCAATCACCAGAGCTGGCCGCAGACACATGGAAACGGCAATCATCACTCGCTGCAACATACCTCCGCTGAGTTGGAACGGATATCGTTTCATCAACTTTGCCGGGTCTGGAAGTTTCATATCAGCCAGCGCGGCAATGGCCTGTTCCCGCGCCTCTGCTTTGGACATCTTCGTATGGGTTCGTAATGTTTCAATGAATTGAGAGCCGATCGTATATACGGGGGTAAAAGCATTCATCGGATTCTGCATAATAAATCCGATATCCCTCCCTCGTATGCGCCGCATCTCTTCTTCAGATAAGTTGCTAAGCTCCCGTCCGTTCAGACGAACACTGCCTGACGCTTCCATTCTGCGGGGATGAAGAAGGCGCATCAGCGCGTTACACGTGATCGTCTTGCCGCAGCCACTCTCACCAACAAGGCCGAAGACCTGACCCTTTTTCAAAGTCAACTGAACAGGTTCCAGTAACGGGACGGCTCCCTTCGCTGTCTTGATCTTAACCTCTAGATCACGCACTTCAAGTACAATCTCCGCCTTGTCCATCGTCACATTCCCCCCTGTCCAGTTTATTTTCACCATTACTTTTTGGAAATGCCGTAACGATCAGATAAAGCTTCTCCCAAAATGTTAAACGTCATCACCACCAGCAGAATGGCTACACCCGGATAGATCATCAGCTCCGGATGACTGCGAATATACCCTGTGCCTTCATGAATCATGGCTCCCCACTCCGCATTAGGCGGCTGAATGCCAAGCCCCAGGAAGGACAGCGCCGAGATATCCATAATCGCCCAGCCCATCTCCAGTGTGCCCATGACCACGATGGGACGTTGCACATTGGGAATGATATGTTTACGAATGATCGTCCAGGTGGAGGAACCAATAATTCGAGCGGCTGCGATAAAGTTCCGTTCCTTCAAGCTAACCACCATGTTTCGGCATATCCGCGCATAATGCACCCACTGCACCATCATGAGCGCCAGCAGAATCTGCATCAGACCTGGACCGAAGATCCCGACGATGCCCAGCACCAGTACCAGCTGTGGAAATGCCAATATGCCTTCACATAAACGCATCAGCACATTGTCAATCCAGCCACCGAGATAACCGGAGATCGATCCAACAATAAGCCCGATAATCAAAGACGACAGGAAGATCATCGTTGCAAATCCAATCGAAACCCGCGCTCCGTAGAGAAG
Source organism: Paenibacillus polysaccharolyticus (assembly GCF_023714295.1). Classification (GTDB taxonomy): domain Bacteria; phylum Bacillota; class Bacilli; order Paenibacillales; family Paenibacillaceae; genus Paenibacillus; species Paenibacillus polysaccharolyticus_A. The sequence goes on from NZ_JAMAUN010000011.1 coordinate 176,675, forward strand.
TCTGGAGAGATTGTCCCTGCCCAGATGATCTGTGCCGAGCCAGTGTTCGGCAGATGGGTCCTTTAACTTCTGCAACAGGTTAACTTTGACCGGATCATGTGGTGCGATCCATGGGGCCAATAATGCCAGGATGAAGAAAAGCAGCACGATCGTAGCGCAAATCCAAATGATTTTTTTTCCTCGAAATATCGTTCGCCATCGGTTCATCAATGCTCTGCCCGTCCTTTCGCCGAAATCCGCGGGTCCATATACAGCTGCACCAGATCAACGATTAGATTACACACGATGAACAGACAAGCCGAAATAAAGACATAACATTGGATCACGGGAATATCTCGGTTGAAGATGGCTTCGACAAAATAACGCCCGAAACCCGGCCATGAGAAGACCTGCTCTACAATTATTGTTCCTGTTAACAGCCTGCCCATGGTCATGCCCATTCCTGTAATAAACGGGGTAATGGCAATCTTGAGCACATGTTTCAGCATGATAACCCGTTCACGTAAGCCGCGGGTTCTGGCGTATTGCACATATGCTTCCTGTAATTGTTCGAGTACACTGGTACGCAACATACGGGTGTATAACGCAATCATCACCATAGAAAGCGTAAGCGTAGGCAATACCAGGTTCTCCCAAGAGCCTCGCCCTTCGACGGGAAGCCAGTCCAGTTTCACGGCAAAAAAGAAAATGAGCAGATAACCGAGCCAGAACTGCGCAATGGAAGCACCAAAATAAGAGATTGCCCGGCTGACCATATCAATCCAGCTATTTTTGTATACCGCCGCCAAAATTCCGAGAGGAATACTCACCAGTGCAGAGAACAGAATGCTCCACAAGGCCAGTTCTGCTGTAGCCGGGAACTTATCCTTGACCTCATCGATCACCGGTTTATTCGTGAGATACGAGGTACCAAAATCCAGCTGGGCCATCCTCTTCAACGTATCCACATACTGAGTGAGCAAAGGCCGATCCAGACCGAATTCATGTCGCTTCTCCGCCAGCAGCTCTGGTGTTGGATAAATATGTGCAGCGGTCAGATACGCTTCGGCTGGATCAACCGGTGAAATATGGATTAGCCCAAACGTGACAAGTGTAGCGATAAAAACGATAGGAATGATCGCGATCATTCGTTTACCTATATAGCCGATCACCAAACTTTCCTCCCCTTTTACCATGCCACACAAGCTCTTGTTGCCTGATGTGTTACGTGTTCATTACTACATTTTTGACGCTCATCAACTATGATTATGGATTGCTCAACTGCATTCCCACAAACGGATTTTCATCCCGATTGGCCGGGAAGACAAATTTAGCAATCTTCTTCTGATATACGGCTGTTTTCTTCACATAAGAGATCGGTACAATTGCCGATTGCTCCTGCAAAGTCGTCAGGATGGATGTATACAGTTCCTGACGTTTCTTCTCGTCTGTAGAAGACAGTGCTGCATGCACCTGCTCGTCCAGTTCCTTTTTCATCGGCAAAGCAGTTAGTGTCTCGGAGATTCCGAATCCCGGGCTTGCTACGACGTTAATGAAGGAATGTGGATCGTATGGTGCCCCGTAATTGTACCAGAAGTACAGATCGAAATCATTGGCTTTCAGACGTTTAATCTGTACCGTTAGTTCAAGTCCGGTAAGGTTTACTTTAACCCCCAGCTCGCTCCATTCGGCCTGAATGGTTTCACCCATCGCTTTCTGAATCGGATCGGTTTTATCAAAAATCAATTCGAATTCCAGCTTCTGTCCATCCTTCTCACGTACGGTTCCGCCTGCCGGCAGCTTCCAGCCTGCCTCATCCAGCAACGCTTTGGATTGCTCCACGTTGTATTCGATCGGTTTCAGATCCACATTGGTATATGGGTAGTTTTTGGACAGTGCTGTATCAGCCGGTTCTTCCAGACCCGACGTAACGCCTTCCACCATCGCTTTTTTGTTGAAGCCCTGTTGGAGTGCCTTCCGCACTCTCACATCAGACAACTTCGGATTCGAAGAGTTAAGCAACAGGTCACGAGTACCTACAGGGTCAGACAGTTCGCTTACATATTTATCGTTCTCACGAAGTTGCTGGAACGCATCCAGACTGATCACGCCTTCACCGTAAATCAGATCCAGGTCGCCCTTTTCAAAAGCAAGCACACGTGTCTCTGCATCAGGGATGATTTTGACCGTAATCTGATCGAACGCCGGTGCAGTACCCCAGTAATTCGGGTTGCGTTTGAAGACCGCATACTCATCCTGCTTATAATCAGCGAGCATCCACGGGCCCGTACCTACCGGCTCTTTAATGCCTTTGGACGTATCCCCATCATCCGGGAATCCAGCCGCACCCAGGAAACGGAACGGACGAACAACGGACAGATCCTGAAGTACAGGATAATACGGCTCGGTAAGAGTCATACGGAACGTATGGTCATCCACGACCTCTGTCTTGTCCAGCACACTGACGATGCCAAGCCAGCTATGTGTTTTTTTATTTTTCATGATGGAGTCAAAATTCTTTTTCACAATTTCAGCATTAAAAGGCGTGCCATCAGAAAATTTCACCCCTTGGCGCAACTTGAAAGTATATACTTTGCCATCATCAGAGATGGTCCATGACTCAGCAAGTGCCGGTTCCAGTTTACCATCCTTCTGGTAACTCACCAGTGGTTCATAGATCATGGATTGTGCAAACAATTGGGACGGATTGTACGTATGTGGATTCATTGTACCGATATCCCGTGGCCAGGACATCGTAATCGACTTCGCCGAAGCCGCCTGATCTCCCGAAGCAGAAGAAGTTTCTTTGTCACTTCCTGTATTACTGCAACCCACGATAAATAACAGCAACAACAGTGTTGTTGCCATCATAAGAGTAGTCAAACGTTTCCGTCGTTGTCCTGACATAGAAATAAACCCCTTTTCTCTCTTCTCTCATTCTTTACCTGATCATTACCGTGATAATGATTCTCATATTCATTAAGAATATGAACTAGCCTCCCTTTTGTCAACAAAAATCGACATAATATGTATGCCCATTAAATAGCTAAAAAAGCCCTTCCTATAGGAGGAGGGCTTCTTAGGTTCACATAAGTAGATTTGCTGCATATTCCCTGTACATTTCCTCTCACTTCATAATCTATACTCCATTTATCTAGTCATTTCTGGATGTGCAAAAACCCACTATAGTTTGCCTTCCTCGCGGTCGCCAGCGATCACTTCATCCGTTTCTTTGACATAGTCCACGATCTCTTGGACCGTTGTGTAGGCCACACCGACATAGGTATCGGCTGCGCCGTAATAGATGGCAATTCGTCCGGTATCCGCATCATGCAGGGTTGCGCATGGGAAGACAACATTATCAACGAAGCCCTGCTCCTCATACCATTTCTCTGGTGTCAGCACGAAGTTGGAGGAACGATATTTTACTTTGGACGGCTCATCCAGATCAAGAATAACCGCACCCATACTGTACACAAAACCGTTGCACGTTCCGGTTACGCCATGGTAGAACATCAGCCAACCCTCAGACGTCTCGATCGGAGCGGGGCCACCGCCAATTTTTACGGATTGCCACCAGCCCTGACCGCCTTTGCTCATGACATGACGATGTTTGCCCCAGTACACCAGATCCGGGCTTTCGCTCAGGAAAATGTCTCCGAACGGGGTATGTCCGCTATCGCTTGGTCTGGACAGCATCACATAATTGTCGTTGATTTTACGCGGAAACAATACACCATTGCGATTGAATGGCAGCATCGGATTCTCAAGACGGACAAACGTTTTGAAGTCCTCCGTCTTGGCGAGACCCAGGGCCGCACCGTAAAAATCGGTACACCAGATGATGTAATAGGTATCTTCCACTTTGACCAGACGCGGGTCGTATGCATAGTTTGGCATAAACGGTTCGCCTTGTTCGTCCACAAAAGCGATACGCTCTTCTTCAATGGTCCAAGATAACCCATCTTCACTCGAACCCATGTGCAGGTGTGGACGGCCATTGACCGTCTCGGCACGGAATACACCGATGAATTTCCCCTCATAAGGAACGACTGCGCTGTTAAAAATACGGGCAACTCCCTTCACCGGATTACGTGGTACCACCGGATTAGCCGAGTGTCTCCACACCGGGCCTTCCGTTCCTTCCGGCTTATCCTCCCAAGGCATATTTGGCAAAGCATCCCCAACCATGTGTACCTTTTTCGTTTCAGTGACTGTCATATCTCATTTCTCCTTCTAATTGAATGATTTCAAAAAAGGTTTCACGCAATCATTTCACGGAACCTTGCGCAAAACCGTTGTAGATGTATTTCTGAAGCAACAGGAATATAATCATCGTTGGAATAATGGCAATCATAATCCCGGCACTGATGACCTCCCACTGTGATCCGAAGGGGCCCTTGAACTTGAACAGGGCGGTGGATATTACCTGTAGATCGGTTTTTGGCATGTACAGGAATGGCGTGTAGAAATCGTTGTAAATGTTGACACCTTTGACGATAATGACCGTGACAATCGCCGGTTTCAACAAAGGCAATATAATTCTCCAATAGATCGTGAAGTATGAAGCACCGTCCAGCATAGCCGATTCATCCAGCGCGCTGGAGATCGAGCCGAGAAATTGCAGGAAGATGTACACCGCGATAATATCGGTTCCCAGATACATGACAATAGCTGCCCACCGTGTGTTGAACAGGTCGAGGGCGTTAATAATCTGGAAGGTGGCAACTTGTGTCGTTACACTCGGGATGAGGGTAGCCAGCAGAAATGCAGCAACCATGATTTTTTTGCCTTTGAACTTGAAGCGATCCAGAACATACGCAATCATGGAACCTGTCAACGTTGCACCCACGATGGATATGATTAGAATAATGATTGTATTTTTGAAGCCGACAAGCATGTTGCCATCCACAAATGCCTTGGCATAATTCGCAAAGTTAAGCCAGTTGGCGGGCGGGGCCAGTGGACTGCTATTGGCATACTCGGCATTGGTCTTCAGGGACGCAAACAGGATCACTATGATAGGCAAAAGTGCAATGAACGCCGCCAGAATCAGAGAAACGTATTTGATTATGCTGGCGATGGTATATTTGAATTGATTCACGTTCATTCCTCTCCTTTCATGCTGACACGCTGCACCAGCGTTACAAGAATAACAATCAGGAGCAGCACGACAGCCATCGCTGATGCGAGTCCCAATTTGCCGTATTTAAATGCCAAGTGAACGGTCTGAATAACAAAGGTCATACTGCCGTTGGAACCGTCGGTCATAATATATGGAATATCGAACGCACTGATTGCGCCGCTTATGGCCAAGATCAGGTTAAGTTGCAGAATGCGGGTAATACTCGGCAAAATGATATGGCGAAATTGTTGCCAGCGGTTCGCACCGTCAATATCGGAGGCCTCATACACATCCTTCGGAATCGAAGAAATCGCACCCAGGAAGATGATGAAGTTGAAGCCCATGTATCTCCAGACCGATGCACCCGCAAGCGATACGTTAATGATATTCGGGTTACCAAGCCAAAGCTGGGTGTACTGGCCCAGTCCAATCGCCTGCATCAGCGTATCGAGTGTTCCATCCGGTTTGAAGAAAAAGAGGAAGATAAACCCGATGGCCACGCCATTCAACAGGTAAGGAAAGAACAGGATTCCCTTAAAGAAATTTTTGCCCCGGATTTTGAAGCTGAGGATCGTGGCAAAATAGAGGGCCAGACCCATCTGTACAAAGGTTGCCACAAAATAATACAAACTGACGATAAACACTTTAAAGTATTCAGGATCGCTAAAAATCCGTGTGTAATTATCAAATCCGACATAGTCGAACCTTTTACTGTATCCATTCCAATCGGTAAAGCTGTATTTGAACATGTTAATGACAGGCAAATAAGCAAACGTAAATAGCAGTGCCAGCGGAATAATCGAGAAGGCACAGATAATAAATATGCGTTGCGCTGAGTAACTCCAGTTTGAAATTCTCCAGTACTTCATGCTCCCCACACCTCCCAGCGGTTCAGCCGCCTTGGTCATAAACGCTCCGTATCGCTTCGCGGATGTAACCGCAGGGTGGGCCAAGTGAATACACTCTTTATAATTCATCACCTCAGTCAATTCACTGATGGTTTTCCCCGTGTAAAAACCTGGCCCAAAAATCCCATAACTACCGGCACCGCAATACATCTGCTTACATCAGCTACTTACTTCTTTCTCCCGGATGATCACTCGTTTTTCCTATTATTTCGTAACCTCTGCGCGGGCTTTTACCCATTTATCATTCAGGTCTTTCATGATGTCATCATACGATTCGCTTCGGTTACCGATAGCTGCTTCAATAATTCGTTTCTTGAAGTCAGGTTGCCAGAGGCCAATCTCGCCTTCGTTATCGATTTTGTCCATCAATCCCTCTTGCCCCTCTTTAGCCGGAGTTAAAGTAGAGAATTTTACATCTTTATACTGATCCAGAATCGGCGGAAGCTCTGCGCTCTTGTCCGCACTCATGCCTCCTCCTTGCTCAACCGCATAGTTGGATTTCGCCAGGAACCAGTCGATCCATGCTTTTGCCGCAGGTTTGTTCTCGCTGTTCACATTCATGCCGATGTTGTAATCCGCGGACAGCGGTACGATTACATCGCTAGCATTAGTCGGGAAGGGTAAGAAACCAATATTTTCTGGTTTATCTGTCATGCCTTGAATCTGTGTAATCGCCCATGATCCAAGAGCCATCGTTGCAATTTTGCCATTAGCCAGATCTGCCTTGGAACTCTCCCAGTCTGTTGTTGTTGGATCTTTCTCGATCAGGCCGTTCTTCGCTGCATCATAAAGCACTTTATATAGCTCGTAATGTGGTTTCCCTGGCACGAAATTCTCATCCGTGTTTGGTTGATCCACGTTGACATAATCTACACTGCCCGCAACCGTCGGCAGGTCGGCCTCCCATTGGGTAAGTGCCCAACCGGATGCATAGTTTGTATAGAGCGGGATCGCATCCGTGTTGTCTTTTACCTTCTGAAGTGCTGCCTGGAATTGCTCTGGTGTCTTCGGAAGCTCGGTGATGCCCGCGTCTTTGAAGACTTGTTTGTTATAAATGATACCGGAGAACGTAATAACGGTTGGAATGCCGTATACCTGACCATCCACCATCCGCTCTTCAATAGCGGTATATTTGCCTTTCAGTTCATCATATGTGCCAAGCGGTTCGAAAAAATCAGGGATATCGGCAATCGGAACACTGGTCGGAATCATAAGTACATCGCCGTAATCTTTGGTGCTCATCCGAATCTTCACCTGTCCCTCGTAATCAGCCAAAGCCTGGAAATTCACTTTCACATCCGGATACTCCTTAGTGAATTCGGCCGCATAGTCCTTGAATACGGTATCCACAATATCTGTACGTTGCGTCAAAACGGTAATTTCGCCCTTAATATCTGCCGGATCTGTGCTGATCTCTTCTCCCGACTGCGTACCCCCTCCTGTTGAACACGCTGCAAGTAGCGAAGTGATAAGTATCATTGTGAGCAGCGATACCCAGCCTTTATTTTTCCTCATTTGTTCCGACCCCTTCCTTAATTAAATTAAGTTATCGTTAAGGTTACAAAATAGATTCTATTATGGTAGCGTTTACCTGTCAATTGAATTATTTATTACTTCAACAAAAAATGAAAGTTATATTTCGTTGACAAGGTAATTTTATGGAACTAATATTACTTTATAAAGTTACCGATAACTTAATTTAATTGAATATGATTTTGTATGGAAGAAGGGACGCTCTGGATGACTCATAAGATGAAGCAGCTTCAAACAGAAATTGCGGAGCATTGGAAGACGAAGATTATGCCGTTCTGGTCTAAGTTAAAAGATGAAGATCATGGTGGATTCTACGGCTGGGTTGGCAACGATCTGCAGATCAATCGTCAGGCACCAAAAGGCGGGATCGCTACAGCACGGCAGCTCTGGTCTTTTACCGCGGCCTATCGGATAACCCGTGAGGACATCTGGCGGGAGCACGCTGAACACGCCTATCGTTTTCTCACTGGACACCTGATAGACAGAGAGCACGGAGGGATGTACTGGATGGTCGATGCCACTGGTGAAACGCTGGATACAAGTAAACATGTGTATACCCAGTCCTTTGGCGTATATGCGCTCAGCGAATACTATCGTGCAACCCATGATGCTTCTGCGCTGGACTTAGCGAAAACGCTTTATATGCTGATTGAGAGCAAAGGGTTCAACACAGAATCATCTGCTTACAAAGAGCAGTTTGACCGATGTTGGAATGAACAGCCGAATGAAATGTTGAGTGAAAACGGGGTCATTGCGGATTACACGATGAATACGCACATTCATGTGCTGGAAGCCTACACCACCCTATACAGGGTGTGGCCGGACCCACAAGTAAAAGCATCTCTTGAGCGACTGCTCGGAATTCTGTATGAACGGGTATATGACAAGAACACCAGGTTCCTCGGGGTATTTTTCAACAAAAGGTGGGAATCCATCATTGATCTGAGGTCATTTGGACATGACATCGAGGCCAGCTGGCTGATTGACGAAGCACTCAAGGTACTGGGACTTGAACATCATCCGCAGTATGCCGCCATGGTTACGGATATCGCATACAACATTATGAATGTAGCTGTACAGTCGGATGGTTCACTTATGAATGAACAGGAAGGCAAGCATGTAGATACCACACGCATCTGGTGGGTTCAAGCGGAAGCGATGGTTGGTTTCTATAACGCCTATCATCGCACTGGGGATTCTAAATTTCTGGAAACGGTCGAACAGTTGTGGAATTATACGCAGACGCACATCGTGGATTCCCGGCCAGGCGGTGAATGGTACTGGGCTGTGGACGAAAATGGCACACCTGATCAGCACGAAGTAGCCGGACCGTGGAAATGCCCTTACCATAACAGCCGATTTTGCATTGAACTAATGGAGAGGATGGGATAAGCATGATACACCCAAAATACAAATTGTTACTGGAACAGCAGGAGCAGCTTTTGTCACGTCAAAATGAGGTGGATTCTTCCTTCTACAATGGCGTTTACCAGCGTTATCGGTATCCGGTCATTACACGCCATCATGTGCCACTGCACTGGAGATTTGATCTAAACGAAACAACGAATCCGTATTTCATGGAACGTCTGGGCATTAACGCAACACTCAACCCGGGAGCAATCTATCACAACGGAAAATACATTATGGTCGTACGCACGGAAGGACTGGATCGGAAATCGATCTTTGCCCTTGCAGAGAGCGACAACGGCGTAGACGGATTCCGCTTCACCCGCAAATCGCTTGTCTGGGACGATATCGATGCAGCGGAAACCAATCAATATGACATGCGTCTGGTTCAGCATGAAGACGGCTGGATCTACGGCATCTATTGCTCGGAACGCAAAGACCCGGATGCGCCTGCCTTCGATACCTCCAGCGCTGTTGCACAGGCGGGTCTGGTTCGCACACGTGACCTGACCCGTTGGGAACGCCTTCCGAATATTACGACGAACTCCCCGCAGCAAAGGAATGTGGTGCTGCATCCCGAGTTTGTCGATGGTAAATATGCTTTCTACACACGTCCGCAGGATGGATTTATCTCCACAGGCAGCGGTGGCGGTATTGCCTTCGGTCTGTGCGAGGATATCCTGAATCCGGTTATTCACGAAGAGATCATTATAGATGAACGGAAATACCATACGGTGTATGAGGTGAAAAATGGTCAAGGCCCTGCCCCGATCAAAACAGACCGCGGCTGGATTCATATTGCCCACGGCGTACGGAACACCGCAGCAGGTCTTAGGTACGTACTGTACACCTTCGCCACCGATCTGCATGATCCGGCACGCATCATCGCCAAACCGGGCGGGCACTTCATTGCCCCTTATGATGACGAGCGCGTAGGCGATGTATCCAATGTTATTTTTTGCAACGGTGCCGTGGTTAATGAGAAGGGTGAAGTCTTTATCTATTATGCATCCAGTGATACGCGCTGTCATGTTGCCACAACCACGCTGGAGCAATTGATGGATTACACGTTTAATACTCCTGCTGACCCTTATCGTTCCCTGGACTGTTCCAGCCAGCGTGGAAACCTGATTGAGCAGAACGAACGTTTATTGCAAGAACAGTAACATGAACAATGCACAATCTAACCCCGCTGGCTTCCGTAATTGCGAAAATAGCCCTGCAACGCCTGGAATCGCTTTATTCCAGTTGGGTTAAGATGTATACTGAAATGGATTGTGATTATGTTGAAGAAGCGGTCAGCATAATGACATCACATTGTATTTAAACCGGCTTGAAGGAGGCGACCAAAGCTGAAGAACAATATCACCATGCGGGATATCGCCGACAGGCTCGGGGTCAGCAGTGTGACCGTCTCGAAAGCGTTGAATGACAAAGAAGGCGTCAGTGGCGAATTAAAGGAAAAGATTAAACAACTTGCCGTCCAGATGGGTTATCGGTATAACGCCACAGCCCGTTCAATGAAGGAAGGCTTAACTCATAATGTTGGTGTAATTATCCCGGAGCGGTTTACCGGTCCTACGCAATCGTTCTATGTACGCGTGTTCCAACGCATTACCAAACATCTGGAGGATCAGGGGTATTACGGTATTCTTCACATTTTGAACAGTGAGGATGAAGAGGAGCTATCCCTGCCCAAACTGTACAGTGACAGCAAGGTTGACGGCTTCATTGTGCTGGGTCAGGTCAGCAAGGAGTATATTGAATTGGTGCAGTCGATGGACGTACCTAAGATGTTCCTCGATTTCTACGATGAACATTCCGATATCGATTCCGTTGTGACGGACAACTTCTATGCCGCGTATGAAATGACAAACTATCTGATCCAGCAGGGACACCGCAGTATTGCTTATGTAGGTAATCTGTATTCGACTAGCAGCATTCAGGATCGTTTTCTAGGTTATTATAAATCTTTGCTTGAGCACCGGATGCCCATGAACCCGGATTTGGTGCTTAATGATCGGGATGAACGAGGTACGTTTATCGAGATCGATCTACCAGAACAGCTTCCCACCGCATTTGTCTGCAACTGTGATCAGGTTGCTCATCTGCTCGTGCAGAAGCTGACTTCACTGGGTATTCAAGTGCCGGCCCAATGCTCTGTCGTTGGGTTCGACAATGATATCTACGCCATGCTGTCTGAACCTAAACTCACCACAGTTGAAGTAGATATCGAACAGATGGCACGGACGGCTGTTCAATCCATGCTCAAAAAGATCGACAACCCGAACCGTAGCTTCGGTCGCGTTCATGTAAAGGGCAATATCATCTATCGTGAATCAGTAAGTGTTGCACCAGAGACTCAACCTCAAGTGACAACAACGACACAATAATAATGAAGCAGGAGACCACTGAACATAAAGCCTTTAAGCCATGAACAGTAAATTGAAGGCATTTGGAGCTGAGGCAAGTAACATGGACAAGTAACATGGACAAGTAACATGGACAAGTAACATTAAAAACAAGCGCCCCCGCAACAACTGCAGGATCGCTTGTTTTTTTTACTTATTTTTAATCGTTAGATTGTACGGAGCACTTCACTCAATAGCTTGTCTTCAGCCAGTTGTCTTTAGACCAAGTTAACTTTCCTGCTCCTGCACCGTTGGAAGCAGTGAGACGTGCATTCAGTGTAGATGGATCATCTGTCTGGTAGCTGTATGGAAGGGAACCAAAACCATTCCACGAGAACGGTTTGATGACAGCCGGAACAGGTGCAAGTGGACTACCTGCTGTGTCACTATTACCACGGAAGGAACTTCCATCTAGAGAGTAAATCGTATCGAGCACACTGATTTTTCCGGTGTATGTGGCGTTGGTCGGATCTGTCTGATTGTTGCGTACAGGATACTGCACATCCTTGATTACTGATTTTTCAACTAACACTGCGCCACTTTCGGTGGAGATAGCCCCATTGCTGGTAATACCGAATTTGTAGCCTTTAGATGCAATGGCTGTGGCCATAGCGTTAGTAATGCGCGCTTGAGCTGAACGGGCATCTGTAGCATCCATGATGATGTTATAGGCGTGGGCATTACCGCCACGCAGACGAGGCATGCGATCCTGAATGTCTTTATACAGGTTATGATGCAGAGTAATCGACAGGTTAGCGTTAGCCGACTCTAGACTGGTTGCACCGACGAGATGCCCTTTTTTCTGCGGCCCGGCGATAGCGATGATATCTTCTTTGCTTAAACCGACCGCACTGCTACGCAGATGGTTATACATTGGATAGGAAGATTTATTGGCTTCCAATTCGTTAATCTGACGGGTAACCCAGCTGTTCGCGCTGCCGTCATCCCCTTTGAAGGTGGACCAGGAGATAGTTACACCGCTTGTTCCCTTTTTCGAATCGACGAGTCCATCATAGGCTTTGTTAAACGTGCAGTGATCGATCCACACACCGCTACTGTCCTCCAGAGTAATGTAATCCCAATCGTTTTTGTCATAATCCCCTTTGGTCGATTCATCCCATTCCCAGAGCTCATCGAATTCCAGGTTACGAATAATCACGTTGGAGCTTCGTTTCACCGTGATGGCAGCGTGTTTGATCTTGGAACCATTGGCCGAGAAAATGGTTAGGCCGTTGAAGCCGTCCACCGTAATTTTGCTGACACCCGTCTGCTTCAATACCGGATGTGTCAGTGCATCGTTATGCTTCGCGAAAGGCGAAGTCTGTGCGGCGCTAGGAATCTCGTTCCATCCCAAGTTGAGGTCGTTCATAATTTCAACGACTTTGACACCGGAGTTCTTTTTCAGAGCCAGCGCCAGATCGGTGGCATTATACACTTTTTTATACGTAGACGTGCTCGACTCACTGATGATTCCGCCGCCTGTGTTCCCTTGGGAGAAACCGGTCAGATTGTAATCCGCGTTGCCCGCTGCCTGCACACTCGCAGGTCCGGATAATAAGGTGAACCCTAGCGTAAGGGCCAGAGCCGTGCTACATAAACTTCGTACTGTTTTTTTCATCGAATTGATTCCTCCCGATAGTATGATGATGAATGATGAGTTGTCCTGCCTGTCTCTCTGCGGCATGTCATGTCGCAAGTGACATATTCACAATGTAAATGTTGGAATCGATTACAACAATAATCCTGATTTCACATCCCTTTGAGAACAGCCGACAGGAGGCAAATGGTACCCGAAACAACCTGGCATCGTATCAAGTTAACTTGTATAACGGGGTTTGATGTAGGAATGGGAAATCCGTGAAGAGAATAACACGTGTGCAGATAAATGAAATAAAAAAGACAGGACCGCATCTAGTGCAGACCTGCCCGATTTTACTTTTTGATGGAACGTGTCCAGAAGCCGCCATGGAACTGTTTGGGCTCAACGGTGATGACAAAAGCTTTGGGATCGAGAGCCAGAATGGTCTGGTAGAGCAGTTTCTGGTTTTTGCGTTTCGCCAAAATTTCCATAACCAGCCGATCTCCGTCTCGTCCGCTACCAACCCATGAGGTTACACCATACCCTTTATCGCGCAAAGCATTTGCAAGCCCTCCGTCCATCTGGTTGCAAATCACTTTTACGGTAACGTAACCAAGCGCAATTTTTTCCTCAATCCATGCTCCGAGCAGTACTCCAAGCCCGTATCCCACGGCGTATACAATCAGCGCAGACGGCTGGGTCAAATAGCTAAGTACCAGATTCAAGCCCAGTACATAGATTACAATCTCACCCATACTGATCAGGGCAGCGATGTATTTCTGTCCTTTGAGCGTTAAAATCATGCGAAGGGTATAGGCCGATACATATACAATCTGAATCAAAAAGATAAATAACAAAATTTTAAGCAATGACGATCCCTCTTTCCTAGACCTTTTCAATGAATCAGGGCCTTTGTTACGTGTTGCATGGCGAACATTTCCATCTTATTGGAGATGCGTTTAACAACCCAGGCTCATGTAGTCCATCATATTCCTCTATCTCCATCATTGGACGTTATGCCCTCTTCCTAAACGGTTTGATGTAAATTTCCGGGCATCTATCCGGTCCGGCTATGCCGGAACTGCCATTATAAAACCGTTTGTGTCGATGTTCAACCCGGCGATAGTCCCAGGGGCGTAATAACCGTAGCGCGAATATGATGTATAAATCACACTGGATTTAGGGTGATCCCTTATCTTTCGAGCCATGCAAGAGAAATATTCGAGCCAAAATACAGACGGGATGCACGTTCTATAAGGAAATCCGTTGCCTTTATTGAGTACAGGACGAATGAACTTCAAAGGAGGAGTGTTCCATGGAAATATGGCGGGAGATGGAGCAGGAAGGTATGGAAAAGCTTGTTTTTTGCCACGATTCCTCCAGCGGACTTCAAGCAATCATTGCCATTCATAACACAACTCTTGGTCCAGCTCTGGGTGGATGCCGCTACTGGGCCTATACATCCAAAGAAGAAGCAATCCGGGATGCGATAATGCTGGCCAAAGGCATGACCTACAAAAATGCCATGGCGGGTTTGCCCTATGGCGGAGGTAAGGCTGTTGTCTGGGATGTGACCGGTGCTTCGGAGCAGATGACGACGGGGGAACGGGTCGGCGGAGAGCAGGCGGACTCCGTGAAGAGCGATACGCTTGATGGGGCGATGCTCGACTCGAATAAAGGCGATATGTTTGGTGGGACGCTGATTGAATCGGTTAATGGAGACGCGTTTGGTGAAGGGCTAGTGAACTTATCAAAGAATAATACACTGGGCAAGATGCTGGCAAACTCAGGAATGGACGAAGCAGGCGAAGCGAACAACGGGATCATAGCGGAGAATTCGGAAGACGAAACACAAACACAAGCACAAGACAAAGTGTGGATGGACACAACGAAAGATGGCTCTTTTAGCAGGACGCAAGCAGACTCGTCAGTAGATGGTACGTTTGGCCAAGGTCTGGCAGATCCAGCGAAGAATAAAGAAATTCGCGCATCGCAGTTTCGGGCTCTCGGGCGATTTCTGGAGCGATTACAAGGTCGCTTCGTGACAGGTCTGGATCTGGGCACAACGGCGGCAGACATGGACCAGATCCGGGTGGAGACGGCATATGTGACGGATACCACGGGTTCCCTTGGCGCACAGGATGACTTCACTGCCGACATGACCGCCTACGGCGTGTACATCGGCATTGTCACCTCTCTGCGCCACCAGGGCGTAGCCGATCTGCAGGGCATTCCCGTTGCCGTCCAGGGACTGGGCAAGGTCGGGCATGCCCTGTGCCGTTACCTGCATGCAGCCGGGGCACGGCTGATCGTGGCAGACGTTGTACTGGAACGGGTACAACGTGCCCTTGTGCAGTTCAGCGGCGCCATTTCGGCCGATCCGGCCCGTATTCACGCCGCTGACTGCAAGGTGTTCGCCCCCTGTGCCCTAGGGGGTGTGGTCACCCCGGCGACCGTGGAGGAGCTTCGCTGCTCCATTGTCGCCGGGGCGGCCAACAACCAGCTGAGTGAACGACAGCTGGTTGCTGGCCGCATGCAGGCGCGCGGCATTCTGTACGCGCCTGACTACGTGCTGAGCGCAGGCGGCATTATCAGCACCGCCTGCGAACTGCAGGGAGCTGGGCCTGACCTGATCCGCCAGAAAGTGGCGGGGATTGCGGGCACGCTCAGCAAGGTATACGCAGAGGCTGCGCGATCTGGAATCTTCACAGCAGATGCAGCCGATCGTCTGGCCGAGACCATTCTCGAATCAGGCCAGACCGACTAGGCCCAATAATTCACACCTAAAATGTCTTTGTCTTTCATGGATAAGGCGAGTACTGATTAGCATTTTTATTCGGAGCCAGGTAGAACTCTTTATTCTAAAAAATGTTTCCCTCCTGTTCTCACGCTTGCATTTACATTTACACTTTCACTTACATCTACACCTGCACCTGGTTTTGCATCTAAAACTGTATCTGTATCTGCATTTACACTAACATCTGCCCACCAGTTAGTTGTCGCCACACTCTAACGATCACAGGAGACGTTATTTGGCCCATTTTGCATGTTGTACCAGGCTAACGATCTCCAGACACGCTATTTTGCAAAAGTCCCCTCTTTTTCGGGCTAAAACCCCTCTTTTGCAGAAATAAGCTTCCGGGTGATCGTTAGAATTCCTGAGATCCACTTTTCGCCCAAATAAGCTCATCTGAGATCGTTAGAATCACAACTCACGTTCGCCTCTACTGAACTTAGGGTTACTTGATTGAGTTACTTATTTAATCTACTGCACATCCGCTCAGTTGTTTGGGCTACTCATCCAATCTATTGCACGTTCACTTACTTGTTTAGGTTACTTGTCCATCTATTGCAATTTGAGTTACTCACTATACCTAATTCAGTCACTATTTACGCTTTGTTTGCAATGTTTGCTTTGTTTATTTCGTTTACTTTTTGTTTGCTAATTCTCTTCATTTCTTCATTCCTTTCATACACTTTATTTTAAGCTCCCCTACTCCATCCCCTCACTTCTTCCCTTGATTAACCAACCTCGTTATGTAATAGAGCCCCGCGTGCGGGTAGTTGCAAGATGCTCACGGGGCGAAAATAAATACTCACTTCCATCAATCATGCTTAGACCCACTACTTAAAATTACACGGCTTAAGCCAGCGACCAGTTCAATCAGGCTAACAACTCTGAAAGATACATCGGTGGACTCCAGCTCAAACGACCACAGACGACTTGACCACTGGTTTCTTCACACGATACAACAGCGTCCACAGCAGCACATTCGCCAAAATCAAGATCATACCGTACATCCAAACGCCTCCGGAAAAGGAGCGAAAAAGGACATGAGCACCCCACAGTAAAGCGAACACAGGCAAAGCAGCGAAAATATACCAGCCGTCACTTTGCTGGGCCACACTGAACGATTGGGAGAACGGCGGCTTTTGCAGCATAAATTTCCCGGATACCGGGATTAGCGCCGTAGCTGTGAGCAGAATAATCGCAATGTCCGGCAAAATCCGAAGTCCAAATGTCCATGTGAAAACAACCGCATTCAACAGAAATACCGGTATAAATATGTTGCTTAGAAAAGCCTTCAGGGCGCCTCGATATAATACATTTTCATTCACTATTGGCGCCACGCGAAAGATCCATGATGCCTTGTACTGGCCAGAATATTTCAGCATGATTACGGTGGTTACCAAAAGAACCAGCATAATGTATAAGGTGTACATAAATGAACTTTGCCTGAATGCTTCCCAGGTCGATGACTGTAAAGCCGTATACCAGAAAATATAAGGCATCACTAACGAAAAACCTAGCGAAGGGTATACTTTAAGCTTGAATTCCCGTTCATTGCGCATCATGCTGGCTGACAGACGAAAGCAGGCTTGTTCTTCGGTAGAGCGACTGAACAGCTTGGCAAGCATGCGGTCCCACGTTCCTCGGCGGCGACTCGATGTCTGGCCGGAATGAGCCATTTTTTCTAAATACAGCTCAAAGGATGGCATAAGCTTCACATATACGATCAGGCATATCAACGGAACAACAACAGTCAGCGCTGTTAACGTATAGATCCACACCCCGCCACGACCTGCGAACAACCAATCGTATGCAGCAGCATACCATAGCGGAGGTAACAGCAGTTGCCACCATTCCGGCGTAAAAGCTACTTTAAAATCAATAATATCGAAGGAACGAACGACAAACTGATATCCAATCGCAATCCCCACGGAAAGCAAAATCTGCACCATATTAATCATGTCTTTCAGCTTCTCCCCATCCAGAAACCTCATCATGAACAGATAGATAAGAGATGTGCTCACCAGAATCAGGATGCTGATCAGAATAATCTGTAATAGAAAGAGTAGAAAGAAACCAATCCCGTGCGTAACAAGCCCGGCGATCAGCGGCGCAGCCGTCACTGAACCTGTCAGCAGCACCAGATAGACTCCGGCATGAATGGCTCTCGCCATACCCACCGTTCGCGCATTAACAGGTTTGGTCAAAATAATATTTCTATCCCGGATGTCGAGAAGTACGGATGAAAAATCCGAAATCATCGACGTCATAATCATAAACATAAGCACGCCAAACAGAATGCCCATCTGAAGCATGAATTGTCCTGTATCCCAGACGACAAAGGGAACCATGATTGCTCCCATCAAGGCATACAGCCAGAGAGAGCGAACATACTGGTTACCTTCTTTGTTCTCCTTGCTCTTTGACCTTCCAGCCATAATCGTAGGCACTCTGCGCTGATCCATCTGGAACTTCACCCGTAAAATAAGGCGTAGCACATCATAATCAGCACCCGTCTTGGTAATGATTGGCCGAAAACGATCCAGAACTTGGAGCGTACGAAAATCGGAGGGTTTCGCCATATTAGTTCACCTCCTGCACAATCGACACAAAGCGCTCAGCAATCGCCTTATGTTCATTAAAGCCTGTCAATTGATTAAACACTTCCTCCAGTGACCCTTCCATCGATTGTTGCTGGAGTTGCTTGAACGTGCCATCTGCCACGACACGGCCCTCGGCTATCAAGACAATCCGGCTACTGATCTTCTCCACCACATCCATAATGTGTGACGAATAGAAGATCGTTGTGCCTTTTGCGGACAGCTGTGACAAAATCTCTTTCACCACCATTACACTGTTGGCGTCCAGCCCGCTCAGCGGTTCATCCAGAAACAGCAGATCAGGATCATGTAACAGAGCCGAGATTAACAGCACTTTCTGACGCATCCCTTTGGAGAAGGAGGCAATGCGGGAATGATATGATTTTTCCAGTCCAAAACAATCCATCAGCAGCTTTGCTTTATAATCTGCATCTTCATAGGACAAGCCATACAACTCTCCCGTAAACGTCAAATACTCGGCCGGAGTCAATTGTTCATACAGTTCTGCCACTTCCGGCACATACCCGATTTTACGCTTATATTCCACACCGCCGTCTGCGATATCCTGTCCAAAAATCCGAACGTTCCCCACATACCCTTCCACTAATCCAAGCAATATTTTCACTGTTGTACTCTTGCCAGCTCCATTCGGACCGATGTATCCGATCATCTCTCCCCGATTCACTTCCAGGTCGATGCCGTTCAACACATAACGCCCGTTATACCGCATACGTAAGCCTTCAATTGACAGTACTTGTTCTCTAGTCGTTTCCGATCTCATTTGTTCACCAGCCACTTCGTTATCCAGCTCCTTGTCTATACTATTTCTACAATTCTACTAGTTTACCACAGTTTGGATTATAGGATCTATGAACTCTATAGAGTACGAAAAAAAGACGCTTCATTCGAAGCGTCTTTCCGCTGATACGATCGGTCTAAGCTGTATATACCGCAAACAGTGATCAGAGTCGAAAATCAATTCCATACTTCGCTGCAATTTATCAATTAATCCTCGTCATCAAAATCCTGATCAAACGACAACACCTTACCTGTGTTTGCGTCGATATCAACGTCTGCCTCACCTTGAGCTGTTCTCAGTTCAATCTCATAGACATAACGACCGTTATCACGGTCCAGTTCAACCTTGGTGACTTTGCCACCAGTCACTTGTTTCAGTGCAATGTTGGAAGCTTGTGCAACCGTCAATTTAACCTGATTGGAAGCAGACGCACTCGAAGAGTTACTTGTTCCATTATCACGATAATCATCATCGTCATCGTAGTCATCATCATTAACAACGGCTAAAACCTTACCCGTATAGGCATCCAACCTAACCGTCACATCCGGTTGACCTTTTCTGTCGATCTCGACTTCATAGAACGTTTGACCGTTTTTACGCTCCAAATCCACATCATCCACTTTACCTTCCACTGCTTTCAGCGCTATGGATTTAGCTTGGGATACGGTCAGCAGTTTACCTGTGTTGTTCTGGTTCGCACTCGTGGATTGTGTCACTGAGGCTGGTGCGGATTGTGTTGTTTCAGATTGTACTTTTGGCACCGGTTGCCCGTTCATATTGCCGCTAGCTGCAACAGCTGATCCACCAAGCAGCACCGCTGCGGACAAGCTGCCGATCCAAAGTTTATGTTTGTTCATCATCATCATTCATCTCCTCGTTATTGTTCTCATTCTCGTCTACATATTTAAAATAACCTAGGCGAATGAGAGATTAGCGAGAGAAAGATTAGAATTTGATGAGAAAATGAGGAGAGTATGCTTACACCTTTTTAGAGAACGGTAGAGTTGGATCTAAAGATGTTCACGTAGTTGAGCATCTCCTAATCGTCGTCCTTATCCCAAGTTACCGAACGTATGGCACCCGAAATCGCATTTACCTGCACCGTCGCCTCCCGGCCATCTTCCAGATCGATCTCAACCAAGTAATACGGATTGCCACTGTTCGTGCCACGTAGCTCCACATCATCCACTTCGCCAGGAACTCTCGCAAGTGCTTTCTGCTCCGCCTGCTTCTCACTTAGAAACTGTGGCTCTTTCTCCGTTGTTCCCCCGGCTTCTGATGAAGGAGTTGACTTGATTGCTTTGGAGGAGATAACCTCTCCTGTATAGGGATCAATCGTCAATTCTTGGCGGCTGTTATCCTTGCCTTTCACCACTGCGGTGTACACAGGACTGCCCTGCTGTTCAACCAATTCCAGCGATACAAGCTGCTCTCCGGCTCTTTGCTTCAACAATTCTGATTTCATCTGCTCACGACTCCACAACGTCTTCTCCTCAG
Source organism: Paenibacillus polysaccharolyticus (assembly GCF_023714295.1). Lineage (GTDB taxonomy): Bacteria > Bacillota > Bacilli > Paenibacillales > Paenibacillaceae > Paenibacillus > Paenibacillus polysaccharolyticus_A. Next base: position 197,304 of record NZ_JAMAUN010000011.1, read on the forward strand.
ACTGCGGATTCGCCTCCAGACGTTTGATCGATTGAACAGCCGCCGTAAATGCATCAACCTGCACATCGTATAAACCCGTCTCCGAGCGGAGCTGCATCAAATACGTACCGTCCTTCAGAGTAGTATGAATAATCTCCCCTGGATATTGATTCAGCACAGATTGTGCGACTGCATCAGCAGATAACTGCTCACGGGCTGGTTCCCACGGTTTCCACCACACCAGAGCTACAACAAGTGCGACAGCCAATGTTCCGGCCCCTAACCACAGTAACTTTCGAGTTCCTTTACCTGCATGATTTCTATTTATATTTTCCCCTCCACGCCTATGCTCATGTTCACTACGTGTCATTTCAGGCCGCTTTCCCTGCTCTGTCATGCGCACTCCCTCCTCACATTCTTCCATATCTTATCTGAGTATCCACATTGACACGTTATAAGTAGCTTTGTATGTCATCAGTATAGAAGAGAAGAATGAGAATTTCATGAGAGTGAGTTGCCCGGGCTGTCCGATTTGGCTCGCGGAACAATAATGCATGCTTCCGTGCCAACACCTTCGGTACTTATTAGCTCAATCTGTGCTCCCACAGCGCCTGCCAGCTCCTTGGCAAGCGACAGTCCGAGCCCAGATCCGCTAGTACTCCCGTTTCGGGTTCTGGAGACATCGACCTGGTAGAAACGGTCAAACACTTTCGCCAGATCCTCCTGCCGCATACCTATACCTGTATCCACGATCCATATCCGGCAGTTTTCTCCTTGGCTCTCCACCTTGACTTCAATGGCATCTTCACTATACTTCCGTGCATTATCCAGCAAAATAAATAGCAGCTGCTTGAGCTTGCTCTCATCACTGATCGCCCAGATGGGTCCGTAAGCGTCACAGCGCACTTCTCGGTGATATGCTTCGCGGAATGCACGCGTAGAATCCCCAGTTAGCTTCACAATATCTACGCGCTCCAGCTGTACATTCCATTGCTCCGGCTGCTTGGCCAGGAGCAGCAACTGCTCCGTCAACTCACGCATACGTACCGACTCCGACAGAATTGCTTCCACCGCTTCATCAAACACTTCAGGACGCTCCTTCCCCCGGCGCTTGAGCAAACTGGCATAACTCTCAATGATCGTCAGCGGTGTTTTTAGCTCATGTGATGCATCCGAGACAAAACGTTCCTGCCGTTCGAAATTCGACTCCAGCAGATCCATCATGCGATTAAACGTTTGTCCCATCGTGTTCAGTTCGTCCTTTGATTTTGCCTCCAGCGGAAGTCGCTTGAACTGCCCACTCGCTTGAATATCACTCATTGTACGTGTCATTTGCTGGATCGGTCTTGTCATGCGATTCGCCAAAATTCGGCTGGAGATCACGGCAGGAATCAGGGCAACAATAGTCACGATGACTAGTACTGTACGCAGGGTAGCAAGTCCACTCTCTGTTTCAGCTACACTCTGAGTTACCTGCAGATTTACCACTTCGCCATCCGGCCAGATTAATGGCATCGATACCCACACATATCCGACCTGATCCACCTGGGTATACTCTGCCTTCTTCTCATTCTCATATTGATAAGACAACTTGCTGAGTTGTTCGGATGCTCCCGTTGTGGTCACAGGTGAACTGCTGCCGTCTTCATGTACAATGCGTAGCATGCCATTCACGGGCGCATAAGCCCGGAGCAGATCGTCTGGCGGAATCGAGCCAGCGGACTGACGTACTCCTGCGACGATCGATTCGGCTTCTGCTTCGACTCGGCGAATCTCATTATTAATGGATACTCGCTCAAATACAAGGTAGACAGACAGATTCACTGCAATTAACAGCACGGCAAATAGAACCGACGAGTATCCGTAGATTTTACTGCGCAGGCTCATGTTTGCTCCTTCAGGACGTATCCTACGCCCCTTACGGTATGTATTAGAGGTGGCGTGAATCCGTTGTCCACCTTCTTGCGCACATAACGGATATACACGTCCACCACATTGGTATCGCCATAATAATCGTATCCCCACACGGATTGTACGATCTGATCCCGACTGAGCACCTGACGCTGATTGCGTAGCAGATACACCAGCAGATCAAACTCGCGAGGGGTAAGCTCTATAGATTGTCCCTTTCGGAAAACCTCGCGCGTCCCTTCATGCAGTTTTAAATCAGCAGCAGTTAACCACGCTGTGTCTGCTTCCTGCTGCTGACCTACTGACTCCTGCAAGGCTCCCTGCTCTGAGGTAGGATTCAAGGTCCTTGCAGAAGAGGCCGCGGCAAGTCGTAGCGCTGCACGAACTCGGGCCAGCAACTCTTCAATCTGAAAAGGCTTCGTGATATAGTCGTTGGCTCCAAGATCCAGACCCGACACTTTATCCTCTACTGAATCCTTCGCTGTCAGCATGAGGATTGGAATAGCTGCATCTCTGGCTCGAATTCGTCTCAAAACCTCGATGCCACTCAGACCAGGCAACATGATATCCAGTAAAATTAAATCCCATTGCCCCTCGCTATACTTTTCCAACCCTTCTGTTCCACTGTCTGCCTTCGTGACCTGATACCCTTCATACTGCAACTCCAGTTCAAGCAGTCGTGCAATTTTGGGCTCATCTTCAATGACCAGCACAGCTTCATTCATGCTGATTCCCCCTCACCCGTCATATCCTTCTCCCGTTAGTTTACAACATCTGTTTACAATTTGCCTAAAGCGTCCGATACTGAATGATCTCCGGCTATCAGATCAAAGGCCCTCCGATAGGTCTTCTCTTCCTGCAAGGAGGCTGCAATGACACGTGCCACATCTTCACGAGCAACGCTACCTGGTTTCAGGTCAGTACCCACAGCCACTTTGCCGGTTCCCGGTTCATTTTTCAGGCCTCCGGGACGGATGATGGTATAGTTCAGATCACTGGCGAACAATGCACGATCCGCAAAATGCTTGGCCACATAATACGGTTTGATCTCTTCCGGCCATTTACTCCGCTGATCGGCACCATAGGCGCTGACCAAAATATATCTGGAAATGCCCTGTTTTTCTGCGGCCTCCATCGTTTTCACTGCACCATCCAGGTCGATTAACAATGTTTTGTCCGGACCCGTTGAACCGCCTGAACCAGCCGTAAACACGATGGCATTCTGATCTTTCATCGCTTCGGCAAGCTCATCCACAGTACCCTCCAGATCGCCCATGACAACCTGTGCTCCAAGTTCCTTCAGTGCGTCTACCTGCTCCGGCTTGCGAATCATAGCCGTAACCTGATGTTTGCCTTCCTGTGCCAGCTGTTCCACCAAGTGTTTACCAATCTGTCCATTTGCTCCAATCACCAGTACGTTCATTGTTCATTCTCCTCTCAGGTTGCTCAAGAGAGCAATATCATTGCTCCCTGCCTGCTATATTGATGATTATCTTATAGACTTCTAATAAAGGCCTCATCCTATCTTTTAAACGAAAGCACCTGCTTTTAAGCGCTGGCTAAGTCGCTAAATCCTGCACACCTTAGGTCCTTACCGCATGGCCCCGTATCGCATCCTACCTCTGCAGACCATAAAGCCAACTTATATTGCGGCTCTGTGATACGTATCGTACTCAGGCATGGTCTCTTTACAGTCAATTCTGTTTTCTTCTCTTTCGGACTTCTGTCGGTTTCTATCGTTCCATTTAATATCTGTATAAAGCCCTTTGTTCATACCCGTGAGTATCTCCGCACATAGTCAATTCAAGAATGTTACATGAGATTGAGCTGTTCACTTTTCTATATGAATTAAACAGGTATCACCATCTGCATGAACAACTCTCTCCTTTTATCTATTTAGATTCATATCAAGCAAGTTCATGTCCAGAAGTGCATACCAAAAAAGGACGCCCAATGGGCGCCCTTTAACGTTTGTGCTATAGATTAATAAGCCAGTGCGAACAAGCCATGGATGTGGGACAGGTAACGGATGTTACTTGCTTCTTTCATCATGGTTGCAGGCAGACCTTTCAGACGAGTTTGGTTGCCACCGATCATGCCGACAGCATCTTTACGACCCAAACTTCCGAGTGTACCGGAGAAGATTGGCGAGAAGGATTCCATTGCGCCACCCTTGAACATTACGCCCAGGTTGTGACCAATAGTTTCACCCATTTGCCAAGCCAGTTGTGCCGTTGGAGGGTATGGACGAGCGCCTTCGCTAGGGAAAACTACTGCGCTGTCACCAGCAACAAACACATCTTTGTGGGATGTGGATTGCAGTACTTCCGTTACTTTTGCACGGCCGCGATCCACTTCAATTCCACTATTCGCAACAACGGCATTACCTTGTACGCCACCTGTCCATACGAGTGTGTTCGTAGGGATCGAGCTGCCGTCTTTCAGCAATACTTCGTTTTCTTTCATCTCAGTAATCGCTACGCCAACGATGAAGTTAACGCCGCGTTTTTCGAGACTGGATTTTGCACGATCAACCAATTCTGGTGGGAATCCAGCCAGAATGGATGGGCCTGCTTCTACCGTGTAGAGGGAGATATCGTTGAAATCGATACCTTTCTGTTGACATACGCCTGGCAGAAGGTCAGCGAATTCACCAACAAGCTCGATACCTGTCAAACCGCCGCCACCAATAACAAACGTTGCGTCTGCTTTGTTGCCCGATTGTTTGTAAGCATCCAGACGTGCTTCAACGTGTGCACGAATACGGTTTGCATCGCTAACCGATTTGAGCGTGAAGCTGTACTCCTGCAGTCCCGGAATTCCGAAGAATGCTGTTTCGCTGCCCAGGGCAACGACGAGTGCATCGTAAGAGTATGTGGAGCCGCTAGTCATTAGAACTTTTTTCTCGTCCGGCTTGATTGTATCCACCGTATCGATTTTCAGGTTCACATCTTTACCACGCAGCAATTTTTCAAGCGGGAGAGCAACAGCTTGCTCAGCAATGCTTCCTGCAGCAAGACGGTGCAGTTCCGTAATAATTTGGTGTGTAGGGTAACGGTTCACAACTGTAATTGTCGCTTCTTCCGGAGTCAAGTATTGACGCGCAGTCAGCGCAGTCAACAGACCGCCGTATCCTCCACCCAAGATCAAAATTTGCTTCGACATATCCATCCTCCGTTCTTTCTAAGTCTTAACGTTTCGGTTGTTGACGCTCGTTCAGGATGCTCAAGAAAGATTGAGCAAAACGAAGCGTTTGTTGTACGTTTGGATCTTTAAGCATTTTGAGCATAGCGAACAGGCCAACCGAAGATTGTTCGGTTTGCGCACGGTCATTTGCCTCGATGGCAGCAGAAGCTACACCTTTAGCTTTGTCTACAACAGGTTTAGCAAACTCACCCATTGCACTCATTGTGTCGCTGATCAGAACTTTGTCTGTAGCGATACCTTGTGCGAAGTCGTAAGCTTTCGTCATTGCTGTAACCATTTCAGCCAATTTAGGCAGGTTCTCCACCAATACAGTTAGAGACTCCTGTACCTCAGGCTTCATCAGTTGATCCAGTACGTCCAGGGACTGGCGCTCGGCACCTTCTGTTACTGGCACCTCTTGTTGAGTAGGCGATTGTGACATAAGAGAAAGTCCTCCTTTACTTTGGGATAGAAGTCCGCGACTTTCATGGTGCCTGTCAAGCTGAGCCGAACCACAAATACATCAATACACTAAATGTACCAAATTTCACACATTAGGATAAGAGTATCCAAAAAGACTACTCTCCGCATGCATGGTATGTTGGGTCTGTTGCGCACAACACATGTTCACGCACAAAACGACAAGCAGGCCGAAATCGAACTCTATACCCTTATATTACACCTCTTACACATGAACATGAAAAAGAAATTTTTTACACTTGTGAAGATATTGTGAACATTGTAACAAAATCGATTTTTTTGTCAAGGCGTGTTAGCTTATCACGACGGGTCATTTTTCCTTTCCAAAGGTCACAAGCTACCAGATGTAGTATTAAGACATGATCACAACAAACCATATGTACGAAAAGCACATATGAAAGTGCATATTGAACGTTTTTTCAGGAATGGATTTCCAAAAATCTACCGTTCATGCAACGAATTTGGTCACTTCGGTTATTATGCAGCGCCAGCCCCAGCCTTATTCTTTTCGTTCAAACATCTTACTTAAATAAGTATGGACCTTCTCGAATGGGAATGCAAAAATTCCACACTAACATTACAGCACCCCTTCTCCAATCTCTTCCTAGCGTAAACGTTTAAATTATCCTCAGCCCGGTTAATAAGGACTACACCAGACAACGAAGGAGATGTTCGATATGAGTAATTCAACTGGCGATAAAATCAAAGCAGGCATTAACAAGGCCAAAGGCGAAGTGAAGGATCAGATCGGTAACGCAACAAACAATAAGTCCCTTCAAGCTGAGGGTAAAATGGATAAGGCCAAAGGCGCCGTTCAAGATAAAGTGGCCGATGTGAAAAAACATCACGAATAATATAATCAGGTTCGCGTACTCGGCGGTATTCTACGCATCTTGCGTGAAGATCCCTAAAGAGTATTGAACTAGCCTAGCTGTCGAATTTTGAGGTTCGGATGGATTCTGAACATCTAAATGAACCAAAGACGGGGGCGCAAAAAAAGCCAAGGAAGGTGTTGGACAAATACCCTTCCCTGGCTTTTTTTGTTTTTATATCGCTGGTACGGAATACCTTGCCATATCAATGATAAAGCCGCGGCTTGTACGCGTTGTATGATACTCTCGGTTGAATAGCCTAACCCAGTCAGCATTCTCCTGGTACCAGCGGAATGTTTTCTCCAGGCCCTCCTCCAGTGTAGTCTGAGGATACCAGCCAAACGCTGCACGCAGCTTCCCGGAGTGAACAACCAAACTGGAACCTCTGGATTGTGTAGGCTCCAGTTCCCTGATCTCCTTCGCTGTTGCCGATCGATCGAGAGGCTCGATCAGCATCCCGATCTCTTGCATTGTCGTTCCTATACCGGTAGAGATGTTATAGATTTGTCCATCTTGGCCATGGATCATAATCTGCTCGATCGCTCGCAGCGCATCATCGATATACAGGAAATCACGTACAGCTGATCCCTGAATATCCAGTGGCAACCCGTCAAGCATGCGCCCAAAGTTACGCGGAATAATGCGGTCAGGAAGTTGCCATGGTCCGTACAGATTGGTCAGACGGAATGTTTTCACCCGAAGTTGATAACATTGGGCATAGGATTGGGCTAGTGTCTCGCAGGCGACTTTCGAGGCTGAATAAGGGGAGACAGGTGCATAAGGGTCTGATTCATTGTAGACTCTGCCCCATTTTCCACCGTACACTTCAACAGACGAAGCGAGTAAAAGCGGAATATCGTACTCTGAAGCATATTGCAGGATAGCTTGCGTGCTAAGGGTATTATTGCGGAACACCTCTGCGGGCTGATGATACGAATAGTCGACGTGAGGCATCGCAGCAAGATGAATGATGTAATCTGTGTTCAGGGGCAAATGAATATTATCTTTAGCAAGGTTACACTTGATGAAAGGCATGTCGTGCAGTGCAGAGCGGTGAATAAGTCTCTGACAATAATCATCCTGGTCGAGCAAGGTAACCTGATGTCCCTTTTGCGCCAAAAACTGTGAAAGATTAAATCCAACAAATCCTGAAGCTCCTGTAACCACAATGTTCATGCATTTTCCCCCTACTCATTTTTTCATCGAGCACTTTAAAGAGAATGTATGTATCGAGTATAGCCTGATAATGATACATTTTGTATCATATTGCTAAATATTTTTTGTTCCTTTATTTCCTGAAAGGTTAATACATGGAAAGAGGTGAAGCAAAATGAGAGATTCAGGGCAAGATCATAGCGATATCCAGTCCATGAATTTTCAGGACGATGGAGTCATTCCGAATCATCCGTACCTACCCGTGCTTCTATACAAAGGAGTCTGGTGTACTGAACCGACCCGTGCCGAATCCAACTTGAACCGGAACGGCTGGGGCAATAGCTGGATCAACGGTGTATACGACTATCATCATTATCACAGCAATGCACACGAAGCGCTTGCGGTAATAAGCGGATTTGTGCGGTTGATTATAGGCGGTGAGAACGGAAAGAAGGTATATCTGGAGAGTGGTGACGTCGTTGTATTGCCTGCCGGAACCGGTCATAAACGTCTGGAAGCAAGTCCTGATTTTCAGGTCGCGGGAGCTTATCCTGGAGGTATGCGTTACAACACTCGTACAGGCAAACCCGGGGAGCGGCCTGAGGTATTGCAAGAGATTCTAGAGGTTCCTGTACCGGGCACAGACCCGGTGTATGGGGAAGGCGGGCCTTTAACCTGGCTTTGGATCAATCGTAGAGTTTGAGTTGTATTTCGTGTTTTACATTTTCATAAACAGGGGGAGATTTCCCGAGTAGAGCTACATAAGGAAATCTCCCCCTGCTATTTAAACACGAACGTATGGCACGCGGGTTCCCCCATATCTAGCTTACCTTGAAGTACAAGTTGACGTACCCGGTATTTCAATAACGAGGTCTCCAACATCCTGTTTACTTCGCTCGGCTAAGTTTATGAGGAAATTGATTTTTCTGAAGCCTGATGCACTGAATGTCGTTCATCCCGATCGGGGTTGAACCGGGTGAAGTGACGTTCCAATTTCCGGCTCGCCCACAGGGATACTGCAATGAATAACACGACGCCGATCCAGCGTACCGGATGCTCCAGAAACTGTTCTACGTTTGAACCAATGTACGTTACAGAAAAAATCATAATCCCTTTACCGAGTCCCACCGCAAGCAGGAAGGATGACAATCGCATACGAGCGATACCTGCGGCCACATTAATAATGACAAACGGACCCACTGGAAAAATGCTAAGCAGGAACACATAACTGAATGCATTTCTACGAATCCATACCATGCTGCGCTTTACACGCGGTTTGCGGGACCACTTTTCCACAAAGGCAGACTTTCCGATCTCTCGTACGATCAGGAATGTCACGGTACAGCCAAGCACCATACCGATCCAGGAGTACAAAAATCCTGCCCACAACCCGTACACCGCTCCATTCACACCTACAATCAATAATGTTGGGAGCGGAGGTACAAATGACTTCATAAACGTAAGCAAAATGCCCGGCAGTGGACCGAGAGAACGAAACTTCTCCAGCCAGAACCGAATATTTTCCTCCGTGATGTATGACATAATATCAAGTGCTGCTGGTGTCATCCACATCCATCCAATCTATTCGATCTATTTCATTCGTAAAACTACGGGTAGCATTGGTCATCAAAAATAGTACGTTTTTAAAATAATTCGACTGCCACCCTCCAAGTATAACGTACATTAGGATATAGCATCATTGTCAATTTGAAGAAATATTTGAAGAAGAGAGCAAACCAAAAAAGCACATCCTGATCGTTCATCTGGATGTGCTTTACATATGAGAGCGCCTAAAAACTTCTATTTTCAGGAGCATGGCTTGTCTATCGCTTATTCCAATCCCGTTTCCTGTATCCCCAGTGCGAGTAGTTCTGCCTGATGGGATGCATTCCATTCCGGAATGCCCGAACGAATAAATTCATCCGCGTCCATCGCCGCTTTGGATTGATTACACAGATTGCAGGCACATACACAATTGAACGGTGTCGTATGTCCCCCTTTGGCCCGTGGAAGGAGATGATCAATGGTATCTCCGTAGGAGCCACAGAAGTAACAGGTATACTTGTCACGGTCCAGAATAAACCGCTTGAAATCCTTGTTGCTGAACAATCGGCGAATAGTATACCGATTGACCACAACGGCAGCTTTTTCTTTCACTAGTGTAACGGCAAGTTCCATGTCCACTTCCTGATGCCAGCGGCGTCCTTTGTCGGTTTTGCCGCGCATGCGCACCATGCCTTGACGGTTGGTCCGAAGCGAAGCCGGATCTTCCGGATCAATTGCTGCCGGCGGCGCGTGATGACGCCGCGGACGGCCATCCATGCCAGCCCCGTGACTGCGGCTGGCATGCGATGGCTCGCGCCCTGCGGCGGCTGGCTTTGCCTGGGCCGCCGCAGAAGTCTTGCCCGTGCTGGCATCGCCACGGGCAAGGCCTGGCTCCGGCGCAGGGGCCTCAGCAGCTCCGCTGCGGGCCTGCCCTGCGACGGGCGCGAGCGCGGCAGCTCGCTTGCGGCGCCGCTTGCGTTTGCGCCGGGCCGCGGGCGGTTCGTCCGCAGCCACAGGCGCTGGCCCTGCTTCCGGGCCTTGCGGCGTAGCCGGCAGCAGGGCTTGGGCCGCCGACGCGGGCTCGGCGGCCGGAACTGCAGCGGCAGCTCGCTTGCGCGCCCGCTGTGCACTGCCCTTGCCATTCGCAGCGGCTATGCCTGGCGAATGCACATCGCCGGACGGATGCTCCCCGCCCGGCAGCCCCCCATCCGCCGCATGGAAATCGGTGGACACCTCACCCTCGCTCTCTGCCTGAACAGAGGCATAAGTGTTTATCATCTCTGACGGCTTCTTTTTTCGCCGTCTTCGTCGTTTTTTTCGCTGGTTGGGTGTAGCACTAGTCGAAGCAAACGCTGCATCCTGCTCCACCTGGCCGATCAGCACAGCCCCAGCGTCAGCATGTGAATTTACGTGTTGGCCCAGATCACGGCCCCGTTCATTGCCTGTATCCAACCCCAGCGACGCGATGTGCTCGTTCCGTTCCCGTTCGTTCTTCACCGCAGATGAAGTCATATCTCCCCGAAGGTTGTTGTCCAACCCATCTTGACCACGATGTTCCGGCTTTACAGATGGGGAATTTGGGGCCACTCTCATATCAGAGTTACGATGTTCTCGTACACCGAGTTGACGACAACGGCGACAGGCTCCGCGTCTGGCTCCGGAACTCGCACGCCTTCCCGTTCTACGCCGAAACTCCGACGCAGGCCGTCGCTCTCCGCAATACATACATGTCTTGGTTTGTCGCGTTTCGTGTTCTGTCTTCCCTTCGCGGAAAGGGGCTGATCCTGTCTCCATGGTTGTCACCTCGGTTCCGAATGAATCCGGTTTCTTTCTATTGTATCACAACTGCTCGCGAACACCCTCATAGCTATAAGACTTGTATTCTTCCGACTTAAATTCAGTTGCCTGCTCACTGCATTCGTGGAGAATGTGCTCCACATATTCCAATATATCTTGCATCGGTTTCCCGCATTGTTCACATCTTGTCATGTATGATCACCTTGATCCTGTTCTCGAAGTTTTCTATAAGTTGAACTAAAGCTGTCTAAACTGAACACTACGACGACAGAATAACCTTCCCATCGCTGTTATCCCCGGATTTTTCTGTCCTCTCCGTTTCTGTGTAAATAAGTAGTTCAACTTATATAGTAGTTATTATCTTTCCGCCTTATGATTACCCTTGTATTCTGAAAAAGAAACATTCGTTCCCACGATAAACACCCATAGTATCTGCAAAACCCCGGAATCACTTCAGCACAACAAAAAGCCATTCTCGAACTCAACCTAAGGCTGAACCGGAAAATGGCTTTTAATCAGGTATGATCTGACTTCAAAATCAAACATCCACTTGCCCCGAATGTTGTTGCGGTACAAGACGCGGCTTCGGTTTGGGCAAATTACCAAAGATAATCCAGGCATGTGGCAGGAATCGTGCCGCCAGCCCAACCACAATCCATGAAGCGATCAGTGCAATACCAAATCCGGCGGCGTACCACAGATGAATCAACCAGGATACCCCCGTTTGGGGTGGATGCTCACGATAAAACAAAAGGAAAAACGGATGAATCAGATAAATGCCGAAGGATAATGCACCCAGTCGATTTAGCGGTTTGACGATTAGTGCAGGACCTTTGCGGTAGAGCAAGTATGCAATCTGAATAATGACCAGTGCACAGGCAAAGGTATGCACATTCCAGAAAAGCTCATACCATAACGTGTTATAGGTCGCAATTTTCAACCGTAGCAAATAATAAATATATACGTGAGCAAGTCCCGCCGTGATCCACACAACCCACAGCACAATCCATGAAACTACGCGCATTTTAGTTGCATTCGCCCGGCTGATCACAAACCATTGTTTGATCTGTGGGAAATATACGCCCATAAAAGCTCCAAGCATGAAATAGGAGAAATAAGAGAAAGCCCAGCTTCCTTTGTTGGGCACCTGGAACCCGTATTTATTACTGACGATGAAGACCCATTGAATAAAAAGCCCGATCGGGATAGACCACTTTACAACAGAAGGATGTTTCTTCAATAGCCATAGCACGAGTGGAAAGATGAGATAAAATTGCATATTAATAAAAACAAAGTATAGATGCGTGTAGGCTTTGCCTGTAAACAGCCTTTCAATAAAAGTAATCAACGACTCATTAAACGGGCGTCCCTGGTAATACAGGTAATGCAGCACAACAAAATACATAATCGAAAACAGGAAGTAAGGCAACAAAATGTAGACAAAGCGCTTCTTGTAAAAATTCGTGACTAATCTCTTGTCTAGCGGACGGGTATAATAATTATAGAACAACACAAAGCTGCTCAAAAAAATAAAGGTTGGTGTACCATATTTCATGAAAATATTAACAAAGTTGTACAACCAATAGTAACTGGAATTGGTCATTTCCAGCGTAGCATTGGAGGTGGAATGTACAAATAGCACACCGATAATCGCCACAGCCCGTACGAGATTTAACTCCGGGATTCGTTCTCTTTTCAGTGTTTGACTCATGGTTTAGAGGTTCTCCTTTATGTATTCGTCAATATGTTAAATATGACTTAGTCCATTAAGCTCTCTATCTATTAAAAGGCATATCGCTTAACATGTGTAGTCCAATTCCTTAATTTTTCTTTAATTTCCAAGAAGTTTTCAGATCATTCACATCATCAGACATGTCAAAAAGACCGCTGTGACGCGGCCTGAGACTTGTTGTGTCGTTACTCTAACTTTTTTTATTTACCGGTACAAAAATGTTGAATTCAGGTTCATGATCATTGGAATCCTGCTTCATAGGGTACACTTCATAATGCGTAAGCGGTTCATTCGATAGACAAAGTCCCTGTTCTTCAATCCATGCATAGATTAAATGATAAGAAGATTCAATGGATTCTCCTTTGATATGGGTGTATTTCACATAATCATGTGCCGGAACTTCAAATTGAACCATTCCCTCCGGGACATTCGGAGATGCCACGTCATCTACCTGGACGGCAACATAGTGGACAAACCCGGTTTCTGTCATATGATACGACAAACCCAATAGCTCATCCGGGCGCATCATATTCTTGATTTCATGCAGGCGACGCTTGAATTCGGTCTGCACCTTGCGAATACCTCCAGCCCCTGCCTCAGCGAACGTCCCCTCCCATTTCAGACCAATCATTGTTGCGGCCTCTTTACCGATCAACTCTGCAGATTGTATTTGTTTCATACACCTCATCCCTTCGTTCAACAATAAAATCGACAATGCCATGTTTTCCTGTTCTAACTCTATCTTATACTAAAACAGTATCAAATTCTGTAATTAAATACCATATTTAATTTCATTTCGCACATGTCCTAATTTATATAACAAAAGGCAAGGAGTTTCCTCCCTGCCTTCATCATCATTCAAAATTCAGTTTTTCTCCCGACTCGCCAGAATCTGCTTGTACACGTCAATGGCTGCCTGTCTGGAAACTTTCAGATCTACGATCGCATCCTTGCGTGGTTGGTGAATCTCCTTGCTATGCAAATCCTTCAACTCGGGTAGCCACTTGCGAATATAGTCGCCCTGAGCATCATACTTCTCAGACTGCGTAACCGGATTATTTACACGGAAATATGGCGCAGCATTTTCACCCAGCGAGGCGCACCACAGCCAGTTCCCCCGATTCTGGATGTTATCATAATCTTTCAGCTTCCTTCTGAAGTATGCTTCTCCCAGCGTGAACGGGCACTGAAGGTTTTTCGTCAAAAACATTGCTGTCAGAATGCGGAGCCGATTAGGCATATGCCCAGTCTCGTTCAGTTCTGTCATGGCTGCATCAATAATCGGAATGCCCGTTTCCGCTCTGCACCAACGTTCGAAATGAGTATCTTGAAGAACAGAGAGATCATACACTTTTTCATACGTAAAATAATCTTGCTCATAGACTGCCCTGTACAAGTAGAAATCGCGGAAACAGAGCTGTCTGATCCACTCCCCAGCTCCGGATATACGCTGTGCAGCATCAAACATCTTGCGAATAGATACCGCCCCCACAGCTACATAAGAGCTGAGATGGCTTGGCTCATAGGCCTCGAACTCATCCCGATGATCCCCGTAATCTGCTACTCGTTCGGACAGAAAACGATCCAGCAACATATGTGGATTCTCTTCATCTCCTGCCTCATCCGAATTCTCCAACAAAGCATGAGGAACCTTCATAGCCTCCGGCCAATCCACAATTCGTTCAGTGACGTCCACGTCTGCAATCGTAGTTGCCGATGGTGGATTAGGATGTTCATTCATGAATTCAACCCAGCGTCGATGGAAGGCAGCAAAAACTTTATAGGGTTCTGATTTGTCTGTGAAACTGGCGAAGGCCTTCAGATCAATCAGCAAATGATCCGTCAGTTGGGTGAATGTGATCCCATAGGATTCACAGACTTTACGTATCTCTCGATCCCGTTCCATCGCATATGGCGTCATGTCCCGATGGACGACAATCTCACTGATCTTGTCCTCCATGTGGCTCAGTAACCAATCCACCACTTCGGCGGGTTTGCCATAAGCTAATTGCAGCTGCCGTTTCGCTTTCTTATACATTCTGCCCAGTGTTGCAGCATGACGGAGGAAGTTTGCACCGCTATGCTCCTTCTCACGGCCTTGCCGGAGCAGGAATGGATCATAGATCAATACATGCAGGCTCTCTTCTTCCTGCTCACGCAAATAATCCAAAGCGCTTAGATCATCTGTGCGCAGATCTTTGCGGTGTATGAATAATTTCATGCGCTACACCCCTTCTGCCTAGGGCGTGTCTTGAAACCTATTGAAGTGCATCTTTCACCGCCTTTTCCCCCCTGCTGCGTCAGTTTCCCTTGACGTGCCCCAGCACGCCTGCAGAAAACTTCCTTGCTTGGAACGAAAATTCAGCAAAACCTGCCTTCTTCAGAGTTTTCAGACACGCCCTAAATATCTATTGTCTATTGTTTGGTCAGACTTTCGTATAGTTTGCTCGTTTCAGGTTCGGGCTGATGACCCAAATCCTCTTTCAAGGTCAATGTAAAGGAATGATACAGTCGCAATATGCCTTGTTGATCATCCATGGAAGCATAGATCTCCATCATTAACCGGCAGATTTCTTCTGAATAAGGCTCACGTTCCTGCAATTCCATTAATAGCTCAATCGCCTGCTCGCCCCGCTTGTGGGACATCTCCCAATGAGCGATATCCATGACAAGTCCCATATACTTACGACGGAGCTCCCTGCTCTTGGATCTGGCCCAATCATAGTCATGCTCTTCCAGATAATCGCCGCGATACAGCAGGGCGACCTGTCTCAGCTCGTTCACATTATCCGAAGTAACAGCTTCATAGGACAAGGCCTGCTCAAATTGTTCAATATCGCTCACCAAGTTACCTGTCAGCAGACGATAACGGTTCATATTGTACTCCAGCTTGCCTGTCATGTTCCATTCCTTCAATAATTTGCGAATCTGATAGACAGAAGTATGTAGCAGTGTCAGCCCTTTATCCTGAGATACATCGGCCCAAAGCTTATCAAGCAGAACCTCCTTGCTTACCCACTCTTCCCGGTGATGAAACAAAAATGCAAATAACTCCTGAGATTTGGTGGTGCGCCATTTATGCTTCTCGGCGCTATGATCCATACTTCTGAATATATCCAGATGTTTAAAAGTCAACAAACCAGGTGCTTTAAATTCCAACTCCTCGGCCTGGGCTTCAGGTTCCGATTCTTGCACCTCCATCGTCGCTGCTGTCTGAGCGTGATAAGACATCGTACCTGCAATACGATCGATGGTCTTGCTAAGTCTGGCAGAACTGACCGGTTTTAATACATAATCCAGAGCATGCAACTCGAATGCCTCCACCGCATGGTCCGCATACGCGGTTACAAATATGATTCGAATGCTTGAATCGAGTTGCTGTATATATTCAGCCGCTTCCAGACCATTAACCTCTGGCATACCAATATCCAGAAATACAACATCCACACGATCGATGGTCAAATAATGAATACCTTCGCGTGCTGTTGAAAAACATTGAACAGGATTAATTCTTCCATCTGACTGCAGCAGGCGCTGCAGATGAAGCTGCGCCGGCTTCTCATCATCAATGACTATGGCTCTCAACGTTCCCCAACCTCCTGCCATGAGAGATTTAATATGGATAGCCGCTATATCGGCTTTAGCTTATTCATGTTAACCATACTTACCCAATCCATGAACTCAAAGTCTCATGTAAAATGATTAACCTGGTTCAGCGGAATATGAAATTGAATTTGTGTACCGCTTCCTACATGACTCTGAATATTCAGTCCCTGTCCATAGAGCGACATAAGACGGCGATTGATATTTTGAAGCCCAACACCTCCGGGACCTTCTGTTCGACCTGACTTCACCTGAGCCATACGTTCAGGAGGTATACCCACACCGTCATCCTGTACACGAACGATGACATCGTCACCTTCCTGGAAAATATGAAGCCGCACCGTACCGCCTGCAGCCCTCTCCATAACCCCATGACGAATCGCATTCTCTACAAGCGGTTGAATGGTGAGCGGTGGTAAAAACAACCTTAAATCCGGCTGTACTTCATATTTAACGACAAGCCTGTCTTCAAACCTCGCCTGTTCCAGATGAACGTAGGACTCTACCAATTCGAGCTCTTTGTACAACGGAACCAGTTGATCCCTGTTCTGAAAATCAAAGCTACCTCGCAAATAATGACTCAATTCGATAAGCAGGTCCGTTGCCTTATCGGGATCTACAGCACAAGTTGCAATAATTACATTCAGCGCATTGTAGAGAAAATGAGGTTTGATCTGCGCCTGAAGAAAGGCCATCTCCGCCCGAATCGTATCCTGTACAGAGGTACGCAGGTCGATCAGCGTTCGAACCCGCGCCCGTAATTCACCCGCATCGACAGGTTTACTCAGAAAATCATTTGCCCCCGCCTGAAAGCCATGCCGAATATCCTCGGGTAATCCACGAGCAGTCAGCATCAGAATAGGCAACTCGGACAACGAACGATGCTCCCGAAGCTTGCGACAAAGCTCCGGACCGGACATTTTGGGCATCATCCAGTCGGTAATAACCAGATCTATGGATGGGTGTTGCTCATACAGCTCGATTGCTTTAAAACCGCTGTCTGCTGCAATGACCCGGTAATGCTCCGTAGAGAGCAAGTTCAGAAGCACATGTCGATTTACAGGATCATCATCCACAATCAGAATCGTAGGTTCCCCAACATGATTCCCATCCTGTTCCTGCATTGGACTGGAGTCATTCAAATCCCTGGCAACATAGTCCTTCGCCTTTTTCCCTTGTGTTGTCACATAACGAGCCGGCACGGGGTTGATCTGTTCTTGTAGTAACGGTAATTGTACAATGGGTAACGTAAAATGAAACGTCGATCCGACTCCCGGTTCTGATTCGACCCATATTTCGCCTTCACCCAACTCAACAAGTTTTTTCGTGATGCTGAGACCCAGCCCGGTCCCCTCATAAGCCCGTTCCATCGTTCCATTGCTTTGCTCGTAAGATTGGAAAATATCATGCAGCCTTTCGGATGCAATCCCCACGCCAGTATCCGCAACAGATACTCTGACCTTGTCCCCTTCCACAGAGGCATACAGCCGGATCACGCCATGCTCCGTAAACTTGTAAGCATTGCCAAGAAGGTTATAGAGAATCTGCCGCAACCGATGCTCGTCTGCTTCCACCAACGGTAATGCATCAGGCCATTGCTGAATCAGCACAATGGGCTTGTCATCGAACGTAAACCCCGAAACCTCAACCACTGTTCGAGCGACCGACTCCAGATCAACAGGGACGCGATTTAACTCGATTTCACTGTTTTTTAGTTTGGAGAAGTCCAAAATATCATTGACTAGCAGAGATAATCTTTTCCCGGTAGCAGTAATCATGGACAGATTTTTGGCTTGTTTTGGCGTAACAGCTCCTGCCGCTCCTTCCAGCATAGACTCCGCAATGTTAATAATGCCATGTAGCGGTGTCCTCAGCTCATGCGACGTATTCGCCATGAATTCATCCTTGAGGCTGTCAATCACCAGCAAACGCTCCGACAAAGCTTCCACTTCAAGGAATGACTGCGCAAAACGAATAGCTGTAACAAACATCTGAATCAGAACAAATAACAGAAGTTCAAGCAATGCTAGAAAGGCGGTATCAATGGCCACAAATGCCCCGATCGTGAACAACACAACAACCATGATAATACTCATTAGGCCGACCAACGCAAAGTGGCTGTCGTTTGTCCTCTTACGCGACCAAAAGATCATGGTTCGTATCGCATAGAATAACACCGAGAACGAAATAAGCAGCATCGGTGCTTCAAAGGCCGAGAATAGTGTGGTGGGAAAAGTAAGACCTATCAGAGACTGAGCAACAAGCAGAATAAAGCCCAAACGCACAAACCAACCATGGACGGCCCCCGGCACTAATGCAGCCAAATATCGAAGCAAAAAATAATACGAGAATGCTCCGCTGAGAAGTTGAAGTCGAAGCATCGCATCGTGCGTCAGTAAAGGTATAAATGTGGCCAGCAGCTTCTCACCATGCGTGAGGGCATACAATGCACCCGAGAGGCTGAACAGTCCTAGAAATTGGAGCTCTTTCTCACTGCGGCGCAGCCTGAACAACACGAGAAAAAAAACAGCGGGCAGAATAAATCCAAACAAGGTCATCAGATCCTTGAGCCCGTCCAACTGCTGGCTTCGGAAAATACTAGCCTCATCCCCGAATAAAACAGATGCAACTATACCTCCAGAGGCATAGCTATAATTGGATACCTGAATAATAATGTCAGCTGTATCTCCCTCTATGGAAGTAAAGCCTGTAAAGGGTAGATTCTTTTGACGGTCTGAATCTTTGGTTACCCCAGGAGAACCCATACCCCCTATGAGATTTCCATTAATAAAAATGCGATGTGACATGCGTATATTCTGTGTATGAATCCCATAACGTTTTTGTAAGTGGCTAGGGGTGAGTTGCACTTGCAAGTGATATGTTCCATAACCTTGTCCTTTTCCAAGTGCTGCATTCCATTTGGACGGAACCCGAACATCCATAGGAGCGGACAAGGGTCTGCGGCCTGACATATCCGCTTCAAAATCTTCCGGACCGAGCAGCTTGTCAGGATAGTAGTTCCAGATGCCATTTAACCGAGCGGCACCTTCCTGGCTGAAATCCCATTGACGTAAATCTATACGCCCCTTTATAACCTGAGGATTGTCCCGCTCGCTGATCCATACCTGGGCGATCCATCCCAGTGGAAGCAGAACAACACAAATGAAACTTAGCGTCAACATGATCCAGTGTTTTCTCATCTATGTATTCCTTCCACCCTCATCACAGCGACAGATATCACTTTTTGTCGATTTTTTTCTATAGATCCATGTTACACGTTTCCGGTGCTCACGGAAATAGTTCATGAACAGTTTTAGCTCATTTCATAGCAAAAAAATACTTTTGAGGCTTTCTTATGGGAAAAGGCAGGCCAAAAAGCCCCGAACTATTCTCTCCAGATGGAAACCAGGAAGAAGCCGGGGCTTAGGGATGCTCTTAGGGTAGGGTACGTAGGCACGTAGGATACGCAACGCACATCACACATTTCGTGATATTTGTGTTGGCTGGTTTAAGCTTTACTTGACGGCCTCTGCTAGCTTCTGCACAAGACCGGCCCAACCCTGAGCCATACGTTCACGGATCACCGCATGAGCCTGTCCAAATTCAGTCAGTTTATCCGCATCCCAGCCGCTGTGAATCAATGTAAAATGGGTGCCTTCCGCTTGTTCTGCAAGTTCGAATGTTAACGTCCAATCTTTTCCCCAGCGAAAGCTCAGCTTCTGTTGCGGTTGCACTTCAATTACTTGGCAAGGGGATTGTCCAAAAGGCCCTGCTTCCAGTGTGAATTCATGTCCTTCGACTGGCTCCAAATCGCTGGGCATAAACCACAAACCCAGGCCTTCTGCTGTCGAGACCTTAGGCCATACTTTTTCAACAGATGCCCTCAATACAAGTTCTTCCTTAATATCCGGTAATGCCGTTGGTGATGATTCCATTCCTGGGTTACCTCCTTGACGCTTTTTTCTAACTCAACCTATAATGGGTTTATCTTACATATAAGGTGTGTGATTCCTATGATAGTCTGCTCTGAAAAATCCATTTCCAAACACGGTTGCCGGAAGGGATAGTTCCGCAAGAATTTACCTTCCACACTTCTGTTTTAAACATACTTACTAGTGGAGGTATTATACAATGTCATTCAGTTATTACGGCCCTTTATGCACCAAGGTATACGATATTACCAAGCCTATCGGACACTCCTTGGGAGGCGATATCGAATTTTACAGCAACCTGCTGCAGCATTGCAACGGACGCATCCTTGAAGCAATGTCAGGTTCTGGCCGAATGCTCATTCCATTACTCGAAGCAGGGTTGAAAGTTGATGGAGTCGATTATTCAGAAGCTATGGTTCAGTCCTGCCGTTCCCGTTGCACCGAACGTAATCTACCTATGCCTGAGCTGTTTGTAGCCGATCTTGAAAATTTGCAGCTTCCCTATCGTTACGAAGCCATTATTATTCCAAGTGGCTCACTGATGCTTATTCAGGATCGTCGTTCTTCTATTCGAATCCTGCAGAATCTGTATGATCACTTAGAGGCAGGGGGCAGGTTAATCTTTGATCTCTTTTTGCCTGACGTGACGAAGCCCGCTTCCATTGATACATCTACTGTCCGCTTACTAGGTGGTGACACGATTACCATTGAAGTGAGAACGACCGAAATCAATCTGTTGCACCAGTATAAAACAAACCTGATTCGCTATGAACAATGGCGCCAAGGTAAACTTGTAGGCACGGAGATGCAGGAACTCACCTTAAGATGGTATGGTGTGGAGGAGTTACGTCTTGTGCTGGAGAAGATTGGATTCACCGATATCGAAGTCTATGCAGACTTTGATCCCGAGCAAGCCCCCACACAATCCAGTCAAAAGTTCGTCTATGAAGCAAGACGCAAGAAATAGTTATATGAGTTTGGTGCACAATTTGAACTACCCATAAGACTGCACCAAATAACGATGGTTCATTAAATTGGCCACCACGAACGCCTTACCAACGATACACTAACGATTCAAGAAAATAGGATGCAGAAATTCTAACGATCACCACGGGCCTTATTTGCCCCTAAACGAGGCTTTCCAAATTCTAACGATCTCCAGTGAGCTTATTTCATCGAAAAACCTGAAAAACAGTTCCCATTGAAGAAAAATAAGCCAAATAACGTCTCTGGTGATCGTTAGAAAATAGGAATGGCTGAAATCACCTAAATAAGGTTTCTCCTGATCGTTAGCGCTCTCCACGGCCGCTAAGCACTATAGCATGGCTTTCCTAGTACCCGGTGCCCCGCTTCCTGATAGGAGGCGTCAGCCACCACACCATCAATATCCCCGAGAATATTGCTCGGCAATCGCCGCCTGTTCTTTGCTGACACCCAGTTCAAGAGCAGCATGATTGGCCCAGTACGGGTCACGCAGCATGCCTCTGCCAATGGCAACCAAATCAGCATCTCCGTTGCCGATTACGGCCTGTGCCAGTGCCGCTTCCTCCAACATGCCTACAGCGATTACAGGTGCCTTCAACTCGTCCCGAAAACGACGGGCAAAAGGAACCTGATACCCCGGATAGTTCCCTGGTTTACGCTGACCAGATGGCCCTTCACCGCCCGAGCTGATGTGGAACATGTCCACGCCTGCTTCCTGATAGGCACGGCCAATCTCGATGGTATGATCAAGATCATACCCGCCGTCCGCATACTCCACCGCAGAAATTCGCATAATGAGTGGCATGTCAGCAGGCATTTCTTTTTTTACCGCGCGAATCACTTCTACGCCAAAACGAGACAGATCTTGTCCATACACATCCTCCCGATGATTCATCAGCGGAGAATGGAATTGGTGAATCAGATAACCATGCGCACCATGCAGCTCGATTGCATCCACGCCAGCTTGAACCGCACGACGCACCCCGTCTGCGAACTTCTGCACCATCGCTTCCACTTCTTCGGCGGTCAACGCACGTGGCTCTTTATATTTTTCTCCCGGAAACGTTACCACTGAGGGAGCAACCGGCTGCGGGGCATCCTCGGCTTTACGTCCTGCATGTGCGATTTGAATTGCTACTTTGGAGCCATAGGCATGCATTCCGTCCACGAGCTTGGTAAAAGCGGGGACATGTTCATCTGACCAGATCCCAAGGTCATTGTCCGTAATGCGTCCATCCGGATCAACGTCCGTCATTTCAATAATAATGAGTCCTGTTCCACCAACAGCGCGGCTCACATAGTGAACCTGATGCCATTCATTCGGGATGCCGTCCTTGGCCGTCACCGAATATTGGCACATGGGCGCCATAACGACACGGTTCTGTAACTCTAGGCTTTTGAATTGATAAGGTGAGAATAATTGCTCTGTCATTATTAAGTACAACTCCTATCCTTGGTCTATATTTTGTAGTTTTGCCAGGTGATCATGTATTAGCCTGATTCGTGGTGATCGTTAGCAGTCGCCATATCTTGACTTCATCAGTTTGGTTCCAGATCAGAGAACATTTTCCCGTTTTTGCCGTAGTTATCTTTCTCCAAATCCTCTATGAAAATAAAAACCTTACTTGCTTCCACACCCAGCGTATCGCAAGCAACCTCGGTCATTCGTTCAATCAACTGGCGCTTCTGCTCCTTCGTTTTGCCTTCCAGCATCTTCACCGTAATAAATGGCATGATCTACACACATCCTTTCTTCATAGCTATTATGAACCTGAGGTTCAAAAATTCAAGTACGCACTTTTTGGTGCCATTCCATCCCATTAGCAGAATACCCTTCTCGAAATCAGGTCAAAACATGGTATGATATCGTTACAAACTCACCAAAAGGGATATCCTACCAACAGGATTCCATTTTGAAAGGCTGAAGGAGATGTCACCATCCCGCAAAGCACAAAGACATTCTGGACTGCCTGATATCCTGAATGTGATGTGATCCAATGATAACGTTACACTTGTACAGTCTGGCAGATCATATTCAACCTATATATTACCCATAAAGGAGCGATTTCACTTGAAAGATATATTGATTCAGAGACTTAGCACATACGTACAGATGGATACCCAATCCGATGAAAATAGTGACACCTGTCCATCCACGCCCGGACAACTGGCGCTGGGCAAGCTTCTTATCGAAGAATGTACCTCCATCGGACTGCAAGAAGTCACGATGGATGAGAATGGCTATGTCATGGCAACACTTCCGTCCAATACGAACAAGGATGTGCCTGTCATTGGATTCCTCGCCCATCTCGACACTGCTACCGACTTTACCGGTAAAAATGTAAAACCACAGGTTGTCGAGAACTATGATGGCTCTGATCTCGTGCTGAACCGGGAGCTGGACGTTATTTTGTCCACTAAGGACTTCCCTGAACTCCATGAGTACAAAGGACATACGCTGATTACCACCGATGGTACAACGTTGCTCGGTGCAGATAATAAAGCAGGGATTGCCGAGATCATGACGGCGATGGCATACCTGATCGAGCACCCGGAAGTGAAACACGGCAAGATTCGGGTTGCTTTTACTCCCGATGAAGAGATCGGCCGCGGTCCACACAAGTTTGATGTCGCTGCCTTTGGTGCTAAATACGCCTACACTGTAGACGGCGGGCCACTGGGGGAACTGGAGTATGAGAGTTTTAACGCGGCAGCAGCCAAGATTACGGTACGCGGTACGAATGTGCATCCCGGTACGGCAAAAGGCAAAATGGTGAATTCACTGAAAATTGCGATGGAATTAAACAGCAAGCTACCTGTAGAGGAAGCACCTGAATCCACCGAAGGTTACGAAGGCTTCTACCACCTGCTGGCGATGGAAGGTGATGTAGAGCTGACGAAGATGCACTATATTATTCGTGATTTTGATCGGGAGAAGTTTGAAGCACGCAAAACCAACCTGTTAAACATCACAGGGGAACTGAAAGCGAAGTACGGAGATAAAAGCGTTATGGTAGAGATGAACGACCAGTACTACAATATGCGTGAAAAAATTGAGCCGGTTCGCCAGATCGTTGATATCGCGCACGAAGCCATGACAAAGCTGGGTATCGAGCCAATTATTCGTCCAATTCGGGGAGGAACAGACGGCTCCCAGCTCTCCTACATGGGCATGCCAACACCGAATATCTTCACAGGTGGGGAAAACTATCACGGCAAGTTCGAATATGTATCGGTAGATAATATGGTCAAGGCCACACAGGTTATTGTGGAGATTGCACAATTATTTGAGCAACACGGGAATGTCTGATCGAAGCAGACGGGATCAAGGTTGCTTCATACAGATAGACAGAACGCAAAAGAGCACCTTCTTCGTTGAAGGGTGCTCTTTGTAGTATCACTTCACTCGTACACATTCCCTCCTGCAATCTCTCGTAGTTCTTCCACGTTCTGAATGACTATTTTACGCCCTACTTTGCAAATAATATCTCGTCTGCACAAGTCCTGAATAACCCGATTGAGATGCCTGTAGCTGGTACCCAGCAAATCAGCAAGTTCCGTCAATTTGGATGTCTGAATCTCCTCTGATGCAGCTGTATCCTGATCAGCCGTAGATAACATATAGCTGGCAAATCTGCTTTCAACAGGATAGAGCATGTTCAGGCTCGACAGATTCGAGAACGTGTACAGCTTGTGTGTCACCTGACTCAGCATAAAATGGAGGAATTTCGGATTCTCCGCATACGTGTTCTGAATGACACGGTAGCTGATGGCGAGTAACAAACTGCGATTCACAGACTGCACGATATTGTTCGCTTCTTTTCCATTCACAAGCTCCAAATCACCCACAAGGGCGAGTGGTGTACTGAATCTGAGCAACAGTGACTTGCCATTCGGCAGTGTTGTGAAGATTTTGAGCTTACCTTCAACGAGAAAATATAAACGTTCAGGACGTTCTCCTTTTTCACAAATAATCTCGCCCTTCTCCGCCTCAAGCAAACGCAGCTCGGCAATTAACGTTTCGTCCAACACCTGATCCAATCCATGCTCCCGGACAAGTTGTCGCATAAGCTCAAAGTTCAACACTTCCTTCATCCAACCCACCTCCAACGTGATCTGTCTGATAAGCAAAATAAGTGGACACATGTCCTATATTTCAATCAAATTAGCAACGAATAATTGGCATAAAAACAGTTACAACTAGAACTAATATCCAAGAAAACGCACCACATGGGAAAAAGTTGGAATATCATTTGGAAAATAGTTCGATTTTCATGCAATCAAGCATTCAGGATATCCGATTTTTGTCCGATGAACAATAGAGGTTCTGCAAATTTTCCAATTCACTTTACATTTAAATATTGAGAGGATGATTGAGTTCCATGAGTAACATAAACATTGTTGACGCACTGTTAAAATCCTTGCCTTACATTAGCCTGATCCTGCGGGAGCCAGCAAGCTTGACCGTGTATGACCACGAGAAAGTATTAGATGTGATTATGACAGAGAAGTTCAATCTTGGATTTGAAAAAGGCATGAAACTTATCGATTCCTATCAAAACTTCGCTGTTCTGAAAAATGGTCGGGAAGCCACACTCTCTACATTGCCCAAAGAAGTGTTTGGAGTAGAACTGGATACGCTGAACGTTCCCATCTTTGATGATAATAACAACGTTGTGGCTGTATTCTGTGTATCCTATGACCAATCCAATCAGAACCAACTGGAGGACATCATCCAGGAGAATCAAGACATCAATGCAAACCTGGTTGACATGGTGCAGCATGTCGCAGCTCATGCCGAAGAATTGCAGGCTACCAGTGAGCAGATTTTGGAGAACACACGACTGGCTGTCCAGAACTCGTCCCAGATTAACAAGGTTGCTGGTTTCATTCGTGAAATTTCCGAACAAACGAACTTGCTCGGCCTGAATGCAGCAATTGAAGCTGCCCGTGTAGGTGAAGCTGGTGCAGGATTTGGTGTCGTGGCATCCGAAGTACGTAAACTCTCCGTTGATGCGAAACAAGCAACGACCGATATTGATGCCAGCTTGAAAGACGTACAGCAAGTGATTCAGCAGATGGAGGTTGAAGTATCTCAGATTGCCGCTTCTTCGCAAGAACAGGCCAATCTGGTTGCATCCTTCACCGATGTCATCGAGAAGCTCAATGATACAGGTGCACGCATGAAAGCTCTATCCGAACAACTGATCAGCTATTCCGTCCAAAAGTAACATAAGAAACAAGAGCAAATCATACACGAACGATCCGCATAAAAACCTTACTGATAGATTGAGGTATGTAATAAACAGGACTTGGAATGCCATCATGGTAGTCCAAGTCCTGTTTTATAGTGCGTTATAACAAGCTTTATTCGTTTGTTGACACTTTGGACGCGCCAGGAATGACATCCATAAGAATAAACCATAATGTTATGTTATGTTATGTTATCTTATTGCATTCTGCCTTTTGCGCCTGTTACTTCTTCTTCCGACTCCCAACATTCAACCTCGCCCGGAATATGAATCAGATTACGAGTGAATACAGGATCACGTCCCTCTGCTTTCTGCCGCTTGTAATCCTTCAAGGCTTCGAAGGTGACTTTGGACAACATCAAGATGGCAATCAAGTTCACGACAACCATCAGACCCATGAACAGGTCAGCCAAATCCCACACTAGTTGCACCTTCGCTACCGCCCCGAAAAGCACCATGCCAATCACAGCAACACGGTAAACCCAGAGCCATATTTTGTTAGACTTGATGAATTCAATGTTCGTTTCACCGTAATAATAATTACCAATCAACGTGCTGAAGGCAAACAAGAATACCATCACCGCCAGGAAGCCTGAAGCCCACGAACCGATGTGTACACTGAACGCAGCTTGAGTAAGTTCAATTCCACCCAGATTCGAGCCTTGATATACTCCCGATAACAAAATTACCATAGCTGTACTTGTACAGATGATCAGTGTATCTGTCAGTACGCCCAATGCCTGAATCAGACCTTGTTTGACCGGATGAGATGTATCTGCTGTCGCAGCAGCATTGGGTGCACTACCCATTCCGGCTTCATTCGAGAATAGTCCCCGCTTCACGCCATTCATCAGCGCAGCGCCAAGCGTACCGCCAGCCATCTGTTCGAAGCCAAAAGCATTTTTCACAATCAATGCAATGATTCCCGGAAGTTCTGTAATATTTAACAGCATGATAAAGGCAGCTACTCCAATGTAAATCACAGCAAGCACAACAACAATATACTCGGATGCTTTCGCAATCCGTCTGACCCCGCCCATTATAATACCGGCAAAAACAACTGCCATAATAATGCCAACCGTTAAGCGATCCGTGCCAAAGGAGTTTTGAAATGCCACTGTAATGGTGTTGGACTGTACAGCGTTAAAGACAAGACCGAACGAAAGGATAATCAGAATGGCAAACAGCACCCCCATCCACCTTTTCCGAAGTCCTCGCTCCATATAATAAGCAGGCCCCCCACGGAATCCACCCTTGTCCTTGATTTTGTAGATCTGAGCCAGTGTGCTCTCCACAAAGCTTGAAGCTGATCCAATCATGGCAATAATCCACATCCAAAATACAGCTCCGGGCCCTCCCAGAGCTATTGCCAGTGCAATCCCGGTAATGTTTCCCGTACCCACGCGTGCGGCCATACTGATACAGAAGGCCTGAAATGGTGAAACTTTACCCGGTTCCTTGCTCTTTGGCTCTCTGAGCACCTTGACCATATCAACGATCATACGGAATTGCATGAATTTCGTTTTTGTCGTGAAATAGACTCCGCAGACGACCAGCAGAATGATTAACAGTTTAGACCAGAGAAAATCATTGAAAAGAACGACAACATCTTGTATTGTTTGCTCCATCGATACGCCCCTTATTATGATGTATTATTAAAAAAGACTACTGCATTCGTTTCTTATCCCAGCCCTGTGTCTGACCGAGTGCCGTGCTTGAAACAACTGAAAATTTGCAACATTTTACACAACGACAGGTTCAGACTGATGCATGTTACTTATACTACAAGTGCATCTACCGAAATAGACAAATACCTACATGATTTCTGGACATTTTTTTTGAAAATGCACCTCTCTCATCCAGTCATTGTCATCTAACCTTACATGTGAGCTTCTATGCAGATTTGCGTTTGGGAAGTATGATAGGAGAGGTGTCTCAGGATACGGAGATTAGCATGATGTAAATAAAACAGGATTTTATGGCGAGACAAACGGCCGTTTAAATAAAGCTTTTTTAGGGAAATACCGTGATAATTGGAAAGGACGTGAACAATTTGCGTTATTTTATCGTGGATGATGATCCAAGCGTGCGTTCCATGCTAATGGACATTATTGAAGATGAAGGATTGGGTGACATTGCCGGGGAAGCCGAGGATGGAGCCCATATTCATGCCGAATTGCTGGAACTACATAAGGTAGATGTCCTGCTGATCGATCTGCTGATGCCGCATCAAGACGGGATACAGACCGTACGTGCACTTGAAGGAAAGTTCAAAGGCAAGATCGTGATGATCTCCCAGATTGAGTCCAAAAATATGATTGGAGAAGCCTATTCCTTAGGCATTGAGTATTATATTACGAAACCGATTAACCGGCTGGAGATTCTATCCGTGCTTCGCCTTGTGGAAGAGAGATTGCGGATGCAGCAGTCTATAGCGGATATTCAGCGTACACTGCAAGGACTGACGGGTCTACAGACAGGTGAGCGCAAGCAGGTGCAAGCTCCGGACAAAACCATTACTACCACAGGTCATTTTCTGTTGTCCGAGATGGGCATGATCGGGGAGGCTGGCAGCCGAGATCTACTGGACATGCTGGAATATCTCGAACAACTGGAGACGGAGGAACATAAGCTATCACCTTACACCTTCCCTTCGCTCAAAGACATCTTCCAGCAAGTAGCTCAGCGTAAATTAGGAGAGATTGCATCGGCTGCAGACATTACCAAAGAGGTGAAAGCATCGGAACAGCGGGTGCGCAGAGCCATTTTTCAGACACTAAGTCATGTGGTGTCTCTTGGATTGACAGACTATACCCATCCAAAATTCGAGAACTACGCCTCCAAATTTTTTGATTTTACCGAGATTCGCAAAAAAATGCTCGAACTGCAAAACAACGTGGAGCCCTCGCTGTCCCAAACCCGCATCAATACGAAAAAATTCGTGCAGGTGTTGTACCTGGAAGCCAAGCGCATGCTTCATTAAACCAAAAAGGGCATGAACGATCCACCTCCAAAGCTCCCTCACGGTAATGTGAGGTTAGCCCTGACGGCGATCTTCATGCCCTTCCTTGATTGGGGTTGATGTGTTACTCTGTTCGCCCAAACCATACAAGTTCATATCATGATACATTGTTGCAATATATAGTTGCATTCCCGTTCTGTTAACTTTCACGTGCGTGTCTGATTCCGGGATACTCGATTATACTCATTAATCAATTCATCTAGTGCCATCGACTGCCGAATGACTTCAGGATGTCCAAGCCTTCCCTTATTATGCTCCACCAGTTTATGAAGGTTATGCCTGGCTTTTTCTATTTTGTTTTTCAAATCCAAACTCATAACCATGGCCCCTGATACCTCCTTCATTTGTGTTCCATTGTAGTGTTTCCTGTCAATCTATAGTTGGATTAACATATGGCATAGGAGACATGGATGTTTTGTATGCTTCTCCAAAATTTGAAAGGGCTAATTTCATTCTAATAGAGATTGGTGAAAAATACCAGATGTAACGCCATGTTGTCACATTCTTCCCACTCTATACGCAGCCTTTGTTTATACTCTTCAAGCCCGAAAAGGCTTTGTGTCATAATTGTGTATTTTATAAAAATAAACCAAAATGCACCCCTCCAATCTCGAACCCCATGGTTGGTGTCCTTCTGAGAATGGAGAGATGCTCTCGGTTATCTCTTATTCATGTCGGATGAAGCTGTCCTGTCTGTTAAGCTGACGTATATTTATACATTGGATATCTGTTATTAAATTTGGAATATTAGTTCGTAACTTTCACTTGTATTGTTTCACTTGTTGTCTTCCCATGATCATTGACCCATTCCACTACATATTCATAATCACCGACGGTACGATCTTTGATCTCAACCTTGGCTGTCTGCGCATGAGGAGAAGATGCCGTCAACGGCTGGCTGTCAATCTCCGTACCATTCTCATACAATCGGTATGATGTGGCATTCGTGCCCCACCACATATTCATTGTGATTGTATAGTTTCCATCTCCATCCCAATTGTCGTGAGACAGCTCTGGCTGAGATGGTTCAGCATTGCGAACGGTTATCGTGAGCGGTTGACATTCCGTTTTACCTTTAGCGTTCGTTAGCTCACACGTATATATATAGGTACCATTGGCCCGACCTTGAATGGAAGTGGATGCCTTCTGCGCTGCAGGGGTAGATGCAGATAACTTCTGACGATCTAGCAGTTCTCCGTTCTCATACAGCTTATACTCCGTACCATTGTTCCCCCACCACATGTTCATCGTCACCGTGTAGGTTCCATCACTAAGCCCGTTTCCGTGACCGTTATTGTCAGATAGAACAGGCACTCCAGGTGCACCAGTAACCTGATCCCCAGCCACCACCGTTATTTCAACGGTTGCCTCAGCAATCAGTCCCGCACCATTCTCCGCACGAGCTGTAAAGATATGCTTACCAACAAGCCCAGCCAGCACAATGTCATCCCCTGACTGCACAGTCTCGCCATCCCAAGTCAGCTCCAGATGTGTAATACCCGATTCAGGGTCTTCAGCCTTCACCTTCACTTGAAGCACATCATCCTCGCTCATCTGCTCCGCTGGCATGCCTGTAATGACTGGAGGTGTGGTGTCTTCCGGCTCTTGCGGGCCACCCACATAGCGAATATTCGGAGCCTTCGGCTGTTCCATGCCTGCGCCGAGATAAAAGCTTGTGTGTGGAGGCTGGTTATAAGCAACATTTTGCCATGCTACGCCAAGACGATAGACTGGATCATGCATCAACGTACGAAGACGAACATCGGTCTCATCGGTTGTGGTATAGATCCGCAGCTCGGAGCTGTCTTGACTGCGCCAAATCACTTCCTCACGCCAGTCGCCAAATAAATCAGCTTGTAAGCTTGGATTGGCTTTGGTTCCATTGTTGGAAGCAGCTCCTGTTGCTGTCAGCAGGTTAACCGTAGTCTGATTCTCGTAGTCCCACTTGTCGATTCGAATACCATCCTGCAGTTCACGCAACAGATCGCCGTCCCACCAAATTCCAAAGTTTGTGGAGGAAGGAATCTTCGTTGTGATCAATTCTCCCTTGGCACTGTACAATCCCGTAATGGGAATATGCTGTTCATTCGTAATCGTAGCAGCCCATACCTCGGCTCCCGGATAGTTTGGATCGATATCAGCTGCCATGCCGCGTCCCGTGTCCATACCCGTGAACACACCCCACAATACCTCACCTGTGGCTGCATCTCTCATCTCCATGCCATATTTCGAGCTTCGATCTTCATGCACCCCGAATACCTCCATCCCCGGACGGGTTGGATCAAGGTCACTCAGATGCATCGCATCTCCATGTCCCAGTCTTGTGTTGTAAAGTGGCTTACCGTCGTCATCAATGGCCATTGCTCCGAATGTAATTTCATCTTTGCCATCACCGTCCACATCACCTACGGATAGGTTGTGATTCCCCTGACCTGCATAGGAACCGTAACCCTCATCGTTCGAGTCAAAACGCCACACCTGACTGAGCTTACCATCCTGAAAATTGTAAGAGGCAAGTACTGTACGCGTGTAATACCCGCGGCTAAACATCGCACTCGGATGCTCTCCGTCCAGATAGGCAACAGCCGCAAGGAAGCGGTCTACACGGTTTCCGTATCCATCCCCCCATGCAGCAACGTCTCCGCGTGGCGGATCATACTTCACTGTATCCAGTGCCTCCCCGGTCTCTCCATCAAATACGGTTAGAAACTCATCACCCAGAAGTACATAACCGGAGCTGTTACGATGATCTGCATTCGCATCCCCGATGACTTTCCCTTGTCCGTCAACGGTTCCGTCTGCGGTCTTCATCATCAGTTCAGCCCGGCCATCTCCATCAAAATCATAGACCAGAAACGGTGAGTAATGTGCCCCCGCCCGAATATTCGGCCCCATATTGATCCGCCAGAGACGGGTTCCGTCCAGCTTGTAGGCATCCATATATACAATGCCGGTAATTCCGGCCTGAGAATTATCCTTACCGTTATTCGGCGACCACATGAGCACGATCTCGTACTCGCCATCCCCATCGACATCCCCGACACTGACATCTCCTGCATAGTAGGAATACGGCTGCCCGTCTTTGGTATACGCATCGGCAGGTTTCTGCAGCGGCACAGACAGGTATTGCTCCTGCCATACACCGAACTCTTTCGTCGCCGGCTTCTCCATTCCATTCTCTACCGTCGTAACACGGTATTTAGAACTGTCCGTACCTTCGGCATCCGTATAGTTCGTGCTTCCTGTCAGAGGCTCTGCGTTCAGCTTCACACCATCACGATACAGATTGAAAGCAATCGAATCCGTATCCAGCCCCAGCATGCGCCAGCCAATGTAGTTGCCTTGCCCCGTTTTCACCGCAACCGGTGCACGGTCCAAATACTCCATTGCCCGGTTCAGCGTTGTAGCTACCGGAGTTTCAAGCACGCTGGACAGCTCGGATACGCCGCCTGCATTCACCGAGGCCACTTTATAGTAATAAGGAACCGTACTGAGAATGGTGGAATCCTTATATGAAGTCTCCTTGGTTCGGTCAATCATCTCATAAGGCCCATTCTGGCTTTTGGAACGGTAAATTTGGTAGAATCGTGCACCAGCAGCTTCATTCCATGTGAAAGAAACATCGTTTTTCCGGATCTCTTGTAACGCCAGCCCGGTAGGTGCTTCTGCCTTCGTTATACTTGGATCAATCGTAGATACATTCAGCGCATTGGACGCGAGCGATTCCGTTCCCGTCTGATCCACCGCTGTTACCGTGTATACATAATCCATGCCAAGTTCGATCTGATTATCCGTATAGGCTGGCTCATCAACTGTGGCGAGCAATTCTGGTTTAGTTGCTCCCGCAGATTGCCGATAGACCTTGTACTGTACATCTCCAGCAGCCGCCTCCCACGACAACACTGCACGGATCGGATCGCTGTTCAGATCGAGTTCATCCAGTTGAAGCCCGGATGGAGACATAAAGGTTGGTGTGATCTCCAATCCATTGAGATGTGCGGTCTGTCCACTGAACACCAGATTCATCTGGCCGTCCTGCACTTGAACATCGTTGATAACCTTCTCAGCGATATTTTGGGCACCCGAGGATACGGTCCCGTAGTCCTTGCCCTCGATATTGATATTCGTTCGTGCGGAGCCAATCCAGTCTCCAATGTAAGCCTTAACCGAATAACTGCCGTTAGGTAAATCCACCTTGAATTCATAATTGCCGCCAAAATAAATGACAAAATCGCGGCGCAGTGCATCCGTGGCATTGCCACGATCCCGATCCGCCATATTCGCCGAAGAGGTCAGGCCATAGCCGCGCTGCGGCGTGTATAAGGTATTCCGAGTCACTTCGTTATACCCTTCCGCGACTGGAGCGCCAACGGGGCCAAAATCGTATCGATATGCAGCCGACTTCGTTGTGAAGCTTACCTCGTCCGAAGGCTCGGATTCGCCGCGGCCATTCACGGCGGTCACACGCACCGTATAGGTTTCGCCTTCGGTAAGGCCAGATAAGTTCATGGTTGGAACCGTTGCTGTTCCGGCTAGCGTATACGCAGATGCTGGCTCGGAAGACAGCTTGCGATAGATTTTGTAGATATCTGCTGCATCATCTGCTGTCCATTTCAATACAGCACCGGCATTACTGATGCTGCCAGCTTTCAGACCGCTTGGCTTCACTGGAACCTCGGCAGGCACTTCAGCATCTTTCACGGCATCGGCCAGTGGAATATCAAGTTCACGCACCGCACCCGCAACCATTCTTGCGATCTGAATGGCACCGTACTCCTGAAAATGCGTATTGTCAGCAACTCCGTTAGGGAACGCCTGATAAATACCCGGTGCAACATGCAGGAACACCGACAGTGTAGCCTCAGGCCCAATCGAGTCATAATATTCGATGCTGAGTTTGCTCAGATCAATTAGTAACACATTGTTTTCGGACGCTACTTCTTTGGCTGCCTGAACATATTCAGGGAAGGAAACATTGAATTTACCCGTACTTGCATTGAAGTCCCTGCGCCCCATCGGGGTTACCAGAATCGGCGTTGCCCCCCGTTGCCGCACACCGTCTATGTAAGTTTTTAGATAAATTTTGTAATCGGCCGGGGAAGCATAGCGGTCAGGCACACTGATGGTCGCATCATTATGTCCAAACTGCACAAACAGATAGTCTCCTGGACGGATTACTCTCAGAATTTCATCCAGCCGCCCTTGGAAAATAAACGATTTAGAGCTGCGTCCACCAATGGAATGATTTTTGATCTCCACGGTATCGTTAAAAAAGGAAGGGAACATCTGCCCCCAGCCCGCTTGCGGCTCCCAATACGGATTGTAGGTCTGCATCGTGGAATCTCCAGCCAAATACAGAACAGGTTTGCTTCCCGCATCACGCTCAGCTTGCTTGGTAATAACCAATGCATTCAGATTCGCAGCGGTACCGGAAAATACCAGATTCATCTGACCATCCACCAACGCGATGTCAAAGTTCATCTCCAGATACTCGCCTGCCGCCTTGCTGTTCAGTTGCACCTTGTTCATGCTTTCTACATCGATGGCAATCTCTGTAGCTCCGGCTGAATCCCCGGCAACAAGCGAGACCGTATAGTCACCGTTCGGCAAATCCACATTGAATTGTCCACCTGTAGCAAATGTTGCAAAATCAGACTTGATTGGATCACTCGTTCCACGATCCTGCACCGTCACCTTGGATGCATCCGCAAAACCATATCCCCGTTCCGAGGTATAAACGGCATCCGCTCCCACACCCGTATACCCCTCCGCCACGACTCCTGATCCAAAATCATATCGATAAACGGTTGTTTCCCCAGTATCAACAGCTGAATCCGTTGCTGCCGCACTCACTGTTGTCGTACCATAGAATGCACCCCATCCCAAGCTGGAAATCGTAAATATGAATATCAGCACAATTAAACCGAGTTGCCGCGTCCGTTTTGCAATCATCTACACCCACCCTTTCGTTTCTTCAACATGTTTTTCTGCTGAATTAAATAAAGTAAGCGCTTGCATTTTGTTGATGTACAACCCTCCTACGATTCTTACAACTCTCCCTGTTCCTCTCTGACTCACGTCCACCTCCCCCTTTCCCACCGCAGTTTATGCCACCGCTTCCAGGCTCACATCGAACTGCAGATTTGATTCCCCCTCGATACTAACGTTAATGTCCTGGAAATAACATGTAATTATCCGTCTTTTTTCACCACAAACCCGATATATTATCCCCCCATTCAACTGACTGTCACATAAGCAACCGTTTTCCGATGTTTCAGGTAATAATATCCCTTTCCATAACCGGGTCATTCGGTTACAATAGGGCGATATGTGTGTCCGGGTCCGGCGGATGCCAACATGCAGTTTCGAGAATGGCCTACGCAGGCCTATGATTCAGATTTGATATTAATTGGAGGCTTATCAACACCATGCAAACCGATTCACAGACTAAAGTCAAAATCATAAATGCCGATCCCAGCGCGATGGGATTATTTGGGCTTGCGATCGTAACCCTGGTCGCTTCTTCCCAAAAACTCGGCATTACCGACGGCCTTAGCTATGCTATTCCGTGGGCGATCTTCCTGGGTGCTTTCGCCCAGCTATTCGCATGTATTCAGGATTCCAAACGCAATAACACTTTTGGCACCACTGCTTTCGGTGCTTATGCCTTCTTCTGGTTCGCCATGGGGGCCAACTGGATGATTAAAATGGGTGTGTTTGGCTCTACTCTCGCTGAGCAGACTGATGGCAAGCAGCTTGGATTTGCTTTTGCCGGATACCTGATCTTCACCTTGTTCATGACGATTGGCGCTGTTGAAGCCAATAAAGTATTGCTTATCATTTTCATCCTGATCGACTTCTTGTTCCTTGGTCTGACCTTTGACGCTTTCGGCGTAGCACCACATATCTTCCATACGATTGCTGCATACGCTGAGATGGCGATCGGCATTGTGTCCCTGTATGGAACAGGCGCTTCGGTTCTGAATGCTCACTTCGGTTATGCCTTCCTGCCGATCGGCAAACCGTCGGGTATTTTCAGACCTAAGGCTTAATATACAGATTGAAGTTCCACCGCCTGCGTGCCGGTCCGCGCCTGGCGGTTTTTTCGTATTACCTCGTCTCGCACCCCTACAATTGAATATGATCCTGACCGACACCTATACTAAGGGGAAAACCTTTTGAACAAAGAAGAGCCCACAAGAAATGCTGCATTTAGAAATACAATCATAACAGCCATACTGTAAGGAGGAAGAAACATGAGAGAGATACCGAAACCAACGGAGATGGATCAAACGGAGAGAAAGTATGTACGTGAAACGCGCTGCTTCAAAACGGCACGGGTATTCCCGACAGATGTCAACAATCATAACACCTTGTTTGGCGGCAAGTTGATGTCTTACATTGACGATATCGCCTCCATCGCTGCCTCCAAGTTGTGCCGGGTAAATACCGTTACCGCCTCAACCGACTCTGTCGATTTTCTATACCCGATTAATCCTACGGACTCTGTAACACTTGAATCGTTCGCTACGTGGACTGGCCGCAGTTCCATGGAAATATTCGTGAAGGTCATTCGTGAGGATCTGAAGACGGGGGAGAAAAGAATTGCAGCAACGGCTTTCCTCACCTTTGTGGCCCTGGATGAGAATAACCGTAAACTGATCGTGCCGCGAATTATTCCGGAGACCGAAGAAGAGAAGAAGCTGTATGAGACTGCACCTGATCGGGCAGCCATGCGGAAGCAACGGCGGGAAGAGAGCAAAAAGTTCGCTGACTTCCTGACCGTAACATATCCTTGGGAATAAGCACAGAACAGTTTAACCAGATGATGCCGGATAGATCGATACCGTTCTGCTATCCGGCAACTCTCCACCCATAGAAACACACCACTGTTGATAGAGACGGAATGCCGCTCCATTTTCTATAAGCTGCTTACAGGTATATATCCCTTGCTCAATGGAAGGGACGCGC
Organism: Paenibacillus polysaccharolyticus; assembly: GCF_023714295.1. Lineage (GTDB taxonomy): Bacteria > Bacillota > Bacilli > Paenibacillales > Paenibacillaceae > Paenibacillus > Paenibacillus polysaccharolyticus_A. The sequence continues at coordinate 234,725 of NZ_JAMAUN010000011.1, forward strand.
CCTGCAACATATAGACGAAAGCCCGCATTCAACAACACCTGATTCACAAATGTGAGATGACCATCACCACGCAGTACACTCTCCGCCACTTCAACCTGCTTCGCCGCGGTCCAGATCATATCCGGCACGGGCATATCCAAATCGTAGATTGAAGGATCTACGATTTCAAGTTTCGTTTCACCACCCTCCACAGCATACACACGTGTAGGACGATCAATGTACAGATCCTCCGATCCTTCCATACCCTGAACAACATAAGCACGTTGATACTGAAAACGAGTAAGAAGCTTGGCTATTCGATCCAGAAACGTATTATGAAACACTCCAAAAACAAGATAAGGCGAATGAGTATAATCAATCAGCTTCTCGGCTGTATTCAGTACCGTTCGAAAACCTAGTTCTTCCCGTAATGGGCGAAGTCTGCGTAACGGATCACACCAGTCTTCAGCGGAAACATACATGACACCTGTGTGGAGAGCAGCACTCCGGGCATTTTCCCGGTCCATCTTCCGTGTATCAATCCCTGCCTCTCTCAATACAACAGACAGCGTAACTCCCCATTTAGGCGGTAAAGGTTCACTACCGTGTAGCGTAACCGGTAAACCCGCTGCCGCCAGTACAAATGCCACAGGGTATGTCGCCATAAATGACTTGGTTCGTCCGTCGTAAGGACCCGCACAATCCAAGCTATCCTGAAATACGGAGAAACGCTCCGCACTGTTCCGGCACGCATGGACAAAGGCTTCCATTTCCTCGACATTCTCCATTTTCATCCGCTCAGCCATAAGAAATGCAGCCGTCTGGGCAGGAGAAACTTGCTGTTTCAATATATTCTCGGCAACGGTCAGTGCCTCTGCATAATCCAGATCACGCGAACCTCGTTTTCCGCGCCCGACCTCTCTGAGGATCTGAGACATATCCATAGAGCATCCTCCTTCCAATTATGACTGGAGCAGTTGATGTGCTTTCACAATCGCTGTAGCTACATCGACCATCCGTTTGCGTTCATCCATCGCTTTTTTGCGTAACAGATCATAGGCTTCCGATTCGGAGATCTGCTTTAAATCACACAAGATCGCCTTCGCCATATCAATCCATTTCCGATCTTCCAATCTGGACTGCAGTTGCTTTCGCTCTTGCTCCCATTGCTTGCGTTCCATATAACGCCGCGCAGCAAAGTGCAGCGTCCAATGAATCTCCGGCCCAGCCATAGACGGTGTAAGAATGCCATCAAACGAGGTATCAACCTCGCAGTCTTCTACAGAGGAAGATGCTGTATCCGGAGCACACCACCAGAGAAGCGGAGTATCCGACTTCTCCTCACCCAGCCGCTTTACCCAATAAGCCACGTCCGCAAGAGACAAATGCAGGATGGAGGCATCGACTTCACGAGCAAGCTTCATCACCTCATCCTCCCTGTCCGAGACCTTAACATGATAGCCAACTGCTCCCAGCAGCTTCTCCGGTGTTAGAGGGATTGCTTCGGACGAGCCGGCCTGAATGGGATGTACACGGATGACCAATATGGATCGCATGATGGATCAATCCCTCCTTATATTGATATACAGTACCCACGCTCACTTTTAATACATTACCACATGAAAGCGTTATAATGTCATGTTACCTAACAAAAATCAAGGAATAAACATCTATATTTCAAAATTCCAGGTGCTCTGAAGTATTCGTAAGTAGCATCATGAGATGCATTCTGATCCTCGGTCTGATCCTAATGAATTAAAATGGAACAAATAATGGGTTAATCATGAGTACTATGGCACATTTCCTACATTATATGGCGTTTACGAAGTGATACATGGATTTATTTTCTTATTTTTTGTAATTTAAAGCATATTTTACGTAGCCGATTCAGCTTTTCTTTAAACTCATGTAAACATAATTAACTTCAAATTTCAAATACTTTTTTATGTTAACTATATTGACATGAACAAATCATTCTTTTATAGTTAACCCATAAGAACTCCATAACTGAAGGATCACTCACAGTTACAACGACGTAGCTGGTTGAAACGGCAATGAAGCCTGTTTTGCAAATTCGGAGATAAGGGATGCGTATGTATATGCGCAGTCCTCCGAGGCATGACAGGCTTTTTCGATTTTTAGGAACAGACGAAGGTAGCGTAGTAAACAGAATACAGAAATGGATCTGAGGGGGCTAACCACAATGAGTACAACGAAAAAACTGGTGCTGGTCGGCAATGGTATGGCGGGAATTCGTACAATTGAGCATATTCTGAAACTCGCACCACATGCATATGACATTACCGTCTTTGGCGCAGAGCCGCATCCAAACTACAACCGAATCATGCTATCTTCCGTTCTCGCAGGCGGAACATCCATTGAAGATATCGTGATTAATGATTGGAGCTGGTACGAAGATAACGGTGTCCATGTCTATCCGGGTGACCCTGTCGTGCAGATCGATACGGTACGCAAGGAAGTTGTATCTCAGAATGGGGTCCACGCATCCTATGACGAGCTGATTATGGCGACAGGTTCACAGGCTTTCATCCTGCCTCTTCCAGGCGCGAATAAAGAAGGGGTCATCGGCTTCCGTGACATTAAAGACTGTGAAACGATGATGGCGGCTTCCCAAAAGTACCGCAAGGCGGCTGTCATCGGCGGTGGACTACTCGGTCTGGAAGCTGCCCGCGGACTATTGAATCTGGGTATGGACGTAACCGTCATTCATATTAATGGACACTTGATGGATCGAAATCTGGATCTGCCTGCTGGATTAATGCTTCAGCGAGAGCTTGAGGAGCAGGGCATGAAGTTCCTTTTGAACAAACATACCGAAGAGATTACAGGCAAAGGCCGGGTTAAAGCACTTCGCTTCACCGATCAAACGGTGCTTGAGGCAGACCTCGTTGTGATGGCGGTCGGTATTCGCCCGCAGATTGAACTGGCTCGAAACAGCGGTCTGGACGTTAATCGCGGGGTCATCGTCGATGACTATATGCATACCAATATCCCTGGAATCTCTGCTGTCGGAGAATGCGCGGAGCATCGCGGTATTGCCTATGGACTCGTAGCTCCGTTATATGAACAAGGTATGGTTCTTGCCAAACGGCTCGCCGGTGCAGCAACCGAAGGATACGCAGGGTCGGTCACTTCAACCAAGCTGAAGGTCTCGGGAGTCGACGTATTCTCTGCCGGACAATTCAAGGACTCGCCAGACACACGCAGCATTCGCATTCAGGATGATGTAGACGGTGTTTACAAAAAGATGGTGATCAAGGACGGCAAGCTAGTCGGTGCAGTGTTGTTTGGTGATACGACCGATGGCGCATCCCTCTTTTCCTTAATTAAAAGCGGTGAGGACATCAGCGGTCGTGAAAAAGAAATTTTGCTCGGCGTGCCTTCTGGCGGTTCCGGTTCCGGCCCGTCTGTAGCCGAGCGCATGGCTGCCATGCCAGATGATGAGATCATCTGTGGCTGTAACGGTGTAACGAAAGCTGCCATCGGCGATGCTGTTCTCAATAAAGGATGTAACACTGTCGGTGCTATCAAATCCTGCACGAAAGCTTCCGCTTCCTGTGGAGGATGTAAACCAATCGTGGAATCACTGCTCACCTATTATGCAGGGGACAACGTGGGCGAGCAAACCAAAGAAGGTATCTGCGGCTGTACTTCGTATGACCGGGATGAAATTGTGGCACAAATCAAGGAGATGGGCCTGAAAACCGTCAAAGAAGTCATGAACGTGCTTGGCTGGGATGAGCCAGAAGGTTGCTCCAAATGCCGCCCTTCCCTTAACTACTACCTTGGTATGATCTGGCCTACAGAATATGAGGATGAGCGGGTATCCAAATTCACGAACGAACGTTACCATGCCAATATCCAGAAAGACGGCACGTATTCCGTTATTCCGCGAATTTACGGTGGTGTAACGTCCCCTGCAGAACTGATCAAGATCGCAACAGTTGCAGAGAAATACGACGTACCGATGGTCAAATTTACGGGCGGACAACGACTCGATCTACTTGGAGTACAGAAGGAAAACCTGCCGAAGATATGGGAAGAACTCGACATGCCTTCCGGCTTCGGTTACGGCAAAGCTTTACGGACAGTAAAAACATGTGTAGGTAATACGTTCTGCCGCTTCGGTACACAGGATTCCATAGAAATGGGCATTCGTCTGGAGAAGAAACTCGACAAGATGGTCGCTCCAGCCAAAGTAAAATTGGCCGTCTCCGGATGTCCTCGGAACTGTGCCGAAGCCACCATCAAGGATCTCGGTGTCGTAGCCATTGATGGAGCCTGGGAGCTTCATGTCGGCGGCAATGGCGGTGTGAAGGTTCGAGCAGCCGAACTGTTATGTACGGTGAAAACCGATGCTGAAGTCGAAGAGTGGACTTATGCTTACCTGCAATACTATAGAGAGAACGCAAGATGGAATGAGAGAACAGCGGCCTGGATTGAACGGGTAGGTCTGGATCATGTGAAGGAGGCTCTGGCAGATCGAGATGTACGTCTCGCACTGGTTGAACGTCTGGAAGTGACACTGGGTCACACGGTAGATCCTTGGAAAGAGATTATTGAAGATGAGAAACTGCGTAAAAACTTCACCCCACTGTCCGGTGCAGAACCGGTAGCTCACTAGAAGAGGAGGATCAGCGATGAGTAGATTTCGCATTGGGCATCTGGCCGATATTGATGAAAAAGGGGCTCGTACCTTTCTGGTCGAGGATACCGAAATTGCCGTTTTCAAACTGAGCGACGGCAGCCTGCATGCCGTAGAAAACCGCTGCCCTCACAAGGGCGGCAAGCTATCGGAGGGCATGGTCTGCGGCACAGCCGTTCACTGTCCATTACATGACTGGAAGATTGATCTGCGAAGCGGCAAGGTCCATGAACCGGACGATGGTTGCTTGAACACGTACAAAACAGAAGTGGACGGAGATAGCGGGGATATCTATATTACGATTGCAGGTTAACCAAGTGATTGGTGTTACAAGACAATGCTGACAGAAGGAGGGGTGCACGATGGATTTTGTTAAACCTGCAGAAGTATTGCAAGCCATGGTTGACATTGGTGAACATAAAGCCAAAATGAATCGGGTACAGATGTTGATCCGTGGTTTCTTGGCGGGGGCCATCCTTGCCTTTGCCACTACACTGGCGTATACTGCCGTGTCTCAAACTTCGCTTGGTTTGGCGGGTGCACTCATCTTCCCGGCAGGATTCGCCATCATTATTCTGCTCGGTCTTGAACTGGTGACAGGAAACTTCGCCATGATTCCACTCGCAGTGATGAAGCGCAGGGTCAGACTTATCGATATGTTTCGTAACTACTTGTGGGTAATTATCGGTCACCTGATCGGATGTGCATTTTACGCACTATTATACGGCCTGACGATAACCAAAATGGGCACAGATATGAGTAACCCACTCGTTCAAACGCTGATTCAAACCAGCGAAACGAAAACACTGGGGTATCAGCATCTGGGCGGGGCAGGCATCGTGCTTGTCATCATAAAAGCCATTCTATGTAACTGGATGGTTGCGCTCGGAGCCGTGATGGCGATGACCTCTACATCTACACTGGGGAAAATCGTGGCGATGTGGCTGCCCATTACGATCTTTTTTGCCCAAGGCTTTGAACACGCCGTTGTGAACATGTTTGTGATCCCGGCTGGCATGATGCTTGGCGCTCATGTCACGATTACAGACTGGTTGCTGTGGAATCAGATTCCGGTGCTGGCAGGTAACTTTTTGGGCGGCGCTGTATTTACAGGTCTTGGTCTGTATTTTGCGCATCACTGGGGAAGCTCGCTTAAGCTATCATCTCCGCTAGCGACCATTCAAGGTGGCAGATCAGGGCTAACAGCTCCCAATACGACTTCGAAATGGGGGACACGGTCATGAGCAGAGGGTTGGTAAGTATCATCGGTGCTGGTCCTGGTGATCCCGAACTGATTACAGTCAAAGCCCTGAAACGGATTCAGTCTGCTGATGTTATTATGTACGATCGACTTGTCACGGATGAATTACTTGCTGAGGCGCGGGATGGCGCTCTCCGTATTTACTGTGGCAAAGCTCCCGGGCTTCACTCTATGAGCCAGGAGATGATCGGACGTATGCTGGCTTCTCATGCAGCAGAAGGCAAACACGTTGTCAGGCTTAAAGGCGGTGACCCGTTCATCTTCGGCCGTGGAGGTGAAGAAGCGCTGGTGCTGGCGGATTCTGGTATCCCGTACGAGATTATCCCCGGCATCACTTCGGCTGTGGGTACTTCCGCTTCTTCGCTCATTCCACTAACCCATCGCGGGGTCGCTTCTTCTTTTGCCTGCGTAACGGGAACCGGCAGCGACGGAAGTGTATCCTCTGTTCGCTGGGACCTGCTTGCGCATAGCGTAGATACGCTTGTGATTTACATGGGGATAAGCCAGTTATCACAGATACAGCAAGAGTTGCTTCGTCATGGCAAAGCCGGGCATACACCAGCCGCATTAATTGAACGAGGAACAACAAGTGAAGAACGAATTGTCACAGGCACACTTGCCGAACTGCAGACATTAGCTACTATGCATCACATCTGTAATCCAGCTTTAATTATGGTTGGAGAGTCCGTACTCATCCGCGAACAATTGCTCCAGATGCAGCATGCTGCATCTGCTTCAATGACGGGTTAACCTTCAGTTGTACGCAGATCCCGCAGCGGGACGCATTCACATCGTATAATAAGCATGTATTTGCATGTATTTAGTCCGAAAACATACGCTCATTCATCATCCGACCCTTCTGCCCTGGTTCAATCAGCAGACGGGTCGGTTTGATGTTAATTAGAGCTGTCAGCTGTTCCCCCATATAATGTGCGGAATATTTGAATCCCACCTCTGCCCAATGCATAATAACCCCCACGGTTGCGGATACGAGATAACTTAACATGATGTCATAATTGATCACTTGCTCACTATCTTCAGTTACCAAAATGAAGTCCTGAGTAAGGTAATCCCGGAACACATTGTTGATCCTGAGCGCCATATCCCCATGCATTGTCATGAGCGCCTTGAATTGATCCTGATGATTCTCAATATATTCAAACACAGGCATAGTTGACGGTAACAGTCCGGTCATATCTACTTCTGTAAGGTTAGCATACGGTGAGGCGTAAGCCTGTCCTAATCCTTGCAGGAAGTCTTCCAGAAGAAATTGCAGTAGCTCCGGTTTGCCGGGAAAATGCAAATAAAAGGTCCCCCGATTATAGTCGGCTCGTTCCGTAATATCCCGGATGGTCAGGGCGTCAGCCCCCTTTTCCAATATTAAAGAAACCGCCGCAGCGATGATCGCATCCTGCGTTCTTCGTGCTCTCCGATCCTGAGGGTGTTCAATAATCAACACTTCCGCCTCCTTTGTCCATTATTGTAACCTAAATGAACAACGCTTACATCTGTGTTCAGTAGCTGACATTTGCGCTGTCAATGATTATTGTCACATATTTATGTATATCTTAACATTAAGACAGGAACTAAAGACGACAGGTTTTCACCCACTGAATTTATTATTTAATTCCTATGGAGATTACCTGCCCATTATATATTATAAGGAGACGATTCAATCATGAGTACATCCTACACACAAACCGCTGTCATTACAGGAGCTGCCGGAGGAATTGGTAAAGAGCTTGCACGTCGCTTGGCTGAACGTAAAATCAATCTGGTCTTGGTTGATTTGAACGAAGAAGCAATTGCCAAAACGATTGCTGAATTGAATCTCGATCAAAAGCATGTCATTGCGGTCAAAGCCAACGTATCCGATGAAGCAGATGTTAAAAATTATGTACAAAAAGCACTGGATGCATTTGGACGCATCGATTATTTTGCGAATAATGCCGGTATTGAAGGGCCAACGGGTCTAATTGAAGACCTGAGTGTCGAAGCACTTGATACAGTATACAACGTAAATATTCGCGGGGTATTCCTTGGTCTGCAAAACGTCATTCCTGTGATGAAAAAACAAAAATCCGGTGCGATTCTGAATACCTCTTCCCTTGCTGGTCTGATGGGCGCTCCGGCGGTATCTCCATATATTATGTCCAAACATGCCGTTGTTGGTCTCACACGTACCGCTGCTAACGAGCTGGCACCTTTCAACATTCGTGTTAACGCCGTATTGCCAGGTACAATCAACACACGTATGATGCGTCAGATCGAAGCTAACTCCGGCAACGTGGAAGATTACCAATCCGCTACAGTATCTGCTATCCCAATGGGCCGTTACGGTGAACCGGAAGAAGTCGCAGCCGTGATGAACTTCCTGTTGTCCGAAGACGCCTCTTACGTTACCGCATCCCTCTACACTGTAGACGGCGGTATGATGGGTCAGTAATAGGTAATTGTAGTTGTAACACCAACATTATTGGCACACGGACGGGCGTATAGTAGAACCTAAGGGCGTGTACTCTATGCGATTTCCTCAGGCGAGATGCCGTGTAGCGTGTAGCGAAATTTCACTGACATCCGGCCAAGTTGCAAGAGTTTTTTACTTCCACACACATCGCTTATTTGATGCCAAAAGACCTCGACACCACCATTAAGGGAATTCCCTTTATTGTGAAGTTGAGGTCTTTTTATTTTATTCCATAGCTGCGCATTCATCCGGCACTAATCCACTACGCTAACGATCACCACGAACCTTATTTCGGTCATTTCAGCACATTTCTAAATCTAACGATCACCATGGAACTAGAATAAAAAGTGGACACCCATTAACGGACAGAAGGATAATAAGGCTAACGGAGGTGTGTCCACATGGGAGAACAACGGCAACGATACAATGAAGAATTCAAGAAAC
>NZ_JAMAUN010000012.1:0-219210 GCF_023714295.1 Paenibacillus polysaccharolyticus
AGATGAGATTTCCCAGTATGTAAGACCCCTTGAAGACGACGAGGTAGATAGGCTGGGGGTGGAAGTGCAGTAATGCATGGAGCTGACCAGTACTAATCGGTCGAGGGCTTATCCAATAGCAAGTTTTGAATCGCGTGCGTTTCGTTTCGAATCTAGTTTTCAGAGAACAACAACTCTGAATATGCGCTGAACCATTCATCCACACCGCTGTGATGGACCGAATGGAACGCGAATGCATTTGTTTCACAAATGCTCGTTTGGTGGCGATGGCGGAGGGGTTCCACACGTACCCATCCCGAACACGACCGTTAAGCCCTCTAGCGCCGATGGTACTTGGACCGCAGGGTCCTGGGAGAGTAGGACGCCGCCAAGCAAACTAAAGAACCACTGCCGATGATATTCGGTAGTGGTTCTTATTTTTTTGTATTTAACAGAATTTAAGTAAAGTAGCACTCCAAGTAATTAGGCTGTTTTTTTGTTAGTATTCCTCTTGTTAATCAATAGTAGTTTTCTACAAAATAAAATTAGTACCAAGTACTAATACTTAGTGCTATAATAGTAAAAAAATCAAATGAGGTGATCTCAGCTATGAATCATCAATCTAAGTCAACAATCACAGCCATGGGTACATATGTACCGGATCGAATACTAAACAATGCAGATTTGGAAAAATTGGTCGACACAAGCGATGAGTGGATTGTACAACGGACGGGGATGAGAGAGCGCCGGATTGCAGGCAAACATGAATTTGTATCAGATCTGGCCACAAAAGCTGTAGAAGATATGGTGCGTCGTTACGAGGTGAAGATCACCGATGTAGATATGATTCTTTTTGCAACAAGTACACCCGAGTATGCTTTCCCAAGTTCGGCTTCACGAGTCCAGGCAAACCTGGGCATTCCCCAGACAGGAGTGCTTGATCTGAACGCGGCTTGCGCCGGCTTCACATACGGTATGCAACTGGCAGATAGTCTGGTAACCAGTGGGATGTATCGCAAGGTACTCGTCATCGGAGCAGAAACGTTATCCAAAATAACGGACTATACAGATCGCACAACGTGCGTATTGTTTGGAGATGGGGCCGGTGCGTTTCTGGTAGAACGTGCTTCTGACGAGGGTGATTTTAAGTCTGTCATTTCCGGGACACAAGGAGATGGTGGCATGCACTTATATAAAAGCGGACTTTCTACAGAGATGCATGGTCAGCCTTTGAATGCCGAGGGCAATCTGGTGCAGAACGGAAGAGAGGTCTACAAATGGGCAGTCCGCATGGTTCCTGAACAATTAGCTGAGCTGATTACGAGAGCTGAAATGTCACCTGAGCAGATCGATTGGTTTGTTCCGCACAGTGCCAATATGCGTATGATTGAAGCGATGTGTGAACGTGGTCCGATTCCACTTGAACGCACATTAACGAGTATGGAGTATCGGGGGAATACTTCTGCGGCTTCTATTCCACTTGCATTGCAGATTGCAGTGGATGAAGGGAAGCTGAGACATGGGCAAAACGTTGCGCTGTTTGGTTTTGGAGGCGGGCTAACGTACTCGGGTCTAGTTGTTCGATGGGGTGTGCCGGATAGGGCGTAAATGTTAATCTACCAAGGTATCTGATGAATTAGACTTCAGTTCAGTTTTCATAGCTAGCATCAAAGGAAAAAAAGGTAGAACTCAGTAATCTGAGCTCTACCTTATATTTGCTATTTCCCAATTATTACTCATCAACGTTACTGTTCAAGCTCTTCATAACTTTCATCTTCCCATAATGTATTGAACACACTAAAATCAGTCCATTTACCCGAGAAATAAAAAAACAAATCTAACTTTTCGAAGAATTCATTACCTTCACTTTCCCCTTGATCTACAATGGGTTTGCCTGTCCTGCGTAAAATGGGGTATACCTCTGCATAATCTGCCCCGTCAAACGCGATCATAATGGGTGCATCAAGTACGCTTAATTGTTCATAAGAGTAGGTTATACTCTCGCCGTTCACAATGACTTTCAGATCAACCGGTTCTGTTGCGCTGATTGCCAGATAGGCGGTAGAAATGTTATCCGTACTAACAAGTGCCACGTTATCAGATATAAGACTGCCATGCGCAGAATTTCTATAGACGTACTCACGAATTAACTCTCTTGGAATCAGTTCGTCTTTGGTAGGCTGATGTTTGTAGCCTTTCCCGCCATAAAAATTGTAGATGCGTTGCAGGATAACCACAGTTTCAGCTAACGTTACCTTTTGATTCGGATAAAATTTCCCTTTAGCATCGGGTTTCATAATGCCTGCTTTAGAGAAGCCGAGCATAGCATATGTTTTTACACCATCGAAATCGGATCCAAGGTATGCATTCTGTTTTTTTTCTTGAATAATACCTAACTCAGGAGCCAGTGGTTGATAAGCAAACTTCCATTTGTCATATGTTTCAAAAGAAGAAAATGTTCTTTTCGGGATATCCCTGAACGAGTTCACTTTAGTTATGATTTCTTTTATGGACATTTCGTCTAGAGTGTAACGGATATCAGGGAATAGTGCATTCAGGGCAATCAACAAATCCCAGCGAGACAAACTCTTAGAAGGTTGATACGTAAATGTTTCACTATTGTAGTTTATCTGATCTGCCGCTGCGATCATTCCTAAAGGATTACTCGGAATGCTGCCGTACACATCTCTAAAAATGGAATAATAGGTGCTTCCTTCTGGTACGCCTGGAATTTCGATTTTTTTATCGGGTTCAACACGAAATTCCTTGAATAAGGTATGTATCATTTGGGTTAATTCGGCTTTGGACACCGTTTGGTTTAAACGATCTGCTTCCTGTTCGTAGCTTTGCATGACACCGTGAGAGGCCATGAATTCTACAGCGGGCTTAGCCCACTTATATTTCTTGGCATTAGTAGTTGTGGCAGCACTGGCCGTTGATGTGGCAAAAAGGGAGAAACTGAGCAAGGTAATAAGTAACATATGCCATCTTGAATAATTCATCCAAAACCTCCTGTTAATGTGTGGTTCAAACGATGTACAAGTAGTAAACTTCCTCATACATATTGTAGACTACAAATCAAGATCTGGGCAATTTGAAAATATAGATCGAAAAACACCCCGATTCACAGAATCGTGAATGGGGGTGCATGTTTAATGAAGAATGTTCAATAAAGGGAAAGGATAGAAGTATGAGTGCTCTTGCTCGTATATCTTCAGTCATCAAGAAGTTAAGGCGTTAACTTGGGTGCCTGACGGTGGTGTGTACCTTGTTCGTAGCTGTAAGCGAGCTTGATCAATGTTCCCTCGTCAAAGGCTCTACCGAGAAACTCCATTCCTACTGGCAAGCCATCCGTTGTGAAGCCAGCCGGTACAGTAATGGACGGGAAGCCGGAGAATGGGCTTAGACGATTGTTGGCACCGGAGGTTTGACCTTTACCGATCACGCCAGCGGCTTGTGTTGATGTTGGGTAGATGATCGCATCCAGATGGTTGTCCGCCATTACTTTTAGTAAAGAATTCCGCGTGATTTGAGTACGTTTCAAGACGATATCTTTATACTCCGTTGTTTCCAACGTGTCTATTGCATCCCGTGCTTTCATAGCTTGTTCCTGAGTTTTATCAAACTGACCGGATGCAATAATCTCGGACAGGCTATGATATGGCGCTTTGTCACCGAGAGAATCCAGATAGTCATTCAGCTGGAACTTGAATTCATAGCCGCTGAGACTAGGGTATTTATTGATTTCCTCAAAGTTCGGAATGGAGATTGGTACCGCGGTAGCGCCGAGGGATTTTAGTTCTTCAACGGCGGCGTTGATGACGTCAGCAACCGCTTTTTCTTCCGCTTTGGTGCTTGGGATGAGTTCAGGAGCTACACCGATCCGAGAACCCTTCAGTCCGTTCACATCCAGGAAGTCTGTGTAACTGGAAGGGATCTTACCTACTGCGTAAGCCGTGGCTACATCCTTTTTGTCATAACCAACGGTAGCATCCAGCATGATCGCTGCGTCACTTACCGTACGGGCCATCGGCCCACCAACGTCTTGTGTCAGTGCGAGTGGAATAATGCCTTCTCGGCTGGAGAGGCCAATGGTTGGACGAATGCCAACAAGGCTGTTAAAGCTGGACGGTATGCGGATGGACCCACCTGTATCGGTGCCCATACCTGCTGCAGCGAAGTTTGCGGCAATGGCCGCACCTGTTCCGCCACTCGATCCGCCCGGATAATGATCAAGAGCGTAAGGGTTAAGCGTTTGTCCTCCCAGTGAGCTTGATGTTGTGATGCCAAAAGCAAACTCATGCAGGTTGGTTTTGCCCAAAATAATGGCTCCCGCTGCTTTCAGCTTCTTCACCTGCTCTGCATCATGGGCCGGAATAGAATCCTTCAGACAGATACAGCCAGCCGTGGTTGGCATGTCTTTGGTATCAAAGTTATCCTTCACCAGGATCGGGATACCGTGAAGCGGGCCGCGAGGTCCCTGAGCTGTGCGCTCTTCATCTAGTTGTTCTGCGATTTTAAGGGCATCCGGGTTCAGATTGAGGACAGCATTAATGCTGACACCTTGATCATCGTATTTCTCGATACGATCCAGATAATGTTGCACCAGCTCTTTGGATGTCAGTTTACCTTGTGCCATGGCGTTCTGCATATCCATGATCGTGGCTTCTTCGAGCACAAACGGTTTTATGTAGGTATAGATGCGGTCTTTCAAAATAGAGACGTCGTTCGCTGTAAGTACAGCGTTCGGTAAGAAAAGAGAGTCCGTATAGCCTTTCATGAGTCCGGCGGCATTCAGGGCGCCGACGGCACTGGCATACTCGGACTGCTTCGGCACATCCTTGAAGGATGCCGGAGCAGTGTCCAGCTTGAGCCATTGCTGCAAGGCAAGTGCAGCATCTTTGCGTGACATTGTCGCACCGGAGAGCTTGTCCATGGTAAAAGGTACACCTGCAAGTGTAGCAGCTTCTTCCATGGCCTGAACGAAGGTTGCGGCACTGACCGGCGCTTTCCCTGCAAGGGCGGCGACGGTGGAGGTTTGGCTTGGAGGAGTTGCAGCGGCGGCGAAAGCCGAAGGTACAGCAGTTCCTCCCCACGTTGCGGCAACCACGGTTCCCGCGAGTAATAAGGCCCCGCCTTTTTTTAATACAGATCCATGATAAGTCATGCATCCACGCTCCCTTCCTGTGTCTAAGATGATGTGTGTGTTTTAGCAATCTTTGTATAATGCTTTTGCACATCTTATATTGGTGTGAGGTAATCTTACAAATCTATTATTTATTCAAAAAAACGCATACATATTGGTTTTGTGTGAAGATATCTCACGTTTTCTCTTTGTGTCTTGGAAGTGAAAGACTATTTTTTTTGTTGGAAAGTCAAAGAAAAGATATTATCTAACATAGATATGACACATCTTGGTCGGATGATAAGTTGAATGTATTGGCGAAAAGAGATGCCCTTGAAACCCTGTTCTGTTGAATATACATTTGTTGAAAACATGATTCTGATTGAGATGATATAATGTAAAGATGGAAATATAGGAAGACAGGGAAGACAGATCCGTTGTCTCCGATATTAGCGTTTGGAAAGAAAGGAAGAGATACGAAGTGAAGACATTGGTACTCGCAGAGAAGCCATCTGTAGCCCGGGAGATTGCAAGGGTGATGGGCGCGCGTGATAAACATAAAAGTTATATGGAAGGTCCGAAATACATTGTAACGTGGGCCTTGGGACATTTGGTGGGCCTCGCCGAACCTGAGGATTATGACAAAAAGTACGCGACGTGGAATCTGGAAGATTTGCCGATTTTGCCAGAGCGAACCAAGCTGAAGGTGCTCCGGGAAACGAATCACCAGTACAAAGCCGTGCAGCAACTGATGAAACGTCAGGATGTGGGTGAGTTGGTTATTGCAACGGATGCGGCCCGTGAAGGAGAACTGCTTGCAAGATGGATTATGCAGATGGCGCAGTGGAAAAAGCCGTTCAAACGACTGTGGATTTCATCCCAAACGGATAAAGCGATCAAGGACGGATTCGCCTCGCTGAAGCCGGGAAGTCAATTCGACCGTCTCTATGAATCCGCACGCTGCCGTGCCGAAGCAGACTGGATGATTGGTCTTAATGTGACACGTGCGTTAACCGTACGGTTCAATGCCCAATTATCCGCTGGACGTGTACAGACACCAACTTTGGGTATGATTATGGATCGGGAAAATGAAATTAACGGCTTCCGTTCAGAGGAATATGAGACGTTAAGCGCGGATTTTGGAGATTTTCAGGCGGTATGGCGTGCATCTGGCGGGGATTCCAGAATTTTTGACAAACAGGATATGCAGCAATTGAAGGCACGTGTAGAAGGACGTAAAGGCTCGATTGCCCAAGTGAAAAAAAGTGAAAAAGTCGAGCCGCATCCGCTGGCTTACGACCTTACGGAACTGCAACGGGATGCGAACCGTAAACACGGCTTTTCCGCTAAACAGACCTCTAACGTACTCCAGCGTCTGTATGAGCAGCATAAGCTTGTTACCTATCCGCGGACAGATAGCCGTTATCTGACTTCCGACATGACGGGAACGTTAAAAGAGCGGCTCGAGAGTGTAGCTGTTGGCCCGTATGCATCACTTGCACGCCCTTTACTGCGCAAAAACCTGAATGTCACGAAACGGATTGTGGATGATAGCAAGGTTACTGATCACCATGCCATTATTCCAACCGAGCAGACGGTATTGCTGAATCAGCTGAGCCCAGAGGAACGTAAGCTCTACGATCTGATTGTTCGCCGTTTCATCAGTCTGTTCTATCCAGCAGCGAGGTATGATTCAGTAGCTGTTACGGTACAGGTAGGTAAGGATTCCTTCCATGTGAAGGGCACAACGGTCAAGGATAGTGGCTGGCGTGAGGTGTACGGCGGTGATTACACGGATGATGAAGATGATGACCGTTCCAATGATGCAGGTGACCATGAGCGTGCACTGTTGCCAGATTTGCAGCAAGGTCAGTCAGTGACACTTGGGCGCTGCCACATCAAGAGTGGACGTACGATGCCACCGAAGAGGTATACGGAAGCAGCGTTGCTCTCCCAGATGGAGAAGCACGGACTGGGCACACCTGCGACACGCGCAGATATCATTGAGAAACTGGTCAGCTCGGATACGATTGATCGTCAAGGGAACAGTCTGCATCCAACGGGCAAAGGCAAACAGCTGATTGAGCTTGCTGCCCCGCAACTGCGAACACCGGAACTGACCGCTCGTTGGGAGGCTGAACTGGAGCGTATAGCGCGTGGACAGGGTAAACCAGGCCCGTTCCTGGATGGTATTCGTTCCATGGCAAAGGAACTTGTATCCACCGTGAAAAGCAGTAAAGCCGAGTACAAACCCCATAATGTAACCAACAGCCACTGCCCGGACTGTAATGCCAAGTTGCTAGAGAAAAAGGGGAAACGTGGCAAGTTCCTCGTATGTCCTACGGAGGACTGTGGTTATCGTCGCTCCAATGAGAAACGGTTGTCGAACCGCCGCTGCGCGCAGTGTCATAAGAAGATGGAGATCAAGGAAGGCAAAGCTGGACTGTATGTACAGTGTCTGCCTTGCGGAATCACCGAAACGCTGGATAAAGATAAGCAACACGTGAACAAACGCGAGCAGCAAAAGCTGGTGAAACAATACGCGAAGCAGGAGTCCATCGGCTCCAACCTGGGGGATTTACTCAAGGCGGCTATGGAGAAACAAGGAAAATAGGTATGCGGCAATGACAACATAAGGTGAGAGAATAGGAGTTAAACGATCTCGGACTATTTAATCGGAGCGACCGCATCTCAGGTAGCCTTATGTGAGTTGAAATTTCTATGAGATGAAATGAGAGAAGCCTACTAGTCAGGTGTCATGTTCAAGAAGGCTTGATCACAAATCGATTACGATATTCTTTTGGTGTAAAACCCGTATGTTTTCGGAACACTTTGATGAAGTAACTCTGATCGTGAAAGTTAAGCAACGTATGAATCTCACTCAGGCGATAGTCTGAGAAAACGATTAGATTTTTGGCTTCTTCAATCCGTTGCCTTTGTATAAAAATGCGAAGTGCCTCTCCAGTCTCTTCCTTGAATTTACGGGAAAGATAGGAGGGGCTTATTTGCAGATGCGCGGACAGTACGGACAGACTTAAGTCATCGTATAAGTGATTGAATATATATTCCTGGCATAACAGAATGTCTTTGGAGTTATGAGCCCGATGGACTTTGGCTACACGTTCGGTAAAATCACCAAGGATCTTATGCAGAATCGGATGAATCGAATCAATCCGGGACAGCGTTTCAATGTGCTGAATATAGGTGTCGCTAAGCGTAAGTGCCGACTCCGCATACAATCCGCCATCAATTGCAGCACGGGTTCCGAGCGTAATGGCCGCAATGATCAGATTCTTTTTGCTCCGTAAACTATTGTGTTTCGATAAAGTGCCGTAGACCCCATTCAACTCCATATGCTGCTTCAGATACAAAAGCATCTTATGTTTGTTCCCCAGACGCACCTGATCAAATATCTTTTTCTCCGACAGGTAGGATTTGTGAAACAATCTCCGCTCTCTCTGTTCCAGAAGAGATAGTTCAAGCACACCTTCCGCATGATTATTTATATTTAAGACATGTTCGTTGTCCTCAAGAACTTGATTCCGATCCAATATTTCATGATGTAAAAGATAATGGGCCATAATCGCCACACTCAGCAGTTGATGGGGATCATTGGGTTCAATGAATGTGGTTGAATTCAGTTGTTGATCCCATGCAAACGGAACATGCCCAACATATGACTGTGCATTGGGCCAGAGAACAAGCAAACCTTGTCCTTCAAGAGTGGAGACTGGCATCAGGATCATCTTGTCCATTTGTATATTGTAATCCATGAGCTGGATTTTCAGATGAACAGGAGTGGACAGAAGCTGGTTCACCAATTCCGGGCTCAAAGTAGGATGACGATCGATACCTCGCTTAAGGTAGAACGCAGGAACCCGGGTGGTATCATATAACGTTTGTAAGATCCATTGAAGTCTGGTTTCGGTTATCGTTGGCACTGAACTCTCCATCTCCCTAAAGATCATAATTAATTACTATTAATCGCAAATAAATACCATAAATATAAATGGAAACGCTCTATATTTCAATTAAGATGTTGACGAATGATATGTAGAGCAGGGGGCTGAAAGCATGTATTTAGTTATTGATATTGGTGGAACTTTTATTAAATACGGAATGATGAGCGAAAGCGGAGAGCTGTTGTCGAAGGGAAAACGTGGCGTTGGGCGGAGTGGCTTGCAGGAACTGCAGGATGCGCTTTATGCCATCGTGGATGCACAAGATTTGTCACAGATTCAGGGCATTGCCCTGAGTTGTCCGGGAACAATCGATGTGGAGACAGGAATGGTGTATCACGGTGGTTCTTTTCCATTTTTGCATGAGGTGAATTTAGCCAAACTTCTTGAAGACAGATATGCGATCCGTGTGTCCATTGAAAATGATGGGAAGTGCGCAGCGCTTGCCGAACTATGGCTCGGCAGTGTCAAAGATACCAAGGATTCCGTCGTTATGGTGCTGGGTAGCGGCATCGCGGGAGGAATCATCATGGACGGTAAACTGCAACGTGGCAAAAACTTGTCAGCCGGAGAGGTTAGTTATGTGATGAGCCGGATTGATCCGGTAACGAAGGAAGCGGCCTATTTTGGACTGGAGAGCTCGGCTGTAGAGATGGTCAGACAGATTGGTAAGTTAAAAGGGCTGGATGACCCTGCCGATGGTGAGGCCGTGTTTGAATTTATTAATCAGCGAGATGCGGAGGCGTGCGGTGTATTTGACACCTTTTGCACACAGATTGCGGTTCAGATCATGAATCTGCAATACATTCTCGACCCTGAAGTGTTTGCCATTGGAGGAGGCATTAGTGCACAGCCTGTTGTGCTGGAGCGAATCCAATGGGCAATAGATGAACTGAAGCGAATTAACCCATTGCATAAGGCGAGCCCACAGATTACAGCCTGTACGTTTGGAAATGATGCCAACCTGTACGGAGCGTTATATCATTTTCTAAACAGTCACCGGAACAACTAGACGTGGGCCCTAAAGCCTAAAATACAGGTGCCTCCTTCGTATAAGAAGCTTCGTTTTCAGGCAACGTAAGCGGAGGAGGTGAGCCTGAGATGCCGCATAACAAACCGGAAAAACGCAATAACCAGCAGAATAAGGACAGCATTCGGGAAGAGAATATCGCAGTGACCCCGGAGAAATCAGCCAAAAGGGTACCGAGCCTGAACGGGATTCCGAAACAGGAATCGTAAAATTCTCGTTTATGTAAAATAGTGCGGTTCTCTGCCCGCGTTGATCATCTGCCTGTCTTGGGATTATAATGGAGACAGGGAGATGTCCCGGGACAGGGGGACCGCTAAACGCATATGCATACCGGACTTATCGTATGGTTTATCTTTATTAATGTTGTGGCCTATCTGGTCATGTCTGACGACAAGAGACGTGCACAGCAGCGGCGAGATCGTACGCCTGAACGAACGTTATTTTTGCTAGCCTTTATCGGTGGTGCACTAGGTATCTGGATTGCGATGTATCGGAAAAGGCATAAAACGAAACATCCCAGCTTTACGATTGGCATTCCGTTGCTCGTGTTTCTGAATGCAGTGATGTATGGTTACTTTTTGCAGTGATTGTTTAGGGATGAAAGAGTTTATTATGTAAATTGTTTCTTATCAAGTGATTCATCTTAAGCTGGGAAGGTTTAAGAAGTTACATGGTTCCAGGCTTTGTAAGGGATTTAGATGTCAGACCGAGGCTTGCTTCGGGTTCTACATATATAAGGAAGGGACGGGATTTACATGTTGTTTTCCAAAATCTTAGTAGCTTATGATGGGTCAAAAGCTTCAAATAAAGCACTGGATCGTGCAATCGAGTTTGCGAAGGCATCGCCGGGGGCTGTGCTTGATGTCATTCATGCTTTTGATTTTCCGCGCGTATTTATTGGGGAAGGTCTGGCGCCATTGCCGCCTTCACTCAACAACGATTACTACAATCTGGCTGTGCAAACGACGGATGAAGCCAAAGAGCGTATTCAGGCTGCAGGTGTTACGGCAAATGTAGATCTGATCCAAGGGGCTGCAGCAGAAGTGTTGCTGGACTATGCCAAAGAAAACGGCTCGGATATCATTATCATTGGTTCCCGAGGTTTAGGCGGAATCCGTGAATTCGTGCTCGGCAGTGTCAGTCACAATGTAGTACAGCATGCTCAAATTCCTGTATTGATCGTAAAATGATGTTGAAATAAGAGGGAGGATGTACTTGTACTCCATTCCCGTGTGAACAAGCCGGTTGTCTTCGAGAAATTGAAGAGAAGCCGGCTTTATTTATTTTATTTTATTTTATTTTGAAGCAACAGGATGGGGTATTTCAAGCGAATTTGGAGTTTATTGTATAGCACTGTACTAATTCCCGAACATTAGATTTGTCAATATGTTAAATGTTCGTCTTTAAGTTGACATACGCTGTAGGGGATTGTTAGAATGTTAGATGTGTCGATCAGGTTAAAATAAGGTCGAGTAGGAACGAAAGTTGTATGATTGTGGAACGTGGTAAAGAAGATGTAACGAATAGATATTTGCTCGTATAACGCCGGGAATAGGGCCCGGAAGTATCTACCCGGAAACCGTAAATTTCCGGACTACGAGGAGATACGGCTGAGAGTCGCATGGTTGATTGCGGACAGCAAGCCCCTTTTGGCATGCCCAAATGAGGATACGTATTTCTTGGAGTCCGGTGTCCGGAGAAAATGTAATATTTTCGCGGGTAGCGGACTTTTTCGTTTTTTTTAAAATGCTCAGATGGGAGTGGGATGTATTCATGTCAGTGCAAGTTGCTGTAATTATGGGCAGTAAGTCCGATTGGGAAACGATGAAACATGCGTGCGAGGTGCTGGACGAGCTTGAGATTGGTTATGAAAAAAAGGTCGTCTCTGCACATCGCACACCGGATTTGATGTTTGAATATGCAGAGCAGGCGATCGACCGCGGATTCAAGGTCATTATCGCTGGTGCAGGCGGAGCGGCTCATCTTCCAGGTATGGTGGCATCCAAAACGATGCTTCCCGTCATCGGTGTTCCGGTTCAATCCAAAGCATTGAACGGTCTCGATTCCTTGCTGTCCATTGTGCAGATGCCTGGCGGCATCCCTGTAGCCACGGTAGCCATTGGCAAAGCGGGTGCGACAAATGCAGGCTTGCTCGCGGCACAGATCATTGGCGCTTTTGACCCGGAGGTGCAGCGCCGCTCCGAAGCTCGCAGAGAACGGATTAAACAAGAAGTACTGGAAAGCAGTGATGAGCTATGAGTAACGAGGCAACCAGACAGGATAAGGGAACAGGGCAGGGACAACCCGTCTTATTACCCGGACATACAACAATCGGTATTCTTGGCGGCGGACAGCTCGGACGGATGATGACGCTAGCCGGAACGGCGATGGGGTATCGATTCGTGACACTTGACCCAACACCGGAATCACCTTGTGGCCAGATTGCGAAGCAGATTGAAGCTGGATACGACGATGTACAGGCAGCAAGAGAACTCGCGCGGCAATGCGATGTGATCACGTATGAATTCGAGAATGTGGATGCAGAAGTGGCGGCTTTACTTGAGCGTGAGTCATCCGTGCCGCAAGGGAGTACCCTGTTATACACGACCCAGCATCGCTTGCGTGAGAAACGTGCGATTGAAGCGGCTGGGGTAAGGGTTGCCCCATATCGGGAGATTACCAGTTTGGATACGATGAAAGCTGCAGTGAGTGAATTAGGTGTTCCATGTGTGCTGAAAACAGTGACTGGCGGATATGACGGCAAAGGTCAGCGAGTAATCCGTGCGGCATCGGAAGCTGAAGAAGCGTACCAAGAGCTTGCATCGACAGGAGCAGAGCTGGTACTGGAGCAATTCATCAAGTTCGAATGCGAAATTTCGGTCATTGTTGCTCGTAGCACGAGCGGAGAGATCAAAACGTTCCCGCCTGCGGAGAACATTCATGTGAACAACATTTTGCATGCTTCCATCGTACCTGCGCGAGTGGCTACAGACATTCAACTGGAAGCACAGAAACTGGCCGCTGCGGTTGCCGAATCCCTGAAAGCTGTCGGATTGCTAGCGGTCGAACTGTTTGTAGCCGCAGACGGCAGACTGTATGTGAACGAGCTGGCTCCACGGCCGCATAATTCCGGACACTACACGATGGAGGCTTGCGCCACATCACAGTTTGAGCAACATGTTCGTGCCATCTGCGGATTACCGCTGGGGGATACAACGCTGTTAAGTCCCGTCGTTATGGTCAATGTGCTTGGTGAGCATCTGGAAGGAATCATCGCAAGAACAGGGCAACCTGATGAAGAGGCGATGGAACTCGGTGTGATCCCTAAGCTTCATATATATGGCAAGAGCGAAGCGAAGACAGGACGGAAGATGGGGCATGTGAACCTGCTCTGTCAGGATGTCGAAGAAGGATTGCAATGGATCGAACAAACTAATCTATGGAGGCATACAAATTCATGATTGAACGTTATAGCAGACCCGAAATGAGAGCCATCTGGACAGAAGAAAACAAATTCCAATCGTGGCTAGAGGTTGAAATTTGCGCATGCGAGGCTTGGGCTGAGCTTGGAGTTATCCCGAAGGAAGAAGCAGCTTTGCTTCGCCAGAACGCTTCCTTTGACATTGATCGTATCTATGAGATTGAAAAGGAAACACGCCATGACGTTATTGCGTTCACACGTACGGTATCCGAGAGCCTGGGTGCAGAGCGGAAATGGGTACACTACGGCCTGACTTCCACTGACGTGGTGGATACGGCACTGGGATATGTACTGCGTCAAGCGAACGAAATTCTGGAAAAAGACATTATTAATTTCATCGAAATTTTGCGTGAAAAAGCACTGACATACCAGCATACGCCCATGATGGGACGTACACATGGTGTGCATGCGGAGCCGACAACTTTCGGGTTGAAAATGGCGTTGTGGCATGAAGAAATGAAGCGTAACCTGGATCGTTTCCGCCATGCAGCGGATGGCGTACAGTTTGGTAAAATCTCCGGTGCCGTTGGAACGTATGCTAACATCGATCCATTTGTTGAAGAGTTTGTCTGTGAGAAGCTGGGTACTAAGCCTGCACCAATCTCCACGCAAACGTTGCAACGTGACCGTCATGCGGAGTACATGGCTACGCTGGCACTGATCGCAACTTCTCTGGACAAGTTCGCTACAGAAGTTAGAGCTCTGCAGAAGAGTGAGTTCCGTGAAGTGGAAGAAGCGTTTGCCAAAGGTCAAAAAGGATCTTCCGCAATGCCGCACAAGCGCAATCCGATTGGCAGTGAAAACATCTCCGGTCTGTCCCGTGTTATCCGCGGACACATGGTATCTGCATACGAGAACGTAACACTGTGGCATGAGCGCGACATCTCGCACTCTTCCGTAGAACGTGTCATTCTGCCGGACGCAACGATGTTGCTGAACTACATGTTGAACCGTTTTGGTAACATCGTTAAGAACCTGACGGTTTTCCCGGAAAACATGAAACGCAACATGGAACGTACCTTCGGCGTACCATTCTCCGGCCGCGTTATGACGAAACTGATTGACAAAGGCTTCAGCCGTGAGCAAGCGTACGATACCGTTCAACCGCGTGCCATGCAGGCATGGGAAGAACAACGTCAATTCCAGGACATCGTGAAGTCCACACCGGAAATTACGGCTGTGCTGAACGACGAGGAAATTGCAGATGCTTTTAACCCGTCCTGGCACCTGAAACACGTCGATACGATTTTCAAAAAACTCGGCTTGAACGACTAATCGATTAATATATTCCCTTACTAAGGTTAGAGAACGAATGATGGGCTAGCAGGGAACGTAGAGGACAGAAATACCCCACTAAAAGTATAGGTTGATTATGTGTTCACGCTGGAACGGAGAATGCAGAAAAAACCTGTAGAAGCGAAGCGTTCGCCTTTATCACCGAATTTTCCCCTCATACAATTGGATCAGAAAAATTCGGGGATAACAGCGATCGGGAGGTTCTTCTGCATTTGGAGTGGCCCCGCGTGATGAGGGGAATTGGACGTATAATTTACATCTCCTGAAAGAAGGTGACCCCATGGCACTGTCCACGGCGGCAGATATTGTTAAAGCACCTCTGTTATACAAAGGGAAAGTACGCGAGCTATACGATCTGGGTGAGCATTTTCTTATTGTGGTAACTGATCGCATCTCGGCATTTGATTATGTGCTCGATCCGGCGGTTCCAGAGAAAGGCAATGTGCTGAATCAACTCAGCAGCTTCTGGTTTGATCTGACAGGTAGCATGATGGAAAACCACGTGGTTCATACGGATGTGAATCAGCTGGGTGATCTCGTCACCGAACCTGAATTGCTCAAAAACCGCATCATGGTTACACGCAAAGCCGAGCGCATCGATATCGAATGTGTGGTGCGCGGATACATCACTGGCGGTGGCTGGAGACAGTACGAGACAACCGGAGAAGTGAATGGAATCAAACTGCCGGAAGGCCTGCGCAAAAATGCCAAGCTTGAAGTGCCCATCTTCACACCGGCTGCCAAAAATGATGTTGGTCATGACGAGGACATTCCGATGGAGCGTATGAAAGAGCTTGTGGGAGATGCGCTTGCGATCGAGCTTCAAGAGAAAAGCTTGCGCCTCTATGAGTTTGCTCGTGATTACTGTGACCAGCGCGGTATCATCCTGGCAGACTGCAAATTCGAGTTTGGCATCGTGGACGGCAAGGTGATCCTGATTGATGAAATCTTCACCCCGGATGCTTCCCGCTTCTGGGCAAAAGAAAACTATGCTCTCGACATTGAGATCGACAGCATGGATAAAGAGCCTGTCCGTACCTATCTTGCAGGCACCGATTGGGACAAGAACAGCAAGCCCGAACCGCTTCCGCAAGAGGTCGTGGAAGCGACAACGGCAAGATACGTCGATATTTATAAACGTTTAACGAAATAATAAAAGGTAACGTTTGAGCGTGCGGCTCCGGGAAAGTTTGGCTTTCGATCGCTGTTGCCCCCGGAATGTTTGGATTCCTATCCTTTTTTCAAAAGGACACATTCCGGTCGCAAAGGCGAGCACTTCGTTTCTCCAGCTCAAATCTTTCCCTCCGCCAGTGTTCAAACTGGTGAATGAGGTAATTAAGGCGTAGGCTTCACTAGGTGCGAAGCCTGGAATCAATGCAAGAATTAAAATCAATGTTACTCAAAGACTTGAAGACCTGTACCGCGTATGCGGAAAACTATGGATTGGTTCAGGTATACCGCTTGTACAGTTGCCATTGAGCAACGCAAAGGGTTTAGGCCTTTAAAAAATAGCGCCGCAGGATCAAGCGTAGGGGGTGGAATGGTTCACGAAAGAGCGAAGCGTCCGCCTTTGTTCCCGGGTTTTGACCGCGGCGCGGGCCAAAACGAATCAGAAAACCTGGGAACAACAAGCGGCCGGAGGAACTATCCACACCGAAGCGAGCGTCCCAAGGCCATCGCTTTTACTACCCGCCGAGCAACGCAAAGGGTTTAGGCCTTTAAAAAATAGCGCCGCAGGATCAAGCGTAGGGGGTGGAATGGTTCACGAAGGAGCGAAGCGTCCGCCTTTGTTCCCGGGTTTTGACCGCGGCGCGGGCCAAAACGAATCAGAAAACCGGGGAACAACCCGCGGCCGGAGGAACCATCCACACCGAAGCGAACGTCCCAAGGCCACCGTTTTTACTACCCGCAGAGCAACGCAAAGGGTTTAAGCCTTTAAAAAATATTGCCGCAGGATCAAGCGTAGGGATGGAATGGTTCACGAAGGAGCGGAGCGTCCGCCTTTGTTCCCGGGTTTTGACCGCAGCGCGGGCCAAAACGAATCAGAAACCTGGGAACAACAAGCGGCCGGAGGAACCATCCACACCGAAGCGAGCATCCCAAGGCCACCGCACTTTTTTAACAGCATAAAGCATTTATCCCGTTCATTACTGAGGAGGAACATACAGATCATGATCAAAGCAACCGTATATGTCACTATTAAACAAAGCGTACTCGACCCGCAAGGCGTAGCTGTTCAAGGAGCCCTGCACTCCATGGGATTTAACGAAGTGGAAAGTGTACGGATCGGTAAAGTCATGGAACTGAATCTGGATACAACAGATCGTGTGGAAGCGGAAAAACGATTGAAAGTGATGTGTGAGAAGTTGCTCGC
Organism: Paenibacillus polysaccharolyticus; assembly: GCF_023714295.1. Classification (GTDB taxonomy): domain Bacteria; phylum Bacillota; class Bacilli; order Paenibacillales; family Paenibacillaceae; genus Paenibacillus; species Paenibacillus polysaccharolyticus_A. The sequence continues at coordinate 17,245 of NZ_JAMAUN010000012.1, forward strand.
CAACACCGTTGTTGAAGATTACCGCTACGAATTGGAGGGTTAATCTCATGAAATTTGCAGTTCTTGTGTTCCCTGGCTCCAACTGCGACATCGACTGTTACAAAGCGGTAGAAGACGCGATTGGACAAGAGGTTGATTATGTATGGCATACGGCTACGGACTTGTCCGCGTATGATTGCATTCTGGTTCCGGGTGGTTTCTCGTACGGAGACTACCTGCGTTGCGGAGCAATTTCCCGTTTCGCACCCGTAATGAACGAAGTGGCGAAAGCCGCAGAGCAAGGCAAATATGTGCTGGGCATCTGTAACGGATTCCAGATTCTGACGGAAGCAGGTCTGCTCCCGGGAGCGTTGATCCGCAACACGTCCCTGAAATTCCGTTGCCATGACACGGTGCTGAAAGTGGCTAACGCAGACACACCTTTCACACGTGACTATGCACCAGGCGAAGAGATTGTCATTCCGATTGCTCACGGTGAAGGCAACTATTACTGTGACGAAGAAACACTGGCAAGTTTGCAAGCAAACAATCAGATTGTATTCACATATGGCAACAACCCGAATGGTTCCCTGGGTGATATCGCAGGGGTTTGCAACGAGGCGGGCAACGTAGTGGGCATGATGCCGCATCCAGAGCGTGCAGTGGATTCACTGTTTGGTTCGGAAGACGGCAAACGGATGTTTACATCAATTTTGAAAGCATGGAGGGATCGGCATGACGCAGCAGCTATCCGCTAAGGAGCCAACAGCAGAACAGGTCGCAGAACATAAACTATACGCACAGATGGGCGTGTCTGACAGCGAGTATGAGCTGATCTGTGAGTTCATGGGCCGCAAGCCAAACTACACGGAAATTGGTGTATTCAGCGTCATGTGGTCTGAGCACTGCGCATACAAAAACTCCAAGCCACTCTTGCGTCGTTTCCCGACAAGTGGTCCACGTGTCCTGATGGGACCGGGTGAAGGTGCCGGGATCGTAGATATCGGTGACAACCAGGCCGTTGTTTTCAAAATTGAAAGCCATAACCACCCTTCCGCGGTAGAACCTTATCAAGGGGCGGCAACAGGTGTAGGCGGGATTATCCGTGATATTTTCTCCATGGGTGCAAGACCAGTAGCGCTGCTCAACTCCCTTCGTTTCGGTAAGCTGGAGAGCGAGCGCGTAAAATATCTGTTCGAGCATGTGGTAGCGGGTATTGCGGGATACGGTAACTGTATCGGGATTCCGACCGTTGCAGGTGAAGTGATGTTTGATGAGAGTTATGAAGGCAATCCGCTCGTGAATGCGATGTGTGTGGGTCTGATCGATCATGACAAAATCCAGCGCGGTGTAGCCAAAGGTGTAGGTAACCCGGTTTATTACGTTGGCCCACCAACAGGTCGTGACGGTATTCACGGTGCAACGTTTGCATCCGTTGAGCTGACCGAAGAATCCGAGTCCCAGCGTACAGCGGTCCAAGTCGGTGATCCATTCATGGAGAAGCTGGTTATGGAATCCTGTCTGGAATTGATCGATACGGGCATCGTGCTCGGTATTCAAGATATGGGTGCAGCAGGTCTGACGTGCTCCAGTGCGGAGATGGCAAGTAAAGCAGGCAACGGTCTGGAGTTGTATCTGGATCAGGTGCCACAGCGTGAAGAAGGCATGACACCGTACGAGATGATGCTTTCGGAGTCTCAGGAGCGGATGCTGTTTGTCGTGGAGCCGAAGGATGAGGCGCAGGCGATGGAAATTTTTGAACGTTGGGGTGTCATCTGTGCCAAAGTTGGTAAAGTTACAGACGATGGTCGTCTGAAACTGATCCACCACGGCGAAGTGGTTGGCGATATGCCTGTAACGGCTTTGGTTGACGAGTGCCCGGTATATGACAAGCCATCTTCCGTACCTGCGTATTATGAAGCGAGTGCTTCCATCGATACGCTTCGTTATGACGAAGTGTCGGATCTCGGCGGTGCATTGAAACAAGTGCTGGCTTCCCCAACGGTGGCGAGTAAAAAGTGGGTTTATGATCAATACGACTACATGGTGCGTACAAGCACAGCCGTACGTCCAGGTTCGGATGCAGCAGTAGTCACCATTCGTGGCACGCGCAAAGGTCTTGCGATGACTACGGACTGTAACGGTCGTTACGTTTACCTTGATCCTGAGGTGGGCGGACGTATCGCCGTGAGTGAAGCGGCGCGGAATATCGTATGTTCTGGTGCAGAACCGCTGGCAATCACGGATAACCTGAACTTCGGTAACCCGGAGAAACCGGATATTTTCTGGCAGATGGAAAAAGCGGTAGACGGTATGGCGGAAGCTTGCCGCGTATTGGATACGCCGGTTATCGGCGGTAACGTGAGTTTGTACAATGAAAACGCCAAAGGCTCTATCTATCCAACGCCAGTGGTCGGTATGGTAGGTCTCGTTCATGATACGGATCATATCACGACACAAGCTTTCAAATCCGAAGGAGATGTCATCATGCTCCTCGGTGAAACCAAAGCGGAACTCGGCGGCAGCGAGTTGCAATACGCCGTACACGGCGTGACCGAAGGCCGTCCGCCAGCGCTGGACCTGAACACGGAGAAAGCATTGCTCAGCACTGTGCTGGAAGCCATCCAATCCGGACTTGTTCGCTCCGCACATGACTTGTCCGAAGGTGGTCTGGCCGTTGCACTGGCAGAGTCCTGCATCAGCGGTAACGTAGGCGCACAAGTGAATGTAGAGACTGCACTCCGTGCAGATCATGCGCTGTTCAGTGAGAGCCAATCCCGTATTCTGTTGTCGGCTTCTCCAGAGCAAGCCAGTAAGCTGGAAGCTCTGGTACGTGAACGCGGAGTGCCAGCAGCTGTGATCGGACGTGTTGAAGGAAGTAACCTGACGATTGAATTGAACGGAACATCAGCCGTGAACGAACCTGTAGGAGGTTTGGCTAAGGTCTGGGAGGATGCGATTCCATGTCTCATGAACTGATGACGGAACCGTTGTGGACAGGCGATTATTATAACGAAGGGTCCGGCAAGGAAGGACTCGACAAATTAAAGGAAGAATGCGGCGTATTCGGGGTGTATCGGCACCCTGATGCGGCTTCCCTTTCTTACTACGGTCTGCATGCCCTGCAGCATCGTGGGGAAGAGAGTGCAGGTATGTGTGTAAGCGACGGCACACAGTTTAACTATCACCGCGGTATGGGACTCGTGAAAGAGGTTTTCACCAAAGACCTGATGCAAACACTCACCGGTGATATTTCGATTGGTCATGTACGTTATTCGACAAGTGGAGATAGCAAATTGACCAATGCACAGCCACTCGTATTCAAATATCGCGATGGCGACCTAGCCGTTGCAACGAACGGAAACATCGTGAATGCACCAACCATCCGGCGTGAGCTGGAGCAGAGTGGTTCCATTTTCCAAACAACCAGTGATACTGAAGTTATCGCTCACTTGATTGCAAGATCTTCGAAAGGTCTTGTAGAGGCGGCAAAAGATGCATTCCAGCGTATCGTCGGTGGTTATGCCTTTCTGATCATGACAAATGATAAGTTGTTGGTTGCTTCTGACCCGCATGGGCTTCGTCCACTAACGATGGGTAAGCTTGGGGACGCGTACCTGTTTGCGTCTGAAACTTGTGCACTTGAGACGATCGGCGCAGAGTTGATCCGTGACATAGAGCCAGGGGAACTGCTTGTGCTGGATGCAGACGGATTACATGAAGATCGTTTCGATGATCATAAACACCGCAAGGCACTTTGTGCGATGGAATATATATATTTTGCCCGACCTGATAGTGATATGAACGGTGCTAATCAGCATGCTGCTCGTAAACGCATGGGTAGTCGGATGGCCATTGAGGCGTTTGTGGATGCGGACTTGGTTACGGGGGTACCAGATTCCAGCATCTCGGCGGCGATTGGATACGCTGAACAGACAGGTATTCCATATGAGATGGGCATGATCAAAAATAAATACACCGGACGTACATTTATCCAGCCAAGCCAGGAACTGCGTGAGCAGGGCGTGAAGATGAAACTCAGCGCCGTGCGCCGTGTCGTGGAAGGTAAGCGTGTAGTGATGATCGATGACTCGATCGTACGTGGGACAACATCCCGCCGGATTGTGAATATGCTGCGTGACGCAGGGGCAACGGAAGTGCATGTGCGGATTACTTCGCCGCCATTTAAGAATCCGTGCTTCTATGGTATTGATACACCGGATAGCCGTGAGCTTATTGCATCTGCTCTGTCCGTTGAAGAGATTTGCCGTGAGATCAATGCAGACTCTCTCGCATTCCTCAGCCCGGACGGACTGATTGCTTCCATTCAGGGAGATAACCAGGATGACTATAAGGGCGGACTGTGTCTGGCATGCTTCGATAATGACTATCCGACCCGACTCGACTTTGACGGCGAGGAGAAGTTCGGCTGCAGTTGTTAGGAGGCAAGGCTTATGGGAAGAAAAAGCTATAATGAGGGCGATGTTTTTCTGATTCCAATGCATGATGGACGGTTTGCCGTGTGTCAGGTGATATGTGCACTGAGAGACCGCTTCAAAAAGGCATTTTCATTCGGCGTGATGAGCATTCAGCGTGACGAAACTGTAAGTTTGGAAGACGGCGAATTCCTTATCTATTCTTATGGCAAACGTAAGAGCAACGTGATCTTCACGTCACCGAAGCTGCTGAAAGATGGCACATGGAGCATCGTTGGTAACATTCCGCTGACTCCGGCGAAAAAAGAACTGCAAGTATTCCAGTGTGCCGGTGCGGTATACAACGGTGACGAATTCATTCGAATGGTTCCACCAGAAGAGTACAGTCAGTACATTATAATGGGTGTAGCTGGATTTGAATTGGTACAGATTCATCTTTTGGAGATGAGTAGCAATAAATGAGTTGGAATTTTGATTTACACATAAACGGAGAGGACAGAAAAAACCTGTAGAAGCGAAGCTAAAAGCTTTCTGAAAGAAAGCTACATCGGAAGCATAGGCTGCGCCTTTATCACCGGATTTTCCCTTTGAAAAAAGGGAATCAAAAAATCTGGGGATAACCGCTACTCTCCAGGTTATTCTGTCATCGGAGTGTGCGGTGTAAATATTTTCAACTCAATTTATACAAGATACGAAGGGTGTGAGGGTTGTGTCCGAAGCATATAAAAAGGCCGGCGTCGATATCGCGGCAGGGAATGAAGCGGTTGAACGGATGAAAAAACACGTAAAGCGTACCTTCCGTCCGGAAGTGATGACGGATTTGGGTGGATTTGGTGCCCTGTTCGGATTGAACAAAGAAAAATATGATGAGCCGGTTTTGGTTTCCGGTACAGATGGTGTTGGAACCAAACTGAAAATCGCATTTGCGATGGATCGTCATGACACGATTGGTATAGACGCGGTAGCCATGTGTGTCAATGATATCGTTGTTCAAGGAGCGGAGCCACTCTTTTTCCTGGACTACCTCGCTTGTGACAAAGTTATCCCGGAGAAGATTGAGGCGATCGTTGCGGGTATCGCGGAAGGCTGTCATCAGTCCGGCTGTGCGCTCATCGGCGGTGAAACGGCTGAGATGCCGGGAATGTACAGTGAAGGTGAGTATGATATCGCAGGTTTCACCGTGGGTATCGTGGATAAAGCAAAAATCATCAATGGCACAACCATCGCACCTGGAGATACCGTAATCGGCCTCGCTTCCAGCGGCGTGCATAGCAACGGATTTTCTCTGGTTCGCAGATTGTTGCTTGAAGAAGCTGGCCTGGATTTGCATTCCGAAGTGACGGAGCTGGGTGGCAAACTGGGCGATGCCTTGCTGGAGCCAACGAAAATTTATGTAAAACCATTACTGTCCCTGCTGGAGAATGTCAAAGTTAAAGGGATGGCGCACATCACGGGCGGTGGATTTATTGAAAATATACCGCGTATGTTACCAAGCGACGTGAACGTAGATATCGATTATGGTTCATGGCCGATCTTGCCAATCTTTAATCTTTTACAGCAAAAAGGCGATGTGTCCAACCGTGATATGTTCACGACGTTTAACATGGGGATCGGACTTGTCTTGGTTGTGAACGAAGCGGATGCAGCAAAAGCATTGGAGCAACTAAAAGCTTCCGGTGAAGAGGCGTACATCATTGGCCGTGTAACTGAAGGAGATGCGCGAGTAACCTTCACGGGAGCGGATGTTTAATGACGAACTACCGCATTGCTGTATTTGCCTCAGGGACAGGAAGCAACTTTCAGTCTCTGGTGGATGCAGCACGGAATGGTGACTTGGGTGCATCGGTGGAATTACTCGTCTGTGATAAACCTGCTGCACGCGTTGTGCAGCGAGCACAGGATGCAGGGGTAGACTGCCATCTGTTTACGCCCAAAGCGTATGATTCGCGTGAAGCTTACGAGACACAAATTATCGAAGTGCTCGAATCCAAGCAGATCGATCTGGTTGTGCTGGCGGGTTATATGAGACTGCTGACCTCCGTAATGGTTGAGCGTTACGCGGGTCGACTGATCAACATTCATCCATCGCTCCTGCCAGCCTTTGCTGGCAAAGATGCGATTGGACAAGCACTTGATTATGGTGTGAAATTGACAGGTGTAACCGTTCATTTTGTGGACGGAGGCATGGATACAGGACCGATCATTGCCCAGCATCCTGTGCCTGTCCAACCAGGGGATACGGCGGAAACGATCAGCAAAGCTATCCATGCTGCCGAACAGCAGTTATACCCTGAAGTGGTATCTTGGTTCGCGCAAGGTCTGGTTCAATTAAACGGACGCCACGTTATCGTTAACAAACCGGTTTGATATAAGTTGCCCTTTTTTACACGTTAACGGAGAGGACAGAGAAAACCTGAAAAAGCGAAGCGCTCGCCTTTATCACCGGATTTTCCCCTTGAAAAAAGGGAATCAAAAAATCTGGGGATAACAGCGATTGAAAGGTTGTTCTGTCATCGGAGTGTTCCGTGTAAACACTATGGTTCAACTCATATAACAGAAGTCGAAAATTGGTACGCATTTTGTGATATTTCTCGGGAAATAAATCGGCTGTGTTTCGTCAGGAAACGCGAAGCTTATGGGATAATAAAGGAGGAGCATATTGTGAGTATCAAAAGAGCGCTGGTCAGCGTATCGGATAAAACAGGCATCGTGGACTTTTGCCGCGAGCTGTCGCAAATGGGTGTGGAGATTATTTCGACAGGAGGTACAAGTAGCCTGCTGTCGAAGGAAGGCGTACCTGTCATCGGAATTTCGGACGTAACCGGGTTCCCGGAAATTATGGACGGACGTGTCAAAACATTGCATCCGGCAGTTCACAGCGGTTTGCTCGCTGTTCGTGATAACGAAGAGCATACACGCCAAATGCAGGAGCTTGGTCTCGGGTATATCGATCTGGTCGTTGTAAACCTGTATCCTTTCCAGGAAACCATCGCAAAGCCAGATGTAGCCTATGAAGATGCGATTGAGAACATCGATATTGGTGGGCCAACGATGCTTCGTTCAGCAGCTAAAAACCATGCTTTTGTTAGTGTCGTTGTTGATGCGGCTGACTACAGTCAAGTACTGGAGGAAGTGCGCAGCGGCGGTGATACGACGCTGGAAACACGCAAACGGCTTGCGGCAAAAGTGTTCCGTCATACGGCGGCTTACGATGCACTGATCTCCGACTACCTGTCCAACGTTAATGGCGATCCACTACCAGAGCGTCTGACGGTTACTTACGAAAAACTCCAGGATCTACGCTACGGCGAAAATCCACACCAACAAGCGGCATTCTACCGCAAACCACTCGCTGCACAGGATACATTGACTACAGCCGAGCAACTACACGGTAAAGAACTGTCCTACAACAATATCAACGATGCTAACGCAGCACTGCAGATTGTCAAAGAATTTGAAGAGCCAGCAGTGGTTGCCGTGAAACATATGAATCCTTGCGGTGTAGGTATCGGCGAAAGCATCTATGAGGCCTACAGCAAAGCGTATGCTGCTGACCCAACATCGATTTTCGGTGGTATTGTGGCGGCAAACCGCATTATTGACAGCGATACGGCGAACAAGCTGAGCGAGATTTTCCTGGAAATCGTACTTGCACCTGATTTTACCCAAGAAGCACTGGATATTCTGACGAAAAAGAAAAACATTCGTTTGCTCAAAACGGGTGAACTGAATGCAGCTCGCAACCGTGAAAGCCAATTCGTGGTGACATCGATTGACGGCGGTATGATCGTGCAACAATCAGACGTACACTCCATTGAAGCGAGCGAGCTCAACGTGGTTACAGATCGTGCACCTTCCGAAGAAGAAATGAAACAGCTATTGTTTGGCTGGAAAGTTGTTAAACATGTGAAGTCCAACGCGATTGTACTTGCTGCGAACGACATGACGGTAGGTGTAGGTGCAGGGCAAATGAACCGTGTCGGCGCGGCCAAAATTGCAATTGAGCAAGCTGGCGAGCAGGCAAAAGGAGCTATTCTCGCTTCCGATGCATTCTTCCCGATGGGTGATACACTTGAGTTGGCGGCAAAAGCGGGTATTACAGCAGTCATTCAGCCAGGCGGCTCGATCAAAGACGAAGAGTCTATCAAGGTAGCCAATGAATATGGCATCGCCATGGTATTCACGGGCGTACGTCATTTTAAACACTAGGACAAGTAATAAGCAGGTGGAAGAGTTAAAGTCCGAACAGAAGTATTAAAATACTCTTCATCAAAAAGTGGCAAGTGTTATAAAGGAGTGTCACCTGTCATGCTGATGACGTATGGGGCACTCCTTTTTTCAGGAAATAGATGAATAAAAACAGATCACTTAATGTTTTTGAAGTGTAGGAACATCACAATCCAGTAAAGCGTGGAGGGAAACAGACGAATGGATATTTTGGTAGTCGGCGGCGGCGGCCGCGAACATGCAATTATCTGGGCACTGGCGAAGAGTCCAAAGGCAGGTAAAATTCATTGTGCACCCGGGAATGCGGGTATTGCACAGCTTGCAGAATGTCACCCGATTGCGGTACATGAATTCGATAAACTCAAAGCACTGGCAGTTGAACTAAAAGTAGACCTCGTCGTTATTGGACCAGATGATCCGCTCGCAGACGGCATTGTGGACGCATTTGACTCGACAGGAATCCCGGTCTTCGGCCCACGCCGTAATGCAGCGGAAATCGAAGGCAGCAAAACATTTATGAAGGATCTGCTACACAAATACAATATCCCTACGGCTGCATACGAGAAGTTCGACAACTACGAGCAAGCTCAGACATATTTGGACGGGCAAGCAATCCCGGTTGTTATCAAAGCGGACGGACTCGCTGCAGGTAAAGGGGTTACCGTAGCATACTCTCGTGAAGAGGCGAATCAGGCCCTTCGCAGCATTATGGTTGATAAGGTGTTTGGTGAAGCTGGAGCGAAAGTGATTATCGAAGAATTCCTCGCCGGACAGGAGATGTCGATTCTGGCTTTTGTTGACGGTGAGACGGTTCGTCCAATGGCTGCTGCGCAGGATCATAAACCTGTGTTCGACAATGATCAGGGGCCAAATACGGGCGGCATGGGTACGTACTCCCCACTTCCACATATTCCAGCCTCCATTATTGAAGAAGCGGTGGAAACCATCATTAAGCCAACAGTGAAAGCAATGGTATCCGAGGGACGTCCATTCCGTGGTGTATTGTTTGCGGGTCTGATGATCTCCCCGGATGGCAAACCCAAAACAATTGAGTTCAACGCTCGTTTTGGAGATCCGGAGACCCAAGTCGTGTTGCCACGTCTGAAAACGGACCTGCTCGACATTTTCTGGGCAACCGTTCATGGTAAGCTGGCTGATCTGGAGATTGAATGGAGCGAAGAAGCCGCTGTATGTGTCGTGCTTGCTTCAGGCGGATATCCCGGCCCTTATGCCAAAGGTGTTGTGATTGAGGGACTGGATCAAGCCCGAGAGGCTGTTGTGTTCCATGCAGGAACAGCGCGTAATGAAGCTGGAGACTGGGTGACAAACGGTGGACGTATTCTAGGTGTTGTAGGCCTAGGCGCTGACATTGCAGAAGCAAGAGCCAAAGCTTATGCACAAGCAGAGTTCATTCAATTTGAAGGCAAACATCAACGTACCGACATTGCAGCCAAAGCTTTGGTATAACAATTAAGCCAGCCCGTAGGATGGGTACCGCAAGGTATTTGCATCCTGCGGGCTTTTTTTTCGCGTATTACAATATCATGTGTAAAAAAAGACAGCCAAAATCCTTTACATAGCCTTGAGAGTGAAACTTAGCCGCTATGCCAGTGAGCCTCTGGATCTGTTTGATGCCCAAATGAAACGGGTAGTTTTTTAATAAACTGCATTATTCTATAACAAGAGGACTGTATCAATTCGGAAGAGCCTTTTACATAAAAGCGGGGAACGTAGGTAGTCTGAAGAAAGATAGGCGATAAATCCATCTCTTAATTACAGGATCACACTGGTTAAAATGCCAGAGGATAACATACATATAGACTATTCTGTGAACAATAGACTGTAAGCTTGTGCCAAACCATAACGTGCAACTGGATGGTTTGGATCAAAACATGATATACTTTTCGGAAACAGGAATCGATACGTTGGGAGGTGGATATCTATTGGGTAGGCGATATTGTAAATTGTCCAAATGGCGAATCTAGGTGGAGTTGATCAAGGAACAATGGACAGCATGAGGGGTAACCCGTTTTGATTGAAGTCGTTTCTACACGTCATGGGCGTTATTGACTTCATCTTGGATTCCTGTTTTAGATTTACAAGGTCATTATGCGACTTATACAGAAGTGATCATGAACTGATTTTTTATATATTTTTTATTCGTCACGGGCTCTTGGTATCACACATTCAACAGCGTATGAACAGTTAACGACATGAACGTTAATGTATCACGCTGTAACTATCTTGGAGGTGAATCCCTGACTATCGGGGAAGTCTTTGGACATAATTACCATATTAAATATCGCATTACTTATCATCTTGATTGTACTGACCGCATTTTTCGTTGCGTCGGAGTTTGCTGTTGTAAAGATTCGTACATCAAGGGTGGATCAACTGGTTGCCGAAGGCAATAAACAGGCAGTGCTCGCTAAAAAGGTCGTCTCGGATCTGGATTATTATTTGTCCGCCTGTCAGCTAGGTATTACCGTTACAGCCCTCGGACTCGGGGCATTGGGGAAACCGACTGTGGAGAGATTATTGTATCCGTTGTTCAGCTATTTTGACGTGCCTGCCTCGGCCTCGGCGATTGCTTCTTATGCGATAGCTTTTATTCTCGTTACGTTTTTGCATGTCGTTGTTGGTGAGATGGCACCCAAAACGTTAGCGATTCAATTTTCCGAAAGATTGACTTTGTTACTCTCGCCGCCGCTGTACTGGTTTGGTAAAATCATGTACCCATTCATCTGGGCACTCAATGGTGCATCGCGTGTAATCCTACGTGGATTCGGTGTAAAACCAGCCGGACATGATCAAGCCTATTCTGAGGACGAGATTAAGATCATTATGAACCAGAGCTATGAAGGCGATGAGAGTAATCAGACCAAGCTTTCATACTTGGAAAATGTGTTTGTGTTCGATGAACGTGATGCCAAAGATATCATGGTTCCTCGTACAGAACTGATTACATTGAATCAAGATATGACGTATGACGATATCATTCCTATATTGGATGAGCATAACTACTCCAGATATCCCGTCATTGAGGATGGAGATAAAGACCGCATTATCGGTGTCGTGAATGTGAAGAAGATATTGCCGGACATGGTTGCGACCCGAGCACATCAATTGAGTGCCTTTGTGCGTGAGATTCCATTTGTGTCGGAAGTGACCTCCATTCAGGATGCGATGATCAAAATGCAACAGGAACGTGTGCATATGGCTGTCGTCGTGGATGAGTACGGCGGTACTTCGGGAATCATTACGATGGAGGATATCCTTGAAGAGCTGGTTGGCGAGATCCGGGATGAGTTCGATGCTGATGAAGTAGCGGACATTCAGGAGACCGGGGAAAACCAGTATCTAATTAGTGGCCGTGTGCTGCTGGATGAACTGGAGCGTCAATTCGGAATTATATTCGAAGGTAATGAAGAGATGGATACGGTTGCCGGATGGATTCAGTACCAGAAGGGTGTCGGCGTGGAAAAAGGAGATACCGTTGAACACGGTGACTACGTCTGGACGGTAGTGGATGCAGAGAACTATCACATCAAGCAGGTGCTGCTTGAACGTGTAAACGGAACTGAAGCCCAAGAAGCTGCAAGCGATCTGGCTTAAACATTTCAAAACTTAATGGAGGTGAATCCCTCATCTTGAGGGAAATCATTGGACGGAATAATAGCCTTAAACTTATTTTTAGTAGCTGTATTTATCGGTTTGACTGCGTTTTTCGTAGGAGCCGAATTCGCTATTCTGAAAGTACGGATGTCCCGTATTGATCAGTTGATCTCGGAAGGCAACAAAAAAGCGGTGGTCGCCAAAAAAGTGGCACATAACCTGGATTATTATCTGTCTGCATGTCAACTGGGTATTACGATTACAGCACTCGTACTGGGTGCCTTGGGTGAACCGACCGTAGAGAAGATGTTGCACCCGTTATTTCAGAGTTTGGAAGTGCCTGCTGCACTGTCCACCGTACTCTCTTACGCGATTGCATTGGCATTTATCACCTTCCTGCACGTTGTGATTGGTGAGCTTGCACCGAAGACACTTGCCATTCAGTTTGCTGAAAAGATGACGTTGTTGCTTGCACCACCGCTCTACTGGTTCGGTAAAATTATGAACCCGTTCATTTATGCGCTGAATGGTGCAGCACGTTTATTGCTTAGCATCTTCGGTATCAAACCGGCCGGGCATGATACCGTTCACTCCGAAGAGGAATTAAAGCTGATTATGGCGCAAAGTTATGAGAGCGGTGAGATTAATCAAACCGAGCTGGACTATCTCAAAAATATCTTTGCTTTTGATGAGCGCTTGCTTCAGGAGATCATGATTCCCCGAAATAAAATCGTTACGTTGAATAAAGAAATGCCGCTGGAACAGATTATTGAAGTGTTGAATCAGCATGAGTATACGAGGTATCCTGTCATTGCAAACGGGGATGCAAACCATTTTGTCGGGTTTATTAATACCAAACAGACGTTAACGAGTGTAGCTGCGGGCAGAACGTTCAGCATGAACACGTTCATGCACCCAATGCCGAGCTTCTCGGAGCGTTCACCGATCAAGGATGTACTCGTTCAGATGCAACATAGTCGTGTGCATATCGCTTCTGTCAAAGACGAAGCTGGCGCAACGATCGGAATGGTGACCATGGAGGATATTCTCGAAGAGATTGTCGGGGATATCAAGGATGAATACGAGCATAAAGATCTGGTTAATCCACCGAAGAAATTAAAATTGGTATAAGAATCAGAACCAGAAGCAGAATCAGAAGTAGGCTTCATTTTGGTGAGATAGACGTTATTAAAGACAGGTTCCCGTACTTCGGTGCGGAGACCTGTTTTTTTTATGTGAAAAGCAGTTCAGAGCGATACGTTTTAACAAAAACAACGAGTCTATTTAAGGTTCATCGAAGTAATATCTTAATTTTGAAATAAATGCTTGCATATTACTCGGTTATGGATTAATATGAATTTAAAGAATCTTAAATTAAAGATAAATGATAACAACAAAGATAAGATACGAACCATAAACCAAAACCAAGGGAGTGGAGATTATGTTCAGAACTTCAGGCATTCATCACATTACCGCTTTTGTCGACGATGCACAGAAAAATGTAGACTTCTACGCAGGTGTACTGGGACTCAGACTGGTGAAAAAAACGATCAACTTTGATGCACCGGATGTATATCACTTGTACTACGGCAATGAGCAAGGTGCGCCAGGTACGATCATTACGTTTTTCCCGCAGCAAAATTCAAGAAGAGGTGTGATCGGCTCAGGTCAGACCGGAGTTACCGTCTATGCGGTACCGGTGGGCAGCCTGTCGTTCTGGAAAGAACGTCTTGCATCCTTCGATATTCCATATGAAAATAAAACGAGATTCGGTGAACAATATATTCGTTTCTTCGATAAAGGGGGATTGCTCCTTGAACTGGTTGAGCGGGAAGGCGGTCAGCCAAGCCAGTGGGCATTTAACGGGGTAACACCGGAGCATGCCATCAAAGGATTTGGCGGTGCGGTACTGTACAGTCACGTGCCTGAGAAAACGATGGATGTGCTTGTCAGCAAGCTTGGTCTGGAACAGGTTGGCGAAGAAAATGGCCTGATCCGTCTGCGGGCGAGCGGTGATCTGGGACAGATCATCGATATTCAATCGACAGGTATCCAGCGCGGTATCGGTGGTGCGGGAACGGTACACCACATTGCATGGCGTGCCAAAGATTACACGGAGCATGAACAGATTCAACAGGACCTGGATCAAACAGGGTATCATCCAACACCCGTGATTGACCGTCAATACTTCAATGCGGTATATTTCCGGGAACCAGGCGGTATTTTGTTCGAGATTGCTACAGATCCTCCGGGCTTTGCACGGGATGAGCCACAAGAGACAATGGGTGAGAAATTGATGCTGCCTGAATGGTACGAACCACAGCGTGAGCAGATCGAACAATTGCTGCCACCAATTCAAGTACGGGAATGGAAAGGGGAGTCTAAATCATGAGTACAGCGACGATGAAACATATCTACAAAGCAGGTTCTCAGCCAGATGCACCGACACTACTGTTGCTCCACGGGACCGGAGGAACGGAGAATGATCTGATCGGTCTGGCAGAGATGATTGCTCCGGGGGCGGCGATTCTTGGAGTGCGAGGTAACGTGTCCGAGAATGGGATGCCACGTTTTTTCCGCCGTCTTGCGGAAGGTGTCTTTGATGAAGAGGATCTGATTGCCCGGACAGCGGAACTGGGAGCCTTTATCGATGCTGCCGCGGTGGAATATGGATTCGATCGTTCGAACGTGTATGCACTGGGTTATTCCAATGGCGCCAACATTGCCGCAAGTTTGATGTTCCATCAGGCAGATGTATTCAAGGGAGCGATCCTGCACCATCCGATGGTACCTCTGCGCGGATTGACACTGCCTGATCTGAAAGGATTGCCCGTCTTCATCGGTGCAGGGGAGAATGATCCTATTGTACCAAGACGTGAAACGGAGGAACTGGCTTCATTGCTGAGCGGAGCGGGTGCTGATGTGCATATGCATTGGGAACGTCAGGGACATCAACTGACACGTACCGAGGCTGAAGCTGCGGCAGCTTGGTATACATCACAGGTGTAATACAGGTACAGTATTTGGATGTATTGTAGTAAAGGATTGCAGTAAAGGATTGCAGTAAAGGATTGCAGTATAAGATTGAGCATGCATCGACATGAACAAGTAGTTCGCAGGCAGCCTGATCGTTGAGATCGGGCTGTTTTTTCGCTTTTTATTTCCTGTTTAAGTTGAACTATTCTTTTACACGTTAACGGAGAGGACAGAAAAAACCTGGAAAAGCGAAGCGTTCGCCTAAAAGCTTTCTGCAAGAAAGCTACATCGGAAGCATAAGCTTATCACCGGATTTTCCCCTTTGGGAAAGGGAATCAAAAAATCTGGGAATAACAGCTATTCTCCAGGTTATTCTGCCATCGTACATCGTGTAAAATCCTTAATTCAACTTATAAGCCTCAGGAAAACGAACTAACCTGTTATGTAAACGTGACGAACCGGGTAAAGATTTGAAATGGGGAGAGTTCGCGCAGTATGCTTACTATATTGCTCCGACACTATACGAAAATCATGAACCGGAGGGATCAACGTGGAACGTAACATCAAAGATTTGGTACAGCAGATGACACTGGAAGAAAAAGCGGGAATGTGTTCAGGGCTCGACTTTTGGCATTTGAAAGGGGTGAATCGTCTGGGTATTCCTTCCATTATGGTAACAGATGGTCCTCACGGATTGCGCAAACAGGACAGCAGTGCAGATCACTTGGGTCTAACCGCAAGTGTGCCTGCAACCTGTTTTCCGTCTGCGGCAGGGCTGGCGAGTTCGTGGGATACGGAGTTGGCGCGTCAGGTCGGCGTGGCTTTGGGCGAAGAATGTCAGGCCGAAGATGTGGCGGTACTGCTTGGGCCGGGGGTGAATATTAAACGTTCCCCATTGGGTGGACGGAACTTTGAATATTTTTCCGAAGATCCGCTGTTATCGACTCAGATGGCTACCGCTCATATTCAGGGTGTGCAGAGTCAGGGCGTGGGTACGTCTCTCAAACACTTTGCCGTGAATAACCAGGAAAAGCGCCGTATGTCGATTGATGCGGTGGTAGACGAACGGACGCTACGCGAGATTTATCTGGCCAGCTTCGAAGGCGCAGTGAAGGATGCACAGCCTTGGACGGTCATGTGTTCTTATAATAAAGTAAACAGTACGTATGCGGGTGAAAATGAGTGGCTGCTGACGGACATATTGAAGGATGAATGGGGCCATGAAGGTCTGGTTGTCTCGGACTGGGGCGCTGTAAATGAGCGGGCAGATGCGCTAGCAGCCGGACTGGAGCTGGAGATGCCAGCAAGCGGCGGTATTGGAGAACGTAAGGTGATTGATGCGGTAGAGAGCGGAAAGCTGCCCATGGACAAGCTGGATCTTGCGGTGGAGCGTGTGCTGACCTTAATTTTCAAAGCGGTGGATCATAAGAAAGAAGGCGTTTCGTACGATAAAGATGAACATCATCAGCTTGCGCGTAAAGTGGCGTCCGAGAGTATGGTGTTGTTGAAAAATGAAGCTGGGCTTCTTCCGCTAAAGCATGAAGGTAACGTAGCCATCGTAGGTGCTTTTGCACGTAAACCTCGCTTTCAGGGAGGGGGAAGCTCCCACATTAATCCGACCAAGGTCGATGATATTGTCGAGGAGATGACTATTATAGCAGGCGATGGAGTGACCATCTCGTATGCACCAGGGTACCGGATTGAGGAGGATGATGTGGATGAGACACTGTTGCAGGAGGCCGTTCAGACTGCACAAGCTGCAGATACAGCTGTCGTCTTTGTTGGATTGCCGGATCGATACGAATCCGAAGGTTACGACCGTACCCATCTAAGTCTGCCCGATAACCACATTCGTCTGATTGAAGAGGTTGCCAAGGTACAGTCCCGCATAGTAGTTGTGCTGAGCAACGGTTCTCCGGTGGAGATGCCTTGGCTGCCGCAGGTTCAAGCTGTGCTTGAAGCTTATCTTGGCGGACAGGCTGTAGGAGGCGCAATCGTCGATCTGCTCTATGGTAAGGTGAACCCGTCCGGTAAACTGGCAGAGACCTTCCCGGCCAAGCTCAGTCATAATCCATCCTATTTAAACTTCCCGGGTGAGGCAGATCGTGTGGATTACCGCGAGGGTATCTTCGTCGGTTACCGTTATTATGATAAAAAAGAGCTGGAACCGCTATTCCCGTTTGGCTACGGGCTCAGTTATACCACGTTTGAGTACAGCGATTTACAGGTAGATCGGTCGGCACTAACGGATCTGGACGAGGTGCAGGTACAAGTACGTGTCACCAATACGGGGGAGCGTGCAGGGAAAGAGATCGTACAGCTGTACGTTAGTGATATGGAGAGTACGGTGATTCGTCCGGATCGGGAGCTGAAAGGTTTTTCGAAGGTGGCACTGGAAGCTGGCGAGTCCAAAATAGTCCATTTCACGCTGAATAAGCGTTCGTTCGCGTATTACAACGTGGATATGAAAGACTGGCACGTTGAGACTGGCGAGTTCGAGATTCAGGTGGGCAGCTCTTCGCGTGATATTCGTATGCAGACTCGGGTAAGCGTAGAGTCTACTGCCACGTTCATTCCAACGTATACACGCAATAGTACCCTCGGCGATATTCAGCGCGACCCGGAGAATAAAAAGCTGATTGAGCAGGCTTTGCGGCAATTCCAGGAAGCGAGCGGTTTCGGCGGCGGAGATGATTCTGGTGACAATGATCATGCGGATATGATGAACGCGATGATGAAATATATGCCGCTGCGTGCCCTTGTGGCCTTTAGCGGTGGTGCAATGACCGAGGAAGCGATGAACCAGCTGCTAGATCAGATGAATAACAAGGATCACGGCATTCGCGGATAAGAGCGTGCAGTTCCACGCTGAACGATTTTATGGCTGGTTTAGTTAGATTATGGGCAAGTAACGGGGAAACGAGGCTGAAAATTTTATAATGCATATTCAGCCGCTGCAAGGCTGGGAGAATACCCGATCAATAATGGATCGGGTGTTCTTTTTTTACAAGTAAACAGGTATAATTAGTAGTTGATAATTGTTTTCATTTAGAGTCGGCGATGATCGATAGATGGTGTGGATTAATTTGAGAGGAAGGTGAAGGAATGAGTCATGAAGCCGGATTACATACGTTTGGTTCAAGTACATATATCGAAACCCAGGATGGCCGCAAGTTGCATTATATGACCAAGGGGACGGGAAAGTATACTGTAGTGTTTGAGTCGGGTATGGGTGTCTCCAGATCAACGTGGGGGCTGGTGGTGCCGACCATAGCAGAGCATGCACGTACCGTGGTGTACGACAGAGCCGGGGCGGGACGAAGTGATGTTGATTCTTCTCCGCGCACGCTGGCCCGAATTGCGGAAGACCTGAATGAACTGCTATCGGCACTGGGGCCGGGACCGTTTATACTGGTAGGACATAGCTGGGGCGGACCAATTGTGCGGACAGCTGCCGAGACTAATCTGACACGTCTGAGGGGAATCATTCTTGTGGACCCGTCAGATGAGCATTGTGAATTATATTTTTCCCGAATGGCGAAAGCGGGTTTTGCATTTAACGGTGCGCTTAGTCCAATTCTGGCTCGCCTGGGCTTGTATCGGTTCCTTGGCATGAAGGATTTCCTTACCCAGCCTGGTGATGTGGCAGCAGATCACCTCCAGGAGGACTTTACGGTAAAGGCCGCTCGGACACTGGCAGCGGAAGGAAAAAATTTTCTGCAAGATTTAAAGGGGTTGCGGAAGCAGCCTCCCCAACTGGAAGATTTGGAAGTCAGTATTATTTCGGGCACCTTGCCGGGCAAAGGAGAACGCAAGATCAGGCCCGCAATCGTTGCAGCTCACCGCCAGACGGTGAATCAGCTGTCCAATGCGAGATGGGTGGAGGCTCCACACTCGGGGCATGTGGTGATGTTTACAGACCCCGAAGTCATTACCGATGAGATTTTGCGAATGATCAGGGATAAAGAAGTAAGAGAAACGAGAAACAAGGAAGAAGTAGAGATGAGAAGTAACTCGTAAAGTATAAGTCTGAAATAGGAGAGAGGCAGATCTATCCTGTCTGCATCAGGCGCAAGGACAGAGCAAAAGTGATACAATAAAAAGAAAAAGCAATGGTTGACATTGCTAGACCATATAGGCGGAGTGTGGAGACAGATGAAACCAGAGAATCAAGAAACAGCAGGAACGGGAGCCGGAAATGAAGGTTCCAGACATGCCAGTGTGGGTATGGAAGATATTGTGCGCGCGCATCATGTGTTGCGTGAAGTCATTGTCAGAACGCCGTTACAGCGGGATGCTGTACTTTCGGCTAAATATAACTGTAATGTGTATCTGAAAAGGGAAGACCTTCAGGTGGTGCGTTCGTTCAAAATTCGCGGGGCCTACAACATGATACGCAATCTGACCCCCGCCGAAATGGAGAAAGGCATCGTCTGCGCGAGTGCCGGCAACCACGCACAGGGTGTGGCTTTTAGCTGTAATGCACTGGGCATCCACGGCAAAATCTTTATGCCAAGCACAACCCCGAACCAGAAGGTGAAGCAAGTGAGACGTTTTGGCGGCGATAATGTGGAAGTTGTGCTGATCGGTGATACGTATGATGATGCGTATGCTGAAGCCATGCGTGCGTGCAACGAACAGGGTATGACCTTTATCCATCCGTTTGATTCGCCGAAGATTATTGCGGGGAACGGTACAGTTGCGATGGAGATCATGGAAAGCCTTGATGAGAATGCAGACTATGTATTCGTCACAATCGGTGGCGGCGGTTTGGCGGCTGGAGTAGGGACTTACATGAAAACCGTAAGTCCTGAAACACAAATCATCGGTGTTGAGCCGCTTGGAGCAGCTTCCATGAGTGAAGCGATGTTCCGCAAACAAGTGGTTACGCTGGATGATATCGATAAGTTTGTGGATGGCGCAGCCGTTAAACGGGTCGGTGATTTGACTTATGACATCTGCAGCAACATTTTGGATGACATCGTGAAGGTGCCAGAAGGCAAAGCCTGCACAACGATTTTGGAGTTATATAACGAAAATGCTATCGTGGTAGAGCCGGCAGGCTCGTTGGCTGTAGCCGCACTGGAGCAATACCGCGAACAGATCGCAGGCAAGACGGTGGTCTGTGTCATCAGCGGCGGTAATAATGATATTGACCGGATGCAAGAGATCAAAGAGCGTTCTCTAATCTACGAAGGTCTGAAATATTATTTCATGGTGAATTTCCCGCAGCGTGCGGGGGCTCTACGTGAGTTCCTGGAGGAAGTGCTCGGTCCGAATGACGATATCGCCAGATTTGAATATACGAAAAAACATGACAAGGAAAACGGCCCCGCCCTGGTTGGCATCGAGCTTATGTACAAAGAAGATTACGAACCGCTCATCGAACGGATGAACCGCAAAGGTATCGCCTACACTGAGCTGAACAAAAACCTGAATTTGTTCAACATGTTGATCTGAGAGGGCGGTGTCTTTTTAACATGAAACCTATGATAAATTCAGAGCAACAAATAGGTTCAGAGCACCAAAAGTCAATGCCTCAGATCCGACCTGCACGGAAGGAAGATGTGGATCAGATCATTCCGCTGCTGGTGCAGGCAATTGGTGATATTGCTTATGCACTTGCAGGGGAGGCAGACCATGAGCGGGCAATGGACATCTTGCAAGAGTTTGTTACTCTGGAAGGTAACCGGATCAGTTATCAGAATATCACTGTGATGGAGCAGGAGGGCAAAATTGCGGGTATGTTGGTAGCTTATGCCGGCGATGATGCGGATCGTCTGGATCAGCCGCTACGCAATCGTCCCGGACGTGATGGGGATGAGAAATATGCTCTAGTAAAAGAAACCCGTCCGGGAGAGTATTATCTCGATACTCTTTCGGTAAGTGAGCCATTTCAAGGGCAAGGCATCGGCCGTGCACTGATGGCTGCGTTCGAGCAGCAGGGAAGAGAACTCGGGCACGTGCAGGTTGCCCTGATCGTGGAGCAGGACAATGACCGCGCGAAACAACTCTATGAAAGACAAGGCTATGTTCAGGATGAAGTGATCCTCGTCGGTGGACATGAGTATTATCATATGATTAAACGAATCGAATCCTAGTGACGACTCGGGATGGCAGGTGCGTGGTTAGGCACGGATGTCTCGAAAGCAATGAAAAAGACGAAGCAATGCCAGAAGGGCAGTTGTCTTCGTCTTTTTGGTTTTATTTTGCTTACTCTACTGAGGCAGATATTCATCTCTAGCTGCGTTCTGCTCCAGCCATTGGTCGACGGCCTCTGTCTTTTCAAACTTGGATTCGGCAACGACTTTCATGAAGGTATCCAGTTTTTTCAGAAAAGCACTATCCCCGGAAGAGTTGCGCTGTAAGACAGCTCTGTAACCTTTTTGAGCATTGGGCACCATTAGGTTGGTGTCATAATCGAACAGAGGGGTGTTGTCCAGCCCGTAGAAGGTGTATAGCGTATATTCATTCATCAGCATCTGCACTCGATTTCTCCGGTTTGAGTCAGGAAAATCATTCAGGAACCGCTCCTGATTGAGCGCACGGTTCAGCATATCCTGATATCCGATCATGAGGCCCCCATCTTCCGAGGCGATATTGCTCGTTTCAACCGCCATGATGCGGATGTACTGTTTGATATCTTGATTGACATAAGAAGTGTATTTGTCAAAAGCAGCATAATTCATGATTGGATAGAGTGAACCCTCGATCATGGTAAGACGATAGCCACTATCTCTCGCCTGTTGTAGCAGTGAGCGGAGACTCTTGTCTTTGGTGCGGGACATCAACTGGGTGAAGCTGTCATTCCACTTGTATATTTTCTGCATCTGATCCTGAACATTGGGCACAAGCATGCGATCTGTTATGGCCGTTAGCGCTTTGAAACGGGCATTCTCCAGTTGAAGTACCATCAGGGTTGCATGATGAGGAGTGACTTGGCTGATCTTAGACTCCAGATAACGGTCCGCAGCGGGCAGGCCATTTTTTTTGTAGAGCATGGTCTGAAAGGATTGGTAGATTGCAATTGAATTGGCTGCAGTGACCTTGGTGTCAGTAGCAGGGGCAGCAGAAGCGATGCCGGCGACAGGAGCAACAGCCGCTTGTAACAATAAAGTAATAGCCGTAGCGGTAAGTAGTGCGCGCATGCCTTTATTTTTTAAAGAGTGCAAAGATGATGTCATGGATACTAACCCTCCCGTAGTCTGATGTAAGTAAGTGAGGCTGAAGCAACATTACCTATTAAAAATAATACATAGCAAGTGAAGCATGTCTAGTTAACGGTTACCCACAGATTATAGCAAATGACACAAAAAGTGGTTGCGGAATGGTGACAAAATATTCTGTTAATTTTAACCTTTGCAAGGTGGATGCAAGGCCAATGTTTCTGCGAAAATAAATTTTGGGGAACCGGAAACTTTTTAACGAATCGGAACGTCTTAGTTGTGCATAGGAAAATACAGGAATTATTGAATTGAACAGCTAATCTATAAGAGTGTACCAATTATGGGAGAATGGGGATAGGTTTATGAGGAAATCGGGAGGCAATCAAGTCAAAAAGGTGATGTCAGCACTGGCTGTATCAGCCATGCTAATGTCTGCACTGCCAACATCAGTGATGGACGCTGCGGCAAGAATCAGTATTTATATTAACGGTACAGAGGTGCCCTCGGTTCAAGCTCCTGTAATGAAGGCTGGACGTGTGCTCGTTCCACTCCGGTCCATCTTTGAAGGGATCGATGCCGATGTGCAGTTCAACAATAGAACGAAAACCATTACAGCAACCCGTGGGGATCAAGTGGTTTCATTAACACTCGGTTCCAAGGCTGCATATATCAATGGTCAACTGAATGCATTGGATGTTCCTGCGACGACGATCAAGGGTAACACCATGGTGCCGATTCGTTTTGTGAGCGAAGCTTTTGGGGAAAAAATATATTGGAACTCACGTAGTCAGCGTGTCGACGTTCAAACCACATATACACCTGAAACGCCGGTTGACGATACGCAGTTCTCCGCTTGGAATATTTACGGATCCGTATCCGGTACCAACGGAGACGGCCGTGACCTGACGGTAAGCTTTACACAAGCCAAATCAGAAAGAACAATATCTGCATACCGAATCATGTTGGTGAAAAGTCGGGATACAAGTAGTTTTAAGGAATCAGTTGCTTCAGCTGTATCTCCGGCAAACTACACGTCAATTACACCAAACGGTACCAATCCGAAGCTGACACTTAATGCTCAGACACGTGATGTTAACGGTGATTTGCTCAATAGCAATGAAACCTACCGATTGTATGTATTGACCGTTGGCAACAGCAACAATAATTATCAAAACTATTTAGGCTGGTCTACACAGGTCCTGAAGCTGAACCAAGTGAAACCTTCCGTTCAAGCTGTGACAGGTCTGCGCATTGCCGATGTTAGCGATTATGGCGATGGAAGAGATCTGGAGATCAATTTCACACAGCCAAGCACCAATGCGAATATTACGAATTACCGTGCCTTTGTTGTAAAAGCGAAGGACGCATCCACATTTAATCTGGCTGCTGCGAACAAGGTATCCAGCACAAATTCCACGTTCATTAATAAAGGGAATTCTAGTGCAGTCAAAAGCCAGTTGTCCTCATCATCGCGAGATACGTCGGGTGAATTGATCAAAAACGGAACCGCGTATGTTGTGTACATTATGTCTGTAAGTGCGAATACAGCAACAGATAGCAAGCTGTCTGCTGTATCGTCTTCCCTGACATTGTCCGCGAACACAGCTCTGGCTCCGGTCATTACACAAGTGAGAGATATCTCGGATTATGGAGATGGACGCGATATTCAGGTGAGTTTTAACCGTGTATCGGATGAGTCCAAGGTAGCGAACTATCGCGTGTTTGTTGTACGTAACTCGGTAGCCAGCAGCTTCAACTTAAATACAGCAAGTAATCTGTCTTCCAGCCTATATTACACCGTCAATAAAACAGGTAATAACCTCGCGGTTACATTGCCATCGAATATGCGGGATACCAGTGGTTATAACATCACGAACCTGCAGGATTATCGAATCTATGTCATGGCAGCAGGCAATCAGCAGAATAACTATACTCATGCGTTGTCAGCGTCTTCCAATATTTTGAGACTGACCTCCAATAGCATTGCAGGTGTGGCAACGAACCTGTCGGTTGCGGATATTGCAGATAACGGTAATGGAGCTGACCTGCGTGTGTCGTTTAGCAGAGCAACCGATGAATCCAATATCTCTCACTACCGTGTATTCGTTGTACCTGCCAATAATGTAGGAAGCTTCAATCTGAATGCTGCGAATTCTTCGAACTATTACACACAGGTGAACAAAACGGGTGGCAACTTGTCCGTGACCCTTTCGAACGGTGCACTTGATACCAATGGTTATAGAATTGCGAACTACAACGCTTATCGTGTGTTTGTTCTGTCCGTAAATAGCAACGGGAACTGGAGTCAGAACGCGCTCTCGTCGTCTTCGGCTCAGATCACGTTGACACCCAATACAGCGGTTACTGCACCGACTAATGTGAGTGCAACTGATGTGACGGATAATGGAAATGGTAGTGATCTGCGTGTGACGTTTAATCGCTCAACGGATGAAACCAATGTGAGTCATTATCGCGTGTTTGTTGTGAAAAATTCCGTCGCAGGGAGCTTCAATCTGAGTTCTGCTATGAGTAGCAACACAGTTTATACGAGTAGAAGCAAAACAGGAAGCAACCAGAATTTCACATTACCAAGTGATGCTAAAGCAACAGATGGCACAAGTATCGTAAATGATGTAGACTATCGTGTGTTTGTTGTGGCTGTGAATAACAACTCATCTCAGTCCAGTGCAATCTCATTGGCATCACCAATCGTGAAATTAACTAGTACCTCTGCTGCTGTAGCAGCAGTGACAAAAGTGACTGTAACGGTTAAAGATCAAGGACAACAATCTGGTAATCCTTCTGACGTAACCATAACATTTGCTAAAGCAGCTCCTGAAACAGGAATTGCAACATATCGTATCTTCATAGTGCCAGCAAATCAAGTAAGAGGATTTACCTTGAATTCGGCGCTTGGTCTTGATTCTAAATCATATACTGACCAACCAAAAGCAAATGCTGGCTCATCAATTGTTTTGAATTCTGGATACAAGGATATTAACTCAGATAGTCTTGTAGTGGGACAAAATTACCAAGTGTTTGTAATGTCTGCATCTGACAGCATAACTCGTCCATCAAGCTTGTCACCTGCATCAAATGAGTTTAGCATCAATGATAAAGCAACTCCAGTTCAAGCGGCAAGCTTAACGGGCTTGCAAAAGACGAGTACAACAGACAAAGCGAGTTATAAACTCACATTTGCCAAACCGTCGCCTGAAACGGGGATTTCGGAGTATCGATTAATTATTGTTAAGGGATCAGATGTTCTAAATGATGATTCAGCAAGTTCTATAACAAGTTATCAAAAATTTGTAGTAAGTGGCCCCTCAACAAATGATATTGATTTGACGACCGATTCTACAGATTCAACAGGATCCAACCTTGTGGAAGGGACGGACTACAAGATATATATTCTGTCGGTTGCTTCTAATTCAACAGCCAACAAAAATGCAATATCAAATTCATCGGATACTTTTAAGCTCGAGAAGCTTCCGGCTGTGCAACAAACCCAAGATCAAACGAATAACAATAATACGACTTCTGGGGGCACAACTGGAACTAATAGCGAACAGTCATCCTCACAAATACAAGGTTAATTTTACAAAATGTAATAACTCCAACTCCCTTTCCACTCCGGAAAGGGAGTTTTTCTATGCACCCATTAAGGTTGCCAGTACCAGCCATCCTCTGCATGACTAATGTCCTTATTTTTCCAGATTAGATTCCCTCAAAAGGGTTCCTAAGACCATTGCTGCTCTTGGAGCAAACCAGGGATAATAGGAGTCAGGGAGTGTGAATAGCACATGGGTCGAAAGGAAGGATGGAATGTTACCATTTCGTTTGACGGGGCAGCCGAACACCCGGATGCCGCTATACCTTTACGGTGTAGGTACACAGAAAGAGAAAGGGCTACATCGACCGGAAGGATTTCCAGTGTATCAGTTATTTTTGACACGAGATGGTGGAGGGAAGTTTAACATTTTTGGTAAGGGATCGATTGCTATGGGTGCAGAGCAACTGTTTGCTATGGAACCGGGTATTGCTTATGATTACATCCCTTATTCAAAAGCGGGTGGAGAGTTGGGGTTCATTGGGATCGGCGGTGAATCAGCAGACTCAGTACTTCGGGCAGCAGGCATCGTTCCTGGAGGACCTTGCACATTAGCCGGATTTGATCAGATATGGTCGCAGATGACGGACTTGTGGAGGACGTTGGATCAGGGCGGCGGAATATCGATGTGGAAAATGTCCACTTCGATTTACCAGCTTATTATGGAAATGGCTCAGGCTATGAAATCAATATCACCTGTTTCTCTGGCGAGTGAGGAAAAAACGAGACAAACGTCTTTAAGTGCAGTGAGTGTCGAGCAAGTGAACAGAGCTGTAAGTTCACATGTACACGGGAATTCGGACGCTGGGCTGGAAGGACTGAATCGGGCAATCGTTTTAATGCAGGCTCATTATCAGGACGATCTGTTATTGAAACATGTGGCCGAGGCAGTTGGTTACTCTGTGCAGCATTTGAATCGTTTATTTCATCAGCATTATGGCGTGACTGGACATCAGTATATGCAACGCTGGCGTTTACAAAAGGGACTGGAATGGCTTAATGAACATCCTGAGGCTAGTGTGAAGGAAGCTGCGGAGAATGTAGGCATGGAAGTGAATTATTTTATTCGTATGTTCAAGCGTGAATTCGGGGAAACGCCAGGCAAAGGCATGAAACTACGCAATCAGCTCAGACTGGAGCAGGATCACCACCCCCGTCACAAATAAATACGAATCTGCAATAAAAAAAGAGACCTGACGGTCTCTTGAATGGAATTTCTTATAAAGTAAAAGAACATCTATGTGTACCACGAAACAACCACATTCGACATTGCCTCCTTCAATCATGCCTGCTTTTTTTGCCCGAAAATAGGCCTGATTAAAGCAAGACCAACAATACCAATAACGGCGCTAACCCATGGAGCCATGTAGAACGTAGGGAGTTTATCCCGAAGTGGATAACCTACAAAAAGAACAAGTACAACGATCACGATATAAATGATAATGCTTCGAACGTTAACTTTGGGCATGACATGTTTGTCTGTCCCCTGGTCGTCGGGACGTTCTGCTAATCGGCGCAGCATCTCTACGAGCGCAATTCCGCCTACAGCGCTAATGATGAGAGAGAACAGGCTGATATGTTCAAAAGCCTCAGTATCGCCGTCTGTTAAGCCGAAGAATAGTCCTGCACAGCCCTGAATGAACAGGACAACGGATATGGCCGCCCAGGCAATCATAACATACCATTTTGGCATCCGTTTCACAGGTTCTGGTGTATCCGATTGATCATCAGATTGAGGGACACTTCCGCTACGGTTTTCCCTGTTTGAACCTTCCCCTGTGCTTGCCCCTGATTGCGCATATGTATCTGCTGAGCCTACTCCAAGTTGGGTATAAATATCTTCTTCCAGATCAGATCCGTACAATTCGCGTGCAGATTTGTTATCCTTCTGTGCTTGTACGATGGCTTTTCCCGCAGCGAGAATCCATTCTTCCTGTGTTTTCTCGTCTGCTGGCGCTTGCCTTGCGATGGTGCTGATCTGGTTATACAATTGTACGTTGTCTGGTGTCATACGGCTCATCTCTGTGATTTGCCGATTTTGTATTTCTATCAGCTTTTTATAGGAAATCCCCAATGCTTGCTCCCCCTGTCTCACACGTTCTGATCTTCCATTCCATGAAGACCCTGACGATATTTTAGTATACGGGAAGGGCTCTCGTTTCGCAAAGTCATTCCTTATAAAATAACTGCTTGTGATTTACCCATAGCCCGATACAGGCTAACACAACACAGGTGCATAAGAGCACCAGTTTTCCATGATGCTGAATCCATCCGAGTAGATGTGCCATGAGTTCATTCCTTTCGGTAACAGGCTTCCGGGACAGGCATGCCTGGAATTTTGGTTTTATTTTCCCCTGTGGAGTTGTGAATATACATAGCTTGGTTGGAAGAAGCAACGATTCTGTGAACCGTGAATAAAGAGCTGCCCAATCCATCACAATAGTAGCATTTCCAAACTGAAATGATGGATAGGAGTGTGGTTAGCATGGATAAACAATCAGATCTGACAAGAAAGATGCTGCTCAACAGTAATTCCCGTGGTATCGTGGATGAAGTGGTGCCGATGGAAGATACAGAGTTCGGAGAAGAGTTGAATGATGATAACTGGCAGGGCAGAAGCTTCTGGGACAACGAGGGAGCAGGTCAGCAACATGAGTGGAACGGACGTATTGAGACTCATGCGATGTTTCGCAGGAGCTATGAGTAGGATCGTGCAGATCTAACGTAAGAATACAGGAATGATCAGAAATTTTCGGAGCCCTGCTGAATATAGCGAGGCTCTTTTTTTACGAGAAAATCCGTACGAAAAGAGAACAGCTGCGCATGAAATAAAGGGTTCATTTCTCGCGTTGACTTGCGTGTGAGGGAATGATAATATACTAATATCTTCTTAATACTCACTAAACTTATCGGATTAAACATAATTAATTAAAATACGTTGAATATATATCAAGTAATTAGGCGCAAGGTCACCATGAAAGGGGAAATCCGTATGGAACGTCAGATCAGTATTCGTCACGGGGAAGAGGAGTTAACTGCGACCATTCACTATCCGGTTGTAAAAGATATCAAAGAGGAGACACGTCAGCAACGAGTGCCTTTGGCAGTCATCTGCCACGGCTTTGTGGGAAGCCGAATTGGGGTGGATCGATTATTTGTGAAGACAGCGCGTGAACTCGCGGAAGACGGATATCTGGTGCTGCGTTTCGATTATATTGGCTGCGGAGAGAGCAGTGGGGAGTACGGAGCGGAAGGGCTGGAGTCCATGGTGCTGCAAACCCGTTCGGTGCTGGATTATGCTGTGAATTGCAGTGATGTCGACCCAACACGGGTTACTTTGATCGGACATAGCTTGGGCGGAGCTGTTGCGCTGCTGACTGCTGTACGTGATAAACGGGTTAAAAATCTCGTCATGTGGTCGGCTGTCGGTTATCCGTTCAACGATATCGTGAAGATTACGGGCAGGGACGTGTATGACGAGGGTGTGAGAACAGGTGCTGCGGATTATCTTGGCTATAAATTTACGCCTAAATTCTTTGACTCTTTGGCAGAGCATCAACCATTCCAGGAAGCTGTGAAATTCGGCGGAGATGTGCTGGTTGTGCACGGTACTTCGGATGAGGTCATCCCTGTGGACTATGCGTTCTTGTATCAAAAAGTCTTCTGGATGCGCCAGGAAGGGCGCTGCGACAAGGAAATCATTTTCCAGGGCAACCATACCTTCTCATCTGGTAAGGAGCGCGAACAACTGATCACACGTACGAGAGAATGGCTCGGGGAGCGTCAGAAGATTGAAGAGAACTGGCAACACTGGATGATCTAAGAGATAAAGCCTTACGACATCAATCAAAAGTCACGGGTATTAACTTGGAAAAGCGCTTGCTTCGGGGTAAAATAGAGAGGTAAGCATCCTATCCGTGTCTGGAGGTTGGCAGCAATGACATTACCCGCACTATTCATTGCGCATGGTTCTCCTACGCTGGCGTTGGAGAGCAGTGATTACACTCAATTTTTGAACGAGCTTGGAGACAGGCTGCCGGCTCCAAAGGCCATCGTTGTATTCACCGCACACTGGGATTGTCCCGAGCCTTCGGTGACGATGGATGAATCCCATCAGACCTTGCATGATTTTTACGGATACCCTTCAGCGTTGTATAACATACAATACCCTGCAGTCGGGCAGACCGATGTTGCGAGCGAGATTTGTGCGTTATTCTCCCGGAGTAACTTGCCACATCGACCTGTTCGTGGGCGTGGACTGGATCATGGCGTATGGGTGCCACTGCTGCATATGTACCCTGAAGCAAGTATTCCAGTGATTGCAGTATCGGTGGATTCGCTACGTTCTCCGCAAGAGCAGTATGATATCGGGCGTATGCTGGAGCAACTCAGGCATGATAACGTGCTGATCATCGGCAGTGGTGGAACCGTGCATAATTTAAGAATGTTGGCACAGGATGATGAGCCTCAAGACTGGGCTGTAGAGTTTGATGATTGGCTCGGAGAGCGTCTAGAGCAATGGAATACCAGAGAATTGTTTCTGTATGAAAAAAAAGCTCCTCATGCGAGGACGGCCGTTCCGTCTTATGGCATGGAACATCTTGCTCCATTGTTCTATGCAATGGGCACAGCAGATATGTCTCGGACAGCGAAGCGATTATTCCAGTCGTATGCCTGCGGCACGTTAAGTTTGAATTGCTGGCAGTTTGGTGACGGCTGAAGAATACAGTCGTATGATTATAAATAAGCAAAAAGGTTCCTGCGGTAAGTGGATTGACTGCGTGGAACCTTTTTTGGGTTTGGGTGTTCCGCAGTAATTATTTGCGAAGTTCGAACAACTCACATTCGGTACGTGAGTGATAGGCCAGTTCACTGACACTGGATTGAACAACAACGGTTCTCTCGTCAAAACGAATGATGATACCTCCAGAGTCAATCTGGTGGTTATCTTTGAATACCCGGATTTTATGTTTTAAGGTCATGGCTTCCTGAAAATCGGCGTCGGTTTCGAGACGGCGCTGCGTCGGCATAGGGATACTCCTTTGTACTGTTAGACTTTATAACCATCATAATATGGGATTCTACTGGTGAGCAAGTGTAGAGACTCGGATGCACAATGGTTGAAGAAAATGGAAGAGTGGTGGGCAATAAGAGCAGATCAGCATAGGTTGTCAGGTTCTGAACAAATGAATGAAATCATGCAATACAAAGCCCTGCTCCAAGGGGGGAAGCAGGGCTGAGTTTCTTATATTTTTAATGATTAAGCCGTTTTCTTAGTGGGTGTAATGGTTGGTGTGTCTGTTGGCTGAATGGTTCTGTCCTTTTTGAACAATCCGCGAAGGTAAGGAAGTACCCAGTGATCCAGACCGATTTTACCTGCATTCGCACCAGCTACGACGATGAAGATTTCCATCACTACCAGTTGAGCGTTCGTGCTTACTGTACCCGAGAAGAGGAACGCGAAGTTCATGACCATCGCCATCAATGCTGCCAGCGTTGTGAAGCATCCAAGGATGAGTCCCAAACCTACCAGGAATTCACCAAGCGGGATCACGAAGTCGAACAATCCTGCATTTGGAATGGCGAACTTTTCAAGGAACGTTGCCCACCAAGCTTGAACCGCTGGATGATCGCCTGTTGCTTTTTCAAGTGCGCCTGTGAGGAACCCGCCAGCTTGGAATCCACCGGTCAATTTGCTCCATCCGTGAGTCATCCAATCGTAACCGATATACACCCGAAGTACTGTTAAAATCCACATTGCCACTTTGTTTTCTCTAAGCCATTGGTTGAAGCTGAACATATAAACCACTCCTTTTATGGAATCTAGTGTGTGTTGTTTTTGTTTTTCTAAGTGATCACCTTTGATGTCTTTATTGTATATTCGGAAAGGTGTTTTGTTTGTGATTAAAATCACAATCTAGTTCAAATTTTAAGTAAGGTTTGAGAAGTTCACATTTAGGACATATATATTTGCTCATTTCATGATTCAAAGAGAAATTTCGAGATAAGACAAGGCCTAGAAGACGCAGACAAAACGGAAACGTTGTGATTAAATGGAAAGAAATACGTGAGATGGTTGCCTGCATGAGAGGAATATCACATGACGAGCAGAAGAAAGTCAGCCAAATCGTTCAGGAGGTCTTATATTGAAGTTTTTTTCTAGGAACAAAGCTATTTCAGCAGCATCGATCTGTCTTCTTACCGTTAGTCTTGTTGCTTGCCAGAATAAAGAGGTAGCCCAAATTCCCCAGCAGGAGCCCACACCTTCACCGGTTCAAGAAGAGAAGCCCGTGGAGGAGCCTGTTCATTCTGGCTTTACAGCTCCTTTCACGGGACTAGCCGTGGAGAAAGCGTCTACGCAGCGGCCACTAGCGGTCATGATCAACAATGCACCTGCCGCCCGTCCCCAATCGGGACTCAGTGCAGCCGATATTATTCTTGAGGTGCTTGCCGAAGGTGGCATTACGCGGTTTATTGCTATATTTCAGAGTGAAGGTGGAGCAGAAACCGTCGGCCCCATACGTAGCATTCGTCCATACCTGATTGAGCTTGGCGAAAGTTATGACGGGGTGCTTATTCATGCCGGAGGCAGTCCGGAGGCCTATTCCATTTTGCAAAAACAGCGGAAACAGCACATGGACGAAATTTCAAATGGCGGGCCTTACTTTTGGCGTTCCAAAGAACGTAAAGCGCCGCACAATCTATATACTTCTGTAGACAAGCTCAGAGAAGGAACGGATAAGAAAGGGTACAGCCACGAATTCCAATCTCCTGTGTATAAGTATGACGAAGCAGGAGCGACCTCTACTGGCGAGAGCGTGAAGCAGTTTGAACTCCATTATTTATTGAATAGTTACAAAGTTGCGTATGATTATGATGAAGTTAGCGGACGATATATGAGAATGGTGAACGGGAAGCCAGATCAAGATAAAGATAACGGTATTCAGTTAGGTGCAGCGAACATTATTGTTGCAGGGACTGATCATAAGGTACTCGACGATGTAGGCAGGTTATCCGTGAATGTAGATCAGGGCGGAGAGGCGATGCTATTTCAGAAGGGCAAGATGATTCGCGGGCAATGGGTTAGAAAAGAGGGAGATATTATTCGTTTTGTGAAGGATGGGCGCGAAATGAATCTGGTGCCCGGGAAAACCTTCATTAGCATTGTGCCGAACCATCCACAGTTTGCAGATCATGTGAAGCTGGCAGAACAAGAATAAGCCATATACAACGATTGGCACAACGAAATGAATCATTTTTGCAGGCTGAAATGAAAGAGAGCGATGAAAAGGGTTAAGATTGGTGATGTTGTGTTGTCGTATCATAGCGATTTTTATGAAAGATTGCTTTAAGTTATACGTCGACTTTTGCGGAGTTTTGTAAACGCAGTGTAAAATTGGAGTCTGATTTTGCCATAATTCCAAATAATTAAGATTCATTTCAGGTTAATATGAGAAGAATATAAAAAAGGATCGCAGCTTTTGTACAAACCATGAAACAAATATGATAAGATATCAAAGGTTGTCATTTCATGTTTCATCGGTTATCGGCGCAATTTCTCGAAGAGGGGATAGAGCTATGAAGATTAAGAAGAAGAAGGACATATTTTTTGAAACACTGGAGAATATGGCAGATACGGTTGTTCAAGCGGCAGATTATTTCTCCCAGCATGTTTCCAACCTTCAGGATGTAACTCTTTTTGCTAATGAAATGAAAAAGTACGAGTCGCAATGTGATGACTACGTGCACACGATCATTACAGAACTCAACAAAACATTTATCACGCCGATCGAACGCGATGATATTATGGAACTGACAACAACTCTTGATGACGTATTGGACGGCATTGAAGCTACAGCTTCCC
The DNA here is from genome assembly GCF_023714295.1 of Paenibacillus polysaccharolyticus. GTDB lineage: Bacteria > Bacillota > Bacilli > Paenibacillales > Paenibacillaceae > Paenibacillus > Paenibacillus polysaccharolyticus_A. Next base: position 51,118 of record NZ_JAMAUN010000012.1, read on the forward strand.
GTTTCTATATGTACAATTTGGTGGACCCGGACGAATATATCGTTCAATTTGCAGAGATTTTGCGCCAATCGGCTTACGAAATTCAGAAGGCGATTCATTTGCTGTCCCAGAAAAAATTGCTGGCGATTCGTGAATATACGATTCGTCTGAATGATTTGGAAAACCAAGGCGACGAAGTATTGCGTAACTGTATCAAGAATCTATTCGCTACGGTGTCTGATCCGATTGAATTGATCAAGCGGAAAGAAATATATGAACGCCTTGAAACAACAACGGATGATTGCGAGCATGTTGCGAACGTTCTTGAATCCATCATCATGCGTAATTCTTAAGGAGCCAGACAATAATGGAAACAACGATTTGGGTATTAGGTATAGTCGTCTTCCTTGCACTGGCGTTTGACTTCATCAACGGTTTCCACGACACGGCGAATGCCATTGCCACATCGGTATCCACACGTGCACTGACGCCGCGCCGCGCCATTATTTTGGCCGCTGTGATGAATTTTGTTGGTGCGATGATGTTTACGGGTGTGGCGAAGACGATTGGGGGGAGCGTGACGGACCCCACCAAGCTTGATAACGGGATCGAGGTTGTCATCGTCACCTTGATTGCCGCGATCATCTGGAATTTGGTTACTTGGTGGTTTGGAATTCCTTCATCTTCTTCACATGCGTTAATCGGAGCGCTCGCAGGTGCAGTGCTCGTTGGAGCAGGCTCGGACAAAGTGAAATGGAGTGGATTCATTGATATCGTCGGAGGTTTGCTGTTGTCACCTCTGATTGCTTTTGCCATTGGTTATATCGTCATGACGATTCTTAAATATGTGTTTGCCAAACGCAGTCCGCACAATGTGAATAAAGGCTTCCGTACGGTACAGATCTTCACGGCTGCCCTGCAGGCATTCACTCATGGTACCAACGATGCGCAGAAAGCGATGGGGATTATTACATTTGCACTCGTCGCAGCCAAGGTACAGGATCATCTTGAAGTACCACTGTGGGTTAAAATCTCAGCAGCAACAGCTATGGCCCTGGGGACATCGGTGGGTGGTTGGAAAATCATCAAAACGATGGGGACTAAAATTTTCAAAATCGAACCAATTAACGGCTTTGCTGCCGATTTATCTGCTGCATCCGTTATTTTCACAGCAACATTGTTGCACCTTCCGGTAAGTACGACACACGCAATCACATCCGCGATTCTGGGTGTAGGTTCGGCGAAACGGTTCTCGGCTGTCAAATGGGGACTGGCTGGACGTATCATCATTACGTGGTTCATTACGATTCCAATTACCGGAGCACTTGCAGGTCTGTTGTACTGGATTATTTTCTAAATAGTTGTCAACAGAAGGGCCGGGTATCCATCGATCGGATACAGTAAGTGAAGGACGAACCTGTTCATAACCGTGTGAATATCGGGATATGTGGATAAATATACAATGAGTTGAAGAAATGCCTGTGCACGAAGATGTGGACAGGCTGGATATGTGGATAGCCATCCGTGGAATGATAAACCAAAAGAAACCTTCCTGTGGATACAGGGAACTGTGGATAGGGGAAATGAGAGAAGCCAACAGGGTTGGCTTTTTTTGTTGTCCAGGCTGTACAATGAAATCAGAACTTCGAAAAGAGACAAGGACGTGGTCTAATCCATGATTCGTACACTTGCGATTACACGGGATCATCAAGTCACGGTGAATATGCCGCTCGAACAGTTGGATTTAAACGATTTTGCCTGGGTATGGGCAGATTTCAACCAGCCTACCGAAGAAGAAAGTTGGCTACTGGATACATATTTTCATTTTCACCCACTTGCCATTGAAGACTGTCTGCATGTATTGCAACGTCCCAAGCTGGATTATTATGAGAATTTGCAGTTTCTTGTATTACATGCGCTGAATCCAGCCACGCTTGAGGCAGAAGAGGTAGATCTGTTCCTGGGACAGAACTTTCTGGTGTCATTCCATCATGGAAGATTGGAAGAAGTGGACGAAGCCTGGGACAGACTGCTGAAACACGCGCATGAGCGTACCATCTGGGCAAGAGGGCCGGTAGCGGCAGCTTATACAGTGATGGACAAACTGGTCGATCATTATTTTCCATCGCTATTTTCCATCGAGGATGAACTGGCTGAACTGGAAAATCGGGGCGGTCAGGAGTCTGTAGAAGAATTGATGAATCAGGTGTTTGACCTGCGCAGTCGACTCCTGAAGCTTAGACGCACTGTTGTCCCTATGCGGGATCTGCTCTACCGGGTCATTAATTCGCAACATGTACAGCGAACAGGGGAACATACGGCATATTTCACCGATATTTATGACCACCTGCTCAAACTGACGGATATGATTGAAGCCGATCGGGAGATGACGGCAGACTTGCGCGATAGCTATATCTCACTGAATTCGAATCGAATGAACCAGATTATGAAAACACTGACGGTCATTACGACGGTATTTATGCCACTCACTCTAATTGCAGGTATCTACGGCATGAACTTCACCCATATGCCGGAGCTTCAGTGGAGATATGGTTACGGTGCTGTGTTATTGCTGATGTTTGTTCTTGGAGGCTGTATGGTGGCCTGGTTTGTGAAGCGCGGCTGGTTTAAATAAACAGGATAACTTGATAATAAAGAGAAAAGGCCGTCAGGCGAACCTTGCGGAAAACGAATCCGTCGCTCCCAAGGTTGTTTGTTGCCTGACGGCTATTCTCTGTCTATTCTTCTATCCACATGTGCATAAGTGATTCAATCATAGAGACTTGTGCATAACTAAAGTGAAATTCCCATTTCGAAGTTCAGTCTAACGTAAGCACAAAAGAAGCGGATTCCGTATTTTGCCCGTTCACAACGATCGTGAGCGTATGCAGCCCTTCGTAATATTTCCGTGTCGTAATGAGTTTGAATGATTGTTTGGTATTGACGGTACTGCGACCACTGGCATACATCTTGTCCGAGCACTTAAAGCGTTTGGGTGCCTGTTTGCCGTTAGCCTTCATATAACCAATCTCATATTCAAGCCTCAGCATCTGCGGTTCGCCGCTCGTGTTAACCACATCGAATGAAAAATGAAGATCCTCACCCGTAGCAATCTGCTCCCGATCCAGCTTCAGGTTTTCAATATGAACGGCCTCCTGCTTGTGATAGCCGAACAGGCTCAGTGCAACAGGGTGCCCCTTCTTCAGCAGCGAACGACTTGCGTGGCGGATAATCCAGTCGGTATGCGCGTTCTGACCGTACCAAGTTTGAGCTAAGTCGAGAACAAGATCAGGGTGATCTTTGGAAATATCGTTCAGATGATTCGCTACACTTTTTCGTACATAGAGAGATTCATCCTGCCTGAGTGCATGCAGAATCGGAAGCGCGGGCGTCGGATCAACGATCAAATCCCCAAGCTTGGCTCCCCATGGCAAACGAGGGCGACTGCCTTCGCTAGCAAGCCTGCGAATATGCTCGTCACTGCTTTCTGTCCATTCCATCAACTGTTTCAATGTCTTAAGCGGGTAACGCTGGATGAACGGGCGTACCGCAAATTCAGAACTTGAATAAGGTGTGAATACCTTAAGATATTTCATCGATAATTCGTAGTTTTCGGGGGCAAGTCCATTCACTTCAATGAAATCAGGCACAAAAAGGTACTCAACCCCACGCAACTGTGGAGCTGCTTGTTCAAGGATATGTAAGGCTTGTTCGTAATCGGCGGGCAGAACATGGGTCAAAGATTCCGTAATCCGGCGAATCCTTGCCTTGAACTCCAGCGCTTCCCAGCCTTCAGCGAAAACCAGTTCGCGAAATTGCTGTGTTTGTAACTCTGGATAGAATTGATGCAACTGATTGGCGGTTCGATCAATGAGAGCAGGTGTATATTTATCTTTGAACAGTTCCATGGTCTGCCTCCTTATATGTAGTCTCTAGTATACCCCATTTTCTAGAGTAAGAACATAAGTTCCTGCTTTTTAGTTGTTCAAAAAGGTTAAGGCACCCGCCTTTGTAAGGGGAGTGCCTGAATAGAGTTAACTTTTGCGTCTTTTGGTACGCGGTTTGGATGTTGCGTTTTTCCGGCGCGCTGGGGAAGAGGTGCGTTTCCGCTGTGTACCTGTCGTTTTTTTGCGGCGTTTGCGCGGGCGAGGTTTCGAGTATTCTTCGTAATCAGCGTCGGCTTCGCTGCTACTGTTTTTATTTTTTCCAAAAGGCAGAATGCCCATCACCAGTTTCATCATCGGGGCCATCTGCTGAATACCGCCAACGACCTTTTGCATTTTGGCCACGCCGCTCATAATGCCGTCAATGCCGCCGAAGCGGTCAATCATGCCTTTTAACTCACCTAAGTTGGCGAGGGAAAAGCCTGAGCTGCCTGAAGAGGCAGGTGATTGAGCCGGAACGACTGGAGTAACGGGCACGACCTCGCTTCCATAAAGCCCTCCGCTGGATACGCCCTGCCCATAGGGTACAAGACCGGATGCCTCCACCTCGGCGAAGCCCGGATAAGTCGGATTAACCCCAGGATACATCGGCTGGATCTGGGCTTCATTGAGAGAGCGTGGCACATTTCCATACGGTGCATAAGCTGAGGTGCGAGCCTGCTGCTGGCCTTGAGGAGCCGGACGCTGCCGTGTTCCTGGCGGGCGATGATAGTAATGCTGTGGCATGAACGATCACGTTCCTTCTATATTAGATTTTTCGTAATTGCGTTCCACCGGGAATCAATCCTGTGAAACTCATGGTATAACAAACAGGGTGGAACTCCCTTTTGATATACTGTATGTCATTCGCGGAGAGGCGGCGTAGGCGGATATCACGGAAAACGGGATATTTGCGGAAATGGGCGCAAGTCAGACCAGAGCCTATAAGATGGTTTATAGGAAGAAAAAATGAATTTTGGACACAAATTTGTAACAATTTACGGTATAAAATCCTAGATAAATAATCGGAAATGTTCCTCCTAAAGGGGCGAATATTGCAGTTTTTATGCTCGTTGTCCTCCATAGGAGGACAATAGTATGTTTTGTAAGCGGTAACATGTATTTTTGTTCTGTAGTGCGTGAAATCGTTAACGCTTGAAATACCAACTCAGGCTAGGTACAATGGATGTACACAGTAACCGCTAGGGGATGATGATAAAATGCAGCTGAAAAAGCTAAATGATAAAAGCATTGAACAACTATTTGAGGCAATCCTGACACTTAAGGATATTGAAGAGTGTTATGTCTTTTTTGATGACCTCTGCACCGTGAACGAGATCCAATCCATGTCCCAGCGGCTGGAAGTAGCACGTATGCTTGGCAAAGGCAACACATACAACCAGATTGAAGCAGAGACGGGCGCGAGCACGGCTACGATTTCGCGTGTTAAGCGTTGTCTGAATTACGGGAATGACGGTTATAAAATGACGCTGGAACGCCTGGGGCGCTAAGTCGTGAAGAAGCCGGGTGTACTCATCATTAGTCACGGTTCTCAGGAGAAAACCTGGGTGGAATCCGTCGATGACGCGATTTCCCGGTTGAATCTGCCTGATCCGTTACCTGTTGAAGCTGGATTTCTGGAATTGGTGGATGGGCGTTTAATTCAGGACGGTATTAACCGACTGGAAGGGCAAGGTGTAACGGACCTGTTGGTGGTACCGTTATTTGTTTCCTCTGGCAGCACCCATGTGGATGAGATCGAATATGCAATCGGGGCGAAGGATGCACCTGAGCGTGAAACCGATCTTGAACCTTTTGAGGTGAAAGCACGGGTTCATTTTGGCTATCCGGTGGATAATGATCCTGATATTGCGGTGATGGTGTGGGACAAGGTTCGGTCACTATCACAGCAGCCTGATCAGGAAACGATTTTGCTTGTCGGACATGGCAGTATCCATGATGGATTCCGCCAGCGCTGGGAAGCAGGCATTTCTTCGCTTGCGGAACGAGTGCAGCAAATCAGTGGAGTCGCTCACACAGACTATGCATTGCTTAATCCGGAAAGTGTATATGACAAGGCGAAATACTGGTCCGAAGAACGCGGCAGTCGTGTCATTGTGGCACCGCTGTTTTTGAGTGCCGGTTATTTTACCCAGCATGTTATTCCAGGTCGACTTAAAGAGTTGGAATATGCATATAGTGGGGAAACGTTGTTGCCTCATCCTTTGCTTGGGCAGTGGCTGGAGCGCCAGATTCAGTTTTTGCTGGAGAAAGTGTGATGAGGTTGAAGATTGAAGTCAGTTTAAGATTTAAAGATTGAAGTTATAAAGGTATCATCTATTTGTGCATAACGAAAACCACGCCCAAGGACGTGGTTTTTTTGTGTGAATCCATGATTTAACTAATTATCCAGCCCATTACCTAAACCAGGCTTTATTTAGATTGTTCGCAAAGTTGTTATCGTTAAAAGGAACATTGGCACTGCCAAAGTCCGTTGTATTCAGGGCATTACGCGCAGCTGGAGTCAGATCGTCCCAACCGATTAGCGGCTGAGTTCCCCCAACGACATTGGTTACACCAAGCTCGTGGTTGAGCGGCCAGGTACTGTTATAGGAGATTTTCGGATGATCGCCCTGCATGTTGCTGTTGCTTGGTGTAACTTTGGTGAACTGCCCATGACCTGAATAGGCGATCGAGAGTACTTTCGGATTGGCAACCGCCGGATTGTCTACCCATACGACGATGCCTTCCCAGTCATGACGATGTCCAAATCCCGGAGATGGGTTGTCTTTAGGGAAGTACCATGCGTACATGATCGCCCATACGCCATTATGCCAAGCAGAACGGGAGTAGACCTGACCCAGATTGGAGCTGCATCCGCCATTGTGTGATCCGGATGTTGCCAAACCTGCGCTGGTATTGCCCTGTGCGTCAACGGCTGGAAACGGCACGCATCCATGATAGACCTTCAGAAAAGGTTGAAAACGTTTGGCTGTGATCTGGGTGGCTGTTACAGGGGTGATTTCTTGAAAACCGACGACTTGGTCATGATTAATGACGGCAGCCTCCGCAACGGTGCCTATCGGTAAATAGGCGAGGAGGGTAACCATTAGCATCAGTACCAGTTTTTTGGTTTTTTGCATTGTTCAATTCTCCTTTGTAAACGTAGTAGGGTGAAGTCAGTTATGTATGGATGTGTTCTGTATATCCAGGATACTGGAAAAATATTGATTTAGGTTATATTTTTATATTGAGATTTGTAAATTTGCTGTATATTTTTGTCATAATATAATTAGTCGTGGACAGCAGAAAGTACGGAGATTAATTCCTGTGCAAGCGGGCAGAATGGAAGATCAGTGGTTTTTTTGCAAAAGAAGTTGGAAAGATCAGTTTCAAGATGACTTTGACTGTTTACTAGGGTAAGGGACTTTTGGTGTTAGGATTTATGCAAAAATCACGGCTGGAATAGGCTAGGACATCTTTACGTTTGATGATATGATAGAAGCAATAGCTTTTGGAATGGGACGTCATTCCTCTGGCATAGTAATATATAGTGTTTGCGCAGGATTAACGAAAGTTCATGGTTGTGTTAAGTTGAATGATTCCCCTTGGTGGACTGATGCAGCGTAAGAAGATGAAGTCATTCGGACTCATGGATAATGTGGAATAGGTGGCGTATCAGATGAAAAAAGCTCGATTAATATATAATCCGACTTCAGGCCGGGAAGAAATGAAGAAACGTCTAGCTGATATTTTGCAACGTTTGGATCAGGGTGGTATTGAGGCTTCTTGTCATGCTACAACGGGGGAAGGCGATGCGACCCGGGAAGCGGAACTGGCAATTGAACGCGGATATGACATGATTATCGCTGCTGGTGGAGACGGTACGTTGTATGAGGTTATTAATGGTATGGCTGAACGGGACAATCGCCCTCCACTGGGTGTGTTTCCTCTGGGGACGACCAATGATTTTGCGCGTGCGCTCGGCATTCCAAGACAATGGGAAGATTATGTGGACCTGGTCATTCAGCAGCAGACGCGTCCCTTGGATCTCGGGAAGGCGAACGACAGGTATTTTATCAACATCGCAGGCGGCGGATCGTTAACCGAACTGACCTATGAAGTGCCGAGTCGTTTGAAAACGATGATCGGGCAACTGGCCTATTATATGAAGGGGATTGAGAAAATGGCAAGCCTGTCCCCGCAGGAATTAATCATTCGTGCGAATGGTCAGGAAGAAATTCATGATGAATTCATGCTGTTCCTCATTGCCAATACGAACTCCGTTGGCGGCTTCGAGAAGCTGGCTCCGGGGGCGACCATTGATGATGGGTTGTTCGATGTCATAGGTGTACGCAAGTGTAACCTGGCGGACATGATTCGTCTTGTTACTTTGGCGTTACGCGGAGAGCATCTGAACGACAAAAAGGTTGTACATTTCCAGACAGATTACATGGAAGTCAATTCACCAGGCTACGTTCAACTGAATCTAGACGGTGAGCTGGGCGGTACCTTGCCAGCAAAGTTTACGAATCTAAAGCATCATCTGCAGCTATTCCATCGGTAAGTTTTCATCAAAATAACGTCTCTGAGATTCGTTAGAATTTTGGAACGTTATTTTTGGCTTGAAAAAGGTAGTCCTTTTTATAAAGATTATGAAAATTACGGAAAAGTTCATTACAGTTCAAAAAAGCTTAGATTAACTCACCGTCATTGCAGGCGGTGAACTATATGAGAAAGAAGTGAATGTACGTTGTCTAATACGAACCGCAGCGGTCGTGGAAAAAACCGCCGGAATTCGGCTGCTCCTCAAGGGAAAGGGAAGGCTTCAGCTTCTCGTCAGCCAAGTCAATCAACTCGTCCATCTACAAGTCAGTCAGGCAAAGAGGTGCGGCCAAACGTTGCATCTCTTTCTGGTGCGCGTTCCAAAAGCAGAGCACGTGAATCTTCACCAATTGAAGGATTACCCGTTAGCAAAAATGAAGAAACCGTCATTGAGATCATTGGCATGAATCATGACGGTGAAGGTGTGGGCCGTGCGGACGGATACACACTATTTGTGCAAGGTGCCCTTCCTGGAGAAACCGTGCGCGTGCGTGTGATGAAAACGAAGAAGCAATACGGATACGCCAAGTTGCTGGAGATTGTCAAAGCCAGTCCGGATCGTGTATCCGCTCCATGTCCGATCTACGATCAATGCGGTGGATGCCAGATTCAGCATATGAGCTACGCTGGTCAACTGGCATGGAAACGTCAGCTTGTGATCGATAATCTGCAGCGGATCGGGAAGTTGAACGTGATGGAGGAGGATGAGACTTGGGCAAACCGTTCGGAACAGTCTCCATTCGATGAGCGAACAGGTGATGAAACTGTACAAACCAACGAGAGTAATCGCACTCGTCTGCGTCTTGAAGGTGTCATGAACGAAGAAGATACAGAACACGCGATTCGTGTCCTGCCAACGATGGGTATGGAGGAGCCGTGGCGTTATCGAAATAAGGCACAGGTGCCTATCGGTGTAACCGAGGGCGGTTTGGTGGGTGGTTTTTATGCCAAAGGTAGTCACCGGATCATCGACATGGAGACCTGTCTTATTCAACACGAGCATAATGATGAAGTCGTGGCGAAGGTGAAGGAGATTGGCAGCCACCTTGGAATAAGTGCATACAACGAAGAAACAGGCCGCGGCCTGCTGCGTCATGTCGTAGTGAAAAAGGCGTTCCGTACAGGCGAGATGATGCTCGTTCTGGTGACGAACGGCCGGGATATTCAACACAAAGACGAGTGGATCGGCAGTATCCGTGAAGCGATTCCGCAAGTGGCGAGCATCTGCCAGAACGTGAACAAAAAGCAGACGAACGTTATTTTCGGCGATGAGACCCGTGTTCTGTGGGGCCGGGATGTAATCTATGATTATATCGGGGATGTGCAATTTGCAATTTCTCCGCGTTCGTTCTACCAGGTCAATCCGGTGCAGACCGAAGTGCTGTATGGAAAAACGGTAGAATACGCCGGGCTTAGCGGGAAAGAAACGGTTATTGATGCGTATTGCGGCATCGGAACGATCTCTCTTTTCCTGGCGCAACATGCAGATCAGGTATACGGGGTAGAGATTGTACCCGAGGCGATTGAGGATGCGCGCAGTAATGCGATGCTGAACGAGATGAAGAACGTGAAGTTCGAAGTCGGTGCCTCCGAAGACGTCATCCCTCGCTGGAAAGAACAGGGCATCGAAGCCGACGTCATCGTGGTCGATCCCCCGCGTAAAGGCTGCGACCCGCGTCTGCTTGATACCATCCTGGAAATGAAGCCGGAACGCGTGGTGTACGTGAGTTGTAATCCGAGTACGCTGGCACGTGATTTAAGAGTGCTGGAGGATGGCGGCTATCGCACCGTGGAGGTAACGCCGGTGGATATGTTCCCGCATACGGTGCATGTGGAGTCGGTGGCGATGTTAGTCCGGGTATAGAGTTCTGGGGCCCATGTACCTGTTTAAAATAGCTATCTAGCCCGAAGCTTCTAAAGTTCGGGCTATTGTTATTTTTGCCAAAGTAATATGTTCAGCGCAAAGCATTGGTTATAGCTTCTGTTCGTCGGATGGATCAGTTTTTAATAACGTTGTGTCGTTTATTGTTTTCAAGAGCTGCAGTAAGACGGGGTAAAGATATCCCTGACTTTTTGGCCTCCTTCACAACTTCAATTACTGAAAAACCTGCATTGGTATTGTTATATTCAATGGAAAGTCGTGCTAAGCTACCCTTTGCAAAAATAACCTTGTTAAAAAGTATACCGAGAAGTGGTGGTGGAATTTTAGTCAGCAGTAGAGAAATCATATCCATTTTTGCACCTCTTGCTTTAAGTACAGGTACAATTTCCCTCATATTCTTCCCAACATTGGCGAATGAGTCACGATGATTCAAGAGTGCTGGAAAACTTCCCCGTCTCAACACTTCGGCTTCCATAGCTGCGTTCATGGCAAAGTGATTCCATAGCCAATTTTGCATATCCTTTATCCAACTAATTTTAAAATGGGCACTTTCAAATAAATCTTTGACCTTGTTGTTTATTGGTTCTGTGTCTACCCGTGGTTTTTCAAGAAATATCATTTTAAAAAAGCCGCCTCTAAGTCTATTGTTCGTGATGCCGCCTCCTGCTCCCGGGAAGCCAAAGACAACATTGTTCATAAACAAGGGGGAGATCGCTGACTTCAATTCTTGCCAAATGTTATTGAATATGAGGACAGGGGTGGTTCCTGCAACAGTCGACAGTAATTGTGCTACCTCTGCAAGTTGTTCCGTGTTGACACTTACAATAATGAGATCATAATTTGGACGTATCTCCTCATGAAGTTGGACGTTCCAGCTTTCCTGTATGAACTGTTTCCCTCTTCGTGCGTCCCACATTTCAAGCTCTATATGGCTTCCGAAGGTTGCTTTTCTCCCTTTTCTAACGTAGAACTCGACGGTATGCCCTGCCTTTTCAAAAGCCCAAGCATACTGGGTCGATATTAAACCTCTACCAAAGAATAAAATTCTCATATGGCCTCCTTAAAAAAATATTTTCGTCCTTGTTAATAATCCAACAACGTGTTGTATAATGTTATTGTATGGATTCATTATATGGTCATCAACCATCAGATTTTTAATATCTGTCGTATGACGGGGTGAACAGATTGAACAGAAAATGGAGGAAAACCATGCATAAGCAACCTGAAATTACGGACAAAACAAGGCAGACATTTATAAATGTATTCTGCGATTTATATAGCCGGAAACCAATCGAAAAAATATCCATTCAAGAGATTGCTAACCAATCAGGATATAACCGCAGTACATTTTATCAATATTTTACAGATATCTATAATTTGTTGGACTGTGTTGAAGAACGCATTTTGAATTCCATTAACGAGGAAATGGCAGGCAGAGAGTTTTCTACACATACGTTCCAAGATGCGCTGCAGTGCTTGGAAAATGCAGAGGACATTGCAATTCTGAAAGCCCTCTTGGGCGACTATGGCTCTGTACATTTTGTGGAACGCTTGAAAAGAGAAATTCCCTTTGAACGGCTCATCGTGGATTTTCCAACAGATGATGCTTTGGCACCATATATCATTGAGTTTTACATATCAACATTAATATCAATGTTTCGCCTTTGGATACGCAACGGCAAAGATCTATCACCAGAAGAGTTGGTCGGACTGATTGATAGCCTATTTGCAAAGGGGATAACGCCATATCATATTTTTGGATCGGGCAATCCGGGGCGCCAACGAATCGAATAAAAAGTTATGGGTACGAGGAAAAAGACAGCAGATAAATCAATATATGCGACAACGAATTCTGCGCGTTTTTTGCTACTATGACAAAAAACCTGATAATAGAACCTTTACCGGCATACGGTGCATGTAAATGTCTAATATTGATGGTAAGAAATGAAATGTGACGGCACTACTCAAAAGGTAAATGAAATATAACAACCATTGTCTCGAAAAGCCTAGTTGAAGATGATAAGGAGTAGCTAATATGAATAGATTTAATTGTCCTTTGTTGTGGCTATCCCACACTGGAGGAAAGACAAGGTTGGGAAAATTGTTGTTTATGTAATTGGGAAGACGATGGACAAGATGATCCGCACGCAGATGAAGTTTGGGGCGGACCCAATCAAGACTATTCACTCACTGAGGCTCGTGAGAACTTCAAAAAACACTACGTCATGTATCGAGATAGACAAACAATTTTAAACCAAATGGACAAAGAAGTTCAAACAAAGAAAAGATTACTTCATGCATTTGAAAAACTTAAAACCGCAAATATTGAATCTGCCCAACAAATATGGCATGAAATCGACTCCTTCGAAAAGGAACTGGATGATATTGTTCAATCGTATTCATAGCCCTGCGCCCTGTTAGCTATAATTTTCTCATGGTTATCGCAGCCTGAATTTTTAACTCCCAAGGGTGAAAAGATGTGTTTACTTAAAAATTGTTCATAAGTAAATCCTGTAATCTTTTCTATAATGTACGCCAGTAAAATATAACCTGAATTACTATACTGGAAAGTAGAATTTGGAACAAATTCAGGTTGTAAATCCGTGATCAAATGAACTATTTTCTCGGTTGTCGTGGGTTGCTTCATTAATTCTTTAATATTAGGGAGTTGTGTGATATTGGGAATCCCAGATGAATGTGTTAATAAATGATGCAATTGAATCTGATCACCGTATTTATATGAGGGTATGAACTTGGAGACTGTATTCTTCGTTCTTTTCCAAAGATATAAAGAAATCATGAATTTCGCTTTCTAGAGTTCGCAATGATTTATCCTCCAAGTTCCCAATTTGTATCTTTAATCATATAAGTATTTATTGGAAAAACAAGTCTTATCGTTTTTTCACCAGTGGGGTAAAATAGAACGAGGAGGTCTGTAGAGACCTCCTTTTTCATTTGCCATTAAAGCTATTAAACTAAGCGACCTTACCTGTGAGATTAATCCCATCTATTGAATTTTGAACTATATCATTTTATCAAAAAGTCGAGCAAAACTCAGGTATTCATTCCTAACCAGTAGTCGATCCGAAAACCGTGGTCGAAGGAAGTTTAGTTACGACCCCTGCCGAACCGGTGCGGGAAGGTTATGTGTTTGGGGGTTGGTACAGCGATGAAGGATTGACCACCGTGTATGACTTTGCAACTCCGGTGACGGCGAATATGACGCTGCATGTAAAGTGGAAGGCTCTGTTTACGGTCAAGTTCGACGCAGGCATTGACAGGACTCCAGCGCTTCGCAAGATCGTGGTTGAGGGCGATGTGGCTCATGCACCTGACCCCTCTGAACTTCCATCCAATCCCGGAAATATCATTTACGGATGGACTAAAAATTTCTCAACTAAAATTCCTTACGATTTCGAAACACCGGTGACAGGGAACTTCACCTTAATTGCAATCTGGAGTGGTATTTATACGGTGAATTTCGAGACTAATGGTGGCTCAGCAGTAGAGACTCCCATATACGCAAAGTGGACTGAATTCTAATAAATAGTTTGACGGAAACATGAAAAGTTAAATCAAAAGCCGATTGCTCTGAAACTCAGTGCAGTCGGCCTTTTACGTTAAAAAGACATTATTCAATCCCGGTTATTCCTGAGTAGAGCAACGGTTTGGTTGAGGAATAATCAATGCGGTCATCTTTTTGTCCAATAGGATTTTGGAAGGGGGATACCCTTTGATTTTTTTGAATAGTTTGCTGAAATAGAAGGTATCTTCAAAGCCACATTTATATGCAGCGTCTCTGACGGAAAACTCACCGCTAAGAAGAATATTTTCCGCATTGCTGATCTTCATTTTATTAATATATTCCTTTACTGAAGAACCGGTATACTTTTTGAAAAGGGTTCCGTAATAGGCCGTAGTTACGCCGGCAATATGGGCAAGTTCGTCTACTTTAATCGGATGATGGAGATTATTCAGAATATATGTGATGCTTTTCTGGATTCTACTGTCTACGTTCTGAACGTGAACTCTGTAATAGAAGCGGTTGAAATATTGGTGAAGAATCATCAAGAGTAATGCGCGAGCTTTGATTTCAAAACCGGGTACTTTTTTCAACCATACAAGTGTCAGTTCATTGTATAAAGATAATAATTCTTCGGAGAAGCCGATATGACTTACGAGGGGAAAGGGAAGCTCAACATGATTGCCCTTAATATCGTATAGTTGAAAATTGACAGCAAAACTCTCAATCGGATTGTTCGCATCGGTAGTTGCGCTACGTCGACTGTCTTGCGGAATACAAATGAGATCACCCTGATTAACTTCAACATATTCATCATTGACCTGGTAAAGAGCTTTCCCGTTTGTAAAATAGGTCAAATCAATAAAGTTCGTTGTTGCATCTTCAATCATCCAGTTTGGAGTAGAGCGCCTGTTGATGAAATAATCGATTTGCGGATTGATTTCTTTGTAGTCCATAATCATCTCCGTTTTTGTGTGACGAGAGAATTATAAAATGTAACCGTTTTCTAAAAAAATACAAAGCATCTGGACTTCATCCATGGAGTTAATTATAAGGACTGTATATCATATTATCAATCATCAAGTCAGAGTGACATAGAGATCGTTTACAACATCGGTGAGTAGCTCCCAACATCAGAAGGGGGTGTTATACATCGTTAGCCTTCTATAAAGTCGGTACAAGAGGAACAAGGAAATGCTGAAAAATATCAAATCTTCAATCCATACTATATTAAGCAGGCGGCTCTAAATCGCATTTTCAGAAGCTGCTCTGAGAAAAGGGGAAAATAAAGATGAACCGTGAAAAGTGTTTAATCCACGTCTCCCGCATGCTTGTTGTTATCATGCTATTCTCCGTATGTACCTTTGCTACTGTGCCGGCTGCCGCGGCTGAAGATGAACTGACCGTTGACATGACTGCCCAACAGAATGTTGAACTGAACGATCTCATTGCTCAAGCTGAAGCTCTCAAAGCGGGCAATCAAGAGTTCCCGCTCCAAGTAAGTCAGTCCGGGGACGGCTCCGATGTAAACCAAGCTTTCCCTTGGGTGAGCACAGGTGAACTCCAAAATCTTGAACATGCGATTGAGTTGGCCCGTCATCCTCTCACGCCTGCGGGCGAGGCCATAGCCACACTGAAGGACGCTATAGTTCATTTCACTGCCAGCATCAAATCGGATGGTTCAGATCCCTATTTTCGTCTTGATCCAGGTCCGGGTAAGTTAGCTGTCAAAATCACAGAGCCCACCAATGTCTGGACTGCCAAAAATCCACCCCTTGACAGCCGTGTTCCTGCTGATTTTGCGGGTGGCACGTTCGAAATGATTCCGTATCCTTTTGTAGATTCCCAAGGCAAAGCAGATGTACTTCGGATTAACTATGTCCATAACGGGACAGGTAACTTTGGCGGGATGTCCATTCAATCTCCCTTATCCCCAAGTGTAAGCATACCTGAGGGAGCAACGATTGATTTTGATGTGTATTATCCGAAGAGCGCCCAAGGCAAATTCATGAGGTGGAGAATCCGAAATGCGGGCAATGACATCGATGCCTACCTCAGGGATTATGAATACAACAACCTAAATCCCGACTGGGTTAGCAACTACAATGGTGAAACCTGGTTATTGAAGCATCATAGTATTACGGCTACAACAGGCATGTCCTCTAACTTCATTCTTGAGCTCCATGGTGAGAACGGACGTCCTGCCGAGACTAGTATGCTTCTGGTGGGCAATATCAAAATAACCCAACCAGACCCGAACGGTATTTCGCTCCCTAGCGCAGTGAACAAGGAAAACCAGAGTGCCGTTACACCTTTAAAGGATATCTACAACAGAGACAATAGCAAGTTTATGGTGGGCACGATCGGAACTGGAGCAGTAACCGGGACCAGAGCGAATCACTACGAAATCTTTGTCGATGGCAACAATCTCAAAGCCGATGCTACGCATCCCCGCGGCCCGAATTGGCTGAAAAGTGTTACTGGCGATACGCTGGGCGGTGCAACCACTGCTCCGGGTCTAGGAGAATACAGTTTCCCGACCAACGCTTATCGGTCAATCCGGGATTCAGGAACCCCCGGGCAATACAAATCCCACGGCCACGTTTTGGCATGGTACAACCAGGCTCCTGCATGGATGAGACAGATGATCCCTGCGACCATTACGTTGGGATACAATGGCACAACCGACTATTACGGGTTAGGTAACGGTGTTACAACCACGGTTAAGGTAGACAAAGAAATGGCTAGAAGAGTGCAGTTTAACCATACGATGTATGTAATGCGGCACTTTCTGACCACAGATACGAAGTATGGCTCAAGCATATCCAGAGGAGTTATTCCCTTCAATTCATGGGACGTACTCAATGAAGAGGTTCACGAAAGTCGTCACAGCGAGACGATTCAAGAGGACCCGAACAGTTGGAGACAGACACTTAAAAATACGAACTGGCTTGCAGCAATGTCAGATGATGTCATTGGCAGCGAGATATCGGAGCATTACATTTATTTGCTTTTCAAATATGCGCACATTGCAGCTCCCAACGCCCAGATGGCGGCGGCTTACAAAGCTAAGTATGCTGACCTTCCCGAGTACATGAAAATGGATGGGAACGACAATGCCGGTAGCATAGATGCCTATATCATGAGTGATCCGCCAAAGTTGACTTACAACGATTATGACATTTCCAATCGTACCAAGGCGAGAACGGTATACAACATGGTTCGCGCACTGAACACCGCATGGCTCTCCGATCCGTTATATGACGGAAGACCCCTTATTGAAGATATCGGTATCCAGGGTCACGATACGATTGGAAAAACGCTTGCAAGTGATAACCAGTATGCTGTAGCTCTCTATGCCTCTCTCGTGGATCAGGGTCTTCTGTCCGGTATTGCTTATTCCGAACTGGATCTTAAGATGCCAACGACTACCCCCGGCGGGGGGGCGGTTGCTCCCGCAACGCTAAATGTCAAACAGTCGGATGCCCTTGGTTATCAGTACGCGCTGCTGTACAAAATGTTCGATAAGTTTGCACCGTACATCGACCATATTATCAGCTGGGGCGTAGCAGGTTCAGGATGGCAAGGGAGTTATGTATTGTTTGACAGTCAAAGCAATGCCAATGCCGGTTATTATGGGGCCGCGAATCCAGACCGATTCATTCTTGGACATTCCTATCTGGATGAATTCTATGAAGGTGAATATGAGAAAATCCAGAGCGATGCAATTGATCTTGGCGATCTCGGCATCTATACACCCCGTGGTCAAGTGAATGTGAACCTCAATCTCAGCGGCTTGATACTTAGTGCGGGAACACTTCAACCCGCTTTCAATGAAGCCAATACCGAATATACGGTTTCCTTACAGGATGCCAACAGTATGAACGTGATTGCCACAGCAGCGGATCATAGAGCAACCCTCAAAGTGAACGGCGCAGTTGTTGCTAGTGGTACAGCTTCTGCAGCCATATCACTAACACCTGGTACAACAACGGATATAAAGATAGAGGTAACAGCCTCAGACGGTACGGTTAAAACGTATACGATAAAAGTAGCGAACGGCAAAACGGGCACACCGTGGATTCCGTCCAATCCATCTACGCCTACAGCGCCTGGACCGGCATCCCCAGTTGTTCGGGGTGAGACAGTAGCTACGAAGCAAGCGGTGAAGAATGGAACTACATCTGCCATGACATTGGATCTGACAAAAACAAAGGAGCTACTGGCGAACAATGCCACCATAGATATACCTGTGGAGCACGGAGTGGATTCATACACGGTGGGCTTGCCTGCTGCAGCATTGACCAATGGAACAAAGGATGAAAAGCTCGCGATTTCCACTGAATTAGGTGAAGTTGTAATAACGGGAAACATGTTGACTGGCATAGCTGAAGATAGCAAGGAAGTCACTCTGGAAATTGCAAAAGGCGACAAGTCTAAGCTCCCGGCGGAAGTAAGGCTGGCTCTAGGTGATCGACCGTTCATACTGTTCATCCTTACACTAGACGGTAAAGAAACAGTCTGGAGCAATCCTGAAACCGAAGTAACGGTATCTGTACCTTACAAACCGACTGCAGACGAACTGAATAATAACGAACGAATTGTTGTATGGGATATTGACGAAAGTGGGAATGTGCGAACCTTACCGAGCGGACGTTATGATCCCAAGACTGATAGGATAACGTTCACTACTACTCAATTCAACAGCTATGCGGTAGCTTACGTATTCAAGACATTCTCAGATCTCAGTAAAGCCGAATGGGCTAGGAATGCGGTCGAAGTGCTTGCTTCTAAGGATATTATCAAGACAGAGGGGGAGGCGTTCCATCCGTCAACCGATATATCAAGAGCAGATTTCCTATATTCCCTTGTCAGGGCATTTGGATTGACTGCAAAGGTAAATGGTAATTTTAGCGATGTACCGGAGAAGGCATACTATTATAATGAAATTGCCATTGCCAAAGCCCATGGTATTGCGAATGGTATAGGTATCGATAGATTTGACGGGGATAAGAAGATCTCAAGGCAGGATATGATGGTACTGACAGCAAGAGCTTTGAAACTAAAGAACAAGATGAATGATCAGGGGACAACTGCGAACCTGGACAAATTCTCTGATAAGTCCAAAATGGCTTCGTATGCAATGGATAGTATAGCAAGCCTCGTTCATGAAGGATTGATCGAAGGCAACAATAACAAAGTCAATCCGCGAGGAAACACAACCAAAGCAGAAGCTGCGGTGTTCCTCTACAGAATTTATAATAAGTGAGAAATGAAACAAGGATCAAAAAACCGCGCTAACGATGTTGGCGCGGTTATTGTTGTAGGTGTCTGTATGAGGTGAGGTAGGGAACCTGCTATTGAAATGTGCGTAATATTGCTAAAAAGGATAAGAACGAACTACTACGAAGCGCGAAGATGATCCCCTTTGTAGCTCAGCCGATAATTAATATACCTTCACGTCCGATCCAAGCAAGGACTTGTTCTGCACCGAATTACCAGATAAATATACTTTTTTCAGCTTGGGCAGCTTGCTTAAGGTCTCCGCATCGGAAATGGCATTGTTTTCGAGATGGAGTTCTTCAATGGCTTGCCAGTTGCTCATAAAATCAAGCGAAACCAGGTTACTGTCTTGTAGGGTAAAGGAACGCAGAGCGGATAGCTTGGAAAAGTAAGGCATCATCTGGTCCACTTCACTGACAGATGCATTGTTTATGCTAAAATAGGGCTCCTCTAAGGTTAGGTGCTCAAGCACTTTGTTCTCCGCGCCTACCTGTTGTTTGAAATTCAGCCTGCATTCGGAGCACACCAGCGATTTCACCTGCTTCAAGCGAAATAAGGCATCACTTTCACTGTACAATGATGAATCATCAATGTTTATTTTTTGTAAGCGAGGTAAGCTATCCAGAGCGTTTAGACGAGTGATTTCACTGATCTCGGAAAGGGAAAGTTGTTCCAGCTTCGGGAATTTCCCAAGTGTGGCCAGATTTAACTCCCCGCTTCCGCCTCGAAGCGCCAGGCTAGTTGCGGCCGGTGCCTTCAGCCCGGAGAGGAAAGAGCCAGGAATTTCTACCTTTCCTGCATTGGGTAATGTCAGTGCTTCAGCATTCTCGTAATAACCGGACAACGTTAATTCCCGCAATGAGGATAGACTATTTATGGCCTTTGTTGAACTAAGCTTGCTTAAGGAAGCCAGGCGCAGTTTGGTAATCGAGGTTTTACCAGCTAACGGTTCCAGACTGGAAAAGTTTAAACTCTCGATGTCCAGCTTCTGTAGAGCAGGCATATTTTGTACAAAATCGATGGACTTTACGTTGTTCAAATAGGAAAGCTGAAGTTCTTGCAGCTGGGTTAAGGCATATAAAGGCTGCAAGTCTGTGGCTTCACTGTAGTTGATGGATAAGGATGTTAGCCCGGTCATGGATGACAACCATCCCAGTTCATTGACAAAAGTGAGCGACAAGGACTTGAGCGGCAGTTTGTTTAACAGGTGAAAATCCGTGATGGACTCATCGACATAGGTGATCGATAAAGAGTTCAGGTTAGGAAATTCCAGCAGTAAGGCTAGTTCCTGATTGCTACGAAGCTGGGTAGTCAGGTGCGTAATTTTAGACTTGTCACCAAAGTAGTTGGAAAAGGAATTAAAGGATTCGTTAAAAGCGCCACCATAGCTTTTCAATCCAGACATATGAGCAAACGTGGTTTGATCCGTTTGGGCAATTTCATAGGTTCCCGTCAAGTCGAGTGCCGTAAGTCCTGTGAAGGCTTCAAAATCTCGCTGATCAATCTCCTGTGTGTTCAGTTTCTTGTCCTGAGTAACATACGTGATCTTTTCAGCCTTTTCATCGCTGAAGGGATCGGAGAAGCTATAGGTAAACTGCCATTGGTCACTATCCAGATAATCTACGGTCAGATAGCGCACACGAGCGAGTTCCTCTTCTGTCGGCAAGGCAGATCCTTTATCAAAGATGTCCCGTAAAAAGGAGAGCAGAACCTCGCTTTCCGGCATCTTGTGTACAGGCAGATTGGCTTCTGTTTTTTGAAGCGTGGAACTCGTACTGGAGTAAAAATAAGCACCGATGGCACCTGATAGGAGTAACATCAGTATCAGTAGTAGCCTTACGGAGACGTTTGGCTTCGGCGCTGCCTTAGGAGGCGTTCCGTGGTAATGATTAATGGTTTGGTCTACATAATAGACATGGTTTTGCTTCAATAAAAGCTCTGTTTCACAATACGGACATTTTAAAACTTGCCCCTCCTTGTATTCAATTCTTCCGTTGCAATTGGGACAGTTTAACGGAATAAATGCCATGGATGCCTCCCCCTTCAAGATGATGTTTGTAAGTCTTGTTGTGCTGCTTATTGGCTTGAGACCAATGATTTATCATAGATGGCCGGGCACACACACTGGTTTATCGTCCTAAAGTGTTACGTTCAATAACAGAATGAAGTTTCACATAACAAAGGAGCAGGGGAAACCTGCTCCTTTTTGGACTGTTTTTAGTTTAAAGTCCACTAAGCAATGGATGTGATTGGATGTTTAACATGTACAGGATAGAGGTTATCACCATGGTTTTTTACAAAAAGACCTTCGTTGGTCACCGTACTTTTTAAATCCATATCGTTGTCCTCATCCGGGGTGAAATGAAACGTTACTTTCTCTGTATCGCCATCTGCAATCGTATTCAAAATATCTTTCATATTGATTTCGTTTAGGCTGACAACATCGAAGAGGTTGATATTGCTGTTTTCTTTCTGATAAATGACAATGACCTTTTGGTTTTCCAAATAATAAATATCATCATTAAACACATTCAAGCAATAAAACATGAATATGCCGGGAGTGTGGTCGGTAGCAAACCGCTTGGAAACAGGCAGTCGTTGCGACGCGAATTGCCGAATAAGATGTAAATCCTCTGTGTCAGTTACATCGAGTTTCCGCAGGTTCGCAGATTCTAATGGGTTAGCTGAACAATGAAAGTCGATTGAAAATAAATGTTCTTCTAAGGGTTTGAACCCAAACTTGGGGTAGAAATCAAGAACGGATTCATTGGCAAAAAGGTACATGAGATCATACTTGTTTTCGTATTCCTCCAAAATTTTGTTCATTAGACTTGCAGATAGACCCTTCCCGCGGTAGTCGGGATGTGTCATCACCGTTCCGATTTGAATTGCTTTTTTCTTCTCTCCGTGGATGACCAGTTCTAGAATATTCACGGATGCATTAGCAATAATCTGATCTCCATCTACAAACGAGAAAGGAATGTATCCTTCGCCCCAGCATCCATGTTGGTACCAATTTTCGAAATGGATATCAAACGTACTTGCAGCGAGCTCAAAAAAACTTTTCCGAAGTGTATCATTGTTTTTAAAATCTTTTGTAAAGATCAAATTTTGCATGGTATTTTCTCCTCTTGGATATCTAACAAGTTTATTGATACTTAACAGTTATAACTTACCATTCTACTAGATGTTATTCAGCAAATGAGTTTAAAAACCTTCTTTTAACAACTTCATGTTAATAGTAATAAAGAAAAGAATTGCCTATGGCAGTTCTTTTATACCTATTAGTACTAAAAAAGTGATAGAACATGAATCTGTTCATATTTAATTTGTACAATATACCAGATTCAAAATGTGGGTTTACACTTCAATAATAGGAGAATTATACCGATAAAACCTATATAACATAAAAATGTTCAGCAGTGTCTAAAAATATGCAAACACTGTTTGATCTCGGCAGAGGCGGAAACTATAGATGAGAAAATACCAACAAAGGAAAATTCTTAAAATAATGAAATCATTGTATGGAGTGATTGATGAGATTCATCAACATTTTATAAATAGAGATCTCTCAACGGTAATTAAACTTTTGATAGACTGCCAAAATGCAGTGGTACAGATCGGAGAGTTTATCGAAAAGTTAGAGGGTGAAGACACACAGACGGTTAGATTGCTAACGAACTACCACAAAAGTTTGTATGATGTGGCCGTAGTGATCGAAACGACTGATGAAAAATTTACCAATCGATTAAAACAAGAACTTATCGCGATCGAAGAGAGTATTAACAGTGAACTTAAGCCGAATAGAATCGAGGTTGCATTTTTTCCATATAAGGCATCGATGTGGGATGCGCTCGAATCAATTTGGCTTGCTGCAAAAGAGGACCCTGCTTGTGATGCTTACGTCGTTCCGATTCCTTATTTTGACCGACTCCCTGGCGGTGAGTTAGGAAGGGCGCATTATGAAGGGCATCAATTTCCTGAATATGTACCTATCGTACATTGGAAAGATTATAACATGGAGCAACAACGACCAGATATTAGCTTCATTCATAATGCCTTTGACAGTGGTAATGTAATTACTACGGTTCATCCAGATTACTATAGTAATCAATTGAAGAAATACACTGAATTATTATGTTATTCTCCCTATTTTGTAACATCCAATGAGACTGAACAACAACTCGCTCTTTCAGCGGGACTTGTATATTCTGACAAAATATTTGTGCAGTCTGATCAAGTTCGTGAAGCTTATGTTAATGCCATTCAAGCATACGAACAAGATCAAAACTTCGTGGGTGGATTCGGGAAACTGGAGGAAAAGATCGTGGCATCCGGTTCTCCGAAATTTGATAAAATAATAAACTCCAAATCAGAAGGTTTTATCTTACCAGATGAGTGGAAGAAGTTGATTGAAAGAGCTGATGGTTCATGGAAAAAAATTGTACTCTACAATACCTCAATAGGCCCCATCCTTAAAGGGAATGAAAAGTATATTGCAAAATTGCGGTCTGTATTTGATATCTTTCGTAACCATAATGATGTCGTTCTTTGGTGGCGGCCTCACCCTTTGAGTGAGGCTACTTACAGCTCCATGCGTCCTTTGCTTCTGGAAGAGTATACACAACTTATCCAAGAGTATAAGTTAGAGGGCTATGGAATCTATGATGATTCTGCAGATTTACATCGGGCCCTGAAACTGAGCTCTGCTTTTTACGGAGATGCAACCTCATTAGTTCCAATGTACCAATGCATGCCCAAACCTCTAATGGTTCAAAATGAAGAATTAAGTAATCATCTTAGCATCGGAAGTATATGTGATACAGAGGAATATTTATATTTTCTAACGTTGCATATGAACGGTTTCTTTCGATTAGACAAGAAGACATGGAATGTGGAGCATATGGGGAATTTTGTGAATGATAACATGCTGGACTGGAGAGTGTATCACTCTATTCATCAGAGTGGAAATAAACTTTATTTCTCTCCGCATTCTGCGGGTGCGATCGCTGTATACGATATAGTAGAGTCCGCTTTTGATTATATTGATTTACCTGCACCAAAAGATATAAACTATAACGTTCATAGTAAATTCTCGAAAATGATTGAATGCGATGGCGCACTCTACTTTATTCCGTTACACTACCCGGGTATTGTCAAACTCAATCTGGAGGATAACAGTACGGAGCTTATAGATGAGTGGGTGGATGCTGCCATAGAGAAGGGGAATCCTGAACTAGGCTTTTTCTCAAATGGTGTTTACGATAAGAAGCGGCATTTACTAGTCCTGGCATTTATTAATGCTGATGCAGTTATGGAGATTGATTTAATCCAAAAAGGTACTACATTGAATGTCTTGGGAAATGGGAAATATGGCTATTCAGATATAGTTTTAATTAATAACCGCTACTGGTTGTTGCGCTTGGAAAGTCCCGAATTAGTTAGCTTTAATGTAGAAGATAACTCAATTCTAAAATACAAACCAAATTTTAAAATCAAATCTGCAGATGAATTAGGTCCATTTCAAAAAATATTATATTTTAATGATTCCTTATATTTAGTCCCGGCTAGTGTACAGCAGATGGTTAAGTTTAGTTTGCTAAACGATTCGTATTCTTATGTAGATGAGTTTTGTCCATCTAGTTTGCAAGGCAGCGATCAGCCGTCCGAAAACATTCATACTGGATATTTTAACGTGTCATCAAGTGCTACAGATCGTGTTTATATTACAGAAAAACATAGTAACCGATTTATTCAATTTGAACCAAGTACAGGTATTCTACGTGAAGAGTACATCACACTCACAGTCGATTCAAGTAATATGGGCAATTTCTCTATGCATAAACAACAGAAACATATTAACGACTCCAACAGTTGTGTCTTTTGGGAACATCCCTACTTTGCCACTCTTGAAAATCTGTTGCAGATGATTTCTAAGCCTTCACTTGAGTCATGGGTATCCAAACGACTGAAACAGCAAGCCGAATTCCAACTTGCACATATCGCACATGCTGATGGTAATGCGGGAATTGAAATCTATGAACATTCGAAGAAGGCGGTGCTGGGATAATGAAATATGACTATTTGATTGTAGGTGCAGGACCATTTGGAGCCGTGTTTGCACACGAGGCCATCAAACAGAATAAAAAATGTTTGGTAATCGACAAGCGCAATCATATCGGGGGAAATATTTATACAGAGCAGGTAGAGGGGATTAATGTACACAAATACGGAGCACATATTTTTCATACCAACGACAAAGAAGTATGGGAATATGTCAATCGTTTTGCAACCTTTAACCGGTATACGAACTCACCCATAGCGAATTATAAAGGTGAGATATATAACTTGCCATTTAATATGAATACTTTTTATCAATTATGGGGAGTTACAGATCCCGCTGAAGCAGCGGAAAGAATAGAATCACAGCGCCTGAATTGTGAAGAGCCACAAAATCTCGAAGAACAGGCGCTCTCATTGGTTGGACGCGATATTTATGAAAAGCTGATTCAAGGCTATACGGAAAAACAATGGGGACGCAGTTGTAAAGAGCTTCCAGCATTTATTATTAAACGGCTACCCGTTCGCTTCACTTGGGATAACAACTACTTCAACGATCAATATCAAGGGATACCTGTTGGTGGTTATACGCCAATTATTGAAAAGCTGCTTGAAGGTAGCGAAGTTAGATTGAATACAGACTATTTCGAAGCAAGAGAAAACTTTGATCGAATGGCTACGAAGACTATTTATACAGGCATGCTTGATGAGTTCTATGACTTTAGGTTCGGAGCACTAGAATATCGTACTTTGAAATTTGACTCTGAAGTCCTCGACAAACCGAATTATCAAGGTAATGCCGTTGTGAATTATACAGATCAGGAGACACCATTCACCCGCATCATAGAACATAAGCATTTTGAATTTGGTACGCAGCCAAAAACCGTCGTTACACGTGAATATTCAAAAGAGTATGAACAAGGAGACGAGCCCTATTATCCGGTCAATAACCAGAAAAATAATACAAGCTATTTAAGTTATAAAGAGCTGGCGGATCAAGAAACAAACGTCATTTTTGGCGGAAGGCTAGCTGAATATAAATATTATGATATGTGGCAAATTGTAAGGAACGCGCTGGACACAGCGAGAAATGAACTGGGAGAGGTGTAGGATTAACATTGTGCCACAACGATGGCGAAGGACAAGGTCGAGAAGCGGAGGAGGAAAGCTTTGAAGAATTCATTGATGGGTCTAGCAGGGATGAAGATACGGGCAGGTGATGGCCTGCAAGAACTGGGACACCCGGAAATGCTGAGTACTCCTGTATTTTATTTCGCACAGCCTGGAGATCAGATAAGGCTTTTGGATTCAAAATTTAAGTTTAATGTCGCAACCTATGAGCCAGAGATCGAAGATCGCTGGATCTACACCTATGATTATGCCCCCGAAGAGAGCTGGACGATTTATCGACAGGATCTAAACGGGGATACTTACAGACAAGATGATTACATTTTTTCAGAGTGTGTTTACTTTCGGATATGCTTGCGGAAAATGGACGGAACAGAATTCAAAAACGATGAGGATATCAATCAAATCCTTTCGTTCGAGAGAGAGCAGCCTTATCTGTATGAAATGAAGCCTTGGTTGAAGAAAGAAGTGGAGCGTGTTTCGGAGCGCGTTATGAATCTTCATGAAGAGGGCGAGCTTTCCTTTTTACTCTTGGCGGATTCGCACTATACAGTGAATGGAACATGGGATGATACGTCTGCAGCTATCCAAAAGCTTCATCAAAAGTTGAATGTTGATGGAATTATTCACTTGGGTGACTTTACAGACGGTATGACCACACGTGAGGTGAGTCGTTATTATGTTGAAAAGATTCTCAGCGATCTAAGGAAGTGTGATGTTCCTGTATGGGCGACACTGGGGAATCATGACACGAACTATTTTAAAAATAATCCAGAGCCCTTTTCTTTGAAAGAGCAGTGCGAACTGTATCTGGGCAGAGATGAACCGCGATATGCTGTTGATTTTGCAGACCAACGACTACGTTTTATTTTTCTCGATTCTTTTGATCCGAACGAAGCTCTTCGTTATGGGTACAGTGCGCCATGTATTCAGTGGGTGAAGGAACAATTGGTGAGCATACCAGAGGAATGGCAAGTTATCATCTTTTCTCATGTTGCACCTATGGGGCGTCTACAATACTGGGCAAAAGAAATGCGTGGCGAAGAAGAATTGATGGAGATACTCCATGAACATTCCAGTAAGATTATAGCTTTCATCAACGGTCATAATCATGGTGATTTAATTGACAACATAGAGGGTTTCCCAATTTTATCGATATTGAATTCAAAGTGTGAAGCTTTTACAGAATATAAGTCGCCAGGTTTTGTCACCCCTCATCGGAAATTAGAAGATTCTTCACAAGAAGCATTCGACGTTATGGTTGTCAATACAAGGAAACGGCAAATTCGTTTCGTGAGATTCGGTGCAGGTAACGATAAGATCATCTTAGATGGAAAGGCAGAGTGGCTTTAATGAAAATCTGGGGTCATCGTGGGGCCTATTCCTCTGCACCGGAAAATACGCTAGAGGGTTTTCAATTGGCAGTTCAAATGGGGGCCGACGGGGTAGAACTTGATGTTCAGCTCACCAAAGATGGAGAAGTCGTTGTTATTCACGACGAAACCGTGGACCGAACCAGCAATGGTCAAGGATGGGTAAAGGACTTTACATTATCCGAGATCAAGAAGCTTAATTTTAATAAAAGGGGTCTGACTGAACCAATGTTTATGGAAGTTCCTACATTGGCAGAAGTGTTAGAATTGTTGAAGTCAACAGGATTGACCCTAAATATTGAGTTAAAAACAGGAGTTATTTACTATGACGGCATTGAATCTATCGCATTAAAAGTCGTTGAACAATATGGAATGTCTGACCGGATTGTGTGGTCATCATTCAACCATTACTCTATTCAGAAAATCAAACGATTGGAGTCATCTTCACGAACCGCATTGTTATGTGGTGGGGGAATCTTAGTCACAGGGGAGCAATGCGAAAAGGTTGGTGCTGAAGCACTACATCCGAGTGTGCATATGTTGCGGTATCCTTCTCTAGTGGAAGATTGTAATAAAAGGGGAATACTTATCCGTCCGTGGACAGTAACGAACGATGAGGAGCTGAAGCTCGCAGAGAGTATTGGGGTAGATTCAGTAATGGTTAATCAAATTGACTGGGCAAAGGATGTTCTGGCCTATGGAAAATGAGATGAAACTTAATCGTATGAAAAAAGGCCCGCTTACTCCAGAGGATCTAAGAGCCGTTCAACAGATACAAATTGAAATGTTAGCAGAAGTGGATAGAATATGCCGTCTGAATAATATTAATTATGCGATGATTGGCGGTACGATGCTCGGGGCTATTCGCCATAAAGGATATATTCCGTGGGATGATGATGCGGATATTGGTCTGCTTCGAGAAGAATATGAAAAGTTTCGTCAAGTGTGTGAAACGGATTTAGATCATAGCCGGTTTTATTTTCAAGATATGCGGGCAACTCCTGGTTATCGATGGGGATATGGAAAGATTAGAAGGAAAGACACGTACTTTCTCAGGGAAGGACAGGCTCACATGCCCTATGAATCCGGGATTTTCATCGATATTTTTCCCTTCGACAACGTTCCTGATGGGAAAATTGCTGAGAAGTTGCATAACCTTCACTGCACAATAATCCGGAAAATCTTATGGTCAGAAGTAGGTAAAAAGACAGACCGTAACCCAGTCATGAGAGGCGTGTACTCTCTGTTGAGCAGAATACCGCTTGAAAAGGTGTCTAATCACTTACAGCATTTTACGGATAGAGGGAATCAAAAAATCAGCAAGCGTGTGCGAACAATTACGTTCCCAGCTCCTGATAAATACAGCGAAGGGATGAAAGAGTGGTTTGAGCAAACTGCCGAGTATTCTTTCGAAAACCTTAAGTTATTGGGGCATCGTGATTATAATGCATATTTAAAGCATAAATTTGGCGACTACATGGAGCTTCCTCCTGAGAGTAAACGAAAGTCGCATCCCGTTTCATATTATAGACTTCTAGACAAATGGTAATGTATTGTGAACGTCAACTCGTTTCACAAATTAATTAAAAGGTAGTGTTTTCTATGTTAAGCAGTAAATTAAGAGAATACTATGAAAACTCTCCATGGAAAGATTCCGTATTCAGTTGGTATCCCTTTGAAGACGGAGTTACCTATGAAATGGTCATGGACCCAAAGGATTTATCAGTTGAGGCTTTGGCAGCTTATAAACAAAAGCTGGGAGCTCATGGACGCTTGCTTTTGGTATACGAGAATCCGTTTGCCTTGCGGTATTGGGCAGGAAAGCGGGCAACAAACACAGGTTTACCTTACGATACATTGTTTGGGCGAGGGGAACATCCGCTCCCGAGTAAGGCAGAGCTACAAACTCGTTTGAAACTTGCTGGTTTTGAGGGTCAAAAGTGGTATTACCCATTAACAGATCATTATTTCACACGAGAGGTATACTCAGAAAATTACCTTCCAGATGAATTTTTGAATCAACGATTTATTCCGTATTTAAGTGATGACACGTACTTGCAGTTTGACGAACGCTCGCTATACCGTGAAGTCATTCGTGGTGGAGCATTTGAGTTTATGTGCGGAGCATATTTCGTTGAGGCACGAGTTTGTACGGATGACCTGCCTTGCACGGTCGATTATGCAGCGATTACGATTTATCGTGAACCTGCTAAACGATTTGCGACAACGGTTTGCAATGACGGAACAGTCAGAAAGTCAGCCCTTCACCCCGCGGGAAAAGCGGCTTTGCTCAGGACACTGTGTAATCATGAAGAACTGATGCAACTCGGCGTAAATATAATTCAAATGAAGATAGACGGAGAGTCATTAGTCATGCCGCGTCTCAACTTGCCTACCTTATGGGATTATTGGGCAAATAAACTGTCCAATGGGATTTTTGAAGTGGATGAGATGTTGTCCCAGTTTGATAGAATTCAAGAAGCTATTATGAAATCTGCTCAGAACGGAAAATGCTTTTGGGAGCTCATTCCCGCCAATTGTTTTTATGATCAAAAAAATGATGAGCTTATCTTTATAGATCAGGAATACTACTGGGAAAATGTCTCACCTAATGTTGCCCTTACAAGAGCAATATGGTCGCTTCTCTACTCTCCAGCGTTCAGCGCAGACGCTCGCACAAACTTATGGCTTGAAATGTTAAAAGAACGTTATGGGCTTACAGATCAGTTTGAACAATTATCCAAGCAAGCCGATTTCCAAACACGCGTAGAAGTATTTGGTGATATAACGCTTCCTCTTGAGATGGCTACAGAGCAGACCTCATTAAGTATTGTCAAGCGATCTCAAATTACACACCGATACTATAAGTTCCTGCCTGTTGTTGAAGTGTTAGAAGGTATGGGAAAGAAATCACCTGCTATATATGGATTTGGCACACGTGGGATGACATTAAAGCGAATCTTTGATGATAGAGGCGTTGTGGTGCAAACGATTTTAGATGAAAACCTCTATAATATTGAGAATATTCAGAGCAATAAGGCTCTCGGAAATTGTGACATTTTAATTGTCAGTCTTTACGCAGGAGAGTCAATTAAAAAGGACCTGCAAGAGAAAACAAATATACCTGTATATACCTTGGGAGAATTAATCGGTGAACAAATTAAATGATTTACAAATTGTCGAGCTTGATATTCTTAAAGAGTTCGCAAGGGTGGCCAAAAAAGAAGGATTAATTTGGTTTTCTATGTTTGGCACACTTCTTGGTGCGGTACGTCATAAAGGCTTTATTCCGTGGGATGATGATGTTGATATCGCCCTGCCACGTCAAGAGTATGACCGTCTAAGATTGTCAAAGCATTGGTTTGATGAGCCTTATTTCCTCCAAACACCTCATAATGATCCTGGAGCGGCTCCTCATTTTATACGTCTAAGAAGAAGCGATACGGCTGTTCTTGCGAACTTTCCCAACGGGAACACTCGTGGCGGGCATATGGGCGCTTATATAGATATCCTTCCGCTGGATGACATGCCAGACGGTGAGACTGCCAAGCGGATGCAGGATACCGTTATAAAAATGCAATACCAAATGTATGCTTCGGCGGGCCTTGATGAGTGTGAGGGGAATGAAATACCCGAAGAAAAAGAAGAGTTTTGTTTCAGTCATGGAGGGATTTCTAGACAATACGACGTTCTTGCGGAGCGATATGAGCGTTTTTGCTCCAAGTTTTCTAATCAGCTATATTACGCAATGCCTGTTCTTAGAGGAGAATATGGGAAGAGGGTCTATGATAAGCTATGGTTCTCTGAAAGTATTGAAATGGAGTTTGAAGGGATAAAGATCCCTGTCCCTGTAGGTTATAAGGAAACACTTATCGCGTCATATCCTGGAGGGCTGTACGAGCCAGATCAGAAGAACCGCATATCTAAGCTTAGGAAGTCTAGTCTCATTGATATGAGTCGTTCTTACAAGGATTATGTTTGTCGTTATACGGATATGCTGCATGGCATTGAAAATAAGAATGTGTATATTTTCGGCGCAGGTGACAGCCTTCGCATTTGGATGGAGCGTTACAGTAAAGGAGTCAATGTTGTTTGTGCATTTGATAATAGAAAGGATGCATGGGGGAGTTTTGCCCATGGCATCCCGGTACGTTCCCCTTCTGAATTACCTGCGCTAATGGAGGAGAATTCAAGGCTTATTATTGCAAGTATTTATCATCAAGAGATAGCCAAACAGCTTGAGGAAATGCAAGTGCAGGAATACTACTTTTTCATAGACGGTTTAAAATATACGAGGTGCTTAAATGATGCAGAGTAAAGTGAGTATGGTTGTCCCCTGTTACAATAAAGTAAATGACATCGGAACAATGTTAGAGAGTGTAATGGCTCAAGTATGGGACAATATCGAGCTCATTCTCGTTAATGACGGCTCTACAGATGGTACTCGTGAGGTTATCAGTGAATACGAGTCCAGACTTCAAGCCAGAGGGTATCAGGTTGTTATTGTGGATCAAATGAATGCAGGCTGTTGTGCAGCTGTATATGCTGGCCTTTTGAAAGTGACGGGAGATTATTTCTGTCTTGTAGACTGCGATGATTGTCTGGAACCGGAATACGTTTCCGTGATGGCAGGTTGGTTAGACGAGCATGAAGATTATGATTGGGCTGCATGCTCATACCGGCCATATTTCGTGAGAGAGGGTAAAGTAGAACCCGGGCAAATTACAAGTGCAGCCGCGATGTCCGATAATAAACAATTGTTAGAAAGACATATTCTACGAAAGATTATCACAACTTCTTGGGTATACATGTCGAGAGTAAGTTATCTGAAAAGATGCAGACTTGTAGAAAATTTTTGCGTTGAACGGAGAAAAACATACGAGCCTCTCTTTGCTGTACCTCTTATGCTGGGTGGAGGAAAGCTGAAGAGCTTTGATGCACCGTTGTATAGATTTAATCGTTTTGCTAGCGATATGTATTCCTTTGATTCCTACGAGAAGGTGGACAAGTATTACACAGACTACTCTTATCTGTATAAATGGTCTATTGAGCGCGCGGATATAAGCCAAGATGAGAAAAATAGATTACTAGCTTTAGTTAGACTAGGTAAAGTAAAAGACTGTTTATATCATTTGAATGATATGGATTTAGGAGTTCAGGCTGTAAGTGACCGAGATCAATATATTGATGGAATTGCGGATAGTACCACTTCATTGATTGATGAGCTATTTGATCCAAAGCCGCATTTGGCTCCTGATATTTTCAAATCAAAGGCATATATGAAGCTTATGGATGTTCTTGATCAACTAATATTGGAACCCGATAAATTCAGTTTCATTGAGTCTACAAGCAATTCCAGAATCATTGCATATGGAGCGCTTGGAAAGGTCGCATCTGCCATCTTACCTTTACTCACAGGGACTAAGATTGAGCCTAATTTATATTGGGATATGAGTGCTGATTCGAGCAGTACTCATAGAGGCAACGTGGTGACCCAGCCTAAGTTTAATGAACTTCAACGTGAAGATATAATTATCATTTTCCCAGGAGCACCTGAAATTCTTCAATATGTACAAGAGAGAAGTCAAGGCGTACAAATCATTGACTCTACACTTGTTAAAGCGTTTATTCGTCGCAATACATTTTCCGAGATTGCTTCAGATTGTGTACTGATCTATTCCGAGAATACCGAGAGGAAGTTCTGATATGACCTTTGAAACGAAGCTGAAAAATCTTCTAGATACTCCCATTGATTCTCTTGTTGCTCCTCAATTAATCAATATGGTGAAGGACGCAGTATCAAGCGGGAAGCAAATCGCATTATATGGAGCCGGAGAGTGGGGAATCAATTGGCTTAACTATTTTCGTGAGAGTGGAGTGAACGTTGATTTTTTTGTTGATGCAGGAATAGGCGGAGCGAATGTAATGCGTGAGGAACTACCGGTGTTTAATCCGCAAGGTAGTGTGAAATCTAATGTATTGCTGCTGATTACACCTGCAGTACTGAATCACAATATGGAAGTACAAAATAAATTCCTGGATGAGATGGTTCAGATCGGTTTCAATGCTTCAGACATTTATTTCATCCCTTTTAATGTTACTCGAGCGCTGGAATTTAGCAAGGAGTGCAAAACGAATAGTTCAAGGTGTATCGAGGTGATGTCACTACTGCAAGATAATCTTTCTAAGAGCAACTACTATGATTTTATTGAGAGTGTATTGAAGCTCAAGGCATTATCTGTTCCGTGGTTCGATGAGAGATGGCAATACCTCGCATCCGAATTGTTCGAGCTTACAGCGGACGATTATGTTATTGATTGTGGCGCATATACAGGTGACACGGTCATCCAATTTTCCAGTATGTATCCGAAGTTACGTGGAATTACAGCGTTCGAGCCAGCTCCCGAAACGTTTGAAATATTGAGAGATTCAATAAAGAAAGTTAACATACCGGTAAAAGCTTTAAATAAAGCTGTAGGAGATACTTGTGGCTCGACATTCTTTTATTTGTCAGATGACCCTTTGGGGCATCGAATTACAGATAACGTTAGCGAGGTCACCATTGAAGTAACTACCTTAGACAGTGAACTAACAGATATTGTTCCAACGTACATCAAGATGGATGTAGAAGGATATGAACTTGCAGCTTTACGTGGTGCACAAGAAACTATTAAGAAGCACAGGCCGATACTGGCGGTTTGTTTGTATCACAAAGGTGAGGACTTGTACGAAATCCCATTATATTTACAAAATCAACTTACAGACTATCACTTTTTCATTAGGAAATATTCAAAACATCCGTATGAATTGGTTCTCTATGCCGTTCCTTCGGAACGTTTACTAAAATAATAACTTTTCTTTGTGGGGAGCAAAACATATGGAAAGCTTTTATATAAAAGGGGAAACACTGAACGACTTTTCGTCAGTTAAAAACAAGAAACTCGTTCTTTTTCCTGCCGGGCAGTATACTAGACTATTTTTGCAATACGAGAAGCTGGATAATATCTTCTGTATCTGTGATAACTCTGGTGAAGCACAAGGTAAAATGATACATGATATTCCCGTTGTATCTCCTCTGGCACTTTGTGAAGAAGAGGATGAATTCTGTATCATTGTCACGGTACCTTCTTTAACGAATGAGCTATCAAAGCAACTAAAGGAACTTCAGCTTTTGGATCGTTGTGAGCTTATCGTCTGCAATTGGGGGTCTTTTACAGCTAAAAAGCTTTATGATCCTTTTACATTTGAAAATAAGCAAAAGAATCATACCAAAACGTTGTTGGTACTTGCCGGATACAAAGAAAAGCTGTGGGATATTGTGTTCAAACGTATTAAGTGTTTTGTACCGAATGATATAGATGTGTGCATAATGTCTTCGGGTAAATATGTTCCTGAGCTGAGTGAAATATGTGAGAAAAATAATTGGTCTTATCTATCAACAAAAACGAACAATCTATCATTAATACAAAATATCGCTATCAAACTTCATCCAAATGCCGATTATATATATAAGCTGGATGAGGACATGTTTATAAGTGAAGGTTTTTTTGAAGGATTACTTAACACTCATATTGACGCTGAGCGTAACTCTCGGTACCGAGTGGGTCTAGTAGCTCCTTTGATTCCTGTAAATGTACATGGACATATTCGTTTTATGGAGAAAATGGGCTGCCTTAATGAGTACGAGGAAAGATTCGGAAGAGCGTACTATGATTTTAATACTCATTTTGGCGGGAAAGTTGAAGAAACTGTTTTTCTATGGGAACAAACCCTTCCCTTAGACAAGACAGCTAAGAAATTCAGAGATATGCCTTATTCTTACTCAGTGTGCCCTCATCGTTTCTCCATTGGAGCAATATTGTTTAAACGTAAGATATGGGAAGAAATGGGCGGATTTAGAGTGATGGATGGAACGGGTTTAGGAAGCGATGAATTTGATCTGGCTGTATTTTTCTTGAGTCTGACTCATTTTTATTCATTTGTTATAGCTGAGAATGTATTGGCAGGCCATTATAGTTACGGCAAGTTGAGTAACCCAGCATTAATGGATCAATTCTATGATGAACACAAACAACAGTTTGATATTTTGGAGGAATAAACATGTTAGCCACCGATACCAGCAAACACTGGAATGTGGGATATGTCTCTGGAGCATTTGATATGTTCCATATCGGGCATCTCAATTTAATACGTCAATCAAAGGAACGGTGTGACAGGTTAATTGTTGGTGTTCTCACAGATGAGTTAATTATGAAACGTAAAAATAAATGGCCTACGATTGCACTTAAAGAACGCATGGAGATTGTAGGTGCTCTCCAATATGTAGACCAAGTTGATGTGACTACAGAACCATTGATCTATAAATTCAACGCTTTAGAAAAGTATGGGTTTGATGTGATGTTCAGTGGCGATGACCACGTCGCAGACGGATGGGGACATGATGAGTCAGAACTGAAAGAAGTGGGAGTGGACTTAGTTTTTTTTCCTTATACACAGAACATTTCTACTAGTCGTTTACAAGCTCTTACTTTGCCTCCTAAAGCTGAACATGCTGATAAACCTGCTAGAATTGATGATGGAATTCACTATTTATTTCCTTTTGATAAAGTCAATAAAAAAGAGAGAATTATTATTTATGGGATTGGTCAAGTGGGCGTTCAATATGCCCGTCAGCTCAACCATTTGCAATTTTGTGAGATTGTTGCATTTGCTGATACTTATGCCAAAACGGGTAGTTTTTTTGAAGGAAAACGTTGCCTGACTCCTGAGGAAATATGTTCTTTCGATATGGAATATGATCGGATCGTAATTGCTTCTACAACGTACCACTCACAAATTTTAATGCGTTTACGTTCATTAGGAATACAACCGGGGAGAATCATATGAAAAAAGTGATCACGTATGGAACGTTTGATTTATTTCATGAAGGTCATCGTAGGCTGCTTGAGCGTGCCAAAGCTTTAGGGGATTATCTTATTGTAGGAGTTACGACAGAGCAATATGACATTCAACGCGGGAAGATGAATGTGGTTGATTCTCTCATGCGTCGTATAGACAATGTACGAAGTTGCGGCTATGCGGATGAGATCATTGTGGAGGATCATGAGAGCCAGAAGATCGGAGATGTTCAAAAATTTAATGTTGATATTTTTGTTGTAGGCTCCGATTGGCGTGGAACTTTCGATTATTTAAATGAATACTGTGACGTGGTTTACCTCGAAAGAACAAAAGATGTTTCAAGTACTGAACTTCGGATCGAACGTAATAGAAGTATTAGACTTGGCATTGTTGGAAGCGGGCGTATAGCGGAGAGAACATTGTCTGAAGTGAAATTCGTGAGTGGAATCACTGCATCCTCCGTTTACAACCCTCGTCTGAGTAGCGCGAAAGCATTTGCGGAACGATTTGAACTGGCTACAGCATTTGATCAATATGACATGTTTCTTAATGAGGTTGATAGTGTTTATATTGCTTCACCTCACGAAACCCATTATGAGTATGCGCGTCAGGCTTTGCTTGCAGGAAAGCACGTCCTTTGTGAAAAACCAATGGTGTTGAGGGAAAATGAAGCCCGTGAACTGTACGATTTGGCACAACAGACCGGACTTGTATTAATGGAAGCGATCAAGACCGCGTACGCTCCAAGTTTTCTGAATCTTCTGGCTATCGCCAAGAGTGGACGCATTGGTAAGATTTATGATGTGGAAGCAACATTCACCAAACTTGTGCCTAGTGAGCCTGGGGCTAGAGAATATCTTCCGACGGTGGGAGGCAGTTTTACTGAGCTTGCCAGCTATAATCTATTACCTATTCTTAAATTGTTAGGAACCAAATTCAATGATCTGAGATTTGACTTTTTCAAAGACAGTAACGGTGTAGATATTTATACAAAAGCTTACTTCCGTTTTGATGACGCCATGGCTACCGTGAAAACCGGCATAGGTGTTAAAAGTGAGGGACAATTACTCGTTTCTGGTACCAAAGGATATATTCAAGTGAAATCACCTTGGTGGCTAACCAAAACATTCGAAGTATGTTATGAGAACCTGGAGAATAACGAAAGTTTCTCCGCACCGTTCCCTGGATTTGGAATGCGCTTTGAGCTTGCTGATTTTGTTCGCAATATCAATGAACTCGCAAGACGGAACTATAAATTGACGCCTGAAGAATCAATAACGATGGCCAGTATTATGGAACGGTTTTTGCAGGAGAGAAAGGGAGAATCTTGAGACATTGTATGATGTAGATGTGAAAGGAAGGTGATTTTATGCAAGGTAAAGTAAGCATGGTTATGCCATGTTATAACAAAGTGAAGTATATAGGTCAAATGTTTGATTCCATTCTCGTGCAGGAATGGAATAACATTGAATTGATCCTTGTGAATGATGGCTCTACCGATGGTACTCGAGATGTGATCAGCCAGTATGAGCCTATGTTCCGAGAGCGGGGCTATGAGGTTATTATAGAGGATCAAATCAACGCCGGAGTATGTGCTGCTGCCAAAGCAGGTCTTGCTCTGGCTACTGGTGATTATATATGTATGGTCGATAGTGACGATGAGCTAGATCCTAAATATGTATCTGTTATGGCTGGTTTTCTTGATGAGCATGACCAATATGACTACTGTATTTGTGACGCGGTTCTT
This sequence comes from Paenibacillus polysaccharolyticus, assembly GCF_023714295.1. Lineage (GTDB taxonomy): Bacteria > Bacillota > Bacilli > Paenibacillales > Paenibacillaceae > Paenibacillus > Paenibacillus polysaccharolyticus_A. Next base: position 89,519 of record NZ_JAMAUN010000012.1, read on the forward strand.
TACACGGGGACAGGTACAGATAAAGAGTTCAAACGACTTCAGTTTAGTAATCTGAATGCGGAGGAACCTCTATATACCGAGCGATATCTGTTAGCCGATATCCGTTCAGAAGTATGGGTTTATTTAGTGAGAGCTGAATACTTAAAAAAATGCAATATTATTGAAAACTATTTTACAGATACCAAGGGTTCACATGAGCCAGGTTTTATCATCCCGCTCACATTGTATCCTGGGAGGTATAAATATTTTCCTATGTCTTTATACCATTTTAATGTAGGAGATATCGGACATTCTCATCATGTGAGATTCGATCAGGCTCAGAGGTTTTATGATGAATATCACAGGCTGAGTCAAATTGCATTAGATCAGATACCAGAAAGTATCGCTAATTATGATAAGAAAAGGAAGATTACTGATATCTCATTATTATCAAAGCATATCAACTTGTATCGACATGCGAGAGGAATGCAGGATGGTCACTCATTTTTAGAAGAAGCTATCGATCAACTGGTCGAAACGATAAATAAAGTGTGTAAAGTTACCAAGCCATTAACTAATGAGTCGATCATTGGAAAAGAAGAATCATTTATTCTTGCAGTAAAAAATAAAATTCTCAATGTTCCTTATAATGATATTCCCGTTTTATTAAACAAGCGAATTATTGGATACGGAGCCTTAGGTAAGGCAGCAAAAACACTACTCCCGTTATTAGAACAATCTCCGTTGAAGCCAACTGAACTCTGGGACATCACTGGTGATGGGGTTACGGTTAAAAAGCCTGATTTTAGTAGTCTTTCAGAAAATGATGTAGTTCTAGTATTCCCTCTATCTGAGCAAGTCTTGGAGGATGTTAAACAAAGCTCGCCATGTGATGTATATAGTGCATCGGAAGTTCAGTATTACGTTTCACATTTTATTAAAGAAAACTACTTGAGCTAAGGTTGTGACTTATGAATACAGATAATACAAAAATTAAAATGCTGGTAGTGTATTCATCGTTTATAACTTGTGGTGGTGTGGAAAGGTTTCTGTTAAACTTCTGTGAGTTATTCCCTTCGGATCAGTACCAACTGGATCTTTTGCTTTTTGATGATGATCAAGACCATGCAAAAATGTTTGACATGATTCCAGAGCATGTGAATGTACTCCCATTCTTGAGACAATACTCTAGATGGTCACCTGAGCTTATGGAGGAACTGAACTCTTCAGGTTTAAGTGAGTGTGTCAAAATAAAAAACTTTATCCACGAACGCAATATGGATCCAGAATTCAAAAAGAAATCTCCTGGCTCTCGTTTTGAAGATAATTGGAATTTGCTGCAAACGATATGTCCGGAATATCTTGGTTATGATATCGCTGTAGCATTTACAAATACGCTTCCTTTGAAAATAGTAGCTGAAAAGGTTTCAGCTAAGAAGAAATTTGTATTCATGCATTTAGATATCAAAGCAGGGATTGAATTTAAAAAGAATGATGACTCCATATACCGCTATGAAGAAAAGTACTATAACATAATGGACGGAATTGTTTGTATTGCAAAACAAAATGCAGATTCTTTCGTTTCCTATTTTCCTGAATTAGCTAATCGCGTACAGGTTTTAATTAATATTAATAATAAGGATCTTATACTTCAACAGGCAGAGGAATTTTATCCAGCAGAATATCAACAAGGTAGCAATAATTTATTAACGATTGCAAGGATTCATCCGCAAAAGGGGATTGAATTGCTTATTGAAACTGCTTCAAAATTAAAAAATGCTGATATCAGCTTTCGCTGGTTTGTTCTTGGAAGTTACCATGTAAAAGCATATACTGAGCAATGTCAGAGTCTAATCAATAAGATGCATCTTCAAGACCATGTTTTTTTGGTTGGTGAGAAATCTAATCCTTTCCCATATTACAAAAACTGTACTTTGTATGTACAAACCTCTGTTTTCGAAGGTCGTCCTCTGTCCATAGAAGAGGCCATGAGTATGAATTGTCCAATCGTGACGACAAATTTCTCTTCCGCCAGTGAACAAATAGAGCATAATGTTAACGGTAAAATATGTGGTCATAATGCTGAAGAATTAGGTGAAACCATAGCTGAATTACTTCAGAATAATAAGGAGCGAATAAGGATTTCTCAAGGCAATATAAACTATGACGGAACTGAGGGTATAAAAAAATATTTGGAAATATTCAAGTGTAACTAAGTAAGGAAAGGTTCTTTTGATGATTATGGTCTACTTATGACACTCCATATGTCATTACGGAATATATGACAAAACTTGCAGCTAGAGGATTTGAATTAATCACTATTTAGTAGGGAGATAAAGGATTACCTGCTGCTGTTAATGAGGTTATAAAGTAAATAACTGGTGAGTTTGTATTTCAAGTTGACGCATTGAAGAACTTGAACCCGAGTATATATCTCAACCATGGCGGGGTGGCTATCTTTAAACCAGGATTACGACTGGGACGCTTGTGATTTTTGGTATGTTTATAATGATCGCAGTGTATACCACAGTTATTTTAAGGTGAACGATCATGAAAGAAGATTATCCAAAATAATTGATAGCTTTCTTCTGGGTAGAATCATAGATATGGTGTGGGTATATATGGTGCGCAGTAGCTATTTGATAAAAAGCGGTGTTATCGATAAGTATTACCATGAAATCAATCGAACTTAAGAACCACAATATGTATTACCTTTAGCCGCAAATAAGGGGAAGATTAAGCATCTTTCGCTTCCGCTTTACCGTTATAAACAAAATGATACACAAATGTCAATTCGGAAGACATTTGATGATTGTGAAAAATATTATGAGCAGTATTATTTAATTGTTAATAGTACAATAGAGTGGCTAGGTAAGATGTATTCGAATAATATGAAACTTCTCATTTTGGCTAAATTAGGGCGTTTGACAAGAAGTTTGAGCTTAATGGAACGGTTTCATCAGTCGACATCCTTGGAATACCACTTAGGTTGTGAGGAATTAAATTACTTCGTTATGAGGTGTTAATCCTACTCCTCAGATCCATGTAGAACAGATATCAAATTTAAAGCTATTTTTTAAGGCTATTGTGAATAATATTTTTGATAATAAGCCCCAACATATTAACCAAATTTCAGGGCCAATCGTTGCTTGGAGTGCCCTAGGAAAAAATGGGCGTTTAATTCTTATATATTTAAGCAATACATCACTAGAACCACACGAACTATGGGATATCAATGGAGATGGGAGGCTCATTAAAGTACCAGATCCTAAAAGTTTGAATGTAAATGACACGATTTTGCTTCTTCCATCTAATCATGAGATAGTTTATCAACTTACGAAAGATATTAGAAAAATTGTCTGTATCATCATTACTTATGATGAACTGCTAACTCACATAGCCTAAAGCACTTTCCCTCAGTTTATGATAATTGCACTGAGTTATTGCTGAAAGGAGAAAACTTATGCAACCTAGAGTAAGCATGGTCATTTCATGCTATAACAAAGTGAAGTATATCTCTGACATGCTTGATTCCGTCGTGAACCAGAAGTGGGATAACATTGAGGTAATCCTAATTAATGATGGCAGTTCTGATGGAACTAGAGATGTGATTAGTCGATATACGGCAAAATTAACATTCCGAGGTTATGAAGTTATTATTTTTGATCAAGAGAATCAGGGAGTGGCAGCAGCGGTTAAGAATGGTTTGAAACTGGTGACAGGTGAGTTCGTCTGTATACCTGATTGTGACGATTTGTTACATGAGGAATACGTTTCATCGATGGTTAATGCACTGGATCAATTTCCTGATGTGAATTGCGTGGTTTGTGATGAGGTAAGAAATCGTTGGGATATTGGTTATGCTCCAGCAGTACACATCTCATCATACACTATAGTATCCAATGAAAACCAGAAATTATTGGCAAGATATATTATGAGGAAAATTTCAACCTCTGTTGCAGTACTCATGTTTCGAAGTGTATTGATTCGTAAATTAGACTTAATTAAAAATTTCATTACCAATCTAAGCCAGACACAAGAGGATCAGATATGGATTCCAATCCTATCCTCAGAAAAGTCCATCATTCATCTACACAAACCCTTATACTCGTATATTTTGCGAGCCAATTCCATCGTAACCTCACAAATCGACATTGAACAGATTAGTCAATATGCGGAAACAAGAAGATTGTTGTCCCAGAATACTTTAGAAAACTGTTTAGACTCTTTTCAAAAATTGGAGTTTTATTTATTTTTGTTGACAGTATGTAAACACTCTTTTGTTATAAGACGGATAAGCCGTAATCAACAGTTAGAAAGCTATAAACAAAATTATGTTCATAAATTTGTAGAGGCTATAAATGAAGCTCACTTCTTACCTTGTAAATTAAATGAGTATGTTGATGAAAAAGTAGGATTTTCTGTGGCTTTTAATGCGGTTAGTAATTATCTGACACAGTATTCTCCTGAGAAAAAGGATACCTTATCTACTGTTCGTGGGACAAAAGGTCGTTTGATTGCTTATGGCGCAGGTTTCGTAGCTAAGTATACATTAGAGGATTTTGTGAAGTGTAATGTAGTACCTAATGAAATATGGGATATTAAAGCCCAACAGGGTGATCATCTCTTTGAAATTCCACTTATGCGACCAGACTTTGATTCACTTCAGAGGGATGATACCGTTATCATATTTTTGTATGGGAATCAGAATGTGGAATATGAGTTGCGTAAAACGAATGCAAATGTATTTTATTTTCAGGATGTGCTCAATGATTTAAGTGCTGAGTGCTTCGTAGAATTAGTTGTGAAACAATAGATAAATAAGAAAGAACATTCAAAATACAATTCTAGAGAGTGTGATGATATGAAGTTCGTCCTTTTTGGCGCGGGATTGCTGGGTAAGTCATACTATTCGTTGTTAAAAGATAAATACAATATCGCTTACTTTGCGGATAACCATCCTGAGAAACACGGAACAACATTTTCGGAACTAACGATTATTAGTCCAGAACAAATATCTAAGATGAATGTATCTGTCATTATAACAAGTAGTTATCATCTTGAAATAGCTGAGCAACTATATGCAATGGGGATTAAAGAGTTCTACATTCCTAGCAAATATGGGACGGCTGAGTTGACCCGTATAGATTTGAGCAAATATGGGTTCATACAAGAGATTCCTAATAAAATATGTGTTGTGGGACACCATAATGCTGGTGCTGTTTCAAAAGCATTAGTATATAGTAACCCATACGATGATATTAACGTTGTGCTTTTGAAAGACTCAGAGAAGAACCAAGAATACTATTATCACTATCTATCAAGTAGTTTAATTATTACACAATATAGTGAGCAGTGTGGTAATAAGAAGTCCATAGAATTGTGGCATGGATTCACGATCAAAGCACTTTACTTTATGAGTCAGGAAAAAAATGAGAGGAGCCTTGCTAGTAGTAAACATGATATTTTCAAAAAGAAAACGGCAGTGTGTTCGATGTCACACTTGTATAGTGTTTTTATGAGTTCCTGTTTACATCTGGATTTTAATAAATTTAATATAACTGGTTATCCTCGTAACGATATGATCTTCAAATCCGATGGCAAAAAAATGCTGGAACAACTGATAGGGCCTGTAAAACAGCGTAAAATCTTATTCTATGTGCCGACCTACAGAGAGTCGCTATATACTAAAAATGGTGACAGTGCGGCTTTTATTAATGACATGCTTGGGTATGATGAGACAATATTCAATGATTTCCTGGATGAAAATGATATTCTCTTTTTATATAAACAACATGCTGTACAGCTTAATCGAAAAATGTTCAAAGATTCAAAGAATATTATCGAGATCACAGATGATATGCTGCATACCAGTGATGTTGACCTATATGAAATCTTAAACTCTGTGGATGTACTGATTTCAGATTATTCATCTATCATTATCGATTTTCTGCTCACTGATAAACCAATTATACTTACTCCGTTGGACCTTGATCAGTACAGTAAAACAAGGGGCTTAATGCTAGAGCCATATGATGCCTGGATGCCGGGAGAAATAGTTCTTGATTATAATCAGCTTCAGCAAGCTATTATTGAATCACTCTACGGTGAGGATAAGTTTAAGAAAGATAGAGAACGTTTAAAACGTATAACTCATAAATATGCTGATGGAAACTCCTCGGAACGAGTACTTGCCCTCGCACGAAACTTGTTAGAACTGGATGGACAAGAGTCGAAAGTATTGGAGGATTAAGTTTAGATGAAAAAAATAAAGGTACTCCAACTACCAATAGTTAATCAACGTGGTGGAATAACACATTATGCGATGAGAAACTGGGATTTTATTAATAAAGATAAATTTCAATTTGATTTTGTAACATTTAGTAAATTCCTTGATTTTGAAGATGAATTGACGACAGAAGGGTGCAAAATTCATTATGTTTCTTGTTATGCTGAGCAAGATCGAGAGCAATTCATCTCAGAAATAAGAGCTATTTTATCTGAGGGTTACGATGCTATTCATTTGCATACCGGTTATTGGAAAAGTTTTTTGGTTGAAGAGATTGCTATTGAATTAGGCATACCGATCATCATTGTACATGCGCATAACATCATGGTTGGCGTAAAAGATCCAGAGTTAAGAGAAAAGGCAATAGAAATGCATGAGGAGCAAAAAAAACTATTTATGCCGCATCATGCTACGCATTTCTTGGCTTGTTCTCAATTGGCTGCGGATTGGCTGTATGGTTCCCAAATCCCAAAGGAGCAAATCCGCATCCTTAAAAATGCCATTGATATAGACAAATATGCTTATAATCCAGGGATACGTGAGGAATATAGAGAGAAGTTTGGGCTTAAAGACTCTTTTGTTATTGGCCATGTTGGAAGATTTGTCTATCAAAAAAACCATGAATTTTTATTAAATATTTTTGTTAAAATTAGCGAGTTGATTCCAAATGTAAAACTGATGCTCATTGGAGACGGTGAGGATTTTAATTCCATCAAAGAAGCCGTATCCACACATGGATTGGATAATCGTGTGTTGTTACTTGGACAGCAGCCAGATATCGAAGTAGCCAGACTGATGCAAGCTATGGATATTTTCTGTAATCCTTCTAGATTTGGCGGGCTAGATCTTACCTTAGTTGAAGCACAAACTTCAGGTTTAAAATGCCTGGTTACTGCCGATATTATGCCTGAGTCAAAAATAACAGCAAATCTGGAATTTCTACCTTTAGATATTGACATTTGGCATGACGCTATCATTGAATTATCTAAAGGTTATGATCGGAAGGATTGTAAAGATATTGTGGCGAATGCTGGCTATTCACTCACAAATCAAATTCATGAGCTCGAAAAAATTTACTCTGGCCAAGCTGAAATTTGAAAATAGAATGTACGTGCACGTTTTCGATTGGAGTTAAACAGAAATAATAGAGTCGGGGAGAATTAATCGAAACAAGAATTAAGAAATATTGAGTTTGATTTACTAATTACAGCTAGATGTATACAGAGAAAAAAGATATAGCAAATCGTTTCGTAGAGCTCCCTTACAGAAATAAGGTTTGTTTTGTTCCATTTGAAGTTTCTGAAGAATCTTTATTGTCCATACACTACAAAAATGTTGACGAGCTAAAAGAGGTTCCTTTCTGGGAAGTTGTAAATGGAATAGCAACAGGGGGGATTACAAGTTTTATGATATATTAGATTTACTAATGGGAATAAAAAACGATAAAAGAATATAATTATTCTTTAAGTTGCAAGAAACGAAGATATGTTTACAAGGGGCGTGACAGCCTGTGCGAACAAGCTGTTGCATTGCGCTCTTATCATCTTGAGGAATAGCCATTCCATTCAGGTACAATCTACATTAAATCTAGACCTCCATTGCAGTGGAGGTCATTTGTGTTGTTCTCTTTGTTTTTCCTAATATGAGAGAAGAGTGTTTGACCTAGCTTAATTAAGCTATAGTTTGGCCCTTTCTTTGATCACCATCCCAAGTCCAAGTTTGGTGTGTTATATTGAGTGAGAACGGCCTAGAGATGTACAAGCTGTGTCGGAGTTCAGGAATTATTTCAACAAGGATGACGTGAACCCCGCACTCATGTTTGGTAATTTTCCATGGAATTTAAATTGCTTACGCATTCACACAATACCATTACATAACAGGTGGGATGTAAAATGTTCTTTTTTGTTACATTACTCGTGTGTTTTATTGTATTTCTGCTACTTACATCGTTGTTCAACAGGAAACATAAAGTGCTGATCTCGTTCGCCAGTGCTCTTGTGGTGAGCATGCTACTTCAGGTGTTGGAGCAATTTTATTTGAGCAGTATTTTGGTGGCAGCGTTTCTGATTTATTTTATCATCGGGAATATCAGCACGTTCAAAAGTAACCAGTTGAAGCTCAGCTTAGCGATATTATTCAGTACATCAATTGTAACGCTCGTCCTTTCTTTTACCTATTTTAATCAAAAGATAGCGCCACCAGATGCCGAGATTTTTAGAGTCATGTTTATCTATTATCCGTTGCTTGTTATATTCATCGCGTGTTATGCCTACATACTTCTTAACCTGTTTAATTTTAAAATATTGCAGGCGACCAATCCGCTCCTGTACATCTTGAATAAAATTCGTGCCTTGCGGCGGATGATGCATATGTTCTGGATTATTTCACGCAAAGGTTTGGCTCATTTGATTCAGCAGGATCATGCCAAACTGCCATATGTTATTGCTGAGGTACTGGATAACATGGGTGGTGTATTCGTGAAGTTTGCCCAAGTGTTATCGACCAAAAAGGACATGTTACCTGCAAACTACATCCAAGCCTTCTCCAGTTTACATGATCAGGTGAAACCGCTAAGCCCACAGGAGCTGAAAGCGATTATCGACAACAAGATCGGCAATATGGATGAAACATATGAATCCTTTGGCATGGAACCCATCGGAGCGGCTTCGATTGGACAAGTTCATCTGGCGAAGCTGAAATTGGCGGGGGAGAAGGTTGTTGTCAAAATTTTAAGACCTGATGTGAAGCAGAAAATGACGGTCGATTTGGATATTTTGATCCAGTTTGTATCATGGCTATCCGAACGCTCTGTCAAAATCAAAAGACTGGAATTAGTCCAGCTTGCTGAAGGGTTCAAACAGAATTTGATCGAGGAAACGGATTTTGATATCGAAGCCTTGAATACGAATCTGATTCGCAAAGCATTCGAAGAACACAACATTCGTATTCGTGTTCCTAAAATCTATTTGGAATATTCGACAAAACAGATCCTGACCATGGAATATATCGAAGGAACCAGCTTCACGAAAGCGGTGACAAGCGATGTTTCGGAGAGGGTCATGCATGCATTTTTGGATCAGATTCTAGTGATAGGTATCTTTCATGCAGACCCGCACCCCGGAAATCTGATGCTGACCGTTGATGGAGAGGTTGCGCTGATCGACTTTGGTTCAGTGGGCTACTTAACAGATGAAGAACGAGGTGGGATGTTAAGCTTCCTGATGGGATACAGCAGTCGAGATACGAAAGAGATGGCGAATGGTTTGACACGAGTTTGTGAGGATAAGCATTTGCTCGATGAAAAGTTGATTGAACAGCGTCTGAGCCGACTTTTGTCCGAAGCGTCTTTCTCACCAGACCCGACGAGTGTCATGATGAAACGAATGATGTCCATGATCACAGAGATGGGGATGTCATTAAAACCTACGATTGCCGGAGCATTCAGAGCCATCATTACGTTGGATGGGACGCTGTCATCTGTAGATGATACGTACTCTTTATCCGCAACCAGTCAATCTTACGCAACTCATATGGATAAAGGACAAGTAGTCAAAGAGCGTTTAACAAAGGTCAAAGAGCAGATTACGGACTACATTCCGAAGTTATTGGAACTGCCTATTCTGAAGGACAATAAAATTACGATTGCTCGTGAGGAAAATCATTCACTGCATGATTTTATGGGCACTCTGACCGTAGGGATCTTCACGGTAATCTGTATGGTCGTCATGCTTGCTAGCTTTGTGGTACAGGGTGAAGCGATGCGATTTTTACTTGCTCCGTTATCGATATCTGGTTTTGGCGTAGGCATGATCATATTGATCATGGCTGTAATTAAACAGTTAAAACCGAAGGTGTAGGAGACGATGGATAGGATTGAACGCAATCGAAATGAAGATGGCTCTTTAAAGAATCCTAATGCCTCACATAAGTATCCCCGCGAAAAGTGGTTAGTAACTTGTTGATCCTGTATCGATGGCGTTCTATATAAATGCCTTAAAAAAACAGGTTATCTTATAGATGACCTGTTTTTTGTGCGTAATCCGACATCACGTAAAGGTATATTAACTTCACATGAACCCATCAATCTACCGCAAAATGAACCACAGCACTGTACAACATTTTGTTGCGAACGGGATCAAACGTAGTTTGATGCTGAACCTGCTTTACACGTAAAAGAAGGGCTTTGTTCACGCCTATCCGTTCATCGATTGCTCGTTCCAGTTCCTGAAAGTCATAAGCTTGAAGGCATTCAACCTTGTCCTTCATGATATCTAATGAAATTTCCATATGTGATGTAGACCTCCACTTTATATGAATGTTAATAATGAGCTGCCCGAGTTTCATTGTAGTTGAGCTTCTGGGGATCAGCAAGTGAAAACCAGTTAAACCGCATGTGATTATTTTATTTTAGATAAATTCATTTTGGGAGGAATGGTTCCGAGCATTCTTGCGATTTTCGTAATTTGCCCTCGAAGATGAAATTCATGGGTTATGCAATGGGTAAGAAGCCATAATTCGCTTAATTCATCGGTTTCACTCATCCAACTGACTTGATTGTCGGCGTTCCAGTTGGTTCTGAAATGAAGGAGGAATTCATCTACCAGCAAATCTGTCATCTCAAATCGTCTCACACATTCGGAAGAGAGACTCTCTCGTTCGTTTAATCATTTCATATTGACTCGTTAGTACATCCATTTTCATTAATCTCCTTTATAAGCGGTTACTTATTCACTTCTTAATTAAGGATTAAACATGTCTATAATATCTTCATTGAATAATAATGTCAAATATTTTCAGTTTACAGGAGAAGTATGCTTCGTTCAGGGGTGTGATATAATTGAGCTACAACTGATTGGCTATTTCGGGATAAATAATTTCCCTAGTATGTATAGAGAGGTTTTGGATATGACGAAAGAAAATTTTTGGCGTGAATTGCCACGACCATTTTTTATATTGGCGCCGATGGAGGACGTGACGGATGTTGTATTTCGGCATGTCGTCAGTGAGGCGGGCAGACCGGATGTGTTTTTTACCGAGTTTGCGAATACGGAAAGTTACTGTCACCCGGAGGGCAACAAAAGTGTGCGCGGGCGGTTAACGTTTACCGAAGATGAGCAGCCGATCGTTGCGCATATTTGGGGAGACAAGCCGGAGTTTTTCCGTGAGATGAGCATTGGCATGGCGAAGGAAGGTTTCAAAGGCATCGATATTAATATGGGCTGTCCTGTAGCGAATGTAGCGGAGAATGGCAAAGGAAGCGGCTTGATCTGCCGACCTGCCCTTGCCGCAGAGATTATTCAAGCCGCAAAAGCCGGGGGATTGCCGGTGAGTGTCAAAACAAGACTGGGCTTCACTGAGGTCGATGAGTGGCGCGACTGGTTAACTCATATTTTGCAACAAGACATCGTGAACCTGTCCATTCACCTGCGCACAAGAGAGGAAATGAGCAAGGTGGATGCCCACTGGGAGTTGATTCCCGAGATCAAAAAACTGAGGGATGAGATTGCACCGAATACACTGCTTACCATTAACGGGGATATCCTCGACCGGGAAGCTGGCTTGAAACTGGCAGAGCAATATGGTGTGGACGGCATAATGATTGGACGGGGCATTTTCCAAAATCCGTTTGCGTTTGAGAAGGAGCCAAGGGAGCATACAACGGAGGAGTTCCTTCATCTGCTTCGGCTGCATCTGGATCTGCATGATCAATATGCGGAACTGGAACCTCGTTCGTTCAGTCCCTTGGCGCGTTTTTTCAAGATTTACGTTCGTGGATTCCGCGGTGCAAGTGAGCTGAGAGGTAACTTGATGAACGCCAAAACAACCGCTAAAGTACGTGAGTTGATCGATGAGTTTGTAAGGAAGGAACAGGTAGAGAAGGCTGAGGTAGAGGGAAGCAGCATGTAATGCCTGGATGAATAGATATTCGATTCTGAATTGCTCAAGTGGAACCATCGCTTGGGCTTTTTATATTTTCCGGACGGCTGGAATCTCGTTACAACCTTACAATCCACGCAGTTTATGTCCATTTAAAATAAAAAGACGTTACTTGAATTCTTAGTCAATCACATTGACCAGAAATTCCAGTACACGCCTCATAGGTACACGAAATGTTATTAAAGACTGGCGCCAAACCAGCGAATCACTGAGCTAAAACTAACGGAATGGCTATGACGAGGCCAACATGTATCCTGCTCCCCGAATCGTAATAATTCTCTCCGGATGGAGAGGGTCATCCTCTATTTTTTTGCGCAAATTACTGATGTGTACAGCGACCGTTCTTGTATCCTCCAGACTTTCCATGCCCCAGATGAGATTGAACAACGTATCGACCGAGATAACCCGGTTCACATTCTGTGCCATATAGGACAGGAGACTGAATTCTTTTTTGGATAAAAAAATGGTTTTACTACCTATGTTGACGGACTGAGCATAGAAATCCAGTTGCAACCCTGGTAACTCCAGCAGTTGTTCCCGCCTGCTTGACGATACTCTGCGAAGATGAGCCTTGATTTTGGCCATGAGTACGCCTGGACTGAACGGCTTGGTCACATAATCGTCGCCGCCATCCGTTAATGCACTGATCTTCACCTCATCTTCCTCATGGCTGCTCAGAAACAAGATCGGCGCATCAGTGTAGCCTCTTGCGTTCCTGCACCAGTCAATGCCGTTTTCATTGGCTAGCATCACATCCAGTACAATCAAATCAGGATTAAACGATGTAAGCAGCTGCATGGCTTCTGTCCCGGTATGACTATAAGTACAATTAAAACCTTCACGTTCGCAATACGCCTGAACAATCTCACATATATGGGGATCATCATCGACGATCATAATTTTGTACGAGTCCTTCATGTGGTCACCTTCCTACTATTGAATAGAGCGGCAGCGATATATAAAATATCGATCCCGTCTCGCCGTCGCTGTCTGCATGAACGCTTCCCCCATGTGCCTGAACAATCTCCCTGCAAATCGCGAGTCCGAGTCCACTGCCCTCCACTTTCATGTCCGTGCTTGGCCGATCATATCGGTAATTGCGATCAAAGATTTGCTCGAGTTGATCCGGGGGAATACCCATGCCAGAGTCTTGTACACTAATGATCACAATAGAGGGATCTTCTGTCTCATCCACGGCTAGAGCAAGACGTATGATTCCACCAGTAGAGGTGAACTTCATCGCGTTGGATACGAGATTAAACAAAGCCTGCTCTAATCTTTGCTCATCAATCTCAATGTGCGGAAAGTCAACCCGTTGATCTTCCCCTCTGCCGATGTCCAGTGTGAAATCCAATCCTGCGTCAAGCACAACCAGCTCATATTGTTCATAAAAACGATGTAAGAAGTCGGCTGCATGAACCGGCTCCATGTGGTATTCCACTTGTCCTGTCTCCAGATGAGACAAGAAGGACAACTCCCCGATCATATGATTAATCCGTATCGTGTTATCACGAATATACTTTAGGTACTGTTCATTGCGTTCTGGCTTTACCATGTCTTTTACCGCCTCGACATAACCAAGCATGCTGGACAGCGGCAGACGCAAATCATGTGTAATGTAGGCAAGTAGCTTCTTTCTTCCATGCTCTGAGCGGAGTAACTGCTCATACGACGTACGCAGGTCTTCGTGAGCCGCAGATAATGCATGTGTACGTTCCTTCACCAGTTGCTCCAGATTGATATTCATATCGGTAAGCCTGTCATTCGCTTCCTGAAGCTCACGGGCAATCCGCACCTCGTTTGTTGCGGCCCTTGTAAATCTGGATGAAAGCAGAATCAGCTGTGCAATCGTGAATATCAACAGACCTGCTGGAGAAGTATTTCCGATTGGCGACCACTCATTGAAGTATAAGAAGTCGTTAATCACCGTAACCAAAGCAACCACGGATACGAGCAGGAAAATCAGAGCTCCCTCCATATGCTGCATAGCCGCTTTGGCTAGCCCAACCATCAGATATGCCATATGAAGAACAACGACCGCACCAATCAACATTAACATTTTGGTATAGATCAGTGCAGGGGTTATGACAACAACCAGGCAGAGTAATCCCGTTACGATTCGGCTGCCAAGACGGAACCATCGTGAGACATAATTCGGGAAAATACATTCATAATACTTGGTAATGACATACCCACCAAGACAAAGAGTCAGATATTCCATTTTAAACTGCAATTCCCACGGGAAATCAGGAAAAAATTGTGTAAACATCAGCTCGCCATTCAGCATGGATCGGATGCCAAACAACAAGGTAAACAGACCAAAGTATAACGGTGCTCTGTCCTGACGGCGGAGCAAGAACAACATCAGATTATACAAGCCAATGACGAGCAGACTTGCTGTTACAAACATGTCTGTGGCAACCTTCAGTTTAGTCTGGACCGTTAATACGTTACTGCCACCTAGTTCTATTTCTTTGGTGATACCGCCACGATTATGATAGAAATTGGATACTTGCATCACGAGTTCTACCGTATCGCTCTCGGGCTGGAAGAACACCAGTTTGGTTGCCAATTGCGGTGTCATGTTACTTTTGTCCTGACCAACCCTACCTGCTTCTGCAAGCAGTTCTCCATTCACCCATAGTTTATAAGCATGGAAAATGGTAGGTAACCGCAGCGCAAGTCGCTCATTTCTGTCCTGCTCGCTAAGCTTAATGAGCAGACGAAAAGTGGCAAAGCCTTCTCCTGTCAATTCTTGACCATCCAATCGGTAGCCTAGCCATGATCCAGGTATATTGATATATCGGTCAGACTGTCCACCCATTTCCATACGACTTCGTATATCCTCAGGCGAAAGCAACTGATGCCAGTAGAATGTCCATTCTCCCTCTAACTGTACAGGATTTGTACGAATATGACCCTGAGTTAAATCGAGTATGCCTTGTTCGCTTCTAACGGGAGGGGAATCTGGTGCAGACATCACGGCGTAGCTTATGACCAAACCGATAACAACGACAAAAATGATGTGAAGCAAGATCGTACGAGAACTGACTCGCAGAATATCCCTGAACATGAAGTTGACCCCAATCTACAAAATTCGCTATAAATATCTGAATATCTTCATGATAGCATCAACAAAAGAAAATGTGTGAGTCATGGAGATAAAAACTTCAAGAAAGACCCGGATGACTTCAAAGGTGAACTATTCTTTTGTGCTGTAGCTATTAGAGGGGCGTATCGTTGTGCTGTGCTATACTTTATGTAAATGTTCTGTTGAAGCTTTTCTGAGAATAGGAGGAACTATGTCCTGGAGTAAATTAAAACAACAATTAGAGAGTTTCCTTAGCCCCGCACTGGCCGGCACAGTAGCGTACCGGGCAACCAGTTACCGCTATTCACCGGATAAATCAGGGAGTGGTTATCTGACCGTGGATCAGAAGAATATCCTTAATATGGCGGATACGACGACACCCATACGGTGGTATCAGACCGATCAGGAGATCAAGAATGATCCCAATATCGTAATTCCTGTAAGTATGGAAGAGATTGAAGCCATTCGTAAAGAAACGAAAGGGGCTGTACCGGAAGAACGACTTGAGATCATGGTGCGAGGTAGAAAAAGCACATCTCATGCTAAGGAACTGTTAGCGGCTCAAGCCGCATTGAGCAAATCGAATTTTACGTCGGTAGCAACAACGTTTCTGGCCACTTCAATCGAGGACAATCTGGAGAGCAATGACATTCTGCTCAATATTTTGGCGCTGATCGACAGACGGGTGGGCAAAAAGCGGATTCTGAACATGTCGGATTCGATTAAAATGAAGCACTCTGCCGTGCAGTATTTTTACGAACTGCGCCGCAGGACAGTGTGAAATCGTTATTTCGCATGTTAAATCAAGCTTACAAACAGCTTATAAAGCAAAGAGAGCCGTGCTGTAACACGACTCTTTGCCGAAATAGCCGCTTCTAAGAGCGGTGGGCTTCAAACAAGAGCATACACGACCAAGTAGACCGCGACCTTTGTAAGGGGGCGGTCTACTTGTGTTTATCGGACCGCAACGCTGTAACTTAGCCAACCAAAGGTTATTATCGGCAAGCTCAAAGAGTAGAGAATCTAATGTAGTTTAGAACAAAATATGTTGTACTACTTATTGTTTTTATACTTCAACAAAGATAAAATATAATAAGAACATACGTTTTGTTCATGCTATATTTTATACATATTCGGGGGATGACTGTGGTTGAACTTGTTAAGGGGTGAATACGTCCAATGATACAATTAACCAGACGGCAAGCCAGGCGATTTTTATTGTTAAAGCATGGGTTATTGGGGGAGCATCAATATGTCGGAAAGTCAGGGGTCATGGAATTTACAAGACAGGTTGGTTGTCTTCAATATGATCCTATCGATATCTGTGGAAAAAATGCCGAGTTAGTATTGCAGTCACGCATTCGTGGGTTTAGCAAGAACATGCTCGAAGAGTTATTGTATGAAGATCGATTACTGATGGATTATCCCGATAAGAATCTCGCTATAATCTCTATTGAGGACTGGCCTTATTTCGAACGGTACAGACAAGCGTCCAGGCAACATGCCGAAAGCTATCCCCAGATGGAGACGCTCACAAGGCAAGTACGGGATTACATACAGCAAGTTGGTCCGGTAAGTTCGAATGAATTAAATGCATTGCAACTAGAAGGAGATTTCACTTGGCGTTCAGCCATTCACTGGAGTAGTGGGAACAATGTTTCGCGCTCGGTGTTGGAGCAGATGTATTCGACAGGTGAACTGGTTATCCATCATAAAAAAGGAACACGTAAATATTATGATCTGGCTGAGAAGCACATACAATCTGATTTATTGCACGCCCCGGAACCGTTATTGAACGAATTAGATCATCACAAGTGGAGAGTATCGCGCCGAATCGGTGCGGTTGGTTTACTGTGGAATCGTGCATCCGATGCCTGGCTTAATATATGGGGGTTAAAGACAGAGCAGCGGAACAGGGCTTTTCATGAGCTATTGCTGGAAGATCGCATTATTGCTGTTGAGGTAGAACAACTCAAGGAACGTTTATACTGCCGGACAGAAGACTTACCTATGATTGAACACATACTGCAAAATCCGGAGTTACAAGAGCGTTGCGAATTAATTGCTCCACTGGATAATTTAATGTGGGATAGAAAGCTTATTTATGCATTGTTTGAGTTCGACTACAAATGGGAGATCTATACGCCAGCTCTCAAACGGAAATTTGGTTATTATGTGTTGCCTTTACTGTATGGAGACCGGTTCATTGGGAGAGCCGAGATTATCGTGGAACGGAAATCTGGAAGGCTTGTTGTTAAACATGTCTGGTACGAAAAAGACATGCAGCCAACCGAAGAACTTGTAGCCGTGGTGAAGGAATGTTTCGAGCGGTTTGCAATATTCAATGACTGTGAGACGATTTCAATAGAGGGAAAAGACTAAAAACTAAACATCAAAATTGAAGAGCATACATGTGTTTGTTCCCTAGTTGTTATAGCCTGAAGCTATAACCAGTCATACATTTTTGGTATCTCTTCTAACCCCGCTCCGCGTGATATGATAATCATATACAACGAGGGGGTTATTTACATGACTGACAAGTTCCAGATCGTAGGCAGTTTATTGCGGCCGGAAGAGCTGCTGACATATAAAGCACAGATTGAACACCGGGATGATATCCAGTATCCATTCTATGAAAACTTTCAAGGATACCAGCAATGTGAGACGAAAGCGATTGAACAAGTGATCCAAAAAGAGATTGAGAACGACTTGTCCGTTATCACGGACGGCGAATTTTCCAAATCGATGTGGCATCTCGACTTTGTGTGGGGATTTGGCGGAGTGGAGCGGTATATTGCGGATCATGGGTACTTTTTCCGGGATGTGGACGGCACTTCTAAATATGAAACACGTAAAGATATCGGGCTGCGTATTACGGGGCAACTGAGCGGCAAGAATCATCATTTCATTCAACTGTTCAAGCAGTTGCAAGACCAAGCGGGTGACCAGCAGACCAAACTCTGCATTCCATCGCCGTCCCATATTTTCGGTGAATTATCGTGGTCGGACAACATTGGGGGCAAGGATGCCGTATACCAGAATACACAGGAGCTGAAAGCCGGCTTGGTAAGTGCTTATAAGGAATTTGTGCAGGAGTTTGCAACTGCGGGTGGTAAAATTCTGCAAATGGATGACTGTCTCTGGGAGCTGTTTGCCGATGACAATCCGAACTCGCCGTTTACCGGAGAGCATATTAATCAAGAGGAAGTACAGGGTCTCGCCACGGAGTTTATCGATATCAACAATACGGTCATTGACTTCGGTCATAGTCTGGGTCTGAAAATGTGGACACATAACTGCCGCGGCAACTATGACTCCCGTAACATGGGCGGCGGATCGTATGTGAAGATTGCGAATCTGTTCCTGAAGCAATTGAAGTATGACCGTTTCTTCCTGGAGTGGGATGATGATCGTGCGGGTTCCATCGAAGCGCTGGAAGTGTTCAAAGACAGACCGGATACAGAAATTGTACTGGGTCTGCTGTCCTCCAAAACAAGTACGCTCGATGATGAGGAGCGCGTGGTTCGTCTGCTGGACGAAGCCTCCAAGATCATTGACAAAGATAGGCTACTGCTGTCTCACCAATGTGGTTTTGCGTCCTGTGATGGCGGGAACGAACTGAGCGAAGCCCAGCAGTGGGCGAAGATTCATCAGGGTCAGCAGATTGCGAAGCAATACTGGGGCAACTAATTCTATAACATATAGATATTTTCATAGGGCGATCTTTTCCGAGCAGGATTCGGGAGAGGTCGCTTTTTTATTTTGCCTGATTCGTTGCCGCGTGATCGTTATGTCTGTTTTGTGATTCTTCTCACTTTCCTTACCCGACATCTGCTCTACACTTAATGGCATGTAGATAGGGGGAGAATGGATGACGATGCCACAGATCAAGGCGCAAATGCAGCAGTTAAGGCCGCAGATGAAGCCACGTGATTATACCCAATATCCGTTCATCGTGATCTGGGAAGTGACCCGGGCATGTGCGCTGAAATGTGTACATTGTCGGGCAGAGGCCCAGTATAGGGCTGATCCACGTCAACTGACCACCGAACAGGGAAAAAGGCTGATAGATGATATCGCTGCTATGCAGGAACAACCGTTATTTGTTTTCACGGGGGGTGACCCGCTAATGCGGCCTGATCTGTTTGAACTGGCGGAGTATGCGATTCGGGAGAAGGGGCTACCCGTGTCCATGACGCCTAGTGCCACCCCGAAGGTCACTCAAGCGGCAATTATGCAGGCGAAGGAAGTCGGTTTATCCCGCTGGGCGTTTAGTCTGGACGGGTCAACGGCCGAGATTCATGATCATTTTCGCGGAACCAGAGGTTCTTATGATATGACGATGAGGGGCATTCGATTTTTGCAGGAAGCAGCCATTCCGATTCAAATCAACACGACCGTTTCCCGTTATAACCTCCACGATCTGGAGGCCATCAGCCGTAAGGTGAAAGAGATGGGCGTTGTGCTGTGGAGTCTGTTTTTCCTCATTCCGACAGGCAGAGCTCAGCAGAAAGATATGATCACAGCGGAAGAGCATGAACAGGTCATGAAGTGGATGGTGCAGCTTGCTCATGAGATGCCTTACGGCGTGAAATCAACGGAGGCGCCTCACTACAGACGGGTAATGATACAGCAACGGAAAGCAGGAGCAGAACAGGCCTCAGAGCAGAACTCCAAGCAAGGCTTAGAACTTCAATCCGAGCAGAGCGCAGGAAATCATGCAGATCTTGCCAAGGGTCTCGCCAAACGCAAAGATATGCTGGGACGTGCACCGCAAGGGGTCAATGATGGGGACGGGTTTGTGTTTATAAGTCACACGGGGGACGTCTATCCTAGCGGTTTCTTGCCCGTGGTGTGCGGTAATGTGAAGAATGAGTCGCTGATTGAGGTGTACCGGAATTCACCGGTGATGCAGACCTTGAGGGATAAGTCGAAATTGAACGGAAAATGTGCAGTCTGCGAGTACAAAACGATGTGTGGTGGCTCCAGAGCAAGAGCGTACGCAATGACGGGAGATTATATGGCCAGTGATCCTTCCTGTGCCTATATCCCGGCGGCGCTGCGTTAAAGTTTATATGGCGGGAAGTGTAGCATGGATAATCAACGCACGAAACAAGTTGTCATCGCTGGCGGTGGCATTACCGGATTGAGCGCAGCTTATTATATCGAACAGTTTTGCAGAGCGAATGATGTTGCAGCAGAACTTATTATTGTTGAAAAAAATGATCGATTCGGTGGACATGTGCACACCGGTAAAAGGAATGGATTCGTGATCGAACGGGGGCCCGATTCGTTTCTCGCACGGAAAACATCGATCATTGAGCTTATGCAAGAGCTCGGCATGGGGGATGAGATTGTTGGCACGCGTCCAGGGGTGTCGCATAGCTATATCGCCTATCGGAATAAACTGCATCCGATCCCGGATGGCTTTATGCTCGGTGTGCCTACGAAGTGGAAACCCTTCGTAACAACGCGTTTATTGTCCCTTCGAGGCAAGGTGCGAGCAGCGGCAGATCTTGTTTTGCCGCGGAGGTCGAGCAGGGAGGATGAGTCTTTGGGGCAACTGCTACGCAGACGCCTTGGCGATGAAGTACTGGAGCAGATCGCCGAGCCGCTATTGGCAGGCATCTATGCTGGCAATGCGGACGGACTGAGTGTACAAGCAACGTTTCCAATGCTACAGGAAACGGAGCAAAAACACCGTAGCCTGATCGTGGGCATGCTGGGTGTGAGAAAAAGCCGCGCCCCAAAGCAAACAGTCAAGCCTACGGCTCAAACCACAACGGAGTCTACGTCACAACCTACAACTATATCGGCAACCCGTCCAGCTCTCAAACCCGCATCAAAACCATCGGGCACGGCCACTCGAAGCATGTTTTTGAGTGCACGTGGCGGACTGGAAGGTGTGGTAACGCAACTTGAACAGACACTTTCTTCCACAGCACATTTGATCAGGAACACGGCAATTTCCCGTGTGTCGAAAGCAGAACAAGAGCAAGGAAAAGACACTATACGTTATACGGTTCAGTTTAACAATGGAACGACACTTGCGGCGGATGCGGTAGTGATTGCGACTCCAGCGTATGCAGCAGCGGATATGCTTGCACATGAGCATGAGGCGATTACAGAACACCTGCGTGCGATCCCGTATGCTTCGGTGATGAACGTCGTACTTGCTTATCGCGAACAGGATGTGGGTGTTTCCCTGAATGCATCCGGCTTTGTTGTACCGCGCAAGGAAGAACGCAAAATTACAGCCTGCACCTGGACATCATCTAAGTGGGAGCATACAGCGCCGAAAGGTCACATTCTTTTGCGAGCCTATGTGGGGAAATACGGCCGTGACCCGATGAGTCATCAGCTTACCGATGAAGAAATCATTGCTGAAGTACGCCGGGAATTACAGGATACCATGGGGATCTCCGCAGAGCCTGTTTTTACAGAGATCAACCGATTACCGTTATCCATGCCCCAATATCAAGTCGGGCATCTAAAACGAATCGCAGAGGTTGAGAAGTTACTGGAAGATGTTATGCCTGGAGTGTACGTTGGTGGCGGAGGTTACCGCGGAATTGGCGTTCCGGATTGTATCTCTCAGGGCAAGGCTATGGCGGAGAAAGTCATTGGCAAGTTGTTGGGAACTAGATAAACATAAAGAAGCGGCAGCCTGTCCCGAAATTCAATCGGGGGAAGCTGCCGCTTTTTTTATTGGCAGGGCGCTGAATTTACTTACGCTGTAATGATCGGCTCAAGGAATATATTCACACGATCCGGGGATTTGGATCACGCTATTTCGCAGTAGCCTGCTGCGCCAGCCATTCTTTTTTTAATATCGCATATTGATACGTGTTCTCGTATTTGGGCGTGCCGTCTTCATTTTTCACAAAAGAAATAAACTCAAGGAACAGACCTTCCCTGCGCATGCCGAGTTTCTCACATAGTTTCTGAGACCGAAAGTTATCGTCTTCCACGTAAGCGTAAATTCTCCGAATTCCCTGCTCCATAAAGAGGTATTCCATGAAGGCACGAGCACTCTCACTGGCGTATCCTTTTCCCTCAAACCTCCCGTTAAAATTCCAGCCGACACTATACGTATCTGGGTCTGATTTTGAGTCTGAATTCGATTTCGATTTCGATTTCGAGTCCGAATCTGAATCTGGATCTGGATCTGGATCATGGCCCTCTGTCATCCCAAACAATTCTCCAATGATTTCATTGCTGTCTTTCAGACAGACGGCGATATGGGAGTCGTCCTTGCTTCGTTTCTCTACCTCAGCGATTGCTTCCTCAAGTGTTGACATCTGATGATCCATAAAGCAGTTCACTCGTGGATTCGCGGTATATTCGAGCAATCCGGCAGCATCCGTTACGGCAAAATTACGTAAAATCAATCGATCCGTTACAATGTTTTGCATATATGATTCCTCCAATGATGACGGAAATAGATCATGCATATCTAATCCATATTCCATATTCCGTATTTCGTGTTTTGTTGTGTGTGTGATGACATCGTACGTATTCAAATCTTCTGTAATCTTTATCCTTTTTTCGGTGCCAAGTCTCTCGGCTTAACTAAAGCAGGCGCAGTTTTTGTTTTTAACGTCGTATGGACTCCCTTTGTCTCGTTTATCTCCTTGATCTCACTATCTTCATTGTTCTCCATATTCTCGATTGTCGGATTCGTTTTATCCGCTTTGGAGAACAGATTCATTAATTTGTCCTTGTAGATGTATCCGAATATAAATCCAACGACAGCAATAACCGATATGATGATGGCAATGGTATATTGTTGCATATGAAGGTTGGAACCTACCACGGCCGAAGCGATAATCCAGGGCAAACGTCCAATCAGCAGAATAGTGAAGAAGCGTAAAGAGCTGATGGATGTCAGCGCAGCGACAAAGACGAGCATGTCTTTGGGCAACCCGGGAACGAGGAAAAAGATAAATAAAAAGGCAGCAAATTTTCGCTCATCATGCATGAATGACATCCATTTCATATTTTGCTTCCGTAGCAGGCGCGATACAAAGTCACGACCGATAAAACGGGTGAAATAGAATGCGATCGCTGATCCTATGATCAGACCGACCGTAGTATAGAAGGAGCCGAGTGCAGTACCGTAGATATATCCACCGGCAATCTGTACGACCTCTCCGGGAATAGGCGCAACGACGATCTGTAGAATTTGAAATAAAATAAACATGATCGGGCCCCAGTGTCCCGTTGAATGAATATAAGCTCTGAAATTATCCATCGACGACATGATTTTAATGATAGCTGGTGCATAATAGATCAGCAGAGCTGTGGATACGACAGCGATCAGACCCAGCAGTACTTTCATCACGATACGTTTTGAAGTTTGCGGCATAGCTGAGGACTCCTTTTTTAATTACTTTGACTATTAACAGTATAAAACGAAAACATGAAGAGATACCTAATTAACTTCTTAAGAATTCTTAAGGCAATCCTGATCCGCTGGCTCTGTTAAAACACGCAGACTATACTGGAATGAACGGAGGGATTTCAAATGAACAACAACAAGCAGATTTTAATTGCAGATGATAATAGTGAGATTCGTGAGATCGTGAAGATTTTACTGGAAAGTGAAAATTACGAAGTCATTGAAGCCGTCGACGGCCAAGACGCGGTAGATAAAGTAACGGAAGAGACAGATCTGATTATTCTGGATATGATGATGCCTAATAAGTCTGGATTGAAGGCATGTCTGGAGATTCGTGAAAAAACGAGTGCGCCGATCCTGTTCCTGACAGCAAAAACACAGGATTCGGATAAACAACTAGCCTTTTCGTCGGGGAGCGATGACTTTTTGTCCAAGCCGTTCTCGTATACCGAACTGGTGGCAAGGGTCAAAGCGCTACTTCGCCGATATTATGTCTACCGGGGCAAGGAGAAGATCGAAGAGGCTGAGAACATTGCGGTGAAGGATATGACCATTCACAAGGATGCGAAATCGGTGTATATCGGTGAGAAAGAAATCTCGCTGACGGAAATT
This sequence comes from Paenibacillus polysaccharolyticus, assembly GCF_023714295.1. Lineage (GTDB taxonomy): Bacteria > Bacillota > Bacilli > Paenibacillales > Paenibacillaceae > Paenibacillus > Paenibacillus polysaccharolyticus_A. The sequence continues at coordinate 113,828 of NZ_JAMAUN010000012.1, forward strand.
GAGTATCAGATTCTGTTGCTCTTGGCGTCCAAACGAAGAAAGGTTTTCTCAGCCGAAAATATCTATGAGAGCGTGTGGCAGCAGCCTTATTTTTATACTTGTAATAACACGGTAATGGTTCACATTCGGAATTTGAGAAACAAGCTGGAAGACGACCCGCAGCATCCTAAATATGTGCAGACCGTTTGGGGGAAGGGGTACAAAATTGAATAAACTGCTCATCGGAAAAAAACTGAAGCTCAAGCTGGTACTTGCCATAATTCTCTCGCTGTTCGTTGCCGTAGGTACATTCATCGTCTTGCAGGTGGTTGGTGAGACGGCACTGGACAGTTATCTCAGCAAATCGACGTTTATCGAAAACAGGCAGCAGGATGCGCTGAGACGATTCCAGACCATGGTAAGCAGTGAGCACTTGTCCACGCAGGATCATCAGAGACTCTCGGAATGGATTCGTGGGGAGCGGTACTTGGAGCTATTCATATTTGAACAGGATAAATTGATTTATGCATCCAACACGGAAGCGGATCCTGAGATAAATAAAGAGCTAATAACTCAGTTCTTACCGTCCAGAACACCGATCACAACCGTCCAGTTTGCAGATCAGCCGGCTCAGATTTATCTGGTTGGTTTCTATGAATATCAGTACTATAACCTGCTTTTGATTTTGACGGTATTCGCAGCTTTGATTGTGTTTATTGTTGCGTTCTTGCTCATGATTAATCGGAAAATATCCTATATTGGCAAGCTAGAGCGGGAAATCAAAATACTGGAAGGCGGCAATCTGGATTATAAGATTACGGTGTCAGGTAACGACGAGCTGTCATCGCTGGCATGGAGTATTGACGAGATGCGAAAATCTTTTGTGGAACGGCTCGGCAGCGAGGAGAGGGTGAGAAGTGCGAATCGAGAGTTGATTACGGCGATTTCTCATGATTTGCGCACACCGCTCACGATTCTGCTTGGATACATGGATATTATTGAACTGGGCAAATACAAGACACAGGAGGATCTGCACCAGTATATTCACAATAGCCGAGAGAAAGCGTATCAGATCAAGATTTTATCAGATAAGCTGTTCGAGTACTTCACGGTATCTTCTGCGTCAGAGGAAGAGGAAGTGGAATCCGAAATCTATGATGGGCGGGAGTTGTTTGATCAGCTCTTGGATGAGCAGCTGGCCCTAATGGGAGATTTCAATGTTGAGACGAAGCAGAAATATGGGGAGCGGGCTTTTCTGATCGAGTTGAACCTGGTAGCAATCCGTCGTGTGTTTGATAACATATTTTCGAATATAAAGAAATACGCGGATCGCTCTCATCCAGTGGATATCGATTTATCTATAGAGCAACAAACCTTAATCATGACCACGCGGAATCGAATTAAACCTGTCGACAGAACGAAGGACAGTAACGAGATCGGACTCGTTAGTTGCCAGAAAATCATCGAACAGCATAACGGAACACTGAAGATATCTGAGCAAAAGGACACATTTATCTTACAGATCGAAATGCCCATTATTCTCAGCAAAGAAGATCAGAGGTCATATTTGGACCAGGAAGGTGAGGAGTTTCGGCAGAAATAATACCACTTTTGCTTATTCGGTACGTAACTTCCAAGTGTTAAGAAGGGTTTATATTAGAGAGCTATAGAAAGATCACATAGAAGAGTGGCATAAAAAAATTGTAAGTGGAAATGAAAGTGCATGTGACAACATGAGGGGAGAGAGTTTCGTGAAGAACAATCATACTCCACTGAGTAAAAATTGGGTTTTAGAAGAACTGGACTCGCTTGGTTATTCGAACCGAATGAAAGAGATTGCGCGGCTGGGACGGAATCATCTGGCTGTGGCCCCGAAAGATTACGCGGCGTTGCTGATTGAGTTGCTGGACAGCGGGACAGCATACGAGGCACATCTGGCATTAACCGGAGCTGGCGCGGTAAAGGATGCACAAGCTGTTATACATGCGTTAAATCATCCCAAGGCTGGGGTCAGGGGCCGGGCTGCCCGGATGCTCGCAGAGGTGGTCACTGATCCGGGTTATGACATTGAAACCGAGATCGTTTCGATGTCGCACCATTGTCGTCAGCAACTGTTGCGGAGCATTGTGAAGTATACCAGACAGGACTGGGCAGAACGGCTGTTGCCGGTCGTATTGGAACGTTGGGGCGCAGATGACGCTATTTTCCTGCTATCCATGTGTGGTGAAGCAACGGTTCGCACACGATTGCCACAGCTTGGATATGCAATTGATAATTGGCGAACCATAACAACCCGGAACCCGGATCTGGTCGCTGCTTACTTAGAAAATAACTTGAATCAAGTATCGGAGAGCGACAGGTCCAGTGTGTGGTATGAGATGAGTACGGCGGTAGAGAAGCTGAGTATATTAAGACCAACAGCAGTGCTCGAATATGCATTGTCTTATGGTCCCAAAGAACAGATTCATCCTGTGATTAAGAATCAACTGGGTATTCTGATTGGGACCAGTCCTGAGCAAGTGTTTGAACTGCTTACGAGGCAAGAGACAAGGGCTTATCTTCTGAATAACGGAGTTCCGGCGGGTGTGTTGAAAAAGAGAAGATACTTCACCACTGCACAATGGACTGCACTGGTGACTATGCTTGCCGAAGCACCTTTTCAAGTGGCAAAGGTGCTGGATACGCTCGCGCCTTCAAGCCGTGAAGCGTTATTTAATGCAGCGTACCCGGTGCAGGAGCGAACGAATCGAATGTTCCCTATGGCCCTGCTCGATGTACTGCCGCATCAGTTACGCGACAAAGAAGCGGTTCGCATGCTTACCCTGCGAGAAGTCCGGGAAGACCGGGGCAGAACGTTTGAAATGACAGCACGTCGTCTGATTGCACAAGTTAGAGAAACGCTGGAGCAGGCTGTTCAGGTATCGAACGCGGATGAGCGTGCTATGGCTTATTCCCGGCTGATTCAAAGCACGGCTCTGTCCCGTAGTGGGATGGAGGACACGTTACGGTTCCTGACGAGAGTGAAAAACGATCAGGACCCGGTACGTTTTATGGTAATGGCAGAACTATCGAGATGTCCGGTCACGTTGTTTAAGGAAGAGCATGTGCCACATCTGACGATCCTGGTGGACAGTGTCATTGAGGCCAGAGATACTTCGTATGGAACCAGAAAGGGAGTCGAGCAATTGGCTTTTGACATGCTGCTGGAGCATGCAAGTGAACCTGGGCGTCCCTTGTTCCAATTTGCGCTTAGAGCGATCAAGCGCATGGCGATGCGTGATTGGCAGTTTATGTTATTTTCCAGAGAGTGGAACAGTCTGCCGCAGGCCGCACTCGAAACCTTATTTGACGAGATCTATGCTATAGGTGTAGAAGCGAACAAGCGGGAGAGTGACTACGTCGTTCTACAGATGGCTAGTGCATTTGGCAAAGCGATTGATCGACTGCCCAAACTGCACGACCTGCTCGAGGAATTGGTGAAGAGTAAAAAGTCAGCGGCTCAAGCCGTCAGGTACTGGCTCGCTCCCTACAAGACTAGGGATAATCGGGTTAGGGAACTGCTGGATTTTGATCCGACATTCATCACATTTTATGAAGTGTTTGAGCATTTACACCGGAAACGTCAGGAGTGGCTTGATCCGTTTATCTCTGGCAAAGTCCTCAAAGGCAAGCATTTAACGGGGAAAACCATCTATCTGGTTCCAGCATATCATGGCTTTTATCGCTGGTTGCCTCGTCAGCAACAAGCGCTGGCTTCGCTACTTGACCGAGTGGCACAAGACAATAAGCGAAACTTCTATGAGCGTGCAAATGCGATGCGGAGTTTGGCGGGTATGCCGGATTATCGCTCGAATCCATTGCTAGAGAAGCTACTAACTGATCCGGAAGTACATATCGTGGAGGCTGCCCTGCATGCTTTTTCGTTAACGGAGGAACCGGAAGACGCCCTACCTGTGTTGTTAAATAATCTGGATGGAGATCGTGCACGAGTAGCGATGTACTCCATTCCGAGGTGCGCACGCAGGGTGAATCCGGTGTTGCTCACGTCTATGCTTTCGAGCCTGTTGGACCGGGAAAAACTCAAGATTACGGTGCGGAAAGAAGCGGTTCGATTGCTGGGAACTTATAAAAGTAGTGAAAGTGTGACCTTACTCATCCGTGAATTTGAGAAGCCGAAGCGGCACAAGGATGTCATTATTGCCATTGGTCATGCGGCCAGACAATGTCTGGACGATGAGCGAAGCTGGGCGATGATGAGTGTTATGGCATCTTCTCCGGATCGGGACATTGCACGCAGTTTGCTGAATCAGCGCCCCGATGAACTTCCGGTGGAAGCGCGACTGCGATATTTACAATGGATTACCGAGATTGCAGCTCATGATGACCCAATTGTATCGATGGAAGCTTTTCATGCCATGTCACGCTGGGGAACTGTGAGTGCAGAGGTAATTGCAGATTGTGCTGGCAAAGCACTAATCGATCTACAGGATGGTACGCGCTGGAAAGCCGCGATTCTTGCCTTGGTCACGGTTAGCAGGGACGGGAAAGTGAATGATGAGGTCGTACAAGTCATCCGGCAGTTGGCTGAAGTGGAGGCCCAGGACGACTGGAACGCAGGTAGAGAGCGGGATTTACCTCATCGTCAACGTTTGCTGGAGTTAATTGATCAGCTTGTCTCGGGTTCTATATCGGTGAAAAGGCGACTTGCTCCATTATATGCATCCATTATCAGGACTCTTCAGCATCATGAATCGCTGAAGCTAACGGCGATTCGTCTGCACCTGGCTGCAATGGATTGGAGCCAGCCGGATCAGGCGGTCGAAGGGTTACACCCTGTTATTGATATCGTTAATGCGCATCCGTATGTACTTGAATCGGTCGATCGGCAGATTAAGCGTACGGTGCTTGATGGGAAAGGATATTGGAAACCGGAGCAGCTACTCCACATCGTAGATGTGTTGAGAACGCGGACGGATATTGCTTCTTCCTGGATTGGACTATCTTTGCTCAAGGTCGCTGGTGAGGACTTACTATGGAATCAGGATTGCCGCAATCGCTTAAGAGCTTACCGACAGCATGAACAAGAAGCGGTTCGTCTGCTGGCGTTGGACAGTTGGACAATACTTGAATAACATCATTGTTTTCACTACAATCGAGTAGAATAAGTGCGCTGCACCACTATATGCTAATGAACCGGGGGAGAATGAGGATGACCATGAACTCCATTGAAAATGAAAAAGATCTGTCACCGGAACAACGTGATGAATTGTTCAAGGCATTAAAGACCCGTTTTGAAAAGAATATGAGTCGTCATTCCGATCTGGAATGGGCTAACGTAGAGGCTAAACTGGAAGCAAACCCGGACAAACTATGGTCACTGCACGAGATGGAGAAGACGGGCGGCGAACCGGATGTTGTGGAGTTGGACAGTGAGACAAGTGAATATATCTTTATAGACTGTTCACCAGAGAGTCCCAAGGGTCGCCGTAGTGTATGTTATGATCAGGCTGCACTGGATGCACGCAAAGAGAACAAACCTAAGCATAGCGCTGTTCAAATGTGCATCGAGATGGGCATTGAGCTTTTGGATGAGCCCCAGTATCGTGAACTACAGCAACTGGGGAACTTTGATCTGAAAACATCCAGCTGGGTGGTGACACCTGAACATATTAGACAGCGGGGGGGAGCCATTTTTTGCGACCGCCGTTACGATACCGTGTTTATGTACCATAACGGGGCAGAGTCCTATTACGCTGCAAGAGGTTTCCGTGGTTTGTTAAGGGTGTAAATGAAATATAGTTTGGATTAGGTTAGATGAAATAGGGCAGTCCCAACAGGGATAGAGAGGAACAATTCGGCAGGTTGCGAATTGTTCCTTTTTTGGTTTTAATTAAGCCTAGTTAAGTTAAGTAAGTTAAGCTATATCTCCTTTGTCATTTGGCTCCTCAATATGCACCATAACCCGAACCAGATAATCCTCCGCATGTTGCAGCACAATCTCATCCTGCATGTAATCCTCGTAAGCATCACCCTTAATGACATACTGTTTCTTCTCTATATGATCAAAGATTTGCGGAAAAAACCTCTCGGTATCTCCATAGTCGGCTCTGGCATAAGAAACAAGATAATATCCCTCCGGCATATACGCCTGTTCATGATGCTCTGTTGTCATATAGCTATACATATGGGAGATCATATTTCCATCCTTGCGTAGCAGATCCGCTTTAGGAATGATGACGCCACCGGGATAACCGAGCGGGGCATGTTCCTTGTTCAAACGTACTCGAAAATCCTCCCAAAGTTCCTCAGGGAACTCCTTTTTGGATGAGTAGATACGGCGGCTCAGCAGCAAGGGGGTTTCAGGTTGCCAGATGACATGCATTTGGCTGGTGTCGAGGTGCATGGATTGCTCTATATTTTCCGCACGTTGAATAATCATTTGCTTGGCCTGAGTCAGTTTGGCAATCTGCAACTGTAGATTCTCCTCCTGTTTGCGCAAAAGTTGAAGAGTCGTTTCTGGAGAACGCTCACCGAGATGTTGCTGAATTTCCTCCAGGGACATGCCGAGCTCTTTGAAAATATGAATAACGCCGATCGTTTCGAACTGGCTGTGGCTGTAATAGCGATAACCGTTATCCGCCACATAGGCAGGCTTGAACAGACCAATGCGGTCGTAGTAAATGAGGGTTTTGCGTGAAACTTCTGACAGCTTGGAAAAAGCGCTAATGGATAACATTTCATTGGAATGCATAAGTACCTCCAGGTCGAAAAAAGGTGATTGACTGTATAGTTGCTATACAGTTTATAATACAGCTGTTCTGACCGCCGATCTACCTTTAGATCGCAGATCAGCGTGTTTATTTTAGATGAGGAGAATGCTTATGGTCAGGAAATTACTGCAAAGTGTACGTGAATATAAAAAGGATACGTGGCTGACGCCTTTGTTTTTACTTGGTGAAGTGGCCATGGAAGTCATTATTCCGCTGTTTATGGCTGAATTGATCGATCAGGGGATCACGGGGGGCCAGATGAATCAGGTAACCAAGTACGGCTTGATTCTGGTGTTGTTTGCCCTGGTGTCTCTGGTCTTTGGGGCGCTGGCGGGTAAACATTCTGCAATCGCAATGTCGGGATTTGGCAAAAACTTGCGTTACGACCTGTTCCGTCATGTGCAGCAGCTGTCGTACTCCAATATGGATAAATTCTCGACCTCAGGGATCGTCACCAGGCTGACTACGGATATTACGCATGTGCAAAATGCATTTCTGATGATTATCCGGATTGCCTTCCGCAGCCCGGTCATGATGATTTTTGCAACGATTATGACGTATCGTATCAGCCCGTCCATCGCTACATGGTTCGTGATTGTTATACCCGTGCTGGCAATTGGCATGATGATTATCATGAAGTATTCTTTTCCGATATTTGAGCGTGCCTTTGACAGTTACGATGATCTCAATAAAGTTGTGCAGGAAAACGTACGCGGTATCCGGGTTGTGAAATCCTATGTGCGAGAAGAGCGTGAGGTATCCAAGTTTCAGGTCGTATCCCAGCGAATATTTGCACAGATGGCTAAGGCAGAACGCATTCTGTCGTATGAACTTCCATTGATGCAAATTGTGATGTATGCCGTGATGCTGATGATCTCATGGATTGGAGCCAAACTGGTTGTGGGCGGAAACATGACTACCGGGGAGCTTACGAGTGTATTCGCGTATTCCATGCAAATTCTAATGAGTTTGATGACTCTGGGTATTGTTGTCATTATGGTTGCCATTGCTCGCGCTTCGGCGGGCCGAATTAATGACCTGTTAAGTGAACAGCCGGACATTACTAGCCCTGAATCGCCAGTTACAGAGCTGCACAGTGGCGAGATTGAATTCCGCAATGTGTCCTTCCGTTACTCAGGCAAAGCCGAGAATTATGCCCTGTCTGGCATCAATCTGCAAATTTCCTCGGGACAGACGATTGGTATTATTGGAGCTGCGGGCAGTTCAAAATCTACCTTGGTACAGTTGATTCCACGTCTATATGATGCCAGTGAGGGTGAAGTGCTTGTCAGTGGTGTCAATGTGAAGAAGTACGATCTACGTTTGCTTCGCAGCCAGGTCGCGATGGTATTGCAAAAAAACGTCCTGTTTGAAGGCTCGATTAAGGAGAATCTGCGTTGGGGCAATGAACATGCTACCGATGAAGAGTTGATTGAAGCGTGCAAAGCGGCGCAGGCACATGAGTTTATTTCCACGTTTCCAGAAGGATATGACACTCATTTGGCACAAGGCGGTACGAACGTTTCGGGAGGTCAGAAACAGAGACTGTGTATTGCCAGAGCTTTGCTCAAAAAACCGAAGATTCTGATTCTGGACGATTCCACCAGCGCGGTAGATACACGGACCGACGCGTTAATTCGCAACATTTTCAAAGAAAGCATACCGGATACAACCAAAATTATCATTGCCCAGCGTATTGCATCTGTGGAAGATGCCGATCAGATTGTCGTGCTGGATGAAGGCAAGATGGTAGATATCGGAACCCATGAGGAACTGCTGGGTCGAAATACAATTTATCAAGAGGCTTATTATACACAGACGAAAGGCGGTGAAGCACTGGATGGATAACATTCAATATGGCCGGACGATAAAACGTCTGCTAACCTACTTTAAGTATTACAAATTCAGAACGACACTGGCGCTGATTCTGGTGCTGGTGAGTTCTGCCGTCTCTGTTGCTTCAGCGGCCTTTCTGCGATTGCTGATCGACGACTTTATTACGCCGCTACTTGGAAATCAAAATCCAGTATTTGATGCCTTGTTACAGGCTTTAATCATTCTGGCTGTGATCTATGCTGCTGGAGTCATCAGTACATTTGTCTCGAAACGGCTGATGATTACCGTCTCACAGCAGATTATGAAGAGGATTCGTGACCGCTTATTCGATCACATGCAGAAGTTGCCGATTAAATATTTTGACCGTAAAGCCCACGGGGATATTATGAGTCATTACACGAACGATGTGGATACGCTGAACATGATGCTGACGGATGGATTGCCCCAGCTGTTGTCCACTGCCGTGACAGTGGTGGTCGTTCTCGGTACGATGTTGTTTCTTGATGTGCCTTTAACGATCGTGGTTGTGCTAGGTGCACTCGCGATGCTTTGGGTTACCAAAACCGTCGGTACCAAGGCAACCGATCATTTTTTCCGGCAACAAGAGTCCATCGGGGTTGTAGATGGATATATCGAGGAGATCATCCATGGGCAAAAGGTAGTTCAGGTGTTTGGACGCGAGCAAAAAGCGATGGAACAATTCGCACATCTGAATGATAAATTGTTTGACGACTCGGCGACAGCTAACAAATATTCGAATATTCTCATGCCAATCAATGAGAATCTGTCGACATTAATCTACGTGCTTGTGGCTATTGCGGGCGGAGCTATGTCCATATCGGGCTGGAACGCCGGTCTGAGTCTGGGGATTATTGCAGCTTTTTTGAGTTTATCCCGTAATTTCACAATGCCAATTGCCGAGATTTCCTCGCAGGTCAGTATGTTTGTCGTAGCTGTTGCAGGGGCTCAGCGGATATTTAACATGATGGATGAACAGCTTGAAGCAGATGAAGGCCGTGTGACCTTGGAGAAAAACAAGGATCAGGCCGGATGGGTCTGGAAACTGGAGGACGGAACAAGCGTTGTTCTGAAAGGCAAAGTGGAGTTTAAGGATGTCAGTTTTACGTATGACGGAAAGAAACAAGTGCTCCAGAATATTACGTTATATGCCAAGCCTGGACAGAAGCTTGCGTTCGTGGGTGCAACGGGTGCAGGCAAGACTACTGTAGCCAACCTGCTCAATCGTTTCTACGATATAACTGAAGGTGAGATCATCTATGATGGCATCAACATTCAGCGTATTCGCAAAGCAGATTTGCGGCGTTCCTTGGGAATTGTACTGCAGGATACCCATCTGTTCTCGGGTACGGTCGCTGAGAATATTCGCTACGGAAGGCTGGAGGCCAGTGACGATGAGGTCATTCAGGCGGCGAAGCTGTCGTATGCGGCGAGTTTTATTGAACGTCTGCCTGACGGGTATGAGACCCGGCTGGATGGTAACGGCAATGGACTGTCACAGGGACAGAGCCAGTTGCTAGCGATTGCCAGAGCAGCGATTGCGAGTCCGCCGGTCATGATTCTGGATGAAGCCACTTCATCTATCGATACACGTACCGAAGCGCTGGTTCAGAAGGGGATGGATAATCTGATGCAGGGCAGAACGGTATTTGTGATCGCCCACCGTTTGTCTACCGTGCGGAATTCCAATGCCATTATGGTGCTGGAGCATGGCAAGATCAAGGAACGTGGCGACCATGAACAGTTGCTGTCGGCTAAAGGCACATACTATCAATTGTATACTGGAGCTTTTGAGTGGGATTAATGGGACTGATCCAGAGAGTGCTCGTAAAACAGTAAAACAGCTAAATGGTAAGATAGAAAAATAGCGAAATATAAGATAGACAAGACCAAAAGAGCCGTGCATATTGCATGGCTCTTTTTTGTCGGACAGATACTTGCTGAAGGAAGAAGCAGATATGCGTTTAGGACGAATATTCTGAAGTTTGCTCAAGAACGATGTGGTGTACAGCAACTACATCAAACTACAGGTTCAGTCTGCTTTTTAAAATACTGCTCAATGATCAATTCAAGCACACGTTCCGGTACGGCACGCTGTAGCTGGGCCAGATCACCAAATTCCATGCGATACGGCTGCTCGGTGCTGCTCGGAATCCAGTAGGGAAGTGGTTTACCGGTGGAGTCCAAGCCGTTGGGATCACCTGTTGCAATGAAGTTCGAGAGATAGTTACACATCTGGCGTGCCAGATCATAATGTTTACCCGTGAAAGGACGCCAGCATTTGGCGAGTGTTTCAAAAAAGAACCACAGATCGACCGAATGGAACGTGCCTGGTTGATCCCAGCCCGGAATGTCTGCGTCGAAATTATAATAATAGAGCGGTGTTTCCGACGGATGACCGCTATTAGAACGGATTACAAGCTGAATCGCATGTTCAATCATGCGCACAGAAGCCAGCTGTAAGGCATGATCCAGATCGCCAGTATCGGCTTCACATCGTTCTAAAAAGGCAGGAGCATCCTCGCCAAATAGCTCTGTAGCCATCTGTTTCAGTTCCTCCACACTGTTTACCGCAGGCCGGGTCCAGAACTCGGAGGACGTATGCCCAAGCATGACAGGAACAAGTTCACGCTTATGTTGCATGAAACGAGTGAACGGATCACCTATACAGAACTGATCATCAATGACCGTTCCCCAGAAGCTTCGATATTCCAGAATTTTATCCCGTAGTGTGACGGCATCCAGCTGTCTGGCTTCATCCAGAGAAGATACACCAAGGAAACGAAAAAATTCAACGCCTTTCTGCTCGGCATCTCGCAGCGTACTGCGAACAGCGGGTACAGGAACGTTTGGATATAACTCTGTTGCAATACCGCTCATGATGACAGCTCGCTGAAATAGGCCTTTATTTTGCGGAGAGGTCATCTGACTAAGAACACTGCCACCGCCAGCAGACTGTCCCCCAATTGTAATTTGATCCGGGTCACCGCCGAACGCGGCAATATTACGCTTCACCCAGGCTGTTCCTGCCTGCTGATCCAGATGTCCAAAATTCGCCGGTGCGTGAGGTGACTCCGCACTGATTTCTGGATGGCACAGAAAACCAAATGCATTCAAGCGGTAATTGATGGTCACGACCACAATGCCTCTGCGCGCAATGCGTTCACCGTCAAATTCCATCTCGGCCGTGTGACCGACTTGGAGCCCCCCACCAAAGTACCAGACAAAGACCGGTAGTTTCTCATCGGTTCGTTTGGCAGGTGTCCACACATTTAGATACAGACAGTCCTCATTCATCGGCAGATCAGGATCAACCGCCCATTCTCGCGTATAGATGTTATTATCATCAATGACGGTTGGTGCCTGCATGGAGGTCGGTGCAAAATCAAAGGCTTGCAGTACACCATCCCAATCGGAAGCAGGCTGTGGCGCACGCCAGCGATTCCGGCCTACAGGGGGCGCGGCGAACGGAATACCTTTAAAGCTTGTAATACGTGGATCTGCGGCAGGCAGTCCCTGAACTTGACCATTTTCGACCGTAACAGTTCTAAGCAACACAACATTCTCCTCTCTGAATTGAACATCGTTCATGTATGTCGATCCAAGACGGTTGGTTGCGCTTACAAATCTGCTGGGCTATATGCCCTCTGTCTCTATCATAAGCAACTTGAAGCGTTGTTTCCAGCATCGAAATTAAACCAATAACCCCTCATAATGATATATAATGACTGGGATCACGAAAGGAGTTGCTGACGTGGACACATTATGGCGAGACGGGGGCAGGGCGAACCAGATTTTTTTTATCAGTGGCGGACACAAACCTGTAAACCTTCATCAGTGGGGACCAGGTGTACGTGACGTCTATGCGCTACACTACATCATTCGAGGGCAGGGTACACTGGAAACCGGAGGCAAGCATTATCGGCTGGTTGCCGGAGAGAGCTTTATCATTTTTCCGCAAAAAGAAATCTATTACTACCCCGATCCGGCGGACCCGTGGGAGTACGTATGGATTGAGTTCGACGGACGAAACGCAGGGCGGATCGTAGATTTGACACAACTATCGGTTAAGCACCCTGTACTGCCGGCCGCACCGGAAACGATGGAGATGTGGTTTCATTTGGCCTGGAATGCAGGTGCATCACCAAGTGAAGTATTAAGAGCGGATGCACGTTTGCAGCTGTTACTGTCCTATTACATTGAATTTTTTCCGAGCGAGAAGCAGACAGAAACCAGAGATGAGGTATGGATGGCGAAAACTTATATCGAGCAAAACTACTGGCAATCATCCTTGACGGTAGCAGAGATTGTACAGGCCGTAAATCTGGAGCGAAGTTACCTGTTCCGCAAGTTCAAGGAAGCTACAGGTGAATCGGTGTCAACGTACATAACGGCATGTCGTATCCGGCGTGCCTGCGAGCTCCTTGAGTCATCTCAATTGTCCATTCAATCCATAGCATATTCGGTAGGATATAATGATCCGCTTTATTTTTCTAGGGTATTCAAAAAGGCAACATCATACACGCCATCTGCATATATGATGTTGCACCAGAAAAAAATAACTAGTAAGACATTTACAAGTAACGTTTAGCGAAAAAGTGCACAGTTCCCGGACTCACGGAAGTAACGAATGAGCTTCTCAATCGGCTCCCGCCCGCAATTCAGCTTCACCCCAAGACAATCAATGCAGACAAATTGCCGGGCTGTTAATGAGACTAATTTCAGATAGATGCCGACGTCGTCGGAAGTGAGCGGAACCTGACAGGTGGTGCACAGCCGGCTTTGTGCCATTTATTTCACCAGTTTGGCTCGCACGACGAGACAATCATGGGCCGCTACGACGGGAGCATAACGCTCGCGGAATACACCGAGTTCCTTGTGCTCCCAGCAGTCATAGAGAGACAGGGAATAGCCTGATGCGTAAGGCAGTCCCATATCCCAAAATTGCAAGGATAGTTCGCGCTGGCTGTCGCTCAGATTGAAGAAACCAATCGCCAGATCACCATCCGTAAGCACCTTCACCAGCATGAATACATCATCGGTATGGAACCATTGCGGCTCAGGTTTGATGCGGTAAGCCCCGCGTGCCTCTGCGTCCTGATTAATGGCAAGCAGATCGGGGTTCAGCAAAATGTCCTTGGTGACCTGATTGGCCTTGCGTACATCACATCCAATCATAAGCGGTGAACCCATCATCGACCAGAGGGAGAAATGGGTTTTGTACTCAATATCGTTGCAGCCGCCAATGCTACCGATAAAGTCATTGTTACTTCCGCCGTACATGCCAACGATAAGCATATCCATATCATTGTGGCAGAAGGAGCCCGTGTAGCTTTGTTTTCCTAGCTGTGAAAGAGCCAGCTCTTTGACCGAATTCCAGTTATCACGGATATCCCCGGTGGAACGGTACATATGGGCCCCTGATTCACGAATCCATTCGTAGACATTGTCCTCTCCCCAGTTGCAGGCGGAGAAAAGAATATCGCGGCCGCAGTTTTTGAGCGCAAGACTCATGCGTTTGTATAACAATTCGCCAGAGATATGGCGCGGCTTGAAGCAGTAGTCATATTTTAAATAATCCACGCCCCACTCGGCGAACAGCGCAGCATCCTGAAATTCATGCTCGAAGCTGCCTGGATATCCAGCACAAGTATGTGTACCGACACAAGAGTACATGCCAAACTTCAGGCCTTTATTGTGAATATAATCTGCAAGCGCCTTCATTCCACTCGGGAATTTGGCAGGGTCTACGACCAAATTGCCGTCCGTATCTCGCTCCTTCAAGCTCCAGCAATCGTCAATGACAATGTACTCGTACCCGGCGTCACGATATCCTTCCGTTACAAACACATCGGCAACATCCCGAATCAATTGCTCATTGATGTCCCACGTAAACGTATTCCATGAATTCCAGCCCAGCGCAGGGGCAAATCCCATCATTGCATTGGTGTTAATACTCATGATCTGACTCGCTTCCTTCCTTGTCCTGATTCCTAAATTTTTTGAAAACAACCTAATGCCATCTTCTCCATGTTACAAATAGGGGGATTAATTATCATGTATAACTATCATGAACTTAACGGATTAAGGGCATTTCAACCATAGTCTGACGTTGCTTGGACATGGACAAATGTTGTTTAGGTTAATAAAATGAAGGAAAAAGGCTGAGAGTAATTGTGCTATGCCAATTGAAATATCAAATCACCATGTTATAATAAGGGCAGAAAGAGCTTATAATGCAGAAAGAGCCGTGCGTCAACACGACTCTCCATGCAATAGCCGCTTTTAAGGGCGGTGGGCTTTAAGCAGAGGTACGAATCATTGGTAGACCGCATCCTTAGCTGGGGGGGCGGTCTACTTGTCTTTATTGGACAGTAGTGCTGTAATCAGCAAACCAAAGGTAAGCATCAGCATCAAGGATTCAAATACTGTCACAAGGCATCACCTCCCTCCCGGGAGATTAGCCGACCGCCCATATAGCCTTTCCATTGCTATGTGATTGTACCATATATTCCCTGGCAATTGAACCATTCCAAGCAAAGTACAGTTTAGTATAGATCGTCTAAAATGCACACACCCCTGCAAAGGTGTGTTTTTTGCTGTTTTACAGGGTTGTGTCCTGTACAAAACCACGAACATTAAACCTCCTTCTGGCGAAGCTTTTTTTTATCGTTTATACTTGTAAAGCCAATTTACTTGAGGAGTTGTCTAACGAATCATGAATAAAAAAGAAGTCGCGCACATTCGCAAACAATTCAAGCTGGATCATGACCTGCTGAACATTTACGACATCCTGAATGTCTATATTACGAAAGAAACCAATGAAGTCTATCACTGGGAACGTCATCCGTTTGAACTGGTGGATCGGGAGAAGCAAGAGTTATACATGGGTAATTTCAAAAAATTGCTGACAGGTGAACTGGATCAGAAACTGTTCGAACTGAAGTTCCAAGAAGAAGCGGAGGAGCCGGCACAGGTGATGCTTCACCAGGCACTCGTCACAGGTGACCCGGATGAGTGGCAGGATCTGATGCTGTTGCTTGTCGATCGTATGATGGCTGATGCCAAGTATGAACGGGATATGGTGGTTACGTTTATTAAAGGGCAGTATTATCTGCCAACGAAGGCGAGAAATGAGGCAACAGAGGAAAGCGAGAAAAATGAGGTCTTTGCTCATCCCTTCATCCTGTGTAGTGTGAATTCCACGGAGAAACAGCGGAAGACGCTGCTCTTCGATTATGTAGAGAGGGAATTCAAATATAACATCATCGTTGATCCGATCATCAAATTAAGCACACCGGAACAGGGTTTCCTGTATCCAAGCGTTACGGACAACTATTCCGACGTAAATCGTGTGCTATACTGCACGGGCAAATCCAATTTCCCGGACCCTCATTTTGTTGAAAATGTGCTGAATGGGGAACGTTCGGTGACGGCCTTGGAGGAGCGTGCAATATTTGAGGATATCGTCAAAGAGATCACGGGTGAGCAGATGGATGCCACAACCCTGGCTCATGTATATGAAGAGATCAACCGGGTTATTGAAGTGAACGAGGAATCCCATGAGGAAGAGCCACCGAAGTTGGATTACAAAGACGTAGAACGTCTGCTTACAGCCAGCGGCGTAGAAGAACTGACCACCGAGAAGGTGGAACGTGCATTCGAAACCATCGTCGACAACAAAAACTATGAACTGAAGGCGAACAGCGTGATGCCGAAGTACACTTCCAAATCAATCAAGATTGATACCAAGGTGGCGACCATCTCGATCAGTCCGCAGGATCTCAAATATGTGAGACAAGTCAACTATCAGGGAAGACGCTGTATTATGATTGAAGTGGATGAAGATGCGGTGATTGAAGGATTCACGCTGGCTACGGAGAATCTGTAACTTAATTTCAGCTTAAACATTCAAAATGCCCAAGCTTGCGGTCATTCCGCCAGGCTTGGGCTTTGTTGTCTTAGGTTTGTTTGTCTCTGTCTTTGTGTCTGTCTCAGCTAAGATTGACGTAACAACAGCTGAATATCGGCTGCTGGGCGGGAGCCAAGCTCCTCGTGAAGCGATTCCTCGAGTAACTGGTATTGCCACTGGGCTTCAGTCCGCCGACCCAGCGAAAGATAGATCACGATTTTTTCACGGTGAATATCCTCCCGAATCGAATCGATCTGCAGAATTCGATCCAAATAATGCAGTGTACGCAGGGGTTGTTTTTGCTGGATATGATATTGAGCAGCCGTTTCCATCATTGTGATGAAGTCCCTCTCGAGCTGCCTTGACCATGCGAGTGCCCATTCATAATGCCGCCCTTTCAAAAGTTCACCCCGGTACAAGGTATCTATTCTTTCGAACATCTCAGGTGAATAGGTTGAAGTTTGACGGATCTGGCGAAATAACGCTTCAAACTCATACAGATCACAATCGATGGAATCCCGGTCAATCCGAATCCCGTTGCGATCCTTCTGGATAAGGGGAACATCGCTGTTATCTCCAACCGCACGCCGGACGTAGTAAAGTGTTGAGTTGATATTAGTCCAGGCTTTCTGCGGACTGAGATCCTTCCATAACGTATCAGCCAGTACATCACGGCTAGTCGACTTCGCACATAAAAGAAACGCGAGTAACTCCTCTGTTTTCGGCGTTCGTAGCTTCACAGGGATGTCCACATTCGCTCCATCAAGCACGGTAAATTCGCCTAACATCCGCACAGTCAGACGTGGGGATGGGGATACCGGCTCCGATGAGACAGCTGTGTCCCGGAGAAGTTGCTGCAAGCGCTGAATCGTACGACTTACACGCTCGGCTGTCACAGGTTTGATGATATAGTCGATGACTTCTTTTTCAAAAGCCTGTACGGCATATTCCTCATATCCTGTCACCAGCACGATCGGCAGGGAGGGGTGATGCTTGCGCAATTCGCCGATCAGTTGCATCCCTGAGATTCGTGGCATGGTAATATCCAGGAAAGCAGCATCAAAACTGTGATTTGCTGCATATTCACAAGCTTTCTCGGGATCATGGAATACTTCGCATACCTCAATGGCTCCACTTTCAGTCAAAATCCGTTTTAGTCGTTTGAGCGATAGATCCTCATCGTCTACGATGATTACTTTTATCATGTAATGTACCCCCCGTTACCCTTCATAATCTGGTGTTGAATGGGAAGATCGAGCGTAATACGGGTTCCTTCACCATCATGACTTTCCATCCGAAAATCCCTGTTATACAGCAGTTTGAGTCTGCTGGATATATTCCATAAACCGACACCTGTGCTACCATCGGCGACCTGGCGGAGCTCTTTCATTTTCTGTTTCGTCATACCTATGCCGTTGTCTTCAATGGTAAATCTGGTTTCCGTTTCGCTGAGATTGCGAATAGATAGCATCACACGGCCGCCGCCAACACGGGACATTAGACCGTGCCGAATAGCATTTTCGATCAAGGGCTGCAGAATCAACGGCGGAATCTGCATAGTTCGATCCACATCAGCATCTACATCAATAATGACTTCGAGTCTTGATCCGAAGCGTGCCTGTTCAATGGCTACATAGGCCTCGATCATACCCAGTTCGTTCTCCAGGCTGGTTTTGGAATCCAGATGTTTGAAGTGAACACTGCCCCGCAAATAACTGGATAATTGTAAAATCAATCGTTCTGCCTCATCTGGCGCATCCACACATAATTCGGCAATGGCATTCAAGGCGTTATACAGAAAATGCGGGTTAATCTGGGACCGCAAAAAGGAAATTTCGGCATTGCGTGCAGCCTGAACAGATGTTTTCATCCGGGTTAGACCGCCGATCCGTGCAAGCAATTCCTCCGACTCAAAAGGCTTGGATACAAAATCGTTGGCACCTTTCTCCAGCGCAAGCTTTAATTGATGGGCTTTATTGCCTGCGGTTAGCATGAGCACAGGGAGTTCGGAAGGGGAGAAGCGCTCCCGAATCCGATCAAGCAATTCATAACCTGATATGCCTGGCATCATGATATCGGCAATCACCAGATGCACGGCAGGAAGTTTGTCCAGCAGCATCATTACCGATTGGGAACGGGATGTAACGGCATAACTGTACCCTTCCAGCTTCAGCATACTCACGATCGTTTGCAGATTGGCTGCATCATCGTCAACCACGAGAATCCACTCATTCCGTACCCCTTGCATAATGACAGGTTCTTCATATCTCAGTGCTCGATTTCCCGAAACCGTAGGCGCCATGCTGAAAGGCGTCACGTTGGCACGTTTCTCTTTTTTACCTTCAGCCAGTGGGAACGTCAAAATAAATGTGGCGCCTTGACCCAGCGTTGATTCGGCGTGAATGGTTCCTCCGTGCATCTCAACAAGCTTGCGTGTGATGCTTAGACCCAGACCCGTGCCTCCGGCAGCCATTGGCCCCGCGTCTGCTTCCTGTTCGAAAGGCAGGAAGATATGCTCCAACTTGTGGGGGCTGATGCCGCGTCCGGTATCGGTAATGCGCAGTGTTGCTTTTCCCTGGACGAGTGTAGCGCTTATCCGGACAGAACCCTGTTCCGTGAATTTGATGGCATTACCGATCAGATTATGCAGAATCTGAACAAGACGATTCCCGTCTGCATAAATGGCCGGGAAATAGGCTGGGATGTCGTTAATTAGTTCCACCTTTTTGGTACCAAGCAGGAAGGAATGCATGCGCAACACCGATTCGACATACGAGGACAGGTCTGTAGCTGAACGGTGCAATGAAATGTCCCCATGCTTCATTTTGGAATAGTCCAGCAGCTCATCCACTAGGTACGTCAAACGTCGGCCACTGCCCGTCACAATCGCCAGATTATGTGCTTGTTCATCGGTGAGCGGGCCTTCTGAACCTTTGAGCAGACTTTCACTAATATTAACGATGGCGTTGAGCGGTGTTTTGAGCTCATGCGATGTGTTGGATAGAAAATCATCCTTAACCTGATCGAGTAGGAGAAGCTGATCCTTCAGAGAGCGAACCGTAAGGTAGGCCTCGAAGAGCCGCAAGACGGCTAGAAACAACATCAGGATACTGAACAATACGATACATACCTGCCCGATATTAACGTTTTCTTTGAGTGAGATCGAGAACAGGTTGATGTCCAGACAGTACAGCGTGATACAGAGCATGGCTGCGTACCATAGAAAGCTTGATAATCGTTCTCCCTTCTCGCTGAGCACAAACCGCAAAGCACATTGCACCAGAAGCCATAGCAGAATCAACGTGTACAGTCCGATAACATAAGGTGCGGTTAACACGTAGACGGAGATAGGAAAGAGTACGAGCAAACTGATATATGCGCCAAAAATAAATAGGGTTACAGAGGTAACTACCCCCGAGAACATGCCTGTCCTGAAACGGTAGAAATAAAAGATCAACAAGCCGAGACAGGCAACGGAGCAAAAATCCTTTAATTTATATAACGTACTAAATGAAAGATCTGTGCTTGCTGCCGCCAATACTCGTTCACTGATCATGCCGTTGTAGAGGGCATACAACAGGCATACCAGGCCGAGCAGTAGCAGAGAGTCATCCCGGTTTCGATATAGCGCAGATCCCAAATAACTGATGAGAAAAATGATGGATATGGTAGCCAGTACAGCCATAGTTGCCAGCTCAATGGCCGTGCGGTTCTGATGGCTTTTTAGCATGGTAGCCTGTTCTCCAAAAAAAAGCGGACCCGAGATGCCTGCATTCGGATAGTCATAGTTGGCGACCCGAACCAGTATTTCAATATCACCGCCATGATACGGAAAAAATGCGATTTGTGGTGAATTGCCTGCCTGGTATCCTGCATTTTTTTCCACGGCTTGTCCGTCTTCCATTAGTTTGGTGCCATTGACGTAAATTTCGCTGGCAAAGCGAATGTTGCTTTTCTTGATGGCAAGAGTGCCTTCAACGGGTGTATTTCTTAGGACAAGCCGGTATGTAGCAAAACCGTAGGACGGTAATCGTTCATCCCCTACCCGAACGGGTCCCCAAGTACCAGGAACCTCGGCATAAGCATCAGGGGATGCTAGTGTTCCTTGTTGTTTTTGATCCGCGATATGAGCTGGAGCTGGCAGTAGCTTTTTCCAATAAAATTCCCATTCACCGTCCAGCCTGATGCGATTCTCAAGTTTCGGATTCCAGGTCGATAGATCCAGAATGCCTTGACGGGCATGGAGCGCGGCAGCTTGCGGTTCTCTTGCCGTGGATAGAACCAGCAACGTAACAGCAAGGATCACGGTGAGAACAACACCTGAAATTCGTAATAACACGTTCTGCTACTCCTTTGGGAGATTACCAATCATCTCTAGTATTCTATCGGCATTGTAGCGGATATCCCCAGGGGGTGCAATTGAATTTCGACAATTTTCTTTGTTTATTTTTTGTTTATTGTAATCTTGTATAATTCGGGTGCGTGATATGTCGAAAGAACTTAATAGAAGCATCAAAAGACCTATCTTTACGCAACTATGGACTTATGGAGTGGTGAGCATGGAGAGGAAAATCACAACGGCGTTTTTGCGGAACTTAATGGTTGGGGTAACGGTCTTGCTGCTCATGATTGTGAGTGTGAGCGGGTATAGAGAACCTTCGATTGCTCATGCAGAAGGGAGTACGCAAACCAAGGCGCTTTTTGGAGCCGAAAAGGTCTATTCCTCGGCAGCCCAAGCGGTTTTCTATCTGAAAGCGTATCGAAAGGACGGCACACTTAAGACCGTGGGCAGCGGTTCCCTGATCGGGAACGGACAAGCGCTCACAGCCGCACATGTTGTGAAGGATGCGGTTTCGTATGAGGCGGTGTTCGAAGATGGCTCTGTGCAGAAACTCAGGGTTCTTGGTGCTGACGAAGATACCGATGTGGCGCTCCTGTCTGTAAAAGATACTGCAAAACGTCCGGTACTTGCATTGTCTGATGATAAACCTTCCGCGAGACATGGGGAGCGGTCGTTTGCGATTGGTTATCCGCTTAAGGATGGCAAGATCATCACGGAGGGCATCGTTAATGCTCCAACGGCTGAGGTGAACGACGTCATTCGCCTGTTGACATCCGCGCAAGTATCACCAGGCATGTCAGGTGGCCCGTTGCTGAACGAGGAGGGGCGTGTCATCGGACTCATCTCCGGCTCATTTCGCACCATGAATGGCATCCATATTTGTGTGACGGTAGAAGATATACGCAAGCTTTTGAAGTAATCGAATACATAACGGGGAAAAGGGGAATTTCTGCATGTTCAAAAAGTTAGGAATCTGCTTGCTAGCCGTACTGATTACGCTAACATCGGTTAGTTGGCCACAGATGGGCACGGTTTTCGCAGCAGCAGGCTACCAGGATATTTGGATACCAAACGGTGGCGGAAAAATCATAAATCAGAAAGATATGTCCTCCTGGAACAACAATATCGATAAGATGGAAGCGAACAGTTTTGGTATCTTTGCTTCTGACGCGCCGGGAACATCGGTGAAGAAGGATCGGGGCGACTCAGTGACTGCGGGAAGCGTCAAAATAAATGATGGAGGTCAAATAAATCTCAAAATTTCAGTTGCTGCCAATCCGACACTTAAACGCTTGGCCCAAGGTGGGCAAGCCAAAATGCTCCTCAAGATTGGGTCTGTGGAGACTGTTTTCCCAAAATTCATCAGGGGGCCAATCTATGTAAATATTAACGGTGTTGAAAAATATAGAACAGATACGTATTCTTCTGCAAATTCTTCATGGATTTCCTTCGATTCTGACGATATGATCGATATCCAAATCGGTTATGGAGGATTGATTGTCAGAGCTGATGACATCGAACTTTATTTCGCGGACATTACACCACCTACCTATAATGGCAACACATTCACACATAACGGAGTGGTTCGGTTCAATGCCGATCCGGCTGTGCAGAAGAATGAATTGTTCCTGAAGCAGGGCAGTTCTATGAATTTGGCGCTGAATTTTAGTGAGCCAGTATTTCCTTCGGACGCAGAGAATGCTTCGGAGCGAGTTGATGGCAAATTCAGCTTCATGCGAACCGAACTGTTCAGTAATCCAGGTGGAGACGGATTTGAACCTTCTACCTATTATCTGACAAGTGCAGACAATGGTTATGGTGATTTTGTTTTAGGTGGATTGGATCGGAACACTCAAGCACGATCCACTTTTAATTTCCGTTATCAGGCTACACTGAATGATAGTACGGGAAATATTCCGATTGATCCGAAACGTCTCAGCGCACCATCGGAGGCAGATCGTCCAACCTTTCTGGAACGAATGAATGCGGCTGGCTTCGTCGATGGGGCAGGAAATCCGGTTGCAGCCTTTAACGGAATCGGGACGATTCCTTTTGCGGATAACGCACAGCCCGGCGGTACCTTCCGAACGATTATCGACGCACGCGTACCCCAGTACTCCGGATCTCGCAACGGCGTGCAACCAGAGGTACTGACAGGGCTTGTTCTGAACAAGGGCGATGTTGTTGATTTTACGGTGTATCTCAACGAGCAGGTCATCAGTGCATTTAAACCCACCGAGGATACCAGACTCAAATTCGCCAACGGATTGACAGCGGCCTATGTCAGTGGTCAGAACACCAATACATGGACATTCCGCATGACTGTGCCAGACGGCAAAAGTATTGAAACATCGCTGCTGGAGACCGCTGCACTGGAGCATGCCAGCAATCCTGGAGACGGGAAGGCACTAACAGATTACGCTGGTAACGTGCTCGTTGAACCGGTCAAGAAGATCGCTTGGGCGGATCTGTCTGTGGACAATACGGCACCTGAAGTGAATTTTGTTTACGAAAATCAGGATGGAGAAGTTATTCCCGAAGGTCAGTACGTGGGGGATGGTTCATTTACCATTCAGGCGTTTGATCCGGATCTGAACGGTCAGCCGAGCAAAGGTTTGTTCCGCCCAGGCAACGGTTCAGGACTAGTATACTACGTGTTGAATCAGAGCCAGGCTGATCCTTTTGCAGGGAAAAATGATCACTTTGCAGCCGTGAAACGATACTCGCTCGCACAGAAGCAGCCATCGGACGAACTGTACTCTTCAGGATATGAAGGCGTGACACTGTCAGCGGGCCAGAACGGTACCAAAGTCGAACTGCCGAATAACGGCACACCCCTGAACGGGAACTGGTACTTGCATACATGGACGGCAGACATGACTTGGGATTCGGCCCGTCAGCGGATGCAATATGACAAAGGAAGCACAGAACGTGCAGCCTATCTTGCCCAGCATCCCGATGCAACACCTGCGGAGCTGGAGGAATATTATCGCTCAAATATACTGCCAAACCTTTCGGATTACGGCAATGTTGCGCAATGGCCGTTGTCTGATTACATGCAGGATGATTCCAACTGGTCGTATCATGTAGGCTTGCTCAAGATTGATAACGATGACCCGAACGTTGAGATCGGCAATATTGTAGACAACAACTCGGACAACGTGAAGATCACCGTCAAGGCGGTCGACCCGACATCTTCTATTAAAAATGATAAGGTTCAATATCAGTTTGTAGCGGCTGGCAAAAATGTGGCTGCTTCCGGCTGGCAGGATGCCGCATTGAATGTAGCAGGCGAAGCCGAAATCTCAACCTTGAAAGACCCGGCGATTACCAAAGGCGGCCGTTATGAGCTGCATGTCAAAGCACAGGATGTCGCGGGCCACTCAGCAACGGCTGAACCCAAGGCGGTGGATGTGCTCGTCATCTCTACCAAATTCAAAGCTTACCCGGGTACATATGCGATCAATGACGGACCGGACTTTACGGTAGCGGGTGTTCCAATCGACACCATTGAATACCAGTACACACAAAGCTCCGAGCGGCCTGCGGGCAACAGCAAATGGACTGCTTTTGAAAACGCACCAAAAGAAACGAAGCTGGGTGATGTAGATGCCGAAAAGTACAGCTTCCCTGCCGACAAAACGCTGAATGGCACATGGTACGCTCATGTACGCATAAAACAGCAGGATACAGGACGGTATTACTACTATTATCAGGAATACAAGTTTGATCATTTGCCTCCGAATGTAAAATTTGGTTCACAAGGTTACTTGTATCCGATGCCGGAGCAATCCGTGCAGATCGATGTATCCGATACACTGGTTGACTTTGCCGGTGTGGCTGCGAAGAACATTCGTTACCAATGGATCAAGGTGGTCGAGGGACAAGAAGAGCAGGAACCGGACCCGGACGGGAAAGGATGGAGCACGTCACCTGCCGATCGCCTTATTACCCTTCAGGTAGATAACAAGAAGGACAACGGCAACTATCGCCTGTATGTACATGCCAGCGACAGTTTGGGGAACAGCAAAATGTTTCATACCACCGGCGTATTCTCCGTCTTTTATTTAAGCAGTGAGCCGCCTGTGGGCAGCGCACGTTTGATTCGGACCGAAGGGCCGGGGGATGACGGATATACAGCGATTATGGAATTAACCGTAGATGTGCCGGCACAGGAAGGGTACTTCTACTCGGTTTCCACCAATGGAGGAGACAACTGGAGTACTTGGCTGCCTTATACGAACTATGTGGGTGTTCCGGTAGACACCGAAGATCCTGGACAGTTAAGATCCAAGGTTCGTGTGAAATTCAAAGGATTCTATGACAACATCAGTGAAATCGTAACACCTGAAATTCAGATTCAGAATGCACCGGCTTATGCACTTGCTTCCCTGGAGCAGATCATGCCGGTTCGCGGCGGAGAGAAAGTTCAGGATGGCGGGCAAAACGAAGGCCAGGACATCGTATTTGATCTGGTAGATGGCAAGACCGTGAAGCCAACGGGTAGTAACCCGGAAATGCCGGAGACGCTGGAGGCGAACAAACGTTTCAAGATTTACCGGAACGGAAGTTATTCTTTTACCGTCAAGGATGGCAGCAGTACGGCAACTGTATTTATCGTCGTTTCCAACTTTGATGACACGCCGCCAGTGGTGAATGTGAAGTATTCCACCATTGCTGCGACGAATGGAACGGTTAAAGTGAGTCTGAAATCCAGCGAACCGATTCGGATCACCAATCTGGCGACATCGTACAAAAACTTCAAAGAAAACGGCGAATTTACATTTGAGTACGAAGATGCGGTTGGTTTCACTGGAAGTATAACCGCTACAGTGACCAATATTGATACAACACCGCCAGAAGCGGATATTACGCTACATTACAATCATCCAGATCTCAAAGCGCTAATCCGTTATGGCAGCGGTACGGCTGTGGTGGACAGTGCAGGGGACGGTTATAACGCGAGCGGGGAATTTACTCATTTTGCAGTCCCGACAACAAGCAATGTGATTGCATCGAATCTGATCGTAGCTCAGGTGTTGCCGAAGGCAGGACAGGTTCCGGACTATCAGGTCGTTTCGAACAGTGCAGGCACCAATCAATCCTCGATTGTGATGACTTCAGGCAGCAAAGCACGTTTCACATTGGCGGATGCAGCCGGGAACAGCGCGAAAATTGAATCCGAAGCGATCTCAACACTGGTCGGTTCTATCCCTGCTGTAGATGAAGTGACGATGGTTCGGGTGGATAACGACGGACAAGTCATCGATGGTAGCAAGCTTGTGCATATTGGGGATCAGGCTTATTCCAAAGGTAAGGTACGTGTAGGTCTGGCGATGCCAGAATCGGCAATTGAGGGCAATGTTATCTATGCTGGAGCAACACCGGTAACAAGTTTTAGCGCCGAGTACGCAACCAATGGCGAACATTCCATCTTGCTCTCAGATCTGCTTGGTAACAAGAGAGAGGTTAAATTCACGATCGAGGGTCTGGATAATACGGCGCCAACGATTCGATTGAACAAAGCCTCCACAACGCTGTTGCAAAATAAACCAGGCTTTGACCTGGCAGCGGATCTGGGTGGTTGGGTCGTGAGTGACAATCTATCTTCGCCAGAGAACATTCAGGTGACGGCTGCAGAATACGTGCTGGAGGGTGGGAAATACGTAGACAAACCGCTGAACCTGACGGTTACGGGAAAACACACCCTGCGTTACACCGCCAAGGATCAGCTCGGTAACGTCAGTTACGCCCTGCAAACGGTATTTGTTCGTTCAAGTGACGGCATGTTTGTGACAGCGAACGGGTTGCCACTGTCGGATACTGAATCGGAAACTGCGATCGTAAATACGGGAGTTATTACGTTTAATGTGAGTAACTTCCGCACAGTTGGCTCCGTGGGCGGAACCAAGCTGGAGAATGAACTTGGCACGTACGACGTGTATTATTTCCCGGGACTGGTGCGGGAAGGACAGCTGAAGTACATCGCGACCAAAGTAACATACAAGGATCTGGTCAGCAAAGACTTCAAAGTAACGCTGCCCAAAGCGGGATGGTACACCATCGTAGTGCAAAATTCAGAGCGCGAACGCGTCTACTCCACACTGCTCGTTAACCGGGCCAATTAGAGAAACGGAAGGGGTTCACCCATGCGACGGAAGAATATCATACGGATGATTGCGGCGATGATGGCTGCAGTAATGTTGATCAGCATGTTGCCGCTCCATATTGCTGCCGCTGCGGTTTCTGCTGCGGGAACAACATCGATCAAGAACGGATTTATTAAAGTAACCGTGGATAATGCAAGTGGCCGCTTCAGTATCCGTACGGAAGACGGACAACCTATCCGTAAAAAAGACAACGGAGTAGACATGATCTTTGGTGGAGATAATCCGGAGACCTCATTTACTACGTTTAAGATTAACGGAGTTGATTTGATCTTCGGAAATCCCTATAAAATGGCACCGAACTGGACCTCGGAGGTAATTCCTCCGAAGGTTGTTACAGGAAATGATGGTACACAAAGTGTCGTTACCGTGTGGACCGTACAAGGGATTCGGATTAGCCAGATTATTACCTTGTTGCTGAAAGAAGACAAGGATCAGGGCGGTAACGCACGTGTCCAGTACGTTGTGGAAAATACAACGAATGCCAAAGTGGAAATCGGCTCGCGTGTATTGCTCGACACATCGGTTGGCGGCAATGACGGACCGGCTTTTCAGATTGGGCAGAACTACTCGGTTCCGCTGACGGTAGAGCGTAAGCTGGTTCATGAGCCGGAGACGCTTGGGTATAACAAAAACATGGACGAGCAGGCCTATAACCTGCACAAACTGCCAGCCTACTGGGTTATGCGAGACAAGCTGGAACCGGGTAATCCGTCTGCAACGAACGTGATTGCCTACGGTTTCAACAACTTGTTTGAGGGCGGCATCAACATTGTTGACGAGATGATCGTTGGACATTGGGCTAATCTAGCCGGCACGAAATGGGATTATGAACCCGACGAGAATTTGGATTATACCCAGGATACGAATAAATATGGCACAGCTGATACAGCTGTAGCTTATTATTGGGAACCTGATGCGGTACAAGCGGGCGGTCAGCACACCTATGAGCTTGTGTACGGATTGGGCGAGATCGTATCGCCGGAGAAAGTGTTCGACGTACGATTCCTTGATCCAACACAGAAGCTGGAGACCAACGAGGATGAGACAGGTTACGTGCGTGATGGTGTGTTTGAAGTCAACACCGAGATCGAGAATCTGGAAATGTTCAGCATGAACCATAGCCAGATTGATGTTACGTTGACCCTGGAGAACGGTTTGAACTTTGTGGATGAGGATGGCAAGGAACTGAACACACGAAGCCAGAAGCTCACGTTCCGCAAAGACGTTCCGCCAGAGCAAGCTGCGCAAGGCGTGGAGTTTATACCATATAAACCGGGCGAAGTGGTTGCGGCCAAGTGGCGGGTAAAGGGAACGGGCAAAGCCTGGCCTTCAACACGCCAATACATGGTGACCGTGAACAGCCCCGAAACGGAGAAAAAGCTGGAGACAACGATCAGTGAGAGCAAGGGGCTTCCTGAAGCGGATATTCGTGCAATCTATGAATCGTCGAGAGCCGGTTTTATTTTCCTGCCACCCGTTGGCGAGCTTCGCAAAACGCTGGTGTACGCTCTGTCACCGGAGGAAACGTTCAGTAAGGATGAGAAGTACATCACGCTGAATGTGTCCAACATTGCGGCATACAATGTCGGTAACGCAGCGACATCGTCCGCAGCTAATTTTGATATGTATCTTGTCAATGTGAAGAACGGGGATCGTTACAAGGTTCCAGTGACCCGCTCCGTGACAACCCAACCGCTCGGAAATGGATTTGCTGGAGATATCAAGCTGATCTATCGCGGTGGTGAAAAGGTGAATCCAGATGGTACAACACTGGAAGTACTGCATGATTCCGTTCTCCCGCTTGGGGAGTACACTGTACAGCTCGATTACAAGGACAAAACGATCCCCGAGCTGGCGGAAGCACTCAGCTTCACAACAAGTCAGACGTTTGCTGTAACGGACAACGAAGAGAATCGGGTTCGTCAGGCAGGCATTCTCGCTGTATATAAAACCAAACTGGATTTGAGCGCAGTTGCGCGTGACAAAGCAGCTTTTGCAGATGTGCTGCCATGGACATATGGCAATCTGACGGATGCACAGTTCAAAACCAGACTTGATCAGGACAGAGCAAGGTTTGTGGCAGCGAAACAGGAGATGGTCGCTGCTTCACGCAAACTTGACCCTGCGCTGGATATTGCTGGAGCATTGGATGCATCAGGAACACCCGTATATGCAGTGGAAACGTTTGAGGATGAGAAAGCGTTCGAAACGTTCAAAGATGGACTGGACGAAGATGCAGAGCAGGAAGTTGTGCTCGAAGTGCGCGGTAAAATCGTGCAGTCCGGTACGGGGGCGAACGCCCAATACACCGTTCAATCGGATACCGAACCGGCAATTTTGAACCAAAGTGTTGCCTACAAAGGTAAAGATCTGACGATCTCCACCGGGAAATTCCCGCTTGCTGATCGGCTGAGAGGGAATACGGACACGCCGTTCTTGCAGGCTCTCTTCGTAGGCGGAGACGGCACGTTAAGTGTGGCGAACAGCGGTTTTGTCTTTCATTCCGGTGAATGGACAGTCGATTTCTATAACGGATTCGACAAGTCGCTTGGAACCGAATCGAAATTGAGCGAAGAAGAGCAAGCATGGGAAGAGGGGCGTAACCCGGAAGACCCGACGCTGAACGGCACGTTGACGTGGGCGAACGGTATGATCGGTGATGCGCTCAATCCTTATCGCACACTGCTTGTATCGTATGTATATTTTAATAAACATACGTTGTTCACCACGCCATCCTTCTCGCTGAACGGGTTTGGCTTGAAGCTGAATGATTTCATATTGAGACAGGATGGCGTTTCTTTTGGCGGTGCGATAAAAATGTTTATCGTCGATGGTGAAGTGAAGAACGTCATGTTCAACAAATCGGGGTTTGTAGGGATCGAATCCGCATTGAAGTTCCAACTGGATAACAGCATTGGTTTGTTCAAGCCAGGCTCGGAAGACAGCATCAAAGGCGGCATCGATGTTACGCATTATAAAGACCCGAATAAATACGGTGTGATGAACTCCTACGGGGTTAACTTTGAAGCCAAGCTGGAGAACTTGTTCTCGATCAGTGCAGAGCTTGCTTTCAAGCGTGTTCCGGATGGACGGATTATTCCTGACGTCATTGCGTTTGGATCAGACCTTCCTGATCCGGGAATTCGTATTAATCCCGCTACGAAAATCTCAAGTTTGCGCGGAGCGGTTCGTGAACTTGCGATGACCATCGCTGGCGGGACAGAGCGTTTGCCGCTCACCCTTGAAGCAGGCATCGACATGGAGATTGGTCAGAAACCTGCCGTTTTCTCGGGTAGCGTGGACCTGACCTTGAAAGCAACAGGTTTCAAAGTAGTCGGCAAACTGGGTTTTGGCGAAGGCAGCAAAGTGATTCCAATGTTGACTGAAGCGCTGATCCAGACACAGTGGGTGAGTCCGATGTTTATTCGTGCCCGTGCGCAGATTGATGTCGGCGGCTGGGATGTAATTGTGGGTAGTGCCAGTCTGTTTATCGGTGAGAATCTGGAAAAGGGCCGTGTTGATTTTGAAGGCATGGTCAGTTCCAAAATACAGGTGCCACGTTCGGTGCCGGTTGTCGGCGGCATGGGCTTTGGTGTCCGGGCGGGAGCTAACAACGACCAGTTGTGGGCAGGCATCTCGCTGTTGTTCCTGACGCTGGGCATCAAGTATTATTGGGGCGGCGGAATATCGTTTATGACGGATGGCTCAGCCTTGGACAACGAAGCACTCGCACATCTGGCGATTAACGACCCAGAGCAGGGGCCACGTCTGTTACAGATCGGTACCGGCATTAAAACGCTGGCAACTTCATGGGAAAATGAAGAGCCTGAGCATTATGAGATTCGATATACTGCCATTGAAGACGGCATCGATATGATCGAAGATAGCTCCCAGAACCTTGGTATTGGCGGCATCCGTACTTCCAATGGAGGCAAGACTCATGTTATCCCAATGAACGGAGTAACAGGGGATGCCTTGCTGGAAGTGGAGTATTTTACTACGACCAGACCAACGCTAGCCCTGAAACGGGCTGACGGAAGTACGTACAACATCGTATTTGGTGAAGCAACAGACAAAAATGCAACCGCATTTGAACAGATCATCAAAGCTCCAAAAGAAGGTGATCTCAAGGGTGACGGCACAACCGTAACCAAGAAGGAAGAACAACAAAGCACGGACGTGCGCCGCGTTTATATTGCGATTCCGCAAGAGGATGCAAAAACAGGCAGCTGGACACTAACCTCCAGTCAGTCCGTCAAATCCAAGCTGATGAACATTCCGGTACTCCCGGAACTGAGTTCCACGGCTTTGGAAATGAATCCGCAAGATGCGGATCAATTCACAGCGCACTGGACGGTGGATAAGGCTTCAGCAGGTGATACTGTGGATCTGTATCTATCTTCTGACCGTTTGCAAGCCGCAGTGACACCGGATGAGAAGGTTGATCCGGGCATCATGATCGCCAAAGGCATTGAAATCGAGAGTGCTGACATTGATGCAGATGGCCGTGCCTCTGGTGAGATGACCTTTGACGTGAAGAAAATCCCTTATTTGGGCGGAGCCGATCTTCGCGGTTTGCTGCAACAAGGTAAATATTATTTGCGAACCGAGCTTAAGACGGATATGGCGTTCTCTGTCCTGTCGTCTGAAGAGGCCTACATGCTTGTCGATCCACTGGCCCCGGTGGCCGTGCCATCTGTAGAAACGAAAAGCATTGGTAACGGCATGTTCGAGCTTGCTTTCCCGGCAATGTCTAAAACTGCTGCGGAAGAAGCCGACGAGTTTACGTATATCGTGACTGCATCGGATGAACAAGGACAATTGTATGACCCGTTTGGTGAGGAAGGCTACAATGAATCCGATTTGAAAGCTTCGCTGAAGGATGGCAAATATCATGTGACTGTCGGTGGCTGGAATGCACTGGGTACACCTAAACTGGGACCGGATGGCAAGGTGCTCCGCAATGCAGACGGTACCATTGTGATGGATGATGACGCGAATAAGACGGAAGATAAGAGCGTTCGTCATTCCGGACTGGAGCCGGGTAAAACGTATCGCATGGGCGTTACGGTTGCGCGTAAACCTGCCTCGGATGACAAAGGCAACCTGCATCTGTCCACTACGACGTACAGTGATGGAAAACTTTTGCCTGTACCGACAGGACCGGTTCTCTCATTGAACAATACACAAGTGGTGAATAACAAAGTAGAAGTAGTGACCGGTTCAAATGAAGTAACCGTGAGCGCGGCTGCCAATCAACCTAACGTGGTTGTAGAGGCTTCTACAGATGATGGCGTGCTGGGAACGTACAACCTGAGCACGACGGACAAGATGCAGTTTAACTTTGCAGTGGATGGCTTGTATGCCGTCCAGCTCAAGGCGAGAAACACCAGTACAGGGGACATATCGGTAACGATGTTATATATCACCGTGGATACCACGGCCCCAATGATCTATCTGGATTCACCTTCGCAAGGTGCGCGTGCACAGGGCGGCGCAGCGCTCGTGCAAGGTACGACGATGACCGATGCCCAGATTACCGTAACGGACG
Organism: Paenibacillus polysaccharolyticus; assembly: GCF_023714295.1. Taxonomy (GTDB): domain Bacteria; phylum Bacillota; class Bacilli; order Paenibacillales; family Paenibacillaceae; genus Paenibacillus; species Paenibacillus polysaccharolyticus_A. The sequence continues at coordinate 146,406 of NZ_JAMAUN010000012.1, forward strand.
CGGATACTGACAAAACATTGGCACAGTTCAAGCCTGACGAAAATGGAGATTTCAAACATGAAGTTCCATTGGACAGCAGTCGTTTGAAAACCCGTTTACGGATCAAAACGGAGGATGCTGCTGGCAATGTCAACTCAGCCGTCGTTGAGGTGTTGAACGGAGATTTCAAACTGCCACGCAGATTGAAAATGATGGTGCCTGAAGGACTTGTTGCAGGCGGAGAGCAAGCACCGGTTCAGACCTATGTGGAGTACACAGATGGCACACGCGAGCTTGTAGACAGCAGCAAAATGACATATAGCATCATTAACGGGGACGCGAATGCAATCTTGGAACAGGGTGGAATGATCACCGGTAAACGTGTCGGGGCTGCACTGATCCAGGCAGATTATAACTGGCAGGGTACCGAACTGAGCACCATGGATGTGGTCTCTGTCGAGGCACCGAAGACGGGAACGGCACCACCGAATTACATGGATACGATTAAAGCATCAACGATTGGCACAGGCAAAAAAGGAGAGACACGTGTGGCGATCAGCGCAGCCGGACACAAAGGGAACATGGCTGGCAGTGAACTGGCGTACCGTATCTTTACGAGTCAAACACAGGTGATGCTGCCTACGTTTGAGCAGGATATCAGCGGGTGGAGCACATTGCCTGCCGATAAAATCATCAAAGCCAAACCAGGCGAATGGGTGGTCATCGCCAAACGTACGGTCAAAGAACCTAAGCTTGTCACGGCAGCTTCCGCAGCTGTGAAAGTCAATGAACGAATCTCGGCGGATGCAGATGTAACGCCAACAGGGAATCATAAACCACCTGCATCCAATATACCTTCAGGCCCGTTAACCGTGGGTGGCATCGTGATCGACAGTAAAGCCGCAGGCCGTGACCTCAAGGCTCCACTGGAACTGAATGGGGTGAAGCAAGAAGGTTTGCTGCTGGTGGACGTTACCCCAGGAGCTAACGGTCCAACGGTTCTTGCTCATCCAGTAAGGGAGGCTTTATTGGAAGCTGCGAAGCAAGATCAGCGAATTCGTCTGCATGTAACGGGTCAGATGGAGAAGCTGCGTTTTGATCTCGATGCCGACCTGATTAAACAGCTCGCTGCCAAAAACATTGCGATGGATCTGGAGAGCGATTGGGGCAGCTATCGACTGAACTGGAAATCACTCGATGTGAAGGCACTGGAAGCATCATTCCCTGGGCAGAAAGCCGAGGATATCAAAGTTAGTATGAATGTTGGGAAGCCTGAAGCGATCTATGAACAACAAGCTGCCAAACTGGCGAAGGAAGGTCGCATCGTACCGAGAGGAACGCCTGTAGCCTTTGATATGATTGCAAGTGATGGAAGCAAAACCGTTGAAATTAACAAGCTTTTGAGCATGACAACGAAAGAACTGAATTTGCCTCAGGGTGAGGATGAGCGTTCGGTTTCCACAGTTGTTGTACTTGAAGCGGACGGCAGTCTGCGTCATGTACCGACGCGTTTTGAAGTCAAAGAAGGACGTATGATTGCGATGGCAAGCAGTATGACTAACAGTGTGTATCTGCCTGTTCATTATGAAGCGTCGTTCCGTGATATGAAAAATCACTGGGCAGCTGAGGCTGTAAATGATCTGGCATCACGTCTGGTGGTGAACGGGGTATCCGCTACAAATTTCGAGCCTGCACGCAGCATGACACGTGCCGAACTTGCAGCACTGATGGTAAGAGCATTCGGTCTGAAGCCGGGTGTGGATGCGGCTCAGGGTGCGGTTGTTCCATTCACAGACGTACATGTGAAGGACTGGTATAACGATGTGGTGACAACGGCGACAACCTACGGCCTGATGACAGGATATAGTAGTAACCGGTTTGGGCCACAGGATGTGATGACACGCGAGCAAGTGATGGTGATGCTGATACGTGCCTATGAGATGGCAGGACATACAGCACCGGCAGCAAGCAGTGCTGTCAGCGCACTTGAAGGGTACACGGATGTATCCAACTTGTCTGGATGGGCCAAAGACAGTGCCGCGCAAGCCGTGAAGCTGGGACTCATTCAAGGCAAATCGGCAACGGAGCTTGAGCCGAAGGCTCCGGTAACCCGTGCCGAGATGGCAACCCTTGTACGCAGATTACTTGTAGAACTGGACTTGATGTAAACAGCTCCTGTACTTCTTCGATATTGAACGTAGCAAGAAGCAATGAGAGCATGCTGTAAGAGACAGAAATAAGTTATGTGAAAAATGATTAATTGGTAATAAGGACGAATCAAAAATCCCGGAAGTCTCTAATGACTTTCGGGATTTTTTTATGTGGTTTAGACCCAGCCTGTAAATGCCAAAATAGAGGCTTTGGCTGATCGGGCTTCCATGTGAGCGCCTGTACGCCAAGCCTTCGGAGACTCACCTATTAATCTGGCGAAGCAGCGGTTGAAGCTGGAAATGGACCTGAACCCGACTTGTTCGGAGATCGAGAGCACGGAGGCATCGGTACTTTTTAATCGTTTGCATGCCTCTTCCACCCGTGTACTGTTTAGGAAATCAAGAGGGGTCGTGCCCATAATCTCATGGAACTTGCGGCGAAAATGGGTGGTGCTTAGATGACACAGTTCTGCAAGCTCGTCAATCGTCACAGGCATCATATAATTCCTCGTGATATATTCCAGAGCAGGGGATATAACGAGATCAGGCTGACGGCTCTGCCTTTCCGGTTCACGCTTCTGTTCTCGCTCCAGCTTCTGCTCTCGACTAAGCCCGTTCTCATCAATGGCATGAATGCGTAGTAACTCAATATACAGCGACATTAACAGTCCATATGCACTCTCTCGATAGAATGGGGTTTGCCGCTGTATTTCCTCCACAATCGATGTCGCCAACATATATACCTTCGGATATTGATCTTTATGTAACACACATCGGCTTGCCTGAATGGCTCGAAGATTGGGCTCCATGTTAATCTGCGGTGTTTTTAATGAATGCTGGAACAGTTCCTCTGGCGAGAAAAAGAGATAGGCCCACTTGCTTGACGTATTAGGTGAACTGTATGTCGTATGGGGCAGATAACGAGGCAAGAATGTAACATCTCCAGCTCGGAAAGGCACGTTTTCTCCTTTGATCTCCATGACACCTCCATCGGAATAACAGATGCCAATCTCCATATGATTATGGAAATGAAGGTGTTCACTCTTCATATCAGAGATTTTCCAGCGCTCCCCGCTGAGTAGCAGAACAGGAAAGTCTATGGGCAGGCTGTAATGGCGGTATTCAATGACAGGTTTTTTCGGTTTGGGCATGTCCGGCTGCTCCTATTCGTCGGATTATAAATGATCGAAATTGCGCAGTTTTGTTACGAATATGCTTAGATGCAGACTATTTTACTGCGTACAATGAAATAAGTAAAGCGTTTACATCACAGGACGGTCACTTCTTAAACTCAATTTAAGGAGTGTGCGCAGGAGAGGGGAAATTACAATGCTGCAAGTGAAATACGACCGTGAACAAATTTTAAACGTTCTTCAAAACGTAACGAGAAAAACACTGGATATGGATTTAACATGGGATTGGCCCTGCGGCGTAGCTTATTACGGAGTATCGAGAGCTTACCAGTCGACAGGTGATTCGGAGATTCTGGACAGGCTTGTGAAGTGGGCGGATGAATATATAGAACTTGGCTTGCCAAGCTGGACCGTGAATACGTGTGCGATGGGGCATGTGCTAATCACGTTATACGAAGAGACGGGCGATCAGAAATATTGGGATATCGCGATGAGCAAAGTGGATTATTTGCAGAATCATGCGCTTCGCTTCGGTGATCGGGTGTTACAGCATACCGTATCGACTTCCAATGATTTTCCCGAACAAGCCTGGGCAGATACACTGTTTATGGCTGCATTTTTCTTGTTGCGGGTGGGCAGTAAGCTGAAGGATGAAGCGATGATCCAGGATGCGCTGAATCAGTATTACTGGCATATCAAATACCTTCAAGATCCGAGCACCGGTCTGTGGTATCACGGTTATAACAACGTAAACAAGGATCATATGTCAGGCTTTTATTGGGGAAGGGCAAATGCGTGGGGGGCTTATACAATGTCACAGGTGAAACCACAGCTCAAAGAGTGGTACTTGTATCCGCAATGTATGGACGTTGAATGTTCTTTGCGCGATCAACTTGCGGCTCTCAAGTTGCTGCAGACGGAAGATGGCTTATGGCGTACTGTGCTGGATGATGCGGAATCTTATGATGAAGTATCTGCATCGTGCGGTATTGCAGCAGCGATGATTAATAACGGCAACCCATTGCATTCGAAATATGTGCAAAAAGCGCTGCAAGGCGTCTTGAGCAATATCAGTGCAGACGGGCGTGTGTTAGGCGTATCCGGCGGAACGGCTGTGATGAAGGATCGCGATGGATACCGCAACATTCCGAAAGATTGGATTCAAGGCTGGGGTCAGGGACTGGCACTGGCATTTCTGTCGGATATGCTGCGACAAGGAGAGTGAACATGTTGCCGAAATCAACCAAAGGCGCTTTCACGTTACCGGGAGAAGCCGGTTATGAAGCGTTGACCCTGGAGCTGGCTGAGCGGTGGGGAGCTGATGTCATAAGGGACAGTGACGGGACAACGTTGTCGGGTGAGATCACTCAGGCCGGATACGGTATTTATTCGACGATCTGTATCATACGGGATCATAATGAGTGGGCATCCATGAACCAGGATAAGCTCCAGCAATGTTTTCTGATTACCCAGCCGAAGGTGGCCGTGCAGGATTATGTCTCCATCTATTTGATGGAGGACTTTTTTGCCGAACAATTCAAGGTGAACGATTCGAAGGAAGCGTTAAAGTATTGGCAGGTAGTTGACAGGACGACGGGGCAGGAAGTGCCGAAGACACAGTGGAATTACGAAAGGGAATCCGGCAACGTGGTCATTACGGGCATCGCCCCTTGGCATAAATACACGGTAAGTTTCATGGTCTATCGCATCTGGGAAGAAATTTCTATGTATAATCACACAACGAACAACTGGGACAAGGAGCATCTGATGCAGATCGACCCGATCTATGCGGACACGCAGGCCTATCTGCTGGATTGGATGGAAAAATGGTGCCTTGCTCACCCCGAAACAACGGTTGTTCGATTCACGTCGCTCTTCTATAATTTTGCCTGGATTTGGGGCAGTGATGAGCGTAACCGCCATCTGTTCTCGGATTGGGGCTCTTACGATTTCACGGTGAGTTCAAGAGGGCTTGATTTATTTGCTGAAAAATATGGCTACGCACTCACAGCAGAGGATTTTGTGAATGGCGGAAAGTACCAGGTCAGCCATATGCCTGCGGGGCAGCGAAAGCTGGACTGGATGGCATTTATCAATGATTTTGTCATTGATTTTGGCAAAAAATTGATTGATATCGTGCATCGCCATGGCAAGCTGGCTTATGTTTTCTATGATGACAGCTGGGTGGGCATGGAGCCGTACAACGACCGCTTTGAAGAGTTCGGCTTCGATGGCATGATCAAATGTGTGTTCTCTGGCTATGAGGCCAGAATGTGTTCACGCGTCAAGGCTGAAACACATGAAATTCGCTTGCATCCTTATCTGTTCCCTGTCGGGTTAGGTGGATTACCTACCTTCAAGGAGGAAGGGAACCCAACGCTTGATGCCAAAAACTACTGGATTAACATCCGGCGCGCGTTGTTGCGCGAGAAAATCGACCGGATTGGCCTGGGCGGATACCTGCATTTGGTAGAGCCTTATCCTGATTTTGTGGAATATATCGAGAAGGTCGCAGATGAGTTCAGGGAGATCAAAGCATTGCACCAGGCAGGTAAACCTGCGCAGCTTCAAACGCGTGTGGCTGTGCTTCATAGCTGGGGCCGATTGAGATCCTGGACGTTGTCGGGACATTTTCATGAGACTTACATGCATGACTTGATTCATGTGAATGAGGCGTTAGCCGGGTTGCCGGTTGATGTACGCTTTATTGATTTTGAAGATATTCGCCAAGGCGTGCTGAACGAGGTGGATGTCGTCATTAATGCTGGAAGAGCCGGTTCTGCATGGAGCGGTGGTGAGCACTGGAATGACACGGCTTGTGTGGATCAGCTCACCCGTTGGGTGCACGAAGGAGGCACATTTATTGGCATCAACCAGCCGTCGGCTGTGGAAGGTTATGATACCTTTTTCCGAATGGCTCATGTGCTTGGGGTGGATGAGGATACAGGTGCGCGTGTAGTGCATGGAAAATGGGCCTATGATGTGCAGGATCGGCATGAGCTTGTGCCAGAAGGTGCAACAGTGAAAGGCAAACCGCATCGTTATCTGACCGATGGAACGGCCGAGGTGGTGCTGGAAACGGAAGGGAACCTTGCGCTGACTGTACATACTTTTGGCAAAGGAAAAGGAATTTATCTCTCTTCGTTTGAATTTAATTGGTCGAATGCCAGACTGCTGCTGAATCTGATCCGTTTCGCCGGTAATGAACAACACAACGATAAGTATATTACGGATAATGTATATACGGAGTGTGCGTATTATCCCGAGAGCGGCAAGCTGGTTGTGATCAACAACAGTGATCAGGCGCAGAAGACGACGATTGACACGGAGCAGGGGATGCAGAGCTTTGATATCGCTCCATTTGATACCATCATCACCCGAATTGGGGCGCAGGCATCGGTGTAACATCAGCTACTTTGCATATTGTACTCCCATTGAATCGATCGTGAAAATGATTAGTCCCGATACAAAAAAAGCTCATGACCTGTAGCACATACGCTATAAGTCTTGGGCTTTTTGTGGCGCCAACACATTTTGCGTTAAGTATTAAATGTTGCATGTATGGACACACGGCCTCATGTGCTAGACTAATAAAAAGTTATGTCAAAACTTGAAGCTATGTATAGCGCGAGTTGATTTTAATTACTATGGGACTAAACGGATTCAGTTTACACTTTAACGGAGAGGACAGAAAAAAACTGAAAAAGCGAAGCGGTCGCCTTTATCACCGGATTTTTTCCTTGAAAGAGGGAATCGAAAAAAATCTGGGGATAACAGCGATTAGAAGGATTTTCTGTCATCGGAGTGTCCGTGTAAACTTAATCCTTCCAAAGGAGCTGCTCACATGAATGTAAACGAGGTTATGCAAGAGCTTGAGGCTCTGGGCAAAGAACGTACAAAAAAGATCTATATATCTAACGGTGCGCATGAACCCTTGTTTGGAGTTGCGACAGGGGCGATGAAACCGATGGCGAAGCAAATCAAGAAAAATCAGCCGCTTGCTGAGCAATTGTATGCAACAGGCAACTATGATGCCATGTACTTTGCAGGTGTGATTGCTGACCCGAAAGCGATGACCCACGCCGATTTTGATCGCTGGATGGATGCGGCGTATTTCTACATGGTGTCCGATTATATCGTTGCTGTAACTTTAGCGGAGACGGATATTGCCCAGGAAGTTGCAGACACCTGGATTGCGAGCGGAGAAGAGTTGCGAATGTCCGGCGGATGGAGTTGTTATTGCTGGCTTTTAGGTAGCCGTAAAGATAACGAGTTTGAGGAAAGTAAACTTAGACAGATGCTTGAGCAGGTAGAACAAACGATACACAGTGCGCCTGAACGTGCAAAAATAGCCATGAATCTATTTATCTACACTGTCGCTATGTCATATGTTCCGTTGCATGAGCTAGCGGTGGAAACGGCCAAAAGGGTTGGGCCACTTGAAGTTGGTCTGGACAAGCCGAAAAGCAAGCAGATCAGTGCTTCCGATAATATTCAAAAGGCACTGGACCGCAATCAGCTTGGTTTTAAACGCAAATATGTAAGATGTTAGTCCGAAACGTGTATTCCATTATCATCATGGCTCGTTATAATGGTGGTAATGGATGACACGGGTGGGGGAGACAACAACGACATGAAACGCAACTTAAAGTGTAAGCGTATTCAGTTACTGGATGATTGGAGTCTTAGAACGAAGTTATACATAATGTTTATTTTTTGTGTGCTGATTCCTGTGGTGGCGACCAATGCGGTATTTTATCAAAGCATCAAAGGACAGATTGAAGCCAAAGAACAGAGCCGGATCAACGAAATGCAGCAACGGATTCGCTTTAATCTGCGGAACAGCCTGGATAACAGCCTGTACGTATCCAATTTTTTATATACGGATGCTACGCTGAATCGGTTTATGGAGTCCAAATACAACAATCAAGAAGACTATTATTTTGCATATTATGATATGCTGAGCGGCAACAATCTGGTTCGCTATTATTACAGCTATCAGCAAGTGAATCAGGTGACGTTTTACGTAGATAACGATACGTTTGTGAATGGCGGCAACTTTATCAAGCTGAATGATGACATAAGGAAAAGTGAATGGTATCAGGCGCTCATGAATACAGACGACCAGATGATGATTTATTCCTATTTTGACAAGCAGCAGGCAGAGATGTCGCAAAACCAAGGCGGCCGTAAGGTTAGCATAATACGTAAACTCAATTATTTTGGGAAACAACAGGTAGAGAAAGTATTGAAGGTAGATCTCGACTACGCCTTCATTAACAAATCGTTCAAAAATGAGGGAGCGGGCGGCAAAATCTATATCGTTTCGAATGATCGGATTATTTTCTCCAATGATGCACAGATGAATCAGGCAAGGAAGCCGTTCCATCTCATGTCTGGCATGTCGAAGGATGAGGGACAGTCCACAGAATCGATTCCTGTCGTATCGGAAAATTGGCAGATTATTGTGCGTGGAGAGAAGCTGGATTTTCTGACGGAGATCGTGGATTCCAGATTCAATCTGCTTCTGCTGATTATTGTTAATCTGCTGGTACCAACACTACTTATCTGGCTTATTTCCAGATCCCTTGTTCACAGGGTAGGCCGAATTGCAACGCATCTGGATCAAGTTAAACAGGAGCAATTCGAGGTCATTGCAGAACCTGCGGGAAAGGATGAGATCGGTAGCTTAACCCATAGTTACAATATGATGGTCATCAAAATCAGGAATCTGATCGAGATCGTATTTAAAGGACAGGTCGAACGGCAGGCGCTTGAACTTTCCAAGAAACAGGCGGAATTAAAGGCGCTACAGAGTCAGGTCAATCCACACTTTATGTTTAATACACTAGAAACCATTCGCATGCGGAGTCTGATCAAGGATGAACATGAGACCTCTGATATCATTCAGAAGCTGGCATTGCTGCTCAGGCAAACGATTAATTGGGGCAATGATCTCGTAAGCATTCAAGATGAGATTCGTTTTGTCGAAAGTTATCTGGTGATCCAGCAATATCGGTTTGGCGAGAAGTTACAGTTCGTTATTGACGTTACCGATGCTGAGATATTGGAGATGAAGATTCCGAAGCTGACCGTGTTAACGTTTGTCGAAAATGCTTGTATCCATGGTATTGAAGGCGGCTTGAATGATGGAGTCGTGGAAGTCAGATTCCAGAAGTATAACGAGCAACTACATATTGTGATCCAAGATACCGGAGTTGGCATGGAGAAGGACAAACTGGAACTCATTCGAACGATGTTGCTTGATCCGAGTCTGGAACGGCTTAGCGAACTGAGCAGCATTGGAGTGATGAATGCATATATTCGGCTTCGAATGTATTTCGATGAACGTGTGCAAGTAAGCATTGACAGTGAAAGGTACAAGGGGACTACGATTCGCATACAAATTCCGCTTGTACAAGCATCTCAGGGATAAGGAGCGAGAATATGATCAACGTGCTGATTGTGGACGATGAGCCATTTATTCGCCAAGGACTGATTTTGCTGATCGATTGGAATTCACTTGGGTTTCAAGTTTGTGGTCAGGCCTCTAATGGGGTGCAGGCACTCGAATGTATCCGTAGAATGCGGCCCGACCTCGTCATATCCGACATTAAAATGCCGGAAATGGATGGCATGCAACTTGCCAAAATCATCTATGAACAATACGGCGGCGAGATGAAGATGGTGTTACTTAGCGGTTTCTATGAGTTTGAGTACGCCAAACAAGCGATCAAATATCAGGTGAACGATTATATACTTAAACCGATCGTGAAGGATGAGTTGTTGCAAGTGCTGGAGGCCTTCCGCAAGGCTTTCATGGAAAGAACAGAAGAAAAGCGGCATCAGGAAAAACAGGAACATATCGTTATGACTCAACAGGTACAATCGATTTTGCTTGGAACGGCAGATGAAGATACACTCGCCAGTATCCAGGTCTCATATGGGGATGTAACGACGAAGTTGCGATGCTTGATGATTGAAACGGAATCGGAGCGAGAACAACAGCAGAACGATGGAAGTCTGCTCGTGGAAGCCCATATTAATCAGAATCATGCAGGCTATGTCCTGAAATCTTTTACAGGTGAGAAAAACCGAGTGCTGCATATTGTGACCGACCTGTTGCTGAAGCGTGAGGCATTATCACTGGAACAATACGTCACAAGGCTGTATACAGAGCTAAGTCAGATACAGGGTGCATCCATAGCCATCTATGTCGGCAAGGAAGTGCACAGGCTGGAGGAACTGCACGAGTCCTATTATTCTTGCGGTAAGATCAAAAGTTTACGTTTCTTTAGCGCATATGGGCCGATTTATTATTTTGAGCATATGGATACAAGCGTATTCACCAATCAACCTGCTGGACGGGAAAAGCAACTCTTCGACGGACTAATTCAGGCAATCGAGGAGCAACGGATCGAAGATATACGCGGTCATGCGCAGGCTATTTTTCATTTTTTTCTGGAGCAGCGGATCGAGCCGGGCATCGTGGGCATTCATCTTCATTATTTGGCGTACACGTTGCTTGGACTGGTGAACAGGGACGATACAGATCTGAATTCAGATGAGCAATGGATGCAGTCCACATTTTTGCAGACGAACTATGCCATGCTGTCCATGGAAGAGAATATCGAGAATCTGAGTGACTTTTCGTACACATGTGCAGAGAAGCTGAAAGAGCGGCAGAAATGGAATGCAATGGGCGTGCTGGGCCGAGTCGAGGCGTATATTCATGAGCATTATATGGAAAATATTAGCTTAAAGCTGCTCGGAGAGCATTTTTTCATGAACAGTGCATATCTCGGACAGATTTTCAAAAAGCATTACGGCGTGAGTTTCAGTGATTACCTGAATCAGATTCGTATTGACGAGGCCATTCGATTGTTGCGCAGAACGGATTATAGAGTCTATGAGATCGCAACGAAGGTAGGATATCGGGACTCCGATTATTTCATTAACCGGTTTGAGAAAATCAAGGGAGAGACGCCTGCCCAGTATCGAAAAAGGGCACAAACGATGCATACTTCGGATTCATCATCCTGCACACCTTGAGGGGGAGCAGGATTTTTTGCATATCTGGAATTATTGGGATGAGGTCTATAATTTGTCCCGTTGAGCAGGACAGATAACAATGATAATTTTAAATCAGCCTTTGGAAAGCGCTTTCTAAAGAGCGTCTCTCAACATACTTCGCTGGAGGGGTCATGATGAAAAAGGATGTCAGAAAAAGATTAAGGCAGCTCATTCTGCTGACGTTGATGTTTACGGTTGTGCTCGCTGGTTGTACACCGGGGGGATCCAAATCGGAAGAAAAGACGGCAGACGGCAAGGAACTGAAGCAGTTTTCCGCATTTTTTGCTGTACCAGGCAAGCTCGCACCTGATGATAACCGGGTGATGAAGGCTATTGAGGAAAAAACAGGTGTGCGGGTCACGATGGACTGGCTTACCGGTCAAACCGCCAAAGAACGGATCGGGGTCATGATTGCAGGTGGTGAATATCCAGACTTTATTGATGGAAGTGATGGTACACAGCAGTTAGTATCGGCGGGTGCGCTTGTGCCACTTGAAGACTACATCGACAAATATCCGAATATCAAAAACTATCTTGGTGACAATTGGAAGAAAATGAAGAATTCAACGGATGGTCATATCTACTTCATTCCGCAATTCGGAAATTTACAGGGTGAGTCCATGAAAGTATCCCATGATGGGGAAGCGTTCTGGATTCAAAAAGCAGTGTTGGAATGGGCCAACTACCCAACGATCAAAACGCTGGATCAGTACTTCGACTTGATCGAAAAGTACAAAGCGGCGAATCCAACGATTAACGGCCAGCCGACCATCGGATTCGAGATCATTTCTTACGACTGGCGTTACTTCGCCTTGGAGAACCCGCCGCTGTTCCTGGCCGGCTATCCGAATGAAGGAGCCGCAATTGTTGATAAGGCTACGTTAACAGCGAAAAACTACAATACGATTCCGGAAGCCAAGGCTTATTTTAAAAAGATCAATGAGGTCTACAACAAAGGGCTTGTTGACAACGAGACGTTCACAGCCAACTACGATCAGTACATTTCCAAAATTTCAACGGGACGCGTACTGGGAATGGTCGATCAGGGATGGCAGTTCCTCGATGCAGAGGCTTCTCTGGTCAAACAAAAGCTGTATGAAAGAACCTATGTACCACTGTCCATTACGTTGTCCGAAGATGTAAAAGGCCGTTATCAGCATAAGCCGATTCTGAACGTCAACGGCGGACTTGCGATCACGAAGAGCTGTAAGGATGTGGAGGGAGCACTTCAATACATTAACGACCTGCTTGATCCAGAGACGGAAGTTCTGAGAACGTGGGGACAGAAAGATGTGGATTATCAGGTGGATGACAAAGGTGTATTCTCCCGTAACGAGGAGCAACGCGCCAATTCGAAAGATCCGGACTGGGTACTCGCCAACACCGGAAGCCCGCTGGTCTATTTCCCTCACCATGAAGGCATGACAGCAGACGGTAAAAATGCGATGGACCCGAAAGAACAGCCTGAAGAATACCTTGCCACTTTGAATGACATTGATAAAAAAGTACTCAAGGCTTACGGATACACCAAATTTACGGATTTCCTGGAGCCTGCAGAAGAGAACGAACCTTGGTTCCCGATCTATACGTTCAATTTTGAACCGAATAAACCAGAAACCATCGCCAGACAGAAGATGGACGATGTGAAGCGCAAATGGTTGCCTAAAGTGATCATGACTTCACCGGCAGAGTTCGATCAGGCGTGGGAAGAATATCAATCCACACTGAAAGAAAGTGCGGATATCAAAGCGTATGAGGATGCACTCACGGAAGAGGTGCGCAGACGTGTAGAGCTGTGGGGTTAAACAGGTGAAACAGATGCAAGTAGTGAGACAGGTTATACGATAAGAAGCAAGATAAGCAATACGATAAGCCTTACGAAAAGTACTGCGGTAAGAGAAATATGACAAATAGCATGATAAGTGGTGTGAAGAGTAATACGAGAAGCGGTATCAGGAGGTAATAGCTAAGGTCAAGGCAGAGAGGCTATGGGATATCCTGTAGCCTTTCTTAATCCAGACATAGAGTGTACCCATTGGACAGGAATGGATTCGAAATCATCCGAATCCCGGTTCGGATGATATAGATAAAACTCGGAATCAAGGAGAGAGAAAAGCATGGCTAAAAAGGAGTTGCAGTCCTCGGTCAACACCAGTCATATTCCTTCGGGAAAAAGCTGGATCGGGTATAACTTGTCCAGAATGAAAAGTCAGCGCCAATTGATGTGGATGTCATTCCCCTTCATTGCGTTTATTGCAATTTTTGCGTATGGGCCTCTATGGGGCTGGCTAATGGCTTTTCAGAATTATAGACCGGGCATTGGTTTTATGGAGCAGGATTGGGTGGGACTGGATCATTTCCGAACATTATTCACAGACCCGACCTTCTTGCGTGTCATTCGTAACACACTGGCGATGAGTCTGATTAGTCTGTTTCTTGGATTTGCCGGTTCAATTGGTCTGGCACTCTTACTCAACGAACTAAGGATGGTTTTATTTAAACGTGTCGTGCAGACTGTTTCTTATCTTCCGCACTTTCTATCATGGATCATCGTAACGGGCATTGTTGCGAATGTATTGTCAACGGAAAACGGGATTGTGAATGTGCTGATGACCAAGCTGGGGCTGATTGATGCACCGATCAATTTTTTTGCCGAACCCAAGTATTTCTGGGGGATTGTGGGTCTGTCCAGTATGTGGAAAGAGATCGGCTGGGGCACGATTATTTATCTTGCATCCATGGCGTCCATTAATCCAAGTCTGTATGAGGCAGCATCCATTGATGGAGCAGGTCGTTTCCGCAAAATGTGGAATGTCACACTGCCGAGCATCAAACCAACCATCATTATCCTGCTGATTATTAACGTGGGTAACGTACTGAATGCAGGCTTTGAGATTCAATATTTGCTGGGGAACGGACTGGTGCAGGATGTATCCGAGACGATTGATATTTTTGTCCTTAAATACGGGATTAATCTTGGAAACTACTCACTTGCCACCGCGGCAGGAATCTTCAAAAGTGTGGTCAGTCTGGTGCTCATCTTTATCGCCAACGGGATTGCCAAATCTCTTGGGGAAGAGCGGTTGATATGATAAGGAGGGTCTGCTGTGAATCGAATTAGTGGAAAACGAAGCCTGGGTGACTCTATTTTCTCGATTACCAATGGCATATTTATGTTGCTTGTTATGGTTGTTACGTTATATCCTTTTTTAAACACCATTGCCGTATCTTTCAATAACGGTCTGGATACGATTCGCGGGGGAATCTATCTCTGGCCGAGAGAGTGGACGCTGCAAAACTATGTTTCCGTGTTCCAAAATCCACATCTGACCCAAGCGGCATTTATTTCAGTTGCCAGAACGGTCATTGGAACCGTGGTACAGCTCTTCTGTACAGCCATGCTGGCTTATGTACTGAGCCGTAAGGAATACATGTTCAACAAGTTTGTAACGACACTCTTTGTGATTACGATGTATTTCAGCGGCGGCTTGATTCCTGGATACATGTTGATCAAACAAGTGGGGCTACTGAACAGCTTCTGGGTTTACATTATTCCCGGACTGATCGGGGTATTCAACATGATTGTCATCCGTACCTATATTCAGGGGTTATCGGAAGGGCTGATTGAATCGGCGAAAATGGATGGTGCAGGAGATTTCCGCATCTTTATGCGCATTGTGCTTCCGCTCTCTAAGCCGGTGCTGGCTACGGTGGCTCTCTTTATTGCTGTAGGTCAGTGGAACTCCTGGTTTGACTCCATGCTCTATACGGCAGGTAACCGCAATTTGACCACCTTGCAATATGAACTGATGAAGCTGTTATCTTCGGCAACGTCACAAGGGGGAACGGTCAATGTGGATCAGTACAAAAATGTGACGAATATGGTCACCCCCGTATCCATTCGGGCAGCCATCACCATTGTGACAGCCATGCCTATTGTCGTGCTTTATCCATTCTTGCAAAAATACTTTGTCACTGGACTCACCATTGGAGGGGTAAAAGAATGAACAATGTTAATCAAGGCGAGCAATGCACGTTTAACAATCCGATCATGCCAGGATTTTATCCAGATCCGTCTGTCTGCCGGGTAGGGGAAGATTTTTATCTGGTCACATCCACGTTTGCCTATTTTCCTGGCGTTCCGATCTTTCACAGCCGTGATCTGGTTCATTGGAAACAGATTGGCAATGTGCTGGATCGTGAGTCTCAGCTTAATCTGGAGGGCGCAGGGCATTCGCAAGGGATCTTTGCACCGACGCTTCGGCATCATGATGGGCTCTTTTATATGATCACAACGAATGTATCTCATGGCGGGAACTTTGTTGTAACCGCTACCGATCCGGCTGGGCCATGGTCTGATCCTTATTTTATTGAAGGTGCAGAAGGTATCGATCCAACCATATTCTTCGATGAAGACGGCAAAGCATACTATTTAGGTACACGGCCTTGCTCGGAAGGCGTCCGTTACAACGGAAACTGGGAAGTATGGCTTCGTGAACTGGATTTGGGTAGCATGAAGCTGGTCGGAGACAGCTATGTTCTGTGGCGTGGGGCGATGGTAGATGTGATTTGGCCGGAAGGACCGCATCTGTACAAAATGGGTGAGTATTATTACCTGATGATTGCCGAAGGTGGCACAGGTCTGAACCATGCGGTTACGATTGCACGTAGCAACAGTCTGACCGAAGGTTACGTCGGCAATCCGAATAATCCGATTATTACGCATCGTCATATGGGCAAGCATTATCCGGTTATTAATGTTGGACATGCTGACCTGGTACAGGCACCTAACGGTCAATGGTTCATGGTGATGTTGGCTTCCAGACCCTATGGTGGGGCTTTCAGTAATCTTGGTCGTGAGACATTCATTGCTTCAGTGGAATGGGAAGATGGCTGGCCTGTCGTCAATCAAGGGCTGGGCAAACTGGAGGAGCAGGGGGTATTGAATCTGCCAGCAGTACCTGTGGAACCAGATCTGCGCTGTGAAAATTTCGACAATGATGAATTGGGCCTGCAGTGGATGTTCCTGCGTAATCCTCAGGAGAACCTGTACTCGTTGACTGAACGCAAAGGTTACCTGCGTTTGAAGCTGAAACCGCAAACATTGAAGGAACTTGAGAATTCCAGCTTTGTCTGTGTACGGCAGCGGCATATGGATTATGTTGCAGCGACTGCGATGGAATTTGTGCCGCAACATGAATATGAGACGGCGGGTCTGGTGGTTATCCAGAATGACCAGTATCACGTGCGAATCGAACGTGCATGTGAAGGTGAGCAGCAGGTGCTGCGGGTAATGACGTGGCTTGGTGGTGAGGAATCACAGGTTGGCCAAGTTGTGCTGGATGGAGAAACTCCGCGTGTTTACATTAAAATGGTGGCGCTAGGACAGCAACTCAGCTTCTACTACAGTACAGATGGAAGTAAGTATCATCTGGTTGCAGGGCAAGTGGATACGACCAGCTTGAGCACGGAAGTGGCTGGTGGTTTTGTTGGGTGCTGTATCGGTATGTTTAGTAGCAGCAATGGCAAGTCTTCTGATCAGGTGGCGGACTTTGACTGGTTCGAATATGGCTCGTACTGATATGTGACGGGCGAATCGTTGAATATCAACGTTTAGCGCTAGAAGTGGAACTACACAGCACTCGAAGTTCACATCATAATAAAGGAAAGCTCAGTCCAGCAGCAGATGCATACTGTATTGAGCTTTTTTGATGTTCGTTAAGAAGAGTAAATAATGATGGTTGCAGAACATTTCATTTGAATTCTTTTCAATTATGACTCGAATGATGTTTTTACGTATGCTCGCAGGTGTTAACCCGATTCAAATTCATTATTTCATTAACATGATGTGCTTCAAATTGATCAAGCAGAGCATCCAAGCCATACTCTAGCTTATGTTCAAGCTCCTCTAGATAAATGGGAAGGATCGCATAGAAGTGCACAGCATGGCCATCCTCCATTTCAAGTGTCAAGAAATCTTCATCGGTCTCAAGCGGAGGCAGTACGATAAAGGCACACATATCTGTATTGTTGGAAAATGGCATGGCCGGGTCGCCATTGGGTACCGTATGCCCCCAACTCAGCCAGGTATCATAGTCATGTGGCAGTCGAGCCATCGTTTTCAACCATCGTATCGGCCAGTAATTATCCTCTTCCTCCAGTTCTTCTTCTAATAGAGGCCAATCTGGAGGTAAACATATCATCAGTTCTGCATACTTATACTCCTCTGCATCTTCAGGGGTGTTCAATGGCAAGGCGCTCATGCCTGTGGTATACAACGTATAATAATTACGCTCAGGTGTTGGACGAATGATATGGACATCGATATGAACTCTATCGGACACCAGCTCATGGAACACAGAGTCGGCTTCGCCAAGATATGTATCCGCGTGTTTCTCAATTCGCTGAAGCCATTCGTCTTCTGCGTAAGAAGTAGATTGCCACTCACGATCCATATCTTGATGCCGAAGAATAGGGACGCCAGAGGGAGAATATTCGGATGAGTTGGACATGCTTACCGCTCCTTTGTACAGGAAAGTAGACTTGCTTTTTCATCATATCATATCGTGTGAATGGAAGTCTGGACTTCGTTCTATGGTATGATAGGAACATGTTGATGAGTTCGATTGAAGGAGCAAAGGGTATGAATCAGAACGTACAACAGTTCAAAGCCGATTTCTTCAAAGCACTGGCACATCCGATGCGAATTCGCATTTTGGAGTTGCTGAGTGAAGGAGATAAAAGCGTCAATGAACTGCAAAGCATTCTTGGAACGGAAGGTTCTGCGGTATCCCAGCAGCTGGCTGTACTACGCAGCAAAAATGTAGTACAGGGCATGAAAGAAGGTACTACAGTCACCTACTCCCTTCGTGATCCGCTGATTAAGGAACTGCTGGCCGTTGCCAAGCAGATCTTCGATAATCATCTGGTCGATGCGATTTCGATGCTGGAGGATATGCGTAAAGACAATTGACACAGGAAACAGGAGCGACCGAAAGTTTGCACGGAGACTCTTGTTTTTTTTGTTTGTGATTAGAGTGCGGGAGTATAATTCTGCGAAAGTGTGATATTTGCATTTGACAAGGCATATATCAGGGAGTAGTGTTCAATTTATATTCAAATATTCAAATATATGAAGAAAAGAAGGTTATGGAGCATGAAAGGCATCGGAAGATATGCGGGTTATCGAATAGCTGATTTTCGGAAGGATCTGATATCGGGGCTGATTGTAGGTATTATTGCGATTCCTCTAGGTATGGCTTTTGCCATTGCCTCTGGAGTAAAGCCGGAATATGGATTGTATACCACCATTATTGCAGGCATTTTGATTTCACTACTAGGCGGGTCAAAGTTTCAGATTGGCGGGCCAACAGGAGCATTCATTCCGATCCTTTTTGCCATTGTCATGCAGTATGGTTATGAAAATTTGCTCATTGCTGGCATGATGGCAGGGCTGATGCTCATTGTTATGGGTGTATTTAAACTAGGAGCATTGATCAAATTTATACCAAGGCCTGTGACGATTGGCTTTACAGCAGGCATCGCCGTTTTGATTTTTAGCGGACAGATCGTGAATGTGCTAGGACTTACGGGTGTCACGAAACACGAGGATTTTTACTCCAATATGAAAGAGATCGGGATGCATATCAGTACGATTAATATATACAGTTTGCTGACAGCGGGGGTATGCCTGGCTGTTCTTCTGCTTGTGCCAAAGTTTGCACCCAAAGTGCCTGCTTCGCTGCTGGGTTTGATATGTTCAACCGTTGTCGCTGCGGTCTTCTTTAAAGATCAGGTAGCTACAATTGGCTCATCCTTCGGTACAATTCCTGGAACCTTACCTGGGTTCCACCTGCCGGAGATCACGTGGGAGCGTATCGTGAATCTGCTGCAGCCTGCTTTTGTCATTGCTATGCTGGGCGGGATTGAATCATTGCTGTCTGCTGTAGTTGCTGATGGCATGACGGGCAGCCGCCATAACAGCAACCGGGAACTGATCGGGCAGGGAGTTGCCAACCTTGTCACACCATTGTTCGGTGGAATCCCGGCGACAGGAGCCATTGCTCGTACGGCAACGAATATTAAATCAGGAGCAGTGTCTCCCTTATCTGGTGTAATTCATGGTGTTGTTGTTCTGCTTGTTCTGATTTTGTTTGCACCGTATGCTTCCCATATTCCTCTTGCCAGCATGGCACCGGTTCTAATGTTGGTGGCCTGGAATATGAGTGAACGAAAATCGTTTGTTTATGTATTACGAACCAGAACAGGGGATTCGCTTGTTTTGCTTCTGACCTTTCTTCTTACTGTATTCACGAGCCTTACGACTGCGGTGGAGGTGGGATTGATTCTGGCGGTCATTCTTTTTGTGAAACGCATGAGCGAAATGCTAAAAGTAGCCAAGGTGCTACCCGATCCAGATCATAAACATGAGAAAGTTATGGCTCATATGGTACGGGAAGGACATGATTGTCCACAGATCAGCCTGTACACGATCGAAGGGCCATTATTTTTTGGTGCAGCGGATATGTTTGAAAAATCGGTTGTGGATTCACTTCCGGAGCGCCCAGGCATGCTCTTGTTGCGCATGGGAAAAGTTCCTTTTATAGATACAACAGGAGAGGCTAACCTGGCTAGTTTAATCAAACATTTTGAACGATCAGGCGGGGTAGTACTGTTGTCAGGTCTTCAGGAGCAACCACTTGAAATGCTGAAGAGAACAGGGCTGCTGGAGCGGATTAATCCTGCACATCGGTTTGAACACACCGGAGAGGCCATTCATTATGCATTAAAGCATCTGAACGTAGAGAAGTGTAGAGGGTGTAAACATTTTGCTTTTCGGGAGTGCAGCGCCTTGTCGGATGATAGCTTAGCCGCTGA
The DNA here is from genome assembly GCF_023714295.1 of Paenibacillus polysaccharolyticus. Classification (GTDB taxonomy): domain Bacteria; phylum Bacillota; class Bacilli; order Paenibacillales; family Paenibacillaceae; genus Paenibacillus; species Paenibacillus polysaccharolyticus_A. The sequence goes on from NZ_JAMAUN010000012.1 coordinate 166,618, forward strand.
TTGTAAAAGAAAGTTTGAGTCATCTAATCTTCTACATGTGCAAACGAAACGGTTTATGTAGTTTTCCTGAAACATTAATAGGTATTTTATGTTAAAATGTATATTATTATATTTTTATCCGTAAAAGGGATTATATAAACGGGATTTATATCGGCGAGAACAGTATTTCGAGGTGAATTTTGAATACGATTGAAAACGTTGGAAAAGTAATTGTTAACGTTACCATCTGATGTTTGGATATGTGATTCTCTTTTAATGGAGCATCAAATTCTTCCGATTTTCGAAAAAAACTTTTACTAACTAAATATTAGTATGGATTTTTAATAGATATCGAATAATACAGAATATGTATTTTTTTTTGAACTTCCATGTTAGAATTTGGATGTTAAATAAAATATTATTTATTTAGAGAATAATATCATATTTAGAGAGGGTGAACCAGATGGAAGTAAAGGATATTGAGTTACAATTGAAAAGTATAATTGTAAGTTGTGGTAAGAATGTGAAGTTGGATCAAATAAATGAGGATTCAGATTTAATACAAGAATTAGCATATGACTCGATGAATTTTATACAACTGATAGCCGAATTAGAAATGGAGTTTGATATTGAAATTGATGAGACTGAAATTGATTTAGTTAATCTATCTAAATATAAATCGTTAGTTGAGTTAGTTATTTCAAAACTCGTTAAGTAAAGCAATAATGGAGCTGTGATTATGAGAAAATTAGAGGCTTTAAGATCTTTGCTTGAAGAATGCCAGAAAAACATTCCTTATTATAAAAGTATTATTCCTGAAAAAGTCTCAGAGTGCAGCAAGGAAGAAGTTGTTAGTATATTTGAAAGCATGCCTATTTTAACCAAGGGCGATATAAAAAATAATTATGATCAATTTGTGAGCGAAGAAATATCTCAATATTCAATAGAAAAATTATTTGATATGAATAAAGATTTCAAAAAGGAATACACGTATAATTTCCCAACTAAATCTGTGACAGTTGAGTACACAAGTGGAACAAGTGGGGTACCTTTTGCATCATTTAAAACGCTTTCAGAAAGATTGGTTCTAGGTAGGAGTCTCTGGAAATTACGAAACAATATATACGATGCAAAACCTAACGACTTTTTTTATTTCATGCACACCTTCAAAGATACTTTGTATCCGTTCCCATTTGAAGAGCCAAAGATGCAAAAAGAAAAAATACTTACTGAACTTAATTATTTAGATCGTAGTGATAAAAGTTGGTGGCATGTTAACGGTTATATCATGGAGTACTATCATAATTACTTAAAAAACCATGAACATAACTATCAATTCTATAAACTTGAAATAATTGAAAATAATGGTTCATATATATCCGATGATGAAAAAAGAAAATACAGTGAAACTTTTTCATGTAAAGTTGTTAATAATTACGGAACACGTGAAATTTGGGGTATAGCTTATGATTGCACAGAAGGTCACCTTCATGTAAATGACGATATGGTCATACTTGAAATCGTGGATGAAGACAACAATATAATCAAAAAGCCAGGGGATTTGGGAAATGTGATTGTAACTTCACTATATCAAAAACATATGCCTTTTATTAGATATAAACCTGGTGATTACGCAGAGTACATGAATGGGAAATGTAATTGTGGAAACGAAGCGCCTAGAATTGTTGTCTACCCTGGTAGACACATGATTGCTGGTACCAGAGAGTATGGGAACAGAGTGTTCAAGAATATTATAGTATATGCCGGAAGTAATTATGGAATGAAAAATTATCATTCTATTAGTGTTAGGCAAAAGGACACTAATATTTTTGTAGTTAACGTAAAAGGGATGCGAGAAAACAAAAATGATTTTGAGAATAATTTCACAAAGTCAGCTTTGTTTATAACTGGAAATGATAATTATCGCTTTGAATTTGAATATAACGATTTATTAAATCCGAAAAGTCTATTTACGACAGAGGTAAAATCATAACTAAAATTTCAAAAGGAGTGTTGACAATGTTAAATGAAACAAATGCGTTTGAAAGATTGAAAAAGGTGCTTGCAGAAAGCTTAGATATTGAGCCGAACGATATTCAATTAAATCAGAAGCTCTTTGTAGATTACACTGTGGAATCAACGGAAACACTTGAAATTACATTTAGATTAGAGCAAGAATTTGATTTGACAATGGAAGATGATGAGTTTTGGAATATAGCGAATTTAATTGCAAATAACGGAATGTATAATGGTAAATTTACAGAAGAAGCCGTACAGCTTATTCAGTCAAATTTCGATATTTCAGAAGATGTAATTCAAAGTTTAGATAGTCCGTTTAGCATATATCACCATATCACTATTAATGATCTTTTGAAGTACACATTAAAGAAAACAAATAATTCTTAAGTGGAGGCAGTGCTATGAGGGATAGAAAGGAAATCGAGCAGTTAATTCAGAACAGCAAACATTTCTGTATGGTTCCTTGGGTTCACCTTCATGTAACCGCTCTTGGTAACATGTCTCCGTGCATGAGTTTACTTGAGGGATCGGAAGCTTCGGGTTATGGCAGTTTGAATGAACATTCCTTTCAAGAATTATGGCAAGGGGAAAGAATTAGAAAATTGCGATTGAGAATGTTAGAAGATAAACCTAGCTTCAATTGCAAAAAGTGTTATGAACGAGACTCAATAGGCTACTGGAGTCAAAGAAGAGATTCTAATGAAAAGTATGGGAAATATCTTGACTGGGTAGAAACTACTGATGAGAACGGATATGCGCATGATGCTAAGCCTGTACATTGGGATGTGCGCTTTTCAAATCTTTGCAACTTGAAGTGTCGTATGTGCAGTTATAGCGCAAGTTCAGCTTGGTATGAAGATGCAATCAATTTAGGGCAAATCGATCCTGAACAGGAAACCTCAAAAGTAAGGGGTGTAGAAAACACTGAACCTTTTCTTCAAGAATTGGAGGAATATATACCCTACGTTGATAAACTCCATTTTGCTGGAGGAGAGCCTTTGCTTTTAAATGAAAATGCATACATTCTAGAAAGATTGAGGCATCACAAAAAATTTGATACAGAAATAAAATATAATACAAATTTAACGAATTTATCTCATAGAAGTAAGAATATAGTTGAACAGTGGAGGTATTTCGAGAACATACAATTAAACGTCAGTATTGATGGTGTTGGTGAACGTTGCGAATATGTTCGGAAGAATTTGAATTGGGATAAATTTTTGAAAAATATTGAGATAGTTAAAATGGAGAAAAATGTAGATTTAATTATAAATATAACAGTGAGTATATTTAATATTATGAAACTTGTCGAGATTCATAAGTATATGTATGAGAATAATTACATTAATTTAGACAAAATATGCATAAACTTACTTCACTATCCTGAATTTTATAGTGCCAAATTATTGCCATCAGAGATGAAAAAGCAAGTAACCGAAGAGATTCTTAACCATTTATCATGGTTAAGACAGCAAGCGCCTTATAACGATATAAATCAAGATTACGATCCTGAATCATTAGATCAGTGGGAATCGGTAATAGCTTATATGAATTCTGAGGATTGGACTCATTTAATCCCTAGATTTTTTGAGAATACAGCTAAGTTGGATGAACTGAGAAACGAAAATCTATTAGATGTATTTCCAGAATTAAGGGTGCTTAATGAACATCAAAACAAAGGAATGGGTGCTCTTAAATGAATTTAAACTTGGAGGATAAGGTTGTTGTTATTACAGGAGGGAGTAGAGGGATTGGTAAAGGATTAGTCGAAGCCTTTGCCAGATACCGTTGTAAAGTTTATTTTACGTATCTCTCCAGTTCAAAGAGTGCTGAGGATCTTGCAAGAAGTCTAAACGAACAGGGCTTTTTTGTAAGACCGTTCAAAGTGGATGGTATCTCTTTAGAAGAAGTTAAAACGTTTATAAATGATATTATTTCAGATGAAAAACGTATTGATATTTTAATTAATAATGCAGGTTATATTCCTAGAGGTTTATTTCTTGGAACTGCTGAAGAAACATTTAAACATACAATAGATTCAAACTTATTAGGTGTATATAACTACTGCCAGTCAGTTCTGAAAAATATGATTCTGAATAAACAAGGTGTTATTTTAAATATTACTACTGTTTCATCATATCAACCATCTAAAGGGCAAGCAGCCTATAGCGCTTCAAAAGCTGCTATTGAGTCACTGACTAAAGTGCTTGCTTTGGAATATGGAAAATACAATATTCGAGTAAATAGTATTGCTCCTGGATTGATAGAAACAGAGATTGTTAAAAGTATATCTGACAAAGTAAAGTCAGATATACTTTTAAAGACTCCATTAGACCGTTTTGGTTCTGTAGAAGATGTTTCAGATTCTGCTTTATTTCTAGCAAGTGAAAAGGCAGCATATATTACTGGTGTGCAGTTACTTGTAACTGGTGGAAAGCACCTCTGTTAGTAAGGAGCACAAATGAGATGAAAAGAAAAGTAGTTATTACAGGAATGGGATGTATTAATTCGCTGGGAAATAATGTTAGTGAGGTATGGGGAGCATTTGAAAAAAATAAGATTGGTATTGAGAAATTACCTCAATTCGATGAGAGTTCCTATCATTGTCAATTCGGAGGTGTGATAAAAGGGTTCTCATCTAAGAACCTGGATATTTCAGGGAAAAACATGATGAATTCCACCAACTTGCTTGAAATTGTTGCAGTTATGCAGGCTTGTGAAGAATCTAAAATTGATAGTATCCCAGAAAATATTGACTCAGCTCTGTTTTTAGGAAACAACATGATTAATCTGGATTTCGAAACAATGAGTGTAATTAAGAAGATCTGTCATACAGATGGGAGTCTCGATTTTTCCTTGTTAGGAAAGAATATAAAGAAAATTCCGCCTTTGAGTGGGGTGAAATTACTTCCAACTGTACCATCTCACTTTTTAGCTAAAATGTATGATATTCATGGCGAAGGAAATCTTTTATATAGCGGGGACACTTCGGGGACTCTGAGTATTATACAGTCAGCTAGGGAAATAGAAAGTGGTTTAGTTGACAGATGCATTGTAGCGACTTCGTTTAGCCCGTTTCAACCAAACGAGTTTTCCTGGCTTTGTAAACAGCAGTTTATTAAACGTACTTCTCAAAATGATAATCCTGAAAATCTATCAACTCCGTTTTATTCGGATCATAATGGAGTCATTTATGGTGAGGGGGCAGCGGCGCTTGTTTTAGAAACAGAAGAAACTGCCATGAGGGAAGGAAAGAAAATATTAGGATACATAAATGGCGGATCTTTTAATATATATTCAGGTTCGAACTTTTCTTCTTTATCTGCAGAGGGCTTCAAAAGAAATATTGTGAATACATTAACTCAATCCAATAGTTCTACATCAGAGGTTGATGTAATTTATGCACACGGAACTTCTCACAAAGATTGGGATGAAGCGGAGTTAAAGGCTATTGATGAATTATGGGGAAATGAGACAGTTAACATAAGTAGTTCTAAAAGAAACATAGGATATACTAGTTGTTCTTCAGGTGTGATGGATTGTATCATGGCTGTCCAAACACTACTGAATAATAAATATATCTCACCTATAAAATCGAATGAGATGTCGATCTATCCTGAATTAGAGATAAGCTCTAAATTCATTAGGTCAGACGATTCTCCTATAAAAAAATGCTTAATTAATAGCGCTGGTTTAGGCGGAGGTTACGCATCAATTATAGTTGAGAAGGGAGATATTTCATGAAGGAAAGAGTTGTTATTACTAGAGTAAGTGCCTTAACGCCTATTGGAAATAATTTGGATGAAATTAAGCGGAATCTTTATAATGGTTGTTCCGGGATAAACTATATATCTAGATTTAACACGGATGATTTTGCTGTTAAACATGCAGGAGAAATAGAATTACAGGAATTAGGTACAATTTCTTATCCCGAAGAAATGAATATACAAGGAAAAATGTTCTATTACACATTAACAAATTTATTATCGAAGCTTGAACTACCGTATGCTAAAGATCGTATCGGATGTTTAATCGGAACTGATCCCAATATCGCTTCATTATCTAATCTGGAGCAACTTTTTGGGAGTAATGATGAACTAAAAGTGAATGATATCAATGCAACTAATCCAATGTCTTTGCTTTATTATGCAAGTAAATATTTTAATATACATGGCCCGTCCTTTTGCAATCTTGGCACTTGTTCCGCCTCTACCCAAGCAATTGGATCAGCATATAAAATGATAAAAAATAAAGATATTGATGCTGCGATAGTAGGGGGGATCTCCTCAAAAATCGATCCGATATCAGTGGCGAGGTTAAGTAGGCTTGATGCTTTGGAAGAGACACAAGATAATCTTAAGGACAATTGCAGACCTTTTGATAAGAACAGAAGAGGGTTCACCATGTCAGAAGGATGCGTCCTTTTTTTATTAGAAAGCGAGACGAATGCAAGAAAGAGAAAAGCTGAAATTTTAGGTGTAGTAAGCGGTTACGGAGCTGCATTGGATGGCTACTCCATAACAGACCCGCATATTGATTCAAAAGGTATGGTTCTTTCTATGCAGAGAGCCTTGGAAGACTCCGGTATTGAATATAATCAAGTGGACTATATTAATGCACATGGTACCGGAACAATCAAAAATGATCTTTATGAGACTAAAGCTATAAAACAAGTTTTTAAAGAGAAGGCTTACAAAATGGATATTAGTTCTACAAAATCAATGCATGGTCATCTTATGACTGCGGCTGGTGCTATGGAAGTTTTGGTTTGTTTATTGGCTATAAAACATAAATTTGTCCCACCAACCATCCATCTTCAAGATGCTGATGAAAATTGTGATTTATTCTACAATCCGAAAAATAAAAAAGATAAAAATATTGAGCACGCTATTTCTAACTCCTTTGGATTAGGGGGACAAAATGCTTCGTTAGTTATATCCAAGTTGGTCTAACAAACAACAATATACTGGCTGGGAACCATAAATATTTAGCAACTTGAAGTGAAATTAATTTAAGTAAAAAAGGATAAATATACTATGGATTATATGAAAATGGTTCATTATTTAGAGATTTCATCATCAGAAGTATTATCCGGTTTTATATATAAAGATAATGAAGAATTTTGTGAGCTAGACAAGCCTGTTATTGTACCTATGTACTTACTTTTGGAGGCATTCTTTCAAACTGCTGGGAAAGTAGCTAGAGAGTATTCAAATAATAAATCAGGGGGCAGTATTGTAAGTGTAAGCAATTTATACTTTAAACGCCCCATATTAAGTAATGAATATATTCGAATTCGTGCAAATCTTGTTTCATTTAACGTTTCAAAACGTTGTTTCTTTTTTAAACTAAGCGTGTGCATAGAGGAAGAGGTTGTTATTTCAGATGCGGATATCATTATTAAGCAAGAGGAAGGGATATCATCTAAATATCTTAACAATAGTACACTAACTGACAAAGAAAAAATATTAGAAATCATTGGAGCATTGAATTGATCGTTGTAAGGGGAGGAAACATGATATTAGCACTTAATGTGATAATGACAATTATCTTTTTACTACCAATTATGTTATCTATTGTATTTGTTTTAGAAAGAAAAAAGACATTAAAAAGATTATCTGAAATTAATTCACCATACACCCCTTTTGTTACTGTGGTTGTACCTTTTAAAGGAGAAGATTATCGTTTTGAGGATACTTTGAAGAGTTTGGTGAAGCAAAACTATTCAGGACAATATGAGGTTATTTTTACAAGTTCCGATTCTGAAGGAAAAACAATCGATATATTGAAAATATGGATACCTAGGTATTCGAATATGTTCTTTATTCCATCTACAATAGACTCTAGATTTGAGAATAGAGGAGATAAAATAAACAACCTACTTACAGGTGTGAAAAATGCCTCTGCTCAATCACAGGTTTTCTTATTTCTAGATTCAGATATGGTCGTTCATAAGCACTGGATTAATAATATGGTAAAACCCTTACAATTAGAGAATTGTGGTTTATCCTCCGGGAGTGCCTGGGTTGTAGCAAAAAAGAAAGGAACTTGGGAGTTAGCTACGAGGTATTGGGATTTTTTGGCGGCTACTCAAATTACATTTCCTTTTACTAGCTTCGCCCGTGGCTTATCTATGGGAATTAGAAGGGATGTATATGAAAAGTTAAATATAGATAAAGTGTGGAATGAGGCCTTTCATGACAATTTCACCTTGTCTAAAACAGTAAGAAATAATAAATACAAAATTATTTACGCTCCTTATGCGATCATAGAGGAAAATTTTGATATTGAAGGATTCCAATGGGTGAGTTGGGTTAAGAGGCAGTCGGTACATACACGAATTCACTATAAAAAATTATGGGCCTTTGGTTTTTTCCTGATTACATTACCTAGATTACTTGGAGCACTTTTGTTTATCGCAATGATAGGTTTAGGTGTTTTTTTTCAAGGCGTTTTCCAAACATGGTTTTCTATAGTCCTTTGGCCGCTTTTTCATATTCTTAATGCAATATGTATTGTGGTTTGTGTTTACCCTGATACAAAGCATGTTGATGGAAACGTAATGAGCCTTCGGGAAAAAACAAAATTGGTTTTTGCATCCTATCTTTCAGTCATTTTATCAATTGGTTCTGTTTGGGCAGTTTTTTCTAATAAGATTACATGGAGAAAAATAAAATATCAAAAAAATATATCAATTAAAAGTGAGAAGAAAATATGATTGAGAATAATTATATAAGTGAGATTAGACAGACAATTTATTTGCACGATACTGATTCGGGTGGGGTTGTTTATTTCGGAAATATGAGTAGATTTATTGAAATGGGTTTCACAGAATGGTTTAGGGAGTTTGTGGCTCCTATAAAATCTCTTAACAGTAATTATGGAATATTTTTTGTAGTAAAAGAGAGTAAACAAAAATTTCGAAAGTCAGTTTATTATGATAATGAAATAAGTATACGAACAGAATTGAAAGATATGAAGTTTTATACATTAACGTTTTTAACAGAAGTTAAAGTTAAAGGAGAAGTTCACTATTCAGGAGAGACTACGCTCACGCCAATTGATATTCATAGTGGTCTACCGGTAAAGATTCCGCAAGAAATTCTTAATTTTAAAGGTAAGTGAGGTTGAAGAGATGAGAAGTCTAATGATAGATAAAATAATTGATATCAATGAGCTTTCTATTAAAGGACAAAAGTACCTGTCAATTAATGAAGATATTTACGAACACCATTTTCCAAATAATCCAGTCATGCCTGCAGCGTATATGACTGAAGCGGCAATACAGCTAAGTAGAATATATATTTGGAAAAAAAGCAATTTATCGTATACATTATTCCCGGTTAGTATAAAGAAAATGAAATTTAATAAATTAATTCAACCAGGAGATATTTTGGAACTGGATATGTCTCTTATATATGATGAAGATGAATTTAAAGAGAATTTTGAACTGAAAGCCAAAGTGAACGGCAAAGATAGCAACCAAGAGAGCGTTTTTGAAGGGAATATATTATTCCGAATTGTTCCATTTGATGCATTGCACAATAAGAATTTATGTGAGAATTACCTTGAATTCTTATTCTAATAATAACTATTTGAAGAATTCCATTAAAATATTTGCTGTCAAAATTGATCAAATTATTGAAAGTCAACAATTTGATCAACTTATTAAGTTTTTAGATAAGTCAGAGAGAACAAAGATACAGGGGATTAAAGAAGCAAGAGATGCACAGCGATCCCTGTTCTCGAGATTGCTAATCCGCATTGCTTTGATACAACTATATGGAAAAACGAATGAAGAACTAGTTTTCAAAACAAATCAGTATGGAAAAATCTATTTGAAAAATTTCGAAAATGTATATTTCAACACATCTCACTCAGATGATTGGATTGTTTGTTGCTTAGATACAAATGAGATTGGAATAGATATTGAGAGAATACGTCCTATTAACGTAAATATAGCTAAACGTTTTTTTTCACACGATGAGTATAAATATATAGAGCGCACGACAGGGGACGAACAAATAGTATCCTTTTTCAGAATATGGACAGCAAAAGAAAGTTATGTTAAAGCGAAAGGAATGGGGCTTTCATTAGCTTTGAATTCGTTTTCCATTGATGTTCATGATCAAATATCTAAAACTTACTTACTTAAGGACGAAAACTGGGAGTGCTGTCAATTAAATTTTGATGAGGATTACGCAATGACGATATGTTTCTCTAATGTAAGCACGATCACAAAAAGATTAGGTATATATTATTTATCTTTAGATATGATATTGGATTTAATAAGCAAAAAATTAAATATAAACGAAGTTGCAATTAGTCAAGTTCATAAAGTATCAAGTTGGGGGATATTGAAATCTCCCGATTCGGATAGCTGAGGGATAAAAAATGAAAATACAAGAAAAAGCACAGATTCTATATATATTAAAAATAGTCTTCAGGTATTCTCCTGTGAACGCGTCAATCATGCTAGTTCAACGCATTCTCAACGCATTAATACCGATGCTACAAATTATATTTATTGCTAACTTTATTAACTCTGTACTTAAAGTTGTTAATAACGACAGTCAAATAAGTACAATATACCCTGACGTTATAGCCATTGTAATTTTATTAACGTTCTCTATGCTTTCAGAAAAAGCAATTTACTTTTTCGAAGTGAAAATGGTCAACTCTCTTAAAGTAAAGTTAAGTGTTCCCTTGTTTGTAAAAAATGCTAAATTACCATACATGTATCAAGAAAACACAAAAAGTGCAGACTTAATTGAACGAGTTCTCAAAGAACCTGAAATAGAAATTATAGAAGCTTATAAAAATTTAATTAATTTTATGGGTTTAATTATCTCAACCCTAGGGATTGTATCTATTCTGATATCTAAAGTTTGGTGGACCGGGCTTATTATTATACTCGTATGTATTCCTTTGTTTGGGGTTGCTCTAAAGAGTGGTAGAGCTAATTACGAAGCGAGCCGGGAAACCACTAAACTTGAAAGAAGATATAAATATTTAGGGGAAGTATTAACTGGAAGAGATGGTATAGAGGAAAGAAGTTTATTTGCCTATGGAGAAGTTCTGAACGAAGTTTGGAAGTCAAATTATGAGAAAGCAAGGAAGTTAATATTTAAAACTGAACTAAAATGGTTTGTGAAAATGAAAATGGGGGGTCTAATTACCTCCATAATTTCACTAATTATTATTTTTGCGTTACTTCCATCCGTTTTATCTCAGACGATATCAATTGGTATTTTTATATCGTTGGTAAGTGCAACATTTAATTTAGTTAATAGAATGACTATGGAACTTACGCAAACACTAGATAACATTGCAAGAAACATAGAATTCTCAAAGGACCTACAAAAATTTAGAAATATGGAGGAAACAGAAGAAGCAATTGATAAACCCCATAAGAATCCTATTAACTTCGATTCTTTAGAGTTTGTTAATGTTAGTTTTAAATATCCTGACACAACGAAATATATTATAAAAAATATGTCTTTCAAGATTGTAAAAGGGAAACATTATGCTTTTGTAGGGGTTAACGGCGCTGGGAAATCAACTATTATCAAATTGATTACGCGATTATATGAAGATTTTGAGGGTGAAATTCTAATTAATGGTCGATCAATACTTGAATATAGTTTAGCTGAAATTAAATCCCTTTGTGCAATTGCTTATCAAGACTTCTCTCAATATAATCTCACACTAAAAGAGAATATTGCTCTAGGTGATGTAAACAGTATGGAGAATAATGAGGAGAAAATATCTGAAAGCATCAAAATATTTGGCCTAGAAGAAATGGTTAGAAAATTACCCGATGGTTGGGACACATCCCTTGGGAAACTCAAAAAAAAGAGCGTAGATATGTCTGGTGGGCAGTGGCAACGTATCGCCCTTTCACGATTTATGATTAATCCAGGGCAATTGAGAATTTTAGACGAGCCGACTGCAGCACTTGATCCTCTAAGCGAAAGTCAACTGTATGAACAATTCGAAAAATTAGGCAAGGGAAAAACCACCATATTTATTAGTCATCGTTTAAGTTCTACTAAATTGTCAGATGAAATATTTGTAATTGAAAACGGATGTGTAGTTGAGAAAGGGGCGCACCAGGATTTAATGCAGTTAAATGGCCTCTACTCTCAACTCTACGACAGTCAAAGGTGCTGGTATCAATGATTAAAAAGAATAAGAAAAAATATGAGATAAAATTCTCAGAGATTGTTATAAGAGTATTAGGTATGGCATTTGCTGCCGGCCCAGTATATCTCATTATTAATAATATTATTGCTGTAGTTAATGGGGTGTCGCAAGGGGTTATAACTTATGTTACCCAATTGTTTTTTAACTCTGTGTCAATGGCGATTAGCGATAATTCAAGCGTTAATAATGTGATTATTATGGCTATTGCTCTAGCCTCTACCATAATTTTGTCTCAGATTGTTAATGGTCTAAATAATTTCATGGGAATTAGTTATTTTAAAAAAGTCCTAGGTTATTTTAATCAGAAGATAAATATTAAAGCTTCTAAAATTGATCCTATCGCCTATGAAAATGTAGAAACGTTGGATGACATCAATAAAGCATCACTAGGTGCTAACAACAGTTTGGGACTTCTTTTCACGATTACAACTATATTCTCATACTATCTTCCTTATTTTATTTTTATGTTTATATATCTGTATTCGCTTGATCCGTCGTTGGCATTAGCACTTATTTTTGTTTTTGTACCCGTGGCACTTTCTCAATTCGTTCGGAGTATTATATTCACAAAATTGGAAGATGAAATTGCCCCTTTGAGAAGAGAGTATCTGTACTATGGGAAGCAGTTAGCAGGTAAGGAAACCCGTATCTTAGGTGGAGGAACTTACTTTAAAGAACTTTTATCAACTTCTGTTCAGTTACTTAATAGGGCTACTTGGAAAGCTGAGAAAAAAGTAGGCTTGTTGGATTTAGGAATGAGATTCATTACTGTGTTGGGTTACTTAGGTATAGTATTTCTTTTTATCCGTTCTTTACTTAAAGGAAATATTTCTGTAGGTGCTTTTGCAGCAGTATATGCTTCTATTGACGTTATGTTTGGAACAATGAACGCAATAATAGGAACACATATTGCTAATTTGTCGCAAAATTTGGGGACTATAAAGAATTTTGTCAGATTCCTGAAAATGCCGGAACGGGTGGGGGAGCAAGCCTACCCTGAAAAGAACAATAGTGTATCGATAGAAAATGTATCCTTTTATTATCCAGGTTCTCTTTCTCCGTCATTAGATAATATTTCATTAAAGATTGCAGAAGGAGAAACTATTGCTATCGTTGGAGAAAACGGGTCGGGAAAATCAACGTTAGTTAAAATTTTGCTAGGAATTTATGTGCCTAGTACAGGGATTGTCAAATTGGCGGGACAAGATACCAAAAAAGTAGATCCGAGTGTTCTGTTCAAGAATGTATCAGCGGTTTTTCAAAAATTTCAGAAATATAAAATGACCTTTAAAGAGAATGTAGAGATCAGTGATATTCGTGCAAAGAGCAATATAGGTAAAATAAAGAGCCTATCAAAAGAAGTAGGGATTGACTTTCAGAATGAACGTTTTCCTGAGGGAGAAAATACTATGATATCAAGAGAGTTTAATGGTGTAGAACTCTCAGGAGGTCAGTGGCAACGTTTAGCAATTGCGCGTGGCTTATATAGAAATCATAATATTATTGTTTTGGATGAACCAACGGCTGCTATCGATCCTATTGAGGAACTAAATGTTTATAACACATTTGCTGAAATTGCAAAAGACAAGACTGCAATCATCGTCACTCACCGATTAGGATCAACAAAAATTGCTGATCAAATTATTGTCATGGAGAAAGGTAGAATCATAGAAAAGGGAAGTCACAATGAACTTATGAATGTTAAAGGCAAGTATATGGAAATGTATAGAAAACAAGCTGAATGGTATGAAAGAGATGATATATCTATATAAAAATACAAGAGGGACGTGTGAATTATTCTTATTAACTCATCAGATAAACTGTTGGTGGTCTCTCCTCATGCTGATGACGAAGTATTAGGTTGTGGAGGGTTAATTAGCCAAATGAACAGTGACAGTGTTTATATTGCTCAAATGACAATGGGGAGCGAACTGCGCAAGACGGAATTCCTTAACTTAATGGAACATTGTTCGATTAACAACTACTCAATATTATTTGACGATTCGCTGCATCTTAAATTAGACACGATACCGCTTTCGGTGATTATTACAGAATTGGAGAAGATTATCGAGAAATTTATGCCAACTATCGTTGCGATTCCATTTCCATCATTTAATCAAGATCATGAAGTAGTGTATAGAGCGTGCTGTGCTGCGTTAAGAAGTAAAAAGAAGGGACAGCATATGCCATTGATGACCATTTTGTATGAATATCCCCAGATAAATTGGAGTGGAATTGGTGGTGATTTTCAGCCTAATTTCTATATAGATATTACAAAAGAACTACCAAATAAGATCAAAATGATGAAGTTCTATGAATCACAACTAGTTGATGAAACCTATGCAGTTAGTTTAGCTGGAATAAAGAATATGGCTAACTATAGAGGCAGAGAAATCTCAGTATCTGCTGCTGAAGCATATTATTTAAAAAGACTCATTATCAACTTTTAATAGGAGGGCTTATGAAAATACTAATTACTGGTGGTGCTGGTTTTATAGGATCGCATATCGTGGATGCCTTGCTGTACGAAGGTAAGACGGTTACGGTAATTGATAATTTATCAACTGGGTTAGAGAGGAATATAGAACATAATTATAACAATACAAATTTTCGTTTTGTAAATGAAGACATTTCTAATACAGAACTGTTAGATTCGTTAATTTCTGCTTCTGATCTTGTATTGCACTTGGCATCATCCGTTGGTGTAAGGTATATCATGGATAATCCTTTAAAAAGTTTAGACTCTAATGTATTGAATTCAATTAACCTCATTAAGATATGTGCCAAGCATAATAAAAGAATTTTTTTCTTCTCTACTTCCGAAATTTATGGAAAAAGTAATGCGCCTAATTTGAAAGAAGAAGATGACAGAATTCTTGGACAATCCTTCCGCTGGAGTTACTCTTTAGGAAAAGCTATAGGAGAGAATTACCTGTATGCATACGGTAAAGAACAGAAGTTGGATTATAATATTCTCCGTTGTTTTAATATTGTAGGACCGCGTCAAGTTAGTAATTATGGTATGGTACTACCTCGTTTAGTTATGCAAGCTCTAAAAAATGAGCCTATGACAATTTATGATGATGGTAATCAAATAAGAACGTTCACTTATGTTATGGATTTAGTGAGAATAGTAACATACCTTGTGAATAACAATGAAATTAATCATCAAACGTTTAATATTGGATCAAATAACATTATTTCAATACTCGATCTAGCTAGAAAAGTGCAATCAGTAACAAATAGCAATTCGCCTTTTGTCTTTATACCCTCTACAGAAGTTTATGGAGAACAATTTGATGATATCAGAGTTAGAATTCCAAATATAGAAAAACTAGATGACTTGGGTATTACACATGACTTCTTAGATCTCGACAATATCATATCAAGAATAGTTGACTATCACAAAAGTCAGAACATAGTTACAATCTGAAAATAGAAAAGGCGGATTATATGAATATTTACGATGCAATTTTGACGGGGAAGGAAAAAATATCCATTATAGGACTTGGGTATGTAGGATTACAACTTGCTGTTGAATTTGGTAAGAAAACATCAGTAATTGGGCTTGATAAAAATGAGAATAAGATACTTTCTTATAAAAAAGGTATAGATCCGGCTAACGAAGTATGTTCGAATGAATTAATTATTAGTAACATTCATTTTACTAGCAATGACGACGATTTGAAAAAAGCAAAGTTTCATATTGTAGCAGTTCCAACACCAGTTAACAGTGATAAAACTCCTGACTTAACTTGCATTAAAGATGCTAGTAAAACAGTAGCTCAAAGCTTAACTAAAGGATCTTATGTAGTATATGAATCAACTGTGTATCCAGGTGTGACAGAAGAGATTTGTATTCCGATTTTAGAGGAATATTCGGGATTAACTTGTGGAATCGACTTTAAAGTAGGGTATTCCCCTGAAAGAATAACACCAGGTGATAAAAGGCACTCCCTTATAAATACTATGAAAGTGGTCTCAGGAATAGATAAGGAAGCTTTACATATCATCTCTCAAATATACGGAATTATATTTAGACCAGATAAAATATTTGAAACTACAAGTATAAAAGTAGCAGAAGCG
Organism: Paenibacillus polysaccharolyticus; assembly: GCF_023714295.1. Lineage (GTDB taxonomy): Bacteria > Bacillota > Bacilli > Paenibacillales > Paenibacillaceae > Paenibacillus > Paenibacillus polysaccharolyticus_A. The sequence goes on from NZ_JAMAUN010000012.1 coordinate 182,908, forward strand.
GCTAAGGTTACTGAAAATACTCAAAGAGATGTAAATATCGCTTTAATGAACGAACTATCCATTATTTTTAATACGATGGGAATTGATTCAAAATCAGTAATTCAAGCCGCAGCAACAAAATGGAACTTCGTTGAATACAATCCTGGTATTGTAGGAGGTCATTGTATTGGTGTAGATCCTTATTATCTAACATATAAAGCTGAGCAACTAGGTTATATTCCTGAATTAATACTAGCTAGTAGAAAAACTAATGAAAATATGGGGAAATATATAGCTGAAAACACTATAAAAAAATTGATTCAAGCTGATAAAAAGATAAAAGAATCAAAAATTATGATTGTAGGATTCACATATAAAGAAGATGTGTCTGATATGAGAAACACTAAAGTTATAGATATTATCAAATATTTGAATGATTTTGGAGCGAAAGTTTATGTTACAGATCCATTAGCAGATATAAACGATGCGTTCCATGAATTCGGGATCAAATTGTATGACTACAATGAGCTTGAGGATATGGATGCTATAATTTATGCAGTACCTCACAAAGTATATAAATCTATTTCTTTAGAGTGTCTTAATAAAAAGTTTCGAAATGAGAAAAATGAAAATGGAGTATTAATTGATATAAAAGGGAATTATGAACGAAAAAAAGCTGAAGAGCTAGGTCTTCATTATTGGAGCTTGTAAGATTAAGGGGTGTAGAAATTTGAGTAGTATATCTCAAATATTATTGGAAGCAGCGAATACTCATAGTAATGAAGTGGCAGTAATAGAATCAAATGGTGAGGTGTGGAGTTATAGGGAATTGCTGAACTTAAGTAAGCAAGTTGCCGTACATGTTAACTCCCATAAATCATCGGAAAAGGTTCATATTGGTTTATATTTTGACAATAATATCAATTTCATTGCTTCGTTTTTTGGTGTATTGCTGGCAGGATGCGTACCTCTTCCTATTCCTTTTAATAGCAAAAAGCAGGAAATTTTAAATATATATCAGGCAGGTGATTTGGATTTTTGTTTAACAACAACCCGAGAGTTTTTTCATCCGGACATGAAGAGTATTATCATTCCAGAGCTTGATCGCAATTCTGAATCTATGTATTTAAGTGAAGATGTAAAAATGGAGTTATTAAATGCAGTTTCAACAAATGATTTAGCACTTTTACTTCCCACATCTGGGAGTACTTCTTTGCCTAAAATTGTAATGTTGTCTCATAATAATGTGTATTCTAATGCGATAGCGCATAGTAACGCTCTTAATTTGAATGAAAACGATATGTTTTTAGTATCAATGCCACTATATTTTAGCTCAGCTATTACAACTCAATTACTTTCATGCATTAAATCAAGAACTCCCTTGTTACTGAGTTCTAATCTATCTACACCTAAAAGTATTTACAAGAAAATTACGGAATATAAAGTTAATTCAATGGCTATGGTACCTACTTATCTCCATTTATTAATAGAGTATATGGAACTTGTCAAACTTGATTTAAATGTAAATATTACAACTATAGTAATTAGCGGAGCACCTTTAGGAGAGGCATTGTTTAAAAGAGCAAATTTATTTTTTCCAAATGCAGATATTCTTCAGACTTATGGTTTGACTGAGGCATCGCCTCGGGTGTCAATTATGGGTCGTAGTAGTAACGGTGTTCTATCCTGTGGGAAAGCGGTAGAAGGAGTGGAGGTGAAAATATGTGAAGATGAACAAGGGGAGCACACTTTAGATAATGGACAAATTGGGCATATTTTAATAAAAGGTTCTAATATCATGTTAGGTTACTATAAGAATGAACAGGCAACACGAAGAGCTTTCACTAGGGATAAATGGCTTTGTACAGGAGATCTTGGGTATTTAGATGAATCATCTAACATTCATCTGGTGGGAAGAAGTAAGAATATTATTATCGTTGGTGGTAGAAATGTATATCCGGAAGAGATTGAAGAAAAGCTCGCTCAAATCAGTGAGATAAAAGAGGCAGCTGTAACTTATGACGAACACCCCGTCCAGGGCCAAATTCCAGTAGCCTTGATTGTATTCAAGGAAGGTAGATATCTCGATAAACAGCATTTAACAACTGAACTTTTACCCTATTTATCTAATTATAAAATACCTAAAGTATGGGTGTTTGTTGAAAAAATTCCCCGGACACCAACTGGAAAAATTAGCAGGACAGAGTTGAATGATATTATTAAAAGACATTCTTAATTCAAATATTTATACAAGGTGAGCTAATGAAATTAGAAATTGAAAATATAAAACCGTTTAATGATATATTTTTTATAAATTGTTTTTATAACTCATTGTTCCCTATCATTGAATTGTTTGGTTTGGAAATAGACCATTTCCTTATCAATGCTATCCCTACTTATTGCATTACGTCGGACGAGGAAGTTATTAATTTTCAAATGACGTATAAAGAATTATCACCTTTTCATGAAATATGTTTGAATTTGGGGGTTTTTATTGAAACCCACCAAAAAGTTGAGACTAATTTTGAATCGTTTATCATCAAATCAATTCAAGAAAACAAACCCATTATTATGTGGATTGATTGCTATTATGAATCAATTAGATCAGATACTTACTTAAGGGAACATCTTCCGCATACTATTGTTATCTACGGTTATGATTCCTCTACCCAGCTGTATAGCATCTTAGAACATGATCATAAAGATAATTTAACCTATACGTATAAACAAATCAGTTTAGAAGATTTAACAAAGTCGTATCAAGGATACTTAGAAAATTTTTATGTCTCTGAGAATCCAACAGTCTTTCAATTTTACGGGAGACAATCTAATGAGATTAATGGGAATTCAATATATTTTAAAGATAAATACTTAAAAAACTTCCAACACTTTAGTAAAGATGTAATTAAAGGCCTTGAAGATATAAAAAAATTTGCGAGATATTATGAGACTCTTATAAGAGAGGAGAAGGCTATAAAGGATAAATGTCTAACATTGATTGATTTTTTGAATAAAATAGTGATTTCAAAGCAATTCGAGAAATATAGAGCTGAACGCATATTGAGAAATAGTTATGTGATTGAGTTAATAGAGCTAATAATTCAGAAATACAACAGAGTAAGAAGTGTAGTTGCTAAATATCTTTATTCTTCAAGGTACTCCTTTGAAAAATTCTCTTTTTCAGTAGAAGTGCTGAAAGAAATAATAGATTTGGAATATATGGTATATCAAGAAATGGGTAAGGAAGTAAATTTGTTAATTTGCGAAAAATGTATGAAAGAAGGTCCTGATCGTGACCATTAACATTATTTCTTATAAAGAAGAGATAATAATGCAGGGTAAGAGTTCAGTGTTAATCTCTCCTGAAAATCATTTATTTTTTTATGAAATATTCGATCCTGTTACTGTCATTTGTCATAATACTTCTAAGGTTTTAAATAAACATGATATAATTATTGGTTCTAAAGTTAAAATATTGAATAATTGCGAAAATAACGTGAAAATAAAAGGGCTGAACTTTGAGTTTTATACTTCAAAAAGTAACTTAAAAAAGCCTATATATATATTCAATAATATAAGTATCATCAACCAATTTCATGAAATATGGAATTTTTATGCTGCGGAGCAAGATTCGAATATAGATCTGTCTGAAATTAAAGAAAAAATTAAATTATTGATTTCGTTAATAGAATGTGACTCTGATAATGAGCATCAATCAAAGTCGAAAATCGGAAAAATCCATACAAAGCTTATTAAGATTAATCGCTATTTAAGGAATAATTATCATGAGCCTATAACTCTTCAGCAGTTATCTGATCTTTTCCAATGTAATTCCGTTTATCTATGCAATACTTACTCTAAAGTATTTAAAATATCCCCTGTTAAGTACTTGAAAAATTTGAGAATGGAAAAAGCGAAAAATTTGATTATGAATACCAATGAACCAATAAAAAGTGTCGCAAGTAAAGTGGGTTATGTTTCTTGTGCTCATTTTTGTGAGGTTTTTAAAAAATACTATAATAGCTCTCCAACGGAATATCGTAAAAAGATTACATATCTGAAGATGAAAGGAGAAATAAAAAATGGAGAATCTGAGTATTGAGGCGAAAGTTCTTATTCTTGTAAAAGAGACACTGGAGAAAGAGGATTGTGATATTGGATGGTCTGAAAACTTATTTGATTATGGTCTTAATTCGATGAAAAGTATTGCATTAATAGTTAAATTAGAAGAGGAATTCGATGTAGTTTTTGAGGATGAAGAGCTCTTATTTGAGAATTTCACCAATATTCATCTTATTACTGATAGATTAAAAGAGCATTTAAACTTATGAAAAATGATATTTCAATAAAAAGATTAAAAAATTGAAATGGAAAAATATCTTTTCTATACTCTGTCTGTTAATAAGGGGAACACTGAGAAAGAAATAATATCAAATTTATAGTGGGAGAGAATAATAACATGAGTGAGCTACTATACAATGAGTTCCAGCAAGTGGGAATCGATTTTAATAGTCTTGATAGTGTTGAGAGATATGATGAAGAAATGTCCTCTTTTCGGGATTTCCAAGAAGAAGCAGAAACTATAGCAAATCATATTCATTTGGGTCCTTCTGACCGGATATTGGAAGTTGGTACAGGAACAGGGAATTATGCACTCAAAGCTTCTAAAATGTGTAAGCATGTTTATGCAATTGATGTGGCACAAGTAATGTTGGAAAGAGCAAAACAAAAAGCAGATAATCAGAAAATATCTAATATTACATTTGAACATGCCGGCTTTCTAACTTATAAGCATACAGGAGAACTCTTTGATGCTATAGTTTCGAATTTAGTTCTTCATCATTTACCAGATTTCTGGAAACAAGTCGCTTTAATGAAAATGAATAAAATACTAAAAAAAGGAGGGAGATTTTACTTAGCTGATCAAATATATTCTTTTAGAGTCCAAGATTATGAACGTAAGTTATCAGAATGGGTTGACTTGAATTGGGAAAGATCTGAAAATTTAAATTTTAAGAAGTTTGTTGAAACAAACGTTAAAGAAGAATTCTCAACTATGGATTGGGTTATAGAAAAAATGTTATTAAACGCAGGCTTTTCATTTACTAAGGTACCAAGTTCAGAGTTTTTTTCTATTTATCTAGCTACGAAAGAATATGATATAGAACTAAGCTAATGACATCGGAGTGATTAGTTTGAATAAACTGCTAATATATATCATTAGTTTATTACTGGATAACCCTAACGAACTAGAAGTGAAATTGAGTAATTATTTATTGAAACATAAAAACATCCAAGATGTATTAGTTTTAAAAGATGAAAATTTTGTTTTTGTTTTTCATAGAGAAGGGAATCCTATACAAGTTGAAATAAATTCAATAACTAAGAGTATCATCTCTATTCTTATTGGAATTGCTATAGACAAGAAATATATTTCAAATGTAAACGAAAAATTGTTATATTTTTTCCCCGAAATTCATACTAGGGCTATGGATGAAAGAGTACGTCAAATATCCATTAAAGATTTACTAATGATGTCTTCAGGTTTTCCTTATAAATTTGGTGAACTTGCACACCAAAATTTTAAAAGTGAACGTGATCCTTTTGTCTCTGCCTGTACATCGAAGCTTATTTTTGAGCCTGGAAATGAGTTTAACTATAACGAGTATGATCCTCATTGTTTATCGGCTTTATTAAGTAAAGTTAGTGGTATAAGTACTCTAGCCTTTGCAAAAAAACACCTTTTTGACCCGCTAGAAATTAAAGATGTTACGTGGACCCAAGATTCTCAAAATAGGTATTACGGGGGTATAGGGTTAAGTCTTAGTGCAAATGATCTAATGAAAATCGGTCTGACTTGTATTAAAAGGGGTATTTATAACGAAAAGAAAGTTTTTTCATCTGACTGGCTGAACAGTGCAACAAAACTTCATAAAAACGGAGGTCCTCCTTTAGGTACAGGTTATGGGTTATATTGGTGGATAAGTTCAGTTTCAGGCTATCATGCGTACTTTGCTTACGGGGCAGGGGATAAAATCCTTTTTATAGTTCCTGAACTAAATTTAGTTATTGTTATTCTTACGAATAATGAATTCTCTTAGGACAGCAATGATTCATGCTGTTTAAAACACAACTAAGTGCTCTAACTAACTCTTGGATCCATTAAATATCAACTAATAATTATGTGGAACCTGTGGTGCTAGAATTTTTGTTTCAATTATCATTTAAGAGTTAAATTTCATTTTCGGTGGCTGCTATATTTTCTTTTTCAAAATTTTATTACGCTATTTAGCAAGCTCTAATAACAGCAGTCTAAGATAGCTGAAGAAAGGATTTATAATAAGCATGATGACAAAGAAACTTCCGTTAAGAGAGTTTTATGTGCATGGTTACTTATGTAATGCATACCCACTATCGATATTGCAAGATAACAGTACAACGGAAGCATGGTTTTATAGTAATTTTATTCAACTAGCGTGTGCGGGGGATTTTCCAGATGGGAAGTTTTTCTCTTTTTATAATACTAACGTTGCTTGGTATGAGTTTTTCTTAAATTGTCCTTTACTTAATTATCAAAAAATTAATTATACTTTTATGGATAATTATAAAGATGGTATAAAAGGGTTTATTATTGATTCCATTAATAAAGAGCAATATATTTATTTATATATTGATGAATTCTACATTTCACACAAAAAATCTTATCAAACGGTTAATATGCCACATGAAATGTTGATAATTGGTTACAATATTGGAGAATCAAAAGAATTTATAGTTTCAGGATACGATAAAGACATGATTTATGGAGAGTATACTATCACTTTTGCTGAGTTTGATAAAGCTTTCAACTCACTGGATAGGAATCTATACAATAGGTCCTATGTTTATTTAATGAGCTATGATGAAAATGAGTCTTATGAGTTTGATATTAAACTAGTATTACAATCTTTGAAGGAATTAAGATATAGTGTCAATACATCTTTGAACTTCCGTGCTTACAACTCTCCAGCTAATTGGATTTATGGAATATCGGTCTATGATCATGTTATTAAATATTTAGAATATAATATTCTTGAATTAAAAGAAAAAGTTGACATACGTATATTTCATACTATATATGAACACAAAAGTGCCATGGCTAAGAGGGTAATTTATTTAAAAAAGAAAAACTATCTTATGAAAAATTCGAATATCGATGAAAAGTATGCAGAATTGGAAAACATATCAAAAAACAACAGAAACGGCGTTATAAAATACAATATGAGAGAGAATGAGGCGATGATTCGTTCAATTATAGGTAAAATTGAACAAATTAAAGTTCTAGAAACTTCTATTTTAGAAGAATTGATCAGTGAGCTAGAAGAAAACGAGCCTAACTATAATGATGTTTTATCGGATAAATATTATTTGTAAATGTTTATTGAGCAGGAAAATGGGGCGGGGAATGACGCCATCTTACTTGTGGGGCATGATATTGCTATGAGTGGCAATAGCCATGCCATTCTTCGTTATGTGAATGTAGAAAATGTCGATAGCATTGATACACATTATTTTCCTGAAAGCTTATCCATACCACCTAACTATTAAACTTTTCTTAGCGCCTAAGGTTAATCTAGAATCAATACAATTATGTTGGATTTCGAAGAAGTCGTCACCTTTACAGTTGTTTGTATGAGTGCAAACATTTTAACAGGTAGACGGCTTTCTTTTACCACGATATTGTTCGTAAACAAGTTGATCTTTATTTGAAGTTTGTGTCTGTTAGATTATATTGAATCTAAAGCTTTTGTTAAGGAGGGTGAGATTAGTGGAAATAAAATTACCTTTCAATCCTAATCCTATAATTAATACCTATAGTGATCATGCAAATCTTGTTTCCATTATTTCTAATTATTTTCATCTAATACCGTGGATATATCAGAGATTTCTTAGATTAACATACTGTAAGGATAACCAATATTTGGACTTTTGCGATGGAGAATACTTTGATTACTACAGATGTAACGTAAAGTATATCGAAGGTAAAAAGTATCTTGCGGAGTACCGCAATAATGAAATTTTAGATCAAGAGGATGTAACAAAAGAAGTTGCCTCTGAGGAGATATGTCACTTTGTACTTCAGAGTATAGATCAAAGTTATTATATTATAATACACTTAGATCATTATTTTATTAAAAATTCTGATGTGTATGGAATGTATCATAGAACTCACGCTTCTATTATTTATGGATATGATTTAAGTAGGAGGGTTTTTTTTGTAGCTGATAATTTTAATTTTGGAAAGTATATGAGTATTGAAGTCGGGTTCGATGAGTTAGTCACTGCCCGAAGAATTGTAGAGACTGTTGATATGAAAATGGCATTAAGGATAAGAGTAAAAAAACATGTTGATGTATCATTAAATATAACTGAGGTTTCTAAAAAGTTAATGGAATATGTCAATGGTGAGGATAGTTCTAATTATGGAATTATTACTGAATCCTATGAAAATTATTATTATTACAATGGGTTTAAATACGATTGGCACTGGCATGAGTACAAAAACAATGAAATGTTTATATATGGAGTAAATATTCATACCTTTTTTGCTGAAGACATGAATATAATAATAAATGAGAAAAAATCCTTAGATATCAGAAGGTACCAAGCTTTACTTAATCATAAAACAGTAATCAAAGAATTAGTAAATTATATGACTGAAAAATCATTGATGACTAGTTGTGAACAACTAAGATTCAAACTGATTGAGATTGAAAAGAAGAGTTACATTGCTAGGAATATGGCGATTAAATATAATTTGAATTTTGATTTGAAAATTTTGGATAAATTGAAAGCTTTTCATGAAGGAGTTATAGAAAAAGAGACAGAGTTAATTAAAAATATTATAGAACGAATATCTTCTTCTTAATTCGTTCCTGTGATAACACGAATGATACCTTAGCACGCCCATTTAAGCTAAGGTACTTTTAATGAACCTTTTTTGAAACTGTCTACTTGGTAAGGATCAGTTTAAGTGATTTTCTCTTTATTATTCCTAAGACGATAATTATTATTATTCGAATTATGAATGGCATACATACAGTCAGATGAAGTGACAGAAATAGAAATAACTTTATTAATAAAACTCTTACTTCCTCATAATCCATATTGTATTTCTGCTTCACATCTCGTACAATTTGATGAAGTAATTCTGCATTGCGTTAATGTGAGCGGATTGAAGTATGAAATGACAATTGGAAGCTGTATTTAAGAAAAGGGGAGAATCACTTGGAATCAAAGGAACTATCGAGAGGGCTGAAACCCCGCCATGTTGAGCTGATTGCGCTCGGTGGTACGATTGGCGTGGGGTTGTTCATGGGATCGGCAAGCACGATCAAATGGGCAGGTCCGTCCGTGCTACTGGCCTATTTGCTGGCCGGGATTATTATCTTTTTTGTCATGCGTATTATGGGGGAGATGTTGATTCAGGAGCCGGTGACCGGTTCGTTTGCAACATTTGCTCACAAATATATTGGTCCGCTTGCCGGGTTCCTCACGGCCTGGAGCTATTGGTTCCTTTGGGTTACGGTGGGCATGGCGGAAGTTACGGCGATCGGGATTTACGTTGGATATTGGTTCCCGTATATTCCGCAGTGGATTCCAGCACTGGCAGGTGTGCTCATTATTGCGGCAGCCAATCTGGCGGCCGTCAAGTTTTATGGCGAATTCGAGTTCTGGTTTGCGATGATCAAAGTAACCGCAATTGTGGCGATGATTGTCATCGGAACAGGACTTATATTCTTCGGATGGGGGAATGGTGGGCAGCCGATTGGTTTGTCCAATCTGATTAGTCATGGAGGCTTCTTCCCTGGAGGCATCAAAGGTTTTCTTTTTGCGCTGTGTATCGTAACAGCTGCTTATCAGGGCGTTGAAATGGTCGGAATTACGGCCGGAGAAGCAGAAAATCCGAAACATACACTGCGCAAAGCGATAAAAAATATTGTGTGGCGTATTCTCATTTTCTACGTAGGTGCGATATTTGTGATCGTTACGTTGTATCCGTGGAACGAAGTAGGGGAGACTGGAAGTCCATTCGTGCTCACCTTTGCCAAAGTCGGCATTGTTGCAGCGGCAGGTATCATCAACTTCGTAGTGTTAACTGCGGCAATGTCGGGATGTAACAGCGGGATATACAGCGCAGGACGGATGTTGTACACACTGGCAGAGAACGGACAAGCACCAGCCTTTTTCAAAAAGCTGTCCAAGGGCGGGGTTCCCCGCAACAGTATCGTAGTGACCATCTCTCTTCTTCTGATCGGGGTTGTACTTAACTATCTGATGCCGGATTCGAAGCTGTTTCTGTATATTTACAGCGCAAGCGTATTGCCAGGCATGGTGCCTTGGTTCGCACTGGCGTTCAGTCAGTTCAGATTCAGAAAGCGTTGGGGGCAGGATCTTGCCGAGCATAACTTCAAGTCGAAATGGTTCCCCATCAGCAATTACATTATTATTGTGTATCTGATTCTGGTCATTATCGGTATGGCCTTTAACCCGGATACACGTCTGCCGCTGATTGTGGGTGCAACGTTTATGGCGATTGTAGTGGTTGGTTATTATGTATTCGGCATCGGCGGGCGTCAGTCCAAAGCTAACGATTCCAAATAAACAATGATCACATCTGTACTGTAATCCGTTTAACCAATGATAAGCTACCTGTGTAGCAACAGATATGATGCACTCCTTCAACATATTCGGTGACTCGCGAAGAGTCCCGGATGTTGAAGGAGTGTTTTTTTAGTTTAAATACCGGGCAACTGGGTTACAAAGGAAAGAGTATACCTTTACACAAACGATATTCACAACATAAATACGAACTGAGGAGGAACCAAACATGGCTAAGCAAGATCAGCATTCGATTCAAGATCCAACGACACAATACCCGAAGGCAACGAAGGAGTGGAAGCAACAGCAGGATGAACCGGGATTGCAGCGTGAGATGACTCCTGTTCCAGATTGCGGTGAAAAAACGTATAAAGGCAGCGGACGTCTTACTGGCCGTAAAGCGGTCATTACCGGTGCAGATAGCGGGATCGGCCGGGCGGTGGCGATTGCCTATGCGCGTGAAGGTGCGGACATTGTACTCTCCTATCTGCCGGAAGAGGAAGCGGACGCCAAGGAAGTGGTGCAACTGATCGAGGAAGCGGGCAGCAGAGCCATTGCTGTTCCAGGTGATCTGAAGGATGAGAAATACTGTGAACAGTTGATTGAAACGGCAGTCAAAGAACTAGGCGGCATCGATATTCTGGCTAATGTGGCTGGCAAACAGCAGTTTGTCGAGCAGATCGAAGACCTGACAACGGAACAGTTCGATGCGACGTTTAAAACGAATGTCTATTCCCTGTTCTGGCTCAATAAAGCAGCAGTCAAACATATGAAAGCAGGCGGTTCGATCATTAACACTTCGTCGATTCAGGCGTATAAACCATCTCCGATTTTGCTGGATTATGCAACAACAAAAGCATCGATCAATACGTTCAGCAAAGCGCTCGCACAGCAGGTAGGGAGCAAAGGTATTCGGGTGAATGTCGTTGCGCCAGGTCCAGTTTGGACACCGCTACAGATTGTTGGTGGACAACCTGTAGAGAAACTGGCTGAATTCGGCAACAACACACCGCTAGGCCGGGCAGGGCAGCCTGCTGAGATGGCTCCGGCATACGTATTCCTGGCGAGTCAGGAATCCAGTTATGTGAGCGGAGAGACATTGAATGCCAATGGTGGTACGGTTAGTCCATAATAGGGTGAACGCTATATATTGATATAGAGATAATTTCGAGAGATAACTTCATTATTTGAATTGGATGTCAATCCATTCGATGAAGATTTCAAATAAACAGGCCAAGGCAGAGTCGCTCTGCTTTGGCCTGTTTGACTATGTATAATTCTTAACCCGGTACCAATACGAATAGGCGTCGGTATATCCCAATTTTGCATATAGTCTCCGTGCGGCCGCATTGCCCTCGACCACTTGCAGATAGCTTGAAGTAGCACCATGGCTTTTTCCCCAATGCAACAAATGCAAAATCATCTGCTCCGCCAGACCGCGGTTACGGTAGTCCGGATCTGTAATGATGTCATGCAGTCCAATGAATCCACGTTCAACCACACCCAGCCCACAAGCCACTACATAGCCGTCAACAGACAGGGTGATGAATCCCGTTATTGCTCGGATATTGAATAACATCTGTGTCATGGTTCCCCGAAACTCTTCACTGGTTGCATTTAAACGGCAAAAATGATCTAACCATTCCTCCGTTAACTGCTCATTGATGCGTACCTCCAAATGTTCAGGAGATTTCAGATCCATCAGTTCTCGAAGCTGTACGAGCGTTTTGTCCACAACGATATAACCTTTATCTTGTAAAAGCTGATCCAATTCTTTGGGCTGAACAAACGGTGTCATCTTAAAAATGGTATTTAACTGGCTGGAACTGTAGATATTTTCACATGTCTTGATCTTTTCATGCACATCCAGAGTAGAAGGATAGATCGGTTGAACGGAGTTGGCGCGTTTTGAATATCCTTTCGCAAAACGTAGCACCCAACCGTCATACAGGGAGGTGGATAAAGGCTGCCAGTGGTTGAGTGTCATTTCTTCAATCAGACGATGTTTATGCTCTGTTGCGTACATTTTTGATCCTCCTCCTAACGTTTTCTATAAACGATGAATGACTCCAATTAAATAATAATACAAATTTTTGTATAAAAATTCAATTAAAATCCTTCGGGTGTTACACATTTGAGAGGAGTATACCATTTGCAGGACAGTTTGGAATGCTATAATAATATAAGGATAAATGGAACTTACAGTTGGAAATATGTATCAACAGAGTGCTTAAATTGTGGAAATGGAGTACACCAAATGATTAACATAGAGATTCAGGGACATATGATTACATGTCATATCGAATTAGGCAAACGAAAAAAGGCATCCATCACTATGGATCTGCCTTACATGGTCACCATTAAGGCTCCCAATGGCACGAATGAGGAAGTGATCCGGCAACTGGTTATGCAGCATGGAGCCGTAATTGTACAAAAATCAGCTCGCATGCAGCAAGTGCTGGATGGTCCCCAGGCCAAGGAATATGAGAATGAGGGCAAGGGGGCATTCTTGCTCTTTGGCAAAGCCCATGCCTTGCATCAATTAATTCCGGTGGAGGGGTTAACAGAAGAAGAACTGCGTGCGAATTTGAAAAAGTTTTATTTTGCAGAATGCAAACGCATGATTGGGCAGCGAATTATACGTTATCAGCAGGAACTGAAGGTGAAGCCGAAGTCTATTGATATCGTAGATTCTCCTACGAAATGGGGGAGCTGTAGCTGGGACAAAAAGTTGACGTTTAATTACCGCCTTGCCATGGCGCCACCAGAGGTCATTGATTACGTTATCATCCATGAGCTGTGCCATATTCATCATATGAATCATGATCGCTCGTTCTGGCGGCGGGTAGGTAGTATTATGCCGGATTACAAGGACAAAGAAGATTATCTGATGCGTAATGGAAGGGCCATGACGTTGTAGTATAAAGACACTCAGACGAGTGTCCTTTTTTGTTAGAATCTTTTCAACTTCAGCAGAAGAATATGATCTGATGTAGTACAATAGAGCCAATATTACTCGCCGCGAACGACACTGAAACATACGTGGTGGAAGGAGCACAAGATGGATCAAAACGGACAGCACTCGGAACTAGTGAATGAATATATTGCTGCATTTCCAGCAGATGTGCAACTAAAATTACAGAGGTTACGGCAGATCATTCAGGAAGCGGCTCCGCTCGCTGAAGAAAAGATTAGTTACAAAATGCCTACATATGCGCAGCATGGGAATCTGGTTCATTTTGCCGCATACACAAAACATATTGGGTTCTATCCTGCACCCAGTGGTATTCTGGCCTTCAAGGAACAACTCTCCAGGTTTAAGGGCGCGAAGGGTTCCGTTCAGTTCCCACTTGATGAGCCATTGCCGGAGGAACTAATTCGCCAGATTGTTGAATTCAGAGTGAAGGAGAATGTGGACTTTTTCTACTCAAAATAATAGGTAACATCAGAGTTGCCGGCCGCAGGGATCAGATACATAAAGTAGGGACTCACCTGTAGGTAGATGTTCAGATCAGACACACCGAGACTGCGAACCGTTAGATTGAAACGGCCATCTGCACCCACTGTGACGGTTTCCGTACGGATATGTTTTTCTTCTGGTGACGGTCCATGAATCTGAAAGGAGAACGTTTGACCCGCATATGCTGTAAGTGTTCCTCGTACGTTCAAGGTGCGCTCCGCTGTATATTCGAATTGTACATGACGATCATCAAGAATTACCTCATTACCGGTATCCGGTTCTTCAGGCTGTGTTCCGGGATCTTGGGGCTGCGTTCCAGGATTCTCTGGATCGGTCACAGGTTCCTCTGCGGAGGGACTAACCGTGAAAAATTGAGTTTGATAAACGATGTCTGCGTTGGAACCATCTTTTTTCTTCAATCCGGTAATTCGAACGGTAAACGTATCTCCATCCTTCAATGCGTTTAAGTTATCCGGACGGAAGATGATAGCATAGCTATATCCATATCCATCGGTATTGACGTTGAAAAACGCTTTGGCAGGATCACTGCTGGCAGGAGTTTTCCCACCGAAATTCCAGGTTTTCTGATCCGACGTTCGTGTAAGTTCTACCTGAACCTCCGAATCTGAAGGTTTTGCAAACACATCCGGGTTCAACTGTGCAGACCAGGCCTGCGACACATTGAAAGCTTCAATCGGAAACGCACCTTTGTTTGGATACAGGTTGTAATTGTAGCGCAGCTTTCCTGCCCGACTGGTATCCATCACCTGCATGGTGCTAAAATGACTTGCATAATTTTTGTTGTCCCGGGATGCGATTCCGAAGCCGACTTTTTTCAACTGCGGACTCAGAATCCAGCGACGGTGACCTAGTGCGCCAATGTTACTTGCGTCGGAGTCGTCCATATACGCTTCCACACTTTTAACAGCCAGATTGCCGGCAGCGCCATAGGAAGCATATAAATTGGAACTGGAGGCTGATTTGGCACCCAAGTCAAAAAAATCTTTTGGCATATCGGCAGGTCGAGCCGGAAAATGGCTTAGAGGACCGGTAGAGACAAGAACTGCACCGTGTTGAGCCTGAACGTTAAGCGTAGCATCCAGCACAAGATCGCCTTCCAGTCCCGAAAGGAAACGATAGAAGTTGGCCGCATTTAGTGCCTGTTGCAGAGAAGATTCACTTAATACGCCAGCAACATAAGGTACTGTGGTGGAAGGGGTTTGGATATATGTAGCGGGTTGATCCTTGTTGGACATCCATTGCGTCCATTTTTGATTAATTTCTTGCTGACTTCGCTCCGGCAACAAGCTGTCGACGGGGGCAGCTAAGGTCTGCTGTGCACCGAGTAGTACGAACATTAGACCAGCTAGAGGAAGCGTAAGCAGTGTGCGAATAACCTTTTTCCGAATAAACATCTTCTAATCTCCTTCTACTTCTAAAATGTAAATAATATACTTTCATTGTTTTTTATCGACAGTAGAGGATGTATTAGTTAGTTGATTCTAATAAAATGAACCTTTTGTACCATTGGATGAAGTTATGCGTAAATGAACCGTTGATTCCATGAAAAAAGCACCTCTCGAAACGTACAAGCCGGATAACGATCTCCCATGCTTGCTTGTTCGTAAGGTGCTGTTTCAGTTTAACCGGAACCCGAAGTCTAATGCTGGTTTAACGATGCTGTTCTTAACGTTCTTAATTCTCCGTGTATTCGTTAATGGCCATTTTTCCTTCCTCTACACGAATAAAGTAGGCGTAATCTTCTTTTACATTCAAGTACAGGTTAAGATGTTTGGTGTTTTGTTCATTTACCTTGACCGTCAGTTTGAAGCTTCCGTCTGCATCCAGCGTTACGTTTTCGGTCTGAATAGGCAGTACCTCTGGTGCTGGTCCGTTGATATCAATCGGAATGGTGTGACCGGCATAGGCTTTAAACGTACCTCGCAAAGTCAAGATGTGATCAACCGTATATTCGGCCTGAACTGTACCATCCGGGAGGTTCCCTTGTTTCTCATTGTCGCCTGTTGCGGTGACTTGTTCAGGTCTACCCCAAGGCTGAAATCCTTTTCCCTTCAAGTTCCTCAGAAACACAACAGCTTCTGCGCGAGTAAATAACTCCTTACCTGCATAACCTTCGACAGTGGCTGATGTTTTGCCAGAGGAGTACCCCATGTTCAGCAAATACTGAATATTGTCCTCATCGTTAACATAGTTTCTACCGCCAAGACTGGCGACAATAATAGCAACCTCTGTTCTATTCAGCGCATGATTGCGTAGCTTAGGGTTTCGAATGCTGGCCTCTAGAGGAAGATTGAGTCTGGATGCATAGGTATAGTAACGATCACTCCAGTTCGCACCCGGAGCATCGGTCTTATCCATATACCGTAGGTATTTGGAGTTGGCATACATATTAAACAGCATGGAAAGAAACTCGGCTTCGCTCACCTGAGCATTGGGCCTGAAGGTGTCGTTTTCATACCCGGTAACCATATTTTGCTGAATAGCCCACAGTATATCATTCTGGGCCCAATGATTCTGAATATCTGTATAATGGAGCATTTTTTTAACTATGACCGTGACAACCGTTTCTTTCCCGGCAAAACGGATTCGCAAATCGGTTTTACCGACCTTTGTTCCGACAATTTTGCCATTCCGGATCGCGATCTTATCCGAAGATGTTGTGTAGGTCAGGTTGGAAAATGGAGAGTATAACGTTCCATCCCCGAGAATCGCTGTTACGGAGGGGGTGTCTACAGTGTCTCCTACTCGCAAAGTTAGATTTGATTTTACAGGTGTAATCTTGGTTAAAGTCGGATCCTGCCCGCCGTCTACATGGAAGAAATGTGTCGTATAGGAGATTTCAGCGGGAGAGCCGTCTTTCTTTTGCAGACCTGTAATATGTACTTGGAAGGTATCACCGTTTTTCAACAACTGCACATCGTCAGGACGAAAAATAATAGCGCTGTTATCGCCGAAATTGGATGTCTCGACATTAAAATAGGCCTGCTCAAACCAGCGTTTGTTTGAGGGGTCTACATTGTAGTATTCGAAAGGGAAAGGGAATTCCGTGTTCTCTTGCTGGTTAAACGTCCATTTCCGCTGATCAGAGGTTCGGATCATTTCGACGTGAACCTTTTCCAATTCAGGTTTTGCGAACACGTCATTATTTAATTGAACGGACCAGGCTTGAAGTGCGCCGAAGGCTTCAATGGGAAAGTCACCTTGGTTGGGAAACAGGCTGTAGTTATACGGTGTCACCTGAGTTCTGCTTTTGTCAAAAACCTGCATGGCACTATAATAACGAGTTTGTTCTTCCTCTTGATGGGCAGCCAGTCCAAATCCGATTCGTTGTAACTTCGGGCTTAAAATCCAGCGGCGATGACCTACCCGATCAATATTGGATGCATGCGAGTCATTCATGTAGCCCTTGATGCTTCCAGCCAGTACATTGAATTTGTCATTGCTGGTGACATGCAGGTTAGATGAGGAAGCTGAGGTATAGCCTTTATCAAAAAAATCCTTCGGCATATCTGCCGGTTGTTCAGGGGAATGGCTAAGCTGCCCTCCGGTGGAGACAACAACAGCTCCGTGCTGGGCTTGCATATTCAAAGCCGGATCGAGTACCAGGTCTCCAGACATGCCTGCGATAAAGCGATAGAAGTTGGCAGCATTCAGACCTTGCTCCAGATATCTCTCATTGAGCAGTCCGGCAGAATAAGGGAAAGCGGTAGAAGGTGATTCAGTAAACATAGGGAGCGTTTGATCAACCCTCATCCACTCATTCCACTTTTGGTCGATTTCTTGCTGACTACGCTCGGGAAGCAAGCTATCGATCTGTTCTGCATGAGCGGTCTGTGTTCCGCCCAGAAGCAATAACAGGCCAGCGAGTGGCAGTGCAAGCAGTGAGCTGATTTTCATTTTTGTACCCATCATAAACCTTTAAAACTCCTCTCATCTTCAGTGCACACCCAAAGGGATACGCAAATGTAACTTTATGTATAGTAACTTTATGTATATATGTTATCGTCTGTTTCGTTGATTTTGCTTAGGGTGAATCCAGAATGAAAGGATTAAAAAAAGAACACAGGCTATCCTTAGATGCAGGATAACGTATGCTCCTCTTTCATATCGCTCATATCCAACTCGTTCATTCCAGATTTAAGTCGAAATCCGGCTGACACATATAATCAATGGGATATAGGTCATCTCGTGCTGATATCAATGCGCGGAAGTGAAGATGCAGATTGTTCGGCTGCTCCACAACGCCACCTGCTCGAAAAGGGACAAGCTCGGCCACAACGAAGACATCTTCTGCATTCGTACAGCGGAAAATCACATTGTTCGGGTTAATAACCTCTTCCGTATAACTGTAGGTCATCACATGAAAGGACTGGCCACGCCAGTTCGTCTGAATGACCCGGTACGACTGGGTTCGAATCAGATCGATGTAACGTTCCAGTGGGAAGGTATGCTCAAACTGTGTAATATAACCTTTTTGATCCACATCGATCGTAAATTCAACATCGTAGCTTTCGTGGAACTCTTCCTGATATGTACCTTTCATAATCTTCATCATATCAAAGTGTGATCCAAATTCCGGATCGGTCACATAGGGAATAGAAATCAGTCCAGAATCAACATACTGTGAAATTTGACTTGTCGTGGACGGGGGCTGGTTATGCTTGGTTGGTCTCAGATCAATGGAACCGATCATACTGCCGGGAAAACCGGGGTTGCAACTTATTCGCATAGTCATCTCCTTGGAGGTGTATTCCTTTATTTAGACGGAGATGCAGGAGGAAAGTTTCACCAATATGTTTTCAGGATCTAAAGCTTTATCCTTAACTCCAACTCTCCCATTTGTGCAGTCCTCTACAATCGTGCTACTCTCTAAATAGAAAAACGTTGGGGTCAGAATGTAATATTAAACGACGTATAACATGGATTAGGGGGCTTTTGATGTTATCCACTAAAGTCATTGAACATTGCCGCGTAAAAGGCTGGTGGCATGAAGATGTGCCAGCTGAATATGAGGAAGCATTGCGTAAGCTGGACATGGATCTGAACTCGGATTTTGCACAATTCTACCTTCATGCAGAGGATGGACCGACATTCTATAGTCGGCATCAGGAGCTCTACCAGATCTGCTGGGTGATCGAGAATACCGTATATCTGCAGGATATGCATATATCGCAACTTACACTGGGGTTACCAGAGGCATATATTCCGCTGGATAGCTTTGAAGGGGAAGGTGGATTTTTCTATAATCGCCAGACCGACGAGGTTGTGCTGGTTGAACTGGGGGAGTCCATCGAACGTTTCCTGAATGGAGAGAGCAAGCCGCAATGGGCGGATTTCAATGCCTTTCTGGAGTGGTATTTCGGTTTGGCGGAAGTGACCACACTGTAACAGTAAAAGGGTACTCCCGTGGCTATGAAGGCCAAGGCAGTACCCTTTTGCATGTTCCAATTTGATGAACGATATTTTACTTAGAGCTGTTGAATGGGCCTTCTACGTTCTTCTTCCCGTAAGGGAAAAACTCATCGACGAGATCTTGAGGTGAGATCGATACGAAGACATGATCCAGGTCGGTCTTTTTCGCAAAATCTATAATGTCACCCGTATAATATCTTGGATCAATCAGATACACATCGGAGACAACCGTCGAGAGAAAAGAAATCATAGGTACGGCGAGGGAGTCCTTGATAAACATGACCTTGAGTCCGCTTGGATTGTCTTTATTCGTCACATGTACGATACCCTGATTGCCATACAGATACGTAAAGTATTTGTCCGCTGTCAGGTCGTAGGGAGCACCCTTCACATTCAGGGGATATGTCGTAAGCAACGCATCCTCAAATCGACCATTTAAGGTAGCTTCCGTCTCACCTGTTTTAAAATAAAAAGAATAGTTGGTTTTGAATTTAGGATAAATCAGATCAAAATCATCATCACCGGCGTACAATTTCCCGGTTTTGCGGCCTTGTGAGCCGATAAAGAAATCCTTATAAGGGATTACATTGTAGTTATTCATGTCTGTAAAATAATGCTCGGGATCGAGCGGCTTATGGTACAGCCCGTCCAGATGTTGAACCAGCTGGCCGAAGGCCCAGAAGGCCGTTTTGATTTTCCAGTGATGATCGGTTGTGAAAAACAAATCCTTCGCCGGTATGCCACTCTCCAATAATCCTTCGCGCAGATCCAGCGTGTCGATTCCGCTCTGCTTCAGATGATCCAGAAAACCGTCGGCCGTTTCGTTATTGTAGTTATAAGGGATGCCTTCCGGAAATGTTGTATAACCACGTACATATTTGTCCGGTGTCATGACATACGTAAGCTTGGTTTTTGACCCCAATTGTGCCCCTAGCTCGGCAACCCGATCAGAAAGTTCTGTCGTATCCGTTGGCCCCGTGGCGAAATACGTATAGTGAAGCTTACCCTCCGTATCTTTGACGACCTCGAAGTTGTTCTCTTCGTTCTTCCACATGAGTGACTGCAAGTATCCGTAGGCTTCCACGAATCCAAACTTTTCAAAAACGTGCTCATTAATATCTGCATCCAGTTCGTTGATGATACCTTTGGCATTCGAGAAGCGGTAGTCCGCTGACGCCAGTGTTTTTTTCAAGGGCTCGAAAGAATGAATCATATTCAAGATCGAGAACGTGGCGAGCACAAGAATGAAGAGGAAGGCGGTCATTCTCTTTTTGGCAAAAAAGTTATGCATATGAAATCCTTCTCTCAGAAATTAAAATATATGAACGGGTTGTATGTTCCTTTGACCAAGTAGGATACACACACAAGGAACAGAGCAATAATGGTCACCGGGTAAAGCAGTTCAAGCGGTTTACCGAAGCGTACACCATCCACCATCCATTTGTTCATCCGTAAGGCAAGTGGTGTGGAGAACAGAATGCCGAGAATGAAGAAAAGGGCGTATTCTTTCATGAACATCCAGGTCGTATCGCTCCAGAACCCGTTGCCATACAGTCCGAACATATTGCCAAGGTAGTTGCCAGCCTGTAACAAGTCTGGTGAACGGAAAATCACCCATCCAATAACTACGATAAACATGGCATAGAAATGTCGGAGCGGAGCATACCGTGTGCTCTTATCCAGGTTGAAAATTTTCTCCAGTGCAATGAACGCGAAGTTGATTAGACCCCAGATGACAAATGTCCATTCTGCCCCGTGCCAGATGCCCGTCAGACCCCAGACAATCAGCAGATTGCGGATCATTTTATCTTTATTGCTAACGCGTGATCCTCCCAGCGGGAAGTAAACATATTCCTTGAACCAGGTGCCAAGCGAGATGTGCCAGCGGCGCCAAAATTCGGTGATGGAGCGTGAGATATACGGATACCGGAAGTTTTCTTCAAACTTGAAACCAAACATAAGCGCGAGTCCAATCGCCATATCCGAATAACCTGAGAAGTCGAAATAAATCTGCAATGTATAGGCAATCGCTCCCAGCCAAGCCAGACTTGAAGCGATATCGCCTGTTCCGCCCATGCTGAATGCATGATCGGCCACAATGGCCATGCTGTTGGATAACAGCACTTTTTTACTCAAACCCACAATAAACCGGCAACAGCCGACCGCGAACTTGTCCCAGCTTTCCTTCCGATGCATCATCTGATCCGCAATCATGTTGTAACGCAGAATGGGCCCAGCTACAAGCTGAGGGAAGAAGGAAATATAGAGGGCGACATAAAACGGATTTTTCTGCACATTTCCATGTCCGCGGTACACGTCAATGACGTAGGAGATCGCATGGAAGGTGAAAAAGGAAATGCCGAGCGGCAACGCAATATGCGGAATGCTGAGGCCAAAGCCTGTACTTTCATTGACAATGCGCAGGGCAAACGCCAGGTATTTATAAACAAACAGCATACCCAGATTGGCAACTAGCATCATGGTGATAACGGTATAAGCGGCAGTGCGCCGATCCCGGTACTTGTCCACGAGCAGTGCGAAAACGTAATTCAGTGCGATGGAGACCAGCATAACCAGCACAAAGCGTGGTTCACCCCATGCGTAGAAGAACAGGCTTGCCACAAGCAACAACATATTTTTCAGCGTCACAGAAAACCGCAATATATAATACAGCCCGAGCACAAGCGGCAAGAAATAAAATAAGAAGACTACACTGGAAAAGAGCACTGCCTTTCCTCCTTGATGATGTTAATGATGAAATAAAAAAGCTACATTTTAAATATCCGCTTGGACCTGCGATGATTCATCGAACGTTGCTTCCCCGCTTGTGAGCCGTGCTGAAGTTTGCGCCACAGCCAATATGGAATAACCACCGCGAGTCCAATCAGAAGAAGGCCGATTCGGATCATCCATTCCATCCATGGCTGTAACCATACGGTGGAAGGTTTCAGTACTTTGGAAACCTGGCCTGGCGAGGGGATGAAACGCGGTGTTCCATCCGCTTCCTTCATCTGCATCGCCGTGGAACGATCAAGTTTAACGGTATAATCGAGATTCCACTTCTGGTCCACCAGCGCACGAACAGTCACCACCTCGGCTTTTGCGGCTTCCGTTCCAATGGTTAGTAGGCCATCCGATGTGATGGTTACACCCTGTACAGGATGAGCAAGCTGGAAATTCACTTCTACTTCTGGCGTTTCCAAAGCTTTCGATGCTGTCGCCTGCAGGCCACTAACGGTATACGTTGCAACCGATTCACCGGCCACTGGTTTCACGACTCGTTCATCACCTTTGATCATTACAGAAGATAATTGGTTTTCTGCAACAGCTTCTTTCCTAGGTACCAGTTTGATATTTCCAACGCGGTAATTCAGCTGTGCGTTCTCAGTCGTGGTCATTGTGATGCCCCAGCTCAGCATTTTCTCTGGTGTGACACGGCCAACCGTAGCTGCATGATTTCGAACCATGAGGCTGGAAAAGGGAACACGAACCTCCCCCTCAAACCCGGGCTCCAGTCTTATCAACCCATCTACGGGATGAACCAGCTTCGGCTCTTTGGTTGCTTTGGGAACGAGGATGACATTGCGCTGATCCGCCACCGTCAGTGCCGATTGATCCGTTCGTGTGATGACAACGTTTAGCGGCAGCGTCTGATCGGAATCACTGCGAATCGAAAACCTTAACTCGCTGTAGCCCGACCAATCTCTGTTTTGCAGCTCATATACATAGGCGGAGTAATAGCCTTTTTGTAGCTCCTGTGTCGAGGTGTTAATCTGTAAGCTGCCGGTACGATTCAGCTTGGACTGCACTTTGGCTCCATTATTCCATACCTTTATAGAACTCTCGCTCCACTGCAACTGATCAGGCTGAGCCGAAGCAGTAGCAGTGATGAGGTATAAGCTTGATAAACCTGTGAGGACTGCGACAAGCAGCCATTGCTGCCATTTGGTACTCATGCGTTCTTTGCCTCCATGTTATAAATAGGCCATCTCGTCGAGTTCATCACTCGAGATGAAGTTTTTATTCTGTACTGGGCGTGTCGGTTTGTCTGCCTCGGTATACGCCACATTCCATTGTTTCAAAAGAGCTTCCAGTTCAGGCATTTGTCCATTTCGGGCAATGTCCTGAATATTTCTGATCTGGTACAGAATGCCATGTTTGCTTCGCATCGACTTCACCCACATACAGTCAAGAACGAGTCCCTCGGCAAGCGGCAAACGAAGCTCATAGACCATTTCCTGCCGTGATATGTTCAAAAGCAAAAATTCATAGTTAAAGTCCATCAGCATAACGGTTCCATATTCGGGTGTGTCCAGTTCATGGTTCAGCGGAATGCGTGCCAGCTTGCGGTTGGACATGAGGCCCACTTGTCCGCGTTTTACAAAATTCAGACGGATGTCCTCAAATGTACTGATATCTTTATCCAGCTTCTGCGGAAGCGTAGGCTCGCGGTCATACACAATATGTAACAACTGACGCTGATCCTGTTCTGTAATCTCGTGCACTTTGAATGCATACTTCCACTTATTACCGAATGAAGTTACGTGCGTTACCTTGGCTGTAAACTCGCTTGAATAATGATCCGTTACCAGACGTACAGCAAATTCGGCTTCGCTCGGGATGTATCTCGGTGTATCCAGTACGATGGCCATCCCGCCTTCCGAAATATCATGCGTAACCGTGGACAGCGTTTCACCTTCAGTTGTTAGTGTACAGTCCACAGCAGCCAGAATACGCTCATAGTTGCGGAACACTTTACGTCCGCTCAGGAAAAAGATCGACATCATAATGTTGTAGAAATTAATCAACAGCCAGTATAGAACAACGAGAAATCCAATGGTGCCCTGACTAAATGTCCAGTGAATGCAGTTGACGATGCCGATTATAGAGAGCACAGCCAAGATCAGATGTGGAATGATCTGTTTGAGCTGGTAGCTACGATCGTTATGAGCACCGTCTTTACGAGTCACTGCAAATTTATTCATGGTGATGCCCAGTGTTTCCAGAATGACCGCAGGTAGCAGTGAAGGAAAAAGAATAGTTTCGTATACATTCGTCCATTTCGTAGTTCGAATATTACCTGACAACATGCGCAGACACATATTCGTTAATAGATACATCGGCAGCCAGAACACGAGAATTTCCAAAATGGTACACTTCACCACGAGCACACCGAACACAGCAAACAGAATGGGTGACATGATATACAGCACTCGTTTAAGACCGGAATACCAATAGGTTATAGAAGAGATATAATTCAGTCTTTGGGCAAACGTAAGTCCGCGCTTGAACAAGATATTCATTTTTCTGCCCGTTTGAATACATCCGCGTGCCCAGCGTTGGCGCTGTTTGATCAGGCTTTTCAGATCACCGGGAGCAAGTCCGGAAGCAAGTACTTTATTGGTGGCAAAACAGCGATACCCTTTGCTCTGCATTTCAATGCCAGTGGCAAAATCCTCTGTAATGGAACCAGTATAGAAACCGCCCACATCTTCGAGTGCCTGCCTCGAAAGTACCGTGTTGGTTCCGCCGTAGATAACGGAGTTGGACTTGTTCCGTCCGACCTGCACATCGCGATAGAAGTAGTCCTGTTCATTCGGAATTCGAGCTTCGGAATACAGATTGTATTGAAACTGATCGGGATTATAGAAGCTTTGCGGAGTTTGCACGAAGCCGATCTTTTCTCCTGTCAGAAAATAAGGCACGCAGGACGTCAGAAAATCATGCTTCGGAATCATATCGGCATCAAACGTGGCGATTAGAGGGGAGGAAGTATGTTTCATGGCGTTGTTCAAGTTTCCAGCTTTGGCGTGGATGTGCTCTGTCCGGGTCAGATAGTTAATCCCCATATGATCAGCCAGTTCTCGCATCTCGGGACGATTGGAGTCGTCACACAGGTAGATATGTACTTTGGAGCGGTCCGGGTAATCCATATTGAGACAGCCGTTAATCGTTTTGAAAAGCAAGGATGCAGGTTCGTTATATGTAGCTATAAAAACATCAACGTCAGGATACAATGACTCATCAACGACAGGAAGTTCAGGATATTCAAGCCGGGTCATGTTATAAAAATGCACAGCGAGTTCAAACATACCAATGAGTTCGACAATCAGGAGGGCAAGACCGGCGGTCACGGCAAGCGGGCCATGGCCGAAAGGAATGGTGAAGAAGGTACGCCATATGACGTAAATACAAGACATGATCACCGTTGCGGTAACCAGCATTTTTTTGCGTGTGCTTAAACGATTCAAGGTGCATACCTCTCTCTATAATTGGTGAAAGTAATCAACGTTCATCAAGTCTAACCATATGTCTATCGTACAATAGCGTTCTGAACGAATTCTGAACAAAAGAAATGAATGAAATTGTGTATTAATCCATTATATGTGATGGAAACGACATGTTTTGGTGTTTAAATACAGTCTGGTAATGACGAAATATGTCGAATCGTGAAGATTATTGTATTTATTTCATGCGAAATTAGCAACATTTTTATTTTAAGTCCATAATGTGGAAATTGTTACGTTAGTGGAATGATTACATAAAAAAGACGAGCCTATGGGCTCGCCTTTTTTTGGTTGATCTTTTGCAGATACCGTAATCTCACTGTAGCACTTCCATGCTACCCGAGATTTATTAATCGGATATGTTGCGGGTGTAATATTCAATGATATCCTTACGACGAATGATTCCAAGAAAGACCCGATCTATATCCACCACGGGCACAAAGTTTTGGTCTGCCGCAAGAGTCAGCATATCCTCCATCTCTGCTTCGATGTACACGCACTCATTATAGACACGATGGCTAATCTCATCGACCTGCACTTGGTCCATATTATCAAATGTTAATCCAGGCGTATTACGCATTTTCCATAACAGATCACCTTCGGACAGAGTAGCAACATATTTTCCATCCGGATCAATTACGGGAATGGCGGTGTAGTGGTGCGATTCCAACTGCTCAATAGCATCTTTCATGGAAGCGGTAGACTCGATATAGGCCACTTCGGCTTTTGGGAGTAAAAAATAGCTGATTTCCATCATCGGGCTCCTTTTCAGCCTTTTGCATCGCAAAAAAGCTTTAGTATGTAATTCACTATTCTTATTTAAACATATTATGTGAGCTTAAGGCTATTTTTAATGACAAATTCATCAGATTTGTCACATTGTTTAATCGACGCAGGAAATTTATAGTATAGAGTAGAGGTGATGTGACATGAAATCGAAACGTAAATTATTATATGGACTCTTGCCGATTCTATTTGCAGGCGGTATTGGAATGTATCTTTATATGCAGAATAGCAAACCGGAGGAACCGAAACCGCAGACAACTGTGAATCAGTACATAGAGCATTTACAAAAGAAAGAGTTCGGCCAGCTGTATTCGTTGATGTCACCTGCTTCGTTGACAGAGGCAGGTATGTCCAAGGAACAGTTTATTGAGAAATACAATGCAATCTACTCGGGTATGCAGGTCTCTGCTGTTAAAGCTGAGCTGACAGCAGCGAATACGACAGGAATGGAAGCTGACTCTGGCGCTCAAACAACAGGGACTGAAAGTGGAACCGAGACTAAGGTTGAATCACAAGCAACAACGGACAAAGAGGGAACGAATCAGGCAGAACAAGGGGCTAGTAACCCTGATCTCTACCAGACCGATTATGATCTACACCTGACCACCTTTTTAGGTGAAGTCAACGAGACACATACGCTTAATTTAGTTCGACAGGAGCTGGAGGACGGGAGCAAAGTCTGGCAGATTAACTGGAAGCCGTCCCTGATCCTCAGTGACATGGTGAAAGGTAGCAAAGTTCGGGTGAAGACGTTATTCCCGAATCGAGGGGATATTGTAGATCGTGACGGGTTGCCGCTTGCAACCCAAGGCACAATGAATGAGTGGGGCATCGTACCCGAGAAGCTCGGAGAGAACCCGGATCAGATGATTGCACGCATCGCGGATCATTACAAGGTGTCCGTAGAAGCCATTCAGAAGACACTTGGTCAGACATGGGTGAAACCGGAATTTTTTGTGCCAATGGCCTCGACAGAGGAATTTGATGTCCCTTCTTCTCTTAGCGGAGTTGCTCTGCAAAGTAAGGAAATTCGGTATTACCCGCTTGGTGAAGCAGCGGCACATCTGATCGGATATGTACGTAAGGCCACGAAGGAAGACCTGGATAAAGATACCGAAGGGTATTACCGTGCGGAAGACTGGATCGGCAAAGCTGGACTGGAGCAGTCCATGGAGAAGCAGCTACGCGGGGAGCGTGGCGGTCTGATTGAGATTACGGATGAAGCGGGCAACACGCGTTCCGAATTGATCCGCAAAGATGCAGTCGACGGTAAGGATGTGCAGCTGACGATCAGCTCTGCAGAGCAGAAAAAGCTGTATCAAACGCTGGCGGGTGGCGGCGATGCCGGAGCGATGGTGATGATGAATCCGAAGGACGGAAATATGCTTGCTCTGGTGAGTGCGCCTTCCTACAATCCGAATAAAATGGTTACCGGTCTGACGCAGGCCGAGTGGGATGCCTATTCGGCGAACGAGAAGCTTCCTTTTATCAACCGAGTAACGACACGATACGCTCCCGGCTCAACCTTCAAGGCGATTACTGCGGCTGCAGGGTTGATGGAGAAGGTGACCACACCGGACAAAACCCATGAGATTTCTGGTTTGCAATGGCGGAAGAATGATAGCTGGGGCGGATATTACGTCAAGCGGGTGAAAAGCCTGAGTCCCGTAAATATGGTGGATGCCCTCGTATACTCCGACAATATTTATTTTGCAATGGAAGCGACTGAGATGGGGAGCGCCAAGTTTATCGAGGGCATTCAAAAGTTCGGGTTTGGTGACAATTTCGGGCTGGATGAACTCTATTTGAAACCTAGTCAGTATGCGAATGAGGCGAACAGGGATCTTTCTTCCGAGGTACTGCTAGCCGACACTTCGTATGGTCAAGGTGAGATGTTAATGTCGCCGATTCATCTTGCTACTGCGTTTACGCCGTTTGTGAATGAAGGCAAGCTAGTGAAACCTGTATTGATTGTTGGAAAAGAGACCCCCGATCCTGAGGTGATTATCACACCGGATGTAGCCAATACCGTTACCGACGCACTGAAACAGGTGGTGTCTCGTCAAGGCGGAACGGCACATGCCCTCAGCTCGATTGCTGGCGGTCTTGCAGGCAAGACAGGAACGGCCGAACTGAAAGCGAAGAAGGGTGAGCAAGGTCAGGAGAACGGATTTTTCGTTACCTTTGATACCCAATCACCGTCGTTCCTGTTGGCAGCCGTAATCGAAGAGGTGAACGGGCGCGGTGGCAGCCATTATGTGGTAGATCGCTTGAAACCATTCTTGGAGAAACTTCAGCTTGAGCCGTGACTATGAAATCTGGCAACGATAAGAAATAACCAAAAAACGCGTTCTTGGCTTGAACCATACAGGTCGCCAAGACGCGTTTTTCATTTTACTTTATATACTAAAATTTCATAATAGATTTCAGATCATTTTCTGGCTGTAATCATGAACCGCGCCGAGTTGGTGCGAATCCCTTTTTCGTCGCGGTGATTTTGAACAAAGTGTTCAAAGATATCCAGGTCGGACGCGAGTTCTCCAAATTGAGGAACGATAGGCGTGTGTGTCAGCAGGAACAAGAGATCCTCCGGTGTAGCGTAATACTCGGTTACGTTATATTCGCGGACCTCGATGTGCTGGAAACCTGCATGTTTCAGCTCTTGTTTATACTTTTGCAGTAGTGTTCCGGGCTTTATTCCGAGATGTTGTCCACGTCCAAATGCTTGCTTTACATTCAATTTATCGTGCTCGCTGACCTGCTGGGTCAGGAATACGCCATCCTCTGCGAGAACGTTGTACACTTCTGACGCGGAGAATGCGGAATGTCTGCAAGAAACGATATTAAAGAATGACTTTGGAAACTGTAAGTTGTCCGCATCCATCTGAGTGAATCGCACATTGGAGCATTTTTTAGTTCGCTTTAAATTTCGCTGAGCTGTCTCGATCATTCCATGAGCCAAATCGATGCCGACAAGCAGATGAGCATGTTCAGCAATGGAGAGCACGGCTTCGCCTCCACCTGTGCCGATGTCCAGCAGCAGATCGGATGTTTGTGTGCAACGAGTCACCTCATCATAGAAGTCCCAGTCAGTGGGTTCAGAGATCACCTTCATCGTGCTGAAATCCCATCCATTTTGTTGACCGACACGTTCATAAAATGTGTTGTAATCCCACTGTTTTGTCATATTAATTCTTCCTCCAGTATGTGATGTGTTATTTAGGATTTGTTGTTTTCAATCATCGTTCATCTACACATCGAACAGGCTCAAAAGGACAGAGCTACCCCTTGGTAGCTGGTACGCGTTTTGATCCAGCCCGACATTTAATTACTTCGAACGATTGGGAACAACATCCCTTTCACCTCACATGTTGGAATAGTCCCATTATACATAATTGACAGCGCATACGCGAGGTGATATTTTGGGGTGGAATCTATTCTAGGAATCCGAGGTGATCAATGGTGGCTGTTCGTGCTAATCAGATTTTTGTCAACTTGCCAGTCCGGGATTTGAAGAGATCGGTTGATTTCTTTACGAAAGTGGGGTTTGAATTCAATGCCCAGTTTACGGACGATAAGGCTACCTGTATGATTGTCGGAGAAAATATCTTTGCAATGCTTCTGGTGGAGGAACGTTTCCAATCCTTTATCACGAAAAAAATCGCGAACGCGGCTGAGACAACAGAAGTGATCGTCGCTTTATCTGTTGCTTCCCGTGAAGAAGTGGATGCGATTGTACAAGCTGCCCTTGATGCTGGAGCGAAGCGATATAACGAACCTCAAGATCATGGATTTATGTATGGACGGAGTTTTCAAGACCTGGACAACCATCTATGGGAAGTCTCTTATATCAATTTGAGCGCGTTCCCTTCGAATCAGCCCGAATAGATCAGCATGAATTGTGCCCTCTAACTATCGCTGAATGGATAAATGAATGAAACTAAATAGATCCGCATCAGATGGACTTGCGGAATATACATGAAGGCCTTCCTTAAAAACAGGAAGGTCTTTTTTAGGCTACAAAATAAGTGATCAGTATGAATCCTTACTATATATCTTATTTTTCCTTCAGAATATATGGTGCATTTTACCTTTTTGCTATATGATAAATGTCGATTCACCCCGAGATTAGGCAACACATATTCTGGAGTGATATCAAGTAACAGAACGACAACAGAAAAACAAAAGATAACATATATCTAAATTTACATACGTTTAGGCTGGAGGGATCAGGATGTATTGTCACATATGCGGCACGAAAAATAGCTCTGGGGAAGACCACTGTCAGAAGTGTGGAACCCGATTGAAACAAGATAGCTCCACAGAGGAGCAAATCTGGTCGGAGCCTTCAGGACTGGAGCCACGTAATGCATCTGCAACCGGAACGATGAGCAAGCGCAAGAGCAGTCCATTTGTATGGATTATCCCGCTGCTACTTGCAGCAATTATGGGGGCGTTGTTAGCGTATTATTATAATGAGGAGAATCTGATTAACGCTCATGTGAAGACACTGCATCTTGAGGCAGAGAAGGCTGCACTGGACGGGAAATATTCAGAAGCTCTGGATTTGCTGGACAAAGCTCTCGCTCAAAGACCGAATGTAGGAGCACTCGTTCAGGATCGTAAAATTACAGAGCAAGCAAATAATTTACTAAAACAAATGGACGAAGCCGCGAGTCTGCTCAAAACAGGTAAGCTGTCGGAAGCGGACAAAATGATTCAAACCGCGACTAAAACATTAAACGAACGCCAAGAGCCGGTGTTTGATAAGGTAAGGTCAGCCTTGAACAATCGAAAGGTGACCCTGGCTGTTTTGAAAGTGAAAAAGGAAATTGATCAGTTAACAACCGTCGAGGCACTCGCTGATAAACTCAAAACGATCTCCAAGCTGAACGGTAAAGAAGCCGAAGCAGTGAAGAAACAGATTACGGATAAGCTGGCAGGTATCAGTTATAAGCAGGCCGAGCAGCAAGTGAAGAAGCGTGATTTTACAGCAGCACTGCAAACCGTGGACAATGGATTATCTTATGCGCCTGAGGATCAGAAGCTGACCAAATACCGGGATGAAGTGTTGCGTGAGAAGAAAGCTTTTGAGCAAGCAGAGGAAGAACGTATTCGACTTGCAGAACAGCAAGCAGCTGAAGAGGAACTTCGCAATCGTACAGGGGCTGTATACGTAACGGATCTGTCTGCTAAGCTGGATGAGTATGGAGACTTGTATATCAGCGGGTCGGTGTTTAATCAGGGAACACGCCCTATATCATCCGTGGCGCTTATTGTTAGCATCAATTCCTCGAATGGCGATTACATCGGTGAGACAGATGTTTATGTATACCCAGCTATATTGGATGTAGGCGAAGAAGGATATTTTGAAACCTACTATTATGGGGTATATGAAGCCGCGAATGTGACAGTTACGAATGCATCTTGGTATGTGGAGTAGGAGGAAGACAAAATGAGCAAACGTGTATGGGGAACGATCCTTTCCAGTGCAATCATTATTGGTGCTGGTGCTGGAGGCGTATTCTGGATTCACCAGCATACAGCAGATGAGATGGCGCTAGCTCCCAAACTGGCTGTGGCTTCCTCGAAACAGGCGGAGCAACCCAAAACAAAAACAACATCTAAAATCACAGAAAAGAAAACGCGTAAACAGATTATTGAAGATAGTCAGAGAAAAGTAGTTACGATTGAAAGTAGCGATGGTCTGGGCTCAGGCTTCTTATATAATAACAAGGGCGATGTCATCACTAATGCGCATGTCGTCGAGGGTTCCAAAGAAGTGACGATTCGCACCTTGGATCATCAGGAATATCGGGGGACAGTGATTGGTTTTGGCGAAGAGACGGATGTTGCTGTTGTCAGAGTCCCTGATCTTGTGAAAATGGAACCTCTGCCTATTGCGTCAGCTAAAGCGGAGGTTGGTGATGAAATTCTGGCACTCGGCAGTCCGCTTGGTTTTGAAAATACGGTAACTACCGGCATTATTAGCGGACTTGACCGCAGTTTTGAAATCCCGCCTTATATTTATACCAACTTGTATCAGATATCTGCTCCGATTACTAACGGTAACAGCGGCGGTCCGCTGATTAACGCGGAAACGGGAGAAGTGCTGGGGATTAATTCGACGGTGGTTAAACAGGAAGGTGGACTAGGGTTCAGCATTCCTATCACCAGTGTATTGAAGCAGGTGCAACAATGGTCAGAGCGCTCACCTGATACCAAAGGGGCACAAACGGTAAGGGACTCATCTTCGCAGACGTCGTCCGCTGCTTTATCTGAAGCGGAAGCACTGGTTGCTGATTTTTACAACTACCTGAACATGAGTGATTATGTATCTGCCTATGCGTTGCTCGGAAGTGATTGGCAGAAGGGCACAAGTTACGCTAAATTTCGTGAAGGCTATACGTATACGAGCTATGTTAGTGTGGAGGAAATTTCGTCTGCGAGTACGAGTAAGGAAGAGATGGAAGTGAGCGGTGTGATCGCTGCCGAGGAGCGCAAGGATGGGGAATACGTAACGACTCAATATAACGTGACATATCAGGTCGGATACGAGAATGGCCAATTAAAGATATTACATGGACAGGGTAAAAAGAAGAAATAAATGGATTCGTGAATAAAAGGAGGGCTTGCCACATGGCGGGTTCTCCTTTTTATATTGCGGATTAAACATATATTTGCTAGAATACAGAACGAATGTTCAGTATATAAGAATGGAGTGAAGTGAGTGAGTTTGAATAAAAAGCAGCTCCAGTCCGAGCAGACCAAGAAAAAACTTGCGGATGCATCCAAAGCCCTTTTTGTACAAAAAGGATATAAAGCAACGTCTATTGAGGACATCGTCGCGGCGACTGGAAGTAGCAAGGGAAATATATATTATCATTTCAAAAGCAAAGAAGGGCTCTTCCTCTATCTCATTGATGAATGGGATCGGGAGTGGGAAGCAAGCTGGAAATCAAAAGTTCATCTGTATCACACTTCCACCGAGAAAATCTATGGACTGGCGGAACAGCTCATTATGGATGATATCAACCATCCTTTAACAAAAGCGGCTGATGAGTTCTTCACTGGAGAGAAGAAAGAGAATGATATTGAAGAACGAATCGCAGTATTGTTTGAGCGGCACATCCAATTCAATAAGCAGCTGATTCAAGAAGGAATAGACAGCGGGGAGTTCAATGATCAGAATGTAGAGTATCTTGCGTTGATTTTGGAAAGTACCATTATAGGGCTTAGTCAAATGTCGCGTAAGCTGGAACCGGGCGAGGCTCTTGCGTTGTATCGTCAGGCCGCCAGTGTATTTCTTCACGGGATTGCCAAGGATAAACAGCATAATTAGACAACGATGGAGGATGGAATCATGGCTTTACTGACACGTAACAGGGGCGCGTTGCTGCTGTTGATGTTGAATATTTTTCTCGTATTTATGGGTATTGGTCTGGTTGTGCCGATCATGCCTGCTTACATGAACTTGCTTCATATTACGGGCTTTACGATGGGACTTCTGTTCGCGGCGTTCTCTTTCACACAGTTTTTGTTCTCTCCAGCAGCAGGTCGTTGGTCAGACCAGTGGGGACGCAAAAAGATTATCGTATTCGGGATGCTGATCTTTGCGGTATCAGAATTTATGTTCGGTGCGGTGAATGCGCCTTATCTGCTCTTCGCAGCCCGAATGCTGGGCGGTATTGGCGCGGCGTTGATCTTTCCTGCGGTTATGGCTTATACGGCTGATATCACAACGGAAGAAGAACGCGGTAAAGGCATGGGGCTTATTAATGCAGCGATCACAACAGGTTTTATCATCGGGCCAGGGATCGGCGGTTATATTGCCGAGTTCGGCATACGGGTTCCTTTTTATGCGGCAGGGGTTGCGGGTTTGCTGGCTGCAATCATTACACTGATTATCTTGCCTGAATCCGAGCGTAGCGCGAGTGAGCAGACTACACCTGAAACTAGCGGGGCGAAAGTAAAAGCACCAGGTATGGTATCTCAGCTTATCAACTCTTACCGGGAACCTTACTTTTTCAGTCTAATCATCGTATTTGTCATGGCTTTTGGTTTGGCTAACTACGAGACGGTATTCTCCCTGTTTGTGGATCACAAGTTTGGTTTTACGACCAAAGATATCGCGTTTATCATTACATTTGGTTCCATTGCAGGAGCAGTTGTGCAAGTATCCCTGATTGGCTGGTTGCTGAACACATTTGGGGAAAAGAAGGTTATCACGGTATGTTTGCTGTTTGTTTCCGTGTTTGTATTACTAACCTTGTTCGTTCACACGTACTGGTTAATCGTTGTTGTAACATTTATCGTCTTTTTGGGAATGGATATTTTACGCCCTGCAATCAGTACGCAGATGTCCAAGCTCGCTGAAGAACAACAGGGGTTTGTGGCTGGCCTGAATTCCGCGTATACAAGTCTGGGCAACATCGCTGGACCCATCGTAGCTGGAGCGTTGTTTGATGTGAATATTAACTATCCGTATGTATCGGCTGCGGCGGTGCTTGGCATCTGTTTCTTATTATCCTTACGTGTGCTAAGAAGTGTTAAATCGGTACAAGAACCTAAGGTTCAAGTGTAATTCTTCTAAATATAAAACGTGAACACTTCAAGTTTGGTATAATAAGAAATGCTGGAAGTGAACCACATGGGCTGAGTTACATTGGAACATTACCGAGGAAGATCATTTTTAGACATAGACAGGATTAATGGAGTGATAATATGAGCAAAGCAAAAGGTAAGGGCGGCACAGGCCGCGGAACGGGCAAAAAAGGTTGGAATCGCTGGCAAGCCAGTGCCAACCGAGCGAAGAGTGCTCCGAAACCTTATAAAAGCAAGGGAACCAAGAATAAGGAAAACGCCGACTCTGCTGCTGATAAGTCCTAGTAAACGGACATGTGAAGAGGCAGAGTGGAGACAGGTGCACCGTTTGCCAGAGAAACAGCAGTTTTCGGATGTGGTAATCATATCTGAAGAACTGTTGTTTTTTTTATGCAGGCTTAGGGGAAGGGGGATTAATGGATCAGACATTTAAGAAAGTACTAAATATATATAGAGAGAGGTAAATATTAAGGTGCACTGCTTTGTTTAGTTCTTAAGGTAAGCAGCTGGTATCATAGGACAATGTGACTTTAAAACATAGTGTATTTATATGGAGTATATTCACCATCAAAAGTAATTCCGTAATATGGAATTAATAAATTCATAAATAACACTTTACAACGGGAAGCTAACCATGTTATATTCTTATTCCGGCCAAGAAAACACAGCTTCGACGGTGCGGCAAGCAAATAAAATAAGCTTCGAAAGAAACTTAAAAAAGAGCTTGCAAAGTTGGTTTGGACATGATATTATATAAGAGTTGCTGAAACGAACTGATTTCGGTGGCGAGAACAAGTTTGATCTTTGAAAACTGAACAACGAGTGAGTAACGATCTTGCTTGCAAGATCGACGCTGGAAAAATCGGTACAAGTCTTCGAACTGTATGATTTTGAAAGCAACAATGAGATTTAATCTTGTCAGATTCAAAATGAGCTTATCGCTCTTTTCAATACCCCGATGAGTTTCACCGCGTTTAACCACGCTTTGAAATTCATCTTTATTGGAGAGTTTGATCCTGGCTCAGGACGAACGCTGGCGGCATGCCTAATACATGCAAGTCGAGCGGACTTGAAGAGAAGCTTGCTTCTCGGATGGTTAGCGGCGGACGGGTG
>NZ_JAMAUN010000013.1:0-174840 GCF_023714295.1 Paenibacillus polysaccharolyticus
CACCGCTGGGTAGCTATGTACGGACGGGATAAGCGCTGAAAGCATCTAAGCGTGAAGCCCCCCTCAAGATGAGATTTCCCAGTATGTAAGACCCCTTGAAGACGACGAGGTAGATAGGCTGGGGGTGTAAGTGCAGTAATGCATGGAGCTGACCAGTACTAATCGGTCGAGGGCTTATCCAATAGCAAGTTTTAAATCGCGTGCGTTTCGTTTCGAATCTAGTTTTCAAGGAGCAATCCTTGTACAACGTTGAGATTGTCTTTGGAGAGATACCCAAGTGGCTATAAGGGGACCCTCTGCTAAGGGGTTAGGCTGAGTAATCGGTGCGAGGGTTCGAATCCCTCTCTCTCCGCCATCTTTACCTAAGGATGGACAAGCAATCGAAACATTTATAATATGGCGGTGTAGCTCAGCTGGCTAGAGCGTACGGTTCATACCCGTAAGGTCGGGGGTTCGATCCCCTCCGCCGCTACCATATTACCCAGGAGGCTTAGCTCAGCTGGGAGAGCATCTGCCTTACAAGCAGAGGGTCGGGGGTTCGATCCCCTCAGCCTCCACCATATATGCCGGTGTAGCTCAACTGGTAGAGCAACTGACTTGTAATCAGTAGGTTGGGGGTTCAAGTCCTCTCGCCGGCACCATTAATGCCTGGAACCGTGGTGTAGTTGGCCTAACATGCCTGCCTGTCACGCAGGAGATCGCGGGTTCGAATCCCGTCGGTTCCGCCATTAATTCTAAAAATAAATATGGCTCGGTAGCTCAGTCGGTAGAGCAGAGGACTGAAAATCCTCGTGTCGGCGGTTCGATTCCGTCCCGAGCCACCTTTAATCCTTGGAGGATTAGCGAAGTGGCCAAACGCATCAGACTGTAAATCTGCTCCCGTACGGGTTCGGTGGTTCGAATCCATCATCCTCCACCAGTTTCATGAGTCATTAGCTCAGTTGGTAGAGCACCTGACTTTTAATCAGGGTGTCGAAGGTTCGAATCCTTCATGACTCATCTTAAAAAAAGAGTGATTGATCATTTTATGATCAATCACTCTTTTTGTTTACACAGATATATTGCAGAATAGTGGATACAAAGCGGCAAGCATCAAGATATGATAAAATGATGATAAAAATAAAGCAGAGTGGTGAAGTTCATCAGATGAAGCTCATACCTGATTTGAAACAGCAGATTGAAGTGATTATAGGCACCACATTGGACGAGTATGAAATTACGATGCATGAGTGGATACAATCGATTGATCATTTGATTGGCTTAGACGAAAATAAATCGCAAAATAATCTAATTAAAGCGGGTAGGGATGAATACGAGCCATTAGAAAGTTCAGTCATATCAAGTGATGTTGTTAGTTTACACCACGGTGAGCGTATTTTTTTCAAAGTTGGCATGAACGAGCAGGAAAAAACCATTCTGTGCTGGAGATGCGATGCGGCGTCTATTACAATGGAGACTCGCCGTCTAATTGAGTTGCTGATTCTTAATAAGTTTGATTCCAGTCAACAAAGCGATGATGTATCATTGCTCACGAGCGATACCGATAAACAGTTATTTTTGCTGGGGACATGGCTTAAGGAGCAGATTAAAGCTTACGATACGGGAAATTTCGTTGCACTACCTGATTCGTTCACCTCTATTGCAGGATTCCGGGAGGAGAAAGTTCTTTTTCTGTTACAGGGTGAGACTCCGGATTCTCAGCGTGTTGACTCTAAAGTTTTGAATAAATTGTTGGAAAGTTATTTTGGCGAAGAAATTACACTAATTCCGCTCGGAGAGCAGGAATGGCTCTTCATGGGAGATGAAGAGATTGTTACTGGGGAAGCCGATGAAGATACAGCGGAAGCGAGAAAAGAGTCACTCAATGCTTTTTGTATGGGACTATATGAGCTTGTTGCCAGTGAATTTGCGGGTGTTTTCCACTTGTCGGCTTCGCTACCGTGTATTCCCAAGGAGGCTTTGCTTCAGGTGACATGCCTTCTTCAGGAAAGTATGCAGATTGGTCGCTCTTTTCATGTCACACAACATATCCACCTTCCTTGGAATTTGCAACTAGAGCAATTGGTGGCCAGTATTTCAGAGCAACAGCGGCTACGTTTTATTCGGGAAACGGGAAAGGACACAACTCTCTTTAATGATAGCGAGACATTGGCAACATTGGAGACCTTCTTTAATTTGGACTGTAACGTCAGCGAGACAGCAAAGCGTTTGTTTATTCATCGTAATACGCTGGTGTACCGTCTGGATAAGATTAAACAGGAGATTGGTTATGATGTAAGACACTTTAAAAGTGCGATCATTGTGCAACTTTTACTTCTAATGTACAAAGTGACGAAAAAGGCTTAATATTTTTGTGCAGTTTGCGAATAGTCAGATAACCAAGCAATAGGGTATTATAAAAATACAAATTGTATTCGATTACAAAATGATCTCTGAGGAGGCAACAATCATGGCAGGAGTACGTTTAGAGCATATTTTCAAAAAATACCCGGGTTCTGATAAAGCAACTGTAGTTGACATTAACCTGGACATTAAAGATAAAGAGTTTCTGGTACTGGTAGGTCCGTCCGGTTGTGGTAAATCAACAACACTGCGTATGATCGCAGGCCTTGAGGAAATTTCTGAAGGTAAACTCTATATCGGTGACCGTGTCGTTAATGATGTTGCACCTAAAGACCGCGATATCGCGATGGTATTCCAATCTTATGCCTTGTATCCGCATATGAGCGTATATCAGAACATGGCATTTGGTCTGAAATTGCGTAAGGTTAAAAAAGATGAGATCGACAAACGTGTACGTGAAGCAGCTAAAATTCTCGACATCGAGCACTTGCTTGAGCGTAAGCCTAAAGCATTGTCCGGTGGTCAACGTCAACGTGTCGCTTTGGGACGTGCGATTGTCCGTGATCCACAAGTCTTCTTGATGGATGAGCCACTTTCCAACTTGGATGCGAAACTCCGTGGACAGATGCGTGCGGAAATCACTAAGCTTGCTAAACGTTTGGAAACAACCGTTATCTATGTAACGCATGACCAGATCGAAGCCATGACGATGGGTGACCGGATCGTCGTTATGAAGGATGGTATCATCCAACAAGCTGCTTCTCCAGAAGAGCTTTATAACCACCCAGCAAACCTGTTCGTAGCTGGTTTCATTGGTTCCCCGACTATGAACTTTATCTCGGGTAAACTGGCTGAGCAAGGTGGAAATCTTCACTTCGTAGCTCCTGGTGTGGATGTTGAAATCCCGCAAGGTAAAGCACAAGTTTTGAAATCCAGAGGATATGTAGGTAAAGAAGTTATTCTGGGTGTACGTCCAGAAGACATTCACGAAGAGCCAGTATTCCTGGAAGCTTCCCCGAACTCTGTATTCTCTACTCACGTAGATGTAACAGAGAACCTGGGTCACGAAATGCTCCTCTACTTGAGCGGTGTAGGTAACGACACTACAATCGCACGTGTAGACGGACGTTCCAACACTCGTGATGGTTCTACAGTTAAAATGGCCATTGACATGAACAAAGTTCATATCTTTGACAAAGAGTCCGAAGTTAACGTACTTCTTCAAGACTAATCCTACTGTGGATCCTCGGTGACGATGGAATCTCCCAGTAACGCAATTATATAATGTAACTTGAGCCCCTTCCGTTATTGCTGGAAGGGGCTTTTTTCAAAAATACTTTTCCGCAGTGAATGAAGATGAATAAAACGTTCCGGCGGTAAATCTCGATTGATGAAAGTCTCTCCACCAGAAGACGTTACTTTTTTGTTCACCTACGTAAGTCTTTAGGAGTAAACTGCTCCTAGTTTCTTAGTATAGCGCAGGTAGAGCAGAGGGAGTCTGCGATTGCAATCGATCCCAAATTCATTTAAGATTATTTGAAGGTCTGTCTTCAAAATGTTGCATGTTGGAGTATTAAAGAGCGATATTTTACAGGCGAAGTGACCTGGTTATGAATGTTGTTGTGAATACGCTAATAATGGAAAGAAACGATACACGAATGGGTACATAGAGGCACAGCGAATGCTGAAAGGAAGAGACAAATGGCGAAAAAAGTGAAAGTATCCGAATTGGTGCAGCAATTTCAGATGGAAGTCGTTTCGGGGTCACAAGGTTTGAAACGATATATCACAGTAGATGATCTTAACCGTCCTGGCCTAGAGATGGCCGGTTACTTTGAATATCATCCAAAAGAGCGGGTGCAACTGCTGGGAAGAACAGAGCTGGCCTTTTTTGCGATGTTGCCTGAACATGAGCGTCGTGAACGTATGCAGCGTTTATGCACAGAGGAAACACCTTGTATTGTGGTTACACGTGGACTCGAAGTTCCTCAGGAACTGATCGAGATCAGTGAGGAACAGAATCTGGCTGTGCTCCGCAGCAATATGGCGACAACGATTCTATCCAGCCGCATTACTGGTTTTCTGGAAGGTAAGTTGGCGCCGACAGCCACCATTCACGGTGTATTGTGTGACGTGTATGGTGTAGGTATGCTAATCACTGGTAGCAGCGGTATTGGTAAAAGTGAAACTGCGCTTGAACTCGTAAAGCGCGGTCACCGTCTGATTGCCGATGATGCCGTTGAAATTCGCCAAACCTCCGACTTTCAACTTCACGGTACCGCACCGGAACTGATTCGTCACCTGCTTGAAATCCGGGGTGTCGGCATTATCAACGTTATGACTTTGTTTGGCGCAGGGGCTGTTCGTAATAATAAACGGATTACCTTGGTTGTACGTCTTGAAGCGTGGCAGCAGGATAAACAGTATGACCGCTTGGGATTGGATGAAGAAACAACGCGTATTATTGATACCGATGTACCTTTGGTTACCATTCCGGTTCGTC
The DNA here is from genome assembly GCF_023714295.1 of Paenibacillus polysaccharolyticus. Classification (GTDB taxonomy): domain Bacteria; phylum Bacillota; class Bacilli; order Paenibacillales; family Paenibacillaceae; genus Paenibacillus; species Paenibacillus polysaccharolyticus_A. Next base: position 4,847 of record NZ_JAMAUN010000013.1, read on the forward strand.
CTGGACGGAATCTAGCTGTAATTATTGAAGTAGCGGGCATGAACTATCGCTTGAAACAGATGGGGCTTAATGCTGCACTCCAATTCACGAACAAGCTGACAGCAACGATTTCGGAAGATATGGATGATATGGACTAAGGCAGGCCAAGGAAAGTTCACCGATTAGCTGGAATAACAGGATAAGGAAATACAAGGCATCAGGCTTTAAATATAAAGCATAACGGCTTTTACGAAGCATGGCATCTGGAGCTTGCACGCCTTCAAAGAGGAAGGTTGATAGCGGGCTCCAAACGGTCATGCTTACCGATGTGAATTGATTGATAGGAGTGTGAATGAATGGATACATTATTACTGTTGAACCCGATTGCGTTCTCTATTGGCGCTTTAAAGGTTCACTGGTATGGCCTTATTTTGGGTGCTGCTGCACTTTTGGGTCTATTGCTCGTTATTCGGGAGGGCAAACGATTTAATATTCCGCAAGAAGTGTTCATGGATATGGTTTTGCTAGGCGTGCCTTCTGCCATTATTGGAGCCCGAATCTACTATGTGGCGTTTAAGTGGGAAGATTATAAGGACAACCTCTGGGACGTTTTTAAAATATGGAACGGCGGTATTGCGATCTACGGCGCATTGATTGGTGCCATTATATGTGCAGTCATTTTCTTCCGTCGTAAAGGATACAACTTCTGGCGTATGGCCGACATCTGTGCACCTGGACTAATTGTTGGACAAATGATTGGACGCTGGGGTAACTTTGTGAACCAAGAGGCATATGGCGGTCCTGTAGAGGAATCATTTTTAAGAGACAAGTTACACTTGCCAGATTTTATTGTGAATCAAATGAACGTGGAGGGTGTATTCCATCATCCGGCCTTTTTGTATGAATCCGTATGGAGTTTTGCAGGGCTAATCCTGCTGTTGGTGCTTCGCCGTCAGAAGTTTATGCGTGCAGGCGAGCTGTTCATGTCCTATTTCATCTGGTATTCCATCGGACGGTTCTTTATTGAAGCTGTGCGTACAGACAGTCTCGGTTTCCAAGCTCCGGATTGGATTGCTTCATTGGTGAACGGATTATGGTCTCCAATGACTGCACTCGGCTTCGAACAAGGTTATTTAGATCCAGCGTACGGTAATGTACGAATTTCACAACTGCTTGCGATTGGCATTATTATTGTAGCTGTTGTGTTTATTGTGGTGAGAAGAGTGACAGGGAAAGCAAGCGCGCACTATAGTGATCCGATTGTCTCATCGAAAGTGGCTGCAGATGATATTGGACATTCGGAAACAGTAGCTGTAGAAGAGGACAAGGTAACAACGGCACCCATTGAGGATCAAGATGATCCGAAGCAAGTTGAAGATAAAAAGGAGTAATGCAACGTGATTAACACGGTACTGTTTGATCTGGATGGAACGATTATTGATACCAATGAGCTAATTATCAACTCATTCCTGCATGTTATGGGAGGCTGGGATCATGCTACGCCGTGGACAAGGGAACAGATTATCCCGCATATGGGAGGCACATTGGAGCAACAGATGCGAACCTTTTCAGGTCAGGAGGAGGTATCGGAGTACGTCAAAGGTTATCGTGCCTATAATGATATCCACCATGAGGCGATGGTCAAACCTTTTCCACATGTGATCGAGGTGGTTGAGGCTTTGGACCAGGCAGGGATTACGATGGGTGTGGTGACGACCAAAATCCGCCCTTCTACATTAAAGGTGCTAGAACGTTTCGATTTGCTTAAATATATGAAGTCCATTGTGACTGTGCAGGATGTAACTCATCCCAAACCTCATGCGGAACCCGTGCAAAAAGCCATGGCGGAACTGGGATCGAACCCAGCTCACACACTGATGATTGGGGACAGTCCTGTTGATATTCAATCGGCGCAAAATGCAGGTGCTCTCTCCGCTGGTGTAGCTTGGTCGCTTAAAGGGGAGCAGGTCCTTAGCGAGTATAAGCCAGATTATATTTTGCATGATATGAGGGACTTGCTGGATATGGTTCTTACGGGAACGGGACGTTCATGAGAAAGGTAACCCGCTATCCGGTAGAAAGTCAAAATGCACTTTGGCATATCTACAAGACAGTGAGTCCATGGAAGGGCGTACGTAATTTTATCTGGATTCAGTTTTCACGGTACTGTCCTGTACTGCCACTTAAGAACTGGATATATCGACGCATGCTTGGTATGAAGGTGGGGGAGCATACAGCTTTTGGCCTGATGGTAATGGTGGATGTATTTTTTCCGGAAAAAATAACGATTGGCGAAAACTCAGTGATTGGTTACAACACGACGATTCTGGCTCACGAGTATCTCATTAAGGAGTACAGACTTGGCGATGTCATTATCGGAGATAACGTGTTAATTGGAGCGAATACAACCATTCTGCCTGGGGTAACGATTGGAGATGGGGCTGTAGTTGCCGCCGGGGCCGTGGTTCATAAAAATGTCGCTCCAGGAGCCTTTGTTGGAGGTAACCCCTTACGTGATTTGTCTCGCCCGGCAGACTCGCCGGAAGAAACGGCATTTAAAACGGAGGAACCTTCTCAGCGAAAACTGCATTAAACGCGGGGATTATGGTTTGCAAGGATAAGCGTGTATGAAGTGGTACATGACCGATAATTGAACTGATTTTTGAACGAATGCATGAACTAGTTCATGGAGAAAGAGCTGCTGAGGAGCAGCTTTTTTCGTATACAAAACTTGAATTGAAGCAAACGGTGGGAATCATAACAGATGACAGGGCAGGCTTACCTATACCAAGGTATCTCGGCAAGAGCCTTCACGGTTGAAGTTTGTTGACGATTCAGCAGCATCCATGTTATCATATCCCATATCCTTTAGTTTGTTAGCACTTTACCATACGAAAGTGATTGGAATGAAAGTGATAAACATTTTATAGTTGGAAACGGGTTATTATTGTAAGAGGTAAAGCCTTCGTTAAGCTAAGAACATGTGGCTTTGCTGTAAATGGGTAACTAACATAGGATGGGGACTTGTTATACATAAATCCTATTGAGATAAAGTACTTGAACGATACAAATGACGACAAAGATTTTGTCATTGAATTGAAGTAGACGTGAAGATATTATAGTGAAATTTTATATAACAATCCAAATCCATGACTCGGGGTGAATCATTTTCCATGTCCAAACCAAAAGGCTTTGAAAAACCAACAGGTTTCCGTGACTATACACCGCATGTGGTGTCCAAGCTACGTAAAATTGAACGAAACGTACTGGAGTGCATGGAGCGCTGGGGTTATCGTCAGATTATAACGCCAACGATTGAGTATTACGACACCGTAGGGGTGGCTAGTTCTACTTCGGATCGCAAATTATTTAAATTGCTGAACAGCCGGGGTACAACACTGGTTCTGCGTTCTGATCTGACAGCACCGATTGCGCGCGTAGTATCATCAATGCTCAAAGATGAGGCTTTGCCGCTACGTCTGTCCTATCATGCGAACGTATTTCGTTCCATCGAAGAGGAAGCTGGACGTGAGGCTGAATTTTTTCAAACAGGTGTTGAACTTGTAGGAGACGATTCCCCTGAGGCGGATGCGGAAGTAGTTGCATTAGCGATTGCCTCATTGCAGGCAGCAGGAGTGTCTTCTTTTAAAATAGCAATGGGTCATATGGGTTTTCTGAATGGACTGCTGGAAGAAGTGATTCCGGGTCAGACAGCTGAGCAGGAACAGTTGAAGGAAGGGCTCTTAGGGCGCGATTATGTGGGCTACCGTCAGTCCATTGAAGCATTGCAACTGGAACCCAAACAAAAACAGCAACTTGAAGCGATTTTACGTCTGCGTGGCGGGAAAGAAATCTGTACACATGCGAGCGAACTTAGCTCAAGTGCTGAAGCGGCACAATCCATTGCACATCTGTATGCAGTGTTTGAAGTATTGGAGGCCTATGGTGTCTCCGAGCATGTGCTGATTGATCTGACGATGATCGGAGATTTCTCCTATTACACAGGCATGACATTCGAAGGGTATGCGGCAGAGCTGGGATCACCTGTGTGCAGCGGAGGACGATATGACAATCTGTTGCAGCAGTTCGGGCGAGCTCTTCCGGCTACAGGATTTGCGTTGAAAACCAACCGGATTATCGATGGTGTTCATGGCATTACTATTGAAGAGACGAAACCGGTACGTATTGAATATAGCCCAGATCGCCGTGCTGAAGCATTGACCGAAGCAGCGAGATTACGCAGTTTGGGTCACAATGTAGTTACATCTCTTCTTGCTAATGAAAAGGCAGAGACGACATCTGTAACAAGTGAAACGACTGCGGACCAGGTTGAGCAGGTCATTATCTATGGATCGAAAAAGGGAGGGAACTGAGATGTCGGATATTCTGAAGGTGGCCATGCCTAAAGGCCGCATCTATAAAAAGGCCTCCAAATTGTTCCGTGAGGCAGGGCTAGACATTCCGGAGGACGTGGACGATACACGCAAACTTGTGATCGAGGTACCAGAAGCGGGTATGGAATTTATTATGGCTAAACCTGTGGATGTGCCAACGTACGTGGAGTATGGTGTTGCCGATATTGGCATTGTCGGGAAAGACGTGTTGCTTGAAGAGGATCGTGATGTGTATGAACTGCTGAATCTAGGCATTGCCCAGTGCCGTATGTCGGTTATCGGGCTACCGGACTGGAAGGCAGGTATCCAGCAGCGAGTTGCAACCAAATATCCACGAATCGCTTCCCAGTACTTCCGTGAGCAAGGACAACAGGTTGAGGTTATTAAGCTGAACGGATCAATTGAGCTTGCGCCTCTAATCGGACTGGCTGATCGGATTGTCGATCTAGTGGAGACCGGGCAGACGTTACGTGAGAACGGACTTGTGGAAATGACAGAAATTTTGAATATCACGAGTCGTCTGATTGCGAATCGGGTGAGCTACCGGATGAAAAATGCGCGTATTCAGGCGCTGTGTGACGCACTTCAATCGGTCATTCCAAGTGGGAATGAGGTTTCTGCGGGAAGTGCAGGAAGATAGCAAGCAGATACGGGGTCTGTTGACTATAGACAAGAGAAGTAGATACGTGAGGAGGTTGTACGGATGAAGATTGTATCAGCACGGGACTTTGATCTGAAACGGGAAGTGGAGTATGGTACACCGGAGCAAAATGAAGCGGTACGGCGAATTGTCGCAGATATTCGCCGGGAAGGTGATGCGGCCCTGCTGCGTTACACGGAGCAGCTGGATCGCACGACGCTGACGGCTGCGCAGCTGCGCGTGCCGCAAGAGGAGCTCCAGGCAGCGTATGCCGCCGTGGAGCCATCTTTTGTGACGGCGATTCGCCAAGCCGCCGTCAATATTCGTGCGTTTCATGAGAAGCAGAAACGCAATTCGTGGATGGACTGGCAGCCGGATGGCAGTCTGCTCGGCCAGGTTATTCGGTCGCTTAAGAGAGTCGGCGTGTATGTTCCTGGGGGGAAAGCAGCGTATCCATCGTCGGTGCTGATGAATGTCATTCCGGCACAAGTGGCAGGCGTGCCGGAGATTGTGCTTGTCACACCGCCGGCGACGAACGGCGGTGAGGGCATTGACCCGTACATTCTCGTGGCTGCCGCGGAAGCGGGCGTGAACGAGATGTACCGGGTTGGTGGCGCGCAGGCAATCGCTGCCCTCGCTTACGGCACGGATAGCATTGCTCCGGTCGACAAGATCTGTGGACCCGGTAATATCTACGTGGCGCTCGCGAAGCGCGAGGTATATGGGGCGGTCGATATCGACAGTATCGCCGGACCAAGCGAGATTGTGGTACTCGCCGATGATACGGCGAACCCGGTGTATGTCGCCGCGGACCTGTTGTCCCAGGCGGAGCACGACGAGATGGCATCGGCCATTCTCGTCACGAATTCGGCCTCGCTGGCGGCAGCTGTGCAGACAGAGGTGCAGCGGCAGCTGGATGTGCTGCCGCGGCGCGATATTGCTTCTGCTTCCGTGGAGCAGCATGGCGCGATTATTGTGGTCGATTCCATCGATGAGGGAATCGATGTCGTGAACCGGCTTGCACCGGAGCATCTGGAGATCATGGTGCAAGAGCCGATGGCTTACGCTGGCCGGGTCGAGAATGCCGGTGCGATTTTCCTCGGGCCCTACAGCTCCGAGCCAGTAGGTGATTATTTCGCCGGACCGAATCATATTATTCCAACGAATGGAACGGCCCGATTCAGTTCACCGGTCGATGTGGATGATTTTATCAAAAAATCGAGTTTGATTTATTATAGTAAAGAAGCACTCTTGCAAAATGGAGCGGCTATTATCGAATTAGCCCGTCATGAGGGACTTGAAGGACATGCTCGTGCAATCGCTGTACGCTTAGAACAGGAAGGAAAGGCGGAATCGGACAATGGATAATCAGAATAAGAGTGTAGAACAGGATGTAGAGCTTCAAAATAAAGGTGCAGTTCGCCAAGCAGAGGTCGACCGCAAAACGAACGAAACGAATATCCAACTTTCATTCAACGTAGATGGCACAGGACAATCGAATATTGAAACGGATGTACCGTTTCTGAACCATATGCTCGATCTGTTCACAAAACATGGACAATTTGACTTAAACGTACAGGCTCGCGGAGATATCGACATTGACGATCACCATACGGTTGAAGACATCGGGATTTGCCTGGGACAGACGCTTTACCAGGCGCTGGGCGACAAACGTGGTATTAAGCGTTATGCCAGCGTGTTTGTACCGATGGACGAAGCGCTTGCTCAGGTTATCATTGATGTAAGTAACCGTCCGCACTTTGAATACCGGGCTGAATACCCGTCACAACAAGTAGGTAGCTTTTCTATAGAGCTGGTACATGAATTTCTGTGGAAATTAGCGCTCGAAGCACGGATTACGCTACATGTCATTGTGCACTACGGTCAGAACACACACCACATGATTGAAGCAGTCTTCAAAGCTCTCGGACGCGCGCTGGATGAAGCAACGATGATTGACCCACGAGTAACCGGAGTACCTTCCACGAAGGGAGTGCTGTAGCCGATGGCGATTGCAATTGTCGATTACGGTATGGGGAACCTGCACAGCGTCGGCAAAGCGGTCGAACGTCTTGGCTATGAGGCGCTGGTCACGGGTGAGCGAGAGGCTATTCTTGGTGCGGATGGTGTTATTCTGCCGGGGGTTGGTGCTTTTGGTGACGCGATGGTACATTTGCGGGAGACGGGTCTGGATGTGGTCGTTAAAGAAGCTGCTGCTGGAACAAAACCGCTCCTTGGCATCTGTCTGGGCATGCAGCTACTATTCAGTTCCAGTGCGGAGCATGGCGAGCATGAAGGACTGGACATTTTACCGGGAAAAGTAGTGCGCTTCGCCCCAAGTGAGCTGAAGGTTCCCCATATGGGATGGAACCGTTTGGAATTTCTACATCCTGAAAATCCGCTCTTCGCGGGTCTGGATGCAGGGCATGTCTATTTCGTCCACTCTTATCATGCACTTACGGAGAACAAGGGCGATCTGCTCGCCGTTACGGATTACGGACATCCCGTTACAGCGATTGTAGGTAGAGGATCGAATTTTGGCATGCAGTTCCATCCCGAGAAGAGCGGTGAACTCGGCATGAAATTGCTGGGCAATTTCCTGTCTTTGACGGGCTCATCAGTATAACATCCATATAAGCCTAATTCTCATCAATGTTTATAGTAAGTTGTGTGTATTGTTATTTCACCTAAAACGAAATTAGTTTTAAATATACGCAACTTGAAGTTACATGAAAGTTTAATCGATATTCAATCGAATCTACACTCAGGAGGCCTTGTATGTCATCTTTTATCTTATACCCGGCAATCGATATCCGGGACGGCAAATGTGTAAGACTGGTGCAGGGAGATTATAATCAGGAAACCGTGTACAACGATGACCCGGTTCAGGTTGCCCTTAACTGGGAGAAGCAAGGCGGTACATATGTTCATCTGGTGGATCTGGATGGGGCAAAGGCCGGACACCCGGTTAATGATGAGCTGATTGGACGCATCGCATCTGCTGTGAATGTACCTGTGCAGGTTGGCGGCGGGCTTCGTACAGTCACTGACGTTGAGCGTTTATTGGGACTGGGTGTTAGCCGATTGATTATCGGGACAGCGGCGATTGAGGATCGTGCTTTTACGGAAGAAGTACTGGGACGTTACGGGGATAAAGTAGCGATCGGTATCGATGCGCGGGGCGGATATGTTGCCACTCGTGGCTGGCTAGAAACCTCCGAAGTACAGGCTGAAGTGCTAGCGAAGGAGCTCGCTGCTTATGGAGCGGAAACGTTTATCTTTACGGACATCTCCCGTGACGGTATGATGCAGGGGCCTAATGTTGAGGCAATTGTGTCTCTTGCCAAAGCAAGCGGACGTACAGTTATTGCTTCTGGCGGTGTCAGTGTGATGGATGATTTGCTTCGTTTGAGTCGTCATGCAGATGACGGTGTTGGCGGAGCCATTGTAGGTAAAGCCTTGTATACGGGAAGTATTGATCTGGCTGAAGCGGTGCGTTTGGTTAACAAGTAACGGATAACCGGGTAGAGAGGAAGAAACAGTATGCTGGCAAAAAGAATCATTCCCTGTCTGGACGTGAAGGACGGCCGGGTCGTTAAAGGCGTGAACTTCGTCAATCTCCGCGATGCGGGTGATCCGGTAGAGCTAGCGGCACTGTACGACCGCGAAGGCGCGGACGAGCTCGTATTTCTCGATATCTCCGCATCGGTGGAGGGCCGTGAAACGATGGAGGAAGTCGTAAGACAGACAGCAGGCGAAATTGCCATTCCATTTACGGTAGGCGGCGGGATCTCCAAAGTGGAGGACATGAAGCGTATTTTGCGTGCAGGTGCGGACAAAATTGCGGTAAATACAGCGGCAGTACTTAATCCACAGATTATTGCGGATGGCGCACGCCGCTTTGGCTCGCAATGTATCGTGGTTGCAATTGATGCCAAGTATAACGAGGCGTGGGGCGAGTGGGAAGTGTACACCCACGGCGGACGGAAGCCATCTGGCATTAAAGCATTGGAGTGGGTGAGACAAGCCGAGGAACTGGGTGCAGGCGAAATCCTGTTAACCAGTATGGATGCAGATGGCACAAAGGACGGTTTTGATCTGAAGCTGACTGCTGCCGTTTCGGAATCGGTGAGCATTCCTGTTATTGCATCAGGCGGTGCAGGCAAGGAATCACACTTCTATGATGTATTCACAACAGGCAAAGCGGACGCAGGTCTGGCTGCAACCATTTTTCACTATAAAGAGATTGCCGTACCGGCTTTAAAACAACAATTACGAGAGCAAGGGGTGGAAATCCGTGACTAAAGTAAGCGATGAAATCAAGGAGCAACTCTCCTTGGAGCAGGTTGTGGAGCATATACGCTGGGATGAAGGATTGGTCCCTGCCATTGTGCAGGATGTGGATACCCGTGAAGTGTTAATGATGGCTTATATGAACCGTGAATCCCTCAAATTATCACTCGAATCAGGGGAAACTTGGTTCTGGTCACGTTCACGTCAGGAGTTGTGGAATAAAGGAGCAACTTCAGGTAATATACAGAAGATCGTTTCTTTAAAATATGACTGCGACGGCGACACGCTGTTAGTTGAGGTGAAGCCGAAGGGGCCGGCTTGTCATACAGGTGCAGTGACCTGTTTCCATAATGAAATTATCGGGTTGTCCGCAAGTGAAACGGAACAAGACAACAAAGACGAAGCGGGAAGCACTATAAACTCCAGCACAACCTCTTCATCTAATGCGGAAAGCCGCTTTGATGTTCTTGCTGAACTGGAATCCGTCATTGCTGAACGTGAGCGCGAACGCCCAGAAGGTGCGTATACCACGTATCTCTTCGATAAAGGTGTCGATAAAATCTTGAAAAAAATCGGTGAGGAAGCCTCCGAGACGATTATTGCCGCGAAAAATAAAGACAATGACGAACTTCGTCTTGAAGTCAGTGACCTGATGTATCACTTGCTCGTATTGCTCCAAGAGCGCAAGCTACCGCTGGATGACATCATGTCCGAATTGAGTCGCCGTCACGAACGGCCGCGCCGCGATTAGGAGGCGAACGCTGAATGCGTATAGACTATCACACCCACCATGAACGCTGCGGACATGCTGTTGGCAAGTTGGAAGAATACGTGCAACGCGGGATCGCCATCGGTCTGTCCCAGATTGGGTTGTCTGATCATATGCCGCTCCTGCACGTAGATCCGGCTGAATACTATCCAGAGATGGCCATGCCTATGGATGAATTGCCACGATATGTAGAGGAATGTTTCATCTTGAAGGAACGTTACCGCGGGCAGATTGATGTCCGTGTTGGTCTTGAAGGGGATTATATCGAAGGTTGGGAATCGGAGATTCGTTCAATCATTGAACGTTATCCATGGGATTATGTAATTGGCTCTGTGCATTTCCTTGGTGAGTGGGATATTACAGATTTTCGGCAGACCCACCACTGGGAAGGCAAGGATGTCCTTGAAGTATATCGCCAGTATTATGATGCTGTAAGCAAAGCAGCCGCTACAGGGTTGTATGATATCATTGGACATTCGGATGTGATCAAACGTTTTGGTTATGTACCATCTCCTGAGCAAAATGAGGAACGCATTGCACTGGAGAATGCGGCCTTGCAAGCTATTGCGAAGAGCGGCTGCGCTATGGAGCTGAATGCTTCAGGTCTGTCCAAACCTTGTGCAGAGATGTTCCCAAGCCGAAGAATGCTAACCGAAGCGATTCGATTGGGTATTCCTATGACGATGGGATCGGATGCACATGACCCGTTGAAGCTAGGCGATCATTTGCTTGAGGCAGAGGCACTTCTAAATGAGCTCGGCTGTAAGCAAGTGGCTGTGTTTGAAGGCCGCCAGCGCTCGTTCATTCCTTTAAATGTAGACAGCAGTGGAGTATAATAAGGGTAAAATAACCTTTTATACGAGTTGGATTCTCCAACTTAACTATACAAGGAATTATGATCGGGGATAACCCGCGGGAGGGCATTATGCAGCATTCGTTACGTATTTTTTCCGGTTCATCTAACCCTAAGCTTGCAGAGCAGGTATGCGACAAGCTGGGAGTACAACTGGGTAAGATTAAACTGTCCCGGTTCAAGAGCGGAGAAATATACGTTCATTACGAAGAAACGATCCGCAATTGTGATGTGTTCTTGATACAGTCTTTGTCTCATCCGATCAATGAACTGTTTGTGGAATTGCTTGTTATGATTGATGCGGCAAAACGAGCTTCGGCACGCACGGTAAATATTATCGTTCCGTATTATGGCTATGCTCGTCAGGAGCGCAAGTCCGCTCCACGTGAACCCATCTCTGCCAAAATGGTTGCAGATGTATTAACGACAGCGGGAGCAAGCCGGGTGGTTACGATTGACCTGCATGCAGCTGCAATTCAGGGCTTCTTCAACATTCCGGTCGATCACATGACATCACTGGACTTAATCAGCGAATACCTGCTCAGCAAAGAGATCAAAAACCCGGTTGTGGTTTCTCCTGATGCAGGACGAGCATCCATGGCGGAGAAGCTCGCGAATCGTTTGGATTCACCCTTTGCCATCATGATCAAGAAACGTCCAAGTCATAACGAATCGATTATCACACATGTCATCGGTGATGTCGAGGGACGAACGCCGATCATTATCGAGGATCTGATCGATACAGGTACGACGATTGTGAATGTTGTTGAAGGATTAAAAGAACGCGGTGCAGAGAATGCTTATGTTTGCGCAACTCATGGCTTGTTCTCGGATGGAGCAGTAAGCAAATTAAATCATCCATCGATTACGGAAGTTGTGGTAACAGACTCCATTGCATTGCCGGAGGATCACCCAGATTGTTTTAAAGTATTACCCGTCGCGCCAATGCTTTCACGAGCTATTCGCATCATTGTTGATGGCGGATCTATGGCCACACTGTTTAAGGATTCTGGTATTTAATTTTTAAAATGAGACAAATGTGTACATCACAGCCCTATCTCGTTTCATGGTCCGTGTCTGAGTATCCGCTCAGCACGGCATTTTTGTTTTAACCCCACCGATTCAATTCCGTGCTTTGCTGTTTGGTCGCTTGTGATATAATAACTATAAATATTAAGAAATGATAGCGTTTTATTATAGATGGATCTGGAACGGTTTTGTTACGGATACTAAACAGTAGAACCACGGCTGAGGACATTGGCATCGTGGAGTGAGGAGTGGGGTCTATTGTCGCGCACGTGGTATTATCGATTACTCTTTTCATATTTCCCTATATTTTTCTTTACGATGACCATAATCATTTTTAGTGCATTTGTCTTTATTAATGATATTTCCAAAGAAGAAACCCGGAAGGCCGATCAAATATCTTCCAGTTATCTTGCGACTACGCTGGACCATACAATTCGGGACATTGAACTGGCTGTAACGGAGAAAGTGCAATATGAGCCAGCGTATAGGCTTTATTTTAATGAAAATAATCCAAATAATTCAGATACAGTATATGCCATTGCACAAAATTTACGTGAGATGATGAACTCTTCTTCATGGATTCAATCCATATACCTCTATGATAAGCAAAACCAACGCGTGATAACGGTGAGCGGTTCAAGAGAAGTGGAGAGCTTCGGAGATAAAGAATGGATCAGTGAGATTTCAAAAGGGACCATGGGGCAAGGGTGGCAGCCTGTTCGGGAGATTGAATGGGACGATGTGCAGAAGACACCAGTACAAGTGTTGACCGTCAACAAAGAAATGCCACTGCCTTTTGGTTCAGAAGGTGCATTGGTCATTAATATCAAGATGAGTAGCATCAAGCAGAGCGTGGACGGGATGGTTAACGGAAAGCTCTCTTTCCTGACGATAACCGACCAGGAGGGCAGGGTTATCTATAATGCGCATTCCGATAAGGAGAGTGCACTCGAAGGTACCAAGTTAAATGAACTACCTTTGCAACGATTGGGCTGGAAAATTACTAGCGGTATCAAAGCGGGTAATTTGTTTGGCTGGGTTTCTGTTGTATCGTATGTTTGGGTTTTCATTGCCATACTGACGGTAATTTGTGCAATTATCTATATCGTGTATGTGACCCGGCGGAACTACAAGCCAATTCAAATCATCATGAATCGGATTGAGTCTCAACAGATCAAGGCATTTGAACAATCCGGTGCTCGTATGGACGAGATGAAGATGATTGACGGTGTACTTGAAAATCTGATCAATCATATGATGGATTATGATAAAAAGAGCCGTGAAAATGTGCTTATGCAGCGGAGTAAGCTGTTCAGCGCTTTGCTTCAAGGTGAGCACGTGGATGATGCAGCTGGGCAACTTTACGAGGTTTCTCCATTTGATGGAGCCCATGAAGGTTCCCGTTTTATAGTGGTCGTTGGGGATATTAACCGCTATGAGAAGGGGTTTCAGGAGAAGTTCACCAGAGGTGAACAAAACACACTTAAGTTTGCCCTGATGAATGTACTACAGGAGCTGTCTCGGGATACGAAAGTCCAATGCTGGACAGAATGGATCAGTGCAGACCGGATTGCTATTCTTTTCTTTTCGAAGGAAGAAACGCAGCAAGGACAGGATTTAGCCAAACAGATCCGATTGGTTGCTGAGGAATGTAAATCCTGGGTAGAGCAGAACCTCCGAATCTCCCTCAGCTTTGGCATTGGACCTGTTGCTGAAGGAATTGGGGCGATCCATCAATCGTTTACAGCCGCTGAAGCGGTGATGCAGCGTAAGCTGCTGATGAATGGCGATGTGGGTGAGGCGGAAGCAAGCGAGATGCAGCATCCATTGCTGGAGACCTACACATATCTACAGATGATTGCAGACTTTGTCAAACGGTTCAGGATGTCGAGTGGACAGTGGAGAGAGCAATTGGAGGATATCTTTAAGGAATTTGAGCGAAATAAACTGCCAGATGATGAGATCCGTTCCCTGATTCAGGCGATGCTCCAAATGCTCAGCCGTGAAGTCTCTATGATGTCGGAAGGGTTACAGAAAGAACTATCTGAAGAAAACATCAACAATTGGCTGAAAGCGATGGAAGAAGCAGAGTCGCTGGATGATGTTAAGGTGCTGTTATTCGATAGTCTTACCGATTTGTTCCGGACATACGTTGCTGTTACGGAAACGAAGAGCTACAAAGCGATGGTTAATGAAATGAAAAAGTATATCGAGGAGCAGTTCACCAATCCCGATCTGTCGCTTAAACATCTGAGTGACCGTTTTCAGATTTCCGGAAAGCATGCCAGCTATCTGTTTAAGACCGAATTCAACATGAAGTTTGTTGACTTCGTGACCGACCTTAGGATGAAAGAAACAGAGAAGTTGTTGCTGGATACCGATAATTCCTTGCAAGATATCGCTTTGAAGGTCGGTTATGCGAACGGGATCACACTTGGACGTGTGTTCAAACGGGTTACTGGAATTACTCCCGGAGATTATCGTCGAATGAAGAAAGATCCGAAGGTAGCAGATGAGTGAGTTCGGTCAGAATAGGCAAAATTTTATGAATGATGAACCCAATGATTGTGTCAGTTTATCGCACATGATGAGAGTGTTGATTTCTTAAATTAGGGTGAATTATTGCAATGAGTCTCCAAAATGTATGGAGATATCACATGCAATGGTTCACCTTATTTTGTGTATTTAACAATCTAAAAATGAAAGCGCTTGAAAGTTTTTGAAATATACATGATTCTTTCATCGTCATGTAAGAAGATGTTCCACCGTTACATCGGTATGTTATTTACGAATTTAGTCAGTGTGGGAAAATGGTTTATCCGTACCTAACACATGAAGAGGGGAGAAGCACTGTTTAAGCCTGATACCATTGGGTTTTCGGGCATTTTGGCGGTATGCGAAAATAAGCATATGATGCAAACCGAAACTCTTTTATTGATGTACCCGAATTTAGTCAGTTGTCTGGGATCACAATAGTATGGAATACTCAGGGCAAGCTTTAAAACATTCACGTAAAGCCAAAGGGGATGAACAGAATGACAAGAAAAGGGAGTCTAAAGAAGTTGATGGGTTTGGCACTTACAGCAGTAATGGGTGTCTCACTACTTGCGGGGTGCGGATCTTCAGACAACAAATCAGCAGAAGGCGGAGCAGCTGGTGATGGAAAACGCGTCACATTAAAGGTGGAGCTTTTCGACCGTGGTAAAACGCCTTCCCAGTACACGATCTCAAACAACTTTATCTCTCAAATGATTCAAAAGAACTTTGGTGATCCGAACAACATTGACGTACAATTCGTACCTGTTCAACGTTCTGAGGAAGTAACCAAGCTGAATGTCCTGATGGCTAGTGCTTCGGACGTTCCGGATATTGTCTTCGTTTATGACTCCAGCGTGTTTTACCGCTATGCACAACAAGGCGGTTTGACAGATGTAGGTGATCTGATTAATCAGTATGGACCGAATCTGAAAAAGTTTTTGGGCGAAGATACATTAAAGTTCGGTCAGGTGGAAGGACAGCAGTTCGCGATTCCGGGTAAACGTGCGATTACTGCTAGATACAGTTCCTTCATTCGTCAAGATTGGTTAGATAAGCTGGGAATGCCAACACCTAAAACAACTGATGAGTTGTATAACACCTTGAAAGCATTCAAAGAAAAAGATCCTGGCCAGATGGGAAGCCAAAACATTCCTATGGGTTTTGCTCTTGCACCAGCTTCCTATGAACCACTGATCTATTCTTTCATCAAGCCAATCGCTGGGGATAAAACATATTCTCAACGTTATGAATTACCTCTGCATGAAGGATTCAAAGAATCTATGCAGTTCCTGAATAAGCTTTACAACGAAGGCCTGATCAGTAAAGATTTCAGTTTGGATAAAGACAAAACGCAGCTCGGAAAAGACGTTTCTAACGGTAATGTTGGTTTCTTCTCGGAAGACGTAGACTCGATCTTCTGGCCAGAAGCTTCTTATGACCTGTTGAAAACAAACAAACCGGACAGCAACCTGATTCCGGCTGATGTGTACACCAATTCGAACGCTGACGGAAAACATATCAAGTCCCGTTATGGATCCAATGGTATGTACATCATGATTCCTAAGAGCAGCGAACGTGCGGCAGAAGCCATTAAATATCTGGATTGGATGGCATCCGGCAAAAACCTGACTGACATCTATGATGGTGTGGAAGGCGAGAACTATGATCTGGTAGACGGCATTCCAGTTACTAAAGCAGACGCTACTCAAGAAGCAAAAGACCGTTTGTTTAACGCAGGTGATACAGCTATCATCTCGAACGGTAAAAACCTGGGTGATCAAGCCATGAATGAAAAAGCATGGATTATGGGTTTCCCACCAGCCAATCAGGAAGTTTTGAAAAAGGCGCTTGAAGTTGCAAACACAGATACTGTTGGACCAATTGTCTTCAGTAAGCCAATTCAGGCAGAGATGAAGTACAGCACCGCACTGACAGACAAATTGGACGTTATTATCGTAAAAACAGCTATGGCAAAACCAGCCGATTTCGACTCAGTCTTTGAAAAAGAAATGGCTGATTACATGTCCCTGGGTGGAACAGAGCTGAAAAAAGAGTTGGAAGCTGCTGAACAATAAGATCGACATGAACTATATGTGAATCGAAGGGTTTCGATGAGGCCTGTGCCGTCGCTTTAGGCGGCGGCATAGCGTTTCTTCGTTTGTGAGGAGGAGAGAGAGACATGACCACATACTTGAAGAGATACTGGCAGCTGTATGCGTTAATTTCATTGCCCCTTATTTACTTTATCATTTTCCGTTATGGACCGATGTATGGTGTGCAGATCGCGTTTAAAGACTTTAACTTGTTCCAAGGGATTAACGGTAGTGAGTGGATCGGCTTCGATGCTTTTCGTGAGGTATTCGCAATGCCGGATTTCTACACTACATTACGCAACACATTTATGCTGAATTTTCTTGATCTGATCGTTTCATTCCCTGCTCCAATTATTCTGGCGATTATGCTCTATGAGGTGCGATTCAAATGGTTTAAGAAAGTTTCACAGACCATTCTGTACATTCCTCACTTTATCTCTTGGGTTATCATCGGGGGGATTGTATACCAGTTGTTCGGTAATCAATCCGGTATGGTAAACGGAATACTGGAGAGTCTAGGCCTGAATTCTATCCCATTTTTGACAGAAAAAAATCCATGGCTTGTTACCTACTTGTTTACAGGTGTGTGGCAAAGCGCTGGGTGGGGAACCATTCTATATCTGGCTGCATTAACCGGTGTGAACAAGGAATTGTTCGAAGCAGCTGAGATCGATGGCGCAACGCGGCTGAAGAGAATTTGGCATATTACACTGCCAAGCATTAAACCAACGATTGTAACCTTGCTTATCCTTAATCTTGGAAATATGGTCAGCATCGGTTTTGACCGGCCTTTCGTTATTGGTAATACGGCTGTTCGTGAATATTCCGATGTACTTAGTACCTTCGTATATAGAATGGGTATACAATCCGGGCAGTATACACTTGCAACGGTTGTAGGCTTATTCCAGGCGGTTGTTGGACTGATCTTTGTCCTCGGTTCCAACTATATCTCGAAGAAAACGACGGGAGAAGGTATTCTTTAAACTCACAAAAGCAATAAGATGTATGCCCTTCGGCTTGTTGTATATAGACCATTAGTAAAGGAGTTGTGCGCAGATGAGTGACCGCACCTCGAATCGTATTTTCGATATTGTTAATGTCACCTTTATTACTTTGTTTGTCATATTCTGTCTTGCTCCGTTTCTGCATACCATTGCCATATCCATGAGTTCGAACCGGGCCATTACATCAGGTGAAGTAACGATCTTCCCGAAAGAGTTCACCTGGGATGCATATGGTCAAGTATTTTCAGATAGTTCCATGATATATTCACTAGGATTTACTACACTCCTTACAGTTGCAACGACGTTACTCTGTATGTTGTTCACCATTGCTGCAGCATATCCATTAACAAAGAAAAAGTTGAAAGGCCGCAAGCTGTTTATGTACATCATTATCATTACGATGTTCTTCAGCGGCGGGATTATTCCCGAGTATTTGTTGATTCGTGATCTTCATTTGCTGAACTCGGTATGGGCATTGATTTTACCTGGATTGGTGAGTCCATTTAACCTGATTATCCTGATTTCTTTCTTCCGCGGAATACCGGACAGCCTAGAAGAGTCTGCCGAGATCGATGGAAGCTCTCATGTGCACACACTCTTTAAAATTATTTTGCCACTGTCTCTGCCTGTGCTTGCTACACTATCTCTTTTTTATGCGGTTGGACGCTGGAATGGCTTCCAGGATTCCCTGATGTACATTAACGATCCGAAACTATATCCATTGCAACTGAAGCTTTATCAGATGGTACAAAACAACATGGTAAGTGAGCTTACATTGCTGGAGGGTGCGAACCGTACAAGATTAACACCAGAAAGTCTCAAAGCTGCTACGGTTGTTTTTGCAACAGTACCGATCCTGCTTGTATATCCTTGGTTGCAAAAGTATTTTGTTAGTGGCGCAATGCAAGGAGCGGTTAAAGGTTAATTGGTAGTCCCCATTCACGCAAACATCACAACCGGGGAAGGAGAAGGAATGTATTATGCAGGGAATTGACAAGGGAGAATACTCATTCTCGACATGCTGGAATATCAGGAGACATCCTGTAGGAGAAGACATGATTCGGGAAATTGCAGGACTCGGCTTTCGCCGGGTGGAGCTTAACTATAACGTAACGAAGGAAATGCTGACTACAATCGAGCCGATGATTGAGCGCGGAGAGATTGGGGTGTCTAGTGTACACAACACATTTCCCCATAATCCCGATCCTGATTACGGAACCGATTCTGTGCTGCTCGGCTTTGAAGATGAAGTCAAGCGCAAGCGGGCCATTGATCTGCTAGTTGGATCGGCTGAATATGCTCATCGTTATGGAGGGGAAGCTGTCGTTGTGCATCCAGGTGAGGTACCTTTCCCACATGATATCAGCAAGGATCTGGAGAAGCTGTACCGCGAGGAAGGGACGGATTCGCCGCAATATCGCAGCAAATGGGCAGAGCTAATGGAACGGCGCGAAGCTCTGAGTGCAGGTTATATTGAGAAAATTATCATCAGTCTGGATGAGGTTTGTAACCGGGCGGTGTCCAAAGGACTGAATGTCCGTTTTGGGATCGAGACTCGCTCCAGACCGCAACAAATTCCTACACTTGCCGAAGCGAAGACGATCATCCAGGCTCTTAAAGGAGCCCCGGTAGGCATCTGGTACGATACAGGTCATGCGATTATGATGGATCGATTGGGACTGTACGACAGTGTCGGTGAGATGGAGGGGCTCATGGATGACATCGTAGGGGTTCATATCCATGAAACACTGGGATTATCCGATCACTGGTGTCCATACGTTCATAGTAAGGATATGCACTTCTATGATGCATATCTCCCCATGATCCGTAAAGCGCAGGTGAAGGTATATGAACTGAAGTCAGCCTGTGAACCGGAAGCGATTCACGAAAGTCATGATCTGCTAATGCAGAAACTTGAGAGTTTAGAAGCATAGATAGACAAGATGATAAGATCGGTTGGCTTGGGCTGTTAGAGCGCACAGCCTGCTGATCTTATCTTTTGAATAGGACTAGATTTGTATGGATTGACGTTATTGAATGGATGGGATGGAGGGGGAATGTAGATGTATAGACAAATGGTAGAAAGCAATGACAGAGCTACTGAACGAGGTATAGAGCGGCAGGTGCTTGATTCGGAAAGTCGTTACTACGGTGGAACAATTGATCCTTTTTCTGGTGTGGCTTGGGTTAACCATACGACGGGAACACCTACAGATATGTGTTTTTGGGGAGCTGCTCTCTCTAATCCAGACTCAACGTATTATCGTGACGAGACTCTGTTAGAGAGACTTCGGCTAGCGAGTGAGTTTGTATTACGTCATCAACACAGTGATGGATCGATATCACCTGGCTGGACAAACTATCACTCCCCGCCAGACACTGCTTTTGTTGTCGTAGGATATTCGCAGTTATATCAACTTTTGAACCAACAGGATTGGGCGCCACTGAAGCCTGTATTGGATAATATGCGATTGTTCCTGGAACGGACGATTCCAGTCATGTTAACGGGAGGCTGTCACACACCAAATCATCGCTGGGTGTTGTGTGCCGCACTTGGTTTTCTGCATGAGATCTTTGGTATAGAGGAAGCGGTGCAACGTGCGGAGCAATGGCTAGCTGAAGGGATTGATATTACTCCTGACGGGGAGTGGACGGAGCGCAGCAACGGAATTTACAATGCGGTGAGTGATATTATGCTGATTCATGCTGCACGTTTGTTGAATCGCCCTGAACTGCTGGAGCCGGTACGATTGAACCTCCGGATGATGGTATATCTCGTGCACCCTACCGGTGAAATTGTGACTGATTATTCGGGCCGTCAGGATCTGGGCAGTAAACATGGCTTGTCTTCATATTATTTGCCCTATGCGATTATGGCCAAACTGGATCAAGATCCGATCTTTGCAGGTATGGCTGCTTGGGCAGACAGCGATTTGACAGATCCAGGCGTGTGTTCGGTGAATGCGCTCGTACGATTGTTGCTGGAGCCTGAGCTTCAACAGACTACTGGAACAAGGGATGAGGTACCGAGTCAATATGAAGTGATGCTCAATGAGCATTTTGGACGGGAACGTTATGTGAGCCAAATGGAGAACGTAGGCCATTATGGACGAATCTCGCACAGCCGCATGCATACGGATTTTGGTGCTCCTGTTGCCCGAATCCGTGATGGAGAGACCAGTGTAACTGTCATGACAGAGGTAGCCCCGTTTTTTGCGCTTCGCCACGGTGAGGTACGTCTGCTCGCGGTTCAGTTAGCGTCTTACTTCAACCCCGGATATGTACCGATGCAAAATATGACGCGTCTGCCTCAGGGATATCGATTGACTGGGGAACAGAAGAAAGGCTATTACGGGCCTGTTCCTTCGGCTGATCTACCAGCCACAGCTTCTTCATCCATCAGTCCGTGGTATTTGCTTCCTCATCAGACTCGTACACTTACACATGAGCAGACATTCCGTGTTGGTGCAGAGGTACTTCAGACAGATCGTGGCTGGACGCTGCATCTGACTGGTGAGGAACCACAGGACATCATGATGCAATTATCCTTTGTATTTGGAAGTGAAGGAGAACTTAGCTGTGAGGATGGCATAGAAACCAGTGATGGAAGCATTCTGTGGAAAGGCGGCAAGCTTCGTTATAGTTGCGGAGAAGATTGGCTTGAGATTGATGGAGGCGAGATGGGACATCTGGCGGCAACGGTGCGTGAAGCCAAAATGCCTGAGAATTGCAAAATTGTACTGGTTAATTTCATGACTCCCTTCAATAAAACGCTGAATATAACCCTTTCTCCGTCAATAGTATGATGAGAAATCTCACTAAACTTCTTAGCTAAGTATTTATAGAATTAAGTAAACAGCGTGTACCGATATTCATCCGGTGCACGCTGTTTATGCTTTCTTGAATCTCTTTGTGGTAATAAATGGTATTATATGTTATTAATTTAGTTGTTCTAACGCAGTTTCAATTGCCTCCGTCATTAATGGGTGGTCGTTGCTGTTACTCCAGTAAATGATGAGAATATTTTCTTTTTCGTATGGGAAAGGGAACGTTGAAGAATTAATATTTCCTGTAACGCCACTGAATTCTTTAGCCCCTTTTAAACGATCCTTTTCTGAATTGAATATATAGAAATGGATAAATTCTTCGGTATTATTGTTTTCTTCTGAGCCTGGCAACTTAACGGAGTACACTTCCGGTATAACATCATTTAATTTCATAGGATATCCGGTAATGCCATAAGGCTCTAATTCTAAATTTTGCGATTTATGTACATCGAGCACATCATCCAAATTTAACTTCTTTTCATTATCTCTGGAACATCCGACTAAGGCAACGAAGCACATGATAATCATGATTAAGAGCAAATTTGTCTTTGTAATATTCATATGAATTCCCTCTCCTTGGATAATTTCTGCTTATTTTCGTCATAGACACAATTTATGTTGATTTTCAATGTGTAAAACTGAGTTAATGTGATGTATTAGGTGATATATTTGGGAAATTATATAAAATTAGCATTACAGTAAAAAGATAAACTTATTTTACCACAAACAATTCATACCATATAAATTCCCTTAAATGGAGAGTGTCATAGATGGTGTGGAATTTATCTATCTATGAAGCTCCTTACCGATGGTATTTCACTCATAATCGGGATGAAATGCCATCTGAATTATTTGTATTTTTTTCATAAACGACATGAAACTACATATAGCGAAGAGCGCCTAAAGATGTGGTATACTGAAGAGTATGAATGAAAACAAAGAGGAGGTGCCTTGCGAGATGAAGGGCAAGCTAGTGCGGACCGAGGGTCACCTTGCCAATATTATACCGATTCACTTGGATGCTTCTTTCTTTTTTGAAAGAGCTGTCCGCTCGCTGGACCGTAATCATGTCGACAAGGCATTGAAATATTTTCGCAAAGCTGTTGAGTACGAGCCGGAAAATCCGGTGAATCATTGTAATATGGCGGGTATATTATCAGAAAAGGGAGACTATAAAGCTTCCAATGCCATTCTGGCTCATGTGCTGGATGTGGTTGACCCGTCGATGACGGAATGTTATTTCTATATGGCAAACAATTATGCCAACATGGATCAATTTGAGGAAGCCGAGCGGGCGTTGGTCACCTATTTAGAGGAAGACACGCAGGGGCAGTTCATGACGGAAGCAGAAGAGATGATGGAGCTTTTGTATTATGAGCTGGATCGGCCAGCCAAATTAAATCGAATCAAGTCACGCCAGGGGGTTGTGGAGCACGATCAGGCACGTGAGTTGCTGGAAGAAGGGAAGTTTGCCCAAGCTGCAGAACTGCTTGAAGGTATGACGCCCGATTATCCGGATTATCTTGCTGCCCGTAACAATCTTGCTCTCGCCTATTATTATATGGGACTGTTCTCCAAAGCGAAAGAGACTATTGCTGAAGTGCTGGAACAAGAACCAGGCAATTTGCACGCACTATGCAATCTGGCGATCTTTTATCAAAATGAGAATCGGACAGACCAAGTGCTGTTGTTGATTAAAAAACTGCGCGCGATCGTGCCATTCCAGCACGAACAGGTGTACAAGCTCGCTACGACGATGGGCATTTTAGGCCAGCATGACGCAGCCTACATCCATTTCCGCCGCTTACTCAAGGTTGAAGAGACAGCTGCCGATCCGGCACTGGCGCATTACGCAGCAGTAGCAGCTTTCAACACAGAACGGTATGACATCGCAAAGCGGCTGTGGCATCACGTGAACAAGCTTGACCCAGGTTCTGAAGTGGCTCGTTATTATTTGGACGGCCTTGAAGCGGTAATTCAAGGTGTGCAGGAGCCGAGTAAGTTAAGCTATCACTACCATCTTCCTTTTGACGAGCAGTTCAAGCAATGGGAGGATTACGGTAATGGCATTCCGGAAGAGATGAAAAATGATCCACTGATTCGCTCATCGTTCTTCTGGGCTTTACGTCATGGAGATCAGGCAACCAAGCTGCAGGTTATTCATGCGCTTGGCATGATTGGGGATTATGAGGTGCAGCAGGCCTTGCAATTGTTCATTGATGAACCTGGTGAAGAGCCTGCCCTGGTCAAGGCGGCGCAAGCCGTTTTACATGATCTGCAAAGGGTTGAACATCCTGAATTGAACGCTAAAGTTTCTCAACCACTTACCCCGGAGGCGGAGGCGTTAAAGACCGTACCTAAGGTGAGTAAGAAGGAAATTACAGGGATTCGACTCGGAAAAGAGACATCCCCCCATTGGCAGGCTGTTGTTGATCGTGCGCTCCAGATGTCAGAAGCGAGAGCCGAACTACAGCAAGAGATGGAGCGGATCTGGACAGATTATGTCTCCAGGGTTCGGCCCGATCTGTCTGGTTCCAAACAGATTGAAGGATGGGCTGCAGGACTAGAGTATCTGGCATCCAAAAACCGTAGCCGTCCCGTTACGTATCAGAGTATTGCCGAACGTTACGGCATATCTGCATCTACCGTCAGCAAATATGCGAGGCAGCTCATTCAGATCTGTAGTGTAACTCCGCCAAACAGCTAAAATTCAGAGGATAGACTCAGTAAATACGTTGCAATTCAAGCTGGAAGCATGGTTGTCTCTAAGAGAAGGATACATTAACCGGGAAAACGGGTAAACTTAACGAATAGGTCTCAAAATGCCTGTAAATATCATCTTGGCAAGTTATTCGCGACCATTACACATCTCAACCTGATGAAGGAGGCTGTATCTATATGTCTAAATACAGAACGATTGTGATCGGAACGGGGCCTGCGGGTCTGACAGCTGCGATATACCTGGCTCGTGCGAATCTGAATCCGTTGGTGATTGAAGGTCTGCAGCCGGGCGGGCAGTTGACAACGACTACAGAAGTTGAGAATTTCCCGGGTTTCCCGCAAGGTATCATGGGGCCTGAGTTAATGGACAACATGCGTAAGCAAGCAGAGCGTTTTGGCGCTGAATTCAAGAATGGATGGGTGGAAGAGGTTGATTTCAGTAAGCAACCTTTTAAAGTAAGTGTGGGCGGTATCGGCGAGTTGGAAGCAGACTCCATCATTATCTCCACAGGTGCTTCGGCTCGTTATCTCGGTATTCCGGGCGAGCAAGAGAACGTAGGACGGGGAGTAAGTACATGTGCAACATGTGACGGATTTTTCTTCCGCGGCAAAAAGATCGTTGTGGTGGGCGGCGGCGATTCCGCCATGGAAGAAGCGAGCTTTTTGACTCGTTTTGCCACGGACGTTACACTGGTTCACCGCCGGGATGAGTTGCGTGCATCTAAGATTATGCAGGATCGTGCTCGCAGCAACGAAAAGGTAAAGTGGGCTTTGAACCGTACACCGCTTGAAGTTGTGCCTGAAGCGATGGGTGTCAAAGGGTTGAAGGTGCGCAACAATGAAACCGGTCAGGAAGAGTTGCTCGAAGCAGATGGGGTGTTCGTTGCCATCGGGCACACGCCAAATACCGGATTCCTTGGCAATGCCATTAAGCTTGATGAGCATGGATATATTGTGGTTAAGCCGGGCACAACCGAAACAAATATTCCAGGTGTCTTTGCTTGTGGTGATGTTCAGGATACAAAATATCGTCAGGCGATCACAGCGGCAGGATCGGGCTGTATGGCGGCGATGGACTGTGAAAAGTTCCTGGAGGGAAGCATTGTGCACGACTGGAGCGAGACATTGGATAAGTAATAAGCATGACCGCCATATGTTATGGAATGAATTAGCATAAGAGACAACGGGAAGTCTCATGAATTGAGAGAAGCCGGAGGGCTTCTCTTTTTTGAAACGATGGTGGGCATGGTTTCGTATACATAAGGGGTAAATTAGTTGTGAGGTGAAGGTGTTGGGGGAAATGATAAAAGAGTGGCTTCAGAATGCGACAGTTAGGCGTTTTTTGATCCTGCTGTTGTTCTGTTTAATTTTGTTCAGTATGGGGAGTATGCTTCATATGATCCTGCTGTTGTTCCTGGTGACTTACGTCATGAACAGGCTACAGCATCTCATCACAAGAGGTTTGAATCGATTTTTTCCGATCAATTATAAAGTTGTGGTCATTCTGCTGTATATGATCGTGATTGCCGGGATTGTGCTCGGGATATCCAGATATTCACCGCGGATTGTGGATCAGGTTGTACAGTTAACCAACGAGATTATGAAGTTTCTCGATACGGCGGATGGTGATAATTTTGCCTCCAAGATCGCAGGTTATCTGCAGTCCTTTGATATTAAAAATTATACCAACGAAGCACTGAAATACATCTTTGCCTTAAGCAAATGGCTTGAATTCATCCTGCTGGTTATTATTTTGAGCTTGTTCTTCCTGTTGCAGAAAAAAGAAATCTATAAATTCACGTCCAAGTTCAAAACAAGTAAAATCGGTTGGTTCTATAATGAAGTGGCATACCTGGGCGACAAATTTGTATCCTCTTTTGGTAAAGTCATTGAAGCGCAGCTGCTAATTGCCGTATTTAATACGGTGCTGACGATGCTCGGATTGTGGATCTTAGGTTACCCTTACCTATTCGCGTTAACAATTATGGTCTTCCTGCTCAGTCTGGTGCCTGTTGCAGGGGTTATGATCTCCCTTGTGCCGCTCTGTCTGATCGGGTATCAAATGGGCGGATTGCAGATGGCCATCATCGTGATCGTTATGATCATCATTATTCATGCGCTGGAAACATACTTCCTGAATCCGAAGCTCATGGCGCACAAGACCAAGTTACCGATGTTTTACACCTTTATCGTTCTAATTTTGTCGCAACATTTTCTCGGCATCTGGGGCTTGATTATTGGTATTCCAATCTTTGTCTTCATGCTGGACATTCTGGATGTAAACAAGATGGAGAAGACTGAGGAGCCTGTGCGAGTAGAGACCAAGCTTTAACTGATTTTTAAGAAGTTCGCCGAATGGTTGGTAAAAAAGAATAAACGCCTCCAGTATTTCGCTGGAAGGCGTTTTTTGTCATTCCTCTGCTCTTGAGATGGGTATCTCAGGGGTTTAGTAATCATTGTTATGATTATCAGATGACCATTGTCATTTTGTATGAATGGAACGAGGGATAATGAAATATCATGAGTTGAGGCTCCCCTTTCTATCAGGGGAGGAGGGAGCATGGCGTTTTAATAGATTAAAATGAGGATGTATACGCATTCATAAATGGTGTGTGATGTCGTTCACAACCCTGCCAAAGCATGTTGCGCGTGAGGTCTTCTCGTCTTGACCCCGGCGTATCCTTCAATTATAGTTGGTACGTAGGACTTAAACTATTTTAGATAGATAAAGGTGGCTTGCAGCATGTCTGAGAAAATCTACGTTGGGGTCGATCTCGGCGGAACAGCAATCAAGGTCGGTATATGTGATGATCAAGGTCAGCTTATGCATACGTATGAAGGACCGACTGAAGTGGATCAGGGCGTTGACACGGTTATCGCCAACATCGAGAAGTATGTCCGTCATATCGTTGCCGAATCACCGTACAGCTGGGAACAGCTTGAGGGTGTCGGAGCAGGAGTTGCCGGTTTCACGAATGTACGCGAGGGGATTATTGTTCATGCTCCTAACATCGGATTTCGGAATGTGGCCATTCGTTCGGTCCTGGAAGAGCGTCTGGGCAAGCCTGTCAAAATAGATAATGATGCGAACGTTGCTGCTCTGGGTGAAGCTTGGGCTGGAGCCGGCAAGGGTGTAGACAATTGTGTATGCTTCACACTCGGTACAGGCGTTGGCGGCGGTCTCATCCTGAACGGTAAAATCTATCAAGGGTTTTCCGGCATGGCAGGGGAACTGGGTCACATCAGTGTTGTACCGGATCTGGAAGCAATCAAGTGTGGTTGTGGTAAAATGGGATGTGTAGAGACGGTATCATCCGCAACAGGTATCATTCGCATGGCGAAGGATGCTGTAGAGCGTGGAGATCATACGTCCCTTGCTTTGGTAGACAAAATCGCTGCCAAGGAAGTATTTGACGCGGCCAAAGCAGGCGATGAAGTGGCACTGCGGATTGTAAACCGTGCAGCTTATTATTTGGGCAAATCCATGGCAACCGTAGCCGCTGTACTGAATCCGGAATTGTTCATTGTTGGCGGTGGTGTATCCAAGGCGGGGGACTTCCTGTTTGATGAGATTCGCAGCGTGTTTGCTCAATTGACCCCGGAACCGCTACAACAGGGAGTTCAGATTTTGGAAGCAACGCTGGGTAATGATGCAGGTATCGTAGGTGCGGCAGGTCTCCTCTTGCGTTCGTAGTAAAACTCGTAACACGATAATCCGACAGCAATATGATAAGGAGGGGACATTTATGCTTGACGGTGAAGGCTCACCAGGCACAGGCGCCACGCTCATTATCATTACCGGCATGTCAGGAGCGGGTAAAACGATAGCTGTGCAGAGCCTGGAGGATCTGGGGTTTTTCTGTGTGGATAATTTACCGCCTGTTTTAATTCCCAAATTCGCAGAACTGATCGAACAGTCCAATGGCAAGATCGGTAAAGTAGCGCTGGTCATCGATCTGAGGGGACGTGAATTCTTTACGGCATTATCCGAGTCTTTGAATTATATCAAGGATCATTTTACGATTCATTGTGAAATTTTATTTTTGGATGCGACAGATTCTGTGCTGGTCCAGCGTTACAAAGAGAGCAGGCGTCGACATCCGTTAGCACCAGAAGGTATGCCTCTGGATGGCATCAAGCTGGAGCGTAAGATGCTGGAGGAGCTTAAAAACTCAGCAACTCAGGTGCTGAATACCAGCACCATGAAACCTGCCCAATTGAAGGAGCGCATCATCTCACGTTTCTCCCACTTGGAGAGCCAGATGTTGTCAGTGAATATAACGTCCTTCGGATTTAAATACGGTATTCCGATTGATGCGGATCTCGTGTTCGATGTTCGTTTTTTACCGAATCCGCATTATATTGATCATTTGCGGCCGAATACAGGACAAAATAGTGAAGTGTACGAATATGTTATGAAATGGCCTGAAACGCAAGCGTTTCTGACCAAGCTGCTGGATATGCTGCATTTTCTGATTCCGCAATACCGGAAGGAAGGCAAAAGCCAGGTTATTATTGGAATCGGCTGTACCGGAGGCAAGCATCGTTCGGTAGCAATATCGGAATATTTGGGCAAAATGCTGGGAAGCAGTGAGACTGAAGCTGTTACCGTAAGCCATCGCGACGCTGACCGGGACCGTCATTGAAGAGGGTGAAGGGATGAAAGAGGCCGGACCACGGAGAGAACGTCCGAGAATCGTTGTTATGGGCGGTGGAACCGGATTATCCGTGATGTTACGAGGTTTAAAAGAAAAACCGATGGATATCACGGCGATCGTTACGGTTGCTGATGACGGTGGGAGTTCAGGGATCTTGCGCAGTGAGTTGCAAATGCCGCCTCCAGGCGACATTCGAAACGTGCTCACCGCGCTTGCAGATGTTGAACCACTGCTTTCGGACATGTTAAAATATCGTTTCAATACAGGCGCGGGGCTTGCAGGCCACAGCCTGGGCAATTTGATATTGGCTGCAATGACGGATATATCAGGCGACTTTGTGACCGCTGTGCGGGAGCTTAGCCGCGTGTTTGCCGTTAGGGGTCAGGTGCTTCCGGCAGCGGGTCAAGCAGTTGTGCTGCACGCTGAGATGGAGGATGGATCGATTATTACAGGCGAGTCCAAAATACCTGAGGCAGGCGGGCGTATTAAACGTGTCTTCCTTGAACCGGATCACGTGGAGCCGTTGCCAGAAGCTGTGGAGGCTATACGCCAGGCGGATGCAATTCTGATTGGTCCAGGTAGTCTATATACGAGTATCCTTCCTAATCTGCTTGTCCCCAAACTGGCAGAGGCTGTCGTTGAAACGGATGCAGTGAAGATGTTTATCTGTAACGTGATGACACAGCCAGGAGAGACCGATAATTATACTGTGAGCGATCATCTTAAAGCGGTGCAGGAGCATATTGGTCACCAGCTCTTTGACTATGTGATCGTGAACAATGGTGACATTCCGCTACAAGTGCAGAATAAGTATGCGGAAAAAGGAGCAAAACCGGTCGTTCTTGATATGAGTGTGCTGAAAAGTTCAGGATATCAGGTTGTTGCAGATACGCTAGTTTTATTCAAAACCTATCTGCGCCATGATGCCGATAAGCTCAGCCATCATATCTACCAGCTGGTTCAAAATTGGATGTTACGGAAGAGGTGAAGTCCCATGTCATTTGCAGCACAGACTAAAAAAGAGTTAACGATGATTGAAAGTGAAGCGTGCTGCGAACAGGCGGAACTTTCAGCCCTCATCCGTATGCTTGGTGCAGTGCAGTTATCGAATAAAAAAGTCATCTTGGATATTTCGACAGAGAATGCTGCGATCGCAAGAAGGGCATACTCTCTGCTTAAAAAGCATTTTCAAGTGCATACGGAATTGTTGGTTCGCAAAAAAATGCGGCTGAAAAAGAACAATGTGTATATTGTTCGTGTTCCGTCTATGGTTCAGGAGATTCTAAAGGAGCTGCACATCGTCTCCGAAGGATTCCTGTTCACACCTGGTATTAACGAAGAGCTGCTGGAGAAGAACTGTTGTAAGCGGGCGTATCTTCGCGGTGCGTTTTTGGCAGGTGGCTCAGTGAATAACCCGGAGGGTTCCTCATATCATCTGGAGATTGCGTCCATGTATGAAGAGCATTGTCAGGCGCTCGTAGATCTGGCCAATGAGTTTCATCTCAATGCCCGGTGTATAGAAAGAAAAAAAGGATTCATCCTATACATTAAGGAAGGCGAGAAAATCATTGAGTTGCTTAGCATCATCGGTGCTCACCAGGCCTTGTTCAAGTTTGAAGACGTGCGAATTATGCGAGACATGCGTAACTCGGTGAACCGAATCGTCAACTGTGAGACAGCTAATCTGAACAAAACGATTGGAGCAGCTGTCAGACAAATCGACAATATCCGTTTACTGCAAAAGGAAGTAGGTTTGGAATCTCTTCCAGATAAGCTACGTGAAGTAGCCGAAGTAAGGCTTGCTCACCCCGATATCAATCTGAAGGAAGTTGGCGAACTGCTAAAAGGTACAGTGAGCAAATCGGGCGTGAACCATCGTCTTCGGAAGATTGATGAGCTTGCTGAGAAAGTGCGTGCGGAACGTTATAGTTGAAGGTTGAAATGAATTGTTTAGGTTTAAGATGTGTTATGACCTTATTAGGTCATTGTAGACTACTCATGCAGGGTGAAGAAGACACTTCGGGCATTGGCTTTTTGTCTAAGTCCAAGGACCATGTTTTTTCTTCTAGTGTCCTGCACGGGTTAATGGTATAATGTTGTATAAATATAATTGTGTATTTAATGTCCAGATTTCATAATAGGGGGTAAGTTTCTATGACAAAGCACCCGGTAGTTGTCCGTTTGAAAACGGGTCTCCATGCCAGACCTGCAGCGCTGTTCGTTCAGGAAGCGAATAAGTACTCATCTGAAGTGTTCGTCGAGAAGGACGATAAAAAAGTTAATGCTAAGAGTATCATGGGAATCATGAGCCTTGCAATCAGCACAGGTACGGAAATCCATATTAGTGCAGAAGGCGCGGATGCCGATCAGGCTGTAAACGCTTTAGTTAGTCTGGTTAGCAAGGAAGAGCTTGAGAACCAATAAGCATGACGAACTAAATTAATAAATAAAGAAGTCCCGCAAGGGGCTTTTTTGCATTTTATATAATTTTGCAACAAACGGGTTCGTCAAGTGCAACATTATGGAATTTGTCCCGTCTGTTAAGGTATCAAATTGCTTCAAGTTTGAGAAGTTAACATATGAGGAGGTTGTTCGTAATGGGTAAACAATGGATGAAACCGTTTGGTGCGGTGTTGGTGGCAAGTTCGTTGCTGGTTGGAGGAACGGCTTATGTTGCTCCAGGAAACTATGCTTATGCTGCTGAAGTTCAAGGCGTACAGCAAAATGTAATCAATGTTGTAGGTAAAGGTGAGATTCAAGTGAAGCCGGACATTGCCT
This sequence comes from Paenibacillus polysaccharolyticus, assembly GCF_023714295.1. GTDB lineage: Bacteria > Bacillota > Bacilli > Paenibacillales > Paenibacillaceae > Paenibacillus > Paenibacillus polysaccharolyticus_A. The sequence continues at coordinate 36,423 of NZ_JAMAUN010000013.1, forward strand.
ATCTGTCCATCGGTGTAAACAGTACTGCTGACACTGCTGCGTCGGCTCAAAAGGCAAATGCAGCCAAGATTCAAAAGGTTACTAACTTGCTGAAAAACACATGGAAGATCAGTGCAGATGATATTCAAACCAGTCAATTTTATGTGCAACCGAACTACACGTACAGTGAAAAAGATGGACAGAAAATTAAAGGTTACACAGCACATCACACATTGACAGTAACATATCGTGATATGGACAAGATTGGTGAACTGCTGGATGCGGCATCCCAAGCAGGGGCCAATAATATCGAAAATGTACGCTTCACAGTAGAGAATCCGGAGAAATACGAATCCGAAGTGATTGCTAAGGCAGTAGCTAATGCCGATGTGAAAGCAGGAGCGATCGCTAAAGCGGTTAAACGTCAGCTGGGTACTGTTCTTTCGGTAAGCCAGCCGGATGCTAATGTCCCTGTGTTCTATGCATCAGAGCTCATGTCGCAAGCGAAGAGTGAAGCAGATGCAGGTACACAGATCGAAGCTGGTCAGGTCAAAGTAAGCACCGTTCTGAATATCACGTATGAGATGAAGTAAGGAACTTTTCACTTCACGGGATAAAATATTAAATAATAAGAATTTAAAATAATGACAAAAACACTGTCCTTCGGGGCCGTGTTTTTTTGTTGCGGATGCTGGCTTTAAGGAAGCGAGGGCCAGAAAGTAGTTGTGTTACCTGTCTAAGAAATAATCGAATCATGTCGTTTTTGTAGCATTGTTCGTAACAAAACGTTCATTTTCTGCGATGAAAATCGTGCGATTTTCATCAACATTGTAACTGGAGCTGTAAACCTTTCCGAAAAAGGGTTAATTATAATAAAGAGGCAAGCGTATGGCCTATGCAATCTAATTCTATTTACATACGCATTAAACCTGATGAAATCTTAGAGAGGAGTTTTATAGATGAAAACATGGAAAAAGTGGACGAGTGCATTATTGGCAGCAGGTGTAATTATGGGAGGAAGTACAGCGTGGATGGATCAATCGGTTCAAGCAGCATCCGTATCTTCCAAAGTAACTGCACCGGCTGAAGTAACGTTGAAATCAGGTGGAAAAACCTTCACGCAAAAAGGGTTGCTCCAAGGTGGATCTACATGGGTGTCGCTGACAGCAGTTAAGGATGTAGCAGGTGGGACATTGAAATATGATGCAGAAACAAAGTCATATACCGTAACTGCAGCGAACAATGCGATGACTGTTAGTTTGATGGATGGCCAGCCAAACGTCTATATTAATGGTTTTTATCCTCAAGTGGAAGCAAAGTTGATCCAGGGTCGTTTGTACATCCCGTTCTCTGCAATGAGAGATTATTTGGGTGTACAAGGTAACTGGGATGCCAAAACCAAAACATTAACCCTGAGTAAAGTAAAACAAAATAACGTACAGGTGAAATCGACTAAAGCGAATGTAACCGTTAAAAATGCTGAGGTGGATGTGCAGTACCCGCAAGTGAGCGGACTAGCGAGCAAAGAGGCCGAAGCGGCGATTAACAAAGTGCTCAAAGATGAAGTAGACACCGCTGTTGCGGCGTTCAAAAAACAAACGTCTGAATTCGGTGGAGCAACTGCAAATCGTCCATATGCATTCGAAGCTTCTTATGTGGTGACTTACAATGAGAACGGTGTGCTCGGTCTGATCACTCAACGTTATGAGGACTATGCAGGAGCGCACGGTATGACTTACCGTACAGGTCACACGTTTGCACTCGACACGGGTAAAGAACTGACACTGGATGATGTGATTGCAAACAGCAAACCCATGCGTGAAACGATCAGCAAAAAGGTTGGCGAGCAACTGAAAGCAAACACGGGATACTTGAGTGGCTACAAAGGTCTTAACAAAGATCAGGATTTCTACGTGACGCCAACAGGCGCAGTGGTATTCTTCCAGTTGTATGAGTACACCGCGTATGCGGAGGGCTTCCCTGAATTCAAGTTCACTTACAAAGATATTCTGCCTAAAGGAACCGCACCATTCAGCAACGTAGCTTCTGAGAAGTAGATTCGTTTTAGCTTAGATGAAATCATAAATTAAATTAAATTCAAGTTAAGAGCCCTTATATCGTTCATTCGTGAAAAATAATAAACAAGAAGCCTCCGTCGAAGCAAAGATGACGGGGGCTTCTTGTCTGTTCGCAATTAAAAAGCGCAGGGCGTGCTCACCTATATTCAGGTGATGCACGCTCTGCGCCTATTTTCGTTGTCTCCAGGCAGCTAAAGCTTAGATGCCTTGGGAGCCTACGTTTTGGATTACTTTATCGATGATACCGTAATCGGCTGCTTCAGCAGCACTCATGAAGTAGTCACGATCTGTATCTTTTTCGATACGCTCCAGAGGTTGACCTGTGCGCTCGGAGATGATGCGGTTCAAGGTATCACGCATTTTCAGGATGCGGCGTGCACGGATTTCGATGTCCGACGCTTGACCTTGTGCACCACCAAGAGGTTGGTGAATCATAATTTCACTGTTCGGCAACGCAAAACGTTTGCCTTTTGCACCGGCATTCAACAAGAATGCACCCATAGAAGCCGCCATACCTACGCAGATCGTAGATACATCCGGTTTAATGAATTGCATGGTATCGTAGATTGCCATCCCTGCTGTAATGGACCCGCCTGGGCTGTTGATGTATAGGTGAATGTCTTTCTCCGGATCTTCCGCTGCCAGGAACAACATCTGTGCCATGATGGCATTCGCGACAACGTCATTCACGTCGCTGCCAAGGAAAATGATACGATCCTTCAGCAATCTGGAATAAATATCATAGGCGCGCTCACCCCGGTTGCTCTGTTCAACGACCATTGGAATATAACTCACGTGAAAAACCTCCTCGGAAATGTAAATGTTAAATGGTGTTTATACTTAAACTGTTACCGTATTAACCACATCATAAACAATCTCAAACAAAAAGTCAAAGAAAGTCAAACTAAGTTTGAAAAAAAAGAAACCTTTCCGGTTTCGTTGGTTAAATGCATTATGAGCTGTTAAAAATATAGTGGCGCGCCCGCCAAGAATCGAACTTGGATCTCAGGCTTCGGAGGCCTACGTCATATCCATTGGACCACGGGCGCAAATTATGTGACAGCAATAATGATTATAGCTTATGCACTGGTGAATTGCAAGCAGTTGCTTTGCATGAACATGGTGTGGTTTTCCTTACGATGAATGGGCCCACGCTGTCTTTCATGAATGGACCGAGTTATTCCGAAGATGGTTTGAATTGTTTCGGAAATGATCATGATGAAGAAGGATGGATAAAGCTTGTATTTCAGTACATGCTATAAGAAGTTTTGGACATGCCCTATGAAAATGAAACACAGCAAGATATAGATGTTATGTGTGGACTTCTTCTATATATGGTGTGAGATCCTCATTTCCTTATCTCGATGTGTAAAGGTTGTGAAAATAGGCGCGTATAAACGCCTGCTAACCTGTCGAAATAAGCAATTGAAACACTTGCATCTCGCGTCAGTTTTAGGTAGAATGAACGTGGGACTTAAAAAGTTAACCCGGGACATTTTAAGGCCATGCAGAAAGCTTGGAACATGAAGCTTGCGGGAGTGGAAAGCATGCGAACGATCTTGGAAGTGCAAAAGCAGCTTCTGCCCGATCTCATGGATGTCTTGAAAAAACGCTATACGATTCTGCACCAGATCATGTTATCGGATGTGATTGGGCGGAGAACGTTAGCCAATTCCATGCAGATGACCGAGCGGGTTCTGAGAGCTGAGACCGATCTGTTAAAGGCTCAGGGACTTATCGAAATTGACAGTGCAGGGATGAAGATCAGCGAGGCGGGTTATAATTTGCTGCAGCAATTAGAACCTGTCGCGAAAGAGCTGTTTGGATTATCCGAGCTGGAAGAGCGAATCAAGCAAGCCTACGGTCTGCAAAAGGTAGTCGTGGTTCCTGGCGATTCGGATATATCTCCTTACGCCAAAAGGGAGCTTGGAAGAGCTGGAGCAAAAGCTCTCAGCAGTATCATGAATGACAACGACGTTGTCGCTGTAACAGGCGGATCAACAACGGCCGAAGTCGCAGAACAACTCACACCACCGACTTCAATGAAGGGTGTCTGGTTTGTACCAGCACGTGGCGGGTTGGGAGAGAGCCTAGAAATTCAGGCAAATACGATTGCATCCACGATGGCAAAACGGACAGGGGCTCAATACAAACTCCTGCATGTACCGGATTTGCTTAGTGACCATGCCTATGAATCGCTGATCCAGGACCCGGGAGTTCAGGAGATTTTACAGCTGATCAGGCAATCGCGCATCGTAATTCATGGCATTGGTGATGCTGTGGAGATGGCGAAGAGACGCAAGCTTGCACCGGAGATCATAGACGAACTTCAGGAGCAGGGAGCTGTATCGGAGTCCTTCGGGTATTACTTCAATGGTCAGGGTGAGGTGGTACATACCATGCTTACGCTGGGCATGCGGCTTCAGGATATCGAACGCACCGATGTAGTCATTGGCATTGCGGGCGGCAAAAGTAAGGCAGCTGCCATCCATTCCGTACTGCGGTTCGGACAGGAAGATATTCTGATTATTGATGAGGCTGCGGCCGAAGTCATCGTCGCTGACATGGAAACCATCTAACTTTTCAGAGATGAAATGGTTTTATTTTGAACACAACTCTTGTTGTCTTGACGGACTTTACCGTCTGTCTTGAATATATAGTTTCATAAAAAACTAATCAAAACTTGGGAGGAACTTACTCATGATTAAAGTAGGTATTAACGGTTTTGGACGTATTGGTCGTTTGGCATTCCGCCGTATTCAAAATGTAGAGGGCATTGAAGTTGTAGCAATCAACGACTTGACTGACGCTAAAATGCTGGCTCATTTGCTCAAATATGATACAACTCAAGGTCGCTTCGATGGCGATGTTGAAGTACATGATGGTTTCTTCAAAGTAAACGGCAAAGAAGTTAAAGTACTTGCTAACCGTAACCCTGAAGAACTGCCTTGGGGAGACCTGGGTGTAGACATCGTTCTGGAATGTACTGGTTTCTTCACAACAAAAGAAGCTGCTGAGAAACACTTGAAAGGTGGAGCTAAGAAAGTTGTTATCTCCGCACCAGCTACTGGCGACATGAAAACCATCGTTTACAACGTAAACCATGAAATTCTCGACGGTACTGAAACTGTAATCTCCGGCGCATCTTGCACAACAAACTGCCTGGCACCTATGGCAAAAACACTGCAAGACAAATTCGGAATTGTTCAAGGTTTGATGACTACAATTCACGCTTACACTGGCGACCAAAACACATTGGATGCTCCACACCCTAAAGGTGACTTCCGTCGTGCTCGCGCAGCAGCTGAAAACATCATTCCTAACACAACTGGTGCTGCTAAAGCAATCGGTCTGGTTATCCCTGAACTGCAAGGCAAATTGGATGGTGCAGCTCAACGTGTACCAGTAGCTACTGGTTCCCTGACTGAGCTTGTAACTGTTCTGGGCAAAAAAGTTACTGCTGAAGAAGTTAACGCAGTTATGAAAGAAGCTTCCGATCCACAAACTTTCGGATACACTGAAGACGAAATCGTATCTTCCGATATCCAAGGAATCACTTTCGGTTCCCTGTTTGATGCAACTCAAACTAAAGTTCTGACTGTTGGCGACCAACAACTGGTTAAAACTGTAGCTTGGTATGACAACGAAATGTCCTACACAGCTCAATTGGTTCGCACATTGGAGCACTTTGCAAAAATGATCAAGTAATATCTGTAATAACATAGAGCGGAAACAGATTGTTATTGTTTCCGCTCTTTATATATGGATATTTAGTTAATTTCTCATGAACACCAGGACTGACAAGGGATTCAGCTCTTGAAAGGTTCACCAAATACATGGGTGCGGAGGAAATAGAGATGAACAAAAAAAGTGTACGCGATATCGAATTGAATGGAAAACGGGTATTTGTCCGTGTAGATTTCAATGTGCCGCTCGAAGATGGTAAAATTACAGATGACAAACGTATTCGTGCAACACTGCCTACGATCAACTTCCTGATCGAAAAAGGTGCAAAAGTGATCTTGGCGAGCCACATGGGACGTCCAAAAGGTGAAGTTGTAGAATCCATGCGTTTGACGCCAGCAGCTGAGCGTTTGTCCGAATTGCTGGGTAAACCGGTTACTAAAGCGGATGATTCCGTTGGCGAAGCGGTTAAAGCTCAAGTCGCGGCATTGAACGATGGCGACGTATTGTTGCTTGAGAACGTTCGTTTCCACGCAGGCGAAGAGAAAAACGATCCGGAACTGGCAAAACAATTTGCTGAACTGGCTGATGTATTCGTTAACGATGCATTCGGCGCGGCTCACAGAGCACATGCTTCGACGGAAGGAATCGCTCACTTGCTTCCTGCGGTGTCCGGTTTGTTGATGGAAAAAGAGCTTGATGTGTTGGGCAAAGCAATCTCCAACCCTGAGCGTCCTTTCACAGCAATCATCGGCGGTTCCAAAGTAAAAGACAAAATCGATGTGATCGACAACCTGCTCAACATTGCAGACAACGTAATCATCGGTGGTGGTTTGTCTTACACATTCATGAAGGCTCAAGGCCACGAAGTAGGTCAATCCTTGCTGGATGAGTCCAAACTGGATGTAGCACTTGGCTTTATCGAAAAAGCAAAAAAACTGGGCAAAAACTTCTACCTGCCAGTGGATATCGTAATCTCTGACGACTTTAGTGCGAACGCAAACACAAAAATCGTTGAAGTTGGCGACATTCCTGCAGATTGGGAAGGTATCGACATCGGTCCTAAAACACGTGAGATCTACGCTGACGTAGTTAAAAACTCCAAACTGGTTGTATGGAACGGACCAATGGGCGTATTCGAAATCGAGCCATTCTCCCACGGTACTCGTGCAGTTGCAGAAGCTTGCGCTACAACATCTGCATACACCGTAATCGGTGGTGGCGACTCTGCAGCAGCTGCTGAGAAGTTCAAATTGGCTGACAAAATGGACCACATCTCTACAGGTGGCGGCGCATCGCTCGAGTTCATGGAAGGCAAAGTGCTTCCAGGCGTAGTTGCATTGAACGACAAGTAAGCTTTAAGCTATAGCATGAAGGAGTTGAAACCAATGAGAACACCAATTATCGCGGGTAACTGGAAAATGTTCAAAACGGTTTCCGAATCCAATGACTTCATTCAGGAAGTTAAAGGAAAAGCGGAAGTCGCAGGCGTAGAAACAGTAATCTGCGCACCTTTTACAAACTTGCCATCCTTGGTAGAAGCTGTGAAAGGTACTAACATCAAAATCGGCGCACAAAATCTTCATTTCGAAGACAACGGTGCATTCACTGGTGAAATCAGCGGTATCATGCTGAAAGAACTGGGTGTAGATTACGTAATTGTAGGTCACTCGGAGCGCCGTCAATATTTTGCGGAAACCGATGAGACTGTCAATAAAAAGCTTCATGCAGCATTCCGTCACGGATTGACTCCAATCTTCTGCCTCGGTGAAACGCTTGAAGAGCGCGAAGCAAATCAAACAAAAGACGTATGCAAAGTGCAAACCGAAGCAGCTTTGGCTGGTCTGACTGCTGAGCAAGCAGTACAAGTGGTTATCGCTTATGAGCCAATCTGGGCGATTGGTACAGGTAAATCCTCTACATCCCAAGATGCGAATGAAGTTATTGCTTACATCCGTACATTGGTGAAGGATCTGTACAACGAGCAGGTTGCAGATGCAGTTCGTATTCAGTACGGCGGCAGCGTGAAACCGGAAAACGTAACAGAATACCTCGGACAAAGCGACATCGACGGCGCACTTGTTGGCGGTGCCAGCTTGCAACCGGCTTCGTTCATCGCGCTTGTTGAGGGGGCGAAGTAAGATGACCGCTCCAAAACCTGTAGCACTGATCATTATGGATGGCTTCGGTCTGCGTAACACGGTGGAAGGCAATGCGGTAGCGCAAGCCAAAAAACCGAACTATGACCGTTTCATGAGCCAGTTCCCACACACAACTTTGACTGCATGCGGTGAGGCTGTAGGTTTGCCGGAAGGCCAAATGGGGAACTCCGAGGTAGGTCACCTGAACATTGGTGCCGGCCGGATCGTATATCAGGATTTGACCCGTATCTCCAAATCGATTCGTGACGGCGAGTTCTACGACAATGAAACCCTTGTCAAAGCGGTGCGTGAAGCGAAACAGAACGGTAAAAAGCTTCATCTCTATGGCTTGTTGTCCGATGGTGGCGTACATAGTCACATCGACCACTTGTTCGCGATGCTGGATTTGGCTAAAAAAGAAGAAATGAACGAAGTATATATTCATGCCTTCCTGGATGGCCGTGACGTTATGCCGGACAGCGGTAAGGACTTCATGCAGAAACTAATCGCTAAAATTGATGAAGTTGGTGTAGGTAAAATCGCAACGGTACAAGGCCGCTATTATGCCATGGACCGTGACAAACGTTGGGAGCGTGTGGAGAAATCCTACCGCGCTATCGTTTATGGCGATGGACCGAAATACACGGATCCACTCAAAGCGGTTGAAGAATCGTATGAGAAATCCGTATTTGACGAGTTTGTTGAACCAACAGTCATCGTCCAAGCGGATGGTGAGCCGGTAGGTTTGGTGGAAAGCGGCGATTCCGTTATCTTCCTAAACTTCCGTCCTGACCGTGCAATCCAGTTGTCGCAAGTATTCACGAACTCCGATTTCCGCGGTTTCGATCGTGGGCCGAAGTTCCCTGTGGGCTTGCACTTTGTGTGCCTGACATTGTTCAGCGAGACGGTTGAGGGGTATGTGGCTTATGAGCCAAAAAACCTTGACAATACGCTGGGTGAGGTACTGGTGCAGAATAACAAAAAACAACTCCGTATTGCAGAAACCGAGAAATACCCGCACGTAACCTTCTTCTTCAGCGGCGGCCGTGATGTAGAGCTTCCGGGCGAAACTCGCGTGCTGATCAACTCGCCTAAGGTGGCAACGTATGACCTGCAACCAGAGATGAGCGCTTATGAAGTAGCAGACGCAGCAGTCCGTGAGATTGAAGCGGATAAACATGACGCAATTATCCTTAACTTTGCTAACCCTGACATGGTTGGACACTCCGGCATGCTGGAGCCTACGATCAAAGCGGTTGAAGTAACGGACGAGTGCATGGGTCGCGTTGTAGACGCGGTACTTGCCAAAGGCGGCGTGGTGCTGATCACTGCGGACCACGGTAACGCGGATATGGTGTTTGATGAGCAAGGACGTCCGTTCACAGCTCATACAACGAACCCGGTTCCATTTATCGTGACTGATCCAAATGTAACGTTGCGTGAAGGCGGAATTTTGGCTGATATCGCGCCAACCATTCTTGACTTGATGCAATTGCCAAAACCGGCAGAAATGACGGGAACATCCGTTATCGCTACCCGTAAGTAATTCGTTTTAATAGGTTGTCGAATAAGACAGAGTGGAACCTGGAACGAAGCGGGCAGAACCGATCTGAAGAAGCGTTAGCGTTCGCCTTTATCACATGATTCCAACTTATGAAAATAAGTTCAAAGGAATCAGGGGATAACAGCGATCGGAAGATGGTACTGCATGCGGAGTGGCTTGGTGAAACTCACCTATTCTGAACGTATTAAAATAAATTCAAAATTAAAGGAGATTATCACTCATGACTATTATTTCTGACGTGTACGCTCGCGAAGTCCTCGACTCCCGCGGTAACCCTACAGTTGAAGTTGAAGTATACCTGGAGTCCGGCGCAATCGGACGCGCAATCGTTCCATCTGGTGCATCCACTGGTGCCCACGAAGCGGTTGAGCTCCGCGATGGTGACAAATCCCGTTACCTTGGTAAAGGCGTTCTGCAAGCTGTTAAAAATGTAAATGAAATCATCGCTCCAGAAGTCATCGGTATGGATGCTTTGGATCAACTGGGTATCGACAAATTGATGATCGCTTTGGATGGTACGCCAAACAAAGGTAAATTGGGTGCAAACGCAATCCTGGCAGTATCCATGGCTGTAGCTCGCGCTGCTGCTGATGCTCTGGAATTGCCGCTGTATGTTTACCTGGGCGGATTCAACGCGAAAGCATTGCCAGTACCAATGATGAACATCATCAACGGTGGTGAGCACGCGGACAATAACATCGACGTACAAGAGTTCATGGTATTGCCAGTTGGCGCGCCAAGCTTCAAAGAAGCTCTTCGTGTAGGCGCAGAGATCTTCCACAACCTGAAATCCGTACTGAGCTCCAAAGGTTTGAACACAGCTGTAGGTGACGAAGGTGGTTTCGCACCAAACCTGGGTTCCAACGAAGAAGCCATCACTACAATTATCGAAGCAATCGAAAAAGCAGGTTACAAACCAGGTGTTGATGTATTCCTGGGTATGGACGTTGCTTCCACTGAGTTCTACAAAGATGGTAAATACACTTTGGCGGGTGAAGGTAAATCTTACACTTCCGCTGAGTATGTTGACCTTCTGGCTTCATGGGTTGAGAAGTACCCAATCATCACGATTGAAGACGGTATGTCTGAAGATGACTGGGATGGTTGGAAATTGCTCACTGAAAAATTGGGCGACAAAGTACAACTCGTTGGTGACGACTTGTTCGTAACAAATACTGAGCGTCTTGCTAGAGGGATCGAGCAAGGTATCGGTAACTCCATCCTGATCAAAGTAAACCAAATCGGTACCCTGACTGAAACATTCGATGCAATCGAAATGGCTAAACGTGCAGGATACACAGCTGTAATCTCCCACCGTTCCGGTGAGTCCGAAGACAGCACAATCGCTGACATCGCTGTTGCAACAAACGCGGGTCAAATCAAAACGGGTGCTCCTTCCCGTACAGACCGTATCGCAAAATACAACCAATTGCTTCGCATTGAAGATCAATTGGATGAGCTTGCTCAATACAATGGTCTTAAAGGATTCTACAACCTCAAAAAATAAGCTGCGTACACAGCATTTCGGGCAAGCCGGGTAACCGGCTTGTCTTTTTTTTTGATGATGCAAAACAGGTAAAAGGCATAATCTAATGAGAAGGCCGGTTATTACCTGCCTAACTCTAATGGGCAAGCTATTCAGGGTTGTAAGATGGTGGACTTGAATTGAAATTGCTTGCCGTGTACTACTTGTAGTACAACCATTGCTGTGCTACAATTAAAGTAACTGTTTTTATGGTGAGATGTTATGCCCACATGGGTAGGAGGTGGAAAGAATGGATATTGCTTTGAAATTGCTGCTCGTTGTTTTCTCGATCGGTCTAATCACTGTAGTATTGCTGCAGCACGGGAAAAGCGCTGGTTTGGCGGGTGCCATCTCCGGTGGTGCGGAACATCTTTTCGGTAAAACGAAAGCGCGCGGATTGGATCTTTTCTTGCAACGTGCAACGGTGGTACTAGGTGCAGGATTTATGATTCTGGCTATTGTTGTTACGGTGGTTTCCAAGTAACTTGGATTTAAGCCGTCGAACCAAATCGAATAGCTAAAGCCAATGGCTTAACGGATAAACCTTCGTTTCGTGCAGAAACGGAGGTTTTTTAATAGAAATTTATTTCTCCAAAGTTTGCCAATTATATTGCTATATTGCGACCAAATCCTTCTTGAAATCGATGGATACTGCATTATGCTTGTAACTTCTGTTCAATTCCCCCTTACTGTTTTAGAGACCCATTTCAGGCAGTTATGCCACGGCGAGATATAAAATTCTTGTGATTGATATTTCTAACGTATAGATCAGATCTGTGATGAGATTTATTTTCTACATGCTAATTTAAATCAGGTCGGGCATATCACATACTGCATAAACTGTTTAAAGGAGCACATTTGAAAGGCTAACTGGCAGCGTTTATAGACCAAAAGGCTTTTTTGGGTAGCTACGGATGGGCTGGATTGAATTCGTGTATACTAGGGTATGAGATAGTAAGGGTGCGGTAATCATACGCATTTTACTATATGGAATCTGTACGAATACGGCACGAATTCCGATACATAAAGAGAAGAGATCAGACTATACTCTTACGTTTCCCGAGGTGAAAACTAATGATAACCGAACAACAATTGCTTGACTTCATGCGGGAGACCGCTTATAAACCGATGACTTATCAGGAGCTGGAACAGCACTTTCAGATTGAAAATGCTGCTGATTTCCGAGCCTTTTTGATTATGTTGAATACGCTGGAGGAATCCGGCCAAATTTTACTGACGAGTAACAATCGCTATGGTATGCCGGAACGTATGAATCTGGTGCGTGGGCGCTTGCAGGCGCATGCGAAGGGGTTTGCTTTTCTGATTCCAGAAGACCGCGAACACCCGGACGTATATATCCATGCCAATGATATGAAAAGTGCAATGAATGGTGATATTGTACTTGTGAAAGTGACATCCCAAGGGCCGTCCGGCGGGCGCCTGGAGGGTGAGATTGTACGGATTGTGACGCGTGCAATCACACAAGTTGTGGGTGTTTTCCAGAGCCACGAAGTGTATGGATTTGTCATTCCGGACGATAAACGGATTAATCGTGATATTTTTATCCCGCGTACGAATTTTGCCGGTGCTGTAGATGGACAGAAGGTTGTTGCCAAGATTGTCAGTTATCCGGAAGGCCGTGCAGCCGCTGAGGGTGAAATTATAGAGATTTTGGGTCACAAGGATGAGCCAGGCATTGATATTTTATCGGTCATCCGCAAACACCAGCTGCCTGAAGCTTTCCCGGATGAAGTGATGCAAGAAGCGGAAAAAGCACCGGACTCCATTACGGATGAAGAGATTATCCAGCAAGGACGTCGCGACTTGCGTGGTCTGAACATCGTTACGATTGATGGCGAGGATGCGAAAGACCTGGATGATGCGGTTAACGTGGAAAAACTGCCGAACGGCAACTACCGTCTGGGCGTGCATATTGCCGATGTGGGATACTATGTACGTGAGAATTCGAAACTGGATCAGGAAGCATATAACCGTGGATGCAGTGTGTATCTCGTGGACCGGGTTATTCCGATGCTGCCACAACGTCTGTCGAACGGAATCTGTAGTTTGCACCCACAGGTGGATCGTCTGACGTTGTCTTGTGAGATGGAGTTTAACGACCAGATGAAGGTTGTGAAACACGACATTTTCACGAGTGTTATCAAAACGAAGGAACGTATGACCTATACTAACGTACGCAAAATCCTGGAAGGCGAAGAGCCGGAGTTGCTTGAACGTTACAAAGATTTGGTGGATGACTTTCACCTGATGAAAGAGATTGCCTTGAAGCTACGTGCGATGCGTATGCGCCGCGGGGCGGTTGATTTTGATTTTGAAGAGTCCAAAATCATTGTCGATGAGAACTGCAAACCGGTCGATATCGTGAAACGGGAGCGCTCCATCGCAGAGCAAATCATTGAGGAGTTCATGCTTGCAGCCAATGAGACCGTAGCGGAGCATTTCCACTGGCTTAAAGTGCCGTTCATCTATCGTGTGCATGAAGACCCGGATCAGGAAAAATTGCAAAACTTCCTCGCTTTTGCGGCGAATTTTGGACACCAGGTCAAAGGGCGTGGCAATTCCATTCATCCAAGGGCGCTTCAATCTTTGCTGGAGGATATTAATGGTACGAAGGAGCAAACGGTCATCAGCACGATGATGCTACGTTCCATGAAACAGGCGAAATATGATTCGGAAATGTCAGGTCACTTTGGTTTGGCTGCTGAATTTTATAGTCACTTTACATCCCCGATCCGCCGTTATCCCGATCTGGTCATTCACCGAGTCATTCGTGAAGTGATTGAGAACAAAGGAGCATTACCGGAGAATCGCCAAGAGTATCTGGCAAGCCGGATGTCGGATATCGCCCAGCAGTCTTCAGAACGCGAGCGTGTGGCGGTGGAAGCTGAGCGCGATACGGAGAAAATGAAGAAAGCAGAGTACATGCTCGACAAGGTCGGCGAAGAGTTCGAAGGCATCATCAGCAGCGTAACCAGCTTCGGTATGTTTATTGAGCTGGAGAACACGGTAGAAGGTCTGATTCGACTGAGTGCGCTGACAGATGACTATTACCATTTTGATGATCAGCATATGGCCTTGATTGGTGAGCGTACATCCAAAGTATTCCGCATTGGCGACGAAATTAAAATTCGCGTAGCACGTGTGAGTATGGAAGAGTACACGATTGATTTTGAAATGGTCGATATGAAACCTCGTCGAGAACGCGATGGCGGTTTCGATCGTGGTGCCCGCGGTGGTAAAGGTGGTCGTCCTGGTAGCGGCGGCGGCCGAGGCGGTGCCAAAGGTGGCTTCGGTGGAGGCCGTGGCGGCAAAGGCGGCGGTGCTGGTGCAGGCGGTAAACGCGACCGTGGTGGCAGATCAGCAGAAGACAGTGGTCAAAGCGCTCGCGGTGGGCGTGGCGGAGCGGCAAATGCCGGAGCAGGTGCAGGCTCATCAACGGGTGGGTTTGCTGGTAAAGGCGGAGGCAGACCGAAAGGTGAGCGTCGTGCGAGTGATGCAAGTGCAGGCGCGGGTGCTTCAGGTAGTCGTGGTAAAGGTGCAGTAAGCTTTGGCTTTGGTTCAGGCAAGGGCGGATATAGCTCATCCCCAGCTGGTCAGGATAGTGGATCAGGTGAACGTAACCAAGGAAGTAGCCTGAATGGTAGCGGCCGTGGAGAAGGAAGCTTCAAATCCGGTAAGGGCGGTAGCGGTAAAGGTGGCAAAGGCGGAGGTAAACGCAAAAACACCTCACCTAGTGGTATTTTTATCGGGGAAAATGCTACACCGGGCGGCGCGCAAGAAGGCGGAGCACCACGCCGTAAACGTAAGAAAAACAAAGGCGGGGCCGGGAATGGGACAGCCGCTTTTGTTCGGAAGAAAAAGAAGTAAGTGAGAAGCCAGAAAGGGGCGGCGCAGGCCGCCTCTTTCTTGATTTTAACAGCCGTCCTTGCTACAATTAAGGTCTGGCACAGTTTTTTTGGTGCAACATGGATGCTATGCTGGTACAGCATGGTACGGGTTTATATTTACGAAGAAGGAGTGAGGACATGGGCAAGAATGATGGGCAGAATAAAGTGCTTGCACAGAACAAAAAGGCTTCCCATGACTACTTCATTGAAGATACGTATGAAGCGGGCATGGTGCTGACGGGCACAGAAATTAAGTCGATTCGTAACGGCCGTGCGAACATTGGAGACTCATTTGCAACGATTCGTAACGGTGAGATTCATATTCACAATATGCACATTAGTCCTTTTGAACAAGGCAATCGTCATAATCCGCTTGATCCAACACGCACACGTAAATTGTTAATGCATAAGGTGCAAATTCATAAACTGCTTGGGTTGTCAAAGCAGGATGGATACAGCATTGTGCCGTTGAAAATTTATATTCGTAATGGTTATGCGAAGCTGTTGCTTGGCTTGGGTAAAGGTAAGAAGCAGTATGATAAACGTGACACTGCCGCGAAGCGGGATGCACAACGTGATATCCAACGTGCACTGCGCGAGAAGCAGAAGGTTGCCCGTTAAAAGAGAACGACGTTTGCAAATGTTCATTCGCGTCGATTCGCAGTGGTTTAGGGTTGTTAAGCCTTATAGCTTAGCTGGTCGATAGCGGAATACGATAAGCGAAGTATGATTGGAAACTTGGAATCGATGGAGTCTCGCAGTTTGCCTATCTACGGGTGAGTGCGAGGCTTTTTTATTTTGTAGATTGCGTAAATGTGTGCATCGGTGGGTAAATTAATTAAACCAACGGTTGTAGCTGGGTAAACTTTACTTCCGATGAGTCACGCGGTATAATATGTAGACGATTGAGCCTGATGGCATGGTTAGTTGGCTAGTTTGGATAACCTTTCATCTGCGCTCAGTAGACTGGATTGCTTTCCAGCAATCTGCACTATATCGGTGCTTCGGGCTGTGATATGATTATTCATGTAGCAGACAGGAATGCCGAGTATGTAAGAAACATCTTATCACCTTGGAGGGATTAGATGTGTAGCACCTTTGCTCCGTATTCACGGATTAATCCTGGAGCCCTTCTTATATGAGGGGGCGTTTATGGATTCGACGGGGATAGTTCGAGCATGGGTAGCGGGTAGTGGGGACGCGTCCGCTTTATCAACGCTAAAGCCTATTAAACGGCAAACAACAAACAAACTACGCTTTCGCAGCCTAAGAAACTGTGTGCGTGCTTCTACCCTGCATCGCCCATGTGACAGGACTAGGGGCTAACAAGTAGTGGGATACGCTGTCACATCTCCGCCTGGGGTGTGCTGAAGAAGACAATCAGGCTGACCCAACGTATAGCCGGTTACGGGGCGATACTCGGGTGACATCAAAACTGTGACTACACCCGTAGAAGCTTATGTGTCGTTATCTTCGGACAGGGGTTCGACTCCCCTCGCCTCCATTAGTAGTATCAGTGACAGCCACCATTTGGTGGCTGTTTTTGTATATCAATCTATTGGATCGTTGTTTTCGTTAATCAAATTACAAACTGAAATGATACGGGAATTAACTGCTGATGATGGAACAATTTCACACAGCAGAGAATTGATCACTTTATAAATATATTAAAAGAAGTAGCTGATGGATGCTTGTTATGCAACAAATGCAATCAAACATATAAATTTAGGATTTATACTGGGCTAAGTTATAAAAAGACAATACAATTGAGTTAAACTTGTGAAGGGTGTGGCGATTGTTACACTCATGCTCAGGAGCAAAGTCATTTCACCTATTTTAGCTATACAACACCATCGATCAGTGTTCTGATTGGTGTTATTCAGTTTTTGATAAAATAGGGATAATTTAATACTGGAGGGGACTGAGAATTTTTATCAATTTAAAACAACTCGATGAAATTCTAATAAAAGCAAATCAACATGCACAGACAAATACTAAAGAATCAGGTGCCTCTATTTATTATATAAAAACAACAAACGCGTTCGTGAGGATGCTGAAGGAAATAAATTCGAAATTATATTTGATGCTACTGGGAAACGCCAGGAGTTTGAGTATCATAATTAAATTCAGAGCAGTCATGACTGTGTTTGCTGGAACCAATTGAGCTGGGAAAAGTGCACTCAGTATGCAAATGAGAGAGTGACTTGGTGAACTGGTTGATCCAGATCAAATTGCTAGAGAGTTGAAGCCAGATAATCCGCGCAGTGCTGACCTATCTGCCGGTAGAGAAGCTGTAAAAAGGATCCGATCTCTCATTAAAAGTGGTGTAAACTTCGCTATTTAAACAACATTGTCCGGATCATTTTGTTTTAAAACATATGGAAATTTCAAAAGAAAACAGTTACGAATTTATTATTTACTATATCGGTCTTGAGGATGTTCAAATGCATATAGATCGAGTTGCATCTCGGGTTGAACAAGGTGGACATTGGATTGCAGAAGAAGACATTCGTTATCGATATGGTCAGTCATTGAAGAACCCTAAACCGGCTCTGGCCATTGCAGATCAGGTTATCATCATTGATAACACATACGAGCTTTTAATTGTTGCGGAAATCATACAGGGTAATTTGATCTATTGTGTTGAGTCTATACCTGCATGGGCTAATCCTGTTCTTAAGGATCACTGATACTTGGGTGACATCAAAACTGTGACTAAATTATAACTCGTCATGCCCCTCTATGGGTAACTTAATGGAGCACGAGCTTTGGATTACAGGAAACATATTCGTTATAGATAAGTGAGTCATTCATTGTTCAAGAGGACCTGATCTAACGTGTGAGGCCAAGAGTATAGACAACTTTTTAACTTTCTAGTATAAAAATCTGACGAATCTTCTGCATTGAATAAATTTAACTTTTATATTTCACTTTAAAGGTATAGTATTTTATTTATAATACTAATCTACCTTGAAGGAGATTTTATGGATAACGATAAGAAAGTTATACTTTATGGAGCAGGCAAAAACGGAAGACAAATGTATACTTTCCTTAAGCTTAAGGGATATGAGAATGTTGTATATTCATTTTGTGATGAAAGAGCTCAAACGATAAAAGAAATCGATGGAGTTAAGGTCTGTACTTACGAGGAACTGAAAGAAACGAACCTTCCTTATTACATTTCGGTTCGTGAATTTCAAGAGGTTGAGAAACGTCTCTTAGAAGATGGGAAAAAGGTAATAGACATAGCTGCCTTTGTTGGAGAAGAGGGCGTCTCTTTTTATAGGGACTATTGTGCACATTATCATATAGATAATATGGATGATTATTTTGAAAATGCCGAAAAGGAGTCTAGTCTCAATGTATTCTGGAGTGATGACAGCCCCTTCTATGAATTTTTTAGAAATTTAGACTTAAGTAATGTTATTGAATTGGCTTGTGGTCGTGGGCGTCATGTTCAGAAATATGTAGATAAAGCAAAACATATTACTTTGGTTGATATCCTAGATAAAAACATTGAGGTTTGCCAAAAGAGGTATCAAAACTATTCCAATATATCCTATTATAAAAACAGTGGATACGACTTGAAAGAATTAGAAAGTGAAAAATATAGTTCGTTATTTAGCTATGATGCTATGGTCCATTTCGAAATGTTTGACATTTACAACTATATGAAGGAAATTGGCCGTGTATTACAGTCAGGTGGCTATGCATTACTTCATCATTCAAATACAATGTCTAACTATAAAATCTCATTTGCACAAGGTAATGCTCATGGAAGAAACTACTTGAGCAAAGAACTGTTTGCATATATAGCCCATCGAGCAGGTTTTGAAGTTATTGAACAAAAAGAGATTGATTGGGGAATTCCAAATCTAGACTGTATATCTCTCGTTAGAAAGCCTGACTGAGCCCATTTTATATTTTCTAATCAAAACTTGTGAAAATTACCATAGATGCATATGTGTCGTTATTTTCAGACAAAGTAGTCCAGCTGACTTCCCTCATCTCCTATTAGAGTCAAGAAACCATCAATCAGTGTTCTGGTTGGTGGTTTTTCTGTTGATGATCGATTAAGTATAAATTTCTATCAGCCATAAAATTATGATTAGATTAATGAAGTATACTAAAATATACAATTTTAAAGAAAGGAGTTTTAATCAGGCTATTCTTCTACAGGCCAAGAGGTCAATCCATTCTATCTCGAATTCAATAGAACTGGTGAATAAGAAATACTACATAAAGGAGTTAACCCCAAATGAGTGAAAAACACTGGCTTGTCGTGCAATATCCGCTAAAGAGTGCCAACGGTAGCAAACGTGATCAGTGGTTGAAGGAGAAGGTTATGGAGTCTCTTGGAACTGCTCTAACCCAGCATGAACTGGGGGAAGTGGATGGATGCGACATAGGAAGCAGCGTGGCTGATCCGAAAAAATATGTGATGAACATCTTCTGTGTGGTGACGGATGAAGAGCGGGGCATAGCATTGGTCAAAAAATTACTTCGAGAGAGCCGGCTAGATTACACCCGCATCCTCATTGCAACCATGCCTTACGGCACAGAAGGCAGCTACACGCTGAAATTTGCCTCCAAAAAGGGTGTTACAGAGTTTTCGCTATAATCTCAACTACGTATTCAATATCAATATGAGCGATCTTCACATCTTACAGTGGAGGTCGTTTTTTTAAGTCGAATAAGGCACGTCCATATCGAGGTCAGCTTTTTTCCACCTAACGCCCAACCTCTCTACCAATACAAACCGGCACAAAGCGATAAAAGGTGTTGAGCCTCTTCCAGATCCAGGCATATAATGTACAATTGTATGCAGTCCGAGGGAGCGTGAATCTCTCGGAAATCTGAGAAGAATGGAGGGCCCCGTATTGAGCAGGAAGTTAAATCTGATATTACGTCTAAGAGAGTTTATGCAGCGTAAGCCCAAAACACTCGCCTTTAAAATTCCCTTTGCGTACTTTGTTATTATTCTGCTAACGGTGGCGTTTAGTGCGCTGGTGTTGAACCGTATTTCGGAGAATGACGCGCAGCAGAAGATCAACGAAGCGTCTCTGCAGACGATTACGTCGATCCAGACGAATGTCAATCTGATGATCGAGAATGTGAACAATTATTCGAAAATGATTTTCTCCGATCCGAACCTGCAGAACCTGCTGAGGCAAGGCAATGTATATTCTAATTTGCAGATGCAATCCAAGGTTAGTTCGTATTTGACCAATCTTATGCAAGCGGTTCCAATTATTGATTCGGTCTATATTTACGACAATTCGGGACACCGTTTTTCGGTGGGCACACAGCAGTGGCCGGCTTTTCTCGAAGCGAATGTGAAGAATGCACCGTGGTATGAGCAAGCTCTAAATTATAAAGGGCGATACCTACTCAGGCTAAATGGCGGTGACAGCAACGAAAACGAAGCCGGATTCGGAACGGTAGCGGAGAACATGAACAACACCGTATACACACGGGCGGATGAAAAAGAAAATAAACGACAGAACTCCCCTAATCATGAATTTGCTAACAAAGTGACAAGCAACAACTCGAATAGTAATGATCAAGTTAATGAGCAATCTAATAGAGAAAATCATGAAAACAATATCAGTATGGACAGTAAAAATACCAACAATATAACCTATATTCATAATGTCCGCAGGCCCCCGGCTACCGGAAGAAGTTTAGAAATGGAGACGGAGAAGGAAACAGAACAGGGGAAAGAAAAAGAGAAAAAAAATGAAAATGAGAAACCAAAAGAGAAAGTGGTCTCTTTTATTCGTTTAATGCGCGACCTGGACGATACCTCTCCACTCGGCTTTCTCGTCATGAATATCAAAGAGAAATCCATTGCGCAGGCTTATGCTAATCTACCGGCATCTGATTCATTTCAGGTAGCCATTCTGGACGAGCATCAGCAGATTATCGCATCGAATGCCACTACAAATACGGCAATAAACACCATGATAATTGCTGTAAAGAATGCAGATTCTACTACTTCTTCAACACCTCTGGCATACACAGCCTCATCAAAATCTACCGCACATACAGCAACTCCAACAGCTACAGAATCAGAAGAGGTAATTCCATCTGATGCATCCTCGTCCACAGCTCAGAAACAAGCAAGTATGCAAGAGATTTTAGAGGCCAATCAAGCAAAGTTAAAACAGGCATTTCAGGAACAGCCTTCAGGCGTTCTGACTCTACATTCCGGAGGACAAGATTACGCGGTGACCTACCACTCAGCAGGTGAAGATCAGTGGAAATACATCAGTATGAGTCCGTATCGTGCAACAGATACCCGTAATACTTCTCTGGTTCTGCTTGCTTTTATGCTATTGGCGGTGAACGGGTCCGTCTTTTTTGTCAGTTCTTTTATTATCTCTCGCAGCGTCATCAAGCCGATTCATAAGTTACTCCGATCCATGCAAAAAGCACCCAGTGGCAACTTCCGCAAAGTGAAAGTGGAGCTGAACAGTTACGAATTCGAACAGCTGTATAGTGGCTACAACCAGATGATTGAGCAGATCGAGCAGATGCTGAGTCGCATTATTCGGGAACAACAGACGATCCGCCGAGCGGAGCTAAACACGCTCCAGGCACAGATCAAACCGCACTTTCTGTACAACACACTCGACTCGATTACTTCTCTGGCGATGTCGGGTATGAACGATAAAGTGTGCGAGATGCTGGAGGCTCTTGGAAGTTATTATCGGCTGAGTGTGAGCAAAGGCAATGAGGTCATCACACTACGCGAAGAGGTTGAGATTGTACGTCACTATCTAACCATTCAGCAGGTGCGTTATCCGGGTGTATTTGAGGTGCGGTACGATATCGATCTGGACTGTGAGCAGGCAATGATTCCCAAACTCGTACTCCAACCTCTGGTGGAAAATTCACTCTATCATGGCATTCGCGCCAAAGGCAGCTCAGGCATTATACGTATTCAGGCGCAGCAATCGGGAGATAGCGTTACTCTAACACTTACGGATGACGGTGCGGGTATGTCCGAGGAACAAGTACAGCAGATTGAGCGCACAGAAAAGCACAAATTCTTAAGGCCTGTGCATGATCAGTCAGAGTCTAACTCCAATGTGAATGCAAGCTTTGGTCTGTGGGGAACGATGGAACGGCTGCGTATATTTTATGATCGTGAAGATGTGTTGAATCTTAAGAGTGTGCCTGGAAAAGGAACCACCATAACCATTACGATCCCGAAGGGAGACGTTGGATCATGGAACCATTAAAAGTACTGCTCGTGGATGACGAATATCTCATCCGAAATCTCCTACGTATGCGCATCGATTGGCAGGAACAAGGCATGCAGATCGTTGGCGAAGCCTGTGATGCGGCAGAAGCCTTAGAGCAGATAGAGTTGTTACATCCCGACATCGTATTCACGGATATTTATATGCCCAAGATGGACGGCATTGAGCTGAGTGGTCTCATTTTGGAGCGTTATCCGAACATCAAAATTGTAGTGGTGACAGGACACGATGAATTTGAATATGCACGTCAGAGTGTGAAGCTGGGCATATCCGATTTTATTTTGAAACCGATTCGAGCTACTGAATTATTACAGGTTACCACCAAGTTGCGAGCGGCTATCGAGCAGGAGAGAGGAAGGGAATATGAGCTGTCCAAGCTGCGAGAGGAGATGAAGCGCAGTCTGCCGTATCTCAAGGAACGTTTTGTGAATCAGTGGCTGCAAGGGGTGTTGCATGAGGAAGAGGTGCGGGAACAGGTGCGTTTCTTCGGCATTCCAATCGCTGCAGACAATCCGCAGTCTCGAGTAGCCATCATCGAGGTACAGGCCACGTTACCTTCACAAGCGGAGACTACTACAGAGGAAGTTCAGATCCTGCTGCGTATGAATGGTTTGAAGCACGTACAGACCTATTACCAGCAGGATATATACAAAATCATTGTCATGGACACACACAATCGTATTGTCATCCTTACGACTCACCCTGATGCCAAGCTAACCGAGCAAGCTGAGCAAATTCTGGGAGAACTTCGATGTCTGCTGAAAGTTGACGGTTCCGAGGCAGACGTAACGATCGGGATTGGACAGCTGTACTCCGGGTGGGAGAGAGTCTGTATCGCTTACCGTGAAGCATGTCTTGCTCTGGATTACCAGACGTTTGTGGGGAAAAATCAGGTCATCTGCTTCGAGGATCTCGTGATCGAAAGCGATCAACAAAGCCAGCCGTATCGCTCGGATAAAGGGCTTCTAGAGCAACTGCAATTCTGCATTAGCGTTGGTGCGAGAGAGGAGGCAGTATCTTTACTTCAACAGATCCTTGCTGCCCCATTCTCCAAACCAGCACAGTTCCGCATGGCGGCTATGGATGTAATTACTGAATGCCAACGTGCAGCCATGGAGCAGCAACTTGAGGGTGAGCAGGTATTCAACCAGGAAGCTGTTGCCATGATGCTGATGGCAGAGCATTTACCAGACTTGAGGGCGATGCTGGAGCAACATGTCCGGGCCATATCGGGTGTGATTAAAGACAAACGACAAGCGAAGGAAGTTAATTTAATCGATCAGGTCAAGGCGTATTTGGAAGAGCAGATGAGCAATGCAGAGGTGGGATTGTCGAGTACAGCCGCGGCTTTTTACGTAAGTCCGGGTCACTTGGGGCGTTTGATGAAAAAAGAAACCGGGCAGACGTTTGTGGAATATTTAACGCAGCTTCGTATGAAGAAGGCCGAATTATTGCTGAAGCAGACGGATTTGAAAGGGTATGAGATCGGGGAGCAGGTAGGTATCCCGGACCCGCATTATTTCAGCGTGTTATTCAAAAAACAGTTCGGCCGCTCTATGAACGAGTACCGAAAC
This sequence comes from Paenibacillus polysaccharolyticus, assembly GCF_023714295.1. GTDB lineage: Bacteria > Bacillota > Bacilli > Paenibacillales > Paenibacillaceae > Paenibacillus > Paenibacillus polysaccharolyticus_A. The sequence goes on from NZ_JAMAUN010000013.1 coordinate 60,144, forward strand.
GTCCGAAATTAACCCGGTATATTTCAAAATGGTCACGCTTTCAATTGTGTTCGAATATTACAAGTCGATGCCTGTTTTCTAAATGGAGCGCAGTGCGAACCACTACTAAAATATGGATAGAACCAATAAAAAGATCAGGGAGGTCATATGATGAAAGCGCTATTAAAGAAATCGTTAAGTCTATTTTTGGCTTTGGGACTTGCGGGTAGTCTGGGGGCTTGTTCGTCCGATTCGTCCGGCGGAGCACAGGGAGAAAGCAATGGCAAGATCAAGCTGACGCTGTGGGATCAATCGGTTGGTACAACAGACCCGTCAGCCAAACTACTGCCTGAGATTGTGGAGAAATGGAATAGCGAGCATCCCGATATCCAGGTTGAACGTACAGGTACAACAGGTGAACAATACAAAACGAAAGTGAAAACATCCATTGCAGCTGGTGAGTCACCAGACCTGTTCTACGGAATGGGCGGGGGCAGCTTCATGCAGCCCTATATTAAATCCGGTAACGTACTGGAGATTACGAGTTATCTGACGGACGATATTAAGGAACGAATGGGTCCGGGGATGGCAGAAGCCATTAATATGGATGGCAAAATCTATACGCTACCTGTGTACACACACATCGCCAACCTTTACGTGAATACGGAGCTGTTTGAGCAGGCGGGTGCCAAAATCCCGACTACATATAACGAGCTGCTGGATGCTGTCAACAAACTGAAAGCGGCAGGAATTACCCCGGCTGTGATTGGTGAAAAAGACCGCTGGCCGGGCATGTACTGGTATGACATGATTGCGATGCGCCAAGCGGGGAATACGGCGGTGATCGAGGCGTTCAAAGATCCGTCCAAGTGGGATTCACCGGACTTTGTCGCGGCGGCTACCAAGATGCAGCAGTTGGCACAAGCCGGAGCATTTAACAGCAGTATGTTCAGTATGAGTTATGACGAGATGCTTGGCGCATTTAATGCAGGCAAAGGAGCTATGATGTTCCAAGCCAATTGGGTGAATGCAGGTATTGAAGACCCGTCTGCCTCGGCAGTCAAAGGCAAAGTGAAGGTGATTCCGTTCCCGGTATTTGAGGATGGCAAAGGCACTAGCACTGAAATCTTTGGCGGAGCTGTCGACGGTTTCTATATCAGCCAGACGACCAAACATCCGAAGGAAGCTACGGAATTCCTCATGTATCTGAGCGAGCAACTAGGCACACAAGGTTTCCTGGCGGGAGCGGGACTGCCAAGCTGGAAAACCGATTCACTCGACACGTCCAGCTTGTCTTCACTCGATCTGTCCGCGGCGGACATTATGAAAACGGCTACCTCGTTTATCGCCTGGTGGGATAACATTCTGCCAGCCGAGTCTGCGGAAGCACATAAAAATCTGATCGCACAGCTGCTGGCTGGTGACGTGACGCCAGAGGAGTTCTGCAAACAGATGGCGCAGCTGAAACCAACGGAGCTAAGTCTGTAGGCTAAACAGGCAAGCAAGTATAGGCTTATGCTACGTGCGCGCTCATATACACTTGTAAACCATCAAAATAATGCCCAAACGAGGCGTGATCCGGGATTTCCGGTCACGCCTTTGAGAGGAGAAGAGTCATGAACTCTGTATTTTCCAATAAAGGTACGATTGCCGTTTTTGTATTACCTACACTGATTCTGTTCTGCGGCATTGTGCTGATTCCGATCTTTGTCTCCAGTTATTACAGTCTGCTCGATTGGAATGGCGTGGGGAAAGGCGCGTTTATCGGTCTGGACAACTATGTGGAGATGTTCAAGGATACCCGAGTGATTAACTCGATCAAAAATTCCCTGCTCTTTGCAGGAGCCTCCGTATTCATTCAGTTGCCGATCTCACTGGTGCTGGCGTTGATTTTGGCATCCAACGTTAAGGGAGAGGGTTTCTACCGAACGGTGTATTTCATTCCTGTACTGATCTCTACAGTCGTTATTGCCCAGTTATGGTCGAAAATTTATAATGCCGATTACGGTCTGCTCAACGTGATGCTGCAAAACATTGGTCTATCCAGCTGGGCGCAGGATTGGCTGGGTCAGAAGGAGACGGCTCTGACGGCCTCCTTCATTCCAACGCTCTGGCAGTACATGGGATATCATATGTTGCTGATGTACGCTGGGGCAAAATCCGTTTCCCAGGATGTATTGGAGGCGGCACGAATTGACGGCGCTTCCCGGATGCGTGTGGCATGGTCCATTATGATCCCGCTGATGAAGCCGATTCTGAAGGTGTGTCTTGTATTTTCGGTGATCGGGGCGTTTAAGGTGTTTGACCTGATCTATGTGCTGACAGGCGGCGGACCGTTTTACAGTACAGAGGTGCCGAGCACGCTGATGTACGCTACCATTTTTGACACGTTCCGGTACGGATACGGCAGTGCTATTTCTGTTTTTATTATCGTGGAATGTCTGGTGTGTACCATCCTTATTAATTCGTTGTTTAAGACAGAGTAGAGGGAGGGAAGACGTATGAGTACGGTTAACAATATCATGTTGCAAAAAAAGCCCCAGCCTCGGCGCTCCCTCACCGGAGCTATCGGCAAAGTGTTATTGCAGGCGTTTCTGATCCTGATCGCCGTCATTCAGATCTATCCGCTGATTTGGCTGGCACTGTTTTCCCTGAAGGATAACAGTGAAATTTTCAGCGGTGACGTGGCAGGGCTACCCAAAGCCTTTCTGTGGAGCAACTATACCAAGGCGCTGTCTGATGGGCATGTCCTGAACTATTTTATGAATAGCGTGCTGGTCACGGCAGTCTCCATTATTCTGGTGCTGATTCTGTCCTCGATGACGGGATACGCGATTACAAGAATGAACTGGAAGCTCAGTGGGCTGACGATGACGTTGATTCTGCTCGGGATGATGGTGCCGATCCATGCGGCGCTGCTGCCGTTATTTATTATTTTGAAAAACCTGAGTCTGCTCAACAGTTACTGGGCCTTAATCATTCCTTATGTAGCCTTCGGCATTCCGATGGCGGTCTTCATCCTGGGCAGCTTTTTCAAAGGTATCCCGAGAGAGATGGAGGAGTCTGCCGTTATAGACGGATGCGGGATTTACCGCACGTTTTTCTCCATTATTTTGCCACTCGTAACCCCGGCGATCTCCACGGTAGCGATATTTACATTTTTGTCGTGCTGGAATGAGCTGATGTTTGCGGTCACGTTTATTAACAATACGGCGTATCAAACGCTGACGGTGGGTATGATGTCCATGGTTGGAACGTACATTACGCAGTGGGGTATCATTGGCGCGGGTCTAATGATTACGACCGTACCGACGGTTGTGATCTATCTGCTCCTGAACAAGCAGGTGCAGAAGAGTATGATTGCTGGTGCGATTAAAGGTTAGCTTTTTGCTAGTGTGATTACTATATAAGTTCAACTATTTTTTACACAAAAACGGAAAGGACAGAAAAAAGCTGGATAAGCGAAGCTAAAAGCTTTCTGAAAGAAAGCTACACCGGAAGCATACGCCTCGCCTTTATCACCGGATTTTTCCTTTTAAAAAGGGGAATCAAAAAATCTGGGGATAACAGCGATTGGAGGGTTGTTCTGTCATTGGAGTGCTTGTGTAAACATATCAAGTTCAACTTATATGGACTAGACCCCAGCTTCCAGCCGTGGAATAATAAGGGGGAGTTGATCTGAGCAGTCAGAGAGGGGAATGTGGTTACATGATAGCGCAGTTAGTTGAGCAGGTATCTGTACAGGAAAAGGTTGTAGCTTTTACGTTTGATGATGGCCCGCATCCGGTGTATACCCATCAAGTGCTGGACATTTTCCGCCGTGCAGGCGGGCATGCGACGTTTTTCATGATCGGCAAGGAGATGGAGGCATACCCGGATATTGCGGCACAGGTGCATCGTGAAGGCCATGAGATTGCCAATCATACATACACTCATCCGAACCTGACCGAGCTTACGCTGGATGAGGCCGGGGAAGAATTGCGGCAAGCAGAACGCCTTGTTCAAGAAGTCAGGGGTAATTCTGCCCGCAGCTTCCGTCCGCCTTATTTTGGCGTGAACGAGGACATTCTAGCTCTGGCTGCGGAGCGGGGTTACCGGACGATCGGTGCGGTGAACGGCGGTGCACAGGATTGGGACAATCCCGGGGTTGAACACATTTTGGAGCATACTCGTTCCGTGGTAAAACCCGGCAGTGTTTTGATCTTCCATGACGGATACGGGGAACGTTCCCAGACCGTAGAGGCGGTGCGTGTGCTGGTGGAAGAACTGACGGCGGAGGGATATCGCATGGTCACGGTGAGTGAATTGTTAAGAATGGCCGAGTGACATGGTGTAAGCTGTAAAATGAAGTGAAGTGTCATAAAATAGAACAGACCCGTCAATCTATAGATTGATGGGTCTTTTTATTGTGTAAATGGATGTAGAACATCTTCCATGTGTTTTACTTTACTATAAAATCTGCTCTATAATAGTAGGCTAAACTAGACTGCGTCAGGAGGAAACTATGGATTTTATCAAAAAACAGTTAACGGAACTAGGCATGACTGAGCCCTCCATCGGGTATGTTTCCAGTGTAATCATGATTATTTTTATTGCGCTGATCTCGATGATTGCCAATTATATTGCCAAACGACTTGTGCTTAAGGCCGTGCATCGGATTGTGAGCCATAACCGGTTCAAATGGGGGCATATCGTTGTCCAGAAACAGCTGTTCCAGCGACTTTCCCATCTTGTGCCGGCTATTATTATCTATTACACAGCTTACATTTTCCCGGGTTATCAGGCTTTGATTGAAAAAGCGGCCATGACCTACATGATTGTTATCATGATTACGGTGCTCAATGCATTGCTTAACGTGTTCGATGATATTTATCGTACCTATGAAGTGTCCAAAATTCGCCCGATCAAGAGTTACATTCAGGTAGCCAAAATTGTACTGTTTATCATCGGCGGTATTATCGTGATCTCCAGTCTGGTCGGACAGAATCCGTTGATCATCCTCAGTGGATTAGGTGCATTATCAGCAGTATTGATGCTCATCTTCAAAGATTCCATTCTGGGTCTGGTCGCGGGTGTGCAACTGTCATCCAATGATATGGTGCGAGTAGGCGACTGGATTGAGATGCCAAAATACAACGCGGACGGCGATGTCATCGACATTACATTGAATACGGTGAAAGTCATGAATTTTGATAAGACGATTACCATGATTCCGAGTTATGCGCTGATCTCTGACTCGTTCCGAAACTGGAGAGGCATGCAAGTGTCCGGTGGTAGACGGATTAAGCGGAGCATTTTTATCGATATCAGCAGTATCCGATTTTGTGACGAAGAGATGGTGGCTGAGTTCGAAAAAATCCACTATTTAAACAATTATGTAACGTCGAAATTAAAAGAGATTGAAGCGTACAACGAGGAGCATCAGGTGAATCGGGAAAGTAATGTGAATGGCAGACAACTCACCAACATCGGTGTGTTCCGTGAATATATTCATCAATATTTGCGACATCATCCGAAGATCAATAAGGATATGACGATGATTGTGAGACAGCTTGCTCCGGAGGATCGCGGATTACCTCTCGAAATTTATGCGTTCAGCAATGATACCAACTGGGCTGTATACGAGAATGTCCAGGCAGACATTTTTGACCATATCTTTGCAGTCGCATCAACGTTTGGGCTACGTGCCTTCCAGAATCCAACAGGCCATGACATTGTACAGCTCAAGGAAAATAAAGAATATGTGCCAGAATATTAATGAGGTATCCTACCCATCAAGTACTTTTTGAAGTGACTCTCCAATTCTTGCATCGTTTCATGATATAGTTCTAATACGTAGCTCAGAAGATATTTAGATAAGCCATTAACCTCTCCGGTTGATGGCTTTTGGTCTGTGATATAATAGGGCATATTTTGAGGACGTAGAATGATGCGAGGCAAGGTTCGGGAACAGGTACAGGCAGGGGGACATGAGGATGAAAAGCTCTAGCGAATGTAACGCTCATATTGAGCAGTGGAATCGATCAGCCGTGCGGTTGCAATGTATTCGGTCTTATCGTGCACAACATGAGGCAGTGCCAGATATGTCCGAGTTTGAAGCACATACGGGGTTTTTCTTTATTCTTACGCATGGAGAGATCGGAGTGAGGGTGTCGGATGAATTGGTTCATTGCCGCTCACCTTATATTTTCTATGGAGGAGAGGACAAGAGCACGAGTTTTGAAGCGCCGGATCACCATCAGGAATGGGCCGGATATCTGGTTCTATATACATTGTTATCTGCATCATCAGAGGGTCAGGAGAAGTTAACCCATTCTTATGGATTTACACCAAACGCGATGCTGCCGATTCAGGAAAAATGCGAAGCGATGGAACGTCACTGGAACAGTAATGAACTTTTAGATCAGCTACAAGCCCAATCTATTTTCTTGCCTATGGTGTACGAGGTTTTGAGCCAGAAACTGCAGACATTGGCACAACCAGAGCATACTAAAATCAACATGGTTACCGACGTTATCAAATATATCAAAGCGAACTATAGGGAGTCCATTACAGCGGAGAAACTGTCAGGCAGATATGATTGCAGTACAAGTTATTTATCGCGTTTATTTCGCAATCAGATCGGACTAGGGCCAATCGAGTATCTGATTCATGAGCGTGTCCACCGGGCCAAGCAGCTACTGTTGAAGTCGGATGCACGGATTCAGGATGTGGCAAGCAAGGTAGGCTATTCAGATGTATATTATTTCAGTCGTTTATTCAAAAAGCACACCGGTCACTCCCCGCTTCAATTTCGCGCGGAACATAAGCCGCAAGCCGCTGAGGTTCAGAATAATCCATTACGCCGTTTGGAATCGTCCATTGTATCCCTTCCCTTTGATTCTCATAATGAGAATGAGTCTTATTATCAACGGAGTGAGGAAGGGGATACATCCATGTTTCGATTTTCAAGACCTGCCTTTGGAGCGATGATGGTACTATGTACATCGTTAATTCTTAGTGCATGTCAGGCAAACAATTCCACAGGAGGGGCTGCGGCAGCTCAAGAGCCTGCAAGCCAGACAGCGACGGCGACCGCATCAGACAGTACTGCCGCGGAAACGAGAATTTATAAACACTTAAAAGGCGAAACAGCCATCCCTGTGCATCCACAACGTGTTGTCAGTTTCTTTCATCTTGGCGAGCTGATCGCGCTTGGCGTGAAACCGGTGGGCACAACGACATATGTTTTGGAAAATCCACACATTAGCGATAAGACAGGGATTACCGATATCGGCATACCGCCAGATGCGGAGAAGATTCTGTCCCTCCAACCAGACTTGATTGTAACAACACCTGCATTAGCCGAGATTGTGGAGGGTGGGTATGATGCACTGAGCAAGATTGCCCCAACCATTGTGATCGAGCAGAATAACGAACCCATCAAAGATATTGAGATGTTTGGGGATATTCTCGGTAAACAGGAAGAAGCGAAGCAGTGGAATGAGAAGTTTACAGCCCAAATCGCAGCGTACAAAGCGAAAATCAGTCCTTATATTCGTGCGGATGAAACGTTCTCTATACTAAACGTACGTCCAGATGCCCTTTTTGTATACGGAGATACGAATATGGGGGGCAATATTATTTATAAATATCTTGGGCTGAAGCCGGCAGCCAAGGTAGAGTCGGACGTCATTCATGGCGAAACATGGGAGGTATCCAGCGAGGTGATTCCCGATTTTATCGGTGACCGTCTGTTCCTGGCTGTGAATAAGGGTGCTGAGGACAAGCTCAAGGATGTACAAAAGCTGATCGATGCATCACCAGCGGGGAAATCAGGCCATGTGTACTCTATTGATTTTGACCAGTTCCTTCCGAGTGACCCTATTGCGGTAGAGAAACAACTGGACATCATTACAGATCTAATTATAGGAGATGGCAAATAGGACGTGAGCTGCCTGCCTGAATTGATTCAAGCCGGCGTGAAGGGGTAGAATAACGAGAGAATGCTTTATATTTCCAGTGCTGTTCAGGAAAGATCATACCACCTTTTACAAAGGAGAGTTCTCGAATGAATCATATCCCGGAATACACGTTGAATGATGGCTTGAAATTGCCTGCGATTGGATTTGGTACGTACAGTTTGAAAGGGGAGGCAGGGGTTCGATCCGTTGCGTCTGCGTTCGATGCAGGGTATCGCTTGATTGATACGGCATACAACTATGAAAATGAAGCTACCGTGGGTAGAGCAATCAAACAAAGCTCCATCGCGCGCGAGGATCTGCTCATTACCTCCAAACTGCCGGGCAGATATCATGCCTATGACAAAGCGCTAGTCGCGATTCAGGAATCGCTGTACAGAGCCGATCTGGACTATTATGACCTGTATCTGATCCACTGGCCTAATCCCAAGCAGAATATGTATGTAGAGGCGTGGCAAGCTTTAATTGAAGCGAGAAAACGCGGATATATCCGCTCCATCGGTGTCAGCAACTTCCTGCCTGAGCACAATGAACAGCTGATTCAAGAGACGGGTGTTGCACCGAGCCTGAACCAGATCGAGCTACATCCCTTCTTCGATCAAGCGAAGCAGCGGGAGCAGGATGCGAAGCATGGCATTGTGAACGAATCCTGGAGTCCCATCGGACGTGGGAATGATGCTTTGCAGGATATTTTGAAGGACGAGAATATTGTTCGCATTGCAGAAACGCACGATAAAACGCCTACACAGATTATATTGCGCTGGCATATTCAGCTTGGCTCTATTCCGATTCCGAAGGCAGGTTCCTTAGAGCATCAGCAAGAGAATATTAATATTTTTGATTTTGAGTTGAACGATGAGGAGATGCAGGTCATCGCTACGTTTAATCGTGCAGATGGACGATTGTGGAATCAAGACCCGAGTGAGTACGAGGAATTTTAAGAGATAACTGAGATTACTGAGTATTTAAATAGAACGCATAGAAAAAGAGTGCCCTCGTCCATAAGGATAAGCGGCACTCTTTTGGTATATCGAACGATGAATCGGCTAGCAACTAACCAGATTCCCGAACTCGTCTATGCACGGACATCTTCTGGGATTCGCCACTTTATAACAAGCCTGCTGCTCAGCTAGATGTCTATACGCGCGGAATACGGAACGTCAGAATTTCATATGGCTTAATGTCAAAAGCAATACGAGCATTCTCTACACGGCACTCTGCTTCGATATTCTCCAGCAAATCACATGCGTATGCTGTAGCACCTGTTCCCTCAGGCAATTGCAGGTAGGCACGGCTGCGGCGGCCATGGGCTTCATAGATACGGATAATCATGTCGTCGTTGTCCTCGGCTTTTTTGATAACCTCCAGCACGACATTCTCCTGATCTACAGAAGCAAGTGACCATGTATCCGGCAATGTTCCGGTTTGTGAATCTATCTCCAGACCAACCAATGGACGGTTAAGATCATAAGCTGCCTGAATAACACGTCCCTCACGGAAATCCCCCTGATGCGGATAGAGGGAGTAAGTGAACACATGCTGCTCTTTATCGGCATTTTCGTTCGGATAGGTTGCGCTCTTGATCAGGGATAGACGCATCACCGAATTGTGAATGTCGTATCCGTATTTGCAGTCATTCAGCAGGGCAGCCCCGTAACCGCTCTCGGCAAGATCGGCCCATTTCTGACCACACACCTCAAAACGAGCCTGATCCCAGCTTGTATTGCGGTGTGTCGCGCGTTCCACGTTACCATACTGGATCTCATAGACGGCTTTTTCACTCCAGATATCGAGCGGGAAGGCAGCTTTCAGCAACAAATGCTCCTGTTTCCAGTCTACGAAGGTGCGGAAGTCGATTCGCCGTGTATGTGCGTAGAAAATGATAGTTTGTTCAACGACAGAGTCCAGGAAATTTCTTTTCACTTGAAGCACGGAACGTACCGGGCCGCTTTCTACCCATTCCATCGATTGCAGGTCATTGATCTCCCACATATGCTGTTCATAATAATCGTCAATGTTCCATGCCTCATACTCTGCGGGACGATCCTCGAATACTTGCAGTACATTGCCACGCTCGCCGGATTGAAGCAGTTCACGCCCCTCCAGCTTGTCCCACACGGATACAAATTCAGCACTTTCATTCAGGCGAATGTCATACCAAGGGGTTTCGATGGATTGCTGCTCGGACTGCCACTGGGCAACCGATACACCTGCACTGCCAAGATCAGCGGCGGTATCTGGCGTGATGCGGAACGTTTTATATCCTGATGCAGGCACATTCTCGGCAAGGAATACAAGTCCGCCTTCTGGCGTGTACTGACTTGGTACAGGACGATCTCCATCGTATACTGTTACTTTTTTCGCAAAAGAAGGCAGTTCCACCACATCTGTCCGTGCAAAACCGGTTGGATTAAAGACAACGATGGCTTCGCCGTTCGACGTAATCTGGCTTACAATGCCGTTCAAAGCGCTGCTCTTCAACTCGTCCGTGACACGCAGCACCTCTTCATATTGCTCCTGCGAATCGATGTATACTTGCTCAATCGAACTGCCTGGCAGAATATCATGGAACTGATTCAGCATCGTCAGCTTCCAAGCGTGTTCCAATGCGTCGGTTGGATATGCAGCGTGTGCATCCGCTTGACGTTGAATCATGGAGAACAGCTCGGCATCGGACAGTGCAAATTCGCTGTGACGATTATATTTTTTATTACGAGCCATAGACGTGTACGTACCGCGGTGATATTCCAGATACAACTCGCCTGACCAGCGCGGAACCGAACGTACGCCGTCTAAATTCTGCTCTAATTTTTCGAAAAATTCACGCACAAATGTACGTTTCACTGTTGGTACGCCAGGGAGTCCTTTTTCAAGACGTCTGCCGTGCTCGAGCATTTCCTCGGTTGGTCCACCGCCGCCGTCTCCGAAGCCGAAGCATTGCAATACATCGGTGTTGATGGTTTTGTTCTGATATCGCTGCCATGTGCCTTTCACTTGGGAAGCATTGAATCGTCCGTTGTATGTGGTCTCGAAACGGTGCTTTCCGAATTCAGGGTGGGGAATATAGTCTTTGGCTGTAATAAAATGCGTCAGAACCTCCGAACCGTCAATGCCTCTCCAGTACATCGTATCGTTTGGAATCTGGTTGGTATCATTCCAGGCAATTTTGGTCGTCATAAAATAATCGATCCCGCTCTTGCGCATAATCTGCGGCATCGCTGCGCTATAACCGAATACATCGGGCAGCCAGAGCACACGGTTCTCTACGCCGAATTCTTCCTTGAAGAAACGTTTGCCATAGATAATCTGACGGATCATCGATTCACCCGAGATCAGGTTGCAATCTGCTTCCAGCCACATCGAACCTTCTGCTTCCCAGCGGCCTTCGGCCACTTTTTCTTTGATTTTCTCATATAAAGACGGAAAGTCGGCTTTCAAGTATGCGTAGAGCTGAGGCTGGGAGGACATGAAGGTGTACTCCGGAAATTTATCCATCAGATAGAGCACACTCGCGAAGCTACGGATAACCTTCTCCCGTGTCTGATCCAGCGTCCACAGCCATGCCACGTCAATATGAGTGTGACCAATGCAGTGAACGGTCGGGATATGATCACTGTCGGGGCGAGTTTCTCCATAGATATGGTTTTGCAGATACTCGCGTGCTTTCAGTACGGATGCGTGAAAAGCCGTGCTGTTCTCTTGGCGTAAATCGAGCAGATTTACAGCTTCGTTCAGCTGTTCGATCAGCTTCAGGCGCTCCAGATCATCCTCGCGTAGCAGATCTGCCGCATCCAGTGCAGCCTTTAAGTCATAATACAAATTCGAGACAGGCTCATGATGCTCGGCAATATATACGTTCAGGAAAACATCGGCTGCGGACGTACTGCAATAGGCGTACAGCGCCAGTTCAAACTCTTCCCCTTTGACTGCGGAAGGCGTCAGGTCGATCTCGGTATGATTCACATCCAGACCACAGATCAGCTCTCCGTTCAGGAAGGCCAGAAACTGCGGGTTATCATAGTTCCAAATATCTGTGGCACCGGTAACGATGGCGCAGACGACCTTTTTTCCTTCCAGATGGTCGGGAATCTGAATGCGGGTTTTGAAGCAGCTATGTACATCCTTGCCGCCCCAGCCGTCCCCTTTGCGGAACACGTTCCATGAAGAAGGATCTTCATGCACGAGATCCCATGTATGGTATCCGCTCTCTTTATGATAAAGCTCGGGTATATATGTCTTTGACGTTAATCGTGCACTTTCCAAGTGTTTCACAATCGTTTGGATTCGAGTAGACAAGGAATTCAATTTCATATGTGTTTCCCACCTTGGTATTTAGTAAGTACAGGCTGTAAGGGCTACTTCAACAACAATAGAAGCTTAATTATTGAAAACGCTGACATTTTAACTTTATCATATCAAATCAGAAATGATTGAAACTACGTAATGTATGCTGGAAATTCCGTATTTTTATTGCATTTCATGCTAAAATGAAGGTATGAATGATTAGGGCGTGTCTTGAAATCTACTGAAGTGCATCTTTCGCCCCCTGCTACGTCACTTCCCCTTGACGTGCAAAGGCACACCTGCGGGAAACTTCCTTGCTTGGAACGAAAATTCGGCAAAATTGGCTTTCTTCAGCGTTTTCAGACACGCCCTAGGGAAGGAGCATGTCCATGACATCATCGGTTTTGACATATGAGAAGGGATATGCGATCCATGTGAACCAGCCGGGGGATTCGCTTTATTATTACCTGGACTATGACGAGCGTTCGCATGATCTCAATATGGAATTTCAGCATTTTCACGATTTTTATGAAATTTGTATTCTGCTCGATCAGACCGCTGCACATATTATTGAAGGCAGTTTATACGAGATGCAGCCCTATGATATTGTGCTGCTTCGACCTGCTCTACTTCATAAAACCCAATATCCGAAGGGTTTGCCACCCAAGCGGTTAATGATTAATTTTGCTATGCCTCGCAGTGTTCCTGGACTTGAGAACGGTTACAGCGAGCTATTTACGATATTTAATGCGCAGGTTCCCATTTTCCGCTTCTCGGAAGAACGGCGTAAGGAAGTTCTTGCGCCCCTCAACGATATTTTTGCGATATCACAGCAGTTATCTCCTATTCAATCGGTGGCTATTCATCATAAGTTTGTCGAGTTTCTATGTGGTCTTCATCGTTATGCGGCGGAGAATAATTATGTCCGTGAGGAAAAAGGATCATCCATGACCCAGCGAATGTATGCCATTGCTTCCTATATTCATAGTCACTATCAGCAGGAGATGTCGCTGGATGAGGTGTCCAGACGCTTTTATGTAAGTGCACATCATTTATCGCGCCAGTTCAACAAAGTCACAGGCTTCACGTTTACGGAATATGTGCAGATGACCCGAATTCGAAATGCCCAACAGATGCTGCTACATTCGAGTGAGAAAATTACGGATATTGCGGCCCAATGCGGCTTCACCAGCTTTTCGCAGTTCAATCGCATTTTTAATAAGCAGAATGGAATGTCGCCAAGTGCGTATCGGCGTAGTAGACCTGCGCAGGACGAGCGTGAGATGGTACTTGTAGGAGGAGAGAAAAACGTAATAACCTAAGCGAGATGAAGAGAGGAATTGAATACAGAGTATCGTCTGAATTATGTGGAAGAGTCGAATGAGGGGAAATTGATTAGCGTAAAAAAGGAAGAGTCAGCAAAGAGGTCATGATGCTGGCTCTTTGTTATGGAATGAATAAGTTATACATAATCTTAATTTTATTTCATACATCAAAATTTACAATATATTCCATCTTATGTTTGGACAATGGAGAACATGAAGGATAGTATGATGTTTATAAAAAAACTGGAGGTTTCGTAATGTTAAAGAAATTAAAAGGTTTCATTGGTCTAACTGCGTTCATCCTGTTAGTCTCATCTTTTTTTGGACCGAGTGTAATGGCTGCAACAGTGGGTGAACCGTTATTAGCTGCTGAACAAGGGTGGCACAGAATAGATGATAAGGATAGTAGAATTGTCTATAGTGGTAACCAGTGGACAACAACGACAGGACCTCAATTCTATGGGAATTCGTTGCATTATCTGCCGAATAATCCAACGAACTCTTCTCAAACTGTAAAATTCTCTTTTTATGGTACACAGTTAAGAATAATTAGTACCCTTTATCAAGACTACACATCAAATCTAGTAATCACCATCGACGGTGTTGATTATGCTCCCGTTTCTGTAATTGGACCATCAGTTCAAATCAATCAAGCTCTTGTGTTTGAAGTAGCTGACCTCGTTTCAAAAGAACATACTGTACAAATAAAATCTACGGATACTAAAAGATGGGTTCTAGATGCCATTGATATTGATGATACCGGTTATTTAATCAATCCTAATCTTGCTTCTCCGATCTTAAAAGCAGAACCGGTTGTTTCTAAGATTAATCTCAGCTGGAATACCGTTAATGGGGCAACTTCATATAATGTTAAAAGATCCCTTTCGGCTGATGGGCCTTACGAAAAAATTGCTACTGTAAATTCAACTAACTATTCAGATTCTAACGTTACAGAGGGAACTACATATTATTATAAAATCACGGCCGTAAATAGTGTTGGAGAAGGGGTATCTTCCAATGAGGTTTCTGCCTCCCTTTTAATCATTCGAGAAAGAGCACTATTAACAATCACGTTGAACACGGGATTAGAGAAGGAATTCGATCTATCTATGCCCCAAGTAAATGCTTTTATTAATTGGTATGAAACAAAAGCTTCGGGTAATGGCCCCGTAATGTTTGCAGTCGATAAAGGCAAAAATAATATCGGGCCGTTTAAGAGTAGAAAAGACTATATCATTTTCGATAGAATCCTTACGTTTGAGGTTAATGAATATGTACCGGCTACCACAGAATAAATAACAATAATAAAGAGCAGCAGAACTGAAAATAGTTTCTGCTGCTTTTTATCTTGAAAATGCTAGATAGCTAAATGAAGCAGTTATCCTACTGAAATAGTAGTCATCGGTTAAAGTTTCTTCTAAGACGTTGCAGAAAGCGTTAATATTCCGTCATTCATTCGGTAAACCTTATCGCAATAGGCAAGCATACGCTCGTCATGCGTGACCATGATGGCCGCTTTTTGGCGTGATTTGACCTCTTGTGCCATGAGACTGACCACTTCATGTGCTCGCTTGGTATCCAAACTTGCGGTGGGTTCGTCTGCCAGGATCAGGTTAGGATCATTCATTAGAGCACGAGCAATGGCTGTCCGCTGTTTCTCGCCGCCTGACAATTCCTCTGGGAATTTCCGCAACTTCTGTCCGAGTCCTAGCTCTTCCAATAGCTTCATGGCAAATTGTTGATCCTCCTTACTGACGGTTCCGGACATTCGTTTTACGACAAGGAGCTGATCAAGAACATGCAGATAAGGAACTAGATTAGATGATTGCATAATAAAACCGATTTCTTTGAGTCGTATCGTGGACAACTGTTTCTCCGTAAGCATCGAGATCAGATTTCCATTTAGTCTGACTTCTCCCTCAGATGCTTTAAGCATCGCCCCAGCGATCGACAGAAATGTACTTTTACCAGAACCGGATGGTCCAACGACAGCAGCAAATTCTCCTGGTTCTACGGATAAGGACACATGGTCAAGAGCCTTCATCTGATTACTTCCTTCACCGTAAATCATCGTGACTTCGTTCATCTGCAGACCTGTAGTCATTATTCAACCCTCCCGAGCGCTTTGAGCGGATCAATCTTGGTAATTTTGCGAACAGATACCAACGAGCTTAACATTGCAATCACGAGTAAGACGATGGAATAGGTCACGACAAGGCTAGTCTCCAGCTTGAAAGGCATACCTTTAGGCATAATTGCAGCAGTTCCATAAGTCAGCAAAATACCGACCAGAATACTTGTTACCGACAGCACAAATACTTGCGATATTATCGTTTTACTCAGAAACTTGTTGCTGGCACCTATGGCTTTCATAATGCCAAACTGATTCGTCTTTTGCATCGTGATGACATAAAAGAATACACCGAGTACAAAGGCAGATATAGCGAGCAAAAAGGCCAGCATCATCAGAATCGTACCGTTCTCTTCTTTGTATCCGGGCATGCCTTGTACCGCTTCGCTTCGAGTAACGGTATCCGTACCAGACAACTTGTTATTGATTTCAGCTGAATTTATATTTTCGCCTTGCAGCATGATGGCATTGACAGGTTCAGCCAAGCCTTTATCGGAACCCGGGGCAGCGAAGGAGATTTGCCGCCATTGCTCCATCGGTGTAAATACGGATGCAACGTGGTTATACGTCTCATTCTCCACAAAACCGATAATGGTTAGGGATTCGGTCGTACCATCTAACTGAAACGTGTCTCCGAGTTTGAAGCCCTCATCTTTAAGGGAAGTATTCACCACGACACCCGTAGGCTTATCCGAAGATAAAGGTTGACCTTCGACTACCTTCGGTTCGAGGAAGCTTCCTGGAAGAATACCAATGATCGCAATATCGACTTTATCTTCATTTTTTGAATTTTTCCCTTTCATTGCTGTCGCCATCGTGCTACCCATGGGTGCGGCAGCTTCGACATTAGGTAGCTTCTCTGCCTCAGTCACCCGTTGACCAGACAATAAAGACTTGCTCATGGAGGACTGGGAGCCCTCTTCAAAAATGACATAGTCCGCTTTCATATTTTTGAAGGTAGATGCAGCTAGCGTGGATAACCCATTACCTAGACCAGATAAAATAAATACCAGCCAAGCGATCAATACAAAAATGATGATAATCATTAAGAATTTCAGTTTGCTATGCATTAATTCTTTTACAGCTAAAAACACTCTCTCAACCCCTTTTATGACACTTGTGTCAAATTTGAAGTGTCGCGACACACGTTCTCATTTATTAAACAATATAATTGACACTTGTGTCAAATTAGTACCAAGAAGAAAACTCAGCTCTTGGCTCCACCAATCCACGTTTGAAAAAGCAGTCTACCCCAATCAGCTGTAGGTAAATTCATCATGTTAGGTGTGTTAAACAAGTTGAAAAAGACACCAATAAGTACAGGTAGAGGGATATCTTGGCGGAGAGATTTATCCTGTTGAGCGCGTTCAAACAAACGTGATAATTGAAGTTTGAGTGTCTGATGCGCTTCTTCAATAAATTCAAGATCTCTTGCTGCTGCAGGAGAGTTGGAGGTATTAATTTTATTCGCATCCCCTAGAAGCTGATGGAGCGCAGCTTCTTCAACGTAAATAAGTAGCAGTTCTTCAAGCGATTCTAATGGGTCGGACTCATCAACGGCTGATGCATGTTCCAATACATTAGCGATGACTCTTTTCATGCAAGCAGCCACAATCTCCTCTTTATTGGCGTAATACTGATAGATGGTACTCCGAGCTCCGGAGAGATGCTGCGAAAGCAGCTTGAGGTGGAAACCGTCGTACCCATGCTCAAGCACCAATTTTTTGGTCATATCCAGCAGCTCTGTTTCCGTAAACGATTGCTTTCTTCCCATGAACAATCTCTTCTTTCGTCTGATTTAAAACGTGTCTTGTCGTACTACAATGGTGCAGCGACTGCAACACAATCTACTGAATATACTCAGTTTAGCATAAGATACCCGAATGCCGAATATAGACCATTGAAAATGACAGGGAATCCATCTTTATTCGTTGTCTCTAAAAGCTTTACCGCTTTAACGATTCTTTTCGCCCCACTCGCACAGCTGTTCCAGTACGGGTAATATTGTCTGTGCTTTCGATGTCAGTGAATATTCTACTTTGGGTGGAATCTGCGGAAACTCCTTACGAGTAACTAATCCATCGGCCTCGAGTTCCTTGAGCTGTGCACTTAAAACTTTGTACGTGATCGCTCCAATCTGCCGCTGCATTTCATTGAAACGAACCGGTTGCTTGGAAGCGAGCAGATATAAAATAATCATCTTCCACTTACCACCGATGACAGACATGGTGTAGCCAAAAGGTGTATCTTGAATAGCTATATTCTCACCGTCAAAGTCGGATATGCCCATGTTTACACTATCCTTTCAGATAGTACCTATCATTATTGTGCGTACTATCCTAATCTTTTTGCCCAGTCTATACTAGCCTTAATTTAAAGTAAAGGGGCTAGTTACATGACCACAATTCAAACGTACAATCATGATCTCTGGGATCACGGGATCTCTCAAGGCTACTGCGTCAACAATACGCTGTACATCTCTGGACAATTTTCTCACAACGCAGAAGGTAGCTTTGTTGGTGAGGGAGATATTCAGGCACAAGTATTACAGACATTAGAGAACTTGGATACCGTATTAGCACAGTTTGATGTAACCAGGTCTAATCTTGCATATGTTGAAATTTACTTGACTCAGGCGCAGAAGCACGGGGAAATCGCCATCGAAATGTTTAAAGAGTATATTGGTGAGCATCGACCGGCAGGCAGTCTGATTGGGGTAAATTATCTGGCATTCCCTGAACAATGGGTGGAGATTCGAGGCGTTGCCCATGTTGGTTCATAAAAATGGGAAACTAAGGAATCGTAGCTGTTCTTTTCATTAGAGGTGTATGGATATAAAAAAATAACAAGGCAAACCTTCGAATGAAGTAGGTTTGCCTTGGTTGATCTATATGATGTTTACTTTATAGAGCTATATACTAAAGGATTACTCTCTTTACACCAAGTCTTTCGGTGCAAGCTCGATGGCAGAACGGATGGCTGCCAGCATGCTTTTATCGTCAGCGATGTTTTGGCCAGCGATATCAAAGGCAGTACCGTGGTCCACGGATGTACGGATGATACCGCCTTTCAGGCCAACTGTGATATTCACGCCTTCCTCAATGCCCATCACCTTGATTGGGGCATGACCTTGGTCGTGGTAACAGGCTACAACGATGTCGAAGTCGCCGCGGCCTGCACGGAAGAAGAGCGTGTCCGCTGGGAGTGGGCCAACGACGTTAATGCCTTCCTGCTGCGCACGCTCAATGCCGGGCTGCAACTTCTCTTCTTCTTCCCCGTTGCCGAACAGACCATTCTCTCCGGCATGAGGGTTAATCCCGCATACCGCGACGCGTGGATTGTCAAAGCCTGCTTTTTTCAACGTATCATGAGCCAGCTTTACGACTGTGTAGGTTCTTTCCGGGTTAATGCTCGCGATGGCATCAATCAGACCCATGTGAGTGGTCAGGTGAATGACGCGCAAGTTAGGCGTAGTGAGCATCATGGAGAAGTCCTCGGTGTCCGTCAGGTCTGCCAAAATCTCCGTGTGGCCTGGATACAGATGACCTCCCAGATGCAGTGCTTCTTTGTTAAGCGGTGCTGTGCAGATCGAGTGAATCTGTTTCTTTTTCGCCAAATCAATGGCCTTCGCAAGAAACTGAAATGCCGCATCTCCCGCGACAGCTGACACTTTGCCGTACTCCAGATCAGCTGGAACAAGATTCAGATCAATGACATCGACAGTACCCAATTCATACTTTGCTTCTTCTGGTTCCTGAATAGAATTCACTTTCAAGTTGGAGCCGATCACGGGTAGCACACGCTCTAAAATCTTTGCATCACCGATCACAAGCGGGTTGCACTGATCATATACCTCTTGATGTGCCAGTGCTTTCATAATAATCTCCGGTCCAATGCCTGCGGCATCGCCCATCGTAATACCTACTGTGGGTTTCATACGAGAATGCCCCCTTTTAATTTTTGAACTGCACGGATAAAGACGTCCGGTTTGCCGAATCCGCCTGCTTTGGTAATCACATATAAATCTTCAATACCCATAAATCTGGAGATCGGCACGCCGATTTCAAGCTCGTCCAACAGTTCGAATCCGCTAATATTCCATTTCAGACAAATCTGTTTGGCGGTATCGCCGCCTGTCATAGATACTCCTTTGAAAAGTCCCTCTTCGAGCAGTCTGGCACAAATTTCGCCTATCGCACGTACGATTTCGTTGCTGACTTGGGTGTGATTCAATCCGCGATTCTCACCTGTTGCCCGCGCCAGTTCGATATCGATGGATTCGGCAGTGGAGTAGAGCACGACATCTTCCCCCTCCAGCGCTTTGGTTCTGACCTCATCGTAGACACGTTCCATCTCCGCAGTACGATCTGCCTCTGCCGATACGGCTTTGAACGAATGGAACGATACGGACGCGATTCGAGACTGACGGAGCAAACGATACAACTGCTCACGAGAGTTTTTATTCACACTGCCTACGACAGTCAAGATGGGGCCCGTATTCTCTGGGATCGTGAGTGCGGCGGATTTGGACTCTAGCTCATAGTGAGCGGGAAGATAGTTCGCAATCCCTGCTGAACCTACCCAAGCAAACGTATACGGCATGTCCTGTGTCATCTGCAAAATCTGCTCCAAATGTGCTTCCTCCGTGGAATCCACCAGTATATACGGAATGTTGTTTTGTTTGAACTGCTCCAGTTTGGCGTGTATCTGTTGTTGTCCGGCTTCCAGATCACCAACTGTAATCTCGCCCACGCGGTATTTCGTCTGCTGTTTGAGCAGATCCGGCAGGTAAGAGATCGTTACGGGTGTTTTTGGATCAAGAGCAATCTCTGTCTCCGCAAGTGGCACGCCGTTCAGGTAATGAATGCCCTCCAAAATAGTGCGGTTATTCTTGGGATAACCCGGGGCGATCATCATGAAATCGGGTTTCACCACATCGTATACTGCATCAATTTCGATGCCAATATTGCCTCGCATGGTGGAGTCCATCTTTTTGAAAAGGGTATCGAACCCGTTCTCGGTCAGCAACTTGGCTGCATGATACACGCGATTATAAGCTTCCTCTGCTGCAATAGAACGGCTGTCTGTATCAAAAACAACGGTATCATAAGAGGCCAGTGAGGCCTCATCCATGTTAAATAGAACACTTGTCTTCAGGCCATGCCGGGCTAGCTGCACCCCGCTGTCATTGGCACCGGTCAGATCATCTGCAATAATGGCCAGTTTCATGCAGTCATCCCTCCTTTAGTTTTCGTTTGTTACATTAACCATATAAATTGAACCAAGGGTGTTACACGGATCACTCCGATGACAGAATAACCTTCCAATCGCTGTTATCCCCAGATTTCTTGAATCCCTTTTCCAAAGGGGGAAATCCGGTGATAAAGGCGAAGCTTATGCTTCCGATGTAGCTTTCTTTCAGAAAGCTTTTGGCTTCGCTTCTCCAGGTTTTTTCTGTCCTCTCCGTTAATGTGTAAATAGATAGTTCAATTTATATGGTAAAAAATTCAAAAAAATTACTCAGTATTAATGCCCATTATTTATGTGGTCGGTCGTTCATTATATTTGGCGACCCCGCCTGATTTCTCCAGCCGTTTGGAGAGGAAACCGATAAAGATCGGCAACAAAATTGCCGTGGTCACAACACTTGCCGCAATCTGCACCGTAGCAATCTCCGCAATAGGGCCAAATGAAGCGTTGGCAGCTACGATGGCAGCTGGTGTACCTACCGCATTACCCGCTGTGGAGCCTTCGGATGCGCCAACAATGGGATTCCAGCCGATGGCTTTGAAGAGCAAGTATCCAACCCCGCCTGTAAGAAGCACGGTCAGCACGCCGAGCAGAATTCCACCAAGTCCACCTTGGATAATAGAGGAGAAGTTGATGCCCATACCGAGTGCAAAGGCAAAAAACGGAACGAGCTTGTCACTGCCTTTGTGCAGCCATTCAGCCATATTACGATCCAGATTACCAATAATGACACCAACGATCAGTGGAAGCAATACTGCAACAAAGGACATCGGAGAGAACATGCCATTAGCAAAGCCCATCGCACCAAAGATCGAGAGCGCTACCATCGTTAGAAATGGACCGTCACTAAGTGCGAGGAACGGGTAGGCTGCTTTGTCATCTTCTTTACCGTATTGGCCCGCAAGTGCAATGTAGAGGCCACCGTTGGAATTCGTCATGGCAGCGATTATGGCTAAAGGAGCGAGTCCGAGAAATAAGCCGTTTGAGTCAGCGAATAAAATAGCGATAAATCCAAGGCCTGCGCCGATTGCCCATTTGAATGTAAGCAAGGTCAGCCCTTTACCGACAGAGGAACCGGCTGTTTTGAACGTAATCTGTGTACCGGCAATTAACAGAAATAATGCAATGAGTGTGCTCGCACTGTTTACAAAGAGCGCTTCTGTAAATCCACCAATGCGCAGGGCATTCGGAAAAAATGTATTGATCGTTGCACCCAGCAACAGGGGAACAACCATCATACCGCCAGGGATGCGATCGAGAGTAGCTTTAATGTTCATAGTCGTAGCTCCTTATGAAGTAATCGTTTTCTTAAGCGCTTGCAGAGACTATGTTAGCTTATGTTGTTTAAATTAGCAACAATAAATTATTGTAAATTTGAAATAGATATATAAATGTTTAAAAATGCAACACATCATCATACATAGTCCATTATCCATTGAACGAGCAATAGAATGCTGCTCTTGAAAAGAAGCCCATAAAAAAGACGTAAACTTAAAGTTAATCTTTAAGTTTACGCCATAATGTGGCTCGGTTAATCCCCAGACGCTCAGCGGCTTTGGATTGATTATTATTTTCTTCCTGTAGCACCCGCTTAATGACTTCCTGCTCAATTTCTTTTAATGTACCACCAAGCTTCATTGCACTTACATTTGCCGCAGACTGTTGATGAAGTAGACGGTTTAAAGTGCCCCTCGTAATGACATAATCCGGTTCATTCAGCGCAGCTTGTTTGATCAGATGTTTCAGTTGATTGACGTTCATCTGTGCGGCCTGATCCCGAATTAACTGTAGTGCATCCTCCTTGATTCGTACAGCGGTAGTGCCGTATTTGTGATAATACCCCGTCAGGAAATGCTGCATCAACGGTTCAAGATCCTCAGCACGGTCAGCAAGGCTTGGCATCATGAGTGTGTTCAGCTTCAGCCGGAGTGTCCAATTAGGATCAGGCACTTGCTCACTTAGAATAAACAGACCGATGTTGTTTTGGAGACAGGTCTCGATGAAGGTAAGCAGCTCAGGATCGCTCAGGCGTGATTCGATCTGATTCAGCTCGACCGTTTTCACCTTGGTTAACGGGATTTTGTGCAAATGGCCTGAAGGAACTTGGGAGAGATCAATTTGCAACAAAAGTCCACCGCCTGCGTGCATCTGATGCATATGTTTGACCAGAAAGGATTTACCAGAGTCGGCTTCGCCCAATAAGTATATCGCTTCATTATGCGAATAGAGTGCGCGGATATTCTTTAATACAGCCTGCATGGCAGGTGATTCGGCAACGATGGGCTCCATCGAGGAATCGGTGAACGTGGTGATGCCGAATTGTGCAAATGCGTAAGGTTCTCCTTTTTCCAGCAGATATACCTTGTAGCTCTTGTTATCCAGCTTGGTTTCATAAGCCTGCACCGTCAATTGGTAATCGTCTACCATAAACACGTTCTGAATTTTGGATTGATGGAACTCCAGACTTGTGTTCATTAGATACAAGTGATTTTCGGTGAGTGGATTATGATCAAAATCAGCCCAGTTTTCAAAAACTACTTCGTCCTGTTCGTCCAAAATCAGCAGATTCCGATGCTCTTGGGTCACGAGATCATGGAGTATGATGGAGACCGTCTGATTTTTGCTCAAATAACGGTAGACTAGCTGTGCATCCTCCATGGCTCTGAGAATGGATTCGGTGCCCGATTGAATCAATAAACCGTCCAGACCGTAGGCCTTTGCGGTATTCACGGTAATAACGTCACCCACAATCTGCTGGTACCCAGAGGCCTTCAACTCCAGTAGTAACCTGGCGACCTCTTCGGAGCTATGTATGGTGTAAACTTTGAGCGGCAGATCCATCAGGTCGATTATGGACTGTGCGCCAGATGTAATGTTGGAGAATCCAACGATAGCTGTATGTCCGTTAAACTGGCTTGCCAGTGTGAGAGAACGAATCATGTCATAGCCAGATAGCTGCACATCGATGACAGGAACGGCCACCGCCTGTTTAATAAGTTGCGCGGTTCCGCCGCGGCTAATAATAATTTCTGCACCGTTTTTCTCAGCTTGAATGGCCAGCTCTACCCCTTTTGCCAAGTCACCCACATCGGTCTGGATGGATAGCTCAGGATAGCGAGGTATGCATTCTTCTATAATAGGAATCATCGATTCATAAGGAGCGATGAAATGAACTCGTGTACGCATAGTTTTCCTGCCTTTTATAAAATCATTGATCCCTTTATTATAGCTAATTTGAAGAAGAAAGGCATCTTTGAAGAGGAGTGAAGCGAGGTATGAAGAACGATGTGACGAACTGCACTGAATCAAAACAACATGTATTTCAAAATTAAAGCATTGGGGAAGGGATTTGCTAAGTGCATAGTTAGAGCGCGTTTGCGACATCAAAGCTAATTTATATAAAGGAGTCGAGACATATGCCCAATATACATAAAGCCGCTGATCCAGACCATATTATCCAGTGTGTGGTGGAGCGATTCCCTTGCAGAGTGCTTTGGAGCGAAGGCCGTCCGTGTCTGGAGTATCAGCGGCAGGAGAATGTGGCAGAGATTACGGAATACGTGCGGACTGCGTATGGCGTGGAGCTGCTGGATGTCTTTTTTACAGCGGTGGAGAGCCTGTCTGAAGAGATGTAGCCAGAGCTTAGAATCATTTTAATGAAACGTATGCCGTCCTATTCATGTATTATATTCATATGAACATACCCGAAGGAGGAACGAATGATGGGAATCTTATCGAGGTTTAGAGACGTGATGAAGGCCAATGTAAATCATATGTTGAACCGGACAGACGACCCGGAGAAAACCGTGAACGAGTACATGCGAAGCCTGAGCGGTGATTTGGGACAGGTGAAAGCAGAGACTGCCGCGGTGCTTACGGATGAAAATCGGGCCAAGCGGGCACTGGATGAGTGCCAGGCTGAGGTGAACAAGTTGCAGCGCTATGCGGAGAAATCAGCGGAGTCAGGTGATGTGGACAAGGCACGCAGCTTTTTGGAGAAAAAAGTGAAGCTGGCTGACAAACGCAATGAATTACAAGCGGCATATGACCGTGCCTCCGCCAAAGCGCAGATGATGAAACACATGAACGACAAGCTCGTTGCAGATTTGGGGAAATTGGAAGCCAGGCACGCAGAACTGAAAGGCCGAATAGCTGATGCACGGGCACAACAACAGTTAAATGAAAAGAATGCCTCTGCAAGCCTTGCTGAATCCGCGTTTAAAGCGATGGAAGATCGAGCGAATCAGGCATTAAATGAAGCGGAGGCACTTGCCGAGCTTCGTGCAGGCGCACAGGAAGATGATCTGGATGAACTGATTGCGCAGTTAGAGCGGGATATGAACGCGGATGCGGGTAATAGGAATAGAGAGAATCCAAGTCCAAGTGCGGACGAGGAACTGGCAGCGATCCAGGAGAAACTAGGGAAGTAAGACATCCAATTGAGACACGGAGGTGAACAGATGCCGGTATTAGAGTATAAATGTCCGAACTGCGGCAGCGGCATGATTTTTGATAGTGTATCCGGTGCGTTATCCTGCCCGAGCTGCGGACGTCAGGATAACATTGAACAGCTCCCCGATCCTTTGAAGAAGCAGGTGTTTACCGAGGGGGAAGTGAAGGAATATCACTGCAACAGCTGCGGAGCAGATATCGTGACCGAGCCGGAGACAAGTGCAACGACATGCAGTTTCTGCGGTGCGGCGGTGGTGCTGAGTGATCGGCTGACGGGCAATTTGGCCCCGGCGATGGTGATTCCCTTTTCCATCAACAAAGAGCAAGCGAAACAGGCGTTCAAAAAATGGTGCAGAAACGGTCTGCTCACGCCTGGTGGCTTCATGACCGCTGATCGCATCCAGAGCGTTACCGGCATATACGTGCCGTTCTGGCTGTATGATCTACATAACCGAATTGAGGTTCATGCTCAAGGCACCAAGGTACGATCCTACACGCAGGGTGACTACCGATATACGGAGACGCAGCATTTTGATATTTATCGTAAAATTCGGTTGGAATACGTGAATCTGCCCATTGATGCGTCAGAAAAAATGAATGACGATCTGATGGATAAGCTGGAGCCTTTTCCTTACAAGGAACTGAAATTATTCAAAACCCCGTATCTGGCGGGATATATTGCGGAAAAATACAGTTATACCGAAGATGAGCTTTTTCCAAGGGCCAAGGATAAAACGAGATCCTACATTGATTCGTACATCGCTTCTACCGTATCGGGATATACGAGCGTGAGCTATACCAGTAAAGACATTGATACGACACTCAAAAATGCAGACTATGTGCTGCTACCTGTATGGATGGTCAACTACGATTACAATCGCAAACAATACACCTTTGCCATGAATGGACAGACGGGTAAAGTAGTCGGCAAACCGCCGATCAGTAAAGCCAAAGTGGCCGGATGGTTCACGGGGGTCTCGGCCGTTTCACTGTTGTCGCTGAAGCTGGTGTCATGGATGATGGGAGGCGGATTCCTGTGAGCCAAAAAAGACCCTTAGTTGCGATAGCTGCGCTAATTGTACTTCTAGTAACCATGTTCGCTCCGATCTTCCCTATATCATCGGCATCCGCAGCGGAGAACAAAAACCTCATCTACGATGAGGCTAACCTGTTAAGTGAGCAGGATCGGAATGAATTAAATGCACTGGCGAATCAGTATTCAGCAGAGCGGCAGACGGACTTGATCATTTACACGACTAACAACGAGGAACAGAAAAGTGACAAGCTGCTAACTCAGGAATTCTACGATAACCGGGCACCAGGGTATGATAAACCTCACGGGAACACCGTTATGCTGACATTGGATATGTATAATCGGGATGTATACGCAGCGGGTTTTTATAAGGGTGAAGAATACGTTGATAACAGCAGGGCAGATAAAATCACAGAAAAAATTGCCCCAGACCTGTCGGATGGCAATTATCGGCTGGCTTTTGAGAAGTTCTTGAACCTGTCCTACGAATATCTTGATCTTAAGCCTGGTGTAAACCCGGACAATATTCTGTTCAAGACATGGTTTCAACTTGCTGCATCCTTAGCTGTTGGTGGTATTGTCGTTGGCGTTATGATGTATCGTTCGGGTGGACGTGTCACGGTCAATCGCGCTACCTATGAGGATTCAGAGAACTCGCATGTGATTGATCGTCAGGATCGATATATTCGTACAACGGTCACGAAGACCAAAATTGAGAAGAATAACAATAACGGCGGAGGCGGCGGTGGCGGTACAACCGCGGGTGGACACTCACACAGTGGCAGCAGCCGGTCATTCTAACTGTAATTAGCAGAGACACATCGCAATCATTTTCTATTTTATGACACAACGTATATAAGGCCTGACAGGTTTACTATAGAAGGGACGGGATTAAACATGGGATTTTTCAAAAATCAATTTTCCAACGTGGTGGAATGGGAAGAATTCAGAGATGATATGATCTTCTGGAAGTGGAGTAACCGAGAGATTAAAAAGGGTAGTAAGCTGATTATCCGCTCAGGGCAGGATGCGATATTTCTGAATAATGGCAAGGTGGAAGGTATTTTTGAGGACGAAGGTTCATTTAATATCGATTCGGAGATCATTCCGTTTTTGTCTACGCTGAAAGGGTTCAAGTTCGGATTCAACAGCGGTATGCGGGTTGAAGTTTTGTTTGTAAATACAAAAGAGTTCACTGTACGCTGGGGCACACAGAGTCCGGTATTGATTCCAACACCACAGCTTCCGGGCGGTATGCCAATTCGTGCGAACGGAACGTTTAACTTTAAAGTGAGTGACTATGTAACACTGATTGATAAAATCGCAGGCATCAAACAAAGCTATCTGGTGGATGATGTCAAAATCCGTATTACATCTGTGCTGGATCAGTTACTGATGAAGTGGATCAGCCGTGAGGGCAAGGACATGTTCAATCTACAAGCGAATGCATCCGATATTGCACGCGGTATTCAAGAGGATCTGGATATGCAGATGATGGATATCGGAATTGGCATTACCGGCTTCCAGGTAATGAGTTTCAACTATCCACAGGAGATTCAGGACATGATCACCAAAACGGCCTCTCATGAGATGATCGGCAATCTGCAAAAGTACCAGCAGGTGAGTATGACCGACGGGATCTCTTCCGGTAAAGTACAGGGCGGCGGTGCAGCTTCCGATATGGCAGGTATGATGATGGGCATGAACATGGCGAATGAGATGATGAAAAACATGAACCAGAACAACCAGAACTCCAATCACCAAAGTTCAAATAGCCAAGGTCAACAGCAGAATAGTAATGGAAGTGCATCTCAGTCTTCCGGTGGTGATGGCAAGAAGCCTAACTTCTGCCCGAACTGTGGCGCCAAAAATGAAGGAGCTAATTTCTGTCCGAACTGCGGACAAAAGCTGGGCTAATAGCTTATAAATTCCGGCCCCACTGTCATGGGATACTTGAGATTTAAACTCAAGTTAAGCTTATCTAATATATTCCAAGCTTACTTATCTTCGAATAAAAGGTTAGTTCTACAGGATATCCTATCCGTAGGGCTAACCTTTTATTGATTCTAATGATAGGAATTCATACGTTTGAGTACAAAGTAGACCCGCTTTATTTTTCGTGAATAACAAAGTGTTGACAATCGAAATAAAATCAATTATCTTTATCTTAAGATATTTAATTTTAATGAAAGTGACAGCAATGCTAAAGAAAGAATATACTCTAATAAATATCTTTAATTGAATGATAGGAGGAGAGATCCAGATGATGATTCCGACACTGACACGAATTAATGAACTCGCGAGAAAAGCTAAAGCGGGTGGGTTGACGGAGATGGAGCAAGCAGAACAGACTCGCCTTCGCCAGGAATATTTGCAGACTTTCCGTGGTTCGGTCAACGACATTTTGCTGAATGCCACCATCTACGATCCAAACGGCGATGACGTGACTCCAGATAAATTGAAACAAGAACAGGCTTCCAGACAGAATCCATAGATTTTGTTGTAAAAGCAGAGGGATATTAAAGGTTCCCTGATCGGGAGTTCACGTTAAACTGTGCTACTCGTGCGGATGTTAGTCTCGATCCAGCACTAGTGGCACAGATCATATATCTTAATTTAAAGATAATATAATTCCAATATAAATAAGCATACAAACCAAGGAGGAAATAATCATGAATATTCAAACGACAGGTATCCACCACATTACCGCTTTTGCTGGAGATCCGCAAGCTAACGTTGATTTTTACGCTGGAGTTCTGGGACTTCGTCTGGTGAAAAAAACAGTGAACTTCGACGCACCGGATGTGTACCATCTGTACTTTGGAGATGAACAAGGCAGTCCGGGGACGATCATTACCTTCTTCCCGGCGGCAGGCTCACCACGTGGCCAGATTGGCGGCGGTCAGGTCGGCATTACTTCGTATGTCATTCCACCGGGTTCTATGGACTTCTGGCAAAATCGTCTGGAAAGTTTTAATATCGAATTAACTCGCACTAACCGCTTTGATGAGGAATTGCTGCAATTCGAAGATAGCGAAGGCTTGCGTCTGGAGCTCGTTGAGCGGGAAGAAGGAGCGGCAAATACTTGGGTGCAGGAAGGTATTCCTGCTGAACATGCAATCAAAGGGTTCGGTGGAGCCGTACTGTTCAGTGTGAATCCGCAGCGTACAATGGATGCACTTGAGCGTATTCTCGGATTTGTGAAAGTGGGCGAAAATGAAGAATATGCCCGCTTCCGTTCCATCGGAGACATTGGCAACATCGTGGATGTGCCTGTTACCCGCGTGCCACTTGGTATGGGCGGCGCAGGAACGGTGCACCATATCGCATGGCGTGCAGTCGATGATGCACAGCACGCGCAGTGGAGCGAAGCCGTGCGCGAGTATGGCTACCAGCCGACTCCGGTACGGGATCGCCAGTATTTTAACGCGATTTACTTCAGAGAAGCTGGCGGCATTTTGTTCGAAATTGCGACTGATCCTCCAGGCTTTGCCAAAGACGAACCCGCCGAAGCGCTTGGACAGAAACTGATGCTGCCAGAGTGGTTTGAACAATACCGGACTCAGATCGAGGATAATCTGCAGCCGATTCAAGTCAGAACACTTACTCCTGCCACAGCTGTAACAGAGTGAGGTAGAGAGATAAAGGATATTGGAAGTTTGTTCTGTCCTCGAAGTTTGCGTGTGGACACCTTTGTTTCAACGAATATGAAACTAAACCAAAAGGAGCATTGAGGGATGATGGAGAAAAAGGTCACCTGGCTGGAGCTGTTCTATGATTTGCTTTTCGTCGCGGCAGTCTCCAAAGCAGGCCATGTCTTGTTACATGCCGAGCACGGCGTCATTACATGGGAATATTTATTAAAGTTCGTGTTAATCTTCATCCCGGTATGGTGGGCGTGGGTAGGTCAGACCTTGTTCATCAACCGTTATGGTCAGGATATTCTGAGCCATCGGATTTTCCTCATCCTTCAACTGCTGTCGGTTCTCATTATGACGGCAAGTCTGTCCACTCATTTTGACGAACACTATCTATCCTTTTTCGTAGGTTATATTGGTTCCAGAGCATTTACCGCGATTCAGTACCTGACGATCCACAAATCGAAAAGCGAGCATCAGCAGCAGGCCGCCCGTTTCCTGGGCCTCTCGTTTATCATTGGCATCGTGATCTCATCGGGTTCGCTGTTCTTTGATTCTTGGGTGCGGTATGTGATTTTGTATGCCGGAATTGCCGTGGATATTATTTTACCGCTGCTTGGTCGTAAAAATCTGGTGAAGGTGCCTGTACAGACCCATCATCTGCTGGAACGTTTTGCTCTCTTTACGCTCATTCTGCTCGGTGAATCCGTTGTCAGCATTATCGCGGTATTGTCAGCCGACCACTGGGATTGGAAATCGATCTTGTTCGCTGTTTTTACGTCCCTGTTTGTCATCGCCATGTGGTGGCAGTACTTCGATAACGTGGAGAAAAAAGTGAGCAAAGAGATGCAAACCGCCGGGCAGGCCATTATCTACGGGCATCTATTTATCTACATCTCCCTGAGTATGATCGCTGCATCGATCCAACTGCTGTACCAGAACCTGCTGAGTTATGAGTTTATGCTTGCGTTTGTATTTGGCTCGGTGTTGTTGTATTTCCTGTCGACGACTCTTGTGTTTCATCGCTACAGACATCCGCATCTCCGTCTCCGTCCGACTCATATGGTGGTCATGGTGGGGCTGTTAGTAGCCTTTGTGGTGGTGGATCTAGTCTACCGCGTTCCCGGATATGTCATCATGGGTGAGGATATGTTGTTCTTTCTGGTATATGCGAAGCTGACGACATGATCTACGTTTATATAAAAAGAGAAGCGAGAGCCACGGACGACTTTGTTCGTGGCTTTCATTTTTGCTATAAGAACATAAATATTTCTCATATATTTTCATGTACGCAATCTGTTAAGATGGGACTAGGTACAAGTAAATCTGCCATATCCAAGAAGTTAATTCTATTTTTAAATGAGCTTAGTCGGGGAAAGAGCGTTATCAAGGTATTTTGCCATCGTAGTGAATTGGGGTACGATCTAATCTTGTTTTATAAATAGCCAGTTCAAAGATATGGAGATGACATTTCAGGAGGGAAATCACTTGAGTACAAATCTAATTGGTGTTCCATTGGAAGGGTTTGCAGAATTTAGCCGTACAGTGGCTGCCGAAGGAGCCGTTTTGCTTAAAAATGAAGGACAGGTGCTTCCACTTGGTCATTCCGAAAACGTTTCAGTTTTTGGCCGAATTCAAGTGGATTATTATCGCAGCGGTACAGGTTCAGGCGGGAGTGTCCATGTCGCGTATACCACGAATCTGCTGGATGGACTACGCAGTAAAAAGAACATCAGCGTCAATGAAGAACTGGCAGCGGTTTATGAGAAATGGATCGAGGAAAATCCGTTTGACGATGGCGGCAAAGTATGGGCGGCCGAGCCATGGAACCAGAAGGAAATGCCGCTTACAGACGAGCTGGTCGCACAAGCTAGAAGTAAATCGAGTAAAGCCATTGTGGTCATTGGGCGTACCGCAGGGGAAGATCAGGATAATGCAGATGCACCCGGAAGTTATCGTCTGACAGACGATGAAAAGGCAATGCTGAAGCATGTCACGAACCATTTTGAACATACAATTGTGGTACTTAACGTCTCTAATATTATGGATATGAGCTGGCTGGACGAAACGGTTCTGCATCCGATTCAAGGTGTAATTTACTCCTGGCACGGCGGCATGGAAGGCGGTAACGCAATTGCGGACGTACTGGTTGGAGACGTGACACCAAGTGGTAAACTAACGGATACAATTGCTTATTCGATTGAAGATTACCCTTCTACAAGCAACTACGGAAATGAGTTCAAGAACCTGTATCAGGAAGATATTTATGTGGGTTATCGTTTTTTCGAAACGTTTCGACCTGAAAAAGTACAATTTGAGTTCGGTTACGGCTTGTCGTACACCACTTTTGCCACACAAATTGAGGAAGCTCGTACCGTTGCCAACAACGGGGAGACATCGATCGAGGTTCGTGTGAACGTGACCAACTCCGGTACAACCTATGCAGGTAAAGAAGTGGTACAGGTTTATTACGAAGCACCGCAAGGGGAACTGGGACAACCGGTGAAAGCACTTGCCGCTTTTGGCAAAACAGGACTGTTGCAGCCCGGCGATTCCGAGCTGTTAACGATCCGTTTTCCGGTAAACCGCATGGCTTCGTATGATGATGCGGGTGTAACAGGATATGCTTCCGCATACGTGCTTGAAGCAGGAACGTACCGTCTGCATGTGGGTACGAGTGTGAAGCAGGTAGAACATGTTGGGATTGATGGCCAAGACGGCTACGTTGTGGACAAGGTTCAACTGGTGAAACAATTGCAGGAAGCGATGGCGCCGACGGAAGATTTTACACGGTTGAAACCGGGCGTTCGCAAGGCGGATGGATCATATGAGCTGACTTATGTAGATGTGCCAAAGCGCAAAGTGTCTATCGCGGATCGCATCACGCAGAACTTGCCGCAAACGTTGGAACAAACGGGCAACCAGGGATATAAACTGAGCGACGTGAAGGCAGGGAAAGTCAGTCTGGAAGCTTTTGTGGCTCAACTAAGCGATCAGGATCTGGCAGCAATTGTACGCGGTGAAGGCATGAGCAGTCCGCTGGTTACTTCGGGAACGGCATCGGCTTTTGGCGGTGTGAGCGACAGCCTGTTTAACTATGGCATTCCCGTGGCCTGTACGGCTGACGGTCCATCCGGTATTCGTATGGATAGTGGGGAAAAAGCAACACAAGTATCCATTGGTACACTTCTGGCGGCAACGTGGAACGCAGAATTGGTAGAAGAACTGTATGTAATGGAAGGACAGGAGCTGCTTCGCAATCAGGTGGACACCTTGCTCGGACCTGGACTCAATATCCGCCGCAGTCCGCTGAATGGTCGTAACTTCGAGTACTTCTCGGAAGATCCGCTGATTTCTGGTGTATTTGCCGCAGCATGTACGAAAGGCATTATGAAGGGCGGCTCTAACGCCACTCTGAAACACTTTGCCTGCAACAACCAGGAGAAACACCGCAGCAAAGTCGATGCCGTTGTATCCGAACGTGCTCTTCGTGAAATTTATCTGAAAGGGTTCGAGATTGCGGTGAAAGAGGGTGGAGCGAACTCCATCATGACCTCTTACAATCCGATTAACGGACACTGGGCTGCATCCAACTACGATCTGAACACGACGATTCTGCGTGGAGAGTGGAACTTCGACGGCATTGTGATGACCGACTGGTGGGCCATTATGAACGATGTGGTAGAAGGCGGAGAAGCCGATCGCAAGTTCACGAACTGGATGGTTCGCGCTCAGAACGACCTGTACATGGTTGTGCCAAACTATGGCGCAGAGATCAACGGCTGGGATGACAATACAATGGAATCGCTCGAAAATGGAACCTTGACCCGCGGCGAGCTGCAGCGCTCCGCGATCAATATCTGCAAATTTATCATGAACGCGCCGGTATCCTCGCGCAAACATGAGATTGTAGAGAACGTGGCTTCGTTCCAAGCGAACGCGTCCCTGTCTGTGGCAGACGCTCAGTCATTGGCTGAGAATGCACAGGTAAAACCTGCGGCAGCTGAGCCTGTATATATGAAAGTGGATGAAGCAGGCCAGTACCGGATTATTGTGCAGATCATGTCACCTGAGCCTGAACTGGCGCAAAGTGCATGTAATGTGCTGCTCAATGATCAGCTTGCTACGACGATTCAAACGAACGGTACTGAAGGCAAATGGATCAGACAAAAGCTGGTGAAGGTGCAACTGGAAGCCGGGCTGTATGAACTCAAGCTCGACTTTACCAAACCAGGTCTGCAGATCGATTGGATCGAATTCAAGCAGGTGTAGGTTGGGTTTTAACGGGTATGCTTGCGATATAAAAGGTGACATGTAAATGGATTGGCACTTGCATCCATTCGGGTCTCTTTCTAAGTAGAAAGTGTAATAGTGTGGTGCTAGAACCATTACTGGGATGATAACAAAGGACACTGCCTGCAGTGTCCTTTTGTTGTCACCGGAGGAGCAGACTGTTATGATCGAGTTACGGGATCGTGGTCAAACAGAATAATGGGGTCAGGGGTGTGGCAAACGATGAAAAGATACAATTACTTAAGTCCGATTTTGCTGATTGTTGTTGCATTGATCGTACGAGGACTGGTGACTAACGTATGTATGTTGTTTGGCTTGTCGCAAGAGGTGTCCAGCAATATTGCGATGCTTGCCATGATTATTGTGGCTTTGATTATGTTTAACCGAATGACAAAAGCCCGGCGTAACAAGTAAAACGGTGTGGTTTCCGATGGGACAAGTAGGTAGAAAAAAGCAATTTTGAAAGCCCTTTATTTTTTTGAAGGGTTAGGAATAGGTAAGAAAGATGCTAGCACAGGATACAAAGACGATGTAGAGATTCTTCTGCTTCGTCTTTTTTGCGTCATGTCTCAAAAATTTTTCGCCCATCAAAGGGTTGCATGGTAGACCGTGAATTCTATAAAGTTGTGGTTTTAGGGTTCACCTTCGGGTATTGACGTTCACTACCTAACGTTTTAGACTGAAGCTATAATTGAATAACGAATAAAATAACAAAAATAACAAATGGTGATGGTAGTCAAAGCAATAAGAGTCATGGAGGCAGTGAAAGAAGTAAAAGGCAGGGGGCTCACTCATGATCATGATGGCAGAGAAACAATATGTTTTTCGAGAAGGACAGCTTTTTCAGAGCAGTCATGCATCTACGCTTGCTGTTTTGCCAACTGGTTTAGTTATTGCGTCTTGGTTCGCAGGCTCGTATGAAAAATCCAGCGACACTGCCATTTGGATGGCTATTCAGGAGCAAGATGGCTTGTGGTCAGCGCCGCGCAAAGTAGCGGATGAAGAAGGCATTGCCCATTGGAACCCGGTGCTGTATGCACATGGGGGTTCACTTGTACTCTTTTACAAGGTGGGACACGAAATTACAGACTGGCATACGCGCATCATGCGCTCGGAGGATGGCGGGCAGACGTGGACGGCTGCTCGTGAGTTGGTTCCCGGTGATGTGGGTGGTCGTGGTCCGGTGCGCAATAAACCTGTACAGCTAACGGATGGAACCATTTTGGCTCCGGCTTCTATTGAGCGAATGGATATGGAGAATCCGGGCAAACAGGTGTGGGAAGCTTTTGTTGATATTTCAACCGATGAGGGCATGACATGGACGAAAAGTGAACCCATTCCGATGAACCTGTCTGCTTATGTGGGGGCAAATCATTGGATTGCAAAAGGTCTGATTCAGCCTGCTCTGTGGACTTCAAGTACGGATGATGTACATATGTTACTCCGTAGTACGGAGGGGAGGATTTTCCGTAGCGACTCGGTGGATGGCGGCAGGACATGGTGTGAAGCGTACCCGACAGAACTGCCAAACAACAATAGCGGAATTGATGTCACACGCCTGGAGGGTGGCATGCTTGCGCTTGTTTACAATCCCGTGAGCGGATATGCGACAGAGAGTCCCCGGACACCACTGGTGGTTGCTTTTTCGAATGACAATGGTGCGAGCTGGGGAAATGAATGGGTGCTTGAAGATGCTCCGGGCGAGTATTCTTATCCTGCCATCGTATCTCAGGGACAGAACCTGTATATCTCGTATACGTGGAAAAGAGACCGGGTTGCGTTCTGGAAACTGAACGTTCACACATCGGAATAAAGCAAGGACCGCAGAAGCGCTGATTTAAGCGTTTCTTCGGTCCTTTCTGTCGTGGTTACTTGTGAGGAGGTGTGCCTATGAATAGGCGAGTCAACAACTTAAAGCCAATATTGGAAGTCATTGCGCTAGACGCGGCAGATGCCCAAGCGGCTGAGCAGGGGGGAGCCGATCGGATCGAGCTGGTATCGGCTATGTCCGAAGGGGGTCTTACGCCCAGCTATCGGCAGATTGAACAAGTTGTATCGCGGGTGTCAATTCCAGTGTATGTCATGATACGGCCTCATAGCCGCTCGTTCTGCTATAGCGCTGATGATCTTCAGGCGATGATCCAAGACATACGTGTGGCGAGGGAGCTCGGTGCCGCAGGCATCGTGATTGGAGCTCTCACCAATGAGGGAGAAGTAGATCGCTCCTTTTTACAAACTTGTCTGTTAAGCGCTCAGGGGATGGGAGTTACGTTTCATCGCGCCATCGATTCGAGTGCACATGTGGTGAGAGCACTGGAGAGCATTGGTAGCGTCAATGGAGGGAACGAGGGTAAGGGCAGGTATGAGCATGAGAGGGAGATGAAAAACAAGAGTGAGAGTGTTAGTGAAAGTAAGAACAGGAGCAGTAGCGAGAATAACAGCAAGGACAAGAGTGAGTGTGAGAGCAAGAGCAAGAGTGCAAGCGTTAGTAAGAGC
The DNA here is from genome assembly GCF_023714295.1 of Paenibacillus polysaccharolyticus. Classification (GTDB taxonomy): domain Bacteria; phylum Bacillota; class Bacilli; order Paenibacillales; family Paenibacillaceae; genus Paenibacillus; species Paenibacillus polysaccharolyticus_A. The sequence continues at coordinate 96,986 of NZ_JAMAUN010000013.1, forward strand.
GAGGAGAGTGTCGTTGAGCGTGTACTTACATCGGGAGGGAAACTTACAGCACCTGAGGGTTTGCTCGAACTACAGCAGTTGCAGGAGATAGGACAGAGGTTGAATATAGCGATTATGGCAGGTTCGGGTGTCACGATTGAAGGGATTCCAACCCTCGTGAGCCGAACAGGGATCACAGAGATGCATATGGGATCGGGCGTGCGGTGTGGAGGCAGTTTCGATCACCCTGTGGATGCTCAGCTTGTCGTTCAGGCCAAAGCAACGTTGATTCGTGCAGTACAAGAGCTGCGGTATTGGTAGCTACTGTGTGGATGGTGTTAGAAACAGCCGACATAGCGGCGGCTATAGAAGCGGATGGATAGCTATATCAGTTGGTGTAAAAGAATAGTTCAACTTATATAGAACAAAAAGCAATAAAAGCAATAAAAGCAAAATGCACTTTTCATATAAGGGAGTGTGGGCCATGAATTCAAAGTTTTCACCAGCATCAGCGGATTGGATTAAAACGGCGGCAGAGGTTAGCCCATCCGAGCGTCAAATGCGATGGCAGGAGATGGAGTTTTATGCTTTTATCCATTTTACCGTGAACACATTTACGGATCGGGAGTGGGGGACGGGTGAGGAAGACCCGGCGATCTTTAACCCTACTGAACTACATGCAGGACAATGGGTAGAGGCATGTAAGGATGCAGGCATGAAAGGATTAATTTTAACGTGCAAGCACCATGACGGATTCTGTCTATGGCCCAGCCGTTATACAGATCATACGGTCGCAGCAAGTCCATGGCGAAATGGATCTGGTGATCTGGTTCGAGAAGTTGCGGATGCCTGTCGTGACGCCGGGTTGAAATTCGGGGTGTATCTCTCACCCTGGGATCGCCATGAAGCATGTTATGGGGATTCGGAGCGGTATAATGCCTTTTTCCTTCATCAATTGCGCGAACTGCTGACGAACTACGGTGATATTTTCTGTGTCTGGTTTGATGGAGCGTGCGGCGAAGGGTCAAATGGGAAAAGGCAGGTCTATGACTGGGACGCCTATTACGCGCTCATTCGTGAGCTCCAGCCAGAAGCGGTCATTTCGGTTTGTGGCCCAGACGTACGCTGGTGTGGCAATGAGGCAGGACATACGCGCGAATCGGAATGGAGCGTTGTACCGGCGCATATGCAGGATAATGAGAAGATTCAGGAGCAGTCGCAACAGGTGGATGATGGAGCGTTTGCGAGGAAAATCAATACACAGGACCGTGATCTGGGGAGTCGGAGCGTTATCCGTGATTATGCAGATCAGCTGGTGTGGTATCCTGCCGAGGTGAATACTTCGATACGTCCGGGCTGGTTCTATCATGCGAGTGAGGATGATCAGGTCAAAACGCTGGAGGAACTGCTTTCCGTTTATTACGGCGTCGTGGGCGGCAACGCCTGTTTTTTGCTTAACCTGCCACCAGACACGCGTGGTCGGATTCATGAAAATGATGTCCAGCGTCTGAGCGAGTTAGGTTTGGCGCTGCGTACCACGTTCAGTGAAGACTTGGCGCAAGGCGCACAGGCAAAGGCTTCGGAGACGATGGATGAAGCGCATGATGCTTCACAAGTGCTAAATTCGGATGGAGAGCGCAAACCAAAAGCGTATTGGTGCCCACGCGAAGGAACAGAGCAGGCGTGGATTGAATTGATTTTGCCGGAAGAAAAGACCTTCGACCGTGTGATGTTGATGGAACATATCGGATCGGGTCAGCGGATTGAACGGTTTACTCTGGAAGTATGTAGTGACGATGGTCGATGGCATGACATATATGCCGGAACGGTGGTGGGGTATAAGCGGATTTGCTGTTTTCCAAAAGTGACTGCACGCCGGGTTCGAGTAACCATTCAGGAGTCCAGATGGTTCCCGACGTTATCTAGATTCAGTTTATTTTACAGTGAACGGGAGGACATGTGAGATGGCAGTACTGACGGCTCAGGGGTCACAATTCATACTGGATGGGGAACCGATTCAGATTCTATCAGGAGCCATTCATTATTTTCGAGTCGTGCCCAAGTATTGGGAGGATCGGCTGCTGAAGCTGAAGGCCTGCGGATTCAATACGGTGGAGACCTATGTGCCATGGAATGTGCATGAGCCGCAGCCAGGAGAGTATTGTTTTGAAGGCATGGCGGATGTGGAGAAATTTATTCGACTTGCGGGGAGCTTGGGGCTGCATGTGATCGTTCGTCCAAGTCCTTACATCTGTGCGGAGTGGGAATTTGGCGGATTGCCTTCCTGGCTGCTTGCAGATGACCATCTGCGGCTTCGTTGCAGTGATTCGGCGTTTCTGGCGCATGTGGATCGGTATTACGATGTGCTTTTACCCACATTAAAACCCCTTCTGAGCACCTCTGGCGGACCCATTATTGCATTGCAGATTGAAAATGAATACGGCAGCTTCGGAAACGATGCGAGTTATCTGCAATATTTGCGAGATGGCATGGTGAGGCGGGGCATGGATGTGCTCCTGTTCACCTCGGATGGGCCAACCGATCATATGCTACAGGCTGGTTCCGTGCCAGGACACTTGGCAACAGTTAATTTTGGGTCGGGGACCGAGTGGGCGTTTGCCAAGCTGCGTGAATATCAAGCAGAGGAACCGCTTATGTGTATGGAGTTTTGGAATGGCTGGTTCGATCACTGGGGCGAATCTCATCACACTCGGGAAGCGGAAGATGTAGCTAAAGTGCTGGAGGAAATGTTAGAAGCAGGCGCTTCGGTGAACTTCTACATGTTCCATGGCGGTACGAATTTTGCATTTTATAATGGGGCGAACTGTCAGCAAAAGGATCAATACGAACCAACCATTACAAGTTACGACTATGACTCTCTGCTTAGTGAATCGGGTGAGCCAACAGCGAAATTTCATGCAGTAAGGGAGGTTATCTCGCGGTATAGCCTTTCTAAAAAACAGGATCATGGCTCTGAGCCGGGAGATTTAGTTTTACCAGAACCTATAGGAACGGCTGCTTACGGCAGGATCGAGATGAGGCAACATGCTAGTTTGCTTCAACAACTGAATGCACTGGCTATTCCAATGCACCGTACAAACCCGGAGCCGATGGAGAAGCTGGGGCAGGATTATGGGTTTATCAGCTACCAGACGCGGATATCCGGGCCAAGAGAGCGGCAGGAGTTGGTCGTTCAGGAGGTTCGTGATCGGGCAATGGTGTTTGTAGATGGCCTTTTACAGGGAGTACTGGAACGTGGGAATCCCACGGCGACAACGATATCCTTTGAAGTACCCGCGGAAGGCACGGAGTTGCTCATTCTCGTTGAGAATATGGGGCGAATCAATTATGGTCCGTACCTGAGAGATCCGAAGGGAATTACGGAGGGTGTGCGGCATGGATTTCAGTTTTTATACGATTGGACGATTCATTGTTTGCCGATGACCGATCTTTCGGGTTTATCTTTTGCTGTGCTGTCTGAGCTTGAGAGTAGCGTAAGAACAGTAACAGAGGAGCCATTTTTTTATCGAGGAAGTCTTCATATTGAAGATGTGTTGGATATAAAGGATACTTTTCTTCGTCTGGACGGCTGGACAAAAGGGGTTGCATTTGTAAACGGATTCAATCTGGGGCGCTACTGGAATAAAGGCCCGCAACAGACGTTGTATGTCCCTGCGCCTCTTCTCCGTCTGGGGGAGAACGAGATCATTATATTTGAGCTTCATGGGACGGCAGATGCCGCCGTCATGTTCGTGGATCAGCCGGATTTGGGCTAGAAAAGGAAAATCGGTGAGCCATGCGATTATTGGCAATTGCTCTATGGACTGGAACAAGGTATACGTTGGGTATGGACACCCATCACAGGAGAGGGAGAGGATGAGGAAGATGAAAGTTGGACTCAGCACATACAGTTTGCAGCAAGCGTTGGATCGTAAGGAGCTGACTGTGCCGGATGCCGTTCGGTGGATTGCGGAGCAGGGCGGGCAGCATGTGGAGATTGTACCGATGGGCTTCAGTTTGATTGATGATCCAGCGTTAATTGAGGAAATCAAAGCTACGGCTCGGGAGTTTGGTATCGACATCTCCAATTATGCCATTGGTGCGAACTTTGCGGTTCAGGAGAGCGACGAGACGTTGGAAGAAGAAATTCAGAGTGTTATGCGCCATGTAGATGTCGCCGCTGCCCTGGGTGTGAAACGGATGCGCCACGATGTGGCTTTCCGGCCTGCACCGGAGGGAACTGTAGCACAGTTTGAAGCCGACCTGCCCGTACTCGTCAAAGCCTGTCAGCGAATTGCCGACTATGCCGCAGGCTTTGGCATTACAACAAGTGTGGAGAACCACGGATATTATGTGCAATCGAGCGAGCGGATTCAGCGGCTGTTACATGAGACGGGTCGGGAAAATTTCAAAACGACGCTGGATATCGGGAATTTTCTCTGTGTGGATGAAGATCCGGTGAGTGCGGTGAAAAATAACATTGCTCACGCGTCTATCGTTCACGCCAAAGACTTCTACTGGCGTCCTTCCACCCGGAATCCCGGCGAAGGCTGGTTCCAGACTTCCCATGGCAATTATCTGCGTGGTGCTATCGTGGGCCATGGTGATATCGACATGCCTGAAGTGTTCCGTGTGATGAAGCGGTCCGGTTACGACGGATATATCTCGGTTGAATTCGAAGGCATGGAGGATTGCCGAACCGCCTCGCGCATTGCAATGGATAACGTGCGCCGTTTGTGGGATGAGGCGTGACAATATGTAGTTATGTGCCTTGCTATGATCTGGGATCGCTATGCAATCCCGTGTCGATTGGTTTAGTGCTATGAGGTGCAGTGTAGTGTAGGGAGTAACATGGCGTACGTTTAAATAGAGTTCATCCAAAAATCGGCTGTATGAAAGTAGCCGCAGTAAACTGATTTTTCAAAATTTAACGGTTATAAGCTTGATTTGCGGATCGTAAGACTTTTATTTCAAAGATGGCTCTGAAGAGCTGAACGGTATTCATTTCATTTTTAACACTGGAGGGGTAGTGAAATGTCCAAATTAAAAGTTGCCGTCATCGGTGCCGGTTCGATATCCGATTGCCACCTGCAAGCGTATGCCAGTAATCCGGAAGTAGAGATTTATGCGATCTGTGATCTGAACGAAACGCGTGCCGCCGATGTGGCGAAGCAGTATGGAGCAACCCATGTGTTTACGGACTATAGAGACTTGCTCGCTCTGCCGGAAATCGATTCGGTTAGCATCTGTACCTGGAATGATTCGCACGCGGAGATCAGTATTGCTGCGCTTGATGCGGGCAAAAACGTGCTCTGCGAGAAACCCCTCTGCCAGACGGTGGAGGAAGCACTTGAGGTAGAAAAAGCCGTCCATCGCAGTGGGAAGCTGCTGCAAGTTGGTTTTGTTCGCCGCTATAGTGACAATGCTCAGATTTTGAAAAAGTTCATCGACGAAGGTGAACTTGGCGAAATCTATTATGCCAAAGCCTCCAGTCTGCGCCGTCTGGGCAACCCGGGTGGCTGGTTTGCGGATAAAAGTCGCTCTGGCGGCGGCCCGTTAATTGATATCGGCGTACATGTCATCGACATTTGCTGGTATCTGATGGGTAGACCGAAGGTGAAATCCGTTTCCGCTAACGTCTCCAATCGTCTCGGCAACCGGGCTAACATTCGCAATCTTTCGTTTTATAAGGCCGCCGATTACGATGCGGAACAGAACACCGTGGAAGATATGGCGAATGCATTGATCCGTTTTGAAAATGGGGCAAGCTTGCTGGTTGACGTTAGTTTCACTCTCCATGCCAAAGCTGATGAAACAGCAGTTAAGCTATACGGCGACAAAGGCGGAGCCGAGCTGGAGCCCGAGATTTCAATTATTGGCGAGAAGTTCGATACCATTCTGAATATGACACCGCAGGTCGATTTCAAATCCTTTGACTTCATGGGTTCGTTCCGCAATGAAATCAACCACTTTATCGATAGCACGCAGGGCCGAAAAGAAACCCTCAGCCCCGTCGAAGACGGCGTGGAAGTCATGAAAATGCTGTGCGCCATCTACGAATCCGCACGCGAGGGCAAGGAAATCACGTTGTAATTCACACTTGAAACGGAGTGCCCCAGTGTAAATCCGCCAATGATCTTCAGTCATTTGTTCTACCCAAAACGGAGGAATAAGTACCCCGACGTAACCAAGTTACCCCATCGACGAGGTGAAACCGTCTTGGGCCGCTGTAAAAACCTCTATTTACACCAAAACGGAGAGGTCAGAAATAAGCCGAAGAAGCGAAGCGTGCGCCTTTATCCCCGGATTTCCCAATAGGGAAATAGTTCAAAGAAATCCGGGGGTAACCAGCGATCGAAAGATGGTACTGCAATCAGAGTGCCCCAGTGTAAATCCACCAGTGATCTTAAGTCATTTGTTCTACCCAAAACGGAGGGAAAAGTAACCCGACGTACCCAAGTTACCCCATCGACGAGGTGAAACCGTCTTGGCCCGTTGTAAAAATCCATTTACACGTGAAACGGAGAGTGCAGAACCAATCTGGAGAAGCGGAGCGCTCGCCTTTACCACCGGATTTCCCCATCAGGGAAATAGTTCGAAGAAATCCGGGGGTAACAGCGATCGAAAGATGGTACTGCAATCGGAGTGGCCTAGTGTAAATCTCAACTCGTTACAACGTCAGAAATTTCAACTAAAGGAGATGCTTTATTTTGACTCAAACCAATCCCCCCCTGCCAGAGCAGGAAGAGCACATCGTTGAAGCAGGCGTGCACAACTTTAGCAAAGAAGACGAATGGGTAAAGCCGGATGATCCACTGCTACTAGAGCGGCTGGAGTGGTTCAAAGATCAGAAGCTCGGTTTGATGATGCACTGGGGACCATACTCGCAGCTCGGCTTGGTGGAATCATGGGCGCTGAGTGATGAGGATGGCGACTGGTCACGGGATGATGTGGACTGGACGGACGATATGGAGGACTTCAAGCGTGAATATTTTGACCTGAACAAAACCTTCAATCCGATCCGGTTCCAGCCCGAGGAATGGGCACAGATGGCCGCCGACAACGGCTTCAAATACTTCCTGTTTACGACCAAGCACCATGACGGTTTCTGCATGTGGGATACCAAAACAACCGATTACCGGATTACGGGCAAAGATACGCCGTTTCACACGCACAAATATGCCGATATCTGCCGTACGCTATTCGACGCGTTCCGAGCGAAGGGACTTGGCATCTCGGCGTATTTCTCCAAAGCAGACTGGCACACCCCTTATTACTGGGCACCGGGCATGGAGCGTGGACGGCATATGTGGCGCGGGCCTTCCTATGATCCGCACAAGTATCCCTGGATGTGGGAAAGGTTCGTGGAGTTCACTCATGAGCAGATCATGGAACTGCTGACGAACTATGGACGGATCGAGTGCCTGTGGCTCGATGCAGGCTGGGTACGTGAAGGCCGCCACGGTCAGGATATCCGTCTTGGCGAAGTGGTCGAGCGGGCGAGAAAGAGCACGCAGCCTTGGCTTCTGTCCGCAGATCGCACTGTAGGCGGGCCGTATGAAAACATCGTCACTCCAGAGCAGACGATCCCGGAGCATCCGATGAATATCCCGTGGGAGAGCTGTATTACCGTCGGGCACTCCTTTGCTTTTGGCTTCGATGATCAGTATAAATCAGGCCGGCAGCTTGCACATATTTTGCTCGAGGTGGTATCCAAAGGCGGGAATCTGGCACTGAATGTCGGGCCGCAGCCGGACGGACGTCTACCCAAAGGGGCCATTCGAGGCATCCAGGGACTCGGCGAATGGCTGAACACACACGGCGAGGGCATTTATGGCACCCGCATTTGCGCACCGTTTTACACGAAGGACTGGGCATTTACACAGAAAGAAGACGTGCACACCGTCTATGCCTTCCGCATGTATCGCAACGAGAGCGAGACCCCGGAAGAGCGACTGATCATTCCTTATGTGGAAAAGGTAGAGCGTATTGAACTCATCGGTACGAATGACGTACTTTCGTTTCAGCAGACCGAAGAAGGGCTGCTCGTGGAGTTGCCACGATCCGCTACAAGCAACCAAGCACCGATCACTCATACATTTAGATTGATCACCAAATCATAAAAATGCATGTCAATTCCGGGGGAGATATCAGGGCCTCCGGAATTTTATTTTTTATACATAGAACATACAGAATCCCAAAGAACATGGCTTTAAACACTTGCTGCACAAGGGTTTTTAGAATAAAGAGAGGTCGGAGAAAATTGCAAATTGATCAATAAGTCCCCGGCAAGGTACTATCAAATTAAGAAAGCGCTACCTGATATGATTGTTAACATTGATTGGATTCAAGGCAACAAATGAGCATCGAAAATGAACGTTTAAGAGATGTAAATGTAATGTATTATTACACTTGAGGCTGAGAAGGAGTGACGCAAATGAGTCGAGGTACAGATAGCATACCTGCGAACATAGAGCTGCAGCAATTACGTCAGACAGCGCCCAAGAAGCAGCATCCGTTTATCAAAAGCTTCAAAAAGCACTGGGAGCTGTACCTGCTTGTGCTACCTCCGGTGTTGTATCTATTGATCTTCAAATACATCCCGATGGTGGGCGTGCAGATTGCCTTCAAAGATTTCAGCGTGGTCAAAGGCATCTGGGGTAGCCCATGGGTGGGACTCAAACATTTTGAAGCCTTCTTTAATTCCCCAAACTTCTGGCTGCTGATCAAGAACACCATTGGCATCAGCTTTTATTCCCTCATTGCCGGTTTCCCTATACCGATCTTGCTCGCCTTGGCGCTGAACGAGATTCGAACGGGTTACTTTAAAAAGACCGTACAGATGGTCACGTATGCACCGCATTTTATCTCCACCGTTGTCATGGTATCCATCATCATTCTGATGCTCTCGCCACATGTAGGCGTCGTAGACAAGTTATTTACCTGGCTGGGTTTCCCGATGACCAACTTTATGGGCATTCCCGAATATTTCAAATCGATCTATGTCTGGTCCGGGGTATGGCAGGGCATGGGGTACTCCTCCATTATCTACATCGCGGCCTTGGCGGGAGTTGATCCATCCCTGTACGAAGCGGCCAAGATGGACGGTGCCTCAAGATTGCGGAAAATCTGGCATATCGACCTTCCGACCCTTGTTCCGGTCACCGTAATCATGTTGATTCTAAGTCTGGGCAGCATTATGGGCGTAGGTTTCGAGAAAATTTATCTTATGCAAAATCCGCTGAATACAAGTGCTTCGGAGGTCATCTCCACGTACGTGTACAAGGTCGGTCTGATCGGAGCGAATTTCAGCTTCTCCGCGGCTGTCGGATTCTTTAACTCCATCATTAACCTGATTCTGCTGGTCATCGTCAATAGCATTTCACGCAAAGTATCCGAGAACAGCTTGTGGTAAAGGAGGAGCATGTCCATGTTTAATCTGATCAATCGGAACCGAATCAAAGACCCCATTGGCGACCGTATTTTCATGACCATCAACTATATCTTTCTGATTGCCATTCTGTTAACGGTGTTCTACCCGCTCTTGTACATTGTCAGTTCCTCATTCAGCTCGTCACGTGCCGTAACATCCGGCCAGGTGTGGCTGTTCCCGGTTGATTTCAACATCAAGGCATACATCTCCATTTTCAAAAGCCAACAGCTCATGCTCGGGTTTTACAACACGATCATCTACACCGTGGTTGGTACGTTCATAAACGTCGCTCTGACGGTTATGCTAGCCTACCCGCTCTCCCGTAAGTCGTTCTATGGAAGGGGAGCGATCATTATCTTCATGATGATTACGATGTTTTTTGACGGGGGTCTGATTCCGACCTACCTGCTGATGAAAGACCTGCATCTGCTGGATACCCGCTGGGCGATGTGGCTGCCCGGAGCGCTTGCCGTGTTCCAGGTCATCGTTGCTCGCACCTTCTTCCAGTCGTCGATCCCCGAGGAACTTGGTGAAGCTGCCGAGATGGACGGGTGCCGGGATATTCGCTACCTGATCAGCGTGGTGCTGCCGCTCTCCAAACCGATTCTGGCGGTCATGACCCTGATGTACGCAGTAGGCCACTGGAATGCATACTTTGATGCACTCATTTACCTCCGTTCAGAGAAACTGTTCCCATTACAATATGTGCTTCGCAACTTGTTAATTCTGAATGCGGCTGACCCGGCCATGCTTGCGAATACAAGCCAGCAGATGCGAGATCAAGGGTTTGAGCAGGTGCTGAAATATGCGCTGATTGTGGTCGCAAGTATTCCGATTCTGATTATGTATCCGTTTGTGCAAAAACACTTCGTCAAAGGGGTTATGGTCGGTTCACTTAAAGGATAGATGGTAGCCGGTTTATGAAAGGAGGTGGGGGCACACGCCGGCTATATCAACCCGATAACTTAACCAGAGGTTTGCCGTTATGAACAAAAAGGAGGAGTCAGTTTGAGAAAATCCTGGATTTCAATTTTGTGTCTGGTCTTAGCTTCGATAACGATATTATCTGCATGCAGTTCATCTGAAAAAGTGGGTACAGGTAGCGAGGGGAGCGGCGAGAGCGGCGGCCCGGTGACGATGACTTTTTTTGCCCCACAAGGTAAAGCACCGATGGAAGACAATGAATTCACCAAGTTTATCGAAAAAAAGTTCAACGTGACCTTGAAATGGGATCTGGCCCCGACAGACGCTTTGCAGGATCGCAGACAATTGCTGCTAGCCAGCGGGGATTATCCTGAAGTATTCCTGCACGGTAAATTCACCACCTCGGATCTTCAAACCTATGGTAAACAAGGCGTGTTCCTCCCGCTTCAAGACCTGATCAAGCAATACGGCCCGAACCTCACCAAAGTGATGGAAGAGAAGCCTTATTTCAAGGATGCCATAACGGCACCGGACGGTAACATCTATGCATTGCCTATTTTCAATGAATGTTACCACTGTACGTATGCGCAGAAGTATTGGATCAACCAAGAGTGGCTGGATAAGGTGGGGCTGAAAATGCCAACGACGACAGATGAACTGTATACCGTTCTAAAGGCGTTCAAAACCCAAGACCCGAACGGCAACGGCAAAGCCGATGAGATTCCGCTCACAGGTGCACCGAACAAATATGTGTGGAACGGCAACATCGATGCCTATCTGATGAACAGCTTCATATACAACGATAACGATAAATACCTGATCGTGAACGATGGCAAGGTGAGTTTTGCCGCCAACCAGGAGGGATGGAAGAAAGGGCTGGAGTACATGCACAAGCTGTACGCGGATGGCCTGATCGACCCGGCTTCCTTCACACAGAATGACCAGGCGATTGGTCAACTGGGGAACAAAGAAGGAGACGAAGTAGTTGGTTCCATTACAACGGCACTAGTGAGCTATCTGGTGAACACATATGACAAAAAAATTACCCGTCACCAGCACTGGGAGATCGTGCCCCCACTCAAAGGCCCGGATGGTGTGCAGACGACTGGAGCAACGCAAAGTGTAGGTGAGTTTGAGTTTGCTATCACCAACAAAGCGACCGAAGCACAACAGATCGCAGCGATCAAAATTGTAGATTACATGTTCAGTGAAGAAGGTGCACTCTACGCAGAGTACGGCCCAACGGAAGGAAAGGGCTGGAAGAAAGCAGGCCCGGATGAGAAAAACATCAACGGCGAACCTGCCAAATACAGCTATTACAACCTGCCTGAACGTGATCCGAACGTGGTTGTGAACGAGAGCTGGTCACAGATCGGTGCGCATGATTTGTCCAATACGTTCCGTAATCTGTTTGCAGAGGGTCAAGACCCACTGTCTGCTGAAGGATACGGTACAAGGCTTGCTCAAGCGACGAAAGTATATGCTCCATACGCTCCCAAAGAGGTATATCCTGCCAACGTATTTATTCGTCCAGAAGATACCGAGACAGCAGCTCAACTGACCACCGCGATCAAAGATTATGTGCAGACGAATATGGCTCAGTTCATCATTGGCAGCAAGAGCATTGATAAGGACTGGGATTCATACGTCAAAGGTTTCGATGGGCTTGGATTAAGCAATTATCTGGATATCTATCAGCGTGCAATTGAGAAAAAGTGATGCAAAAGGACTGTCCCGCCTGTCACCCGTGACCGGGGCAGTCTTCTCCTATGACAACCCCACGTCATTCGATATAATGAACGCATAATTATGAAAATTTTGTGAACAGAGGCAAGGTGCAAGTGGTTTGTCGTCATGCAACATGAAATGGATTGGTGGGGGGCGCGGAGATGAACAACAATTGGTTCAGACGTTTGCTGTTATCATATTTGCCTATTTTTTTTATTGTGACGACGATTTTATTTTTTATTTTCTTTCAGGTATTCAATGAGCAGAACCGAAGGGAAGCGCTCAAGGCTAATGAATTTTTGGCTTCACAGGTGACACAGTATCTGGATAACTCTTTGCGGTCCATTGATTTCAAGGTACTGCGCGAGATTTTGACCAACTCGAATCTGAAAAATTATTTCTCGGTATCTGGCAGCGAGGATGTCTATGCCGGCATTCAGGCCGTTAAGGTTATCGATGAATTGAAGATAGAATACCCGCTGATCGACTCGATCTACCTGGTCAGATACAGCGATAACACCGTTTTTAGCAATGGCAAGGCCGTTCCAAGCAACGAATTCCCCGATGCAGCCTTTATCGCAGACAGCCGGACGAAGGATGAGCAGAAGTGGGTCGGCGCACGGTCATTCAAGGCGTTTCCTTCCCAATCGGCGGAGCAGGTCATTACGATTGTGCGAAATGTCGGGAACGGCAGAGGTCTTGTAGTGACCAACGTGGAGTTGAATACGCTGCAAAAGTCCATTATGCAGATGTACGACCCTGAATTTACGTTTGTGAACATCTACAACCGATCCGGGGGGAGTCTTTGGCATGGGGGTACGCCTGATGCTGAGATGCTTGCTTCCAAGCCAGCTTCCGCTTCGGGAGAGGTTTTCTCTGAATTCACATCCAGCTATAGTGGCTGGAAGGTGCAGACGGGGCTAAATAACGGGAAAATCATCAAGTTTACGTTGCAATTTTATAATATCTGGTTTATTTTCGCGGTCGCTGTTGTACTGATTGGAGTTGTATGGGTCGTTTATGTGACGCGTAGAAACTATAAACCGATCCAGCAGATTGTTACCCTGATTCAGACGGTCTCCTCACAGAAACCGTCTGCACTGAACTATGGCAAGGAGAATGAATTCCGTTTCATTCATACCACGCTGGAGCGCATGATCGACCAGACGAAGCAATATCAGGAGGAGCATGAAGAGAATCTGATTTTGCAGAAGAAGGTCTTCTTTCAGGAACTGCTGGAAGGTACGCGGGATTACACATGTCATGAGTTATCTGCGGAGATGAGCAAGTTCAAGCTACCGGAATTAGAGCATCGCTGGGCGGTGATGGTGGTGGAGATGGATCGATACGACGTGTTTGTGGATGAGTATCATCAGCAGGATCAAGCTCTCCTGAAATTTGTGCTGTCGAGTATTTTGCAAGAAAGTGCAAGGCAAGAAGGAACCGAGGTATGGGCAGAGTGGGTCTCGAGTCAGCGATTGTATGCCATCCTCTGGCTGCCTGAGGCGGAACAGTCCGAAGAGACAGAGCAACGCTTGCTCAGTGGTTATCTGGATCAGGTGGGTCAGTATTTGAATTTTACCGTAACCATTGGTGTGGGCCGGGTTGCTGTGGATATTCGCGGGCTTCGAGCTTCGCTTAAAGAGGCTGTGCATGCCCTGGAGTACAAGGCGGTTCTGGGCACCAATCAGATCATACCGTGCGGAGATGTACCGAGTTCGACGAATGATGTGTATGAGTTTCTTAAGACCATCTCCTTGCTCGTGCAGGCGATGCGGCTGTCAGACGATGTTTGGGAACAGCATTTTGAACGGCTGTTTAAGCAGATTCGTCAGTCTGTTCTGTCTCGTCAGGAGATTATGAACACGGTTCAGCTGTTATTCCAACATTATAATCGTGAATTTGCCGAGCTTCCTCGTGAATATCAGGAGTCATGGGCGACGATATTTACGCCATTGTTGCCACGGCTGGAAGGTTGGGAGACGCTGGATGACCTGCGCGAGCTGTGCCTGGAAGGGTTCCGTGAACTGGCGGAGCAGATGGAGACACTGCAATGCTCTCGTAAACATCGGTCACATATTCTGGAGATTCGCAAATATATCGAAGAGCATTACAACAATCCTGATCTGTCGCTGAATTACCTTAGTGATCTGTTCGATATCAATCCGAAGTATCTGAGCAAACTTTTCAAAGATGAGATCGGGGAGAAATTCGTGGATCTGCTCATTAGTCACCGGATCGAAAAAGCAAAACAACTCATGCAACAGACGGACAAAGCAATTCAGGAGATCAGTGAGGAAGTGGGATATACCAACTACAATTCCTTCAACCGCGCTTTTAAAAATGTCGTCGGCATGGCTCCAAGTGACTATCGCAAGGCGATGTAAGCTCCACGTATGACCAACTCACAGGCAGGAGGAGAATGTGCACATGCAAACGCAAACGGGCTACAAAGATGCATCACTTCCCATTCAGGAGCGGGTACGGGATCTGCTCGAACGAATGACAACCGCAGAGAAGATTGGACAGTTAATCCAGCCTATGGGGTGGAAAACGTACAAGAAAGCGGCAGACGGTACGGTACAGGTAACCGAAGAATTCGAGGCAGACATGGCGCAGGGTGGTGTCGGCTCCTTGTATGGTGTACTCAGGGCTGATCCATGGACAGAAGTTACTTTGGATACAGGGCTGACGCCACGGCAAGGAGCGGTGGCCACGAATGTGATTCAGCAATATGCGATAGAGCATTCCCGATTAGGGATTCCGATTCTGTTCGGAGAAGAATGTTCCCACGGGCATATGGCCATTGGTGCAACGGTCTTTCCTGTGCCTTTAACGGTAGGGAGCACATGGAATACCGATCTATATCGCAGGATGTGCGAGGCGATCGCTGTGGAAACCCGGAGTCAGGGCGGCGCAGCTACGTATTCTCCAGTGCTGGATGTTGTGCGTGACCCGAGATGGGGACGGACGGAGGAATGTTTTGCCGAAGACGCTTATCTGATCGGGCAGTTTGCCGTAGAAGCCATCTATGGATTGCAGGGAGAGCGTCTTAATTCAGACCGGACGGTGATAGCGACACTTAAACATTTTGCAGCGTACGGCAGTTCAGAGGGAGGACGCAACGCGGCGCCAGTGCATATGGGAATGCGTGAGTTGCACGAAATCGACTTGCTGCCGTTCAAACAAGCGGTGGAAGCCGGAGCCTGCTCGGTCATGACGGCCTATAACGAGATCGATGGCGTGCCGTGTACATCCAGTACGTACCTGCTGCATGATCTTTTGCGGAAAGAGTGGGGTTTTGACGGATTTGTCATTACCGATTTTGGGGCGATCCAGATGCTAGTGAACGGACACAATACGGCAGAGAATGGAGAGCAAGCCGTGGCCCAGTCCCTGCTGGCAGGTGTAGATATGGAGATGTCTGGATTCATGTACCGCAAACATCTGGCACAAGCGCTTGAACAGGGTTTACTGGAAGAGGCAGAACTAAATTTGGCGGTGCGACGGGTATTGGAGATGAAATTCAGGCTCGGTTTGTTTGAGCAGCCGTATGTTGATCCTGATTTTGCAGAAAAGGTTATCGGGTGTGAGGAACATGTTCGGCTCGCACGGGAGGTGGCACAAGAGGGAATTGTCCTGTTGAAAAATGAAGGCCATGTGCTTCCGCTTGCTACTCAGGGAATCAAACTGGCTGTGATCGGGCCGAACGCCAACCATATCTATAACCAGCTTGGAGATTATACCTCTCCGCAGCCAAGAGAGCAGATTGTGACGGTGCTGGATGGTATTACGCGCAAACTCGGTGGGACCGATTCTGCTCAGGTGCTGTATGCACCCGGATGTAGGATCAAGGGTGATTCGAGAGAAGGTTTTGCGCAGGCGCTGGCATGTGCGGAGCAGGCCGATGTCATCGTTATGGTGATGGGTGGATCGAGTGCGCGTGATTTTGGCGAAGGTACAATTGATCTGCGAACAGGGGCATCCGTGGTAACCGATGATCCGTGGAATGACATGGAGTGCGGGGAAGGTATTGACCGTTCTTCGTTGAACCTGATGGGTGTGCAGCTAGAACTGGTGCAGGAAATACATAAGCTGGGGAAACCGGTCGTTGTGGTGTATATTAACGGGCGCCCTATTGCCGAACCGTGGATCGACGAGCACATTCCAGCCATTCTGGAAGCATGGTATCCGGGGCAGGAAGGGGGCAATGCCATCGCCGATGTACTGTTTGGGGATGTGAATCCATCGGGGCGACTGACCGTATCCATTCCCAAACATGAAGGTCAGCTTCCCGTGTACTATCATGCGAAACGGACGCGCGGCAAACGGTATTTGGAGATGGATCTAACGCCGCAATATGCTTTCGGACATGGGCTTAGTTACACGGACTTCAAGTACGACAATGTACGAGTGACACCGGAAGTGATTGGCCCGAACGAGGAGGCACAGGTGCAGGTCGAAGTGACGAATGTGGGTGCTGTGGCAGGCAAAGAGGTCTTGCAGCTGTACATTAGCGATGTGACGGCTTCCGTTACCCGGGCTGAAATTGCCCTGAAGGGTTTTAGCAAAATCCATCTGGAGCCAGGAGAGACCCGAACGGTAACGTTTCCTGTGCAAAAAGAACATCTCGCACTGATCGACTCTCATCTCCAGTCTGTGGTGGAACCGGGTGAGTTCAAGCTGATGGTCGGACGCAGCTCTGTGGACTGGACGGCTTGCAGTCTGCATGTACAACAGGTGGAGGTGAAGGTATGATCCGAATGCAGCGGTTTATCGAAGATTTGAAGCAGAAGCAGTGGTTGGAAGTCGTTGAGCTTCCCGAGTGGCAGATGCAGCGAGCACGATATATTCGGCCGGGAGAATACGAGTATGAGCAAGAATATGCACATGAGCAGGAATATGCGCATGGTCAAGAGCGCGCATCTGAACAGGAAGGGCACGAGGCGATCCAGCATTCCCTGAATCCGTTGAACAGCAAGCACGGAACGACGTATTTTCTGAGCAAAAGAGTGCAGATTCCTGAAACGTGGCAGGGTGAGGCTATCGGATTCATTTTTGAAGCGGGTGGGGAAGGGTTGATGAAGGTCAACGGTGTTCCGTATCACGGTCTGGATCGTAATCATACCTTCGTACCTCTTCCAAGAGAACGTGTGGGAATCTCGCCACAGCTGGAGATCGAGCTGTATGACCCCATCCCTGAACCGCATGATCCCTTGAATCGGCAAGCGGTAATTCAGCCCCCGATTCAGGGGATACGAGCGGCGCTGGTGCATGTGAATCAACCGTTGCAGAGCCTGATGTACAGCATAATGGTACTTTCAGAATCGCTGCAGGCTTTACCGGAGAAGGATTTGAAACGCACAACATGGGTTCGGGCTGTCCATCAGGTGATGGATGAGATGCACCATGATCCGGGACGCTGGCAGGATGGTGTGTGGCTGCATGAGCTGGAGCAGAGAATCGCCCAGACCGTCGAGCGGGAAGACCCGGAGCAGCATCGAAGCGGGTTTATGCATCTGGTTGGACAGTCTCATATTGATGTGGCTTGGCTCTGGCCTGTGCGGGAAACCGTGCGCAAATCGAGCCGAACGTTCTCTACGATGTGTACGCTTATGGACACATACCCGGATTTTGTGTACTCCCAGAGCCAGCCTCAACTATATGCTTTTGTTAAGGAGCATTATCCTGAGCTGTATGAAAGGGTGAAGGCACGAATTGCTGAAGGACGTTGGGAACTTGTTGGTGGCATGTGGGTGGAGCCAGATCTGAATATCCCAAGTGGTGAGTCCCTGGTGCGGCAGATTTTGTACGGACAGCAGTTCTATCAGTCGGAGTTTGGCAAACGTTCGAGCATTGAATGGCTGCCGGATACGTTTGGATATTGTGCTTCACTGCCTCAGATTCTGAGGCTTGCCGACATTCCTTATTTTATGACGACCAAACTAAACTGGAATGATACGAATGTGTTTCCGTATGATCTGTTCGACTGGGTGGGGATTGACGGTACCTCCGTGCTGTCTTACCTGAATCATGGTGTAAACGAACATACGCGTCCCAAAGATGTGCATGAACACTGGCAGTCCTACAAGCAAAAAGACGTTCATGCAGAGCAGATGTTGCTTTATGGACACGGCGATGGTGGCGGCGGTGTGACGAACGAAATGGTGGAGTTTGCGGAGCGTTCTCACCTGATGGCAGGGCAGCCGATCAGTCAATTCAGCACGGCGGGCGCCTTTTTTGAAGGCATTGCAGCGAGTAAGCCAACACTGCCGAAGTGGCATGGTGATCTATATCTGGAGCTGCATCGCGGCACATATACAACCCATGCACGGAATAAACGCAGCAACCGTAAGGCCGAGGTACTCTATCGCGAAGCAGAAATCTGGAGCCAGTGGGATCAGAATCACGGCCGAATGTTGGATCGCAAGGAAGTGCTTGAAGAAGGCTGGAAGCTGATCATGTTGAATCAGTTCCATGATATTATTCCGGGTACATCGATTCCCGAAGTGTATGTAACTTCTGCTGAGGAGTATACGAAGGTGTTTGCGCTTGGTGATGAAGTGTTACAGGGGTCACTCGATGCGCTCACGGATAACATTGCAACGAATGAAGTATCAGGTAAGCCGTACGTTGTATTCAACAGTCTTGGCTGGGAGCGGAGTGAAGTGATCTGTATCGCAGGGGATACAGATTGGGAGGGCTTGGCGGCGTATGATCGCTATGGAAATCGTTTGATTAGCGAGGTAGAGCGGGAAGAGCAAGAAAATAGGGTTAGATTGCATGTTCTTGTTCCTTCGATTCCTGCCTTTGGGTATATCACCATATGGTTGCGCGAGACAAAAGAAGAAGTAGAACGATATTCAAAAGAAGAAATAGCAGTAACTGTAGAACAGGGAGCGGATAGCGCATTAGGAGCAACAGGTGAGGGCGACATTCCAGTAGGGAAAAGAACAACAAATGCAGATCTAGAAGTGAGTTCAGCGATCCAAAAGACAGCTAAGCTTGAGCAGATACCTGCATGTTGGGAAACCGAGTTCTATTTGCTCGAATTCAACGACTTGGGTGAGATCACAAGATGGTATGACAAGACGGTAGAGCGTGAATGGTTGAGGCCGGGCGATCGAGCAAATGAGTGGCAGTTTTTCCACGACAAACCGACGTACTGGGATGCATGGGATATAGACCCAAGATTTGAATCTCAGCGGGCGAGTGCTGTGCAGCTGATCTCCAGAGAGATTGTTCAGCGCGGCCCTGTGCAGGATGTACTGCGTTTCCGCTGGAAGCTGAATGAATCCGAGATTAGCCAGGATGTAATTTTGTTTCATCACCAGCGGCGCGTTGATTTTAAAACTCGGGTAGACTGGAATGAAAGTCACAAGCTGCTCAAGGTGGCGTTCCCGGCAGATTTGGTGGCGGCTAAAGCAACCTATGAGATTCCGTTTGGTGCCTTAGAGCGGGCAACGCATAACAATACAAGTTGGGAACGGGCGCAGTTTGAGGTGTGCGGGCATCGCTGGGCTGATCTCTCGGAGGGCAATAGTGGTATCAGTTTGCTGAATGACTGCAAGTATGGCTACGACATTAAGGATCGCACGATTCGTCTTTCACTTTTGCGAGCACCAAAATGGCCTGATGTACATGCCGATCAAGGACAGCATGCATTCACATATTCGGTACTGCCACATGCAGGAGACTGGCGTCAGGCAAATGTGGTGCAACGTGCGATGGAACTGAATCATCCGGTCCAGGTGATTGCACCCACACCACATGGAGGCGCAAAACCCTCGGAACACAGCTGGGTTCAGTTCCACAGTGAACATGTTATTTTGGATACGATTAAGGCATCGGAAGATGGAACGGGAACGGTACTGCGTTTCTACGAATCAAGCGGAGGCCGGGAAACGGTACAGGTGCAGTGGAATGAACGAAACGTGAGTGCTTCGATCATTAATCTGCTGGAAGATGAGCTTGCCCCGCTCACTTGCGAGGGTGGAGTGTTTAAACTGACGTTTAAGCCCTATGAAATCAAGTCGGTAAAGCTTGTGCCATCAAGGTGATACGATATAAGTTGAACTATTCATGTACACTATAACGGAGAGGACAGAAAAAACCTGAAAAAGCCAAGCTACAAGCTTTCTGTAAGAAAGCTGCATCGGAAGCATAGGCTTCGCCTTTATCACCGGATTTTCCCCTTTGGAAAAGGGAATCAAAAAAATCTGGGGATAACAGCGATTGGAAGGTTATTCTGTCATCGGAGTGTTCCGTGTAAAAAACCTTTAGTTCAACTTATATAGCTTGATTTTTGAATTCACGGATGCACGATGGATTGAAACGTCAAAGAGCAGCATAACTCATCTAATCTCATGGGAGGTACGACATGAAATTAACCAATAAGATTGGTGTAATTGTGGACAGTTTTGGCGTAGGTGTGCGGGAAGGGCTGTTGAAAGCCAAGGATGCAGGTGCAGAAGGCGTACAGATCTATGCGGTGAAGGGGGAGATGGACCCGGAAAATCTGTCGCTAGCGGCTCGTAAAGAGCTTCGTAGTTATATAGATGGTCTCGGTCTTGAGATCTCGGCATTGGTTGGTGATCTGGGCGGTCACGGCTTTCAGGTCAAGGAAGACAATGCTTGGAAAGTGGAAAAGTCTAAACGAATTGTTGATCTTGCTCTCGATCTGGGCACAAATATTGTGACCACACATATCGGTATTGTTCCACATGATCCTTCTTCCGAAGTATACGAAACACTGCATGTGGCCTGTGAAGAACTGGGACAGTACGCCAAAAGTGTCGGAGCCTACTTTGCGATCGAGACGGGGCCGGAAACGGCTGCTGATCTGAAAAGTTTCTTGGATACCCTCTCCACGAACGGGGTATCGGTCAATTTTGACCCGGCAAACATGGTGATGGTGACAGGGGATGATCCGGTACAGGGTGTTAAGCTACTCAAGGATTATATCGTGCATACACATGTGAAGGATGGCTTGCGTCTGAAAGAGGTCGATCCACGGGACGTGTACGGTGCTGTGGGTTACGCTCCGATGGATCATGAGAAAATTGCCGAAATGGTAGCTTCCGGCGCCTTTTTCCGCGAAGTGCCACTGGGCGAGGGAGCTGTTGATTTTGATGCGTATTTTGCCGCGCTGCAGGAGATTGGTTATACAGGGTATCTAACCATTGAGCGCGAAGTAGGAGATCAACCGGAATTGGATATTCGCAAAGCCGTGCAGTTCATCAAACAATATCGATAGGAGTGGAGCAGATGAAGGTAGGTCTGAGCACGTACAGTTTGTTGAATGATCTGAATTCAGGAGCCATGACGGTGCTGGATGTAATCGACTGGATTGCAGCGAACGGCGGCGAGCACATGGAGATGGTTCCCTACGGATACACGGTGGAGGATAATCATGAGCTGGCGGATGCGATTCGGGAGCGCGCCGAAGTAGCTGGGATTGAACTGTCGAACTATTCGATGCCAGCCAACTTTGTGCAGGAGACGGAAGAGGCTTTTGAAGAAGAGATGGCTCGGGTCAAAAGACATGTGGATGTCGCACACCGGATGGGTGTCAGGCATCTGCGCCACGACGTTACTGCATTCAAGTTGCCCAAGGAAAGCACGACCATTGCCTGGTTTGAACAGCATCTGCCGCTCATGGTTAGGGGAAGCCAGATCATTGCGGATTATGCTGCGCAGTACGGAATGACCACAACGATTGAAAATCATGGGTTCAGTGTGCAGGCTAGTGATCGGGTTCAGCGAGTATTACATGCCGTAGATCGGCCGAATTTCAAAACAACGCTGGATATTGGCAACTTCATGTGTGTAGACGAAAATCCGATTATCGGTGTGATGAAAAATCTGCCGTACGCTTCGCTCATTCATTTTAAAGACTTCTACTTCCGTCCGTATGACGAGCATCCGGGGGAAGGGGAGTGGTTTACCACAACTTATGGTAACTTCCTGCGCGGTGCGATCGTGGGTCAAGGTGATATCCCCATCCGTAAAATCGTCAAGCTGATCAAAGATTCCGGTTACGATGGCAACATAACGGTGGAGTTCGAAGGCATGGAGGAATGCAAAGCCGCTTCCAAAATCGCCATGGATAATCTGCGTCGTTTCTGGGATGAAGCATAGAGGGAATATTAATAGTGATTTGGCATAGGGCCGCGTTTTCGTGGCTCTTTTTGTCATATACAGCATACGAACTAGGAGATCATTTTGTAGTGCCATAAAGAGGAATAAGTGACGATAATCACAAGTATGCTATACTGAATGTACGCAGCCTGAAAATAACTGGCTATGGATAGGAGAGATCGTGAATCTATGCAGGTATTTGAGGACTGGAACCAAAAGGTAAAGAAGACGTTCAACGCAACGAATCCCGAAGTGGTATTGACGGTAACTGAGGCGGGCAGCCTGCTAGGGCTGAGTAAAGACCAGATGAAGTTATACGTGGATAAAAACAAACTCACCAAAGTACCTATTATGAGAAGTGTGCATCGATATCTTTTGTTAAAAAGTGAAATCGATCGCATTGTTCAGGCACAATAATTGAGTAGGAAAAAGGCAAGCAGTCTTAGTTGACCGGGGTAATAACTGAATAGAACATTTATAGCCATTTTACCGGGCAGTCTCGGGAGAGTGGCTTTTTTCTTGAATAGAGAGGGGGAGTCAGGCATGCTCGGCAGGTTATCATCAGGTTTATATCGGTATGTAAACTGGAAATGGGTTGTCGTTGCGACCATTGTCTTTGGGTGTTTTATCGCATTCGTTCTGCCTTGGCAGGCAGAAAAGTCAAAGGAGGCAACAGGCGGCGGAGAATCGCCAGATTCGTCGTTTCTATACAGCGCCGATGACTTGTATCGGATGGCTGGACACTATGGAGAGAGCGGGCGAAGCGCTTATATTCAGGCCAGGTTTACATTTGATATGATCTGGCCGCTAGTGTATCTGTTCCTGCTCGTCGTTTTGATATCCATGCTGTATCGAGTACTTCCTGCCACAAACCGCTGGAGGTGCATAAATCTGCTGCCCTTTATGGGCTGGGGGATGGATATGCTGGAAAACCTGGGGGCATCTCTGGTCATGTTCCGGTATCCCGAGCGAACACTTGTGATTGCTGAACTGACTCCTGTATTTACGTTGTTAAAATGGTGTATGATCTATGCCAGTTTTGCCGTTCTTGTACCGGGGATGGTGATCATGGTTGTGCATTACCTTCGCAAGCGTAAGGTTTAAGTGGTGAAGTTGAATGAAGTAGAGAATGGGAGAAGAAGATGTTGGGA
This sequence comes from Paenibacillus polysaccharolyticus, assembly GCF_023714295.1. Classification (GTDB taxonomy): domain Bacteria; phylum Bacillota; class Bacilli; order Paenibacillales; family Paenibacillaceae; genus Paenibacillus; species Paenibacillus polysaccharolyticus_A. The sequence goes on from NZ_JAMAUN010000013.1 coordinate 120,341, forward strand.
AATATAGCTCAGTAACGGTCACCGTAGAGAGTGGAAATTTGTGCTTGTCAAAGGACGATTCGCTCCTATATACTCATGTCGCAAGTGACCTGATCCATATACTACACCAATCCAAGGAGATGAACAATCCATGGCAATTAACTTGAATGTATACCTTGTTACCAATGGTAACGGGCGTGAAGCTGTCGAGTTCTACAAAGAGGCATTTGGTGCGGAAGTACTCGCAATACAGACGTTTGGGGAAGGCCCATCCAGCCCGGATCATCCGATTCCACCAGAAGCCAAAGACTGGATTATGCATGCGTCTCTGCAAATCGGCAGTTCGGTGCTGATGTTATCGGACACACTGCCTGGTATGCCTCACACCATTGGAGATAATATCACGGTGACGGTCAATACGGACACGGCAGAGCAAGCGAAGGACATTTTCAGTAAGCTTGAAGTAGGCGGTAAAGTGAATATGCCAATTCAGGAAACGTTCTGGAGCCCCGCTTACGGTAATGTTACCGATAAATTTGGTGTGCAGTTCCAAATCAGTGCAACTCCTGGACAAGCATAGAGACCGTTATAGGTTGGGCGTATGTGCTAAGTATCAGGCATGGAACCACAAAATACGTAATAACTAAATAACTAGCTGAAAAAAACCTCCATTCGCTACATAAGGCAGCGTGGAGGTTTTTTTGTGTACTTTTTTGTGAAAGAAAACTAATCTTCCTTCTGAATCTTGGAAGGGTTGTTGATTTTGTATGGCACCGGATTACGGGTTAGCTTCTTTTTGATGATTTTAGCTTCAAAGGTTAGCACATCGCCAACTTCTAATTCCTGTTTCTTCATCGTTGCACTGTGACTGGACCAGGCCTCTCCAACCTCGATGACATCAGGCTCCGTAATGGTTACAGACTCATAAATGATAACTTCGTCGTCATTGTCCGAGAAATGATTGGGTACTGTCGCAAACTCTTTAACCACTCCGCTCATTTTCACTTTGCCTTCGGGCAGATCGATTTTAACGGCTTTTGTTTTCGGTGCAGCTTTGGTTTTGGGTTTGGTTTCTGAAGTCACATCGGCATTGCTCCCTGCCTGAGGCCCAATGTATTCCTCCACCAATCCGTCAGGATCACCTTTGAGCTCGGAGAAGGAATCTAGCCCATCCATGTCATCCTCCGGATCAACCAGCTTGGCTGGCGAGTCGTCCTGAGCAGATGTTTCAGTGGAATCAGGGGCTTGTGCAGTGTAGCCCTGTTCCGTTCCCGTCTCTGCTCCCGCTCCGCTTAATCCTCTGGTGCTGTAACCCGAAGCCTGCATTTCTTTGAGATAGGATGGGTGAATGCAGTGTTTTTGCCCGTTATCCAGCTCAATTACAGCCGTCATGTGATCCACAAAACCTAGAATGGTGCAGGGCAGATTCAGTCCGTTCCCTTTATAATAAAATGTTTTGAGTTTGGTCGCTTTCGCCGAAATTAGACCCCATTCCTGACACTTGGCAATTAACTCAGGCTCGTTGTCCAGTGCATAATATTCCGGTGGTTCAATTGTAAAAGCGTATGTCATATTGAATTTCCGCCTTTCAGTTGCTCTTATGTTCATCGTTTCCAAATTACCATCAGTGTAACACAATTATGTACCCGAAAGATGCAGATTCTGAAAGCTTGTGTGCAGGGGCTGTGCTATAATTTGAACAAAATATGAGATAAAAATATGATCATTGAAGTATTCAGGAAAAGCCTGTTTAGTCGTTCGACTTATATAGTTTCGAATCGCTTGATTCATACGTAGAGAAAGGATGACTTTATGTGGAGAATAAGGTAAATCATCAGGCACTTTGGCTCGGAGTCGGTGTGGCACTTGGTGCAAGCTTTGGTACAGCTACGGGGCAGATCGGGCTGGGCATTGCTTTTGGTGCTGCTCTCGGCGTGGTGATCGGTTCCGTGGTTAGTAAACGTACAGGTGCCGATTCACATGAGATGTTAAGCGAGCATGTGCTGGAATTGCATAAACTGGAGGATTGGCAAGAGATGCTCCAACGTTCGCAAGAGCATCCGGTGCTTTTGCTGAAACACAGCACAACTTGTCCCGTTAGTGCGCGAGCATATAGAGAGTTCATGGCTTTTGTCGGCACCAATGCATCCGATCCGAAACAGACGATGGAATATCGTATGGTAAAAGTCATCGAGAACCGTCCGTTATCCCGTCACATCGCCGAAGAGACCGAGGTTCGCCATGAATCCCCGCAGGTACTCCTACTCGATCAGGGGAAGGTTATTGAGCACACTTCACATGGACACATCACCAAAAAACGGCTGACACAGTGGGCGCAGAATCCGTTTGGGTAGGGAGGGCTCTGGATCTAATTCTTGATTTCCTTTTTGTTGTAAAACCTTGAGATCTAAAATGTTTCCCCGCTGGCATTAAGGGCAGGACTACTCGCAGTTCTTAAAAAAAGATGACCTATTCAATGTAATCCTTAATCCTACATTGATATGCATCTACGTCAGACCCGTTCTTTCAGCTGATCGCTGAGAAGAACGGGTCTTTTTTACGCTTTTTTTACAGCCAGAGCGGCGTTTCTTTACCCCCTTTTTACAGCGATTCGTATTACGATTTTACTTGTAGCAAGCGAGAGGAACGGTAGAGAAGAGAGGATGAAGGACGCATGGTGAATGATGCAACGATGATTGGACTGATCTTACTGTTATTTGCGGTGTTTTGGGGCTTTGTGAAATTTTGCGAGAAGGCCTGAAGGCAGGAAGGAAGGGCGAAAAAGATGATTTTCATCGGCGTAATTGTCATGGCTCTGATTGTCTATCTCGGGTACGTGCTGGTGAAGCCAGAGAAATTCTAACGTAACTGTTCAGATCATGTGCCTGAAGTTGAAGATAAAGAGTAGGTTAGTCGGAAACACCAAGGTTGGAATTAGGGAGGATATGCAGATATGGGTATCGGTGTAGTGCAGGTAGCGGTTACGCTACTCATCATATTGTTACTGGTGAAGCCGGCGGGCAGTTATTTGGTGAGGGTATTTGACAGGCAACGAACGGGACTTGATCGTGTGTTTGGAGGACCGGAGCGATTATTGTATCGGCTGATGGGTGTACGGGAAGATGAAACGATGGGGTGGAAAAAATATCTGTCTGCCGTGCTCATCTCCAATGCGGTCATGCTGATCCTGATGTTTCTGGTGTTACGGCTGCAAAAGTTCCTGCCCCTCAATCCCGATGGGATCGATAATATGCCGGCTGCGCAGGCCTTTAACACAGCGGCATCGTTTATGACCAATACCAACTGGCAGTCCTATACGGGAGAGAATGCTCTGTCGTATCTGTCACAACTGCTCGCGGTAACGTTCCCGATGTTCACCTCGGCGGCAACGGGATTCGCGGTGGCGATTGCCTTTATTCGCGGATTAGTAGGCCGCCGGGATGATCTGGGTAACTTTTATGTCGACCTGGTTCGGTCGATTACTCGTATTTTTTTACCGCTCAGCTTCATTGTGGCCTTGTTCCTTGTATTTCAAGGGGTGCCGCAGACGCTGGCCGGTGCGGTGAACGCAACCACGCTGGAGGGTGCACAGCAGACCATTACGCGCGGATTAGTGGCTTCGCTGGAGTCGATTAAACACATTGGAACCAACGGCGGGGGCTGGTTCGGCACCAATGCGGCGCATCCATTTGAAAATCCAACCGCGCTGAGCAATCTGGTGCATATCGTTTGTATGATGTTGCTGCCGACAGCGCTGGTGTATGCATTTGGCTTAATGGTGAACAATCGGAAGCAGGGCTGGACGTTGTTTGCTGCAATGGGAGTTCTGTTCCTCGTGATGCTGACGACGGTATTTGTTTCCGAGTATCGCGGAGTGCCTGCGCTGGATGCGAATGGACTACAAACCAACATGGAAGGTAAGGAGGTCAGGTTTGGTATTCCCGAATCAGCGTTGTTCACGGCTGTAACTACAGCGGCAACAACGGGGTCGGTGAACAACATGCATGAGTCACTTACTCCGCTTGGAGGTCTGGTCTCTCTTGCTCAGATGATGCTGAACAATGTATTTGGCGGCAAGGGTGTAGGTTTGTTGAATGGTCTGCTGTATGTGATCATTGCTGTCTTTATCTGCGGGTTGATGGTCGGCCGGACACCGGAGTTCCTGGGCAAAAAGATCGAAGGCAAGGAGATTAAGTTGGCCTGTATAGCCTTGCTGGTCCATCCGTTGATTATTCTCGTGCCAACTGCACTCGCTTTAATAAGGCCGGAGGCCGTGGTTTCCATTTCCAATGGCGGTACACATGGGCTAACCGAGGTGTTGTACGCTTTTGCCTCAGGAGCAGCCAATAATGGATCGGCTTTTGCCGGATTGAACGCCAACACGGACTTTTACAACATCGCAATCGGCATTGTGATGTTGCTCGGAAGATATATCTCGATGATTGCCATGCTGGCGATAGCAGGTTCACTTGCCGTGAAACGGGTTGTCCCGGTTACCACCGGAACGCTGCGGACGCATACACCGCTATTTGCTGGCATTCTGGTCATGATGATTGTGGTCGTAGGCGCGTTGACATTCTTCCCTTCGCTAGCTCTAGGTCCTATTGCAGAGCATTTGGCGATGGTGCGATGAGCGGCAGGTGGACGATGCGAGGTGGTGATGGCTGAAGAAGTGGCAGGCGAATAAGCCAGCGGCACGACAGCGACACAGCTAATAAATAGGGAAGCACGACAAAGGGTTGAAGTAAGCGCACGTATAGTATGGAGGTGGCATTCACAATGAATGCAGTGGAGCAAAACAAAGAACAGATTCATCAACGCAACAACCACGTTCAGCATCATCCCGGGTCGAAACGATCTTTAAATAAACCTATGTTGCTCCAGGCCATGCGAGATGCATTCAAAAAACTGAATCCGATGGTCATGATCAAAAATCCAGTCATGTTTATCGTGGAAGTCGGCACATTCATTACGTTGCTATTATGTATTGATCCCAATCTATTTACCGCTTCGGATGCAGGGCGAGGATACAATGTGGCTGTATTTTTGATTTTGCTCTTCACGTTGCTATTTGCCAATTTTGCCGAGGCGCTAGCGGAAGGGCGGGGCAAAGCACAGGCGGATACCCTGCGTAAGACAAAATCGGATACGATGGCCAATCTATTGCAGAAGGATGGAACTGTGAAACAGGTCGCTTCGACCGAGTTGAAAAAAGGGGACCTCGTCCGTGTGGAAGCCGGGCAACTCATTCCAACGGACGGTGAGATTACCCAAGGTTTGGCCTCTATCGATGAATCGGCCATTACAGGGGAATCCGCCCCGGTGATCAAAGAAGCCGGCGGCGATTTCTCTTCAGTCACTGGAGGTACACGGGTGACCTCCGATTACATCATCATGCGGGTGCATACCGATCCCGGCGAATCATTCCTGGATCGAATGATCTCTCTTGTTGAAGGCGCACAGCGTCAGAAAACACCAAACGAGATCGCCTTGACCACCTTACTTGCTGTTTTAACATTAATCTTCCTGATCGTCATTTTGACGATGGTTCCTATGGCCAATTATCTCGGCATCCGGCTTGATCTGGCCACCTTGATTGCGCTGCTTGTCTGCTTAATTCCAACCACGATCGGCGGTCTGCTGTCTGCCATCGGGATTGCTGGCATGGATCGGGTGACACAGTTTAACGTGCTTGCCATGTCAGGGAAAGCGGTCGAAGCGGCTGGCGATATCGATACGTTGATTCTGGACAAAACAGGCACGATCACATACGGCAACCGGATGGCTTCTGAATTTATTCCGGTTCAGGGTGTAACTGTACCCGAGATGACACGGGCGGCGCTTCAAGCTTCAGTGCGAGATGAAACTCCGGAAGGTCGTTCTGTCGTCGAGCTTGCAACTAAGCAGGGGCTGAGCTGGGAGGAAAGCCACTACACCAATGCCGAAATTATCGATTTCACTGCGGAAACACGCATGTCTGGTCTGAATCTAAGTGATGGAACGAAAATCCGCAAAGGCGCGGTAGATGCAATCAAGCGGTATGTGACCTCCGAAGGCGGACGTGTACCGGGTGATCTGGACGAAATAGCGACGCGGATTGCAAAGGCCGGGGGGACACCGCTGGCGGTAGCGATCCATAACCGAATCTATGGCGTGATTTATTTGAAAGACACCGTGAAACCCGGTCTCAAGGAGAAATTTGCCGAGATGCGAGCCATGGGTATCAAAACAATCATGTGCACCGGCGATAACCCGCTGACAGCAGCAACGATCGCCCTGGAGGCAGGGGTGGATGATTTTATAGCGGAAGCGAAGCCTGAGGACAAGATTGCGGCGATCAAAAAAGAACAGCAGGAAGGCAAACTTGTCGCCATGACGGGCGACGGCACCAATGATGCTCCTGCCCTGGCGCAGGCCGATGTGGGCCTGGCGATGAATTCGGGGACCATGGCGGCCAAGGAAGCGGCTAACATGATCGACCTGGACTCTGACCCGACCAAGCTGTTGTCGGTAGTCTCCATAGGCAAGCAACTGCTGATTACGCGCGGCGCGCTAACCACCTTTTCCATATCCAACGATATCGCCAAGTATTTTGCTATCATTCCAGCGATGTTCATTCTCGCCATGCCACAGCTTCAGGCACTGAACATTATGAATCTCTCTTCACCGCAATCTGCAATTCTGTCCGCACTGATCTTTAATGCGATTATTATTCCGTTGCTCATTCCGATTGCGATGAAAGGCGTGAAATATCGTCCGATGTCTGCCGAACGGCTGCTGAGCCGCAACGTGTTCATCTATGGTGTTGGGGGTGTGATTGTACCGTTTATCGGCATCAAGCTGATTGACCTGGTTTTGTCAGGTTTGATGTAAATGTCATTGTAGCTGTGAAGTACAGGTGTGATGACATTCATGGTGAAGATAACGTGGTTGCCCGCCTTTTTGATATTACATTAAATCCATTCAGGAAGTGATTTGTATGAAGATGTTATTGCCCGCGTTGCGGTTGTCTGTTGTGCTCATGCTAGTCTGTGGTCTGCTCTATCCGCTCGTCACAACGGGGGTGGCCCAGTTGCTGTTTCCTTCACAGGCGAACGGCAGTCTCATGGTTCAAGATGCAAAAGTCATCGGCTCATCTCTGCTGGCGCAGGAAGTGAAGTCGCCGGGATTGTTCCAGCCTCGGGCATCCAATGCGAATTATGATCCAACCGCTTCCGCAGGGTCCAATCGAGCGGTGGCATCGCCGGAGTATACCGCAGAGATGAACCAAAAGCTGGCTACGCTCCGCCAGGAAAATCCCGCGCTGCCCCATAAGATCCCTGCCGATCTGGTTACGGGTTCCGGTTCAGGGCTTGACCCGGACCTATCTCCTGAAGCGGCTGTGGCCCAAATTCCGCGGATTAGTCAAGCGACAGGACTCGGTAAAAAGAAGTTGGCTCAGCTTATTGAGGATCATACACAAGGCCGCCAGTTAGGTATATTCGGTGAACCGCGTGTCAATGTGAATGAGCTGAATCTGGCACTGATCGCAGAAGAGAAGTGAGAAAGAGAAATGTGCGGACAGATTTATCATAGAGCTATTTGATGATGTGCGGCTAAAGGTCAATGCCTTCTTCCAATCTGGAAGGGGCTTTCTCCATTTTATTATGGATAGGGAATAGTACTACTACATCATATGTTCGGAAGTAAATTCTGAGGGAATGAGGACAGTGGCATGGAGGACAGCTTCAAACGTAAATCGCCGGAAGAGATGCTGCGCATGATTTCGAAGCTGCAAGAGGGCACGTTTAAAATCTACATTGGCCCGGTCAGCGGTTCAGGTAAAACATATCATATGCTCAGAGACGGCAATCAGTTGCGCGAGCAGGGCGTAGATGTTGTCATATGTGCAGTCTCCACGATGAGAAGGCCGGAAACCGTAGAACAGCTTGGTGAGCTTGAGCGCGTGCCCAGCATTCACTGGATTCGGAGCAGTGACGGAGCGGAGATGAAAGACTTGAATCTGGATGCATTGTTAGTTCGCAATCCGGAGGTTGTCCTGGTCGATGGGTTGGCGCATCGAAACCGGGAGGGGGCGAGGCATGCGACCAGACTGGAGGATATCCGTTTTCTATTGCGCCACAATATCAGTGTCATAACTACCGTGAATGTGTATGAACTAGAGGGGTATACCGAACTCGCCAGACAGCTCACTGGAATTAAGGTGCCACATACCGTGCCGGCAGACACATTGGAACTGGCGGATGAAGTGAAGCTGATCGACGTTACGCCAGAGACCATTTTGAGTCGTCTTGCGGAAGGTCACCTGCAAGGGCATGGGGGTATGGACATTTTTCGCCATGGTAATCTCGGGATTTTACGTGAGCTGGCACTGAAACTTGTTGCAGAAGGGGTTAACGAGTCTTTACGTGAACATCGCGAGGAAATGGGTCTTCCGCCCGCAACAAGCATTATGGAACGTATTCTTGTCTCCGCGCAGTACCACTGGAATGGTTCGATCTACATTCAGCGCGGACAGCAGATTGCCCGTCGATTGAACGGGAGCTTGCATGTCGTTGTCTTCCGGTCCATGAAACAGCCACTAACGAAGGAAGCTACGGTATTTCGCCGCAGTATGATGAAACTGGTGGAGAAGATCGGCGGGCACATGGAGGAGCTTCCAGTCATACATCACCGCTATATCCCAGTCACATTGGCACAGTATGCGATCAGACAGCAGATTACCCGGATCGTTATGGGACATTCGCGGCGTACACGCCGGCAGGAGTTATGGCAGGGCTCTCTCATTAACTCGTTGCTTCGCAAACTGCAAGGAGTAGATTTACTACTGGTTGCAGATCGGTCGGCGCAAGAGGGCGAACGGGTTGTGCCGACAAAAGTAAGTGAAACGGAACAGAAAACCTATCGCAGACTCAGTGAGCAGGAGATAGAGGAACAGATTGGGCTGATTAGGCGTGGTACATTCAAAATTTATATTGGAGCTGCTCCGGGGGTGGGCAAAACCTACATGATGCTGAGGGAAGGCAATGATCTGTTGCGCAAAGGCATCCATGTGCAAATTGGATTGCTGGAAACCCATGGACGAGCGGACACGGTGGAACAAATCGGCTCTTTGTCCATCATCCCGCGAGCGCAGCGTATGTATCAAGGCACATGCTTAGAGGAAATGGATACAGAAGCGATATTACGATTGCATCCCGAAGTGGTGCTTGTGGATGAGCTCGCGCATACCAACGTGCCTGGAAATGCTCGGCAGAAGCGTTACGAGGATGTGCTAAGGCTGCTGGACGCAGGCATATCCGTCATTACAACCGTGAACGTACAGCATCTTGAAAGCTTGAATGATGCCGTTGAGCATATTACGGGTGTTCGGGTGCGAGAAACGGTACCTGATCGAATCATGCAATTGGCAGACGAGGTGCAACTGATTGATGTCGCTCCCGAGGCCTTGCGGCAGCGCATGCGAGAGGGTAAAATCTATGCAACTGCCAAGGTGGAGCAGGCGCTTGCGAATTTTTTTAAAATGGGTAATCTGATCGCATTGCGTGAACTGGCTCTACGCGAACTTGCAGACGATGTGGATGAGCGGCTGGAAACGCAGCGAGCAGCGCGAACACTACGGGGCCCATGGCGCCGTGAGGAGTCGGTTTTTGTGTGTGTCAGCAGTGACCGTCACGCCGAACGGTTAATTCGTAGAGGTTTTCGTATGGCTTATCGGCTGAAGGCATCCTGGCATGTCCATCATGTACACATCGGCACAGACATGGTAATGACTCCTGAAGTGAAGGAGCACCTGGCAGGATTGGAGCAACTCACTGTGCGGCTAGGAGGGCATTTTCATATCCATCAAAGTGCAAAGTTGCGGGAAGTACCAGTTATTTTGGATGCAAAGGCTACGGAAGCGAAGGCGACACAACTGGTAGTTGGGCAGGCGAAACGGGTATGGTGGCGGAATGGTCATCGTGGCTCGGGATCGGTGGTGAACCAGCTTGTTCGTCTGTCGAGACATCGTGATGTATTGATCGTAGCGGATGATGATTATAAATAAAGCGGGTGGAATTGAATTTGTCTGAACATCAGGAAGAGGGCAAAGATCAGGAAAGCTTACAGGGGATCTCTCGCCAGAAATGGGTTCCCGCCTATATATGGGTAACACTTACCATCATCCTGTTAACCGTACTGCTTCATATCATCGGGATGAGTGATGACTTGGTCAACGTTGCACTGGTGTACCTGTTTCCTATACTGATTAGTGCTGTATATTGGGGAATGGGGCCAGCAGTATATGCAGCGACCCTTAGTGTTGTCATGTTTGATTTCTTTTTTGTTCCACCTTATCTCAGTTTTACGATAGAGGATTTGCGATATCTCATTTCGTTTGGGGTGTATTTGGCTGTCGCCGTCATGACGGCAAGTCTCGCCGGACGTTTACGGCAACAGCTGGATCGGGTTAAATCTCGTGAAGCCACAACGAATGCCCTGTATGATCTTAGTCGACAGATCACTGCAATTACTAATCTGGATACCTTGTTGGATAACATGACGAGCCAGATATCCCTTATGCTCGGAAGTCCAGCCGCCATATATCTGCCGGATCAGCAGGGTGAACTGAAGCTTTGGACGAAACAGAGACCTGCGTCTGAGATCGGGACAGAGAAGAATGTCTGGGGAAGCCGTTCTTCGGAGCTGGCTATCGCGGATTGGGTCTACAAACAGGGACAGACCGCAGGCAAAGGATCGCCCAAGCTGGGTGAATCGGCGGGGTTGTATGTTCCGCTGCAAACAGAGAACCACATTCACGGTGTACTTGCTGTATACATGACTACTAGTGAGCCGGAGAAGCAACAGGAACAGGGCCAGCTGCTGGAAGCCTGCGGCAGTCTTGCGGCAGGTGCAATCGCCCGGGTGAAGCTGGCTGAGGAAGCGCGTCTTGCTCAAGTTACCGCTGAATCAGAGCGCATCCGAACTGCGCTGCTGGATTCGGTATCCCATGAGCTACGTACGCCGTTAACTGCCATTATCGGTTCAGCCACAGGGCTGATAGAGAATGACAGTCTTTTTACACCCGAGGATCGCCTGGAATTGACTGGTAACATCCGTGACGGCGCGTTGCGTATGAATCGTCTCGTAACCAACTTGCTTGGCATGGTGCGGCTGGAGAGCGGTATGCTACAACTTAATCGCAAATGGTGTGATGTAGGGGATATGATTAGCGTTGTTTTGGCAAAAGTCAGAGAATTCAGTCCTCATCGTGAAGTTACGGTACAACTGCCAGAAGAACCGGTTTTTTTTGACGGAGATGAGGTGCTGCTTGAGCAGGTACTTGTGAATATCGTCAGCAATGCATTCAAATATTCACCCGACGAGAGCATGGTGATCATAAGGGTAAAGAATGAACCGAGACAGAGTTGTGTGACCTTCATCGTAGATGATCAGGGTGTTGGAATTGAGGAATCGGAGCGAACTCGCGTGTTCGATAAATTTTATCGCTCACCCTCCACGCAGCATATTACGGGAACCGGGCTGGGACTTGCCATCTGCAAAGGGATTGTGGAGGTTCACGGAGGTACAATCCATGCTGAGGGGAATCCGGATGGAGGAACAAGAATACGTATAGAGTTGCCTGTGGGAAGGGATGAAGTGCCATTTTCCTATACAGGGCAAGGAGAGGTTGGAGATTAGATGAATGCCGCATTAGGGGCTCGCATTCTGGTGATTGATGATGAACCGCAGATTCGCAAACTGCTAAAAGTGACTCTTCAGGCTCACCAATATGATCATTATGAGTGTGCTAACGGAGAGGAGGGTATTACGCAGGCAAGTGTGGTGCATCCTGATTTGATCATTCTTGATCTAGGTTTACCAGGCATATCTGGCATGGACGTGCTTCACCGGATAAGGGAATGGTCACAGGTGCCAATTATTGTGCTGACAGCAAAAGATCAGGAGGCTGATAAGATTGCCGCACTGGATGCAGGTGCAGATGATTATGTGACGAAGCCGTTTGGCATGGGTGAACTGGTTGCCCGAATTCGGGTAGCGCTTCGGCATGTCGCCAAAACAACGGACGAACCCATTTTGCGATTTGGCTCACTGGTTATCGATCTGGCTCTCAGGCAGGTTGAGCTGGACGGAGAGCAGGTCAAATTAACGCCAACCGAATATGAGATGCTGAAGGTGCTTGCCTCGAATGCAGGCAAAATTATTACCCAGCGCCAGCTTTTACAGCAAGTATGGGGTGCGCATCATCATGAGTCGGACAGCCACTATTTGCGAGTTTATGTGGGTCATTTGCGTAAAAAGCTAAAGGAAGATCCTACTCGTCCATCCTATATTCAGACGGAACCAGGGATTGGATATCGTTTTCTACTGCCTGCGGAGTAATGGAGTAATCTGAAAATAAGTGAAAAAAAGCACCGCCCCTTCGATTTCGAAAGGAACGGTGCTCTTTTTGTATATCTTAGTTATGCATCTGGTTATACATTCTGTTTACATATCTTCATTTGTACGTCTAAACGTTTAGATTATGAAAATTTAGGCAGCCAGTCGCCATGAGCTTCAATCAAATCGTCGCACATCGCCACGATGTCGTCCATGGACAGCTCAGCAGCTGTATGCGGATCCAGCATAGCCGCGTGATAGATATGCTCTTTTTTGCCTGTCATAGCCGCTTCGATGGTGAGCAACTGGGTGTTGATATTGGTACGGTTCAGCGCTGCCAGCTGTGGCGGCAGATCACCAATATAGGTTGGGTTGATGCCCGAACCATCGACCAGACAAGGAACCTCGACACAAGCTTCGCGTGGCAGGTTGGTGATGAGCCCGTTGTTTATAACGTTACCGCCAATTTTGTACGGGCGATCCGTCTCCATCGCTTCCATGATATGCGAAGCATATTCATGGCTGCGGGTATGGTGAATATTTTCACTCGCAAACAGCTTCTCTCGCATTTCCTTCCATTCTGCAATCTGGTTTACACAGCGACGCGGATACTCATCGAGTGGAATGTTGAAGCGTTCGATCAGTTCCGGATAGTTGCGTTTGATAAAATACGGATGATATTCCGCACTATGCTCAGAAGACTCGGTGACATAATAACCGAAGCGATGCATCAGTTCATAACGTACCATGTCATCATGTGTCTCCTGCTGTTTCTGTCTCGCAAGACGTTTGATCTCAGGATACAGATCGACACCATCCTTTGTTACTTCCAGGAGCCATGCCATGTGGTTAATCCCGGCGATTTTGGCAACGACACCCGTCTGGTCAATCCCCAGCGTATCGAACAGATGAGGTACGCAGACTTGTACACTGTGACACAGACCGATCGTTTTAATTCCGCCATGCACGTTCATGACATTGGTGAGTACAGCCATCGGGTTCGTATAGTTGAGGAACCAGGCATCCGGGCACACTTCCTGCATATCCTTGGCGAAGTCCAGCATCACCGGAATGGTACGCAAGTTACGGAAGATTCCGCCAATGCCGAGCGTATCGGCAATCGTTTGACGCAGGCCGTATTTCTTCGGAATCTCAAAATCGGTAATCGTACACGGGTCATATCCGCCCACCTGAATGGCATTGATGACATATTTAGCTCCGCGGAGCGCTTCCTTGCGATCATGGTATGTTTTAACGGAACAGCGGCTTCCTAGCGACTGAGCCAAACTTTTTAACAAACGCTCCGAGTCACTTAGACGTTCAGCATCAATATCAAACAAGGCCAGTTCAAAGTCCTGCAAGGCCTCCGTCATCATCACATCACCCAATACATTTTTGACAAAAACGGTGCTGCCTGCACCGAGAAACGTAATTTTGTTCATTTCAACTTCATCCTTCCCGAAAAATGTTGTACCCCAACTATAGGCCGAACAGGCTCATATCACTATGGCTCAAACCCTCTCAAATATGGCATAATCCCATTTTTGTTTTCGTTTTCAGCAAGATTTCCTTTCTTCCACCTGTTATAATTTATTGTAAGTACAGATAAGAGAATATGTGAGATTACATTAAAGATGTCTTTTTAACCTTATTGTCGAAAGGAGGGGGCACATGAGTCGGAAAGTGGAAATGAATGTGGTCTCTGCCGGCTGGACGCAGATGGAACTGGTTTTGTTATTTTATGGCTGGGAGGCATGTGATCCTGCCCACTATTGGGGGCCGGGGGTGCGTGATTCCTATATCGTGCATTACGTACATGAGGGTCGTGGTACGGTATATATGGGGGATCGGGAATATCCTCTGAGCGAGGGGCAAGGATTTCTCATTTTACCCGACACGGTCATTCATTATGAGGCGGATGCACATGAGCCTTGGACGTATTCATGGTTTGGCTTCAGAGGTGTTCAGGCGAAGGCTTTTATGCAGCGTGCGCAGTTAAGCGAGGAGCACCCGGTGTTTACTGCTCATGATAAGCATATGATGGCAGTGCTGTATGACGAGATGCTTCAGGCTGGAACGAGCTCCGTTGCAGGAGGGGATGTGTTACATCAAAGTCTGTTATACCGACTTATGGCGGCATTAATCGCATCCTCACCGATCAAAGAAGAAGAAAATCCGCTCCTTTCGACGAAAGAGACTTATATTCGGCAGGCTGTGCAGTTTATGGAGAACCGGTATAGCCAGCGTACGTCCATTCTGGATATCGCACAGGCGGTCGGGCTGGATCGAACGTATTTATCGGGATTGTTCAAAGAGCGATACGGCAAGTCACTGCAAGCCTTTTTCCTGGAGTATCGCATGAATCGTGCAGCGGAATTGCTTCGTAACCCGATGCTGTCTGTGAGTGAAGTAGCCCACTCCGTTGGATACACCGACCCGCTGCTCTTTTCCAAAATGTTCAAACGTGTGACGGGGGTGTCGCCCAAGGGCTCGCGAGTGCGAGATTAGCCGCATTCATGATTTTAAATTTTGAAAGAAAAGTTTTGAACATTATTCCGTATGCCGCTATACTGATACAGAAGTGTAACAGATACCCACTTTTAGTGAATTGAATACGTGGAACTTGGTGCTCTACCCGCTGGGGTAGAAGCTTAAAAGGGAAGTCCGGTGAGATGCCGGCGCGGTCCCGCCACTGTAACAGAGGAGTCAGGCAGCATATCCACTGGTCTTACGAAGACCGGGAAGGAGCTGTTATGGCAATGATACTGGAGCCAGGAGACCTGCCAGGTTGGACAAACACAGCAGTACCCTACGGGAGATAGGAAGGTGTTTAAAGAGCATGATTTTTTTCTGAAAATCTGTTTATTTAAGGCGTCCTTATCCCGTGAAACGGAAAAGGGCGCTTTTTTGGCTTGAATTGGCTTGAATTGAATTGGCTTGTATTGAATGGAATGAGAATGAAGGCGTACACGCGCATTAAACCGGGAAGGGCGTTTTATTATTGGGCAGATATATCGTTAAACGGTTATTACAACTGGTCGCCGTTCTGTTTGGAATCACCTTCCTGACATTTCTATTAACGTATCTGTCTCCTGGAGATCCCGCCAGACTGATGCTGATGTCTACCGGAGTCACACCTTCGGATGAACTGGTCAGAGAGGTGGGGTCAGAGCTTGGGCTGGACAAGCCATTCTTGGTTCGGTATGGCACATGGCTGGGACAAGTAGTCACCGGAGACTTTGGTACGTCGTATAAATATGACCGTCCGGTGCTGGATGTGTTAATGTCCCGCCTTCCAGCAACGCTCAAGTTAACCGGGAGCGCAATGCTTCTGGTGATTTTGATTTCCTTTCCGCTCGGAGTTCTTTCGGCTGTACGCCGGAATCAATGGCTGGATTATGTGATTCGCCTGTTTTCGTTTGCCGGTCTATCCATGCCGAGCTTCTGGCTGGGGATGTTGCTGATGCTGGTATTTGGTGTGCAGCTGAAGCTGCTGCCGATCATGGGTAGTTCCGGCTGGAACAGCCTGATCCTGCCTGCTGCGACACTCGCGATTCCATTGATCGCCCAATACAGCCGGCAGATTCGTGCAGTCATGCTGGAGGAGACAAGCCAGAATTACGTAGTGGGTGCAAGAGCAAGAGGTGTGAAGGAATCAATGATTATTTGGCGACATATTTTGCCCAATTCACTGTTGCCAATTGTGACCTTGCTAGGCATGACAACAGGAGCACTACTTGGCGGAGCAGCAATTGTGGAGAGTTTATTCGTATGGCCGGGAGTAGGACAGATGGCGGTGGATGCCATTTTCACCCGCGATTACCCCCTGATACAGGGTTATGTAATCTGGATGGCAGTCATCTATGTCACCCTGAATCTAATCGTGGATCTCTGGACACATCTTCGTGATCCGCGCATTCAACTGGATGTGGATGTGTAGATGGCGATGAAGATTCGAGCATATCTGACACAACGTCGTCTATTTATTTTCTTGCTATCCCTGACCACAGGCTGGATCGTTCTGGCTCTGATTGCGCCGCTGCTGGCGCCTCATGATCCACTTGCTACGAATTTTGCGAAAGTGTTGCAGCCATCCAGCCCCGAATATCCACTCGGTACGGATCAGCTTGGGCGATGTGTCCTGTCCCGACTTTTATATGGAGCACGCACCTCTCTGTTGCTTACATTTATGATGATCGGTATTGTTTTCAGCTTAGGGGTAGCGGTTGGTGTCATTGCAGGTTTTCTGCGAGGGCTGGTGGATACGGTACTGATGAGGCTGTGCGATACGTTGATGGCATTTCCGGGTTTGATTTTTGCGATCGCCGTAGTCGGAATGTTAGGGCCGGGACTGTTTAACACGGTGGTTGCACTCTCCGTCGTCTGGTGGGCAAAGTATGCACGGATGGCCCGAAGCCTGGTCATTGCTCTTCAGCAAAAAGAGTTCGTCACTGCCGCTGCGTTCAGCGGTGCGCGTAAAATCCAAATCATTCGCAGAACAATTTTGCCGAATATGTTGCCCCCTTTGATTGTCATGGCCATGATGGACGTGGGCGGCATGATGTTGTCGATCTCGGGCTTGTCCTTTCTTGGACTCGGCGCACAACCGCCCGATCCGGAGTGGGGAGCGATGTTGAATGAAGGCAGAAGATATCTGCAGACTGCGCCTTGGCTGTTAATCTATCCGGGGCTTGCGATATTTGGCACGGTTATCATTTTTAATTTGCTGGGGGATAGTCTGCGAGATGTGCTTGATCCCAAGAAAAATACAGTGTAACTGAGGGGAATGTGAAGTATGGGTAAGTTTCAAAAAACATGGCTACTGGCTATCATATCAATGATGACTATTCTGTTGCTCGCGGCCTGTGGTAACGACAAAAATTCAACACCTTCATCATCCGATGTTACGGGGAAAAAGGCAGGAGTGAATGCGAGTGGTGCGGCTGGTGAGGACAAGAAATCACATCTGAATGTGGCCTTGTTCTGGCTGGGGAGTAGCCTTGATCCTGCGGAGGAATGGAACGGCTGGACGCTGACGCGCGCGGCTATTGGGGAGACGTTGATTCAGTTTGATGAGCAGATGAAGATCGTCCCCAAACTTGCCGATAAGTGGGATCGGATCGATGATACAACCTGGCATTTTCATATTCGCGACGGAGTAACGTTCCATAATGGCAATCCCGTGACTGCGGATGCGGTAAAAAAATCAATCGAACGCTCCATCTCGCTGAATGAGAGAGGTCAATCCACACTGCCAATTGCGTCAATGACTGCCAAGGGGCAGGATCTGACGATCAAAACAACACAGCCGGATGCCTCACTGCTAGGCAATATTGCCGAACCACTGTTTATTATCGTGGATACGAGTGCAGACACATCAAAATTCAAGAGTGAGCCCATCGCTACCGGGCCGTTCATGGTTACAGGATATACGCCCGACCAGGAGATTCAGGTGAAAAAGTACGATAAGTACTGGGGTGGCGCGGCTGATCTGGATACGATGACACTGAAATACATCAAGGATGACAATACACGGGCGCTGGCACTGCAATCAGGGGAAATCGATGTAGCGAGTAATGTGGGACGCAGCCAGATGCCTCTTTTTCAGGATAAAACACAATATACGATTGATGAAATTCCGAGCCTCCGTACGCAGTTTGTGTGGTTTAACACGACCCATTCACTGCTAAGCGATGTAAAGGTTCGCCGTGCCATCTCATACGGAATTGACCGCGAAATGTACGCGAATACGCTGGTGGGTGGACAAGCAGCCAAAGGTCCGTTTACCTCTGCATTGCCTTTTGGGTACGACAAAATTACCGGATATGATTACGAACCCGCGAAGGCAAAACAATTGCTGGATGAAGCCGGATATAAGGATACAGATGGAGATGGTATTCGGGAGAAGGATGGGAAGAAGCTATCGTTACAGCTCATCCTTAACTCAGCTTATGAATCCGATTCCGTTGTGGCTGCTGCGATGCAGTCCCAGCTTAAAGAAATTGGGGTTGGGCTGGAGCTCATCTCATATGAGGATCTCACCGACCATCAGAAGAGTGGGAATTATGATCTGGCTCTGACGAGCATCAATACAGGCATCACGGGTGATCCGCAGCATATTCTCGACTTTTATTTCAAAACAGGCGCAGAGTGGAATGTTGGCGGATACAGCAATCCGAAGCTTGACGAGCTTATTGAGCGTCTTCACTCGGAGTTTGATGTGGAGAAGCGTTATGCACTTGCGGCAGAAGCGCAACAGATGATTCTGGATGATGCTGCTTATATGTTTTTGACGTATACACCGATTAATATCGTGAGCAAAAGTAATGTAAAGGGTGCAACGATGTACCCGATCGACTTCTATCTGCTAGATCGCAACATTAAGGTCGAGTAGTGATGACGTCCTTGCGTAGGGGAACGACATCTTTGCTTGTTGAGGTGAAGAATCTGTCGGTAAGTTACAAGGAAGGCGTGCCTTCCTTGCAGGATGTATCCTTTTCGATGAAGCCAGGAGAAATCATTGGCATTGTGGGGGAAAGCGGAAGCGGGAAGTCGACCCTGATCCGGGCTTTGCTGGGACTACTGCCTGTAGGCGGACGATACACGGGAGGAGAGATTGTCTTTCGGGAGAGGGTGTTGCTGCGTGACTCGCAACAAGATTGGCAGGGGTTGCGTGGCAAGCGAATCGCGATGGTATTTCAGGACAGCGGTTCATACCTGAATCCGATTCGTAGTATTGGAAGTCAGTATGTGGAGGCCATTCGTGCCCACCTGCCTATGTCCCGTAAAGAGGCCTGGAAAATGGCCATTCACACTCTGGCCCGTATGGGGCTGGATGATCCAGAGCGAGTCATGCATGCCTATGCTTCTCAGCTTAGCGGAGGAATGAAGCAACGAACCGCGATCGCAATGGCGGCTACGTTAGAGCCGGAACTGTTGCTAGCGGATGAGCCGACGAGTGCGCTGGATGTTACGACTCAAAATGAAGTAATGAATCAATTGAGCAGGCTTTGTGCGGACAAGGGAACGGGCATGATGCTCGTGACGCATAATATGGCGGTTGCAGCCCATATGGCTGATCGGATCGGTGTGATGTTAGACGGCAGGTTAGTGGAACTGGGAGATACACTGCGTGTCATATCGAATCCTGACCACGAGTATACCCGCAAACTGTTAGAAGCTGTACCTGAACTGGAGGGGAACCATACATGATCAATGCCGGATCACCCATTCTAAAACTGAGTAACGTATGTAAAACGTACGAGATGAAAGGGCGGCAGGCTGTTCAGGCTTTACAGAATGTAGATCTTGCGTTATATCCCGGGGAGTGTCTGGGTATTGTCGGGCAGAGTGGAAGCGGCAAAAGCTCACTGGCCAAGTGTGTAACTCAGCTGGAACAGGTGACTTCAGGAGAGATTTGGTACTATGGGCAGGAGATTACCCGTTTGAAAGGTGAGAAGCTGCGCCAGATGCGTAAGCAGATTCAGATGGTCTTTCAGGAGCCTGCGGCGATTTTCAACCCACGCATGAAGGTGGGCATGTTTATCGGTGAGCCTCTGTTGAATTATAAAATGATGAAACGGCAGGCGGCTGCTCAGGAAACACGCAGATTGCTGGAGCGCGTTGGATTGTCTGCTATGGATGCGGATAAGTATCCACATGAATTAAGCGGCGGGCAACAACAGCGAGCTGTCATTGCTCGTGCGATTGGTTTACGGCCTGAGATCATTTTGTTTGACGAAGCTACCTCTGCTTTGGATGTTTCCATTCAGCAACAGGTTTTGGATCTGCTTATGGAACTACGTAGGGAGACGGGAGTTTCCTCCATATTCATATCACATGATCTTGCTGTGGTGCAGCAAGTGAGTGACCGTATTGCAGTCATGCATCAAGGGAGAGTGGTGGAGGTTGTGAACAGCTCCAAGCTGACCAGTTCGGCCAATCATCCGTATACCCGAAGTCTGATGTCCTCCGCTCTGTCGCTGAGAGGGTTGAAGGGTGAAATGCAGAGGCGGGAGCGTGTGGTGGTATTAGCGGGAAGTAGATAGATCATGCTAATTATGAATAAAGATTAGAGGAGAAAAGGGTTATCTGGAGTTGAATTCTGTTGATGAATGAATTCATTCGAGATAACCCTTTTGCCTTTTTTGATAGTTGTCATCTATACGGAGATAAGCTGTTCTGACTGGCAGAGTAATTTTGTAATCCGAATATTTGAACGTAATCCTTGACCCTTTACTTAATCCTCAATGAGGCACTTGGGACTGAAAGTCATTTCGACTGGACTGGTCTGCATGATAAAAGACAATATCGCCATCCTTCAATGGCCACCTGCTGCTGTTAGTAGTGCTGTTATTAAATGCAGGTGGGTGGTTGAAACCCTCCAACTGCCACTGATTCATAAGTGGAGCATGGATATATTGCAGATGCGGTGCCTGTGTATTGCCGTTGCGTAGACTCTCGATATTAAAGTTGACGACGATGTACCCATTTTTCAAAAAGATATCAGATTGTTCATCTAGCTTATTCTGTCTGGCAAGGGGTTCAAGATTTGTGCCTTTGGGAACAGCGTACACATCTGCCGGCAGACTGTATTCCCCGTACCACCGCTGGATTGCAGCATTGGCCCTGTCAACGTTAACGCTGGTAGGGATATTTGTTTTAGGCCCAATCAGTGTACGAATCGGCGCCGTCAGAATCATCCAGTCATAACGGCCTGTCCAGGTTTTTTGGTGTGAAGTCTGGTTGGCGACTTTGACCATATGTTCTGCTAATGTGAGACGATTGCGTTCGTCTGGTGAAAATTCATACCTATATTGGTAACCTGCCGCATCGCTCAATTCGGTGCCGGGTACAGTACGCAGTCGTGAGTTCAACACAACAAATCGTTTCTCCATATCCTGCGCAGAACCAATTCGAATAAGACGTTCCTGCCCCCGATGGTAGTATAGATCAACATCCTGACGGGAGGAGTTATCCTTGTTTATAAAAGAAAATGTGGGTGTTATTCGAATACCATCCTGTTTTCCGAACATATTACCCTTCGTCTTGAGATCAAACTTGAAGTGATAGCCTGTTTTCACAGCAACGTTCCGAAATCCTTCGACCGGATGACTGCCAGGCCTAATCGGCAATACAAATGGAGCAAGGTTCCCTCGGGGGTCACCATCGATGCTACGTAATCCGCTCCAGTAGCTATGACCTGTAGGTTCCGGGCCATCTGGTCGTTTGCGGAATACACTCTCCCAATTATAGTCGGATACATCAGTCACATGAAAGTCATACAGCCTGCCGATCACATCTACAGGTATCTTATCGCTTGCAACATGATGAGTTAGATCGGTGTTGGCATCGGGTTGCTCTGTGAAGTTTGCTGGTGAATTCTCGGCGATGTTCCGAAATTCGATGGTATATTTCCCCTCGTCCACCCATACTGGAATATAGAATGTTGTATCCATTTGGTTCACCGGAATGTTGACCCATGTGTGGCTTGGGATGAACTGTGTTCGATCTGCTGTGTAGACGTCAAACGGGAATAACACCTGTTTGATACGAAAATATTTGGCATATTCCCGGTTGCCATATCCGGGATAACTGGATGCATCTAGGTGCTGTCCGGATGTAGGGATACGCACAATGAAGGGGCGCTCCAAAATCAGTGCAGCACGGGTAGGGTCAGGTGTTGTTTTCTGATTATGCGGCTGATCGTCCGACACCCATGCGTAGTTTACGACGGGGGTGTGCACCGTAACAGTGTTTATCCCATGAATCGGAAGTATCTTGTTGGCTCCGCCGTTCACGTTACCTGGTAGTAGATCATAATAGATCTGGCCAGAACTTTCCGTGTTGGCTTTGTTTCGCAGGGAACTGCTGATCCTGTGGTTGGGAGTGTACAAGACATCCCGTCCAATTGTTGTTGGTGAAGGAATGTTGTTCGGCAGTGGCCCATCCTTGGTAGTTTCGTTATCATTCATGATCACTGCATTATTGAACTTCACCAAATCATTTTTTACGGTGCTTTGTGGTGTGTTAGTTTCCGCCATTCCCTTTAATAGGGCTGTGTCATCTGGTAAATCCGGGGGTGTATTCAAGCCACCTGTTAGTTTGGATGGAGTATAAGAGATGGATGACGTTTGTCCTGGCCTCACATGACGTTCAACGGCAGAGTCATTGCTGGATTCAAGTGTCGGTGGAACATAACCAGCAGGATTCATCGTAATGGTTTCGCCAGGCAGTGCATAATTTTTCATCGTTGCTTTGACGAGCTTGTACACTTCAAGATTGCTAATCATCCAGTAGGAATAGTCTCGTGTAATTTGAAAGTTGTATGGTTTAGGAACGGTATCATTTTTAGGTATAGGTGTGCCATCCCTACATCCGTCGTCATTACAGACCTGCGGCCCAGGTACGGTCCATTCTCTATCATAGGAGATGGTGATATTACAATCATATATTACTTTGCCGCTCATTTTGGTCCAGGCTTGCTTGAATAGATAATTGTCCGCGAAGGCGTTAGTGTAAAGAGACTCGGAAGTAGGAATTCCTTTCAATACATCGAATGTTTCATTACCTCTGTTATCTGACTTTATTATACCTGTAACGTTGGGATCAAGGTCACTCATATTCATCGTTGTACCTGGAGATGGTGATCCAATCGTAGGTGTACAGCCACCACCGCCTCCGCCGCTATCTCCCCCGCCGGTATTCCCGCCTCCGTCGTCACCACCCCCGCCGGTTCCCTGTTCAACACCGATAGTTGTTCGAGTCGTTAATTGAAATCCGTCTTTTTCCCATAAAACCGTGATGGATGTAGTGCCTCTGCTAACCGCTTGTACCATCCCGGAGTTACTTACCGTTGCAACCGAGGGATTGGAGGACTCCCACGTGGTCGTTCCTCCGCTGCCTGTGTTTACATTGGTTTCTGCACCAAAGTTGCCATCCCCTGTCTTGGTTTTAACCGTCGCATTGAGCTGTTTGGTTTGATTTAACCGGATTTGCCCTCCAGGAGAGAGGTTGATTTCTTTGGTGGTTTCGGCATTACCGAACCAATATAGGTCTGTGAAAAATATATAATCAGCAGAGTATTTTGGTGGATTATAGGGTCTATGAGCGGTTGGTTCTATGTTTCCACCAATCTGCATATTAAATTTAGCTCTTCTTTCAGTAAAAGACTCGACATTTAACAATATCGGTTTTCCAACTTCGTAATAAGCTGTATTATCCATATATTTTGGAGAAAGTGAGGCTGAAGTGATGTCACTTCTACGATATGCTTCGTCATTTCTATCCATGTAGACCTGAGCTTGATAGCTAGGTGCTTCTAATGATAAATCGATACAGACAACTGATGATTCAGGTTTGTTAGTGGAGTAATTATTACTTAGGGTTTGCCCGTTGCACTCTCCATCCACTCTCCATCGCATATTATCTAATTGGTAGATATATATTCCAATATTTGTAGATCCTTTTCCTTCTACAGGTACTACTTTCTTTTGAGTTTTTGCAGGTGAAGAAGGTTCAAAACGTGTAGGTCCTAGTATTGGTTTGTTTCCTGGACCTCCTCCTGCAAAAACATCAAAGGAGGAGAAAGGAAGCAATAATAAAATAATAGTGACTATAAAACTTCTTTTTAGTTTAGAAGATAGAAACATAGTGTATCATCCTTAAAATTCAATTTATTAATTAGGTATTACTCTATAAATAGTTCCGTCCTTTACAGTAATGAAGATCCCAGGTCTAAGTTCTTTATCAAAATGTAATAAACCACTCCCCCAATAGCTAGGGTTTCTAACAGTGAATACTCCTTTTGGGCCAAGGAAATCATTGATGTGCTTAGCTCCATAATCTCTAGAAGCTGAGGTGCTGGGTGAAGTTAAAGTGTTAATCGTGGGAGAGTTAATCAGACTTCCACCTTGCAATTGAGTCATAGATTTCTTGATGCTGATATCAAACTCGGAAAAGGAGTAATAAGCACCTCGCAAAGGTTTGTTTTTTTCTTCAACAAAAATATCGTAATAAATGCTTCGAGCATTTCCCTCTACATATGGGTTAACAACAATCCAATTTTTTATCTTCAAATCTGCATAATTTGTTACAGTCACCAATTCTTGATTTCGGATTTTTGAGAAATCACCAGTTATCTTGCTGTAATCATAAGATTCAGAGAATTTCTCAGGCCCTGGTTTCTGATACCTCGGTGCAATCACACTCAAATTGGTGCCTGTCAATCCCACCTGCCGCAGTTCATTCAGCCCTTGAAGATCGGCAGGTTTGGTTTTGGCCACGGACGCGTAACGACTGAGCAACACGGCGACTTCTGCCCGGGTTGTGGTGCGGTTTACGCCAAATGTCTTATCATTCGCAACGCTCATCAGCCCGGTTCCAAGGGCAACGGCGACAGCATTTTTTTGCGAGTCGGCCAGCTTGCCTGTAAAATATTCCTTCGCAGGAATGACGGTGTTTGTTACATCCGAGAGAGCCTGTCCATAGTCTGAATCCACTACACTCAATCCTTGTGTTAACCATTCCGCCATTTCGCCCCGTTCAAGTGCAGCTTGAGCATCCAGTTTGCCCTTATAACTGGAAGGACGGATAAATCCTTTGGCAATCGCCGTAGAGACACCATTTTTAGCCCACTCCGGTACATCTGTAAAATGATTCGGTTCAGCAGTCGGTAGCTCCGGCTGATCATTCAAACGTGCTAAAATACTAGCCATTTCAGCTTTGGTGACGGGTAAACCTGGTTTAAACGTTCCGTCTGCATATCCCTTGAAATAACCTTTCTCTACTGCGGAATAAATTGCTGAGGATGCCCAGTGGGATGCGGGTACATCTTTAAATGAGCTGACGGCTTGCGCTGCTTCGACTGTACTAGTGCCGCCCATTCCCGCCAAACTTGCATATCCCCCTACGAATAAAGCTAGTGCTGCTAAACTGGAAATCATCTGTTTTCTCATGAATCTAACTCCTCTCAATGGATATAGAATGACCCTGATATGTACTTACTAGGATTCTATTTGCTAAATTTGTAATAATAATCAATATTCTACCATGTATATCCTCTCAAAACACAAAAAAGGCCACGAATCTGCAGATTCATAGCCTTATGCTTTAAGGTCTCTCGAAATATGTAATTCATTTCAGTTATTGTTCAATACATAGAGGATACTCCATTTTCCAACATTTGAAAACCCCATGTACATAAAAATAAATTCAAGCAATCGGCGTTCCATTCGGTAACGGATGATCTGGGGAGAGCAGGATGACATCACCTTCGCCGGGAACACCGCCCAGTACAAGTACCTCGGACACGAAACTGGCGATCCGCCGAGGTGGAAAATTCACGACAGCAACGACCTGTTTGCCAATCATCATCTCGGGCGTGTAACGGTGGGTGATCTGGGCACTGGAATTTTTTAAACCGAGTGGCCCGAAATCTATTCTCATCTTAATCGCAGGAACACGAGCCTTCAGAAAAGGTTCAGCCTCTACCACGGTACCTACCCGAATATCATGTTGCATGAACTCTTCAAAAGTAGCCATAGATAAACTCCTCTCAACGAAACGATGTCATATAGTATAGATGATATATCCATCCCCGAAAACAAAAAATCCAGATTACGCTGTATCGTAACCTGGATTAATCCCTGAAAAACTCTGTTTTTCTTTATGCAATTTTGATTAAGATCTGTTCCAGTTTTCTCCCGTGAGATATTTCTCGGTAAGAATGGACAGCATCTGAATCCCTACTTCATTATGCCCGCCCTCAGGGATGATGATATCCGCATACTTTTTGGACGGTTCGATAAACGCATCATGCATCGGTTTTACCGTTTCGAGATATTGTTTGTACACGGATTGAATCGAGCGTCCACGCTCTTCCATGTCCCGCAGTACTCTGCGCAGAATGCGTACATCGGAGTCGGTATCTACAAATACCTTGATATCCAGCAGTGTACGAAGATGCTCATCAATTAGAACGTGTAACCCTTCGACAATGATGATGTGGTTTGGCGCAAGCTCAATCGTTTCGCCTGCAGCGCGGTTATCTATGGTGAAGTCATACACAGGAGCATACGCTGGCTGGCCCTTTTTTAACAGGGTGAGATGTTCGATCAACAGATCGTTATCAAAAGCAAACGGGTGATCATAATTCGTCAGTCTGCGTTGCTCAGGTGTGAGGTCTGACTGGTCTTTGTAATAATTGTCTTGGGATATGAATGTAACTTTGGCTGATCCCAGACGTTCAATAACGGAGCGAGCTACCGTTGTTTTGCCGGAGCCGGTTCCTCCGGCGATACCAATAATGAGCATGGTTGTTCCATAAACCTCCCTAAAGTGGCAGCATGATCAATCGATAAAGAGTGCCCAAAATGTTTTATTTTTAAGCGCGATCTGCATGTCTGTCTGCGAATACACAATTCCTTCATTGTATCACAGCTCGCGAACTTTTTCATCTTAAGGAACAGACCATGTTTTGCCTTCAAAGGAGGAAGCTCATTTTCAGATGTATCATTCTAACGTTGCGTAGAGTGTGATTTATGACCCTGGCATTTTCCAAGGAAGAATCAGCTTTTGGCCGATCAGGCGGGTAAGCAGACTAAGCACAATAAACCCAAGCACACTTCCTGAAGTATTGGCGATCAGATCATTAATATCGGTTGAGCGGCCGTTGCCTAACGCAATTCGAATCACGAGTTGCAATAGTTCAATAGTTAAACTTACCGTTAAGCCTGTCTTCGCCACTTTTTTTATGGAGTTGACCGAAGGTCTCCAAAGAGGAAGCAGGAATCCTAACGGCATAAACAGCAGGATGTTCAAAAGAAAGCTTGGCGCATCCGCAGTCAGCAATGGAACCCACTGAATGTTTGAATACCAGGGTGTTTGGTTGGCATACATCCCGATGTTCACATCAATGGGGAAAAATACAAAATGCATCATGCCCAGCATATATATCACAAATGTCAGCATCAACATATACTGTTTGCCTGTATATCTGGCTTTGCTCACCCTGGCATGAATCACCAGAGTGAGCAGGATCAGAATAAACAGTGGCACAAGAACTACAAAGGATGAAATGGTAAACTGAATGGACATGCGATAACCCCTTTGCAAGGAAATGAAATTGAGCTATGGCAGCTGGATTTTCATTTCCATCCCCTTAATGAATTGATCGTCTTTAACCTCTTCGGCAAAATCATCTTTCACCTTAAAAGGCTTCACAATCAGGTATTTCATATCCTTGGCTGTGGTAGCATAGATGTTTACCCAGTTCAACTGGTTTGCTTGATACACACCTTCACCGCTCAATGCAGTCAATTGTCGGCCTTGATCATCATAGACAGCGAATCTGATTTCACGTAGCTGTTTCTCTTCTTTTTTACTTAACGTTTCTTCCCCTTTTAACGCGATCGAAGCAGTTAGACGAGTCGTAATAGGGGTGACCTCGGCTTTGTTCACAGTGACCGTGTACAGATCATTTTCTATCGTGCTATTTGGCTGAACGTTATGAGTGTCCGTTGTAGATTTAGTGAACGGAACGGTCAATTCGAACTCATGATCCATACCTTGCAACTTCAACTTCACTTTAGCTTCGAACTGATCCGGGATGGCGCCTGTGTGATCTGCAGGAATAACCTGTTCAAAAAGCAACGTATCAGGCTCGTTCGCTCCGGCTGAACTATAGAACAGACCGCTATCTGGACGAGAACCGTTCACATCGAAAAATACATTTTCAACGCCACTGCTCAGCTTTACGATATCTTTGCCATTGTCGTACATGCCCTGATTGAGATTAGGTGCAGTAACATGAACGAGAAACGCTGCACGTGTGCCGTCATAGACCGTTTCTAATACTTTGAATTTCACATCCTGATAAGTGAAAGAGCTGTTCACTGGTGTAGTCAAACCTTCGTTGCCTGCTGTTCTCAGACCCATATCAGCTTCAATCGAGCTGAAGAGACTGCCTATCAGTGGAATGTTGCGCAACGAGTCAGCCATTGCTGGAGAGACAAAACCGGATGCAAATACGGTTAAGCCCAGCACACCTGCTGCGACAGCGACTCCTGCGGTACGGCGTAGTCCTTTATGAACACGTCTTGATGGATGAGTCTGAAACGACTCTATATTCATTTGGCTAGCTGATTCCGGAAGGGAATCCAGTGTGGCATCAATGCGGTTACGTACGATATTAGACATGATAGGACGTTCCTTGGCTTGTTCTTTTAATTTTTGATCGAGATTAAACGGGTTCGACATGTAATTTTACCTCCCGAAAGTTTTTGAATTTTTGGTATAGCTCTTTCCTTGCCCGGTTCAGTCTCATCTTCACGGCACTTTCAGACAGGCCCAGTGTATCGGCGACTTGACGCAGGCTCATATCTTCAAAATAGTGCAGTACAATCACAATGCGTTTGGTTTCTTCCAATTGATCGACTGCTTCTCGCATATCCACCTCATCGTATGGACTGGATTGTGCCTGATGTTCTGCGGGTACGTCTGCGTAAGAAGTGGAGAGAGAACGGCGGGATAACAAGGTATTGCATTCATTAATGAGAATACGGAACATCCAGGTTTTGAAATACTGTGGTTCCCGAAGGGTATGCATGGATTTGTAGGCTTTCAGGATCGTCTCCTGAATTGCGTCCGCGGCATCCTCTTCTTTGCGCAGCATGGATATGGCGGTATTGTATAGGGAATTTTCGATCTCTCGGATCAGCCTGATGAAAGCTTCACGATCTCCCTGGATAGCCTGTGTGATGAGATCGGGTGAATCCATAGTTAACAGCTCCTTTCGTAACGGGTTTATATCGTGTTAGAGATACATCTCTTGGCCGGTTTTACATAGATTAGACTGCCGGGTGGGGCAGATGGTCACATTTATTTTTGAATAAAAAAGTTCTAGTTGGTTAGACGCTTAGGAGCAACAGATGCCCTTCATGCGTAGCAAAATGCCAAAGTACAGGTTACATAGGAAGCAGGCTCTGATTCTCCTGATATTAACCAATTGACTTTTCGAAGGATGTGCCTATAATAAAAGTATATTGTTAACACGGACTGTTACTGGGGAAACCAGGCATGACCGAATTCGATTGCTTTCGTGTAATCGCTTTCGGTCTTTTTTTATTTCTAACGGGGGGTGAGAACATTGAAGGTTATCAAAAAAGTGAATAATAACGTGGCCATTGCGATTAATGAGCATAACGAAGAGGTATTCGTGGTGGGCAAAGGTGTAGGGTTTCTCAAAACCCCATATGAGCTGACCGAGACGGATCTGGTGGAGAAAATCTTCGTGGCCCCGAAGAACATCCGGATGTATGACCTGCTAAACAGCATTCCGATTGAGGATATCTATCTCGCGGAGGAAGTGATGAAGCTGGGCAGTGAGATTTTGAACAAAACCTTTAACCCGAATCTGCTTCTCACCCTGTCCGACCATATCAGCTTTGCCCTTTCCCGAACCAGGGAAGGCATCAACATTAAAAATCCACTGGAGTGGGAAGTGCGGACACTGTATCCGAGTGAGACCCGGGTCGGGGAAGCTGCACTGAAGCTGATTCAGGAGAAAACGAATTTGGCTCTGCCGTCAGCCGAGATCACCCTGCTTGCCCTGCATTTTGTGAATGCACAGGTAGGTTCTGGCGAGATGAGTGATACAACCAAGGTAACTACCGTGACGGGAGAGATCCTTTCCGTAATCAAATACGCACTCAAGATTGATTTTCAAGAGGACTCCATTCATTTCATGCGGTTCGCTACACATATAAGATACTTCATCATGCGGCAGATGAGCGGCAAGTCGCTGAAAGATGAGAATGAGTCCCTGTATACGATGGTGAAGGAAAAGTTCCCGAAGGAACTCGCTTGTGTGGAGAAGATTGCGGATTTCCTGAAAACAAACTATGGCTGGACATGTTCCGATGATGAGAAATTGTATCTGATCCTGCACATCCAGCGATTAACCACTAACGAACCAGCAGAATAACAGCTACTCTCCAGGTTCTTCTGTCATCGAAGCGTCAGTGTAAATGGTCGTTAGCTTTAACTAGTAGGACAACTGAATACTCATTAATGGACTGTTACTGATTCGATCAGGCATGACCAAGCGTAGGGAATGACGATTCCCCGGCTTGGTCATTTTTCATATATATCTAATTATCCATCATGAAGCAGAGGAGAACAGGATTATGAATAATAAAGACTTGGCTAAAAACGTGCTTGAGCTCGTTGGCGGCGAGCAAAATATATCCGGACTTACACACTGTGCTACCCGTTTGCGTTTTGTATTGAAAGACGATGGTAAGGCCAATTTGAAGGAGCTGAATCAGCTGGAAGGTGTACTTAAAGCGCAGAACTCCGGGGGGCAGGTTCAGATCATCATTGGAGCGAAAGTAGATGCTGTTTACAATGAAGTCAAAAACTTAACCTCAGATCGACTTGAAAATTCCGAGGAATCCGCAGCAAGCAGTGGATCGAAGAAAAAACGCAATCCGTTCAATGCGGTACTTGAAACGATTGCCGGTATTTTTACACCGATCCTCCCGGCTCTGGTTGGTTGCGGCATGATCAAATGTTTTGCGACAGTAATGGCAGCACTCGGATGGTTGGAAGGGTCTGGATTCATGGTCATTATCAATATGATCGGTGACTTGATCTTTTATTTCTTGCCGTTCTTCCTTGCTGTCAGCGCAGCACATAAGTTTAAAACAAATCCCTATCTGGCAGTAGCGCTTGCCGCTGGACTGATGCACCCGACGATTTTGAATGCGGCAGCTAAAATAGCCGAGACAGGTGTGAGCACAGTTGATTTTCTGGGCATGCCGATCCTGTTAATGAAGTACTCATCTTCAGTTATTCCTATTATTCTGGCTGTTTGGATTATGAGTTACTTATATCCACTCGTCAATCGAGTGATTCCTAAGTTTTTGCAAGTGTTGCTTACGCCAATGATCGTGCTGTTTATTATGGTTCCACTTGAACTTATCGTGTTTGGCCCTGTGGGTTCACATATTGGTGACTGGCTGACGAACGGTATTAACTCACTCTTCTCTACCGCGGGTGTTCTGGCAGGAGCGATTCTCGGTTTCTTTAAACCGATTATGGTTATGTTTGGTATGCACTATGCCATCATGCCGATTCAGATTCAACAGGTGGCTACACTGGGTGCAACGGTGCTGATTCCTACAGCACTGGCAGCGAATTTGGCACAAGCTGGCGCGGCCTTTGGTGTATTTATCCTAACGAAGAACAAAACGATGAAATCTGCTGCGGGATCTAGTGGCATCACGGCGTTATTCGGAATTACGGAGCCAGCAATCTATGGTGTAACGTTGAAATATAAACGCCCGTTCTTCGCAGCTTGTTTGGCTGGTGGTATCGTTGGTGGATTTTACAGTCTGGTTCATACCACGGCTAATGCAATTGCACTTCCAGGTTTATTGGCGCTAGGCACGTACACAGCAGATCGTTACATCTATGTCATTATCGGATGTATTGCTTCAGTGGTATTAGCCTTTGTATTTACCCTGATAGCGGGCATTAAGGAAGATACAGACGGAAGCCCGTCGCAGAAAACTTCTGGCACAGTAAACACCGATCAATCGAATGCAGTGGCAAGCACAGTACAATCAGAAAAGTCTATTTTGAACGACACTTCTTCTTCAGACATGCTCATCGTAAGTCCGATGACGGGTGAGATTAAACCGATCTCCGAAGTAGAGGATCAAGCTTTTGCACAAGAACTGATGGGAAAAGGGATTGCGATCGTGCCAACGGAAGGCAAGGTATATGCCCCGTTTGACGGAGTAGTTGAAGCTCTTTATCGCACGAAACATGCTATTGGCTTAAAGGCAAATAACGGCGTAGAGATTCTGATCCATATCGGGGTAGACACCGTCAGCCTGAAAGGCAAATATTTTAACGCACACATCAAACAGGGAGAGACTATCCAAGCAGGAGATTTGTTGGTGGAGTTTGATCCAGACGGCATTAGATCAGCAGGCTATAACACGATTACATCGATTGTTGTTACTAACATGCAACAATATGGAGATGTGCTCACGACAGCGAGCAGTGGCCCGATCCGGGAGAGCGAAGCTTTAATTAAACTTATTCCTTAAATAAAAATACAGGAGGAAATTACAATGACGATTATGAGTAAATCCCATTTTCCAAAAGACTTTTTATGGGGCGGTGCACTGTCTGCTTGTCAGGCAGAGGGTGCTTATGATGTGGACGGCAAAACGTTGACCATTCCCGAGGTCATGAAGTTTAACGAGAAGAACGACCGCAAGGTAACCAAACAGATTCGGGTGAACTGGGAGATGATTGAGGAAGCTCGAAACGACCCAAATGCGGCGAACTATCCGAAACGGCGAGGAATTGATTTTTATCATCGATTCCGTGAGGATATTGCGTTGTTTGCGGAGATGGGCTTCAAAGTGTTCCGTTATTCGATTGCGTGGGCAAGAGTGTTTCCGGGCGGGGATGATGCTTCTCCAAACGAGAAGGCGTTACAGTTCTACGATCAGGTCATTGATGAATGTTTGAAGCACGGCATGGAGCCGTTGATTACTATTAGCCATTTTGATACTCCGATTGTACTGATGGACAAGTTCGGTGGCTGGTACAACCGCAAGCTCGTGGATCTATATGTGAAGTATTGCGAAGTGCTGTTCAATCGCTACAAAGGCAAAGTGAAATACTGGGTTACGTTCAACGAGATTAATATGAGTGTCAAAGCATCGGCTAAAACGCTTGGTATCATTGATTATGACGCGCCTAATTATGAGGAAATGCTCTTTCAGGGTCTGCACCACCAGTTTGTGGCTGCGTCCAGAGCAACCAAGCTGGCTCACGAGATCGATCCCAATAACCAGATTGGCAGCATGGTGGCCTATTTCACAACGTACCCGTACACATGCAAGCCGGAGGACGCGTTACAGATGCAACAGGATGATCAGATGAAAAATCAGTTTTATCTGGATGTGCTCAACAAGGGAGAATACCCGTACTACAGCAAGACGTATTTTAAAAATAAAGGCATTCAGCTACGCATTGAGGATGGCGACCTGGAAGGAATTCGGTCACATACGGCTGACTTTGTAGGCATGTCGTATTACAACTCCATGATCTCCAGCAGCGATACCGAGCAGCTTGAATTAACAGCGGGTAATGTGCACAGCGTGTACAAAAATCCGCATCTACCTGCAAACGAGTGGGGATGGCAGATTGATCCGATCGGCCTGCGTTATACACTGAATCTGGTCTATGACCGGTATCAAAAGCCTGTGTTTATTCTGGAGAACAGCTCTGGATTTTACGACACACTAAATGAAGATGGTACGGTGAATGATCCATATCGGATTGATTTTTTAAGCAAACATATTGAACAGATGGGACTGGCCATCGCGGATGGCGTCGAGGTGCTTGGGTATACGATGTGGGGGCCGATTGATATGATCAGTTCAGGCACATCGGAGATGAGTAAGCGCTACGGATTTATCTATGTGGATCAGGACGACTACGGTAAGGGTACGCTGAAAAGGATTCGCAAAGACTCGTTCTACTGGTACCAGAATGTAATCCGTACCAATGGGGCAGAACTGTAACCGCATCGCACCTGTATCTAAAGTGAAGGTGTGGTTAATTCCTAGTAGTTTCCAAAAGGCTTAAGACTAGAAACAGTAATAAAACAGCACGTGCCCATCAGATCATGACGGATACGTGCTGTTTGTGTTGTGTAAATTGTTGCAACATTCATTTATATAAAAGCTCATGGGGGAGCTGAGGTATCTTACAGACCAAGCAATTCTTTGACACTTTCGGCTACGGCTTTGCTGGATTGCGGGTTTTGTCCCGTAACCACACGTCCATCTGTTGTCACATAGGAAGTGTAAGGAGAGGATTTAACGTACTCGGAAGCACGTTCCCGAAGTGCATCTTCGAGCAGGAATGGAACATATTTCGTTTGTTGTGCCAGTTCTTCTTCCTCGTTGGTGAAGCCAGACACTTTTTTATCGTTAATCAGAAGCAAGCCATTGGACAGCTTCACATTCAGCAGGGCAGTAACCCCGTGGCACACACCGGATACCACGCCACCTTTTTCATAAATATCACGTGATAGCGCTTGGAGTTCGGCATTGTCCGGGAAATCCCACATTGTACCGTGTCCACCCGTGAAGTAGATGGCATCGTAGTCGCTTGCGCTTACTTCGCTCGGTTTCAATGTGTTTTTCAATTTGTTCATGAAGGATTCATTTTCGAAGTACGCTTTGGTGCCGGCATCCAGAGAGTCGCCCAGACTTTTCGGATCAAGTGGCACGTTGCCGCCGTTCGGGCTAACCAGATCAATCTGCACATTATCGTTATTGTCGAACTCTTCGATGAAGTGAGTGGCTTCACTGAGCCACAGACCCGTAGGTTCATCTTTGGTTGCATATTTATCGACATTGGTCAAAACAACTAATATTTTTTTCATCGTAAAAACCTCCTGTACATGCTCATAATTTAAATTGTGTAAAATATAATCGTTAACAACTTCATGCTGACAATATATCATACTCATTTGTTAAAGTAAACTAAAACGATGAAATTCGTATAGTTCGTTTATTATATCTATTTTGTCCAGGCATGGTATACTCATTATATTGTCCAATTTGGAGCAATTGACGCAGCATGAAGGAGGTACCCCCTTGAAACGTTTGGAAAATTCACAAAAACTACTAACCAAAATCATTCCGGTTCTGCGTGCAAAGTCCATCAGTTCACTGCGCATGGATGACATCGCGAAACATATGGATATCAGCAAGGCAACCCTATATAAATATTTCTCATCCAAAGAGGAAATTATCCAAAACGTACTGAACGTGTATATTGAGGAGATTCATGATTCCCGGGCAACGATGGACGATGATACGATCTCGTACGAGCGTAGATTTCAGATTGCCTATGAGCATGCGATGACTCATGTGTTGTATCTGCCCGAGTTCTTTTGGAACGAGGTGAAGAAGCTTTACCCGGAATTATACGAAGGCATTGCTTCCGCCTTGCGGCATCATAGTGAACAGTTATGTTCCTTTTTTGAAAAGGGAATAGAACAAGGTATTTTTAATCGCATTAGCCCGGTGCTGTACATGATTCAAGATGAAGCGGTGATCCGCAGAATTGCTGAACCTTCGTTTTCCATCACGCATGATATGACCATCCGTCAGGGCTTGTTTGACTTTTACATCCTAAAGAAACATCAGTTACTTAGCCCGCCATGGATCGAGAATCTGGATGATCAGCCGGTAAAAGCATACATTAACGAACTGATTCAACAGCTATCACGGACGATGTAACGAGCGGATATGAGAGGGTTATTGGATGGCCAGCCCTGGATATAACAACGGGGAGTATATATTTTATTTCAAATTTAAAATAAATAGATTTAAAGTCCTAGGCCTTCTGATATAATCATGTCGAAAGATGTCAATTATGACCAGATGTCTTCTACATATTTTGGGAGGTCTACCCTATGAAAAAGTCAACAAAGCTTCTCTCTTCAACAGTTATTGCTGCAATTGCAGCGGTATCGGTTGTCACTTCTGCTTCAGCAGCAAGTGCAACTGTGGCAAAGCCCGTTTCTTCATTGTCCGGAGTAAACATCTCCTCGATGGATATTGAAACGGCCTTGATGATGGTGCAGCAGGAGCGCACCAGATTGCTGGATGCTCAATTGCAAACACAAATTCAAGAGGTACAGAACCGCAATCAACAGATTGCTGATCTCAATGCAAAATTGCAAGTGGCTCAGCAAAACGGAGATCAAGCCGCTGTACAAACATTGAAAGGCCAGATTGATGCCCTCAGCAATTCGCAACAAATGGATATGCTTCGTCTGCAGTCCATGTCTAACAAGCGGAATGAAGCTTTTGATCTCATGACTAATTTCATTAAAAAGATGCAAGACTCCAGATCCTCCATCATCGGTAACATGCGCTAGAACTGGGATCCCAAAACAAGGTTTAGAATGGTACTTTCATCAAGAAGCACAACGTTACAAAAGCAAAAAGAGCGAAGCCGGAATCCACATTCCAAAGCTTCGCTCTTTTTTTATTTTACTCAGCCAGCTTAACCAGACCAGTCCCGGCGACGCGTGAACAAATCCTTCAGCTCATCGGTCGACAGTTCGGTAATCCAGTTCTCCGAACTCGTGATGATGTTGTCACTAAGTTGTTGCTTGCTCTCCAGCATCTCGTCGATGCGTTCCTCGAGCGTACCGAGAGAGATAAACTTGTGCACCTGCACGTCCTTGGTTTGTCCCATCCGATAGGCCCGGTCTGTTGCCTGGTTCTCCACTGCGGGGTTCCACCAGCGGTCAAAGTGGAAGACATGATTGGCCGCCGTCAGATTTAGCCCAACACCACCAGCCTTGATGGACAGAATGAAGACCGAAGGTTGCTTGTCCGCAGGCAGTGTACGGGACTGAAATTCCTCAATCATGCGATCCCGTGCAGTCTTCGACGTGCCGCCATGCAGGTAGAGTACAGGCTCTTGCAGCTCCTGCCGTAGCACTTGCTGTAATATCTGCCCCATGCCGATATATTGTGTGAAAATCAGGCAGCGTTCGCCCTCGTCACGTAGCTCACGAACCAGCTCCATGAGCCGTTCCAGCTTGGCCGAGCGGCTGATCAGCATCGCCATGTCCTGCGGACTGTACACGTCATAGGTTGATGTTGCCGGATCATCCGCAGGCAGTTCTTCAGGCAACGTTTCCTTGGTGAGCAACAGCGGGTGGTCACACAATTGCTTCAATTGGGTTAACGCGGAGAGAATCGCACCTTTGCGCTTGATGCCCTCCAGCTCTTTCATTTTATCCATCAGGGCTTGCACCGATTGGTCATATAATGCACTCTGTTCACCTGTGAGGTGAATATATGTTTTCATCTCATTTTTGTCCGGCAGATCGAGCTGGATATTCGGATCTTTTTTCTTCCGGCGAAGCATAAAAGGTTTCACCAGTTGTTGCAGATCCTGCATGCGCTGCTCATCCTTATCCTTTTCAATCGCACTGATGAAGCGGGTTTGAAATGCCCGGGCACTGCCCAGATAACCCGGATTAATGAAATCATAGATCGACCACAGTTCGGATAACCGATTCTCGATGGGCGTACCTGTAAGCGCAATGCGATGTTTCGCCGGGAAGCTGCGTACAGCCACGGACTGTTTCGTCTGGGCATTCTTGATATTCTGTGCTTCATCGAGGCAGATAGCAGACCACGTGTAGGTTTCCAGCAGTTCCTGATCCAGCGTCGCCGTGGCGTAGGAAGTAATGATAATATCTGACTGTTCGGCTTGCTCCCGGAATTCTTCTCCGTTTAACCGGCGTGCCCCGTAATGCAGACTGACACGGATGGAAGGAGCAAAACGGCTGATTTCCTTCTGCCAGTTCCCGAGTACGGATGTTGGACAAATCAGAAGGGCAGGTGCTTGTCCAGGTAGTCTTGGCTCATGATCTTTAATGTGCAACAAATACGTAATGAACTGAATCGTTTTCCCAAGACCCATATCATCAGCAAGACAAGCGCCTAAGCCGAATCTGCGCAGAAAACCAAGCCAAGCAAAACCTTCCTTCTGGTAGGAACGTAGCTCTGCGTGAAGTCCCTCCGGAACGGGCAGGGAAGGGGCTCCGCCTTGTCCGCCTCCGAGCTGAGCGATGACCCGGTTCAGATGATCATTTAACTCCACCTCAAGCCGGATACTCTCGCTGGTCTGAGATGGCTCTGGTTCCTGTTCGCCCTCGGCCTGTTGACCTTCCTTCCATTTCTGCTTGGCATATTCCCGCTGCTCATTGTGAAGTAGATGCAGATGCAGAATATCCTGGAAAGAGAGTCCTTCCTCCCGATCTACACCCCCCATCGCTCTGCGAATTTGCTCCAGCAGATCGGGGTCGAGCGGAACCCATTCGCCGCGGAATCGGACGAGTCGTTCATTACGGGCGACGAGATCTGCAAATTCTTCTTCACTAAGATCACTATCCCCAATGGCGATGCGCCAGTCAAAATGAATGATGGAGTCCAATCCAAAGAACGATTGGCCACGCTCACTGCCTTCCTCCGGTTTTACTTTGGCTCGCAGCTTCGGTTTTTTCTTCCGGGCGGCTTCCCACCAGCCCGGCAATAGAACTTGCCATCCCGCGGCTAGCAAGCGACCGCTCTCTTGGGTCAGAAACTGCCAGGCTTGCTGATCATCCAGCGGATCGCTCAGAATATCTCGTCTGCCGCTGATGGAACTGCCAAGACGCGGCAGTTGCGCACGCAGCTGATCCAGCCAGCCAGCCGAGCGATCCAGAACAAATGGCGTCCAAGCTTCGGGCCATTCGCCCTCCAGTCGTCCGCGTGAATCGAGCATGACGGGCACGAGAACGGCAGCATCCAGCTTGTTCTGCAATACCAAACGCAGTCGCCAGGAGAAGTCGTCCTCGTCCGGCTCCTGCAATTGCAGCATCGGGCGGAAGGGTGCAGCATCGGCTTTCCAACCGATGGACACCAGCCACGACCGAGCATCAAGGCCGCCTGTTCGCGGAAGCACTCCGCGCTCTGGGAAGAGCTGTGGGAACTCCCGCCGCAGGTCGGTGGCTGCTTCTTCGGAGCTATACCAGCGCTGGAACACAGCGGCGGAGTAAGCTGCGCCAAGTCCTTCAGCGAAACTTTCATCCGTCTGCTGCATGGCTTGGTGAAGTGCAGCCAGATCCTGCTTTTTCAGACTATCCGAGTCCCACGTCCATTGCAGTTGTCCGGCACGATAAGCCTCAAAGCTGGGTACATGCTTGCGATGATCAATAGACGAGGACAGTATCGGGGCTAGTCGGATCAGGTACTCAGCCTGTTCATCCCACTTCCACTCAATATGAATCAGAGTCTTCATCTCTGCAAAAAATGGGAGAACCTCTTCCGCAGGCAAGACCACAAGCTCAATCTCTTCAATCTGCCGGATTTCAAGCTCCGTGCCGTAAAAGGAAGGAGCATGCCATGCGAATAGACGTTGTTTCAACGACTGGCCTGACACAAAGTGATGTGTATTCAGCGCACCGTAAAATAGCGCATCGCCATAGCCGGTCAACGCCACGTGTACCTCAATCGTTTCTGTGTAGGGGTGAATTAGACTCATGGAATCAGCTTACCTTTCCGAAGCTCCTCCTGCAGGGCGCGCAATCGGCTGTTGCGAACAGCCAGTGCAGTAATGAACTGCTCCCACGGCTCCTCTCGCTTCATTTTTTTATATATTTTGGACAGTCGTTTCAGCAGCTTTACTGCGGCTTTGTAACCATCCCTGTTCTTGTGTGCAATATAACGCTCCACCGCCTGATGATAGAACGGCAAAAGCAACTCAGGGGCGTCCTTCTCAATGGGTTGCAATACAGCTACTCGGAATTCGAGAGGTTCAGTGCCTGTGCTCAGCTGAAAATCAATCCACCTGCGCCACTGCCCCCGAGAATGCATGGCATCCTCATAAGCAGGCCTGGAGTGGGGAAGCATGCTGACCAGCGTGTCCCACATCCGGTGCTCTGCATCCGGGACATGCTGGATTGCAGTATCCCACAATCGCATATAGTCCTGTAAAGGAGCATTGCGGCGACCCGCCAACAGGGGCCCGAGCTGTACCAGCCATTCGGACAGACGTGTCCATTCAGCTGCATCGGTCAGTGTATGGAGAAAGTACAACAGATGTTCCGGCGGAATGCCATAGGCTGAGCTGCCATGGACAAGTTTCTGCCAAGCTGATGAATCCTGTTCCAGATGGTAGTACATCCAGCTCTGTGCCAGAACAAGCGGTAAGGGTAAAGATCCTTTTCTGACGTTCTTCTCTCCGCCGGGGACAGCTCCTTCTGGCGAAATGATCTTTGCTTCTGCTTCGTTCAGTAGATGAAGTTCTGACTCCAACATCGCCTGTTTACCTTGAAGCCAGGGCACAATCCAGTTCAGCCACAGCTTGGAGTAAACGGGTGAGAAGAACATCATATTAGCTGTCTCCGGCAACATCTCTGTCCGCAAATAAGCCGAAGTTTCTTCGAGCCTTGCCCAGACTTGTTCAAATGCCGTGCCCTTCAATCCGGACAAGTCCAGCGACTGGAGCAGAAGGGTCTCAATTCCTTTTTGGAGAGCGTCTACTGCCAGCTGGGCAGGGTAACTTAAATACACAGGAGTATGCGTAATCGAGTTGCGCGCGGGTGGTATACAGTATCGCATGAGGTAAAGCTGAACATGCAGCTCAAACAGCTGATCCATCGCCACTGACATCTTGGGTTTGATCGCGTATAGTTCATCTGCAGCTTCCTGAATGTAGCCCGTCGTTGCCGTTCCTGTCCCGAGTCGCTTAAGGGTCGCTCGAAATAGTTCATGCCATTCAACAATGTCCATTCCAGCGAGTTCGGTTGCCCGCTCCTTAATTGTGCTATACTGGGGTCCATCCGAGGAGATATTGTCTTGGACAGCCTCCTCTTGTTCCGTAACATCGCTGAAGCTATAAGCTCTCGCAGATGTCGAACCTGCCGGTTTGCTGGTTTGTTTCAAGGCAGTACTTGCATGTGCATTGACCAGTGCAGGAACGGGGCGTCCTTGCTGTTCGGCATAACTCATCAATACAGCAGCCATATGTTTGCATGGAGAGTTAACCGGGCAGGCACAATAACTGGTGGACAAGTCCTGCATACGGAGCACAACCTCGTAAGATTCTGATCCTTGTACCTCGGCGGTAATAGACTGAGCATCGTTGAAATTTATAGATACAACACGTTTCTGTTTATAATATTGGAATCCACGCATGATCGTCAGGTTGTTAAAAAGATCTGCAACTTCACGAATCAGTGCTTGCCACTGCGTGTCATCCATGGTCTGATCCTTAGGTATGTTCATCATTCCATCTCCTGGGGTATACATGGTTAACTAATGATGACGTCTTCAACGTCACGGCCTAGAGTTTCAATGCTTCTATCATATCAGTTCTGGAGATGCTCGTGCAGACGTCATCCGAATCTACTGCACGAATACTCCATATTGTGTATGCTTATCTTATAACGTATGTATTCATTTCAGGAGCAGTACTGGCTGCGCGGCAGCCATATAAAGACTATATTCAACAACAGGAGCGAGCATAGAGATGAAAATCCTTACATTAAATGTCCATGCTTGGGCAGAAGAAAACCAACGGACCAAGATCAGTCAGCTGGCTGATTTTATCAATACACATCAATTTGATATCATATCGATGCAAGAAGTGAACCAGCCGATTCAAGAAACGGCTCTGACCCAAGAGGAATTGCAGACGTATACAGCAACCGAAGCGGATGTGACGATCAAAAAGGATAACTACGCTCATGTCCTGCTACAGCAACTAACCGAGACGTATTACTGGACCTGGATTCCAACACATATCGGGTTTCGTACATACGATGAGGGGCTGGCGATTCTAAGCCGGACACCCATTACTCGTTCATTCGGCGAATACGTGTCCCACATGCGGGATTATAACAACTATCGAACACGCAAAATCGTCGGGATTGAGACTACCCTGGAAGGTGAGTCCACATCCACATGGTTTGTGAACGGACATTATAACTGGTGGGATGATGCACAGGAACCTTTTAAGGGGCAATGGGATTTGACCGAGCGTGTGCTTGCACCTTATATGCATCAACCGTTGTATCTGATGGGGGACTTCAACAATGTCGCGGAGATTCGTGGACAAGGCTACGATTACATGATGGAACATGGCTGGAATGATCTGTATACGACAGCCGAACAAAAAGACGACGGGGCTACTGTGGTTAAAGCGATTGCCGGCTGGGCGAACAATGAACAACCGCTAAGAATTGATTATATTTTCTCGAATCGTCCTGTTCAGGCGCAGACCTCCAACGTTGTGTTAAATGGTAAAAAGGGACCTGTCGTATCCGATCATTTCGGTGTTGCGGTAGAGATATAAGGATCTTCCGAGTTTATGCTTTTGCACGTACATTCTCTTTCTCTTGTACGCCTGAATGCTATATTCGATCATGTAGATAGAAAGCCTCCGCTCATATCCCGAACAGGGAATGACTGCGGAGGCTCTTGGTGTGTTATGAAAAACTCATTTCTTATGTAAATCGTGCTGCTTAAATTAAATTTTTCTAAGATTCATTGTTGATCAATAAATGTTTATTCAAGCGTAAGCATCTGCTGTACAAACTTTTTTAGATTTGCACTGGTCTCACTCAGTTGTTCAATACTTTGCATAAATTCAGTCACAAGCTTGGCTTGATCTCCAGTTGCTGTCGTAATCTGGCCAATCTCTTGCTCCATATATTTCATGGAATGCTGCACACTGCCCAGAGAGGTCTCGATATCCGACGCAGCTTGTTTCGTATGATCGGAGAGTTTACGGACTTCACTAGCTACGATGCCGAATCCGGCGCCTTGCTCACCGACACGAGCGGCCTCGATCATTGCGTTTAATCCAAGCAGATTGGTTTGCTCGGAGACTTCACGAATCACGTTAGTAACTTTTGTGACATTAATTGAATTTTCAGATGCCTTTTGAGAATTACGCAAGATTTCCGCAGAAGTTGCTGACAGTTGCTGCGAATGGGCTGCAATTTGCTGAATGCCGCCAACAAGGGAGTTAATTGTTGTTTCGCTTTCGCTAATTAGCGTTTCTAGTGTCAGGTGATTATCAAGCGCATAGTTAACTCCAAGGATGCCGACAACTTGTCCGTTTTCTTTCACAGGGATGAGGATGGAATCGAAAGGCCTCCCCTGAAGATCGCCAGGCATACGCACAATAGTGCGGGAATCCTTGTTGCTTAGCATTTTGAAATGTTTGTAGTCATCATGGAGTTCGTCGCCGGCTTTTACACCAATATCTAGACTTTGGGCTTCGGAGAAATATAATACCTTTTCATGGTCATTGATCGATATGGAGATATCGTCACGGAACATTTGACGTACAAAAGGCATCGAATTGACCAGAGATTCAAGCGTATTCAATATAAATCTGTCCTTTCCAAAATAGTATGGGTTGTTATTAAACTACCAAGTATATATCGGTTATGTTATGGATTTTTTTAAACGATGACTAGCTTGAGCTCCATATTTCCCTTTAGTATCCGAATGGGTAAGTAATAAATTCAGACCACAGTGTAAGCGTAAACAAAAATCTGTAGCCACCATGGTCTATGTCAGTTATACTAGGATTATTAATCGGTATGAGTGGTAAAAGGAGTACAATTGCTTTCCTCGAAAAGGGGTATCCTCACTGAGGTTAAGCGCTATATCTACATCATGAAAATTAGGTG
This sequence comes from Paenibacillus polysaccharolyticus, assembly GCF_023714295.1. Classification (GTDB taxonomy): domain Bacteria; phylum Bacillota; class Bacilli; order Paenibacillales; family Paenibacillaceae; genus Paenibacillus; species Paenibacillus polysaccharolyticus_A. Next base: position 164,013 of record NZ_JAMAUN010000013.1, read on the forward strand.
AACAACGTCCTGTTAGCAGGCAGGGGCTTTTATAAGATTGAGAAGTACTTCAACATGAGAGGAATGTGGCATTCAATGACAACGTATTTCAGTGAACCGCAGAGCATGTATTATCGATTCGGAGAAAATCAGGAGCAGGTATTGAAGGTGCTTGCCGAGAGATATATTGGTGCCAATGCGCAGGCTGATTTTGTATACCGTGCGTTTCAGCAATCCGGCATTTTGCAAAATGATAAAGGGCTCTATGATCTGAATCTTGGTAAACGCTTTCCAGACGCGCCGAAAGATCATATCTCCTACGCCGCAGCGCTGGTATGGGGGGATGAGAATCGCAATCTCGATGTGCTGGTACGTTGCTATGGACCGGTACGTTTTTATTTTAACAACGAGTTGATCTACCGTTCTACGGTCATTGATGAGATAACGCCAGATGCCACGGTGAAGCTTGGAATCGACATCGAGCCCGGCTGGAATACCGTGTGGCTGGAGATGAAAAACACCCCTGCCGGATTCGGATGCCAGTTCGGTTCCGATGAAGGCAAAGTACGTATTCTGAATGTACTTGCTCCTTTTCAAGAGCGTTCGGGGCAAGCGGGATGGGTCTTCTCTGAACCTGTTACATCCGCACAAGCCCAGCCAAACCTGCTCGCGAGTCAAGGAGAGAGTAATCTAAAATGGTTGCCAGAGACCCAGTGGTCTGCTTCTGATCAGAATAAATCGGCTTTGGAACGAATCTATGGACTGCTTCCAGGCAGACACGCTTATGCATGGACGAATCTGAACAATCGTGATACCTCTGGACGTCCGGTTCGATTATCTGGACAATCCTCTGGTCCAATACAGATCTGGCTCGGGGACAAGTCAGTTGCAACAATAAAAAACGCAGGATCGTTTGAAGTGGAGGTTGAAGCTACATTTGGCCGAAATGATCTTCTGGTAAGAAGTGAATGTCAAGCCGGTGCTGGCTCATGGGGATTTGACCTGAAAGCTTCTGTCGGTACAGAGTCTCTTCAGTTGGAGCTTCCGCAACGAGTGCAGGGAGCATTGGAAGAATGTTGGTTCTATGCAGGTCCATTTGAATCTGGAGCCGAGCCAGAACTTGCAGATTTGATGCGTTTGGATCGTGTGTACCGGACTAATGCAGGACAACAAGGCACAGGAACGAGCGGCGTTTCGCAAGCAGGGCGGACGTACTGGCGTTTGGGTCGGCCGGATACGTTCATCCGACCTTATTATGAAAATGCGATGCTGAGCAATAAATGGACCGTGGGTAGTGTAACCAACTATGGACGTTGGGATTACCCGCTGGGTGTCACCGTCTATGGCCTGCTTCAAGCTGGAAGATATATGAAGAGACCGGATATTACCCGTTATGCGGCAGAACATGTACAGTCATGCACTCAGATGTATGCGTATTCTCTGTGGGATCGTGAGCAGTATGGTTTCCCTTCTATTAATCAGCAGTTAATTATGTTGAAAATGCTGGACAACTGCGGTTCCTTCGGCTCAGCGATGCTGGAATCGTATACGGAATGCAAGGAACCAACCTTCCTTCCCATTGCCGAACGTATCGCAGACTTTATGCTTAACCGTTTGGAGCGCCAAGCGGATGGGGCGTTCTATCGCACATGTGCAGGGGAGTATGCCGAGAACACCATGTGGGCAGATGACCTTTACATGAGCACACCATTCCTTGTGCGATATGCTCGTGTGACAGGGAAGTCCGAAGCACTCGACGAAGCGGCCAAACAGTTTTCGCTGTATCGTAAATATTTATTTATGCCTGAATACAAGATCATGTCTCATGTGTATGATTTCAAATATGAACAGGCAACTCAGATTCCTTGGGGGCGTGGTAACGGATGGACGCTGTTCTCCTTGACGGAAGTACTGGAGGCTTTACCGGAAGACCACGCGGAGCGTCCCGCTTTAATCGAGTTTTTCAACGAGCTATGCGAGGGTTATGCAGCACTGCAAAGTGAGAGCGGGCTCTGGCATCAAGTATTAAATCATTCGGAAACGTATCTGGAAGCCTCCTGTACAGCTATGTTTGCGTATGGTTTCGCACGCGGTGTACGTTTTGGCTGGTTTAAAGATCCTTCGGCATACGTTACGGCAGCTCAGCGGGCTTGGAAGGGACTGGTGAGCAACGCCATTGACCGTCAAGGGAACGTTCACGGCGTATGTAGCGGATCAAGATATGCATTCACAGCTGAATACTACGATCAAGATTTGCGGACGGTTACCAATGACAACCATGGGATTGGGATCATGATGCTGGCTGGAACAGAGGTAGCCAAAATGGAGAAACATTTATCGGAGCGCACGGCCAATTCTACAGCGTCTACTGTACATTCCGGATAGAACGAGGTTGTATCAGCTTCCCACCTGCTTCATTTTTTAGGTTTGTTCATCATGAAGAGATAAGCGCCACCGGGAATGTGGTTTCCGGTGGTTTTTCTTTCCTGTGAACCCCTTACTTTTTTGACAGGATAGCTTACTTTTGTTTATGTCATGTACAGAGACAGGCGATTACAATAGTTTTGTAAGCGATTTCATATAAGCAAAAGGGGAGGAAATTCATTCATGATCATCACCAAAAAGTGGGTAACCCTGTTCTGCCTGTCCCTGTTATTATTCGCTACAGCCTGTTCTGGAGGAACCTCAAGCACACCGGCATCTTCCGGTGATTCAGGCCAAGGCGGTACTTCTGACAAAATTGAACTGCGCATGACCTGGTGGGGGTCACAGACCAGACATGATCTGACAACCAAAGTGATCAAACTGTTTGAAGAGAAACATCCAGGCATTACGATTAAAGCTGAATATTCGGGCTGGGATGGATATTTTGACAAACTTACGACTCAGGTTGCCGGTTCGAACGCTCCGGATATCATCCAGATGGACTACGCGTTTCTGACGGACTTTGCACGGCGCGGTGCTTTGCTTGACCTGACGCCATATGCAGATAAAGAGCTGCGAATCAAAGACCACGACAAGAGCATGATTACAGCCGGATCGATCGACGATAAACTATATGCCATCACCCTTGGGGTGAATGCGCCAGGTGTCATTTATGACGCAACATTATTCCAGCAACTGGGCATTGAAGAGCCGAAGGAAAGCTGGACATGGGACGACTTCTCAGCGATAGCAGCCAAGATTGCTGCAGCGAAGGGAGACGGATTCTACGGTTCGGCTGACATTTCCGGTGCTACGAATATGTTTGAGGTATTTGTACGCCAGTCCGGCAAAGGTTTGTTTGAGGATGGCACTATGACAGCAACAAGTGACCAATTGAAAGAGTGGTTTGAGATGTGGGCTGCATTGCGTGAGAACAGAGGAGCTACATCCGCTGAAGTCGCTGCTTCCACAACCAATGCACTCGAAACCAGACCGATTTCTTTGGGTACAGCAGCTATGGACTTTGCGTGGTCCAACCAACTGCTTACGTTCCAACAAGTGAACAAAAACCAGGATCATAAGCTTGGCATTCAAGTGCTGCCACATGGTGTGAACGAACAACGGATCGGTGAGTATCTGAAGCCAGGCCAGTTCCTGTCCGGTTATGCCAAATCCAAACATCCAAAAGAAGTAGCTATGTTCATTGACTTTATGGTGAATGACCCTGAAGCGACAGCGATTCTTGGATCAGAGCGCGGTGTGCCAGTCAATGCGAGCATCCGTGAGCAGATGCAGCCGAAGCTGTCAGATGCAGAGAAAGTCATTTTCCAATTCATAGATACGGTATCCAAACATTCCAGTGAAATTAGCCCGCCATACCCGCAAGGTTTTGCTGAAGTGGACACGAGTTTCAAAAGTGCAAGCGAACAGATCGCTTTTGGTCAAGGTAGTATGACAGACATCATTGCCCAGTTTATTGAGGGTGCCAAAGCAACGCTTGGATCAAGCCAGTAAAGAGAATAGAACTTGTAGCTATAGACGAGTTTTACCTGTATCTGTATTTGTAGGTATGTCTACAAGATATATCTACAAATACACCTGGCAGAAACCGTTACGATGAATTCAAATCCTGCGGGGAGGTTGCGAAAATGACGACATCACAGGTCAGTCAAGCCAGAATCGAGAAAGTAGCCGCCCGGCGCATGAAACGTCGATACGCCCATAATGGAGCTGCTCTGCTCTTTCTCGCTCCTTGGCTTGTCGGATTAGTATTTCTGACCCTAGGTCCCATGCTTGCTTCGTTATACATTTCCTTTACCGATTATAGTATTCTTGCCGCTCCGAACTGGGTCGGTCTGAATAACTACGTCACCATGTTTACGTCTGACAAGCTGTTCACCAAGTCCCTTCAGGTGACATTTACCTACGTTGCTGTCTCCGTTCCACTCAAACTGATTTTTGCCTTATTTGTCGCGATGCTGCTCAACAAAGGCATTCGCGGACTTGGCATATACCGCACCGTGTATTACATTCCGACATTGCTGGGAGGCAGCGTAGCTATTGCAATGTTGTGGCGCAAAATGCTGGGCGGTGACGGATTGCTCAACAGCGTACTGGCGATGGTAGGCATTAAAGCACCAGACTGGGTGGCTAATCCGAAGTACGCACTGTATTCCATTGTTCTGTTGTCTGTATGGCAGTTCGGTTCATCCATGATCATCTTCCTGGCAGGACTCAAACAGATTCCACCGGAGTATGATGAAGCTTCCGCGGTAGATGGTGCGGGGCCGATGCGGAGATTTTTCTATATCACGTTGCCGATCCTGTCACCTGTCATCTTCTTTAACTTAGTTATGCAGCTGATTACGTCCTTTCAATCGTTCACGCAGGCCTTTATTATCAGTAACGGCAGCGGGGGTCCGGTGAATTCCACATTGATGTACTCTCTCTATCTGTACAAAAAAGGGTTCTCCTTCTTCCAGATGGGTTATGCTTCTGCCATGGCGTGGGTGCTGGTAATCCTGATCGGCGTATTTACATTGCTCGTATTCCGCAGCAGCAAGTTGTGGGTACACTATGAGGATGGTGGAAAATCATGATTGGACAACGTAACTCCGTAGCATGGATTGTCACCAAACATGTACTGATTTCAGGTATTGCCCTTGTGATGCTCTATCCTGTTCTATGGATGCTGGGCAGCTCGTTCAAGCCGGGGCATATGATTTTTACAGAAACGTGGTTCTGGCCAAAGGAATGGAATTGGCAAAATTACATGACGGGCTGGTCCGGCGCTCAGGGGAATGCCTTTTCCAAATTTCTGACCAACTCCATCGTCCTGTCGCTTGGAGCCGTGCTGGGCAATGTGATCTCCTGTTCGATGGCGGCCTATGCCTTCGCCCGGTTAAACTTCCGCTTCAAAGCGATCTGCTTCGGGCTAATGCTGATGACGATTATGCTACCGCATCACGTTACGCTAATCCCGCAGTATATTCTCTTTAATCAGTTGGAGTGGGTGAATACGTACTTGCCACTTGTTGTACCAAAATGGTTGGCAACTGACGCGTTTTTCATCTTCCTTATGGTACAGTTTTTCCGGGGATTGCCGCGAGAACTGGATGAAGCAGCGACGATCGATGGTTGTGGCCCGGTAAGAATCTATACCAAAATTATTATCCCGCTCGCTTTTCCGGCACTGGTAACGACGATGATCTTTACGTTCTTGTGGACATGGGATGATTTCTTCAGTCAATTGATCTACCTGAGCGATGTGAGCAAGTACACCGTTCCGCTGGGACTACGCTTGTTCCTGGATTCGAGCTCACAGTCCGATTGGGGTCCGATGTTTGCCATGTCTGTGTTATCCCTTGTGCCATGTTTTATCGTATTTATCGTGTGTCAGAAGTACTTCGTGGAAGGAATCGCGACCTCTGGGCTCAAAGGGTAATTCCAAGACGAAACGAGTTGATTCCGAGTGCGAAAAACAAGATGGTCTGCCTACATTCTTCAAAAGTTGCAACAAAGCAAGCTCTCCACGTTGATGGTGACTTGCTTTATTGCGTTTAATTTGCTGCTCGTCTCCATTGTTGTATGGCTGGCTTACCAATCCTTCTCTGCGGTCACATTTACCGAAATTAGCAAAGCACGTCTTGCTCTCTTGAATGAGAGCACCAGGCGGGGCTTTGATTTTATTACTGGAGTAACGGGCACGTCCTATGGGCTCGCAAGCAACAGGGAGTTGTCTAACTTGCTGGATACATCCAATACGGGCAGGTTGGCACAGATTCATCAGCGGAGAGAGGTTTCAAAAATTCTGGATCATACCATGGTGGTGAGTGATGGGATTACCTCGATTGAGCTGTATACGGATGCTTTTAATGAAGTGACAGTTACCATGGCTGACCGTATTTTCCCTGTAGATGCTATATCGAATGATTCATGGTTTGCCGCACTGGAGAAGGCGGACGCAGCTTGGGTCCCGCTTCGTGAGAATGAATCGGGCCAATCCTTGGTTGGATATGCACAGCGGATTTATGACAGTCGAGGCGGGACGGTCGCTTATGTGCTCATTCGTCTAAGCAGAGCGGATATTGTACGTAGGTTTGCCGATGTTCCAATGGTGCTCGATGGCAAAGTGCTACTGGTCGATACCGCCGGCAATGTGGTGATGCAGATGGGGAAAGCGGATCCTTCAGGGGGAAGTGTAGGTCAGGCTGATCCAGAGGAACAAGCCCGTCCTGAAGAAAAGCACAATAATGATCAAGGAACGGCGGACGGGACTGACTCATCATCTTCTATTATAGATAGTGCCTGGATTCAGGAGCATGCGCGGCCTGGAGAAGATGGATTCGAAGTGGTATCAGGTCAACCGGGTGGAGCAGAGTTGGTGCTGTACTCCAGACCTGCTATGCTTCAGTGGCGTCTTGTGCAGACGATTCCTGTATACACCTTGTTATCGCCGGTTCGCCAAGCAGGGTGGCAGATCCTTGGCATTGCTGTGCTTGGGCTTCTATGCTCGGCTGTGCTCGCGTATTTGTTTGTACGGCAGATTATTCGACCTCTGCGCCAATTGATCAAACGAATGAGACAGCTTGAAAAAGGGGACTTCGATACTCGTGTAAAACTGTCGTTTACAGAGGAGTACGCCCATCTGGCCTATGGTTTTAACCATATGGCTTCACAGCTTACGATGCTGATGGAGCAGGTCAAGGAAGAGAGTCGAGCGAAACGGGAAGCGCAAACCAGCTTGCTTGAGGCTCAGATCAAACCTCATTTCTTATACAATACGCTGGATATGATTCACTGGCGTGCGCTTGATTATGAAGCCAAGGACATCAGTCGTATGATTGTGCAATTGAGCAAGCTGCTGCGGATCGGGCTGAGTGGGGGCAGATTGTTTATCCGTGTAAGGGATGAATTGGAGCATGCCCGTTGTTACGTCAGCATTCAATCTGAACGCTTACCGTTCTCGATTCAATATGAGGAGCGGATCGACCCACGTATACGTGGTTGTCATATCCCCAAGATCATTTTGCAACCCTTTATTGAAAATGCCGTGATGCATGGGCATCCATCGGAAGGAACGTTGCGTATCCAGGTAGGTATTACGCCGGCGGAAGGGGCTGTTGCTGACATCACCATTCGAATCACGGATAATGGACAAGGTTTGCCGGAGGATTGGAACATGGAGGATGCACGAGGTATCGGTGTTCGTAATGTACATCAACGCATTCAGTTGTATTGTGGACAAAGGTATGGCGTGCAACTACGGAATGGAAGTTCAGGCGGTGTCGAGGTGGAGATTACACTACCGCGCATTGAGACCGAAGAGCATTTAAATCTGTGGCTGGACGGTGAAAAATGATGAAAACCATTATGCTTGTCGATGACGACCCACATATTATTAAAGCGCTGACCGAGCATATTAACTGGCCCTCTTTGGGCCTGAGTATTGCTGGTACAGCTGCGAGTGGAGTGGATGCACTTGAGCTGTTCCAGCGCGTGCATCCGGATCTTGTCATGACCGACGTATACTTGCCGGGCATGACTGGACTTGAAGTCACGCAGGAGTTGCGGCGTGACTATCCCCACTTACCGATTATCATCCTTAGTGGATATGACGAGTTCGAAAACGCCAGAGCGGCTATGCGCTGGGGCGTGAATCACTTTTTGCTGAAGCCAGCGGAGGTGGAAGAAATTGAGTCAGTGCTACGGGAAGTATTGCTGGAGCAAGATGTGAGAGATCGGAGAGAGCGGCTGGAGCGCACGTACAAACAGGAAGCTGGCCGGGTGCTCCCTTATCTTCGCAAACAGTTTCTTCATGAGTTGCTGACTACACGTTATCGAGCACACGAATTACCCGAGGCGCGGATGGAGTATATCGGGTTTCAAATCTATGACAAAGTTCGTGCTGTCAGTTTGCACCTGAATCGTCCGGGTTTTATGACACGTATGAAAGAGCGAGACTGGCAACTCTTGCGTTATGGGGCAGCGGATATCATCCAAGAGACAGTAAAGCAACAAGTTACTGGGATGGCAAAATGCCAACTGGAGGTTGTGGATTATTCCGATCAGGTATTTGTACTCGTAATGCTCGGAGACAAGGATTATTTTGACGAATTGCAGGCTCTCGTAGGTCGGATGATCGATCAGATCTTTACGTATCTAAAAATTGAAGTTAGCGCTGGCATCGGCCGGGTGAAAGATCATCCTTGCGAGGTCATTGACTCTTACCTGGAAAGCAGGGAAGCGGTAGAAAGAGCGGAGTTTCAGGGCGGGAACCGTATTTATCATGTGGAGACATCGGAAGATATGGAGCGGAGTGCGACGGATTATTCTTTATTGCTTCATCAATGGGATGAGGTGTGGGTTGATCTGCGGATTAGTCAGGCGGAGGAGGTCTGGCTTCAATTATTCCAATCGCTGCAAGAGGGGAACTGTGCAAGCATTCAGGATGCCCAGGTGGTAGCGGTTAGTTTATTTGATACGATGATGCATAGCTGGAAAAAGCAACATCCGATGCTGACACCACCTCTCACGATGAGCGACTTCCTGCGTGAAATACAGTCGAAATATGCTTTGCATGATCTGATAAACTGGATGGATGGCGTCATTAAGGGATGGCTGGAACAGATCCGTAAAGAGACGGGGGAGAAAAAAAGCAACAAACTTGTCGCACAAGTGAAACAATATGTAGAGGAACATTACGCAGAGGAGATCAGTTTCGAGGCTATCGCAAAAGGTCTCTTTGTGCACCCCAAGTATTTAAGCCAGCTGTTCAAAAGAGTGACCGGAGAGAATTTTGTAAGTTACCTTAATGGGTACCGCATACAGCGGGCACAGGAGCTTTTACAGTCAGGACATTATATGGTGTATGAAGTTAGTGAGATGACGGGATTCCGCAATGCGACGTATTTTAGTCAGGTGTTCAAAATGGTGACGGGGAAAAGCCCTTCAGAGGTGGGTTGAGTGGAAGAGTTGTCAGTCTGGCAAGTTAAAGATTCGTGATTCTGAGTAAGAGCGAGTTAGCTAAGGGTTCTGATTAGAACATGTATATAATAGAGGATGAGGCAAGGCGAGTGTGGTATATAGCCTAAACGGAATCGATAATGTTATTCAATGTTAAGCATGAAAGGTGTGAGAGGGCAAGATGATCATTGATGACCAGGAGTACCAAGTCAAAGGAATCCAATATACTATTCGTTCAGCCGTGGAAAAGGACGCAGATACGTTGTGCTCACTTCGTGTGCAGCTGGACGGAGAGACGGAAAACATGGATCGTGAAGCGGGAGAAGCCTACATTGATGCTTCGGGGTTCAAAGAGTTGATTCGCATGGATACCGTAAAACGTAACCATCTGTTTCTGGTTGCTGTGGCATCAGGTGACATTGTCGGGTACTGCAGGTGTGCTGGAACTGAGTTGAAGCGGTTTTCGCATCAGGTCGAGTTTGGGGTATGTGTTGCCCGTTCCTTCTGGGGATATGGCATAGGAAGAGAGTTACTGAAAACGTCCTTACGTTGGGCGGATGAACAAGGGATTGAAAAGGTAACCTTAAAGGTACTTGCAACGAATGATAAGGCGATTCGATTATATGAGACAAGTGGTTTTGAGATTGAAGGAGCCCTCAAGCGAGATCGACGGCATGTGGATGGACAGTATTATGATACCGTGATGATGGCCAGGTTTGCGGATGATTTGAGGCAGGATGAGGAAGAAGTGCGGTTGTTTAAAGATTAGAATAAATGGAGTACATTCTAGCGAGGGTTGTTTTATCTATAATAATGGATGAGAGAGTTATTTGATGGAGGTAAGCTAGAGGATAATCATTAAGAAAACAATGGCCTGTTCATTTTATTATATTCGGATTACATGTTTAAATATTAAGTTCTTCTGTAAGGTATACTTGATGTGTAGATGCAGTAAGTAAGGTATTTAAAAGAATGAAGCATATTAGCGTAGCATCAATAGTACCTATCCAAGCCTGTTGAATTTGATATATGATATTAAAACTATAGAAGAATACTTCTTGGTATATTTTACAAGTTGTCAAAGGGTTGTATATTATGATATATTCTAAATCCGGCCAAGAAAACACAGTATAAACGGTGCGGCAAGCAAATGAAAACAAGCTTCAAAAGAAACTTGAAAAAAAGAGCTTGCAAAGTTGGTTTGGAAGTGATATGATATAAAAGTTGCTGAGGAGAGAATAAATCAGCAGCGAAACAAGTTTGATCTTTGAAAACTGAACAACGAGTGAGTATCGATCTTGCTTGCAAGATCAAAAATGAGATTTTAATCTCGTCAGATTCAAAATGAGCTTATCGCTCTTTTCAATACCCCGATGAGTTTCACCGCGTTTAACCACGCTTTGAAATTCATCTTTATTGGAGAGTTTGATCCTGGCTCAGGACGAACGCTGGCGGCATG
>NZ_JAMAUN010000014.1:0-174337 GCF_023714295.1 Paenibacillus polysaccharolyticus
CTGTGGCTCCGGTTACTCCAGCAATACCGGTTGCACCCGTTACTCCTGTTTCCCCAGTGACACCAGATATTCCTGTCGCCCCTGCACTTGCTAATAACGTATAGTCTGGAGAGGTGCCCGGCGTGCCCGTTGGCGAGGCTACATTGGTGACATACGTACTACCGTTGAACGTAACAACCTGACCGGCTGGATACGTTGGGGCTAATGCTGGGTCAAATGCCACGATGCCGCTTAACCCTACGCCGGTAGCTCCCGTGGTCCCCGTTATTCCCGTACTACCAGTTACCCCTGCCCCAGTAGCCCCTGTTCCTCCTGTGGCTCCTGCACTTGCTAATAACGTATAATCCGGGGAAGTGCCCGGCGTGCCCGTTGGCGAGGCTACATTGGTGACATACGTACTGCCGTTGAACGTGACAACCTGACCGGCTGGATACGTCGGGGCTACTGCTGGGTCAAATGCCACGATACCGCTTAATCCTACACCAGTCGCTCCCGTTGTACCCGTAACTCCTGTTGATCCTGTAGCGCCTGATGGCCCTGCTCCAGCAAGTAATGTATAATCTGGGGAACTTCCTGGTGTACCTGTCGGTGAAGCGACATTTGTAATAAACGTACTACCATTGAATGTGACCACTTGACCTGCTGAATACGTTGGCGCAACAGCCGGATCAAATGGTACAACTCCCTCCAAACCTATACCTGTTGCTCCGGTGGAGCCTGCTCCTGCAAGCAACGAATAATCTGGGGAACTTCCTGGTGTACCCGTTGGCGCAGCGACATTCGTAATATATGTGCTACCATTAGACGTTACAATCTGACCTGCTGGATATGTTGGCGCTTGAGCAGGATCGAAAGGTACAATCCCAGTGAGCCCCACACCTGTAGCGCCGGTAGCCCCTGTTGGTCCTGCACCAGCGATTAATGTATAATCAGGTGAATTTCCAGGCGTACCTGTTGGTGAAGCGACATTTGTGATATAGGTACTGCCATTGAACGTCACCACTTGGCCTGTTGAATAGGTTGGCGCTTGTGCTGGGTCAAAGGTGATAGCACCGTTAAGACCCACCCCAGTAGCTCCTGTAACCCCTGATGCAGCGATCAATGTATAGTCCGAAGATGTACCTGGTGTACCTGTCGGACCTGCCACGCTCGCAATATAAGTACTGCCATTATAAGTAACCACTTGACCTGCAGCATATCCAGGTGCAAGAGCCGCATCAAAAGCAACAGCTCCAGAAAGTCCTACACCTGTTGCCCCGGTTGTGCCCGTAGAACCAGCGGCAAGTAAGAGCGTGTAATCAGGTGAACTTCCAGGTACACCCACCGGGCCATTTACGTTAGCCACATAAAGACTTCCATCATAACTAACTACCTGGCCTTGCGCGTAAGTTGATCCAGCTGCAGGGTTAAACGTTGTAATATTGTTTAATCCTACTCCAGGAATTCCTGTCGCGCCTTGTGGACCCTGTGGACCCTGCGGGCCTATAGGGCCGACAGCACCCACAGATCCAGCTGGTCCTGCTGCACCTGTTGGACCAGTAGCTCCTCTCAATCCAGGAACTCCAGGGACCCCTGGTACGCCCGGAGCACCGGGAGGACCTGCTGCCCCCGTAATCCCCACCGTACCAAAAGTCGTTGTGGCTCTGCTTAACGAGATCGATATGGAACGAATTAATCCGACTAACCGATCCTTTACTTCGGAAGGTACCTCCAAAAGCAACGTTACACTCAACAAGTCATCCAACAGATTTTGCAAATTCCCTGAAAGATTAATTAAAGCAACAGGAATGACTTCAGAAGAAGCAATGGTAAGTTCTAATACAGCTTGAAGCTCCGCTTTCACCCCAGCACGAAACTCAGATTCGTTAACAAATGTAAGTAATTGACGTAATCCGTTCTGCAGCGCAAGTATATTTGCCGCACTCGGCTGACTAATTGCAGCGGGAATGGTTACAGCAAGAGAACGAAGAATCGACTCATATTGCTCAAGTTCACTAGCTGTTATGGGTATAAACGGCGAACCTGCCCGGAATGATCTCCCTTCTAAAAACGCTTTGATATTTACTCTTTTACGTCCATCGGACATACTTTAATCAATCCTCCTTAGACATCTTATTTTTCAATCTTATGAAGGAGGAGTTCAAAAATTATCTTGGACATTTTTTTGCGGACAAAAAAGGATACGACCTTGTTCCACGTTGAACAAGATTAAACGGAATACTTCAACAAAAAAACACCCTCTATCAGAGGGTGTTTCGGCACATTTTGTTTAAAATCAACCTATTTCGAAGATTCTACCGGAAATTGTAATATAAACTCCGTACCTTCACCAAGCACACTATTGACATGAATCGTGCCCTGATGAGCATCTACGATGTTTTTTACGATCGCCAGCCCAAGCCCAGTTCCCACGCTCTCTCCCCGTACTCGGGCTTTATCCGCTTTATAAAAACGTTCAAAAATAAAAGGCAGGTCTGATGTAGGAATACCCACCCCCTGATCTTTTACACTCACTCTGGCAAAAGGAGCACGTAAATTAGTGACAAGCTCAGCAGAAATTTTTACACTTTTACCAACAGGTGTATGTCTAAACGCATTATCCAGTAAATTCGTGAATACTTGCTCTAACCTGTCTTCATCTGCTTGTTGAAGTGAGATCATCTGCTGTTTACATTCGAATTGAAGTTGAATCCCCTGTTCCTTCGAGCGCACCATAAATTTGCGATAAATGCGTTCGAGAAGTTCGCCGAGTTCAACTTCCTTCATGTTCATATCGGTATGCCCTGCATCCATACGGGCCAAATCAAGTAGATCCTTTACCAGTCTACCCATCCGCAGTGACTCATCGTGAATGACTTGAATCAGTTCTTCACTCTCTTCAGGCGATGTTGCCATCCCGTCAAGTAAAGCCTCACTGTATCCTTGCATCATGGATAACGGTGTACGAATTTCATGAGATACATTGGCAACAAAGTCCCGACGCATCTTCTCCATTTTCACTTCTTCGGTAACATCTCTCAAGACAGCCACCGCCCCCCGCACCACACTATCTGCATACAAAGGGGCCATTTGCACCGACCATACTCCTTGTTGCACGTGTACATTGGAGTTCTGGTCCCCTCCTTGCTCCATCACCAGTCTGAATAAGGGTACAAGCGGTTCAGGAACATCCCGAGAAGGATTAACAGACGGAAACCCGTCCAAGCCTTCATCCTCCTGAGCCCAATCGAGAGCATACCAGGCCTGCATAATTTTCTCACCGGGCGGATTCGTCAAGATAACCTTGCCCTCACCATCAAAAGTAATCACGGCATCCGTCATGCTTCGTAGCACACTCGCCAAATGTTCCTTCTCATGATTCAAATTTCGAATAGTATCTTCCAATTGAACAGCCATGTGATTAAACGTATTTGCCAGTTCACCAATTTCGTCATTCGTACGGAGAGAAAGCCTCGTTCCATAATTACCTTTGCGGATGGCGTTTGCTGCTTGAATTAACTGCTGCATCGGCTGTGTAATTTTGGTGAACAAAAATAATGCGAAAAACGTTGTCAAACTGAATCCAACAATGCAAATATAAGTAAATAACCTTTTAATGTCTCTAGACTCAGATTCAGCAAAGTTTGTATCAATGTAGGGCAGCAAAAATAGACCCAACGCGATAAGTACACAACCCACAAGGCATATAATCGTTATCCATAACTTTCCAACCAGTGATCTCCAGAAAGCAAAGTTATTTCGGTACTTCCAGTTTATAACCGACACCCCACACGGTTGTTATCATCGCTGCCGATTCAGGTGATACCTTGTTCAGCTTCTCGCGGAGACGCTTCACATGGGTATCCACGGTACGAAGATCACCAAAAAATTCATAATTCCATACATCCTTGAGCAATTCTTCTCTGGAGAAAACCTTATCCGGAGATGTTGCAAGGTAATGCAACAACTCATATTCTTTAGGTGTCAAACTGATCTCTTCACCACCCGCAGTCACGCGGTGTGCATCATGCTCAATAACAAGATGTGGAAATACAATGTTGTTGCTTGAATTGCTCTCCTTCGAAAGATACGCTGTTGCCGAAGAGCGACGCAGAATAGCCTTCACCCGGTAAATCACCTCACGCGGACTGAATGGCTTTACCACATAATCATCTGCCCCTACTTCAAAACCTTGTACACGGTTAATCTCTTCCCCTTTTGCGGTAAGCATCAATACAGGGGTAGATTTTACCTGACGAAGCCGAGTGCAGACCTCAACACCATCCATACCTGGTAGCATAACATCCAGCAAAATCAGACCGTAATCTCCGGCGGTTGCTTTACGAAGCGCTGTTTCGCCATCCTCTGCTTCATCAATTTCATAACCTTCTTTTTCAAGATACATTTTAAGCAGTCTGCGGATTCTTTCTTCATCATCCACGACCAGTATACGATTCTCATGTTCTGACATGCCCACTCAAGCCCCTTTACAATAACTCCTTATCACTTCTATTATGTTCGATCTTGCGAACAATATTTGAATACCCGTTTTACGGGAACGGGTATATCATGAATTTACCGTTGTTTTGCCACCACTTTTAACGGACTTTACTAGTCTGCTCCAGCATAGGAATGCAATCCTGCAATAATCAGATTCACACCGACCAGCGTAAACATGACAACCAGGAACCCGAGCACGGCTAGCCAAGCGGACTTCTGCCCCTGCCATCCTTTGGATAAACGTAAGTGCAAATAGACACTATAATACAACCAAGTGATCAGTGCCCATACTTCTTTGGGGTCCCAGCCCCAAAAGCGACTCCAGGCAATTTGTGCCCAGATCATAGCAAAGATCAGAGCTCCCAGCGTAAAAATAGGGAATCCAATCGCAATAGCGCGATAACTGATCTCATCAAGGTCATCTGCGTCAATGCCGTTCATCATCGGCTGCAACGCTTGTCCAAGCGGTCTGCGTACAATTAAGCGAATGATTCCGTACAGAATCAGACCCGTAAGGATCGACCAAATGACCGTATTCAGCTTACGTCCTGCATTCACGCCATTCATCCATGAAGGTGTTTCAAGCAACGGTTCCTTCATTCCAAGGAATGGTTTCAGGCTTTCCACTTCACTATTATATGGAGCAAAAATAGGAGGCATGCGATAAATCACTTTCTCTATTGTACTATTTTCCTCTCCCTTTGTGTCAATGGTGACTGTTTTCTGTACGAAAACGGCCTCATAACCGGAAGCACGGAAGGCAAACACGGTTCCAATAAATCCGATCACCACAACGATGGTAATGAGCGTAAACTCCACCCATCCGCGCTGACGACGAGAAGACTTGTCTTTTCCACTAAAATCAACGGTACGAAGCAAATACATGAATCCCGCAGCAAAACCTACTGCGAAGAACGCTTCACCCAAAGCAGCCAGCGTAACGTGGATCTTCAACCAAATCGATTGTAATGCGGGAATCAATGGTTGAACTTCCTGTGGAAATACGGCTGCATATGCCATAATGATAATCGTGAGCGGAAGTGCAAACAAACCCAGCAGAGATTTGCGGTAAATGGCGTACACAACGATAAACGCTACCATGATCATCATGGATAAAAAGGACATGAATTCGTACATATTACTTACCGGAATATGGCCTGCACCAATCCAGCGGGTGATAAAGAAAACCAAATGTGCTGTCAACGCAACCGTAGATGCGATAAACGCCCGTTTACCCCAACGATTCATATGATCGATCGGATCGCGGTTACTCCATTTCTTTCCCATGACGGCAACAGCATATAACAAAAATGCGGCACAATACAGAAAAAAAGATACGATAAATGCATCGCTGCTGAAATCCAGTATACTCATGCTTGGTTCCCCCCGTTATCCAACGACTTCTCATCCACTTCCAGATTCATCTGTTTCAAAATGCCGGCAACTTCTCGCCTGAAGCCGAACCAGTTTTTGTTGGTATGTCCGCCAAGCGTCATTCGCTCATCGTCGAACCGAATCCAAATGCGGCGATGATGCCAGTAGAAGCCCATGACAAGACCTAGCATGACAATACCAGCCCCTACCCATACAAACGGCATCGCTTTGTCAACGCGTATATTCAGGTAGCTCACCGATTGAATTAGATCTACCTTATCCATACTATCGACCTCCAGTTGTAATGGAAGTTCCCCTCCTACAAGCTGACGGTTGATTTCATCCTGTTGAAAACGCTGCTTGTCAATTTGTTTGGCAAAATATAAATATTGAATCCCTTTCTCCGGCAGGTCTGGACCTTCGATATGAAAAAGGAATGCAGGTGCATTGGGTGAAGGTGATTTTGATTTGGGCACCCCTTTATCATCCAGCGCAAAATCCATAAATTTTTCTTTTACCGTCAATGTATAAGGTCCTGCCTCAAAGGAGCGTTGCGTGTCCATCATATCAATCTTCAAAGAACCGTATACTTCGCCAGTTTTCGCATTAACCAGATCCGGTGTTACCGAGCGAATCGTTGGCGTCAGGTCATAGTCAAACTGGTATGCTTTAAGACCTTGGTAATTCAGTGGCTGATTCACGCGCACATCATGCCTTGCAACCTCTGCAAGCTGAGGTTTTTTGGAGAGATCTGAACAATCGGCTGTGCATTCGTACAATACAACCTTGGTTTCAAACAACTTGGGAACCGTTTTATTCAAATTTTTGAACTGCTCAGGGACCTCATCGTCACTATAAAACTCCACATTAAACTTCTCGTTTTTCAGATACATGGACGTGTTTGGGATTTTTTTGATTTCCCCCTCGGGAAAAGCAACATGTTCGTCCAAATTTAAGCCTGGAAGTCCGCGGGCGAGAACAGCGAGTAGAAAAATGATAAGTCCGATATGAATTACATAAGGGCCCCAACGGCTAAAACGTTGCTTCTCAGCAAGCAAAGCATCTCCCTGAGTGTGAACACGATACCCTTTCTTACGTAACGGCGTAACCGCTTTCTTAATCCACTCTTCAGGGTCCTCTTTCACAGTCCCTTGATACACAAGTCGCTGCCGCGTCAAGAATTGCAAATGTTTCCGTATCCGTTGCTTGTTCAGCGCTTTGTATAGTGGGAGCACGCGATCCAGACTACAGATCACAAGCGATGCTCCGATCATCACTAGCAGTAGAATAAACCACCAGGATTCATATGTATGAGACAGACCGAGGAGATAATAAATATGGCCGAACTGACCATAGGTTTCTTTGTAATAAACCGAAGGATCAATATTCAGAAAAGTACTTTCTTGCGGATAGATCGTTCCTAGCATGGAACCAACGAGCGTAAGCACTATCATATAAACTGCGATTTTAACAGATGAAAAGAAATTCCATATGCGATCAATAATATTGGGATTGCTTCGCTGTGAACGCCGAGCCATCCCATCGTAACGCATTTCTAAAACTTCATTCGATTGAGCGGTTTCCTCCAGAAGCGGCTTACCACATGCCTCGCACAATACGGTCCCTACCGGATTCTGATGACCACACTCACATTTTGTATTTTGAAACACAAGTAGACCTCCTGTCAGGGCTGCTTCGCCAGCTGTGAGATTTGAGCGTCAAGCGTGTCCAAATCCAATTGCCCGATATGAATAGTGGAGATTTTACCCGTTTCAGATACGAAAAACGTTGTTGGCATCGGAGAGATTCCATAATCCCGAACGGAGTTTTTCTCCCGGTCTAACATAATCGGAAATGTAACACCCACCTGCTGCACAAAATTCTCTACCGTCATCTGATCTTCTCCAACGTTGATTCCAACAAATTGAACACCTTTGTCTTTCCACTTGTCAGCCTGAGCTTGAAGTGCAGGCATTTCCTTCACACAAGGCTCACACCATGTGCCCCAAAAATTGATAACCATCGCTTTTCCTTGATACTCATCAGACTTATGAACTTGACCATCTAGCCCTAGCAGTTCAAAAGAAGGGGCTTGATCCCCTTCCTTTGGCTTGCCATTCGAGCCGGATACCGATGTTGTAATCGCGTATCCGCCCAACACCAGGATCAAGCACAAAATAACGATTTGCACCGTTCTTCTTGATTTTCCCATGTGCTGCTCCCCTTTAAAGTGACGATTTCATTGGCTATATAAGTTGAACTAAAGATTTTACACAGCCCACTCCAATGACAGCATAACCTTACAAGCGCTGTTATCCCCAGATTTTTTGAATTGCTTTTTCTAAAGAAGAGAATCCGGTGATAAAGGCGAGCACTTCGCTTTTCAGGTTTTTTCTGTCCTTTCCGTTAACCGTGTAAATGAATTGTTCCACTTATTTAGACTCTTGTCATAGAAACTGTGAACATCCTATGAACAATTATAGCGAATTTCGTCACAAATCTGCGGCGGTTTTATGAAAATTATGTGTCCTCACATTACCTTTTTTTCATTTTTTTGGCGGGTTCGGATTTTGCGAGCGTAATCAGATTGTTGACTTCCTCTTTGGTCAAATTACGAGTCAGTCCTCGTTTCAGATTTTGCAGCAAAATGCCACCGAACGAAATTCGTTTCAGACGTGTAACGGGATGATTGATTGCCTCGAACATACGTCTTACCTGGCGGTTCCGACCCTCATAAATCGTAATGGAGATCACGGACTCTTTGGCTGCCGTATCCACATCTTTGTACTCAACTTCTGCTGGAGCAGTCATACCATCTTCAAGCATAATTCCATTTTTGAGCTTTTCCAGTTCTGTACCATGCGGTACCCCTTTAACTGTTGCTAGATACGTCTTGGGCACGTGATGTTTGGGGTGCGTCAGCAGATGCGCAAATTCGCCATCATTGGTCAAAATAAGCAACCCTTCGGTATCATAATCGAGACGCCCTACCGGATACACACGTTCCTTAACACCTTTCAAATAGTCGGATACAATTTTCCGGCCTTCCGGGTCTGATGCACTTGTAATAACCCCTTTAGGTTTATTGAGCATCAAATACACTTTTTTCTCACTGCGGATCGGTTTTCCATTGACCGTAATGATATCCTCTTCGGGGTTGGCTTTCGTACCCAGTTCGGTTACGACCTCCCCGTTAACTTCCACTTTGCCGGACAGGATCAGTTCCTCACTCTTGCGGCGGGATGCAATGCCTGCCTGCGCGATAATTTTTTGTAATCTTTCCATGTTTGTCATGTCACCTCACACTAATGATACCCATCCAACCGGGAAATCACAAGGATTATCCAATGTTTTTGTGAACGTTCGAGCTTTATCGCTAATTTGTGTAGTAAAGTATAGATATTTTATAGCCTCGATATACAAAAAAAAGCTTACCCTCGCCGCAGCTGAATTCATTCAGACTGCGCAAAGGTAAACCTTCATCATTTATATTATTATGTCGATTTAGTTCGAAACTTTACCTGTAACCACAACCGGCTTTTTCGCAGGAGTTACGGCTTCTTTCACAAAAGTCTGCAGTGTCTTTGAAGAAATAAAATACGTCCGTCCACCGTATACAAACGTCATCATGCCAATAACCTGTTTATTCTGATTAAGTACAGGTCCTCCTGAATTGCCTTGAGCCATCGCTTTGACAATGCTTCCGATACCTACTTTTCCCGGTACATCAGCCGCCAGGGAACTAAACACCCGACTCTTAGCTATCGTGTTGTAAGTCGTGGGGAAATCATCATCTAATATGACAAGATCTCCCGATGGATTTTTAGGAAATCCAATGGTATAAACGACCTGGTTGTCCCTCGCATCGGCAAACTTCACCGGTTCAGCGTCAATCGGTTTATCCAGCTTGAGTAGAGCCATATCCGTTACCGGATCCGTTTTAATAATTTTAGCTTTAACCGCCTGATTGAGCGATCCTGGGCTCGCAACCGTTAATGTCCCTTTATCTCCGCCAGACAGCTCAGCGAATTCTTGAACAACATGGTAATTAGTTAACACTTCATCTTTGGATATCAAAATCGAAGTTCCGACATCATAATAAACCATATCTGGTTCATTCGCTTTAATCAAGCGCACGTTAACAACCGGAAAAGAATCCGCCGTAATCGCCATTTGAGCACGTAATGCCTTGTCAAAGTAACCCGTAAAATGGATCGTCTGTTCAGCTTGAGCACCGGCAAACCCTGTCGGACCTGCAAGCATCGTTATAGCGAGCATACTTGTCAACCCGTAACGGAGCATTCGTTTCCAACTCTTTTGCATGTCTCACTCTCCTCCGTTATTATTCTAGCATAACTAGTATATCGGAAGGAAAGCGGCAATAGTTTATCCAAAAACAATCAAACAAATGGCAAGTGCAGCGATGAATCCAACAACATCTGAAAACAATCCAACTTTAAGCGCGTACCGGCCGTTCCGAATGCCCACGGCTCCAAAATACACAGTTAGCACATATAACGTCGTATCCGTACTTCCTTGAATGGTAGAGGCCATTCGGCCAATCATGGAGTCAGGGCCATACGTTTTGATCAGATCCGTTGTAAATGCAAGGGAGCCTGTCCCCGTTAATGGACGTAATATACCTAACGGAAGCACTTCTCCTGGTACACCCATCCACGAGACGAGAGGAGTGAAGAACTGAATCACAAAATCCAGTGCACCCGAGGCACGAAAAACACTAATGGCAACCATCATGCCCACCAGATGTGGGATGATGCTGATTGCAGTCGAGAAGCCATCCTTGGCCCCATCAACAAAGGATTCGTAGACCGGGACCTTTTTGGTAAACGCATATAATGGAACAAACGCGATAATAACCGGAATGGCCCAGACAGATATCCAGTTAATGAAGGTTAACAAGGTTGCTCATCCTTTCATGCCAGGATTACCGCTTTTGGATATACGCGGCGATCTGCGAAGAGTTCGATTTCGATACCAGCGATCTGCCATAATCGCAGCAAGTGTAGCGATAATGGTGGCCATTAACGTTGTGCCTACAATCTCCGTGGCGTTTGCCGAATGATAGTTCAACCTGATTGCAATCAGCGTTGTAGGAATAATCGTAATACTCGCCGTATTCAGTGCCAGCAATGTACACATAGCGGGGGATGCAGTCTGTTTGTCAGGGTTCAGTTCCTGCAGTTGCTGCATCGCCTTGATTCCCATAGGGGTAGCTGCATTCCCTAATCCAAGCAAATTTGCGCTCATGTTGGATAAGATGTAACCCATAGCTGGGTGGTTTTTGGGTACATCCGGGAACAGAAATCCGACCACCGGTCCGAGCAATTTCGCAATCCGTCCAAGTAGGCCGGCATCTTCGGCCATTTTCATCATTCCCATCCAGAATACGAGCACACTGATCAGACCGAAACATACCGTCACACCGGTTGCCGCACCATCAAATGCTGCCTGGGTGACCACTTCAATCTTCCCGTTTACTGCCGCAAAAACAAAGCCGATCAAGATCATCATTAACCAGATCAGATTGATCATTGGAATCATCCCTCCCAGTAACAGCAAGCACAACAACGATCTCTATCCTTCAATCAAAATCAAGGTGATAACAGTCGAGTTAACACGGTCTTCCATGCGGAAATCCAATTCGTGACCTCTCCTACACCACCTATAGCAGCATCTGCAATGGGCGGCTCTGGCGGAATATAACTACCTTTGTAATACACAGGTATAGAGCCGATCGGTCTGCCTTTCAACTGCATTTCAACTCGTCCGGCCAGTCCGAACGAAGGATCTGTGGATTGTTCATTCTCTGTGACTGCATCCTGCGAACGTTTATCGAGCAGAACCAACTTCTTGGTGATGTCTTCCTCTTCCCCTTTGGCAAGCGGGTATTTAAAACCACGTCCTGTTAAGAGTTCCATGTTCTGAACAGGCTGTTCCTGTTTGGCAATTTCCACAAGTGGAAAATGTTCAAAACCGAAATCCAGCATCTTCGCATGATCGTTCCAGTCATCGCCATCATTCAGTGTCACCGCGGCTAGCTGTTGCCCGTCCCTTGTCGCTGAACTGACTAGGCATCTGAATGCCTTTTTGGTATATCCGGTTTTGACCCCATCTGCTCCCTCATATAATCGAAGCATTTTGTTTTTGTTGTGCCAGGAATACTCCCAGCTTTCATTCGGATTTGGAGCAGATTTGTTTTCTGTTGCCACGATTCGTTTAAATACCGGGTTATGGAGCGCGTAAGCCGTTAACTTCGCCAGATCATTCGCGGTAGAGTAGTGGCCTTCGGCATCCAAACCATGTGGATTCATAAAATGGGATCTCGTTAAACCGATCTGCTCTGCCTTTTTATTCATAAGCAAAACAAAACCTTCTTCCGAGCCGCCGACATGCTCAGCGATTGCCGAAGCTGCATCATTACCTGAGCGCAGCATCAGACCGTATAACATATTTTCTAGTGTCATCTCCTCGCCCAGCTTAAGATATAGCGAAGACCCTTCTTTGGCAAAAGCTGCGGGCGTCACCTTGACTTTGGCATCTAACTTGCCTTCTTCAATTGCAACGATGGCGGTCATAATTTTAGTCAAACTCGCGATGCGTAGTTCCTTGTCCCCATCTTTGCTGTAGAGGATTCGCCCTGATGTCACATCGATAAGCGCTGCACTTTGAGCATGAGTAGAAGGCCCAGCAATCGTTGCCTGGACTGACGGTACGCCCATCGTAGATAAGAGCAATACAGGCATAAACATACCTACAATAGCTTTCATTAATTTTCGCATCCACATTCCTCCGGGTCGCTTGGAATCTTGTACTATCCTATGTCCGGACAACCTAGAGTATGTCCCGCACAGGCAAAAACAGCAAAAATCCCCCTGCACTTTGATGTGACGCGGGGGGATTGGTATGTAAAAGCTCTGTCGTTTCCACTGAATTTATATGCCTATGATCGTTCTACATATCCACTTTATTAGACTGATCTAGCATTTTAGCGACTTTCCTCATAATTCTGGATACTTTCATCTGGCTAATATCTTCTATGTCTGCTGTCTGTGTCTGGTTGAGTCCGTCTACTCGATGTTTCAACACCGCGGCTTCTTGTGCACTAAGCTTACGCTTCACTGAATCAAGCACAGCATCAACGTACATTTTATCTAGCACAGTCTCTTCCATATCATCTCCACTATAGATTGTATCCATCAACGTAACAGATTGAGGATTCTGATCATCCGACCCTACAGGCTCATCTAGATACTTGACCCCCTTGCCCACCTGAAGCGCCTTGTTCACTTTTTCTTCTTCCTCATCAAGTAGAACTGCAATATCATGCGCAGCTGGGAGATAACCCATATCATGTTCCAAACGATTGATGCGATGAATTAAATCTGTGGCTGTACGTGTTGGACGAATAATATTCGCGCTATCCCTCAGAAAACAACGAATCTCTCTAACGATAGCTGTAACAGCAAACGAACTGAACTTCACACCTCGGGACGTATCAAACGCTTTAACAGCTTTCAGAAATCCCAATCGGCCCAATTGTAGAATGTCATCTTTCTCCACACAATGGTTTCTAGTCAACAGTTCAGGTTTACCAATGTATTTGTGCACTGAGTGCCATATTAGATTTTCATTGACCAGAATGCATTCTCCAAGAAAGTGTTCATCCGTCTGACAACGTTCTATATTATAACTTTCGTCCATACTATAATATTTCTTATTTTCTTTTAACTTGCTATGAATATGTTCTGAGTATTTTCCCATTTGGATCTCCTATGTACGAATCTTAATTCATTCACAATAATTTTCTGATATAAGCTTTATACGTAGTATTTCAGCTAAGGTAAAGTCTGATATCCAGAAAAAGTTTCCCTAGCGGAAGAATCGAAGAATGCCTGCGCGATTTCAGAATACATTCTCTATACGACATATAAAAAGCACCCAATTAAGGGTGCTTTTCGTTATATGTAGGTATTCATTCTAAAATGTTATTTTCTGTAGCTCCGTTAAAACTAAAGGCTATTTATTGCCACTATATGACTATGATATTATAAGGCTTCGTATTTATTGCGAATTTCTTTCCATATTTGAGATATTCGTGCTTTGGATACTCCCTGAATAGAGGCAATTTCTACAAAATCATAACCGGACATACGCAGTTTGAAAATTTGCTTCTCACGATCATTCAGCCTCATATTTTCCATAATATCCGTAAGAAATTCGAAGTTTTCATAAGCAAAGCCAGTATGTCCCAGCACCAATGCCATATCTGTGCCATCACTTTCTTCTCCGCCATGGTCCGTGGTCATAATTTGAGCTGCGTTAACGACACTGAGATTTTTTTCTGACATGCATTTGCGGTACATATCTTTGACTTTATTATCAATTAAATGATCCACAAACGTCGACATTTTTGCTTTGTCCGAATCATACTTATCCAAAGAACTCATTAGTTTGATCAAAATTTCTTGAGTAACATCTTCCTTTTCCATCCCAGCGAACGTTTTACCCCTCAACTTGTGACGACATTTCTCCTGAGCCTTGTTCAGGAACATGTCCATATCCCCCATTTCGAATAATGCATCAAACCCCATAGTTGTTGTAGCAGATATCATACTTATCCCCCATTAATAAATTAATAATAATCAGGCCTCGAAACACTGCCTTAGTTCCCCCACTCTAGTTTCAAGCAATCCTAAAAATAAATCTGATCATGCTAAAATCATCATATACCTCGCAAACCTATGTAATTATGTTACTCCAAAACATTTGAACTAATCTATTTACTTCTTGAGCTTACTTAATATAAACCAATCATAGGTCCTCCTCTTCCATTAGATTACATTCAGGATAACAAACACGAACTAATGTTCGCAAGTTATTTTTTTATCATTACTCTCTTCCTCTTTTACACCCTATATACGAAACAACTCGCTTAAGGTTAAGAAACGTTCAATCACACTAAAAAGACCAACACAGATCACACCACTGGGATAACCCAGAAGGGTGGAATGTGTCGGTCTTGGTCTGACTTCTTATTTCGTTCCAATTACCGAGAGTATGGTCTACAATACGTGGTACATTATTGGCTTCATCAAGATTATTAATCTCTCCAATCGCCATAAGGGTAGTATAAGGAAATATGTAGGATAATGTCAACAAGAAAAATAGTTCCCAAGAACCTGAGCACGATTATTTAAGCAATTCAGCAGTTCTCAAGGCATACTTATCTCATCATTTTTCAGCAAAACTTCAATATCCTTATTCATCTTGAAGACTGTCACTTGCTCAGTAAACTCATGTCCAAAAAATGTAGTTTCAATGTCTTCAATCATTAGCCCCATATGGATATAAGAGAAGACAGGATTAAAATTTTCTTTCATCAAAAGTGAAAGCTTTATTTTATAGTCCGTGAAAACTTGACTTGAGTGTGAGTGCATATGTTCAAGCATGAATGCTTCAGGCTTCGTGAATTTTGCCGTAAACTTTAAGATGATGAAGTGATTCATGATGGAGACCCTGGTATCTACCGGCCCGCGCTCCGTAATGTTTTTTCTAACTCTCGATGCCAGTTTAGCGAGCTCTCTTTCCAAGTCCTTTATATCAATGTTTCCATCGCCTCCTGCCTAACCTCCCGGCCTTGTAACTACCCTAAATACATGAATTCAACCTAATTTAATCAAAAGTCCTTATCCAAGACAAGTTTCTCGCGAATCAATGAACCAACGAACGATCATATTTACACGAAAAAGGAATTCACCCCAGATGTAGGCTAAGTCAACCTGTATAACAGCTGCATCAACCTCCGGATTGCCAATGAATACAATACTCACAGTTCTGTTGATAAAATAAACCATCTGCCTTATTATTGTTAAGACTCCTAATCTAACCTGATTTAGAATTGTATCTGGGGAGCTCTGCTAAGATATTCGAACTGTTGGAGGGAAATGTAATGGCTTACTCGCAGTCAAAGACCGAAAACGTAGCAAATCATTTAAAAATGAGATTCATGGAAGGCAATGTTGAAGGACACGAGATCGTCGTTGCTTTGATTAGTATGGTAAAAGCTGAAAAAATTGAACTGGATGAGGTAGCTCCCATTCTTCAAACTGTTTTTTTTGAACAGCCTCAGGGCATCTTACTCGCTCTGAAAAAAGCAAGCTCGCTGATTGATGATCAATTGATTGATTCCATCCTTCAGGAAGTTAACGAATAGGATTAAACGTACATAACACGCCTATAAAAAGCAATAGCTTCATGTCTGAATACATCCTTGGCACAGCGTCCTCTATCAACTTCCTGTTAGTTTTTTCTCCCTTAACTTACTCTAATCATATGTGAAGAAATCATAAACGAATAGGAATAAAATCCAAAAGAGGGAAAAACCATCGATCCTATTCGTAAAGTTATTTTGCAATTAACCGTTATCGAAACCATCTTTGAAGTTCTTCCATATCAGGAAGTAGATCGATCAGAACTTGTAGTTTACCAATAAAACAGAGCATTTCAACAAAAATATGCTAAGCTTTTACTGTCTTAACATGTATGATTATCACAGTATTCAGGTTAGAGAACGCAGAACTCCACATCGATGTGGGGTTCTGCTTTTTTTATCTTGGGTTAAACAATGAAAGACAGAAACCGTATAAAGAACAAGAGATCTCAAGTTCATCTCAAATTGCTCCGCATTAAACGCGTTTTTATCAGAAAGGTTGATTGTACTGTTTTATTCCAAGATACCAGATGAGCCCTTAACCATTGATCCCCTATCCGCAATCGGGACGATGGATTCTTCTTCCATCCATCTCCAATATGAGAGAGAGTACCCAGAGCTGATTATTATTATCCAGGGATTTTACTTCCTGAAGGATGCAGCTCACTTTAACGCTTGGTTACCTAAGCTTTAAAGCTTTGAATAAGCTGCCTTTAACACCAAAACCCCTCTTGCACCTTGAAGTGCCAGAGGGGTTTGGAATTAACTATATGACTTTAGCTATACGTTGTATGATCCGTTGTCACTCGAACATCATGTTCGGTTGTGCCATGATTACGGTGCCGGAACATTTCCTGAATGCGATCTAGGACATAAGGCGTTGAATCAATCAATTTTTCAAACAAGTGCGTCGAATTATCAAGCGGCACGATGTGTACACCTTGCTTGCCAACGACCAGAAAAGCGATTGGGCGGATGGATACACCGCCGCCACTACCACCGCCAAATGGAGAAGCAACCTTTGCTGAATGAGCATGTTCCGTTGTGCTTGATGTACTGTTGCCTTTTCCATCACTTACATTAAAATCACTTCCGCCTGCGGCGAAGCCAAATCCCACTTTACTAATCGGCAGAATGACCGTACCATCCGGTGTTTCTACAGGATCGCCAACAATTGTATTGACATCCACCATGCCCTTGATATTTTCCATTGCAGTTTCCATTAAGCCTTGAATTGGATGATCTGACATGTGACTTCCCTCCAGTTTCAATATAAGCTATATCGTTGAAATTAAGCAGATTAACACAAATACGTTGTGTCAATGATCAATCAACATATATAGGTTTTTGATCTAACCATATCATCCCCAAACTTGCGGGACTTATGTAATCAATGCAGGGAACCGTTGTTGCACATTCTCGTTCCAGAACTTTAACACAATATAGAGCATTCAATCTCAGGTTAGTTAAGCTCCGCATTACCGAGCTTCCTTTTCCACAATGTGCCTGTGCTTCTTCTTTTGCTTCGACTTGCGGCGTTGCTCCCTAAGGAGTTTAAACCACATTCGCCAGCCTCCCTCGACCTGCAGCACGCGAGTAAGCAGTCTCAATCCTGCAATTAAGATGGCCATCATACGGATCCTCAGTTTGAAATCCAGTTCTGTTCGAAATTCCATCTCCTCGGACCATACCGGAAGTACCTCAAGATCAGGCAGCGTTTTGAAACGCATTTTGTACGTTAAGAACCCAACAATCATCGACTTAATACTCCACAACCAGCCTGAAAGCATTGCTGTATAAGCAGCATCACCTACACCAACCGCAGTAGACCAGAACAGATTCGTTATATATACTCGTCTGAGCGTCTGTCTGACCCATATCTTCAGAGCCTCTGTTGCTTTAAGCATTACCTTGACTTCTTTTGCCCAATTTTTCACTTTTCGTTTATTCACCTGCTGACTTCCCAAAACTTCTCCTCTGGAATGGTTCATCGACTGTTCTGTTTTAAGTAAGAAGCCTTCTTTCATATTTCGGAAAACAATGCTCGGAATCTCGTAATTCATCCGCACGAAGCCATACAACAGTCGAACATTGATATTTGCGTAGTCATCGCTCTTATGTTTGCGAAATATAACATGAACATGAACATTTGAGATGAGGACTGCGGCAATCAGCAGTGCGATGAACAAACCGATTCCTCCAAGCCAGATCCACACAGGCCTTACCTCCAAGCCCTCGATTCTTATCATGTCTAGTATGGCATTCCTTGCTGGAAAAAATTCACGAATGACTGAAATACTCCAATTTTTGCCGAAAAGCTCTTGAGTAGACGATTTACCTATCGAATACCTTCACAGCCGGTCTAGGAAAAACACAAAGAGACAAAGCGGATCGATCTCCACTTTGTCCCCATACATTCTTACCTATGACTTGTGTCAGGACGAGAAACCCGAAGAATCATCGTCTGGATCTACGGCAATATCTTCTTTTGGGAATGCTTCTTCCTCTTCAAAATCAAACACACTTTGCACGTCTGTATCCGAGACATCCGGCTGCTTCATGTCCAACTTGTTGAATAACAACTGCGTTTCCTCCTCCAAGTTTTCCGAATCTTCAAACAACCCCGGTTCGGGAAGATCTTTAATCGAAGCTAGTCCGAAATAATCGAGGAATGACTTCGTTGTTCCGTACAAAATCGGGCGTCCAATCGCTTCCGCTCTCCCCACTTCAACAATCAGATCCTTGTTCACAAGTGTATGGATCGCGCGTTCCGATTTCACACCACGAATCTCCTCAATTTCCACACGTGTAATGGGCTGACGGTAAGCTACAATGGCCAATGTTTCCAGAGCCGCCTGGGATAACGATGTACGTGCAGGAGAATAAGCAAGCTTCTCAAAATACGCTGCATGTTCTGGTAACGTTCCCAGTTGCACGACACCCGCAATTTTCAGAATCTGCACCCCTCGTCCTTGCCGAGCAAAATCGCCGATCATGTCCTCAATGGCATCCGTGACCAGCTCTACGCGCTGGTCCACGATTTCAGCAATCTGTTTGACACTTAGACCTTCTTCTCCGGACAAAAACAAAAGGCCCTCAATAATCGACTTCAATTTCGGAAAATCCATGATTCGTTGTTTCCCCTCTCCACTCCATAACGATATCCTCAAACAACCGTTCCTGGTAACAAACAATCTGCTTCATCTTCATCAGCTCCAATACCGCTAGAAACGTAACCACGATCTCATGGCGATATATCTGATCATCCATAAGCTTGGAAAATAACAACCGCCCCCCAGGACCTAAATGCTCCAAGGCACCAATAACTTCACGTATGCGATCCTTGACCGAAATTTCGTCCCTTTTGATCCGGGTGACCGTTGTACGCTTCTCAGCCTTTCGAAGTGCTTTCTGAAACGCCGCGATGAGATCAGAAGTATGCAGACCTTGCACCGGATTCGTTTGTTCCTCCATAGGCATATAAGGTCGCAAATCTTCGGGCTCTTTGGAAAAAATAAGACTGCGTTCCCATTCCCGTTCATGCAGATGCCGCGCTATTCCTTTATATTTGCGATATTCGATAAGGCGTGCAATCAATTCGGCACGCGGATCATAATCCTCATCTTCCATATAATCATAATCCTCGAAATCCTCGATTACCGGTGGTTTGGGCAGTAAAAGTTTGCTCTTGATGGACAGCAGCGTAGCTGCCATCACCAGAAATTCACTTGTTATATCCAGTTCCAGCTCCTGCATGGAATGCAGATACGCCATGTACTGATCGGTAATATCGCTGATGGGAATATCCTGGATGTCGATCTCAGCCTTATCAATCAGATGCAACAACAGATCCAAAGGCCCTTCAAAAGTCTCCAGTTTGTATGTAACTACCGTCACTAGACGAATCCTCCCGCCAGAAAAATACAAAACCCTGCCAGCCGTCCGAAACCGCTCTCCCGATTTCGTCTGCGCAAAGCAGGGCACTACTATTAAATAAGCACTATTTTAGCTGTTTCGTCAAGTTCGCCATTTCAATTGCAGCTGTAGCAGCATCCCAGCCTTTATTGCCGGCCTTCGTTCCTGCACGCTCAATCGCCTGTTCAATGTTCTCCGTAGTAACCAATCCAAAGATGGTCGGCACCCCTGTTTTCAGATTAATTGCCGCTACCCCTTTAGCCATCTCGTTGCAGACATAATCATAATGTGTTGTTGATCCACGGATAACCGTTCCGAGTGTGATGACCGCATCGTATTTGCCGCTTTCGGCCATTTTCTGAGCGATAAGCGGGATTTCGAAAGCTCCCGGTACCCAAGCTACATCTACTTCATTATCTTGCACACCGTGACGTTTGAACGCATCCAGCGCCCCGCTAAGCAACTTGCTCGTAATAAATTCATTAAAACGTCCAACTACCACGCCATATTTTAAACCTTCCGATACCAAATGTCCTTCAAAATAGTTAGGCATTATCGTCATCTCCCTGTCGATATATAATGTTATAGGTGCTGCAATTGAACATGTGAAATCTCCAATATTTACATATCAGAAAATCATCGTGAGTAGCTGAAATTACTGTTCATTCTGCTCGATATCATCAAACTTGAGCATATGGCCCAATTTGGCTTGCTTGGTGTGAAGGTAAGCTGTATTATCTTCATTCTCCTGCATCTGAATCGGTACACGCTCTACCACTTCCAGACCATATCCTTCCAAGCCTTTAATTTTCCGTGGATTATTCGTTAATAATCGAATCTGACGAACGCCAAGATCCTTCAAAATTTGTGCACCGATCCCATAATCGCGCAGATCAGCAGCAAAACCAAGCTTCAGATTGGCATCCACTGTATCCAGACCTTCTTCTTGCAGCTTGTAAGCCTTGAGTTTGTTGATTAAACCGATCCCACGGCCTTCTTGTCTCATATAGAGCAGTACGCCATTACCCTCATCATGGATCTGCTTCAGCGCCGCATCAAACTGCGGGCCGCAGTCACAACGGTGAGAGTGGAATACGTCGCCAGTCAAACATTCGGAGTGAACACGAACCAATACAGGTTTGGAACCGTCAATATCCCCTTTGACCAAGGCAACATGTTCTTTATTATCCACTGCATTCGTATACGCCACTGCCTGGAATTCGCCAAAGTCCGTCGGCATACGAACGGAAACTTCACGTTGCACCAGCTTCTCCTTCTCATTCCGGTAACGAATCATGTCCTGGATACTAATCAGTTTCAGATCATGCTTACGTGCAATCTCCTGCAGGTCAGGAAGTCTGGCCATCGTACCATCTTCCTTGATCACTTCACAGATGACACCTGCGGGGTAAGAGCCGCACATGATCGCCAGATCAACTGCCGCTTCCGTGTGTCCGGCACGACGCAACACACCGCCGTCTTTAGCAATGAGCGGAAACATGTGACCCGGCTTGCGAAAATCACTGCTTTTCGCATTCGGATCAATCAAACCTTTAACGGTAATGGAACGCTCATGCGCCGAGATTCCCGTCGTTGTATCTTTGTGATCCACAGAGACCGTAAAAGCTGTCCCATGGAAATCCGTATTCTGCTGAACCATCGGTTTCAAATTTAATTCATCTGCCCGCTGCTGCGTAATGGGAACACAGACGAGTCCTCGACCTTCAGTAATCATGAAATTGATAACCTCAGGGGTTGCTTTTTCAGCCAAAGCAATAAAATCCCCTTCATTTTCCCGATCTTCGTCATCAACCACGATTACGGGTTTACCACGCATCAAATCATAAATAGCTGCCTCAATTGAATCCAGAATGGATGGCTCGGATTGTTCTGACATCAGCTGCACCTCCTGTTTCCGGTTTATTTAATATTACTCATTCGTGCGTGTGCACTACAAATCAAATCATTTGGAGCCTTCTGTGGTTTATACTTTTCTCTCGCTAAATTATGCAAATCCGTGATTGGAAAGAAACTCTTCACTGATGCTGCTTGGCTTGCCTGATTTCGTTTCCGGATGACCCTTGCCGTATTGTAACAAATGATCTACATATTTCCCCAAAATATCGCATTCAATGTTGACGGTATCTCCTGTCTTTTTAACATTTAACACCGTTTCTCCAATCGTATGAGGAATAATCGAAACCGTGAAGGAACTGTGAGTCGTCTGTACCACCGTCAAGCTTATCCCATCCAAAGTGACCGAACCTTTTGGAATTAAAAATTTGAAAAGTTCATGGTCATCGGGCTTGATTTCGAACACAACCGCATTCTGATCTCGCGTAATGTTGCCAATCACTCCGGTTCCATCCACATGACCTTGAACGATATGACCACCGAATCGTCCACCGGACAACATGGCTCGTTCTAGATTAACCTTGCTGCCGGATTGAAGCTGGCTGAGATTGGTGTGGCGATACGTTTCCGGCATGACGTCTGCTGTAAAACCTCCGCCTTCCAGGGTGGTTGCGGTAAGACAAACTCCGTTAACCGCTACACTGTCACCAATCTTCAGATCCTCCATAATGACGGAAGCAGCGATATTCAGAACCAGAGCCTCGCCTTTACGGCCAATACGCCGGATCTGACCGACTTCTTCCACCAAACCCGTAAACATGCTATCGTCCCCCTATTCTGGCCAAACCGGAATACCGCCAATGCTGATATTATCTCCAATTTGCTCAATTTCCAGCTGATGCAATTGAATCGCTTGACTCATACGCTCTACGCCTTCAAAACGGAAACTTCCCGGTGTATCATATCCACCCACAATCTTAGGAGCGATAAACATCAGCAGACGATCTACCAACCGAGCTTCCAGCATTGCACCATTTAGTGTACCGCCGCCTTCTAGCAGAATGGAGCCAATCTCCCGTTCTCCGAGCTTGCTCAGGCCATGTAGCAAATCTACGCGTGGCCCAGGTCCGCAGCGAATGACTTCAACACCGTAAGCTTCAAGACGCTCAGCGGCTTCCTGGCTGGCTTCATCCGTTGTAAGTACCCACGTTGGGGCCAGACCGTCCTTGACCATTTTGGAGCCTACAGGCAACCTCAGCTTGGAATCCACTACGATTCGTACCGGACTGATGCCTTCCACCTGCAAACGGGTAGTCAGTTCGGGATTATCGGCAATTACCGTATCCACGCCAACCATAATGCCCTGATGACGGTGACGAAGCGCATGCACAATTTCACGCGCCGGCTCGTTGGAGATCCATTTGCTGTCACCGCTACGCGTAGCAATTTTACCATCCAGCGTAGATGCTGTTTTGAGGGTAACGAAAGGAAGGCCCGTAGTAATAAACTTAATAAACTTTTCATTCATACGTCTTCCGCGTTCGCGCAAAATACCCACTTCAACTTCAATGCCTTGTTGACGAAGCATACTAATGCCTGTACCAGAAACCTGCGGATTCGGGTCTTCACAACAGACCACCACTCGTTTAACCTTCTCGTGAATCAAACGTTCGCTACAGGGTGGAGTTTTACCATAGTGACTACAAGGTTCCAATGTGACGTAAACGGTGCTCCCCACCGCGTCGCTTCCAGCCATATTCAAGGCATGCACTTCCGCATGACCTGTCCCCCGTTTCAGATGGCTTCCCAGGCCAACAACCCGTCCATCTTTAACAACGACACATCCCACGACAGGATTAATTCCAGTCTGTCCTTGTGCCCGTTCTGCCATATCCAGTGCTAACGCCATATAAAATTCATCATTGATCATTTCCATATCCGTTCACCCCACGGTTATAATCTTGAACTAAAAAATCCCTACCGAACAATCTGTTCAGGTAGGGATGATGGAAGACTACTGTCTCTGCAGGAGAGATGAAACACACTAATACCGACACTTCACCATAACCATTGACAGGTACGTGAAAACAAACACATACCCTGCTGCATATCCATTCGAGCAACAGAATGATATACATAGAATCAGGTGAAGAGTTCTATATAACGGTATTATGTACCAGAAAACTCATTATAAACAAGCCTTCCACACACAACATCTGAACGAGCTGGATGTTATGTGACACCACTCCTGCGGAGTGCAGCCTCATTGGCGTGCACCCACTCCTTCTCCCATCCAGACTATACTGTCGGTTCTGGAATTACACCAGATCAGCCATCTGCTATAAGCAGACAGGTCACGGACTTTGCGATGTCGTGGAAAATAGTTCCCCAACACGCATCACCGCCGGTAGGGAATTACACCCTGCCCTGAAGGATCGCTTTCGTTATTAATTGGATGTTAGCACTTTAATGTCAAAAAATCAATTCATTTTTGTTTCTTTTTGTCACATACTAACTTTTAATAAGCATTTATATTACAAAATCCGCATCTCATACGAGATACGGACTTCATCCAATAATGAAGATAATTTCTAAAGGTCTGGAAAACACCAGCTTGCCATGTGCCTCAAATCCTTTGCAGCGTGGAAAGGAACACTCTCAGGCTTGGGCTGGGAAGCAGCAGGAGCTGGCATATCCCGAGCTACTCTTCTAACCCAACTGGTCGAGTCCATTCCGATGGCCGAGCACTGCCAGCGCTCATCCGGCCTTGGACGAACGGTCAGAATAAGGTCTTCTTTTCCCGGCATTTCGGGGAACACGCCATCCAAATATTCAACGACGGCACGTTTGTCCCTCACTTCATGACAGTATACTGTAACCCAAGAGCCACTCAGTACCTTCACTGCATATACATCTCCAGGCCGCACTTCACCCGTACCGGCATCCGGAGATTTTTTCGGTACCTTCGCCTTGGTACCTACACCTCGTCTGCTTTCAAATGCACCAATAACGGTCTCACTCACCGGTGGACTTGGTTCAATCTTGTCCTCAAATAATACATCACTGCAGTCGAATTCATTAAAAATCCGGGCCAGATTGTCGTCGTTGATTCCTACAGATGAATCCCACCATGCCAAGGGCGCTTGTACCTCAACGCGGGTATTAGGTCTCTTGTCGCGTTCTGCATATGAGGTGAAGGCTGTAATCATTCCTGGCTGTTCTGGCGTGTCCAGAATACCGATCAGCGCCAGCGTTTCAAGCAAATCGCGGTAAACATATACTTTTTTCGTAGGCAGGAATTGTTCTTTTTTGAGTGCATCCGCAGCCTTGCTGTACCGAGTTTTAGGTGGCAGATTACGCAGCACCGTTAACACCGCGCGCAACGTCCAGCGATCATACTCATTAGGAACAGGAAGCTCCTGCGAAGCAGCCATCTCTCTCAGAGCCAGTACATGTCCAAAAACGTCTCCATCCAGCGGTGTGCCGTTGGTCATTCGCCAGTACCACTGTAGCGAAGTATCTACTCCGTCATTGACATCCAAACCACAGATCTGGCACTTACGACTGGAGGGATATGGACTATATTCATGGTCAGGTATACTGCTTGCAATCAGTTTTCCTGTAAGAAGTGAACGCCAGATCATTGGCGCTGACCATAGAGAAGCCACAAACGCCTGTGCAGCCTCCTGAAGAGTCCAACGCTCAGCCAATGTTCTCAATTCTCGGATCGTCTCCTCATGCTGCGGTCTTACAAAGTGATTTGGCTCATGTCCGGCAGCCTTTAGTGCCTGCAATTGCTCCGGCGATACGTCCTCCGGCACAGTCTGTCTTGAAGCACCCAACTCCTCGTCCCAAATCGTGCTCTCACTATAAATGTGTTGAAGTAGTTTAAGCTGCTGTACAACATCTAAAGTCAAAGTTACAACATCCTCTCACAGTAGTTCTGAAAACATGTAAGCTTGTAAGCTCAGTATATTCGGTGCGCTGTGAAACCTCATGTATTTGGTTTCAACAGTCTGTACCTAGCTAGAATAACCTACGTCCAACTCATCCCGCCAGTTCCTTTAAGCTTATTTTCGATAACACATCGCAAGGCAATTATGCAAAAAGGTAGTACAATGCACAAAACCCCTCGTACTTCCGTAATAGGAATGTACCAGGGGTTAACTTGATGCGCTTAATCAGTTTAGTTGAAATTAAACTTCTACAACTTCAACTGTTTCCATTTTGTCGCGGCCTTCAAAAGCATCAACAAACTCCATGCCTTTGCTTACTTTTCCAAATACCGTATGTTGTCCGTCCAAATGTGGCTGTGGCTGGTAGCAGATGTAGAACTGGCTTCCGCCTGTGTTGCGGCCAGCATGTGCCATAGCAAGTGTTCCACGCTCGTGTTTGTTCGGATTGATCTCACAGTTAATTGTGTAACCAGGACCGCCAGTACCGGAACCACTAGGGCATCCGCCTTGAGCCACGAAGCCCGGGATCACACGGTGGAAAACGAGACCGTTATAGAAACCGGAGTTTGCCAGCTTTTCAAAGTTTGCTACCGTATTTGGAGCTTCCTGATCGAACAGGTCAATCAGAACTTCTCCGCCGTTTGCCATTTTAATTTTCGCTTGTTTCGCCATATGTAAATGACTCCTTTCAATTTTGAGCAAAGTAATTGTGACGCAATACCGAATTTGTGGTCGAGCATTACAGCACTTTTCTTAGTTTACACCGAAAAGAGCCGAATCGCAAAAGAAAGAGCTATTTTTTTTGATTTTATACTCTCAACTACAAGCCTATAAGTGTGCCGAATAGATGCCACATTCATGACAAAGGACGGATAGGGCAAGCCCGTTCCGTCCTCTTCTGATGGTATTTGGAACTTATGATACAGAAACATGGAGTATTTCTTTTCCAGGTCCCTGCTTGATGAATTAACGAGTAACCGGCTGTTTGCCAATACGTGCTGGCACGAGGTCATTTTGGATAATGTCCTGATACGACTCACGACGTACAACTACATCGCCTTGACCGTCTTTGACAAACACAACGGCCGGACGACGAATCCGGTTGTAGTTGCTTGCCATGGAATAGTTATATGCCCCTGTGCAAGCTACGGCAAGCAGATCACCGCTCTCCACTTTTGGCAGATCCAGATCCCAAATCAACATGTCACCGCTCTCGCAGCACTTACCCGCTACAGATACCGTTTCTGTTGCCGCTTCGTTTGCGCGATTTGCCAGTACGGCCTCGTATTTGGACTCATACAACGCAGGACGTGGGTTATCCGTCATACCACCGTCTACAGCTACGTATTTACGCACGCCTGGAATGTCTTTGCTCGTTCCAACGGTGTACAGCGTTGTACCTGCTTCACCTACGATGCTGCGGCCTGGCTCAACCCAAATCTCAGGCACTGCATAGCCGATTTGTGCGAAATGATTTTTTACCGCATCGGTAATGGCCTTCACATACTGAGCTACTTCAAGCGGTGTGTCACCATCAATATAACGGATTCCGAATCCGCCTCCCAGGTTTACGACTTTGAATGCCACATTCAGGCGCTCATATACACTTGCTGCAAATTCAGCAACACGTTGAACCGCCATCTGGAATCCTTCCACCTCAAAAATCTGGGAACCGATGTGAGAATGTACACCGAGCAATACCAGGTTGGATTGTTTGGATGCAAGTTCAATTGCTTCAAATGCTGTACCGTTGCCGATATCAAAACCGAACTTGGAGTCCGTTTGTCCTGTGGAAATATATTCATGCGTATGTGCCTCAACCCCTGGCGTTACACGCAGGAGGACGTTTACTTTACGGTTTTTGTCCGCTGCGACAGCTTGGAGCAGGTGCAACTCGTTAAAGTTATCTACCACGAAGCATCCAATCTCGGCGTCAAGCGCCATTTCGATCTCTTCGAGCGTTTTGTTGTTGCCGTGGAAATGAATGCGTTCTGCCGGGAAACCTGCTTGCAATGCCGTGAACAGTTCGCCGTCAGAGACAACATCCAGAGAAAGACCTTCCTCTGCCGCGAGAGCACACATCGCCATAACACAGAATGCTTTGCTTGCATATGCAACTTGGAAGCCCAAACCTGAAGCACGGAATGCGTCCATGTACTCTCTGCAGCGCTCGCGAACCAATTGCTCGTCCACAACATAGAGCGGTGTTCCAAATTGCTCTTTCATATCCGTAACGTCTACTCCGCCAATCTCTAGGTGACCTTGCTCATTTATTCTGCTTGTACCGTGTAAATACATCGTTTGCATTCCTCACTTTTTGTATACTGGAACAGTTACTATTCCATTGATTTTACACCAGTATATCAAATTAAGCCGGGAGATGAATGGATTTTTCGGCACATCATTTGTGTTTTTTACTTTTTCGCAATTCACCATCGGGATCTTCAGACATCTTGGTGTTGTCACGTGTTTTGTTGAAGGATGGACGTTTCTTGCTGACAAGCAATGGAACCCTGAACAGGAAGTTGCCAAATGCCTTTGCATTAAAAGGTATAAATGGCCAAAGATAAGACGAGTTATATGAACGGTGAATGGTCAACGCCACAACCAGCAACGTGGTTCCAACGACCAGCCCCGGCACCTTAAATATCGCAACCGCGATAAGCAGTAGCAACCTGACGAGTCGATTAGCGAGTCCTAACTCGTAACTCGGTGTTGCGAACATTCCGATTGCCGCAATAGCCATATAGAGCACTACCTCATTGACAAAATACCCCGTTTTCACCGCGATATCTCCGACCAGTATTGCCGCAATCAGACCCATGGCTGAGGCCAGCGGGGTCGGCGTATGAACCGCAGCCATCCGCAATAAGTCTACACCCAGCTCGATGAGCAGAAATTGCAAAATAATCGGTAACTTCACGTTTTCCTGTGGACCGATGAAATCCAAACCGACCGGTTTGAGCGAAGGCTCGATCACCATCAACATCCATAGTGGCAGTAGAAACAGAGAGATCAATATGCCTGCAAAACGCACCCAGCGCAGATAGGTTCCCATAAGAGCAGTTTGTCTGTTCTCCTCTGCATGCTCGCATAGATCAAAAAAAGTCGTCGGCAAGATCATTACGCTGGGGGATGTATCTACAAAAATAACGACTCGTCCTTCCAGCAAGTGGGATGCTGTAACGTCAGGGCGTTCCGAATAACGAACAAGGGGAAATGGATTCCATCCTTTGTTGATGATTGCTTCCTCCAACTGTTTATCGGCAGCCGGAATACCGTCGATATCGATTCGTTGTATTTTTTCCTTTACCGAATCCACCTGCACCTTATCCACTATATCGTCAATATAAACCACACATACATCGGTTTGGGTTCTCCGTCCTACCTGCATGAGTTCAAACTTTAGTCCGGGGTCCCGTATTCTGCGGCGCACCAGCGCTACATTGGTCAGCAATGTTTCGGTAAAACCATCCCGTGAACCACGAACCACGCGTTCAAGCGAAGGCTCTTCGGGCGATCGAACCGGATAACTCCGGGTGTCCATAATAAGCACGGTCCGGTCTCCCTCGACAAACATGGCACTCATGCCCATCAGAACCTTGCTGATTACAGCACTCATCTTCTCGACTCGTTCCACCTGGATATGGGGAATGTAACATTCGAAGTAGGACTTGAGCGCATGTTCCGATATCTGATCCGGCGTAAGGTACGTTAATCTTTTTAATACTTCGAGCAAAATTTCATCTTTGGCAAATCCCGTAAGCAGCAGCAATCCTACATGTTTGCCGCCAAGCACCATCTCTCTCATGTCCACATCAAAAGACTCGCCTAGGCCAAGCACTTGCTTGAGCGTGTTTTTGTTATCATCCATGCGTGGAGAAATATCATCGTTGTGTTGCCAATAATGAACGGATTCCTCAATGCTGTCGGACATCTCGTTTTGTTTTTTCTTCTGGTACGCCTTTTTCTCTTCTTCCCGCTGGATCTCGTAAGCCGACTTGTGCATCATCTCTTCCGTTATACCGTCGCTATGTTCATGCTTCGCCTGATCCGTATGATCGTCCATGTCCATCCTCCTTTTACCTGTCATGCCGCTTTACCTTTGGTATATGAAAAAGTCAAATAACGAGCCTGTCATTTTGCCAAGAATCATCGCCAGCAACAGTCCAAACAAATATGATCTCATACCCAGCCTTTTTGCTAAAATAGGTAGTACATTTAAAACTTCGGTCAGCGCTGCAGCCAGCAGGCCAATAAACACACCGCAGAACAGCCCAACAATGGGGCTGAGAAGCATAACACCATTCATTTTCCAATGCCAGAAATCAGCAACCGTGCCCAGCAACGAACCTCCAATGAGAGCTCCCTCATACCAATGCGTTTTGTCATAAGAATGCGTAACCTGCGCCAGTCTGGGAATCATGTCAAGCACAAGGATAAGGGCAATAACACCGCTCCCCACAGCGATTCCCCCGGCAATGCCAAGCACGATGCTAATCGCTCCGTTAAGCACGCTCATCGTCGTTCAACTCCCGTTGATTCTGCTCATGCATCCGTTCTGTCTCTTCAATGACGACATATTGGTCTACATTTTGCTGGTAAAGGAACATTTCCACTTCGAGGGGTGTAGGCTCTTCATTCCATTTTTTCTTAAACAAATGGTTGAAAAAGACGGCCATGCCAAAGCCGATTCCAAGGGAATAGGCGAGCTGAAATAAGTACGGATGCTCATCTCTGTGTCCTGTCAGCATCTCAACAATACGGATCTGCACTTCTTGCATGTTTACGTCCGCGTGAAAATTCATAATCGTTAGCGCTGAGCCGAAGAACAGCAGTAGCCATACCAGGATAAACAAGGATTTTGAAGCCTGACTCTTTCTCGCCATCACTTCGACTAACGTATGCCCGGGACCCATCAGCTCCACATTTACATCCGGTATCAGTTGCCGAATTCGGGGAATAACCTGCAAAATGTCAATAAGGATCAGGTTGCCGTCCTCCGGTCCGGGCCGCAGCAGTTCCAGCTCCAGCAGCCTGTCCTCCTGATCCTCGGATGAGGCCAGTACGTGGGCAATGTCCCGCAGTTTGACCGCTCGCCCTCTCTGAATGCGAATTCGGCTGCGCATGCGAACGTAGACCGTTGGAGTGGGTATCTGGGACATCCCAAGCACTCCTTTACTGCGTAATTTAGGTTAGTATTTGAAGAATGTGCAAATTTATTACATTTAAGTTGGAAAAGAGCGTGGACGGGGCGCTGAACGCTCCGGGATGGATCGGTATCGGGCGCTGGTTATCCCCGGATTTCTCGTTTTCTCCTTTTCAAGGAGGAAATCCCGTGATAAACGCGCTCGCTTCGCTCCTTTTACCGATTCCTTCCCTCCGCTGGCTTGCCTCCTCTTTTTTCCAAACCAAAGGAAAGAAACTTGCGGGGGGAGGGCAGGGGATAAAAGCTGGAAGTCTGGTCGTGGAGGAAAAGAGTATGGAGGGCGGTGGGCGATCTAGATGGGATCGGCTTAGGAAGAAATGAGAAAGGCAAGCCAATATACTTTATCTCTCCTCCTCTAAATATACTTGGCCAGATCGTATTTGTTGTATCAATGTAAAGGCGTTCTTTTCATCATTTTTCGGAACTGTTCAATGAAGTAGCTGGTACTGTTGAACCCAACCTCGTAAGCGATTTCGGTGACACTGCGCTGTGAGAAACGTAGCAACTCTGTACTTTTTCGAATTCGATAATCCAGCACATATTGCATCGGTGTCGTACGCAGTATTTGCTTAAAGGTTCTGCATGTCTCTGCACGACTTAACTGACCTACCTTTGCGATATCCTCCAGCCTGAGCGGTTCAGTATAGTTTTGATGAATCCACATCAGCATCTGTTTTATACGCCGACTTCGGATCATCTCTGTTTCGTTATGTTCCAGAAAGTAACCATTCTTGATTAGACCTTTCCAGATCTCCAGCACAGCTGCTGCAACGTTCAATTCATAGTAAGGAACCTGCTTTTCAATCTCCTGTCTCACAGCCGTGATGTTTCCAAGTACCTGCTCTCCCCATGAGTTAGATTTCTCAATCATTAGAAATGGTAAATTCGTTGCAGTTACATATGGATGTACGTATTTCATGTCAAGTTCGGCAGGTGCCAGTGATTGCGGAGCCACGTTCAAACAAAGATAAATGCCTTGCTCCTCCGCACTAAAATCCTCTGCCATGTGCATCATGCCTCTGTTGATGAACAACCCATTCCCCTGTAAAACCGCTACTTGCTGTTCATTAATATGAAATAATACCTTACCTTGAATGACCGCTACAAACTGCAATTCATCATGCCAGTGCAAAGGAATATATCCTTGTACATGCTTTGCAACGGTTGTCCGGTAACAAGCAATAGACAGATCATCTGTGCGATGCTCTGTCATTTCTTTTAGCTTTTGATTGATTTCAAATTTTATTTTTCGCATCGCTCTCATCTCAATATTGTTATATTTTTTGTGTAATTTTTGATAGTAATCAAATCAATACAAACAGCCCTGCCATTTATTATCTTTGGCTTGGTCGGCATGTTGGCTGTACAGTACACTTACATGGCTTCCATTGATCACGGCAATGCAGCTGTCGCCACACTTTTGCAATATCTTTCTCCTGTCATGATCATGGTATATATGGTACTGCGCAAACAATCCCTACTTACAGCCAAACTTATAATCTGCGCTACTCTGGCGCTTGTGGGATGTTTTCTTCTGCTTACAAATGGCTCTCTGCATCAGTTATCCGTCTCGCAGCCAGCAGTGATCTGGGGATTGTTATCTGGTGTATCTGCTGCATTTTATACATTGTATGCGGTCAGATTACTTAACGAATTTGATTCTCTCGTGGTCGTTGGCTGGGCCATGGTGATTGGTGGAGTGGGTATGAGCTCTGTTCATGCGCCATGGAAGATCCGCCTTACACTGCTGACATCAGAGACCTGTAGTTATTTGTTGTTTTCCATATTGATTGGAACGTTACTCGCATTCTGGTTCTACATTGCCAGCCTGAAATACCTCACGCCTCAGGAGACCAGCTTGTTAGGGAGCGCGGAGCCTTTAGCAGCAGTAGGTACCATGGTCTTTTGGTTACATGAACCCTTCGGCATCTATCAATGGTTAGGTACTGGCTGTATTATCCTTTTAATTGTCATTTTACAGTTCAACGTTCCTCCTCCGTGTCCGCATAAAATATTAAAACGACAAATAACCTCATC
Source organism: Paenibacillus polysaccharolyticus (assembly GCF_023714295.1). Lineage (GTDB taxonomy): Bacteria > Bacillota > Bacilli > Paenibacillales > Paenibacillaceae > Paenibacillus > Paenibacillus polysaccharolyticus_A. The sequence continues at coordinate 33,056 of NZ_JAMAUN010000014.1, forward strand.
GCTAAATAACGCGAATTGAGGTTGTTAGTTGTCGTATTATGATGAATCTATACCCATACCGGTGGATGGAATCAGCCCTGAATCAATCCTGAATTACTGCGCGATTTGATCGCGAATCGATTGCAGTATTTTTTTCTCCAACCGTGAGACTTGTACTTGGGATATCCCCAGCCTGCTTGCCACTTCGGATTGAGTCTGATCCCTGTAATACCGAAGGTATACGATAAGTCGCTCCCGTTCACTCAGGCCACCGATTGCTTCATTCAGTGCCAGCTTGTCAAACCACTTCTCCTGAGACTCATCCGCGATCTGATCCATCAGTGTAATCGGATCACCATCATTCTCGAATACCGTCTCATGAATGGAGGTTGGCGGTTTGTTAGCCTCCTGGGCGAATACCACTTCCTCCGGGGTAACCCCGAGTTCAGCAGCAACTTCCTTAATTGTGGGCAATCGATCCAGATGTTTGGACAGTTCATCCCTCTTCTTGCGAACTTTATTGGCCATCTCTTTCAGCGAACGACTGACCTTCAAGGTTCCGTCATCCCGCAGGAAACGCTGGATCTCACCAATAATCATCGGTACCGCATACGTCGAGAACTTTACGTCATAACTGAGATCGAACTTGTCCACTGACTTGAGCAGGCCGATACAACCAATCTGGAACAGATCCTCCGGTTCATATCCCCTGTTCATAAAACGCTGCACGACGGACCAGACGAGTCTGATGTTGCAGTTCACCAGCGTATCCCGTGATTCATGGTCACCCGACTGACTGAGCGCAATCAGCCGTTTGACCTCGGCATCGTCCAAATAGGTCTGTGAAGATGGTTTCACTTCAGCATCCATAAGAACACCAACCCCTAATTATACAATGCTTTCTTGGATTCAATCCTTTTTTTCATCTTGATGGAGGTGCCTCTGCCGGGCTCACTGCTGACTTCGAATTCATCCATAAAATTTTCCATAATGGTAAAGCCCATGCCCGACCGCTCGAGTTCGGGTTTGGACGTATACAGCGGCTGTTTAGCCAGATCAAGATCTTCGATACCTTCGCCACGGTCCTCTACAATGATCGTGATCATATCGTCACGAATCTCGGCTTGAATGGTCACAACACCTTCCGGATTGTTATTGTATCCGTGGATGATGCTATTGGTCACCGCTTCGGAGACGACCGTCTTTAGATCACTAAGCTCGTCCATCGTGGGATCAAGCTGAGAGATAAAAGCCGCAACGGTGACCCGTGCAAACGATTCATTCTCCGACTTGGCCGCAAATTGCAGATTCATGAAATTTGCCCCTGTTCCTTCATTCATGAGACGACCTCCAGACCTGAGAGAGCAGTGCCCTCATTTTCGTATATCGGCATGATCTTGAACAATCCCGACATTTCCAGCAAACGGTATACCGGCGGATTTACATCACAGACGACCATTTTGCCGCCTTTATTTTTGATCAACTTGTATCTTCCCAAAATAACACCTAGTCCTGAACTGTCCATAAACTCGAGGTCTTTTAAACTTAGCACCAGATGTTCACATTGCCTGCGCTGTATCGCTTCATCCATCTGCATACGTACCATATCAGCTGTATGGTGATCCAGCTCCCCGGATAATCGCACAATCAAAATCCCGCGGTGATGCTCCATGTCCACATTCAAGTTCACGTTTGCCCACTCTCCTCCCTGTCTTAGAACAAAGTTTTCTACGTTGCCAAAAGCTTTTCCTGCCCCCCGACAAAACTAGAAGAAAACTCCTATTTAACTACAAAAACCGTTCCAGCCCCAGGGAGAATGGCGTTTCCTGCCAACTAATCGAACAAGTTCGAGGTTGTGCGCTTGAACAGCTTCCACCAGCCTGCCTTACCCACGTCTTGCGGAGCCTGGATATCGAATTCCTTAATCACTTCGTTGCCTTGATATACGACGAGCTTACCCACACTCTGACCCGCTTTGACTGGAGCTTTCAATTCTTTGGCTACAATCAGCTCATGCCGGATATCTGTCGACTTGGCTCCTTTGCGCATCAGAACACTGTAGTTTTGCGCAGCATTCAGCGGCATCTCCGCGACATCACCTTTTTCAATTTTCAGACTGCCTAGCAGATCACCTGCTTTGTACAGTGCCTTCATCGTGTACTGAGCAAATGCATAATCAAACATGGAAGATACTTCACTGTTCCGTGTTTTCGTATTCGGCTCACCAAGGACTACCGCAACGACTCGCAGCCCATCTTTAGAAGCTGTAGCCGACAGACAGAATTTCGCTTCGGACGTGTACCCCGTTTTCAAACCGTCCGCCCCTTGATAAAAACGCACCAGTTTGTTTGTATTCACGAGCCAGAAGGGCTTCTCGGAGTCTTTACGCAAGTAGTCTTGATAAGCACCCGTGTACTTCGTAATGCCCTGATGTTTTAGCAGTTCGCGGCTCATCACCGCGATATCGTGCGCAGAGGAATAATGATTATCCACCGGCAAACCGTTCGCATTGGCAAAACGTGTATCCTTCATACCCAGTTCTTGTGCACGCTCATTCATCATCTGTACAAAAGCCTCTTCAGAGCCGGCAAGCTTCTCGGCCATGGCCACAGATGCGTCATTGCCGGAGGCCATCGCAATGCCTTTTAACATATCATCCACGCTCATCTCTTCTCCCGGCTCCAGAAAGATCTGTGAGCCCCCCATAGATGCCGCATATTCACTCGTTCTTACCTTATCCGTTAATTTCAGCTTGCCTGAACTAATCGCTTCCATGGTAAGCAACATGGTCATAATTTTCGTTATGCTTGCCGGAGGCAGCTGATCATGGCTGTTTTTCTCATAAATAACAGTTCCCGTATCTGCATCCATCAGAATAGCAGAACGTGCCGATGGAGCCAAATCCGCTCCGCTAGCAGTTTTAGGTGTTTCCTCTGCCAAAGCAGGAGATGCCATTACGGGTAGCAGCATACAAAGGGTCATGAACGATGCCATTATTCTTTTTTTCACTAGGTTCCCTCCTCAAATGAATAGCGCGGTGGTAAGTCCTCGCATGTACTGCTATCCATTGTCGGCGGGTTTGAAGTAAATTATTCCAATCTCAGCAGGTTTTCCCTAACTTTTTTTACTATATAAGTTGAACTAAAAATTTTACACGGTCCACTCCGATGACAGAATAACCTGGAGAGTAGCGGTTATCCCCAGATTTTTTGGATTCCCTTTTCCAAAGGGGAAAATCCGGTGATAAAGGCGAAGCCTATGCTTCCGATGTAGCTTTCTTTCAGAAAGCTTTCAGCTCCGCTTTTTCAGGTTTTTTCTGTCCTCTCCGTTATTGTGTAAAAGAATAGTTCAACTTATATAAGAAGAAAATTATTTATAGGATTTACCTATGTTATTTATTATTTATATATATTTCTCCTATTAGAGAAATCAGATTATGATGTATATGTCACCATTGAAATAACGGAGGAGGAGGATTCTGATGTCTTTTTATGATAATAAGGTCCATTTCATAGATGGCAGGCTAGCTGATCTAGCTATATACCGAGGAAAGGTACTCCTTGTTGTAAACACAGCCATCAAGTGCAGCTACTCTCGTCAATTTGAGACCCTTCAACAGTTGTACGAAAAGTACCAGCGTTATGGTTTCGAGATTCTTGCATTTCCGTGTAACCAGTTTAATGAGAAAGAGCCCGGGAACAATTCGGAAGTGAAAGCTCATTGTGAAAATCGATTGAAGTTAACGTTCCCGTTATTTGAGAAAATCGAAGTCAGGGGGCTGAACGCTCATCCGATCTTTCAATTTTTAACCGAACAAGCACCATTTCTAGGCTTTGACACCGAAACGGCTAGCGGGGAATGGATGGACCATTTTCTAAACGAAAAATTCCCCGATATTTATCAAGGTGATGGGGTCAAATGGAACTTCACTAAATTTTTAATCGATCAGCACGGCCAGGTGCGAGGAAGATTTGAGACAACGACGGAACCCTTTGACATTGAATCAAGCATTCAATCATTGCTATCCATCTAAAGTGAATATCATCATTCTCCTATTTCATATTATAAAAAAAGGAACAGCTCATTGAGAAAACATCATTCAATGAATTGTTCCTTATTGAATCCTTCAAACTAAAGATCGCTTTTGTTCATTCTTCAGTTCATCATTACATCTTAGGAATAACAGCCAGCACGAGCGCCAAGAAAGCTTCACGTACACGCTCCGTCGTTTCCATTACCTCATCATGAGACAAAGGCTGATCCAAGATCCCCGCTGCCATGTTACTGATGCAAGAAATGCCGAGCACTTCAATGCCCGCATGACGCGCTACGATTACTTCGGAAACGGTGGACATTCCTACTGCATCGGCACCAAGAGTACGAAGCATTCTGATCTCTGCTGGAGTTTCATAGTTAGGTCCGAGCAGACCAGCGTATACACCTTCTTGCACATTAAAACCTTGAGCTGCCGCTGTTTCCTTAGCAAGCACACGCAGACGACGGCTGTAGGCTTCGGACAAATCCGGGAAGCGTACGCCTAGCGCAGCATCATTCGGACCAATTAGCGGGTTTTTGCCAGTCATATTCAAATGATCGGAGATGAGCATCAAGTCGCCTGCTTGATAAGCAGTATTTACGCCACCAGCTGCATTCGTTACTAACAGGCTGCTTACGCCCAGCGCTTTCATGACACGTACCGGGAATGCCGTCAATTCCGGGCCATATCCTTCGTACATATGAAAGCGTCCTTTCATCATCACAACCGGACGACCTTGAATCGTGCCAAGCAGCAGTTCGCCTTCATGTCCTTCTACAGTGGACACCGGGAAATGCGGAATATCCTGGTACGCAATGTTAACACCATCCTCAATTAGTTCAGCCAGAACGCCGAGCCCTGACCCGAGAATCAAACCGACTTCCGGCTTGATGGAGCTTTTGCTTTGAATGTAGGCTGCCGCCTCTGTAATCATCTGTTGGTTTAGTGTTGTCATAAGTTGTTATTCCTCCTTGAGTCGTAAAGAACCGTTTATGATTCAGCGGGGTTGTTATGTCTTGAACCTGTGTTGGCTTAAGAAATCAGACATTGAACATGCATCCGCATATGTATAACGGCATAGTTAGTTTCAAATATAAATTAACTTAAAAGGCTACAGTATCCCTTTTTGCATGCATAGTGCAAACCATAAGCTAAGCCTTATTTTGCACGTGGATGATGGGTCTCATAAATTTCTTTCATCGTCTTGCGCCCATGCTGACTGTATTGCTGTCCGGGCTGTTCGACATGACCAAGCATGTCCTGCACCGCACGAGTGTCAGCTCCGCTCGCAATAAGGTGAGCCGCAAATGAATGGCGTAGCGTATGTGGGGTGATCTCACCCGAGATCCCCGCGTCCACAGCAGATTTTTTCAGCAACTTCCAGAATCCCTGACGGGTTAATCGTCTGCCGGATACATTCACAAATAATGCCTGCTCGTCCGTTCCTGCTTTAAGCAATTGTTCACGGAACTCGTCTATATATACGCTCGCCCAGTGGGCAGCCGGTGCACCAATCGGAAGAATGCGCTCTTTACCCGCTCCGCCGCAACGAATGAAGCGCATACCAGGCTGGACATCCCGTACATCCAGCGCAATCAGTTCCGACACCCGAATGCCCGTAGCGTATAACAACTCCAGCATGGCTCGATCTCGAACGCCTTGGGGTGAGCTGACATCTGGAGAAGCAAGCAACAGTTCGATCTCCGGAATCGTAAGAACTTGGGGAGGTGTCTTGTCGGCCTTGGGTGCTTCCACATCAAACGTAGGGTCCTGTACAATCTCGCCACGCCGCATCAGAAAATGGAAATACGATCGCAAAGACACGATGCTGCGAGCAATCGTTGCATTCGCACGGCCGTCCTGTTTGAGCTGACCTACAAATAAGACAACATGTGTTCGTCTAACCTCACTCGCCTCGCGGATTCCATATTCCTTTTTCACAAATTCAACGAACTTGTCCACATCTCGAAGATAGGATTCCAGCGTACTGCTCGACATCCCTTTATCTTCTTCCAGGTATAAAGCATAGGCGTGTATGGTCTGATTCATGTACAACACTCCTCATCTGACAGCAATGCCAAACGGCAGGCTGCTTCCGTATTTGCATCCCTGACTGTCGGAGCTACTCTTCACGCCTTCAGCTACTCACCGTACCAATAGAAGAGACGAAGCCGCTCCGCCATCGTAGGACGTGCTTCTCCAGTGCCTGGCCAATCCGTTTCCTGAAATACCTTAACCGCATTGCCCGTTGGCATCTGATACTGATCCACAGGTGAAATCCAGCCGTTAAACAGATCGAGTACGTGGTAGAAAAGATACACCAGCGCAGCAAAAAATACAATAAATCGTATAAAACGGAGCCCTCTCCGCACAGATATAATCATTGGAACTGTCCCCTCCCGTATTTCAAGTCCAGTATCGTTCTTGAAACAGGGTATGTCCAAATGTCCGGGAATATGCCTTGAAGAGTCAACCATAAGCCAGGTTCGTGACCAAAAAAGCTCCCCCGTCAAAACCGCCGGTGAGAGCTTGAAGATAGGCTATGTTATTCTTCATCTTTGGGCTTTTGTTCATTTTTAGCTTTGCAACGATAACAAATTCCATGAAAGTCCAGTCGGTGATCTACGACCGAAAAGTTAAATTCCCGCTCCAGTCGTTCTTCAAGCGGTCCAAGCCAGTCCTCACGTATTTCATCCATACTTCCGCATTGCACGCAGATTAAGTGATGATGGTGATGCTTGGATGTATCTCCGCGCAGATCATAACGCGCTACACCGTCGCCGAAGTTGATTTTCTCTACAACATGCAGCTCACTCAATAGTTCGAGGGTACGGTACACGGTTGCCAGACCGATTTCGGGAGCCTTTTCTTTAACGAGCATGAATACATCCTCTGCACTCAGATGATCTTCTTCATTCTCTAAAAGTACTCTTACGGTGGCTTCCCGTTGGGGCGTTAATTTATAACCTTGGGACTGTAGTTGCTGCTTAATTTTATCAATCCGTGCTTCCATTTTCTCCCTCCCCCTAGGAAATCACTGCACACTGCAACTTAACCCACTCTTTTCATTATAGGGGGAGTTCAATATCAAAGTCAACATTTTAGGACATGCAGTGCATGCTAAACAGGAAGCAACATCGGCGTGACCCAGCGCATCATTGCGGGGGTAATCCACGTTTCAAACGAAGCCACACCAAGCAGTAATACCGCCATAACTACCGTCAAAATAACATAGGAGGCAAACGGCCTTTGACGGCCAGCTGCACGGTGCATTAAAACGCGATTGCGTATGATATATAACGAGAACGTCATCGCAGCCACACTACAGATCAGCAGGATTGGAATGACGAACAGATTATGCGGCGCTACGGATACAAGTGCAAACAGCAGCCCTTTCCACGAGTACTGTCCGACGAGATACCCTACGGTAAAACCGATTAATACCCCTTTTAAAAAATCCAGAACCAGTATGCCTGGTAAACCTACAACAGACAAGCCGAGAATGAAGATCAAACCGACCCATTTTAGATGAAGCATGGCGATATCCCAATAAGCGGTGTGCTCCGTCCCTTGCGAACTATGCTGCACCGTCATAAAGAAGTTGCCCAAATAACCTTCAAGATCCTGTCGCTGTTCCAAGGAAAGCGCGTTGACCATCAGTGCACCAAAGATGACACCGACCAGAAACAAGACAGCGACGAATACATATAACGAGGTTTGCCCTTTGAACGTAAAATAAGAAGAACGCATACAGGTACGAGCCCCCTTTCCGGTTATCCTGCTGCAAGGAGATATAAGACATATCAAACGTTAGACTTAATCATCCTTATGATTCAGCTTATGAACCGGGGCTCACCTGTATGACTTCTTGTCCGAATTATAACAACCCGCTCTACTCATCATACTCGTTCTACATTTTCTGAGATGTCTGCTCTTTGGCCGCGACCTTGCCGTATGTGCCCCCACCGCCAGAGGACAATGTCAGCCCACCATTACGAGCCGCTACGATCAATTCAGCGAGCACCGAACCAACCACCTCGGCTAGCTGAGCTTCGTCTGTACGATGCAAGACAGCCATCTCTGTTCCGAAACGATCCAGTAGTTGACGCAGCTTGGCTTTGCCAAGCCCTGGAATGAATTCGAGTGGAACTTGATAATAGTATGGCGGCCTGTCTGCAGGAAGCTCCGGTTGCTTACGATCAGCAATAGCCAGAATACGATCGAGCACCCCTTGAACCAGCTTGGGGCTACCACACAGCGGACACCGTTCAGCGGACAGATCCTTCTCATCCATAACGCTACCACATGCTCCACAATACGTCCGATGATATTTACCAAGTTTTGGATTCAAACCATAATTGGCCGCAATATGTCTTCCCTCTTCCCCTCGCAAGGCCATACGGAATTCGTCAAACGAAGGCGATGCAATCTGTAACTCATTGTATTCCCGCCCGATTTTACCTAGTGAATGCGCATCCGAATTCGTTAGAAACGGAACTTGATCCAGTTCCCGAATGTAACTCGCCATAGAGGAATCCGAGCTTAGACCCAGTTCAACCGCATCCACAAGGCTTGTATCCAGCACATCCGCCATACGTGGTGCTGTACTGCCATAAATGCCCTTGTGCGGGGTGAACACATGAGCGGGAACAATCAACCCGCCGCGCGCTTTGATCTCCGCTTGCATCTCAAGAGCCGGCACGTAGACCCGCTGGGAGCTTAGGTTTACATTTTTCATATAACGTGTCATCCAGGTTGTAAAAGACTTCATGGTACCCAGATCCCGGAAGTAGGCGAGCATGTGGAACTCACGCATCTCAGGCTCGCGAAGCTCGATTTCGGTTCCGAGCAGAATGGTGGTGTCCTGATACGCAATACCGCCGCCCTCAACCTCAGACATCGTACCGTTCTCCAGCAGCTCCTCAATATCTCTCTGCACAACCGGAGAATGGCAATCAATGACCCCAAGCAAATGAATTCCTTTACGAGTGGAGGCCTCCCTGGCTATATTCTCAAAAGTTAAGTCACGGCTGCCGCTGATTTTAACTGCCTCACCACGGGACGTGCGTCCGATGTGGATATGCAGATCCGCATAACATGGCTCCCACAGCGGTAGCGTTCCCTTTTGATTTTGCATGATTAAAACCGTCCTGTCGTTTTGTAAATATCCCAGGCATACACAGCCATCATCGTTTTGGCATCACTGATTCGATTTTCGTCCATCAGCTTGTACGCTTCCTCTAGCGTGATCTCCGATACTTCAAGAAACTCATCTTCGTCCAGAGCCATCTCTCCAGCTTCCAGCTCTTCGGCGATATACAGGTGAATGATCTCATCCGCGAAGCCTGGTGAGGTGTAGAAAGACCGCAGATGACGGAGCGACTTGGCTTCATATCCCGTTTCTTCCTTCAGTTCACGCGCTGCTGCCACCTCCGGCTCTTCACCCGGATCAAGCTTGCCCGCAGGAATTTCCACTTCGGTACGTCCCATCGCCTGACGATATTGATCCACGACCAGCATACGATCTCCCCTCAATGCCAGTACCGCTACTGCTCCCGGGTGTTTGATAATCTCTCGGGTCGCCGTCTGTCCGTTCGGTAGCTTCACTGTGTCTACCTGAAGTGAAATCACTTTGCCTTCAAAGATTGGCTTGGTGGATACCGTCACTTCGTCAAGCTTGGGATTCGCAGGTTGAGGTGCATAGATGGATGCAGCAGATGTTTTGGATTTCATGTGTGCTTCAGCTCCGTTTCTATTTGTGATGGTTCAATTGAGCCGAGTTGATTTACACGGACACTCCGATGACAGAAGAAACTTCCAATCGCTGTTATCCCCAGATTTTTTGATTCTCTTGTTGCAAAGGTAGAAAATCCGGTGATAAAGGCGACCGCTTCGCTTTTCCAGTTTTTTTCTGTCCTCTCCGTTGATGTGTAAAAAATTCGTTCAATTGAACTAAGATGTATAAAGTGGTGATTTCAGGCATATGGTGAGCCTATAAGAATTTTATCGTGTGTACAAGTCTAATGCGTACAGCGAGAACCAAGGGGGACTCACCAAATGAAAAGTTATCTCACACCTCAGTCTGCGCACGTGGTCGGACAAGCCAGACAAGTACAGCTTATCCTTAGACAGTGGATGCGTGAATGGGGCCCTGATACCAAACTCAGCGACATGCTTGCGGGACGCAAAGGCTAGAGCTTCACCATTGTTCAAAAAGTCCGAACCCGGTCTGCACCAAATTCGGACTTTTATTTCTTTTTTTCAACCAACGCTCCAATTACATCATCTCATAGACTATCAAATATCCCAATCACTTATTTGCCTTTTGCCGTTTCCTGCACAATCGCGATAACGACCTGGGACAGTTTCACAATGTCTGCTGCGCGAATGCGTTCTTTGGTCGTGTGGATATCTTCATACCCTACAGCCAGATTCGCCGTCGGAATGCCGAACCCGTTAAAAATGTTCGCATCACTGCCACCGCCAGAAGCAAACGTGCTTGTTTCCAGACCCAGGCTTCGAATCGCACGCTGGGCAAGTTGCACTACCTCATGGTCATCATGGAAGCCAAATGCAGGATATTTAATCTCACTGCGGAACTCTGCGGTTGCGCCATATTTGCGACATGTCGTCTCCAATGCTTCACGCATTTGGGCAATTTGCTGTTCGATTTTCTCTTGCACAATACTGCGAGCCTCCGCATCGATCTGAACAAAGTCACATACCACGTTCAGTGCAGAGCCACCTTGGAACTTACCAATATTCGCTGTCGTTTCGTCGTCAATGCGTCCAAGCTTCATAGCCGCAATCGCTTTGGCTGCAACCTGAATGGCACTGATTCCATCTTCCGGATTCACTCCGGCATGCGCCGATTTGCCATAGATTTTCATCTCAATCTCTGCTCTTGCTGGAGCAGCCACACAGATCGTACCCACCGCTCCGTTAGAATCCAGCGCATAACCAAAGGAAGCATCGATATCTCTCGGATTCATTGCTCGTGCACCGACAAGACCCGACTCTTCTCCGACCGTAATCACAAACTGAATTTTGCCATGCGGAATGTTGTTCTCCTGAATAACACGAATGGCTTCAAACAGAGCTGCAATGCCCGCCTTGTCATCCGCTCCCAAAATTGTTGTGCCATCACTGCGAATCCATCCGTCCTCACCAAGCTCCGGTTTGATTCCCTGTCCGGGGGTTACGGTGTCCATGTGACATGTGAAGAGCATCGGCTCTACACCTTCTACACCTGCCACACCTTCAGCTTCCAGTGTAACGACCAGATTGCCCGCTCCATGACCTGTCTCGTTCATTGTATCGTCCTCATAGACATGAAGACCAAGACCCGCGAATTGTTCTTTTAACACCTTGGATATATTCTGCTCATTTTTTGTTTCGCTATCAATCTGCACCAGATCCATAAAATGCTGAATCACACGCTGTTCATTAATCATTAGACTTTCCTCCCTATCGTAGATACGGTACAATACAGGTACTATGGCTTGTTCAAAAGTTCTGAAAGGAGTTCTCTCTTCATGCAAAATAAGAAATGGTTCAAAATTGTGATCTATCTCATGCTGGCAGCTATGGTTGGCTCCACTCTTTTCATCGCACTGGAACCGTTGCTGTTTGGATAGTCACCCTGACCTGAAGCTCTTCTAACGCGCTGTCTACAGACGATGGAGGGCTTCTTTTTCTGTACTCCATATCAGATCATATGGGAATATACGCTGAAAATAAGGTACAATATCCCGGGCTACCTGCTCAACCGTGTATGACTCCCCCGTGATATCCTCCAAAGAAGTCACTCCATACTGTTCAATTCCGCATGGAATGATACCCTGAAACCCAGCTTCTTGAATGCCTGAGGTAATGTTAAAAGCAAACCCGTGACTCGTCACAAATCCACGTCGATGTTTACACCGATTAAACTTAATGCCGATGGCCGCAATCTTCAGATCACCGATCCATACGCCTGTATATCCCTCTTTGCGCTCGGATTCAACGCCCTGATCGGCAAGATAATCGATCATCACCTGCTCCAGTTTACGCAAGTAAGCATGCAGATCCAGTTCCTCATCCCGACCAAGTACTAACAAAGGGTAACCTACCAATTGACCCGGTCCATGATAAGTAATATCACCGCCGCGATCAATTTGAAACAAGGAGATGCCCTGTGCTTTCAACTCTTCCTCACTCCAAAGCAGATGCTCCGGATGGTTCTGCGAACCAATGGTATAGGTTGGTGGATGCTGTAAAAGCAACATCTGTTCCGGACCTTCGCCTTCGTCCAGTTGCTGCACAATTGATTTCTGAAGATTCCATGCCGCTTCATAATCAAGCATCGGTATGTATGCCACATTCAGCGGTCTGCCCATGTTTCCCCACATCCTTCTGCCCATGGTTTAATATATGAAAATAAGTCTGTCTCTAGACAGCCAGAAAAGTGCACGGCCTGAGGCACATACACTTTCCCGTGGTTCTATCATAAACTTAATACACTTTTGTTTCCATGTTGTAGCCTTCCAGGTTCTCCTTAACACGTTGCAGGAACCGTCCACAGATGACCCCGTCCAGAATCCGATGATCCAGAGAAAGACACAAGTTAGCCATGGACCGCACCGCGATCATATCATTAATGACCACTGGCTTCTTCACAATGGATTCAAAGGTAAGAATAGCGGCCTGTGGATAGTTGATAATGGGCTGGGACAAGATCGAACCAAATGAACCTGTATTGTTCACTGTAAATGTACCGCCTTGCATATGATCCAGCTTCAGCGTACCTTCACGGGTCTTGCGAGCCAGATCATCAATCTCGCGAGCGAGACCTGCGATATTACGCTGATCGGCCTGTTTGATGACCGGAGTAAGCACCGAATCCTCTGTACCCACAGCCATGGACAAGTTAATATCCCGCTTCACAATAATTTTATCAACAGCCCATACCGAGTTCATGATCGGGTAATCTTTAATCGCATTGACGACACCCTTCATCATAAACGAAAGATAGGTCAGGTTGATGCCCTCTTTCCGTTTGAACTCATCCTTCAATTTGTTGCGCAACATGACGAGGTTGGTTACATCCACTTCAATCATCGTCCACGCATGAGGGATTTCAGATACACTTTGACGCATGTTACGCGCTATGGCATTACGCACAGGGGTAACATCGATAAAATATTCTGATCTTCCTTGTCCGCCGCCTTCCACTTCAATCTGTGGAATTTTCGGACTTTCGGTCAGGTGGATTCCGGAATGACGCACAGGAACGCCCGCATCGGATGCAGGAACTGTCTGTCCAGTTACACCGTTCATAGATATCGATGACGTAGTTGCACCGGTATCTCTGATTCCACTGAACGGAGAAGACGATGAAGCCTGAGTAGCAACATTAGATGTTTGTACGGACGCTGATTCTGTATTTGCCTGGCCACCCTGTGCAACATAAGAAAGCACGTCTTTACGTGTAATCCGGCCGCCTGCCCCTGTTCCCTGAACATGTTGCAGATTCAATCCATGCTCTGCTGCAAGGGATTGTACCGCAGGAGAATAACGATGGCGCATCGGCTGATTCGGGTCAAAAGCCGCTGCGTTTGATCCGCCAGCAGGAGATTGTCCTGCATTACGCTGTACCTGAGCTTGCTGCGATTGTTGCTGCTCGCTCGCAACAGGTGTCACTTGTTCCGCCGTATCTTCATCCGTAGCAACGACTTGCATACGGCAGATGGCCTCACCCACCGCAATGGTCGTTCCTTCTTCCACCAATAGATCACCCATAATGCCATCCACCGTAGACGGTATCTCGGCATTCACTTTATCCGTAATGACTTCACAGATCGGCTCGTACTGCTCCACGCGGTCACCCGGTTTTTTCAACCATTTACCTATGGTAGCCGAGACCAGAGATTCCGCGAGTTGCGGCATAATGACCTCGATCCATTTCATACGTTCAGCCATTGATTTATCACTCCAAACTTTGTTCTATCTTTATCGATTAATACGCTGCAAGTTCGCGCATGGCTGTTTTGGCTTTATCCTTGCTCAGCATATAAAATTTCTCCAGCGTAGGACTGATTGGCATAGCTGGTACATCTGGACCGCACAAACGCTGAATAGGGGCGTCCAGATCAAACAGACATTCCTCACTGATGATCGCCGCCACTTCTGCGCCTACACCACCGGTTTTGTTATCTTCGTGCACGATCAGCACCTTGCCTGTCAACCGGGCAGAATCGATAATCGCTTCACGGTCGAGCGGTTGCAGTGTACGCAGATCCAGTACGTGTGCCGTGATACCTTCTTCCCGTTCCAGCTCCTCAGCGGCCTGCATAACAAAATGCAATGGCTGACTGTACCCGATAACTGTAATATCGGCACCTTCACGAAGCACATTGGCCTTACCGATTGGAACGATGTAATCATCTTCAGGCACATCTTCCTTGATCAGCTTGTAACATTTTTTATTTTCGAAAAAGAGTACCGGGTCCGGGTCGCGGACAGCCGCTTTCAGCAAACCTTTCGCGTCATACGCCGAGTAAGGAGCAATGATTTTGAGTCCCGGTGTACCAAAGAAGATGGATTCCGGACATTGGGAGTGGTACAAGCCGCCGAAGATCCCGCCACCGATTGGCGCTCGAATCACAATTGGACAGCTCCAATCATTGTTGGAGCGATAGCGGATTTTGGCCGCCTCACTAATAATCTGATTTGTTGCCGGCAACATAAAGTCCGAATACTGCATTTCCGCAATCGGCTTCATGCCGTACATGGCCGCACCGATGGCTACACCGGCAATCGCCGATTCAGATAGTGGCGTATCCATGACACGCATCTCGCCAAATTGATCCTGCAACCCTTTGGTTGTGGTGAACACGCCACCTTTTACACCGACGTCCTCGCCAAGAACAAAAACATTCTCGTCCCGTTCCATCTCTTCTTTCATTGCGAGACGGATTGCATCAATATATTCCATCATAGCCATGATTACCGTCCCCCTTCTTCGCTGTCTGCATAGACATGCGTCAGCGTGTCCTCAGGTTTAGGATATGGCGCATTGTCTGCATATTCAGTTGCTTCTTTCATTTCCAGCGCAAGCTGGGAAGCCAGATCCGCATCCCGGGCTTCGTCCCAGATGCCGCATTCAATCAAATAATTTTTCATCCGAAGTACGCCGTCTTTCTTCCAGTTCTCCTCAACTTCTTCCTTCGTCCGGTAGGCCAAATCATTATCCGAAGTGGAGTGTGGAGACAGACGATACATCATCGCCTCAATCAGCGTTGGACCTTCACCAGCAATAGCACGCTGACGCGCTTCTTTCACAGCCGCGTACACTTCGAGTGCATCGTTGCCATCTACGCGAAGTCCCGGGAAACCATAGCCCAGTGCACGATCCGAGATTTTGCCGCTAAGCTGTTTGTGAATCGGAACCGAGATTGCATATTGATTGTTCTCACACATAATGATGACAGGCAGCTTATGCACACCCGCAAAGTTTGCGCCTTCGTGGAAATCTCCCTGGTTGCTTGAACCTTCCCCAAAGGTAACAAAAGAAACAAATTCTTTCTTCTGCATTTTGGCAGCAAGCGCAAATCCGACCGCATGAGGAACTTGTGTAGTCACCGGACTGGATCCTGTAACGATACGCAGTTTCTTATAACCAAAGTGGCCTGGCATCTGCCGGCCGCCACTGTTTGGATCTTCCGCCTTGGCAAAAGCAGACAGCATCAGCTCACGCGGTGTCATACCTACGGCCATAACGAAACCGTAATCGCGGTAATAAGGCAAAAAGTAATCATGATCACGGTCCAAACCAAAAGCCGCCCCGACTTGCGCTGCCTCCTGGCCTACACCGGAAACGTGAAAGTTAATTTTGCCAGCCCGCTGCAGGAGCAAGCAACGTTCATCAAACTTGCGTGCAAGCAGCATGTATTTGTACATATCTAAAACTTCTCCATCGGTAAGTCCCAGTTGTTGATGTCGATGAACCGCATCTGCAGTACCTTGTGAACTCATATGAGGTACCTCCTTTTAATCAAAGCCTTTTGCAAGTCCTACTACCCACTCTTATAACCTGGTACTAAGACTTGGCTTAACCTTATTATAATCCCTTTTGCCCAAAAAAGGAAAGTACCTTTCTCAATAGGGCATGTCCGGCTTACATTCCAATCGCTTTTCCGTCCACGGCTAACATCGCTTCGCCCATGATTTCCGACAATGAAGGATGCGGGTGTATGGTCTGTCCGACTTCCCATGGCGTTGCATCCAGCATTTGTGCCAATGCAGCCTCAGCGATCAATTCCGTAACATGGGTACCAATCATATGTACCCCCAAAATATCATTCGTTTTGGCATCCGCAATGACCTTCACAAATCCATCGCGACTTCCGTGAATCAAAGACTTGCCGATGGCCTGGAATGGGAACTTGCCGATTTTGATCTCGTATCCGTGTTCCTTAGCTTCTTTCTCGGTGAATCCAATGCTAGCAGCTTCTGGGCGTGTATACACGCAGCGCGGAATCCGATGTGCTTCAACCGGATGCACCCTCTCACCAGCAAGATGATTGACTGCAAGGATGCCTTCGTGACTTGCGGCATGAGCAAGCTGTAACCCGCCGATACAATCACCAATCGCATAGATATGGCCTTCTCCAGTCTGCAGATGTTTGTCAACCGCAATAAAACCTCGTTCCACTTTGATATCGGTATTCTCAAGTCCGATATTTTCAACATTAGCTTGACGCCCAACAGACACCAGCATTTTTTCAGCCGTCAGCGTTTCTACCTTATCTCCCGCAAGCTGCACGTCAATGTTCACGTTCTGATCATCGGTGTGGTAACTGTCGGTCATCAGCTTAGCGCCAGTCAAGAAACGCACGCCTCGTTTACCAAGTAAACGTTGCATTTCTTTTGCTATATCCTCATCTTCTGCAGGAAGCACATGAGCCGCTGTCTCAACCACCGTCACACTCACGCCAAAGTCATTCAGCATCGAGGCCCATTCCAGACCGATGACACCACCGCCCACAATGAGGATTGAAGCTGGCAATTCGTCCATGCGGAGCGCTTCATCACTGCTCATGATGTATCGACCATCCGGTTCAAGACCCGGTAGCACACGTGGACGTGAGCCCGTAGCAATAATCAGGTTCGTTGGAACAACCGTGTCCATCTCGCCGTCCTCATACTCCACCGCTACAGCCCCGCTCTGTGGTGAGAAGATCGACGGCCCAATCACACGTCCTTTGGCGTGCACGACTTCGATTTTATTTTTTTTCATCAAATATTGAACGCCCTGATGAAGTTGCTCCACAATCGCATCTTTACGCGCCTGGACCTTCGGGAACACAAGCGTTGTTCCTGTTGTCTCGATGCCGTAGCTCTCGCTATCCAGAATCTCAGCATACATCTCGGCACTTTTTAGCAGCGCCTTGCTTGGGATACATCCACGATGCAGGCAAGTTCCACCTAGCTTGTCCTTCTCAATAATCACTACCTTTTTGCCCAGTTGCGCGGCACGGATGGCAGCAACATATCCGCCCGTTCCTCCTCCTAGTACGGCAACATCACATGGTATTGGCATCTCTGTGCTCTCCTCTATATAGTCATTTTTAATATAAATAATAATTAAATGATCGGTGTTACCTTAATATATTGCCTACCCTCTATATGCCATTGTACTCTCCTTGCGCAGTCAACTCAAAGTTTGACCATTCTCGCATGGACAGTCTGTACATTCCAAGCTATGATATAAGCAGGGATTCCCTGTAAGCGTAACCTTTATTTTATGTCTACTCGGCAGAAAGGGTATAATGCTCATGAATACAAAAGTAGTTTTTGCGCGATTTCTCGCAATTGTTGTACTCGTTATACCAGGCTTAATGGCCATGAAGGGTTTTCTCATGATGAAAGATGCCCTGTTTCTATATTACGCCGAACATGGAAACGACATGATCGCCCCCGGCTTTCAGTGGCTCTCATTCCTGGGTGGACTTGTCCTTTTTGCCGCAGGTATGAGTTTTCTAGGGGGCTGGATTCTGTTCCGTGACCGCAAGCGCAATTATGTAGGACCACGTTTCCGCTCGAAAAAACAGTCCGAACAGGTTGAAACACCCGGAAGCAGTTCATAATTCCGGGCTTTTTTGTTTTTTCACACACTTTATACAGACAGGATGGATCATGATGGTTTCCTTTTTACTGACATTAAAGCGTCTGCTTAAAGGCATTTTCCATGCATTCAAGGACCCGAAATTTTTGGCTTTGTTCGTATTGACAGCAGCTACCTTACTCTCTGGCACCCTGTTTTACACCCGTGTCGAAGGGCTTCATTGGATTGATGCCTTGTATTTCTGTGCAGTTACTCTGACAACGGTGGGACATCCCGATTTCGTGCCCTCAACCGGATTTGGCAAGGCTTTTACCGTAATTTATATGTTTGCGGGCATTGGCCTTACCTTTGCCATGATTGCCAGAATCACAGCTGGTATTCTATTCCCTCACAGGATCAAGTCAGAAAAAGACGCAAAGTAATTATGCGCATCTATCGTGTTCTCTTCATTCATACAAAGCATCCCGAAGTTTAGTCGACATGCGTGACTCTTTTGACGAGGATTTCAAGATCGTTCTACGTAGCGTTAGATTGCTAGCCTGTAGCCGTTCTGCTTCTTTCAATAGTTCGGTAAATAATGTCCGGGCAGCTTCATCTAGCTTGCCTTGTTCATTCAACTCTTCATAACGCTGCTTCAGTGAAGTTAATGCTTCGCTCATTGATAACACCTCTTTTCGGATGAATCCAGTGGCTCGGGCTTTCGGAACCAACATCGTAACCATCCATATAGTAACACAAACCGATTCATATTAGTTCTGGCTCTTTCCAAAGAAGATGTGGTAATCTGTAATGGTCGCTTTTTTTTGAATTCCGTATGCGAGAGGGGTAGCAGCACCGTGCAAACTGGACGTATTACCGTAATTACTGGACCCATGTTCAGTGAAAAATCTGGTGAACTTATTCGCCGTTGTCAGAAACTTATTCAATTTGGCCGTAAAAAAGTCGTTGCCTACAAACCAGCCGAGGATGATCGTTTCGCTCAGGACGAGATCGTAAGCCGGATCGGCTACAGACTTCCTGCCCATTCCATTCCCCGGCAATTAACGCCGGAATCTGTAGAGACTATTCTGAATCAAACCATAGATGCCGATGTTGTAGCCTTTGATGAAGTTCAGTTTTTCAGCAGTGCCATTATGGAACTTGTCTCTGAACTGGCCTACTGTGGCAAACATGTGATTGTGGATGGACTGAACATGGATTATCGCGGAAAAGAATTCGGATATATCGGTGGCCTGCTCGCCATGGCTGATGATATTGAGAAACTTTCTGCATTCTGCGCGGTATGCGGCAGCCCGGATGCTGCCTTTACCCAGCGAATTGTTAACGGAGAACCTGTTACCTTGGGTCCAGTTGTCATGATTGGCGATTCGGAGGCTTATGAGCCCCGCTGTCGTTGCTGCTTTATTCCTCCCCACAAAGTGGAATGCCCATCCTAAGATACACTCAGTACCAAAGCCCAATCGGGCTTTTTTTATTGTCAGCAAAAGAATAGGCACAAAAAAGCACCGCTGTGTGCGATGCTCTCCAAATCACTTCCCGCTAATCACGGGAAACAAAATATTTGTTGGTCATGTAATATGCATCGCCACGTGACGTTTCGACCATTCCTTTTTTGGCGTCCAGAAATACAATCTCTTTACATTTTGTGCAATACCATTTGGTTCGCTTATAAGGAGATTCCGTGACGTAGGCTGTGCCGCATTTACAATCAATTTTCATTAATAGCTCGGTGGATTTATAAGCACTTGACAGACGTTCCAGGTTATCCTGCTGTTGCGTTGGCATGATCGTCTGCTGATAATCGGATAAATGATTTTGAACTTTAAAATCCGCGACCAAACCTGCATTTAATCCAAAAAACTCTTTGCCGATCTCCGTTACAAAGCGTCTCTCATTTCTATAACAATCGAGCCATTCAACAATCTGCTTATTAGACAGTGGAACCGTACCCTTGATACCGCTATTTAAGGTGTAGGTCATGATGTATAAAGTATCGTCTTGTCTTCCTGAGTACATTAGAATCCTCCTTCGAATACATTTGCTAATGTACTACAAAAACGCGCATAAATCAAAAAAATATTGTTTCCTGAGCGCATTTCTTCTTATTAAATGGGATACATACCTCTCTCGTCGCTATTGACTTACAAGAACTGCATACACCTGTAACATTTCCCTGCGGAGCAGCATAATACACAACCCTTCTCACAGGCTTTCTGCAAACGGAACAAAAGTTCCTCCTCTCCTTTTTTGGGGTGTAGTCCGATAGCTTCACTACGTTTTGCTGCCTCCGAAATCTTCGTAAGAAGCCCAGCCCATTCATATTCGCTTCACTCTTTCTTGTTCGCCTACCTTGTCGTCGTTTTTTCCTTGGACTGCAAAATCGCGCCACCTGTTATGTATACGATTCCAAGTTGTGCGTGCCGATCTCATATTTTATTCGACGTTTCGAGTGTTTTTCCTGTTTTAATCTCAGTACATATTAAAAAAAACCGTAGACAACAGTATTCTCTACACCCGAGAAACAGCGGCCTAATCGGTTTTTTCAGTCATCGTTTTATTTATAAAATGTGCCCAGTACGTCCAGATCGGATGAACGTTCAATTCGGAAAGGATAGATGAACCCCTGCTTCAGTTTAGCGAACTTTCGTCCCCACAGATCCAGTCCGGATGTAAACTTATATGCCTGATATATGAATTTGGAACAATAATTTCGCTCGATACTTAGAAGGTTCGTTTGCAAGCGGTAGAACTTCACCTGCTTGTAATGTTCTTGAACCCATTCTGCTGCCCGCATACCCACCTGATGGAGCTTGGAACGGAATACAATAAAGCGATCCCCTTCATAAAAGCGAGTGAGATACCAGTCCAATGTATCCGCAAAAACCGGCCCGTAAGGATGCACATGATACACCTTTCCGTCCAGACCAATAATGCCCATATGCCCGGCATAATAAGTTGATTCCGAGCTTGGTGTATATACGATGTCTCCTGGCTCGAGCTTTAACATTTTTAATTCACTAAGAGGCATGTCCTGTTGTTGCCTGTTTACAGCAGTTCGTTTACGGCGGCCCTCGACCAATAAACGATGCAGTGCTCCGGCAGTAGCGAGATAAACCTCGGACCATTTCACTCTTTTCATATTCATATGATGAAGTAATCGCTGAATGAACGTAGTATTTTGTTGTCCGGATGATGAACTTTTTTTCATGTGTTGCACTCCACCCTTGTCGAATTGTAATTCGGTTTTGAGTTTGTAAGCTAACAAGCAGGATGTGAAAACTTATTATTATTCGCGCAAGCCTGTTGTAGTTTTTGATTATAGACGGTTTAGAGCTGATCTTCAATTCAAAACCTGTTCGAAGACTGTTCTATCTTGTGCAATTCTACCTACTTCATACCCGCATAAAGCAAAAAATAACCCCGGAAAATGGAAATACCCGAAGTTATTTTGAGTTCAGATCTTGTTTTGACGTAATATAACCTACTCTACAACGCCAAGTGCTTTGTTTTTCTCTTTGAAGCGACTGTTGTGAGAAGAGACATACGCTACTTTCTCGGCTTCTGGATCCATATACAACTTTGCACTGTTGACGGCCAGAGCTGCATCCGTAAATGTACCCGCGATCAGATACAACTTGCTCCCGTAATCGACGAAATCACCCGCGGCAAAAACGCCAGGTATGTTCGTCTGCAATCTTTCGGTCGTGCTCACATGCCATTCACCCAAGTCTAATCCCCAATCACGAATGGGGCCAAAATCACTCTTCATGCCATGATTGACAATCACCGCATCCACTTCGAGCATCTCCGTCTCTCCGCTTTCCATATGTGTAACGGTTACCTGTTCGATCATATCCCCGCTTATGCTGTGTAATTTCTCAATTGCATACGGTGTCCGCACGTCAACCGAGGATTCTTTCATACGCGACACGTTCCGTTCCAGTCCTCCGAAATGATCACGTCGATGTACGACCGTTACCTGCTGAGCCAAGCTCTCTAGCTCATTCGCCCAATCCACAGCGGAGTCTCCCCCGCCTGAGATTAACACTCGTTTACCGCGAAATGGCTCGAGCTCTTGCACCGTATAATGTAGATTGGATACTTCATAGCGATCTGCGCCTTCAAGCCCCAGTTTTGCCATTTTGTATATCCCATATCCTATTGCCAAAATGACAGTGCGTGTCCAGTGCTGCTCACCTGTAGCAGAAGTGAGCAAAATGGTGCCATCCGGTTTACGCTCAAATCCTTCAATTTGTTGTTCAAACACAAGTGTCGGTTCAAATGTACGCGCCTGCTGCTCCAGCTGTCTAATCAGATCTTCGCACAGGATGGGCGTTACCCCTCCAACATCCCAGATCATCTTTTCCGGATAAAATAGCATGCGTCCTCCCAATCTGTCGCGTGCCTCAATTAATTTCGTTTTCATATCTCGCATACCGCTATAAAAAGCAGAGTACATGCCCGCCGGGCCGCCTCCGATAATCGTTACATCATAAAGCTCCAACTCCTGATTCATATCTACAGGACCTCCATCCACTCGACTATGGTAGTTATTATTATGATATTGATTCTCATTATCGTTTAAGTCTAAGGGAAATGAGTTCAAATTACAATGCCTATATTATTTTACCTTCCTGCTTAACCAACCTTATGTGCACGATTTCCACTCCAATTAGTGTGCCCTTGGAGCAGACAACAGTTTATCTACAACAAAATCAAGTTGTTTATTGATGGAATAGATGTCTGAATAATAAAAGAAATCAAAATCAATCTCGATTAACCGACCTTCTTTGACCGCTTTGATGTTACGCCATATCGGATTATCCGTTAGAACATCTGCCCCTTCATACACAGAGCGGAACACATAGTCACCTATGTATTCTGGAAGAACTTCCATTGAGATTGTAGAGCCATCTTCGTCTGATACGACATCGATTTTGTCTTGTACTACTTTAGGAGCTTTCATCTCCAAATACTCATAGACTGCCTGAGAACCCCGACCAAATTGCTTGCTCTCGACAACGACCATACCTTTTAGTCCGCCTTCAATAATGGAAATGGTTTTATCCAATATACCAGCGTCTGCAAGAGTTTTTTTACTCTCTTCCACTTTGCTGTTAAGGTTGTTAATCAAGACTTCAGCTTCCTTCTCTTTGCCAAAAATGCTGGCTATGCTGTGAAGCCGTTCTTCCGTTGTCATTTTCTCGTACGGAATGTACACCGTAGGTGCGATATTTTTTAACGTGTTATACGTTTCTTCCGACGGAACAATAATCAGGTCAGGATCAAGGTCAATGACCGCTTCAGGGTTCGGTTCGAACCAGGTACCGAGTGAATTCACACCTTCAAGCTCACTCTTGTAAGCAGCCCCGTCGTATACATCTGATGTAGCGATTGGCTTGACTCCAAGTGCAACCACATCACCTTGAAGATACAGCACAACAACTCTTTTCGGATTAGCCGGAACGATAACATCTCCTTTTATGGTGGAGACCGTGCGTGTTTCATTATCTTTGTTTTCTTGACTTCCCGTCTCTGCTGTTACTGATGAACTACTGTTAGTGGAACTGGCACCCGTTCCTTCTCCAGCTGAAAGTGTATTGGCGGTACCTGAAGAACAGGCCGTAAGAAGCATCGTTAAACTTAATATTGCAATCATGATCATGCTGGCGCTCGATTTTTTTCTTTTCATCGGTGTAAACCCTCCGTCTTTATATTGATAATGATTATCATAATCAATATATCTCGGCTTCAAGGTCCAGCCAATGGACGATTCGGATAAATGCAATGGACGATCTTCAGTTCTTCCTTCTTCCCTCATTTTCTTTTGATATAGGCTTGGAGACATGCCTACATATTTCTTGAAGATACGGCTGAAGTAGTACACGTCCGAATAACCGACCTCTGCTGCGATAGCACCGAGCTTTGCATCAGAGCGAACGAGTAACTCCCTAGCCCTGCCAATCCGTGTTTGAATTAAGTAATCGATGGGACTATATCCCGTCTTTCTTTTAAATCGCATGGATAAATGACGTGAGCTATAATTAAATTGCTCTGCTAGCAACTCAAGTGTAACCTGTTCTCTGTAGTGATTCTGGATATAACGAATGGTTTGTTTTATCGGGTCCGCAAGTTCTGTTCGAACCTCTTGTTCGGCCAGTTGCACCATCATTTCATGAATGAACTGATAAAATAGACTTTTGGTGTGAAGCATATCTAAATTGGTTCGCAGTGCCCAAGCTTTCTCCATCTCACTAAGATATCGTAACAGCCCCATCGGACTGCTCGGTGAAAATCCATACTGTAGGGTGAACGGTGCACCCTCAGGCTGTGCCGATAACATTTTTTTTCGAAAACGAGGAAAGGCAATGAATGCTCTGTAATAAAGCAGAATATATTCAAAATCAGAATTCGCTTGGATATCCAGTGAAGAACTTTTAGCCCCATGAAGCATGTAAAATCGCTCCGCCTGGTATACTTGTCCATCTAATTGAAGTTGAGCAGATCCCCGAATCGTATATATGAACCCATTTGCCGGAAGTGTATAAGAACTCCGTTGTGCACCTGCCTCCATAACGATTCGGCGGATATCCAGAACCTTAACAGCGGCTTGATTCCAGCATTTCATCTGTTCGTCTAATTGCATCAAATACTCTCCAATCTTGTCTCACTCTATAGACCTTACAAGGGTTATCATTCTGCAAAAAATTGATAAAGCATATGCGTAGCAACGGTTCACTACAGTATACTAATTATAAGTGATAATAATTTTCATTATCAACCGAAATTTAGAGTGGAATTAATGCCTACCTAGAGGCGGAGACAAGGCTTGATTGAATCGTATTCAATAACGATACGGGAAATGATTTTGGAAAGTCCATGATGTTACAAAATGCTGAAACAACCGTATTTAAAATGAAACTGGAGATCGCCCATATTCATGCTAATATTAAAATAATCAATCAGATACTTAATCTTATCCGAATTTCATATCGTTTATTTTTTTTCCGAAATCTCTGTAAACCAATTAGCCAGCTCCTCTGTTTGATCTAATGTTGCGATCGGGTCAAAGTACCATGAACGATCCTGGCTCCAGATAAATACACGATCATTCTTAACTGCATTCAGAGAACTCCAGACTGCTTTGCTTTTTAACTCTTCCAGCGTTAGATTATCTGCCGTTAGAATAATGTAGTCTCCCGCAAATTCTGGGATCGCCTCTGATGAAACTTCTATCAGTTGCTCCTTCATTAAAATCTCTTATTTATCTGAAGGAGGATTCAAACCAAGTGCGCTATAAACGGCCTGACCTCCGCGACCAAAATTATCACCAAAAGCTAATGGAGCTTTTTCATTGAACTGCATCACCGACACCTCGGCAGATGCATCAATTGCTTCACTGACACGCTTCTTGGCATCTGCAATTCTAGCATCATAATCAGCTAACCAGGCTTCGGATTCTTCTTTTTTATTCAGCACTTCACCGAAATAGGTGATTTCTTCGTGAGTGTTTTTGAATTCCATAAGGAATAACAAGGGTAGGTGCTATTTTGCTAAACGAGTCATATAATTCAGGATTGCCTGTCACAATCAAATCGGGTTCAAGCTCTAACACTTTTTCAAGAGAAATCGTTTCATATTCCCCAATATTTTGAACACCTTCTAGTGAGTCAATAAAATAAGGATTCTTGAGGTTTAATTCGGGTGTACCCACTGGCTTGATTCCCAAAGCAATAAGGCTTCCCAAATATAGGTCGACCACAATGCGTTTAGGTTCATCCGGAATAGTGATGCTTCCCTTCACCGTTGAAATCGTTCGTACTTTAGATGGTTTGCTTTCGTTCCCCGCTGTTACTTTGGTCTGGGAACTATTGCTTCCTGATGCTTCTCCCCCGTTACTATTGGCACCGCTCGCAGAGCAGGCACTTACCAATAAAGTAAGAATCAGGAGCATACTAAGCAACATTCCGGTTCTTGTTTGTCTGTTCATATGAATTAATCCTCCACGTTTATATTGATAATGATTATCATCATCGCTATAAACATACCTCCTACATCCGCCTCTGGAAATATCACTTCGAGACACGTTTGATGTCATATCAGGCCAATGTAGAGGCATGGAGGATTTTTTCTTGAATTGCATAGGGGAAAGACCCGTATGTTTCTTGAATATACGTCCTAAATAATAGCCATCCGGATAACCAATCCCTGCCGCAATTTCATCCAGTGTGGCTTCGGTTTCCAGTAGCATCTCTTTGGCTTTGAATAAACGAAACTGGATAAGGTAATCGATGGGACTGGTACCGACCGATTGCTTAAACTTGCGTGACAAACTTCTTGGACTGGTGTTTACCATTTCTGCCAAAGTATGAAGCGTAAGAGGCTGTGCGTAAGAAGATTCTATAATTTTAATAATTTTGTTAACCTGTTCCTTAACACTCCGATTGTGTTTCGATCCGAGAGAAACTTGTGATAATATCTGCTCCACAAAGGAATAGAACAAGCTTTTGGCCAGAAAATGTTGATCCAATTTTTTGGAATCCCACAAAATATGCATCTGTTTCAAATGTTCATATACCATGGTTGGCTTGTCTGGTGAAAGGCCAAAATTCATCTGAAACGGATTGGTACGATCCATTATTTCTTTCAGATAATCTCTTCTCGCTCTAGGCAATTCGGCTCTATACATTAAGTAATACAATCGTAAGCCGGCTTCTCCTGCTTGAATAACCAACTCACTCCCCTTTCCCCCATGGAGAACATAAATCCGACTAACTTCATAATTCACATTATCAATTGTCACTCCAGCTTCACCCTGAAAAGTGAGAATAAAGGTGTGTGACGGAAATTTATATTTCATCTCTTCATACGCTCTGAATTCCACATAACGAATATCTGCTATATTCACTGCAGCATAATTCCAGAGTAAATAATATTCATCCCACATGAGACTAACCCTACTCCTTTTATATAGATTATATCTTTGCTTCCTTTTGTTGATAACCATTATCAATTATACGGATGAAGTTCGCAATACTTTACGTAAAGTATATTTGTTCTGAGCAGAAAGAAGCTTAATTTCTCGCCTATATCAACCGATATATGTATAAAAGACCCTGACCATACTAAAGAGGGAGAAGGTAAAATGAATCCAATCTCATCTGCAACCAAAAACAGCTTCACACCAGCCAACCCCACCTCAAACCGAGATAAAGAAATTCAAGGACTAATGCAGCAAAAAGTAAAATTGAATGAACAAATTCAGGTTGTTCAATCTAATGATGAGCTTGATATCAAAACAAAGGCAGAACGCATAAAATCTCTAACCAGTTCTATTGGGCAGGTTGATAGTCGTATTGCCCAGATCAAAGCAGAAGAAATGGAAGAGAAAAACAAAGTAAAACAGAATCAGCAAGCGTCGCAACAACAATCCAAGCCGGAAGAACAGCCACAAACGCCGTCGATGAATCATCTTATCAAGCATAGTCAGACGTACGATCAGTTGGGAAAGTTAGTTGGTTTACGAGAAAAAATGCAAAATTCTATACATACGATTGAGGGGGAAACCCGGTTTGACCGGATTGTGCTGGAGAACGATACACACAGCGATCTTGGCAAAACGCAAATGCTGGAAAACGCTGAACGTACCGTTTTTCAGAAAAAAAGAGAAGTGGTGCAGGATTTAGAGTCCCACATAAGTAAAACAAATCATAAGCTCGGAGAGTTGGCAGACGAAATTTATAAGCCTGGACGTCACAATGCTGGACAACTTCCCTCATCTATAGCTTCGTCCAAGGAAGATTCTCAAGAGATTGACCGTGGGAAATCGGCTGTATCTAAGCTGAAAGACGGTACGGCCGATAACGAAACTGCAGGACAGGGACGAGTAAGCAACTCTGTACCAAGCAACGCAAGTGCATCTGCTTCTTCGGCTTATTTTTCAGTAGACATTCGTATCTAAGGGAGAAAGAATACGTTTGGCCATATCCGGATGTAGAATGAATGCAATTATACATATTCTAAGCCAGTTTAATATTATCTTTTATATCACGAAACGATCCTTTATAACTTAACACCTGTGACTATGAATCATCTATAAAGTTCTAATTAGACAACCGCTGTTTTTTGGGACGTGTTCTCCCAAATCTCGGCGTTTTTTGTCATTCACCATTGAACGTGACTCAGGCTCTTTTGGTTTGCATGTATTTAAGCTTCAATTCAAGATAGTTAATTTTCCCCTAAACTAAACATTAGTTTATGTAATATCTAATTTTTGTCAAGCTAACTCCGCACAGCCTCCCCCTCCATGTCATTCGAACAAATGATGCTGCCATTGATGGATTTGCAGCTTTTTTTCACACGTGTAGCTTCATCAATAATCTGATTAATATTTTCATATCGTTGATATAGATTGGTTACAACAGCAATGGATACGGAGACCAACGGAATAGGTCGATTCAAGCCCGAGCGGCCTTCACCCATCACATACTGATTGTTCCAGTCCTGTTCATTGTAGAAATTTTTCTTCAACTCTTCAAACTGGGAAATGACTTCTTCACAGACCCGCTTATACTGATGGTGGTTCAGGATTGCGATAAAATCATCCCCGCCGATATGTCCAAGAAAAGCCTCTGCTACCCCAAAATGCTCACGGAGTAAAGTGGCCGTTGCTTGGATAAGCTCGTCCCCCATTTTGAAACCATAACTATCGTTATACGATTTGAACTGATCCAGATCAATATAAAGAACACTGAACTGATCCTGTTTAAGCACCTGAACTAATCGGTCATCTATAATTCGATTGCCGGGAAGCCCCGTTAACGGGTTCATAAAAATAGCCATTTCTGCTCGAACATCCGCAACCGCCAGCAACAACCGCCGAATACTCACTGCCCCATGGAATCGATCTCCTGATGTCACTAGAACCAGATCATACAGATCCGCATCTTCACGCTTCATCGCCGCCACGCTGACATCTGTAATTTGTTCCGAATAATCTACGACCAGTGCGTTTACGTTCATAAGCAGCTTCACAGGACGCCCCATGTAGAGATTGTAACCATATTGTGAGCCGATCTGTTGAAAAAAACGTGTTCGCATCATCAATGAAATTCCTTTTTTCCCTTCAACCGCTACACCCTCCAGATTTGGATTGGATTTAAACAGTTGATATAAGGCATCACACTTGGTTTCTGGCAGTACGACTGGAATCGGTTCAGCAATTTCACCTATCTGAGTAAACACATAAATCAACCCCTCGCCATATCGTCAACCATGTCACTTTTGATCTATCCGTGGTCACATCGTACCACTTTTTACCTAAAAAAGCGTTAACTTCAGGTAAATTTTTTCGAAAAGACACCCATCCTTGGCTCACAACTGCATTATTTTAGGTAAAAAGTCGCATGTCGACCTTTGCAAGCTGAGTAGATAACACAGCACATTCTGTTTCAAAATAAAACACACCCCTCCGACATTCGCTTGGAAGCGATTGTACGAAGAGGTGTACGTTATTTTTATTCCGAAGTTTTTCAGCTAACCTTATGCTCAATTCTCAGCTTGTCAGCAATCATCGCGATGAACTCGGAGTTCGTCGGTTTCGACTTGCTGATGCTCTCGTAATAAGGATGTAGCATTGTTAGTTTGTAATGTCTATTAAATCAAATATAGAAATACATTAAAAATTCGGATATTTATTGGGCTTTAGCAAAACATCCAGGTGGCTAATGCTGTCACTGATGCCCTCAGGTCCATGCCAGATCAATGGCGTGACGGATCGCAAGTTCAATTTGTACTGCATCATTTGAATTTTTTCGGCAATAGCTGGGTAGCAGTTTATACACTTCTATATAACTTAACGTTGGTCAATATATTCATGTGGAAAAAATCATTTTAATGAAAAATAATAGGTTGACTCTTATTACTTCCAAGAGATTAGTTATATTTACAAATATATGTTGAATATACTATTCCAATTGGATATTATTAGTACATAATATTAAAAGGAGGACTAAAAAATTGAAGCAGAAATTATCTCTGGTCCTCGCTTCTTCAGTCTTGGCTTTATCTGCTACTTTTTACAGTCTAGCCAGTGCTTCCGAAAAAGAGCTGATCCCCGTAAATTCTGGTGAAATTTCTGGCTATGTTTACCTAAATGGGGAACCAATTAAAGAAAACACCACTGTTTACGCTACAGAAAATAATCAGGAAGAACTTATTGAGAAATACGGACTTGAAAAGCCTTCCGAAAGCGCAAAGTTGGTTTCAATTCAAATAGTAAACAATGAATTTGATAACCCTCGAGATCCTGTAAAAGAGCAAGATGACTCTATTAGTCCACAGAACATTTGGGGTTTCAAACTTGTAAACAGTCCAACCCAAAGTGTTGATGGTTGGACTGAAATTGCGAGAGGCAAATACTTTTGCAATAAACCGAAAACTCAGTCATGCAATGGTGTAGAAATTTCGATAGCTGCAAACGAAAGTGTATCAGTAGAGGTACAAACTTCTCTCAGCATCGGAGTTAAAGAGTTTGTTGCGGCAGAGTTTGGTCGTACTCTTAATGAACAAATGGGCGTATCCACATCCGTAATGGTTCCTATGAATGTCCCCGGAGGTAAAACAGGTATAGGAGTTGGCTATCCAATTTATAAATCAACGTATGGTCAAGTTTATCAAAAAGGGCTCTTCGTTGATACGCTTTTGGGTGGAGCAACATACCTTGAACCAAAGCCATCATCCATTGCTGTTACATCATGGATACAAGGATAAAAAGAAAAGAACATCTCATTGAATTCTGATTTTAATATCTTAATTCAAAACATTGTAAAACATTATGTCTCGAACTGACGTCGTTAATCTTACGGTGTCAGTTTTATTTAATTTACGTTGAGAATTTCCTCTTTTTTTGAAATAAATATAGACTTGATTTGGCTTGACCTTCGCCAGATTTCGAAAATCATACACCAAACAAAGGAAGCCGAGGTCTTGCGGAAAAGATTTTTCGAACTGATACAAAGCATAAATTTGTCGATAAGAAATACCACTTGTTTATGTGATTGTAGAAATCCCATAAACAAGTGGTTTTTGTTGTATTATTTATTCGATATTATCGGCTCAAAACGTCCTTATTTTTTATAGCCGCAACTAAACTGTAATCCTTAATACCCTCAAAATCTTACAGCTCATCAGTTCAGCTAACCTTATGCTCGATTCTCAGCTTGTCAGCGACCATCGCGATGAATTCCGAGTTCGTCGGTTTCGACTTGCTGATGTTGATCGTGTAACCAAACAGGTGGCTAATGCTGTCGATGTTGCCGCGTGTCCACGCCACTTCGATGGCGTGACGGATCGCACGTTCGACGCGGGACGGCGTCGTTTTGAATTTTTCGGCAATCGCTGGGTACAATGTTTTGGTGATCGCACCCAAGATTTCGATATTGTTGTATACCATCGTGATGGCTTCCCGCAAATACTGATATCCTTTAATATGCGCAGGAACTCCGATTTCATGTATGATTGACGTAATGCTGGCATCCAGATTTTTGTGTTTGCCCATCGGTACTACATTAGATTTATTGATATACATGGAGGAAGAAGAAGAACCGCTGCTTGTAGGCATTGTCGTTTGTGTGCCCACTAGCTGACGCACCCGATTAGCCAGTACTTCCATGTCAAATGGCTTGAGAATGTAATAGGAAGCTCCGAGTTGCACAGCACGCTGTGTGATGTTTTCCTGGCCGAATGCAGTGAGCATGATTACTTTGGGCTGCGGAGACAGGTTCAAGCCGCGTAGACGTTCTAACACGCCGAGTCCATCCAGATGAGGCATGATAATATCCAGAATTAATACATCCGGTACATCCCGAGTTTGTTCCAGCAGTTGCAGTACTTCTTCACCGTTGTATGCAATACCAGTTACTTCCATATCTTCCTGTTCGGATATATATTCGGCGAGCAAATTCGTAAATTCACGGTTATCATCGGCCAGCAATACCTCAATTTTTTGCAAAACGGTATCCTCCTTTTATTTAAAACCTCGTATTTTACAATTTCGTACATTTCCTTACACGTTAAATTTTCGACACACCAAGTGAAATTCCTTCTGTCGAAAATTATTTTTCTTTATTTTTTTTTCTTGATCCTTTATAATAAATATTTTATTTCAGCATATGATATAATATGTTTACTTTCGACAAAAAAAACCTTAAAGCTGTTTAACCAGCCTTAAGGTTTTTCGCTTGATCTTTTTTCATCATCACGCCTGCATCTTGAAGCATCCATTCAATGAAGCACCCATAACCGGATTTCGGATCATTCACAAAGACATGAGTCACTGCGCCAATAAGCTTGCCATCTTGAACGATCGGGCTACCACTCATACCTTGAACGATGCCACCCGTCTTATCGATCAATTTAGGGTCTGTAATACGCAATACCAGCCCTTTTGTAGCTGGCTCAGATTGATCGGCCACATGCACAATATCGATACTGAATCGTTCAACCTGTTGACCATCCACAACAGTCAAAATTTCAGCCGGCCCCTCCTTCACTTCATGTGAAAAAGCGACAGGAATTCCTTGCGAATACAGACTATGTTCCGGATTCTGAGACATCTTACCGAAGATACCAAAAGCCGTATTTCGCTCAATGTTTCCTAAAATTTTGCTTTCTTTGAGAAAATGGGCTCTTTTCTCACCCGGATCACCGGTTTCACTTTTGGAGATGGACGTTACATTAGACTGCACAATTTGTCCACTGCCTACAACGATGGAGGTCTGAGTATTCATGTCCGTAATGACATGACCTAATGCCCCATAAACGCCTTGATCAGGTGCATAGAAGGTAAGCGTACCTACACCAGCTGCCGAGTCTCGAATGTACAATCCCAGCCTCCACGCTTTATCTTCTGCATCATACGCCGGGGTTAACTTGGTTTTAATGGTTTCATTACCCCGTTTTAATACAACATCAATACCTTGATTACGTTTACCAGCAAGCTCTACGGCCTCGGATACACCCGCTACACCATCCAGACGTTTGCCATCCATATGCGTAATCAAGTCACCTAATTTGATCCCTGCCGCTTCACCTGGTGATTTTTGTTCATCCTGATTAGAACGAACGAGATGATGCCCAACAACCAGAATCCCTGCAGATTTAACTTTGACGCCAATCGTTTGACCCCCTGGAACAACACGCAGATCAGGAATTACGTTTACATTAACCGTTTTGACGGGAATTTTCCCCCATAGCTTCAAGGTTAGTTTAGCATGTCCCGTCTGCTGGGGATGAAGATGTAAAGGTTCCTGACGAGTAACCTTGAGCGCAGACTGATGATCCAGTCCCACAATATCAGGCCGATCTACGACAGCGCTTGAAGTGGCCGGTACTGCCAGCCTGACGTCTGCTTGCCTGCCCGCGAAGACCTGCACTTCATCAGGGAGGGAAGCATAACTTTGCATCGGCTGTACAACCTGGCTAAGTACACATAGAAAGAAGGCAAATAAAAGACCTAGCAATTTTTTCCTGAGGGGGGAATTCAATGGCTGTCACACTCCCTTTGCTTCTTTCGCTTGACGAAAGGTGGTCGCCAATTGCGTACCTATAAGATAACCCTGCCCCCAGGCTTTTATTACTGTCAATCATTACGCCAGCCGTTCGTTTCACCCTTTTTTGGCTTCCGCCAAATTCAACATTTCTTGCGCATGATGCAATGTTTTTTCTGTAATTTCCACACCACCGAGCATACGCGCCAATTCCTTCACTCGGCCTTCCTCGGAGAGCGATTCCACTTGAGTCATCGTACGACCGTCGTAAACATGTTTCTCGATCAAATACTGATGATCCGCCATACATGCTACTTGTGGCAAGTGTGTAATGGAGAATACTTGACACGTCGAAGACAGACGATGAAGCTTCTCCGCGATGGATTGCGCCGCCCGGCCGCTGACTCCTGTATCCACCTCGTCAAAAATCAAAACCGGAATGCGGTCATGACG
The DNA here is from genome assembly GCF_023714295.1 of Paenibacillus polysaccharolyticus. Classification (GTDB taxonomy): domain Bacteria; phylum Bacillota; class Bacilli; order Paenibacillales; family Paenibacillaceae; genus Paenibacillus; species Paenibacillus polysaccharolyticus_A. Next base: position 67,179 of record NZ_JAMAUN010000014.1, read on the forward strand.
AGCAAAAATGCTCTTCATCGCCAGCATGATTCTGGATAATTCTCCGCCCGAAGCGATTTTACCTAATGGTCTAAGAGGCTCACCCGGGTTAGGAGAGATCAGGAATTCCGCATTGTCCGCACCTTGGCGACTCAACCGGATACGGCGTCCATTCCATTCGATGCCCTTCGGATCTTCAGCAGGCACGATCTGAACACGCAATGACGTTCGTTCCATCTGTAGATCCTTGAGCTCACTCTCTACCTGAGCGGCCAGTTCCTCTGCACATTGCTTGCGCACTTTGCTTAGTTCCTCAGCCGATTCCATAACGTGCACAAGCAATTTGTCACGCTCCGTCCGAAGCTTCTCCAAACGCTCATCCTTATTCTCAAGCTGGTCAGTCTCATGGCTGATCTGTTCATAATAATTTAAAATAAGTTCTACACTGTCTCCATATTTACGTCTTAGTCCCGAGATTAGATTTAATCGTTGCTCGACTTCTTCCAGTCTGCCAGGATTAAATTCAATTCGTTCCCGGTAATCTCGCAGTTGAAAGGTGACGTCTTCCAATTGATAAAAAGCAGACTGCAGTTGCTCCACAATTGGCTGCAATTTTTTGCTGTCATATCCAGAGATATCCTCAATTTGGGATAACGCTATGCTTATCGCTTCTAATCCGCGTTGTCCACTCAGTAAATCGTATGCACCTGAGACACTGTCCATCATTTTCTCGCTATGGGATAGTTTGACCCGTTCTTCGCCAAGTAATTCATCTTCTCCTTGGGTAAGGCTAGCCGCAGCGATCTCTTCCAGTTGAAAACGGTACATATCCAGAAGTTGGTAAGCCCGCTGGCTTGACTCCTGTAGTGCCCGCAATTCCTTCTCTGCCGCGATAAACTTGCCGTATCGTTCCTGATATTTAGCTTTGACGGGGCCGATTATATCGGAGCCATACGTATCCAGCAATCCGAGATGACTTTCTGCACGAAGCAGACTCTGATGCTCATGCTGACCATGAATGTTGATCAGCTTCTCGCCCACTTCGCGTAGCATCGTCAAATTCACAAGCTGTCCGTTAATCCGCGATGTACTTTTACCCTGCGTGTTCAATTCACGCCGAATCACCAGATGTTCCTCCGGCTCACAATGTATACCCAGCTGCTCAAGCGTATTCCACACCGGATGACTGGGTTCCATCTCAAACAGCGCTTCCATCTCTGCTTTGTCACATCCGTACCGAATTAGATCGGCGGAGCTCCGTCCTCCCGCGATCAAACCGAGAGCATCAATGATAATGGATTTACCTGCACCGGTTTCCCCAGACAACACATGAAATCCCGGATGAAAGACCACATCAACTTCTTCCACCACGGCGAGATTGCGAATCGATAATGTAACTAACATCTGCAAAAACACCTCCGGCTGATTTAAGCAATATATCCCATGATGCGCTCGATGACAGTGACACTGTTGTCTTCTGTACGACAGATAATAAGGATCGTGTCATCTCCACAGATCGTGCCCATTACTTCAGTCCACTCAATATTGTCGAGCAATGCTGCAATGGAGTTCGCTGTTCCCGGCAAACATTTCATCACCACAAGATTGTTGGTGTGATCAATGTGCAGGAAGTTATCCACGAGAGCACGCTTGAGCTTTTGAATTGGATTGTAGCGCTGATCGGTTGGCAGAGAATATTTATATCGTCCATCATCCATTGGAATTTTGATTAAAAGCAGCTCTTTAATATCCCGCGATACCGTTGCTTGTGTCACTTGAAAACCCGCTTGTCGCAATGCTTCAACCAGATCATCCTGGGTCTCTATTTCATTTTGGCTAATTATTTCACGAATCTTGATATGTCGTTGTCCTTTCATACATGCCTCCAATTAAAAATGTATTGCAAAGATGCGGCTTTGACCTCAGCCGTAATGCTTTATCATGCCGTATTTCAAACTTATTATATATTAATCCAGATCCTCTCCATCATACACGTCTTCTTGATAATCCATAAGTCTGATTACCATTATATCGGAATCCTCCAGATCTACATAAAGCAATCCTTCACATCCAGGGTACAATAATAAATAAGGAAGAAAACGATCCCTAATGGCAGGTCCGCTTCGTTCAAGCGGTTGCCTGCGACGGGAAGTTTTGACCAAATACCTTGCATCCTCCCGCTCCGCAACATAATCAATAAACAACCTGCTGTATAACACTGAATTATCTGCCTCGAAGGCTAGAGGTACTTTCATTTTCCCGCCAATCACGTCATATCCATTGGTCTCAAGTAAAGTCAGTGCAGGAGAATCTTGAATGTTTTCATTAAGTCTCAACTCCGCAAAGCTTACCGGAATCGGTCGATTCAGCCAGCTACGCAGTCCCAGGAACAACCATACGATTAAACAGACAGCAAACACACCAATAACGATTGTGTCATATTGACCATCCATTACCGCTCACCTCAAGTGATATATTCGAGATCGAACACCCGTTTTCCTTTATGCCAAAACATCTTTCCAGCGAAAAGAAACCCATCTTATGATGAGTTCCCCGTAAAAGTATGAGCGGCTTCTTTGGCTACCTGCTCTGCAAGTGCATCAAGTGAAACCTCGTCGTTCTCTGGTTGTGCGGCTTCTGGTGCTTCCAGACGCCAGTGTGCGAGAAATTCGATATTCCCTTCACCACCCGTAATCGGTGAGAAGGTCAGACCTTTCAGATGTAAGCCAAGCTGACTTGCAAAATGAAGCATGGTCTGCAATACATCTTTGTGCACTTTCGGGTCTCGGACAACGCCGGATTTCCCCACTTTATCCCGCCCCGCCTCAAACTGTGGTTTAATTAGAGCCACAATATCCGCAGGCCGCTGCAACAAAGCGAGGAGCGGTGGAAGTATAATCCGCAAGGAAATAAAGGATACGTCAATGCTTGCAAAGTTTGGCACAGGACCACTCAGATCCTCAGGTGTCACATAACGGAAATTCGTACGTTCCATTACAGTGACCCGCTCATCATTACGCAGTGACCAGTCCAGTTGATTATACCCTACATCAATGGCATATACGTGGGATGCACCATGTTGAAGAGCACAATCCGTAAAACCACCAGTGGATGAACCGATATCCAACATGACAAGATCATTCATATTCAGGTTGAAATGACGAATCGCTTTTTCAAGCTTTAGTCCGCCTCTGCCTACATAAGGATGCACTGAACCTTTTACCTTCAGCTGAGCATCCCTTGGAATTTTCATGCCTGCTTTTTCAATCGGTTCATTATTGGCATACACAAGTCCAGCCATAATCGCAGCTTTTGCCTTCTCACGGCTTTCGTAATAGCCCTGTTCCACCAGCAGCACATCGATTCGTTCTTTCGGGAGTGACATGTCTTTCTCCTATCCGCTAATCATTCTAATTTAGGAAGGGAAACGTGTTTTGGACATTCCGTATGAAGATTGAACGGCCATTTTGCGTAATTCGGCACTTACATTCTCCACCGTCAGGCCAACTTCTTCACGTTGTTCCTTGATGCTGCCATGTTCGATAAACCGATCAGGGATGCCCATCAGATGCACATGAACATCATGTATACCTTGTTCAGCATAGAACTCCAATACCGCACTTCCCATGCTGCCTGCCTGAGAGGTTTCTTCAAGCACAATTAGCTTTGTCCCCCGGACAGCCAAATCACGTAGCATCTGTTCGTCCAATGGTTTGAGGAAACGAGCATTGATGACTCCAGTATTTATTCCTTCCCGTTTCACCGTATCTGCAACTTCCTCAGCCAGCTGAACCATGGAACCCGAAGCGATAATCGCGTATCCTTCAGCTGGACGTAACTGTTCCCAGGATCCGATTGGAATCGGAACTAACACATCATCCAATGGTACGCCGACCACATTGTTACGCGGGTAACGATACGCGATTGGACCTTCATTATAATCCAGCGCCGTTTTCATCATATGGCGCAGTTCGTTCTCATCTTTTGGCATCATAAGTACGATATTCGGAATGTGACGCATAAACGCAACATCGTATACCCCCTGATGGGTCTCGCCGTCAGGTCCAACAAAACCTGCGCGGTCAATTGCAAATATAACATTTGCATTATGACGACAGATGTCATGAACGATCTGATCATATGCACGTTGCATGAACGTAGAGTATACCGCATAAACCGGTTTTAACCCTTCCATGGCCAGTGCCGCACACATCGTAGCAGCATGCTGTTCTGCGATCCCCACATCAATCATGCGATCCGGAAACTCTTTGCTGAAAGGAATTAGACCTGAACCTGTAGGCATTGCAGGGGTAACCGCAACGATACGTTTATCCTCTTTCGCTAGTTCAACGAGCGTCTGACCAAACACTTCGGTGTACATCGGTTTTCCAACGGCTTTGAGCACTTGACCTGATTCAATTTTATATGGCGAAATTCCGTGCCACTTATGCGAATCCGCCTCGGCAGGCTGATAACCTTTGCCTTTGGTTGTGAGCACATGGACCATTACAGGACCATCCACATTGTCAGCCTGTTTGAAAGCCTCAATCAGTTGCGGGATGTCATGCCCATCGATCGGGCCCAAATACGTGAAACCCAGTTCTTCAAAAAGAACACCAGGAACCATCATATATTTGACACTATCCTTAATCCAGCTCGCCGATTTCGCCAGACGATCACCAATGGCCGGAATTTTTTTGAGAATACCTTCCACATCATCTTTGGCTTTCAAGTAATGACGATCTGAACGAATTTTACTCAAGTATTTATGCATGGCTCCCACATTGGGTGCGATAGACATCTCATTATCATTGAGAATAACCATCAGCTTACGCTGTTCATGTCCGATATGGTTCAGTGCTTCAAACGCCATACCGCCTGTAAGCGCTCCGTCTCCAATGATGGCGATAACCTGATTATCCTCACCTTTCAGATCACGAGCCATAGCCATACCCATGGCAGCAGACAATGAAGTGCTACTGTGTCCGGCTTCCCATACATCATGTTCACTTTCATTCCGTTTGACAAATCCGCATAATCCGTTCTGTTGACGCAACGTATCAAAGCGATCCATCCGCCCCGTCAAAACTTTATGCACATAAGCCTGGTGTCCCACATCAAAAATCATTTTATCCGTTGGACTGTTGTAGCAGTAGTGCAGGGCCACGGTGAGCTCAACCACTCCTAAGTTCGGTGCAAGATGCCCGCCTGTAGCAGACAGCTTCTCAATCAGAAACTGGCGGATCTCTGCCGACAAAAGGACAAGATCATCCTGGGACATCACCTTTAGATCACTGGGTTGTTTAATTTGTGGAAGCAGCACGAGAATCTCCCCGCTTTCCTAGAATGTTGTTGTTTATTAGATATATATCATTTATTGAGTGTAATGGATGGAATAACATTGAATCATTATACCATAAATGAACAAGAATCATAATTTACAGCCCGCTTCAGCCAATCAGGAGTCGTTCGCTTCGATTCATATCCGAAGCTCTCTAATTATGTATTCTCCAATCATGGAAGAAGCTTTCGTTTATTGGCATAAAGAAGCCATTACTATCATTACACTGTTCATTTCACATTGAATCAGCTGCCTAAGTTAAATGTTAATGGTCACGGCTCATCAGATAATCGGCAATCTCCATTAACCTTGAAGCATCCGGCAATTGCGCTCGTTCAAGTGCATCTTTAGCGGATTGTGTGAGGGATTTCACTTCTGCAAGGGAAGCTTCCATTCCGATAAAGTACGGATAAGTTACCTTCTGCTGATTCACGTCACTTTGCGTTTTTTTTCCCATCTTTTGCTCGTCACCCGTCAGGTCTAAAATGTCATCCTGAATCTGGAATGCAAGTCCTAAATCCCGCCCAAATACACTTAGCGCCTCCAACTGTCCTTCTGTAGCCCCGCCGATGCGAGCACCTGCAAGGAGGGAGAAGACAATCAGATCACCTGTTTTATGCAGATGAATATATTGAAGCTGAGACAAATCGGTCAACCCTTGCTCGCCTTCCATATCAGCAACCTGGCCACCAACCATGCCTCTGGCTCCTGCAAGTTCAGCTAAATCCTGGACAATAGCTAACAGAGCATCAGCATTCACTCCGCTTTGACGTCCTGTCTGAACAATGCTGTAGAAAGCGTGGGTCAGCAGTGCATCTCCCGCAAGAATGGCTGTCGCTTCGCCATATACTTTGTGATTCGTTAATTTTCCCCTACGATAATCATCATTATCCATCGCAGGCAAGTCGTCGTGGATCAACGAATACGTATGAACCATCTCCACGGCGCAGGCTACCGGCATCGCAGCTGTACGCTCCGCGCCGAAGGCTTCCGCCGCAGCAACGACCAGAAGTGGACGAAGGCGTTTACCTCCAGCCATTAATGAATACTGCATCGATTCCGTGAGCGAACGAGGTACATCCCAATGCTCGGGAAGGTTGTGTTTCAGCGCTTCCGTAACATCTCCAGTTACTTCCTGAAGATACGCTTCGAATGAAAGACGGTTACTCATTGATCTCACCGCTCTCCTCGTCAGCCGTGCCAAAAGGCTTCTTGCGAAGCTCCCCATCTTCTTCTACGATCATCTCGATCTTACGTTCCACTTGTTCCAGCTTCAGGCCACATAACTGGGAAAGTTTCATTCCGCGCTGAAACAAATCAATCGCTTGCTCCAGAGGAACATCCCCATGCTCCAGCTGACCCACGATGTCTTCTAATGCCGCCATTGCCTCTTCAAAATTCAGTTCCGGTTCATTCGCCATGGATGTTGTTGTCCTCCTTCATTCCCCAGACCTGACAGTCCAGCTGTCCGTCCGCTAATTTGATCTTCACCGAGTCGCCCGGCTGTACATCATTTATGGATTTAATCAATTGCTGTTCCTGCTCATCGTAGACAAGACTATAACCACGTGACATTACCTTCAGCGGACTAAGTGCATCGAGATGCCTTACCAGTGACTTCCACTGTTGTTGCTTGCTACGTGTAATTGATCTCATCGCAAGTTCAAGTTGCTTACGAGCAGCTGCATTATCCCGGCGTGCTGTATTCACTTGTTCCCGAGGATTAAACCGCTGTAAAGCTGTCCGCAACCGTTCTTGTTTTTCTCCCGTCCATTTCATTCGTGTATCCACACTTCGATGCAAGCGTTGATGTAACATATCCAGACGTTCTGTATGCTGCATCAACGTTCTGCGCGGATGCACCAGCACCGGGGAGCGCTGAAGACGAGTTAGGCGTTCACGATGATATACAGCACGTTGCTTCAGACTGTTTTGTAACTGGCGCTGTCTTCGTGCAATTTGTTCCATCAGCTCTGCACGATTCGGCACAGCAAGTTCCGCTGCCGCTGTTGGTGTCGCAGCACGTAAATCGGAAGCAAAGTCTGCAATCGTAAAGTCCGTTTCATGCCCAACCGCAGATATTACTGGAATGGTTGAAGCTGCGATGGCTCGAGCTACAATTTCTTCATTAAAAGCCCACAGTTCTTCGAGTGATCCACCGCCCCGTCCTACAATAAGCACATCTGCTTCAGCCATATGATTAAAGTTGTTTATTGCCTTGACGATGGATGGTGCAGCCCCTTTGCCTTGAACAAGCACCGGGTACAATACAACTTTAGCCGATGGATACCTTCGTTGCAGTGTGATTATAATGTCACGAACTGCCGCTCCTGTAGGAGATGTTACAACACCAATCGTTTCTGGATAACTTGGGATAGGTCTTTTGCGAGCAGGAGAGAACAATCCTTCGTCTTCCAGTTTCTTTTTTAGCTGCTCATAGGCCAGATACAGACTGCCTATACCATCTGGTTGCATATGTGTCGCATAAAATTGATACTGCCCGTCACGTTCATATACCGAAACGTTGCCACGCGCAATAACCCTTGCCCCCTCCTTTGGTACAAAGGGCAAACGCTGGTTATGCGAAGCAAACATGATGGATTTGATCCGACTATCCTTGTCCTTTAACGTAAAATACATATGGCCGCTGGAGTGATGCGTGAAATTGGATATTTCTCCGCGCAGCCAGACGTCCGACAGAACCTGATCCGATTCCAGTTTCATCCGGATATATCGGTTCAGGTCTTTAATAGAATAGATTTTCTGTTCTGCCACAGACCGTTACCTAGGCCAATCCGTGAGCGCGTTTTGCCGCGATCAGAGTGTTCTGCATCAGCATGGTGATCGTCATTGGACCCACGCCGCCGGGAACAGGAGTAATTGGGCCAGAGACTTCTTTTACACTTTCAAAATCTACATCCCCTGCGAGTTTTCCGTTATCCAAACGATTCATGCCGACATCGATCACAACAGCGCCTGGTTTAACATAATCAGCATCCACAAAATTGGCACGACCGATCGCTACGACCAGAATATCCGCTTGACGTGTAATTTCTTTCATATTAGCCGTACGGGAATGACACATCGTTACGGTTGCATTTTCACGTTGCAATAACAAGGACACCGGTTTACCTACAATGTTACTACGACCGATAACGACAGCGTGTTTACCGGACATTTCCAGACCCGTGCGTTTAATTAATTCAATGACACCTGCAGGTGTACATGGGAGCAAGCTGTCATCACCGATAACCAGATTCCCCACATTCACTGGGTGGAATCCATCTACGTCTTTATCTACAGCAATCGCATCGATTACCGCTTTCTCTTCAATGTGGCTAGGCAGTGGAAGCTGCACAAGAATACCATTGATGGACTTCTGATTGTTCAGCTTGTCCACGAGCGCTAGCAAATCCGCTTGCGATGTACTTGCATCCAACCGATGTACTTCAGAGTAAAAGCCGAGGTCATGACATGCTTTTTCCTTATTACGCACATAAACTTGAGAAGCCGGATCTTCCCCCACGAGCACAACAGCCAAACCCGGTACGACTCCCTGTTCGCTTAGTTGTTTTACTTCTGCGGTCATGCTTGCGCGGAGCTCTTGGGATACTTCTTTACCGTTAATAATAGATGCTGTCATTGTAGTCTCTCTCCCTTATATGAACATATATTAGATAAAACGATCTAGATACATCCTTACAGAAAAGCTGGCTTGTCTACTTTACTCCAATCAAGATGTTCCTCAGGACATTTTTTGCTTGATGCTATCCACTTCCTGAATCATGCGTCCAAGAACACCATTAACGAACTTTCCTGATTCATCTGTACCAAAATACTTCGACAGTTCGATCGCTTCGTTGACCGAAACTTTAGCTGGAACATCATCACGGAATACCATCTCATAGGTGGACAAGCGCAAAATTTGGCGATCTACACGAGACAATCGGCTCAGCTGCCAGCCTTTCAAATAATCCACAAGCAAACCATCAATCGCTTCCTTATGAGACCACGCACCTTGCACCATTTCGGTAACATAGCTGCGCATTTTTTCTTCATCACGGATTTCGACTTCCGTTTCATTCTCCTCAGCCGCTTCATTAATCAGCATATTTACCGCTTCAGACGCGCTCACTTCATTCATTTCCATCTGATACAGACTCTGTACTGCAATTTCCCTTGCCAAACGTCTTTTCATGTCCTGCCTCCTGCAGCGCTCAATCCGAGCGTCATCATGCTTATTTTAAATTCAAGAAACCACTTCATTACCCTATACAGGATACCCATGGCTCCTCTCTGATATTGCGTTCTCTTTTCATAAAAAAACCTGCAACACGTTTCCTCCAAAAATCGGGCAACTCAAACTACAGTTCTATTTTCGGAAGAAACATATTGCAGGGTTCTGATAGGTTTATTTAAACGGACGCCAGCGATCCCCAAGCCATTGTCGTAACTCTCCCCAAGGAATGAACGAGCCTAGCTTCTCATCGCTTCGTCTGCCAAATGTATACCCGATGAACACCAAAAGTGCAAAGAACAACATATCCCAAAAACCGATCCAAACATAAAGAAACCCTAATAAGATTCCAAAGGCAACGCCAAGAATACGCCCCTTGTAGCTATCCCAAATCTCTTTCCACAACATCAGTGAAACTCACCTCATTCCACGCGACTCTTGTAGTTAGGCGACTGGGTCACATTAGCAATATATACGGTTACAAAAGAAACCGGAATCCCAGTAATCTCCTGCACATGATCATGTATCGCTTTTTGCAGATCGTTAGTCAGCGCCGGAATAGGTGTCTCCCCATCCACAACAGCCCGAATCTTGATCTCCAGTCCAGACTCCACCACGCGAATGCGTGCTTTGACGTCACGTACTCCGCGAAAACGGGAGGTAGCCTTCAAACAGAGATTTTCAATTGTCTCCATTGAAATCTGAACATCCCCGAACTCGGTACGTTGATCCACAGACGGCAACGAGCCACGCTCACGGCGAATCGAGATGTAGAAAAAACGTAAACTCAGGACAAACAAAACTGCTGCCGCGACAATTGACGCAACAATGACATTTTGTTCCTGCTGGTAATTCAATTCGTATGGCAGCACACCGCTAATCAGTAAGATGACTGCTGCCGATATTGCTCCCACGCTTATGCTGTATATAAACAACAGAAGCCGATCCAGTATTTTAGCCACGAACTGCACAGCCTCCCTTGCTCACTCACATTGCTTAACTGCTGAAAAGCTTACGTTGATCACCTTGTCCATCTCAAGTGCATAACGAAAGACCCGTCCAAGACGGGATAACCCCCGACAGAAGTGCCGGGGGAAATCTGTCTTTTTATTTTACACGTTGCGTGTTCAGGTCGATCTCTTCCACTTTTTCAGCACTCTTGAACTGAACATCATGAATGTGAACATTCACTTCATTCACGTTCAATCCTGTCATGTTTTCAATGGAGCGCTTCACGTTTTGTTGGATTTCAGTAGCAACCTGCGGCAAACGGTATCCATATTCAATAATAACGGAAACATCCACAGCTGCTTCGCGTTGACCTACTTCAACCTTAACTCCTTTTGAAAGGTTTTTGCGGCCGAGCAATTCCGCGAATCCACCTGCGAATCCACCGCTCATCCCAGCTACTCCTTTAACTTCCACAGTTGCAAGTCCAGCAATCACTTCGATAACTTCAGGTGCGATCTGGATTTCACCGATATCCGTGCGTTCAAATTCTGTCGGTAGTGTACTCATAAATGTTCAACACACCTTTCGCGAGATAAGTTTGCGGCCATCCGTCAGGGTGCCGGTTCATTTTCACAACACTCAGAACCCTTCCGGTCCGGCTTTACCGGAGCTCCTGCAACCATCCGCTAGAAGGCGGGCTTATCCGATGCAGGAGACATGCGCTCTTATTATTACATACTATATCATTTGGGCTAGATTATGACAAACAAGTCCAATATGACTGTTAAATCTCGTTTTCCTCGAGAAATTTAATATCAAAATCTCCGCGAATAAACGTTGGATGCTCCAGAAGTTTCTGATGGAAAGGAATCGTTGTTGAGATGCCTTCAATCGCAAATTCTGCCAAAGCACGCTTCATTTTGGCGATCGCTTCATCACGAGTTGCGCCCCAAACGATCAATTTTGCAATCATGGAGTCATAAAATGGTGAGATTGTGTAACCAGGGTACGCCGCACTGTCCACCCGAACTCCAGGGCCACCCGGTGCAAGGTAAAAACCAATCTTGCCTGGTGCAGGCATAAAGTTACGGTCAGGATCTTCAGCGTTGATCCGGCATTCAATGGACCATCCGTTAATAACCACATCTTCTTGACGGAATGATAACGGATTACCTTCGGCAACAGAGATCATTTCACGGATCAGATCGACACCCGTTACCATCTCGGTAACCGGATGTTCAACCTGAATACGAGTATTCATCTCCATAAAGTAGAACTCCCCGTTTGGACTAAGAAGGAATTCCAGTGTACCGGCTCCTGAGTAATTCACCGCAAGCGCAGCACGCACAGCTGCTTCTCCCATGAGCGTACGGACTTCCTCGTTGATCACAGGACACGGTGCTTCCTCAACAAGCTTCTGACGACGGCGCTGAACCGAACAATCACGCTCGCCAAGATGTACGGCATTGCCGTGTTTGTCAGCCATGATCTGAATTTCAACGTGCTTCATGCCTGTCAGGAATTTCTCCAGATACACACCGGCGTTCCCGAATGCTTTCTGAGCTTCCTGCTGTGCAGCCGTGATTTGTTTAACCAGCTGCTCTTCGTCTTCAGCGATCCGAATCCCTTTACCCCCACCGCCAGCGGTAGCTTTGATAATGACAGGATACCCGATATCACGTCCAATCATGATCGCTTCTTCGGTTGTTTCTACAAGGCCGTCTGATCCAGGAATAACAGGTACGCCCGCATCCTTCATCGTCTGCTTTGCCACAGCCTTGTCACCCATCTTAGTGATGGCTTCCGGTGAAGGGCCAATAAATGTAATGTTGCAGGAATCACAAATTTCCGCAAAATCAGCATTCTCGGCCAAAAAGCCGTATCCAGGGTGGATGGCGTCACATTCCGTCAAAGTGGCTACACTCATCAGGTTTGTAAAGTTAAGGTAACTGTCCTTAGACAGTGTTGGTCCGATACAGTAAGCCTCGTCTGCAAGACGGACATGTAATGAGTCCTTGTCCGCTTCTGAGTATACAGCCACTGTCGATATACCAAGTTCGCGGCAGGCGCGAATAATGCGCACAGCAATCTCACCACGATTGGCAATCAATATTTTTTGAAATTTCATTTCGTCATTGTCCTCCTTCGAAGCTCATGCGGCTGCAGTGGAACAGTTAACCGTTATTCCGGTTTTACCAGGAACAGGGGCTGTCCGTATTCGACAAGCTGTCCGTTTTCAACCAGCACTTCAACGATTTCTCCCTTGATGTCCGCGTCAAGCTCGTTCATCAGTTTCATGGCTTCGATGATGCATACCGTTGTTTTCTCAACGACTTTATCACCCACGCTCACAAAAGGACCCGCTTCCGGTGAGGAAGCTCTGTAAAATGTACCCACCATCGGAGATACAATTTTATGTAAATGACTTGTTGTATCGGCTTGCGGGGCAGCCTCGCTAACCACTGCGGTAGCAGCAGGTTGCACCTGAGGAGCAGCAATCACTTGCGGTTGTACGGCAGCAGCCTGTACAAACTCCGTTTTACCTGGTTTGCGAATCGACAAACGCGATCCTTCATTTTCAATTTCCAATTCCTGAACAGAACTTTCATCAACCAATTTGATCAGTTCTTTAATTTCGCTTAATTTAAACATTTCCATTATTCACTCCTTCGGCATCATGCCAGTCTCACGAGGACGGTCATATGGCTTTTAGTATTATATCATAATCATTAAAAATGGAAAGAGCCCGAGAGTCGAACAAGCTCCCGGGGCTTCCTTATCACATTTCTGATTACTGTTCTGTGACATATTGCACGCTGATTTTGTTCTGTGATACAGACAATTCTTTCATAACCAGATCAACAATAGAAACTGCCTGTTTAACGTCAAGTTTGTCACTCAAAACCACCACTTTATACTTGTCAGCCTCTTCTTGAACGACTGCATTCGCGAATTGTTGGGAAAGTGTCTCTTCAATTCCTGTAATTTTGGCTTCTTTATCTTCAAGTACCCGGAGCTGTTCTGTTGCTTTTGCATTTTCTTCCGGTGTTTTACTAAGATCTCCTGCAATAGTCATCAATTCCTCGTACTTGCGGTTGTTACTCTCTTCACGTTGCCACTGGTAATTTTGGAACTGACTGCTTGCCGAAACAGCCGTATTTTGCTGTTCCATCTCTTTTAGCACTTCTTCATCCGTTTTAGCAGCAGTCCCCTCTGTTTTTCCTTCCGTTTCCGGGGTAGCCGCCGCTCCTTTTTCCGCGCTACTTTCTGACTTTTGATCCGTTTCTCCTTCTTTGCTGCCCGGTTCAGTAGCTGGTGTTTTTTCTGTGCTTCCCGTTTCCTTACCTTCTGAGCCAGTAGTGTTTTCAGCCGGGGCCGCCGCACCGGAATCACCCTTAATCTCTCCGCTGTTCACGACCTCGTTGATCACCAGACCTTCTGTTGGATCAAGAATACCCGTGGTTTCCTTTGCCTCGCCTTGTTTCATCGCATCTACTTGCTGGCTGTCAGCTACAGGGGGATTAACGGGCCCGGAATCTTCAGTAAAGAGATAATAGGCGGACAAGATAACCATTAGACTCAGCATGGAAACGAGCCATATTGTTTGACGTTTGTTATTCATTTAGAAGTTCCTCCTCAAAAATAGGGTTGATTCTGACAACACATCTCTTCTACATCATCATTCAGAGCTTAATCCTGCTTGCGCGGAACAACCGAGATCCGGTAAGCTGCAACGTTCAAACCTTTTTCAACAGCATCTGTAATCAGATCTTTCACAACCTTGTTCTCTGCGCCTTTGGCCACAACGAGGACTCCGCGGATCTGCGGTTTCAGTTTTTTCGTGACAATGGGTGTCTGATCCCCCGATAATTCATACGTAATGATCTCACCGTCACGCGTATATTGCGTCATATGCCGTTTGCCACCATTGGCGTCCGTCTCTTCGGTGAGCTGCTGTGAGTCTTTGACATTCCGCTGTACCACCAGTTCTTCCGTAGAATCTACGGTAACCATCACATCGACGGTACCTACACCAACGATATTTTCCAGCACGCCTTTAATCTTGTCTTCAAATGCCATTTCGATGGCCTGGAAAGGGTTCTCTTCCAGCAAATCATTTTGGATCGCCGACATGGAGGTGGCGTGTTCTGGCGGTTCACGACCGATGTTCTCGGAATCAATTTTTTTGACGTTGACAAAGGAATTAAACAGCATAATGCCCACGCCGATCAGTCCCAAAATGATTAGCCAACGTAAGGTTTGACTGCGCTTCGCACCACCTTCACCGCCACCCATCCAGCTTTCCAGCTTTTTGAACCAGTGCTTCATCGGACCGCCTCCTTTTCAGAGCACTTCTGCATTTTCTCTCTCCGTCACTCGCACCTGGCTCGCATCAACTTCCCACTTCTCCTTGAGCAATGTGATAATTTGTACTGCGTGTTCAGACCGTGAAACACTGGTCTGCTGTGCGTTGGAATCCTTACCATCGCTGCGATTAACAGGGCTTTCAGATGCTTCATCAGAAGCGACTTGATCTCTCTTTGCTTGCTCAGATCGTTGGAGGTTTGACTCAATCTGTATATTTTTAATTTCAATTGAATCAATCTGAACAGATGGAATACCTGGGCTATTTTCATCAGGCTCAACCAAATCTTTGGTTTCTGTCATCGGGATGCTACTCACAGGTTCAGCCACATCCGAATCCTGTCTCGAATCAGCCTTTCCCCTTCTAAGTTGCACCTCTACATGCTGAATGACGGGTAGTTCAACAGAAGTGTCTGGCTGGGTATCCAAATTTGTTTTCTTCATCGCCAGTTGCACCTCAACCGACTGAACCTTTGCCCCCGTTGTCTCTTCGATCTGAACTTTCATAACGTTAGCAAGTTCCTTCGCCGTCCACTTTAGAGACTGCTGTTGTTCACTCACCTGCATTCGCTTCCCTTGAGCCAGAATCTGCTCCAGTGTGGCTTGCCCGTCAGGAGGGGCATCCATTGCGGTCATGGCGCGTTTTAGTTCCCCTACCGGATCACTTTTCAACAGTTTCGTGATGGGGGATAACAAGGTCAGTAGGATGAGAAGGCTCAGCACAAGCTTGACATACCGTTCCATGGAACGATTCGGGAGTAGCATATCTACAAACGTTGCCAGTAAAACGATCATGATCAGATCCTGCAGCCAGTTGCTCAGCCACCCCATCCTATCCAGCCCCTTTCCTGCAGACAGATATTTAACGCATCATCACTGTCAGATTCCCTGCGGTCAGCAGAATCGTAATTGCCAGGAAAAACATGAGTCCAACGGCGGCCAGTGCCGCGAACACATAAATCATGCTTTTACCAATCGCTTGCAAGCAATCTACGATCGGCGTCTCTCCCAAAGGTTGCATGATCGCTCCGGTCACGTTGTAGATCAAGGCCAGCGCCAGAATTTTAATGGCCGGAAATGCACAGAGGAACAAGATAATAATGACACCTGTCAGTCCGATCGCATTTTTGACAAGCAACGATGCCGTGATCACGGTATCCGTTGCATCTGCAAATGTCCTCCCTACAACGGGTACAAAGTTTCCTGCAATATATTTGGCTGCCTTCAAACTGACACCATCCGCAACCGATCCCGAAGCTCCCTGTACCGAAATAACCCCCAGAAACATCGTCAGCAGAATGCCCAGCAAGGCTACACTGATGTTTCGCAACAGGTCAGCCATTTGTGTCAATTTGTATTTATCCGAAAGCGAGCTCACCAGATGCAGCACAGCCGAGAAGAAGAGAAGTGGGAACACCAGCAGATGGATCAGCGTACTTACGAGATGAATCATGAAAATAATCAGTGGGTGCGTCACGGAAACCGTAACGACATTACCCATCGAAGCGAGCAGTGTGAACAGAAGTGGAACCATCGCCATCATAAAGTTGATCATGCTGGATATAGCCTCTTTTGCATAACCAATCGCTACGCTAAAGCTGTTGATTGCGATGATAATGATGACCAGATAACAGATGGCATATGCAATTTTACTAATATTGTTCTTCTCAAAAGCAGTCTGAAGTGTCTCCAAAATCATGCTCAGCACTGTCAACATCACGATCGTGACCAAAAGTTTGCCGTTGTATAAAATTTCATGCAACATAAACGTGCCAATTGCCGAAAATACCGATTTCAGACTGAATCCTTCATTCCCGGGAATTAACATATCCATGAACGATGGCGTTTTGCCTTCTGGAAAAAAACCACCGTATTGTTGCATCAGTTGATCCCAATATTTCTCCACCTGATCCTTCGGAAGCTGATCAGCCTGCTGCTCGATCCACTCGTTTGAAGGTGTAGTGGCTACAACCTGTCCAATTACACCGAACATGAAACATATCATCAGCACAATGATGAGGTGCCAGCGCGGCTTGTTATGCATCAATCTCATCAGTTATCCGCCCGCCTTTCTACACTGGCATCAGTTTCATCACGGTTTCGATAATGATGCTAATGATCGGAATCGCGAGTACAAGAATCAGCACTTTGCCAGCCAGTTCAATCTTGGATGCGATGCTCTCTTGCCCGGAATCTCTGACAATCTGTGCACCGAATTCGGCGATGTAAGCAATGCCGATAATCTTCAATACCGTTTTCAGATAGATGCTCTCCATACCGGAATTTTCAGCAAGTCGCTTCAGGACTTCGATAACTGAGCCAATTTTGCCAATCAACAGCATAAAGATCACTACACCAGTGGCTGCCGCAATCAGAAAGGCAAACATCGGCTTCTGTTCCTTAATGACTAAAATCAATACGGTTGCAATGAGTGCCAATCCAACAACTTGAATAATCTCCACGGGTCACCACCATCCGGCTTCATGACCGTTTTTCATTGAAAAAGAAATATGGATTTAATCTCTTGCAGCAGGCTGTCCAGCATTCGAACAACCATGAACAGTACAACGACAAATCCGATTACGGTCACCCAGTGAGCCATATCTTCCTTTCCCATTTGTTTCAGCACGGTATGAATCATCGCTATAATGATTCCAATGCCCGCAATTTGAAAGATTGCGTTCACTTCTAAATTCATGACCTTGGCACCTCGCTATCCCGGCTATTTCAGAAGATCAGTATGACGATTAACGCTCCGACAAGCATCCCCAGGCTGCGGCTCATTCGTTCGTACTTCAATTGATCGGCCTGTGCGCGGGATTCCTCATGCATAAGTTGCTGAATGGCTAACGAAATATGTTTGGTCTGATCTTGACGATCACTGGTGCCAAGGCTGAAACTCAACTGCAGCATAACTTCCCGTTCGTCTGACTTCATCGCAGATCTCCCCCACGCCTCTTCGACACCGGCTTGCAGGCTCTCCCTGGCTGTATGACCGTGTGGGGGTTCCATCTGTTTGGATGCATGTAAGAAAAGAGTTCTTACCGGCTCTTTGGTCTGAGCCCCCATCTTGCTCATCGCATCAGGCAGCGGCGTTAAACCGTAATTAATCTCTGTCATCAGCCGCTGTAGTGCTGCAATCAACTCACGTAGTTGCCTTGGCCGCAATGCATATTGCCTCGCCTTGTAAAAACCAGCGAGAGTACTTGCGAGCAGGATCAGCACCGCGCCAAGCATATTAAGCAAAGGCTTCACCTCCTGCCCCGGTCTGTTGCATCCCTCTCATCTTGCCATCGGACAGTTGAAAGCTCATGCCTCTGCCCGTTCGCTTTAGCTGCACATAACGCTGAAACATCTGCTCTGCAATCAGTGTTTTCAAGGCAGGTCTTGCAGCTAGTTCAGACAGATCCCTTGCGTGAGCCGTGGCAATAACAGAAACTCCTGCATGCAGAGCCTCCATAACTGCCTCCGCATCCTCTGGCCGACCAATCTCGTCCACAATTAGAACGTCCGGTGACATGGAACGAAGCATCATCATCATGCCTTCAGCCTTGGGGCATCCATCCATTACGTCTGTGCGCGGCCCTACATCGAAGCTAGGGACACCTTTGTAACTTCCTGCTATTTCAGAACGTTCATCTACAATGCCTACTTTTAATCGTGGACGTATCCCCTGCCGCAGTTCACCACCGGCTGTCAGTTTCGTGCCGTTGCTGATCTGCCTTGCCAAATCTCGCAGTAACGTTGTTTTGCCTTGCTGAGGTGGAGATAGAATTAGGGTATGCAGCACCTGTCCGTTTTTCATATCTAGCAGGTATGGAAGAACCGGGTCAGCCACGCCTTGCACTTCCCGGGCAACACGGACATTAAATCCGTTGATATCCCGTAAATATTCTACACGCCCTCCACTGAGCACCGTCCGGCCAGCAAGTCCGATTCGATGTCCTCCCGGGATGGTGATGAATCCTTTTCGCAATTCTTCTTCCAAGGTATAGAGCGAATGATTGCTTATGAGATCAAGCAGTCTGTGCGTTATTTCTTTCAGAGGAACATAAGCTTCCTCTGGTTTTCCCGTTGGTACACCTTCTGGAGTGAGGAAGTGATAATTGTTTCCAGCATTAATTTCCAGTGGCCTGCCTTCTCGAATACGAATTTCTTCTACTTGTTCCAATAAGGCGGGCGGCATTCTGCCCAAAATGGTTCGGATGGGTTCCGGAAAAAGATCCCTCCATTTCACTTTCATGAGTAGGCTCCTCCAACTTGATTAATTTCATCTCTGATGCTTGTTCATATCTCAAGTGTATGCCTGTACATTCATTTTATGACGCTGAAATCTATCAATTCTTTAAGGATGATGAATAAGTGCCAAACTCATAGACATCTCTTGATCTAGGCACCTGTCTAGACATTCATGCATATATTGCTTGCAGACAGAATGGACTGTTCCTCTGAGAAATCCATGCTCAATCCCGAGGAACAGAAAGGAGTTGTGGGGTGTGCGTGTCGACGTTGTAGGTAATGTTAATGAAGTACGTACAATAGACATTGAAGGGCGAAGTGTGGTCGTCATTGACGTTTTGCGAACAACAAGCACAATTGTGACCGCGCTTGCTCATCATGCTGCGGGGGTTATTGCTACGGAGACTGTTCCGCAAGCCAAACAGATGTTGGTAGGAAACAGTATTCGGGGTGGGGAACGTTTTGACAAACAAATAACCGGATTCGATGCGGGTAATTCTCCCTATGAATATATGAGTGGTGACATTGCGGAAAAAGTCATTATTCTCACCACAACAGATGGTACAAGAGCTCTGATTAAAGCATCCAGAGCCAGACATATACTTGCGGGAGCATTCTTAAATGTTAGAGCTGTTGCTTCCGTTCTACTGGAATTACAACGGGATATTTTGTTGTTATGTGCCGGAGAGCAGGATGAGTTTGCTCTGGAGGACGGTCTGTGTGCCGGATGTATTATTGAAGAGTTGTATCGTCAGACCCGTTCGCCACTGCAACTGAACGATCTTGGTATTATTCTGCATCAGGCTGCGTCTCAGTGTCATGACCAGATTACAGATCTGGTTCGCACATCATCCAGTGCACGCAGACTGGATAAACTAGGGAAAATGCATGATGTTGCCTATTGTTCACAATTGAATCTGCTGGATTGTGTACCAGAGATGAGGGAAGGGAACGAGCTAAAACCTTACCGTAAATTACGAGGAGGCAGCATGTGCAGATGACTATAGTCACAACTAAAAGAGGTGTACTTCTGCCTAGTGGCAACGGTACACCTCTTCCTAATTATACGTTTATTTTACGCATCATTTGCAATCTTATCTGCGAACTTGCGGTCCACCGATTACGGCTTGCTCAGCCGTATCCAGATCGTAAGCCGTGTGCAGAGCTTTAATCACGTCATGAAGCTTCTCTCCATCGATAACGCAGGAGACCTTGATCTCGGAAGTGCTGACCATCTTGATGCTTACGCCTTCACCTGAGATCACTTTGAACATTTTAGCAGCTACACCTGGATGGCTCACCATACCTGCACCAACAATCGAGATTTTAACCAGGTTCTCTTCGGAGGTAACTTCACGGTAAGGCAACCGGCTGTGCAGACCTTCAATGACACGAAGTGCTTTCTCACGATCAGACAGTGCAACCGAGAAGGAGAAGTCTGCTTTGCCGTCCTGTACCCCGCTCTGCACGATAATATCGACGTCCAGTTGCTCACTAGCCAGTTCGCCAAATACTTCGGCAAGGACGCCCGGGACATCCGGAACACCCAAAATGCTGATGCGAGCTACGTTTTTGTCATACGCGATTCCACTTACCACTACTCCTTGTTCCATTGCCGCTTCCTCCTTCACAACCGTTCCTTCATTATGGTTAAAGCTTGATCTTACAATCAAAGGTACACCGGAATGCTTCGCGTACTCAACAGCACGTGGATGCAATACCGCCGCTCCCAGATTCGCAAGCTCCAGCATTTCGTCGTAGGATATTTCTTTCAGTTTGCGCGCTACCTTGACGATCCTCGGATCTGTGGAATAAATTCCGTCCACATCCGTATAGATCTCGCAAGCGTCCGCTTGAATGGCTGCTGCGAGCGCAACAGCTGTTGTATCCGAACCGCCGCGGCCCAGTGTAGTGATCTCGCCGTCTTCCGTCATGCCTTGGAAACCAGCGACAATAACGATATTGCCTTCAGCAAGCGCAGATTTGACACGTTCAGGACGGATATCCTGAATCCGGGCTTTACCGTGAACCGGTTCTGTTCGGAAACCGGCTTGCCATCCTGTAAAGGATACGGCCTTGCGTCCAAGTGCCTGAATGGCCATGGATAATAAGGAGATCGAAATTTGTTCCCCTGTTGTCAACAACATATCCATTTCACGAGCAGGCAAATCACTGTTTAGCAGCTTCGCCTGATCAATCAAATCATCTGTAGTATCTCCCATGGCCGAAACCACGACGACACATTGATGTCCTTCATCCGCTTTTTCTACAACACGTCCGGCTACACGCTTCATGCGTTCTGTATCTCCGACCGAGCTGCCCCCAAATTTCATGACGTACAATGACAACGCAAATCCACTCCCTACCTTGTGCAGTATGCATCAATTGATATCTTTCGTCATTATTCTCTACGAGAAATGACTTTAACCCAGTATATTACGAAAGCGTCTGATAGGCTAATCTTTTTTCAAAAAAACCCTCTGCCATATTCATGGCAAAGGGTTTTCATTCTTGCATTAAAGCTTACAGCAAGTGAAAGTTACGCACGGGAAGAGTATTTACCTTCACGTGTATCAATCAGAAGCACGTCGCCTTCATTGATGAACAAAGGAACTTGTACATTCAGACCTGTTTCCACTTTTGCGTTCTTCGTAGCGCCTTGTGCTGTGTTACCTTTAACGCTTGGCTCTGTTTCAATAACTTTCAGCTCAACGCTTGTAGGCAAGTCGATACCCAGGATTTCACCTTGGTAACTAACGATCTTCACGTTCATGTTTTCTTTAAGGAAGTTCAGTTCCCACTCCAGTTGATCACTAGTCAGTGTGAATTGATCGTATGTTTCATTGTCCATAAACGTATGCTCAGAACCACTTGCATACAGGTAAGATACTCCACGGTTTTCGATAATTGCACGCCCAATCGTTTCACCTGCACGAAATGTTTTTTCAACCGTATTACCATTACGAAGGTTTTTTAACTTGGAACGTACAAAAGCTGCGCCTTTACCTGGTTTTACGTGTTGGAAATCAAGCACGGTATAGATATCGTTGTCTACTTGCACGGTCAAACCTGTTTTAAAATCGTTAACTGAAATCACAAAAGATCCCTCCTGATATAAGTAAAAAGTGTTTGGGTATGTTAGCCAATAACGGTGAACTTTTTGTCCGATTTCGTAAGAATATGAATACCTGACTCGGTAATCACAACGTCATCCTCAATTCGTACGCCGCCAAGTCCATCAATATAAATTCCCGGCTCAACTGTAACCACCATTCCCGGTTTCAACACATCATCGCTAAGCTTGGACAGACGCGGAGCTTCATGAACCTCCATACCCAGACCATGGCCCGTGCTGTGTCCAAACTGTTCTCCATATCCATAGCCTGCAATGATATCCCGAGCAAGTGCATCCGCTTCCCGTCCGGTCATACCTGGTTTCAGGTTCTCCAGCGTATGTAATTGTGCTTCCAGTACGATGTCGTAAATCTTGCGCAGTTCAGGTACAGGATTACCTGTTGCAATCGTACGTGTCAGATCTGAACAGTATCCGTCCAACAACGCACCAAAGTCAAACGTAATCAGTTCGTCCTGTCCAATTACTTTGCTACTTGCAACACCGTGAGGCATAGCAGAACGTTCGCCTGAAGCGACAATGGTGTCAAAGGAGGAGCTGGTCGCCCCATGCTTGCGCATGAAGAACTCCATTTCAAGATCCACTTCACGTTCAGTCATACCCGGTTTTGCAAATTGCAAAACGTGGCTGAATGTGGCATCTGCCAAATCTGCAGCACGCTGCATCACTGCAATTTCGTCAGCATCCTTGAACATCCGAAGCTGCTCAACAATGCCGGATACTGCTGTAAGTTTAACCGATTGCAACGATTCCGCATAAGAAGCGTGCGTACCAAATGTAACCGAATCCTGTTCGAAGCCAACTTCGTTGATGTTCGCTGCAACCAGCAAATCACGTACAGAATCCATCGGTTTTACACCGTGCTCCACCACGTTGAAGCCTTGCGCTTGCGTGGATGCCTGTGCCATATAACGGAAATCAGTAAGCAAATAAGCTTCCTGTTCAGTAATAAGCACATATCCTGCCGAACCCGTAAATCCCGTCATATAACGGCGGTTAATCGGATTCGTAATCAGCATTGCTTTGAGTTCACCCTCGGCCATGGCCTCACGTAACTTGTGTACTCGTTTGTTTTCCATCGGTAACCCTTCTTTCTCTCACATTCCCGGGTTCCCGGCTCAGGTTTGTTTGTCCAGATGACGCACGAGAGCCAGCAATCCCAGTTCATAGCTTACTTCGCCAAATCCGGCAATCTGCCCGATCGTTTCTGCTGCTAGCACTGAATGATGTCTGAACGCTTCGCGTGCATGAATGTTGGATAGATGAACCTCCACGGTAGGAACTTTCACGGCATTGATTGCATCACGTATCGCATAGCTGTAATGAGTAAAAGCTCCGGCATTCAGCATGATCCCGTCTGCCTCACCCATTGCGGCATGAATGCGGTCAATAATGTCCCCTTCATGGTTGGATTGATAAAAAGCGATGGAGACGCCCAATTGTTCAGCTTGTCTGCGAATTTTGTCTTCAATATCCTTCAGACTAAGCGTTCCATAAATACCTGGTTCACGAACACCAAGCATGTTTAGGTTCGGGCCATTGATTACAATAATTCGTTTCATCGCTGCTCCACCCTCTCTGCAAATAACCATCTGCTATTTTAACACAGCCGTTACCGGATTGAGAAGCTTTTTTGCGTCTAGGCTCCTGCGTGCTCTGGCTCCCGTTTCCTTTCGTCTGTATACTCCATCGCTACGGTATACCCGATAAACAGCCCCCAAAGAAGGAAGAAACAAATTTCTGTGAAAATTGAATCCCATGTTAAACGATTTAACGGTTTCATCATGCCGAGTTTAGGTCCAAGCAGGATAAAGAGGATCACCCACCAGACGATCCCATACACCATACCGGGAAACGGCCCTTTTAATTTGCGGATGGTAAAGGTATATAACAGTGACGCAAAGATGGAAAACACGATAAAACACAACCAACCTGTCAAGTGACCTGCCGGCGTATAAATATATTTATGCTTGAAAAAAGGCTCCGCCAGAAAACCCACGGGTACAACGGTAAAATGCAGAAAATGAAATAGCCAGTGGATTCCTCCCCAGATTAGCCCGGCAAAGAACCCCAACTCCAGTGCAAAAGAAAACGGATTTGTGAAATAGTGCGCATCTCCTTGCTTTGGCATGGAGCGCCTATTCATCACATTATCATCATGTTCTAGCGGACGTTGCCGCTTTGTCCGCTGATCCGTTTTTTCTTCCTGATTATGATTCACTAATACGTTCTCATGAGTATGATCTGTCATCATAAATGTCCCCTTCTTCGCAAGATGATCTCGCAAGCATGCTAGATATTTTCTCACAGTTCTAGGGCGTAGTATGTTCAAAACAGGACAATCTTAACAGCGGCACTTGCCTTTTCTCTCGTAAACTAGAAATTGCTCTCAAAATTCGATACAATAAGGATATTAAACTGCCTTTGATTGTAAAGGCTTAGAACAGAATAGGAAGGTGAATAATTTGCCTCAACAATCCAAGCCTGTCAGCTACGGGGGGCAAGCTGTCATCGAGGGTGTAATGTTTGGCGGTAAACACGTCAATGTTACGGCCGTTCGTAGAAAAGACGGCGAAATTACGTATCTGGAAGTTCCCAAGCAAGACAAGACCTGGGTCATGAAATTGCGGCGGATTCCTTTATTACGCGGAATTGTCAGCATTATAGATTCAAGTGTCAAAGGCAGTAAACATCTTAATTATTCTGCTGACGCTTATGCTGATGATGAACTCGAACCTGAAGAAAAAGCCAAACAACAAGAGAAACAAGGAACTGGCTGGAGCCTTAGCATGATAATCGGTGTTACTGCGGTAGCCATACTTTCCTTCCTTTTCGGCAAAATTGTACTGACGCTGCTTCCTGTCGTGATCGAGGACTTCTTATTTAAAAACGTATTCGACAACCAATTTCTGCATAATGTATTGGAAGGTGTCATCAAACTGATCCTTTTACTCGCTTATCTGTGGTTAATCTCACAGACACCGATGATTAAACGGCTGTTTCAATACCACGGAGCAGAGCATAAAGTCATAAGTGCATATGAAGCTGGCGAAGAACTTACACCGGAAAACGTTCAAAAGTACAGCAGACTGCACTATCGTTGTGGAAGTAGCTTTATTATGTTGACCGTTATCATCGGTATATTCCTGTATTCCGTGTTCACTTACGATAATTTATGGGAACGGATGGGTCAGCGCTTGCTCTTGTTGCCGGTTGTGCTAGGTATTTCGTTCGAGCTACTCAAGATTACGAATTCGCTTCGTGATATTCCTGTTCTGCGTTATCTCGGATACCCTGGCCTGTGGCTGCAATTGCTTACGACTAAAGAACCTACAAACGCTCAAGTGGAAGTATCCATTGCGTCTTTCAATCGCATGCTAGAACTGGACGCAAAACTTGCCAACGTTTCGACTGCAACGGAAGTTCCTGTAGCCACATTTGATCCTGTGAAAGGGTGAATGAAATGAATAAGCAGGCTATTGTATTTTGGGCATTCATTGTACTGGCTGCTCTCGGGGTTGTCAGTTTTATGACTAGAGCCTCATTGTCCAGTATTCTTATCCCTCTGATCGTGTTCGGAGTTGTGTTCCTGTTGTACAAATTTCCGCCTGCCCGTTGGTCACGAAAACCAAAGACACCAAAGATTAAACCTTCGGCTAAAACGATGGCTAAAGTGAATGCGCAGAATAATGTCAATGCCAGAAGAAGCAGTTCATCCAAGAAACGCAAGGACTATCCTTTCCAGGTCATTCAAGGCCAAAAAGGGAAAAACAACGACGAGGACATCCCCAAGTATCACTAAATTGTCATCGTGCCGGAGGGCTCTGTTCCAGTTATACGGTAAAAATAAAACCCGAAAAGCAATTCTCCATCATCCGGAGAATTGCTTTTTTTAGTCTTCATACCGGAATCAGCGGCGGTGCATCCGCCTGTTTCTTACGCATTTCTTTTCGCTGCTTTTCCAATTGCTCGTTGTACATCTTCGTATTCCATGTGGTGAAAAATTCCAGGCCGGAGGTCATGCCTGAGCGATATAAGTTCGTACTGTCCTGGACGGAGAGATTAAATTGGGTCGGTTTAATACCAAGCGTAGGAATTTTGACCGTACGGAATCGATTAATCTGCTCAATGTAACGCTCATCGTGAGCCGTTAACATGGTTTCGACAAGCGCCTGTAACATGGTCAAAGGTCCTTTAATGCGTGTAGGCTCCACTTCGGTCTTCCCTACCATTTTAAAACCGACTACTGGAATGATCTGTGCTCCTGATTCGGAGCGCTCTCCATCAAAGAGCCAAAGTGGAAAGTTACTAAGTAGCCCTCCGTCCACGACATACACAAACTGATCTTGGAAAGGTAGTCCTTTAGACATGATGGGTGATTTCCGGATTATAACCGGATCGAAAAAATAGGGAATGCTACAACTCATACGTACAGCTTTGGCAACCTCAAGTTTGGACGGTTCAATTCCAAAGCGCCGGATATCATCAGGCAAGACAAGAATGTTGCCGTTAGAAATATCCGATGCTGTGATAAGTAGCTTTCCAGGTGGCAAATCAGCGAAGGTTCGTATACCTTTTTGAGCAAGCATTTTTCGTATCCATGATTCCAGCGCTTCCCCTGAATATAATCCTTTTTTCAAAAACAACCTTGTTGCCGGACCAATCCAGCGTGTATTAAATATAGGTGACCGTTGCAGAAGCGAAGCAAACGGCGTATCTTCAATAATTACTTTCATCTCCTCGGCCCGGTAACCTGCAGCCAGTAAGGCAGCAACAATCGAACCGGATGATGTACCAGCAACTCGGTTGAATTGCACTCCGCAGTCCTGTGCTCCCTGTACAGCTCCTGCAAGGGAAATCCCTTTTACGCCTCCACCTTCAAAAACGCCATTAATTAACACAACAAAAACCCCCGTTCTCCAGGCAGCCATGCTTCTACTGCCACTGTATGAGAACAGGGGTTGGACATATAACTATGAGTTGATGAATCCGTGATCGTCAATCCAAAAAAATTCGCTTTGATCCTTACAAGCCATAGTAGGCTTTAAGTCGTTCAACCAAACCCAGCGGGTTCTTCGTAAGATACTGGGAACTGAAATAAATGTCTCCGCCAATGGATGGATATTTTTGATTATATGTCAATTGATCAATGATTTCTTGTGATGTCTGCCAACCAATCTCTGGCGTTCCGAGTTTATAAGGAGAATGGCCGATGTACAATTTTACATTGGTATTAGCTACCTCATTAACCCACCAATCGACGACCTTGTCGTATCTTGCAGCACTTAGCGTCATGCTCCAGTACACTTGTGGTGCAACATAATCGATCCAACCTTGTTTGACCCATGTCCGAACATCTGCGTTCATACTGTCATACGCAGTTACACCTGCTTTGGTGTCTGATCCCGTCAGGTCATTAGCTTTGTTACGCCATACACCAAATGGACTGATTCCATATTCTACATTAGCTTTCGCTTGATGAATACGTTGTCCAAGCTGTTGAACAAACTGATTAATGTTGTCACGGCGCCATGCTGCGCGGTCTGTTGTATTCAACGCGTTGTACATTTTGTAAGCAGCATCATCATTAAAGGTCACATTAGAAGGGTAGAAGTAATCGTCAAGATGAACTCCATCCACGTTATACTTATTCACCACTTCCATAATGGCATCCATAATATGCTGCCGTGCTTCCGGAACACCTGGGTTAATATATAGTTTACCCGATGCATTTACAATCCAGTCCGGGTGTAGCTTGGATACATGGTTAATCGCCAGATTGCTTGTTGTTGCTGAATTCGTTGCTCGAAACGGATTGAACCAGGCATGAAATTGAAGCCCGCGTTTATGCGCTTCCTCAATCATAAAAGCAAGTGGGTCATAACCTGGGTCTTTCCCCTGCGTTCCCGTCAGAACACTATTCCAAGGCACCATTGTAGAAGGATATATGGCGTCTGCATTTGCTCTAACTTGTACAAATACAGCATTGATCCCCATGTCTTTCAATTGATCCAGTTGACTTGTGTACTCTTGTTTCTGCTTCTCTGCGTTGCCTTTCGCGCCAGAAGATGGCCAGTCGCCATTAACTGTAGATATCCAGGCTCCGCGCATCTCATTCGTTGCTGGTGGGGTTGCACTTCCTCCAGGTTCTGCAGGTGTAGCTGGTGTTGGTTCCGGAGTTGGCGTTGGTTCTGCTCCGGTGTACAAATTAATAGTTTGAGCCGCCTGATTCCAGCTCACTTGAATCCCCAAATTTTCACTTACAAAACGAATCGGAACCATCACGCGACCTTGTTTTAGTTGCACGGAGGCATCCAGATCAACCACCGCATTGTCCACTGTCGCTTGCTGACGACCACTCGTCATCGTAATCGTTGAATCCGATTTCTGAATCGTCACCGTCCGGGTTGCCTGGGACCATAACACAGAAGCACCCAGTCCTTCACTGATGACCCGTAACGGTACCATCGTTACGTTCACCTTAGGCATGATATAGGGTGAAACATCTGATTCCAGACGCTGACCATCCAGAAAAATAGAAATCTGTTTCGAACTTGCTGCCTGAGCGGTCATACCTACTGACTGTAATCCAAGAACAAAAATGAGCAGTAGCAACAATCCTTTACGCAATTTCATCAATACAATCCTCCAACATCATTAAATTTGCGGTAAATTCTACTAGTTTAATAGACGCATGGCAGACGGGTTTAGTTGCGCATTTGACCAAATGTTGGTTGGAATGAATTGAAATATTGAAATTAAAAATGCTCCTTGCCATTCCATTGGCAAGAAGCATCCTTTATTTATCAACATATGAATTCAAGGCTCAAGAGTCCGTGTTACTCATGATTTCCTGAATGTTTTTTAGGTCTTGCAGACGACTCTCATCCTGACGGAAATATTCCACAAGAGACTCAATACATGTAATGGAGTCCCAGCTTAAGTGATGTTCAATACCTTCTACGTCGTTATATATGTTCTCTTCCTGAACACCGATCGTCGTTAGAAACTGCTCAAGCAGATGATGGCGCTCCATCAACCGTTTGCCCATTTTTTTCCCTTTTGGCGTCAGTACCAACCCGCGGTACTTCTCATAGATCAGGTACTCGTCTTTGTCCAGCTTTTGGATCATCTTCGTCACGGATGAAGGATGTACTTCCAGTCCTTCAGCTATATCAGACACACGAGCATAGCCCTTTTCATCAATCAATTTGTATATACGCTCCAAATAATCTTCCATACTGGGCGTTGGCATCTGCTTCCCTCTCTTCTCTCTGACCGGTTCTACGTACCTGGTCCCTATCTTCTAATGATACATGTTATCAATGCGCATTGGCAAGTCCTACCCGATTCCGAACCGCCTTACACAAGGATTGGCAGGCGTGACTTCTCTTCATTTGAGGCAAACTAAGTCCAGTTTCGTACTGAAAGGAGTGATTTTGTGAGCACAAGCGTGGCCCAGCCCCCTGTTCGAAAAACAAAGGGCACTAAACCCTTTATTCCCGATTTGGTGTATTTTGAACCCGGTGCGCTTGAATATGAAAAAGGAAAACGGATTATGGAATGGGTAACCTCCCAAAACATTCCTTATCAGATGACCACTTCCCACAATCGAATCACCAACCTCCCCGGTGAGACAGAGCAAGAAAAATACCGGATGGCTAAGCGAACTCTGGTTGTAGGGGTTCGTAAAACCCTGAAATTTGACCAGTCCAAACCATCAGCAGAGTATGCAATCCCTATCTCGACAGGTTGTATGGGGCATTGCCATTATTGTTATCTTCAAACCACATTAGGTGCAAAACCATACGTTCGCGTGTACGTAAATACGGAAGAAATCATTGAAGCTGCCAAAGGATATATCGAGGAACGCAAACCCGAAATTACCCGTTTCGAAGCAGCTTGTACTTCCGACCCTGTCGGCTTGGAACATATCACGGAAAACCTGAGCGACCTCATTCGTTTTATGGCTGACGAAGAATACGGGCGTTTACGCTTTGTAACGAAATATCACCACGTCGATCCGCTACTTAACATCAAGCATAATGGCCATACGCGTATCCGGTTCAGCGTCAACTCGGATTATGTTATCAAAAACTTTGAACCCGCAACTTCCCGCTTTGAAGAGCGAATTGAAGCAGCAGGCAAAATAGCCCACGCTGGTTATCCACTCGGTTTCATCATCGCTCCGATTATTTGGTACGATGGCTGGCAAGAAGGTTATGCTGAGCTACTGCAAAAGCTGGCAGATACCTTGCCTGAAGAGGCTACCAAAGACCTGACGTTTGAAATGATTCAGCACCGTTTCACCAAAACGGCTAAAGCGACCATTGAGAAACGATATCCAAAAACCAAGCTGGAGATGGATATTGAGAAACGGAAAATGAAATGGGGACGCTGGGGTCAATACAAATATGTGTATAAAGACGACCAGCAAGATGCCCTGCGCGAGTTCATTACAGAACGCATTTTCGAACATTTCCCGTTAGCCAGCATTGACTATTTTACCTAAATGAAAAACAACCTTCTTTTTATTTTTGTTAAAAATGATGCCAACAAAAACCCGATAATTTCACTTATCAATCATTTACATTGATACACTCTTATATCTTAAGATCAAAAAGCAGGCTGCATGTTCCAGAACAATTCTGGAACATGCAGCCTGCTTTCAATCTTTTACTCTGTTGAAGAAAAAGCTATCACGTTAAGTTGATCATCCAATCGGGTGTAATTTGTTGCAGCCAGATTGTTATTTGAGTCATCTGATCCGTGAATAACAAGATGCCCATTAAAAGCATTAAAGCTCCGCCAATCTTCATCATGAGGTTTGAATAGCGCAAAATCCAGCGTGTTGAACCGATAAAGAACGCCAGAACGAAAAAGGGTAACGCAAAGCCTAATGTATAACCTGTAATCAAGGTCAACCAAGTTGAAGGTTCGCTCGCCGCCATGGCGATAATCGCCGTCAGGATTGGTCCGATACAAGGCGACCACCCTGCCGAAAAACCAATCCCAAAAACGAAGGAACCTAAATATCCTGCCGGCTTCCATTTCATATCCAGTTTGCGTTCTTTCATTAGAAATTGCGGCTTGAAGATGCCCAACAGAAACAGTCCCATCAACATAATTAAAATTGCGGAGAGCTGCCGAATCAAATCTCGGTTATCATTGAAAAATTGTCCAAACAATCCCGCTCCCAGACCCAGCGAATAAAACACTGCAGAGAAACCCAGAATAAACGCCAGTGTATGCGTTAACGTCTTCAAGCGCACCTCTCGCTGATTCCGATCCTCTTTCAACTGTTGCACGGTCATTCCTGTGATATAGGAGAGATACGAAGGATATAGTGGAAGACAACACGGTGATATAAAAGAAGCGAGGCCAGCAACAAAAGCCAGCCATACATTAACATCAGGCATGAAGCAATGTCTCCCTTCCTTGGCTCACTTGCTCTTTACTGTTCTTTTTCATCGATAATACTGTAATTGTTAGAACTCAGGCTCGGAACCCTTTCTTGGCGATCATCGTTAGGATCAGCATACCAATGAGCAGCAATACAATGGTTGCTCCCGGTGCCAGATTCCATATTCCCGCAGTAACCAGTCCAATCACAACCGCAATCTCCCCAATCACAACCGACAGAATGATGGCTGATTTGAAACTACGAGCCATGAGCAGGCTCACGGCTACAGGGATAGTCAACAAAGCGGATACAAGCAAAGCACCCACGATCTTGATCGCTGTACTGATCACCAATGCTGTCATCACTGTAATTAACATATTCAGCATTCTGACTGGCAATCCGGTCACGGCGGCTGCATCCTCCTCAAAGCTGAGCAGGAAAAACTCTTTATGTAGGAAGCCCACTACAACAACCACGATTAGGGTCACGATGCCAACCAGCTTCAGATCCGTTGCGTCCAGCGTGTAGATGCTGCCAAACAAATAACTCATCACATCCGCGTTATAGCCTTTTCCCAGTGTGAAAAACAGCGAAGCCAGTGCTACGCCCCCAGACATAATAATCGCAATAGACAACTCCGCATAGCTCTTATATGCTTTACGCAGCTTTTCAATAGCAAACGAAGCGAGTACCGCAAAAATCAGCCCAACACCGATCGGGTATACCTCAATCAGAAAACCAAGTGCTACGCCTGCAATCGTTACGTGTGACAAGGTATCTCCAATCATCGAGAGTCTGCGCAGCACAAGAAAAAGTCCAATCAGCGGAGCAGTGATACCGATAAGCAAACCACCTGCAAGTGCACGCTGAAAAAAATCACTCCATAATATTTCCAAAACTAACACGACTCCTTCGGCCTATCATCTAATGGCCCACATACATAGCTAGCGTACCTGCGCGGTAGTATGCTGCAGGTTGGTTTCTGCACAATCCTCGATCTCATGCGAATGACGCACATGGAAATGAATCTTGCCATTCGTGAGCGCCGCTTCCGCGCCAAGATAACTCTCCATGCGATCCATATCATGTGACACCATGAGAAACGTCATCCGATGATGTTCATGCATATGGGTAATCAGTTCGAAAAAACTGGCTTGTGACTCTGCATCAATCCCCACGGTAGGTTCATCGAGAATCAATAGATCCGGGTGATTAATTAACGCACGGGCCAAAAAAACACGTTGCTGCTGACCGCCGGACAGTTGTCCAATACGTTTGTTTGCGATATCCTCGATTCTCATAACCTTCATTGCATCGATGCATTGTTGCTGACCTTGACGAGAGATGCGGCGGAACATGTTTTTGTTGTTATACAGCCCGGACATAACAACCTCACGAACGGTAGCCGGGAACAACGGATTAAATGCATTTTTTTGTGGCACGTACCCGATCCGGTTCCAATCCTTGAATTTACGAATCGACTCTCCAAACAACTTGATATCCCCCTGCGCAGGAGGAAGTAGTCCTACCAGCATACGAAGCAACGTTGTTTTCCCCGCTCCGTTCGAACCGATAATACCTACAAAGTCACGTTGTTGAACCATAAAATTGAGATCTTGAATCACGCGCTGATCCCCGTAGGAAAAAGACAAATTTTCAATCTCGATAATCGGATCATGACATAATGGCATGATTTGCTGCATGGCAAAGCCGCCCTTCATAATAAATAAAAACACGTAAATATCGTGCTTAACATTCCAAAAGTCTTCGCCGATAAAACAGCAAAGACTTCTGGATGTTTACCTTCATTCTTCTTATTTTAATGCGATCAGCAGATTTTGCAAATTTTTCTCCATCAGGGTGAAATAATCATCTTTGTTCTTCACCTGTTCCTGTGTCAGACCCTCAACCGGATTTAACACCATCGTTTCTACCCCTGCTTCGCTGGCAAGTGTTTTGGCTAATTTGTCGGATACAAGCTCTTCAAAGAAAATGTACTTGATACCTTCATCTTTAACCAGTTTAGCCAGTTTTACAATATCCTGTCCCGTTGGTTCTGCATCCGGGGACAGTCCCATGATGGCATGTTGCTTCAAACCGTAATCACGTGCAAGATAACCAAACGCTTGGTGTGACACGACAATTTCCTTGTTTGGTACGGACGCTAATTCATTTGTGAAACGCTGATCAAGGGCCTGAAGTTTAGTATGAAGCTCCTCATAACGTTGCTCGTAACCTGCTTTATGTTCAGGATCAACCTCTACTAAACTGTTCTTGATATTTTCCGCCATGATCATCGCTGATTTGGGACTAACCCATGTATGAGGATCGATATGATGGTCCGCTACCTGTTCCTCATTGCCACTCTCGTCTGCATGGTCATCGGCATGTTCATCCTCATGCTCTTCACCATGTCCGTGACCATCGTCCCCTTCTGCTGCTAACAACTTGACACCTTCGCTGACTGCAACGGATTTCACTTTTGTATCACTGTTCAGTGATTTCAAAAAGTTGGGCACCCATCCTTCCAGACCTGCTCCATTGTAAAGGAAAAGCTGTGCCTTGGACGTATTGACGATATCTTGGCTCTTCGGTGTCCAGTCGTGCGGCTCTACTCCTGTAGGCAGCAGGTTAATGACATTGGCATCTTCTCCGCCAATCGCTGCAGTAAACGCATATACCGGGTAAAAGGTGGTCACCACATTAACTTTACCTTCAACAATTTTGGCTGTATTCTCGCTGTTCTGCCCACATGCAGACAGTACAAGCAAACTAAGTAGGAGCAGGCCGCTCCAAAGTAGCTTCATTGTACTGCGTTTGCCGAGTTTGCTGGTTCGATCTAATCGTGCCTGTCTCTTCTTTTGAATAAAAGTCATATATGATTCACTCCACATCTCTTAATCGTAAACATTACTGAAAGAATTATAGGTAACATACCCCCAATTGTCAAGGCTCGTGTCCTATTCATTCTTTCCCGAAGTGCAGAGTTCATAACAATGTATGCTTGTTCTTCGGTTATCACCTCATTTTTTGAACATAAAAAAAGCGGTCCGAATCACTTCGGACCACCCTTGGTTCAAACTTGTGACAATCTCTTTACATTGATTAGCCTAGTTGAGTTGTCTTATTCTTAAAAACGACTTATTTCACTTGCGCGCCATTTGGCATGCCGTCCGGTACGGTAGCCAGGGTCAGTTGATCCCCGTGAGAAGCTGCAAGGATCATCCCTTGGGACAGTTCTCCACGGAGTTTTACTGGTTTAAGATTGGTCACACAGATGACTTTACGTCCCACCATCTCTTCTGGCGAATAAAACTTGGCGATACCAGATACGACCTGACGTTGCTCATAACCAAGATCCAGTTGCAGCTTAAGCAACTTATCTGCCTTTTTGACAGGCTCACAAGCGATGACTTGAGCCACACGCAGCTCAACTTTGGCAAAATCATCAATGCCGATCTCTTCCTTTCCTTCAGGTGCATTTACAGGTTCTGCAGACGCTGGAATAGCTGCTCCTGCATCCGCCTCACTCGCATCGGACTGCGCTGCTTTTTGTCCACCTGTCATCGCTTCGGAGATATAAGCAATTTCCTGTTCCGCATCCAAACGCGGGAAGATCGGCTCTCCTTTGTTCAATGCGTTGCCAGCAGGCACGATGCCCCATTGTTTCGCTGAATCCCAAGCTGTCAGTTCCCCTTCTTGGATACCTAGCTGTTCCCAGATTTTGCGCGGCGCACGAGTCAAGAACGGCTGTAGAAGAATGGAAGCAATACGCAAGCTTTCAATCAGATGGGACATCACCGATGCCAGCTCATCCCGTTTCGCTTCATCACGTGCCAGAGCCCATGGCTGTGTTTCGTCAATATATTTGTTACTACGGCTAACAAATTGACTAATTGCCGTAAGCGCCACAGAAAACTGCAAATTTTCCATCGCTTGCTCTACTTTTTCCACCGTTGCATGTCCTGCTTCTTCCAGCGAAGCATCAAATTCCGTTACATTGGAAGCAAACGCAGGAGCTTTGCCTTCAAAGTATTTGTCCACCATAGCTACGGTACGGTTCAGCAGGTTGCCCAGATCGTTCGCCAGATCGGAGTTTACACGCTCTACGAAGCTTTCCGGTGTAAATGTACCATCGGAACCAAACGGTACTTCACGCAGCAAATAGTAACGAAGCGAATCCAGGCCGTAACGATCGATCAGGGTTACCGGATCCACTACATTTCCTTTGGATTTGGACATTTTGCCATCTTTCATCAACAGCCAGCCATGTGCAAATACCTTTTTCGGTAATGGCAGATCCAGCGCCATGAGCATAATTGGCCAATAAATCGTATGGAAACGAACAATTTCTTTACCCACCAGATGAACATCCGCTGGCCAGAACTTGTCGTACAATGAAGCATCCGAAGAGCCGTAGCCCAGTGCTGTAATGTAGTTGGACAACGCGTCAATCCATACGTAAACGACGTGTTTCGGATCGCCTTTAACTTTGACACCCCACTCAAATGTGGTACGGGATACCGCCAAATCCTCAAGACCCGGCTTGATAAAGTTGTTGATCATCTCGTTTTTGCGGGATTCCGGTTGGATAAAACCAGGATTCTCTTCATAATATTTCAGCAAACGATCTGCGTATTTACTCATACGGAAGAAGTAAGATTCTTCTTTGACGAGTTCAACCGGATGTCCGCTATCCGGACTTTTAGCCGAGATAATCTCGCCTTGCTCATTCTTTTCTACATCCACCAGCTGCGTTTCGGTGTAATAGGTTTCATCCGGTATGCTGTACCAGCCTTCGTACTCACCCTTATAGATATCTCCCTGCTTCAGCAAACGATCAAAGATATCCTGAACGACGGTTTTGTGACGTTCCTCGGTTGTGCGAATGAAGTCATCATTAGAGATGTCCAGCTTGTTCCACAGTTCCTTGATGCCTACGACAATCTCATCGATAAAAGCCTGTGGAGACAGACCTTTCTCTTGGGCCTTGCGCTCAATCTTTTGGCCATGTTCATCGGTACCTGTCAGATAACGCACCTCGTATCCACGCAAACGTTTGTAACGAGACATTGCATCACCTGCTACCGTTGTGTACGCATGCCCGATATGCAGCTTGTCGCTTGGATAATAAATCGGTGTCGTCAAATAAAATGTTTTTTGATCTGTCATGAATGACTTCTCCTCCTTCAATTGTTCTAACGAGTACGTGCAATTGTTCGAATGGAACCCTGTTCTTGATCCAAAAATGAACACAAAAAAACTCCCGCCCTGTATGGGACGAGAGTATCTCTCACGTGTTACCACCCAAATTCCCCGCATTTTTCGCAAAACGCAGGCTCTTCCGGTCCTTCGACCGTCCATTAACGCTGGATCACGCCTCAGGCTTACGACAATAACGACAAGTCGCTGATTGCACGCTCGAAAGAGGTTCCTCCGGGACCATCTTCCATCCTCCTCCCAGACCGGTTCTCAGCTTCTCCGGCTCTCTGCACTGGGGGTGTGTCTGTACTTATCCCTTCACTGGAAAATCATATACAAAAAATATACTGAAATGCTGACCATGTTGTCAAGTATACCGCCAAATAGAGCCAACTTTCTAGGTTACAGTTACCTGCTCTATGACACATTAATCAGCAAAAATGAACATTAGGTTCTTCTGTACATTACGATTTGGATATTACTACATTTTTCTCCACTTTTGGCGGAACTAAATCTACGCCGCCCGGATGAAAAGGATGGCATTTGGCAATCCGTTTTGCCGCTAGAAGCGAACCTTTGAGTGCACCATGCACTTCAATAGCTTCCATCGCATACGCCGAACACGTAGGATAGAATCGGCATGTCGGCGGTTTTAAGGGAGAGATATAATTGCGGTACACCCGGATCGGGGCCTGCACGATTCTACGCGAAAGTTTCATCACTCAATTCTTCCCGTGGCTGTGTGCATGCTGATGTGCAGATGACTTCTTCGCTGGAGCATACTCAGCACAATCCTTACAGTATCCGAATACTTCAAACTTGTGATCCACGACCTGAAATTGCTCGGGAGCATCCGCAAGTTGCATCGGACAAAAAACGATCGGGTAGGTCTTCTGACACTTCAGGCAGATCATATGATGATGATGGTGGCCTTCGCTGCAATGTGCTCTGAATTTCACTCCATCTTCGAATATAACTTGCTCCAGCACACCCAGTTCCTGCATTACACGTAAGTTCCGGTACACCGTATCAAAGCTTAACCCGCTGTAAGTCTTACCCATATATTCGTAGACGTCCTTGGGTGTAAGATACCCCGGAGATTCGGCAAATAACCGTGCAAGTGTCTTGCGCTGATCGGTTATACGAAGCCCCTGCGAGGACATGGTCGTTATGATCTCTTCCGTCGACAGCATGATTTAAGCACCTCCTGTCATACATACCTTTTGCATTCTTCATCATGCGACAAAATCTTCGGGTCTAAAGCCGTTGGTTCTACTCTTACTGTATAACTCTAATAATGCATGAAATGAAGATCAGAGTCAACGAAGCTCTGCTACGCTTAGCCGTTTTTACTTAGACTACGGACTTAAACTAATAACAAAGGACCCCATAAATATGGAGTCCTTCGGTTGACGGTTCAGAATATAGGTCATGCAGGTGACTTTTGGGGTGAACGGGTATATATAATATAAGCTTTCACTCCAAACCGTACGGTTTGCTTTGCAGTAAATTACTTCTCAGCTGGAAGCGGTGTAAACAGAATATTTACCGGCAAGTTACTTCCTGGTGCAGCAGAGAAAACAATAGTTACACTCTCACCATAAGAACCTGTGCGATACAGCACATTTTGTTCATTCGGCGCACTTAGAGATTGACTGTTATTCGATAACTGTACCAACTGTCCGTTCACAAGTGCTGAACCATAATACTTGCCTCCGCGAGGATTAAACGAGATCAGAGTACGCGGAGCAACATTGTTCAGGGTGATTTTGTACAGTACACCAAAATTTCCAGCGTTAGAAGCGCTTGTGAAGGCCATCGGGTCTGTGCCGTCCAGATTCGGATCGCTTGCATTATCCCCGAGTGGCAGACGGGTAGGCTTCGTGCCAAGTTCCTGATCGTACGTAATAATTCGTGTTGCGTTTGGATAAGTCCCCCGGTTATGAACGCCGTCACGGTCCAGAACTGGCAATGAGGACAACACGGCCATCGGATCTTTGTTTTCTTCGATCATTACAATGTTGTAGTCGAGTGTATAGTCACTGAAAGTGTCAGAATAAAGGGAGATGACCTGCCCTTCTTTCATCGAAATGTTGTTCAGTTCCGTCAGAATCAATTTACTTTCTCCTGGCTGGATGTAAACTCTCTTCGAATCTGCTCCCGTTTGCATAGATTTGAACCATTTATCGATGGACAACTTACCCGCAACGGTAGCAAATGGCGTCGGTCCTGCAAAGCCCATGTTTTGCTGTTCGAATACAGCAGTGTATGGATTGTTATTGGTAGCAATCACGTACATTTTTACTCTTTTGCCCGTATTATTGACATGGTGAATCATGAAACGCGTCTGTCCAAAGGAAGATTCCTTGTAGACGATGCCTTCCTGGTTAACGGTTTCCGGACTGTTACTACGAATAAGCAAGCTTGGCTCATCCGTGTACGTAAATGGTACTTTTTCCATAGCAGGAACTTCCCCGCCATTGAATGTAAATTTGTCCCCTACCGGTACGAACAATTTGTTGAAATCAGACTGATTATAGAGCGTTTCGCTTGTGATCATAATCTCTTTCGTATAGGTGTTGCTTAGACCATGCTGATCTGTAACCGTAAGTGATACCGTCTTTGGTCCCGGAAGGAAAAATGCGAGTGCATTGTTGCTCCAGTCTCTTTTGACGATCGCATCCTCATCATCTGTACTTTGATCGGTATAGAAGATTTTTTCACCCATTTTGTATTCTTGCTTGTCCGTTGTAAACATCGCTACTGGAGGAAGATTCGGACGTTCTACCTTGATCGTGAGCGTAAACGGGTTACTCCACTGACCACTGGAATCTTGAACCGTATAAGTAACCGTGTAGACTCCTGGCTGATCAAAGGAATCTTGACGTCCAGTCCACTGCTCATTCACTATAGGCAGGCCGTTCGGCGAACTGTTTTTAGTCGTGTAGGTCACTTGATCCCCTGCAAAAATTTCCTTTTGTACTGTAAAGCTGGCTACTGGTTTAGTATTAAGCTTCAATACAACCGTCTTCGCAGGCTGATTCACGGTATA
Organism: Paenibacillus polysaccharolyticus; assembly: GCF_023714295.1. Taxonomy (GTDB): domain Bacteria; phylum Bacillota; class Bacilli; order Paenibacillales; family Paenibacillaceae; genus Paenibacillus; species Paenibacillus polysaccharolyticus_A. Next base: position 107,081 of record NZ_JAMAUN010000014.1, read on the forward strand.
TGTGATATTCAGCGCTTGTGTGATAGACGTCAATGGAATCATGAACGTATTTTTTTCTTGGTAAGCCGGGCCTTTCATCGTTCTGGATTCTCCGTTAACGGTATACACTTTGCTGTTTGTTTTAAAACGAAGTTCGTCCTCACCGCTGAGTATGATTGTCTCTTTGGTTGTGTTATCGTACTTCACATCGTAACCTACCCGATCAACCAATGCACGAATGGCTACGTAGGAGACACCATTTTTTACGGCCATTGGCTGTCCAGCCAGATATGTTTTTCCATCCTGAATCATCTTGTTGCTGTTCATATAAAGTGTCAGGTCTCCAGCAGATCGTACAGTTGCAGCTGTTCCGCCAGTTGTAGGCTGCTTCACTTCAGCAGGTGTGGGTGTGTTTGTTTCTTCGCCTGCTCCTTGTTCCCCGTCTCCTCCTGTTGTCGGATTTGCCGGTGTATCCTCTGTTCCAGAAGGATCTGTTGTTCCCTGATTCGGTTCTATGGCGCTTTCATTGTTGGCAGGTTGTGAGTTGTTTGATGGATTGTTAGCAGGATCAGTCGTAGCTCCTGATTTCACTTCGGACTCAGCAATTGGCTGTTCTTTCTTTACAACCTCAACGGATTTCACTTTTGCGGTATTCACTGGCGTAGCTTCGCTTGATTCTGCTGCTTGTGCATTCGCAGGAATAACTGCAAAGGCCTGAAAAACAGCAAAAGCGGTGAGTATGGACAACTTCTTCTTCAAATTCATTCTTTGTCTTTGGCTCCTTCTGCTCCCATTTTATTAATATCCCCTCTAAAAGTCATATGATTAGACGCTCAGAAACGGGAAAAGTTGCTAAAAATAACGAATAAGAATTGTAAACTTTTAATAGAAGTGAAAAACTATGAAAATAGTTATCTGTTAATATAAACAAGCTATATGAGTAGAACTTAAGATTTACAAAGCCCCAATGCAAGAAGCGTTCGTTATACCGTTCGAGTGGAAAAATAAAAAAACAACCTCTACGAAATAATATTCGTAAAGGTTGCTTGTCAATAAATGCCCGCTTACCACTTACTTCCCTGAACAAGTGACGCCTGCTGTTTCTGCACGCCCTTGCTCAATCAGGCGATATGCCCTTTCAACTTCTTCTTCGGTTGGAGAAGGTACCCCTTCCAGGGGATAAACTTTACCCAGTGCTTCCCATTTGTAAATCCCCATTTGATGATAAGGAAGAATTTCGAACTTCTCTACTCCATTTAGCGTGCCAATGAAACGCCCGAGATTCAACAAATCCTCCTCCTGATCATGAATGCCAGGCACGTATACATGTCTGATCCACATTTTTCGACCATGATCGGATAACCATCTTGCGGTTTTCAACGTACGTTCATTGGATTTACCTGTCAGTTTGATGTGTTTCTCGTCATCGATATGCTTTAGATCCAATAATACAAGGTCGGTATGGTCAAGCAGATCATGGATGCGGTCCGGTTCATTAAACCCGTTGCTATCCAGTGTCGTATGAAGCCCCCAGCGACGTTTCACTTCCTTGAATATTTCTGCGACAAAGTGAGCTTGCAGGGTAGGTTCTCCGCCAGATATAGTGAGTCCACCGCCTGAACTTCGGTAATAAGTCAGGTACGGCTGGATTTCAGCCAGTACCTCCTCTAATGTCATCTCTTTACCACCATCTAGAGCCCACGTGTCAGGGTTGTGACAATACTGACATTTGAGCAGGCATCCTTGCATAAAAAGCACGAAGCGGATGCCTGGGCCGTCAACCGTCCCGAAAGTTTCGAGTGAATGAATATGTCCGTTCATCATGTTGCCTCTTCCTTTCTTTTCGCATCCGCTATGCGCCTGCTTTTTATGTTGAATAACAATACCTGAGAAGGTTGAAAAGTGACTTACATCGATCCGTGGAACGTACGGTTAATAACATCCAGCTGCTGCTCACGCGTCAATTTAATAAAGTTAACTGCGTAACCCGACACCCGTACAGTCAATTGCGGATATTGTTCCGGGTGATCCATTGCGTCAATCAGTTGCTGACGATCAAATATGTTTACGTTCAAGTGATGCGCATTTTGACCGAAGTATCCATCCATCATCGCGGTCAGATTGGATTTGCGTGTCGCATCTTCTTTACCCAGTGCTTTTGGCACAATGGAGAAGGTATTGGAAATACCGTCAAGGCTGTGCTCGTAAGGCAGTTTCGCTACGGAGCCGAGGGATGCCAGTGCACCTTTTTTATCCCGACCATGCATTGGGTTTGCCCCTGGTGCGAATGGTTCGCCTGCTTTACGTCCATCTGGTGTTGTTCCTGTTTTCTTACCGTACACAACATTGGAAGTGATGGTCAGTACAGATTGCGTTGGCATTGCGTTACGATAGGCTTTGTGCTTGCGAATCATGCTCATGAAGCTCTCCACCAGCTCTACCGCAATGTTGTCTACACTGTCATCGTTGTTGCCGTAACAAGGGAATTCACCTTCGATTTCAAAGTCAACGGCAATGCCTTGTTCGTTACGGATCGGTTTGACTTTCGCATATTTAATGGCACTGAGTGAGTCAGCAGCTACCGAAAGTCCTGCGATACCACAAGCCATCGTACGTAGAATGTCACGGTCATGGAGCGCCATTTCGATCCGTTCGTAGCTATATTTGTCATGCATGTAGTGGATCACGTTAAGAGTGTTCATGTACAGTTTAGCCAGCCACTCCATCATTGGTTTGAAGCGTTTCATGACTTCATTATAATCCAGTACCTCACTTGTAATGGCAGGATACTCTGGGCCAACCTGTGCTCCCGATTTTTCGTCACGTCCACCGTTGATCGCATACAGCAATGCTTTCGCCAAGTTGGCACGTGCGCCGAAGAATTGCATTTGTTTACCGATCTTCATTGCAGATACACAGCAGGCAATACCGTAATCGTCGCCATAGATCGGACGCATCAGATCATCATTTTCATACTGGATGGAGCTGGTTTCAATAGATACTTTGCTGCAATAATCTTTGAAAGCTTCCGGCAGCTTCGTTGACCACAGGACAGTCAAGTTCGGCTCTGGAGCAGGTCCCAAGTTGTGCAGTGTGTGCAGGAAACGGAAGCTGTTTTTGGTTACGCGTGTTTCACCGTTCATCGACATTCCGCCGATGGACTCCGTTACCCACGTTGGGTCACCACTGAACAATTCGTTGTAATCCGGCGTGCGCAGGAATTTGACAATCCGCAGTTTCATGACAAAGTGGTCAACTAATTCTTGCGCTTGTTCTTCCGTCAGGATGCCCTCTTGCAAATCACGTTCAATGTAGATATCCAGGAAGGAAGATACACGTCCAAGGGACATGGCAGCACCGTTCTGTTCTTTGATCGCTGCGAGGTAACCGAAATACAGCCATTGGAAAGCTTCTTTAGCCGTTGTTGCTGGTAATGAAATATCGAAGCCATGCATCTCACCCAGTTGTTTTAGTTCTTGCAGTGCACGAATCTGTTCAGACAACTCTTCGCGCAAACGAATGACATCTTCATCAATCACATCGACTTCCAGCGCATTGAGTTCGCCTTTTTTGTTACGAATCAGGAAGTCTACCCCGTACAGAGCAACCCGGCGATAATCGCCAATGATCCGACCACGGCCGTAGGCATCTGGCAAACCTGTGATAATACCGGCTTTACGTGCTGCACGCATCTCTGCTGTATAAGCATCAAATACACCTTGGTTATGCGTTTTACGAATGTTTGTAAATATATCAATGACACCTTGAGGCATTTCGAAACCGTATGCTTCACAAGCATCAATCATCATACGAATTCCGCCGAATGGCTGAATGGAGCGTTTGAATGGAGCGTCTGTCTGAACCCCTACAATCTGCTCTTTGGACTGATCCAGATAACCCGGTTGGTGAGAAGTGATGGTAGAAGGTGTGTTTACATCTACATCAAGCACGCCGCCATTATCGCGTTCTTTCTTAGTCAGATCCGATACGATATCCCACAATTCTTTGGTATTCTGGGTAGCGCCTGCGAGGAAAGCTTCATCCCCGTAATATGGAGACAGATTGTGAATTAGAAAATCATTTACATCTACTGTTTTGGTCCATGTTCCTTTGGTAAAGTTTCTCCAGCCTGTTTGTTGTTTAACATCTTTTTCGATCACCGACATCGTAATCCCTCCGCTTATTTGGATTTCTGGACTACATCATATTCTTGCAATAAACATATCGCTGTGTGTCCAGAGCCGCGGTTTATGTGAATTGTTTCACATGTCCCGGAACACGATCTCTCTACTGGGGAACCGGAACCGCGGAATGATTGTTTTTCTTACATTTTCAGTATACGTCGAGCAAGTCACACCATCTGTGATTTTTATCACAAACTTTAGATGTTGTCTTATTGCACTGCGCCACGGTTGTTCCCACTTGACCACTTCGCGGGCAGAACAACTTCAGATCGCTGTTATCCCCGGATTTTTTCGATTCACTTTTCCAAAGTGAAAATCCGGTGATAAAGGCGAACGCTCCGCTTCTTCCGTCTGTCCTGCCCGCTCCGTTATCGTGTGAACCTCTCTGTGCAAACAGCCACCTCCCCTTTGTTCCTACCATTATGGGGAACCATTGCTCCGCTATGCTCGGAGCAACCAAGGTCTTGTAGGAGGTTCCTGAAAAACGGACGCTTCGCTTCTCCGTTTTTCTGCCCATCCTTTTTTTCTGCGTATGCGGGTACATTTTGCTACAACCCTACTGGTGCGTTCTCGTGTGACCTCGTTCATGCATGAGACTACAATGCTCCTGAAAAACGGACGCTTCGCTTCTCCGTTTTTCTGCCCATCCTTTTTTTCTGCGTATGCGGGTACATTTTGCTACAACCCTACTGGTGCGTTCTCGTGTGACCTCGTTCATGCATGAGACTACAATGCTCCTGAAAAACGGACGCTTCGCCTCTCCCTTTTTCTGCCCATCCTTTTTTTCTGCGTATGCGGGTATATTTTGCTACAACCCTACTGGTGCGTTCTCGTGTGACCTCGTTCATGCATGAGACTACAATGCTCCTGAAAAACGGACGCTCCGCCTCTCCGTTTTTCTGCCCATTTTGACTCTCTACGATAACTTAGTCTACACTGTGCCTGTGGACGGTCCGCTTCGACCTTGCACAAGACCTGTCTAGCGTTACTGATAAATAAGGGCTTCGTTTCTCGTTTCTCTGCCCTCTTTGCCTCACCTCCTTTCCTATCTCTCTGTTCTTTTCTTCGGCTATGCAACTATACGGCAATCGGGGCTCCCCAATGTGGAGAACCCCTGAATCACTTGCCTCAACCTGTAGTTGTTATTTATTTAATGTTGCTTGTTATTCAAACTTGCCGTAGAAAGCGTTGCGGTACACATCGGCAAGCTCAGTTACCAGCGGCAGTTTTGGATTCGCTGTTGTACATTGGTCTTCGAAGGCGCGATCTGCCAAGTAATCTACACGCGATTCGAAGTCTTTCGCGTCGAATCCGATTTCTTGGAATGATTCTTCGATGCCCAGTTTTTTGTTCAATTCACGGATCGCTTTAATCAAGCTGTTCACGCCTTCTTCGGTTGTGCGTGCTGGCAATCCGAGAATACGTGCGATTTCGGCGTACCGCTCATCGGCTACAAAGTGCGAATATTTCGGGAACGATGCAAATTTCGTCGGTTTTTTCGCATTGTAACGAATGACGTGTGGCAACAGAATGGCATTGGTGCGTCCGTGTGCGGTGTGATATTGACCGCCCCATTTATGCGCCAAGCTGTGGTTAATGCCCAGGAACGCGTTGGCAAACGCCATACCGGCAATCGTGGAAGCATTATGCATTTTCTCGCGTGCCAGTTTGTCACCTTGCAGTGACGATTGTTCCAGGTATTGGAACACCAGTTGAATCGCTTTGATTGCCAGTCCGTCTGTGTAGTCATTCGCCATGACGGATACATATGCTTCAATCGCATGAGTCAATACGTCCATACCGGTGTCAGCTACTGCCGTTTTTGGCAAACTGTATACGAACTCAGGGTCTACAATCGCTACGTCTGGTGTCAATTCATAGTCAGCCAGCGGATACTTGGTATTACCATGCTCTTTATCCGTAATAACTGCAAACGATGTGACTTCCGAACCTGTACCCGATGTTGTCGGGATGGCTACAAATTTCGCTTTCGATCCGAGTCTTGGGTATTTGTAAATCCGTTTACGGATATCCATGAATTTTTGTTTCAGGTTGTTGAACTCTGTGTCTGGATATTCATAGAACAACCACATCGCTTTGGCAGCATCCATTGGTGATCCGCCGCCAAGTGCGATAATGCAGTCGGGCTGGAAGCGTTCCATCATCGCTGTACCCCGGTCTACTGTTGTTGTTGATGGATCTGGCTCAACTTCTGAGAAGACTTCAATCGCTACCGGTGTCTGACGTTGACGCAGATAATGTTCTACTTTTTCCACATATCCGAGTTTGACCATCATGGCATCTGTGATAATCGCTACGCGAGTAATGTCCGGCATTTTGGCAAGGTATTGAGTTGCCCCTTTTTCGAAGTAGACTTTGTTCGGCACTTTGAACCATTGCATATTCACGGTACGGCGAGCCACCCTTTTCACATTGATTAGGTTCACAGCAGTTACGTTGGAAGATGTTGAGTTACGTCCGTACGATCCACAACCCAGTGTCAACGATGGCATGTTGGTGTTGTAGATATCTCCGATTGCGCCATGTGTTGAAGGGGAGTTCACGATAATCCGTCCGGTTTGCAAGCGATCCGCAAATTGGTTGATGACCTCTTCATTATTGGAGTGGATTACGGAAGAGTGACCCATTCCGCCAAAAGCAACGACTTCTGCCGCACGCTCAATGCCATCTTTTGCGGATTTAACTTTGTAACATGCCAGCACCGGACTCAGTTTCTCGGCGGACAATGGGAATTTGGTGCCTACACCTTCAATCTCGGCTACCAATATTTTAGTGCCTGCTGGTACTTCAATGCCGCACATTTTAGCAATGTTCACAGCGGACTGACCTACGATGGACGGGTTAACCGCGCATTTCTCTGCGTTGATTGCACCTGCTGTCAATTTGGCCGCTTCCTCTTTGTTTACAAAGTAACAGCCGTTCGTGATCATTTTCTTTTTCACTTGATCGAAGATGGGTTCTTCAATGATGACCGCTTGTTCGGACGCACAGATCATACCGTTATCGAAAGACTTCGACAGAATCAAATCCGTTACCGCCTGGTTGATATCTGCTGTTTTTTCAATAAAGCAAGGCACGTTACCCGGTCCTACGCCCAGTGCCGGTTTACCGCAGCTGTACGCTGCCCGTACCATCGCTGATCCGCCTGTCGCCAGGATGAGAGCAACATCATTGTGGTTCATCAGTGCGTTGGTACGATCCATGGACGGATCATCAATCCATTGGATACAGTCGGCTGGAGCACCGTTTCTCACAGCAGCTTCAAGCAAAATTTTCGCGGCCTCGCGGCTACAGTTCTGTGCGGAAGGGTGGAAACCAAAGATGATCGGGTTACGTGTTTTGATGGCAATCAGTGCCTTAAACATCGTTGTGGATGTCGGATTGGTTACCGGTGTGATCCCCATGATGATACCAACCGGCTCCGCAATTTTTTGGAAGCTGTCGTACTCATTATCTTCAATAACGCCTACGGTTTTTTCATATTTAATGCTGTTATAAACATACTCTGTGGCGAATATATTTTTAATAATTTTATCTTCATATACACCGCGACCCGTTTCTTCCACGGCCATTTTGGCGAGCATCATATGTTTATCCAGTCCCGCAAGCGCCATAGCCTGCACAATCCGGTCGATCTGCTCCTGATCCATGGACATGAATGCTGCATGTGCTTTGTTTGCTTTGTCGATTAACGTTTGAATATACTGACCTGCTGTCGGTTCTTTTGTTGGGGCGACTTCATTCTTTACAGCCATCTCCCTCATCCTCCTAAAGGTTCGTATTGGTTTGTCTCTCTTCTTTACATGCACATCGTATCATGGGGAAAAGATATATTATGTGATTTTTTTCACAAAGTATGACAAATTTAAATTAAGTTTTTAACATCCCCTTGCTGATGAGAATTCACCTTCTATTAAAAATAGTAGACCAACAGCCTCATCCTTCCCTTGAAAAAGTGAATTTAATCACAATGTTTGAAATTTCGCCATTTTTAAAGGCTTTCCATGCCCCTCAAACGGTAAGATTAGGTATATACTGAACTTAAAAATTGAACCACCGCAATTTGTACCGTACCTCCACACGGCCGAGATGCCCAGATCAGGATGGCACAGTTTGCGGCGACCTCGGTGGCAATATTCAGCTACACTCGCCTGACCGGGGAGATAAAGGGGAGATCAACGTATGGGAGAACTAACAAACGTACTGGAAAAACGCGGAAACACTAGCTGCTTCTCCGAAGTGAATTTTAATCATCTGCTCGTGACGATGAAAGACCGAACTTACCCGGAAGGAACACATCTGTACTGGGAAGGTGACGTCTCTGACAAACTTTATTATATGAAACGGGGACGTGCCCAGATCACCAAATCGACTGATGAGGGAAAGGAACTTATCATGTACATGTACCAGACGGGCGACATGATTGGTCAGGCCGATCCGTTCTTCGGTTCCAGACATAGCTTCTCGGCAGAAGTTCTGGAGGATAGCGAGATTGGCGTGCTGGAACACAAGGACCTGGAGATGCTGATCTGTCAGCATTGTGACTTTGCGATTGATTTCATGAAATGGATGGGCATTCACCATCGTTTGACACAAACGAAGTTCCGGGATCTAATGTTGTACGGCAAACCTGGGGCACTCTGTTCTACCTTAATCAGGCTGTCTAATTCGTATGGGGAAGTGCACGGAGATCATGTGATGATTTATAAAAAAATTACCCACACGGATCTATCCAATATGATTGGAGCTACCCGTGAAAGTGTAAACCGCATGCTCAGTGATCTTCGTAAAAAAGATGCCATTGGGTATGACAACGGTATGATTGTGATCAAAGACCTGAAAATGTTGCAGGGCATTTGCCACTGCGAATTGTGCCCAAGTGAAATCTGCCGCATTTGAATTTATGGCTCAACTAGGAGCTTGACCTCAGACAACGTGTCTTTCACTTGCGTTAAGATTGTTCGAAGATTAACCATATAGTAAAAAGCCCAAATGTGATTAACATCAGCATTGGGCTTTTCGCACTTCCTTGTATGGGCTCAGGATGCGTTAATAAGTTCAAGCTTTACCGCATCCCGTGGATTTAATTTCATATCCAATCCGTTCTCCATTAACTCCTTGTCATTAACCTTGATGACCCATCGCTGATTCATCCGAGGCATAACGTTCTCAACGGAAACAACAAATTTATTATTCTCCGACAGACGCACAACTCCACTGGATTTTAATACGTCACGAACGGTACACTCCTGGACGTAAATACCGGCATACTGCCGATTCAAATTTGGTTCAACACTGCCACCGCTCACCTTAAGCAGGGTTGTCTGATATGCGACGCCTTCTCCCCCGCTGTCAGCAGCTTTGACGTATATTACGACCTCATCCTTAGCATGAAGCTCGGTATCCCACTTTTCTGGAGCAATATCCTTACCGTTTAGCTTCACTGCCCAACTCAGGGATGAATCAAGAGAAACCTCACCAACAGATTGTATTCGTTTGCCATCTGCCGTAAAATCAACCAGCCCACTGTTCAGCAAAGCTTTTTTGAGCGTCAATCCCTCACTGAAATCTCGCTTGATGGACTTCGTCGCATCGGGTAAAAAAGTACTGCCATCAATAGCAACCGTAATCGTATTCGCTGAATCTTTCTCTGAGACAACCGGCTGTTCGGAAGGCTGTGTCTCTCTGGTACAGCCCGTCAAGATGACGAGTATAAGCATGCATAGACCTATGTAACCGGGAATTTTCTTCATCATGTAGGTAACACCACCCTGCGTAAAATCATTCACCCTGTTGTCCATACCCTTTATTATGTCACATTCTTTGATAAAAAACAGTGTCAAAGCCGTTACTTTTGTCCTTCCTGTTTAAGCACCTACTATAAAAAGGGAGAGTCTGCAAGCAGACCCTCCTATATTGCATTAGTCATACTGTCGACTAGGCCTCTATTGAACAAAAGCTTGCATATAGGTACGGCCTCCGTCACCATCCTTCACATAGGGATTAAGGCCAAACGTCTGGCTGTCTGAGACAAAGACACCCGTAAGCAAACGGCCTTCAAGTAATGCACCGTCTACCTGTACGCAACAGGACGGAGCATCTACGTATTCCTGATATAATGGAATATGACCATAGGGCTGATGGATTTTGAACACTTTGCCCTGCTCATGCAATGGGCGATCCGAGAAATACGTGGGCACAATATATCGTGCAATAACTTCCAATTCTTCCGCTGTGTAGAACGGCTCATCACCAAGCCAGGGTGCGAACATACGGATTTTTTCATATTGCGACCAGACAACGGCCTGAATGAGCATTTCAATCTGAACCAATTTCCCGTTTCCTGCCTTCAAACAAAGTCGGTCGTTGTAAGTTTGTTGTTTTGCATGAGACACACGCTCGGGTAACCGCAGTTCACAACCGATACATTTCCAGCCACTAGGCGCTTGAATCCATTTTTGCAGCACCGCCGGAGACGATCCTGAGCCAGCGCTGTTCATCCAATACCCATCTGCGTCGACAGGGTTATCGCTACCCTCACGTGAATCAACCGAGCGTTTGAACAGTTCTGCCGTTTTCTGATAAATCAGATGAACCTGAATGGATGCGCTCTCAAGTTCTGCAATATCTTGTTTGCCGTAGCGTATTTCACGGGATAAGCTTTCTTCTCTCATGACAAGTGGCCTCCTTCGCTCCGGCCGTCTGCGGCCATTTTCTATAGATTATACTACATCTGATGACAACATGTGCACCGGATAAGTGAAAAAGTCCCCTGTAAACTGTCACAGAAGGCCAAAAACTCCTGATTTCACTGGAAATCAAGAGTTTCTGTACTTTCAGCACACAGCATCTGGTGGATTATTCCACCCAATGCTCGGCCCAGTCTTGAATTTGATTCATAACAGGCTGTAACGCCTTGCCCTTCTCGGTCAGCTCATATTCAATTCGCACAGGCGTTTCCGGATACACGTGACGCACCAGAATGCCTTCACTCTCCAGGTCTTTCATCCGTTCAGATAACATCTTGTCACTCATGGACGGTATCAGATTGGAGATATCTTTGAATCGCTTTGAACCACTCATTAACGTTTGAATAATCAAACCGTTCCAGCGCTTGCCCAAAAAAGAAAACGCCGTCTCAAAGCGCGGACACATCCGCATATCTTGATCTTCCACTTTTATCACCTCTTTAGAGATCACTCAACTTACGTTTTGTTAGTATATTTCATAATAACACATTTGAGCTTTAAAGAAAACGTCTACCGTGAAAAACTTTACATTAAAGAAACAAAAATTGCTACTATGTTTATGACATATCTCCAGTATACAACACGTTATGGCAGGTAACCATGGGAAATATCGTTTAACAACGGATATCGTTATATTACCCAAAAAGAACCCTTCTGCCACGGTCAGGCGACCTGGAGAAGGGCTTGGTTATACCTTATCAACTTATTATGAATTGTCCATGAATTAGTTAAAGCTACTGCGGCTTAGACCAGCACGCCACCAATTGGTCTTACAGGTTCGCTCTTGCCGTATTGCGGCTTCGAGCTACGGGCAGGGTAGGCCCATTTTACAGCGTTGCTGATCACTTTCAGGATTTCCGGATTGTAATACGTCGGGTATGTCTCGTGCCCGGGCCGGAAATAAAAGATTTTACCTTCGCCGCGACGGAACGTGCATCCGCTGCGGAATACCTCTCCGCCTTGGAAGTTGCTCACGAACACCAGCTCATCCGGTACTGGAATATCGAAGAATTCACCGTACATCTCTTCTTTTTCCAATACGATCTTGGCGTCGATGCCTTCCGCAATCGGGTGAGACGGATTGACACACCAGACGATCTCTTGCTCATCTGCTACACGCCATTTGAGATCACAGCTTGTTCCCATCAGCGCCTTGAAAGGCTTGGAGAAATGACCGGAATGTAGCACAATCATGCCCATGCCGTTCAATACACGCTGCACTACCTTCTGTACGATCTCATCATTAACGCGATCATGTGCCATATGTCCCCACCATATTAGCACATCTGTGGAATCCAGCACTTCATCACTTAAACCGTGTTCAGGCTGATCCAATGTAGCTGTACGAATCGCAAATCCCTCGCCGCCAAGTCCGTCAGCAAGCGCACGGTGTAGACCGTCCGGATAAACTTCCCTGACTTCATCATGTATTTTCTCATGGACAAATTCATTCCAAATGGTGACGTTAATCATATTCAATTTCCCCCTAGTATAGCTCTAAACCCACCACATATCGCCCAGCGGTTCCTCGATCAATACTTGCTGGAGATTTTGTACGGCTTTAGAGAATCCTTCTTCAACCGACATCAGACCATCTTCATGTTCAATACTTACCACATAGTCATATCCTACCAAGCGCAGGGCACTCATAATGTCCGCCCACGTTTTGTTATCATGTCCATAACCCACCGAGCGGAACTGCCAAGCACGATCCAACATATTCGTGTAATCCTGCATATCCGTTACCCCGTGTTTATTCACGTTCACCGGATCAATCGTTGTATCTTTGGCATGGAAGTGATGGATTGCATTTTCACGGCCCAAAATGTGAATCGCCTGCACCGGATCAATGCCTTGCCACCACATGTGGCTTGGGTCAAGGTTTGCTCCAATGACTTCACCTGCGGCTTCACGCAGTCTTAGCAACGTTGCTGGTGTATGCACTGAAAATCCACCGTGCAGCTCCAAACCAACTTTTACGTTACGATCTGCAGCGAATTTGCCCCATTCCGTCCAGTAAGGAATCACTTTGTTTTCCCATTGCCATTTCAAAATTTCCTGAAAATCATTCGGCCATGGCGCCACAGGCCAGTTTGGATACTTCGCATCCTCGTGGTCTCCCGGACAGCCGGAGAATGTATTAACTACAGGCACTTCCAGCTTTTCAGCCAGTTCTACCGATTTTACGAAATCATCATGGAAGCCCTTTGCAATGTCTTTTTGCGGATGCAACGGGTTACCGTGGCAACTCAGAGCACTGATCGTCAGCCCGCGGGATTCCACTGCATTTTTGAAGTTTTTAAGTGCTGTAGGATCGCTTAACAACTCATCTGGCTTACAGTGAGCGTTCCCCGGGTGTCCACCTGTTCCAATCTCTACTGCTTTAAGTCCCTTGGAAGCTACATAATCAAGGGCATCCTCCAATTTACGTCCACCGAATAATACCAAAAATACGCCGAGTTTCAAGTGCAATTCCTCCCTGATTTAGATAGTGTATGATTGCTGTGTTTGCTCTCCTATATATGTTGAACCAAATCTTTACACGGCACTCCGATGACAGAATAACCTTCCAATCGCTGTTATCCCCAGATTTTTTTGATTCCCTTTGATTAAGGGAAAAATTCGGTGATAAAGGCGAAGTTTATGCTTCCGATGCAGCTTTCTTTCAGAAAGCTTTCAGCTTCGCTTTTCCAGGTTTTTTCCGTCCTCTCCGTTGCTGTGTAAATAAAATGTTCAAACGATATAGTTTATCAAACTGTCGCTGTTGCATTTTTGTTCCGTTCTCATGCTTGTTTAGTTATTGTGGAAAAACAAGCATGATTCTATCCCGAAAATTCAAAGCATCACTCATGGACCTCCAAACCTAAAGCTCCATTATCCATTAATGAGATTCAACTGTTTCATTTTCGGATGGAATATCATTGGTTGTTACAACGCTGTCGTAGGTGCTCTCCAGGTGAATGTGCTTGCCCTCAAGAGAAGACCGCTGAAATGCATGCATGGCCTCAAGCACATGATATGCCAGCTTACCACTTGCTTTGTGCTCGCGTCCGGCACGAATCGACTCCACCATCTCGGTCAGTCCAATGCCTCTCTCGTTGTGACCACTTTCGAAAGCTGGCTGGACCGTTTCCCATGTGTCTTGACCATAACGGCGAAGCTTGACTTCACCATTAAAAAAGTTAGGGTCGGGTACACTAAGCGTGCCTGCCGTACCATAGATTTCGATGCGTGGCAGATCAGAAGCACCGCGGATATCAAAACTTGTAATCAGCGTTACGATGGCACCATCCGCAAAATCAATCGTTCCAGCCAAGTGGGTTGGTGTTTCGACACGAAGCGTAGTTCCCTCTTTGGGACCTGAACCAACCTTGCGATCAGCAATCTGAATGCCTGCGGACGCGCTGATCCGGCGGATCGGGCCAAGGAGCGTAATGAGAGCCGTCAGATAATACGGCCCCATGTCAAACATCGGCCCGCCCCCTGCCATGTAAAAAAACTCAGGATCAGGGTGCCATGCTTCCGGCCCCCCGCCCATAAAAAAGGAAGTAGCCGCAATCGGCTTGCCAATCAAACCCTCTTCAATGGCTTTGCGAGCAGTCTGGATGCCTGATCCAAGGAACGTATCCGGCGCAGAGCCGACGTACAGTCCCTTTTCCTCGGCAAGCTCCACTACTTTGCGTCCATCTTCCAACGAAATGGCCAGCGGTTTCTCGGCATACACATGTTTGCCTGCTTCCAGAGCAGCTAAATCAGTCATCGCATGACTGCCTGGAATCGTCAGGTTCAGCACAAGCTCAATCTCATCATTTTGTAACAACTCATCTACATTGTAAACGTTTGCGATATTAAATTCATCTGCCCGTTCCTGAGCACGCTCACGAATCAGGTCAGCGACCGCCACAACCTCGATATAAGGATTGGTTTTTAGATTTTCTAAGTAAATCGCACTGATATTGCCACAGCCGATGATGCCTGCTTTCATTTTTTCCACGATGATGTTCATCTCCTTACGCGCTTGTAAGAGCTATGTCCAGCTGTTCAAAATGCTTGTTGAAATTATAATTCATTAATGTTGCTCAACTCTAAGTCTATGGTATTCTGTTTGCGCTTCAATTAAAATGAATAATATGATTGAAACATGAACTATCTGGTCATAATTTTGGATATCATACAAGGAGTATACCTATGCCGACAGACTTTTCCTGCCAAGTTCTTACAGCTGGCTTTTCATTCCACCGTAAACCCTATAGCATGGTTCAACTGGACGGGGTAAAAAATTACTTGATGCGGCTTCAAACGGATGGACGCTGCTGTGCTCGTATTGATGGCTCCATGTCCAGGGTTGACGCAGGAGACTTGCTTCTTTTTGACCCGGATGAGCCCTATGAACTGAGAATAGACAATGAGTATAATCCCATGGGAGAGCGGCTTGTGGAGAGTGGGGACTATCATATTTTCTTCAACGGTTCCTGGGTGGATGAGTGGTGGAAACACCATAAACGGCCGACTCGAATCAAGGTTGAATTGTCCGAGAGCCTGTTAACCCTGTTCAGACAGCTGATCCTGGAGCAACGTCGCCTTTCCAATCCTTACCCCGAGATTTCGAGTTATTACATGCGTATATTATGTCTGGAAGTGGATCGATTGTTATCCGAGCATCCAACCCATACAAAAACCAATTATGTTGCTTATGAAATTAAAAATTATATCGAGGAAAATGCTTCTTCTCTATTCAAACTGGAGGATGTCGCAACGCATCTGGGCATCAGCGTCTCACGAGGGGTGCATCTTTTTAAAGAAACGTTTGGCAAAAGCATTATGCAATATACGCTAGATGTGCGCCTTAATATGGCCAGAGAACGGATTATTTTTAGTCCGATGACCCTCGAACAAGTCTCTGAATCATCCGGTTTTAACAATTATACATATTTCCATCGTGTATTCCGTTCCCGGTTTGGCATGTCACCAAAAGAATTCCGCCTGATTCACCGGGAACAGATGTAACGATGTACACGTTAACAGTAGTATACGTCAGATAAGCTTATTTGCGCGCGGCGATGGCCTCGGATATAACCATAGCGAGGTCTTCGTTGCCAAACATGGAGAGCACACCAAGCACGGTATCGTCTGGAATATCTCCAGCCTCCTCCTTGGATACAATCAGCTTCTGTACCTGCTGCAAACGCCCATTGCTCTGCTGATCGGGATACGCTTGTCGGTACATTTCTTCCGGGTCAAGCTCATTATTTACACACCACTGAGCAAAGACCAGGATCATCATTTCTTCTTCTTGCTTATAAGACTCGATGACCGCTTCTTCAATTTGTTTATTTCGTTCCTTCTGATACTCATCCATGCTTTGTCAGCACTCCTTTACCCCATTCAGCTGTTTTTATTCCAATGATTCTGTATCACTTTAAGATCGGTATGGATCAATTCAATAATTTATCCCTTGATCAACTGCTCAGCCAGCTCATGACTATCCATAACATAACTCGCACTGATCTGGCAGTCATCGGGTATATCCAGACAGGCAAGGAAATGATCTACGGCTCCGGCAAAACCTCTGCGTGCCAGCACGGTATCCCAGCTTCCAAATGTCTCTTTTGTATCCAGTTCCCCTTGTTCTGCATAGTAAGCTGTATCCATATTCACGACTTCTACCGATCTTCCTCCGCCGTGCATCTCTACTTTCTCCAGATCAGCACCTGCGGAACGAATCATTTCGAACCGAGCGAGTGCCGTTTTACCTTGCTTGGCTGTTCCAGCCGCATGCAGCAACCGCCCTTGATCATCTTGGAGAAGCCACTGATGCACAAGTTGCGCATCATTATCTGCGTACCATAACATCAGATCGAGCATATGAATAAGATCATCATAGATGGTCTCGGCGGCTGGGCGATCTTGTAGACCTGTCCGATGTTTGGTCAAAGTGAGTGTTTCGTAACCCTTTCCGCCCTGCATCCATTCTTTTGCCTTTAGATACATCGGTGCGAATCTGCGGTTAAATCCAACAGCGAGTAGCAAGCCCTGGGCTTCTGCGAATGCAGTCATCTCTTCAGACTCGCGCAAGGTATAGGATAATGGCTTGTCTACATAAACGGCCAGTCCCTTCTCCAGACAGGCCATCACAATCTCAAAATGGGATTCCGTTGCCGTATGTACAAATACCGCATCTAAGTCCCAGGACAGCAGTTCCTTCAGATCGGTTGTTCCCAGCTCAATGCGATACGCCTGTCCAATCTCTTTTACCGGTTCTGGTGACCGATTCATAATGCCAACAACCTCTACTTGCGGATGGGCCGTGAGTAGTGGCAAATATACTTTACGTGCGATTCCCCCGAGTCCGATGATTGCAATTCGGGTACGCTTGATCGTTTCCATAATGAGCATTCCACCTTCAGCTATATTCATTCGTCAGCCTTCATTTGTCATCCGGCCTATGACTTTCTCCGTCCTATAGTGTAACCTCTCCGTCCCTAACTTGCCAGTGATCGGAAGTAATGGTTGTCTGTATTGTTCACAAGATGGCCTGTCGTGGTAAACTTATGAGGATAGCAGAACCGGATGAGGCTCTGAGTCTCCAAAGGATCTGAATTGAAAGGAGCGTTTGGCTTTTGCGAAAATGGTTATGGCTCCTCGTTTATGTTTTACTTGCCGGAGTCACGTTTATTTACAGATATGAACTGCTGGCATGGGCCGATGACCATCAGTCCATTCCGCTGTTACTTTCCATGGCAACGCTGTTTGCCCTCGTACCTGTCATTCCCTACAAAGTAGTTATTATTGCTTTTGGGTATAGCTACGGTATAACCATGGCAGCATGGATTTGTTGGCTTGGCACAACGCTTGCGGCAATCCTCGTCTATGCTGGAGCAAGAACTATTTTTCGGGAACAGGCTCGGGGTTATCTTGAACGGATCCGTGGATTGAATCGGTTCACGGCATGGATGGAGGAACATCCGTTCATGGGTGTGATGACGATGCGTTTACTGCCCGTGGTCCCCCAGATGGCTGTTAACATCTATGCTGGCATCACGTATACCCCTTTCTGGGTGTTCATGGCCGCGACAGCGATTGGCAAAATGCCTGCAATCTTTGTATTTGCCTACGCAGGGGCACAGGCCGGTTCATCGATTTGGCTTAGTTTGGGAATACTAACGGGATATATGATCCTTATGGCTATGGTTTTCATGTTGTTCCGCTATCGGTCACGGAAAAAGACTTGAGGCTGTAATGAACTTTTCCAGTGTGATTTTACGCCTACCCTGCGCGATCCCACTTGGTTGACTTGACCATTCGGGATATAATAGAAGAGTAAGCCAAATATTCATATTTAGAAATTTAAATATAGCGATGATTACTGGAGCCTCTCTTTGAACTGGTACGAATGTTTTTGGGGTAAACGCATGCCATGAAGCAGAGTGCCTGTTCGAATGTAAGCACCGGATTCTTTCATCAGAAATGGAGTGAATATAGCATGGAACAACAATCATTAGAAAAAGCAACATTTGCAGGCGGATGCTTCTGGTGTATGGTATCCCCTTTTGAAGAACTGCCTGGTATCCATAAGATCGTTTCAGGCTATACAGGTGGACATACCGAGAATCCTACGTATGAGGAAGTATGCTCAGAAACAACAGGTCATGTGGAGGCGGTGCAGATCACGTTTGATCCAGCCATCTTTCCCTATGAGAAGCTAGTTGAGCTCTTCTGGCAGCAGATTGATCCAACAGATGCCGGTGGACAGTTCCATGACCGCGGATCGTCTTATCAGACGGCTATCTTCTACCACAGTGAGGAGCAGCGCCAGATCGCTGAAGCTTCCAAAGCAGCACTGGAGCAGAGCGGACGTTTTGACAAACCAATCTTTACTCCAATCCTGCCTGCGAAACCGTTCTATGAAGCAGAAGAACATCATCAGAACTATCACCGCAAAAATCCCGCCCATTACAAACGGTATAGCAAAGGCTCAGGCCGACAGGACTTCATTGAGCGCAACTGGTCGGGTAATGTGGACAAAAGCGGATTGAAGGAACGTCTAACTCCGCTTCAATATGAAGTAACACAAAATAATGCCACGGAACCCGCGTTCCACAACGAATTCTGGGATCATCACGGGGACGGCATCTATGTGGATATTGTGTCGGGTGAGCCGCTGTTCAGTTCTACCGACAAATACGATTCGGGGTGCGGCTGGCCGAGTTTCACTCGTCCACTTCGAGACTACAACGTGAAGGAAAAAACAGATCTCAGCCATTTCATGATCCGTACCGAAGTTCGCAGCCGCGAAGGAGATTCCCACCTCGGGCACGTATTTCCGGATGGCCCAACGGAAGCAGGCGGATTGCGTTATTGTATCAACTCCGCGGCACTGCGTTTTGTACCTAAAGAGGATTTGCAAAAAGAAGGCTATGGCGAATACCACGTTTTATTCGAATAAGTCTGGGCAGAAGCAATAAATGTAGCAAAAGTACCCTCTTACTAAGCCAAAAGAGCAATGGGTTGATCCCTTTGCTCTTTTTTTTATTTGAATTAACATATCGGCTTCGAAACCTTCAAGCCACAGTGTGCGATCACCTTTTTAGTTCACCATTATTCAAATATTCTGATTATTAAACTGAACTCTTAAACCCGGAATCATACTCAGGAGCATAATGATGACCGAGATCACATACACGAAAATTAACGAAGTCTGATGCATGATCACGCCCGCCAGTGAGGAACCCATCAGCATCGTTCCCATAAATAAGGGCATAATGGTTCCATTCACCCTGCCAATGACGTGCTCATCAATCCGGCTAACCATGTAAGAAGAGATAATGATGTTGATGAAAGCAAGACTTATCGAACTTAAAAACGTCAGACCCATCGTTAACCAGAGCCAACTGGATAGCACCTCACCTAACATTGTAACAGCCAGACACAACAGCCCGATCATTAATGTTTTCGTTTGATTCAACTTGTTGCTGACAGCCGCAGCGATCCCCCCGCCAATGAGCAAACCAAGCCCGGATGCTCCCGACAGAAATTGTAGTGCGGTTTGTTCCAATCCCAATCGTTCCGTAACCAGGAAAATGGCTAGTGGATTGATCAGGCCTGCGGATAGGCCAACACAGCTAAAAACCAGACCCAACATGCGAAGTGAACGAGACTGAGTGACATAATTCCATCCTTCTTTAATATCAGCGAAGAGAGAAGTACCGGTTTCCCGCTTGGCTTGATCCTTGGGCAGAAACGTTAGCAAAATAGCAGAAGCGATAAATAAGATGAGCAACACCGTCATGGATGTCTGAATGCCCATAGCAGTATATATAAAAGTACCTACGATTGGCCCCAAAATGAGGAAAAGGGAGTTTGCACTTTGCGTTACGGCGATTGCTGACTGTACATTCTCCTTTTTGACATTCCGTCTAACTATTTTGACAGATGAGGGCTGAGAGAACTGGCTGACGATGGAGGAAACGAGAGTTGCTGCATAAAGAACCTGCCAGTATCCCGAGCTAAGAATACCCATGATGATGACAATCGATAAAGCACTTAGAATGTCTCCGATAATCATCGTTCGTTTGGGATTCCACCGATCTGCAAGCGCGCCGCCTATGATGGAAAATATAAAGATCGGAGCATATTCCAGAACAGTAATGAGGGAGATTGCCACCGGGTTTCCTTGCGTCTGATCCATAATGTAATAGAGGATTGCCATATTGCGTATCCATATCGCAAGGTTTTGCAACAGATCCGATCCGGTGATGATAAGAAAAGCTCTGTTTCTGAATAACGTATTCATATTCCATCTCCCTTTTTAAACCGACTGTCCGGTTTGTTATTGTTTAAAAAGAAAAACTGATATTTCATCAGTTTGTTCTCATTAACGTTGCTGGATGCCTGTCAGCAGACTGTTTATTCCGATATGGTACAGACGCCTGATTTCATGCATATCTTTCTCGAAATAAAGTGTACTTAATCCACTAAGCAAACCATAAATAATATGCATCATGTCCTGCGGGTTACCCTTTTTAAACTCTCCAGCTTCAATACCTTCCGACAAAATACGCTCGTAGGTCGCATACGGAATCCGAATCAGTGCAAGCATCTCATCCATCATCTCTTGGCTAACCACCTGACCAGAGACAAATTCATTAATCGCATGATTCAGCGGATTCGCCATGTCATCCACATAATGATCAGCGAGTCCGTACAACTTCTCTGTAGCGGTCTTATATTGAGGTTCCTTCTCAAGCCACTCGTCCATCCAGTCTTCGTTGTTAAGCTTGATCAGGTACATAAATAACTCTTCTTTGCTTTTGAAATGATAATAAATGCTGCCTTTGCTTCGATTATTAATCGTACATATGTCTTCCATCGAAGTGGCTCCATACCCCTTCTGGGCAAAAAGCTCTTTGGTATTACGTACAATATCTTTTTTAATCTGAGTAACGTCTTTTCTCCGTTTGACTTCGATAACTATACCCTCCTCACAAACAAACCGACTATTCGGTCTAATATTAGCACTCACCCTAATTTCTGTCAACGGATAGAAGTAAGGCATCCCTTCTTACTCATTCAAAAGCATGAGAGGATGCCAACATGGCAGGAATGAAACCCGCCGCTTCAGAATTACAACCATTCTGGATGAGAGTTTGACTTATAACGAACGCATTATAATCCTTATGCTCCTGGAAGTATAGAAAAACAACGAGAAATGGTTGGGCGTTTATCTGATTTACTTGGGGGTAATATACTACTAACCCATACTATTTCAGGAGGGATAACGTATGCCATGGAATAAAAACGACTATCCGGTATCCATGAAAAATCTGAAGCCACGCATTCGGCATAAAGCGATCGACATTGCCAACGCTCTGCTTGATGAAGGTTATGACGAAGGACGGGCAATTGCCATCGCGACAGCCAAAGCAGAGGAGTGGGATGAGAACCACCCTGATCATAAGGCGTCAGGCTCCGATTCGTCATCTCGTACATCATCAAAAAAACCTGACAAGTCTTCTTCTTCAGACTCTTTTTCTCGGAATCGGCGCCACTCCGAACCTGTCTCCTCGTCCAAGAGCCATCACAACATCCATGTTGTACCGACCGAATCGGGCTGGGCCATTAAGCAAGAAGGCACACCCGATTACCATTCTACCTACGATACCAAAGCGGAGGCTGTGGATGCCGCTAAAGCATGGAGCACCGAACATCATATTCGAGCCATTATTCACAATCAGGACGGTCAAATTGCTCGCTCTCTTAAATCCTAATGTGCATCTATCACACTAATGTTCAAGGACATTTAATTAAAAGCATTCCTAACGCATAACAAAAAATCCCTCTTGTTGCAGAGTCTGCAGACAAAAGGGATTCCTCTCTAAATCAGAGCTTGCTTCAAACCAGTCAAAGCTTAATGAAGCTCGAATACTTTTTATGCCATATAAGCTATGGGTTATTCTGAAATGCCTGCTCAATTCGTTACGCCTTGTGCCACGGAAGTCCGTGTTGTAGCTGCATTGACCGCTTTGGCGGCAACCGATGGAATCGGTAATTTTACAGCAGATGTTGTAACCACTGTACCGCGAGCCGGAATGCCGACCACATACGTAATCATTTTGCTGGCAATCCATACAGCCAGAATTGTATATAAAGTTTCTTTTACCGGAAGAAAGAAGAGTGACAATCCCAAAACGAACGCATCACTGACAAAGAAAACCGTTCCCAGTTTCCATCCCTTCCAGCGGCTGACGAGCACAGCGAGAATATCGTCTCCACCTGTCGCTCCACCAAAGCGAAGTACAATTCCCGCACCAACCCCGGTCAATACACCGGACAGTACTGCAGGAATCCACAGGTTTCCGTTAAAATTCATCACCAGTGTGGAGTAACGCTCAAAGCCGTCGTAGAATAGGGAAAATGCACCCACACCAAGCAGTGCTTGGATCATGAATTTCCAGCCCTTGATGAACCAGGCCAGGATCATGACAGGAATGTCGAGTAGCAACATGCCGATCGCCGGCGATAAACCCGTTGCATATTTTCCGAGCAGGGCCAGACCGACAAATCCGCCCTCCGATAAATGATTCTGAAAGTTAATGTGATAATAAGCAAATGCCAAAATAAATGTACCAAGTAACATAATTGCAAACTTGATCGCTTCTGTCTTAACGTGTTGTACGGTTAACGATGTTCTCTTCATACAGGTTCCCTCGCAGTTTGTAGTTGGTTTTTTAGACCGACCGTACCCTGCAAAAGGTAAGCCTGGAAGAAATCATCGTGTACGTCCTTCGAATATTCATCCCAATCCCCTCTTTCGCAGAGTCAGCCGTTTTGTTGAACCGGTTGGTTTACTCTACAAGGGGCGCTATGTGTATGAGAGATCGTAACGTTTCCAGATTGTCCTTGGGGAGATTGTCCTTCGGGGACTCATGGTATCCTGATCCTTTCTGTGTTTTGTGGTTAGCTGTGCTTGGTTAAATTGAAAAATAAATGATGCAGAAAGTTGAACAGGTCGCTTTACACTTACCACTTCGATAGCAGTACCCTCTTTCGATCGCTGTTATCCCCGGATTTTTTTGATTCCTTTTTTCAAAAGGAAAAATCCTGTGATAAACGCGAGCGCTTCGCTTCTACAGATGGGTTCGGCATTCTTCGTTAACGTGTAAAAGGGAGATTCAACTCACAGCATTTTATTTCATTCAATTTAAACACCAAAGCTAACTTGCTTGTACTTCTATTATATAACACCAATGTGACCGGGTCTAAACAAGCAACCCAGCAAAAACACGCATAAAACAGCCTCTGGGCTGCTCCAGCCGTCATACAGGCACACCCGTATCAGCAAAGCTAACGAATGGTGCTACCTGCTCCTTTATTCTATGACCGAAGCTTTCAAATATAACAGTGCAGTCACCCAACTGTGACAATTACGGGCTTTTTTTTATTTTCTAGTCGTTAGCAAAGGAATCCTTTTCCTTATGCACATACACTATAGCGAACGGTATCGCCAATACAATTCAAACGTTTCCAGACTTACTCTGCTGTTTATGGTATAATATAACAATTGAATCCCATTACCGTTTAAGCGAGGCGGAGTGATGAAAACGTTAAAGCCGAGAGTCTTTATTGGCTGCTCGCTGGAAGCGAAGCCGATTGCAGCCGCTGTACACGAAAACTTGCGCTTTTCAGCCGAAGTCACCCCGTGGTACTCGGGGGTATTTAATCCAAGCAGTTATACCATGGACGATCTGGAAGCCGAGGTACGCACAACGGACTTTGCCATTTTTATCTTCCATCCGGATGACATATCCAAAATTCGCGGGAAGTACTACGCATCGGTTCGGGATAATACAATGCTTGAAATGGGTCTATTTATGGGCCGTCTGGGACGAAAGCGTATTTTTTTCATTCTTCCTGAAGATATTACGGACATCAAGGATGCTGCCAAAGTCGAAGGATTGCGGATGCCCACCGATCTGCTGGGATTGAATCCGCTGGTATATGAGATTCGTTCTGACGGAAAATGGGCTCCCGCCGTATCTGTAGCCTGCTCCAAGATCGCAGACAGCATTGAAGAACAAGGGCGCTGGAGTGACCCCGAAGCTGAGCGTATCATCGAGAATCATAAGCGCTCCGAAGATCAGGCAAGACTGCAATTATTCAAACTGCTACGTTTCTTTAGGGAATTGCTGCGTACACGCAAAGCAGATGCCCAGATGCTCGAACGCATGAGTGACGCACTGCGAAGTGCCTTTGTTTCACATCCGCCATTCACTGTACGCGGCACTGCGATCTATCGTACAGATGGTAATGGTTACATTGAGCAATTATGTGGTAATGTTGGAGAACCCGGCAGAAAATACGACTTGTCCGCCAATGATGACAAACCGCCGGACGATCCCAAACGCATTCTTGTTGTCGATTCATATCAAGAAAACAAAATCAAAGTAAATCTGTACGACGATTACCTTGAGAAAGAGTATCTGCTGTGCTATCCTGTAGCCAAGAGGTATGTAATTACCGTTCACATTATTGGTCATATTGAAGCGGATGAGGCGGTGTTTCAGCACATTGACTTGCAAAATCGTCAACTGTTTAACGCCATCAACGATCTGTTAGGAGGCGAACCGGAATGAGACCGGAAATGAAAAAAATAAGCAAGCGCTGGGGCAGCGAGAAGAAAGTTCGCCTTAGTTCTGCGCCTGATTCATCACGACCGGTTCCGGAACCCAAGGAAGAGGATCGTTTCCACAAACCGGCCGTACCGCTCGTTACCATCGGCCCATCACTGAAGGGCAAGGAGCGGCCTTACAAAGTCATTTTAGAAAAAGAAGCATATTACGAGAAACCTCAATATCTTGCTTAAAATTGGGTAACAACCTGCTGCAGACTTTAGTTTTAGTTGTTTATTTACTGTTGAAGATGCTTCTATTTTATTCCATTACACATCTAACATTTAGACTGCCGCTGTATCGGCAGCATTTACTCAAGGCCCCGCCCCCAAGGCAGGGCTTTTTTGATGCTCTTTTGCAAATTCCTCAATGTGTTCTTTCTTTGTTATTTCTAATTACAATATTCGCATATAAGGAACGTTAGCTCTGAATATATGTTTGACCAAGTTGATGTTGCTTCTGACCTTAGGTTTCCTGCAAAACCCATAAATTATACCTAAATTTTGGAGTCAGCTTGTCCGTTCTTAGCAAGTATTCACCCATTTGAAAACCACAAACTTCTCAATTAACATATCATAGATGTTGTAGCGCAAATCATGTGCTCTTACTTGGCAATTAGACTTCATTGAGATGAATGATGCGTTCGCCTTACTACAACTTGGGTTTCTATATAAACGATTAAGAATGGAGAACAAACTCATTTCCATTATTTCTCGGTTGTATAACGGTTATCTTTTGCATATATTGATTATAATATAGGAACACATGTTCTGTAAACATTAAATTCCAATTATAGGCTAAGGAAGTGAATTGCCATGACATCCTCTTCTACTTCCGCCCCCACCCCTTCCGATGAAGATCACCGTCTGATCAAAGGTATGGTCGTACGCACCCTTTTGCTGGATGTACTGGAACGGGATATTCGAACACTGGATACGCTGCTTCTGAAAATGCCCGAGGTCTATATTCTGTCGCTGACCCGTATTCAGAATGAGGTACTTAAGGAGATGCTCGGACTGCGCAAACAAATGAGAACCCGTGGCGTGAAAGTTCTGGAGGAAACGCGGGGCAAGGATGGAATCGAAACCGTTTATTTGTGCAGGGGATACATGCAGCGTTTCTATATGCTCTGGACATTTGCACGTAATGAGGTCAAAAAAGAGCTAAGTCGCCATCTTCAGATGGATCTGACCCAAACCTGAGTACGATTGGTTTTCGGGGTATGGAGGCGCGATTGGTTCCCAAGCCAGCAGATGAAAGAAGCAAAGCTCTGCCGAGACTCCATATTCCAGACAAGTGACTGCTGAACAGGTTGACCATTGCGTGCTCTGTCATTAAGATGGAGAAGACATATCCAACCATTCCAATATGGGAAACGGATATAACTTAAACGTCTTTTCAATCAAGGAGCTGTACTTTATGGATACAAGTTCAAATTCGCATTCACCTTCATTTTTGAAAAATAATACAAATCCACATCCGCTCGTAGCCGCGGATGTGACCGAACTGATCGCCCAGACCCCTGCGGTTCGACTAAGCAGGCTCACAGGCAGTGACTCCGCTGACGTGTTCGTCAAGCTGGAGTATTTCAACCCAAGCGGCAGCGTCAAGGATCGTGCCGCCTACAACCTGATCGCTCAGGCTGAACGAGACGGATTGTTGCAACCTGGGGCAACCATTATCGAACCGACCAGCGGCAATACCGGAATTGGCCTTGCGATGAATGCAGCGGCCAAAGGATACAAAGCGATCCTCATCATGCCGGATAACATGTCCAAGGAACGCATCAACATTTTGAAGGCATATGGTGCTGAGGTTGTACTCACCCCTGCTGCGGAGCGGATGCCTGGAGCGATTCGCAAGGCGAAGGAACTTCACGCCGATCTGCCGGGCAGCTTCATTCCCCAGCAGTTTGAGAATCAGGCGAATCCGGATATTCACCGGATCACGACGGCGCCCGAAATTATAGAGCAGATGGATGGCAGGCTAGATGCCTTCATCGCTACAGCCGGAACCGGCGGCACAATCACCGGAACGGGCGAAGAGCTGCGCAAGCAGCTTCCCGCCCTCCGCATCTATGCGGTGGAGCCGCAAGGTTCCCCGGTGCTGTCCGGCGGCGAGCCCGGACCGCACAAGCTCGTCGGTACAAGTCCGGGCTTCATCCCGGACATCTTGAATACCGACGTATGGGACGCCATCATCCAGGTGTCCGATGAGGACGCACTGGATACGATGCGGCAGCTTGCTGCCCGGGAAGGGCTGTTGCTCGGCCCTTCCTCTGGCGCTTCGGTGTGGGCCGCCCTTCGCATCGCGAAGGAACTGGGGCCGGGGCACCGGGTGCTCTGCATTGCGCCGGATACCGGGGAACGGTATCTGAGCATGGGTATTTTTTAACAAGGCCGAAGGCAACGACCCTTAACTCGACCCTCTCTACACAACAAGCTCTACGTTCATAGGACATAACAAAATCGAGAACCAAACGAATAACCGAATAGATAATCAAAATAAATAAGCCCCTGCTCCCCTCGGATCATGTATCCAAGAGAACAGGAGCTTATTTTTATTTTGCAACACAAAAGTAATCACGCAGAGCGCAGGTATCAGACATGAGGCATGCAGCGGAAACATGAAATACAAGCATAAGTTACATACATAAATGACAAGCATCAGTCACAACATGAAATCCCTCGCCCCGTGCTACATCTATACTGCGACTACATGTTCGTTTAACGCTTAGAAACGGTGGTTACCGATTAATGGGCCAAGGTTGTCCATTTCACACCTTCCGGGAGCAGCGCCGCAATGCGGTCTTTGGCTTCCTTTTGGGTATAGATCGACTCATCCAGGATCGCGGCTGAACCGGAATCACTGCTTGTTCGAATGAGACGTCCAAGCCCCTGCTTCACACGCAGTAGCATATACGGCAGATCGATCTCTTCATATGGCGCTGCCGAGGCGCTACGTTTTGCATTGAAGACAGGGTCTTGCGGTGGATACGGAAGCGACCAGATCATCACGTTGGATAACGATGGTCCTGGAACGTCCAGACCTTCCCACAGATTGACAGAGCAAAGCACACTTTCCTCATCCTGCTGGAACGCTGCAATCAGATCACTGATCTCCCGATCCCCTTCATACATAAAACGTAATCCTTCTGCTTCAGGGACATGAACGATGTCCTGCTTGAACGCACGCAGTTCCTCCATCGTACGGAACAGAATCAATGCCCGACCGCCGCTCTCCTGGAGCAAAGCCGCCGCATCACGCAAACGGTTTTCGTTCTCTGCATGGCCTGGAACAGCTTGTTCGGCAATTTTCATCTGCATTTTGTCTGCGTAATCATAAGGAGAAGCGACAGAGAACGATACAAAATCGTCAATCCCCAGACTATCCGCCACATAACGGAATGAGTTGTCTACGGACAGCGTAGCGGATGAAAAGACAATCGGAATACCGGTATTGAACACACGCTCGTTCAGAATTTCTTTTACCGTACGCGGCATGATCGACAATGTCGTCTCATCCTCACTCTCTTCCGCCCAACAGATGTAACCATCCGCCTTGCGGAACAGGGCCAAGGCCGTCTGAATCATATCGAGATGTTCTTCGACGACGCGCATCTGATACCCGTCCAGCGAGAACAATCCACTCTCGAATACCAGCTCTTCGCCGATTGCATCCAGTACATTCGTCAAACGTTCAATCTCGCGCAGCAACGGTGCTTCCACCCGAACTTCTTTCCGTTCCGATCCGGGAATAGCCACCGTATACGTATCGAGCAAACGGAACAGTCGCTCACTACTTTCAATTGCCTCATCTACTCGCTCCGCAAGGGATTCACGAATCTCGCCCTCAAGCAAACGTGTGACCAGTTCCTCGAAAATGCGGTGTTTCAGCTTGTAACTCAGAGCGTTCAATGCCGCTTCTTCCAGCAAATGGCCTTCATCAAATACAACCGAGCTGTGGTCAGGCAACAATGGCAGTTGTCCCTCACGCTTGCGCGCATCATAGGTCCATACATGCTCCATGTAGTAATCATGGGAACAGATAATGATGTCTTTGGAACGACGGTAATGATCACGCGACAGCGTCAGGCCGCAGCGTTGTCTTTTCGGACACACGAAACAATCCTGAAACGGGTCCCAGTTAATCTTGTTCCACTGGTGGTCGTTCAGATGCGGATACTGTTTGCGGTCACCATACGGATGAAACGCCTGAAGTGTTCCCGGCGTGTTCACGAATTCGGGCAGGCTTTCGTATACCTCTTCAATCACTGGCGCATCCTCATCGGCGAATCGGACGGCACTCAGCTTGTTCAGACAGACGTATTGATCTGGCGACTTGCCCAGACGTGCATCCACTTGCAAATCCAGATGTTCAGCGAGCTTCGCAATATCTCCGCCCGGCTTCACCAATTGTTCAATCAAGGACTCATCGGCACAGGCGATCACCGCCGGTTTGCCCGTATAACGTGCATAACAAACCGCGTAGAGCAGATAAACGAGTGTTTTACCTGTTCCTACGCCGGCCTCGGCCATAATCGTCTTTTTATCTCCATAGGCCCGTTCGAGCTGGTACGCCATAAAAATCTGTTCGTCCCGTACCTCGAAGCCGGACTCTGGCAAAATATCATAAAACACATCGGCCACCCACTCTCCCAGACGGGATACAAAAGGTTCAGCCGGATCATATGCAAAAGGGTAACGTTGTGTAGACAATCCTGGGTCAGCCTCCATTCTTAGACGCGGTCCTCTTTCCTTTTCCGTTCAAAAAAGGCCGCAGGGCAAAAGTTAATTATCGCATGTGATGGATCAGGAGACAAGCTTTTTTTCACTTGGTTAACGGAGAAGCTTGGATAGAGCTATGTATAGATGTTGACCACAGGGAAAATATATACAGGAATCCAACTTCAGGAAAGGTGGTAAACCGCTCTATGGATAAACATTCTTCACCATCCGGGCATTCCTCAGACCCATCCAACGAAACGTTGACGGATCGGCAGGGCCATCCCATTACCGACAATCAGAACGTACGAACCGTGGGCAGCCGTGGACCAACTACGCTGGAGAACTATCATTTTCTCGAAAAAATTACACACTTCGACCGCGAACGTATCCCGGAACGGGTCGTACATGCCCGCGGGGCTGGCGCTCATGGCGTATTTGAAGCGTATGGAACGGCTGGGAATGAACCCGTATCGAAGTACACCAGAGCACGTCTTTTTCAGGAAAAAGGCAAACAAACGCCCGTGTTCGTACGCTTCTCGACCGTCATCCATGGCGGGCATTCCCCGGAGACGGTGCGGGACCCACGTGGATTTGCCGTTAAATTCTATACCGAAGACGGCAACTGGGATCTCGTCGGCAACAATCTGAAAATCTTTTTCATCCGCGACCCGCTCAAATTCCCGGATATGGTGCATGCCTTCAAACCCGACCCACTGACTAACGCACAGGATATGGAGCGGTTTTTCGATTTTGTCTCCCTCAGTCCCGAAGCGACACATATGGTGACCTTTCTCTTCTCACCGTGGGGCATTCCGGCGAATTATCGGCAAATGCAGGGGTCAGGCGTAAATACATACAAATGGGTGAACCAGGACGGCAAAGGTGTGCTCATCAAATACCACTGGGAGCCGTTGAAACAAGGCATTCGCAACCTGCTGCAGAAGGACGCTAGTGAAATTCAAGGCCAGAACTTCAACCACGCCACACTGGATCTGTATCATGCCATTGAACAGGGTGACTATCCCGAATGGGAGCTGTCCGTTCAGATCATGGAGGATGGTGAGCATCCGGAGCTGGACTTTGACCCGCTGGACCCGACCAAGCTGTGGCCGCAGGATCAGTTTCCGTTTCTGCCTGTAGGCAAAATGACGCTGAATCGCAATCCCGAGGATTATTTTAATGAAGTGGAACAAGCTGCATTCGGGACAGGTGTGCTGGTGGATGGGCTTGATTTCTCGGATGACAAGCTGCTGCAAGGACGTACCTTCTCCTACTCGGATACCCAGCGTCACCGCGTGGGTGCGAACTATCTGCAACTACCCGTGAATGCTCCGAAGAACCGGGTAGCCACCAATCAAAGCGGCGGGCAAATGCAGTATAAAGTGGACCGGGCACCGGGTCAAAATCCACATGTGAATTACGAGCCTTCTTCGCTCGGGGGATTAACGGAAGCTCAGCCGCGCGGCAAGGAGCATGAACCGCTGGTGGAAGGCCATCTGGTGCGGGAGAAAATTGAGCGTACGAATGATTTTGGGCAAGCCGGGAATACGTACCGGGCGTTCGAGGATTGGGAGCGGGATGAGTTAATCAGCAACATGGTCGGCGCATTGGCTCAATGTAAACCGGATATCCGGGAGCGCATGATTTCTTATTTTACCCAGGCGGATGCGGATTACGGGCGACGTGTGGCAGAGGGACTGGCTGCTGTATCCACAGACGATAGTGAAACAGTGCAGCCGAAGTATGATTCGAGCGTTGAGCAGGCTGCAAAACGTAGTCGCCAGACGGATGGATATTAATAGGCGCTAGATGAGCTGGACGAGTATTGTCCATAATTAGATGAGTATTATTGCATAAAAAGTTAGATGAATTATCGCCCCGTGAGTCTGGGTGCCAGTGTTGGCAGCCGCTTATGGGGCTTTTTGTTTGGTGGCAAGCTGATGATTTGGAGAAAAATGAAGTTCAAAGCGGTGGATTAGAGATAAGTCTCATGTGATCAGCTCAGGAAAAACAGGCATATTCACGTTCATTTCGGACGATGGTTCGTTAAAAAAAGGCGATCAGCCAATGATCGGATTACATTTCCATTGGTGATTGGATGGGATTCGGAGCGCTTATGCCTGTCCTGCCAGTCTTGAACGCAACCTGATCAAATGATTATTGATGATAACGTTTACAACATTTACCATGAAGCTGTGTCCGGGTGATACCTTTTAGCTAGCCGAACGGTAGGACGAAGCACATGATGTACCATATCGTGCTTTCATTGAAGGTACTCTCTGTTCTGTTCTGCTTTGTTCTGCTCTATTCTGCTTTGTTCAGTTCATACTCGGTTTCCGCCAGCTCGATATTTTATTCCAATTAACCAAGGAGGCTTGCATCATGAAATTATTCCCTTCCACATCCACTCATGCATCTGCGCGATCCCAGCGTTCCCTGAAATCCAAAATGACCAACATCTGTCTTAGTGCCGCATTCCCTCTATTACTATTAAGTGGTGGTTCGGTCGGTGCCGCAGAAATGTTGGAAGGCGGGTTACCTAATACCTCAGCGTCAGAGTCAGTGGTGAACAGTTCCAATCTTACGCTGGCTTCGGGTGATTTGTACGTGTCCCCTAACGGATCTGCCAGCAATCCGGGAACGATCAATAGTCCAACGTCACTCGCTAACGCTCTGACCCAGATCGCCCCAGGCAAAACAATCTATCTGCGCGGCGGAACCTACAGCTTCTCACAAACAATTACCATTGAACGCGGCAACAGCGGTACCTCTTCACAACGTAAAAATCTGGTCGCCTACGGATCAGAAAAGCCTGTCTTTGATTTCTCGGCTCAAGCCTTCGCTTCTACGAATCGAGGATTGCAAATGTTCGGAGATTACTGGTTCGTAAAAGGACTTGAGGTCAAAGGTGCTGGAGATAACGGTATCTTCATTGGTGGCAGCTACAACCGTCTGGAGCAGATCGAAGCTCACCATAACCGGGATACGGGGATTCAGATGGGACGTTATGCTTCTACCGCCGCCAAGAGTGAATGGCCTTCATATAACGAAGTCATTCGTTCCTACTCCCACAACAACTACGACCCGGATGACGGCGAGGATGCAGACGGATTTGCCGCCAAGCTGACGGTCGGTCCAGGGAACGTCTTTGACGGCTGTATTGCCGCCTATAACGTGGACGATGGCTGGGATCTATATAGCAAAACAGACACAGGCGCCATCGGTGCAGTGACGATCCGCAACAGTATCGCATACGGTAACGGCGCCACCGCTGATGGAACCTCCACTTCCAACAGTGATGGCAACGGCTTTAAGCTTGGTGGTGAGAAAATTGCCGTGAATCACATTGTAGAGAACAACATTGCGTTTAATAACAAAAAGCATGGCTTTACCTATAACAGCAATCCGGGTTCGATACAGATGACTAACAACACCTCCTGGAACAACGGACAAAGCAACTTTGCCTTTGACAAAGGTACACATATCTTCACCAACAACCTGTCCTTCCAAGGTGGCGCCAGCGACAAAACCAGCGGAACCGATGTCAGCAGCACCAACGTCTGGTGGAAAAACAAAAAAAGCGTTAACGACAAAGGCCTGCTCGCCAGCGCAGCCGACTTTGTCTCCCTCGTACCTTCGGTAACCCGTGCCGCAGACGGCACCCCTGTATTGGGTAACTTCCTGAAGCTTGCAGGTGGCAGTGATTTGATTGGGTCGGGAACGCCAGCGGGTAAGAATATTGGAGCGTGGTAGGTGTGGGTTGGTAAGATAAAAGAATAATTTACAAAGCAAAGTCCCCTCCCCATGCCAGCCTGATCGGTGGTAATGGAGAAGGGGATTTTTGAATTGCTGTGTATTGTCTACTGGATCGTAAGGTAAATAGTAGTCACGTCTTGGCTAAAACCTCAATCATCAGTCTGCCGCCTGTACGAAAATCTTGCTCAAACGCCGCTTCCACGTACATGGATGTGGACTGTCGGATCAAAGTCGATCAATTGCTCCAAGATATCGTATTCTGTATCTGGGAGCCTTGTTTTGTAGTTTTGCATGATGTCTGATATTTGGCTGTTAATTTCGTAATACTCGGCCTGTTCAGGATGAATCGACTCGTCCAATCTTAGGTTCCCGTGAAACAAATCTTCGATCAGGTTTGACATTTTATCCCCACCTAGTCTTTTTACCAACTATTCTCATTATACTTTAGCGGATTTTACGCTAAAAATCAATAGCGGATAGCGCGCTAAGATATGATATTAGTGAGGTGATGATCATGTATGCTCGTATACGCAATTTGCGTGAAGACAAAGACTTATCCCAAACACAAATGGCCGCCTATCTCGGCTGTAGTCAACGTGTCTATAGCAACTATGAACGTGGTGAATTAGACATTCCTACGGCTATATTGATAAAGCTGGCTGACTATCATCAGACCAGCACAGATTATCTTTTGAATAGGACAGATATAAGAAGACCATATTCTTAAACTGATTCTGCTTGATTCTATAAATCCATCATAATTAGCGAGGTATATTAATGAATGATGAGCATAGTAAACTAATTGAACAACAAGGTATCGGCATTATTACTTGGAGAACTGCAAATTATGGATTTCTGATGCGGAATATACTGCAACATGATAAAGGGATTGATGCCGATTTAGAACTAACAAGATCAATAGGAAACTTTCCACCAATTATTTCTATACAGATTAAGGCACGAACTAGATTTTATATAAACAAGAATAAAGAGCTATGTATAAATGTAACTCAACAAAACTTAGAGTACTGGAGAAAATATGGGCGTCCAGTAATTTTAATGGTTGTATGCATCACTCCAGATGATGAACCAAGCATTTGCTGGAAAAGAGTCGATAATGAGACTGATACAACAATTAGAGTTAATACTCTAAATCTATTTTCGAAAGACTCTATAG
This sequence comes from Paenibacillus polysaccharolyticus, assembly GCF_023714295.1. Taxonomy (GTDB): domain Bacteria; phylum Bacillota; class Bacilli; order Paenibacillales; family Paenibacillaceae; genus Paenibacillus; species Paenibacillus polysaccharolyticus_A. The sequence continues at coordinate 141,842 of NZ_JAMAUN010000014.1, forward strand.
AAGAATTCACTAGAATTATCGAAGCTTATTATGTTAATTTTTCAATGGCTATAAAGGTGAATACCGTAAGTAAATTATTAAGTGATGTTCCATCAACCCTTGGTTCTATCCTAAATAATATCGAGAACCAATTAATCGAAGCTCAAAATCTTATTAAAAAGCACAAACTTAATCAAGCAAGGCTCATTTATCGCCAAATTGCACCAGTGTGTAACAGTTCTTGTTTAGTTTGGTATAACTACGGGTTACTTTCTATCAAAGATGAAAAAATTACTGAAATCATGCAACATATGTTGGATAATTTCCCTACACGATTCGAGACTTATGATCTTTTAGGTAATTACTTTGAGGCACATGGAAACTTCAAACAAGCAAAAGAACAGTATGAAAAGGCATTACAGATATCTCCACATTCTGCCACAGTACTTAATAGCCTTGGACTTATGTATTATCATCAAGGTCACTACGAAGATGCAATCGATATGTTCGTTGAATCGATTGCATCTAATGATAATGACCAATTAGAGAATTCATATTTTAATATTGCCTTATGCCTAACAGCAAAAAAGGAATATGAAATGACTTTAATATGCTATGACATATGTATTGGTCTTAATCCTTATATTTATGACGCTTACAACAATAAAGGTTTATTACTTAAGGATTGTTGGCATATTTGGGGAGCACTAGAATGTTTTGATAAAGCAATTAAACTTAACTTAAGCCATCCGTATGCTCTATTTAATTCAGCTTTTTTGTTAAAAGACTTGGGATATGATGAGAGAGCACTACAACGCTTCCATCAAATTATTGAATCTAACCCAGATTTTACTCATGCCTTTTACAATATTGCATTAATTTATTGTCGAATGAATAATTTTCACAAAGCTGCATTTTATTTCGGTAAAGCAATCCCCCTTCTGAGTACGATGAAAGATTTAAATGGGTTAATAGCAATTAATGATGTTGGCTATGAGGTTTTTTATTTTATAATTATAGAAGTAAACGCTTCTGATGTGAGAATAATATCCTGTGAAGCGAAGATGAACTTATCATTATTTGAAAGTTTCCCTTTTTATCGTGATTACATGAGATACGTTCAACTTAAAAAAGTATATGATCCAATAACATGAGTCTGTAAAATATATTCTGTAAACTCTCAAACCCATTGAAGAAAGAGAACAATTCGGAAAAAAATATGTGGCTTTGGAAACACAATAATTTCGGGAGTTTATTAAGGCTTTACACGAAACTTAGTGTTTGAAGTCAAAAATTATGTATGTATTAACCGGCTCACTCTAGAATTTAGTGGTTGACTGTTCCAGATCAATTTATGAAGACTCCAGAGATGCATTTGACAATCATTTGAAAGGCGATTAATGAACAGAACTTAGTCAACCACTAATTACTGATACAAAAACATTTGTATATTCCGCAATATGGATGTGTGACCAATCCCAACTTGATAGAATGACAGATGCATAGGTCTGTCAATAATTTAGTTTAAAATCTTTTAATTACAGCTTCCCCCGATGTAAAAGTCACGAATTTAGTGCGTCTACCATTCCTTAAAGCTCGAAAGAGCTAAACCGGTGTTTAACCTTCCCTTGTATAGAAAATTTATAAAATCTTTTAGGATGTTTCCCGTCTATCAAACCCTCTCCAGTCTTTCCTACCCACCTAATAGTGCGAAGAGCTTCTAATTATTCTATAACCCATTTATCTAACAACCTTTGAGTTTCTATTTTTTCTATTATCGGTTCCAAATTAGACACTATTGTTTGCACATCAAGTTGTATAAGATGTTTTCCATTATTTTCATTTAAAGCTTCTATAATACAACCAAATAAAATTTGTATTGAACGATTGCTTGTTTTATCGTCTATGTGTTCAATATTTTCAATGTACCGAATTAAATTTTCACGATCTTTTAAATTCAAGTTTCCAACTCCAGCTGCAATATACTCATAACTATACTCTTTTAAGGGAATTCTTTTCAAACAAATAATTATTGAATCAAATATTTGCTTTATCTCTGAGCTCATTAAATAAAACATGTTATTATTTGCAAGATAAGATTGTAGCTCGTTTAATTTCCTTTTTAGATGAATTTCTTCAGTTATGTTATAATCATTCGAATTTATAATTGAGGGATAAAATATTTCCTCTCTGTTTAACGATCTTTTATATTCTTCAAACGAAAGCTTTTTTAAGTTCAATCTTCTTCTTTTGACATATTTATAATTATAATATGCTATTGCATATGGAATAAATTCGTTTGCTAACCATTCAAAAACCGTCGTTGCATCCCAGTAACCATTACGATGTATTAGATCAGTTGTTATGTCAGCATATCCAATTTCCCATACAATCCACAAGTTATCATTAGTTTGATTATAATGAAATAAAATGTCTTCGTATTTTTCAGCAACAAGACGAAAATGCCAGCCGATATTTTTTTCAAGAGTTTGATTAGGAGCTTTCACCTGTATAAACATGCTGTTTTTGTCAAATACATTCCATTCCGTATTGCCATCTAAATAATCGAACTCCTGACTAAATTTTAATAAGGTATTCCAAACATTTCGATTGACTTTCATTAAGCGGAAACCGTTTGACCACTGCTTAGCTTTCCCAAAGTTCTGAATACCAAGTAACTTTTCTACCCTTTGTATGGCACTGATATATTCAGCGGTAAAGTCATCAATTAGGTCACAAAGTTGTTGAACCTCATTAACTGGTAAGAAGAAACGATTATTAGGAAATTGTATGCATACTAGCCCATCTTGAGTACCAATAATAAATTTCCTCATACCTGCAGAAATATCTGTGTTGTGACCTTGAAATAATATTTTTATCATCTGAGTTTGGCTAAATGTAATCATACAATCTCGAATTTTCAAGCTCTTAAATGTTATCAAGCATGATCCATCCCGATTTTTAAGTGTTGGCATAAAAGAATAGATGTGAATAGTGGGAGTAGCATTCTTGTATGTATAGGAGTCTTCTCCATATTTACTAACTTGTTTTCCTCCATCAAAATGACCATCTTCCTCAGTAATTAAATCAAAAATTTGTCTAGCGTATTGTTCACGATCATTGTGCTCATTGGCATGTGCAAGTAACTCTAATAAAGCCTTCTCTTCACTTTTTTTCTTATTAAATTTTTCTATCTCCTTTAAAATTTCAGGAATCTTACTTTCGGCTCTCTTTAGAAAAGACCAAGCCATCGCAGCTGGTAGTAAATCGTCTCTTTTTACTCTCGTGTTGAACAGACGCTCCGATGGAACTAAATTTTCAAGGCTGTTAACTTCAAATGGCTCTTTATAATCTAATTCTATTAGGTATTGTTCCAACAACTCGGGATACTTTTTATATTTCTCAGGAATGATGTGATCTAGTGTATAAAAATCCTCATCTATTGGTCTATCATAATGATAGAAACATTTCCCGCCATAAACTTTATAAATTGCATATCGTACTGCTGGATCCTCTGGCTTAACCTTGTGCATATTTGTAGCATCCCCTTATAATATATAAACTTCATACTTTTACTATAGTGCCTCCAGAAATAGCTACTAAGCATCACGTTAAGATCAATAAGCAAGGCACTAGTACAAAAGATTTTTTGAACATAGTCCATTAATGGATGGCTTCTTCAAACAATCCAAAACGGAAGGCTTGATCCTTATAATATCGCAAATATGGACTAGGCACAAAGACGAATTGAAGCCTATTTACTGTTGTACAACTTGTAATTGATAACACGAAGATAAATAAAGTTTTTTCCGTAGTAGAAATATCCCCATCCTTTGCTGAAGCACGATTTGTAAATCCAGGTTGCCAACCTTATCAACAAAGAGAAAAAGAGACACCAAGTGTCAATTATCCCTGGTCTCGTGCCGTTCGTATTCCATCGTAAAAATACATCTGAATACAAAAGTTAACTACTATATCGGGTATATGGAGTTTAAAAAGCTGCTAATTGCAAAAAAACTGACTGTAGCTTCAACAAGTTTACTAGTTTTTCTAAATGTCCTTTGCAAAGGGGACACTTTACAGTCTAGTTGTTTTCCTTTTATTTCCAATATCAAATGTTTCGAAAGTTCTTAGCATTCTATGCATATCGGTTAGACTCTTTTAAAAGCTTATTATTATGAATTTCTCTTGCAGATATTTTCCTATTTGTTTTTAAGTCGATCCTGTTCATACTTAAATCCGGAATTTTTTACTTTATTTATGCCTTCAAAAATACACCCTCCTTACATCGTATTATACTATTTATACTTAATTGCTTTATAATAATATAAAGATTCTCTATAAAGTTTTCCATTGGGAATTTTAAATATTTTCCACTATTAAGGATCAAGTCATATTTAAAATGTTTCAAATTGGCATTTTTTTTAAGTAAATAGAAGTTAGCACTGCCAATTTCCATGATATAAGTTCTACCTAATCAACTTATTGACTCTCTATTTCACAAACCTCAGTACATTTTTCGTTTATCCAGTCTAATGCTAATTTCGCATCTTTTTTCAAGATAACATCTCGCTGGCTTTTATATTTAAAGTTCTCTTTTGCCCATAACAATAGGATCTTTACATATTACATGTACTGTCCTCTTCATCTTCTTCAGCAAAGATATCTTCAAAAGTTGTAAAAGACTTGTCTGATCTTATTAAATTGACATTCCCTCCACCTTGGTATAACGTTATTTTCCCTTTCAGTAATTCAATTAGATTTCCGATTTCATCCTGGATCGTGGCGAAATCTCCAAATATATCCGATCCCAGAGAATTAGTAATCAGATAACCATTTTTTAAAGATGAATCTAAACTAAATCTATGTTAACCTCGTTGAAATCTTCTCTATATTCAATGATATACTTATATTTAATCATGATTATATATCCAATCACTTGATATGACAGATAGTTGATATGATTTTCGGCCTTAATTAGAGGCCAGGTGGCTAGCCTATAACATGACTTCCCGTTGGCAAATGCCCATTTAAGTTCTGTCAATATTAGTAGTTGTGGTATTCTGCAATAAAGTTGTGTCCAAGTCATTTCTTAAAATACGCAGAAGAACCGAGGTAACAAAAAACAGATCAAACATAGTGGTATCTAACCCTAACCATAATCGACCTGCTGTTATTCGTTGTATGATTGACTCATTACTTATTGAGTACTCCCAATAAATTTCCATAAAGATATTAAACAATCTTCACATACCTTATACAATGGCTTTGAAGGGAGCATGACCTGTTTCAGCATTTCTTAATAAAGTCGGTTTTCTAAAACGCAAACTGGTTTCCAGCTTGAAGATAGCGGTATCCCCTTCAATTTCTATAAAAGATACATTAATCCATATAGGAGCTTTCGGAAAAAGCCCTCCTAAAACCCCAACTACATCTTCTAAAAATAGTTTTTTACCACCAATATTCTCTTTAGACAACACAAGACGTTTCATCATTTCATCGCCACCATCTAACATTTTCCCCTGTTCCTCGACAGGCTCTATGATAAACTTAATAATATCGCTCGAAATGTTTTTAGCCTTTTTTATCTTATCAACCGCTTTAGATAAATTAGTCGAAAAAATTTCCTCATTCATTTGAGTAGTCAAAATATCTCCTCCTACTATTTCAGTTTAGCTGAATATACTTTCTTTAATTTCCCTATATCAACATAACCACTTCTCGTTACTTCCAGTTGAAATATCTCTAACCAAGCGTTTTCTGTCTTTATTCCAGCACTATTGAATATTTGCTCATATTTTTTAGCTTGCTCAGTTGTTGGTGTATAGTGTCCTGATTCATTTGTTATTCTTCTAACATTTCCGTTTGCATCGACTTTTAGTTTTCCAGCAGCTTGAACATCAGCTCCATTTGCTAAATGAGAATGTCCTCTCCCAACATTTAAATTACCATCTACATCTATGATAAAGTCAACCTCTCTAATTCCATCTCGAATCTTAACTTGACCATTCTTCAAAACATAGTCAAAACTCTTCCCTTGCTGAATCTCATTTGGATATCTGTTTTCAATGATTTGGGTAGGTCTAATATCACCGTTTCCCTTAATATTACTACCTTTCCTCGTTTCACCCGTTTCCAAATTCTTTTTAATCTTCGCCACTGCCGGATCAGAAGCAGGCAAATGGAATGGTCCTTTGCGACCCGGTATACTTCCGCGAACCATCTGAAAAGCCATAACGATCTGGCTGAACTTCAGGGAAGTCAGCATTATCTGAGCATACTTATCAGATACAGGCTCGCCCGTGAAGGGATGGATTCGATCTTCAAAAGCTTTAATCTGCAATGCATTAATATCTTCCCCCGGCTCTTCCACATGACCTGTTGCTTGCATCCGGTTGATATCCAAATGCCCCTGATCCTTTTCATAAGCCTGCAGAGATGCCTGATCGGGGACACCATTTTCGTTTACAGGCATCCACATCAGCCGACCATAGATATTGACTTGTGCCATCCGGTAGCCCTTATCACCCGAACTCGCATCACTTGCTGAACTCTTCATCATTGCTGCCGCACCAACAGCACCAATAATACCGCCCAGACTCCCTTTCTCCGCATCTGCATTCTCAAACCGTGTCGCAATATCCTCTAACTCTTTCGAAGTATACACCATACTCTCCAGTGCTTTCTGTAGTACGGGACGCGACCGCGCAAAATCATCATAAAAACGCTCCTGTGTCACACCCATCCACATGGTTTGAAGGAACATCATCTGCCTGGAGAGATTATCTTGAATATGCTCCAATTGTTGCCTCGCCTGATCCACCTGACTGGATACGTGATGTAACTGCTCAGGTGTTACTTTGATTGTACTCATCCGTTTTCACCGCTTATTTTGTGTATGATATATCTATGTTAGCAGAAGTTTAATGGCAATTTCATCCGGCTAACTTCCTGATTTATATGCATTTATCCACTATAAACATTATAATCGTCCTTACTAAGGTCCTGTGTTCCAGTGATCCAGTGGAATCAAAATTAAAAAGTTTGGATTAGTGGTGCTGTTCTTACATACGCTTCAGGACATATGACTTTTAAAACGCGTACTATTTCTGAAAAAGATTACTTACCACAAACAGCCCGTCCTTGATTTAGGACGGGCTGCCTTCTTGCTCTATTAGTTCTACCATTCGTTTATAAAGGCTTACTTTTCTTCCGAATAAACAAACACATAAGTACTCTCATCCGACAGCTCTTCCGAGAAAACAAACGCTAACCGATCAAATCCTTTGATATCTTCCACATCTGTTATTTTCCGCTCTGCCATATAACGTACCATCTCACCTCTGGCCATTTTCGCGCGGGTTGCCTTCTCCACAAGTTTCCCACCAACCATTTGTCCGAATACACAAGTGACAAAACGGGTTTCCTCCTTCAAAAAAGGCGTGATGTTCTTGCTGTACTCTTTGGAAGCCAGATTCAGAATGCAGTTGCTTTCGGATTGAAGCTGATCAGCCAGCTTGCTGCCCCAGAACTGATAAAGGGATTTGAATTCCGGCCCTTGCAACTTGCCCTGCATCTCCAACCGATACGGGGTAACCCCGTCCAAAGGACGCAGCATGCCATACAACCCGGATAATATGCGCAAATGTTGCTCCAGATACGCCAGCTCTTCCTGCTGAAAAACACCCGGCGCCATATATTGATACTGAATGCCTTCATACGAATAGATGGCTGGTGTAAGATTTTCTTTTACATTCATGCTCCGAATCCGCTCCATGTTCAGTTCCGCGATAGCGTCGTTGCACTTCCAGAGCGCTTTGAGCTCATCATAGGATAACGTCTGAAGCAGACTCAGGAGTTGTTCAGACTCATTAATAAATTGCGGCATTTGCGCGCTAGCCATCAGATCGGTGTCGACCTTCATCTTCTTGGCTGGTGATATAATAATCCTCATCGTTTCTAATCCATCCTTAATCTACCGTTGTTATGTCGTTATTCATTGTACAGGATTAGGCAGATGAATCCAATCGTGAGGCGTATTAAGCTTACGTCTTCACAAAAGTTTACGAATTCGGATCAGGCGTAAGCTGAATCCATTCATCTTCTCTATAGTAGTAGATATGCTCCTCCGGATTGTCCTTAAATTTAACAACAACAGGATACATCGGCATTTTGCTGCGGCGGGCTGTGATACTTGTGATCGTCTGCTCATCTATTCCTTTTTCAACCGTTAAATACGTCCTCAACTCATCTTCAAGCTTCTTCATATCACTTTTATAAGATCCGTACCATGCAAAAGAAGCAATAATTATTATAGCCACTACAGCCAATGAGGTCTTTAGTAACTTCATCTTTATTCACCCTGACTTTGATTACTTTCTCTTTATAATCGGATATGTCTATTCTACAGCAACGTTGTAATTTATTTTAGATCCGACTTTGTTGACTATTCGATTCACAATTCAAGATTAGCTACTATGAACTGCATCTGTTCTTGTCTTACCACACCTTTTCCTAATCCCCTTACAAATAACCCCGACGAAACAGTTCCAAAGAAAAGTTCAGCCGGGGTTTATTATTTATTAAAGTTCAGTATTTATCTGTCTGCTTTCCCTGCATTATCTCGTAAAATCATGCTGCCCAATCGTCAGCAGTGTCGGTCTGCTCTTGCTCCACTCAGACGTGGCAATCTTCGGATTGTAATAAAATAGCGCGCCATGCGTTGGGTCGGCACCATTAAGAGCTTGACGGGCAGCCTTGAACGAGGTTGCGGTAGGCTTCAGATTAAATTGACCATCGTCTACCGCTGTGAACTGACCTTTTTGGAAAATGACTTCGGAGATGGATGACGGAAACTCCCCTGATTGCACCCGGTTTAAGACAACTGCTCCTACAGCGACCTGTCCTTCAAAAGATTCCCCGCGTGCTTCCCCATGGATCAGCTTCGCCAGTTGACGCAGTGTTTCTCCTTCGGCTTTGACCTTTTGATTCAGCCTGTTCAGCGTCACCGGACCTGCTACACCATCGGCACTTAATCCCTGCGCTTGCTGGAAATCGCGAACTGCACTCTGGGTGATCGAACCGTAATAACCTGTTACTCCAGCGTCAAAATATCCGAGCTCACTTAATTGCTCTTGCAGTTGTACCACGTGTTCACTGCGAATGCCCTGTTCCAGCTTCTGTGCTCCAGCCGAAGGCGCGGCAACGGTAAGTCCAAGTGTCATTGCACAGGCGCCAAGAAGCATACTGACTCGGCCTACTCTTTTGTTCGTCTTCCTCCCCCTGCGATGGGTGACTTTACGACTCACGGTAATAGGCTCCATTTCGTACACGCTATTCTGTTCACTCGTCATATGCATTTCGCTCATTATATTCTTCTTATTCGTCATTTCCTTAACCCTCCATTTTTCTGAATCCAGTTATACGGCTTCCTCCTGAATCCTCTCGGATGGACATCCCGAGTGTCATTATAGGATATCAAAAATTGCCCGTCTATCGGACCGATGGAGCATGAAAAAATGAGTCCTGCACATATCAAAAAGAGGCATGAGCCCATGGTCGTATCAGGGTCACACCTCTTCTTATATCAACCTTGTACCGCTTGTCCATCCACCATTTTCGTAGGCAAACAGACCCGCACAAAAGTTGCGCTAAAATTTTCTGAACATTACTCGGCGAGTTCCTGCCCTTTCGTTTCCCGACCCCAGAACAGCACAGCCGCTGCTCCAACAAGGATAGTTACGAAGAAAATGGTGAAAATCAAGCTGATGGGAACTGCCTTCTGAACTAACATACCCACCATAAATGGTGCAAGTACGCCCCCGATCCGGCCTACCGATGTAGCTAGTCCAACGCCTGTGGAACGAACCGAAGTCGGATACAATTCAGGGCTGTATGCGTACAATCCGCCCCAAGCGCCCAGGTTGAAGAACGACAGACAGATTCCTGCGGCTAAAATGGTTGCTTCCGTCGTTGCCAATCCAAAGGCAATCGCACTGAACGCAGTCAAAGTAAGGTACACGACAAGTACAAACTTCCGACCAAACCGTTCAATGAAATACGCAGCAGTGAAGTAACCTGGCAACTGTGCGATCGTCATGATCAACACATACTGGAAACTTTTGACCAACGTAAAGCCTTTCGCCATCACAACCGAAGGCAACCACAAGAACATGCCATAATACGAGAAAATAACGGTAAACCACAAAATCCATAGCATTAATGTGGTGCGGCGATGCGGTGCGGACCACACCGTGGCAACCTTCTCGCGGAATGTAATTTTGTGCAATTTCGTGTGATTCTTGTACCGCGGAGGATCTTGGATGGCACGGCGTAAATACAGCGCGTAGAACGCCGGAAGAGCTCCAATGGCAAATGCAATTCTCCACCCATACTCAGGGATTACAAAATTGGCAATCAGCGCCGATACAATCCAGCCCCCTGCCCAGAAGCTTTCCAACAACACAACCGCACGTCCACGTTCCGCTGTAGGCATCGATTCCGATACCAGCGTAGATGCTACGGGCAGCTCACCGCCAAGACCGATTCCTGCAACGAGACGTAGTGCACACAAGACTGCAAAACCAGTAGCGAGTGCTGATAGACCGCTTGCAATCGTGAAAATTAACAGCGTCCACATCAGAATGGCTTTTCGTCCAAAACGATCTGCGAGTGCACCTGCGAGCAAGGCACCTAGTGCCATCCCGATAGAGTTGATACTTGTCAGCACCCCGACTTGTCCGGGACTAAGACTCCACTCCTTCGCGAGTGCAGCTACGATAAAGGAGATCATGCCGACCTCCATCGCATCAAACAGCCAGCTCATGCCGGCACTGAACAGCAGCTTGCGCTGCTTGGGATTCCGCAACACTTCCAATTTACTCATCAGATTAATAGCTCCCTTGATCTCTATGTAGTCATCCTGACACTAAACCATTATTATGCAGAATGAACCAGAAATCAATGCAAAATACGACGTGACGCCAATTTACAACGAATATAAAACGAACTCGATTTTGTAAAGGATCTCTCAGTCTTCTTCTCGACCCTCAGCCTTTAAGGGAACCAGCGGTCAGACCTGCGACGAAATAACGCTGAAGTAGCAAGAACAGCACAATCATCGGGATCGCTGTCACAAGAACGCCAGTCAGCATCATCGGATAATTCGTCACGTACTCCCCGCGGAATTGCATCAGGGCAAGTGGCAAGGTCAGTTTGGACTTGCTGGTAAGCATAAGCATCGGAATGAGCAAGTCATTCCAGACCATCACCAGCAGGAACGTTGCCGTTGCCGCCAGTGAAGGTGCTGCGAGTGGCAGAGCAATTCGGGTGAAGAGTCTCCACTCGTTTGCGCCATCCATACTACCTGCTTCCAAAATTTCCGAATTCAACATACGCATAAAACCCGTCAGCATGAACACAGAAACGGGCATCAGCATGGCCGCCGATACGATAATCAAACCCGTCAGACTATCCGACCATCCAAGCGTACGTGTGAGGGAATAGATCGGTAACATGCTGACCTGAGACGGCACGATCAAACCTGCAACAAAGAGTGCAAACACTATTTTGCCTACACTGCCGCCCCAGCGTACAATGGCGTACGCAATCATGCTACTCAGCAACAGTTCAATCGCAACTGTGCCGAGCGTCACAATCATACTGTTCCCAAAGTACTGCCACATCGGCTGATTACGGAACAAACCCGTCACATTATCCCACGTAAACGGCTCCGGCCAGCTGAATGGGCTGGTGAAGAAGTTACTGCTTGTTTTGAACGAAGATACAAATACAAAATACAACGGCACAAGGATCAGCAGTGCGTACACAAACAGAATCAGTCGATTGAACCATTTTAAAACCATATAAAAAATCCCTCCTTCCTCTCAACCTCACACCTAAAGTTAATCTCTACATCCAAAATCAACTGATTCGTATTGTTCGAACACAGTTCTCGATAACGCTCACGAAAAATAGTAATCACCTATCCGTTAATAGCTCACCCGGTCGGCACGGAGCGCCTTGAACTGTAATAACGTCAGTAGCGCGAGCAACACCAGGAAGATCATCGAACCGGCAGAAGCCAGACCAAAGGAATAACTGCCAAAAGCCGTATGATAAATATAGGTAGTCAAAATCTCAGTGGCGTAATTCGGACCTCCGTCCGTCATGGTGAAAATAAGATCAAAGGCCTTGAACGACTGGATGGTCGTATAGGCTACCACAATCGTTGCCGAAGGAGCCAGCAGCGGCCAGGTCACGGTGCGGAATACCTGCCATTTGCTCCCGCCGTCCATACGTGCCGCTTCGTACAGTTCTGCTGGAATGCCTTGCAGACCTGCGATGAACACAATCATCATCTGTCCTGCGTGAGCCCAAACCTGCACCGCAGCGATAGAGAAAATCGCAATCTTCGGATCACCGATCCAGTTACGAGCCATGCTGCTCATGCCCGCCTCGTTTAGTCCATAATTGATCAGTCCAATGGACGGGTCATACATGAACGCCCAGATCAGACCAACGGATACCGACGACAGAATCGCAGGTAGGAAATACAACGCCCGAAGTACCACTTTTGTCTTGGTATTGCGTACCAGAAGCAGGGCTAGAACGAGTGAAATAAAGGTTTGTGCGATGACAACGGTTAACATAAACTCCACGTTATTGCCGAAGGCTTTGCGAAATACGATGCTGCTGAGACTGTCCTTGTAATTATCCAGCCCTACAAATGCATACGACGGGGATACCCCGTCCCAATCCGTAAAGGAATAGAACAGCCCCGTCAATGTAGGAAATACGAACAATCCAACGTACAGCAGCAATCCGGGTAACAGAAACAGGGATAGCTGAATACGGTTTTTCATCGTTTATTTCCCGATATGCTGATCAATGATCGCTTGTGCCTGCTGTGCTGCTTCTTCCGGGGAAGTGCCGCTCAGCACAGCCTGAATGGAGTTGGTTACAGCCTTCTGGTTGTCTCCATTCAGAATGGTAAACCGTGGCTGGAACACGGTCTTTTTGTTCGCCCATTCTCCTGCAACTTGAAGCTCTGCTGTATCATACTTCACGTCATTCACTGTTACATTTTGTCCTGTCTGGTTGGCGTATGCCCCAGCTACATCCGGTTTGCTCAGGAATTCAAGGAATTTCTTCGCTTCTTCCGGGTGTTTCGATTTGCTGTTTACCGCAAGCATGAATGTGGTCGTATGCACTCCCTCATATTTCGCCTGGTCGGCACTTACCGTAATCGGTGCGAGCAATTTTTGCTCGAGATTCGGGTTTTGTTGTTTGTTCTGAGCAAGTTGATACGATCCACTTGCAAGCATCGCTGCTTTTTCCTGAATAAATAGTGCACCTGCTGCCGGGTCCTTCGTACCCAGTGCATCCTGCTGGAAGTATCCTTTATCATTCAGTTCCTTGATTTGCGTCAACGTTTTCACCCAGAACTCATCTGTCAGTTTGGCTTCGCCCGCTTCAACTTTGGTAAAAATGTCGTCACTCGGCGCATTGTTCATTACCATCGTATTCATGAATTGGCCCGGACCAATATCCGCTCCGGCAAAAGCAATCGGAATAATGCCATTGTCTTTCAGCTTCTGGCACAACGCCAGAAACCCTTCCCAGTCCTTCGGTGGTGTGAGGCCGTACTTTTCAAACAGTTTAACGTTATAGATTGGATCGTTATATACAAGTTGGTACGGAATCGCATATTGTTTGCCATCATGCTGTCCAGCTTCAATCAGTTTCGGATTGTAAGCCGACAAGAAGGATGATCCCGTCAGATCCGTAAACAGTCCGGCTTTGCTGAACGCTTGGAATTGAGCGCCCGGGAAAGATGCAAACACATCCCCTGTGGAGCCGTCGCTGATTTTGGATTGCACGGTGGATTGGTACTGATCCGATGGGAGTGTCTGCATCTCCACATGGATGTTCGGATTTTCTTTTTCAAACGCGTCGATCGTCTTGTTAAATGCTTCGGAATCCTCGCCGCGCCAGTGCATGAAGCTAATGGTCACTTTACCTGAATCTGAAGAGCCATTCTCGCCGGATGATGCGTTATCTCCACCGCCGCAAGCGGACAGCAGGATGGACATCACCAGCATACTGACAAGCGGCAGAATCATTTTTTTATTTTTTTTCATGAAAGAGGGCCTCCTTAGTTGGCAGTAATAGAATGCTGTTTCTGTCTTGTTTTCCATTTCTCACGAATGATAGGCATCACGGTCTTGCCGAAGATTTCGGCTTCTTCCAGATGCGGATAACCGGATAGAATAAATGTCGTCACGCCCAAGTCTCCGTATTCCATCAAACGTTCTGCAACCTGCTCCGCCGTACCCACGATGAGGATGGCTCCCCCGGAACGCACCACCGACAAACCAGTCCACAGGTTCGGCCCAACAACAAACTGTTGCTTCTCGGACAGTTCCCGGAGCTCATTCTGTCTGCGTTGGTTGGTGGCATCCGTTTCGGCGAATGCGGCTTTGGCCTTTTCAATCGCTTCCGGCGGTACTTTGCTGATGATCTCCCATGCCGCTGCCCATGCCTCTTCTTCCGTATCCCGAATGAGCACCTGAGCACGCATACCGTAACGGAGCTGACGATCTTGACCCGTCTCCTCTTTTACCTGCTCTCGAATGACTTCGATCTCTTCAATCTGTTCCTGAATCCAGTCATGCGGCTCGCCCCACATCAGGAAGGTATCCGCATGTTCAACGGCCACTCGCTTGGCAATCGGAGAACTTCCTCCAAGATAAAATGGAGGGTATGGCTTCTGTACCGTCTCCGGCATGCCTACCGGGCTTTTGAAGTTGTAATATTGACCGTTGAATTCAGGATTTGGTTCGCTGGATGCATCTGCACCTGATTGTGCGCCACTTCCGGCGAATTCCGTCAGATTCAAGCCTGTCGACTGCGTCCACGAACGCTTCATGACTTCCATATACTCGCTTGCGCGAACATACCGTTCATCATGCGCATGTGCCAGCGGATCACCGAGTTCTTCCAGATCTCGAACCGAACTGCCTGTAACCACGTTAATCATGGCGCGACCGCCAGAGAGCTGATCCAGTGCCGCACCCATGCGAGCCGCAAGTACGGGTGTCACCAAACCTGGGCGAATCGCGACAAGGGGACGCAGTGTCTTGGTGTGACTCATTACCGCCGAGCCGACCACCCATGCGTCCAGACAGGCTCCCCCTGTCGGAATGAGTACAAATTCGAATCCGGCCGTTTCCGCCGTCTGTGCCACTTGCACTAGATAATCCAGACTTGGCTCACGTTCCGGCTCTACACCTACATACTTCCCATCTCCGGCAGTTGGTAAAAACCATCCAAACTTCATCTCTTCCTGTTCACTCATTCACGTCAGTCCCTTCTATGGATAATTGCTTTATAAAGTTCCACTCAAACACTTCGGTTACAGAAAACCTTTCGAACACTCTTGTCCCCAGATTTCTTCTCATTCTCCTTTTATGGGGGAAATCCGGTGACAAAGGCGCACGCTTCGCTTCTTCAGGTCTTTTCTGCACCCTCCGTTGTCGTGTCATTTTGTAAATCAATTTAGCAACCATAATAATCACAAATACCGATTAATTAACTTGGTTTAATAGGTATGGACATCATATCAATTGATTTGTCTGTGATCAATGTCATTTCGCGGCAATTTATTTTTGTCATTTTGTGGTTGTTTTTCGTATTCGGGTTTACTCGATCTTGAATTTATATAAAACCCACCTGTATAATGGGTTATAAATAAATCTTTTAGATGATATCGACGATACTTATAAAATAAAGAGGTGTTCCTGGTGACCGAGCTTGAGCGCATGAAGGAGGACCACCACGAGTTTTTGGATATTCTATTTTTCACTCCGTCTGAATTTGAGAAGGCCAGCGGTGCATGGCCGTTACGCATTGGTCGTAACATTGCTAAAAGCAATTATCATATAGGTCCTCGGACTACGCCTTATCATTATTTGTTATTTGTGCTGGAGGGCGAAGGCTCATTCATTCAGAACGGACAGCAGTATTCCCTGCGAGCCAGAGATGCCTTCTGCCTGTTCCCACATGTGACGCATGAGTATTGGACTGATCCGGAGCAACCATTGCAAAAAATATTTATTGCCTTTGACGGAGCATTTGCGGCTGAACTGCTTTCTCGCATTGGATTAAGTCCTGATAACCCGTATCGTTCAAGTGTACTCACACCCGAGACAGCCAGCAGTATGCGGTCGTTTATGGACGATGTTCGCAAAACGCAGGACAGTGCCAGTGATTTGGGGCGACTGATCCGGTTTCTCAGCCTTTTCGACCGCATTGCGCATTCTCCGGCGACCAAAGACTTGCAACCGGATGTAGCCACCCCCTGGCTTCAAAAAGGGAAAGAGTACATTGAACTTCATTTTGCGGGCGGGATATCGGTGGAGGGTGTGTCAGCCCATGCAGGGGTGGATCGAACCCATTTTGCCAAACAGTTTCGCAAAGCCTACGGCTTGTCCCCAGTGCAATATATTCAGCAGCTCAAAATGAAGCAAGCCAAGCTCCTGCTTGTGCAGACCACGCTGAGTTTAACGGAAGTGGCTCATTCCGTGGGTTACCCGGACTTATTTTCGTTCTCCAAAGCCTTCAAAAAGCAAGTCGGTCTGCCTCCTAACCGTTACCGAACAACGACAACTGAACAATAGAGCGAGTTGATTAGATTAGTTGAGTTGGTTAAGAGAACCTTCGAGCTAAGGGGACACTTTCCTGTTCTCAAGCGCAAAAATAACCTGAATAAGGCAAGCCCCTTCACTATGCGAGTGATCGGGATTTGCCTTATTCAGTACGAAAAAATCTCATCTTCACTTCCTAAAAACTTACTCCCAACATATGTAACTTATGTACCGGTTGTTGCGTTAATTCTAATGAATATACCAAAGGAATATATCAAGGGAGTGGTTGATCATGCGTATTTCCAAATTTTTAGTGGTGACTGTGCTAACTCTTGCTATGGCTGGCTTCAGTTCATCCGTAAATGCGGCTTCTCTCTCCGCTTCCGGCTCAATGGTAAACATCAAATCCAATGTGCTGGGCGAAAAATCATTTACAGGTCTGATTATTAAAGGGCACACCTACGTCGATCTCGACGGATTCGTGAACTGCCTTCCGTTCCAAATTAATTCCAAAGCGTTATCCTTTCAATCCGAAACCAAAACGTTTAAGGTCCTCAATGAAGACTTTGCAATTCCTACCCCAAAATTACAGTTCAAAGTTGGAAGTGATACGTTCCAGCACAATGATGAGTCATTTCGATTGAGTGATCCCGTTCTTTTGATTCAAAACCGCATTTATTTTCCTCTAAAAGATATCGTCTCAAT
Source organism: Paenibacillus polysaccharolyticus (assembly GCF_023714295.1). Taxonomy (GTDB): domain Bacteria; phylum Bacillota; class Bacilli; order Paenibacillales; family Paenibacillaceae; genus Paenibacillus; species Paenibacillus polysaccharolyticus_A. The sequence goes on from NZ_JAMAUN010000014.1 coordinate 159,172, forward strand.
CTACGACATTAACGTTTCTTATGACTCGCAGACAAAAACAGTACAAGTGAGTAAAGAGTAACTTACGCTACACCTGGTTCACAAAGGTAGAATGTTACCCAAACGGGGAACAAGCGCACCAGTTGGGACGCTTTATCTAATCGAAGACTCCAGATGTATAGGATTATCGCTCGTGTAACTGTACTGCTCAATGTGCCCGTCCTTGAAAAGACCGTAATGATACTTATCATTAGGCTCATCCGCGAATGTTACGGAAACACCATATGGAGCCTCTGAGCTTGTAAAAGAATAGTTACCCGTTATATCTATCATTTCCTCAGGGGAATATCCCTTTTGTTGAATTAAATAGGCTCTTACTTTCTCTTCAGCATCTTTCTTTTGAATTGGATTACCGAATAAACTGAAGTACACCCAACCTGATATCACCACAACTAACGCTAAAGTAGCAATCCAACTGATTTTCACTCTTTTCGACATAGAGAAACCTCCATTTCTACACTTTCACATTCTCTAAATAATATTAAAATCCCTTCTGAGCTACACACAGCAGGAACGAATACCTGCTGCTTTGCCCAGAAGGGATTATCAATTAAACGTTAAAGCTTGTGTTATTGTTTCTGATGTTGTGATTCTTCTTTCGATTTCTCGGTCTTTCGCGCCAGCGGAATGCCGTTTTGCTTCGCATACCACGCCTCATAATGATGAACTGCCACACCTGCAAACGATGAGTGTGAGGCACCGAGTTCAAACACCTTCTGCATCTCTTCGTCCATATTGCTGATGGGCTTGCGGAAAAAGGTCAAGTGATCTCCCTCGTGTGTATCCGCGAGTTCTGCTCCAATCCAGACCTTCTTGCCCAGATCATCCGCTTCAGCCAGCTCTTCCTTGGACAGATCATACATCTGCTGCCCGCTGTCCCGATAAGCCATAATAGCTACCGCATCGAAACGGGAGATGACCCAGCGACTGAGTGTCTCCTTGCCTCCAGCAGACTGCCGGGCATCCAGCCAGAATGGAATCGCTGCACTCATATATAGTCCTGCTGCCTTTCCGGCTTCCGTCCAGACCTCCATATTGTTCTGCCACTCGGCAATGACACTGCTCTGCTCGTTCTCCCAGCGTTTTAACTGGTAAGGCTCGACATCGAGCTGAATGCCTTCAAAGCGTTCATTCTTCGCAGAAGAAGAATTGTATGCCCGCACGCGTTCAATAAAAGCAAGTCCTTCTGCGCGCTTTTCGCGATAAGCCCAGTCGGCATGACCATTCAGCGCGTGCACTTCAATCTCGGCATTGGTCGCAGCCGCAATGAACTTGCGATAAGCCGCATCGGGCACCTCATCCTGAACTTGCAGGAAAATGGTATCCACGCCCTGTTCCTTGGAGAATGCGATAATCTCAGGTGTCTGCTTGATAATGATCGACGTATCCCACAGCCAGGTTGCCTTGTGTTCCTCATGCGAAAACCATTTGAACAGCCAGGACAGGAGCAGCAGGCAGAACACCACAGCCACAATAGCCCATTTCGCCTTACCTGCCAACTTGCCCTGTATTCTCATCGGTCGCCTCAGACGAGAACCGCTTCACTTGGTGCAAACACAGGATGTTGTACCGAGTGACCGATCTTGTAAATATGGGAGTGATTGTACGTGCGGAATGCATTACGCGTATCCAGAATTGGTACACCCAGTTCCGCAATGTCATAATAAGGCAAGTCGCTGTGGTTGGTGATCAGCACGATGCAATCATACGTTTTGAACTGCTCCAGGTTAAAGGCTTGGCTGTGCACGGTTTCGCCATGTTTGTCTTTGAATGATTCTGCATGCGGGTCGTAATAGTTAACGTTTGCGCCGCTTTCCTTGAACAGCTCGTATACTTCCAGTCCTGGTGATTCACGCAGATCGGCAATATTCGGTTTGTACGACATGCCGAGCAGGAGAATGTTCGATTTGCGAACAGACTTCGCGTATTCATTCAGGATCGTTGACGTTTTATTCAGTACATAGTATGGCATATTGTCATTGGTGGATTGCGCCAGTTCAATAAATTTGCTATAAAAACGGAATCCTTTGGCCTTCCACGACAGATACATCGGGTCGAGCGGGATGCAGTGTCCGCCAATACCCGGACCTGGATAGAAAGGCATAAAGCCAAACGGTTTTGTCGCAGCCGCGTCAATAACCTCCCAAATATCGATGCCCATGCGATCACACATCATGGCCATTTCATTGACAAAGGCAATGTTGACACTGCGGAATGTGTTTTCCAGTAGTTTGGACATTTCCGCTACTTTAGGTGAAGATACCGGAACTACAGTCTCTACATATTTGCTGTACAGCGCTGTGCCTAGTTTCAGGCAAGCTTCGGTTGTACCGCCGATGACCTTCGGTGTATTAAATGTAGTGAAACGACCGTTGGATGGGTCCACTCGTTCAGGTGAGAAGCACAGGAAATAGTCTTTGCCCGCCTCATGTCCGATTTTGTCCAGCTCCTGCTGGATCAACTCTTCCGTTGTACCTGGATACGTCGTACTTTCCAATGTGATCAGCATACCTGGTTTCATATGCAGTTTAATCTGATCCACAACCGTCTCGATATAAGAGGTATCCGGATCCTGATTTTCGCTGAGCGGCGTTGGTACGCAAATACTCAGTGCATCAATGACACGTAGCATGCTGTAGTCTGTTGTTGGCTGGAAACGGCCGCTTTGCATCACTTTTTTCAATTCGTCGGACGAAATATCGTGAATATAGGAATCCCCATTGTAGATGCTGTCGACTTTGGAAGCATCCAGGTCGATGCCAATGACGGTGAATCCCTGGTTGACCATCTCCACCGCAAGGGGAAGGCCGACGTAACCGAGGCCGACAACGCCCAGTACTGCTTCTTTATTTTCGATCGCGTTCAGTAAAGTGTGAAATTGTTGATTCTCCATGATATTCCCTCCGCGCAATATATTTGATGTTGTTTATATGATCTGAACTAAGGAGATTTACACGGACACTCCGATGACAGAATAACCTTCCAATCGCTGTTATCCTCAGATTTTTTTGATTTCCTTTTGTTAAAGAGAAAATCCGGTGATAAAGGCGAAGCTTATGCTTCCGATGCAGCTTTCTTTTAGAAAACTTTTAGCTTCGCTTTTTCAGGTTTTTTCTGTCCTCTCCGTTAAAGTGTAAATAACTAGTCCAGATCATATAGATGTGGTTGTAATTAAGCGTCTTGACTCTAACTCTACTTATTTGTTAGTGCAGGCAACGTCTGATCCGGGCGTCCAGCTCCACAGGAGAGAACGGCTTGGTCATATAATCGTCTACTCCGCTGCTGAAACATTGGCTGATCGTTTGCTCCACCCGCTGTTCGGTCAACACGACGATTTTCGGTGGTTGCTCCATCTCCAGCTTCTGGATATGGTGAATGAATGGAAGCCCATCGATGCCGTACAGATTCAGCTCGGTCAGCACGAGGTCAGGTGTCACTTTCTCGATCAGGTCAAGGGCAGCGAGTCCATCCACCGCCTCGTAGGTTTCGTATCCTTGCATTTTTAAACGCAGCTGCAAAAATTCTCGAACCGTCGGATCATTATCCACGATCAAAATCCGTTCGGGGTCATCCGACGTATGTTCCAGCGTATAAATATGAATTTCCGATGAATCCACAAGCTTCGAAGATTCGGCCATATGCTGAATCGTTGCCTTCGAAGGGCGCTCCCCTGGCGGGAAACTGGCCAGTGTAATCTGCGGATCAGCGCCGGGAGCACGTTCTTGCAACTCATGCTTGATACGAAGTCCTTCATAGTGAACCTCATCCAGCGTAAGCCCTGGAAGCAGCACAGCAATCGCCTTTGTATGACTATCCTGCCATACCTGGAACGACGTATATCCCGCCTGCTCCAGATGTGTCCTGACCTGCTGCTCCGGCTGAACCTGACCTGCACAGTGAATGAACATTAAACCACAAGCTTCGGCACCCGTTTCCTTCAATCCCTGTTCTACATTGCGGTACACATTAACGGCAGCCTCACGCTGCAATGTCGCCGTATTTGGCATGTTCTTTTCCACCCTTCTATAATGTTGTTACTGTATTACTTAAGCCGCTTTGCTCGCGTCCTTGGATTCCTCAGACCAGCTTTGACGTGTCATCGTGCCCCAGGAATTGTTGTTTTGCAAAAACTGAATGTGTCCCTGCAATCTCCACAGCACGCCGAGTTGATGATATCCCACAAATTTCAGGGCGGAGTAGACCAGCATTTTGACCAGATCGGACAGCTTGTTATACCGTTTAAACGCAATCTCCTCCAGAATCAATGCCCCTACACTCAGCAGATATCCACTCACAAAGTTCAGCAAGCCAAACAAAACGAGGATCGGCCACTGGGTCATGTCCAGAAGCACGTATCCAGCCAGAGCAATCAGTCCGGTAATGCGGAAGTACGGATTCAGCGCTTCAAAAATAACGTTATATGGCATGGTGATTAACCCCATAACCTTATATTTCGGGTTGAACAGCATGCCGCGATTTTCCAGCATGTTTTTCAGATTCCCGCGGCCCCAGCGTTTGCGTTGACTAGACAAAATGCGGTACGAATCCGGCGCTTGTGTCCAGCACACCGCTTCAGGACAGAAAGCGACGCGGTATTTGAGTTTATTTTCCAGCATATAGCGGTGAAGCTTGATAATAATGTTCATGTCCTCACCTGGGTAACCGTCGCGGTATCCACCTACGGCAATCACTGCATCCTTACGGAACATGCCGAATGCGCCAGAGACGATGATCAGACCGTTCATGTGACTCCAGCCAATGCGTCCGCCAAGAAATGCTTTCAAATATTCGATAGATTGGAACATCGGCCAAATCTTACGCGGCAAGGATACGTCCTGTACCGCACCGTTTTCGATTTTACAGCCGTTGGCAATGCGGACATCCCCACCAATCGCAACAGTCTCTTCCGGATTCTCCATATACATGCGTGCCATGCGGATCAAAGCGTCTTTCTCCAGAAGTGAATCGGCATCGATGGAAGAGATCAGCGGATAATGGGACAAATTAATCCCTGCGTTGAGGGAATCGGCCTTACCGCCATTCTCCTTGTCGATAACATACAGATCCGGGAAGTCCGGGTTATGATAGATGCCGCGAATTTTTTGACACTGAATTTTTCCGCGAATTTGCGTATTCGGCACCGGCTTCAGCCGGTATTCTTCCAACAACACCTTCAAGGTGGAGTCGTTCGAACCATCATTAATGACAATGACTTCATACGTTGGATAGTTCAGTGTCATGAGGCAGTTTACATTTTCAATAATCGTCAGTTCCTCGTTGTACGCTGGCACCAGCAGGGATACCGAAGGAACCAGTTCCGAGCCGGATAACGTGTTGTACTTGGAGTAATGTGACCTCCGGAAGATCGTCCAGATGTTACGAAATGATAAGGCCAGTATGGAAAAATAAAGCGTATTAACAAACACCACATAATAGATGGCGACCATACCGTAGATTAGCAATAAATCTCTAAGCAGTGTAATCCCCTCCTACTGTTGCAACGCCTGTGCGTTTCTTGGCTGTACGGTTTTCGCCGCGCACCGGGCCAAAATAACGTTCGTACAGCAGTCTTTTTTTGTTATGTGCAATCATCTGCTCTACCGCCTTGTGGTCGGTTCCCGAATGCTGCATCGTGCTCTCGATCTGCTGCATGGCAATCTCGCGCTCTGCACCCGTTCCTTGCACTGCTGCCTGACACAAAGCTTCGAATCCCGGTTCGCCCAGCTTACTCAAACTTTCCGCGCTGTTATAGCGAACTCTCCAGTCTTCATCGCGAAGTGCCTTGCGCAGTAGCGGAATGCTGCCTGATGCATGCTTCAAACCAAGTGCCTGTACCACTTCCGCCCGAACTTCCGGATCGGTGTCCTGGATCAGCTTCAGAATCGTCTCATCCTTAAGTGCTGGACTTGCACTGAGATACAGCTTCACTGCTTCGGCACGAACATCCTCATGCTCTGCTCCGACGAGTCTGTGGAGTGCAGGCATTACTTCCGGCACCGCTTGTCCCCACATCGCCACAAGTCCTACTTTGACAAAATCAGGGTTGCGATCCTCAAGCAATTCGATCAACACACGACTCGTATCCAGGTTTGCTTCCAATAAGATGTCCGCAGCCAGATGATGAATCGATTTTCCTTTCGTTAAAAGCAGTGTAAGCATGTCTTTCAACTCGCCATGCCGGGTTGTACATCTCGCAATCGAACGTCCAATCATGATCGCCATCGGACCCGGCTTCTCATCCTTGAGAAGCTCCATTAAACCTGGAACTGCTTCGGGACAGCGCATGCCTCCGAGACGATATGCTGCATCAATCTGACGTCCGTAACGCAGACGGGCTAGCTCTTTCAGATCGTGTTCGACGAATCCGGCCTCCCGGCACAGTTCGATCAGCTTGTCACGATACTCTCCCTTGAACTGGTCAATCCATTCAATCAGCTTGTCCTGAATAACCCGTCGTTCTAGCGGAGCAAGCTTGCCTGGCGGCAGCTTGAGTGGGCTGTTCTCCGTCAATGCGGTCTGCAGATACGTGAAATAGTCTCGTTGCTTCATTTCATACAAAGCGGTTTTGCGTCGTTTGCCGTTGTGGGACATTTTCATGGCAAACAGAACGATGACGCCTACAATCACAAGTGCAATGCAGGCGATCAAAAACCAATAGGCCAAAGCTAAACTCTGGAACATGTGAAAAAGTCCTCCTTTTATACTCGCTTATGATGTTCTATGCTGATTTATTCGATCTGAAAACTAGGCATTTTTTCGTAGCTCTGCCGCATTTTCTCATAGCTTAACTTAAGTCTTTCGCTATATTCGACCTGCTCCCAAGGTTTCCAGCTGTAAACGGGTAAAGTTTTCAAATCCAGCGTTGATTGCTCGCCCCCAGGCCAGGATATCTGTTTTGTGGAACGATCCGTCAACCACGGAACCAGCGTGATACCTTCAACGGTAGTTGTAGAAAACTCCCGACCGTTTTTCAGCGGTCCGTATTCGATGGCCTGCAAGGAGCTCGGATCACCGAAACCAAGCAGCATCCAAGGAATTCGCATCTCCACCTGATTGCCGTTATACTGCCAAGCTGTTAACGAATCGCTGTCTGCCTGTCCTGGAACTGTCGTACCTCTCTTTAACGTTCCCACGTTCTCCGCCATGAATGGATGCGCTGAACGTGTATCTGGCGGGGTCATCTTCAGACTGACAGCCAGTTCCCACGGATGGAACGGATCGGCTGACTTCAACTCCTCGTCTGGGATCATGTTATACCCGTCCTTGCCATACAGACGCTGATTGAAATCATAGTCCTTCGCAATCTGTACCTGGGACTCGTTATCTTTACCCAATGTGATGACCGTTTCCAGTCCATCACTTAGCGTTTTGCCTGGCAACATGTTGCTTGGTTGACTGCCGCCGGTAAGAGTATCTGTCCCAATGCGAAGTACAGTTTTCTCCGGGTCAAATGGCTGATCCAGCGTCAAGCCCACATACAGGTAAGCTTCATCATGGGTCATTTTCATCTCCTGAATACCATTCACTTGCCCTTGCCAGACGGTGACATCTTCTTTCTTCAGCTTATCCCAGTCATCCAGCTTGCCATCAATGGTCAGCTGTTCCTGTTTCCCTGGGTCCATGGCCAGCAAACCAAACATCTTTTCGTTGGTTAACACGTTTAGCCAGTACGCCCGGCGATCTGCCGGAATTTCCAGCGGCATCGTGTTCCAGGTCTTTTTGAACCACTCATCCTGCCACATGAACAGAATCGCTCCTGCATAGCCTTCATCATAGATATCCTGCGTAAGCGAAGCATCGATGTCTCCCTGCTGTACCTCGTTATGCCCGCCTTGATTTCGACCACCCATGCCCAGATGAGAAATACCAAGTGAGGACGGCACACCATACTCTGTAATCATTACAGGCATATCGGAAAACTCGGCTTTTAGCTTTTGCAGATAGCTTTTGTACGTGTTGTACTCGCCCTTTTCATCCTTGATGGTTTGCAGTGTCTTATCAATGTGGAACAGATCCGGGTAATACGGGTACACGTGATAGGCAGCAAAATAACCTCCATCCCATGCTTCCGGCTTAATATGCCGTGCATCCACACTGACGAGATCCTCTTCATAGAGCGGCTCGCCTGGATGATCCAGCACATCGGTTGTGACCCAGTTGGTAAACGTCATTGGATGTTCCCATCCATACTTTTTCTCCTGAACCGCCGTGTAGTCCAGCAGCTCTGCTAACCAATTTTCAAACGGTGATGCTTCTGCACTGCCGGAAAAGTGAACCCCTTTGTACTGCGGCACATCCGCATGCACCTTATTGGTGTTGTCCACCATCCCCGGGTCCCACTCGGTACCTACATGCCAAGCCATCAAGTATTTTCCGGCATTGGTTCTGTACTTGCCGCTGGACTCTCCGTTCTTAGTAGGAATGTCTGCATCACCGTACACGGCAGATACGGCCTTTTCTATTTCCTGCTTGAACCTCTGTTCAATATGATCGGCATAGGCATCCTGCTCCTCAATCAATTCCTCTTCAGGTGACCATATGCCTTGTATAAAATATAACGGTTGCTCCCGGCCACGATTATAATCGACCAGTGCGGAGTAAAAAATCGGCTGGTGGACGGTATAGACTCGAATCACATTCGCGCCCAAATCCTGAATCTGCTCGAACCAGCGTAGGTAATCCTCCTCGGTGAGCGGAAACTCTCCCGGGTAATGTCCCGGCGAAGTCGCCCCCAGGTTCACACCTTTAACGAACATTTCCTTCCACGTTCCATCCGGCCCGTATTGCATGAACCGGTCTCCATCGGTCTTGAATTTCATTTCCGTGCCGTTCTCCGCTGTATACGTAACCAGCTTTGGTTGCATGTAATGCCATCCGGCAAGTATTCCGCCAGTCACCACCAATGCGCCTGTCAAAGCTGTCAGTAACCAGCGTCTTCGTCGTTGTCTGCTCATGACTTCTGATTGCTCACCTCTCTAGTATGCATCCTGCTTCCCCATAGATCAGGTTCATGCATTGCACAAACCCATGCAGGAAACATACGATCATTCCGCTTCGGATGTCCGCTTGGTAGAGATGTCAGCGGTGTAGTTCTCACTATAGCGCTAAGCCTCTGCATTGTAACTAGGCTGATGGAAGCAAACATGATATGGAACGTTCTGCCCATACTCAGCCCGTTGAGCCACCCTCTAGCACTCCAAGGCAACAATCCCGTTTGCGGTCTTTTTACATTCGTGATCTGCCGAAAAGCACAGATGAATGCCCTGCTTATCCTGCACATCTTCACGTAATATTGTTATGTGCAACGCGGATGCAGGCACTCTTCCCCCGAAAAACATATACCCCATTAAACGCGAGTAACATTTTAAAGTTTCGCGTTTTTTACAGTATTAACCATAAAGATTACAAAATTGATACTATAGTCCGATAACGCATCACTGAAAATCCGCGTCCTATCAAGGTTTTCTGAAAAGTACTGAAAACGAAAAAAGGACATCAGTCCCCCTATCTAGGACTCTATCCATGAACGACACTTTTACAAAAATCAAAATGAACTATCAGTCATCGCCCAGAGGTCACAGATATCTCACATTAAATGTAAAAAGACGCATCTTATTTCCTATTTCATGTCCCTAGTCTGCCCAGCGTATAATTGTGTCCAATTTGCAAAATAATTCCGGTTGCCGCATTTTGAATTGTCCTTTATGCTTATAAAACAGGAACACTTGTTCCATACTGTAAATAAACTGTAAATGAACAGCTCTCTGCAAGGATCAGACGACCAGGAGCAGCATCAAGAATTGCAGATAAGGAGAGGAAACATCATGCCCCGCCAAGACAGACGTGTCATCATGCTGGCAGACTGCCAGTCATTTTACGCCAGTGTGGAGAAGTCTGCACATCCTGAGTACAGGGATCGCCCCCTTGTTGTAGCTGGTGACCCCGCGAGGCGTTCAGGTATCATTCTGGCGGCGTGTCCTCTCGCCAAGTCCTACGGTATTACAACCGCAGAACGACTGGGAGAAGCCCTTGCCAAATGTCCAGATGTTGTCGTTATTCGCCCAAGAATGGCCGAATACATCCGCGTATCCCTTCATATTACACGTATTCTTCAGTCCTACACTGATCTGGTAGAACCCTACAGCATCGACGAGCAGTTCCTCGATGTCACCGGAAGTCTGGATCTGTTCGGCAGTCCCGAAACAATTGCACGCAGCATTCAGTCCAAAGTGATGGATGAAACTGGCGTTTACATTCGAATCGGCATCAGCGATACCAAAGTCGTCAGCAAAATGGCCTGTGACCTGTATGCCAAAAAAGTCCCAGGAGGCATCTATACGCTGCCAAGGAAGGATATGCCCTCCACGATCTGGGAAAAACCTGTACGCGATATGTTCATGGTTGGTTCACGCATGGCACAGCATCTCTACAAAATGGGCGTTCATACGATTGGTGATTTGGCGAATACACCGCTATCCCGGCTCAAGGAGCGGTGGGGTGTAAATGGTGAAGTGTTATGGCGTATCGCCCGTGGTATAGATGATTCTCCGGTAAAACCCGGAACATACACACACCAGCAGCAGGGGATCGGACATCAGATGACGCTACCACGAGATTACGAGACTTGGGAAGAGATTAAGGTTGTGTTGCTGGAGCTCGCGGAACTAGTCAGCCGACGTTCCCGGGACAAATCACTCATGGGGCATGTCGTTTCGGTCGGGTGTCGCGGACAGGATTACGACCGGCCAACCGGTTTTTCCCGTCAGATGAAGGTGAATGAACCGACCAACATCACAGATGAAGTATATGATGCGGCGGCAGCTCTGTTTCTGCGCCATTGGGACGGATTACCCATAAGACGCATCCATGTGTCGCTGAGCGGACTTGTACCCGATTCAGAAGTACAACTGTCCTGGTTTGACGACCGCGAACGCAAGAGAGAACTGGAGCGAGCCACGGATGATATCAAGCGCAAGTTCGGAGATACCGCCATCATGCGTGCTTCATCTCTGTGCTCGTCCGCTCAGGCGCAGGATCGTTCTCATAAAATTGGAGGTCACTATAGATGAGTAAAAAATTGCAACAAAACGGACTTTTTGAATCCTCACGCATGATGCTTCCCGAACATCGGGAAGCCTATATTCTTCATCAGGAGCAGCTTGCCCCCCGCACTCGTCCCTCCCTGGATGCCCAGGCCGCAGATGAAATGTCCCGTTTGCTGAGCAACTCCATGGTACTTGGCGACCGCGTTACGATCACGCTGTTCCATGAGCATGATGACATTTCTTATACTGGACGTGTGCTCCGATTGGATCGCCCCGCCCGTACACTCAGACTGCTAACCGATGACGGGAATCGGGATCTTCAGATGAATCTCATTACAGGTGTAACTCCAGCAGGTGAATGGATGGATGAATAAACATGTGAGTGATGTAGCAAAATGAGCAATTCTTCACATATAGATATAGTGGGAACCCATTGATAGATGTAGCAGCTTCACGTTGTGCAGGACCGTATCCCTACTATACTTTAAGAACATAAAAGAGCAGTCGATAAAACCGATGTCCGTGCATTCTGCCTCGTTCAAAAGAAGCAAAATAACTGGAATCTGATTCATCCACTGCCTTAGAAGGGTAGCTATTACGTTGCTTTTTTAATATTAGAAGAAACTCCAGTCGAACTCCTTGGACAGACGCTCGAGCAGATGAACGCCAGCGAGGCTGTTGCCTTTGCGATTAAGTGCCGGGCCAACCACACCGATGCCGAATTGTCCCGGAACAAGCGTCAGTATTCCACCAGAAACACCGCTTTTGGCGGGCAAACCAACCTCGATGGCAAATTCACCAGAAGCATTGTACATCCCGCAGGTGGTCATAAAGGTTTTGGCGATCTGCACATAACGACGGGGAATGAGTTCTTCGGCGGTAATCGGATCGGTTCCATCATGAGCGAGAACAAGCGCCATGCGAGCTAGATCAGCACAGGTAACTTCAATAGAACAATGACGGAAATAAACTGCCAGCACATCTTCCACATCATCTTTGATGACACCGTTATGTTTGAGGAAATAGGCGAGGGAGCGATTCAAATGACCACTTTCCGATTCGGAACGAAAAACGTCTTCGTTATAACCCAATCGTTCATTATTCGCTAACTTGCGGAAAAATTCAAGAATACGGCGTGACTTCTCTTCCTTGCAGTCCCCACCAACGAGAGAAGATACGGTGATCGCCCCCGCATTGATAAGAGGATTAAACGGAATGCCTGGTTCAACCAGTTCCAGCTTGATCATGGAGTCATAATCATCGCCGGTGGGTTCTTTTCCTACATTAAAGAAGACCGCCTCTTCCCCGTGATCCATCAGGGCCAGAATGAGGGTGAACACTTTGGAGATACTTTGCATCGTAAAAGAAACTCCGCAATCGCCGGCAGACACATGGTTACCTTCCGCGTCCATGATATGTATTCCCAGATCATCCTGAGATGCTTTGACCAGTTCCGGAATATAGGAAGCTACTTTCCCCTGTCCCGTATGCAGACGGCTGGTCTCCAGCCACTCCGGCAACAGGGCATTCAGTCGTTCCATCGTTGAATCACTCATATGTCATCTCCTCCACGTTTATCTATAGAAGTATCTTACACGAGATACTAGCCCTGCAATACAACGGAGCGCTGTACTGAGGCAAGACACCTTATACTCCTTATTCTATCCTATGCATTACCCTGTGGTACGTGAAGTTACACGAATTTCTACCGGGAAAACAAAAAAGCTGCTAGCGTAACAGCTTTTATGGGGACTTTGTTCTATTCTCTGAATCAGGTCGTTCATGGATTACGATGGGGACTGTTCCTTCATTTTTTCAAATTCCATGAATCATATTTCAGTATTGTTTCCTCGCTGATTAACAAAATCTTTCGCTCTTTCAGCCATAAGCTCCGAATCAATATTGCTAATGCCAATTCTGGCAAGTTTGTGCACAACCTGACTCGCGGATTGTGCATTTTCAATAATGATGTTTACGGCTTCATCAGCATCATCGACAACGCGAATATAACGTTTGAATTCCTCTTCTGTCATATTTTTCGTACCGACAAAAAGTTGATAAAGCAAACCCATCACTGGCATGTGCAGCCTTTTATCAGGGGTCTCTGAATTGGTCCAGAACTGGCTGTCAAGAAACAGCATTGAAGTAATTGGAGCCTTATTATACGCGTCATTCTCACGGTAATAGACTTGAGCGGCGTCCTGGAACACTTCCTGGATTGTGCCTCCCCGCCCCTCCGAAAAAATGATACCGCATGAAGCCAGTGTAAGAAGCACATCTTCCCGTATGCTATTGAGAAAGTATTTCGCAACGTGGGTAGCAAACGGAGTAAACGGCTCGTGGCCATAATGCCAGGTCGGCAGTGCCAAACTGCAATTGAGTGGGCTGAGCTGATCCTTGAGTTCATTTGCTATTTCCCATGCGGGAAGCATCCATTTATGGAGCTTACTTAACAATTCTTCATTAAAGGTCTGCCCATCTTTACCGATAATATCGCTCATGTTTTGCGGGAATTCAGCAAACGGTTCCTTCTCCAAACGTTTCATTGCAGATTCAAGGCAGCCTGCAGACCGTCCAGCGTGAAGAGCACCAAGATGTGTTGCTTCCATACAACCAGGTCCGCCACCGCTAACGACAATAAAACCAGATTCTGATAGCTTCTGGGCAATTCGTGCTACTTTACGATAGGTTTCGCTTCCGCGTCTCTCCCGATGTCCTCCCATAATTGCAACAGGACGACGGCCTGCCTGTAACTCCGTTGCCAGAAATCCGTTCATTTCGCGTACCACGGATGTATCATGTACAGCCTCCATCATCGCAGCATAAGGATCTGAAACGGTTGTACCTCCTTGCTGATGAAAATATGTAAAACACCGGAAATCTGGGGTGGCTAATAGACTCCGTGCATCATCCGTATTAAAACCCTTAAGCAACTCAAAGGGAGAATAAAGCTTATCATGAATAGGGTTAAACGGAGGATGCGTAATCCATTCCAATGATTTTATCATAATGCTCTCCTCCTACATGTAATTTAGGACGGCTCTATCTAATATAGATTGCACAGAAAAAAGCCGCTTTATAAGCGGCTCCAGCATGTTTAAGCATATACTTTCATGTGTATCTAACGTCTTTATCTGTTAGGACGCAGATTCAACTCCAGAATCTCCCCAGGCAAACCGTCGTAATCTCCTACCCATGTTGATTCAAAGTTCTGTCTAAGCAAAATCTGACGGGATGCCGCATTGGAAGGATCAATAACGGCATATAGAACCTCAATGCCTGCAGCCTGAGCCTGAATAATCAGGCGGGACGCGATAGCTGTACCCTGACCTTTGCCCCAATGCTCCGGTAGAATCATATACCCCATCTCTGCCCGGCTTGGGTTATCTTCATCCAGAATCAATTTGGCGTAGGCCACACCCGCATCATCCTGCGTGGTCACTCTATAGTGCCCGCATAAAGAACGAAGGTTATAATCTAGCATGGAATCGAACTGTGTTCTCGCTTCCGGCTCCGGGATCGCCCGCTCGGTAATCTGCTTCATGACGTCCTCATTGGAAACGAGTGCATAATAATGTTCAAAGTCCGGTTCTGTGTATTTTACAAAGTTCATGAATATGCCTCCTCAGGATAGGTCATTTCAATGTCATCGTGTCGCATACCGTATATCATTTTATAGCGCGTCTTTGAGTACAGTTTTCCTTTGATTCACCTAAAGTATAACAGAAGCAAAGGTAGCAATGCACCATCACGAATTACATTGATCGATTGAGTCACTCCAAACTTCCCCATCAAATCCATTTCCATCAAAATAAAAAAACGGTCTCTTGATAGAGACCGCTAATGCAATTATTTAGTTACTTAAAAGAATTAAAAAGTTCGATTGGTTATAGAATGAAAATTGAGGCATTTAACCTCCATCCATTTATTAAATTCTATGGGAAAACCACCCTTGCAGGTACTCCTTTTGAGGTGGTGGTCCCGTCTCCTAGCAATCCACCCTGCCCCCAACTCCATAAATCCCCATTTCGCAGCAGCACTGTGCTACTATTCGTTCCCCCTACAATCTGGGCTCCCCGATT
>NZ_JAMAUN010000015.1:0-150814 GCF_023714295.1 Paenibacillus polysaccharolyticus
AGGCGAGGGTCGCGGGTTCGATTCCCGTCTTCCGCTCCAATATTTGCGCCCTTAGCTCAGCTGGATAGAGCGTTTGACTACGAATCAAAAGGCCGGGAGTTCGAATCTCTCAGGGCGCGCCATTATTACCTTTCATATCGGGATGTAGCTCAGCTTGGTAGAGCACCTGGTTTGGGACCAGGGGGTCGCATGTTCAAATCGTGTCATCCCGATTTTTGTTTGTGCGGGTGTAGTTCAATGGTAGAACTTTAGCCTTCCAAGCTAATAGCGTGGGTTCGATTCCCATCACCCGCTTACTGATTCAAACTAAAGTCTCTGCTGCTTATAGCAGGGACTTTTTTTGCATATATAAGAATGAATTTGAGATATTGATATACTGTGTTAGGGGGCGATCTGAGGCATATATCGCCTTGTATGTATCTCAAGAGCCAAACCCTTTGTGTATCGCTTCATACAAAGGGTTTGGCTCTCTTATGGTTGCTTTCGCTAAAGGTCAGTGGATGACCATCTTAGTAGCGGAGGTCTTTTTTTTTACAAAGGAATCAATCCATTAACGCTCGTGATGATCGGTTGCTCTTTTACGCATACCGGCCAGTCCCAGCAATCCTAGCAAGCCAAGCCATCCCCAGTCCATTCCGTTGTCGCGGTCTGTTGTTGTAGCTGCATTCGTACGTACACTGTTTGTACGGTAATCTCCATTGTTTCGGTAATCACCATTCGTACGATAGTTACCATCCATGTTCATGTTCAAGTTGCTGTTTGTACGGTCCATGTAGTTGCTGTTCTGATAAGACTTGACACGTGAACCGTTGGTATCCATTCCGTTGGTCATATGGCCTTCAGCACCTGCAGAACCAGCCATTGCGGCAACAACTAGCATAGAAGCAATAAGGGTTGTGGCTTTTTTCATGATGTGAACTCCTCCTTTATGTTGTACGAGCTATCAAGTAATCTGCCCAAATACACAAGAACATTATGTAGCAGGAGGAGTGTTAAGTTATGGGGGACAAACAAATTTACTGTGAAATACATAAGAAATATATCAAAAGACAACGGTAAGTGTTAGAAAATCGAAATTTCTCTTTAATTCATTGCGTCAGTGTGGTAAAGTATACAAAAGCTTGCTTTGCCGGTCATGTTTCTTTGGAACGTCTGTATATCAATGAATGCTTAAAGCTGGAAAATTGAAAGCTGACTTCCGTATTTCAAACCTAGAATAAGTAAACTGCATAATTATGAATTTTTTAGATTAGTTATGAGATGTTCCAGGTGTAAAAAGTACGTGAAAAAGGTATCATGCGACAGCATATGGCTATTCATAGAAGCAGAACAAGAAAATGAATAAAAAAGCGTGTTTTTGTGATGTATTTCGGGGATAATCCTCATTTTTACTAGTAGAAAAATAAAGATTTTCGTGCCATTTTATTGTATGATGTTATGAAGGTGTCAAATTTACGTGTACGAATGGAACGATCAGATGGGAGGATAAGCATGACTGAAACTATGGTAACCGCCAGCAAAAGCCAATCCAACAACCTGCTTCGGCGAGACGTGCGGTTCCTGGGCAACATACTCGGAGAGGTTCTTGTCCATCAAGGAGGCACGGAGCTTCTAGATGTCGTTGAGAAGATTCGGGAAACGAGCAAATCGTTGCGTGCAGAGTTTTTGCCAGAACTGTATGAAGAGTTCAAAACGATGATCCAGGAATTAGACTCGGACAATCGTCATCAGGTTATTCGAGCTTTCGCTATTTATTTTCAATTAGTTAATATTGCTGAACAAAACCATCGGATTCGGCGTAAACGGGATTATGAACGTTCTGCAGGAGACGCTGTGCAGCCAGGTTCGATTGAAAAGGCAGTTCAGGATCTGAAGGAACGTGGATTGTCTCATACCGAAGTAGAGGAGATTCTGGATGATTTATCACTGGAACTCGTGATGACAGCTCACCCGACGGAGGCGATGCGCCGGGTTATTCTGGATATCCATAAACGGATCTCTGAAGATGTCATGCTGCTCGACAATCCTACGCTGACGTTGCGTGAACGTGAACAGCTGCGTGAGAAACTGTTGAATGAGGTTATTACCCTCTGGCAGACAGATGAGCTACGCGATCGCAAACCGACCGTACTCGACGAAGTGCGGAACGGGATGTATTACTTTCATGAAACGTTGTTCCATGTACTTCCGGATGTATATCAGGAGCTGGAACGCTGCCTGAATAAATTTTATCCAGACCATGACTGGCATGTGCCGACGTATTTGCGTTTCGGTTCCTGGATTGGTGGAGACCGGGATGGAAATCCATCGGTAACTTCAGATGTAACATGGCAAACGCTTCTCATGCAACGCAAGCTCGCTTTGCGTGAGTATCAGCGGATTATGATTGAACTTATGGGACACCTCAGCTTCAGCACCAACATCATTCATATCTCGGATGAACTGGCGCAGTCGATTGAGCAGGATCGCAACTGTGTTACTTTGAAAAAAGTTGACATTTGGCGTAATGAAAAAGAGCCCTATCGCATTAAACTGGCTTACATGATTGCCAAGCTGAACAATGTTCTTGATGAGAACAAGGTTGGTCAGCCGGATCGCTACCAGAACGCTCAAGATCTGATTGATGATCTGTTAATTATCGACCGTAGCTTGCGTCATCATTTTGCTGACTATGTAGCGGATACAACGGTTCGTAAAATGATTCGTCAGGTTGAACTGTTCGGATTCCATACGGCTTCTCTGGATGTGCGGCAGCACAGCAAGGAGCATGAAAGTGCAATGTCGGAAATTTTGGCGAAAATGAATATTGTAGACGATTATGCACGTCTGACAGAAGACGGGAAAATCGATCTGCTTGCTCGTTTGCTGGATGATCCAAGACCGCTTACTTCTCCGTATCATCAGTACACGGAAGGTACAAGAGAGTGTCTGGATGTCTTCCGCGCGATTAAGCGTGCACAGAATGAGTTCGGTACAGGTTGCATCACGAGTTACTTGATCAGTATGACACAAGGAGCAAGTGATCTACTTGAAGTGATGGTGTTTGCCAAAGAAGTTGGTTTGTTCTCCAAAGGGGCAAACGGCGAAGTGATCTCTACACTGCAAGCTGTACCATTGTTTGAAACCATTGACGACCTTCATGCAGCATCGGAAATTATGCAACGGTTGTTTAACTTACCTATATATCGTGCAAGCGTGACTGGACGTAATGAGTTGCACGAAATTATGCTTGGATACTCAGACAGTAATAAAGATGGCGGTGTAGTTACGGCAAACTGGGAACTGCGCGTAGCGATGAATGCGATTACGGCTGTGGGCAATGAGCATGGTGTGAAGCTGAAATTCTTCCACGGACGCGGCGGAGCGCTCGGACGTGGCGGAATGCCACTGAACCGTAGTATTCTTGCACAACCTCCTCATACGATTGGCGGCGGCATCAAGATTACGGAGCAAGGTGAAGTTATTTCATCTCGGTATTCTCTGCAGGGGATTGCTTACCGTAGTCTGGAGCAGGCTACTTCAGCGCTAATTACAGCGGCTTTGAATGGTCTGGAGCCGCAAGAGTCGGCATCTGAGCAAGCTTGGGATGAGATTATAAAAGACATCTCCGAAGTGTCACTGACGAAGTATCAAGATCTCATTTTCCGTGACCCGGACTTCTTCACGTTCTTTAAGGAGTCTACGCCTCTTCCTGAGGTGGGCGAGCTCAATATTGGTTCGCGTCCCTCTAAACGGAAAGGCAGTGACAAGTTTGAAGACTTGCGTGCGATTCCATGGGTATTTGCTTGGACCCAAAGTCGTTACTTGCTTCCGGCATGGTATGCGGCAGGTACGGGGCTACAAAGCTACTATCAGGGCAAAGAGGAAAACCTGAACGTCCTGAAGGATATGTATGCTAACTTCCCGTTCTTCCGTACGCTGATTGATACGGTGCAGATGGCGATTGCCAAAGCAGATCTAGTGATCGCTAAAGAGTATTCGGCCATGACTTCCAATAAAGAAGCTCGTGACCGTATCTTCGGTCAGATCGAATCGGAGTTTAAACTTACCAAAGAGCTGATTTTGAAAATTACAGGTGAAGCTGAAATTCTGGATGATGTGCCTGTAATTCAGGAATCGATCCGTTTGCGTAATCCGTATGTTGATCCACTTTCCTACATGCAAGTGCAGTTGCTCAGTGAACTGCGTGACATGCGTGAACGTGGTGAGGATGATACTGAACTACTTCGGGAAGTATTGTTGACCATCAATGGTATTGCAGCAGGGTTGCGGAATACAGGTTGATGTATGATGAGAGACCTTTCACAACACTCATATAATGAATGATTTATGTAACAAAATAAATATCCATCTCTTCTTATGAGAGGAGAGATTAGACGGGACTCCTCACGGAGTTCCCGTTTTTACTGTTTTTGGAGGATATTTGTCATACAGTCTTGATTTTTGACCAAAGTTGATTTACGATTTGATTGGTGAATTACAAGTGTGGACGGGTATCAGAAGACGGAAGACCCATCAGCATGTCTGGGGGAATCAGGGTGGACAATTTGGAGAACAGGCTTGTGAAGCTGGTACTCAAGGGAGACCAGAGAGCCTTTGCAGAAATCGTTGAATTATACAAGGACAAGCTGTTTCATTTGGCATATCGGATGCTGAGCAACCGTCACGAAGCGGAGGATGTTGTTCAGGAGACGTTTTTGCGTGTGTTTCGAAATATGGAAAAGTATGATCCGAATCAGAAATTCTCGACCTGGATCTATCGGATTGCAACGAATTTGTGCATTGACCGGTTACGGAGAAAGAAACCTTCTTACTCACTTGATGCAGAACTGAATGATCAGGAAGGATCTGACGGCTACGCAATGCTTCCTAGTGATGATCGAACACCAGAGAGTGAAGCACTGCTTTCCGAAACACAGACCCTCATCCGTGAGGCGATTGATAGCTTACCAGCCAAGTATAAGTCCGTTATGGTTTTGAGATATTTACAGGACTTGTCATTACAGGAGATCAGTGATGTCACAGGTATGCCCGTAACAACGATTAAGACAAGGGTGCACCGTGGCCGTGATTTTCTGCGCAAAAAACTAGAATATAAGTTATAATCACAATCACCCGAAATTTTGGGCAAAAATAATTTGAAACATATCTCAAACGGGTGCGTATGAAATGTATGCAAGTCTTATGCATGCTTTTTGCAGGTGTATGGACTAAGTGTCTAAGGAAAGGATTGGCTCTCATATGGATTGCAACTCGGCCGTCTCTTTAATGCATGAATGTTTGGATGAGTCGTTGTCCCCGGATCAGAAAACTGAATTGAAAAGCCATTTGTTGATCTGTCCGGATTGTCGCATGCGCTTTAAAGAGTTGGAACAGACGGAAATGCTACTCTTTGCCATGAAACATTATTCACCGTCTGCCTCGGATGAGCTGACCAATCGAATTATGAATGCTCTGCCACAGCCCAAGAGACAGCAAGTATGGCTCAGATGGGTCAAAGGACATCCCGCGCTGACGGCGGCAGCCTTCTTTTTGGTCGTGATGCTCTTTAGCGCCTTCAGTTTCTGGAATCAGAACAACGAAATGGTCGTTAAGGGGAACAGTCTGGATCAGCTCGTGATTCAAGGCAACACGGTTATTGTTCCAGAAGGTAAGTCAGTTGCTGGCGATCTTACGATAGAGAATGGAACCGCTCAGGTGTATGGCGACGTAGACGGCAATCTGACGGTAATCGACGGACAACTGTTTCAAGCTTCCACGGCCCACGTGTCAGGTCAGGTGAAAAGTATTGATCAGGCGCTGGACTGGTTTTGGTACAAAATAACCAATATGGTAAATGAAGTGGCTTACCGCTAAGTCAGGGTATAACTTCACGGGTATATACCAAGCAGGGTACCTCCGAATTGCGTGGGGTGCTCTTTTTTTTATTGCCTAAATGGAAGAAAAAGCGGTAAAAGGAAGCTTATGTGCAGTTTGTGACTGGAGTAACTTGCAACATGAACGGTAACGTTATAACCTAGATAGTAATGAGAACATACTACATATAGATAAGCATTGGATAAATGCGAAGAAGGGATTATGTAAAATCCCGAATGGTTAATATGAGATCAGAGTTTACTCATCAATGGGGATAGCGGGGGCTGGCTTATGAATTATTTTGCTGACTTAACGTGGAAAGAGTCCATTAAGGACGTTATCGATATATTGATCGTTACCTATATTATGTACAAACTGATTTTACTTGTGCGGGGTACACGCGCGGTTCAGTTGCTCAAAGGGATTTTGTTCCTTGTGTTAATCTGGGCGTTAAGTACATGGCTAAACCTGTATACTCTTAAATGGCTAATGAACCAGATGTTTACGTTTGGGGTTGTTGCGGTGTTTATCATATTCCAGCCGGAACTCCGTCGTGGTTTGGAGCAATTGGGTCGAGGTAAGCTGTTTGGGCGCTCAGCCGCCGCAAGTGACGAAGAGTTAACCGTGTTAATTGGTGAAATTATTAAGTCCGTGAATTATTTGTCTCGCCGAAAAATTGGTGCACTGGTTGTCTTTGAACGTGAAACAGGACTGAATGACTACACGGAATCCGGGATCAAAATGCAATCTCTTGTCAGTTCTGAGCTGATGATTAACATTTTTATTCCCAACACACCGCTCCATGATGGAGCCGTCATCATTCAAGGGAAACAAATATCTGCAGCAGCCTGTTATCTGCCATTATCCGAAAATCCATTTATCAGCAAGGAGTTGGGAACGCGCCATCGTGCTGCGATTGGAATAACGGAGGTGGCCGATGCAATCTGTCTGGTTGTTTCGGAGGAGACAGGGCAAGTATCTCTGGCGATGAACGGACAAGTGGTTCGTGATATTAAGGAAGAGTCGCTGATCGCCAAACTGTATGAGGAATTGCGTCCAACCTCCAATCTGAGCAAAAAGAATGCATGGTCGACCTTCTGGAAACGGAAGGGGGGACGAAAAAATGGATAAATGGTTTAACAACAATAACTTTGCAAAAATACTCGCACTGGCGGTAAGCCTGCTTCTCTGGTTCATGATTCATCTGGATGAGGTGCCAACAACACCAACCATTACAACGGGGATATCCAGCAAGGTCGTAGAACGTACTGTGCCTGTTCAACCGTACGGACTGGATAGTAATGCTTATGTTCTTACGTCACTTAGCACAGATGAGGTTCGACTGGAAATTAAAGGACAGCGTTCGATGTTGACATCGATTTTTACTAATGATGATTATAAAGTTCTGGTTGATTTGAGTCAGGTTAAGGATGGTTCGAACACATTGCCGCTTGTACCTGATCTGCCTTCCGGTGTTGAAGTGGTCAGTATGGAACCGTCCATGGTGACAGTGAACGTGGAGAAATTGGGCACCAAATCGTTCAACGTGAATATTGTACCCGAAGGAGAGCCTTCTGCTGGATATACGGCTGGAAAGCCCGTGGTTGAACCTTCTGCTCCGGTTAAGGTAACTTTGCCGGAAGGACAGCTTGATGCTGTAGCGAGTGTTCAGGGCAGTGTCAGTGTGAAGGATGCGAAGGAAGATGTAGTTCAGAAAAAAGTGAAGCTTCAGGCATATGATGCTGAGGGTAAAGTGATCGAGAATGCAACCATATCACCTCAAACGGTCGAAGTACGAGTACCAGTCAATCAGCCCTACACAAAAGTTCCCTTGAGGATCAAATATGCAGGACAATTACCAGAAGGTTTGGTGCTCTCTACGGTCGAGCCAAGCGTGAAAGAAGTCTCGATTTATGGGAGTGAGGAAGTACTTGCAGGTATACAGTCCTACGACCAAGCTACTCTTGATCTTACGCAATTCACGGAGTCTGGTACCTCTACAGTTAACGTGGACTTGACGTCGCCTTCTGGTTCTGAGAAAATCGAGCCTAGTTCGATTCAGATCAAAGTAACGGTGTCCCCATATGATGAGGTCGAAACGACGACTAAAGTCTTTCCTAACGTGCCGATTCATTTAACTGGTGTGGGGAGTGGGCTGGAAGGTGAACTGGTTACTCCGAAAAGTGGTGGACAGAACATTACGCTGAGCGGATCACGAAGCATGCTTGAAGGTCTAAGCGGGGATGACATCAAGCTTACGGCCAATCTCCAGGGACTTGGTGTGGGCACACATGAAGTTAAACTGGAAGCTAATTTACCGAGGTTCGCCAAGCTGGATGAGGCATCCAATAATTTAAGAGCCACGGTGAAGATCAGTGAGAAAGCGGAGGATGCGACTGCTCCTCCAGAGCAGAATTCGGGTGAGGGCAATCCATCAGGGCCAGATCCATCACCAGCAGAAGTTGAGAATGGACAGCCAAATACAGATCCTGTAGAAGAGCAAACCGAATCGAATACGGAACAGCAGGATCAAAGTCAGCAGGGAAATGCATCAACTAGTCGTGGTAGTGTAAACAACAGTGCAAATAATAACAACGGCAGTAAAACTGGTTCTAATCCGTAATTATGCAAATTTTTATTTATTTTTAAATTTAAAAATGATATTGATGTGATCATATATGATGCAAATAGAAGGAGTTAGATCATGGGTAAATATTTTGGTACAGATGGTGTCAGAGGGGTTGCGAATAAAGAGTTGACGGCGGAGCTGGCGTACAGCATCGGACGTTGTGGTGGTTATGTGCTTGCAGGTGGGGTGGAAAGACCTAAAGTAGTGATCGGTATGGACACACGAATCTCTGGGCTCATGTTGGAGTCAGCGCTCGTAGCGGGTCTGTTGTCTATTGGTGCAGACGTGATTCGTTTGGGTGTTGTGTCTACTCCAGGTGTCGCATATATTACACGTTTGCTCAAAGCGGATGCGGGTGTAATGATCTCGGCTTCTCACAACCCTGTGGAGGATAACGGCATCAAATTTTTCGGTGGAGATGGCTTCAAGCTGTCAGATGAAACGGAGAATCGGATCGAAGAACTGATGGATGCGGTAAAAGACGAACTACCACGCCCCGTTGGTGCAGGTCTTGGAACAGTGACGATGGATGAGCAATCTCGTTATCGTTATCTGGATTTTCTGAAAACAACTGTATCCGAGTCGTTCTCTGGTCTCAAAATTGTACTGGACTGTGCCAATGGTGCAGCATACGAACTGGCGCCAAAATTATTCAGTGAACTTGGGGCCGAAGTTATTGCCATTGGCGCTGAGCCGAACGGTCTGAACATTAACGAACAGTGCGGTTCGACTCATCCAGAGCACTTAAAGCAAGAGGTGCTGAAACATCAAGCGGATCTTGGTCTTGCTTTTGATGGTGATGCCGATCGTTTAATTGCTATTGATGAAACGGGTGCCGAAGTGGATGGTGACTTTATTCTCTGTATCTGCGGAGACGCAATGAATCGGGCAGGTAAGCTGAAAGATAGCACGGTGGTGTCTACCGTAATGAGTAATATTGGCTTCTACAAAGCAACGGAAAAGCTGGCGCTGAAAACAGCCAAAACGGCTGTTGGTGACCGCTACGTGATGGAAGAAATGCGCCGTGGTGGATATAATCTGGGCGGCGAGCAGTCGGGTCACGTTATTTTCTTGGACTACAATACAACGGGAGATGGCATGCTAACGGCAATTCAACTCGTCGACACATTGAAAGCTTCGGGTAAAAAACTGAGTGAGTTGAAAGCAATCATGACACAGTACCCGCAAGTGCTGGTTAACGTTCGTGTTGAAGACAAGAGCAAATACGAAGGCAATGTTGCCATCGGAGAAGCGATCGCCGCAGTAGAAGAAAAACTGGGGGATAATGGTCGTGTACTTGTTCGTGCATCGGGTACCGAGTCCTTGATCCGTGTTATGGCTGAAGGGCCGGATAAGGATGAATTGGAGCAATTTGTATCCCAGATTGCAGATGTTGTGCAAAAAGAACTGGTATAACCTACTGAAAAAAGCCTGTTGTCATGTGATTTGAGTGTTATTTTTCACATAATTGATATCTTGGCATATGGTTATACAGAGGCTGCTTTAATTCCATATATTAACGATTCATTCATTGTTCCTGCGTCCTGGCCAGATAAGACTATGGGTCTGATTATTTGGCCGGGAGCGTGGGTAAATATGCTGAAATGGTTACAGGTACTTTGCTCCATTGCAAAATAGACTTAAGGTGCATATAATGAGTGGAGTCGTCATTCAGACACGGAAAGTGAGGATTGTAAGGTTACAGTTACACAAGCGCCAGAGCTTGAAGTTGCGCGGGACGCATGTTGATGGATGTCTCTTTTGCTAATCAGGAGATAACATGGTCAACATGGACGGCTATCAAGCTGACGAGGTGGAGGTGTTCGGATTGTTCGGCGGGGACCTCCCGGTGATGCACCAGAGCCGTAAACCGGATTGCGGAAAATGGATAGGTGACTGTCCACACAACGCGCCGGTAGGTGCAAAGGATCAGATAAAATTCAAAATGAATGTGCGTGAAGAGCGTAAACAGTGCGCGGACGGGAAAATGATGTACATTCATGATTGCATTCGTAATAGAGCATGAACACAGCAGGGCGGCAGAAGGCCGTTCTGATCATTGATAATTGAATAGGAAATGATATTCATGATACGGTAAGCAATCTATCATTTTCCAATACGTCCACCTCTGCCTGTTTCTCTTCCAGACACAGTATTCATATACAAACGGAGGAACTAAATTATGTGCGGTATTGTTGGATATATTGGTAATAAGAACACTCAATCGGTATTGGTCGAAGGATTGAAGAAGCTCGAGTATCGTGGTTATGACTCTGCAGGGATCGCTGTATTTACACCGCAAGGTCTGCAAATTACGAAAGCTCTTGGACGTTTGGCGAATCTTGAAGCAAAGCTGGATGGTGCTCCGCTGGTAGGTAATGCCGGAATCGGACACACTCGCTGGGCTACGCATGGTAAACCATCGGACGAGAATTCCCATCCACACACGGATGGAAGCCAGAAGTTTTCCGTTGTGCATAACGGGATTATTGAGAACTATCTGGAGCTGAAGGATGAGCTGATCTCCCAAGGTCACACGTTTACTTCCGAGACAGATACTGAAGTCATTTCTCACCTGGTTGCACGTGAATACAATGGTGATATTGTTAAAACTGTGCAAAAAGTGATCACGTTGTTGCGTGGTGCATTCGCACTGGGTGTATTGACAGAGCATGAGCCTGAGAAACTTGTTGCTGTGCGTCAAGCTAGTCCATTGATTATTGGTGTTGGTGAAGGCGAGAACTTCATTGGTTCCGATATTCCGGCAATTCTGGAACATACACGTAATGTGTACATTCTGAATGATGGCGAAATGGCTGTATTGACACATGATGCTGTCGAATTGATGACGATTGAGGGCAATTTTATTTCTCGGGAAATGATTCGTGTCGATTGGGATGCAGTAACCGCGGAAAAAGGCGGATTTGAGCACTTTATGTTGAAAGAGATTCATGAGCAACCAAAAGCATATCGTGATACAATGCTGGGTCGCATCGACAATGAAGGCAAAAAAGTGCAGCTTCCTGAGCTCAAAATGACGGAAGAGCAAATTAAAAATATTCGTAACGTTCAAATCATCGCATGTGGTACAGCGTACCATGCTGGTCTGGTTGGACGTACAGTGATTGAACAAATGGTTCGTATTCCGGTTGAAACGGACGTTGCTTCCGAGTATCGTTACCGTTCGCCGATCGTTCATAAAGATACACTTGTAATTGTGGTAAGCCAATCCGGTGAAACAGCAGATACGCTGGCAGCACTGCGTGAAGCTCAATCTAACGGTGCGCATGTACTGGCGATTACAAATGTTGTGGGTAGCTCGATTGCACGTGATGCAGACGATGTAATTGCTACATTGGCTGGACCTGAGATCGCAGTGGCTTCCACTAAGGCTTACACGTCCCAGTTGATTGCGTTCAACCTGCTTGGTCTGTACCTTGCACAAGTACGTGGTACACAAACACCGGATGAGATTGCACACACACTGGCAGCGATGCAAGCACTGCCTGAACAAGTGGAATCCATGCTGGAGCAAGCGGATGCGATTAAAGGGTATGCGGAGCAAATCTCTAAACATGAACATCTCTTCTTCATCGGCCGTGGTTTGGATTATGCGGTAGCACAAGAAGGCTCATTGAAACTGAAAGAAATCTCTTATATTCACTCTGAAGCTTATGCTGCAGGTGAGTTGAAACACGGTACACTCGCGTTGATCGAGGACGGTATTCCTGTTATTGCCTTGGCAACACAGGAGAACGTACTGGAGAAAACGGTAAGTAACATCAAAGAAGTAAAAGCACGTGGCGCAGACGTACTGGCGATTACGTACGAAGAGCACGTAGCTCCATTGCTTAAATCCGTTGACCAAGCGTTTGCGATTCCTAAGACATTGCCACTTCTAAGCCCAGCTCTGTCTGTTGTTGCATTGCAATTGCTGGCGTATTACGCTTCCCTCGCTCTGGGTCACGATGTCGATAAACCACGTAACTTGGCGAAAAGTGTAACGGTTGAGTAAAATCCAGGCTTGAATGAACAAGTATGTTCAGTGATGAAAAAGTTGTGAACTAGTAAAACAGTTTCGAACCCGAATTTATGAAGAATGATTGTGCTTTAAACATCGAAAAGGGAGCCCGAGAAATTAACTCGTGGCTCCTTTTTTAGTTCTATAAAATACACTATACGGCCCTTGATCATTTGTTGCAGTGGCATTGTAGGGAGCAAATGAAAAAGAGCGCGTAACCACGTTGTTGATATCGAAAAACAAATGTAATTTGTAAAATAGTTGTTAAATCGACCTCAATCTATTTTTTAACTCTGCTAATCTTTACAAAACAAAAGCAAACTAAAATGAAAAGTATACCTTCTTACAGTCCTTAATTTTTTTATTTATTTATTTAAGTTAACAAGAGTAATTTAGGCAATTGTGTTAAGTTTCTGTAAATTGAGAGGAATCTAAACTTTAAAGAAGAACTTAAAGGTAATATATACCATTAATTCCATTCGTAAATTTAGACATTTACTTCGATTTAACTCCTCGATTGATGACAAACTATACTTGTAATCCTCCTAATTATGTTAATTTAAGGCGAAATATTAACACTTTATACTTCGAAGATCTAATTTAACCAAAATTTTACTATACATTCTTTGGGAATTTGATATAATTCTACCCAGGTCGACCTTCCAATTATTGAAAAAAATTGAATTGGTGGGTTTTTATACATACCTAAGCTGTGTGCGAGAGACCAGTCTACTGGATACCCAGCAAGCCGGCATGCGAGGACCGACAATTGTGGTAACGACAGCCAAGAATTTTTTGCTCGATGACGCCAGAAGTTTCAGAAAGAATGAAGCTAAACTTATCCCAATTACGATGGAGGATGAAGCGCGTGAGCATTTTTGAAAAGCTGGAATCTAACGTAAGATCTTACTGCAGAAGCTTTCCGGTAGTATTCGACCGGGCCAAGGAAGACCTGTTATATGCTGAGGATGGGAGAGCGTATATTGATTTTTTTGCAGGTGCTGGGGCACTGAATTACGGTCATAACAATGACTATATCAAGGATCGGATTCTCGATTACCTGACTTCTGACCGGATTATGCATGGTCTCGATATGTACACAATGGCCAAGCGCGAATTTATTCAGAGCTTCTCTGAGCGGATATTGGAGCCAAAGAAGCTAGATTACAAGCTTCAATTCTGCGGTCCGACGGGCACAAATGCAGTGGAAGCGGCACTCAAGCTTGCACGCAAGGCGAAGAAAAGAACCGGTATATTTGCATTCATGGGCGGTTTCCACGGTATGTCACTCGGCAGTCTTTCGGCAACAAGTTCCAAGTCGATGAGGGAAGGTGCAGGACTTCCTCTAGATGGAGTTACCTTCATACCACACCCGAGTGGGGTTTTCGCAGAGATGGATACACTCGGTTACATCGAGAATATTCTGAGTGATTCGCACTCCGGAGTCGATAAACCGGCCGCGATTCTGCTTGAGACAGTACAAGCTGAAGGCGGCATTCACGTCGCTGAAGCACAGTGGCTACGTGGTTTGCAACAGATTTGCCGTAAGCATGATATCCTGCTCATTACCGATGAGATTCAAGTCGGCTGCGGCCGAACGGGTGAATTTTTCTCCTTCGAACGTGCAGGGATTGAGCCGGATATGGTTACCCTATCCAAGTCGATCAGCGGTTACGGCCTGCCAATGTCCCTACTGCTCTTAAAGCCAGAACTGGATCTTTGGACGCCTGGAGAACACAACGGTACCTTCCGCGGTAACCAGCTTGCTTTTGTGGCTGCCAAGGCTGCTCTTGAGTTCCGAGATAGAGCCGCTTTGGAAGAACAGGTGAAGCAGAAGGAAGAGTTCGTGCGCTCGTTTCTTGATAAAGAAATTAAACCTCTACATCAATCTATCACCATCCGCGGGATTGGCCTGATCTGGGGCATTGACGTTTCGGGCTTCACGGATGAAGCAGGGGCGAAGCGGATGTCGGAGATCAGTTTCGAGAACGGACTTATTATTGAAAGGGCCGGCAGAGGGGACCTCGTCCTGAAGATCATGCCTCCGCTGACGGTTTCCATGGAGAATCTGGCTGCTGGTTGCAATATTATCAAATCTAGTATTCAGCAGGTAATCTCACAAGAGACCCAGCGTTTGCTGGTAACGACCTAAGCTTGGTCAGACCGACAGTTGCCCTTGCAATAATGCTTCTTTCGGGGGGGCTGCGCCGAATCTGGTGTTGAAGATGAATTTTGCTCCTATCGGAATATTTCACTCGAGTATTCCTTGATACCGTCAGGTAACAGGGGGATTCACTGCTGACCCTAGAGCTAAATCCATTCATCTAATACAAAGTATTTTTGAGAGCCGCATGAAATACCATCTTCACATGTAATCGCCCGGAAAAAGATCACTACCCCGCAGCCTGATCTTGATTTATCCACATCGGGACTGCGGGAATGCATTAATCGTACATAGAGTGTATCCATGCCCCTTAACATAGGTTTCGATCAAGGCAACTCCTTAGCTAAATCTGGAGGTGCGGCTAATTTCGTTGCTGGCCTACTAGTATCCTGCAGCAGGTCTTACATCAATGGGAGGAACCTCCTTTGTACACCTCTAATTCCAATTCCGAATCCAAGGTAAACTCAAAGTCCGTTCTCGGGCATCGGTGTTCACAGTAAACATACTGAAGCAAGGGAGCCAGTAACAGCTACATCTTTTGCGTAAACCATGTCTTTATTTTTTTTAAGCATGGGAGTGTTCGAGACAGTTGCCAGACAGAAGAGTGTCATAGATCTATTGGACAAGCAAAGCGGTGATTTGGCATAAGCCATTGCTATTGTTGTCACATTTTGAAAAGGCGGGGAGCGTTGCTGCGGCATAGGCTCTGCCGGATTGCTTTTACCGATGAAGAGAGGGGAACGATCCAGGTGGCTTTTGAAAAAGAAACGTTGTTTTGGAACGAAAAACTCGGTAGTGATGATGATATTTTGACACGGTTGCCTTACAGCAAAACGCAAAGCCCTTTAAGACCCTTGATGAAAACCATTAGTGGTTCACTCGCAGAGAAAGCATCACAGCGTGTCCTTCAAATGAGTAAGGGAGCTCCGCTGGCGACGTTTATGATTATGCTTGCGGGTGTTCAGTCACTTTTATATAAATATACGGGCGTTTCCGACATTTTGGTTGGTATGCCGATTGTACCGAAAAAGACAGATCAGCGCCGATCCATTAATCATACTGTCATATTAAAAAACTCGTTTGCGGCGGGTGCGACTTTTAAAACACTTCTGAATGAATTGAGGACTTCCTTACCGGAAGCGATCCAGCATCAACATATTCCGTTCTCGAAAATGACGGAGAAGCTGGACTTGCAATATCAGGATGGAAAGCCCATCATCCATACACTAGTATCTCTCAAAGAGCTACATACGGACGAAATCGCACCATATGTAGTCACGGATTGTTCTTTTGAGTTCAGCATAAAAGGCGGGACAATACAGCTAGCTCTTTCATACAACGAGCATTTATATGATTCTGAATTCATGATTAGGGTTGTTAGTCATCTCAACAGCCTGCTAACTGTGGGTCTCCACGAGTTGGAACTGGGCATCGTGAAGATTGATATGTTGTCTGAAGAAGAGAGATTTCAATTGCTCCAAAGCTTTAACGATACCAAGCAGGACTATGCCCGGGATTGGACAATTCATCAACTCATAGAAGAACAGGTACGGCGGGTGCCAGAAGCGACAGCAGTTGTATTTGAAAATCAGCTACTTTCGTACGCGGAGTTGAATGAACGGGCCAATCGGCTGGCGAGAACGCTACGATCCGTCGGTGTGTTACCCAATCAATTAGTCGGCTTGATGGTAAGGAGATCGCTGGAGACGGTTGTTGGTATTCTGGCGGTTCTAAAAGCTGGCGGTGCTTACGTGCCCATTGATCCCGAATACCCCGAAGAACGAATCCGTTACATTCTGGATGACTCTAACGCGCAGTTACTGCTGACTCAAAGGGAACTGATGCACCAAGTACCTTTCAAAGGGACTGTTCTTGCACTGGATGATGAGAACTCCTATGACAACGATGGGGCGGATCTGGAGCTCGCTAGCGGACCGAATGACCTCGCTTATGTCATCTATACGTCAGGTACGACAGGCAAACCCAAAGGAGTCATGCTGGAGCATCGGGGTTTGGTAAGCTTGAAATTGATGTTTGCGGACAGGCTTCGTATTACCGAGCAAGACCGAATTGTTCAATTTGCCAGCCTGTCATTCGATGCATCCTGCTGGGAAATGTTCAAAGCACTCTATTTTGGTGCGACTCTGTACATTCCTACGGCCGAAACGATTCTCGACACCCGTTTGTTCGAGCAATATATGAACGAGCATGCAATTACAGCGGCGATTTTGCCGCCGACGTATAGCGCTTATTTGAACCCGGATCGCCTCCCTAGCTTAACGAAACTCGTGACCGGAGGATCGGCGGTATCTGCCGAATTCGTGCAACAGTGGAAACCGAAGGTTCACTATTTCAATGCTTATGGCCCTACTGAAGCTTCCATTGTTACGACGCTTTGGGATGCAGACGAGGAGCAGCCGGAACACAGAGTGATTCCAATCGGGAGGCCGCTGGCTAATCACCAAATTTTTATTTTGGATGCCCACCTTCAACTTGTACCTCCAGGATTGGACGGCGAGTTGTGCGTGGCCGGAGTGGGGCTTGCGAGAGGTTATCTGAACCAACCGGAGCTAACAGCAGAGAAGTTCGTGGAACATCCGTTTGCACCGGGAGAACGCCTCTACCGGACGGGAGATCTGGCGCGCTGGCTTCCAAACGGAAATATGGAGTATTTGGGACGGATCGACCATCAGGTGAAAATCCGTGGATTCCGAATCGAAATTGGGGAGATTGAAGAGCAACTTCTGAAGATTGACTCCGTGCAGGAGACCATCGTGATCGCTCGGGAAGGGAAAAGCGGCCAAGAACT
The DNA here is from genome assembly GCF_023714295.1 of Paenibacillus polysaccharolyticus. Classification (GTDB taxonomy): domain Bacteria; phylum Bacillota; class Bacilli; order Paenibacillales; family Paenibacillaceae; genus Paenibacillus; species Paenibacillus polysaccharolyticus_A. The sequence continues at coordinate 17,480 of NZ_JAMAUN010000015.1, forward strand.
GTGCGCTTACCTGGTGGCGAGCCACCCACTTACACTAGGTGAGTTGAGAAACACGCTGGCGCAAAACTTGCCGAATTACATGATTCCGGCCCACTTTGTTCAGCTTCCACGGATGCCACTTACACCGAACGACAAAATTGACCGGAAGGCACTGCCTGTCCCAGAAGGAAATGCACTGATTGGAGGCGAGTATGTAGCTCCCCGAAATGAAGTGGAGCGGACCCTTGCCGATGTATGGCAGGGCGTATTGAACGCTGATCGCGTTGGGGTAACCGATCATTTCTTTGAGATGGGTGGAGACTCAATTAAGTCCATCCAAGTATCTTCGCGTCTTCATCAAGCCGGATACAAGCTGGAAATAAGGGATTTGTTCAAATATCCGACGATCTCACAACTCAGTCTGCATGTGAAAACGATTGGACGTACCATTGATCAAGGAGAAATAACGGGTGAAACAGCGTTGACGCCGATCCAGCAATGGTTTTTCGAGAGCGCTTTTGTGGATGCGCATCATTTCAATCAGTCGGTGATGCTGTACCGGAAGGATCGCTTCGAAGAAGAAAAGGTAGGACATGTACTGCAAAAGCTAGCCGAGCATCATGACGCTTTGCGAATGGTATTCCGTAAAACGGAACAAGGATTCAATGCCCGGAACCGAGCGATTCAGGAAGGCGGGCTGTTCACACTGGATGTGTTCGACTTCAAGGAGGAGCAACACACCGAGCAGGTTGTGGAAGCAAGGGCAACGGACATTCAAGCAGGTATTGATTTGGAGAATGGACCTCTTATGAAAGCAGGACTGTTTCAGTGTGCGGATGGGGATCATCTGTTACTGGCGGTTCACCATGCCGTGGTGGACGGTGTGTCATGGCGTATTTTGATGGAGGATTTCGCACTGGGTTACGAGCAGACCGTCAAAAACGAGGACATTCGTTTCCCTGCGAAAACGGACGCGTACCGCACTTGGTCAGAACAATTGGCCGTTTACGCACAAAGTTCGGAAATCACGAAGGAGCGAGCCTACTGGCAGGACGTGGAGCTAATTGAGGTTCCGGCCATACCGAAGGATATGGAGACGGACATGACAACGCAACTAGACAGCGAATCACTATTCGTCCGTTTAACTCCCGAAGAAACAGAGCAGTTACTGAAGCGGGTTCACCGAGCTTATAACACTGAAATGAATGATATTTTAATTACGGCGCTCGGCATAGCCATTCGCAAGTGGACAGGACACGAACGTGTGCGGATCAATCTCGAAGGACATGGACGTGAATCCATGGGAACTGATATCGACATTAATCGCACAGTTGGCTGGTTTACGACCAAATTCCCAGTGGTCCTGGAGCCGGAAAGCGATCGGGATTTGGCCTACCAGATTAAACAGGTCAAGGAACGCTTGCGCCGCATTCCTAACAAAGGACTCGGCTATGGCGTATGCCGTTATCTCTCCAAGTTGGAGGATGGCTTGGTTTGGGGCGCAGAACCGGAAATTAATTTTAATTACCTCGGTCAGTTCGACGATGATGTCAATCAAGATGAGATCGGCATATCTGCTTATTCCAGTGGTAGCCCGGCTAGTGATCGACAGGCCCGCAGCTTTGTGCTGGATATTAACGGCATGGTGCTGGACGGAGCTCTATCGCTTGATCTTAGCTACAGTCGAAAGCAGTATCGGAAGGAAACAATGGAATTTTTTGCTCAAGGTCTTGAGCAAAGTCTCCGAGAGCTCATAGCCCACTGTGTAGGGAAAGAACATACCGAACTGACGCCAAGCGACGTACAATTTAAAGGTTTGACCATTACAGCATTGGAGCAAATCGCTCAGCGTTCCGGTCATCTCGGGGAAATCGAAAATATTTACTCGCTTACTCCGATGCAAAAGGGTATGTGGTTCCACAGCGCGCTTGATCAGCAAACAGCCGCTTACTTCGAGCAGACACGATTTACGATGCGGGGAGCACTCAATGTGCAGCTTTTCAAGAGAAGCTGGATGGAGCTTGCGAAACGACATCTGGTGTTACGGGCGAATTTTGTGAAAGGTCCGACAGGGGAGCCTTTGCAAATTGTGTACCGTGATAAACCAGTTGGCTTCGAATATGAAGAGTTGCTTCATTTGAAAATGGAGGAAAAACAGGCCTATCTGGACAAAAAGGCTGAGGATGACAAACTTCGCGGCTTCGACATGGAACATGATGCACTTGTTCGCTTTACGATCCTGCGTACTGAAGAGCAAAGCTACCATGTATTGTGGAGTTTCCAGCATATTTTAATGGATGGTTGGTGTCTGTCTCAGCTGACACAGGAGCTGTTCGAGATGTATTCTGTTTTGGTCTCTGGTGAGCAACCGGTGGTAGATCAAGGAGCAGATTACGGTACTTATATCGAATGGTTGGAGAAGCAGGACGATAAGGCAGCATCCGATTATTGGACGGCATTCTTGGCAGGTTATGAGGGGCAAACGGTACTCCCCGGGCAAAAGGAATCAGCGCCGCATAACAGATTTAAAGCCGATCACGTCACAGCTCTGCTGGGCAAGGATTTAAGCGAACGGATGGATCAGGTAGCGAAACAGCACCTGGTTACGGTAAATACACTTTTGCAGGCTGCATGGGGTGTGATGTTGCAAAAATATAACGGAACCCACGATGCCGTATTCGGTAGCGTTGTAGCCGGAAGACCGGTGGAGATTCCAGGCGTCGAGTCCATGATCGGTCTGTTTATCAATACAGTTCCGGTTCGCGTCACGAGTGAAGCCGACACCGTATTTGCCAACCTGATGGTGAAGCTTCAGGAGCGAGCACTGGAGTCCGGGAGTTATGATTACTATCCGCTGTATGAGATTCAAGCCCTCAGCTTGCAAAAGCAGAACCTGATCAACCATATCATCGCTTTCGAGAATTATCCTGTAGATGAACAGATGGAGCAGGCAGGTGACCAGAACCATGGGGAACTAACCATCGCAGACGTTCAGATGGAGGAGCAGACGAACTATAACTTCAACGTGACCGTATCACCAGGAGCCGAGATCGAAATTCGCTTCGATTTTAATGCTGAATTGTTCGACAAAGATAGTATCGAGCGGCTGAAGGGGCATCTCGTACATCTGCTGGAGCAGGTGACGGCTAATCCGAAAATTGCGGTGGGTGAGTTGGAACTTGTGACGGAGACTGAAAAGACGGACCTACTCGAACGTTTTAACGATACCACCACAGCGTTCCCTCGCCATAAGACGCTCATTCAATTGTTCCAGGAACAAGCGGAGCGCATCCCGGATGCAACGGCTGTCACCTTGAATGGACACGAGATGACCTACCGCGCTCTGAATGAACGTGTCAATCGCCTTGCCCGTACCTTGCGTACTCACGGGATAACCCGAGGAGGGCTAGTCGCTATTATGGCTGAGCGTTCCATTGAAATGGTAGTGGGTATGCTGGCGGCACACAAAGCCGGAGCAGGTTACGTACCAATTGATCCGGAATATCCCGAAGAGCGTATCCGTTTTCTGATCGAGGATTCGGGAGCTCAGGTCATGCTGACCCAAAGCCACTTGCGTGAACGTCTGGCGGATTCGGACTCCGTGATCTTATTGGATGATGAATTTTTCTATCACGAGGACAGCACTGATCTACATCCAGGCACGGAAGCGACAGATCTGGCATGCATCATCTATACGTCAGGAACGACGGGCAAGCCGAAAGGCAACCTTGTTACACACCGCAACATCGTACGTATCGTGCGAAATACGAATTATATCGACATCACGGAGCATGATCATGTCCTGCAACTTTCGAGTTATTCGTTTGACGGAGCGATCTTCGATATTTTTGGTGCTTTGACCAACGGAGCACGGTTGGTTCTGGTTCCCCGTGAGACTGTGCTGGAGATTAGCCAGCTAGCGGATCTCATTCAGCGCGAGCATATCTCTGTGATGCTGATAACGACGGCGTTTTTCAACGTGCTTGTAGATGTGAACATCGACTGCTTGCGAGATGTCCGGGCAATATTGTTCGGAGGAGAGCGAGTGTCGGTTGGTCATGTGCGTAAAGCGCTCGCCCATATCGGACCGGGAAAACTTAACCACCTGTATGGTCCATCGGAAAGCACGGTGTATACCACATACCTTCCGGTCGACTTCATTGATGACGCAGCGGTTACCGTTCCCATTGGAAGACCCATAAGTAATACAACGGTATATATTGTTGACAGCCGTAACCAACTTCTGCCGATCGGTGTGGCTGGCGAACTCTGCGTTGGTGGGGAAGGTTTGGTACAGGGTTACAATAACCGCCCCGAGCTGACGGCGGAGAAATTTGTGGACAATCCTTTTGAACCGGGAGAGCGCATGTACCGGACGGGGGATTTAGCGAAATGGTTGCCGGACGGTACGATTGAATACGTTGGACGGACGGATGACCAAGTGAAAATTCGTGGCTTCCGGATTGAACTCGGCGAGATTGAAGCTCAGCTTCAGAAAGTTGAGGGGATTCGGAAAACAACGGTATTCGCCAGAGAGAGTGCTTCCGGCGAAAAGCAGCTTTGTGCGTATTATGAAGCTGACGTTGAGCTTCCAGCGGCTGAGGTGAAGAGTGTACTTTCCCAGGAGCTACCGGCCTATATGATTCCGTCGTACTTGATCCAGCTAGAGCAACTCCCGCTGACAACGAACGGCAAGGTTGACCGCAGGTCTCTCCCGGCACCAGAGGAGAGCTTGCAGGTAGGCGAAGATGGGACTCCACCACGGACTCCACTTGAAGCTAGCCTGGCTGATATTTGGAAAAGTGTGCTCGGACTCGCGCACATTGGCGTTCATGATAATTTCTTCGACCTTGGCGGACATTCACTTCGGGCGACAACACTGGTAAGTAAGGTGCACCAGGAGTTGAACGTTGAGTTGCCTCTGCGGGACGTATTTCGCTATTCGACAATTGAAGAGATGGCCCTAGCCATATCCCGGATCGGAGAGCAGACGTTCTCGTCGATTCCGTTGGCAGACAGAAGAACATATTATCCACTTTCATCAGCTCAGAAGCGGTTGTATATCCTGAATCAGCTGGAAGGTGCAGATCAGAGCTACAACATGCCTGGTGTGTTACTGGTGGAAGGAACGATCGATCGGAGTCTGCTGGAAAAGGCTTTCCGCGGACTGATTGCACGGCACGAAACGCTGCGAACCGGCTTCGAGATCGTGCAAGGCGAAGCAGTACAGCGCATTTACGAGAGTGCCCACTTTGCTGTGGAGTACTGCCATGCGAACGAGGAAGAAGCGCCAGACGTTGTACAGGCCTTCATCCAGCCTTTCGATTTGGCGAAGCCTCCACTGCTGCGAGCGAAACTCGTAGAGCTGGCGACCGAACGTTATTTACTGATGTTTGACATGCACCATATCATCTCCGACGGAGTTTCGATGGACGTATTCGTCGATGAACTCGTTCATCTATACAGCGACGAGTCATTAGAGCCTTTACGCATTCAATACAAGGACTATGCGGTATGGCAACAGTCAGACGAGCATAAGGAGCAGTTGAAACGGGAGGAAAGCTATTGGTTGGAACGTTACCAAGGCGATTTTCCGGTGCTGGAAATGCCGACCGATTACCCGCGTCCTGCCGTGCAAAGTTTTGAAGGACAGACGTTAACGTCTTTCGTAGATGAGAAGACGAACGAAGGTTTGAAGCAACTGGCCGCTCAAAGAGGAACGACGCTATATATGGTGTTACTTGCGGCATATACCGTGCTATTGCATAAATACACAGGCCAGGACGATTTGATTGTCGGAACGTCGATTGCGGGCAGAACACATGCAGATACGCAGCCTTTAATCGGAATGTTCGTTAATACGCTGGCGCTTCGCAATTATCCGACTTCGGACAAAAGCTTCCTATCGTATTTGGAAGAAGTGAAAGAAACGACTTTAGGGGCTTACGAGCATCAGAACTATCCGTTCGAGGAGCTCGTCGATAAAGTGCAGGTTGCCCGGGATCTGAGCCGTAACCCGCTCTTTGATACCATGTTCTCCTTGCAAAACTTGGAGGATAAAAAGATAGAACTGAAAGGAATGAAGTTATCACCGTACCCTAGCGACTACGGCTCGGCCAAGTTCGATTTGAGCGTAGATGTTACAGAAGAAGACGGCGTGTTGGAGTGCAACTTTGAATTCGCAACGGCTCTTTATAAAGAAAGCACGATTCGAAGACTGCAGGCTCATTTCGGACATTTGCTTGCGGCGATCGTAAGCCGCCCGGATGCGAAGATTGCTGAGCTACATCTGTTGACCACAGCGGAAAAAGAAAAAATGATCCTTGCGTTTAATCCGGCACAACCGGAAGCAGAAACGACTCCTGCGGCTGCGTTCCACCGTCTGTTCGAGGAACAAGCCGAACGCACGCCTGAATCCGAGGCTGTCGTGTACGAAAATGATCGGCTGACGTATGTGGAGCTGAACGAGCGGGCGAACCGTTTGGCGGCTACGCTACGTGTAAGCGGCATTGGCCGGGAATCCATCGTCGGTATTCTCGCCGAACGTTCGGTGGATTTGCTGGTAGCCGTATTGGCTGTCTGGAAAGCAGGCGGCGCCTATGTACCGCTCGACCCGGATTACCCGGCAGACCGTGTGCGGTTCATGCTCGAAGACAGCGGAGCGAAGGTGCTACTCACCCAAGAGCCCCTGCGAGAATATGTCGAAGCTTGGCTCGTTGAAAAGGAGCTGGCGTTGTCGGTAGTGTGGTACCTCGACGACGAAGCATCCTACAGCGAGGAGCGGGCCAATGCGCCGATGAGTTCTGGCATGCATGATTTCCACGAAGCCCGACCGGAGGATCTGGCCTACGTAATCTATACGTCGGGAACGACAGGACAGCCCAAAGGCGTCATGATCGAGCACCGCAGTCTGGTGAATACGGCGGCAGGATACCGCAGGGAATATCGATTAGATCAGTTCCCGGTGCGGCTGTTACAGCTTGCCAGCTTCTCGTTTGACGTGTTCGTGGGCGATATTGCACGCACGCTGTACAACGGAGGCTCCATGGTCATTGTGCCGAAGGATGACCGGATTGATCCGTCTCGTCTGCACCACTGGATCGAGCAGGAGCGGGTGACTATTTTTGAATCAACGCCAGCGCTGATTGTGCCGTTTATGGATCATGTGCATGAAAATCAGCTGGATATGAGTCAGATGGAGCTACTCATCACAAGTTCGGATAGCTGCAGCGTGGCAGATTATCGAACCTTGCAGGAGCGGTTCGGCTCTTTATTCCGTATTATCAACGCCTATGGCGTAACGGAAGCAGCGATTGACTCCAGCTTCTACGACGAGCCGCTGGAACTGCTGCCAGAGACAGGACATGTGCCTATCGGCAAAGCGTGGTTAAATGCGAAGTTTTACATTGTGGATGCACACCTGAATCCCGTGCCTGTAGGTGTGCTGGGCGAGTTGGTTATCGGCGGAGTTGGGGTCTCGCGCGGATATTTAAACCGTCCGGAGCTGACGGAAGAGAAGTTCATAGGCAGTCCCTTTGGCACAGGTGAACGGTTGTATCGCACAGGGGACTTGGCGCGGTGGATGGAAGACGGCAACGTGGATTTCATTGGTCGAATGGACAATCAGGCTAAAATTCGGGGCTACCGGATTGAAACAGGTGAGGTCGAAGCGAAGCTGTTGCGTGTGGAAGGCGTACGCGAAGCAGCCGTTCTGGTTCGAACTGATGGAGAAGGACAGAAGATGTTATGCGCTTATTACACAACGAATACTGGAACGGATCTGGCAATGAACGTTCTGCGAGGTGCACTGGCACAAGAGTTGCCGGGATACATGATTCCATCGTACTTCGTGGAAATGGAGTGTCTGCCTCTGACGCCGAACGGAAAGATCGATCGGAAGGCGTTGCCAGCGCCGGAAGGGGAGGCAGGAAGCGGAACGGAGTATGTCGCACCACGCAATGAGCTAGAAAGAAAATTGGCCTCGATATGGCAGGAGGTGCTGGGGCTTACGAAGGAGATCGGCGTGTACGAGAACTTCTTCGACATCGGCGGTCACTCCCTACGGGCAACGACACTGGTCAGTAAGATTCATAAAGAGTTGAACGTGGATCTGCCACTGCGAGAGGTGTTTCGTCATTCTATGATCGAGAACATGGCGGTTGCCATTTCCCGGCTAGATGAGCAGCAATTCGTTGCTATTCCGCTGGCGGAGAGACGTGAGGTGTACCCACAATCTTTTGCTCAAAAACGTCTCTTTATTTTGAATCAACTAGAAGGTGCGGAGCTTAGTTACAACATGCCGGAAGCCATGGTGCTAGAGGGGGCTTTGGATCGTGCAAGGTTCGAAGACGCATTCCGTAAGCTCGTGGATAGACATGAAATGTTGCGCACCGGTTTCGAGATGGTGGATGGCGAAGCAGCGCAACGGATTTATCAAGACTTGAATTTGGCCGTGGAGTTCTATTCAGCAGATGAGCAAGAGGTCGAAGAGATCGTTCGTCGGTTTGTCCGTCCGTTTGACTTGGCGAAACCTCCGCTACTGAGAGTAGGCCTTGTCCAGCTTGCTCCGGAACGCCATATTCTAATGTACGATATGCATCATATTATTTCCGACGGTGTATCGATGGAGATCTTTGTTGAAGAATTCGTCCGCTTGTATGGGGGAGAACAACTGGAGCCTTTACGCATTCAGTACAAAGATTATTCCGTTTGGCTACATTCACAGGAGCAGAAGGAACGGCTTCAGCATCAGGAAACGTACTGGCTGGACATGTTCCAAGGAGAACTTCCGGTGCTGGAAATGCCAACCGATTATCCGCGTCCTGCTGTGCAGAGCTACGATGGTCACACACTGGAGTTTTTCTTAGAAGCTTCGAAAACCGATGCCCTGAAGCAGTTGGCTTCAGAAACGGGCACGACACTGTTCATGGTGTTGCTTGCTGCTTATAACGTGCTTCTGCACAAATATTCAGGTCAGGAAGATGTAGTTGTTGGTACGCCAATTGCCGGAAGGAACCATGGAGATGTGCAACCGTTAATCGGGATTTTCTTGAATACACTGGCGATTCGCAGTTATCCGTCTTCGGAGAAGACATTCCTGTCATACCTGAACGAGATTAAAGAAACCACCCTCCATGCATTTGAGCATCAAAACTATCCGTTCGAAGAATTGGTGGACAAGGTGCAAGTCACCCGTGATTTAAGCCGTAATCCCCTTTTTGACACGTTGTTTACGATGCAGAATACGGAGAACGAGGAATTCGAGTTGGAAGGGCTCCGCTTGACTTCTTGTCCGAGCGCAATGGATACCGCCAAGTTTGATATTAGCTTGGATGTGGGTGAGGAGAACGACGGCTTGGAATACAGCTTCGAATATGCGACGGCTCTTTATAAAAGGGAGACCATCGAACGGATGGCCAAACATTATGAGCAGTTGCTTGTCACGATTGTAAGCCGTCCGGATGCGAAGATTGCTGAGCTGAGCTTGTTAACGGCTGAGGAAAAAGAAATGCTCAGCGCATTTAACCCGGTGCAGCTGGAAGTGGAAGTTGCTCCTGCGGTTGCGTTCCACCTTCTGTTTGAGGAACAGGCGCAACGAGCGCCTGAATCAGAGGCCGTTGTGTACGAGAACGACCGTCTAACGTATGCGGAGCTGAATGAGCGTGCGAACCGTTTGGCGGCTACACTGCGCGCAAGTAGCATCGGCCGGGAATCCATCGTCGGCATTCTTGCCGAACGTTCAGTAGATTTGCTGGTAGCCGTGCTGGCCGTCTGGAAAGCAGGCGGCGCTTATGTACCACTCGACCCGGATTACCCGGCAGACCGCGTGAGGTTCATGCTGCAAGACAGCGGAGCGAAGGTGCTACTCACGCAAACGCCACTGCGAGAACGTGCTGAAGCTTGGCTGGGTGAAGAGGAACTGGCGTTGGCGGATGTGTTGTATCTTGATGACGAAGCATCCTACAGCGAGGAGCGGGCCAATGCGCCGCTGAGTTCTGGCATGGATGATTTCCACGAAGCCCGTCCAGAGGATATGGCCTACGTGATCTATACGTCGGGAACGACAGGGCAGCCCAAAGGTGTCATGATCGAGCACCGAAGTCTGGTGAATACGGCGGCAGGCTACCGACGGGAATATCGGTTGGATCAGTTCCCGGTGCGGCTGTTACAGCTGGCAAGCTTCTCGTTTGACGTGTTCGTGGGCGATATTGCACGCACGCTATACAACGGGGGAACGATGGTCATTGTGCCGAAGGACGACCGGATTGATCCGTCTCGTCTGCACCACTGGATCGAGCAGGAGCAAGTCACCATTTTTGAATCGACGCCAGCGCTGATTGTGCCGTTTATGGAATATGTGCATGAAAATCAGCTGGATATGAGTCAGATGGAACTGCTCATTACAAGTTCAGACAGCTGCAGCGTAGGAGACTATCGAACCTTGCAGGAACGATTTGGCTCTCAATTCCGAATCATCAACGCCTATGGTGTAACGGAAGCAGCAATTGACTCCAGCTTCTACGATGAGCCACTGAAAATGCTACCACAGACAGGGCATGTGCCTATCGGCAAAGCATGGTTAAATGCGAAGTTTTACATTGTGGATGCACATTTAAATCCCGTGCCTGTCGGGGTGCTGGGCGAGTTGGTTATTGGCGGAGTTGGGGTCTCACGCGGATACTTGAACCGTCCAGAGCTGACAGATCAGAAGTTCGTCGATAGTCCGTTCACCGAGGGGGAACGGTTGTATCGCACGGGAGACCTGGCGAGATGGACAAAAGACGGCAACGTGGACTTCATCGGTCGGATGGACAACCAGGCAAAAATCCGGGGGTATCGGATCGAAACGGGCGAGATCGAGTCACAACTCTTGCGGGTGGAAAATGTACGCGAAGCCGTGGTGCTGGTTCGAAATGACGCAAACGGGCAGAAAGTGCTATGTGCATATTACACACCGGATACAGGAACGAAGCTGGCAGTAAACGATCTGCGTGGAGCGCTGGCACAGGAGTTGCCAGGGTATATGATCCCATCGTACTTCGTGAAGATGGAGCATCTGCCTCTGACGCCAAACGGAAAAATTGACCGGAAGGCGTTGCCAGCCCCGGAAGGGGAGGCAGGAAGCGGAGTGGAGTATGTCGCACCGCGCAATAAACTGGAAATAAAATTGGCCTCGATTTGGAAAGAGGTGCTGGGGCTAACGAAGGAGATCGGCGTGTACGAGAACTTCTTCGATATTGGTGGTCACTCTCTACGGGCAACGTCATTGGCAGGCAAGGTATTTAAGAAATTAAATGTCAATCTGCCGCTGCGCGACGTATTCCGTCACTCGACCATTGCAGCGATGGCCGAGGTAGTCGCCCGGATGGAGCGACGGGAGCATGACGCCATTCCTCAAGCGGATGTGAGAGAATACTACCCTCTCTCCTCTGCGCAGAAGCGATTGTTCATTCAGCACACGCTAGACGGAGCAGACCAGCTTTATAACATGCCGGAACTGGTACAGTTGGAAGGTGAGTTTGATTTAGAGCGTTTTGAAGATACCATGCGCAAATTGATAACTCGCCATGAATCGCTGCGTACCGGTTTTGAAGTTGTGAAGGGTGAAGCGGTTCAGCGCATTTACCAGCAGGTTGATTTTGCTATCGAGCACCATCAAGCAGATCCAGAGGATGTGACTCAAATCGAGCAGACCATTCGCGGCTTCGTTCGCCCGTTTGACCTTGGCAAGCCGCCACTTCTGCGCGCCGGGGTCATAGAACTGGAGCGGGACCTGCATATTCTCCTGTTCGATATGCATCATATTGTATCCGACGGCGTATCGATGGCGATTGTGATGGATGAGTTCTCAAGTGTTTATGCCGGTGAAGAACTGCCTCCACTACGGATTCAATATAAAGATTATGCTGTTTGGCAACACTCTAAGGACTACCAAGACCGGATCGGGCGGCAGGAAGCGTACTGGCTGAAAGCCTTTGAAGGCGAGCTCCCAAGGGCTGACTTACCTATGGACTATGAACGGTCTGCGATTCGCGATTACGAAGGCATGCATCTGGATTTCGACGTTGATGCTTCTCTCTCTGAGCGATTGCGTCAATTGGCAGCCCAGCAAGAAAGCACGCTGTACATGGTGCTACTAGCGGCGTATACCTTGTTGCTCTCCAAGTATAGCGGACAAGAGGATATCATCGTGGGTACCCCGGTGGCGGGAAGAACGAATGCCGATTTGGAGCCGGTCATCGGGATGTTTGTTAATACGTTGGCGCTCCGCAATCGTCCTTCAGGCGACAAAACGTTCTTGTCCTACCTTGAAGAAGTGAAGGAGACAGCTTTGGGTGCTTTTGAGAACCAGGATTATCCGTTCGAAGAGCTTGTGGAGCGTTTGGATGTGAAGCGGGAACCAGGGCGCTTCCCATTATTCGATGCTGTTTTCGACTTGCAAAATATCGAAGAACACGACGTCGAACTGGAAGGGGTCAACCTGAAAAATGTTGAACTCGACCAGTTGGAAGAAGCCAAGTTTGATCTAACTCTGTTTATGTATGAAAACAACGGCACGCTGAGCGGAGGCTTCTTCTATGCCACCAAACTGTTCAAAGAGACGATGATTCGTACCTTGTCCGAGGATTACCTGCGGGTGCTGTCTCAAATCGTGGAAAATCCACATCTTGAGCTAAACCGCATTGAATGTCATAAACCGGAGACAGGCGGAAAGAATGCGGTGGATACAATCGAATTCGCGTTCTGATTCTACAAACGTGCCTTTGATGTCTCTGGCGAAATCTGCAGTATCCCAAGTAAGATGGCGAACTACATGCAAAGCCCTGGATGCACAGATCCGAAAACAAACGTTTTGGGATCTGCTCAGGGCATGCGGTCACTTCATTTTAGGGGAGGTATCCATGAGATCTTTATTTGAAAAGGAAGAACGATACTGGAGCAGCAAGTTTGATGCCGGTGATAGCCTGAGCTTCCTTCCTTACAGTCAATCCTCCAAATTATCTGCAAGTGGGGAAGTCCAGGCCAAGCCGGGCTTGATTCACCGCACTCTGCCAAGCGAGCTCTCGGAGAGAATTATTGGCCTAGCGAGTGGTTCCGATTTGGCGATATACATGGTTGCTTTGGCAGGAGTAAAAGGCCTGCTGTTCAAATATACAGGGCAGGGTCAAGTACTGGTCGGTATGCCTTCTTATCATGCAGAAGCGGATGAGATGCCGACGTCGCATGAAATCCTGGTCATCAAAACGGATGTAAGCCATCAGACGACACTTAAAACGTTACTTGGAGGAATTAAAACCTCCATCGGCGAGGCATTGGAGCATCAGCACCTGCCTTTTCGGAAAATGGTGGAGCCGCTCCATCTGGGTTACACGAAGGACGGCTTCCCGGTCATTAATACCGTGGTCACCTTCGCCCCGATTCATCCTGAACCGCTGAGCAACCGGATGGTGAACGATATGATTTTTCGCTTCGACCGCGAAGACAGCTCGATCAAGTTGGAGATAAGTTATGACGGGCAGCGATATGAGCATGCGTTAGTGGAACAGGCTGCCGACCATTTGGTTCGGCTACTATCCTTACTTTTATTTCAGCCCGATCTGGAGATTGGACAAGCCGATGTACTATCTCCAGATGAGAGGGAAACGCTCCTGAATCAATTTAATGACACCGAAACCGGATTTGAACGTGGGCAAACCATTCACGGCTTGTTTGAAGAACGGGCAGCGCTTTACCTGGACAACGTAGCCGTTGTCATGGATGAAGTACAGTTGACTTACCGCGAATTGAACGAGCGATCCAATCGCCTTGCGCGGAAGTTGCGGGAGACAGGAGTCAAAGCCGACCAACTGGTAGCGATTCTAGCCGAACGCTCGATTGATATGGTTGTTGGCATCCTAGCGATTCTCAAAGCCGGCGGGGCTTACGTGCCTGTTGATCCCGATTATCCAGAGGAGCGCATCCGATTCATGATCGAAGATTCAGGCGCACCGTTATTACTGATTCAAAAGCATTTGCATGAAAAGACCGATTTCGCAGGGACTCGGCTTGAATTAGATCATTTTGTTTGGGAAGAGAATGGACTCGGCTCCGAAGGTACACTGGACTCTTCAAACTTAGAACCGATATCTGGATCGGGGAACTTGGCCTATGTTATCTACACGTCAGGAACGACCGGTAAACCTAAAGGAACGCTAATTGAGCATAAAAACGTCGTGCGTCTTCTGTTTAACGACAAGAACTTGTTCGATTTTGGGCCAGCCGACACATGGACACTGTTCCACTCCTTCTGCTTTGATTTTTCTGTTTGGGAAATGTACGGAGCGTTGCTGAATGGAGGTAAGCTGGTCATCGTACCACCGCTGACGGCGAAAAGTCCCGCTGATTTTCTGGCGCTGCTAAGCCGCGAACAAGTTACGATTTTGAATCAGACGCCAACGTATTTTTACCAGTTGCTCCGTAAGGTCTTGGTCGATCATGCATATCATCTACGGATTCGTAACGTCATCTTCGGAGGCGAAGCGCTCAGTCCGTTATTACTCAAGGGTTACAAGACGAAGTACCCGGAGACAAAGCTGATCAACATGTACGGCATTACGGAAACGACCGTTCATGTGACATATAAGGAAATTACGTGGACCGAAATAGAGGCGGCGAAGAGTAATATCGGCAAGCCTATCCCCACGCTTCGTGTGTATGTTCTGGATGAAAACCGCCAACCCGTTCCAATTGGTGTAGCGGGTGAAATGTTCGTTGCTGGAGAAGGCCTTGCGAGAGGATACCTGAACCGTCCGGACTTGACAGAAGAGAAGTTCGTCAATTCCCCGTTTGTGAAGGGGGAGAAACTGTACCGCACGGGCGATTTGGCAACTTGGTTACCAGACGGCAATATCGAATATCTAGGCCGGATCGACCATCAGGTGAAAATTCGAGGGTACCGGATTGAGTTGGATGAGATCGAGAACCAGATGCTGAAGATTGAAGCTGTGCAGGAAGCCAAAGTGCTTGATCGCGACGACGCGAACGGTAATAAGCTTCTTGTTGCGTATTACGTCGCAGAAACCAGGTTTTCGGCGCATCAACTTAAGGAGGAACTCTCCAAGCAACTTCCGGGGTATATGATTCCTTCTCACTTCGTTCAGCTTCCGCAGATGCCGCTGACCTCGAACGGGAAAATTGATCGCAAAGCATTGCCCGCGCCAGGGGAAACCGCGGCCAGGGAAGCCGAATATGTCGCGCCGAGAACGTTGCTTGAGATGAAAATCACCCGTGTATGGCAAGATACGCTTGGCGTTCCGCAGGTCGGAGTAAAGGATAACTTTTTTGAGCTCGGTGGCAATTCGTTAAGCCTGATGAGGCTCGTTCAAGCTGTTTACGATGAAACAGGAATTGAGATCCCGCTGAACCGCGAGTTCCATCATTTCACCGTTGAAGCCATGGCTTTTGGAGAGGGAGATATGGGGCTAGATCAAGGGGGAGACTCTTTCATTAAGTTGAATAAAACAGGTGATCTTAACGTGTTCTGCTTCCCTCCCGGTAGCGGCTTCGGCATAGGTTACCGGGAACTTGCAAGTAGGCTCGATGGACGATTCATACTCTACGGTATTGATTTTATTGACGATGCCACCGATTACGAGTCCATGCTGAACCGCTATGTGGATGAGATTGTTCGCATCCAGCCAGAAGGGCCCTACGTGTTACTCGGTTATTGCTTTGGAGGCAACCTGACGTTTGAGGTAGCTAAAGTGATGGAAAAAAGAGGGCATGTCGTAACGGACGTGCTTATGGTGGACTCGTGGATTAAGGAAACGCTGACGCCTGCTGAAACGTCAGAGAAAGAGCTTGCAGAAATGCTTGCCGATTTTGACGAAGAAGAGAAGGACTTAATGAGTAACTCACTCGTACGGGAGAGGGTTCATCGGAAGGTTAAAGCAACCTTGATGTATGAGGCGCAGCTTATTAATTCTGGAACGATCTCGGCCCGGATTTATGAACTGATTGCGAAGGACAGCGAGGCTTTTCGTGTGGAGCATCATTTGCCGTCCTGGCAGCGGGCAACAAGGCAAGTTTACACCGATTATCGTCTCGAAGGCGCGCACGAGGAATTATTAGAGCTTGCCCGTGTGGATGAAACAGCTGTTGTCATCAGGGATATTTTAGAGCAAGTTAAGCGGCAGATTGAGGCGGAGGCTGGAGTACTGCATGGAAGCTGAGCGGCAACCATTCGTTCGAGAACAAGTCACAGCGGAACCTTCCAAGCGTCACACCGCTTACGCCACATGGAAAGCGTTTCGCTGGCTGATGTCTTATGTAGGCCGTCACAAGGGCTGGATGATCGTCGGTATATTGTCCGCAATTGCTGCGGCCGTCATTGAGATATGGACGGGAAGTCTGATCGAGCAACTGACCACGCAGGCCGAGAAAGGGGCAGGGCCAATCGTGTTACAGATCGTGTATGCGGTCTTTGTGGTCATCCTGATCGGTGTACCTGCGAAGTTTTTCATGAGTTTCGGCGTGGAGCGAAGCAGTGCCTCTGCGGTTCAGGATGTCCGTAACGATGTCATGCGTCATATTGGCAAACTTCGGGTCTCCGATTTGGAAAAGCAACACTCGGGTGACATGCTGTCACGGATCAACAATGATCTGCAGCTCATCCAGCAGTTTATGATTCGGGATTTTGCCCAGTGGTTCTATCATCCGCTATTGTTCATTGGCTGTTTTGCATATTTGATCTACCTCCAATGGGAGCTGATGCTGTACAGTCTGCTGTTATTTCCGGTAGCCTTGCTGGTTTCTCAGTGGATTGGCAAGCAATTGGAGCGGTTGACGGAGGAAGCTCAGACCAATATGGGCCGAATGAACGTTAACCTCCAGGATACGCTCGGGGGGATGCCTGTTGTAAAAAGCTACCTGTTATCCGGAATGTTATCTCGATCCTACCAAGTGTTGCTGCAATTGACAGCTCAAAAAAAACTGGCGGTAAAAAAGCGGGAAGCCTGGGTCAACCCGTTGCTTTCTACACTGATGATCAGTCCGATCATTTTTGCAGTCAGTTACGGAAGTTATTTGATCTATCAAGGGCAGTTAGGCGCGGGAGAACTTGTAGCCTTCTTATACTTGCTGAATCTGTGTCTGGAACCGCTGGAACATATTCCCGAGCTTATCACGCGTACGTTCGAAATGGCCGGTGCCTTGAGAAGGGTTTCCGACATCGTTGAGCAACCAACCGAAACAGAAAATGGCCGTTTAATTCCGAAGGCGAACGCAGCTCCTATTGAATTTAAGAATGTAACCTTCGGATATGAAGATCACTCTCCGATCCTGCGGAATGTTAGCTTCTCGGTACCGGAAGGTAAGACGATTGCTCTTGTCGGGGCGAGCGGCGGAGGGAAGAGCACGGTGTTTAAGCTGGTTTGCGGCTTTTATCCGCTACCGGAGAAAGGCGAAGGCGAAATCCGCGTGTTTGGCAACCAGATTGATGGTGCCGATCCGGAGCAACTGCGGTCACATTTCTCCGTGGTCACTCAGGATTCGTATTTGTTTAGCGGGACGATTGCCGAAAATATTGGCTACGGGCAGGAGGGAGCATCGATGGACGCGATTATTGAAGCTGCCAAAGTTGCTCAGGCGCATTCCTTCATTATGCAGCTCTCTGATGGATATCAGACGTATGTCGGAGAGCGCGGAGGATTTTTGTCCGGCGGACAGCGTCAGCGTATCGCCATGGCTCGGGCCTTTTTAAAGGATGCTCCCGTGCTGTTGTTGGACGAGCCTACGTCGGCCCTTGATCCGGAGTCGGAAAGTGCGGTTCAGAAAGCTCTGGGTGTATTGATGAAACAGAGAACAACTATGGTTATTGCTCACCGACTTTCTACGGTACAAAGTGTCGACGAGATTTGGGTCATGGAACAGGGAAATATTGTGGAGAAGGGCACTCATGAACAATTACTGGGGATGAATGGGCTGTATGCCCAATCTTACTACCAGGAGTTTACCGAGTCCGCCGAACGCAGGGAGGTGGCGCACACATGAAAAAGGGCGGATGGATCTCGCAAGTTAAAGAACTTGGCTATTTGCTGACATTTATGAACCGCAAGCAAAAAACGCAGTACGCCACCGGCCTGGCTGTAACGGCTCTCACCCAGACATTGTTTCTGATTGCCTTCAGTTTGGTTGTACATAACTTGGTTGATTTCGCCGTATCTCGAGACACGTCTCTGATGGTGAATGCTTTTATCATTTTGGGCACGGCGCTGTTTCTGGAAAATATTATTTCGCCCTGGTTCATTTACTTGTACCAGCGGAGTGTCGAGCTGACTGTACTGAACATCCGTGAGCGTCTTTATAACAAGCTGTGCCGAGTCCGTCCGAGATTTCTGGAGCAGACGCACCATGGGGACTTGTTGTCACGGGTGAACAACGACGTAACGACAGTTGAGTTTACATTTTCACAGGTTTACTTCGTTCTGTTGTTACAAGTTGTTTTTTGCATCGGTTCTATTGTTTCCATGGTGTTGATCGATTGGCGGTTTGCTGGCGTATCTTTTGTCATTCTGCTATTGTCCTCCGCGGTCAGCCTGAAATTTGCACGAGATATTCGTGTCTTGTCCGAACAAGGATTGCAAACGCTTGGTAAAATGACTGAAAAATTCAAAGATTTCATGGGCGGCATTCAGATGGTGAAACTGTTTCGAATCCGTTCAATTTATAGCCAGTATGAGACGTTGAACGAACAGATGACTCAGACGCTTCGGCAAACTGCACAGAAGAACGGCATGCAGGCTGCGGTGAATCATTTTATTAGCTACGTCACGTTCTGTGGCATTATCGTCATCGGTAGTCTTCTCTATGCCTATGGACTTATGGGAATGGGGAGTGTTGCTGCCCTGGCGGTTTTGCAAGTGAATCTGACGCACGCTTTATTGAACCTGGGGATGGTTCTGTCCATGACTCAGAATTCGCTCGCGGGGGCTCACCGGATTCAAGAGGTACTTGCAGAGGAAGAGGAACCAGAGCGACTGGGATCTCCAGATAGTAAACATTTTTCGGATGCTGCGGTGGAGTTTCGCGATGTGGAATTTTCCTATCAGATGGATAAAAAGGTGATTGAAGGCATGTCCTTGAAGGTGTTTCCCGGCCAGGTCGCAGCAATTGTGGGAGCCAGCGGTAGCGGCAAAAGTACGCTGATCAAGCTGTTGCTCGGCTTTTATCCGGTGGACAGTGGAGAAATCCTGCTCCAAGGCAAAGCATTTGGCCATTACACACTGGAGGAAATCCGCAGGCAGATTGCTTATGTTCCGCAGGAGCCGTTCTTGTTTGCAGGCACGATTGAGGAAAATATCCGCTATGGCAAGCCGGAAGCCACGGATGAAGAAGTTGTCGAAGCTGCCAAGGCGGCATACGCTCATCATTTTATTCAGGAACTTCCTGAGAAGTATCAAACGTCAGTTGGAGAGAGAGGCGCATCGTTGTCAGGCGGACAACGGCAGCGCATTGCGATTGCGCGGGCGATTCTTAAGAATGCACCAATTCTCCTGCTGGACGAAGCAACCTCTGCACTGGATAACGAATCCCAGCATTGGGTACAGCAGGCTCTGAACGTATTGATGAAGGGGCGTACGACTATTCTGATCGCGCACCGTCTCAGCACCGTGGAACATGCAGATTTGATTACGGTTATGAACCAAGGGACAGTCGTTGAGCGGGGCCGGCATCAGGAACTGCTCGCGCTCGGAGGTTATTACGCCCGGCTGTACGGTTAGCTGATTTATATAAGTTGAACTATTTTTTTACACAAAAAAGGAGAGGACAGAAAAAACCTGGAAAAGCGAAGCGCTCGCCTTTATCACCGGATTTTCCCTTTAGAAATGGATCAAAAAAATCTGGGGATAACAGCGATTGGAAGGTTATTCTGTCATCGGAGTGGTCTGTGTAAAACCCTTTAATTCAACTTATTAACAAACAATCTCTAAAACGGGAGTGTGTCGATGTGAGAGAAAATACCAACAAGCAATACGGATTAACGCAAGCCCAGCGCCGAATATGGTTTATGGAAATTATGAATCCGGGTACGTCCATCACGATGCTTTCCGCAACTTACCAAATTACGGGTGAGATTGACACACCGCTTCTGGAGCAAGCGACGGGTGAAATCGTCAAAACCTATGATGCTTTCCGCATCCGTCTTAGTGGAGATTTACAACATCCAACACAGTGGTTTGAAGAACTGGAGAATGTGCAAGCCAGGATAAGCCACCTCGAATTAGATACAACTGAACAATTTTATACATGGGTAAACGAAGTAAGCGAAAAACCGGTAAGCGTGTTTGACGAAAACCTTTACCAATTTACAATTATTCATTTTGCGAACGGTCAGGTATGGCTTAATTTGACGATAAATCATATCATTGCTGACGGTTTGTCCGTAAATGCTTTGTTGCATGCCGTGATGGAAAAATATCTGAAACTGCGCAAAGACAAAGGTAAGGTAAAAGGCAAAGTCAAAGAGAATGAGAATGAGAATGGCAGAGATAAAGATATCTCAGGTAATGATCAGGCTCCCTCTTATTTGGATTATATTTCTGCTGAGCAAGAGTATGAGCAATCACAACGTTATCAAAAAGGCAAGGAATATTGGCTTACAAAGTACAGTACGTTGCCTGAAACGACGGGCATTAAATCGGTGCCATCATTCTCCGTTGGCAGTGAGTCCAATAAACTCGCCATCATTTTGGACGGTTCCCGGTATGAACGCATTCTGGCCTTCAGTGAACGATATCAGGTCAGCTTATATACGTTATTTCTGTCCACCATGTACGCCCTGCTGTACAAGCTGACTGACAGCACCGATGTGCCGGTCGGCACGGTTTTCGCCAATCGTACCAGCAAAAAGGAAAAAGAAACCATTGGTATGTTCGTCAGCACTGTGGCCACACGGATTCATCTTGATCCAGACGCTCATCTGATGTCCCTGATCCAAACCGTTTCCAAGGAAAATACGGCGGATCTGCGGTATCAGAAATATCCGTATAACCAATTGATCCAGGATTTGCGTGAGCAACATGGACGGAACGATCTGTCGGAGCTTTTCCGCACATCTCTGGAATATCTGCCTCTGAAAATTGAGGAGTACGAAGAAATCAAAGTACGCCTGGAGGCTCATTTTGCCAGACATGAGATGGATGATTTGTTGCTACGCTTCGACCATATGCTGAATGAAGGACATGTCATTCTGCATGCTTCTTACCGTACTGGCCTGTTCAACAAGGCCGAGATCGATCGGATTATGGAACAGTATGTAACGGTTCTGGATCAGTTCCTTCAGACACCCGAACTACGGGTATGTGAACTTTCTCTGCTCAGTGATGAGGAGAGACATCGCATATTGAACGTTTTCAACCCGCCAGTGGCAGAACTCAGCGAGGCACAAGCGTTTCATCGATATATTGAAAAGTTTTCAAGGGAAATACCGGATCATCCTGCAGCCATCTACATGGACAAACAGCTGACGTATGGCGAATTGAACGAGCGCGCCGAACGTCTGGCTGCTCTCCTTCGTGAACAGGGCGTGGGAAAGGAGAGCATTACGGGGATCTGGGCGGAACGTTCGGTCGAACTGCTGGTAGGGGTACTCGCTGTATGGAAAGCGGGCGGAGCCTATGTGCCGCTAGATCCTGATTATCCGGCAGAGCGAATCGAGTATATGCTAAGCGACAGCGAGGCATCGGTGTTGCTTACGCAACGTCATTTGTTGGGGCGGGCCGGAGGTTGGCTGGCTGATGACAGGCTGAAGCTTCAAGCGGTTTATGCCATGGACGATGAGCAGCTTTATACCGGGGACGCGGTTGGCATGAAATTTGACTCTGTCGACAGTGCTCCGCAAGACTTGGCTTATGTGATTTACACCTCGGGTACAACGGGACATCCGAAAGGTGTCATGGTTGAGCATGGTAGTCTCGTAAATACGGCGGATGCATACCGCCTTGAGTACCGATTGGATCAGTTCCCGGTACGGCTGCTGCAACTGGCGAGTTTCTCGTTTGACGTATTCGTCGGAGATATCGCGCGCACGCTGTACAACGGGGGTACGATGGTGATTGTGCCGAAGGATGACCGGATTGATCCAAACCGTTTATACGGCTGGATTCGGGATCAAAACATTACGGTATTCGAATCAACGCCTGCGCTCATTCTGCCGTTCATGCAACATATCTATGAAGAAAAGCTGGACATTAGCTCCATGCAGTTGCTGATTACCAGCTCGGATGCTTGCAGTGTCAACGATTATCGTTTGTTACAGGAAAGATTCGGCGGACAATTTCGCGTTATTAATGCCTACGGCGTGACGGAAGCGGCGATTGACAGCAGCTTTTACGACGAGCCGTTGGACAAACTGCCGCCGTCGGGCCATGTGCCCATCGGCAAAGCTTGGCTGAACGCCAGATTTTATATTGTTGATGCAGCATTAAAGCCAGTGCCTATAGGGATTCCGGGGGAGCTTGTCATTGGTGGTGCAGGGGTCGCGCGCGGGTACTGGAACCGTCCCGACTTAACCGCCGAGAAGTTTATAGAGAGCCCGTTTGTGCCGGGCGAACGTCTGTACCGGACAGGGGACCTGGCCCGCTGGCTGGAAGACGGAAACGTGGACTTCATCGGCCGGATCGACTACCAGGTGAAAATTCGCGGGTTCCGAATCGAACTTGGAGAGATTGAAACGGCGTTGTTACGTTATCCTGGCATTAAACAAGCTGTAGTAATCGACCGTACGGATGAGCAGGGGCAGAAGTATTTGTGTGGTTACGTGGCTGGCGATGCTTCCTTGCAGATAAGCCATATGCTGTCTCTATTGAAGAAAGAACTGCCTGTCCATATGATCCCGGCTCGATTGGTATCACTCGATAAGCTTCCACTCACACCGAACGGTAAAATTGACCGTAAAGCCTTGCCTGAACCGAGCGGAGAGGTAGAGGCAGGACATGAGTATGTAGCACCTCGCACAGAGCTTGAAACAAGGATTTCTCTCATTTGGCAACAGGTGCTGGGTATTGCGCGAGTTGGCGTTCAAGATGACTTTTTCGAATTGGGAGGGCATTCTTTGCGGGCCTCTTCGCTGGTTTCCAAGATTCGGAAGGAACTACAAGTCGAGGTACCACTGCGGGACGTTTTTCGCTATACCACAATTGAACAGTTGGCCCAGAGAATCGGTAGTTTAAAGCAGCAGGAGACATACGAGATTACAAAGGCAGCCCAGGCAGAGTACTATCCGGTTTCCTCTGAACAAAAGCGTTTGTACATCCTGCGCCAGCTTGATGGAGCCGAGCGTAGCTACAATATGTCAGCGGCGCTTCTACTCGAAGGTGCATTGGATCATACGCGCGTCGAGCAAGCATTCCGGGCACTGATTCAGCGCCATGAGACGCTGCGCACCGGGATCGAGCAGGTTCAGGGCGAGCTTGTGCAGCGCATCTATGATGAGGTGCAGTTTGCCGTGGATTATTTCCAGGTGAACGAGCAGGAATTAGATCAAATGGTGGAGGCTTATTATCGCCCGTTTGATCTGACCAAGCCGCCACTTCTACGTATCGGCCTGATCCAAGTCGCCGAGAATCGCCACATTATGTTGTTCGATATGCATCATATCGTCTCCGATGGCATTTCGACTGCGTTACTTTTCGACGAGTTCAGTCGTCTGTATCGGAGTGAGGCACTGGCTCCACTACACATTCAATACAAAGACTATGCTGTGTGGCAACATTCCGAAGCCTATGGGCTGATGCTTGAGCCGCAGAAGGAGTACTGGCTGGAACAGTTGTCGGGTGAATTGCCTGTTTTGGAGCTACCGACGGATCACCCGCGCGCTGCGGTGCAGAGCTTTGACGGCCGGACTGTAAAGTTTAATATCGGGAAAGAACGAACGGAGAAGTTGAAAGAACTTGCGGCACGGACGGGAACGACCCTGTATATGGTGCTACTGTCAGCGTACTCCATCCTTATGCATAAATATTCGGGCCAGGAAGATCTGATCGTAGGAACGCCGATTGCCGGAAGAACGCAAGAAGAAGTGCAACCTATCGTGGGAATGTTCATCAACACACTGGCCATTCGTAGCCGTCCAGAGCGTTCCAAGCTTTACCTTTCCTACCTTGATGAAGTTAAGGACATCACACTTGGGGCTTTTGAAAATCAAAATTATTTGTTCGAAGACTTGGTGGAGAGTCTGCACATTGCGCGCGCGACTGGCCGGAATCCGCTCTTTGATACGTTCTTCTCCCTGCAAAATACGGAGAACGAGCGAATTGTCATCGAGGGGCTTGAACAATCTTTTTATCCGCTGGAAAACCGAACATCCAAGTTCGATTTGCTACTAGATATTTCGGAGCTGGATGGTCAGCTTGAATGTCGGTTGGAGTACGCTACGGCTCTGTATAAACAGGAAACTGCGGAGCGGTTCGCCAGACATTATGACAAGTTGCTCGAAACCATCGTAGCAGCACCGGACAGGGACATTGCATCACTGGAAATGCTTACGGGTGAGGAAATCCACGAGCTGATGCACGGGTTTAACGATTCGGAGGCGGACTACCCACGTCAGCAAACCATTCACGGACTGTTCGAAGAACAAGCAGAGCTCTACCCGAATAACGTGGCGGCTGTTATGAATGAGAAGCAATTGACCTACCGTGAGTTAAATGAACAATCGAATCGCCTCGCACGAAAACTGAGGGAGACCGGAGTCGAAGCGGATCAGTTGGTGGCCATTCTGGCCGAACGTTCGCTTGATATGGTCGTCGGCATTCTCGCGATTCTCAAAGCGGGCGGAGCTTACGTGCCTGTCGATCCCGACTATCCGGAAGAGCGTATTCGTTTCATGATCGAGGATTCCGGTGCACCATTATTGCTGATTCAAAAGAAATTGCATGAGAAGACGGACTTCGCTGGAACTCGGCTTGAATTGGATGATTTTGTTTGGGGAGATGGCAAAGCGGACTTGGGAAGTGCGGTGGATGTCTCGAACTTGGAACCGATCTCTGGCCCGGGCAATCTGGCCTATGTCATCTACACATCGGGAACGACGGGCAAACCGAAAGGAACGTTGATCGAGCATAAAAACGTTGTGCGCCTCCTGTTTAATGATAAAAACCTGTTCGACTTTGGACCGTCTGATACGTGGACGTTGTTCCATTCGTTCTGCTTTGATTTCTCGGTCTGGGAAATGTACGGAGCACTACTGTACGGAGGTAAGTTGGTCATTGTACCACCACTCACAGCGAAAAATCCAGCCGATTTCCTGGCACTGTTAGGCCACGAACAAGTCACCATTCTGAACCAGACGCCAACGTATTTTTATCAACTGTTGCGGGAGGTATTGACGGATCATGCATATGATCTGCGGATTCGCAATGTCATTTTTGGGGGAGAAGCGCTTAGTCCATTGCTGCTCAAGGGCTACAAGACGAAATACCCTGATACGAAGCTGATCAACATGTATGGTATTACGGAGACAACGGTTCATGTGACGTATAAGGAAATTACGTGGGTCGAGATAGAGGCAGCCAAAAGTAATATCGGTAAACCGATCCCTACGCTGAGCGTATACGTTCTGGATGAAAACCGCCGTCCTGTGCCGATTGGCGTGTCCGGCGAAATGTATGTGGCTGGGGAAGGGTTAGCCAGAGGATATCTGAACCGTCCGGATCTGACAGCGGAGAAGTTCGTCGATTCTCCTTTTGCGGAGGGGGAGAAACTGTATCGCTCGGGTGATTTGGCGGCCTGGCTACCGGATGGCAACATCGAATATCTAGGCCGGATCGACCATCAGGTGAAAATCCGCGGTTATCGGATTGAGCTGGACGAAATCGAGACTCAGCTTCTAAATGTAGAGGGCGTGGAAGAGGCAGTGGTGCTCGCTCGTGAGGACAGCGGAGGTGAGAAGGCGCTTGTCGCTTACTTTGTGGCGGATCGGACGCTTACAGTCAGTGCCATGAGAACTGCGTTGGCGGAGGAAATGCCGGGATATATGATCCCGTCATACTTCGTGCAGTTGGAGCGTATGCCGCTGACGTCCAACGGTAAAGTCGATCGCAAATCGTTGCCTGAGCCACAAGGTGGCATGGAAACAGGCGTTGAATACGTAGCACCGCGTAACCAGTTGGAGGCTCAACTCGTGAAAATTTGGGAGGAAGTGCTGGGCTATTCTGGCATTGGAGTCCTGAACAATTTCTTCGAGCTCGGAGGCCACTCCTTGCGGGCAATAAACCTTGTCAGCAAAATCAGGAAGGAGATGAACGTCGAACTCCCGTTACGTGATGTATTCCGCTATATGACGGTAGGGGCGATGGCCGAGGCTATTTCCAGCTTAGAAGTAACGAAACATACTTCCATTCCCAAAGCGGAGGACAAAGCATACTATCCGGTTTCTTCTGCGCAAAAAAGGCTGTATGTCCTGAACCAACTGGATCGCTTGGAGCTGAATTACAACCTCCCAAGCGCCTTGCGATTAGAAGGTGTTCTGGATGAGGCCAGAGTGGAAAGAGCACTGGATACCTTGATGGCCCGTCATGATATGTTACGCACCGGTTTTGAAATCGTAAATGGAGAGCCGGTTC
Source organism: Paenibacillus polysaccharolyticus (assembly GCF_023714295.1). GTDB lineage: Bacteria > Bacillota > Bacilli > Paenibacillales > Paenibacillaceae > Paenibacillus > Paenibacillus polysaccharolyticus_A. Next base: position 44,062 of record NZ_JAMAUN010000015.1, read on the forward strand.
AACGTATCCATCCACATGTCGCTTTCAAGATCGAGAAGCTTCGAGCCAGTGAAGATCAGATTGCGTCCATTCTTGAAGGCTTCATTCAGCCTTTTGACTTGAGCGCGCCGCCTTTGCTACGTGCCCTGCTGATCGAACTGGGAGAAGAGCAGTTCCTGCTCGCACTGGATATTCATCATATTGGTTCCGACGGCCTTTCTATGGACGTACTACTGCGTGAATTCGTGCGGCTTTACAATGGGGAAGAGTTACCGGAGATGTATATTCAATACAAGGATTATTCCGTTTGGCAACAATCCGAGGAGCAGCGACAGCGCGTTGAGCAACAGGAGGAATACTGGCGTGGGGTATTTAGCTCCGAGCTTCCGGTTCTTGAGCTACCATCTGACTTCTCGCGTCCAGCTGTTCAGCAGTTTGACGGTCAAACGCTCACGTTTACACTGGATGAAGCCAAAAGTGAAGCCCTTAAACGTCTTGCAGGTGATACGGGCTCAACGCTGTACATGCTTTTGCTGGCCGCATACTCCGTATTGCTTCATAAATATGCGGGACAGGAGGATATCGTAGTCGGCACGCCGATTGCCGCCCGTTCACACGCCGACCTGCAACCGATTATCGGCATGTTTGTCAACACGTTGGCTCTTCGTTTGGGTCCAGCGGCAGAGCGGACGTTCATGGAATACTTGCAGGAAGTGAAGGAAACAACACTTGGAGCCTATGAGCATCAGGACTATCCGTTTGAGGAACTGGTGGAAGTACTTCAGGTGAACCGGGATTTGAGCCGGAATCCGCTGTTTGATACGATGTTTTCTTTACAAAAGCACGAGAGCCTGGATTTAAAGATGGAAGGTTTGCAATGGTCGCTGTTCGACATCGAGGAAAAGACAGCAAAGTTTGATCTTAGCTTGGATATTGTGGAAGCAGGGAGAGAGCTGGTTTGCAAGATTGAGTATGCTACCTCGCTATTCAGACCTGAAACGATCGTACGGCTGGCAGGGCATTACGAGCATCTTCTGGAGTCGATTCTGGCTCAGCCTGGAGCACGGATTGCGGATCTGGATTTCCTGACGGATGACGAAAAGCATGATTTGCTGGTTGGGTTTGACGTGTCGTCTCTGGCTCTCGCGAAACAATCCTCCGAAGAGGAAGAGGGCACAGGTCCGGAAGCACATGAAGCTTGGCGGGAGAGAACATTCCACGAGCGATTTGAGCAACAGGCGGAGCGTACGCCAGAAGCGCTGGCCGTTGTCTACGAAGATAGCAAGCTGACATATGCGGAGCTGAACGCCAAAGCGAACCGTTTGGCATATATACTGCGGACGCACGGAGTGAAGCCTGAGCAGGTGATTGGCATTTTGGCTGGTCGTTCCACGGAGTTATTGATTGGGGTGCTTGCCGTATGGAAGGCAGGCGGCGCTTATGTACCGCTTGACCCGGATTACCCTGCGGAACGAATTGAGTATATGCTCGCGGACAGTGGTGCAACTGTCCTGCTCACGCAGACTTGCCTGCTGGAGCAAACAGAAGTCTGGCATACTGATGCAAATCTAATGCTGCAAACGGTGCTTGCGCTTGATGACGAGACAACGTACGGACTTGCTGGGGAAAATGGGACTGTAGGTACACAAGCTTGGGGTGAAGTATGCGCTGAAGAGAGAGCTACGTTGCAGGCGGAAGTGGAATTGGCTACTGCTGAAACCTCTGCCACAGCAGAAGCTGAGAAGAGCACACATGTAGCAGATCCGGCATCCAATCCTGTAAATGTGAACAAGGCGGGTGATTTGGCTTACGTTATTTACACCTCAGGTACAACAGGCCGACCGAAGGGCGTGGCAGTGGAACACCGTAGCTTGGTGAACACGGCATCTGGCTACCGGAGGGAATACCGTCTAGATCAGTTTCCGATCCGGTTATTACAGCTCGCGAGCTTTTCATTCGACGTGTTCGTCGGCGATATCGCGCGCACGCTGTATAATGGCGGCACCATGGTCATCGTACCGAAGGACGACCGAATTGATCCAACCCGGCTGTACGGCTGGATTCGTGACTATGCCATAACGGTGTTTGAATCGACTCCGGCGTTAATCATACCGTTTATGGAACATGTGTATGCCGAAGGTCTCGATGTGAGTTCGTTGGAGTTGCTGATCACAAGTTCAGATGCGTGTAGCGTAGCAGATTACCGCATCTTGCAGGAGCGCTTCGGATCGCAGTTCCGTATTATTAACAGCTACGGCGTAACGGAAGCCGCGATTGACTCCAGTTTCTATGACGAGCCGATGGAGAAACTGCCGAAGACGGGTAGTGTGCCGATCGGGATGGCGTGGCTGAATGCGAAGTTCTATATCGTAGATGCGAACTTGAAGCCGGTGCCAATAGGCATACTCGGGGAGCTTGTTATTGGTGGTGTAGGTGTGGCCCGCGGTTATTTGAACCGTCCGGATTTGACGGCGGAAAAATTCGTAGATAGCCCGTTCACCGCTGGGGAGCGGTTGTACCGGACGGGTGACCTGGCACGCTGGATGCCGGATGGCAACGTAGATTTCATCGGTCGGATCGACAACCAGGTGAAAATTCGCGGTTACCGGATCGAGCTTGGTGAGATTGAAGCAGCCATGAATAATGTGGCTGGTGTACGTCAAGCGCTTGTCATGGATCGGATGGATGAGCGGGGGCAGAAATATTTGTGCGCGTATGTCGTAGCGGATTCAAGCTTCGATCTGGAAAGGCTGGTGGCTCATCTGGACACAGCCCTGCCTTCCCATATGGTGCCTGCGCGCATGATGCGTTTGGATCAGATGCCGCTTACGCCGAACGGAAAGGTAGACCGAAAAGCGTTACCTGTGCCGGAAGGGAGTATTCGCGCCGAGGTTGCATACACGGCTCCACGTACTAATGCTGAGCAAGCACTTGCGTTAGTATGGCAGTCTGTACTTGGTGTGGATCAGGTCGGCACAAAGGACAATTTCTTTGCGCTCGGCGGTGATTCGATCAAGGCCTTGCAGGTATCGTCCCGTCTTTTGCAAACGGGCTACAAGTTGGTCATGAAAGATTTGTTCCATTACCCGACTATTTCTGCCCTTAGCTTAAGACTGCAAACGGTAGAAAAAACGGCTAGCCAGGCCGAAGTGACGGGTGACGTTATCTTGACCCCGATTCAGCGTTGGTTCTTTGAACAAAATCCGGCTGACATACATCATAGCAACCAGGCGTTCATGCAATTTTCCAAGCAAGGTTTTGACGAAGAAGTTTTACGCCATGCGATGCATCAGCTAGTTGTGCATCATGACGCTCTTCGCACCGTTTACCGCCAAAGTGAGAACGGTTATACGGCTTGGAATCGTGGCGTCCTGGAGAATGGAGTGCTGTTCGATCTGGAAGTTGTCGATCTCAAGGGAGTCCGCGACGTTAAAGAAACGGTAGAGGCTAAGGCGAATGACATTCAAGCGAGCATAGATCTGGAAAACGGCCCCTTGGTGAAGCTCGGTTTGTTCCGCTGTGACGACGGCGATCATCTGCTCATTGCGATTCATCATCTGGTTGTAGACGGTGTATCCTGGCGAATTCTGCTTGAGGATTTGGCTACCAGCTACGAGCATGCGTTGCAAGGGCAACCCATTCGATTACCGCTCAAAACGGATTCATTCCAAACGTGGGCAAAACAGCTCGCTGAATATGCCAACAGCTCGGCAATCGATAGCGAAAGAACGTATTGGCAACATGTCGAGCAAATGACCTATGAGCCGCTTCCAAAAGATTTTGAACAAGGCAGATCCAAACTGAAGGACAGCGGGCTTGTGACTGTTCGCTGGTCAGCAGAGGAAACGGACCATCTGCTGAAGCAGGCACACCGTGCATACCATACGGAAATGAACGATCTGCTGCTGACCGCGCTTGGCCTTGCGGTACAAGCTTGGAGCGGTCAGGAACGTGTGTTGGTGAATCTCGAAGGCCACGGCCGGGAAGAACTTTTGCCAGATGTGGACATTACACGTACAGTAGGCTGGTTTACAAGTCAATTCCCTGTTGTACTGGAGCTGAGTCATGTTCAGGCTCTCGGTCATCAGGTAAAACAGGTGAAAGAAAGCTTGCGCCGTATTCCGAACAAAGGAATCGGTTATGGCATCCTGCGTTATTTGTCGGCACCGCGTGACGGCAACCGCTTCGCTTTGGAACCGGAGATCAGCTTTAACTATTTGGGTCAGTTCGACCAGGATGTGGAAAGCAACGGTTTGCACTCTTCTCCGTTCAATGCGGGCGCGGATTCAAGCCCGAATGCAGTGATGGATTTTGTCCTCGATATCAATGGTATGGTGTCAGAAGGCATGCTGGAATTCACGATCCGTTACGGGGAGACCCAGTATAAACGGGAAACGATAGAGAAATTAGGAACCTTGCTTCAATCGAGTTTACGCGAAGTTATCCTTTATTGTGTTTCGAAAGAGCGACCAGAGCTTACACCAAGTGATGTATTACTTCAAGATGTGACAGTGGAGGAATTAAATCAGTTAGCTGAACAGACGGTGGCGATTGGAGAACTGGAGAATGTGTATACCCTGACTCCGCTGCAAAAAGGGATGTTGTTCCACAGTCTGCTGGATGCTGATTCGGAAGCGTACTTCGAACAGGTGACCTTCGATCTGCACGGAAGCTTGAATGTCGAAACCTTTGCTAAAGGATTGGATACGTTAGTGCAACGGAATGAGGCATTGCGGACCAACTTTATTACGGGCTGGAGAGACGAGCCGATTCAAGTGGTATTTCGTGAGCGAAAGTGTGAAGTGTACTTTGAAGATATTCGCTCGGTAAGCGGTGAAGACATGGAGAAGACCATAGCCGATTTCGTTAGCGCGGATAAAGCGAACAAGTTCGATATGGCTCAAGGCTCACTGATGCGCGTTACCGTTTTGCGTACAGCCGATGAGTCCTACCACGTGATCTGGAGTCACCATCATATTTTGATGGACGGCTGGTGCATGTCCTTTATGATCAAGGAAGTGTTCGACACCTACTTCGCGTTGCAAGAGAATCGGAAGCTGGAGCTTCCACCGGTTACTTCGTACTCCAAGTATATCGAATGGCTGGAAACGCAAGATGTTGCGAAAGCTTCACACTACTGGTCCGAGTATTTGAAGGGTTACGACGAGCAGACCAGATTGCCTCAGGAAAAAGCGCGGGTAAATCAGCATGCTTTTGAGATGGCTGAAATGGATGTGGAACTCAGCAAGGAACTGACCGGGAAAATCGAACAGGTGGCACGCCAGCAGCAGGTGACGCTTAACACATTCATGCAAACGGTATGGGGACTGGTTCTGCAAATATACAACAACAGTGAGGATGTCGTATTCGGTTCGGTCGTATCCGGGCGTCCGGCTGAAATTCCAGGCATCGAAAGTATGATCGGCTTGTTTATTAATACCATCCCGGTTCGTATTCAAGGCAAAGCATCCGAAACGGTAGCTAATATTTTGAGAAAAACGCAGGATCAGGCACTGACATCAGGGGCTTATGAAACGTATCCATTGTTCGAAATTCAGTCGCTGAGTAAGCAAAAGCGCGACTTGATCAACCATATTATGGTCTTTGAAAATTATCCGATGGAGGAACAGATTGAGCAGGTCGTTGGCGGGGGGAAAGAAGCGCTGAAAATCGCTAATATCCAGTCACCGGAGCAAACGAATTACGATCTGGACATTACCGTCATTCCGGAAGAGCATATTTGGCTGCGGTTTACGTACAATGCACTGACCTATAGAGAAGAAGATATCAGATCGATCTACGGTCATTTTGCCCGGGCACTGGAGCAGGTTGCAGCTAATCCGAACATCCGTGTGAATCAGTTGGAACTGCTGACTGCGGCGGAAAAAGAACAGATTCTCGGTGGCTTTAACCCGGCGCAACCGGAAGCAGAAACGGCTCCTGCGCTTGCGTTCCACCGTCTGTTTGAGGAACAGGCGCAGCGCGTGCCTGAATCGGAGGCCGTCGTGTACGAGAACGACCGTCTGACGTATGCGGAGCTGAACGAGCGGGCAAACCGTTTGGCGGCTACGCTACGTGCAAGTGGCATCGGTCGTGAATCCATCGTCGGTATTCTTGCCGAACGTTCGGTGGATTTGCTGGTAGCTGTGCTGGCTGTCTGGAAAGCAGGCGGCGCGTATGTACCGCTCGATCCGGATTACCCGGCAGACCGTGTGCGGTTCATGCTCGAAGACAGTGGAGCAAAGGTACTATTAACGCAAACGCCACTGCGAGAGCGTGCTGAAACATGGCTGGGTGAAGAGGAACTAGCGTTGGCGAAGGTAATGTATCTGGACGACGAGGAATCGTATAGCGATGAGCAGGAGGATTTCACGGTGAAATCTGGTATAGCTTCGGACTCCGTCTCCGGTAAAATCTCCGGTATGGACAGCTTCCACGAAGCCCGACCAGAGGAGCTGGCCTACGTGATCTATACGTCGGGAACGACAGGACAGCCTAAAGGCGTTATGATCGAGCACCGCAGTTTGGTGAATACGGCGGCAGGATACCGGAGGAAATATCGATTAGATCAGTTCCCGGTGCGGCTATTGCAGCTTGCCAGCTTCTCGTTTGACGTGTTCGTGGGCGATATTGCGCGCACGCTATATAACGGAGGCACGATGGTCATTGTGCCGAAGGATGACCGGATCGATCCGTCTCGTTTGCACCACTGGATTGAGCAAGAGCAGGTCAATATTTTTGAATCGACGCCGGCGCTGATTGTGCCGTTTATGGAATATGTGCATGAGCAGGGGCTGAATATGAGCGGGATGGAGCTGCTTATCACAAGTTCGGACAGCTGCAGCGTAGCAGATTATCGAACCTTGCAGGAACGCTTTGGCTCGCAATTCCGAATTATCAACGCTTATGGTGTAACGGAAGCGGCGATTGACTCCAGTTTCTACGACGAGCCACTAGAAATGCTGCCCGAGACAGGGCATGTGCCTATCGGAAAAGCGTGGTTGAATGCGAGGTTTTACATTGTGGATGCACACCTGAATCCGGTGCCTGTCGGGGTGCTGGGCGAACTGGTTATTGGCGGGATTGGGGTCGCGCGCGGATACTTGAACCGTCCAGAGCTGACGGAAGAGAAGTTCGTAGACAGCCCGTTCTCAGCAGGTGAGCGTTTGTATCGCACGGGAGACTTGGCAAGATGGACGAAAGACGGCAACGTGGATTTCATTGGTCGGATGGACAACCAAGCAAAAATCCGGGGTTACCGGATTGAAACAGGCGAAGTCGAAGCAAAGTTGCTGCGTGCAACGGGTGTGAAGGAAACCGTCGTTGTAGTAAGGGAAGATCAAGAAGGTCAGAAAGCGTTGTGCGCCTATTATACTGCGGAAGAAGGCTTAACCGTAGCAGACCTGAAACGAGCCATCTCAAGCGAGTTGCCGGGGTACATGATCCCGTCATACTTCGTAGAAATGGAGCATCTGCCTCTGACGCCGAATGGGAAAATCGACCGGAAGGCACTGCCGGCACCAGAGACGGGAGCAGATGGAGGTCGTGAATATGTGGCTCCGCGCACCGAACTGGAGGCCAAGCTGGCTGTTATCTGGCAAGATGTGCTTGTGCGGGAGAAAACAGTGGGCGTAACCGACAATTTCTTCGATCTGGGCGGACACTCTCTGCGGGCGACAACGCTGGTCAGCAAAATGCATAAAGAGCTAGGCGTACAATTCCCGCTTCGCGACGTATTCCGCTACTCCACGGTTAAGGAAATGGCCACGGCTATGGAGAAGCTGGAGAACGGCTCGTTCACAGCTATTCCGGTTGCGGAACCGAGCGCGTATTATCCGCTCTCTTCCGCTCAGAAACGTCTTTATATTTTGAACCAGCTAGAAGGAGCCGAGCTGAGCTACAACATACCGGGAGCTATGATGCTCGAAGGTGAGCTTGACCGACAGCGGATTGCGGAAACATTCCGAGAACTCGTAGCTCGTCATGAAACGCTGCGTACTGGCTTTGAGATGATAAAAGGCGAAGCGATTCAGCGGATTTATGATGAAGTCGTCTTCGATGTGGAATATGTGCATATCAGCGGAGATCAAGCGGAAGAGACGGTGCGCCAATTCGTTCGTCCGTTTGATCTTGCGAAGCCGCCACTGCTGCGTGTAGGTCTTGCCGAACTGGCGCCGGACCGGCATATTCTGATGTTTGATACGCATCATATCGTATCTGACGGTGTCTCGATGGACGTACTAATCGAAGAATTCGTACATTTGTACAGCGGTAAGTCGCTTGATCCGCTCCGCATTCAGTACAAAGATTACGCGGTATGGCAACAATCAAACGAGCAGAAGGCGCAGCTTGCTAAGCAAGAAGCCTACTGGCTGGACATGTTCCGCGGAGAACTGCCGGTTTTGGAATTGCCGACTGACTATCCGCGCCCGACAATGCAGCGTTACGAGGGACGTACACTTCAATTGTTTATGAATAGCGAGCAAAGCGAGGGTCTGAAACGACTTGCATCCGAGAACGGTGCAACACTTTACATGGTTCTACTTGCTGGTTATACGATATTGTTGCAGAAATACACAGGACAAGAAGACGTGGTCGTCGGTACGCCGATTGCGGGAAGAAATCATAGTGACGTTCAGCCATTGATCGGTATGTTCGTTAATACTTTGGCTATTCGCAGTTATCCGGCTGCCGATAAGACGTTCCTAGACTATTTGAAGGAAATCAAGGAGACCACCCTGGGTGCTTTTGAACATCAGAATTATCCGTTTGAAGAACTGGTAGATAAGGTGGGCGTGGCTCGGGACCTAAGCCGTAATCCGTTGTTTGATACGATGTTTGCTTTGCAGAATACAGAGAATTTGGAAATCCAGCTTCCTGGACTCCGCTTATCGACGTACGCCAGCGAAGAGATTGTTTCTAAATTCGATCTAAGTTTAGACGTGACGGAGATTGAGGAAGGGTTGGAATATCTGTTTGAATATGCCACAGCTCTCTATAGAACCGAAACGGTGGAGAATATGGCATCCCATTACTTGCAACTGCTCGAATCCATTCTCCGTAACCCGTCAGGGACCATTGCTGAATTGGATATCTTAACCACTGTGGAAAAAGAACAAATTCTCTGCGCGTTTAACCCGGCGCTTTCAGAAGTGGAAGCTGCTCCTGCAGCTACGTTTCATCGTCTGTTCGAGGAACAGGCGCAGCAAGCGCCTGAATCGGAGGCCGTTGTATACGAGAACGACCGTCTAACGTATGCGGAGCTGAATGAGCGGGCGAACCGTTTGGCCGCTACACTGCGTGCAAGCGGCATCGGCCGTGAATCCATCGTCGGTATTCTTGCCGAACGTTCGGTGGATTTGCTGGTAGCCGTGCTCGCTGTCTGGAAAGCAGGCGGCGCGTATGTACCGCTCGATCCGGATTACCCGGCAGACCGTGTACGGTTCATGCTCGAAGACAGTGGAGCAAAGGTACTATTAACGCAAACGCCACTGCGAGAGCGTGCTGAAACATGGTTGGACGAAGAGGAACTAGCGTTGGCGGATGTGTTGTATCTCGATGACGAAACATCGTACAGCGAGGAGCGGGCAAATGCGCCGATAAGTTCTGGTATGGACAGCTTCCATGAAGTCCGACCAGAGGATCTGGCCTACGTGATCTATACGTCGGGAACGACGGGACAGCCTAAAGGCGTCATGATCGAGCACCGCAGCCTGGTGAATACGGCGGCAGGCTACCGACGGGAATATCGGTTGGATCAGTTCCCGGTGCGGCTGTTACAGCTGGCAAGCTTCTCGTTTGACGTGTTCGTGGGCGATATTGCACGCACGCTATACAACGGGGGCACGATGGTCATTGTGCCGAAGGACGACCGGATCGATCCATCGCGTCTGCATCACTGGATTGAGCAGGAGCGGGTAACTATTTTTGAATCGACGCCAGCGCTGATTGTGCCGTTTATGGAATATGTGCATGAAAATCAGCTGGATATGAGTCAGATGGAGCTCATCATCACAAGTTCGGACAGTTGCAGCGTGGCCGATTATCGGATCTTGCAGGAACGCTTCGGCTCTCAATTCCGAATCATCAACGCCTATGGTGTAACGGAAGCAGCGATTGACTCCAGTTTCTACGACGAGTCACTGGAAATGCTGCCCGAGACAGGGCATGTGCCTATCGGAAAAGCGTGGTTAAATGCGAAGTTTTACATTGTGGATGCACACCTGAATCCGGTGCCTGTCGGGGTGTTGGGCGAACTGGTTATCGGCGGAGTTGGGGTCTCGCGCGGATACTTGAACCGTCCAGAGCTGACGGAAGAAAAGTTCGTAGACAGCCCGTTCTCAGCAGGTGAGCGTTTATATCGCACGGGAGACTTGGCGAGATGGACGAAAGACGGCAACGTGGACTTCATCGGTCGAATGGATAACCAGGCCAAAATCCGGGGCTACCGGATCGAAACAGGCGAGATTGAGTCACAGCTACTACAGGTGGAACATGTACGGGAAGCAGTCGTTCTGGTTCGAAATGACGCAAACGGGCAGAAAGTGCTATGTGCGTATTACACGTCGGATATGGGAACGGATCTGGCAGTGAATGATCTGCGCGGCGCGCTGGCCCAGGAGTTGCCAGGTTACATGATCCCATCGTACTTTGTAGAACTGGAAAACTTGCCACTAACGCCGAATGGGAAAGTTGACCGGAAGGCGTTGCCAGCGCCAGAAGAAGGAGCTGGAGGAGGACGCGAAACCGTGGCGCCGCGAACCAAGCTAGAGGCGAAACTGGTCGCCATCTGGCAGGACGTGCTCGGACCAATAACAATAGGTGTAACGGATAACTTCTTTGATCTTGGCGGGCACTCCTTACGGGCGACAATGCTGGTTAGCAAGGTGCACAAGGAGTTGAGTGTAGACTTGCCGCTGCGCGATGTGTTCCGACACTCGACGGTTGAATCAATGGCTGAAATAATCAGTCAATTGGAGTGGCAGGAACACCGATCCATTCCGGTGCTGGATCAGAAGGATTACTATCCGCTTTCCTCCGTGCAAAAACGGTTGTACATCCAGCAACAGATGGAGGGCGCGGAGCTTAGTTACAACATGTCAGGCATGACGGTTCTCGTCGGGCGTTTGGAACGGAATCAATTCGAGTCCGCGCTCAAAGGATTAATCGCTCGTCATGAAGTTTTGCGAACTGGGTTCGAGATGGTGGACGGTGAACCCGTACAACGAATTTATCCGAACTTGGAGTTTGCCGTCGAGTATACCAAAGCGACAGAAAGTGAAACGAGAAATATCGCAGACGGATTTGTGCGAGTCTTTGATTTGGAGCGGCCGCCGCTGCTACGTGTGGGCTTAGTTGAATGGGAAGCGGAACGGCACTTGCTTATGCTGGACATCCATCATATCATCACGGATGGCATGTCGATGGGCATATTCGTCGAAGAACTCTTACGTCTGTATAACGGCGAGACTCTTGAACCGCTTCGAATTCAATACAAGGAATATGCCGCTTGGCAACAGTCTGAGCCTGTAAAAGAACAGCTGAAACGTCAGGAATCCTATTGGCTGGACGTGCTGGAAGGAGAACTGCCGACGCTTGAAATGCCTACGGATTTTGTCAGACCTGTCATTCGCAGCTTTGAGGGAGATGTGCTACCTTTCAATATCGACCAGCAGATGACGGAAAGCTTGGAACGCATCGCCAGTCAGAACGGTGCTACTCTTTATATGGTATTATCGGCGGCCTATTCTATCCTGCTCAGCAAGTACTCGGGGCAAGAAGACTTCATTGTAGGCACGCCGGTTTCGGGTCGTACACATACCGACTTGGAGCCACTGATCGGAATGTTTGTCAACACGTTGGCCATTCGCCATTATCCGTCGGGAGAGAAAACATTCCTTGCTTACTTGAACGAAGTCAAAGAAACGATGCTGGGGGCTTACGATCACCAGGATTATCCGTTTGAGGAGCTTGTGAAGAAACTTCAGGTACCGCGAGATCTAAGCCGCAATCCTGTATTCGATGTCATGTTTGCTCTGGAAACGAAGGAAGATAACGTTCAAAACTTCGGAGAGATCCAGATCGAATCTTATCCGGAAAAGCATACAGTTGCTCAATTCGATCTGACTTTGGTCATTTCGGTGCTGGATGAGGGAATGATCGGGCAGTTTGAATATGCGACCAAGTTGTTTACACGCAATCTGATTGATAATTTCGCTCAGGATCTGCTCTTAATCATCAGCCAAATTGGTGAACAGCCTTCGATGTTGCTGAAAGATATTTCCCTGAACGGTCAATCTGAACAGGAACAAGATGAGCTAGAGGCCATTGATATTATGTTCTAATCTTATACCCGGCTTGGGTGTATGCCGTATTTTTTCTCGGTATGCACTCTACCGGGTTTTTTAATACCCTTAGATACACCTCAACAAATTCATATAATATTGTCTCAACGATTCCTTCAACATCTCCGGCTCAACAATCTTAATGGAAGTACCATAGCCTGCAAGGTAGATCACAATAAACTCCAGTTCATGAGGTTCATAGGTTCCGATCAGCAGGTTCACACCGTCTTGTTCTTCAAGGCGCATGGAGGGATAGTGGTTTTGCTGAAACCGCTCCATGCCAGCCTTACTGATCCTGCATTGAAACGAGATAGCTTGTTCGGAAGGTTTCCATATGAAATGATATTGCTCTGCTCTCAGATTATCCAGCTCAATAACAGGTTCGATTTCCGTTAATACAGCCGAAATGATTCGATCACAGCGAAATACACGAGGCGCTTTTTTCTTAAGATCGTATGCCTGACAATACCAGTACCCTTTACTGGTATATAGTGCAATGGGTTGTATGACACGGGTGCTGGTTTTTGTTTTGGAAACTGCTTCTGACTGATCATGGTAAGCTTCCAGATTCTCTTGCGTAGGCTCTTTGTTCTTAATAGAAACTGTGACTTTACTCCAATTCGCCGCACTCCTGTTTTTGTCATGATACGTAATTTGAATAACGATCTGCTGTACCGCGGCCTTCAATAGAAGCTCCAGATGAGCACTGTCTTTGATCTGTTCGGTATGTTTAAAAGCAACACGTTGTTGCATGTTATGAATGTTTTCTTGCTGTCTGTCTGATAATGCCGCCATGAATTTCTCATGCACAGAGTCAAATGTCGTCTGAAAAGGCAAACTGGTGAAGCTGCGAAGGGCCTGCATAGCGAAGTACAGGGCATGGAGCTCATCAGTATTAAAAGAGATTGGAGGCAGCTGCATCTGCTGAAGCAGACGGTAACCGCCATAACGTCCGTATTCCACATAGATGGGCGCACCCATCTCTTCCAGAGACGCAATATCACGTAAGGCGGTTCGTTTGGATATTTGAAACTCTTGCATTAAGTCAGGCAGCGTGAAGTGCTGTTTTTGATTTATAAAGCGAAGCATATGGTGTAGACGTTCACTCTTTTTCATCCGTTCTCATCTCGTTCTCATCTCGTTCCCTCAATGGTGCCATCTATTGACACCTTTTGTCGTTATAGTGATAAGTGTAAGGCAAACGAATAGAGGAGGCAAACAGAATGAAAATTGAAGTGATTCCCTTTCTCTCGATGAACGGAGAAGCAGCAGAAGCGATTAGATTTTACGAAAAAACGTTAGGTGCGAAAGTATTATTCCGAAAAAGCTACAAAGAAATGAAGCAGAAGAGTCCCGGTTTCACATATCCTGCAGGTCAGGATGAGTACATCACCCATTCGGTGCTGGAGATCGGAGCGAATAAAATTATGATTGCGGAGGAAGCGATGGATGCGGAGAGACCGTGGGTACTGGGAAACAGTACATCGCTGTGCATTCAATCCCAGGATCAAGGCCAAATGGACGGACTATACGAGGCATTGACGCAACACGAAGGGGTTAAGGTGCTTGTGCCTTATGCAAGGAATGAATTTAGTCCAGGCTACGGGATTGTCCGTGATCCGTTTGGTGTTGTCATTCAGCTGTGTGTAACGGTACATGATTTTTAAGTTTTGAGATGATTTTACGTTTAAAATTTCCAGAAAAAAGCAAGTTATGATTACCCATAACTTGCTTTTTATGTTGCTCTATATCTCCACAGATTGTGAATAATGACCCAGAGTATGAAGGTTGTATGTACACAAAAAAATATTTTTTGGGATTCGTGCAAATTAGTGATCCAAAAGTCCCGAATTCGGGTATCATTACTAGGAGTCAACGCATCGCATGAATACATCTATCATGAACGGCATGAAGTAATTAAATGCAACACTTTATTGACTATGGGACGGATTGTGGGGGATTTGGATGTCTTTATTGGAGACGGGGCGGCAAGATCAGGTGACGGACGATTTAGTGGTCAAGGCGATGGAGAAAAGTTTGGCGATTATTCGCTTCGACTTAAACCGCAGGGTTACATACGTGAACGATGTATTTGCTTCAAGAATGGGGTATACCAAGGAAGAGATGTATGGAATGCAGCATCGGCAATTATGCTTTGGAACATTTACAGATAGTCCGGCATATGAGGAGTTCTGGAGAAGTATTTTGGCTGGAAACAGCTTTCAGGACAAGATTGAGCGTATGGATGCCAAAGGCCAATCGGTATGGCTCGAAGCTACATATATGCCCGTGTTTGATGCGTCGAATCAGAAGGTACTTGGCGTTTGCAAGATGGCTACGGATATTACGAATCGCCAAAATAACATTACAGCCGTTGTTCAGGAATTGAAGGCGCTATCTCAAGAACTGAATGAGCAGGCAGGTGCCGGAATTGGCCGAAGCCATGAGCTAATGTCTAGCGTTTCTTATATCTCCGAAGTATCTGCAGCTAACCAGTCTACACTAACGCATCTGCAAGAACAGGCTGGCTCCATTCAAGGTGTGGTGCGAACGATTCGGGAAATCTCTTCTCAGACACAATTACTCGCGCTCAATGCAGCGATTGAGGCTGCACATGCAGGAGAGTTCGGCCGAGGATTCGATATTGTGGCGAAAGAAGTGCGCAAGCTGTCAGCCATGGTGGAGAATTCAATTAACGAGATTCGAGACAGTGTAACGGGAATTACCAAAGAGATTACCAATATTACAGACGGTACAAAAAAAGTAGAGAAATACGTGCAACAAAGTCACGAAAGAATTGAGATTGCGTTAAATGATTTCAAAACGATCGCGGCCGCGGCTCATTTACTGGATGATAAGGCACAGCATGTGACTCGAATTGTGTAAGCGGAAATAAATGTATGGTAAGAATGATAAGAACGGTTCTGTGCTCATTGCAGGATCGTTTTTTTGCTGTTTTTATCATAATCCCTGCCAATGAAAAGTCGTTATTCACCATCAGGCAGGAATGTGTTCCATTGCCTATCCTGCCAAATTCACAGAATTTTTATGGGCAAACAGGACACAATAAGCCGGGAATACCTGTGGTTGATTTTACAGAGAAGGGAGGATGGATGGAGGGTGTGGTCAACGATCTTATCTTATGTACCGAAATGGACCATCTGGGCACAGGCACTCATGGTGTTTATTGTACCGATTATGATATATTTCACGACCAATTGGTTCCATACGGCAATCAAGCGGGGCAGCTTCTCTCGCAAAAATAAAATGATTCCTTCGCCGAAGGACATTTCACCAGCGGAAGCCGGCATCGGGCCAGGGACAGAAACGGGGCACTATGCCAACATTAAGTTAACCGGAATATACACGACAGATCTGATAACGGTTCGAGAGACGTTTGGCAAAAATGCAGATGTACATATTCGAGAGTTCACCATTCGAGGAACGAACACGAGAGCGGCGATCATGTATACCGAAGGGCTTACGGATACAGATCTGATCGACCAATATTTAATTGAACCTTTGATGATTAAGGGAATACCTGAACTCAAACAGGAAAGCTTCCTTCATCCTGAACAAGCAGACTTCCTGTCCACGTATCTGAAAACTCAAATTCTTCCCGTCAGTGAGGTTCAGGAGACTCAATCTCTCCAGGAGCTTGCATCAAGTGTTTTAGTAGGGAAAAACGGTTTGTTGGTGGACGGCCTGTCGGGAGCTATGCTAATCGGAACGTCCAGATTAAAGACACGTGGGGTGGATGAACCTTTGTCTGAAGGTTTGCTACGTGGACCGCGTATCGGTTTTACAGAGGAGCTTAGTGATAACACGGGCATTTTACGACGTTATGGAAGCGATCAGAGTTTGTTTATTGAAAAGTTTGAAGTGGGCAGCCGGATCAAAAAGGACTTGGCTATTGCTTATATTCAGGATATTGCCGATCCTAAACTCGTAACCGAGGTTATAAAGCGTGTGAAAAGTATTGATATGGACACGATGCTGGAGTCCGGTTACGTAGAACAACTGATTGAAGATGATGCCTTGAGTCCTTTCCAGCAGATTCTGAATACGGAAAGACCTGACCGCGTGATTGGTGCTCTATTGGAAGGTCGTGTCGCTATTTTGCTGGACGGAACTCCGTTTGTTCTGGTTGTGCCGGTTACGTTCAGCATGCTGCTCCAATCTCCAGAAGACTACTATGAACGCTGGATTCCAAGTACCTTCCTTCGCATTCTGCGTTTCATGGCGGCAATGCTAGCCTTACTTGCCCCGGCGCTTTATATCTCTTTCATATCGTTCCATCCAGGTCTGATTCCTACGAAACTGGTGCTGACGATTATTGAAACCCGTTCGGGTGTGCCCTTTCCTTCGATTATTGAAGCTTTGATTATGGAGCTGTCCATTGAGATTCTAAGAGAAGCCGGGATTCGTTTGCCCAAACCTATCGGACCTGCAATGGGAATCGTTGGAGGTTTAATCATCGGTCAGGCGGCAGTACAGGCGGGGATTATCAGTCAGTTTCTGGTCATTGTCGTGGCGGTCACGGCGATTTCATCCTTCACTATTCCGGTGTATAGTGCAGGGCTGACCTTGCGGTTGTTGCGCTTTGCTGCGATGTTTAGCGCTGCTGTAATGGGATTATATGGCGTGGTTATGTTCTTCTTGCTGATGTGCACACATCTGGCTCGACTCTCCAGCTTCGGGGTGCCTTATATTGCACCAGCGGTTCCGTACCACTTGAGTGATTGGAAGGATTTTGTCATCCGCGCTCCGCTTAACATGATGAGAAGACGCCCTGCCATGATGAATCCGACCGATGAAGATCGGAAGAAATAATGAAGTTCGAAGTGAATTTTTGTGCAAAGCAGTTCTGTACAGTTTAGTTTAGCCCCATACAATCCACAGATGGTCTGGAGGTGTTATGTAATGAATGACTCACAATTCAAAATTAGCACCACGCAAGCTGTGGTCATTATTGTCAATTACATGCTTGGTGCAGGCATATTGACATTGCCTCGGACAACCAGCAAAGCTGTCGGAACACCGGACGTATGGATTTCTATCCTCCTCTCCGGACTGATTATTACGGGTGTGGGAATCATTCTGGTGACCTTATGCCGACGTTTCCCGGAAAAGACCGTTTTCCAATTTACTCGGGAAATTACGGGGCGCTCGATTGCTTACATACTCGGCTTTGCCAACATTCTCTATTTTATGGTAATTGCCGCCTTCGAAATTCGGGTGATGGCTGACGTTACCGGAATGTATCTGCTCGAACGTACCCCTACTTGGGCCATTGTGATGGTGTTTATGTGGATTGGAATCTATCTGATCTCTGGCGGACTTCCAGTCATCGTGCGTGTGTTTGAGATCATTTTGCCGATTACCTTGGTCATATTTGTGATGGAAATTCTGCTTAGTAATCAGTTGTTCGAGATCGGTAATCTGAGACCGGTTCTCGGAGAAGGGATTTTACCTGTAATCAAAGGGTTGAAGCCTTCTTTGTTATCATACACAGGGTATGAAGTAATGCTCGTCATTACAGCCTATATGCAAAATCCCAAAAAAAGCAATAAGGCAATGACTTGGGGTCTGGGCATATCTACGGCGATTTATTTGATCACGGTCGTTATGGTCGTTGGCAGTTTGTCCCTCGATGGAATTAAAACGAGAACTTGGCCAACGCTCGATCTGGTTCGAAGTTTTGAGATTCAGGGATTGATATTTGAGCGCTTCGAATCATTATTGCTGGTCATCTGGATTTTGCAGATTTTCTCTACGTTTGCGATCACCCATTACTGCGCTTCTGTGGGGATTCGTGATCTGTTTAAAGCTAAAAAGATGCGGACCATTATGTACTGCCTTCTACCGTTTATCTATTTGGCAGCCATGATTCCCAAAAATGTATATGAAACATTTGCACTAGGTGACATGTTGGGTAACGTGTCTGTCGTTTTGTTTGCCATTATGCCTCTGATATTGCTGCTACTGAGCATTATTCGTAAAAAAGGAGGTAAACACGCATGATTTCACTCCGGTTGTGGCTGCGTATGATCTTTGCGTTACTGCTTCTTAGCCTCATCTCGGGATGCTGGAGCAGCCGGGAAATTGAAGATTTGAGTCTGTATGTGGGTCTCGGAATCGATGTTGGACAGGAAACAAAATTTGAGAAAGAGATATCAGCCCAAGGAGGGCATTATCCCAAGGAAGAAAATGTAACTGCAACCGTTCAGATTGCTCCCGGAAAATCAAGTAGTCAGCAAAGTGAACAAGGAGGTTCCCCTTCATCGGGTAAGTCCTCCTATTCGAATGAACGACTTACGGGAGATTCGCTACTTCAGATATTTCGCCAGTTTGCCCTGCGCCGAGATCGTCCGCTTATTGGACATCATCTTAAAGTGATCGTCATTTCCAAAGATATTGCCAAAAAGTATGGACTGGATCAATTGCTCGATTTTGTGCTGCGAGATAACGATATTCGTCCCAATTGTCTAGTGTTGATCAGTCATCAAAGTGCGGTGGATGTGCTCACGTCGCGAGATCCTTCTCGGATTCCGGCATTTTATCTTACGGGAATTACGAATAACTCCTACTTAACGAATAAAATATTAGAGCCTGTTTCACTTGCCAAACTGGATGCAGAAATGCAATCTGGCTCTAGCTTTCTGCTTCAAAATGTGTTGAATGCAGATGGTGAGGATAAATTTTCGGGTGGGAGTATCTTCGCAGCTAAAACTACAAAATTTATTGGTGAACTCAGTCAAACTGATTTGGAGGCACTTTCGTGGATTATGCCGAAAGAGCGTGGGGGCGTAATCAAAACATACAGCAAGGAGGGATTCACTGTTTTGTATGAGATCAAAAAGAAAACGACAAAAATCATTCCGAAGGTAGTAAATGGAGATATTTCCTTTCATGTCAAGGCCCAGTCGGAAGGCTGGTTAATGGAGGATTGGCGTGTGCCTGAAAAAGAAGAGAAAGGGACCTATCTGAAAGAACTGGAACAGGATTTTGCCAAAATCGTAGATCAACAGATTGATCAGATGCTCTACAAACTCCAGCATACCTATAAAGCTGACGTTGCCGGTTTTCGGGACAGCATCCGCATCCATTATCCAAAAACGTGGAAGAAGGTAAAAGATAATTGGGATGAAGTATTTGCGACAGTACCTATTACGTATGAGATTAAAACGAGTATTATAAATCCGGGTTCCTCTACAGAGTAGCTCTATACTCCCATTCGCAAAAACTTTATGTGTTAATTTCAGCATAAGAATATGGAAAGCTCTGCTTGGGTCGGTTATCGTGTTTATTTAAATGTTGACACATCAGGCAGCAGTCGATATAGTTATACAAAATCATTTTCTTATCCAGAGAGGTGGAGGGACTGGCCCTTAGAAACCTCAGCAACAGATCTGAAGGATACTGTGCTAATTCCAGCGGGTGAAAGCCTGATAGATAGGAGCGTTTGTTTTTATTTGTCAGTTACGGCGCACTCTTCAGGAAAGAGTGGGTCTTTTTTGTTTGTTCTGGATGAAGAAGCAGGGAGCAGGTTATATGGAGAATAGTAACGATAAAGGCCAATTTCAGCGAAAAATGCAAACGAGGCATGTAGTTATGCTCTCTCTTGGTGGCGTCATCGGAACAGGACTGTTCCTTAGCTCAGGGTATACCATTCAACAAGCCGGACCACTGGGTACGATTCTTTCTTATCTGATTGGCGCTTTGGTGGTGTACCTGGTGATGCTCTGTCTTGGCGAACTGTCTGTTCATATGCCGGAGACAGGTGCATTCCATAGTTATGCAGCCAAATATATTGGACCCGCTACAGGATACACAGTGGCCTGGCTGTACTGGCTTACTTGGACTGTAGCACTTGGATCGGAATTTACAGCCGCAGGATTGCTTATGCAACGCTGGTTTCCGTCTGTGAACGTCTGGATTTGGAGTGCACTGTTTGCTCTGATGATCTTCCTGTTTAATGCGTTCACGGTAAAACTTTTTGCCGAATCCGAATTTTGGTTCTCCTTGGTGAAAGTGATGACGATTGTCATTTTTATCATTCTTGGGGGTGCCGCCATGTTTGGTATCATTCCGATGGCAACTGCTGAACCGGCTCCGTTCTTTTCGAACATTACTGCGTCTGGATGGTTCCCGTATGGAGCGACTGCGATCCTGATGACGATGCTGGCGGTCAATTTTGCCTTTTCGGGTACAGAATTGATTGGTATTGCCGCAGGCGAAACTGAAAATCCGGAAAAAACGATTCCGAAAGCCATCCACACCACGCTGTGGCGTTTGATTATTTTCTTTATTGGCACGATCGTTATTCTGTCGGCATTGCTTCCGATGTCAGATGCGAGCGTGCTGGAGAGTCCGTTCGTTGCTGTCATGGAGCGGGTCGGTGTTCCGTATGCAGCCGACATCATGAACTTTGTCATATTAACGGCGATTCTGTCCGCTGCGAACTCGGGACTGTATGCTTCATCACGGATGCTCTGGTCATTGGCGGATAAAAAGACGATCTCTCCATGGTTTGCGCGCCTGACGAAACGCGGAGTACCTTTCAATGCGCTTGTGCTCAGCATGGCTGGTGGTGCACTGGCTTTATTGTCCAGCATCATTGCACCCGGGACGGTCTATATTACACTTGTATCCATCTCGGGTCTTGCTGTCGTGGCGGTATGGATGAGCATCAGCGTGTCTCAATACATGTTCCGTAGACAGTATCTGCGTGAAGGACATGACGTGAAGGACCTGGTTTACCGAACGCCGCTGTATCCAGTTGTGCCTATCGTTTCATTTGTATTGTGCCTCGCATCCTGCATAGGTATCGCTTTTGACCCAACACAGCGGATTGCTTTATACTGTGGTATTCCATTCATTATTTTGTGTTATATCGTGTATTATTGGACGGATCGTACGAAGAAGAAAAGAGGGCTGACTTCATGACTCAACGTGAGCAAACGAATGATATAAATGTGGTTCAACGTATTCTGGACGAGTATCGAATCATGATTCTGGATGGAGCACTGGCGACGGAACTGGAACAGCATGGCTGTGATCTGGATGACCCGCTCTGGTCTGCACGGGTGTTACTGGAGAACCCGGATGTTATCGTGAACGTGCACGCTGATTATTTCCGTGCAGGGGCAGATTGTGCAATTACCTCCAGTTATCAGGCAACAGTGGAAGGCTTCCGCAAGCGTGGAATTGGAGCAGAGGCCGCCCTGGATCTGATTCGCAAAACAGTAGAGCTGGCGGCGAAGGCCAGAGATGATGTATGGGCAGAAGTGCAGGCAAGTGGGGCAGGCGAAGGCTCAACAGGGCGGCTTGCAGACCTTTCTTCGGGACGAGCCGAGAACGTGGGGGACGAGCAGCGTGAACATTGTGCAGGTGGGCACATTAGTGGCGAGAAGCTACATCGTCCGCGGCCTGTCGTTGCGGGCTCTGTCGGCCCGTACGGTGCCTATCTGGCAGATGGTTCGGAATACGTAGGACATTACGGCGTATCGGATGAGACACTGGCTACATTTCACCGTCCACGCATGGCTGCGCTTATCGAAGCAGGAGCTGACATACTAGCATTCGAGACGATTCCTTCGTTGCAGGAAGCTCGTGTTCTTGTAGAATTGCTTAAGGAGTTTCCAAATACTCAAGCGTGGATTTCGTTTTCATTAAAAGATGGGACAAGCATCAGCGAGGGCACACCGCTTGAGGGATGTGCACAGGCATTTGGCTCTGAACCGCAGATTGCTGCGATCGGTCTGAACTGCGCTCCAATGGAAGTGGTCACGGAAGCCATTGGTATCCTGCGCCAAGCTTGCGATAAACCGATCATCGTGTACCCGAATTCAGGTGAAACCTACGATGCCGAGACCAAAACATGGAGTGGCCAAGGTTCCTGCGGAAGCATGAAGGACGCATCGGAACAATGGGTTGCCGCTGGTGCTCAGATTATTGGTGGATGCTGCCGTACAACACCTTATCAGATTAGCGAGCTTGCGAAGAAGTGGCGGGGTTAGAAGAACTTGATCTTAGGTTCTCCGTAGGGGGAATTAAATTAATAGTAGCTGAAGTTAAAAAGCCTTCACTGATCGATTATGGATCGTGAGGGCTTTTAGTAGTAGAAGTCAACGTGAACATTAAAAGAAGAAGAGCACATCCTAGACTGCTGCTTCTAGTTATTCTGACTTACTAAGCTGCGTTTTCATTAAAGTCTGACCTTCGTCCGTCAATACATACAGATCAGCCATATTATTCAGGAATAGATGATCCTTATCAAAATTAAATTCGCTTCTCTTATAAGTGAACAGAACCTTCAAGTTGCTTGTGTCCATAATAATAAGTTCATCCTGGCCATTCTGTTTAACTGTAAACATAAAGCTTGTACCATCTTGTGCCATGTCAATAGACTTCCAGTATCTATTATAGTTGCTCGGAACAGGAAGGTAATTCTTCTCAGTAATCAATTTTCCTGCCGATGTATATAGCTTGATTCGTTTATTTTTAGCATCCACAAATAAAAAACGATCGTTTAGTGCAACAATGTCTGTTGTATACTCCAGATAAGGAAGTTGTTTTGACCACTTTTTTTTACCGGCAGCGTTATATGCGTTTAGTATTAGTTTATTTTTTTCGATGTTGTATTGTAAAAGAGTGTTATCTGATAGGACCATACTGCTGTAATATTCTTTTCCGTTAGAAATCATGCTTAATTTTTTACCTGTAGATAGGCTATGTATATACGAATCGGGATGATCGCTATATTTTTTGCTAATGATAATATCTCCAGCAATTTGTTCAATCATGTGTGAGAGCGTGAATTTTTTGCTTCTCTGTCCTTTGGAATCGTAATGATAAAGCGTGCTTTTCGAATCACTCGAGTTCACAACGATATACAAACTCCCATTTTCTCTTGGAAAGGCATTCTCCCTCCAGGAGTAATACGAGAATTTTTTTGATGGTTCTGGCAAAGAAGCTGTCCAGATGACTTGCCCCGAGTATACATGCTTGGCAATCACTTGATTATTATGAAAAATAAACAGGTATCCATCCTTAGAAAGCACAAAATAGTCGTCGCCTGGCATGGACCAGCGGAGTTCCCCTGTCTTGGCATCTATACTGTCAATATAAGCATGTTGATCATCCACTTTAGTTACAATCAAACTCTGGTTACCCATTTCATCTGTGACACTCTCTATTGAATGTGAACTTGTGCGGCTCTTTCCGCCGTTGGTAATATCATATTCCCATTGAGGTTGTAGAAGAGTTTGAGCGAGAGTAGGCTCGGACGGGATAACAAGGAAGAAGCACAGGCTGGCTATGAGCCAAAAGTTGATTCGCTTAAAATTCATGAATGGTAGACTCCTTATGTAATTTTCTTTTCAATTTTGTTGTAAAAATAAATTAACTCCTTTTCTATATTATGGAACAAGTTTATCATATCTGAATTGCTAGGTATATAGGACTATTCCTCTCTCCTGCATATCAAAAAATGTAGAAAAAAGTCATAACTTTATGTGTTTATAGATAAAAACCGAAGCTACACATAAGGTGTAGCCTCGGTTGAGAAGTACAACTATTTAACCTACACATGCTCCAGATCATCTATCGGTTCATGTTGCTTTGATTTTTGGTACTCTGCTGGAGACACGCCAAAATGCGCCCGAAATACCCGGTGAAAATAGGAGTAGCTCGCAAAACCGCAGGACTCGGCAATATGTTCTAATGTCATCTCGCTGTATTTCATACGCTCCAGTGCCGCATTCAGTCGGATTTCGATGGCATATTGGATCATGGTCTGATTGTAGTGTTCCTTGAATAAACGCACGGCCCGCGATAGACTTAGTCCGGCGTAACGGGCGGCTTCCTCCAATTTGAAGGTAACCGTGGCATGTTCTTCGATAAAACGCTTCAGCTTAAGTGCAGAAGAAACGGCCCGGTCGGTCTGGATATTTTCCGTGATCGCCCGATCAATGTACAGGCATAATCCACGTAGCAGAGCGTCCTTTAGCTCCGTATTTTCCTCCAGCGGGCCGCGACGTTTCTCCAGTAGCATGTTGCGCCACAGGCTGATCAATTTGTCATCCAGACCAATACGGCTTACGGTTGGACGTTGCTGGCGTTTCCACCACTGTTCAATCCAGTCGCCTTCACAGAAGAGATAGTAGTCCCCACTCGACAAACGCCCTTCCTTGTGTGGTTCATCTACGACGAGGCGATAATCGTCCCCTGGTTTTAATAAAAGCAAATCACCGCTGGTCATACGGAATTCCTCTTCCTGTACATATACTTTGCACGAGCCTTCCGTCTGCAAGCGGAACAGATAGGTGGCTAGCTCGCCTTTCATATTATGGGTGAATGCCTTGTAGTGGTAGGAGTAATCACAGATCAGTACGGATGTGTCTAATGTGTCCACAGATGTACGCCCCCCAATCATTCGATCCTGTTATATCATCGATTCATCATCCTGTCCGAGTGCAGTTAAACGGCTGAAATGATGGGACAATCCAGGATGGAAATAAAATATGATCAGATAGTTCATGTTCTGACTATATTGTATATGTTCATTTTAGCCTGTTTTGCGTTAGGATGATACCAGATAGAGCAATGTAAGCAAATTTGAGAGCAGAGGAGTATCTGTCATGAAAAAATTGAACATTGGTTTGCAACTTTTTACACTTCGTGATGAAACTGCAGCAGATTTTCGTGGTACACTGCGCAAAGTGGCCGCCCTTGGATACGAAGGGGTTGAATTTGCCGGATATGGCGACATTCCAGCAGAGGAAATGAAAGCGCTACTAGATGAGCTGGGTCTAAAAGGTTTTAGCAGCCACGTGTCCCTTCATGCGATGCGCGAAGACCTGCAAAAACAAATCGATTACCTGAAAACAATTGGTGCACAATATATGATCTGCCCTTATCTGATGCCGGAAGATCGCCCGGACAATGCAGAAGGCTGGACAAAGCTGTTTGAAGAATTGCAACAGTACGGAGCCGAAGCAGCGAAACAAGGTTTGATCTTTGGTTACCACAACCATGACTTCGAATTCC
The DNA here is from genome assembly GCF_023714295.1 of Paenibacillus polysaccharolyticus. Lineage (GTDB taxonomy): Bacteria > Bacillota > Bacilli > Paenibacillales > Paenibacillaceae > Paenibacillus > Paenibacillus polysaccharolyticus_A. The sequence goes on from NZ_JAMAUN010000015.1 coordinate 69,438, forward strand.
ATGGTCAAGTTGGGGATGCAAATGCTTTTGATGCGATGTTCGCTCAAACGACTCCAGAAGCGGTACAAGTGGAAATGGACGTATGTTGGGTACAGTTTGCCGGACAAAATCCAATCGAGTATATTAATAAATATGCGGGCCGTTTGCCGCTGCTTCACTTGAAAGATTTCAGCAAAGACGAGCAGGGTCAGATGAAAACACTGGAGCTGGGACAAGGTGAAGTGGATCTGCCGGCTGTAATTGAAAGCGCAACAAATGCAGGGGTAGAGTGGCTGATCGTGGAACAGGACGTATGTCAGAACCCTCCGCTTGAGAGCGTTGAGAACAGCCACAACTGGCTGAAACAAAACTATCTGAACCAGTTTTAAGAGTTAAACGACTCAACGTAACATCTGACCGTGCAAAACATGAATCTAATTGTCAAAGGAGAATTTTGTACATGAGTAAAATTAAAGTTGCTGTATTCGGCTGTGGAGCCATCGCTCAGCGCAGACATATTCCAGAGTACGCTGCCAATGAGAACGTAGAACTTGTCGCATTTGCTGATCCGGTAGTGGAGCGTGCGCAGGAAATGGCTGAAATGTACGGCGGTAAAGCATATTCCAGTTATGAGGAATTGCTTGCAAACGAAACAACAGTGGAAGCGGTGAGCGTATGCACACCGAACTATCTGCATGCCCCAATGACGATTGCCGCTGCTAATGCGGGCAAGCATGTGCTGGTTGAGAAACCGATGGCGGTTTCCACTGAAGAAGGCGAGCAAATGATTGAGGCGGCTAAGAAGAACGGCGTATATCTGATGGTGGGTCACAACCAACGTCTGATGCCTCCTCACGTGAAAGCAAAAGAAATTCTGGATTCCGGCCGATTGGGCAAAGTGCTGACCTTCCGTACTGCTTTTGGTCACCCGGGTCCGGAAGGCTGGAGTTTAGATGGAGCAGGTAGCTGGTTTTTCCGCAAAGAAGAAGCGATTATGGGTGCGATGGGTGACCTTGGCGTACACAAATCCGACTTTATCCGTTATTTGCTGAACGACGAAGTATCCGAAGTGGCTGGTTTCATCAGCACGCTGCACAAAGAAGGCACGGATGTGGATGACAATGCGACATGTTTGCTACGCATGAAAAGCGGCGCAATCGGCACCCTCGTAGCCAGCTGGACACAATACAGAGGCGGAGACAACAGCACCGTGCTGTGGTGTGAGAATGGCGTAATGAAGATCGGTACAGTAGAAGGTGACGAGGTTATCGTTGAGTTGACCAACGGTACGGTTGAAACGTATAAAGTTGGCGCGATGGCTACCAATGAAAAACAAGTACCAAGCGGCGTGATCGATGCATTCGTAGAATCCATCGTGACCAAGACGCCTCCATCCATCTCGGGTGAAGAGGGCTTGCGTTCCCTGCAAGTCATTCTGGCTGCGTTTGAATCCGAGAAAACAGGTCAGATCGTTAAGCTGTAACAGACTTAATAGGTCGTAACAGGCTGTAATAGACTGTAATGGACTATATTTAGAATAGAAATTGCTATTGGTTTGCAATCATTAAATTTAGAGGACATTCCCCAGCGCGGTGTGCTGGGGGATGTCCTTTTTATGTGAGTCATCAGTTGACATGCGACGGTTAAACACATTACATGCTCATATAGGATGCAGGCAGAATATAAATTTAATCGAAGGCACATTCTCCAGTAAACTATACCTGGGAATGATTTTTTGCGAGTAATCTAGGGAGAAATCGTATGTGCAAACATCAGGACTCCGCTAACGATCTCAGATGAGCTTATTTGCATGATTTTGGCAGGCTGAAAAATGTAACGATCACCAGCGACGCTATTTCTCTAAAAATGCCTCTAAAAGGGCAGAATTGAGGGTGCTATGAGAAAATAGCGTTTCCTGTGATCGTTAGATTTGAGAATAGGCTAAAATCGGCAGAATAGCCTCATCTGAGATCGTTAGAAGTTCAGCGCATGTCTTTTGGCTGTAATCCTCGGCTCAAAGTGCTATAAATGAGGGGTTTACTGTGCAGCAGTGAGTATGTATACTTTGCAACGTGTGCGTGTGCGTGTGCGTGTGCGTGTGCGTGTGCGTGTGCGTGTGCGTGTGCGTGTGCGTGTGCGTGTGCGTGTGCGTGTGCGTGTGCGTGTGCGTGTGCGTGTGCGTGTGCGTGTGCGTGTGCGTGGTGTAATGCCAAAAACAGCAGGCCCAGCTATTGTTCAACTGCGAAGAGCATTTTGTTTAACCGGCGTCTCTCTATTAGTTCAGTTGCACAGCAATCAAAAAACGGGACAAGGCGGAAAATCCGTTACCTTGATCCCGTTTTTAGCTTGATTTGTGGTTTATTTTAAGATTTATTCTTTGCGTTTAGCAAGTTTAGAATTTCAGACATTATCTTCAGATGCCGACTGGCTTAACCTCACTATCCAGATCGATCCAGGCGATCTCTTCCGAAGTTAGCGTGATGCGGGAGCCTTCGTCACAGGAGAGCAACTCTGCCTGATTTTGTGCCCCAATCAATGCGCAGGTCGGGAAGGACTGATTCAATACATAGGCTAACGCAATCTGAATCGCCGTTGTATTCTTGGATGCAGCCAATTCCCCGGCACGATGCAGTCGTTCCCAGTTGCCATCACTGTAGAATACACGCACCAAGTCTGCATTGTCGCGTACCTCTGGTGTGAATCGACCAGTGAAGAAACCACGAGCCTGGGAAGACCAGGACAGGAGCGGCAGTTTTGTTTGCTCATGCCATGCGAGCGTTTCGGCATCTGCCGATACACAGCCTGCCCAGAATGGCTCGTTCGCTTTGGCGAGACTGAGGTTCGGGCTGCTGAACGTGAATCCTTTGAGACCATGGGAGGCGGCATAAGCGTTAGCTTCTTCTAACCGCTGCCAGGTCCAGTTGGAGGCGCCGATGGCGCCGATTTTGCCAGACTCGATGTGTTCGTTCAGTGCCTCCAGAATGGCAGCCACAGGCATGTTAGGATCATCCCGATGCAGTGCGTACAGATCGACATGCTCCGTCTGTAAACGCTCAAGGCTTTCAGTTAGGTCTTTGCGAATGGCATCCGCATTCACGCGAGGGCCGTTCTGGTCATGGTGTGCCCCTTTGGTGAGAATCACTATCTGGTCGCGATTGCCGCGTTCCTTCATATAACGTCCCAGTACCTCTTCGCTCTGTCCGCCGCAATAGATGTGCGCTGTATCTACCGTGTTGCCGCCGATTGCCAGAAACGCATCCAGGTTGGTTGCAGCTTTCTCATACGTATCATGAAAGAAATAGTCTGTTCCTTTGATTAGCCTTGAGACTTTTTTGCCAGCACCGGCGATTTCAATATATTCCATAGATAAACCGTCCTCTCTTATATAAAGTTCCTCACAACGTAATTCGTGTACGTTCTTCCGCCGAGCGAAGGCAAGCTTCAAGCACTTTCATATTGGCTGCCGCATCGGAAGGGGCGAAACGAAGTTCCTTGCCCTGAAGTACAGCGCGAGCCATATCGTCCCCTTGTAGCGCATAATGATTGACTTGCTGCACCTCCACTTCACGGCGTTCACCGCCTGCCGTAACAAAGAAGTTGGAGCTACTGTCTGTACGAGCAATATAAGCCGAAGGGACTTCAATAATACCCTCAGAGCCAAGTACCTCCAGCGTATTACGGAAGGCTGCCCACATACTGCTGTCAAACGTAACGCCAACATGGTTATCGAATTCAAGCAGTCCGGAAGCCATCATATCGACCTGATCATGCTCTGGTGAGAACATACCGATAACAGTCACTGCCTTCGGCTCCTGTCCCAGCAGGAGGCGAGCCGCACTAATGGAATAACAGCCGATATCATACAGCGCGCCGCCACCCCATTCTTTGCGGAAACGCACATTGCCGGACGAACCCGAATTGTTAAACGAAAACGTACTGTGGATGCCACGAATTTCACCAATCTCGCCGCTGGCAATAATCTCCCGAATCTGGTCATAACGCGGATGATGGCGGTACATAAACGCTTCAGCCAGATGCACGCCTGCATCTGCACAAGCTTCAACCATCTCTAGTGCTTCTTTTTCCGTGAGAGCGAGTGGTTTTTCGCATAAAATATGTTTGCCAGCTTGTGCTGCGCGAATCGTCCATTCCCGGTGCAGATGATTCGGAAGTGGAATGTAGACGGCATCGATTGAATCATCTTCCAAAATGGCTTCATAGCTTCCGTAAGCCTTTTCAATTCCAAGTTTATCAGCAGTTTGCTGTGCTTTATCGAGATCACGGCTGGCAATAGCGGTAACCTCGTTCAACTCCGATTGCTGCAAGCCAGGAATGACGGAACCTATTGCAATGTTGGCGCTGCCGAGAATGCCCCAGCGTAACTTTTGAACAGAATTCATAACTTGTTTCCTCCTGTATTTGAATGTATATTGTGATTATAAAGAATAGATGAATGAATTAAAATGATAATATATTGAATTGAATTAACACAATATTGCTTAATGGGGTGAACCAACCATGATGAGACAAACCGTATTGCTGACCCTGCAGGATATCCCCTATTTCTGTTACCCGGAGTCCGTTGGACATTATACGGATCATACCCAGCACGCTGTATTACGTGAGGCAGGGGTGCTTAATAATTTCAACATTCACTATGTTGCGGCAGGTAAAGGATATGTGGAGGCCGATGGGATAGTGCACGAGCTTCGGGCAGGTCAAGCGGTGCTCTATTTTCCGCATCAACGGCAACATTACTATAGTAGCGAAGATGAGCCGTGGGACGTACGCTGGGTCCATTTTTACGGGGAACGGTTGCATGATTATATGCTGGAACGGGGATTGCACCGCAACCTTTTATGGACGCTGAGACAGCGTACTTCCTGGGAGGACGCTCATCTGGCGTTGCTTGAAGAGGTGGAACAGAACCGGATGCTTCGTCCAGCCCAGTTGTCCACGTTGACCTATGCTCTGCTGGCGGAATTTGTACAGCATGCGGTACCCCTCAAGAACACACGTACCACGAGCAAAACGGAGAGCCGAGTGCTGTCGTTATTGCCGCAGATGCAGCAGGAGGCTTGTGAGCCTTTTCTGTTACAAGACTGGGCAGATCGCGCAGGAGTGAGTACGTATTATTTTTGCAAAATGTTCAAGAATGCCGTAGAGATGACGCCAATGGAGTTTATCACACGTTCACGGCTACAGATGGCCAAGCAGTGGCTACTTGAACGCCCGTCGGCCAACATTGGGCAGATTGCCGAGGAAGCGGGATATCCTAATGCGAGTTATTTTAACCGTCAGTTTATGGCGCATGAGGGCATGACACCTACTGATTACCGTGGGCTTTACCATAAATAAAAAAGAAAAATGGATGAATCAAACCTTCAGCAAAGCCATCTACCTTGGGACTCTCATGTGGATTCGTTTGACAGGGCCTTCAATCAGGTCTATTATGGATAAATTAAATCCGTATATATGAGGTGTCCTCTCATGAAATATTCCAAAGCGACCAACTATGCGCTCCATACAATGTTATATCTGGTTAGCACTGCGCCTGAGCAACTGATTAGCGTGCATCAACTGGCTGAATTTCAGAAAGTCTCCCCAACGTACCTGTCCAAAATACTAACCAAACTGGTCAAAGCGGGCATGATCGAATCCACATCCGGTGCCAATGGCGGTTATCGACTTAGTCGCAAGAACCCTGATCCTTCTTTTCTGGAAATCATTCATGCCATCGAAGGCAAGGCTTCCTTGTTTGAATGCTCACAGAATCATAATGCAGCATGTTTGATCCAGCAGGTGATGGTTCAGGCCGAAGAAGAGATGGAAAGTTTCCTCCAACATAAAAAAATGTCTGAACTCGCATCCCAGATGAGGGAAGCTCATTCGCTGTAGTATTTACCGCTCTAGTGTGCCTCAAGTATGTTTCTATTCCAGTAAGATTGGGTAATGCTTTTAGATTTCTTACTTGGTGCGGCGTTGTGCCTGACAGAAGGGCAATGCTACAATAAGGAAGATACTATCTATACATACTTAATCACATCTTACACCTCTGGAGGGAAAACACATGAGCCAAACGACGACGATGACGGAACTGGAGCAACTGCTTGCACTCGAAAATATTAGAAATACCAAGGCGCGTTATTGCCGCTATATTGATACAAAAGCATGGGATGAACTCGGTGACGTATTTGCACCGGATGCCGTTGCCGATTTCAGTACGGAAGGTAATCCGATTCCGGTTTTGACTGGACGTGACACGATTGTACAGGTATTCCGTGACCTTGTAGACCCGGCGGTGACTGTGCATCACGTACATAGTGCGGAGGTGGAGTTTGTATCTGCGACTGAAGCGAAGGTTATTTCTCCGATGGAGGACTGGGTAACGTTCCCGGAAGGTAACGAGAACAAATCTTTCCACGGATTTGGGCATTATCACGAAACATTTGTCAAGATCGATGGACATTGGCGTATCCAGCATACCAGCTTGAAACGTCTGCGCCTGGATCTGTTTGAATAAGGAAATTTAAATATAGTGAGATCGGAAAAGAACCTGAACAATTTCAGGTAAAACAAAGGAAGAAGCCGTTAATTTTATTGGCTTCTTCCTTTGTTTTATTTGAAGTATTTTTAAATTAGTTAGAGGTTAATATTACGCCACCTTATCTTTCCGTGGTTGCATCCTCAGATAGATTTGCGAAAAGATAACCGATGCGAGGCCAACCGCAGTCATGCCCCAGAAAATAAAGCTATACGCCGAAGATAGCTGCATGTTCTGCATCGCGGTCAAAGCGACTCCGGTTACAGCTACGCTGAATGCACCGCTGAAAAATTGACTTAGCTGGAACAGTCCCATGCCTGCGCCCACTTGATCCATGGACAGATTGCCTGATAATTCGTTGGATACGCTAGTCGTCAATGATGAGAAACCGACGCTGAGTAGCATATATACAACCATGATGGCGTAGATGCTTTGGTCTGCAAACAGAGCGAACAGTCCGGCAGCGGCCAGGAGCAGCCAAGGAGCAAACTTCAATAACAACGTATTGCCATGACGATCAATCATACGCCCGATGCGGTTTGACAGCAGCATGGACACAAGCGCACCCGGGAAGATGACAAGTCCCGATTGTGCCGGTGTCAGTCCATAGAGATGTGCAAGAACCTGCGGCAGCAGGAACAAGGTAGCGAAGTTATTAATGTAAGATACGATTCCCAGCGAGCTGAGGATCATATATTTCTTGTCTTTGAACAATGCCGGTTGCACAAACGGATCAGCTGCACGGCGAATGCGGAACCAGAACAGCAACAGTGCGCTTACCCCGATGATGAGTGTAATGATCTGGCGAGAAGTCAGAAATAACAGAATCCCGGTTGTACCGATGGCAAGCAAAACCGCGCCTAGCATGTCGAAGGAACCCTTTTGCGGCGTCTCTCGCGGTAACAGTTTATAAAAAACAGGGATTAAAAACAGTGCTAAACCGGTAACGATAAACAGATCATGCCATCCCAAAAACTGTGTAATGCTTCCGCCAAGCACCGGGCCAAGTCCCAAACCCAGCGAACTGGCGGACATGATGACGGCCATGGATTTACCCCGGCGTTCATTCGGAATGTAGCGGGTAATCAGCACAATCGCAAGTCCCGGAACGGAAGCTGCACCTGCGGCTTGAACCAGACGCGCAATGAGCAGAATAATGAAGTGGTCACTGAAGAAACCCAAGACAGATGCGGTTCCAAGCAGTGTAAGCCCGGTGGTAAACAGGGTGCGTATCGGCACAAAATCGGACAAACGTGAGAATGTAATCGAGGAAATCGCAAATACGATGGAATAACCCGTAACAATCCAGGAAGAAGCAACAGAGGTCAGCTTGAATTCAGCCGCAATTTTAGGCAGAGCCAGATTAAACATCATCGTGTTCATCACGACGAGTACAACGGTGAAACCAAGTAATGCCACAATTAATCCTTCTTGTATGCTAGTCCGTTCCATCGGAGTTGCCGTAGCCGTGTTGTTCATAAAAACCTCCTATCGTGATGTGTATTTCGCAACATTTCAGAAACGGTGTGTAACATTTGCAAAATGGTGTATAATGTCAGCCCCTGTGTTCCACAACAAGGGATGCATGCGAAATGATATAAGTTCGATTGGTATCGAACATTAGAAATATATCATGGATGTATGTTAGAATACAATGCATAGTCTTAAAAAAAAGGAGACTGCCTTATGAAAATTTTACATCATCCACAAGTGGCGGATATTGAGCTTTCTTCAGTGCTTTATGCGCTCAGCGACCCGACACGGCTGGGCATTGTGGCTGAATCCGCCAGAAGCGGGGAGCAACCATGCAGTCATTTTCATGCTCGTGTTGTGAAATCAACGATGTCGCACCATATTCGTACTTTACGGGAGGCGGGTGTCATTCGCGTCCGAGTACAGGGTACACAGCATTTTATTACACTACGGTCGGAGGATCTGGAAGAGAGATTTCCAGGGTTGTTACAGCCTCTTCTCCAAGCTGCAGCACTGACAAGCACAGAATCGGCTGAATGAATGTCCTTTCTTCTATATGAAGAAGGGGCATTTTTTATTTTTGGGATAGATGCCCATGAAAGACTCCATATTGAACTCGATAAAAGATTGCTCCTGATGCGACATTCTGTGTCGTCCCAATGCCTCTATAATGATGGTGAACAAAAACACATAAACCCTATTGAAAAGAGGTTCACAATCATTGGCTAAAACAAAAAGAGGTCGCGTTCTGTGGAGTCTTCCGTCCAGAGGTCGGGGAACATGTCCAATATGCAAGAGTACACGAATCAAATTGTTGTATACGCAAACGAAAACAGATGGCACGAGTCTGAAAGTTTGCAAAAAATGCTCCAAAGCCGTGCAGTCCAGAGTAGATCTGGCAGAAGCAAATGTATAGCGTTGAAAGCTAACATACGTGTACGTAAATGTTATACGGATAACCTGTCATGGCCTGTTCTTCGGAACAGGCTATGCCCTTTTGTTATAATACAGGAATAAACGTTGGAATGATTCAGGGGGTGAAATCGCTTGAGTAGTATGCATCGGATTCATTGGTTCGATGAACAGATTCGAAGCGGGCGTTTTCCGAACAGCGGTGGCCTGGCCCAACAATTCGAGATATCTCGGCGTCAGGCGCAGCGTGATATTGAATATATGGTAAATACCCTCAGAGCCCCATTGGTGTATGTAGCCAAGTATCGAGGGTATTGTTACGAGGATCAGACCTTTCGTTTGCCGCATTTATATATGACGGATGAGGAACAAGGCGTTCTCAAATATCTGGCTCACCGATATCGGCATTATGACTATGAGCATTCGGATACGGTGAAACGGGTGGCACACTTATTGGAACGTTTTACGATGGAGGAGCATCTGCCCAAAGAGCAGTATCCGGTGTTTGCGGCATCGCCCAGGCACCTTCAATGGTTTAAATTGTTGTCCCATGCGATAGAGGATGCACGAAAAGTGCATATCTATTACAAGAATCATGAGGGGGAGCACCAGATCACCTTCTGTCCAGTGAAGCTGACTGCCCAGTTTAATGCAGACTATGTAGTCGGTTATGAGACAGACCCGCTACAACAGACACCGATTCGCCTGGAAAGCATCGTGCAGCTGACGCTCTTGAACGAACGATTTAAATGTAGCCAGGATACATGGATCAGTAGCTATGAAGATACATTGCCTGTGCGAAAACCGTTTGTGGCTGAGATTCGTTTCCGTGAAATGCAGCAATCGGAGCTTTGGCAAGGTTACCGGATTCGGGAGCAAAAGGGTGAGGTCTGCTTGATTGAATTTTACGATGCGGACGTATTCTTGCAACATCTGTACGCCGCGGAGTGGGAGGAACTACTCTCCCCAGGATGGCTCAGACGCAAGCTGATGAAACGGGTAGAAGAAATGACAGAGCGGCTCAGCAGGGGACAGAAAGGGAGAGAACAGGATGGCTGAGAACATGCTGGAGCATCTGGTGATGAAGCGGGAGTCAAAGTCATTTGTGGATAGCCTACATGCGATTTTGCGGCATACAGGTCAATTCCGGGGTGAGAAGTATATGCTTGCAGGGTACACCGGCATGGCCTTTAAATTGTCCGTCCATAAGAGATTACTGCCGATGTCGGTAACGGCATACGGACAGTGGGGAGTGTCTCATCAAGGCGGTATCGACAATCTTGGCCTATTTACCATATATGACGGGGGACGCAGTCGCCATCCGACATTTGCTTATTATCAACAAGATGCTGTGAATTGGGTCAGACGGAGTCTGGATGAAGGCAAAGGTGTCATCTACTGGATGCCCGAGTTTGGTGTCATTTATGGATATGATGATGCAGATCGGGTCTTTTATGTGCAGGATGGCTGGAGCAAAGAGCCGCATATTTTGCTGTATGATAATTTCGGATTGAATTTCACCGGTTTCTGGTACTGTCAGATCTTTGGTGATCAGGTGCAACGTACAGAGCAGGAGAGAGTTCTGGAATCTTTACGCCTGGCCATGGAGGATTGGGATATTCCGTACCGTTTGTTACCTGATCAAAATATAGCTTCTGGACGGCTTGCATATGATGTTTGGATAGAAGGACTTCGCTCTGGAGATTACGATGGTGCAGGAGCAGCTTACCTTCTGGATTCGTACTGCCAATCGCGTACCGAGATTCGAATGTATTTGCATGATGTTCGCGGCTTATGGACTGAACTGGAGCAGTCCTGGATGTGTTATAACCAGATTGCTGAACTGATCCAGCAGATGAGAGCACTTCTGGTACGGGAAGAACATGGGCTTGCGCTGCGGGAGGATGCCAATGAGCAACTTGCGCAGTGGCTTGCACAGGCGAAGTTACTCGAAGAACAGGCGGTAGATTCTTTTCGTAACATATCAGCGCAGTATGCGGACCGTAAACGATCTACGGTACCCCGCTGGGGCACACACTCCGCACGGTAGAATTGGGATGGGGATGTACGATGAAGAAAATGAAGAAAAGAAAGGCAGAATGGATGCGGGAATGAGGCTCAACGAATGAAAAAAATGAGGTTATTGACTGATTTAGCTGATTTAATTCAACGCCCCCCTCAGGCTAGTTCGGGTACCACGAACACGGATACACGGCGATACGGGGCAGGAGCCTATGCAGATGCGTTATATCCTATTTTGTTACACAAAAAGTGGACACATCTTCCGCGATATATGATTGCGGGCATGACGGCAACTCTATTTCGCTTCGTAGTCGATCGTCGTCTGACGAAAGAATCCATCTCGGCATATAACTGGATGGCAGAAAACTTTGTTGCTGCCGATTTCATCGGAGTGACAGCGAGTCAAGCTGCCGGGTTTTCCTTTGAACCGACGTTTCCACTCTATCAGAAGCATGCATTACTGAATATCAAAAGTTCGATCGACCGGGGAACTGGGGCGGTGTTATGGCATGATCAATTTGTTGTTGTTGTTGGATACGATGATGACGAGGAAGTCCTATTTTTTTGCACAGGAGATGAGCCTGACGTGCTTCGTTTACCCTATTCCTTAGTCGGCCAGAATAACTCACCCTATTGGTATTATCAAGTGTTGGAAGCTCAACAGTCCATCGATATGTGGGAAGTGTGCAAGGAGTCGTTAATCCAGGCTGTATACAAATGGGAAACGCACGACTATATGCTGCCAGCGCAAGATTACGCTTGCGGTTCTGCCGCATACACCGCGGTTGCGGATGTGCTGCAGTCCGGAAACTATGAGAGCAATCAGGCGGCAGCGGTGCTTCGCTATTATGCTTATACAAGAGGGGACATCGCCTCATATGTCAGAGCGCTTGAACATTTATCGCCGCATATGGATCAAGTCATTGTAAAATATACACAGCTCGCTGATCTCTATGCATCTATTGTTGAAGTACTGGATGATTCCGCGGCATGGGATGCAAGGGAACCGGAAAGTGTGCAGCAAGTTATTGAACTGATTCGAAACGCAGGGGGTACGGAACAGGCTGCCATTGATGCAATTAAACATGCTTTTCCTGAAACGATCAACAATCGCTTCTCGGATATTGGGCTCAGATAACAATACGACACTTTAACATTGAATAAGCTGTACATCTAGACATGTTAGACACCAGAAAGGCGATAAGCCAATCTGGTGTCTTTTTTGCATATCATTCGAGTTTCGAACTCAATAAGGATAAAAGCTGCTTTTAGAAAAATAATATATAAAATTTGAAATAAAGGTAATCTGAATCCCACTTCATTCCGAATATTATAATATATGGTCTTATTTGGATGATGAATTCAAGGAATGAATGGGGGCAGAACGATGGTACGGAACCCGGAAACCCTTCAGGAATGTATCGAAAACGCAAGGTTGAGACTTTACCAGATGGCAAACCAATATACGAGTCTGCAACATCCGGAAGTCATTCGTCAGTCGATGGTGCTGGATGAATTAATTAACGAATATAACGATGCCAAACGCTTTATTTCACAAAGGAACCATCATAGCTAGGGTCAAGTGTACGAACAGCAGACTGAACCTCCGAAACAAGTCGTCCGCGTTCTTCGTAGAGCGGCATCTCTTCTTTAAACTGAAAGTGAATCGTTCGGACATCGCCTTCAGACAGTGTTATTTTTTGAGACTCTAATTCAATGAAAAATGAGTCATCAAACCTAAATCCGTCTCGATCCCGGTAGCAGTACATATAGTCAATATCCTTTTCTTCAACCACTAACACACCTTGTTCTGTCAACTTCATCATTGGATCCTCCTTCATAAGTCTGGTATGCAATATCTATTTATATTATATAGCGTTTGTTAAAATTTGGGGATATCTATATCATACATAACCTGAATATTTTATAACCTAAATGATTTCTGTTTGCTTAGTTGTAGGAGTTTAGTCTTCAAGTAATCGTACGAAAGTCCGACAAGGATATAGGCAATTTCATAAATACACTGAAACGACGTTGTTAACATCTCATTTCGGTGTATTTTTTGTGCTTCCTCCGAAGTTTCACGCCAGAGAAGGAACTCTTGATCAGAAGCAAGTAGGGGACAACCGTGCGTAAGACTTATTGTTGCGAGTATGACCGAGCGTGTAAAATATAGTTTGAATGCGAACGTTAATGCGCATTTTTATCATTCAATGTACAGACTGCTCAGGCAGTTTGAGATAGAAGCCGTCGTGGTGTTGGAGCAAGAGTACATACAACATGTTTTACGAGAAAGGCAGGAGATAGAATGACAGCAGCATTGGAACAAGCTCTGGAAGAGATGATTCAGGCCATTCATGAATGGTTTGATGAGCAAACGGCACGTAAGGATTTAGAGCAGACGATCCAACGAACGAAACTGCAGATGGGCATATTCGATGATATCTTTGTTTTGTACAAGCCGGGAAGAACGATCGTGGATAGCCTGGATATGGGATGGGATGAAGGCTCATTATCGACGCAGGCGATCCGGTTTACAGAAGAAATGGTACGCGCCGAAATCCAGCCAAGGCTGGTTGAAGTGGTTCAGGAAAAATTGGCTGAATGGGCAGATACACCGCTGATTGATTACCGGTTTACGTTTAGAGGGAAGTTTCCTACAAGCAACGGGATGCTGAAACTGACGTTGCTGGAATACATCAACGAAGAGAAAAGACAGCAGCTGCTGGAACGAATTCGTACGTATACAGAGCATAAACTGGAGAATGGTGTGTACCCGACCAAGCCGCTTGAAACGACTTTTTTGGCAAAACATCTGCTTGATCCCGTGTTGTTTCCATCCATGGATGCTGCATGGGTCATTAAACAATATGAACAGATTCAAACGTTGAATAAGGAACGGAAAGAGGCTCTCGCCGAGCACCGTCATACGATCATTTATGCGCTCACGCTATGGGCGGAGAAGCAGTTTTTGCCACAGTATTTCGACGTGAAGATATCAGAATATTGTGAAAATGAATACACGTTGAAGCCGGATCAGAAGCTGGGCGGACTTGTTAAATATATAAATATAAGTAAGGATAAGGAAATGGATCAGGATTTCGATCTGGCTCAGGCTCAGGATGAGGGTTCACACCCCATCGATCTGCTCCTCTATGCAGCGGTGATGATTTTGCGTTTCGAACCTAGCTACAGCAAGCCAAGGGGGCTTAAATTTCTGGAACTCGCGAAGCAGCTCGGTAGTGAGCAGGCAGATCGGATGTTAACTGAGGGCAGTGGTGCATATAAGCCGGAAGATACCTATGTTAAAACGGAGCAGGTGGAGTGCCAGGCCAATGATGTTTTTGCGAGGATAACGATTCAGATACATCAGAAAGGACCAGGAGCATATCAACAGGCGATAGCCTTTATTATTCGTTTGCTGGAGCAGGGTTTCCCCAAGAGTTATCACATCAAACTGAAATCAAAAGTAAAACAGTATCTTCCAATCAAGGGACTTGCCAAATCAGATACACACCGATTCTTTGCAAATGCTCTGGAATATCCGGAGCTGTATTCACTTCTGGAACAATACGCACGAGTAGCCATCCAGGAATTTGAGTTTTATGCTGATACAGAGGGGGAGAAGAGTGGAATGCCTGGAAGCTATGCAGCTTTTGGGCTTGGACTTACGAGCGAGCAGTATTTTCCTCTGATTCACGATTATATGGGGCAGGTCGATGATGAGCATCAGATGATTCAGGACAAATTTATTGCTGCCTTTGCCGATAAATATGGGGTGACAGCAGACTCAGTGCCGGTTCTCGTTCAGAGTTTGCGGCGTTCAACGGACGGACTGAAGCTCAAATTGCTGCCGGAGTTCGAGCAGGAAGAGAAGCTTGAATGGCTACTGGAACAGGTTCAAGAGTTGGAATCCTATGAAGTTCAGCGTGTGCTCTATCCGATTTTTGGCAAGGTGGAGAAACTGGTCGCACTGGCTCGCAAGGCGGAGGGGAAACGAAAAGAATTATTACTGAGGCTGTCGAAGGCCGCAGGCCAATAAACGATTCTTTTACCAATTAAACCAATTCATATAAATGACCTTGGCGATCCATTGAATAGTACAGTAGACACCATGAGATGTGATGAAAGGTGGAGTTAGGATGGAAGCTTTAACAAGAAGCGTCTGGCAGGGGCTGTCCGAGCAGGACAAGCAAGAGTGGATGCAACGTATTGTGCTCCAGTTGCCTGAAGGGATGCAGTATGAGGGATTGCAGACGTTCGAACGCTATGGGCAGCGGACTCAGACCGGAGTGTTTACACACGATGAGCAGCGATTCGTATTTGTTCCAGGTGATCAGGTAACATTAGGCTGGGAAAAGTGGCATCACGGAATGGATGAGCAAACGACTGCTGATCTGCACGAAACTGCAAGCAGTTACGGGATTGAGGACGTACAATCGTTTCTGGCAGGCCAGATGTCACCTGTGAGAGCGGTCAATATTGGCCCGATGCTTGTGGAGTGTGAGACCACCTCCCTGGGGTGGATTGAGGTAACCGAGGAAGAAGCATTTGCTCAGGAGCATGATGACTTTCCTAAAGCCTTAGCCGAATTCAAGGAATCAGGGCTGAATGAATATGAACTTCATCTGGAATTCAAACTGATTCAAGACCAAGGAGAGGTTCGCATTCTCTGGTTTAATGAAGGGATCGAACTGGAGGACATTGTAAAGGAAGAAACAGCGGCTGGATTCAGTTTGTTGACGGAAGACGAGTGGGAGTATATCTATGGTGGAGGTTGCCGCACGTTATTCCCTTGGGGAGACAGCTTTGACTATACGATGAGATTAAGACATTTGGGAATACCTCAAAATCAAGATCAGCTAGATCAATCGTTTGTTCATTCAGAAAAAGATATAGATAAAGCTGTGGATACTGGGACAGATGCACTTACGGAGCCGACTGAATCCTCGCGAGATGGAACAAATCATCACCAGTATGATTTGGAGTTGCCGAATTTCTTCGGTATACAGTTTACCGGAGATCCATATAAATACGAGCTTACGCTGGGTGCAGATGATGAAGTGATGCCAAAAGGCGGAGATGGCGGGGCTCTGATCTGTGGAGGAACAGGGCCATTACTCAGCTTCCTGCCTGCTGCTTCGGTATTTTTCCGGGACATGAATGTGAATGAACTGGACTGGGAGGAATTGATGGACGCGTTGTATTATCGCCGAGTAGTCCGTCTGACGGAAGTAAAGATGGATGGGAAGTAGTTTAACTATGTATTTTGAATAGGCATAATCACAGGTACAGCTTTCGGGCTGTACCTTTTTTCATAAACAAAACACACATATACCAGATCGGTTCCGAAGTCTGGAGAACCGAAGAGCCGACCTTGTATATGTGTTATTTCATGCTTATTGTATGTGTTACATCAAATAAGGAACGTTTAGTTTACTTTTTGCACAGCTACGGCCATTTGTTCCAGTTGGGTATGCGTCAATTGGTTATTTGGCGAGCTGAGTGTGACATATCGATCATCCAGCTTGAATGTAAGCATGTCAGTTTTATCCGGTGTGTACCATTTGGCAGATACGCCGTTAGGCAATTTTACTGTTTGGCCATCATAGCTGAACGAGTAGTCTCTAGGAGACACCGTTACATTCATGCGGTTAAAGACAAAGTTCACACCATCTCCGCCTGCACCCACACTTTTGAAGGCATCTCCCGCAACCATATGTTGTGGTGCATAAGCGGTGGTGAAGCCATCAAATTGAGCAAATGATTTACGGATCTGTTCCATTTGCTGTTTGGAGTAACTTACATTTTCATAAGCCGTAATACCTTGATCATTACCGCCTTTTACTTTTTGTACAGAGACAGCGACTTGTTGCAACTGTGCTTGCGACAGTTTATGATCTGGCGAGCTAAGGGTAACATACCGATCATCCAACTCGAATGTCAGCATGCCGATATCGCTTGGTGTGTACCATTTTGCATGAACACCGTTGGACAGTTTAACCTCTTTGCTCGTGTAGCCATCTGAATAATCTCTTGGAGAAACATCCACTTTCATATGATTGAAAATGAAGCTTACACCGTCGCCAACGGCAACGCTCTTGAACATATCACCCGCAGTCATCTGCTGCGGAGCATACGCTGTCTCAAAGCCTTCGAATTGAGCAAATGCTTTTTGAATCGCTTCTTTTTGTGCCGCAGTATAGGTTACATTGGTAAGCGCAGTTGGATTGCTGTTCGTTTCACCAATAATGACTTGTTTGTTTGCTCCATCGTAGGTTACAGGCACATGCAGTGCATCAGCGAGTGCGCGAACCGGCAGGTACGTAGAGTTGTTATACGTGATGGGTGCAAGTTTTTTACCATTGCCGTCCGTTGGTGAGTATGCCGCACCGTCTACATTAAAGCTGATACCATGATTGAGATAAGCCGAGATTTTTTCCAGTTGTGTACCAGCAAATACACCAGCTGCCCCGGTTAATGTCATACCTAGCACCATCATTGTAGCTACAGATTTCTTCATGTTCTTTTTCATCCTATATCTCTCCTTTAAGTTGGGGTTATTTGTTGTCTTGCTGTTCCTTATGGCTTTATATTACCCCCCGAACTTATCCAGAATAATTCTGAATTATCTCCAACTTGTAAACATGTGTAACGATCTTTGCATCATGATGGGTAGTGGCTATGTAAAGGTTGTAGGAGAAGCGTTTGGTTTGAGTTTCATAATAAAAGGAGGGAATCAGAAGGATTATCTTATTTACGAAGCAAAAGACGTTTTGATCGATTTTGGAGAGTGAGAAGAGGTGATCCGGATTTTTGTTGTGGTTGCTGCGCGGCTGGCTGGCGTGGATCAGGGAGAGGGGAGTAACCTCCCCGATGGTGCAACACATGGAACGAGGCGTGCGGAGAGTTGCCGTATTCAAAGAGATGTTACTTTAGCATTCAGTGGATGACGATCAGTTGTATAAATACAGGACAAATCCACCTATGCCCAGTACGATGGCGCCGACGTATACATATGTAAGTTTACTCAGATTTTGCCGTGTACGGCGATCATACTCGGGGTTACTGATACGATTGGCTTTCGAATTCCCGATGATAAGTGTAGCAATCCCGCCAAATAAGGCAATACCGATAACCAATGCATAAGGTAGCCAAGTCATGAGTTGACCTCCTTTTCCATTCGATGGAGAGCGTTTGCCTCTATTGTATCTCAGGTTTACTCGCAATGTAAGCTATTATTGAGAAATATAGGAAATTTGCATGATATGAATTTGAAGGATGTACACGCACTTGTGGATCGACGAGTGAATTAAATCTATATGGTATATTACAGATGAGTTGTGCATTTTAGACTCAGATCAGACTCGGATCACTAGAATTTTAATTTTTTTTTAGATAAAAAAACACTGGTGTATCAAGCATTTGCGGCGTTCTTTACCGAAAGCTGTAATTTTTTTTGCCTGCGGAGTGATCCAGAATGGAGAACCGTGCGTTACACCCTATGAAGACAACGACAAAGAAACAAAGGAACCAAAAACATACTTAAGGAGTGACTCACCAATGAAGATGAAAATGAAAACATTTATTGCACCTGTACTTAGCTTGTCGCTGTTAATGCCGGGAATCGCGGGAGCTGCTGCTGCCCCCCAGACCTCCACTTCCATGACGATGATGAAAGCATCCGTGAACACCCCTGCGGCTGACCTGAGAGCGAATCTGGATCATCTGTTGTCTGAGCACTTTGCTCTGGCTGTAACAGCTATGGCGAAAGCTTATGATGGAGCCAAAGATGCAGATGCAGCCTACAAAGCACTCGACCAAAATGCACTGGATATGCAACCGGCGATTGCTTCTCTCTACGGTGAAGCGGGAGCCAAAGAATTCGAACGCATCTTCCGCGCACATAACAAATACACCGATGATCTGGTGAAAGCAACCAAGATGGGTAACCAAGCTGGTATCAAGCAAGCTCAGGATAACATCAACGGATTCGTAGATGAATTCTCCACATTCCTGAGCACAGCGACAGAAGGCAAACTGCCGAAAGACGCAGCTAAACAAGCATTGAAAGTGCATGAAGACCTCGTGCAAAAAGTATTCGACGAGTACGTAGCCGGAGATTACACCGATGCATACAAGGCATATCGCGAAGGCTTCAAGGAGATGTTTGACGTAAGTAAAGCACTTTCCACCGCGATTACAACACAGATGCCTGAGAAGTTTAACAACACCAAAGCGGATACCAAAGCAGCTGACCTGAGATCGGCACTTAACCACTTGGCTTCGGAGCACTTTGCGCTTTCCGCTCTGCAAATGCAAGAGCAATATGATGGACGCACAGCGGCATCGAATGCCCTCGTAACCGCAGAAGCTGGAAATACAGCGGACTTCAAAGCCGCGATTGCTTCTATTTACGGTAATGAAGGAGCGAATGCATTCGAAAAAATCTGGGTAACTAACCATGTTAACGCTCAGAGTGATTATGTTAAAGCTGTAAAAGATAATGATGCTACCGCACGTGCAGCTGTGCAAAAACGAATCGACGGCTTCACAACGGAGTTTGCTACATTCCTGGATTCCGCAACAGCAGGAAACCTGCCTAAATCTGCAGCACAACAAGCGCTGACAACACATGAAAACCAAGTGCAAAAAGTGCTGGATCAATATGCGGCAGGCAACTATGATGCTTCTTACACCACGAATCGCGAAGGCTTCAAAGTGATGTTCGGGGTAGGTCAAGCGCTGGGTAATGCCATTGTGACTCAGTTCAATGACAAGTTCCAAGAGGCAGCACCAACAACGCCTGCACCAACACCAGCGCCAGATATGACAACGGTTTGGATGAAGCTGAACAGCAAAATGCTGAAAATTAACGATAAAACAACGAACATGGACACCACACCTGTGCTTTGGAAAAATACAACATACATCCCACTGCGTTTCCTGAGTGAGGGAATCGGCGCAACGGTGAAATGGGACAAAAAAGCACAGCAAGTTACCGTTATGGCTGGTGATGATACACTCGTATTCTGGGTGAACAACACGGTCATGGAAGTCAACGGTATGAAGAAAAACGTAGGTTCTACCGTGTTTGTTAACAAAGACGGACGTACACAAGTACCGCTGCGTTTCATTGCTGAATTGTTACAATGGAATGTGAAATGGGCTCAGAAAGATGGTTCCATTACGCTGACTAAAGCAATGTAAGGCAAGTGTACTGCAAAAATCAATACTATGATTCGTTACACTCTATAAGTTGATATAATCAATCTCACATTCAAACCAAAAAAGCTGCCATGTGGCAGCTTTTTTGTATTCGCCTGTAAGAGCAAATATTTGGTATAATTAATCGCGTAATCAATTACATAAGCATTCAGTGAACTCAAGGAATACAAAGGAATGATAAAATCATTCAAAACGAACAATGGAAGAGGAGGACAGAGGTATGAGTGCAACAACCAATGAAGAAAAGCCCGCACGGAGTGTAGATACCCGATTGTTTATTGCCTGGGCTGTGTCTGTTATCGCAACCTTGGGAAGTCTTTATTTAAGTGAAATCAAGCAGTTTCTGCCATGTGATCTGTGCTGGTTCCAGCGCATCTTTATGTATCCGTTAACGATTCTGCTTGGAATCGCGTACTTCAAGGATGATGTGGGGATTGCCAAGTACGTGCTTCCGCTCAGCTTTATCGGGGGCGGCATTTCTTTGTATCACGTAACGATTCAGCGGATCTTCTCGGCTACCGGCAACGCTGTGGCGTGTGGTAAGGTTCCATGCTATACCGATTATTTGAACTGGTTTGGTTTTATCACGATCCCATTGCTGGCTCTGATCGCATTTATCATCATTATTGTGATGTTGTGGGGAATCGGTAAAACGCTCAGAAAGGACTAACGGTGATGAAGGGACAAGCTCGCTGGTTTACACCTCTGCTTATACTGGTGCTGATCATGTCCGGCTGCTCTTACACGGAGCAGTCGGTTTCTGGCGAGATGCCGGAGATGATTCGAGTGAAACTGATGATGCCAGATCAGGCGAAGGTGAACGAAGAAGTCGCTTTACAGATCAAACTAACCCAGGGAGAGAAGCCTGTGGATGATGCTGATCAGGTACAATTCCAAATCTGGGATGAACAGAACGAACCTGAGGCACCTTCCATTGAAGAAGGAATGATGAATGCCGATGAGCTTGAGGCACGTGGGGCAGTGAAGGCTAGTTCTGTAGGTGATGGCATATATGAAGTGAAGTATACATTTCAGGAGCCGGGGGTATATGTTGTCCAGGCACATGTAACCTCAGGTGCAATGCACACCATGCCGAGGGCCAAAGTTGTCGTGGAATGAAGCAGCCGTGAGAGCATCGGGATGGTTCAGGATGTGAAACAGGTATATAATGAGGATGGACAAAAGAATGTAGACAGGAAAAGAGGCTGTTATGGCAACTATTCATGATGTTGCACTCAAGGCTGGTGTTTCAGTAACTACCGTCTCGCGTGTATTGAACAACAGGGGTTACATCAGTCAGAAGACACGTGACAAAGTGTACCAAACGATGGACGAACTGAATTATAGACCCAATGAGATTGCCCGTTCCCTGCTACGCAAGCAGTCCAACCTTATCGGTTTGATCATTCCAGATGTATCACATCCGTTTTTCGGAGAATTGGCCAGTTATGTAGAGTATTATGCATACCAGAATGGTTTCAAAATTATGCTGTGCAACTCTCATATGGACCCTTCCAAAGAACGTGAATATGTAGAGATGCTCAAAGGAAATCGGGTTGATGGAATTATTATGGGGAGTCACACACTTGAAGTGGATGAATACGAAAATCTCCATTCCCCCATCGTAACTTTTGATCGACAGATTGGAGAGGACATTCCGTTTATATCCTCCGATAATTATCATGGCGGTGTCATGGCGGCGGAGTTACTGCTCTCCAAGGGGAGAAGGCATATAGCTCATATCTGTGGTAATTTGGGGTTAAGTATGCTTTCCAATCGTCGTACGATAGGCTTTCTGGATACGCTGGAGACAAATGGGGTCAAGCCAATCATGATTTATGAAACCGATCTCAATGTATTTAATCAGCATCAGTATACGGAATTGATGGATAAACTGCTCACAGAGCAGCCCCTGTTGGACGGATTATTTGTAACGAGTGATCTCATGGCTGTTCATGCACTTAAAAAAACGATTTCTAGCGGACGCAGGGTACCCGAAGATATTGCTATTATTGGATATGACGACAGCCGAGCAGCTTGCTATACTGTGCCCGGAATTACAACGATCAGACAGCCGATAGAGGATATGGCCGAGTTGGCCGTTGATCTGATTCGACGTCAGGTTGCAGAGGAACAGGTCAATATGGAGAATATTTTTCCTGTAACATTGGTGGAGAGGGAGACGACCTGAATCAGGTTGTCTCTTTTTTTGACGAGAATATTTTTTTTGATCGATATGTCAAACGATTGACATGTCAAACCTTTGACATTATAATCTGATTTGTAAGCGTTTCCTCTTTACACAAATGAATGGGGGCCATAACAAGATGAAAAAAGAACAACGGTGGACGGGATTTTGGGTATTGTCATTGATTATGATGTTGGTTCTGTCAGCCTGCGGAGGGAAAGCAGCCACGGATACGAATGCTTCCTCGGGGTCAACCGATGGTGGCAGCGAGAATGTCAAAATTACGATGCTTAACTCGAAATCAGAGATTAACGCTCAACTAGAGCAGGCTGCCAAAGATTTTCAAGCGGAAAATCCAAATATTACACTTGAGATCGTACCCGTAGGCAGTGGACAGTCTCCGTTCGAAAAGGCCTCTGCCCTCTATGCCTCAGGTAATCCGACAACGATGATGATGCTGGATACCGGGGATGTCGAGAAGTTCAAGGATCGTGTTCTTGATCTCACCTCGGAGCCTTGGATGAAAGACGCGGTAGAGAATAGTACGGCGGCTACAACATTTGATGGCAAAAATTACGCTTTCCCTTTCTCCATTGAAGGATATGGATTCATCTATAACCAGAAAGTTCTCGATCAAGCGGTAGGTGGAACATTTGATCCCAAATCGGTAGAGACAACAGCGCAACTGGAGGACTTGTTCAAAAAAATAGCAGCTGTTGGCAAAGCACCTTTGATTATTTCCCCAATGGATTGGTCACTTGGAGCGCATTACCTGCCGCTTGCTTATGGTGGACAATCCGCAGATCGTTCCCAAGTGGATCAATTCATGAACGATCTGAAAGCAGGTAAAGTAGATCTAGCGTCCAACGCTGTATTTAATGGTTTGATGGATACATTTGATGTGATGAAAACGTACAATATCGACAAGGCTTCACCACTCTCCGGTACGTATGAGCGTGGACCCGAAGTGCTTGGCAAAGGCGAAGTGGGAATCTGGTTCATGGGAAACTGGGCTTGGCCGCAAATTTCCGGATTTGATACGGCAGATGGGAAATACGGCTTCCTGCCGGTTCCTGTGAGCAATAACGCAGCTGACTTCGGCAATTCACAGATCTCTGCTGCGGTATCCAAACGTATTTTGCTGGACAAAGAAAAAAGCTCACCAGCACAACAAGAAGCTGCGAAGAAGTTTTTGGACTGGATCGTTTATAAAGAGAAAGGTCAGGATTTCCTGGTCAAACAAGCCAGCATCATTCCAGCATTCAGTAACATTGAGCTGGAGCCAGCTGACCCGCTTGGCAAATCCATTAGTGAATACATCAAGGCAGGCAAGATTGAAGAATCCATGAGCACACTGCCAGCCGATCACTGGTCCAAATTGGGAGCTTCCATGCAGAAATATTTGGCTAATGTTATTGATCGTGCCGGACTTGCCAGCGAGATTCAAGCTTATTGGACTAACGTAAAATAAATGGTTTCGTGTGGCCTTACACACCGCATCAAGGGAAGTTTTTCTCCATAGGAATAATGCCTGATGTGAGGGCCAGACAGAACATAACATAAGTGAATTCTGTCTGGCCTATCATACCGGCGAACCGTTAGGTTCATGACATGGAGAGAGATAGAGTGGAGGATGACAATGCTTACTGAAAAGGGATTATGGACACGTCTGCGCACTCGCCTGATATTTACTGGCCCTACTTTGTTTGCTTTTGCGACAGTAATGATTATTCCGTTTTTGTATGGTATCTATTTAACGTTCACGAACTGGGATGGCATCGCAGTAGATCAAAGTTTTGTCGGCTGGGATAACTATATCGGCGTGTTCAAAGACACCGTGTTCTGGAAGTCGTTTGGTATGACGCTGGAGTATGTATTTATTACGGTTGTGTTCACCAACGTTGTTGCCTTTTTGCTGGCCTATGCCGTAACCCGGGGAATCAAGGCGCAAGGTTGGTTTCGAGCCGGATTTTTCTTGCCCAATCTTGTAGGCGGTATTGTGCTTGGTTTCATCTGGCAGTTTATATTCAATCAGGTACTTGTATTTGCAGGCCAAAAACTGAACATACCGTTCTTCTCCGCCTCCTGGCTGGCTGATCCGGACAAAGCTTTCTGGGCACTCGTGATCGTAACCGTCTGGCAATATGCTGGTTATATGATGGTCATTTACATCGCGGGTTTGATGAACGTACCACGAGATGTGCTGGAAGCGGCAAGCATTGATGGAGCAAGCAATCGTAGAATGCTGATGCGCATTGTACTACCACTGATGGTTCCTTCCTTTATCGTATGTGTCTTCCTGTCACTGCAACGTGGATTTATGGTGTACGATCTAAACGTCTCCCTTACAAGCGGCGGACCTTTCAAAAGTACAGAGATGGTGTCTATGCATGTATATGAGCAGGCCTTCCTCGCGCGTGATTATGGGCTTGGTCAGGCTGAAGCCCTTGTTCTGTTTATCCTCGTGGCGACTATTACATTGCTTCAGGTGTATTTTAGCAAAAAGCTGGAGGTCGAGGCATGATGGCTGGACAATCACGTATGTTGAACGGACTGAAATTAGCAGCCTTAGTCCTTGGCATGATCCTATTCGTGTTTCCCTTTGTACTGCTGATCTTGAATTCATTTAAAGCCAATCAGGCCATTACTTCTGATCCGCTTGGCTTACCCCGTTCTTTTCAACTTGAAAATTACGCTAATGCGTTTGATAAAATGGGTTATTTATCGGCCTTCAGCAATACATTGCTGATTACCGTTGCCGGCGTACTGCTCATTGCTCTCTTCTCTGCGATGACTGCACATTATTTTGTTCGGCACCACAGCAAGCTGAATCAGTATCTTTTTTTCCTGATGGTAGCGGCGATGATTATTCCGTTTCAGGCGATTATGATTCCGCTTGTGAAAATTTACGGCTCACTCAGCTTACTGGATAACAAGTGGTCACTAATCTATATGTACATTGGCTTTGGTAGCCCGCTTGCCGTATTTATTTATCATGGCTTTGTCAAAAGCATTCCGCTGGAACTGGAAGAAGCGGCTCTAATGGACGGCTGTGGAAGAGTGCAGACCTTTTTCCGTATCGTGTTGCCGGTACTGCTGCCAACCACCGTTACAATCAGTGTGCTGAACGTTTTATGGATATGGAATGACTTTTTGCTTCCATCCCTCGTGCTTACGTCGTCTGAGCAACGGACGTTACCATTGTCGACCTTTTATTTTTACGGAACGTACACCGTCGATTACGGTCCGTTGATGGCTGGATTGGTATTGACACTGTTGCCTGTGTTGATCGTTTATCTGTTTGCACAAAAGTATATCATTCAGGGAGTTATGCAGGGCGCCATTAAATAAGTTGAACAAGGCGAGATAGAGATATAGAGACTGGAGTGAAGACATATGAAGCATGAAGCGCAGATCGAAAATCGTTATACCCTTGAAAGGGCAAAGGCGTATATAGAGGAACATCGTCACAACGTTAGTCCAGTCTATCGTCTAGGGTATCACCTGATGCCGGAAGTCGGCTGGATGAATGATCCCAATGGATTTATTTATTTTAATGGCATGTATCATATGTTCTATCAATATTATCCTTACGAACCGGTATGGGGACCGATGCATTGGGGCCACGCCGTAAGTCATGATTTGGTGACATGGTCGTATCTGCCTGTGGCATTAGCACCGGATCACCCGTATGATCGCGATGGTTGCTTCTCTGGTAGTGCTATTGTTCAGGATGGAAAACTCGTGCTTATGTATACGGGGCATGTAGTCACCGGGCCAAATAAAGATAAGGATTACCAGCAGACACAGAATATTGCTGTATCAGAGAATGGAATTGATTTTGTCAAAAGCGAGCTTAATCCGGTCATTGGATTACAACAGATTCCGGAACATGCAAGTTCTAAGGATTTTCGTGATCCAAAAGTGTTTGAACGTAACGGCATGTATTATTGTGTGCTTGGGTCCAATGATGATGCAGGAAACGGAAGTATTCTGCTCTATCGTTCAACAGACTTGGTGAACTGGATTTATGTTAACGTGCTGGCTCAGAGCGACGGAACACTCGGCGACAACTGGGAATGTCCGGATGTATTTTCGCTGGACGACCGGGATGTGCTGATCATGTCTCCGCAGCGTATGCCAGCTCAGGGTGATCATTATCGGAATCTACATTCCACCGTATACATGATGGGAACACTGGACACGGACAAGGGAGTTCTTCAATATGACGAGTACGTTCCGCTGGATTGCGGCTTCGATTTCTACGCACCCCAGACGATGGAGGATGCACAAGGACGAAGAATACTGATGGCCTGGATGGAGACTTGGGAGAGTGAGATACCCACACAAGCATCCCACGCCTGGGCAGGAGCTATGACGTTACCGCGCCAATTGATTCGTAAGGGAGAACGTTTGATATTCCAGCCGCTTCCAGAACTTTCGAAGTACAGACTTGCAGGTGTTGAACAGAAGGCTCGTCCGGTGGAAGATGGCACACATGATCTTGGTATCAGCGGCGATTGTTATGAATTACATGCTGTATTTGAAGCGGCGGAGGCTCAGCGTTTTGGGTTAAAACTGCGCACAAGTGAACACGAGGAAACCGTTATTACTTATGATGTGCAGGACCGTCGCTTAAGCATGAATCGCGATCGTGCCGGACAGGGACTTGGCGGAGAGCGTGCAACGACAGTAGAACTTGATGAAGGCAAACTGGAGCTTCGTATTTTTGTGGACATTAGTTCAATTGAGGTTTTTATTCAGCAAGGAGAGCAGGTCATGTCTGCACGAATATATCCGGATTCTAGCTCTAAAGGGATTGAAGTTTTTTCACAAGGAAGATGCACACTCACCGAGCTTCGCAAATGGGATCTGCAAGTATAAAACGTAATACAGCAATACTCCTTGACCTTGAAGTATACTTCAAGGTTTATTGTTGTTGTATCAACAACGTTTGGAGGAAAAATCATGAAGATATTCGAATGGATTTTCGTACTAATAACGATAGTGGGGGCGCTGGGTTTACCGTTCTATGCGAAAAGGCAGAAGCTTGCGATAGGCATGCTTAGTGCTTTGGTAATCGCATTTCTGCTACATGCTGTGATTGATTCAGTACGGGTGATGTTACTGCCGTCTTATATTGTCGCGCTCATACTCTTTATCATGTTAATGATTCAAGTAATTAAATGGACTCGCAGTGTTGGAAGTATGACACCGGAAATACGTAAGAAAAAGTCAAAAGGGCGTACCTGGCTTCGCGGCTTGTTGATCGTCATTCTTGCTGCATTCTCCGGTGTTGGGTCAGGAATGCTAACGAGGTATTTCCCGGCATTTACGATGCCTGAACCAACGGGACAATTCGCCATCGGTACATTTTCGCAGCGGATCGTAGATGAATCCCGTGAAGAGACACTTTCCCCTGAAGCTGGAGACAAGCGGGAACTGATGATTAATGTGTGGTATCCGGTCGATCCGCAGGCTACAAAAGGGATTAAACCGGAGTCGTACCCTGCCGAATTGGGGGAAGCAATCAGTCTGGTGTTTGGCATCCCGCCTCAAGTGTTCAGTTATCTCGATACGATACCTACACACGTGGTAAAAGGTGCGGCGATGTCTAATGCAAGCAGCTCTTACCCTGTTGTCCTGTTCTCTCCCGGTGTCCGTTCGGCTCGTTTTCAGAGTATGACTGCGGTGGAGGAGCTGGTCAGCCATGGCTATATCGTCGTAGGAATGGATCATCCGTATACGTCGGCTCGGGTAACTTTCCCGGATGGTCACAAGGTTTCTTATGATGCAGGGCCTGAATTTGCAACATCGGAAGAACTGTATCAATATAATGTACAGGGAGTGGGCATTCGCGCGGCGGATGCACGTTTTGTACTCGATACGCTTGAACAATGGAATGTGAGCGATCCGAATCAGGTGCTGGAGGGCAGACTTGACCTGAGCCACACGGGCATTATGGGACATTCCTATGGTGGGGCCACAACAGCTGAAGCACTCGCACAGGATGAACGTTTGCAAGCCGGACTCAGCCTGGAAGGTGGATTTTGGGGCAGTGTTTCCAAGTCGTCGCTGAAACAACCGTTTATGTACATCATGTCTGGCAAGACAGCTAAAAGTCTGGGACCCAATCCTACCGAGCATGAAAAATTATTCTATCCCGAATTCGAACCTGATCTGAAACATGTGATGAATAACAGTCTGAATGATACTTATTATCTGACGGTGGATGGATTTTTCCATCAGAGCTTCACGGATATTGCGTTAATCTCACCGCGTTTGTTTGCCAAGAATATGTCTGCGGAACATAATATCGATATTACGAGAAGTTATGCACTTGCCTTTTTTGACTGTTATCTAAAGGGGGAAGCACAACCTTTACTGCAAGGAGATTCAGCAAAATTTCCCGAAGCATCTTATGATCACGAATATACGAAGATCCGTAACAAACCAACGCAATGAGTCAGTTGGAAAGGGGAGAGCGTTGTGCAGACCATGACAAGAGGCCAATTGGCCAAAAAGACGGGCGTAAGTATGGCCACGCTTCGTTATTATGAGGATAGCGGCATATTGCCTGCTCCGCATCGATCCTCCAACGGATATCGCGTATATACCGAGGATTATCTGGTCAAAGTCAAGTTCATCAAGGATGCACAGACACTTGGTTATTCGCTGAAAGCCATACAGGAAACGCTGGAGCTTCTAAGCAATGAGGATATGGAAAAAGAGACTTTAAAAACACTTGTCCGCGAAAGGATCGCCGACATTCAACAGCACATCAATCATCTGGAACAGATGCAGAAAAATCTGGCCGGATTGTTGCTTACACCCGAGGACGACATCGATAGTTATATCCAATCCTTTAGAATAGAGAAGAGAGAGCCGTAATCACGGCTCTTTTTTCTATTTTAAGAGTAGACAAGTCGTATGTAACGAGCAGGAAATGTGGGGAAAGAAACGAATATAACGAATACAACGTTTGAATTCTCCATTCCAGGTTGGTTAGCGTCATGTACCTATTCGAATCGGAGAAACAGAGCTTTATTTCGGTTGGCAAGAGGATACGGCGTTGGATCAGAATATTTGCTTATTCCTATATATTAAAGGAGGTATTCAGGATGCTTGATGAGTTGGAAATAGCCATAAAAGAGAGGATACAAGAGAGGTACGATATTCTGGCAGAACTTTATTCCATATGGTTTTCAGCAAGTGAGTCTGCCGTTGTTCCTAAAAGCGCATTTTACCAAACAGAACACATCGAGAAACATAGGGCGATAACCTATTTATTAGATAGAAAATACATTGTAGCCGATTCGGTAGAAATTGATGTGGATATGGTGGCAATTACAATAACCCCCGATGGAATTGATTTTTATGAACAGGGGTACTTGAGCGGAAAAGCTAAAGGTTTTCAGGTTGTTTCTGATATAAAAAACATGGAGCAATAAATCATAGAATCACTGCTTCAAGATCGATTTCACAAGTCAGTTTACTGATAAGGAGCCGTAAGGATGGAGTTATTCAAAGCGTTTAAAGATTGGTCTGACCAAAATGATGGCCAGATTGAAATATTTACTTCTGCGGGGAAAATGACAGCTATAAACAGGTTGAAACCTGGAGCAACGCAGGAGAAGATTGAGGATATTTCGAATTTCTTTTCTGTCTCATTACCTCCTGACTACATAGGCTTTCTACAAATATGTAATGGGGCCTCATTGTTCGAGCATCCTGAATATGGTGGAGAGGTTTTGTTGTACTCAGCACAAGATGTCATGCATTATAACGAACCGACAGATCGTAAGATTGCCGTGGCAAACATTGTTGATGATCGAATCTTGATTGATCTGGATCGGTGGCACTCCGGCGAGGAAGAATACTTATTACTATGTGAAAGTATGAATCCCGTTGATTTTTCAGGTCACTTTAATACTAATTTCAAAACATGGCTGGAGCGATTTATTATCTCTCAGGGAGAAAAATTCTGGTATTGGAAAACAGATCGGTATATTTTCTAAAGAAGGTTCTCTAAACATACTGGAATTCGTGATGCTGCATGGATGATACAAAAATAATCACCCCCATTGCGCCCGTCGATGTCATTCATCGGCTTCCCTGCAATGGAGGTGGTTTTTGTTTTTTCGTTCAAGTCATACCTGCTTCTCGTAGAAAATGATGAACAATTTCCGTCTGGTACTTGATCCGTACAGTGCGTTTCAGGCTCCAGCACGTTTCCACGGTGACAGACTTCGCATGTAGCAACCTTGAAGCCGCTGTCCGAGCGGAGCCGGGCAACTCATGCCGCTTCAGATTAAAATGATGCTTGCCCACCGGTATAGAGCGGTTCATGCGCTCAATCACCCTGCGGCAGATCTGCACGCTGGAGCTACCGGGATTGGTGATCAGCGTTTGTCCAAGCACGCGTGGACTGAGTTGTGACAGACCATTTGCCTCATGCAGATCGAGCCACCAGTCAGGCTGATGCTCGCGTGCAAGCTTGAACACGGCGGCTGCCAGTGGATGCTTCGATTTTCCTGACTTGCGGCGAGGAAAGGTGCGGTTCAGGTCAGGTTTGCCTCTGATTTTTTTCGCATAAGCCTGCTGGTTGACTCTGGGCACAATAATCAAGGTTCCGCGATGGATCACACGCCGCCCTGAGGCACAATCATCGGCAAGCTTCTGTGCAGCAGCCATGCTCGCGGTTTCATTGCCATGAACTCCGGATGTAATCATCATGACGGGTCCGGGATTCGTTCCACGCACGATGTAATAAGGCGTAGCATAGGGACTGGGTGCAGCAAGAACATGTCTGGTCACAAGCATGACCCTCACCTCCGTTACTACAGTACGTCATGTCCCTCTCTCCTGTAACGGCGTTTGAACAGCCCTATAACCCGTTTCACTATAAGATAGGCCAACCCTTAGATTAATCAATAGACTTTGTGTATAACATCCTCGAAGTCGGGTTCCTTCATCTCAATATCATCGATCTCTCCCCACTGCTCCAGCTCTTTCAAAATGTCCATCGTACGCCATTCCTTCCGGTTCACCAGTGCCGTCAGCACCTGATTGTCCATACTTGTAACCTGAATGGCGGAAGGTAATGCATCTGGCAGTTGAACCCTTCCGCGGAAGGCGACACGGATCAATGTAGGCAAACCAATCGTATCTCGAAGGGAGGCGATGGTTCCGTCATAGGTCAGTTGTCCGTGGTTAATAACCATGACACGATTGCATAGCTGTTCGATATCATCCATGTCATGGGTAGTGAGCAGAATGGTTTTGCCAAACTCTTCATTTAATGTGCGCAAAAACTGGCGAATATTTCGCTTTGCATTCACGTCCAGTCCGATGGTGGGTTCATCGAGAAAGAGCAGCTCCGGATCATGCAGCATGGACGCTGCTAGATCTGCCCGCATGCGTTGCCCAAGGGAGAGCTTGCGAACCGGGGTGGCCCAGAAGGATTCGAGATCCAGCAGTTCAGCGAACTGGGACAACCGTTTCTTTTTGACATCTGAACTCACGCCGTACATCTCTGCCAAAATGTCATAGGAATCCTTCACGGGTAAGTCCCACCAGAGCTGACTTCGCTGTCCAAACACAACGCCGAGCTTGCGAACCGTTTTACGCCGTTCCTCATGTGGATTCATCCCGCCAAGCATCACCTCACCCGCAGTCGGGTGAAGAATGCCTGTCAGCATTTTGATCGTAGTGGATTTACCAGCCCCGTTGGGACCGATGTAGCCAACAAACTCTCCTTGCCTGACATCAAAACTGATATCGCGTACCGCTTCTTTGGTTACATACTGGCGTGAAAACAAGGTGCGTACCCCTGAGAAGCGCCCTTCCCGCACAACAGGGGTTTTGAATTGTTTTTGCAGGTTGCGTGCTGTAATCATATCCATGTGTATTTCGCCTCCTCCGTTATGTGTAAATATATCGTTCAATGTATATAACTTCTCTAACTGCCCGTACTTTGATATTTAGTCATGCCGAACGCCCAGAAACGTAAGCTGGCTACCAAACATATCACGGCTACCGCAGCAATGACGGCCAGTACCCAAGCGCCGCCTTCGCCGCGAAGCAAGTAGAGGGATGGGATGTAGTTTACAAATCCTACAGGAATGACGGTCAGCAGAAGACCGGACATCCATTTGGGATAGAGGGTGAGCGGATATTGAGCCGCGGTACGGGCCGCATCCTCTGTGATGACTTGTAACTCTTCAATACGTGTCGTCCAGAAACCAAGTGTGGCTGTAGCGAGTCCGATGGAAAAAAGAATGATAGCTCCAGTCACAATGACAAACAGGGAGAGCGGAACAACCGTCCAGCCGATCTGCCCGCTGTGCATCATGCCCGCTAGTGACCAGCATAGAATGAATCCACCTTGTAGTACTTCGCCGATCATGATGCGGAAGTTCTGCGGCATCAGCGCGAGCAGGACAGGCATCGGTCGTGTCAGCAGTTGATCCAGCTCACCGCCCACCAAATATTTTTCCAAATGATGCACTTCATTGCCGAATGTGCGATATAGCGTTTTGGATAATGTCATAATCGCAAAAAGATAACCGATCTCATGTAGCGACCAGCCCTTGATCGCACCGAATTTGTGCAGTACCAACGCGACCATCAGAAATTCGGAGATTTGAATAAGTGCGGCCAGGATTGCTCCCAGCACGAAGTTAAACTTGTACTGCATCCGGCTGCGGATGCTGGTTCGAATGAGTATTTTATATAAGTGGAACCAGGAAATAGGTTTCATCCCCCTTGCACCTCCACTTTACGACGTAACACTTTGGTGACGGCAAGGCAGAGCAGGGTCATGAAAACACACCAAAGCAAGGTTCCCCATAGGAAGGAGCCGTCTTCAAAACCAAGGTAAATTCGGGTGGGTACATAGAGTAAAAAGGGATAGGGCGACAGCCAGGCCAGTTGTTCCAGCCAGTTCGGCAACCATTCCAGCGGGATGAAGAAACCGGCCATCAGGTTCATCAAGGCATGATTGGCCCAGTGTAGCCAGGATGATTCCGTAGTCCACATGGATGTGGCACCGATAATATAGTTCATGCAGATGGACAAGTATGCTGCGCCAGCAAGTGCAAGTGCGGCATAGCCCAGAGTCCAGGCCTCTGAAGGCCATTTTAGGGAAAAAACGATGGAGTAGAGAAGGTAGATGGGAAGGCTTTTGTACACGAACTGGTAGGCGATCTGCCCCCATTCCCGTGCCATCAGGTGAGTAAACAGATGTACCGGACGCATGAGATCCAGTGCGATCTGCCCTGTCCTGACACTGAGCGGAATACCGAGTCCGTTCGTCAGGAAACCTGAAATCCAGAGTGATGATTGTGTGAATGCAATGTAACTGATCATCCCCTGCACCCCATATTCTCCGAGCTGGTGGTCGGCCCCGATGCCGATCCAGAGACAAGCATACATGTAACCAAACATGGCGCTTGCCAGGTTATGTACCATGTGTGCCCCGCGATATTGCAGGTTTCGGGCGTAGGCTTTGGAAGCCAACGTAAAATAAAGCATATGACACCTCCGATAAGTGGATTGAACGGCGGACCCGTTCACTTCAGTCAAGGCGAAAAAGAGAGAAGGACAACAGCATACCAATATATTCCTTCACAGGCAAGACATTTTTTTAGCGAATACTGGAACGTGAGGGATTGTTCATGAATGCGCCACAAGACAGGCAGGGGCGAATTCCTTTATAATGAAGAGGTAAGAGCGCAAGCGTTTACAATTGTATTTATTTAAATTTAAAATAACGGCCGGGCATGTGCCTGACGACGGGTAGATGATTACCAGCACGAACAATCCGGCAAGAGAGAAGGATGTCATGAAGAAAATTGCATGGGTCACCGATAGCACCAGTACACTGGATTCCGCTTTTGCGGAGCAAAATCATATCTACATTGTGCCGCTGCGCATTGTATTTGGCGAGGAATGTTACCGGGAAACCGAAGAAATCTCGTCCGATACCTTTTATGAGAAATTGGCAACTTCATCGCGCGCGAGCAGTTCACAACCGCCGATTGGTGAGTTTATCGAACTGTATGAATCCATTAAGGATCAGTATGATGAGATTATAACGATTCATTGCTCCACGGCACTTAGCGGAACGCTCCACACCTCGATGCAGGCAGCGGAGATGGCAGGCGTGACGGTTACCGCAATTGATTCAAGGGCAGGCGCTTATCCTCTTCGCGAGATGATTATGCAAGGTCTGGAATGGCAGAAGCAGGGATGTTCCGCTGCCGAGATTAAACATCATATCGAACAGATGATTGATAACATGTCTTTTTATCTGATTCCTGCGAGTCTTCAAAATCTTCATCGCAGCGGTCGTGTAACAGGAACACAACTGATTATCAGCCAACTGCTCAAGATACACTTGTTGCTTCGGTTCGAAGAGGGCAAAGTGGTAGTGAATGAGAAGATTCGTACGTTCAAACGTACAAAAGAGCGCATGCTTGAGATGCTGAAAAAAGACATGGAGAAGGTGAAACATGTGTGCATTATGCATGCAAACAACCATGAGGAAGCACATACGATTAAACAACAAATCACTGAACTGCTTCCGCGCTTGAAAACCGAGATTATGCCGTTTATCCCAGTGGTCAGCATTCATGCCGGGGCCGGTACAATTGGATTGTGCTGGATTCGGGGAGAACATGCATAGCTGCAAGATAACTGTTGATCCACATCGCATCGTTTAGTGAACGAACGCAATCATAAATAACGTCATTAATAAACCTGATGGAGCACACTTCAACCCGAAGTGCCTGCTTGGTCAGGTTTTTTTGATCTGTCATTGCCAATTTCATCAAACTGTGAGGTAATAAAGAAAACGGTCTTATAGAATAGCTTCATAGAAAATGTTTTATGCCGGAGGGGAGTTTATGTCAAGTCATCGCTTGTTGCTTGTGGAAGATGATCGTTCGATTAGTGAGATGGTTGGTCCCTATTTGGAAAAAGAGGGATTTGACCTTACATATGCCTATGACGGTCTGGAGGCAGAACGGCTGTTCAACGAGGCGAAGCCTGGGTTTGACCTGATTATTCTTGATCTCATGTTGCCACATCGGAGCGGGATGGATGTCCTGCAAACGATTCGCGCGAGAAGTCTGGTGCCTGTGCTGATTCTATCTGCCAAAGATGGGGACGTAGACAAAGCACTGGGTCTTGGCTTCGGGGCTGACGATTACTTGAGCAAACCGTTCTCGCTGATTGAGCTGACAGCGCGCATCAAAGCCGCAATACGCCGTGCCAATTACACGGCTCAGCCTGCGGAAGAAGAAGCCCACGACCACAGGATAATTCTCAGCGGACTTGTGGTGGACATGGAAACGTATGAGGTAGAGCGTGAAGGAGAGCCGATCAAATTAACGTCCAAGGAATTTGGCATTTTAAAATTATTGGTCACCCATCCCGGTAAAGTGTTCACCAAGGCTCAGATTTACGCGTCCGTCTGGAATGATCACTATTATGGCGATGAAAATATTATCAACGTACATATGCGCCGCTTGCGAGAAAAGCTGGAAGCCGACCCTTCTGCTCCGCGTTACATTAAAACGTTATGGGGCATTGGATATAAGCTGGAGGCGGAGCCGGTATGATGATGATCCTCTGGTTGCTTGCGGTATCAACGATCCTGCTTGCGTGGGCTGTTATTGTGCTTGGACTACGCCTTCATAAACGAAGTAAGCATCTAACGTATATTCACAATAAAGTGTCGGGTATTCTCGAACAGGGCACGTTTGAACGTCTGCTTGTATTTGATAGTGATGCACAGGTAAGCCGGCTGTTGAACGACATGAACCGGTTGCTTGAACACGCCCATCTGGCTAATGCTGACTATGCCAACCAGGAGAAGGAGATGCGTCATATGCTCTCCAACATTTCGCATGATTTGAAGACCCCACTTACGGTTGTACTCGGGTACAGTGAAACGTTGCTGCACAGTTCATCTCTGACCCATACGGAGCGGAGGGTAATGACGGAGAAAATACAGGATAAAGCACAGGAAGTGCTGCGCCTGATGCATTCTTTTTTTGATCTCGCCAAGCTTGAATCGGGAGACCGTCAGCTGGAACTTAGCCGGGTGAATATCAGTGAGTTGTGCCGGGTAAAAATGTTATCGTTTTACGAATTGCTTACAAAGCTCGGGTTACAAGTGGAACTGAGCATTCCAGAGCAGGATGTGTTCGTTCGCGCCAACGAAGAGGCACTGGATCGCGTGCTGGACAACCTGATCACCAATGCGATGAAATATGGCGCCGATGGCAAGCAACTCGGAATATCTATACTGAACAGAGAAGGAGAGCCCGTTACTGTGCAGGTATGGGACCGAGGAAAAGGTATCCCGGAACAGGAACACAGTCGTGTCTTTGAACGAATGTACACGCTGGAAGATTCCCGTAATCGGATGTATCAGGGCAGCGGTCTCGGCCTAACCATCACGAAGCGACTCGTTGAACGGATGGGTGGACGTATTGATGTTCATAGCGTGCCACATCAGCGGACGGTGTTTTCTTTTACGTTGGAAGAAATGCAGGACGTGAACGGTCGAACTATATGAGTTGAACTATTGTTTTACATGTCATCGGAGTGGTCTGTGTAAAACCTTTAGTTCAACTGATATAGCACAGGTTCCAACTTAAGGTTTTTGTAAGATTTGATTAATAAAAAAGCAGACTTTTTTCTTTACAATACAGTTATAAGCACCCCAGGAGGGGGACGTAAAGGAGAATGACCAGATGAGTTATATTGCACGGACCATAAATCTTACCAAGGTGTACGAAGGAACAGAGGTCGTATCCGGCGTTAACATGAATATTAAGCAAGGCGAAATTTATGGATTTTTAGGGCCAAACGGAGCAGGGAAAACAACATTAATGAAAATGTTAACCAACCTTGTTAAACCCACTGCGGGTGAGATCGAACTCTTCGGCGAAAAGCTAAATCCGGACTCTTACGAGTTATTGAAACGAATGGGCAGTATTATCGAGTATCCCTTTTTCTATGACAAATTGTCAGCGTGGGAAAATCTGGATCTACACTGTGAGTATATGGGATTCACGAGTAAACAGATGATTGGAAAACATATGGAAATGGTCGGTTTGAAGGATGCAGGCAAAAAACCTGTGAAGGACTTCTCTCTCGGTATGAAGCAACGTCTTGGGCTGGCTCGTGCGCTAATCACAACACCAGAGTTATTAATTCTGGATGAACCGATTAATGGGCTTGACCCGGTGGGCATCAAAGAGATGCGAGATCTCTTCAAACGATTGAGCACAGAATATCGCATCACGATGCTGATCTCCAGTCACATTCTGGGTGAAGTCGAGCAGGTTGCGGACACGATTGGTATCATTCGCGAGGGAAGGCTTGTCGAAGAAGTATCCATGGAGAGTATTCGTGGCAGTCATACCGATTATATTGAAGTACAGGCTGCAGATCCTAAGAAAGCTGCATACGTCGTAGAACATTTGTTGCATCTGAGCAATTATAAGTTGTTCGATGAGCAGACGTTACGTGTCTATGACCCAGATATAACGGCTTCCGATCTTAACAGCAAGCTGGTTCAGCACGGGGTTGCGGTGGAGTCGATCTCTAAACGTTCGCATTCCTTGGAAGAGCACTTCATGGGTCTAATGAAAGGGGCTGATGACGTTGCTTAAACTCATTCGTCTGGAATGGCGCAAGCATCGCTTTGCCCGGAATTTTGTGGGTGCAGGCATCGCCATTGTCAGCATTTTTCTATTTATGATTATGATTGGTGTTACAGATTTCGGGGCTGAAGATTATGCCTTTGCCGATTACCAGGGTGCCTTTATGCTAATTGATACATTTTCCAGAGCAGTGTTTATTATATTTGCTGGTTCCTTGATATCCAAATTGATCATTAGCGAGTATAGGGACAAAACGATGAATGTGATGTTTACCTATCCGATCAAGCGGCATAAAATTATCGCTGCGAAGTTAATATTAGTTTTTATTTTTACGTTTACGATGATCATGTTTACGGACATTCTAATGGGTGTGCTCCTGCTGGCGGCCAATCAGTACTATGGTTTTATTACCGAGCCTGTAGAATCTGTTGCTTTGGGGCAGATCGTACTGAAATATACGATAAGTTCGCTCTCTGCTGCCGCCATGGCTCTGATTCCTCTATTCTTCGGTATGCGCAAGCACTCGGTGACGGCTACAATGGTTGCTTCGATTTTCCTTGTTCTCATCGTATGCGGGGGGGTCAGCGGTTCCAGTGGACCTACAATGTCGGTCAATAACATCATCGTAATTCCGTTGACCTTGGGTGCAATTGGCTTATGGATCGCTACACGTTCCATGACAAGGTTGGAAACCAAAGATCTGAATTAAGATATGGTCTCTTTTGTGTTGAAAAAGCATGGCTGCATACGGCCTCACATGCCATTGACATCCGCTCGTACAAGGGATAGGATAGTGTCAACTGAAACACGAAGGAGAATAGAACGACCATGACGATTCCAAAAACATTAACTATCGCTGGCTCGGATACGAGCGGTGGCGCAGGCATTCAAGCCGATTTGAAAACATTCCAGGAGCTGGGCGTATACGGCATGACCGTATTAACAACGGTTGTTTCCATGGAACCTGAGACATGGGATCACCAGGTCTTTCCTGTCGAATTAAATGTAGTCGAGGCTCAGCTTCGCACCGTCCTGGACGGGATTGGTTTTGACGCGATGAAAACGGGCATGCTCGGTTCAGTGGATATCATTGAGCTTGTTGCCAAACATGTTCGCCGTAGCGGTCTGCCGCAAATCGTTATTGACCCAGTGATGGTGTGCAAAGGTACGGATGAGGTGCTGCAGCCGGAAAACACCGAAGCCATGATTGAATTTTTGCTTCCGGGTGCGGATCTTGTCACACCTAATCTCTTCGAAGCTTCCCAACTGGCGAAGAGCGGCCCGATTCGTTCGAAAGAGCAGATGGAAGCTGCGGCAGCTACCATTCACGCGCACGGTGCCAAACATGTCCTGATTAAAGATCGCGGTGTTATTAACCCGGGTAAAGCCATGGACTTGCTCTATGACGGAACCAATTATGATTGGTTCGAAGCCGATGTTGTCGGTTCCGGTTACACTCATGGTGCAGGATGCACAACATCTGCGGCCATTACTGCCGGGCTCGCTCGCGGACTTTCCGTGAAAGAGGCTGTGCGTGAAGGGAAAGCTTTCGTAACCAAAGCCATTGCTGGCGGGTTCCCGTTGAACCGCTTCGTTGGCCCTACACTGCACGTGGCACATCGTTTGGAGCATCAACGTTAATCAGCGTATGAAACGCATTTGTCCAGAACAGGACGGGCTAGCTTAGAGCGCATTGATAAAATATCCAGAATTTCATCTCAGGAGCGGTCAACGAACAGTGTAGTATCTGTTGGCTGCTTCTTTTTTGCGTATTTTGATAAAAAATAGTAACTTTTGGTATATATTAATCGTATATATGATGGAGCCGGTTCCTGAATATGAATGGATTTATCTGGAGAAATCAGGACACATGAACGACACATTGAGCAGGTA
Organism: Paenibacillus polysaccharolyticus; assembly: GCF_023714295.1. GTDB lineage: Bacteria > Bacillota > Bacilli > Paenibacillales > Paenibacillaceae > Paenibacillus > Paenibacillus polysaccharolyticus_A. Next base: position 109,357 of record NZ_JAMAUN010000015.1, read on the forward strand.
TGTTATCTATAGAAATAAAGAAGGAGAGTCGGTCATGATCAGAACCGTGCTTCTGGTAGAAGACGAAAGCCGCATTCGTGAGATTGTGGCCGATTATTTTATAAAAGAACAGTGGAATGTGATTGAAGCCGAGGATGGCGTGCAGGCACTGGAACAACTAGCTCTACATGAGGTAGACCTGGTCATTCTGGATGTATTAATGCCTGAAATGGACGGGTGGACATTATGTGGTCATATTCGCTCCACTTCTACCGTACCTATTATCATGCTCACCGCTAAGTCTGAGGATGATGATAAGATCCACGGCTTCCAGTTAGGTGTAGACGATTATGTTACGAAGCCATTCAGCCCCCGAGTTCTGGTTGCACGAGCGGAGACGCTGATGAAACGGGTGGAAGGCGCGATAGGGCGGGAGCAGGGTGTGATTCGTTTTGGAGAAGTTACCCTTGATCCTTGGGCCAGACGTTTGGAGAGAGACGGGATTGAGGTGGAGCTTGCACCTAAGGAATACGATCTGCTACTCTATCTGGCTCGAAATGCGGGCATTGTCTTATCTAGAGAAGCCATATTAAATCGGGTATGGGGATTTGATTTTGAAGGTGATTCTCGTGTGGTAGATACGCATATTAAGAAGCTACGTAGCAAATTGGGCGATGAAGCAAAGTGCATACGTACCGTTATTGGTACGGGGTACCGGTTTGAGGCTGAAGCATGAGAAGAAATGGCGTAACGATGAAGCTGTTTCTGGTCATGGCCGGATTTGTGGTCCTGCTGTATGGGACAACGGTTCTTGCCCAACTGATCTGGTTCCCCGATTTCTACCAGCATCAGAAGGTTACCAGTATGAAAAAGAAACTGTCCAAGTTCGAACAGCAATACTCAGCTAGTCGCTGGAGCGATTTACAGCTTGCGAAGGAAACGGGCAGGTTCATGAGACAAAATCAGTCTCATCTCGTCATTTTGACGAATACAGGCAAGCTTGTGGATGATCCCTTTCACATCACGCTCCTTCAGGAAGATGGCAAACGTGTAAAGGTGTCCCTGTCACTATTCATCAATAGTGAAAATGCTGGGTGGATTCGGTCTCATCTCAAATTTGGGCAAAAACTAATCGTAAAGGGACCCACCAGCGTTGAAGAGAAATCGGAACCTATGGTGTATCCATTCAAAATTCAGGATGGGGCTTCTGCTGCATGGGGCACAGAAACTTTTCAGGAATCACTGCTGCCTGTTCAGGAATGGACGGGGGTACTAACGGAAGTTGTACTACCTGACCTGGCTACGTGGAGTCAGAGGCAAGGGCTGCTTGTGCAGGCTCTTGAAAGTCGATTCCCCTTGTCGTCAGAAGATCAGCAGATGTTGTCTAGAGGGAAAATGATCAACGAAGAATGGACGGACAGCTGGAGCGGTGTTCGTAACGTTATTACGATTGCTCCTGTGCACCGTGCAGGAGCGGAGCAACAGTTGATTTTTTCACTCACCTCGCTACAGGAGATGCGAGAAGCCAACGAGGCAACACGTTTATTTTACGGATACTTTGGTATAGGTGCGTTTGTACTGATTCTGTTGCTCGCCCTGTTATTGTCCAAAATTATAACGAAGCCGCTGCTCGCATTGAATCATGTGGCGAAAAAGATGTCCACACTGGATTTCACGGTGAGATCATCGATCCGGCGCAAGGACGAGATTGGGAGCCTTTCTGATAGTCTGAACGCTTTATCAGGTACACTGGGTCAGACGCTGGAAGAGCTTAAACAGGCCAATGAGCAGATGCGTACCGATATGGAATTGAAACAGCAAATTGAACAGCGTCAGCGTAAGTTTTTTGCCGATGCTTCTCATGAACTCAAAACACCGATCAGTATCATTAAGGGGTATTCTGAAGGGCTGAAAGACGGTGTGAGTGAAAACAAGCGGGAGCGCTACATTGAAGTCATTGTAGATGAAGCCATCAAGATGGAAACGATGGTTGAAGAAATGCTGGATCTGGTCCGACTGGAATCTGCTGCGATTCAATTAAATACCGGGGCGATTGCTTTGGCCGACATGATCGAAGATATTGCTGGGCGCCTCGGGCCTCAGCTGAAAGATAAAGGGCTTGAAGTAGTGCTTATATCCACGACGGAGCAGACGGTGGAAGGAGATCGAAGCAAGCTAGAGCAAGTATTTTACAATATTATGATGAATGCTATACGTCACGCGGTTTCGCAAACCGATATAATGATTGAGATTAACAGGCATGAAGGTTGTGTTCACGTCACGATTGAAAATAAAGGTGAACACATTGCGGAAGAGGAACGGCAATATATATGGGAGAGGTTCTACCGTGTAGAGCGTTCGCGCAATCGCAAAATGGGAGGGACCGGGCTAGGCCTGGCCATTTCAAAACAGATTCTCGATCTGCACGGATGTGGTTATGGAGTGGAGAATACACCGGATGGCGTACGTTTTTATATTACATTTCCTAAAGCCTAGTATGAAAGGAAGTTAAATTTTATGAAGTCTTTACCATCCATTTTAACCTTGGGGAATTTAAGTTCGGGGATGCTCGCGGTCATTATGGCGATTCATGGGGAGTTTGCCTTGGCTGTGACAATGATATGGGTAGCGATGTTCTTTGATTTATTTGATGGATATGCGGCACGCAAGCTTAATTGTGAAGGGGAATTCGGTAAAGCACTTGATTCACTCGCTGATGTCGTTTCCTTCGGGACAGCACCTGTGCTAATTCTGTACCTTAATTCGATGACTGAAGTTGGTATGCTGGGTATGGCATTGACAGCACTGTTCCCGGTGTGCGGAGCGCTTCGTCTTGCAAGATATAACTGCCAGAAAACACCAGTTAGTGGTTTTGTCGGAATGCCGATTACATTTGCAGGTGGACTGATGTCCTTCTTCGCTCTATGGAGTCCTTATTTTAATCATGCTGTAGCATATCTTGTTATTGTGGTATTATCCGGTCTCATGGTTAGTCAAATCCGTTTCCCTTCATTGAAGCAAATACTGCCCTCTCATGAGAAGGATATTGTGGAACCGAAATAAGGAGCGAGTTAAGTTATGGAATTTGCTAAAGAAATTATTAGTCAATATGGGTATTTCGCAATATATGGTTTACTCGCTCTTGGTGTTATTGGGCTACCGATTCCGGATGAGGTGTTGATGACCTTTGTCGGTTATCTCGCCTCGATCTCCGTTCTGGATTATTCCGTATCCATCGCTGTCTGTTTTGGCGGGGCGTTTACGGGAGGCATACTGAGTTATACGATTGGCCGAAAAGCCGGCAGGCCCCTGTTTGACAAATATGGTAAATGGATTGGGGTAAATGCCAAGCGATTTAGCAGGGTAGAAACGTGGTTTCTCAAATATGGGTCCTGGTCCGTTATTCTGGGTTATTTCATCCCAGGCGTGCGTAATCTAATGTGCTGTTTTTCTGGCATGAGTCGCATGAGGATGGGGAGATATGCTGTTATTTCCGGAATCGGTGCATTTGTTTGGTGCGTTGTGTTTATCTCGATCGGTTTCTATGTAGGTGTGTTAACTTAGGCTGGACAAGCCGAAGAGCAGAGGGAGAGACTGTTGCATGAAAGAGTTCTGATAGTTGGTGAGATCGTCTTCAAGCTGTGCGTACAGTAGCAACAAATGTGTAGGAAGTTACTCAGTAAACTGACAAATACAACTTAGGATGGAAGACCTCTTCGTGTGTAAGGTGGTCTTTTTTTTTGTTATTCTTCGAAACAAGATACCGAACCCAACCCAACCCTCTTATCTGTGCCAACCAGGGAGCGGATCTGATTTGCACATTGCAAACATCTGAGGACATCACTACCATACAGATGGAAACTCAGAAACAAAACATAAACGCAATACGCAGAAAGTGGAAGTCTCCATTAGAAATCTTAATTAGAAGTTTCCGCAAAACCTGCTAAAGTAAAGCCAATGAGATGTAACATTCCTCCTAATAATTCTAACGATCACAGATGAGCTTATTTGCACGATTTTGAGCTCTCTGAAATTCTAACGCTCACCAGGGAGCTTATTTCAGCAAAAACTCATGAATTAGGTCTGATTTTGCACTAAATTATCGAAATAAGCTTCCCTGAGACCGTTAGAATATAAAAAGGTGTGATATACGCCGAATAGCGTCTCTGGTGATCGTTAGAATTGCGGAGATAAGTTCACACATAAGGAAATACTTCCAACGTGACATAGCGTAGCCTCATTCACTCATAAATCAGCCACGAGCAAGTAATCATTAACATAAACATAAATACTGCCATGCTACATCCACCTTGCCACGACTACGCGATCAAGCACACCCAACTACTACGTTGCGGGACAACTTCCTCCAAGCACGTCCAACCACTTTGCCGTGGGACAACGTTCTCCAAGAACATCCAACTACTACACTACGGAACTACATTCAATAGGTTTGTAACAAGTGCTAACACTGTAATGAGCAAATTCGATTGTGTAACGTAGCCACATCCGAGCCACCCGCACCCCACCCGTTTACATTCGTAGAGCATAAGTTCGATACCGCTGAATGCCGCTCGCAACATATATAATTTCTTGATCCAACAGGCTGCGGAGGACTCTTCTCGTATGTGCGTCAGAGATTCGCAGATGTGTTGCCAATTCCAAAGGTGTAAACGGCCGGATTATACGTCTCGCATACCTCACGGCCTCAGCATCCAACCAGTTGAGGGCTGCGGGCGCATCTGAAGCCATAAATTTTCCCATAAATGCTAGCACCAGTTGCTGACACTGTTTTGGTTCATCTTTAATGGAGAGGTAGGCAATCGGCAGGAAAAGCCAGTCTTCCAATGTTAGGAGACATTGTCGCCAGCATAGATCTTTGAAACGTCTCACATCAAGATCACGAGCATGAGGCCCATAACCCTGAATCTCAATACCGCCTTTCACACCGTTCCCTGGTAAGTAGGCAAGATCCAGATAACGATAACCGTTGTGAAAATCTCGAACTTCCCACTCGGGATGCAAATGGTTGAAATTTTTCATGACGGGAAACCAGACGGAGCGCAAAAATTCCAATGTACCATGTTCAAGTCCATGTTCAATCCGTGATCGAACGCGGGGGTTGGTTTCTTTTGCAAGTAGCGCTTTAGTCCATTCCTCATATGCCTCATCAAAGTTTTGGCTTTTTGTGCTCATGGCATGAAAACCTCCTAGAAAAGTTAGTGGAAAAATGTAAAAAGCCGCTCTATTCATTTCATCCTCTTCATAGGAGGAGTTGAAATGAACAAAGCGGCGTGTGCTTCACGACCAATTAGGTGTTATGACAGTAGCTTGAATTAGAGAGTAGTTACTATCCTTGTACTTCTAAATTAATTAAAGTAAATTCCAAGCTAAACTACGGGAAGTTTATAACCTTCTTAGAAGGTAACGCATTAGGTCCAGTCAAAAGGCTGAGCATCCAGATTATTCTAGATTCGGTGTCTCGAACAAGTATAGCTCACACCAAGTATTGAGGGCAATGCTTATAAAATCTAATTGATTTAGCAATAAATCATACGATCTTTATATCATTTAAGGAATATCACCAATTTTGGAGAATCCTATGCCTGACACAAGTAGAATCTCACAGGTTAATATCTTACATTTATCATGAACCTTACCCGTTCAGATGAGATTCCTCAATACCCCGTTCTACACGTTTATCACCTTTTTTACGAGCAAACGTGATTTTGAGCAACGGTGGAGTGACAAGTGTAGTTACAATGACCATGATCACTACGCTGGTAAAGTATTCGGGATCAAGTAGTCCGGAAGCAAGACCTGTTGAGGCTATGATTAAGGCAACTTCCCCTCTGGAGATCATACCTGAACCGATGGCAAGGGAAGATGTGCGGTCAAATCCGGTTAAACGAGCCCCTGCACCGCCACCAAGCAGCTTGGTAATAATAGCAATTATACTAATAACCACAATGAGCCAAATTTGAGAGCCAACACCTTCAAATGTCACATTGAGTCCGATACTAACGAAGAATACAGGTACGAAAATACTGTAAGCAATAGGTTCGACCTTATGCTCAACTTCATGTTTAAAGTCCGTTTGAGAAATCGCAATACCTGCTGCGAATGCACCAATAATGCCTGCAACGCCCATCCACTCTGCAAAGTAAGAGAAACCAAAGCAGATGATCAAACCTGCCGTTATGACGGTCTCCGTTACTCGGAGAGGAGCCATCCATTTCATAATGCGTGGCACCAGCAACCAGCCGGCTGCAATGATAATGACAAAGAATAACAGCTTTTTACCAATCAACAAGCCGATGGAAACATCTCCGCCGCCTGTTCCGAGCACACTCATCATGACAGCGAGTAAAACGACAACAAGTACGTCATCTACAACAGCAGCCCCTAAAATCGTTGTACCCTCGCGGGAACTAAGCTGGTCCATATCCTTCAACGTTTGTACTGATATACTTACTGACGTTGCACAGAATAACAATCCGAAGAACAATGCATGGGTCTGTGACATGCCGAAAGCTATAGCTGATCCATATCCGCCGATAAAAGGTAAAATAATACCCCCGACCGCCACAGCAAAGGCTGCCTTCCAGTTTTTCTTCAATTGCTCCAGATCAGTTTCGAGACCCGCAATGAACATGAGCAATAATACCCCGATTTCAGCCATGTAATGAACGAAATCCGTTTGCTGAACCCAACCGAGCAACGCAGGCCCAAGAACGACACCCACAATAAGTTTTCCGAGTACGGACGGCTGGCCTAATCTGACAGACAGATCACCAGCAAGTTTGGTGAAAATCAAAATAAGTGCAAGAACTAACATGAATTCCATAGCAGACTCCTCCCCAACTGTAGCGTTTCGTGTAGGTTTTCCTAGCCAAGAGCCCCTTATCCTAAGGGGTGAAAACAAAAAAAAGGCATAAAAGGGCAACGAAAATCGTGCCGTTCCAAGCCTCAAAAAAGACAAAGGAGGGCCCTTGGTGACAGGCTCCTCCAATTTCGAACGCGTATGTGATTAATTATATTAATTATAACACAAATTAGAGGTATCGTAAACACGCGGTGTAGGTAACAGACCCTAAAGACTTATGTTTGTAAGGATAAATCCACTTAAGCTGAGTGACTTACACAGCGATAACAACAACGTAATGAATTATAAATGACTGAGCAACTTTTGTTCAGAGTGTTGTCACTTAACAGCCCTGATTTGCCGCGATATAATGATATAGAACACAGAAAGTTAGGAAATGAGGAGGATTTTGCATTGGCTAAAAAGGACAGAGGGAATCTGAACACATCATCGAATCAGATCACCCCGACCAGTAATAAAAATTTCGCAGGTATCATTATTACCATCTCCATTCTTGCTAACGTTATCATCTTGTTATTGTTTTTCGCACCCTCGATTGGGTATAAAGGCGAGGTTACGTTCGACATTACCGTGTTGCCACGCTTTAATGCCGTGTTTAACAGCTTTACCTTTATCTTTTTGCTGGCTGCGCTGATTGCCATTATCAAACGTAACGTCAAGCTGCACAAACGCTTTATTTTGGCGGCATTTTCAACCACGCTGCTGTTCCTGGTCACCTATTTGACGTTCCATTATCTGTCTCCGGAAACGTCCAAGTTTGGTGGCGAAGGTATCGTTCGTTCGATCTACTTCTTCATTTTGATCACACACAGCATTCTGGCTGCGCTGATTGTGCCACTTGCGCTCTTTACGCTCGTATGGGGCTGGACAAACCAGTTGCAGAAACACCGTAAAATTGCACGCTGGACGATGCCAATCTGGTTGTATGTTAGCTCTACAGGTGTAGTCGTGTACTTAATGATGGCACCGTATTATTGATTTCTTTTTATGCCGTTAACGGTTCATATTATCCACCTGTTTTAACGGAGCTGAAAATGAGCCTGGAATGAGTTGTAACCACCCATTATGAACACCGTTAGTGATGTATAAGTTCACTGGTTCTGCGGGTAATGTATCCAAGGAAGGAGGGCACATGATGTATAGAATAGTGTTGATTCGCCATGGACAGAGCATGTGGAACGTGGAAAACCGGTTTACGGGTTGGACGGACGTGGATCTGACCGAGGACGGATACGGTGAAGCGCGTAAGGCCGGGAAAATCCTGAAAGAGCAGGGGTTTGATTTTGACTGTGCCTACGCATCGGTATTGAAACGTTCCATTCGTACACTGGATATAGCGCTGGATGAGATGGACTTGATGTGGATTCCGATTGAGAAGACGTGGAAGCTGAACGAACGTCATTACGGAGCGCTACAAGGACTAAACAAGCAGCAAACGGCGATGAAATATGGGGAAGATCAGGTTCATGAATGGCGCCGTTCCATTAACGTTTCCCCGCCAGCTCTGGGTGAGGATGACGATAGATATGTTCAGGACCTGGACAAGTACAGGCGCCTTGGCTGCACCATCCCCCGTACAGAGAATTTGATGGATACGTCCAAGCGGGTGTTGGAGTACTGGGATGCAGAGATTAAACCGATGGTTTCCTCGGGAAAAAGAGTGCTGATCTCCGCGCATGGTAATACGCTCCGTTCACTAGTCATGCATCTGGACCAATTGTCCGAAGCGGACGTGATGGCGCTCAACATCCCGACAGGCATTCCGCTGGTCTATGAGTTGAACGAAGAGCTGCACCCGACCGGTCATTTTTATCTGACTGCCGATGGCTCGACCTACAAGCATGAAGAGATGAGCCAAGTAGCCCGACCATCCGACTGATGACGAGGGATGAAGACTATAGCAATTCAATGAAGTATATGAAACCACGACTTGAATCCAAATAAGGTCACAATAAGGTCATATGGATTCAAAACCAAGTGCTGCATCGCTTATACAGGCTCACGTTACGGAGCATACTAACCGAGCAAAAAATGATCACCGAACCATTCTTCATTTCGGTGATCATCTTTTTTTGTACTTCCCAATCGTAATAGCTGAGTGTGCCAGTTGGAGAAACGTTTTATTTTTACAGGCAAGCTTGGATATCGTTTCGTTTGCGCTAAATCGGGTAAAACTCAAACAAGACACGATGTACATGAATCCAGAAGGAGGACAGTTACAATGTCGAAACGTAAATTGCTTATGACGGCGATTGGAGCTGGCGTGACGTACCTGATGAGGAACAAACAAGCTCGTGATAAGGTGTTTAGCACGGTATCCAATATGGTGAAGAAGAACGGATCATCTTCAGCCCGTACCGCTAGACCTCGGGTGGAGGTTAGCAATCAAGAGTGGAGAAACTAAGTAATCCAGGAATCTAACATGATGGCTAACCAATAAGTTGGCAGTGTAGGGAGATCCTATTATCTGTTCGAAGCATGACGCTGAATGGCTACGAAAATTTGGAGACCTGGGACGATAGTTCCGGGTTTTTCTGTTGTGCTGTCTTAGTATCAACGGAGATTGCTCACCTATGCGATTTTTTCCAGCAAGAATGATACAATGAATACTTGCAGAACGTATAGAGAGGAGATGCACTTATGGAAAATGGTCGTTTGCACACAACCATGAAAAAAAATCGTTTGGGCACATCCGAACTAATGGTGGGGGAGATCGGGCTGGGCTGTATGTCGCTCGGAATGGAACTGAAACCTGCGGTGGAACTGATTCACGAAGCGCTGGATCTTGGTGTGAATCTGCTGGACACGGCTGATCTGTACGACGCCGGACGGAACGAAGAGATCGTGGGACAAGCGGTCAAAGGGCGCCGGGACCAAGTCATTCTGGCAACCAAAGTGGGGAACCGTCGTATTCCTGGGAAGGAAGGCTGGTCATGGGACCCGTCCAAAGCTTACATTAAACAAACAGTGCATGATAGCCTCAAACGCCTGCAGACCGATTATATTGATCTGTATCAGCTTCATGGAGGCACACTAGATGATCCAATCGCTGAGACCATTGAGGCGTTTGAAGAGTTGAAGAAGGAAGGGCTTATCCGGTACTACGGTATTTCTTCCATTCGTCCTAACGTGATACGGGAGTATGTAAAGAATTCGTCTATTGTCAGCGTGATGAACCAGTACAGTGTGCTTGATCGCCGGGCGGAAGAGGAAGTATTACCTTTACTTGAGCAAAAAGAAATCAGCGTCATCGCTCGCGGCCCGGTTGCCAGTGGTGTACTGGCAGAATCGGGAACGGCGAAGGCAGACAAAGGATATTTGGACTACACGGCGGAGCAGTTGCATCACATTCGCCAAGGCCTAGATGCGCTGGTCACGGATGATCGCAGTATGGCACAGACGGCCATCCGTTATGCGCTTGCGCATCCTGCCGTTGCTGCTGTCGTTCCAGGAGCAAGCTCCAGAACACAATTACTGCATAACATTGCTGCTGCTTCATCGGCCCCGCTCACCCCTGCCGAGATTCAGGTCATACGGGAACAGAGCCCTGCTAACCGTTATACGCAGCATCGCTAATGAGCGGGTTGCCTGTTTTCAAATGTAACTATTTAAGGTACAATAAAAACATTAATTCTACACGAAGTACAACCCTTAAGTAGAACGACATAAGGAGAGATCAGATATGGAAAGAATTCAAAGTGAACAGCAATACCGCGACCTGATTAACTCTGACGGCATGACGGTCATTAAATTTGATACCACTTGGTGCCCGGACTGCAAAAACCTGGATCGGTTTATCGGCGATGTTATTGATCAACATACGGATAAAACCTTCTATGCACTGGATGCAGAAGAATTCCAGCCGTTTGCGGAAGAGAACGGTGTACGTGGCATTCCTAGCCTGCTGGTATTCCAGAACGGCAAGAAGCTTGCACATCTTCACAGCAAATGGGCAAAGACCCCTGCACAAATCTCGGAGTACTTGGAGACCCTTGAGTCCAAAGTATAAGACGGATAGTCTTATATGTGACAATTGATATTGATATGGCTCGATGGATCTTTGTATCGTTTCGGAGCATAACCTCATCCCCTACGTGTTCTCAGACACGTGGGGGATTTTTCGGTTCTTTTCATTCCTCATCCTCCCTCGCTATTCTTAGCACTAAGCATCCAATAAAGCCTTGTTTAGAATTTGTTCAGTATCGTTCGGTATACTTGATAGAACAAACTGAATATTGGAGTGAACAAGAGCCACATGAGCAGAGAGATTATAGATGAGATGCACCAATTAAGCCACAATGACGACCGCCGATATCACTTGTTGATGATGGGTGTCAAGCAAATGTTACATGAACAGAAGCTGAACAGATATCGCTGGCTGGGAAGACTTAAGGAGCGAAGAAGACAACGAAGCATACAAGCAGATCGATGGGAGTAATAATCTAACTTCCTGAACATGCCTTAGAAATATCATGATGGTACATTTACATATGAAGTGATAGCAAAATGGCGGCCCGACTTCCGTGAGGAAGACAGGGCCGCCATTTTCCAATTAAATCAACGGATCTGTTTGATGTTGATAAGAATTGAACCGTGTTTACACAGATTCCATTACATCATCAGGATCACAAAGAATACAGCTGCCAGTACGAATCGGTACACAGCGAAAACAGTCAGGCTCAATCTTTTCAAAATAGACAGGAATGTCTTAATCGCCAGCATGGCAACGATGAACGCTGCGATAAATCCGATTGCAAAGATCAGAAAATCATCGCTGTTCAGATGATCGATGCTTTTGTACATATCATATCCCGTGGCACCAATCATAATTGGAACGGACACGAGGAAGGTGAACTCTGCCGCAGCTACCCGGCTGATTCCGGCAAACAGGCCGCCCGAGATCGTGGAGCCGGAACGGGAGAAGCCCGGCCACAACGCCAAAATCTGAAACATACCCACAGCAAACGCTTGTTTGTAGGTAATATCGTCAACGTCATGTGTGGTAATACGTGAGCTCTTATGGCTCCAGCGTTCAGCTACGATCATCAATATACCACCGATCACAAGGCTGTACAGTACGGTTTGCGGACCAAACAAGTGAGCCTTGATCCAGTCCCGGAACACGAGTCCGATGACAACGGCAGGAACCATCGCCAGAATGATATGTCCCAGATTGAGGCGGCGGGAATACGGCCTTTTGCCTCCAGTGAAGCGAAACATATCAATGAATTTGTTCCAGTACAGTACGACAACAGCCAGTACAGCACCAAGCTGGACAACCACCTCAAACGTTTTGACTGACTCGTTGTCCTCTGATAGACCCAGCAAGTGAGCTGTCAGAATCATGTGTCCGGTAGAGGACACGGGCAAAAACTCAGTCAAACCTTCGATGATGCCCATAATAATGGATGATATAAAGTCCAATTCTCTTCCTCCTTGAGATGCAGATGACAGCCATAAGGCTTGTCCTGCTATAACGATGTCTGTCCTTTCGAACAAGACTATCCTCTATTATGCTCAGAATTGCCTCCCACTTCAACTCTATGCTTGTAACCCGTTGTTTAAAACTATATTGACAAAAACCTAGTTATCCCATAGGATATACATTAACTGACTGACTGATCAATCGGGAGGGTAAAAAGCATGGCCAAAGTCAACGGTTTGGGACCCGGAGAAGAACGAAGGGACCAAATTATTCGTATAGCGATGGAACGATTCGCAACTCAAGGGTATCATCAGACGAAAATCTCTGATATTGTTCGCGAAGCTGGAGTCGCTCAGGGAACCTTTTACTGGCACTTCAAGAGCAAGGAAGCCATTGCTTCCGAGATTTTGTTAACGGGCAGAGAACAATTGCTTGAAGCAATCGGGCAAGGGTACCGGAAGGATGCCGGGTCGGTTGAAGATATGGTGAAGGCCTCGGAGAAGCTGTTTACCAACTTGTTCACCTTTGCAGCGCAGAACCGATATTTCATGGAGTTGTTGCTTAAGGGGATCGTGACCGAAGAATCCGTCCAGAGGCTAGTTGAAGAGACTCGCAATGCGGTGGAGACAGCATTCCGTCACAATATGGAGCGTGCCATCGAACTGGGGATGCTGCCAGCAGATATGAATGTACCCTTACGCGCGGCATTGCTTGTAAGCATGATCGAGGGCATGATCTCGCGCTGGTTGTTCGGCTCAGAGGAGCTACACGGCCGTTTCGCGGAGATGAGCGCTACTGAATTGGCAACTGAAGCGGCGAGTTTTGAGTTTTACGGCCTGCTCGGTACATAATGTCGGCAGGGCCTGGGGCTTTATTTTTCAGGCAAAAGAGGCAACAAGGCTTCACATTTAACACACTTCTTCACATGATTAAGCCAGTCACAGGGAATAATGGAATCACCAAGAGAACATAAGATGAATGAGAGGAAGTTAACGTCATGAACAACACATATGGAACTAAAATTCGCAAAGGGTGGTCACTCACCGCAATTCTGCTCATGGTTGTGCTTGTACTAAGTGCGTGCGGTAGCAAACCAGCGGCGGAGAATGGCAATACAAACAATGCAGCACAGTCTGGCGGCAACGAACTGGAGCAGATCAAATCAGCAGGTGTCATGAAAGTCGGCATGATGGGTACGTATCGTCCATACAACTTCCTGAATGACAAGAAAGAAATGGACGGATTTGATGCGGATATCGCACGTGAAGTCGCGAAGCGTCTTGGCGTTAAGGTTGAGTTTGTATCTCAGGAGTTCTCCGGTCTGACTCCAAGTCTGCAAGCGAAAAAGCTGGATGCGATTATCAGCCAAATGACGATTACGGACGATCGCAAAAAAGTGCTGGATTTCAGTGATCCGTACATCACCAACCAGGTCAAAATTATTGTCAAAGAAGACAACAACGATATTACGAAACTGGAAGATTTCAAAGGCAAAACAATCGGTGTAGGTTTGGGCACAAATGATGAAACGTACCTGCGCAACGAAGTGTTGCCCAAAGTCGGAGATTTTACAATCAAAACGTATGATGATGTGATCTCATCTCTGAAAGACCTGAACGCAGGACGGATCGATGCAACGATCAACAACCTGTATGCGTTGAAACCTATCGTAGATGCGAATGGATTCAAAATTAAAGCTGTTGGCGAAGCAATCAAGAGTGACCAGGCAGGTATCGCGGTGCGTAAGGACAACCCTGAACTTGTAGCGGCACTGAACGATGCACTGAAAGGCATGAAGGATGACGGCACGTACAATACCATTTTCAAAAAATGGTTTGGTGAAGAGCCTGCGCAATAATGAACCTGCAAGGCGAAGGGAAGTTTGATCTATGGAACTGATATTCGAAAATATCCCCTTCTTTCTGAAGGGGGCTTATTATACGCTTTATGTTACGGTGATCTCTATGTTTTTTGCCTTTATTATCGGGGTGCTTGTAGCCATTGCCAGGCTTAAAGGACCGATGTGGCTAAGATTGATCGCCAGATTTTATGTATCCATCATGCGGGGAACCCCGCTGCTGGTGCAATTATTCGTTATCTATTACGGGCTTGTGGACTACGGCGTAACTCTCGGGTCACTAACGGCCGCTTGTCTTGGTCTCAGTCTGAACGCGGGGGCATTCCTGTCGGAAACGTTCCGCGGTGCGATTCAAGCTGTACCGAAAGGGCAAACGGAAGCGGCATACGCTACCGGTATGACTCCAGCACAGGCGATGAGACGGATCATTTTCCCGCAGGCTGTGCGCATTGCCATTCCACCGATGGGGAATACCTTTATCGGAATGCTCAAGGAAACATCGCTTGTTGCTGCAATTGGCGTTACCGAGCTGTTGCGGTCTGCGCAGCTTCTGGTTTCGCAGTATGCGCTCAACATGCCATTTTATCTGGCAATCGGCGTGATTTATTGGATTATGAGCATCGGTTTCTCGGCCATTCTGGAACAAGTGGAGCGCCGGCTGGCCCGGGCTTACTAAAGGGGGAGAGAACCGGGTGATTACTACAACTGGATTAACCAAACGTTTTCAAAAACATGAAGTGCTCACCAATATCGATATGCATGTAGATGCCAAGGATATTGTTGTCCTGCTGGGTCCCAGTGGATCAGGCAAAAGTACACTGCTACGCTGTCTCAATGGACTCGAACAGTTGTCCGGCGGACAGATCGAAGTGAACGGCATTGTGGTAAACAGCGCAGATCCGCTGCGTGTGCAACGTGCCCGGGTGCTGGAGATTCGTCGCCAGACGGGTATGGTGTTCCAGCAGTTTAACCTGTATCCGCACAAGACGGTGCTTGGTAATGTTATGGAAGGTCTTGTGACGGTGAAAAAAATAAAGCGGGACGAAGCCGCCGAGCGCGGCCGACTTTTGCTGGATCGTGTAGGGCTGTCGGATAAGCAGGATGCTTATCCTTCCCGTTTATCCGGTGGACAACAGCAACGCGTAGCCATTGCACGGGCGCTGGCGATGGAGCCGGAAGTGATGCTGTTTGACGAACCGACCTCGGCCCTCGACCCCGAGCTGGTTGGAGAGGTGTTGTCGGTGATGAAAGAGCTGGCGCAGGAAGGCATGACGATGCTGGTCGTGACACACGAGTTGAAATTCGCCCGGAACGTGGCGAACAAAATTGTCTTTATGGCGGACGGCTCCATTGTGGAGACAGCTAGCCCTGAAGCCTTTTTCGAACATCCGGAGCAAGAGCGTACACGCCAGTTCCTGCGGCAGATTACCGAATTTTAAACCACCCAGTGATGGGAAGGTTATTCTGTCATCGCAGTGTATGTGTAAACTACTATAGAAAGAAGGAAAACATCATGAACGTAACCACAGTATGGAAGGGAAAACGCGCGTTTACCTCCGAAGGACCCTCAGGGTATGCTGTAGGCATGGACGCCACAGCCGCATATGGCGGTGATAGCCAAGGCGCTACGCCGATGGAATTGTTACTCGCTGGCCTTGGTGGCTGTATGGGAATCGACATCACGATGATTCTGGATGCTTTTCTGGACAAGATCGATTCGATTGAGATTGAAGCACAAGGCACGCGGAGCGAGGATATGCCCAAAGGTTTTACGTCCATTGACCTGATCTTCAAAGTGGACGGAGATATCCCGGATTACCGGATCTGGAAAGCCATCCAGATGGCTGAAGAGAAATACTGCGCCGTTTCCGCATCACTGAGCGCAGATATCCATCCGAAGCTGATCCTCAATGGCGTGAGCACACCTCGTCCATAAAAAGCTTTAATTTCACGTTAGTTTGAATGAAAAGACACTTCCAATCACGGAAGTGTCTTTTTAGCTTGGCATATTTTATTGAATCCCACTCATGTATCTATAACAACTCAGGTCCATATCTCCACTTTAATGTCGAATCGAAGACCGCAGTTATATGGTATGATGGATGCGCAGGTGAGAATGATCTGCTTCGGATGATCACAAGTTGTAAGCGCTTATACAAGATGACGGAAGGTGCGGATATGTTAAAACGGCTGATTCGTATTACAAATGATCTCAAATTAAAGCATAAATTGCTCATTTCCTACGTGCTTGTTGTCATGGTTCCCGTCCTGATTATTGGTCTCGCGGTGACCAGTTATTTTCGTCAGCAAGCGCTGGATAATGCCATTGGGCAAACGATCATCAATGTGGATAAAATTAAAAGCCAGACGGCAACGATGCTTCGCGTACCTACAGACATATCCAACTTGCTCATGTTTAACACCGATCTCAAGGAGATCGTGAATAGACAGTATAAGAGTGTGGTGGAGCTGACCTCGGCTTACCTCGCATATAAAGATTTCCAGGAATATCGGCGGCTATATCGGGAAATTGCAGGTATACGTTTTTACTCGACGAACCCGACATTGATCAACAATCTGGAATTTATTCCGGTCAATGAGCGAACCAAGCAGAGTTACTGGTACAAGGAAGCGCTGAAAACAACGAGCATCGGCTGGTTTTACATCCCTGGCAACGAAGACAATCCGGTTCACCGGCTTAGTCTGGTACGTAAAGTTCCTTTTGCCGAATATAAGACCGAAGGTGTGCTGATGATCGTAATCAATCAGGAGGAACTTAACGGTTTGTTGCGCCAGGAGCAGTTCGAGACACTGATTACCGATGAGCAGGGTTACGTTGTTGCGGCGAAAAATACCGACCTGGTCGGGAAAACGCTGGGTGAGCTTGATTTTGGCGTAGACCTCCAGAGTCAACCCAAGGGAACCGTTGAAGCTGATTTTCAGGGGGAACCCTCGAATATTGTCATTGATGAATTGGGGCCGGGATCAAGCTTTAACAAGCTAAAGGTTATCTCGGTGTTTGCGACCAAAAATATCGTAAAAGATGCCAACCAGATTAGCCAGATCGGCATGATTTTTATTACCATGGTGCTGGTGATCGCGCTGCTTCTGGTGTACATTATTTCATTCCTCACGTCGAACCGGCTACTACGCCTCAGTAAACATCTGAACAAGCTGGCTCTTGGAGATTTGAACGTCACTTCGCGCATTGACGGGAACGATGAGATCGGGCAATTATCACGTCAGTTCAACTACATGGTGAAAAGTATTAACGAACTGATGACCCAGGTGGTCGAGACAACGGAGCAGAACAACCAATTGGAAATCGCGCAAAAAGAGATTAAACTGAAAATGATGGCCAGCCAGATTAATCCTCATTTTTTGTTTAACGCGCTTGAATCCATTCGTATGAAGGCTCATATCAAGGGAGAAGCGGAGATTGCGAATATTGTCAGGTTGCTTGGCAAGCTGATGCGGAAAAGCCTGGAGATTGGCAGCGGCAAAACAACGTTTCGCGCAGAACTGGAAATGGTACGTTCCTATCTGGAGATTCAGAAGTTTCGGTATGGGGACAGGTTAGCCTTTGAAATTCATCTGGACCCTGAGGTGGAGAGGATGTATATCCCGCCTTTGATTATTCAGCCGATTGTGGAAAACGCTATTGTGCATGGATTAGAGAACAAAGAAGGAACCGTGCGGGTGCACATTCTGATTTGTATGGTGGATCGTATGGTCACGGTACAAGTGAAAGATGATGGAGCGGGCATCACGCCGGAACGACTTGCAGAAGTAATGCAGTTTGTCAGCGGTCCTGAAGAAGAGGAGAAGAGCCGTATTGGCATGCGCAATGTGCATCAGCGTTTGACTTTGACGTATGGGGAAAATGCCGGGTTACAGATTAACAGTGTGTACGGGGAAGGAACAGAGGTTTCTTTCACCTTGCCAGCAGGAGGGAACCAGCATGTATAAAGTATTGTTGGTAGACGACGAACCAAGCATTCGCGAGGGATTGACCACGATTATCGATTGGGAGAAATACAGCTTCCAGATCATGGCTACAGCCGGAAGCGGGCGCGAGGCCATCGCCTGTTTCAACGAAATCAAGCCGGACCTGACCATTATTGATATACGGATGCCAGGCATGACTGGCCTGGAAGTCATCGAAGAGATCCGCCAGCATGAACCTGATGCACATTTTCTGATTTTGAGCGGTTATGCTGACTTTGATTACGCCAAGAAAGCAATCAGCTTCGGCGTGGATGGTTATCTGCTGAAGCCGGTGGACGAAGAAGAGATCATCGCTGAACTGGAACGAATTGCGGGACAGCTTCATCAGGAACAGGAAACGCAGGCTCGCTACGCCGGAGAAGATACGGCATACAGAGAACATCAGATTGAGGCATTGTTATATGACTCTTTACAAGGTAAGGGGAGCGAGGAAGAGGACAGTCTTGGACTGCACTGGCCGCAGTATCAAGTGATTTTGCTGGAGATTCATGCAACGCTTGATCTGCAGCGGGGGAATGAGATGAAACGCAAACTGATTGAAGCATTCGATCAGAAGGACAAAGGTATCGTATTTTCATATCATTCCGGCTTGGGGTTATTGATCAAAGAAGCGGTTACTCAGAATACCTCATCACAGAATCTCTATGATGAATTGCAAGCATTACTCGCAGAATGGAACATTCACATGTACGCTACCGCTGGAGAACCGGTACAGTCTACTACTGAGATTGCCAGATCATACACACAGGCGAGTAGCCTTATGGCAGAACGGTTCCTGTTCACAGAGCAACGGATCAAACGCTGGGATGAAGGGCGACTGTCTCCTTCAAGTGCGGAGGGTAACGGTACGGGAGCCCAGCCAGACGGCGCTCAAGAGCCTGATGAAGTTGAACTTGCGGACAAGCTGTATTATGCCTTGGACATTCGCAGCAGTGAATCTGTTATGCGTGTGCTTGGAGAGATGGAGGAGCGATTGATTCCGTATCATTGGACGGAGCAAGCGATCAAAACGGCATTTTCGCAGGTGTTCTCGCTCGCGTTCAATAAACTTGCTGCAGCGAATCAGCATATGCAGACCATTATGCAGGATCACTCTGTGCTGATTAATGAGGTGTATCATCAGTTCACGATGGCTGATCTTAAAGCGATGGCGGCGGAACATCTGGATCGTCTGATTCAGCGTATGGGCGGAGGCAGTACAGATACCGTGATGAAACAGATGATTGAGTTCATCCAACGGAATCCCGGTGAGAATCTCAAGCTGGAGGTTCTGGCCGAGGTGTTTAACTACAACAGCAGTTATCTGGGGAAATTGTTCAAGAACCACACGGGCGAGTCTTTTAACGCCTTTCTGGATAAAGTTCGAATCGAGAAAGCGAAAGCTTTGCTTGACGAAGGGTTAAAGGTGCATCAGGTGGCTTCAAGAGTCGGCTATGCCAATGTGGACTATTTTCACGGTAAATTCAAAAAATACGTAGGAGAATCTCCTTCGGCGTATAAACAATCCAGATCCCAATCTCACACGAGAGAAACGAATCACCATGACAATGAAGAGGAATAAATAACCCGCGGTGGTACGGGAGTTCTTCATAATATAGTCCATGTACTTCCCCGAATAAGCAATGGTTTGTCCAAGCTGTACACCGTAGACTGATTGTACAAAGTACAAGAGTCCAGATGAAGGGATGGCTGCAGGATATGAATCGTACTGATTTAACGACTGTACGTCACACGATCAAGTTGAACGGAACATGGCATTTCCAATTAGCTGAACAGAGTGGAGAACGAAGAGAACGAGGAGAACGAGGGAATGCTGGGCCAATTAGTCCTCCGCACAGGGATGATGTCTTGTGGAATACGATTCAAGTTCCGGGGTCATGGGAGGAGCAGGGATACGGGGAAGCGCCGGAGTACACCAGAATCGACACATGGACCAAAATCCGGGAGTATGAGGGGGCAGCATGGTATGCGCAGGACATTTATATTCCCTCTGATCCACAGAACGGACACTATGTATTCAGACTTAAAGGTGTACGTTGGACATCAAGGCTATGGTTCAATGGGAACGAAGCGGGAGAACGAGATAGTCTGCTGACGGAACAGACGTGGGATGTGACCCCTTGGGTAAGGGCAGGAGAAATCAACCGTGTCGAGATTCGGGTCGATAACACGATGAAGCTTCCTCTCGCGGGCAGTCACATTCATTCATTACATACAGCTACGGCTTGGGGAGGTATTACAGGAGGAGCCTATTTGGAGAGACAACCCATGCAGCGGGTACATACGGTGCGTATTGAACCCGATCCTGCTAACGGAAGGATAGCAGTTCGGTATACGGTTAATAATCCGGCTGCAGACTCAGTCGCACCGTTGCAGCTTCTAATTGATATCCAGCATCCGGATGGATCATGGCTTAAGCGAGAGTGTTTTGATATCGATTGTACTGGGAACAGTGCAAACACTGGAAGTGATGATGATTCCTTGAATAGCAGTGTTGAGAAGGGCTGGGTTACGGGGGGATGCCAGATTGCATTGGACTCCGAGAAAGCGATTGCCATGTGGAGTGATGAGAGGCCCCTCTTATATCGGGCGGTAGTCCAATTGCAGGCAGGCGAACAGAAGCTTGACCAGGTGGAGCAGCGGTTTGGCATGCGTTCTTTTGCATCCAAGGGTAAACAACTTGTCCTGAACGGAACACCAGTGTTTCTGCGCGGGTATGTGGACTGTTGTATCTTTCCACTTACGGGATATCCCGTTTGGGATGCACAGTACTATGTGAAGCAATTTCGCATAGCCAAGTCATACGGCTTCAACCATGTTCGTTTACACGGGTGGAGTCCACCGGAACCATTCTGGGAAGCCGCAGATGAAGAGGGCATGCTTGTACAGGCAGAGCTTCCTCATTGGTCACGATTTTTTGAACAGCGGGATATGCCTGCTCCAGTTGAAATACGGACGTATCTGACACAGGAGCTGGATCGGTTGCTGGAAGCATTGCATCGCCATCCTTCCTTTGTCCTGTTCTCCCTCGGCAATGAGTTAATTGGCGCAAACGGGCATCCTGAACTGAATGCGCTTATTTCAAGAGCAAGAGATACAGATCCGTCGAGACTATATACGGATAACACAGGATTTGGACAACTTCCAGCTCAAGGCAGAGACACCGATTATTTTATTCAATCATTCAACTGGCATCCCCCGCTGGAATCTGTATTGGCGGCGGTACCCGACACTACGCTGGATTATCATGCGGTTACACGGCTTGCATCACATCCGGTGATCGGGCATGAACATGCGCAATTTACGATGTATGTACGTCCGCAGGAACGAGAGAAATATACAGGTGTCCTTCGTCCTACGTGGTTAGATCCTGTCGAAGAGTCGCTTACACGTAAAGGCATGATTGTAAAGCTGGAACAATATCAGCAGGCAACGGGCATCCATCTGATGCGATCCCTTAAAGAGGCGATGGAGCGAGTAAGACGTACGCCAGATGCTGCGGGCATCCAGCTGCTGGATATCCGTGATTTCCCGGGACAGGGACACGCCACCACGGGTTTTCTGGATGTCTTTTGGGAAGATAAAGGGATAACCACACCGAATGAAGTGAAACAATTCAACGCTGAGGTGGTCATCCTTCTTGGCTCCAGAGAGCGGACATACTATGCTGGAGAACCGATCGAAATCGAAGTACGTGTATCCCACTTTGGCAAAAGGGTGTTGAAAAATGCTTCCATTCACTGGAGAATGGTTACGGTTACGGACGAACGGAAGCTTGCTGAAGGAGAATGGAGCTACGGAGATATGCCGTGCGGTGCGGTAACATCTCTCGGGAGTATTATGGTTAACTCGCCGGCCGAAGGTGTAGTTGCGTTTCGAGTGGAGGCTGAGCTACGTTGCGACCATGTGAATGATCCGCTGCATTCCGGTAATGCGGAGCATTCCACCGTTTACTCTTCCCATCGTTTAGCAACCGTTACGGTAGCTCAGAATGAGTGGCATGCTTGGTCTTTCCCGCAGATGAAGATGCAAAACGAACGTCATGGAGAGATGAAGCGCATCTGGAATACGGTAAAAGAACTACAGCCCCTACTCGCTGATTCTTATCACGATGCTGTAGATCATGTGAATGGCTTCCGATGGTTAAAGGAAAATCAGCATGACCTGTTGATCGTGAAGTCCTTAACCTCCAATGTACTGGATCTTCTCTTGAATGGTGGAAGAGTTTGGCTTATGCCGGGTGCAACGGATCTGTATGATCCAGTGGAAACGAAGTACCTGCCGGTGTTCTGGAATTATCTCATGTTTGCCACCCAGCCGGGGGCTACGATGGGTATGTATATGGAGAAAGAAACAGCTCTTCTCGGAGCTTTTCCGCAGGATGGAGCTTCGGACTGGCATTGGTATCATCTTGTGAATGATACGCCGGCCATATGCCTGGATACCATGCAGGGGGCTACACCGCTGATCGAGGTGGTAGATCATTTTCACCGAGCGAAACGGCTCGCTTATGCTTTTGAGGCCAGAGCAGGGAAGGGGAGTATCCTGGTATCCACTTTTCCTTTTACCGACACCGCCTTGATGAAGCGTCCGGAAGCTGCTTTTCTTTTTCAAGAGATGTTGTCTTATGCCCGCGGAGAGAGGTTTCATCCGGAAAGCTCCGTTACAGCTGCCGAGTTGCTGGGGATATTCAAACTTCAACCTATTCAATTCACATTGTGATAAGACACGAATCAAGACACTAAAGGGACCTAACCAGGTCTCTTTTTTGATGTATAAAATGTAAAGTAAACGATTTCCGAAAAACGTTTTCGTATTTTAGTTAAAAAAGTTATTTTTTACTTCATATAGATTTTGTGACACTAATAAGTATTTAATATCTCTAATTTTAACGGATAAATGTCTGATTCTAGAGGGGGATATCTAATTTTCATATGATTTTCTCTAAAATCCAGATGGTATTTTGAAAACGCTCTATCGATTATGATTATTTTATAAAAACAGAGGAGGGGGAACGGAGATGGAAACGCTAACAAAGAAATCCGCTTCCGCGAAAAGAGGCAGTGACTCCCAGCCGCCATTGAAGCCAAGGCGTAACGGAGTTTGGGACAGAATGAAACAGCAGAAGTATCTTTATCTTATGTCATTGCCATTCGTCGCTTGGGTATTTGTATTTAACTATCTTCCGCTGTGGGGATGGACGATGGCTTTTCAAAACTATAAACCAGCCAGGTCGTTTGGTGAACAGGACTGGGTTGGTTTTAAACACTTTGTAGAATTGTTCAGTGATGACAGGTTCTATCTGGTGCTTCGAAATACACTTGCGATGAGTTTGATGGGACTGGTTGTCGGTTTTATCGTGCCGATTTTCTTCGCGATCCTCCTGAACGAAATGAAAGGCATGTTCTTCAAACGGGCTGTACAGACCGTATCGTACCTGCCTCACTTTGTATCCTGGGTCGTTGTTGCGGGGATTATTACCAAGATGCTGTCCACGGATGGAGGCATTATCAATGACCTGCTCATCGGTCTCAATATTATTGATCAGCCGATTCAGTTTATGGCCAAGGGAAATCTGTTCTGGTACATTGTAACCGCTTCAGATATGTGGAAGGAAACGGGCTGGAATGCGATCATCTATCTGGCGGCCATCACTGGTATTGACCAAGAACTGTATGAAGCATCCCGTGTAGACGGTGCAAACCGTTTTAGACAGATGTGGCATATCACACTGCCAGGGATCCGGACGACGATTTCTGTATTGTTCATCATGTCCATCGGACATCTGATCAGCATCGGTTTTGAGAAACAATTTTTGCTACAGAACAGTCTGGTCCTGGATTACTCCGAAGTCCTTGATCTCTATGCACTCAATTACGGTTTGAATATGGGCCGATTCTCGTACGGTACAGCGATAGGTATCTTCAACTCTGTTGTCAGTATCATCCTGTTGTTTACGGCCAACGGTTTGTTCAAAAAATTCACCAAAGAAAGCATCATGTAGGGAGGGGGAGACATTATGGCGAACAAAGCATTCAATGCCACACGGGGCGATAAAGTGTTCGATATATTCAATATCCTCGCGATGACCATGGTGCTGATTGTAACACTCTATCCATTTCTTAACGTACTGGCGATCTCGCTGAACAACTCAGCAGATACAGTACGCGGCGGAATTTACTTATGGCCTCGTGAATTTACATTACAGAACTATCAGACAATCTTCCAGTATGAAGGTTTGCTCCAGGGCTTGAAAATCTCCATTATGCGTACGCTTGTAGGTACACTCCTTGGACTGATCAGTTCATCCATGATCGCCTTTACGCTAAGCAGACCTGACTTCGGTCTTCGGAAATTTGTATCTACAACACTGGCGCTGACGATGTATTTCTCGGGTGGTCTGATTCCGGTATACATCCTGATGCGTGACCTGAACCTGATCGGTACATTCTGGGTATACGTATTGCCTGGTATGATCAGTGCCTGGAACGTATTTATCATCCGTTCATTCATTGACGGCTTGCCCTATGCCTTGCAGGAATCAGCGAAGCTGGACGGCGCGAATGATTTCAAAATCTATTACCGGATCATTCTGCCGCTGTGTAAGCCGGTACTCGCAACGATTGCTTTGTTCCTGGCAGTAGGTCAGTGGAATGCTTGGTTCGATACGTATCTGTATAACGGCTCAAAAGCACATCTGACGACGTTGCAATACGAGTTGATGAAAGTACTGCAAAGTACACAACAAGGTTCGGGAGCCGGACGGAATGCGAATGATATGGCACAGCAAATGACGCAAATCTCTCCAGAGTCGATCAAAATGGCGATTACAATCGTCGTTACCGTTCCAATTTTGATTGTGTATCCATTCCTGCAAAAGTATTTTGTTGGCGGAATGACGCTTGGAGCGGTAAAAGCATAGACCTGTGATCCGATGTAAAGACTGGCTTAATAATGGATTGTACACCTATAATAAAGTACTTATACAAGAAGCTCGGAATATCCGAACTGCTGCCGTATGGCATGATTTTCAGCTACGGCGGCAGAGGATACTCATGAAGCTATAGAGAGGAACAGAACAGTTCCGTATAAGACAGACGTATGAATAGGGAGGATTACCATTATGTCCAGTTTCAAAATGAAGGTCGCACTGGCGCCTGTTCTGGCTTTACTTGTGCTTACAGCCTGTGATGGAGGCGTTGGCGGTAAAACGTCACTTACGAATACGAGCGGAGCGCCATCTCCACTTACGTTCGATTTTTTCAGTGTTGATCCGAGTCCGAACTGGAATGGCATGAAGGATGAAGTGGGCAAGGTCATTACAGCTAAAACAGGCATCACCCTGAACGGTGAATTTGCCGTTAGCGGGGGACAGGATAGGATTTCATTAATGGCAGCAAGCCGAGACTATCCAGATATCGTTTCTCCCAAGGGGGAACTTAGCAAGCTGGTTGATGCTGGAGCGATGCTCGACCTGACAGACCTGATTGAACAACACGCTCCCAACCTGAAGAAGCTATATGGTAATTCCATGAATCGGTTGAAATACAGCAACGAGGATCAGTCAATTTATGTATTGCCGACGTATTATGCGGTGGATCAGAAGTATTTTGACGCCGGCGGGGGATTCGGTATTCAGCATCGTGTGCTCAAAGAGCTGGGATACCCCAAGGTTCGTACACTTCAGGATTATGAAAACATATTACGAGCTTACAGCGAGAAACACCCCATGACGGATGGCCAGCCGACGATTCCGTTAACGCTGGATGCTGATAATTGGAGAATCATGATCACCGTTACGAATCCTGCGTTTCTGGCGACAGGCGCGCCGGATGATGGCGAATACTACATTGATCCAGTTACCTATGAAGCGAAGCTACATTATAAGCGCCCAGAGGAAAAGGAGTATTTCCGCTGGTTGAACCATATGTATAACGAAGGTTTGCTGGATCAGGAAAGCTTTGTACAAAAATCAGATCAGTATAAATCCAAGATTGCCAGTGGACGCGTACTAGGCCTGATCGATCAGGATTGGGGATATGCAGACGCTGAGGACGCATTGAAATCGGCGGGCAGAGCGGAGGCAACCTATTCACATTTTCCGGTGACGTTGTCCGAAGACATGAAGGATCATTCTTTTCAAGACACGGGATTTGTATCAGGCTGGGGAATTGGTATAACGACTTCTAACCCTGATCCGGTGCGTACCATCAAGTTCTTTGATTATTTGGCTTCCGAGGAGGGTCAGATCTTGATGAACTGGGGCATTCAAGGCAAGCACTACGAAATCAAGGATGGCAAACGTGTAATTCCTGCAGAAGTCCAGGATCAAAAAACAAACCATGCTTCTGCTTTCCAGAGAGAGTCTGGCATTGGACTATATAAAAATATGTCTGGACGTTACGGGGATGGTGTAAAAGACTCGACTGATAATTATTATACGACGAATTTTCCTGAGCAAATTCAGGCTTCGTATACCCAGGCGGAGAAAGAGACCCTACGGGCATATGGTGCATCCACTTGGAAGGAACTGTTTCCAAAGGAAGAGGAATTCCCGGTTAAACCTTGGGGAGCAGCTTATAACATGCCTACACCCGGAGACTCGGATTATAATGTCATTTTCCAGAAAACACAGGATATCATTCGCAAACGGATTCCCGAAGCTGTTTTAAGTTCGCCGAATCAATTTGATGCCATTTATGATGGCTTGATCGCTGAACTAAACCAGGCGGGAGCAGAAAAAATGGAAAAACAATATACCGTTTTAATTCAAAATCGCGTTCGTTTGTGGAACGCTGATTAGTGTTGGAGTAGTACAGACTTGTCTGTTTCAAAAATGGAAACAAACCCGGAATATCGGGTTTGTTTTATACAGAAAACGTTTTAGTGAAACCGTTTTAGATTTTTGTAATTAGCTATTGACAAGGGAATTGTTAGATATTATGATTCAACTGTGAAAGCACTTACAAAAACTTGTACGCTGTTGGATGGACTCAAAAGTTAGTACTAAATTGATTGAATGTGTGATTCGTCAAAGCTCAGCTAGGTCAGATTCTCATCCCCACAGACTGGGGAAAAGTAAGCGCTTTTAATGTCGCCCGAATCTGAGAAATGCAATTTGATTCACCCGGATATGGTATGAGCAGGCGTGTCCTGTTGTACAAATACACAGCTTCATTTTATCCAAAGGGGGATTATACATGAAGGGCAGAACACCAAAAACATTTGCAATGCTTTTGTTAGCGAGCGCTCTTGCGATCACAGCAGGATGCGGAACTAGCGGAGGGAAATCAGCTGAAGAAAAACCGGTGGATACGGGGGATACAACCACGCCAATCACCTTTACATTCTTCGGAGCCGATGCAAGTCCGAACTGGAATAACATGAAGGATGCTGTTGGGCAAGAGATTACGAAGGCAACCGGTGTTACGCTTGAAGCTGAGTTTGACGTGAATAACGGTGGAGACCAGAAAATTCCGCTGATGGCTGCTAGTGGTGATTACCCTGATATTATCTATCCTAAAGGAAACCTGTCGAAGCTGGTGGATGCAGGTGCCATGCTTGATCTAACCGACCTGATTGAGGAACATGCACCTAACCTGAAAAAAATCTATGGTGACCAGATGAACCGTCTGAAATATAGCAATGAAGATCAGAAAATTTATACGATTCCAACGAATATGGGTGTAGGTAACGTTGCATTCGATGCTACCGGCGGATTCGAGATTCAGCAGAAAGTGTTGAAAGAGCTGGGTTATCCCGAAGTGAAAACCCTTGAAGATTATGAAAACGTGCTACGCGCTTATTATGAGAAACATCCAACCATTGATGGTCAGCCTACGATTCCGCTCACGCTGAATGCGGATGACTGGAAGATTATGATTACGGTTACAAACCCGGCCTTTCAAGCAACGGGCGGACCAGACGATGGTGAATATTATATTGATCCGGAAACATATGAAGCAAAGCTACACTACAAACGTCCAGAGGAAAAAGAATACTTCCGCTGGCTGAACAAAATGTACAACGAAGGTCTCTTGGATAAAGATACATTTGTTCAGAAGGATGACCAGTACAAGTCCAAAATTGCCAGTGGCCGAGTTCTGGGTCTGATCGACCAGGAGTGGAACTATGGCGAGGCTGAGAATGCGCTCAAATCCAAAAACAACGGCGAGAGCACATATGCTCACTTCTCCGTTTCCCTGAACAAAGACATCGTAGATCATACGTTCCAGCCAACCGGCTTTGACGGTTACGGTATTGGTATTACAACGTCTGCGAAAGATCCGGTTCGTATCATCAAGTTTATGGATTGGCTTGCTTCTGACGAAGGCCAGGTGCTCCGGTACTGGGGTGTTGAGAACCAGCACTACAAAGTAGAGAATGGAAAACGCATCGTACCAGATGATGTACAGGATCGTAAAACTAACGATAACTCCGCGTTCACAAAAGAGTCTGGAGTCGGAATGTATAACATCTTTAGTGCCAGATATGGTGATGGTATGAAAGATTCCACAGATAACTACTACACAACGAACTTCCCTGAACAGATTCAGGCTGGATATACGGCAGCGGAGAAAGAAACGTTGAAAGCGTATGGCATTACAACATGGAAAGATTTCTTCCCATCTGAGGATCAGTTGAAACTGAAAGATTGGGGTGCAGCATATAACATGCCGGTGCCTTCCGATACCGAATACAACGTGACTTTCCAGAAAACACAGGATATCATTCGCAAACGTATTCCAGAAGCGATCTTGGCGAAACCGGATCAATTCGACAGTGTGTATGACGGGCTGCTGGCTGAACTGGATAAAGCAGGCGCAGTGGAGATGGAAAAACAATATACCGTCTGGATCAAGGATCGTGTATCCCTCTGGACAGGTAAAGATGTGAAATAAGTTTTAGCATGACAAATGCATTGAAGGAAAATTGTAATTATATTTTTCAAGATTAAGCAGCTTGGCTCAAATAAGAAGTGGTATTCACAGGCACCAAGCCTGTTATACAGATAAAACCTTCATAAATAGGGGAGATAGACAAATGAGAGGCAAAATGAAAGGCAGAATGACAGGTAAGACACCCAAGACGTTTGCGATGTTAATGTTGGCTAGTGCAATGTTGGTTACAGCTGGATGCGGTAACTCCGGTAGCAAAGAGACTACCGAATCCAGTGGTACCGACCCGATTACGATCTCGTTCTTTGGCGCAGATCCAAGTCCAACCTGGAACAACATGCAGGATGCCGTTGGTAAAGAGATCACGAAGCAAACCGGCGTTACGATTGAGGCTGAGTATGATGTCAACAATGGCGGTGACCAGAAGGTTGCGCTGATGGCAGCAAGCGGCGACTATCCAGACATGATTTTCCCAAAAGGAAACTTGTCAAAATTGGTGGATGCAGGTGCAATGATTGACCTTACCGATCTGATCGAGGAGCATGCTCCTAACCTGAAAAAAATCTATGGTGATCAGATGAACCGTCTGAAATACAGCACCGAAGATCAGGCGATCTATACCATCCCGACCAACATGGGGGTAGACAACGTTGTCTTTGACGCTACAGGCGGATTCGAAATTCAGCAAAAGGTACTGAAAGAACTAGGTTACCCTGAAGTAAAAACACTTGAAGATTACGAAAATGTACTTCGTGCCTATTATGAAAAACATCCTACCATCGACGGACAGCCAACGATTCCACTGACGCTGAATGCCGATGACTGGAAAATCATGATCACGGTTACGAATCCGGCCTTCCAGGCAACGGGTGCACCGGATGATGGAGAGTATTACATCAATCCTGAGACATATGAAGCGATGCTTCATTACAAACGTCCAGAGGAGAAAGAATACTTCCGCTGGTTGAACAAAATGTACAACGAAGGTCTTCTAGACAAAGATACATTTGTGCAAAAGGATGACCAGTACAAGTCCAAAATCGCTAGCGGCCGTGTTCTGGGTCTGATTGATCAGGAGTGGAACTATGGTGAAGCCGAGAATGCGCTCAAGTCCGCAGGTAAGGATGACAGCACGTATGCTCACTTCTCCGTCTCGCTGAACAAGGACATTGTAGACCACACGTTCCAGCCAACCGGTTTTGACGGTTACGGTATCGGAATCACGACGTCTGCCAAAGATCCGGTTCGCATCATCAAGTTTATGGATTGGCTTGCATCCGATGAAGGTCAAGTCCTGAGAAACTGGGGCATTGAAAATGAGCATTACAAAGTAGAGGATGGCAAACGTGTCGTTCCACAAGATATTCAGGATCGCAAAGTAAACGATAACGCCGCATTCACCAAAGAAACAGGTATTGGCATGTACAACATTTTCAGTGCCCGATACGGTGATGGTGTGAAGGATGCAACGGACAATTATTACACGACCAACTTCCCTGAGCAGATTCAGGCTGGATACACAGCGGCTGAGAAGGAAACGTTGAAAGCTTATGGTATTAATACTTGGAAGGATTTCTATCCTGCTGAAGATGATCTGAAGCTGAAAGAGTGGGGGGCAGCGTACAATATGCCCGTACCTTCCGGTACAGATTACAGTGTGAAATTCCAGAAAACACAGGATATCGTCCGCAAACGTATTCCGGAAGCTGTTCTGACTTCACCAGCGAACTTCGATGCAACCTATGATGCATTCCTGGCTGAACTGGATAAAGCCGGTGCAGTAGAAATGGAGAAACAATACACGGAATGGATCAAAGATCGTGTATCCCTGTGGACAGGTAAAGACGTGAAATAACAAGAGTTCATATTATGCTCCAGTTTCAAATCGGAGTAGTAGGAAAAGGCCCTCATTGTTGAGGGCTTTTTTCTGTAGTAGTATCTTTTGAGAATTCTGTAACGGGAATCATTGACGACATTTTTGAAATCGCATATAATCCTCTTATTGTAAGCACTCCCAGTCAACGAATGGATGAATTTTAAATTTTGCATGTTTACACCTTTGGAATTTTTTTGTTTTCATTTTCGAAAACGTTTTAGGAAACCGGTTTCGCTACCTACCTATTTCAATAAAAGGAAAAAACTTAGGTGATGATCGAGATGGAATCCTGCCTTACATGCACGACCCTATTACTTTGAATGACGTGGATTAGACGCTCCGTACGTCATCTGAATTGGAGGATTAGCAATGACCATTTTTCAATTTCCGCAAGATTTCCGATGGGGAACCGCAACGGCATCCTATCAGATCGAAGGGGCTGCACAAGAAGGAGGGCGTGGAGTGTCCATCTGGGACACATTTGCACGTACCCCTGGTAAAGTGTTTAACGGTGACAATGGTGATGTTGCGTGTGACAGTTACCACCGTTATGAGGAAGATATTGCACTGATGAAGAAGCTGGGCATCAACACGTATCGTTTTTCTATTGCGTGGCCACGTATTATTCCAGATGGGGATGGAGAGATCAACCGTGAAGGTCTGGATTTCTACCATCGTTTTGTAGACGCCCTGCTAGATGCTGGTATTGAACCGTTTCTTACACTGTACCACTGGGATTTGCCGCAGACACTGGAGGATGACGGGGGTTGGGGGAATCGCAGAACGGTGGATGCTTTTGTCAAGTATGCGGAAGTGATCTTCAAAGAGTTTTCAGGCAAAATCAACTTCTGGTTAACCTTTAATGAACCATGGTGTATTGCATTCCTGTCCAACATGCTTGGTATTCATGCGCCGGGTAATAAAGATGTGCAAACGGCTATTAATGTGGCTCATGGTCTGCTCGTTGCACATGGCAAAGCTGTACAGTCTTTCCGCCGTATGGGTATTACAGGTCAAATCGGTATCGCTCCGAATGTATGCTGGGCTGAGCCGTACAGCAAATCTGTTGAGGATCAGGCAGCATGTGACCGATCTATCGCGCTGAATACAGACTGGTTCCTTGATCCAATCTATAAAGGCTCCTATCCTCAATTTTTGGTGGATTGGTTTGCAGAAGCAGGCGCCACTGTACCGATTCAAGATGGAGATATGGAAATTATCTCAGAGCCAATTGACTTGCTTGGCATTAACTATTATACGATGGGAATTAACCGTCATAATCCCGAAGCTGGTGTGCTTCAGTCAGAAGAAATGAACATGGGATTAATTAAAACAGACATCGGCTGGCCTGTAGAATCACGCGGTTTGTATGAATTCATGCATTATTTGCAAAAGTACGGCAACGTGGATGTGTATATCACTGAGAATGGTGCATGTATCAACGACGATCTGGAGAATGGCAAAATTAACGATGATCGCCGCATTTCGTATTACGAGCAGCATTTGGCACAGATCCACCGCATTATCAATGACGGCATCAACCTGAAAGGGTATATGGCTTGGTCGCTGATGGATAATTATGAATGGGCTGAAGGTTACCGAATGCGCTTTGGTTTAGTGCATGTTGATTTTCGTTCACTTGTGAGAACGCCTAAGGAAAGCTTTTACTGGTATCAGAACGTGATTAAAAATAATTGGCTTGAGATTCGAAACTAGATTCTAAGCGAATGTCTTCTTTATATAGAAATTATTTTTTTCTACTATATATAGGCGGTTCTGTCGGAGTTCTCCGATAGACCGTCTTTTTCTTATTCTAACGATCTCAGATGAGCTTATTTGAGCGAAATAGTGCCTTCTGAAATTGTAACGATCTCCACAAAGCTTATTTCAACAAAAACAGAAGAAACAAACCCATTTTAGCGCCAAACAACTCAAATAAGCTCTCCTGTGATCGTTAGAAAATAAAAAGGTGTGATATACCCTAAATAGCGTCTCTGGTGATCGTTAGAAAAACGAGCCCTCTCAGCATCTTAACATTCCCAATCTAACTTCCTCTTCGTTTAATTAAAAGAACAGAGCGAGATAATCGTTAAGCATCTCTGTTGTCACAAGTAAAATTGAAATTTCTTAACTGTTCATAAGGGTTAACTAAGTTTCTGTTATAAATGGATTGTTTTTGGGTTATAAGAAGTATAGAGATGTTTATAATGTGTTTGTCAATATGTTTTGAAGAAATAAAGTGTCAAAAATGAGAAATAAATTTGAACATTTATTGACTAAAATTCATACTGATGTGGTATATTGGTATTAGGAAAGCACTTACAAAAAGGGAAAAGGAAGTGTTTACTATGGCATCTAAAACAGCAATGGTCAGCCAATTAGAGCGTAAAGATAAAAATATGCGTCGCGCAGTTTTGACAATGACAGTTCTCGCATGGGTTGCGCTCATCACTGGAGTGGTACTGTGCCTGATCAACTTGAATGATTTTAATGATCGCAATTTGGGATTAATGGTCGGCATTGGCTTTCTTGTAGGTAGCGTATTTATCTACGTCATTGCTAAATCAATTGGTCTGGTTCATACACGGCATGAAGATGAAGGTGCAGATTAATTATAATCTTGCGTAATATCGTCCATAATAAGACTGGAGTATTCCTCGGAAATCCAGTCAATAAAGCCCTTTGCGGATACGTTGACAATCGTTCAACGGGACTGCAAAGGGTTTTATTTTGTGACCTGGAGTGTAAAGATTACAATGTACAAATATCAACCGATCAAGCGATTTGTGAGAAAAAATTCACACATTTAGGGTGTAAAATCGACAAATTTGTTAACATGAACAAAAAAGTTGCTCGTTTCTGATATCTTTAGTAGGAAGAGAGTAGTATACTGATTTTTTAGTATTAGCGAATATTTAAGGAGAGGGGATCAAAATGAACAAGAAACCTAGGTCGCTTATCCGGATTATCATTCCGGTTGTCCTGACGTTGGTTACAATTGCGTTGATTGTCTGGCCAATGCTGGCAGGCGGGCAGTATGTTGTTCTGGATCCGAAGGGGCCAATTGGCGCCGCACAGAAAGATTTGATTATTATCTCAACTCTTCTATGTGCTGTTGTCATCGTTCCTGTGTTGATTATGTCCGCTGTAATCGTTTGGCGTTACCGCGACAAGCCAGAAAACAAAAATGAGTATAAGCCAAACTGGTCTCATAGTACAAAGGCGGAAGTCATCTGGTGGACAATTCCGATTGTCATCATCGGACTTTTGGCCATCGTTACTGTGCGCTACACCTATGATTTGGAGCCTTCCAAACCACTCGCTCATGAGAAAGAACCAATCACGATTCAGGTATCTTCACTGGATTGGAAATGGTTGTTCCTCTATCCTGAGCAGGGCATTGCAACAGTTAACACACTGAATATTCCTGCAGACCGGCCTGTGAAATTTGAACTTACTGCGGATTCACCAATGAACTCGTTCTGGATTCCGCAATTGGGTGGACAAATTTACACGATGTCAGGAATGGCAATGACCTTGTATTTGCAAGCTGACCATGAAGGACAATATTGGGGTTCAGGCGCGAACTTCACCGGTGAACACTTCGGGGAGATGCGTTTTGATGTTAATGCAACTTCGGACGAAGAGTTTGATAAATGGGTGAATGAAGTGAAGCAACAATCCCAACCAATGACGCAAGAGACGTATGATGCACTGGCTAAGCCAGGAACAAGTAACGTTGCTTACTACTCTGCGTTTCCTGAAGGTCTGTTCCAGAAAATCGTAACTAAATACGTTGTTGACGGTAAAAGTGCTCACAGCAAGCATGAAGGCTCAAGCTCGAACGAGTCTGCTGCTGGAGACAAATCCTTGTCTGTACCGAAATTAAATACAAGTACGAATTAAAGATTCGAAAGGAGGCCCCCAATGTTAGAGAGACTAAAGGAGTTTGCATCGGAGTTTTTCGTTACCGGCGATCCGTTGATCTATGGAGCAGACGTGGCGATCGGGATTACGATGATTACCATCGTAACGGTGCTGACTTATTTCAAAAAATGGGGCTGGCTCTGGCGTAACTGGTTAACTACTGTCGATCACAAAAAGATCGGTATTATGTATATCATTGCTTCCATTATCATGTTGTTCCGTGGTGGTGTGGATGCATTGATGATGCGTCTGCAGCTGGCTATGCCTAATATGGATTTCTTACATCCAGAACACTATAATCAGGTCTTTACAACACATGGTACGATCATGATCCTGTTCATGGCGATGCCATTTATGTTCGGTTTGTTTAACGTCATTGTGCCGTTACAGATCGGAGCGAGGGACGTTGCATTCCCGTTCCTGAACGCACTGAGTTTCTGGTTATTTTTCCTGGGCGCAATGCTGTTCAACTTGTCCTTCGTTATCGGTGGTTCACCGGATGCAGGATGGCTGAGTTACCCGCCTCTATCGGAGCTATCGCACAGTCCAGGGGTAGGACAAAACTTCTATATATGGGGTATCCAGATATCGGGTATCGGTTCCCTGGCGACCGGTATCAACTTTATGGTTACCATCATTAAAATGCGTGCGCCAGGCATGAAATGGATGAAACTGCCGATGTTTACATGGTCGGTATTCTCCACTTGTATCATTATCTTGTTTGCATTCCCGATCTTGACGGTGACACTTGCACTGCTCTTCCTCGACAGGTTTGCCGGGGCGCATTTCTTCACACTTGATCTGGGCGGCAACCCAATGATGTATATCAACTTGATCTGGATGTGGGGTCACCCTGAGGTATACATTGTCGTCTTGCCGGCATTCGGTGTGTTCTCCGAGATCGTAAGTACGTTCTCGAAGAAAAAACTGTTTGGTTACAAATCGATGGTATTCGCGATGTTGATCATCAGCTTCCTGTCCTTCTTCACTTGGGCGCATCACTTCTTCACGATGGGGTCCGGAGCGGACGTGAATGCATTCTTCGCGGTTACAACGATGTTGATTGCCATTCCAACAGGGGTTAAGATATTTAACTGGCTGTTTACGATGTATAAAGGAAGGATACGCATGGCCACTCCGATGATGTGGACACTTGCCTTTATCCCGTGTTTTATCGTCGGGGGTATGACGGGCGTTCTGTTATCCGTTGCTCCTGCTGACTTCCAGTTCCACAACAGTTACTTCCTGATTGCCCACTTCCACCAAGTATTGATCGGTGGCGTTGTCTTCGGATACTTCGCAGGTCTGTACTACTGGTGGCCAAAAATGTTCGGTTTCCAATTGGAAGAAAAACTGGGCAAATGGGCATTCTGGACTTGGAATATCGGTTTCTACGTGTGCTTCATGCCGCAGTATGCTGTCGGTCTGATGGGTATGACTCGTCGTCTGAGCACTTACGGCTGGGATACCGGCTGGTGGGAACTGAACTTCGTATCGACAATCGGGGCTTTCCTGATGGGCGTTGGATTCTTGTTCCAAGTTGCACAAATTGCAGACGGTATTCGCAAATACAAAACACTCAAAGCTTCTGGCGATCCATGGGATGGTCGTACGCTCGAGTGGTCGATTCCTTCACCAGCTCCAGAATACAACTTCGCTGTTACACCGCGTGGAGATGATGTGGATGAGTGGTGGGAAGAGAAAGAACGTCGCGCGAAAGGCATCTATCCGCCTGAGCCTGTATATGAGCCAATTCATATGCCGAAAAATTCCTCGATTCCGTTCATTATGTCTGTCTTCTGGTTCGTAGCTGGTTTCGGCTTCGTCTTTGGATGGCTGTGGATGGCAATCCTCGGACTCGCTGGCGTGGGTATCTGCATGATTGCTCGTTCCTTCTCTTACGATACGGACTATTACATTCCGGTCGATGAAATCAAGCGTACCGAAGCGTCGTTAAGGGGGTCGGTATAGATGGCTCAAGCAGCCGCTAAACACGGTGAGAATCATGCACACGGTCATGACCATGGCCACCATGATCCACAGGAAATGAAAATTCTCGGATTCTGGTTCTTCCTGATTTCCGACGTTATCCTGTTCTCCGTATTGTTCGCAACCTTCATTGTGTTGCGTGACAATACGGCGGGCGGACCGATTTTGTCTGAATTGATCAAAATGCCTGGTGTCATTGCTGAGACCTTCTTGTTGCTCACAAGTTCATTTACGAGCGGACTTGCGGTTCTGGCAATGAACCAAGGTAAAGTAAAACAATTGATTAATTGGTTGATCGTTACAGCCGTTCTGGGCGCAGGCTTCCTTGCCCTGGAGATTTATGAGTTTGTTGAGATGGTTCACGAAGGATTCAGCTACACGACAAGTGCAGCATCCGGCGCGTTCTTTACCCTTGTAGGTACTCACGGACTTCACGTATCGCTCGGTCTGATATGGATGATCGGCCTGATGTTCCAACTGAAAAAACGGGGTATTACCGATGTCACTCGCGGTAAAATCAACGTAATCAGCTTGTACTGGCACTTCTTGGACGTTGTATGGATCTTCCTCCTGACCATCGTCTATCTGATGGGGGTGATGTAGATGGCACAGCACAACGCACATGATTCTCATGGCCATGAACAACATGGTTCCCTGAAGTCTTATGTCATCGGCTTCATACTGTCCATCGTTCTGACCATCATTCCTCTGGTAGTGGTACTGAACGATATGATGGGCAAAACAGGAACGATGATTGTTATTCTGGGAACTGCGGCACTGCAGTTTGTAGTTCAACTCTTCTTCTTCATGCATATCCGTGAAACAGAGAAACCTCGCTGGAACGTGATGGCTCTCATTTTCGGATTGCTGATGATGTTGACTATCGTTATTGGTTCGATCTGGATCATGCTGAACAACGCAGTTGCACATTAATAGTCTTTAACGAGAACCTTCTTGTCTGAATTTTCAGACAGGAAGGTTCTTTTTTTTCAATTAGGTCTGATGGCGGTATGGTTACAAACCGATATAGACTTTATAGGGATGATTTGTGGGAGGGGCTGGGGTGAAACTTTAAATTTAGGATTCTAAAATTAGTGATGTAATCTCGGTCAAAATATGATTTGTAATAACTCTTGCATAATCTACGGTTCAATAAAAAGGAGAATAGCGATGAAAAAGGCCATAGCTGAGGAAACCGGGCTGCAAAGACATTTATCCCATCCAACAAAAAATGCGAAGAGCTACCTTAATAAGGTGTTCTCTTCTTTCATGGTAATTGTACTTTTCGTTAGTTTGCATTCTTTTCCTGTATCGGCTGCTTCAGGAATTACAAGCAATTCATATCCTGAATTTAATGGCATACCATCGGCAGTGGCCAAAGCCTCGAATGGGGATATGTATCTCGCATATCCTCAAATGGGAACTATTCAAGGTGGAAGCCAGGGTATTAAGGATTTTAAAATTTATAAATGGACTTCAGCGAGCAATTCTTTTTCACTAGAAACAAGTGTCAACGCAGCGGTTGGACTGAACCAATTTGATGTCTATTATGGGGAATTAAAGATGGCAGTTGACACCAACGGCACATTACATGTTGCTTTTATAAAAACAGGTTCTTTCCATGATTTGAATTGGTATTCCTATTCCAAAGGAGTATATTACGGCACATACAATACAAACAACAATTCTTGGTCAAGTGAATTTTCGGAAATAGAGACACAGGGTCTTCCTACACAACTGGGTGCAGACCGCTACTTTTATAATTCGTTGCAACTTCAAGTGAATTCATCGGGTGACGCTACTATTGCCTATGCCAAAAACTCAAACCTAGATCCAAAAAATTATCACATTAAGATTAATACTGGCTCGAATGCAAATACCACTTGGTCTGAGACCGTATTGAATACAGGGGATAATGTTAGGTTTAATAGTCTCTTGAATGATAACCACGGAAACTTTAGTGTTGTTTATTCTATTGATAATGCGACTAGAGGTCCCGATATCTATGTATCCAGCGCCCCCTTTGCCACTTCCACTAAAGTACTAACGGGAGATGATATCTATTATTCTTATTACGGATCCGCAATAGATTCATCGGATCACATTCATGTTCTCTATGGGGATGCAGGTTTTAAAGTTGTATCTAATACCGGAAACGGGGGTTCATGGGAAACAACAGTAATTGATAATGTCGACTACGTCGCAACTTCAAACGATTCTCCTCAAGCGGTGAGCCGCTTGGTTATCGATGCGAATGATAATATGTTTGTCCTTGCAGCTTCCATTGATCCATCAAATTATGCGGCTACCTCTTATTATTATTATGGAAAATTCGCTGGAAGTAATACTTGGATGAAAGGGAAGAATGATATTCCCGAATTAAGCAATATGATAGGCAAGAATTTGGACTGGTTGCATCCTTTTGTTCCGTCAACCGGGAATCTGATGTTGCAGTACTTTGAAAAGGACACAACTAAAGCAAGTTATGTTTATGGAAAACAAACCGACTTTTTTGCTTCTTCCAGCGCAAGCAACGATGCAAGTTTGAGCAGTGTATTGGGGCAAAACATTACAACAGGAGCGGAAGCGGGTACAACGTCAGCTCCGAAGACTGCAACCATCGAGGTAAGCAATGGAGTATCATCTGTATCGGCCGGGGATATCGTCAAGCACGACGCAGGTGCAATGGTGACTTTCTACGGAACAGACAGTACATTCGTGACGCCTGAGGTCGGGACAGTAAACCTTACATCGGGTTCAGGAACAGATGTATACATCAAAGTCGTTGCAGAAGACAATACAACCTTGTACTACAAGATCAGTATCAACAGGATGGCACCAATCTCTAACTTTGTGAGTACGGCGAAGACGATTACAACTGCAAGCTTTAGCTGGACAGCAGCCAGTGGAGCAACCGGAATCGTGATTGAACAATCCCCAGCGGGCACGAATACATGGACAACGGCACAAACAAGTGGAACGATTGCGACCAACGCCACAAGTGCCACGGTAACAGGGTTGAACCCAGCCACATCGTATGACTTCCGCCTCGTGGTCACTGGCGGTACGAATGCCGGCACATCGAATGTTGTTTCGAACGTGACGACGGATAATGCACCGAGCGTGCCTCTTACGGACTTCGCCAATACGGCGAAAACGAGTACAAGCGCAAGCTTTAGCTGGACAGCAGCTAGCGGAGCAACCGGGATCGTGATTGAACAATCTCCTGCGGGCACAAATACATGGACTACGGCATCTACAAGCGGAGCCCTTGCGTCCAATGCCGCAAGTGCAACCGTAACAGGATTGAACCCAGCCACATCGTATGACTTCCGTCTTGTGGTCACTGGCGGTACGAATGCCGGTACATCGAATGTGGTCTCGAACATCACGACGGACAATGCACCGAGCTTGCCGCTCACGGACT
The DNA here is from genome assembly GCF_023714295.1 of Paenibacillus polysaccharolyticus. Taxonomy (GTDB): domain Bacteria; phylum Bacillota; class Bacilli; order Paenibacillales; family Paenibacillaceae; genus Paenibacillus; species Paenibacillus polysaccharolyticus_A. The sequence continues at coordinate 149,627 of NZ_JAMAUN010000015.1, forward strand.
TCGCCAATACGGCGAAAACGAGTACAAGTGCAAGCTTTAGCTGGACAGCAGCGAGCGGAGCAACCGGAATCGTGATCGAACAATCCCCAGCAGGTGCGAATACATGGACAACGGCACAAACAAGTGGAACGATTGCGTCCAATGCCGCAAGTGCAACCGTAACAGGATTGAATCCAGCCACGTCGTATGACTTCCGCCTCGTGGTCACTGGCGGTACGAACGCTGGCACATCGAACGTGGTCTCGAACATCACGACAGACAATGCACCAAGCGTGCCGCTCACCGACTTTGCGAGTACGGCGAAGACGAGCACAACCGCAAGCTTTAGCTGGACAGCAGCCAGTGGAGCAACTGGCATTGTGATCGAACAATCTCCTGCGGGCACGAATACGTGGACTACAGCGTCTACAAGTGGAGCCCTTGCGGCCAACGCCACAAGTGGCACGGTAACAGGATTGAATCCAGCCACGTCGTATGACTTCCGCCTCGTGGTCACTGGCGGTACGAACGCTGGCACATCGAACGTGGTCTCGAACATCACGACAGACAATGCACCAAGCATACCGCTCACCGACTTTGCGAGTACGGCGAAAACGAGTACAAGTGCAAGCTTTAGCTGGACAGCAGCCAGTGGAGCAACCGGAATCGTGATTGAACAATCCCCAGCGGGCACGAATACATGGACAACGGCACAAACAAGTGGAACGATTGCGACCAACGCCACAAGTGCCACGGTAACAGGGTTGAACCCAGCCACATCGTATGACTTCCGCCTCGTGGTCACTGGCGGTACAAATGCGGGTACATCGAATGTAGTCTCAAACATCACGACGGACAATGCATCGAGCGTACCGCTCACCGATTTTGCGAGTACAGCGAAAACGAGTACAAGTGCAAGCTTTAGCTGGACAGCAGCGAGCGGAGCAATAGGGATTGTGATTGAACAATCGCCAGCAGGCACGAATACGTGGACTACAGCGTCCACAAGCGGAGCTCTTGCGTCCAATGCCACAAGTGCAACCGTAACAGGATTAAACCCGGCCACGTCGTATGACTTCCGACTCGTGGTCACTGGCGGTACAAATGCGGGTACATCGAATGTAGTCTCAAACATCACGACGGACAATGCATCGAGCGTACCGCTCACCGATTTTGCGAGTACAGCGAAAACGAGTACAAGTGCAAGCT
>NZ_JAMAUN010000016.1:0-131829 GCF_023714295.1 Paenibacillus polysaccharolyticus
CCGATTTTTCCAGCGTCGATCTTGCAAGCAAGATCGTTACTCACTCGTTGTTCAGTTTTCAAAGATCAAACTTGTTCTCGCCACCGAAATCAGTTCGTTTCAGCAACTCTTATATAATATCATGTCCGAACCAACTTTGCAAGCTCTTTTTTTAGTTTCTTTCGAAGCTTATTTTCATTTGCTTGCCGCACCATGTAAGATGTGTTTTCTTGGCCGGAATAAGAATATACCATGGTTCGCTTCCGCTTGTAAAGAATTATTTTGAAAACATCTGAACAATTCATCCTTTTCACGAGAACGTGCATTTCAGGTTAACTTTACATCAATTGATACCCTAATTTGGAAATGTAATGTAGCAGCAATAGTGAGAATCATTTTGATCATTTGGTTAAATGCCATTTAATTCATACACGACTCTTTATCTCTGAGTTAGAGCAACTAAAATGTTCTGAACTGAGCCACTTTTCATCTCACGTTTCAAACTCTTACTATAGAAGAAACAAAAAAAGCGAAGCTCGATGTGATATCGTAGCTCCGCTTTCTTCAAATACAAACCAGACTTATTCTCCACCGATAAATACGTACCGGCACACAACGATAATGGCCAGCACCCACATCAGCCAGTGTATTTTCACTTTACGCTCAGTAACCAGGTTACTGAACACAGCCAAGATAACGTAGGATACAATACCTGCAGAGATCCCGTTTGCGATTCCGCCTGTAAATGGCATCAGTACAATCGTAAGGAATGCAGGGAAAGCTTGCAGGAAATCATCCCACTCAATACTGCGAACTTGGCTCATCATCAGTACCCCTACGATAATCAGAGCTGGAGCCGTCGCAGCAGAAGGAACAACCAAAGCAAGTGGCGCGATAAACAAAGCAAGAATGAACAACAAACCTGTCGTTACCGAGGTTAACCCTGTACGCCCACCAGCTTCAACACCCGAAGCACTTTCAACGTAAGCCGTAATCGTACTTGTACCCAGTGCCGCACCTGCGCTGACACCGACAGCATCAACGAGCATGGCTTTACCAATCGTTTTCTCACCTTTAGCTTTATCCTTCATAATCCCCATACGTGTTGCCGTTCCAACCATCGTACCAAAAGTGTCAAAAAGCTCAACGAATGTGAAAATGAAGATGATTTCAAACAATCCAAGGCTGATTGCGCCTTTCAGATCAAGCTGCCCGACAGCGAGGTCGCTGAAGTTAGGCAGCCAGCTTGCACTGGTCAGGCCGCTTAGATTCGTTACACCCATCGGTATACCGATCAATGTTGTTGCCACGATACCGATTAGCAATGCACCTTTAACACGCATTACCATGAGGATCGCAATCAATAGTAAACCAATTAAAGCGAGAAGAGCATCATGATGTGTAATAAAGTTTCCAAGAGACAAGTTGAAGCTGCTACCTGGAATCGGCTGACTCAAATCTGCATCCGGAGCAACATTTACGGTTACTGCCACTAGATTAGCAAGTTTGAAACCGATGATTGTAATAAATAAACCGATACCTACGGTAATTGCCATTTTAATGGATTGTGGAACCGCAACAAGCAGCATTTGCCGAACCCGAGTCACGGTTAAAATAATGAATACGATACCTGATAGGAATACAGCACCAAGTGCCGCCTGCCAGCTGATCGCGCCGTTAGAGCTCAGAACCACGGTCATGAAGTATGCATTTAAACCCATACCCGGAGCGAGTGCAATCGGCACGTTCACGAACAATCCCATAATAATTGTCATTAATCCAGCGCCGACGGCTGTCGCAAAAAATACTGCATTATCAGACATACCTGCCCCAGCTGAACCCAGGAATAATGTGTTTACAAAAAGAATGTAAGCCATTGTCATAAAGGTGGTCAGACCCGCAACAATCTCCGTTCTAACGTTTGTTCCGTTTTCTTTGAGTTTAAAGAAACGATCCATAATACACTAACTCCTCCTTAGAGATGTTGAAGCCATATTTATTGAAAAACGACAAATGACCCTGAGAAGTATTTTCCCCAGAGTTCAGCTTGACCAGGAGCAGGCATAAGCCCGTTGACCAAGAACAAAAAAAATTCTAATGTGCGCGAGTGATGTCCCACCGCAGTCATGTAGAATTCATGTGCCTAGCCTGCTCCTCTTCGTAGCCAGATCATTAGGGTGATCTCGTAGAGACTCCCGGGCCAATCCCCAGGATTATACGAATTAGTATGCGCTATTTGTTTGTTTCCCATCACCCATTTTAGGAGGGGGTTTCTATTTTGTCAACAAAAAAAACGAATATTATATTTAAAACAACAAAAAATGTTCGTATTATTTAACAAATCAAACCAGTTCAGCGATTTACAATCCAATTATCATGTAATTTATAGGAACTTTCCCGCTGTATATGTACATAGTTTCAACCATTATTAATTAGTGTATCGATTATGGAACAACAGGATTTCCGTCATAAACTTATATTGAAAACTACATCTTTATCCGTTATCACTTTCTTCGTACGATTTCCCGCTCATGCCTTGAGTCGATTTTTACATTTGATCCAATGTGTTCTATTTAATTCATTAATATTGTTTATTTACCGATATATAGGATGTAATTCATTTAAATGGGTCACGTATTCAAAACACAATATATTGTTAGAGGAGAGACGAGATGATTATGATGTGGGAAGATTTACTAAGTACAAAAAGAAAAAATGATAGTGATATTACCCGAATTAAAAAGATAGAAAGTAACGTTTTTATTAACCCATTTGATTTTGATTATCGCCGTATTGTACAGAGCGCTTCATTTCGCCGTCTCCAAGATAAAACGCAAGTTTTCCCGCTGGAAAAAATCGATTTTGTAATAACACGCTTGACCCACTCCATCGAAGTATCTGCTATTGCCGAAGGGATCGGGCAAATGGTCGTTAAAAATTTAAAAGAACATCTTCTGAAAAAAAATGAGGTTGATATTGACGACATACCGAATATACTAAAATGCGCCGGTCTTATTCATGATCTAGGCAATCCACCTTTTGGGCATTTTGGTGAGCATATTATTCAGACATGGTTTAAAAAAAATCTTTCTGAGCTTAACATACATAAGATCCCACTCTACACCGAAAAAGAGAATTGTATTCTTGAGGATTATTTAGCAACCGATTTCTGCAACTTCGATGGAAATGCTCATACATTCAGAATTGTCAATCGTCTGCATATAGATCGGGGGCAATCCGGTTTAAATCTCACTAATGCGGTGTTGAGCTCAATCGGAAAGTATACAGTACCAAGTAAGGAAATTAAAAAAGATGATCGAATTACTTCTAAAAAGATGGGCTATTTATACTCGGAGCAAGAAGATATTCTCGATATTGCTCGAGATGTTGGGACCCTTGCTGAAGATAATCAAACAATACACCGCCATCCCCTTTCATTTATTGTAGAAGCTGCAGATGATATTGCATATCGGCTAGCTGACTTGGAGGACACATTTAAAAAAGGGTTAGTCTCTTTGACTGATCTAATAAATTATATGAATAAACAATTAAATCATTATGCATCTTCCAGGGAGGAAGGAGCACTCTCCAAGACAACCGAATTAATTGAGGAATTAACTCGCCTACATTTAGAGGATGATCTAAACACCGATTATAACATCCTGAACAAGTGGTTATTTGATGTTCAGATTCATCTGATGAATGTAGCCAAGTTCAGCTTCACAAGAAATTATTCTAAAATTATGGCAGGAACGTACAATGATGATTTATTCAAAAACACCTATCACGAATACACGATGGAAATTCTGAAGGATGTCTCTGTAAAATTCGCTTTCTCCAATAGAGATGTAAATGTTCTGGAGCTTTCCTCTGAAGTAATCATAGTTTATTTTTTAGATAAACTTGTACCAGCCGTCATTCATTATGGAACAGATGCAATGTCAAAAGTGGACAAGAAGTTTATTGAACTGATATCGGATAACTATCTTGAGAATTATAAACTTATAGCTAAAGATTTAGAAACGAAACATGCAGGAAGAGAACTAGAAATGCACAAGTTATATCATCGTATTCTTGTAGCTATAGATTTTATCGCAGGTATGACGGACACTTATGCCCGGGATTTATATAACAAATTACAAGGAATAGATTAAAATGTTCCTTAATCAAGTTTGATATAAATTTCACTTGAATATGAAAAAGACTCCCTTCACGTGCGATAAAGCGAAAGGGAGTCTTTGAGTCCTGTATTTTGTGAAGTAATATTGCGTGCTCTAAATAAATAAAAAATGCCGAAAAACTTGGATAACCAAGCCTTTCGGCATTTCATGATATTAAGTTTTAACGCGCTGTACTAAACCTATTCCCACTCGATGGAGCGGATAGGACTTGTAAAGCCTGTTGTTATCACATTTATAAGGTGTCTCCCTTATCTTGGAGACAGTTTTGGCGACAATCGTTTCACCGTTTGATTACCGACAAATGCAAATTGCTTACTTGTTGCAGTGTTAATTTTGATAATGCCTGCCATTGATTCTGCGACAGCGTCATCAATTCCACGCCACAAATGTGCATAGTGTTTTAGCGTAATTTCTGGCGAACTATGCCCGAGACGTTTTGAGACAACCAAGACAGACGCATTTAATTCATTGATGAGAAAGCTTACATGTGAATGACGTAGACCTTTAGCCTGTATTACTGGAGAACCTGCTAGCTTCGCATAACGAGCAATAATTCGGGCTATCGTTGATTTAATCATGGGTAAGCCGTCATAGGAGAAAATGAAATCCACATTCCCGTGTTTTGCTTGTCGTTCTTTCCATACACGCAATACTTCAAGCGTATCATTATCTAAAGCGAGCACCCGTTTTCCATCAACTGTTTTCGTGTGATTCTTCCGAATGTAATTCTTTCGACTCTTAGTAACTAGCATATGATGAACACGAAGCTGTTTTTTCTCAAAATCAACATCATTCCACCAGAGAGCTGTTCCTTCGTTCACACGAACACCTGTCATATAGTAGACCCACAACATCACAAAGCACAAATGCTCATAAAAATCTTCGGTGTAAATCTTTGAGATTACTTTCTCAAATTCATCTTTCGTCCAGTATGCAACATCCGTTTTCACTTTAGCAATTGGTTTCACTTGTCGAGCAACATTCTTATCAAGGTAATTGAGGGTTACGGCAAATTCAAGAATTTTCTTCAACATTCCAAAGACCAATGAAGCGTATGCCTGTGAATATCCTGCCGCATTTTTATCTAGAAGCCACGTTCTGAAAAATTGAATATCGTGCAAAGTAATCTTCCGTAATGGCTTCTTTCCGAAACGTTCGAACAGAATTTTCAACGATGGATTCCGTGACTCAAATGTATTTTCTGTCACCTCAGTCTTATAATGTGGAATGTAGACATTATTCATGAATTGTTCAAAGGTCATACCATAATCAGAATATCCTTGAGTTTGCAGAAAGTCATTTTTTACACGGATAGCTTCCGTATAAGCTTCTTTCGCTGACTCAAATTTCTTTCCAGATTGCGACTTGCGACCTTTACGCTTGATACGTTTTCCTGTGATTTTGTCCGTACCTAAGCTTACCTCATAATAGTATTGCCCATTTTCATCTTGATAGATATCTTGGTAGCTAGTTTTTGGCAAATTTAATCCTCCGTTTCGGACAACTCAACATCACCGATAACGGATTTTACTGCCTGTAAGGGGACAACAGAAATACGCCGCCCCTCGTAAAACTCATACCCTTGTTGTACCATATAGTGTTTTGCTTGTCTAATGATATTGGAAGCCGTGTAAGGTGAGAAGCCAGCACGCTTTAAGTCTTCTGAGTTCACCATTGTTTTACTCATCGCCATCCCCCATTTCTTTATAAATTTTCTTAATCGGTCTTTCTGAACTGTATCGCCTTGAGTCTAGTAACCTTGAGAAGAAATACGTTTTATCTACGATCAACTCAAGCAACAAATAATCATTTTTTCTTGCGTACATTACAAGTTCTTCAAATTCCTTAAAATCTTGTTCTGCAATCATATCAATAATGCTGTTCAAAAATTCACCCGTATTATGCTCAACAAGGAATTTTCCAAGTTCAAATCCACACCCCCACTCAACATCTTCTGTTTGGTAGGGTGTCTTATCTGGATTTTCTGCGTGTGTGAAATACTCATACATTCCTTTTGGAGACATCACAACCTCAACGTGCTTTGGGGCATTAAGCTTTTCGCTAATCAGGCTTGAAACCTGCGAATAGCTTTTCAAAGAATCAAAGTATAGTGCACCGTGCTTGTGTGCCTTTTTAATTTCCCCAGTCTCTTTATTCACGTCCTTATCGTGCCAAGGGCTCAACACAAAGGGTATGTGCATTTTTTCTAAAATTTCTAAATAGTTCTTCGGGGCACTCTCTTGATAGAAAATGAACGCCCATTTATTGCTTCTCTGCTCTTTTTTCTTTTCCATAGTTCATTTCCCTCGATTATTGATTATTGATTCCACGGGGGTCGTAGTAGCCCCGTGGAATATCGTTTTCTACCATCTTTCAAGAATAGCGGAGCTCCTTTGCTTCTGCCCAAGGCAGGCAAAAGCTCCGCTATTCTTTATCTTATTTTTGTTCCTTCAATCCTCAGCCAGTGTTTGTACCGCTCAAAATTCGAGAATGAGTAGGCTGGAAAGCGACTTGATATTTCTTCACGAAGAATTTCTTTTGATTCAAGGAGTAGTTTTTGTGCCATAACATCATTTGGCAATTTAACGAGATAGGTGATTTTTTTATTCCTAATATCTATGACAGATTTTCGTATTGATTTGTTATGGTGTTGAATCTTGAAAATCCCTTCACCTTCATTGTCTGCCTGTCTTATTAAGAATTTTCTCAAACGGAGGCTGACCCATATTGAAGAGAACCAATTTGCTAATGAATCATTAACAATCCTTGTTACCAGTTCAGGAACTACCATTAGTAGCAATGTTGCGAAGGATAGCACAATCCCCCCATCCAATGCATCGGATATTGCCCCCACTGCTTTAGACATAAATTCTGAGTATTCTGTCAGGAATGAACTTGTCTCATTGTGTAAAAAACTTTCTATCATTTTGAACGAAACTCGAACTAAGAGGAGTATCAATGAAATAAGTAACAGAAATCCGTTAATATGAAACGTCCGAATGAAGAATGATTTACCTGGTTTTCTCATCTACATGATTCCTTTCAAATCATTAAATGTTGGTGTTAGTAATGGAACAATTTGAAATGGGTGCTCGGAGTCAATAACCTGTATTAGTCCCGTCCCAATTCCTTGCGGTATGACTATTCCTTCAAGTGATAAGTCTGGGAACAAAAACTGTGTCGTTTTGCTATTTATATTGCCTACTTGAATTAGTACATTAAGCTGCTCTCTACAAGAAATAGGAATCGCATTGTTATCAAATCTCTGTGATACCAGTAGCAAATGAACCTTTGAAGCTCTACCTAACAATGAGATCTGGGACAGTAGACTAAAGAAGGCTTCCTTAATTGGTTTTGCCACTCCATCACTCAATGCAAGAACCTCGTCAATTACCACCGTATAGTGTTCAAAGTCAGCTTGAGGGTTACTGTAAAGCACCTGTTGACGTTGATGAATTAGCTCCAAGCACTGGCTAAGCTCTGCATTCACACTTGAGACAAAATCATTCTTATTTCTGTTATCACTTGGCGCTATGACTTTGACATTGTTTTCCCTGCCCCATCTACTCGGCATATCAAATTTCGGGTCAATAATTACGAGCCTTGAATTCTTTTTCAATACGCATAGAAAGTAAGTAAGGGCATAGGATTTTCCTGAACCTGAGTTTCCTGCGATAGCAATACTTGTAACCTTGTTTAGATTGAATTCGAAATTTTCCATGACGGGTACTTTATTTTCTGATAATTCTGCTACAAATTCATCTATGTCTTGAATAATCAATCGCTTAGAAATACCATTTATCCATGGAAAGAAAAGAGCTCGTTTCACATGAATATCATTTGTCTTTAATGGTACAAAATAAGCTCCCGCTTGTTTTAATAAGGTGAAATCTGGATACAAGACCGCATTGCTAATAAGATAGATTTTTTGATAAAGCACATTGTCAACGACATAGCTGGCAGGAAGGCGAGGGACGAAGTAAAAACCTTCGTCCGCTACCCTTACATCAAATGAATTGGTGTAAGAAGTCTCACCGTTTATCTCTAATGCCATGTTCAGAGCCTGGAGCAAGTAGCATTCAAGTTCTACGTTTGTCATCATTTAACAAGCCGTACCCCTTCTGAACGGAAATACACATTGGATCTAATTTCGATTGCTTCGAATTTGTCTAGCTTCACCTCTGATAGAAACGGTGCTAATGACGGTTTCTTCACAAATTTAACCGCAAAGGGGTTAAATCCTTCCTGTACAAAATAAAGCTTGTATCCTGTTACTTCATCAGTCCGTTTTCCATCAATCCAGTTATATTGTGTCTCTACTTCAGAAGAAACACTGATGATTGGCTTGTCGTCAGAAATATAATGACGTGCCGTTTCTTCGTTGTATGCGTTTTGCGAATTTTTCGTTTTCATGAACTTCTCCTTTTTTTTACAAATATGAATAGTGCATAGATTATTTATCTTTGAGCTCGTGATTCCTTTGACTTCTTTATTTTCAGCTGTGTAAGCTACATAAAATCTGTATTCTTTTTACCTTTGAACCATCACTTACCTTAAGCCAAGCTCCCTAGCATCTAGTAAACATATTTTTATTATTTGTTCATCACCTTGTAATTAAATTCAACATGGCCATGTCGTAGCTTTATTGTAAAGGAGCCATATTCCAATAACGAGAACCTAAACGGCTAATCTAGGGCATAATTCCCCGCGATTGTCATTATACGACTTTGTATAGTAAAATAATGCTACGAACTACGAAAGGAGCGACAAAATGAACAACAAAAAAGGCACTAAGCGTATAAAAAGTATTGTACTTGGGCGAGTTAAGGAATTAAGAGAAGAGAATAATCTTTCACAACTCGAATTTGCAGAAAGTATTGATGTTTCATCCAACACAATTAGTCGCATTGAGCGTAGAGAAATGAGTCTTTCATCTGACATAGCCCTGAAAATTGGTGATATATACGGAGTTAGCCTTGATTGGCTTTTTTTTCGTGGCGATGAAAAGTTAAGTCCTAAGCGTCAAGTAAATTTGCAAGAAGCCTTTAATTGTATGCAAGAAAGTATCTCAACTCCTATACGCTTAAAAATCAACAAAAAAACGCCTTCGGATTAAAATCCAAAGGCGTTATGATAATATCAATCAATATCCAAGAATCTACATGCAGGAGCATCAAGGATTCTGGTTATTCTCAAAATCGTTGTTAGATTACATATTTATCCATGATTAAATCTTTCCGCCTACTCCTTTAAACTTATCTACAAATGCAGAGATTCTCTGAAAAACACTCTGTTTTTTTGTTAAATACTGAGGATTAAGCGGGCTCATTTTAGGAAGAATTTCATTAAGCTCTGTTCCGTTTTCACTTGCATATTCCCTTTTTAATGAATTTAAAATATACCTTTTTGCAGCATCTTCATTAAGTTTTTCAGTATTAATTAATTCTTCTGCTTCACGTTTTTGCTCAGTTTGAGCAAATGAGAAGAAGGCGTCAACAATACTCGCTTTATCTTGAATACTATCTAAATCAGCTTGGTCGATAAAATCAACAACCAAGCTTTCTTTTGCACGGTTTCCTACACTAGAACGAATTAAGCGACGAACTTCTTCAACCAAGAATGCTTTATCTTTCACCTTTTTGTTATGCTCAAAAATAAGTTCAAGAATGTAATCTAAGTTGATCTCTTGGGATTTCAGAAGATCTACCTCAAAGACGACATCATCCCAATCAATAGAGGCATTTCCTTTTTCTTTTCCAGTTTTCTCACGACGAAACCAATCACGAATATCATTATATGAAGAACGATAATCTTGAATAGCTCTTTCTTCTAACACTTGAGTCTCTTGCATTACAGATATATCTTCATCCGTTACATAGTGAGTAGCCTTAAAGTCTTCTAAAGCTTTAGGATCAGTCATATCTACTGTTTGTAAAGCTTTCAAAGCTGAATATTCATCATAGTTCTGTAGGATATTTTCAATACGCAAATATTCACCAAATAGTTTAGTAAATTCTTTCCTATCCTTTTCAGTAACAATCTCTTCAACATTAGGAAAACGTTCCTTTAATTCATTTACTACATCTGCATAACCACGACGTGCTTCACCCGTCGCCACATCAGCGAATCCTTCCATATACTCTTTATAACTTTTTTCCAAAACCACATTTTTAGTATTTTTATCTCCAAAACGAGTAATAGCGTCTATGGTTGCTTGTTCTAAATCTCTAAAAGTAACAATATTCCCAAAAGTTTTGGTGGAATCATAAATGCGATTTGTTCTCGAATAAGCCTGTATTAAACCATGATACCTAAGATTTTTATCAACAAATAAAGTATTTAATGTAGGTGCATCAAAACCAGTTAAAAACATTCCTACCACAATTAATAAATCAATTTCTTTATTTTTTACTCGTTTAGCAAGATCACGATAATAATTTTGAAACTCTTTACTTTCTACTCCATAGTTAGTTTTAAACATCGCATTGTAGTCTTTGATGGCTGAACTTAAAAACTCTTTTGCACTACTATCCATTGCTGAAGGTTCAAAAGTTTCATCAAGAATTTCACCTATCGCAGTTTGCTCTTCATTAGCAGCAAAGGAGAAGATTGTAGCAATCTTAAGGGGGTTATCGCTTCCCTGTTGTAATTTATTTAATGATTCATAGTAGAGTTTGGCTGCATCGACACTGCTCACAGCAAACATCGCATTAAATCCTTTTCCATTCGCGTTTAGACGATGGGTCTTTACTCTGTAATTATTAAGAATATATTGAGAAATTTCTTTGATGCGTTCAGGATGTAGCAATGCTTCTTTATTTTCTGCTGCCGATAACTTTTTCTCGTCCTGTTCTTTTTCGATCGTTTTGAACTTGGGACGTACATCGTTATAATCTACTTTGAACTTTAAAACCTTTTCATCTCTAATGGCATCCGTAATGACATAAGAGTGTACCTCTCGACCAAAGACAGAAGCAGTCGTTTCAGATCCTAACGCATTCTCCGGGAAAATAGGTGTGCCTGTAAATCCAAATTGGTAGAACTTCTTAAACTTTTTTTTGAGATTTTTTTGAGCTTCGCCAAATTGTGAACGGTGAGCTTCATCAAAAATAAATACCACTTGCTTATGATATATAGGTAATTCCGTTTCGCTTTTCATTAGGTTATTCAGTTTTTGAATCGTCGTCACAATAATTTTATTATCATCTTTTTCGATGTTACGTTTTAAACCTGCGGTATTTTCCGAACCATTCACACTATCAGGTGAAAAACGCTGATACTCTTTCATCGTCTGAAAATCCAGGTCTTTCCGATCTACAACAAAAAACACTTTATCGATAAACTCCAGTTCAGTAGCCAAACGAGCTGCTTTAAAACTCGTAAGCGTTTTTCCCGACCCTGTTGTATGCCAAATATATCCACCGCTTTCAATAGTACTCCATTTTTTTGCTTGGTTTGCACTTTTAACTTTCCATAATATTCTTTCCACCGCAGCAATTTGATAAGGTCGCATAACCAGCAGGTTGTCGCTCGCATCAAATACGGAATATTTCAGTAGTACATTCAATAAAGTATCTTTCTGAAAAAATGTAGCTGTGAAATCTTTTATATCTTTAATTAGGATATTATCCGCTTTGGCCCAATTCATCGTAAAATCAAAACTATTCTTATCACGTTTCGTCGTATTTGCAAAATAACGGCTATCTGTACCATTAGAAATCACAAAAATCTGTAAATACTTAAATAGAGAGTTCTCAGAATTGAAACTCTCTTTACTGTATCGATGAACCTGATTAAAGGCCTCACGAATCGCGATCCCACGCTTTTTAAGCTCAACTTGAACTAACGGTAAGCCATTGACTAAGATGGTAACATCATATCGATTCGCATGCATTCCTTTCTGTTCAAATTGCGAAATAACCTGCACTTTATTATTGGCAATATTTTTTTTATCTACTAGGTAGATGTTCTGAATATGTCCATCATCAAAAACAAAATCATATATATAATCGTTATGAACTTTACGAGTTTTATCAATGTGATTGTCACTCGGTTTATCTAAATACTGTTCACAAAATCTAAGCCACTCAGCTTCTGAAAATTGTGTTTTATTAAGGTCTTGCAGTTGCACACGCGCATTAACAAGCATCTGCTCTGGGGTGGTTAAATTAGGAAGATATTCATACCCTTGATTATGCAAATCCTGAATCAGTTCTCGTTCTAAATTAGCTTCCGTTTGATAGCCTACCCCTTGTTCTGCTATCTTGCTATATTTATCTAGAACTATGTAGTTGTTTGATTCTGCGATGGGTTTATAATCATTCATTAGCTTCCTCCATAAAAGGTATTTCATGTATTAATTATTTGAATTTATAAGTACTCATAATTTCTCTCAACAAATAATCTAACACACGTTTGTCATCATCAGATAATTCAGCCATTTCATCTCCTGAATGTTTTGAATGACTTGAAAGATTAATAATTCTTTTCACATATGAATTAGAATTGCCATCAGTTGTTAATGGTAACAAGTCAACCCAATTATCATAACCAAGAAATGTTGAGGTTTTCTCCAAAATATTTCTTAGAAATGAAAAATGGTATTTCTTAATCTGTCCCGATTCAACAGCCTTTTCAATCTCTTTCTTGAGATAAAGATGATATGCAAAAGGAGAATCACTTGTCTGTTCCTCAAGTAAAAATAATCCATCATCTAGCTTTTTCAGTCGATGTTTTACAAAATCTCTCTTCGCTTTGTAACTATAGCGTTTATCATCTCTACTAAGTTCATTGTAAAGTACATTATAAAAAAGTGGATTGTGCGTTGTAATGACAAATTTCAGATTAGATTGACTCATTTTTATTAAGTCTGCCAAATTTACAGCTAGCCAGATTAGATGGTTATCATCTAAAGAACTTACAGGATCATCAATAAATACATATTCCAACTGATTAAGTTTATCTGTCTCTCTATCACTTGGATCTGGTATATTCAATACGTCAATTACTTGTTCAAGCAAACTGTAAAAGACACTCCAAACAAAATTACTTTCCTCACCTTTCGAAATTTTAATATTCTGAGAATGCTCATCATTTCCACGTTCGAAAGAAAATGTAACCTCGGTAAAATTTAGATCAAATTTTGGTGTTAATTTATGATTGGTATATTTTTGAAAATTATCAATAACATTTTGATCTTGTCCTTGTTCCTTAAGCACCCATCCCGTAAAAGAATTCGGCTGGATTCTAAGTTTAATGTCAACATCATTTTCTAAATCATTATCCCAATAAAATAAATCTTCTGTAAAGGCGCTATAATAAATAATTTTTTTGCTCGCTAGCCCTATTTCCTCTGTATCAATATCGGTTTTAGGTTCTACTAATAATCTAAATTCCCTTGAAAGTCTTGTTTTTCCATTTCCGTTAAAAGCATAAATTAATTGAACTTTTTTATCCTTATCCTTTAGCAGTTGTGCAATCTCATTTAAACTCTTTCCCATACTATGCTTCTACCTCACTTTTCGGAAATGAAAGTAGCATATTACGGTAGTATTCGTATTTTTTTTGATGTGCCTCAATTTCAGCAGATAAACCTTTTGTAATATTGTCAGTAAGGGTATCAAAACGATCAAGGAGAGCAACGATGTGTTGCTGATCTTCAAGGGATGGGATCGGAATTAGAATGTTGAGTATCTCATCTTTCTTTAAGTTTGTTTGATCGACACCATTATTATATTTTAATAGTTGCTTATTACGAGTTAAAACGTAAAAAAGAAATTTGCTATCAATAACACTTGTATCCTTTACTTTTAATGCACCAATTCGCTGGTTCAAAGTATATCTATCATCTTCATCGACTAAATAACACTTAGCTAAGGCTTTACCATTAGGTAAATCACTCATTACAATTAAAATGTCATTTTTAAAAAGAGGAGAAATTTGAATTTCAGAATATTTTTTGACCTCACCATTTGTTGATATAAATTTTGAATTAACCACAATGTATTTCCCATCTTGACTGATTACTTTTTCATGACCTTTACCATTTCTGAAATCAGCAGTCTCCCTCAAGGTCTGCCATTTGATCTCACTATCATCAAAAGTCAGTAATTCATTCCGATAATATTCATATTGCTTTCTCCTTGCTGTAAGTTCTGCTGTAAGTTCTGCTGTAAGTTCTGTTGCGAGTCCTGTGAAAGCGTCCAAAATACGGACGATTTCTTCTTGCACTTTGATAGGTGGGATGGGAATTGGGATTTTTTTAAATCTTGCTTTAGATATATTAAAACGCGTAACACCACTAGCTGTCTTTGCAATTTCCGTCCGTATAAAGTGACTGCGAAATAAATATTTTGAAAATTGCGGAATCATTAGAATATCATCTTTGAATCTTACGCCAAATGAAAAACTATTTAAATAAACTTTATCTTCAAATTTTGTTGTAACAGACGAAGACATTCCTGCTTCTTCAGCTGTCTCTGATGAGCCTGTAAACAAAATATCCCCATATTTTACTTCATGTTGATTTTCTGAATCGGATACTTTTACAGATTCCAGCTTATCAGAATTTATTTCTATATTATCAAATATGTTTTTATATGAAATATATAGAGCGTTGCCATTACCGAAGTCTTCCTTTTTTTTGCCAGAAAGACCTCCATAAAGTTCTGCTACTTCTTCCAATGTTTTCCACTCAACTTCAACTCCCTCAAGGAGTTTCTCCATAAACTTTGGCTTAATCACGATTCAATCACCTCAATAATGCTATCAATTTCAGCACGAAGTTGGTGTATCTTTGCTACAGTCGTTTGTATCTCCGCATTCAGCTCATTGATATCAATGACTTCCCTTGTGTCTTTTGCATCCACATAGGAGCTCACAGATAGATTGTAATCATTTTGAACGATTGCATCATAATCAACAGATTTTGCAACATGATCAATAACTTCTTTACTGTCAAACATTTTCATAATTAGCTCAATGTGTTCATCTGTAAGTATGTTATTATTTGTTTCTTTCTTATAAAAATCTACTCCACTTGCATCAATAAATTGAGTTTTGTTATCGAGTTTATGCTTAGAAAGAACCAGAATATTAACCGCTATGGAAGTTCCATAAAAGAGGTTAGGTGCTAATGAAATAACCGTCTCAACAAAGTTATTATCAATCAGATACTTTCTAATTTTTTGTTCTGCACCCCCACGGTAAAATATACCGGGGAAGCAAACGATAGCAGCACGACCTTTGCTAGAAAGATAACTAAGTGTATGAAGTACAAAGGCAAAATCCGCTTTAGATTTTGGGGCTAATACGCCTGCAGGAGCAAATCTTTCATCATTAATAAGTGTTGGATCATCACTACCAATCCAATTTACGGAATAAGGTGGATTAGAAACGATGGCATCAAAAGGCTTTTCATCACCAAAGTGAGGGTCTAATAACGTATTTCCCAAAGCAATATTAAATTTATCGTAATTTATGTTGTGTAAAAACATATTCATACGGGCAAGGTTATAAGTTGTATGGTTAATCTCCTGTCCATAAAAGCCATCTTCGATAATATGAGCATCAAACTGTTTTTTCGCTTGTAATAGCAATGAACCTGAACCGGCTGCAGGGTCATAAATTTTATTAATAGTTGCTTGCTTGTGTATGGCTAATTGAGCAATAAGCTTAGACACACTCTGCGGTGTGAAGAATTCCCCTCCAGATTTTCCAGCATTGGCAGCATAGTTAGAGATTAGATACTCATAGGCATCACCAAAAAGGTCAATTTGGCTATCTTCAAAACCTCTAAAGTTAAGCCCTTCAACTCCTTTAATCACAGCAGCTAAACGACTGTTTTTATCCTTTACAGTATTTCCTAAACGATTGCTTGTCGTGTCAAAATCAGCAAATAATCCTCTAATATCTAGTTCAGATGGATAACCATTTGCTGAATTTTCAATAGCAGAAAATATAGCAGCTAGATCAGTATTCAAACTTTCATTTGTGTTGGCGGTTTTCGCAATATTAGAAAACAGCTGACTCGGATATATGAAATAACCTTTTGTTTTAATGGCGTCCTCTATGATTTCTTTCGTTATAATATCATCATCAAGTTCTGCATATTTGATGCTTTCGTCTCCCGCTTCAATATAGCTAGAAAAATTTTCGCTAATGAAACGATAAAATAGCGTTCCTAAAACGTATTGTTTAAAATCCCATCCATCTACTGAGCCACGGACTTCATTGGCTATTTTCCAGATTTGAGATTGTAATTCGGCACGTTGTGTTGAACTTGACATTTATATTCCTCCAATTTTGCTTCAATACAATGATTATATCAGTAATTCTAGATGGGTTTGTAGTTTCCTTCCACCTTTAGTTCCTACACATTTAATGACCGATTGTACCTCTATATTATATACACCATGCCAATGTAGTGAGGCTGATCGAACTGAAATATACCTAAGGAAATCTCTTGACATCTTTATTATATTTCGCACGTTTCACGCACTCTACCGGGGAAACCAAAAACCCCCACCGACAATCATTCGGTGAGAGTTTTTGGCGACAATCTTGGAGACAATTCAAAAGAAATTTGGTCTCAGAAAGTCTTATGAGTTTTACCTAAACGGCGTAAAATCAACGTCTTTCAGTGTATAAACTGTCGCTTAATTATTCCCACTCGATCGTTGCAGGTGGTTTGGATGTTACATCATAAACGATACGGTTTACGTTATCCACTTCGTTAACGATCCGTACGGAGATTTTCTCCAGCACATCCCAAGGGATACGTGCCCAGTCTGCAGTCATGCCATCGATGGATGTTACGGCACGGATACCCACGGTGTAGGAATACGTACGTGCGTCACCCATAACGCCAACACTCTTCATGTTAGGCAGGGCGGTGAAGTATTGCCAGATTTCACGGTCAAGACCGGCTTTGGCGATTTCTTCACGCAGGATGTAGTCGGAATCACGAACAATTTTCAGTTTCTCTTCCGTCACTTCGCCAAGTACACGGATCGCAAGACCTGGACCAGGGAAAGGCTGACGGTGTACGATTTCGTCTGGCAGTCCACACTCCGTACCTACTTTACGAACCTCATCCTTAAACAGGGTGTTCAGTGGTTCGATCAGTTTGAAGTTCATGTCTTCTGGCAGACCGCCCACGTTGTGGTGGGATTTGATCGTTTGAGCTGTAGCTGTACCACTCTCTACGATGTCTGTGTACAGTGTACCTTGCGCCAGGAATTCGAAGTCATCGAATTGCTTGGACTCTTCATCAAATACGTAAATAAACTCGTTACCGATAATTTTACGTTTTTGCTCCGGATCATCCACGCCAGCCAACTTGGACATGAAACGTTCTTGTGCATCGATTTTGACAACCTTCATATCGAACTTGCCGACAAATGTCTCCATTACGCTCTCTGCTTCACCTTTACGCAACAGGCCGTGGTCGATAAACATACATGTCAGCTGATCGCCAATCGCTTTGTGCAACAATGCTGCGACAACGGAAGAATCCACACCGCCACTGAGTGCGCACAGCACTTTGCCGTCGCCCACTTTTTCACGAATATCTCTAATCGTGTCATCAATGAAGGTTTCCATCGTCCAGTTGCCTTCGCATCCACAGATTTCGAACAGGAAGTTGCGAATCATGTCATTACCGCGAACGGAGTGACGTACTTCCGGGTGGAACTGAACTGCATACAATTTGCGCTCGTCGTTACTCATCGCTGCGATTGGCGCACTTTCCGTACCTGCATCCAGTTTGAAGCCCGGAGGCAATGTGACAACGTGGTCACCATGACTCATCCATACGGTATGCTCACCTTCGATACCTTGAGCGAGTGCTGCACCTGCAGCAAACTCAAGGTCTGCTTTACCATACTCACGCTTCTCGGAACGTTCTACTTTCCCTTCAAGCTGCTGAGCCATGAGCTGCATACCATAACAGATACCAAAGATCGGCAAGCCCAGGTCATAGACACCCGGATCAACGTGTGGTGCATTTTCAGCATATACGCTGGATGGGCCACCTGAGAATACGATCCCTTTTGGTGCCATTTCTGCAATTTTCTCCGCTGGTGTGTTATACGGCAAAAGCTCGCTGTATACGCCAAGATCCCGGATTCTTCTGGCGATTAACTGGTTGTATTGGCCTCCAAAGTCAAGGACAACCACAATTTCATTCTGCTTATTCATTACCGTGCCTCCCTCAATTAATGAAACTAATTATACGCAACGACAAAACCTACCGTCAAGGAAAGACAAAACTCCATTTTTCGAGCATATTACGCAGAGATGTGACATGAGGCGACAACTACACCCATTCCTGGACTTGAAACTCTTCGGATGCACTTTTGTCCAACATCGTCTACACGTATGCTCTACCTCTTATGTCCTCTTATAATTGGATAAAAGAACCGATTTCATCCGCCGGATGGGTAGAATAAAAGCCACCTTAAAGCTTAAAGACATGGTTATCAGCGGATATGATAAGTCGGTATTTAAGTTCGAGTGGCTAGTTTGAAAAGCAAATATGCAATCGGCAACAAAACATGAATTGGAAACACGCTAACGATCACACCGAAACTTATCTTGCGCTCTGGGCAGTGCTTGAAGTTCTAACGATCCTCAGAAGCGCTATTTGGGAATAAAACCTTCGAAATCCAGCAAAAATTCGTCTTTTAAAGTAAATAAGGTTTCTGGTGATCGTTAGCAAATTGCGAAGTCTAATCTAGGTACACTGAGGTTTGAAAACAGACTATTGTCATCTTCCTGTTCACCTCAAGCCAGGTTCGTTTGCATTCGCTTCGTTGCAGCTCTATTGAGTGCAGCGGTGTAAATTAAAAAATCTCGTTCACCCTTAGGCAAACGAGACTGGTCCGGACTTAGCGCTGGCGTCTGGGAGAACGCTTTGCGAGGCGAAGTGCCCGGCGCAAGAAATCGAGACTGTCCGCGCGTAGCGGACGGTCTGGCCCGTACAGCAGCCGCTCCCAGTCGGCTGCAAAGCGCGCGATGTCCGCGCCGTCCGTGCCTGCGGCCACGGCCGGTGACGCTGCGTATTCCCGCAGCGTCATGCCCAGCGGCCGCGGGCCGTACCGGCGCGCAAGCGCGCGCCAGACCGGAGCGGCAGCCAGCAGCAGCCGCTCGCGGTCCGGGAAGCTGCTGCGCGGCCACGCCAGCAGCAGCCCAAGCCGCAGCGCGGGGCGAAGCCGCAGCGCGCAGGCCCATGCAGCGGCGCACAGCAGCGCCGCTGCCGCAAGTGCCGTCGCGGCCGGCCACGGCGCCGCGACAAGGGCACGTGCTTGCGCGGCAAGCCACGCGCCCGCACGCTCCAGCCCGCTGCCTACACCCGGCAGCGGGACTCCGTCGCCTGGCTGAGCCGAGGCGACCCCCGCGGCGCTGGCATCTGCAGCCTGCGCCACATCAAACCCCGGCGTAGCCTCAAAAGGCACCCAGCCCACGCCGGGAAAATACACCTCTACCCAGGAATGGGCATCTCCCTGGGTAACGACCACACGCCCCGGGTCCTGCGGGTCCGCTTGTCCTGGGGCGTAACCTTTCACCCAGCGTGCCGGTATACCCTCGGCACGGAGCAACACCACCATGGCGGTGGAAAAATGGTTACAATACCCCGCTCGGGTCACAAACAGAAAATCATCCACAAAATCCGTTCCCCGTGGCGGCATTCGGGTATCCAGCGAGTAACGGGCGTTCGCTTTCAGATAACTGCGCACAGCCTGTACAGCATCGTACCGTGTTAAACTGGAACCGATAATCTCCCCGGCAAGTTCCCTTACCCGTTGGGGCAATGTATCAGGAAGCTGTAGCTCTTTTCGACGAATAGAGGCAGGATCGGATGTATTCCCCCCGCCAGCTTGCTTCAGTTCGCTCACGCCAGAGTTCTTCTTCCCTTCTATACTCTCAAGTTGCCGTAACTGCTCTGGCTTCACATTCGGCACCATGACATCTACCGTATAATTCCTTACAAGCTCATTCCGGTCTCTTCCTCCTGCAAGCCACAAAGTGCCCGTATCTTCATTAGACAGCAGTCGCTTGTCATTCTTCTTATTAAGAGTATCACCATCCTGAAAAGACAAACTTACCGGTAATCCTCCCGTAAAAAGCGGATTCGGACCACGCCACTCCCGCTGCATCGTGATGATCTGACGAACACGTTGCCAGTACGGATGGTCCTCCCATCCATCAGAGCGTAGCAGATCTGATGTGTTGACATAACGGAAGCGCTGCTCCGTATCACTCCAAGCACTCCCATTGTAGTAAGAACGGGTTTCCCCGCGCCAATACGTAGCGACAGGTGTTTTTGCTACAAATACAGGTTCATTCCCCTGCACCAGCGGTGCCCCCATAGGCGCATCAACCGTGCTATATCCCGTCACGCTTAGAGAAGCCGGTACACTGCCAGAAGGCGTGTATCCTGCCCATCTAGCCAAACGTTCGACCGTATCCATAACAGAGAGTTGTCCGGCAGGTGACACGATACTCCACCGAGCAGGAAGCGTAGATATCAACACCACACAGACCGCCGTGCCCACAGTTACAACCATCCAATATAGATAAATCTTACTCCGTATCCGATGGGAGCTGTTCTTTTTACGTCGTGCTGCCTTGTTGTGATTGCTTGGATATACACCGTGGGTTTCACTTTGGTTTGCACCTTCGTTTGTACCTTGTTTTGTACCTTGAAGTATACCTTGGATCATGCCTCGGTGTTCACTCACATGTTCAGTTTCGTGATCCTGCCCATTCCGTTCGTGCCCTGTTCCTTCCAAAAGCCGTAACAGATGAAGTATGCCCTGGATGCACAGCAGCCAGCAAACCGAACGAACCACCGAACCATAAGCATTATATCCGACAACACTCTCCAGCAGGATCAGATAAACTAATGTTCCAGCGCCAAACAAGGATATGCTGCGACGAAGCAACACCAAGTACTGTACCGAAGCTAGCAGCATACTCCAGCCGCACAACATAAATAACCCTCTGGTTTCTCTGCTCATCACGCGAAAACGCCCTGTGTCGATCCATTCTCCCAGATCAGCGTTAAGCACCCCAGGATAAGATAAGCCCCATTCTACCGGATGACTACCCCCGTACATCACACACAGTGCAACGTATATCATTGGGATGCGTAAGGCGATACTGGCCATCCAGCCTGAACGTAGCAGGCCAGCGGATAGAAGGATGGCTGAATAGCCAGCCATGACAGTGGCGAATCGCTCACCGCCAACCTGACCCTCAGAAGTCACAGGATATATCCATTCCATGCACAATACGAGCAATCCAAATGTGATAAGCCATTGATATAACACGGGACTCGATAGAGACATCGACGAACATAACGACAGACTCACTTCCGATTGCCGTGCCTGAACTACCTGTCCTGGAAGAACTGCAGAGCCGGGTTGCTGTTTTATTTTACGCCCCCACATCAGCAATCCCTGCCTTTCCGCCACCCAAAGTTCCAACGGCTGTAACAGACTCCTGATAGAACATCTTTACCCCTTTGGATACAAGGCGTTCAGTCCACGCTTGCGAACGCCTCCCTTGCTCGACTGACGAATTCCGCGCCGCCGATACCCCGGAATGTTCCTTCCCTTCACCCGCCGTGCCCCTCATCCGTCCGTTCATGTTAACTTGCCGACTCGCTTTCTTCCCTACAGCCTGATCCGCCTTTGACTGAGAAGACAAATATCCGCTACTTCCAGAGTCCCCATCCATTGTTACGGAATTCCCCGATAGATAGACGCTGGCATGTAGGCCAAGTGCTGCCGCATATTCGAGCCATTCAACCAAACATTCATCCAGTTGTCCGGTGAAGACCATGATACTTGATCCATATGGAAGATGCTCCAGTCCGTCAACGCCAAGCCGCTTTTCGATTGATACCTGCTCCTGATGTAATCTGGCATAAGCAAGTCGCCTTAGCGCATAGTCCATACTGTCCGCATGTTCTCCTCCACTCCTCTGGCTTCCACGAACTGTATGACTGTTACGGTTGGTTTGAGTTCCGTACCCTGCATTTCCTTCTAAAGGCATGTCCAGTTTACTTGCCAGTTCATCTCCACTTAACCAAAGCTGACAAGGACGTTGTGCGTCTATTGCTTCACGTAACCCACTCGCCGCACCCATTACTGCTCGTTCGAACACTTCCTGATCACGTTCTTCTGCCCCGAACCTCTCGTATCCTGAGCTCTCTTCGTATAACATAATTGCGAGCGAGGTACTTTGCGGCATGTCAGGAATCAGCGTATGCAACTTTCCGCTTCTCGCTGAGCTCTTCCAATGAATTCGGTTAAACGAATCCCCCGGTTGATATTCACGAATTTCTGTTCCAGGAACACCTTGCAACGGATGTAGCACTCCCATGCCTTCGCCATGATCTGTCCAAGCTTCCGGCCAGATTGATGTTCCAGCATTCCCGGTTCCCGGTACAACAACAAGAGGCTCCTCACCTTTAATTACGGTGTGGACTCTGTTCCAACCAAAAACATCCCCCCAGTACACTCGCCCTTCCTCCCAGGCATGGACTCCTCGGGTAAGACCTGTGATCTCATAATGATAAGACCATCGTCTTTTCAAGCCTGGAAATAGCAACTTGCGATGTATACCCCCAGGAGTCTTATCACATACCACGAGCCATAATAGTGGAAGCGGACACCTTATCTGTAACTCAACCCGAACACGGATGCTTTCTCCTGCTGTGATCTGTCCTTGTCGTAAATGTCTGTGTATATCGACATGACGGGGGCCAATCACTCGCAGGAGTATTCCATATATGAGAACAAGCACCGATATCGCTACTAAAAACAACGCCGATTTTCCGCCATGCCAGAAATAGAGCCCTCCCAAAAGTAGAGCTATCAGCACTTGAACTATATTTCCGCGAAACCCGCTCATGCGCGTCGTCCCCTTCCCTGCCCACTCATCTGTACGGGCACAGGCACAGACGACAACACTTCACGGATGACTTGCTCTTGCACTGCGCTTCCGTCCGCTCTGTTCATTGATTTCAACTGAATTCGGTGGGCGAGAACCGGTACAGCGAGGGATTGCACATCATCTGGCACAACGTAACTGCGACCTTGTAAGTAGGCATATGCCTGCACAGCCGTCATCCAGGCCAGCGTTCCCCGGGGACTGATGCCGAGTCTTACGGCGTCATGACTTCTCGTAGCCACAGCGACAGCGACAAGATATTGCTTGATCACGGCATCCACATGTACCTGCCTTACTTCACGTTGCATGGCCACCACTTCTTCAGCCAGCATAATCGGACGCATGTTCTCTAACATATCCTGGCTACGCTCACGAGAAAGCAGTTCTACCTCCTGCTCCGGCTCAGGATATCCCAGTGTAATCCGCATCATGAAGCGATCCAACTGCGCTTCCGGCAAACGATAGGTGCCTTCAAACTGCAATGGGTTCTGTGTTGCAAGCAGCAGAAACGGCTTCGGCAATACGTGAGTTGTGCCGTCTACGGTCACACTGCGTTCCTCCATGGCTTCCAATAACGAAGACTGTGTACGGGGAGATGCCCGATTAATCTCATCCGCAAGCACGATATTGTTCATCAGCGGCCCGGGCCTGAAGCTAAACTCTCCTGTAGAAGCGTGATATATAGATACACCCGTCACATCGGCTGGCATGACATCCGACGTACATTGAATACGCCCCATCGCACAGCTTAAGGATGAAGCCACGGTGCGAATCAGCATCGTTTTTCCCGTACCCGGTACATCCTCCAACAGAACATGGCCTTCACTAAGCATAGCTGCAATGATGTATTGAATTTCCTGTTTCTTGCCTATGACCACATCAGCAATTCGTTTCCTGAGCCTGTTTAACAGTTCGGTAGCATGATCATGCTCTATTCTGGTCACCTGAACCACACTCTCCTTCCTTGCCTATGAATCGTGATTATCATAATCTATGATTCATTGTTGCCCGGAAGTAGAGAGAATAGTCAGCTGAACTGTTGTTTCTTTCAAATTATGCTATAAAAATGCCTGTGCTCCATAGACGTCCAGGGCGGCTCCACGGTGATTACCCACTCACTGTCCTTGGATTGGACCGTGTACTGCTTCGCTCCAAGTTGCTCTATCAAATCACCCGCTGACACCCAGATCGTACCGTCGCGGCTCTCCATCACAGCTTGAACCGTTCGGCCCTCCTGATCATGCAATCGTTTGGACGTCAATGTTCCCAGCGCCGGATTAACTTGCACTATGCGATCTTTCCACCATGTGGTTGCCGTACCTGACGTTTGATCCCAGCTTATACTTCCTTCCAGCTTGTTCATATAACTACGCAAGGGAACCATTATTGTCCGGTCTTTGAAGCGATATTCTTCCGGCTTGAGTTCAACGGTCATATATCCCAAATGAATTTTGAGCGGTTTTGCTGTGATCCATTGCTCTGCATTTGTGCTTACATGTTTGGCAATCCAGCTTGCGGAAGGAGACTCGCGATATTTATATTTTGCCGCAGGTTTGACCTGGAATTGCACAGGTTTGTCCGAAGCTTGCATCACTTCGAAACGATACCCCTCCTGTTTGTAGTATCGAATAATCTCCGGCAATGCTTTGACGGTCTCGGCATGTGCACCCCCATCATGCATGAGCACAACAGCAGATGACATTCCTGCAGGCACATCTGTTGCTTGAGCGACAATGTCCCGAGCCGGCACATTTCTCCGCTTGGAATCACCGCTGTCTACGTTCCAGTCCATGACAGCGTATCCTCCCTTTTTCAACAGATCAAAATAGGTATGGTCAAAATGTCCGTATGTTCCACCAGGTGCTCTGACAAGTGCAGGGCGAAAGCCTACAGTGTTGTTAATGATATCTTCCGTGCGCTTAATCTGTTGCCAGAACGTTTCAAATTCACGGTATAACTCGGTATACTCATGGTTATATGTATGATTGCCGATGGCATGTCCTTCACTCGCGATTTGTTTGATCATTCCTGGCATGCGTTCCGCATGCTCTCCCAGCACATAAAAAGTAGCCGGAACATCCTCATCGCGTAAAATATTCAATACCTCGGACGTATGTTTGCCTGGGCCATCGTCAAAGCTCAAGTAGACAACCTTGTCTGATGTGTTGCCTTTCCCCGCTGCTGCGGCGGAAGGCATGTTAGCTCCAAACATACCTGTTAGCAGTAATGTAGCGAGTGTGAACCATATTGATATACGCTTCCACACACGTACTCTCCCACAGGAATGGGTAAAAGTCTGCTGCTCAATAAGCTGCCCATTTCGTTGCATCAATTGGTGAGATCCCTGCGTCATCTGTAAATCAACCTCCAACACTCTATTGAATTTGCTGATAGACTTCAGCAGATTTGTTAGAATTATATGGAGGCAGATCGCAAAAAAGACATCATTTTATCTATTATTTTGCAACAAATAACCTTGGCTTCGATATGGGATCATTGATTCTTAATCAGCAATTCGGTAGCATTAGGAAATAACGAACATGAAACGGGCAACCATCTACTTCTAAAGCCTGATTCATATGACACCATCAGGAGTGTGAATCTATTGGAATTACTTGAGAAGGTCCAGCAGCTATTTGGGTCTTACGGATACAGTGTATTGTTCTTCGGCCTGCTACTGGAGTTTATTGCACTTCCCTTCCCAGGCGAAACGACGATGGCATATGCGGGTTATTTGTCCTACAGAGGTCAGCTTGATTTTGGTACACTTGTCGTCTTAGCGTTTCTCGGGACAACGATTGGCATGACTATTACGTATTTCATCGGAGCCAAAGCCGGTCTACCTTTTATTGTGAAGTATGGAAGATGGTTTTTACTTAAACCGGACAAGCTGGACAAAACGCAAAAATGGTTTGCTAAGTATGGATACGGTCTGATTTTTATCGGATATTTCATTCCCGGTGTTCGTCATTTCACAGGGTATTTCTCTGGTGTTGCTGCAATTCCGTTTCGCAAATTCGCCCTATATGCTTACTCTGGAGCCTTGTTCTGGGTTGTGTTATTCCTTGGGATCGGTAAGGTGTTCGGTCCTAGCTGGAGCGCTGTATTCACACTCGCCCATCAATATACAGCATACATTCTTGCCCTAGTTGCATTGCTTGTGATTGCTGGCATCGTCTATCGTTACCGCAACGCCTTGTTCGCTCGTTCCCGTCACAAGCAATCCCCTGCTCGTCAGCGTCAAAAACAAAATGCGGACTAATGATGAGTCCATTTCCCCTTTATAAATATAGAAGCCGTGAACATACGGCTTCTTTTTGTTTGCTTTTATTGGGATATGAAGACCAAATATCCTTTCATTCATATTTTTTTCATAAACTAAAACACTCCCGGTCATACTACTTGCAAATAAAGGATGTTTGAGGGGGAGAAATGGATGGCTACAGATACTCAAATTGCACACGAAACGCATGCCATTCATCCGAATCTGGCTGATAATATTGCTTATTGCAAAAAGATGATGGGAAATAGCAATGACTTGATGATTCGTCCATTACAAAGCCTGCACAAATGGCCTTCGATGCTGTTATACATTGATGGGCTCGTCGATACGCAGTTGATCAATCAGGCTGTCCTGCAACCCTTGATGCAAGAGCGCAACCTGCCTGATTTCTCAGCGGACAATGAACACCTGAGTTACCTTCAGAACGATGTTCTTACCGCTAGCGAAGTACTGTTCATTGATGACATGGATGATGTATTGAAAGCGATGCTGGCCGGTGAAGCCATTCTGCTGCTGGATGGCTCTACTCGGGGACTCAAAATCGGCGCTGCCGGTTGGGAAGACCGTCCTGTAGGTGAACCCGTTTCCCAGACCGTTGTGCGTGGTCCAATGGAAGGTTTTACGGAAAACTTGCGTACGAATACCGCACTGATTCGCAAGCGGATTCGTGATCCGCAACTCTGGATTGAGGAGCGGGAGATTGGACGTGTAACCAAAACCCGAGTGGCTGTCGTATATCTGGAACATACCGTCAATGAAGATGTCGTTGATGAGCTTCGCAGACGATTGGGTGAGATTGATATCGACAGTATTCTGGAGAGCGGGTACATCGAAGAACTTATTCAGGACAAAACCACGACAATCTTTCCGACAGTTTACAATAGCGAACGTCCAGATACTGTTTCTGCAGCACTGCTCGAAGGACGTGTTGCAATCATTATAGATGGTACACCCTTTGTACTGCTTGTGCCTGCATTATTCATGCACTTCTTTCAATCTCCTGAAGATTATTATCAGCGTGCCGACATCAGCTCTCTTGTTCGCTTGTTGCGATATTTGTCGTTTCTGATCGCCATGCTAGCTCCATCCTTTTATATCGCTATTTCGACATTTCATCAGGAGATGTTACCAACTACCTTGTTGATCAGTCTGGCTGCACAACGGGAAGGTGTCCCCTTTCCAGCTTTTATTGAAGCCGTTCTGATGGAACTGACCTACGAAATTTTGCGAGAAGCAGGCATTCGAATTCCGAGAACGGTCGGACAGGCCGTATCCATCGTAGGCACACTTGTTATCGGGCAGGCCGCGGTAGAGGCAGGCGTTGTGTCTGCAGCGATGGTTATTATTGTTTCTATCACTGCCATTTCCAGCTATGTCATTCCGGAGAACGGATTATCTATTTCGGTTCGTATTTTGCGTTTTATTCTGATGATAGCAGCGGCAGCGTTTGGTTTCTATGGCATTCTGATTCTGCTGCTCATTACGCTGACTCACCTTTGCAGCTTGCGCTCTTTTGGGATCTCTTACATGTCTCCTTTTGCGCCCTTCATTCAGAATGATCTGAAAGATACGCTGTTCCGTGTTCCCTGGTCACATATGAGAACTCGCCCATTATCAAACGGCACTTCAAACGTAACAAGGCAGAAACGTAAAAAAATCAAGCGGTAATGAAGGCAGGAGAAAAGGTTATGATGAAATGTTTACGTATCATGCTATCCCTCATCGTTATACTGCCGTTACTAAGCGGGTGTTGGGATCGCCAGGAGCTGAATCAGCTCGGGATTATGCTGGGTCTGGGTGTAGATCGAGACGGTGACCAGATCAGGGTTAGTGCACAGGTTGTTGTGCCTCGTGAAGTCGCCAAAGGTCAAGGCGGCAATGGAACACCCGTTACCCAATATCAAGCCAGCGCTCGTACACTGCTGGAGGCTATTCAGAAGCTTACCCAGACAAGCCCTCGTGCCATTTTTATGGCTCATATCCGGGTGTTGGTTTTCGGAGAAGAATTTGCACGTAAAAACGGTATATATGATGTGATCGAAGCTCTTTTGAGAGAGCCTGACGTGCGTCCGGACTATTATGTAATGATAGCTCGTAAAACAACGGCCTCTAACATTTTGAACGTACTCACACCACTAGAAAATCTTCCGTCAGAAAAGCTGTTCAATGCACTCGATATTTCTGCTAAAAGCTGGGCTCCAACGACAACCGTGACCAGTGACAAGCTGATGCAGTATATTCTCACACCCAGCATGTCCCCTGTTATTACTGGTATTGAGCTTATTGGAGATCAAGAGACAAGCGGTGAGACCAAAAATGTCCAGAGTATCGAACCTCCGGCTACTCTTCAATTCGCTGGTCTCAGCGTGTTCCAGAAAGACAAACTGATCGGTTGGCTGAATCAGGATGACTCTAAAGGCTACAACTATATTCGTGACAACGTGAAAACAACGATTGGCCCCACCCAATGTCCAAAAGGGGGTTATGTCACACTAAAAACATTGCGTACCTCCACGGATCACAAAGTCAAAATGGTGCGGGGCGAACCTCAAATCAGTCTGAAAGTGAACACGGTCTCTGTCATTGGTTCCGTAGATTGTGAGATGGAGATCGGTTCAATGGAGGCCATTCAGCAATTGGAACAACTGGCACAGGATCGGATTATCGAACTGATGAAAGGTACGGTGAGTCTCGTTCGCAGTAAATATAAAGTGGACATCTTCGGTTTTGGACAAGACATCTATCACAAGTACCCCAAAATTTACAAAAGAGAAGAAAAGAACTGGGACAAGTACTTTCAAAATTTAGACGTCACATATGAAGCAAACGTACAGATCCGTCGTATAGGGACGTTGGATAATTCATTTAATAAAAAAGCCAAGGAGTGAGCACTCTTGCTGCTAACGATTGCAGTTGTCATTGTCGGGTGCCTGATGGGGGTGATTGATCTACCCAAGTTATGGAGAAAGAAGGAATGGAAAGAAGTCACCGTCTATTCCTGTTTACTGCTGACAAGCATCTTTTTTGGTATTGTCGCGGTGAATCTATGGGAGTTTCCTAGCCCGCTATACATTATCATCTGGATTTACAAACCCGTGAATCAATTACTGGCCTATATTACAGGGAGTTAGCCAAAAGGGAGTTGACAACATGCTGGAACAAGGTCGCCTTGGCATTAGACAATTATGTATCTTGACCATTTTGATCATTGCCGGTGACATGATGATGATCTACCCCTCGGTTATCGCAACCTTTTCGGGGCAAAATGCTTGGCTTTATGCTTTTATCGGTGTTCCTCTTGGCATGGGGTTGATGTATCTTTTCGTCAAACTTGCAGACACGTATCCCAATGAAAATTTGATAGGCGTATTTCGCAAAATCCTTGGATTTTGGCCAGGTACGGTGTTAGCCCTGTTCTACCTGATGTATTTTATTTTTAGCTCTGCAGCACAATCACGGGTCGTTGGTGATTTCATGACCAGTCAGATTTTTTTGTATACCCCCATTCGGGCTGTACTTCTGATTTTTCTCATTCCCATCGGTTGGGCACTGTATAACGGACTAGAAAGCATTGGACGAAGCAGTGAAATTCTCGTGCCCATCATTACTACTTTTATGTTTGTTTTAGTGGTCTTTTTGTTGCCCGAGGTACAATTAAACCAACTTGTACCCTTTACGGACACCACCTTCAGCCAGTTTACGCATGGGATTGTGATCGGTTTTATCTATCCGGTTGGTGAAGCCCTTCCCATTCTGATGATCCTCCCCTATGCAAATCAACAAGCCCATCGTACTCGTGATCTTATGATATCTGCCGGATTTGGCAATCTGCTCATGGCTATTCTGGTGACGATCTCCATGCTGGTTATGGGACTTTTTCTTACACAGCACACGATCTTTGGTTCATTTGTATTATCCCAAAAAATCAATATAGCCAACTTCTTTCAACGAATTGAAGTGCTCATGGCCTCGTCCTGGCTGATATCCACCTATTTTAAATCCACCGTTTATCTGTATGCCTTTGTTCTTGGTATCGCTGAACTTTTTCGCCTTAAGAGCTACCATTTTCTCATTCTGCCATCCGTACTGATCGTATATGCGCTATCTAACCTTTTGACACCCAATATCGTTTTTTTTAACACAACGGTCATTCCCTATTGGCTGGAGTGGGATTTAACGGTGAGTCTGATCTTACCTGTCCTGCTGTTAATCATTCATCAAATCAAGTCCAAATTATCATTTAATAAAGGCAGAACTTAAAGATAATCGAAGGAGGGTACAGATCATGCTCATCAAAGAGAGACTTACCGTGCGGCAATTTGCAGTCCTTGCCTTTATGGGCATGATTGGAGATATGATGCTAATCTACCCGACATTACTTACTTACTCTGGAAGACAAGATGCCTGGATTTGCTCGATCGTCTCCCAAGGTATCGGCATGTCGATCTTATGGCTTTCCTATAAGCTGCATCAAGCTTACCCCGGACTTACACTCATCGAGATCTGTTCCAAAGCACTTGGTAAATGGATAGGTGCAATTTTGGCTGCCGCATATCTGTTTTATTTTCTGATGGGTTCAGCTATATGTATCCGTGAAGTTGGAGATTTTATGACAACTCAGGTTTATCTCCATACCCCCATTCGGGCTATCATTCTTCTTTTTGTTATAACCCTAGGTTGGTCCGCACTGAAAGGATTGGGCACGTTCGGTAAAATGGCAGAGATTCTGGCCCCCTTTGTTATGATCAGTTTGATTATCCTAATGCTTTGTTTGCTTCCCAAAATGGAAGTAGCGAACATCCAGCCTTTCTTTGATACTCCCCTGTTTTCATTTATAAGCGGGAGCGTTCGAGGGGCTACAGCTTCATATGGAGAACTCATTATCATCACCATGATTTACCCCTATATCACTCACGGTGTGCATAAGCGGCGAGACCTATTATTAGCCGCATTACTTGCAGGAATCATGCTAACCCTCATACTCCTTACCTCGCTACTTGTACTTGGGGCTGAACTGACTCAGCATAATATTTATGTATCGTATATTCTTGCACAAAAGATTAACATTGGCGGCTTCGTTCAACGAATCGAAGCCATCTCTTCGACAGCTTGGCTTGTGTCTACCTACTTTAAAACTTCGCTATACACGTTTGGATTCATTCTTGGACTTGCACAACTGTGTCGTCTCAAATCTTACCAGCCGTTAATTCTGCCAACGATGCTCTTATTATTCGGTATGGCTATTGTGATTTCGCCGGATGTCCTCTTCTACACCCTCGGCATCATGTACGCCTGGTTCAATTGGGATTTTACGGTCAGTATTGTCATTCCTGCTTTCCTACTACTGATTCAGCTTATGAAAAATCGATTTAAACAACGTAATAATGCAGGTACTCTTTCGCAGAAATAAACAGGCTACATCTCAATGGGAGTGGTGTCCATAGATGTAGCCTGTTTATTATTTTTGACCATACACACTTCGTGCATCGCTCGTTTTATTTTCACAGGATCGGAACCGACGAATTACAGCCCTTTTACCGTGTCCAGCGCCTCTTCAATGTGCCCTTTTACACGCACCTTCGTCCATTGCTTGATCAGCTTGCCCTCTTCATCCAGCAGGAAAGTGGAACGCACAATGCCCATGTACTCCTTGCCGTACATCTTCTTCAGCTGCCACGCACCAAACTGCTCGGCAACCGTGTGTTCCTCATCCGATAACAGGATGAAAGGCAATCCGTATTTGGCAATAAACTTATCATGTTGCTTCATCGGATCAGTGCTGATCCCCAGGATGACCGTATTCAGCCCCTGAAACTCCTCGTGTCGGTCCCGAAAATCACAGGCTTGCTGCGTACAGGACGAAGTCATGTCTTTCGGATAAAAGTAAATCAGAACCCGCTTGCCGCGAAAATCAGAAAGCTTCACAGACTCACCCGTACTCGATGGCAGTTCAAAATCCGGAACCTGTACACCTTCTGTTAAATTCATTTTCTTGTCCTCCTTGGAATTCAAGTTATATGATGGAATTGACGTTACGTTATAAATCATCCTGTAAGCAGGTCATGACCCCGCTCCCCGATACCGCTTCACACCGAAGTTCCACAAGGTAAGCCCAATCGTTGCAAACACCATCCCCATGACTGGAGTGAGCAAAGCCATCCGATGCATCTCTGCTCGATCAAGGAACAGCGCTGCCGGATAGATGCCAACAAAGGCAAACGGGATGATCCAGGTGAGCAGCACCTGAATGGCTCTGTTATAGATCGTTACCGGATAACGTCCATATCCTTGAATATTGTACATTAGCGGCAAAATACCTGTCGGCGCATCGGAGTAAAAGGATAGTGATGTCAATGTCGTATAGATGCCCGCATAGATTAGGACTGAACTTAGTGCCAATATCATCAATGCAGGGATGTGCCACCATTCCAGGACAAGCCCCATCTCTGCACCACTGATGGTCATAATGATTAACCCGATGAACGACCCTACAAGGGAGGGCGGGTCCACATTTTCAAGCAGAATCTGAAAGAGGTTGTGTGCCGGTCTTGTCAGAATGCGATCCATCTCACCTTTGACAATGTAACGCTCGCTGAACCCCCACAGGTTGATAAAACAACTAAAGATGCCGTATGGCACCATAAAGTACCCGTACACAAACAATACTTCTGCCTCACTCCAGCCGCCGAGATTGTCCGTATGTCGGAATACGACAAAGATAAAGATCAGATTGGTCGCCTGAAACAGCAGATCCGAGATGATTTCGACCCAGAAATCGGCGCGGTAGGTGAGACGTGTCTTCATGTAATTTTTTAGATATTCCCAGATTAAACCCATATAGTACATTCGCTTATCCCCCTTGCACGAACAGACGCTTGCGAGCCTGCCGCCAGATCAGCACCATGGGTATGAGAAGCAGGACAAACCAGAGCACCTGAATCCCGAGTACATTCCAGATGCCTGTGCCTTCCACCCTGCCAGTGAAAACCGAGCCGGGCAGATACGTGATTGCCTGAAACGGCAATACCTTCATAATTGTGGACAACCAGTCCGGGTACAAACTGATTGGAATGATCAGACCCGAAAAAAGATCGACTACGACACGTTTCATACGCATCATACCTTCGTTATTTTCCACAAAAAACGCCGCCAGTCCCGTAATTACATTAATCTGGGAATTAATGATGAAACTCAAGAACAGCATAACGAGAAAACCGATCCATGCCGAAGGCGCTGTTGGAAGCTCCACCGGGAACAGCAGGATGGCAATAATCATGCCCGGAATCATGAGCAACAAGAAGCGGAAAATACCTTCGCCAAGCCCCTGCATCATTTTGACCATCACATAGTTAATTGGCCTTATAAACTGAATCGCAATGGAGCCATCCCGAATGTCGGCGGCAATCTCCCGATCCAGATTGTTAAAGTAAAAAGCACGCGCCATCCAAGAAACGGCAACATACGTTGTCATCTGTGCTGCCGTAAAACCGCCAATCTCTCCGCTGCCTCCGTAAATAGCTTGCCACGTAAAGTAATACACGCCAATATTCAGCGTATATATCAAAATGCCGGAATAATAATTAACCCGATACGCAAGCATCGTCAGAAAACGAATGCGCATGAAATCGATAAATGCACTATTCATTTTAGGATACACCTACCGCTTCATTTCCTGCGGACACGATCTCTGGACGCTCGGCGGAACCAGACTGGTAGATGCTGCGCACAATCTCATCCGTGTTCGTCTCAATGATCTGAATATCGGTGATATCTGCCTGTCCCACCACACGTGCCAGCACATCCGAAACGTTCAGTTCCAGCGGAATCCACACGGACGCCGACAAGTCATTCTCCACGGTCCACCGCACAGGCATCGCCGCCGTCCATTCCTGCATCTGAGTCATCGTGTGACCTGTACCAAACTTGAACCGAACCTCACGCTCCGTGCCCCACTGAGACTTGAGGTGATCCAAACCTCCATCATAGATGATACTTCCTGCATCTAGCATAATGACTCGCGAACATAAGGCTTCGATATCCTGCAAGTCATGTGTCGTAAGCAGGATGGTTGTACCATGTTGCTCATTCATGTCTTTCAGGAACTCTCGGATTTCCGACTTCACCACGATATCCAGACCTATGGTCGGCTCATCCAGGAACACAATGCCTGGATTGTGCAGTAAGGCCGCCACCAGTTCACAGCGCATCCGCTGACCGAGACTGAGCTTGCGTACCGGACGACTCAGCAACTCCTGCAATTGCAGACGCTCGACCAGCTCGTCCAGCCGTTTACGGAAGTCCTGCTCTCCTACCCGGTATACTTTGCGCAGAAGATGAAAAGATTCAATTACACCGATGTCCCACCATAGCTGACTACGCTGCCCAAACACCACACCAATATTTTTAACAAACTTCTCCCGTTCCTGATACGGAACATACCCACCTACCGATAAATGCCCGGATGTAGGCACCAAAATGCCGGTCAGCATCTTAATCGTTGTTGATTTGCCGGCGCCGTTCTCTCCGATATATCCGCAGATTTCACCTTGCGGTATCTGAAATGAAATATCATTCACAGCCAATACTTCCTGGTATTGACGTTTGAACAGATCCTGAAACGCGCCCTTCAGCCCACCGCGGCTTTTCTGGACATTAAACGACTTTCGCAAATCTTTGACATCAATCGCCAGCATGTTTATACCTCACTTGGATTTTGTTGAAATTGCTTGTAGCCCAAAAAGAAATTATAATAGTAACAGTCAAAATTCAGCAAGCTTTAAAAAAATAGTCTGAAGTGGCCTCCTCTGCCTTGAAGTTTGGAGGGAAGGCGAACGGAAAGCTTCGACTTATACGCTAATTAACGCAACTTTACATGTACTGAAATCGTTTATTTTTTATCTCAAATACAAAGGAGCGCTAGCATGACCAGAAAGACGAAGAGGACCCTATGGATCTCTCTTGCCGCCTTCGTGTTAATTGTTGGAGGGGCAGCGGCCTACTATTTCGGTTCTATTCTTAATCAGTTGGACGGATTGCAGAAGAAAGGCGAGGATTCGCCATTTGCCAATATTGAGAACGTAGAGAAAGTGAAGACACCTGACCCTCCAAAATGGGAAGGTACCGAAACCGTGAACATATTGGTTATGGGTGTTGATGCCCGCGGTCTGAAGAAGGGTGAAGTCCCCCGTTCCGACAGCATGATGGTGGTATCACTTGACCCGCTGACCAAAAAAATCAACCTCTTCTCGATCCTGCGTGATACTTACGTGACCATCGACGGATATGGTAAAGACCGGATTAACACAGCGATTACCCATGGCCCTAACGTAGCCATGGAAGCCGCGAGCGACTTGCTCGGCATCCCTGTTCAATATTATGTGTATACCGATTTCCAAGGATTCATCAAACTGGTCGATGCGGTTGGCGGTGTAGACTTCGATGTCGAGAAGGACATGCATTATGTGAGTAAAGCCGACAACAACGAGTACGATATTGATCTGAAAAAAGGATACCAGCATCTCGACGGCAAAACAGCCTTGATGTATGTTCGTTTCCGTCATGATGCGATGTCTGACTTCGCACGTTCGGAACGTCAGCGGGAGCTGCTCAAAGCTGTGACGGCCAAAATGCAGTCGACAACAACGATTGCCAAGTTACCTTCCATCCTGGAAGAAGTTAGCCCATTTGTGGATACCAACCTTACGCTCTCCGACATGTGGAAGCTGGGCGGACTTGGTTACCAAAGCAGCATGAATGGCAGTGAGCAGGTTCCACCAATGAACTTGTTGAAAGAAGAACGCACCCCTGGCGGTGCACAAGTCTTGACGGTCACCAGTGAAGAAAAATTGAAA
Organism: Paenibacillus polysaccharolyticus; assembly: GCF_023714295.1. Taxonomy (GTDB): domain Bacteria; phylum Bacillota; class Bacilli; order Paenibacillales; family Paenibacillaceae; genus Paenibacillus; species Paenibacillus polysaccharolyticus_A. The sequence continues at coordinate 36,255 of NZ_JAMAUN010000016.1, forward strand.
CAACATGTTCAAGACATCATTCACCCGCCAGCCAAGACGGAAGACGAAAAAAACAAAGAAGACAAGACGGCCAGCGGTAATGAGAAGAATACACAGCAACCCGCAGAGTAAATGACCAGTAATACACTCTGAGCTAACTTGGTAATACGATAACGATGATCTCATTCAATCTCAGAAGGGCAGCCTATATGCTGCCCTTTCGCTATGCCTGTACGCCAAAGTATGCGAAAATAATCATATCATGCCATTGTTTTGCTGGTTTAAACTAATGGAATTACGAAAGGAAGTTATCTCATGAATACACGTACGAACTCAGAGTTGTTATATACAGAAGCGCTGGAACATATTGTAGGCGGCGTAAACAGCCCTTCTCGCTCATTCAAAGCGGTGGGCGGCGGGGCACCCGTTTTTATGAAAAAAGCGCAAGGCGCTCACTTCTGGGATGTTGACAACAACAAGTATATCGATTATCTCGCGGCATACGGACCGATTGTGACTGGACATGCCCACCCTCATATTACCAAAGCCATAACGGAAGCGGCTGCAAACGGTGTCCTATACGGTACGCCAACGGAGCTCGAGATCAAGCTTGCCAAAATGCTCAAGGAAGCGATCCCGTCCATGGACAAGGTTCGCTTCGTGAACTCCGGTACGGAGGCCGTGATGACGACGATTCGCGTAGCTCGCGCATATACGAAACGGAATAAAATCGTAAAATTTGCCGGATGTTATCATGGTCACTCCGATCTCGTACTGGTCGCTGCAGGCTCAGGCCCATCTACGCTAGGCATTCCCGACAGTGCAGGTATTCCGACAAGCATTGCTCATGAAGTCATTACCGTTCCATATAACGACCTGAATGGTCTGAAGGAAGCGCTCGAACGTTGGGGTGACGATGTAGCGGCGGTTATGGTAGAGCCGATTGTCGGTAACTTCGGTATGGTTATGCCAGAACCAGGCTTCCTGGAAGGCCTCTGTGCAATGACACGCGCGAACGGTTCACTCGTTATTTATGACGAGGTTATTACCGCCTTCCGTTTCCACTACGGTTCCACTCAGACATATGCCGGATTGGACAATCATGCGGAGATTGAACCTGACCTCACTGCACTTGGGAAAATCATTGGCGGCGGCTTGCCGATCGGTGCCTACGGCGGACGTAAACATGTCATGGAGCAGGTTGCTCCACTCGGCCCGGCGTATCAGGCCGGAACAATGGCTGGCAATCCCGCCTCCATCTCGGCGGGTATCGCTTGTCTGGAAGTGTTGCAAGGTGCTGGCGTATATGAAGAGATGGAACGTCTCGCCATCAATCTTACCGCTGGCTTGCAGGCTTCCGCGGACCGTCACGGCATTGATCTGACGATCAACCGCATTCGTGGTGCGTTCTCCACGCATTTCTGCAATCATCCGGTGACCAACTATGACCACGCACAAGACACGGACGGCGAACGCTTCGCGTCCCTCTTCCGCCACATGTTAAACCGTGGCATCAATCTGGCTCCTTCGAAGTATGAAGCTTGGTTTCTGACCACCGCTCATACGGACGAAGACATTGCTGTAACGCTTGAAGCGGCTGAAGCTTCTTTTAAAGCAATGGCACAGGAGTAAGAGTTGGAGCCGGCGGCAACATCATTTAAAATTCAAGATAGACCAGCCCATTAAAGGCTGGTCTATCTTCATGTTGTGGATCTAACCTGCAACTTCAGAATCTCCTCCCGAATGATCTGCATCCCCTCTGCAATACGTTGTTTCGGAACATTAGAGATGTTCAGTCGCAACATCTTATCGATATCGGTACGGTACGTCCCTTCGGGATAATATCGTTCTGTTGTATCGGCAATAATTCCGCGGTTCTGTAAACGGGACAGTAAGGTGCGGATAGGTATATTCCCTGGCAAAGGGAGAACCGTATGTTCCCCGCCGGTTCGTGGCGCAGCACGAAACGGTTCGAAATCGGAATAAGCTGCCAACTGTTCATGCACAACTTCCATTCGCGCGGCATAACGGCTACGAATGATTTTGCCATGGTGGGCAAACATTCCGCTATGGATGTACACTTCCAGCGCAGCTTGAGACAGCAGTGAGGTGTCGATATCCAGCATTCTTTTCATTGAACCGAAAGAAGCAATTAAGGCCACAGGCAAAATGGCTACACCCATACGAAGCCCGGGGAACAGAATCTTGGAATAACTTTTCAGATAAATAACCCGGTCATGCGTATCATAAGCCCACAAAGGATCCTGTCTAGCACTGTCCTCCAAATCGGCTAGATAATCATCTTCGACCAGATAAACTTCATATCGCTCGGCAAGCCGAAGAAGTCTCTTCTTTTCCGCCGCCCCCATGGAAGTTCCGATGGGATTGTGGAACCGCGGGATCACATAGAAAAACTTGACATCCCCCTCCGCAAACTGGCGTTCAAGCGAATCCCAGTCCAGTCCTTCCTCGAACGTTCTTCGTACACCTGCAATCGGCACGTTCAAGCTCTGCAGCAAGGTAGGCATATTGTGATAAGTAGGCAGTTCGACCATGACTTTGGTTTTTCCACCGGGAAAAGGCATCAAGGCCAGCGCCGCAAGCGCCTGCTGCACACCCGATGTGATGAAAAACTGTTCCGCTCGCGCAAATACCTGATAATCCGCAAACTGTTTCTGTAATAGCTCAATCAGCGAGGGCAATCCTTGCGGGGTGCCGTATAAAAAAAGCTCGTCTTGCTTCTGTTTCATCGCCACTTCCACGCAATGCCGGAAATCGGCATAAGGAAATACCCTTGGGTCAGGAGCCGCCGACGCAAAATCTAGCGGCTCCTGCCAATCCATATCCTGTATACCTAAGCCGTTCTGAACGGCATAATAACCGGATTGGGGTACGGCATACACCAAATGTCGCTGTTCCAACCATTCATATGCACGAATCGCTGTGCTCACACTGCATTGAAATTGTTCCGCCACACGGCGAACCGCTGGCAACCTTATTCCTTTGTCATCCCACTGGCGGCTCCCCTGCTGAACCATTTGCTCCTGTATCCACTGTTGCAATGCATGAGCGATTACCTCGTATTTTTTCACCCCATCCACCCCTCCTCCACAAAACTGTACCGGTACAATCACTTGTTTTCTGTATTGTAGCACAGCGGAAGTAGAAGTATATTAAATAAGGCTCATATGTTCCATCACTTGATAGGTAATCAGTAAGTCTAGTTCATATCGCATTACTGGAGGAAAAAGGAATGAATACTACACGTAACCGAACCTATGCTTATATTGCATCTGTTGTTTATGCTGCGATTATCGGATTATCTTTTTTATTCGTGAAAATGACCGTCACCATTGCTCATCCCTTAGATGTGCTTGCACACCGTTTCGCTCTGTCACTTATTGTGGTCAGCATTCCTGTGCTGTTCGGCTGGATTAAAATTAATCTCCGTTTAGCTGACCTCTGGCGAATCATTCCGCTAGGACTGCTCTCGCCTGTGCTCTTCTTTGCCTTTCAAGCCTTCGGACTGGTAACCTCTAATTCTTCGGAAGCGGGAATAATTCAGGCGATGGTGCCTGTGTTTACCCTTGTTCTGGCCTCGGTCTTTTTGAAGGAACGTACGTCTATTGTGCAAAAAATGTCTCTGCTCCTTTCTGTCGCTGGCGTCATCTTTATCTTTGCCATGAAAGGTAGCGGCATGTCGATGAGTAATATGCAAGGCATTGTGCTACTGGTTCTATCAGCCGTCAGTTTTGCAGGATATGGGGTACTGGCTAGACCACTTACTCGGCAATATAAACCGTTGGAACTGACCTGGGTGACCTTAATGGTAGGGTGTGTTGTGTTTAATGCGATTGCACTAATACGTCATGCATTTACAGGCTCGATGGCTGATTACGTTCAGCCTCTGGGAGATATTTCCTACTTGGGCGCACTTGCGTATCTGGCTATCTTATCTACCATGGTATCCACCCTCCTGTCCAGCTACGCCCTGACTCATCTGGAGGCTTCACGTGTCAGTGTGTTTAGTAATCTGTCTACACTCATCTCGATCGCTGGGGGTGCTCTGATTCTACATGAACCTGTCCGGAGTTATCACTATGTAGGTGCAATCCTGATCATTATCGGTGTACTTGGCACCAACATGAGCGGCCGCAAACGTATGTTGGTCAGTCATGCTAAAGCATGATATCCGTCAAGCCAGAAATACCGCAAAAGGTACGATGATTAACGTACCTGAGGCGATGATCCTGTATGAAGCTTTCCAAACACGTTAACACTGCTGAGGATACTCTACTCTGAAAAGGAGTTCCTCCGCATGAAGCGTACACAACCTTCGTTCTTGCAAGCCATGATGTTAATCATGTTATCTGTAGGCCTCATCAGCCATGTATTAATTATTCCCGCCCTTCTGAGTGCGGCCAAAAGGGACTCATGGATCTCAGTTTTGCTATCTACCGGCCCACTCGTGATCTTTGTACTGATGCTGGCCTACGTGTCACGCTTTCTACAACATCAGACTCTACATGATTGGCTGTCTTCCCATCTTGGTAAACCCGTAGGTTTTCTGTTGCGGGTGGGAAACAGTCTCTTTTTTCTATGCGTCATCTACTTTACGTTACGTGATACCACGACTTGGGCCAAAACGAACTATCTGACCGAAACACCTGTGATCGCAACAACAATCGCACTTATGGCTTTGTGCGGATATGCTGCCTATAAGGGTATGCGTTCGCTCGCCTTCACAGCAGGACTGATTCTGCCATTAGTTGTGTTGCTCGGCTTCTACGTCGCCATTGTCAATTCCCAGTATAAAGATTACAACCGTCTTCTGCCTGTGCTGGAGCATGGATGGTCACCTGTATTTCATGGCATGATTTACAGTCTTGCAGGCATGTTTGAACTGCTTTTCCTCTGGTACATTCAGCCTCATCTCGCCAAACGTATCAAGCTATGGCAGTATCTAATGCTTGCATTGATCATGGTTGGTTTAACGACAGGTCCGCTCATTGGAGCGATCGTAGAATTTGACCCTTATGAAGCAGCCAAAATGAGATACCCTGCTTTTGAAGAATGGCGCATTGCCTCCCTGGGCAAATATATTGCGCAGACCGATTTCTTTTCCATCTATCAGTGGCTCGCAGGTTCTTTCACCCGGATTAGTCTGGCCATGTATATTGTGGTAGAAATATGGAATATTAAGAGCACTTCCAGAAGAATGGTTACTTGTGCGTCTTTGGCTATATTTTTTATTCTATCCATGCTGTACCCTCTGGATGATATTACTTTCACGAAGATTCTGGTTGATTACATCTTTCCATATAATCTCGTGTATCTGAGCGGATTTGCGGTTCTGGCAACAATCGTTGCCTTCATCCATTCACGCCAGCAGAGGAGGAAACAACGCCATGGAGAAGGAGAAACACCCGATTGACACAACATCCTACGAGAACCTGCTTGCCTCCCTGAGAAAAAACTTTGAATCCTGTGCGGATGTGGTTATCCAGACGTTTTCTGCCCAAGATGAGACTGTTCGTTCTGTCATTCTGCTCTATTGCGACGGGCTGGTGGACAGTAAACAAATCAATCAGTTCATCATTCCACGGTTAGAAAAACATACATTGATTATGGAAGAGGCTGTACCCAAGGAGCTTGGGCTAACCCTGAAACCCATAGATGACATTACCGATCTCCAAAACATAAACATGCTCCTGTTTAGCGGGCAGCTTGTACTTATTTTTGAAAATGGTGTACAGGCTTGCAGTCTGGATATTGCCAATATTCCGGGACGCACACCAGAAGAGTCTGCCATCGAGACGTCCGTAAAAGGACCGCGCGATGGTTTCACCGAAGAACTATCCACCAACATCGCCCTGGTTCGCAAACGGTTAAAAACGTCATCCATGTGTTATGAGAAAATCATAAAAGGAGATCGCACACAGACAACGATCGGTCTCTTATACGTTAGAGATATTATTAACCCCGAAATTCTAGAGACTGCCCGTAGCAATCTGAATCAGATTAACGTCGACGGAATCATGGGCACGTCCATCATGGAACGCGCGGTCATGGGAGGCGTGCGAAGCATCTTTCCGCTCACGGATAATTCCGAACGTCCAGATTATGTCGCGGACTCCTTAATCAACGGGCGTTTTGCTGTGCTCACGGATGGGTCACCTGTAGCCGTCATCGCACCGACAACACTGTTCAATCAGTTAAAATCACCTGAAGACGAGAGCACTCCCTTTTTCATCGTGACCTTTGAACGGATATTACGAATTGCCGGGCTGCTCATTGCCTGTTTTTTTCCGGCCTTCTACATCGGTCTGACCAGCTTTAATCTGGAGCAGATTCCACTGCCCCTGCTCGCAACGATTGCAGGGACGCGGATGGGATTGCCCATGCCGGTTACACTTGAAGCTTTCCTCATGATCTTTATGTTTGAACTGTTCAATGAGGCTGGAAGAAGGCTACCCCGTGCATTGGGACAGACCGTCAGTGTGGTTGGTGGCTTAATTATCGGGGATGCAGCCATTCGTGCCGGAATTACATCTCCCACAATAATTGTCACGGTAGCGATCTCCGTCATCTCCAGCTACATTCTGGTGAATACGGTTCTGGGGGGAGCCACATCCCAGGTTCGCATCGGAATGTTAATTGCTTCTTCGATCTTGGGGTTATTCGGATTTATGGTTGCTCTGTTTGCCTTGTTAGTTCATCTCGTATCTCTGGAGTGTTACGGCGTATCCTACCTTTCCCCTGTATCACCTTACATCCCAGGAGATTTCACACAGGCCGTATCGATGCCACCTTCCATGACACGCACCAAACGCCCAGCTGTATTACGCACACAGGATTCTACCCGCCATAAGGACAAACCTTGATGAGATGGACTTGCGTAAGTAGCATCGTTGCAGTTTGTGTCATGCTGCTGACAGGATGCTGGGATTCCAAGGAAGTGCAAAGCATTAACTTTATTACAGCCATTGGCATCGATTATGCGGATAATCAATATACGACGTACGCCCAGTTAATCGATTTTTCCAGCATTGCAAAGCAGGAAGGGCCGACACCAAGAGAAGGTAGTCAAATCTGGATTGGAAAAGGCACCGGCACAACGTTAAGTATGGCAATCAACAATCTGTATGAGACATCGCAGCAGCAAACGTTGTGGACTCACGTGAAAGCAATTGTGCTATCCAAAAATGCATTGGAAGGGCGACTGGAGGATGTTTTTAACACGTTACTTCATTCCGGACAACTGCGATATACACCATGGATCTATGCGACAGAACAAGATCTGTCCACTTTGCTCTCTCCCTCCGCGATCCTGAACCAGTCGGCTCAAACGATTGAGTTGTTCGAACCGATGAGACTGTACAGGCAGCATTCCGGGTATGAGCCCATTCGCCTGCATCAGTTACTTGATAGTCTGAGAGAACCTTCATCTGTGGTGTTACTGCCTTCCGTTTCCACTAAAAATCAGACGTGGCATAACGGCGAAGAGACCCCGCCGCTGATTCGAATGGATGGATTTTACGTCGTGAGCAATGGAAAAAGTCAGGGGAAAGTCTCTGGTGCCGAAGCAGACGGCGCCCGTTACGTAAATTATGACCATGTGTACCAATATCCGCTGTACGTCTATGGGAAGCATGGCGGTACTCCTGACCTTACTTTGACTCTTCACAAACCCAAAACGCGTATAAAGGCGAAAAAAAGTGCTAGCGGTATCACCTTTGATCTGTTCACTTCGGTGAAAGGTACGATTGCTGAGGATCATGGCTCTTTTCGTTCTCCCCGTGTAATGGAGCAAGAGGCAGGCAAGCAGATGGAAGCTCAAATTCGGATCACATTTGCCACAACCAAAGCGCGCAAAGTAGATTCATTCGGTCTTGTAGAGCAACTCTACCGGCATCATCCCGATTGGTGGAGAGCTGAGGTTGCCCAGCGGGCAGAACCCCTTGCTCGTATTCACCTCGGCAAAGTTGAGGTCGACGTGAAGATTCTGAATGCCAGTACGTATAAATATGGGGAGTAAACCGAAGAGCAAAGACCTGTAATCCGGCATCAAACCAGATGCAGATTACAGGTCTTTCTGTGCTTGGTCAGTGCTTGTTAGCTTGGCAAGATGATTAAGGCACAGTACAATATTCATTTATTTTTTGTTGGCTCACTTCGTTTATGCCAAAGGGTACGCCATGACACTCATTAAGGCCAGTTCCGGCTGGGTTGTATCCAGGCGGCTGTACTGAATGATGACGGGTACATTACTTGAAACCGTGATCGCATATGGTACACCGGAAGGGATAGTTTCATCCCCGGCACGTAGCGATGCGGTACGGATATGTTTTGTTCTTCTAGCCGGGACTTCCGCTTGCATATGTTCCAGCGGATCGCGGTCTTCAAAGTAAATTGTAATCTCCAGCGTTGCATCCTCATCTCCCGTGTTTAACACACAGATGCTCTCATGACTCTCCAGTGCACCTGAGCTATCCGGCGGGATGTACCCATCCGGGATAACCCAGTACGTATGACCGTGGGAAGAGGATTTCGGAAGGCTTGATTGATCTGGCATGATTCTCCTCCTTTCGCTCATTGCGAAGATGGTGCTAGTTAAAACCTATTACGTGGCTCGCGGGCGGACGCTCGGTGGGCGGATCGGGCTTTGGGCCGCTGTTGGTCCGGGATTTCTTCTATTCCCCTCCAAGGGGGAAATCCCGTGCCAAACGCGGGCGCTTTGCTCCCTTTTCCCGATTCCGCCCTCCTCGCTGCCTCGCTCACCCTCCACTGCTTTTAAAGAGCATGGCCTTCGCTTTGCTGGGCCACTTTTTGCGCTCGTTGCTTCGCTCTACTCGCTTATAATATATAAGCAATTGTATAGCTCGCGTTTCAACGCAAATACATTTCCAATGGTTGCAAATGCATCTCGCGGATAGCTTCAGCCACCTGCTCTGCCAAGCGGCTTGCGCCTCGCTCCTGAAAATGTGTATTATCTTCCATCCCTGTTGGGAAGTTGATATATTCGCCAGGCAACACCCACATAAAATCATCCTTGGTTCCTTCTTCACCCGCCTGCTCAAACATCAGGCGGCTGCGTTCGGCCAGATCGATTAGCGGCACTTCTTCATCTGCCGCAAGTTCACGTACGGCAGTGATATAATCGCCGTGTGTATCGGTCAATATGCCATCTTCCGCAAAGTATCGGCGATGCACTGGTGTGATCAGCACCGGACGCGCCTCAGCCTCGCGTGCGGCATCAATATATTTTTTCAAATACTGCTTATAAGTGGTAAAAGGATCTGTCCCCCGTTCCGGGTCAGGCTTCTCGTCGTTATGTCCAAATTGAATGAACAAAAAGTCATCCGGTTTTATTCGCTTCATGATCGCATCCAAGCGGCCTTCATGAATAAAACTACGGGAACTCCGCCCTGACTGTGCATGGTTATCCACGGCAACATCATGTTTGAACTGTGCAGGCAGTAGTTGTCCCCAGCCGCAATACGGGTATCCGCTCTCTGGCTGATCTGTTACCGTTGAATCGCCCGCGAGAAACACGGTCATCGTTTGATTGGCCAGCGTTATTTCCATTGCATTGATCCGAGGTGCAGGTCCCGAGAAGGTTAGACGCAGCTTTCCCCCGCGAACAACAACGGCAAACCGCATTTCTGCGCATTGCCCAGCCACCGTGCGAATCGTGGGTAACATCAGCCGGCCTTCTCCTGCTTTGACACGCGTGATTGTATCCGCAAGCGGATCTCCGGCAATCAATAACACCTGATACGTCCCGTCGGGCACATCGACGACAAACGATGCCTTAAGCGGGATGCAAAAGCTGGAACGCAAGCGGGCAGACATTGTTGCCTGCCCTTGCGATGGATAACCCCCATTTGAAGAAGGCGCCCCATCTTCCTGCTCTTCAACCCGTTGCTTTTCATACACCAGTGAACCGGATTCAAATCCGAATCCTTGGCTCTCATCGTATATCGTTGTTGACGAAACAGCCAAATAGCCATCTGCTTTTTCCAGAATTGCATTTGGGCCAAAGCTAAACTTCCAGGAGGTCACACTCTGTTCATCCGCTTGTTCGTCCGCAGAGTCCACCACATGATATCCCCCGCGTAATCCTTCGTTACCCTGTACTTCCTGCAATTTGTGTCCTCCTTGCAATGTATATGCTGTTTGTTGCGGAACAGGCTACCTTACCTATTTCGTGCGCGTCCTCACCCAATAGCTGCTCGCCTCGTTACCCCTTCAAACCACTCGTACTCATGCCTTGCACAATCTGCTTCTGGAAGATGAAAAATACAGCCACAACCGGCACCAGACTGACTATCGACATCGCGAACATCGCACCCCAGTTGGAGGCAGATTCACTATCGAGGAACATTTTGAGTGCCATGGATACGGTATACTTGTCAGGCGAGTTCAAATACAGTACCGGTCCGAGCAAGTCCTCCCATCTCCAGTAAAAGGAGAAGATTGCCGCTGTCGCCAGCGAAGACTTGATCAGGGGCATGATGATCTGGATATACAGCCTGAACTTGTTACAGCCATCAATCGTTGCGGCTTCATCCAGCTCTTTCGGAATCGTGCGAATAAACTGCACCATCAGGAAGATGAAAAACGGCATCCCGAAGAAAGTAGGCACCACAATCGGCAGAATCGTGTTCAGCCAGCCCAGCTTGGTAAAGATAATATACTGCGGAACCAATACGACGTCATGCGGCAACATCAGCGTAAGCATCATCAGCGAGAACCAGAAGGTACGTCCTTTGAAATTCAGTCTGGCAAAGCCAAACGCAATCAGGGACGACGACAGCACTGCCCCAATGGTAGAGATCACCACAATGATCAGTGAATTGGTGATGTAATCCATAAATGGCCGTCCGGCTGTTCCTTTCCAGCCATCCACATAGTTGGACCAGATCCATTCGGTCGGAAACAGGCTTTCTGCCGTTACAAAGATCGTGCGACTCTCCTTGAAAGAACTGAATAACATCCACAGCACCGGGTAGAGCATCAGGAGGGCAAGTGCGGCAACGAACAGGTGATAGATTGGCCATTTTACATTTCTCCACACCATGATTACTTCCCTCCTTCAGATTCATAAAATACCCAGAACTTGGATGTCAGGAACACAGCCGCTGTAAGCACACCAATCATGATCAACATCACCCAAGCCATGGCAGAAGCATAACCCATGTTGTTAAACATAAACGCCTGACGGAACAGATATAACGAGTACAGCATCGTACCATCCATCGGGCCGCCCTCCCCTTTGGAGATGATGTACGCAGGCACGAAGGTCATAAATGCACCGATTGTCTGCATGATCAGATTGAACAGCACGATTGGACTGAGCAATGGCAACGTAATGCTGAAAAACTTCCGAATGGGATTCGCACCATCCACTCCTGCGGCCTCATACATCTCGGGAGATATATTTTTGAGTCCTGCCAGAAAGATCAGCATCGATGAACCGAACTGCCACACGGACAGGGAAATCAGCATAACAAGCGCCGCATCCGGGTCACCGAACCAACTGATTGGCCCAATGCCGATGGCGGTCATCGCACTGTTAATGACACCTTCGTTACTGAACAGGTTACGCCACATAATGGATACGGCCACGCTACCGCCGATGATGGAAGGCAGATAGTACAATGTACGATACGTTCCCACCATTCGAGAGCCCGTGTTCAGAATCATTGCGACAAAGAGGGCAAAAATCAGCCTTAACGGCACCCCGATAAATACATATAAAAACGTAACCTTAACCGAATTCCAGTATTTCGGATCATCAAAAAACATCTTGGTATAGTTGTCCATCCCGATCCATTTGGGAGAGGTGAACAGGTTATAACTCGTGAACGACATGTAGAGAGAAACAAACATCGGGATGAGCGTAAATCCAAGAAAACCAATAATAAATGGGCTGATAAAAGCATATCCCGTCAAGTTTCTGCGCAACGAAGAATACTGCCTCAAGTGGAACGTACCTCCTTCATGGATCAGCTTGCTACCGTCTTCATGTTGCAGACAGGACGGGGAAAGGCCCTCGCCTTCAGCGAGCAGCCCGGTTCCCGTCCATCCCTGCAAGCGGGACGAGCAAGCCATCATTCAATTGTTATTTGTTGTTGGCAAGCACGGATTCTGCATTTTTGCGGAAGGTCTGTGCTGCCTGTTCGGCTGTAATTTTGCCAAAGTTCAGCTCTTCCACTACATCCGCCAAGGAGGAGATTACCTCAGGTGATCCAACCGGTGGTGGTGGGCTCATTGGAGAAGCTTTCGGCTCCATCGATGCCACGAATTCAAATACCTGTTTCGTTGCATCGCTCAGTTCGGGAGCAATAGCCTCTTTGATTTTTCCGGAGATCGGCACACCGCGCTCCCCTTTGATCAGTTTGTTCGCTTCTTCGTCATTCACCCAGAAGTTAATGAACTTCGCTGCTTCTTCCTTCACCTTGGAGTTGGACGTTACACCCCAGTACATACTTGGTTGCATATAAAGTCCTTTTTCCATATCCGGTCCCGGCATTGGTGCAAAGGCAAGCGGACGGTTAGCTACCTGTTGCAGAGCGACAAACTGGTTCGACCATTGCCATACTCCGATGCCTTTTTCTTTCACCAGATCCGACTCTTCAATGATGCCTTTCGTCTGGTTAGCTACATCCGGTGATGGCGCTGCCTTCTGCTCGATCATGCGTTGCATTAATCCGAAGAACTCTACGAACAGAGCATCGTCATCATATCCAAGCCCGGTTCCTTCCGGGTTGTAGAGCGATTTGCCTTTGGTACGCAGGAAATAGTGGAAGAAGATATCCGGAGCTACGCCGCCATCCAGATACAGTCCCTTCTCTGCTGCTTGTTTACCAAGCGCTTCGTAAGATTCCCATGTCAGATTCTCAGGCATGGCATCTACGCCAGCTTTCTTGAGCAACGCAGGATCATATTGGAACCCTAGTACGTTAACCCCGGCAGGTACACCATATTGCTTGCCGTTAATTACACCTGTGCTGATGACATTCTCGGCCACATCATCCACCTTGATCTGATTGCCCAGATACGGTGCGAGATCTTCAAGCTGACCGTTCTGTGCATATTGGCTGATATAGGAAATATCCATCTGAATAATGTCAGGCAGCTGGTTGGCTGCGGCTTGCGGGGCGAGCTTTTTCCAGTAGTCGTCAAAAGAAGCATATTCCACATCAATTTTGACGTTTGGATTTTTCGTTTTATATAGGTCGATGACCTTCTGTGTATATTCATGCCGTGTATCCGAGCCCCACCATGCGATACGAAGATTTACCGAATCACCCTTGCTCCCGGACCCCTGTTCGCTGCCTCCACCTGAGCTACACGCTGCTGTAAACACAAGTAACGCAGCCATCATCAGGAATATTGCCTTTTTCACCATGCCAATCTCCCCTTTTTATGCTGATATGGTATTGTGAACGGGTTATCACCATCTTGTTAACGATATACTGATAACGCTTTCACAAACTTGATATTGTCATTTTCGCAAAAGTACGATCCAAGTTGAATACACAAAACCGTCTTGTTGGTTCAAAAAACAGAGGAGGACATCCCTGACGCTCCAAGCGCCGGTTATCCTCCTCTTGAGATACGGTATGACCTCACATTATCATAGCTTTGCCATTTCTAATCCCCTGTTAGATGCCGAATCTGCGGTATTCCGTAGGCGTCATGCCGGTCCATTTTTTGAATACCTGACTGAAATATTGCGAGTTGCCTCCAAAACCGAACAGTTCTGCCAGCTCAAACACCTTCACATCCCCGCCCCTGCGGATATGTTCACACGCCCGTTCGATGCGCAGCCGATTAACGTAATTGGAGAAATTTTCACCGGTGACTTTTTTGAAAATTTTGCCGAGATAGTCGGGGTTCATATATAACATCTGATTTGCTACTCCGCTCAAGGATAGGTTAGCCTCACCATAGTGACGGTCTACGATGTCCATCATTTTCTCCACCGCCGATGATTGCCGGCTGATGAAGTTTTTATAATAACCAGCGGTTAAACGGGCAGCACTCTCTGCCACAAACGTATTCAAATCAGCTAGCGTATCCATATGCGTCAGTTCTGCCATCCGCTGCGTGAAATCGGTTGCCTCCTCAGGCGGGCAGACTTGAATCATGGCAGAGTATAACTGCACAACATAAGCACGTGTCACCTCAATATCCAGCTTCTGGTCTGCCAGTTGCTCGAACAGACGATGTACCTCGGCCGCAGCCTCCTCCGTATTCCCCGATTTAATTAACTGGCACAGTTGCTCGGCATCCTGCTCCACATTCACACCGTCACACTCCCCTGCCAGCACCACGTCATTCTTGGTTATAAGTTTGCCCTCTCCAATGAAAAAGCGATGATTCAAGTACTGCATCACCTCGCGGAACAACCGCCGGGACTGGGTCATATGATCCGCTTCGCTGAGCGCAGCCGTTAGCTCTAATCTGTACAGACGCGTAAATGTCTCGCGAACCGCTTCAATCCGCTCCTTTAGTATATGTACATCCTCTGGTTCAGCCAGCACAATCAATAGCTTGCCTTCAATCGTTGTGCTTAACAGAATCTCAGGCAGCAGGTCAGAAGCTATATTTTTTATCGCAAATAAATGGCTGTAATCATGCTCATCCACAATCCGAAGCAACAGTAAACGGACTCTATTTTGTTGAAGCTCCAGATTGAATAAATCCTGGTAATACGCCAAATCCACGGGCCCATACGTACGATTGGTCATGAACTCCAGCAGAAACTGTTCCTTCACATGGGGAAGCACTCGCTGCAGACGCTGCTTGATCTCTCCTGCCACATGTTCTTTAACCTGCGCATCCTGGCGCTCTTGTAACAACTCAACCAAGGCATCATGAATCTGACTCTCGTTGCAAGGTTTGAGCAGATAATGCTTTACCCCATATTGCATCGCCTTGCGAGCATACTCAAACTCCTTGTAGCCGGATAACATGATGAAACGTACGGCGGGATAAGCTTCGGAAGCCTTCTCGATTAGACCCAGACCATCCAGACCCGGCATCGAAATGTCCGTAATGATGATATCGGGTTTGGCGCTTTCGATTTTACCCAGTGCTTCCACTCCATTTCTGGCCGTATCCACAAGTTCTGTCCCTGCAGCCTCCCAGTCAACCACCTGAGAAATCCCCTCCAATATGACACGTTCATCATCTACGAGCATTACTTTGTACATCGTCATCGTCCTCTCTGATCCAAGGTATGCTGATCGATACTACAGTTCCTGATCCAGGCTTGCTGCTTATGCTCATGGTACCTTCATCACCAAAGGTCAGCCTAAGACGTTCCTGAATATTGGTAAGCCCTATGCCCTGCCTTCTGGTCTGAATCTGTCCTTCTTGCAAACGTTCCATGAATTCGGAGGTCATACCCGGCCCGTTATCCTCGACTTCAATCCGAATATGCTCCCCTTCTGCTCTGCCACGAATTCGAATCTGGCAAGGTTCGATGCTTGGTTCAAGCGCATAGTGAATGGCATTCTCTACAAGCGGCTGTAATGTCAACTTGGGAATTCGAGCTGTTCCGACCTCAGGTGCAATATCCATGTCAAAATCAAGTCTTTCCTCAAACCGGGTACGCTGAATAGTCACGTAACTGCGCACGATATCCAGCTCCCGTTCCAGCGTAATCCACTTCTCGGACATATTGACCGAACTGCGCAGAAGGAATCCAAGCGCTTCGACCATCTCGGAGATTTGATGCTGTTTCTGCACTTTGGCAAGCCAGTTAATAGATTCGAGCGTATTGTATAAAAAGTGTGGGTTAATCTGCGCTTGAAGCGCTTTCAATTCTGTTTCACGAATGACGAGCTGCTTCGCATAATTCTCATCTATTAGCTCTCGAATCCGTTGTAACATCATTTTAAACGTTCGATGTAGAAGTCCGACTTCATTTTGCGGAGATACGGGAATGTTGCCCAGGGCTGCCTCCTCCAGTTTATCCAGATCCCCTTTTTCAATATTACGCATTTTTTTGATTAATCGCGCAATCGGATGGGTGATACTGCGAGAGAATTTAGCTCCAATCACAAGAGCCACCAGAAAGATCATAATAAAAATGACCATGACTAACTGTTTGACAAATTGAATCTGTTTGAACATCTGATCAAATGGCGTGGTATATAAATAATTCCAGCTGGTATAGGATGAATGGGCTCTTGCAACAAAATATTTACCCTGCTCCAACGTAGCAATTCCGTAAGGTTGAGTCCGCTTCATTTCTTCCGCAATTTCGGATTTGCTTACGGTGGATTCGGTTGGGTAGATGACTTCCGTCCCATCAACGATCAGCAACTGCGAGTCCTCCGCTGGTTCCTGCATCTGATCCTGGACGATCCGATCCAGCCGCACACGGATAATGAGGGTTCCCAGTTTATCCAGCGTAAATGCTCCGCCTGTAAAAGACTTCACCTGTCTAACCGATAGTAGCCTCGCCTGTTGATCCCCACTTGCCAGCCAGACGTTGGAACCTGAATATTGCTCACCGAGCGAAATCAATTCCTGTTGCTTCGCTTCTGAGATGCCTTCCCGATTACCTGCCGCCATGACATTGTTATCGTTGTCGATAAAGATCATGGAGTACACATATTTCTCGGAACCAGCGTAGGCAACGAGTCGGTTTGTAATCTTTTTACGAAGACTATTCCGCTCATATCCGGTCTCCGCCTTCTCCAGTTGCAATAGATACTGTTGCAGTGGCTCATCCGACATTACTTTGAAGGACAGATTGGATAACTCGCGTAGCTTGTTCTCGATACCAACCGAAGACATATTCAGCACCTGTGAAGACTTCTCATAGATCTGGCGGTCATAAATATTTAACACGTACTGCATGACAGATACGTAGAAAGCAAAGCTGATCAGCATTAAAAATCCAATCAGCAACATCGTTTTGTGGTGAATGGGTAGTGTGGTGAAAGCGTTTTTAAATTTACTCACTCGGGAGCGCTCCTTTGCTTGGCGAAGGGTTGCTGGATTAGAGGGATACCGGCCTACGATGAAGCTGATAAGGGTCTGAATTGGGTTGCATATGCAGTTTACTTGTAAGTTATTTTCATATTTACACATCCATGGTCGGATGACAAGTCATATTTATACAACATTTTGGGTCATCTGAGAAGGTATACAATCATCAAGATAGCTGACTATAACACTTTTTAGTGGAACTTGTTTATCTACGTGGCAACGTTGGTTAGCGTGTGAGTGAATTATAATGCCAGGAGAGTTGCGTTACTCAGGAGAGCAATGTTAGGTATAGCACAAAAACAAAAAAATGACGAGTCAGGAACAAGTCCCTCCTCGCCACTCATGATATCTTTGGAATAAAGGTCACTCCTTACGAGTTCACCTTATCACTTTTAACCCTATTAAAAACTTTATGGATTTACAAATACCGTTTTGAGCTTCGCGATATACTGCACATCAAAGCCCAGACCTTCGGCTACCATAGCCACAGGTACATACGTTTTGGCTTCTTTGCCTACTTTGTTCAGGAAGGCCGGAGTGTCCACTGCAACGGATGCGCCGTTCACTTTCACGGCATTCGCTCCGATCTTCACAGCTACTGTGCGGTCACCGTAGGTAATGGTTGCCGTTGACGTTTTGTTATCCCAAACGGTTTTGGCACCCACCGCATTTACGATATCCTGGATCGCGACGAAGTTTTTGCCGTTACGAATAACCGGTTTATACGGTGTGTTCAACATCTTGCCACTTACGATGATGTTCATCGGCTGGCCTGCATCTGGCGCGGTCAGTTTCGTGTAGTCGCCCCAGATTGTTTTCGCAAACTCTTCAGCAATAGCAGCATATCCAAGCTGATTCGGGTGGAAATCACGATTTTTGATCATATGTGTCATCGTGCCTTCACCGCCCACAAAATCTTTGGCTACATGGGCTACTTTCACATCTGCACCCTTAGCCGTGAACTGAGCAGCAATGCCATCAATCGTTTGTGTGAATCCTTGGGAAGCCTGCATCAGCTTGGCATACAGCTCTTTGCCCGCTACTTCCGGCATCGGCTGATACTGGTCAGCAATAACAATCCGGGCAGATGGATTAATCTCATGAATATCATTAATGATAGCAGTAACATTGGTTGTATACGTTGATAGCAGCTCTTTCACTTTCTCTTGCAGCTCTTGGTCGCTCATCGTAGTCGCTGTACCAAGGAGCTCCGAAACATCATTGCCGCCAATCGTCATCGCAACGAGGTTAGCCTGTGCAATGCTTTCACGGATCGCAGCCGTATTAGCTCCGATCTGTCCCACTCTTGGATCAGGCAGACTCGGTTGAATGGCTTCAGAAGTCAGCGTCTTGCTTTCCTTAATCGCATCGGTGAAGTTCTTCAAACCGCTCGTTTTAAGTCCAGCGATGCCGAAGTTATCTACTTGTGTGCGCCCATGGAGCAAGCCTTGTTCTTGCAAACGCTCAACGTAACCGTAAGGCAACGTAGTCATTTTGGGCTCATATCCTACGGTAATAGAATCACCCAATGTGACGATCCGGAACTCTTTGGTTACCGCAGTAGCATCTTTCTTGGTTGCCGTAAGCGATGCTTCATTTGAAGCCACAGGTAATACGCCCGTTTTGGCATCGGCAGCATGTGCCGGTAATGTGGACGGCGTAAGTAGCAGCATACCTGCCAGCATGCTGGCACTCAGCCCTGCGGCGGTGTTTTTCCAAATACGTTTACGCTTCATTCTTGTGAACACTCCTTTAGTTAAATCCAGCATTTACACGATTGTATAGTACACCATTCATTCCGATGACATATGCTTGTGTACCTCTATTCTATCACTACAAATATAGCTTTGTCCTCTTGCCTAAATGTGCGCGCAAAATAATAGACTTCCCTATGCCGGGAAGTCTATTATTTTTAGAATCCGTCTCTATCGTATGAGAGCAATCCTATTGAGAATGTATATCCTTATGATGGTATGTCCATTAATGTTCATATGTTTCCTGTATGTTACGCTTCGCTATCCGATCCTGAATTTCTAACTTGCTCTCGATCCGCACGCTGACCTGGCTTCAGTCCGCCGTCCGCCTTCGATTTCTGTCCGGTAGCACGATCCAAATACCGGTCATATCGATCATCCAGTTCACGAGCCATCGTACGAAACTTTAACGTTTCCTCCACAATCGGATCTCGTTCTGTCTGAATACGCACCTCGTACTTCGGAGGAATGAGCTGACGTTCTTGCTCTTCAGCATCACCGGACGCTTCCATATCTCCTTCCGTCAGCATGTCGCTAAGCCGTCGTTCCAGTTCTTTGGATTCATCCATCGTTATTCGCTCCTTTGATATAATAGTATATAAGTTAAACTAAAGATTTTACACAGTCCACTCCGATGACAGAATAGCCTTGAGGGTAGCTGTTATCCCCAGATTTTTTGAATTCCCTTTTCCAAAGGGAATAATCCGGTGATAAGCGTATGCTTCCGATGCAACTTTCTTGCAGAAAGCTTTTAGGCGAACGCTTCGCTTTTCCAGGTTTTTTCTGTCCCCTTCGTTAACGTGTAAAAGAATAGTTCAAATTATATAAGTAACTTATACCAAACCAAAGCTGCCTTCAGATTACTCCAGTCCGGTAGCCTTAGCTTCTTTAAGTACATCCGTCAACGCCTCATGAATCTTGCCATTGCTGGCAACGATATGATTCACGGCTAGCGTATATGGTGTTCCGATCGTATCGGTCACCTTACCACCGGATTCCGCAACGAGTAGCGCACCTGCAGCAATATCCCAGGGCTTGAGGCCAACTTCCGTGTAAGCACTCAGGCGACCAGCAGCAACATAAGCCAGATGAATGGCAGCTGACCCGCCTGCACGCAGATTGCGTACCTGCGGAGCAAGAGCTTGAACAGCGGCCATATTCAGTGGCAACGCAAACGTTGTATCCGCCGGGAAGCCTACCGCCACGAGGCTCTGCGTTAGGGTTTCCTCACCCGATACCGTCATCCGGTTTCCGTGCACATAGGCTCCTTTTCCCTTTTCCGCAACAAACAATTCGTCTCGGGAAGGATCGTAGATGACACCCACAATCACTTCACCCTTATGCGCAAGCGCAATAGACACCGAATAGAATGGGAATCCGTGCACAAAATTCGTCGTTCCATCCACCGGATCAACAATCCAGAGGTACTCTTCCTCTGCTGCTTCTTTCAGCGCTCTTGCTGAAGCTTCCGGCCCCGGTTCAACTCCCTCTTCCCCGAGAATAGCGTGGTCTGGAAAATGGGTCAGAATCAGGCGGCGAATCATCTGCTCTGCCCCTTTATCCACTTCGGTCACCAGATCCTGAGGAGAATACTTCGTTCCGAGTTCACTTACTGTACCCAGACGGCTCTTGATCCACTCGCCCGCTTTGGACGCAGCATTAATGGCAACGGCAGTATAGCTTTTGCTTGTCACGACATAAGGTACCTTTTCCTTTTCACTCAAAGCGTTCACTCTACTTTCTATATCAATCTACGAAAAAGTTAAAAATACTTTTTAGAAGTATACGTCTGAGGATTCGTAAAGTTTCTTGCTGTCCAAGCCCCTTTTGGCTTCACGGATGAATTCGTACCGTGGACTCGTCCACCCATTCAACACCTTCATCCTGATAAAAGGCCAGTTTCTGCATCAGCTGCACCAGGGCTTCATCCTTGCGCTTCGCCTCGATCATGACATCAAGGGCCGGTGTATCCGCTGCAATATGGCGCAGAAAATCAAGTATGGGCTCAACCTCCACTCCATCCGCATGACCACGAGGGTCCTTTTCGCTCTTCGGGCTGGATACATGGATTTTGGGGACTAGAGGTCGATCCGGCGATGCGTCGGCCTGGGCCAGCGGTGATTGCCAGGTCTTTAAAATATCCGGCCACAGCTCCCATGGTTGCTCGCCTTCGTTGTTCACCCACTGGTGATGAATATCCAGTACCATTGGCAACCCGAGGTTCTGACATACCGCCAGTGTCTCAGGTGAATTGAAGGTTTTATCATCATTTTCAAGCGTCAGTCGCTCCTGGATGTCTCGGTCCAGCTTCAAAAAATTATCCTCAAAACGCCGTGCAGCCGAGGGCTTGTCCCCGTATGCACCACCGATATGAATATTGTTCTTGGCTGTCGCATTGAGGCCCATGGCATCCAGCATTCGGACATGATGACGAAGATCCTTCATCGAGTTACGCAACACCTCTTCGCGAGGGGTGCTTAGTACGGTAAAATGATCCGGATGAAAGGATACGCGCATCTGATTTTCCTTCACGAAGTCGCCAATGGCTTCGAAATCCGGTTTCAGTGCCGGAAACGGGTCCCAGTCACTCAAATCTTCATGGGTAGCCAGTGGAATTAATTTCGAAGAAAAGCGATATACATGAATATGGCTACCTTTGTTGTGCCGGAGCAAACGTAAGGTATTGTGCAGGTTCTCGGCTGCAATGCGTTCCAGCTTGCGAATCGCCGCTTCCCTGTCTCCGATTTTATTAAAACTGGCCATTGTCATCGTCTTGGAAGGCGAAGCATTCTCCACCAGCACCGACATCGCCACGTAACCGAAACGTACAAGCATGAATTTCTTCCTCTCTGTTTAGGACGGACAGACTTGCACGACTGAAGACAGCCGCGAAGTTAACCCGACATGGTATATAACCAAGTTTTACCCTAAACAGGGGAGCGTAATCCCGCGATTGCAAATCCGGCCGATCGCTCTCTTACAGGAGCTAGACCGTATGAGGCTCTATGATCATACCCATCGGTAGACTCTAACCCTCAGCCTGTTCCCCAAAGAACATCTCATCGGCAAGCGCCGTCTGGACCCGTGATTCTTCCTCGGTCAGCTTGCGAATAAGCTGCATCTCTACTTCCGTTACTTCTTGGTTCTGAAAGTTGATTTCCGCAATGGAAGCCACAATTTTCACAATAGCCACCGCGACATTGTCCGGAGTGTAGGCAATGACTTTTTGCCCGGTTGGAAACACCCGGAAGCCTTGTTTAACCATTTTACCGCGACCATATTCTAGCAGTTCGAAGAGCTCCTGCTCGCTTTTGAATTTACATACGGAATTAAACTCTGTCTGAAATCCCATGCACATTCCTCCCAATCTCCTGATAGTGGAAATCTAGCTTGGATAACGGATCGTCCAGGCTATGCCTGAACGCCGTTTTCGTAATTCAGTGCCTGCTTGCGGTTATACCGCTCCAGTCCCAGTTCGATCATGCGATCCAACAATTCGGCATACGACACACCTGTCTCGCGCCACAAGAGCGGGTACATGCTGTACGGAGTGAAGCCAGGCATCGTGTTCACTTCGTTAATCAGCAGCGCTCCATCCGACTTGCGAATGAAGAAATCTGCACGAGAGATGCCGTTACCCTCAATGGCACGGAACGCCTGCAATGCCGCTTCACGAATGCGATCTGCTGCCTCAGGGTCCAGTGGTGCAGGAATCAGCATCTGGGACTGACCGTCGATATACTTGGCTGCATAATCGTAATACTCACCAGAAGAAACAATCTCGCCTGGAACCGAAGCCATCGGTTCATCATTCCCAAGAACACTAACCTCGACCTCGCGTGCTTCCACAAATTCCTCAATGACCACTTTGGTATCATACCGGAGTGCAAACTCAATCGCTGTTTTCAGTTCATCGCGGTTACGCGCTTTGGAAATACCTACACTGGAGCCAAGGTTAGCCGGTTTGATGAAACATGGATACCCCAGCTGATCTTCAACCTGTACGATCATTTCGTGTTCGGTCTGTCTCCATTGTGTCGCGTTAAAATACGTAAAGGCACACTGGTCAATCCCGGCTTGGGCGAACAGCTTTTTCATCACGACTTTGTCCATGCCGCCTGCCGATGCCAGCACGCCTGCACCTACATACGGCATATCCGCCATCTCGAACATACCCTGGATTGTTCCATCTTCACCGAACGTACCGTGCAGCAGCGGAAACATGATGTCCAGCGCTTCTGCTCCACCGTATAAACGTGCGAATAATGCATTCAGCGCGTCCTGTGTGCCCCCTGCCGAGCTTTCCAGCTTCAAATCTTCAATGCGTGCAAAGGGTGCATGCATTACCGCTCCTTTTTTCCACGTCCCCTGCTTGGAGATATAAAAAGGAACCAGTTCATACTTTTCGTAATCAAATGCACTTGTTACAGCAAACGCCGTTTGCAGCGATACCTCGTGCTCGCCCGATTTTCCGCCGTATACGACGCCTACTTTTAATTTATCCATACTCATGCGTAACCTCCGATTATATCTGTACGTGATGCTATCTGCGCAGCCGTTACAAGCGATTGCCCCGCTGCTTCCGGTCTCTGTTCTTATTTTACACGGAACCGGCTATCTACGTCACCGAATCTCGCAAATCTTTCCCTGTTAAAATTCATCCGCGATATGAAAAAGCCGGTATATCGTCCGCTCCGTCCAGGCATAGGAATCCCGGTAATCCCAGTAACGATGGCGACTGCTCACCGTATGTGCGTTCACCAGCGGCATCCCCCCCGCGTCAAAAGCGGTAACAACCGTGCTGTGCTGGAACCTCCCATCGCCGTCCCAGTCATAGAAAATGACATCTCCGAGCATAAGCTGCTCAGGACGATCCACCTCGGTGGCCGTCAGCCCCCAGCTGCTACCCGATAGATATCTTGCCAGACTGTTGGATACAGCCCAGCTGTAACTCCACATTTCCGCGCCGTTCACATATCCTTTATACCACCAGCCCGCTTCTCTTTTACCAGTATAGTGGATGGGTGCTTCCCCTGCAAAGAGACACTGGGACACATAATTCGTGCAGTCCACATCGAATTCTTCATACGCCGGATTGCCTGCATTCCACCATCGATCTGCGTAGGCCACAGCCAGATCCCGACGATAAATATGCCTTTTGGAACTTCTTCCTTGACCCAATACTTCCCGATTCAGAAGCGGCCGATTCACCGCCTGTACAAAATCAGCTTGTTGATACGGACGTCCTTCTCCCGCTGGACGGCGCTCCGGCACTTCTCGTTCCACACGCGCTATACTCCAGTGCCCATTTTCACGCAAAAAGGTTAATCGTTCCCGTTCGATCCGATCTTCCCGGTGGGTGATGCCGCTTTTCTCATAGAACAACCTGCTGTACAGTTGCACTTCCACTACCGCTTCATCAGATCCATCAATGAGTGTACGCACAAGCTTGGCGCTAGTCTCGCTACGAAGAGGTACGGCACGCCGTTTGCGGTACCATTCATCCAGTCTTGCCATGCGTTCTCCCCGTTCCACCACAAATTCAGGATCGGTTACGATCCGTTCACTCGTCTGTGGACGGTAATCGATCTCACAGCGATTGTACTGGTTGACGTACGTATATAAGGCACTCTTCCATTCGCGTTCCAAGCTTGTGTCCCCCTTTGGCATGAGTTCAGTCTGCTCCTATTATTCATATGAAGGGAATATCGGTTGTATGTGCACAGCTCAAATGACGCACCTAAATCTATGACCTGAAAAGATCAAAATCAATCACGTTCATACCAGAATGTAGAAAACGCCTTCATCCTTCCAAACGCTTGCTTGCACAGGCAAAAACCCCTTTACGTACGGATGTGAAAACGGTATACTTAGAACTAAAGTTATGATTATGAAATTATGTTTCACCTGATGAAACCACTGAACAAGAACACGGAACGGTGAAGGCCTGTTCTTCATTTAGAAACGAACGTTTTCTTCATCTCACCGACACATTTTAAGGAGGTACATGTATGTCAGCCAAGAACCATTTCTCCGCCGCTCGTACGCTTGAGGTTGGAGGCAAGTCTTACCGCTACTACAGTCTTGATGCTCTTCAGGAAGGCGGCCACGGCGACCTTTCCAAGCTTCCCTTCTCGATTAAAGTGCTGCTTGAAGCAGCGATTCGTCAATTCGACGGACGTGCTATCACCGAAGAACACGTTAAACAACTGACCGGCTGGGCAGAAGGCCGTGATAATAATAAGGAAATTCCGTTTATTCCTGCGCGGATCGTATTGCAGGATTTCACGGGTGTACCGGTTGTTGTTGACCTTGCAGCAATGCGTGACACCGTGAAAAAAGCAGGCGGCGATCCGAAACAGATCAACCCGCTCGTTCCCGTTGATCTCGTTATTGACCACTCCGTTATGGTTGATGCTTTCGGAACCAGTGATGCACTCGATTACAATATTAAGGTCGAATTCGAGCGTAACGAAGAGCGTTACCGCTTCCTTCGTTGGGCACAGACGGCATTCAATAACTTCCGTGCTGTTCCACCATCCACAGGGATCGTTCACCAGGTTAACCTGGAGTACCTTGCTTCCGTGGCTGCAACCAAAACGGTTGATGGCGAAACGGTTGTATTCCCGGATTCCCTTGTAGGCACAGACTCCCACACCACCATGATCAACGGTCTCGGCGTTGTCGGCTGGGGTGTAGGTGGTATCGAGGCCGAAGCAGGTATGCTGGGCCAACCGCTTTATTTTGTAACACCAGACGTTATCGGTTTCAAATTGACAGGTAGCCTGAGCGAAGGCGCAACAGCAACTGACCTCGCGCTCACCGTTACCCAAATGCTTCGTAAAAAAGGCGTTGTCGGCAAATTCGTTGAGTTCTACGGACCAGGCCTTGCCAACATTGGCCTTGCTGACCGTGCAACAGTTGCCAACATGGCACCGGAATACGGCGCAACAATCGGTTTCTTCCCTGTAGACAGCGAAACACTGAACTACCTGCGTAGCACAGGACGTTCCGACGAGCAAGTAGAACTGGTTGAAGCTTATTACAAAGCTCAAGGCATGTTCCGTACTTCCAGCACCGTTGATCCGGAATTCACGGATGTAATTGAACTGGATCTCGGCTCCGTTGTACCAAGTCTTGCAGGACCAAAACGTCCACAAGACCGTATTGAGCTGACTCAAATGAAAGAAAACTTCAACAGCATCATCCGTACTCCTGTCGACAAAGGTGGATATGGACTGAGCGATGAGAAGATTGAACAAAAAGTGCCTGTGAAGCACCCTGACGGTTCCACTACTGAGATGAAAGCTGGAGCTGTAGTCATCGCGGCGATCACAAGCTGTACGAATACATCCAACCCTAGCGTTATGGTCGGCGCTGGTTTGCTCGCGAAAAAAGCGGTTGAACTTGGTCTCACTAAACCAGGATATGTGAAAAGCAGCTTGACTCCAGGTTCCCTCGTCGTTACCGAGTATCTGGAAAAAGCAGGTCTGATCCCTTATCTCGACCAACTCGGATTCAACGTTGCCGGTTACGGCTGTGCAACATGTATCGGTAACTCCGGTCCACTGCCGGATGAAGTGAGCGAAGCGATTGCTGCCAACGATATGACTGTAGCGGCTGTATTGTCCGGTAACCGTAACTTCGAAGGCCGTGTACACGCACAAGTAAAAGCCAACTATCTGGCTTCTCCACCGCTGGTTGTTGCTTACGCACTGGCAGGTACAGTTGATATTGACTTCGAAACCGATCCAATCGGTCACGACCCAAATAATCAACCTGTATTCCTGAAAGACATCTGGCCTAGCTCCGAAGAGATCAAGGATGCGATTGCAAGCTCCCTGAATGCACAGATGTTCCGCAACAAGTACGAGAACGTATTTACTGCCAATGAGCGTTGGAACCAAATTGCTGTACCGGAAGGCGAGCTGTACGAGTGGGACCCGAACTCCACTTACATCCAGAACCCGCCATTCTTCCAGGAGCTTGGTGACAAGCTGAATGACATCTCCGATATCCGCGCTGCACGTGTAATGGCACTGCTAGGTGACTCCGTAACAACGGACCATATTTCACCAGCAGGTAACATTGCTCCGTCCAGTCCAGCTGGATTGTATCTGAAAGAGCATGGCGTAGAGCGCAAAGATTTCAACTCCTACGGTTCACGCCGTGGTAACCATGAAGTCATGATGCGTGGTACATTCGCCAACATCCGTATTCGTAACCAGGTAGCTCCAGGTACTGAGGGCGGTATTACGAAATACTTGCCAACAGACGAGGAAATGTCCATCTACGATGCTTCCATGAAGTATCAGGCTGAAGGACAGAACCTCATCGTTATCGCAGGTAAAGAGTATGGTACAGGAAGCTCCCGTGACTGGGCAGCCAAAGGTACGTTCTTGCTCGGCGTCAAAGCGGTTATCGCGGAAAGCTTCGAGCGGATTCACCGCAGTAACTTGGTGGGCATGGGCGTTATGCCATTGCAATTCCAGGAGGGTCATGGCTGGTCCAGCCTCGGCCTGAACGGACGTGAGACGTTTGACATCACAGGTCTGAGCAATGATGTGAAACCAGGTCAAGAATTGAAAGTAACCGTAACTCGTGAAGACGGTACACAGTTCGACTTCCCTGTTATTGCTCGTCTGGACAGCATGGTTGATGTGGATTACTATCACAACGGTGGTATCCTGCAAACGGTACTGCGTCAAATGATGAAAAAAGCGTAATCCCTTAATCTTTCATGGGATAAAATGATATAGCAAAGCCCCGCTTCATGTGCATACTGCACGATGAAGCGGGGCTTTTTAAAGCTGAGTATTGAGACGGGACTCGGGTTTAATGTTGTTGCTTTTCGTTAGTCATTTTTGCTTTGTTGTATTCATTTTCCTTTGCTTTTGATACTTTCCTGCTGCAATCTGTTCAAAAATCGATCCTGATTCCCACCTCTGAATCATCCAGCGGTTCAGGTATACGATAGATTCCCCTGCTTTTCAACTTTTCGACGTTGATCCAATCCACAAAGTCATCCCCGCCGTAACTGCGAATAAACACCCCATATTCCAGTTCATCATCGAAATTAATCGATTCCATATATTGAGTGAACGGATGTTTATCTTCAATGCTTTGCAGAAAATCAGAAAATTCATTTCTCCACGCTTCGATCTGCTCTGCATACTGGTCAGGGACATAATAATAGAAACCGTCAGGAGTGTAATACGAAATTTTCATAATCATTCGATCTGCCTCCTAGAGTTTCAGAATAGCCATACCTTCCTTCAGTTGTTCAGAAACAGCCGTATAATACTCAATTCTATCTGCAAGCTCGTGTTCAGTTTTATGTACCAGATAATATGAATACTTCTGCATCAACTCATGCTCGTTCAACTCAATGGGCAGGTGAATGATCTCATAATAATCTGGATGCTCTGAGTTGGCATAATAACGATACCCTCTTTCGCATCGGCCAATATTCATAACCGTTTTGATAACCAATAATTCATCACGCGTGAAGCTACGAATCTGTGTGGATCTCTCCTTTTCCAACGCTCGTATGGCCTGTTCCTCTTCTTGTCTATGTGTTGCGTCTGCGATCTCACTTTCGATAGCGATCAGCGCTCTCATTCGTCCGGCAAGCTGTTTAGCTAACACAATCAAAGCGAGCCATCCTCCAAGTATAGTGAGCAAACAGGTAATAGGTGAATCGTCTTTTCTTTATCTCATTAGATGTCTCTCCACTACAACGATGAAGAAGTATCACAAAATGCTCCGCTTAAAACTACTCAAATCAATGCTCTAGAGTGTAACTTTCAGGTGAAAATCCCCGCTGGCGAACGAAGCAAAATTGTATCCGTCGCAGGAACGTTTCTGAAGTTAAGAAATCAATGTCAATGACACCGTCAGCCAAAATGCTAACGACTCTAACGATCATGTGGAGCCTTATTGGGCGCCAAATAGGCCTTGTGAAATTCTAACGATCCGTAGGAACGCTATTGAAGTAAATCCTCCCCGATCTATCCCGATTTCAGCTAAAATTGAGAAAATAGCGTTTCTGGTGATCGTTAGAATTTATAACTCGGCAAAATCAGCCAAATAAGGTCTGTCATGATCGTTAGCGCCGTGAGGGGACAAAACACTGAAATCTAAAGGGTTAGATTTAGGGGTTGCGGGGGTTAGGGGTTGCGAGGGTTGCAAACTCCCCGCCACCTCTGTGCCTTTATAAAAAAACTCACTCTCACGCATCGCTACAACTGTGCGTTCATAAGGAGATTCGCTTAATGTCCAATATAATGTGAGGATTGATCGAACAGTTGCATGGTTCCCATCATCAGAAATAAACACGACATGACGATCAAAGTTGCTCCTATCCACCTCGATAGAAAACGACGATCCTTGATTTGCTGATCTGTGGCACCTGTTGTACTCTGCGGATAAACCAGAAACATAAACCCCGCACTAATCAACAGCACAGCGATAATAATCAGTGTAATCCCTCCTTAGGCAGGCCACGAAACACGGGCTTCTCTCCCACAGTTATCACGATCACTCTTTCGCTTAATTACTCTCCTAGGATTCTCATTGTGATTCTCAGAGTTAATCTCCTGTGATTCTCGTCGTCAGTCGCTTAATTATTCACCACTACTCTCGATCTTCCCCCAGTGAATAGCCTGTTCAATATCAGTAACACGATATACAACACATATCCGATCATTCCGCCAAGTGTATTCAGCATAAGATCATCCACATCAAAGATACCCATCCCTGTCAGCAACTGTGTCACTTCATATCCCAAACTAAGTAGAAAGGATAGAAACAGTACATGAATTCCGGCGAAAAAAGAATGGCGTACGAAACCCGTCATCCATACACCGAACGGTACAAATGCAAGAATATTGCCTACCAAATGAATGGCTGTTCCTGGCCGGTGATGAATGGAGAGACTATGCCAGTCTCGTTTGATCTCCTGAAACGGCGTCAGATTTACAGTACGTGTATGGATCAGATCCGGCTGACGCAGGAGCGCCATGAGTCTGTCCCATACCAGTCCTGCATCCACGGGTCCTCCTTTAAATAAAATCAGTTTGGTCAGCAAATAAAGATAAATTACGAATAGGGCAATCCAGAGGATTCGAAGTGGATTGGGCTTTATCTCATTGCGATAATGACTATGATTCTTATGACGCTGGTTGTCATCAAAAAGTTTGATTTTTTTATCGTTTTTTTGACCCTGTTGTCTAACCTGCTCGTTCGGCTTGTTCTGTCTCATGCTGTCTCTCCCCCCTCCATCAGGCCGCCTGTGATACATTTACTGACCTTGTATAGAATGTTGTTTCACTTGTAACTCCCGTTCAGAACCCAATCATCAAGAGGATTTATCAACCGTAACAATAACTCCTTGCATATTATCACCGGAGATGTCATAGGCATCATTCTCTGGCAGATAAACTTTCGCACCCTTCGACACTTGATAATAATGGATATCATATGTAATGCCGCCCAGATCAACGCTAACGTCTTTTTTTTCTCTTAACATCTCCAGATACTCTTCCAAGACCATCTGATTCTTGTACATCACCGCACTGTGCGGCATGCCAACATATCTGAAATGCCAGGGTTCATACTGGATGCCTGTCACGTTCACTTTATCCTTGGGATATCGCAAAATAAAACCGTATTTCCACGCGTTTTTCTCCAGCCATGCTCCCTCAGGAGCCTCACTCATGGGAGCAAGACTGGAACCTATATCTAGCGATAACCCCAGATTGTGCTCGCTGTAACCCGCAGGCAACGCGTAGTCTGAACCCTTTTGCCGATACAGCTCGTCCTGCTTCTCAAAATCTCTGTACCCGCTACTCATCAGAAAATAGCGCACTCCCTCTTTACTGGCAGCTTCAACCATCTTCTGAAATTTTGCTGTGACCTCGCGAGACAACATCAACGTCTGATCCATGATGCCATAGCCTTGAAGCAGGTCTTCCTCGTCAGCTATATGTACAATATCGGAGCGAACACCTTCCGGATGTATCGGATGCTCTGAATTAACTAAGACCAGGCTGCCTTTATGTATTTGCTGTTTCATTTCTTGTGTCGCAGCTTCCCGGTACCCCGTGTATTTCTCATCGGTGTCCAAAATAACAATCGGCAACTCTTCTTTCTGCGGCAAAGCTGCTGTTGATTGCGTTACGATATATCCAATCAAAATAATGCATATCAGAAAGCCCCACTTTTTCATGATTGTTCCTCCTTCCTCTCATGATTCAAGGATAGACAAAACAATTTAAAGAAAACGCAGGGCAATGTTTAAATTTTTCTTAAGTTTCTTGAGAAACCTGCTGGAAAACAGGCAGACGAACCTCGAACATCGTGTGCACCACATCACTTACAGCCGATATTACACCTTCATGCTGCTCCACGATATTACGTGCGATAAATAGCCCAAGACCCGTACCTCCCTCTTGCACGGTCCGCGCCCGATCTCCGGTGTAATACATGTCGAAGATGTGCGGCAGATCATCGGCATGAATATGTCCACCATAGTTCGTCACCTGAATGACAACCTGGCCTCTATCGCGAAGCCCCTTGATGTCTACGTACATGCCGTCCTTGCCATGCCGCGCAGCGTTGATTAGCAGATTCTCGAACACACGGGCAAGCAGCTCCCCATCTCCGGATACGGTAAGATCGTTATCGATATGTAAACGGGTGACCAGATTATTTTTTTCAAAAACAGGATAAAGTTCCTCATTCATCTGCTTCAACAGCTCGCTCAGGTCCAGTCTCGTTTTGCGTACAGGTAACATGCCGTAGTTCATTCGTGTAATCTCAAACAGATCATCAATTAGCTTCTCAAGCCGCTGGGACTTGGTGAACGCAATCGCGATGAAATGCCGCGCCTGTTCCTCTGTCAACTGCTCATCCTTCATCAGCAAATCCAGATATCCCAGTACGGAGGTCAGCGGTGTGCGCAGATCATGCGCAAGGTTTACGATGAGCTGGTCTTTGCTGTTCTCGGCAAAATCCCCTCGTTTCACAGCCTCTCGCAGCTTCTGGCTCGCCATATTGACGCTTTCCGCAATCGTACCTAATTCGTCTTTGGCCACAATCTGTACCTGATGATCGAAATCCCCGTTAGCCAAGTGATTAATGCCCGCGGAAATCTCTTTGAAATACGTAACGTAACGTCTGGTAAACAAGTAGAAAAATAAAATCGCAAGCGGGATGAAGAGCAGCATAAAGACATATAAATCGCCAATACTTCTCATGATATTCCGATATTCCGCCAGCGGATCTTCCCGCCTCACGCCTGCGTAGTACATCTGCAACAGCTTATAGACGATAAACGTGACGACGCCAGAAGCCAGCATGCTTAGACCGAGCAGCATAATCATCGTTGTGCGAAAACTTCTCCGTTTAGTCATTGAACGTGTACCCCACACCCCAGATCGTTTTGATGAATTTGTTCTTGTTCACATCTTCTCCGAGTTTCTTGCGCAGGGTTCGAATATGTACCATGACGGTATTACCGCTCTCGAAATAAGCCTCGCCCCATACCTTTTCAAAAATGATTTCTGTGCTGAATACCTGTTTGGGATTGCTGGCAAGTAGCACTAGAATATCAAATTCCTTCGGTGTTAACTCCAGCGGTTTGCCGTAAAGCGTTACGCTGTGTTGGTCGGGGACAATAACAAGTCCACCTTTTTCCAAAACAGAACGCTGCGCCGTAGCTGTGGACTGGCTGAACTGCAAAGCACGCCGTAGCTGAGAGTTCACGCGAGCCACAAGCTCCATCGGATTAAATGGCTTGGTCATATAATCATCGGCACCCATCACGAGTCCTGTAATTTTATCCATGTCCGACGTTTTCGCACTCAGGAAAATGATTGGAAAATGATGCTGTTCCCGGATTTTCCGGGTCACCTCATACCCGTCCATACCCGGCATCATAATGTCCAGAACCGCCAGATCGATGGCATGTGTCTGAACGGCCTGTAGTGCTGACTGTCCGTCAGATGCCTTGACGGTATGATAGCCTTCTTTTTGTAAATGTAAAGCAACCAGATCGGCGATCTCTATTTCATCGTCCGCAATCAGAATCGTAATTCGCTTCATTGCTTATTTCACTCCTATATGGGATGCTGAGCATATAATACCTATGAATCTAACAGATAACTCCCACATACACAATTGAAAGCAATGTTATATAAGCAGAACAAGTTTTACACAGTCCACTCCGATGACAGACTAACCCTCCGATCGCTGTTATCCCCAGATTTTTTTGATTCCCTTTTCTACAGAGAAAATCCGGTGATAAAGGCGAGCGCTTCGCTTCTCCAGGTTTTTTCTGTCCTCTCCGTTCAAGTGTAAAAGAAATATTCCATTTATATAGACCCATAAAGGAAAGGATGAGGCAGCTATGAAACTGGAGCGTTTATTAGCCATTGTGGTACTGCTCATTAATCGTAGGCGATTACAGGCCAAAGACTTGGCCGAGATGTTTGAAGTATCCATTCGTACGATTTATCGAGACATCGACACATTAGGCCAAGCTGGAATTCCGGTGGTGACCTATCAGGGCGCGAGCGGTGGCATCGGACTGGCAGAAGGTTACCGGCTGGATCGCAATCTGTTAACCGACAAGGATCTCGCTTCCATCGTCACGGCGCTGCGTAGCATCTCAACCACTCATACGAATACTGCGCGTGAGTTATTGGTAGAGAAGCTGAGCAGTATCGTGCCGGAAGCCAAAAATGAAGATTTTCAGGCCAGTACGCATCGATTCATCGTCGATTATTCAACGTGGACACACCCTGAAGCACTGCAACAGAAATTAAAGGTCATCGATCAGGGAATCGATCAACTTCAATGCATTCATTTTGCCTATTGCAGCGCCGAAGGTGCAGAGACCTGCCGTACGGTTGATCCACATACCCTTGTGCTGAAAAGGCACGCGTGGTATCTGTATGCCTTTTGCCACGAACGGAATGAATTCCGCATGTTCAAGCTGGTGCGCATGAAAGAGGTTGTGCTAGCCGAACAACATTTTGAGCGTCAATCCATCAACCTTCAGGACCGGCCGTGGCAGCAGGAATGGAGCCGTCCGAACAATCACATTGGACTCACGCTGAAATTCCATGCCCGTGCCCGTCATCTCGCGGAAGAATGGTTTGGGATTGAGAATGTACTGCCTGACGGGAACGGGTATTATATTAGCCAGATCGCTTTCCCAGAGGATAACTGGCTATATGGCTTTATTCTCGGTTTTGGTGCGGACGTTGAGGTGCTGGAACCTCTGCATATTCGGGACAATGTATGCCGGATGGCTGAGCAGATTGTGCAAAATTATAAAACCTCAGCTCAAACCTGACAGACAGCTGTCCAGTTCCTCCCCGTATACTTCAACTATGTTCAGGTTGAAGTTGTACATATAACCGAGGAGGAATGAATCATGAACGTTACCGTATGTCAAAGCTGTGGAATGCCACTCACAAGTACCGATCAATTCGGCACTGAGTTGACCGACAGCCAAACCCGCGAATACTGCATTTATTGTTACAAGGATGGCAAATTCGAACAACCAGGCATGACGCTAGAAGGCATGATCGAGATGTGCACCGCTATTCTCAAAGAAGAAGGCATGGACGAGGAATCAGCCCGCTCGATGCTACGCAACCAACTACCTTTTTTGAAACGCTGGCGGAAAGCTGCAAATGTAAAAAGCGGCGAGGACGGGACAGCGACTGTAGCTCATGCACCTACTCATGCTGGACCACCATCATCTGACTTTGCTTCTGCGGTGAACGACGCTCTGCTGACCAAGGAGCCTGTTCGCTATGTCACCCTTCCAGGCAAACGCTTAGCCGGATTGTCCGCACGTACAACCAACGCAATTGAGATGAGCGGTCAAGGCAGCATCGGTGCGTTGTGGGGCCGTTATTTTGCCTCCGAACACATTCCGGCTACTGAGGCTGCACGCTATGGCTGTTACACGGATTACGCGGATGGCATTGCCGGTGAATATACCATTTTGATCGGACATGAAATCGGCGAGGAAGAACGACTACCTGAAGGTTTCGACGAGGTACAGTTACCGCCTGCTACCTATGCAGTGTTTACTTCAAGAACTGGACCAATGGTCGAGGTAGTTAGTGAAGTGTGGGGTGCAGTGTGGACATGGAGCCATCAGAGTGACCGCACATTCACAGGCGATTTTGAGTACTACGATGAGCGGAGTTTAGACCCGGAACGCACGCAGGTGGATGTATATATTGCGGTAAACGAACGTAGGTAACGGAAGTAATACGAACGGATACCTCTCTTCAGAAAAGAATTTAAAGAGAGAATCAATGAGGAAACCTGTAGCTGCCAAGTGGTCTTGGCAGCTTTTTTGACATTTTTCGATCAATATACCCCGACCATAGAACCAAGTTAGTTAGCATATACCATACCTAGTCACTTGGACATATGTCTTAGAGGCAAGCACCATTGACTTCCTTAAAATTAGGACCTTTCGCATAACAACCGATACCACGTTCCCATACCTCGCCTTTTATATCAGGTTCTTTATTCCTGAATCTCCCTAAAACCGTTTACATCTTCTGAATACCGGGTAAAATCACAACATCCGAGTCGGAATTCCGGCTTCATATGAACCATTTCATGTAACAAGTCCTATGTACCTATATGCGTGTACAGGATGAATTTACTTTTTATACCCGACATAACTCATAGTGAAATACATATTTTACAAACGATGCATGTCCACCATGCATATAAGGAGGAACCAAGATGATCCGCATGCCTATTCAGCAAATGATCCCGTATCACCACCAATATCCACGCAACACGGCGACTGCTGCTCCGAAAAAGGAAAATGAGAACACTCAAGGCTTATCCTTCCATGAAATTTTACAGCAAAAAATGGCGAAAAAGAACGTATCCATGAACATGAGATAACGCTTTACATCTTTCCGGCTACTCCCTATACTACGTGTAAAAGGTGACATTACAGACGCGAAGTTTCTTACCGATGGTTCACGCTCATTGTGTGATCCAGGCGCGTCTTGTAGTCACTCTACATAAAGGGGATTGCCTATGAGCACCATTGCCTGTTTCCACGCGCATCACTCCAATATCAGGTTGATTGAACAAGCCCTGACTTCCTATAATATCGAACTGGTTCACTATGTAGACCCCGGTCTTGATCGGCTCAAGCATGATGAGCATTTCAATAGTGCGCTTGTTCGGGAAAAAGTAAATCAGACATTGCAATGGATGAGCCGCTGTCACGCTGACGCCATTCTTGTGACATGCACCTTGTTCGCTGCCGTACTGGAACAAATACAACCGTTACCGATTAGGGTAACGGGTATTGACGATTCACTGCTTGCCATGATGTTAACCCATCCGAAGCGATATTTGCTCGCGTTCACCAACCCCGCCACCGTAGAACCTACAATGGCTCGATATCGCGCGTATCTGGATCGGCACTTGGCAGACAAGGACAAGCCTGAGCTTGAATCCGTGCTACTGCCCGGTCTGTTCGACATGATCATGCGAGGTGACCAGGAAGGCTACATCACCGCGTTAGAAGAAGCATTGCAGCAGCTTGCTCTTGAACGCAAGGATACTTGTCTTGTCGCTGCTCAGCTCTCTATGGCTCCTGCCGCTGAGCAGGCATCTTCCGATACAAGTATGACCATCTATACGCCGCTTTCATTATTAGGCGCGAATCTGGAGCGGGATATCGGTATCACGAAGAAAGTATAAGCATTTTCGCACTGATTGCAGTTTCTAGTACGCAGTACCCTGCTTCATGACAAGGGTGGTCAGCCACAACTGTGTAGACTTTTTATTTTGGAGGGAATGTAACCATGAAACATCTCGCTGTAGAACCAGGTCAATCCATCGGGGATATCCGGCTGGGCATGACACAGAATCAAGTAGAACAAACGGAAGCCTTCAGCTTTGATCCCAACGTGGAGTATGATGCCCAAGGCAAAGCACATTTTATTGAGTTTTATGAGAGTGATGAGTTTAAATGTATGCTGGGAGAACTCGATCTGCTCGGCACCGAGGCTGACGTTCTGATCCCTCAATTGGATGCGATTGCACCATACGACCGTGAAGACCCAGAGCTCGGATGCAGTTTCCAGTTCGATGAGATCGGCTTGATTCTATGGCGTCCGGTACCCATGACCCGAGAGGATATGAAGGAGCCGTGGTTCCTGGAGATGCCGCCTGAAAATCAACAGGATGAAATGAAACATCTCTGCTTCTCAACCGCAGCCGTGTATGCAAAAGGATATTACGAGTAACCATGATACGATTCATGAGTTAATGGTGACTGATATGGCCACATTCATAGTGATAAGGGATTTATAAAATCGTAGAGGATTCATACAATCAAAAGATAATCGCAGGAGGATCAGATCGTTCCTTCTTATCGCTAACGATCTGAGCGAACGTTATTCGCCCCATTTCAGCCCCAATAGAATTCTAACGATCATGAGAAACCTTATTTTAGGTTTTTAGCAGCGAATCACCCCTTTTTCGGCTAATTTCAGCGAAATAGCTTCGCTGGGGATCGTTAGAATTTTTTTCGCGGCAACAGCACCAAAATAAGGTTTGTGGAGATCGTTAGAATCAAGATTATTTTCTGTACAGATTGTGGAACTACCTAACACCTTAATATTCAGATATGAGGTGATTAATAAATGAAGTTTCTATATATTCTGATCTTGTTCATCATAGGTATGGGATGTTCGGCTTTCCTACATGCAGGTAATCTAAGACTTTCCGATGGCTTATTGCTTGCAATCGCTGGTATCTTGTATCTTATATGGAACAAAATGGATTATGACGTGTCTGAAAACGCTGAAGGAACTCTATTTTTCCAAACATTCGTTTCAAACCAGAAAGTTTCCCACAAACACGTCAAGGGAAACTGACGCAAAAGGGTCAAAGATGAACTTTAGTGGTTTAAAGACACGTCCTAGCATTTACCTTGCCCGATACTCCTCAGCCTTCGCCTGCATCCCGGCGGCTACTGCTTCATCATCGTTCAGGCCGCGATCTGCGGCAAAGGCACGGATGTCCTGCGTGATGCGCATACTGCAGAACTTCGGTCCGCACATGGAGCAGAAATGTGCTTCCTTCGCCCCTTCTGCGGGTAGGGTCTCATCGTGGTAGGATAGCGCTCGTTCCGGGTCAAGTGACAGGTTAAACTGATCTCTCCAGCGGAACTCGAAGCGTGCCTTCGACAGTGCATCATCCCGGCGCTGAGCGCGTGGGTGGCCTTTGGCTAGGTCTGCGGCATGAGCAGCTATTTTATAAGCGATAACCCCTTCACGTACATCATCCTTGTTCGGAAGCCCCAGATGCTCCTTTGGAGTGACATAGCAGAGCATAGACGTACCAAACCAGCCAATCATCGCAGCCCCAATCGCAGACGTAATATGATCATATCCCGGTGCGATGTCTGTGGTTAGTGGCCCGAGCGTATAAAACGGCGCTTCCTGGCAGATCTTCATCTGCAAATCCACATTCTCTTTGATCTTGTGCATCGGCACATGCCCCGGCCCTTCAATCATCACTTGCACATCATGCTTCCATGCAATCTGCGTTAATTCCCCAAGTGTGGCGAGCTCCGCCATCTGTGCTTCGTCGTTGGCATCGTAAATGCTGCCCGGACGCAGTCCATCCCCAAGCGAGAATGCTACGTCATACCTTTTCATAATCTCACAGATTTCTTCAAAATGGGTGTACAAAAAGTTCTCCTGATGATGTGCCAGGCACCACGCCGCCATAATCGAGCCGCCTCTCGACACAATACCCGTCATCCGTTTCGCCGTCATCGGAATATAACGCAGTAGCACGCCCGCATGAATCGTAAAATAATCCACACCCTGCTCCGCCTGTTCAATCAGCGTATCCCGGTACAACTCCCAAGTGAGGGCCTCCGCCTCGCCATTTACCTTCTCCAGCGCCTGATAGAGCGGCACCGTACCAATCGGCACGGGAGAGTTACGGATGATCCATTCCCGTGTCGTATGAATGTCTTTGCCTGTGGAGAGATCCATCACGGTATCCGATCCCCAGCGCACAGCCCAGGTCATCTTCTCCACCTCTTCCTCTATGGAAGAAGATACGGCCGAGTTGCCTATGTTGGCATTGATCTTCACGTGAAAATGACGCCCAATCAGCATCGGCTCACTCTCCGGGTGATTGATGTTGGATGGAAGAATCGCCCGGCCACTCGCAAGCTCCTGTCGCACGAATTCAGGCTCTACGCCTTCACGTATAGCTGCATACTCCATCTCGGGCGTAATCACGCCCTGCCGCGCATAATGCATCTGCGTGACACACCGTCCAGCCTGAGCACGTAAAGGTTGCCCGCGGAATCCCGGGTACTCCTCTGCCCCGGCTCTCCGTCCTCCCGCCTTCAGTCCGTTATCCTCCGGCTTCACCGCTCGCCCCTCATACTCTTCAACGTCGCCGCGCTCCATGATCCAGTGATTCCGGAGCGCAGGTAACCCTTTCCGAATATCCATCTGGAATTCGGGATCGGTCATCGGGCCGCTCGTATCGTAGACACGCAGCGGCTCATTATACTCCACTCCTTGGGGAGTATTCGTATCATGAAGGGCAATTTCACGCTCCGGTACAGCAATGTCCGGTCGTGAGCCCTGAATGTAGACTTTGCGGCTGCCCGGGAAGGGTTGAACCCCTTCAGCCGCTCCGATTTTCTTTTCCACCGGATGACCATCGCGCCCTGTTTCCTCTATTCCCGTCTGTTGCCCCGTTTGCTTATGTGTACTCATGTCTCCTGTTCCTCCTCTGTGATCTTCTTTTGCCCATACCGTCCACCAATGTGACAGCTTTGACTAACACACCCGTCTGGAAAAGCAGAGCACAGAAGCACAGCAGGATTGTCCCTGCACAAGCAGCCAGAATGATCCAAGAGACAGCGTTTATGTACAATCAGCACGAGCACGAACACGAGATTACTTCTCCTAGAAGTCCAGGCATATATGCCGCAATTGTTATGCTGTCACTGCCATGGTGAAACACAACAACTGAATCTATGCTTGCCGATGTAAATAAAAAAAGCCGGTTCCGAAGGAACCGACTGATGTCCATCACCATAGCGCAACCAGGGCCATCTGCTGCAATACAGCATGGATCCCGGATTAACGCCTGTGGTGTTTGTGGTCATGTGGCCGATTACTTCCCTACGCTGGTATGATCCAGATCAGGTGCAAAGGGTCCGGAATCTCATGCGATCCCGTCTCAGTCCGGACAATTCGGACTCCCCCAGTAACGTAAACGTATTGCGACAACCAGGCCGCCGTTCGACTTAAAAGATAACATTCAACCGACCCCGCCGGGTCGTCCATTACAGAGTAGCGT
This sequence comes from Paenibacillus polysaccharolyticus, assembly GCF_023714295.1. Taxonomy (GTDB): domain Bacteria; phylum Bacillota; class Bacilli; order Paenibacillales; family Paenibacillaceae; genus Paenibacillus; species Paenibacillus polysaccharolyticus_A. The sequence goes on from NZ_JAMAUN010000016.1 coordinate 76,409, forward strand.
AATCTGGACATAAATACAACCTTAATATTCCAGATGCAGAATTTCTCTCGAGCCGATTTTCAAACACGTGCCAACCCCTATGGCAACATTAATCCCATCTGCGCAGCTGCTTCTTTCAATACAGGCGCGTACTCATGCAATGTTTCTTGCGAGAGCCTGCTAACAGGTCCGGACACGGAAAGTGCTGCTGCAATGTTGCCTCTGCGATCCATAATTGGCACGGATACAGCGGCAGCTCCCGGCTCACGTTCCTCATAACTGGTTGCATATCCGCTCACACGAATGTCTTCCATCTGTGCCAGATACACGGCCGGATCGATAAATACAGGCCATTCCGGGCCGTTCATCAGTTCCTCGCGATCTTCATCAGCGGCAAATGCCATTAACACTTTGCTGGAAGCCCCTACGGAAAGCGGTAGTCGGACCCCTACAGGCGCAACCCGCCGAATAGCCTGATCACTCTGCACAGCCTGAATTCGAATCCGTTCACCTCCGTCACGAAGGTAAAGACTTACCGTTTCACCCAAACGATCACGCAGTCTCTCCATTGCGGGTAACAACAAGATTGCTGGATCATCACTACGTGACATATGTGCTGACAGCTCCCAGATCCGGATGCCCAGCCGATACTTTTCGGTTGCTGCATCACGTATCACGAACCCCCGATCCTCCAGTGTAGCCATCAATCGATGTACCGTACTTTTGTGCAAACCAATCTGGCTGGCAATCTCGGTGAGTCCAAGATCACTGCGTGTGGTAAAACATAATAATATATCCAGCGCCCGTTCTACAGCCCGGACGGTTAACTTGCGGTCTTCCATGGCATGATGCCCTCCTCATGTTTCATCACATGAAACTTGGTTACATAAATTATATGAGAAACAGTCTCATCTGTAAACCAAAAAGAACGGTTTTGAAGATAATCTACACACAAAGAAATGAACAAAGATATCCATTTTGCATAACGCAATCTCCTGTAATTTACACACTATGGAATTGTTACCTCTACATCTTAAGAACTATATAACAATTGCGTAACAATTAGCGCCAATCAATTGACTTTGACTATATCGGGACATACGATAAAGACAGGAACCATTTTAGATATAGGAACAAAAGTATGACTTTAGCATCAGGATAGCATCATCATGAATACGTGCTGAAAAGCATTACAATGCTATTTTTTCATATCGTTATGGCTTCGCCATATTTATCTTCATCCGAAACTCAAAGGAGGGGCGTGCATGTATCCGACATCCCAGAGCGAAGCCCCGCTGCATACCAAAGTGTCCGATCTGCCCGCTTCGTTGTCACCGAGGCTGATTCGGTTTAAACATATTGTCGTAGCGTTGCTGCTCTCCGTTGTATTTTTTCTGTTGTTTTGTTTTATTGCCTTACACGGTTATATTGCATGGGTGCTCTCCAACCCTACGGTTGCACCGGTGTTTTCGAATCCGATGCAGGCCAAAAACATGAAATATGAAGACATTACATTCCCTGCCGCCGATGGCAGCCGAACCATGCAGGGCTGGTATATCCCTGCAAACACCGATACTGGCAAAACTATTATCTTCAGCCACGGCTACGGTGCGAACCGGGAGGAAACCTGGGTACCTATGTATGACTTGGCTCATTACGCACACCAGCTCGGGTTTAATGTGGTCATGTTCGATTACGGCTTTGCCTCTCAGGTCAACCGGGCAGTAGCTACTGGCGGCAAAGCCGAGTCTCAGCAATTGCTGGGAGCCATTCAGTTGGCGAAGCAGCGCGGAGCACAGGAACTGGTTGTCTGGGGATTTTCCATGGGCGCAGGGACTGCGCTACAGACTGGACTGTTGACCAAAGAAGTAGATGCCATGATCCTGGACAGTACCTTCCTGCTGGAGCCGGATACGTTGTACCACAACATTCATAATCAGATTAATCTGCCGCGTCAACCAACGCTAGAGATTATGAAATTACTCTTCCCTGTCTTGAACGGTACCGGCCTGCAACAAATACCCTATCAGGAAGTGAAGAAAAAGGACTATCCTTTCCCGATCTTCTTTATTCACGGTACAGAAGATGAGAAGGCCCCTTACCCGATTGCTGAACAACTTGCCGCCAATCAGACGAATCCTTATTCAGAAGAATGGATTGTGCAAGGCGCGCATCATGAATTGATCTTCCGGGAGCATCCGAAGGAATATCTGCGCCGCGTTTCGACTTTCCTTAGTCACGTGACGAAGACAAGCAGTGAGGATGTGCAGTAAAACCAGCAGTAATATTAAAATGATATACGGCATTGCGATATGTTTAGAGCCCTCTGGGGCTCTTTTTTATACTCATAGGACAATGCATCCCAAGAATACACTGTTGAGACAGAGCAAAGGTAATTAAACGAAGAGCGGATTCATACTTTGGCTCATGCCTTGAAAGAAGTATCTTATTCGTAAAATAATCTGAAAGATTGGAGGTATAACGCATATGAACTGCGATGGATACGGCCATCTGCTGCCTCTGCGGATGCTGGAAGAAATCCGTTTCTGGAAAGAGCAAGAGAAAGAACATACGCTCATCATTCGCACATTGGTTCCGGACCTTGAACCCTCCTACGTTAAACTTCTGGAGGAATGGGAAGCCGCCTTTGCAAGCACTGAGCAAGTGGCGAATCAGTTGATAAAGCAGCTGCTGCCAGCAACCCAGCCGCCCGCCCCCTATATCATGCGAAGTATTGATCAACTGGTTCGGACATCACAGCATCAGTCCAGAGAGTTTATAAAGCAGCTTTATATCATGCTTGAGCAAAGTGCAGCGGTGCGTGCGGCCCCACTTGCCCAAACTTTCATTTTGCATATCATTCGCGAGTCGGAGTATTTCCTGGGGGTATTAGAAACCCTGAGCCAGCCGGGTATTTTACGGGAAACAGAACCAGCATCGTCAATGCTGCTGGAGAATGCTCTACACAACATTAACTCCAAAATCTCTCCGGGCGCACGTCTAGAAGCAACGGAATTACAAGCCTCTTCTGCCGGGCAAACCAATGCATCCCCTGCTGCTTCCGCGCAGGTGCAATCATCGTCAATCCAACCATCGACGGTCGGGACGGCTCCTGCCGAAACCCTACCTGCTTCTTCCCCGGTAAAGGAAAAACCGGTTCCTATTGGCGGGCACACCTTGCCTCCCCTCCCTTACGCATATAATGCGCTGGAGCCCCATATTGACGAACTGACGATGCGCATTCATCATGACAAGCACCATCAGTCCTATGTGGACGGTTTAAACGTTGCGGAGAAGAAACTCGCTGAATCCCGGAAAAAGAACAATTTTGAACTTATCAAACATTGGGAGCGCGAGCTAGCTTTTAATGGAGCAGGTCATTATTTGCATACCATCTTCTGGACCATTATGAACCCGGTAGGTGGCGGAAAACCTACAGGTATGCTTGTAGAGCAGATCAAACGTGATTTTGGCAGCTATGAAGCATTCAAAAATCAATTCACCGAGGCTGCTAACAAGGTCGAAGGTAGCGGCTGGGCTATGCTGGTCTGGAGTCCGCGAGCTCACCGCTTGGAAATTTTGCAGGCTGAAAAACATCAGAATCTGTCCCAATCGGACATCGTTCCGCTTCTTCCGCTGGATGTATGGGAGCACGCCTACTATCTCAAGCATCAGAACGAACGCAAAAAGTACATTGAAGACTGGTGGAATGTCGTCTACTGGCCTGCCGTTGCAGAACGGTACGAGACTGCTCGTAAGCTGCTATGGCCGCCTTATTAAAACCAAGCTAATAATATAAAAAGAGATATCTCCAGTCAAAGACTGAAAGATATCTCTTTGAAAACATGTCTCCCTTATCGCTCTTGACTAGCACGATAGGCTCGCCGTTAATCCTTTATGGACGCGGCCTGAATCGCTTGGTAGGCCCAATGGGTATCAGGCACATCCGACCAGGATTTTAGAGCAGTTGCTGCAGGCTGAAGACCAATTAATTTGTTAATCATGGTTACGGCTTCAGCACGCGATACAAGCTTTTCAGGACGGAATGTACCGTCTGTGTATCCCGTAAGAACACCTGCTGCATCTAGCCGAGCGATTGCTTCCTGTGCCCAGTGCTGCTTCACATCCGTGAATGTAGCCATTGCTTCGGATGTCACTGCCTGTTCACCTTTCAGCAAATGTTGTAATACATTGGCGATCTCTGCCCGTGTCATCCCTTGTTCCGGTTTAAAGCTGCCATCAGTATAACCTTTAAAATAACCCGCTTTTGTTGCAGCGGAGATACTGTCATAAGCCCATTGGCCAGCTTTAACATCTGTAAACGATGTTTCCATCGAAGCTGATGATGTATCCTGTACACGTGTAATCAATGTGGCCATCTCTGCTCGTGTTACGAACCGCTCCGGTTGGAAACGTCCATCAGCATACCCGCGAATATAAGGTTTTGCTTTTGCCGTATCATCAGCCCAGTCTTTGACCCGTACCACGGAGAAGGTACTGAACTGATCCACAATGATCTCAATGCCTTGCTGGTTATTATCTTTATTCAATGTCACTACTTTTCCGTGTACCAGCTCTTTAATTCCGTTGCTGTGCTCGATATACACACCAAGTTCCGCTGGTTTCACATCTACAAGCTGTTTGCTGTCCACTGGCAGGACAAGCGTTACTGGACGGCTTTGCAGATTCGTTTCAATCGTCATCGGACGTCCCAACACCTGAATGTCTTTGGTGCCAGCGAATTGAGTAATCATCTCGTTAGCCAGCAATCGTTGTTCAATAGCCTGACGTGTCTCCTGTTTCTTTACAGGCACGAGGCGGAAATATACATCATCTGTTCTGTCCTTCATAGATGTGGCAGGAATGGTTACTTTCACGTTTGGATTGGAGATAACCAGCTCAATTCCTTGCTCAGTGAACAATTTAGCTGATTCCCGCGCTAGTTTCACGTCCCACTGAGAGACTTCATCTTTTGCATCTGGAATCAGCACAACAGCGGTACGCGACCCGGTTTTCTTGAGCTGATCAATAACCGACTGCGCTTTACTTTGATTCAGTCCAAGCTCATCTTTTACTGTACCATCTGATCCACGAGTCCGGCTGATTTCCAAGGAATCAATGGTGGAAGCTTGCTCGCCACTCGCCACATCCACTTTGATGATTTCCTTCTGTGGAGTTGACACTGGTGAGGATGGTGACGGAGAAGGAGTCGATGGATTCGTTTGGCTTCCCCCACCTCCAGTGTTTGCCGTTTGCGGAACAATCACATTAGAAGCAATGAATTCAGATACACTGCCATCTTGTGCATACGTTGCTTTTACTGCAAAGACATACGAGCTGCCGTTCGTTAATCCAGTCACACTTTGATCTTCCAACATACTTTCGGTGATATCTGTCCAAGCATCTGGATCTTCAGGAGCCTTTGAGCCTTTATACATATACACGGAATAGGTAACTCCCTGCTCCTTAGCCCATGTTATACTTGCTTTTCCGTCACCAGCTTTTGCAACCACACTCTGCGGTGTAATTGGTGAAGCTGCAAGAGTTTTCGTGATCATTTGCTCAGGATGTGGCAACAAACGTCCTTGAACATCGTCAGCGACAATGAAAAATTGATAATCTGTATCGGGGTTGAGATTTTGAATAATGATGGATTTCTCTTCATTGGCATTCACATCGATAACATGTTGATTGCTAAGCGCTTCATTCCTAGTCTCTTCACTCGACAGCTCAGAGAAATCCATAACACGCACAGCATAATACACTCTGCCTGCTTCTTTGAGTTTTACTGTAATCTTGCTTTTTGTAGGTGTAGTTGTCCCTTGGATCGGGAATCCCCCAACAAATGCCTGATTCAATTCGATATACGGACGTAATACTGGATAGTTATTATTTACTCCAAGTTGAAAATCCCAAATGTTATTAAAATCCCAATGCTGAAACGTACTAATTAATTGCAATTCCGCAGCTGTTTTAGCAGTTGCATATTGGGTTTGATTCATTTCATAAGCGGGATTATTATTTGAAAGATAGTAGTTGTTGGAGAACTCCAAATGAACATCAGTAATGTTTTTCTCGCCCAAAAAAGCCCCTATACTACTCTCATCCACATGTAACTCGTCGTTAAGATCATCTGAAATACTTAGAGAACCCGCAAAATAGTTGTTATATATTGAAACAAGCCCTCCAGTTTCATCGCTGAAATCTAGACCCAATCTGCCGAATAGCCCCCCTATTCGTTCAGCACTATACTCTAACTCTTCAATAGCTCCATCTCCATTGCCGTTACTAACGATCAATCCTGTAGCGTAGTTATTGTCTATACTTGCAGGGCCATCATACTCTAGTTCCCCAACCAATCCGCCTACCTCATAGTTACCTTCCACTGTACCAGAGGCATAATTTCGTGAAATGGTACTATTTACTGCCTTCCCAACAAGTCCACCTATTGAGTCTGAATTTGTTCCAGCTGTCACGTTACCCAAGGCTACATTGCCTGCAATGAAATCCCTCTTACTTCTACCGATGAGTCCTCCAAAGGTTCCATCTTCATTTTCTCCCTGTTTCACAATTTCTACTGAAGCTCGGCTAGCAGTAATTTTACTATCCGTAGAATAACCTATTAATCCGCCTGAACGGTATTCCCCAAAAAGCTTTCCTGAAACATCCACCTTATTTATAATAGAATCCTCTGTTTTTCCTGCGAGTACCCCAACAGTCTCTGCACCATTTACGTCTGCGTCAATGATAGTCAAATTGCGTACTACGGCATCATCTAATTTCGTAAATAGACCGACTTGATCATGTTCCGGTTTGTAAATTTTTAAACCGATAATACTATGACCATTACCATCAAATACTCCTGTAAAAGATTCTCCATCCTCACCCTCAATTGGTTCCCAAGATCTAGTGATCTGTGTACTAGTATCCATCAAGTAGTTGTCTAATGCTTCTTTGGTAATATCTTGGGTTAACTTAAAATTCCCATCTAAATCGTTACGTACACAATCTAATTCTGCGGGAGTTGATATCAAATTCCATAACTGTCCATTTGCATCAGTCTCCGTATTCTCAAAACAGTTACTTGCATGAACCGCAGCTTTTCCAAATATCCCTGGCCATGAGCCAAGAACGAACAAAGAGATAAGCATTATTAAATTCACTTTTTTAAAAAAACTCTTACTGCTGAAGACTTTTTTATGCATCATCTTCTATCCCTTCTCTATTTAACTGAGAAGAGTATAACAAGGCATTCTGAACCAATTCTGAACAAAATACGACAATATTTACTTTTTATCGATGTTATCCGACTTTTATAATTGGGGGGACAATAAAAAAAAGCGAACCTCTCATTAGAGATTCGCTTAAATAACGACTTCATATTACACTTCATACATAACATATCTATGTTAAGAAGCACAGCCCTCGCACGCTACATAGTTGTCCCCAACCTGTTTGCTGATGGCGATCAGATCACCGAGTTTGATATCGGACTCTTCTGTGAACTCCAGATCGGCAATACGTGCCACAATCAAGGCAGCAGCCTCTTCTTTACTGGTTGCCATTTGGCTGAATTCTGATTTTTCACCTGTCGAAACGACTTCATACAGGTATGTATATCGCAATGTTTCCACTCTAAATCCTCTCCTTCCGAAATCACATCATACCATCTCTCTTCACCAATTCCAAGCCTACCTGCAAAAGAACTCAATCGTAACGCTGTCTCATCTGTTCCGCCGTCAGCAACACATCACCCGCATCAACAGAAAGCACCCGTTCTGTCGCTGCATGAGGATACCTATTACGCAGTGTGCGTACCAACGAAGCCGTATACGCAGCCGTGGATGGTACCCCTGTTAGCTCCTGCAAACTTGCCATAGTCCCGGGCTTGACCTCAGGGTATCCTTCGGCTATCCCTCCCGAGGCCCCTTCATAGAATTTACGCACCTCCGCAGCAAGCTGATCCCCTTGACCTTCCACAATGATAAATGCAGTAATGATGTAGGCTTTGGCCTGACGCCGCTGGGCAATACCGCAAAATTTCAATCCACCCACGCTGACATCATAATCCCCAGGACAGAATGCTCCCTGTACTTCTCCGGTCTGTGCCTGAGATGACCAGGGAGTTAATGACTCGGCAATAATCGAAGCCATCTCGCGGAAATCATCATGAATATTAATCGCATGCCCCGGATTGGGCAAGATCAGCGACACATTCACAACACCCGGATTCAACGGGACAGCGGCCCCACCAGAAGGCCTTACACATACTGCTGTCCCCTGACCTCTGATAGTATCCATCGCTTCGACTGCCCGAGGTAGCCTTCGGTCGCGTAAGCCGGCCACAAAGGCATCTGGGTGCCGCCATATATGAGCAACAGGCAGATGCCCCGCTCCCACACGTCTGCACATCACTTCTTCCCATGCAAAAGCGTCAAGCACGTTACTGCCCAGGCGCATAAGCGGTGTCTCCCATATTTGCAAACGTAGCGACGAATCCTTCTCAGCGGATATCCTTTGTACAGTCAACTCGCTCTTCTCCGCCTCAGGTAGCTGATTGGATTGGGAAGGTATACTCATCGTCCATAACCTCCGACTATCGAATTCATATGTAGTTTCAGTCCCTCCAGCAAATACGAAAAAAACGCCCTATATAAATAAGCCGGTTCCCCAAGGAACTCGGCTTATTATAATTACTCTTTAACCAAAGACAAAAACTCGGCCCGCTGTGCAGGGTTATCACGGAAAGATCCGCGTACAGCAGAGGTTACCGTCTTACTACCCGGTTTCTTCACGCCGCGGGAACACATGCACAAGTGCTCGCCTTCAACAACAACCATCACGCCATGCGGTGCAACCGCTTCGGTCAAGATGTCCGCAATCTGTGACGTAATACGTTCCTGTACTTGAAGACGGCGTGTTACTGCTTCAACCAAGCGTGCCATTTTGCTCAGACCCACAATTTTCCCACTAGGTATATATCCAATATGGACTTTACCAAAGAACGGTGCCATATGGTGCTCGCACTGGCTGTAGTACACAATATCTTTCACGATGACCAGTTCTTCGTGATTCTCGTCAAAGGTGACACCCAGCACGTCACGAGGATCCACTTCATATCCACCGAAAATCTCTTCGTACATCCGGGTTACACGCGCAGGCGTTTCCAGAAGTCCTTCACGTGTGCTATCTTCTCCGATCAATTTGAGAATCTGTTCGACATGATACTCGATCTTCTCCCGATTGTCGGATACTTTGGAATTCAAATAATCTTTCACGCCAGCCACTGCCAAGCGCCTCCTTTCGAACCACATCCTGCAAGCGAATTAATCACCTACAGCTATTATTTTCGGCGGCCCGAGTTTTTACGCGCAGGATGTTGAGTCGGCTGAGGCATTTTTGCGCCTGGTTGCTGATTCTTCATCATCTGCTGGGCACGCTGCATTTGCTTGCCATTCAGGTTATAGCCCATTTGCTTCGCCATTTTCTGTAGCATGTCAGGGTCGCTTTGCATTTTCTCAAGCTGTTTACGCAGGTAGAACACCCCGATGAAAAATCCACCGACCAGACCCACAATCAATGTAATAATCGGTATTACAATCTCCATCTCTTAGACACCTCTGTATGCAATATACAATCTAAAAAAACTGATGATCTGTGCTTGTACACATCATGAACGATAAAGATTTTATACCATGATGCAAACATAACACTGACCGGATTTCCTGAGAGTTATCATAGCATTTCCACACGTCCTGAGCAAACGCATTTTCCAGTTATATCACTTACGTCATTACACCTTCAATAAAGATCGTGTTCTGTTTGGCCAAATCAATCTCAACAACATCCAGCGAATAACGCGTGCTACCGTGAGCCACCCGAATAACCGGTCTGCCTGGCAGTCCGCGGTGCTGGCGGACAATGACGCCGGTCTCTTTCGTAGACAGCCGAACAGCAGTCCCGTTGGGATATACGGATACACTTTTGTTAAACTCTATCAGAATATCGCGATCCAGCTTCGTTCCGGACATCGCCATCATTGCCTCACACGCTTCATGGGGTAGCATGTTGCTGCCTGACAGACCGTTAATGAGATTATCATAGATGTTAGCTGCACTTACAATTTTGGCAAAAAGATGGATGTCCTTCCCTCTGATTCCCCTTGGTGTACCACTGCCGTCCTCGTGTTCATGATGTTGCAGTGCAGTGTGCGCAACAAGCAGACTGAACTCACGCTTGTTCTTGATCACTTCAAAACCACGCCATGTGTGGTGCAGCTTTGAAGTAGGAACAGTACCAGGAGGCTCGCCTACTTTTCCAATATCATGTAAAAGGGCGCCTACAGCCAGATCCTTGAGCTGATTGTAATTAAGCCCCATATTCAGCCCAATAACCGAAGACAGCAAACAGACATTCATCGCATGAACATATTGTGCATTGTCTTGGGTTCGGATATCGGTTAACTGCACCAGCAGTTCACGCCCATTCAACACATCATTCAATAACTTGTCTATACTGAGCGCAACTTTTTTCGGACTCCAGTCTTTCCCGGACCTTACCGCTTCAAGCGTAACGCTCATCTCATTGATAATGGCCCGTTTCGTGGCTTCATCCAAAATATCTTCTGTATCCACATCTTTATACGCTTCATCCTGGATGTACAGCGTGGTTACCCCGATACGCTTCAGCGTATTGACCATAAACACGGTGAGCTGGACTCCGGCAGACAACAACACTGTCCCATTACTGGAATACACCGTCTTGCCCAAAATCTCCCCCGCCTCCACGCTTTCCACGTTTACATACTTCATGAACGTCCCCCGCTCTTACGATTACTGCTCCAATGTGAGCAATTGCTCCTTGGTTTGCAGACCGCCTACGTAACCTACCAGAGTGCCATCTTTACCGCTCAATCGATGACAAGGAATAATAATCGGGATTGGGTTCTTGCTAATAGCATCCAAAACTGCACGTACAGCCTTGGGCCTGCCGATCTTTTCCGCAACCTGTTGGTGGGTTAAGGCTTCTCCATAAGATATATCGGACAGAACCTCCCAAACTTGTAGCTGGAATGCAGTCCCATATCGCTGAATTCGCAGGTCGAACGTCTTTCGCTCGCCAGCAAAATACTGCCGTAACTGCTCAGCAGCTTCGCTAAGCTTCTCTTCATTTTTCTCATATCGGTACTCACCGACCCACGTACGGGCCCATTGTTGCAGATGAGCTTCCCGAACATGAAAAGCACCAAAATCGATATGACACAGTCCCTCATCGGTTGCACATAAGGTAAGTGTACCAATTGGTGTCAGCACCTCATCATAATACACAGGCTTGCCATGAAGCCCGGTTACTGCTGATGGCTTCCATGCAGCTGCCTCTGATTTGCTAGAGGAAACGGGCTGCTCAGGCTCACCTTCACTTTCCCTTTGAGTACCGTTCGTAGTCCACGAATTGTCCTTTCCAAACTCCACATCTCTTATTATAGATATAAATTCGGTTTGTCCGTCTTTCACAACGCCCTCTATATCTACTCGTTCTTGCGTTATCCCGTGCACTTGCTTTGCCACATTCACTTGTTCCGCCTGTGGCGGATCGGGTAAGGTTTCGGACGATAACAATCTCTCCTTAGCCTTCTGCAGCATACTTAGCACGTTCCCATCTTGTTCGATTGCGGCAGCTTCCCCAATAGCTCTCATGGCGTCTTCTCCTCCAATTCTGCTCAGCGCCCAGGCAGCGGTTCCCCGCAGTTCAGGACGCGGATCACGCTTCAGTACCTGCGTTAGTTTCGGTACAGCGCTTTTGTCTTTGAAATTGCCCAGTGCAATGACCGCATTGCGCTGGATCGGCTTTTTGCCCCGCCAAGCGGCAGAACTTTGACCGAAACGTTCCTTGAATTCACGGTTGCCAATATCCAGTAGCGGCAACAGCAATGGCTTTACAACCTCCGGATCAGGATGAAACTCGGGATGGTGATCCCAGTTTTTGCCCCGATTTTTCGGACATACAATCTGACATGTATCACAACCGTACAGACGGTTGCCTATTTTCAACATAAACTCTTCATCCAAGAACCCTTTAGTCTGGGTCAGAAAAGAAATGCAGCGCTGTGCGTTTAATTGGCCAGGACCAACCAGCGCACCTGTAGGACAGGCATCAATGCATTTCGTACATTCCCCGCAATCCTCAGTGACGGGAGTATCTGGCGGGAACGGAATGTTCGTAACAAGCTCACCCAGGAATATCCATGAACCGAATTTGGGCGATATAATCGAGCAGTTCTTGGCACTGAAACCAATCCCTGCCCGTTGCGAGACGGCACGGTCCACAAGCGCGCCTGTGTCTACCATACTTTCAATGATCGCTTCCGGAACGCGTTCACGGATAAAATTCACCAGCTTGTCCATCGCCGCGCGGAGCACCTGGTGGTAATCTTGCCCCCAAGCCGAACGAGCAAAAATGCCGCGGTACGCGCCAGGCTCCGACTTCGGCGGATTGACCATTTTGGATGGATAAGCTACGGCGATGGCGATCAGGGAAGCAGGTTTGCTATCCGCGAGGGCGGGATGTACTCTTTTTTCAATATCCGGTTCTTCAAATCCCGAGGCATATCCCTTATCCCGAGACTGCTCCAGCAGTGACTTCAGAGAGACAAAAGGGTCCGCTGAAGCAAAACCAATATCATCTATACCCAGTTCCGGGCCTGCCGCCTTGATCTCCTGCTTTAACGCTTCCCATACGGAGGCGGCCTGTGCTGCCCCGGTCCGTACGTTCGTCATTGTTCTCCCTCTTTTCTATAAGGCACGTAATTTTCGTTATCTTTAAACAATGAACGCCCGCCTCACTTAAGAGACCAGGCGCTAAACTATAACGATATATGTTTTGCATAAGATTAAATGTACAGTCTACGTGCCTGTATGGTTAAACGCAAATTGCGCTTCGAAGTTGTTGTGGTCCAACATTTTACAGCTTTTTCATCTCGGAGAATGGCCAAAAAATAAACTCGGCTTTGCCGACAATCTCGCTGGAAGTTATACTCCCAAACACACGGCTGTCCTTGCTTTTACCCTCATGTCGATTATCTCCCATGACGAAGAAATGATCCGCTGCCAGCGTAACCGGACCAAACTCAGGGTCCTGTACCTCAATGTCGGTGTAACTCTCTGCCTGCTGAACACCATTTACATATAGATGATGGCCCTTCACCTGAATAGTATCTCCAGGAAGTCCAACGATTCGTTTTACCAGAAAATCTTTCTTGCCTGAACCTTCACTCGGGTCACGAAGAACGATCACATCCGACCGGGCCGGTTCGCCGAAATGATAGACCATTTTGTTTACAAACAGACGATCGGACTCGACCAGCGTTGGCTGCATAGACTGTCCTTTGACCATCGACAGATTAAATACAAACAGATTCAGCAGCATCATGACCACAAAAGCCACTACGATGGTCTTCACCCAGTCCCACAATTCAGCTGTCCAGGACTTCCCTGCTCGCTCAGGAACAGGTTTCGGATCTTGCTCCTCAAACGTCGAATGCTCCATAGAAGGCATATTAGAATTCAAAGAGACACCTCATTTATCAGTTTGTAGATTATACTGCGTAACTTTCGACGATACTCCCTTTCAGTCTACTCTATTTGTAAGAGCGAAACAATTGGAGATGGTCACCAGCATATAGAAAATCACACTCTTATATACACGCTTTGGGAAAAAGAAAACAGGATGCATATCAGCCGCTCCCTCCTCATACAAATAGAAAGGCATATCTCTCACGACATGATGCGTGAACAGATATGCCTAATATGAAATGAAAATCTCTTTAATTCTTTGTCTAACTACTCTTAACTACACCGAATTTACCTACATCGATTAAGCCTTGGACAAAATACTAAGTTTCTGGAAAGCACTCAGAATCTTATTGGCCCCATATCCCATTGCTTCATACAAAGGCATGGCTGCTTTGTTGTGCTCATCACCAGCCACCCAAATCTGGCTGACTTTACGCTGCTGGAACCGCTGTTCCATAGCCTCGACAAGTGTTTTACCGACGCCGCGGCGACGATAGTCTGGATGAACCGCAATACGGTAGATGCATCCCTGGTTTTGATCAATCGTACCAATCAAAGCGCCCACGAGGTCTCCCTCTTCTTCCGCAACCATGATCAGGTCAGAATCCCATGACAATTGACGGGCAAACGGGCCCATCGTGTTCTCATAACACTCTTCCGATAGTGCAACCTGGAGAAGCTCCGTCATCTGGCTTGCATCACTCAACTGAAAGGAACGAACGTGCATGTTTTAAATCTCCCTTTTCGTTAGCTTAGATGAGGTTTTACAAAAAAGGGAATCCCCTTTTACCAAAAACCCGATGTTCATATAATGACAAAAAACGAGAAAATACCGCTTCTTCGTCAATTAAACCATACTTTTCTCCATAAAACACGCATTTTCTTCTGAAAGCGCTTTATTGTAAACGTTTACATTGATTTAGCTTTAATTTTAACGATTTTTTCCGTCGAAATCTCATAATTTTATTCATAATGGGTAAAATATGTTTGTTATCTCTGGCCTCGCTTTGGATTAACGGTTCGGGGTACTTAATAAACAAAAATGTTGATTAATTATCCCGAATGCGGTTTAATATTAATGGCAAGGGTATTATTACATATGTACCTTAACAACAAATCACAAAATCTCAGGAGGTATTTCACTATGGCTTTTCAATTACCAGCACTTCCTTACGCTAACGATGCACTGGAACCACATATCGATGCACAAACGATGGAAATCCACCACGATCGCCATCACAACACTTACGTAACTAACTTGAACGCAGCTCTGGAAAGCGCTCCTGAACTGCAAAACAAAAGCTTGGAAGATCTGATCGCTAACTTGGACAGCGTACCAGAAAGCATCCGCACAGCGGTTCGTAACAACGGCGGCGGACACGCTAACCACAGCTTGTTCTGGGAAATCATCGGACCGAACGGCGGTGGCGCACCTACAGGTGACATCGCAGCAGCAATCGATAGCGAACTGGGCGGCTTTGACAAGTTCAAAGAAGACTTCGCGAAAGCAGCTACAACTCGTTTCGGTTCCGGCTGGGCATGGCTCGTTGTTGGCAAAGATGGCAAATTGTCCATCACTAGCACACCTAACCAAGACAGCCCGCTTTTCGAAGGTCTGACTCCAGTTCTGGGTCTGGACGTATGGGAGCACGCTTACTACCTGAAATATCAAAACAAACGCCCTGATTACATCGGTGCATTCTGGAATGTAATCAACTGGGATGAAGTTAACAAACGTTACGCAGCAGCGAAATAAGAAGCTGTTCGAATAAAAAGAGCCTGAATCGATCCTTTGTGATCGGTTCAGGCTCTTTGTTGTTTATTGCTCCGTTGCCTCATCATAGGCTCCAGCGAAATAGTTGCGAAGAAGCTTCAGAAATACATTAGGGAACGCCAGCTTCTCCATATCTTCCGGGCCGATCCATTGATACGTGAGGCCATCGCCTTTGCCTGTCATCGCTTCCTGCACCCCCTGAGCGGCGATGAGTGCTGATGATTCCGCCAGGGATGCCGCCTGTGCATCGTAGGCGGCTCTGGCTTCCGCGGCAACCAGCGGAAGCTCACTGCTCTGGTCCTGCTCCGTGCACTTGTACACCTGCAGGCTCCAGACAATGTGGCTGAACACATGCTCCGCATGGGTAGCCAGCCCTTCCGGGCGGGCAGCGAAGCCTTCCGCCCATAGACTGCCGGCCAGCAAAGCCATGGCCGGCTCATCCGCCAGCGGCGCTGCCGCCTTACCTGCTGCGGCAGGCGCCGCTAGCACATGCGGCAGCTCCCACATCCGGGCCAGCAGGCCTGTCTCTGGGCGCTGGCGCACAAGCACACGGCCGCGATGAGCACCGCGGCCTTCCACCAGGGCAACCAGCCGCTGCTCAGGGCGCGGCGGCTTCGCTTTGGTCTTGACCGGCAACGTAAGCTCCCTTCCGGCAATTCTGCCGGAACATTGCTCCATCACCGGGCAAGTCAAGCAATGCGGCGCTTTGGGTGTACACACCAGCGCGCCAAGCTCCATCAGCGCCTGATTGAAATCACGCGCGCTCCCTTCCGGAATGAGCTCTCCCGCGAGCTCTTCCATCAAAACCCGGGTGCTGCCCTTCATGATATCCTCATCAATGAGGAAATATCGGGACAGCACCCGCATCACGTTGCCGTCCACCGCTGGCTGCGGCTGGTTAAAGGCAATGCTGAGAATGGCCCCGGCTGTATACGGGCCGACCCCTTTTAACGCAAAGACGCTCTGCTTGTCCTGCGGCATCTCTCCGCCATGCAGCTCCATAACTTGCCTTGCTGCTGCCTGAAGGTTACGCGCTCTTGAATAATATCCAAGCCCTTCCCAATTTTTCAGCACCTCTTCCTCCGGTGCCTCGGCAAGAGCCTGGACGGTCGGGAAATTCCCGATAAATCGGTTAAAATAAGGAATCACCGTATCTACACGCGTCTGTTGCAACATAATCTCCGAAACCCAAGTAAAATACGGATTGTTGTGGCGACGCCACGGCAAATCACGTCTATTAATCATGTACCACTCCAGCAAATTCACGCTGAAATGTCGTTTCTGTTCTTGTAAACCCATATGCCCTTCCTTTCCTGTATCCACGAATCATCTAATGAATACGACTATCTGTCGACCTCCGTCATGCAGGTATTCCTCAAATTCGTTTACCCATGCTCTGCATTTATTCATACCTTGTCCAATCCCTAATCCAACCCAACATAGAAATCTGCTTCTTTTCTTTATCTTCGTCTGGGTTGCCTGCCCATTTCCTTACGTCTCTTCCCCGTTCACTTCATGTATCTGCTCCACAATAGCAAATGCGGCCGCCAGCTCTGGCTGATGTGTAATGCTTAGATGAATCCGGTACCTCTGACCACACGGTAGCTGAAGCCGCTCCCAGGCCTGAGTGGACAATGTAGCAACCGGACGACCAGACGGGTCAGGTAACACTTCCATATCATGAAAACCTATGACAGCGCCGATCCCGCATCCGAATGCTTTGGATACCGCCTCTTTGGCCGCAAAACGTCCGGATACAAACTCCGCCATTCGTTTCCCGCGGCTAGCCGCAACGTCCCGTTCAGCCGGAGTTAAAATACGCTTCATAAATGCCTCTGCCTGGCGGCCAGACAGCAGTCTGCGCAACCGTTCTATCTCTAATACATCGTTGCCAATGCCATATATCATAACGATTCACCCGCTTAATCTTTTAGGCTATAAAAGATAATCCTTACTTGTAGGAATCCATTGCTTTCCGAACACGTATTCTATTGTAGCAGGAGGCGTGCATGGATGCGAGTGTCTGGTATCTGTATTTCCACTTTTGCTAAAATTTTAATGAAACCACTCCCATTCCCCATCACGACTCACCTTTAGCAGTTACGGAAAACGGTGATCCATGACCATTCTCCCTTTGACATGGCGGTAAGTTAGAACAACAAAAAGAGCCGCTGCTCAAGGCAGTGACTCATTTGTAAGCAACGACTCATTTGAAAATAAAGCACGCTACTCGATTACATCTATAAATTCCCAATATTAAATACCAGGAATCGCATTCCGTTTGTGATGTGTGCGTGTGTAAAAGGACTCCAGACGCTCTTGCGCAGCCGGGTCGATCTGTTTGCCTTCAAGGTAATCGCTGTTCGCCTCGTATGAAATACCCAGCTCGTCCTCATCGGTTTGACCTTCCCATAGCCCTGCTGAAGGAGCTTTGTCCAGAATGGATTGCGGCACCTTCAGATAAGCAGCAAGCTGACGTACTTGGCGTTTGTTGAGTGTGCTCAGTGGTGTGATATCCACGGCTCCGTCGCCCCATTTGGTATAAAAGCCGGTGATTGCTTCGGATGCATGATCCGTACCTACGACCAGCAGGTTTTCTTCAAAAGAAAGCGCATATTGCATCACCATACGTGTTCTTGCTTTCACATTGCCCTTGCCTTGATGAGTCATATGACGCGGACTGCCAAGAGATTTGAAGCCCTGCTCTACTTCCAGCGCGATTTCATTCACGGCATCCTCGATGTTTGTTTCCACAACATGCTTCAGATCGTATGCTTTGGCTACAGCATAACTATCCTGGATATCTGCTTGCTCTCCATAAGGCTGGAACACACCCAGCGTTTTGTACTCTTGATTGTTTTCCGCGGTAAGCTCGTCCGTAGCTTGTTTGCAAAGTGCCGTTGCCACGGCACTGTCAATACCGCCGCTAATGGCGATCAGCAATCCTTTGGTACCGGAATTTTTGACATACGTCTTCAGAAAATCCACACGCTTGCGTACTTCCTCAGCTTCATTAATACTCGGTTTAACCTTCAATTCAGCGATGATCTGTTGTTGCAAACTCATCGTTCATACACCCCGTTTCTACTATAATAGAATTTTGATGCTCGTTCGAAAGGTATGTTGGTGTCCAGCTAGAAAGGTTCGAATGGTTCAATAACCTGAGCTGTCCAAAATGAAACGCCCCGGCATCGGGCATCCGAAGTGCGGGGCGTTCTATAGAGCAGATTAACGGCAGTAACGTTCAAATGCACTTGTCAGGTCAGCCGCGATTTCCTCTGCAGAACGATCTTCCACTTGGTGACGCTCGATAAAGTGAACGAGTTCTCCGTCTTTCAGCAAAGCAATGGACGGTGAGGATGGTGGGTATGGAGCAAAGAATTCACGTGCTTTCGCCGTTGCTTCCTTGTCTTGACCAGCAAATACGGTGTAGAGGTGATCTGGTGTTAAATCGTTTTGAAGTGCCTGAGCAACCCCTGGACGACATTGACCTGCTGCACATCCGCATACAGAGTTAATTACGACCAGTGCTGTTCCTTTAGCATCCGGCAAGCTTGCTTCAACCTCTTCCGGTGTGCGCAGCTCCTGGATTCCCAGACGAGTCAGCTCATCCCGCATTGGCTGAACCATATCTCTCATGTATTGATCAAATGACATCGACATTCAGTTTCACTCCTTATAATGGTTGTTCTATGATCTCGTTTGAAAAGTTAGAGGACTATAGCGATGCACCAACGAATGCGTCCATATCGAAAAAAATGGATACACGCTGTGCTATTCCTATTATACATCCCCATGCAATGAAAGCAAGGTTCAGACAACACCTTCGGAACAGCTTTCTCCCAATTATTATGGCTAATGGTCTGGCAAAATATGCTGACGCTCTAACGTTGAAAGGCAACCTTAAACGTCGTCCCCTGCCCTTCTTCGGATTCAACGGAGATTGTGCCATTATGCCGCTCGACAATGCTCAAGCACATGGATAATCCCAGTCCGGTTCCTTTTGCTTTGGTTGTATAAAATGGTTCAAACAGTTTTTCCTGCTTCACTGGCGGTATTCCCGGCCCTGTATCGTGTACACACAGTTCCACCCGGTCATCAACCATCCGTGTTTCCAAAGTAAGCACACCTTTTTCGGTCATGGCTTCCATTCCGTTACGAGCCAGATTCAGTACGACTTGTTTAATTTCTTTCGCATTCAGATGCAGCTTCGGCACGTTATGGGCCAGCATCAGTTCAATGCTCTGACCTCTCAGATTGGCATCGGCCCATAGCAAAGGACTGAGTTCATGAATGATATCGTGTAATTGTGATTCTTCTTTTTCCGCAATACGGTTCTGAGCCAGGGACAGAAAATCATTGATGATACTATTGGCTCTGTCGAGCTCCTCCATAACAATTCGATAATAATGATTCAGGGAATCTGGACTCTTTTCCTGCATTAATTGAAGAAACCCTCGCACTACAGCCATCGGGTTGCGCACCTCATGCGTGATGCTTGCCGCCATCTGTCCAACCAAGCTTAGACGATCCACATTATCAAGTTCGCTACGCAACATCTCAAGCTCGGTAACATCCTGAATAATGAGCATAGCTCCCGAGACTTCCTTCGAGCCCTTTGTAACATAATCATAGATCGGGACCGTTCGGGAAAGAAATACATGCGATCCGTATCGCACCGTCAGCACACTTACTTCACCATGCACAACGGCTTGCTGGATGCTGTGTTCCATCTTATCCGCTTGTTCCTGCTCGACAAATTGACTGGCGTGCTGCCCAATTAAGTTATGTGCCGATGTGCACGGAAGCTGTTCTTTGGCCGTTTGCTTCATCAGTTCGTTTACAAACACAACTTTGCCTTCGACATCTACCGTGGCTATAGAAAGAGGTACTGCATTCAAAATCTGGTGCAGTTTCTCCGTTTCACTCATGTAATGGTGATGCACTTCAGATAGTTGCTGTTCCATTCCGCGATAACGTCCCATCCGATCCAGCCACAGCTGACTCATGCTTCCAGCAGCCAGTGCACCTGCCATGTATCCAAGCGCTGACAAAACCAGATAGAGCTTGGAATATGTCGTATCGGGATAGACATAAACCATCCATAACAGAATTGCAACAGCCAGTTCAGCGGTAATCAGCGCGATGACCGTATTCATTTTGCGGGAACATGTATTATGCTTGAATCGTTTGGCAGACAACCATACAATAGGATAGAGAAGTATTCCCGTATGAAGAAGAAATCCGTACAGATCATAGGGATGTGCTAAAAGAAAATAGAAGAGAATATGTAGAATAGACAAGGCAGCGCCTATGTGGGCTTTACAATATAGAATCGCAAGAGTAACCGGGATAATACTTAGGGATATAGGAACGGTCTCGGAACCTACGGATAATGCAAAAATTAGACAGAGCAGCATACTAATGATACTTGTTGCCGCAAAGCTGAAATTGACCTTATCTGCATGATCCATTCGCATGACCTGTTGTTTGGAGAGACCCAAATAAAATAAGGGAATCAGGAATACTGCCGATCCGGCTAGCAGTACTTGTAAAAGAATGTCCTTTAACGCAACCACAATGTCATCTCCTCCTCTGCCTGTACATTCCCTCATTTAATTCTGATTAAAACATAGGCGACAGCATATTACAATATATCGCTTTAGGCTGCATAATAGAACACCGAGTCACCCTGTCTGATTTCAGAAAAAGGCAGTAACAGACATTGTCTATAAAAAACAGACAAAATCAATCGAAAAAGAAGGTAATCATGTATGTATGACGTTATCGTTATAGGCGGCGGTTCCGCTGGTCTGATGGCTTGTGTGGCAGCTGCCGAGCACGGAGCATCTGTGCTGTTGCTGGATAAAGGAGATCAATTAGGCCGCAAACTGGGCATCTCCGGCGGAGGACGCTGCAATGTAACCAATGCCAAAGAAACGGATGAGCTTATTCGACATATTCCGGGTAATGGACGTTTTTTATATAGCTCGTTTCAAAATCTGGATAACCAAGGCATCATGCGTTTTTTTGAAAATCTCGGCATTGCCTTGAAAGAAGAAGACAACGGGAGAATGTTCCCCGTCACGGACAAAGCCAAGACGGTTGTTGATGCGCTGGTCGGGAAAATTGTTTCTCTTGGCGTCGAGATCCGTACGAAAGAGCCTGTTAAAGAACTTATTCAGAACGGCCAGCATGTGCAAGGTGTTAAACTCGCATCAGGCAAAATCGTTCACGGCCTTTCCGTTATTATTGCAACAGGCGGCAAATCTGTGCCGCAAACCGGTTCCACAGGTGACGGATACCCTTGGGCCGAGGCAGCTGGTCATACCATCACAGAATTGTATCCAACCGAGGTCCCGATCGTATCTGGAGAGAGCTGGATCCAGTCCAAGGAATTGCAGGGCTTATCTCTACGTGACATTGCTCTGTCCGTACTCGATGCCAAAGGCAAAACTGTCATTTCTCACCGGGGAGATATGCTCTTCACCCATTTTGGTGTATCCGGCCCGGTTGCCCTACGTTGCAGTCAGTTTATTCGCAAAGTTCAGATGAAATCAGGGAATACACAGGTCACCATGAGTATCGACCTCTTCCCTGACTTTACCCCTGCTGCGCTGGAAGCACAAGTGAAGCAAGGCCTAGAGCAGGAGTCACGCAAGGCCGTCAAAAATATTTTGAAAACATGGGTGCCTGAACGTCTGGTTCCTCTATTGATGAAACGTGCCGAGATCGGGGATGATCTTACATTTCACCATTTCCCTAAAGGTATGTTAAACCATCTGTGCGAACTGATGAAATCCTTCACCTTCCGCGTTGACGGCACAAGATCGCTCAAAGAAGCCTTTGTTACCGGAGGTGGAATTCACTTAAAGGAAATATACCCCAAAACGATGGAATCCAAGCTGCTGCCTGGACTATTCTTTTGCGGAGAAGTACTCGATATTCACGGTTATACCGGAGGTTATAACATTACCGCTGCTTTCTCCACAGGATACACTGCTGGCATGCATGCAGCGGAGTACAGACATGTTAATGCGTAGGTAATTTGGTGTTTCTGCTTTTTATTTTCGGTGACCATGGCCCGGGGGCACAGGTACAGCACTGGCCGATGGGACATTAAAAAAGCTACTACACGGACGTTTGCGCAAACAAAAGACACCCCATATGTCATGATCCATGACCGGGGTGCCTTTGCTTTGTTGTAACTCTTCTTTACAGCTCTAATTGGTGTTCCAGATACACCTTGCCGTCTAATGCAACATCGTTGGGGAGTGGTATGTTGTGCAGAACTGAAATTGCTCCTGTTACTATTATTGTTCTTAGTACTGTTTTTGCTACTGATGTTGGTACTGTTGTTGTCACGTTATTACAATTGTTGAGAGCGCTACTTTCAAGCTTTAACACTGCCGGAAAATCCATCCGCCGAATCATCATAAACGGGATCATCACTATAATTATGCTCGCTTTGGTCTACTCCTTGATCAACGTTTTGACCGTAATTTACCGTTTGGCTTGCGCCGCGTGCATAGCCTTCGTTCCAGTCCTCATTCACCAGATGTGCCGGAATGGATACGTTTTGGAACTGATCTAGTTGATCAACAGAAGAAGCAAACACCGCACTCCCTCCATGTGATTGCACAATCTCTACTGCGGATTGCGGGTCCTGCCGATTCGTCGGAATATATAATTCAAGTGGTGCAGATTGATATGGCTTATAGCCTAATTCCTCCAAGGTTGCTTTTGCCTCAAGCAGTGCCGAAGGATCGGAAAAATGTACTTGAAGCTCACCGTTATCCATCATGCTCAACTTCTCCTCACTATAGATATTTCTAACCTCAGTCCGTGAAACCTATTGAAAATCAAAACATCCATGAATCCAGAGATACATAAACAGGACGCCCTAATATTCATGTGCTTCACATCCCTTTTCTTCTATTAGCATGGGCAGTTCAACCAAGCGCTATGCGCTTCGGGTAGCAAATTCCTTTCAAGCCTAGTGATACAAAAACAAATTATGAACGAGTCTGTCTGATCAGGCCTGCAACGGCCACTGAACCATAGCCTAATGCTACTGTGCATACAGCCGTTAGAAAACCGGAAAGCCAGTCCAGCCAAAACACTCCCATGATATAACCCATCAGCGCAACAAGTGGAAGCAATAACATACGCACCATGATGGAGCCTGCCTCATGCAACGCAGCAGAATCATACGTGACAAGCTGGACATACTCCGAGGTTGCCAGTCCATCCCACGCACGGTACAACATCACTGTTAGCATAATCACCAGTAATCCACACACGATGACATTGACCGGAAACGGTGGCAAGGCTACCGCTGCAATAGACAACCCACCCAGTTGCAAGTACAATTTCAACGTCTCGGAATTCCGAAAAAATGCTTTAAACGCGATCTCTGCCGTCCGATTCGGAATGGAGCGTTTACGAAACAGTTTACGAGGTTTACGAAAAACGATTGTTCGTGTCTGCGGAGACTTCGGCTTTCTCACAGCCTGACTTAACATCAGTGCAGTCAACCGGAGCCTGCTTCGCAAATCCTCGCGCACATCGCCTTCAAACGTACCTTTCATACGTAATCTCATCTGGATCATCGTAATGAGCAGTAAAAGAACGGCGGCAATACTCAGCATGATTTTCCACGTATACATGTCCCCTAACATCCAAGCTGATGCGCGAACAGTCATCCATCCCATGGCGATCACAAGTGAGATCAATGAGAGCCAGCGCCGCCATCCCGTATATCGAACTTTGATAGTATGTATAGCAATGACTTGAAGTGATGCTGCGATTCCTAACCAAATACTTGTCAGCACAATCTGTAAAAGAGACATTTCATACACACGAACGAATAGCGGTGAAACCAGTACAGTAATGAGTATCATTTTTCCAAGTTGTAACACCGTTACCCGTACAAGTCCTCGCATCATCAGTGTTCGCATCCAGACCCTTCTGGATTTCAAAAATAATACATCCGCTTCTTCGATAAAAAGTAGAACTCCACCCGTCAGGATGATCAGTTCGATAATCCCCGTTATTAAAGGGAATGATATGCCCCCGCTTGCCCATGCTGGCAAAGCTTTTGTCCACAGACTGGCGTAGTAGCCGATAAAATATAACATTCCTGGAACTAGCAGATACAGCCAGACTGTCCAGTCCACCACAAGCTTGAGATTGCGCCACTGTTCCCGAAGATGCTCTCTCTTTCTTCTCTGATATAGAAGATGCGGGGTATAACGTTTGGGCTCCACCATCAGGCCTCTCCTCTCTTCAATCCGATGTTAAGGTGTCAAAACAATCAAACAACGACGCTTCCGGCATTTCCGCCGTAGCCCGAATCTCATCCAATGTTCCTTCCGCCGCCGACCTGCCGGCAGCAATCAGAATGAAACGGTCACAGATCCGTTCTGCCGTATCCAGCACATGTGTAGACATTAACACGCCCGCCCCGCGGCGGCGCTCATCATCAAGTAATTTCAGAAAGTCCTTCGTTGCACGAGGATCTAAACCGATAAATGGCTCGTCCACAATATAGATATCCGGTGAGGAGAGAAATCCGATCATGAGCATCATTTTCTGTCGCATACCTTTGGAGAAACTTGCTGGGAGATCATTGCGGACATGATCCATGCCAAAACGGACTAACAATTCCTCTGCTCTCGCCACAAATACTTCTTCTTCTATTTCATACGCTGCGGCAGCCAGATCAAGGTGTTCCCACAAAGTCATATACTCGTAAAAAACAGGCTGCTCGGGAATGTAGGCGTAACGCCCTTTTCCACCAATGGTTACATCATAATCGGCATGCTCCAGCAGTCCAAGCAATGTCTTAATGGTTGTACTTTTACCCGCGCCATTAGGCCCGATAATCCCGACCAATTCTCCCGGCGCCACGTGCATCCGAATATTCCGGATCGTAGACTGCCCTGGCGCGTAACCAGCTTCGCGAATATGTACGTTCAGGATGGAACCGGGTAAAGCAGTTTCTTCCTGCGATACGTGCTGCATGCTTAACACTCCTGTTCTTGTCCTTTTTATACGTGATGAACTATTTATATTGTAAATGAGTTTTGAGTGCCATGTTTGATTAATTTGAGCAAAAAGTAGACCATTCATTTCTATGGATCATTCTAGTCCCATAAAAAAGAAGCAGGGGTTCCGGAGCCCCTGCTTCTTCATATTACAGTGAAAAACTCATATTATCGATTGCTCTCCACCATAGTCATCGTTTCGCTTTCTACATCCGCATTAGCGTTCAGACCCAGATCCAGCATGCCGCGACTTTCGCTGGCATAACTGCTGTTCGCTGTGCGCTCACGGTCATTCACATTACTATTGCGTTCGGATTGAGCCATTGTTGCACTCTCCCCTTTTGCTTTCGCGTTCAGACCCAGATCCAGCATGCCGCGACTTTCGCTGGCATAACTGCTGTTCGCTGTGCGCTCACGGTCATTCACATTACTGTTGCTTTCGGATTGAGCCATTGTTGCACTCTCCCCTTTCGCTTTCGCGTTCAGACCCAGATCCAACATGCCGCGACTTTCGCTGGCATAGCTGCTGCTTGCGGTACGCTCACGGTCGTTCACGTTACTATTGCGTTCGGATTGAGCCATTGTTGCACTCTCTCCTTCGGCTTTCACGTTCAGACCGAGACCCAGCATGCCGCGACTCTCGCTGGCATAGCTGCTGCTTGCGGTACGCTCACGGTCGTTCACGTTACTATTGCGTTCGGATTGAGCCATTGTTGCACTCTCCCCTTTCGCTTTCGCGTTCAGACCCAGATCGAGCTTGCCGCGGCTTTCGCTAGCGTAATTGCTACTTGCGTTGCGTGGCTGACCGTCTCGTGAATACTCGTTCATCGTTGCTGCTTCTCCCGACACATTGGCATTCAAGCCGAGGCCCAGTTTGCCAGAGCTACTGTATTCACTTGTAATGTCCGAAGATTGGCCATTGTAACGGTTCATGTTCTTGGCGGATACACCAGCATTGAGTCCTAGATCTAGATTTAATGCACCGCTTGCACTGGAGGAACCCCCGTAGCTGCCAGCATTCCCGTAACCAACGTCACGTTGTCCCGACAACAATGATCCCAGTTCCAGACGCAGACCTGCATTCAAATCCAAATTACCGCTGCTGTTGCTGTTATAACTATCTGCATAGGTAGCCTGTGAAGCTCCCAGCAATCCAGCTACCAACGTACCCGACAATACCGACAATTTTACCCAACGATTCACTTTTTTCATGATAATATACACTCCTTCTCATTTTTGGTTGAATGAACGCCATTGTTGTTTATGAGAAAGAGGTATATTTCGGCGGCTGACCTGGCGGAGCTTGTGACCACTGGCTGAAACCATCCAAACGTTCCATATCAAAAGCAAAATTATAACCCGGCATCACCGGACTTGTTATCGCCAAAGGCAATGCTACAGCCGGGACGGATGCTCCGCCCCCCGTCACACCGGCTGAACCGGAGCTTGTACCTGTGGAAGTAGCAAAGGGAGCTATTGCCATAACAGACCAGTTGGCCGGTCGTTCTGCCCGTGGTTGCCATGGTGCAGAGGCTTCATCCTGCTTTTCAGGCAATGTCTGATCGGCATTCAGATTCGCCTGACCTTGGTTCTCGGCTGTTGATTTACCAAACGAAGGATCCATCTGCAACCATTCATTATCCAGTAAAGATACGTTTGAATTCGTCTCCTCAGCACGTTGGTTCAGACCATCCTGCTTCACAGGCACAGCCTGAGAAACAGCGGGTTCGGTTACCGAGTCCGGATTGATCTCACGATCCATCACCTGACCTGTAACATGTATTTCATCTTGTGCCGTGTTCTGTCCACTCACTTTGCCCTGAGAGGAAGGTGAATCGACTACCTTATTAGGCTGCTCTGAAGTATTCTCGGGTTGCTCCGGTTTCACCGCCGGAAGTTCAACCTTGCCTTTACTAGGTTCAATTTCCGCGGTTACACCAGTAGCAGGCACTTTTGCTTTCACCTTTGGAAGCTGTACTTTGCCTTCACTCAGATTTACACCTGATGCCCTGACATCCACCGATGCAACTTCAGTAACATCAACTTTCACGGAAGGAAGTTCAACCTTGCCTTGCCGCAGGTCTGTTTGTACAGCAGACGTCTCTGCTTTGATGACCTCGGGAACCTCGGCTTTAATTTCAGGCAAGGAAGCTGTTCCTTCTTGTAGATTCACCTGACTGCTGGACACATCTGCTCGAATGACAGGCGTGTCTGCTTGTACAGAAGGAAGATCCACCGTCCCTTGCTTCGCATCGATGCCAATCTGCGATGTTCCTGCCGATCCAAGCGGTGTATCGACCTTCAATTCAGATACACTTAGCTTGCCGGTAGATGCATTCGTTTGGATCGAAGGAACTTCTACATCCAGCAGTGGTGTGGATAGAGATATCGATGGAGTCAGATCAAGACTGCCATCTGCATCGTGTGAAAAAAGGTTCAGTGACAATCCGCTGGACGGTTTGCTTGAATCCGCCTGATTCGGAGCATCATCTGCATATGCATGCGATGAACCGATGCCCATAACCAACGTTCCGGCCAAAATGGCTAACGGAATGCTTGCCAGACGAGTGATCGATCTGGGTAATTTCCCTTTTAAGTTCAAGTTGCTTCACCCCCTTTCCGCGCTAGCGTTGGTGGGACAAGGCATATGAGTTTTCCCCTAGGATTAATTAGAATACAGGGATTTCTGCCTGTTCCTCATTAAACATGAAGGCTTTTCCTCAAACGATTTCTCAGTAAAAATATTTTAAATTTAAATCAATTCCCGCCTTCATGCGCAATGATTACCTCTCAAAAACGACCTTACGACACCTCTCTGGTTGCCACAGACTTCGCCGGAAGAACTGCCTCCAGATCTTCTCCACACTTCGCTCTTGGCTTCAACAAATACAGTAAACCCAGCAGTGTCAACAGAATACCTGAACTTACAAACGCAGGCACGACACCAAACGAAGTCACTAATAACCCGCCAGCCACAGGGCCGAGAATGTTGCTCGTTGTCATCACACTGCCTACGGTACCAAATACCCTGCCTGTCATCGGCTCAGGGGTCTGTTCTTGCAGCAGAATCTGAAAAGGCACGACTGCAAACCCGATACCCACACCCGCCAAGGCAAACAGCGAAATAAGAAGCAGCTGTGCGCCTATTCCTGCTGAAGGCCATACAACCACGACTAATCCAGCCGTTCCAATGACAAAACCTGTTACAGCGGTACCTAACCCCATTTTTAACCCGTGGCTCGCTGTTTTCCATTTTCGGACACTCATCGCCGCAATTAACGTGCCGACACCACTTGCCGCAACACACCATCCAAGCAGATCACCTGAAATGCCGGGAAGTTGCCTGAACAAAATGACAGTCTGTGAATCGGCAAATTGCAGAAATAAAATCGCAGCTGCTAGTAAAAAAAGTGACGTTCCAACATGAGGCAGAGAAGCTAGCATTCGGATACCTTCAAGTGTTTCTTTCCAAAAGGATTGTTTGACTTGAATCGATCCTGCTGTCTCTTCCTCTACTTCTGTTACGTCAGAATTCGTCCGTTGGATCACCCGATGTCCAGGAATCCACAATAAAATGAGGCCAGAAATCAGAAATGACGATGCATCCAGCACAAAACACCACGTAATCCCAAACCCGGCTACAAGTAATCCGCCCAGCGCCGGTCCGATAATTTTGGACATCTGTTCAATCACCGAGCTAATGGAAACCGCTTGAGCAAGCTGGTGATGCGGCACAATTTCTTTTAACTTACCGTTCTTGGCGGGTGAGAACATGATATCAAATAGAGATTTAAGAATAAGCAACACATAAACATGCCAGATCTGATCCGCAAAAATAAATGCACCTACAATAATAATTCTTGCGCCATCCGCTGTTATCATCATCCATTTTCGGTTCAGGCGATCTGCCAGAGCACCGGCAAACGGCCCTGTGAGTAGCATCGGCAGTGCCGCAGATAACATTACAAACGTGATCTCCCAAGGCGTTGCATTCCAGCGAAGCCCTACCAGTGTGAAAATAGCCAACAGGTGTAGCCAATCCCCCAAGTTGGATATCGCCTGAGATACCATTAATGTCATGAATGCACGATTCTGTTTCAGTGTCCCTTGACCCGTTAAAGTGTAATTCGTCATCTCACTTCTCCTCCATCATTTTCCGAATGTTTAATATGAAAATGATTATATAAAAGAGACTCGGGTAGAACCTCCTGCCCGAGTCGGAGATGATAGAACATCCACGGGATGATTTTTCATTCCCCTGGTATTCTGCACTCTAATCCATTTGGTTGCTCCAATCGAAATATGTATCCAAAATCGTGACAAATGATCAAATTTTAAATGCTAAAAATGCAAATCTTGTGACATATCGCATGTTTTTCGGCCAAATTGAGGTCTACAATGAATATATGACGATCCTCTGATTCGTCAATCGATATAATGATCCAACTCATATAAGTTGATCTGATCTTTTACTAAACGCTTTGTATAGGTTTAACTTGATGTACCGGTAAATTAACCTTAGTTCAAACTTATACAGCAAAGAGAACCTTCATATATCATGTCAACTTATATAAATACACTGAAAGGCGGGATCAGCATGCTGGAATTACAAGAGATCGGGACAGAACGTTCACTTCATCTGTACCGCACCCTGGCTCATACGTTCAAAAGTGTGAATGAACACGCTGTATCTGGAAGTAAAGTACATGGCTTTAACCCGACTGCCTACGGAGTGCTCGAAGTGTTATATATGAAAGGAGCACAACCGATCCAGCAGGTAGGAGCTCAACTGCTGTTGCAGAGTGGGAACGTTACCTATGTCATTGACAAGCTGGAGCAAAAAGGGCTTCTACGCCGCAAACATTGTCCACAAGACAGACGAATCATTTTTGTCGAACTGACAGAAGAAGGCCAGCGCACGATGGATGACATCTATCCAGGATATGCGGTCAAGATTGATCGCGCAGTCAGTGGTCTAAGCGAAGAGGACAAAGAACTGCTGTCCGAGCTTTTGGGAAGACTGGCGCATGGTGCAGAAAGTCTGTCAGCAAGCAGCTAGAACGTATGCACGCCACATCCGAGCCAGGTAAACAGGTTTACGTTGGATAACTTAAAAGAGTGGTAGAGATGCAAAAACCGGATGGGCCTGACCAAGGCTCATCCGGTTTTTGCTTGTTTATTATTTTTTAGCCAATGAGACCCAGCCCTCAAAATATATTGCCAGAACAGAAAGATCAGGGTCATGATACAAATCTGGCGAATCGCGTTCATATAAAGAAACGTATTTCCCCGAAACACAAAAACAGAGAACAGAACACCGCTTGATCCTGCTAACAGAACATAACCAATCATGATGGAAACAACCTGCATCGCAACTCCCTTGAATCGTCGCGCTAAGGACAGAGTCACCGCATCCGTCAAAAGTGACAGCGGAAGAATAAGAAAAATGGCGATTGCTAGAGTAATCAGTCCAGCTATAACTAATGAATACCATAGCGGATAATAGTACGTATTCTCCATTCGCTCGGCAACCGGTACATAGTTAATAAAAACCATAATGACAGAGATTGAAATACAAGTCAGCAATGCTGAGAAGATACGGACAGGAAAGGAAACGGAATGCAGGGCTAGCCACTTCGGGTTGCTCAATTCACATCATCCTCCTTTTTCCAGTTCATCATACCAAACCCATTGAAATATAAAAAGCAGCTGATGTTCAGCTGCTTTTAGTACATAGCGAAAATATGCATCGATCCTTGAATCCCATGGTTTTTGGGTGCATTTCCATTCCTTCTCCCAGCATGTCAGTCACTTCTGCATAGCTTCCACTTGCGGCGGGGCATCTGCATCCTCAGGAACAATTAGCCTTTTGCGCAAGGCCAGCGTAGTGACCCATGAAACGACCGCAATAACAAACATGATGACAAACAAGGAGTGCAAGCTACCCTCCAGTACACTGCGTAGCAACGCCCACTTCTCGTCCGATAACGCAACATCCGTATGCGGTGCAAGCAGCTCATTCAGATCCTTCTCCGATATACCTGACGCCACCAAATTTTGTTCACTCGACAGTGTTGAGATACGGAAGTTCAACCACGTTCCAAATGCTGCTGCCCCGATCGTCTGGCCGAGTGTACGCATGAACGTATGCAGTGCCGTTGAAGAACCACGCTCTTTGTACCCCACAGACGACTGCGCGATAATCGTAAAGATCGTAAAGGCAAAACCAAAACCAAGACCATAAATGAAGGTCAGAATAAACAACACAGCTTGTGGCGAGGTTCCACCAACTAAGAACAGCCCACCTGAACCAATGGCGATCCCGGTAAGTCCGATTAAGCTGGTCAGCCGTGATCCAATCTTGAGCAACAATCGGCCTGCCCATACGCTACCGATCAGCCAGCCAACGGACATAGGCGCGAGCAGCAAACCGGACTCGGTTGCATTGCCTCCACGAACTCCCTGCACCCAGAGTGGCAGATAGCTGGTTAAGCCAATCATCAATGTGCTGGTCAGCAGGCCGGCGATATTCGCCACCCGGATGTCCCGAATACGGAACAGATGAAGTGGAACCATCGGGGCCTGAGCTCTTTTTTCCACCACAAAAAACAAGATAAGAAACAGCACGGCAACGATGCTCAGTGCCACAATCAATGGAGAACTCCATGCGTAATACTGCCCGCCCGCCGATAAAACAAAGAGCAGGGCTGTAATACCAACGGTGAATGTGAGCGCACCAACATAGTCAATTTTAGCGGTACGCGGTGAAATGTCCTCTTTGAGGTAACGGAATACAAACCACATTGCGAGCAAGCCAAAGGGTACATTAAAACCGAAAATCCATTGCCAGCCGAGGTTGTCCACAAAATAACCCCCGAGAAGCGGGCCAACGAGAGACGAGATCCCCCATACCGAGCTGATCCAGCCCTGAATTTTGCCCCGTTCCTCAATGCGGTAAATATCCCCGATAATCGTAAAGGTAACCGGTACTACAGCGCCTGCCCCAATCCCCTGAATGGCACGGTAGATGATCAGTTGCTCCATATTCTGCGAAAGACAGCATAAGAGTGAGCCGAGCAAAAATAAGGCACAGCCGATGAGAAAAACGGGTTTACGCCCATATATGTCACTGATTTTGCCAAAAATCGGAGTACTGACTGCCATCGTGAGCAGGTATGCCGTAAAAATCCAGCTGAGAAGTTGCACGCTCCCCAATTCGCTGACAATCGTTGGACCCGCCGGACCGATTACCGTGCCTTCGATCGCGGACAGAAATGTTGCCAGCAGCAAACCCGCCAGAATGAAACTGCGCTTCAAACCTCCTGTTGTATTCACACAAACCCTTCTCTCTTTAATCTTATACATAATTAACAGTTGATTTTACTTTCTGCTCCAAAACAGAACAAGCTTTCGATCACAGTTATCCCCAGATTTTTTCATCTCTTTTCTATAAAGAGAAATCTGGTGATAAGCCTATGCTTCCGATGTAGCTTTCGTTCCGAAAGCTTTTAGGTGAACGTTCCACTTCTCCAGCTTTGTTTTGTTTCTTCGTTAATGTGTAATCTCAAAATAAATTAAGTATCTTTTCCTACCTTCCTTGCCACTACTTTCTCTTATTGCGAAGGAACTCATCATATAATAGCGAGTACATCACCATGTCCTTGTATCCCGTAGACGTATGCTGTACCTGGCGAAGCAGGCCCTCTCTTGTAAATCCCTGGCTTGTCAGGAAAGTTCCTGAGGCCGCGTTACGTGGGTCCACAAGAGCTTCAATCCGGTTCAATCCCATCGTCTCATAACCAAAGGGTAGCAGCGCTGTGAATGCCTCAGACATATAGCCGTAACGCCAGTACTCACGGCCCAGCTCATATCCGATCTCACCGCGGAATGCCCCTTCCAGCTGCCAGGTATTGAATCCGCAACTACCGATAAGTTTACCCGTAGCTTTCAGTTCAATGCCCCACCGAATGGCGTCTTCTTCCCCTGCCATATGATTGAGTAGCCCGATCATATCGGCCGCCTCGCTTGTCCCAATCATGGGCGCGAGATTCATATACCGTGTAACTTCCCGGTCGGACCAGTGTACGAACATCTGGGCAGCATCCTTGCGGCGCATTTTGCGTAAACGTAGCCGCGGTGTCTCCATTTCCGGGATTCTTCCTTTACATTTATACATCACTTGACACTCCGATCCGATTCTTCTCTTGCAGACCATAAGATTCATTAGCCATCTAACCATAACCTGCACCAATTGGCAACTGTTCACTCTTCTGATCATATCAAAAAACCGGGCGCATCCGCTCCCGGTCTTGATGTACCTATGAATCCACCAGCACAGGTTGTCCTGTTCTATGCCGAGAATCAATCTTTATTTGCTCAGTTGCTCGCAAAACCTGATCTGCAACAGTTTTACGCCGGAGAGGCCTTCTTGCTGTCAGGCAACAATTCTTCGCTCACCCGACCAAGTACAGTAACAATTTCCTTATACTCCTCAATGCCTGTCCCGGTAAGGCTCCACTGATCTCCGTGGGCAGTCAGGAAGTTCTCTTGCGTCAGGTGTTCAAGCTCCTGCTTGATCTCACGTTCACCCACGCGATATCCTCGCTCTTCTAACAAAGGCAACGCGTCGCTTACGTTTAAATCCTGATTTTGGGCAAAATATAGAAGATGAATTCGTACAAATAGATTCTGTACTTCTGCATGCATAAGCTAAGCTCCTTCCCGGGTTGTAGCCCTTCTTGGTTGCTAAGTAATTACCCCGCGAAAGAAGCGAAGAAACAGGCGCATAATCCAGGTACTGTCATCTCTTTCCAAAATCATTCTGCTTGACTAACCGCATCTACTGCACTATCTTGAAAATAAGTACCATTTTTGCTCGGGAGGGTGATTCACCATGTTTCAAGCTGTTTCCTATGAAGGAACACGAAGCGAGCAGCACACCGCCGTCCTGGGACAGTTAAGTGCTCTGATCCGCGATGAACCTAGTGCGATTGCCAATCTGGCTAACGCTGCTGCGCTGCTCAATGTATTTCTAACCGACACCAACTGGGTCGGATTCTATCTGTATGATGGAAAAGAACTGGTCCTCGGACCGTTTCAGGGATTGCCTGCTTGCATCCGCATTCCACTTGGACGCGGGGTATGCGGCACATCTGCTGCGGAGAGACGCACACTCGTTGTTGATGATGTGCATGCTTTTCCAGGTCATATCGCCTGTGATGCTGCATCCAACAGTGAGATCGTTGTTCCGATCATCAAAGACGGACAATTATATGGCGTACTCGATATCGACAGCCCGATCAAAAACCGTTTTGACGATGAGGATCGTATCTTCCTGGAAAAAGCGGTTAGCTTGCTCGTCGGACAACTGTAAACCGTCCTATTCATCTCCTATTCAAGTAAACAAGAGGACTCTGTCCTCACCAGGTGATATCCATATGTACGAACAAAAAGCGCAGCCCTTTTGGAGGTCTGCGCTTTTTGTTATTATGTTCTTACGAATGCTATTACCAATGTTCTTACCAAATCATCTTGCCCGCCCATGTTACTTTATGCATTCAGGATAGATCCTGTGACGCTTTGATGATCATTCCCTCTCGCAGAAATTCTGCCAGTCTTGGATGATAACCGTCATACATGTTCCGAAAATCGCGGTGCTCCACGTACAGATTGGCCAAATCCCGATAAATCTCAGCCGTAGGTGTGTAATATCCTTTAATCCATTCAAGGTGTCTTCCAATAATCTCCTGCACAGCCGGATTGCCCGGTTCAAGCCCAAGCTCCAGCGCCTGTTTCAGATCCAGATGAATCTGATCGATTCTGGTCTGTGAGTCCAAAAAATCCTCTTTGGATTTCAACTCGATCTTCTCCGCTTTCGATTCACGTGACGGCAGGGTCTCAGGCAAGTGCTGTGTTTGACCTGCTTCTGGCAATCTGGCATGACGCGTATTATGTTCGAAGCCATGGTAGAGTTCGTGCTCCTCTATCGTCTCTTCCCCTTGCAGATAAGAAACAGTTCGATCCAGCGTTTGGATCAAACCGTGCAGGCGAAGTGCTTCCTCCAAAATTCGGATACGATGTTGCCGCATGACACGGATGATCTCCACAGGCTCTTCTTTAAGCATAGAGCCGATCTCTTCCTCCGCTACTCCTGCTTCCTTGCAGAACAGAATCTGCTGCAGCGTCAGCAACTCTTTTTTTTCATAATAAATATCCTCATCCAGTCCACGAAAGGCAGGGGACAATAACCCCAGCTCCGCATAATGACTTAACTCACTCAGGCTCACACCTGACATACCCGATACATCCGTCATAGAATACGCCATATGAATTCACCTCCTACCTGTTATGCGTGCTCTGTGTGTTCACCCGCCGTATTGCTTCCGATATATTTAAAAAGATACAAAAGAATTGAAAACGCAGTTGAAAATGCGTGCATCCATGCCCTATGAAATTCAACGGGTTCAGACAGTTGCTTGCAGGATGTTACCTATTTTATACCCTTCTCACCCATTGTGAACCTATAGTCAGTGCAGAAAAATGATCGTTTTTTTCAGGAAATTTTAAGCGGATATCGATCGTTTGTGATATAAAATTACAAGCAAAAATCCTGCACCATGAGATGGATACAGGATCTTCGAAAATTTCATATGATCGGTTTATTACGAGCGATGAACTCACTTAATTTTTGTTAAACATGACAAACTTCAATTCCGTCATTTCTTCCGTTGCATATTTCACACCTTCACGCCCGATGCCACTTTGCTTCACACCGCCATACGGCATATGATCTACCCGGAATGTCGGGATATCATTAATCATTACGCCGCCCGCTTCAATGTCATCCACAGCTCGAAGTGCCGTTTGAATGTCATTCGTGAATACCCCAGCTTGAAGTCCATACATAGAGTCGTTAACATGCTGAATGCCTTCTTCTACGGAATCAACCGTGTTAATCACAACAATCGGTGCAAACACTTCCTGACAAGAAACCTTTGCATCGCGTGGCACATTCGCAAGCACGGTTGGACGCAATACGCCTCCTTCAGCCGCACCACCTGCGACCACGGTTGCCCCTGCCTGTTTCGCTTCTTCAATCCAGTCCAGAGTACGTTGTACATCCTTAGATGTAATGAGTGCTGATACGACCGTATCCTCGTTCAGCGGATCACCGATCACAACCTGTTCAGCAGCTTCGGCAAAGCGCTTAATAAATGGCTCGGCAATCGACTGATGCACATAGATGCGCTGTAATGAAATGCATACCTGGCCCTGATATGTGAAAGCTCCCGTGACGCTGCGCGGGATGACCTTGTCGAGATCCGCATCTTTGTCTACAATGACAGCCGCATTGGAACCCAGCTCCAGCGTAACACGTTTCAGTCCTGCGTTGCTGCGGATGTTTGTTCCTACGGCTGGGCTACCTGTGAAGGTAAGATAAGCTACATCCGGATGGCTCACAAGTACATCGCCAATTGTTTTACCATCACCGCTCACCACATTCAGTGCTCCGTCTGGCAACCCTGCCTCTTGGAGCAGGTTTGCGATGTAATAGGCAGACAGCGGAGTCTGTTCCGCAGGTTTAAGCACGATGGTATTTCCAGCAGCCAGTGCGGGTCCAACCTTGTGCGCAACCAGATTCATCGGAAAATTAAACGGTGTAATGGCCCCAATCACCCCGAGCGGCTGCCGCATCGTATAACCAATACGACCTTCGCCGCCTTTTGCCGCATCCATCGGAACGGTCTCTCCAGTCAAACGTTTTGCCTCTTCGGCAGCAAACCGATAGGTCTCGATTGTACGATCAATCTCGCCTCTTGCCGCCGTGATCGGCTTTGCCGCCTCTAATGCAACGATGCGGGCTGCCTCTTCTTTACGTTCCTCCAGCATGGCCGACAGCTTGTACAGCAAATCTGCACGCTGATGTGCAGGCATCTGGCGCATCGCTTTACGTGCCTTCACAGCCGCCGCAATGGCGGCTTCAGTCTCCTCCGCCGACGCCGAAGCCACTTCTGCCAGCGTTTCCCCGGAATAAGGTGCTCGAAGTGTTGTATAGTGTACCGATTCGGTATACTTACCGCCGATAAACAGATGTTGTTTTTTCATAAACGCATCCTCCGTTCCCGTTCATTCGATTCGCGAGCAACTACCTTCCTTACATAACTCTACTCTAGTTATACACCATTTCGCCCTCTTCCACCCAGTTGACGAAACGATATAAGTTACTCGGTACTGGTTGTTGGTAGGGCTGTGTGGTGGATGATCTTTAGAAAAATTGTTGCTTTATTTCACCGTCAGTACCGGACATTCGGCATGCTTCAGCACACCATGGCTGACACTGCCGACTACAATCTCTGCCAGCACACTTTTCCCCCCGGTGCCTATCACAATCAGGTCACATTTCCGCTCACTTGCCATCCGGCAGATTTCTGTCACAGGATCACCTGCAACGAGCAATGTCTCGTAGGCGACACCACGACCAACCATTTGTTCAATCACTGGCTCCATAATGTGCTTTCCTTCTTCAGCGATGCGTTCCTCTAAATCAACGCCAAGCACTGGTTCGTTAATTGAAATGGAAGGATTCACGTGCAAGATGGCCAGACTGACAGGATGTTTCATCTTTTCAGCCAGCATCAGAGCCTGTTCCAGCGCCTTTTTCGCATGATCCGATTCATCTACAGCGACCAATATTTGTTTTAGCATACCCATATCCTCCAGTCTGTTTATCGGTCCTACACATCTACATTCTATCAACGCGTTGCGCTCGTACTAATTTCCTGTAGCCATAAACCAACTCTTAATGAGCTGTGATGGACGCATCAATATCCCGCAGGTGACGACGACGCATCAACAATACAGCAACACCGATCAGCACCATTAGCGCACCGAAGTAAAACGGAGTTTCTGGCAAAAACCATTCTGACAATTTACCCGCAAGCCACGGGGCTAGTGCACCGCCCATAAACCGCACAAAACTGTACGCCGCAGAGGCTACGGAGCGCTCCACTGGAGCGGCCTCCATCACAGCCGTTGTGATCAACGTATTGTTTATTCCAAGGAAGATCCCTGCTACGATCACCGCAACAATAACTGTCACCGATGAGCCCATTACCGTACCCACAGCCATCACCAGCAAGTCCAGCGCAAACAACGTGAGCATGACACTCATGGAAGGCACGGAGCCAAATCGGCGCTGCAGCTTCGGTGCCACAAAGACGGACGTAATCGCCAGCATCAATCCCCATCCGAAGAAAACATACCCAAGGCCGTGTTCATCCAGTTTCATGACATAAGGGGAGTACGCCATCAACGTAAAGAATCCAAAGTTATATAAAAAGGCGGTTATCGCCAACGTTTTCAGTGAAGGGTACCCGAGCGCTTTGAACGGATCGGATAACGTGCTGCGTGTTTTCGGTTTAGCCATTTTGGGCAACATAAACATGATGCTGATAAACGCAATTGCCATCAGTACAGCTACTCCGTAGAACGGGCCGCGCCAAGAGATCGAACCCAGTTCCCCGCCAAGTAGCGGACCAACGGCAATTCCTAGCCCCAGTGCTGCTTCGTATAAAATAATAGCCTTGGCTGTCCCTGACGTGGACAAGCCAACAATAGCTGACAACGCGGTGGCGATGAACAAGGCATTCCCGAGTCCCCAGCCCCCGCGATAACCAACCAGCGCTCCGACTGTGTCAGATGTACCGCCAAGGAACGAAAATACAATAATCAGCAATATACCGCTGAGCAGTGTCCATTTCACGCCTATCCGGCTGGAAACCACACCCGTAATCAGCATGGCGATCCCTGTTACCGCGTTATAGCTGGTAAATAGCAAGGACACCTGGCTTTTGGACGCGTGTAGCTGATCCGCAATGGCTGGCAGAATCGGGTCTACCAAGCCCAGGCCCATAAACGAGATGATACAGGCGAAGGCTACAGCCCAGACTGCTCGTGGTTGGGACAGCAGACCTCCACGGGATGAGGGAAATTCGTCAGGTAGTGATGGTTCTCTTTTCATAGGTCATTCCTCCGATGTAATGTGTAATGTTGAGACGGTGAAAATAATTAAGAACAATTGATTAGTTGTATTTTCATGAGTTTTCTTGTTTTTTTTCAGAAAACGAGTTGCAAAAACAGCACAAGGACACCGGAAATCCCGGTGTATTGCATTCATCCATACTGCTCTGCACTCCCACATAAAGACTTGCAAAAGCTCCCTATGCGTATCTTTTCACTTCGGCTTCTTGTTGCCTTCTCTGTTGGCTACTCGTCTTAATCTTCGTTTCTCTCACGAGCGTTGGCTTGCAACGTCTGTATGCCCGTTCTAACGCGCCCACGAAGCTCCTCCAGCTCCTGTTGTACAGCATGGATGCTCTGAAGCTTCTGCTCCAGCAACTGCAACTGACCATCCATTGTGGCTTCCATCAGGGAGAGCTTTTCGATCCGCTCTTTCACCTCAGTGGTCTGCTGATAGTCGAAACGTTGCTCGTTCAGCACATCTGTCGTAGCTACATAGGCATGAAGTTCTTGTAACGAAAAGCCAAGCACCTCTTTGGCTCGAACCACTTTTTTCAAATAGTCGATGTCATCCTGTGAATATAGTCTCGTTCCGCCGTCTGTCCGCTGAGGTGAAGGCATCACACCAATCTCTTCGTAATATCGAATGGTACGTTTGGTCAGTCCGCAGGCTTTGGCGACATCATCAATTTTGAACAAACTCATCGACTCCACCTCGCTTATATGTCATTAATATTATGTACATAATTATATATAATTCTAACGTTAACGTCAACGTTAGATTTTAGTTTGGAATTTAACCGTTAAAATTATTCATGAAATGATAGATATAATCGACCATTCCATTCTGTATTTGAAACAGAAGCAGAAAATAAAGACAAAAAAAGACCCGCATACGCGGATCTCGGTGATAATACAGGTCATTAAGCATGTTGCTCTGCATGTACTTACTGACATTAGTTGTTCTGACCTTGTCTTATCTTACTTTCCTTGCTCATCTCACTTCTCTTATTTCTCTTGCTTGTCCTGTTCCTGCTGTGCCCTTTGCATTTGCTTCAAACGGCCTTCCACCCGGGTAAACAGCCTGATGGTATAGAAACCAACAGCGACTAGACTCAGTACCAACGCACGCACATCCGTAAGCCAGAAACCAATCACACCAAAAGCGGTAATAATAACTCCAAATTGCATCATCAGTGCCGAACTGTACCGCTGCGCTTCTTCCCACAGCGCCCGGTCGCTCATTGCCCGTGGTGTACGATAACCATATATTCCGTTAATTTGTTTTGGCGGCTTCTTATACACCATCAATCCCAAAATGAAATAACATACTCCGCATATAATCCCCACGAATGCTCCTGCCAAAATACTCGCTCCTTCTTTTCACTTTAGCTCTCAGGCCAATTCGGTTCACAGTCTGCCATAAATAAAGTAAAACGGCTCTACGTATATACGCAGAGCCGTGATGTACGTTTCAAACCATTTAAACGTCCTTAATTCGTAGAACCCGCATCGCATTCAGTACCGCAAGCACCGTCACACCCACATCGGAGAAAACAGCTTCCCACATGGTGGCGATCCCGAATACACCCAGCAACAGAAAGATTGCTTTGACTCCCAGCGCAAATCCGATATTCTGCCAGACAATGCGGCGTGTACGCTTCGCAATACGGATGGCACTGGCGATTCTGGACGGTTCATCCGTCATGATCACCACATCCGCTGCTTCAATCGCCGCATCCGATCCAAGACCGCCCATCGCTACACCAACATCGGCACGTGCCAGCACAGGTGTATCGTTAATGCCGTCACCGACAAAAATCATCTTTTCTTTTGGCAATTTGGCCGCTTCCAGCCGCTCCAGCCGTTCGACTTTGTCCTGTGGCAGCAGTTCGGCATGAACCTCATCCACGCCAAGCTGCCGTGCAACAGCTTCACCCACCGCTTTGGCATCGCCGGTCAGCATCACTGTTTTGCGAATGCCTAGCTTTTGAAGGGCCTGTATCGCTGACGCTGCATCATCCTTTACTTCGTCCGCAATGATCAGATGTCCGACATACTTGCCGGCTTCGGCAATATGCACGACCGTTCCGACTGTTTGCGGCTTCGTATACATAATCCCTGCCTGTTCCATTAACTTCGCGTTGCCTGCGAGCACTTCCTGACCGTTCACATTTACTTTGATTCCGTGTCCAGCGACCTCGTCATATCCATCTACACCTTGCGAGGGAATAGCTTTTCCCCAAGCAGCACGAATGGATTCTGCAATCGGATGATTGGAGTTTGCTTCGGCAATCGCCGCCAGCCCCATTACTTCTTCTTCTGTACGCGCGCCATCGGGGTGAACAGATGTGACTTTGAAAACACCTTTGGTTAGTGTACCCGTTTTATCGAAAACCACCACTTTAACGTCATTCAGAGCCTCCAGATAATTACTGCCTTTGACCAGAATGCCGTTTCGCGAAGCCGCGCCAATACCACCGAAGAAACCTAGCGGAATCGATACAACCAGCGCACAAGGGCATGAAATGACGAGAAACACCAGTGCACGGTAGATCCAGTCCGCAAACGTTGCACCGCTAAGTAGCAGTGGCGGAACGAAGGCAATCAGAGCAGCGAGAATGACCACAACAGGTGTGTAATACCGGGCAAATTTGCTGATAAAATGCTCCGTTTTCGCCTTGCGGCTGCTGGCATTCTGCACCATATCGAGGATTTTGGATACGGTGGATTCACCAAAGGTTTTGGTGACCTCTATGGTTAACATGCCGTTTTTGTTCACAAATCCGCTGAGTACATCACTTCCAGGCTCCAGTTCCCGTGGAACAGATTCCCCCGTCAACGCGGATGTGTCTACCATGGAGCGGCCTGCCTTTACGATACCGTCGAGGGGCACACGCTCACCGGCTTTAACCACAATCTGGTCGCCAATGCGAACCTCTTCCGGGGAGACACGCCGCGTTTCCTCCCCTGCTCCCGTGAGTATATTCGCATAATCCGGGCGAATATCCATCAGAGACTGAATCGACTTACGTGAGCGGTTGACCGCCATGCCCTGGAACAGCTCTCCGAGCTGATAGAACAGCATGACCGCAACACCTTCCGGATACTCTCCGATGGCAAATGCACCAAGTGTTGCAACCGTCATTAAGAAGTATTCATCAAACACCTGACCGCGAATGATGTTTTTGAATGCCTGTAACACGATATCGCCGCCAGCGATGATGTAAGCCACCACGTATAGCGCAAGCTGTGCCCAGCCATCCAGTGGTGACCAGATTGCCGCAGCAAGCAGCACAGAACCAGCAGCAAGGCGAGCTAGCAGTGTTTTGGTCTGTCCGACGCCATGTTCATGCGAATGGCCTGCATGAGCATCACTGCTGTCGGCGTGGTTATGCGTATGGCTATGATCATGATTGTGATCATGTGCATGACTGTGTCCGTGGTCATGAGCGTGGTCATGTGAATGTGCATGACTCTGATGTTGGTGCGGATGTCCACCGGCCCCATTCGTTACGTCTGTGTAAGCATGACTACCCGATGGACTCTGGTCTTGATGACCTTGCCCTTTTTCCGAAATACGAATATGTGGCTCCAGCCGAAGTACCTTACGCTTTGCTTCCTCCACCACTTGCTCATCCATATCCGATGTGGTATACATCGATAACGTTTTGGTCACAAAATTAACAGAGCATTCGTTAATGCCTTTAATTTTACTCACACCATTTTCAATCTTAAGTGCACAGTTCGCACAATCCAGTCCGTCAAGCAGCAGTTCCCTTTTCACCTGTTCCTGTCCGGTTCCCATGTGAATTCTCCCCTTTGCAGTCCGAAAAAAGTTGAACTAAAGGTATTACACGAGCACTACGATGACAGAATAACCTGGAGAGTAGCTGTTATCCCCAAATTTCTTTTATCCCTTTCATCTTCAGAGGGAAATTTGGTGATAAAGGCGAAGCGTATGCTTCCGATGCTAGCTTTCTTTCAGAAAGCTTTTAGCTCCGCTTTTCCAGGTTTTTTCTGTCCTCTCCGTTTTTGTGTAAAAAATAGTTCATCTTTTTTTATATAATCTTGTATTCAATAATATATGAGCAATCATTCATATGTTCAATTAACACTATTATATGCATGCCCAAACGGGAGTGTCAACACAAGGTGTTGATTTTGGATACAGAATATGCAGGGCGTGTCTGAAAACGCTGAAGGAAGCAGATTTTGCCGAATTTTCGTTCCAAGCCAGGAAGTTTAACGCAGGCGTGCCGGGGCACGTCAAGGGAAAGTGACGCAGCAGGGGGCGAAAAGGCGGTAAAAGATGCACTTCAGTCGGTTTCAAGATACGCCCTATTAGTAATTATTTCGCTTTAGGCGTTTTTTGGATATAATAGAGCTATCAAGTTGTTAAACATAGGCGGTGATAGGAATGGAACAACCGGTTAAAGCTCCACATGATTGCGATGATGCCTGCTTGGGTACGGAAGCCGATGTGCAAACCATTCGCACCTCACTTATAGATCGGGAGACCTCTTCCGAGATGGCGGATTGGTTCAAAGCATTTAGTGATCCAACACGTCTACGTATTATTGATGCACTGTTACAGAAAGAATTATGTGTACATGATCTAACGGTATTGCTCGACATGGGTCAGTCAGCCATCTCCCACCAGCTGCGCTCTCTCCGCAACATGCGGATTGTGAAGCGTCGCAAGGAAGGCAAGACCGTTTTTTATTCTTTGGATGATGCTCACATTGAGCAGATTTTCCTGCAAACGCTCCAACATATCAAACACGGCTAGGCTACTGCCAGCCTGTTCAAACCAACAGAACCCCCCGTCACTCGGCCTTATGCCGATGAACGGGGGGTTCTGTTGTGTAAGGGAACCGTTTTAATAGTTACAGCAAA
The DNA here is from genome assembly GCF_023714295.1 of Paenibacillus polysaccharolyticus. Taxonomy (GTDB): domain Bacteria; phylum Bacillota; class Bacilli; order Paenibacillales; family Paenibacillaceae; genus Paenibacillus; species Paenibacillus polysaccharolyticus_A. Next base: position 120,700 of record NZ_JAMAUN010000016.1, read on the forward strand.
CGGTTATTGTTCGGATCATAAAGACCCGACTTATCTTTGAACATGTTGAATATATGTGACACCACCACTTTAAGTACCGCATATCCCGGAACCGCAAGCAGGATGCCGACTACCCCGAACAAGTTCCCTGAAGTCAGAATGACAAAGATGATGGTGATCGGATGAATTTTGAGTGTTTTACCCATAATCTGCGGCGAGATAAGTTTACCTTCAATCAGCTGTACAATTGTCCACACGGCAATCATTTTCAGCAACATCACTGGCGAAGTCACCAGAGCTACAATCAATGCCGGAGTAATTGCAATTGCTGGACCCAGATAAGGTACAACACTCGTGAAGGAAGCAATGATTGCAAGAATCAGGGCATAATCCAAACCAATGACCATGTACCCGATGTAAAGCAACACACCGATACAGAAACTGACGATAATCTGTCCACGGATGAATGAGCTGATCTGGTGGTTGATATCATGCAACACATGCATGGCACCGGTACGACTTTTGATTGGCAAAAAAGACAAAATTTTCTCCGGCAACTTCTTGCCGTCTTTGAGAAGATAGAACAAGATGAATGGCACGGTTACGATAGATAACACGGTCTCGGTAAATGCACCAAGGAACCCGCCAAGCTTCGTCCAGGTAGAATTGAGGATCTCGGTAGCTTTCGTGGAAATCGTGCCCCACCAGTCCTGCCAGTTCATGTTGATCGTATCTTGCACCTGGCTGAACAGCTTATTGCCTGTCAATTCCTCGAATTGTTCCCTTACGTTTTCACTGTAAGTAGGGAAATTGGCGATCAGCCCCATAATCTGATTACGTAGCACAGGAATAACTGCCAGCACCACAATGGTCAAGATGCCGCCAATGGCAAGATAGAGAATCAGTATCCCCCAGCCTCGCTTGATTTTCCATCGTTCCATCACATCCACAAGTGGATTGAGCAAGTAATAAAGGATGCCCGACAGAATAATAGGCAGAAGAATTGTTTTGAGTAACACCGCTAGCGGATGGAACACAAAGGATACCTTAGTCAGCACCATAATGTTCAGTCCTACCAATAGCAGAACTAACAGAAACAGCACAAATTTGTTGTTCAGAAAAAATCGTTTGAATCGCTCAGGCCACACCCGAGTTTGTACCTCAGGTTGTTGCTCAGGTTGCTCCATAGGCTTGTCGTCCTCTCTTATGTATCTTTCTTCCGTTATAATCACCTTTCTGCCTGACGGGTACAATTAACTCTTGTACAAGCCAACATATGTATAATACTCCCGATTTATACGTATGAGCCCGTTGACCGTTTCAAATTCGGCAAGTAAAGTCATTTTACCCCAAAATGCACAACCTGCCCCACACCGACCAATTGAAAAATCTCCCATACAAAAAAAACGATCCACCTCTGCTTGGAGGCGAACCGTCTCTCTCTGATCCGATGCTATTCACATTGTTCTGTCATATAAAATCTTTATACGTTTCCCGCAAGCTGTGCGATCAACTCATACGAGTGCAGACGTGCTTGATGATCATAGATCATCGACGTAATAATCATTTCATCTGCCTGCGTCTGGCGAATAAAGGACTCCAGCTGTCCCTTCACTTTCTCCGGTGAACCGTTCACCGCAGCTTTCAGTGTTTGAGCTACAGTAGCCTGTTCCCGATCTGTCCATTTGCCATCCATCACCGCTGGCGGCTGTACAAGTCCTGTTGTGCCGCGGATGATGTTCAGGAACTGTTGTTGCATCGTTGTCCCTAGCCACGCAGCCTCTTCATCGGTATCTGCCACCACGGCGTTCACCCCTACGATGACGTAAGGCTCCTTCAGACTCTCCGACGGCTGGAAGCTATTGCGGTAAGTATCCAGAGCAATTCGGGTATAATCTGGTGAGAAGTGGCTGGCAAAAGCAAACGGCAATCCCAGCTGACCTGCCAATCGTGCGCTGAAATCACTGGAGCCCAGCAGATAAATCGGAATATTCAGCCCTTCGCCGGGCACTGCGCGTACGGGTGCATGATAGGACGTTGCCGATGCATCAAAGTATGCACGCAGTTCTGCCAGCAGCTCTGGGAAATCTTCTCCGCTGTTAAGATCCTTGCGAAGCGCAACGGATGTACGGCGATCACTTCCGGGCGCACGGCCCAGACCCAGATCAATGCGTCCAGGATACAGAGATTCAAGCGTACCAAACTGCTCTGCAATAACAAGTGGTGCATGGTTCGGTAGCATTATGCCACCAGAACCTACACGAATGGACTTCGTTCCACCCGCCAGGTGTCCAATTACAACCGAGGTTGCAGACGAAGCGATGCCCGGCATATTGTGATGTTCAGCTACCCAGTAGCGATGATATCCCCAGCGCTCGGCATGCTGTGCCAGTTCCAGACTGTTGCGAAGTGCATCTGCAGGGGTTGATCCCACGACAACGGGTGCAAGATCAAGCACGGAAAGTTTGACGTCAGTGATATGTTCTTTATGTTGATGTTCAATACTCATTAAAGTTCATACTCCTCTGTGATTATATTTTTGCATATCCAGATATATAGATATAAATAAACAAAATTTTGCTTAGAAAATGAAACATAACTCTTATGTTTCGAAGACAGATTCTTTTCATACATGTAGCGAAGAAAGCCGGGAGTCCATGTGGTACACAACACGTGTTCTTACAACCTCTAGCCGTTCACATCCGGACGGAATCTCCTGCTTGCTGCGTATTGCATCCTTAGCTTCCGTTCCGGCATCCGGCTTATAACTCATGTTGTACGTACTCGGCAAAAGCCTGTATCGTTTCTTCATTGCGTCGATAGTACGTCCATTGTCCTCTGCGCTCCGATAACAACAACCCTGCCTTGAGCATCGTCAACAAATAGCTGGAGATTACAGACTGTGCCAGTCCAGCCTTCAATTGAATAGTGCCGACACATATCCCACTCTTACCGCCATCCGGATGCTGGGATAGCTCGAGGGGGGAGAAGTGCTGCTCCGGGTTTTTCAGCCACAACAGGATCTGTCTGCGTGTCTCATTAGATAGTGCTTTGAAAATGAGTATAGGTTCCATGGGTCGATTATACCCCCTTTTTGACCTTTTGCCAAACCCCATAAACTAACAAACCGACTCATCAAGAGTCGGCTCGGCAATTCACATCTGATCAATTCCATGTTAGAAACGTGTTGTTACCGTCTGTTTCACTTCATCCAGCATTGCTTGATATGCAGCATCATCCAGATAACCAATACCACCGAAGAGCAGATGGCCTACCGGCTCGATTCCTACAAAATCAAAAATCCCTGTGTCGGAAGTCAGCTGGAGCGCATCCGTCATACCGATCTGGTCATACACGTCCTTCGGCGTTCCGTGTGTACTGATCATAACGCCTTTTTTACCCGTTAACAGTTTCTCGATTCCTGCCGCTCCGGATGCATAAGCAAATCCGTAAGCAAACACCCGGTCAACGTATCCTTTCAAAATCGCCGGAAGCCCTGTCCACCAGATTGGATAGATAAACGTAATAGCTTCTGCCTCTGTCACATATTTCTGCTCCGCTGCGATATCTTGGGGAGTCTGTCCTGTACGCATTGAAGCTGTATCCGCCTCAGTCAATACAGGCTGAAATCCGAGTTGATACAGATCACGCACAACGACCTCATGACCCTCTGCTTCCAGAGCAGTTACGGCTGTAGTCAAAATGGCTTTATTGAAGCTGTCTGTGTGTGGATGAGCATATACGATAAGATGTTTCATGTTTGGTTCCTCCTCCATTGGGTTCAACTTATTTTTTGTTTCGCCTTGTTACTAAACATTTCGGCTATCAAAAGCCGTTCATATACATAGATATCTATGTATATGAACAAAAAAACTTCTGCTCCTAACCTTTAAACAAGCTTCTCATACATCTTTAATGCATTGTATAGAGAGCAGCATATAAAGCTAAAAACGGAAGAAAGAGTATGTCGACAGTTAAAACCGTCTAACAATCATAGACAATAAGTTCTCCAACTGCTCTGACTGTTCCTCAGACAGATGTGCATAGATCATCTGATTAATCTGATTCGACACTTCGCGGAAGATCGGCTCAAGCCGCTTCCCTTTGTCCGTTAGACGAATCATCGTTATCCGGCTGTCCTCAGAACTCTTGCTGCGTTCGACATAACCCAGCTTTTCCAGCTTGTTGACCAGCACCGTCACTGTTGGCTGTGTACGCTGAACGCGTTCAGCCAACATTTTGATCGATAATGTCTCTTCCCGGTACAAGAACATCAGGACATCTCCATGGGAAGGAACGATGCCTGTTACTTCATGCTGTTCCAGTTCGTAAACAATTCGTTTGTTCACATGGTCTCTGATGCGTGCAATCATTGCAAAAGCGTTGTGTTTTAACATAATTGTATTATACATAGATATCTATGTATTTTCAACTCCTCATTTTTAGACTATATAAGTTAAACTAAAGATTTTACACGGCCCACTCCGATGACAGAATAACCTGGAGAGTAGCGGTTATCCCCAGATTTTTTGGATTCCCTTTTCCAAAGGGGAAAATCCGGTGATAAAGGCGAAGCGTATGCTTCCGATGCTAGCTTTCTTTCAGAAAGCTTTTAGCTCCGCTTTTTCAGGTTTTTTTCTGTCCTCTCCGTTATTGTGTAAAAGAATAGTTCAACTTATATACAATTCATAATTCCAAGCAAAGTGACACGGCCCTTGTACTCTCATACTTGAAGGTATGGGAGTACAAGGGCCGTACATGGTTACAACAGTTTAGGTCACAGAAGATTAGTTTGCACATTAATAGCCGTTACTTTCGTTCTTTACCTTATCGTTATTTAATCCAGTGTGTAATTTGCTCAATAGACTGACGTGATTTCTCCCGATGAGGATCTTCTGCACGGTAACCAAAGGCTGCCATCACTGACACATCCCATGCGCCGTTCTCTAACAGTCCTGCATCTTCCAGAATACGATGCACCTCTGCATAATTGTATCCTTCGATAGGACAAGAATCGATGCCAATCTGAGCCGCTACAGTCATCATATTGCCAAGGGCAATGTATGTCTGTTTAGATGCCCAGTCGAATAATGTTTTCGCGTTTTGAAGCAGACCTTGATTGTTCTGAAATTTACCATAGGCTTCACTTGTCAGCTTGAATACATCATCAGGCATGCCCTGAACCTCTTTCAGCATGTACTCTGCATAAGGAGAGCTGTAGCTGGCATCCGTTCGAGCCAAGATCACAATGAAGTGACTGGCTGTGGCTAGCTGCCGCTGTGCACCGGACGACACCTCGGACAAGCGCTGACGGAAATCGGGATTTTGTACAATGAGAAACTTCCAGGGTTCGAATCCGATGGAACTTGGAGACAAGCGACCTGTTTCAAGGATGAAAGCGAAGTCTTCTTCTGTAATTTTGCGTGACGCATCAAATAGCTTTGTTGCATGACGAAACTTAAATGCCTGCAAAATCTCTTCTTTTTTCTTTGTCTTTCCAGTAACATCCACTCTTCTCCACGTCCTTTGCTTTATATATTATATGCTGAACCTGCATAGCTATAGATTTCGTTTGCTGTTTATGGCTCAGGTATCAGTTTAGATGTTATGCTCCAGATTGAAAAGTACGTACCTTATTGTGCCCTGGTTCCTAAAAGTAAGGATAGCTTACATTACTAAATTGCGTCATTACTTAAAATACTTAATTAAAATCTTGCGTTCTACCTTAGTGATCATTGTGATACGCCCATCTTCTTTGTACCGAACCTCAAAAGCATCTTTTGCACCGCGCTCAAATGTAACTGTATCTATTTTTTCAGCATCTCGGTGGAGCCTGTAGTCGTCAAGATCTACATTAAAAATATTTTTCACAAATGCCCCAACCCGCTCTCTAAGAAGATTCTCATCCATATTTATTAACTGATCCTGGTAAGCCTCCATCTGTTCCGGACTGTTTATTTGGGGATAACCATAATCATTTGAATCTCCCACCATATATCTCGATCCGTTTTTGGCTTCTGTTATTTTCACAAAATAATTATCACTAAATGAGAAAAAAGTTGAATCTTCACCAATTTCATCATCTTTAATTCGACTAGCATCATCTAGGTTAAAGTTAGCTTTACCTGAGAACACCTCAATCGCCCTTTTCGCCTTTGCCACTTCAGTTCGGGATATCTGGTCTGGTCTTAACTCACCTGTAATGGATATCGCTTGATCTTGCCGCCAAATAATCTCTCCGTAACTATTACCTTCGCGTAAATCTAATACAGTGTAGTTCGTCGGCTCCGTTTTCCCTTGTTGCATTCCCACGGTTCTTCTAACTTTCACAGGTTGAAGTGTAGGTATCATACCCATGCCCTCCAGAAGTGAAGGAATCTGTCGTGTATATCGATGTTCCAGCTTACTTGGCTGCATCTCGGCTCTCATCTGCACTTCACGAAGGTTGCCCGTCTTGGCGTCCAGCCAGATTTGGGCGTAATCTGCTCCTTTCTCCTGACCTGCTTCGACGTATATTCTGCCAGACACAGGCAGATCTTGTACTTTGGTAATGCGTAGCTGTTTGCCCAGATCATCTCTCATCGTCATCGCAACATTCTTTTTCATCTGATCGGTAAGGATATCGACATTCAGGTGATCTGTAAACAACAGAGCAGAAGCTGGATTGATCTGTTCCATCAACGGTTTCGCGAGTTGCCCGTCGTGCCAATTCCACATAAATAGCCCGCCTGCGATAACCAATGCACTCAACCCTGCAACGAGAATGCCTCTACGACTTTTTCTATGACGTTGATGTCTTGGGCCAAATTTAGTGGCTGCAGCTTGATCTTTAACTTGAACTTTATCTTTAACTGCATTTGTGTCTGTATCTGTGTATTCTCTTAATGAATTGGAGAGGCAATTAGAGCGTTCCAATGACGACTCTACAGGGCTCATTTCACTCATTTCCTCTTCCTTCCTGCTTACCGTTCGTATCTGCTGCACCTGCTGCAGCACCTTACGCTTGTGATCTTCAGTAAAAGGAGACGTTGCAAACGGCCCTTTACGGATTTCCTTTTCCCATTGATCATCCTCATGTTTCATTCGCTTCTCTCCTCCCACTGCTTTCGAACCTTATCCTTAGCCCGGGATAGCCGTGATTTCACGGTTCCTTGGCTAATTCGTAACATATCTGCGATCTCCACCGTTGTAAGTTCATACCTCAGATGCAACAGAAGAATCTCCCGAAACTTCTCCGGTAGTGCCAGCACGATATCCCAAATTTCATTGATATGTACTTTACGAATCACTTCTATCTCGGCAGATGGATAAGCTGATCGTTCTCGCATCGTTTTTCTTGATCCGGATTGATCTCCTTGATCTGACTCTAACGACAACGTTTCTCCCCATAAGCTGCTTCGGAAAAACCTCGACTTTCGGTATGTAAACGTTGTGTTCCTCGTAATTGTTAGAAGCCATGTTTTGATCGAGCAATCTCCCCGATAGTTCGCGATTCCTGTGTATGCCCGGACAAACACTTCCTGTGACAAATCATCTGCTTGCTCCGTATTTCTAGTTAAAAAATAAATATAATTCCACACATCATTGCCGTAATCGTGCATCAGGCTGGCAAGTGTGTCATTGTTGATGGTCTGGGCCTCTGCCAGAAACGAATAGTCCAACGAATGTTCACCTCACTTAATACGACTAAACGGAATGTCATCCGGTTCCCTAATTTACACAATATTCTTTATATTTTAGCAAAAAAATAAAAAACAGCATGTCCAGATACACTGAACACGCCATCGTAAAACGTTGAATAATGTACATATAAGATTCATCATTATTTCTTCATTGCTACAATCATCAGAAACATCGGTCTTCGATTCTCATCAGACATCCCTGGGACCTGCTCCATCATCTCCAAAGAAGGTTTGGATTCTGCCACTTGTTGAATGATGAACCCCGCACCAATCAATTCATTCAGATGTGTAGCCATCGTCCGATGATACTTCACCACATCATGATCCAAAAAGTTTGCGATCCGCTGTCCTTGCTCATGATAATGATCCACAGGCCAATGCAGTTTCTCCCCTTGAGCATCATAATGCCAATCTTGCTCCGCACGAGCGGTGAATATCGGATGTTCAACAGATAGAATGAACGTTCCACCTGTGACTAGACAATGATTAATTTTACGATACACGTCATGCAAATGTTTAATGTAATGCAGAGCAAGCGAGCTAATAACCACATCGAACTGATTCTTGTCAAAATGAATATCTTCGATGGCCGTCTGCCGATACTCAATCTGTAGATCATTCGTCAGCTCACGCGCACGCCGCAGCATATTTTCGGATAAGTCTACACCGATGACAGAACTCGCCTGTTGTTCACGCGCATATCGGCAATGCCAGCCAAAACCGCAACCCAAATCAAGTACTCGCTTATCCTTTAAATCGGGTAATAAGGTTTGTAATTCATGCCATTCCCCAGCTGCATCTAACCCTTCAACGGAGCGAGCCATCTTACTATAATTCTGAAAAAATGCCTTATCATCGTATTTATTTTGCTTCATGTGATCTTACCTCCCTCCCCGGTCTTCTCTCATACTCTATCAAATAAACGGTATGAATTTCGGAAAAGTTGCCATTTGAATTGTACTCGTGTTATTATACAGAACGAACGTTCAGTATAATATATAGGTATAAACTTTTTAAACTTACTAACGGAGGTCATTATGAGTACAAATTGGACACATCCACTTGAGAGGCAAACGGTAGGCAAAGCTTTTATCAGCTATCTGGTGCCCTCTGTTCTGGGGATGCTGGTCATCGCATTTAACTTTATTATCGACGGCATTATGGTTGGGCATAAACTGGGGTCAACCGCTATGGCAGGCATCGGCATTGCTTCCCCTGTCTACACCCTATTCGTGGCAATGTCTCTATGGATCGGCATGGGCGGAGCTACGTTATACTCTAATCATATGGGCAGGAAAGAAAATCAGAAGGCCAAAGAAGTGTTTACCAAATCCATTATTCTCATTTCGCTGGTCACAGTGGTTATTGGTTACACGGCCTTCACATTCAAAGATAAACTCGTATATGCATTGGGTGCAAATGCAGATACTTTTCCCTTCGCATCTGATTATATGAATATCATGTTGCTTTTCGGGTTTGTTTTTACGATCGAAAATGCATTATCCGTTTTTGTTCGCAACGATGGCGGTCCAAACACCTCAATGTATGCCCAGATTACCTTTGCTGTAGCTAACATTGTGATCAATTATATTACCTTATATGTGCTGGAGTGGGGAGTACGCGGGGTTGCACTTGGTACGATTGTCTCAGCTGCTTTGGCACTGCTCGTGCTGTTCAGTCATTTTTTCAAAAAGTCCAATAATCTTACATTCACAAGGTTCACATGGAGTACCAAATTGCTTTGCATGATCGCACTTATTGGCTTTCCCAGCTTCCTGGCTGAACTCGGTATGTCCGTCTTTTCGGTCTCACATAACATCTCAACGGAGCGGATTGGAGGTACGGATGGTGTTGCCTCGTTTACGGTTTTAAATTACATCCACGGGGTTGTCTTAATGGCATTCCTTGGTCTGGCTTCTGCTGCGCAGCCCCTAATCAGTTATTATCACGGTGCACAGCGAATGGAACAAGTGCAGGAAACGATTCGTATTGCCGTCAAAACAGCCTTAACCTGCGGTGTGGTTCTGCTTCTCATCGTTCAAGTTGGAGCACCTTATTTTGTGCAAATCTTTGGTAACTTCAGTAGCAGTGTAACTGATAATGCGGTCTACGGTTTGCGTATTTTCACCATTGCTTATGTATTCATGGGAGTAAATTTTGTTATGAGCACGTACTTCCAGTCCATAGGTAACGCTAAAATGGCGATCTGGATTACAGCCGCACGCGAGATGATTATCATGATTGCTTTGATTGCTATTCTCCCTTCGTTCCTGGGTGTTACTGGGGTATGGCTAGCTGTACCTTTATCCGAAATGATTGTTCTAATCACGATAGCACTCTATTATCGCAAACGCTCACTCACTGAGCGGGTCAACGCATTAGACTCTGAGTAGCTATAATGGATTAAATAAACGTATATAGCTCTGCTCAGTCATATAGATCGGGCAGGCTTTTGTACATTTGAAGCAAATCTAATCGGCATCGAAATAGCGAATCAATCATTATTATTAACGGTAGTTTGAATCCTAAAGCTATAAAGAATGTGAATAATATATGAATAAAGTATATATTTAACAAATATAGGATATATAAACCGCTATAACAATTGTATATATTTGTAAAATGTAGTATGGTTGTCTTGTCAAACAAATACGGCGCTAGATATCCCCTCACTTTTATCCTAGGAAATGACTGTGAGGAAAGCTACTGCGAGTATGATTAATCTCATTTTTTATATATGAAAAGGAGATGTTTGATTGTGAGAAAATATCAAAAAACGGCAATTTCAGCTCTCTCTTGCATGGCTCTACTCCTAGCATCGGTTCCAGCAGCATCTGCTAATGAAACGTCTATGCCTGTAATGCCTTCACAAGATGGTCAGATCCTGCATGAACAAGAACTTTCTATTTATGCCCAGAACTTTATAGTAGAGTATTTCGATGGAGGTTACTCAACAGATATATATTTAAGCGGAAATGTTACATTTACTTTTCTTCCTCGCACGACTGGAGAATATGTCTTTAACGTTGAAGATATGAGTGGAAATCTGAAGGGGAGTGGACGAGTAATCGCATCAGACTTGAGAACAAAAACCATCACTTTAGGAAATCTGAAAGGTTACCATAAAATCGTAGCTTATTCACCTAATGGCGGGGGTGGAGATTACCAAATTCGCTTTTAAAATATACTAAGTTGTATCAACGTCTATTTGTATCCTTATTCGGTGCCATTCAGAGCGAGGAAAGACCTATCGACTTTCACTCAATTCTTTATACACAATGTAGCATGAACATAATGAAACAAAAAGACACACCTGATTTTCATCAAGTGTGTCTTTACTTTGCTTGGCGGCGTCCTACTCTCCCAGGACCCTGCGGTCCAAGTACCATCGGCGCTAGAGGGCTTAACGGTCGTGTTCGGGATGGGTACGTGTGGAACCCCTCCGCCATCGCCACCAAACGAGCATTTG
>NZ_JAMAUN010000017.1:0-86360 GCF_023714295.1 Paenibacillus polysaccharolyticus
TACCGCTCACCGATTTTGCGAGTACAGCGAAAACGAGTACAAGTGCAAGCTTTAGCTGGACAGCAGCGAGCGGAGCAATAGGGATTGTGATTGAACAATCGCCAGCAGGCACGAATACGTGGACTACGGCCTCTACAAGCGGAGCCCTTGCGTCCAATGCCACAAGTGCAACCGTAACAGGATTGAACCCGGCAACGTCATATAATTTCCGCCTCGTAGTCGCTGGCGGCGCGAATGCCGGTACATCGAACGTTGTCTCGAACATCACGACGGATAATGCACCGAACGTGCCTAACAACCCTAACGTACCAAGTTCGCCGACTAGTTCGATAAATAGCGGTTCTGGTAGCATCGCTCCTTCAAGCGGCACTACTGGAGTAGACATTCTTGTTAACGGGAAAGTGGAGAGTGCGGGTACAGCCACGACATCGCAACGCAACAATCAAAGCGTGACCACGATATCCGTCGACCAGAACAAGCTGGACAACAAGCTTGCATCGGAAGGTTCAGGAGCCGTAGTGACTTTACCGGTTAATACGAAATCGGATATTGTGATTGGTGAATTGAACGGTCAGATGATTAAAAATCTGGAAAACTATAGTGCAACATTGGAGATTAGAACAGCCCGAGCAACATATACCTTGCCAGCTCAACAAATAAATATTAATGCCCTATCCGCCCAATTGGGTAAAGAGTTGAACCTGCAAGACATCAAAGTTCGCATTGAAATTGCCGCTCCAATAACGGATATGATGCAAGTGGTAGACCAAGCGGCAGGGAAGATTGGGCTCACGCTCGTTGCTCCACCGACGGATTTCAAGATTAGCGCAACATATGGAAGTACGACCATTGACGTATCAAAATTTAACGCATATGTTGAAAGAAGCGTTGCTCTTCCGAACGGTATTGATCCGAATAAGATCACAACAGGCTTGGTGGTAGAGCCGGATGGATCGGTAAGGCATGTACCAACCAAAGTGATTTTCAAGGAGGGAATGTATTACGCTCAGATCAACAGTTTAACAAACAGCACTTATAGCGTTGTCTGGCACCCACTAGAATTCAGTGATGTTGCAAAGCACTGGGCTAAAGAAGCTGTGAACGATATGGGTTCCCGAATGATTGTCAACGGTACCGGCAATGAACAGTTCAATCCCGACCAAGATATTACACGTGCCGAATTCGCAGCCAGCATTGTTCGAGGACTGGGACTTAAACTTGAGAACGAGACTACGCTTTTCTCGGACGTTAAGTCTTCCGATTGGTACAGCAGTGTAATTAGTACGGCTTATGCATACGAATTGCTTGATGGCTATCCAGATGGTACCTTCCGTCCGATGGATAAGATTACACGTGAACAGGCAATGGTGATCCTTTCCAAGGCAATGACTCTGACCAGATTGAAGGAAAAGCAGCCTGTACAATCGACAGATGGAATACTTCATTCATTCCAAGATGCGGCTAGTGTCTCTCAGTGGGCACAAAGTAGCGTTATGGAAAGTGTACAAGCAGGCATCATATCTGGCAGAAGTGCCACAGCACTTGTACCTAAGGCTTATATTACAAGAGCTGAGGTAGCCACGATTATCCGGAAGCTTCTTCAAAAGTCCGAATTGATCTAATGTAAATACAGTTCTATTCATCAAGTGATCTAAAAAAAGAGAGTTGACTAAAAAAGGGTGATCTCTGCATCTTGCAGAAATCATCTTTTTTTCGTAGTGAGTTTTATTGTTACTGGAGTCACAGGTTTTACTAGAAATAGCCAACACAATTCAGTGATTTGGTTGAATCATAAAAATAAGGGTACACAAATGATAGGAAATGAACTAAAATGAACTCATATGAACTTTAATAAACATAGTGAACTTCATTGAATGCCACAAAGCCACAATGGGTTCAACTCTAAACTTAATTCACAAGACGAAAGGAATGGATTACAAATGGAAAACCGTTATGCAGCACACCCGAATGAAGTAAAAACGTATGATACAGCTCGTTTGCGTGAGGAATTCCTTATGGAGCAATTGTTTGCCAAAGACGAACTGGTGACGGTGTACTCTCATGTGGATCGTTACATTGTCGGAACTGCAGTTACACAGAGCAAGGACATCACTCTTGAAGTCAACTTGAAAGATATCGGAACGGACTTTTTCCTGGAGCGCCGTGAAATCGGTATCATTAACGTGGGTGGACAAGGTACAGTAACAGCGGACGGAGAAGCTTATGAAATTGGAGCCAAAGAATGCCTCTACATCGGTAAAGGGGTTAAGGAAGTGGTATTCAAGAGCAATGGCACAGATCAGGCGGCTCAGTTCTACTTTGTTTCTACACCAGCTCACCATACCTATCCAACGGTAAAAGCAACTCAAGAGCAAGCACAGCCGAACCACCTCGGCAGCATTGAAACTTCCAACGAACGTACCATCTACCGTTACATTCACCAAGGTGAAGGCGGGATCAAGAGCTGTCAGCTCGTTATGGGTATCACAGAGTTGAACACAGGTAACATGTGGAACACGATGCCGGCACATACGCATAACCGCCGCTCCGAAGTGTACCTGTACTGGAACCTGCCTGAAGATGGCGTTGTATTCCATATGATGGGTGAGCCAACGGAAACGCGTCACCTGGTTGTACGTGATCGTCAGGCGATCATCTCTCCAAGCTGGTCTATTCACAGCGGTGTGGGCACAAGCAACTACACTTTCTGCTGGGCAATGGCTGGAGAAAACCAAACGTTCGAAGACATGGACGGCGTAGCAATGAAGGATCTGAAATAAGAAAGAAATAGGAAGTTGATTAGATGAATCCATTGAAACGACATGAAAAGATCATGGAGGCTCTGCTGGAACGCCAGGAGGTCACGGTTAGTGACCTGAGCGAACTGTTGCAGGTGACTGGCAAAACGGTGCGAGAGGATCTCGACAAGCTGGAGAGTATGGGATTGCTTGTGCGTGTACATGGCGGAGCTATGCTGGCTCAGAATGACCAATATGGGATTCTGAACAGCCGCGGGGCACTGGAGAAACACCAGTCCGAGAAAACCGAGATTGCCGAACGAGCCCTTGCGTACATTAAGCCCGGAGATATTGTAGCACTGGATGGTGGCAGTACCACGCTAGAGATGGCCAAGCGGCTCGATAACCAGCCGCTGACGGTGATCACAAGTGATTTGTACATCATTGCAGAGCTGACGAAAAAGGAACAGGTGCGACTGGTCGTTCCTGGTGGAGCGCGTGTGCGTAATATGCTGGTGGGTGAAGATACGGCGGCATTTATTTCCGGTCTGAACATTCACAAAGCCTTCATTTCAACAACGGCGCTTCATCCAGAATTTGGCCTATCCATCTATACCGGGGATTTGGTTCCTCTGAAGAAAGCAATGATTGCTGCTGCACAGCAGGTATTTGGCGTAGTGGATCATTACAAATTCGGGCAATTTGCACTCCGTACCTTCGCACAGTGCTCTGAACTGGATTATATTATCAGCGACAGGAATCTGGACGAAGAGACAGCGGCTTTATACAGGCAGAGTGGTGTCAACGTGGATTACAAAAGTTAACTTCATGTATTTTTAACTGAATGAAATAACGAACGATACAGTTGTAATTTGCATATCAAAGACATGTGGAGGAAATGTTCATGAACCCATTTGATTTAAGCGGACAAGTTGCAATGGTGACAGGTACTTCAGGAGGACTCGGGCAAGGAATGGCCGTTGGCCTCGCTGAAGCGGGGGCAGATGTAGTGCTGGTGTCTTACTCCAAACCGGCGGAGACGGCAAGTGCAATTGAAGCACTGGGACGTAAAGCGTATATCATCGAAGCTGATCTAAGCAAGGAAGAGGAACTGTCAGCTGTGTTTGAAAAAGCGCTTGCTTTCCAAGGCAGAATTGATATTCTCGTCAACAATGCTGGCATTATTCGTCGTACTCCGGCAGCGGATCACGCACATCAGGATTGGCATGATGTCATCGCGTTGAACCTGAACAGTGTGTTTTTCCTGAGCCAGCTGGCGGGTAGACATATGATTGAACGTGGAAGTGGCAAAATCATTAACATTGCATCGATGCTTTCCTACCAAGGTGGCATTAATGTTCCAGGATATACGGCTAGTAAACACGGCGTTGCCGGGTTGACGAAAGCTCTGGCTAATGAATGGGCTGGCAAAGGCATTCAGATTAACGGTATCGCTCCAGGTTATATGGAAACGGATAATACAACCCAAATTCGAGCGGACGAGAACCGTTACCGTGATATTACGGCACGTATTCCAGCAGGTCGCTGGGGAACACCTGAGGACTTGAAAGGTCCAGTGGTGTTCCTGGCTTCTGCCGCATCGGATTATTTGAATGGTCACGTACTGAATGTAGACGGCGGTTGGATGGCGCGTTAATCCGTCATCTGAGATCCGTTTTGCAGAAGGAGGCAATGAGATGAAACTTGGTGTTTTGGCCCATACGTTTGGTAAACGGCCTACAGCTGACCTGGCGCAAATCATTGCGGACAACGGATTCAACTCCGTGCAACTGGCTCTTGCCAAAGCATTGTCGGACATGGATTCAGCGAATGGCAAATTGAGTCCTGGATTCGCTAATGAGGTAGGAGAACAATTTGCCAGCCGCGGGGTGAAAATTGCCGTTCTAGGCTGTTATATCAACCCAATCGATCCCGATCCGGTAAGCCGTCGCGTAGACATTAACCGATTTAAAGAACATCTGCGTTATGCACGGGACTTTGGCTGTAGTATGGTTGCAACGGAGACGGGTGAACGAACGACGTATAAGGATTCTCATCCAGACACATATGATGAAAAATCATGGAGTGTTCTGAAGGACACACTGGAGGAAATCACGGAAGAAGCCGAGAAATGGGGCGTACATGCTGCCATTGAACCCGTGGCGACCCATACGCTTCATACGCATGAACATATGACCCGGTTGTTTGAAGAAATTCCGTCATCCAATCTGGGCATGTTGTTTGATCCGTGTAATCTGATCAAACAGCATCATACAGCAGATCAAGGAGCTTTTCTGCGTGAAGTAATGGAGAAGCTGTATGAGAAAATCATCGTTATTCATGCAAAAGATGTAGCATTCAATACACAGGGTGAGAAGTATAATCCTGTCCCTGGAGCAGGAATTCTGGATTATCCGTTATTCTTCGAATTACTCAAGACGTATAAACCGCACATTGATATCTCGCTGGAAGGTGTGAATGCAGAAGAGGCTGTGCCTGCTGCCAAGCATCTGCGAACGGTATGGGACGCTGTGAAGGTTAACCACTAATGAGTTGAATGAGTGTTAGAGACTCCGGTCAGCGGTCAGTTTATTTAGATAATGAACGTTTATGCTAAATGATGAAGCTGCAAAAATGTAATGAGAGCTTGGAAGAAGTTCTAACGATGAATGAACTAAAAAACCTTTGCTACGGCGAAGGTTTTTTTAGTACAGCAGTATAGTATTTACATATACATATTTCTTATCGGAAAAATCGGAAATAACTCTTTTCAAAACCGACATCTTGTGAGAGAATATGGAAAACATAAGCCGCCATGATGAGACATCAAGAAGCCAGTAATTGAGATCAGGATGCACAAGAATGCATATATCAAGGGAGGATTCAGAATTATGTCAAACGAACGTGAGCTTTCATTTGAAACATTAGCTATTCATGCAGGTCAAGAGATTGACCCAACAACCCAATCTAGAGCTGTACCTTTGTACCAGACAACATCTTATGGATTCCGTGATACGGAGCATGCTGCTAATCTGTTTGGTTTGAAAGAGTTTGGCAACATCTATACACGTCTAATGAATCCAACAACGGATGTATTCGAACAGCGGATTGCGGCATTGGAAGGTGGAGCAGGTGCATTGGCTACGGCTTCGGGTCAAGCAGCCATTACGTTCTCATTGCTGAATATCGCTGGTGCTGGCGATGAGATTGTGTCCTCGGCAAGTCTGTATGGGGGTACGTATAACCTGTTCTCAACCACGCTGCCGAAATTAGGACTTGATGTGAAATTCGTAGATTCCAGTGATCCGGAGAACTTCCGTGCGGCGATTACGGAGAAAACAAAAGCGTTGTACGCTGAAACGATTGGTAACCCGAAAGGTAACGTACTTGACATTGAAGCCGTGGCAGCAATTGCCCATGAACACGGGATTCCTCTGATCGTGGATAACACGTTCCCAAGCCCGTATTTGCTTCGTCCAATTGAACATGGAGCGGACATTGTCGTTCACTCGGCGACCAAGTTCATTGGCGGGCATGGTACATCTATCGGTGGTGTCATCGTGGACAGTGGTAAATTCGACTGGAAAGCAAGCGGCAAATTCCCGGGACTGACTGAACCGGACCCAAGTTATAACGGGGTTGTGTACACAGAAGCGGTTGGCCCGATTGCTTATATTATCAAAGCACGTGTACAGTTGCTACGTGATTTGGGAGCGTCCATTTCACCATTTAACTCCTGGCTGTTGGTACAAGGTTTGGAGACATTGCATCTTCGCGTGGAACGTCATAGTAGCAATGCGCTGGCAGTTGCAGAGTATCTGGAGAAACATGAGGATGTCCTGTGGGTGAGCTATGCAGGTCTGCCAAGTCATCCATCCTATGAGCTTGCGCAGAAGTATCTGCCAAGAGGCCAAGGTGCGATTCTGACATTTGGCATCAAAGGCGGTGTAGAGGCAGGGCGTAAATTGATCGAAAGCGTGAAACTGTTCTCCCACCTCGCTAACGTTGGCGATTCCAAGTCATTGATCATCCACCCGGCAAGCACAACCCATGCTCAATTGACGGAAGAAGAACAAACAGCAGCTGGCGTAAATCCGGAATTGATTCGTCTGTCCATTGGTACGGAGAACATTCAGGATATCATCTATGATCTGGAACAGGCGATTAAAGCAAGCCAAGGTGCAAGTGTTGGTGCGTAAAAGTAAGGTACAATTGTAGGTGTATCCAAGCATGTAAAATGGAGTAGAGCGATGTAACTGAATTAAAGTAGTGTAACAGAAAAGCATAAAGTACATTGAAAGGTCAGAACCGCGTTCAGCAGGCTTTGGCCTTTTTGTATGGAGACTTCTTGGTGTGAAGAGCCTGCGGTGAGTACCTAGCGAAGGAGCATGTCTTTGTCTTTTTGTAATTTGGTCAAGTGTGGTGAGAAAGTAGCGCTAACGATCGCCACGGAGCGTATTTGCCTCTTTTTGCCGAGATTTAAAATCTAACGATCAGCAGAGACGTTACTTATCTATTTTTAAGCATTTGAGGGCGAGAAATGGGTTAAATGCAAAAAATAGCGTTTCTAGTGATCGTTAGCATTAAAAATGATGCATTTTCGATGAAATAAGGTTCCTCATGATCGTTAGCCTAAAACACCCATTTACAAATGAACAGCATAGGCATATAATTGAGCTAAAGTTGTATTGAGTAAACATAATTGCATAAGCGCAAAAATGATTATCATTCTCACTGGATAACACATCTAATGAAAGTGCCAAATCACCTCTAAACCATGCTGCTGCGGGATTCCCGCAGCAGCATGTGCCATTTTTAGGGCAATAACAATGGCTCTCATTCTCAATACAACTGGGGTTCATGCAGTCAGATGAGAACAAAACCTCCGAAAGGAACGTGATTTATATGCAAGCGATACATCAGCCTTTACAAGGGAAACAGCAAGCCAAGCAACAATCGGCCCATACTCCTGGACCCAAACGGGGCAAGAAACCGAATTTCCGCGCGATGCTACAGAACAGGGAAATGCGGGCAGCGCTAGGCAGTGGTATCATGATGCTGATTGCATGGGGAATAGCACCTTATTTTGCCACGTTGTCAGTGATGCTCTACATTGCCGCTTATGGGATTGGCGGCTGGAAGAAGGCCAAAGAAGGTATCGAGACTTTGGTTAAGAATCGTGATCTGGACGTTAACTTGCTAATGATTGCCGCATCACTTGGAGCGGCGACAATTGGTTATTGGAATGAAGGCGCGATGCTAATCTTTATTTTTGCCCTTAGTGGAGCATTGGAAAGCTACGCCACGGAGCGCAGTCACAAAGACATTTCATCTTTGCTGGCACTTAAACCGGAGACGGCACTGCGGATCGAGGATGGACAAATGAATGTCGTGGCGATTGAAGATTTACAACCGGGGGATCTGCTACTCGTGAAGCCAGGCGAGCTGATTCCTGCGGATGGAGTTGTTTATCGGGGAAGTTCTTTTATCAATCAATCGTCGATTACCGGGGAATCGATGCCAGTAGATAAGAGTGCAGGGGACGAAGTTTACGCTGGTACAGTGAATGGTGAGGGGGCGTTATATGTTGAAGTCACCAAGTCGGCCGAGGGCTCACTATTCGGAAAAATCATCAAGCTGGTGGAGGAAGCGCAAGCCGAGGTACCGGATTCGCAACGTTTTATGGAACGTTTTGAAGGTATCTATGCACGAATTGTTGTAGGTGTTACGCTTCTTGTTATTGTGGGAGCACCACTGCTCTTGGGATGGACGTGGAATGAAGCTTTTTACAAAGCCATGGTCTTTCTTGTCGTGGCATCACCTTGTGCACTGGTGTCTTCCATCATGCCTGTGATGCTGTCTGCAATGTCCAGCAGCGCTCGCCGCGGGATTTTGTTCAAGGGAGGGGCGCATATGGAGAATATTGCTCATACCCGAGTGGTCGCTTTTGACAAAACAGGCACGCTCACGATGGGAACTCCCAAAGTAACGGATATCCTAACTGCACCGAGCGTAAGCAGAGAGCAATTATTGTCCGCAGTGGCGTCTGTTGAAAATCTCTCGATGCATCCCCTTGCTCGGGCTATCGTGGAACAGGCGAGTAAAGAAAACTTACCTCTACAAGAGGCAGAGCATGTGCAGTCTATTACAGGACACGGCATTCAAGGAAGCATAAATGGCGTCGTGTGGAAGATTGGGCGGCTGGATGGAACAGTTTGGGCACAAGAGATACAAGAGAAGCAGACGATGGAACAGATGGGAGCCGCGATAACAATGGCTGTAATGTCGAACGGAGAATTAAAGAATGGCAAAGCTGTGGAGTCTATAGCCAATGATGTACTCGTAAACGGTGAAGCAGACTGGGAAGCGGTATGTGCCCGACTGGAGCAGGAAGGCAAAACGATATCTGTTGTAACTGTCAATGGTGAGTTTGCGGGTTTGATTGCGATGCGGGATATGATCCGTCCACAGGCGGTTGAAGCTGTGAAGAAGCTGGAGAGTATGGGTGTCAAAGTAGCGATGTTAACCGGTGATCGTGCCCGTTCAGCTTCGGTCATTGCCGGTGAAACCGGGGTTAGTCTGGTCTATGCTGATCTGCTACCTGAAGATAAGGTCACACAGGTGCAAGCGCTCCGTGAGCAATATGGTCATGTGCTGATGGTTGGTGACGGGGTTAATGATGCGCCTGCGCTTGCGGCAGCAACGGTGGGGATGGGCATGGGGTTATCAGGCAGTGGGACAGCAATTGAAGTGGCCGATGCGGTGCTTATGAATGATAATATCGAAGAGATTGCTTGGGTAATCGAGCAAGCTCGGCGAGCCGAACGCACGGTGAAGCATAATATGTGGTTTGCCATTACAGTTATTTTAGCGTTAATCGCAGGTAACTTCTTACAAGATATTGCTTTACCACTTGGAGTGGTTGGTCATGAAGGCAGTACCATTTTGGTGATTCTGAATGGACTTCGACTGTTGCGTTAAGTGGGGCTTTAACGCACAGTGCCCCAGCAGCTCCCGTTTGAACCTGTTGTCAGAGGGTAATAGGCGAAGAGACGATACAATGTAATGCAATGTATCTCACTGACGATAATTACTTTTAACGATAAAGGGAGCTGTGAACAATGGGCCGTTATGTACAAGTTGAACCGAATGTAAAAGTATATGTTGAAGATATTGGTGAAGGGACTCCGGTACTGTTTTTGCACGGCTGGCCTGTCAATTATAAAATGTTTGAATACCAATTGAATGTGCTACCGAACCACGGCATTCGTACCATTGCAATGGATTTCAGAGGTTATGGTTTATCCGATAAGCCGTCTACTGGATATGATTATGACCGCATGGCAGACGATGTTCGTGCTGTTATTGACGACCTGGGGCTGACAGATGCCATACTCGCTGGTTTCTCCATGGGTGGTGCTATCGCGGCACATTATATGGCGCGTCATCAGGGACACGGAGTATCGAAGCTGGCACTGCTGTCGGCGGCGGCACCTGTATTTACGCAGCGTGAAGGTTATCCGTACGGTTTAACGCCGGATGAGCTGAATGAGCAGATTATTGAGCCGATTTTCACGGATCGTGCGAAGCTACTGGATACGTTCGGCGGAATGTTTTTTGCGAAGAAGCACAGCCAGCCTTTCATGCAATGGTTCCATGCACTAGGCATGGAAGCTTCGTCTTATGGTACGATTAACAGTGCGATGGCGTTGCGTGATGAGGATTTGCGCGGGGAATTGGAAACGATCCAGGTGCCTACAGCCATTTTCCACGGTAAAAAAGACGAAATCTGTCCGTTCGAATTCGCTGAAGAGATGCACAAAGCGATCCCTTCGGCTGAAATGGTTGTGTTTGAAGAGAGTGGACACGGTGCCTTTTACGATGAGTTGGAAAAATTCAATGCTGAACTAATTCGATTTATTCAATCTTGATCGTTTAAATAAAAAGAAAATATAAATTGCTTTACAGATGATTTCAGCAATTTCAGTAATTTCATGGAATCTTCATTTGTGGCTAAAAAAAGAACCCGACTTCAGCATCCGCTGTGGTCCGGGTTCTTTTGCCTTTCACCCATCTAGAACAGTTCGGTTAGTCCGATCATCGTAATCAGACCAAACAAGAAGGAGATCGTAGCTGCGCGTGCATTGCCGTCACCATGACTCTCAGGGATGAGCTCTTTATAAACGATAAACATCATTGCACCTGCTGCGAACGCGAGACCGTAAGGCACCAGTCCGGCAACAAGACTACTGAGTGTATATCCGATCATGGCCGTTATAATCTCTACAGCTCCAGTCAGTGTGGCGATGCCAAGAGCCTTGAAGCGGCCAATGTTCTGATTGACGAGAAAGAGAGCGACCAGGAAGCCTTCCGGTGCATTTTGCAAACCGATAGAAAAGGCAATCAGGTTTCCTAAGTTTTCATCCGTACTTGCATAACTTACACCGACAGACAAGCCTTCCGGCAAGTTATGCATCGTAATGGCTGCGATAATCATGAAGGCTTTGCCTTCAATTTTAAAAGGCATCTTTTCGGGGTTTTCCAGATCTACGTGTGGAATCCGCATCTCCAGCACCAGCAGAACCAAGCTGCCGAGCATAATGCCAAAAGCAAGAACAAATAAATTAGACTGTCCCAGTGCTTCGGGAATGAGATTGTACACCGAGGCTGAGGTCATAATACCCGCTGCGTAAGCGAGTAGAATGTCGCGCAGACGATGTGATATTTTACGCATAAATAAGATCGGTACGGCTCCAAGTCCGGTCGACATGGCCGAAATAATACTGCCGAGTAGAGCGTCGTTCATGCTTCCATTTTCCCTCCTGATGAAGACTTCTTCATAATCGCTGCCGAGCATTGACACCGTACATAAAAGAGATCATAATGAACAACAGATTAGAATGATTATAAATTAGAATTCCGTTTCTGCATAGGTGAATCGTCATATTCGTAGGCAGCTCTTATGGACATGATGTGGGCTATCCGTTCTAGTGTATGCAAAGGCTCGTGCTTTTGATGCCGGAGAACCTGATCTTTTTGCAGAACCTGGGGGAGGAACTATACATGTATAAATCAATTATTATCGGAACAGGCCCTGCAGGGCTGACAGCAGCAATCTATCTGGCACGTGCCAACTTGAACCCACTCGTTATTGAAGGACCGCAACCGGGTGGACAACTTACAACAACGACAGAAGTGGAAAACTTCCCGGGTTTCCCTGATGGCATCATGGGCCCTGAACTGATGGACAACATGCGTAAACAAGCGGAGCGTTTTGGCGCAGAATTCCGTACGGGCTGGGTAAACAACATCGACATGAGCGAGCGTCCTTTCAAAATTCAAGTCGAAGGTATGGGCGAACTCGTATCCGAAACGTTGATTCTGTCTACAGGCGCATCTGCTAAATATTTGGGTATCCCAGGAGAAGAAACAAACGTGGGCCGCGGTGTCAGCACATGTGCGACATGTGACGGATTCTTCTTCCGTAATAAAGAAATTATCGTTATTGGCGGTGGCGATTCCGCACTGGAAGAAGCAAGCTTCCTGTCCCGTTTCGGTTCCAAAGTAACACTGGTGCACCGTCGTGAAGAACTGCGTGGCTCCAAAATCATGCAAGATCGTGCACGCAGCAACGAGAAAGTAGAAATGGCACTGAACCGCACACCACTTGAAGTGATTGCTGGCGACAACGGCGTAACTGGACTGAAAGTGCTTAACAACGCAACTGGTGAAGAAGAAGTGATTCCGGCAAGCGGCGTATTTGTAGCGATTGGTCACACACCAAACACAGGTTTCTTGGGTGGTCAGATTACTACAGACGAGCATGGTTACATTTTGACAACTCCAGGTACTTCTGAGACAAACATTCCAGGCGTATTCGCATGTGGTGACGTTCAGGATACACGTTACAAACAAGCCATTACCGCTGCAGGTAGCGGATGTATGGCTGCAATGGACACCGAGAAATTCATTGAAAGCCTGGAGCACAGCGCAGTAGCGTTGTAATTCGGAAAGCCCGATGTTTAAACAGTGCTTCATTTAGCTTATAAATAATTAACCATATATAACAAATAATAATTCTGAGGTGAACTAAACATGGAAAACGTAATTGTATACACATCCACGAACTGCCCGAACTGCAAATCCGTCAAGACTTTCCTGGCTGATAAAGGTATTGCTTACGAAGAGCGCAACATCGAAACAAGCGACGAGTTCGCACAACAAGTATGGGATATGGGCGTACGTGCAGTTCCTTTGACTGTAATCGGTGAACACCGCATTCTGGGTATGAATAAAACACAATTTGCTAAAGCATTGGACGCTTAATTCATGCTTGGCTAGCTATGGTTGCTGGCTATGTAGTTTAACAGAATTGAAGCTATTCCGGTTCGCGCGAGCCGTTTGAATATAGAAGTTAGATTGGGAAGGGACCGTACCGTATAAGGTACGGTCTTTTTTTAATTAATCTGATGTTGAAAGGAATGGGATGAAAACAAAAAGAAGACGCGTAAGACAACGTCTGGACTTGAGGACATTGCGCATAAGCGTCTCCTTTTTAGTCGGAGCAACATCATTTGCCTTTGAGTATAGGAGTACATTCAAGCGTAAAGAATTCTCCGCTAGAAAAAAATACTCATGCATGTCTGAAATACGACATACACCAGTAAGCCTGACAGCATGTACATGAGACCAGCCTTCTTTTTGCTCTGAAAAAAACGAAGTATGCCTAGGCTGAACAGGGGCGCAAGCACAATCAGGAACAGGAGTACGGTGACAAATACTGGCGCCGAGATATCTGATGTATCCACGTAGGTCACGAGTTTCACTCCGTTTCATTATCGGATAACACGGCAACGAGAACGCTGCCATGACAAAAATCACATAATCTCATTATACCTCTGGATTTCTTTAACAAAAAGGGAGGAAATGGGGCGAAATCTTGTCAATTTTAATGATTTTTAGCTAAATATTAAACAGATACCCTTACATTACCTAAAAATTGGGATATTGCAGAATAAGCAGCCCCTATTCGAGTCGAACGGCTACCAAGTGCAGCCCATTCCACTTGCAGACTTCGACGGTGATAAGGCAGAGTACGTTCCTCGACCACCTGTTTGAGGGCTGATTCAATCCAAGGTTTAGCTTCCGAAAGCGGCCCGCCAATAATAATACGCTCCGGGTTGAAGCTATTTACGATGTTGGTAATGCCAACGCCCAGCTTGCGTCCGATGATATTGTATAAGGCGATCACGTCCTGATGTCCGTTCTGGGCGTGTTCAATCAGTTCTTTGGTCGTATGTGCAGGCAGGTGCTGCTGATCCGGGTGTTCGTATACTTTTTCCGAAGCATATAACTCCCAGCATCCCCGATTACCGCAAGAACAAGGCAGACCCTCTGCTTCAATGGACATATGTCCAGTCTCACCCGCGTAACCCCACGCACCCTTATATAATTCACCATCAACCATAATGCCTGAACCAATCCCGATTCCTGCACTGATATAGATCAGATGACGCACACCAACACCTGCACCAAAGTTTAATTCGCCCCGTGCTCCCGCGTTGGCCTCATTATCAATGGTGACAGGCAGGTTGAAGCTTTCTTCCATCATGGATCGCAAAGGCACCATCTCCCACTTCAAGTTGGGCGCAAACAGTACGGTTCCTTGCTCATCCACCATCCCTGGAACACCGATGCCTATGCCAATTACTCCATGCGGAGAGGGGGGAGCCTGCTTTATCAGGTGACTAGCGGCCAGCTTTAATTGTTCAAATACAGACGTTGCATCGTGCTGCTCCAGGTCGATGGCATATTCAGCAACGATATGTCCTTCAAGGTCGGTGAGTACTCCCTTCAAACGTGTTACGCTCAGTTCCAGACCTACAGCATATCCAGCCGTACCTCTAAAAAGCAGCATTAGCGGTTTACGTCCACCGCTGGATTCTCCTGGCCCAATCTCCTGCACCAACTCATCGCTGATCAGATCTGCTACCAGATTGGAAACCGTTGCTTTGTTGAGACCGGTTACTTCGGACAATTTCGCCCGGGAAAGGGGGGCATGACGGCGAATCGTATCCAGTACGATCGACTTGTTTATTTTTTTGACCAGCATCTGGTCTCCGGTAATTTTCATATCGATAAGGCACTCCTATTCTTTGTAACAAAGGATTTCATGACTATCCGCTAAGAAGCTATTCGACTATTATAGCGTAAACGAACTAGGAAAAAACAATTTTATTTTTACTTTGTTTAACCAATAGACAAAGTAAATCTGATGTGTTAGGATAACGGTGTAAACGATTTCTTAAACAAACTCTTTTAAAACTTTTGAGGAGGCATTTATCACATGGCCTATTTTGAATCCGTTAATAAGATTGCATTCGAAGGTAAAGATTCCAAGAATCCATTTGCTTTTAAACATTATAATCCACAAGAAGTTGTCGCTGGCAAGACGATGGAAGAACACTTCCGTTTCGGTATGGCTTACTGGCACACATTAACTGCAGGCGGTAGTGACCCGTTCGGTGCCGAAACAGCAGTACGTTCATGGGATAGCTACTCCGGTCTGGATAAAGCGAAAGTTCGTGTGGAAGCGGCTTTTGAATTTATGGAAAAAATGAATCTGCCATACTACTGTTTCCATGATGTAGACGTGGCTCCAGAAGGCGCATCACTGCGTGAATTCTACAGCAACATCGATACGATCGTTGATTTGCTGGAAGAGCACATGAAAGCAAGCGGCAAAAAGCTGTTGTGGAACACGGCTAACATGTTCTCCAACCCACGTTTCATGTTTGGTGCAGCATCCACTTGCAACGCAGACGTATATGCTCACGCAGCAGCGCAGATCAAAAAAGGTCTGGAAGTAGGTAAACGTCTCGGTGCAGAAAACTATGTTTTCTGGGGTGGCCGCGAAGGTTACGACACATTGCTGAACACGGACATGCAACTGGAGCAAGACAACATTGCTCGTATGTTCCACATGGCTGTTGACTATGCAAAAGAAATCGGCTTCGACGCTCAGTTCCTGATTGAGCCTAAACCTAAAGAGCCAACAAAACACCAATACGACTTCGACGCAGCAACTTCCATTGCGTTCTTGCAAAAATATGATCTCGACAAACAGTTCAAACTGAACCTTGAAGCGAACCATGCAACGCTGGCTGGTCACACATTTGATCATGAAATCCGCGTAGCACGTATCAACGGCATGCTCGGTTCCCTGGATGCGAACCAAGGCGATCTGCTGATTGGCTGGGATACGGACGAGTTCCCGGTTGATATGTATGATGCTACTCTGACCATGTACGAAGTGTTGAAAAACGGCGGTTTGGGCAAAGGTGGCGTAAACTTCGACGCGAAAGTTCGTCGTGGCTCCTTCGAACCTGAGGATCTGTTCCTGGCTCACATCGCAGGTATGGATACGTATGCGAAAGGTCTGAAAGTCGCTTCCAAGCTGATCGAAGACCGTGTATTCGATGAATTCATCGAGCAACGTTACAGCAGCTTCAACGAAGGCATCGGTGCAGAGGTTGTTGCAGGTAAAGCAACACTTGCTTCCCTCGCGGAGTATGCTTTGAACAACGAAAACCCACGCAAAAACCAATCCGGACGTCAGGAATTGCTGAGAGCAAAACTCAACCAATACATCCTGGCTGACTAGGGTGGGTCTGAAAACGCTGTAGGAAGCAGATTTTGCCGAATTTTCGTTCCAAACCAGGAAGTTTACCGCAGGCGTGCCGGGGCACGTCAAGGGAAAGTGACGCAGTATGGGGCGAAAAGGGGTAAAAGATGCACTTCAGTGGGTTTCAAGACACGCCCCGATAACAGTCTTAGAGGAAGAGTAGATTCATGTCCGAACGAACTGCCTATGGCTAGATCATTGCCGTAGATAAAGCAGGAATCATACCTCTTCTTACTCGGTGCAAAAGTATGTTGCACCCTGGACGTTGAATAAGCGTGACATTCAAACCGTCCCCTCTTTCCTCTGGGAAGGCGGGGACGGTTTGTTGTCATTGTTGGCCCCCGAGTTGCCTCAAACGAGTACGTTTGTACCGTTTGAAGGAAAGCCTGAGAAGCGGCATGCAGAAACGAAGTGGGCAGAAAGAACCCGGGGAAACGAAGTGTTCGCATTTAACAACGGATTTCACCCATAAAGAGGGGGAAGTGAAGAAATCCGGGGGTAAGGGCGATCGGAGGGTTTTCTGCACACGGAGTGGCTCAGCATGCCGCACCACCAACGCTTTATGCTTTTAAATAAACCAATGACGATTGAAATGTCATTGGAACCTAAGTTGCCCCAAATGAGTACGTTTGTACCGTTTGAAAGCAACGTTAGAAGCGGCATGCAGAAACGGAGTGAGCAGAAAGGACCCGGAGAAGCGGAGCGTTCGCATTTACAACCGGAATTCACCCTTGAAAAGGGGACAGTGAAGAAATCCGGGGGTAAGGGCGATCGGAGGGTTTTCTGCACACGGAGTGACCGGGCATGCCGCACCACCAACGCTTTATGCTTTTAAATAAACCAATGACGATTGAAATGTCATTGGAACCCACGTTGCCTCAAACGAGTACGTTTGTACCGTTTGAAAGCAACGTTAGAAGCGGCATGTAGAAACGGAGTGAGCAGAAAGAACCCGGAGAAACGAAGTGTTCGCATTTACAACCGGAATTCACCCTTGAAGAGGGGACAGTGAAGAAATCCGGGGGTAAGGGCGATCGCAGGGTTTTCTGCACACGGAGTGACCAGGCATGCCGCACCTAAGGTTTCAATCCTGTATAAACGAAAGGAGTATACTTATGAGTTATGTAATCGGCGTCGATCTCGGAACGAGCGCGGTTAAGACCGTTTTGGTCGATCGTGAAGGTAAAGTGGCATTTGAAGCATCGGAGGCTTATCCGTTGTACCAGCCTAAAGCTGGATATAGTGAACAACATCCAGAGGATTGGGTGGAGCAGACAATTGTGTCGCTTCGCAAATTGCTGGAAGTATCTGGCGTGCAGCCTTCCGAGATTGAAGGATTAAGCTTCTCCGGGCAGATGCACGGGCTGGTGTTGGTGGATGCAGAAGGCAAACCACTTCGTAATGCCATCCTGTGGAACGATACCCGAACGACAGCACAGTGCCGCCGGATTGAGAAGGTTCTTGATAGCAAGTTGCTCAGCATTGCCCGGAACCGTGCATTGGAAGGGTTTACGTTACCTAAAATCTTGTGGGTGCAGGAAAATGAACCTGAATTGCTGGAACAAGCGTCCTTGTTCCTATTGCCAAAAGACTACGTACGTTACCGTCTGACCGGCGACTACGCGATGGATTATTCCGATGCGGCGGGTACGTTGCTGCTGGATGTGGCAGGCAAACAATGGAGCACGGAGATCGCATCCGCATTTAATCTGCCGATGACGCTTTGCCCTCGCCTGGTTGAATCATTCGACGAAGTCGGCACCTTGTTGCCTGAGATTGCAGAGCAGACAGGCTTGGCGCCAGCGACCAAAGTATTTGCTGGCGGCGCCGATAACGCCTGCGGTGCGATTGGTGCAGGCATCCTTAGTGAAGGACAGACGATGTGCAGCATCGGTACGTCCGGAGTTGTTCTCTCGTACGAAGAACGTAAGGATCTCGATTTCGAAGGGAAAGTGCACTTTTTTAATCACGGGGAGAAAGATGCCTTCTATATTATGGGGGTAACGCTTGCGGCGGGATACAGTCTCTCTTGGTTCAAAGATACCTTTGCAGCAGACAAATCATTCGATGTTCTCTTGCAGGGCATTGACCAGATTCCGGCAGGAAGCAACGGTCTGTTGTTTACACCATATATCGTCGGGGAGCGCACGCCTCATCCCGATGCGAATATTCGCGGTAGTTTTATCGGCATGGATGCCGGGCATAAGCTGGAGCACTTCGGACGTGCCGTAATGGAGGGCATTACCTTCTCGCTACGTGAGTCGATTGATATTTTGCGTGGTGCGGGCAAGACGGTTAATGAGGTGATCTCCATTGGGGGTGGAGCGAAGAACGAAGCTTGGCTGCAGATGCAAGCAGACATTTTCAATGCAACGATTGTGAAGCTGGAGAGCGAGCAAGGTCCGGCGATGGGAGCAGCAATGCTGGCAGCTTATGGCAGTGGCTGGTTTCCGACGATGCAAGAGTGTGCGGCGGCCTTTATTCGCCCAGCGAAGTCCTACGAACCTAATCCGGAGACGGTAGCGGTATATGACGGTTTATTTGCCCTTTATCAAGAAGTGTACGGACAGACGCGTGGTTTGAATGATCGGTTGGCGGCATATCGTTAAATCGCCAGGGAGAATGAAGAGCCGTTCTATATCTGGAAACAAACTTGTAAAGCAGCAGCTATCATAAAAGAAAACTTCGAAAAGCATTCGCGCAGGCGAGTGCTTTTTTGTTTTGCTTACGCTGTGCACCCGCATTTGCCCTGCATAACCGGAATCCAGCCTAGCATAGATTGGATATAGAGGGGTTGTGTCTAAAAGAATCGGAAGCATGGGGGTGTGGGGGTGGAGGAGCCAGAGCAACAGAAGCATGAGCAGGGCAAGGAACAACCAGTTAGGAACAGGCCGCATATCACCTTATCCATGATTGTATGCAACGAGGAGAAGCGATATCTCAGGCAGGCACTTATAACACATCGTCCATGGATTGATCGGGCTGTCATTATTGATGATGGAAGCACGGATGGGACGGCTGCCATGTGCAGAGAGCTTTTGCACGGTATCCCTCTTGTACTAGTGCAGAATCCGGTCTCGCGTTTTTCTGATGAGGTGAGTCTGCGAAAGCAACAATGGGAGGAGACCCTTTCAACTAACCCGGAGTGGATTCTTAATCTGGATGCGGACGAGGTTTTAACGCCGGATTTTGGTGTTTTGCGGGATGACCTCTTAAGTGGAATGGAAGAAGCGATTTACTTCCGTCTATATGATATGTGGAGTGAAACTGCGTACCGGGAGGATGCATACTGGCAGGCACATATGTATTATCGGCCTTTCCTCATTAAGTATCGGCCCGGGATGGTCTATGAATGGAAGGAAACACCGCAGCATTGCGGACGATTCCCGTTGAGCATTCAGCATCTGCCCTATGCCTGTCGTTCCCCGCGAGTGAAGCATTATGGCTGGGCAAGAGAAGAAGATCGTGTTCGCAAATATGAGAGATACCAGAGACTGGACCCCGAAGCACAGTATGGCTGGAAAGAGCAATATGAATCGATATTGGATGCAGAGCCACGGCTTATTCCATGGTCTGATTAAGGGAAGGGAGTGAGCATCATTGGTGAAAGACCCGCTAGACCGCAAAAACAGTAACAAAAGTGTTCAAGGTGAACCACAAGCGGATACCATACCCTCCAAGTCTGAGAAGGAAACAGGGCAAACGTTAAGGATATCACAAGAAAAAGAGAAACAAAAAGGAAAAGAGCCAGAACACAAACAAGAGCAAGCCCAAGAGGAAAAACGAATACAGAAGCAAAGGGAGCAGTCCAAACAAATGACAGGGCAGAAGGGGGACCAACAATTACAGTCACAACAAAAAAAAGCACAAGAGGACATGAAAGAGAAAGAGGGAAAGGGAGAGAACATCCTACCAAGTACCCATGGGCGTATCCTTATTGCTAGCCCTGTAAGGCAGACAGCTGCCATTCTGAATGAATTTCTGGATTCCTTGCAGAGACTTGAGCGAAAGACGGTGCGTACGGATTATTTGTTCGTAGATGACAATGAGGAAGCAGCCTCATCCCAAATGTTACATGATTTTGTACTTCGCCATGATGGTAAAGTGATCCATGCTGGCGATGTGAATGGTACGGAGGTTGGGGACGCGGACGACCCAGGAAACTACAACAAAGATGAAGGTGGGCATTACTGGAGAAACGAACAGGTATGGCGAGTGGCCAGGCTGAAAAATAACATTTTACAATACGCACGTGAACATCAATATGATGGTGTGTTTCTGATCGATTCCGATTTGGTGTTGCACCCTCGAACGCTGGAACAACTGGTATCGAGTCAAAACGAGATTGTATCCAATATTTTTTGGACCAGCTGGCAACCGGGAACAAAGGAAATGCCGCAGGTATGGCTCCAGGATGAATATGCACTCTATCGGCGGGGGGGTTCAGATATCACAGGAACAGAAGCGCAGGACGAGGATGCCCAGGCGAGTGCCTTTTTAAACCAGTTACGTATTCCGGGTTGTTATGAGGTGGGCGGGTTAGGCGCTTGTACTCTAATTCGGCGATCTGTACTTGAAGCGGGAGTGAATTTTGACCGTATTCCGAATGTTTCTTTTTGGGGAGAGGATCGTCATTTCTGCATTCGTGCTCAGGCGTACGGGTTTCAACTGTTTGTCGATACCCACTATCCAGCCTACCATATCTATCGTTTGTCCGATTTACCGGGGGCGGCGGCCTATAACCGCAGAATTAAACGAGGCGAAGAGGGAATTCGAATTAGCTTATGTATGATTGTAAAAAATGAAGAAACTTCCCTCGCCAGATGCCTGGACTCCGTAAAAGGAATTGCCGATGAGATCATCATCGTGGACACAGGTTCCACGGATCGTACAAGGCAAATTGCGGCTCAGTACACCGACTGTATTTTCGATTTTGAGTGGGTGGACGACTTTGCGGCGGCACGTAATTTCGCCTTCGACCAAGCTTCCTGTGAATATATTATGTGGCTGGATGCGGATGATGTGTTTGAACCGCAGGATCGCGCCAAGCTGATCGCATTGAAACAGTCGCTTGATCCGGCTGTGGACAGTGTAACGATGGATTACAACCTCTCCTTCACGCCAGATGGCAAGGTCTCGTATAGTTTACGGCGAAATCGTCTGGTGCGGCGGGATCGCCAGTTTCGCTGGATTGGTGCAGTGCATGAATACCTTGCTGTAGCAGGCAATTTGCTGCATAGTGATGTGGCTGTGACCCATAAGAAAGATAAGGTGTATACAGATCGAAATTTGCGAATATATCGCAAACGTGAACAGGCCGGTGAAGACTTCTCACCGCGTGACCTCTATTATTTTGGCAATGAACTGAAAGACCATGCTTTTCATGAGGAAGCCATAACCTACTATGAGAAATTTCTGGACACCGGACTGGGATGGGTGGAGGATCGGATTGCCGCCTGCCAGAAAATCGCGGATTGCGAGGCCGTACTGAAACGCCCGGAACGGGAATCAGCCGCGTTGTTCCGTTCCTTTGCCTATGATTTGCCTAGAGCAGAGGTGTGTTGCCGACTGGGGGGATATTTTGCAGATAGAGAAGACTATCGCCAAGCTATATTCTGGTACGAACAGGCTGTGCATGCGAACCGTCCAGGTGATCCGATGGTTGTACTGAATGAAGCCGCATGGACTTGGATGCCTCATCTGCAACTATGTGTATGTTATGATCGAATGGGCAACCGAGCGAAAGCGAAGGAGCACAACGATATTGCCCTAACTTATCATCCAACTCACCCAAGCATGTTGTACAATGATCGATATTTTAAGGATTTGGCGAAGGAAAGTGTAATGGAGAACGCATAGAGTTTAGTTTAATGGGTTTGAATAGCGATATATGATCAGCACGTTAGTTGCCATAATGCATGTAATGCACGGAAATGTTGCATGTGTAACTCCTCCTTTTCAAAAAACTAGAATGAATCCCAAGGTTATAAGAGTCCACCTCTTCGCGATGAAGAGGTTTTTTTGTTTCTATTTTAAAAACCAAAATTAAGGTAGTGTGCTCACAGGGGAGAAAATCGGCAGTGTTATAAATGAAGAATTTAAGTAACAAGCGGTGAAATTTATCCAAAACATAAACGAAGGCGCTTGGGGATCTCGCGGAAGAACTTAATATCCCGAAGGATAAGTTTGTGGAAAATCCTCGCTCAGAGTTTTCTTTGGAGAATGTATCTCGGAGTGGATGTTAAAATGTCGGAGCGGTTATTACATTACGTTAATGGGATTCATGGTGCGTGTGTAACTGGCTCCGACTTTATTCTAACGATCACAGGAGAGCTTATTTCAAGGCTTTTGGGGGTATGAAAATTCTAATGATCACCACAGATGCTATTTTCCAAAAATGGACAAAATAGGGTGAAATCATAACTAATTTGAGTAAATAAGCTCTCTGGAGATCGTTAGAAAATAAAAAGTGGCGAATCAGGCCAAATAAGCTCACTGGTGATCGTTAGAAGATTTAAATGCTATAATGCTATGTCTAAACCGAATCGGCTTTAATAAGTAGCAACCACATAATGAAAATGTCTTGATGTCTTGATGTCTTGATGTCTTGATGTCTTGATGTCTTGATGTCTTGATGTCTTGATGTCTTGATGTCTTGACACCACTGGTGGACTTAGTGTTGCTTTGTTTAAATTCCCTAACTTCACATCACTACGTCCACAATCCTATTATAGATTAATTTATTTCTTCCAATGGAGCATATGCATTACAATAGTTTTTAACGGAGAAGCAGTGTACACCAAGACGGGTCCTCGGCTGCCGAATCTGAACGAAGTAAGGGAGTGAATGGATATGAATTTGACGGAAGTACTACTCGAATCCAGACTGGTCGCGATCGTTCGCGGTATAAGCCGGGAAGCGGCTGTGACAGCCGGTCAGGGGATGACCGAAGGTGGTATTCGTCTAATGGAAGTAACGCTGAATACACCGAATGGGCATCAGATCATTGCTGACTGGCGCGAGCGTCACGAGAGACAAGCCTATGTCGGTGCAGGTACGGTACTCAATGTGAGCATGGCGAAGGAAGCCGTGTATGCAGGGGCACAATTTTTGGTATCCCCCAATGTCGATCTGTCTGTTATTGAATATGCTGTAGAACACGGTGTTGAGATTTGGCCAGGTGCTATGACACCAACGGAGATTGTAGCTGCGTATGAAGCAGGGGCACGGGCTGTTAAGTTGTTCCCTATGGCCAGTCTGGGTATTCCTTACTTAAGAGAAATTAAGGCACCTCTCGATCACATTCCGCTGCTCGCAACGGGTGGCGCGACGCTGGAGAACATCGCTTCCTATTATGAGGCAGGTGCAGCCGCAGTAGGCTTGGGCAGTGCACTTTTGCCAAAAGAAGCTCTGGCTTCAGGAGATAGCGTACAGATTGCGGATCGAGCACGGGCGTTTGTCGAGGCAGCAACATCGAGAACAGACAGGTAGCCAGCGGTTAGGTAAGGGTAAGGTTAAAGGAATAGTGCAAAGTAGAGGGCTTCATTTAAGAAGATATAAGTAAATGAGGCGTAATGGGGTATATATAAACAGAGTTTACATGATTGATCATTATTACAAACAAAAATGGAGATCATTTAACGTGTAGTTGATCATGACATTGTAAGATGAGCGTATGCCAGTAGCCAGAGAGGAGAGAGGCCTTGTGAAAGCGAGAACGATGATTGGCGGTATGTTGGCAGTGGCCGCTGTAACTGCAGGCGGTTTATGGAAGGCAGCGGTAAAAAGCCAGACACCAAAAAAAATTCCGATTACGTTGACACCGCCGATGCCTTTTGAAGATATTACCTTTGAAAGTGGAGGGGGGCAGGTGCAGGGTTGGTTCATTCCAGCGAGACCCGATGTTCCTAAGCCCTGGCCGCTCGTAATTATCGCACATGGCTGGGGATCCAATCGCTCTCGTGTGTTACGTTACGCGCGTCCTATCTGGGAGGCGGGGTATGCACTGTTTATGTATGATGTACGTAGTCATGGGGCCAGTGATCCTGTTCGTGCTGCATCGGCCTATCTGTTCAGGGACGATCTATTAGCTGCGCTGACCTATGTATCGGGCCGATCCGAGATTGACCCCGAAGCGATTGGGGTGTTGGGGCATTCCCTGGGTGGACTGGGTACGATTCTTGCCATTACAGAAGGCATTCCAGTCTCCGCCGTGGTCACCGACTCCATGCCGTCCCAATTTCAGGTGATCGTCAGTTCGGAACTGAGACGCCGGCGCCTGCCGCTGTTCCCACTGGCACAGTTGATCCCCCGAATCTGGTTTTGGCGGTTAGGTGAGTCTTTGAAGACGTATCAGCAGAATGATGCCGTAATGATGCTGAATGAGCGGCGAAAAAGCATGCAATTGCCGTTACTGATGGTGCACTCCAAAGGGGATAATTTTATTCCTCCGAGTGAACTGGAATATTTTATGTCCAAAGCGGACCCTCCAGTAGAACATCTATGGGTTAACAGCGAAGGTCATAGCTGCTCGGAGGAAGACCCGGCTTTCTGGGACACGGTCATTCCGTTCCTGAGAATGCACGTTCGTTCCGCTCCAGAGCGAGCTGTACATGACGGAGCTACAATAGATCAGGACGAGACAGATCTGCATCATAGTGCGGGTTGATAGATGGAAACGCCAACTCGATTGGCGTTTTTTTGTTGTGTAATTTCATTATACAGAAATTCACAATTGTAAAATTACCCGGAAAACAGCGATTAAAAAGGAAGCTTATGGTATCATAGATTAGAATGGCAAAATTCATGCGAGAGTATTTATCGTGCTTCCTGCATGAAATCGAAGGGAGAGGTAACCATTTTGAGTTGGGATTGGAACATGAATGGAAGGCTTAAAACGTTCACAGCCAAAGCCGCAGCAACAGCAATGGCAACTCTGCTGTTTACGACACAGGTACCGGGTTTGACGGGGAGCGCATCCGCTGCTCAGGCGGGAACTGGCTCAGTGAATGAAGCAGTGTCGGGGGAAAATGATCAACTAGACGTAACAAGCAATGACGTGCCGGAGGGGGCAAAAATTTCATCCAGGCAAGCCGCTGATAATATATTAAAATTGTTTCCGCTACTAAAAAAAACGAAGATCTCGTCCGCTAATTTTGATGTAACTCATTCCTACCCACCGCCGGATTACAAGGTATGGGATATCGGATTTCAAATTGTACAAGGCAATCATTCCATGGGATTCAGCGCAAGTGTGCATGCAGGTACAGGGGAAGTTCTAAGTGTGCATCTGCCGTCTGAGTTTGTGGAGAGTCAATTGTCATCCGTATCCGATGTTCAACTGAGTCAGGAAGAAGCCGAAAAGACGGCTTTGGAACTGCTATATCAGGCAATTCCTGACCTTAAGGAAGGACAGTATGTGCCGCTAGGAAACCAGTATTCACCAGTGGAGCAGCAAGCGTTATTTGGCCACAACGAATATCAATTTGCCTATAACTTAAAACATGATGGTGTCGTGTCGGATGCAGAGACAGTCTACATAAGTGTGGATGAGAGAGGTCAGGCCACATCGTATTCACGTTCGACCATCTCGGCGAAATATCCTTCCTCCAAGCCGAAGGCCTCGGAAGAGCAGGCCAGACAGGTATTTGAAGATGGATTTGATGTAGAGCTTGCCTATATCTCCAAAGAACAATTGTCCTCCAAACAGGGGCAAAAATATGTTCTCGGTTATTTGCCAAAAGGTGATAGTATGGAGCCGATTAACGCTAACACTTTAGACAGAATTGATGTGCTGACAGGAAAAGCCGTGGATAAGAGCAATCCACAACAAAATAAAAAAGTAACAGGCAATGTGCCAGCGTTCGCCGCTGCCAGCGGTCAGCGCTTAAATGTGCAACAGGCAGTAGAGCGGGTCGCAGCGAACTTTGACATTCCCAAGGATTACAAACTCGAGCACAGCCAATTAACCAAAGGTTACTATGGCAACGTGAACAGCCAGGTATGGAGCCTGAGCTGGAGCAATCGGAATGCAAATATATCCTATATGTTCATGCGTGATATTTCCGCGCAGGTCGATGCGGTTACCGGACAGGTTTACAGCTACAACTTGATGCAACGGGTCGGACCAGAGATGGGGCAGGAAACTCCTTCTCAAGAGAAGGAGAAAAAGCCCGTTACTTTGCAACAGGCTGAGAAGCTGGCGATGAATACGATTATTGCCGCTGTACCACAAGCCAAAGAGCAGTATCAACTGGCCAGAATGATAGAAGTAGACGATGCTCGTACGTTTGTATTTCAGCGTTATTTGAACGGGATTCGGGTTCAGGATGACACGGCACAGGTGCAGGTAAAGAACAATGGAGATATTACTGAATTCTATACACGCTTGGCGGCATCTCCTGAGCAACTACCGGAAGATATCACCCCTGCAATCTCATACGAAAAAGCTAGAGAACTCTATCTGAAGAAATATACGTTAACGTTGAATTATGCTCGTTATGGTGGATTTGATTTGGGTTCTAGTGACCCCGTACCTGTAGGAGTTAATTTGGCTTACGTACCTGTAAGCGGAAAGAAATCTCTGTACAATTTAAACGAACTGCTGGATGCTAATACAGGTCAATGGTTCTTCATGTACGGTGTAGACCATGCGGCATCTCAGATCGAACCGACAGATATTGCGGGTCATATTGCCGAATCAGATTTGAGTAACATGACCAAGCATAAGGTGTTGATTGCTGATGAGCAGGGACGTGTATTTCCGGATCGGGTCATTACCCGGGGAGATTGGTTCAATTATCTGGCAAGAGCAATTAATCCGAACATGGACATGTACTATAACAGCGATAGCAATGAGAAGCTTTTTGCTGATGTAACGATAGAAAGTCCGGATTACAAGGCATTGAAAGTCCTTATAGATCAACGATGGATCGGTGGAGCTGACCCTGAGAAGCAGCTAAAACCTGAGGAAGAAATGACACGTGAAGAATTGGCGGTCTTGCTGATGCGTATTCTGCGTTATGAAAAGCTCGCCGGATTCTATATGCAGCCGTCTGATTTGCCTAACATTGCCGACGCCAGTGCGATCAACAATAAGGGGGCTGTTTCTCTGAGCTTAAAGCTTGGCTTGTTACCTTCTATTGAGGGAAGATTCATGCCTGCGCGCAAAGTAACGGTAGCTGAGGCATCTCAAGTTCTTGAACGACTCGCCAAGTTGCAAGGAAAGACGGACACGTTCATGACGGGTAGCCGCCTTTATTGATTCCAGGCAGAGCTGACCTGCATTAATTTGTACAAATCTGTACGCATGCAAAACCACTCATAATTTGCTCCAGGAAGACATAGGATGAAGTGAAGCGGCAAACATGATGACTGCAACTAAAGTTCAAGGGGCCTTCCGAGAAGGTCCCTTTTCCGCTTGATTCCACTAAGATTGGAAAGATACAAGTTGAATTATTCTTTTACACGTTAACGAAGTGGACTGTGTGAAATTTTTAATTCAACTTATATACAACAATGAAAGCAAGACCTTTTATGATACAATAGGGCATGAGAATGTTACGAAGAAGGGTGGGGTCCTTTCATGGGTAAGAACGGTAAACGAGTGATCACCATGTTGCTGGCAGGCTGTCTTGTTGCCGCTTGGTTGCCGCGTACAGTTGACCTGGATCAATTGTATGCAGCGTCAGGCACGTCCGAACTATCTACAGCGACAGATTTGCGTCAGACACTGTTGAATGCGATGTCGCAGCGTACAGAGAAAGTGGTGTTTACCTATAAGGGGAATGTGAAGGGCCTCAAGAAACAGTTGCAGACCTCTATCGATGAAGCAATGAAGAGTGACCCTTATATTCAATATACAGTGAAAAGTTATGCTTTTAACTATAAAGGCTCCAATACGTCAGCCGAGGTAGATGTGACCCTCTCTTACCGGGAAACGAAGGCTCAGACTGAATATGTGAATCGGAAAGTAGCGAATGTGCTCAAAGAAATTATTAAACCCGGCATGACAAGCCATGAGAAGGTTAAGGTTATTCATGACTGGATTGTGCTGAATGTTGCTTATGACACTTCGTTACAAAAATATACGGCTTATGATGGACTTGCGACAGGCAGTACCGTATGTCAAGGATACTCCTTGCTTACTTACCGCATGCTGGAGCGCGTAGGGATTGAGAATCGCATCGTCGAAGGTCAAGCAGGCGGGCAACTTCATGCCTGGAACTTGGTGAAGCTGGATGGAAAGTGGTACCATATGGACACGACGTGGGATGATCCAACACCTGATCGCAAAGGCATTGTGAGTCATAGTTACTACTTGTTAAGTGATAAAGAGATGGCGCGTGACCATGTCTGGACAGGCAAAAACAAGTACCCTGCAGCTTATGCACCTTACCGTGATGCTCTGCTTAAACTGGCGAAGACGGACGGAAACAAGCAGGAGGTATACCAGAAGCTGTACCATGCACTGGAGTATTCTCTGTATAATGAACAGGATGCAGTCAAGGAACGCGCAGTGCTCAAAACCAAAGTTCAGGGTGTGCTAAATGAGGGCGGAACTTCGTTAACCTTCAGATACAAGGGCACAGAGAGCAGTTTGATCGAAGATTTGCAGGATCTGTACCAGCTGGGTATGAAGTCTATCTCCTATTTTGTCTCCAAGATGGAAGATACAACAGACCTGCGTGTCAAAATTAATTGGACGTTGTAATGGACAGGATCAGAATTCACTCCACGTACAACAGATAAATCATATGCACAACAACATGTCTTTTAATGATTAGAGCGCTCCGGTATCCGGAGCGCTCTTTGTGATGTTCAGTATGCAGGAGAGTTGCCACTGAAAAATAAAATCCCCTGCTCTACAAAAAAAGTCTCTGTAGAACAGGAGAGTACTGAATCCATATCGTAGGGTTAAACCTGAAGTAGAGTTGAGCAAAAGTGACTAAGCTTAGCGACGGCCCTACTCCTTAATACCTGACGATTCAGCAGGCGTGAAGTCACATTCCTGTAACGGAACAACTTTGGTCTTTTTGATCCATTTGTAACCAAGCCATAGTATCAGGAATAACGGTACACTCAGGTAAGCAACAAGGACTCCACTCCAGTCGATCCGATCACCTGTGAATGCCTGATAGTTCTGTCCGAGAATAACGATAATACACAACACAAAGGCAAAGATTGGACCAAACGGGAACCATCGCGCACGGTAAGGCAGATCTCTCAGATCCCGACCTTGTGCCACATAGGCTCTCCGGAAGCGGTAATGACTGATTGCAATACCTAGCCACGTAATGAATCCACACATGCCGGATGCATTCAGCAACCATGTATACACAATGCCGTCACCGAAGAGGGAAGCCAAAAATGCAAGCATGCCAACAGCGGTTGTGACAAGCAGCGCGTTCATCGGAATGCCTCGTTTATTCAGCTTGCCAAGGAAACGTGGAGCTTTGCCATCCCGGGCAAGTGCATAGAGCACACGGCTCGAAGCGTACATGCCGGAGTTGCCGGCAGAGAGCACGGAAGTCAGGATGACGGCATTCATGATAGAAGCCGCAATCGCAAGTCCCGCTTTTTCAAAAACGAGCGTAAACGGGCTGACCCCGATGTTCTCCAGATCACCTTTGAGCAGATTCGGGTGAGTGTAAGGAATAATCAAACTGATTACAGTAATCGCCAAAATGTAAAAGATCAGAATACGCCAGAAGACCTGGCGAATGGCACGAGGTACGTTTTCGCGTGGATTCTCACTTTCACCTGCGGCGACACCGATCAATTCCGTTCCCTGGAAGGAGAAACCTGCGGCCATAAACACGCCGAGCACGGCGAAGAAGCCACCGTGGAATGGTGCATCACCGATTGTAAAGTTGCTAAAGCCAACGGCTTCACCGCCTAGAATACCAAAGATCATCAATACGCCGACACTCAGGAAGATAATAACTGTGGCCACTTTGATAATGGCAAACCAATACTCCGATTCCCCGTATCCTTTGACGGACAGGATATTCAAGGCAAAGATCAGTACCAGGAATAGCAGACTCCATAACATGGATGAGCTGTCCGGGAACCAATATTTAATCAGAACGGTAGCCGCAGCGAGTTCGGCGGCAATCGTTACCGCCCAGTTGTACCAGAAGTTCCAGCCCATGGCGAAGCCGAGAGCGGGGTCAACGAAACGTGCCGCATACGTATTAAAAGAACCAGAGTCCGGCATAAAGGTTGCGAGTTCACCCAAACTGGTCATGAGGAAATAAACCATGATTCCCACAGCCACGTAGGCAAGTAATGCACCGCCAGGGCCGGCAGTCGAGATGGCTGTACCACTTGCCAGAAACAGACCGGTACCAATCGAGCCGCCCAGGGCAATCATGGTCATGTGACGTGCACGCAATCCTTTTTTCAGTGTAGGTCCAGTTGTTGTTGTGTGTGATTGGTTGCTGCGGTCTTGCATGAAAACACTCCTTCAATTGTATTGCTGATGCAGATCATAAGCTCCATAAACAAAAAAAGACCACAGGCATGAGCCAGCGGTCTTGATATCTATATCCGCACCATGTCCCAGATGATTAAGATAGCTCAACACAGAAGAAGTCATACCTTTTTTAGAAAAAGATACGAATACTTCTGTGACAGTTCTGCACCTTTCGGCTGCAGCCCCAGCTCACCGGACCGATAAAGGAACGTCCAGTAAACTTCGGCGGGTACACCTTTCGGCTGATCTCAACAGCGGCTCCTTACGCCTTCTTCAGCTTACTGATCGCACCCGCGACCTCTACCTCACCATGCTATGGATGAGGTGTATCTATTGTTTATGAAATTAGAAATCACGCTTTGAGCAGCGTGTAACCTGTTAATCAAACAGACAACAAGTATACCGCTCATCGATTTACAGTGCAATAACAAATGTTGGATTGTTCCCTTGAAGGTTCCTAAAGGACAAAACTAAAAGATAAATCTAATCCTGCTTTTTATTTCGTCCTGCCATCTGCTGCCACACCGTTCCAGCCGCCTGTTCACCAGACTCGATACGTTCTAGCGCCATTTTGGCCTGCAAGCTCACTTCAAATTCGGGATCTTCCGCGGCGAGACGTAAAGCCTGCTCCGCTTCTTCGGTTCCGACTTCATACAGAAAACGAGCCGCACGCCAGCGCACAAGTTTGCTCTTGTCCGTCAACGTTTCAATCATGGCCGGTGTGGCAACAG
Organism: Paenibacillus polysaccharolyticus; assembly: GCF_023714295.1. GTDB lineage: Bacteria > Bacillota > Bacilli > Paenibacillales > Paenibacillaceae > Paenibacillus > Paenibacillus polysaccharolyticus_A. Next base: position 31,630 of record NZ_JAMAUN010000017.1, read on the forward strand.
GGTCGCCGATGTCTGATAAAGTATCCCCGGCAGTACGCCGTACAGCGGGAGAACTATCCCGAAGCGCTTCGTACAGAAGTTCCATCGCTTCAGGTGTACGAATATCCCCCAGATAGACAACGGCCAAGCGACGAATTTGCATTTTGCTGTCACGCAGTGCCTTTGCTACCAGATGCAGTCTTTCCTCTGTTGGTTCCATACCATCCAGTGCGGCATAGCGTACATTCCAGTCTTCATTCTGAAGAGCTTCTTCCAGTTCCGGTCCAGCCAGCGCACGCCGATGCTCAACGAATTCTTCTGTATTTGTACCATGCGCAATAGCTTGCTGAATAACCTGCTCCAATCGCTCCGGTGGATAAGCCGCTTCCAGTTCTTGTTCAACTTCACGCGCAATATCCGGTAGTTCACCGTACCGTACCCCGTAATCGCTCAGTTTACGTTCTTTGATCATTGTAGCGCTGGCAACTTCCGTAACGGCTTTGACAAAACGGTCTGACAGTGATATCCGTTCCTCTTTCGTTCCGGCTTTGACGCGAATTTGCATCGGCACTCCGCGGAAAAACTGAACAAAAACCTGTGCTTCTCCAAAGTGATCACCTGAAGCATCTTCCGATTCAATCCAGTCCAGATTTACGCCTTCCTGACCCAGACGGCTCTGTACTTCACCAAGAATCACAGACCAGTCCGCATTGCCTTTACGATCCAGAGCAACGAAGTCAGTCGTGTGGAATACACTTTTCACGCCTGGAATGTGTAACATCTGGCGAATAAACGCCGGGGCTGAACGTTCGTTGTCCAGTGTATAGGTTCTGCGAATCCCGTCTTCCAGACGTTCGTCGAGATGTAGCATCATCGTATTTGGACTCGGTGTTGGTTCAATGGAAACTATATTCATGGGTGAAACCTCCTATAATAGCAGATTGATACATAAGCTCCCGTAAAATAAATCACACAGTACCTTTATTTTAACGGATACCTCTATTTTACATGAAATCAGGAAAACTGCGAAATTACATGCCGAGGAGAAGCATCGGCGCAGGTATGTGAAGAAGTGCGAAGATTGTTAACACTTCTTTCATGTTCGTGCACAAACATTTTTAAATGAAACCTGACACAATATAGGTAAGAAGCTATTGGAGGTTATATCTATGGAGCCTGTTACTGTGCTAACGGATGGAGAGCGTTGTATTAACTTTGAGAAAATCAAACCTTTGTTTGAGGATTGGATTGCTTCTGCGCCATCAGATTCAGTAAAGGGAACAGGAAGAGGGGATTGGGAGAATTCCCGTTTTTGCATTGTGGATTATAGGAACGCTGATCAGGCAATAGCCGCAGCGAAAGCCATTCGCGCTTTTGTACCGGATGTGCCTCTACTGGTCATTACCGATTTTACATCCTTGGTTCGTAAACGTCATCTGCAACAGGTTACAGGTATTGGTGTTATGAAGTTGATGCTCTGGAACGAACAAGCCCCCGATCAATTGGTTAGCGGCATTGAGAAGTGGCTGCAAACTTTCGGGTATGAAACACCGATAACCATGCCTTCCGCTTTACACATCAGGTAAAACGAAAGAAGCATGGCGCTTGCAGCTGTTTTTATAACCTTTGTTATGTTTATGTTTTGTGACGGCTTTATTCGAAGACCAACTAGACCATATATTTATAGCCTGTACCCCATACCGTTTTAATATAACGGGGATTTTTGGGGTCGGGCTCTATTTTTTTGCGAAGACTAGAGATATGTACGTCGATGGTTCGATCCAGATAGGCGCGTTCAGAGCCTTTGATACGGTCCATCAGTTCATTCCGGGTAAACACTTTGCCCGGGTTGCGATACAATTCCTTCATAATCTCAAATTCAATATGGGTTACATCGATTTCAACACTATCTACAAATAGCGTTCTCCTGTATTCGTTTACATTAATGTGCCCCGTCACTTCAGATGGCTGATTCTCTTTAATGGGTTTATCCTGATAAGTGATAATCGACCTGCGTAACAATGCTTTAATTCTGGCGTCCAACTCCTTCAGACTGAACGGCTTGCAGAGGAAATCGTCAGCACCGTTATGTAAGGCACGAAGTCGATCATTTAACATCGTACTTGCAGATATCATCAGGACAGGAACGGTGGAATGTTGCCGAAAAGCATCAACAAGCTCGTTACCGTCAATTTCGGGCAACATCAAATCTGTTACCACAATATCAGGTTGAAACTGTGAAAATAAATGAAGTGCTTCGCGGGGATGATGAACCCGCTCGGTTATGTATCCTTCCTCATCAAGAAAAAAAGCGATCATGTCCGCTAAATTCTTTTCATCTTCTATAAGAAGTACTTTGATTGACATAGCTTCACACTCCTTACGAACGAGGATTTGTTAAGAAATTACGATGAAATGATGAAAAATACCGCAAAAAATTTAATGGTTCTATTCCAGAATATAGGAAGTAGCACCAACTTGCAAAAAGACTTTACCTTGATAGTGTAGTTTATCATGAGATTACTTTTTTTGCCGAATCATAATTTTTGCCATACGTATTATGAATGTTAATTAAAGTATAATGGATCAGAGTGCTTAAAGGGAAAAAAGGTTCGAAGTTATCGCCAGCTATTAGGGGGAACAGATGTTGTTAGAGAGAACAAAGAGGGCAGAAGTACCTCGAATCCACGGTGAGGACAGATGTATATGTATGGGATAACGGAAGCGAGGAACCTGTTGGAACGGATTCTCCTGCAACTGAGAAGACCTTGGATTGGAACATGTCTTCTGGTGTTCTTTGGCACACTAAGTTCCATTTTTCCGTTTACATTGTTCTATGGTGTTCAATTTGTACTCATTAGTGCCACAGCATTGGTTGCCCTTCGTTTGTATGGAGGGATATACGGTTTTGTATCACTTACGTTAGTCTATCTATCTAAAAGCCTAATCATTGGGCTGGATTCGCATAACCTTTATGTCATGGCTGGACATTTTATAGAGCTGATCTGGATGCTGGGGTGGCAGAAGTATTATAAAAAAGGCAGTCTGATCAAAGCTAACGCTGTGTTCTGGATTGTGATGTTACTTCCTGCAATTGGTTACGGATATTATGTTTTAGGCCTGACTGTGGAAGTGACCAAATATGAATATATGTACGTGGCTGTCGTGAGCATGGTCAACGCCCTGATAGCAGGCATTGTGGTTGATTTTTGGATCACTTTGGGTGAACATCAGGCGAAACGTTCAGGCACGATCCCCCTAGCGAGAATTGCATTTAAATATGTGGTTGCTTTTGTTGTGTTTGTATCTCTTGTCCTGTTGTCAGTGGATAGTCGCAGACAATTGAGCCAGATGAACGAATCCATCTTACGGGATATGAAACATGCAGCGAATGCTGTGGTTCAGGATTTAGATGAACAGTATGTAACGCCGGATAACCTTGCAGAAAATGTAGAGCGTTACCACCATTTGTTGGGTATGAATGTGATTTTACTAGATCAGCGTGGAACTGTCGTTGTTTCTGGAATCCCCGAGTATCTTCCGGGAGAATTCATAAACCTGGATAGTTTTCAGGTGCTGACATCCAGGAGCGGCCCAATTCTTTTAAATTCAGAGAAAGCTCATTACAGCGATATATTGGATCATTGGAGGCAAGCTTCTTTTATCTATGAGGCTGAGGAAACGGCTATTACCCCTTATCAGGTGTTTGTTGAAACCAATTCGTCCCAGTATTACACGCAAATTGAGAAGATCTATCTGACTACTTTTCAATCTTTATTCGTTATTATCTTTACATCCATGATTGTGGCAGCTCCTTTGAGTAGCAAAGTGGTTAGTCCCTTACTTCGTTTGACCCGGTTAACAGGTTCTCTTCCTCGTCTACTTTTTCGAAACGGAAATATGGATTGGCCGAGCAGTCATGTGACCGAAGTGCAGATCCTCATTGGAAACTTACGCAAGATGGCGGATGTGTTACTCGAACAATTCGAACAGATTCGACTCGATAAGTTAACACTGGAGGACAGGGTCATTGCTCGTACGAAGGAACTGAAGAACAGCGAAGGCATTAAACGTGCCATTATTGAATCTTCAATTGATGCCATTATCTCGGTTGATTGCCAAGGGGTGATCATTGAGTTTAACCCTGAGGCCGAAAGGATGTTTGGATTGGGGCGGGAAGAGGTTTTGTTGCAGAAGGAAGCCTCATCTCTTTTCCAGGGGATTAGTTTACAGGAAATTAAGTTGATGTTAGAGCAATATGAGTATGTCGAAGGCAAACGGTATATCACGGTTGATGAAATATTAGGTGTTCGCAATGACGGCTCCGTTTTTCCGATTGAGTATCGAATTGTAGAGATTCAATTGGGGAAAAACGAGACGTTATACAATCTGTTCATCAAAGATATTACAGAACGTACTCGTGCAGAAGAAGACCGGGTGCGTCATGCCCTTGTATTGGAGCACCTTAACCTGGAGCTGTTCCAAGAGAAGGCGGCAATTCAGGAACAGCGCGATATCAGTGAACAATTCATTGAATCGGTTCGCGAAGGACTTGTCATGTCTGACCGTTCAGGCACGATCACAATTGTGAATCGCCGAATAGAAGAGATGTTTGGACTAGGTAATTTTCTAGGAGAATCCATCACTGACTTGGCTCAAGCCATCGATTCGATGGTACAGACGGATAACTTCAATCTGACAGAACAGACAAGAGCATTTCTGGATGGAGAACAAGCATTCATCGAGACCAATTTCTATTTTGATAACGTGGAGCAAAGCGTTTTTTCGTTGTACATGAAACAGATGGACGTGCCAGGGAAAAATCATGGATTCCTGCTCGTATTTCGTGACTTAACGGGTGAGGAGAGGCTCAACCGGATGAAAGATGAGTTGATCAGCGTGGTGTCTCATGAACTTCGTACACCTGTGGCGACCATCATGGGATATGTTGAACTGATGTTAATGTATGACCTTCCGGCATCCCAACGTAAAGAGTTCATGGAGACTATTGCGTCTGAAGGAAAACGTCTGAGCAGTTTGCTGGATGATGTACTTGATATTCAACGTCTCGATAATGAAGGCATGACTTATCATATGACCTACGTTCCTCTGGTGGACCTTGTGGAAGGTGTAGCAGAACAATGGAACATGAAGTCTGCTCAGCGGATCTATGTACATGTATTTAATGGTGATCTCTTTGCTTATGCGGATCAGAACCGGATGGTTCAAGTACTGCATAATCTGATAGGCAATGCGGTAAAGTACTCTCCAGGAGCAGAGCGAATCGACGTCACATTATGGGAAGAAGAGGGAGCTCTGTGCATCGATGTACGGGATTATGGCATAGGGATTGCCGAGAGTGAAAAGGATCTGCTGTTTAACAAATTCTATCGTGTAGATAATTCGGATCATCGTCAGATTGGTGGCACGGGCCTCGGTTTATATATCTCCCGCAAAATCGTGGAGGATCATCAAGGAAGTCTGACCTTCATGTCGGCGCCAGGGAAAGGCAGTACGTTCAAAGTCAGGTTGCCCAAGCAGGACGTTGTTCTCTAGTTCTTAACATAACGTTCTTATTGTATCGTTAGCTTTTATCTTTTGGCACGTGACCGTGCGGAAAGGTAAAGGCTTTTTTTGTGTTCTAACTTTGTTTTTCTTCATCTGGGATAAAAAAACGGGAACTTTTGCACACTGTATATAGAGCCATAATTTGCATCCTGTGCAAAAGGAGGGCACCACGTATATGTTTCGCAAACAAGAGAAAACGCTCATCATCGTTTGTTTGGTGGCGGCTGTAGTTGTACTGTACGCCGTAGTCAAAAGCATCATCCGTATTATGAGTTATTAAAAATCCGTTCAGGCATGTACATAACCCATAACGATTCAACGAAACAACGACAACGATTACGCTGAAAGAGGAGTGTACCCATGTCATCTCTGGACCCCGTACTGCTCAGCCGGATTCTAACCGGTCTGACCCTGTTTGTGCATATTATCTTTGCTTCGATTGGTGTAGGTGTTCCGCTCATGATTGCTTTGGCTGAATGGCGGGGGCTACGTACCAATGACATTCATTACACCTTGCTGGCTCGTCGATGGGCGAGAGGTTTTGTCATTACGGTGGCCGTAGGTGTAGTCACAGGCACATCCATCGGCTTACAGCTGAGCTTGCTGTGGCCCATGTTTATGCGTGTCGCTGGTCAAGCGATTGCGTTGCCGCTTTTTATGGAGACATTTGCTTTTTTCGTAGAAGCGATTTTTCTCGGGATTTACCTATACACTTGGGATCGTTTCAAAAAGAAATACACGCACATGTTGTTGCTCATTCCGGTAGCTCTTGGCTCATCCGCTTCCGCGATATTTATCACAACCGTGAACTCGTTCATGAACCAGCCACAAGGTTTCACCTTGATTAACGGCATCATGAAGGACATTGACCCGATTGCCGCGATGCTGAACCCGGCGACACCAACCAAAGTATCCCACGTGCTTGCTTCCTCCTATACCTTGAGTGCGGGTGTACTTGCGGGTATTGCGGCGTTCAGTCTGCTGCGCGGACGAGACCATGTGTATTACAAAAAAGCACTTAAACTCACGACAGTATCTGCGCTCGTGTTTGCGATCAGCACCGTCATGATCGGTGACTCCTCTGGTAAATTTCTGGCAAAATATCAGCCGGAGAAGTTAGCTGCTGCCGAATGGCATTTCAAAACGATGAAGGAAGCGCCGCTGGTATATGGCGGTATTCTCGACGAGAACAACGAGGTCAAATATGCCATCGAAATTCCTTATGCGCTGAGCATACTGGCTGGTAATCGGCCGGATACAGAAGTGAAGGGACTGGAAGAATATCCGGCCGATCTTAGACCGCCGCTGTCCATTCATTACATGTTCGACCTGAAAGTGACAACAGGAGTCATTATCCTGCTGATACCGGTGTTGTACGTGTTACGCCGCTGGCTGCCAGGACGCAAACCTTATCCCAAATGGTTGCTGCTTGGCATCGTGCTCCTCGGCCCACTGGCGATGATTGCGATTGAACTTGGCTGGATGTTTGCCGAGGTGGGTAGACAGCCCTGGATTTTGCGCGGATATATGAAGGTGTCCGAGGCGGCAACGACTTCGACTTCGGTTGGCTGGATGCTCGTGCTGTTTATTCTGCTGTATTTGGTGCTGTGTTTCTCCTGTATCCGCGTGATCAGCAAGTTGTTCCGTAACAAGGAAGCGGAGAAGGAACTGGATTCGCTTGGACTGGAAGGAGGCATCGTACATTGAGCTTTGAAATCGCAGGCATCGCGATATTATGGACATTTCTGTTCGGTTATCTGATCGTGGCGTCGATTGACTTCGGCGCGGGTTTCTTCAGTTTTTACAGCATATTGACCGGACATGAAAACAAAATTCATAATATTATTCAGCGCTACCTCTCACCGGTGTGGGAAGTGACGAATGTGTTTCTCATCTTCTTTGTCGTGGGGCTGGTCGGCTTCTATCCCGACAGTGCGTTCTATTACGGTACAGCCCTGCTTGTTCCGGGTTCGCTGGCGATTGTTCTACTGGCGATCCGGGGAGTGTATTACGCCTACAATACTTATGGTAACCACGGGAAAAATAGCAGAATCTATCTGGCATTGTACGGAGCAACGGGATTGCTAATCCCGGCAGTGTTCTCCACAATTTTGGCGATATCCGAAGGTGGGATTATCGAACAGGTGGGCGAAAAGGTGTTCTTTCGCTGGCGTGAATTTTTGACAAATCCCTATACATGGTCTGTTGTATTGCTCGCTTTGGTAAGTGTACTGTACATTTCGGCGATGTTCCTGTCCTATTACGCGAAGCGGGCCGGGGATGAACCGGCCTTTGGCGTACTTCGGGAGTATGCGCTGCTGTGGAGCTTGCCCACGATTTTTGCGAGTTTTCTGGCTTTTCTGCAAATTAACAAACAAAATCCGGCTCACTTTGAGCGTATGGTGGACATGTCCTGGATGTTTATCGCATCCTTTATCTGTTTTGTTATCGCGGTGTCGCTTGTGTGGAAGGAGAAATACCTGGGCTGGTGTTTTATCGCGGTGATGCTCCAGTTTGCCTTTGCTTGGTACGGATATGGTCGCTCACATCTGCCCTATATTCTGTACCCGTACATCAATATTTACGATAGCTTCACGAACCGAACGATGGGGATTGCGCTTATTACCGCATTCAGTCTCGGGCTACTGGTGCTCATTCCATCGCTGGTGCTGATTATGAAGCTGTTCCTGTTTGATGCCAATTATGTACGCGGTAACGCCGGGAAAAAGAAAGGATGACTTCGCCATGTTTGCGACGACGATTTCGAATATTCTCTATATACTGTCTGCTTTGCTACCCCGGCAACTTTCGGTGCTGAGATCTGCATGGCCCGCAGGTATTTATCCGGGATTGCACTTGCATCCGCTTTTGGAAGAAGGGGTGAAAGGCATACCGGGCATCACGGGGCTTAGCTTTTTTGAGACGTTTACGATCATGTATGCTCCGCCTCTGATTATGGTGACCGCGATTGTCTTTCTATTTATCTATATGGCGGTATGCAAAAATCCAAAGAACTGATTACATTGGCACTGTACTTATGTCAGGTGGTACGTCCACTGCCGATACGGGTAATCTGATGTTAAGAACTGAGGAAGGGAGGAGGCCCCTTCATGCCCAAAATTCGTTATAACAATATCGATAATGTCAGTACAGACAAAACGCTGAAGGAGTTCAAGCAGTGGAGAGAACAGCGGCGCCGCAAAGTAAAGGACTATTCCTACAAGGTGCCGAAGCACGAGCCTGAACTGGATTATTTACATGCCAACCGGGAAGAAACCACGATCACGTGGATCGGACACTCCACCTTTTTCATCCAATATTATGGACTGAATATCGTGACCGACCCGGTGTGGGCGGAAAAGATGGGATTCCAACGCAGGCTGGGTGACCCCGGTATTCCGATTCAGGATATTCCACCGCTCGACGTCATCCTTATCTCTCACTCACACTATGATCACTTGCATTTGGCTTCCCTGCGCAAATTGATTACATCGAAGACACTGCTAATTGTGCCGGACGGCTTGAAACGCAAGATGATCCGTAAGGGATTTCACCGTTGTCAGGAGATGAAATGGTGGGATCATATGGTGCTTGGTGGAGTGAAGATTACGTTTGTGCCTGCTCAGCACTGGACACGCCGAACGTTGTTTGATACGAATACGTCTCATTGGGGCGGTTATGTATTGGAGTCAAATCATGTCGCGCGCACATCCGAAGAGAGCGCAGCGGCAAAAGAAATGCCAGACCACTCTGCCTCAGCAAATTCTGAATCACAGAAAGCTCGCGATGACAAACAAGCAACAGGTTATCCGCCTGTCCTGTATTTTGTGGGGGATACCGGGTATTTCAAGGAGTTCAAAACGATTGGTGAACGCTTCGACATTGGCGTAACGCTGATGCCGATTGGCGCGTATGACCCCGAATGGTTCATGACCTCCCAGCATGTGACACCAGAGGAGGCATTACAGGGATTCGTAGAAACAGGTTCGCAACTTATGGTGCCGATGCATTACGGAACCTTCAAGCTGGCGGACGACACACCCAAGGAAGCACTGGATCGGCTGGAGGCGGAGCGAGAACGTCTAGGTATCGCCGAGGAACGGATTCGGGTGCTGGGACATGGCGAGACCCTTCGCATCCGGCATGAAGCTGATGAGACTGAGTGAGTAGAAATTAAAAATGTCCATGAAAAGTATGTGAAGTGGGCTAACAAAATCCAGCTAGATATGGTAATCTATATTCATACGTGCATGAACAGCATATTTACCAAAACTTTAATCCGTAAAAAGCGGCTGATTTTCGAATTTGCCGTTTTTTTGTGTTATAATATGGTGCCAGAATAGGCATCGGATATTGAATCCATGATTTACGCAGGTTGCTATTCATGCAGTATGCAGATTAACCAATAAAGGATGGTATGCTTAATGATCAGTACAAGCGGCATCACGCTCCGCTACGGAAAACGTGCACTTTTTGAAGATGTGAATATCAAATTCACGCCAGGCAACTGTTACGGCCTGATCGGTGCGAACGGAGCCGGCAAATCAACGTTTTTGAAAATTTTGTCCGGCGAGATTGAAGCCAACTCGGGAGAGGTGCACATCACCCCGGGCGAACGTATGGCCGTTTTGAAGCAAAACCACTTTGAATATGATGAGTACCCGGTTCTCGAAACGGTTATTATGGGTCACGCTCGGTTGTATTCCATTATGAAAGAGAAGGATGCTTTGTATGCGAAGGCAGACTTCACGGAAGAAGATGGTTTGCGTGCGGGTGAGCTTGAAGGTGAGTTTGCTGAACTGAACGGCTGGGATGCTGAACCGGATGCAGCAGCACTCTTGATCGGTCTTGGGATCGATCGTGATATGCATGACAAAAAAATGGTAGAGCTTAGCGGTAACGAAAAAGTCCGCGTATTGCTGGCTCAAGCGTTGTTTGGCCGTCCGAACAACCTGTTGCTCGATGAGCCTACCAACCACTTGGATCTCGAATCCATTCAATGGCTCGAGAACTTCTTGATGGATTATGAAGGTACCGTTATCGTGGTATCCCATGACCGTCACTTCCTGAACAAAGTATGTACGCATATTGCGGACATCGACTTTGGTAAAATCCAGCTGTACGTAGGTAACTATGACTTCTGGTACGAGTCCAGCCAATTGGCGCTTGCCTTGCAGCGGGATGCTAACAAGAAAAAAGAAGAGAAGATTAAAGAGCTGCAAGCCTTTATTCAACGTTTCTCCGCGAATGCTTCGAAATCCAAACAGGCGACTTCCCGGAAGAAACAACTCGATAAAATTACGCTGGATGACCTTCGTCCGTCCAACCGTAAATACCCGTTCATTAACTTCAAACCTGAGCGTGAAGCGGGTAAACAGTTGCTTACGGTTGACCGTGTCACTAAAGCTGTTGAAGGCGAAACTATGCTGAACGATATCAGCTTTGTGGTGAACAAAGGCGACAAAATTGCGTTTGTTGGCCCGAACGGTAACGCCAAATCGCTATTGTTTGACGTCGTGATGGGCGAAACAGAAGCGGACGCGGGAGAATATACTTGGGGTGTAACCACAACCCAGGCGTATTTCCCAAAAGATAACTCCCAATACTTTGATGGTGTAGAGATGAGCCTTGTGGATTGGTTGCGTCAGTACTCCAAAGATCAGGATGAAACGTATCTGCGTGGCTTCCTGGGTCGTATGTTGTTCTCCGGAGAAGAAGCTTTGAAAAAAGCGAGTGTATTGTCCGGGGGAGAGAAAGTACGGTGTATGCTGGCTAAAATGATGCAGACTGGCGCCAATGTGCTCATTCTGGATGAGCCGACGAACCACTTGGATCTCGAATCCATTACGGCACTGAATAACGGTTTGATCGATTTTGATGGCACGATGCTGTTTACTTCTCATGACCATCAGTTCATCCAAACGATTGCAAACCGTATCATCGAAATTACACCTACGGGTCTCATTGATCGTCAGATGAGCTACGACGAGTACCTGGAAAGCGAAGAAGTGAAAGAGCTGCGTAACAAGATGTATCCTGTTGAAGCTTAATTTCGTTTCCAAATAAGAATAAACAAAAAAAACCGCAAGGTCCTTCAAGAGGGCCTGCGGCTTTTTTGTGTTGTTGTACTGCAGCTGAATGGCTCCAGTACACCTGTTTCAACCTAAGATCCGCCTGTACGACGACGCTGGTTGTTTGGCTTTTTGTTGTTCTGGCTTTTCATGGCTTTAGGGCCGCCTTCAAAGTAAGCACCCGACTGGTTGCCGGAGTTTTGCTGTTCTTTCTTTTGTGCCAGCTTTTGACGGATCGCGTCTTGCAGGCTGATCTTTTTCGGTTCATTATTTTCGCTCATTATATATCCCTCCCGGTCTTGCAGTAAGCCGTCCAATTTGGACGGGATGTACTCATTTTATACGTTTTATAAAGGCCTCACAAGGGCAACCTGATAAAATGCTGCTTTCCACCAGTTTTACCTGAACCAACATTGTTTCTTCATCACTAAAGCCCTGCCTCTTGGAAACTTTGTTTCGGCTTGCCTACAGCCCTGTCAACCAGCAACACTGTTTCTGTAGACCCACACAGCCTGCATTTGGTACTATGGAAAAACGAGTTATTGGAATCGTGAAAAGGAGTGTCGTCCCCTTGAACGCTTATGAAGAAATACGTAAAGGAGAGCGGGGAGCCTGGATCAGCATCGCGGCCTACCTCGTTTTGTCTGCATTTAAGCTGATTTGTGGATATTTGTTTGCTTCCAGCGCTCTGGTTGCGGACGGTATCAATAATGCTACGGACATAGTGGCGTCTGTCGCAGTATTAGTTGGCCTGCGCATATCGCAAAAACCGCCGGATTCGGATCACGCTTATGGTCATTTCCGGGCGGAGACGATCGCGGCATTGATTGCCTCATTTATTATGGCGGTTGTAGGACTTCAGGTATTGGTTGAAGCAGTTCGTTCCTGGTATGCAGGTGATTATGCGGTGCCCAATCTCTGGGCAGCTGGGGTAGCTGTGATATGTGCGGTAGTTATGCTGGGTGTATACCGCTTCAACTCCCGTTTGGCCAAACAAATCAACAGTCAAGCTTTGCTCGCAGCGGCCAAAGATAATCGCTCTGACGCCTGGGTGAGTATCGGTGCTGCCGTTGGCATCGTTGGTTCACAATTCGGACTCCCTTGGCTGGATAAAGTGGCTGCTATCCTGGTAGGTCTGCTAATTTGTAAAACAGCCTGGGAAATTTTCCGTGATTCGACTCATCTGCTTACCGATGGATTTGATCAAAAGCAGTTGACGGATTTAAGATCTGCCGTTGCCCGCGTTCCTGGTGTAGAAACGATCAAGGATGTGAAGGCACGAGTACATGGTAGCCATGTTCTGGTTGATGTGGTTATTGAAGTGGACGGAGGATTAACACTAGTGGAAGGTCATGAAATCTGTAATCAGGTGGAGGCACGATTGAAACGTTCGCATAACATTATGCACGTTCATGTACACGTTGAACCTCGATCTGACGAAACACGCCTGTCCTAAATCACTTGAAGTAGGGATTTTCACAAAATAGATATATCAAAAAGAGGACAGACGCGAATGTGGCGTACTGTCCTCTTTACTTATGTTAGAAACGATTATACGATATTATTGAATCGCAACGTGAATCCAGGCTTTACCTTTCCAAGTGTATACTTGAACCCACTCGCCACCGTCGAATCCGTCAACAATTTCACCTGTTGTATCAACAACTTGCGCGCTCAGAGCGCCGATCGGTTTACCGTTTGGTGCATCATAGAACCATGTGCGCTCCAGCAAGTTGAGCAGCATTGTTGGCATCAGAACTTCGTCACCCGGTTTTACAATTGGCTCGTCGAACATTTTGTCATTTGTTGTGGATGGTGTCTCTGTTGTTGTTGAAGTACCTTGAGTGCCTGTGGAATCAACGGTTGTGCCAGTCACCGTTTCTGCTTTACCTTCAACGGTTTCGACAGCAGGTTTGTTTACTTCTACAGCCGGCGTTGTTGTTGCTGGTGTAGTCGTTGTTGCTTCAGTACCAGAAGTTGTCGGTGTTACCGTGCCGGTAACCGCTTCCTCAGCACCTGCAGCAGCAGCCATGGAACCCATCAAAGTTAAAGCAGCGGCAAAACTTACGATTTTTTTCATTTGTTTTTCCTCCTCGGTTAAATATGTAGTTTTTGGTGTCCTGTGTTAAAAGTAACCAAGCAAGCTCACCTATGAATCACAAATTATAACAATTTTTTCTTGGTTCCTCCAGAGTCAACTGGCACATATGTGGGTATATAGAAAGCCTGTAAAAATCCGACTTACGAGGCATAAAATCGGGCTGACTATATCATGAAAGTCCTGTTTTTTCAGAACTCTTCGGCGGCTGATTATGGAATAAAGCAGGGGGGAGTGTAATACATAAATATAGAAAAATAGGTAGGTGTACCTGTCTTGGAACGCACAAAAGCCGACATGCCTAGTGGCATCATCGGCTTTCGTATGTAGTGCGATCATCAGATTCAGGTATCCGCATTCATCGCATTCGGCTTCGTCCCGTAATGAGGGAGATAACAAACAGTACTACAAAGATGAAGAACAACACTTTTGCGATTGAAGCAGCTGCTTCAACAATTCCGAAGAATCCAAAGATTCCGGCAACAAGCGCGATAATCAGAAAAATCACTGACCATTTTAACATGAGAATTCATCCTTTCGTTTTTTGGGATATGGCGTGAACGATGTGTTTCACTGCCCTGTGTAGTCTAACCTTAACCGAGGTCATAAGACTTGAAACATGGTGTTTTTTTCTTCTTCTATAGGTCCCTGGAGGACCATTTTCTTTTGTTTCGCCCAGGAAAGCCCCGGGTAACTATAGCAATAACAAAACCGAACGCAACTATGGAAAGAGAGGTTCTTTTATGATCTATCAACTGAGCGTGGCCCTCATTGCAGTGGCATTTGCTGTACTGGTTTTCTTTTTGATTCGCACATTAAAATCTGCCCAGGGCTCACTGGACAATGTTTCTCAGACATTGCAGGAAGTGCAAAAAACGATTGATGAACTCAGTTATGAAGTAAAACAGACGGTACGACATGCCAATGACATTACGGCTGACGTACAGCACAAAATGAAGAAGATTGACCCGGTAATGGAATCCGTTGAGAATCTGGGAGAAGTTCTGAGTGAAGTAACGGCAGCAGCCAAACAGGTGTCGACTACACTGATGACTCGATTTCAGGCGAGACCATCCAAAGCAGAGGCGGGCAAAACGTCTGAATCCAATCAGGTAACAGTTCCACCTGCGACGCCTGCGGAGCGAACCGTGCAATCCTATGAAGCTACATATCAGGATAAAACAAAGGGCGGGAAGAACTGGATGAATTATGTTGATCTTGCAGCTAATGTGTGGCAACGCATGCGAAAATAACATGACCGCTTTCTGAGATTCGGTGAAACCTTCAGGGCGGTGATGAACTTGATGAAAGGGTGAGAATCATGATGAAACTACTGCTAGTGACCATGTTTAGCGTAATTTCTCCCTTTTCCGTTCAACCGGCAGCAACCCCTGCTGCTCACGACTTGCAATGGACGGTAATGGAGGAGCAGGAGCCAGCGATGACTTTGGCTACGGATCGTTCCGAGACGTTCGAGCAGTTTACGACTCTGAATGGCGTTTCACTGGAGGATGGAAAGCAGGAATTGTTTGCGAAGTTGGGTCAGCCAGTTGCCATCATAGAAGATCCTTATATGGGATGCCCGGAATATCATTTTCGTCATGTGAATGTAGGGATATGTGAGGATACAGACGTGATTCAGTTCATCCATGTGGATGGTTCGCATGATGATTTGAACTTGAATGGGGAATCTGTCCCATTGCATATAGAGGCTATTCATCAAGTCTTGGGCGAACCTTATCATATTGCTGAGGATGGCGAGGTGTTTCTTCGGGGGCATTACGCGATCAAAGTGTATATGAAACCAGGTTCTGACCAGATTGAAAGTATTGACTTATTCGACGATATGGTTTCCTAAGATTCTGATCCAGCCTACGTTTCAACGTAAAATAGTATGGTTATATACTATAAGAGCTCGTTAAAGAAGATTAATCAGAGGAGAGTGGAAACGATGAATTCAACCAACGCACAGGCGTATGCCAAAGTGGTAGAAAACGGAGTTCAAGCAGTAGAAGCGGTGAAAGAGCTGCAGACTACTGGATACTTAGCTGATCATATCTTCGTTCTCGCCCATGAGAAGGATCGTACAGATCGCATTGCAGATACCGCAGATGCTAATGAAATTGGCATCAAGGAGGAAGGTTTATTCGATTCCATGGCGAATCTGTTCCGCTCACGCGGTGACGAACTTCGGGCCAAAATCGTATCGATGGGCTTTACCGAAGCCGAGGCTGATTTCTATGAAAGTGAATTGGATAAAGGCAAGGTACTGATCATTGCCAAAAAGAAAGACTAACATGTACATCCTGAACGCAGGAGTGTTATATCAATTAAGGCCCTGCGGTGAACCGGGACGGACTTAATCAAAAACATAGATAAGGAATGGGGTTAACCCCATTCCTTATCTATGTTTTTGCAAGTTCTGCCCCGTCATGGGCGAAGTCTTCGGTATAAACCGTTGCAAAAACCATAAAAGCAAGGGAAAGCTACCTCTAATGGTTTGATTTGCTGATAGTCATTTTCTGGATTTATCATTATAGTTAGACTAGGAATTATTATGTTTACTGCCGCTCTGGATGCAAATATTGTATAAATAAGGTTGTTCGTTGAATAGATAACTATCGACAAACCCGGACGCCAAAGATAAGGAGATAGAAATGAGAATACTTATTGTTGACGACAATCCGACGAATGTCATTATCATTCGAGAAATTTTGAAAAAAGAAAATTACCGCGATATTGTGACAGCAAGCTCGGCTATGGAGATGTTCGAAGTATTGGGAATTGGTGAAGAGCACAGCGAACTGCGTCCCAAGCCGTCGGATATTGACCTGATTTTGCTAGATATGATGATGCCTGAAATGGATGGCATTGAAGCATGCAGTATCGTCCAGAAATACGAAAACTTGAAAGATATTCCGATTATTATGGTAACTGCGATCGGTGATTCCAAGAAGTTGGCTGAAGCACTCGATGCAGGCGCATCCGACTATGTAACGAAGCCGATCAACAAAGTGGAATTGATGGCCCGAATCCGACTGGCATTACGTCTGAAACAGGAGAAAGACTGGCATAAGGAGCGTGACCAACGGATTCAGGATGAGCTCAAACTGGCAGCGATGGTGCAAAATGCCGTGCTCAGTCATGCCATCGAAGATCCGTTGTTCCAGGTACATGCGATCTATAAACCATCTTTTGAGCTCGCAGGTGATCTTTACTCCTGGTTCCCGCTTGGAGAGGGACGGTACGGGGTTCTGCTTCTGGACATGATGGGTCATGGCATATCTTCGTCCCTGTTTACCATGTTTATCGCGTCAGTGCTTAAGGATACGGTGACGACTTATGTCGATCCAGAGAAAGTTATTCAGGAGTTAAATCGTCGCTTTAACCAGTTGAATCTGGGAAAACAACTGGTGCAGTACTACTTTACAGCAATCTATTTGGTGGTAGACACGCGTATGAAACGCATTGATTATGTGAATGCCGGGCATCCTCCAGCTCTATTTTTCCGCAATGACGGCAGTGTAACTTCGTTTGATAGCGTATGCTGCCCAGTCGGATTATTCGACAAAATGGATATTGAACCGCAGACCATTCATTACGAAGGCGATGGACATATTGCGATGTATACGGATGGTTTGCTTGAAGCCGTTCAGGGCGATCAGGAGCAGCAGTTGGAATTCTTGAAAGAGCAATTAAAAGGCTCCCATGCATGGAATGAAGAAGCGATGCAGGCTTTGTTCTTCAATGATGAATTGAATCCGGAACGGGACGATGATAAGTGTCTCGTGTGGATTACGCTAGATAAAGGGGCGGTAACGGAATGAAAATCAGAAATAAACTGCTGATTGGTTTTACCGCCTTGATGGCCATTATGATTGCCCTCACTTTTGTAAGCTATGAGCGGCTTAACAGCAGTAATAAACAGATTGATCAGATGTATCAGGAACGTTATCTTAAGGTACGATTTACTTCCGCAGCACGTGGAGAAGTTAATGATATTGCCAAAGTGGTAGCTAACTTGTTGTTAAACCCGAGCAATTCGGTCAGCGCGACAGAAGCAGATCTGAAGGAAATGAAGGAAAAAGGTGTCCGTTATCTGGGACAGGTACGGGATCGGGCAGATACGGCTACGGAGCATCAACTCGTGGATCATGTGAATAATGCTTGGGATGCTTATACGAATTATGCGACAAGAGTTATCAGCCTGATGTCCCAGAGTCGGGTGGAAGATGCTAATAACTATCGTAACTCTACCGGGCTTGCTGTTCAGAAGGAAGCGGTGGATAGTCTGAATGCCCTCTCTCGTTATCAGGATCAGGAGATTGATGCCGAGATCAAAGATGCCAATGCCGCATATTCCAGAGCGGTTCAGATTACGATCAGCATTATGGTCGCGGGGCTACTTCTTGCGCTAGGAGTTATCCTGTGGGTTCTTCCTAGTATTACGCGTGGACTGAATACAGTGTCGATGATGATTACGAGTTTTGGCAAAGGTCGGTATAAAACGATCCGCCGGATTCAAATCAAGTCCACCGATGAGATCGGTCAAATTGCCACCGTATTCAAAGAAGTCTCTAATGATCTGGAAGAGAAGCTGGAGATTGAGAAAGCCTATGTACAAGCTCAGCAGGATCAAAATTGGATGAGTTCCAACATTGCGAGAGTGCCTGAACTTCTGCGGGGAATCGGCTCCATTCGTCAAATTTCCCAGATGTTTATCAGTGAATTTACACCTGTGCTTGGTGCACAGCTGGGTGTTGTGTATTTGATTGACGAAGAGAAGCATCCAGATGAGCTGAGACGTTATGGTTCATACGCTTTTGAAGAGAATGGAGAGCTTGGCAAAGAGGTGTATCGAATCGGGGAAGGCATGATTGGTCAAGCTGCATTGGATATGAGCCCAATTGTGTTGGATCAAACACCTGAACAATATGTGAGCATCGGTTCTGCTTCCGGATCAGCGCGGGCTGCAGGAATTATGATCTATCCGGTTGTGTTTGAAGACGAACTGATCGGTGTGGTAGAGCTGGCTTCCTTCGAAGGTTTTAATGAAATGCACAAGCAGTTGTTTGGTCAGTTGATTATGAATTTGGGTGTCATCCTCAATAATGTTCGGCGACGTCTTCGTGTGGAAGAATTGTTGCGGGAGTCCCAGGCGCTTACGGAGGAGTTACAAGTGCAATCGGAGGAGCTGCAGACACAACAGGAGGAATTGCGCCGTTCCAATGAAAATCTGGAAGAACAGACAGATGCGCTTAAACGTTCGGAGGAGCTGCTGCAACGTCAGCAGGAGGAATTGGAACATTTTAATACCGAACTCATTGCCAAAACGCGTGCGCTTGAAGAGCAGGTACGTGAAGTAGAAGAGAAAAATGATGAAATCGAGAAAACGAAGACACAATTGGAACAACAAGCGATGCAATTGTCGATGACGAGTAAGTACAAGTCAGAATTTTTGGCAAATATGTCGCATGAACTTCGTACTCCACTGAACAGTTTGCTCATATTGTCTCAGCTATTGTCGGAGAACAAGGATGGCAACCTCAGTAGCAAACAGCAGGAATATGCACAAACGATCTATATGTCAGGTGCAGATTTACTGAAAATGATTGATGAGATTCTCGATCTGTCGAAAGTAGACGCTGGTAAGATGGATATCAATTATGAGACGGTACGATTGGATGAGTTGACCCAATTTGTCTCCCAGAACTTCGGTCCGATGGCTAACAAGAAGGAACTGGATTTAAATATTGAGTTTGATAGCTCACTTCCGGAATGGATCTATACAGATAGTCATCGGGTGAAACAAATTTTAAGAAACTTGTTGTCCAATGCTTTTAAGTTCACCAACCGTGGCTCGGTGAGCCTGATCGCGAAGCGTATGAAGCCTGAGGAGTTGCCTGGATATCTGAATACGAATCAGGAATACCTTGGATTCAGTATCAAAGATACCGGCATTGGCATTCCATCAGACAAGACGGATCTGATCTTCGAAGCGTTCCAACAGGTAGATGGTACGACGAGTCGCAAATATGGCGGCACGGGTCTTGGTTTATCGATTAGCCGAGAATTGGCACGTCTGCTTGGTGGGGCAATCCAGGTGACATCTTCAGAAGGAGTGGGAAGCACCTTTACCCTGTTCCTGCCGGATAATCATGAAGAGGCTGAATTGGCAGAGGAAAAGGCAACAATAGAAGCAGCAGCATCTTCAGAACAGCAACAAACGCTGGTGCCAGACATTAAACCGGCTCGTATTCCACAACAATCTATTCTTGCGTCTGATTTGGAAGGGAGTCATGTGGCTGAATTATCGCCTGCTCGCAATCCGGAACTGACAAACATAGAAGACGATGCTAATGCCATCGTAGAAGGTGACAAAACGTTGCTGATCATCGAAGATGATGTGAAGTTTGCCCATATTTTGATGGATATGGCGAGAGGACGTGGCTTCAAGGCATTGGTTGCCCTTCAGGGAGATATCGGACTGGAGATGGCTCGTGAATACTTGCCTGATGCGATCATTCTGGATATCCAGCTGCCTGTGATGGATGGGTGGACGATTTTGGGTGAACTGAAAAGTAGCTCCGTAACACGTCACATCCCGGTACATGTCATTTCGGTTGTGGATGATATGAAACAAGGGTTGATGATGGGAGCCATTGCCTATCTTAAAAAACCGTCCAGCAAAGATTCGCTGGATAAAGCATTCTCTCATATCGAATCCTATACGGAAAATCAATTAAAGCGACTGCTTATCGTTGAAGATGATGAGATCCAGCGCAAAGCAATCATTGAATTGATCGGTCATGATGATGTGGCTATCACGGCTGTTTCTACAGGACAAGAAGCACTAAATGAACTGCACAGCCAACGTTACGATTGTATGGTGCTGGATCTGATGCTGACGGATATGACAGGTTTCGAACTGCTCGATCAGATTCGGGATGATGAATATCTGAATGATCTGCCAATTATCATTTATACCGGTAAAGAGCTGGATTCCAAGGAAGAGATGAAACTTCGTAAATATGCGGAATCGATCATTATCAAAGACGTGAAGTCACCTGAGCGATTATTGGACGAAACGACATTGTTCCTGCATCGGGTAGAAGCCAACCTGCCCGAGGACAAACGCCGTATTTTGCAGAAGCTTCATAATAAAGAGACTTTGTTCGAAGGTAAAAAAATATTGCTTGTCGACGATGATATCCGGAATGTGTTTGCATTATCCAGTGTGCTTGAAGGGTACCGTATGGATGTTACATTTGCTGAGAACGGTCGTGAGGCGCTGGAGGCACTCGAGAAAAATCCGGAGTTTGATCTGGTGTTAATGGATATGATGATGCCAGAGATGGACGGATACGAAGCGATGACACGGATCAGACAGAACCCGAAATTTGATAAATTGCCGATTATTGCCCTCACAGCCAAGGCGATGAAAGAGGATCGAGGGAAATGTATTGAAGCTGGAGCATCCGATTATGTGAAAAAACCGATTCAAACCGATCAATTGTTATCGTTAATGCGGGTATGGCTGTATTCGTAAGCGTATGGTTTGGGTAATGAAGGACAATAACGCATACGCAAGTAACCAAAGATGAAGTGGAGAGAAGTTATGACACCGTGGGAACCTAACGAGACGGGAGCAGATACGGTCCGTATACCGCAAGATGAAGAACGGGAACTGATCGAGATTGAGTTGCTGCTGGAAGGAATGCATCGTTTGTATGGGTATGACTTCAGAAATTACGCGTTGCCATCCCTAAGACGAAGAATATGGCATTATGCGCATGCGGAAGGAGTGAAAAGCATATCGGGGTTACAGGAAAAGGTGCTGCACAACCGTTCATCGTTTGAACGGTTCGTACAGAATTTATCCATTCCGGTAACGGAAATGTTCCGCGACCCATCGCTTTTTCGCATGTTTCGGGAAAAGATCATTCCTATTCTGAGAACCTATCCTTATATTCGGATATGGCATGCAGGCTGCTCTACGGGTGAAGAGGTGTATTCCATGGCGATTATGCTGCATGAGGAAGGTCTGTATGACAAGGCACGAATCTATGCAACGGATATGAATGACCGCTCACTGCAACAGGCCAAGGAAGGCGTATACGGAATCGAGAAAATGAAGTTGTTCACCACAAATTATCTGGAGGCAGGGGGCACGAAAGCCTTCTCCGAATACTATACAGCGAAATATAATTCCGTTATATTTCACCCGTTTCTTCAGAAAAACATTATTTTCGCCGAACACAATCTGGCAACTGACAGGTCGTTTAATGAGTTTAACGTTATCTTTTGCCGCAATGTCATGATTTATTTCAATGATGAGCTGCGGAACCATGTGCACGGGCTGTTTCATGAGAGCTTGAGCCACTTTGGCATACTCGTTCTGGGATCGAAAGAATCCATTCATTTTACAGAATATAGCGATGCCTATGAGCCGTTAGACCGGACCGAAAAAATATACCGGAAGATCAAATAGGGGGTTAGGCTTAGTTATGGGGCTCAATGAACCAATCCACATATTATTGGTAGATGACCGCCCTGAGAACCTGCTTGCGCTCGAAGCGGTTCTGGAATCAGAGCAATACAAACTCGTCAAGGCAAATTCCGGAGAAGAGGCACTCCGGTGTTTGCTCAAAGACGAATTTGCGGTCATTGTACTTGATGTGCAGATGCCTGGGATGGACGGGATTGAGACAGCGAAATTAATCAAGGCACGAGACAAATCCAAGGATGTGCCTATCATCTTCATTTCGGCGAATAGCAGAGAGGCTGAGCATTTGTTTGCTGGATATTCAGCGGGAGCCATAGATTATATGGTCAAACCGTTTATCCCCCAGATTTTGAAATCCAAAATCGAGGGTTTTGTAGAGATGTTTATCACAAACAAAAGACTGAAGACACAGACGATGTTGCTTCACCAGAAGACGCAGGAACTGGAGAAGATGAATCAGCAGCTTGTGCAGGCCAAAGAAGAAGCCGAGATTGCGGCTAATGCCAAAACGGAGTTTCTGGCCATGATGAGCCACGAGATCCGTACGCCGATGAACGGAGTCATTGGCATGGTGGACCTGTTGATGGAAACCGAGTTGAAGGAAGATCAGAAGGAATATGTGGATATTGTTCGCCGCAGTGCCGATGCACTCGTCACGGTGATTAATGACATTCTTGATTTTACCAAGATGGAGTCCGGCAAAATGGAGCTGGAGGAGCATCCATTTGAACTGGTTTCCTGCATACGTGAAGTGCTCGGTCTGTTCGCTGCAGAAGCTGGTAAGAAAAGTCTGGAACTGGATTTTTTCCTTGAAGATGCTGTGCCTGAATTAATCTATGGAGATATGGCACGTCTCCGCCAAGTGCTACTGAATTTGATCGCCAACGCGGTGAAGTTTACGGAGCAGGGCGGTGTTTATCTCATCGTTTCCGTGAATGAAGAGAAGGACGGAAACATATCTTTGGAGTTTGCTGTCAAAGATACAGGAATAGGCATCGCACCGGAGAAAGTGGATCGCTTGTTCCAGCCGTTTTCTCAACTCGATACGTCCATGACCCGAAAATATGGTGGAACTGGCCTTGGCCTGGCCATCTGTAAAACACTGGTCGAAATGATGGGGGGGAAGATTTATCTTGATACCTCTGAAAAGCGTGGGGCTACCTTCGTGTTTACCATTCAGGCCAAGCGTTACATTGAAACGGAACTGGTTCGGGGTAGCGGCGAAGAGAAACTGACAGACATTAGTCATGAAGATAAACATGCAACGGTATTAATTGTGGATGACCATCCGATCAATCAGAAGTTGATGGCTATCATGTTGCACAAACTTGGGCTTCTCTCCGATATTGCGGAAGATGGGCAGAAGGCTCTGGAAATGGTGATGGAAAGCCCGTCGCCATATGACTTTATTTTTATGGATCTACAGATGCCTGTAATGGATGGTCTGGAATGTACGCGAAGAATACGCGCAAGCGTGTCTCAGAATCAGCAACCTGTCATCATAGCCATGACAGCTAACGTAATGGAAGGCATACAGCAGCGCTGCACTGAGGTGGGAATGGACGATTATATTAGCAAACCGGTAAAAATGGGCAGTGTCAAACAGAAACTTTCCCATTTCCAGAAAAAACGCCAGGTTATTCATCCAGGAGGTTCAACAATGAATCAGGCGAATTGAATATTTTACCATTTATGTTTTCTGTTTCACTCGTACGTAAGTTGGGTTATAGAATAAGGAAACCATTGATCAGGAGAGAGATGTCTAATGAATACAAATAAAAATGAAAAATTCAACGCAAGAACCGAGACACATGACGGTGTAAGCACAGTGTATCTGACTGGCGAACTGGATTTGTCGGTTGCTCCTGACTTCCGTTTGGTAATGGAACCGCTCGTGGACAACAAGGAGCAGGATCTGATTATTAACATGAAAGATTTAAAGTACATTGATAGCACAGGAATTGGTATCCTGTTATCTGTTCTCAAGGCCAGACACGGAATGGAAGCTCGCTTTGAAGTACAGGAAGTTCCTGCGCAAATTCAGAAACTTTTTGATATGACGGGTATAGCCAAATTCTTTGTTACACAGAAGAATTCCCAATAGGAAAGGATCGAAAAAGGAATGAATGCAGAAGTCCAAAGAATTACGCTGAATTTACCGGCGACAGCTGAATATGTGGATATTGTAAGACTTAATCTATATGGTGTTGCGTCCAAAATGGGATTCTCTTATGAAGACATTGAGGATATGAAGGTTGCTGTGTCCGAAGCCTGTAACAATTCCGTATTGTATGCCTACTCTCATGAAGGCGGTATGGTTGAAGTCGTTTTTGAAGTAGATGGTGAGATGCTCGCGATCACTGTCAAAGACGAGGGTTCCAGCTTCGAGAATGTGAACCCGGCCGCATCACGTTCCGGACTTCATGACAAAGAACTGACAGACGCTCAGATTGGCGGACTTGGGTTCTACCTGATGCAAGCCTTGATGGATGATGTCAGTGTTGAAAGTGAGACGGGCAAAGGTACGAAAGTAGTACTCGTAAAACGTCTTGCAAAAAGTGAGGAGAAAGTATGAATGAGAAAGTGACTCCCCCAGAGTCCATGTCTGAAGCGATTGGTTTGATCTGGGAATACCAACAAACACAGGACAACGAAATCGCTACGGTTCTTATCCGCAAGTACGAGCCCATGGTCAAAATGGCTGCGGGTAAAATTGCTCGAAATCGACCGGATCTATATGAGGATCTGTACCAGACAGGTCAAATGGCTTTGATCCGATTGTTGAAGCAGTACGATATCAATCTGGGAATTCCATTTGAACCGTATGCGATGAAAAGTATGATCGGTCATATGAAAAATTATTTGCGGGATAAGTCATGGTACATTCAAGTCCCGAGAAGAATCAAGGAAAAAGGGGCATTGGTGCAACATGCCATCGATGAGCTGACGGTAAAGCTAGAACGTTCACCTGGAGTAAATGAGATTGCTGAATACCTGGATCTTACACCGGAGGAAACGATCGAAGTTCTGGCTGGCCGGGAGTGTTACCACTATGTTTCTCTGGATTCTCCATTATCTCAGGATGACAGTGCTGCGACACTCGGAGAACTGATCAGCGCGGATGTGAATGACTTTGATTCCGTGGAAAAACGGATGGATCTACAACAGGCGTTAGGTCAGCTTAAGGAACAAGAACAGAAAGTACTTATTTTAGCCTTTCAGGATGGACAGTCACAGCGTGCCATAGCCCAAAAACTGGGTGTCTCGCAGATGAGTGTCTCCCGGATTCAGAAAAGAGCTACGGAGAAACTGAAACAGATTATGTCTAACGCTTCTTTGCTATGATACACTATTCCAATTGTTGCCCCAATACAGCTTGACGAGGACACGGTATTGCACTGGATTGCATACGTGTCCTTTTTGAATTCATTGGAGAGGAAACCCGGTGGCAATGAACGAATAGAAACGAATAGGATCAGGAGGAATGTCAGGTGGATCAAATCAAACTGGAAGCTCGGCGTGATCAGTTATCCTGCTCCGAAGATTGGCAGTGGTGGGATTGGGTAGCTCCGGATTCTAGTAGTATGGAAAGTGCACTTCGTGATCTGGAACAGGCGTTTCCAGAGATGCAATACTGGCTAAGCAAAATACCGGAAGCCGAATCGAACTACTTGTCCGTTCGTTATTTTAACGGCACAGATGCGGTTATTTTTGGCTCCTTCTTATATGCTGTAAAAAATGAGAGAGAAGATCAACGAAGAGATAATCAGATGTTTTTCTATGTCGACAAGCAGAATTTGGTCACGCTCAATTTGGACAACAACACAAGGGGCATTATGAAATCCGGCGAACGCATGCAAATGTTGCAACAATGTACGCAGGCGAGGGAAGGCATGTTTGTGCTTTTTCGGGCCATTCTCCATTATTATCATGTGGGTATGGACCATTTTGAGATGAATCTGCGGGATCTGGAACGGAGAATGGAATCACGGAATGCGCGGACATTAATGGATCAGATTCTGGCAGCGCGCTTCGAACTGCTGTACTGGAGTAATCTGTTTATTCCTTATACCGAATTAATGGCCGCTTCCCGGGAAGCTTATCTTCATGAGATTACAGAGAATCGCTTCTATCAGCAACTTCAGTACCGTGTTGAACGAATGGAGTGTCTGTTCCAGCATTATGAAAAGGAGATCGATACCTTAATCTCGATCGACAACGCGATATCAGGCGTTCGCGGTAACGAAATTATGAAGACGCTAACGATTGTGACATCCGTGTTTACACCAGCAACAGCCGCCGGTGCTATATGGGGAATGAACTTCGAGAACTTACCTCTGATCGACAAGACATGGGGAGTCGTGCTTGTCATTGCACTGATCATCTGCAGCATGATCAGCATGTATATATGGATGATGATGAAAGGTTGGACAGGGGATTTGTTAAAAGTAAAATCTGCACAGTCCTCCGCTCGGGGAAACCGGGACAGAGGAAAAGAGGAACCGCGATAGTCACAGACTTAGCGGTTCCTTTTTTATTTTTTGTAATCCTCAATATAACCGAGCAAGTCGGCGATATACTGACCCACGATAGGCATATTGACAAATTGGCTAAGGATGAAGGCGAGTAGACCGAGCACAACAAACGTACCAACGGTCAATCCGAGTCCACGTGCCATACCTGCAGTAAAGTTGGTAATGATACGTTTCTTGGGACTACTGTAATTTTCAATGATGTCTTTGATCTGAGCCCTCTCCAGACTATCGGCAATCTGATCAAGCCGTGTGTTCAGGCGTTTGACCTCGTGCCGTAATTCGAAGGGATGCTCACTGGTATCATACTGCTGTGCAGGTGTTCCTCCTGGTACCGGGGGATTGCCATTAATCGTGACTTTACTCATATCTGTCATTCCTCCGTTCGCGTTGGATAAAAAATAGCCAGCTGGAATGCAGCTGGCTATTCATTACTCGATCTCTTCAGAACTTACAGGCTTGTCGAGTTCAATTGTTTACGCGCATCTTCCTTCGCTTCGACGGAAGCGGCAGCTACTTCTTCGGATGCACGTGTTGCTTCCTCTGCAACATCTGCTGATGCTTTTCTCACGGAGTCCATAACGTCATTGCGACCTTGGTTTACTGTTCTTGCCAGATCGGACGTTTTGGAAGATACCGTTTTGGCGATTTCAGAAGCTTTGTCACCAACAACAGTGGCCACTTCCTTCGTGCGGTCAGTCACCATACCTACCTTTTCGGAAAGATCACCGCGCAATTCGCGTCCTGGTTTAGGGGCGAATAACAGGGCAGCGGCAGCGCCCAGCAAACCTCCGATGAAAATACCTTTGGCGAAAGTTGAACCACTTTGTACAGGATATTGTTCTTCTGCTTTATTCATGTCTAATCACTCCTTCATTAGTTTAAGAAAAAATACGAAACAACGAACACCATCTAACCCGAATCAGGCAGCCTGTCTTAGCAGTCTGGACACAAGCCCCAGCAAGAAAACAAAGAGCGCTGTACCAATGATGGCGGGAATGACGGCAAAGTTACCGATAACCGGTCCCCAGTTACCAAGCAAAAGTGCTCCCAGCCAGGCTCCGGCGAATCCGGCAATCATCGCACCAATCACGCCGCCCGGCATGTTATGACCGGCAAGTGCATCTCCGATCAAACCGATAATAATCGCCATGACAATGCTGATAATAATGCCCCACATAACAACCGCCTCCTTTCAACTAGATGCAGGATGTTGTCTGTTCGCGTTTGCTTACTTCGTATATAAACGCCGTGCAAGACGGTGAAACAACTAACTTGCCTTTGAATAAAATGGAAAATGAAAGCAGGGGATCAGGCAAGGGAACGATTCATCCCTCGAATCATACAGCTGATCCAGACCAATCCGGCAGCGAATCCGGCAAAAACATCAGTCGGATAATGTACACCCAGCATGATTCGACTTATACCGATCAACAGAACAAATAAAGTGCCGCACAACATAGGAATCCACCTGTTATCTCGCCCCCTCCATTCTGTAGCCCAGATGACAAAAAGCATACCGTAAAAACCCATCGAAATCATGGCATGACCGCTGGGGTAACTATATCCGTGCACAACGAGTAGGTGATCCAGTTCAGGTCTGCTTCGTCTGAAAATTTCTTTTAATAAGGTGTTCAAAATCCACATCATGGCAAAGCTCGCACAGATTATATAGCCATACATAGTTGTTCTGGGATGACGCTGTAGGAAGCATAACAGTGCGAACCCTGCTGCGGCGAATGCCGATATCTTAAATGAACCGAGTGCCGTGATGAAGGAAGTGTATGGCAGTAGAGACAGGCGGGATTGCGAGTGAAGGTAAAATATCTGCTGAATTTGACTGTCCAGTCGAATTAAACGTTCCAGGCCCAGCCAGGCTCCAACACCAGCTAATAATAGAACAGCAGCTGAGCTTAGCAGTGAAGCAATCAGGAGGTATTTCAGTAGAGATTGCAAAGACATCACATGAGATGATCCAGATGAGAGATGTTGAGAATTACGCAGCATAAGATGTTTCTCCTTCAAGAAAGAGTATTGTTTCAGTGAGGCTGATAAAGTTTTACCCGAAACGGCTGTCGAAAAAACTGTAAAAACGTCGTTTTTGTACTATACTATTGAAGATATCCCATGCGGCGCCGTGAAGCAAAGCAGAGAAGTTATATAAGTTGAACTAAAGTTTTTACACAGCCCACTCCGACGACAGAATAACCTTCCAATCGCTGTTATCCCCAGATTTTTTGATTCCCTTTTCGAAAAGGGGAAATCCGGTGATAAAGGCGACCGCTCCGCTTTTTCAGGTTTTTTCTGTCCTCTCCGTTAACGTGTAAAAGAACAGTCAACTTATATAAATATGAAATTAGTAATTTAAAAGGAGAGAAACTCGCGTGGAGAGTGCTTTGTTAGTTAAAGAATACCGTGCGGGCGTGATGGAATGCGCTCACTACGGACACATATGTATTACAGATGAGCATGGCCGGGTTGTATATTCGGCTGGTGATCCTCATTTCAGAGCGTTCACGCGTTCATCGGCCAAACCTTTTCAAGCGATTCCAGGTATTCGGGCCGGAATTGATCGACATTATAATCTTAAACCACAAGAGATCGCGATCATGGCTTCATCACATCGCTCTGAGCCGGAGCATATTCAAGTGTTGGAACATTTGGCTCATAAGATTGGACTTGGTGAGGAATGTCTAATCTGTGCACCGAGCTATCCGCTTAACGAAGAAAGCCGAAACAACTGGTTGCGGGCTCAAGGGGAGAAACGCAGAATACTGCATAACTGTTCGGGTAAACATCTGGGCATTCTAGGTTATAGTCAGATGAAAAAACTGGATTTGGGCAGCTATGCCGAGCCAGATCATCCGGTGCAACGGGAAATCCTTGAAACACTGGCGAGTCTCGCAAGCATTGAAGAAAAAGAGATTCAATTAGGAACGGATGGCTGTGGTTTTCCTGTATTTTCTCTGCCTTTGTCTGCACTGGCCAATGCATTTCTCAAACTTGCATGTCCTGATCTCATTAAAGATGAATCCACACGCATCGCTGTTGAGACCATTACTTCTGCGATGAATCAGCACCCTGTGATGGTCGGTGGCACGAATCGGGTAGATTCCGTGTTGCTGGAGGACGATAATATTGTCGCGAAGGGCGGATTCAAGGGTGTATTTGGTTTTGCGCTGAAAAAAGAAAGACTGGGCATCACCTTCAAAGTGCTGGACGGCTCCGAGGAAGAGTGGGCTTCCATTGCACAATCGATATTAAAGCAACTGAACTATTCCAATCCCAAAACCATTGCCCGTCTCGCAGAAGTGTTTCCTGCAGTCATACGTAATGATGCTGGGACTCTCGTCGGACGGATGGATAGTGAATTCTTGCTCCACTCATGAAAAGATAGTGCATAACCTTTGGAAGGAGCGTGATTAGAATGACCGGACCTCGGGTAAAGATCACATACCAACTGGTATTGACCTATATCATTTTGAACACGCATGGATTATTGCCATAAGGCAGTTCCAATCCTCTGGAGGTGGATGAATATGATTAAAGTAGTGACATCGGAAGAAAGACACACGTCGGACCGCGGTTGGATACACAGCGAATTCAGCTTTTCCTTTGCGGATTATGAGGACCCAAGCAATGCTCATTTTGGCTGTCTGTTAGCCCACAACGACAATATACTGATGCCGCAAGAAGGCTTTAAGAAACATCCACATCATGACCTTGAGATTGTCAGTTATGTGATATCAGGTACGCTTAAACATACAGACAGTATGGGCACAGAGCAGATGCTGGAAGCGGGGACAGTTCAGGTGATGAGTGCAGGTACAGGCGTAGAGCACTCCGAAACGAACCCAGCTACAGATGAACCGGTGCGTTTCTTGCAAATGTGGTTTTTGCCCTCTCAGCGAATGCTGAAACCATCTTATGCTTATCGAAAAATAGAAGAGTCAGCACATCTCAACCGACTTTGCCCAGTTGTGTCAGGTGCCTCTGGTACATTGGATGAATCCATAGACGACAACTCACTTCGCATCGCTCAGGATGTAACCTGTTATCTGTCCAAGCTGGAGACAGGAAAAAAATTAATGTTTCCGCAACACGAGGAGCGTCGTACACACTTGTTTCTCATTAACGGACATTTGGAAATTCAGTGTTCCGATGGAAACTTTAATCTCAAGCCCGGAGATGCGGCTCGCATACGTAAAAGCTGTGATTTACAAATGACAAGTACAGGCAGCGAGCCTGCTGAATTCGTACTTGTAGATCTTCCTTGAAGGAGATGACATGACAAGGTCTGAACATGCCAATGTGTAAACTAAAAAAGTAGGTTAACAATAGAAAAGGACTTGTCTTGCATCAGGGTTCTGATGTAAGACAGGTCCTTTTTGTTGCTCATCCAGTGCCATGGTCGAAAATAGGTGTGAAGATAAATTTGGAGAGTGAGAATTTATTTGCGGAGTTTACCGAGTTCAGAAGCAACCGCCTCTACTTCAGAGATGCTCAAATGTTCTTTGCTCATCACCATTTCGTACAAATCATGCAAATCTTCATATTTCTCAATTGGGAACGCTGAAGCCTGCATCGCGGCACCACTGGCCATCCGCAGTTTGGTTTTGATCGCTTCAATCATATATTCCATATTTTCTGCTGTTGCTTGTGTTAAATCCATCGTTAACTTCATCCTTTCCATCTCCGGAGATGGGTTGTTCATTGGTCCAAACGGAACTTCTGTTATTGTAGCATGAGTGGAAGGGGACAAGCCAATGATTTTGCGGTAGGATGGAGCATCGGTTACAATATGAGAAATAGATCGCAACGATGGGAAGTCCAGATAGCGCTAGGGTTGTGCAATATATTCTTGTGAACCAAGGAGGGAAATTAGTTTGGCCTTATATAAACGGGAACTTGTCAGGCAACAGAGTCGAGGTATACGCAAAGGCGTGCCTGGAGACAAGATGGCCCTTTTTTTCAAGGAGATCTCCGAACTCCATAAACTGGACGAGATTACGTTTCTATGTATCGGTACAGATCGCTCGACCGGGGATGCACTTGGACCGATGACGGGGACTTTGCTGGAAGAGCGTGGCATACCTC
Organism: Paenibacillus polysaccharolyticus; assembly: GCF_023714295.1. Lineage (GTDB taxonomy): Bacteria > Bacillota > Bacilli > Paenibacillales > Paenibacillaceae > Paenibacillus > Paenibacillus polysaccharolyticus_A. The sequence goes on from NZ_JAMAUN010000017.1 coordinate 63,481, forward strand.
ATGTCATCGGCACACTGGCAACGCCTTGCGATGCAGATACTCTTGAAAAGAGATTGGCTCAGATTCCTTCACACCATAAGGTTATAGCAATAGATGCATGTTTAGGCCCAAAAGATGCTACCGGGACATATTATGTATCGGGAACGTCCCTGCGTCCTGCTCAATCCGTTAACGGTAATCTGCCACCTGTTGGAGAATACAGTGTAGCTGCAGTAGTAAATGCCAACGGACCAAGACCCTATTCGATTTTGCAGATGACTTCGCTGTACTTGGTCATGGGCATGTCACAAACGATTGCAGATGCGGTGACGGAAGCCTGGAATGTATGATAAACGTTTCATTTATGAGATGAATGCTTAATAATATACAACCTGAAATATTACATTCGCGCAGAGAGAGGGATTAATATGGAAAAAGTGATGTGTGATGGAACAACGATTTGTTATGCTGAGCAGGGTAAGGGAGAAGCGCTTGTACTGCTTCACGGTTACTGCGGTAGTTCATCCTATTGGGATGAAGTAGTACCGGAGCTGGCCCGCAGCTATCGTTGTATCGTACCTGATCTGCGTGGGCACGGCAAAACGGATGCACCTGTAGGCAGTTACACCATTGAACAGATGGGCAACGATGTGTTGCAATTGCTCGATGAGTTAGACGTGGAAAAAGCAGTGATTCTGGGACATTCCATGGGCGGATATATTGCACTCTCCATTGCACAGCACCATCCGGAGCGACTCAACGCGTTCGGTTTGATCCATTCCACAGCGTATCCGGACGGCGACGAAGCGAAGGAGAAACGTTTGCGTGCAGTATCTACGATTCAGACCGAAGGCATTGTGAATTTTGTGGACGGGCTGGTACCTGGTCTGTTCGCTCCAGAGCATATTGAATCGATGTCGGCACATGTGAATCGTGTTAAGGAAATTGGGTATCAAACTGCCCCTCAAGGTGCGGTTGGCGCGGCACTGGCTATGCGTGAACGTCCAGATCGCCGTGATGTATTGTCTGCCACACCGCTTCCAGTATTACTTGTAGCAGGGGAGAAGGATGGGCTGATTCCACCAGAACGTACTTTTACGAGTGACAAGCCTCATATTATGCAGGCCACCATTGCAGGTGCAGGACATATGAGTATGTATGAAGCGCCGGAACAATTGATTCAGGTGATTCAACAGTTTATGGCGGGATTGTCTGACTAACCATAAGATCACTCAATCGAGTTTGTATATGCAGCCCCTGTGTGTCCATATGGACAAGCAGGGGCTTTGATGTGTTTGCTGACCGGCTTCGGAAGCAGGAGAGCAGGACTTTCGCTTTTTTTCACGGCATGAATTAAAATAAATCATATGAATACGCGATATAAAGTATGCGATAAATGAGTGAAGATATAAGGGGGCGCACCGATGTTCAGGAAGGATTATCTGCTCCGCATGATGGAGGAAATGACCGAGGCAATTGGCAAGGCTTTTACGCTTAGACAGCAACGTAAACATACGGAGGCTTTATCTGAACTGGATGAGTTAATGCGCAGACAATTTGGCATGAATCTCAATTTGCTGAACTCTCTGCCCGCAGAGGATGTAATCGAGATGTTTCGTTTTCGCGGCATCATTGAGGTGGACAATCTGCAGCAAGCGGCGAGACTGATCGAGGAAGAAGCATACATCTATCACGAGAAAGCCAGAGTCGAAGGCATCGATGATGAGGAGAAAATGGAAGCAGAGGATGCGGCGCTTGTTCGTTTAATGCGAGCGTTACATTTTTATCTGTATGCCCAGAATCATGGTGCTAATCGCGAATTGTTACAGGTGCCTGACCGTATAGAAGGAATTATAGGGCAAATTAAAGGATATGAACTTCCTGCGCGAACGGAGAAGCAACTTGCGTTATATCGGGAGCAAGAGGGCCGATATGATGCGGCGGAGAATGGTTGGTACAGACTGATGCATCTTGGTGCGGATTATCCGGTGCAGTACGAGGAGGATGCGCGAGCATTTTATAAGAGGTTGACGGAACTTACGGATGAGCAGCTTGAACAGGGCGGTTTGCCGCGAGCTGAGGTCGAAGAAGGGCTGGTACAGATTACAGTGCTGGAAACGAAACGCCAGCAGTTAAATGGTTAAGCACATAAAGATGTATAATTCCACTTCCTACTTATCTGTAACAGAAGAATAACCGAACGAATGCCGAACGTTTAAAATAACTGATGATTGAACCATGGAGCGTAGCTCTTCACTTGGAGAGGGAACAGAATTATGGTATGGTAACGGTTGACCAAACCAAATCGAAAGTGAGATGTACCCCGTGGATTCGTTGCGAAAGCTTATACAAGATATTTTTGAACAGAACTCGCTGATTACGGCGACCTGGAGTCAGCTGCGCAGACGGGACAATGTCTCGTTTACCAAAGTGCAGGTGAAGCCGGTTACGCTGAAGAATCAGCTTCATTACCAGTTTGCTTTTCATTATGCGAATAAAGTGCTGCATGAGAATTTGACCCCGGCTGAAGCGCTGGAGCGTATGACTTTGTTGTGTGAAGAGACGTTCCGTCAGGGATTGCTGTGTACGGCAGATGCGGATTATCAAATTTTGATCAGCAAAAAATATAAAGTATCGATTTTGACCAAATCCCCATCCAAAACAGCGGTGGATCTGTCCCATAATCGCAAAAAGCAATATGTACTTGAAGAGGGCGTTCCAGTTTCTTTCCTCGTTGAACTTGGGATTATGAACGAGGAAGGACGTGTGCTTGCACGTAAGTACGATAAGTTCAGGCAGATCAACCGTTTCCTTGAGATGGTGCAGGATGTTATTGCTCATCTGCCGGAAGGACGTCCACTGACGATTGTAGATTTTGGCTGCGGGAAGTCGTATCTGACTTTTGCCCTGTATCATTATTTGTCCGTACAACAGCGACGTTCGCTTAACATCATCGGTCTGGATCTAAAGGCGGATGTTATTGAACACTGTAATGATCTGGCCAGACGTTTGCATTACGGTGATCTGAAATTCCTCGTTGGTGACATTGCGGATTATGATGAACTGAACGAAGTGGATATGGTTGTTACTCTCCATGCTTGTGATACGGCGACGGATGCGGCAATAGAGAAAGCAGTGCGCTGGGGAGCTTCTGTCATTCTGTCGGTTCCTTGCTGTCAGCATGAGCTATATGATCAGGTCGAATCTTCGGTGATGAACCCGCTTCTGTCCCATGGCATTCTGAAGGAGCGTTTCTCCGCACTGGCAACAGATGCGATTCGCGCCAAACTGCTGGATATTATGGGATATAAAACACAGTTGCTCGAATTCATTGATCTGGAGAATACACCGAAAAATATTCTGATTCGCGCCGTTCGCGGTCAAGCCGGTCAAGTGAAGGACATGTGGGATGAATACACGGCATTCCGTGATTTCATTCATGCCGATCCATATCTGGAACGTGCTTGTGCGGATCTGCTACCGGTTGAAGGAAGCATAACTGGTGGGAAAGTGGACAGGGAAAACTTAGAGCGGTCTGCGAAGTGTAATCTTCACTAATGTTTGGCATGCAGGTAGTGGATGAGAAAGGGTTCAAAAGAAAACATAAGAAGAACCAAAGTAGGGATGTTTCGTGCACGACTGGTCTGCATACAAGAATAAGAGGACATACTGTTACCAGGGTCGCTTTACTTAATGTGCAAGATATAGGATGCCAATGGATGTCCGCAGGATACGTGAACAAGTTCATGATGGTTAAGGGAATGAATGATTAAAATAAATCTGTGCATATTGCATCCGAATCCCGTTAAGTTACGGTTGCCGATATAGATCATAAACCGATCTATAGGCGAGGGTGTAAACCAAGGCAGAAGGACCCGAAGAGGGATTCTTCTGCCTTATTTTATTTTTCGAATAATGAAGGAAGGAGGGAACGGGGTGAAGGACAGAGAGCTACATACAGATCTGGGTGCATGGGAGGCAAATCAGAATGGGCAGGTAGGAAATGTAGATCAACATCAGAACTTTCTGAATGGGAGAAGAGAGATTAAAGAGGGAGCCTCTAACCGATCAGAATTCATAGGTGCGCGTATGAATGCGGGCACAAGTCACCCTCTGAAAAATGGGTGCTATTTCACAGCTCATCACAATACATATAACGGTATAGCCAGTCCACGCCGTTTCTTGATCTCCGGGCATCGGGGTCCAGCGTCCAGTTGTGAGATTGAAATGGGGAGTAAGGGTAGTGAGAAGCGTAATTATGAATCCAGATGGTGGATCGTAGTCTTAGGTTTAAGCATGGCAGCTATATTGCTGGCAGGATGTTTGCGAAGAGGATTGTTCCATTCGGCCGACCTGTACCCCGTTATTCTGATGACGGGTGTTGTCATGCTGTTCTTTCTTGTGGTGTATGTCCGTGTCGTCCTGAAAAGGGAAAATGATGGCATCGTCTCCGTTAGGTCAGAATCTACTCGGCTGGGAGTCGTAGATTTAGTGCATGTAGGGTTTCCTTTGGCAATCATGGTGTGTTATGCCCTGCATGCTTGGGCAGGCTCGGTAAGCACGCAGGGCAGTATCCATGAGATGCTGCGCTGGAGCTTGCTCGCGATGTTTGCTCTGCTCGCTGTGTTGCTGGCAGCGAGTAAGGGTGGTGTGTGCTGGCTGGCCTTTGGCTGGCAGCTGGCAGGCGGCGTGCTTGTGCTAAGCGGCATTTTAGCCGTGTGCGGTGTGCTGCCGCTGCCCCACGGGGTCATGCGGACAACTGACCCCGAGATCAGCTCCGCCGGTGCGCGGCTCGGCGGATTGTTGCAGTATCCCAATGCGTACGGTGCCGTTGTTGGCATGTACGCATTGGAGCGGCTGACGGCCGCCGCGGGGGTGCTGGCCGGGCGAGCCGTCCCGGCACGCCGGCTCTTCGCGGCGGTGCTGCCGCTCATGCCCGCGCAAGCCGCGCTCCTGCTGAGCGAGTCGCGCGGCGCCTGGCTTGCGGCCGGCTGTGCCGCGGCCGCCGCCTTGTTGCAGCGGCGCGGTGCCCGCCTGCCGCTGCTGCTTGCCTTAGCCGCGCCCCTGGCGTGCGCGGCCTGGCTCTACCGCCAGCTGGCTGCTGCCCAGCTGGCGCCTGCACCCGTGCCTGGCCTTCTGGCACTGGCCGGGGCATGGGCAGCTGCGCTGCTCGGCACGTTGCTGCTGTGCCGTCTCTGGCACAGCGGCGGCCTAGCCGGGCGCGCCACTGCTATCGCGGCCACCGTGCTGGCTTGCATCGCCGCCGCACTGCTGGCCGCAGCCTCCACCGCCGAACGTTTCGCGGCGGGTGTCGGCACAGGGGCATCCCGCTTGGACCTGTGGCGGGATGCCCTGCGGTTATGGACCGAGGCCGCATGGCTCGGCCACGGGGGGGATACATGGCGCAACTTGTTCCGCGCCATCCAATCCTCGCCGTATGTCGGCGGCGAGGTTCACAGCGGGCTGCTCGACCTGGCCGTGGATACAGGCCTGCTCGGCGTCGCGCTGATTGCAGGGTGGATATACTTCACCCTGCGCAGTATCCGCCGCTTCGCACCGCGGCTACTGCCGGCTGTGCTTGTCTTCGTCCTGCATGGAATCGTGGACTTTGACTGGAGTTATATGCTCAGCTGGATGCTCTTCATCTGGCTCGCGGCATGGACGGTTGCGCTGAGAATAGAAGCGGGGCCAGTCTCATCGCATCAACACTGTCTTACGAATCACAGTGCTCAGACCCACATCTATGCCTACGTTTGTAGCTACATCCGTACCTGGACTCGTACTTCATTTTCTTACGTCATATCAGGCCACGTCAAACGATATGCAGTCGTAATTATGCTTACATGCTGGCTGGGAAGTACCGTCTGGATCACAGCACGTTACGCATGGGCAGATATGCAATATCGTCACGCACTCACTGAGCCAATGGGAACAACAGCGAGTATCCAGTATCTTCAATCAGCACATCGTTTGAATCCAAGTCGGCCTGATTTGGCTATTTCCCTTGCGCGTACGCTGCCTCAAGCGGAAGCCAAACTCATCTTATTGAACAGCTTGTCCCGTTCACCTGGTAATTCTGACCTCTATGTGGAGCTTGGCCGATTAGAAGCCAAATCCGGAGAAGGGGAGCAAGCGGGGGAATATTTCATTTCAGCCATTACCCTTAATCGTTATGATGCTATAACCCAGAGAACGGTGCTCTACTGGATGGAACAGGCGACGATGCGTGAGATTTCAGAAGGAAAAGTCCGACAAGCCCAAAAGACTGCGGCGCTAGGAATAGAAATATATGAACGTTACAAAGAGTTGGCATCACAGGTAAATACAGAACGAATGCGTAACGATCGTCGTTTTCAATTGCATCCTTCATCTTCGTTGACAGCAGAGAATTTGCACAGAATTGCTGCGGGTTGCTTTTGCTTATCTAAGTAGGTCTTGAACAGGCGGACGAGAATGCTTTCGCCGGCCTGTTCAAACTTTTCTACAGACGGTAACCACCAAAGGCGTGTTTGAATGCTTCTTTCAGCGGTTCAACTTCAACCTCCCAGAGCGCAGCAATATCTGCGCTGACTTCGGTATTCCACCATTCGCACAGTTTTTTGCGGTCATTGCGGTTTTCTCCAATCCAGAGCAGATTTGCAATAACTTTGGCGTAGTATTTTTCCTCGGCCTGCTTCATACGTTCTGGAGAGATGTACAGTTTCAACCTCTTGGCGGTCCGGTATAATTCCTTACTGCAGGCGCGGCGAATGCCTCGGGCAGAGGGCAATTGTTGTCCGGATTGCTTATGCTTGACCGGGGGAGACCCGGGCGTGGATTTAAATGACACGTTCCCACACTCCTCTCCCCATACCATATGCGGAGCAAGGCCCTCAGGACACTGTCCCGTTCTCGCAAGTAGCCACGTTCAGGGGGCTGTGATAAAATAAGGACGAACATCCATGGTGCGATAGAGCACCGCCATTCAGGAAAAAGAAAGAGGGTTGAAATGGACGTTATCCATAGTATTGTCAGCCAATTATTCGACTGGATTCAAAGTCTTGGATACTTCGGCATCATGCTTGGGTTAATGCTGGAGGTTATTCCAAGTGAGATTGTGCTGGCATATGGCGGTTTTCTCGTTTCTCAGCATAACATTAACTTCTTCGGTGCGATGATTTTTGGTACAGTGGGCGGAGTGCTGGCTCAGCTGTTTATTTACTGGATTGGCCGTTATGGTGGCAGACCTGTACTTGAACGTTACGGTAAATACATATTGATCCAGAAAAAACACATCGATCATTCCGAAGAGTGGTTCCGCAAGTATGGGACAGGTGTTATTTTCACAGCACGATTTGTTCCAGTCGTAAGACATGCGATTTCGATTCCGGCTGGCATCACGAAAATGCACACAGGCAAATTCATCCTGCTGACCACACTCGCTGTTATACCTTGGACTGCATTGTTTATATATTTAGGAATGATTCTTGGAGATCAGTGGAAGCATGTAGACGAGAAAGCGGCTCCCTTTATTACGCCGATCTTGCTTGTCGCGCTTGCTCTTATGATTATTTATGTTGTTATCAAATGGATGAATGTACGTAAAAAGAGAGGAAGTGTGAAGTAATGTCCAAACCTAACTTGTCTCACAAATTCGGTAAAGGCTTGCCTCCGAAGGAATTTATCGCAAGTATGACCAAAAATCAAAGTGAATTTCAGGCGAACTATGACAGCTTTGTCTGGGCAAGCGAAGAGGATCGTGAGTTCTTTGAAAGTCTGAACTATCGTGACGACCTTCGTGTGCTGATTCTGGCCGCAGATTGGTGTGGTGACGTTGTGCGCAATATCCCGGTTGTGTTTCAAGCGCTGGAGATTTCAGGCATTCCGACTGAAGTTCTGATTATGGAAAATCATCCGGATGTGATGGATGAATTCCTGACGATGGGTGGCCGTTCTGTGCCGATTGTGATCGTAGCAGATACAGGCGGACATGTGCTTGGTCAATGGGGGCCGCGCCCACAACACGTACAAGAGGTCATGGTCGAGTTCAAACGACTGAATCCTGATCGTGAAGCTGCAGACTACCAAGACAACATGGCCGAAGCGCGCAAAGAGATTTTGAAACGTTATGGGGAAGGAACGGAGTCCCATGCAGTGGTCATTCGTGAGCTGCGTGAACTGATTTCGGGTTTTTAATTCATATGCTTAACATTCGTACATTTACGCTCGGGCCGTTGCAAACCAATGCCTACCTGTTACAGGGCGAGGACCCGGGTAAAGCTGTTATTGTTGACCCAGGCATGAATCCTGGCCCGCTACTCAAGGCTATTCAAGATCTGGAGATTGAAGCGATTCTTCTGACCCATGCTCATTTCGATCATATCGGCGGTGTGGAGGAGATTCGTAAGCTGAAGGGCTGTCCCGTCTACTTGCATGATCTGGAAAGTGACTGGCTGACTACGGCCAAGTTGAACGGGTCGTTGAATTGGCCGCAAGTCACACCACCAATCACGGCGAATCCGGCAGAGTTTGCCTTGGATGAAGGTCAGAAGCTGCAATTGATTGGTCACACGTTTCAGGTATACCATACGCCAGGACATTCTCCAGGGAGTGTCAGTCTCCTTTGCGAAAATGATCTGTTTGCTGGAGATGTGTTGTTCCGCATGGGCGTAGGCAGAACGGACCTCACAGGTGGACGTGAACGCGATCTGGTGGACTCCATTCAGAATAAGTTGTATCGTTTCCCGGATGAGGTTAAGGTATATCCGGGACATGGTCCCAAAACAACGATAGGATATGAGAAACAGAATAATCCTTACGTTCCTGCCAGATAATTCGACAGAATATATGAATTAAGTCTGGACAAGTGTCAGCTTTTTCATTAGAATAGCAATTAGTTATTACAAGCGTTAAGGCATCACTTAACTAAAGCGTTGAATAGAAATACCTAACTTGCGAAGCACGCAGACTGTGGTCTATACCCGGTTTGCGTTCTTTTTTTGTTTTCAGCCTTTTTTAGCTGGATTTAGAAGAATATAAGGAATAAATATTCATAAGCGAGAGTGAGGGAGAACGATGTGGAGAAAATAAACATGTTTCAGCCGCAACAGCCAGAATACACATGTCTTGATGATCGACGACTTCAATTACATTCCGTCATGAATTCCGTTATTAAGGAAGCGGTTCATCAGAAAGCATACATACCTAATAGCAGTTTGAGTCCAATTCATAGAAATAAACTTTCCCGTTGGAGTGTAGGTCATCCTTATACTGACTCAGATCATTCCATTTTAAGAAAAGCAAAGCAAGGCAGCTCTGAGCAGCGGTATTCTAAATTAGATCGCACTAAACCAGACCTCAACTTCCAGCAAAATATATGGTCCAGTCATGTGTTGCAGAACGGAGCCCGTGATCAGCGGTGGTTCGACAAACTGCAAGATTACCGAAATGGAGTCTGATTGCCCGGGAAATTGTCGTATTCATATTACTCGAAATTGAAAATGCAAAGCCCTTCCCAAAAAACATTTCATTTAGCGTTGAACGTTTGAGCGGAGACTATCGTATTACCTTTAGATTGAACAGGAAGCGGGTGATCATCATGATGAGAACAGCTGAATTGGAGGAAGTGCGCAGAGCGGCAGAAGGCGATGATAGTGCACTTGCATCACTACTACAGCGACATTACTCGTTTGTTTATAAATATCTTGTAAAAGTTACGATGGATCCTAATCTGGCTGAAGAGATTGTGCAGGACACCATGATTCGCTGTATGGAAAATATTCGGCGTTATGATGGTACATCAGCGTTTTCATCATGGATGATCACCATCGGAACCCGTATCTACATTGACAGAATCAGGCGAAAAAAGAGGGAGCAGGGCTGGCTTGACCTGATCCGCCATCAGGCAATCCGTCGTTTTCGCTGGCAACTCGAAAGTCGAAACGAGGAATGGACAGATGTGATGGACGCGATGACGAGGCTAACCCCTGAGCATCGTGTTACTGTGCTGCTGAAACATTATTATGGTTATAGTTACGATGAGATCGGCGATATGTTAGGCATACCTGCCGGAACAGCAAAGTCTCGGACAGCTTATGGTCTCCGTCAATTAAGAAAGGAGCTGGAATAACATGAGCAGATCGAATGAATCACAGGAACAGGAAATCGTACAGCGATTACAACAGTCTATGAAAGCACTGGATGATGTCTGTGAACCTGCTGATATTCCATCCTTGGCAACACTCGAATCCCGTGTAAGGGAACAAAGACGTATCAAGCGCAGAGCCAATCTGGTTGAGATCATCTGTTTCTGGCTTGTCGCATTGATGGTAATTACACTGGCGACGTTGTTGTTTGTTTCTTCTCCTGCCGTGTATTTGGGTATACAAGTTCTGGGCACAGTCATTGCAGTTATAGCAGCTGCATTATGGTTGGTCCGGCATCGGAAGGAGACGATGCATCATGAATAGATTGCATTATTCGTTAGCAGAGATTCCTCCGGTTTTGCTTGTATTCCTTGCGCTTCTGTTGTTGTTTCAAGGAACCTGGATTTTTCTGGACGCACGTAAACGAGGTCGTTTTCCTTGGTTATGGGGATTGTGGGGCATTACTAGTGTTCCAGGTCCACTGTTAATTTACTGGTTAGTTGTCATTCGTACAGACATGAAACGACACAGCAAGAAGTAAGAAGTGAACATAACAGATGATATGGGAACGATCGGGGTTGTCATGAGGAAAACTCCAAAAGATTTTGCACAAATATGTTGTTTAAATCTAGTATTCCTAGACATCGTTATTCTTTTCTAGTAGACTATACAAATAAATATGAATGATAGACTACCAGGAGGTTAGACGATGCTGCGATTAGGAGAGAAGGTTGTCATCGTCGCGGATGCGTTTGAGCAAAATCTTCCTGTGGGGGAATATGGATACATCATCGCTTATGACCGGAATCCGGACAATGCGTTCGATTACGTGCTTCGAGTGCCGCTGGTTAATCGGAACTTTTTTGTTCCATCCGGCGACGTCGATCTGGAAGAGGTTCTGCTGAAGCAGGAAGCTGAGCGGGTCGAGCGAGAAGCGTTGATAGATTACGCCCTTGCGACACATAATGAGAAGCTGTTTCATCATCTGATGAACGGTGAACCTCTAGTTGTGGAAGAGGAAGAAGAAACCGCGAATGATGTGATGTCCCAGGCGGATTTTATAAAGCAGGTTAATCTGCGTGCATGGATTTAAGGATTAGAATTTCAGGAGTCGGCTGATGCCGGCTCCTTTTTTGCATTTGCATTGAATTGTCGAACTATCTCACCTATAATTAGAAAAGTTATCTTGGGACTTTAGCCCGTTAAACGAACGCTTCGTTTGCAGGTTTGTCTCAGGCACAGAACGATTGAAGGAGGCATCCGGTAATGAGTATTTCGAACAATGACGTTCAGCATGTAGCCAAGCTGGCTCGGCTTAATTTAACTGCTGAAGAAGAACAGACGCTGACAGGTCAGCTGAACGCGATCTTAAAATATGCAGAGAAGCTGAACGAGCTAGACACGGACAATATTGAGCCAACAACTCACGTTTTACATGTCAGCAACGTGATGCGTGAGGATGAAACCAAGGAAAGCCTGTCCATAGAACAGGTGATGCACAACGCACCAGATGAAGAAGACGGGCAGTTTAAAGTGCCTGCTGTGATGGAATAGGATAATTGGAAGGAGGACAAGCACTGTGAGTTTATTTGAACAATCGTTGCCTGAGTTACATAACAAGCTGCACGCCAAAGAACTATCGGTCAGTGATCTGGTGGATCAGGCTTATCAGAATATCGGCGCGCATGACGACAAAGTGAAGGCTTATTTGACACTGGACGAGGAGAACGCACGCGCACGCGCTCGTCAGCTCGATGACCGACTTGTCAGTGGTGAAGAGAAGGGTTTGCTGTTTGGCTTACCGGTAGGTATCAAAGATAACATCGTGACGAACGGACTGCGTACGACTTGCGGAAGTCAGTTCCTTCGTAATTTCGACCCGGTGTATGATGCAACCGTTGTCGAGAAGCTCAAAGCAGCGGATACCGTAACCTTGGGTAAACTGAATATGGACGAATTTGCCATGGGTGGTTCCAACGAGAACTCCAGCTTCTCACCTGTGCACAATCCATGGGCACTTGATCGTGTTCCTGGTGGTTCTTCAGGCGGTTCTGCTGCAGCGGTTGCTGCGGGAGAAGCGTATTTCACACTTGGATCAGACACGGGCGGTTCTATTCGTCAGCCTGCTTCCTATTGCGGAATTGTCGGTTTAAAGCCTACTTATGGACTGGTTTCCCGTTTTGGCTTGGTGGCCTTTGCGTCATCCCTCGACCAAATCGGACCTTTGACCAAAAATGTAGAAGATTCTGCTTATGTATTGCAAGCCATTGCCGGTTATGATGCCAAAGATTCGACATCTGCCAAGGTGGATATCCCGGATTATTTGAGCGGACTGACAGGTGATGTCAAGGGATTGCGCATTGCCGTACCGAAGGAATATATCGGTGAAGGCGTTGACCCGCAAGTAAAAGAGAAAGTTCTTGCTGCACTTCAAGTGCTAGAAGGTCTTGGAGCGACATGGGAAGAAGTGTCTCTGCCGCATACCGAATATGCAGTAGCTACCTATTACCTGCTTGCTTCTTCTGAAGCTTCTTCCAACTTGGCTCGTTTTGACGGTGTACGTTACGGTGTGCGTGCGGACAATCCGGAGAATTTGCTGGATCTGTACCACCAGTCCAGAAGTCAGGGCTTTGGTCCGGAAGTAAAACGGCGTATTATGCTCGGAACCTATGCACTTAGCTCCGGTTACTATGATGCGTATTATTTGAAAGCTCAGAAAGTACGCACATTGATCAAACAGGACTTCGATGATGTTTTTGCCAAATATGACGTGATTATCGGGCCTACTGCACCTACAACGGCATTTAAGATGGGGTCTCAGGTAGACAATCCGCTTACGATGTACCTGAACGACATTCTGACGATTCCAGTCAGCTTGGCGGGTGTTCCAGCGGTCAGCATTCCTTGCGGATTCGCAGACGGACTGCCTGTTGGTTTGCAGATTATCGGTAAAGCTTTTGATGAAACAACCGTACTGCGCGTAGCGCATACGTATGAACAAAATACAGCATTCCACAAGCAGCGTCCGCAGCTGTAGACTGCCCGGAACGGAGGTAATAAGAAATGTCCGCATCTAAATATGAAACGGTCGTTGGACTCGAAGTCCACGTGGAGTTGCATACCAACTCCAAAATTTTCTGTGGCTGCTCCACCGCTTTTGGAGCTCCGCCTAACACACACACCTGTCCGGTCTGTCTCGGACACCCGGGCGTATTGCCTGTGCTGAACCGTCAGGCCGTTGACTATGCGATGAAAGCCGCAATGGCTCTCAACTGTACAATCGCCGATGTCAGCAAGTTTGACCGTAAAAACTACTTCTACCCGGATTCACCTAAAGCGTATCAGATTTCACAATTTGATCAGCCGATTGGCGAGAATGGCTGGATTGATATTGAAGTCAACGGCGAAACAAAACGAATCGGTATCACGCGTTTGCATCTGGAAGAGGATGCAGGAAAGCTCACACACGTAGATGGTGGTTATGCCTCACTTGTGGACTTTAACCGTGTCGGAACTCCTCTGGTCGAGATTGTATCCGAACCCGAGATTTCTTCTCCCGAAGAAGCGCGTGCGTATTTGGAAAAACTTCGTGCGATCATGCAGTACTGTGATGTTTCTGATGTGAAGATGGAAGAGGGGTCACTTCGTTGCGATGCCAACATCAGCTTGCGTCCACATGGTCAGGAGAAACTGGGCACTCGGGCGGAGCTCAAAAACATGAACTCCTTCCGTGGTGTACAGCGTGGTCTGGAATATGAACAATATCGTCAAGCCGAAATTCTCGATGACGGCGGAGAAGTTGTTCAAGAGACGCGCCGCTGGGATGAAGCTCAGGGCAAAACCTTGTCGATGCGTGGCAAAGAGCAAGCGCATGACTATCGTTATTTCCCAGACCCGGATCTGGTAAAACTGCATATTGATGCCGAATGGAAGGAACGCATCAGAGCTTCAATTCCTGAACTGCCGGATCAGCGTAAAGCCCGGTACACTGAAGATTATAGCTTGCCAAGTTATGATGCCGAGGTCATCACCTCATCCAAAGCAATCGCAGACTTGTTTGAAGACAGTCTGAAATATACCCAGGATGCCAAATCGGTGTCCAACTGGATTATGGGTGACTTGCTCGGGTACCTCAACACCAATAACCTTGAGGTAACCCAAGTTCCGCTGACAGGGCAAGGACTCGGTGAGATGATCGGATTGCTGGAGAAAGGCACCATCAACAGCAAAATCGCTAAAACCGTATTTAAGGAAATGCTGGAGAGCGGCAAACTCCCGCAACAGATCGTGGAAGAAAAAGGACTTGTGCAGATCAGTGACGAAGGAGCCATCCTCGCCATTGTTGAGCAGGTCGTTGCGAACAATCCGCAATCTGTCGAGGATTACAAGGCTGGCAAACAAAAAGCCATCGGTTTCCTCGTAGGTCAGGTTATGAAAGAAAGTAAAGGCAAGGCGAATCCGGCCCTTGCTAATCAACTGCTCGCAGATGTATTGAACCGCTAATCCTTCCAGTGAGGTCGGACAGAAAGAGGCTCGTCCCTGTGACAGCCTCTTTTTTGGTATAAAAAATTCTGACGCACCGTGTTATTTAGGTTTTAACGGTTTATGAAGTCTGATACGGAGGAGTTGTGCTTAACCATGAGTATTCAAACATTGTCACTACGTGATGAAGATATGTTGGCCCAATTGTGGAGGTTGCAACATATGGCTTACCGATTGGAAGCAAAGATTATCGGATTTCAAGACATTCCACCTTTGCTTGATACGGTGGAAACATTACAGAACTGCGGGGAAACATTTTACGGATGTGTGGATAAGCAGGATGGAGAGTTGCTTGGCGCAGTGGCTGTGATGGAGGAAGAACGGGACACACTAACCATCACACGTATGATGGTACATCCCAGCCACTTTCGCAAAGGGATTGCGGCCTCATTAATGAAACATGTTTTTGAACTACATCCCGATCTGCCTCGCTACATCGTTTCTACAGGAACGCTAAATACAGCTGCAGTGAATCTATATATGAAGTTTGGTTTTAAGCCGGTGGATGCTGCAGAGATCGCACCTGGAGTGGAATTAACAACATTTCATAAGAATAAACTTTAAGCATGTGAACAACTTAGAGGGGGAACTAGAACGTTGAGCAATCCTTGGTTTATTGATGAATGGCATATTTTGCTTCGTTTATTGCTGGCTATGCTGCTTGGTGGACTTGTTGGTCTGGAACGTGAGCGTTCCAATCATGCTGCCGGACTACGGACTCATATTTTGGTATGTCTCGGATCAGCGCTGATTATGATGCTGTCTATTTATGGTTTTAAAGATTTTGCACATGAATTAAACGTGCGGATCGATCCTGCGCGTCTCGCAACAGCAGTAATTACCGGTGTCGGTTTCTTAGGCGCAGGTACGATTCTCTTCACAGGGAAGTCCATTACGGGACTTACAACCGCAGCGTCGATCTGGGTGGTTGCGGCGATAGGTCTTGCTGCAGGGGCTGGATTCTTTTTTGCCTCCATCGTATCCACTGTGCTGGTACTCTTAAATCTTTGGGTTTTTAACAAATTAGAGTTGAGGTATTTGCGCGGCAATAAGTTGCATGTCATTACCCTTCATACCTTGTCCGAACCAGGGACATTAGAGAACGTCTCGTCTTTTATGGAACAGGAAAAGATCAGAGTTCGCAAGATTACCGTGAATGAACCGGATTTGGCTTTTGCAGAAGTCGTATCCGTTGAGCGGAAAATAGAAATTGTACTACATGTGCAAGTGCCGCATGACTTTAAGACAATACAGATTGTCTCCAAGTTAAGACAGTGGGAACACATGACCAAAGTGTCGATTGAATAAAGGAATTTCAACCCTCTGAGCGCTGGCATCGCAGAGGGTTTTTCTTAATATCCATTTTTATTCCAGTTACTCTTCAGGCGCTTTAGGGTACTATCTAACCAAATGCATGATGAGAGGTAACGGTCATTTTTCGTAGAAAGGAGCATGTTATGAAGAAGGGGAAGGGCTATACAGATCGCGCAAGAAGAAAGACTAGGAAACCCAAGAAGGTGCGGAATAAAACACATAAGTTTATTGCGGGGCTTTTAAGTGCCATTGTTCCGGGCCTGGGACATATTTATTTGCGTCTGTACATGCGCGGATTGACTTTTATTTTGCTTGTTTTGCTTGATTTGTCCGCTCTGTTATACTTCTCGTCCATCGGCATACAGATCAATGTACCTTTACTGATCTTGCTGGCTCTTTGTATTCCGGTGATTTATTTCTACAACGTATATGACGTATTGCAATCAGCTGATTGGGTTATGCTGCGCAGGCGCCGCGCTGTAACGCAAGGCAATATGGACAAGCGGCTAGTTGGCGAACGATCTGAGCGGGATCGAATGATGGTGTGGGAACGTGGCATTTCGTTTGGCCTTCTGTTAATTGTGGGAGGTTCACTGATGGTGCTGTTTTTCCGTAAACCA
Source organism: Paenibacillus polysaccharolyticus (assembly GCF_023714295.1). Lineage (GTDB taxonomy): Bacteria > Bacillota > Bacilli > Paenibacillales > Paenibacillaceae > Paenibacillus > Paenibacillus polysaccharolyticus_A. Next base: position 80,060 of record NZ_JAMAUN010000017.1, read on the forward strand.
CGTTGGTTTCAAGAGCTGATTGCGATGTACGGAGGATATTCTTTTGCTATTCTGTTGATCGCAGGCGGCTTATTGCTATTCGGCCGGGAATTTTGGGTTATGTTGCGTAAGAAGAAAATATAGGGTACGGATATGGACGGAAGGAGAGGAAAGAATGAACCGCAAAATCAGGGTAGGACGTTTTACGGCTGCTGCTCTAATAGCTACTGTCGGTGTACTGCTCATGATGGATAAACAGTGGGGCACAGACTACCTCTACGAATTCGTGGATTGGTGGCCATTTTTGCTTGTGGCTCTGGGTGTGGAATGGATTGTATTGTTCCTGTGGACACGAGTGAGAAGTAAACGAGATTTAGATCGTTTGTCCCCGCCCGATGAGCGCCCGAAAGCACGTTTTAGACCGGATGCCAAAGGCATTCTGGCCTCTTTGATTCTAACCGCTTCTGTATTTATTGTGACAGAACAGGATCACTACATGCATCTGTGGAACCGCGTCAGTCTTAATCTGGGAGCTGCCTCAATGGACTACAGTCAGGCTGCCGGTTATAAGGAAGATAAGGTCACGATCGGAGTTCCTGTCCGTATGGATACTTCGGATATCGTGGTCGAAGGTGTGAACGGAGATATAACAATCCAGCGGGGAGATACGGATGAGATTAAAGTGAATACCGTTGTCTGGGTCGACCAAGCATCTGAAGTCCAGGCCAAGGCAGTAGCCGCGGCTTCTTTTGTAGAAGCGGAAGGGGATAAGGTCATTCATATTAAAGCGACAGGTAAAGCGTATGGTGAAAATGAAAAAACGCAACCACGCATGAACATGATGATCACCATTCCAGACGATCGCCGTTTCAATCTGGATATCCGCACATCGAATGGTGCCATTTTGTTAAACCGTCCTGAAGCTATCAAGACCATTCTTGCCGAGACAGGCAATGGACGGATTCGGATTACGAATGCGGTTGGCGATATCACGGGGAAAACGCTAAACGGGGACGTAATCGTAGCGAATGCTATAGGGAACGTGGACATGGATAGCAACCGTGGCGATATGAAAGCGCGCGGTGTTTCGGGAGATGTAGATTTAACCACGCAAGTGGGAAATGTCAGCATTACAGACTCTTTCGGCGAGTTTTCAGCTGAAACCCGGAATGGCAATATTACACTTGATGGTGCTAATCTTGGTGTGAAAGCTCAGTCCCTGAATGGCAGTATTAACATTGTTTCCGCTAAAGTCGGTGGAGATTGGGATGTATATAGTGCAGTCGGAGCGATTAACGTTGTGATCCCTGAACGTGGTGATTATAGTCTGTCGGGCTCCAGCAGTTACGGGGATTTGAAGACGGATATGCCGTTCGACGTCAAAAACAAAACGATTGAAGGGCAATTGGGTGAGGGAGAATACAGAATCAAAATTGAAGGGAATAGTGATCTTACGGTAGAGCGTAATCCGGCAGTTTCTACACAAGAATCCATATTGGAAGAGTCTGTGGATACGAATGGGGAAGGACAACAAACGACGGATGAAGGCCAAAATTCCGAAGAGGATACAACCGAAGTTCCTGCATCGCCGCGTTGACAATAAACTTGCAATCGCCGTACAATAAATGTACACTGGCAAGGTTACATGACGTGAAAGAGCATTTGTCGTTGTGTATAGCCGGTATATTATACTTTGTATGAAGGCGAAAGGTTTATTTTTCTTCAAACAGAGAATGAAAGGTAAGGCGGTGGGCTTTATGGCAACACGTGTCCAACATGCGTTGGAGCAGCTCAAAACGACCGGTGTCCGTATTACACCCCAGCGTCATGCCATATTAAACTATTTGATGGAATCGATGGGACATCCGACAGCCGATGAGATTTACAAGGCACTCGAACCCCAATTCCCTAGTATGAGCGTGGCGACCGTATATAACAATTTGAAAATGTTTCTGGAAGCCGGTATGGTTCGGGAGCTAACTTACGGAGATAATTCAAGCCGTTTTGATGCCAATGTGACGGATCATTATCATGTGATATGTGACCAGTGTGGCAAGATTGAGGACTTCAGCTATCCGTCGTTAAAGAGTGTAGAGCTTCAGGCTGAGTCAAGCACGGGATTTGAAGTACACGGTCACCGATTGGAAGTATATGGTGTGTGCAAAAGTTGCAGGCATCAATAGAGATGATTTACAATATTAACGTGTGGAATTCAGTTTGGATTCTTCACGTTTTTTATTTATACAGAGTTTTGAGAAAAACATCCATGTGAAGATATCCAATGTTTTTGGGATGTTTACCATCATCTATGGAATTAACGGAGGTAGTCGTTTGGGTAGAAAAAGCAAATATACACGTCGTAAACGACGCTCATTTTGGCCAGGGTTACTTGGTGCATGTTTGGTGGCAGGTGGTGCCTATTGGCTTATTACCAGCGTATGGTTGAATAAGGTCTATGAGGACCCGGATTGGCTCGGGAGAAATCAGCCTATTTTTGTAGATGGACAGCTTATGGATGAGGATGCTTCTGGCACAAGTGATCAGCTTAAACTGCCCGTGAAGGTGTTGCAAGAAACGGTAGATCCGGGAATACGATACGAACCTGACTCGGGGGATATCATTATCGCTTCTCCGCAGAGGGTGCTGCACATGAAAGAGGGCAGTACCCAGGCTGAACTGAATCATCAAAATTATCTGCTGAAAGTAAAGCCGGAGGTAAAGTCTAATGAGGCGTATATTCCCCTTCAACCGTTGAAGGAGGTATACGGGCTGGCCGTTCAGGAAGATCCGACAACAGGAGCAGTTATTTTGATGCGCGGTGGAGATACGATCCAATATGCTACGATTGATACGTTGTCATCCAAAGAAGATCAGACTGTTCCGTTGTATAAGAGCGGAGAAGAGTCGTCCCCCATTCTCACGGATCTGAAGCAGAATACGAGAGTGCGTGTGTGGCAGACGGGAAAAGATCAAAGCTTCGTACAGATGGATAACGGTTATGCCGGTTATGTAGGTAATAATTATCTTGCTTTAGGTGAGAAAAAGACGCTAGACATGCCGAAGTTTACACCTACTGCCGCGGAGAAGAAGTGGAAAAATAAACCGGTTAATCTGGTGTGGGAAGCTGTCTACAACCGTCAGCCTGACGTAAGCTCCATTGGCAAGATGCCTGGGGTAAACGTAGTGAGCCCGACATGGTTCCATATTACCGATGGCAATGGCTCAGTGAAAAGCAAAGGAGATCAAGCCTATGTGAACTGGGCCAAGCGTTCAGGGATGGAAGTATGGGGATTAATGGATAACAGTTTCGATCCGGACATTACGAAGGAGGCGCTGTCTACCTACGCCAAGCGTACACACATTATTGAACAAATGCTGGACTATGCTAAAACGTTCCGGCTAGATGGTATTAATATCGACTTTGAAAATGTGTATACCAAAGATGGAGCAAATGTTACCCAGTTTGTACGTGAAATGAAGGCGATGGCTCGTATTCACGGCCTGATGTTATCGGTGGATGTTACGCCAAAATCAAATAGTGAAATGTGGTCTGCGTTTTTGGATCGTCGTGGATTAGGAGCTTTTGCCGATTATATTGTCGTGATGGCGTATGACGAGCACTGGGCAGCCAGTCCGAAAGCAGGTTCTGTTGCCTCCCTGCCATGGACCGAATCCTCGATGCGCCGCATACTGGAAGAAGATGAAGTGCCTTCAGACAAGCTTATTATGGCCGTTCCTCTATATACTCGGATTTGGACTGAAAAAGCGAATGAGCAGGGAGAGATCAAAGTTTCTTCCAAAGCGGTAGGTATGAATTCCGTGCAGGAGTTAATTAAAGAGAAGAAGCTCAAACCCGTTCTGGATCAAGCAAGTGGACAAAACTATGTAGAGTATAAAGAAGATGGTGCTGTCAAAAAAATTTGGATCGAAGATGCAGTATCCCTGCAAGCGCGGGTAAATCTTATTTCTTCGTTGAAACTGGGCGGAGTAGCTGCATGGAATAGAAGCTTTGCTAATGCATCGGCATGGGAAACACTCAAAGAGGCTGGTTATTCTAAATAAATTATAATACATCGAACTTATTATTTTCATCATGTGCCATATCAAAAAAGGACCCGATATAGATACCGGGTCTTTTTTGACGGACGACTACTGTTTCAGAACGTGTTAAGAACATGCACACCTGCAACTATGCACTACAAACCGCTGGATACGTTGTACCCACCTTGTAGGTTGAATCAGAGTTTAAGTGTGTACAGTGAAGGTTTATGGACAAAAAAGCATTAATGGATTTCCAGGCACTTGTGAGTTACTTGGAAGGCGCGGCTGGTGGAGTAGTTGGTTCCACAGGAGGACTCATCGTATTGGCTTTGTTCGGGTCCATTGTAAGAATCGTATGACAGAACATACAACGATCTGTTTTACCAAGCATCTTCGTTAACTTGCCGCATTCTGGACAATCGACCTGCACAGCACTGGTTGAGAGCATGCCTGCCCAGAAATAAATGATCAAACTGCCCAGCATGGCGACAAGCCCGATTACAAGGCCGACCGCTGCGATGACCTTTCCGGCATGTCCCCAGAACACGATTCCGGCTGTACCGAGTATCATTAGGCCCATTCCTAGCATGGTTAACAGCAATCCCCAAGTGCGAAAAGCATTAATTTTTGCTGATTTAAAAATCATAAAAAATGCTCCTATCGTATGAGTAGTATCTGACCTGAAAAAGAAGGAAACATTGTATATCGTGTCGAATTACATTATAACTGACTTGGCGCTAAACTGCCATGAATTGTATAAATTGTATGGAGGGAATCGTGGAATTAAAGAACCTTGCTTTTTTGTCCGAGCAGTCGGAAGAGACAGGGGCAGTTGGGGCTATCGCTTATTCCCACCCGGGAGAGCGATTCCACGGCTCCCTGATCCAGGATTTTGACTTGATGGTACTGATCGTGCATAACACAGATCAATCGATGTCAACGGTCGAACATTACAGATACGGAGATCTTCGTTATCAGTTAATCTATGTCAGCCAGTCTGATTTACAGATTACTGCGGTTACGGGAGAACATGATAATCTCATGCAATGCCTGATTGAAGGGGAGATTATCTGGGAAACGGGCAACCAGATTAGCGATTTGCGAGAAGAGTTATCTTCGTTCGGGAACGAGTTGCGTGAGCAAAAACTGTTTCACGAGTTTACCAGTTTTCTGAGGATGTACGTTGAGGCGAAGCGTCATATCCAGCAGGGGCACGTTGTGGATGCCTATTACAATGCATTGGAGGCACTGGGCAGCTGGGCAAGGATCGTGCTTATTGAACAGGGCATCTACCCTGATCATGCCGTCTGGACTCATGTGCAGCAATTAGATCGTGCATTATGGAAGCTGTATCAGGAACTGACGGTAAGTTCTGAGACTTTGGAACAGCGCGTGGAGCTTGTATTGCTCGCTTGTGAGTTTTCTGTCATGTCGAAAATGGGAGAATGCTCTGAACTTCTGCTACGTGTGATTAGAAGCCGAAAAGAGCCGTGGAGTATTAATGAACTTGTTCATCATCCTCAATTAAGATTCGTGCGCAAGGACCTGCCGTTGGTACTTCGAAAACTTGTGTTTCGTTCTATAGTAAAAGAATCAGCTGGATGGCCCTCACTAGAAGGGGAAGGTCGGGAAATTCGCTATTGGATCGAGACCTGATCCGATTGATTAATCTTGCATTGAGAAGTGAAGTATAAAGGAGGGGAAACCTTCCTTTTTTGTTTGTTTAATAATTTATATGTTTAGGTGTTGACTCTGATCTGGAGATTATGGTACATTATATTTCGTCCCCCAAATGAGTGAATCATCATAAAATGACAAATTCAGTTGAGGAAAAGTGAGGAACATTGAAGTTTCTAAAAAGTAATTCAAAAAAAGTTCTTGACGAAAACGAACGAAATGTGTTACATTATTCAAGTCGCCGCCGAAAGTTGGTGAAGACAAGAGAAGAGTAAAACAATCGTGTTTGATCTTTGAAAACTGAACAACGAGTGAGTAAATATTCTGCTTGCAGAATAACGTGAAGGTTTTTGGTACATGCCATCTGGCTGTATGAAGACTGGAACAACAATGAGATTTTTAATCTCGTCAGATTCAAAATGAGCTTATCGCTCTTTTCAATACCCCGATGAGTTCCACCGCGTTTAATCACGCTGTGAAATTCATCTTTATTGGAGAGTTTGATCCTGGCTCAGGACGAACGCTGGCGGCATGCCTAATACATGCAAGTCGAGCGGACTTGAAGAGAAGCTTGCTTCTCGGATGGTTAGCGGCGGACGGGTGA
>NZ_JAMAUN010000018.1:0-67468 GCF_023714295.1 Paenibacillus polysaccharolyticus
TGCTCGTTTGGTGGCGATGGCGGAGGGGTTCCACACGTACCCATCCCGAACACGACCGTTAAGCCCTCTAGCGCCGATGGTACTTGGACCGCAGGGTCCTGGGAGAGTAGGACGCCGCCAAGCAAAGAACCACTGCCGATGATGTTCGGTGGTGGTTTTTATTTTGTTTATTTATAGGAGAAAGTGTAAAAGATAGCTCTGATCAAGGCGTAAAGCTCTGACAGCTTCGTTATGGGAAGGTAACATTTTTGTTACGGATGGCAGGGATAAAACCAGTATAATAGGACTATGTTAAATATGCTAAAAGTACCTGACCGAAGAGCTGGATTGTGCAGCTGTGAAAAGGAGGGTGTGTGTGTTAAGTTGGCGGAGATTTGGACTCCACTCACTTCTGTTGCTTTGTCTGGCAATTGTTCTTGCAGGATGCGGTGAAGCTTCAGGATCTGTATGGATCTCATATGAAGGTGCAGTTAACGAAAAGAGTTTCCCTGTACCCAAAGTAGCGAATAAATCTGACCAGTCCGAAAACAATTCGGATATGGATTATGTTCGATATACGTTGTCTGGAATTAGTGAAAGCACGAGTTTGCCTGAGGTATATCTTAACGAGATTAAAAGTTGGGGTTGGACAGAAAGAGAAGCAAAGCGTTCATCCAATGTCTCAAGTAATGTGCATGTTTTCTCTAAGGACGGCCATATTGTACAGTTGGCTGTACATGATGGTTCGTTTACGTTAATGGTTCCCAGAAATGAAACGACTCAGACCACAGTAAAGTCATTGGAAGAAGATGATTAACGGATTGATGTGAAGTGTACGATTTAACATTGTGATGTTCAGATAATTTGAAGTTCTCATCGATGGCGATGAGGGCTTTTTTTGTGTTACTGCAAGTTGAAAACTTCCGTACATGCGGGTTAGTTAAGTATAAGTTGTATTGAGTGAGGCCAAAGTGAGTTAGAGGAGCTTAGTAACCATTCAGGATGTTAAAGGAGAACACACTATTTATGTGGATAAAAGGAAAATAGAAGCATAAAAAAGGTTATCCACTGTGGATAACCTTTTTTGGAGAGGGATAGCCAATAGAACTATTTTATTGCAAGTAATAAGAGATATCCTGATCATTCAATTTTACAAGACCGTCTTTACGTCCACGAGATAAAATGATTATTACGTATAAGCGAGGTCCGAGTAACCATAGATGCCAGAATATAAGGGAAATTGTGAAGGATACTGGAGACCATAGCAGGCACACGGTAATGATACATAATCCAATCCAGCTCATATTCAGATGAACTCGGACAAACATGCGATAACTAAAGTGCTGATCTGGTATATAGCCAAACCAAGGCATACGCAGGTTCCAGTGCCAACGCTTGGCATACGAAGTACGAACGAGTAACAATATAGTCCTGGCAATGACATAATGGATCCAGACGGTGATCGGCCCTGCCAGTAAAAAGAAGAAGAGGCCGTTCCAGGAGAATGCAAGCAGATTAAAGATGAGCATGATAACAGGTAGACACAGGTAGCTGTAAATAACGCTACGAGCGATAGGTTTTTTTTTCAAAAGGCGATACTGATAAAAGGTTGCCTTATTCTCCGGTTCGGCGATCATACGATTTAAAATCCTCCTTCAAGTTACGAGTAAGTAATAGAGTGGTCTATGCATATGTATGGAGAGATAAAGGTGTAGATGAAATAATTAGTGTTGCAGATAGGACTTTGTTATCGTTATCATATCTTATTTATCGGCTGAGTTTCCAAGTTTTTTTAAGGTTATTATATTGTAGTTCGAATCAGTTTGAATCTGCATGGAGAAATCCCTTGTTGTTTCATGGAAGCAGGAGAGGTTGCAGGTTCAAGAATAAACGGAACTTTGAACAATACATTGTATATTTTCTGTACAGACACCTATTAAGGGAGGAGCGAATATATATATTTTATAGAAAGAAAGCACTATGAAAATGTTTAAAATAATAGAAACTGTGCAATACTGATAGTAAACGTAAAACAAGGTGGGATGGTTCATGGAAGAACATGCCGAACACACATGTATCATTTGCGAGCAACGGAAGAGAGAAGGCATTTTTATTGTATCTGAATTCATATGTGATGCTTGTGAAGCAGAGATGGTACACACCGATGCGCAGGATGCGAAGTATAACTTTTTTATTCATCAGATGAAACAGATTTGGGTGCAGAAGAACGCTTAAGGGCGTTATATCCTTCACTTTGATTTTAGAAATGCACATGATTAATTTTAATGAGTATATAGGGGGCCGAGAGGCCTTTTTTTGTTGGAGAGGGGATTACCTTGTTTGACTTGTGAAGAGAGCGTATGCTGAAATAAAGATGGAACATGCAAGTTTTACGAAAATAATAGTTACAGGATGGATATCTCATGAAAGAACATAATGCACCAGGTTTAGGGAAAAATAGAGCTCCTTTATATGAAACGTTGCTTGCATATCGTGATTCGAAGCAGCGTTCATTTCATGTGCCAGGACATAAAAATGGACAAGTCTATCATCAATGGAATAATCAATCCGAGGGGACAGAAGATGCTCTGCAAAAAGGGATAGTAGATCATACAGAAACCGAGGATATTTTAGGAATAGAACAAAGGAGACAGGAGGAAAATGTAAAAGAGGGAGGACAGGCTGTTGTTTCGGCAGATTATTCCCTGAGGACCAGAGATCAATCCAAACATGTTGTACCCGTACGTGCTTATCTGGACATGATGGAGATGGATGTTACGGAGATTACGGGTACGGATGACCTCCATCATCCTGAGGGAGTGATCAAGCAAGCACAGGGATTGGCGGCAGATTGTTTCGGTGCCGAGGAAAGTTTCTTCCTCGTTGGAGGAAGTACAGCAGGCAATCTTTCTTTATTACTCACGATCTGTGATGAACCAGGGAGTATCGTGTTAGTACAGCGTAATGTACATAAATCAGTTATTCATGGGCTAATGTTAGCGGGCGCAAGGGCAGTATTTCTGGAGCCGTGGGTTGACCCTGAATCTGGTCTTGCTGTCATGCCGTCGATTGAGACGGTCCAGGCTGCTGTCCAGAAGTACCCTGAGGCTAAGGGTGTATTTGTCACGTTGCCAAATTATTATGGCATGGGCACGAACCTGACGCCCATTGCTGAGGTTTGCCACAAGGCAGGCATGCCACTACTCGTGGATGAAGCGCATGGCGCGCATTATGGGCAGCATCCGGAGTTGCCTGCGTCTGCACTGTCCTGCGGAGCGGACGGTGTAGTGCAGTCGACGCATAAGATGCTGGCCGCATTCACCATGGGAGCCATGTTACACATTCAGGGACCGCGATTGAATCGATCACTGCTTCGGCAGCGTCTGGCCATGGTGCAAAGCTCAAGCCCATCCTACCCGGTGATGGCTTCGCTTGATCTATCGCGCCGGCTATTGCATGTGCACGGCGCGGATGCTTTCACGGCAGGGCTTGCTGCCGTGAAAGCATTGAAGCGCGGCCTTGCCGAGTTGCCGCGCTTCCAGCTGCTGCAGCCTGCGGATTCGCTGCAGCAAGAGCCGGCCTACGGCATTGACAATCCGGCAGCGATGCCTGGCCGCACAGGATATACCGCACAGGACCCATTTAAGGTCGTCATATATGACGACACAGGGGGACTGAGCGGTTACGGGCTACAGCAGCAGCTAGAAGCTTACGGCTGTGTGCCAGAGATGAGCGACGAACGATACGTCGTCCTGCTCTTCAGTCTTGGCTCGACATTGCAGGATGCCGCGCATGTGTTGCAGGCTTTACGGCATATTAACGATGCCCAGAAGCTAGAGAATTCACTGGAATCATCAGAGTTTGTTAGGATGGCTTCTCAAATTCAAACGGATACTCCAAACTATGTTTCCACGTGGAACAATTTAGAAGAAATTGAACTCTTATCTGAGCCAGTTGCCTTCTCCTTGCAACCCATCATAGAGAGGGATATGATCGAGGTTCCAATTGAAAGCTGTGCCGGATATCAATCGGCGGAGATGGTTATTCCATATCCTCCAGGTATTCCTTTGGTGTATCCCGGCGAACGAATAAGTTCAAAGATTGCCGAGAGAATTCGAATTCTACGGGACGTAGGAGCCAAGTTTCAGGGAATATCAGATCATACGTATCAGAAATTAAAAGTCATGAAACCCGAGGCATAGGAAAAGTACTTATGCAGATCCCAGCAAGCCGTGCCCTGCTTCAAGACAATGGTGGTGGGATCTAGGATCAGAAATAATGTTGAGCATGGATTCCACTTTCCAAGATGATAGCGTATGGTTGAAAAAGGACTAACGTTTCATGTTGGAGGAAAAGCCACCTTATAGTATGATAGAAAGAAAAACTAGCTTGTATTATTTCTGTGTTATTAAATGCAGTTGTTTAACGATACACCTCTGGGCGAAGGAAATCATATCTTGAAGCAAGAGGGTCTAGGCACATGCATAATAGCCATGAATGGATGCAGCAATGAATACAGAAAGCAGGGAAGCATATGCAGGGCAGAGGTAAATTCATTACGCTGGAAGGAGGAGAGGGTTCGGGGAAAACAACGATGATCGGCAGGATCGGTTCTTATTTTGAAAAACGGGGTATACCCTACGTAGTCACAAGAGAGCCTGGCGGAATTGAGATTGCAGAGAAAATACGTAGCATCATCCTCGACCCTCTTCATACAGCGATGGATGCACGGACCGAAGCACTGCTCTATGCTGCCGCTCGCAGTCAGCATCTAGCAGAGAAGGTAGAACCTGCACTGCAAGCTGGAAAAACCGTGATTTGTGATCGTTTTGTAGACAGCAGTCTTGCTTATCAAGGGTATGCGCGCGGCCTCGGAATTGAGAATGTGTGGTCAATCAATCGTTTTGCTATTGGAGATGATCTGATGCCGGACATGACACTTTACCTGGACATTGAGCCAGAACAGGGACTTGGTCGAATTGAGGCTCATGATGGTCGTGAAGTCAACCGTCTCGATCTGGAGAACCTGGAGTTCCATCGCAAAGTACGTGAAGCTTACTTTTTGCTTCAGAAACAGTTCCCTGAACGCATCAAAGTTATTGATGCTTCGCAGACCCCAGATGAGGTGGAGAAAGCAATGATTATGTCGCTGGAAACGGGAATTTTGAAGGATTTTGACGAGTAATTGTCTAATATATAGACAGGGCATTTTATTAGGAGTGCTTATTCTAAAGGAGGTTATGCAGGATGAAACTGATTGTTGCGATAATACAGGATAAAGACAGCAACCGATTATCCAGCGCATTGGTCAAAGCGAATTTTAGGGCAACCAAGCTGGCCAGTACGGGTGGATTTTTGAAGGCAGGCAACACGACGTTTATGATCGGTGTCGATGATAGTCAGGTCGAATCCGTTATGAATGTCATTCGCAGCAGCTGTAAGGTTCGTGAACAGCTCGTAACTCCGGTTACACCGATGAGCGGAACGACCGACTCTTACCTGCCGCTACCTGTTGAAGTCCAAGTCGGTGGAGCAACCGTATTTGTTCTTCCAGTAGATCGTTTCGAGCATTTCTAATCCGTTTCCACAGATGAAATCCATGAGTGTTTTTCATTTATCGATAGCATGACTGCATCTTGCATGATGATAACGAACGATGTAAAAGAACGTATTCCGTATGAATTACGTGGCACTTATGGACGCCCTTGTTGATCGCAACAATCGGTTCACTCTCTCCAAAAGAAGACTTTACTTTGCAGTGATGTACTTTCTTTGGGGAGAGGCGACTTCGGGCAGAACGTAGATAATATCAATTTTATCTACTATTATATATCCAGTGCATCTCAACCCATAAGGTCCATCTTACGCACAGGCGCAATGCGCTCTGTGCTGATGTGCGATTGGCCTAACGATGGTATAGAAAGCAGGCGTATCCATGAAAATCAATCCCGGATTCAGACCGCTACAGAGTGGAATCAATACGAATGATTCAGGTTCTAAGCCGGTTCAATCCAAAAGTTTTTCTGATATGATGAATCACCAGGGGGAGAGGGCTTCTCAAGCAGAACTCAACCGCCGATTTAGCGAAATTCAACTTCAGGGTGACCGTTTGGCTCGATCCATGACGATTCGCGAACTGAAAGCATATAAACAGCTTGTCAAAAGATTTCTGGAAGAAACAGTCCGCCGCGGTGTATCGATGAAAGAGACACGGGGTTGGGATCGCCGGGGCAGAGGTAAACGATACAAACTTATCGATGAGATTGACTCGGCTCTGTTATCTATGGCGGATGAATTATTGGATACAGAAGAAGGGAAAATCTCTCTTTTGCAACAAGTAGGAGAAATTCGTGGAATGCTTATTAATTTAAGCTTCTAAGGAGGAAGTATGTCCTTTCAACAAATTATGGGCCAACAGGCAGCCAAGCAATTGTTACAGAGCAGTCTGAAACGCCAGGCGATCAGTCATGCGTATTTGTTTAGCGGTCCATCCGGAAGTGGACAGTTACAGACAGCTAAGGCGTTTGCCAAGGCAATCTTTTGCACTGAGCTTGAGGATGACGCCTGCGGACAATGTCTTGAATGTCGCAAAGTAGAACATGGAAACCATCCAGACCTGACAATGCTTGCGCCGGATGGCAATAACATTAAAATAGATCAGATCAGGGATTTGCAGCGTATTTTCTCCTATAGGTCGGAAGCTGGTCATCCCAAAGTATATATTATAGAGCAAGCTGAGAAAATGACAGTTCAGGCTGCAAACAGCTTGTTAAAATTTCTAGAGGAACCTCAGGTTCCCGCAGTAGGTATTCTGATTACAGATAATGGACAGGCTATGCTATCTACAATCCGTTCACGTGCTCAGATGGTGCCTTTCAGTGCACTAAATCCGGAGGACATGCTTCAATCGTTGATTGAAGAAGGTTTTCCTGCCAATCTGGTGAGGCCAGCTGTCCATTTGACGTCAGGACTGGAAGCATGTAGAGAAATTCTCCAGCAGAATTGGTTTGCAGAAATTAGAAACGTAATGTTACAATTAGGGAAGGAGTCCCTGGGCAGAGGAAGTACATCTTTGATCTCGGCACAGCAGAAGCTTTTCAAAACAGGACTCTCGGAACACCTGGACATGCTGCTTAGTTTGTTCCATTTGTGGTTTAGGGACATGCTGTATGTTCAGTATGGTAGGCATGAACATATCGTTTTTATAGATCAGTTAGACATGCTGTCTCAGTTGGCACATACCCGCAGCACAGAGCAGTGGGTCTCCTATATGGATTTGGCCGCGGCATGCAGAAAAAAATTGCGTTTTAATGTCAATGGCCAGCTTTGTCTGGAGCAATTTTTGATCGGTTTGGCATAAGGCTGGAGGATCGTGTGGGTTCCAATCCTATGCAAACGGTTATAACTTCGGCGGGTTCCCTAAGAAGTCAGGGCTTCAGACGAAGTGGGGTTGGCTTACAAGGGGGTTAATTTTTTGTACAGTGTAGTGGGTGTCCGTTTCAAAAAGGCGGGCAAAATTTATTACTTCGATCCCCTGGACCTTCCCATTGAGAAAGAAAACTGCGTGATCGTGGAAACGGCGCGAGGGGTTGAGTATGGTAAGGTTGTCGTGGGCAAGAAGGAAGTGGGCGAGGCTGATGTGGTTTTGCCGCTCAAAAAGGTTATCCGCGTTGCAGGCGATACAGATGCCCGTGTGGTGGATGAGAACAAGCGTGCAGCCAAAGAAGCATTCGGTACTTGTTTAAATAAAATTAGAGACCATGGCCTCAAAATGAAGCTGGTCGATGTAGAATTCACGTTTGATCGCAATAAAATTATTTTTTATTTTACAGCAGAAGGTAGAGTCGATTTCCGCGAGCTGGTCAAGGACCTCGCAAGCATCTTCCGGACACGAATTGAACTGAGACAGATTGGTGTTCGCGATGAAGCAAAAATGCTCGGTGGAATAGGGCCTTGCGGTCGTGTGTTGTGCTGCTCCTCCTGGCTGGGAGATTTTGAGCCTGTGTCTATCAAGATGGCTAAAGATCAGAGCCTGTCACTGAATCCGACGAAAATTTCAGGGTTGTGCGGAAGACTTATGTGCTGTCTGAAATTTGAGCATGACAATTATGAGAGCGTGAGAGAAGAGCTGCCAGCTGTAGGCAAACTGGTCGTCACCTCAATGGGTGAAGGCAAAGTTGTCGGAATTAATGCAGGTAACCGCACGGTACATGTTCAACTGTTCGACATCAGTAAAGTCAAAGAACTTCCGCTGGATGACGTCGTTATCAAGTAAACCATAAAGGTTGCTTCGGGGTGGAAACTTGGAAAAGAAAAATCTGTTTACGCACATTCATGAAATGGAAACCCAAATGGGTCAGTTGCACGGTGATTTAGCAGAATTAAAAATGATTGTCAAAGAGTTGCTGGAGGATAATCAGCGGCTTACCATTGAAAATGAACAGTTACGCAAACTGCTGAAGCGTGAAGCGCCGGCAGATCTGCCGATCTCATCTGCTCTTGCTCCTGTCGCAAGACCGGCTGGTCCAGCTGCAGGTGAAGATGTAGTGGGCGAAGGTTATGACAACTTGGCTCGGCTGTATCATGAAGGATTCCATATCTGCAACGTCTACTATGGACATTTGCGGACGGAAGGCGATTGTCTGTTCTGCCTGTCTTTTTTGAATAAATGAAGTGACCGTAGGGATTCCCTACGGTTTTTTTTCAAGGTTATAAACGTTTAACGTACCGGAGGATGAGAGTACCCTATGACAGACCAAGAAGTAATTTTAAAGGAATCGGAGCGGGTCGATGATCTGCTTTCTCATAATTTGCGAATTATTCAAAGTGATGAAGTGTTCAGTTTTTCTATGGATGCTGTATTGCTGGCCCGATTTGCTTCTGTGCCCAAAAGAGGACGTGTTCTGGATTTGTGCACAGGAAATGGGGTCGTGCCTATATTACTGACAACACGTACACAGGCAAGCCTGGAAGGCATTGAGATCCAGCCCAGATTGGCCGATATGGCACGCCGGAGTGTGCAGCTGAATGAATTGGGTGAGTCCATCCATATTCGTGAGGGAGATTTGCGCGAATTGGTTAAAGAAACAGGACATGCAGTATATGATGCCATTACGGTGAATCCCCCGTACATGCCGCTGAATGGAAGTGACCTCAAGATGAACACCCATCAGGCTATGGCACGTCACGAAATCGGATGTACCCTTGAGGAAGTCATCCAAGCATGCAGTCGTCTTGTGCGTAATGGTGGCAAAGTATCCATGGTTCATAGACCGCAACGCCTAGGTGAGATCATATCATTAATGCGCGAATACAAGCTGGAACCCAAACGTATTCGTATGGTGCACCCGCGTGCTCATCTGGAAGCGAACATGGTGTTAATTGAAGCAATGAAAGATGGCAAGCCGGAGGTACGCATGTTGCCGCCACTTATTGTTTACAATGAACAGGGAAGCTACTGTGATGAGATTATGGAGATCTACTATGGTCAGCAGGATGTTGAACGCTCGAAGGAAGGAGGAAACTAGATGTCTTTACAAGTGCAGAAAAGCTTTAATGAGCAGGCCGAACATACAGGTAAGTTATATCTGGTTGGGACACCGATTGGAAACCTGGAGGATATGACCTTCCGGGCCATCAAGACGTTACAGGCCTGCGATATTATTGCCGCTGAAGATACTCGTCAGACGCGAAAGTTGCTCACTCATTTTGAGATTACACCTTCAATGTTGTTCAGCTATCATGAGCACAATAAGGGGGCAAGTGGACCTGAACTGATACGCTATATAATAGAAGGAAAAAATTTGGCACTGGTAAGCGATGCCGGTTTACCGGCTATTTCTGACCCAGGTTCTGATCTGGTAAAGCTTGCAATTGAAGCCGGAATTACGGTCATACCGATTCCTGGTCCGAATGCAGCATTATCTGCACTGATCGTATCCGGATTACCTACGGAAAGGTTTACCTTTGGTGGTTTTTTGCCACGAGAGAAAAAGGACATACGTAAGGTGCTGGAAGCTTTCAATGAGTCCAATGGTACGTTGCTTTTCTATGAGTCCCCTCACCGGATTCGCAAAACGTTAATGTATCTGGAGGAAATTTTGGGCGATCGTTCCATTGTACTGGCTCGCGAGTTGACGAAGCGGCATGAGGAATTTGTAAGAGGTAGTCTGAAGGAGTGCATAGAATGGCTCGAAGAGCACCCACCTCTAGGTGAATACTGTTTGTTGGTTGAAGGAATTAGGGAAGAGGAACGCAAGGCTGAACGGGAGGCTTGGTGGCAGGTTTTGTCGCTGGAAGAACACGTGGAACACTATGAAAATGAAGGAAACAGTCGTAAAGATGCGATGAAAAAAACAGCAACTGATCGAGGTTTGGCAAAACGGGATGTATATAATGCGTTGATTGTGTAGTGTAAATTTAAAAATTCCAAATTTAGTTTTAATTACCTTAAAGAGAGATTAAAATAAACCTTAATATAACCTTAAAATGTAAAAAGAGCAGCACACCAAAATGTGAAATATATGTGTCTGCTCTTAAGGGTGGATAAAAAAAGACCCTCCAGCAGTGCGATAACACCGGGAAGGCCATGAGGAAATATAATAGGGTTAGAATTAACGATTTGAATAATTCCAGTATGCTGTTTTTTCTTATTTTGCTACAGGTGCAGGGATTTCAGAAATACATTCGTTACAAACGATTTTACCTTTGAAGTAAGTTACGTTCTCAGCATTACCACAGAAGATACAAGCTGGCTCGTATTTTTTGAGCATGATGCGCTCACCATCAACGTAAATTTCCAAAGCATCTTTTTCGCCAATACCAAGTGTACGACGCAATTCGATTGGAATAACCACCCGTCCCAGTTCATCCACTTTTCTTACAATACCTGTTGATTTCATCATTATAATCAGTGCTCCTCTCAGCTAACTATCATTGTCATTATTCGACATTATTTTATGTTTTATGATACTCATCATACCAACGATTCCCAAAACAGTCAACCTTAAAATTAGCTTAAAATAAAGGTCGTTTTTCTTAAGCTTACTGGTGGTAAGGGATTAAGAGCAATTTTTCATATTTAAACATCCATGTCAGCTTTGTCGATTTGGAAAACGACAAAAGTGCTTTATTCGACAAAATTCGTCATTTCATGTCGAAACATTGGTGAAAATTGAAGCTGGACACGCTATTCTTTATGACAAGAGAACAATTTATAAGGAGTGAATCGAAATGGAACATCGTCTGACGGAAGAGAAAGTATTTAAAGATCCGGTACATAATTATATTCATGTGCAAGAACCGATGATATGGCAATTAATCAACACACCTGAATTCCAGAGGCTACGCCGTATTCGTCAATTAGGGACATCTTATCTAACTTTTCACGGGGCAGAGCATAGTCGTTTCTCCCATTCGTTAGGTGTATACGAAATTACCCGAAAAATCATCTCTCAGTTTGAACGTAGCCATTATTCGGATTGGCCCAAGGAAGAAAAGCTGGTGACGTTGTGTGCCGCCTTGCTTCATGATCTCGGACATGGACCATTCTCACATTCGATTGAAGAGGCTTTTGACATGAATCATGAGGATTGGACATGCCGCATTATCAAGGGTGATACCGAAGTAGGGGCGATTCTAAGACGGTATGCTCCTGATTTCGATGAGAAGGTAGCTTCCGTTATCCAGAAGACGTATGATAAACCGATTGTTGTGAATCTGGTAACCAGCCCGCTTGATGCAGACCGAATGGATTACTTGCTCAGGGATGCCTACTTTACAGGAGTAAATTATGGCACGATCGACTTGGATCGCATTCTGCGCATGCTGCGTCCATTCCATGGGCGAATTGTAGTTAAAGAATCCGGTATGCATGCTGTGGAAGATTATCTGATGTCACGATACCAGATGTATTGGCAGATTTACTTCCATCCTGTGACGCGCAGCTCCGAGATAATATTACGACAAATCTTTAAGCGGGCAAAAGAACTTGTGAAGCAAGGTTTTCCATTCCGTTTTATGGTAGAGCCACTGCCCAAACTTTTTCATGGAGAGATTTCAGTTGATGAATATCTGCAGCTAGACGAATCGTTAATTCAAACAGCCTTTATGCAGTGGCGTAAGGAGGACGATTCTGTTCTGAGTGAGTTATGCGAACGTTTTATGGATCGCAAGTTATATAAATATGTGGAGCTCGAACAGATCGACTTGGAGATCATTGAAGAGATTCGGGAAGCTTTTGTACAAGCAGGATTGAATCCCGAGTATGATCTTGAAATTGATTTTCCGACGGATAATCCGTATGATGTGTTTCGTCCAGATCAATCTACCGATAAGCAAATTCTACTACTGGATCGGCAGGACAAGTTGCATGAGTTGTCAGAAGTTTCCGATATTGTGCGTTCCATCAGTGGACTTCATCTGGGCAAACATCATTTGTATTATCCGCAAAATAAAGTGGATGCCATCGTTCATGAATTACCGTCCCATATACGCCCCTATTTTCTGTAACCTTGAGTGGATGCAGCAAGGTGCAACATTTTGATATCAAAAGACTTTCTAAGAGAGCTATTTTACATGATACAGTAATCTGCTTTAATGGGGAGGATATGTAGATCGACATAATTTTGTAATCCAAGTGAGTAAATATACAGTTTCTAACGCCTTTTCTTGCAAGATATTGATTTGACTTTTTATTTTCCTTCTATATATAGTTGCTTGAGTGCTAAAACTGAAAATACTGAAATTGATGCTTGTCCCAATCATTTAAAGTTGTAAAAAAAAGAATTTCAAAAGCAAGAAATTCCTTAAAACGAATAAGAGGAATTCCTTGAATAAATAATTGGCATTTGACTTTCGACATGAAGGGAGAACGAGAAAGCATGTTATTCGACACGCATACTCATCTGGATGCACCACAATTCGACGAAGACCGAGAGGACATGATTCAGCGGGCTGTCCAGGCGGGAGTGACTCGCATGATTAATATCGGGTTTAATCGAGAGACCATTCCAACGACGATGAAGCTGGCCGAAACGTATGATTTTATCCACGCAGCAGTAGGATGGCACCCGGTAGATGCTATTACGATGCAAGAGGGTGATCTGGAATGGATTGCATCATTGTGCAAACATGAGAAAGTGGTAGCGATTGGAGAAATCGGTCTAGACTATCATTGGGACACTTCTCCTAAGGAGGTGCAGCACCGCGTATTACGACAACAAATTGCATTGGCACGGGAATTGAATATGCCCATTGTCATCCATAGTCGGGATGCTCATGAGGACATTGTACGTATTTTACGCGAGGAGAAAGCCGGAGAGGTTGGAGGTGTGATGCATTCATTCTCAGGTAGCTGGGAAACGGCAAAATTGTGTCTGGATTTAGGGTTCCATCTGTCCTTTGGAGGACCGGTCACTTTCAAAAATGCGAAGCAACCAAAAGAGGTGCTCGCTAAGGTTCCGATGGATCGATTTTTCTTAGAAACGGACTCCCCGTATCTGACACCGCATCCTTATCGTGGAAAACGAAATGAGACAGCGCATGTACGTCTGGTTGCTGAGGCAGCTGCGGAAATTAAAGGCATTTCGGTAGAGGAAATTGCCGCAATTACCACCAAAAATGCCATGGAACGATTTGGGATTCGTTAAGAAAACGAGTAAATCAGGTGAAAAAGGGAGATACAAAGAGTTAATTTGCTCTTTGCATCGAATAATTGAAGAATATTACAATATTTTAACCAAATATTTAGAAAAACGTACTTGATCCGCGCTTTACAACATGCATCAAAACAGGATATCATCTTTTCAGTGAATTGTTGCGCGGAAAATTGGACAGATGTTCGGGGGATGAACAAAGGGACACTTTCCGATGAGACAACATTACTTTCATGAATCAATCTCGCTGAGTCTCCGTTAACGGAGAGCGGGGGAACCAATAGGGCTTAAACATCGGTGAATCTAGCCGGTGCGCATCGTTCGCTGACCCAAAAGCAGTGGAATGTTTTGCGAAGCCGTATTTGATTTCTTCTTTGGGTCTCGGGGTGAATTCAAGGGCATCCGCCATGAGCGGGTGACCTAAGATAGGGCGGCTCTCTTTCGCCCGAACCCGACAGCTAACCTCGCAAGCGGAAAAAGAGAGGCAACCTCGTGCATGAATTTCCGATATTCAAAATCATTCGGAAGCCACGAAAGGGTCTCTTACACTCTTTCTTTGGCTTTTTTTGTTTTGAATAAAAGAAATATCGTCATCATACGGTAGGTATTCAGGAGGATGACATCATGTTGCGAAGAGGGGTTCATGGTGCAGAACCGGTCATTATCTCTGATCTGTGTTCTGTAGAAAAATTGTTATAGTCGCGTCAAAGACATCATGCATTACTTTAGACGGCGAGGCTATGAAGGAGGACGGAGAAGTGGGCATATTCCAACCAGAAGAGACCCATGAGTCACGATCATCCAGTAAGTCTTTCGCGTTGCGGTGGAAGCATGAGAACTTGCGTCAAATGGCACTGATCGCGATATTCTCAATTGCGCTTGCAATCATGATCTTGTTAGTCGTTTACGGTCAGGCCGGGAAGCAGGTTTCACTGGTTATTGACGGCAAAGCTCAAGTGGTAGAGACTCGTACAGGAATGCTTCAGGAAATGCTGGAGGAGCAGTCGATCACAGTCAGCCCTCACGATAAGGTATCCATGCCCATGAATGGGGCGATTACCGACGGAGACCGAATCGTTATTGAGCGGGCCGTTCCAGTTAACATTACGGCAGACGGAGACACCAAGACTCTTTATACAACCGATTCGTCGGTACAGGGTGTAATTCAGCAAGCAGGTATTGAAGTTGCAAATCATGATAAAGTGTATCCAGCGCTTGGAACCGCAATTAAGGCGGATATGAAGATTCGTGTAGTGCGTGTAACAAAGCATACAGTGGATGTGAAACACCCGATTGCTTACAAGGTTGTGAAAACGGCAGATCCTAGTTTGTTCCAAGGGGATAACCGTGTTGTTGTGAAAGGCAAGGAAGGCACAATCGTGCAACATATCGAAAAAGTATTTCAAGATGGAGAACTCGTCTCCAAAAAAGTGGTGGGTAAGACGGTCGCCTCCAATCGTGTAGATAAAGTAATCGCGGTAGGTACGAAGGCTAAACCGGTTGTGAAGGAACCTGAGGTTCAATTGGTATCGGCCAAAACTTCAACTGCCAAAAAAGCTGTAACAACGAACTCGAAGAAAACATCTGCCTCGGGCAGCAAGGTGATTACGGTCTCCGGGAACTCTTTTAAATATTCTAAAGTTCTGAAAAATGTATCGATGACAGCCTACTCTTCGGAAGAGCCGGGCATTGGTACTAAAACAGCTTCCGGTACTCGTGTAACGGAAGGGCGCACCATTGCAGTTGATCCCAAGGTCATTCCAATCGGCTGGTGGGTATACATTGAGGGCCTCGGCTTCCGTCGTGCGGAAGATACAGGCGGCGCTATCAAAGGCAACAAAATTGACGTTTATTATGACAGTGTGAAGCACGCCCTGAATTTCGGACGTAAAAAAGGCAAAACGGTCTATGTCATTGGTCCGGTTAAGCCGGAAGCGAACTAAAATCGTTTTACTTTGAAATGGGAATGCTATAAAATAGTTGCATGAATGATTCATGCGGAATATGCGGCGGAGGGGCCTGACTTCAGTCTCCTCCGCCGTTTGGCAGAGAAGAGGATATTCCTCTTCTTTTTGCGTTAGAAAGGAAGAAAAGGAACATGATAAAAGAAGTGATTGTTGTGGAGGGGCGTGACGACACGGTAGCGATTCGTCGGGCGGTCGAAGCAGATACGATTGAAACCGGAGGCTCTGCCATTAATCAGCGTATTCTGAAGCGAATTGCACTTGCTCAAGAGAGACGTGGCGTCATTATCCTGACGGATCCGGATCATGCGGGAGAGCGTATCCGTAAAATTATTGCCAATAAGATTCCTGGTTGCAAACATGCCTTCATCCCAGAAGCGGATGCAACGCGTAAGGGAGATATCGGGGTAGAGAATGCTTCACCGGAAGCGATTCGTCATGCACTTGCTCGCGTACACACCTCCTATGAGGGTGCACCTAGTCTAATCGATTGGGAGGATCTCATCGAAGCGGGACTAATTATACACCCTCAAGCAGCCGCACGCCGTATGGAGATGGGTAACATTCTTGGTATCGGGTATTGTAACGGCAAGCAGTTCCACAAACGGCTGAGTGTATTTCAAATTACAAGAGAAGAGTTCTCCGGCGCGTTAGCGCAAATCGAACGTGAAGGAATGTGAGCATATGAAGGATATGGAGCAAACCATTGAAATAGCAACACCCAAACGTACCAAAGAAATTATTCAAAAGCATGGATTCTCTTTCAAAAAAAGTCTGGGTCAGAACTTCTTGATCGATCAAAATATATTGAACAAAATCGTAGGCGCAGCTGATTTGGACGAGTCCAAGGGAGCGCTGGAGATTGGTCCGGGTATTGGAGCACTTACAGAGCGCCTTGCGCGTATAGCGGGTCCTGTTACAGCGGTTGAGATTGACCAGCGCCTGTTACCGATTCTTGGAGAAGTGATGGAACCCTACCCTAACGTACGCGTTCATCATGGAGATGTACTTAAGCTGAATCTGGCAGAACTGTTTGCCACGGACTTTGCCTCCGTTAATAAGGTAAGCGTAGTGGCCAACTTGCCCTATTATGTAACGACTCCGATCATGATGAAGCTCTTGGAAGAAAAGTTGCCAGTGGATAGCATTGTGGTCATGATACAGAAGGAAGTAGCCGAGCGCATGGCGGCTGCACCAGGTTCCAAAGATTATGGTAGCCTAAGCATCGCCGTGCAGTATTACAGTATGCCAGAACTGGTCTGTGTTGTGCCGCCTACGGTATTTATCCCACAGCCGAATGTAGAGTCTGCGGTAATTAAGCTGAAGGTGCGTGAGCAACTGCCAGTACAGGTTCCGAACGAAGCACACTATTTCGAGGTGGTACAGGCTTCATTTGCCCAGCGGAGAAAGACAATCTCCAATAATCTCAAGGCTCGTTTCTTCACCAAGGAGAACAGGGAGCAGGCAGACCTTCTGTTAGAACAGGCAGGCATTCAACCTTCACGGCGTGGTGAGACATTGAGTCTACAGGAATATGCAACCCTTAGCACCGTAATGTGGGAAGCTGGGGTTCGCGGCGAGCTTTAATTTCAATGAACC
This sequence comes from Paenibacillus polysaccharolyticus, assembly GCF_023714295.1. Taxonomy (GTDB): domain Bacteria; phylum Bacillota; class Bacilli; order Paenibacillales; family Paenibacillaceae; genus Paenibacillus; species Paenibacillus polysaccharolyticus_A. The sequence goes on from NZ_JAMAUN010000018.1 coordinate 17,198, forward strand.
AATCCGGGTCTCTGCCCATACGATGGGGTAGAGGTGATAATGGTGATGAATATCGGAGACTTGGTCGTTCGGAAGTCATACGGCGGCGATGTGACATTCCGGGTAGAAGGACTCCAGTCGGATGCTGCGGTCATTAAAGGGACCGAGTTCCGCTTGCTGGCAGACTCCCCGGTGAACGATTTGATACAGGTTCCTTATGAACCACAGAGTGCAAAGACACGTCAGGCACATATTAAAGCTCATCAGACGCTCTCACGCTTGCAACAGAATCGCATGGAGCAGGCTGAGCGCAACCGGGAAGGTCTGATGCAAGAATGGACTGCGCAGCAAGAGCCCGCCTATTTTGAAATGCCCGGGAAGGTATTGCATCTGGACGGCGACCCGAATTATCTGAAGAAAAGTATGAATCTATATGAGCAGCTGCGTGTTCCTGCAGAGGGGCAGTATGTACATGAGTCGGCAATGGCAGATACGTTATATCGTTTGCTACCCAAAGTTCGTCCGGATATCGTTGTGATTACGGGCCATGACGGTGTGTTAAAGACACGCCAGCCCTATGATCTCTACAGTCTGGGGAGCTATAAAAATTCGCAAAACTTTGTCTCGGCTATTCAAGTTGCAAGGCAATACGAGCGTCATCTGGATGCGCTGACGATTATTGCAGGAGCATGCCAGTCTCACTTTGAAGCACTGCTGCGTGCGGGTGCGAACTTTGCTAGTTCGCCAGGGCGAATTCTCATCCACGCACTTGATCCGGTTTACGTGGCTGCTAAGGCCTCCTTTACGTCTGTTCGTGATACCGTAAACATGAATGATGTACTGCATAACACCATTAGTGGCATCCAAGGTGTAGGCGGTGTGGAAACGAAGGGCAGTTACCGGGTAGGTTTGCCGGGACTTAACGATTTATCTACGCTAAAAGTGAATCCATCCGCAGTATGATTTGGTCATGTGGCAGGACAATAATGACGTCATACGAACTTCATATTGCGATTCAAAAAGGGCCCTGAAAAGGGCTTTTTTGTTTTGCGAAAAAATTCATTGACAATGAGTTTTTAGTGCTGATATAATATTTAGTTTTGATTTGACATTGACTGTAAAATACAGTATAATGGACAAGAAAAGAGGTGGACGTCCACAATGGCTAAAAATACGCTGTTGGATATCAAACGCAATCTCGATGCACATATTGGTCAGAAAATCACGCTGCGGGCTAATGGTGGCCGCCGTAAGACGATTGAGCGTACAGGTGTATTGGAAGAAACGTACCCTTCTGTTTTTATTGTAAAGCTTGATGAGGAACAAGAAACCTTCAAGCGAGTATCATACAGTTATGCGGATATACTTACGGAGTCTGTGGAAGTCATGGTCTTTGACCCCGGCAGCGAGACTAGCTCTTACAACATGGAGACGTAAGCTTTGGTTTACGGGCGATTCACCTATTAGGTGGATCGCTTTTTTTGTATTCTTTTAATAAATTCAGTTTCTCACAAGCACGAAACCATACATATGCAGGAATGACTACGGAATGTAGGCGGCATACTATGTGAACAAGTCGGGAAAAGCTCACTGTCAAGGCAGGGAGGTTGAACCAAGACTTGGGGATGAACAAATTCGTATCGCGGGGACTCATTGTGTATTGAATAAGATTTGGAGGAGGATGGTTCATGAGTCGAAGAAGAAAAAGTGTCATGTCGGAAGAACTGAAGTACGAACTGGCTAAGGATTTGGGATTCTACGATACTGTTCAACAGGAAGGTTGGGGCGGTATTAAAGCCAAGGATGCCGGTAACATGGTGAAACGAGCGATTCAAATGGCTGAACAGGCAGCGCGTAAATCATAATCAGGTTTATCCAGAATGGAGAGCGGGGCAATTCTCAAAAACCACCCCGCTTTTTCCCCATAGATGTGGAATACAAATGACTTGACAGCCCCATTTTGATATAATATGTTAAGTTGTCTTAGGGAAAAGGTGAGGACGGGTGAACGTCTTGAAAATTTACGAAAAAGCGCCTGCTAAAATTAATTTGATGTTGGATGTTCTACATAAAAGAAGTGATGGATTTCATGAAGTTGAAATGATCATGACGATGGTTGATCTGGCCGATCGACTGGAGATGTCGGAACTTCCTAGAGATACGATTGTCATCTCAAGCCAGGCGGGTTATATCCCGCTCGATGAGAAAAATTTGGCGTTTCAGGCAGCAAGATTGATTAAGGAACGTTATAACGTACGTACCGGGGTTCACATTCATCTGGACAAAAAAATCCCGGTTGCTGCTGGCCTTGCCGGTGGTAGCAGTGATGCAGCAGCAACGCTGCGCGGATTAAACCGTCTATGGCGGCTGAATATACCAGATCAGGAGTTGCAAGAGCTGGGCGCAGAATTGGGCTCGGATGTTCCATTCTGTATCACAGGCGGCACTGCAGTGGCCACTGGGCGTGGGGAGAAGTTAACCCCGATTCCTAACCCGCCTCAATGCTGGGTTATTTTAGCTAAACCTCCAATCAATGTGTCTACAGCAGATGTATATGGACGATTCCGCAGTGACAAGATTGTTCGGCATCCGAGTGCATCCCGAATGGAACAGGCCATTCGCAGTCAATCCTTTACAGAGGTCTGCAATCAGATGGGCAATGTCTTGGAGGATGTGACGCTCAAGCTATATCCGGAAGTGCAGCATCTCAAGGATGCGATGATTCGTCTTGGAGCAGACGGAGTATTGATGTCTGGCAGTGGACCAACCGTATTTGGGCTTGTATCCAAGGAAGCCAAAGTAGCACGTATTTATAACGGACTTCGGGGGTTCTGCAAAGAAGTCTACGCTGTAAGGTTGTTAACGTAAGTTTACTATTTATAATGTACAAACACGTATAAAGGTGGTATATTTTTAAATAATTATTCGGATTTGGATGTTTCCGTGATCGTGAGGATGGATCTCTGTGAAGAAGTTAAAACGAAGCTCAAGGCTGGTTGAAATGACGCAATACTTATTATCCAGACCACATACGGTGATTCCACTCACCACATTTGCCGAACGTTATGGTGCTGCCAAGTCGTCCATCAGTGAGGACCTGGCTATTATCAAGGAAGTGTTCGAAGAAGGTGGGTCAGGAGAACTGCATACGCTGGCAGGGGCTGCTGGTGGAGTGAAGTGGATACCGAAAGTATCGGAAGAGCATGCTCTTGCTTTTGCTGAGCGGCTGTCTACACAGCTTGCGCAACCGGATCGGATTTTACCAGGAGGGTATCTGTATATGTCCGATCTTCTTGGACAGCCGGCCCTGATGAATGAAGCGGGCAAAATCTTTGCAACGGCTTTTGGCGATATGAATATTGATGTAGTCATGACGGTTGAAACCAAAGGCATTCCGCTAGCTTATGCGACTGGAGCCCAGCTTAACCTTCCTGTTGTACTCGTTCGCAGGGACCATCAAGCTACGGAAGGATCGGCCGTAAGTATTAATTATGTATCGGGATCGCACAAAAGTCTGCATACCATGTCCCTATCTCGCCGGGCGATGAAAGAACATTCCCGTGTACTGATCGTGGATGATTTTATGAAAGCCGGGGGTACCGTCCAAGGCATGATTGATCTGCTTGCAGAGTTTAATGCTACGGTGGCGGGAGTTGGTGTGTTGGTGGAATCAGGTTCAGTAGATTCAGAGGAGCGTCTGCTGACGGATTATGTATCTCTCGCGAAGCTGACGGCGGTTGATGCCAAGACCAGACACATTTCTGTCTCGCCAGGTAACTATTTTAACCTGTAGAATAATGACGAATTACATGTCGGGAAAGGTTCTTTTCCATCGACCTGGCACTAACGTTGTCGAATTGTGTATTAAATAAAAAAATTCCTGAAATTAGGATATTTTTATGGTCATAAAAAGAAGGAGTTCGTATAGGCTGTGTGGAATTATACACCAAGTTCTGATGGAAAAAGGTGGTGAACACACACATGCAAATTACGGATGTCAGACTCCGCCGCGTTAACTCGGAAGGGAGAATGAAAGCTATCGCATCCATTACCATCGATAACGAATTCGTCGTTCATGACATTCGTGTCATCGATGGTAACAACGGAATGTTTGTTGCAATGCCGAGCAAGCGGACTCCTGACGGAGAGTTCCGTGATATCGCCCACCCGATCTCTTCTGGTACGCGTGAGAAGATTCAGGCAGCAGTATTAACTGAGTACGATCGTGCAGCTACTGAGGAAGAAGTCATTGAAGAAGGTGCCTGAGAACATTATTGGGGTTCGAAGGAAAAGAGAGCCATGTCTTATGGCTCTCTTTTCTTTTTGATCGGAATAAGATATATTCAGTATTGAGTTTATTCAAAAGAGAACCGGAGCGCATCCTGCGTTCGGTAGCAGAGCGGCATCTTAGGAATCGTTGGGATTCAGTTAAGCTCGCAGGTACACGGCGTTACGATGAGGTCATGATACACTCGTGACTATGTTGTTACGCGTGATTACAGAGACAGCAGGCGATGAACAAGACCGGCTTGAAGCCGGCTGAATGATTCTCATTGGAGATGGAATGTGTAAGGTATTCAATGGGGTTTTCAGAACAGGAGGTCGTTAATTTTGAAACGCATGGCAATTGTTCTTGCCGCAGGGCAGGGCAAACGAATGAAATCCAAATTGTACAAAGTACTGCATCCCGTATGCGGTAAACCGATGGTCGGACATGTGCTGGATGCAGCACTTCGCGCAGGCGTTGAACGTAGCGTAGTTGTTGTCGGTCATGGGGCCGAAGCGGTGCAGTCATTTTTAGGTTCCAGAGCAGAGTACGCACTTCAAGCGGAACAACTCGGTACAGGTCATGCCGTGAAACAGGTAAAATCCTTGCTCGGTAATGAACATGGGTCAACGATTGTAGTCTGTGGCGACACACCACTCGTTACCAGCGAGACTCTGGAAGGTCTGATGAAGCTGCACGAGGAAAGCGGCGCAGCGGCTACAGTACTCACAGCTGAGCTCGACATTCCGAAGGGATATGGACGCGTGATCCGCGGGGAAGATGGTTCTGTACAGCGAATCGTTGAACAAAAGGATTGCACACCGCAAGAGGATGCCGTAAAGGAAATTAATACAGGCACGTATTGCTTTGATAATGCAAAGCTGTTTGCGGCTCTGGAGAAGGTAACGAATCATAACGCTCAGGGCGAGTATTATCTGACAGACGTCGTTGGCATTTTCAAGAGCGAGGGAGAAGTCGTCGAAGCTTATATGTCTGACGATATCGCAGAATCCATCGGAGTTAATGACAGACTTGCCCTTTCACAAGCAGAAGCATACATGCGCGAACGTCTGGCTGTGCGCCATATGTTGAACGGGGTAACAATTATTGATCCTTCATCGACATATATCGGAGCAGATGTTACGATTGGATCAGATACAGTACTGTATCCGGGAACCGTTCTTAAAGGTACTACTTCGATTGGCGAAGCATGTCATATCGGTCCTCATGCAGATATTGAGGATAGTATTATCCAAGATGGTGCTGCGATTAAACATTCGGTGCTTTCCCAGGCAGAAGTTGGCCCGGATGCAACCGTAGGTCCTTTTGCCAATCTGCGCCCTGGCACCAAGTTAGGCCGTAAAGTAAAAATTGGTGACTTTGTTGAAGTGAAAAATGCTACAATTGATGAAGGATCTAAAGTGTCACATCTCAGTTATATCGGGGATGCACAGGTAGGTAAGAACGTAAATGTTGGTTGCGGGGCAATAACGGTCAATTATGATGGATATAATAAGGCTGTAACAACCATTGAAGATGATGCTTTTGTAGGCAGCAACGTTAACTTGATTGCACCGATCACGGTTGGAAAAGGCGCTTATGTCGTTGCGGGCTCTACCGTAACACATTCCGTTCCTGAGAATGATCTGGCGATTGCTCGTCCACGTCAGGAAAACAAAGCAGGTTATGCGGAGAAAATCCGCGGACGTGCAAAAGCCAAGAAACAAAACACCAAACCCGAATAAGGGGTTTTGATAACCAATTGCCTCCCGCTACCCGGGAGGTGCCGACATGTCGCAGACGCTTATAGATTCCAATGAACCAGCACGGAGGGTTTTTATTTTATGACTTATTTTGACTCGAAATTAAAAATATTTACTTGCAATTCTAACCCCAAGCTTGCTCATCAAATTGCTGATTATATCGGGATTCCTATGGGTGAATCTCATACAACCAGCTTTAGTGATGGCGAGATTCAAGTGAAACTCTCCGAGAGTGTTCGTGGCTGTCACGTATATATCGTGCAGTCAACTTGCTTGCCGGTTAATGACAATCTGATGGAAATGCTGGTTATGATTGATGCATTGAAACGTGCATCGGCCAAAACAATTAACGTTGTTATTCCGTATTACGGTTATGCTCGCCAAGATCGCAAAGCACGTTCACGTGATCCGATTACGGCCAAGCTTGTTGCCAACCTAATTGAAAAAGCAGGCGCAACACGTGTAATCGCAATGGACTTGCATGCGATGCAGATTCAGGGGTTCTTCGACATTCCAGTCGATCATCTGCTGGGAGTACCGATTCTGGCTCAGTATTTCCGCTCGAAACAGATTGAGAACCCGGTTGTTGTGTCACCTGACCACGGTGGTGTGGTTCGTGCGCGTAAACTGGCTGATTTCCTGAATGCACCGCTTGCGATTATCGACAAACGTCGTCCTGAGCCGAACGTCAGCGAAGTTATGAATATTATCGGTAATATCGAAGGTAAAACAGCGATTCTGATTGATGACATCATTGATACTGCCGGAACAATTGTACTGGGAGCGAATGCTCTGATGGAAGGCGGCGTGAAGGAAGTATACGCATGCTGTACTCACCCGGTATTGTCTGGCCCTGCGATGGAACGTTTGGAAAATGCGCCGCTGAAGGAAGTCATTGTGACGGATACAATTCCAATTACACATGCAAATCCAACAAGTAAGCTTAAAGTGCTCTCTGTGGCACCATTGCTTGGGGAAGCGATCATCCGGGTTCATGAGGAATTGTCAATCAGCAAGCTGTTTGAAATTGAATAGGATGTCTGCATAAAGTAGTAGAGGGGTTACGTCTTCCGGTTGAACGGAAAATGTAACCCCTGTCGGCGTGCCGTTTTTAATGTGATAGAAACCAACCGCGCTGGCGAATTAATATCCCGGGCGGGAAATAAAGCGGAAGCGACGTCTGTGAAAGAGCGTATCAGCAATTTCGACAAATTGACTATCGAAACGGGTAATCACACCAATCTCGATATGGGTGTCACGATCATACACCTGTACAGGTACGTGATGTTCCAGATGATAAATAAAGTCACTATGTTGAGTCAGTTGTCCGTTATCTTCGCGCAAAACCCGCTCACCTTCCTAGGTGGATAAATGTTCGATACGTACTTTCCTGATATTATATGAAATATAACATTCGAAGTCTATGCCTCACTTAATGGATGATCAAAGGAGGGAACAAGATGAAGTGGATTGTCGGACTTGGTAATCCAGGCTCAAACTATGCTAAAACCCGGCATAATATCGGTTTTATGGCACTGGATCGATTGGCAGATCGCCATAACATTTCCATTACACAAAACAAGTGTAAAGCACTGATTGGAGAAGGCAACATTGGAGGCGTCAAAACAGTACTGATCAAACCGATGACCTATATGAACCTTTCGGGTGAGTCGGTTCGAGCATACATGGATTTTTATAAAGTGAGTCTGGAAGACTTAATCGTGGTATACGACGATATGGATACAGAGATCGGCAAGGTGCGCTTGCGTTATCAGGGCAGTGCCGGTGGACATAATGGGATCAAGTCCATTATTCAACACACGGGTACACAACAGTTTAACCGGGTTCGTATGGGGATATCAAGACCTGATCCGGGACATGCCATTGTAGATTATGTACTGTCAACGTTCATGAAAAAAGAAAAAGAATCGCTAGAGCAGACGATTGAGCAAACATGTGATGCGCTGGAATATAGTTTAACGAATACGTTTGAGCAAACGATGGCCAAATTCAACGGCTGATACATTGCAGTAACAAGGCTAGTAACACTGGAAAAAAGATTATTATGACGACTTCGATTTGGACAATCTGGGCATACTGGATGTATAAACCATGTTCAGGAGGCATAATTATGTCAGTGAATTATGTATGTCGGCATTGCCGTACCTTTATTGGCCAGATTGATTCAGCCAAAATCACAGAAGCGCAGCTCGGTTTTCATTTCTTGACCCCCGACGAGCGGAGGGATATAATAGCGTATAATTCCGGTGGTGATATTACCGTTCGAGTTACATGTGATTATTGTAAGGAAGCACTTGAAAACAACCCCGAGCTGAGTCTGCTGGCGAATCCGTTACAGTAGTTGTGGCCTGTTGCGAGTTTGTTGAAGTTACGATTGTTGAATGTTGAAAAATGACAGAGAGGATGACCGCGGTTACAGCGGTTCGCCTTTTTATAGCCTTGGCAGCCTGCTGAGGCTTCTTTTCAGTTGGGACAGAATTATAGGTTTATTCAAGCCCTGTAATTGAATTTAGATTGGTCCTGTAGGAACAGATGTGGAAATGTTTGGAGTAATCCTTTATGATGAAACAGGACAAAAAGGAATAAGTATCCAGTTTTTAAAATTTCCAACGACCGAAGATGCTGCACAATGTGTGCAATAATCTATAATCAAGAAAGTTATAAGAGAGGTGCCCCTTTTGTTACAAGCACTCATACAGGCTTTTTCTAAAGATCCGGACTTTGCGTCCATTACAGCCGGGGTGAATTCCGGCATGAAGGAGCAATTGGTTTCGGGACTGTCCGGTTCGGCTCGTCAGATTATGCTGGCTTCGCTGCACCAAGAGATGGATCGACCACTGCTCGTCGTGACACATAATATGTTTGCTGCACAAAAAATAGCGGAAGACTTACAGGAAGCGCTTTCAATGGATCAAGTGTTGATCTATCCTGCAAACGAACTTGTGGCTGCTGAGGCGGCGGTATCTAGTCCAGAGACACTCGCTCAGCGTATAGAAGTACTGGTTCGTTGCGCCCAGGGATTCAGGGGCATTGTTGTCATTCCCTTTTCCGGGGTAAGGCGTTATGTACCACTGCCGGAAGTCATGGCTGATGCTCATATCCAAATTAAGCAAGGCAGCACGCTTCAACTGGATTCGTTCCTGCTGGAGATGGTCATGCTTGGCTATGAGCGTGTAGAGCGGGTTGAATCTCGCGGAGAGATGAGTGTACGCGGAGGCATTATCGACTTCTATCCAGTAACTTCATCGATTGCATATCGGGTGGAGTTATTTGACGACGAAATCGATTCCATTCGCACATTTGACCCTGCGGATCAGCGTTCCATTGAACGGATAGAGGAAATTACGATTTTGCCATGTAAAGAATTAATCGCTGATCGGGAACGAATGGAGAAAGCAGCCGACACGGCAGCAATTCTACTGGAGCAGCAGCTGGAGAAAATGGCAGATCGTCAGGCCAAGCTGCGGTTGCGGGAAGAGATGCACCGGGAGATTGAGCTGCTGCGCCAACATGTCTATTTTTCGGAAATGTACAAATACATTTCCCCGCTTTATCCTGAAAATAAAACGATTTATGATTATATGCCAGAAGATACGATCCTGGTGATGGATGAGCCGGCGAGATTATCGGAGACCTCGAAACAACTAGACAGGGACGAATCAGAGTGGAATTTGCATCTGATGCAAAATGGAAAAACGCTTCCAGATCTTCCGTTATCGGCAGATGGGGATGATTTGCTTTATGAGCGCCCATTCCAGACCATCTTTATGTCGATCTTTTTACGCCAGGTTCCGCATACACAGCCACAGAACATATTGAATTTTATTAGCCGGGGCATGCAAGATTTCCACGGACAGATGAACGTGCTGAAGGCGGAGATGGAACGCTGGCAGAAGGCCGGGGTTCATGTATTAATGCTGGCTAATGGTGAGGAACGGATGGATCGGATGCGCCGAGTATTGCAGGATTATGACATCCCTGAGCCGGAGATGTTGAATGGCAACTTGCAAACTGGTTTCGAGATGCCATCCATTCACCTAGCGGTCATCACAGAAGGTGAGATGTTCTCGCAGAAACAGCGTAAAGCCCGCAAGCCTATTCGCAACATTGATAATGCGGAGCGCATTAAATCTTATAGCGAACTCAAAGTGGGCGATTATGTCGTTCATCAAAATCACGGGATTGGTAAATACCTCGGGATTGGTACGCTTGAAGTTGCCGGTATTCACAAAGACTACATGCACATTCTGTATGCAGGCGGCGACAAATTGTCTGTTCCGATCGAACAGATTGATCTTATTCAGAAGTATGTGGGTTCCGAAGAGAAGGAGCCGAAAATATACAAGCTGGGCGGTAACGAGTGGACACGGGTTAAAAATAAAGTTCGTTCCTCCGTTCAGGATATAGCCGATGATCTGATCAAACTATACGCAGAGCGTCAAACGTCCAAAGGCTATGGGTTCGACAAGGATTCCGCAGAACAGCAGGAATTCGAAGACATGTTCCCTTACGATGAGACACGTGATCAGATGCGCGCAATTGAAGAAATCAAAAAGGATATGGAACAAAACCGTCCGATGGATCGTTTATTGTGTGGAGACGTTGGTTACGGGAAAACTGAAGTTGCGATTCGGGCTGCATTCAAAGCGGCAATCGAGGGCAAACAGGTAGCGGTGCTTGTTCCAACAACGATTTTGGCCCAGCAGCATTATGAAACGTTCCGTGAGCGCTTCTCCGGTTATCCGTTTAACATTCATGTCCTTAGCCGATTCCGTTCCCGCAAGGAACAAAATGAAACAGCCAAGGGAATCAAAGCGGGTACAGTTGATATTGTAATCGGTACGCATCGCTTGTTGTCGCAGGATCTGGTATTTAAAGATTTGGGATTGCTTATTGTCGATGAGGAGCAACGCTTTGGTGTAACACACAAGGAGAAGCTGAAGAAGCTCAAAACAAATGTGGACGTGTTAACCCTCACGGCAACACCGATTCCGCGTACTTTACACATGTCCATGTTGGGTGTACGTGACTTGTCCGTGATTGAGACACCGCCAGAGAACCGTTTCCCCGTTCAGACCTACGTGGTAGAGCATAGTCAGGCTCTTGTTCGTGAAGCGATTGAGCGTGAGTTGGCGCGTGGTGGTCAGGTATATTATCTCTACAACCGAGTACAAGGCATTCAGGAGATGGCAGCCGAAATCTCGGATCTGGTGCCAGAAGCCAAAGTGGGCGTAGGGCATGGCCAGATGACAGAAACCGAGCTGGAGAAGACGATTCTCGACTTCCTGGACGGAGAGTATGATGTACTGGTGAGCACAAGTATCATTGAAACAGGTGTGGACATTCCGAATGTAAATACACTCATTGTGCATGATGCAGACAAAATGGGACTCTCCCAACTGTATCAGTTGCGTGGACGGGTAGGACGGTCTAATCGGATTGCCTACGCGTATTTCACATACCAACGGGATAAAGTGCTCACTGAAGTTGCCGAAAAGCGTCTACAATCGATCAAGGAATTCACAGAGCTTGGATCAGGGTTCAAAATTGCAATGCGAGACTTGTCCATCCGTGGAGCTGGTAACCTGCTCGGAGCAGAGCAACATGGCTTTATCGCTTCCGTCGGGTTCGATCTGTACTCACAAATGCTGGCAGAAGAGATTAACAAACGCAAAGTCACCATGCTTGGTGAAGAGCCGCTTCCTTCCGACCAGTGGAATACAACGCTTGACCTCAGTATTGATGCCTACTTGCCATCGGATTATATTTATGACAGTATTCAGAAGATTGAGATCTATAAAAAGGTCGCAGTTATTGCTTCCTTCGACGATGCGATGGAACTTGAAGACGAATTGGTTGACCGATTCGGTGATTTGCCGGAGGCTGTAATCAATTTGATGGCGGTGGCCCGCCTTAAAGTGTACGGCAAAATCTATGGTATTGAGTCCATCACACAGCGTGGGGATGATCTCACAGTCAAGTTCTATGAAGGACGTGAACACGCCTTTGAGTTGTCAAAAATCGCACACATTGGAAATCAGTTCGAAAGACGTGTACAATTTGAACAAGGACCCCATATGCTGATTCATGTCAAAGGCAAGGGTCTTGGGGATAAGCAACTGATGGAGCTGGTAGAAAAGTTTCTGGAGTCCATGAAGACTGCTTTTAAATCAAAGGGGGAACTAAAAGATGTTAGCAAAGTATAAAAAAGTGGGAAAAGTGCTATCCGTAGGTATGGTAGCAGTACTGTCCCTGTCCTTGCTTGCTGCATGTGGCAAGAAGGAAGAAGCAAAAGCACCGGAATCAACAGATAAGAGTGCTGTTGTAGCTACGTATGATGGTGGCACAATTACAGCGAATGAATTCGACATGGAACAACGTGTTATGAAATTCCTCTATCCAGAGTATGCACAAATGATGGATATGGATGATTTTAAGGAATACTTGGTGAAGCAAGAGATTGCTTATGAATATTTGAGTGGCAAAGCGAGTGAAGAAGCCAAAACGGCCGGAGCCAAAACGGCATCCGAACAATTCGACAAAATGAAGGCTTCTGTAAAGGAAGAGCAATGGACAGAAATGTTGAAGGCTCAGAATTTGACAGACCAGAATATTAAAGATTACATGACCCGGATCATGACGGTAATCAAAGATAAAGAAACAGGCGTAACCGAAGATGCGATCAAGGCAGAGTTTGAGAAAAACAAAGATCAGTTCACAACGGCATCTGTACGTCACGTGCTGATCGGATTTACGGATTCAAAAACGCAGAAAGAACGTAAGAAAGAAGATGCATTGAAATTAGCGAAAGAAGTAAAAGCTAAACTTGAAGGCGGAACTGATTTTGCGGAAATCGTGAAAAAATATTCGGATGACAGTGCCTCTGTAGCGGATGGTGGATTGTATAAAGATACACCTGTTGCAACATGGGTAGAGGCTTTCAAAGAAGCTGCGAAAACACTGCCATTGAATAAAATCAGTGATCCGGTTGAAACAGAGTACGGTTACCACGTTATGAAAGTGGAAGCTCGCACAGAGGCAGATTTCTCCAAATTGACAGCGGAGCAGAAAGACACACTGAAAAGTCAGCTGGCTGCTGCGGAAATCGATACGTTTATGCAAAAAGAGCTAGATAAAATCGTTAAAGAAGTGAAACTTCCTAAGACCGAGAAGAAAGAAGAAGGTACAACAGGAGGTACGACAGGAACAGGTACCGAAGGTACGAAAACAGATGAATCCAAAACGGATTCCAAAGGTACAGATACGAAAACAGATCAAGGTACAACAGGAACGGACAAAGATGCAAAAACCGAAGAAGGTACAAGCAGTAAATAATTTCATTTACAGTGATCCTAACATGCATTCCAGAGAAGCTTAAGCAGCTTGCTGAGAGGGTTATACTCACCGTAATATGGACAACCTATAACAAAGCATGGAGAGAACCGACGGTTCATTCTCCTGCTTTGTTTTTTGTTTACATGGAGTGTAGAACGAGCGGAGATTGAATTTTTTTTTTTATAAAAAGTTAATTACGATATTCTGTAAAGCATGTATAAGGATATGGGAACAGATGAATACTATGGTCAAGAAATCACACTAAACGTTCTGGGACTTTCCTCTACCCATTAAGGAACAGTAGTTGAAAAATCTTCTCGAGAAAGTGGGGCAACATGTAAATGAAAGCTACTGGTATTGTCCGCCGTATAGATGACCTGGGTCGTGTGGTCATTCCAAAAGAAATCCGTCGTACGTTACGTATCCGTGAGGGAGATCCACTTGAGATTTTTGTGGATCGGGATGGAGAAGTTATTCTTAAAAAATATTCACCGATTGGCGAACTTGGTGATTTTGCCAAAGAATATGCAGAATCGCTGTATGAGAGTACAGGTCACGTTACGATGATTTCTGACCGGGATACGATTATCACGGTGGCAGGCGGCTCCAAGAAGGAATATTTGGATAAACAGGTAGGCAGCATTGTCGAAAGCTGCATGGAGAATCGCAAAACGATCATGGAAGCAACAGGCGGCACTTATGAGCTTAGCAAAGATCATGACGAGACGTTATCCTCTTTTGTTATTGCGCCAATTATCTCCGGTGGTGATCCCATTGGAACCGTTATCCTGTTCAACAAGGATGACTCCGTGAAGATGTCTCAGATGGAAACCAAGATGGCTGAGACTGCTGCGGGATTCCTTGGCAAACAAATGGAACAATAGAAAGCAGATGGACTCCTGTGAGCCTGAACCGGGCATACGGGAGTTTTTGCTTTTTACATATAAGTTGAACTACAGGTATTTACACAAGTACTCCGATGACAGAATAAACTGGAGAGTAGCGGTTATCCCCAGATTTTATGGATTCCCTTCTCCAAAGCGAAAATCCGTTGATAAAGGCGAAGTCTATGCTTCCGATGTAGCTTTCCTTTCAGAAAGCTTTTAGCTTCGCTTTTTCAGTTTTTTTCTGTCTTCTTAAAAAAATATTTCACCTTACATAGATGGGGTGGAGGCTAGAGGCTTTGATCTGATCACAAGTTGATGATCAGAGGATGTTCGTATTGAGTGCCTTCTGGCAGGTATAATAGCTAGGGAGCTGTATGCTTTGTTTGAATGCCAGAATACACATGGAAGGAACCAGGAAATCGATGAAACAGCCATCTTCAGGCACTAGGCTACTACAAGGTGCGTTTATCCTTGGGCTTGCTGCCATTATCTCCAAAATCATTGGTGCTTTTCAAAAGATTCCTCTTCAAAATCTAGGGGGAGACGGTGTCTTTGGTATCTACAATACGATCTATCCATTATATATGCTTATTATTACGCTGGCTGCGGCTGGGTTGCCCTTGGCTGTATCCAAATTCGTAGCCGAACAGAATGCCCTCGGCAGACCAGACGAGAGCCGAAGAATTATACGACTATCTTCGATGTTGCTCGGCGGATTAGGCATGATTACCGCAGTGTTGATGTATGGAAGTGCACCGTGGATCGCAGTTCTGATTGGGAATCAGCATGTGATTCCTTCCATTCGTGCAGCATCTTTAGCCTTGTTATGTGTTCCACTAATGACAGGTTTACGTGGATACTTTCAGGGAATGCAGCAGGTGGTGCCTACCGCTGTGTCTCAGGTAGTTGAACAGACGGTGCGGGTCACGGTCATGATTGTGGTGTTACTGTGGCTTATTCGTCAGGATGCTTCGATTGAAACGGTTGCTTCAGGGGCAATGTTAGGCTCGGTAGCAGGAGGGTGTGCGGGGCTCATCGTCATGTTGGGATTCGTGTATAGACATCGGCGGAAAGAGCGGAAGAGCAAGATGATCAAGGGACAAGCATTGTATGCGGAATCGGAGCAGCGGAGGAGTATTAGTGAGACCGGGCCGTCCGCCAATGCTTTCCGAGAACGCTCAAATACCGAATGGATACGTATTTTGCTTATTTATGCCATTCCGGTTTGCCTTGGCTCAATGGCAGTGCCTCTGATGAATCTGGTGGACACCTTTACCGTTCCACGTCTGCTACGCGGTGAAGGGCTGGATGACTTGCAAACAATGGTGTCCTTCGGCATATACAACCGCGGATTGCCGCTGGTGCAGCTGGTGACGATGCTTGCCACGTCACTTTCGGTGCTGTTTATTCCGGCGATGGCCGAAGCGCGCCTGAAGGGCGGGCCAGAAGCCGTCAGGCAGCAAGCGGGCATAGCGCTTCGCTGGTTCTGGCTGATCGGTCTGGCAGCCTCCGCTGGACTTGCGGTTCTGGCAGACCCGATTAACCGCATGCTGTACGGGGATGCCGCAGGCACCGAAGCATTGCGGTATATGGCGCTGACGGCTGCAGGCAGCACCGTCAGCATCATCGCGGCGGCGCTGCTGCAAGGCCTCGGCGCCGTGCGCGCTCCTGCGTTCAGCATGCTGGCCGCCGCAGGCGTCAAGGTGCTGCTGAACGTCATGCTCGTGCCAGCGCTGGGCATCAGCGGCGCGGCCCTTGCAGGCGCAGTCGCCTATATGCTGGCGGCTGGCCTGAATGTGGCGCTGCTGGCGCGGCTCACCGCCATGCGCTCTGCCCCTGGCGCCGTTCTGGCGAAGCCGGCGCTAGTCATCGCCGCCATGAGCCTGGCGGCACTGGGCATGGCCTGGGCCGCCGGAGCGATGTTCGGCGGCTTGGGCATCGCAGCCACGCATCGGCTGGCTGCGATGGGCGTGAGCCTGCTGGGCATAGCCGCAGGCGGAGCCGTGTTCGTGCTGGCCGCGGCCCGGACAGGACTGCTGACCGCCACAGAGCTGGCGGCCTTGCCGAAGCTGGGGCCGCGTCTGGCGAAGTTGCTAAGCAGACTGCGCGTACTGCGCTAGCCAAATCATAGCTACTATGGTGTATAGTTACATGCTACACCTCTTATGTTATCGCTCTGCCTGAGAGCAATTCCGCAGTGCTTTCTATCGCCCGCATGAGTGAATGGAGCGCCACAGAATACGAACAGCAAGAAACACGCAGATGTCATTGCAGTTGAAATTATAGGATATCGACAGATTCTGGTATAATACGTTTAATTATTGAGCGCCATCCTGTTCATTTGAGAAGAGAGAAGCTTATGGGCATTTATTGATATACCATATGGGCGATAAGTAGCCTGCAAAGGACAGGATGGTTCGGATGGAGGTTTAAGCGCAATGAGTGCAGCTTTAACAGTGGTAGGTCTAGGATCGGGAGATGCAGACCAACTGACGCTAGGTATTATTAAAAAAATGAAACATGCAGCTACGTTGTATGTACGCACACTGGATCATCCAGTGTTGAATGATTTACAGCAGGAAGGGCTAGAGATGACGTCATTTGATACCGTCTATGAGTCCAAATCCGCCTTCCCGGAAGTGTATGATGAGATTGCCGACCGATTGATTGAGGCTGCTCGGAACGGGGATGCAGGTGCTGAGATTGTCTATGCCGTACCAGGCCATCCAATGGTAGCCGAAGCCAGTGTTCGGCTTTTGAAAGAACGCTGCCCGCAGCAGGGCATCTCATTACGTATTATGGGCGGCGAGAGTTTCCTGGATGAAGCCTTTATCCGGCTTGGTTTCGATCCTATTGAAGGCTTTCAACTGCTCGATGCCAGCAGTCTGAGTCCCGAACTGATCCAACCTCAGCTACATACGTTGATTGGACAAGTCTATGACGGTTTTACTGCATCTGATGTGAAGTTATGTCTAATGGAGATATACCCGGATGATTATCCGGTGTTTGTGGGCCATGCACTTGGCGTACAAGAGCAGGAAGTCATCCATAAGGTACCACTGCATGAGTTGGATCGCACTCCTGGTTATGGCAACCTGTCGCTGATCTATGTGCCCAAAAATACAGATGATGCACTACGCCGCCGTTCTTTCGCACGATTGCACGAGATCGTAAATATTCTCCGTAGTCCGGGTGGCTGTCCATGGGATCAGGAGCAAACACACCAATCGATTCGTAAAAACCTGATTGAAGAGACATACGAAGTGATTGAAACCATCGATGAGGATGACCCGGATCACATGAAAGAAGAACTGGGTGATCTGCTGTTGCAAATTATGCTGCATTCTCAGATGGAGGAAGAGGTTGGCACATTCAACGTATATGACGTTATAGAAGGACTGAATGACAAGTTGATTTTCCGCCATCCGCACGTATTTGGCGATAATCAAGCGGAAGACGCGAATGAAGCCTTGCAGAACTGGGAACAGATGAAAGCAGAGGAGAAAAAACGTAAAGGCCAGGATGTACAACAAAGTTCCGTACTGGATGGTATCCCGCGTGATCTACCTGCACTTATGAAGGGATATAAGCTTCAGAAGAAAGCAGCCAAGGTTGGTTTTGATTGGGATAATGTGGAGGGTGTATTTGCCAAAATTGAAGAAGAACTGGCTGAACTGAGAGAAGCGGTACAGCAAGGACATGATGCGGAAGCACGCAAGTTGGAACTTGGCGACGTTTTATTTGCCACGGCGAATGTAGCACGTTTTATTGACACAGATCCGGAGGAAGCTCTTGCTGCTACAAACCGCAAGTTTGTCGCGAGATTCCAATACATCGAGGATCGGTTGCGTGAGCAGGGGAAGACACCTGCGGACAGTACGGTAGAAGAGATGGAGCAATTCTGGCAACAGGCGAAGAAAGCCGGGCTCTGATTTGTGCCAATTGTAAAAATACCCAAATATCTTATTCCATCAGACTAGGCAGTGTGATATGATGATACGAACGTGTGTTCAACATTATATCGAGTCTGGTGTTTGAAGCGACATCATTTCGGGTACTGGACTTAGATGATTCTCTGCTGCAACGGCAAAAGCTAAAAAAAGTCGTTGGTCAAGGCAGGAATTTAGCATGAAAGCCAGAATACATGTGTAGTAACCGTGCGAGAATCGACTTGGTTATCCTAAAAACAACCAAGGCTCGCAGATACTTTTTTTTTAATTTGGGAGGCTTTTAACATGAACAAAACAGACCTGATTAACAACATTTCAAACAAAAGCGGTTTGACAAAGAAAGATGTCGAGTCCGTATTGAACGGCTTTTTAGGAGAAATTACGGATGCGCTTGCCAGCGGAGACAAAGTACAATTGATCGGCTTTGGCACTTTTGAGACCCGCAAACGTTCCGGTCGTACGGGGCGCAACCCGCAAACAGGGAATGAGATTGTGATTCCTGAGTCCACTGTTCCTGCATTCAAAGCAGGTAACAAACTTAAAGAAGCTGTAAAGTAATGCGTCTTGATAAATTCCTTAAGGTATCTCGGCTGATCAAACGCCGCACTGTAGCCAAAGACGTTTCTGAGCAGGGACGTGTGCTGGTGAATGGACGGGAAGCTAAGCCCAGCGCTGCTGTAAAAGTAGGCGATGAGCTGACGGTTCAGTTCGGTCAGAAGCTTGTCACCGTGAAGGTGGAGCGTCTTGCTGAGAGTACCAAGAAGGATGAGGCGAGCAGCCTCTATACCTTGGTTAAGGAAGAGCCGATCGCCAAGGATAACGGAATGGACTGGTAACAGGACTTCCATAGAATTGTTTGATTTTGTTTATATCATTTGAATAAAGTGCCCCCCGTTACCGGGAGGGTACTTTTTTATGTTTACGTTCCAGATGCAATAATAATAATGATCAGTCAGAAGGTAGTTCTAATCTCGGTTGCTCATCCATAAGCTAGGTACTAAAGAAGGAGGGGTACATGCCATGGTTGAGCACGGAAAAGCTAAACAACACTATCTAAACATGCAAAATCGCAAACTGCTGGATCTGACAGGGGTTTCGAATGTGGAGAGCTTTGACAGTGAGGAGTTCTTGCTTCAGACCGAACTTGGGCATCTGACGATCCGGGGGCACAATTTACATATCAAAAACCTGAGCTTGGAGGAAGGTCTCTTATCCATTGAGGGTACGGTCAGTTCGCTTCAGTATCTTGATCCCGGTTCCCAGTCTAAAAATAGTAAAGGCCTGTTTGGCAAGATGTTCCGATGATTCTGGATGCGCAGTGGATTACACTGACCTGGATGATGTTATCGGGAGTTGTGATGGGTGTAGCTTATGACAGTTACCGGGTACTGTCAGGGCAGCTGCGATTTCCGAGGTGGAGCATCCATACGTTAGACCTGTTGTATTGGGTCGCTTCCGCACTGTTCGTTTTCCGGATGCTGTATGCCGGAAACCACGGACAGTTGCGGTTTTATGTCTTTTTGGGGCTGATTATCGGAGTTTGCTTCTATTTTTGGCTTTTAAGTGTTACAACCCAGCGTTTTGTGGTAATGTTAATTAAACTCGCGAGAACACTCATCCAGTGGTGTGGACATATCCTTAACATCCTGATTGTTTTGCCAGCGAAGGGAATATACAGATTGTTTCGCGTATTATTTGGCTTCGTCATCGCGATTCTGCTATTCCTGGGCAAGCTGGTGTTACAATGTTTAATCCCTTTCGGCAAGTTGTTCCGTTGGATGTTTAGGCCGCTCCTAAGATATTGGGTAACGCCTGGGTGGATGATCCAAGCGGGTACAAGAATTGCAGCGATATGGAAACGCTGGTTTCAAGGAGGTCGTCCGGGGAATGAGTAGAACACCTGTGGGCAGTAAGAAAAGTCCAGCTAATCAGGGGAAATCTGCTGGTGCACGAAGGCGCCTGATGCTGTGGCTAACATTTGTAGCTGTTTTTGCGATCTGGGCAGGATATACTTTCCTGGTACAGAATGCGCAAATTTCGGACAAGAGTGCTTACTTGGCCACACAGCAAACTTCGCAGCAGGATACGCAGAAACAGCTTGAGCAGCTGAAGTATGAGGTCAGTCGGTTGAAGGACCCTGAATACATAGGACAGCTGGCACGAAAAAAAGGGTACTACCTCCCTGAAGAAACACCAATTCAGGTCGAAGGGTCAGGGAACTAGTGGAATCCAGACTTTTGCTGAGAAAGGTTTGTTTCCCATGAGTCTTATGCGCGTAAACCGGAAAAAATAGGCTCTACAATAGGTTAGTGCTCAGTTGACCTTGGTTTATGGCATAAGGTATAATTACAAGTAGCGCAGCATGATTTTGGCATTCAAAAAATCGGGTTGTATATTTTTAAGGGAGGATCATTTTATTCTATGGCAATTGAAGTGGGCACCAAGTTAGAGGGCAAGGTGACAGGAATCACGCATTTTGGAGCATTTGTGGATCTGTCAGGAGGTGTCACGGGTCTCGTTCACATCTCGGAAATCGCCGACAATTACGTCAAAGATGTCAACGACCACCTGAAGCTGAATGACCAAGTCACAGTAAAGGTTATCAACGTTGACAAAGACGGCAAGATCGGACTTTCCATCAAACAGGCTGTTGACAAACCGGTAGAGCAACAAACTCAATCCAGACCCCCAAGAGCTCCTAGACCGGAACGCAGTGGAGGAGATCGCGAACGATTCAGCGGCGGCGGCCCAAGTGGTGGCCAAGGTCGTGGTGGTGGCGGTGGATTTAACCGTGACCGCGGAGGCCGTTCTTTCAAGCCCGCAGCAGGCAAACCTTCATTTGAGGATAAAATGTCACGCTTCCTGAAAGATAGCGAGGAACGGATCTCTTCGCTCAAGAAGAATACAGAAGGCAAACGTGGTGGCCGCGGCGCTAAGCGTGTGTAATCTGTTTCAACCTGATTTGAATATATAAGTAAAACCGTTAGCCCTATGGCTAACGGTTTTTTTGTGCTTCTTTTTATAAGCTGATGACCATTTCGTATTTTGATGAACATCGGAGAAGAGTGGATTTGATTTCAGTTAGGGCGCGACATAATTTCTTCATGATTTTCATTGTACAGAGGAGAATAAGAACATTTGTCGTCTCTTATTTTTAACCGACAGGTTTCCATGGCATTCCCCAGTTATTCTGCTCAGATCATGGCGACACCCTATAACTTCTCGTTCAAAATCAGACAAGCCAGCGTTCAACGGGCTGCTCAAAAAAGCTGGAAAGCACAATAAGGCCGAGGGTTTACACCATCGCGCCGAAGCGGTTTCTTTTGTCGTAAACTTTTTCAAGCTCGTCCAGCTATTCTGACAAACTACGTCCACTATTCTATCTATAATCAGAACCATCGAGAATGAAACACGAAATCAAATTAATCGAATGGGGTGCCTTGAGCATGATGGAGAAGTGGAATGTCATTCAATTTCCGGGGATGAAAACAGGCAAGGGAGGTGCTGCAGCCCGGGAAGAGCTGTCGGTACGTCTGAAACAATGGCTGGGTTCCCGCAAGGCTGTCCAGGCTGTGGTATCTCGCAAGTGGGTGTTGCTCCTTACTTTTATGGGATTCTTACTGGGAAAGGCGATGATCCTGAATGAATTATCTCCTTTTGCCATTGCATACTTTGCTGTCATTGCTTTTATGCGCAGGGATTACATCATTCCAGTTGGTGCAGCGCTGATCGCGGGAAGCCTGTTTGCCCCATTTCCGGTTTCACTAATTGTGGCATCTGAGATCGCCATCTTCTATCTGCTGTTCCGAGGGCTGGAGTCTTATGATCGTTCTGAACTATCTTATGCACCTACAATGGTGTTTACGACAACTTTTATGGTGAAGCTATTCGCTGTTGTGATTGGGCCTTCATTCAGTTGGTATGCGATGATGATGCTCACCATGGATTCCGTGCTAAGTTTCGTATTAACCCTTGTCTTCATTCAGGCCATTCCGATTTTTACGTATCGCAAAAAAAAGTTCAGCCTAAAGAACGAGGAGATCCTGTGCCTGATCATTCTGCTGGCTTCCGTGATGACTGGCGCAGTGGGATGGACCATTCAGTCTCTTTCGGTGGAACATATGCTTTCCCGGTATCTTATTCTCGTCTTTGCGCTGGTGGGCGGAGCTCCCCTCGGTGCATCGGTTGGAGTGATTACAGGGTTAATTCTGAGCCTCGCCGATATGTCTGCTGTGTATCAGATGAGTCTGCTTGCTTTTGCCGGGATGTTAGCGGGTATGCTTCGTGAGGGGAGGCGTATGGGGGTTGCCCTAGGAATGTTGCTCGGTTCGTCTATTCTATCGATATATTTGGGCGGTCCGAGTGACGTGATGAATTCCTTGTGGGAAACGTGCGCAGCTATCGTGCTGTTTATGTTAACACCAAAAAGCATGTTTGCAGCCATCTCCAAATACGTACCAGGCACACAGGACCATACCAAATCCCAGCATGAATATGCGAAGCGTATTCGGGATATTACGGCCGAGCGAGTAACACGTTTCTCACAGGTATTCCGTCAGTTGTCACGCAGCTTCGATCAGATGTCCGGTACGGGGGAGCCGGTACACAAAGAAGGCGGGATGGATCACTTCATGAACGCCGTTGCTGAGGGAACTTGTGCAGGATGCTTCAAGCGTGCGCAATGCTGGGATGCAAAGTTTATTCAAACGTATAGCTATATGACCGATGTGATGAGCTCTATTGAGGCAAACCCGGAGATGTCAGGGAAGCAAATTCCGACGGAATGGAACCGGGTGTGTGCCAAGCCGGAGGAGGTACTTGAAGTGATGCGTGCCCAATATGGTCTGCATCAGCATAATATGCAATGGAAACGCCAGATTATTGACAGTCGTCAGCTGGTTGCCGAGCAATTGTCCGGAGTATCCCAGGTGATGGAAGACTTGGCCAAAGAAATTCAACGTGAAAGTGAGGAAATGGTACAGCAGGAAGAACAAATTCGGGATGCGCTGGAGTCACTGGGACTATCCATTCATTCTATAGAGATTATTAATCTGGAAGCAGGCAATGTGGAGATCGAGATCGTACATGCGTATACAAGAGGTTTCGATGAATGCCGTAAAATGATCGCTCCGCTGATCTCTAACGTGCTGGACGAGCATATTGCTGTGTTACATGAGACCATGACTGATCCCCGTCAGGGACTGGCTACCGTAACCTTTGGTTCAGCGAAGACATTCGAGATCACAACGGGTGTAGCTGCCGCCGCCAAAGGAGGCGATGTGATGTCGGGAGACAGCTTTAGCACCGTGGAACTCGGTAATGGTACTTTTGCGGTGGCACTTAGTGACGGGATGGGCAATGGGGAACGGGCTCGCATGGAAAGCAGTGCTGCATTAAATATTTTGGAGCAACTGCTTCAATCGGGCATGGATGAGAAATTAGCAATTAAATCTGTTAATTCTGTACTGATGCTTCGTTCTCCGGAGGAGATGTATGCCACAGTAGATATGGCACTGATCGATGAGTATACGGCAGAGACAACGTTTATGAAAATCGGTTCGACCCCAAGCTTTATTAAACGTGGACAGGAGGTTATTCAAGTTTCAGCGAGCAATTTGCCGATAGGTATTATTAAAGATATCGAGGTGGATCTGGTCACACTTCAGCTACAGCCGGGTGATATCTTGATCATGATGACAGATGGCATCTATGATGCTCCAGGATACGCGGTCAATAAAGAGTTATGGATGAAACGACTTATTCAGGAGATTCATACGGATGATCCGCAGGAACTCGCAGATTGCTTGCTTGAGAGTGTTATTCGCTATCAGCAACAAGAGATTTTAGATGATATGACAGTTGTGGTCGGCAAAGTTGAACATTATCGCCCAGAGTGGGCTACCTTGCGTGTGCCTGGTATTAATCGTATGGAGCGCCCTCGCACTGTAAGTTAAATCAACTCAAATCCGTTTGAACTCTCTCCAATCTGGCAATGCTAGTCATAGAGTTGGAGAGTACGAAAAACGGAGGGATATCGGATGAAACAAATTTTGTTAATCACCGACGGTTGTTCCAATGTGGGGGTAAGCCCGGTACTGGCAGCGGCGGAGGCACGCGAAGAGGGTATTACAGTTAACGTTGCAGGTGTAATTGATTATGGCACGATTGGCGAGCTGGGTAGTCGGGAGATTGAGGATATTGCGAGAGCTGGCGGAGGCATTAGTCAGATTGTAGGAACAAGACAGCTTGCGCATACGATGCAGATGATGACGAGAAAAACGGTGGTTCAGACCATTCAACAGGCGGTTAATAGAGAGTTAACACAAATTTTGGGAGAGAATGGAACCAAGACAGTAACGGATCTGGAACCATCCCAGCGCTCGCAGGTTGTAGAAGTGATTGACAATCTGACGGAAAATGCCGCCCTGCAAGTCACGCTTCTGATTGACGTCAGTGCTAGTATGAAACCGAAACTGGCAGCAGTAGAAGAGGGGATTAGGGATTTGATGTTAAGCCTGCAGGCACGAGTAGGCAAAAGTCGTTTAGCTGTATTTCATTTTCCAGGACGCCACAGCGGAGAGGATGCGGTTATGGACATCGACTGGACCGATGATCCCGGGCGTGTTCGTTCCTTGTTCGGACGGTTGCAGACAAAAGGTGCAACGCCGACAGGCCCTGCAATTCAGAAGGTGATTGATTTTTACCGTTATGGTACACTGGAGGAACAGCAGGAAATAGAAGGGAACTATCGCATTGAAAGAGAAGGGATGCTCGGTGACAACGTTGTCTGATGCCTCTTTCCCGCCGGGAACCGTCATTACGGGGAAATGGAACCGAAGTCGGTATACGATTCGAAAGTTGCTGGGCAGAGGTGCCAATGGGGTTGTTTTCCTCGTCCAGCGTGGAGAGAATGGCAAGCATTATGCGCTCAAAATGGGATTTGACCCGGTTGATCTGCAATCGGAGATCAATGTACTCAAATCATTTCAATTACAGCGTAATCATGAAGCCCTTCGGCAGAGCGGCATTCCTTCCTATCTTAAAGATGTGGACGATTATGCCGTTCGTGGACGGGATATTCCTTTTTATGTGATGCGCTACGTTAAAGGTGAGGCTCTTCATCACTTCATTCGGCGTCAGGGAACGGACTGGACACTGCTGGTTGGATTAAGATTGTTGCAGCGGCTCGCTCAATTACATCAGGCAGGCTGGGTATTTGGTGATCTCAAACCTCAAAATGTACTCGTGTCCGATTACGGGCATGTCGAGCTGATTGATTACGGTGGGGTAACGTCCATTGGGCGAAGTGTTAAACAGTTCACGGAATGGTATGACCGTGGATTTTGGAATGCTGGCAGCCGAACTGCAGATGCTACATATGATGTGTTTGCCTATGCGCTTTTGATGATTCACATTTTGGAAGCGGACGCGCTGAAATCTTTGGCTGCAGACGGCCTCCCGCAATTGCGGAGTGTGAATCAACTCGTGATGTTGGTGGAAAACAGCGAACGGCTGGCTCCTTTTCGTAGATGGATCATTGATGCTCTCCAGGGACAATTCCCCAATGCAGATCATGCTGCAAAATCTTGGAAGGAATTAATGGCACGTCCTACACAGATGCGCCGGCGTTCCAGAAGCAGCACACCGCGATGGTTGAAAAACGCATTTGCCCTATCGGTAATTTTACTTATCGGTGTACTTATTTATGCACTGCGTTTTTGATTCGGGCATGCATATACATAACGCAAGGAATGAGGAACAGTTATGGAAGCTTTACGCTGGGAGACACTGGTGAATAACGTACTGGATGCAGCGGAAGAGCATCAGTTATGGGTTCCCGGGGACCGGATTGTCGTCGCTGTATCGGGCGGGCCGGATTCGGTAGCTTTTTTGCATATCATGCATGAGATTAGCAAGCAACGTATGCCGCTTGAATTAATCTGTGCCCACGTACATCATGGGTTTCGAGCTGAGTCGGATGAAGAAGCCCGCCAGATGATGGACTTGGCACGTCGGCTTGACCTTGCATTTGAGTGGGTCAAAGCTGACATACCTTCCTATATGAAACAAACAGGTCAAGGTCCACAGGAGGCAGCGCGTAATCGGCGTTATGCCTTTTTACATGAAGTGGCTGATAAGTATGGTGCAGCCAGCATTGCTTTGGCACATCATGCTGATGATCAGGCCGAGACGGTTATGCTTCATTTGCTACGAGGCAGTGGGATATCGGGACTGGCAGGCATGAAGTTCAAACGTCGTGAAAAAAATGTGGAACTTATCCGTCCATGCCTTCGTATAAACAAGACGGACCTTGTAGAAGCTTGTAATACACAGGGTTTTACTTATTTTCGTGATGAGAGCAATGATCAACGAAAATATCGGCGTAATGCGATTCGTCTGGATGTGCTTCCTTTTTTGGGGCAATATAATGGACAACTCACGCCGTCACTGAATCGACTTGCCGAAATTGTGGGTGACGAAGACGATTTCATGGAGCAGAGTACTCATGACACATACAGGTGTCTAGTGCAGGTGAACGGCGGAAGGCAGACCTTTGAGGTGCCTTCCTTCTTGAAGTTACATGTCGCTTTACAACGAAGGTTGATTAAACTAATATTGAATTATCTGCCTTTGGACAGTGATTTTGTCGACTTTACCCGTATTGAAACTATTCGGCGCAAGGTCATGGAGACCGAGGTGACGACCTGGAGCCTGGATATAGGACAGACACTTGTATGTGCCCGAGAGTATGATCTGATCACTTTTGGCAAACGGACAAGTGCACAGGGTCAATCTTACGAGTATCGTCTTGCACAATGGAGCGGAACTTATGAGCTTTCACTCACCGAGATTGACCGATATATTCGGTTGACGCCGATGAGTCCCGAAAACTATCATGTACCTGAATCGGCTGATCAAGCCGCATTTGATGCGGATGGGCTTCAGATGCCGTTGATTGTACGTTCACGGTTACCTGGAGATACCATGAAGGTAATGGGATTAAACGGAAGCAAAAAGGTGAAAAATATTTTCATCGACGAGAAAATTCCCCCATCTGTCAGACCCCGCATTCCTGTGGTGTGCGATGGAGCAGGCAATGTCATCTGGTTACCGGGCGTTCGCCGGTCCGATATGGCTCCTGTCAGGGAGAGCACTTCCGCAATCCTGTACATGACTGTAGGCGATTCAGCGATTCAGGGGTAGTGGTTATGGTTCAGGTAAGGCTTTCATAGTATAACTTAGGAGGTTCGCACAGTTGCAGAACGACATTCAGGAAGTATTGATCAGTGAAGAAGAAATTCAGAGTAAGGTTAAGGAATTAGGCGCAACACTTAGTGCCGATTATGCTAACCGGAACCCTTTGGTCATTTGCGTGCTCAAAGGTGCGTTTATATTTATGGCTGATTTGGTTAAAAACATAACGGTACCGGTTGAGATGGATTTTATGGCCGTATCCAGTTATGGTGCGTCGACCAAATCATCCGGTGTTGTCAAAATCATCAAGGACCTGGATGTATCGGTTGAAGGACGTGAAGTTCTGATTGTCGAAGATATTATCGACAGTGGACTGACCCTCAGCTATTTGATCGAACTGTTGGAAAACCGCGGTGCTGAAACTGTCCGCGTGGTAACACTGTTCGATAAACCATCCGGCCGCAAAGTGGAACTTGAAGCTCATTACACTGGCTTTGATATCCCTGATGCATTCATCGTGGGATACGGTTTGGATTATGCCGAGCAATACCGGAATCTTCCTTATATCGGGATTCTGAAACCAGAAATCTACACAAGCTAATATCTTGTAAGGCCCAAGCCTTAAGCTGTTCTTGGCTTCTATTGAGAAGCCATGTCGGGCTATGTTAAAATAATTAAAGTGTCTCGAGAGGAGGTAGGGGATGAATCGGTTCATCCGGAATTCTGGTTTTTATTTGATTCTTTTTTTAGTTGTGGTGGGTTTAGTTAGATTTATCACAGATGGAAACGATGTTATAGAAAACCCTAGATATGATCAGTTTCGTGCTGAGGTTAAAGCCAACAATATCGCCGAAGTGACTGTTCAATTCAACGGTCAGACATATCTCGTGACCGGCCGATACAAACAAGCACCTGATGGGGCCAAATCAGAAAATTTCTCAACGTATATTCCTCCTACGGATGAGGCAATTAACGAACTTGTAGCTGCAAGTGAAGCTAACAAATTTGAATATCATCAGGAACCAATGAAAGGTGACAGCATCTGGTTGACGTTGCTGACTTCCTTTATTCCTTTGATCATTATGTTCCTGCTGTTCTTCTTCCTGTTTAATCAGGCTCAAGGTGGCGGCGGTAAGGTAATGAACTTTGGTAAAAGCCGTGCTCGCCTCTACAATGAAGAGAAGAAGCGCGTTACATTTGAAGATGTGGCGGGGGCAGACGAGGAGAAACAAGAGCTTGTTGAAGTCGTAGACTTCCTCAAGGACCCTCGGAAGTTCGCAGCCGTTGGGGCACGTATTCCGAAGGGCGTATTGCTCGTAGGACCTCCAGGTACAGGTAAGACATTGCTTGCTCGTGCTGTAGCTGGTGAAGCAGGTGTACCATTCTTTAGCATTTCCGGTTCCGACTTCGTTGAAATGTTTGTCGGTGTCGGTGCATCACGTGTACGTGACTTGTTCGAAAATGCAAAGAAAAACGCGCCTTGTATTATCTTTATTGACGAGATTGATGCAGTAGGACGTCAGCGTGGTGCTGGTCTGGGCGGCGGTCACGATGAACGTGAACAGACCCTTAACCAATTGCTCGTTGAAATGGACGGATTCGGTGCAAACGAAGGTATTATCATCGTTGCCGCAACGAACCGCGCAGACATTCTAGACCCTGCGTTGTTGCGTCCAGGACGTTTTGACCGTCAAATCACAGTGGATCGTCCAGATGTTAAGGGCCGTGAAGCTGTACTGAAAGTACACTCCCGTAATAAACCACTCACGAAAGATGTGAGACTGGACATTATTGCGAAGCGTACAACAGGTTTCTCGGGTGCAGACTTGGAGAACTTGCTGAATGAAGCGGCATTGCTTGCGGCGCGCCGTAACAGAAAAGATATTTCTATGCGTGAAGTGGATGAGGCGATTGACCGAGTCATCGTTGGTACAGAGAAGAAAAGCCGTGTCATCAGTGATCGGGAGAAACGCATTGTTGCTTATCACGAAGCAGGCCATACCATCGTAGGATACTTCCTGGAACATGCTGATATGGTACATAAAGTGACCATCATTCCGCGCGGACGTGCGGGTGGATATGTAATCATGTTGCCAAAAGAAGACCGCATGCTCGTTACCAAACAGGAGTTGCTGGATAAAGTAACAGGACTTCTCGGGGGTCGCGTGGCGGAAGAATTATTTATCGGTGAGATCGGTACCGGTGCATATAGTGACTTCCAGCAAGCGACAGGTATCGTGCGCAGCATGGTTATGGAATACGGTATGAGTGAGAAACTGGGTCCAATGCAATTCGGAAGTTCACAAGGACAGGTGTTCCTTGGACGGGATATCGGTCATGAACAGAATTACTCGGATTCCATCGCATATGAGATTGACCAAGAGATGCAACGCTTTATTAACGAATGTTATGAAAAGTGTAAAGCATTGTTGATCAAACATACGAAAGAAATGCATCTGATCGCCGAAACATTGCTTGAAGTAGAAACATTGGAAATGGATCAGATCAAGCAATTGATCGAAACAGGTTCATTGACACCAAAAGCAGAAGGCGATAACTCAGGAGAAGGTACGCCAAATGAAGGCGGCGAGCCAATCGTTGATAACATCGGCGATGTTCGCGTTCGCATTCAGGGCAAAGATGAAACATCTGAGCCACCGGCTGGAGATATTCCAAACGAGGCTCCTGACTTGGATAAAGGGAACAATGATCCTAATGATGGCGGCACGAAGCCAACATCTTAATATGTCAGATGCCCGGTCATGTTATCGGAAAGAAAGAGAGCCCTTGCGGCTCTCTTTTTTTGTAGTATTTATTCAAGTGTAGAAGAAACAGATAATCAAGAGCTAGATGGCGAACCGGATAGCATAGGGGGGATAAGGCAGGGTATCCTGCCTTTTTTCATTTATTGACAGAGTCGTGAACGTTGTGTACATTAGTTGTTAAACCGCTTGTGATTCGTTTCACCAGCGAACATTACGACATAGGTTAGCCCATGAAACAGCGCTTGACGCTGTCCCGATAAGGAGAGGATCACAGGTGGAAGCTCTGGCTTTAGAGCGCAAGGCTGAGATGAATCGTGAGCTGCGTGAGCGGCTGATGGTACTCAAGAAGGAACGTAATGCCATTATTCTTGCTCATTATTATCAACGTGATGAAGTACAGGAAGTCGCAGATTTCCGTGGAGATTCTTTCCTGCTGGCCCAGAAGGCAGCACAAACAGATGCGGATGTTATCGTATTCTGTGGAGTTCATTTTATGGGTGAAAGCGCTAAAATTCTAGCTCCGGGCAAAACGGTTCTGATTCCTGATGAACGTGCGGGCTGTCCAATGGCAGATATGGTGAACGTGGATGGATTACGTAAGCTGAAGGCACAACATCCGAACGCCAAGGTAGTCACCTACATTAATTCCTCGGCTGAGATCAAAGCAGAAACAGATATTTGCTGTACATCAGCGAATGCTGTTCGTGTAATCCAGTCTGTGGATTCCGAAGAAATTATCTGGGTACCGGACAAAAACCTGGGACATTATGTGCAGCAGCACACGGACAAAAAGATGATCATCTGGGAAGGTTATTGCAATACACACGATATGCTCACGGTAAAAGATGTTGTTGAGATGAAGGCCAAATATCCGAATGCGGAGTTTGTGGTGCACCCGGAATGTCGCCCTGAGGTTGTAGAAATGGGGGACTTTGTAGGCAGCACAACAGCGATTCTGGATTATTGCAAGAAATCTTCCACTAAGGAATTCATTGTCGGCACGGAGGATGGCACAGGATATCAACTTCGGCTCGATAGTCCCGATAAACAGTTCCATTTTGCAACCAAGTTCCTGGTATGTCCAAACATGAAGGTCAACAACCTGAAGAAGCTGGTTAAGTGCCTGGAAACGATGAAACCGCAGATTTATGTCCCACCGGCTGTTGCTGATAAAGCCAGAGAATCACTAGAGCGCATGTTACTGGTGAAGTAACATGCGTTACTCTTGCTCCGAGACAGGTGAATAAGATGATACCGCAATATTTATATGATTTCGACCTCTCTGCGCTGCCGCTGGTAGAGACCGATGTACTGGTGATTGGTTCGGGCATTGCCGGTCTGTTCACGGCTATTAAGGCCAGCGAGCAGCATCGTGTACTGATGATTACGAAGAAGTCTTTGCTTGAGAGCAACACCAGATATGCGCAGGGCGGGATTGCGGCTGTTATTGCTGAAGATGATTCGCCTGCGTATCACTTGCAAGATACTCTTGTTGCCGGAGCGGGGTTGTGCCGATCCGAGGCAGTTGAAGTATTGGTGAATGAGGGCCCGGACGGTGTCAGAGAACTGATTCGTCTGGGGACATTGTTTGACCTGGAGAACGGCGAGTTGGCGTTGACGCAGGAAGGTGCGCACAGCCACCGCCGTATTTTACATGCCAACGGAGATGCAACAGGATATGAGATTGTAAGAGCACTCGCTGTTGAGGTTGACGAGCATCCGGGCATCGACGTTTGGGATGAGCACTTTGTGGTGGATCTCATTACGGATCAAGGGGAATGTATCGGTGCTCTGATTCTAAAAGAAGATGGCTCCAACGTGTTTGTTAAAGCGAAAGCAACGGTGCTCTGCTCTGGTGGTGCAGGACAGTTGTACCGCTATACGACGAATCCGGATGTAGCTACAGCTGACGGGGTGGCTATGGCATATCGTGCGGGAGCTATAGTTCGTGATATGGAATTTATCCAGTTCCACCCCACATCCTTATGTTACCCCGGAGCTCCACGCTTCCTGGTGTCTGAAGCAGTACGCGGGGAAGGTGCATACCTCCGCAACGTGAAGGGTGAACGTTTCATGGAGAAGTACCATCCGCAGCTTGAACTGGCACCCCGTGATATTGTAGCTAGAGCGATTGTCAGCGAGATGGAACTGACGAACAGTACCTTTGTTTACCTCGACATTACCCATGAGCAGCCGGAGGTGGTGAAGCATCGTTTTCCTACCATTTATGAAACTTGTATGCGTTACGGTCTCGACATGACTACAGATTGGATTCCGGTTGCACCTGCGGCGCATTATATGATGGGCGGAGTAAAGACGGATTTGAGTGGTGAGAGCAGTATCCCCCGTTTATTTGCCTGTGGCGAGGTATCCTCTACTGGTGTGCACGGAGCTAATCGACTAGCGAGCAATTCCTTATCTGAAGCGATTGTGTTTGGTCGCAGAATCGTGGAACGTATCCATTCGTTGCCGGCACTCGAGGAATCACTTGGAAGAGATATGAAATCTCCGAGTAAGGAAAATAAAAATATTAACCATGCAAAAGAACAACAACATTCTAAGCCGGTATCAGAAAGACGTTTACGTCTGCAAAAGATGATGGTTCGTCAAGTGGGATTGCGAAGAAATAGAACCCATCTCAGGCAGGCTGTAGATAAACTGAAGCAGGAGTTGTCTTTTTTTGATCAAAAGCTTACACAAAGAGAAGAACTGGAGTATGCCAATCTTCTGACTTGTGCATGGCTCGTAACTGGCGGAGCACTGCACCGTGAGGAAAGCCGAGGAGCACACTACCGTGAGGACTTCCCGTCAAGGGATGATGAACTATGGCAGAAGCATAGCCTACAGCAGCGAGAACAAGCGATTGTGGAGGAATGGATGTCATGATACTGAACGGTTACAATGAGGAACTAATTGAGACGATTAAAGGCTGGCTACGCGAGGATGTAGGTGCAGGGGATGTCACAACGAATGTGACCATTCCGGCAAACAGCCAATCTAAGGCAGTAATTCATGCCAAAGATCATGGGGTTATTGCGGGCATGCCAATTGCTGAACTTGTTTTTCAAGTCGTAGATCCAGAGCTTCGTTACACGGCAAAAGTAAATGACGGTGATGCAGTTACTCCTGGCACCATTTTGGCTGAAGTCGAAGGGAGTACACATTCCCTCCTGACAGGAGAGCGTCTTGCTCTTAACCTGTTACAGCGTATGTCGGGTGTCGCTACCCGTACACGTTCCTACGTGGATGCTCTTGAAGGTTTGAAGACCAGACTTGTTGATACGCGCAAAACAACACCAGGTCATCGCTTGCTGGAAAAGTATGCTGTACGTGTGGGGGGCGGAGCCAATCACCGGTTTGGATTGTATGATGCTGTTATGATCAAAGACAATCATATTAAAGGTGCAGGCAGCATTACAGAAGCTGTTGAGCGAGCACGGGCAGTTATTCCGCATACGATGACGATTGAAGTGGAAACGGAAAACATAACCCAAGTACAGGAAGCCTTGCAAGCAGGGGCAGATATCATTATGCTGGATAACATGCGGCCAGATCGGATGCGAGAAGCAGTCGCTCTGATTCATGAACAGGCTCCGCATGTGAAGATTGAAGCATCCGGCAATGTATCGCTTGAAACGATTCGTGGGATTGCGGAAACAGGAGTGGATGTAATTTCGGTTGGTAGGTTAACCTATTCTTTTGAGAGCCTGGATATCAGCCTGGATTTAAACGAAAAGAAAGAGGGGTGAACCTCTTTGATTCTAGTCGTAGACGTGGGCAATAGTAACATTGTGCTTGGGGTATATCAGGGTCGTGAACTGTTGCATCACTTTCGTCTGAGCACATCTCGTCAGTCCACAGTGGATGAATACGGCGTATTGATTTATAATTTATTTCATATGTCTGGTATCTCTGCCCGCGACATTGAGGGTGTCATTATTTCATCAGTGGTTCCGCCACTGGTGAGTGTCATCGAAACGATGTGTGTGAAATATGTGGGTAAAAAACCACTGCTGGTTGGGCCTGGTATTAAAACAGGCCTGAATCTACGATATGAGAATCCGCGCGAAGTTGGGGCGGATCGGATCGTGAATGCCGTGGCGGCTGTGGAGAAATACGGCGGTCCTCTTGTGGTCGTTGATTTTGGTACAGCCACGACGTTCGACTGCATTGATGAGAAGGGCCATTACCTGGGCGGAGCGATTGTACCCGGTATTCACATTGCTACCGAAGCTCTATATGAGCGAGCGGCGAAGCTACCGCGAATTGAGCTGGAGAAGCCGAAGAAGGTGATTGGGCGTAATACCGTGCATGCCATGCAGGCAGGCATCATCTATGGTTATGCCGGCCAAGTGGACGGCATTGTTGAACGAATCCGCGAAGAGATGAAGGCCGATCCTATGGTCATAGCCACAGGAGGTCTTGCTACTCTGATTGCAGAAGAGACCCGAAGCATTGAGAAAGTTGATCCACTGCTTACGCTTGAGGGGCTACGTGTCATCTACGAGCGGAACCGAGAAAGGTAGACATACAAAGGGCGGCATACAGCAGGCTGGGATTACAGCTTAAATGTTGAGCCGTTTTTTTCTGTTACGATATTAAAATGACACGCCAAAGGAGGCTGAATGACTTGGAAAACAACAACAAACATGACCGGTTGATCCGTGGTACAGCAATGAATGGAAAGGTAAGAGCGTTTGCCGTTCAGACCACAGAACTGGTAGAAGAACTGCGCAGAAGACATGATACGTTTCCCACGGCTACAGCAGCTATGGGGCGTACAGTAACGACAGCAGCCATTATGGGCGCGATGCTTAAAGGTGATGAGAAACTGACCATACAAGTGAACGGAGATGGCCCAATCGGTCAGATCGTAGCTGATGCCAACGCCAAAGGTGAGGTGCGCGGTTATGTATCCAATCCACATGTGCACCTGCCGAGCAATCGTTTTGGTAAATTGGATGTAGCGGGGGCAGTAGGTACAGAAGGTTTCATTAATATCACAAAGGATTTGGGTCTGAAAGACCCGTATCGTGGCAGTATTCCGATTATCTCGGGCGAACTGGGCGAGGACTTTACGTACTATTTTGCACAGTCGGAACAAACACCTTCGGCGGTTGGAGTGGGTGTCCTCGTCGATACGGATAACTCGGTTATCGTTTCAGGCGGATTTATTATTCAGCTTCTCCCAGGTCTCACCGACCCTGAGATTACAGAAATTGAGAATGCCATTGGTGCCTTGCCCCCGGTGACAACTTTGTTGAACGAAGGTCTCGAGCTAGAGGAATTGTTGCGCCGTCTCCTGCCGGATGTGCAGGTCATGGGCGAACTGGATATTCGTTTTAGCTGTAGTTGTTCGCGTGAACGTCTGGAGCAAACCTTAATCAGTCTTGGTCAGTCCGAACTGGAGCAATTAATTGAAGAAGAGGGGCAAGCTGAAGTGGTTTGCCAATTCTGTAATGAAGCGTACGATTTCAACAAAGAGCAGCTAGAGGCCATCCTAGAACAAGCCAAGAATTGATCGATGCGGGGACGGGATGAGGTATGACCAGACAGGAAAAAGGATTATGGACAGCCGTTGTGATTCTTACACTTGGTGTGCTCGTAATGGGTACGGTTATGGCGATGCAGGTACTTCATCAGGGAAAAGAAGATGCAGATACACCTCATGATGCCAATAAGGAAGAGGGAAGTACGGTTGCAACGATTAATGGCGAAGTGATCACAGATAAAGATTGGACGGATGCATTAAAACGACGTTATGGTAGTGAGATCCTTCTACAGATGCTGAACCGGAAAGCAGTATATGCAGAAGCGCTTCAACGCAATTTGGTGGTTACTCCGAAAGAGATTGCAAGAGAAATGGCTGAAGCGATGGATGGGTATGATTCAGAGAAGTCATATTATGATGCCATGAAATCACAGCTCGGCCTGTCGAAGCAGGATCTCGAATTAGAAGCAGGTTACCGTTTACTGCTCGAAAAGATTGCTACCGCCGGTATTCAGGTGAAGGATGACGATATTCAACAATACTGGGTGGAGCATCGAGAAGACTATATCACTCCTGAGAAATATGATCTGTCTATTATTGTGGTAAAAGAAAAGTCTGACTCAGAGGCTATATTAACGGAGCTTCGGAACGGGAAAGATTTCGAAGAAATGGCTCGAACCGAATCAGAGGATAGTTACTCCCGAGATGCGGGAGGTAAACTAGGGTGGATCGATCAGAACGACCCTTTCCAACCTAAATCCATTTTGCAAAGGGCTGCCAATATGTCAATCGGTGATATTGCTGGTCCAGTGAAAGTTGAGAACGGTTATGCAATCATCAAACTGAATGACAAAGAAGAACGCCAGGAGCAGTCAGCAAAGGAAGTACATGAAGAGATTCGTATGGAGCTGGCCTTAAGTCAGGCTGATCCACTTCCTCAGGTAGAGCAGATGCTGCGCGATAAATACGAGGCTGTGATCATCTCCGAAATTCCTGCCTCCTGAAACGATAAATGACAACGATCATGCCTTATAGAACCTGCATCTTGATAAAAATACTTTGTCTACGGTCTCAGGACCCAAGGCAAAGTATTTTTTTGATTACTCATATTGACAATGACGTGTAACGTTGATAAGATGAAAATAATCAAATACCTACTCGTTTACTCGGATATAAATCAATCATGACACGATGTGTATGAAATTAGATTTTTCAATGTGATAAAGAAACTTCCGGAAAACTCGGCGCTACCTCTACCTGTATGCGTGGTTCTTTATGCAGAAAGGAACGGATAATCACCGGATTTCCGCAGTTCTTCATAAACATCCAGAGGCTTATTGGCACAGATCGCATAAGGTTACAGGAGTTAAGTATCATCTATACCACTAAGGAGGGCATTCATATGGCTAAAGTAGTTAATAACGTAACTGAACTCATCGGAGGTACTCCGCTTGTCCGATTGAACAATATTGTACCTGAAGGCAGTGCTGAAGTATTTGTGAAGCTGGAATACCAGAACCCAGGATCAAGTGTTAAAGATCGGATCGCCATTAGCATTGTTGAAGAAGCGGAAAAAGAAGGCAAGCTGAAACCAGGTGGTACGATCATTGAAGCAACAAGCGGTAACACGGGGATCGGCCTTGCGATGGTTGCTGCTGCTAAAGGCTACAAGGCTGTTATTGTAATGCCTGAGACGATGAGCTTAGAGCGTCGTAACTTGCTTCGTGCTTATGGTGCTGAGCTTGTACTCACGCCTGGAGCAGAAGGAATGAATGGTGCAGTCAAAAAAGCCGAAGAATTATTGAAAGAAAATCCGTCCTACTTCATGGCGGAGCAGTTCAAGAACAAAGCGAACGTGAAAATTCACCGTGAAACGACAGGTCCTGAAATCGTTGAAGCGATTCAGTCTGTTGGTGGCACACTTGATGCATTTGTTGCAGGAATCGGTACTGGTGGAACGATTACAGGTACGGGGGAAGTGTTGAAAGAAGCATTCCCTGG
Source organism: Paenibacillus polysaccharolyticus (assembly GCF_023714295.1). Lineage (GTDB taxonomy): Bacteria > Bacillota > Bacilli > Paenibacillales > Paenibacillaceae > Paenibacillus > Paenibacillus polysaccharolyticus_A. The sequence continues at coordinate 54,852 of NZ_JAMAUN010000018.1, forward strand.
AATCAAAATTGTAGCCGTAGAGCCAGCAGCATCACCAATTTTGGCTGGGGGTAAACCTGGTCCTCACAAAATTCAGGGGATTGGAGCAAACTTTATTCCTGAAATTTTGGATCAAGAAGTATACGACGAGATCATTCACATCGAGAATGATGATGCATTTGAAACAGCTCGTGCTGTTGCGAAAGAAGAAGGTATTCTATCCGGTATTTCATCCGGTGCAGCGATTCGTGCAGGACTTCAAGTAGCAAAACAACTGGGCGCAGGTAAACGCGTTGTCGTTATCGTGCCAAGTAACGGTGAACGTTATCTGAGCACGCCGCTCTACAATTTCGAGGGGTAATTCATTACAGGGATCAAGGTTAATCCTTCAACGGAACGGCTTGTTATTCCGAAATAGCCCATATCTGTCCTTCCTGCCCTGACGGGTAGGGAGGATTTTTTGCGTAATGCTTTTAAAAGCAACAGCGCTTTAGTATACTATCAAACAATAAGAACTATATAAGTTGACTACTCGTGTGCACAGCTTATTCTGCATTGGGGCGACTGTGTGACTTATATATGGTCAACTCTCATATAGTGACACATAGAAGGGCGGCGGGCCGCAGTGACACACCTGATGACAACATATGCCGACTGGGAAGCATGGGCTGGACAAGGTTGGACAATGTTACCATATATAACGAAGTCAGATGAGGGACCATATCATGGCGGTTTACCGCTAACGTGGGAGGCAGCGTGGCAACAAGCATCTGCTAATGCTATTGTGCTGGAGAATGGCAAAGGCGGGAGATTTACTTTCCTCGGCTTAAATCCAGTATCGATTATATACGGCAAAGGGCAGGAAGCTACAATTTATGACGTGTTTCAAGAAACAAGTCGAACAGATCAGGGTAAACCGCTGGATGTACTAAAACGATGGACGTCACCTTACCGAGCACCCAAGGTTGACGGAGCACCAGATTTTGCAGGCGGTTGTGCCGGATACCTCAGTTATGATGTGGCCAGATCACTGGAGAAACTACCAACGATTGCTGAGGATAATCCTGCACTTCCAGATTACTGGTGGATGCGCTTTGAGGAAATATGGGCTTACGATCATGAGCAGCAGGCTCTTTTCTGTATGGTGCATCTGGAAGTGAGTGCTGAACAGCAGGAGCAGGCCGATCTACAGAGTCTCTATGCTGCGGCTGGGGAACGTGCTGTAGCCATGCAGCAACGCTGGCTTCACATTATGGGTTTCGCTCAGGCAGAAGAGCAACAACAAGCATTGGAGCTCCGTCACAGGCGGGTTCATCTTGCTCTACGGACAGAAGAGTTCGAACGGGAAACAGAAGGGTGGAAGACATCATTTCCACAAGAGGATTTCGAACAAGCTGTTCTTCAGGTACAGGAGTATATCAGGCAAGGTGATGTATTTCAGGTTAATCTGTCCCTTAGGCATGAAAAGCAGCTCCAATCCAGTAGCGAGCATATCTATGAATGGTTACGTATTGTGAACCCATCACCATATATGGGGATGCTTCGCAGTCCCGAATTCCAATTGGTCAGTGGATCACCAGAATTGCTCGTCAAAGTGGAGAACGGCAAAGTGAGTGCGCGGCCCATTGCCGGAACACGAAGAAGAGGGCGAGATGAAGCAGAGGATCAGGCGATGGCAGATGAATTGCTTGGCAGCGAGAAGGAGCGAGCCGAGCATATTATGCTGGTTGATCTGGAGCGCAATGATATTGGGCGAATTGCTGCGTATGGATCAGTTCATGTGCCTGAATTAATGACAATCGAGAGATATTCGCATGTTATGCACCTCGTTTCACAGGTGGAAGGCAAGCTGGCCGAAGGATTAACTGTGTTTGATGTCATCGCCGCAACGTTTCCTGGTGGGACGATTACGGGTGCTCCGAAAGTACGCACGATGGAAATCATTGAAGAGCTTGAGCCGGTAAGACGTGGACCGTATACAGGGTCCATTGGATGGATGGACTATAGTGGCAATATGGAGCTGAATATTGTTATACGTACTCTTGCAATCAAGGATGGGACGGGTTATGTGCAGGCCGGTGCAGGTATTGTCATTGATTCCGATCCATATCGCGAGTACAGGGAGTGTTCCAACAAGGCTAGAGCAATGATGCGAGCTGTGAACTACAGTGAACGAGCCGAGGCTGATTCAGCACAGGCATCGGTTGGAGTAACCACAACGCGAGCTGAAAACACACGATCAGAACGGAATGAAACAATTAAACTTAATAAGTTAACATAAACAAGGCATCTGCCGTAATCTGCGGTGGAATATGAGGAGGAGCAGACTTATGATTCTGGTTATCGACAATTACGATTCCTTTACCTACAACCTGGTTCAATATCTGGGTGAATTGGGGGAGACGGTGGACGTTCGCCGCAATGACGAGATTGATCTGGCAGGTATTGAAGCACTGGCACCGGATCATATTCTGATCTCTCCGGGTCCATGCACGCCGAATGAAGCGGGGATCAGCTTGGCAGTTATCGATCATTTCAAAGGGAGCATTCCCATCTTTGGCGTTTGTCTTGGACATCAGGCAATCGGGCAGGCATTTGGAGGAAATGTCATTCGGGCGGATCGGATGATGCATGGCAAAACATCGGAGATGCATCACCATGGTACATCGGTATTTACGGGGCTGCCTTCTCCCTTTACGGCAACTCGGTATCATTCATTGATCGTGGAACGCAGTAGCCTGCCGGATTGTCTGGAGATTACAGCGGAAACAGCTGAAGGAGAGATTATGGGTCTGCGTCACAAAACGTATGCGATTGAAGGGGTGCAGTTCCACCCGGAATCCATCATTACAGATCATGGCCATCAGATGCTCCGCAATTTCTTATCACAGCAAAAGGCGAACGTATAACATGCAATATGCCGCGATTAACGGAGAACTGGTTCAACTGGCGTCGGCCGTGGTTCCTGTAACGGATCACGGCTTTTTGTACGGACTGGGGCTGTTTGAGACCTTTCGAACATACCAAGGCGTGCCCTTCCTTCTGGAAAGGCATCTGGAGCGCATGGCTTCAGGCTGTGAAGAGTTGGGCATTCCTTTTTCAGTGACAGTAGAGGAAGTCAAAGACTGGATAGCCCATCTGATGCAGGGAAACGAACTTAAGGATGCGTACGTGCGTTATACAGTATCTGCTGGTGAAGCGCCTCTTGGACTACCTTCGGGGGATTATACAGACCCCACACATATCGTACTGGCAAAATCACTACCTGACCTTTCTCCTACTCTGTATGAAAGGGGTAAAATGCTACAACGTCTATCTACACCTCGTAATACACCGGAAAGCCAAATCAGATTCAAGTCGCTTCATTACATGAACAGTATCTTGGCGAAACGTGAATTAAACAGTTATGGCGGGCAAGACCAGCGATTACTGAGCGCAGAAGGATTACAGCTTACACGCGAGGGTTATGTCGCGGAGGGGATTGTCAGCAATATATTTTGGGTGCGAGGACAAGTCCTCTACACCCCATCGCTGTCTACCGGCATTCTTCCAGGGATTACTAGAGCAGTAGTGATGGAGATTGCCGCAGATCAAGGCATCGCTTGCGTAGAGGTGCAGGCACTATGGGAAGATCTGCATCAAGCAGATGAAATTTTTCTGACGGGTTCCGTAGCTGAGCTCGTGCCGGTGACGACGTTGCGGGATCGGAACGGCACTGAAACAGCGATCAGCAATGGACGGATCGGCCCGGTAACGGCAGTGCTGCTGCGTATGTACCGGGAGAAAGCGGGGTATACTTCATGACACTTACACCAGTCATCTATGAACGGAAATATGAATGGGGACCAGCTTCAATTACGCTTGGATCCCGGACGCAGATCATGGGTATTTTGAATGTCACGCCAGATTCGTTCTCAGATGGTGGGCGTTACAATAATGTGGAGCGGGCAGTAGCCCATGCGAAACAAATGATGGAGGACGGTGCGGATCTGATTGATATCGGTGGAGAATCCACCCGTCCAGGATCAGAGGTGGTCAGCGCAGATGAAGAACTTCATCGAATTATTCCGGTGATCGAAGCCTTGCGTGTTGAAGCGCCACATATACCGATCTCCGTGGATACATACAAGGCGGATGTTGCCCGTCAGGCCATTCAGGCAGGTGCCCATATTATCAACGATGTATGGGGGGCCAAGGCTGACCCGGAGATGGCGCGGACGGCTGCCGAACTGGGTTGTCCCATAATTCTGATGCATAATCGGCAGGCAAGAGACTACACCGATTACCTGCCTGATGTTGTGCGTGATGTGCAGGGCAGTGTTCAACTTGCACTTGCAGCGGGTGTAGAGGAGAGTCAGATTATACTGGACCCCGGGATTGGTTTTGTGAAGGATCTCTCGGAGAACCTGGAGTTGATGTCTTCTCTCGGTCTGTTAAACGAGTTGGGGTATCCGGTGCTACTTGCTACATCCCGCAAAAGATTCATCCAACACACGCTGGATGTAGGCGCTGACGATGCGCTGGAAGGCACGGCAGCAACGGTTGCATTTGGCATTGCCCAAGGATGCCAGTTGGTACGGGTTCATGATGTGAAGCCGATCCGGCGGACGGCGGACATGTGTGATGCAATGTTATATCGTTCTCCGGGCTTACGGAGAAGATTATAATGGAGGGCCTTCATGGCCCCTTCATGTTGAGCGAAGCGTTTTGATATAGGAAAGCAAAGAGAGCTACAACAAGCATGTATCTCTCTACTCACATCGATATTTGAATAGAAGGCAGGGGAACTGGATGGACAGAATGGTATTACATCGCATGGAGTATTACGGGTATCACGGTGTGTTTGCAGAAGAACGAAAGCTGGGTCAGCGGTATTACATTGATCTGGAGATCGATATGGATCTGGGCGATGCTGGACGTAACGATGATCTAACCAAAACGATTAATTATGCAGAGATTCATGAATTGGTGAAACAGATCGTTGAAAATAAATCATTCCAGTTAATTGAAGCGTTGGGCGAACATATTGCATCTTCTTTACTAGACACTTATACTATTATCAATGCATTGACAGTCAAGGTGACGAAGCCGCACCCGCCATTTGATATTCATTTTGGAGGCGTAACGGTAGAGCTTCGCCGCTCAAGAAAGTGAGAACCGATCATGATTGCACATTCGACCTCTGAATCCTCAGAGGCTTATATTGCTTTAGGGGCTAATTTGGGTAATCGGGAGCAGACGCTGCTTGAAGCGTTAACGCTTCTGAATGAACATCCTCATATATCTGTGCTGCGCTGCTCTGCACTATATGAGACAGAGCCGGTAGGATATGTCGATCAGCCTGCGTTTTTGAATATGGCTGCTATGGTCAGTACAAATCTGACGCCGGAACTTTTGCTCGCCGAATTGCTCAGTGTAGAGAATCAACTTGGACGGGTTAGGGATATTCGCTGGGGCCCGCGTACGGTGGATCTGGATCTGCTCTGGATGCATGGAGAGACGCGAGATACCGAACTGCTTCAACTGCCGCATCCCCGTATGGGAGAGCGGGCTTTTGTACTGGTGCCGCTGTCGGACATCGTACCGCAGGACGAGGCATCAGGTCTGCATACCTTTGTACACGCATCGTTGTCTGTACTGGATGGAAAGGATGGAATACAGCGTTGGAAAACATGCAATTGGCCAACCGAATCCGGGCGTTCCGGAAGCTGAAAGGGTTAACCCAGCATGAGCTTGCAGCCGAGACAGGCATATCTTTGGCTATTCTGGGGACGATTGAGCGGGGAAATCGCAAGGTGACAGCACAGGAACTAAACAAGATAGCCGGTGTGCTCGCGATTAGTATCGAGGAATTACAAGGGAAATAATGAACGGCGGATAACGAAGTGCACTGGAGAACATCTCCGAATGGGCAATAATATATGAACACGATGAACACCGATGTACGATCAAATTGAAACCACCACAACTCCGGAATGTTGATTACGTCCGGGTTTGGAATGGATAAAGAGGTGAAACAGCAAGCATGCTTAAGATTGGTAATATTGAAATGAAGAATCAGGTTGTTCTTGCACCTATGGCTGGCGTATGTAATCCTGCTTTTCGCCTGATCGCCAAAGAGTTTGGTACGGGCCTTGTCTGCGCTGAGATGGTGAGTGGTAAAGCCATTGTGCATGGCAACCAGCGGACACGCGAGATGTTATTTGTGGATGAACGTGAGAAACCGCTCAGTCTGCAGATTTGGGGAGGCGACCGGGAATCGCTTGTCGAGGCAGCTAGAATCGTAGATAAGGAAACCAATGCAGATATCATTGATATTAACATGGGGTGTCCTGTTCCGAAGGTAACGAAGTGTGATGCAGGTGCACGCTGGTTGCTGGACCCGAACAAAATCTATGAGATGGTATCGGCTGTTGTAGAAGCTGTTGAGAAACCAGTCACGGTTAAAATGCGGATCGGTTGGGACAACGAACACATCTATGTGGTGGAGAACGCTCTTGCCGTAGAACGAGCTGGAGGAAGTGCTGTCAGCGTGCATGGACGGACTAGAGAACAACTCTATACAGGTACAGCGGATTGGTCACATATCAAAAATGTCAAAGATGCTGTCTCCATTCCTGTCATCGGTAATGGTGATGTATCTTCACCGGAAGATGCACGCCGTATGCTGGATGAGACCGGCTGTGACGGAGTAATGATCGGGCGCGCTGCCTTGGGTAATCCATGGATGTTATATCGCACAATCCAGTATCTGAGTTCAGGCCAGTTACCTCCTGACCCGAATGCAGAGGAGAAGATCCGTGTAGCTGTTTTGCATATGGATCGACTAATTGCACTCAAAAATGAGACCGTCGCTGTACGTGAAATGCGTAAACATCTGGCTTGGTACTTGAAGGGATTGAAGGGATCTGCCCGAATCAAGGACGTTATTATGGAAGGAACCAAGCGGGATGAGATGGTGGGCATACTGGAGAACTTTGTGGAGCAGTTGAAAATGGAAGGAAATCTGGAGTCTGAACCGGTAATTGCGGGTAATGCCTCATAATTAGGCGGTATGCTGTAAAACGTTTACAGCCGCAGGGGATGTAACATTGACTTTTCGAGATCGTTCACCTATAATTTCTCAGTATAAATTCGCCATGTGCGTTTACTAAGTATAGTGCATCAGGAGGAATATTCTATTTCTCTGGAGAACTTCATATAGTTTTGAAGATGTATGCGGGCGGAGTTCTGTCATCAGCACTGATTCCGTTGCCGTACAATCAAATTATTCCCATGACAGGAGAATCGGTTGAGATGAGCGACAAGGAAGTTATCCTTACACCAGAAGGACTCAAGAAGCTGGAAGAAGAACTGGAAACACTAAAATCAGTGAAGCGCCGCGAAGTGGCTGAACGGATCAAAGTAGCTATCGGCTATGGTGATATCAGTGAGAACTCCGAATACGAAGATGCGAAAAATGAGCAAGCTTTTATTGAAGGACGTATCATTACACTCGAGAAGCTGTTGCGTAATGCGCGAATTATCAACAGTGACGAAATCGATACCGATTCCGTAAGTGTGGGTGCAACCGTAACTGTAGAGGATTTGGAATTCGGCGATATCACAGAATATACGATTGTAGGTACAGCGGAATCCAATCCGCTTCAGAACAAGATTTCCAATGAAAGTCCTGTAGGTAAAGCCATTTTGGGCAAGAAAAAAGGCACAGTGGTTGATGTAAGTGTGCCTGCTGGCGTAATTCAATATAAAATTGTAGATATTAAAAAGCTGTAGTAACGAAGCAGTCAGGCGTAGTAGACAAAAGCTTCCTTAGGGAAGCTTTTTTCAACATTACGGACAAGCCTCACGCACAGGCTGCAATGTAAATAAGGAGATGAATACAGATCATGACGGATGAAGTCTTGAATCAGGAAACCGAACTTAGCGAGCTGTTACAGATTCGCCGCGACAAATTGGACGAGCTCCGCAACCTAGGAATCGACCCTTTTGGCCAAAAATACGTACGTACCGAAGAGGCCGGCTCCATCTTGAAGAAGTATGAAGAACTGACCAAGGAAGAGCTGGAAGAGAAGCACATCGAAGTCAGTATTGCCGGACGGATTATGGCGAAGCGGGGCATGGGTAAAGCAAGCTTTGCACATATTCAGGACCTGAGCGGACGCATCCAGATCTATGTTCGTCAGGATAGCGTGCCAGAAGACAAGTTTACGGCATTCAGTCTGCTTGATCTTGGGGATATCGTTGGGGTAACTGGCGTTGTCTTCAAAACCAAAACAGGTGAGACTTCCGTTAAAGTAAAAGACTTGGAAGTGTTATCGAAATCCCTTTACCCACTTCCGGATAAATACCACGGTCTGACTGACGTCGAACTGCGTTATCGTCAGCGTTATGTAGACCTGATCATGAACCCTGATGTGCAACAGACCTTCATTATGCGTTCCAAAATCATTCAATCCATGCGTCGTTATCTTGACTCCCATGGCTACCTTGAAGTGGAGACACCAACATTGCATACGATCGCAGGTGGTGCGGCGGCTCGTCCGTTTATCACCCATCATAATGCGCTTGATATGGAACTGTACATGCGGATCGCGATTGAACTTCACTTGAAACGTCTAATCGTCGGTGGTCTAGAAAAAGTATATGAGATTGGCCGCGTATACCGGAACGAAGGCATGTCTACACGTCACAATCCGGAATTCACGATGATTGAGTTGTATGAGGCGTATGCGGATTACAAGGATATCATGGCTTTAACTGAAAACCTGGTTGCTCACATCGCACAGGAAGTATTGGGTACACAAGTTATCCAATATGGAGATCATGAAGTGAATCTTAAGCCTCAATGGCGCCGTGTAACCATGGTGGATGCGGTTAAGGAAGTTGTCGGTGTAGACTTCTCCGTTCATATGACGGATGAGGAAGCGCACAGCTTGGCGAAACAGCATAATGTAAAAGTTGAACCACATATGACATTTGGTCATATCCTGAACGCCTTCTTCGAAGAGTTTGTTGAAGAAACGTTGATTCAGCCAACGTTCATCATGGGACATCCGCTTGAAATCTCGCCACTGGCGAAGAAAAGCGATGCAGATTCACGCTTCACAGATCGGTTCGAGTTGTTTATCGTTGGACGTGAGCATGCCAATGCGTTCACCGAGCTGAATGATCCAATCGATCAGCGTCAGCGTTTCGAAGCTCAGATGTTAGAGAAAGAGCACGGTAACGATGAGGCTCATGAGATGGATGACGATTTCATCCGTGCACTTGAATATGGTATGCCGCCAACAGGTGGTTTGGGAATCGGTATCGATCGTCTGATCATGTTGTTGACCAATTCTCCGTCCATCCGTGACGTACTGCTCTTCCCACATATGCGTCCACGTACACAAGAGTAAATAAGGAACGTATCTTTCGTTCATAATAGAAGAGGAACCTGCCACTTGCTTCAAGCTGGGGCAAGTTCCTCTTTGGGTTTACATAGGCAACTCATTGAGACGTGCTACACGTCACAAGTTGCTCCCATTTTTATTTTGGTTAAAAGAGGTGCCCTTCATGAAGTTCAGGCTTCACATCGCCAGGTTCATATCTCCCCCGTTAATATTGGTTGGCGGTTTCTTGCTGATTATCTCCATTGGTACCGTTTTGTTGATGTTGCCATTTTCCAATCAGAGTGGCACACATCTAGCCTTTATAGATGCTTTATTCACAGCTACATCAGCGGCATGTGTGACTGGGCTAGTTGTGGTGGATGTAGGTACAACATTCAATTTGTTTGGTCAAATTGTCATTATGATCCTGATGCAACTTGGCGGGCTCGGTTTCATGACCATGGCCACATTGTTTGCACTTGTGCTGGGCAAACGCATATCTCTTAAAGACAGGTTGCTACTGAAAGAGGCTATTAATGCGGACAGCATGGAGGGAATTGTACGGATTATCCGCAAGGTTCTGATCTTTTCATTCACTATTGAAGGGGTAGCTGCGGTCATTCTGGCTTTACGCTGGGCAACGGAGATGCCTTTTATGCAGGCCGTATACTACGGCATATTTCATTCCGTTTCCTTGTTTAACAATGGAGGGTTTGATCTGTTTGGCAACAGTTTTCAATATTATACCGGAGACTGGATTTTTAACATTACTGCTTCGATTCTTGTGATATCTGGTGGACTTGGTTTTGTTGTGTTGAATGACCTGTTTGAATATCGCAAACGCCGCCGGTTGTCTTTGCAGTCGAAATTGGTGCTGTCCGTGTCAGGTGCGTTGATCGGTATAGGAGCTTTGGTGTTGTTTATTTTCGAATTCACCAACAGTCATACGCTTGGTTCGCTGACTTGGAGCGAGAAGATCTACGCAGCGTTTTTCCAGTCTGTCTCAACGCGTTCTTCCGGGACAAGTACGATTGACATTACGCAGATGCGACAAGCGACTCAATTTTTCTTTATTTTGCTCATGTTTATTGGTGCTTCTCCAGGTTCGACAGGTGGAGGGATCAAAACAACCACGTTTCTGATCATGATTGGTGCGGTATATGCCATGATTCGGGGCAACAAGGACATTGTCTTTTTCCGCCAACGTGTACCTAAAGAGCTGCTCATGAGAGCCCTGACGATCATTATGGTTTCCCTCATTATCTTTATGATTGTAGTGATGCTGTTACTTACAACCGAAGATGCACCATTCCTTTCCCTCATGTTTGAGGCTGCGTCAGCTATAGGTACGGTAGGTTTGTCAGTAGGGGTAACCCATGAGATGACCAATTGGGGCAAAATCATTATTACCTTCACCATGTTTGTTGGTCGCATTGGGCCGCTAACGATTGCGTATGCACTTCGTCCACGTAAAGAGAAGAAATTGTATCGCCATCCAGAGGGCCGGATTATTATTGGATAAAATAAAAAACGCAGACATTCGATATCTACTCCCTATAAGGAAAAATAGGGTGACATTGAATGTACTGCGTTTTTTATGTTGCGCTCAGTGGACATAGTGAGGCCAGATGTAACGAGAGGATTTCATCCATAAGTTTGCCGTTCACCTGATCGGGTCTGAGCACCGCGTGGATCGCTAAACCATCAACGAGAGCATACAGCCTCTCGATCTCAAGTTCCTGATTTAAATCAGGCCTGAAGATATTGAGCTTCACCAGAGAAGTAATAACGATCTCGACAGCTCGTCTAATATCATTATATACAGTGTCAGCCAGCTTTTTGAGTGCAGGATCCGTTTTGGATTTGGCAGTAAACGCGTACCACACCTCCATTTCAGCCATTTTCTCATCCGTATTTGGTATAAATTCGAGCAGTAACTGTTTCATACGTTCCCTTGGAGGCCCGTCGAAAGACATGCTTTGAATCCGGGCTGTCACCCGTTCCGATACAAGATTCATTGCATATAACAGAAGTTCCGATTGAGTGGAGAAATAGTGGCGCATGGATCCGACCGAGATTCCAGCTTCCTCAGCGATATTTCGAACAGAAGCTTGTTCCATACCATTTTTCCGGATAATACGCCAAGCAGCCTCGGCTACGAGCACGCGTTGTTTGTCATGATCTACGATTTTAGGCATGTCATTATTATAACACCATTGATTATTATGGTACAAACGTGTTAAAATAATTGCAATACAGTTGTGCTAAATAAAAGAGGTGAGGATAATTATGGTTGCTTATTTCATTATTGCCTGTGAGATTGCATTTTGGATATTTGTTGCGGCGGGGCTAAGCGTTCGATATATGCTGGGTAAAAAGCGATTGGGATTGGCTTTGCTTGCGGCCACACCAATTGTTGATGTTTTGTTGCTCGTAGCCACTGTAGTAGATCTCCAACGCGGAGCAACAGCAAGTATGGTTCATGGCATAGCAGCTATCTATATTGGGGTGAGCGTCACTTTTGGTCATCAGATGATTGCTTGGGCGGATCGCTACTTTCAATACTGGTTTAGAGGGGGAGAGAATCCAAGGCAGAATAAATTATATGGAAGAGAACATGCGAGGAGCGAGCGTAAAGGGTGGGTCAGACATCTGTTGGCCTGGATTATAGGGAGTGCTCTTTTGTGTATTATGATATGGTGGATTGGCGATCAGACTCGAACAGAGGTATTTTCAGGTCTAATCCGGGTATGGGCAATGGTGCTGGGCATTGATCTCTTAATTAGCTTTAGCTATAGCTTGTGGCCGAGAAAAGCTCCTGTTAAAGATTTAGGATGATCATCTTAAGATAAGGATTACCTAGTGACATGTAATTAGGTCATACAGTCGAGCAAATATCTCCGTATGTATTTATTCATTAGGGTGGAAGAAGTCAGTGCTATAATTAAAAAAACACTTGCATTCAAATTCTATACATGATATATTCTAATTCCGGCCAAGAAAACACAGTTTACACGGTGAGGCAAGCGTTGAATAAGAAAGCTTCGAAAGAAACTTCAAAAAAAGCTTGCAAAGTTGGTTCGGAAATGATATGATATAAAAGTTACTGAAGCTAATGAGTTACAGTGACTGAATATGTTTGATCTTTGAAAACTGAACAACGAGTGAGTATCGATCTTGCTTGCAAGATCAAAAATGAGATTTTAATCTCGTCAGATTCAAAATGAGCTTATCGCTCTTTTCAATACCCCGATGAGTTTCACC
>NZ_JAMAUN010000019.1:0-63827 GCF_023714295.1 Paenibacillus polysaccharolyticus
AATTTCGCAGCGTCGTTAAACGCGGTGTAACTCATCGGGGTATTGAAAAGAGCGATAAGCTCATTTTGAATCTGACGAGATTAAACATCTCATTTGTGTTCCAGTTTTCATACAGCCAGATGGCATGTACCAAAAACCTTCACGTCATTCTGCGAGCAGAATGTTTACTCACTCGTTGTTCAGTTTTCAAAGATCAAACATAATTTGATGCGTTGTTTTTCATTTTGCCGTCGTTTCAGCGGCGACTTTTATAATGTAACACATCCACGTTTTCTTTGCAAGCATTTTTTTCAACCGTTTTAGTTACTGTCTTATAAAAATGCTTGTCCAATCAAACGGCTCCTTAAAAATGGAACGAAAATTAATTTACCATATAGTTTCGAAAAGGTCAACCCTATTTCGACAAATAAGTTGATCATTCCCTTTAGCAAATGGCGAATACAATGAGAGGCGCATTCTCTATCTAGAGAACTACACCTCTCATCATAACGTTTAAAATTATATGTTCAGCTTTATTTTATAGCTTGGAGTTTTTTAACTTACCGCCTCTTGCATACTTGGATAACTCTTTAGGCGGGGCGAACCGTGCATACATACGAAAAACTGTTTTATACCGACTTGCTATAGCATATTTAATCTCCTGATCAAGACGATGGTCACTCAGATCGAACAGCATTTCATCCAACTCTTTGCGTAATACATAGTCCAGTTCCTTGCATTCCTTCTCGTTAAATAGCATACCCAGCATTAAAAGTTCTCCTTTTTGTGCATAGCCTCTATAGTCACACTACGTTCTCAGCTTTGTTTTTTGTTAAAAGCAGATCTCTTTTTGTCTGCACTGCTGAAACCCGTTTTATTGTTATGGTCAAATTACTGGGAATTTATGAATGCTGGGTATCACAAATTTTCACGAATGATTTCATCCTCTGACTAGTGCATATGTGAGTGTGCTCTCAATAACCGCTGCAACGAGAAGCAAGATGACTATCCAGAAGCTTGCCGTTAACGTCATATTCATAAACTCTTTCCATCTGGGACCGATCATAGCTCGTTTATCGCTTCCCAGTTGTGCCAAGCTTCGTACTACCACCCCGCCGAACCTCAATCCAAATGCACAGGCAATAATAATAACCGGGATTTCGATAATGCCATGTGGAAGTAACCCCTTCACGACAATATCAAAAAAGCTTGCCCCATAATTCATCGTGGTGTGAACAACAAAGCCGAGCACCATCCCGTTAATTATCAGAAAAATGATGGGTAAGATACCGAAAATAACTCCGGCATAGATAACCAGCACACTTTTGATCGCATTGTTGAAAAAGATGAACAAAAAGAAATTCCATTGCACATTACCGCCTTGCTCCAACTGTTGGCTGACTTGACGAAGCCCCTCGATCTGGCCCAATAATAACTCTTCCAGGGGCCCTGTACTCAGCCATCCTGCTCCTATACCAACTGCAAACAACAAGAATGACCAGATTAAAGCTCCTCTAATCGTACCCATATCTCTTATAAACGTACTGAATTTTAGCATAACAACCTCCTATAAACAGAAATGATGGACCAACAAAGATGGAAAACGAATAACTGGGCGGTACGAGCATACATTGAAAAGTAAACAAGCATTTCTTTATTGGGAGAGGGGCGCTTAGCGAAATGAACTCGTTCTATGTATTCAGCGGCAAAAAGATCAAACGTAATCTGATTGTGCTCGTTGCTGCCATTTTTGCGATTGGTATTATTTATTTGGAAAGTGGCAACGTGTCAGTGTTCTCGGAAGAAGCACCTTCCGCCGTCTACAGTGTACCGACTGACAAGAAAGTCATTGCACTTACCTTTGACATTAGCTGGGGTGATAAACGAACTGAACCGATTCTTAAAGTTCTTCAGGAGAATAAAGTGCAGAAGGCCACTTTCTTTCTCTCCTCACCCTGGAGCAAAACCCATCCCGAGATTGTGACTGCCATCAAAGATGCAGGCTATGAGATCGGTAGTCATGGACATCGGCACGAGAACTATACTAGCCTGACCGAAGAGCAGATCCGCAAGGAGATTTCGACAGCTCACAGCATTTTAACCGATTTAACGGGAAAAGAACCCAATTTGCTACGATTGCCTAATGGAGATTTTGATAAGCGCGTGCTTCAGGTGGCGAACAGTCTAAACTATCAAGTTGTTCAGTGGGATACGGATTCTCTGGATTGGAAAAATCCCGGGGTACAGACGATCGTGGATCGAGTCGTCAGCAAAGCACATCCCGGTGACATTGTCCTGCTGCATGCCAGCGACTCATCGAAGCAGACCCATGAGGCACTTCCAGCCATCATCGACAAATTAAAAAATCAGGGTTATGAATTCGTAACCGTATCCGAGTTGCTCAATCATTCCACCGTAGAAGGTAAGGAAGTACGTGATCAAGCCAGTGGCCAATAAGGCACATGGTGTAACCTTTTTTAGATCTTCTGGCAGAAACGGCAAGTCGACAAATGAATCCCATACTAAAAAGTTGAAAAAGAGCTAACGCAGTTAGCTCTTTTGATTTTTTCATAGATATGAGACCTTACTCATGAGTATGACCCTTAAGTATTTTATGACGACATTCGTTTAACGACTAGGAGCAGGATTTACAGCCCCTTCTTTTGAATTATCGACAAGTTTGTGCAGGATCAGCATCTGATATGCATTACATAGCAGCAAAGGGATCACAATAAAGATGGTGGCCGCATTAACGTCAATACGCAGTACACCGATCGTTTCCACTGCAGTCACAGCGATCATGAAAAAGAGCGTTGGCACTAGCGCAGAGATATGTGTCTGTTTCACTTTCACGTAAGCGGTAACAATTGCAGCCGCCAAAATGATCAGTCCCAGCACAATGTCCGAAATACGCTCTCGACCTCCTCCGACAAATAAACGCAAAAACATGAGGTCCAGCAAAGCCAGTACAGTCAGCACAATCTGCACAATCTGCCATCCACGTCTTGGAAATACACCCTTGCCCATATAATTCAAGATGAGATATGCAAAGAAACCCATTTGTGAATATACGCTAATCATCACTCCAGAGCCAAACAGAATTAAAAGATATAACATAAAGTCTGCAATTCCGTTTGTTTTCTCCCCGTTGACCAACATCATAATCAGTCCCGTTCCTAACGCTCCTGCGTCGCCAATAAGCAAGGCTGTCCAAAACAGGAAAAACCATCTACGCAAATTCAAATGTTTTCCACCCCCGAGAGTTTATTTTACCAACCTTCACAGCAAAAAACCATCATTGCTCAACATATTTCCCCCTTTCCCATCACATACTACATCCAGTATCTAATCAAGGAGGGATTGTACACATGAAAAGGCCTATGTGGCAACTATGCTGCATTGTATTAGGGCTATCCGTCATGCTCGCCGGCTGCGGTTCAGATCAGAGTTCTTCGCCTCCTCAGGGCAGTTATAAAGAGATGAAAACGATGGTCGTAGATATTTTGAAAAGTGATGAAGGTAAGAAGGCTGTTGAGGAGGCTCTAACGGGTCAGAGCTCCTCTAGCGGAGGCGGCAGTGGTGGCTCGGAAGAGAGCGGTGGCTCTGGTGGCGGCTCTGGAACGGTTGGTATGAAAATGTTAATGCCCATGCAATCTTCGGAACAAATACGTATTGCCGTTAAAGATACCATAACCGCTCCTGAATACCAGAAGGAATTCGAGAAAATCATGACCGATCCGCAATTTGCTGGTGAATTCGCCAAAGCGATCAACGGACAAAGCAAACAACTGCATATGCAGCTAATCAAAGATCCGACGTACCAGAAATCCATCGGGGATATTATGAAATCACCTGAGGTATCCAAAATGTTTATGGATATGACCAAAACCCCGGAATACCGAAAACAAACCATGACCGTTATGCAGGAAGTGATGCAAAATCCTTTGTTTCGCATGGAAGTTCTTACTTTGCTGAAAAAAGTGGTACAAGAAGAACTCCAGCCTAAAACGGAAAGCGGTGGTGGGCAGAAGGGTCAGGACGGGGGAGATGGTGGCAATGGTGATTCTGGAGGTGGAGACTCCGGTGGTGGTGGCGGAAGCTCATAAGGCTATGGCGCTGATGCAAATTCTCTAACAGATAATATGTGATCCCTTTTTTGGAAAATTTGTAATGATGTCAAAAAGCCTGCATCCAAAGGACGCAGGCTTTTATATAGCCACATTAAATTCCATATTAACAAACCTTATTCAAACTTAGACTCAATCGACTTGGCAACTTCGTCATATATAGCGCCTATTGTAGTCTCTGCCTTGTACACAGACGGTGAGAAATCCGGCTCTGAAGGATGGTTATCCGGAGCACCTAATGGAATCTGGGCAAGCAGCACCGTGTGCAAGCTTTCGGCAAGACGTCCGCCCCCTCCACGACCAAAGACATACTCCTTCTCTCCACATTTACCACATTCGTAATAAGCCATGTTCTCCACTACACCTAATAGCTCATGCTCCGTTTGAATGGCCATCGCTCCGGCACGTGCCGCTACAAAGGCCGCAGTGGCATGTGGAGTGGTAACGATGATCTCTTTGCTCTGTGGCAACATCTGATGTACATCCAGTGCGACGTCCCCAGTGCCTGGAGGCAGGTCCAATAACATGTAATCAAGCTCACCCCACTGTACATCAGTGAAGAATTGGCGCAGCATCCGGCCAAGCATTGGGCCACGCCAAATTACAGGGTTATTTTCCCGAATGAAGAACCCCATAGACATCACTTTGACACCAAAACGTTCGACGGGTTGAATCACCCCGTCCTCAACAACCGGATATTCCTCGATCCCCATCATATCCGGCACACTGAAACCATAAATATCAGCATCAATGAGTCCGACTTTCTTTCCTTGACGTGCCAAAGCAGCAGCCAGATTAACGGTGACGGTAGACTTGCCCACGCCCCCTTTACCACTAGCTACGGCAATAAAACGAACTCCCGAATCAGGACTTAACAGCTCATGTCCATCGAGACCAGCTGCATGGCCTTTTACAAGGACTTCATCCTGATCTTGCTCTTCTTCTACTTGTCCCAAGTCAAGGCTCTGACGGTCATGCTCGGACGCTACTCGTGTGCGGATATGTACATCCTTCACTCCATGCTGGGACAGCAAGTTACGTGCAGCATCCGTTAAAGCGGTTGCATCTTCTGGCCGATTCTCCAGTGTCACCATGCTTAAGGCCACATGATGTTCTTTCACCATAATGTCACGTATCCATCCCAGCTCCGTCAAGCTTAGTCCCAGCTGCGGTTCCTGTAATGGCTGTAAAAGTTCAAGTATCTGTTCTTTTGATAACATCAGACAGCACCTCGGTTTTATCTATTGGCATGTGTTAGGTATGCTGTTCCAATTATAGCACTACCTTTCTTCTTATGACTAACTTTTCGGACGTTCACCAGCAGAATATCGGAGAATACCGTTATAAATAGACGCAGCTACTTTCCGTTGGTACGTTTCTTCAGCGAGCAGACGAGCCTCTTCGGGGTGGGACAAAAAGCCGACCTCAACGAGCGCTGACGGGATTTTCAGAGCCTGAAGCAGATAAACGGTACTCACCGTTTTGGCTATACGGTCTGTATTTTCCAGATTCCGAATCATTTCGGCTTGTAGCAGATTTGCAAGACCTTCGTTATCAGGATGATTAGGCGTATAGAAGACTTGTGCACCGCTCCAACGATTAGATGGCACACTGTTCATGTGAATGCTGATAAATAAATCCGCTTGTTTATCTTCAATCTGTCTTACTCTCTGTTTCAGATCCTCTGTCTTGCGTCTGGAGTATCCTCTCGTCCCCTCGTCAGCCAAATCCTTATCGATTTCACGCGTCATCACAACTAGAGCGCCAGCCTGCTGTAGATAATCTCTAACATACAGCGCAATGGACAAATTGATATCCTTCTCAATGACTCCCTGTCTGCTCACTGCTCCCCCATCCGGTCCTCCATGACCTGCATCAATTGCGATGACTTTACCAGCCAGAGGCAGACTCCAATACCCTGACGTTTTGGCCGAGGGCATCTCATACGAAACTACCGCTACAAACATAGCCATCAAACACAGGCTCAACATAACCCTCTTCACCGTTTTTAATCGGATCCAGACTACCAGATGTTTCCCCATGTTTTTACGCATAAAAAAAACCACCTCGCCCCTATAAATGACTCTAATCATCTATATGGGACAAGATGGACAAATATACCCTTAGGAATGGACTTGCTCAGCCATACCCTCAATCAATACCTCAGCAACCTCAGGACGTGTAAATTCTGGCGGTGGACATTCACCATTACGCAACAATCCACGTACCTTGGTTCCCGACAAAGTCATATGATGTTCCTTGTCATGAGGGCAGGTTTTGCTGGAAGCCATATTTCCGCATTTGGTGCAGAAGAAACTGTGTTCAAAGAACAGTGGTGTAATGCCCAATTCCTCCGCCGTAAAATTAGAGAAGATCTCTTGTGCTTCATAGGTTCCGTAATAATCACCTACACCCGCATGATCACGCCCCACGATAAAGTGGGTACATCCATAATTTTTACGTACCATTGCATGGAAAATAGCTTCACGAGGCCCTGCATACCGCATGGCAGCCGGAAATACACCTAGAAACGCACGATCGGCCGGATAATAGTTCTCCAGCAGTACCAGGTAACTCTTCATGCGCACATTCGCTGGAACATCATCCGACTTCGTCTCACCTACTAGTGGATTTAAGAAAAGTGCATCCACGATTTCCATTGCACTCTTCTGGATATACTCATGTGCCCGGTGGACAGGGTTACGCGTCTGAAAACCAACAACGGTTCTCCATCCTTTATCCTGAAAAATCTTACGTGTCTGAGCCGGGTCATAATAGAAATCTTCAAACTTGGCCGGTTTCGGACGGTTCAACACTTGAATTGGACCTCCTACATATGTTGCAGGACGCTCCAGCAGTTTTTTCACACCAGGGTGTTCAGGATCATCGGTTTTGAAAACTCGACGTGCTTCCTCTGCCTGATCCACCTTATAGATGCTTTGAACCTCGAGCAGACCGTACGTTACTCCATCCGCTTCACCAACAAGAGCTACAGTTTCACCTTTACGAAGTGAATCAGCCTGTTGATCATTTACAGCCAGTGTAATCGGTATGCTCCATACTGTGCCATCTGCCAAACGCATTTGGGATACGACAGACAGATAATCTTCCTCATTCATAAAGCCTTGAAGCGGTGAAAACGCACCTACACCAATCAAATCCAAATCTGAGATCGTCCAGGTGTTAATCTGCAATGAGTTCAGGTTTTTGCTTTCCTGCAATAATTGCTCACGTTCTTCTCCTTGTACGATACGCTGCACCAGCGTACCTCCATGAGGCAGAATCGAAGTCATCTTGTCAGCTCCTTGTTTTATACATCCGTTTTTTGAGGTGATAGCGGCATTATAATTCATAATTTTAAAAATGATTTTACTGAAAAAGACATTTGCATTGTCATTACTCTATTGACACAGCTTATTTATGCAAACCGCATTCCGTTTTATCATTGCCAGACCAACGTCCCGCACGCGGATCTTCACCAGGCATAACCTGCCGTGTACAGTGCTCGCAGCCGATACTTGGGTAATTCTGATCATGCAACGGATTATACGTTACGTTATTGGCACGGATGTACTCCCATACATCCTCATTCGTCCAGTGTGCAATCGGATTAAATTTCATCAGACCAAATTTCGTATCATATTCGACCTTCTTGGCATTGGCACGAGTAGGTGCCTGATCTCTGCGAATACCTGTAATCCATGCATCATACTGCGAAAGAATACGTGTCAAGGGCTCTACCTTACGAATGTTACAACAAGCATTGGGATCGGATTTCCACAAGTCTTCCCCATGTTGAGCAGCTTGTTCTTCTGGTGTGATTTTTGGCGATACTTTTACAAACTCAAGGTTGTACTTTTCTTGCATCCGATCACGCGTATCATATGTTTCCTGAAAATGAAAATCTGTATCCAGATAAAATACATCAGTAGATGGACTAATTTTTTGCAACATATCTACAAGCACAACATCTTCTGCACCAAAGCTGCAGGCAAAAGTAATATTAGGAAATGTTTCAACCGCATAGCGAATAATGTCCTCCGGACTAGCTTGCTCCAGTTCCTCTGCTTTTGTACGGGCCAATTCTTCCTTTTCTAACAAGTTCATTGTTCTTTTTCCCCCATTCATAATCTGAACCACATAAAGCCGACTAATCTAATATGAATTATGTATAGTATAAATCTTTCACTCGGGATGTCAATGCCTGCCATCTGGTAAATTACATCAGTTGTACTCACTAAAAACAGTAAAACAGCGCTCTATTTTTAGTGCTTATTAGGCTCTCCTATAAAAAGCAGGCATAATTATACAACATCTCATGAATGCAAATTTCAAGTTCACTATTCCCTAAAGAGCGAAATTCGTTGCTATTGTTGGCTTTATGAGATGAACGATGAAATATCTTGCATTATTAGACAGCGTAATCTTATAAAGAACCGTCCTCATTAGAGGATATTGAAAGCCGGAGTCTGAAACTCCATCAAACAACAAAAGTAAGAACCCTTTATCGTATTCATAAAAAAGACTGATAACTCAGATATGAGAAAAACGATGATCATCTGGAGAGATGGTATGACTAAAACGGCTAAGATTGTGATAACCATATTTAAAACTATACAGAGAGTCAAGCCATGAATGGGCAAGCGAGGATGGGCATATTAGATGAATTTGAATTTAAAATATGCAAACATTAAGTATAACCTATAGTGTATAAAATATAAAAAAAGCCCTTGGCCGAAGCCAAGGACTTTGAAAATCTTAACGTTTGGAGAACTGAGGTGCGCGACGAGCCGCTTTAAGACCGTATTTTTTACGTTCTTTCATACGTGGGTCACGAGTCAGGAATCCTGCTTTTTTCAGGGATGCACGGTATTCCGGATCTGCTTTGAGCAGAGCGCGTGAGATACCGTGACGGATCGCGCCGGCTTGACCGGAGATTCCGCCACCATGAGCGATAACCAAAACGTCATAGTTAGTGAGCGTTTCTGTCAAAGTCAGTGGTTGTTTTACGATCAGTTTGAGTGTTTCCAAACCGAAGTATTCATTAATATCACGTTTATTGATGACAATGCGTCCTTCACCCGGTACAAGGCGAACACGTGCTACCGAATGTTTACGACGACCTGTCCCATAGTATTGTACTTGTGCCATGAAACTGTCCTCCTTTTAATTAACCGCGAAGTTCGTAAACTTCTGGTTTTTGTGCTGCGTGTGGATGCTCAGTGCCTCTGTACGCTTTAAGTCTCAGCTTCATTTTCTCGCCCATGCGAGTTTTAGGAAGCATACCGCGAACAGCCAATTCCAACATACGTTCAGGTTTGTTTTTAACCATCTCTTCAGCAGTAGTTACTTTCAAACCACCTGGGTGCATCGAGTGACGGTAGTATTTTTTACCTTGCATTTTTTTACCAGTCAATACAATTTTCTCTGCATTGATGATAACAACGAAATCGCCAGTGTCCACATGTGGAGTGAATTGTGGCTTATGTTTGCCGCGGATCAAAGCAGCTGCTTCGCTCGCCAAACGTCCGAGGGTTTTGCCTTCAGCATCAATGATGTGCCATTGGCGCTCAACTTCGTTAGGCTTCGCCATGTACGTAGTACGCATGAAAAGTTCCTCCTTAAATGTTCAAAATCATCATTTTCATTTATCTTCGTTCGTTAAGTGATAACTTTAGGTGTTGATGGATAGTTGTTGCGATGTGAACATCTTAATTGGGGCTGTGGGAAAGCCATTAAGAAAACACAACTTTTATATTACATGATAAGAGACCAATTCGCAAGTATTATTTAAGCTTTTTACTCACCAAATTTAATCTTTTTTGTATTCGAGATCCCAGAGCATTAAACCGCAACTCACTGCAGTAGGTCCTGCAGCAGAACGATTGCATGCAGCAATCATATTCGGTACATCAGAGGCTTTCCGTTTGCCCTCTCCAATCTCCAGCAGCGTCCCGACAATGATACGCACCATATGCTGCAAAAAGCCGTTACCACTCACATAAATATGAATGACACCCTGATCGCGAGGATGGTTCCTACACATTGAACGGTCCACTTCTATCCATGCTTCGTATACCGAACGTACATGATTCTCTTTCTGAGACTTGCGTGAAGCAAAGGAAGTAAAGTCATATGTGCCTATGAAATGACGCAGGCCTTCCTCCATAGCAGTAATGTCCAGCTTGGCATGATGATGATGCTGCAGTCTTCTGTTAAAGACATCCGGAAATTGGTTTGCATTGACCGTATATCGATAGGTTTTCTTTTTCGCTGCATAACGAGAATGAAAATCTAGCGGTACCTCCATTGCATCAATAACAACAATGTCAGATGGCAATCTGGAGTTGAGTGCAATACACCATCGTTCCACCGGAATCTGGGACGCTGTAGGAAAATTGAAGATTTGTCTGCGGGCATGAACGCCTGCATCCGTTCGGCCTGACCCCGTGATTTTCACCGTCTCACCAGTCAACGCACGAATGGCATCCTCAAGGTGGTCCTGAATGGTATTACCTCCTGGCTGTACTTGAAAGCCGTAGTAGGCCGTTCCATCGTAAGTTACCGTCATACATAAGTTGCGCATATTACCACACCTTTGTTCCATACTATACATAACCCTATCCCGAACAGCAAAAGAAGCCCCTTACGGAGCTTCATTTACAGCACGAATTCCGAAATGAAGAGAAAAAAAGGGTTGACCCAGAATCTTGGACTCTGTCCCCTTTCCTCATCTCACATCTGTATTACGCGCGGTCTACCAGTTCCAAGTAAACCATAGGCGCTGCGTCACCACGACGAGGTCCCAGTTTCAGGATACGTGTGTATCCGCCTGGACGCTCAGCGTAACGACCGGACAATTCGCTAAACAGTTTTTGGATTGCATCTTGCTCACCATCGATCGTTTCGCGGCGAACATATGCTGCCACTTGGCGACGGGCATGAAGATCTCCCTTTTTCGCTTTAGTGATCAGTTTTTCAGCAATAGAGCGAACCTCTTTTGCTTTCGCTTCAGTTGTCTGAATGCGCTCGTATAAGAACAGGTCGGTTACCAGGTCACGGAACAAAGCTTTACGTGCGCTGGAATTACGGCCCAACTTTTGGTATGCCATTGTTTTCCCTCCTTCACTTCAAGCACTCAGCTGTCTATTCTTCTGTACGTAATCCCAAACCCAGTTCCTCAAGCTTCTCTTGAACTTCTTCCAAAGACTTGCGTCCGAGGTTACGGACTTTCATCATGTCTTCTTCCGTTTTCGTAGTCAGCTCTTGTACGGTATTAATACCGGCACGTTTGAGGCAGTTGTAGGAACGAACAGAGAGATCCAGCTCTTCAATCGTCATTTCGAGTACTTTTTCTTTTTTGTCTTCTTCTTTTTCAACCATGATCTCTGCATCCTTCGCTTCGTCTGTAAGACCCACGAAGAGCATCAGATGCTCGGTCAAAATTTTAGCGCCGAGGCTTACAGCCTCTTCAGGACGAATACTTCCGTCAGTCCAAACTTCCAACGTGAGCTTGTCATAGTTGGTTACTTGGCCTACACGCGTATTTTCCACAGCGTAGTTTACGCGGCTAATCGGGGTGAAGATGGAATCGACAGGGATGACGCCGATCGGCTGGTCATCGCGTTTATTCCGATCTGCCTGGACGTAGCCGCGACCGCGATTGGCAAAAATACGCATGTGAAGTCTCGAACCTGGTCCAAGCGTAGCAATGTGAAGATCCGGGTTAAGGATTTCTACATCGGAATCAGCACGAATGTCTCCAGCCGTGATTGCTCCTTCGCCTTCAGCATCAATCTCGAGCACTTTCTCCTCGTCAGAATGAATTTTGAGCGACAAAGCTTTCAGGTTAAGGATAATCTCTGTAACGTCTTCCATTACGCCAGGAACTGTAGCAAATTCATGCAGAACGCCATCGATTTGAACCGAAGACACTGCCGCACCCGGCAGTGATGAGAGCAGGATTCGGCGAAGCGAGTTTCCAAGCGTCGTACCGTATCCGCGCTCCAGCGGTTCTACTACGAATTTCCCATAGGTGCCATCATCGTTGACGTCTACCGTCTCAATTTTCGGCTTTTCGATTTCTATCACTGCAATACCCCTCCTTCAAAACGTCGGTCCTTTATGAAACATTTACCTTCTCTTGCGAAAACATGTAGTAGTATGCCTAAACAACCATTATTAGCAGATTGTGCCGGAAGTATACCACACGCAGGGGCAAATCTCATTAGACACGACGACGTTTTGGAGGACGGCATCCGTTATGCGGGACTGGAGTTACGTCTTTGATCAGGTTAACTTCAAGACCAGCAGCTTGCAAAGAGCGGATCGCTGCTTCACGGCCTGCGCCTGGTCCTTTAACCATAACCTCAACGGATTTCATCCCATGCTCCATTGCAGCTTTGGCAGCAGTCTCAGCAGCCATTTGTGCAGCAAACGGAGTCGATTTACGGGAACCTCTGAATCCGAGGCCGCCGGAGCTTGCCCACGAAATCGCGTTTCCGTGAGGATCCGTAATAGTAACGATAGTGTTATTGAAAGTGGAACGGATATGTGCCACGCCAGATTCAATATTTTTACGGTCACGACGTTTAGTACGTACGACTTTTTTCGGTTTAGCCATTTTCTCTTATCCCCCCTTATTATTTCTTCTTGTTCGCTACAGTACGACGAGGACCTTTACGAGTACGAGCATTCGTTTTCGTACGTTGTCCACGAACAGGCAGACCACGACGATGACGAACTCCACGGTAACAACCGATCTCCGTCAAACGTTTAATATTCAAAGAGATTTCACGACGCAGGTCACCTTCAACTTTGACCTCTTTGTCGATACTTTCACGCAATTTGCTGACTTCATCTTCCGTCAAATCACGAACACGAGTGTTCTGATTGATGCCTGTAGAGCTCAGAATTTTCTGGGAAGTCGTTTTACCGATTCCGAAAATATAAGTCAAGGCGATCTCAACGCGCTTATCACGTGGCAAATCCACACCAGCTATACGTGCCATTTTACGCTACACCCCCTTCATTAACCTTGTTTTTGTTTGTGTTTTGGATTTTCACAGATAACCATTACATTCCCTTTGCGGCGAATGACTTTGCATTTTTCGCAAATCGGCTTGACCGAAGGTCTTACCTTCATGTGAATTACCTCCTCAAAGTTCTGCTTAGCAAAACCCTCTTCGTAAGCATTGACCTTGTTCTACTATTGTAAAACCGGCTTCGAAGCTTTCGCAAGTTTTGCCGGGCAAAACCCGCTTCATAAGCTTCACAGTTCATTGCAACTGTCTACTACTATTTACGGTAAGTTATACGACCTTTTGTTAGATCATAAGGCGATAACTGAACAACTACTTTGTCTCCAGTCAGGATACGGATGAAGTGCATCCGCAATTTTCCGGAAACGTGAGCGAGAATTTGATGACCATTCTCAAGCTCAACCTTGAACGTTGCATTCGGCAGCGGTTCAAGAACCGTGCCTTCCACTTCAATGACATCTTCCTTGGCCATTAGTCAGTCTCCTTTCTCTTCAGCTTGAATGTTGGTGGATTCCAGAAACGAATGAACCGCATAGCGGAGCTTCCCGTTTGTCACCCGACCACTCTCGTTTAAACTGTTTACAACCTCACTGCTAATCATCGGTTGAAGTTCAAGATGAAGAACATTCTTCTTCTTGGGTTGGTCAAACTTTCGTTTGTCTCCATCCGCGATATATACGAACCTATTGTCCTCTATAGCAACAATTACTGCGGCTTGGTCCGCATTGCGGCCTTTACGGATCTTCACAAGTTGACCGAGCTGCGGATTCGACGGATTGTTCATGCCTAATCACCTACGCATTCAGTTTTGTGAAAATTTCCATACCTTCAGGTGTAACTGCTACGGTGTGTTCAAAGTGGGCACATAACGATCCATCAGCCGTAACGACAGTCCAGTTATCTTCCAACGTTTTGACATACCGCCTACCTGCGTTAACCATTGGCTCAATAGCCAGCACCATACCAGCCTTTAACCTAGGCCCACGATCAGGGAGACCATAGTTCGGAATCGATGGTTCCTCGTGCAAATTCGCTCCAATGCCGTGACCGACATATTCACGAACGACGGAAAACCCTTCATCTTCAATATATTTCTGAATTGCATGAGATATTGTAAACAAGCGAACGTCTGGTTTTACCAGCGCTAGTCCTGCGTATAATGAAGCCTCGGTAACGTCCAGAAGACGACGAGCTTCTTCGGAAATACGGCCGACTGGATAGGTCCAGGCAGAATCTCCATGATACCCTTGGTACTGCGCGCCAATGTCAAACGTAACGATATCGCCCTCGTTCAACTTGCGTTTGCCGGGAAATCCATGTACCAACTCTTCATTCACTGAAGCGCACACACTGGCAGGGAAACCGTTATAACCTTTGAAAGACGGCACAGCTCCTTGACTGCGAATAAATTGATCAGCCATATGGTCAAGTTCACCAGTCGTAATACCGGGAACAATGTGTTCTTCCAAGAGACGATGCGTTTCCGCAACAATTCTCCCAGCTTCCCTCATCAAACCCAGTTCCGTTTCGGACTTACCAATGATCATCAATTAACCTCTCAACAAGGACACGATTTCTTGAGAAACTTGATCGATATCCTGCTCTCCGTCGATTTGACGAAGAAGGCCTTTAGTTTCGTAGAACGTGAGGAGTGGTGCTGTTTTGTTGATATATTCGTCTAAACGAGTGCCTACACTCTCTTCGTTATCATCAGAGCGCTGGTACAACTCGCCGCCGCATTTATCACAGATACCATCCTGCTTCGGTGGATTAAATACGACATGATACGTGGAACCACAGTTTTTACAAATACGACGACCCGTTAACCGAGCCAGCAATTTGTTGCGATCCACTTTCAGGTTGATCACATGATCAAGACCTGAGTTCAGTCGTCCCAAGATGCCATCCAGTGCCTCTGCCTGAGACAGGGTTCTTGGAAAACCATCCAAGAGGAATCCTTCCCTGCAGTCTGACTGTTGCAAACGTTCTTCAACGATGCCGATGGTTACATCATCTGGTACAAGTAATCCTTGATCCATATATTCCTTGGCTTTCAGGCCAATGGGAGTTCCCTGTTTAATCGCAAGACGAAATGCATCGCCTGTTGAAATATGGGGAATACCGAACTCTTTCACAATGACGTCTGCTTGCGTACCTTTTCCTGCCCCCGGAGGGCCCATGAATAGGATGTTCACGTTATGTCACTCCCTCCAAGACTACCCTACATCAACAAACAGCACAATAGGTGCCGGCAAGTAAATCTTTACTCAACCGGAACCTATTGCCTATTTATTGATAAAACCTTTGTAGTGGCGTTTGATCAATTGGCTTTCGATTTGCTTCATCGTATCCAGCGCAACACCGATAACGATCAGGAGGGATGTTCCTCCAATTTGCGCTGATTGAGGCAAACCAGAAAGTGCCCCTAAGAATACAGGCAGAACGGAAATGACTGCCAAGAAGATGGCTCCGGCCATTGTCAAACGAGTCATGACACGGGTCAGATATTTCTCGGTTGCTTTACCTGGGCGAATACCCGGAATGTAACCGCCGTTCTTTTTCATATTATCAGCCATCTGCTGTGGATTCATCTGTACAAAAGTATAGAAGAATGTGAATCCGAAGATCATCACGACATACAGCACCATACCAAGTGGTTTGTGTGTAGTCAAGTTTTGACCGATCCACTGTGCCCAACCATGATTAGCCCAGAAGTTGGCGATAATTGTTGGGAACATCAACAGCGATGATGCGAAGATGACAGGGATAACACCAGCTGCATTAATCTTCAGCGGGATATGTGTATTCTGTCCACCGTACATTTTGTTACCTACGACACGTTTTGCATACTGTACAGGAATCTTCCGAATCGCCTGTTGAATGTAAATGACCCCGATGATAATCAGCACGATGACAATCGCGATAATCACACCTTTAAGGATGTTCATGAACAATTGATCAGGTTGGATGAAGTCGGACTCGATCGTTTGTTTGATAATGTTAGGCACTGTTGACAGGATACCTGCAAAGATCAAAATCGAGATTCCGTTTCCGATGCCTTTCTCGGTGATCTGCTCACCAAGCCACATCAGGAATGACGTACCGGCCGTAAGTACAATCGCGATCAAGATATAATCAGCAAACGTAGCATTAGGGATCATGTCTGTATTGTACAAGCGGTTAAATCCGATCGACGTACCAAACGCTTGAATCAATGCCAGCCCGATCGTTAAGTAACGAGTCAGTTGTGCCGATTTCTTCTTACCTTGTTCACCTTGCTTTGCCCACTCCGCTAATTTAGGAATAACGTCCATGGAAAGCAACTGTACTATGATAGACGCAGTGATGTAAGGAACGATCCCGAGTGCAAATATCGAGAACTGGAATAGTGCTCCACCCGAGAACGTATTGAGAAGTCCAAAAACTTCTTTACCCGCAGAATTTGTCGCTTCGAACACATCTTTGTTTACACCTGGAACAGGAACAAAGGAGCCGATGCGGTAAATGATCAGTACAAAAAGGGTAAATAATACCCTTTTGCGCAGATCCTCAACCCGCCAGATATTCTTTAGGGTCTTGAACATTAAATCACCTCGGTTGTACCGCCGGCAGCTTCAATTTTCTCCACCGCAGATTGAGAAAACTTGTTAGCTTTAACAGTCAGCTTCACAGTGACTTCACCGTTACCCAGGACTTTGATTCCGGATTTAGCGTTTTTAACAACGCCGTTCGTCATCAAGAATTCTGGAGTTACTTCAGTACCCGCAGGCAAACTATTCAGGTCTTCGATATTAACAACTGCATATTCTTTGCGAGTTGGGTTTACGAAACCGCGTTTTGGCAAGCGACGATACAATGGATTTTGTCCACCTTCGAAGCCTGGACGCACACCACCGCCAGAACGAGCGTTTTGTCCTTTATGACCGCGACCTGATGTTTTACCCGTACCACTACTTGGACCGCGACCAACACGTTTGCGTTCTTTACGCGATCCAGGAGATGGTGAAAGCTCATGTAACTTCATCGTTCGTTGCACCTCCTTAAAGATTTGTGGGTGTATACCCGTTTATTAAGCTTCTACTTCTTTGACAGCTACCAAGTGACTTACTTTGTTAATCATACCACGGATGGCAGGATTATCGTTTTGGATCACTTTGCTGTTGATTTTGCGCAATCCCAATGTTTTCACAGTTGTTCTTTGCGTCTCCGGACGTCCGATCAAGCTACGGACGAGGGTAATTTCTAATTTAGCCATGAGAATTCCCTCCTAACCCAGAAGCTCTTCGACGGATTTTCCGCGCAGTTTAGCCACGTCTTCAGCACGCTTCAAACGGGACAAACCTTCCAAAGTCGCATTGACCATGTTCATGGAATTCGAAGAACCCAGAGATTTTGTCAAAATGTCACCTACACCAGCAAGTTCGAGAACCGCACGTACAGGACCACCAGCGATAACACCAGTACCTTCAGATGCTGGTTTCA
Organism: Paenibacillus polysaccharolyticus; assembly: GCF_023714295.1. GTDB lineage: Bacteria > Bacillota > Bacilli > Paenibacillales > Paenibacillaceae > Paenibacillus > Paenibacillus polysaccharolyticus_A. The sequence goes on from NZ_JAMAUN010000019.1 coordinate 17,630, forward strand.
ACAGAACGCGTCCTGCGCCGAACTTACCTGTTACCAAGTGAGGAATCGATGTTCCTACGAGTGGAACGTGTACAAGGTTTTTCTTAGCATCTTCAATACCTTTGCGAATTGCATCAGGTACTTCGCCCGCTTTACCGATACCCGCTCCAACCCAGCCGTTGCCGTCGCCGACTACAACCAGTGCGCTAAAGCTGAAACGGCGTCCGCCTTTTACTACCTTAGCTACGCGATTAATGTTTACTACTCTTTCAGACAGTTCCAAAGTATTCGGATCTACACGCAAGTCGTTAACCTCCTTTTGAAAAATATCTTAAAACTCAAGTCCTGCTTCACGAGCCGCTTCAGCCAAAGCTGCAATACGACCATGATACAGATATCCGCTACGGTCAAATACGATATTGGAAACACCTTTATCTTTTGCACGTTTAGCAACGAGTTCGCCAACTTTACGAGCAGATTCAACAGATGCACCATTTTTGATGTCAGTGCTCAATTCTTTGTCTACAGTAGACGCGGAAGCAATTGTTACACCAGCTACATCATCGATGATTTGAGCGTACATATGTTTACCAGAACGGAAAACGTTCAAACGAGGACGTGCAGCCGTTCCTTGGATTTTCTTACGAACACGAAGGTGTCTTTTCAGACGAGCCTTGTTTTTATCTGGTTTCGTAATCATCTCAGGGATTCACTCCTTTCAGGTTACCTCGCTGGCTTCAAAGCAGAAGCCACGGGGTATATTAGAAACACACGAAGCAAGCGAGCCGAAAGCCGCGAAAAGGCGGTAAGAGAAATCTTATTTCTTCTTACCGGCTTTACCTTCCTTACGGATGATACGCTCGCCTTCATATTTAATACCTTTACCTTTGTACGGCTCAGGTTCACGAACGGAACGAATTTTAGCAGCGTAAGCACCTACGCGCTCTTTATCGATACCGCGAACGATGATTTTTGTGTTCGAAGGTACTTCGAACTCAATTCCCGCTTCCGGTGTGATTTCAACCGGGTGAGAGTAACCAACGTTCAGAACGATTTTATCTCCGGATTTGCTTGCACGATATCCGACCCCAACCAGCTCCAGAGATTTAGCGAATCCTTCAGTTACGCCACTTACCATATTGCTGACAACGCTACGCGTTGTGCCGTGCAAAGAACGGTGAGTTTTGTTATCGGAAGGACGCACAACTGTAATTTCGTTGTTTTCAACTGTAACCTTCATGTCTTTGTGAAGTTCACGAGTCAAAGTTCCTTTTGGTCCTTTTACCGTAATAACGGTGTTGTCCAAAGTGATGTCTACACCACTTGGTACTGTAATTGGTTTGCGACCAATACGAGACATGTGTTGCACCTCCTATCTTGTGACGTTATATTACCAAACGTAGCAAACGACTTCTCCGCCGGATTTCGATTGACGAGCTTCTTTGTCCGTCATAACACCTTTGGATGTCGAGATGATCGCGATTCCCAGGCCACCAAGTACACGAGGTACTTCATTGCTTTTCGTGTAAACACGAAGACCAGGTTTACTGATTCTTTTCAGACCAGTGATAACGCGTTCGTTATTTTGACCGTATTTCAAGAAAACACGGATAATCCCTTGTTTGTTATCTTCGATAAATTCAGCATCACGGATGAAACCTTCGCGCTTCAAGATATCGGCGATTTGTTTTTTCATTGTCGAAGCAGGCATTTCTACCGTTTCGTGACGAACAGTGTTCGCGTTACGAATACGAGTAAGCATATCTGCAATTGGATCAGACATAGTCATTGTGAGTTAACCTCCTTCCCGTTCAGGACTTTTTACCAGCTTGCTTTTTTCACGCCAGGAATCTGGCCTTTATAAGCTAATTCACGGAAGCAAATTCTGCAAATTTTGAACTTTTGCAGTACCGAATGTGGACGACCGCAACGCTCACAGCGTGTATAAGCACGTACTTTAAACTTTGGTGTACGTTGTTGTTTAACTTTCATCGAAGTTTTTGCCACTTTAGCCTGACACCTCCTAAATAATTTCGGAGAAAAGGGAGTCTTTCCAGACACCCGGAACGTTTATGCCAACATTATTTAACGAAAGGCATTCCCAGTTGCGTAAGCAATTCGCGGGACTCTTCGTCTGTTTTCGCCGTTGTTACGATGACAATATCCATACCGCGGACTTTGTCTACTTTATCATACTCGATCTCTGGGAAGATCAATTGCTCTTTCAGACCCAGAGTGTAGTTACCACGACCATCGAACGCTTTGCTCGATACACCGCGGAAGTCACGTACACGTGGAAGTGTTACGTTGAACAATTTATCGAGGAAGTAGTACATACGCTCGCCGCGCAATGTAACTTTCACACCGATAGGCATGTTCTCACGCAGTTTGAAACCTGCGATTGATTTTTTTGCACGAGTGATTACAGGTTTTTGACCTGCGATCAATTGCAAATCGTTTACTGCGGAATCCAACACTTTGGAGTTTTGGACAGCGTCGCCCACACCCATGTTGATAACGATTTTCTCGATTTTCGGCACTTGCATTACCGTTGTATAGTTAAACTTCTGCATCAAAGCAGGAGCGATTTCTTGCAGGTAACGTTCTTTCATTCTTGATGCCATGAATCATAGCCCTCCTTTCTCATTCGGTTCAATTAGTCGATAATTTCTCCGGAACGTTTTGCAACGCGCACTTTTTTACCGTTATCCAACACTTTGTAACCGATACGGGTTACTTTTCCGCTCTTTGGATCGATGTGCATCACGTTGGAAACGTGAATCGGAGCTTCCTTCTCGATAATGCCGCCTTGCGGATTTTGCTGGTTAGGCTTCTGGTGTTTTTTCACCATGTTAACACCTTCCACAAGGACGCGGTTTTCACGAGGATAAGCAGCGATGACACGGCCTTTTTTACCTTTGTCTTTACCGCTGATCACCATAACCGTATCTTCCTTTTTAACGTGAAGTTTGTTGTTATGGGATTCCAGAACTTTTTTCACTCTTGGCATTTCGTACACCTCCTGTTTCTAAACATCACGAGCTTAATCTATTAGATAACCTCTGGGGCCAAGGAAACGATTTTCATGAAATCTTTCTCGCGAAGTTCACGAGCAACAGGTCCGAAAATACGTGTTCCGCGCGGGCTTCTGTCGTCTTTTACAACAACAGCTGCATTTTCATCAAAACCGATGTAGGAACCGTCTTTACGACGTACAGAACGTTTAGTACGAACGACAACCGCTCTAACTACATCACCTTTTTTGACAACGCCGCCTGGTGTTGCTTGTTTTACAGAACAAACGATCAGATCACCGATTTGAGCTGTACGACGTCCCGTACCGCCGAGTACGCGGATACACATCAGTTCCTTCGCACCGGAGTTGTCGGCTACAGTCAAACGTGTAAATGGTTGAATCATTTAGTATTCCTCCTTCCAGCTATGCTGATCATGCAATTAGATGATAACCGCTTTTTCAACGACTTCAGTAAGTCTCCAGCGTTTATCTTTCGAAAGCGGACGAGTCTCCATGATTTTCACCGTGTCACCGATTTTCGCAGTGTTTTCTTCGTCATGCGCTTTGAACTTTTTAGTAACCTTAATGCGTTTATGATACAATTTGTGGTTTTTGTAGGTTTCTACAGCAACAACAATCGTTTTGTCCATTTTATCACTGACAACTTTACCAGTTTGAACTTTACGTGCATTACGCTCTTCGCTCATTGTTGGCCTCCTTCCTGATTACAGACGGAATGTATATCCGACCTCTAATTAACCGATTCCCAGTTCTCTTTCACGGATGATGGTTTTAGCACGAGCTATTTCTTTCCGCACATCACGGATTCGAGTCGGGTTATCCAGCTGACCGGTAGCGAGTTGAAAGCGGAGGTTAAAGAGTTCTTCTTTAAATCCGGCAATCTTTTGCTCGATTTCAGCTGAGGTTAGGTTGCGAAATTCACTAGCTTTCATTTGCTTCACCACCCAATTCTTCACGTTTCACGAACTTCGTTTTGATCGGCAGTTTGTGAGCGGCAAGACGCATCGCTTCGCGTGCAATATCCTCCGGTACACCAGCAAGTTCAAACATGATCTTACCTGGTTTCACTACTGCAACCCATTTTTCTACGTTACCTTTACCGCTACCCATCCGAACCTCGAGAGGCTTTTGAGTGATTGGTTTGTCAGGGAAAATTTTGATCCAGACTTTACCACCACGTTTGATGTAACGAGTCATCGCAATACGAGCCGCTTCGATTTGACGGTTCGTAATCCAAGCCGGTTCCGTAGCTTGCAGACCGTATTCGCCAAAGTTCAGCGTAGTTCCGCCTTTTGCTTGGCCTTTCATATGTCCGCGTTGTTGCTTACGGTGTTTTACGCGTTTTGGTACCAACATGATTAGTTGCCTCCTTCCTTAGCAGCTTGTTTCTTAGCCGTAGGAAGAACCTCTCCACGATAGATCCATACTTTTACGCCGATACGTCCGTAAGTAGTATGTGCCTCTGCTGTACCATAGTCGATGTCAGCACGCAGTGTGTGCAGTGGAACAGTTCCTTCGCTGTAGCCTTCAGAACGTGCAATCTCAGCACCGCCAAGACGTCCGCCTACTTGAGTTTTAATACCTTTAGCACCGGAGCGCATAGTTCTTTGAATAGCTTGTTTCAACGCACGACGGAAAGAAACACGACGTTCCAATTGTTGTGCAATGCTTTCTGCTACGAGGATTGCGTCCAGGTCTTGGTTCTTAATTTCAGAGATGTTGATGTGTACTTTTTTACCGCCAGCAATTTTCGTAATTTGGTTACGAAGATTTTCAACTTCAGATCCACCTTTACCGATTACCATACCTGGCTTCGCAGTGTGAATCGTTACGTTTACGCGGTTAGCCGCTCTCTCAATTTCTACACGAGATACAGCGGAGTCTTTCAATTTATTTTTCAGGAATTCACGAATTTTCACGTCTTCCATCAAAAGATCGCCGAAGTCTTTGCCTGCATACCACTTAGATTCCCAGTCACGGATAACTCCGACACGAAGTCCGACTGGATTTACCTTTTGGCCCACACGTTTTCCCTCCTTCTACTTTTCAGATACCACCAAAGTAATGTGGCTAGTACGTTTGTTAATACGACTTGCACGTCCCATTGCACGAGGGCGGAAACGTTTCATCGTTGGTCCTTGGTTTACGTAAGCTTGTGAGATCACCAAGTTATTAACATCCAAAGAATAATTGTGCTCCGCATTCGCAATAGCGGAGTTAAGCAACTTCTCAACAACTGGAGAAGCGGATTTCGGAGTGTGACGGAGAATGGCAACCGCCTCACCTACTTGCTTGCCGCGAATCAAGTCAACAACGAGTTGAACTTTACGAGGAGCAATCCGGATAAACTTAGCATGTGCTTTTGCTTCCATTGTGTAACCTCCTCTCAAACATTAGAGATGTTCATTTATCTTCTTGTTTTCTTGTCATCATCAGTATGGCCTTTGTACGTACGGGTTGGAGCGAACTCACCCAGTTTGTGTCCGACCATGTCCTCAGTTACATACACTGGCACGTGTTTACGACCGTCGTAAACGCCAAATGTGTGTCCGATGAATTGTGGGAAAATTGTAGAGCGACGGGACCAGGTTTTGATAACATTCTTCTTGCCTGATGCTTCCATCTCTTCTACCTTCTTGAGCATGTAGCCATCAATGAATGGCCCTTTTTTCAAACTGCGACTCATGTGGAGATCCTCCCTTCAAACATAGCTTTTATGCATCCGTAGATGCCTCACGAAGTTATGCACAATGTGTATTACTTCGTGCGGCGACGGATGATGTATTTATCAGAAGCTTTATTTTTCTTACGCGTTTTGTAACCAAGAGTAGGTTTACCCCATGGTGACATTGGCGATTTACGTCCGATTGGAGCACGACCTTCACCACCACCGTGAGGGTGATCGTTAGGGTTCATTACCACACCACGAACCTCAGGACGTTGACCCAACCAACGGCTACGACCGGCTTTACCGATTTTGATAAGCTCGTGGTCTTGGTTACCAACGGATCCGATTGTTGCGCGGCAAACTTTCAAAATACGACGAACTTCTCCGGAAGAGAGACGAACAGAAACGTATTTTTCTTCTTTACCAAGCAATTGAGCTTCTGTACCAGCAGCACGAACCAATTGTCCGCCCTTACCTGGTTTTAACTCAATATTGTGGATAACGGTACCTACTGGAATGTTTTCAAGTGGTAGTGCGTTACCGATTTTGATATCTGCGTCAGGACCAGAGAATACTTGATCTCCAACTTTCAGACCTTTAGGAGCGATGATGTAACGTTTCTCACCATCAGCATAGTGAATCAATGCAATGTTGGAAGTACGGTTCGGGTCATACTCGATTGTAGCAACGCGGCCCGGTATTCCATCTTTAGTACGTTTGAAGTCGATGATACGGTATTTACGTTTGTGTCCACCACCGTGGTGACGAACTGTAATTTTACCTTGGTTGTTGCGGCCTGCTTGTTTGCTCAGTGGGGCCAACAACGATTTCTCCGGCTTATCTGTGGTAATTTCCTCAAATGTAGAAACGGACATATTCCGTCTTGCCGGGGATGTTGGTTTATACTTTTTGATTGGCACTAGTTTTCCCTCCTTACTTCAAAGATTTCAATTATACAGTTTCAAAGAACTCAAGCGATTTGCTATCTTGCGTCAGTGTTACAAACGCTTTTTTCCATTCACTTGTGTATCCGGAATAACGTCCGTACCGTTTCGGTTTAGCTGGAACACGAAGTGTGTTCACGTTTTTCACTTTTACGCCGAAAATAGCTTCAACCGCTTTTTTGATCTCGGTTTTGTTTGCACGGATATCGACTTCAAATACATATTTCAAGTCGTTCATCATGTCAGCAGTACGTTCCGTAATAATCGGACGTTTTACAATATCACGAGGATCCTTCATTACGCGAGCACCTCCTCTACCTTCTGAACTGCTTCTTTCGTAATGATCAGTTTGTCGTGCCCAAGCACGTCAAGAACATTAATGCCGTCAGCAGCTACGAATTTCACGCCAGGAATATTCCGTGCGGAAAGAGCTACATTATCATCATAGCTAGGTGCTACGATCAAAGCTTTGCGACCTACTTTGAGGTTATTCAAAATAGCAGCAAATTCTTTAGTTTTCGGTGAGCTCAATGTCAGAGCATCCAAAACGATAATGTCATTGTCTTGCACTTTAGATGAAAGGGCAGATTTGATCGCCAGACGGCGAACTTTCTTAGGCAGTTTGTATGCATAGCTCCGTGGAGTCGGACCAAATACGATACCGCCGCCTTTCCATTGTGGAGAACGAATCGAACCTTGACGAGCGCGACCTGTACCTTTTTGTTTCCAAGGCTTACGTCCACCGCCACGTACTTCAGAACGTCCTTTTACTTTGTGGGTACCTTGACGAAGGGAAGCGCGTTGCATAAGAACCGCATCGTACAGAACGTGTTGATTCGGCTCAATACCGAATACCGCATCATTCAGTTCAACTTCACCCACTTGGCTACCATCTACATTGTAAACTGATACTTTTGGCATTTTGTGTTCCTCCTTTCTTCAGTGGTTATTTTTTCACCGTTTCTTTGACTTTTACAAGACTGTTCTTCGGTCCAGGAATGGAACCTTTCACGAGGATAACATTACGTTCAGCGTCTACTTTAACAACTTCAAGACGTTGAATCGTAACACTATCATGTCCCATGTGTCCTGGCAGGCGTTTGCCTTTAGGAACGCGGTTAGCTTGGATCGAACCCATCGAACCTGGGCCACGGTGGTAACGCGAACCGTGTGACATAGGTCCAGTACTTTGTCCCCAACGTTTGATAACGCCGGCAAAACCTTTACCTTTAGAAACACCTGTTACGTCAACGAACTCGCCTTCAGCGAAAATGTCAGCTTTCAATTCTTGGCCAACTTCATATTCCGCGATGTTGATGCCGCGAAGCTCACGAACGTAGCGCTTAGGTGCAGTATTCGCTTTTTTAGCGTGTCCTGCTTCTGGCTTGTTAGCATTTTTCTCTTTCTTATCGGAGAAACCGATTTGAACTGCTTCGTAGCCATCGTTCTCAATATCTTTCTTTTGCAAAACAACACAAGGACCTGCTTCGATAACCGTCACTGGAACTACGTTACCTTCAGCGGTAAACACTTGAGTCATTCCAAGTTTTTTTCCTAAGATACCTTTCATGTTGACACCTCTTTTCCTTTATACGTGGTCTTGTTTGTTGCTATATATTACAATTTAATTTCGATATCTACACCGGACGGTAAATCCAAGCGCATCAAGGCATCCACAGTTTGTGGAGTCGGGTTAACGATATCGATCAAACGCTTATGTGTGCGTTGTTCGAATTGCTCCCGAGAATCCTTGTACTTGTGCACCGCACGAAGAATAGTAATGATTTGTTTTTCAGTAGGAAGCGGAATCGGACCGGATACACCTGCACCCGAACGTTTTGCTGTTTCAACGATTTTCTCCGCGGATTGATCAAGAATTCTGTGGTCGTAAGCTTTCAAACGAATACGAATTTTTTGCTTTGCCATTTTAGTCCCTCCTTCTATCGCCCAATTTTTTATCGGACATACTCCGTGAAAATTTTCTAACCACTCTCCCATGGCAAAGGGGCCGGGTGTGTCAGTAACCTCTCACATCATCGCAACGTCACAAGAACAACATTCATTATTATATAGAAAAGATGGGCATATTGCAAGCATATTTAAAAAAAACATTTAAATTGATCTTTTCAAAAGAATCGGCTCAATTTATCTCAATGTTTTTCCTCATATCCAGGTTGCCTAACCTATCAATCTATAAGATGAATCTTGTTCATTTTAAATGACGCAGGTTCCGAAACGTTGACATAATAAAAGAGTTCTTTATCCGATGTCGGATAAAGAACTCTTCCGAAGCTTCGTTACAATACAATGTTACTCGTTCCAGTACACTGTTGCTTATACTCATTTGGCAAAAGCCAAATTATTTTTGGATTGTTGCTACGGAACCCGCACCAACTGTACGTCCACCTTCACGAATAGAGAACTTAGTTCCTTCTTCGATCGCGATTGGAGAGATCAGTTGAACAGTAACCGTGATGTTGTCACCAGGCATTACCATTTCAGTACCTTCTGGCAAGTTGATGATACCAGTTACGTCAGTTGTACGGAAGTAGAACTGTGGACGGTATCCAGTGAAGAAAGGCTTGTGACGGCCACCCTCTTCTTTAGTCAAAACGTAGATTTGTGCAGTGAATTCTGTGTGTGGTTTAACAGATGCTGGTTTAGCAAGTACTTGACCACGCTCGATTTGAGTACGGTCAACACCACGCAACAATGCACCGATGTTGTCACCCGCTTGTGCGGAATCCAACAATTTACGGAACATCTCAACGCCCGTAACTACGGATTTTTTAGTTTCTTCAGTGATACCAACGATCTCGATCTCTTCGCCGACTTTAACAGTACCACGCTCTACACGACCTGTAGCAACGGTACCACGACCAGTGATGGAGAATACGTCCTCGACAGGCATCAAGAAAGGCTTGTCAGTTTGACGCTCAGGCAGTGGGATGTAAGTGTCGATTTCTTTGAACATCTCAACGATTTTTTGAGCCCACTCACCATCAGGGTTTTGCAGAGCTTCACGAGCGGATCCACGAGTGATTGGAGTGTCATCACCTGGGAACTCGTATTCGTTAAGAAGGTCGCGAACTTCCATCTCAACCAGTTCCAACAACTCTTCGTCTTCAACCATGTCACATTTGTTCAAGAAAACAACAATGTAAGGTACGCCTACTTGACGGGAGAGCAAGATGTGCTCACGAGTTTGTGGCATTGGGCCGTCAGCTGCGGATACTACCAAGATAGCTCCGTCCATTTGTGCCGCGCCAGTGATCATGTTTTTAACATAGTCGGCGTGACCTGGGCAGTCTACGTGAGCGTAGTGACGAGTGTCAGTTTCGTACTCAACGTGTGCTGTGGAGATAGTGATACCGCGCTCGCGCTCTTCTGGAGCTTTGTCGATTTGGTCGAATGCTACAGCAGCACCACCGTAAGTTTTAGACAATACAGTTGTGATTGCAGCAGTCAGAGTTGTTTTACCATGGTCGACGTGACCAATAGTACCAATGTTAACGTGTGGTTTATTACGTTCGTATTTAGCCTTTGCCATTTGAACGTGGCCTCCTTAAAATTTATAATTTTATGTTTTTCACTGAATGCGGTGCTTCAAACTAGGTTTCAAGCACAAGCATTCAGTGTGAGAAAACTACTCGGTGCCTTTTGTTTTGGCAACGATCTCTTCAGCGATGCTCTTAGGAACTTCTTCATAGTGAGAGAGTTCCATGGAGAACACGCCGCGTCCTTGAGTACCGGAACGAAGAGTTGTAGAGTAACCAAACATCTCAGAGAGAGGTACCTTAGCACGAATGATTTGAGCCCCACTACGGGAATCCATACCTTCGATGCGGCCACGACGGGAGTTCAACATACCCATTACGTCACCCATATACTCTTCTGGAACAGTTACTTCTACTTTCATGATAGGCTCAAGCAGAACTGGACTACATTTGTCTTTCGCTGCTTTCAGCGCCATAGATCCGGCAATTTTAAATGCCATCTCGTTGGAATCGACATCATGGTAAGATCCGTCTACGATAGTAGCCTTAACGTCTACAAGCGGGAAGCCTGCAATAACGCCGTTTTTCATTTGCTCTTCAATCCCTGACAGTGCAGGTTGAATGTACTCTCTTGGAACGGAACCACCGACAACCTTACTTTCGAACTGGCTGCCTGTACCCGGCTCGAGAGGTTCGAATTCAACCCATACGTGACCGTATTGACCACGACCACCGGATTGACGTACGAATTTACCTTCAACGCGCGCTGGAGCACGGAATGTTTCGCGGTAAGCTACTTGTGGTTTACCCACAGTAGTTTCAACCTTGAACTCACGACGCATACGGTCGATGATGATATCAAGGTGAAGCTCACCCATACCTGCCAAGATTGTTTGACCTGTTTCTTCGTCAGTATGAGCACGAAGAGTTGGATCCTCTTCCGTCAATTTGCCGAGAGCCACACCCATTTTATCTTGGTCAGCTTTGGTTTTAGGTTCAACAGCGATTTCAATTACCGGATCAGGGAAGTTCATGGATTCCAGGATAACCGGGTGTTTCTCATCACATAGTGTATCACCTGTACCTGTATCTTTCAAACCAACAGCTGCTGCGATATCACCAGAGTAAACTTCAGTGATTTCTTGACGGCTGTTTGCGTGCATTTGAAGGATACGACCGATACGCTCACGTTTGTTTTTAGTTGCATTCAATACATAAGATCCGGATTGAAGTACGCCGGAGTATACGCGGAAGAATGTCAATTTACCAACGTAAGGGTCAGTCATGATTTTAAAGGCCAATGCAGAGAATGGCTCTTCATCGGAAGACTTACGAACTGCCTCAGTTCCATCCTCAAGGAGACCCTTGATTGCTGGAACGTCAACTGGAGCTGGCAAGTAGTCGATAACAGCATCCAACATCAGTTGAACACCTTTGTTACGGTATGAGGAGCCACAGATAACTGGGAAGATCTTAACATCTACAACACCTTTACGGAGAGCGGATTTAATCTCATCAATAGTGATTTCTTCGCCTTCCAGGTATTTCATTGTCAATTCTTCATCAAGTTCTGCAACACGCTCAATCAATTCGTTGCGAAGTTCTTCAACCTGCTCAACGAATTCCGCAGGAATATCGGTTTCTTCGATATCTTGTCCCAGGTCATCTTTGTACATATGAGCCCGTTGTGCAACGATATCAATGATACCTTTGAAATCATTCTCAGCACCGATTGGAAGTTGAATCGCAACAGCGTTCGCTTGAAGGCGTTCACGCATGTCAGATACAACATTCAAGAAGTCAGCACCGATGATATCCATTTTGTTTACGTATGCGATACGAGGTACGCCGTACTTATCAGCCTGTCTCCATACAGTTTCAGACTGAGGCTCAACGCCTTCTTTCGCACTGAATACACCTACTGCTCCGTCCAATACACGAAGGGAACGTTCAACTTCAACAGTGAAGTCAACGTGTCCCGGGGTATCAATGATATTAACGCGGTGACCTTTCCAAGCAGCGGTAGTCGCAGCGGAAGTAATCGTAATTCCGCGCTCCTGTTCCTGTTCCATCCAGTCCATTGTCGCAGCGCCTTCGTGAACTTCACCGATTTTGTGCGTACGTCCTGTGTAAAACAAGATCCGCTCAGTTGTCGTGGTTTTACCCGCATCAATATGAGCCATGATCCCGATATTACGTGTATTTTTCAAGGAGAACTCTCTAGCCATGAAATGGGTCTCCCTTCAAAATTGAAGTTTATTTTTGTGAACTGAATCCTACCAACGGTAGTGAGCAAACGCTTTGTTCGCTTCAGCCATTTTGTGCGTGTCTTCACGTTTCTTAACGGAAGCGCCTGTGTTGTTGGAAGCGTCGATGATCTCAGCCGCCAAACGCTCTTCCATTGTTTTCTCACCGCGGTTGCGGGAGTAGTTCACGAGCCAACGTAATCCCAAAGAAGTACGTCTCTCTGGTTTTACCTCGATTGGTACTTGGTAGTTGGCACCGCCGACACGGCGAGCTTTAACTTCCAGGACTGGCATGATATTCTTGATTGCTGCTTCAAATACTTCCATCGGGTCATTACCCGTACGTTCTTGGATCAACTTGAACGCATTATACAGAATGCTTTGAGCAACACCGCGTTTTCCGTCGAGCATGATGCGGTTGATCAAACGAGTAACCAACTTGGAGTTGTATACCGGATCTGGCAACACGTCTCTTTTCGTAACTGGACCTTTGCGTGGCATGGATATCCCCCTTTCTTTCTTGTTCAGCAGTTCCTGCACCTTCTAGGCCTAAGCCAGAAGGCTTTCAGGCAATCCGCTTATCATAATTAGGCTTTTTTAGCTTTTGGACGTTTCGCACCGTATTTAGAACGAGCTTGCATACGGTTGTTAACACCTGCAGTATCGAGAGCTCCACGAACGATGTGATAACGAACCCCTGCAAGGTCTTTTACTTTACCTCCGCGGATCAATACCACACTGTGCTCTTGAAGGTTATGTCCGATTCCCGGGATATAAGCAGTTACCTCGAGACGGTTCGTCAAACGAACACGGGCATATTTACGAAGTGCAGAGTTCGGTTTACGAGGTGTCATTGTACCTACACGAGTGCAGACACCACGTTTTTGTGGGGCACTGATGTTAGTGGATTCACGTTTCAAAGCGTTGAATCCTTTTTGCAAAGCTGGTGATTTTGACTTCTCAACTTTAGCTTGACGTCCTTTACGAACCAGTTGGTTAATAGTTGGCATGTGATTGCCACCCCCTTCCTCAATTATTCATGTTTCTTTACAAACCTTTATCTAAGCCCACAGACCCAGGCGGTTCATAAAAAGACAAATGAAAAGTTTTTGCCTTGGAGAATCCTTAAATGTTCTCGGACAAAAACGTTCCTTACCGTATCATTTTACGACAGCAGCCATCGCTGCTCCCACTCCAATCCCGCAAGCTTTGCCGAGATTTTTCATTGTGTCCACTCTTGTGTATTTTACATTGTGTTGTTCACACAAAGCAATGATTTTGGAAGTGAGCTGCGGATCACTATCTTCTGCGACATAGACTTCTAAAGCCATTCCTGTCAGCACTGTCCGCATGGTCTGTTTGGTACCAATCTTGACATGAGCATCTTGCAAGCCTTTTTCATTAGACATCATACATTCCTCCGAATAGGACCAATTACAATCAGCTGCCCACGCACCTTTGATATATTAGCATCTAGCGCAAGCATTGTCAATGCTATTCCAAAAAGTTTTTATAAAGTTTGTGTATATCAGGATTCGTCGCTCGGATATTACAAACGTCGTTTCCTGACATACACATTCTTTACTTCCTCAGAACAAGGAAATCTATATTAATCTACCGAAACTGGCTCCAGTTCTTCTACAGAAGATTGGCCATCTTCAGGCTCAGCAAATTTGATGCTGCGGTAACGGTTCATACCCGTACCAGCAGGGATCAACTTACCGATGATAACATTTTCCTTCAGACCGAGCAACTGATCGACTTTACCTTTGATTGCTGCATCCGTCAATACACGTGTTGTCTCTTGGAACGATGCCGCTGAGAGGAAGGAGTCTGTTTCAAGGGATGCTTTTGTAATACCGAGCAAGATTGGTTTTGCAACCGCTGGCTCTTTATCACTCAGAATCGCAATTTTATTAGCTCTTTCGTACTCATGCGTATCTACAAATGATCCCGGCAACAGCGTTGTATCTCCCGCATCAACGATACGGATTTTACGCAGCATTTGACGAATCATAACTTCAACGTGTTTGTCATTGATTTCTACGCCCTGGTTACGGTATACGCGCTGTACTTCCTGCAAAATGTAGTTCTGTACGCCACGTACGCCTTTGATGCGCAGCATTTCTTTTGGATCGATAGAACCGTCTGTCAACTCGTCACCCGCTTCAATTTCCATGCCTTCGCTTACGCGGACACGGGAACCGTAAGTAACAGAGTACACTTTGGATTCTGCTTCACCTTGGATTTCGATTTCACGACGATCTTTCGCTTCGCGAATCTCTTTAACCACACCGTCAATCTCACTGATCGTTGCTTGACCTTTAGGGTTACGGGCCTCGAACAACTCCTGGATACGCGGCAAACCTTGCGTGATGTCGTCTCCGGCTACACCGCCGGTATGGAACGTACGCATTGTAAGCTGTGTTCCTGGCTCACCAATGGATTGTGCAGCAATGATACCAACCGCTTCACCAATCTCCACGTGTTTACCTGTCGCAAGGTTGCGACCATAACACTTCTTGCAGACACCATGGCTTGCACGGCAGCTGAGAACGGAACGGATTTGCAATTTGGTTACGCCAGCTTTGATAATCGCCTCTGCTTTGTCAGAGTCAATCAACTCGTTACGGCCAGCGATAATTTCTTTCGTTTCTGGATGACGAACAGTTTCGAAGCAGTATCTGCCCTCAATACGGTCGTAGAGATCTTCGATAACCTCTTTACCATCCTGGATACGACTAACGGTAAAGCCTTTATCTGTACCACAATCGTCTTCACGCACAATTACGTCTTGGGCTACGTCTACGAGACGACGAGTCAGGTAACCTGAGTCGGCTGTACGCAGGGCTGTATCCGCGAGACCTTTACGCGCACCGTGAGTGGAGATAAAGTACTCGAGTACTGTCAAACCTTCACGGAAGTTCGATTTGATTGGGAGTTCGATAATACGACCAGACGGGTTGGCCATCAGACCACGCATACCACCCAATTGAGTGATTTGTGATTTGTTACCCCGTGCTTTGGAGTCAACCATCATCATGATCGAGTTGTAACGGTCCATGGATTTCATCAGGATATCCGTGATGTCATCTTTAGATTTTGACCAGATATCAATGATACGGTCATAACGCTCTTCATTCGTAATCAAACCACGACGGTACTGGTTTGTAACGATCTGAGCTTTATCTTCGGACTGTCTGAGAATTTCGAATTTCTCAGGTGGAACGACAACATCGGACACGGCTACGGTAATACCCGCGCGCGTCGAGTACGTGAATCCAAGTTGTTTGATTTTATCCAAAATAACCGCAGTTTCGGTTGTATGATAAATTTCAAAACAACGAGCGATGATGGAACCGAGGTATTCTTTGCCGACACCGCCAGCTTGAGGAGCATTAATAATAGCTTCTCTCAAGTCAGCACCTTTCTCATAAACAAATGAATGATCCGCTGTACCTTGATACAGGTTCGCGCGAGTCGCATCATTGATATAAGGGAAGCTTGCTGGGAAAATTTCATTAAAGATAATTTTACCGATCGTTGTCAACAACATACCTTTTTGTTGCTCTTCCGTGAAACTTGTTTTACCAAGTGCTTTAACCGGAATAGCGACACGTGCATGCAGTCCAGCAGTACCCCGTTGGTAAGCAGATACAGCCTCATTGACTGTACGCAGAACCATACCTGTACCCTTCTCTTCTTTGTTGTCCATTGTTAAATAGTACGAACCAAGAACCATATCCTGGGAAGGGGTTACAACCGGTTTACCGTCTTTCGGGTTCAAAATGTTACCTGATGCAAGCATCAGGATACGCGCTTCCGCTTGAGCTTCAGCGGACAATGGAACGTGCACGGCCATTTGGTCACCGTCAAAGTCGGCATTGTATGCTGTACATACGAGCGGGTGAAGACGAATCGCTTTACCTTCAACCAGAATCGGTTCAAACGCCTGAATACCGAGACGGTGAAGCGTAGGGGCACGGTTCAATAGTACCGGATGCTCCTTGATGACTTCTTCAAGAACATCCCATACTTCAGGACTTACACGCTCAACTTTACGTTTTGCGCTCTTGATGTTGTGGGCAAGTCCTTTATTTACAAGCTCTTTCATCACAAAAGGCTTGAACAGTTCCAGTGCCATATCTTTAGGAAGACCGCACTGATACATTTTCAGGTAAGGTCCAACAACGATAACGGAACGGCCGGAGTAGTCAACACGTTTACCGAGCAAGTTCTGACGGAAACGACCTTGTTTACCTTTCAGCATATGGCTGAGGGATTTCAAAGGACGGTTACCCGGACCTGTAACAGGACGTCCACGACGACCGTTATCGATCAAGGCGTCAACTGCTTCTTGCAGCATCCGCTTTTCATTTTGCACGATGATATCTGGCGCGCCCAGGTCAAGCAGACGTTTCAGACGGTTGTTCCGGTTAATTACACGGCGATACAAGTCATTCAAGTCAGACGTAGCGAAACGTCCACCATCCAGTTGTACCATCGGACGAAGTTCCGGCGGAATAACAGGAAGTACATCCATGATCATCCACTCTGGGTTATTGCCAGAGTTACGGAATGCTTCAATTACTTCCAACCGTTTGATTGCACGGTTACGACGTTGTCCTTGTGCAGTGCGGAGCTCTTCCTTCAAGAATTCAAGCTCTTTCTCTACATCAAGGTCTTGAAGCAATTTTTTAACTGCTTCTGCACCCATGCCGGCTTGGAAGCCGTATCCGTATTTTTCACGGTAGCTGCGATATTCCTTCTCGGACAACAGCTGTTTTTTCTCCAGTGGAGTTTCTCCTGGATCAGTTACTACATATGATGCAAAATAAATGATCTCTTCGAGAGATCTTGGAGACATATCCAATGCGAGACCCATACGGCTCGGAATACCTTTGAAGTACCAGATATGCGATACCGGAGCAGCAAGCTCAATATGGCCCATCCGTTCACGACGGACTTTCGCACGTGTTACTTCAACCCCACAGCGATCACAGACAACGCCTTTATAACGAACGCGTTTGTATTTACCGCAATGACATTCCCAGTCTTTTGTAGGGCCAAAAATCTTTTCGCAGAACAGCCCTTCTTTTTCCGGTTTCAACGTACGATAGTTGATCGTTTCCGGTTTTTTCACTTCTCCGCGGGACCAAGAACGAATTTTCTCTGGGGAAGCAAGCCCGATCTTCATGTATTCGAAATTGTTGACGTCCAACAAGGAGCAACCCTCCTTAACCAATTCCTGTATTCTAGGTTACGCCTGCCCCGGCTGTAGCCGGAGCATGACGTGAGCCTGATGAAAAACGCCGGTCATCATGCGCTCGAAGCGATTATTCCGCTCCGACCTCTGTACCCTCAAGGTTGAGGCTGAGCTTATCGCTCGCAGCGTCATCTTCATCGTCCATTTCTTTCATTTCAATCTCTTGCTCATCTTCACTCAAAATCTTAACGTCCATACCCAAGCTTTGCAGCTCTTTGATCAATACTTTGAACGATTCAGGAACACCTGGTTCCGGTACGTTCTCGCCTTTGACAATGGACTCGTACGTTTTCACCCGACCGACAACGTCATCGGATTTAACCGTCAAGATTTCTTGCAGAGTATAAGCCGCACCATATGCCTCAAGCGCCCATACTTCCATCTCCCCGAAACGCTGTCCACCGAATTGGGCTTTACCACCCAGCGGTTGTTGCGTAACAAGTGAGTAAGGACCTGTGGAACGGGCATGGATTTTATCGTCAACCATGTGTGCCAATTTGATCATGTGCATGACACCAACGGTAACTTCACGTTCAAACTCTTCACCAGTACGGCCATCATACAGTACCGTTTTACCGTTACGTTGCATACCTGCTTCTTCCATTGTATCGAAGACGTCATACTCCTTCGCTCCGTCGAATACAGGTGTTGCTACATGGATACCCAGCTGCATTGCTGCCATACCTAAGTGAACTTCAAGCACTTGACCGATGTTCATACGGGAAGGTACGCCCAGTGGGTTAAGGACGATTTGAACCGGTGTACCGTCTGGCAGGAAAGGCATATCCTCTTCCGGCAAGATGCGGGCCACGACCCCTTTGTTACCATGACGCCCGGCCATTTTATCACCCTCGGAGATTTTCCGTTTTTGGGCAATATAAACACGAACGAGCTGGTTTACACCTGGTGGCAGTTCATCTCCGTTTTCACGGGTAAATACTTTCACGTCAACAACGATACCATCGGTACCGTGAGGTACACGGAGAGATGTATCACGCACTTCACGTGCTTTTTCACCAAAGATTGCATGCAAGAGACGCTCTTCTGCAGTCAGCTCTGTTACTCCTTTTGGTGTAACTTTACCAACGAGAATGTCGCCAGCAGCAATTTCGGCACCGATGCGGATAATACCGCGCTCATCGAGATTACGTAACGCTTCTTCCCCAACGTTAGGGATATCACGCGTGATCTCTTCAGGTCCGAGCTTGGTATCACGAGCTTCCGACTCATATTCCTCGATGTGGATGGATGTGTATACATCTTCTTTAACGAGTTTTTCGCTGAGTAGGATCGCATCCTCGTAGTTGTAACCTTCCCATGTCATGAAGGCAACGACTACGTTGCGTCCAAGAGCAAGTTCACCCATTTCCGTCGAAGGACCGTCAGCAAGAATGTCGCCAGCTTTAACCGCAGCGCCTCTTTTTACGATCGGACGTTGGTTGATGCATGTTCCTTGGTTCGAACGCATAAATTTGTGTAATTTATATTTAACGATATCGCCTTTGACTTCTTGACCGTCAACCTCTTCTACACGACGAAGCCAGATCTCGTTCGCGGAGGAACGTTCAATAATTCCGTCATAATCGGCAACAATACATACACCGGAGTCTTTCGCAGCTTTGTGTTCCATACCTGTTCCTACAAGCGGAGCTTTAGGAATCAAGAGTGGAACCGCCTGCCGTTGCATGTTTGATCCCATGAGGGCACGGTTGGAGTCATCGTTCTCAAGGAACGGAATGAGCGCCGTAGCGACAGATACAACCTGCTTAGGAGATACGTCCATGTAGTCCACTCGTTCACTCGGCATCGTAAGGATGTTATCCGACTGTTTGTTGTAACGTACAATGATCGCATCTTCTGCAAAAGTGCTATCCTCGTTCAGCTTCGCGTTCGCCTGAGCGATAACATAGTTGTCCTCTTCGTCTGCTGTCAGGTAATCAATTTGCTCAGTGACAACACCCGTCTTTGGATCAACCCAACGATACGGAGCTTCAATGAAGCCATATTCGTTCACACGGGCAAACGTCGACAAGGAGTTGATCAAACCAATGTTTGGTCCCTCTGGTGTCTCGATCGGGCACATCCGGCCATAGTGGGATGGATGGACGTCACGGACTTCCATGCCGGCACGCTCACGAGTCAAACCGCCCGGTCCGAGTGCGGACAGACGACGTTTATGTGTCAACTCGCCCAGCGGGTTCGTTTGATCCATAAACTGTGACAATTGGGAGCTACCGAAGAACTCTTTAATCGATGCGATTACCGGACGGATGTTGATCAATGCTTGTGGTGTAATGACATTTGCATCCTGGATGGACATTCTTTCACGAACCACACGCTCCATACGGGACAAACCGATACGGAACTGATTCTGCAAAAGTTCACCCACAGAACGCAGACGACGGTTACCCAGGTGATCGATATCATCCGTGCTTCCGATGCCGTGCAACAAGTTCAGGAAGTAACTGATGGAAGAGATGATATCCGCTGGCGTGATGTTTTTCACGGACTTGTCAATGTCGCCATTGGCAATCAGCTTAACCACTTTACCATCTTCGATTGGTGAAAACACATCAATGGTTTGCATCGGGATATCATTGGCATCCAAAACGCCGTTGCCCACGTGATACGTGCGGAAGCCAACGCTTTTCTCCAGGTAAGGCATGATCTCGTCGAGCAAACGACGGTCAACCATCTGACCTGCTTCTGCAATGATTTCGCCTGTTTCAGCATCGATCAAAGATTCAGCCAAACGCTGATTAAACAAACGGTTTTTGATGTGAAGTTTTTTGTTGATTTTGTAACGACCTACGTTTGCAAGGTCATAACGTTTTGGATCAAAGAAACGTGCAACGAGCAAGCTCTTCGCGTTATCCAGCGTAGGTGGCTCGCCCGGACGAAGGCGCTCATAGATCTCGATGAGGGCTTTCTCGGTGGAATCCGTGTTGTCTTTGTCCAGTGTGTTGCGGATATATTCGTCATTACCGAGCAAATCCAGAATCTCAGCATCTGTGCCAAAGCCAAGGGAACGCAGGAGAACCGTAACCGGAATTTTACGCGTACGGTCGATCCGGACATAAACAACATCCTTCGCGTCCATCTCTAGCTCCAGCCAAGCGCCGCGGTTAGGAATTACTGTAGCGGTATACGTTTTTTTTGCGTTTTTATCTACTTTGGTACTGAAGTAAACGCTAGGAGAGCGAACCAACTGGCTGACAATAACCCGTTCAGCACCATTAATAATAAATGTGCCGGTGCTGGTCATCAGCGGGAAATCTCCCATGAATACTTCCTGCTCTTTGACTTCTCCGGTTTCCTTATTAATGAGCCGGACTTTCACCCGAAGTGGTGCTGCATAAGTAACGTCGCGTTCTTTCGCGTCATCTACTGTATACTTCGGTTCTCCGAGACTGTAATCGATAAATTCCAAAATCAAATTACCTGTAAAATCCTGGATCGGCGAGATATCCTGGAACATTTCGCGCAACCCTTCCTCCAAAAACCAATCATATGATTTCTGTTGGATTTCAATCAGGTTCGGAACTTCGAGTATCTCGTTAATTCGTGCATAACTGCGCCGAGTGCGTCGACCATATTGAACAAGATGTCCTGCCAACTTAAACTCACCCCTCAATGTCTACTCACTTTAAAAATTTCGTTGCGAACCTCTGTTTGTAACCTTATAATGGTACACATACAGAGCAAAGCAATGCACCCGCAAATAAAGAAAAGCCCTTATTCGAAATGTCGTTCGATAAAAGAGCAACTTTGATCGGCGGATGTCTTTCCAAATCATTCTTATCCCCAGTTTGCCCAAAATGTACATATTATACGCCAAACATAGGCATAATAAGCCCGGTTCGGCGTAAAAAAAGGTTGACATTTTTAGTTAGCTAAAGCCAAGTAGGGCATCTTAATACTGACATTTTACAACTATACCACGGCTTGAATTTCAAGTCAATAGTCCTATTGCAAAAAAAATGATCCCCTGCTTACTTTACAAATTCGAATGAACCTCTCACAGTTCCTCTACTCTTCTTTAACCGCTTTGAAGATTCTGTAGCCTTTATCCTTCGTTACTTCTTCCACTCGTGTAAACAACGATTCCAACTTCGCTTTCGCAGAAGGTGCCCCTTGTTTCTTTTGAATGACAACCCATAACGACCCGCCTACCTTCAAATGGCCATGCGCCTGCTCAAAGATCGTATGAACCGTTTCTTTGCCAGCTCGAATTGGAGGATTAGTTAAGATCACATCGAAATCCTGCTTCTTTACTTCAGCCAGTAGATTACTCTGCATTATATTAACATTAGCAATACCATTACCTTTGGCATTTTCTTTGGAAAGCTCAACCGCTCTTTCGTTGATATCGATCATGGTGACATGCCCATTCGGTACAAGTTTTGCTGCTGTAAGCCCGATTGGCCCGTAACCACATCCCACATCGAGAACATGAGCGCCTGACGGCAGTTCCATCGCATCAATCAATACTCTGCTGCCATAATCGATTCCATTTTTGGAAAAAACACCAGCATCCGTCACCAAGCGTAGACTAATTCCGCGGAGTACCGCTTCCGCAGCCTTGCGATCATGTGCCACTTGTGGTTTGTCCGAATAATAATGATTGGACATGCCCTCACTCACTTTCCATAGTTACATTTACAGCAACAAACCCCTTGATATAAGTCAAGGGGTTTGTTGTTTTGTTCATTCAGCTTGGATAAGCTAAATTATTTAACTTCGATTGTAGCGCCAGCTTCTTCAAGCTTAGCTTTGATTGTTTCTGCTTCTTCTTTAGAAACTTTTTCTTTCAATGCTTTTGGAGCGTTGTCAACTACTTCTTTAGCTTCTTTCAAGCCAAGACCAGTGATTTCGCGAACCGCTTTGATAACGTTGATTTTGGAAGCGCCAGCGCTTGCCAAGATTACGTCAAACTCGGATTGCTCAGCTTCAGCTGAAGCTGCGCCGCCACCTACAGCAGCTACTGGAGCTGCAGCAGTTACGCCGAATTCTTCTTCAATTGCTTTAACAAGATCGTTCAGTTCCAGTACAGTCATGCCTTTGATTGCTTCCAAGATTTGCTCTTTACTCATGATTGAACCTCCATATATAATTTTATTTTTTGTTATTTCATTACTGCTAGGCAGTATTCAGATCAAGTAGCTTACGCGCCTTGTTCTTCTTTGTCTGCAACAGCTTTAACCGCAAGCGCGAAGTTGCGAACTGGCGCTTGAAGCACGCTGAGGAGCATGGAGAGGAGACCTTCGCGGGATGGCAGTTCTGCCAACGCTTTAACTTCTGCTTCTCCAATTACACGACCTTCTACGACAGCACCTTTCAATTTCAGTGCATCGTTCTTCTTAGCGAAGTCGTTCAGAATTTTGGCTGGAGCTACAGCATCTTCTCCGCTGAATGCAATCGCAGTAGGACCTGTCAGAACGCTATCGAGTTCTGTCAATTCTGCTGCTGCAGTTGCACGGCGAAGCAATGTGTTTTTCAGCACTTGGAATTCGATTCCGGCTTCACGAAGCTGCTTGCGCAGTTCAGTAGCTTGGGCAACGTTCAATCCGCGGTAGTCAACAACAACTGTTGTCACGCTTTCGCGCAATTTTGCTGTTACAACATCAACGGACTCTTGTTTTGCTTGAATCACTTTTGCGTTTGCCAATCTGTACACCTCCTGATCAAATTTATCCCATTAAGAAAAGCCTCCGTAGAATCACGAAGGCTTGATATATACTCGCATCCGATTTGCATCGTTCAAGTTGTATAATCACACCTCGGTAGGAAATTAAGCCATATGGCACCTACTGTCTACGGCAAGCATATTCAAATGTCAACGGTCAGTCACTCGGACTCACAACTTTTATAGAATATCAGAACAGGGCGAACCTGTCAAGAATATTTTATCTAAAAGCTGCTGCGTTCACGCGTGCACCAGGGCCCATCGTAGAAGAAAGACTTACGTTCTTCAGATAAACACCTTTAGCTGCCGCCGGTTTAGCACGGTTCAGAGCATCCATGAGAGCTTTGAGGTTCTCATTCAATTGCTCGGAAGAGAAAGAAGCTTTACCGATCGGTGCATGAATTTGACCTGCACGATCCAGACGATATTCGATTTTACCGGCTTTGATTTCTTGAACAGCCTTAGTTACATCGAAAGTTACCGTTCCGGCTTTAGGGTTAGGCATCAGACCTTTACCGCCGAGCAGACGGCCCAATTTACCTACTTCACTCATCATATCCGGTGTCGCTACGCAGACGTCGAATTCGAACCAGCCTTGTTGGATTTTGTTGATCATGTCTGCATCACCAACATAGTCCGCGCCAGCCGCTTCCGCTTCTTTCGCTTTGTCACCTTTTGCAAATACCAATACGCGTTGTGTTTTACCTGTACCGTGTGGCAAGACAACAACACCACGTACTGCCTGGTCTTGCTTACGAGGGTCTACGCCCAAACGAACTGCTGCTTCGATAGTTTCATCGAACTTTGCAGTAGCTGCCTTTTTCACAAGCTCTACAGCTTCTGAAGGCTCGTAAGTTGCTTCGCTGTCGATCAGCTTAGCAGCTTCCAGGTATTTTTTACCGTGTTTAGCCATGTTATATTCCTCCTTTGTGGTTTTAGCGGATATACCTCCCACATTGACCGGCCGCGAATCGGCCGGCTTTACGAAGCCATGTTTCGTGTGAAAATTAGTCTTCGATGGTGATACCCATGCTGCGGGCAGTACCTTCAACCATACGCATTGCGGACTCAACGTCAGCAGCATTCAGGTCAGGCATTTTTGTTTCCGCGATTTGACGTACCGCGTCACGTTTAACGGTAGCAACTTTTTTCTTGTTCGGCTCGCCGGATCCTTTTTCAACTTTAGCTGCCACTTTCAACAGAACTGCTGCAGGTGGAGTTTTAGTGATGAATGTAAAGGAACGGTCCTCGAATACAGAAATCTCAACTGGAATGATCAATCCTGCTTGGTCAGCTGTACGAGCGTTGAATTCTTTACAGAATGCCATGATGTTGACACCTGCTTGACCCAATGCCGGACCTACTGGTGGTGCTGGATTTGCTTTACCTGCTGGAATCTGCAGTTTTACCATTTTGATTACCTTTTTTGCCATGATAGACACCTCCTTGCAAAATAGTGGTTAACGGGCCTCACAGCCCTCCCACAAGAAACTTGAAGAAACTATATCTTCTCCACTTGGGTGTATTCCAACTCAAGCGGTGTTTCCCGTCCAAACATGTTAACATGTACCTTGAGCTTGCTCTTGTCTACCAAAATCTCTTCCACGGAGCCCACAAAATTCGCAAAAGGACCGACTTTAATACGTACGGATTCCTTAATATCGAATTCAATTTTAGGCTTAGGTTCAACCATACCCATGTGCTTCAGAATTTGTTCCACTTCTTCTGGCAACAAGGCTGTTGGTTTGGAACCGGAACCTGTCGAACCGACAAAGCCGGTAACACCTGGTGTATTGCGAACAACATACCAAGAATCATCCGTCTGAACCATTTCGACCAAGACATAACCGGGGTAAACTTTACGCATAACGGTCTTTTTCTTACCGTCTTTGTTTACCACTTCTTCTTCCATCGGAACAAGAACGCGGAAAATCTTGTCTTCCATGCCCATGGACTCTACGCGTTTTTCCAAATTGGCTTTGACCTTATTTTCATACCCTGAATAGGTATGAACGACGTACCATCTTTTTTCCATATCAAGCCACCTGGGACCCTTCTTAAATAATCGCTTCGATCACAGCGGAGATGCCGATATCTACGACCCAAAAAAACAGCGTCATAACCACAACAGTACCAAGTACAATTAACGTGTAGTTCGTCAGCTCTTTACGATTAGGCCAGCGAACCTTTTTAAGTTCAGCCCAGCTTTCAGAGAAAAAGGAAATCAGAGATTTGAAACTACGTTTCACGCCGACTACACCTCCAAAAAACTATCTGGTTTCGCGATGAGAAGTCTGCTCGTTACAAAACTTGCAAAATTTCTTCATCTCCATGCGGTCGGGGTGATTACGCTTGTTTTTTGTCGTAGTGTAATTTCTTTGTTTGCAGTTCGTACAAGCCAAAGTAATAATTACCCGCATGATGTACACCTCCCGAAGACTTCCACATTGAAGCAGAGTCTCTAAATTGATCCTGAAAAAAAAGCCGTAAAATAGGCCTACCTAAAACACTTTATCACAAGGGTATAAGCATGTCAACGAAAGAATAACCTTTCGTCGATGGGTATTAATTCCGCAGGAAACGCAACGTATCTCTCATCTCTGATTTTTTCACTGCTCCAGTATGAACCGAGCGATTACTAGTATTTATCAAACCTTAACAATATAAACTACAGACAATAAAAAAAGACTCAAACACCGAGCCTTTTTCATCAACGACAACAACCTTTGTTCAATTATCTCGAACTTCCAGGTACTTTTCAAGTTTGCGCTTTACACGCTGCAATGCATTATCGATAGACTTTACATGACGATCCAAATCCACTGCAATCTCTTGATAAGATCTCCCGTCTAGGTACAACATCAGCACTTTACGTTCCAGGTCACTCAAAATCTCGGACATTTTATCTTCCAGGCCTACAAACTCTTCCTGGTTAATAATCAACTCTTCCGGATCACTGACCTGAGTTCCACAAATCACATCGAGTAACGTACGATCAGACTCTTCATCATAAATGGGCTTGTCCAGAGATACATAAGAATTAAGCGGAATATGCTTCTGACGTGTGGCTGTCTTGATCGCCGTAATGATCTGTCTTGTAATGCACAGTTCGGCAAATGCCTTGAACGAAGCAAGCTTGTCCCCTTTGAAATCACGAATGGATTTGTAAAGTCCAATCATTCCTTCTTGAATAATATCTTCCCGGTCAGCTCCGATCAAAAAATAAGATCTTGCCTTGGCGCGTACAAAGTTGCGATACTTGTTGATCAAAAACTCCAGCGCTTCGCTTTCGCCTTCACGGACCGCTTCGACAATGTCTTCGTCACTTTGGTAATCATACTTGGATAACATGATATCTTTGAGGTCGACACTCACAGACAATCCCTCCGGCTGCAACGCAAGGTACCCCGTTACTCTACTCTATGAAATATACGAACAGTATATATGATGGTACCTCCCACCGTCAACCACGGCATCCCTAAAAAAGAACAGCTATAACATAATTGTCAATAGTTTCAATATTGAAAAATTTGTAAGAAATCCGCTGTCAGCCTCGTCTCCAGCGTTCAAATTGCTGTAAAACATCCGGGCTTAATTTGCCCCCAATTGTATTCCGTGTTGACCTTGCCTGATCCTCTGCAAGCCGTTGTTGCAATTCCTTTTCATTTTGTTCCACTTCAATAAGCAGCTCTCTGGCAGATACGCGCAACGCTCCCTGTCCAAAGATGACATGTTGCTCTACCATATCGCTGGTTGCTACATAGATTTGGCGTCTTCGCATGCTTAGTTCCCGAACGAGTCTCTCGATACATTCGTCTGCCGTCTCTTTTTCCTTTGTAAAATGAACTTCAATTTTGCTCTGTGTAAAGGATTTACCGAGTCCTGGCACAAGGTAGGCGTCAAACACAACAATGACTCGGCGGCCGGAGAAAGCCTGGTAGTCCGCAAGCCGAAAGAGGAGCCTGTTCCGCGCTTCTTCCAATTCGTTCTCGGCTAGTTTGGATAATTCCGGCCAGCCGCCGATCATGTTATACCCGTCTACAAGAAGCACATCACGGGAATCAGCCATATCATCTATTCCTGCTCTTGACGAGCACGAAGCACCTCATACATAACAACGCCAGCTGCCACAGAGGCATTCAGGGAATTAATCTGACCTTGCATAGGCAATTTAACCAGAACGTCGCATTTCTCACGAATAAGACGGCCCATACCTTTGTTTTCATTGCCGATGACAAGTGCAACCGGTCCTGTGAATACTCCATTGCCAAACACGCCTTCACGCGCAGTAACATCTGTACCAACAACCCATACACCTTCTTCTTTCAATCGATCAATCGTTTGTGCCAGATTGCTTACACGAGCGACTGGAACATACTCTGCTGCACCTGCTGATGTCTTAGACACCGTTGCAGTTACAGATGCTGAGCGCCGTTTAGGAACAATGACGCCGTGAGCGCCTGTGCAATCCGCTGTACGCAAGATAGAACCCAGATTATGAGGGTCTTCAATCTCATCTAGCAGAATTAAAAACGGATGTTCATTTTTAGATTTGGCCGCTTCCAAAATATCTTCAACCTCAGCATAAGCATAAGGTGCTGCTTGAGCAACTACACCTTGATGCTGGATACCAGGAACCGTCTGATCCAACTTCCGCTTGTCCACATGCTGAATGACAATCCCTTGTTTTTTGGCCTCTGCAATAATCGGTTGCGTCAGATGTTTCTGCGCCGTATCAGCAATCCATATTTTGTTAATGGTCCGGCCTGATCGCAACGCCTCCGTTACGGAGTGTTTACCGGCAATCCATTCTTCTTCCATCCTCATTCGTTCCTCTCTGTATTGCTTGTTATATATATTTCAACCCGAAGCTATTTCGATGTTGATGCAGAAGCTTGCTCCGCCAACTCAATCCCCAGCCCGATCAATTGCACCATTCGATCATGCTGACTACTGCTATACAGATAACCGATCAGACATTCAAACGCCGTTGCATGTCTATACTCCAGCACATCTGCATTTTTGGGAACACTGCCCGATTTGGCATTCCGCCCTTGCCGCACAACATCTTGCTCTTCCTCTGTCAGTTCAGCCTCAATACTTGTCAGTATCCGGCTTTGTGCTCTGGCAGATACCAGTTTGGTTGCACTGCGGTGCAGATGGTTAGGGCGCATATTCGCTTTGGATAACAGATACTGTCTCACGGCAACCTCATATACCGCATCACCGATGTAAGCCAGCGCGATTGGCGGAATCAATCGTGCAGGCCTGGAGGGTGGATAAGGAAACCATCCCCCCTCAAGTTCATTAACCTGATTATTAGTCACCATTTGTTCGGCCTGTTCATCCAGCTCGACAGAACCAGACAAAACATTCTCTTTTTCTTCGCTCATTTGCGCCGCCATCTCATTCCCTGTGCGGTATCTTCCAGCAGAATCCCTTGAGCAGATAGTTCATCACGAATTTCATCCGCCCGAGCCCAGTTTTTAGATTTACGTGCTTCCACACGCTCCTGGATCAATCGTTCAATGTCCTCATCGAGAAGCTCCGGTTCAACGTCTGTATAGATTCGAAGCACAGCATTGAGTTCCGCGAATAGTTCAAGCAGCGCATGAATCTCAGCGGCATTAACCACATCTTGTTGCAACAACTGGTTAGCTTCCCCAGCCCACTCGAACAACGCTGTGATTGCATCCGGTGTATTAAAATCATCCTGCATTTTTTCATGATATTGTTGTCGAATCTGGTCTAGTCTTGCTGCAAATTCCGGTGTGACCTCCTGATTAACCGACACAGCTCCTAGGCGATGTCTCAGGTTACCTACTGCATTCGCAATTCGATCCACACTGTTTTGCGCCTGTTCCATCGTATCTTCTGTGAAATTGAGCGGGTTGCGATAGTGGGTGGACAACATAAAGTAACGAATTGCTTCACGTTTGTACTGATTACGCAAGTCTTTTACCAGAACACCATTACCGAGAGATTTCGACATTTTTTCGTTATCAATACGAATAAAACCGTTATGCATCCAGTAATTTGCCAAAGGCGCGCCTGTGATTGCCTCGGACTGTGCGCATTCGCATTCATGGTGAGGGAACTGCAAATCCTGTCCACCGCCGTGAATATCGAGCGTGTCACCAAGGTATTCTCTTGCCATGGCGGAGCATTCGATATGCCATCCAGGACGACCATCCCCCCATGGGCTCGACCAGAAGATCTCACCTGGTTTGGCTGCCTTCCAGAGCACAAAATCTTCCGGGTGTTCCTTCCGTTCATCTACACCGATCCGAATACCGAACTGCAACTCCTGCAGGTTTTGTTTCGACAATTGACCGTATTTTTCGAACTTTCCTGTTCGATAATATACGTCACCGCCATTTTCATATGCGAAACCTTTTTCAACCAGTTCACGGATAAAATCGATAATAAGAGGCATATTCTCCGTTACCCGTGGATTACTGCTGGCTTTAGGAATACCTAGTCCTTCCAGGTCCGCGTAATAAGCGGCAATAAACTTTTCAGCCACATGCGGTACGTCTGTGCCAAGCTGCTCCGCTTTGCGGATCAGTTTGTCATCGACATCAGTGAAGTTTACGACATAATTCACTTCATGCCCTGTCTGCTCTAAATATCCACGAACCGTGTCGAAAAAGATCACCGGACGTGCATTGCCGATATGAATGTAGTCATAGACGGTTGGTCCGCATACATACATTTTTACTTTGCCGGGCTCTTGTGGAACAAACTCCTCTTTGGTACGACTCATCGTATTGTAAATCTGAAGCGTCATAGTCACTTTTCCTTTCGTTCTAAACTACGTATACTTGATTCCATGGTTTATGTTGATCGATGGAATTATGTGCATTTCTCCGATTCTCGTGTATTTTGCAAAGTTCGCACTTCCTCCT
This sequence comes from Paenibacillus polysaccharolyticus, assembly GCF_023714295.1. GTDB lineage: Bacteria > Bacillota > Bacilli > Paenibacillales > Paenibacillaceae > Paenibacillus > Paenibacillus polysaccharolyticus_A. The sequence continues at coordinate 47,861 of NZ_JAMAUN010000019.1, forward strand.
GCAGCCGTTCAATCTCGCGCTGCATGCTGCGCAGAGAGTCAATAACCGGATCGGGCAATTGTTGATTGAGACGATCCACTCTACGACCATCTTGTTTGACGATTCTACCTGGAATGCCCACCACCGTGCTATTGGCAGGAACTTCTTTCAGCACAACGGAGTTTGCTCCGATGTTGCTTTGATCCCCCACACGGAATGATCCCAGTACCTTCGCGCCAGATGAGATAACAACATTATTACCAATCGTGGGGTGTCTCTTTCCTTTTTCTTTCCCTGTTCCCCCAAGAGTTACTCCTTGATAGATCACGACATCGTCACCTATCTCACAGGTTTCTCCAATAACAACACCCATACCGTGGTCAATGAACAAACGATCTCCAATCGTAGCTCCGGGATGAATCTCTATCCCTGTCATAAACCGGCTAACCTGTGATACGAACCGGGCGAACGAATACCATCTTCGCTTGTACAGATTGTGAGCAAATCGATGGGCCCATATGGCATGAAGCCCCGAATACGTAAATACGACTTCAAACCAACTCCGGGCGGCCGGATCATTTTCAAAGACCGTCTTAATATCGGATCTGATCTTTTTGAACATGCTCGTTCCCCTCTTGTTCCGGTTCTCGTCCTCCGGGTTCGCCGGACGGCGCGTTCCTTGGTATTATACTTGCGCATCGCCTAAACAAAAAACGCCCCTGCAGCACGAAGCTGCAGAGGCGTTAGTCGCGGTCCCACTCTGCTTGGCTCATTCCTCTCCTTAATATAAAAGGAATGAACCCTCTGATGGCTCGGTAACGGGAACCAGTCGTCGCCATCTATCCTGACGTTCTCCTCTATCCTAAAGACAAAGGCGGGGCCGGATTCGACGGTGCAGCTCACGGGTGCATTTCAGACTGCTGGACAGTGGATGGCTTACAGCCACCACTTGTTTGAACAGATAAATCTCTGTACATTGTGGGGCCATCCTCTCTGAATCTGTCCAAATCAGCTTACTTCTCCCGGTCTTTGCTGTTCTATATGAACGTATTATGACAATTTCAACCTTGTGTTGCTATTATAGCGAAAAGCCTTCGCACTGACAACCGGCAGAACCCAATTACATAAGTTGAACAATGAAAACTTACACTCGAGCCAGCAAACGCTGGGTAACCGTGTCACGGCCCAGTAGCACGATGGTCTGGTTGAGATCACGCCCATGTGTCTGCCCCGTCAAAGCAACACGGATTGGCATAAAGAGCTGTTTGCCCTTGAAGCCTGTTTCTTTCTGCACTTCCTTGATTAGCGCAGCCATTTTACTCGGCGTAAATTCGTCATTTGCCTGTACCTTATCTGCAAATGCCTTCAATACGGTGGGAACCTGCTCTTCAGCAAGCACCGCAGCGCCTTCGCTTTCCAATTCAACTTCGGAACGGAAGAACACTTCCGACAGTTCTACGATATCGGATGCCGCATTCATCTGCTCCTGATAGAGATGTACGAGCGTATATGCCCACTCTTTTTGTTCAGGTGACAGCTCCGCGGGCAGACGTCCTGCTTTTTGCAGATGCGGAATAGCCATCTCGGCAACTCGTGCAGGGTCCGCATTTTTGATGTAATGGTTATTCAAGTGCGCCAGCTTATGTGTATCGAATACGGCCGGGCTCTTGGATAGACGCTTCGTATCAAATATGGAGATCAACTGCTCTTGTGAGAAGATTTCTTCCTCTCCTTCTGGCGACCAGCCAAGCAGGGAGATGAAGTTAAACATCGCTTCTGGCAGATAGCCAAGCTGATCATATTGCTCAATAAACTGAATTACGGATTCATCGCGTTTACTCAGTTTTTTGTGGTTTTCGTTCACGATCAGCGTCATATGACCGAATTGCGGCGGCTCCCAGCCAAGCGCTTCATAGATCATCAGCTGTCGTGGTGTATTGGAGATATGATCTTCCCCGCGTAGGACGTGGGAGATCTTCATCAAGTGATCGTCCACGGCAACGGCATAGTTGTACGTGGGAATGCCGTCCTTTTTCACAATGACAAAGTCGCCTGATTCCTTGCTGTTAAACGAGATTGTGCCTTTAACCATATCGTTGAATGTATACGTGCGGTCTGCTGGTACTCGGAAACGAATGCTCGCCACGCGACCTTCCGCCTCAAACACCTCGATCTGTTCCGGTGTCAGGTCACGGTGTTTCCCGGAGTAACGCGGAGTTTCTCCACGAGCCGACTGTTCTTCGCGCTCCTGCTCCAACTCTTCTTCTGTACAGTAGCAACGATAAGCCAGACCTTTGTCCAGCAGTTCTTGCGTGTACTTGCGATACAAATCCAGACGTTCCGTCTGACGGTACGGCCCGTATTCTCCGCCTACATCAATACTCTCATCCCACTCGATGCCGAGCCATTTCAAGTATTTCAGCTGGCTTTCTTCTCCGCCCGCAATGTTCCGCTTCACGTCTGTATCTTCGATACGAATGATAAATTTCCCGTTATTATGTTTGGCATACAAGTAGTTAAACAGCGCCGTACGAGCGTTCCCGATATGCAGGTGTCCCGTTGGGCTCGGTGCGTAGCGCACCCGAATTTCTGTGCTCATATGATCCCCTCCGTCTCTAATTGGTTGATGATATCACACACGTACCAGGCATACAACGGATTGGGCTGCAATTCCCTCTCCCCGTCCAGGGAAGCCCAATTGCTCTGTTGTCGTTGCCTTCACGTTCACTTGTGTTACATCCGCTTCCAGTGCTTTGGCAATCACCTCAGCCATCTGCGGGATATAAGGTGCCATCTTTGGTTTCTGGGCAATAATCGTTGAATCGATATTCCCAAGTTTATAGCCGCGATCCTTCACAAGCTGCCACACATGCTCGAGTAATTTCAAGCTGTCCGCATCCTTGAATTCCGGATCGGTATCCGGAAAATGCTTGCCGATATCCCCAAGTGCCAGCGCGCCAAGAATGGCATCGCTGATTGCGTGCAACAGCACGTCTGCGTCCGAGTGACCCAGTAGCCCCTTTTCATAAGGAATGGTTACCCCGCCAATAATACACGGTCTACCTTCCACCAATTGGTGCACGTCAAACCCTTGTCCTACACGTATCATCGCTTCTTCTCTCCCTCAAGCCAAAACGCGGCATACTGTAAATCTTCCGGTGTCGTTAGTTTGATGTTGGTATAACTGCCTTCCACAACCTTAACCGACATTCCCTGGCGCTCAGCCAGCATGGCATCATCCGTCCCCAGAAACCCGTCACGTTCCGCGGATTCGTAAGCCTCCAGCAGGGAAAAAAGACGAAAAGCCTGCGGGGTTTGAATGCTCCACAGACTGCTGCGATCCGGCGTCGCTGTAACGATACCTTCCGCATTCACTTGTTTGATCGTATCCTTTACCGGCACAGCCAGAACAGCACCTCCGCCTGATTCGGCGGCAGCCATACATTCTCTAATCTGCTCACGGGTCACAAAAGGACGCACCCCGTCGTGAACGAGGACCCAATCCGTGCCTAGCGCCCGAAGGCCTTCATGCACTGAATACTGTCTCTCTTTCCCTCCGGGGATCACGCGGACACGCGTTTCCAGTTGGTATTCTTTTACCCATTCCAGGCATCGTTCAACATCTGCAGCGCCTGTAACCAGAATGACCTCACGGATCTCGTCCAAAGCCGCAAATACTTCAAGCGTATGTATGAAAACGGGCTTGTCCTGCAGCAGCAAAAATTGTTTGCTCTCGGTCGTTCCCATTCGGGTTCCCCGGCCTGCCGCCACAATGACAACGCCCCACCCTTTTTCCATGCCGCAATCCCTGCCTTGTCTGTCAGTTTATCGCCGGGCAACAATTCATATCTGCTTCGATATCCATCATCGTACAACGATACACTACCCATCATACCGCTTTTATTGGGCTTTTTCCAACAGTTTCGGCTTGGCAAAAATCATTCGTCCCGCAGATGTCTGTAGCACGCTGGTCACCAGCACTTCCATCATCATGCCGATATACTCGCGTCCACCTTCCACCACGATCATCGTTCCATCATCCAAATAGGCTACGCCTTGTCCGTGCTCCTTGCCGTCTTTGATAATCTGTACCATGATCTCTTCCCCCGGCAGCACAACTGGTTTCACCGCGTTCGCAAGGTCATTGATATTGAGCACGGATACTCCCTGAAGCTCACAGACCTTATTCAGATTGAAGTCGTTGGTGACAACTTTTCCTTGCAGTACTTTAGCAAGCTTCACCAGTTTGCTGTCCACCTCGGAGATTTCCTCGAAATCACCTTCGTAGATCAACACCTGCACATCAAGCTCCTTCTGGATTTTATTCAAAATATCCAGCCCACGGCGCCCACGGTTGCGCTTAAGCAGATCCGATGAGTCTGCAATATGCTGTAGCTCTTCCAGTACAAATTCCGGGATAACAATCGTGCCTTCGATGAATCCGGTTTTGCAGATGTCTGCGATTCTGCCGTCAATAATGACGCTGGTGTCCAAGATTTTATGTTCTTCCATTCTTCGCTCTTCTTCGGGCTCAGGGTGTCCCCATCGTCCCGACTTCCAGAATGACGCCAGATCATCTTTCTTAGCCATGGCCAAGCTATAACCCGAATATGCAGCCATTACCGTGAGAGCAACTTGTAGAACCTCTCCTGCGGTTCCGAGCCACGCCAGACAAGGATAAAGCAGTAATGCTACGAGTAGTCCAGCTAAGATGCCTGTTGCGCCAGCAGCAAGCTCGTTCATGGGTATTCTTGCTAAAGAATCAATACCACTGTTCAAACGGTTTGCCATCATTGTTCCACCGATCGTGCATACGGACATGAACAGTACTGCTCCTAGCAGTGTTGATATGCCCGCACCTAGCAGTCCCGCTGATTGGATCCATTCAGCCATCCAAGGAATGGACTTGCCTGCCAGATGATAAGCTGTGTACCCGAACCATGCGCCGCACAATCCAGTAAAAGTTAAAATGCCTTTTCTCCACATGAGTTCCTGCACCTCCTCAAATCATTCTTCATTTTCATATCCAGTATGATCCAATTATCGAAAAGCTAATCGCGTCAGTATGAAGTTTTTGGAAATCTTGCACTCGTCAGTTGAAAGTAAGACTTTTATTGGCATATAATGAATTCAATTCATATCCCGAGGTGAGTGGCAAAATGAGTACGCTAAGTTTACAGGCTTTTCAGGATCAAGTTTCCGAACTGTTGCTGCGGCATCGCAGCCTGATTGATGTACTGTCCAAAACAGGACAAGCCGGAGCCTCCGTTAACCGCGCTGTGTCCAAAGCCATTACCGAATGCGGCTGTATTGAGCTGCACGCCACCAAACAGAAATATGCCCCCGAGAGTGATATTTCTCAAGCCAAGGGCCTGCTGGAAACGCATGTGGAAGGTTCATTGTGTGAGAATTGCAAAGAGGTGATCAGCTCCGAGTTGGGGCGGAACCTGTTCTATATGTCTGCACTCTGCAATCTGCTGGACATTAACATGGAAGAGGTCGTGAATCACGAATCACAGAAATGTTCGACGCTTGGGATGTTCAATCTGTCTTAGCTAACTTGTCTTTCGTTACTTGGTCATAGTTCAAAAAATACAAACAAAAAGCACGCACACTCCTTTCAAGGAAATGTACGTGCTTTTTTATATTTTTGAACTTGTTAGGATATTAGATTTTGCCGAATGGGTAATGAAGTACCCTACCCCTTCTAATTGTCAGAAGACCGCGATGATTTCCTGTCCTTACGTTTTTTGGCACGATTGCGAGAAGCTGCCGTTCTCACACTATATCTCATGCCATATAGGGCATATAACACCAGCGGTATGAAAATCAGCTTGGAGAGTTGGTCCGGGAAAAGAACAGCTAGCGCAACCGCAAGCAACACAACCCATGGGGCGATCCAGATCGCCTTGCGAGGCAATCCGACTTTTTTGAAATTGGGATATTTCAGTGAGCTGACCATCAGATAAGATAACAGCAACGTAGCAACCATCATGCTGATAGGTCCAATATCCTTATGAAATAGCGAGAGCGTTGCCAGTACACCACCGGCAGCAGGAATAGGCAAGCCTGTGAAATACCCTGGAATGCCTGGGCGAACATTAAATCTCGCTAAACGAATCGCACCACAGATCGGAAAGGCCGCAGTTGCGATCCAGGCAAAGATGGGCATGGAATCCTGGAAGGATACCATAAAAATAATCAATGCAGGCGCCGCACCGAACGAAACCATATCCGATAGGGAATCCAGCTCCTTGCCGAATTCACTTTGTGCATTTAGCGCTCTGGCAACCCGCCCATCCAGACCGTCGAGTAGCATCGCAACGATAACCATGATTGCGGCCGAGCTGTATTTTCCGTTAATCGCCAGCAAAATGGCCAGCATACCCAGAAACAGATTACCTAAGGTAAAAAGATTTGGAATGAATCTGGTTAACATGTTGTTTCACCTCATCCATTAGAAGCCGTTATAAGCCATTCCTACATCTGTCTGTCAATAAACATCTGCTCTTGCAGACGTTTGAGACCTTCCTTGATGGTACGAGCACGAACCTCGCCAATGCCGTCCACTTCATCGAGTTCTTCAATCGTTGCCATGATGACATGAGGTAATTGCTCAAATTGATCCACCAGGTTATGAATAATTACATTAGGCAGACGTGGGATCTTATTTAGTACCCGATATCCGCGAGGGGCAACCGAATCTTCAGATGTTGCCGCAGATGAAGGATAACCAAGCAATCGTACAATATGATGTGCATCAAGCAACTCATCGTCCGACAATCTTTTCAAGCCCACGATAATTTCCCGAATCTTGTCATCGCTATCATCCCGCGCATAGTCTTTATACAGCAGCCATGCTTCTTCCTCTGTAGTACCCACAAGCTCTTCCATTTGCATGGAAATAAGTCTTCCTTCGTTCCCCAGTTCATCAATATATCGTTCAATCTCGGTTTTGATCCGCAGCACCATTTCCGTACGCTGAATAACATTGACCACTTCAGGAATCGTTACCAGTTCCTCAAATTCGGAAGCACTCAAATTGGTAAGTGATTGTTTCAGTACAGCTTTATACTTTTCAAGCGTTTGAATCGCCTGATTCGCTTTGGTCAAAATCACCCCGATTTCCTTAAGTGAATATCGAAGGGTTCCTTGGTATAGGGTAATAATGTTCCGGCGCTGTGAGATGGAAACGACCAACTTACCGGTTTGTTTCGCTACCCGCTCTGCGGTCCGGTGACGAATGCCCGTCTCTGAGGAAGAGATGGAAGAGTCCGGAATCAGTTGTGTGTTGGCATACAAAATCCGCTTCAAATCCTCACTCAGAATAATGGCACCGTCCATTTTGGCAAGCTCATATAGGTAGTTCGGGGAGAAATCACAGTTAATCGAAAATCCTCCGTCCACCACTTCCATTACTTCAGGGCTGTATCCTACAACAAGCAGTGCGCCAGTCTTGGCGCGCAGCACATTTTCCAGACCTTCGCGGAAAGGTGTACCTGGTGCGATCAGCCTTAACAAATCATTCATATTGTCCAGTTGGCTTGAATCCTTCATCTTGTTATGCCCCCTAATCTAAAGCAACCGCTAGTGCATCTGCCACGGTATTCACACCGATCAGTTGTATCCCGCGAGGATGTTTCCAGCCCTTTAAGCTTTTTTCTGGTAAAATAACTCGTTTGAAGCCGAGCTTTGCGGCTTCTTTCACACGTTGTTCCGCCCTGGATACGGCACGAACTTCACCGGTGAGGCCAATCTCCCCAAAGATGACATCATCTGGCTTGGTTGGCACATCTCTCAAGCTGGAAGCAATACTGACAGCAACAGCCAGATCGACCGCAGGCTCATCCAGCCTTACCCCGCCAGCCACGTTCAGATAGGCATCCTGTGTCTGCAGGAACATACCCATACGTTTTTCCAGCACCGCTATAATCAGATTCAAACGATGATGATCTATCCCTGTTGCCATCCGGCGCGGAGATGGAAAGTGTGTCGTTGAAATCAAGGCTTGCAGCTCTACCAGCATTGGGCGTGTGCCTTCCATACTTGCCACAACCGTAGATCCTGCTACACCAAGTGGACGTTCAGATAAAAATAATTCTGAGGGATTACCAACTTCCCGAAGGCCATCTTCCCCCATTTCAAATATGCCAATCTCGTTAGTGGAACCGAAACGGTTCTTCACCGCACGAAGGAGACGATACGTATGATGCCGCTCTCCTTCGAAATAAAGCACACAGTCCACCATATGCTCCAGCATACGCGGACCAGCAATGGCACCTTCTTTGGTAACATGCCCTACAAGAACCGTTGCAATGCCTCGGCCTTTCGCAATCCGCATGAATCTGGACGTACATTCCCTTACCTGTGCTACACTTCCTGGTGCGCTGGTAACTTCGGGCAGATATACGGTCTGAATGGAATCGATGACAAGAAAATGCGGCTGGATCTGATCCACCGCTTCCTCAACCCGCTCCATATTGGTTTCACACAGCACATACAGTTCCGGCGAAAGTGCACCGAGGCGGTCTGCGCGTAACTTCGTCTGCTTTACGGACTCTTCTCCGGACACATATAAAACACGCAACCCCGAGTGGGTCAACGCATGAGAAGTCTGTAACATTAGCGTTGATTTCCCAATCCCCGGGTCGCCCCCCACCAGGACAAGCGAACCTGGCACAATGCCGCCGCCCAATACACGGTTCAGTTCCCCGATTCCAGTCTGTACCCGCGGCTCCTGACCGCTATCTATATCTATGATAGGAAGCGGTTTATCTTTACTGTCAAACAAAGGAGAATTTCTCCCTTGTGTTTTGACTACCGTTTCAGTTTCTTCTAACATCGAATTCCAGGACTGACAGCCAGGACATTTCCCGTACCATTTGGGGGCTTCATAGCCACATTCCGTACATTGAAACTTGGTTTTTACTTTGGCCACTTCAGCACTCCTATTTGATATTTTATTTTATAGTAGCATTTTGCATTATTCGACAAAATTTACTCATTGCCCTGACATACAGGGTTAATAAAAGTTTACCATTGTTTGAGATTTTTCGTAAAGGATTATCGCAAACTTTACACATGTTCCTCATCCAAATCGCTCATCTCAATGAATTCTTCACACATCCCCTTTATTTATTCGCACATACGAAAAAACCTCCCCGGGCAAAACCGGGGAGGTTTTACATATGCGCCTAGCTGAATTCATTCAGCCAAATCTATACGTCATATTTATTTCGTTTCAATCTCCTCATTGGATGGAACGGCTGCTTCCTTTTTCGTTACAGACAATGCACCATTCTCTTCGTCGATGAGTAAGGAATCCCCTTTGGTCACATTACCTGTAAGCAACTCTTCAGACAATTTATCTTCAATGTGCTTCTGGATCGCACGGCGTAGCGGACGTGCACCGTAAGCAGGATCAAAGCCAGCTTTCGCCAAGAAAGCCTTAGCGTTATCTGTAAGCTCAAAATCAACCTCGTATTCATTAAGGCGTTTGCGTAGATCCTCACTCATCAGAGTTACAATCTCAGCGATGTGTTTCTCTTCGAGAGAGTGGAATACGATGATTTCATCGATCCGGTTCAAGAACTCAGGACGGAAGCTTTTCTTCAGTTCATCCATCACTTTGCCCTTCATGTTATCGTAATCTGCACCTGCATCCACTACGGCTGTAAACCCAAGAGTGGAATTACGTTTGATCGCTTCTGCACCCACGTTGGATGTCAGGATGATCAGGGTATTACGGAAGTCAACAACACGTCCTTTGGAATCGGTCAAACGACCATCTTCGAGCACTTGCAGCAAGATGTTGAAGACTTCAGGGTGTGCCTTTTCCACTTCATCCAACAGGACAACGGAGTACGGTTTGCGACGAACCTTCTCTGTCAACTGACCGCCTTCTTCGTATCCAACATAACCCGGAGGCGCTCCGACCAATCGTGCAGTAGAGTGTTTCTCACCATACTCGGACATGTCAATCCGGATTACAGCATTTTCATCACCGAACATCGCTTCAGCAAGTGCGCGAGCCAGCTCAGTTTTACCTACACCTGTAGGGCCAAGGAAGATGAATGAACCCATTGGACGTTTCGGATCTTTAAGTCCTGCACGTGCACGGCGAACGGCGCGGCTAACCGATTTAACAGCTTCATCCTGACCGATTACACGTTCATGGAGAATGGACTCCAACGTCATCAAACGTTGCGTCTCTTCTTCCTTCAGCTTATTCACCGGAATTCCTGTCCAGTTGGCTACGACTTGAGCGATATCCTCTGGAGTAACTTCGGAATCGGTACGACCTTGTTTTTCCTTCCATTGATTTTTCGTTGTATCGAGCTCTTCACGAATCTTTTGTTCCGTATCACGCAGCGCAGCTGCCTTCTCGAACTCTTGACTCTGAACCGCGGCGTCTTTTTCCTTACGGATATCTTCCAGACGGCTCTCCAATTGTTTCAGGTTTGGCGGAATCGTATAAGAGTTCAATCTTACTTTGGATCCCGCCTCATCGATCAAGTCGATCGCTTTATCCGGTAAGAAACGATCTGTAATATACCGATCCGACAATTTGACAGCTTGCACAATCGCTTCGTCCGTAATTTTCACACGGTGATGCGCTTCGTAACGATCACGCAGACCATGCAAAATTTGAATGGCTTCTTCCGGAGATGGTTGATCCACTGTAATCGGTTGGAAACGACGCTCTAGCGCAGCATCCTTCTCGATATATTTGCGGTACTCATCCAGTGTCGTTGCACCGATGCACTGTAATTCTCCACGAGCAAGAGCCGGTTTCAAGATGTTCGATGCATCAATCGCGCCTTCTGCGCCACCCGCACCAATCAGTGTGTGCAACTCATCAATGAACAGGACAATGTTGCCCGCCTGACGAATCTCATCCATGATTTTTTTCAATCGATCCTCGAACTCACCACGATATTTGGTTCCAGCAACAACCGAACCCATATCCAGCGTCATTACACGTTTATCACGCAATGTTTCGGGAATTTCGTTTGCAATAATTTTTTGGGCAAGCCCCTCGGCAATTGCTGTTTTACCTACACCCGGTTCACCGATCAATACCGGGTTATTTTTGGTACGACGACTCAATACCTGAATAACACGCTCGATTTCCTTGCTACGACCAATAACCGGGTCTAGGTTATTCTCTCTGGCATACGCCGTCAAATCACGAGCGAGGCTGTCCAGTGTTGGTGTGCTTACATTGGCAGGTGTGCCGTTATGGCTTGAAACAGCTTCACTGCTGCCGAGCAATTGCAGTACTTGCTGACGAGCTTTGTTCAAGCTGATGCCAAGGTTATTGAGCACACGTGCCGCAACCCCTTCACCTTCACGGATCAATCCGAGAAGAATGTGTTCTGTGCCAACATAGGTGTGGCCTAGTTTACGCGCTTCATCCATAGACAATTCAATTACTTTTTTCGCACGTGGCGTATATGCAATGTTCGTAGGTTGCTCTTGGCCACGGCCAATCAGCGTTTCTACTTCATCCTGAATTTTTTCCAATCCGAGTCCCAGGCCGATCAGTGCTTTGGCAGCAATGCCTTCACCTTCACGAATGAGGCCGAGCAAAATATGCTCCGTACCGATGTTATTGTGACCGAGACGGACAGCTTCTTCCTGCGCGAGTGCGAGCACCTTCTGGGCCCGTTCCGTAAATCTTCCAAACATCATATCTCCTGCACCTCCATGGTTTTGGATAAAACGAGGGAATTCAATTTTATGGATAACCCTTCGTATTCTTCATATCATTTTTGTTTGCAGCCATGCTGCGAATAAAATCATTGGTGGCTTCAATTTAAATGGAAGCCTGTTATATAAAAGCCGCAGATGCGGCATGAAACCAACAGTAGTATATCAGGAAAGTTTAACCAGAACTTTTAGTTGCATTGATCGTATCACGAATTAATTGAGCACGGTAGATGTCACGCTCATCCGTACGCATATCCCCGAATGTTTTTTGTAAAAAACCCGGCTGGGTCATCACATTCAACTCATTCATTACTGGAATCGACAATCCTTCCAACAAACCAAGATCTACGCCTAGCCGAACATCCGACAAACGTTGCGCTGCTTCCTTCGTGTCTACAATCGCTGCATGGGACAAAATGCCGTAGGAACGCATCACTCGATCCGTAATACGCAGTCTGGAATCGGTAATGAGTCGTTCTCTTGCTGTACGCTCATGACCAATCATCTGTAAAACAACACCGTGGAGGTTGTCGATTACTTCCTGCTCCGTCTGTCCAAGTGTAATCTGATTGGAAATCTGGAACAAGTTGCCCATCGCCTCGCTACCCTCACCATAAATCCCTCGAACCGTTAATCCCACTTGAGACACGGCACTGAGGATACGGCCAATCTGCTGAGTCATAACCAAAGCGGGAAGGTGCATCATAACCGATGCCCTGACACCTGTTCCAACGTTGGTTGGACAACTGGTCAGATACCCTCTGCGGTCATCAAACGCATAATCCACGTGCGCTTCAAAAGCATCATCTATAGCGGAAGCTTTTTCCCAAGCTTCTTTCACTTGGAACCCCGGATAGAGGCACTGGATACGCAGATGATCCTCTTCATTAATCATAATGCTTACCGATTCATCCTCACTAAGGATTACGGCTCCGTTGGTTGATTCATTCGCCAGACTCGGACTAATCAGATGCTTTTCCACCAGCACACGCTTGTCGAGTTCGTTAATATCGATTAGATCGAGTGTAGTAAAATCACCAAAGGCGTGTACGTCATCGTACTGAAGTACTTCGCTCAGCTTATTCAGCACCTCTTCCGATTGCTCATCCGAAGCCAGCATTGGAAACGGGATATGCTGAAGGTTACGCGCAATCCGGACACGGCTGCTGATCACGATCTCTGAATCGGCAGCAGCACTGCGCATCCAGTCACTGAGCGCCTTCTCTGTAAAACGCAGATTAGGCATCATGCTTCCCTCCTACTTATGACAAACTTTACTCTTGAGCTATTTCTTTTTCAAGTTCCCGGATCTGGTCACGAATCTGAGCGGCCTCTTCGAACTCTTCTTGAGCAATGCTCTGCTGCAGATTTTGTTTCAGATCGGCAATTTGCCGTTTCACCTTAATACGTCCGCCTGCTCTGGCAGGAACTTTACCCACATGAGTTGTACTTCCATGCACTCGCTTGAACAAAGGGTCCAGACGGCTATCAAAGTATTTATAACAGGAGCTACAGCCAAAACGGCCAACTTTGCTGAACTGGGCATACGTCATGCCACATTCTTCACATTGTAGCGTTTTAGCAGGAGCAGCACCTGAACTTTTGCCTGCCGGATCAAAATCGAGTATTCCTGATAGCAGATTGTGAATAGAAAATCCTCCTGCTGTTCCAGGAATCATCTCTCCTTTCTCACGGGCGCATGATTCACAAATATGAAATTCCGTCTTCTCTCCATTTACAATTTTCGTGAAATGAAGTGTAGCCGGACGTTTATTACATTCTTGGCACAGCATACAGATGTACCTCCTTTGATCCCGATAGTTTTCATTTACCGAGCAAAGATATTAGCATTGCCTTTAACATTCTGGCACGAATTTGATCCCGGTAAGGAAGTTTGACCATAAGAACCTCTCTCGACACAGCCGCACGCATCAACCCGGCTTCCCGCTTACTTAAGAAACGCGCTTCTTCCAGTTGATAAATCAAGCCTTCCGCAGCAGTCTGTCCAATCTCGTCACCAATACTGTGATGCAGATGGTTGTGCAGGGCGGATTGGGCAGGTAATTCAATGCGTTGTATACGAACATATCCACCACCGCCACGTTTACTCTCGACGAGATACCCTTTTTCAAGAGTGAAACGAGTGCTGATGACATAATTGATCTGGGAAGGTACACATGAAAACTGATCTGCCAGATCATTACGCTGAATTTCAATCATTCCTTCGGGACTTTCATGCAAAATACCCTTCAGATATCGTTCAATAATATCAGAGATATTACGCATCCAATCATCCTCCACTGTCTGAAACGTTAAGTCAATAAGGACCACACGCCCCCACAGAGTACACCTTCTCCACCCATTTAACCACTCAGAGAAACAGCGAATCTTGCTATCTCAAGTGTTAAACAGGAGAACAAAGGAAGCACGAAGGTCCTTGAATATCCCCTTGATCTTCCAATGACATGTTCCAACTTACGGTACTTTTCATTAGAGAGCAGTAAGAAAGCTTCAAATCATATCGTAGGTAAAATAAATAGCACACATAAATTAGAATCATGTGGATTTAACCTTGAGTTGACTTTGACTTTCTTTGACTTTATATACATTATAGCATATTTTACTGTTTTGCCAAGTGGGGACACTATTCATTTTTTACGATTTTACACGAAATATTCGCCTGACACAAAAAAACCTCTCCCGGACATCGGGAGAAGTTCTGTTTGCTTCCAATTACGCTGCGTATCTGTTGGAATGAGGTCGTTCTCGATATAGACTGTCGTTCAAAAGAAATCAAGCAAATAGGTTTCACGCTCAGGAACTGCCTTTTCCAACGCTTCGATTGCGCTCACCGGACCTTCCAATCTACCGATCTGTGCCATCTCTGCCGGTCTACGATAACCCATTAATACGGCGGAGAGGGATTGAATACTGAGACGAATCGGCTGATTCAGCTGACCCCCATCATCGGATTTAGCCTTTTTCCATATTGAAGCGGTTCCGTTCATAGCCACATTTAATTCCCACACGCCTTCGTTCCATGGAGCGTGTGAATCCTTAACCTCAATGCAAATCTGTACGGGCGAATCCTGACTCGCAAAAGGGTACTGCGAAATGAACTGCTCCACGCTCACGATTCGTGCCATGAAGTAAGGCACTACCTCTTGCCCAATCCGCGGATTGTCCAATTGAAATGCAAGCAGATCGCTTGCAGGTGCCTGTAAAGTTACTTCATCAATCATGGAATCGTGATTAGCAATGAACGTCCAAAGTCCTCGTCTGGACTCTTCATTCAAATGAATGAACTCACCGATGGTAAACTTACTTTCCTTGACTTCGTAGAGGACATAACCTTGCGGTACTCCTACCTCATCATAGTAAACAGCACGCTGGCTGCCTTTTTTGACATAAACAGAATTTTCCCACCACGCATCATCACGATTCAAAGTCCCATTGTAGCGCGCAGCATAAGCATCATACACCTGCTTCAATTCTGCAAGCTCAGCATTTCCACGTTTGATCGTGCCTGGTGTCAGTTGCTTGGCCGGCAGTTGAGCCGTAGACAATTTGTATTTCTTATATTCAACATAAGTTTCCCAGCCATACTTTCGATAAAAGGAAAACGAAAACGGATGCAGGAAAGATACACTTTGTTTGTTCCGATTCATTTCTTCTAGTGCGTATGTCAACAACTCTGCTACCCAGCCCTTACGCCGATATTCCGGCCATGTCGCTACACCCGCGATTCCACCCATTTCAAAGGACCTTCCATGGATATACGTCTGAAAAGGAATAATCTGAAGCTTCGCACCAACCTGCCCATCCGCATAGACACCCAATACATTATGCTTAGCAAATTCCTGACGCCGCTTCTCCAACTGATCCTCTGTTAATTTAAATTGAAAAGCATACTCGGAGAGCGCCATACAAGCCTCATAATCATCGATCGTTAATTTGCGAAGTTCCATACTAATCTGCACCTCATTCTCTTCTAATGTAAGCCATTCTGTTCAAAGCCCAGTTGGGCCCTTTTCTTACATTTGAGTGTCTCAAAGGTTCTCTTTAAAGTCAAACAAGAGATGTAACGTTCACATCTCCTGAATCATAATGTCTTCTGAATTTTAATATATAACAAAATAAAAACCACCGCCGAACATCATCGGCAGTGGTTCTTTGCTTGGCGGCGTCCTACTCTCCCAGGACCCTGCGGTCCAAGTACCATCGGCGCTAGAGGGCTTAACGGTCGTGTTCGGGATGGGTACGTGTGGAACCCCTC
>NZ_JAMAUN010000001.1:0-1926545 GCF_023714295.1 Paenibacillus polysaccharolyticus
GTTTCTTGAATTCTTCATTGTATCGTTGCCGTTGTTCTCCCATGTGGACACACCTCCGTTAGCCTTATTATCCTTCTGTCCGTTAATGGGTGTCCACTTTTTATTCTAGTTCCATGGTGATCGTTAGCGTTGGCATAAGTGGACGTAAACGTGCCCACAGAGGAAACAGCCATTTTTGACGATAGACAAAAAGTGGTCTGAGCTAAGCCTTGGACACCTTTCCCCATTCTCGTTGGCTCTCTGAGTTTTCGTTTACCGACTGTCAGTGGGTACATTCAGAATTCTGCACACTTCTAAGGCTTGCCGAGGTTCAATCCACTTTTCAAACTTCCGTATCTCACCTGAATTCCGCTACTACTTCGTATCTCTGTTGCTCTTAGGTTCTCAATGTCGATCCCAAACTAAATTTCGTTTTAACTTCTCGCTGCCAAGGTGACCAGTCTATCCATGCCTTCCCGAATCTGCTGTTCACGGGCATAGGAAAAGGAGAGGCGAAGTTTGCGGCTACCGGATGCGTGTGAGGGATCAAACACGGTGCCAGGCACAAAAGCAATGGAGTGCTCCATGCTTTGGTGTAACAACCTGCCTGTGTCGATCCCCTCGGGAAGCTCGGCCCAGATGTTCAGACCGCCCTCGGGGCGTGTCCATGTCCAGTCAGTCTCCAGCAGACACTGCTCCATAACTTCCATTCGCAGCTGAAGCGCGGTTCGTAGTTTGGACAGATGTGGATGCATGCGTTCCGATTGAAAATACCGCAGAAAAAGTTTCTGATTCAGTAGCGGTGATCCGTTGTCGGTTAAACCTTTGATCGCTTGTAATCCCGGCATGAGATGTGGACGGCACATAATAGCTGCGATGCGCAACCCCGGAACAACATATTTACTGTAGCTACGGATGTACAGTGTATGTCCAGAAGTATCATAAGTGAAGATCGGCGCAGGCGGTTTTTCTTTAAAATAAATATCGTATGTGCTGTCATCCTCTACCAAGAAACAGCCGTATTGTTCAGCCAGTTCAGGTAACTGTTTGCGTTGCTCTACAGATATGCTGATGCCTGTTGGGTTTTGAAACGTCGGTGTCATATAAAAGAGACGCGGCTTCTCTGTTCTCATCAGATGCTCGATCTGCGCCAGATCATACCCTTCGGGACGGATATCGGTAAAAACAAGCCGTGCACCCTGTTTGCGGAAAATTTCCATGGCAGGGCCGTAAGTTGGTCGCTCAATCAGTACCCGATCTCCGGGTTTGACTAATGCGCGTGAAATCACATCAATCGCCTGTTGAGCGCCGGATGTAATCAGCACTTCGTCAGATGACAGGTAGAAACGTTCTTTCGCCGTCAGATGACTTGCCAGACTGCTACGCAGTTCCAGATCACCTTGAATGGTCGAATATGTGCCGAGTAGACGAGGGTATTGATCCAGCAGATCGCGCATTAACTCTCCCCAATACCGGTTAGGAAGGAGGGATGGATCGATCAATGACTTGGAGAACTGATACTCTGCTTCCAGTGATTGCACACGATCCAGTGTATCCCAATGGAGCCATGCTGACACAGAGGGATCGTCCGCTTGATCCGTGAGCGATAATGGTTTCGCAGGACTGACGAAATAACCAGACTTGTCTCTGACATAGACGATGCCTCGCTGTTTTAAATCCTGATACGCTTTGAAAACCGTTAGCCGGTGTACGCCGAGCAGTTCGGACAAGCTTCGTACCGAAGGCAGTTTTTCCTGTTCAGCCCATTCCCCTGCCTCAATCCGTACCATGAGATAGTGGATAACTTGCTCGTACCGTTTCATGCTGTTGTCTGCCATCATTACCGTTCTGCTCACCCGACCCACGCTCCTTTTGATCTCCATTGTAACAGTTAATGAGAGATAACTGTTCTATTTTGTTCATTCTGTTCTATAGACCATGAGCTATGATGGAGAACAGATAAAGGAGTGGTTAACATGGTAGGGATTGCATTTACCGTAATGTGTCTCGTTTTTGGAACAACGTTTCTGGCGATTAAAATTGGTGTGGAGGCAGGCATGCCGCCTTTTCTATCTGCTGGACTACGGTTTGTGATTGCGGGAGCTTTAATGTTTACATGGATGTGGATGAAGGGGAAAGTGAACTTGTCCCTGTTATTCCGCAAAGAAATGCTGATCACAGGTGCAGGTCTGACATTTGCGACCTTTGCCACGTTATATTGGGCGGAGCAACATGTCAGTTCCGGTGTAGGAGCTATTCTATCGGCAACAGGACCGCTGATGATTATGCTCATGCAAACGGCATTATTGCGGCAGAAAACCTCTGCCCGCATGGTGATTGGCTGCCTGATCGGGTTTACAGGCGTTGTACTAGTCGTTTTGCCAGGCGTATCGCTTGGAGCAGGTTCTTTATTTTTGTGGGGATGCATCGCAGTGCTGGTGGGGGAAGTCTGTTATTCCGCAGGTACGTTATATTCCAAAAAAGTCATTCATCAATTCAGTGAGATGAATCCTGTTACCATCAATGCGGTGCAGATGATGTATGGCGGTGTGCTGTTATTCATCCTCTCTGCACTGACGGAATCCTGGAATATGTCGACACTGGATGTGCTACCGGCCGTGTCGTCCGTAATCTATCTGACGGTCATCGGTTCAATGGTCGGGCACAGTCTGTTCTATTGGATTATGTCACGCACTAATCCGCTGTTCCCGGCAACCTGGTTATACATATCGCCTCCAATTGCCGTTGGGCTCGGTGCGATCGTGTACGGAGAGCATGTCAGCTGGGTGACGTGGGTCGGTGTCGTTTTGGTTATTTCGGGGCTGTTAACCATGAATGAGAAGGTGAGCAGCTGGTTGAAGAAAGGGAGACGTACGAAGGTGATCGTACAAGGCTCTTAGAATACTGCGTGAATCTTCTCTATAGTATAATAGTAAGAGTTCTTACTTTGAGGAGTTGTGTGTAGTCTATGAGGAAAATCTTCCTGAATTTCCTAACCAGTGTGATCCTTTCTATCCTTGTATTTATTCTTGTTTTATTTTTCGTTCATATGTCCGATTCAACGAATATCATGGTCTCGGTTGGGATTACTGTGTCGTTACAGATTTCTTTTTTTACTGCAGTATTGCTGGCCAAAAATAAAAAATAAAACTACAAACAAGAAAGCCCGGAACCACAAATTATTGTGGTATCCGGGCTGTTTTTTATAAGAACTTTCGTTTATTCCGCATTCAGTACAAACTTCTCGATAACTTCTTTTACGCCGTCTTCGTTGTTGCTCGCCGTAATGTAGTCTGCTAATTCTTTCAGCGCAGGGATGGCGTTGCCCATCGCTACACCAAGACCAGCGACTTCCAACATCTCGTGATCGTTCCAGGAGTCGCCGATGGCGATGCACTCGCTGAGTTCGTGACCGAAATGGTCGGCCAGGAACGTCAAGGCGTGACCTTTCGTGCCTTCTTTATGCATAATTTCGAGGAAATACGGCTTGGATTTGGTGATATGCACTTCAGGCCCGAGCAACTCACGCAGCTCTACAGCCACTTGGTCCAGATAGTCTGGCTCGTCGATGATGAGCAGTTTTGGTGTTGGTTGTTCGATGACTTTGATGAAGTCAGACTCGATGTAATATTGCGTGCCGTTTAACTTGGCATAGTCGAGCAGTTTTTGATTTTCTTCGCGAGCATACAGTTTGTCGTCGATGTATGTTTGCAAGTGCAGATTTTTCTCCAGGCAATAATCAAACAGTTTGCGGGAAGCTTCTTGCGGTACATAACGTTCGTAGAGTACTTTCTCATCCAGCAGGTTTTTCACCAAAGCACCTTGATAGGTAATAATTGGCACGTTCAGCTTGGTTTGGCGTGCAAGTGCCTGTGCGGAAGCGTAAGCGCGTCCTGTCGCGAGGGTTACTACTACTCCGTGTGCTACCGCTTGTTCCAAAGCCGTTTGCGTAGCGGGTGTAACTTCCTTGTTGTCGTTAATCAGGGTGTCATCGATGTCGATAGCAATGAGTTTGTAAGTCATATGATGTTTCTCTCCTTTTTATCTGGTTCTATTTCATTGAACGAAATAAATAGATTACACGAGTCACTCCAAACGCAGAACCACCGATGATTTACACGAACACTCCGAAGACAGAATAACCTTACGATCGCTGTTATCCCCAGATTTTTTGAATCCCTTTTAGAAGGGGGGAAATCCGGTGATAAGCATATGCTTCCGATGTAGCTTTCTTGCAGAAAGCTTTTAGGCGAACGCTTCACTTCTCCAGGTTTTTTCTGTCTTCTCCGTTATTTTGTAAACGAATAGTTCTGCCTTTTCCGTTAGATGTGTCATCGAAAATTCGTTCAAACAACCTGTACCCATCTAAATGTCGTATTTCCTTCTTTATTTACTCTTCCAGGAAAACAAGACCGATAAAGTCTTCCAGCTCCAGGTTGCCGAAGTAATGTTTTACATCGAGACCTTCCAGGGCTGAACGCACTTCAGTCTCGTCATAACGTTTGCCACGCAGCATGTCCTCGATATCCGCTACATCGCCAACACCGAAGAAATCGCCGAAGATTTTGATATCTTCGATGCGTCCATCCTTGATGTTCATGCGCAGATCGATGATGCCCACCGGGAATTTGCGAGTATGCTTCACATTGCTTTCCGGTGACAGGCCGTAGTTCCAGTCCCAATTGTTATAACGCTCCGCCGAGATCTCCTTGATCTTATCCCAGTCCTTCTCGGTCAGCTTGTACTGAGGAACGTCCTGTGGCTCCATGCGGAAAATGTGACGGAGCAACTCATCACGGAACTCTTCAATTGTCAGATTGGTGTCAATCAGATCACGAATGTTGGCAACGCGGCTGCGTACCGACTTGGTGCTCTTGGATTTGAATTTCTCGGGATTGACGTTCAGAG
Source organism: Paenibacillus polysaccharolyticus (assembly GCF_023714295.1). GTDB lineage: Bacteria > Bacillota > Bacilli > Paenibacillales > Paenibacillaceae > Paenibacillus > Paenibacillus polysaccharolyticus_A. Next base: position 4,888 of record NZ_JAMAUN010000001.1, read on the forward strand.
ATGCCTGAACGTGCTCCAGATTCAGATCAAACATCAGCGTGCCGTGACTGAACATGCGTCCGCGGGTAGCGAATTGGGCGTTGCCCGAAATTTTCTTTTCGCCGACTTGAAGATCATTGCGCCCAGTCAACTCGGCATTGACGCCAAGTTCGTGCAGCGCTTCAACCACAGGCTGGGTGAATTTGCGGAAGTTATGGAAGGACTGACCGTCATCCGCGGTAATAAAACTGAAGTTCAGGTTGCCCAGATCGTGATACACCGCCCCGCCCCCGGAAAGACGACGTACCACCTGCACACCGTTATCCTGAACGTATTCGATATTAATCTCTTCAATCGTATTTTGGTGTTTGCCAATGATGATTGACGGACGGTTGATGTAAAACAGCAGGTAGCTGTCATCCTCCATCGGCAGATGTTTCAAAATGTACTCCTCAATCGCGAGGTTTACAGAAGGATCTGTAATGCCCTGGTTATCTACAAACAGCATGGTCATTCCTCCATTAATGTATGTGAGAGGCGCGTAGCCCCTTATGTAGTGATACTCGTGCAAAAGAATCAGAAAACCGAAGTTTCTGAAATTCCTCTTCTATTGTAAACGAATTGTCGTTGGGACACAAAGAAAACAAGTAGATAAAGGCGGATTTGGGCCCGACTCTTGACAAACAGATGAATGGAGAAGGAATACAGGATTGACCCATCCCACGTACGCCATCCATAATAAAAAGAAGATACAGAGAGGATGACGGAAGAATGACCGGTTATATCGAAGTGTTCGGACATGGTGGAGATGTGGAGACCGCAGCTTCGAGGTTTGGTGGAAGTGCAGCGGCTTTTCTGGATTTTAGCGCTAATATCAACCCTTTAGGCCCTCCCAAAGAGGTTTTGGAAGCATTACAGCAAGGTCTGCATTCGGTGCTTCGTTACCCTGACCCGGGCCATCGGGGATTCAAAGCGCTTCTGGGTGAACGTTTGGGAGTAACACAAGAGCAAATTTCCGTAGGGAATGGTGCGGCTGAAAGTATGGCATTGATCCTGCTGGCACTTGCTCCGCGTAAGGTTGGAACAGTGGAACCGGGTTTCTCGGAATATCGCGCTTTGGCTCGGCAATTTGGTGCGGAGATTCTGCATACGGAAGGGTTTGAAGAGCTGAATTGGAAAGCGCCAGCTGAACATATCGAACAGTTGATGGAAAAGGTAGACCTGCTCTTTCTTGGACAGCCAAACAACCCAAACGGTGTACAATATCCGGTGGAGACACTGCATAGGTTAGCGCGTAAAGCCGAAAAGACGGGTACCGTGCTCGTTATTGATGAAGCGTTTATCGATTTTATTCCACCGGCCCTGCGACAGTCACTTGCTCCTGATCTGAATCAATATCCGCATGTGATCATCATCCGTTCGATGACGAAGTTTTATGCGATTCCGGGCTTGCGTCTCGGATATGCTATAGGTCATTCGAAGTACATACAGGCGATGACGGAGAAACAAGTCACCTGGAGTGTCAACGGACTGGCTCTTATTGCAGGAGAAGCCTGTCTGCGTAGCGGGGAACGGTTCGAGCTGGACACGATATCGCAGATTACGATTGAACGGACACGTTTAATCCAGGCACTGGAGTCGTATGGGTGTAGCGTAACGTCTGGTGAAGCCAATTTCATTTTGGTGCGTGTGCCAGAGCCTTGGACGGCAGCTTCTATGCAGGAAGCTTTGGGGCGGCGGGGTATTCTGATTCGTAGCTGTGCCATGTATCCCGGGCTTGAGGCAGGACATGTACGTTTTGCGGTCAAAGGTGCTGAAGCCAACGACAGGTTGCTAGACGTGCTCGGAAGTGTGCTTGAACAAAGCGGGGATCAGGACGTGGATATGGCATCTGTTGAGCAGGGGATTCAGCAGGGGCATACGCAACATGTTGAAAAAATAAAGGGAGGGAAACGCTTGTGACACTCCCGTTTTATAACTATTTTACAGATGGAAATAGAGACGAGAATATCTACGTGTCCTCTTCCTGGCCGGGTCTGCACATCGCTGCCCATGAACGGCATGTTAAAGCTCAGAGCCCACAACCTGCTCTCGCACTTTCCAGCGCTGTATATGGCGGCGGGATGCTTGAATTAAACCGCGTCTTTAACATCTATGTGGACAAACATTACCGATGTGATGATCCACCCCGTGATATCGCAGAGGCGCTGTATGAATGGCAAGAGCAAGCCGATCAGTGTGCCGGATTGTTAACTGCGGTCAGATTGGAGCATACCTCCATTCAGGAGTATTCGAGTTCGGCATTTGGTCTATTGTGCTGTACAACTGCCGGCGTATCCAATGCAGCACGAGCAGGTTCCGATAGAACCGTGTTTGATGTCCGTGGGAAAAAACAAAACAGAATTCCATATATCCCTGGTACGATTAATATCATGCTGTGGTTCAACGGACAGATGACCCCTGGAGCGATGGTTAATGCGGTTCAGACGGCCGTGGAGGCCAAGTCCGCTGCCCTTGCCGATGCAGGTATTGCCGATTCGGAGAACGGACTTCCTGCCACAGGTACAACAACTGATGCCATTGTATTTGCTGTAAGTCAGATTTCTGCAGATGATAGCCAGCCGCTTCACTCATATGCGGGCACGGCTACAGCATTGGGAGCGGTTATCGGCAGACTCGTATATGACACGGTGACAGAAAGCCTACAGGCCGGATTGCAATGGAAAGAAAGGAACGGACACAGTAATGACATTTGAATTGGAGCATCTATGGACATCATCGTTCTGGATTGGCATGTCTGGAGCTTGGATCATCATTCTTGCATACATATTAGACCGATGCATCGGAGACCCGCGCTGGATTCCGCATCCCGTTATTGGAATGGGGAAAGGCATCTCGGCACTGGAGCGTATTATTAGGGCACGTGTACATACCAATAAAGGACTGAAAAAAGCGGGGATCTGGTTCCCGATCTTGATTGCGGGAGGTTCTTTTGCTGTCACATGGGGTCTGCTCCTTCTGCTGGGTCTGATTCATCCGATCTTGGCGGCTGCAGCCGAAATTATTCTGATTGCCACAACGATTGCTTCCAAAGGATTGCGTGATGCAGGCATGGAAGTGTACCGCCATCTGAAAGAGCAGGATTGGCCTGGAGCCAGGCGTTCACTCGGTATGATTGTGGGACGTGATACGGCACATCTGGATGAGCCGGAGGTGGTTCGGGGAACGGTGGAGACCGTTGCAGAAAACATTGTGGATGCCATTGTATCGCCGCTATTCTATGCACTCATTGGTGGTGCTCCGCTGGCTATGGCCTACCGTGCCGTCAATACGCTGGATTCCATGGTTGGATATAAAAATGATAAATATCTTCATCTCGGCTGGGCTTCCGCACGGCTGGATGATTGGGCTAACTGGATTCCCGCTCGCATGACCGCTCTGCTGTTAATTGTAGGCGCATGGGTGCTGAAACTGGATGCCAAAGGCGCAGCGCGTATGGTTGCCCGGGATGCGAGACTACACCCCAGCCCGAATAGCGGTTTTCCCGAGTCGGCAGTCGCTGGAGCACTAGGCATTCGGCTGGGCGGGCATAACGTGTATCACGGCGTTGCTTCATTTCGAGCTTATATGGGCGAGGCTACGCGGCCGATGGAGTCGGAAGATATCGTGCGAACGACACGGCTGATGTTTTGGTCGGCGGGAGCTTTTGTGGGCCTTTGTTTCTTGGCAACCTTGGGAGTGTGGTTAGCAGGAGGTGCGCTATTGTGGTAATTAAAGAATTAGAACAGCTTGGATCAAAACAGTCTCCGTACAAGCGTAGCATCGTACTGATCCGTCATGGAACAACCCAGTGGAATGTGGAAAAAAAATATTTGGGGCATACCGACATGGGGCTGTTGCCTGATGCACAAGAAGAGCTGGCTCAGCTACGCGAGCAGTGCCGCGAGCTTATATGGGATGCGGTGTATTGCAGTGACCTGCTTCGTTGTCGCCAGACGCTGGCACACATCGCACCGCAGCTGATTGAACAGGCGAAGTTTGATTCGCGCCTGCGCGAGAATGATTTCGGACAATGGGAAGGCCTGAATTACGAGCAATTGAAGGATAACTCCTTGTACCGGAGCTGGATTGATGATCCCCAGAAGGTAATCCCGCCTGAAGGAGAATCGTGGCAGACTTTTGCGGAACGAATGGATTCTTTTCTTCACGAACAGATCTGGTCGGAGCATTCACACAAGGCACTTATTGTGACTCATGGCGGTGTCATCCGCTATATGATGTCCCGGCTTATCAACGGCGTAGGTTTTTGGGATACTCATGTTATCCCTGGACAGGCAATTCAGGTTCAACTTGAAAAGCAAGGGGATTACTGGCTTGGCAGACGAATGGATTTTCCGTACATCGGGTTGTAAGGTGGTGCAATATACCCTATAATCACAACAGAAGTGTGACTCGGACGGACATATTGGGTATGATGGGCTGAGACGCCTGAACTGACGTGATTCGTGCGAAGAGCACTGCGACTATGTTTGACCTGAATTAACCATCTTTAGCGACTAAGGGTCCCGCGTGCCAATCCGTTGTTCATGAAGAACAAGGACAAGTTATCATGCGCACAAGGGTAAAATGGGGAAGCTGGTGCAAATCCGGCACGGTCCCGCCACTGTGAAACAGGAATCATCCTGTAAGTCAGATTACCAGCCCTTGACGTACAAGCCGGTGTTCCTTCGAGGAAAGGACAACGTTTCGGGCCATTCTGTGCGCATGGACAGCTAGCCGCTGTTACATGTACAGATTGCCGTATGCGAGACGTCATCCCTGATCCTTGTTTTAAGGATAAGGGATTTTTCTTGTTGTACACGATATAGTGGAGTCATCATATACACGTTTAACGGAGAGTGCAGAACCAATTTGGAGAAACGAAGTGTTCGCATTTATCACCGGATTTTTCCCTTTGAAAAGGAATCAAAAAAATCTGGGGATAACAGCGATCGGAAAATGGTACTGCAATCGGAGTGGCCTCGTGTATATAACAAAAGCAACAACAATAGTACAGATAGAGAAGGGGAGTTTAAATCAATGATTAAGAACTGGAAAGCACTCACATCACTGTTGAGCGCAGCAATGCTGGCACTGGCGCTGGCTGGATGCGGTAATGCCGCAACAAAAGAAGGCGCGGGCAGCTCACAGCAACCTGCACAGGAGCAGTCGCAGGAACAAACGCAAGCGGATCTGAAAACTCAATACCCACTGACCGTTACAGATGCAACGGGTGAGTCTTTCACTTTTGAAAAAGCACCAACCAAAATCGTCTCTGTATCTCCAGCTGAAACGGAGTCGCTGTTTGCCCTCGGACTGGATAATGAGATTATTGGCGTATCCGACTATGACGATTACCCAGAAGCGGCAAAAACCAAAACGAAAATGGGCGGTGTCACCAAGCCAAACGAGGAGTCCATTATTGCAGCAGATGCGGACATTGTGTTCACTGGCATTTCTATGAGTGAGGATGCGGTGAAGAAGCTGCGTGAACTGGGCATTACCATTTTCAAAACGGATCCTAAATCTATCGACGATGTAATAAACAATATCGAAACCTTCGGTAAAATCACCGATCATCAAGAGCAAGCTCAGAAGCTTGTCACGCAGATGAAGAAAGATGTAACGGATGTAACGGAAGCGGTAAAAGCCGTAAAACCGGAAGAGAAGAAAAAAGTATACATCGAGTTCTCCCCAGGCTGGACGGTTGGTAAAGGTGAGTTCATGGACGAACTGATCAACGTAGCCGGGGCTACCAATATTGCTGCTGACAAAGAGAGCTGGTATCAGATTAACGAAGAAAATGTCATTGCCTCGAACCCGGATGTTATCTTGTACGCCAATGACGTAGTTGAGGACAACAAGACGCTGGATCAGATCATCAAGGCACGTAGCGGCTGGGATCAAATTACGGCGGTGAAAAACAATGCTGTAATTGGGCTCGATGCTAACTTGCTGAGCCGTCCAGGACCGCGCGTAACTCAAGGGTTGAAAGATGTTGCCAAAGCGATCTATCCTGACCTGTTCAAATGAGCAGAAAGCTGATCCTGTTCGGAACGATGGGCATGGCGCTGCTGGTGCTTACCGTGCTCGTCTGCACGGGCATTGGTTCAGTGGCGTTGCCCATCGGGGACATCGCTGGTATTCTCGTTCACAAAATGCCATGGGTGGGTGACTGGATTACACCTGATTGGAGCAAGGCTGCCGAACAAATCATATGGAAGGTGCGTTTCCCGCGTGTCTTGCTTGCGATGCTCGTAGGTGCTTCGTTAGCGATTGCAGGTGCAGGATTTCAAGGTGTGTTGCGTAATCCGCTTGCTGATCCATTCACACTGGGGGTTTCCTCTGGTGCTTCGGTGGGGGCGGCGTTCCTGATATTCTTTGGTTTGCAGTACGCTATCATTGGTATTTGGACACTGCCGCTGGTTGCTTTTTTGACCGGGGTAGTCACGTTATGGTTCGTGCTGTCGCTGGCTCGTGAAGGACGTAAAATACCAACGCATAGCCTCATTCTGGCAGGTGTGGTCATGCAAAGTTTCTTGGGGGCGGTCGTTTCCTTCCTATCGACCATGTCGAAGCAGACAATCAACGAAATTATATACTGGACGATGGGAAGTCTGGCACTGCGCGGGTGGTCGTATACGACCATCCTTTTCCCGTATTTTCTGCTTGGACTGATTTTTCTATGGAGCCGGGCACGTTCGCTGAATGTTTTGGCACTAGGTGAACGTCAGGCAGCGCATATTGGTGTTGGTGTGGACAGGCTCAAGTTATCTGTGCTGGCTGTAGGTACATTGCTAACGGCAGGAGCTGTTTCGGTTTCGGGAGTCATCGGATTTGTTGGCTTGGTAATTCCGCATATTTTGCGATTGCTGGTGGGGCCGGACTATCGATTGCTGGTACCTTTGTCTGCGATTGGCGGTGCGATTTTTATGGTATGGGCAGATACCATAGCTCGCTCCTTGCTGGCACCGACTGAAATACCGCTAGGCGTCGTGACTGCTTTTGTCGGCGCTCCGTTTTTCGCCTATTTGCTGCATCGGAACAAAAAGCTGCAGAAGGGGATGATGCCGTGACGACCGACAAAAATTATGCTGCCGCTTCTCTAGTATCTGTTGTCCGGGCGGGCAAAACATACGGTGAACATCATGCCCTGCATCCTACCGATTGGCAGATCGCAGAAGGAGATTGGTGGGGTGTCGTTGGCCCAAACGGAAGCGGGAAATCAACATTACTCCAGCTTATAGCAGGAACGGAATCGTTAAGTGAAGGCCAGATCAGCATTGCTGGTCGTGATATCCGATCATATAGTCGTAAGCAATTGTCACGGATGATCGCGGTTTTGCAGCAGGATGGCTTACCCGCAATCTCCTATCCGGTTCGGGATGTCGTCGAAATGGGACGGTATCCGTACCAAAATTGGTTAGGCCGGGAAACGGCGGATGGAGCACGTGTGGTGGACAGAGTGCTCGAAGAGCTGGGACTAATGGAACTTGCGGATCGGCCGCTGGATTCCCTAAGCGGCGGACAACGGCAGCGAGTGGCCCTAGCCAAGGTCATGGCACAGGAGCCGCGATTATTATTGCTGGATGAACCAACGACGTTTCTCGATATTAAATATCAGTTGCAATTTATGGAATTATTAGCTGCATGGCAAAAGAAGAGCAATATTACGATTGTAGCAGTGTTACATGATCTTAATTTGGCTGCATTGTTCTGTAATCATATTTTGGCTTTACGGGAAGGCAAGGTGGTTGGAGAGGGGGCACCTCACAGCTTGATGACGGGAGAGCAGATTCAAGAGATTTTTCGCGTTAAACCTGCGATGGTATCCCATCCGGATCATGCTGTTCCCCAACTGTTGTTGCGGCGGGACATGGATTAAATGAGGACGAGAGAGCCTCTATTTTGATGAAGGAAGTGCTGGTTGAATGAAGACAGAAGAACAGAAGTTGGAGCAAGTATTAAATAAGATTGTTGCTCCTGACCCAACCATTGCTGCGGAAACGTCTGCTCATGTGGATATACTGACGAAACCGCCGGGTAGTCTCGGGAAATTGGAAGACCTTGTGATTCGACTTGCAGGGATGACAGGTCAGGCTCGTCCATGTTTTGATCGCAGGGCTGTGATCGTTATGGCTGCGGATCACGGGGTCGTAGCTGAAGGGATCAGTGCTTTTCCAGCCGAGGTTACACCGCAGATGGTCATGAATTTTCTGGCTGGAGGCGCTGCAGTCAATGTCCTTGCTCGTCATGCCAGAGCAGAAGTGATCTGTGTCGATATCGGTGTAAATGCTGACCTTGATCATGCTAACCTGCTCTCCCGTAACATTCGTAAAGGCACGGCCAACATGGCTCAAGGAGCCGCGATGACTCGGGATGAGGCGATTCAGGCTATTTTAGTAGGTGTGGATGTCGTTACCGCGGAAGTAGCAAAAGGGACAGGGGTGTTTGTCACCGGAGAAATGGGGATTGGCAACACAACGGCAAGCGCCGCAGTGATGAGTGCGCTCACCGGTATTGCACCAGCATCAGCTGTTGGGAGAGGAACTGGCTTGGATGATGCAGGTGTGCTACGCAAGGCTGCTGTTATAAGTCAGGCTTTGAATGTTAATACACCTGACCCTGAGGATGCGCTGGATGTGCTATGCAAGGTGGGTGGATTGGAGATTGCAGGACTCGCGGGCGTTATTCTCGCAGCTGCGGCCCATCGTTGTCCAGTTGTTATAGATGGTTTCATCTCGACTGCGGCGGCACTAATCGCAAGAAAGCTGGCTCCCCTGAGTACAGCTTATATGATCGCTTCCCATACCTCCCATGAGAATGGACATGCGGCGCTGCTTCGTGAACTTGATTTAAAGCCGATGCTGGACCTGGATATGCGCCTTGGAGAAGGCACAGGTGGAGTACTCAGTCTGCATCTCATTGATGCAGCATGTCTGATTTTGAATGAAATGGCGACCTTTGCAAGTGCGGGTGTGTCAGACGGAACGAATCAGGCTTCCGACTCTGATTCCAGTGAGAAAGAGCATTCGACGGGTTCCTCCATTTTAACGGTCTCACCTGTTCTAGGAGATGGCTCCCGATGAGTGTATTGGTTACTGGCGGTGCACGCAGTGGTAAGAGTTCGTTTGCCGAACGTCTGTGCATGCAGCGTTCCTCCGAAGCCTGGTATGTAGCCACTGCTCAGGCGTATGATGACGAGATGTGTGAACGCATAGCAATGCACCAGAAGCAGCGTGAAAGTTCCGGTTACCTCTGGCGTACGATGGAGGAACCCTTGGCTTTGCCTGCGCTAATTCAGCAGATGGGCGAAGGGCATACGGGCACGTCCGCACCAACGATTCTGGTGGATTGCTTGACTCTCTGGCTGACGAATGTGTTACTGGCCCATGAACATGACGAAGGTCACGTGTTGCAAGGTCATCTGGATGCACTGGTAGAAGCGGTCCAAACCTATCCCGGATTACTTGTGCTGGTTACCAATGAAGTAGGGGATGGAATTGTACCCGAATACAAGCTTGGTCGTGTGTATCGTGATCTGGCAGGTGTTCTTAATCAGCGCATTGCAGCAATCTGTCGTGAGGTGTTTCTCGTGACGGTAGGCATTCCAATCGAATTGAAAAGTAAGGAGTATCGCTTATGAAGCATGGCTCAGCGGGTTCAGCCGTTCCGCAGCGGAAACATGCGGCTGCAGCGGCCTTTCAATTTCTGTCTCGTTTTCCTGTGAAAATGCAGCTCGATTTTGTTCCGCCATTGCTACGAGAAAGTGTGGTGTATTATCCACTGGTCGGTGCTGCAATCGGTCTCTGCGTGTGGCTGGTCGCCGCACTGAGCGGTGCCCTGCTTCCGGCTTTTCCGGCAGCGGTTTTGACCTTGACCGTATGGGTCTGGCTTACCGGAGGATTGCATCTCGACGGATGGATGGATACAGCAGATGGCCTGTTCAGTTACCGCAGCCGTGAGCGAATGCTGGAGATTATGAAAGACAGCCGAGTGGGCGCGATGGGGGTTATTGCCTGTGTGCTGCTCCTTATGATGAAGGCGGCACTGATTGCCGATATGATTGCTCGTGGGAACTGGTTGTACGGTGCGTTGCTGATTTTGCCTATGATCTGGAGCCGATGGTTTATGGTCTATGCCATGTCAGCCTGGCCTAATGCTCGTGGGGATGATGGACTTGCCGTTCTATTCAAAGGGCTGGGGGAGTGGAATGAAGTCCAGCGAGCACGTCGCGCTGCGATTGGACTTACGCTGGTCTCAGGAATCATTACAATGGCTGTCGTGTCGCTGTTTAAACCGGATATAGCGATTGCCGATGCCATGGTGAGCGGGTTTGGGTCGCTACCTTGGTGGCTTTATCCTGTAACGTCAGTTATCGTACTGCCTGTGGCCTGTTATTTTATTGGACGTTTCGTAGCCACGCGGATCAGTGCCCGGCTCGGAGGGCTTACTGGGGATACGTATGGTGCCATGAACGAATTGTTGGAAGCGGCCTTATTGACGATATTAAGCGTGCTTCAAGGACTGTTTTGGCTGTAGAGGTTGAGGTGTAGATGTTGAGTTGCCCAGAATTTCACTTGCGAATTTTCGCTTGGTTTGAACATTATCGTTGTGTAGCAAGTTAATTGCGCGAAAGACAGGGGTGAGGGACCGTGGAAGATCAGGTAAAACAACCAGCGGCTGTACTCATGCTGCAAGGCACGGCTTCTGATGTAGGTAAAAGTGTCATTACAACGGCACTGTGCCGGATTTTCAAGCAAGATGGTTTCAGTCCCGCGCCGTTCAAATCGCAGAATATGGCGCTGAACTCTTATGTTACGGAAGACGGCAAGGAGATTGGGCGGGCACAAGGGGCACAAGCTGAAGCATGTGGCATTGAAGCAACTACGGATATGAATCCGATTCTAATTAAACCCGTAAGGGATATGCATTCACAGATCGTGGTACATGGCGTACCTTTTGCCCAGATGAGTGCGTCGGATTATCGTCAGCATTTCTTACCTGAAGCGAAGCAGACCGTAATGGATGCGTTAAATCGGTTGCGCGATACATATGACATCGTTTTAATGGAGGGAGCAGGCAGTCCGGCAGAGATTAACCTGAAAGATCGGGATATTGTGAATATGAATCTGGCGGGATGGGCCGATGCGCCGGTTATTCTGATCTCTGACATTGATCGTGGCGGCGTGTTTGCTTCGATCGTGGGTACGCTCGAACTGCTGGAGCCACATGAGAAAGCCCGTGTAAAAGGATTTATCATCAATAAGTTCAGAGGGGATCTCTCTCTGTTGCAACCAGGGTTAGACTGGCTTGAAGAACGGACTGGAATACCTGTGCTGGGTGTGCTGCCCTATATAAGAGATATTCAGATCGAGGCAGAAGATTCGGTGGTGCTGGACTCTCTTCGACATGGCAAAAAAGAAGAGACAGAACTGGATATCGCCGTCATTCGTTATCCGCGCATCTCCAACTTCACGGACTTCGATGCATTATCCCGTGAACCGGACGTGAATGTACGTTATGTGACTTCACCGGAGGAATTGGGTAGCCCGGACGCCATTATTTTGCCAGGCACTAAAGATACGATCGGAGACCTGATTTATGTAAGGGAAATTGGATTGGAACTGGCGATCCATTCTCACTCAGAGCTTGAACATGTTCAACTTGTGGGGATATGCGGTGGGTATCAAATGTTGGGGCAACACTTGGTTGATCCGTATGCTGTCGAGGCAAACCAAGCTCAGGAAGCGGTGGGACTTGGCAAACTGCCTTTATCAACAACATTTCTTCAACACAAACAGACGGTCAGAGCTATGGGGAACGTACAGCCTGAACATCCCCTTCGGCTACATGGCGGAAAACAAGTTGAGCCTTCGGCCATATCTGTTAAGGGATACGAAATCCATATGGGTGTAACGGAATGTCACGAACCTGAACAGGTAACCGCTTTGTTTGAGATCGCTCATGCTGGCGGACAAGCATTCTTGGAAGGATGGGGCACATCAGATGGGAAAGTGTGGGGAACGTATCTGCACGGTTTGTTTGAAAGCGACCAATTCCGGCGTTCCTGGTTGAACGGACTGCGTACAGCAAAGGGACTTGCTCCGCTGGAGGAAACATACAGTGCTCAGGAGCGCAAAGAAATGGAGTTTGATCGAGTAGCCACCTCTTTGCGCTCATCACTGGATATGCAACGAGTGTATGAGATTATGGGCCTGACACAGCCTGAATAATTAACATGTGCACTTTGTTCAGGACTTATCTGTAATGATCCGAGTGAGAAATATGGATGAATAGCAAAAAACACCCCCATGACCCGCGATCTGTTCAGTCATTGAACGATCGCATCTGGTAGGGGGTGTTTTTTTATTGGAGTATTTACAATGTTTAGTATAGCAAATGCAGGGTTATAGATATGTGATCATTATTGATGATTGTTGACGGATGATTCGATTGAAGCTTAATCAATCATTAGTCGATTTTAAACTTCTTCATCGCTGTTTGCAGCTCGACAGCTTGTTCATGCAGATGGCGCACCGTGCTCGAATGAGAGTCCATCTCGCTGAGTTGCATTTCTGCGGTAGTTGCAATCTGTTCCATGCTCTCACGAGACTTGGATGTGATCTGTGCTGTTTCTTCCACCGAAGCGCTAACTTCTTCTGCACCTGCAGAAACTTGCTGTGTGGAGGAGGAGACGGTTTGAATGGTGAGATTGACATTCTGGATCAGTTCATTGAGTTGCTGGAAGGCTGAACCTGCTTGCTGTACAACAGCAGTTCCAGAACCAATCTCTTGCGTTACCCGGTTCATCGCACTTACGGATCGTTCGGCATCTTCACGAATCGTACCGAGATAATCGGCGATTTCTTCGGTCGCTGTCTTGGATTGTTCCGCCAGCTTGCGGACTTCTCCAGCAACAACGGCGAATCCTCGTCCGTGTTCACCCGCACGGGCCGCTTCAATGGATGCGTTAAGGGACAGCATGTTAATCTGTTTCGTAATTTCAAAAATAGAATTAACAATGGTTCCGATGGCAACGGAACGTTCGTTCATCGTTTCGATATAACGCAGCGATTCGCTGGCGGTTTGTCCGACAAGTTCCATCTGATTCACTGCATTTTGTGCCAGTTGATTGCCGTTAAGCGCCTCTGTTGCAGCTTCATTGATTTGTTCGGATACTTCGGCGGCAGAAGATGCGATATGCATAATTCCTTGGGTGATCTCTTCCATCGCTCTTGCGTTCTCGGATGCACTGGAAGCGATACTGACGCTACCTTTTCCCGCTTCTTCAGCAGCATGGCTGGAGTTCTGCACCATACCGGACATGGACTCTACACGCTCAAGCAAGTCATTGGAACCGACAACGACCTCATTAGAGGTAGTTAGGGCACGGCTAATCATTTCTTTGAGATTATGTGTCATCGTCTGGAAGCTGAAGGCCAGTTGGGCGATCTCGTCTTTGCCTTTAATCTGCAGCTCAGCGGTAAGATCACCTTGAGAGATTCGTTTACTATGTTCTACAAGTTTAATGATGGGTTTGGTGACTCTTTTGATCATACTAGTAGAGATGAGCCAGCCAAGGATAAATACCAACGCGGTAATCCCAAGGCATAGCCAGAAAATTTGAGCAATTTTATCCTGAACAAACTTGGCATCCATGCTGACGGCCATGAGCATATTGCTTCCCGCAATCGGCATAAATGCTGCTTTATGTACACCATAAGAATCAGAGAAGACCGGGCTGATGACCACTTGTTTCTTCTCGCTTGCTTGGGCCATGGAAGGTTCTACATCAATAGCATCTCCAGTCTTGAATTTGGAGTTGATGCTAGCGACAACAACGGTGGCTTTGCCATCCTGTACGGCAATGACATAAGCCGCATCCAGGCTATGTTCTTTGGATTGATCCGCCAGGTAGGATCCGACCGTCATGGCCGCTCCTTCAGCGCCTGCACCGCCACTTTGGATCTGCAGAAGTTTGGATGAGGATGTATTTTTGTAAATATCCTGAATGGACGTATTCAGAACTTTGTCGAACTGAGGTAGCACGTAACTTTGAATAATATTCATGGATACGGCATAAAAACTGATACTAAACAACAGGGAGGCAACGAGTAACACTAGGAATAACGTGCCCCTGATCTTGCCAGCAACGGTGCGTTTGCGAAACATAGAATCACCCTTTCACGTCATCTTCAATAACATTGTCCCTTATTCCGTTCTCTATGGCCTTTTTTACTAACGAATAAAGACCTATTTTTTAGTTTTACGAAACTCTCGAATAAGCGGATATACCCATTTTACAAAATTAACCGCGGGTTGAATAGCAGAATTTTCATAAAACTGCATAATTATTTTCATTGATCCAGAATGATTAACATGAATATTACATAATATCAATTAATACCTACCAGAATAGTTTGATATATGTTATATTGTTCATTGTCACATTTGAAGGCCAAATATAAATTAGAAAATCGGTTCAAGACCGATGATACATGTCTGAGGAGGAACAAAGGTAATGAATACATTTCTATTAATTGTGAATGTAGTGGTCATGCTGGCGCTGCTGGGTGTTCTCTACTGGATGCAGAAGAAACACATCTCGTTTACGAAACGTGTATTTGCGGGTCTAGGTATGGGTGTTGTGTATGGTGTTATTCTGCAATTGATCTACACATCGGGTTCGGATGTGATTACGAAGTCAGTCGATTGGTTTAATCTGGTCGGTTCAGGATATGTCCGTCTGCTACAAATGGTAGTTATTCCACTCATCATGGTGTCGATTATCTCGGCGATCATGAATCTGAAGGGCAAGCAAAACCTCGGCAAGATGAGTTTCTCCATCATCGCTATTTTGCTAATTACGACAGCGATTGCTGCTGGAGTCAGCATTGCAACAAGTCTGGGATTCAACCTGACTTCCATTGAGATTCAAGGCGGAGATCGGGAAACGGCTCAAATCCAGAAGGTGGAGGAACGTTTGGCTGATGTGAAGGATCAGACGATTCCACAGCAGGTGCTGGAGTTCATTCCTTCCAATCCATTTGCGGATATGACGGGTGAACGCCGTACGTCTACACTGGCTGTCGTTATTTTCTCAGCCTTTATTGGTGTAGCTGTATTGGGACTGGATCGCAAAAAACCGCAACAGGCGGAAACGTTCCGTGGCATGGTGAATGCCGTCTACGCCGTTGTAATGCGGATTGTCACGCTGGTACTGAGGCTTACGCCTTACGGCATTTTGGCGCTCATTACGAAAGTAACGGCGACCACCAATGCAGAGGAAATTTTGAAGCTGATCAAATTTGTCATTGCGTCTTACGTGGCGCTGGCGATTATGTTTGTCATCCATCTGATCATCATCTCCCTGTCCGGATTTAACCCGGTTACGTATGTGAAAAAAGTACTGCCAACGCTGGTATTTGCTTTTACTTCTCGTTCAAGTGCGGCAGCGATTCCGCTGAACGTGGAGACACAGACGAAGAAGCTCGGCGTATCCGACGGGATTGCCAACTTGTCCGCAAGCTTTGGTGCTACGATTGGGCAAAACGGCTGCGCCGGTGTATATCCGGCCATGCTGGCGGTTATGATTGCTCCGACGGTTGGAATCGACCCGCTGAGCTGGGACTTCATCGTGACGTTGATCCTCGTCGTTATGATCAGTTCGTTTGGTGTGGCAGGCGTCGGCGGCGGGGCGACCTTCGCTTCCCTGATCGTCTTGTCCACATTGAATCTGCCTGTGGCTCTGGTTGGACTGTTGATTTCCGTTGAGCCGTTGATCGACATGGGTCGTACAGCGCTCAACGTGAACGGGTCCATGACATCCGGATTGTTGACAAGTAAAATTTTGAAAGAAAACGATCGGGACACGTTCAACGATCAAAGCCGTGAGCTGGATTCTGCTGCTCACGCGTAAGCTGCGCGAAGCTTGCCGCGCATGGCTTGTGCACTTGGTGATGCAGCGTGTGCAGAGCGAGCTGCAATAGAGTGGATGAAAGGCCGTCCTTCGGAGACATTCCGGAGGGCGGCTTTTGCGTGTGGGATTACACCGGAACGTGCAGATGCGGCACGAGTGGTGGGAGTCTTTTTTTCAATAGAGAAGGGGGATCGGGGTGATAGCGGGTATAGAGCGTGTGAGGATATATGTGTTGGGTTAACGGTGTTATGCAACGCTGGAGGGATTTAGTGCTGTTCAATGTTGCAGAAATGTGATAGAGTTATTCATGTTTTGGCGCTGCGCCAAACCGCGGTTCGTAACCATCCCGCGTAATCAAAACTAGGAAGGCAGTGTATGTATTCATGTTTAATTTGGTGTGGGGAGCGGTATTCGTTCTCGTGACGTATGGATTTTTTCTTCTATGTTATCGTCTGTTTGGCAAAAAAGGTCTGTATGCCTGGATCGGTGTAGCAACGGTCATTGCCAACATTCAGGTAACCAAAACGATAGACATTATGGGGATCGTCTTGACGCTGGGTAACACGATGTATGTCAGTATGTATCTGACCAGTGACCTTCTCAATGAGAAGTACGGGGCGGATGAGGCACGCAAGGCGGTATGGTTCGGATTTTTCACATTGATTATGACAACCGTTCTGATGCAGATGGTGTTGTTCTTTAATGCGGCACCGACGGACTTTGCACAGGAATCCATGGAAAAACTATTTGGACTGTTGCCACGCCTGGCACTCGGCAGTCTGTCTGCCTATTTCATCAGTCAGTTTCTGGATGTGCGTTTGTTCAGTTGGCTGCGCAAAATCGCACCGGGACGGAATCAGCTCTGGATTCGAACGAACGGAAGCTCGATTATCAGTTCCTTTGTGGATACGCTCGTATTCTGCACGGTTGCCTTTGTGTTCATCTATCCATGGGATGTGTGGCTGGAAATTTTCCTGACGACGTACCTGATCAAGTTTGTGCTGACTGCGGTAGGAACACCGTTTTTGTATGCCGCGCGTAACTTTAAATTGGAAGATGAAGCTTAAAATAGGATCGCCACTTCAAATCCCTCTGCGGAGCCACAGTTGCAATATGGACTCTGCAGGGGGATAATTTATACAGAATTTGTTTCCTGATATTATCGTCTACGATTACATAAGACAAGGGGGATTGAGCATGTATTCCACACTGCGCTACAAACTGGAGAGTAATGGCACAACCTATGAGAATGAGAGCCTTAATGCCTCGGTATTTGTGGATTTGATTACGGATCTGGAATTGCATGATTTTGTCGTTCTGCAACCGTCAGAACGGGTAGAGGGAAGTATGTATTTGCAGGCTGCTTCGCTTGAGGAGCCGGGGCAAATGGTGGTAGAGACCCGTTTGCAGGAAGGTGAGAGCGGATTTCGGCATTACAGTTACACCACGGCAGATACAACCAAGGTGATTCAGTGGTTTTTGGATTACTGGGGGAAACAGGAGTTGCCTGAACTGGAGGATTGGCAGGATATAACCCATGAAATGGACTAATGAAGATGGATTGAGCAGATATACAGATTCCATACCTATGCAGCAGTCTCAGTGATAGAATCAAGATGCTGATGTATGCGCACAGAGTGACGTATGATCTGTGAAGAATATAATTAAAAGATCCCGCAAAGCATGTTGACATGCGTTTGCGGGATTTTTTGTGCGAATTGCGGTTTTAATTGTCATGTTCTGCTGTCACTTACTTGCTTGCAGATTAGTCCGTCAGGATTTGCAGTTCTTTGGGATATGTCGTGAGTACTTCTACACCTGTCTCGGTAACAAGTACATCGTCCTCAATACGCACACCGCCAGCTGCGGTGTAAATACCCGGTTCAATGGTAAACACGGTTCCAGCCTGAAGCAGATCCATGTTTTCTCCGTGCAGGGATGGATATTCGTGTACATCAATGCCGAGTCCATGTCCGACACGGTGCATGAAACGCTCGCCGTATCCCGCATCAATCGTCACCTGACGGGCAGCGTGGTCAACGGATGCACAGGTAATGCCCGGCTTAACCACCTGAATAGCGGCTTCGTTGGCGGCGAGTACGGTATTATAGATGGTTTGCAGTTCCGGTGATATGTCTCCAAAAGCAAAAGTACGCGTAATGTCCGACGCATATCCTCCAGCGTACACACCCATATCAAACATAAGTAAATCCCCGTGCTGTAGTTTACGATCCCCAGGCGTACCATGCGGCAAGCCGGTTTTGGGTCCAGTCAAGACCATGGTATCAAAGGAGGGACCGTCGGCTCCGAGTTTTTTCATCTGATATTCCATCTCTGCGACCAGCTCGATCTCCGTAACACCTGCACGCACATGGGTAAGACCTTGGCGTAGTGTTTCTTCAATTAAATAGATGGCATGGCGAATACGAGCGACTTCTTCCGGTGTTTTGTTCACACGCAGTGCGCGCAGCAACGAACCAACATCTTCAAAGCTTGCACCGCCTAGAGCAGAGTTCAGCTGCTCATAACGAGAGACGGTGACGTAATCTTTTTCCAAACCTACCCGGCCCAGCCGTCCTTGATATCGGTCAAACAGCGCGTAGGGATTATCCGTGTCCGAATGTGTAGCAATATCGGATACAGTAGAAGCTGCCGCAGCGGCATCCGCGTCCAGTGCAGGCACAATCAGTAACGGATCTTCACCGCGTGCCAGCATCAGGCCCATAAAACGTTCGTGCGGATTGCTCGCGTATCCCGTTAGATAATAAATATGTTTTGGATCTGTGATGAGCATGGCGTCGAGCCCTTGCTTGGACAGATCGGCTTCGAGTCTGGATAAAGGAGTTTGATTCATAGTAGATATATCCACCTTTCATATGTACGCTCTTTTGAATACACCGTGTTTTCTTAACACTATAGCGTCTGTTTCTTCTATTATAGAAGATGTTGAAAAAATTCTAAACTGGCGGCGACTTATGAGCCAAGAAATGCCTGTTTTTACCGTTTAGGGGAAGAGTGGCAAGGGTAATACAGGACGAAACCGCTTTATCGGTGGAACGTTGGCTGAAAGAAAAGACGCATATATACTAGACATATAGACCTTGTAAGACACATACACGAAACAGCCACACAACGAGACACAATACAGACTTGCTATACAGTCACATGACACAGAGACACAGACGAGTTGGCATACAGTACAGTCACATGAAATAAAGACTCGCACATATTCAAAGAAGCTGAAAGGGGAGTTTAATCCGTTATGAACAATCGATTAACTGTGCCGCTCTATGCCTCATTGCTTAGCATGGCTCTGTTAACCGCATCCTGTGCTCCGGGCACCCCGACGTCAGATTCGCAACGGCTATCTCAAGGAGAAGGAACGGGTCAAGGACAGACGGCAACCGGAGGCAGCACTGAAACAGGTACTCAAGAGCGGGATGAGCAAGGGAATACAGTCGTTCCCTATCAAGCTTCTGTTCTGGTCGAGGGATTGAACGCACCTTGGGAGATGGTGACGGTTGCAGATGGGCGAATGTTTGTGACCGAGCGCCCGGGCGTGATCCGAGTCATTACGAATGGAAAACTGGAGTCTGAGCCGCTGATTGAATTCGAGGCACCCTTTAACGAAGAAGGCGAAGGTGGATTGCTCGGGCTGGAGGCAGATCCGGACTTTGAGAGTAACGGTTATCTGTATGTGTATCACTCGTACTTGGAGGGACAGGATATTGCCAATCGCGTGCTGCGCCTGAAGGTGACGGATGGAAAAGCGGCCATCGATAAGGAGTTATTGACGGGCATTCCAGGTGGGGTGAATCACAACGGCGGAAGAATCAAGATCGGCCCGGATCAGCTGCTGTATATCACCACAGGCGAGCGCTATGAACCGGAACTGGCACAGAACCGGGATAGCCTTGGTGGAAAAATACTGCGCATCGGTCTCGATGGGTCGATCCCGTCAGATAACCCTTGGCCGAATTCCCCTGTATACAGTATGGGGCATCGTAACGCTCAAGGGCTGGCATGGAATCCGGATAACGGGTATCTCTATGCGACCGAACACGGTCAGCGCAATCATGACGAGATTAACCGGATTGTTGCCGGGGAGAACTATGGCTGGCCCGAAGTAGAGGGCGACGACGATGATAACGGAACTTATCAGGCTCCGCTGGCGCATAGCGGGAATGATACCTGGGCGCCTTCGGGTGTAGCGTTCATTACAGAAGGCCCGTGGGCGGGTTCATTAGTGGCTGCGAATCTGCGAGGGGAGCAGTTACTGCGGGTTGTATTGTCCGAAGACGGTACGAAAGTCGAGCAGGTGGTCCCTTTTTTCGAAGATGAATGGGGCCGTATACGTAATGTCACCGCCGGTGAAGACGGTAAGCTATATGTGCTGACGAACAATCGCGATGGCCGAGGTACACCGCGTGAAGGAGATGATAAGTTGATTGTGCTTACGCCCGAAGGGTAGCGGTTATTTAGCTGGATTGGTTGGAATTCGGTGATCTGTAGATCGGGAAATGAGAGTGCAGGTAAAGTGGATTACAGAGTAAATGAGGGAAGGTGCCAAATTAGGAGTTAGGAGTAAGGAAGTAAAGGGGAAGGAATTGGGTGTCACAGGGGGACAGGAAAGGCTAGGGTTTTGCAGACTGCTAAACGCCGGGTTTATGGGGACTGACTCCGACTTTTATTTCTAACGATCACAGGCGAGCTTATTTGCTGGTTTTTGAGGGTTTGAGAATTTTAACGATCACCACAGACGTTATTTTGCTGAAAATGCGCATAATGGGGCGAAATCGTCACGAATTGGAGTAAATAAGCTCTCTGGTGATCGTTAGAAAATAAAACGTGGCGAATCAGGCCTACTAAGGCTTCTGGTGATCGTTAGAATTTTGGCCGACTGCGGGGCATTGAATAGGTAGAAGGTGAATACTCATCTAAAGGTAGATAGAGGGCTTCGAACACTCGATATAGCTCTGCTGTGTTAGTTTACAAACGCATCCATCGCGATAAAATTCAAAAAAAGCTGTCCCCGCCATATACAGACGAAGGGCAGCTTTTGAATTACAGGGAATCTACTATGGCACTTAGATATGAGAGAACGCACAAACCAACTTAGAAAGTCAGTGTACCAATGTACACTGTGAGAAGATTTTACGTGATTCAAATGCTAAACAGTGTGCCGTACCCACAAATTATAATGCTTAAACGTTAACACTGTACGGCGGTGACGAAATGTAGCATGACACCTAAGATTCCGAATTCTCAGCCAGTTCGGCGATGCGCTTTGCAGGCTCTTTTGTATATTCTCCGCCATGGTAGCAGAGAACTTTATCTACGTTCAGGCCCGTCAATTTCTTCAAACTGCGTAGTGCTTCGGGCATGTCCGGCGTTGCTGGCGGCGCTGGGCCGACCAGTTCATCGTCAACGACTCGCAGTTCATCGGCAGCAAGCAGGAACTGTTGCTCGCTAAAATAAAAACACAGGTGGCCTGGCGTATGTCCCGGTGTATGAATCACCTGTGTTCCGCCTTGGAGCGGAAGGATGTCGCCGTCCGCAAGTGTTCTGCTGATGTTGATCTCAGGCAGTTGCATCAACAATTGATCTGCCAAAGCCAGCACAGGGGCAGGCAGCATGGCTCGGCGTTCCTGCGTGAATTTGATCAGAGGTTTTGCACCTGTCAAATAAGGAATTTCATCCGCATGAGCCCAAACTTCCAGGCCTGGAATAGCATCCAGCAGAGCACCCAGATTACCAATATGATCGATATCCTGATGTGTTACAATCACACGTTTAATGTCGGAGAGAGGGACGTTCAACTCTTCGAGTGCGGATTGAAGTTCGGCAAATTGGCCGATCATGCCCGTGTCTACCAATGTGTATCCATCCTCGTCACGAAGAAGCACAGGATGAATAGGGCTGTTGCCCGAAGGTGTTGGAATGTTGAGTGTTAGCACTGTGATGGATGGTATAGGTTGGCTCATAAAATATCCGGATTTGTGTCCGGAGCACCTCCTTATATGGTTGTGTTTTTAATGACAGTAAACTTAGCTTGTACCTCGTTCATTTTCCCATGATGCATCAAGCTAACGTATAGGTAATCATTAATCTCTTACGTACGCCTTATTCTGAACCTTCCGTTCATAGCTCAGATGTTTTCTATATTTTTTCACCGCATGTAAAATCGTTTCGAACGTTTCTTCCTCGTTGCTGCCGTCCTTCACGATCGCTGCGAACGAGAAGTTCTCGTGAATCAGTCTGTTCCTTGTCTGGAACGCCTGATGGAGCGCTGTGCTGCATGGCTCTTTGCCCACTTTCAAGGTAATATGTTGCTTGCCCAGTTCGGACTCCAGCATCTCCATGTTGGAGCGTGCCCGGTAAGCAGGAGTTTTCATGAGCTGGGTCGAATTAAACTTTTTCTGATACGTACGTTTGTAAAGTTGTAATAACATTTGTTCCATAATAGAGCATAACTCCATCGTTAGCGAAGCGTATCTCCGGTTTTTGCGTTTGCGGGTAAGTTCGCTTGACTGCTCTTCGTTCAGCCATTCGTATTCTTCGTACAGTGAGGAATCGTCATGGTTCAGAATATCACGATACTCCTGTTCCAGCAGTTTAATCTCAAGCTTGGCGAGTTTCTTGACGTGTTTGAAATCCTCTTGGGTTAGCATAGCACTTGTCCTCCCATGGGTACCGAGATGTGAATGGAGCACGATCTATTCATGAATGATGCTGATCAGGTGATCGCTTCATTATCTCATATTCTGGAACATAATGCCTTAGCGCTTTCATTATAAAATAATTCACGGAACCTCCGGTTCAGAAGGGAAGGACACCTCATGTCCATTCAGACAGCCATCGTTACAGGAGCCAACTCAGGGATGGGACTGGCCACCACTATTGAACTTGCCAAGCAAGGGTATCACGTCATTATGGCCTGCCGCAGCGAAAAGAGAGGACAAGAGGCGCTTGAACAAGCCTTGCGTCAGTCCGGATCGGCCAGTATCGAGCTGCTGCTGTGTGATCTCGGCTCGCTGGACAGCATCCGTCAGTTTGCACGCCAGTACCGTGAGCGCTATGTTCACCTGGACGTACTGGTGAATAATGCCGGCGTGGTGATGGTGAAGCGCAAAGAAACGTCAGATGGCTTCGAGCAGAGCATTGGCATTAATCACCTGGGTCACTTCCTGCTTACATTGCTTCTCATTGAACCATTGAAAGCGGCTAAACAGGGTCGAATCGTAAATGTGTCTTCTGGGGCGTACAAAGCCGGTAAAATTCATTTTGATGATCCGCATTTGCAAAAAGGCTATAATCCGATCAAAAGTTACGCCCAATCCAAGCTGGCTAACGTATTTTTCACACGGGCGCTTGCTCGTAAGCTCGCGGGAACTTCCGTTACGGCGAACTGTTTACATCCAGGTGCGGTAGGAACCAGCATCGGAGTGGATCGCAACACCGGATTTGGCACCCGCATCATGGCAATTGCAGCCAAGTTGCCGTTTTTCCTGACACCGGAGGAAGGGGCCCGGACTGCAATCTACTTGGCAACAAGTCCAGATGTCACCGGGGTGACTGGGCGATACTTTTATCAGCAGAAGGAGCAGCGCTTGAAAGAGCATGCTTTGGATGATGCGGCTGCCGAGCAGTTATGGACGTGGAGCGAAGAACAGGTTGGTTTGCAACCTGACGAGAGGTTATAACCTCTTATACCTGTCCGAGCACAATTTTATTCATCACCGCGTGTTGAATCATCTGGACAAAAGCATCGATGTGTTGCATGCCTTGATCTCCCTGACCGTATGCCCGGACAGAGGCGGATGAGGCCTTTTTCTCTTGTTCACCAAGTACGAGCGAATAAGGGACTTTTTCCATTTGGGCTTCCCGAATCTTATAGCCTAGCTTCTCGCTGCTTAGATCGGTTTCCACACGGATACCCGCTGCCCGTAGCTCACTTTGCACCTCAAGTGCATAGTCGGCATAATGATCCGATACGGGAATCAGCTTAACCTGCACAGGAGCCAGCCAGAGTGGAAACGCACCTGCATAGTGCTCAGTCAAAATGCCGATAAAACGGTCAATCGAGCCATAGATGGCTCGATGAATCACGACTGGGCGGTGTCTCAGACCACCTTCACCGATATAAGTCAGATCGAATTTCTCCGGCATTTGAAAATCAAGCTGGATCGTTCCGCATTGCCAGCTTCGCTTCAGCGCATCAAGAATATGAAAGTCGATCTTCGGACCGTAAAAGGCGCCGTCGCCTTCGTTAATGCGATATTCCACACCGCGGACGTCTAACACATTGCGTAACGCCTGTTCCGCCTGATCCCACAATTCTTCGGAGCCCATGGAATCTTCGGGGCGTGTGGAGAGCTCGATTTTATAATCGAAGCCAAAAATGTCGTACATCCGTCCAATCAGGGAGATGGCCCGATTAATCTCGTCTTCAATCTGTTCAGGCATCACATAGAGATGGGCATCGTCTTGACAGAACGTCCGCACCCGCATCATGCCATTCAGGGCTCCTGAGAATTCATGACGGTGAACCTGACCGAATTCCATCATGCGAATTGGCAATTCGCGATAGGAATGCAGTGTGTTTTTGAAAATCAGCATATGTCCCGGGCAATTCATTGGTTTTAAGGCAAATGTAGCGTCATCCACGTCCGCAAAGTACATGTTATCCTTGTAGTGCTCCCAGTGACCTGACTGTTCCCACAGGCGGTTGTTCATCATGAGCGGAGTGCGAACCTCCTGATATCCTTCCTGAAGCTGCAACTCCCGTGAAAATTGCTCCAACGCTGTACGCACTGTCATGCCTTTGGGTAGATAGAAGGGCATGCCAGGCGCTTCCTCAGAGAACATAAATAGCTCCAGCTCTTTGCCAAGCTTGCGGTGATCCCGCTTTTTTGCCTCTTCCAGCATGTGAAGGTGTTCCTGCAACTGGGCCTTGTTCGGAAAAGCAGTGCCATAGATACGCTGCATCATTTTGTTGTCGGAATTTCCACGCCAGTAGGCACCAGCGACATTCAGCAGTTTAAACGCTTTGATTCGGCCAGTGGATGGGAGATGTGGCCCGCGGCACAAGTCGAAAAACTCACCCTGCTCATAAATCGAAAGTTCAGCGTCTTCTGGCAGATCACGAATAAGTTCCAGCTTGTAAGGGTCATGGATGGCTTCGAATCGCTCCAAGGCTTGCACCCGACTAACCACTTTGCGGCGGATGGGCCAATTTTCCTGAATAATCTTGTTCATTTCCCGCTCGATGGCATCTAGGTCACGGATGGAGAGGGACTGCTCCAGATCGACATCATAGTAAAATCCATCTTCAATGACCGGACCGATACCCAGCTTCACGTGGTCTGCGCCATATAACCGTTTCAATGCCTGTGCCAGCACATGTGCTGTGCTGTGACGATATCGGTGCAGACCTTCCTCGCTATCCAGTGTAACAATGATGAGTTCGCAGTCCTGCTCCAGTTTTTCGCTCAGATCGACATTCTGGCCATTCACGATCCCACCGATCGCCTGTTTACCAAGACTTGTGCTAATCGAAGAGGCAACTTCGCCTACAGTGATGCCTGCTTTGTAACTACGTACAGCACCGCCTTGCAACTGGACTTCAATCTTTTCAATCGACGATTTGGCTGCCAACGACTCAGACACTTCTGCGTGCTGATCACCCAAGGATAAATGCTCGCTTGCATACTCATGTTTTTCTTGACTCATGTGAACCACTCTCCCATATTTTTTGTGTTGGAAGCGCAAAAAACACCCGTCCCGGAGAAGGGACGAGTGCGCTTGGCTCGTGGTTCCACCCTAATTTGGTTATGCTGCATTCTGCTCTCGGCCAGCCGCCGCAAACAGAACCATCATAACCCTCATTGGAATCCGTTAACGGGGATCAGGCGGTGAACTCTACTGACCGTACGAGTAACTATCTTGCGAAATCATCGATTGGAATAATCTATTGAGATGATCTGCGCAAGTTCTTTACATCGTCGGAGGTTCGAGACCACGGCTACAGAGGGGTAACTTGAATTCGTTCGCTGAAGAAGGTTTCACCAATCCCTTCTCTCTCTGGGCAGCACGCAATGCAAATCATGTCTCTGGTCATCGCTAAATATGAAGGATGCAACGAGCTGAATAACACAGGGATATTTCAGATCCGTTGATCCTGTAGTGTGTAGAATTAAATGTAACCCTCGGAACAGGTGTTACTTGAGAACCGATTATATAGACTGAAAATGGAAAGGTCAAGTGGAATGTTCGAATGCAGGCTAGCCCATTTCTTATGCATTTTGCATCCAGATTAATCGAATCGTTGTTCCTTCTCCAGGTGTGGAAGACACTTCAATTCGGCCTTTCATGGCCTCGATTAATCCTCTCGTAACCGCCATGCCGAGTCCTGATCCAACATCACTTGTTCCCGTATCTGTACCACGGTAATACCGTTCAAATAGCTTCCACACGGTCTCGGGGCTCATGCCTCGTCCATTATCGGCAAACTCGATTGTAAATTCACCGTCACGTTCACCGGTCTCGACACGAACAACGAGGACAGACTCGGGTGGGTTGTGCAGCAGAGCATTAGCGGTGAGATTATCTACAATCCGTTCAAAAGAAGGAACGTGTACTAGCCCATAGACAGGCGCGTCTGCAGATTGAAAGACAATACGTCCTTCTCCGTACGCAGGGTTGCGCTCGGCTCGCTGCACGAGATCATGAAGTAGCGTATTTACGTCAGTTCGTTCAACCTCGGGTTGATACCCTCCACTCCGTAGCCGATAGGTCATCGCGAGGTCATTCACAAGTCTGTCCATATACATGGATTTGTCGATCATGATGCCTGCGAATTCTCGAACTTCTTCAGCCGTCCAGGTGTATTTGTCCGTTTCCAGCATATGCGCGTATCCCTGAATGGAGGAAAGAGGTGTCTTGAGATCATGCGTGATGCCAGCGATCCATTCCTCTCGAAGGGAATCGGTTTGTTTCCGTAGTTCCTCATCCTGCTTGAGTGTATGGGACAAAGCTTGCATGGAGTGGAGTACGTCGCCATACACTTGGTATTTACGTTTCCATTTTCCATTGCGGCGTTGGCTCCGCGGAATACCTGCTGCCCCGGTTGGTTCCTCATACTGTCCTTTCTCCAGACGTTGCAACCACTGAAGCATGTGCAGCATCGGAGCACCGAATCGATTAGCGTACCATAATGCGAGTAAAATCAGCAGCGCAACGATGGACAAGATCAGGACGATTAGCGCCGGTTCAAGAATAAAAGCGTATGGATTCTGTTTCTCAACGACAGTTGAATCAATCCGTACACTTACCATCCAGGTCGTTTCGTTTTGGTTATCGTACCATGTGGCGACCGATATGCCTGAACGATTCGGGTAACGAACTTGGAGAACGAGATTCTGAATACTGTACTGGTTCGGCACGCCTACGGCCGGTTTGTTATAAGAGTCGATTTCTTTTCCATAGGGGTCCAATATTTGGATGTAGGCATCTGCTTTGCGAATCGTTTCTTGCTCCGCAGGTTTCACAGTCAGTTTGCCGCCCTCATACGACAGCTTTGGACGGATCTCATCAAGTAAGGATTTGGCCGCATTTCGCTCTCCGTATAACAACGTAAAATATTTCCCGTCCTTCTCCCGGATCAGCATGGATAGCTGGTATGAAAATTCTTTATTACCTTCCGAGTAGGCAATTAATTCGCCAGGTTTGTAGTGAGCAGGCACATCGGAAGGAACGTGATAATCGTCAATAACAAAACCTTTTTCATCGAGCACCTGCAGCCAGCCCTGATTTTTATCGACTTGCTTCAATAGTTCGGGATCATAGCGTATGGTATTGTCCGGCATGATCTCCGCTGAATTAATGAGCTGATCCAGTCCGTTAACTGCAAAGTCATCTACAATATTCACTTCATTCACTTTTTGCAAAACCCAAATGGTAGCCAGTGATCCTAGCAAAATAATCAGAATGACCGTGCCAGTGAGCATACCGATGAAGCGAGTTAATAACTTACGGCGAATACTCATGTCCGTGACAGGTTGCTAGGCTGGATCAGTTTGTACCCCAAACCGCGCACATTAACAAGAAAAGCCGGATTGGAAGGATCTTTTTCAATGCGTTCCCGAATGCGGTGGATATGCACCATAACGGTGTTATCGTCGCTAATGGCTTCTGAACCCCACACCCGCTCATACAGTTCAGACTTGGTGAAGATTCGGTTCGGATGTTTGCAGAAGAAGAGAAGCAACTGGAACACCAGTGCCGGGCAGGTTACAGCCTGTCCTTCAACGCGAAGCTCCCCAGCCAGTTCAAATACTTGAAATCGTCCAAAATCATAAATGCCTTGCGTTAGGTCAGAAGATGACGTATTTACGTGTGATGGAATGTTTTGTTGTTGCTGCAAAACGACTGTCTTGGAAGGCAAATAGCGATTAAGCAACGATTTAATTCTTGCAACGACTTCCAGCGGGTTAAACGGTTTGACGACATAATCATCACCGCCAACGGCAAATCCGGTCAGTTTGTCATAGTCCGTTGTTTTGGCGGTTAGAAACAGGATAGGGGCATCTGTGACCTGCCTTAGAAAAGGGCAGATTTCCAAGCCGCTTTTCCCTGGAAGCATAATATCAAGCACGATACAATGATACGTTTTGTTGTTGCATGCTTCGAGCGCTGCTTCACCTGTCGTGACCGTATCAATATCGAGAAACTTTTCTTTGAGCAGTACGGTTTTGAGCATATGTAAAATCGCTTGTTCATCATCAACAAGCAGTAGTGAGACATGATCCATGATGTAATGCTAACCTCCTTCTTAACTCTCTTTCTTGGTATATTGCCCATCATAACATTCTTGAGACCAATTGGAAGATAGGTTGCCTTAACAGAAGCTTAATTATAAAGCTTAGGTAGGGCGATAAATTTAACTAGATGTAAGTGAAGGTTAGACAAACCATAAGACTCATGATGTAGATTTGAGGTAAGTAAGAAAAGATAAACAGAAAGGGTGTTGAATGATGAATAGGAAATGGAAACTACTCCTTCTAACCGTGACAGCATGTGCTGTACTCTCTGCTTGTACAAGTAACAAAATTACCTCCGATGAAGCTGAGCAGGCTGAGAAGCAAGCTACAGAGCAGGTGAAGGATCAAAAGGATAACGGTGACACTTCAGGCAAAGAACAAAATGATGGTTCGACAGCTCAACAGGTAACACCAGATAATCTCATGGATACATTGACGAAGGGCTCCAAAGATGCCATTTATAATCAGTTTACTCCTGACATGAAGCAAGCTGTTTCCTTGGAAGATTTCAAGGCGTCTGCTGACAGCTTTTTGAAAGGAGTGAAGTCGTGGAAGCAGGTGGTAGATTCTGAGATGAATGGTTTGACGGAACATGCGTGGACAGACGATTCAGGGACCAAGGGGATCCTCGCCTATTTTACAGAAGATCATCAGATTGCCGGATTAAGCATTACTCCTCTGGAACCACATCCCGATACAGATAACAAGCTGACCAAGACTGAGTTTCAGTTCCCGATGAAAGGAGAGATGTATGTCTTCTGGGGAGGTCATAGTGTTATGGAAAATTATCATTACGAGCATGAAACACAGCGCTATGCACTCGATATTGTTCAGACGAAAGACGGGGCGAGTTATCAGGGCGATGCCAAGGATAATGCCAACTATTATGCGTTTGGTCAGCCGCTCTATGCTGCTGCGAATGGTACGGTAGTGGAGATCCAAAATGATATCGAGGATAATGTACCCGGCGTGATGAATCCGGAAGAACCGGCGGGTAATTATGTGGTTATCGATCATGGCAATAAAGAATACAGTATCACGGGCCATATCAAAAAAGGCAGTGTAGCGGTGAAAAAAGGGGATAAAGTCAAGCAGGGGGATCACATCGGTGATTTAGGTAATTCGGGCAACTCCAGTGAAGCTCACTTGCACTTCCAGGTATCCGATGGTCCAGACCTGTTCACGTCACGTTCCCTCAATATTCGCTGGGCCGATCAGAGCCAGGAGTTGACACGGGGGAATACCGTTCAGGGACTGCCGGAGTAAGCGGGTCAGGAGAAAAACATTTTAAAGGTAATACTTGTTGTCGCGGTATGGATATTCTACATGCTGTACGCCAGCTTCCTTTTTCCATTATAATAGCGTCTATAATTAATTATAGTCTTGAACTTGGTTGTGAATGAGATTAGAGCTGGATAAGGTGAAAATTTTATTTACACTTTAACGGAGAGGACAGAAAAAAACTGAAAAAGCGAAGCTAAAAGCTTTCTGCAAGAAAGCTACATCGGAAGCATAAGCTTAGCGCCTTTATCACCGGAT
This sequence comes from Paenibacillus polysaccharolyticus, assembly GCF_023714295.1. GTDB lineage: Bacteria > Bacillota > Bacilli > Paenibacillales > Paenibacillaceae > Paenibacillus > Paenibacillus polysaccharolyticus_A. The sequence goes on from NZ_JAMAUN010000001.1 coordinate 35,188, forward strand.
TTTTCCCTTTGGAAAAGGAAATCAAAAAAATCTGGGGATAACAGCGATTGAAAAGTTATTCTGTCATCGGAGTGGACTGTGTAAATTCTTAGTTCAACTTATAGAGGTCAATGGAGGAATAGGGAATGACACTGGAAAAGGTACAGATCGAATATGCATGTCTCGAAGACTTGCCGAGAATTGTAGAGATTTATAATTCAACTATTGAGAGCCGCATGGTAACGGCGGATTTGGAGCCGGTGACGGTAGAGCAACGTTTGCCATGGTTTAATGAGCATACACCGAATCGTCGTCCTCTATGGGTCATGAAACGGGATGGGCAGGTTGTCGCATGGGCCAGTTTGAGTTCGTTTTATGGGCGACCAGCATACAATGGGACGGTAGAAGTCAGTGTATACGTCGATCAGCAGTGCCGTGGAATCGGGGCCGGTGGGTTGCTGCTGAATACGGTATTCGAGGCTTGTCCTGAGCTGGGAATCACGACGATTCTAGGATTTGTATTCGGGCATAATGAGCCGAGCCTGGGGTTATTGCGCAAGCATGGCTTCGAACAGTGGGGATTTTATCCGGAAGTGGCGGTGCTGGATGGCGTGGATCGAGACCTTGTGATTCTGGGCAAAAAAGTTGGAGCTGATCACCGCCTGAAAGAGGCGCAGATTTAAATAAAGAAAAAACCTCCGTATCCACTATAAGTGGAATGCGGAGGTTTTTTGCTTATTTTCAAACCACGAACCCATTTTACAGTCCCAGTTGCTGCTTGATCTCTCGAATCTGTCCCAGATGACGTTCCTCGTGGTAGCTTGTAAAATCGATCCATTGTGCCAGATCCAATTCACCGAACGCCGGGTGAGGGAACGACTTACTACGTAACAGGGCAACATCATGCTCGCGTGCAAACTGTTCCAGTGCTTGATGGGACTCAGCCAGATCCCTACGAATATCCGCAAGTCTCTCAGGCTCAGTTGGTGGCTGCACATGAGGAGGGGCTTCGACAGATCTGCTGCGGTCCAGAGACATTTCATAAGGTTTTTTCTCAATGGACACATTCTGTTCTTTTTCCACTGCAAGACGAGCTTGCTTGGTGATGACATTTTCCATCAGATTCAAGTGCCGTAACACTTGCATAATGCTCCACTGTTCCGGGGAAGGTTTCCGGTTCAATTGATCTTCATCTAACCCGGAGATAGCCTCCCAGATTTGGTTACGTATTTCGTCATTACGTTCAAACATCATAAACATCCTCTCTTTAGGTTTATTACAATAACATTACTGTTTCTATATGTCCAACCGAACATATAAGACCCTGTTTAACCAGCATAAAACACAAAATGAGCAAATGCGAACTTTACCTATATTACCCCTTGTTAGGTGAACCTGAGGAAAAAATAAAAAACATACCCTTAAATTGGGTATGCTGAATTGTATACAACGGCTTCCATAAAACGAAAAAAAGATTGACGGGTATGCCCCGGCAAACTATAATCGGTAACAAGTAACTTGATATGTAAGGAGTCCTGACATGATATGTTAGTAATCGACGAGGTGTATCACCATACAGCATTGCAAATATCATCGTCCGATCTATTGTACCTTATCGAACGGTTGAAGGTCAAAAAAGAAAATGAGATCGAAACGCTCAAGCAGAAGATTGAACAATTTGAACAAAAACGACGAGCCGAGGAAGTGGCTTATCAGTCGCTGTCTCCTGTTCGCAAATGGTTTGCGGGACGTCCGGCTTCTCATCACCAAGCGGTGGAATACATGGTGCAGGTGAAAGAACGATTCCGCAAGATGGAGCAGATTCGCAGGCGCATCCGTGATCTTGATCAGATTATGGAACGTATTCAGAGCGCTAATCATAATCGGCAGGAAGAGATTGAGCTTTCGCCTGAAATTATCCGCGAGATCAGACAGCTTAGTGAAACGGAGGATGTGCAGGCATGACTTTGGAAACGTTAAGCTCCGGGATCGACACGATCTGGGTTGTTCTCAGCGCAGCGATGATTTTGTTGATGGAGGGCGGATTTGCCCTGCTGGAGGCTGGGTTTGTACGTTATAAAAATAGTGTGAATATTATCATGAAAGTATTTGCTGATATTACGATTGGCACATTATTGTTTTACGCGATTGGTTTTGGCTTGATGTATGGTTCAGATGCTGGAGGGTTTATAGGAGTGACAGGTTTTTTCCTGAACGGTGATCTCTCTCATCTGAACGTTCCGGTATCCCTGGAGACGTTTTGGCTATTCCAAGCCGCGTTCACGATTGCGGTCATTTCCATCGTATCCGGTGCCGTAGCTGAACGGATCAATTTCCGTGCATACCTACTATATATCATCCTGATGACGGCGATTATTTATCCGATTGGCGGACACTGGGCCTGGGGTGGCGGCTGGCTCAGTCAACTGGGTATGCAAGATTTCGCCGGTTCAGCGGTGATTCACGCACTGGGCGGTTTCTCTGCATTGGCGGCAGCTATTATTATCGGGCCACGTAAAGGGAAATACACACCACTTGGTGTAAGTGCGATTGCATTGCCAAGCAATCTGCCACTGGCATCGGTAGGTGCTTTCCTGTTATGGTTTGGCTGGTTTGGGTTTAATGCGGGAAGTACATTGAGTGCGACAGATGTCAGAATCGGTCACATCGCCATCGTTACGATGCTATCCGCAGCTGCGGGTGGTGCGGCTACGTTGCTCTATACCTTGTTCCGCTTTAATCGTTCCGATGCACCGTCCGTGATTAACGGTTCACTTGCTGGACTGGTAGGCATCACAGCAGGCTGTGCATTTGTAGGTGATCTGGCAGCAATATTCATCGGCGCAGTTTCCGGTCTGTTGATGATGGCTGCTACGAACTGGCTGGATCGCATGCGCATTGATGATCCGGTAGGTGCTTTCCCGGTTCATGCCGTTTCGGGAATGTGGGGGACGGTTGCTGTAGGTCTGTTTGCCACGGAAGGAGGTTTGTTCATGGGCGGCGGCTGGAAGTTGCTTGGTGTTCAGGTGCTGGGTCTGACTGCACTGGTCGTATGGGGATTCGCCATGACCTGGTTCGGACTGAAGCTCATTGGCAAAGTAGTTCCTGTCCGTTCGACCGAGGAAGAGGAAGACCTTGGTCTGGACATCAGTTATCATGGGGTGATGGCTGCGCACCAGTCGCATGAATTTCTGGATGCCGAGGAGCATATGATTGCTTACCAGCAGAAGTCCTCTGATTCAAATCGATAACAAAAGTATATGAAAAGATAGGGGCTGACGAAGGTCAGCCTCTTTTTTACACAGAAAGCAGGGAAAAAAGACAAGGCGGAAGAATATACAGGTGTGAACGTGAATAAGTCTCAGCATAGGTGTAACGTCAAAAAGGGAGGATCTATATGATTAAGCCGGAACAATGTGAACGTCTGACTAGAAAAGCACGTAAAACCCTCGAAGAAGAATACGGTCTCGGTGCTGTTGCCGATCTGGTGCTGGATGCTGGGCGCTGGGGTATTCGCCTGGATGTGTCCACAACGGATGAATATCGCAGAACAGGAAACTCTCGTGTTGGTGGACATCCTGATCTGCCGGATAATCTGGACTGGCCGCTTACGGAAGACGGGGTGCCAATGACTTTTCTGGCCCAGCTGAATATGGTGGATTTGTCTCCGTATACACCGAATGACGGGCGCGGAACGTTGCCGGAGCGGGGTATGTTGTACTTTTTTATCGGCAGGGTGGATGCAGCTTATCCGATTGAACATCGAGTGATCTACGAACCATCTACATATAATCTTGTAAGACGCGAACCTGACGGGGCCACCGCTCTGGGGGGAGAGCCTACGATAGCCCATTCGGTTACTGTCTTGCCTAACCTTGAGCTTCCTACACATGCCTACATAGATGCTGCGGCGTTGGCTGAACAGGTGAATATTTCAGAGGCAGTTCCCGATGATGAGCGAGCTGTGGAAGGTAGCTTGCTTGAACGTTATTTGGAATTCGAATCAGACTGGAATCACCCAAGCCCGCTGAATTGGGGCGGCATGTTCGGTTACCCCGATGGGCAGCATCCCGATGCAGAACACCGGGCGTTGAGTTATATTGAGCTGGGTGAGGCACACAACGGAAGTGAGCAGGAATGTGTGAAGAAGCTGACTGCGCATTACGATGGAGAAGAAGAGCGCACGTGGGAGGAATTATCGGACACGTTGCTATTATTAAAAATTGATACGAATGATGCAATCGGTTTTCAGTGGTTGGATTGCGGTGAATTGCAGTTTTTCATTCGAGATGCTGACCTGGAGGCTGAGCAATTTGATCATACATGTTGTTCGATTTATTCCAGTTAAGTTTTAGTTCATTTTTATACCCAGGCCTACTGCCATTCCATAAATTAGGTGAATATTTATTCAATAGCTGTAACAAAATGTCCTGAATCCCCGTTTATAAGAGGAGGAGGGACTTTTTTTTGTACGCATATGTTAATCAGAGGCGCCAGCGTGTTTAAATAGTTAAAGGAAGTACATAGGTTGAAATGGGATCGTATGTTCTATATAATGGGATGAAAAGGAAGTGATAATGTTGATTCAGTCTGCATTTAAACATATTGATACGGCGGTTGCATCATTAGTTGATATTTGCGATCAGTTAAGTGAAGAAGATTTGGGCCTGACTCCGATTGAGGGCAAGCGTTCTATAAGGGAGTTACTTTCGCATCTAGCGTTAGTCTGTCGAGCAGATCTGTACATATCCGAAGGTGCATCAGAAGAGGAAATGACTCGATTTTATCAAGAGAACCGCGTGTGTTCTGTGAACCAGATCAAGGATTCTCTCATAGAGAACCGGAACTTCCTCTACCAGCGTTACATGCAGTTTACGACGGAGGAGTTGCTTCATGTAACAACATCATATTGGGGTGCTTCGTATAGCCGTTTGGAATGGTTGCTTGAAATGATGGGGCATATGTACCATCACAGGGGACAACTCTATACGATGCTAACCTTGACGGGAAGAGAACCCAAGACGGCCATGTTTGCCTAAACGAATACATATTATGAATACATATTAGGTAAAGGTATAAAGAGCATTAACCGGGATACAACAAGGGACAGTACATAAATTTATGCAGGTATTCTTTGATATAAGCCGACTTGTGACTTACATCTAATAATGGAGGGGTTAAGTTGGTAGAATTTATGGATAACCAGAATTCATCTTCGAGTGAGAGCGGTATGCTGGAGATTGTGACAAGGATTCCTGAACTTCGAAATGCTCTACAGGTTGAACGTATATCCCGAGGATATTCCCTGGATCATAAGTTCAAAGTCGTTGTTCCTGATCAAAGAAATATGTTGCTGCGAATCTTTCCTTGTCGTGATATGGATGACAAGCGACAAGAGACTCATGTTTTGGCAGCGTTGAGAGAGATGGGGGTTCTATGCTCTACACCGCTTGGCGTTGGAAGGTTGGATGAGAACAATGGATATATGATTTTGAGTTATCTTGAGGGTGAAGATGCTTCCGAGGTATTGCCTTCGATGAGTGAGCAGCAGCAGTATTCCATCGGCCTGAAAGCAGGTGCAGAGTTAAAGCGCATTCATCAGTTAGCTGTAGAGAAGCAGGCCGAGTCCTGGTACATACGGAAAAGTAAGAAGCATCGGCGGTACGTGGATCGATACAACGCGTGCCCTGTTGTGATGGAAAGTGATCAGCATATTCTGAATTTTATTGAAGAACATTTGGAATGGATGAAAGACCGTCCCGATGGTTTTCAGCATGATGATTTTCATCCAGCTAATCTGATAGTAAACAAGGGTGAACTGGCAGGGGTGATTGATTTTGACCGTTCAGATCAGGGCGACCCTGTGCATGAGTTTTTGAAGCTGGGGTTATTTGCTACAGAGATCAGCATTCCATACTCGATTGGGCAGATACATGGATATTTTGAGGGGCATGAACCGGATGAGGGTTTCTGGAAGATGTACTCTCTGTATATGGCCATGGCGCTGATATCTTCCGTGGTGTGGATTCAGAACGTGAAGCCAGAGGAGACCGAGCAGATGATGATGAAGATTGAACGTGTGCGGAATGATCATGATGATTTCCGTAGTATGATTCCGAGGTGGTATACTGTGTGAACAGATAGATTGCATTCGTAGTTGGGTTAAACCGATGTAGCATTTGTGAAGCAGAAAGGAAAAATGCCGTGGCACAACCAGCATCCATACTGCTTGTCGATGATGAGCAGGATATTATTAAACTGATGGAAATTTATTTTGGCAATGAAGGGTACCGGATTTTTACTGCGAATGACGGAATACAGGCTCTAGAGGTGCTTAAGACAGAAGACATTGATCTCATTATTCTGGACGTCATGATGCCCAATATGGACGGAATCGAAACCTGCATGAAAATTCGCGAAGAGCAGAAAATGCCAATTATAATGCTGTCTGCAAAAAGTACGGATATCGATAAAATAACGGGTTTAAGCATCGGCGCTGATGATTATTTAACCAAGCCGTTCAATCCGCTTGAGCTTGTGGCGAGAGCGAAATCCCAGCTTCGCAGGTACCATACATTTAATGAGGGCAGGGAAAGCAAGGAGCATGAATGGATCATTGATGATCTGATTATTAATACAGACACACATGAAGTGTGGCTGGATGACAAACCTGTGCATCTTACACCCCGGGAATTTGCAGTGCTTGAACTGCTCGCAAGGCATCAAGGATCGGTACTTAGTATGGAACAGATTTACCGCCAAGTCTGGAAAGAAGAATTCATGGAGTCTAACAACACGGTCATGGTGCATATTCGTAAACTTCGTGAGAAGATTGAGTACGATAGTAAACATCCGAAGTTCATACAGACCGTATGGGGTGTCGGATATAAGATGATTAAACCGATTTAGGTTGTACGTCACAAGCAGGGAGTTTCTACCATGAATTCGAAATGGATTAATACGGTACGCTGGAAGTTTATTTACGCATTTCTGTTAAGTGGCATTTTGACTGCGGTGATATTGTATGGAGCAGGTAAAGTGGGCGAGACGATTCTGGAAAATCAGCAATATCCGAATTATACGATTCCCGGGCAAGTGGTTCGCTGGCTAGTGAATCATCTTGGCTCTGTTCCGCTGATGATTGCTGTAGGAATCATTAGTTTTGTGCTGTTTTTCTTTCTGTTCACCCGCAAAGTGATGGTTGTGCTGGATGAGATCACGGCGGGTATCCAGGAAGTAGCCAAAGGAGAACTGTCACATCGGATTGCGGTGAAGACTTCCGATGAGTTTGGTGTGGTTGCGGCGAGCATCAATCAGATGGCGGAACAACTCCAGCGATCTCTTCAGGAAGAACGGAGTGCCGTTGCAGCCAAAAATGATCTGATTACAGGCATCTCGCATGATTTGAGGACACCCTTAACCTCGATTCTTGGATTTCTGGAGTATATCGAGAAGGATCGGTATCAGGATGAATTAGAGATGCGTTATTACGTCAGTATCGCTTATGAGAAATCTCTGACGTTGCGCAAGCTCATTGATGATTTGTTTGAATATACTCGAGTCAGCGGCGGAAGTCTGCCGTTGTCTTTAAGACCACTGAATCTGACCCCGTTCCTGATGCAACTCGCCGAAGAATTTGCTCCAATGCTTGAAGAAGCAGGCATGACCTATACGATCGTTGGAGGACAAGATCCATTATGGATTCAGGCTGCTCCGGGAGAACTCGTTAGAGCCTATGAAAACTTGTTCAGCAATGCGATTCGATATGGCGCCAAGGGCAAAGTAATGGAAATTGGCCTTGTTCTTGAAGAGGGAGAAGCTGTGGTGCGTATTAGTAATTACGGGGAACCGATTCCCGCTCAGGACTTGCCACATCTGTTTGAACGTTTCTATCGGGTAGATAAATCACGTTCTCGTGATACAGGAGGCACTGGATTGGGACTTGCCATTGCCAAATCCATGATAGAACTGCATCAGGGGCAGATTGCCGCTTATAGCGATCAGGGCCGGACGGATTTTGTTACCCGTTTTCCAGCCATAAAACCACCCGTCCATACGCCATTGGAAGAGTAGGAAGAGTAGAATGTTCATATCGTACCTCTCATATTAAGCTTTGGATATGTAAATTAAGAATTTGATAAGAAGTTAACAACGCTTCTTTAAGAACTATTCGGTATGCTACCTCTATCAATCTGTTCGAAGTATGAGGAGGGTACCGAAGATGAGTTCAAGATTTAACACCGTTCGAATGAAATACATCTATATTTGCGGAGCAAGCGCGGTTCTCAGCATCGTGCTTCTTTTTGTTATGTACCAGATCATGAGATTAGTTTATCGTTTGATGTTGCATGAAGCTGTCTGGTTTACCGACCTCGTACATTGGAGCATCAATCATATAGGAAAGAAACCGATCGGGTTGCTTATGGGCGGAGGTTTGTTTCTTTTATTTTTCTGGATTCGTTCTCAGAAAATAAGCGAAGACATGCAAGCTCTTGTGCGGGGAACTAATGAACTTGCTAAGGGCCGGAATCCTGCGCCAATTCAAGTCTTAAGTGGCGGTGAACTACGGCAATTGAGTGAGCAGATCAATGCAATTGCGGCGCTCACGGCGGATAAGGATAGCGCTAGAATGAAGGTCAAATCCGAGGAACCATCATGTTAAATGTGAAGATGAAACGTTCGATATACCGACTGTATGATGTTGCTGTTATTGCAGCGGTTCTAATGGTGCTGTTGTACATCTATTTGTTTTCGTATGGGAAAATGGTTGTTCTTCACCAACCGGAAGTTATGCATCAAGTGTCATCAACCGTCATTCTGGATGAGACTGGACAAGAGATCGTCAGGTTGACGACACCAAACGGAGGGTATATGGCGTATGCCGATCTGCAAGAAATGCCGGATATGCTAAAACAAGCCTTTTTAGTGACCGAGGATCGGCGTTTCTACCGACATGCGGGTTTAGATGTCATGGGTGTTGGCAGGGCAACGGTAGAAAATATACTACATATGAATTGGAGCCAGGGCGGGAGTTCGATCACACAGCAACTGGCTAGAAATCTGTATCTGAACGGCAACAAGAACTTCATCCGTAAAATAAACGAGTTATCCATCGCGATCGAGATGGAAAAGAAATATTCGAAGGACGAAATCCTGGAAATGTATCTGAACCGGATTTACATGGGACGCCAGCAGTATGGAGTCAAGGCAGCGGCCTCGCGTTATTTCGGTGTGGAAGATTTGAAACGATTAAAACTCTGGCAGATCGCAACGCTTGCGGCTATTCCCAAAGGACCGTCTATATACAATCCGGTAGATAACAAGATTCTTTCCAAAGAGCGACGTAATGTCGTTCTTTCCATGATGCATGAACAGGGAATCATTACGAGCAAGCAGATGCAGGAAGCCGCAGCTGTTGAATACCAACCACCTCCTCCAATTACAGGGAGCCCGTCGATGACGCATACATCGGAAATGAAGCAGCCTTCCTATACATCTGCCTTGGATGCAGCCATGCAGGAGGCCTCACTTCTCACCGGCAAGGGTGAAGCCGAGATTCGTTCCGCAGGATGGACCATTCGAACGGGCTTGAGCGCAAGCGCACAGCGCGCAATGGAGGAAACATTCGCGGAGCATGCCTGGTTTCCGGATGACCGAGATAATCAACAAGTACAGGCCAGTATGGTTATCCTTGATCAACATAACGGTGAAGTGAAAGGCATGATGGGCGGACGAAATCCTGTGAAGGGAGATATGAATCGTGCTTTGAAGGATGCAAGGCAGCCGGGCTCCGTATTTAAAACCGTCGTTGTCTATGGCCCTGCATTGGAGTCCGGAGAATTCGGGGCAGCAAGTATGCTGCCTGACCGACCTACGCGTTACGGGAATTACCAGCCGGGCAATGTGGGGGGAAGGTACAGAGGTACGGTATCCTTGTCGGAGGCGCTGCAAAAATCAATCAATGCGCCTGCGGTTTGGTTGTTACACGAGATCGGATTGAACCAAGCCAAAGGGTTCGCTGAGCGACTAGGAATTCAATTACAGGATGAAGATATGAATCTGTCCGTTGCCCTTGGGGGGATGCATCAAGGTGTCTCGCCGCTCAAGCTTGCACAAGCATATGCTGTTTTTGCCAATGAAGGGAGATTCAATCGTGCGCACCTTATACGCGAAATAACGGATGCCAGAGGGCAAATTATCTATAGCCATCGCTCAGAGAACAAACAAGTTATCACGAGGCGAACGGCTCAAGAAATAACAAACATGCTGCAGCTTGTCGTAAGCCAAGGAACAGGAAAGCGTGCCCAGTTGCCTGATGATCATGTCGCTGGCAAAACGGGTACGACACAGGCCGCATTGCCGAATGTACCCAAGCAAGCGAATCGGGATATCTGGTTTGCCGGATATACAAGGAAATGGACGGGGGTCGTGTGGATGGGATTCGATTATACGGATGCGAAACATTACTTAAAGTCCGGCAGCGGAACTGCAGCGGAGTTGTTCGGAACGGTGATGAAACGTAGCAAGCAATAAAGGGAAAAAAGCCTAAGGAAACGGGAAGGTCAATGTATACTCGTGCTCGATCTGTAAGAAGATATTCTCCTTTTTATAACACAACATACAGATATTAAGTTATAATAGATGCTCTTCTATTTTTCTAAGGAGGGTATCATGAATATGAATCGTTCATACGGTAAGCAAGATGAGGATGTAGATATGGTTTCGTCCAAAAGTGGCACCAGGCCCGAACTTCCAGGTATTTCGGGTTTGGGCGGCTGGTTGATTTTAATTCAGATTAGTCTTTGGGCTTCACTAGTATTTTTACTTTCGGATATCTCACAGGTTGCGGTGATCATGGATCCGGCACGATGGGAAGGAAGTCGGGGTATCGACCTGCAGCTGTATACGGAAGTCGTAAGGCCGTTGCTGTGGTTTGGATTCATTAGCAGCGTGATTCTGTCTGTCATCGTTGTTGTGAATCTTGTTCTTTTATACCGTAGAAAGCGGCTTTTCCCACGTTTGATGATTATGCAGTACATTGTCAATCTGGTGATCGGTATCGCCACCTGGATTCTTATCGCTCAGAGCGAGGTGGGAAGGGAAGAACATGTGCTGGATGCGACCCCTGCTTTTAACCTGATCATCCGTTCGCTGCTGACGTGCTGTATTTTTATTCCGTATTTTGTGAAGTCGGTACGTGTGAAAAATACGTTTATCAAGTAAACGAGCAAGAGATTGTTTAATTTTCATTCGATACCAAAAACGAAAAGGCCCATAGCCTACAAGAACGGAGCTAAGTCAAAACTCCAGCTTGTAGACGGTGGGCTTTTTTTGCGAGATGATCGACCTGCTGTTGAGGGTTTCATTTGGAGGTGGATTTGACGCGACTTGAACGGGAAAGGCTCTGTATCATCTGGTTTAATACCTCGGATAGGACAAGTCCTACGGCGATAGCACCCGACAACATAAGAGCTTTGGCGGCCATTTCCATGGCAGCACTGTAATCATTTTGCACAAAACTACGCATTGCATTATACGCCAGTCCTCCCGGCACGAGAGGAATAATACCTGCCACGCTAAAAATAATAACAGGTGCCCGGAACATGCGAGAAAATAGCTGACTGATGACACCAACAGCAATCGTTGCGGCCAGAGTGGCCGGGACAGCATCTGCTGCATACGCCAGCACAATATAAATGATCCAGCCAATCATCCCGACAAATCCGCCGTGAAGCAGCATCCGTCTTGGTGCGTTAAAGATAATGCCAAACGCGGCTGAAGCAATGAAGCTGGTTAAGGCTTGTCCAATAAAATGCAGCATATTCTGAAACCCTCCGTCTTACATCAAAAGTGAAAATACAACAGCAATGCCTGTGCCAATGGCAAAAGCGGTCAGAAAAGCCTCGGCACCCTTAGATAAGCCGGATACGAGATGCCCAGCCATCAGGTCGCGCACGGCATTGGTAATGAGTAGTCCCGGCACGAGCGGCATGACAGAACCGATAATGATTTTGTCCCGCTCAAAGCCTGCACCGACATACACGAGGAAAAAGGCGAGCATGCCGATGACAAAGGAGGCTGTAAGCTCGGCAAAAAATTTAACACGAACCCAGCGGTGAAAAAGAATGACCGCCGCGTAACCGATTCCGCCGCAGAGTAGTGCGGGAAGAAAATCTCCCCAGCCTCCGCCGAACATGATTGTGAAGCAGGCACTGGATAAGGCAGCGGCTCCTAGCTGGACAGCATACGAATAACCGGAAGGCTTGCGTTCGATCTCAAGTAGCAGCTCATGGGCTTCCTGAACGGTTAGTTGCCCTTGTCCGATGCGACGTGAGACGGCATTCACTTCAGACACTTTATCTAGATCTGTTGTGCGCTCCGAGATGCGAATCAGCTTCGTGGGTTCCGTGGCATCCACCGAGAAAAAGATGCCCGTGGGCACTACATAACTATGTGAGTGTGGCAGCCCCAATGCAGCGGCCATCCGCTTCATCGTATCTTCAACGCGGTACGTTTCGCCGCCGCTTTGCAGCATGATTTTACCAGCAAGCAGACAGATGGCGATGACTTGGGATTGCTCAGACGGTTCAGTCACAGGGTGTTGACTTTTGTTACGCATCTCCGGTTCGGATTCAACAGGAGAAGAGGGGTCATGACGTATGTATTCCAACCGGATCAAACTCCGTTTCATATGAAATAAGGCGTGGCACCGACACCATTGTATCATATTTCACACGCTCATAAGCAATCCCGGCACATGTAATAAAAAGCTTCGCCCAATCCTCGAAAGGAAAGAGACGAAGCCCTTTTGGCTTACATTAACAAGGTGATGACGAGCAATTCATACAGCACCAGCGGTAGAATCGTTGGGCCAAACAAAGCACGCGGTTCAGGGTAACCATGCATTGGTGTCACTTGAAGGTACAGTATTCCGCGGTCTGCACTAATAATGACTCCTTCCCAAACCTGACCATCGATGTTCTGAACTTGCACTTTCTTGCCGATATGCTGACGAGCCGTATGGTGCAGCATGTTCCGCACATTTTGCACGGATTGCAGCATCGGTTGATTGGCCTGATATACAACACGTGTGGTTGGTGTGGATGGCGACTCAGACATGATGCACAACCCTTCCTCAAAATAAAATGCTTCTTACTTCAAGGTATGCATCTGCCTACAAAAGGTGATTACACATATGACATGTGCAGAGTTCCACGGCCATCTTCGTAACCCTCAAGGATTTACAGGGATTTCGAGTGAAAAGGGTGACTTTACTTTTGACGGATAGGTAGCAATTTTCATCTGAAGCTGACCCTGTAATTTTGCACCATGTTCGATGGTGATTGAAACCGTGGTGTGATCCTGATCTTTTCCATAACCCGGGCTCCAGCTTGCACCAGGGGTTTGATAAGTTTTACCCGTACTGTCTTTTACTTTGCTGAAACCGAGTACGAAACTATCTTCCATGCTGTCAGGAACAGAGAAATCAATAATGAGATCCTTGCCCTCTACTTTGCTGCCAAGCATCTGAAGACCGGAAGGGCCGCCCGTGATCTCACGTGTTTTCAGGTCAAGGCTGAAATCAAGCTCTTTTTTATCCAGACCTGAGAATCCAGAGCCTTGTAAGGTCAGCTTTTTAGGTTTGGAGAAATACATGCTTTCAAAATAAATGGAGCGTGTATCTTCCCCGACGGAGGTATCGGTTCTCCAGGCACGTCCTTGTTCATCCACGAGTTGCAGATCGCTGAGACCAAAGATTTTTTTGGTGTTGTTTGGGTCCATCTGTACGTCAAGTACCAACCGGGTTGGATACATGATCGCCTGTTTCATCTGGATACGTTGTCCATCGACGACTAAGGTCTCGTTTACAGGGATAACCTTCTTCATGCCCTTGGTTAAATTTTTATCGACTGGCAGCGTTACCTTCCACACGCCTGGATTAGCTTTGTCTCTCGATTTGAATACCACCGTTAACACATCCGGAGGGGTGGCTTTGTCGGTAAAGATGACGTCAATAAAGTTTTCATATACTTGATCATCTGCATCAGAGTGGGTTGTAGAATAGCCAAAACCAACAGGAAGATCTTTACCGTTTCCATCCAGTAAATCGATGTCATAGTCGAATTTTTCTGTATTTTTCATGCCTTTCATCTTATAAAAAATAACCATGCGTGAGTCGTCTGTAATAATGCCTTCCACGGTTACGGAACCCCCATTATGCTCGTCGGTGATCCCGACTTTCTGCAACAGGGACTGATCAATCGCCATCATCAATCCTTTGTCTTGCCGGATCAGACTAACCACTCCCTCCATGCCAGGCAGTTGCTCGACAAAGGACGCAAAGGCAGGGGATACCCGAATACAGCCAGTGAACAATAAAATCAGGACTGCTGCGGAGATGGAGCTGGTCAGCCAGCGTAATCTGGTTTTTCGTTTACGGGAAGCTTGTCGAATCCCGGCCTGTACAGCTCGGGAAGTTGCTGTATCCGGTACGGGCATCGTATCGTATTCGGCTTTGCGTGCATGAAGACGGGTCTCCAAAGCTTCGAACGGATTTTGTTCGTCAGTCATGATAAGATCTCTCCTTTCGGTTCAAGTTGATCCCGGAGCTTGCCAAGCGCGCGGTGCAGTCGTGATTTGACCGTGCCTGCCGGAATTTCGAGAATGTCAGCGACTTCAGTTAACGAGAAACCTTCGAAATAACTCAGAATAATAATTTGTTTGTATTCCGGTTCAAGTGAAGCTACCGCAGCGGCAAGATCCGGATCTTCGGGACGATCCCAGCGGCCCGAGTCACGAATCTCGGTTACGGGACTGAACCGGATTTTGCGTTTGCGTTCATCTGCACAGTAGTTCAGAAGGATGCGGATTAGCCATGTACTGAAATAGGTAGGTTCTTTCAGCTTTTTGAGTTTGCGGTATGCGCGGTAGGTTGCTTCCTGTATCGCTTCCAGTGCATCGCCCTCATTATGCAGATACGCATAGGCGATCCGGTACAGGCGGCTCTGATGCATCTCCATTAAGGCTGCAAACGCTGCAGCATCCCCCTTTTGTGCAGCTCGCGTAAGTTCGGTAGGGGTCACAAGGCTCCTCCTTTACTGATGTTGTTTCGTATTAGACAGAGATCGTTGCCAAACGGTTCTTGTTTTTTGAAAAAAGTTTTGTGCATGTTGCTCTTCAGAAAGTTTCATTGCATTATACAGCAAAAACCGTCAGCCCTCCCACGAGCATTACGGCTCCAGGAAGATGCTGACGGTTACAAGTATGATCTCGAATAGCCTTCTAGGTACGATGCCGAGTCTTAAGTGTAGCATGAGTCCCAAGTATATTAAGGATTCACAGCGTTATCGCGGCTTATATCTATCCCGCTTAGGATAGCTTTGCCATCGCTTGCTCCAGACGAGCAGCGACAGAGGTATGACCACGTTGCTTCGCAATATCTAGTGCGATTTCGCCGGATGTGTTAGGTGCTTTGACATCGGCTCCATATTCAAGAAGCAAGTCTATAATGGCTGTCTGATCGGTATGAAAGGCAGCCGTATGAAGGGCTTGCTGTCCATCACTGTCAAGGATGCTTGTGGATGCGCCATGTTCCAGCAATAGCTTGATCACTTCCACTGAACGTTCTCCAGCCAGTGCGGCGTGTAGGGCTGTGTTGCAGGGAATGAAGGAGATAAGGGAATGAGAGATCGCATTCACATCCGCACCGTGTTCAATAAGGGCATGTACGCTCTCGGAGTGTCCAAAATGTGCGGCATATCCCAGCGGTGTCAATCCATCCTTGTTTTCCGTGTTGGCCAGTTCTGGTTGTACGGCTAGCAGGGACTTTATTTTTTCCACATCATTCTGCTGTGCCGCTTCAAATAGCTGTTCCAATGACTCTAGCTGCTTTGGACTCTGATCTGTGTCTTTCATCTGTGAAAACCTCCTCTTTCGTATCTATCCACACAGGGAGTGTGACGTAAGCTCGTTCGGAACTAACTCCATGATAGATCGTTCACACGGACAGTGCTTCTCGAAAATCACCTTTTTATCCGATGCTGTGCAGGGGAGTATTTAAATCGTCTGGAGAAAAGGGAGCTGAACGAGCCAAGGCTCTCAAAACCGACGTTGTAACAGATTTCTGTAACAGGGAGATCCGTATTGGATAACAGCTGACAAGCAGCCTGAAGCCTGCGTTCCGTCAAAAATTGATGTGGCGATATGCCGAATACCTTTTTATAACTGCGAAGAAAATGATTCACGGACAGATGCGCGGCTGAGGCAGTCTCCGCAAGCGTGATAGGTTTATTATAGTAGGCTGTCATGTACTCGTGTGCGATATAGATTCTTCGATATATCTCGTTTTGGGTTGAAGATTTCACCATATCCAGGCTATCGATTTCCGACCGAATATCCCGGTGCAAAACAAGCATATGCACGCCCAGTTGATAGAGTTGTTCCTCTAGTCCCCATACATCTACGGCCTGAGAGGCATAGGAGAAGCGTAGTTGCTCAAGGGCAGCTCCTAGTTGATCGGTCATAGGATATGTTCGTTCCATCCAGTCCAGTGTACCAGGGGAGGATGTGGCATAAGGCTCATCCAAGAGATAGCGGTTACTTCCTGAGATATTCCGACCGATCTCTTCGACCAGACCCGAAGGGAAGAAGATGCAAAAAGATTCGACGGGAACAGGTGAATCAATATGTAGCTGATATTCCTGTCCTTCGTTCAAAAGCAAATATCTGTCCTGATCGACTGCAAAATGTCCATGACCCGCTTCGTATAATGATGTTCCGTACCGGAACGTTTTCAGGGAAAGGGCACCTTGACCTTTCCAGTCGAACTGGTGTCTGGACTCATGCAGTATGAAAGGGACGCTACGTTGCGTTAATGTATTTCCCGTAAAGCTATTCATTGTGAGATGTCGGTGCCATGTTTCTGTGTATATTGTTGCTTCGCTGCTTCCAATGCCGGGACGGCAAAGCTGGCGAGTGGAGAAGGTAGCTCATGGAGCGGGAACCAGCCAATCTCCCCAATAGCTCCGCCTTCTTCCAGATTGCGTGCTTCTCCGCTAACGACCTTGGTGGAGTAGAGCACGGAAATCCAATGCTCTTGTCGTTCAGGGCGAATCGTTTCTGCGGTACAGAGAAGACTGTTGATCACAATATCCAGATTGACTTCTTCTTTAACCTCCCGGATAACAGCCGTCTCCAGTGTTTCGTACACATCGACTTTCCCGCCGGGAATACTCCAAGTGTGCTGTTCGGGCGCACGATTACGCCAAACCAAGAGCACTTCATCTCGTTCATTAAGGATCACTGCACCTACGCCGATCCGGGGAGTGGCCTCGACCGCCATGCTACCAACAGTAGTAGAGCCTGCCGAAGGGGAAACACTTGCACTACCCGAACTAGACCCTGGCTGAAACGAAACGGGATATCCAGTCTGAGCAGACCAATCCGTTGCCAGAATGCTCATCGAGATCAGATCGTACTGTGTACCGTCTCGAAGAACAGCAGCACGATGTCTGCCTTCCTCGCGGAATCCAGCCTTGAGATATGCCCGTCTTGCGGCTTCGTTGTATTCGATCACGTCAAGAGCAATCCGATTCAGGTTCAATTCATGGAATGCATATCGCAAAATCAACGCAAGAGCGTCACTGCCATAACCTTTGCCACGATCTCGTTCTTCACCAATGCCGATAGCCAGTTGTGCAGAGCGGTTATTCCATTCCAATCGATAGATGGCAACAAATCCGAGAAAGCGATTGTCTTCCAACGTGCGCAGGGCAAATTCGAAATCTTGACCGTTCCGAACGGAAGAAGATCCGGTCTCATCGGATGTTTGTGGCGTCACAATATCCGTATCCAAGTTACGCATATATTCGTAGTTTTGTGTAAAATGTGCGATTTGCACGCTGTCTTCGGGACAGGGTGCCGTGAGTCTGACTTTGGAGCCTTGAAACGCATTGTATTGACGAGTCATGTTGCACCTCTTTTTATATAATCTAACGTTCTTCGCTTATCCCATTATACTACAGCCCTAATAAATACCGAACTTCCAGTGTGGATTGGTTAGCGAAGAACTTGGATTAACGCTTGCAGACTCTACACTTGAAAGTACTAGAGCTGATCGGGAAATTGTTTTATATTATATACAAAGGGATAATGTGGGAGTGAGACTATGAATCGGTTCCATAAAATAATATTATGTAGTATTCCAAGTGCTATTTTTCTATATTTATTCTACCTACCACAACTAAACTATTACCGGATCACAAGATTAACGGGTTGGTCAAATAACACAATGTCACTTTTAATAAGTGTTATTAGTATTTTGCTTTTGGTTTCATTTGTGGTGTTGTTCTATTTCATAACGAAGAGAATGTTACATAATGAAAAATTTAAATACATTCCAACGGTCTCATGGCTTCCGTTCTATATTGTTCTTATTCTCATTAATAATTTTACAATTCCTATTACAGAGTCGGGAGACAAACCTTCGCCAGGAACAGGCATATTACTTATATTCTCTTATGTTTTATTACCTGTCATTCTAGCTTTCATCATCGGCGTTTCTACCTCATACACAAAAAAACAGCCACGAGGGCTGCTGGTGTAAGCTTTTATTTTAAATCATTCAATAAATTTTTCATTTTTTTGTAATGTCCGCTGACTCGATCAGCCATGTAGTTATACATGAGTTGATTCTCGGAAAGCATAGCCATCTCCCGGTCAATATCTACATTGTTGTTGTTATTATTCATGGCTGTTTCGTTGTTCTGCATCACTCGGTACTGCACGATGGAGGCATTCGGATTGCTGACGGGAAAATGCTTCTCATGTGTCCGTTGCATCCGGAGCTGCCCGGTTTTGCCGTTCTCGATGATACGTCTAAGCTCGTCTTGAAACTCAACGGTGGTCTTTTTGTAATTGGGCGTATCGGCGTTAGCAATGTTGTTCGTGATGGCTGCATGTCGCGCGTTTAAGGCTTGCAGAAGGGATTCATTACGCTTGGTCGTATTCGTTTCGATCATACCCTAGTCCTCCTTCACCGCATCCGAGTGCAGTTCTCTCTATTTTAAGAAATTCGCGCGCACACTGTCAATCTGTTCAAAGTAACATATGGCGGGTGGGCTCACCGTCACAGCCGAAATAAACAACAATAAAGACAAGTATATGACCCAAATATCTGCTTCTGTGAAGGAAGTCAGCAGGATCAGCATCACTTGTCTTTATTCATGATGACATCACTCCTGACTGGTCTGTCCAATCAGGAAGAACGGTCTATATTTTTGCCGTAATAAATCTCATCCATCTCCAGCTTCAGCCACTCGGTAATCTCCTGTTGTTCCGCTTTGCTGAGCTTGTCCTTGGTGTACCCGAACAGATAATTATCCAGATCGAATTCTTTCAGCTTACATTTGGTGTGGAAAATGTTCTCCTGATAGACGTTCACGTCAATCATATCGAAGCCGCTTTTGATCTCGTCCGGAATGTAGTTCTGGATCGAACTGATCTCATGGTCAATAAACAGCTTGCGCCCGCTCGTATCCCTTGTAAAACCACGCACGCGATAATCCATAATCATAATGTCCGTATCAAACGAATGAATCAGGTAATTCAATGCTTTCAGCGGTGAAATCTCACCACAGGTCGACACATCGATATCCGCACGGAAGGTGCTGATGCCCTCGCTGGGGTGGAATTCGGGATAGGTATGCACGGTAATGTGGCTTTTGTCCAGTTGCATGACCACGTTATCTGGCAGGGGACCAGGAGATTCATCAAAGGATTCTTCTGGAATCTCAACGATCGGGCCTTCCGATACCAGCATGGTTACACTTGCGCCCTGCGGCACATAATCCTGCTGTGCGACATTCAGGACGTGTGCGCCGATGATGTCCGATACATTTTTCAAAATATGAGTCAGTCGGTCTGCGTTATATTGTTCATCGATATATTCAATGTATGCTTCACGTTCTTCTTTGGTCTTGGTGTAACAGATATCGTACATATTGAAACTGAGTGACTTGGTCAGGTTATTGAACCCGTGCAGCTGGATGCGCTGCTCTGGCGTTAAAGTCATGGTTGCAGTTCCCCTTTGTCCCATACGACATAAAAATCGCAGTTTTAATACTACTTATACCCAACCTTGCCCGAAAAAAAACATGAGTTTCCCATTTGGGGCGATAGCAAAAAACTGCACAGCATTTGCTGTACAGTTTCTAAAGTTAGAAGGGGATGTCCCCATCATAAGCAAAATCATTCATGCGTTCTTCCTCCGCGAAAGATTGGATATCCTCGGAAGTGACCGTAATGATGGGATAATGCTCATTTTGTTGTTTCTTCAATGCCTTTTCCTTTACAAAACGCGGGCTACCTTCGCCGGCATCTTCGTCATAGACAAGCAGCAGGCCATCGCTTTTACGCAGCAGCAGATCGTCCCGTGCGGTGAACTGCCACGGCCCGATGTATGGCTGTTTGCTAATTGCACCATAATAGTCCACTCCAGACAGAATGGAACGGTAGTACTCCTGCTTGTCTTCTTTCCATTGTTCCTCCGGGTTCTGAAAAGCAGTGATAATCGACAGCTTCAGATGTGGATAGCTCTGTTTCAGATCCAACACAACCTCGCAGGCCCAAAGGTCGACACCGTATTGACCTGGAGTAAGCACCCATTCCAAGCCATCTTCCACAAGAGGTGTAAGGCGGGAGGCGATGGCTTTTTTAATGTAAGGGATACCCTCATGCTTCTGACCAAAAATTTGCAGTTCATGTGCACGGTAACCGGTAATGAACAGGTTTTGCAAACGTGTTAACCTCCTTTCAGACGGACAATGAGTCCGTGAGGAACGGCATCTTAGTCGGTTGTCCGTCTTCGTATGAGCACGTTATTGTGCAGGTGTTGCCTCTCCGCGGAACGGATACAGGAATGGCTTCGGAATATCCGTTTCGAATGTCATCAGTTTGCCTGTCGTTGGATGAATAAACGACAATACTCGTGCATGGAGTCCCAGACGTCCGAGATCTCTTGTACGTGCGCCGTATTTACGATCCCCCGCAATCGGATGTCCCAGGTCTTCCATATGAACACGAATCTGATTTTTACGACCCGTTTCCAGACGAACCTCCAGCAGGGAGAACTCACGGTTCGACTTCAGCCGTTTATAATGCGTAACCGCATGTTGCCCGTCGTTTGGACGGGAACTGGAGTACATTTTGAGTGTTTTGGTTTCCTTGAGCCAAGAGGAGATGGTGCCTTCTTCTTGAGCTACCGCGCCTTCAACCAGTGCGACATAAACACGGTCTTGTACGTTTTCTTTCCAGTTGTTTTGCAACTGCTGCTGAACCTCTTCACTTTTGGCAAACATCATCACACCCGAGGTGTCCCGATCCAGACGATGTACGATGAAAATCCGGTTCAGTTCGTTGGTACGACGCACATGTGACATCAGCTGGCGATAAGCGGTCAGATCGTCACTTTTGTCAGCCGCGATCGATAGGAGTCCGGCTTCCTTCCTAATCACAATGATGTCGTCGTCTTCATGCAAAATGTTAATACCTGTCAGAGAAGGAGCGGCTACAGCCCCTTCTTTGCTGATGGATACGATCTGTCCGGGTAGCAGAGGTTCGTTAAACTTCGTTACAACTTTCTCATCTATCGATACTTGTCCACGTCCCAAAATGGACTTCACCGCATTGCGTCCTGACTTCACATGCTTCAGCAGGAAATTCAGCAGTTCATCCGGTTCGGTTACCTTGTACTGACGTGGCGGTTCGGACTTGCGATAATGTGCATTGCCTGGACGCTTGGATGCCGTAGCCGGTTTGGCCGGTTTGCTTCCTTTGCCACCGTTTTTTGCAGGCGCCACGGACGAATGGGAAGCTGAAACCTTACTCGTATCCTCTCCCGAACGAGGGGAATTCGGTTTGGATGATGAAGTGTTGTAACGGCCGGAACGCGGCTTGGAAGAGCCTCCGTATGATTTTCCTTTGGCAGATGTACCGCCTGTTGAACGTTTGCGTTTATTCATGAATGACAATCTCCTTCTGAACAGCTTGTATCCTTTGTGTGCATACGATCCGTTCATTTCGTTATGCTGTTCAATATACCATTAACCGCGCGGAATTAAAAATAGGTTCATCAAATCTGCCAACCATCCAATCCGAAGAGTTGTCAGTTTCATAGAATATGTTATCCCATAGCATTGGAGGTGTTACTTCATGGGCGTGTTTCTCGATATGAGAACCTCGGAGAACTCGGGATACGTAGGGGCACCGGGATTACCTTTGTCCGAATCCCCTGAACCTTTCGGCGCAATCGGTCTTCAAACCCAGGGGGTCATTAATCCGATCATTACCTTGAATGGTACAGTGGGTGTTACAGGAGAACTGGGCGACACGTTTGTTGTAGAGATCGTGCGTGGTTTTGTGTACGATCCGTTCTTCATCATCTATCGAGCAGAAGGAACGGTCGGGCAAAATGGCGGTGCCGAGTTCCATTCGTTCACAGCTCAGGATCTGGCTGCACCACCAGCGCTGGAAAATGTATATACGTCATTCATCTCCGGTGTATCCACAGCTGTGCGAACCGGGCCGGAGATGTTCTACGGTATTGCCGCGACCAACTAAAGGAGCTTTGAAAGACTTTAGAGAGACTATCTTATAGTAACGTTTGTTGTACCCGTTTCAGTTACATGGCAATCAAGATCATTCCAATCAAGATATAACTCAAAATCCCCGCCTCGGTAGGCGGGGATTTTGGTTTTGAGATGAAGCAGAAGTGTAAGAGCATTGATTTATAAGAGAGAGTTGAAAGACTTTGATATAGAAGGAAAGGGAGAAGTAGAGATCCAAGCGGAGCTATCGATCATGGGCATAGAGAAAAACTGAATACTGTAGATGCAACTTAGTTGGCGCGTCCTTTCAAAATCATGTTATTAGCTTTGCCGAAATCGATGGCGACTTTACCTGCCAGCGCTGCTGTTCGTTCTGCAAGAATGACGGCGTTAACCCCGCAAGAGAAGAGTGCAACATCAAAGTCATCCTGATGCGTTTGAATCCATTGCAAGGTCTCATCCATCTGATCATAGTTGTCAAAAGCCAGTGTACTTACGATGTCGAGATAATAAGGCTCCTTAACGAGTGCGGCCTGTAACTCATCCAGTTCACGCGTTACAAGCAACACACGTTTGCCGGCAAGCATCTGCCAAAACCGAGGTACTTGCACAAGCTCACGATTCACACAAGCATGACAGGTCAACGCAGGCGCGATGCCGTAGTGAGCAAAGATCATATCCGTCAGCGGCCGCTTAAGATAATCCGGGGCCTTGATGGTGCTGTCTCCACGTGGAAGGACACCCACAATGGTGGCCCTTTTCAACGAAGCAGCGACTTCGTCCCGCATCTTCAGGTTGGGAAGCCGTAGTCCCTTTTGTCCAAGATTGGCTTTGACCGCCCAGCGCTCTTGTAGCACCTGCTCCATAGGCCATACGGATTCTTGCGACATCACGATATTTTCACCATCCCCCACACGCACCAGTGAGAATGGACGCTTCTCTTGCAAAGCTGCTTCAAGCTGATCCAGCACGTCCTGCATTTCTAGATAAGTAGAATTCATTCCGAATGCCTGCCCCCTTTGAAAATCAAGCTCCTCTATTCTATGTCGCGAGAGAAACCGTGATCTGTGCGTTCGACCTCCAAGAGATAACTTGGGGTGTATATCAATCTATTTATAAGAAAATCAGTACATATGTCGGTGCCAGATTGTTCGGGAGTTCATACGTTATACAGTGCTGGCATTTAAGAGAATGGAAGTGTAAGCGATCAGCGCGAGGAACGAGTTTCGTAGATGCGAGATTTCATTCTAAAAAAAACTATGAAAACGTCTGTACTCGCCATATAGGCTTACAGCGTGATGAGGAGGAAGGGTATGTCCAGGAAAGTTGTGATTGAGATTAACTTCAATAACTACGGGTTAGATCCGCAGCGGCTGACCCGCGAATGGCTGGAGCGCCGCATGACGATTTTTCGCACATTTACATTGCATTGTCTCAAGGCTCAGACCAACCAAGATTTCTTGACAGTGGTGAAGCTTTCGAAAGAATCCGGGGAACTGATGCAGGAGATTTTGGCGAGCCAGGAGCCGCTGCCTTCGAATATTCGTTTTGGAACCCACATCGAGAGTGTACGTGCGATTCTGGAGTTTGCCAAAGACGTAGAAAACATCTATATTGCCCGTCTGGATTCGGACGATCTGTATCACAAAACATTTGTGCAACAACTCTATGATGTGCAGCCTCAGCCAGAAACGATGGCATTGATTAATCAGAATGGTTATCTGTGGGACAGTGTGAACAACGAGATGGCCCCGGCCTTTCATCGCTCACCGCAATTTTATGTTTATCTCTACAAAACAGCGGAATATGCCGCAGGTTATCGGGTCAAACTTCCGGGCCGAGGCACGCATGGGAATGTGATCGACTTGCCACATGAACTGCTTGCACCGCGGAACTACGTCAATATCGTGCATTCCAGCAATACGTCTGTCAAAAAAGTACCGCCTAAAGACCGCTTAAGCCGCGAGGAGATGGCGCAGGTTTTACGTGAATTCATGATCTGAACAGGAGGGATTCATCCATGATTCAAGGACAAACGATTCTGGTCACCGGAGGAACTGGCTCCTGGGGTCAGAAGCTAACGGAGGTACTGCTTGCGCAGAACCCGGCGGAGATTCGACTGCTATCTCGGAACGAGTATGCCCAGATCGCGATGCAGCGGGAGTTCAATAATGATCCGCGTCTGCGTTTTATCATTGGAGATATTCGAGATTACCGGGCAGTGGAGGAAGCGTGCCAAGGCGTAGATGTGCTCTTCCATCTGGCCGCGCTCAAGCATGTTCCGGTCTGTGAGGATCAGCCGGATGAAGCATTTAAAACAAATGTGATTGGAACTCAGAATATTATTCGGGCGGCCATCCGTATGGGGATTCCAAAAGTCATTGACGTATCCACCGACAAGGCAGTCGATCCGATTAACGTATATGGCATGACCAAAGCGCTGGGCGAAAAAATGATGATTCGTGCCAACTGGCTGAGCGAGAAGACCCGGTTTGTATGTATCCGCGGCGGCAATGTTCTGGGCACAAGCGGCAGTGTTGTACCTTTGTTCCGCAGACAGATTGACGAAGGCAAAAGCCTGACAATTACAGATGAAGGCATGACCCGCTTTTTCCTGACCCGTACCGAAGCTATTCATTTATTACTCAAAGCAGCGGAGGCGGCGGTAGGTGGAGAAACATTCGTCATGAAAATGAAAGCTTGCAACATGACGGAACTGGCATCTGTCATGCTCGAACAGGCAGGTCGCCCGTCAGGCGATTACAAAGTGACAGGCATCCGTCCGGGGGAGAAGCTGCACGAAGTGCTGATCTCGCCATTTGAAGCACCGCGTACTCGCCAGTACGATGCGCAGTATTATGTCATTTTGCCGGAGCATGCCGATCAAGGTCTTACGAAACATTATGATCATCTGCCACGTGTGAAGTTTGATCAGTATCGCTCTGACAGTGAAATGATGAACAAACCGGCGATAGCTACGTTTTTGCGTGCCGGAGGATATATCGACTAACGGAAGGGAGGCGGAACGTTTGGAGGTGGAAGAGATGAGTGAGAACAGCCTGAATCCCGAAGAGAAACGTCAAGATGAAAAGGAGAAGCAGGCACAGACTCCAGGAGAGCGCCGTGGCCGGAAACAGCAACGATTGAAGCAACTCTACCCGAAGCCACAGCAGACCACGCTTCAATGCATTCATGACCGCTCCCTGAAGGCTGTTGTCATCGGTCTTGGTTACGTGGGACTGCCGATGGCCGTTGAGATGGCACAGTCTGGTTACCAAGTGCACGGCATTGATATCGATGCAGGCAAAGTAGCTAAGCTTCGTGCTGGCCATTCGTATATTATCGGCATTGAAGATGAGGTGCTTCAAACGCTGCTGGAGGCGAATTTGTTAACGGCAGGCACCGATTATGCAGCAGTTGCAGGTGCGGATGTCATTGTCATCTGTGTACCGACTCCGTTAACGGATAAACATCAGCCGGATATATCCTATATTTCATCAGCCGTGGGGGGCATGACCCCCTATCTCCAGCAGGGCAGCCTTGTCATTCTGGAGAGTACGACGTATCCAGGCACGACGGAAGAGCATGTGAAACAGCCCATAGAGGCAGCGCGCGGTTGGACAGCAGGTGAACATTTCTATGTCTGTTATTCGCCAGAGCGAGTTGATCCGGGTAGCGTGCATTACGGGGTGAAAAATACCCCGAAAATCATTGGCGGTTCGACTCCCGCCTGTCTGAGTTATGGAACACAATTCTATGGCTCGTTTCTGAACGAAGTCGTGCCTGTTAGCTCGACAACGGTGGCCGAGACAGCGAAACTGTTCGAAAATACGTTTCGCAGCGTAAACATTGCGCTGGTTAACGAGTTAACCCCGGCTTGTGAGCAGATGGGCGTGGATATCTGGGAAGTATTACAGGCAGCGGCAACGAAGCCGTT
The DNA here is from genome assembly GCF_023714295.1 of Paenibacillus polysaccharolyticus. GTDB lineage: Bacteria > Bacillota > Bacilli > Paenibacillales > Paenibacillaceae > Paenibacillus > Paenibacillus polysaccharolyticus_A. The sequence goes on from NZ_JAMAUN010000001.1 coordinate 61,708, forward strand.
TGGCTACATGCCGTTTTATCCTGGACCGGGTATTGGCGGGCACTGTATTCCGATTGATCCGATCTATTTATCATGGGCAGCCAATCGCCAAGGATCGGAGCTGCGGTTCATTGAGCTCGCAGATGCGACGAACCGGCAGATGCCAGAGCACGTAGTCCAGCGTGCAGCAGCCCTGCTGGAACAACGTGGTCATTCTATTCGCGGCGCCCGCGTTGTACTGGCGGGTATGGCGTACAAAAAAGACATTGACGACCTGCGCGAATCCCCTGCGCTCGACGTTTTTCGGCTACTGAGCGCAGCGGGTGCCGATGTTGTTTTCACCGATCCGATGGTGCCCTTATTCCGTCAAGATGACGGCTCCATGCTCCAGTCCCGGCCGGCTTCGCCCGAATTGTGGACATGGGCCGATCTGGTGATCATCACGACAGACCATTCTGCGTTTGATTATCAGGAGATGGCGGATCATGCACCGCTGATTTTTGATACACGTAACGCCACAGCCGGATGCCGCGGAAACAATATCGTTGTACTGGGTCAACCTGAGCGACATGACCATGGGAGAGCACACAGCTTGGAGCATGACAAGGGGGCTGAAGGGGATACGGGTACGCAATTAGAACATCTAAAGCATGCAGGCCATGAGAAACATGTGGAATATGAAGAAGTTGTGGAAGATGCTGAACATGGGGAAACAGAACATGTAGCGCATGAGGAACAAGGGATGGAGAAAGAGGATTTTCAAGATACAGAGCATGAAGCGTCAGGATTGGAAGGTCATAGTAACAGCGGTCAAGTCACGAGAGAGGGAAATTCAGCAGGGGAAGACGTAAAAGGACAAAATGGAAGATATCCGAGTCCGAAACGCGAGGGCGTTCCCTCGGGAGAAGGTGCAGCAAACGAGAACGGTGAATCGCATGGAAGCCAAGATGAGGCCTGGGCGGATCAAGATATGAAAAATGTGCACGGGAAAACGGGAGATGGCTATGGCGAATCATGATCGGGTGAACGAGCGTTATTACGGAGAGATTAATTCCGAAGATTCTCATGAAGCGACGAGGACCCGTATACACTGGATGTGCAGGGAGACCACAGGCAAACGTATTTTGGATGTGGGATGCAGCCAGGGAATTACGTCTATTTTGCTGGGGCGTGAAGGCTTTCGGGTGACAGGCGTGGATTTGGAGGAAGAAAGTATTCGCTATGCGCAAGAGGAGCTAGCTAAAGAATCCAAGCCCGTCCGCAACCATGTCGATTTTCGCATGCTGGACATCACGCAATGGAAGGCGAGAACCACGTTTGACACTGTCCTGCTAGGGGAAGTGCTGGAACATTTTGCGCATCCCGAGAGACTTTTGTCGCAGATCCATCGACTGCTTGTAGAGGAAGGTACACTTATCGTGACTGTTCCGTATGGTTACCATCCCTTCTACGATCATAAACAGACGTTCTATGCGAGCAATCTGGCGATGTGTTTATTGCCGTATTTTGAAGTATTGAAACTGGAAATTCATCATAAATATCTATGTTGTGTGGCCCGCAAACGCCAGAAAATACAGCTCGACGTAAAACCGCCTCTGAACCAGGTGCTGGACTGGATGAAGCTGGACCATACCCATTTTGAAGAGGTGGAGCAGCAACATCTACGCTCCATGAAACAGCGCAAAAAAGCGCTGGACAGTGCCGTGGAGCAACTGAAACGCATACGTCGTCAGGAGAATGAGGAAGGGTAATCGGAGAAGCATTGTCGTAACACCAACACCAACACCAACACCAACACCAACACCAACACCAACACCAACACCAACACCAACACCAACACCACTAACTTAAACCTGACATCAGTAACTGTACCATTAGCATGTGGAACCGTTACACCAGTAACAAAACCGCAATCACAGTGAGAGTATGGACCAGCACACGAATACTAACTACAAACACTAACTACACAAACACTAACCTTACCGCCACACACATTAGAAAAAAGTAACTGCTCTAACTCAATTACCACTATCAGCGACTGAGCCATTAGCATGAGTACCACCGAGACCTACGGTCATTAGCAGTACCAACACTACTGTACTAGTACCAGTAGAAATTACTATAGAGAATACAGCGTATTAATGAGGCAAGTTTTTCTAACGATCACCAGAAGCCTTATTTAGGTCATTTTGAAGCTCACCGAATTCTAACGATCACCAGCGACGTTATTTGCCTTAAATTCAGTGATTCCCCTCAAATGTAGGCCAGAAATACGAAAATAGGCTCATCTGTGATCGTTAGATTTTCAAAAGCGCTGAAATGTGCTAAATAGCGTCATCTGTGATCGTTAGAAATTTTACGAAGTTACGATATATGGTTACTGTGGAAAGTAGGAATTCAGTCAGAGCAGCAATAAATGGACGGATGATAGCAATAGAGTTAGGTACGCAGTCTAGGTACTTAGGGCTTGGCGCCGGATATGATGTGTTATGTGACAAAGCATCATTAGCGAATAGGTATGTAAGCAAGCAACGAATCTATGGATTTGGTTGCTTGAACCACAGTACGCGTACGACAGGAAGGGGCTCAAAACGTGGTCACTATCAGTTTGTGTATGATTGTGAAGAACGAAGAACGCACACTGGCACGGTGTCTTGAATCGGTGGCTGACCTTATGGATGAGATTATCATTCTGGATACGGGGTCGTCGGATCGAACGATGGACATCGCTGCAAAGTATACCGACCGGGTCTATACGTATACATGGAATGAAGACTTTGCCGCAGCGCGGAATGAGTCATTCGCCCAAGCTACACAGGAGTACATCTTGTGGCTTGATGCGGATGATGTGCTACTGCCCGGGGAACGGGCGAAGTTTGCGATGTTGAAGGAGCAGCTGCCGTCCGGGGGGAAGACGGCGGGTGTGATTATGGGCTATACGCTGGCCGAGGGGCCGGAGGGAAGTCCGCTGGTGGCGGACCGCCGGCTTCGCCTGGTCAGGCGGGATGCCGGTTGCCGCTGGCATGGCCGGCTGCACGAGCAGCTGCGCTTCCCGCAAGGCGAGGTCATTACGGCAGATATTGCCGTCACCCATCGCCGCGAGGCGGGCAATCATTCGGCGCGAAACGTGCGCATTCTGCGCAAATGGATCGCTGAAGAGGGCATAGCCCAGGGACGCCTGCTGTTCTACTATGCAGGCGAATGTTATGACCGCCAGCGCTACGCGGCGGCGGCACGCGGTTACGCGAAGCTGCTGGAGCAGCCCAGCGGTTACCGCGAAGATCGGCTCATTGCTTGCGCAAGGCTGGCGGAATGCTATGAGCGGCTTGGCGAGCCGGGCCGTAAGCTGGGCGCATTGCTGCAGTCGTTCCAGTACGACCTGCCGCATGCCGATTTTTGCTGCGCCATTGCCGCCTGCTTCCATGAGCGGCAAGAGATCGTCACCGCCATCTATTGGTATATGCAGGCGGTGGATGTAAGCAGCCGTGATCCGGGTCTGCGCCCTGTACCGGCTGCTTGCCGAACGTGGCTGCCGCATGCTCGGTTATCGCTCTGTTATGCCCATCTGGGTAACTGGGAGCAGGCGTTGTTGCATAACACGAAAGCTCGGAAGTATCTGCCGGATGATCCAGGTCTGATCGGAAATAGAGAGAAGCTCGAAGCCGTGATTCGCAAACAGAGGAAAGAGAGAGAAGGATAGCACATGTAAGAAGGAACAAAAACGGAAAGTGAAAATGGGGCATCCAATTGTATGAAGCTAGCAATCCATTGGTGAAAGGGAATCATAACAGTTCTCAAATATAGCAATCAGATATAGCAATCAAATTAGCAATCCAATAAGGGTCTTCTACAGAGGCCTAATAAAAATAAACCCCGTTTAGCCGAGAAAGTCGGTAAACGGGGTTTGCTGTTGCTTTGTTTTAGTATGAACAGTGTAAACCGCGTTTAGAACAACTGAACTTATCGTCCGTATCCATGTTCTGAAGCAAAGTTGTCATGACATGATATTTCATCAGCATATGTTATTCACGATTCAGGTTCCAAACATCTTACATACTGGTCCTTTGTACGCAAGCTGCTGCAAGCCCAGCCCCATCCATCATAAATTTCTTCATCTATATTCAAGGTAACCGTCTCGTTACTATACTCGCTCCAGTTTTCGATGCGAAGGGTATTGTCACTTTCCCATTCGAGGTGATTTCCGCCATGAAACTCTGCGCGATAGATGCTTTTGGCATTCGAAGCGTTTGAATCCGCTGTTTTCCGTACGTCTACCCAGATCGTCACCCCGCCTGCTGCGCCGCCGTAGGGAACACCGTATAGTTCGGCCGTGTATTCTCCATTTGGGGATGACATGGACGAGCTCAGATCGCCCTCGCCCGAACGATCAAATGTGGAAAGATAGGGCCGGAGCGTAAAGAAAAGCGTTAACGCCACGATGGGCAACATAAACAAGGCGATGAATATGGAAGTGTTTGGATGCCTGAGAACCCAAGATTGGTGTGCGTTTATCGGAGATGAATCCGGGCGAGGAGTTCTATCTTTTGTCATAGTCATGCACCTTCCTTTAGAGCGTGATCTGTTTGGCAGGGATATAGATATCCAGTTCTCCGTAATGCTCCTGGGCGAGACTGCCGTCTATTCTTTCAAAATAATAAGCATCACTTTTGCTATATCCGGAATGACTTTGCCAGTATTCATCGATAAATGTCCAGACACTATCCAGATGATCGATATTAATCAGGCTTGGATGGAAATCACAGACAAACTTGAACACGGCATACTGATTGGCAGGTACTTCGATGCCGTTCAGTTCTTCGGGGATATCTTCCAAACTCGTAACTTCAACAGATGGCTGATAGGTACTGTAATGTTCTTTAATCTCACTGGTCAATCCAATGTATACGTTGTCGTGCAGCACGTTAGGGATCAGATGAAAGTACTTTTCGTAAAAAAGGTTGCCTACGGAATTGGATTTATAATATTCCTCGTTATCCACATATCGAATCTGAGATTGCTGACCGATAAGCTTCATCGCAGGTTTCCGTACATAAATCGGATGAAAAATATATCCATACGGAAGGATCGTAATCATCGACGAAGTCATACGAGCCGTAAACTGTAAATCACCAGCACCCTGTTTGCGGTATTGCAAAGGTGTTATCCCAAAGGCCTGTTTGAAAGCCCGAATGTAAGACTGCTCATGTTCAAAAGAATAATGTCCGCTAATATCAATGATCTTCCAGTTCAGATCGACCAGCTGCTCCAGACTGCGGGCCAATTTGCGAGCACGAATATACTCTCCAGGTAACTGGCCGCTGGCATGCTTAAACATGCGATGCAGATGGAACTTGGAGATATGGGTTAACGACGCGAGATGATCCAGTGTCAGCTTCTCATGAATATGGTCTTCTATATAATCAAACAACGTATCCAATATCTGTAGTAAATCTGGTTGCATATAGAATCTCCTTATTTCGTCCTGATTTATGGGGGATAGCAAGAAATGTTCATTTTTTCCTTATCACTGATGATATCATAACCAGATACTTAATTTGATGACAAGATTGGAGTAATTACATATGTTAGCCGACCAAACGATAACAGACAAAAGAACGTATAGGCCCACCCAAATACTAATACGGTTATGGACATTAACTGGAAAATATCGCATGTTCATCATCCCACTGCTCTTTGCGGCTTTGGCTGCCTCATTGGTAGAAGTAGGATATCTGGAATCCATTCGCAGATTGGTCAAAGGGGCAGCGGAATCACAGTTTTCCGTAATGTATTCAGGGTTGATCATCGGCGTTTCAATTGTCGTGCTCCGTGCCGTTGTAAGCCTATTCACAACATGGTTGGAGACGATATTTCAACAGAAAACACAGGTGTTTTTACAGTCTAGGCTGCTACATTCCCTTGTACGAACAGATACACAAGAACTGGCAAAGTATCATACGGGGGATCTCACATCCAGAGTATGGACTTCAGCTACGGAGGCTCAGAAAGGCATCAATCAGCACGGGATTGAGCTTGCGAAAAATATCATACAATTGGTTTTGGCTTTTGCCTATTTCAGTTGGGTGAACTTGCCGCTCACTATGGCCATTATTGCGTTCACGCTCATTTATCCGTTGGTAACAGTAGGGCTTGGACGAAAACTGCAACGAGAACATGATCGATTGAATGCAAGTGCAGCGGCGAGGGATGAGTTGCTGACAGATATCATTCAAGCCCCGGTGGAGATCCGTAGTTACGGACTTTCGAGTCTAATGCAGCAGCAGTTTAGCAGACGAATGAATCAGGTATTTAAGCGTACGATGTCCGTTTCGGTTTTACAGCGTATGACAGAGGCAGCCGGACGCGTGTCCACTTACGGGGGGATGATCCTAATCTTATATCTCGGCGGAATACAGGTGCTACATGGACAGATGGATGTAGGCGGATTGGCGGCTTTTCTCGTCGCAAGTAGTCAGTTGACACGTCCGATCGAAGCACTGTCAGGGCTATGGAGTCAGATCATTGGATCGGCGTCTCAGGCGGCTCGTATTTTTGAAATATTGGATTTGGGAAAAAAGAAATCAGCTGCTGTTCAGCCGCAGCACAAGTTTATGACCGAAGGTGTTCATGTAGACAAGGTTTTCTACAGATATTCAGAGCAAGAAGAAGTGTTATCGAACATTTCTTTTACAGCTGCCCAAGGCAAACTTACGGTAATTACAGGCCCTAGCGGATGCGGAAAAACGACTTTACTGAAAGTGATAGCTGGTTTAAACGCGCCTGCGAGCGGTTCAATCCAGATGAATAATCCAAATGATTCAAATCACTCAAATAATTCAGCACTTGCCTATAAGGACTCTGTGGGATTGGCGGCCCTTAAATACCCTGCTCAGGACATAGAAAGGGATATAAAACACGTTTATGTTCCACAACAAGCCTTCATTTTCTCAGGAACCGTAGAGGAGAATATTAGATTTGGTGCAGAAGGGTTGTCTGTTGAAGAGGTGCAGCTTGCTGCCCGTATGACTCATGCACATGATGCCATTATGAACCAGACGGAAGGTTACAAGACAGAACTTCAGCCGCAAGGTGGACACATGTCTGGCGGAGAACTTCAACGGATCAGTCTCGCCAGAGCAGTGTTAAGAAAACCGGGAATTTTGTTGCTGGATGAACCGACCTCCTCACAAGACCCGTGGCATGAGCAACAGTTGAACGAGCTATTTACGGTGTTAGCTACGGAGTATGACACAACGATCATAGCTGTCACTCATCGGTTAACTTTAATTGAGCGTGCAGATCAGGTGATCTATATGCAGGATGGAGAAGTTATTGACATCGGTACTCACCGTGAACTGTTGAATCGTGAGAATGGTTACCTTGCTTACCTTGCGGAGCAGGATGCCGAAGAACAAATATACGGAGAAGTGCCGGAACAGTTGTAAACAGATCGAAAGAGTAAACGGATCGAAAGAGTAGCCAGATCGATATAGTTAAGACGTCTGAATAAATAACAGGGCAAAAAAGCTGAAGTACTCTTAAAAGTAAATGTGAAGAATTAGATTGAGATATCCCGCGAAGGTAAAGGTAGAAGTATAAGTGAAACTGGGGGAACAGCATGTCATATGAATATGAAGAGCAGAAAGGGAATGAAGCGTGTCCACAAAAGATATGCACATGAAGCATGAAGTATGAAGCATCAGTGTCGATGGAAAATGAACATGAGCGTATAGAGGTGGAGGGCAAGAGCATAGATGGAAGAGCAATATAAGAACTATGTTACAGAGGGAAATGAGCGTATAGATGGAGAGGAACATAAGCACATAGATGAGGAGAGACCTAATAGCAGTGATGAAGATCAGGGTTTGAATAAGGCCAAAGAAGCAGCATCTCTGAGAAAGGTTTGGCCGATTATTGTCCGTTATATGAAGCCCTATAGATGGGCGGTAATCATTATGTTTCTTTTTATTGCGGCGGACGCGGTGTTCGATTGGGGTCTGGCTTTTGTGCAGGGATTTTTCGTTGATGCAATCCATGACGGCGGACAGGAGAAACTGAATGCTACGGCGATAACCTTTATCGCAGTGTTGATCGGGTTTATCGTATTACTGGGGATGCATCGCTATGTGCTAGTACGGCTCAAAGAATCCATGCATAGGGATATGTCAATGAACCTGCTCCAGCTTTTCAACCAGATGCCTTATCCGTGGGCGCGTAGACAGAAATCCGGGGATATGATGCTGCGAATCAAAGAAGATACGAAACATGGTGCGGAAGTGGTGGAAGCCATAGCAGAAGGAGTAACGGTCGTTTTTATTATCGTTCTCTCGCTTGGGTACTTGTATCGTGCAGATGCATGGGTTGCAGTCATTGCACTTGTCAGTGCGGCGGCGATCTGGTTTATGGCCAGGGTATATGACCAGCGCATTATAAGGTTGTCGGATGAAGTGGAGTCTATGGAGGGTGAGTCACAGCAGCAGATTCAGCAATACATGGAAGGTGTACCTGTGATCCAGGCATATAATGCTTCGCCATGGTTTCTCACACGCTTGCGCATGCAGCAACAATCACTTAACCAAGTACAGGCGAAGCTGCAGATGACCTTAAGCATATCCGATAATGTGGCGATGGCCGTATTTGGTCTGGCTCAACTAACAGCGTTATTTCTAATTGCTTTAGCTGCAGCGAGAGGAGCATTGTCTCCAGGAATGGTAGTGGCAAGTAGCTTGCTGTTTGAACTTGTGGTCTGGCCTGTACTAGGCTTGTCCAGTCAGTGGAGCCAAATGCAGTCGAGTATAGGCGCGTTTGCACGGATTTCGTCATGGCTGAATCTAGCGCAGCAAGCGCAACAAAATGATGTAAAAGAATACAATTCAGGGCACAGAGGACTTCCGCAAAATGAACAGCCTGTCCTGACACTGGATCAGGTCACGGTGTCTGATGAAAGCAGCGGTCGAACTATTCTGGATCGGATTACGCTCAGATTGGTACCCGGTGAACTGGTGGCTGTAGTGGGCAGCAGCGGAGCCGGAAAGTCCACACTATGCCAGGTGTGTGCGGGGTTAATCAAGCCGACTTTTGGACGTGTGATGCTGGGGAACGAAGATGTAGAGCAGATTATGGCTCAGGACCAACAATCCCGGCTAACGTATATGCCGCAGTCACCGGCTTTTTTTACAGGCACGATCGAAGAGAATATACGTCTTGGCAGGAACGCTACATTAAATGAAGTAAAACTTTCAGCGGGACAGGCTGGTTTACATGAATTTATTGAGGCCCAGGAAGGCCAGTATGATGCGATTTTGCAAGAAAAAGGAGCAAATCTGTCTGGTGGACAGCGTCAGCGTCTGTCCCTTGCCCGGCTTATGATGAGATCCTCAGATGTGTATATTTTGGATGAACCGACATCATCGCTAGATAACCAGACCGAGCAGTTTGTCATGCAACAACTTCGTCGTTTGGTGCAGGAGAAAACGGGATTGCTGGTGACTCATCGCATGGAGCTCGCTCGTCAATGTTCCCGGATTCTAGTGATGAACCAAGGACGAATTGCCGAGGATGGCACGCATGAGCAGCTGATGGATCAAAAAGGCTTATACTATCGCATGAATGTTAGGGATGCAGCGTCGGGGGAGTAATATATAGAGGAAGGATGTAAAGTTTGATTTTCATGCTATCGTTAAAATAGTATATAATGAAATAAATGTAATAACGGAAAGCAGCCGTTTGTCTCCACCCGGGATGAACGGTTGTTTTATTTGTGTTTGAGAAGGGTCAACCGATTTTACATTAAAACGCGGTTGCTCATTCGGGCTGTGCCCGTTAAACTAAAGGGAGCGGCGTTTTGCTTGACGGACAAGTCATGAGAACGCCATTTTGTTGTCAGGGATGCGGCGCTGGTGCCGCGTCTAGATGTCAGAATCGGATAGAACCAAGCCGGTGCAGGAACACCGGTGACAAGTAAGGAGTCTTTACATGAGTGTGCAAGCACCTACTTTAGAAGAAGCGCAGGGTCTCCTGCAAAAATATTATGGTTACCCCGATTTTCGTGAGGGTCAAAAAAAGATCGTTTCCAGCCTGCTCGAATATGAGGATACACTGGGCATTATGCCGACCGGGGGCGGGAAGTCGATCTGTTACCAGATTCCCGCTTTGTTATATCCGGGGCTGACGCTGGTCGTCTCCCCGCTAATATCATTGATGAAAGACCAGGTCGATGCGCTGACGACCGCGGGCATTGCCGCCGCTTATATTAATAGTACGTTAAGCGGCAGAGAAGTGAATGAGCGCATCCGCGCGGCGCAGCGCGGTGAGCTGAAGTTGCTCTACGTCGCGCCGGAGCGACTGGAGCTGGACTGGTTCCGCGATGAGATGGGGCAGCTGCCGATCTCGTGCGTGGCAGTGGATGAGGCCCACTGTGTGTCGCAGTGGGGCCATGATTTTCGGACAAGCTACCTGGCGGTAGCGCCGTTTGTGGACAGTTTGCCGGAGCGGCCGGTGGTTGCGGCCTTTACGGCGACGGCGACGCCCGAGGTCATGGGCGATATTCTGCGGCTGCTGCGTTTGCAGGACCCGCAGACGTATGTGACTGGACTTGGGCGAGATAATCTCGCGTTTAGCGTGCTACGCGGCGAGAGCAAAAAGGATTTTGTCTTGAACTACGCGCGCGAACATGCCAGCGAGCCAGGTATTGTATACGCCGCGACCCGTAAGGACGTGGACGATCTGCATCAGCGTTTGTTGCAGGCTGGTTTGCCGGCAGGACGTTACCATGCAGGCATGACGGACGATGAACGGGCGCAGAGCCAGGAGCAGTTTTTGTACGATGATATTCGCGTGATGGTTGCGACCAATGCCTTCGGAATGGGGATCGACAAGTCCAACGTGCGTTACGTGCTTCACTACAGCATGCCGAAAAACATGGAGGCATACGTACAGGAAGCCGGACGTGCAGGACGGGACGGCGAGCCGAGTCAGTGTATTCTGTTATTCGGAGCACAGGACATCATCACCCAAAAGTTCCTGATCGAGCAGAACCCGATGGAGGGTGACCGCAAAGCCAACGATTACCGCAAGCTGCAACAGATGGTGGATTACTGTTATACCACACGCTGTTTGCGCAGTGCACAGCTGGATTACTTCGGTGAGGTGCACGAGGACAAGCCTTGCGGCATTTGCAGTTCGTGTACAGACGACCGTGAGCTGGTGGATATGACCATTGATGCGCAAAAAATATTCAGTTGCATTCACCGCATGCGTGAACGCTACGGGGTATCGCTGGTCGCTTCGGTACTTAAGGGTTCCCGTGCCAAAAAAGTGCTGGACTACGGCTTCGATTCCTTGCCAACATACGGGGTTATGGGCAATCGCACAGAGCGCGAAATTGCAGAGATCATCAACGTGATGGTATCCGAAGGTTACCTGATGTTGTCCGAGGGCCAATATCCAGTGGTTCGTTTGCAACCGCTGGCGGTGGAAGTGCTGAAAGGTCAACGCGAAGTCATGCAGCGTGTCGTACGGAAAACAGCAGCTACAGCTTCCGGTACAAACTACGGCGGACGCCGCGGACGTGACGCAATGCCTTCGGCTGTGAACGAAACCGTGTTTGAACAGCTGCGTCTGATCCGCCGTGATCTGGCTGCCAAAGAACATGTGCCATCCTATATTATTTTCAACGATGCCACCTTGCGCGAGATGAGTGTGGTATGTCCGAAGACAGAACGTGACATGCTGACCATTAAAGGGGTCGGTGAGGTCAAGTACCGCAAGTACGGACTGCCGTTCCTGGAATTCTTCCAGAAACAATCGGGTGAAGAAGTGGATACAGACGATGACGCCTTTTATGAATATGAGTGATATATGATAGTGATATGTCATGAGTAATGAGGATAAATGACAAGAGACAAGTGATATCTAATCAGTGATCTGTGATCCGTGACCTGTGCTTGAAGACTAATCTTAAACCTAAAACCTAGAGGTTAGAGATTGTACTAAAGCCTAGGAGATAGGAAATAGACACAGACAGAGATATGGGAAGAAACAGAAGCAGAAACTTATATAAATTGGACTAAAGAAAACGACATTATGCTGATTAACGGTCGATGATCGTCAAAGTGCCTTGGAATGGGGCAAGAATACCAGCCTTGAGATGCTGCTCAAGTAGAGGATGGAAATCTAACGATCACCATGGAGCTTATTTGCCCTGAATCGGGGACATTTGAAAGCTAACGATCTCCAGGAAGCTTATTTCATTCAAAATCCTGAAAAACGAGTCTGATCAAGCTGATTCTAGCAGAATAGCGTCTCTGGGGATCGTTAGAATTTTCCAAAGCCCGAATATGCCGAAATAAGGCTTCTCCTGATCGTTAGCGCTCGTAGTGGAGGGCAGCGGACTTGCACTAGCATAGGTGATGGGCGATATTTGACTAATGTGCATGGATGGATGAGCATATCGGAGTGGATTGTGCGCTGAAACGTGAACAGAAACAAACTAGAACTAGATCATACGCAGATAAAGAAGTAGAACAAGATAACGAACAAGATACGAAGCAACACAAGAAGCACAATAAGAACCAGTACCAGAGCCAAGATCGGGATAGAAACGGATTCAAAAATCAGGATAAGTATCTCATAAAGTGTGTCCCTGCTGAGTAGACAAAACGAGAGAGATTGTCTTTCAAAGGGTGGACATGGATGTTGAAGGTTGCTGAGGAGTGCTGGTGCAATATATAGAGATTTTGATGGGATTAAGTCTATATATTGTAATTTTTGTCGGCCGGGGAGTGTATGTGTTTTTAAAAGAGGTGTCCACTCTTTGAGAGACAAAATAGGAATTTGTTTATGAGGTGTGGACGGTTATAACATAAGGACTGGTTATTAGATCTTATTTAAGATCTTGTTTTTAGATCTTGTTAATAGTTCCTGAGCGTGTGTTGGTACTATTAAGTGATGCGTATGTACTTGCGCGGTTGTCGTTGTGGTTTTTTGCAAGTATGGCCATAGATATGGCTCGGAGTTGCATTGGAGGTTTGTCTGAACAGCATCCGGGGCAGGATGGCTGTGGAGCTTTACTTTTCCCAAAAAATATGTGGTCTGGGTGTCCAGGCAAAGGTTGTGAACCATGAAGGTAATTTTATCGACTTTGAATGCAAAGTACATCCATACCTCGCTGGCGCTGCGGTGTTTGAAGGCGTACAGTGAGAAGGATTTTGATATTGAGCTCGCGGAGTATACGATCAAGGACCCGGTCATGAATATTGTGTCGGATCTGTACCAGCGCGGGGCGGACGTGATTGGGTTTTCGTGTTACATCTGGAACATTGAAGAGACGATTAAAGTGATTGATAATTTGAAAAAGGTTATGCCTGACGTGAAAATTTTGCTGGGCGGGCCGGAGGTGTCCTACGACACCGAATATTGGATGAACCGGATTCCTAATGTCGATTTTATCGTCATGGGTGAAGGGGAAGAGACGCTTCATCAGCTTTTGACGGAGCTTGAAGGCAGCAAGAAGTTTCATTTTGTCTACGGACTGGCGTATCGCAAAGGGGAAGAGGTTATTCTCATGCCCGGACGCCCGAAAGCGGATTTGAACGATCTGCCCTCACCGCATCGATTTGAAGAGGATATCCCGGAACTCGGGAAGCGGGTTGTTTATTTCGAGACCAGCCGGGGCTGTCCATTTAGTTGTCAGTTCTGCCTTTCCAGTATTGAGGTCGGCGTGCGGTATTACGATATCGAGCGGACGAAGTCGGACATTCTGTACCTGATCGAGAAGGGTGCGAAGCTGATCAAGTTTGTAGACCGGACTTTTAATATTAAACGGGATTATGCGATGGAAATGTTTAAGTTTTTGATCGAGAATCATCAGGGAACGGTGTTTCAGTTTGAAATTACGGCTGACATCATGCGTCCCGAGGTGCTCGACTATTTGGCAGAAAATGCGCCGCCGGGTACGTTCCGCTTCGAGATCGGAGTTCAGTCCACGAATGATCCGACGAATGAACTGGTGAAACGCCGTCAGAACTTTGCCAAGCTGAGTCGTACGGTGAATAAGGTCAAAGCCAGCGGCAAGATCGACCAGCATTTGGATCTCATTGCAGGACTACCAGAAGAAGATTACAATACGTTCCGTAAGACGTTTAACGATGTATTTGCTCTGGGACCGGAAGAGCTGCAGCTCGGATTCCTCAAAATGCTGCGCGGTACGGGTCTGCGTCTGGATGCAGAAAAGTATAATTATACGTATATGGATCATGCGCCGTATGAAATTTTGGGCAGTGACGTGCTGCCGTTCAGCGACATTGTACGCCTGAAGCGGCTGGAGGATGTGCTGGAGAAATACTGGAATGCACACCGGATGGATCATACTTTGAAGTATTTGATGGAGCAGGAGTTTAATTCACCGTTTGATTTCTTCCAGGCCTTTGGCGATTACTGGGAGGGTCAGGGCTGGCAGAAGATCGGGCATCAGCTAGAGGATCTGTTCACTCGTCTGCACAGTTTCCTGGAGTCACGGAACACGCCGCATATGGATATCGTGCTTGGTCTGATGAAGCTGGATTATTTCCTGGGACATAAGTATAAGCCGCGTAAAATCTGGTGGGACGATGTGCTCCAAAAAGATCAATGGGCAGGCTATATGAAAACGTTGGCTGAACGTCCAGAAGACGTTCGATTGCCTCGTGTTGCCGGTGCCTCTGGCTCGGCTTGGCTAGAAAGCAGCGGCGCGAGTGGAGCAGCCGCTGCGGGAACTTCGGCGGCTGCCGGAGAGGACACTGCCGCGGATGCGGCGGGTGTGATCGGCAGCCATGCCGGGGATGTTGCGTCGCTTGCAGCGCGCGACGCAGTGGAGTCCGCCGCGGATGGAGCGGCGGACCTGGGGCAAGGCAACGCTTCGCGTGCGTTGCCGATGACCTCGGCCATGACCGCACAGACGGTCATGGGTGCCCGTGCTTTCGCCGATCTGGGACTCGGCGAAAAGGAACTGCAGAAGCACGCCGTACTGGACGTGCTTCCGTTCCGGCTTGAGCGTGTGCTTGCTGGCGCCAGCCCGCTTGCCGCGAAAGGCCAGACGCTGCTGGTCGTGGTATACCAGCAGCACGAAGACCAGCAGGCGCAGTATTACATGCTGCCGCTGGGAGAAGAAGCCGCTGCCATGTAGATGCAGCGACCATAGTTCTCAAAGCATCGGAAGATCATTGGATTCCCTTACGGGATGAAGATGATCTTCCTTTTTTTATTTTACAAATTCAATAGAACTCATATATCCAATTAAGCTGAAGGAGAATGTCGTATGAACAACCGAACAGAAGCTTCCATCATAATAACCAAAGATTCTGCTGTTACATTATATGTGCAAATTCCATATAATACGGTGCACATTCAGCGCATTCGTCAGGTAACAGGGAGAAGGTGGGAGACTGATGCAAAACGATGGATCATTCCCTACTCAGACGCATCTCTTCAGGAGTTTACAAAGCACTTTGATGCGCTAGATGTAGAGATCTCCCCGGAGTTGTGGGTATAGAGTGAGCTTTTAAGGAACTGGAAGTTAAGTGGAGAGCAAACACAATGGAAGAGGGAGGAATTGCAGCAAGGTTTGAAGTTAAGAGGATACAGTCGGAAAACGATTAAAGCATACTGCAATCAGATTGAACGATTTGTGGCCAGTCTTCCTCAGATGAATACAGAAATCCGTGCATCTCATGTTCAGGCATATTGTTTGAATCTGCTTGAGCGTGGAATCTCTCATTCCAGTGTTAATCAGACGATTAGTGCGATTCGATTTTATTGTAAACATGTGTTACTTCATCCTGCCGAGTTTCAATATATACGTCCCCAAAAGCAGGTGAAGCTGCCCAATGTTATGTCCGAAAAAGAAGTTACCCTAATGCTGAAAGCTGTGACTAATCTCAAACACAAGACAATTCTTTATCTAACCTATTCGGCAGGGCTTCGTGTCGGCGAAGTCGTTCGTCTACGCTATAGTGATCTGGATATTGAGAGTCAGACCATTATCGTAAAGCAGGGAAAAGGTCAAAAGGATCGGAGAACTCTTCTCTCCAACCTTGCTTGGAAAATAGTGCAGAAGTACATTGCCGAATATAAACCCGATCGTTGGTTGTTTCCGGGACAATCATCAGATCGACATCTTACGGAGCGTAGTGTACAAAAGATTTTTGAAGAAGCCAGACAACGAGCGGGTATTGTAAAAAAGTGTAGCATTCATGCTTTGCGGCACTCCTTTGCTACACATTTGCTGGAAAATGGAACAGACCTGCGCTATATTCAGGAGCTTCTTGGTCATACGAGTGTACAAACAACGCAACGATATACGCATGTCAGTACGAAAAATATTCAGCGTATTCAGAGCCCGCTGGATCGTATGGACATGGGAGAGTGAATATCTCAAACTTCTCCCTTTTTCACCAAATTTTTCTTCGCAAATATCGCCCCATAGGTTATCATATACGTAGTTCAGATATTACCTTGGAAGTGTGGTATTTACGAAGTACATAAATTAGATGTTATTCGACAGAACTAAAAAATATACACAAAGAGGAGCTCGAAAATATGAAAGATTATTTAAGGGAACTAGAGGTAGAGAAATTGAATATAACTGGAAGGGAAGGATTACCTTTTTGGACAATTATACATTTCTTTGAAAGAACTATAGCTCATCATATGAAGGTAACGACTATTCAAAGGATATGTGAGTTAACAGCTCAAGGAGCTCCAGATAATTATTTTTATATTGCTAAAAATTCTGTAGATGTATACCAAGACGAAAGAGTTGAATTCAATCAATTTAAAGATTTTAAAATATTAGAAAGCAAAGATAGACATCCCGAGGCATTTTGGGATCTTATTGTTAATTTGAAGAGACCAATTGTCTTTTTTGATGATGGGATTGAGAGAATACCATTGTATGATTTTACTTATAATGAGGCGTTAAGAATAACATCATTTAAGGAAAACTCACCCTTTAATGCAAATTTAGAAGGGGCAGGTGGATCTCTAGTAGACCTTTTCTATGCCAGAGAAAGGGAAGAAAGGTTAAGAAACGAACATCTAAACAATTATTTGGGCCAAGCAACAGAAAATATCGAAAGAATTGTTCGAACTAGTCAAGTTATTGAAGATCCTAACACTCCGGCTGGTGTACAGTATTATGCTCGTATGAATTTAATGAAGATAATGAGAGCTCAAGACAGACTTAATGAAAAAGTCGGTATTAATGATATACATATAGATGAAAGGGTATAGATTATCTGATTATCTGAGTAATTCGATGTAGCAGTTCCGTCGTATAACATCATATTCGTGCATCGGGCATATGCCCTCGGTCCGGCTCGAGGGATTTCGGAGAAGTAGACGCAGCCAGACACATCCGACTTCGTCGGACGTCTTGAATACAGGAACGTTAAGCGCAACTCCTGTAAGGAAATGATCTGTATAGCGTTAAAGCTATCTAAAGACTAAGTAATTCAATAAGCCAAGGAAAATAGGAGTATATATAATCAAATAGAATATTATGTATGTGCATTTAATGAAATTACTTAGCTTGAAACTATCTAATAAAGAGAGCTTTTCTTTATTTAATTATGAAAAATAATGATATTCAATTGTGAGGAAAGATGGTGTTTACAAAGATGAGTAATAAAGATAATACAGTCATTTGGTATCAGGCAAATAGAGATCTATTCAAAAGGCTAGCTATGAAAGTTGAGTTGATTTTGAAAGATATTCTTGAATTAGAAGGAATACCGTATCTTGATGTCACAAGTAGAGCGAAAGATTTGGAAAGCTATACTCAGAAAGCTCAAAAAGATAAATATGATGATCCAATCCAACAAATAAAAGACATGGCAGGAATAAGAATAATTGCTTATGTAGAATCTGATGTTGAAAAAATATCTAAAAAAATCGAATCAGAATTTCAAATTGATTGGGGAGAGTCAGTCAATAAGTCTACTACGATGGAAGTGGATAGGTTTGGCTATCGTTCTAATCATTATATTGCAAAGTTATCAGAAATTAGATGTGAGCTTCCTGAATTCAAAACATATAGGAATCTCTGGTTTGAAATACAAGTTAGGACAATTTTGCAACATGCTTGGGCTGAAATTGAACATGACAGAAATTACAAAATGAAAGGAACTAACCTTCCTAACGAAAAGGATATAAAAAGAAGATTTTATTTACTAGCTGGAATTCTTGAATCAACTGATAGGGAATTCAATTCAATTGTAAATGATATTAATCAATATGCAAAAGAAGTTTCAGAGGATACAAAAGAAGGAAATATTGATATACAAATAAATGCCGTATCCCTTGAAGAGTTTCTCTTAATCAAGTTTTCAGAAGAAATAGAACAAGAAAACTTACGTCCTGATTTCGGTAAAGCTATTAATATTATTGAAGAAATTAATGGTTACGGTATTAACACGTTAAGAGAGTTAGATAACTTAATCCAAAGTTCAATTCAAAAAGGAATTGTTTCAAAGATCTTTGAAATTGATAATGTAAAGAACTTCACTAGTTTCCTTAGACTAATCATGATAATTAATGATCCTGAATTATATTTTACTAAAGGAATGAAAAGAAAATGGAGAGCAAAGAAACCTTTTGTTGAAATACTTGAAATTAATGGAATGAATATTCAAGAGTTAGTTGAGAAATATGGTTTCAAAGAAGTGGAAGAATAATTGCTTAATTGATTTCATTAGCTTCATGTTCGCTTTTAAAAGTTAAACTTATATAGAAATTAACTTTGAGAAAATATGTTTAGCTAAAAAGTTAGGTATGTCTTTCTGAAAACTAGATATTTCTCTAAAAGTGAAGCCTAATATAATTTGATTAGAAAAATGCAAGTGATGACTGCTTAGAAAATACTTAAAGGATCCAGGAACCAAAATTAGTTCTAACAGCTAGAATTCGGACGGGACAGATACTTGATACTTAATTGAATGATACTTTAGAGCTTGATTCTTGAATTTTTCATTGTAATGTTGAAATTATTTATTCATATGATTCAACTCTTTCTTTATACCTTTATTTAGTCTCATTTGAGAGTCTGTTCGCTTATATTCTAGCTCTATTTGAGGTGAGAATTTTGAAGAGCTACTTAGATCATCGAAGTATTCTCAGCGGTGAGGAAACCTTCGAGAGTAACGCACGAAGACAGAAGCAACACTTAACATAATATTCACGCTGCGTGCATTTGCTCTTGATCCGGCATTTGCCAGACACATCCGACTTTGTCGGACGTCGTGAATACGAGAACGTTAGCCGAAAGATCACTAAAAGAGAAAAAATAAAAACTATAGGAGATCGAATGAAAAAAGAGATTATAGAATATCTGAACATTAAATTTCCGAACTTGAGTAGTGAAATACATATTAGATTTGAACTTGGAGAACCTTTTCCAAACGGATCAGACCGAAGAATCAAACAAGTGAATAAAAGAGCGATAACGATATTCGAAGAGATTTTTGACCCGGATGATTTTATTTTTTTGTATATCAAAGATTGGGACAATCGAGAAGATCCTATGTTTGGGAATACAACGCCCGAATATCTTTATGAGCTACTTGATGGAAAAGTCATCGAAGAAGAAAACGGTTTTGAATTAGATGAAGATGAGGACGAAGAAGGAAACGCTATTGAGATAAAGAATGAATATCAAATTAAAATCTTAAATGGACTTGTTTCTTCCTTTCCTTATCGCAAAATCCTTGAAGGAATTAGTCACTACGAACAGGGAAGAGAACCGTCACTAGGTCAAAGTGTATTTTTCATCAGTAAGAATAAGGACATTATATTTCACATGTATGATGATAGAGGTTGTATCATTCATTCAAACTCGAAGGAACAGTTAAGACCACTTTATGTAAAATACAATGATTGGATAGTCGATTACTGGAGAGATTACTTTGACAGAGTGTTCAAAGAAGAGTGATCCATCGTCTAACATAATATTCACGCTGCGGGCATACGCCTTGGGTCCGGCTGTCACCGGACACCCGACATACGTCGGGTCGTGAATACAGGAACGTTAAGTGAAATTACAAAAGATAGTCAGTGATTGATTTGATCAAATATGTTTGAAGAATATGAAAAAGAGAGAATTACATGAAAGATAAATCACGAAATTTAATAAAGAGGAGGAAAGTTAATGAGTTATCAGAAATTTTCGCTAATACCTGGTCAAATAGATATAGTTACTTCTAAAGGTGAATCTAATTATCAAGAGGTTCTGAACGATTTTGATTCAGCAGATTACATTTTTGTGACGACCTATAATATATCTCAGAATAGAAAAGCATTACTGAGTTCATTAAAAGGAGCAGCGGCACATGCAGAAGTCAGAATTGTAACCAACATACCGAATCGTTATGAAACTTATTATGGAGATAATGTACGTAAAAAAGCTAGTGAAAGTATAAATAATTATACGAAGAAACTTAATAGCAATGATAACGAAGAATCGATAGGCGCTTTCTTTAACTTTCAAAATCATTCTAAAGTTATTCTTACAAACAACATAGCATATATTGGTTCCGCTAACTTCTCTGAAGAGAGCAATAACAACAGAGAAACTGGATTTATAATAAGAGATAGAAGTCTCATTCAAGTTGTGATAGATAATCTTGTTCCAATAATTTTAGATGAAAGCATAAGATATTATGGAAATTCTTTCGAGGAGAAAAAGCTTGTATTATCTTTACTGGCTTCTCGCCTTGAGTCTGCTTCTATAAAAATTGAAGAGGAATCTTATACGTATGTTGGAAGATTTGAAGAAGTGAAAACTTATAATCATTGGGACCCACAACTTCGTCAAGAATCATTAGAAGGTTTACTAGAACTTTTGGAAGAAATCGAAGATGAAATATATAGAATCAATGAATTGTATGAAACAGATGAATTTGCAGACCTAATAGATTCAGATTCCATCGAACAAATTAAAATTCTATGTTCAGAAGACGACAATATCTCAGAATTGGCAAGCTTCAATGAGAATCATTATGCTTCAGATTTGATTGCTGAATGGAATGTTCATAATGACGATATGGATGAAGCTGCACAACGAGCCTCAGATCAGACTTTTGAGAGAAAACAAGAGTTAGCAGAAGCCGCGCAACAAGATATAGAGAGTCTTTTCTTGAATATTCAAAGAATTCAGAACAGTTTTGAATTAATCATTAGAAAGCTTGAAGAATTAGAAGATGAACAAGAAACAAATATTGATAACACATAATTTGAAAAAATTGAGTGGGTCGAAGCTAAAGACTCACTCAATTTTAAAATGATACTTATAAGATAAAAAAGTAGTAACTTCACTTAACATAATTTTCACGCTGCGGGCATACGCCCTGGGTCCGGCATACGCCAGACACTCGACATGCGTCGAGTCGTGAATACAGGAACGTTAGATGAAACTATCTGAAAGGATATCAAAGTGCGAAATATGATTGAAATTGATGAAATAATTAACTCTATACAAGAGATTATTTGTAAAGCCAAAAAAAACAGCATATTACATTTTGACGAACTAGCCTATATTTTTTCCACAAGTAAAAGTGAATCATATATACGCGATAACTTAGCTATGCTGCTACAAAAGAAATACAGGGACTTGATTATTGCTAGAGAATATTTGGACAAAGATTTACAAAGTGGGAAATCGAATGAGAGATTTGATATATGTGTTATTGAGCGGACAACCGAGAATTATATAAAACCTCTTCAAATTATTGAGTTAAAGAATTGGTACTGTCATGATATTCGTCAAAAAAAAGTATGGACAGCTGTTGAAGAAGACTTAAACAAAATTAATAATCTTTCAATTAGAACAGGATCCATTATTGGAGGAATTGTAGTTGTCACCTTCACACATGTAATGGGTGAACTTACTAACCTTCACAGCGGAATAATAAAGTATCAAGAAGATATTTATAAAGATTTGCAAAGAAAGAGTTCTTACAAGTATCCAGAAGATATCCTAAAATACTTTGAATCAAAACTTGGAAGTGATTTTTGTATAAAAGAAATAAAAACAGATCAAGGAATGTATCAGGAAAGGTTAGTAATTAATTATTTTTATGTAATTTCTAAGAAGTAAAAGCTTCATCTAACATAATATTGAAGCATCGGCTCTTGCGTAGCCTTGGTCTGCTAGAGGTATTTCGAAGAAGCATTTCATCAGACACATCCGACTCCGTCGAACGCATGAATACAGGAACGTTAGACTAAATTTAAAATAAAGGAAAAGAGAAATGAATATCAAAGAATTACTAACTATAGTCATTGCTAGTGTTGCTGCAACTGTGTCAATAATTGCATTAATTAAAACACATTATGATAAATTTAAACTAGTATTCTCTGGTAGAGATATTACTTTTAAAATCAACAAATGGAGAAATGGAAAAGATAATTGGTATCAAATATTCATATTTCTTCCTCTTAGAATTGCAAATTCAAGTAACTCTATTGGTAAGATTGATTCTATGAGAATGAAATTGATTTATGAGAATAAGCTACTGGCTCCAATCTATGAAATT
Source organism: Paenibacillus polysaccharolyticus (assembly GCF_023714295.1). Taxonomy (GTDB): domain Bacteria; phylum Bacillota; class Bacilli; order Paenibacillales; family Paenibacillaceae; genus Paenibacillus; species Paenibacillus polysaccharolyticus_A. The sequence continues at coordinate 84,252 of NZ_JAMAUN010000001.1, forward strand.
TTCCCTGTAGATTTTGAATTGATATCAGAGAATGATGAGAGTTTCTCTCACAGGCTCAAGGGAGATTCTTTAGAAAAAATAATTCAAAATGATTGGCATCCACTAATCCTTAAAAATAAGGATGTAATTGAAACGCATCTTCTTTTTTCAGGCAGATGGGATAAATTACTTAACATTAGTGAATTTAGAGTTCAACTTGAAGTGAAAATGAGTCAAAAGTTAGGTTGGAAAAAGGTTGAGGAATGGGATGGAAACTTAAATATGATATTGTGGAGTGAATTAATACACAAAGATACAGCAGTAAATTTCCAAAGATCATATATTACTGTATCACCTAAAGATGAGCGAAATAAGAAGAAGGCCCATGAAATGTTTGAAGAAGAGTTTGAGATTCCCCAAATAGATATAACGCCTTCGATTTCGGATAAATAAGAGTTTGAGAAGTCGAATAGAAGTCCATTTATGTCAACCTGAACTCCGTCTAACATAATATTCACGCTGTGGGCATCTGCCTTTGGTCCGGCATTTGCCGGACACCCGACATGCATCGGGTCGTGAATACGGGAACGTTAAGCGAAATTTATAGTATGAGAGAAGGTTAATTGTATGACAAAAATTGATGTAAATGAATGTAGAGATAGTAGTATTAATTTGCATGAATTAAAAAATGTGAATAAGAAATATACTTTTTATTATGATGAGACTAACAATGAACGGAAATTTCATCTACAAAAAGGCAAATTCAATATAAAAATCGACCAAAATTTTATTTTAGGCGGATTAGCATTTGAAGGAGACAAAAAGGAATTTAAAATTAAAGAATTGTTCAAAGAGTTAAATTTACAAAAAAATATTACTGAAGTTAAATTCAAATATATTGCTTCAGGTAATTTTGTTGATGTATTAAAGTCTAAAAAAATAAATTTGATATTAAAATGGATTGATTCAAATAATTTGTATTTGCACTATACAAATTTGAATCCACTATACTTTGGAATTGTTGACATTATTGATTCAGCAGTAGTATCTTCGGAAACAATAAATGGATTCAATTTAATGTATCTTAACGATGTAAAGAATCAATTATATGTTGCACTTAATGATAATACCGAGTATACAGAAGCGATGTTTTTTGAATATGATTATCCTAATGTTGATAAAGATAAGATCGAAAAATTTATAGAAAATATTCTTGATATTTTAGAGCCGTATAGAGATGTTCCTGAAAGACATTTAGGAATTGAAACCGCAATACAGATACTTAAAACTTCTAAAAGAAAGAAAAGTTTACCCTTTATTCAAGACCAAACTAAACATGTTTTAATGCAAGACTATTCTTCTTTATATATTAATCCACTTTACATGTTCAAAAATTCTAAACATTATTTTGATAAAGAAGATCAAATACAGAAAGTGCTGAATCAATATGAGTTCGTAGATGAAAATAGAAAGCTAGATCATTATGAATTTGTTGATTCAAAGAATCACGATTTGATACAACTTTCCGATGTAATGATGGGCCTTTTAGGAAAGTTATATGCTTGCGTTAGACAAAATTCAATTTCAGATCTACAAAAAATATTATATCAACTAGATGATTTACAAAGAGAAAATTTGAATATAATAAACAAGCTCACATGGAAATCTCAAAGAGAATGTTCAGCATTTTTGACACAGATAGTGAGCTATGAAGAGAGAGCAAGAGAGCATATTTTGTTGCCTTAAAATACTGGAATATAAACTTCGCTTAACAATATATTAACGCTGTGAGCATACGCCCTTGGTCCGGCCTTCACCGGACAATCGATATGCGTCGAGTCGTGAATGCAGGAACGTTATATGACATTACTGTAAATCCTATATTGAGGGAGTTCTAAAAAAAGAGATGATTGATAACCAAGTAATTGAACTAGTAGAAATGAATGATCTAAATAATCTTAAAAAACTAATATTACAGGGACTTGATGTTAACGGTACTTATTATGGTTCTCCATATCTAGATTGGGCTTGGTCTTCATTCCCCGAATACAATTTTGAAATTGTAAAACTGTTAATTGATAATGGAGCAAATTTAAATGACAAGGACTTCCCATCAATAGTTAGTGCTGCACGACATGGAAAGAGAGAAGATTTTGAATATATTATTGATCGTGGAGCCGATATCAATTTAGTCAGCCATGTAGGGAGTTCAGCCTTATCACATGCAGCTAGTTGGAACAATATTGATGGAGTGCATGCACTTCTTGAGTTGGGAATTGATGTTCATACTCATGGAGGTATGGCCCTAAGGGATGCAGCTTATAATGGGAATTTGGAGTTAGTACAACTTTTATTGGAAAAAGGTGCGGATGTTAATTTTAACATGCGTGATCAAGTTCACACGGATTGTGCGACACCACTTCATGTTGCAACCTTAGGGAATTTTGAAGAAGTAGTTATAGCTTTAATTAATAGTGGTGCCGATCCAAAAATTAAAAATAAATATGGCGAACGACCTTTCTCAGTCGCTAAGAAAAATCAAAATGACAACCTCATAAAGCTTATTAAAGATAATGAGCCAATTGAATGGCACAATCATGAAAATAAAATTGAAGAATTGAAAAAGAAAAGGTTACCACTCTCAATTGTAAATTACTTGGGACAAGATCGAAAATATCTTGAGTTGAGTGGATCAAACTATATAAAGTTTATCGAACTATGCTCGATAGAGGATGTTACCGAATTCAAAGCTAAAGGAATTAAAATGCTAAATCTAGTATATGACGTGGATAGTTATGGAGCTATGGGTTTTATAGTTTGGATACCTAAATATAAAGCCTTAGGAAGTTATGATATGGAGCATGATAATCTTATAGTATTCAAAGATGTAAAATGGAAGGAGTTTATTCAAGATCCAAAGATTCTTGCCGATCGAGTTATTAATGGGGAATAGCATTAAGGAGTAGCGCTACATAACATCATATCCACGAATCTCAAACTAAACGGTTCTTCGGCGAGAAGTGTGGAGCGGATTTCTACAATGCCTAAACAACAACTTAAACGCTAAATTAGGAGGAAATAATTATGGAATTTATATTGTTTATATTGACAGCTTATATCGCGTACCGAATTTATGTCATGGTGTACTTCAGAAGTGATCAGTTTACTACTATCCAAAGGAGCATAGAAGCATATACTGCAAATTGCAACGACTTAAATCATCATATCCAAGAACTCAAAAACGCATATGTAGATGTTAGCTCTTATGATTATGGTATTAGCGTATTAACAGACAGTAGTAACTATAATTTTAAAAGAACAGAGTGGAATAATAATAGTAAAAATAGGTACGTACATAATTGTTCGGCAAGTGTATGTAAAAATGCAAGCGATCAGCCCTTTAAATATCTTTGCAAGTATTTTGATATCAAAGTAACAGAGGAATCACTCTCAAGCTTTGAAGCTGTGCTTAATGATTTCGAAGCGGCTGAGCAAGGCAAAATTCTGTTAAGAGAAAAACGTGATTCCATAGTAGAAAGTATCCGAAGTTCAATACCCGCAATCATTTACAAATTCAATAAAGAAAAGTTGAAAAGAAAATTGGGCTTTGAAGAGATAGATTTTAGTACATTGTATTTCCCGGTGTATACCTTCCAATATGTTTCCGCTGGCGGGAATAGCTCTACTAAATGTGAGATTACATTGGACATCAATAATTTAAATAAGTTTGTTGACTATTTAAATACACTTGTTAAATTCAGAAAGAGTATTGCGGGTCAAAGAGCATTGATGACTTCGGCTTTGAGAGAGAAAATGAAAGTACGCGATCATTATACGTGTCAAAGTTGCGGTATTTCAGCTTATAACGAAAAGCACTTATTACTCGAAATCGATCATATTATTCCGTTATCAAAGGGTGGAGAGACGACTGAAAGTAACTTGCAGACCTTGTGTTGGAAATGCAACCGGACAAAAGGTTCTAAAATCATTGCTTCATAAGGTCTCGTTCAAAACCATCCAGCTCTGGCTTTAGGAGGAATCATCTGTCGAAGGTAGTTAAGTCCTTGCCACGTCAAGAGTACTCTCCAATCCGCTTGAGTGTAGTTACTCAAAATAGACGTGCATTAAGTCTGTATCAGTCCATAGGATTCGATGTGTCTGCCGAATCTCTTTATTATGTGATTCCTATGGATAACCTTTAGTTGATTACGATAGGAAAAGAACGGGATACAAATTTAAAATTTTTATGGTACATCAAAGTATCAAAGAAAACGCTAAAATCCTATAAACTAGTGTTCACGATGCAGGGTTATCACCCTTGATTGTCAGATGCTAATCATGGAAGGAAGCTCAGACAACAAACGATCCAGCCTAAGATAAGAGCTATCTATGGTTGGGTCATTTTTTAATACAGGAATGTTATGCGAAGCTACTGTAGTATCACTAGAGATCGACATAAAAAAGGAGAATGCTTGATGTTCTATGTTAATGCAAGAGCAATTGTCGAACGTAAAGGAAACGATAATACGGAAATAATCATACAGACCCGAAATAAAAAGAATGAGGAATCATTAGAATTGCCAGGTGGAAGATTAGAATTATTCGAATCCATATTAGATGGTCTGAGACGAGAAGTTTTCGAAGAAACAGGTTTAACTGTTATTGAAGTGGAAGGTAGTCAAAAGCGTATAGATACACGCGGGATTAATCCCGATTTTGAAGTTGAGTGTCTAGAACCGTATTGTGTATATCAAACAATAAAAGGTCCAGTTGATTCTATCGGAATGTATTTTATATGTAAGGTTGATGGCAATCTCTTAGAAGTAGGAGATGAAACTACCAATATCAGATGGGAAAATGTTGAAGAAGTCTATAAAATGATGATAGAAGATCAGAAACAGTTTTCAGATGTAGATCGTGCTGGGTTAAAGTACTATTTGAAACATAGATTTGGAAAGCAAATCTAAGCAGGCAACATCGCATAAAAAATGTCACGCTTGGCTACTGAGGTGAATGTATCAAATGATAAAATTAAATATAAAAGTAATGACCTTGATCTTATTTTTAATTTTGCCTGCCTGTTCGGCCAGTAATGAAAAAGATCCTTCTGACTCCATCTTTCAGGTTGGCGTAGATGAATTTGCAAATATTAAGGTCAACAAACCCTTTCAAATCGTAGGGTATTTGAAAAACTCATCAAATAGGTCAGTGGAGATATCTCATGGCTCAGGTATGTTTAGTTATGAGATTTATAATGAAGATGGCGAAAGAATCCTTCCAAACGTAAATGTGTTATTAGAACACGCTATTGGCTATCAGGTGGAGATTCGTTCTGGTGAAGAATATAGAAATAATGGACAAAAACAAAGAAGTAAGGAATATTATGAATTCGTTATCCACCAGCCAGGCAATTACAAAGTTAAAACGAATGTCGAATTTATGATGAATAATGATGGCAAACCAAAGAAAATGAGCTTATCGAGTGAATCCAAAGAATTCAAAGTGCAGTAGAGGATTGCAGGGAATCTCAACATAAATTTAGCGGAGGTGATTTCAATGGAAGTACAAATACTCAAAAAACAAATTAGTGTAGAAGATTATATGAATCTGAGGGAAATTGTGGGATGGGGTAATCCTGAAAATATAGAGGCCATCGAACTTGGATTAAAGAACACTTTATATTCCATCTGTCTAGAGGTTGAGGAGCAGATCATAGGATATGGAAGAATCGTGGGCGACGGTGGTTTTACTTTTTACATACAAGACATTATCGTGTTACCTTCCTATCAGAGGCTCGGTTTAGGCCATACAATAATGACGGAACTGATGGAGTATATTACAAGTACGTATCCGCCAGGAAGTTCAGTTGGACTCATGTCAGCAAAAGATAAAGAGGATTTTTATAAGAAATTTGGATTCGTGGAGAGACCCAATGAAGGTTATGGTGCAGGAATGATTCAATACTTAACGAAACCATAGTAGAGGCATTTCGAGCAAGAGAAATTCACCGGACACATAGCCGAAAGAAGTTCTTTAATGAGGAGGACCCTATATGATATTAGAAAAAGTTATGAGTCAAATTAACATACAAAGTGAATATAAGGATTTGGTTGATACGTATGTAGAGCATGTCCTGAACGAATTCAAAGATAAGATTCATAGCATTTATATGTGCGGCTCGATTCCCAAAGGAACGGCTCAACCTTTTAAGTCCGATGCAGACTTTACGATTGTATGTGCAAATCCCAAAGATATTGATTACGAAAGATTGTCGAGTATCAAGGATAAGCTTTTGGAAGAATACCCATTTGTCACGAAGATGGATACGATTATTTGCTCGATGGATGATGTATTAAGTAGACCGAATGATTGGGGTTTTTGGGTTAAGATCATTTGTGTTTGCATACATGGGGAGGACATTGGTGAAAAAGTACCCCCGATCATTATCTCTCCAGAATTCATCTTAGACTTAAATACAGATACCAAGGAGGAAGTGGAGCGTGTACATCGTTCACTTTCTAATGCTAGTGATGACGCGATGAAAACGAGATACACTAAAGGTTACTCGAAGAGATTACTTCGTGCATTATACTCATTGATTATCGAAGATACAGGGATATGGGAAGATGACATCACTAAGATGAAAAATGCGATATTAAAATTTTGCGAGATTGACTCTGCTTTAGTTGAATATCTGTATGCTTGTTACTTGGATAGTCGTCATGTACCTGTTGAAGAGTTTCTGAGAAATGCAGAGGAAGTATATCGCTATTTCGAGAATGCCTTACATACAATGGCTGCTTCCAGAAATTCAAAATGAATGTGAGGTGGGACAGATGAAGGAGGCTACTCCTAAATATGTTGAACAAGCGTCCATGGAAAGTCTCATACAAAAGTTAAATCTGCCGCCACTCACTCCATTTTCACAGGATTGGGAATATACGTCGGCTGATGCATCGAGATTAGATGAATTTATTACGTATTACGAGAATCATCAATTAAACGATAATGAGAAATTTACACTGATGATCATTATGATCTCTTCATTGGATGACTACCTTTCCGAAGGAAAAGGAACGCATGGTCACAAACTATGGAATAGAATAAAACAAAATCTACGTAAAGACTATGAGTTACATATCCATACTATTAATTATTGGGCTCAAGATGAGAGCGATTTGGAAGACTGTTTTGCAGTCACACCCTATGTCAGAGAAATGCGAACCTAGAACGAAGGTGAATACGACAATGATTGAAAAAGAAGAAATCATGGAGAGGTTATTAATAGCCATGCCCTCCTATAAGAATAGATACGAACGGTACATTCAAGAGAACTATGAACTTGGGGAAGAGAGATTGATCTATGTCGATATAAGTGACTTCGTCAAACATGTTATTAAGTGTTATCAACGTAAAAACACGGATGAATTCGATGCACTATTCGAAGTCATTGAAGAGCTTCATACGAATGGAGATTCATTTGTTAAAGAATTTGCTACAGTCGGTATTCTGGAATCATTTCAGAACCAATTATCGGATAAGAATATCGAGTATATTGAATTTGAAAAATGTTTAAAACCAGAATCAAAACGATGGTGGAATCATGTAATTGATTATTGGAATGGGGAGACTCCATACATTGGAGGACCGAATAAGGAAACATCATAATTTTCTGGATGTTGGTGATTTTGAAGCTACCCTAAAACATTCAAAAGTACGAAAAGGAGATGATTCGGTTGAAAGTCACGCTTCGCTTTGTCTTACCTTGTGATGCTGAATATGTACAGCAATATGCAAGTTACCCTGAAATTTCAGAGACAAGCAACGTTCCATATCCTTATCCAGACGGAGCAGGAGAATCATGGGTGAACATGGTGATGGCTAGACGTGAACAAGGGATATCTTATGTATTTACTATTTTAACGGATGATCAATTTGCGGGTGTCATGTCTATAAATGCTGTGGATCTAACTGAGAAAACAGCAGAGTTGGATTACTGGATTGCAGTTCCTTTCTGGAATCAAGGCATAGGCACAGTCGCAGCTCAAAAGGCTATTGAATTTGCGTTTCATGAATTGGATCTTCAAATTCTTAGAAGTGCTTGTTTGGCGAGCAATAAAGGCTCGTTAAAGGTCCTTGAGAAGAACGGATTAAAAAAAGTGAATGACTTTATTTTTGAAGCTGGAAAATTTAAAGATAAGACAGGATGTAGACTTGAATTACATAGGTAACGACCTTTAGGTTGCAAATCCCGATGAAAACTTTATGGAGCCTGTGATTGATTAAATCGAGTGAGAGGGAAAGGCCGCCATCCTCTACTGCAGGCAATTCTTGATTACGATCGAAAAGAGATCGATAAGGGATTAAAGAATATTTCATAGAAGTGAATCACTTAATCTTGGAGGAATGATTCTATGAAGATGGCCTTCATTTTATTCAATGGAGTAACATTTCTTGATTTTGTTGGTTTCTATGACGTTATCTATCGATTGAACTTATTTGACCAAACCAAAGGAACGATGTGGGTCATCTGTGGATTGACTGAGGAAGTGACGGATGAACTTGGGATGAGCGTAAAGGTGAATGACATAAAACCTGATTTATCTCAATATGACCTTGTTTTTGTTCCAGGAGGCATGGGGACTAGAAAACTAAAAGAAGATATTGAATTTGTGGATTGGATTCGAACTGCCGAATCTGTAAGTTACAAAATCTCGGTTTGTACGGGTTCGCTTTTATTAGGAGCTGCCGGTTTCTTAAAGGACAAGATAGCAACAACCCATCCGAATGCATATGACTTACTTGAGCCTTACTGTAAAGAAGTAGTTGAAACGAGAATCGTTAAAGATGGAAACGTGATCACTGCGGGAGGCGTAGCGACATCGATTGATTTGGGACTATATTTGATTGAATTATTTGCAGGCCAAGAAGAGGCCAATATAGTAAAGAAGCAGATTGATTATCCCTACACTGCAGTAGGAATAGTTGAAGTTTAGGTTTTTGCAGAGGACGAATCAAAGGGTGAAGGTAATGAATAAGAAAACGTATCTTGTTAAGGTTGCTTATTTAATTGATCTAAGTGATGAAGAATACAAAGAAATGGGTGACCAATTGATTCCAGAACTTGAGAACGAAATGATAGTCGGGGAACATCTAAAATTAGATTGGCAGAGTAGTTCTACTATCTTACTGAATTCAGAAACAATGAACTGCGGAAAGTGCTTCAAATGTAACTCGTGGGTAACCGACAGAGAAAAACCGGATTCTATAGATGAACTAAACAACGGAGCGGTTGTCGATAATCGATTGCTCTGTGATGAGTGTTTGCCGGAGGATCATAGGTGGGCATTCTAGAACGCTGTCTGGATGCACGAGAGTCATTTCGAGTAGGTGAATTTAGATGGACAGGACAAAATATATTATTGAGGTGAGAGGTTGAAGTATTTCTTCGGGGTGTTAACTATTTTAGGAATAGCATTGCCCTACATGATGTTTATTCCTTGGATTGGTGAAAACGGATTCAATCTAACGATGCTATTGAGTGAAGCAAGACAGAATCGGATTAGCGAGTTTGCTTGGTTGGATGTACTGATCTCCGCAGTTGTTTTGATTGGATTTATCATATATGAAGGAAAACGAATTGGAGTAAAGCATATGTGGTTACCGATCATTGGAACATTAACCGTTGGCGTTTCTTTTGGACTGCCATTATTTTTATTATTGCGTGAAATTCATATGGATAAAATGAAGAATAGATAAACTGGGAAATGGATTATAAGTCAGTGGCAGCAGATTCATGTAGTTCTAATTCAATAAATCATTCGTTACGTATCGAGGTGATTGTGGAGTGGTTATAGTTGAGACAGAGATTCTAATCGATGCTCCAATCAAGTTATGTTTTGATATGGCGAGAGATATTGATGTTCATACACAAACGGTGTGGAAACATACGAAAGAGAAAGCTGTCGCAGGAATTACTTCGGGAAAAGTAAATCATGAAGATACGGTAACCTTCGAGGCTAGACATTTTTGGATTAGGCAAAAGTTAACGTCAAGAATCTCAGCATACCAAGCCCCTTATTATTTTGTAGATGAAATGCTGAAAGGTGCGTTTAAAAGCTTGCGACATGAGCATATTTTTGAAGAACATAACGGCAAGACACTCATGAAAGACCGGCTTACTATGGTTGCTCCGTTTGGAATTATAGGCTGGGTCACCGAACGACTCATATTAAAATCATATATGAAGCGTTTCCTCATGTATCGAAATCAACAATTGAGATTATTAATAGAGATAAAGACTGAATAGAAGAACGTGATATACATCGTTATGGAATAGTCGTATATTTCATTTGTGGTTAGCAAACCATATGAGAAAACAACATGAATCATGCCGGAGTTCAGTTCAGATTTAGCGGAGATATCCCTCATAAACAAGGAGAAGTGAAGATGAGAAAACTCGTTTTATTTCTGCATTCGTCGCTTGATGGTTATGTAGAAGGACCAAATGGTGAGATGGATATTGGCTGGGTTTCTTACGATGCAGATTTGGAGAAATACGCGAAAGAAGTTCTGAGCACTGCTGACACGGTCATTTGGGGACGTGGGACGTATCAGATGATGCACGGTTACTGGCCAGCTGTACGCTCGGACGCATCAGCTTCTCAGCATGAACGGGAGCATGCCGAGTGGATTGAGAAGACAGCCAAAGTTGTTTTTTCCACAACCTTGGATGACGTAGAGTGGAACAATTCCCGATTGGTAAAAGAAAATATCGAAGAAGAGATCAAACATCTCAAACAACAGCCAGGTCAGGATATGGTCATACTCGGCAGCCCACGGTTTGCACATTATCTTATGCAGCTTGGCTTAATAGATGAATATAAAATTACGGTTTCTCCCGTTTTAATCGGAAGTGGATTACCGTTATTCCAAGGTCTCAACCAGAAGATCAATCTTCAACTTATTGAAAATAAAACCTTTGATTCCGGTGCTCTAGGTCTCTTTTATCGGGCGATAAAATGAAGTGAACTTTTAAGATGAAAGGGAGAGAATCCCATCACACACACCCAGTCTAAGATAAAATGATCTAAGGCTGGGTCATTTCGTATTAGAATTATTCACAAGAACGTAATTACATAGAATCACGAAGAGGATGGAGATCATATGAAGCTATTTAAAAGCAAATTCAAGATTGCTGGATTGATCATGTTATTGTTCCTATTTTCAACTATAGCGGTTTCTCTAAAAGTCTACGCAAAACCTGTGAATGCTGTGTTAGTGGATTATTCAGCCATGGAACAAATCGAAAAAAATGTATTCATAGAAGCTGACGCCGGGAGCGACGTGAAAACTCAACTGCTTGAGTTTGTCAGGTCATCAGAAGATAAAGTGATTAATATATTCGGCAGTAGAGTTGCTTCTCCCTATGTAATAGTTGCATTAAGTCAGAGTGCATTAAATAAATATGCGGAAAATATAACGGGTCAAACGTACTATTATCCATGGAAGAATTATATAGTTATAGGACCGAAGGGATTAAATGAAAATGTAATTTCACATGAGTTCACGCATGCAGAGTTGAGAGAAAGATTAGATCATAAAGACAAAGTTCCTGCTTGGTTTGATGAAGGACTGGCAACCATGATAGACGGTCGATATGTCAACAACGAAGACGTATGGAAAGAACATACGAATAATGGCGAGAAGCCTATTGATTATCAAACACTGGGATCACATGATGCATTTAATAATTATGGAACCCGAGAGGCTTGGATTAACTATAACCTGGCATGTTACGAAGTTACCCGTTGGTTCAAAGTGGTGGGAAAGGATGGACTTCTCCAGTTAATTGATGGATTGAATAACGGTAAAGAATTTGATAACCAATATCAATTAATCGAAAGCGAAATGATTGATTAGCATTAAAGTCAAACAACAAACCGGAGGTGTGGAAAATGAAGATTGAAGATGTTTACAACGATTTACCTGTGCTTGAGACTTCGAGAACGATACTTAGAAAAATTGAAAAGAATGATGTGCAGGATATCTATTCTTACTGTAGTGACCCGGAAGTATCCAAATATACAACATGGCATCCACATATGAAAATAGAGGATACCGAGAATTTTGTTGATTTCATCATAGATAAATATAATAAAAGCCAGATCAGTCCATGGGGGATACAAGATAAAACAACAAGCAAGATCATCGGAACTTGCGACTATGTAGGCTGGGATATCCATCACCACAAAGCTGAGATTGGATACGCATTGTCAAGAGATTATTGGGGACAAGGTTATATGACGGAGTGTGTGAAGAAAATAATCGAATTTGGTTTTGAACATATGGACTTGGTTCGAATTGAAGCTAGATGTATATCAGCGAACACGGGTTCTTCAAGAGTCATGGAGAAAGCAGGCATGGGGTTTGAAGGGATTTACAGAAAGCATATATTCATTAAAGGGAAATTCGAAGACCTCAAAACGTATTCCATCTTAAACGAGAATTCAGCCAAGTTATTTGAAGCAAACTTTTCTACGCGATAACATAATAAAAGTAACTAAACCCTTTCATATGGAGGTTGATTATGGGAGTGCATAAAATAGAAGCTGTTTTTATTGATCGTGATGGTACAATCGGCGGTTCAGATGAAGTCCTTTACCCCGGAGAATTTGAATTGTTTCCATTCACTGAAAATTCTTTAGAAAAATTAAAAGCACTTGGAATTAGATTATTTGGATTTACGAATCAGCCGGGTATTTCAAGGGGGGAAGCGACAAAAGAGGTATTTGTAAAAGAAATGATAGATTTCGGCTTTGAAGATGTTTATATATGCCCACATCAACATACAGATGGGTGTGATTGCCGGAAACCGAACCCAGGAATGTTACTTAAAGCAGCTAAGAAGAATCAATTAAATTTAAGTCACTGTGTTGTAATTGGGGATAGATGGTCTGATCTATTGGCAGGTCATCATGCTGGATGCAAGAAAGTATTAGTTTTGTCAGGAGCGGGGAATGAGGCTTTGAGCAAATATAGATATAAATGGTCGGATATAGAAGCAGATTTCATTGCAAAAGATTTCGAAGATGCAGTTAATTATGTTATTAGTCTTCACGGAAAGGAAACAGAAGACAGGGCTAACCGCTAACCAATCTGGAGGGGAAATATTGCGAGTAAGTACATTTCTTGAAGAAAAAGATTTTAGATTGAAAGATGTGGAATACTTGTCTCCAGAAATCAAGGCGCTCGTAGTCGATCATTACATTAAGGTCACACAAGGAGAAAGTGAAAATATTGCACATATACATGTTCAATATAATGGTAACTTGTCTTTTCAATGTAAAGTGATTGATTTATATCAGGAGCATTCACCAAAGATCGAATGGATCAAAAATAGTTACGTAACAGATACATCGAATGATGATTTTGATTATGAGGATATTATGCCACCTTTTGGTGTTGTAGAGTTATATGATTGTGATATGGAATGTAACTCCGATTGTACGAAAGTCATGCTGCAAGCGTTGTATCAATTAACGTTCAATTTCTTATTGGAATATTTTAATTTGATTGTTTTCCATTCAAGGGAAGCTGCGAATATTATAGATGATGAGAACATGAGATTTAAGCGTTTCACGATACATGATGAACTATATTATAGGTCGACCGCTTACTGAGTATAAAGAATAGTTAAGTCATGCAACTGCAACGAAATTAGGTAGGAGGCTGGAAATTGCTGCAAAATATGATCCACATGATTAAAGGAAAAAACATAGAGGACATCAACTTGTCAGGGTTTATCTATTTGGAAGAAAAGGGTGTGTATGAATTCACTCCAATGCTTACATTTATATATGTCAAATTTGGAGAAGAATACTTGGAGTTTGCGTCCATAGAACAATATTCGAGACTTAGAATCACGATTGTGCCCTCGATCAGACATGATTTCGAATTGGTTGAAGATTTATATCCAGCGGTGTCTTCAATCAGCGATGTGGTACTCATTAATCCTACATCGCTGACGAATATGGTCTCGAGTATTAAAATTTTCAATTTGGAAGAAAAAGAAAATGAAATTATATGTGATAGCATGTTGATTAAGTTGAAGAATGAACAAGTGCTTTTTTTTGATCCAACTTTTCTCTCTGGCATTAATATAGGTGGAATAGAGCAATATGAATTTTGGCGCATTCATAATGAAGAGGAAAAACAAGAGGTATATATCGAGATTTAATCAATCTAATACATTGGAAGTGGTCTTCAGTGAAGAAAGTAGCGGTTGTTAGCCTGTATTTTTTGAGTGAGGCAGAGGGCGGACAGAAGTCAGCAATTACGAAGGACTTTTCAGCACCTATCGTTTTTGATGTGGATCCAGATTTGCAATTTGGGCTCTGGAGTGCTGTCGTGAAGTTACATAGTCAACCGGATGAACATGGGGAAGCCAAGGCTGATCTGTACTATCTATTCCATAATTCAGAAGAGGTACCGAATCATCTGTTGGAACCCGGTAACCGTTTTTCACTACAAACGAATAAGACTATTGCCAAAGGCACAATAGAATATTTAAAAGAAGGATAAAAACATCAAACCCTGTAGTTTCGATAATATAAGGTACCCATTCGAGAGATCGAGCAATATGAAACAACTAACAACTTTTGGACGTCTATATTATGTGACCAATAAATATTAAAGGGAGACTGATATGGAGATGAAAAAATTGAAATATCGTCTTATTCTACCACTTATTCAATGTTGTTTAGTGATCGCCGCTTTTGTTACAAATAAGAGTATGCATAACGGGTCAGGGGAAGGCATGAATCAGATCATTGCCAACATCTTAACGAATATAGAGTTTTATCTAAAAACATTATTCGGATACGATGATATTGTTAATTACCATTTTAGATTTGTGACTACATTTCTGGGGATACTTATCTGGTTGTTCCTTGGTTATCTATTAGATGTAATGATGCAACCAAAACATAAATTGAAGTTGAATCCATCCAAAGAATGATCACTAGAGCAAGCGTATATAGTAGACCACATACGTACAGAAGGAGTTATGCATAAATGGTAAATCATATGACCACATTGGGATTTCGTGTACATTCCCCGGAAGATTTTGAAGATATCGCCGAGTATGCACTTTCAACTGGAACCAGAATCAAAGCTACCTATGGGCAATATGCTCTGGCTCTGGCAGGAGAAGGGATTGAGATATGGCTTCAGATAGATAAAAAGAATCAGGTTATCGGACTGAATCCACATTTCTCAGGTTCATCCCGTATGAAGATTGGACTTACCGCAGAACTAGAACCAGACGAAAACAATAAACTAGATGGCAGATTTCATGCTTGGGCCGAACCAGATGAGTCGATGGAGTCGGGAATTTATCCATTCGTTTTTGACCTGCCGAACCGAGGGGTTTACGGGCAGATTCTTATTCCACAGATGATACATGTACAATTGTCTGCATTCGCACATGAAGTGACGATCTATAAAGACGAAGAAGAATTTAACCTATCTCAGGATAGTGAATACAAATTTGCAGTGGAATCCTTTGTTCCATCCGGACTATTTAGTGAAGGTACGCCAAGTGCAACTGCCATGTTCACAGGAAGAATCGTAGAAACAGCAGAGATTGTTAATGAGCAGTCGAAGCTGCGGTTCACCTGGGCATTAGTCAAGACGTTAGGTGGAGAGATTGATGTTCTCATTGATCAAGAACTCGTTAACAAGGAAATGATTGTCGGGGACATTATCTCTGGTTCATTTTGGCTTAGTGCAAAGTTCCAAGATGAACCTATAATGAAGAAAAAGAGCAACGTGATTAACAGAATGTTTGGAAGAAATAAAGAGAAATGAACGAAATTTGATGCCAAACATGAGCCCCGCGATTCATTGTCGCGGGGTTTCTCCATAAGGTAAGATGGAGAAGAAATGTAATCTTTTTACTATGAAGGATGATTGAATCGGATGGATCAAAAACAGCTAATCTGAGGAGTGATCACGAATGGATATGAAGAGTCAGAGCGGTGATTTTCTTGGTAGAATTCAGATGGAAGCGCAGGAAAGTGATTACGTCGTAGATCAAATTATACGTACTCTGAAACCGGGTGACGGAAAGGCGATTTACATTGCAAATGCTGGAGAGCACCAATTCACCCAGCAGACGAATTATGCTGCCGTTGAATGGGAGCACGGACTGGAGCTGTTGAAGGAAACGCTGACGGAGTGGCAGCCACAGTTGCCGGCCCATGCGGGGGTTGAGAGCATTCAGGTCTATTATGGATTCGATAATCTGACACCGGATGAGATTGAAGCTATGGCTGAAGAGAGCAGAACCACGGGACAGCAGGTCGTGATCCGCGATTTGCATCCAAACAACAAACTTGTAGGTATCCGAATCCGTTATCAAGGAGAAGGGGCACTGACCCTTCATATTTTTGGGACAACCAAAAGCCGAGTTTACCTGTCTGAGGATGAATTGTCCCAGGTGAAACCGCTACGTGTTCGGGGAGCAGAAGCATTTTATTTTTCAAATCACGGAATGGATCGGTTGATCTGGATTGAGGCTGCTGGAAGTAGCGGAAAAGCGCTACAGTATGAACTGATCGGGCAGCAGCAGTCCGCTCCAACTTTAATTCAAATCGCTGAAGAGATGAGCATAAAGTCTTAGTTAAGCATCAAAAAGGAAGGAAACAGATATGAATAACAGAAGATGGGTAGTACTTTCAACGGTTATCCTGATTGTAGCCGCAATATTTATTTATCAGTATTACAAGTCGGACTCCACAAGCGAGGCAATAACAGAGAAGGTTTTGAACCAAGATGGGTATACCGTTACGCTGAGATCAGAACATATTCCTGTAGAAGTTTTTGTAAAACCGGAATGGATTAATTTTAATGTCGATGAACCCATGAACAAAGATATCCAAGCAGCCGAGATTCACAACTCGACTCTGCTACTGGATGTGGTGAACAGAGGTAACGATATTTATTTTTCGTTTAGAACGATCTTTAATATGAACAATCCTTCGGGAGCATTTATATATAATGGATACTTTACTGAAGAGGGAATTCAAACTTATACGGATACAAATGTGAAATTGTACGATAAAAATGGTGAAGAAATCGCAGTAAGTCAAACAGGACTTGGTCCAGGTGCAGCATTTTCCTTTGGAATTGAGGAGGAACAACAGAAGCTTATCAAGGAAGGGTTCTATGTGAAGTATAATGATTTTAATGTTTACAATTATATGGAAAAATAGCAACTCATCATGACTGAGTTCAGCGATCTGATGTGCCTTGTCATGAGGTGGATGGAGGATGTAAGTAGCTATATATGGAGGGTATCATGGATATTGTAACCAAGCAGTTGAAGCTGGAAGAGCTTAGTGATTTGAAATATGAAGTCCATATTGGAGATTCCGAGGCAGTGAAATATTGCAAGATCATGATTCTAAAGTTCGTGGGTGAATATGGTTATGGTTCTGGTGGGAATTCAGATGCCATCTATATGTGTGCCATAGGCAAAGCGGTGTTGGAAGCATGGGAACCATCGGGTTTGATCCTTGATTTCAGTGTACTGATCTATGAATGGGGAGATCAGTTAGAGGATGTTTTTTATATTGGTGAAGAACAGTATCGAAACATCCCTTTTCCAGTGGCACTTATTGTAGGCGAACAGTCGGAAGAAGCGATCAGAACGTTAATATTAGGGGCATACAGTGATCAGACCACCGATGATATTGACTGGGTGCACCGTGATCGGAACAGCGCATGGACATTTATTGAGGAGAAATTGACGGAGTATGATCGGAATAAACGATTGTGAGATCTGTCGTGATAACCAAGGTATAAATAAATCCAAATGAAAAAGCCCCAACGTTGGGGCTAACTCCTAGTCCAGGTTGTACTTCTTCATAACGGCATCCCGAAAGATTTGGTAATCGGATATTTGTTGAGATGCGGAGGATTCAGGAAAGCTATATTGGCTTACGCCTTCCAAGCTGAATTTTCCCAAGTTATCATTAATCAAACCGTAATCACCATAGGAATTTCTCAGCAAAAAAATCACACTTGTCTCACCCTGCTGTAGTTCTACATAATCATTCGCTGTATACTTAATATCTCCATCCAAGCTAACAGGTTCAATGATGGTTAATTCATTCTGATCTGAAGGGAAATCCTCAGGTTTCTTTAGTATTTTCGTGATCTTTATATTGGTGTTGGTGTGGAAGGATTGCATGGCTCCATCATCAAATGCAGTTATCACATGCTCACGCTCCGAAAACTCGTCTGTTGCATAACCAATCACGATTAATTCAGCAAACGCATCGAGCTTTTCCACTTCACTAAAGGTGATGGAGTTGGCCGGTAGATGGACTACGGTATAAACGTTTTGCTCCGGTTTGGATTGAACATTCATATATGTGATGATTGATACAGTGACGACGACTATGCATACAACGCATATCAGAACAGATTTTTTTTGAAATGAAAACATTAGCTTATCCTCTCTTAGATATTCTTTTCTCCACTTCTACTATTACATAAATGAGAATTATTGCAAATTATACATAGGAGTAAATACAACCGGATATTTACCAATTACAATTTGACGGGATGAAGTTAGAGAAAATAACTACACTATGGGAAGAATAGGAGGATTGTTCCTATGAAGATTGAACCTACCAAAGAGTTTGCTTGTAAGCTGGGGATCATGCTTGAGAGTAAATTAATCTGGTACAAACACTTTCAACTCTTTTGTGATGACGTTATTCTGGAATACGAGAAGCCACCATACTGGATCATTGAATTAGCAACAGTGAAATATCAAGGTGACGCGATTGGAATCGTTAACAGATATATTCACTCCGAACCTTTCGTCGATGAATATCTTAACTCATTATACGATCATTACATCGCTTGTTTGTATATGAAGTACGATCGAAGAGAAATATCCTGGGCCAGCTTTCTGCTCGCTTCCGGACAGTATGCTGATCTTTACCAGGCAGTGAAAGTGGAGTGCGAATATTTCTATGAACTGTTAAATGAATATGAGGCTGAAGAGTTCGATGTGGAGCTTGAGCACAAACAAAGTGAGGAGATTCGGGATACGTTTCGGAATGAGATCATGGAAATGCAGGAGATCTATGATGTGTTCAGGGTGTATTTTCAACAATATATCAGGAAGGAAAGAGAATCATGAAGCTTTTTCATGGAAAAGAAACCATCGTTCAACAGGCGATGCCTGCGATGCCATCTATATGTACACCTCTGGGCACCGTGGAATTCTTACTTTCGGTCTCCAACCAATCCTATCTTGCAACAGATTGCGCCAAGCTCAACAGTGGTGGGTGGTTGTATAAGTATGATTACGACTCATGGGACTGCGAACTCGCAATTTGTAGAGTGGATGTAGAACTTGCTTGCGATCAGGAAGTAGAAGAATGCTGGGGAGCTGTATTCCGAATCCAACCGAAGAGTGGGCACCAGATTGATGAGTGTAGCTTCACAGCCTCGTGGAAAGAGGGATATAACTGGACAAGCTGTGGATCGGATACTGGAGAAGGACTCGAAGCGATTGAATATAAAAATCAAACGTATCAGTTACATATCGGTACACAAGACGGAACGCTGTTAATGATGAGGAGAAACCAAGGCGATCGGATTCCGAAATCCTATGGTGAAGGTATTGATGTTGAAGCACAGGGGTACATCCTGAGTTCTGGAAAAGGGATTAGTGTGCCCATGTCACAGATGGAATCGGATGAAATATGTGAAATTCATGTTGTAATCGCTTGGAAGAAGTATGTAGAAGAAGATGTGTCTACCTGGCTCGCTGTAGATCAATTTTCAAAGGATATCTTAAAGGGAGAAGGGCTCAGCTAGGCAACACCAATTTAATAGATAAGGGTGAACCATATGGAACGAGGACTGATTATCTTTTTAAACGGAACATCAAGTTCAGGCAAGACGAGCATTGCGCTGGAAATGAAAAAGCAAGGAGAAATGCCGCTGCATCATCTGTCCGTAGATCAATTTTTTCAAAATTATGATCAGTTCATCGATACAACATATCCCGATATGAAGCCAACAAGAGAAGTGGAGCCGGGTGTGATGTCAGATATCCTATTTGGCCCGATTGGCTCATTGTACTTCTCAACCATTAAACTGTTTTCGGAGCTCGGTCTGAATGTAATTGTGGATACGGTCATCAGCGATGACAAGTTGTTCAATGATTTTTATGATTTGCTTGCGGATTATCCGATATTGTTAGTTGGTGTACAATGCTCCAAAGAAGAACTTACCAGAAGAGAGCAGAGCAGAGGGAATCGCGAGATCGGGCTTGCTCATTCCCAGTTCGATTACATATACGCCTACGATGAGTATGATCTGGAAGTGAATACAGAAGAACTCAGTTCAGCTGCGTGTGCGGAAAAGATATTAAGTTATATGAACTCCAGGCATGAGTTCTCGGCATTTAAGAAGTTAAGTCGAAGATAACTATATAAGTTGAAGAAAAGGGAATCAAAAAAATCCGGGGATAACAGCGATGGGAAGTTTATTCTGTCGTCGGAGTGTTCCGTATAAACATCTTTAGTACAACTTATATAGAAGATAAGTGAAGGAGAAGGGGCGGCTAATTATAGTTTCATAAGGATGTTAGACATGTTGAACCTAACGATTCTTCGTTAGGTTTTTTCTTGTTTCTCCAAGATCACGTTAGATAAAGATAACGATCAGGTTTAGTGTAGAAGTCATCTATATTATTGAAAGTGGACAATGACGGTACGGTTGAGGCGAGTTGTAATCGTACCCATCGAATATTTTATTTATATATAGAATTGTTCTATAAGTAAACCCGTTGACGATGTTCCTGTTGGAATGCTATTTTTAGATCAATTAATTCCTAGTTAACATGTAAGAATTAGTGGTTTAAAACAATCGCACACATAACGGGGGAGAAAAACATGAAAAAATGGTCTGTTCTAACACTTACAACTGCAATCGTATTAGCGCTGACAGGATGCAGCACCGGGGGAGACACGAAGACGGCATCGGGAGCTGAGGGAGCGAAAGAACCAACCAAGATTATTGTGGGAACAGGCACGCAATTTCCGAATGTCGCTTTTATTGACGAAAATAACAAGCTGACGGGATACGATGTAGAACTCGTCAGAGAAATTGATAAACGGCTTGATGATTACGAATTCGATCTGCAGACGATGGAGTTCACGAACTTATTGCTCAGCCTCGAAACGAACAAGATTGACATGGTCGCGCATCAGATGGAGAAAAACCCGGAGCGCGAACAGAAATATCTATTCAATAAAGAAGCATATTCGCACTGGAAGAACAAAATCGCGGTTCTCAAAGATGACAATACCATTCATTCCATTGATGATCTGAAAGGCAAAAAAGTGTTAACGACAGCAACCAGCGCACAGGCCATCTTGCTGGAAAACTACAACAAACAGAATAACAATGCACTAGATATTGTGTATTCAAGCGGTGTGGCCAACGATTCCATCGCACAGCTCAAGGCTGGAAGGGTTGCAGCGTTTGTAGCAGCGGACTTTACGCTTCCGCTCATTGATCCGAGCGGCGAGCTGAAACTTGTAGGTCCACCACTCAGTGAATCGGATACCCTGTTTATGTTCCGCAAGGATGATCCCGAAGAACAGAAACTTGCGGATCGCATCGATGAAGCACTGAAGGAAATCAAGGCAGACGGTACATTGAAGAAACTGAGTGAGCAGTGGCTTGGCTTTGATGCTACGCAATCAGAAACGAAATAACACGTACAGGAAAGGCAGGTCGCAACGATGGGTGCACCATTTGAATTCAGTTATGTCATCGACTACTTTGTAAAGCTCCTACCCACCATCAGTACTACGCTTCTCATTGTAGTTAGTGCAATGGTGCTTGGTCTAATCATCAGCTCCATCGCGGCACTGCCGCAGATGTACAATATTCCGGTGCTGAAACAGCTGTCTAAGCTGTATGTGTCCTTTTTTCGCGGAACTCCGATTTTGATTCAGCTGTTTTTGTTCTATTACGGCGTGCCGGAAATTTTGGGTCTGTTCGGGATTAATGCGAACCGTGCACCTGCCATCTATTTTGTCATTATGACTTACTCGCTCAATAGTGGAGCGTTTATGGTGGAGATGATTCGGGCTTCCGTCGCTTCCGTGGATCGGGGACAGGTCGAAGCAGCTTATGCCATGGGCATGTCTGGCCCGCAAGCGTTCTTCCGGATTGTTTTGCCGCAGGCCTATGTGACGGCATTGCCTATATTCGCCAACATGGTGATTGGCAGCTTGAAGGACACATCCCTTGCGTTCAGTGTGGGTGTCATGGAGATGACGGGCAAATCGTCTACGCTTGCAACGATCTCTCGTCATTTTATTGAAGCGTATATCTCGCTGGCGCTCATTTATTTTGTTTTGAGTTTTGTGCTGGAGAGGGTGTTCGGTGTACTTGAGCGGAAAGTGCAGAAGAGGGGGGTTGCTCCGATATGAGCTTTGATGCTTCCTTTGTATGGACCGCGTTTGTGCAACTTCTCGGTGTGATCCCGACTACCCTGGCTATAACCGTTATCTCGGTAGTTCTCGGTTTTATCATCGGCACAGCGGTTGCCCTTCTCCGTCAGTTTCGGGTTCCTGTACTGAGCCAGCTGGCGACGGCCTATGTCACCTTTATTCGCGGTACACCGATGATTACACATCTGCTTCTGATCTATTTCGGACTGCCGATGATCATTGACAGCGTGTCTTCATCACTCGGACTTGGGTTTAACTCGTCGTCCATTCCATTGATCGGTTTTGCTTACCTGGCATTCTCGATTACGGCGGGTGCTTATGCGTCAGAGATTGTCAGATCCGGCTTGCTCGCGGTGGATCGCGGTCAGATTGAAGCGGCTTATTCACTGGGTATGACAGCGACGAAGGCACTGCGCAGAATTGTGTTGCCGCAGGCTTTTGCAGCCAGTCTACCTAACATTTCTAACATGCTGATTGGCATGTTGCATGGATCTACACTGGCATTTGCGGTCTCGGTGGTGGAGATTAACGCCAAGGCGCAGATCGTTGCATCGACCAACTGGAAATTTTTCGAGGCGTACGTGGCGGCAGCACTCATCTTCTGGGGTCTGACCGTCATGATTGAAAGACTGACCGCAGTGGCAGAGAAGCGGTTCAGATCGTACAACCGGGGAGGCGTGTCATGATTGAACTTAAGCAAATACACAAAAGCTTCGGAGACAATAAGGTGCTGTCAGGAATTGATCTAAACGTGGCCCGCGGAGAGGTCGTTGCGATTCTGGGGCCGAGTGGATCAGGCAAAACAACGCTTCTGCGCTGCATTAACTATTTGGAAAAACCAGACTCCGGGCATATCACACTCGGTGATTTCACCTTGGATTACGGCAAACACGCCAAAAAGGATATCCATGCCTTACGCCAAAAATCAGCGATGGTCTTCCAGCAATATAATCTGTTCCGCCACAAAACAGCATTGCAAAATGTCATGGAAGGACTTGTCGCTGTACGCAAAGTGGCTAAAGAGGAAGCGCGGACGCGAAGTGTCACTTTGCTTGAAAAGGTAGGTCTCGGAAACAAGCTTCATTCATACCCTAGCCAGCTCTCAGGTGGACAGCAACAACGTGTTGGGATCGCCCGGGCGCTGGCGATGAACCCAGAGGTTATTTTGTTCGACGAACCGACTTCGGCGCTGGACCCGGAACTTGTAGGCGAGGTGCTGGCTGTTATTCGCCAGATTGCAGAGGAAGGCATCACGATGATCATCGTGACTCACGAGATGGGTTTTGCGCAGGAAGTGGCGAACCATGTTGTATTTATGGATGGCGGGGTCATTGTGGAAGAAGGAGAGCCGAAGCAGTTGTTCCGTTATCCGAAGGAAGAACGTACGAAGCAGTTTCTCAAACGCATTACACCGGATACTGCATATTCCATATAAGAAAACGGGATCAGAAACATGATAAGGAATATCCAAGGGGGAAGAGATATGTCATTTACATTAGGGATTTTGGATCAGAGCATTGTGTTTCCGGGCCAGTCGGCTGCGGAGGCGTTGAAAAATACCGTAGAACTGGCGAAGCTTGGCGAATCACTTGGATATGACCGGTTTTGGGTAGCGGAGCACCATGACTCGGAAGGGGTTGCCGGATCATCGCCGGAAGTGCTCGTGTCGTACTTGCTTGCCCAGACTCAAAAGATTCGGATCGGCTCCGGTGGTGTGATGCTCCAGCATTATAGCCCATATAAGGTGGCTGAAAGTTTCAATGTGCTCGCGACACTAGCTCCGGGACGAGTTGAACTAGGGATTGGGCGAGCTCCAGGCGGCTTACCTCGTTCCACGAAGGCGTTGCAAAAGGGAATTGCCGAGCCGGAAACGCTGGATGACAAACTGGTGGAACTGAGAAACTTTCTGAACGCTCCGGCAGGTGAAACCCATGCACAGCCAGGACTGACAGCTCATCCGTTACCAGGGCAGCCGGCACGTATTTATATGCTGGGCACGAGTGTTTCCAGTGCGGAACTGGCAGCCAAGCAGGGGCTACCTTATGCGTTTGCGCTGTTTATCAACAGTGATCCCGAAACGGCACGCATCGCACTGGATACGTACCGCACGCAGTTTAACACGGAACATGGCGGAGAGCCTGAAGCCATTCTGGCCTTGTCGGTCATAGCGGCAGATACGGAAGAAGAGGCAAATGCGCTGGCGGGACAGCACAAAACCGTGCGTGCAACGCTGGCAAGTGGCAAAACCATAAATGTGCAGACGGTGGAGCAGGCAGCAGAATTCGCAAGACAGGCGGGAGAAACGTATACGGTGGTCGAGCGCGAAGCGGACATTACACGCGGTACCAAGGGAACGGTGAGGAAGCGGTTGCTGGAGCTGTCGGAGGAATATGGCGTAAACAGCTTTGTGTTTACAACGATTATTCCTAATTTTGAACAACGGGCACGTTCATTCCAATTGCTGAAAGAAGCATTTACAGGGGAACTGGTGTAAGCATAGCAAATTCTATCATCCGTATTGTAGTTAAACTTATATAGATCGGAGAGCGGTAATCATGGGGAACACAACAGTGAAGACAGAATCCATTATATCGGCATATGTACACGCTTATGAAGAGATTGAACAGGAGATTGCAGGTTTGACCGAGCAGCAGTTGAGGTGGAAGTCGTCTCCATCCACCTGGAGTGTTACCGAAGTGCTGGCACATCTGGTGGACCACAGTATCGTCGTTTCCTTCCGCATCCGTGAAATATTAGCGGGATCACCGGCGACGCTGCCCGGGTATAACCAGGATGCATGGGTTGCGGGACAAAAAGCAAACGAAGAGCAGATTTCTCAGTTGATTACGATTGCTAATGGTCTGGTTCAGTACAATTCAGGACTACTAGAGCGGCTGAGCGACGAAGAATGGGAGAAAACCGGCATTAACTTCAAAGGCGAGACGGTATCTCTAGCTGCAATTATTCCGGCTTTTGTCGCTCATGTGCAGAACCATCTCAACCAGATTCGCAGAATCAAGCAAGAGTTGGTTGAAAAGCAGGTGCAGTAATAGGAAATGCAATGATGAGAGCAACGGGAAGGCAGGTATCCGTTATGTCTAAATCCGTTATGTCTATGATTCTAAGATGGATAAGGATCTGGAATTGAATAGGAAGTGACCCGAAAGAGTTTAATATGGCTACACATGAAAGTCAGGGATTGGGCCAAATCTTTCTTTTAGCGTTGTCATGCCCTAATAAATAGATTTCATCAATATTCCCATAAGTATTAGAGAACGAAATGTTGAAGTCCTTATGACCTCCAATCGGAAGTTGGCTGCCTTTGATCTGGATGAATAGTGAATGATCATGATGTGAGATGTTGTAGCCGTGATATTTGCGGTTACTGTCTCCGAATCCACCTTGTATCGTAATAATCTCAGGAGAAACTGTAGTTTTCGTGACCATTATCTCGTCCGGATCGACAACCTTGTTCAACATATAAAATCCAATGATAATAGGAAAAGCAATAATGGCAACGGTGAAAACCATAGTTATATATTTCCTTTTTAGTCGCATACTTATGATTCACCTCATAGTTAGAGTCATCGATTCTTTTGTTTGATCAGATTATGTGACTGTACTAGGAGTTAGCAGCATTAGCTTCATTTGAATAATATACCAAAACATTTATGATGGATAGAGATAGGGGGAGGGCAATGAATGGAATCTAAAGCGATGACTCCAGAGGAGCATATTGGGCAAATGTTACATACCATCATTGAGAATACTCAATCCATCATCAAAGATAATCAGAAACAATCCTTCGGCTCTCTGGAATATTTCCTGGGACATATTAGGGAGTATCGGGATGAAAAGCAACACCTGACAGAGGATTGGCAGTTCCGCACACCGCGCTGGCTGGGGGAGTATGGCAATACACCGGAGGAAGAAGAACTTCTTGCAGACATTTACCGTCTACAGGCTTACATTGCTGAGAAATTAAAAGGTGCATAGTGGATAGGTGTAGATAAAATATCGATCATGATGTCGCATTAGTCCGACTGAAATGTCGCAAAAGTACATGGTAACATGATACACAGATCGTTTATACTCTCTTTATGTTTCGATAATGAAAATCATTATCACTAGTATACATAAGGGGGATTTACAAATGAAACAAGGAACACAGGGGCAAGCAGCCGGAAGCAAAGGCTATTCTGCTCACAAATCACGATTACTGATGGGCTTAATGTTGGCCCTGATTCTTGTCCTGACGGCGTGCGGTGCCGGAACAGGTACAGATAGCGGTAAATCATCTTCTGTAACATCAGCGGAGACACCTGCGAATGCAGAAACACAGACGCAGACGGATGGAGCTTTTCCTGTAACGATCAAGGGTATGAAGGGTGACATTACTCTAAACGAAAAACCGAAGAGAATTGCAATTCTCGATGTTAAGTTTTTGGATCAGATGTTAGCGATTGGCGAGAAGCCAGCAGGAAGTGTTATTGCAGGAGGAAATACCGATTTTCCTGAATATCTGGGAGACCAGCCGAATGGCGTAGAAGTTCTGGGTACACGGGACGAGCCTAACCTGGAAGCGATTGTAGCACTCGACCCGGATTTGATTATCATGACCGACTTTCAGGAAAAACAGTATGAGGGTGTGAGTAAAATTGCTCCTACCTTAGTACTTGATTTCTACGAAGACTGGCGGGATACGTTAGCTACAGTTGCTAAGATTACAGACAAGCAGGACGAGGCAGAGAAAGTGCGTACAGCGTATGAAGAGAAAATTGCCGGGCTGAAAACACAATTGTCTGAGAAGCTGGGCGATGAAACGGTGGCGATCATTCGTCCACGAAAAGAAGGCATTCGTGTACACGGGATTGAGCACCGCATTGGCGGTATTCTGTATAATGACTTGGGACTGAAGATGCCTGCTTTGGTGCAGGAGATTAATGAAGATGGTTCCGTTGAAATCTCGATGGAAAAGGTGCCTGAGATCGGGGCAGATCGTTACTTTGTATTGTCGGATGAGCTATTTGCGGCAGAAGCAGAGGCGATGGTGAACAATCCGGTATGGAAGTCTCTGGATGCTGTGAAAAATAACCGCACGTATGATGTAAACTCCACACTATGGATCGCATACTACGGACCGCTTGCGATTAATCTGATTGTAGATCAGGCTTCGGAAGCCCTGCTCGGATCGAACTAATATGAGCCGATATCTCTCAACAGACGCATGGAAAGAGACGGTGGAGGATCATTCGATTTTGCTCGGCGAGCCGCCTGAACATAGTGTCCGTAACATTGCGCTGAGTGAGCTGCATGACGAAGAGGCGTGCCGAGAGTATATCAGCTGGTTTCAACATTATATCGATGCACCAGACATGAAGGTTGCCGCTTCCATGTTAGCCAAGCGACTTGGCTATCTATGGACGACTCCGCTCGTGACTGCGATGACATTTCATCATCAGCATGTAACCTTTCAGCTGGAGAACAGCTTTCTCTATCATCCGAAGCTCGAAGAACATGAGGAGGGTACACGATTTCCTTTTCTAGCGGTGAACGAGCTTCGGGCTGAAGAGCTGACGGGAGATAGACACGTTTGGCGGGAAAAGGCAGTCCAAGAGATGTTTGCAGTACAGCTCACACCTCTCTTAAAGACACTTGCTGCAATTGCCCCCCTTTCGATGAGTATTCTCTGGGAGAATATCATGGTACGGATCGGGCGACTGTTCGCTCCTGATGAAGGCGAGACGGAGCAGGAACGTAAGATCATTCGAGAGGACTTCGCCTATCTGACGCAGGTAGCGTCCGGGCAAGTGTTTGGTGAGAGGAAGAATCCGTTAACCCGTTTTACCGAGTGTAAGAACGATGTGCATGTTGCCAAAAGTGATCGGCTCACCTGCTGTTTCTGGTACCAGATGTCAGGGGAATATTGCCTCAAATGTCCGAAAATTGACAATGAGAAAGAATCTCAACTACAATGACAACAGCAATGATTATACCTATGCGATTGTCAGGAGATGAGAGAAATGCCGCTGCAAGAACAGACAAGTGGTTGGAGTGATACAGCAATCAAGATGCTGGACGGATATAGCGGTACTTTGCAGACAGGTAGCGTTTTACACGAAACAAATGTAACTTCTAATGTGCTGCTGCTGGCATACGGAGGCGAAGGGGAGCTTGCAATGGATGGCGAGGGTTGCCACATTGGAGCTTCTTTTGCCTGTCATACGGTGAAGGGATCATCCTACACGCTGACGGCCAGATCAGAGGACATTCATTATATAGTAATCAAGTACAAGGCTTCTTCCATGGAGGGAGCCTCTCTTGTTATGCCTTCGTATCGCAAACATCCGCTGCGTAGATCATTTGTACAAAACTCGGCAGCCCACGCGGAATGGATCGAGAATGCGGAGAAAATTGTGGCCAAATGGCGCCGTGGCGAAGGACTGGAACGATTCTATGCGAACGCATTGCTCCAAGGGATGATCTACGAGCTGATCATGGCATATGAACGTGGTCAGGGGGGAGCGGAGTCCGATATGGTGGATGTGGTCGCTTCCTATATTGCGTCGCACTATCGTCAGAACCTGGAACTCAAAGAGCTGGCTGCCCTTGCGGACTGTAGTGTGAGACAATTGCAGCGCCGTTTCAAACAAGAAAAGCAGCTCGGACCGATGGAGTACGTCATTCAGCTACGCATGGAAAGTGCCTCACGCATGTTGCGTCATACGGATGCTTCGATCGGTGAAATTGCAGACAAGCTGGGCTATCGGGATATGTATTATTTTAGCAGGGCGTTTAAAAAGTATTACGGCGTTCCACCGCTGCATTACCGGCATGCCGCCGCTTCGAAAACCGATGCAGACTATGCGAATGCTCTGCTGCAAAACCGCACAGCTTCATCCTATGAATCAGCCCAAGGCCCGGTCATCTGTCACATGCAAGGGGAGTTTATTGTAACTGAAACACCCCAGCGTATAGCTGTCCTTGATGTGCAGTATGCCGATCATTTGCTGGCGCTGGGCTTGTATCCGGTAGGGAGTGTCGGACTAGGAAGCAGCGTGTTATCCTTTCCCCAGTCCCTTCGGGCAGGACTCCAGCACACCGAATTACTAGGTACATATGAATATCCCGATCTGTCAGCGGTAGAACGACTCGCACCGGATCTGATTATCTGTACCGAGGTACATGAACAGTATCTTGAACGATTAAGTGAGATTGCTCCAGTGCTCATGTTCAAACGTAATGAAAACTGGCAGACGATTCTAAGCTTGTTCGGTGAACTGACAGGCAAGCGATCAGAAGCCAAGCAGATTATTGCGGATTATCTTCGAAGAACGGCTTTGTTATCTGAGGAACTAGTTACAGTATTGGCAGGCAAAAGTGTGGCTCTGATCCGTCCGCTGGATTCGCTCGTTCGAGTGCATTCTGCGGCTCATCGCACAGGAGCTGTGCTGTACCGTGATCTTGGTCTGCCCGTTCCGTTATTTGTCGCAGACACCTCCGACACGGCCTATCACATCTCGGTTGAGAGATTACCCGCAGTGCAAGCGAGTCACTACTTTTTGCTGAGTAATGAGCTCATGCAGGACGGGATATCGGCGACAGAGCAACGGGTTTTGGTAATGCTTGGTGGGGGCGAGGAGCAGCGAGTGCATTCGGTAGATGCGGCGACCTGGATTGGCTGTTATGGGCCAATGGGTATCAATGGGATTGTGGATCAGGTTGAGCAGGCGTTGTTGGGGTTTACATAAAGCATTTACCTAATCAAGATTCAAATAGCTATTCTGAAGACTATAGACAGGTCATCTTTTCTCTCCGTAAAGAGGATAAGTGACCTGTTTTTTGGGTTTTAATGAGTTGGAATAGGGCGAAAGTTCTAAAGATAGTTCTTAAAGCACAGGAATTCTTTTTGATAATACCGCAAAATGGATTTTGTCTATGTAGTAAAGGTTTTATAAGGGGTTCAACTAATTTCGGTGTTAATTAATGCTTATGTTTCAGCAATAGTGAGATTCAGGATTAAATCTAAACGATAGGGAGAGTAGTCGATGAAGAGCTTATTACGAAAAATGTTAGTCCTGGTCACCATTGCGTTAACTTTTCAGACGGGATTCGGTAATTATATTACGCCGACAACCTTTGCAGCAACGGGTCCTGTGTTAACTCTAACTGGAGGTTCTGCTTCATTCGTGGCTGGAGATAATACTCCCTCAATTCCGGTTGCGATCGACTCTGGCATAACGGTAACCTCGGATAGCAGCACTACCCTTGAAAGCGCAACAGTGGCGATTACAGGTAATTTTCATGTTACACAAGATATGCTGATGTTCATTAATGACAGGGTGACCATGGGGGATATTACAGGCAGTTACAATGCATCTATTGGTGTTCTGACACTGACATCATCGGGCGCAACCGCAACGTTGGCGCAGTGGCAGAACGCTCTGAGATCAATTACTTATACCAATGCAGCGATAACGCCAAATACGGCGACACGTACGGTTAGCATCACGGTGAGGGATGGCGCCAATGTGAGCAATACAGTGACACGAACTTTGATGGTGACAGCTACCGACCAGACACCAATTGTGACGACAAGTGGTGGTTCGACGAATTACATCTCCGGAGCTTCGACTCCGGTGGCAATCGACAGCGGTCTAACGGTATTCGACCTGGATAATGCAACCTTGGCTAGCGCAACGGTAAGCATCACGAGCAACTTCGACGCGGGAAAAGACGTATTGGCATACACTAATGATGGGGCGAGCATGGGAAATATCGTGGCGAGTTATAATTCATCTACTGGTGTGATGACGCTGACATCATCAGGCGCAACCGCAACGTTGGCCCAGTGGCAGAGTGCGTTGAGAAGCATTTCATTCTCAAGTACAAGTGCTACGTCAGGGCAGCGTATCGTTAGTTATTCCGTAAATGATGGAATGAAGACCAGCCTTGCAGTTACACGTTCAGTGGAAGTAACGGTGAATATGCTTCTTAGTCTGACTACAAGTAGCGGTTCGGCTTCATTTGTGGCTGGGGATAATACACCCTCAACTCCGGTCGTTATTGACTCTGGCATAACAGTAACAGCAGATAGCAACACTGCTCTTTCAAGCGCAACAGTGGCGATTACAGGCAATCTTCAAGTTGGAGAAGATCTGCTATTGTTAATTAATAACGGGTCTAACAAGGGAAATATTGTCGCTAGTTATAATGCCTTTACTGGCGTGCTGACATTGACATCCGCAGGCTCTACTGCAACGGGGTTGCAGTGGCAGAACGCCCTGAGATCAATTGCTTATACTAGTGCGGCGATCACGCCGAACACGCCCGAACGTACGGTTAGCTTCAATGTGACAGATGGGGTTGACACAAGCAATACAGCGACAAGAGCTGTAACGGTCACAGCAACCAACCAGTCACCAATCGTGACCACAAGTGGTGGTTCGACGAATTACATCTCTGGAGCTTCGACTCCGGCGGATATTGACAGCGGTCTAACGGTATCCGACCTAGATAATACAACCTTGGCGAGCGCAACGGTAAGCATCACGAGCCATTTGGACGCGGGAAAAGACGTATTGGCTTACACCAATGATGGAGCGAGCATGGGGAATATTACGGCGAATTATGATGCTCTCATGGGTGTTCTGACGCTGACGTCCGCAGGTGGGACCGCAACGTTAGCGCAGTGGCAGAACGCATTGCAAGCAGTTACTTACAGTAACACACAAGTTTCTACGAATATGACGACGCGCACGATCAGCTTTACCGTAAGCGACGGCAACAAAATGAGCGGCATCGCAACAAAGAGCCTTACCTTGCAGGGATTAAACAGTTTAAATACCGCTACGAATACGTTGAGCGTATCGACCGGACAAACGGTTTCTGTAGCGATTACGGGTGTTTTTTCAGATCAGTCGCAAAAAGATGTGACCTCATGGGTAACCTGGACTGTTCGCAATCCGTCAATAGCTGAGGTTAACAATGGAAGGGTTACAGGTAAGACAGCTGGTAGTACTGTCGTCAGTGCTGTGTATGGAACCCAATCGGTAGATATCAACATAACAGTAACTGGCACGCCAGTTTCTGGGTCAGGATCTTCTCCGAGCAGTTCAACCAATACAAGCACTTCAATCGATAATAGTACTCCGGCTAAATCGGACCCTTCAACGCCTCCTGCACAGGAGACCAAGCATTTTCACGCTCTTGTTGAAACCGATCGGATCTTAGCTTTTATACAAAAGGCATTGGCTGGTAACGCTGTAACGTTCCAGGATGCAGCGTCCCACTGGGCTTCCAAAGATATTTTGTCCGCTGCCAAGATAGGTATAATCAATGGGTATCCTGACGGCAGATTCAAACCGGATAATTCTATTACGAGGGCAGAGTTCAGCACACTTCTCGTTAAAGCATTTGCTCTGCGTTCAGGAAGCGGAACGTTTGAGTTACGGGATATTCAAAACTCTTGGGCGAGAGACGCTATAGAAATTCTTGCTTCCAATGGAGTTATCAACGGGTACTCTGACGGAACGTTTCACGCTGATTACAGGATTACACGAGCCGAGATGGTTGCTATGATCTCAAAAATCCTGATTTTTCAGAATAGTGTATCTGGCGATGGATCAACATTCGTTGACGTAGCACCCGACCATTGGGCGAAGGAGATCATTGAAGCGGCTGCAAAGGCGGGACTACTTGAGGGAAAGAGCACGAATCGGTTTGAACCGGACGCCAATCTCACGAGGGCGGAAGCCTTAACGGTGATTATGCGCATGCTGAGAGAGAATCCAACGATAGATCAATTGCTGGGTTAACCATGAAATAGCTCATAGCTTCTAAGCTGAGCAGATATAAAACAAAAATTTATCCCCCTTCATTGTAACAGGTGTATAGCTAGAACCTGCTACAGTGGAGGGGGATATCTATTTAAAATCCTGGATATACCTTCAGGAAGCGATAGTGTCTAGACACTTAATGGATCGGATTTTTCGAGAACATAATTTGCAGCGAACTTCTCTGCAGAGGATACAATCATCTTTTCCTCTTCGGAGGCACATGCTCCAAGCAAGAAGGATGAGATGATTAAGATCGCGCATGCATTGTTGGTTTGAGAAGTAGCTTTACGTTCCAATCCATAAAAGAAAAGCAGTGCTATATCTTTTGACGCATAGTCGCCTCCAATAACTAAAACGTGAATAGGGCGGAGTGAGCCTTATTCACGCTATGTAATGCAATGCTAAAGATTATTTAAAATCGAGATTGTTTGATGCATATGCATTACATACAAATGTCACTATGCGAAATTAATAAAGGTAAATTTTATAAAGAATAACAATTATATTACATTGAATTGATAATTCATAAAGTGATACACGAAAGTTCGGAGAAATGATCTCCATTCAGCTGAATAGGAATGTGGGTTACTTGCAGATTGCCCACAGAAGTTCGGCGGTAATCTGATTAACTTTGCGAATGACTTCTTGTGTAATATACTTAGTATATTAATATTATGATGTCAGGGTGGTCTTGTGGAATTGCATTTATACGAGCAGATATATGTCTATATTGTACAAGAGATCAAAGAAGGTCGATTAAAAGAAGGAGACCGGGTCTCTTCTGAAAAAGAGTTGGCGGAACAATTTGGCGTCAGTCGTATTACATCTAAAAAGGCTCTGGAGAAATTGGCCGATTCCGGGGTTATCAAACGAATACAAGGAAAAGGTTCATTTGTGGCTGATAGTATCATTGGAGGACAAGAACCGAAGCATTATTCAGAGGTGAAAACGACCTTGGTTCCTGAGGATGATAAGCGATTGATCGGTTTTATTATACCGGATTTTTCTGACGAGTTTGGCCTGCAGCTTCTTAGATCGATGGAAAAGCGGAGCGCTGAGCACGATTATCAACTCATTATCAAGCGAACTTGCGGGGATCGGGATGAGGAAAAACGTGCGATCGACTTATTTATGGGTTTAGGCATCAAGGGATTAATCGTGACCCCCATTCATGGTCAACACTATAATTCGGAACTGCTTCGGCTTGTATTAGATCGGTTTCCGATTGTTTTGGCCGATAGGTATCTAAAAGGAATTCCGGTATGTTCGGTGTACACAGACAATAAGAAAGCAGCCATGGATCTTACGCGACATCTGATTAGCAAGGGCCATAAAAAAATTGCCTTTTTATCTCCGCCGGAAGAGAACACTTCCACATTGGAGGAAAGGCTGCTCGGATATACGTTTGCTTTCACCCAGGAAGGGATGAGTTTGAACAAAGATTATGTATTGACGAACCTGAAGGGCACCCTTCCTATGAACATAAACGGAACAGCGATTGAAAATGATAAAGAAACCATAAAGCATTTTTTGAAACAACACCCTGATGTAAAGGCGTTTGTCGCGTCGGAATTTCTAATAGCTACCATGCTGGCTCAAGTCATCCACTCGCTGGGGAAATCTCTGGAGGAATTCGAGATTGTTTGTTTCGACTCCCTGAATGATTACTTGGGTCAACCGATCTTCACTCATATTAAGCAGGATGAGAAGCAGATGGGTGAATTGGCAGTGGATATGCTAATCTCTCAGCTGCATGGAGCAGCCGTTCCCGAGCTGAACATTATTGAACATCGTATGGTCGTGAAAAATAACACATAGGGTTACTACATGCTCAGTGCAACTCAACAAAATCAAGGATATTTTTCAATGTGTCGAAAAGCCCCCAGGGGCTGATCGGCACTTTTTTTGATATCAGAAATATGAAATATGAACTCGAAGCTTGGACCTTCCGGACCTGATATCGCAGGAAAAACTTCTGCTAGATGTCGTCTGTCTTCTGTGGAGTATGTCGATAGCCGTTTTCTTATGGTAAAGCTTGTTTCACATCAGGGAATGGGCTCGGAGACCGGAGATTAACGAACCTCGAAACATCGATTCACATATCTAATTATAGTCATACGTCATACCTATTCATGTCGTAATATTGCAATTGACATCATTTGTAATGTCATATTAATATACTTAGTATATCTAGTGTAACTAGTAGGATTCTTATCTTATAGAAATTCACTTCGTTCATCATTTCTGATCTCAAATCGTTCATATCACCAATATTGTTAGCGCTTACATAAATTATGGATTGATCAGAAAAGGAAGTGGATGCGATAGGAATTCATGTTAAACGAATTCATTTAACTTAAGGGGGACTTTGAATGAGGAGATCCAAAAAAATCGCATTTCCAATTCTTGTTTACTTTCTGGTTATGTTACTACTTCTAACCGCTTGCTCAACGGAAAGCTCCAGCGATCCGGCCGGAGAGGGGAAGACAACGGTTACGATGTGGCATGGTCTTACCTCCATCGATTTAGATAACATGAATAAAGTCGTGAAGGCATTTGAGGAGAAAAACCCCACCATCAAAATGAAATTGGTTTATACGGAATCCAGCGAGGGATCCGATCAGAAGCTGCTGACTGCAGTCGCAGGCGGCAATCCTCCAGACGTTGCACTGTTCGACCGATTTAAGGTCGGTACTTGGGCAGCGCAAGGTTCGCTGACTGACTTATCCTCGATGGCAGCAGAATCCGGAATTCGTAAGGAAATGTATTATCCATTTGCTTGGGAGGAGTCCAGTTATCAAGGAAAGCTTTATGCCATACCGATGGATACGGACTCTCGCCTGCTATTTTACAATAAGGACCATTTCAAAGAAGTAGGGCTGGATCCCGACAAACCGCCACAAACAATCGCCGAACTTGAAACGGCCGCCGATAAGTTAACCATCAAGGAAGGTAAACGTTTCAAACGGATCGGATTCATCCCATGGTATTCGCAAGGCTGGCTTTATACTTGGGGATGGGCATTTGGAGGCGAATTCCAAGACGCTGCCACCGGCAAAATTACTGCAAATGATCCTAAAGTTGTTGAAGCGCTGCAATGGATGACCGACTTCGGCAAAAAATACAATGTCGAGGATATTGCTGGATTCACAAGCGCAGCTGGCACGGAGGAAATGGATCCCTTCATTTCCGGTCAAGTCAGCATGAAGATCAGTGGAAACTTTACGGTGAAGGGGATCGAAAAATTTAAACCGGATCTGAATTACGGCGTTGCACCGATACCGACTCCAACGGGAACGGATTTTACGACATGGTCAGGAGGCGGCTCCGCTATTATTCCTAAAGGGGCCAAGAACGTCGATGCTGCTTGGAAGTTCCTCGAATTTTTAGGGAAAGAAGAGGGGCAAACGTTATTAAACGCCGACTCTCAAATTTCCGTTATCGATGCGGTTAACGACAAATACGGATACAAGGACGATCCGATTATGAAGGAATTTATTACTATTTTGCCCAATTCACACAACCGCCCGGTTATCCCTGAAGGACAGCTGCTGTGGAATGAGTTAGCTTCCGCTACGGAAAAGGCAACCCGCGGCAACGGTACTCCGAAAGAGAACCTAAATCGAGTAACGGAGACGGTTAATAAGGCTTTAGAAAAATACGACAAATAGGATGCTCGGTAGGCAGGGAGCGAACTTTCTCCTTGCCTATTCATGAATGACAATTGGAGGGAGAATGCACATGGCGAAACCAGCCGATTCAGTTCAAGTAAGCGCAATTCCATCGGCAAGGAAACGAGCACTTCGCAGAACTAACGTGATTGGGTGGCTGTTTGCTTCACCTTGGGCTATAGGGCTGCTATGCTTTTATGCAATTCCGATGTTTATGTCCATCTACTTCAGCTTCACGACTTACAGCATTCTGCAGCCTGGTGAATTTGTCGGAATGAATAATTATCGAGAGCTTTTCCAGGATCCTCTGTTTTGGAAATCCATATACAACACGATTTATTTTACCGTATTTTTTGTTCCATTAAGTATATTCTTCGGTGTGGCACTCGCTATGATGTTGAATATGAAAGTCAAGGGAATGGCTGTATTCAGAACGATTTTTTTCTTACCTACGCTCGTGCCGCAAGTGGCTCTGGCTGTTCTGTGGATGTGGCTGTTACATCCAAACTTCGGATTGGTTAACGGGATGCTGGCGCATATCGGGATCGACGGGCCTTCTTGGCTTGGTGGTGAGTCGTGGTCCAAGCCTTCGCTCATCTTGATGTCGCTTTGGGGTATTGGGCAAGCGGTCGTGATCTACCTTGCTGGACTAGGAGACATCCCTGATGAGTACTATGAAGCGGCCCAAATCGATGGAGCTAACTGGTTTCAAAAAACGAGAAAGGTAACCCTGCCTTTGCTCACTCCCGTTATTTTCTACAACCTTGTCATGGGAATGATCGGTGCATTCCAGCAGTTTACTCTTCCCTATACGTTGACCAAAGGGCAAGGTACTCCTGCGAATTCCATGACTTTTTACGTCATGTATTTATATGAGAACGGATTCAGATATTTCAAAATGGGTTATGCCTCCGCCATGGCCTGGATCTTATTTATTATCGTTATGGCATTAACCGGAATTATTTTTATTACGTCTAAACGCTGGGTTCATTATCAAGGGAAATGAGGAGGGGGAAGTAAGGGATGAGTCCTATCGCGATCAAAAGAATCAATCGTGCGTTAGCCTATGTATGTCTCATTGTTGCTTCTGCATTTTTCATTACTCCGTTCATTTGGCTGCTTTCGACTTCTCTCAAACCACTCACACAAATCTTTACATTCCCGCCCGAGTGGATTCCGCAACCCATTCTGTGGAGTAATTATTCCCGTGCCGTGGAGTATATCCCTTTTTGGACGTATCTGAAAAACACCGCGATTATAACCATCGCGAGTACGCTTGGTGTGATTATATCCTGTCCCTTGGTTGCATATAGTTTTGCCAAGTTAGAGTACCGTGGGAGAGGTATACTTTTCTTTGTAACCTTGGCTGTTATGATGATTCCCGGACAGGTGACGATGATTCCGCTATTCTTGTTGTTTACTAAATTAGGCTGGGTAGGAACAGCTCTTCCACTGATTGTACCCCAATTTTTTGGAGTGCCCATTTACATTTTTCTATTGCGGCAGTTTTTTATGGGACTACCTGATGCTCTGCGCGAAGCGGCCCGCTTAGACGGTGCTAGTGAGTTCCGCATATATTTACAGATCATGTTTCCGCTAGCCAAATCCGCTGTTTTAGCCGTGGCATTGTTTCAATTCATGGGGAGCTGGACTGATTTCATGGGCCCCTTGCTCTATTTAACCAATGAACCATCTTACACGGTTTCGCTTGGATTGCAGCAATTCCAGAGTCAAAAGGGTTCCGAATGGGGTCTATTAATGGCCGTATCCACCTTGATGACATTACCTATTATTGTTTTGTTCTTTTTTCTTCAAAAGACGTTTATTAGCGGTATTACATTTAGCGGTATAAAGGGTTGAACATCATGGGTATGAATGAAGCTCCAGCGATGCGGAACCAAGGCGTGTTAGGACAGACACAGACTTGAGAGGCAGTTTTTCATGAGGAAAAAACAAAAGAAACCGTTTCGTAGTAAATGGAAGTGAAAGCGACCATATACCAAAGGAGACGGTTTCTTTGTACATTTTACATACTCGAGTGAGGATACATTGGACTAGGTCGGGTGTTATGGTACAGGAATGATATTTGAAGTAAGGGGTATATGTTAAAATGATAGAAAGTTGATCCATTAAGAAAAATAGGAGGTACACTGCGTATATTCAGTATTGAAAGCCCAATGGATGTATATGGACTTGAGAGATTAAGTTTCCTAATTATTCGAAGGCATATCTCTTAACATCATATTCATGTTGCGCGGTCTTGTATTTGCAGGTATGCATGATAGGAAGGCTAAGAATCTGCAAGAAAAAAGAATCGGCGAACCGATTCTTAA
This sequence comes from Paenibacillus polysaccharolyticus, assembly GCF_023714295.1. GTDB lineage: Bacteria > Bacillota > Bacilli > Paenibacillales > Paenibacillaceae > Paenibacillus > Paenibacillus polysaccharolyticus_A. Next base: position 123,629 of record NZ_JAMAUN010000001.1, read on the forward strand.
AAGTGAGTTTCATTCTCATTCTTACAGCGTTAAAAAACAATTTTAACATGATAGCAGAATCTACATCAATTTAACCGAGTAGATAAGCTTATCTCAATCTTGTACTTCATGATAATTACCAGTCCACGGATCAAAAACGTATGAATTTACTTCTGAATTTTTTTCCACTGAGAACATATAACCTTTTTTAATTTCATTAGATTCATCTTCAATTAACGTATTCTTCTGTTTATTAACCACATAAGGTTCTTCTAAATTCTGAGTGACCTTATCTACCGCACTTTCATACGTGTATTGAGGAAGTGTGGTTATCGTATAAATTGGAATAAATATTAAAAAGAGTGTTTGTAAAAAAAACACTATTTCTTTACGTTTTTTACTTAGTTGAACTTTTAAGAAATAACTCAGCACCATGAAAAAAACTAACACTCCAATGAAAGGAAAAAGATCTAAAATATTATTGTATCGATATTGTAAAAAAATTAAAAAAGCCACTTCTATCAGACAAGCAATAATTATTAGTCTTCTATACATCATATCTCCTTTGAATAAGTAGTTGAAGCCAACATTAATGACATCAACTTATCTTAAATATTTATTTTGTGGATTGTTTCGACATATCCTTAGTTAAGAAGCCAAGCATTGTATGCTCCGATTATGCAAAGATCAGTATTACTTCTTCCTTCGCCTTCAACTCTAATTGGTACCCATTCAACTTTTCCGTTCTTTGTATTAATCACTTTAGCATCTACGATCGTTCGCTTACTGCGAAGGCCAATCTTCCCGTTAGATCTTACTTCCAAGTCTTGTGCAGCAAATCTTCCATAAACTTGACCAGTAATAGCTTTGGTGATCTTATCAGCAACAATAGTTGTGCCCAACGCTACGAGAATAGCTACAATTATACCACCTGAGCCGACTGTGACCAGGCCGACAATGACGCCTACGATGATTGAAACTTTAGTCCCTTTATCATAATTAAGATTATAAGTTTCTCCAAAAGTGATTTTTTCTTGTTTATATAAATAACCCCATTGCTTCACATTTGGATTAGAGTTGTATGCTGAATCTACAAACGTCCAATTACTAGCAGCACTAGTAGTAAAAGATTCGTTGTTGCTAATTATCGGATCTGGAGCAATTTTTTCAATATAGTCACTCTCATTAGCATATTCTACTTTCCCATCATTATCAATTGTCTTCATATCTCTTGTTTCTTTGTTTTTAATTGTTTGAGATTCTTTTTCGCCATTTACATAAGAAGTTACAATGTATTCTTTGTCTGTTTCTTCAATTGAAACTTCCAATGTACTGCCATCCTCAGTAGGGATAACGTATGTACCGGATTCATTAGTAGAACTAGTAGTGTTGCTGAATCCACTAGCCCCTGCTACTTGAACACTTAAAATACCAACAATTAGCAGGCAAGACAACAATGACGTAAATAATTTTTTCATACAAACACTCCTTTTTTATTAATATACTTTTAAAACGTTTTCTAACCAATCATTTCCTAATATAATACATAATATCACTTAAGGCAAATGATTATCTTTTCACCATGAGTTGTTTTTAAAAAGTCCGACCACCTTCTAAGCTAATTTGGTGTATAAATTAAGTGAAGATGTATCGCCTACATCTTTGTCACGAATGTATATGTTAAAATGATAGAAAGTTTTAAAAATACAAATAACAGAAGGTTTATTGCATGAAATGGCATAAAGTGAGAGAACTGTTCCCTAACCACGACAAGATGCGAATAAAGAGTTTTTTCGAGTAGAGCCTGGTAACGTTGTGTATCATACTTCAAATCCAGACTTTGTGATTCATCTCCGCAAAGATCCATTAATGAGGGCGGGATATTGAACGGATATGGAGCAAAAGATTTAGAAGGGGAGAGCCTATGAGCGAAAGAGCTGAAAAGAAATTGAAAATGCAATTTGGCTTCATCATAATCTTTATTTTTATCATTGGCGTGCAATTAATTGTCAAAAACTACTTCGTGAATGATACCCCTGCATGGACAACTGGGTTATCCATTTCTTGTTTTATTATATTTTGTGTACTTGGACTGCTAACCTACCTTGATCTCAAGAACCAAGAACAATTCGTAACCATTGGACAAATCGTAGATGTGAAGAAGGATAGAAATATCATTATCGTTAAAGGGCTGGGGCGAGGTCATCAAAAAATACTAATAAAAGATAGTCATATCCTGAATATGATGCAGCCAGATGAACTAATCGAAATCACAAGATTGAAATATACAAAGATGATAACGAAGAAAGTGTATCAGTACCAAGATCTACAGCTTTGATCAAGTGATGAAATATTGGAAGTTTTTTTACATATATTTGACAGTGTAATTAACAAAAGTAGATTTTCCCGAAGCCCGAGGTTGTGAAAAGAATTTGTGGCTTTGATGAAGCTCAAGCAAGCATTCGAGTAGAAAGATTTGCACCTGAACTCAATTCTACTAAACGTTATGCTTTATTGAAATATGCCATCGTTAGATTACATAACGTCGATCTTCGAGTACAGATGTCAAAGGTGAGCTATTCATAGATCAGAGATAAGGAGGTCAGAGAATGGAAACAAAAATGCTGTTTGGCGTAGGTTTGGTCTTCGATACACCTGAATACGGAACTATCGTGATGGGGGCGAACGAAGAGTTGGACGATCTTCTTCCTTCGACAATCCAAGATATGATAGGTGAGCAGGTCATGATTAAATCAGTGGATGGGGAAGAACGAGTATATAACGTTGTTTCTTCTCAGATCAATCATTCGATTGCGGGTAAAAAGAATGTTGGGATATGTTTGGGAAAAGGGATATCGCCAGATGAAATAGTGGCTGATTCAATTGTTTATTATTATTCATCAGAACCAATTGATTAATAGTGTAGCGTGGGTAAAGAATTAAGAAGGTATCGGAAGGTCGCTTGACTCCCTATGGGATGAGGAAGGCTTTCCTTTTTGTTTTGACTTTTGACATTGAAAATACTAGACGTATTCAAAGTCCTTTGGATCGTATGGACATGAGCGGAGTCTGAAATGGTGGATGTGGTCGCGTCGCACTATCGTCAGAACCTGGAGCTCAAAGAGCTGGCTGTCCTTGCGAGCTGTAGCGTAAGACAGTTGCAGTGCCGTTTCAAACAAGAAAAGCGGCTCGGACCGATGGAGTGCGTCATTCAGCTGCGGATGGAAAGTGCTTCACGCATGCTGCGTCATACGGATGCTTCGATCGGTTAGATTGCGGACAAGCTGGGCTATCGAGATATGTATTATTTCAGTAGAGCATTTAAAAAGTAGCTGGCGTTCCACCGTTGCATTATCGGCATGCCGCCGCTTCGAGAATGGATGCAGACTATGCCAATGCTTTGCTGCAAAATCGCACAGCTTCATCCTATGAGTCAGCCCAAGGCCCGGTCATCTGTCATATGCAAGGGGAGAACACCGTCACCGAAACACCCCAGCGTATCGTTGTCCTTGATGTGCAGTATGCCGATCATTTGCTTGCGCTGGGCTTGTCTCCAGTAGGAAGTGTTGGATTAGGAAAGCAGCGTGTTATCCTTTCCTCAATCCCTCCGGGCAGGACTCCAGGACACCGAATTACTGGGTACGTATGAATACCCCGATCTGCCTGGGGTGGAACGACTCGCGCCAGATCTGATTATCTGCACCGAGGTCCATGAGCAGTATCTTGAACGATTAAGTGGGATCGCTTCAGTGCTCATGTTCAAACGTAATGAAAACTGGCAGACGATTCTAAGTCTGTTCGGTGAACTGACAGGCAAACGAGCGGAAGCCAAGCAGATTATTGCAGACTATCTTCGAAGAACGGCTTGCTGTCCGAAAAACTGGCTTCGGTATTGGCAGGTAAAAGTGTGCACTGATCCGTCCGCTGGATTCTCTCGTTCGCGTTCATTCCGGGCTCATCGCACAGGTGCGGTGCTGTACCGTGATCTGGGTCTGCCCGTTCCGCTGTTTGTGGCAGATACCTCTGATACGGCCTATCACATCTCGGTTGAGAGATTACCAGCAGTGCAGGAGAGTCACTACTTTTTGCTGAGTAATGAACTTATGCAGGATGGGATATCGGCCACAGAGCAGTGTGTTTTAGGAGTGCTTGGTGGGGGCGAGCAACAGCAGGTACATTCGGTGGATGCCGCGACATGGATTGGCTGTTATGGGCCGATGGGGATTAATGGGATTGTGAATCAGGTTGAGCAGGCGTTGTTGGGGTGAGGGGGAGCAAGGCTGGTCTCAGTTCGCTTATCAAAAGTTGGTAATTTGAAGGGGAAATTATATGGTATTTTATTTTTGTTGCTGATTAGATAAGAAACTCTTGTTTATAAGCGTATCTTTTTAACCGTTAAATAACTGGATGAAAATATTTAAGGGATGAGATAATAAAAAGTTGGTATAATTATATACTTTTGAGAAGTTATATTAAGCATGTATGTTACTTTGAGCATATTTAAATGTATTTTAGGAGTGCAATTCAAAACATTAGGTGATATGCTTGAATGAAGAGTAATAAAATCTGTTTATCTCCATTAATAACATATTCATAAACTAAAATTTAACAGCTAAGAGGTTATATATGGCATTGTCAATTTTTTCGTTTTTCTCAGGATCTGGTTTGTTGGATTTGGGTTTTGAGCAAAATGATTTAAATTATAATATAGTTCTTGTTAATGAATTCAATAAAGTTTTCCTTGATGCATATGCATCTGTAAGAAGTGAACATAATAAGAATGATCCAATTTATGGATATCACTGCTGTGATATCAATGATTTTCTCAACACTAACTTAAGAATTGAGCTACAAGAATATCTGCAGGAACAAAAGGAGTTAAATAATATTGTTGGTTTTATTGGTGGACCACCTTGCCCAGATTTTTCAGTGGGAGGAAAGAACAAAGGCCGAGAGGGGCTAAATGGTGTTTTAGCTCGAAGTTATATTGATTTAATTATATCTCAATTACCCGACTTTTTTTTGTTTGAAAATGTGAGGGGATTAGTTAGAACTGCAAAACATAGATTATATTTTAACGAACTTAAGGAATCATTAACTGAAGCTGGATACATTATTTCAACGAAGGTAATAAATTCATTGAGCTATGGTGTTCCACAAGACAGGGATAGAGTAATAATGGTAGGAATACTGAATAATGCAGATAACCCCAATGTTCCCGTGACAGATGATGGGGAACTGGAGTTTCCATGGTATCGATATTCTTTATACGATGCTGATTTTGTTAAAAGTTTAAATTGGCCGACGGAGCAAATTTATCGTGAAAAAAGTCGTAGAAAGTTTAAATATGCAGTACCTGAACAATTAACGGTACAACACTGGTTTGAGCGGAATAATGTAAGAAGGCATCCCAATGCAAAAGATGTTTTTAATGTCAAGGAAGGAAGAGGCAAAATGTTAGAAATAAAGGAAGGAGACACAAGTGGAAAGTCTTTTAAAAGACTCCATAGATGGAAATACTCTCCGACTGCAGCGTATGGGAATAATGAAGTTCACTTGCATCCGTATGAAACAAGGAGATTAAGTGTTTCAGAAGTTATGGCAATTCAATCATTGCCTCCATCGTTTGTGTTACCTAAGAACATGCCTAAAACACACAAGTTTAAAACAGTCGGTAATGGTGTTCCCTACCTAATGTCTCTGGCAATCGCAAAATCCATTCAGGATTTAATCCATGATATTTTTTATAGAGGAGAATGAAAAATATGGATGAAAAGAAAATAGTAATTGATCCAAGAATAATTCAACATCTAGGTAAAGACTTAATTACATCTTCTGATGTGGCTATAACCGAATTAATAAAAAACTCAATGGATGCAAGGTCTGAAAAAGTAAGCTTACATTTATTTGAAAGTTTATCAGAAGCATTTCTTGCTGAACAGCTACTTACAGACATACCTAGGGAGATGAAAGAGTTTATACCTGCGGAGTTTTCAAATTCATCATTATTAATTATTGAAGATATAGGATGTGGAATGTCTACGTTTCAATTAGAAGAGGGATTTCTTAGAATCGGTACCGATATAAAATCTAATAAAGGAGGAGGTGAAATAGTTTTAGGAGAAAAAGGAATAGGAAGACTAGCAGCTCAACGTTTAGGAGATGCTTTAATCGTGGAGACATCTTCATCGAGTGAGGATTTCTCTTCGTTTACATATATAAACTGGACAGAAATAATTAAAGGCATAAATAATGTTCCTTATTTCCAATTACCATACGTGAAAAGAAGTTATACACGATTATGGATTTTCAATGTGAATTTAGAAGATATTCTTAATTATCCTGAGCAAATAAGTTTTGATCAAGAAAATAATATTACTTTAAATAGTGATCTACAAGCAGCTATTAATTTTCTGGTTTCTCCATTTATAAATGATCCCAAAAAAACATTGATTAACGTAAACTTTAATGATTTACCCATAAATATTGATTTTCCTCATGAGATGCTTACATTGTCAGAAAGCACCCATTATTTTAAAATTAATGAGGATGATTCTGAAATAAAATTAAAGTATGGATTGAAATTACAGCCGTGGTACATTGAACGTATTCATCGTGCTATTGTTAAAGCTGAGGGATTCGCGAAATTAAAAAAACCACATTCCTTTTACAAAGAGTTGCTGGAATTAAATCAACAAAGAATTGAACAAACTTTAGAGAGTACCTTAGAGGAAGAAGAATTATGTAAAATCATTATTAAATTTCTCTCTTCTATGTATCCAAAATCAAGTAACTCTAAAGATTTATATCAGGAAGTATTTGAAAAAAAATCGAAAAGCATAATTGAGAACTTGTTAAAGATTGCACCTATTAGTGGTGAAATATTTAGCTTTAAGCAAAATTCGGCCATTGGCAAAGATATAATTATTTCTTCTGTAAAAGAACAAGTGGGAAATAGCAGTGAATTAGATATTCATAAGTTGAAGTTCTTTCTTGAAAATTATAATGGTATTAAGTTATATAGGGATATTTATAGGGTTGGATTTCTTGGAAATAAAGAAAGTGATTGGATAAAATTGCAACAATATAGAACTAAAGGTCAGCAATGGTTTAGATTTGATTTGGGTAATACTGTAGGTTATGTATCTTTGAATGATCCGCATCAAAAGCAAATTCTTGAAATTAGTTCTCGACTAGACATAAGTCAGAGCAGGGTTTCAGAGTCATTTAAAACTATCATTAATATTATTTTCAATGAATTATTTTATGATTTAAATCAGAAAGCTAACGCTATTATAAAAAATATTCTAGAAGAAAATGATCTATTAGGCGATTCATTAGTAAAGCGAGTGAAAAAAAATAAAAATACAGTTCAGCAAATGATAAAAAGAAATAAAGCAATGCTGAATAATATTAAATCTGTCACACAGGTTCTTCAAAAACAGGTAATTTTAAACGATACTTCTGCAAGCATGGATAAAGAAGCTTATGAAACTATTTCTAAAGTAATTCAGCAAGTAAATGATCATTTTCAAGAAGACCAAAAAACACATACTGAAGCAGCTGAATTATTAGCAGAGGCGGATAGGCAGTTAAAAATTATAGAGGTTGAGTCCTATAATAATTACAAATTAATGGCTAATGGACTAATTACTGAGACAATAACACATGAGCTTCATTCACTAGGGACAACAAATATAAGTGAAAAGATAGACAAGCATTTTGAAGCATTGAAAACTCACTTCTCTGAGACAATGCAAGTTAAGTTATATAACAATCATGTTCATCCAATTAAAAATAACTATAATGTTGTTTCTAAGAAAATTCATCAAGTGGGAGAGATGTATTCTTTCTTAGAAAAAACATTCATAAAAAAGGGTACTTATGATGAATTTGTTCAACAATCTATTCAAGAAATTGTAGATCAAGTGCATATGAATTTGTTGAAGACGTCAAATATTGAACTAAATTGTAGTAGTAATGATCTTGTTTGGACTGTACCTAAAGGAGTGCTGATTCATGTATTCTATAATCTCTTCAATAACTCAAAGTACTGGATAGATGTCAGAAGGAAGAAGGCAGAAAAAGATTCGGAATATGACTCTGGGAAGTATGATCAAATAGTTGTCAATGCAGTTAGTGATGATAGTATTGTTGTATGGGATACAGGAATGGGAATTAATAATAATATGCAGGATATTTTATTTGAACCACTTCAATCAGGTAAACCTTACAACGAAGGGCGAGGAATGGGATTATATATAGTGAAAAAGTTGATGAATTCGTTTGGTGGAGATATAATTTTGCTTCCGGATCTTAACAAGTTTAGAAATCGATATAAATTTTTACTTACAATTGAAAAGTCGGAGGAATTATAATGGAAAGTTCTGTACATTACAATTTATTTTTTTCCAATATAGATTGTTCTTTACTTATATTTTTTGAAGATGAATTTTCACTTATGTCTTTAGATGAGATTGATAAATCAAAGCTTTTATATGGGTTGTCAAGGATGGATTTAGATAGTAGATGTAAATTTTTTAATGAAATCAGAAAAGACGATCCAGACTTTGTCATTTCAACTTTGAATTTTTTTGAGGTTTTCGAACAGGCGTTTCCTCTGATTCAGAGTTGGGATGATGAAGTTATCAGAGATGATATGATGTCTGCACTCGGTATTATTAACGTAAAGAATAATAAGCTTTATAAAGAGCTACTTGATCTCTATCATCACATTCAAATGCCCAATCTAGAGGGTTTAACAAATAATCTTTTAAGATTTGGATTATGTATTAATGTTTCCCCAACATATCAAAAGATTTTTGAGGAATATGTGTACTTTGAGAATAGATGGAAACCTGTCAGAATCTTTTCGAATTTTGAAGCTGAAATAAGTAGAATCTTTATTTTTGAATTAAAGGAATTTTTCAAGGGAAATGAATCAGCGTGTGTGTGCTGCATTGTAGATAATGATCTTTCTGGTGAAAGAAGAGCTAATGCTATTATTAGTGAAATTTCCCATTTCAATAAAGAATTTCGTTATAATATCATTGGAGCTGTATCTACTTCATATGAAAGAACTGAAAGAATCGATGAATCCATATTTTTAGAATACGTTGAAAAATTAAGAGTATCCGACTTACTACAAGTTGCTTTATTGAAAAGTTCGTATAATTTTGCCATCAGTAAGTTGAAAAATGAAATGGTTAGCGGACTGAATAATGCTTTTTCAAAAGCTACTGTAAATAGAAATATTGCATTTTATTTATCACAAATGGCAGTGAATGAAGGAATATCTAATTATCAAATAATAAATACATGGATTAATACAATGTGTAATTTTGAATTATCCAAAAGTCAGATACTTCCGAGTATTATACAAGTAACCAATTTAATAAATACAATAGATTTTGAACCATATGATAACAATAGTCAAGAAATGGACCCTATTAATACATTTGAAGCCTTTGATCATAATGTAAATACATACTATCAACCTGTTGCAGCGGGAGATATATTTGTAGATGATAAAGGTAATTATTTTATAGTAGTTGGTCAAGATTGTGATATGATGATGAGTTCATCAAGGAAAAGAAAAAACGCACTAGCTGAGTTAATACCCGCAAAAAAAATACCTCAAACTGAGATGTATAAAGTCAAAAATAATTTGAATTATGTAATGATAAATAATTTTAAGGACAAAGAAGATTTATCTCCATATTGTTTGCAAATAGATTATACAAAAAGAGTTTTCATTGAAAATGAGATTCTAGATCTTAGTGCATATAATACAAATGGGCAATGCCGAATTGACCTTAAAGAGACTCTAAGTCGAGATATATCCAAAATAATAATGCCTCATCTTATTGAGCATTATTCACATCTTCAAAGATACTACTCTTCCATTCAATCGCTAAATAAACATGATAGTGTTGGATTAGATACTCTATTAAATGTTTATCATGCTCCGCGATTACTTCAAGTCCATAAATATTCTGAAGTTAAAGAGCATGAATTTACTTATCCGCTTGATAGGGTTTGCAGATTGACTGAGACGTATGTACTTTATTTGTATAAATTATATCTAGAATATAGAGGTAGACAACCATTTAATTCTATAAATATGGCTCGTACTCAAACAATAGAAGTCCCTATAACAAATTCAGAATTTAATGGATACTTAAGTGTGCAAGTAGTTTTATCTGGAGATAGAAACACAAAGATATCTAAACTACCATGGGAAGTCTCCAGATATGAAATTCAACGAATGTTATCCATGTTTCAAATTAATTCATTACCAAGAGCGCAATCAGAATTCTTTTCTTTTGAGTCAGATATAACGAATATAGCATTACACAACAATAAGGTACTTAAGATAACTAAATACGGGAAACCATCTATTAAAGTTGAAATTGTAAATAGCTAATTTTTCTGTTAATTTTAATTATCTTCATCGTTGTTAGAATGCTTGATGTAAGCATAAAATAATATTGTAGAGATTGAATTGATAATTTTGTACCAAGGGTAATAAATTTTTAGGAGCTTCCCAAACAAAGGAAGCTCCTTCTTTGGTTAATTGAATAAAAAATAGTATCAAAGACTAATCAAGTTATTCGAAATATAGATAATAATAGTTTAATTCCTGATATATGTTATATGAATTAAGTTAAAGAGAGAGATTCTGTAGAATATTTTCGGAAATAAAGATTCAGGCGTAGGTAAAAAGTTCTGAAATTAGTTCTTTTAGCACGGGAATACTCTTCGCAAATGTCACAAAATAGGTTATTATGTACATAGTTTAGGTATATTTTTTCAAATATAGATGAGGAGAATGTTATGCAAAAGCTAGAGGAATTTTTATATGACTTAATTGGAGTGTTCATTCCTGGTTTTTTTATGTTGTCATCTTTATGGTTAACCACTATTTCAGTGGTGAAAATTGAAGTGTTTAACGTCTTGTACGAGTGGATGCCGTTTCGTTATGTCTTGCTCTCACGTCCCGAGTATCCAGTCATTAAAGCGGTGATGAGTCAAAAAAGCCTATTGTTTCTGATGGTAATAATCGTCTGTTATACAACAGGTATGCTATTAACATCTGTATCAGCAAGGTCCGTTAAAAAGAAGAAGCTTCGCAGTGATATGGAAATGGTATATAAAGAAAATAAGAAACTGCAATATAAAGTTGAAGCTATGTTAAGGAACGAGCAGAAGATTCAATTGCAACATAAAGATCTTAGGAACCGTTGGATCATTTTCTATCGTTGGGCCAATATAAAGAGCCAGAATAAGGAACATAAATCTAGTCTTATGATTCTTCTATCTAAGGTTATCCTAAGCCGTTCACTGTTCTATGTTTTTAAAATACTGGCGGTATATACAGCCTTCTTATTGGCTATTACAGCGTTATTACAATTTTTTTATTTACATAACAATGAATTGTTATACTATCTGTTGATGTTTGTTTACATAACATTCTGCTGCATAATGTCTAAGTTTTTTCTGAAGGGATACAGGGAAGCACGTTTAAAATTAAGCAATGAAGCAGTTCTGATTTTATCCGAGGTATAAAGGAGATTCTAAGATGAGAGAAGAAGAAAGATCTATTTTAGAGGCTGGACAAAGTATTAGAATAGGAGAACGCATTCTGAACGATGAAAATTTGCAACTAATTTTACCAAACTGGAAAGAAATTGAGACGCAAGTTGAGCAAATAAGAGCAACTGCTGTTCAAGTAATCACTGAACGTTTGGACAGTTCTAAACCTGTGGAGAGGCTTGATTTCAATAATGTTATAAGTATTCTCGGAGAGCGTGGTAGTGGAAAAAGTTCTGTTCTGTTGACAATGCGCGATAAGCTGATGAAAAAAGATGAAAAAGATATTTTTTTGGATATGATTATTCCTGAAATGTTGGAGGACACTTCTGATATCCTAGGAGTTATCTTGCTGAATCTGAAAAAATTTATTGATTCTAGAAGAAATGAGATTGATGGATTCTATCAAAAACAACGAAGAGCAAGATCTTCCTCCAATAAGGATACCTTTAATAGCTGTATCTATAAGGATAAAACAGAGCTTGATGTACTATGGGACAAGGTATTCTCATTGTATATATATCGAAAGAAAGATTACTCAAAAGTTATTGAAGAGAACTTCTCAGGAGTTACGAATTATACAGAAGAACGGAAAGAAGCACTTGTATCTGAATTGGAGCTAACTGTGAAATTGAATCTTCTTTTTGACGAGTTGATTCTTGTATTAAATGGTTCACAAACTGGAAAACATTTAATATTTATTTGTTTTGATGACGTGGATTTAAATCCCAAACGTTGCAACGAGGTACTGAATGTAGTATTGAAATATTTGAATCATTCAAATATCATTACCTTTATTTCAGGTGATATTACTAAGTTCCAGGAAGATATGATAAGTGAAATGCTCATAGAACACCAAGGTTACCAATTCATGGATCGAACATTTGTTGGAAAGAGAACGATGCTAGAATCATATCAGGAACTAGTATATGATTTTTTAAAGAAAATTATGCCATATTCTCGTAGATTCATGTTACAAAAGCTGGACTCCTTGGCGAAGATGAATTTTACAGTAAGCGATATAGGTAAACAGAGCTCAAATAGCCCTATAATGAAAGAACTCATCGGACGCTTTTTTAAATATGAAAAAGAACTTCCATATGAATATTACACTACAGAATTTGGAAAAGAAACTAAACCACAAAACATTCCATCTTTTTTCAATATATTCGATGACAAACCAAGAGGACTAATTAATTTATATAGTTACCTACATTTTAGTGAAGAGTCTATAAAAGAAAAATATAAACTAATTATGGCTTTAAAATCAACAGGTGAAAAGATAAACCACTTGGATGAAGAGTTTGAAAGACTGATTGCATTCTATCAGAAGATATTTTCAATGATTATTGAAACAAATAGCTCATTACGCAAGCATCAGGAATTTACATATAACTTGTACACTATGACAAACAGCCAGACATCCAATAGTGATCCAATAATTATTGAGATTCATCATGAACGGTTAAGAATTGAATTTATGAATAATAATTTCAATATTTCTCAAGAAGAAAAAATTCTCATTATTCACTTCCTGTACTTTGTTGAAAGTTTAGTTACTACAAATATAAGTTCCATTGATGGAAAGGAATATAGCCGCAATCTGAATTTAGCACTTGAGGTCATTGAAAGCCAAAGATTAATTCCGCATACTTATGACGCTAGAAATGTGTTTGCCTTGTATTCAGAATTGAATTATATTTTTCAGAATGATCAGTTGAACCAAATCTATGATAAACCACTTTTTACAGAGAAATATCTTGAAATTATTGAGGAGAAATTTAACGATTATGATAGCAGATTCTCTGATGACTCTCTTTGGTTGGGGAATTATTCAATTATTTCAAATAGGAAGGAAAAAAATAAGTTAGATATAAAAAACAAAATATTAGAGGATTTTAAGCAGTTTAACTTTGATGTTACGATATTAAATCGGCTTCTTTCAAGAAAGCATAATAGATATCTCGGCAGTAATTTTGATATAAATTCAAATAATGTAGATGATCTGAGTAAATTAACTTACCGATTTGTAGACTATTCATTTTATTATTATTTCATCCGAACTGTAGATTTCGATGAGAGTAACGATTTTTTTGATAAATTATATCAAACTAGAGAGCGATTTATTAGGGTGTGGCATATAGTTGATCAAATCATACAGAGTAACCATTTCAGAATATCCCCAGAAATCACCAAAAAGTATGATTCATTAAGAACCCGTGCACCAAGGTTAGATGTTGAAAATGAAATAAAGAGACTGCAATTATTTAAACTTTTTCTGAAGGACGAAATAGATTTTTTCATGAAGACTAGAAGTAGAAGTAACGAAACAGTATTGAAAAATCGTATTAAGGATAAAGATATCAGGTTAAATTTCCCGGATATTACTATTTATTATGATCGATTAAGCAAAGAACACGTAAATTACTTGTCATCTATCATTGGAGAAAATAAAGGTAACAACTTAGAAAACTATGTATCTGAAAATCGGATAAAGCAAGTAAACGACATTTATCCCGACTTCTATGAAATAGCTGACGGAACAGATGTGATAACTAAAGGGAGTTATTATTTACTTTATTATAATCCGAATCTCTTTAAAGGAACTGTAACTAGAGCAGTGAATGCATACAATAGATTTATTACAATTCATTTTTATAATCTTATGGTTGCTGTTGTCGATGAATTGATTGGTGATCTTGAATCCTCCCAAATTATACTTTTGCTACAAGATATACATGAACGGGCAATAAAGGAAGATTTCAGAGATGATTTTATACACGAGCAAGCTCTGGCAAATGCTCTTGAACAACAGCAACAAAATATTAAAGAAATAATCTGTAATGACTTCAAACAAAAGCTGGATAGTCCCAATGCTCTTAATGCGATCTATACTTATAGAAATGATTTGTTTTCTAATTTTGATAACTTGCAAGATCAATATTCAATAGATGAAATTCAAATTCAAAAGGTAAATCAATTGATAGCCAAGATTCCAGCTGAGTCACTAAAGGCAGAGTTAAGAAATCTGCAAAGAAAGCTTCTAGTGTCAGGGGGAGTAAATAGAGCTGAATTTGATGAAATAGTAAAACGAATGAAATTATATTTGGAAAATTTGGAATCAAAGACAGAAGAGAGAGACTCATATGTGGTGATTGAATTACAATCTCTTGCTAAAAATTTGAGTAGCAAGGATGAAATGTCCGAGACAAGTAAGGAGATTCACCGAGTTAGAAATGCAGCTAAGGAGAGGCTTTACAATCTAGCTCTTGAGGAAAATATATACGCCTTGGCCTATTTGTATAATCAAAAAATTAAGAATGGTGATACGATATGATTAAGCATTTTACAGGGTTAGTCTCAAAAATGGCTACTTTGCCATTTACAGAGTTTCTTTTTGCTAGAGAAGCCTTGTTTGAGGGACTTATCCAAATTGGGAAGCAGGGAGGTCGGGATAGTAAGTACAAAAAATATGAGGTTATTAAGAAAAGAATTCAGGAAGAATTAGTTGGTAAGCAACATATCAAAAGTCTTGATACTCTTAACCTGCTCTTTGAACAATACTATCCCCTTAAGAGTTTTATTGAAGCAGATTCAGAAGATTGCATTTATTTAGAACATCTAAACAAACTTACAGGTTCCTTTATCACACACCGTAATGGAAAAATTTCACTTAAATACTGGAAGAATGCCAATGATGAATTGTTGTTTGGAGCTTTTGAGGGAGTTAAAAAGATAGAAGTATGGAATACATTCTCAAGAATGTTCTGTATAGATATATTGGTAGTGTTACATTTATTAAACAATGATATGAATCATCCTTCATATCTTAACGGTTATTACTGGCTTATTAATTTAGGGGATATGCAGTTAGATAAAGTAATGGAACGCGGCTTAGCTGAGACTCATATCCATATTAGTGCTGGTATTAACTTTAATATAATCTGGCAAGAACTAATGAATATGAATCGTGAGGAGAGCCTTGTAAAGCTCGGATCTTTCTGGAATCAAGTAGATGATCCAGATCTTGAAGATTCCCTTAAGATATGTGGATTAATTCGAGTATTGCTCTTTAAATACCTCATAAGTGAAGAAAACAGAAAACTTGATGAATATTTGGATGTATGGATAGATGAAGAATTCATTTCTGATTTGGATCGTCAATCTGGTAAAGATTTAACTCATTTATTGGAGTGGTTTATCCTTCGAAAAAATAAGCCTGTAAAATATAACTACAAAAAAATACACAAATTTTTGCTGCATGACTTCTTATTTCTTGAAGGGAATAATGAAACGCAATCTGTGGAAATCATCAAAGCAATGGCAGGACTTAAGGACTTGCATACAACGGATGAAAATATATTTTTGTTGAAATCTTTGAGTTATATAAAATATCAGAATAATCTTGGTTCAAGAGACAGTTATTTTTCAAAGCTATTCTGGCAATATTTACGAATTAAAAACATGGTTTATCAAGGTGTAACGCAATCTAATTACATGGAAGGCCTTGATTACTTCAGGCATCTTTTTTCTAGAGCTACTTCTAATTCTAATATGCTTGAGCATGCGATTCGCAACCAAGTTTACAATAATAATTTGAAAAAGCTTGAAATAAGAGTAACCCCATCTTCCAAGAATAATGCCCATGATATCAAGAATGATCTTAGAAGAAACTTAAGTGTTTTTTTTCAGACCTATAAAAATATCCTAGAAGATCCTAAGGTGCATTATTCGGATTTTCCACAGATTGGAATCGTATATCATTTAATCAAAGCTCGGGACGAATCATTTTATGAGAAGTGTTGGTACAAGGATTCAGATCGTAAGCATTTACAGAACGATAATTACTTCTATGGCCGCCTTCAAAAGAAGTACATGGAGACTGTAGAGGCAATTAATGCTTTACGTGAGAAAGTCCCTGGACTTTCCAGATATATTGTGGGTTTGGATGCTGCAAGTGTGGAGAACAATACAGAGCCGTGGGTATTTGCACCCATCTATCGTCATGCGAGAGATAGTCACAACAGCAAACTGATGCTACTTGGACTTGAAGAACGAATCCAAACTCTTGGGTTCACCTATCATGTAGGTGAGGAGTTTAGGCACCTACTATCAGGATTGCGTCATATAGACGAAGTAATTGAACAATTTAACTTTCATGTCGGAGACCGAATAGGACATGGCATTGCTGTAGGACTTGATGTGAAATGTTGGTGTGAAGAAAACCCTGTTGTTGTTTTACCCCGAATAGAATATATGGAGAACCTCCTTTGGTTATGGGGTCAAGCCTTTATGGAAAAAAAGTACAATTTGGAATTGGATTTATTAGGAATTGAGCGGGAAATTATGCTGCAGGCCGAGAAGATATACCACAACATTGAAGGGATTACCCTATTCACTTTATGGAAGGCATATCAAGGTAGATTTCAGCCTTTTGAGACAGATGAAAGCTACATTTATGATATGTGTGTGACTGAGACAAACCGGACAGGAAAGTGGCGTAATGATACCGAGATGCCGGCAAATCACTTTTGTAAGCAACCTACAGGTACTCATGCAATGTGGAATGAGTCAAAGTTGATTCATGCCAATCACTGCAAATGTTATTTAGAGCGAATGTATGAGGTTATTCAGATTACAGTAGGCGACCATGAAGTAATTTTATTAGAAAATTTGCAAGCATTTGTACGTAATAAACTAAATATTAAAGGTATTGTTGTGGAGACGAATCCCACATCTAATCTTGCGATAACAGGTATTGAGAGGTTGTTCAATCATCCTATTCAAAACTTAAATGTACAAGGATTGGATCATGAAAATCAAACAGGCAAAGGACTTGTGATATCGGTTAATTCTGATGATCCAGCTGTATTCAACACAAGTATCAGTAATGAGTTGTCCTATATATTCTATTTACTTCAGGAAAAAGGGTACCCGAGAGACAATATCTTGGAATGGATCGATAAGATCCGTGAATGGGGACTGATGACCTCGTTTATTAAAGATCGTGGTATAGAAAAAGATGTATTAATCAAAGAAATAGATGATATTATTAACCATTTAAAGTAATGAGATATCTCTTTCAGTTAATGGAGCATAAACTAGCTCGCAGCGCGGACTAGTTTAGTGTGGATATTTGTAACTGTTCGATTTCGCTTAGATAAACTTAAGTTGTGCTAATATTACGTAGCAAAGTCATAACGAGCTATTCAGGAAATTCAAAATATTTATTCATTGGAGGTATCTCCTTGAGAATCTATAATATAGTTGAAGTGAAAAAACTTAAATCAGATTTTACTAAGTTACAAAAAAAGTCCCGTCATAAAGCTATAGAATTCATAAAAGAAAGATATCAAAAAGAGGGGGGGGATTTTCATAGATTATTTTTACATTCTGGCCTTATTTTTGCACTAGAACCATCTGAAATTCAATCAATTAATTCTGTTATAATTATAGAGAATGAAAAGGATACTAAAATCAAGAAAGATTTATATTTTTTAAATTATCTTCTTTTAAGAAAGAAAGCTTATGAAGAGAATATAACTCAATTGATAAATTTAACTGAAGAAGGCATTAGTATTGAATCAATTTTCAATTACTTAGAATTATTAAAATATCGTATTTACGTTCATAATGAGCCGTTGAGTGGGACTTTCCGAAGTGAAGATGAGGTTGAAGCTCACTTCGAACATATTCTTAGTTGCTCTAATGAGATAGTTGAACTAATTCGTACAAATAAGGTTTCTCCAGTTTCCTTAGATAACATTATATGTTCAGAAGAAACTCTAAGAGAACTGTTTAGACTAATTTCTCGAAAAAAGGCTACTCAAGAAAAAATTCTTTCAATACTATTGGAAATTACAGAAGTTAATATTGTCGAAAATTTTGACTATTATGATCATAAGATTGAAAAGGTATATCTAACAGAATATTACATACCATTTTGGAGAGAATTTGAGATTTACAGAGATTTGAATTGTTCACTATTTTCTCAAGAACTTTCTGATGAAGAAGAATTATTTTTGTTAAAAACTAGTGGTTCACTAAGGTTGTTTAACTCTGAAATAATCTACTTTGATTACAATAACCAAGTAGATTTTAATGTTGAAGTTGATCTCTATCAAGCATATAAATATCTAGAACCAATGTACGGAACTCAAAACAATGAGTTCGACTATAAGGGCAAAGTTTTTAAGATAAAAGATCTTCTTGAAAGCTACAAAAAATTGCTGAAAGTAAATTATACACTTTTAAAAAATGCTGATGAAGCGTCACAATGCTCAATTCTTGTCTTAGAAGAAGAAGCGATGCTTGAATTGTCCCATATCAAGCATCCAGAGTTACTACATCTATTATCAATAAATTTAGATGATTCAAGCGAACCTTCGACACTTATTAACTATAGGCCATTAATTCGAAAAGAAGAGAGCTATTACATCGTACCATCTCATATTGAGAATACTACAATAGAAAGATGTATTGATAAAATACTTTCAAATGCTAATACAGTGAATATTAGAACTGAAAAAGGAATTTTTTTTGAAAACCAGATAGAAGAATTTTTTGAAAGTATGAATCTAGAATATGCTCAGGTTTCCAGAGATGAAAAGAATGGAATACCAGAAATTGACGGATTGTTTGTTCTTGATGATTATGTATTTATCTTTGAGGCAAAAGCGATGATCAAACCAGAAAGTATCATAGAATCAAGTGATTGCTTTGAATCAAAAGTATACAAAGCTTTTACTCAAATTGTGGAGCGACTAAACGTTTTAAATGATCCCGAAAAAAGGAGACTTATAGAGGTTAAAACAAAAGTTAACTTCAGGGGAAAAAAAATCGCACCATTTATATTAATGAATCATGTTTATTTCAATGGATATCAAGGTTTATATTTCACGCAAGGTGATGAAACAAGACACGTGCCTATTATTGACTTTCTTACACTAAAAAGTTTGATAATGACGAAGGGCTTTCCAACATGGAAGTATAATAAGAAGCGTAATGTATACAAACCTCACATCAAAAAGTACCAATCTGCAGAACAACTTTATTACTACATGTTGAATCAATTAAATGAGCTAGTTTCAAGCGAAGAAACTATATATCAATTGGATGAAAATTTCATTCTTTCTCCGATTGCTAAGTCAGTTAGAATACTCTAGATCTAAGTAAAAACATATTTCTTATAAGGTGGGTAAAATGAATCCATTTTCTTACGGTGCAGAGTCTTCAGCAGAACAATGTTTAGAAAATATGGACAGAATATTTATAGGATTGGGGAAGAAAGGTATTAAAGTTCATCCTTCTTGTCGTTTTTCTATTTTCAGAAAAAATTTCGAGGAATTCTATAGCAAAGTGATTGTTGGAGATGAAGATACAGAAAGTTTTAATTTACCCGAATTACTGGAAGGATACAGGGATTACTGTGAGTTAAAGTTGATATACTCTTCAAACAAATTAATGTCTGAAGCAATTAATGATGTACGTAAGATAATGTCTGGCAATTCACTTAACTCGATGGATAAGAATAGAACAGCAAGAGACATACAGTTTCAACTTTCTTTTGCTGCGCATCTTGAGTTAGCCGGGTATAGCTTAATAATTCATGAGCCTGATTTCTTGGTCGAAAAAAATGGAATGATTTATTCTGTAGCGGCTAAAAGACTGTCAGGCAAAAGTTCAATATATAACAATATTGTAAAAGCAGAACAACAAATTTTGAACCATTCATATCCAGGGTTTATAGCATTGTCAGTAGAGAGATTAATGGATGAAAAGGATTTCCTTTTGTATCTTGATGACCCAGACCAAGCATCAGAGATTTGTTACAGGCTTATGTATAAACTTATAGCTTCTAATTTTAATTCCAAGCACTTTGTTCGAAATGATCAAGTAAGGGCACTTTTATTTTCATTTTCAATGGGCTGCATCTCTCCAAATCTTGAACCAGGCTATTCATCTGCGTTCACTTACTTTTCGGTGAAAGAACCAGAAAGTAAGTACGGTAAAGAAGTGGAGAGTTTCTTCAGTCATTATTGCATTACTGATGAAGATTTTTTTCCGGTGTAAGGCTGTCTACTCAACTCGTTTTACAAAAAGAAACTTTAAAAACTGGCGGAACAAAACTTAAAATAAGTTTGTTCCGCTAGTTTTTTATTATGGGTCTATTTTCTATAGTAAGTTGATTAATTTTATTCTCAAGTAGGTGAAGTGGAAACCGCTAATTTAGACGTTAGATATAATAAGTCTTCTGACATTTGCTAAGGGGGTTACTTACTTTCTTCCCCAAGCAAATATCCCACAGAAACCTCCAAAGCTTTTGCTATTACCACCACTTCATAATCCTGAACAAGTCGGTACTGACCCTCAAGACGTGAGAGACTGGTCTGACTGATATCTAAACCCAATGTTTGTAGTCTGGCTAGGAATTCTCGTTGTTTAATACCTTTGCTTTTACGAATAGCTACGACTCTGGAGCCGATGATGTTTTTGTCTCCAGGTGGTTCTTGTCTATGTTTCATTATGTACACCCCTCATTTCAACCAAATTGTATGAGAAATAATGGTTGTTTTAATGCGGATATCGAATTAAAATAAAATAAACCGATAATCGCATTAAAGTGATTGCTCATGTCTAGTCTTAACAAGACATGATGCAGTTTAGACCCATCAGAGAGGTGCATGTATGAGCCGGTTGCTTGACTTATTGGAAGAGGAACGGCGCAAGCTTAATCAGCTTGGTGAGGCATCCTTGAAGCAAGCGATTCCGTTGTGGGACAATCCTGCGGTTCAGGAACAGAGCCGGAGGGTGGATGAACTGGTGGCACGAGTTAGTGAAACGAAGGCGAAACATAGTCGAGTGGTACGGTAATGAGCGAAGTACATAATGCGTAGGGGAGGATAAGCTATGGATTTTCCTTCGTGGATGCAACGAGCGATTCAGGCCAGACTGGATGAGGTGACTGAACAGATCGAGCATGATCCTGAACTTAGTCGTGTACGTGGGGAAAACGACGAAGCGTTTGAAGCTTTGTTTGCTGGTAAGGATATCGAACAGACACCTGAATATACCGAATGGGAGAATCGTTACATTGTTAGAAAAGGCATAGAAAATGAACGGTTATACATGCATGGGCTGCGAGACGGCATTCAGCTAACTGTATCTTTGCTAGGACAGTCGATGTTGGTGGAGAGAGGTCATGAATCTGACTAACGCTAGTTGATTACGAACTTAGCAGTGTGAAAGGCCCGTGCATGCTTACATAGCTTAGCTTGGTAAGCGTGCACGGGCTTGATCCACTAACGCGAACCCATAAGTCATGGGGGAGCGACCCCGATCTACACTTAAAAACCCGAGCCGAAGCGTGAATAACTCGCTTCGGCTCGGGTTTTAATGCTTTACTTTTCCCAACAACAAATCCTTACTTACCACTCACAGACTTGAACCAATCATTCACTTCTTGGGTGATCTGGTCGCCGCCGTTGGATTTCCAGTTAGCTACGAATTGGTCGAATGCATCGATTGGCAGTTTGCCATAGATGATTTTGTTGAAGGTTTCGAGTTCGGACTGACGGAGCAGGTTCCACTTGGAGACCATGGTTGGTGTGGCTGCGCCAGTGAAATAGTTTTGTTTGCGGATGTCGATCTGGGACATCACGACTTTACCTGCATACCAGTTTTCCGGTTTACGGAATTCGGCGATTTGTTTCTCGTATGGTGTTTCAGCTTTCTCGCCGTTGGCGAGTTTCACGAGTGTTTTCATGTACAGGTCTGGAATACGCGCCGGGCCGGTCAGGAACGGGAATTCGTTGGAGAAGTCTTTGATCTTGTCCTTGTCACTGGTCGGTTGACCATCTACGACATCCCAGTCATACCCTTTGGCAAAGCCGTACTCATACGGGCTGCCTGCTTTCGGGTCCGCAAGGTTTTCCAGCAGGTAGTTGTAGTACAGGAAAATCGCTTCCGGGTGCTTCGCGTCTTTGTTGATCATGATACTTGCGTTGACGCCAGAGTTCTGCCATTTCGTACCGATCTTGCCGTCTGGGCCAGCCGGAACAGGGTAGGCTTTGTATTTCGCGCCAGGTACGTTCTTCAGCAGGTCTGGAGCAGGCCAGTCCGGTACCCAGTTTGCGCCAGGCAGGATGCCGGCTTTGCCAGCGGTCCAGCTTTCGGCGGATTTACCTTCGTCCCATAGCGCGGAGTCGGCGTGGATATATCCTTTTTCCATCCATTCAGCCAGCTTGGCAAGGGCTTGTTTCGCACCCGGGTTCACGGAGCCGTACTCCAGATTGCCGTTTGCGTCTTTGTTCCATTGTTCTTCAATTGTACCGTATGCACCGAACAACCAGTCCAGTCCACCCATCCAGGTGTTGGTGTTGTTTTTGAGCGAGATTGCCAGCGGGAATACTTTGTCTGGAGACAGACCGTCCGGGTTCTCGTTTTTGAATTTGTCCATGATGTTCTCAAGGTCTGCGATGGTTTTAGGCGCTTGCAGGTTCAGCTTCTCCATCCAGTCCTCACGAAGCCAGAGCAGGGTATCGTCGTTATCGGTGTACTCCATGATGGGCATGTTGTACTTTTTGCCGTCCTTGGTGAACGGGTACCACAGCTCAGGATGTGCTGCCGCGTGTTCTTTCAGAATCGGGCTTGCATACTTCTCGAACAGTTCATCAATGGCGATGAATTGACCGGAGTCGATCAGCTGATTCGTCAATACCGCGTTCGTTGGCACGGTTACAAAATCAGGCAGCTTCTCGCCAGACGCAATTGCGAGCTGCAACTTCTGTCTGTATTGATCGTCAGTGGCCGGATACCACGTATCTTTGTGCTTCATGCCCAGCGTTTCGAGCATCCAACGGTCATGTACGTTGTTCTCTTTGGTATCGCCATGAGCGTATTTTTTCGGCATCAGCACGGAGCTGAATTCGATGGGTGGGTCGTATTTTCCTTTGGCAAACGCTGCTTCCGCTTCCGCAGAGCCGACAGCCTCTTGTGTATCATTCGTGCCTTTCTCACTGGCTGACTCGCCACTGCCGCATGCAGTGATGGTGATGAGTGCGATAACCATGAGCAAGGACCACCATGTTTTGAATTTGATCATTGTTCAATCCCCCTACGATGTATGATCTTTACACTGTAACTGTATCAAGTAGAGCGGGAGCGCATCTATATGAGTTTGTTAGTTTCGATAGGACTCTCTTAGTGAAAGTGTAAAAACTTTGGTTTAATGCTGGTCGCGGTACTCTTGTGGTGTCACGCCGAATTGCCGTTTGAACACTTTGATAAAATACGCCGGGTCCATATAGCCGATCTCCAAGCTGATCTCATATACTTTCTTCGTGGTCGTGACCAGCTTATGGCAGGCCCGATCCATGCGCAGGCGGGCGATATATTCACTGATGCCCTCGCCAGTCTCAATCTTGTAAATCTTGGACAGATGTGTGGGATGCAGGTTCACATGGTCTGCGAGCACACGCAAAGATACATCCAGATGAAGATTTTTATCCGTAAACTCCTGAATCTTCTTCACGTACTCAGAACGGGTATCCTTGACCTCATTGGACGTGCCTTCCTTAAGTTTGGCGAGTACGCCAAGCGACCATTTGCGTAGTTTGCCGATGGTGGAAAAGACTTCGCCGCTTTGTAGCTGCTCAATCTCACTGCCCATTAGTCCTGCCAGAGTGAGCTTATTCCGATGAGCCAGATTCGTGAACGCAGCGGTGATGAGGAATCCAGCCTCCATACAGTGTTCCCATGATTCAGACCATTTCTCGTCCAGTTCGGCACAGACGGCACGTATTTTGTCTTCGGCAGCATCCCATTGACCGCTTTCCAGCAGTTGAATGAAGGTGGGCGGTGTGTACAGCACATCCAGCGGACCTTGTGCCGCAGGTGCTTCGACATCGGTCACCCGCATGACGAATTCGCGCTCGTCCCCGACGATCTGGCGGAAATAGGCGGAGGCCTGACGGAAGCGATCGTAGATCTGTTCCGGGAAGGTGAACCACTCGGTCATGACAATGGAGAGGGAGCCTTTCAGAAACTGTTTTACTTTGGATTGAAGCTGAATGGACAGCTTCTCCAGAATGGTTTC
The DNA here is from genome assembly GCF_023714295.1 of Paenibacillus polysaccharolyticus. Classification (GTDB taxonomy): domain Bacteria; phylum Bacillota; class Bacilli; order Paenibacillales; family Paenibacillaceae; genus Paenibacillus; species Paenibacillus polysaccharolyticus_A. The sequence continues at coordinate 148,296 of NZ_JAMAUN010000001.1, forward strand.
TTTTCCAATATCGCCGCTTCGTTCCTTCAATTGCAGCAAAAACACGACATACCCGTGCTCTTCCTTCACACCCCACACGTGCATAAACTCACCCATAATCTCCTCCGCCATGTTGATAATGGCATATTCGATCAGGGTCTGATCATGGCTGTCGTAGTGGCCGAACTCATTATCCATGCGTACCAGCATCAGCGCGGCATCTCCGGTGTGGAAGGGTAGGTCATAGTTGTCCAGTTTACGTTCCCATTCGCTGGCGGAGAACCGATGTCCCTGTAAAGCTTCCAAAAGTAGGCGTCCCCGCAAATGCGGCAAATTCTCGCGTAGGGTAAACTGCGTCCGCGATAGGGAGCTGACAAGTGCCCATTCATTGTTAAGCTGATCGATGGCTTTCTGCACGGCACCGATCAGTTCGTCATCTGTTGGCGGTTTGAGCAGGTAGTCCACGGCTTCGTATTGGATGGCTTTCTTGGCATAGTCGAATTCGGAGTAGCCGGATAAGAGGATGCATTTTATTTTTTTGTCCCGGATGCGGATGCGTTCGATCAGCTCTATGCCTGTCATTTCCGGCATCTGAATGTCCGAGATCACGATATCAATCGGATGGGTTTCAATGAGTTGCAGTGCTTCACGAGCGGAGTATGCCCGGTGAACCTGTTCGATCCCGAGCGTGTGCCAAGGTTTGGTCATGGACAGGTTGTCGACCCAGTGTGCTTCGTCGTCTACGATGATCATTTGCATGTTGCTTTGTCTCCTTGCTTGAGGGTTTACACGCTTCTAAGCTGACATGTGTTGCAAGCAGTATATCACACCCCAATCCGCTTCTCTATGGAAACAGTAGCGAGCACATCTGCCTTTGAAAAAATGGAATGAAGCATCAATGTCTTAGAATAGGAATCCGATGTATAGGGTGAAATTACAATTGCTTAATTCCTCCTTGGAGAAGTAGGATGGATATGTACGGATGGTCACCCAATCTGGGGCGATCGCTCAGCAAATAAGGAACTACAGAAATACATAAAGAAAAAGATGACAACGACAAAGACGAAAAAGAAGAAGAAAAAACGTATCATTATGGGGGGATTTTGTGAGTACAAGCAATCATTTTTATGTTACATCAGACGAAGGAACTCGTATCCATGTTTATAACTGGCTGCCTGCGAGTGAGACTCAGGTCAAAGGAGTGGTGCAGATCTGTCACGGGATGGCGGAGACGGCCGCTCGGTATGAGCGTTTTGCACTGGAACTGAATCGGAACGGATACATCGTGTACATCCACGACCAGCGAGGGCATGGCAAGACGGCAGAGGTTGTGGAGAACCTGGGTCATCTGGCAGATCGCGACGGATTCGATTGGATGGTGCATGATCTGTATAAACTGACGGGCATCATTAAGAAGAAGTATCCTGAACTCCCTCTATTTTTGATGGGTCATAGTATGGGCTCGTTTGTTACGCAGCGTTATCTGATGCTCTATGGCGAAGAATTAGACGGGGTTATCTTGTCGGGTTCTACACTGCATGTGCGCTTTATTCTTCATGCGGCTGCGCTGTTAACCAAAGAAGAGATTCGGCGCCGTGGCAGACGTGTACCGAGCCACCGGATGAACAAGCTGTCCTTCGGCAGCTATAACAATGCGTTCAAGCCTGTCCGTACCGAGTTTGACTGGCTTAGCCGGGATGCGGAAGAGGTGGATAAATATATCCGTGATCCGTTCTGTGGAACGGTATTTACGACAGGATTTTTTGCAGACTTTTTCAGTGGACTCAAGCAGCTTGGGATCAAAAACAATCTGAATCTGGTGCGCAAAGATCTGCCGATTCATATCTTCGCTGGAGACAAGGACCCGGTAGGTAGCTTTGGCAAAGGCATTATCCGGCTGTACAACGCCTATAAACAGCAGGGCATCGACAACGTGACCTACAAGCTGTATCCGGGCGGGCGGCATGAGATGCTGAACGAAACGAACCGGGACGAAGTTACTGCGGATATTGTGAATTGGCTGGATGAGCGGATGAGCAAGAAAGTATAGGCGTAGTGCAAATGGAAAAAAGAAAGCAAGAAGATAGCAAAAAGTGTAGTAAAGAGGATAGCGAAAAGGATACGAAGAAGATACCAAGAAGAAAGAAAAAACGCCTTTACCGCCGCTACAATGAGCGGTTGGAAGGCGTTTTTAAGTACATACAATCGTTATGCGAGGCCCTTAAGGGATGATCAGGTCAATCTGTCTTTAATCATCCACCTGAGTCGTTCCCACGTTCCTTGTCAACGTCTTCGCTCGGAATTTCCCAGACGATTTCGGTGCGGAAGCCGCCGAGTGGAGATGGGCCGAACAAAAGATAGGAATGGTTGCCAAAGGTGTGAATCATACGCTGATACGTATTCCAGAGACCGCAGCCGACTTCCTCTTGCAAAGGCTCCAGCATTTCCTGGTTCAACGCTTCGTACTGCTCCGGCGTAAGGCCGGGACCGTCGTCATCGATATAGATTTTGCCAAAGTCATTCGCACTTTCCCCGGTTATTCGAATCTCCCCGGATGTATAAGATTTCCCAATCCCATGAATCACCGAGTTTTCAACCATCGGTTGCAGCATTAAACGCGGCACCGATTGGGCAAGCATGTGCTCCGGAATATCAATGTGATATTCAATACGGCCGTTGCGCAGCTTCTGAATATCCAGATAGTTAATGAGCAACTTGATTTCTTCCTGCAATGAAGAGGTTTCACGTTCCATCCGGGTGGTGTAGCGATAGTATGCACTCAGGTTATGCGCCATGGATACTACAGCTTGTTCGTCCTTCATCTGCGCCATGTTGATGATATAACCGAGACAATTATATAGAAAATGCGGGTTAATCTGTGCCTGGAGCTGCTTCAGCGTCGCTTCTCTGGCACGTATTTTTTCCTGAAACACATTTTCGATCAGATCCTGGATCTGGTGGGACATGTCGTTGAAACGGTGGAACAGGAACGAAAACTCATTCTGGTTATTGCTGTGCAAACGCACGGAGTAATCACCTTGCTGTACGCGACGAAGTCCTTTGATCAGCTTCTGAATCGGGTACTGTACATTGCGATAGAGCAAGATGGACGCGGAGATGCCCACAACGAGCAGTAAAATCATGCAGGCATAGAACAGATTCTGGCTCAGCGAGATCGGCTGCAAAATCTGGTACAGCGGTACGACATCCACCAGATGCCAGTCCAGATACGTGGATTTGACGGTGCTGACAAGATAGTTTTTGCCGCCCAGCTCCACGACATCCTGTGTTGTATCTTCTAGCGAGTGAGTATCTAGATAACGGATCAGTTCGCCGGACAACTGCTTGTCAGCGGTGCGGTTTAGGATCGGGGTGTTGCCTTTGTGGTACAAGATCGGATCGCCCTGGCCGCCTGCTTTGTACGTGTCGAGCATATTCTGAATGTTCTCATGGCTAAAACTGGCTTCAATAACCAGATTGCTGCCAGTGAGCATACCTGGTTGTGCTAATGAATCCGTATAGAACCAGTAAAAGGATTGCATGGCGTCTTTCGAGTCGGTGGAATGATCCCCGTAGGTCCATTGTCCGCTCATGTTTTTTTTCAAATACGCCTCATCATAACCTGTATCGCGGGTGTAGTTCGCAATCACCTCTTTGTTCTGCTGGGAGTACACCGCGTAGCGGGTAGGCCATAGATCGGTCACGCCGGTCTGGAGCGTCATTTTCTCCTGAATGATGTACCTCGTCTGCATCTGGTCGTACTTATCCTGCCACAGGTTCAGGCCGTTGAAGGCACGCACATTCGGATCACGCGAAAGAATCAGGCTGAAATCCATCATCTGATTGATGCGCGAATCGATCTGACTGGACAGGAACGTGAGCTGCTTGGTGTTAGACACTTGCAGTTCTTTGCTGACGACGTCATATGTGACGTTGTTCGAATAGGTGTACATGATCAGAATCGGGATGAACAAAATGATGATTAACAAATTGATTTTGGCGAAAAGGCTGAAGCGGGATCGGATTCCTTTTTGAAAAACGTTAAAACGCTCCCATGTATGCATAAAAAGTCTCCTCTATATTCACATACTGACTATATTGCTAAGCTTTTTTCTCACACGTTAACGGAGAGGGCAGAAAAAAACCGGAAAAGCAACGCGGTCGCATTTATCCCCGGATTTTCCCCTTGAAAAGGGAATGGAAAAAATCTGGGGGTAACGGCGATTGGAGGTTTATTCTGCCATCGGAGTGTCTCGTGTGAGGAATGGATGCTTATCAATATAGATCAAACTAACAAAACCCTATCCACCCTAACAATGTTATATAGTCAGACCTCGGAACGGCTTGATACTATTTATATCAGAGAAGCCCAAGACACACAAAAACTTTTTTTGGGAACAGGAGAAGGTTCATATGGAGGCTAAAATGGAGGGTCAACGGCTTCCGCAGGCGAATGCGGGCAACAAGCTGGAAAAAAAGAAGAAAAAACGCTACAAACAGCCGTGGATATTGCACTTCATGGTGCTGCCAGCGGCCATTATGGTCTTTATTTTTTCATATATTCCGATGTCAGGCATTCTAATGGCCTTTCAGGATTATAAGCCCGCGCTGGGCTTCAGTGGTTCGGAGTGGGTGGGTCTGAAGCATTTCGAGTATATGTGGACCAATGATTATTTCCTGCAAATTACGTGGAACACATTATTCTTTGCCTGCTCGAAAATCATCATGAACCTCATCATTCCGTTTATCTTTGCGCTATTGCTCAATGAGGTGCGGAAGATGGCGCTGAAACGTACGATCCAGACACTGGTGTATTTGCCGCACTTCTTGTCCTGGGTGACGTTGTCGGGTATTCTGATCGACATTTTGGCTCAGACGGGAATATTGAATCAGTTTCTGGTGTCGGTGTTTGGCATCAAACCGATTTTCTTCCTTGGTGACGGCGATTGGTTCCGGTTCACCGTCATTATCAGTGATGTGTGGAAAGAGTTTGGTTTTAACACGATTATCTTCCTTGCAGCACTGGCGGGCATCAACCCGGCTCTGTATGAAGCGGCTGAAGTGGATGGGGCGGGACGCTGGAAACAGACGATGTATATCACTATTCCGGCACTTATTCCAATCGGGATCGTTATTGCTACGCTTGCGCTGGGCAACGTGCTGAACGCGAACTTTGACCAAATTTTTAACTTGTACAGCCCATTAATCTATCAGCAAGCGGATATCATCGATACGTTTGTGTATCGCGAAGGTCTACTCAGTGGACAGTTCAGCTTTGCAACGGCGGTCAATCTGTTCAAATCGGTCATCAGTCTGATCCTCATCGTGATCTCGTACCGACTGGCGTACCGTTTTGCCGGATACCGAATTTTCTAAGAAAGGATGATGACGAACCATGTATCATAAAACGTTACCTTATCGCATTTTCAGTATCTTCAACAATGTGTTTCTGACCATCCTTTCGGTGCTCTGCTTGTTGCCGCTGTATCACTTGCTGATGGTATCCCTCAGTTCGTCCGCCCCTGCGAATGCAGGGCTCGTGACATTCTGGCCGATTGGATTTACGTTCGAGGCGTACGCCAAGACGTTTGATAACTCCAATTTCTTATCCTCGCTCTGGGTATCGGTGGAGCGGACGGTGCTGGGCACCGGGCTTGCACTCATCGTCAATACGCTTGCGGCGTATGCTCTGTCCAAAGAAACGCGTGTGTTCCGCGCTCGGAATATCTATCTATGGTATTTTGTAATTACAATGCTGTTCAGTGGGGGTCTGATTCCGGGATATATCCTCATTCTGAAACTCGGGCTGATGAACACGCTGTGGGCACTCATTCTGCCAGGTCTGGTGGCGGTGTTCAACATCATTCTGTTGCTGAATTTCTTCCGCACGGTGCCGAAGGATCTGGAGGAGGCCGCATTTATCGATGGCGCAGGTCATTTCCAGTCGTTTGTGAAAATCTATCTGCCCGTGTCCGTTCCGGTTATTGCTACCGTGTCCTTGTTTATGATGGTGGGGCACTGGAATGCATATTTCGACGGGATCATCTACATTCGTGATTCGGAAAAGCTGCCTCTGGCGACATTTATGCAGACGATCATCGTACAGGGCGACATGACCAAGATGGACCCGCAAGCGATTGCGAACCTGTCCCAGCGGACCATCCGGGCGTCGCAAATTTTCATCAGCGCACTGCCAATCTTGCTCGTGTATCCGTTCCTGCAACGTTACTTTGTAAGCGGAATTGTGGTAGGGGCTGTGAAGGAGTAGGGAGTTAAGGCTGTAATTAGAAGAGTAACAAGAGGATTTGATAAGGAAGCTGCCAAACTGGGGAAGGACAGGGAGGTGGCTTCTTTTTGGTGAATAGTAAAAAGTTTAGATGTGATGTGTGATTTCCATCTATAATAGAAAGTAGCATCTGATCCTAACTTTAGGACATGGAAAGTCGGATTGCTGCTTATATGTTTATATTACATTTTGAAATGAGGCAGAGAACTTTGAAGGTAAAAGCAGGCATCATTAGTGTTATGTGTATCCCATTATTGCTAGCGGGTTGTGTGTCACAGAGTGAACTGGACCAGGTGATGAACGAGAAAAAAGTTTTGGAGGAAAAGCTGGTAAGCCAAGGGAACGATTTGAAAACCGCACAGGAGAAGGTGGAAGCGCAAGAGGGTGAGCTACAACAGCTGAAGGGAGTTACGGATGAAAATAATTCGTTGAAGGAGAAGCTGCTTTTATATCGAAGTGAGGCAAATCCTAAAGTAAGTAACGAATCTAACTACAACACTACAGCTGAGGAAGAGTACATTAATAATTTGATTGAAATCATTGATTTTAAAGCGGTTTATATGGATTCTCTGCTTGATGGAATGGTCCCGGGAGTTGTATTTAAATTAAAAAACAAGGGCGAAAAGACGCTTTCTCGTGTGGAAGTCACCGTTTATTTTACGGATGATCGAGGAAAGAATATTGCAGAGGAATCATACTCCCCAGTAAATGAAATAGGTATAGTTAGTTACAAAGAGCTGAAACCGAACTATACTTTTCAGATGGAAAAGGATCGATTTTACAAGGCAGATCTTGTGCCTAAAGAATGGAAATCAGGCAATGCAAATATAAAAATAACGAAGATTGAGTTTAAAAATGAATAAAGAAGATACACCACTAGAATGGAAATGGTATCTACATAAAGAGACTTTGAGATTAAGTTGAAAGAGAAGTTTGCAAAGGGGAGCTGCCAACTGGAAAAGATAAGGGTGGCGGCCTCCTTTTTGTTCTTGAATCGGAAAGGAGAAAATTTCAAAAGTAACAAGTTGTTCAACAAGATCGAGAATCATTTTTATTGCTTAGATTAGAATGAATGATAAAAAAGATAATGTGCGGAGGTTAACAATGGATATTTTAATGAAAGTATTACTAAGTACGACTTTAATTTACTTTATTCACTTTATAATTAAGACATTTACAGCAAATGAATTTGATAAGTTATTTTTGCTGAAACATCAAATATACTTACATAATACTTTCTTATTTACTTTAGTTTATGTCGTTTTAATGGCATATGTAGCTCTTTTTGTAGTTATAATTGAAGGATTAAAGAATATCAAATACATTGATTTAGTGATGAATTATATATTATTTTTGTATTTAATAAGCTTAATTATAGTCATAGTTCTGTATCTATATAAGAAAGTAAAAGATAAACATAGAGACGTAGAGTTAAAGTTGCCAGCTAAAGTTGCAGATTCTTTTTTATTTTGTGTGTTTTTTCTTAATATACTTGTTTTCTCAAATATAATACATAAGTTTCTAAGGAAAGATGATATTATTGCAAATATAATTAACTGTGTCATACTTTTTAGCCTTTCAACTTATTTTATATTGAAATCTAATTTATATCTTCAAGGTTTTAATAGAAGAAAATGGTATTATGTATTGTCCCCCACTCCAAAAGACATCCATGAAAGGTACTTATACGTACTATATTCGTTAACTGCTACAACTTTGGTTTTGTCAGATGATCCGAGTAATAAAAAATGCCCAAGAAACGTTTATTTATTTGACTTGAATAAGAACTCTTATACTTGTTTCAATAGAGTTACAAATTTACAAAAACAGGAGTGATATTAGGAAGTTAAAAAGTATTAGACTTATGGAAACTTTATTGGCCTTTCTGTGATAGTCTTATTAGAATATATGAGATGAGGGTCATTATGAATATTACACCAGATTCAATGTTGAAAGATCTGAATGAGATTTTACATAGTAGGGGGATAATTGTCTCCCAAAATGTTATAGATATTTTTTGGGAATTCGAATGTTTATGTTATGAAAACGATAAATATCCATTCTATCATTAGCCTTAGGAATAGTAATGAGTACATTTTGCCACTAAAACTTGATGACACTATTATCCCAGGTGTACTTGAAACAACGGGCTATATTGATTTAAGAAAAACTACAAAGGAAGAGGTTGTGGACTTACTCTGTGAAAAAATAAAAATTGGAGAAGCAGAAGAAGGTTTATGTTAATCCCAGGTATGATAGGTGAGGTAATGATTTATTGCCCCCTTCCCCCCATTCCTGCTATAATTCCCGTATATCGACTGCATTGGGGGTTATGACGTGGCAATATGGATGATGCCGGATTGCTCGTTCGCTAGAAAGCCTTACGCAAAGCCTGAATAGGGGCGGACTTTGTGTAGGGCGCGACAACATGAGATCGTGTGCCCTGAAATCAACGTTAATATCATGGTTCAACCCGCAGGCTTTGCACCTTATTTGCTTAACCACTATAAATAAGGGGCTGAAGGCCATGCACACACCATTTATTCATAATCATCAATATAACACCATTCATAAACAAGCCGAATTTCTATTAAAAACGCTGCGCTCGGTCGTGGACCCCAAAGTATTGGATATGGTCCGCTACACCGTCAGTACGAATGCCGTAGGCATCTTCGAGGATCTGACGCTGGCACAGAAGCAGCTGCTGGAGCAGTTATCCACGTATGCGACGCCGCATGACGTGCAACTCTATCTGAATCAGCTTGAAGACTATCTGATTCCATACCCACAGGTTACAGCCAAGCAAATTCAGAAGTTGTTTCAAAAGGCGAAGAAGCTCAAACTTCCTGATCTGGAATCTATCGATTATGTACACACCACGTACCTGAGATGGATCGATATTGCGACAAGCCGTTTGTTCATCGTGTACCCACACGAAGGCAAGTTCCTCGGGATTGAGGGACGAATTACGCCCACGAACAAGAAGGGATACTGTATGTTCTGTCATCGCCATCAGGAGCTTGGATTCTACAACGTGAAGACCAAGGCACAGTCGGCGGACAACTTTGCGTCCGTTGGCCAGTATGTGTGTATGGATGATAAGGCGTGCAACGGGAGCATTACGGATATTAGCATGCTGGAGAGATTCTTGCTGGCAACGATGAAATAAAGCTGGAGATGCGTGTGTAACGAATATAGCCAAATGATTTAAAACGACGTTAGTATCGTAAAATAGCACAAAACACAGGAAAGGCCACTCAGTTGAGCGGCCTTTTTTGATGTGTGATGTGGAGGTTTTACTTACCATAACCGCTCTTGAAAAGCGGAAACGGGGGATTTATTTTACCAAAGGCGGAGCGGAATGTGAGATGTTTATTTTATATCGTGAAGGCCACAGATGTACCCTAACCATTAAACCATTTATTTTGTTGACTGTTCAGCAAATGCGCTGGCATAGTTAACGCCCAACTTGTACGCCTGATTCAGCAGTTCCTCATAGTGTTCCGGCGGAGCATCCACCGTTTCATACAGGAATTCAACCTTTGAATTAGAGACACCACAGTAATCGGCGATACCGACATTGAGCAGGTTTTGAATGGATTCACCGTAGTTACGCTTATTCATCTGTTCTTCCGTCACACCGGAAAGAGCGATCCACAACATTTGCTCATGATGCAACTTGTTCGAACCATAGGCAAAACTGTTGTTCATGACGCGGTCAATATACCCTTTCAGCATCGCTGGCAGATGCCACCACCACAGAGGGAAAACAAAAGCAATCGCATCGTGTTTCTTGAGCCGTGTAATTTCCGTTTCAATCTGAGGGGAGAATCGCTGATTATCTTGCGTATAGTCCGGTTCATCTTCTGCTCGCAGGATCGGATCAAAACCAATCTCGTGCAAATCCACGATTTCAGCTTGATGACCTGCTTCTTTCAGACCTTGAACGAAACGATCGGTGACCTGAAAGGTCAGGGAATCTTTGCGCGAATGAGATACCACTACTAAGACGTTCATTATCAATCACAACCTTTCTGGAGCCTGGTTCGGTAGCCATAGCTCCTCTGCTGATGCTATTATAAACAGAGTTGAAAACATCTGGAAGTACGCACTTTATTGTTCTATAGGGAGATGAAAGTACCCTAGGAGCATGAAATTTGAACGTGAAACTTAAATGTACCTTGATGGAAATGTCATGATTTAAGAACCCTGATATAAAGAACCATGATATGAAGGCCATGACATTGAGGCTCAGAAAGATATCGGAGGGAAGATCAAGATGGAACAAGGCAAGACAGATACTGAGGCTCGCAAGAAATATAGAGTTGGCGTTGAAGCGGCGCTGGAAGTAATGGGTGGCAAGTGGAAGCCGCTCATTATTTATCATTTGTTTACAGGTTGTAAAAGAACGTCAGAGCTGAAACGGTTAATCCCCGAAATTACGCAGAAAATGCTGACCACACAGTTGAGAGCACTGGAAAAGGACGAAATTGTGCAGCGTAAGGTATACTCCGAGGTTCCTCCGCGAGTGGAGTATGAGCTGACAACGTATGGATTGGGACTTAAGCCTGCGTTGGATCTTCTGTGTTATTGGGGAGAAGAGCATCTGGATAAGGTTTACGGCGATAAGTCGAAGGTGTTGGAGGATTTTTAATTCCAGGAAAACGTGAAGGGCAGGGGAGAGAATCGGTGGAACATAAAACTAACCTACCCAAACAGACTGTGCCGATCCGCTGTGAAGGGGTTGCTGTGGTACTCTTGAAGAAGTATCTGAATGAATTTCATGTGCTGATGCTGAAACGGGCTGGTCGAATGCTGCATGGTGAGTGGTGTTATATCGGCGGCGGTATTGAGCAAGGGGAAAAGGCATGGGAAGCCGCTCTTCGAAAGGTCCGTGAAGAAACGGGCATCACGGATATTCGTTTATACACGTCTAATCAGTTCGAACAGTTCTATTCACAGGTAGAGGATTATATCTATATGGCTCCCGTATTTGTAGGTTATGTGCACGAGGATCAGTCTGTCCAGTTGAATCATGAGCATAGCGATTACCGATGGATGACGTTTGACGAAGCCAAACACAACGCGGCACTGCCCGGAATTGATGATATTCTGGGTTTTGTAGAAAAGCATTTTGCCAGAAAAACACCTTCCAAGTGGTTGCAGATTAATATAGAAAATGATTAGGAGGAATATTGCATGACGTATAATACGATTTATCCAAGAGCTATACTGCAATTAATTTGTATGCTCATGATTGTAGTTTTATTTTCTCGAAATGTTTTTTACGGTGAAAATGGTGTTATGAAATACATCGCTATATTTTTTTTCGTCTTTATTCTCGGTTACATCCTTTTTGGACTATGGCGTTTGCTGTTCACCAGACCTAGCATTACGCTGGAAAGTGATCATATCATCTCTACCAAATTACAGAAATACGATGCATCTCAGATTGAGTGTATTTATATGAACTACAGTCGAATCGGGTTTAAACGCTATGGCAAACGGATTGTGCCAATGGATTTATGCTTTTATTTTAAGGGAGATCAAGAGACCGCTGGTGTAGAAGCTGTCCGTAAATGGGCCGCGCGGAACGACAAAGAAATCAAACATAAATTCTTTCAATCCTGGGTGTAGACCGGCATGTCTGTGAGTGTAAGGAGACGTTGAGGCGGGAGAATCTGGAGGAGTAGCCATGAAAACTATAGAACATTTGCTAACCAGCGATTGGTATAAACAGGTCACGGCTGAACTTGTTCAGCTTAAACCTCAGGTGAAATTTGTGGAACATGCTAGTTATGAGTCATCTATGTTGATGGATTCTTTTAGAGAGCGCAAATATGTTCTGAAGGGCTTTAACGGCCCTGCTCCGACCGAAGAAGAATGTGTGCAGTGGATTATGGAACAGATTGCCGAGGACAAGGACGAGATTATGTCTTATGTGGTAGCCAGGTTAGCGTTCAGTGAGCAGTTGGATGATGATCCGGACGGAGAATTTGCTGATGGCGAAGAACTGGATGCAGGGGATCGATCCGAAGTGGTAGAGGTGTTGGGATTTACGAGATCGGTTATCGCAAACACCATTATTGAGTATGATCTGGTGAAGAATCATCCAAAACAATTAACCGCCTTTTTCAAACGCACACGCATTCCCGGCGCAGCCAAATTCGCATCACAGATTAAAAAACTCTACAAACAGGAGCGATGCCTATGAAATACTTAACAAAAGAGTGGTACGATACGTGCCAGCAAACAGGGCTTCATTTTGGGTTGAGAGTACATAAAGGCGCGGGGGCGCTGGATGAGGATATTTTCCAGAGACTGTACAAACGGAAGGAAAAAGAACATGTAAAGCAAGAGCGTGAGATATACGATACCGATCCACGTTTCATGCTGGAGAGTGATGGTCAAGTGATGACTCGTGCAGACAAAGCTTTGAGCGGGGAAGAGATCACGGCGGAAGATCAGATGGTGTATCACATGCCGCCGGAAGAGCGAGCGCATATCGAGAAGCTGATTGCAGAGTATGATGTCCGTCCTGCTTTTGATGTGAAGCAATGTAAAGACAAGTATAAAGAAGCGATGGAGTGGAACTACCAATACCATGCGGAGAAATTACCCGCGGATATCTTGAACCAGATTACAGACATCCGTGTGTTTGCACTGGGATATTGCACGAGCGAAGTTATGCAGCAACTTAAGAAAAAGAGTGCAGAGAATACCCAAGAGATGGAACGTATCGGACAAGAATACAGGGAAGCGATGTTGAACCAGAATATTGCGGATGATGTTCGCAACCAGGTACAATTTCACGATTGCGAGGTGACCGAACTGTTGCACGTAGACGATCTGGTTATTCGTTTTGACAACCGGGGAGGCTTCACTGAAATGAACAAACTCACGTTGATTGCACCTGAAATTCTTAAGCAAGAAGGTGAGGTTGTGGGCAGTCACTGGCTGTACCAGGAGCTGTACCGGATCGATAACGGGTACGAACTGCATGTTCTTTTGGATGGAGAACCCATGCCTGAATTGATTGTACGTTGTGCCGATATTGTTGCCGAGACCGAGTGAGGGGGTACCTTTCTTGATTCGTTTGCATTATCAGTAACTCTTGTATGTAAAAATAGAGATCATGCCTGTTCACACCAAGGCATGATCTCTATTTCAATGGGTCATGTATGCTTAATCCCAATTCCATATCTCTACCCGGTTCAGATGCACATGCCGGAATTCCAGATTCTCGCTAATCTTCTGCAATTCACGTACGGGACCTGTTACAACAGCTCCGTATACTTGTACGCCATTCTTTTTCAGATAGTTAAGTCGTCGTTGATCCCAATCAACACCGTTATAACTGAGGTTGCTGGTCATCCATTCCAGATCAGACATCATGGCTTGGATTTGTTCCTTCATGTTTCCTTCTGACTGCGCCTGCTTTTGGTCTTGAGGTTCTCTAGGAAAATAATTAAACCATCGACCTCCGCCATCTTCCATTTCATAGAGCGGCTTAAGCGTCAGATGAGGAACATTATAGTCAAACAGTCCTGCTCTCGAATAGGAAAGATTTTTTTCTTGCATTTCGCCTGAATAGATCGGCATCGCGGTTACTCGGACATCATACTTAGAGAGCAGCTGCATCAATTGCTCAGGCGATTTTAAATTTTTCAATGAGATGGATATCTCGGCGACATGTCCGTCATCTATTTTACGAAGTTGCTTGGAACTGCTATTTTCCTCCGTGTCCTCCTCGGAGGGTTTGCCGTCAACCAAATCATACGGAAGGTAAAATGGACCGCGTTCGTTACCGTTTAAATAAGCACCTGTGCTGCTCATCTTGTAACTGAATTTACCGGTAATACTTCGTTCGGCTTGAACCTCACCAGTGATCACTTCCGATGAACCGACGAGGCGATATACCTTCAGATTGGCTTTCTGTGTTAAAAAGGGAGTGACTTCAAACGTCTGATGGGGACTTTTTTCGACACGCAATCCGTCACCGCTCATCTCCACTACCGAAATGATGGATCGCATGAAGTCATTACGCACTTTGGATTGATCGAAATACATATGCAGAGCCGAGATATAGACATGATAGATTATAAATATTAAAAATAGAACTCCCCCTGCGTTCAGGAAAAATTTCCAGCGTGTTTTCCATACCATTCGTCTAAATTGCTTATGACTCCATTCCGGGCGTTGAGGTTCGAAATCATCTGCATGGAGTACATGCAGTTCATCGGGTTCCGTTGGCTTGGACATCATTCATTCTCTCCTTTCATCTGTAACATCTCTTCTTTAAATCGTGCTCTGGCACGAAACAGGGTAACTTTGACCTGACTCATATTCATATCCAGAACCTTGCAAAGTTCCTTGTAAGACAGCTCATTCATCTCGCGAAGCAACAGCACAGTCCGATACTGTTCGGGCAGTTTTTTCATGACTTGTTGAATGAGCCTTACCCGTTCACGAGCAGCGAGCACTTCCTCAGGAGTACGATATGTATTCTCTACACTTTGTTTCTCCAGTTCCCGGCTCATCTCCATTTCCCCGCGGTTCTTTCGGTACCAATCGATAAATAAATGTCTGGCTACTTTGTACAGCCATGCTCTGGCATAGTCGGCATGTTCGGTTTTCATGGATACCATAGCTCTGTAAAATGTTTCTTGAACTAACTCCTCAGCCGTTTCTTGTGATCCACACATCCGGTAGAGATAGAGATGCAGGGAGGACTGGTACTGTTTGAATAGTTCGGCATATAAATCACTCCTCATTCCAGATTTCATCCTCCTTCATTTAAGACAACGGGCGGAGTTGAAAAATGTTACAATTAAATTGAATATTTATTAATAATATGAATTCGATTTTGCTTTTTTCTGGCACATAAGTTCATAGACACCAAGGAGATGTACACGACTATGGAGTTATTTACAGCGTTAATTTCCGTTTTTGTATGCATTATTGTTGTGCTTATTGTTGCAGCGGTTGTGCGTTATGCCGTGGATTCGTCCAAAACATCAAGGAAACTTGATCTACTGATGAAGGAAGTACGTGATCTGCGCGTAGAAGTCAGACGGCTTCAACATGCAAAAGAGCAGGAGGATAAAAAACATATTATCGATGAAAAAGTGTAATCGCTGTGTGAAGCGGTGGATATTGTAAGTTAGTAAATAGTGGATATCACTATAACTTGAATCGGGGGTGCACAACGTTCATGACTTCAATTCAAAACGTTCAGGCTATCTTTATCGACAGAGACGGCACAATCGGAGGTACAGGACATTTTATTCATCCGAGAGACTTTGAGTTATATCCGAATGCACAGGAAGCGATTACGCTCTTAAAGCTAAACGGAATGAAGGTTTTTGCACTCACCAATCAACACCGAATTTCACGCGGACAAGCAACGGTTCAGGAGTTTGAACAGCAGTTTCAGGAATATGGATTCGATCAGGCCTACATTTGCTCACATGAAGAAGAATGCGGCTGCCGAAAGCCTAAACCCGGCATGTTACTTCAGGCCGCGGAGCAGTACAATTTGGATTTGACCAAGTGCATCGTTATCGGAGACGTAGGCGAGACAGACATGCTTGCTGCACACGCTGTAGGCGCGACTAAGATCATGGTGAGAACAGGCTGGGGCGAATCCTCATTAACGAAGTTCAGAGATAAGTGGGCTCAGACGGAGCCGGATTATATTGCAGCTGATATTTTGGAGGCAGTGCACTGGATTATTGACAATTTGAATGAGTAAATGTTTAGTGTATAAGGGGAGTGATGGGATGATCGCAAGAACATGGCATGGAGCTGTACCGCTGGAGAACAAGGAAGCTTTTCTGGAATATGAGGTTGAAACAGGTGTGAAAGATACACTCGCTGTTAAGGGAAATCGCGGAGCGTATCTGAAAGTTGTGGAGCAAGGAGACTACGCACACTTTTTCCTGTGCACCATGTGGGAGGATATGGAGTCCATGATGGCATTTGCAGGGCCTGAGCCTACCATTGCGGTAACGTATCCAAAGGATGAGGAGCTTGGGTTGATCTCTGATCCGATTGTCATTATACAGGAAGTAACCAGTGCAGATAGTCCATTTGAGGATTAAACGAGAAGTGGTTTGCGAAAATGAGATAAAACACAGGAGAAAGGAAAAAGGAAAAGGAGAAAGATATGATGAACGTCAGCCCAAGCACCAAGGAGATCAACGAGCTTTTTCAAAGGCACAGCATTCACGAACACATCGTGGAAGTAAAGCAGCTGTCGGGAACGACGGCGGGGCGGGTGTTCAGGCTACTTGCGAGCTCGGGCGAACGGTACATTTTGAAATGGGATGATCCTGAGGACATTCGTGTTACATGTCAGTTTCTGAATACATACAGTGAAGCGATGCTGCTGCCGAAGGTTCTTTTTACGAGTTCGGACCACAGTTATTATGCATACAGCTTTATGGAAGGCGAGACTCATAACCATGGGGGAGCGAAGAAAGCCTGGTTAACCCGGCTTGTGAAAGAGCTATTGAATACATATGTGCGTTTGCCGGACACAAAGCCATGGGGAAGAATGGAGTATCCACGCGAGACATGGAAGGGATTCAATCAGATTAGTATTGATGAGGCGAGAGAGAATCTTGGTGATGTGCTTGCAGCGGAAGACTACAATCTGGTTCAATCTACAGTGAATCGTCTGTTTCATGAGGATGAGTCGGAGAGGTTTCTTTTGCATGGGGATACAGGTGTTCATAATATTGTGTTTGAGCAAAAGGAACTGGTTGGGGTCATTGACCCATCTCCGATGGTCGGCCCGGTTCTCTATGATTTTCTCTATGCTTTTTGTTCCTCCCCCGATGACCTTGACCCGATATTGTTATGGGATGTATTCGGTCATCTTGAGCAGGTGACTATGGATAAGTTCAGATTGATGGAAGAAGCGCTGGTCCATCTATACTGCCGGATCGGGCTAAGCAACAAACATCATCCGCAGGACTTGCCAGAGTATCTCGAAGCGTGGGATTTGTGGAAACGGTATATAACATAAAGCCAACCTTCGCTTGGAAGGTTGGCTTTACTTTTGCATTAAGGAAAACCATATTATTTTGTGAAGAATGGAATAGCCTCTTTTAGAATTTCTTCACCCGACAGAGGCCCCTTACCCAGTGCCCATATTTCATCATTAACAACGAGCACATGTTTATCTTTCACCGCTTTAATCGATTGGAAGGTGCTGTTATTCATCCATTTATCCAGGTCAGCCTTCGCCCCATAGATGACCAGATAGTCCGGGTTTTCCTGTACAAGGGTTTCCAGATCTACATCGGCTACGTCAATCTTGCCTGGCGTCTGTTGCTGACTGGACTTGTTCTCATCGAAGCTGTATTCCGCACCGATTTTCTCCAGCAGTGTTGCGATATATGAGGTTTTCATCCAGATGTAAAAGTTTTTCTCCAGTGCTTTTACGACGATAACTTTAGGTGTGCCCTGGATTTGAGCGTGGGTCTGTTCAATGTTCTGGTTCAGTTCATTCATGACCTGATCATGTTCTTTTTGTTTGCCAAGCAAGGTTCCCAGCACAGCGAAGTTCTGCTCCATGTCTTTGTAACCGTTCGTATAGAGCGCGATGGTCGGTGCAATTTTCTCCAGATCCTCACGTATGGCTCCGTGCACATCGGCATTGGCGATAATCAGATCGGGCTTGAGGGAAGAGATGACTTCCAGATTAGGCTGCTGGTGATTTCCAACAAAAGTATAGTCCTTCACCTGATCTTTCAGATAACCAAGCACTTCCGCTTTATAAGAGCCCGCAATCCCTGTTGGCGTTACACCAAGGGAGACGAGTTCATCCGTGAAGGAGAAATGCAGGGTAACGATTTTTTGGGGCGAGGCAGAGAGTTTTGTTTCTCCCCAGGCGTTCTTTACAACAAATGAACCGTCTGAATTAGAGGTAATTGAAGGAGCCGTTGTTGTATTGGCTTCATTTGAATCTTGGTTTGAAGATGATGTTGCAGTGGAGGAAGTGGACGCATTACCACCATCCGCTTTACTCGGTTCATTGGCAGAAGCCGCTGACTCCTTGTCCGATGTAACACCAGCGGTGTTGCCAGCCGTTCCTCCGCCACATGCGGTGAGAACCAGCACAAGAGTTAATATAATTACCATAAATAGTGATGTTCGTTTCATTGGGAATGAACCCTCCATATAGAAAATTATTTTTTCTGTCCTTGCTTGATGATCAGGTATACAAAATAGGGCGCGCCGATTAACGATGTAATGATGCCAACGGGAATCTCCATTGGAGGGATCAGAATGCGGCCAATCATATCGCCAAGCATGACAAGTAGCGCGCCGAGCGCCGCGGTAAATGGGAGAGAACGGATGAAGTTCTCTCCAACCAGCTTATGGGACAGATGCGGAATAATAAGTCCAACAAAGCTGAGATTCCCCGATATACTGGCTGAGCTTGCGGATAAAGCGAGAGCCACAATGAGTAATACCGTTCGCACCATGCGAACCCGGGTGCCTAAGGACACCAGCACGGATTCATCCAGCTTCAAGACATTTAAGTACCTTACGAGCAAGATGGCGGCTAACAATCCTGCTAGCGTCCACGGCCACAACATCTCCACATGTTGCAAGCTGCGCGCATATAAGCTGCCTTTAAGCCAGACCAGTGCCTGACTGGAACTCATGGCATATTTAACGATAAGCATTTTGATGATGGCTTGTAAAGCAGTACTAACGGCTATACCCACAAGAGCGAGCCGGATCATGGATGTGCCCTGGCGGCGATAAGCGAGCAGAAAAATGATTAGACTTGCCGCCGCCGAACCTGCCATCGAATAGAAAGGCAGCCAGATTGCGGGTGTTAACGGCGCAAGTAAAATAATGACTACGGTCACCAGCCCGCCACCTGCTGTTGCCCCGATGACATCAGGTGAAGCCAGAGGATTACGCAGGACAGTTTGCAGGATGGCACCTGCGACAGATGCAGCAATGCCTACAAGCATGGCGCAGAGAACACGAGGCAACCGAAGCTCAACAATCGTGCCGGATTGAGATTGAAACTGTGCGATGATTTCATGGAACGTAACGGGGGTTGCCCCGAAACGAAGCGACAGGATGAATACTAGCGCTATCGAGAATAAGACTGCGGTCATCAGTGCAGCAAAGCTCCAGTTGGACCGGGAGGACGGATTTTTTAAACGTGTCATGAACGTTTCCTCCCGCGCATGCGCATGAGCACGATGAAGAACGGTGCTCCAATAAACGCAGTAATAAGTCCAACCGGTGCTTCCAGCGGATAGAAAAGCAGGCGTCCGATCAGATCGGCATACACGAGAAGCACACTGCCTGTCAGGGCAGCGAGTGGTACAATCACCCGATAATCGATACCTGTTAACGTACGAATAATATGTACTGCCATTAAGCCAATGAACCCGATGGGGCCGCATACCGCCGTTGCTGCACCAACGAGCACAATAATGGCTACCATGATTCCGCTCCGTACCATGGTTAACCGTTGTCCGACAGATATCGCTGTATCCTCACCCATAGACAATACATTTAACTGGGATGCAAACAAGCAACAAAGGATACTAACGGGAACGAGAGTAACTAGCGAGAACATGACATCTTCCCAGGACATGCCCGACAGATCGCCGGCCATCCAGCGCAGCAGTTGATACAGATCGGTATCATGGAATATGATCAGCGTGGTGGTCATTGAACTGAAAAACAGACTGTTCACCAGTCCCGTGAGCACTACACTGCTTGAACTGAAGCTGCTCCGTACACTGAGCACATAGATTAGAATGCCGCTGAGCGCTGTTCCCAACATGGAAGCTGTTACGGTGAAAAAATGGAATGTCTGGAATTGCATCAGCACCATCAGTGCAGCAATCATCATATTGGCACCCTGATTAATGCCCATAACCTCCGGGTCTGCCAGATCATTCGATGTTAAAGACTGAAGCAGACATCCCGCAATACCGAGTCCGGCACCAACAAGTACCGCAGCGAGAATTCGGGGCAGTCTAATCGTGGTTACCGAGCGAATCAGGGATTCGTTGTCCGTCCAGGCGAACCAGTTGAACAGGATCGGTTCCTTGCGACTGGGTTGCAGGTGAAAGATCATGGCCAGATATGCGCCCGCAACAAGCAGGATGAGTAATGTCAGGCCGATCCAGATGGGCTTCGACAGGCCTAGATGTTTTCGTACGGCAGAAGCACGAGATGAATTATGAAATGAAAGAAACATGCCGGATTACGTTCATCCCCTTTTCGTTTTTAATGAAAATGATTATCATTGTTGATATAATACATAACAGTTGTGTGATTCATGTGTGTTTAGGAGGAAAATTGTGAGACGTTCCGTTTTATTAATAGAAGATGAAGAATCCATTCGTGAGCTGGTCACGGATTACTTCACGCAATCCACTTGGCAAGTTATTGAAGCAGCTAACGGGGAAGAAGCACTTGAACTGTTCAATGCCTGTCCTCCAGACTTGGTGATTGTAGATCTGATGATTCCCAAAGTGAGTGGCTGGAATGTGTGCCGGCAGATTCGATCTCAGTCTACCGTGCCCATCATTATCCTTACTGCAAAATCGGAAGAAGAGAATAAGCTGCTGGGCTTTGAGCTAGGTGCCGACGATTATGTGACGAAACCGTTCAGCCCGCGAGTGCTGGTTGCCCGCGCAGAGACATTAATGAAACGTGTGGACAATACGGTAGGACAGGAGGAGCCGATCATCTCTTTTGGCAATATAAAGGTATATGAGAGAAAACGAGTGGTGGAGTCAGGGGGGCAACCCGTTGAGCTGTCCTATAAGGAATATGATGTGTTGCTGCACTTGCTCAGGCACCGGAACTTTCCTTTGACGCGTGAACATTTGTTAAATCAAGTGTGGGGTGTGGACTATTTTGGCGACCCTCGCGTGGTGGATACTCATATCAAAAATCTGCGTAAAAAATTAGGTGAAGATGCCGGATATATTCGTACGGTGTTTCGCGTCGGATACAAGTTTGAGGTTGAATCGTGAAAACGAGAGGGATCGTATTTAAGCTTTTTGCTGCCAATCTTGTATTTTATATCGTCTTCTTTGCAACGGTTGTGGCAGGACATTTCTGGTTCTTTGAACGATTCTATCAGCATGAGCGAGCCAGTGATTTGGGTAAAAAGCTAGCATCCTTCGCTTTGGACTATGCCCGGCATAAATGGCCTGAGGAGAAAACACCCATGGTGATGGGTAGTTTCATAACACAAAATCATGTGCAAATGGCGGTTCTAAGTAAAGAGGGTGAGGTTCGCTACGATAACCCGTTTCGAATTCAACTGGATACGGGTGCAGGACAATTGTTGCCAATCGCAGTTTCCTTTTTCCCGGATATCTCGGCTCTGACTTCGTATGGCTTGCAGCCTGGTGATCGCGTGACGGTGCAAGGTGCTTATTACATGGAGCAGGGAAACGCGCTGTTCTCGCCTTATGTCATTCGTAGAGAAGGGTCACCGGCGGTGGGGGTGCTTCCTCACAACGCCGATCGGGAAGGCGTCATAGAGATTAGTGGCACCGTAAACTCGGTATTGTTGCCTGCGCCGGGTCAGTGGAATAACAGGGAAGGTATTATGGCGGCTGCGCTACGCGTGTGGTTTCCTTTACCGGAAGTAGAGCGGGAGCAGCTGGATCGGGGCGAAGCATTTCATACCGAATGGAAGGAACCGGTGAGCGGTGTGCATAATCTGGTGTTTGTGCAACCGATTGTTTGTGATGGTAAGGTCGTGGAGTATCTGTTTGCTCTAACGCCCTTGACACAGCTTGGGGAGGCATTTGGCGCGCTGGAGGTATATTACGCCTTTTTCAGTATTGCCGGGGGGCTACTGCTGATGGTGGTTCTGTCCTTTTTCTTCTCCAAAATCGTTTCACGTCCGTTATTACAATTGAATCGTGATGCGGCTCGCATGGCAAAGCTGGATTTCACGGCCATGGCCCCGATTCAGAGTAAGGATGAGCTGGGTAGTCTGTCCGAAAGTCTCGTCAGTCTTTCTTCCAATCTGGATCGTACGCTAAGGGAGCTTCAACTCACGAACGAGAAACTGGTGCTGGAGATGGAATATAAAAGCCGGATGGAGCAGTTGCAGAAACGTTTTGTGTCGGATGCTTCGCATGAATTAAAGACACCCATCAGTGTGGTGAAGGGATATGCGGAAGGACTTCTGGATCAGATCGCCGAAAATAAACGAGAGCGTTATATTCGTACCATTTTGCGAGAAGCCGATCGGATGGAAAAGCTGGTGCTCGATATGTTGGAATTGACCCGGCTGGAGGCTGGCGCGGTGAAGCTACGTATGGAATCGTTTACGGCGGATCAACTTGTAGCTGAATGTGTGGAGAAGATGAGACAACTCGCCAAGGCTAAGCAGATGAAGTTCGAGGTGCAGGGTGACCGCAATGTACATGTCTGGGCAGATGCCGAGAAGATGCAGCAGGTCTTGCTGAATTATGTGAGCAATGCGATTCGCAACGGGAATGAAGGAAGTAGCATACGGATAGATATCCAGCATTATCGTGAGCATGAACAAGTGTGTATTGTTGTAGAAAATGAAGGGCCGTCCATTGCAGAGCATGAGCTGACACGGATATGGGATCGATTCTACCGCGAGGAAGATGCGCGCAGTCGTCAGGCCGGTGGAACCGGGCTGGGGTTATCTATCGTGAAGGAGATTGTACAACTGCATCAGCAGTCCTATGGTGTAGCAAATACGCCGAATGGCGTAAAATTTTATTTTACGTTGCAAAGCTCGTCGGAAGATGAGTGATTGTTCCTGAACGTACTGGTCGATGATCGGATTTCTGTGGCTGGAGTACTGTTGAAATAAAAGGGATCGTGGAAATGTTTATCAGCTTATAAGAAGAGGGCCTTGGCTTAAAGCCAGGGCTCTTGTCATTTTAATTAATATTTCATGAAAAGAATCTATAGGCACGTTTACCGGGTGTCGCTACGACTTAAGTAGTACTCCAGCTCTGAAATGAGAGTGTCAGAATTCTAACGATCCCCACGAAGCTTATTTACTCTGATATGAGGGTGTCCAAATTCTAACGATCTCCAGGAAGCTTATTTCATCCAGAAACATAAAAAATATACTGTATTGACGCAAAATCAGCTAAATAGCGTCTCTGGTGATCGTTAGAAAATAAAAAGCAGCGAAACAGGCCGAATAAGGCTTCTGGTGATCGTTAGCGTTTTAGTTGAGTAAGGATACAATGAAAATGAACATCGTTCCATTCAACAATACAAACAGTCAATGCTGGTGAATCAATGATGTATCACGGAGGAGGGAGTATTATGACGAGCAATTATAAGATTCCTGAATTGTTGCAAGATATGATGGATTGGGAGCAGGAAATCAGGCACGTAGTACCCTATCTGGAGACACCTACAGGTTATTTTCTACAATTCGATCCTTATGATCACGGGGGTTACTGGAGTTCTCCTGCGGATGCGATCGTGTTTGCCAATACAGGCATGGACGGCATTCATTATTCATTTTTGACGGACTTTGGACATGCTTCTGATCTAAGTTTAGCGCCTGTAATTCGTGTAGACCCCATGGATTTTGGTAACTATGCGAGAATCATCGCCAGCAATATCCGGGATTTTTTTGCGCTTAGTTTTTCAGGTCATGAGGATCTCCTACTCAATGAATTTGAATCGAAACAACAGTACCTGAACTATGTCATGGAGCAAGAGGATGATGCGCGCGAAAGTGAATACTTTGACGGGAAACGCTGGGATCTTGAAAAAAACAAGGTTCGGAACTTGGCTATGCAGCGATTTGATCTTCAGCCCATCTCCGACGGATACTCATACATTCAGGAAGCACGGCAGATCAGACGTGGTGAAGTCATTATCGACACACTAGATGGCCTTGGCGTTGCGCTGGGGAAAGATTTAGTGAGTGATTGTAAGAGAGCGGAGCCTCATCCGTGGCATGAGAAAGAAATTCCATACGATCATAAGGAGCAATTAAAATCCTACATATCGAGCGCAGATCAGGTGGGGCTGTTTAGTTTAATCCGGGACAGTCAGGCACAAGGGTTCGATGACCCTGATGTATACCGAGCGATGAAAGATCGGCTCGTTTCATTTGGTCTGACGATGGAAGCGCGAAAGCTCATGCACTACAGGTAAAATGTGTTGAAACCTAGACGTAATTTTATTCAACCTATAAAATGGGATTATAAAACGAAACTAAGTTTCAATCAATGAAACTTAGTAGGGAGGATGAATCAAATGGCCTATCATTTCAATGGCATTGATCATGTGCAGTTGGCTGCTCCTGAAGGTTGCGAGAAGGAAGCTAGAGATTTTTTTAATCAAATTCTTGGATGGACAGAAATTCCTAAGCCGGAACAGCTACAGAAACGCGGCGGTGTGTGGTTTCAATGCGGCGTCCATCAGGTTCATATCGGTGTGCAACATGATTTTGTACCTGCTTCCAAAGCCCATCCGGCCTTTCATGTCCAGAATCTAGAGCAGCTGCGTGAACATCTGCACAAGCACGGTTTCGAAGTATTAGATGATGAAGCAAGATCAGACGAGGGAGTACGGCGTTTTTATCTGAATGATCCCTTCGGGAATCGATTGGAGTTTCTGGAATTCATTGCAGTATAAACAGCAAAAAACAGGGCGATCCCTTAACGGGAATCGGCCTGTTTTGTCTTATCCCAATAAAAGGGAGTATCCGCTAACCTGCGATACGTTAATGATGGTGATGCGCATGTGCATCGGGTGCGTCACCTTTGACGGTGCAGAGGACGGAGGTATCGTGAAGATGCTTTTCAGACTCGACCTGCAAGGTGACATGTTTGATCTCTTTGTGTTCCAGCAGATGTTCGATCTTCTGTACAAGCACCTCGGACGCATATACATCCATCGTGCCATCTACCACGATATGGGCGGTCAGTGCATTCAGGTTGCTGGTGATTGACCAGACATGAACATCGTGTACACCTTTGACGCCATCCACCTGTTGAATCGTCTGCACCAGATCGTTCACATCGACGTTTGCGGGTGTGCCTTCCATGAGAATGTGCAAGGAAGATTTGGTGACATAAAATCCACTGCGTAATACCAGCACCGCCACGATGACACTTGCCAGCGGATCAGCCCAGCCCCAGCCGAAGAACATCATGAGCAGGGCAGCAGCAATCGCACCAATCGAGCCGAGCATGTCGCTGATCACGTGAAGATAAGCACCGCGCATGTTCAGGTTGCTCTCGGTATCGCTGCCACGCATCATAATCCAAGCGACCAGAATGTTCACGAGTAGTCCGATTGTACTGATGATCAGCATGCCCATCGTTGCCACTTCAGGCGGGTGGATAAAGCGGCCAATGGCCTCGTAAAAAATGTAAAGCGCTATAGCAATTAACGTGACGCCGTTTAGGGTGGCCGCTAAAATCTCGAAACGTCTGTAACCGTAGGTTTTACCCGTATTGACGGCTTTTTCCCCGAAAGTGAATGCCAGTAAGGCAATCCCAAGGGCAATGGAGTCTGAGAGCATATGACCTGCATCGGAGATGAGTGCAAGACTGTTCGTAATGAATCCCCCGAAGGCTTCTACGATCATGTAGAAGGTAATGATAATGAAGGAAAAGAGCAGTACCTTTTTGTTATTCGTGCCGTGCGCGTGATTGTGTCCATGATCGTGGGTATGATTGTGCCCATGTTGCTGTCCTGACATTGTAATCCTCTCCTTTGGAACGATCCTCTGTTATGTATGTTGCGTGATCATGTAGCGTTACGTGTTACTTGTGGATGTGTTGCTGATCATTTTGGTAATACGGTTCACTCTTATTTATATGAACATATGAGCAATAACTCATATGTTTTAAATTTATTATAATTCGGCCTCATAGTAGTGTCAACCAGATTTGCGAAAATATAAACATGCATCCACACAGACAGCTGTACTGCCAACTGCACCACTTAGATGCACTGGCTAATGGCTTCGTTTTTGTGCTACCATCGGGGCAGGATCACTATAGAAGGGCGGACTACGAGATGAAACATCTGCTACTAGCAGACGATGATGTGAATATTCGCGCACTGTTGCGCCATGTCATGACGAAGGAGGGATACCGGGTACATGAAGCACAGGATGGTGTGGAGGCGGTCCAAATGATACAGCAGACCCCCATCGATCTTGCGATCTTGGATGTGATGATGCCAGGCATGGACGGACTTGAGCTGTGTGATTACATACGTCAGCATTACGACATTCCTATTATATTGCTGACCGCAAGGGATCAGCTGGCAGACAAGAAAGAAGGATATTTACGGGGCACGGATGAGTATGTGACCAAGCCGTTTGAACCTGAGGAACTGGTGTACAGGGTCAAAGCGTTGTTTCGCCGATATCACCGAACTTCCAGCGATATCATTCGCATGAACCGGATCGTGATTGACCGCAACAATGTGGAAGTAAGCGATGGACAGTCGATTCTTTTTTTACCGATGAAAGAGTTTGAACTACTGTCTCAGCTTGCGCAGTTTCCGGGGCGCCTGTTCTCGCGTGATGAATTGATTCGTCTTGTCTGGGGGGCGGATTATGAAGGGGACGACCGAACGGTCGACGTACATATCAAGCGGTTGCGTGACCGCTTTGCGGACTATACAGATGATTTTGTGATTCAGACGGTGCGGGGCATTGGATACAAAATCGAGGTGAAATCGCATTGAGATCGTTATACGTTCGCATATTTCTCATTACGGTGGCGGTGATTATCGTCAGTAGTTTGCTCGGATTCTTTTTCTCCAACATCTACTATCACGCTAAACTCAAAGACTTTAATGATGAGAAGTTGGTTGGTATCGCCATGGACATGAAAAAGTTTGCCGAAGAGCAGCCTGAGCCGAGTACGGTTCAGCGATATCTTCACAATGCAGCGGCATTAGGATACGAAATCTATGTCACCGATGGTCAAGGCGATGATCAGTTTTACGGCCGTGAATTCCGCGAAAAGGAGTTGGACAAGCAGGCTGTTCGTCTGGTTCTAGGCGGCGATGTGTATCATGGCGTGGCCGAGTTTCCGAGCCAACCGTTTATTACCGGATTTTTTGACAACCAATTAAGCAATACGGTGGGGGTTCCACTTCAGGTGGGCGAGGTTCGTTACGCCATGTTCATGCGTCCCGATGTTATTTTGCAATTTGGAGAACTGCGGATTTTCTTTGCGCTCATTGGGGCATTAACGGTGGGTATCAGTGTGCTGATTTTCCTGTTTAGTACGCGTTATCTGGTCAATCCGATTGAACGGCTGTCTGAAGCGACAAAACGTATTGCGCAAGGCAATTATAATCTGAAATTAAATACAGCAAGGCGTGACGAGATCGGGCAACTCGCCCAGCATTTTATGACGATGAGCCGTGAATTGGAACGGGTGGACAAGGCCCGGCAACAGTTCGTGTCCAACGTATCCCATGAGATTCAGTCACCTTTAACCTCCATTCAGGGATTTGCGCAATTGGTAGCGGATCGGGAATTACCGGAGCAAGAACGGGCGCACTATGCATCCATTATTGAAAAAGAGAGCCGGCATCTCTCGTTGCTCAGTAAACAATTGTTACTCCTGTCTTCCTTGGAACAGGGTCATGAAGATATGACGCAAACCCAAGCTACCTTCGCGCTGAGAAGCCAATTCCGTCAGGCGGTTCAAGTGTTGCAATGGCAATTGGAGGAGAAAGAGTTATCCCTGCGCATGTCTGTACCGGAATCCATAAAGATTACAGGCAATGAAGTGTTACTGATGCAGGTTTGGATGAACTTGCTTGGTAATGCGGTGCAGCATCTGCCGAAGGGCCGTAGCATTGAGGTTCGGGCAGAGCAGTTGGATAAAGCGTGTGTCGTGTATATTCAGGATACTGGAGACGGAATTGCAGCCGAGCATCTGCCTTTTTTGTTTGACCGTTTCTACCGGGCGGATCATGCACGTGAACGTTCATCTGGCGGGACCGGCCTGGGCCTTGCGATTGTGCAGAAAATTATTCGTCTCCATCACGGCACCATTGAGGTGTCCAGTTCAGCTGAAGGCACGCTCTTTACCGTAACGCTTCCACAGATGTAATGTGTTATTCATTTTCCGTTCATTTTCACCCCCTATACTTGGATTATCAAGAGGGAGGTCAGAGCATATGTACTTGGCTATACGGGAAATGAGATTTGCAAAAGGACGATACACCTTGATCGCGACCATCATGGTGCTGGTTTCGTTTCTGGTGTTGTTTGTAACCGGACTTGCCCAGGGGCTGTCGTATGATAACGCGGCTTCGATTAAAAATATGGCAGCAACCCATTTTGTGCTTGAACAGGATTCGAATCATCGATTTACTCGTTCACAGGTGGGCCAGCAGGAGCTGGATGAGGCCCGTGCTGTCGTTGGACGGGATAATGCCGAGCCGCTTGGGGTTCGAATGACGACCGTCAGCCCGGCGGACGATACCAAGAAGATCGATGTCACCCTATTCATGGTGAACCCGGGAAGCTGGCTGGCGCCAACGGTTACCGAAGGCAATGCGATCAACGATCAGTCCGCAGGGCAGGTTGTGGTCGATCGGAAGCTGGCAAAATCCGGCGTCACGATTGGCACGGTTCTGGTGGATCAAGCCTCGGGGACGGAGTGGACAGTGAGTGGTTTTGTGCAAAATGAATCGTTCAGTCACGCGCCGGTGGTGTTTATGAATGAGCAGGAATGGCTTACATTGCAAGCTGGATCACGTAATGTGCAGGCAACTTCTGCAATAGGTCGAGTAGACACCGGCACTGGCACTGGAACAAGCGCGATTGCTAAAGCGAATACTGACGCTATTGGCACTGAAAAGAGCGCTGAAGCTGTAATGGGTACATCGACTCCATCTGTTTCACCGAGTACACCAGTCTACAATGCAATCGCGGTCAAAGGTACGGATGAACAGGTAAGCAAGCTGAGTGCCGCCTTACCAAAGACAGAGATCATCACCAAATCGGATGCGGTATCCGCCATCCCTGGTTATAAGGAGGAACAAGGCTCATTACTGATGATGATTGCTTTCCTGTACGTTATCTCGGCATTTGTGCTTGCGGTATTTTTCTACGTCATTACGATTCAAAAAACCAGTCAATTTGGCATTTTAAAAGCAATTGGAACACGAAACGGTTATCTCGCAGGCAGTGTGTCGCTACAGGTGTTGCTGTTGTCCATCGGTAGTCTGGTGATTAGCGTATTGCTTGTGCGGCTGTTCGAATCTGTTCTTCCAGCATCTATGCCTTTTCAATTAGGAATATCCACCCTTGCATTGACCTGTGTGTTATTCATCCTGATGTCGATGGCGGGTTCGTTGTTCTCGGTGTGGAAGGTTACCAAAATTGATGCGCTTGATGCGATTGGGAGGACGGCAGCATGAGAAACCGACTGGAATTACAAGGGATTACACAGACATTTGATGACGGCGGCAGCCAGCGTACAATATTGGATCGCCTTGATCTTCAGGTGGCAGAAGGAGAACTTGTCGCCGTGATGGGCCCTTCGGGTTCAGGAAAAAGTACATTTCTGTCCATTGCAGGTGCACTGCTCGAACCTACGGATGGGGAGGTATTGCTGGACGGCTCTTCGATCATGGGCAAAAGTAAAACGGACATCTCGGATGTGCGGCTGCGCCAGCTCGGATTTATATTTCAAAGTGCGAATCTGATTCCTTACTTGAAGGTGGAGGAGCAGTTATTAGTAGTAGCGAAGCTTGCGGGTATGGACAAAAGTAAAGCCGAGCGCCGTGCAGGTGAACTGCTGGAGACGGTGGGCCTGTCTCACCGGCGCAAAGCATATACTGACAAGCTGTCCGGCGGAGAACGCCAGCGCGTTGCTATTGCGCGGGCGCTAATGAATGATCCGGCTGTGCTACTGGCGGATGAACCGACGGCCAGCCTGGATGCGGAGCGCGGGCTGGATATTGTAGGCACGATTGCACGGCTCGTGAAGGAGCAGGGCAAGAGTGCAGTGATGGTTACGCATGATGAGCGGATTTTGCCGCTCTGTAGCCGGGTTCTTTTTTTGGAAAAGGGAAAGCTAGTAGCACGTTAGAGGATTGTGAATTGCTTTTCGAAGAAATAAGTTGATGAGAAATACGCTTAACGGTTAGTTTCAGTGCGATGAGAGGGTCACAGCTCCTGTGGGAGAGGTGGCCTTCTTTTTGTGTTTTCGACTATAATTGGAAGGGAATGGCGTGTACGTTGAGGTAAAGATTCAGGCTACGAATGGATGACAGTACATCATGAATTTCATTGGGAGAGGATTGGATGCGAATGAACAGCATAGATGCACAACAATTTCCGGCACTGAGCACGTCGATCCACTGGGGAATCATTGAGGCGGAGTTTAGGCTAGGCGAGCAAATAGACGAGACATTGGTGAGTAATGTGAGTATTATTCCGTTTGTCGGAGAACAGTGTGTCGTGTTTCAACTGGATAACGGACTGTGGGAACTGCCCGGAGGAACGTTGGAAGCAGGAGAGCATTACATGGACGGATTGAAACGTGAACTGATGGAAGAACTAGGTGCAGAGCTACGCTCTTATCAGGTTTTTGGACAATTCCACTGTACGTCCAGTGCAGTTGAGCCATATCGACCGCATATTCCGCATCCGAATTTTGTGAGGGTGATTGGTTATGGGGATGTGGAACGGGTCGGCGACCCACTCAATCCTGAGGATGGAGAACAGGTGGTGGCGGTTGAGGCCGTAGAGATTGATGAAGCGGTACGGCGTTTTCGGGAACAGAACCGACATGATATTGCCGAGATGTACGAACTAGCTTATATGCTGAGACAAGCAGATAAAGGCTAATGTAGACGCAAGGTATTGTGGCCGTTTTGAGATTTAGTGAGAGAATCTATACGCCTCCATTGGAGTTGCTGTGTGATAGGTATGTACGTATCTCATGATCGATAAATGTTTTTTTGAAAGTATCTACATAAAGGAGGTTCACCCATGATTCGGGAAGAGATTAATCGGATGCTGGATGTGTTGCCGGAAAGTGAACTTAACGTGGCATACTCACGAGTTGAAATGGTGTACCGCAAATATATGTATGAGAAAATGATCGCGGACAAGGGAGTACAAGTGACCGAGTTGTGCGAGGAATCGGAGGAAATTATTCAGCGCTGGGATGAGGTGTTTGCCCATAATCTGGATGATATTTTAAAAGAAACGATCTACTACAGCCAGTACAAATGGCATATGTTCAGTTACAAACAGCAGGAGTGTTTGGAAGGGGAAGCAGCACGAGCAGCCTTCGATGCCGAAGAGAAGACCGACTTATATGTGATGTATCAACATACGCCGTTTGTCCAGATCTATGAGAGCGCAAGTGCTGTAGTCGCAGCTGATTTTGATGAACAGCAGGATATCTATATCTTCGACAAGGCGTTTACATGGACGTATGTACATACGCATGAATCGATGTGCGGGCCGTATTTTTACAAAATCGAGGCATAGAGGGAGGAAGTTCTTTTGCAGGAGCTGTTTAAAGAGGTGATCAAAAATGAAGTGAAACCTTTGTTTGCCCGTCATGGTTATGCCAAAAAAGCTCTGAATTTTCGAAGAGTCGAAGGCGATCTTATTTACGGATTCAACATTCAGAAGTCCCAAGGCAACACAGCCAACCACGTTCGCTTCTATATTAACTGCATGATTCATTCCAAGGAGTTGGCGGAGTTGCAGTCTATGACATCAGGAGGTAAAACGATGGGGGAGCAGGCTCATCTGACCTGCAGGATTGAAGAGATTGTCCCATCTGCCCCAGACCGCTACTCGTTGACACCTGACACCGACCCGATCACCTTTTCAAAAGAACTACTGTCCGACCTGGAAGACGCCGTTGAATACATGAAGAACATAACCAGCGCAAGAGAGATTGTGGAATATTATATGGCGAAGACCGCACTGCATTTAAGCGAAGAAACCTTTCATTTCCTGCTGCAAAATGGGGATACGACGACTGCTCAGAAATATCTACAGCAGTTGCAGGCCAAATACGGAGCCGAAAATCGCTGGGCGATCTTTCAGAAAAAGTATGCGGCCATTTTTGCAGAGTTCGGAATGCAGTTCATCCTTCAGGATGTATAGTAGACCGGTTCTACTTTATATAACGTTTGTTCAATCGTTGGACATAAGTCAGCATCATACACTCCATGAAATTTGATTCTAAAATAAAGACTTTTGAGAAAGTTTTTAATGTTGTTTTTTTGCCTAAAGGCAGGCAAAAATTCGGATTCATTCTCCACCGTGCCAAAACGTTGAATCCATTGTTGAATGGACGCCTGACTAAGGATGTTTCTATCCAGAATACACATGACTGGTGTTATCATTCGTTCGTCTTCGCCATCAGAATAGACCCGGTCACTGATCGTCATTTTCTCGTACACCAGATCCAGCATCGTTGATAAATCAGCCTCATCTAATTCATTATATTGAGCCAAATCTTCCAACACATCAGCAGCATGAGCTACAGCGTGAGCCCAACCCTTAGTTTCATCATATCCACGGTAATCCTTTTCTTCTCGTACATTGTGATAGACCACGTCCTTAATCTGATGAATACGCTCACTTGACAGGAAGGGCGATAATGCGTGTCTCATGAAAAGAAGAGGGATAACCAGCATGGAAAAGGAACGTGTGAATACGGAGTCGGAATGGGTTTCCCCCAGTCCATAAAGCAGATGGTCACGATCTAAAACGGTGGTTAAAATGTGTTCTAATTCGGATGTAGTCAGAGAAAGGCCAGGAATCCAGTGAGATAGGGTGGTATAGATCAACTCATCACGCAATTGTGCGTCCACCGTACCGATGTTATGTAACATTTCTTGGATCAGGACGAAGGCGTCTGACTGTGCTTGATATTGATTTTCTCGTATGTACATCAGTTTTTCTTTTAAATTCATTTAAACACACTCCTGCAATTTAAATTTCATTCTAGTAAACTTATTATCAAACGTATTATACAATCTCTAAGGAGGAAAGCCCAAATGACAATCAATAAAGGAACACGGCGAACATGCGAGAAGGGACATACATTTTTTAAAAAGAGTGATTGTTCGACTTGTCCCAAATGTGAGGCGGAACGTAAACCGAAAGAGGGATTTATGAGTCTACTGTCTGCTCCGGTAAGACGCGCACTGGAAGCAGAAGATATTACGACATTACCAAAACTTGCTGAATATACGGAAAAAGAAATTCTGAAACTGCACGGTATAGGGCCATCGTCCATGCCTATACTGCGTAAATCGCTGGAGGAAGAGGGATTGTCCTTTAAGGTATGACTTTAATCTTTGATTTCAAGCTTTTTTGATCGTTTCCTCATTCCTCAGCTCCTTTGGAAGCTACTCTATAACAGATAACAGTTCTTCCATCGTGACTTGATACAGCAAGTCACCCTCACTCAGTAGCAGGCGATCCTGACGAAAATCCTGTCGCGCCTGTTGGAAGGGGCGTTTTTTCTCGTTCAGCAATTGGAACTTCGTTCCTCTGGTGAGGCTGCCAGACTTCTGCATTTTCTTGAAAATAAATGTTCCATGTTTCCCGTACCCGGCATCAAACAGGAAGTGATATCCATCCGTACAGAAACCGGAGGAACCTGATATATTCGGATTCAGGAAGTTCACTTGAGTAGACTCCGGTTTGAATCCTCCCGAAATACAGCCAAGTGAAAAGTCACTATAATAATAGAACCAGACTTCTTCCTCGTTCACCACATTGAGTGCATAACAATCTGCAATGTCTGCACTGTTATTTTTATAGAGCACATTCCCGTATGCATCCCAAGCGAGCAATCCACTCGCCCCAACGGGCTGATCCCAGCCATAGTTACCAAAGATACCTTCATCGAAGTAACTCGTCCAGATCGTTCCATGCTTCGTCACCTGTACACTCTGAATCCCATCCCCGAGCAAAAATTCTCGAATCGTCGTGCCTTCCATATCACATACTTTGGCGTTCAGATCAAATTGATCGTTTCCATAATAGGTGCAGCGCGCACCAACGAGCAGAAGATGTTCTTGTAAAGGCTGTACATAATGATAGTGAAATTGTTGTCCCCCGATGACAACTTCCTGGACATATTGATCCGATACAATCAGCACTTTGTACGTGTATGGCTCCTTTAGTTTCGTTTGCACGAACATACCTTTTTTTCGTTCAGGGACTTGATTGATAAGTAGTATATATGCAAGGCTATTGTGTCCCCACTGTACGGAGAGGATATCGAAACCTTCGGTATAAACGGAGATATCTGCAAAAGGCAGTAACGTTAATTTTGGATCAGGCATGGCGAAATCCTCCTTATTATAAGTAATCGTAAGCAGCATCGTAGGCTGCTGTTGTTACGTTGAATTATGACATGAGCGGACGGGACGGAACATGGTGTAAGTATAACGAACCTGATAATAGGAGGTGGAAAAAATGAGTATGCCTCATTTCTTCACTGTAGTACAATAAGAAAGCTGTGTAAATTTTTATGGGAGTGACTAAATAGCTTTCAAGTAAGAATAGGAAAGAAACGTATAGAGTATTTATACATATGGAATTGAATAGCGGCAGTTAAAACAGCATGAGAGAAGGACGTGTTAGAAGTGCAACAAGAACCTCGACAAGAACCATTTCAAGAATCAATGATGGAATACCGCCCACTTGGTGTGTCTGGGCTCGGAGGCTGGCTGATCCTAATCCAGATTGGGTTGTGGTTCACATTAGTGATGCTCCTTGCTCAGATTAGCCAGTCTGTTTTACCCATTTTAAACACAGAGACATGGGAGATTCTAACTTCGAAAGATTCAGGTTATTATCACCCACTTTGGGCTCCGATAATTATTTTTGAGGCGATTTACAACATATTGTTTCTATTATTCACGGTGTATGTCATCGTTGCTTTTTATCGTAAAAAAGCGATTCTTCCACGCCTGATGATTATTTTTTATAGTCTTAGCCTGGTAGTTGGCATGGTGGATTATCTGATACTTTATCAGATTCCGATGGCAAGGGAGTTAGAAGACGGAAGCTCGATTCGGGACATTGCAAGATCAGCCATTGCTTGTGCGATCTGGATTCCGTATTTTAGGAAATCTGAACGTGTAAAGAACACATTTGTTCGTTAAATGATGAGACAGTGAGAGGTGACAAGAACGCTATGAAGATTTTCCTTGTTCGACATGGTGCAGATGAAGAAGGTTATCGCGGCGGCTGGAGCCAAAGGGGACTCATGGAAGCGGGTGTTATTCAGTCCAGAGCTTTAGGATCGTATCTGTTTGAATATAAAGAGCAATATGATATTCATACAGTGATAAGCAGCGATCTACCCCGTGCGGTGCAAACAAGCCAAGCCATTGAAGAGTCATTGGGCATTCGAGGTATACACACACCTGATTGGCGTGAGATGAACAATGGTGACATAGCGGGTATGCTCCATGCGGAAGCGGAGGAAAAGTACCCCGGGATTTATTTTAATACGCTCAAGATGG
The DNA here is from genome assembly GCF_023714295.1 of Paenibacillus polysaccharolyticus. Classification (GTDB taxonomy): domain Bacteria; phylum Bacillota; class Bacilli; order Paenibacillales; family Paenibacillaceae; genus Paenibacillus; species Paenibacillus polysaccharolyticus_A. Next base: position 184,096 of record NZ_JAMAUN010000001.1, read on the forward strand.
ACACTGCTTTTCCGGGCGGAGAAAGTCCGACCCATTTTTATACAAGAATACAAAATGCATTCGAGAATCTTTGTGTTCAACTCGAAGAGAAGCGAATCCAATCGAATGTTTTACTGGTGACCCACGGTGGGGTGATTAATATCCTTTATTATCTGCTCGCTAACAGGGAATGGAGCAATACGTCCAGTTTTTATCCCATCGACAACACGAGTATTCACACGGTTCAGAACATGGAGAAAGGCTGGAGCATGTTGGACGCGAACAGGATTCCTCATTTAAGATCGTAAATGAACTCAACTTTAAGGTACCCAATGATAAGAAGGAGGTAGGGAATGATGAGTAACCAAGCGGAAGAACTGCTGCATCAATTAAAATCTTTATCCGGACCATTTCCACTTTGGAATTTAGAACATTTGCCTGAACAGCCGGGAAAGTTATTTTTGGAGTGGCTGAGGCTGGCGATAGAAAACAACGTAAAGGAACCTCATGCTATGACCCTTTCAACACTAGATCAACAGGGTTATCCAGATGCGAGAGTGTTAATTTTAAAAAATATCATCGAGGACACGTTCTATTTTGCCTCCAGCTCAAACAGTCGAAAAGGCCAGCAGTTGCACCATAACCCTAAGGTGGCGCTTACCTTGTACTGGCCTGCATTAGGCAGACAGATTCGGATCCGGGGGATTGCACAGGATGAGGGAGACGAAGCAGGAGCCAGTGACTTCCGTAAACGCAAATTTGGAGCGAGAGTGGTAGCCATGACGGAGCGTCAGAGTCAGCAGTTGGTTGAGGAGGACACGCTGAATCGTTCCATTGAAGTTCAGAAGAAGCGCCTTCAGGAGGACCCTGATTTCGTTGCGTCTCATTGGCGTTTATATGCTGTGCATGCACAAGAAGTGGAGTTTTGGCAGGGAGATACAGATCGGAAACATATTCGTGTTCAGTATACATGGCAAGACGAACAGTGGCATAAGAACAGATTATGGCCTTGAATTTAAGACTTTCTGGATTTTTCACGGCTTTTACCACCGGAACGTACATAATGTCATAGCGCCCTTGAAATATCTTTCGCTATAATTTTCAGGTTATTGTGGTGTTAACTAGCTGAAAGTTAATTAGGGGGAGGGCGTATGACGATTAGAAATAAATACAAAGCACTTGAACTGGAGACTCCCGGCTTCTATGAGCTGGAAGGGCTGGAGGTTGGGGTGACTTCGAATTGCAATTATAAATGCGACTACTGTTGCGCCTACAATCGAGATGATGGGGAGTGCATTAGTAGTGCAGAGGTCATTCGCATTATTCGTGAACTTCCGCATCTCAAGCGGGTGCGCCTGTCCGGCGGCGAGGTGACGCTGAAATACCAGGATTGTCTGGACATCGTATCGTACTGTGCAGCACATGGCATTGATACACAACTGAACACCAATGCCAGTCTGTTGACAGAGGAAAGAATCCTGGCGTTACGGGATGCCGGCTTGTCCAATATCCATATTTCTTTTAACTATACCGATGCGGAGTCGTATGCTGTCTACTATCGTGTGAATCCATGCATGTATGAGAGATTGGTACAAAATATCCGTCTGTGCACAGAGCTGGGTCTGGAGACGGTGCTTGAAACGTTGCTGTTTGAAGGCAATCAGGACCAGATGCTGGCGATTAGCGATAAAGTTTATGACTTGGGTGTGCGTATTCATGAGATTCAGAATAGCATCAAGATGCCACACACCGACTGGAGTCAGATTGTCTCCAAAGAGTCACTGGTTCAATCGGTCACGGCGTTAATCGAACATAAAAAGCCGGATACAACGCTCTATTTTACATGTATGGATCGGTTTGCCGAACAATTGAATCTGCGTGAACAGCCAGGTGTATATTTCTCGAACTGTGTGGATGGTACGAAACAATTACACTTGCATGGAAACGGGGACATTCTGATCTGTGAGCTGTGTCATCCGGTGGTGATTGGTAACATTTATAGTGGCACGTCGCTAAAAGATATCTATAAGCAGCAGCCTGTTGCGCTAACAGATTTTCTGAAAAACCGGCCTTGTCCGGCTTACGATGCGTTGTTTGCATAGATAAATCCAACTTCAACTTTGAGGTCTTCTGAATCCCTTTAACGGAAACGGAAGATCTTTTTGTATTTTAAAGATAAACTCATAGCCATCTTACCTCTTTCATTTCAGATTCATTTAAGTTACCGGTCCTAATATGGCATTAAAACGTAAATGAATCTGGAGAGGTGAATGATACATGATCAAACTCTTTGAAAAAAACAATCGGAAAGACCAACATAGCATTCCTGTTTCCCGAAAAAAACGCAGGTGGCTTACCTTTACCCTTGTGGCTGTCATTGTTATAGGTAGCATTCTGTACAGCCTGGCTGACCGATATTTGATTCGGCATGTACAGGTGGTTGTGGCTGATGATAACACGGTAGCTACTCCTACAACGGCGAATGCTGGATCTGAGGGAACAGCGAGTACAACTTCTACTACAACGAGTGCAACGGGTGTACATGCAACGTCAGATGACTGGAGTTACAGCAGTGATGATCTAAAAATACAGATTCAGAAGGTGCAGATAGGCTCCGGCTCGGATCAGATTACGTATTATGTGGCTGATGTACAGGCGAAGGACGCGAGCAGTTTGCGAACTGCGCTGGCGGACAATAGCTTTGGCACCAATATCACAGAGGACACATCGGAGATTGCGAAAACAAACAACGCGATTTTTGCGATAAACGGTGACTACTACGGATTTCGTGATGATGGTGTCATTATCCGTAATGGCGTGTTATATCGGGACAGCCCGACAAGGGATGCGTTAGCGCTGTTCAATGACGGGACGATCAAAACGTATGACGAAAATGATATTTCCTCTGCTGAACTGCTGGCAGAAGGGGTAACCAATACATTATCCTTTGGGCCGATTCTGGTGCAGAACGGTGAAATTACTAGTGATTTCAGTCGTGTGAAAATCGACAATAACTTTGGCAATCGCTCCATTCAGGATGCGAATCCACGAACAGCTATCGGTATGATCGCTCCAAACCACTATGTGTTCGTTGTGGTTGATGGAAGACAGGATGACAGCCGGGGCATGACGCTGGCTGAACTTGCCCAGACGATGAAAGACCTGGGCGCAACCGATGCATATAACCTGGACGGCGGTGGTTCTTCCACCATGTATTTTATGGGCAGGGTAGTCAACAATCCTTTGGGACGTAACCAGGAACGTGGCGTAAGTGACATTCTGTATCTGACGGAGGCACAATAATATGACGATCCTTATTCCATCCTATGAACCTGACGTTCGTTTGTTGAATCTGGTTATGCAGTTACAGACATTTAAGCTTGGGCCTATTGTGATCGTGGACGATGGTAGCGGGGCTGAATACCGTGGAATTTTCGAGACAGCTGAGGCGTACGGTTGTACAGTGCTGACACATGAGGTCAATCGGGGCAAAGGCCGGGCGCTGAAGACAGGCTTCCAATATATAAGAGAGCATGGACCGCAAGGCGGAGTCGTATGCGCAGATAGTGACGGACAGCATCTGCCTCATGATATTCGGAGTATCTTTGAGACACTGCTTGCGCAGACAAGTCCTGGCATTGTATTAGGAAGTCGTCGCTTTACAGGTAAGGTGCCTGTCCGTAGTCGTTTCGGTAACCGTGTTACCCGTACTGTGTTTGCGCTGACAACAGGCACTAAGGTGAATGATACACAGACGGGACTTCGTGGTTTTCCATATGCGATGCTGGACTGGCTGTGCCAAATTCCCGGAGAACGGTTTGAGTATGAGATGAACATGCTGCTAACCGCACATAAGGAAGGTTATGAAATTACAGAAGAATTTATTGATACGGTCTATCTGGACCACAATGAATCCTCCCATTTCCGTCCTTTGGCAGACTCGTTTCGCATCTACATGCCCATTCTGATGTTCAGTACATCTTCTGTCTTATCTGCTCTGATTGATTTTGGATTATTATTTATCATACAGTATTTCACACATAATCTGTTTCTGTCGGTGGTTGCCGCAAGGCTTTGCAGTTCCATGTTCAATTACACTTTGAACCGCAAATATGTTTTCTCCGCAGGTCGGAGTTCCAAGATTCAGCAGTCGTTACCGAAATATTTCTCGCTTGTGGTGCTTGTGCTATTACTAAACTACGGTTTGTTATATTTGTATAATGAACAACTGATCATTCCGCTACTGGCAGCTAAAATTCTGACGGAAATCTCAATTTTTGCGTTCAGTTACTGGGCACAGCGAAGATTTGTATTTTAATTAGCCTAAGGACGCGCGTATCCGTTTTAGTTCTCAATTGTGGCAGCTTGCTCAATGACAAGCGTGTTCAGCAACATGGAAAAGGATCATAAAGAGTGAGCCAACGGGCTCGCTCTTTTTCAATTAAAGCGGTTTCCAAAATATTGGATTATAGGGTACGATGGACATAGGAGTTAACGTGAATGAACCTATGGCAGGAGGTAGATCATGTATCTTCGAAGTGTTGAATTAATGTCAGACAAGATTGAGCAACCTGGGGAATATCCCTTCAGTATCCCCTCGATTCATTCCATGGGACGACTGGAGTTTAGCAATAACGTTACGTTTTTTGTTGGTGAAAATGGATCTGGAAAATCAACATTGCTGGAAGGCATCGCGCATCAATGTGAATTTAATACCGCCGGAGGCGGGCGGAATAATGTGTTTGAAACACATGCATCTGAGTCCTCACTAGGAGACTATCTAAGACTGGCCTGGTTGCCTAAAATGGCAAACGGTTTCTTCTTGCGATCGGAATCGTTCTATCAATTTGCATCCCATGTCGATGAGATGCCGGAATCGCTTCGATATTATGGGGGACGTTCATTACATAAGCAATCCCATGGCGAGTCTTTTCTTAGCTTGTTCATCAACCGTTTCAGTTCAAAGGGGATTTATCTGCTTGACGAGCCAGAGGCCGCTTTGTCTCCAGCGCGGCAGCTCTCGTTGCTACGAATTATTCATGACTTGTCGAGTACTTCGCAATTTATCATTGCGACACATTCGCCCATTCTGCTCGGGTATCCGGGGGCCAATATTCTAAGTTTTGACGACGGACATATTCACGAGATTAGGTATGAGGATACAGATCATTATCAGATTACTCGCAGCTTTCTGGAGAATCGGGATCGAATGCTGCATGAATTGTTTAGGGATGATTAACTGGATAACGACAAGCAGAAATACGAATTAAACGATTGGATATTAGAAGGAGAGATCGGATGAAAACAGGATTGTTAATTGTGGATATGCAAGAGAGCATTGTGCGTCAAAAGATGGATCAGAAGGCCATAGACCATGCCTGCGAATATATCAATCATGTCGCGAACGTACTTCGCTCCAATGACCATGTGGTCGTGCATATTCAAGATGTGGAAGGCATGGAGGGAGCAGAACCCGAGCAATATCAGGTCATTTCAGAGATTGATGTGGATGGGGAAGATATTACGATCACCAAAGAGAGTTCCAATGCATTCTGGCAAACCAATTTGGAGCAGACGCTCAAAGATTTAGGCGTTGAACTACTCATCGTATCCGGTTTTGCCGCAGAAGAGTGTGTCCTGTTCACATACAATGGTGCCATGGAGCGCGGATTCAGACCCGTGATGCTCCAGAACGGTGTTCTTAGCACATATTCAGATGCCGTAGCTTCAGCCTACAGGGATCGCAACGTAATCTCGTACCCGGTGGTTGATTACTTGATTGGATAGCGGATGTCATAAACGGAGGTTACTGTTCATCAAAATGCTGATTTTATTCTCGAAGGGGGAAAAGCAGGATGGATGGATACTACATTACTTTATTAATCGTACTTTCTTGCACGGGGCTGATCTGGACGGTCAAAGGCATTAAGAAAAAGCTGCGTCTGATGGTGTTTTTCGGTGTCATTCTGATGCTGGCACCTATACTAATCCTTATGGGCTGGATGACATGGTTACCGCTTGTAAGCTCCGTTGCACTTGTTGCTTCTTTTTTTGCGCGGAAAGACAAAGACGTCAAGAGGACAGAACTTTGAAAGAGGGGGAAGCTACGCTGCTTCGTCATTTAAATCATAACATCTCTGGATAAAAGGAGGGCTTTGCTTGCCTTGGCCAATGGTTCATTTTGCAGTTGCATCTGAAATCGTACTGCATCCATCTCCATCATTCTTACTGGGAAGCCTAGCACCGGATTCCATTCATGTGAGAACGAACATACGTAGTGAAAAGGCAAAAACGCACCTCATGGCTGTAGAGCATGAATTTCCTACAGATACTGGTTTTCAGCATGTTATTGAATCGAACAGACAACGGATGCAGCAAGACCACCAATTTGCGCAATACCTATGCGGTTACATCGCCCATATATACACTGATCGAGACTGGACATATCAGATTTATCCACCTTACGAAGCTGACCCGAATGGACGAAGTGTGTACACCCATGATGTGAAAAAGCTGGAGTTTAGAATCCTGCGTGAATACGTCGGTGCTTACGGATGGTTAGATCAGTTGATGACAGCAAAAGCATATGAGTTTGGCGGTCTGTCAGCACATGAGGTGTACGAGTACAAGGGAGAAAAGTTGGATTTCCTTATGAACAAGGAGAACGAGCCTGCGGATGATTTCCATGTGTTGACGATGGACAGCATATCGACTTTTATCCAGAAGAACGCCTTGAATTTGAAAACAAGATTCAAGGAATGGCATGTCTACGAACATCTATAAGTTGAACTATTCATTTACGCTTTAACGGAGAGGACAGAAAAAAACTGAAAAAGCGAAGGGGTCGCCTTCATCACCGGATTTTCCCCGGTTTACTCTAAAAATGAACAAGTTCACTTTACGGCATTGCCTGGTATTCAGCATATTTTGCACTACAGCATGAGGTAGGGAGGCAACATAGATGGACATTAAGATGAAGCTCGAACCACATGGATGGCTGGATATAGAGATTGAATCTCAATTACAGGAAATCATCGAAATTCCAGTTTCCTGGTTGTCGGATGCCTTGGGGGATATGGCTAGTCAACTCATTGCCTTACATAGAGGTGCTGAAGAAGTTGTCATGGTGATGCAGACGGAGCCAGGGGAATGCCGCTTTAAAATCAAGAAAATCGCTCAGGCACGGGTTCAGTTTATGGTGTACGAGATGCATGACAATTTTAGCTCACATGTGGTCACAGATGGGAATTTGCTGATGTCAGAGGAATTAACTCTAGTTAAGCTAACGAAATTATTTTACCGTGAATTCAGTAAGTTGAAGGACTTGGGTCTAGAGGAATATAAGACTCGATGGAGTTATGAGTTCCCTATGGATGCTTATGAGCGAATTGGCCGAGTTGTTCAACTCCAATAGTGTGAAAACGAGTAAAAAGGTGCATGAAACTACTCTGGAGAGTAGTTTTTTTGTTTTTAATGCAACACAACTACGGGTTCATGCAACAAAACGCAAAGTAGTGGGAAGTGTCTTTTCAGATATGTAATATGAGTGGTGAGAGGAGGGCAACGCGTGAAAGTTATGTTTGAGGAAAATCAGGAGATGCAGCCTAACGAGGCCAAAATAGTAACTCATCCTGCAGAGAAGTCAAAGTGGGATCGTATTCGGGAAGCGATTGGTCAATCCGAGACGGAACTGATCGTGATCCAGGCGAAAAACAATCGTCAGGTGAGGATTAGACTTAGCAGCGTCATTGCCATTGAATCGGAAGATCGCATGTGCGGGGTGCGTGTCGTCACAGGAGAGAGATATTTGCTTAACCAACGTCTGAAATATGTGGAAAAAGATTTTCAAGAGACTTCATTCGTACGAATCAACAATCAGACGATAATTAACGCCACACATATTAGCTGCTTTTCGGCTGCCGAACATGCCAGAATTCAGGTTAATCTGACCGATGGCTCCAGCTACTCCGTCAGTCGGTTTTATATTCAACACTTTAGGAGGAAACTATCATGATCAATCAGCTTAAACAATCATTTTTTCAGGTATTTACGGTCACGACACTTTGGGTCATTCTGCTGCTGACGCTGTTCTACCGCGATCAGCCCATTCAAATGGTGTATTTGTGGAATATTGCAGGCATTTCCCTTATTGCGGCTTTATTGTTTGGAATGATGTACAGCGCACTGTGGAATCATCTTACGTTGAAGCCGATATGGAACATCGTTATTTCTTCTACATGTAACATTGCCGGAGGCATGGGCATCATTTGGTTGTTTTCCAGAGAGATGTTTGAGCTAATTGCGCCTTGGTTCCCGGGAATGTGGCTTCTATCAATCGTGTTGCATGTTATTGCGTTTTATTTTTATGCTAGAATGGATAGCAGGAAAAAAGCGGAAGAATTAAACGACATTCTGAGGTAAGTCAGGTGAACAGATATGAATGAAGATGAATTGTTGCAATTGTACGGACTGGAGCCTGACAAGAAACATCGGGAATCGATTCGTAAGTTGGTGCAACAAAAGATGGAAAGCCGGGAAGCAGAGGATCATGAGGTATTGAAACTGCTGTGCATCATGTTGTTTGCTATCGGTAGCGTAGAGGACACAGAGCTGATCTGGCAAGCCAAACGAAAAAATCAGGACGCAGGCAGTTACATTGATGTGCAGCTGCTTTGCGGTGCGGGCTTTGAAGAAACCATCGTGTATCTGGAAAAAAAGGGCGGCGAACAAGCACATGATCAGGTGCTTTATCTCAAGAAGTGCGAGCCGTACGACTTTGTTGATTTTTCCAAAGACGAATGGTTATCAGGATACAAAACCTATTACGGCATCTGATGCCAAGGATGGAGGGATATGGTGAAGCAGGAGAGTGCTACACACGTACAGAAGCAACTGTGTGAGAAATACCATGCAGACTATGTTCCGAGTGAACCCCACCTGAAGGTAGGGATTGCCTGGAACGTAAAGGAGAAACGCGAGCCTATCCATGGGATGCGAATTCAACCAGAAGGCGATACGACGGGCTGGTACATTTGGGCCGAGGAATATTCGGCAGCTGATGATTTCTTTGTACCGCTACATGTTGCTCATATTGATGAATGGGATGCGAAGATTAGTCAATATCTCGGACTTGCTCCGGGGTGGAGGTTCTTGATTGCCGAGGATTATGAGGATGTATGGTTTGATGAAGGGTTGCTTAATAGATAAGAAAAAGGTATTTGAGTTTTAACACGATGTGAGGATTTACGAAATGAGGCCAGCAAAGATGGTAATACAGCATAGGAACAGCGATATCTTTTGAAAGATGAGGAGGGGAAGGAACTTCAAGTTAGAGGTACAGGGATATTGAATAGGTTTGTAAATAAAATAATGGAGCTAGCACGCTTGCATATAGCATGGATATCCATCCATGCAGGCAGCGTGTTTTTTTATGATGGAAGGATATGGTCTTGAAATTGACTTATTTCGTTCGCAAATCCCACATTATGGGTTATGATGTACCTGGGAGAAAATTTTTACATCTACAGGAAGTCATGGGTTGAAAACGAACTGGGAGTGAAGTGGAATGATCCGAAAGTATGCCTTGATCCTCAGTGTTATGTTGTTGCTTGTAACGGCTTGTCAGAGTAAAACAAAGCCTGAGGATACACAGCAACCAGAGGTCTCGGTAAGTACGAATGACGAATTAACCGTGGATGAAGATGAATCAGCAGTCTCTACGCTACAAGATGAAGTTGCCCCGCCCGAATATGTGGATGAGAGCAAGTATTCTGGTGATGAGCTGGAAATTGTCAAACTAATGAATACGCATATGCGCTACTTATATGAACAGGATGAAAAGGGATATATGAGCCTCTTTGCGCCGGAATCTCCGATCTCCGGCATGCCGAATTATACTTTTCGTAAAATCACTTCCATGGGTGACATTACGATTACGGAACAAAAAAAGCTCTATCAAGGTGTTGTAATGATTACGGAAGTGGACGAAGACGACATCGAGTCCAGCTCCACCATGGTGTTTTGGAAATGGAAAGCAGATGGTGATGCTGCGAAATGGATCATTGCGGACATCGATTAGCAAGTACAACATGAAAGAAGGTTCAGAACGGGGTGCAGAAGACATTATTTGAACTTGTGAATGAGGTGCAGGACGAAGCTACTTTTATTGCTTTCCTAAGTGCTTTAAGTAAGGATCGACAGACCTGTGCCGATGAATGGCAAAATGATTTGATCGAATCATTTTTGGAAGCTGCGGCAGATTGGGGGCAAAAATCCGTTAACGGATTAACGCATTATGAGAAGCCTGATAACCCTTGGAAGCGTTGTGCTCAGATCATGTACATGGGCAAAATTTATGAGTAATAGTTCCGTGTTTGTAAGCGGATTTCAAAATGGGTTTGTTGAAGGATGGGCGGCTTGATGATGGATGCCGACTTTTTGCGAAAAGAACTCGTTAATCTTCGTGATGCAAGCAGCACTAGACACTTTATTCAGAGATAGAGGGATAGCGAGTGGATATTACATTTATTCGTCATGGTCACGCGGAGCATTTGTTAAATTATCCGAAGGAGCTTAACCGATTACACCCGGGGTTGACTGAACAGGGAAAAAAACAAATCGTTGCCTTACGTAAAAACATCAAGATAATGCCGCACGATACTATTGTGATAAGTCCTACTAAACGTACTCTTGAAACGGTAGAACTATTAATGACGAATGAGCATAATGGTGCTTTAATGAGTCCTCTAGTTGGCCCTAGAATGTATCCTCAAGATCCGAAGTTTGCTCCATTAGGCTGCGACCAGATATATTCAAGGGCAGAACTCAGCGCACTATATCCAGATAAGCAATACATAGATGTAGGTTTGGAAGCCTGGGAAGAAAGTATAAATCAGATGAGCATACAGCGGTTTACGAGATTAGCAGAGCAACTCTTGGTTTGGTGCAGAAAACAGACGGGGCATACATTCATCGTGTCACACGACGGTACGATCACGAATTACAGAATGATGTTAGGTGAGCATGATCTAACCAGAGATGATTTTCTTGGAGAGGCAGGGTACTACACTGTTCGTGATGTTTAGCTTGAGAAGGAGAAATGGTTGATGATGCTGTTTCAACCGATAAAGACACAAACGCCTAAGCTGTAATGTTATTCATATCTTCTGATCATGTACGTATATATCGTGATTTTTAGAGAGGGGATATAAATACTAGTATGGAAATCGTCGGACAACAGATTCGGATCACTAGCTTAAACGAGCAGGATATGGACTTTATATGCAAACTGGAATGTGATGCAAGCTTGTGGAATTATGAGGAGAGTGTGGAAACGAAGGAAGAGGACGCGAAGGAGAAGTACCGGAGTCACTTCCCCGTTGAGGGCGAGACACCGTATGCGTATGATTTTGTTATCCGTCGCTTGAATGATGCCAGTGATACACCAGTGGGCATCGTTCAGATGTGGAGTTACGTTGATTTTCGCAAAAGCTGGGAGATTGGTTTCGCAGTGCTGCCTGAATATGCAGGACAGGGGTACGGAAGCGAGGCGACCCGGTTATTACTGCAATTTGCATTTAACGAGTTACAAGCACACAAAGTCGTAGGCATGTGTAATGCCGAGAATGTAAAATCAGCGGCTTTAATGCAGCATGTAGGCATGACAAGAGAAGCCACTTTCAAGGAAGAGTTATGGTGGCGGAATACATGGACGGACCAGTGTTTTTTCTCCATTTTGGACAGCGAGTTTAAGAAGCATGGAATGGACTAAGACAGCAGTAATCTAAGACACGTCCTAATACAAGATGAGGGGTTAATCTAATGGCACAGCGTAAACTGGTTTTGCTTAGCGATCTGTATTTTGAACCCCATGATGAACTGAATGAGAGAATTCGAAGCTTGTTTCAGCACAAAAAGCCTTCAATCGGTTACATCCCTTCCTGTTCCGACCCACAGCGGATTTATGTCGAGCACACTCGGCGTTTTTATCGCCAGTTTGGGATGGAAGATGTGCAGTATTATGATCTGGATACCGAATATGAGGAAAGCATGCTGGACTCTCTTTTCGAATGTGATGCAGTTCATTTATCTGGTGGAAATACGTTTTATTTTCTAAGTTTGCTACAGCAACGAAATATGTTTGAACAGCTACGTTCTTACATAAGTGACGGTGGTATTTTGATTGGGGTTAGCGCGGGCAGTATCGTGATGACACCTACGATTCAAATAGCTGGATACGGTGAGGATGCAGACGAGAATCATATCGGTTTGACCGATTTACAGGCCCTTGCTCTTGTAGATTTCGAGTTTGCACCCCATTGGGATCGTTCCGAAGAGATGATGAAATCATTCAGAGAATACGCTCAAAACCATCAAACCAAAGTATATGCGTGCCCGGATGGCGGGGCTGTTGTTGTTGAAAATGAATCAGTTGAATTATACGGCGGGGCAACTCCTGCTTTGTACAGAGAGGATGAAGAGTAGATGCGTGCTATCCAAGTGTACCACTATGAAGCTTTTTCAAGCCTTCCAGGCAAGGGCAACCCGGCGGGCGTTGTGTTTGATGCAGATCATCTGAGTGAAGTTACAATGCAACAGATTGCTCATGCTATCGGTTTTAATGAGACGGTATTTGTAATGAATTCTGAAACAGCCGACGTTCGATTGCGTTATTTCACTCCGGGTCACGAGATTAATCTGTGTGGTCATGCGACGATGGCGGCGATGTATGGACTTAAGACAGGTCGTTTATTAGAGGGTAAAGACGCCATTACGATTGAAACGAACGTAGGTATATTACCAATTCAGTTTGAACAACAAGTTGACACCTGGTTGATGGAGATGAAGCAGGATCAGCCACGTTTTGTTCGCTTTCAAGGCGATGTTGAGAAACTGGCTAAAGCAATTCATCTGACAACGGATGATCTGGACATGACCATGCCCATCGTTTACGGGAGTACAGGTACATGGACATTATTAATTCCGATTCGTCGTTTAGAGGCATTTGTTAAAATGAAACCGGATTCTTCTCAGTTCCCGGACATTTTATCTGAAAATCCCAAGTCATCCTTACATCCCTTCTGCTTCGAAACACGCGATGATGATGCTCTCATGCATGCAAGGCATTTTTCTTCGCCATACTCAGGTACAACGGAAGACCCGGTTACGGGCACCGCTTCAGGCGTTATGGGAGCCTATGTTTTAACGTATGTGAATCCAGAGATTCACGAGGTTGATTTTACAGTAGAGCAAGGGCATGAGATTGGCAGAGATGGCAAGGTTCAGGTGAGTGTACGTCGGGAGCAAGAGGGAATGGATGTCCGAATCAGAGGCACGGCTGTTTATGTTCGGGAGATGAATGTGGAGATAGACAGTTGAAGTGATGACAGAAGGAGAGAGAGTCACTATGGACGAAAAGGCCGTAATGAGCAGGCTGATCGATATATTGAAAGAAGAGTTAACCGACGCGTTAAGAGGCGTGTATTTACATGGCTCCATGGCGATGGGATGTTTCCATCCGCTGCAGAGTGATATCGATATTTTAGTTGTATGTAGAGAGAAAAGGTCCTCTGAGAGTTACCGCAGAATCGCCGACCGACTGATACGTATAGAAGATGAGATGCATATTCCGAAAGGGTTTGAGATTAGTATTGTACTAGAGTCAGCTGTAACACGTTGTCAATACCCTACACCTTTTGAGTTTCATTATTCTGCATATCACCGGGAGAAGTACAGAAATGATCCTGATTATCTCTGCGGTGGTCATGAAGACCCGGATGTGGTTGCACATATGGCGGTGATCTATGATCGAGGTATTGTGCTGTATGGCAAGCCGATCAAGGAACTGTTCCAGCCGGCGAACCGCGAGCATGTCATCCAATCCATTGCATCTGATGCAAGTTCAGCCTTGGAAGAAATCGTAGACAATTCGGTCTATTATGTTTTAACTTTGTCACGCGTGCTGTTGTATATTCAGGAATCAGTGATTTACTCCAAGCGAGAGGCTGGAGAGCGTGCGGTGGCAGAAGCATTGCCTGAACATCAGGAACTTATCTCCCAATGTTTGGCTAAGTACAACGGGGAACGTGAATCGGTCAATGTGGAACATACACGTTTAAGAGATTATGCGGAATATATGCTCAAACAAATTCAAGAAGCTATGCAGGCTTAAAGGAGAACATGATATATGAAAGAATCACAACGGATCAAATGGGAGAAACAATTACAGCAAGGAAAAAGGCATCATATCCTGGTGCGCGGCGTTTTGGGCTGGGGTCTGCCACTTGCTTTTTTGTATACCTTGGTGATGACGTCATGGAGCGGACAAAGTTTAACCTTGAATGGTGAGTTTTATGTAAACTTACTGACTGCACTTGTTCTGTTTCCTGCCGCCGGCATCTGGTATGGTGCCTGGACGTGGAAAATCCTGAAAATGAAAGTCGAGCAAGGCAGAAAGTAGAGCGGTGAGGTGAAGAAAGGATTGAGTACATGATTACTGAGCTGGAGGCTTCTGAATTTCACAAAATAAAACATCTAACCAATGCCTGTCGCAATATGGAGGTCAAAGCAGTGGCATCAGGCATGAACCCGGGACGGGTCTATGTCGACGATACCCTCAATCCTCAAGCGGCGCTTGTATGGGTTCAGGGGCAATCCGGTTATCAGCTAATTGCTGATTTTCAGAATGAAGTGTTCCGAAGTGAACTCCGAGAGTACATGGAGACACAGATTTATCCCACGTTAGCATCATTACAAATTTCTGACGTAGAGATTGGCGTAGAAGATAGTCGGTGGGAAGCGGTACTTGAGCATATGGCTGGCCCGAGTGAACTGAACGATGATACACAGCATGTGTATCTGCTAAACTCAACGGATGAAAGAATAGAGCGAACAGAGAAAATAAAGAGTGCCAAGCGCTCATCTTCCTCTAGAATGCTTATACAACCAGTCGAGGGAACACAGGTTATTATAATAGACGAAGTACTTTTGAAAGACGATAGGTTGAATAATCTTTCTTTTGTCACATATAAGATCAAGCATTTCTGGACAAACGTAGATGCTTTTCTAAAACATGGTGTTGGCTATGTTGTTACTCGCGAGGAAGAGATTGTGTGCATATGTATTTCTGCTTTTGTCGATGGAAACACACATGCCATTGATATTGAAACATTGGAAGGTCATCGTAAGCGAAATTATGCTGCCTTGGCTGCTCAAGCGTATATGAACGAATGTAACGATAGAGGCATCCGTCCCTATTGGGATTGCTCTCCGGATAACATAGGTTCGATCCGTTTAGCACAAGGTGCAGGTTTATCTCTGGATTTTAACTATCAGGTCTATTGGTACAGCATTTCAGAGTGTATGCGTTAGTAATTGAAGGGGGTATGAGCGTGGATGAGACACTAGAGTCACAGGTCCAGTTTCTGATTGAAATAGACAAGCTGAAAACGATTGAACGAAGAACAAGAATTATCCATGGCGAACGGCTCGAGAATGATGCAGAACATTCTTGGCATCTAGCCATGATGGCATTCATATTGCATGGTCATGCTAACAAGGAAATCGACATGCTTAAAGTAATCAAGATGTTACTTGTTCATGACCTTGTTGAAATTGATGCCGGTGATACCTTTGCGTATGACACCCAAGGAAACACAGATAAACATGAACGAGAGCTTAAAGCCGCAAACCGATTATTTGGTATGTTGCCAGAAGACCAAGCCGAAGAACTGTTAAGTCTGTGGATGGAGTTCGAGACCAAAGAGACACCGGAGGCCAGGTTTGCTTCTTCCATGGATCGGTTGCAGCCGATCATTCATAATCATCAGAATGAAGGTGATACATGGCAGAAATATAACATTACGAGTGATCAGGTATTAAATCGTAATGCCGAAATTGCAAATGGGTCAGCAACGCTGTGGAAGTATGCACAACAAATCGTACAAGATTCGGTAGATCAGGGGATATTGAAACAATCCGGTTCCTAAGTAAACGGGGGCTGTCTTAACTACATTTGGACTCAGGAGGCTAACATGGGGTACATCATGGATTTACGAAAATTGGTAGGCACACGTCCCTTGATCATGGCAGGTTCATGTATACTGGTGTTTAACGAGCAGGGTCACCTGCTACTCCAGAAACGAACAGATAGCTTGGATTGGGGTACCATTGGCGGTTCGCTTGAACCGGGTGAATCATTGGAAGAGACTGCTGCGCGTGAACTATATGAAGAAGCTGGTCTGCGAGCAGAGGCATATAAGCTGATTACCATATTTTCGGGTCAGGATATGTATTACCGTTATCCGCATGGAGATGAGGTATACAATGTCATGGCAATCTATGAAGCAGGCGGCATTACGGGTAGTCCAACGGTGATGGATGATGAAGGGTTAGAGCTCAGGTACTTCGACTTGACTCAGCCGATTCCGGATATCAATCCATTCACCAAATATGTGCTGTCCAAAGCGGGATATATCCAGAGTTAGAGATGTGAAGTGAAAGTTTCGCACAACATTATCATTTTTCTCTCAGTGATTTACGGATACTGATTTAGTATGATAATAGTATCATTTTGCAAAGAGAGAGGGTTAGACATGGATACATTTTTGCAGCAAATTAACGAGTTAAATGAGCTTCAGATCGAGCTGGTCAGCCTGCATCCTTTTTTTGCAGAACACCATCCGGTTGTTGTAGCACACGAATCATTGTTATATATCTATGATTATTCATCTGTATCCGGGCAATACGAATGGGTCAAAACCGTACCGGACGATCTATATATTCCTGATGACTGTCTCGGCGCAATGCCTGTACATCATATGAACGATCGGATGTGCGCGATTGTGACCGCTTCTGTTTTCAAAGATTTAGAGCAGAAGGTTTTTTTGTTCCATGAATATATTCATTGCTCAGTCTATGGAAAATACGAGGAGCGCATCGTTGACCGTCTGCAGATTAAACATAAAATGACCCAGTTAAAACGTGTAACCTGGGAGATCGATTACGAATTCCCGTACGAAGATGAGATTGTTGCTGGACGAATCGAATCTCTTCTATCTGCGTTGAAAAGTGAGAATTTACAGCAAATTCAGGTGGCGCGAACGGCATTGTTCCAATCTCTTACAGAAGAGCAAGCGGAATATTGGAGCTGGCTGGAATGGAATGAAGGAGTAGCAAGGTATATCGAGAATTTGATTCGAGCCAAGTATGAATTGCAGCCTAATCATTATGGCGATACAGCACCATTTAACCGCCTCGTATTTTACGAGTGCGGATCGGAATATATCCGTTTGCTGGTAAAGGAGCAACCTGCGTATCATACGGATCTGGAGAAATTGTTTGACCGGATGCAGGACGAGAGACTGGCAGGTTTGGTGAGCTAACGAGAGATTTAATATATAACCATTCCTTCAATGGAAAAAGGAGATCTGTCTATGCCTCTGCCTATGGTGCATTTAAGTGTAGCCCATCGATTGGCTGATACGTTGCCTGAACCACTGGACCTGGGAGCATTTTATCTCGGAAATATTGCGCCTGATGCCATTCATATACGTGAAGGCACGACAAGGGAAGACAAGCAGTATACTCATTTTTATCCTGAGAAAGAAGACAATTATACCGGACTTCTCCAGAAATTTTTATGGTGATTACATCAGCGAGCGTACGAGTGAAGGCTGGACTTCCTTTGTTCTCGGTTATTTCATGCATGTGATGACGGATTATTACTGGTTTCGAAGTGTGTATCCTGCATTCGAGGAACAGGTTCGTGAGCATGACCAGCGTGAGGGAGTCGTGCGAACCAAGGAAGACCTGGCCCGTTTATATTACAAGGAGACGGATCAGATTGATTTTAATCTGTATCGCACCATGAACTGGAGCGAAGAAGTATGGTCGGCCTTAAATAACTCGTCAGGATACGAGATGACAGATCGTTTAACGGTAGAAGAGATTCTATGCTGGCGGGAGCATACATTTTCTTTTCTGCATGGGGAAGCGCCAGGCATTATTCCGTGTTACATTACCGAAGAGGTTGTACAAGCTTTTGTCCAAAAAACAGTCCCGCGTCTAAACGACTTATTAGCTGAATGGGAGGCCGCTAGGTGAGACATATCGGAATGTTGCTTCTATTCTTCAGCGTCATCTTCATTGCAGCGTGTGGTGGCAACAATTCGAGTGATGTGGGCTCCAAAGAGGCTGAGGAACTAGAACAGAGCGAAGGGATTCCTACGTTAATCACGTTATCTTGTAATCAGGCTCACTTCTCTAAAACGTGCCGCGATGTAGAATTTGATCGCGCTGACGAGATTCAAATCGTGACCGAAGCCATATTCAGTGCCGAGCGTATGAAAGGTGATCTTAATTATGCAGCTGAGTACAATATGAACATCACATATGCAGATGGCGCCGTCACTCGGTACGATCTGTCATTGGGTGCAGATCCAAAGACGCAAGGTTTGCTTGTAAACCAAAAGGATACGACGACTGGATATACGATCCCTCTAGAGAACGCGAATCAACTGAGACAAGTCATTCAGCGACGTACGGACTAAATGGAGCGAAAAGATCAACAACATGAATACAGGCTTATAGATGAATGGAGATGCAGGCAAGTTGATAACAATCGGAACACTGACGGCAGCAGATGTGGATGGAGCATATCATATTTTTGAGACAACGATTCCAGAGGCATACCGTCAGGAAGGGATCGGATCCCTGCTGGATGAAATTCAGGAAGAGATCGAACATAAAAAGGCAATAGTACAATCTGTTTTGCAACATGAATCTGATCTTGAACCAACGACGACAAGTCCCTTTTTCCTTGTCGCCCGACAAGAAGATAAGGTCGTAGGTACGATCTCATATGGGCCTTGCGGGAAAGTCGTTCAGGAATGCACCAACCATGGTCTGGATCACGTTGGAACGCTGGGCTCATTATATGTTTTACCTGAACTGCAGGGCCAGGGGATTGCTTCTGCGCTTATCACAGCATTGGTCACCGAACTACAGAAGCGGGGGATTACCCAATTTTGTCTGGACAGTGGTTATCGAATCGCACAGCAGAAGTGGCGGCGGAAGTTTGGAGAGCCGTATGTTGTGACGAAGGACTACTGGGGTGAAGGAAGCGAAAATATGGTATGGTTGTGTGAAGTGCAGGATTTTGCTGGAAAATAACGAAAACAAAAGATGACCCCCTGCACGTGAACAGGAGTCATCTTTTTTTATTTCTTTTATCTTACTGCATCGATACATACGCATCATCGTAAAGTATATAGACCAAAAAAGACATGAGAGAGGAGAGAACAACAACATGTCAGAAACAACAGATATGGCAGTAACAACTGGATCAGAGGAATGGAGCACGCCGGGGCAGAAGCTTTCCCCTCATGCCATAAGTTTGTGGAGAGTTAGCGCGATCCTCTACAACGTCATTGGCTTTGTGGTATTGGCAGCGTTGCTTATACTGGACTCCGTCTATGATTGGAGGCCGTGGATCGGCTGGATTTTATGGGGAGTCACGGTTATATCCGCAGGTTATGCTGTGTGGGATATATTTTTGCAGCCCGTGTTGTTGTATCGATATTGGTTCTATGGCGTTAACGCAGAGTTTGTGCAATTGAAGCATGGGGCATTGAACAAGGTGCACCAAGTCATTCCGATGGCCAAGGTGCAATCCGTATCAACGAATCAGGGGCCATTGATGAGAAAATACGGACTATACTCGGTGTCCATCGGAACGATGGGTTCATCTCATCATATACCGGCCTTGCCAGAAGATGTGGCATATGCGCTGCGTAACCAGATTGCGGATTATGCCCGAATTAACGAGGTGGATGAATGACGGAGATGAAACGGCATCATGCACTCAGCTTGTTGTGGAGTTTGGGTAATCTGCTTAAAAGTACATTTGCCTTTATTCTGTTTTTATTCGTATTTCGTGCAGGATCAGATCAGGCATGGGTCTTCTATGCACGGATGATTTTTTATATTGGTATTTCAATCGCACTGTTCTCTATCGTCTGGAAATGGTTCACAACACGTTATTCAGCCGATGAAAAAGCTTTCCATATCTACACGGGAGCATTCAGTCGAACCCGCAGAACGATCCCGTATACGAAAGTACAAAATGTGAGCCGACATACGAGCTTTTTTCATCGTTTATTAGGTGTAACCTCTATACGCTTCGAAACGGGGATCAAGGGTGATGATGCGACGTTTCAGCTACAGGTCGTTTCGGTTTCTGAAGCAGAACAGTTAGAAAAGCGGGTAGCCCGTCATTTATCCGAAGTCCAAGCTACGGTTGAGGGAATTATGGATGATGAGCAGGATGCAAAGGATGAGAAAAGTCTACTTGCAGAGCAGTATATCGAAACTGAAGAACAAGCAGGCAGTGACTCAAGCGCCAATGCTAATAACAATGACACAGGAATTAAAGGCACACTCGAACACGTCATTCACTATCGTTCTACGCGCAAAGATGTGCTCAAAGCTTCGTTTACTTCACTTAGTTTTCTGGTGTTGATCCCGATCTTGGGTTCCTTGTACTCAACCGTGAAGGATTTCTTCCCAGACGAAACCGTAACCGAAAGCCTTGTATTAACCTGGCTTGAATCATGGTGGGTGACGAGCCTGGTCATTCTGCTTTTGATCCTTGTATCTGTCGGGCTTGGAATTGTGCGTACCTTTGTGAAATATGGAGATTTCCAGATCACGTCCGATGACAAGCGAATTTATATTACAAAGGGCATGCTGGAGAAGACGTCGTTCTCGATCCAGAAAGATCGTGTACAGGCCGTCAAGATTACACAGTCCCTGATGAAAAGAATGCTGGGTCTTGCCGAGGTAGAACTTACAACCGCAGGCAGTTTGGGTGAAGCTAGCCAGGAGAATAACACATTATATCCCTTTTTACCTGTGAGGGAGGCCTATCGCATCATTGAAGAAATGCTGCCTTCCTACCATGTGACGGAGGAAATGCAGAAGCTGCCTCGGAAAGCGTTATGGTTGCGGTTACTTAAACCAAACGGGTTGTGGATCATCGTCACGGGTGTGCTAGCATACTTCAAACCGGTTTTGTTCGGCATGGAACAGGCATGGTGGATGATCTCGCTACTGTTGCTCTTGTGGATTACAACGTGTAGGGTGATCAATTTTTATCATACACGCTATGCACTGAACGATCAGTTCATTCAGTTTCGCTCAGGTGCGCTGACTTCGACGCTGTTTCTGTCCAAACGGGAAAAGGTCATTGAAATCAAGATTACTCGTCATCCCTTGCAGCGCAAGTTAGGGCTGGCTTCCATCCATACCGTAAATCGCGCCAAACCTGTGATGCACCATCAGGTTAAAGATATACCGGTTGACGTGGCTGGCACATTCCAGATGTGGTACATGGCACGTTCCCAAGAGGTGTTGACTCGGTAAGCAAACTAAGAAAGGCAAACAATGACAGCGAGTGAAGATAGACCGTGCACAGAATGAGGTTTATTTTCTCTTGCTTTCGTTCTGAGTTTTCCATTTTAGTAGGGGGAAATAAGGTGAATAAAACGAAAAAGATCGTATCATGGACGATTGGCATTACGCTCATTGTATTGATTCTCACGCCGTTTATCTATGTAAAAGTCAACAAAATGATCTATGCACATCGTGTCACAACATATTTAACGGAGCAGAAACATTATTCTCCTGATGAGATTGAATCCGTAGAAGGCGTCTGGAGCGTAAAACTGCCACCCTTCCTTGCTGTAGTGAAGTTTAAGGATGAACCGGATGTGGAATATATATATTTTGCGCATAATGATGTGATTCAGTTTAGCCACCGCATTTCGGAAGAGGCGCAGAAGAGGGGCAAGACAAAATCAGACCTGAAGCATTTTGCGCCGACAGACGACCAGCAGTAGAAGAGGATGAGGGTTAATGAAAAAAGTAATAAAAGCTGTATTTTTGGATGTGGACGGTACGTTGCTTAGTGAACAAGATCGTAGTCTCTCCAAGTGTACCGAAGAGTCCATTCGCAGGTTGATCCAAAAAGGAATTCATATCATCCTAGTGACGGGCAGAACACATCATCTATGTGAAGAGTTTAAGCATCTTGCCATAGATACGGTTATTTCAGCTAATGGAGCTTTGGTTACTTGCCGTGGCGAAATCATTCATAAATCCATTCTTTCTTCAACCATGGTCAGGGAATTCAGTCATTTTGCCGAGTCTCAGGGACATGCGCTTTCCTACTTAACGGAGTCTTTTGGCATGAACGGAACTGGTCGGACGGATCATCATGTGATAGTTGCTCTTCGAGAGACACTTGGAATGATGGAATATGCGGAACAGATCATGACGCTCGATGAGGAAATATACTGTATGTGTTTATACGCCAATGAGGAGGAGACAATCCGATATAAAGAACAGTTTCCCTATTTGCGATTTGTACGATTCCATCCGTACGTTTGCAATGTGCTAGAAGCGGATGAAGTCAGTAAATCTATAGCGGCTCAGAAAATTCTAACTCATCTAAATATACGCAGAGAGGAAACGATGGCTTTCGGAGATGGAGAGAACGATATAGATCTACTAACTTATGTGGGCGTAGGTGTCGCTATGGGAAACGGTGGAGAGCGTGTTAAGCAAAGTGCGGACTACGTCACGCTGAAAGCGAGTGAGGATGGAATAACTCATGCGTTGAGGCACTATAAGCTTATATAATGGGACTTTAGTTGGAATAAGGGATATCCATATTGTGGATTTTTATGTAAAATGAAATGAAGTGAAGTGAGAAAGCCCTAAAGCATAGGGCGTCAAAAGAAAGGTGAATTTTAATATGAAAAAAGGTTTTATACTCATTTTATCGCTGGTTATGCTTATCGGTGTATCCTCCTCGGCGTATGCACATCCTGGTCGATTGGACAAAAACGGTGGACACAAGTGCTCTGCAAAATCGATTAAAAAAGGTCTGTGCACTGGCTATCATTATCATAAAAAGAAAAAGTAGTTTCGGGGGGCGGCCAAAGCAGGCATGAATACGATCTGGATGAAGGTAAACCAGCCTTGGCCGGAGGAAGTGGAGACAACACCGCTACATACAATCCAGCAGCTTCGGGAATTGAAAACTTTACTTTAGCAAAATTTATGCCGTATAGATTCGACCTATCTTCCGTCTATGACGTTGCTGGGTGGCCTCTTCGTAATCTTCAATCAGCGTGTCAAAAATCTGCTCCCAGGAACGCTGCTCTGCAAGTTTCCGGCCTTCAAGTCCCATCTTTTTCAGCAGTTCCGAAGAATGGACCCGTAAGCTAATCTCTCTTATAAATGCATCCACGTTACCCGGCTCTACAAGTATGCCGCTACGTTGATGCACGATGAGGTCTTTGACTCCACCGGCGTTAGCAGCCAGCACGGGAAGACCCGAGGCCATCGCTTCAAGCACAACATTGCCGAAGGTCTCCGTACAGGAAGGAAAGACAAACAGATCCGCAGATGCATACATCGATGCAAGCTGCTCACCATGCAGATATCCTGTGAACGTAACATTCGTGGGTGCCTGCTGCCGCATCTTGGGAAGGCTGGGTCCATCACCGACAATGATCCAGTGAACATGGGCTTGTAGTTCTGCGGGCAATTGCTGCATCGTGGCTGTCAGGGTGGCTATATCTTTTTCCGGGGAGATGCGTCCAACGTAAAGCAAGATGAGAGGCGCGGTGATCTGATACCGTTCGCGAATATTAGGGGTTCGTTTGCTTGGAGAATAGAGGGAACAATCAATGCCGCGGGACCAGAGCTTAAGTCGTTGAATCCCCTGAGCCTGTAGGGTGTACATCGTGTCTTGGGACGGGACAAAAGTAGTATCGCAGGTGCGATGAAACCACTTGACGTACTTCCAGTAGAGTGGAATGACACTTCGGAGCTTGTAATAATCGAGATAACGATCAAAGTGGGTGTGATAAGAAATCACGTGTGGAAGCTGGGAGTTGAGTGCATACCTCAGACCAAGCAGTCCCATGTTAAACGGTGTAGCGACATGAAGCAGATCAGGCTGGAATTCCTGTAGCTGTTTATAGGCTTTTACTCTGCTGGGGAAGGCTATGCGGCATTCCGGGTAGAGGAAAAAGGGGATATTGAGTACGGAACTAACGGGATCTTTAACGTTTCCCTCCATAATGGATTGGGACGTAAACAGCAGATGTTCTATACTTCTGCGATTCAGATGGTTGCTTAGACGGTGGAGTGTACCTGCGACACCGTTGGTATCCGGAAGATAGGTATCTGTGAACAAGGCCAGCCGCATCTTTACCCCTCCTTAAACTGGTAATGCCAAGATCATAACAGCGAAATATTTTCCATAAGTCAAATGCATGTTAACTTGGCGCGATTTCTTTTCTATACAGCATATTCTGGTATGATGGAAAGACGTGGCGGCGCAGATTATGACTACGCTATATAGAGAAATACAGGAGGATAAGTGAGATGAACAAGTTACAGGAAGAACTGGCGGAATTGATGCCGCCTGCAGGCATCGAAGAGATGTCAGGTGAAGAAATTGTGGGCAGTGTTGCAATGGACATGTACAGGGCTGAATTTTCCACGATTCGGGAACATGTTTCAGAACTGCCCGTTGTCATGCGGGACATGATGTTGATTATTGATCTGGATACCGAATTATCCATGAATGGATTGACTGGTTATTTGGAGAACTCCAGCGGCCAGCATTTGAAAGAGGTCACCGAAGCGTTAATCCGAAGTGGCAATGAGACAGATGCGATGATTTTGCAAAAGGTGGAACAACTCCTTGCGGAACAAAGTGTCACAGTAGGACAGCTACGTGAAAATGTGGAACGTCTGTCTGAGCACGATATCACAACAAGCCTACAGACACATGGGGCACAGATCCATGAGTTATTACAGCAGGTGGAGCAGGAAGGTCAACATTTGAGCTTTAAAGCGGATAATGAAGAAAATTTCGACCTCTTGTATCAATATGTAGATGAGCATAAAAATGAACTAAAGCAGCAGTTGGAGCAGTTTCTCGTTCTATAAGAATAAGGGGGCGTAATGAATGCGTATGAACAAACGTGTGGGGATTGAAACGGTGATCGCATCGGTTTTTTTCATGCTTTTGTTAATAGTATGGAATGTAATTCAAGGCATGGTTCTAACATTACAGCATGCTTCGCAAGGTACACAACTACCTATGTCTGGTGTGGTTTCGCAAATTGACTTTGGAAATGTGGCAAGTGGAAGCGGTTTGATGATGGCCCTAGGCGTTGGGGGTATATTCCTTTTTGCTATGGCGTATTATGTCATTCGTTCTTATGTAGTGGGAAAAAGGAAGAAATAAAGAGGACAGTCCTTGGCATCAGAAGAATGATAGCCAGGGGCTGTTCTCTTTATCTTGTTGAGTCACTGCGCTCTAGAGGTGCTCTGAAATAATCTCTTCCAGGCCTTGTGCAACGGAACGTGTACCACGCTCCAGATGTCTCTCGTGCAGTTTCAGGCGCACATAGGTCTCATCCGTGCCCATCGCTTCGGAGAGCATTCCGCTAAGTCCACGTGCACGACGGTCGATCTGAATCAACAGTTCCAGGGAATTCCCCATTGGATAGAAGAGAACTTCAAGTTCATCCAAATATCCGCGAAACTTGGTGGTCGGCACAAACTCAAACTCTTGTACAAACGGCAGATTGCCACCGAGCCTTGGGGCATAATCATTGGTTACTTCACGAAGCTTGAAACCCAGCATATCGATGGCATCCAGTACGATTTCCATCTCTCTGGAGGGCACAACATGTAAAAGATCCCGATCTGAGGGGTCGACTGCACTAGAGATATCGAGCCCTGTTTCCACCCATACTTCCACACGGTGCAGTGTAATCGGTAGATTTTCCGGTAGTTCGAAATGAAAGCTCTTCTCCAGTTTGGCACCCGGCTGCAGGTTGAACCCGTCGGTGAGCAGATATTTGGCCACAACAGCCGTTTCCTTAACTTTGCGATCATTACTTTCCCGAATGTAGTGCGTTTTGATGGATAGATAAATGCGATCGACCTGCTGTTGCACATCCCCGCCTTCAATATATACAATTCCTGAGAGCGTTCCACCGGGAGTGACTTCTGTTGTATGTAATTCCGTATTCACTTTCGCTGCACCTACACCGACACTGGCCAACATCTTCTTAAAAAATGACATGCAAGTAACCTCCAGATTCAATGGATTATGATGGGGGAAATAAGATTTCGAGCATAATACGGACGATGAAATAGATGCGTTTCAATTTTTACAAGAACAGGGGAATCAGTATGGTTTCGTCGAATGTTACCTAGGATCAAGATTCCAGATAGGAGGATGTCTATGAGTATGGAGTGGTACGATATGATTGCACGACGTAATGGTGGATACAGAGCTCGGGCACAGTATATATGGGAGGGGAACTCCGCAGAAGAAATGTTCGAAGAGCGGCTGATCCAGTTACTGCCTGCGTATACATCGGTCCTTGATGCAGGCTGTGGACACGGTGAATTTACTCTTAAAATGGCGGCACATGCTACTCATATAACAGGGTTCGATAACTCGGAAGAGATGATTAAAATAGCGCAGGAGAGTTTGGAGTCCAGTGTCATTCAGAATGTGAATTTTATCTGTGCTACAACAAAGGAAGAACTGCCTTTTCAGGATGAACAGTTCGGCATGATTTATAATCGCAGGGGTCCCACATCCATTATTGAATACGGAAGACTTCTCCCTCAGGGAGGCCTGTTGTTTGGAATACATACAGATGTAACCAAGGTGCGTGAACGATTGGAACTTAATCGTTATGAGCAGATAGAGATCGAAGAATATCATGAGGCGCGTATGGTTTTTCCTGACGAAAATGAGTTTGCTCTTTTCCTTGCGGACGTTCCGGGCAATCCGGATTACACACTTCCTGAGTACGGTGAACAATTGCAAGTAAAGTTGAAGGAACATACAATCGGTGGGAAAATAGCGGTGCGAGAACATAAATATATCTGGAAAGCTATAAAAGGGTAAGCAGATTGGAAATTTGAAAACGCGAAAAACGATGTTGTTAGGCGAAAATTCGAGTTAGGCCACGGGTTACAAGCCGGATATCGTGAAGGAGGGGCCGAGATGAACAAATTATATCAAACGGAGGGTATCACCGTTCGTTTGCTAGAGATAGAGGATGAGCCTACGCTAGTCAAATGGTTGTCTGACCCGGAGGTTCTACAGTATTACGAAGGCCGGGATCAGCCGCATAATCTGGAGCGTGCGAGAGCGCATTTTTACAATCAGGATGATGAGGCTGCCCGCTGTATTGTGGAATATGGCGGTCGGCCCATCGGATATATTCAGTTCTATGAACTGGAGACCGAGGAACGTGCGGAATATGGTTATGCTGACAATGGTGAAATCATCTATGGGACGGATCAGTTCATCGGGGAAACGGATTGCTGGAACATAGGCATTGGCACACGATTAGTGAAGTCCATGACAGCGTATTTGATTCAGGAGAAACATGCCCGGAGAGTCGTTATGGACCCGCAAGTGTGGAACGAACGTGCGTTATCTTGTTATGAGAAGTGTGGTTTTAAAAGAGTTAAACAATTGCCACAGCATGAACTGCATGAAGGAGAGATGAGAGATTGCTGGCTGATGGAGTATGCTCCATAAAATAGCAGGGTGAGTCGTGTCATGTTCATATGCATTAAACAAATCCAGAGGGATCATGGGGGAAATAAGATGGACTTTAGATATCCGATTGGTCAGTTCACACATGAAGGTGAGATAACGCTGGCTCAAAGGCAGCAATGGACTCAAGATATTGCAGACCTGCCTGAACGTGCGAGAGAAGCGGTAGAAGGATTGAATGAAGAACAGCTAAGTCTGCCATATCGGGACGGAGGCTGGATGCTGAAACAGGTTATTCACCACATGGCAGATAGCCATATGAACAGTGTGATTCGCTTCAAGCTTGCTCTGACAGAGGATACGCCTACGATTCGCCCGTATTTTGAGGAGCGCTGGGCGGAACTGAGCGATTCCAAGGATCTGGGTGTGGAGGTTTCCCTTCAGCTTCTGGATGCACTGCATCGCCGCTGGGTAGCATTGCTGGACACGCTATCAGACGAAGACTATGCCAAAGAGTTCTATCATCCTGCATCCAAAGAAACGACGAGACTGGATCACTGTTTGGGATTATATGCATGGCATGGTAAACATCATGTGGCCCAGATTACTTCGCTTCGAGATCGACTGGGGATTTAGAAAGAAATTACAGCAAACTTTCCTCGTGGTATAGGTGTTACTTATACAAAAGGCTGTATATGAAGGGGGAACATCATGAGTAATGTACATATTCGCCATTTAACCAATCAAGACGCGCAAGTGATCTCAGAATCATTTCAGGAACAGGGGTGGCACAAACCGTCTGAATTGTATGAGCGATATTGGGAAGAACAAGAGAAGGGAAATCGCGTAACCCTGGTTGCTGAATTAAACGGGCAATTTGCTGGTTATGTCAATGTGCTCTGGACATCACAGTATCCTTCTTTTCAGGAACAGGCCATTCCCGAGATTAATGATTTTAATGTGCTGATGAAGTTCCAGCGGCAAGGGATCGGTTCCAAGCTAATGGATTATGCCGAGAATGTAGTGCAGGAACGCTCTACTGTGGCAGGTATAGGCGTAGGTGTGTATGCGGATTATGGCAAAGCCCAAGTGCTCTACGCACATCGTGGCTATATTCCAGACGGACGGGGTCTTTACAGAGATGATCATTATCTTCAACCTGGTGAAGAGACAATTATCGATGATGATGTTGTCCTATATTTGACCAAACAACTGGTGTAGTCATAGAATAGTGCGACAACGAAGGTAAGAGTCGTGAAACGTCACTTGAGCTTTTCTAAAATGTTTATCTTAAAATAGGACATGCATGTTATACTCAATTGGAATTTGAGGCAATCTAAGGTAAAGGAATAGCGTGATAACTTGATTAGGGAGTGGTTGGTACATGTTTAGCAAAATAGGTCAAGTTATGCTATACGTCAATAACCAAGACGAAGCTCTGGCTTTTTGGACGGAAGTAGCCGGGTTCCATATCGTGGATGAGGTTATTCTTGATGGAGGTATGCGATGGATTGAGATCGCGCCTGCGAAAGATTCACAGACCAGCATCATTTTGCATGATAAAGAGGTCGTGGCTCGTATGTCAGCCGGGGTAAATTTGGGCACGCCTTCGTTGATGTTTTTCACAGATGACCTTGATCGGTTATATGCCGATTTGTCTGCTAAACATGTGACGGTTGGAGAAGTTGTAGAGATGCCGACAGGGCGTGTATTTAATTTCGCGGATAATGAGAACAATTACTTTGCCGTGATGGAGCGCAAGGAATAAAGCGAGACGTATGTATAGCTGTACAATGATATTGTTATGGCTAGGAATTCCAAGCGGACGACATGTGATGTCGTTCGCTTTTTGTATGGAAAAAACAGTGCGTATTCTACTGAATTTACACATGAAAAATAGAGAATTAATGGTTAAAAATGTTATAATAAAGTGTAGTGGATAGAGTTGGATTTCATCTGAAAATACTAGGGGAAACAGTAGGAATCAGTAGTGAAGAAATACCCATCTTAAGCGGTAAAACAGGAGGAATTCGGACTTTGGAAAAAACAATCAAAAGTGTGCAGGATCTCTATGACATGCTCGATGCGGATTTCAGATCGGCCAAGCAATTTTGGGAGCCGTTCTATGAGAATCGGGACAGACCTATTCCGTTTTTTCCAAACAAGCCAGACGAGAATCTGGTTGCAGATGTAGAAGCTGGACGGTTAAGAGGGGGCAGAGCACTAGAGCTGGGATGTGGCCCCGGCCGGAATGCATTGTATTTAGCAGGGCACGGATATCAGGTTGACGCCTACGATCTGTCAGAGACTGCGATTGCCTGGGCAAAGGAGCGCGCAGCGGAAGAACAGCTGGATGTACATTTTGAATGTCGTTCGGTGTTCGATCTGACGCCGGAGCAGGAATATGATCTGGTCTATGATTCGGGCTGTCTGCACCATCTGCTACCGCATCAGCGTATTCCTTACATTGAGATGATTCTTCGTGCATTGAAGCCCGGAGGGTTGTTCGGCATGACCTGTTTTGCACCGGGATTCGGCGATCAAGGCGGCCCGGAGCATGTGATGGACGATTGGGAAGTTTACCGCGAGAAGTCGATGCGGGGCGGGCTTGCTTTTACGGAGGAGAAGCTTCGGTATTTACTGGAAGACCCCTTTGAGTGCGTGGAACTGCGCCCAATGAAGGCGATGGGTCAGGAAGATCCGTACTTTGGTTTGCCTATTTTGTGGGTGACCATGTGGAGGAAACCAGAGGTACGGGATGACACGTTTCCGGGTAACTACATATCAGTCATGCGGCATTAGAGCAGATAGATGAGATTGAGGGAGGCGAGCATTTGGGTAACAACAGAGCCTTTATTATTACAGGTACATCCAAAGGCATTGGCAGACGTCTTGCAGAACTTTGTTTGGAAAAAGGAGATTCTGTCTACGGCATAGCACGCGGAGCATCCGACTTGGGCAATATCTACGAAGGGTACACTCATGTCCAGTTCGACCTTGAAGACATTCATGGCATTGACGATGTAATCTCGGGCATATTGGGGCAGATTCCGCTTCTTTCTGTGGAATGTATCGGACTTATTAATAATGCGGCCATGCTTGAACCGTTGAAGCCGATAGATCAGTGTCTTGCGGACGAGATTAGCGTTCATCTGAATATTAGCCTAGCCGCACCGATGATTCTTACGTCATCTTTTATTCACCACACCAACCATATAACGGCACGCCGAAAAATCATTAATGTGAGTTCCGCATCGGGCAGTTATCCCGCTCCTTCGATGGCTACCTATTGTACATCAAAGGCAGGAATCAACATGTTCACACAGTGTGTCGCGATGGAGCAAGTCTCACAGTCTAATCCGGTGGAGATCGTCGCTTTTGATCCAGGCATGGTGGATACGGAATTGCAGGCTGTGGCGAGAGGGAAAAGTACAGAGGAATTTGCGCTGTCCGGTGTATTTCAGGAAGCCTATGAGAAAGGGCAATTGAAAACCCCAAGTGAAGTGGCACTCGCGCTAGTAGAGTTGTTGTGATCAAAGATAAATAATCGTCTCATTTGCCCTGTACTTTCTGTGCAGGGCTGTTTGGATTTGTTTTGTGTAAAATGGTGTGCGGTATTGATATTGTTCCCTGTATACTTAGAATATCTAAATATACATACAACGATATCTATAATGTGCACCTCAGTGCGGGTTCAGGAGGATTACATGCAGCAAGAACAAACGACTGGTTTCCATGGCGACTGGCTTCAATTTATGATTTTGACGAACAAACTGGAATTGCCCCCTTTACCAGCGGATACCATGGATCGTCCAAGGCTCAGCTCGCAATACGATGAAGTTATGCAATCCAGGATGACGTTGTTGACTGCTCCGGCCGGTTCGGGAAAATCAACACTGCTGGGGAGTTGGCTGAGAAGTGCCGCAGGGCAAGCGGCTTGTGTCTGCCTGGATGAAAAGGATCAAGATCCATTTCAGTTTTGGCTATACATTATTCATGCGTTGGACCGCGTGAGACAGGGGTTATGTGGGGAGGTCCTGCCTGATTTCTTGCAGCGCTATCCAGTCGAGCCGAGAAAAGCACTAATTTTGCTGTTGAATCGTGTTGCCCAGATAGATCAGCCTACGATGCTTATTTTGGATGATTACCATGTTATAACACAGCCGGAGATTCATTCGCAGATGCAGGAATTTATTGAAAACCTTCCTTCGTCTATCCATCTGGTCATATCGAGTCGGACGTATCCTCCGTTTAAGCTGGAGAAGCTACGGCTGAGAGGGGAATTGAAGCAGCTTACCCTTCAGGAACTTGCGTTTACAGCGGAAGAAGGCATTGACTTTTGCCAGAACGTTATGCGTATCGAGCATGCCAGCAAGAATGCACTTGGGTGGGTACAGCACACAGAGGGTTGGGCAGCCGGGTTAAAGCTACTTGCTTTATCTCACACATTAGGGGCAGGCGCGGTGAAAAGTTCATTGTCGCTCATCTCCCCATTCCCACATCGCACAAAGGATGCGGAAACAGGAAATAGAAAAATTTCGGATTATTTGTTAGAAGAGGTATTCCAGCTTCAGTCACCAGAAATGCAACGTTTTTTGCTCCGAACTGCGATAACAAGAAGAATGAACAGCCGTTTATGTCAGGTGTTAAGTGGTTTGGAGGAAGCTCCGGAGCTGTTAAGGCAACTGGAAAAGGAACATCTTTTTCTGATCCCGCTGGATCGGGAAGGGGAATGGTACCGTTATCATCATTTATTCTCGGCATTCCTGAGGCGTGAGTTGGGACGGAATCACGCAGAGTTGGCCAATGAATTACATGGTTTTGCCGCACTTTGGTATGAACAGAACGGATATCCATCTGAAGCGCTGGATCATTATATTCTTGGGCTACATTTGGAAGATGCCGCTAGATTGCTAGAAGAATTGTTCGCCCATTTTATCATGGGAGAGTGGTGGACACTTCGTAAATATTTTGATGTTTTGCCGCTAGAAATAGTGAAAGCTCGTCCTAAGTTATATATGTCTTATTTGTTTCTTGTTGCACGTGAAATGCCTTATGGGGAGATGGTGAAACAACTGGATGAGCTCGAGCATGTCATCCGCGTGCATCTCCAAGGGCAGGTTGCGCCAGAAATTATTGAATATTTGTTGCAAGTGATCTGTGTCATGAGAGCCTATATGGCGTATCTTAACCGTGATTTAGAAGGACTTTCTTCTTATCTGGTGTCTTATATTGATCAGGGTTACCCTGATGATATCGCGTTTCAGTATATGGATTACGATCGAAGAGAGAGCATGCGTGTACGAAGTTTTCATGGCGTTCATGGTTACTTGAGGAGAGCTGAAGCTTGTTTTGGAGCCATTACAAAGCGCTGGTATGATGAACCTGCCTACGTAACGTCCTACTACGGAGCAGGATATGGTGAGGTTTTGATGGAACAGGACCAGTTATCCGAAGCCGCGAAGTATGCGGAACGAGCTCTTGAAGTGGCCTTGCAGATCAAAGTGGCGGCGATACTTGTTCCTGCATATGTACTGAAAGCTAGGCTTGAATTACATTCAGGTAGACCTGAGGAAGGTACAAAGCTGTTGCAGCAGGCTGAGAGTCTGCTGTCTGAGAAGGATACAGAGTACTGGAAATCTGTATTGGAAGCACATCGCAATCGAATAGGCCTTGAGCAGAGCCCTGTGGACACGGCTACCCACATTCTCGCTAATCCGGTAGACGAACAACAAATGCTCGTTGAAATGAGCTGTGACCAACTATTTCAATGGATGGTTCGATTACGTGCTGCCGTGGCTCTTGAACATTATGATTACGCACAAGCGGAACTGCAACGAGTTCGAGAACACGCTGAAAAACGCGATCTGTTGACGGAACAGATTGAATGTGCCCTGTTAGAGTCCGTGATACTACAGAAGCAGGGGGACTCAGATGCTGGTGTTGCAGCCTTATCGCGTGCTCTTATTTTGGGAGAACCTGAAGGATATATCCGTTCATTTGTTGCTGAAGGTGAGCCGGTAAAATGGCTGCTTCAACAGTATTTGGTGCTTCGCCGTAAGAAGGCCATCTCGGATGGTGGAGTGAAATTAACTTATGTGAAGCAATTACTCTCTGCTTTTGTCCAAAACCAAAAGGTACGGGGCCGTTCCGTACTAGATGAAGCAAAGCATGAACAGAAGGAAGTGGGACTGAGTCCCATGGAGAAGAAGATATTTGGTCATATTGCAGAAGGGTTAACGAGCAAGCAGATTGCTGCCGAATTTGGGATATCACCTGGAACCGTAAATACTCACATTCGCCGTGTGTTCGCCAAGCTTGGAGCAAGCAGTCGTACGCATGCGGTACAAATTGCTGAACAGCGGGGCTTATTATAAGTTATGAAACAATGTCTACTTTTTTGTAGACTGTTTGAATGATGTCGTCTCTCCTACAATGAATCTAACGAAATAACGCTGTGAATTTCCGGTGTCATTAGCGATAAGATTCCGTAGGAGGTTGTGTTAAGAAATGTCTAATCATCGTTCCAATTACAAAGGTTACTCTGAACAGCGTCGGAATAAAGTTGCGCCATATATAGCCGCTGTGTTGTCGCTCACACTTTTTGGTGCTCCGGGAGTAGTAGGTGCTGCGGAGGATGGAACAAGTATACGGGACTTGCAACAGGCTGCCCCGTGGGCCCAGCAAGCCATTGAACAAGCTACCCAGCAACAATGGATTATTCCAGACGGAACAGGTCGTTTCAACCCGGATGCACCCATGACAAGAGGAGAACTTGCACATATGTTGGCTCAGCTTCTGGAGATAAAGATTTCGTCTTCAGACCAACGGCCGAGACAGTTATTTAAAGACTTAGAGCGTACAAGTTCGAACGAATCTTATATCTATGCTCTTAACTTAACTGGAATTATGAATGGATATCCCGATGGTACGTTTCGAGCGAATGGTGTAGTGACGAGAGAACAGCTTGCTGTTACGATGGTTCGGGCACTGAAGGTGAAAGGATATGATGGGTCATCTAATGGGCAGCAATCGTCATCATTTAAGGATAGCAAGGATATTAGCGACTGGGCTTTGCCCGGTGTGCAACAGGCCGTTGGATTAGGTCTTCTCAAGGGGGAAAATGGATATTTTGCACCCAAACGTTCCACGTCCAGACAAGAGATGGCTGTCATTGCAGTGCGAACAACAGACACGATTCGAGTATTGAGGGAATCAGGTTCAGAGCAAGATGGTTCTAATTCGCAGGCTCCAAAAGATAATCTAGGCAAGGTGACGGAGACACAAGGTACAATTACAGGAACAGTAGGCACTGCGAATGGTACAGGTACAGGGAACAACAACAACAATAATACTGGAACAACGTCCGGCGGAACAACAGATGGAGGAAGTGGAGGATCGGTTAATCCGTCTGTACCTTCAACCCCTTCCAATCCATCTAATCCAACAAATCCATCTAATCCAGGAACCAGCAATCATGCTCCAATCGTTGCCCCTGGAGGTTTGCCTGCTCAGGAATTGACGTTGGATCACGCTTCTAAGGACTTGCAGGCCTCTTCTTATTTCAGCGATCCAGAGGGTGGACCATTGAAGTTCGCTATCTTGTCGGGAGATGAGAACATGGTATCTTCTACTGTGACGGACTCGGTAATTCGCCTTGCACCACGAGCTGCTGGTCAGACGATGCTGACCATTCAAGCTACTGATGAACAAGGTGCCAGTGTAACGGCACAACTCCAGGTTACCGTGCAAGTGAATACGATTAGCCGCCAATTCCCTGACGAGCAATTGGCTGGAGCTATGGCATTTTGGCTACAGAAGGGGCTAGATGATCCGCTGACCAAAGCAGAATTAGCTACGGCACTTGTCCAGACTCAAGGAGGATTGTATGCAAGAGATGCTGGCATTTCCGATCTTACCGGTGTCGATATATTTAATGGATTAAATGTCGTAGAAATTGATTTATCTGGAAATAACATAAGCAAAGCGGATGCCTCTGAATTTGAACAATTAGAGTGGCTTGATCTGTCGAACAACCGTCTGAGTGAAATTAACGTCACAGGGCTTGAGAAGTTGCATTACCTAAATCTGAGAGATAATGAGCTTAGTGTGCTGGACGTGACAGGGCTGACTTCCTTGCAAACATTGTTTATGCAAAACAATCAGCTTGTTCATATTCCAGGGGGACTGGTAGATTTAATGAATTTGGAATATGTAAGGTTAGATTCCAATCAAATCAACCTCAGAAAAGAACCAGATTCCATAATGCATCATGCCCTGCTACTGAAAGAAGAACTGATATATGGTTTTGATGGTTCTCCTCCTAAATTGATCGAGGCACCAGCGGGAAATACAGCTTATGTAGGTGGAGATGAAATCGAGATAGACTTGTCCTACATGTTTAGAGATGAGGATGACGACAGCTCGACACTTGTGTTAGAAGCGGAGTCTCCTGACGAACAATTAGCAACCGTTCGAATGGTTGGACAGAAATTATACGTGACAGCATTAGGGACAAGTAATACGCCTGTACGAATCTGGGTAATGGCTACAGATTCGTTGGGTATGACGGGCGGGGGTTATGTAGAGGTTTATCTGAGAGAAGCCCAGTAGAGCATATCGTAGTCTAATTTGAATGGAACGATAACAAACGCACTTTCCTATGAGGGAGGTGCGTTGTTTCCATTTTGTGTAATTTAGTATAAGATGAGTGAGATAACGTTAAGCGATAATATGCGATACATAGTCAGTAGATTGCTAATTATGATTGATGTAGAACGGAGAAGGGAGTGCAGGTATGCCACTTACCAACATTACACCAAGTACCGAAGGAGACTCAGCCTATGTCCGCCAGCAATTGGTGGCCTACAATGCGGCACATGTGAGCGAGGCTTTAAGGAACAGATACGAGGAACTTCATTTTCATATTCGAAACGAGGCAGGGCAGATTGTAGCAGGGGTACTGAGCACCTTATGCTGGAACTGGGTCGAGCTAGATATCTTGTGGGTTGATGTCAAAGAGAGGCACAAAGGGTATGGAACGAAACTGCTACAGGAGGTAGAGCGTTTGGCCCGGGAGAAGGGGTGTGATTTCATTATGCTGAACACCTTCTCATATCAGGCTCCTGAATTTTACCTAAAACATGGGTATGAGCTGATGACGATGATCGAGAATGCACCTACGGGACACCAACAATACTATTTCAAGAAGGATCTCATCAGATCAGAAGGAGCAGAAGCATCACGATGATTACAATTAAACAGATTGAACCGCAGGATTTGCCTGCGTTAAACCAGCTGTACCATGAATTGATGGGTACACCTCCCAATGAACAGCAGATGAATGCACAGCAAATGCAAAAGACGTTTCAACAAATGAAGAAACAGAGTCATTACTATGTGCTTGGAGCCTACGATCAGGATAAACTTGTGGGATCGGTTATGGGGGTTGAATGCATGGATCTGATGGGTACTTGCGAGCCATTTATGGTCGTCGAAAATGTCATTGTCTCCGAACGGGTTCGCAGGCAGGGTGTTGGACAGAAGCTCATGCTTAAGATCGAACATATTGCCAAAGATCTGGGGTGTGCGTACATCATTCTGGTGTCTGGAGATCAGCGCAAGGAAGCCCATCGATTTTACGAGAAACTGGGCTTTAGAGACGAGAAGGTTCAGGGATACCGAAAACATTTATAAACGGCAGTATTCTTTCTATACACTGTAAAAAAAAGGGAGTGAGCCCCTAGCGGACGCTCTCTTTTTTAGTGAGCGAACGGAAAAGGGGAGCCTTTTTTACAGCAGTATAGCGTATCCTACACCTATACTTTAGTAGCATATCGAGAAGGATAGATTTTTGTTAAACTTTAGGAAAAAGAATACATAGGAGGTTAACGAATATGCGTATCGTGGATAACATCAAAGTCTGGGGGGAACCGCTGGAGAATGCCGTCAGTCAGGCGGTAACTTGTTCGAAATATGGAGACGTGCTGGGCGTGGCCTTAATGGCCGATCATCACAAGGGATATTCACAGCCGATTGGCGGAGTGGTTGCTTATCGCAACATGATCAGTCCGTCAGGAGTGGGGTACGATATTGCCTGTGGCAACAAAGCAGTGCGCACGAACCTGATGTGGGACGATATTCGTGACCGGATCGCGGTCATTATGGATGATATTAATGCAACGATCTCATTCGGCGTAGGCCGGAACAACCCAACCCCGGTGGAGCATGAGCTGTTCGATGATCCGAACTGGAAGCTTTTTGATACCATCGAAAGCGGATTGCAACAGAAGCTGAAGACACTTGCACGGAATCAACTCGGAACTGTCGGTAGCGGAAATCATTTTGTCGATATTTTTGTGGAAGAGCAGACGGGCAAGGTATGGATTGCCAATCATTTTGGCAGCCGTGGCTTCGGACATAAGGTAGCGAGTGGATTCCTTAATCTGGCGGCTGGACGAGAGTTCAGCGGCAAAGCACCGGGTGAATCGATGGATCAGCCGCCGACCCTGTTTGATCTGAACAGTGAAATGGGTGATATGTATTGGGCGGGTATGACACTGGCCGGTCGTTATGCCTATGCCGGAAGGGATTACGTGATTGAGCAGGTGCTGGGGATCCTTGGAGCGAGTGCTGAATATGCCGTACATAATCATCATAACTTTGCGTGGAAAGAGCTGCATATGGGCGAGGAAGTCGTCGTTGTTCGTAAAGGAGCGACACCGCTGGCACCGGGCCAGCTTGGCTTTGTCGGCGGAAGTATGGGGGATATTTCGGTCATTGTAGAAGGCATCCATAGTGAGGAGAATACGGAGTCCTTCCGCAGTACGGTTCACGGAGCAGGACGGATCATGAGTCGTACGCAGGCGGCAGGCAAAATGAATTACAAACTTCGCACGCGTATGGGCGGCGAAATTAGTGAAGAACAGATGCAAGCCGCCATTCGAGCATATGGTGTGGAGCTCCGCGGAGCTGGCACGGATGAGAGCCCGTTTGTCTACAAAAAATTGCAAGACGTGCTCACTGCGCACGCCAATACGCTCAAAATCAATCATGTACTGCGCCCGATAGGCGTGGCGATGGCGGGTGGCAATGAGTTCGACCCCTACAAGGATTGATCGAAGATCAACCTGGGGCACGTATTATTTTTTTAACTAGAATTCAGACACAAAAAGGAGGCCAAGCACCATCATGAGAAACTGCGCGATATACAGCTCCCAGTTTGACCTGGATCAGTTGCATGAAATGATCCAATCCATCTATCCTGATGCCGCCATCCAGCGAAGAGAAGACCATACGCACATACAGGTGATTCAGAAGAAATGGTTTAGCAAAAAAACAAAGGGCTTCAACATCATGACCAGCCAGACGCATCCCGAGGAGTTCGGCACGATGATTCAAGGTATGCTTGGGTTTATGAGTCAGATTGAAGGGCGTAATGCTGCGCTTCAGGAAAAGGTACTGATTAAATGCTCCACCCTGAACATGGTGATCGGCATCGAGACAGAAGAAGATATCTCGGAAGAGTTCTTTAACGAGTTATTACAACTGGCTGAAGCGCTGGATGCCATCATTTTCTGGGGAGGTGGCTCCCTACTGAATGCTCAGGGTCAGCTGCTTCTGGATGTAAACGGAGAATCCGAAGTAGAGGATTACACGGT
Organism: Paenibacillus polysaccharolyticus; assembly: GCF_023714295.1. GTDB lineage: Bacteria > Bacillota > Bacilli > Paenibacillales > Paenibacillaceae > Paenibacillus > Paenibacillus polysaccharolyticus_A. Next base: position 223,348 of record NZ_JAMAUN010000001.1, read on the forward strand.
AACCGCACACACGAGTTATCTGGATGACACTCGTCCACCCTCAGCGGATGCTGTGGAGCGCAAGGCGCGTTCAGAGCAGCGATTAGCGGCGCAAGGTGTTCCGTATAATGCCAATCTGCCAGCAAGGGCAGGTGAGCAGGATACAACAATTCGAACGAAGGAAGAGGTTGCGCAGCGTGCTGTAGCTCTCTGTATAGCCGCCCTAAAAGGTGAGTGCCTGGGAGCAGGTGAGAGTAACGATGACACGGCAGCGCTTGTGCAGGAAGTCATCGACAAGTATGATGCATCCGCCTTCTTTTCTCCGGATGAAAAGTCTTTTCTGGATCAGCATGGAGCACAGCAGCAAGAGGTCATTCGCTTCTCTTGGGGATATGAGGCATACCATGTCATGCTATGGGCACTAGGGTACGTGGAAGAATTGAGTGCACCTACTGAGCTGTGCAACGTAAGTAAGGACGTTGGTTATCTACAGCAAAAGGACAGCTACGCAGAGTTCCTGTCGGATGCCACTCTTCGCAGCAAAGCTGAAATTTTGGACGAGGCCGACTTGATCTATCGGTACAATTGGGTCTGTGTAAACAGTAGAATTAAAGAGGAGTTACCACCTGCAGGTTTAAACCCCGGTGTAGCTTATGAACGGCATCGCGCCCTTAACTGGCTGATCTGTTATCTCGATCAAGCGTGGGACGAGGTACGGACGGATACGTAAAAAAGATTAAACTGAAAAGAGCCATCGACTAGATTGTTTATCTAATCGGTGGCTCTTAATTATGTGTTATTCGATAGATGAGGTTACTGAGGGAGAAATCATGGCTTGAATTGCAGGAAACAAGTTCTCGCTGCTCGTAAATAAAATGTAGGATTGATGAGTGGTTCGGATCAGAATCCGCTCGGTTGAACGAGCATAACCGATTCGGACAGCTGAAGGCTCACTTCCTCCATAGGTGTTATCTAAAGTTACAGATGTGATTTGTGAAATGGGGATTTCAATCTTGGTAAACTGCCAGCGTATGATCAGTTGATCATCTACTTGCTTTACGTTTACATCAAACATAGGATGACCTCCTTCTTTTGTACAAATCAAATGATTGGACTAACAAAGTGATGAAACCGTATTAGGTATACGATAGTTCTAGTTTATCATTTTTGGCTAAAAATTCCTAATTAATAAAGATGAAGTAACTAAAAATTTCAACATAAGATATGATGTTTGAGTAGAATCAATCCATCCAATGTTTTGTAAGGAGATGAGCTGCATAAAAAAACTTAATGGATACCATTATTTCGAGAAAAATGTAGGCCCGTTCCGTAATCTCTCAAGCCTGTCTCAGAGAGAGGCCGAAGCAGTTTCACAACAGATTCGGCAGGAAGGCCGAGTTTTTGCCGCTCAGCGGTCTTCCGACTACATAACAATAAGGAGACGCCTCGAGCATATGGCATATGAGAAGTTCACATATAAAGGGGGAAAGCCGACTCAGGACTATCCCCATTATCTCACGCTAGGTGTATGCCCCTGGCTGGAAACATGGTACAAGGAGCCGAACCATATCATCATTCCATGGGAAGCATTGCCGGCAGAAGTTGTGAGCTTTACGTACGGTGATCTCTTCCCAACGATGCGTTATGAAGACGATAAATCCTATCGCAAGCAGGTTTATACCAAAGACGAAATCGGTGAATTGATTCAGTCTTATGGTTTGCCGCAGGAGTGGAATCGAACGGGCGAACATGGGCCCGAACGATATATTGAAATTCAAGTCTGGGACAACGAGGTTATACGGGCATATCGTTAAATCCACTCATGACGATGCTTTATTTACGTTTACGATTGAATAGAACGTAGCTTGGCTTTCGATTGTTCAGAGCCATCTTAAGCGGGTTTAACACGAAGGAATAATCCCAGCAAACCGAGTATAGCAAACGCCATAAAAGCTGCTGTGCTTGAAAATACCTCGATAGTATATCCCGCCATAAATGATCCTAGGAATTGACCCACGCCCAGCGCGAGAAATGCAAGACTAATGCCGATGGAGACATTTGGCTGGAACAGTCTCGTTGCCCATACAATGAAAACACTTGTGAGAAAAATGTACGTGCTGCCGAACAGGACGGCTGAAACCATACTTGATGTCATCGAAGGCAGGACAATAACGCCAAGCGAGATCGATAACAACAGAATGCCTATACGATAGGACCAACCTAACTCAATCCGTTCTATGATCCGACCTGCACTTCCGCCGAGTATACCTGTCACGCCCATAACAATCCAGAACAAGACGGCTTCCGAATCGGAGGCCCCTTTCTCGTCCGTAAGAAGGTTTCGGGCAAAAGTCCAATAAATCGCAGAGCTTGCGCCTGTTAACATACAAGCCATGAGTAAAGCCGATCCCGGTCTGGTGGGTCTCATGCAAGACCAGATGGACTTCGTACAAGGGAGTGTTTTGGTTGCAGGAATCGCATGTCGGTTCCATAGCAACACGGTTATGCCTATGAGGGCAAACAGGATATAACTTATACGCCAGTAATCGGTGAATAGCAAGTAGAGTGGACCGGAGACGATAATACCAAAGCTGGTGCCTGTATTGATCCAGCTGTTCCCTCTGGCGTGCAGATCTGGTGCGAGTTCTGCGCTTACTGCATTCCCGAGGGCTGGAGATGCCCATCCTGTGCTGAGTCCGGCAAGAAAAACACCGGCCGCAAGTAGCCAGGTATCATGTGCCAGTCCGATGCCGATCAAGCCAAGAATAGCGCTGATTCCAGCTAGTTGAATGACGTAATGGTGCCCTTTGTGATTAATGATAAGCGGCGCAGTAAGAAGGGCAAGACAATAAGCAATATAGGTTGCCGAGTTAATGGCCCCGGATGCCGATTCGGATAATTGTAAAGCCTCGGAGATTTCTGGCATAAACAGTCCGTAACTGAAACGCCCAAAAGCATAACATACTGCGATCAGGGCAACGCCAGGAAGGACTATCTTTTTCATTGAATTTCACCGCCTTTTTTAGATAGAACGATCATTATATTTCTTGTGAAAATAAAAAAGTGAGTTGAAATATGAACTCACCCTTTGTGTTATGAATTGAAACTATTTTGAGTCATGTGAATCAGTTCCCGGCAGACCTCTTTTACATTTTCCGTTTCGGCCAGCGCCGTCGAACCCTCTAACAACAGCATAAATTGCATGATGCTTCGATCGTTTGCTTCGGGATCACTTTTTTTTATCAGGGTTATGAGGTGTTTTTTGTGCCCGTTAACGGTTTGTACGATAACATGGTTTGGATCAGCCCCGAATTCTTCCTTCGCTCGTAAAAAAAGACATCCCCTGGCTTCATGTTCCATCAGCCACTTGGCATGACCCTCAGCCAGATTGAGAAAGACGGACTGTGCCTTGTTATCTGCATATATACGTAGTTGCTCCAGATAGCGCTGTTCGCGGCGCAGAAGCACCTCGACAATCAGGTCTTCCTTGGATGCAAAGTGATTATATAACGTCATGATGGCCACGTCAGCATCGGTAATGATCCGTTTTAGGCCAATGGCATGAAAGCCATGCAGATAGAACAGGTCCTCAGACACGTTAAGAAGCGTTTCCTTTTTGCTACTCATAATCGCTTGGGCCACTCCTTTCACCCATTTTCAGTAAAAATAGAATGATCATTATATCCAAAATATAGAATGTGTATATCGATGTCAATCTGAAATGACAGTTTCAATCTCCAGTCGCCCAAAGTTTTCGATCCATTCAGTAGGGCAGCTTGAATCTGTAATCACCATGGATATGTGATCGGCAGGTGCAATTCTGGCAAACGTGGAGCGTCCAAACTTGGTGTGATCCGCCACCAGGATGGCTTCTTCGGCGCGTTCCATCATTTTACGCGAGATCAGGGCTTCCTCCAATACATAATCGGTAATTCCATCGGTGAAGGAAACACCTCCAGCCGAAATGAACGCTTTGTTCACTTTGAACTGGTCAAGTATCTCATGTGCCCCAGGCCCAGTGGCGGCTTGAACAGCAGTGTTGATTTCGCCTCCGGCAAAAATGATTTTACCTGTAAAAGATTCCAGGGCAATAGTCAGGATGGGTACAGAATTCGTAATCACCGTGATAAGGGAGCGATGTTGCAATTGGCGCATGATTTCGAGTGTGGTTGTGCCGTTGTCCAGCATGATGGTTTCGCCGTCTTCAATCAACGAAGCTGCCGCGGCGGCAATAGCCTGCTTTTCTTGAACTTGCAACTGTGAGCGCTTCTGGAAGGGCGCTTCGATCATACCTGAGCGGACACGTACAGCGCCCCCGTACACTTTACGTAATTCACCTTCCTTCTCCAGCCGATCCAGATCCCGCCTTATGGTTTCCGTGGATACCTGAAATAGCTGAGCCAACGTTTGTACCTGAACTTTGCCTTGTGTGGCAAGCTGGGCAAGGATCGTCTGTCTTCGCTCCTCATATGTTAACGACATTCAAATTCCGCCTCCGTTACGTTCTTTTATAGAAGTTTGGCCTTTGTGTGGATTGTTGTTGTTTTTAACAGTTTAAGTTGATGAAAATCACTTGTCAATTTCATTCGGTAGATATGGTTGTTAGATATCAAGAGATGAGTTGACAGAGGATAGATGTGGCGATATTATCAAATGAAACAACTAAAAACCACAATAAACCACATTTTAAAACGGATTGAACACGAGTTATTTCAAGCACTAATCAGCAATACATATAACCAATAGATCTAACTGCATGAATGACGTGAAAGCTTATTGTTCGCATTCAATGCGTATTCATGTGGTATTCGGGAGGACAACACAGTGAAACGACCACTTGCTTTTCGTGAAAATGGAACCTTTACCATCGTACAATTTACCGATATACACTGGAAAGACGGGCGGCCTGAAGATCTGCGAAGCCGGCGGATGATGCAATCGATCATCGAACTGGAACAGCCGGATCTGGTTGTTTTCACAGGAGATGTGATCTACACCGGGCCTGTTGATTCGGGAAATCAGGCGTGCGAGCATCCGGAGCAGGCTTTTCGCGATGCTGTCTCGGCTGTGGAGGCGTGTGGGATTCCGTGGGCTTTTGTGTTTGGCAATCATGATACCGAGCAACGAATCAATCCAATAGAGCTCATGTGTGTAGTTCAGGAGCATGCGCATAGTGTGACGGAAGCGGGCCCGCGTGATATTGCAGGATTGGGCAATTACACGCTGGAAATTGCCGGGGCGAATGGACTTCCGGCAGCCGTGTTGTATCTGCTCGATTCCGGGAGTTATTCGACCGTGGAATCGATCCCCGGTTATGGTTGGATTCAGCAGAGTCAGCTCCGATGGCTGATGGATGAATCCACACGCGTCAATCCCGGCCGCAGCCCGGGGGATAAGCTACCAGCCTTGGCGTTTTTCCATATCCCGATTCCGGAATATCAACTGATGTGGGACAGCCAAGTTTGCTATGGCAACAAATATGAACCTGTCTGCTGTGCGCAAGTCAATTCGGGTTTGTTTGCTGCACTGCTGGAGATGGGGGATGTAATGGGTACGTTCTGCGGACACGACCATGTGAATGATTTTCACGGCCGGTATCAAGGGATACGTCTTTGTTACGGGCGTTCGAGTGGTCATAGTACCTACGGAAGGGAAGGTATGCTACGCGGAGGACGTGTCATTCAGATGCGTGAAGGTGAGCGGGAGTTTAATACCTGGCTTCGTCTGGAGGATGGATCGGTGGTGAAGGAACAGCCCGAGCATCAACCGGAGCAAGGAAAACAGAGAGGGACGTATACAGCATGATTTTACCGTTAATTCTGGTGCTTGCTTCAGGAATGGCACATGCCGTCTGGAGTATGTTTACAAAACGAAGTTTGAACAAAAGTGTTTTTCTATGGTCGATTATGATGATTCCCACCGTATTGCTGCTGCCTGTGCTGGTGGTGGAATTGTCCCGCGAGTCGTTACCCGTGTCAGCTTATGCGCTGTTGATCGTGTCGATGGCACTTCAGGCGTTATACTCCTGGCTGTTGTCTCAGACGTATGAGCTTGGTGATCTGTCTCAGATCTATCCGATTATGCGGGGCACGAGTACGTTGCTGGTGCCGTTGATCGGGGTTGCTTTTCTAGGAGAAAGGTTGTCGGGATTCGGATGGTTAGGCATTGCCTGTATGATTGTTGGTTTCATCGTTCTTAGCGGTGTGGGGAGCAGGAAGGGACAAGCAGGCTCTGGAATGAAGGGGGCGAAGCCAGTTCTGATGGCCTTGTGTGTGGGGTTATGTACGACGAGTTATGTATTTGTGGACAAATTAAATCTGCAACATATTTCGCCCTTGGCGTTGCTTGAGGTTACGAATATTGGTTTTGTGGCTGGATTAACGCCAGCGCTGCTCGCTTCAGCTGGCTTGCGTCAGGAATGGAAGGTCAATCGTTCGACGATTTTGCTTGGGGCTTTGCTGAATCCGGGATCATATCTGCTCTTTCTATTTGCACTGGAACAGGCTCCGATGGCCAGATTGGGCCCGCTTCGGGAAGTGGGTACGGTATTTGCGGCTTTTCTCGGGATTTGGTTATTAAAAGAACAGCAGGGAATGAAACGGATTCTCTGTTCCATCGTTATTTTTGGCGGCATTCTCCTGATTGGTGTGTGGGGATAGGGTAGGAAGACATCGGTCAAAAGAAAGCACAAAATGACAGGCTTCTCTACCCTTCTTCGTGTATCATGATAAGCAAGGAGTGATGCAGCACATGAAATGGATTGAAGCCATACAGAAGTCGATTCAATATATAGAAGAGCATTTACTGGAGCCTATGACGACGGATCAGATTGCGGCGCATGCGCATATGTCGGCATTTCATTTTCAACGTATCTTTGGTTTAATGACCGACGTTACCGTGGCGGAGTACATCCGGCGCAGAAGATTAACACTGGCGGCCAATGAACTGTTGCAGGGAGATCCCAAAATTATGGATTTGGCCTTCAAGTATGGCTATGATACGCCTGAATCGTTCACCAAGGCTTACCGCAGACAACATGGAATATCGCCAAGCGAAACCCGAAAGTCCGGTGCCTCAGTCCAGTCGTATAATCGACTCGTTATTCAAGTTAGTTTACAAGGAGCAGAGCCAATGAAACATCATATTGTCGAACAAGAGGCATTTTCCATCGCAGGCATCAAACAACGCTTTTCATATGTGGATGGGCAGCATTTGCAGGGGATTCCTAATATGTGGGAGGAAGCGTATCACAGCGGTGCAGAGGATCGGATAGCTGCATTGAATAACGGGGTTATCCCGGGTTTGCTAGGGGTGTGTGTAGATCAGGGCGAGATCGAGGACAAGCAGATGGAGTACTGGATTGCAACAACGTATGAAGGGGAGCAACCGGAAGGTCTATCTACGTTAACGTTCCCCGCGAGCAAATGGGTGGTTTTCGAGGTGGAGGAACCGATGCCTCAGGGAATACAAAAGCTGTGGAAACGTATTGTAGGTGAATGGTTCCCTTCAAATGCATACGAACATGCCTGGCTGCCTGAACTGGAAGTCTACCGCGGCATGAAACACGCGCCTCAAATCTGGATACCGATTAAATAGCCCTATAATAAGTATTGAATATCTGGTTCGTAAGCATTAATTATCTTCACCAATGATCATCGATCAATATGACATCATAACTCCGCTCAGGAATCGTGATTTTCAGGCGTTCATTCGTTTTGGATGTACCTGAAAATGACAGCTTGAGGGGAGTTGTTTATTTTATTCCAGGGTTCGAAACATGTTATATTAAAAAACAGTAGTCTCATCTATCCCTAAGAACGACGGACGGCCAAGCTGGAATGAAGATATCAGATTCGAGTAGGTCAAGGAGGATTTGCTGTGCAATATGAAGAACGGCTTGTCCAAACGTTGCGACAACATGAGCAGATCATGCAGGATCTGCGGCTTGTGCGTTCGCTAGAGTTGCCCGATTGTTATATCGGTGCTGGTTATATTCGCAATTACATATGGGATGATCTTCATGGATTAGCCAGACGGGAACTGCATAGTGATATCGATGTTGTCTATTTTGATGCTACCGATCTCCGAGAGGAGCGGGATTACGAACTTGAGCAGGAGCTATGCACTGCAACAGGTAATACCAAGTGGTCGGTCAAAAATCAGGCCAGGATGCATCTGCGTAACGGAGACATGCCCTATCACTCGACTGAAGATGCACTGCGCTTTTGGCCTGAGCAAGTAACAGCCATCGGTGTACAGTTGCAAGAGGGCGATCAGATTAGGATATGCGCTCCTTATGGGCTGGAGGATCTGTATGCGTTAGTTGTACGCAAAAGCCCGGCGTTTAAGGATGCGACCTACTATAACGAACGTGTGTGTCAAAAGAATTGGCAAGAACACTGGCCCAAGTTAACAATCGTAAGGGCATAAGATAACGAGTGCGGATGTCTATGTACGGGAAGGAGTGTTGCTGTACTGATACGGAAATTTTTACGGGAAAAAGGATATATTTTGGATCTGATCCTGCTGGCGAGTGTGGTTTTCTTTCTGATCTTTTGGGGCTGGAACTTTGCCGTGAAATTTTTTACTCTCCTCGCGGCAACCTTTATCATATTAAGACGGATTGATTATGAGAAACACATCTGGCTGAAACGTGGGTTGTTGGTCGTTTTCGGCATTGGCGCCGTCTCCTTTATCATTATTGAAGCTCTGGTATTTACCCAGCTTGGTTCAAAGGAAGAGGAGCAAGCGGACTATGTCATCATACTTGGGTCGGGCATCAAGGGAACCGAATTGTCACTGACCTTGAAACAAAGGTTGGATGCCAGCTTGGATTATATTCGCACTCACCCGCAGACTCCAGTCATTGTATCTGGAGGACAGGGGCCAGGTGAATCCATTCCTGAAGCCCTTGCGATGAAAAATTACCTGGTGGATCAGGGCATTTCCCCCGCTCAGATCATCATGGAGGATCGCTCGACAAGTACGCAGGAAAATTTGGCTTTTTCTAAAAAAATCATTCTTGCTTCCGGGCTGGAACATCCCAAAATTATGATTGTCACAAGCGATTACCACATGTTCAGGTCGAAATATATTGCGGCCAAAAACGGCTACGCTGCAGAGTACGGGATATCCGCTCCTTCACCAGGGTATTTGAAGCCGATTAATATGATTCGTGAATACTTTGGCACTGTGAAGGCATTTTTATGATAAAACGAGAAACAGGACGAAGCGGAATGAAGATGCTTTGTCCTGTTTTCTGCTTTTTATGACGAACACGACATTAAACTTGGATAGACAAGACTCATTTTTCTGAAGAATCGCTAGAAGCTCTAACCTCAGTTGGTCTGGAAGCAGCCGCTCGAACAGTAGCCTCTCTGGAGTTGTCAGGTGCGATTACAGCCTCGGAGATCTTATCCTGAGGAGAAGTTGGTCTGGAGGCAGCCGCTCGAACAGTAGCCTCTCTGGAGTTGTCAGGTGCGATTGCAGCCTCAGAGATCTTATCCCGAGGAGAAGTTGGTCTGGAAGCAGCCGCTCGAACAGTAGCCTCTCTGGAGTTGTCAGGTGCAATTGTAGCCTCAGAGAGTTCATCCCGAGGAGAAGTTACTCTGGATTCAGCCACTGGAACAGTAGCCTCTCTGGAGCTATCAGGTACAGTTACGGCCTCAGAGACTTCATCTTGAGGTTTAGAAGCACTAGGTTCGGTGGCTCGACTGGCAGTCTCTGTGGCGTTGTTAGGTACAATTATGGCTTCAGTGACCCCTTGCTCCACTTTGGGCGTATGGCTCGATGCCCATACGGCTGTAGACGTACTTGCCGCAGCAATTAGACATACGGATGCGATCGTTATCATCCGATGTTTCTTTTTCATTTTTTTGACATCAAACATCATCGTAAGTCTCCTTTTTAATTGTTTTCCTTCCCCTGAAAGGGATGAGCAAAATTGCACAGGCACGCTTCGCGCTCCCGCGGTGACATTTAAAATGGTTTCGCCATAACGCTTCCGATCTTCGATGGACATCTTCTGGACAACCTTCGCATCACAAGAAAATTCACTCCAAGTGTGAATCTCTTGGCGAAGGAGGTGAACGAGAGGATTGAACCAGTGCAAAGCGCTGACCGTTAGAGTGAGTGCCTTGACCCACAAATCTTTATGTTTAAGGTGAGTTAATTCATGATGGTAGACGAGACTCATATTCAAGCAGGCTGTGCCCGCTTGAGGTAGATAAATCGTAGGCTTCGTTAAACCGACCAGTACGGGACTTCGTAACATTGGACTATATGCCAGGTTGACATGCTGCCGAATACCTAGCTTTTCTTTCATGATGGGGAGCAGTAGGGCGGCCTCGCTATTTTCATTTACATCGGACTGTGTACGTTTCAACGCATGGACGAATCTGTAATAACAATAGATTTGCCACATCGAATAACCGAGAACGCCTACCCCCCAAGCACCGAGCAAAACATAGGCCGCCACAGAAGATATCGTCCATTCCGGGGTAAGCCCTCCTCCAAGCATGCCATGCAAGAAGTCAGATGGATTAAGGTTTTGGTTTGAAGCATGATGAAACAGGCTGGAGAACCATGTTATTCCGAATGATAGGGGCAATACATAAAAAATGACAGCCATTTTACTCAGTGCGTAACGCCAGGAAGCGGGGAAAAGATGGACGGGCAGAAGGCGCAAGGCCAGGATGCAAGCTGTAGCAATGCTTCCTGCCGCGGTCAACGTTATCAGCAGATCAATAAAGAGATTCATACGCGCCACCTACTTTTCCGACAGCCATTGTTTTAGTTCGGCAATGTCTTCTTCTGAAAGCTTATCCCCGTCATACATGGCTGAAACGAGATTTTTAACTGAGCCTTGATAGAGGCCATCGAGTACTGTTTTGGTCTTTTGAAGCTTGTAGTCTTCTGGCAGCAATAGAGGTTCATAATAGTTGGTTCGACCCTGTCTCGTGACAGTGAGCGCTCCTTTATCCACAAGTCTGGATAGGAACGTCGAAATCGTCTGTGCCTTCCATGCTTTTCCCTTTTCCTTAAACAGGTCTAACAGTTCGGAAGAAGTGACTGGAGGAGTACAAGACCAGATCACCTCCATTAGTTCTAGCTCGGTTTCGGACCATTTTTGAGTTTGGTGCACCACAAAAGCACTCCTTTACATCGTTATGCGTCCATAACGACAATTTTATTACTACACTACGTAGTACATTAAAACTACTACAAGATGTAGTATATAGTCAAGTAGGGTGTGTGAGGTCCTCGTTTCTTTCTCTATGTCTCCAGAGGATTCTTCTTCTGTATCCCAAAAATTCAACGAGAAAAAGCGTGTTATACTATAGGTCAACAATAGATGACCGAAACAGGAGTGAATGATCATTACAGCATATCAATTACCCGCTCTGAAGGAGCAGAACATGATCTCAATGAACGAGTTACAAGACATTATACGCATGCTCGCCCATGCGCCTTTACTGTATGATGATGGCCAGCATATTCAGGTTCAGGATTATCTAGAGGGTCTTGAGATAGGGCTAACGGTTGATAATCGTCGTGCCGTGATAGAACTATACGAACTGGGAGTCAAGGCTTGCCGCCGATTCACGGATGTACTTGCTTATGAGCAACTGCAGGACGTGCTTGGTCTGCAGGCTGAGTTGTGGCAGGAAGGTGTGCTTACACTGCAAGACTGGATGAATTGGCTAAAAGAAATTGGCGAAGGGCGGCGAACTTTGCCTAAGTATGATTTTGCATCCATATTGGGTGAACTCCCCGAAGGGTATATGATTCATGATTTTCATGACGAACTACAGGTTCGACTCGAGCAGGATGCTGCGAATGCTTGGGCCAATGAAGAGCGAAGTCGTTTATATACAGCGATTGGCGTGCAAGAAGTAGTCTGAGCGGAAGGTTCGACTGTGGAACTTTTCATATGTCGATGGACGTTTACCCACACGGAAATGGAAGCAATATCAAACGAAACGGTTCGCTAGGTTGTTTAGTCTGATATAAATGCACTGCATAGATGGTTCGATCCATCTGCGGAAATGAGGGATACCGTGAAAAAGGTTGTACTTGCTGGTGGAACGGGATTTGTTGGTCAGGATTTTGCACCCCGATTTAAAAAGCTCGGATACGATGTGCTGGTCATCTCACGCCAGTCGGGACACATCGCCTGGGAAGATCGAACAGCCATCATTGAAGCACTTGAAGGCGCGGAGATGCTGATAAATCTGGCTGGTAAATCGGTGAATTGCCGTTATACAGACGAGAATCGTAAAATCATTATGGATTCCAGAACAGAAACCACGCACATTCTAGGTGAAGCAGTATTATCATGTGTGCATCCGCCTGAATTGTGGATTAACTCCAGTACAGCAACCATTTATAGACATGCGGAAGATCGCCCAATGACGGAACAAGATGGAGAGATCGGCTCGGGTTTCTCTGTGGAGGTTGCCAAGGCTTGGGAACAGGCATTCTTCGGATTCAAGCTGCCCTCTACACGTCAAATAGCATTACGGATTGCGATTGTGCTTGGGGAAGGCGGGGTAATGGAACCGCTGGCGAATCTGGTGCGATTTGGCCTGGGTGGACCCCAGGGGGCAGGCACCCAAAAATTTAGCTGGATTCATATGGAGGATCTGTTCCGCATGGTGAGATTTGCACAGGAGCGTCCGGAGCTGGAAGGTGTCTATAATGCTTCATCTCCACGTCCAGTAACTAATCGGGAACTCATGGCCAGCCTTAGGAAGCAGCTGGGGGCACGTATTGGACTTCCGGCCCCGCGCTGGATGCTGGAACTTGGAGCCATATTTATCCGCACGGAAACGGAGCTGGTACTCAAAAGCCGCTGGGTTATTCCTGATCGTATGGAAAAGGCAGGTTTCACATTTGCTTATGCTTCGCTGGATGCGGCACTTGCTGATCTCTTGAAGCCAAATTAATGGGTAGCAGGCAGCCAAACCCAGGTGTCCACCTCTCTAGACTGTGAACAACAAGTTCAGAAATCGTTAATATGTGAATGGGAGGGCAGAGTAATCTGCCCTTCTGTCCATTTAGATAACGATATAGGTCTAGGTTCATCACGAGGCTGCTTAAAAATGTTTTGAATAGGGTCCATTATTCAGTAGTAGGTATATTCGTTTAATGGGTAATATCACGAAATTTACATAACACGCATGAGCGGGAAGAGGTTGGGCATATGCAGCTTAGAAGAGTAAGAATCACAGGTACAGGGAAATACCTGCCTCAGATGAAAGTGACGGATGAAGAGTTGGATGAGCGATTACATGTACCCGCAGGGTGGGTCAGCAAAGCGACAGGTGTCGGTTATCGATATTATGCTTCGAAGGAGGAAACTTCCTCTTATATGGGTGCAAGAGCAGCAGAAGAGGCTCTGGCCGATGCGGGGCTGTCTTTTGACGAGATCGATTGTTTGGTATGTACGAGCGGAACGAAAGAACAACCGTTACCAAGCACAGCCGTCTTTATCCAGCAGGCCATGGGACAGGAAGCCTCAGGTGTACCTGCTTTTGATATGGATGCGACCTGTCTGAGTTTTCTGAATGGACTCGACGTCATCTCTTATATGGTGGACGCTGGACGTTATCAGCGTGTATTACTTGTAGCCACCGAGATTGCTTCAGCAGGATTAAACTGGAAAGATCCCGAAAGTGCTGCTTTGTTTGGTGACGGAGCGGCTGCAGTCATTATTGAGCGAGCATCAGAGGAATCCGGGTCACAGATCGTTCATGCATCTCTGCGAACCTATAGCCGAGGGGCGCGGTTTTCGGAGATTGCTGGCGGAGGCACACGGCAGCATGCGGCTCTGTATGATGTGGCTCATCCAGATCCTTTTCTCTTTCATATGGACGGACAAGCGATTTTTCGCATGGCGTCGAAGCTGTTACCCGGGTTTATGGATGAGATGCTCAACTCTTCCGGTAATCAAATGGAGGATTTCTCTCTAGTCATTCCTCATCAGGGTAGTGCAATGGCGATGCGTTTAATTCGCAAGAAGCTTGGGATTCCGGCAGAACGGTTCATGGATATTACACGAGGTCATGGTAATACGATTGCGGCCTCCATTCCGATGGGATTGCATGAGGCGATTCGTCAGCAACGGATAGAGCGTGGTGATCGAGTATTGATGATCGGGACGGCGGCTGGTCTGTCTTTGGGAGGACTCATCTTTGACTACTAGAGTTGCACAACGTGACCAACGTGGGTATCGAGGACAAACGGGTCAATCGTACAGAGTACTTCTTACCGGAGGAAGGGCTCCGGTTACGCTGGATTTGGCACGTATGTTACACCGGTCGGGTCACCTTGTATTTATTGCGGAGAGTATGGAATATCATCTGTGCAGAAGATCTAGTGCGGTGCAGCAATGCGTGCTTGTTCCATCGCCACGTCATCATACGCAGGAGTACCTGTTAGCTCTGGAACACTGGGTTAAGATATGGCAGATCGATGTGTTGATTCCGATGTGTGAAGAAGTATTTTATGTGGCTGGTGGGGCTGAACGCTTAAGGCAGCATTGTCGTGTTCTTGTTTCCAGTTTGGAGCAGCTACATGTCCTGCATCATAAGTATGACTTTAATAGGCTCGCCAAATCTATGGGGCTTTCTGCTCCTGATACACATTTGATTCAAACTCCGCAGGAGTGGATGGAAATGCAGCATGCTTTAAAGGGAGAGTGGGTCTGGAAACCGGTCTATTCCCGTTTTGCTGCCAAAGTGCGGATACCGAGACTCGGGCGATCCAATATCGACATGCATAAGGATGAGAATAACAATAACAATGCCAACCGGAGAACGGAAGGACTACCTGAATCGCATATTTCCGCTTCTCAGAAGCTGCATGCTCTGCATCACGATCCACCGGGTGAAGATACGTTGTCTCCTGCCTCACCTTGGGTGGCGCAGCGGTACATTCATGGACGAGGACTGTGCACCTACAGTGTAGTACATGAAGGGCATATAGTCGCGCATGCCGCCTACGACAACCGATATCGCACGGGGAGCGTAGGCGCGAGTGTTTTTTTTGAACAGGTGCAACACGAGGGCATGCGTGCGTGGGTAGAACGCTTCGTGGCCAAGACGGGCTTCAGCGGACAGATTGGATTTGATTTTATCGAAGACGTGACGGGTCAAGTGTATGCGATTGAGTGTAACCCGAGGGCAACCAGTGGCATTCATCTATTTCATCCTGGTAACGACTTGGTGCGTGCATTGCTTGAACCTGAAGTGGTACTTAGCGAAGGAATCGAAGTGACACCGCGGTTAGGTGATGATAAGGCGATGTTAGCACTGCCCATGCTGGGAAGTGGTATCCGGCAGATTCGAGGTAGCAGAGGTAGCCTGCGAGCATGGGGAGCCGCTAGGAAGGGTGCCAGGGATGTCGTGTACATGCGTCAGGATCGGCGGCCCTTTGTTGAACAATTTGCGGTTGTACTTGCTGCCTGGCGTCTTGCACGTTCACAGCAGATTACGCTGACGGAAGCATTGACTCATGACATAGAATGGAACGGTGAACAACGATGAAGAGAGCATTAGTGACCGGGGCTACAGGTTGTCTGGGTAGACATCTGGCGATAAGGCTTGCAGCAGAAGGCTGGGAAGTGACAGGCATGGGGCGACAGCAAGAGATAGGCAGTGTGCTTGAAGCGGCTGGAGTTCGCTTTATCAGGGGAGATATTCGGGATGTCCAGGTTGTAGATGCAGCGTGTACAAGTCAGGATATCGTGTTCCACTGTGCGGCCTTATCCTCACCTTGGGGGAAATATCAGGATTTCTACAGCAGTAATGTGCAGGGAACGCAAAATCTGATTGATCACTCTCTACGCCATCAGGTGCAGCGGTTCGTGCATGTTTCCACGCCGAGTATTTATTTTAACTACATACCGCGTTATGAAGTTCATGAACATGACCTGCTGCCGGCTAAACCGGCCAATCATTATGCGGCTACCAAACGTATGGCTGAGGACATTGTGTTGGAGGCACATCGTAACGGATTGTCATCGATTATGATTCGCCCGCGAGCCATTTTTGGCCCGTATGACCAAACGCTTTTCCCGCGGATTGTTGCAGCGAATGCCAAGCGGGGAGTACCGATGATTGAAGGTGGACAGGCGCTGATTGATCTGACGTGCGTAGATAATGTGGTGGATGCGCTGTTATTATGCAGTGATGCTTCTGTTGATGTGCTTGGGAGAGCCTACAATATTTCAAACGCAGACCCGAGACCATTTGCAGAGTTGGTCGGGAGTCTTTTTGACATGTTAGACATGCCGCTGCGGCGTCTGAATATTCCTTATCGAGTGGCCTATGGAGTGGCCAGTGTGCTGGAAGGTGTGCATCGATTCATCCCTGCTCTGGGAGAGCCGTTACTGACCAGATACACCGTTGGATCTTTGGGTGTGCCGCAAACGTTGGATATTACCGATGCTACGGCGCAGCTAGGATATGTACCGCGGGTGTCCATCGAAGCGGGATTGCAACAATTTGCAGATTGGTGGAGGAGTGAATGATGTTAACAACGAAGCCGGTAAAATTATATTTAGGCGCAGCGGGTTACTGTACTCATCCAGAGTTCCTTACGTTACGGGGAGGAAGCTTCCGGCCGGTTCGTTTTCCGGCAGGCTTCGCTTGTATTCTCCATCCCGATCATGGCCCAATACTACTGGACACGGGGTACAGTTCCCGTTTTTTTGAAGAGACCGCTCGACTTCCGAACGCATTATATCGTCATATCACGCCCGTTGTATTTCGGGAAGAAGACAGTGCCGTTCGTTTTCTGAAGCAGATCGGGCTGGTGCCGTCAGATGTCCGTTATGTTATTCTTTCGCATTTCCACGGGGATCACATTGCAGGTGCCAAGGACTTCCCGGAGGCTCGGTTTATTTATTTGCCGAGAGCCTATGATTCGGTTCGTTCTCTCGGTTCGATTGCGGCGGTGAAGGCCGGTTTTCTGGCCGGACTGCTACCTGACGATTTTATACAGCGGTCACTGCCCGTGAACGACCCTGCCAAGCGATGGGCGGACATGAGTGAGACTACAGGCGTGAAAACCCCATCAGGGTTTCCTTGGGAAGAGGTGTACGATCTTTTTGGTGATGGCAGCCTGCTTGGCGTGGAAGTATCGGGTCATGCAGAAGGTATGATGGGCTTATTGCTACGGACAGAGCAACATGATTATTTTTTATGTGCAGATGCAGTATGGTCGAGCCGGGCTTTCCGTGAACAGCGCAGACCTCATGCACTGGCAGGCATTATTATGTCAGATCGGCAGGAGTACAGACAGAACTTTGACAAGCTGGTTCACCTGCATCAACAGTTCCCTGGGCTTCGCATCGTGCCAAGTCATTGCCAAGAGGCGCTGAGCGCTTGGGGCACAGAAGGGACGGAACGATGAGCAATCCTGTTCGTATCGTTACTCATTATGCACTTGCCCGCGGCTTGCGCAGATGGCGTACCAGGGCACAGCTTGAACTTTGGCAGGAACGCCGAATCATTCGTCATGTGGAGCGGCTTCGGGCACAGTCTCCGTTTTACCAAAAGTGGTGGGGAGACCTGAACGCATCCGACTGGAAACAGTTCCCGCAGATCGATAAAACAGTAATGATGCAGCATTTCGATACGCTGAACACGGTAGGTATTACGAAGGAAGAGGCCCTGATCCTCGCTGGCGAAAGTGAGGATACCCGTAACTTCAAGCAATCCTCCATTCAAGGCGTCACGGTAGGGTTATCTTCGGGCACATCGGGTAATCGAGGCATTTTTCTGGTAAGTGATCGGGAGCAGGACGCGTGGACGGGCACCGTGCTGGCCAAACTGCTACCAGGCGGATTATGGAAACCCGCGAAGATCGCTTTCTTCCTGCGGGCGAATAGCAACCTGTACGAATCGGTCAAGCGTGGCAAGCTTCAATTCCAATATTTTGACCTGCTGGAGCGTGTGGATGTCCTGATTGAACGTATGAAAGAATACCAGCCTACGGTGTGGGTGGCTCCTCCTTCCATGCTTCGTATACTGGCTGATGCTTATCAGCAAGGACGTCTAACACATGTGCCTCAGAAAATTATTTCCGTAGCCGAGGCGCTTGACCCTCTGGATCGTAAGGTGCTGGAGCATGTCTTCGGTCAGACGGTTCATCAAGTGTACCAGTGTACAGAAGGCTTTTTGGGAGCGACGTGTGAGCACGGAACCATACATCTGAATGAAGACATTGTGTATATTGAAAAAGAGTACATTGATCCTGCAACCCGGCGGTTCGTGCCTGTGATCACGGACTTTTCCCGAACGTCGCAGCCGATTATCCGGTATCGGCTGAATGATATTTTAACCGAGGCGGCAGCGCCGTGCGCCTGTGGTTCGTTGTTCACTGCCATCGAGCGGATTGAAGGCCGCTGTGATGATACGCTGTATTTTTCGCATACCTATGAGGAGAAAGCTGTTTCGGTTTTTCCGGATTTTATCAGTCGTGCGGTCATTGCGGCTTCGCCGGACATTCAGCATTACCGCGTGGTGCAACGTGGCAGTGGGCTACTGGAGGTGTCGATTCGGGTTAGCGAGGGAGCCGACCAGGAGCAGTCTCAGGCTGCTGTGTTGCAAGAGTTGGTGAAATTGGCAGGTCGGCTGCAATGTATGTTGCCAGAGGTACAATTTGTGCCGTATACGTTTGAAGCAGGAGTAACGAAGCTGCGGCGGGTAGAGAGACGGTTGGATTAATTGAGGTTTATATAGTTGAAAATGAATCGAACGATCTTGAAAGTAGGTGATAAAGTGACCGTGTGGGCTTATAAAATAGGAGAGGATTCGCCGAACCCTGTGGATGGCAGGGCTCCATCAGAAGCAGAACAAACAACGGAATTCATCAAAACAACTCATACAAATGGCACCAAGTCAGGAGAGCCGGGGGATCAATGCCTTGTAGCCCTGATTACAGGCACTTCCAGCGGTTTTGGAATGCTGACTGCCATCACTCTTGCCAAGCAAGGGTATCGTGTTATGGCTACAATGCGTGATCTAAGTCGCAAGGGAGAACTTGCGAATCGTGCCGAGGAAGCAGGAGTGACCGAGCGGATTCATTATGTACAGCTTGATGTGACAGATTCGGAATCTGTGCATACCGCTGTGGATACGGTGCTTCAGCGATATGGACAAATCGATGTGCTGGTGAATAATGCGGGTTTTGCTGTAGGCGGATTTATTGAGGAAGTGTCGATGGAGGACTGGCGACGCCAGATGGAAACGAACCTGTTCGGGCTTATCGCGGTGACGCGAGCGGTTCTGCCTGTCATGCGTCAACAGAAACGCGGGCTGATTGTTAATCTTTCGAGTGTAAGCGGCCTATCCGGTTTTCCGGGATATGCCCCATACGCTGCCTCAAAATTTGCTGTGGAAGGATTCACAGAAAGTCTGCGCCATGAGATGTCTTCATTTGGAATGCGGGTCGTATTGGTGGAGCCAGGAGCCTATCGCACGCCCATCTGGAACAAAGGTCTCGGTGAGATTCACCGGAGTGAGGACTCAGCTTATAAACATAAGCTGGATGCGGTTCTGCGTTATTCGAAACATGCCAGTGAGACTGCTCCTGATCCGCAAGAGGTCGCTGATCTGATCGGACGTATTGCGCGCATGCGTGCACCAAAATTGCGCTATGCACTGGGCAAAGGTTCACGGGTTCTTATTATTGCAAAGGCGTTGTTGCCGTGGAAATGGCTGGAGTGGCTGATTGCCCGTGGTCTGCAATAGTGGGGAATAAGTGATTATACGACCATACATGAAGCAGAATCATCATCTTTTCCAAGTGGAAATGGAGGTCTGATCAATGTTTGAAGTGATTGTCATTGCGTTGCTCATGATCATTACAGGACTACTCCTGCATATCAACAGCAAACTCCCGGCCCGTGACCGGGTTCAGGAAGCGATGGGACGTGACCGTGATCGGCGCGACAGCCAGAACCAGAGCCGAGATCGGTAGGCGAAGCAGAAAGGATAAACTGAATAAGGGTGTTCCAGAGTAAGAAAGTGATTGTATTATGATTGACCTGATATTTCTTGACATGTAAGGAGTGGATGAGGGATGAGTTCAGATGCTTTCAAAGAAAGGTATATGCTACGTAATATTCAACGGGACGAATCGGATCTGTACTGGCCTCTGCGGCTTGAAGCGCTACGGACGCATCCCGAAGCCTTTGGCGCTTCATACGAGTTGTCCAGCCAGTTATCCATCAGTGAGGTGAAAGAGCGAATACATAATGAGCCTGATGATTACATTCTTGGTGCATTCACACCTGATGGCATGCTTGCGGGCATGATGGGTTTCAAAAGAGAATATGGTCTAAAGCTCAGGCACAAAGGATTCATCTGGGGTGTCTATGTATCACCAGCTCATCGGGGGAATGGACTGGCTTCCCAGTTGTTATCCGAGGTTCTGGAACGGGGGGGACATCTGGAGAATATCAAGCAGATTAATCTAAGTGTTGTGACTACAAATGTTTCGGCAAAACGACTGTATGAGCGGCACGGGTTTGAAACCTACGGCATCGAACGCAATGCGCTAGAAGTGGGCGGCCAAGGGTATGATGAAGCGCACATGACGTATTTTTACAACAGAAGTGTAGATAAAAACATCTAATTTATAGGCAAGAGGAGGAATTCTATGACCGATCGGGTTGTTCATGAAATAGATGGTGTATCATTTATGTTAAAAGAAAAACATGCCTTCGATTGGCTGACTCCGCTGGGTACTGTCTTCTGTGTATTTGATCAGCAGGACTCCGGCAATATTTCATTCGGTTTGGTGCAGGAGGATGGTCAAAAGCAATTTGTGAAGTATGCGGGGGCACGTACTGTTCAGGCCAATGATATGGCAGACCCGGAGGAAGCAATACGTCATTTGCAGTCTTCCGTCTTGATCTATGAAGATCTGGCACACGATAGTCTGATTCGGTTAATAGACCATTTTGCGACTGACAACGGTTACGCTTGTGTGTTCGATTGGGTGGAGGGAGAGTGTCTGCATTCGCACTGGTCTTTCCCGCCTCCAGCCAAGTACGAAGATCCACGCTCACCTTATGTTCAGTTCAGACAACTTCCGGTACAGAGGCGAATTCAAGCCATGGAGCGCATTCTGGACTTTCATATTGAAGCGGAGCGCAAAGGGTATGTGGCTGTAGACTTCTACGATGGCAGTTTGATTTATGATTTTGCAGCGGAAGAGATTCACATCTGTGATATTGATCTATATCGTGCAGGTGCATTCACGAATACGATGGGACGGATGTGGGGTTCATCCCGCTTTATGTCTCCGGAGGAATTTGAAACTTGGTGCGTCAATAGATGCTGTCACGAATGTGTTTAACATGGGCGCTATGGCCTTTGCACTGCTTGGGGGAGAACTTGATCGCTCCCAGAAACGCTGGGATGCCGGAGAAGCACTATATGAAGTTGCCCTTCGTGCGGTAAATCCGGATCGGTTCCAGCGATTCACTTCTGTGGCGGATTTGGGCTTGGCTTGGAAAGAGGTTATGTACAAGTGAAGTAAAAGTAGATTCGTAACCATGTATAAAAACCCGTATAATGGAAAATGACAAGGAGGCTTGATGGAAGATGTGCCGATATGCCATGTCTGGACCGTATAAAGAAATATATGCATGCTTTAACTGCCGTAAGTCTTATAAACAAGTATCGCCGTATGATCTAAGTAAGGAAACCGCAGCGCGACTTGAACATAAATGTCCACAATGTGCGGAGGTTATGGTGAATATGGGGCATGATTTTCAAGCACCCAAGCAAACGGATATCAAACAGTGGACCAAAGTCATGACGTTATATCAGAATGGTGTTACTTATCATAACTGTGGATGCGGAGCCGGATATCGTCCAACTGAACTGCGAGAAGTTCCCGAATTTTTGGAGCAGCAGGCTGCTGGCCGGAGAAGTGAAGGAGAAAAGTTACTTCATCGTTGGATGGAATAGGAGAGCAAATCGTATGATTCGTACTTTCATACAAAAAGACCTAGAATATGTCATTGAAGCGCATATCCGTATTTATCGGGACGAGTATAATTATGATGACAGCTTTGCGGCATGTATTACCTTTGCAGTGAAGCAAGGACAGAATTTGCGCCAGGAGATAGAGCGATGAAAACAGAACCTGTCTATGCCGAAAATACCATTGTTGGCGTTTGGTTTCAGGGCGTGTGGCGCTGGTACGTCACCGAACGGGAGTATTGGTTTTTAAATATAGAGATGGAAGAACGGTTTGGTATCGATGTATTGAATGAGGAGACGGCGGCTGTGTTCTTACAAGCCATTCAGGAGGAGCAGGTAAGCGCGGCTGAACTGAGGAGTGCGCTTCATCATTTTCGTGAAGCCCATCTTGTCGGTGATGAATGGCTGAAGTATGTGCCGTCCTTTCTTGTCGATTTCGATAAGCGGCTATTCTTCTCGATGTTCCCGGAGCCTGCCTCCTTTGAGCATTACATGCCGGATGGCTGGATCGGGAGTTACAAGGAGTTTTTGGAGAGGGTACCAGAGAAGGAACGATACTGGATGGTACAAGGAAATTCTCTATTCGAAGAAAACCTTCTATAGTGGGGGGCTGTAATGAAACATAGATGGCTTATGACGAGCTTATTCTCCTTATGCACAGCGCTAGCCTTATCTGCATGTACTGTTACAGCGGATAACCTTTCCGCAGAAGAAACGATTAAACAAAGTTTGAATACGATGGTCAACGAGCCTGTTCTGGCTGCCAGCAGTAACCCGAATGATTATATTGCAGGCCATCGGGACGTATATGAAGCTATTCTACAAACGGGATCAGAAGGTCTGAATTTCTTGTTAAATCAACTTGGTTCCAGCCCGGATAATGGTTTGAAAGAGTGGATCATGGCTCGGGCCAGTGCTGAATTATTGGGAGAAGATAATCCAGTGCAAGACTGGAACAGTGGTAAAGACTGGTTGAGGCAATATAACATGATCGCAGCAGATCAATCCGACTAAGATAACCTTCACCTCCAGTCAGCATGAGCAGTACATTTACGGTCCGCAGAACCGAAAGAATACGTTATAGAGGTGACATCTTTGACGAAAAAGATTGCTTTTTTTGATTCAGGCATCGGTGGATTAACGGTACTGCATACCGCTTTGCAGCAGTTTCCGGAAGAATCCTATTTATATTATGCAGATACATTACATGTCCCTTATGGAACCAAGCCGGCGGACGAGGTTCGTCGTTATATTTTTGCTTGCGTGGAGGCGATTGTACGGGAACAAGTAGATGCAATCGTGATTGCGTGTAATACGGCAACCAGCTTAGCGGTGAATGATCTGCGTTCCATGTATGACATTCCTATTATCGGTATGGAACCGGCGGTCAAACCGGCCGTCGAGATGAATAGGGACAACGGCAAGCGCGTGCTAGTGTTTGCTACGGCTTTGACACTGAGTCAAACGAAGTATAACGAATTGGTCTCTCGTGTGGATGATGAGCATCGGGTCGATTCCCTTGCGCTGCCTGAATTGGTGGAGTGGTGTGAGCAGCTGGAGTTTGATCCGGTCAAAATAACAGCATACTTCCGCTCCAAGCTAGCAGGCCTGGACCTGGAACAATACGGTACCGTGGTGATGGGCTGTACGCATTACCCGTTCTATACAGCTATTCTGCGCAAGGTGTTACCAGATCATATTCGGATTGTTGATGGTAGCGTGGGTACGGTAAGTCATTTGAGTCAAAGACTTGAACTTGGTGCACAGCAGCAAGCTGGAAACACGGGGCGGGTGCAGGCAGGGAATGTGTCCTTTTTCAGTTCATCGGGTCGAACGGAAGATCATAATAAGATGCGTGCAGCACTTCAATATCTAAGCGACAACGTACTGTAGACTAGACTATGGGAGGTGTCAGTAATGGAGTCGATTTACCTGATACGTCACGCAAAAGCCGAAGGACAGGAGCCATACGCAAGTCTGACGGATGAGGGATGCAGTCAGGCTGAAAAATTGGCAGATGTATTGTCTGGTCATGGAATCTCTTATATCGTATCCAGTCCATGGAAAAGAGCGGTACAGACTGTAATGCCTTTGGGTGCAGCGATAGAGCAGCACATTCATACCGATGAGCGCTTGCAGGAAAGAGTGCTGAGTACAAGGGATCTGCCAGACTGGATGGATGTGCTTAAACGTACATATGAGGATGAAGATTGGGCAGCAGAGGGCGGAGAATCTTCCAGAGTCGCAGCTGCCAGAGCTTTGGCGCTGCTGAAGGAATGTTGGCGCAGACCGGAGCGTCATGGAGCTGTTGTTACGCATGGCAACCTGTTGTCCCTAATCATTCGTTATTATGATCCATCCTTTGGTTATGCGGAGTGGGCCAAGCTTTCGAATCCTGATGTATATGTTCTAAAACGGGAGCAGGAGTCTACGAGTGAAGAGGAATATGAGGAGGGGAAACAACCTGCCATTTCCAGACTGTGGCTGGATTGAACAAAAAAGAGCATCCCGGCATCGCATGTTCATTCAGCCAGGACACTCCATATATTTGTTACGCGTTTGTTTTTCTTAAAGAGCTGCGAACAGCAATGTTATCCAGCCGGCAAGGAAGGCTACACCACCTATGGGTGTGACGGCTCCCCACTTGCGAACACCTGTAACACTCAATGTATAGAGACTTCCTGAGAACAGGATGATTCCGGCAAACAAGAGCCATCCCGAGGTCACAACAAGGGATGTAGAGGTTAATCTGTCTGCGAACAGTCCAAGCAGGATGATGCCGAGTCCGTGAGCAATATGATACTGGACACCGGTCTCATAGATTTTGATCATGTCAGCGGATAACTTGCGTTTGAGCGCATGTGCCCCGAAGGCACCGAGTGCAACGGCCAGAAACATCATAATGCTGCCGAGAACCACGAGGGTTTGCATGTTATTTTCTCTCCTTTTAATCAGGTTACAACTTGCGCAATTGAATCTGCTGAATGGAGTGATCGGCTTCTTTTTTCAGAATTAACCGTGCACGTCCTTTGGTTGGTAAAATGTTTTCATGCAGATTTTTCGCGTTAATGTCCTGCCAGATCTGATTGGCTGTCTCAATGGTTTCCTCTTCGTTAATATTGGCGAACCGCTGATGGAAGAAGGAATCCTTGTTCTGAAAAGCGGTTTGACGGAGCAACTTGAAACGTTCGACGTACCAGTGACGAATGTGTTCTTCCTCTGCATCAATGTAGATGGAGAAGTCAAAGAAATCACTTACAAGTAATGGAGTCTCCCGCTTCACTTGTAATACGTTGATGCCTTCAATAATCAGAATATCCGGCTGGCAGATCGTTTTCTCTTCCCCCTGGATTACGTCGTAGGCCAGATGTGAATAAACCGGTGCTTGTACCTCAGGCTTGCCTGATTTTACATCGCCCATAAACTTAATGAGTGATTTAATATCATAACTTTCAGGAAAACCTTTACGGTTCATGATGCCTTTTTCTTGCAACACCGCATTGGGATATAAAAAGCCGTCCGTGGTGACCAGATCAACCTTGGGTTTGTTTTTGCCTCTGGCAAGCAACGCCTGGAGCAAGCGGGCTGCTGTGCTTTTTCCCACGGCAACACTGCCCCCGATCCCGATAATATAGGGGGTATGAAGCGTTTCTTTTTTCATAAAAGAGGCCGTTAGGCGATCAAGCTCTCTCGATGCTCTTGCATATAGGTCAATGAAGTGGGTTAGGGGCAAATAAACATCCTCAACTTCCTGAATGGATACTTCTTCGTTCAGGCCCTTTAATTGTTCCAGTTCAGCTTCCGTCAGCGGAAGAGTGACCTGATGTTCTTTGAGTCCGGCCCATTCTTTGCGGTTAAACTCGATGTAAGGTGAGTATAAATTCATGAGATCCCGCTTTCTGTATGTAATGTAATCGAAGACACAATCATTAGTGTACCAAATTTCAGCGAACTGACAACACCTTTACATGCTCTGTTTAATCCGAAACGTTATAAATAAGGGATAAGACAGCTTAACTGTAGGGTGGAAGGCAGCTTATAAGAAAGTGTAACCCAAATTATGTTAAAGTCAACGTAAATGTAAACGTAAACCATGCGGAAGGGTGACAGCAAATGATCGTATATGAGAGAGAGCATGATTTTGTTTTGACCGCACAGCATGAGCATGGAATTGTCGCTGGAGATATGGTAGCGCATTGGAAAACGGAGTGGCTTCCCCATGGTTCGCATCGGGATGACCTGATTTTCGCGGCGAAGGAGCATGATCGGGGCTGGATTGACTTAGATGCGGCTCCGTTATGGAACGATTATAGTCAAATTCCATACTCCTTTCGTGATTTCCCGCTGAGACCGCGTTTTGTGTTTTATCGCAAGGGGATCGAAGAAGTAAGGCGGCAAAATCCTTATGCGGGTTTACTATGTAGTCTGATGTATACAGAATTGTTTCAAAAAACACTCGGGGCAAATCCTGAGGATGATGATGAGATCAGACAGTATTTGCAAGAAGAGCAATTACAGCAGGAGAGCTGGAAGAAAGAACTGGACGTTAATGCTTCAGAACTGGAACAGCGACTGAAAAACGATGTAGAGATCATGTTGTTCTGTGACCAGCTTAGTCTTTTTTTATGTATGGAAGAGCCAGGTACACCTACGGCACGTTATGATTTTTTTGCAGAAGGGCTCGGCTGTGGCTTTGACACCTGTCCAAGTTCCAATGTCCAAGTCGAGTGGGTGTCAGGTGAAAAGGTGGCTTTATCCTTTTTCCCATTTGATGAGGAGTTCGAAGTGACGATGTCTTATAAAGTGATACCCAAGGCCAGCATTCGCAAGTTTGGGATGTTACAAGCATATCGCCGGGCGGACTGGAAGAAACGCCAGATATGGATTACAGCTGTATCCTAAGCATGCATACACCTAGTTTAACGAAATACTACAAATATACGTGATCAAAAGGCGGGCATCTGATATTACGGGCGTCCGTCTTTGATATGGAACAAAGTCTAGCAGGAATAAACGTATGATCTCCAGAAATGTTTAGTAAAACGTAAGAAAAGCGCATCTTGGGAGGCTGAATATGAATTATCAGGTTGAGATTTACACGATGAGTATGGTGTGGAACCCGGTTAGCGATCAGGTTTTGCTGATGAACCGGCCGAGCCATAAAGGGTTCCCGGGGTACATTGCTCCTGGCGGTAAAGTGGAGTTCCCCGAAAGTATCGTGGACGGGGCGATCCGTGAGGTTCGTGAAGAGACAGGACTTTGGGCCAAGCAAATTACATATAAAGGGCTGGATGAGTTCTGTGATCCTGAGCAAGGGTTAAGATATATGGTGTTTAACTATCTGGTAACTTCATATGAAGGCGAACTTCTTACCGACCCGCCGGAGGGGGAGTTAGTATGGGTACCCTTGAAACAGGCATTGGAATTGCCGATGCAAGACTGGTTTGCAGAGCGGTTCCCGCGATTTTTTAACTCAGGTACATTTGAACGAAGTGTAGTCTGGGAGAAGTCGAGCGGACGAACCTTGCAAGAGACGTTCAAGACATATAGCGATTAGAATTCAACAGCAACGATCACATCATATCCATATCTATATATTTAGTTCCAGATATTATGATATAATGGAATTTACTTTGTTTTGGAGGTGTAAGCGATGGGAATCGTATTTCGAGATAAGCTGGATGGAATTGGTAGTGAGCAATTAACTGGAGGGTGTGATCCAGATGTCCAGACGTTTTATGAAAAACAAGGAATGCAGAGATCGACGGGGATGTCCATTCGCCATTACTCCAATCAAGCAGGACACATAGACAACAAACAGAACGACTAACATAGATTTCGAGACAGCAGAAACATCAGGAATAACAGGATCATGAGGAGACTGGGAGCTTCAAAATGAGTAATTTGTAGATTTGCCATACATAGGCTTCTGCAAACGGCATGGAAAAGAATAATATGGATGTGAAAAGGTGGGGGATTGGCATGAACTTGTCGTTCCGAATATTGGACTGGGATGAAGAAAAACCGTATGAACTTTTATTGATGGCAGATCCTTCAAAAACGATTGTAGACGAATATCTCAGCAGAGGTGTTTGTTTTATAGCAGAGTATGAAGGAGAGATGGTAGGAGAGTTTGTATTACTTAAGACTCGTCCGGAGACAGCAGAGATTGTGAACATCGCGGTACAGGAGGAACTGCAAGGACAGGGTGTTGGCAAACACATGATTAAGGAAGCGATGGAGGCGGCAAGAAGGCTAGGTTGTCGTATATTGGAGATCGGAACGGGCAATTCAAGCTTTCATCAATTGAAGCTGTACCAGCGCTGTGGATTTCGGATAACCGGCGTGGACCGGGACTTTTTTGTGAGACATTATGAGGAAGAGATAATCGAGGACGGCATCCGCTGTGTAGATATGATTCGCCTGTCCGTTGACCTGAATGACATAGCAGACGAGGAGAAGAAGTAGAGCAGAAGTGAAGAAACTGAAATTTCGAAGTAAGGGAAGGTAGGGCGCAAATGTGAACACGCATACGCATGTTGGTGTATATGGACTGGCTGTGTGGGAACAATTCTATCTGCTGATCCAGAAGGCTCGTGGGCCATACTACGGAAAATGGGATTTGCCCGGTGGAAGAATGGAATTCGGGGAGTCACCGGAAACTGCATTGAAACGAGAGTTTGAAGAGGAAACAGGAATCATTCCTTTGCAATGGTCCATTCGTTCTTCACAATCCGTTGTTGTGAATTGGGAGTACAGGGGTGAACCTGAGGAAGTACACCATATCGGTATTTTATACGATGTTATCATCGGACAGAACGACAATCCGCTGGAACAGATCAAAAGAAATCCTGATGGTGAAGACTCGCTGGGAGCAGCGTGGTTTACATTAGAGCAAGTGAAAGATCTGCAATTAACGCCCTTTGCACAATATATGATGAATCTTTCCCAGAAGGAAAGATAGGACCATCAGTCAGGAAGCCGCCGGGATTTGCATTCGAGCGGCTTTATTCTATGTTGTATATTGTCAGGATTCATTCTGAAAAATCCAATTTCTTGTTGAATGACATTTGAATTGGTTAATGTTTAAATGGACGGTTTGTTTTTGGACAGAATGGACCACAATTCTTATTAAGGAGGTATATACGGACATCAGATCTGGATTTGGCCGAATCCAGCGTTTCTGGCTTGCCTTGAATTGCACCAATTATTCGATTCATCTAATTTATGCATCAATTGAGCTAAAAATAGGAAATGCTCCTGAGCGTAAAAGTTTATAGAATAGAGATTAGAACACGAACTTCTTTGGAAACGGGGAAGAACGTATAACCTTCGAACGGATCAGGACATTATTCGACATCTGTGCGACGGTAGAACTAATCATTGTATTACTTTGATTTTGAAAACGCAGACAAACCTTTGACGGGAGCGTCGGAACAACGTTATTACCACGAACAGCACGATGATTGGACTTCATGAAAAATTTCGCTTAAAATGTTGAACGAACGCGAATTACAGCTTATTCAATGATTTCCGTCAAACCCTATGACAAAATCAAGACGGAGGGAACGTCGATGACGATCGAGAAAGGCAACATGAAACCCTGGGAGAGTTACTATGGTCCCAATATGGGATACGTACAAGAACAGTATGAATTATTCACCCAAGATCCAGGTGCAGTGACACCGGCCTATCGTGAATTGTTCGAGCAATGGGGCGCACCGCCGATGTCTGGCAAGGGTGCAGAGACTCTTTCGAATATCGGTAATGGTCAAACTGCTTCTGGAAATGTGGATATCCAACTATTGCAGAAAGCGGTTACAGCAGGCAAACTCGTATGGAACATCCGTACGTATGGCCATCTGGCTGCCGACATTGATCCACTTGGAATCAGTGAAGCAACAGACACGTCTTTGCTGGAACCAAAACATTTTCAATTAAATGAGGAAGATTTGAAAGCACTACCTGCTTCCCTGATTTGGGAAGGGGCAGACGGTCAAACAACGACTGGCTGGGATGCAATTCAACGTCTTCGTCAAATCTATACAGGTCCAATCGCTTACGAATTCAGTCATGTGCATGAAGTACAAGAGCGTGAGTGGTTGAATCGCCGTGCGGAATCCCGCACATCCCCGGCCCCGCTTACGCAACAAGAACGCACAGCGTTGCTGGAACGCTTGGTTGAAGCTGAACAATTCGAAGATTTCTTACACAAAACGTTTGTTGGACAGAAACGTTTCTCCATTGAGGGGAACGATGTACTTGTTCCTATGCTGGATGAAGCAGTCCGCCTTATGGCAGAAGCAGGCTCCAGTCATATTTTGATGGGGATGGCTCACCGCGGACGTCTGAACGTGCTCGCTCATGTCCTGGGCAAGCCGTACAGCAAAATTTTCTCTGAATTCCATCATGCCCCGAACAAAGACTTGGTTCCATCCGAAGGTTCAACCGGAATCAATTATGGTTGGACGGGGGATGTCAAATACCATATGGGCGCGAACCGTTTTGTAAAAGACGGGGAGACTGTACAGGCTCGCCTGACACTCGCCAACAACCCTAGCCATCTGGAATACGTCAATCCGGTTGTGCAAGGTTTTGCACGTGCAGCTCAAGATGATCGCCGTGAACCAGGTTATCCGAAGCAGGATGTAACCAAAGCAGCGACCATTCTGATGCACGGGGATGCGGCGTTCCCGGGAGAAGGCATTGTGGCCGAAACGCTGAACTTCAAAGCATTGCCAGGGTACCAAAATGGCGGAACGATTCACATCATCGTGAACAACCGTCTTGGTTTCACTACGGACAGCAGTGACTCGCGTTCAACTTATTATGCAAGTGACCTTGCCAAAGGATATGAAATTCCGATTGTACATGTTAACGCAGATAACCCTGAAGCTTGTATTGCGGCAATCCGCATGGCAGCGGAGTATCGCAACCGTTTCAAGAAGGATTTCCTGATTGACCTTATCGGATATCGTCGTTACGGTCATAATGAAACGGATGATCCTGAAACGACACAACCGCTCGTGTATGACAAGGTAAAGAATCACCCAACAGTCAGTCATCTGTATCAGGATATGCTTAAGAAGGAATCCGTCATTGACGATGCCTTCATTGCGAGTGTACGTGATGGCGTAGCGGATCGTTTAAAAGAAGCCTATGATCAGATGAAGAAAAACGAAGTGCATGAATACTACCAGCGCAACATCAGTGAGTCCGAGGCAGTCACAATTACGCCAACAGCGGTGCCTTTGGATCAATTGCGCAGCATTAATGCCGATCTTCTGAAGTGGCCAGAGACTTTTAATGTATATCCCAAACTGCAACGGATTTTGCAACGCCGGAGTACAGCTCTGAATGAAGGGGAAAAAGTAGACTGGAGCCTAGCCGAAACACTGGCATTTGCAACGATATTGGCAGACGGCAAGCCAATTCGTATCAGTGGTCAAGATGCGGAGCGTGCTACCTTCGCTCATCGTAACCTTGTACTGCATGATGCTACGAATGGGGAAAAGTTCTGTCCGTTGCATCATCTGCCACAAGCAAAAGCATCGTTTGCAATCTATAATAGCCCGCTGTCAGAAGAGTCTGTCGTTGGATTTGAATATGGATACAATGTGTACTCACCAGATACACTCGTAATTTGGGAAGCACAATTCGGTGATTTTGCTAACTGCGCACAGGTCATTTTCGACCAGTTCGTATCAGCAGGCCGTGCAAAATGGTCCCAGAAATCGAGTCTGGTTATGTTGCTTCCACACGCTAACGAAGGTCAGGGGCCAGAACATACAAGCGCACGTTTGGAACGTTTCCTGCAATTGTGTGCGGAAGACAATATGACAGTGGTTAATCTGTCGAGTGCTTCACAGTACTTCCACTTGTTGCGTCGTCAAGCTTCATTAACCGAGACAGAAGATGCGCGACCGCTTGTAATGATGTCACCAAAAAGCTTGATTCGTAATCCGCGTGTTGCGTCACCAGCTGTGGAATTTAGTGAAGGTAAATTCGAACTTGTGCTGGAGCAACCAGGTCTGGGCACAAAACCGGATCGGGTAGAACGCATTATTTTGTGCAGCGGTAAAGTTGCTATTGATCTGGAAGATGCGATTGAAAAGGAGAAGGGCGATTATTCCTGGCTTCACATCATTCGTGTCGAGCAACTCTATCCGTTCCCAGCAGAAGAGATCAAACGTGTACTCGCACGTTTCAGTCAACTAAAAGAGCTGGTATGGGTGCAGGAAGAGAACAAAAATATGGGTGCATGGACATATATGGAGCCTCGTCTTCGCGAGATCGCGCCTGAAGGCACTACCGTGAGATATGAAGGCCGTCCGGAACATGCAAGTCCTTCCAGCGGTTACCAACTTGTGCATAGCATGGAGCAACAATTGATTATTACAGCAGCGTTGAAACAAACGGCGAAGAATAATATTCCACTGGGGAGGTAACAGCTGTGAGTGAAATTAAAGTACCTGCAATGGGTGAGTCAATAACTGAGGGAACGGTATCCAGATGGATGGTCAAAGAAGGAGACAACGTTAATCAGGGTGATGTTCTGCTTGAACTGGAGACCGATAAAGTCAACATCGAGATCAGTGCTGAGGAGAGCGGTGTGCTCGAGAAAATCATTCGTCAAGAAGGCGAGACCGTAGTTATCGGTGAAACGATCGGGACACTTTCGGCTGGAGCAGGGGGCGGAAACGCTCCGGCTGCTTCCGAACCGGCAGCGGCTGAATCCAAACCTGCTTCTGCACCAGCTCCGGAAGCTCCAGTAGCACCGGCTGCTGTTGCGGCACCACCAGAGTCATCCGATAGCAACAAAACAGCGTCTCCTTCTGCACGCAAGCTTGCTCGTGAGCGTGGGATTGAGTTGGATCAAGTGCAGAGCAAAGATCCGATTGGCCGCGTGTATCAGGATGATGTGAAAAGCCATGGAAGTCAGCCGTCCACTCCAGCGGCACCACCAGCAGCCAAAGCTCCTGCTTCCGCACCTAGTGCTCCAGCAGCCAGCGGCGCAACTTTTGCCAAGCCTGTAGAGCGTCAGCGTATGTCCCGTCGTCGGGCAACCATTGCGAAGCGTTTGGTTGAAGCGCAACAGACCGCAGCGATGTTGACCACGTTCAATGAGGTTGACATGACAGCGATCATGGACGTTCGTAAACGTCGGAAGGACAAGTTCAAAGAGAAGCATGATATTAATCTGGGCTTCATGTCTTTCTTTACCAAAGCAGTTGTAGGCGCACTAAAAAAATTCCCAACGATTAACGCAGAGATTGATGGCGAAGACGTTGTATTGAAAAAATTCTACGATATCGGTATTGCGGTATCTGCCAAAGAAGGTCTGGTTGTTCCGGTTGTACGTGATGCTGACCGTCTGGGTTTTGCCGAAATCGAAAGAAGCATTGCAGACCTGGCGTCCAAAGCGCGTTCGAATACGCTGGCATTGTCTGATCTGCAAGGGGGAACCTTTACAATCACAAACGGGGGAACCTTTGGCTCGCTCTTGTCGACACCAATTTTGAATACACCGCAGGTAGGTATTCTCGGGATGCACAAAATTCAGCTTCGCCCAGTAGCAATTGATGCTGAACGGATGGAAAACCGTCCAATGATGTACATCGCTTTATCCTACGATCACCGGATTATTGATGGAAGCGAAGCCGTACGATTCCTGGTGACTGTCAAAGAATTGCTTGAAGATCCAGAATCATTGTTGATTGAAGGTTAATGACTTCTGAGATTAGCATTGGACTTTATTTCTCATCCTATGAAATCTGAGATATTTGACTAGAATAAAACCCCCCTGAACGAGCACATTACATACTGTGCTCGTTCAGGGGGTTTTTGCTCACATTTGAATCGGAATAGAGTAGAAATAGATTTCTTACATCAAAGCCGTCTGATTCGATTGAATTTCAAAAGACGGAACGGTATCGGCATCTTGTTGACCACTATTTTGTGTATGTTGCTGCTCAATCGTCGGCATATGACGTTTTAACCAACTCAGGACATCATGAGCCACTTCGTTACGATTGGTTTCATGGAGCATCTCATGCCGTCCGCCTGGATAAAGATGATATTCTACATCTTGAAGTCCAAGCTTTTGATACTGGGAGTATAGGTTAAGTACACCTTTGCCCCGAAGTCCGACAGGATCTAGTTCACCAGAGAAGAGGAGAACCGGCTTGTGTTTGGGGATACGTTCCATATGCTGCGGAAGATGGATCTCAAGTAGCAATTTGAAAAAATCACGGAAAAAGCCAGCAGTACATATCGCTCCACACATCGGGTCGTCGATGAATCGCTGCACTTCCTGCCGGTCACGAGATAACCAGTCAAAGGGCGTCGTAGCTGGACGGAACGCACGGTTAAATCCGCCAAATACAATGGCGTTGAGCAACAGGCTCCGATGATGGTCACCTTGAATGCCGCACTGGAGTAGCGCGAGCTTTTCTCCAAACCGAAGCAATCCTCGTTTGCCGTTTGTGCCGGACAGCACAAAGGCGTGGTACCTCTCATGTCCTGCATACATGAGGTGCTGTACCAAAAAGGAACCCATACTGTGCCCCATAAGGAACAGGGGAACCCCTGAATGTTCTTTGGCAAGTAGCTCGCCCAGATTGACCATATCTTTAGCCATCCAGTGAAATGCGTCCACACCTGCATCACCCAGTGATTCGGTGCTCTCCACCGTTTTGCCATGACCCCG
Organism: Paenibacillus polysaccharolyticus; assembly: GCF_023714295.1. GTDB lineage: Bacteria > Bacillota > Bacilli > Paenibacillales > Paenibacillaceae > Paenibacillus > Paenibacillus polysaccharolyticus_A. The sequence continues at coordinate 258,040 of NZ_JAMAUN010000001.1, forward strand.
ATGGTCATTAGCATACACAGCAAAGCCGTGCTTCGTCAGATAACCCGCAAATTCGGCGTAACGCGCAGCGGTTTCGCCCATTCCATGCGCGATCTGTACAACGCCTTGAATGTGTTCGTCCGGATCGGGAAGCCAGCAGTATACATGAACACGGGTACCTTCATTGCCCATCAGCGTAAAGGTAGATTCCTGCATCTCGTATAATTCCTCCTTCACAGGTTATCGGTAACTAAAACTAAGGGAGATAGGATCGAAGAACGGTAGTATTTCCACTTAGTGTATAGTTACCCAGATTAGCCGGCAGAAGATAACATTGGCCTGCTTTCAATGCTAGCTGCTCGCCTTCTTCAGAACTACTCCATTCAAGGGTACCTTCACCTTCACATACAACAAGAATGGTAAAGCTGTCCAGTGTCGTAGATAACTCCCAACGTTCAGTCACCACGCCTTTCTCTACTACAAAGTAAGGACAGGAAGCAAGCTGGAGCCATTCACCAGGTACTGCATTGTTCGTTTTCATCGTTGTTGCTCCGGCACCTTCATACGCAGTGACATTCAAGGAATCCTCCACATGCAGTTCACGTGGTTTCCCGTCCAGTCCAGGTCGGTTGTAATCATAGATCCGGTACGTTGTATCAGAATTTTGTTGTATTTCTGCTACAACAACACCTGCGCAGAGAGCGTGCACCGTTCCAGCAGGGATAAAGAATGTATCTCCAGCTTCTACAGGTACTTGACGAAGAGTGTCCATAACGGTGCCATTCTCCAGGGCCTTTCTCAGCCCTTCACGATCCACACCTTCATTAAGTCCGTAAATAATATGAGCTCCGGGTTTGGCGTCGAGTACATACCACATTTCGGTTTTACCCAGTTCACCTGGAGGAAGAGCCTTGTAATCATCTGTAGGATGGACCTGAACGGAGAGGTCATCATTACAATCCAGCAGTTTGATCAACAGAGGAAAGCGACCGCCTTTTTCAGAAACACCTTTGGTACCCAGCCAGGCTGTTCCGAGTTGTTCACGTATCTCATCAAGTCCTTTGCCAGTAAGTGTACCATTTAATACCTTGGTCGTACCGTTCGCGTGATCTGCGATCATCCAGCCTTCACCAATATGTCCTTCAGGGGGAGTAAGGCCGAATTGCTCGAGCGCTCGACCTCCCCATACACGTTCTTTGAATTCGGGTTGGAATTGAAGCGGGTATGGCGTAGACATGGATATCTCTCCTTAGTATATGAAATGGTGATTCGCTTTAACCAGTTCAGGCCCCTCTAACGATCGGCATATGCAGATGTAGATGAACATGTGCAGAATACAGTTGCACCATGTAGGAGGAAACTGCGATGTTGAGTGAACCAGCAAAGGCTTGTCCAGTCAATGTGTTCAGTGTATTTCATTTGGTGAACAAAGAGAATTATTTTTTATTTTTTTTCAATACCGATTAAATAAGGTGAAGTTTGACGTTGCAACTGGCGGTACATCACAACCTGAGCCTGTTCGACAGGTAAAGCGGTTGCCCATGTAGATACAGCATCAGCTTCCTGATCGCCACCTTCGTGACCCGGATATAACACGACAGTAATTATACCGCGTGGACGCAATAACTTTATAGCAGCTTCAAGTGCTGTGATGGTGCTGGTTGTTTCTGTGATTATAGAAGCATCTGCCCCTTCAGCCGGTAAGTAACCCAGATTAAACATAATAGCTCCTACTTTACCAATCCAGGCGCCCGGTACGGCTTCGGCCATGCGTGCATGGCTTAATTCCATCATGGAAATAGAGCCGAGTTTGCTGCTTTCAGCTTGCTTTCGAATCCTGGCCTGAGCCAGTGTTAGCGCTTCGTTTTGAATATCAAATCCGATGACCTGACCACGCTGGCCTACCTGCTTTGCGAGAAACAAGGTATCAGCACCTGTGCCCACCGTGGCATCAATGGCGAAATCTCCTGGCTGGAGACGAGAACCAATCCATTGATGTGCACAGCTGAGAACCGATAGAAAGCCCATTTATGCCTCCCTCCAATACTTACCCTGCCATGTATCGCGTTCACGCAGTTCGCGGTCGATGGAATTAAGAACTTCCCATTTGTTCAATGACCACATGGGACCAATAAGCAGGTCGCGCGGGGCATCTCCTGTAAGACGATGTACAATCATTTCCGGTGGGAGCATCTCGAGGGTATCTACAATCAGCTTGATATATTCATCTTGTTCAAGGAATCGAAGCAGACCCGCTTCATATTGTTTAACCATCGGCGTTTTGCGCATCAGATGAAGCAGATGAATCTTAATGCCCTGCACGTCCATATTTGCCACCGCGCGACCGGTATCCAGCATCATTTCGTGGGTTTCTTGCGGCAAGCCATAGATAATGTGCGTGCAGACTCGAATATTGTGTTGACGTAGCTTTTCTACCGCTTCTTCATAACACGACGTATCATGTGCACGGTTGATCAAAGTCGAAGTGGAATCATGAATCGTCTGAAGTCCCATCTCTACCCATAAATAGGTTCGCTGATTAAGCTCTGCCAAATACTCCACAACGTCATCCGGTAAACAGTCCGGGCGAGTAGCAATGGATAAACCGACAACGCCGGGCTGTTGTAAAATCTCTTCAAAGTATTCACGCAGTTCTTCGACTGGTGCATAGGTGTTGGTGTACGCCTGAAAATAACCGATATAGTGAGCCGAAGGCCATTTCAGATGCTGCCTGTCGCGAATCGTATTGAACTGGCTGACGAGGTCTTCACGTCTGCTTCCTGCAAAATCACCTGAACCCCGTGCACTGCAGAAGGTACAGCCCCCTTTGGCAATGGAGCCATCCCGATTCGGGCAGGTGAACCCGGCATCCAGCATCACTTTAAATACTTTGTTGTTAAATTGATCTCGCATTTCATAATTCCAGGTATGGAACCGTTTATCCCCCCACATTAGTGGCGCTTGTGTAGCTGGTGCATTCATTTTCAAGGTACTCCTTTGAGGTCTATGGCTTAAAATGTAGTCCTTTTTTGGTTCGTTTCGTAATCTGTAATATCATACCTTAGCAGGTTATGCAGATGCTGTGCGGTTTTCGTCATTTATTGTATCAAAAATCCGGAAAAAAGGGGAATGCAAACGAAAAAAAAGGCCGTCAAATCAACGTTTTTTACTTGATGTAGTTTACACCTTATGTTATATTTAAATCAGCGTCAGACACCATCCAGTGAGTAGTTTTCATCGTGGCATTTGAATGAATGTTGACGTTATGGATCATACTATACCGTGAGGTGATATGAATGAATTCCCAAGTTAAAAATAAAGAATTCCAGCATGTATCTGTTGAACTGACGGCAGAAGAGGCCCTGGCTTTGACAGGCGTTCGTTTTAATGGGAATCCGAAAGTGAAAGCGGCTGCAAGACAAAAAGTTCGCGATGCTTTCGAAAAGACATTTGATTTTTCACACCAAGATAAGGTAGACTATGAACTACTAAAGTAGTTGGACCCCAATTCCAAATAAATCGAAAAGGGAATCTTTGAGATTTGCCCAACGTGGCAGGTCCGGAGATTCCTTTTTCATTGCTCTTTACAATTTGCCGGTTCTTGGGCAAAATGAGTCTAGGACAAGTATGGACAAACGGAGGAATAACATGCGTTTACGTGGTAGAAAAGGGATAAGAGAAAATCTGGAGCAACAAGAGGATCTGGTGGTACTGGAACCAAAGCAACACAAAGGCAAATGGGCTGAGCTGTTTGGCAATGATCATCCGATCTTTGTTGAGTTTGGCATGGGTAAAGGTCAATTTATTAGCCAAATGAGTTATAAATATCCGGAGTACAACTTTATCGGCATCGATATGTATGATGAGCTCGTTCGTCGTGCCAGCGAGAAAGCGCGTAATGCCTGGAGCCAAGCTGAGGTAGAGACACCCCCGAACCTGAAGCTTGCGCTTGCCAACATCGAACAGATCGAAGAGGTGTTTGAACCTCAGGAACTGGAACGCATTTATTTGAATTTTAGTGATCCTTGGCCAAAAGCGAAACATGCACGTCGCCGGTTAACACACCCGCGCTTCTTGAAAAAATATATTGAACTGCTGAATCCCAAAGGACAGATTCATTTTAAAACGGATTCAGAAACCCTGTTTGAGTTCTCCCTGAACTCGATCGCTGATTTTGGCTTGCAGATGACGAATTTGTCGCTGAACCTGCATCGTGACGGTTTGAATGAAGAGCATGTCATGACGGAGTATGAACAAAAATTCATGGGTAAAGGCATGAACATTCACCGGGTCGAAGTGATTGTAGGGGAAGAGGCATTGCGAGCGTATAATGAAATACGTCTGGAAAAGTACAAAGTGCGTGAAGCAACAGACGAGTCTGGTGAAGATCAGGACGAAGCATAAAAAAAGGCGGTATCTGAGGGCAAATGTATTGCTCTAAGGTACCGCTCTTTTTCTTTTTATTGATTGATGGAAGTTAGAGATGTTCAGAATGAAGCTCTTTACGGCGATAATCGTTAGGGGTCACGCCGTTCAACTTTTTAAACATCCGATAAAAATAAGAACTGTTGGTAAAACCGGTTCGCTCGGCGATATCCGCAACGGAATTTTCGGTCTGCACGAGCATATGCTGTGCTTTAGCGATGCGTGTCTCATTAATTACATCCGTGAGTCCCTTTAAGGTGAGTTGTTTATATAACCTGCTGACGTATATTGGAGACATCCCTAGTTCCTCTGCGATTGAGGTTAGGCACAGATTCGGGTCAGCATAGTCCCGCTCAACAATATCGTTGATTCTCCGAATGAGTTCCTCATGCTTGAGTGTGCGTTTTTCCTCTACCTTGGAGCCGAGCTCTTCAAACATTCGATAAAAATGTTCATGCACCTCGCTAATATCCTCAGCATCTTTCACCGGAAGCATCAGACTGCCTGAAACGGAATCCAGTGTAAGTTGATTATTTTTCTTGAGGGTGTTGCGAACGTGATTCAGGGTCATCGTCAGGTGGGACAGCGCAAGCTGAAAGACGTTGAATGGATAGGTTGCCGTTTCACTAACGATATCTGCGTAGATTAGCTTGGCTTCCTCTGTCTTGCCTGTCATCAAGCATTCTACAAGCTGTCTTTCTTTGCCCGCGGGAAACGTATACTCTTTACTCTGATATGCCATAATGCTTGCGGTGTGAATCAAGCACCCTGGTCCCATGAACAGACGATGAAGCGATGCTTCTGCGGAACGAGCATAGCCTTTAATACATTCCTCGAGAGAGTTTTCTTCCGGACCCAGCGTACAAGAGATGGAGCACTTGAGATGAGTCATAACTGCTGCCTGCATCATACGTAGCAATTCCTCAATTTGATGCGAAGCCTCATGCTCGGAGAAAGAATGATTTTCCGATTTTTCATTAAACAGAAGCGTGATTAGGTCACCGCCCATATCCACAGCTTCCACATAATAGTGAAGATCTGCGGTCTCTGTGCAAATATTCATCATCGCGTACTTTACAAGTTGGGTATCCTCACGGTAAGTCTCGCAAAATTCGGTATAATGGTCGATGCGCAATAGCACTAGTCTTGACGATCGATGTACATCAACAGGAGAGCCGTAGAATCTCATTCGATCCTCAAGCATATTACAGGTTGCAGTTTCCCGCCCCTGAAGAGCACCTCTTAGAAAGTCTTGTCTTAGCAGTTGCAGACTACCCCGGCGTTCGGCTTCCATCACACGCATGCGAACAAGCACGTTATTAATCGGATGATACAACTTCCGGGAGACAAGATAAGACAGAATCAAACCCGCAGCCAGCAATCCAAGGCAGAATAACAGGGTATGCGTGCGCATCCCCCGAATATCGGCTGTAATCACATCATAGGGGGTAATCCGTACATAACGCCATCCTAGGCTGTCTGGAGCGGTGTAGGTGATGAGCGATTTTTCCCCATCGACTTGCTCGGTAAAATAAGCAGAATGCTCGGTATCTTTCATAATTGGACGCATAAAGGTTTCGTTTGCGAGATGGTTAAGCAGTGGGCGATCTCCAAAATCGGACAACAGGTCGCCTTGTTCATTCACAATGAAGGTTTTGCCTGGCTGGTCTGCTGCATTCATGTTGGGACTGAGCCAGTCATCTTTAATGTTCACGATAACGGCGTAATTGAGCTTGGCGTTGTCGTTAATGGTGTCGTAGCACAGGTAAGTGTAACTGTTGACCTCACTGGCTTCGGTGGAGCCGACCTTATACGTGCGCGGGATCGGCACAAATGGTTTATAGTCGTGGAAACGATCCAGAATATGTTTGATCCCCTGGTCATCGATCTCGGAGATAGACTGCTGCCCATTGCGAACCCCGTCGGAACTGATAAAAAATTCATTGCTTTTGGAATTGTATACATAGATGGATTCAATAAAAGGAAGAGACATGCGGTAATTATCGAGTTGCTCCATGGCCGAAGTGATCTGATAGATACTCGGTTTGGAGTAGAGCATCAGGGACGAAATCGTGTAGTCCTGATAAATCTGGTAGGAGAGAGACTTGGCGCTTTCCGTCATTTTGGCCACTTCACGGCTCGTCTGGGTGAGGCTATTCACATCGGTACGATAGACTTGGCGGAGAGCAATACGATTGTAGTTAACGTACAAAATAGTTGATGCTACAAGTAACGTTGCGGCAGTGCTGATAATAATGCCGATCAGAATCCGCGTGAACACTTTCTGACTGTCCTCTGAACGTTTGCGCATTCTTTTTCCCCCTCGAACCTCCTGATATGAGTGAACTTATGTATTTTTCATAAGAAGTACTGAATTTCATATGTAGCAAAACAGAAGAGCAAGGTAACTTGAATTATATATTATGTATGCGTTTACATCAATGCTGGACAAGCTTTTTGGTTCCTTTTCCCTAGATAAAGTTCAACTTTCGCGGGATTGTTCATTCGGGTAAAGCTATGCACGATATCAACTTTTGTGAACGTACATGCGTTCATTTCATACTTAGTACATATTGTTCACTTCTCAATTCGCAGTATCGTTCACGAATGGGAGGAAGCTTCAGTATTCAGAAACGAAAGGGTCAGTCTACAATAAATTCAGAGCTTCACCGTTACATTTGGGAGGGATCGAGCCATGCTCAAAGAATTGAACAAAAACAAAATCATGTTTCTGATGCTGCTGCCCACGCTGATCTTTTTTCTCATTAACTCGTATTTTCCGATGGTCGGTATTTACTACGCATTTACCAGCTATGATTTTGCAGGAGGGTTATTTGGAAGCCCGTTTGTCGGATTAGATAACTTTAAGTTTCTCTGGCAATCGGGAATGCTGCTGAAACTTACGACAAATACCGTAGGGTATAACCTGGCTTTCATTATACTGGGGAACGGTCTTGCGATTTTTTGTGCGATCATGCTCAGTGAAATCCGGGGGAAGTTGTTCAAAAAAATAACCCAGTCCGTCATGTTTCTGCCGTACTTTATCTCCTTTGTTCTATTGAGTGTAATCGCTTACAACATGTTTAACTATGAGTCTGGGTTTGTGAATACCGTGCTTAAACGTTTTGAGGCAGGGCCGGTGGATATCTACAACACACCATGGATCTGGGTGTTTCTGATCATTATCTTTTACTTATGGAAAAACCTCGGGTACAGCATGGTCATCTATCTGGCCGCTATAACGGGAATAAGTGACGAGTATTATGAAGCGGCGCGCATTGACGGAGCGAACATCTTTCAGCGGATCTGGTACATCACCGTGCCGATGCTCAAACCAACGTTTGTCATTCTCCTGTTATTCTCGCTTGGCAGCATCATGAAAGGACAGTTTGACCTGTTCTATCAATTGATCGGGAATAACGGCGTGCTCTACAACGCTACAGATATCATTGATACGTATGTCTATCGTTCACTGAAAGTAACCTTTGATATCGGTATGGCAACAGCAGCTGGCTTGTACCAATCATTATTCGGGTTCATTCTCATCATGACGGTCAACTACATTATCCGCAAAATTAACGAAGATTACGCCTTGTTCTAGAATAAGCACGCCTATACGGCAGAAGGGAGAACAACTATGAGCACACAAACGCATACCCAAAGACGGATACGGACCCGGACCCGTGCCAAAGATTCGGAATTCAACTTGGCTTTTCAGCTCATTGCCTATGGTATCATCATTGTTTTGTCATTGATGTGTCTGCTGCCATTCCTGCTCATTTTGTCAGGTTCATTCAGCAGCAACGAATCGATCGTGCGGGATGGGTATCATCTTTTTCCAACACACTTCTCTCTGGAAGGTTACAAAATGGTATTCAAATTCCCCACACAAGTACTCAAAGCGTATGGCGTTACGGTGTTCACAACGGTTGTGGGAACAACACTGGGTCTGTTTTTTATCACCATGGCGGGATTTGTACTCCAGCGTAAAGATTTCAAATACCGGAACACGTTCTCCTTTTTCATTTACTTCACAACGTTGTTTGGCGGAGGTCTTGTGCCCTGGTACATTATGCTGGCGAACTACTTCAATCTGACAGATACGTATACGGTACTCATTTTCCCAGGGTTAATGACACCATTTCTGATCATTCTGATGAAAAACTTTATTCGCTCCGCGGTGCCGGATGAACTGATCGAATCGGCGAAGATTGACGGTGCCAACGATTTCCGGATTTATTTCAGCATTGTGTTAAAACTGGCGATGCCGGGCATTGCAACCGTTGGACTGTTTCTTGCCCTGGGCTATTGGAATGACTGGTTCACATCTTCCTTATTTATCAACAACCCGGATATGTACCAGCTCCAATTTTATTTGTACAACACGATGAATACGATTACCTTCATTGACCAGATGGCGATTGGCACGGGGGTAACGCTTAGTCAAGACGTTCCAACAGAGTCGACCAAGATGGCGATGGCGATTATCGTAACTGGCCCGATTTTATTCCTGTATCCTTTTGTTCAACGTTATTTTGTCAAAGGACTCACGATTGGAGCCGTAAAAGGTTAGAACGTACACACGCTGGGGACGTCAGACTGTCTAGGCAATGGATGGTCTGATGCATAGCGGGTCTGCGCTAACATATAGGTTTAACACAAAAAGGGAGGATGCATATGCGTAATAAAATGATTCGGCACCTGTCTGTGGTACTCGTTCTGATGTTATTTGCTGGCGTGCTGGCTGCGTGTAACGGCGGCGGTTCGGGAGGGAATACGCAAGGTAATGCTCAGGGAGGCTCATCGGATAATAAAGGCGAAAAAGTAACCTTGCAATTTTACATGCTTGGAGATGCTCCGAAAGACCTGCCTGTGATTGAGTCCGAGATTAACAAGCTTGCTGAAGCCGATCTGAATGTAAATGTAAAATTCAACTTCACGTCATGGACGGACTGGGATCAAAAATATAAATTGCTGCTGTCTTCCGGGCAGCCCATTGACTTGATTTTTACAGCAGACTGGACGAACTACCAGTCTTATGCGAAGAAAGGTGCTTTCCTGCCGCTGGATGAACTGTTGGCAAAAACACCAAAGCTCAAATCTCATGTCCCGGATGATATGTGGAACGCGGTTAAGATTAACGACAAAATCTACACGGTTCCATCGACGTGGATTGAATATGTAACCGAGGGTATAGCGTACCGCGAAGACCTGCGTGAGAAGTATAATCTGCCGAAGCCAGAATCGATGGAAACGCTCGAAGCATACCTGGACGGCATCAAGGCGAATGAACCCAACATGATTCCGATTGCAGACAGCAATGCAAATCATACGCATGGTGTTCGTCAATTGACTTCCAAGCTGGTAAATACGGCGGGTCAGCTTCCATATGGCTTGGATATTATGTATGACACACCATCTACAGTGACGTCCTACTGGGGCTCGCCACAGCATTTACAAGACCTGAAAACATACAAACGCTGGATGGATAAAGGTTTCTTCCCGAAAAACGTACTAAATGTGAAGGATACATCCAATTCCCTGTTGCAAAATGGTAAAGCGGCTGTCATTTTGGCTGGTGAGAACCCGAACAAATTCAATTCTGATGTCATCAAGGTTCAGTCCACTCACCCGGACTGGAAGCTTGGATATTTCCCATATCCGAATGCGAAAGGGTTTGCACAGCCGGTGCATCCGATTCATAACGGTTTTGCCATTCCGCGTAGCAGCAAAAACCCGGAAAGAGCACTGGAATTCTACGAGAAGCTTGTGACCGACAAACGTTACAACTGGCTGACCGAGTATGGCGTGGAAGGCAAAAATTTTGAAGTAAAAGACGGATACTACCATATGATTGGTGATGCACAGAGCAATGGCTTCCCGCGTGAAGGTATGAATGGCTGGGCTTGGCGTAATCCGGAGTTTATGCTGTACGACAAGAGCTTTGATGATGTACTGGCCATGTTTAAAGACCTTGATAAGATCAAAAAACCGGATATTTTCACTGGTTTTGCAGAGGATTGGACACCTTATCAAGCGGAAAAAGCGGCTTTGGAGCAAGTAGAGAAGCAGTATCTGTATCCACTTAACGTAGGGCTTGTTGCGGATGTAGAGGGTGGTTTGAATACGTTTATGGAAAAAGCAAAACAAGCCGGTCTGGATAAAATTCAGTCGGAGTACACAAAACAATGGCGGGAGTATCTAAAATCTGCCGGTATACAATAAGCGTTGTGGTTAATTTACAAACGTAAGAAAAAAAGGTGCCTTCGGCTTCGAAGGCACCTTTCTCTTCGTTATAAGAGATAAAAAGGACGATCTTATTCAAACTACAAAGGTTAGAAACGGGTCGACTCTGATGGTGAAGGCTGCATATCCTGTAACAAATCCATAATAGACTGCGCGCTTTCCATCGGATGTACTTTGGCAATCTCCGCCAGATGGCGTTTTCGTTTCTGCACCACGTCTGGATAATGATGAAGCAATTTGTTCATCCATTTCACAACGACGTCAAGGGAAGTAATTCGTTCACCCAATCCTCTGGTTGTAAAATAATGTACATTCTCTTCTTCCTGACCCGGGATCGGATTATGAAACAGCATTGGAATGCCCTTTGCCAAACCTTCACTGCAAGTCATTCCGCCTGGTTTTGTAATGAGTAGATCAGAGACTTCCATTAATTTATCAATTTCTGTTGTATACCCAATGATGTGGATATTCTCTTGCTGGAAAAGTGGGTCCTGCTCCATGCTAACCCGTATTTTGTCATTACGTCCGAGACAGAAAATAATCTGGATATCTTCATGCCAGCGTGCTAATAGCTGGTGAACAACCTTGTCACTTAGCATCCCCCAGCCACCGCCCATGACAAGCACGGTTGGCATTTTTTTTAGATTAAATCTGGAGCGGATTTCGTCATGTCCGGGATGCTCCCAGAAGTTTGGGTGCACCGGAATACCGGTTACCTTGATCTTATCTACGGACACGCCACGTTGTATCAACTTGGATTTTACTTCGTCCGACGAAACGAGATATAAATCCACCTCAGGACTAATCCATGTACCGTGTGCGTCATAATCGGTTAAAACGTTACATAAGGGAACCTTTGTACCTAACCGCTTTAACCTGGATATAACCGCACTTGGAATCGGGTGGGTGCAGACAATGGCATTTGGATGCAACTGACGAACGACACTGCGGGTATGGGTGTAAAACACTTTGTGCAGTGCAAGAGTTGTTAACCGGTTCAAAGGTTTTTTATATTGCTGTCTGTACATGTATCCAACGAGTTTGGGTTGATTGGTCACCGTTCTTTTGTACGCATTAAGGATAAGTGGTGCGACTTTCGGGTTAAGAAAGCTTCCGAGTTCAAGCACTTTGGTTTGGATATTCGGCGACAGCTTTCGTAAATGGCTGGACAATGCATAAGCAGCCTGGGTATGACCTGCGCCAAAGCCCTCAGATAATAGTAAAATTCTTTTTTTCTCCACGCTTGCTTCACCTGTTCCTGCTAGGTTTTCCTGAGTCTAACATATCGGCTTTAAGCCCAGAATGCAACTGTAGCAAGTGCGACTAAAGTACCGATTGTGGCTCCTGCCAAAACATCGGACGGATAGTGCAGCCCCAGATAGATTCGAGAGAATCCGACAATAAAAGCCACAGGAAGCAAAGTCAGCAATAGAAACGGCTCAGCAGCCATAAAGGGTACTGTAACCGAAAAAATGGCGGTTGTATGCCCCGACGGAAACGAATGATCCGTCAGTGGGTTGCGGAACGTTATTGTATCAGGCAAGGCCAGATAAGGGCGAATGCGAGGATACAATTTTTTAGCGATGGCTACAGGAATGTGACTTACTGCTAAGGCGATGCACGCTTGAAGTCCGGTTGTACTCCATGGAGCCGGGGCAAGTAGCCAGATTAACAAAGATACTGCAATGGAAGAAGTTGCTCCACCAAGATGGGTGAAATAGTACAGCCAGAAATTCATAAATCGATTATGAAGCCGGCCGTTAATCCACATAAACACATTACGATCGTACTCTTGAAACTTTAAGAAAAAACGGCTCATATTGGCCTCCTGCCAGTCAGGCCGCCCCGAGGACGGCAGTATTTCCGGGATGCTACCCGTGTCGGATTGTACCTGTTTAGTATATAACCGTTTTTCAAGCTCTTGAGGTTATTTCAGGCATATGTTTATCATATTTTTAAATGTTGTCCTTTTCAAGAAGAAGACATGTAAAGAACGTAAAATTCATGTAAAAGAGTGGATGAAGAACCAATGGTCTTTTTTGACTTCATTCCGTGAAAAAAGATACAATGATTCAATGTGGCTGAAATGAGGTAAAAAAATATGAGTTTTAGATTAAACTTTTTGGTGCCCGTTTACGTTATTTGATGTATAGACACGTTTCAGCTACAGTAAGCTGCAACAAAAAGAAGGGACTTTAGAAATAAAAATCAAGAAAACGGCTGAAAATAAGATATAACAGGCATGAATGCGAGGTTGTGGCATCAGGAAGTGACTATTCAGCGTTTAAAGTTCACATTTCTGCGTCAGGAAGTGGAATTGGGGTTTTGACAAATTGCTGAAAAGAATACAGAATCGATAAAGCAGCCAACTGGCCGCAGCCTTGATTTGAAACATTGTCTGAATGATTGACGTAGTACACAAAAGCACAGGGTCATATTCTGCAATTACAAAAAAATAAAATGCAGAATCAGGAAGAGAAAAAGCTAAAGTAATCTGGGTTTTATCTAAAAGGGGGTAACAGAGAACGATGTTGGACGCTATATTCGTCACGCTGCAGGTCATTTTGGCACTGCTGGCTGTGTACCAATTCACGTTTTCGCTGTTCGGTCTGTATAAGAAAAAGAAAAAGAAAAATTATCCTGCAACAAAATCATTTGCCGTGCTGGTAGCTGCACACAACGAGGAACAAGTTATCGGTGCGCTGATGGAAAACCTGAAGGAACTGGATTACCCGAGAGATCTGTACGACGTATTTGTCATCTGTGACAACTGTACAGACAGCACGGCAGAAATCGTTCGTCAGCATGGCTGGAATGCTTGTGTACGTACGAATCCAGACTTGAGAGGTAAAGGGCATGCCATTGAGTGGATGCTCAAATACCTGTGGGATTTGCCACGTCAGTATGATGCGGTAGTTATGCTTGATGCTGATAATCTGGTTGAGCAAAACTTCTTGCGTGAAATGAACAATGATTTGTGCAATGGAGCGCGTGTTATTCAAGGCTACATTGATACGAAAAATCCCGAGGATTCATGGATCACTGCGGCTTATGGTGTATCGTACTGGTATATCAACCGTCTGTGGCAGTTGTCTCGTCATAACCTGAACATGGCGAATTTCCTCGGCGGTACGGGCATGTGCTTCGAGACCAACCTGCTGAAAGAAATTGGATGGGGAGCTACAAGCCTTGTAGAAGACTTAGAGTTTACGATGCGAAGTGTACAGCGTAACGTGTACCCGGTGTTTAACTACGATGCCAAAGTATTCGATGAGAAGCCATTGACTTTTAAAGCTTCCGCTAGACAACGTTTGCGTTGGATGCAAGGACACTTTACGGTAGCGAGAAGATATTTCTTCCCACTGCTATGGCAGTCCATTAAAGAAAGAAGTATCGTGAAGTTCGACCTTGCTGTTTATGGTGCCAATGTGTACGTGGTGCTACTTACTTTCTTGTTGACGGCTGTAATGTCAATCGATATTTACGTATTGGACGGCCCACACATTGCTAACATTTATGGGTATTTCCCATTGTGGGTTGGATTCATAGCGATCGGCATGAACGTGTTAACGTTCCTGTTGTCCATGGCGCTCGAAAAAGTGAAGTTCGCTAAAGTGTATCTCTATCTGATTCTTTTCCCGATTTATTTGTTGTCTTGGTATCCAATTACGTTTTATGCGTTCTTTACGCAAAACAACAAACAGTGGAGCCACACGCAACATACACGGGTTGTTCGCCTGGACGAAGTACAGAGCAAACAGGGGTAACTCATGTATATATAGATTGGTGAGCATCTGCGTAGCTACGAGTTTTACACACGGCACACTGTTTTGAAATAAAAATGTGTTTTGAGTGTTGACAATGTTTTATGGCAGATGTTATAGTATTCAAGTGCGTTAAACAAATAGCAAAATGGAATCACAAGCAGAAGTCCGACTTCTCACCTGACCAACATACGTTGGCTGGTCAACGATCCCAATAATTTATGAAGTGTATATTCATGAAGAATTGTGTTGATTACAGGGATGTCGGTAGCTTGACCGGCATCCCTTTTATTTTTGTGTAACTGGATATTCAAAATGACCTGGAGGTGGACGGTTATTAGTAAAGATCACATGATTAATGACGAGATTCGGGCGAAGGAAGTACGCCTTGTCGGAGCTGAAGGAGAACAAATCGGGATCACTCCCATTCGTGAAGCACTTCAAATGGCAATTGACCTGAACTTGGACCTGGTTAATGTGGCCCCACAGGCTAAACCGCCGGTGTGCCGCATCATGGACTATGGCAAATTCCGCTATGAGCAACAAAAGAAAGAAAAAGAAGCCCGTAAGAACCAGAAAATTGTTGACATTAAAGAAGTATGGTTCCGTTCCAATATTGAGGAGCACGATTATCAAACGAAGCTTCGTAATGTAGTTAAGTTTTTGAAAGAAGGCGACAAAGTGAAATGCTCCGTTCGTTATCGCGGACGTGAGATTGCACATGCGTCTATTGGTCAGCGGATTTTGGAGCGCGTTAAGGTGGAAGTTGCAGAACTTTGTACCGTTGAACGTCAACCAAAACTGGAAGGCCGCAGTATGATTATGATCTTGGCTCCTAAAGCCTGATAACATTGGAGGAGGAAACACAACATGCCTAAAATGAAAACACACAGCAGTTTGAAAGGACGCTTCAAAATTACCGGTTCCGGTAAAGTCCTTCGTTACAAAGCTCACAAAAACCACTTGCTTTCTCACAAATCCAAACGTGCTAAGCGCGTTCTGAACGGCAACCCTGTAATGGCTGCTGGTGACGTGAGACGTTTGAAACAAGGTTTGGCTAACCTGAAAGGTTAATTCAAAAATAGTAGATTCCGTACGGGGGATTGGCTTCGGCCATACACATACCACGGATACATTTATATTTATTTGGGAGGTTCTTTAATATGGCAAGAGTAAAAGGCGGTTTTGTAGTACGTCGTCGTCATAAAAAGGTTTTGAAACTGGCAAGAGGTTATTTCGGTTCCAAACACCGTATCTTTAAAACAGCTAATGAGCAAGTAATGAAATCCCTGGTATACGCATACCGTGACCGTCGCAACACGAAACGTAACTTCCGCAGACTGTGGATCGTTCGTATCAATGCTGCAGCACGTATGAACGGTTTGTCTTACAACAAATTGATCCACGGATTGAAACTTGCTGGTGTAGACATGAACCGCAAAATGCTGGCTGATCTGGCCGTTAATGACATCAATGCGTTCAACTCTTTGGCTACTGTAGCTAAAGGTAAAATCAACGCTTAAATCTGTATGAAGTAAGCCGCCGTACCTATGGCGGCTTTTTTTACGGACTGGAGAATAAAAACGGCTTAGGAAGAACAACCTAAACTTATCGCAAAAGCTGGAAGTGATAGCAGAGTGCGAGCGCTGTTGGTGAATAACACAGCATGGCATTACATAAAACACGAACGGTACAATAATACAAATGAATTAGAGTGATTTTACGAAAATTTAGAAGTGGGTGTGATATTTCTGTTATATAACATCACATCGTTGTAACGTTAGTGTGTTAAAACGTTAAATTATTAAGCGTTTTCAATAAAAAAAGTACAAAAATAAGTGCTTTTTGGTGATTATACATCTGGATTTTAACACTGGTTGATTGTATAATCACCTCTAGTAGGCCAGTCCTAAATTTTTCTTTTCGGGTCATAATGTTCGGCTTTTCGACAGATGAACAGATGCATCGAGCAAAAGAATGCGCTTTTAGTGAGCCATTGGCGAAACATTTCGCTTTTAACCTGTTCTTTATATCTGTTGATCCGTGCAATGCAGACGAGATTTGAAAGGGACATATTATTAAGGGGGAAAAAGAGAAATGAAAAAAATGCTTAGCCTGTCTCTGGTAATGTTGCTGGCAGTATCGGTTATGCTCGCAGGATGCGGAAGCAAACCAAAAGAAGAAACAAATGCCGGAGGAGACAATGGTGGAACTTCCACTGAAGCCAAATCCGATGTTCAAATCGGTATGGTTACTGACGTAGGCGGCGTGAACGACAAATCCTTTAACCAATCGGCTTGGGAAGCACTGCAAGCAACCGAAACTGAAACAGGTGCAAAAGTTAAATACCTGCAAAGTAAATCCGATGAAGAATATATTCCAAACTTGAACGAATTTGTTAAAGGCGGATATGATCTCACTTGGGGTATTGGTTTCCAACTGGCTGATGCGATCAAAACAGTAGCAGAGCAAAACCCTGACTCTAAACTGGCGATCATCGACAGCGTAGTGGATGCAGCTAACGTGAAATCCGTAACGTTCGCTGAAGAAGAAGGATCTTATCTTGTTGGTGTTGTTGCTGGTCTTAGCACTAAAACAAACAAAGTTGGTTTCGTAGGTGGTATGGATAGTCCACTGATCAAAAAGTTTGAAGTTGGTTTCAGAGAAGGGGTTAAAGCAGTAAACCCTAAAGCTGAATTCATCTCTAACTACACAGGTGCTTTCGACAAGCCTGACTTGGGTAAAGCAGCTGCAGCTACATTGTACAACAAAGGCGTTGACATCATTTTCCACGCTTCCGGTGCAACAGGTAACGGCGTGTTCAATGAAGCAATTGCCCGTAAAAAACAAGGTCAAGATGTATGGGTTATCGGTGTGGATAAAGACCAATCCCTTGAATTTGGCGATGAAGTGACACTGACTTCCATGATCAAAAAAGTAGACGAAGCGGTTAAACGCGTGAATAAAGAAGTTGTTGACGGTACATTCGCGGGTGGATCTGAGAATCTGACGCTGAAAGAAAACGGCGTTGGCATTGCGGACACTTCCAGTAAAAATGTATCACCAGAAGTTCTGGCTAAAGTTGACGAATACAAAGAAAAAATCATCAGCGGCGAAATCAAAGTACCTACTGAGTAATACGAATTCGTAGTCATTTTGATATCTGCTGTATTATAATCATCCGGGCCGGTCTTGACCGGCCTTGTGATTGTAAAGGCAGGAACATTTGATCAAGGCATTATAACATTTGTACAATCTAACCATTGCAATAGTGCTCCGAGTAGGAGCTTTTCTTTCGTTTGCGGAACCAAACTATATCAGTTATAAGGGTGATTACATGGGTGCAGCAACCCCCGTCGTTGAGTTGAAACAGATAACGAAGCGTTTCCCAGGCATTGTTGCCAACGACGCCATCAGCCTTCAGCTTCAGAAAGGCGAGATTCATGCTCTACTGGGCGAAAACGGCGCTGGTAAGTCAACATTGATGAACATTGTTTTTGGTCTCTATCAGCCAGATGAAGGTTCCATTGAAGTGAATGGCAAACCTGTCATCATTGACAGTCCGAACCGGGCGATCGATCTTGGCATCGGTATGGTGCATCAGCACTTTAAGCTTGTGCAGCCGTTCACGGTAACAGAGAACATTATTTTGGGATCCGAGCCTACAAAGGGTCTCAATATTAACTATAAAAAGGCCGCTGCAGAAGTACAGCGCTTGTCCGAGCAATATGGACTCAAAGTAAATCCTCATGCCAAAATTCACGATATTTCTGTCGGCATGCAGCAGCGTGTTGAGATTGTTAAAACGCTATATCGTGGTGCGGACATTTTGATCTTTGATGAACCAACAGCAGTACTTACACCACAAGAAATCAAAGAGCTGATGGTCATCATGAAAAAGCTTGTCGCTGAAGGCAAGTCGATCATTCTGATTACGCACAAGCTGAAAGAAATTATGGAAATTTCGGATACGGTTACGATTATTCGTCGTGGTAAAGTCATTGATTCGGTCAAAACTTCGGAAACCAATCCGAATGAACTCGCAGAAAAAATGGTTGGCCGAAACGTTACGTTTAAAGTGGATAAGAAGCCTGCCACACCTGGAGCCAATGTACTTGAGGTCAGCAAGCTGATGGCCAAAAATAAAGAAGGTATCGCGGTTCTGAACGATCTGAACTTAAATGTGCGTGCAGGAGAGATTGTTGGTATTGCCGGGGTAGACGGTAATGGTCAAAGTGAATTGATTGAAGCCTTGACAGGTTTGCGCAAAGTGGATAGCGGATCGATCCGTTTGGAAGGAAAAGAGCTTTCCAATCACTCTCCTCGTCACATCTCAGAAGCTGGCGTTGCTCATATTCCGGAGGATCGACATAAGCATGGGCTTGTTCTGGATTTTTCGGTGAGTGAAAATATCGTTCTGGAATCATATTACAAGGAGCCGTATACGCGAAAAGGCTTCCTGAATTTTGATGCGATTAAAAAGCAGGCGAAGCGGCTGGTAGAAGCATTTGACGTGCGTACACCGAGTATCGAGACGAAAGCACGTTCCTTGTCGGGAGGAAACCAGCAGAAAGCCATTATAGCCCGTGAGGTGGATAAAAACCCTGAATTGCTGATTGCTGCCCAGCCCACACGTGGATTGGACGTAGGGGCTATCGAGTTCGTGCAAAAGCAATTGATTGCTCAGCGCGATCAGGGGAAGGCTGTTTTATTGATTTCGTTCGAACTCGATGAGATTATGAACGTTTCAGACCGCATTGCGGTTATCTATGAAGGACAGATCGTTGGCGAGGTGCTGCCGGAAGAAACCAATGACAGGGAGCTTGGCTTGATGATGGCGGGCAGCACCCAAAAGAGAGGTACTGCGCATGAATAAAGTGTTAAAATGGTTTACCCGAGATTCGTTTATTTTGCCTGTTGTAGCGATTCTGATGGGGCTTATTCTCGGCGGAATTGTTATGCTAATTGGTGGATATAACCCGTTTGAAGCATACGGTGCTTTATTCAAAAAAGTATTTGGTGACATGTACAACTTCGGGGAAGCTGTGCGGGAAATGACTCCGCTCATTATGACGGGCCTTGCTTTTGCTTTTGCGGCTCGTGCCGGGTTGTTTAATATCGGGGGCGAAGGACAGTTTCTCGTAGGGATGACAGCAGCTACGTTTGTAGGTGTGAAGTTTACTGGTCTGCCTATTTATATTCATGCACCACTGGCGTTAATTGCGGGTGCGGTATTTGGTGGGCTCTGGGCAGCAATTGCTGGTTACCTGAAAGCTGCACGCGGGGTCAACGAAGTTATCAGTAGTATTATGCTGAACTGGATTGGTTTATATTTAGCCAATCTGATCGTGCGTCAATTTTTGCTTTTGCAAGGGGAGAACCGCTCCGTTGATATCAGCGAGTCGGCCTCTATCAGTCTGACTTGGCTTTCTGAATTGATGGGCAATTCACGTGTTCATATGGGAACGTTGATTGCTCTTGTAATGGCAGTGCTCTTTTATATCTACATGTGGAAAACAAAGCAGGGATATGAAATCCGTGCCGTCGGTTATAACCCGAATGCAGCGGAATATGCAGGTATGCACGTTAATCGGAATATCGTCAAAGCGATGTTTATCAGTGGCATGCTCGCAGGGCTTGGCGGAGCGTTCCAGGTTCTCGGGGTATTTCAGTATCAGACCGTAATGTCAGGTTCTCCAGGCACCGGGTTTGACGGAATTGCAGTTGCTTTGATTGGTCTAAATCATCCGTTTGGAGTGTTACTTGGTGCGTTGCTCTTCGGTACGCTTACTTACGGTTCTGCAGGAATGAGCTTTGCTGCGGATGTACCACCTGAGATTATTCGGATTGTCATCGGTTCGATTATCTTCTTCATTGCCGCACAAGGCATCGTGCGCTGGGTACTTAAACCGTTCTATTCCAAGCGCAAGAAAGAGAAGGTGTTGTAGATGGACTTGTTGACAATCGGGCAAATTATCAATACGACGCTTGTCTTTGCTACGGCATTGATTTTTGCTTCCCTTGGCGGGATATTCTCGGAAAAATCTGGGGTAACAAACCTTGGACTTGAAGGTTTCATGGTGTTTGGTGCGTTCGCAGCCGGTATTGGTGCTCACTATGCCCAAGAAGCGGGTATGGGCGGGACAACATCGGCGTGGATGGGGGTACTGCTTGCCATTGTGCTTGGTGTACTCGTTTCACTTATTCACGCGGTAGCATCCATTACGTTTAAAGCTGATCAGATTATCAGTGGTATCGTCATTAACTTTTTAGCGGCAGGAAGTACACTGTATTTGGTAAAACTGCTGTTTGAAGGTTCAGGTGATTCACCTTTGGTACAAGGCTTCAGCAAATTTAATGTGCCGTTTCTCGAAAACATTCCTTTGCTTGGAGAAGCATTTTTCAAAAATGTATATCCAACGACTTACCTAGCGATTTTGTTTGTATTCCTGACATATTACATTATGTTTAAAACACCGTTTGGACTTCGTCTGCGTTCTGTAGGTGAACATCCAAGCGCGGCGGATACTGTCGGGGTTAAAGTTCGTCGTTACCGTTACGTTGCTGTTATGATAAGTGGTGCGCTTGCGGCGATTGGTGGAGCAGCCATTACATTGACAACAACAGGTACGTTTTCGCATAATACCGTTTCCGGTCAAGGTTACATTGCGATTGCAGCGATGATCTTTGGTAAATGGAATCCAATCGGTGCTTTCGGCGCGGCTGTATTTTTTGGATTCTCTCAAGCGATCCGTAACTATGTGCAATTGTTTGAATGGTCACAGAGTATTCCCCAGGAAATTATTTTCATGTTGCCTTATTTGCTTACGATTATCGTTCTGGTGGCTGCGGTTGGACGTTCTTCGGCTCCATCTGCGCTGGGCGAACCGTATGATCCTGGTAAAAGGTAACTTTAGCAAACCGGATATCATTTGGTATCCAAAACATAATTTCGAGAAAAGACCTGCGATTTTGAGCGGGTCTTTTTTTTGTGCGCTCCATTGTAGTACCCAACTTTTTCGGTAGGGACAAAGAAACAGGCGAATTCGGTCATGGACGAATACACTGTTTTGAATGATCCGAGGAGGAGGGATAGTATGAGAAAACAGGTTACGCGTGCTGAAGCGATGAAACTTATAGGCAAAAACATAGTTGCGGTCAAAAAAGACGGTACTCGGGTTACGGGGAAACTGTTAAAAGTATCAGGTAACAAACTCGTTCTCAAGCGTTTAGGTGGAAAAAAAGTACGTACCAAAGCCATCTTGCCTTTGGTATTATTTGACCTGCTGGCCATTGCGACCTTACCTTACGCTTATGGCCAAGGCCCGGGATTCGGACCAGGGTATGGTCCAGGTCCGAAACCTGATTGTTGCCCAGGGTACGGCCCTGGTTATGGTCCCGGACCGGGTTACGGCCCAGGCCCAGGATATGGTCCTTATGGTCCCGGACCGAGACCGCCTGGATTTTTCTAAAAGCGACTAGAGTCTTTTTTCCATTTCGTAACAGCGACTGATCAGGATATATCTCAGGTTTTGATATCCATTTTTTTGATAGAATTGATTCCCCTTGATATTGCCTTCATCCACCATGACTTTGGATTTTTTGCAACCACGGGATGCTGCAAAGTTCTCTGCTTCATGCAGTAACGTCTGTCCGTAACGCTTTCGTTGCTCTTTCGAACTAACGGCCATCATATCTACGTAAAGCAGTTCTCCATGCATGAGAAAATGAATGAATGCCACAGCAGGTTTATTTGGCTCCGGCGAGATTACAAAGGTCATGCCCCTGTTCATTCGCAGGGGTATTTCTTTGCGTATTTTATGGATTTCCTTCTCGCTCATATGTGATAAAGGAACAAGCTGTGTGTCAATCAGCTTCATAATTGCTCCGTCATCCAGCTTGGATGAACGCTGACGAATGATCATGCGGGGCCTCCTTTCAAGGCCAGTCGTGCGGCCTGTATATCTTATGCCTGGGGCGAGATAAAAGGTGACTGCATGAAGGCCGGACATTGAGGCAATCATAGAGTGGAGAGCGTGTGTAAATGTGGTTAGCATATTTTTATCAAAAACAGGTATTGACTTATCGGTTAGAGGAATCATATAATGTTCCTAACATTTAACGAGAATATTTCATCGGCTATGAAGAGGACGAAGTTTTAAGGGCTCTTTTGCTCAGAGAGTGGATGGATTTGCTGAAACCACCACCATTACCCCTTATATACGAGCTCACCTCGGAGCTGTTTTCCTGAAAAGCATTGGAACGTCAAATCCATGCGTATTAGGGGGAATCGTAAGTCTGCGTTACAGACAACAGGTATGGGAGACGACTACGTCGTTTGTACATCGTTTTGTTATACCTGGTAAGGTCCGTTATTGCGAAATTTCGGACAAAGTTGGGTGGTACCACGGAAGCGATAACCTTTCGTCCCTCGCAAGCATGAACTTGTTTGCAGGGATGGAAGGTTTTTTTGTACCTTTTTATGTCAGAATGGTGTAAATTTCGAGAGGAGGATGACTAATGGGAGCTCAAATTCCAGAAGTACGATCGACAGATGAATTACGTGAAAGATGGATGAAGCCGGAGGTCATTAGCGGTTCCGAGATTTTGCTAAGAAGTTTGCTGCTTGAAGGTGTGGACTGTGTCTTCGGTTATCCGGGCGGTGCGGTATTGTACATTTACGATGCGATGTATGGCTTTGAAGATTTCAAACACGTTCTAACTCGTCACGAGCAAGGTGCCATTCATGCGGCTGACGGTTATGCACGAGCAAGTGGAAAAGTCGGCGTATGTATCGCGACCTCCGGTCCAGGTGCAACGAACCTCGTTACAGGAATTGCAACGGCATATATGGATTCCGTACCACTGGTTGTCATTACGGGTAATGTCAATTCCAGCTTAATCGGCTCGGATGCTTTCCAGGAAGCGGATATCACTGGTATTACAATGCCGATCACCAAACACAGTTATCTGGTGAAAGATGTAAAAGACCTGGCGGGCATCATTCATGAGGCATTCCATATTGCTAATACCGGACGTAAAGGACCTGTACTGATCGATATTCCAAAAGATGTATCGGCAAACAAAACGTTGTTTGAACCGAGCACTGAACCTGTTATATTGAGAGGGTACAATCCACGCACGGTACCGAATAAACTGCAGGTGGATCGTTTGGCACAGGCCATTCAGGAAGCAGAGCGACCAATGATTATTGCAGGTGGCGGTGTAGTTTACTCTGGCGGACACGAAGCGCTTTTCGAGTTTGTGGAGAAGACGGGCATCCCGATCACAACAACACTTCTCGGACTTGGAGCTTTTCCAAGTGGACATGAGCTTTGGACTGGAATGCCGGGAATGCACGGAACCTACACGTCGAACATGGCCATTCAGCAATCGGACTTGCTCATCAACATCGGTGCACGATTTGATGACCGGGTAACGGGTAAGCTAGACGGATTCGCACCACACGCGAAAATTGTTCATATCGACATTGATCCTGCAGAGATCGGCAAAAACATTGCGACAGATATTCCGATTGTAGGCGATGTGAAAACAGTACTGGAGATTGCAAACAAGGAAGTTGGACGTGCTGAACGTGCAGATGCCTGGAGAGATCAGATCAAACAGTGGAAACAGGAAAAGCCGTATAGCTACACGGATTCGGATGAAGTGTTAAAACCGCAATGGGTTGTTGAATTGTTGAACGACACCACAAAAGGTGAAGCAATCGTAACAACGGACGTTGGACAACATCAAATGTGGGCAGCACAATACTACAAATTTAATCAACCGCGCTCATGGGTTACTTCAGGTGGACTTGGAACAATGGGCTTTGGATTCCCATCTGCGATCGGTGCACAAATGGCTAATCCGGATCGACTGGTAATCTCCATTAATGGGGACGGCGGGATGCAGATGTGTTCTCAAGAACTGGCAATCTGTGCGATCAATAACATTCCAGTTAAAATTGTAATTATTAACAACGAAGTACTTGGTATGGTTCGTCAGTGGCAGGAACTGATTTACGAAAATCGCTACAGTCACATTGATCTGGCAGGAAGCCCTGATTTTGTGAAGTTGGCTGAAGCTTATGGAGTGAAGGGACTGCGGGCAACGAACAAGGAAGAAGCCGAGCGTGCATGGCAGGAAGCTTTGGATACACCAGGGCCAGTCGTTGTAGAATTCGTTGTACGTAAGGATGAGAATGTATATCCAATGGTTCCGCAAGGAGCAACAATCGATCAAATGCTGATGGGAGATGCTGAAGAATGATAAGACATACGATTTCGATATTGGTTAATGACCAGCCAGGTGTCCTTCAGCGTGTATCCGGATTGTTTGGTCGACGCGGGTATAACATCGAAAGCATTACAGTAGGTCAATCTGAAGAGCCAGGACTTTCCCGAATGGTCATTGTTACGATTGGTGACGACAAAACACTCGAACAGATTGAGAAACAGCTGTATAAAATCATTGATGTTATCAAAGTGGTTGACTTTAGCTTGAAACCGATGGTTGCTCGTGAACTCGCGCTGATTAAGGTGAAGGCAGAGCCCTCTGAGCGTCCAGAAATTTTGGGTGTAGTGGAAACTTTCCGTGCATCGGTTGTCGATGTAGGCCCAGCAAGTCTGATGGTACAGGCCGTTGGTGATACAGACAAAATTGATGCGATGATCGAACTGCTCAAGCCATATGGCATTCGTGAATTGTCCCGTACAGGCGTAACAGCATTGGTACGAGGCAACGTATAGAGGTATAATGAAATCAAGATGGGCTGATCCATACATGAACACAGTGATTTACTTGTGAAAATGCTCAGTTAGCGTAAAATAAATGCTATCTGATCCAAATGTGTCAGTCCAGTAACTGCTGTAAAGTAACATTTTAGTGATGTAACGCTTGAAAAGAGAGCCACACCCCCGTATTAACGAGCGGGTGTCTGAACGGATCGGATCAGAAGCGGCGATAATCAGCATCAATCAGGCAGTTTTTTACCTAGATGTGAAGGTTACCGGTCCATTGAGACACCCGCTCATTAATGAAGGGTTCTTTACAATACAAAGGAGGACTTATAACATGCCAGTAACTACTTATTATGAACAGGATGCAGAGCTTAGCGTATTGAAAGGAAAAACGATCGCGGTGATCGGATATGGTAGCCAAGGTCATGCTCAGGCACAAAACCTGCGTGACAGCGGATTGAACGTAGTCATCGGACTTCGTGAAGGTAAATCTTTTGACGCTGCTAAAAATGATGGATTTGAAGTGTTGTCTCCGGCTGAAGCAACTAGCCGTGCAGATGTGGTTCAAATCTTGCTGCCGGATGAAACACAAGCTTCTGTATACAAAAACGAAATCGAACCGAACCTGAAAAAAGGCGCAGCATTGCTCTTCTCTCACGGTTTCAACGTTCACTTCGGCCAAATCGTAGCTCCAAAAGACAGCGATGTATTGCTGGTAGCTCCTAAGTCCCCTGGCCACATGGTACGTCGTACCTATGTAGAAGGATTCGGCGTTCCTGGTCTGATCGCGATCGAAAAAGATGCGACTGGTAAAGCGAAAGACATCGGTCTCGCTTATGCTAAAGGAATCGGCTGTACACGTGCAGGCGTTATCGAAACTTCCTTCCGTGAAGAAACAGAAACAGACTTGTTCGGTGAGCAAGCGGTTCTGTGTGGCGGTGTAAGTGCCCTCGTTAAAGCTGGTTTCGAAACGTTGACAGAAGCTGGATATGCTCCAGAAATGGCGTACTTCGAGTGTCTGCACGAATTGAAACTGATCGTTGACATGATGTACGAAGGGGGTCTCGCAAGCATGCGTGATTCCATCAGTAACACTGCGGAATATGGTGACTATGTAACGGGACCACGTGTCGTTACTGAAGATACAAAGAAAGCAATGAAAGAAGTGCTTTCCGATATCCAACAAGGTAAATTCGCACGTGACTTCATCTTGGAAAACCAATCCGGCCGTGCATTCTTGACAGCAACACGTCGTAACGAAGCTGAACACCCAATCGAAGTGGTTGGCGGACAATTGCGTGAAATGATGCACTGGATCAAAAAGTAAGCAACAATTACGTTCACTTTTTGAACAAACATCTTAAGGGATTCAAGCAACTTACAGCGTGAACTGGAAATAGCGGCCGTGCTTATGCGTGAGCCGCTATTCTGGTTTACAGAAATGAATAATAAGCAGGGGGTGCGAAGGTGCGTAAAATCTATGTATTTGACACAACGCTGCGTGATGGTGAACAATCTCCAGGAGTCAATCTGAACACTCGCGAGAAGGTGGAGATTGCCCATCAACTGGAGCGTCTTGGCATTGACCGGATGGAGGCAGGTTTCCCAGCAGCATCTCCGGGTGACTTGGCAGCAGTTAACGCCGTAGCGAAAGCGGTTAAAAATATTACAGTGATCGGCTTGTCCCGCTCAAGAGAGCAGGATATCGATGCGGTGAAGGAAGCCCTTAAAGGTGCACAAGACCCGTGCATTCACGTATTTTTGGCCACTTCGCCAATCCATCGGCAGCATAAGTTACGCATGGATAAAGGGCAGGTTCTGGATACGGCTCGCTCTGCGATTCGTTATGCGAAGAAGACGTTTTCCAAGATTGAGTTTTCTTTGGAGGATGCAGGACGTACCGAGTATGATTTCCTCGTAGAAATGGTGAATATGGCCGTTGAAGAGGGTGCTTCTGTCGTTAACATTCCGGATACGGTCGGTTACCTGAGCCCATATGAATACGGGAATATTTTCAAGCATCTGAAAGAAAATGTTCACAACATCGATAAAGTTCAGCTGAGTGCACACTGTCACAACGATCTGGGGATGGCAACAGCAAATACGCTTGCCGCCATTTTGAACGGTGCTGATCAGATTGAAGGTACGATTAACGGTATCGGAGAGCGTGCAGGAAACACGGCAATTGAAGAAATTGCGATGGCGCTCGAAACACGTCAGGAGTTTTTCCAGGCGAAAACGACACTGCAGCTGTCTGAGATCGCACGTACCAGCCGTTTGGTTAGCCGTTTGACCGGTATGGTTGTTCCTGGCAATAAAGCAATTGTGGGCGCTAATGCCTTTGCTCATGAGTCCGGCATTCACCAGGATGGCATGTTGAAGGAAAAAACAACCTACGAGATCATGACGCCAGAAACGATCGGTCTCAAAGAGAGCAAGCTAGTGCTTGGCAAACACTCCGGACGTCACGCGTTCCGTGAACGCTTGATTGAACTCGGGTATGAACTGGATGATGAGGCGTTGAACCGCGCTTTTGCACAATTTAAAGATCTGGCAGACAAGAAAAAAGAAGTTACCGATGAAGACCTGCTTGCCGTAATCGAAGAGAAATTACAGGATGCACCTGAGGTGTACAAACTGGAATCGATCTTTGTTACGTACGGTGATGAATCCGTGCCTACAGCTAAGGTGCGTATTGCTACGCTGGAAGGTGAAACGGTGGAGAAACAAGCGGAAGGTAATGGTTCGGTGGACGCAATCTATAACGCTATTGATCAGGTGAGCGGAGAAGAAGTTACGCTATCCGACTATTCCATCAAATCAGTAACACACGGTAAAGACGCACTAGGTGAGGTCCATGTTGTCCTTACTCAGAATCAAGTTTCTGTTCAAGGACGCGGCGTGAGCACAGATATCCTCGGCGCTAGCGCTCGTGCGTATGTTGACGGCTTGAACCAATTGATTGAGAAACGCAAAACGTACACCAACCGTGTTAACGTCAATTTGTAGAAGAGTACTGCACGGTGTGCTGAAGTACAAATTTACAAACCTGTTAACTAGGCCGGAATAGTAAAGCCATAGTCGGTATAGTAAAGCTAAAGCAGAACATGTTAAAAAGTCTGACCCTTCTGGAGTCGACTGTACCTTGTAGGTTAGACGTTATGAAGTCTATCTATGAGTACAGTCCAGCGAGGGTCAGACTTTTTATAATATCAATTTACCAAGCGTATGCGTTAGGGGCGTGTCCGCCAGGACCAGGGAAGATTTCATCCAAACGATTAAGAGTGGATTCATCGAGTGTCAGGTCAAGACATTTCAAGGCGGTTTCGAATTGCTCCAGTGTACGTGGACCAATGATTGGCGCAGTAACAGCCGGATTGGCAGCTACCCAGGCAAGTGCAACGGTATCTTGCGGTTCACCAAGATCACGGCAAAGTGCAGCGAAATCTTCAAGTTGCGTCTGATGTTGTTCAATTCGTTCTGAAATGCCTCCGCTGCGAGTTCCTTCAAGTTTCTGTAAGGCATTACGTCCGAGCAGACCGCCATCCAGCGGGCTCCATGGAATGACGCCAAGTCCGAGCGCTTTAGCGGCTGGTAATACCTCCAGCTCTGGCAGACGACAATTCAGGCTGTATTTATGTTGCTCCGATACAAGGCCGAGGAAGTGACGGTTTTTCGCTTCACTCTGAGCAAGGGCGATCTGCCACGCGGCAAAATTACTTGAGCCGACATATCCGATTTTACCTTGGTATACTGCATGCTCGAATGCACCCCACAACTCGTCCCACGTGATGACCGGATCAACATGGTGCATCTGGTATAATTCAATATGATCGGTTTGCAGGCGTTGTAGAGAGCCTTCAAGGTGACGTCTGATTTTATATGCGGAGAGACCAGCTTCGTTGTTAGGGCCATCTGTTTCATCATGCATGGAGCCGTAGACTTTGGTGGCAAGCACAACCTTTTCACGTCTGCCCCCGCCTTGTTTGAACCAACGCCCGATGATTTCTTCGGTGAGACCGGAATTTTCCCCCCAGCCATAAATGTTAGCGGTATCAAAAAAGTTAACGCCGGCATCCAGAGCTGCATCCATAATGCGGAAAGCTTCTTTCTCGTCTGTGGCTGGTCCAAAATTCATCGTACCAAGACAGATACGGCTGACCTTAAGGCCTGATTTACCCAAATACGAATATTGCATGTTAAACATCCCTCCAGCATCCCTGATTTAATTTCAGCTATATTTTACCTTACCCTGAACTGGCGAACAACTTCGAAGCTTGCCATGATCCTCCTTATAGGCAAAAACTATTAAAGTCATAGATTGTATATCTTGGTCAAATGACCGTAGAATATGATACAAAGAAGAGAGTTATTTATGAGACGATGTTTACACAGAAACGCTAACATGAGCGAATCCGTGATGAATGAATATGAGGGAGTGGACAACCTATGGCAGACGTGAAAAAGATTGCAGTAATCGCAGGTGACGGAATTGGTCCTGAAGTTGTGGCTGAGGCGGAAAAAGTTCTGAAACGTACGGAGGAAGTGTTCGGTTATCGTTTTGAAACTGAGCACGCGCTGTTTGGTGGCATTGCCATCGACGAGAAAGGCACACCACTTCCGGAAGAAACATTGACTGTATGTAAAAATGCAGATGCAGTGTTGCTCGGAGCTGTAGGTGGACCTAAATGGGATAATAACAGTAAGGAGTTGCGTCCTGAAACAGGACTGCTGGGTATTCGTAAAGCGCTCGGACTGTTCTCCAACCTGCGTCCGGCCGTTGTGTTTGATTGCTTGAAAGACGCATCCACGCTGAAACCGGAAGTACTTGAAGGTACGGACCTGATGGTTGTTCGTGAACTGACGGGTGGAATTTATTTCGGTGAGAAGTTCAGACGTGAGAGTGCCCAAGGTGAAGAGGCCGTGGACACTTGTGCTTACAATGTTGCGGAAGTAGAGCGCATCGTACGTCAAGCATTTGAGATCGCTCAAGGTCGCCGTAAAAAGCTGGCATCTGTCGATAAAGCTAACGTGCTGGAAACATCCCGCCTCTGGCGTGAAGTGGTTAACCGTGTAGCTCCAGATTACCCGGATGTTGAACTGGAGCATGTGCTTGTAGACAACTGCGCGATGCAGTTGCTGCGTCGTCCAGCAAGCTTTGACGTCATCGTAACAGAAAATATGTTCGGTGACATTCTGAGTGATGAAGCAGCTATGCTGACAGGTTCTATCGGTATGCTTGCTTCGGCATCGCTGGGTGAAGGAAGCTTCGGTCTATATGAACCGGTACACGGCTCTGCGCCGGATATTGCGGGTCAAGGCCTAGCTAACCCGATTGCTACCATCTTGTCGCTCGCGTTGATGTTCCGGACAACGTTTGGCTATGCAGAGGGTGCAGATGCGATTGAAGAAGCGGTAGCGAACGTACTGAATGCGGGCCACCGCACAAGTGACATCGCTGTTGATAAGAGCAAAGCGATCAGCACGACCGAAATGGGCGATCTGATTGTTGCAGCTATTCAGAAAAAGGCTTAGGTTTCGGTTAAGCCTTGTCCAATTTTAGAAACATTAACACTAACATATCTCAGGATACCGTCCTGTGGTTCGCATAAGAAACAGCCCTTTGATGCCCTAGTAGACCGTCTTTTGGTTTCTAATAGAGGAGAATGCAAAGGGCTGTTCCTTTCTCATTCTCGTCTTAGATTAGGCACTAAAAATTCTTATTTATAATTATTATAAAAAAATAACGTTTATAATCTTGACTTTGAGAAGTGCGGATGATAACATTTTATTTGTACTTGAGAACAAGTATCAACAAATTGATTAATGACAGGACAAGCGCTTGCGTGTATCCTGATGATGAGCAATCCATATGGATGCTTACATAATCCCAAAGGAGGAATTTTTAGTTATGGCAGAACGTTTGGTTGGTAGACCAGCACCAGATTTCGCAATGGAAACAGTATCAGGAGACGGACAAGATTTTGGTTCCGTTAAACTGTCCGATTACCGTGGCAAATGGCTTGTATTCTTCTTTTATCCTTTGGACTTCACATTCGTGTGCCCAACTGAAATCACAGCTTTGAGCGACGCTTCCGAGCAATTCAAAGCTTTGGATACAGAAATTCTTGGCGTGAGCGTAGACTCCGTACACAGCCACAAAGCATGGATCAACACACCTAAAGACAGCAACGGTCTTGGTCAGTTGAACTTCCCGCTCGCTTCCGATATCACGAAGCAAGTAGCTAAAGACTACGGCGTTCTGATCGAAGAAGAAGGCGTAGCATTGCGCGGTCTGTTCATCATCGATCCAGAAGGCGAACTGAAATACCAAGTCGTTAACCACAACGATGTAGGCCGCAGTGTTGAAGAAACACTTCGCGTACTGCAAGCACTTCAATCCGGTGGATTGTGTGCAATGAACTGGAAACCAGGCGACAGCAACCTGTAAGCCGGGTTTACTTGAACGATTGATGTTCAAGCCCTCATCCCACTCGGGATTGAGGGCTTTTTGCAACCTTTTCCAAAGATATAACGTTAACTTAATGGAGGTGTTTGAACAAGCTGTCAGACGTGTTAATAATGTTATAGAAGAAGAACTTCTTTTTATAAAAGAAAGAGGAATTGAAGGCTTGTAAGGCGAATAGGGTATGGAAACCCGGTAATTTAATTCCGGTGATCCGCACTTATCATTTGAATATGAATGTGATACACTGTTTGAACGATTCCCTTTCGGAAGTTTTCCAAGTGCACGGGTATATATTAACTATGTTCCCGGCACCTAATAAGGAGGGTGAACAAAAATGAGTTACTGTTGTGGGGCAAGTATGGTTGGAACGAAGGGCACGCTGAAGCATTACCGCACCCAGGTTCATAATGTTCCCCTGCTGTTTTGTCCGGTGTGTCACCGGGTTGAGGTGCATTACAAGGTTGAGAATGAATATGAAATTCTTGCTGAGTATGCGCATGGCGATGGGGCTTCTGAAATTGACTTTCAAGACTACGTGACTGAAGACGAGGATGCCATCTTCGAAAACTGTGTAAACCGCGAGAGCGAAGATGCAATGGTGATTGTTCAGCGTCAGATTGATATGTCACTTGATCTGCTACGGCTCGCCAAGGAAATGAAGGACGAGAAATGGGAGAGCGAATTGAAACGCCGCCTTGCCGTCATGAGTCAACGAAAACTTAAAATTCAGCATAACAAGACTGGGCTATAGATTGCAGTGAGATGTGACATGGATAGACCAATATCCGAATTATACAATATTGAACGAAGCTGATTTCCCAACAGGGCGATACGGCTTCGTTTTTTGTATTTTTTGGATAAACCTTTGTTGTTTTTGCAAAATTATTTCCATTCGACACTTTCTCCGATTGACTCTATTCCCTAAACTTGTCTATGATAAAAGCAGACTTGCAAAAGAGGCGGAGCAAAATAAAGGGTTTTCGTTTGGGAATTGGAAAAGGTTAGTAAGGAACAAACGTAAATGATATTTCCGGACATTCTCGAATGAGCCGGATAGACCAGCTTAAGTTCCGGACATGCCATCCTATTTTCGGCTCAGCCCCCTAATGAAAGGGACCCGGTAATCAATAAAAAATCGGCCCTTCCTGTTTCTGTGATGATATGATGTCCGAACGGCAAAGTTTATCATTTACGTGAAAAGGAGGAACCTGAAGTGATTCGTGAATTTCAGGATATAGTGCCTCAACCAACAGATGTGCTTCCTCAAGTACATCTGGATTACAATAAGTATGAAAATGTACTAGAACACATGGATAGCGGTATTATGTTATTTGATAATCATGGGGTTTTGACGTTTATTAACGTTCAGATGGCTAAATTGCTTGAACTGCCGAGAGGTCTGTTAAGCGGATGCACGTTACTGCAGATGTTGCATCTTCCCCAGATGAGCCGATTCAAGAAAAAGAAAATTTTACGAATTTATCGGGAAACGATCTTTCATCGTAAGCGTTATCATGAACTGACGGATGAGTATGGAAGGCACTGGCTCGTAACGGTGACCTACGGTGATCAGATGGACGGTGATTTTCTTTTTAGTGTCAAGGATGTTTCGGATTACAAACAGATCGAGCAGACGGCCTATCAAAACGATAAACTGGCTATGCTTGGCCGCATCTCTGCATCAATCGCTCATGAGATTCGTAACCCGTTAACAGCCATTCGCGGATTCATTCAGTTGCTTCGGCCTCATCTACTGCAGCTGGGTAAAGACGAGTATGCCAGAATCATACTCACCGAGATCGACAGGGCTAATGACATTATCTATGAATTTCTGAACTCCTCGAAACCTTCGGCTCCGCAGAAAACGGTCATGACCGTAGAATCTTTGCTGAAAGAGGTCGTTCTATTGACCGAGAGTGAAGGGTTGATGAAAGGATGCGAAATTCTGCTCGAAGTGGATGACACCCCGCTTAATGTATCCATTGATGTAAAACAGATTAAACAGGTCATTCTGAATATGGTCAAAAACGCAATGGACGCGATCGAAGAAGTGGGCGAAGAATATACAGGCTTGATAAGGATCACGACAGCGACGGAAAATAATTTTGTGCAAATTACGATTTCGGATAACGGAAGAGGAATGGATCATAACACGTTGGTACGGTTGTTCGATCCTTTCTTTACGACAAAAGAAAGCGGGACGGGCTTGGGACTTTCCGTAAGTTATCGTATTATTAAAAATCATGGAGGCACCATCTCTGTTGATAGTCAAAAAGGCGAAGGCACCAGCTTTATGATCAAACTTCCATTGGTGAATTGACACAGAGGATATCAGAAGGGATCGGTATTTGCCGATTCCTTTGTTTTTTGTCCGTGCGATTAGGGTTATAGTTAGAAATGAATGCGAATACATATGCATCACGGAAGGAAGGGATCGTTTTGAATATTCAGGATATGGAGCGTATGAACGGGCAACTCATCGAACATGTAGGCAAAGTAATCGTAGGGAAGGCACATACAGTGGAACTGATTCTGACAGCAATCGTTGCATCAGGTCATGTGCTTCTGGAAGATGTCCCGGGTACAGGTAAAACGATGATTGCCAAATCGATGGCTTCTTCACTAGATTGTACTTTTCAACGGATACAATTTACACCTGACTTGTTACCATCCGATTTGACGGGTATTCATTTCTATAATCAAAAATCAGGAGATTTCGAATTCAGGCCCGGTCCGCTATTTGCGAATCTTGTGCTGGCAGATGAGATCAATCGAGCAACACCGCGTACACAGTCCAGCTTGCTCGAATGCATGGAAGAGCGCCAGATCAGTATTGATGGCTCAACAAGGCAGCTTGAGCGGCCGTTTATCGTTATCGCCACGCAGAACCCCATTGATAATCAAGGGACATTTCCGTTACCTGAAGCACAGATGGATCGATTCATGATGAAGATTCGTATGGGGTATCCGTCCGGTGAAGAAAGTATTGAGATTCTGAGAAGAACGGTTGCCAGCCGCTCTGTAGATGACCTGTCTTCCATTATCTCGCGCGAGCAACTTCTGACAGCACAGGATACGTATAAAACGGTTAACGTAAACGAGGATCTCCTGCATTATATTGTGCAGGTCACTGAAGCAACGAGAAAACATCCTGAACTGTCGCTAGGCGTTAGTCCCCGGGGGGCGCAGGCGCTGTTGAAAGCGAGTCAGGCATGGGCTGCGCTTCACGGCAGAGACTATGTTGTACCCGATGACATTAAATTACTGGCAGAGCCTGTGCTGGCTCACCGTCTGGTGTTTCGTAATCGAATCAGACAGCAAGAAGGACTTGCTGAACTCATCATTCAACAGGTTCTGAACGAAATCGAAGTACCAACTGAGACACTTACTACAGGCGGACGTTAGGCTTATGGCACTTCTATGGCTTGTCGTTGTTGGGAGTTTAGTGATTGTGATGCATGGCATATGGTTTGGACGGCCAGTGTTACGTAATCTCAAATACAGCAGACAGTTCAGCAAAACGCGGTGTTACGCCGGCGATGAACTGGAGATGATCGAAACGATATCCAATGAAAAACGAATTTCTGTTCCTTGGCTTAGACTTGAAGCAATGATGCCGGCTTCCTTTGTGTTTCATTCAGGTTCGGGCATGGATATTAGTCAGGGGAATATTTATCAGAATCATAAAAGTGTTTTTACATTAAAGCCTTATAATCGAATTACTCGCACGCATCCATTTGTTTGCTCCAAACGTGGAGTGTTTACGATGGATACAGCAACCATGACTGGTGGAGACTTATTTGGAGTATGGCGTTCCTCAAAGCCGATTCCCGTGAAGATGGCGATGATTGTATATCCTTCATTGCTTAACACTGAAGATATGCCAGCCATCTATCAGGTGTGGCAAGGCGAGGTGGAAGTTTCTCGCTGGATTGTGGAAGACCCGTTTCTAATTCTGGGGGTGCGGCCTTACGGGGCTGGTGATCCGATGAATCGTATTCACTGGAAAGCAAGTGCACGTACAGGCGAACTTCAAGTGTACAAACAAGGCTGGACGGCAGATCCCCAGTCATGGATTATAGTGAACATACAGGACTCTGCTGAAATGTGGAGTGTGGTTACTCGGCCTGAGTTGATCGAGCAGTCACTCCGCTACGCTGCTACTGCAGCCGTAGAGGCTATTAGCAAAGGATTGCCTGCTGGATTTGCACATAATGGCTACCGTATAGGTGGGGGACGCGATGTGCTTCGTATTAAACCGGATTACGGCACACCTCATCTGGAGATGTTACTGGAAGCTATGGCTGAAACCGAGTTGAAGTGTTTGGTACCCATGGAGCAGTTTTTGCAAGATGAAGTAAGATTGAATGAAGAAGAGCAGCAGATTCGCAGTTATTTGTTGATTACGTCATATGTCTCGGCTGCCATGGAATATGAAATCGGACGTTTGCATGATCAGGGGCATCGGGTAACGATTTTGCCTGTAGAACAGCTGAAGCGTGATGCAGG
This sequence comes from Paenibacillus polysaccharolyticus, assembly GCF_023714295.1. Taxonomy (GTDB): domain Bacteria; phylum Bacillota; class Bacilli; order Paenibacillales; family Paenibacillaceae; genus Paenibacillus; species Paenibacillus polysaccharolyticus_A. The sequence continues at coordinate 294,174 of NZ_JAMAUN010000001.1, forward strand.
GGCGGTGGGCGCATGAGTGAAAGTGATGCAATGAAGCGAACGCATATCCTATCCTTATTCGCTGTTCTTTCGATTGGGATCTACCTATTTCCAATCTTGACAATCACATCATTGTATACCAGTGCTTATTTTCCTTATCTATTGTTCGGTTTATATGTTATAACAAGCCTGCTCGGCCTATGGATTAGGCTTCGATTTACGAGCATTATAGAGAAAAACGCACTCGTTCGAGGTCTAATGGCATCGGCAACCGGTATTTTGTTCGCATGGGTTTCGGGGATGTTAGCGCCGCTTTCACTTCCAGAAATGATTACACTTGGAGCCGTTGTATGTATTGCGGCATACACAAGTTTGGATTTCGATCCTGCTTTTCATTCCAACAGGCTGTGGCGCCTGCAACTTGTGGGGGTAATCAGTGCCATTGTATCCACGATCGCGGCAACGCAGATCGAATTTATGTTGCCTGTTATGATGTATACGGGCTATATCTACGCTACTGGAGTCGTCAGTTTTGGATGTTGGGTTGTGGGACAATACAGGGCTCAACTGGATCGTGCGGTACTAAACGATGGTAAACGCAGATTAGTACTTCGGGAATTCACACGGGCTAACCATCTTCGGATCATATGGATGTTAATCATTATTGCAGGTATCGGTGCTTTTCCCAGTCTTGCTGCATGGCTTGCGCCGTTGAAGGATCGTCTGCTTGCTTGGATCAGAGGTCTGTTCGGAACTCCCTCACCTCAGAAACCACCACTTACACCAGAGATGCCGAACGAGCCGATGAACCTGCCGGACGAGTTAAGAGGGCCACCTTCAGAACCTTCTGTTATTTGGGAAATTCTCGGCTGGATTGTTTTTGGGGTAGCTGCGGCTGTGATTTTATGGCTTTTGGTCAAACTCGGCAGAACCATCATGGGTAAATTAGCGGAGCGTTTCAATGGATTGTTACAGCCTGTGCAGAAAAGACAAGTACCAAAAACAGAGTATGTGGATATCAGCGAAACACTGGAAGTGCCCACGAAGGTTCGTAAACGATGGTTTCGCAAAAAGGAACCCGTCCCCACTCAGGCTGGAGAGCGTATTCGATACTATTATCGGGTATGGGTAAGCAATGCGATGGATCGCGGAGTACAGGTTGAGAAGTCTTATACGCCGCTGGAGACAGCAGAGAGCATTAAAGAGACTTATCCTAAGAGTAAAGAGGGTACAGAGGCAGAGCTGGCAACGAGGCTTCCTGAGGTTTATAATGCTGTGCGCTACGGGAAAAAAGATGATGAAACCCCCGATATGATTGATATAGACCGAATCTGGAAATCTTACAGTAAATAAGCCCGGAATCCCTTTACTTTTCTTGTCACGTTCAAGTATCATGAGAGGAATACACAAGTTGGTCAGAAAAGGAGCAGACATTAATGAAGACAAATCATAGTAAAATTGTAGATTGTACCATTCGTGATGGTGGATTGGTGAATAATTGGGACTTTAGCGTTGACTTTGTTCAAAAGCTGTATGCAGGGCTGAATGAAGCTGGCGTTGATTATATGGAAATTGGCTACAAAAATTCGCCGAAGTTGCTTAAAGGCTCCGAAGATGCTGGACCATGGCGCTTCCTGAATGATGATTTTCTTCGTAAAGTTATTCCGCAAAAAGGCAACACGAAACTGTCTGCACTTGTAGATGTAGGGCGTGTAGATGAGAATGATATTTTGCCGCGCAGCGAAAGTATGCTGGATCTGATTCGTGTCGCTTGTTACAGTAAAGATGTGGACAAGGCGCTTGAGTTGGTGCAAACGTTCCATGATCGTGGTTACGAAACGACACTGAATATTATGGCGCTCTCGAATGTTATGGAGAACGAATTGCTGGAAGCTTTTGAAATGATCAAGGAGAGCTCGGTTGATGTCGTCTATATCGTAGACTCTTACGGCAGCCTGGATCATAACGATGTGAAATATCTGGTGGAGAAGTTCAAGACGCATCTTCCAAACAAACGTCTTGGCGTTCACACGCATAACAACATGCAGCTTGCGTTCTCTAACACCCTCGTAGCCGCTGAACTTGGAGTTGAATTGCTGGATGCTTCTGTATACGGTATGGGCCGCGCGGCAGGAAATTGCCCAACAGAACTACTGGTAGCTCATTTGAAAGGAACCAAGTATAGTCTACGTCCAGTACTTGAGGTATTGGAACAACTCATGGTTCCACTGAGAGAAAAAGAAGAATGGGGTTACATCCTGCCTTATATGATTACAGGCACGCTGGACGAGCACCCGCGGTCGGCTATGGCACTTCGTTCATCGGAGAACAAAGACAATGTCGTGGACTTCTACGATAAGTTAACAACTCCTGAAGTAAACTTCGACAAATAAAAATAGTCTTAAATACAGTTGTAAATTCGAAAAAACATGGTCTCTAACCTGAGGTCCATGTTTTTTTAGTTCTTTATGCCTTGTTTTTACTCATTTTTATGAATAGTTATTCCTACTTATAACTATTTTTTAGTTCACGAATAGGGATTTAAATGTTATTATGTACCAGATAGAACATATGGATTTTTAAATTAAACAGTGGTCAATATATGTTTTTGTCGAAATGTGTAATATACTTGGTGAATCAGATCAATAGAATTCAGTTGTACACGTATTACAGGATAGTGATCCCGGGAAGGAAAACATGGCATGAAGTTTAAAATGCAAGGTCAGAGTCAAATAGGTTGGGTCGCCATCGGCGGCTTATTGTTTTTCCTCGTAAGTCAATGGTTTCGTTCTTCTTCAGGCTCTGATCTGATTTTTTCGGGTTACCCGGTAATAACGCTTCTAGGTGGATTCGCTGCAACGGCTGCTTGTATTGGCATTTATAATCAAAGCTGGCTATTTCAAACTCAAAAATTGACACTGCGCAGAGTGTTGCTGACAACACTTTTTTTAATGATAGGTCTATTTGAACTGGTGCACATCGTTTCGTTTGCAGAAGAAGTTCCTAACAGAGCGATGATGGAATCCGATTTTTCATTAATGATGTCAACAATGGGATCACTGGTTTGTTCTGTAGGACTGTTATTTATATACACCGTACAGGAGAAGCAAGTTGCATTACCGCGCAAATTTCTTCTGTTCAGCGCTACCCTGGGAGCCTTTCTGATTTTGTATATCTGTTCTATTCAAGAGTGGAGTTTGCTGTCTGAGATGCTTGATGGTCATTTGCTTGGCAAAGTATTCACTCGTCTGCACTGGGTTGCAGGAATACTGTATGTTACTGGCGCTGTCGTTCTGTACGTACAATGGAAAAAGACAAAAAATGCCGATCTACCACCTATCCTGGGTGGCATGCTCTGCTTTTTGCTAGGTCAGGGATATTTCGTGACTGCGAGTGTAGTGAACGATCTCAATCTGCTGCTTGGTATGCTCAGCAATTGTTTGGGCTACTTTTTCATTCAAAAGGGGCTCTATGCATCTGTAGTGGACACCCCATTCCTGCAACAACAGGCCGCTGAGGCCAAAATGAATTACATTGCGCACCATGATGATGTCACCGGCCTTCCGAATCGTCGCCGCTTAAGCCAGCGCCTTCAACTCATGCTGGATGATGCGGTTGTGGAGGAAAAGCTCGTCGGTGTCCTTGTACTCAACATCAATCGTTTCAAAACCATAAATGACTCCCTCGGACAACAAGCGGCTAACCGCGTTCTGCGTCAGGTTGGACAGCGATTGAATCACTCATCTCTTCCGGGAGAAGAGGTGTTTGGTTTAGGTCGAGACGAATTCGCGTTGACCATGACAGATTTTTACAGTACAGATACCGCGTTACGCCGGACACGGTCGATTTTGCAGCTCTTTGAGAAACCGGTTATGGTGGATGGGAGTGAATATCATCTTACGCTGGGCATAGGCATGGCCATCTTTCCTTATGATGGAGAGTCTCCGCAAGAGATTATTCAGAATGCCGACACGGCTCTGCATAGTGCGAAGGAACAGGGGATTGAACTTAACCGTTATGCACATGCCATGCAGATGAAAGCTCAGGAACGATTGCAGCTTGAAAACGATTTACGTAAAGCACTGGCTCGGGGTCAATTTTATCTGGTATACCAACCCCAGGTGAATCTGCAAAGCGGACTGATTGTTGGTATGGAAGCCCTTGTTCGATGGCAACATCCGCAGCGCGGTTCAGTTTCTCCGGCAGAGTTTATCCCGCTGGCCGAGGAAAGTGGACTAATTGTTCCACTCGGGGAATGGGTGTTGCGACAGGCATGTGCACAGAACAAACTGTGGCAGGAAGCAGGATATCGCAAACTGTGTGTATCCGTCAATCTGTCGATGAGACAGTTCAGACACTCCCACCTGCTCGACAGTATCAACAGTATTCTCAGGGAAACGGGACTTGAGCCCGCATGGCTTGAACTGGAGATTACGGAGAGCATGACGTTTGACAAAGACCGGGCTTTTGAACAGCTTCATAAAATTAAGGAGATTGGTGTACATATCAGCATTGATGACTTTGGCACGGGATACAGCTCGCTCCATTATCTCAAGGATTTGCCGATTGACCGGCTCAAGATTGACCGGTCATTTGTGAATGAAATCATGGAAGACAGCAATAACGCTGCTATTGTATCCACGATTACTTCGATGGCACACCATTTACAACTCAAGGTCACAGCAGAAGGTGTTGAGAACGAGGAACAGATGATGTTTCTTCGCAATCAGCATTGTCATGAGGCACAAGGTTATTTTTTCGGTAAACCGATTGAAGCGGCGGACTTTGAGCAAAGGTTCCTTAGAGATATTGACAAGCCTGCGGGATAAGGAGTAGCAGGGCCGCGAGAGCGTTCCTGCCTTTCTGGTATCCAGTTCTAGGAAAAAACTGTTGATATGCCTTGCACCTTAGTGCGGATCGTGGTATATTAGGTTTTGTAAAATCACTGTTAACTTCCATTTGGAATTTAACGGGACGTAGCTCAGCTTGGTAGAGCACCTGGTTTGGGACCAGGGGGTCGCATGTTCAAATCGTGTCGTCCCGATTGTTCATTTTGCGGGTGTAGTTCAATGGTAGAACTTTAGCCTTCCAAGCTAATAGCGTGGGTTCGATTCCCATCACCCGCTTAACAGAAGTACCTGGAAAACCCTTGGATGTTCAAGGGTTTTTCTTTTTTTTGAATTTAGATACAGACAATTACATCTTGACCTTTGCTTTTTTTCAATGATCTGGTACAATAACGGAGAATTGATACTACACATGAATGAGAGGTAACCATACGTCCCATGAAGTAAGACACATGAAGTGAACCCCAGTTAACTGCAGATTGTTGTATGACGCAGTCAGCCGAGCGGCTGAGCAATGAGGGGATTCGTGTGTCCAAATTCAGCTATAGGGAATAGTATGGAATAAGCAAGTCTTTCGGCTTGCGTAGGCCCTCGTCAGGGTTTCTTTGTTCATGCTATGGTAGCCTCATATCTGTATTTTGAACGCGTTAATCCATTCGAAATTGCTAAACCGCCGGCTGATGCCAGCGGTTTTTTTTGGATTTTTGGTCAGGAAGGATGAGGACTCATGACGACATTGGTGCGCTTACATGAAGTATCAAAAGAATGGAACGGTAACGAATTGTTTTCCGGATTGAACCTTGAAATTAACGAAGGCGAACGACTCGCTATTTTAGGCCGTAACGGATGCGGCAAAACGACACTTTTACGAATTATACTTGGTGAAGAGCAAGGGGGTGGACGGATTGACCGCCAGCTTCCACTCTCGGAGTGGGGCTTCATGCGTCAGCGTTCAGAGGTGCCGAGTGGAATAAATGTATTGGAAGCCGTGAGGCGGGAGAGTGGGAGGATCGACGAGGTCAAACGAAAGCTTGAAGAGCTGGAGCGCCGATTGAGCGACGCGGATGCTGCCGGAGACGTTGCTTTACTGGACGAATATGCCCGTTTTTTGGAGGAATATGAGCAACTGAACGGCTACATGTGGGAAACAGAGGTAGAGAAGGTACTAACACGTCTCGGGCTAAGCGTGGAACACTGGAGCAGGCCTTATCGATCCCTTAGCGGTGGTCAGAAAACGAAAGCTCGCCTCGCAGGACTCCTAGTCAGCAAGCCCAGGTTTTTGATTTTGGATGAACCAACCAACCATCTGGACGAAGAGAGCATGCGTTGGCTCGAAGCCTGGTTATCTGCATACGAGGGTACGGTACTGTTTGTATCCCATGACCGGACATTTATTGACCGGGTAGCGACCAGTGTAATTGAATTTAGCGCAGACAAACTGACAAAATATAGAGGTGGTTATACCGATTACAAGGGGCATAAAGAGCGGGAGTTGAAGGAACAGGAGACGCTCTACCGCAAACAGCAACTGGAACGAAAAGCGCTGGAGGAAACGATTCGCAATTATCAGCAATGGTTTCACAAGGCTCATAATGAGGCAGGCGGCCAAGAGGTGAAGATTACCCAAAGCTTCTACAAGGCGAGAGCGAACAAAAATATTTCGCGTTACCACGCCAAACAGAAGCAGCTGGAGCGGCTGGACAATGAACGTGTGGATAAACCGCGTGAAGCCGCAAAGCTGAACATGGAGCTACAGATGAGTTCAATCGGGGCTCGACAACTTCTTGCGCTGGAGGAGGTAAACTTTTCGTACGATCCCAAGCACACGTTTCTTCACGATTTGCGGATTGCGGTCGAGCGTGGGGATCGACTTGCCGTGCGCGGAGCAAACGGGACAGGTAAGAGCACACTGTTGAAGTTAATGATCGGAGAACTTCAGCCTTTGCAGGGAAAAGTAAGCCGTCATCCCCAGCTTAGCATCGGTTACTTTTCGCAAGAGCTGGAGGGCTTGCCTGAGGATGCAACGCTGCTCGACAGCTTACTTGTTCTCCCTTCGATGACACAGAGTGCTGCGCGTACCATCCTGGGATGTTTTCTTTTTTCACGAGAAGATGTGTTTAAACGCATTGGGAATTTAAGCATGGGGGAGAAATGCCGCGTTGCATTTCTGCGATTATATTTCGGTGGTGCCAATCTGCTGGTACTCGATGAGCCAACGAATTATCTGGACATTGATACGCAGGAAGTGATGGAAAACGTGCTACAGGAAGCCTCCGGCGCACTGGTTATCGTATCCCACGACCGGATGTTAGTCCGGACGCTTGCGAATCGTCTATGTGACTTGAAGTCGGATGGTACAGCATCACTTTTTGAAGGAGGCGTGGCGGATTGGGAGCAGACGGTGCAACTACGGGAGTCTGCACTGCAAACACGTGATTCAGATGATGAACGTCTACGACTGGAGATGAGGTTATCTGAATTGCTATCTCCGGTGAGCAATGCAGGAACAGAACGAGAACGATTTGTGGTCACTGAGCCTGCGGCAGAGATGGAAGCCGAAGCAGCCGAGATTCGTGCCATTCAGCAACGATTGAAGGAGCTGAAAAATCAAGGTGCATCTACAAATTAGCAACGGGGCATGCTTGCTATTTCGCCGCATATTGCATATAATAATGAACGATCATCGATCATTGGTATCGATAAAGGTTAGTTTAATTCGAACAAACGTATTGATGGAGACAAGTAAGCAGTGCCTCTGGACAGGGAGGAAGCGCCGTAGATTGAGAGCGTTTCTGTAGAACCAGGCTGCCGAAATTCACTCCGGAGCGGTTCCCTGAACCTGACGATGTGTGAAGACACAAAGGCGACAGTAGGGGTAAACGGTTAACGGTCGTTATTCCGTACAAAGTGAGACAGAACGTGTTGCAGAGCTTGTTGCAATGTGACAACGGGAGTCTAACAAGGGTGGTACCACGGTCTTTTCGTCCCTTTTGGGAGAAAAGGCCTTTTTTTGTTGCAATTACAGCATATAAAGGAGGCAATTACACATGAAAGAACGTTTAGAGGCATTAAAGATCGAAGCGCTGGAGCAGTTGTCTGGCGTAAACGATCCGCAGACGCTGGCTGATCTGCGTGTAAAGTATTTGGGCAAAAAAGGGGCACTGACTGAGATTCTGCGCGGCATGGGTGCACTTAGTGCGGAAGAGCGTCCAGTCATTGGGCAAGTGGGTAACGAGGTTCGTGGAGCGATTGAAGAGGTGATCAACAGCAAACAGGAACAATTCCAGAAGGAAGAAACCGCGAAGCGCCTTCAATCTGAAAAGATTGACGTAACCTTGCCTGGTCGCATTGGACGTCAAGGTGGACTGCATCCACTGACGAAAGTGGTGCAGGAGATCGAAGATATTTTCATCGGTATGGGATACCGTGTAGCAGAAGGTCCAGAAGTCGAGATGGACTATTATAACTTTGAAGCATTGAACCTGCCTAAGAACCACCCGGCGCGTGATATGCAGGATTCCTTTTATGTTACTGAGGATCTGCTGATGCGCACGCATACTTCTCCGGTACAGGTTCGTACGATGCAGAGCATGAAAGGTGAAGTGCCCGTCAAGGTCATCTGCCCAGGTAAAGTATATCGCCGTGATGATGACGATGCGACACATTCCTTCCAGTTCCATCAGGTCGAGGGCCTTGTGATCAGTGAAAACATTCGCATGAGTGACCTGAAAGGAACGTTGCTGCAATTTGTGCGCGAAATGTTCGGGGCTCATACCGAAATTCGTCTGCGTCCAAGCTTCTTCCCGTTCACCGAGCCAAGTGCGGAAGTGGATGTAACTTGTGTACAATGCGGTGGTAGCGGATGTCGGGTCTGTAAGCAAACAGGCTGGCTTGAGATTCTAGGCGGCGGTATGGTTCACCCGAAAGTGCTGGAGATGGGCGGATATGACCCGGAGAAATACAGTGGTTTTGCCTTTGGCATGGGTGTAGAGCGTATCGCGATGCTGAAGTACGGCATTGATGACATCCGTCATTTCTATAACAGTGATCAGGCTTTCCTGAAACAATTCGCACGGCTGTAATGATATTTGAACGTCAATGAGCGTCAAACTAATATATAGATTAAGGAAGTGAACGTGCATGAGAGTATCGACAGATTGGCTGTCTGATTATATTGCCCTTGAAGGTGTAACCCCACAGGAGCTGGCAGAAAAAATCACCCGTGCAGGGATCGAAATTGATGTTGTAGAGAACCGCAACCAAGGAGTAAACAAGGTTGTTGTCGGTTATGTGAAGAGCAAGGAGAAACATCCGGACGCTGATAAACTGAATGTCTGTGTGATTGATGCAGGACAAGAGGAAGAGCTACAGATTGTATGTGGCGCGAAAAATGTGGATGCGGGTCAAAAAGTAGCGGTAGCCCTTGTTGGCGCAAAGCTTCCAGGCGGGCTGGATATTAAAAAAGCGAAGCTGCGCGGCGTTGTATCGCTTGGTATGATCTGTTCGGCCAAGGAGCTTGGCATGAACGACAAATTGCTGCCTAAAGAGCAACAGGAAGGTATTCTTGTGCTGCCGGAAAACACAGAGATCGGCACGCCAATCAGCCAGGTGCTGGGTCTGGATGACCATGTGCTGGAGCTCGACTTGACGCCGAACCGTTCTGACGCCTTGAGTATGCGCGGTGCGGCATACGAAGTGGGTGCGATCCTGGGACGCGAAGTGACGTTGCCGAATCCGAAAGATCAACTGGTTGAAGCTGGTGATGAAGCGGCTAATCATATTTCTGTAGAGATCAAAGCCCAGGAGCAATGTAGCCATTATGCGGCTCGTTATGTGACTGGAATCAAGCTGGGGGCTTCCCCGCTCTGGATGCAGAACCGTCTCATGGCGGCAGGCGTACGTCCGATTAACAATATCGTGGATATTACGAATTATGTCATGCTTGAATATGGGCAACCGCTGCATGCGTTTGATGCAGATAAGCTGGAGAACGGCCGTATTGAAGTGCGTATGGCACACGAAGGCGAAACGATTGTGACGTTGGATGGACAGGAGCGTAAGCTGGAACCGCATATGCTGCTGATTACCGATGGCGTGAAACCTGTTGCCATCGCTGGGGTTATGGGTGGTGAAAATTCCGAAGTATCAGAAAGCACCGTGAATCTGCTCTTGGAGTCCGCCAAGTTTGATGGCGGAACCGTTCGGAAGACGTCGCGCCAATTAGGGCTGCGTTCCGAAGCAAGCTTGCGTTTTGAAAAAGAAGTAGACCCGGGTGCGGTAATTACGGCTTTGGATCGTGCGGCCGAACTCATTCAGCGTTATGCATCAGGCCAAGTACATCAAGGGATTGTTCAAGCTGGTGCTGAAGCTTCCGAGAAACGTGTCATTCAAATGTCTTTGAACAGACTTAACCGTTATCTGGGAACGGATCTGTCCTTGCTTGAGGTGAAAACAATCTTTGCCCGGTTGCACTTTGCATGTGGTGATGCGGAGCAGGGTGTTCTCGATGTGGAAGTGCCTACTCGCAGAGGGGATATCACGATGGATGTGGATCTGTTCGAAGAGGTTGCTCGTCTATACGGGTACGACAACATTCCGACAACGTGGATTGAAGGACCGACTACACCAGGAGCATATACTCGTCCCCAGGCTATCCGTCGTACGATCCGTGGCTTGATGTCTGGTAGCGGATGGCAGGAAATGATCAGTTATTCGTTTGTTCATCCAGACAAAGCAGTGCTGTTTCCTTCCCTGACACAAGGAAGCAAAGCGGTTAAACTGGCTATGCCGATGAGTGAAGACCGCAGCGTGTTGCGTACGAGCATTTTGCCGCAGATGCTGGATGCTGCTGTATACAACATGAACCGGAAGCAGGATTCGCTTGCTGTGTTTGAAGTGGGCAGTGTTTTCTTCACGGAGGAAGAGAAGCTGACGAAGCAGCCGCATGAAATTCCGGTACTCTCCATGTTGCTTACGGGTAACGGTGTAGCGCAACAATGGAATGTTGGAGCAGAGAAAGTGGATTTCTTTGATATCAAAGGTGCACTTGAGAACTTGTTTGCTTATTTGGGACTGGGACAGCGGATCCGTTACGTGGCAAACAGCCCGGAAGGATTTCATCCAGGGCGTTCTGCCTCTATCTACTTGGATGGCAAAGACGGTAGCGAAGGTACAATGATCGGTACTCTCGGTCAATTGCATCCAGAATTACAGCAACAATATGATCTGAACGATGTTTATGTTGCTGAAATTGTTCTTGAAACGATTTATCAGGAAGCGGATGCGGATATCCGTTATCGTGAGCTTCCGCGCTTCCCGGCAGTAGAGCGTGATGTTGCTGTTGTGGTAAGCAAAGATATTGAAGCCGGTGACATGCTTCGTGCGATTCGCGAATCCGCTGGTGAACTGTTGCAGACGGTGCAGGTATTCGATGTATTTACAGGCAGCAAGCTTGGGGAAGACAAGAAAAGTGTGGCGATGGCACTGGTATACCGGAACCGTGAGCGCACGCTTACAGACGAAGAGATTACCGAAGTTCATGCGCGTGTTGTAACACGTCTGGAAGAGCAATTCAACGCAGAACTGCGCAAATAGGACAGAAGTCAATTTTTTGAACAAAGATTAGCAGGAATTGCTTGAAGTCACATCGAATCCTTAGCATTAGAGGATCGATGTGACTTTTTTGTCATTACAGCTTAGAATCAACATACAGACTTGAAGGAGGGCACAACTGTGACTACACCTGATCGTACACGCGTCACCGTAGAGATCTACGGGACTTCCTATAAACTGGTCGGCAGCAGTGCTGACTATATGAAACAAGTAGCTAATCTGGTAGATGAGCGTATGAGCGCCATCTCCAAAAGTCATTCCCGTTTGGACACGCCGCGTATTGCTGTACTTGCGGCCGTACATATGGCTGAGCAGTCTCTGCAGACGCAGGAGATCCGTAATGAGCTTAAGATGCTCACGGGAGAACGTACAGAACTTCGAAATGAATTGAATCGGTTGAACGCCGTACAAAGTGAGCATCAAAAAGAACTGCAGTTACGGGATCAGTCACTTGCTGACATGAAGCAACAGAAGATTGAAGCTGAACAGGCTTTGCAAAAATTGAAAGCAGACAAGCAGGCTGAAATATCCAAGCTGAATGCTCTGCTGGAACAAGAGCGTAGCCAAATGAAGGATCAGATCCAGAAGATGCAGGCGCAAGCCGCGGCTCAACTCAAAGAGGCAGAAGCGAAAGGCAATTCACGTCTGAAGGAAACTGAGGAAAAAGCAGCAAACCAACTCAAGCAAGTTCAGGCTCAATCTGCTTCGCAACTTAAAGAAGCACAGAACCGTGCGGCAACAGAGCTGCAGCAGGTTCGGGCCAAAGCCTCGGCTGAGTACAAGGAGTTGCAGGACAGAACTGCGGCACAATTGAAGGAAGCCGAAAGCAAGGCAGTAGCAGATCGCCAAAAACTGCAGGTTCAGGCAGCAGAACAGGTCCAAGCGGCCAAAGAAGAGGCAGAAGCAGCAATCCTCTCGGAACTGGAGCAGGCTGAACTCAAATTGAGACAGGTGCAAGAAGAGGCGGCCCTTCAATATAGCGAACTTGAAAATCAAATGAAGCAGCGTCTGGAGCAAGCCGAGCAGAATGCACAGAAGCAGGCAGATGCGTTCGAAGCTCAAGCGAAACAGGAGCATGAAGCTTTGCTTGGTGAAGCCGAGCAGAAGCACCAGGCTGTCCTGGAGCAACTGCAGGCTGAGTTTAAAGCACTTTCCGAGCAATCTGAACTGGAATGGATGGAGAAAGAAGCATTCTACGAAGAGCAATTGAAAGAAGAACAAGAAGCCGCGGCTACCCGTACAGCTGAGGCAACGGCTGCGGCTGAGGAGATGCTCCAGCAAGAGCAGCGTAAACTGGCTCGTCAGCTGGAGGAAGAACGCGCTCAGGCCAATGCCCGTATAACGGAGATCAATGAACAACTGGGCGAGGTTCGGAGTCAGCTTCAACATGCGCAGGAAGTGGTGTCAGAGCAAGAGCAGTTGCTTCAAACGGAACGTACTCAGGTGGAGTCGTTGCGACAAGAGCACGATGTCCGTATTCAGGAACAGGAGACTCAAACACGTCGAATTGCGGAGCTCCAGCAGCAATTGGAGCAATTGAGAGGAGACAGCAATGATCTGCAAAACAAGCTTCGTGAAACGGAGCAGTCGTTGAAACAATCGCAGGAGTCTCAGCAACAGTGGCAAGATCAATATAATGAAGCTGTGGATCGTGAAACAGCGCTAACCGCTCAACTGCGTAAACTCCAGGAACAGCATGTCCAGCTTGAACAGGATGCGCAGCATTTGCTTGAAGCAGAAGCGAAGTCAGAAGAAGAACAGCGCAGACTGCACAAAGTGCTTGAACAGGCACATGCGGCTGTACGTACATTGCAAAATGAGATCACAACACTAACGGAGAGTGAACAATCCTGGAAAGATCTTGCTGAACAGCGACTCGCCGATATTGGCGATCTGGAGAATCAGATTCTCGAAGCGGCCGATCAGAATGAAACGCTGGAGGCTGGTGTACAGTCCTTACATGATGAACTTTCCGTTGTAAAGGAAGAAGCACGTCTCTACAATGAAGAGGCTGTTCGTTATGAGAAAGAAAACGAGGTCCTGGAAGAAAAACTCAAGCAATTGGATGAGGAATTACAAGGCACACGCCGTGAACTAAATGATAAGCATGAGGAGTTAGCTGATACTCGCGATGAACTTCATAGTGCCCAAGAGGAATTAAGCCGTTTGCAAGAACAATACAAGCAGATCCGTCACGATTATAGTGATGCTCTCCAACGAGAAGAAAATGCTGGTTCTCTAATGAGTGAACTCGAAGCGGAGAAGAATGCGCTGGAGCAATCGCTGAACGAAGCAAGACAGTCCGCTGAGCAGCTTGCCAAGCGTTATACAGAGCAAGCGAATCAACTCGCGCAGACGGAAGAGGAAGCTCTCGAATGGCAAATTAAACATGAGGATCTGTCGGCCAACCAGGCGGAACTGTCATCTCGCATCGAGCAACTGATGAGACGTGAAGAAGAGCTTCGCTCACAGTTGGAACAGGCAACTCAGTCGGCAGAACAGAACGAACAGGTATGGAAGCTCCGAGCTGACGAATGGGCGGAGCAGGAGCAGGCATGGCAGGATCGCTGGACAGCGCTGGAGAGTGAATTGACAGCGTGGCAACGAGAGAGTGCAGCGAGTTCCGAGAAGCTGGAAGAACTGGTACAAGAACGAGACCAGTTGCTCAGGGAACGTTCACAGCGGGAACAGCATCAAGTGGAGGCTGATGAGGAGAAGCAGATCATGGAGAATGAACTGCGAGAAATAAGTGAACGTTATGAGCTGGCAGCTAACCAGCTTCGCTTGTTACAGGTCGAACGGGAGATGGAACAGGAAAAGGCGGAGCAGCTCAATACGGAATATCGTCAGCTGCACGATGAATATACGAAGTTACAGACGGAATATAACGAATGGATTGAATTGATCGAGCAGGATCAGACGTAGCTGATAGACACTTTCGTCGATGCGCTGACCAGCGAACTCTTGCATAATTTGTTATAATACAAGACAAGAGCTCCCGTCGCTGCGGGAGCTCTTGTCTTGAAGTGTTATTCCTCTACAATAATTTTGGAGATCATGCTGCTGTGTCCAGAACCACAAAAAACGGAACATGACATTTCGAACTCTCCAACTTTGTCTGGGGTGATCACTTTTGAACTTTTTTGAGTGTCTAACTGAAGATTGAGCTCAGGTACAAGCAGACCGTGATTTCCGTTGACGTTTTCATAAACAATCTTCACAGGCACGCCTTTTTTGAGTCGATATTCGGGTTGATCGAATTCGTAGTTGCTTGCCTTGATCACTAGTTGTTCACTGGTTGTAATCTCTGGCTCGGATGCTGAAGAATCTTTGGGACTACCGCATGCAGCAAGAACAAGAATGAACATACACGCGGCAAGCCATGTTATACCCTTCTTCATCATGTACCTCCTTTAACGTTTGGAATGGATAAAATTTGAATGATTTCTCAAGTCATCATACCGCAATCTGACGATGCCTGTACATGCGGGGTATGTCGTTTTATTGAAATTTATCGATAGTTGCTGTTCGCTTGATGTGCAAAAAGAAAAACCTCTTCAGGCCAACGGCCTTCCGAGGTTTAGGTGTCTTGTTAAAGCGTTAGCCAACATGTCAGGCTGTCTTTAGCTTTTGGAGCTGCGTCCGGCATCAAACGGTGTAGATACCGGGATGAAGAGATCGATAATCCCGATGACCAATGCGGCGAGAATGGCACCGAGCAGGCTGACCTCAACATGATCAACCACATATTGGCCCAGCCAAATGACCAGTGCACTTACGATAAAGCCGACGATTCCACGGCCAAAAGGATTCACTCTTTTGCCAAAGATACCTTCAACGATCCAGCCCAGCAAGGCGATGACCAATGCAAGCATCAGTGCGCTCCAGAAACCACCAACGGCGAAACCGGGAACGATCCAGCTTACAACCATTAAGACGATAGCTGCGATAATAAATCGTACGACATGGCCCAGAAAATTCATAGGGGTTACCTCCTTTGTTCAGATTGGATTGGGCATAAACATGGGAACTCTAAGGGAGTAAAATGAATAGCACAATCCTGACACATGTAGTTTGTGGCGTCATACCTCAAGTTATGTGTGGAAGGATTCGTTAAATAGCGCAACAACGTTTCTTTCGTTATAATACAGGTATAGTTTGGAAGGAGTTGTACACTTGGACACGAAAATATTACACACATTAGAATATCGCAAAATTCTAAATACATTGATTGGCTTTGCTCAAACGTCAATGGGCAAGAAAAAAGCGGAGCAACTTGAACCAAATAGTGATCTGGAAGAAGTCAAACGTTTACTTCAACAAACGGATGAAGCTTTCACCTTTGAGCGTCTCAAAGGTTCCCCATCATTTGGCGGGATTGTAGATATAACTACTTCTGTAAAACGAGCTGAGATCGGGGGCACGCTCAACCCGCATGAGCTGCTGAGCATTTCCACGACGACACATGCGGCTAGACGGTTGAAACGTCAGATTGCAACGCTACATGAGGACGAACCGATTGCGTCGCTATTTTATATCAGTGACCAGTTGTCCGAGCAGAAGGAGCTTGAAGATGCGATCCGTATCTGTATTGATGATAATGCGGAGGTTGCAGATAGTGCGAGTGTAACGCTGTCTCAGATTCGCCGTGAACTACGCGGGGGTGAAGCACGGATTCGGGAAAAGCTGGATTCAATGATTCGTTCATCTACGGTATCCAAAATGCTTCAAGATCAGCTTATTACGATTCGTGGAGATCGATTTGTGATTCCGGTCAAAGCTGAATACCGCTCATATTTCGGTGGCATTGTTCATGATCAGTCAGGTTCAGGAGCGACTCTATTCATTGAGCCGGAATCCATCGTGGCCATGAACAATAAATTACGCGAAACCCGGATTCGGGAAGAGCGCGAAATTGAGATCATTTTGCAAAAATTGACGGCCCTTGTCAGTGAGCAGGGGGAGTGGCTGTTATATGATGTCGATTTGCTGGCATCGCTTGATTTTATTTTTGCCAAAGCACGTTTAGCCCGTGAATTGAAAGCAACCCTGCCTCGGATGAATGATCGGGGTTTCTTGAAGCTGAAAAAAGGACGTCATCCGCTGATTCCGATTGAACATGTTGTTCCGATTGATGTGGAGCTTGGTAACGACTATACCTCTATTATCGTGACAGGACCCAATACGGGTGGTAAAACAGTAACGTTGAAAACCATCGGTCTATTAAGTTTGATGGCCATGTCGGGATTGTTTGTTCCAGCCGAAGACGGCAGTCAGCTATGTGTCTTTGATGCGATCTATGCCGACATTGGTGATGAGCAGAGTATCGAGCAGAATCTGAGTACGTTCTCTAGCCACATGACCAACATCATTCGTATTTTGAAAAATATGACGCCGAAAAGTCTCATCCTGTTGGACGAGCTTGGAGCAGGGACAGATCCAGCAGAAGGTTCTGCTCTTGCCATCTCCATGTTAGAACATATGCACCAGACAGGTTGCCGGATGGTGGCAACGACTCACTATAGTGAGTTGAAAGCTTATGCGTATGAGCGTAAAGGTGTTATTAATGCCAGCATGGAATTTGATATCAATACACTGAGTCCGACATACCGTCTGCTCGTTGGTGTACCGGGACGCAGTAACGCTTTTGCGATTGCAGAGAGACTTGGACTTCCAGCGTACATTCTGGATTATGCCCGCGGTGAAGTGAAAGAAGAAGATCAGCGGATTGAACACATGATCGCTTCCCTGGAAGAGAACCGCCTTACAGCTGAACAAGAGCGTCAAAAAGCGGAAACGCTTCGCCAGGATATGGAGAAACTTCGCAGTCGCCATCAAGCCGAACTCGACAAGCTGGAACAACAGCGTGATCGGCGGATTGAGAAAGCGGAGGAAGATGCACGTAGCATTGTAGATAAGGCTCGTGCAGAAGCGGAGAAAATTATTGCTGATCTTCGTCAGCTGGCCCTGGAAGAGGGAGCTTCTGTCAAGGAGCATAAATTGATCGCTGCTCGTAAGCAACTGGATGAAGCAGAGCCGGAAAAACGTAGAAAAACGGTGAAAAAGACAGCCGCTCCGAAAGCACGTGCGATTGGTCCAGGTGATGAAGTTCTGGTTTACAGTCTCAATCAGAAGGGACATGTCGTGGAGATGGCAGGCAACAAGGATGCTATGGTACAGCTTGGCATAATGAAAATGAAGGTTTCGCTGGATGATTTGGAGTTGCAACAAACCGCTCCGGCAGCAAAACAGCCAAAGCAAAAACCCGTCACTGGTATGAAGCGCACTCGAGATGATAACGTGAAGAGTGAGCTGGATCTACGGGGGGCTAACTTGGAAGAGGCGCTAATGGAAGCGGATCGTTTCATCGATGAAGCATTCCTTGCCAACTTGGGTCAAGTGTATATTATCCATGGTAAAGGTACAGGAATTTTGCGTACGGGTATTCAGGATTACCTGCGGAAGCATAAACATATTAAAAGTTATCGTCTAGGCAATTACGGAGAGGGAGGCAACGGTGTAACCGTCGCTGAACTGGAATAGCCTCAAGATGAAAAAACAATACCTGCTGTTCAGTCAAGTGGATAGCAGGTTCGGAAGGAGAATGGGAGTGAAAGAAGCGATTGACGGACTACTGTCTCATCCGCTCGGGATGGTCCTCGGTTTCTTCTCGGTTGCCATTATGGAGTTGCTTGTTTTTCTGGCATGCTTCGAACTGGTGACCAAATATAAATGCTGGACGGAGATCAAAAAAGGCAATATAGCCGTTGCTATGGCTACAGGCGGGAAAATTTTTGGAATTTGCAACGTGCTCCGTTTTTGTATTCAAGCAAAATCTTCAGTATATGAAGCGATGACATGGTCATTTGTCGGGTTTGCTTTGCTGCTCATTGCGTATTTTTTGTTCGAGTTCCTGACGCCAGTGTTTTCAATTGACCGGGAGATTGAAGCAGATAACCGTGCAGTTGGATTAATATCCATGATCATTTCTGTCTCACTGTCCTTTGTTATTGGTGCAAGCATTGTCTAGGGGGATCGATGATGAAAATATTGATACGGATTTTGTTTGCGGCGTCGATTGTGTTTTTTGCCATCGGTGTGATCTATGTGTTAAATACGTAATTATATGAAAGAGAAAGGTTGATACATGATGGAAACAACGGTATGTCCTTGGTGTCAAACAGAGATTGTATGGGATGAGGAACTGGGTCCGGAAGAAGAGTGTCCGTATTGTCATAATGAATTAAAGGGTTACCGTACACTGAACATTAACATTGGTGATGAAGAGAATGATGATAGCGAAGAAGAGTTCGACATGAAGGACATTTCAAACGATAAAGAGCAAATCTCGGACCTAACTTCGCTTTGGGGTGATGAAGTGGAACTGAAGTTGCCAGAACTCCGGACATTGAATAAATATGCAGATGAGGGCAACGATCTGATTCAATATGAACAAGGTGTAGAAAAGCAACTGGATCAGCAAGAGGAAGTACCAGAGTGTCCGAATTGTCGGGAATTCATGATTCTAGCTGGTACGCAGACAGCGAGTCAGGATACATTCACACCAGTGGCCAATGCTGCTTCTGGAAAAGGTGTTGTCTTGTCATCTCCATTTACGGTATTGACTTACGTGTGCTCTGGTTGCTTCCAGGTTCAATACAGCTTGTCTGAGGATGACCGTCTGCGTTTGATTCAGAACCTGAGTGCACACGAATAGATCACATTGGTTTGAAAACTAATTTTATACAACATCAAAGATTCATCATGTTTTCCTCCGGCTTGGGGTACGTTAAGCCTTAAGAGCCACCTGTTCAAGTTAAAAGTTGGATTCAGGTCATGGAGGAGGGGCAGATGAAGATTACTTTGGGAAGACAATCCATTCTGCTTTTAGGCGTGAATGGATTGTTTGCGTTAGCCGGAGCCTTGTCCGGTACGTTTTTGAACGTGTTTCTATGGAAAAGCCGTCCGGATTACGCCATGCTCGGCTGGTTTACCATCAGTCAGCAACTGGCTATTGGCATCACGTTTTGGCTCGCGGGGAAGTGGGTCAAGGAACATAATAAAATGAGTGCATTGAGGCTTGGGACAGCATTATCTGGTATGTTCTATATGCTTGTTCTGTGGACTGGCAAGAGCGCTGTGGATTGGATCTGGCCGTTAGGTTTGCTCCTGGGATGTGCATTGGGGCTATTCTGGATTGCCTTTAATGTCGTCTATTTCGAAGTGACGGATCGGGAAAATAGGGACTTGTTTAATGGCTGGGTTGGTTTGCTAGGCTCCATGACAGGCATTGTTGGGCCGTGGTTTTCGGGCCTCATTATTTCACGTATGGCAGATAATACAGGATATCGGCTTATATTCACCGTATCTCTTGTTATTTATATTATTGCAGTGATTTTCAGTTTTTTTCTGAAAAAACGAAAAGTTAGCGGGACATACTGCTGGTTAGAACCCATCCGGCAGTTGTCCGCCCCAAAGAGTCCCTGGCGGCCGCTCTCCATGGGGCTGTTTGCCCAAGGCGTTCGGGAAGGGGTATTTGCCTTTTTGATTGCACTGCTTGTTTATGTGGCGACAACACAGGAGTATAAGCTTGGACAATTCTCTCTTATTACTTCAGCTGTGGCGCTCGCCAGTTATTGGGCTGCAGGAAAATGGTTTAAACCTCATTACCGATCTAGAGGGATGCTCATAGGTTCCGTATTGCTATTTCTGGTGTTGTTGCCTCTTCTCTGGAAAGTGACCTATGGG
This sequence comes from Paenibacillus polysaccharolyticus, assembly GCF_023714295.1. Taxonomy (GTDB): domain Bacteria; phylum Bacillota; class Bacilli; order Paenibacillales; family Paenibacillaceae; genus Paenibacillus; species Paenibacillus polysaccharolyticus_A. The sequence goes on from NZ_JAMAUN010000001.1 coordinate 314,360, forward strand.
ACACTGCTTTTTATGGGAATCGGAAGCGCTATAGCGATGCCCCTATATATTTTACCGATGATCTCCGCAGGTTTCGACATGATGGGCACGAGCGGCGAAAATGTGGAGAAAAGGGTTGAACTTGTCGTATTGAGGGAACTCAGTCTGATGTGCGGGCGGCTTTTTGGCTTGACCGTATTTATGATTACTGTGTTAAACTCGCCATCAACTAAAGTGTTAATCTGGCTCATTATCATCCTGGGGGCTTTTCCGCTCATTGGCTGGATGTTTATGAGGAAACTTTGGATCAACACGACAGCTCGTGATTCATGAAAGTTTATAAATGAGAAAAAAAGGGTGCAGCGAGGGAATGGAAGTTATCCCTTAGCCGTACCCTTTTGTTGTTTTTCATACGACGAAACTGTATGTCATCCAATTTGTTTTTGCGTTTAGGCTGGAGATGGTTTGCTCGTTCTTGTCAGGGAGAAAAGCTTCATATCTTCATTCTGAACGCCGCTAATGGCATCTGCGATCAGGGAGGCCGCAATCATGCTGTATACCGTTCCGTTCCCTCCGTACCCTTCGACAAAGTATGAGTGCGGGTAATCCGGATGCGTACCAATGAGGGGAAGGCCATCATGTGTATTACCAAACACAGCACCCCAAGCATAATCTACCTCCAGCTCGTTAAGCGGAAAATACGCTTTGAGTTCTTCTAACAGAACATCGCCTTGATTTTTGGAACGGAGCTCGCGCTGATCCTGGTCCGGTGTTTCTTCGTCAAGCCCACCCACGATAATGCGGTTGTCTGGCGTGGTACGCATATATAGATAAGGGCGAGCCGTTTCCCAGATCATAGCTTGCTCGTGCCAAGAGCTCAGATCAGACAGAGGTTTGGTTGTTATTGCATACGTTGCTTTTAAATACGCTCCCCGGTCTTTCTTGATCTCTTGTGTTTCATAACCGGCCGCATAAACGACTTGCTTAGCACGAATTTTGCCATGGGGAGTATAACACGATACCCCTTCATCATCATATTCACAGTGAATCATTTCTGTTTGTTCGTAGATTCGTGCCCCATGTTGAATGGCCGACTCAAACAAGCCTTGAACAAAGCGATACGGGTTTACTTCTGCATCTCCTTTGGTGTACAAGGCAGCGGGTTTCACAAAAGGAAAGTGGCTTTTGATCTGGTCAGAGTTCCATAACTCTGCTTCGAATCCATGCTTTTGTAAGGTCTGATATTCTTCCTCTAGCAAAGAAACATCTTCTTCGCTGCTGGCAAAACAAAAGCTGTTTCGCGGAATAAACCACGGATCGGTCTTCAGACTCCCCGCAATTTCGGAAAGCTGCTGCATGGCTTCACGGCACAGCTGATAAAAGCGTACCCCTTTTGCTTCTCCAAATGTGTTGATGCACGATGTCAACGTTTTGTCATTGGTATATTGTAGCAGGCCGGTGTTGGCTGAACTGCTTCCATGTGCTATTTTTCGCTTGTCAATGACAACCGTATCGAATCCACGCTCTGCAAGCAATCTAGAAGTCAGAGCACCTCCCATTCCGCCACCAATAATCAAGCAGTCACAAGAGATATCGCCGTTTAACGAGGGATAATCCACATCCGATTTATAAGTTGAAGGCCAGTAAGGTGTACCATAAACGAGATCCATTAGAACCAGCTCCTTTGTCTTCACGTTGGTATAGTTTTGTCATTCAAGGTAACAATAAACTCGCATAAACTTTAGATCTAGGAGGTACGATGTACATGCAACATTCACAAATGCAAGCCCTGAGTCCGAAAGAATTGAACTACATTGCCGATTCCATCTCCAACGAGGAGATGTTGATCAAGCAATGTGCAGCCACAGCTTCCGTATCCACACATCCAGCTATTCAACAGGCATTGAATCAATATGTTCGTTCTCATGAGCAACATATGAACACCTTGATTCAAACCTTGCATCAGCATCAATCTCTTGCACCTTCCCAATCCCAATAATTCACATTAACAAGCAACCCACAGCAATAAATTAGCACACAGGAGGAAAACACATGTATAATCAAACGAGTACTTTTATGCAAGAACAGGATTTGTTAAAAACGATTCTTGCAGACCTGAGACGAACTTCGCGTGAATACACGACGGCTACAACAGAATCTTCCTGTCCGATGGTTCGCACGATGTTCAATGATTTGACGAATGATACACTTCGTCTGCAAGGAGAACTGTTCAACCTGATGCAGCAGAACAACATGTACTCCGCTTCTGCCAAAGCACCGCGTCAGGATTTAGACAAGCAGATTCAATCGGCACACCAAGCACAGCAGAAGTGTCAGCAATTCGTGCAAGAAAAAACTGTACAAACGAGCTCTTATGGTCAAGTGCCAAATGTATCTCCGCGTCAACCGAATTACGGCAACCCTTATTACATGTAACCTGTAGATAAGGGTTTTGAAGCATATGCTTAAAGACCATACCACCGCTTGCCTGAATTGAAGGCAGGCGGTCTTTTGTCTATGCACCAACGTTGAATTCATGTAATATAAGTATTAATTCATTTTAGGAACCTGGATGACGCTGGAGGGAAAACGATGAAAGAGTTGAACGATCTGCAACTCAAAGTTCTGGATCTGTTGAAGGAAGACGCGAGAAGGACTCCCGCACTGCTGTCAACGCTGCTGGGGGAGTCGGAAGATAAAATCAAAACTGTTGTAGCACAGCTTGAAGAAGAACACGTCATCGTGAAATATGCAACGGTCGTGAACTGGAGCAAAATTGATGATGAGAAAGTGACGGCCCTGATTGAAGTTCAGATTACTCCCGAGCGTGGGCGTGGATTTGAAGGGATTGCTGAGCGGATCTACCTATACCCGCAAGTGAAGTCGGTTTACCTCATGTCGGGAGCATATGATCTACTTGTCGAAGTAGAGGGCGGCAATCTGCGTGAAGTGGCTAATTTTGTATCGGAGAAGCTGTCTCCGATTGATTCAGTACTGTCAACCAAGACGAACTTTATTCTTAAAAAATATAAGCAGGACGGGATTATTTTTGAAGACCATCAGGAAGACAACCGTCTCATGATCTCGCCGTAAAGGAAGATGTGTCATGATAGTGAATGAACAGACAACCGGGAATAACAAAACAATGTCCTCATATTTGGCTCCGCTTGTGAAGCAGATCCCGCCATCCGGCATCCGCAAGTTTTTTGATCTGGTGGGCGACAATAAAGATATCATCACGCTTGGTGTAGGCGAGCCGGATTTCGTAACACCGTGGCATATGCGTGAAGCTTGTGTGTACTCTCTTGAAAGAGGCATGACTAGCTATACATCGAATGCAGGTATGCCGAAGCTGCGTGAAGCACTTAGCGATTATTTGGATACACAGTTTGACACGAAGTATGATCCGAAAGATGAGATCATTGTCACTGTTGGGGGAAGTGAAGCGATTGACCTTGCTTTGCGTGCATTGATCGTGCCCGGTGACGAGATTCTAATCCCGGAGCCTTCTTACGTAGCATACTCTCCTATTGCATCTATCGGTGGAGGTATCCCTATCGGTGTAGAGACATATGCAAAAGATCAGTTCAAGGTAACGGCTGAAGCGCTGGAAGCTAGCATTACTCCGAAATCCAAGGTCGTTATTTTATGTTACCCGAGCAATCCTACAGGGGCAATTATGACTTATGAAGACTGGCTACCGATCGCAGAAGTCGTCAAAAAACACGATCTGATCGTCATTGCTGACGAAATTTATGCTGAATTGACGTATAATCAAAAACATGTCAGCTTCGCTTCAATTCCTGATATGAAAGATCGCACGATTTTGGTGAGTGGTTTTTCCAAAGCGTTTGCGATGACAGGCTGGCGGATCGGATATATGTGCGGACATCCTGAACTTATTGCAGCCATGCTCAAAATCCATCAGTACACGGTAATGTGTGCGCCGGCAATGGGTCAGGTAGCAGCTCTCGAAGCATTGACAAATGGACTGGGTGAAAAAGACCGAATGGTCGAATCCTATAACCAGCGCAGACGTCTGATCGTACAGGGGTTCCGTGACATCGGACTGGATTGTCATGAACCTCAGGGAGCGTTTTATGCTTTTCCAAGTATTCAGAAGACAGGCCTCAGCTCCGATCTGTTTGCTGAACGATTGTTAACGGAGAACAAGGTGGCTGCGGTGCCAGGTAACGTGTTTGGGCCGCAAGGAGAAGGATTTTTACGTTGCTCTTATGCGACCTCAGTATCCCAGTTAACCGAAGCTTTGGAACGTATCGGAAATTTTGTTTACAAAGTTCAAAAAGAGGGTTAATACAAAGAAGAGCTACAGTATAAATAAGGCATTTGGTACTTTTCCAAAAAAATACTTTCTTTTACAAAATATTATGATATAATTTCAATTTGAAATAGGATTTCATATATTTGGAAAATTATTTTCTGAGGAGGGGTTAGCTTTGTTTTGTGTTGAATATGATTTACCGACAAATCGTGGACACGTTCTGGCAGAAAGCGATCATGGCGACCGATGGTCGGTGAACCCTGATGACGCATCCTTGCATAACATTTCCTTGGAAGATGAGATCCGCATGCTTCGCAGCAAGATGGAACAGATTTTTCTGGAAGAGAAATCATTTACATCCGACATTGTGATTGAAATCAGCAGTTTGCTGGACTTGAAAATTAACGAATACATGAAGGCTAATCCGGTCAAACCGAAGTAAATATCGGGTTGATGGATATATGCTAGGAACATGTAGAATGATATCATTTGTAACACGGCAGAGAGGAGGTCCGAAAGGGTCTCCTTTTTGTTATGTACTTTAATGTAATGTCGAATACGGGTTATTTTTTTGCGTGGAACAATTGTGATATATTGGAGTTAGGAGACTAAAGGGGGAACTGGAATGAGGAGATTTTGGGGACTGGGCGCAATAATTTCATTAATCTTTATATTAGCCGGATGTGGCGGTAAAGATGGTTTTACGGTGTTTATTATTGATAACCAGGGTAATCCATCGGGTATTTCGGAACAGTTACAAACAAATCTGCAGCAAAAGCTTGGTGAAGAACCAAAAGTAGAAATCATTACAAGTGCGATGTATGATGTTCAAAAAATATTGGTTGAATATGCCGCTGGCAGCCATGATATCTTTATTTTGCCTGAAAATGATATGAAACAGTATGGTCAGAACGGCTCGAATGTCCCGCTAGATGATACATTTGATCCCAAAAAATATGAACGTGGTGTATTTGAGGGATCTGTATTGGTAGAAAAAGGGAAGGGCGACGATGGATCTGATATGAAAAAAGAGACCCACTTGTACGGTATTCCGCTGGAGAATATGCAGATGTTCAAGGATGTAAACTATGCCCCAAGCAATCTGTTCGCTACCATTCCATTGTCAGCGGCTAACATTGAAGAGTCGAAAAAAGTGCTCAAGGCGCTGACAGAATAACATCTATCTAGAACAGGTATGGGAGGAGGGAACGGATTGCTGATTACGGTCACAGGCGGTATGGGCAGCGGAAAAACGCGCTTTGCGCTGAAATATGCGGCTCAAATGAGCCGGGAAGGTGTATATTTGTCCACTGGTGATCATGATTCCGTAATTCCCGAATTGCCATCCGCTCATTATCGTGCCATTCAGGTGGGGAACGGCCCGAAGCTTGCTGAAGTGGTGAACCAGATTAATCGGGAATCCAATCTTTTTCTGGCGGATCAACGCATGTTGATTGTGGATAGCCTGACGTCCTGGATGGCAGCGAGTTTCAGGGAAGCAACCGATCTGGATCTGCAACGTGTGGAAACACAACGGTTACTAGATGCACTACTATCCTATCAGGGGAAAATACTTATCATTACAAATGAGATGCAAGGTAGCTTACATCCGTCAGAAGAGGAACGTATTTTTGCAGCGAGAATGGCTTCGGTGAACCGGATTCTGCAGTCTAATGCAAAACAGATGTTTATGCTGGTGTCTGGACTTGCGATTGATCTGAAAGCTCTGCATTTGCGTTATGAAGATGAAGGATAGACGAGCTTTCGGTAATCGGGTAAGATATTTCAGCGTTTGATAAATGATTGATGCACAATTGGAGGGATTATGATGGGGATATATACACGAACCGGTGATGAAGGCCAGACTTCAGTCATTGGAGGCCGAGTTATCAAAGATGATGATCGGGTAGAGGCTTATGGCACGATCGATGAATTAAATTGCATTGTGGGTCAAGCAATCAGTTTGATTGACTCTGCTAACGGAGAATTTGAGGATTTGCGCGAACATTTGCTTGAAGTGCAACAGGAACTCTTTGACTGTGGATCAGATTTGGCTTTTGTGCGAATAAGTGAGACAAAGTACAAAGTAAGGGATGAGATGGTAACACGTTTGGAGCAGTGGATCGATCAATATGATGCTGAAAATCCTAAAGTGGAACGTTTTATTATCCCTGGCGGAAGTCAACTCTCATCTGCTCTACATGTGTGCCGCACAGTGTGCCGCCGGGCAGAGCGCCGTACCGTTACGCTGGGACAGCATACGGATATTAATCCGTCAGTGCGCCGGTATCTGAACCGTCTTTCGGATTACTTCTTTGTTGTTGCACGGACAGCCAATGCAAGACAACAAGTTGCGGATATTGAATATGTGCGGAGCAAAAAAGTATTCCGCCGCAAAGAATGAGCCAATATTATGCACCGATTGCCTACACGGTGACCGAAGTAGAGGACGGCTGGCTGCTAAAGACCGTGCTTCAAAAGAGGCTGCAGGTTTCACGTAAGCTTTTATCCAAAATCAAACTCACCGAGCAAGGGGTTATGTTGAATGGCGAACGGGTATACATCAGTGTCAAAGTAAGTGCAGGTGATCTGGTGGAGATTCGGATGGAGCAGGAGGAATCTGACGATATTTTGCCAGAGGATATTCCATTCACTGTGTTGTATGAAGACGAACACCTGCTGATCGTGAATAAAGATGCCGGAATTATCGTGCATCCAACCCATGGACACTACACAGGTACTTTGGCTAACGGTGTGGTGCATTATTGGCAACAAAAAGGAGAGAGATTCCGCTTCCGTCCTATCCATCGATTGGACCAAGAAACATCCGGTGTGCTGGCAATCGCCAAAAACCCGTATGTACACCAGCATGTATCAGAGCAGATGATCGCCGGCACTGTGGATAAAAAATATATCGCACTGGTGCATGGCAGCCCTGTTCCCGAACAGGGGGCAGTTGACGGGCCAATTGATCGCGATCCCGAGGAACCGCATCGCCGTATCGTTACACCAGACGGATATGTGGCCAGAACGCTCTACACAACGTTGTCTCGCTGGGATGATGGAAGTGCCAGTGCTGTAAGTTTGAAGCTGGAGAGTGGACGAACCCATCAGATCCGGGTACATATGACGTCTATCGGTTGCCCGTTGATCGGTGATCAGATGTATAAGACGTTGCCAGTGCATAACGTGGATGAGCAGACAATGGCTGTTCGTGAGGAACGGGATACGTGGATTGAACGCCAAGCGCTGCATGCGTGTGAACTGATATTCGAACATCCGATCCTCCGGGAACGTATGACATTCCAGGCTCCACTGCCGCCAGATATGGCCGCATTGGAGAAACGTTTGGATACCGAGGCGGCCCCGAGAGAAACGGTGCAATAAGCCAAGCTAAACACCCAAGTGGATGAGTAACTATAGATCCAGGGGAGCGAATGAGTGAGCGTAAGCTAGATGCCCCACGGTTTGGCGGCAAAGCAGCAGCCAAACCACACGCCGAAGGTTAAAGGGGTTTTGGTGTCTTAAGGTTTTGAAGTTTTAGAGTTTGGTGAGCGAAGCGCCAAACCATACGCCGAAGGCTAAAGGGGTTTTGGAGCCTTAAGGTTTTGAAGCCATAGAGTTTGGTGAGCAAAGCGCCAAACCACATGCCGAAGGCTAGAGAGGTTTTAGAGCTTTTAAGATTCTTCAGGCTTTAAGTTAGTTAAGCTTGAGTTCGTAAAATCTCTAGCTCTAGAAATGTTGGAATACATGTTGAAAAATCAAGGTGCAATGAGGGACGATATGCCCCCATTCACCAACAGAAAAATTGCAGGGCGAGGGTATCGGGATGGAGCGACTTTTGGATTTGCGGAGCAAACCAAGGGAAGCGAGAGACCGAAACCGGAGCCTCTCGAAAGGGACGATCCCATGACAAAACTGAAAGTATACCAATATGCAAAATGTGGTACGTGCCGTAAGGCTGTGAAATGGTTGGAAGCGAAAGGGCATGAACTGGAGCTAATCCCTATTTTTGATACACCACCATCGAAAGATGAATTGACAGAGCTTATTCAACAAAGCGGACTTGAAGTGAAAAAGTTTTTCAACACCAGTGGAGAGGTCTACAAAGAGCAACAACTCAAAGACAAACTGCCAGGGATGTCCAAGGAAGAGCAGATTGCGTTACTGGCTTCCAATGGTCGCCTGATCAAACGTCCAGTCGTAACCGATGGAGAAAAAGTCACCGTGGGTTTCAAAGAAGATACGTATGAGCAGGAATGGAACAACGTCTAAAAATTCGCCAGAGCTAAGTCTTGAATTGTTCACAATTCAGGGCTTTTTTTGGTGTACCGGGGGAGTGGCATAATTATGCTCTAAGGAGGGTTGGCGTAACTATGTTATAATGATAGAATGAGTTTCGATATTTAATATGCTATTGAAGTTGGAATCAATTGTTGTTCCAGCTTTCATAGATCAAGGAGAGAACAAATTCAAGTGAATCAACGTAATGAACCTACTTTGTTACTGGTAGACGGTATGGCAGTGTTGTTCCGGGCATTCTATGCAACTTCTGCAAGCGGATATATCAGACGTACAAAGGCAGGGCTTCCGACCAACGCAGTCTATGGGTTTATCCGTTATTTTTGGGATGCGGTTCAGACGTTTGGACCAAGCCATGTCATCTGCTGTTGGGATATGGGAGGCAAGACGTTTCGCGGTCAGGAGTATGCAGCGTACAAAGGAAATCGTGCTGAAGCACCAGATGACCTTATTCCCCAGTTTGCTCTGATTCGTGAAGTGATGGATAGTTTGAACATTCCGAATATTGGTGCAGAAGGGTATGAGGCTGACGATTGTATCGGGACACTTGCCAAGTATTACACGGAAGAAACAGATATGAACGTGATGGTACTTACGGGAGACCATGATATGTTACAGCTCATTAATGACCGCACAAGTATCATTATTATGAAAAAAGGTCACGGCAACTACATGGTATACAATCCTGAAACGTTGATGGCCGAGAAACAATTGACACCACGTCAGGTTATTGACATGAAGGGCTTGATGGGAGATGCCAGCGACAATTATCCCGGGGTACGTGGGATTGGCGAGAAAACGGCTTTGAAGCTCGTGCAAGAGTATGGAACGATTGAAGGGATTTTAAGCAATCTGGATCAACTCACCCCTTCGGTACGTAAAAAAATCGAGAGTGATCTCGATATGTTGCATCTGTCTCGCAGACTGGCAGAGATTCACTGTGCAGTTCCGGTGGCTTGTTCGCTGGAAGGCTGTGAATTGCGTCTGGACCCGGATACGGTAATGGACAAGTTTGAACAACTTGAGATGAAGAGCCTTGGCTCTTGGATGGGAGTGGCGATCGGGTGAGCAACATGATGATGAAAAAAACGAGTAAAAAGTGGTGGACTGGGGCGATGGCCCTTGTCCTCGCACTTCCGGTAGTGCTGTCGGGGGCGGTAAGTGCGCCGCAGACAGCGGAAGCCAAAGCATCGATTAGCACGAAGGTACAGAAAGTGAAAGCAGCAGGACGTAGTTTTAGCGTACAGACCGTATCCATTCCAAAAGGGACACCAGTAACCGTAGGACTTGCGAAGAAACAGGTCGGTCAAACCGCGACATTACCCTCGATTGTAAAAGCATATGGCGCACAAGCAGCAATTAACGGGGCTTTTTTTGAAGCATATCACGGAGCACCAGATCCTTACGGGATGTTAATAACAAATGGGAAAGTTATACATATAGGAAGATACGGCACATCTATCGGTTTTAAAGCGGATGGGTCAGCGATCATGGATTCACTTCAAGTGAGCTTAACGGGCACGGTCACAGATACGAGTGGAAAATCGCGTAGCTGGTATGCAACATTTATTAACCGAACACCATCAGCAGATGCAAGCATCTCGATGTTGTACACGCCAGAACGTGGAGCCAATGTAGGTTTCAAGGGCGGGACAGCAGTGATTATGGAAAAGGGTGTTGTGACCAAGAAAGTACCGAATACAAACGTAGCGATTCCTAAAAACGGTTCTGTTCTGGTCTTCACAGGTCGTGAGAAGTCCACAGCTGACCGGTTTACGGTAGGTTCCACCGTAGAGATGAATTACAGATATACGAACGCAGCCGGTCAGGAAATTCCTTGGCAGGATGTCGTCACGGCTGTAGGGGCTGGTCCGCGTCTGGTGAAGGACGGCAAGATATCGGTCAATCCAGCAAGTGAGGGGTTCAGAGATCCGAAGATTTTGAATTCGTCTGGAGCGAGAAGCGGAATTGCCATCATGCCCGACGGTTCGGTGATGCTTGCTACCGTTTCTGGTGCTACAATGAAAGAATGGGCAGCTGTGATGCAAAAGCTGGGAGCCAAACAGGCGATGAATTTGGATGGCGGTGCATCCTCAGGGATGTATGCAGGTGGCAAGATGCTGACTTCCCCAGGGCGGCTGTTAAGTAATACATTAGTATTTGGTGGTTCTGTTCAATAAAAAGTAATCATGGAGGTATGATGTGGCATGACACCTATACCCGATCCGATAACAGAAGAGGAAAGCACGGCAATTTTGGCGATTAATATAGGGCAACCTCAGCCATTGCCTGGCCAGAAGAAAGAAGTGTTGAGCGGTATTGTGAAACATGCCGTCTCCACCTCGGTGTTTCTGTCATTCACTGGAATGACAGGGGATGCCCAAGCAGATTTAGTGCACCACGGTGGTCCAGATAAGGCTGTCTGTGTATACGATCATAGTCGCTATGCGGCGATTGAACGCCTGATGGATCGTAAGCTGGAGTGGGGGGCATTCGGAGAGAATCTGACCGTCACAGGCTGCGCGGAAGAAGAGGTTCGCATTGGTGATGTATTTGAACTCGGTGATGCGCAGGTGCAAGTCAGTCAGCCAAGACAACCATGCTTCAAGCTGGGTGTAAGATATGATTACAAGGAGCTGCCTGTATATTTTCAGGAAAGCGGGCATACCGGTTTTTATTTTCGAGTATTGCAAGAGGGAGAGGTTGGCCCTACATCACGTTTCAGAAGAGTTCGCACAGACACTTCATTCATGACAATTCTTGAAGCTAACCGAATCATGCATCAGGGGAAACAGAATGTAGAAGGTATGCAGGCTCTATTAGCTATCCCTGCACTTTCAGATAGCTGGAAACAGACATTGCTTAAACGGTTGAACAAACTTGAATGTAACTGAGCCCTGCTGAAGAGTTCGAATCACGATATGGATAAGGCAGTGTTCCTATTTCAAACCAACGTAGGAGTGAGATCAACATGACAGTTTTAGGTGCGATTGAAGCAGGCGGAACCAAATTTGTATGTGGCCTTGGCACAGAACATGGGGAGGTCTTGGAACGAGTTAGCTTCCCTACGACCACACCGGAAGAAACGATGGCTCATGTCATCTCTTTTTTTGAAGGTAAAGGCATCGAAGCGATGGGCGTAGGTTCGTTCGGTCCAATTGATCCCATTGAAGGTAGTGCGACTTATGGTTACATCACGACAACACCGAAGCCACATTGGGGACAGTACAACATGATTGGCAAGCTCAAAGAACACTTTAACGTGCCTATGACGTTTGACACTGATGTGAACGGAGCTGCTTTGGGTGAAGCGACTTGGGGAGCTGCGCAGGGGCTGGATAGCTGTCTGTATATTACGGTAGGCACAGGCATCGGTGCAGGGGCTGTCGTTGGCGGGAAAATGGTACACGGACTGTCTCATCCCGAGATGGGGCATATTATCGTACGGAGACATCCCGAAGATTCATACGCAGGAACCTGCCCATATCATGGAGACTGTCTGGAAGGTCTTGCAGCGGGGCCGGCCCTGAACAAGCGCTGGGAACAACCTGCCTATGAGTTGCCGGCAGATCACAAAGCTTGGGAGATTGAAGCGCATTATCTTGCACATGCTTTGATGAATTATGTGCTGATTCTTTCGCCTCAGAAAATTGTGATGGGCGGAGGCGTGATGAAACAGGAGCACCTATTCCCGATGCTTCGCAGCAAACTACAGGAATTGCTCGCAGGTTATGTACAGCATCCATCGCTTCACGTTGGAATGGATGAGTATGTAGTACCACCGGGTTTAGGAGACAATGCAGGGTTGTGTGGTTCCCTGGCGCTGGCAAAATTAGCTTTATCGAAATAAACGTATTTAGGGATTGACGAAATTTACCAGTGTGGTATGATATGTTCAACAGTATAGTACGGTTAATGAGGAAGCACCTCTCTTGCAGCGATTTTGCAGGAGAGGTGCTTTTTTTGTGCTGTCTGTATAGAGAGACAGAGTGTCTTCATTAATCGAACAGGCTGTATCGTCCAAAGGAGGGAATAAGCAATGGAAGTCATTTTTATGAACAAGTTATCCAGAGTGTTTGATCAGCATGAGCAGATTGCTCAGTTATGGATTGGCGAGGAGGAGAATACTTGGCACTTGGGATGGAGTCGTTATGAAGCAGGGGATCGGGAAGATAGGATCTGGTATGAAGGCCATTCGTGGGAAGAGCTGATGCACATATATCGTCATCAACTTGCCATGCAAATGAGCGAGGGCTATCGTCCATTGATACATGGATTGTACAACGAAAATGAGGATCTGAAGCTACGCAGTTATGCTGGCCAGCGTCTGCATTGTTTTAGTGAACTATATGGAAATGAGCAATTGTATGAAGACTTGTGCACATGGCGCAGGCAAAAAGCGGCTTCGGATCGAAAGGCTCCTTATTTTGTAGCAACGAATCGTTTGTTGCGGCTGATCAGTGCTTTTGTGCCTCATACGATGGATGAACTAATGCAACTGCCGGGTGTTGGCGAGAGCAAAGCGACGGAATACGGGCTGGAATGGCTTGAAATGATGAGTGGAATCGAGCAATCGAGACCTTTCCCGTTAGACTGGGTATACATCGTATTGCAAGAAGAAGAGTACGAAAGCTGGTTATATAAGCAAAAAGAGCAGAAGTACAAGCAGGAACTGGATAAATTCATTACGCGTAAACAGGTACTGGAAGGCATGAAAGAGGGACAAACCTTAGAAGCGATCGTGAATCGATCCGGATTATCCCGGCGGGAATTAATCGAACTGCTGGAAACACTGGATCTGGAAGGCTATGACACGGATTCTTTGCTGGATGTGGAACTGGCCGTTATGCCTGAGAACGAACAAGAGGCGGTATGGAATGCATATGAGGAGTTAGGAGATACATTTCTGAAGCCTGTGTTACATAAGGTTTACGGAGGAGAGCGCCCTGAAGGAGGAAGCTTGGAGCAAGTGTATGAACGGTTACGGATGATTCGCATCCGTTTTCGGAGACATACTGAAACCGAGCGTAATGTTGGTTAGCTAAGAAATGCTGTGAAAGCGGTGGTATTCAAAAAGACGAAGCCGTTCCTGTGAAGGATGACTTCGTCTTATTTTTTGGATGTTATGATGTAGCGGATCCCGCGGTCGTTTCAAATCCAGTCTTTTTTACGGAAAATAAAGAACATCGTCAAGCCTAGTGTAATCATCAGGCCGATAACAGCATAATACCCGTATTTCCAGTGTAATTCGGGCATGTTGTCGAAGTTCATTCCATAAATACCGGTGATAACGGTCAGAGGCATGAACACGGTGGTGATGGCGGTAAACACACGCATGATCTCATTCGCGCGGTTAGCGATACTGGACTGATAAGCTTCTCGCAAGTTGCCCATCAGATCGCGGTACGTTTCGAATGTCTCCGATATTTTTACGGCATTCTCATAAATGTCACTAAAGTATTTTTGCAGCTGATCATCAATGAGACGCAGATCTTTTTTGTTAAGTGTATTGATGACCTCCTTTTGAGGTCCCAGTACTTTCTTCAGCCACAGAATTTCGCTTCGCAGACCGATTATCTCATTCAGATGTGACTTTTTGGTATGCATCAGAATGTCTTCCTCAAGCTTCTCAATTCGCGCTTCAATTCGATCACCAACGGTGAAGTAATTATCTACAATCAAGTCAACGAGCAGGTAGAGAAGACGATCGGGACTGCTGATTTCCTGTTCCCAGAGAATCGGCTTCAATGTACGTAATTCGCTGATCTTTTGTTTGGTAACGGTGATGATAAAATGTCTGCCCAGAAAGAGATTGACTGCACGCAGGAAGATCTCTTCATCATCAAAACGAATGCTATTAATCACGATAAAATAATGGTTCTCATAAATTTCAATCTTCGGACGCTGCTCTTCATCACTCAAGCAATCCTCAACAGCCAGATCATGCATGGAGAACAGCGGCTGAAGTACAGCCAAATCGTCCACGTCCGCATCAATCCAGTAAAATCCTTCTGCTGGTGGAGTCAGCGCTTGCTGAATGTCATCCACCGGGATAAATACACCGTTGTTAACCAACCGGATTTTCATGTTATCTACTCCTTCTGCACCCGCCGTTTTGGCGGATTTCATCATTAATATGGGCGCAAAAGAACAGATCAGCCGGTCGGCAGCGGAGCCTGTTATCAGGACTGTACTGCGTCATCAATCTATAATCAAACGGAAAAAACGTCCCGCTGCCGACATGCTGATGTCAATTCTCTATGCAGTTGTTCGGAATTCGACTGCCAGTTGGGCCTCGGGTCGCCATCCATTTAATATGTCACCTCTCACATAAGGGCTTATAAACACTTGTTTAGTATACCGCTGGTCCAAGGTGCTTTCAAGCGCAAAAATGTGTCTATTTCGAGCTATGAGGCAGTGTATGAGAACGGATGATGAAGGGTTCCGAGTTCAGTCCTAAAACCAATCAACTGGTTCTTGACGTGAGAGCGGTAATGTTTTAAAGTAAAAGTTAATAAATTTGAATTATAATTGAATACAGCGAAATCTTATCAAGAGTAGGTGGAGGGACCAGCCCGATGAAACCCGGCAACCGGCGATAATATGCACGGTGCTAATTCTTGCAGCGACCAAGCATCCTTGCGATGCTGTTGTAACTGAGAGATGAGAGAGGCGCATATCTGTTTACATATGACCTTTCTCGGAATCCGAGAGAGGTCTTTGTCATATGCAGAGCTTCTCAGAGCGTGATTTTCGTACCAGATGCGACCCATGAAAAAGGAGGAGTCAACTCACTATGCCAATTAAAATTCCAGACACATTACCAGCCAAAGAAGTGCTTGAGAGCGAGAATATTTTCGTCATGGACGAATCATCCGCATACAAGCAGGATATTCGTCCACTCCGAATCGCCATACTGAATCTGATGCCTACGAAGGAAACGACGGAAACGCAATTGCTTCGTCTGGTAGGTAATACACCGATTCAAGTGGATGTTGTGCTGGTACACCCCAAATCTCACACTTCCAAGAACACATCTCAAGAATACCTGGATCTGTTTTATAAAACATTTGATGAGATCCAGCATCGCCGTTTTGACGGGATGATCATTACCGGTGCACCGGTAGAGCAAATGGATTTTGAGGACGTGAATTATTGGGAAGAGATTCAGGAAATCTTTGAATGGACCAAAACGAATGTAACTTCGACGATGCATATATGTTGGGCTTCTCAAGCAGGTCTATACCACCATTTTGATGTACCCAAAGTTCCGCTGGATGAAAAGTGTTTTGGTGTATTCCCGCATACGATCAACAAACCTCATGTTCCGATACTGCGTGGATTTGATGAAGTGTTCAACGTTCCACACTCCCGTCACACGGAGGTAAGACGCGAGGATATTGAGAAAAATGATAAACTCGAAATTTTGGCAGAGTCCGAAGAAGCAGGAGTATTCCTTGTTGCCACCAAGGACGGGAAGCAAATTTTTGCCACAGGACATGCCGAGTATGATCCGTGTTCATTGAAATGGGAATATGACCGTGATGTTGCCAAGGGATTGGACATCGCGCTGCCGAAGTACTACTATCCAAAGGACGATCCTTCTCGGATACCTCCGGCTACATGGCGTGCACACGCTAACTTATTATTCTCTAACTGGCTCAATTACTATGTGTATCAGGAAACCCCTTACGATATTGGCCCACAAATCTAATCAAGATTACAGGAGGATGCAGTAATGGAAGATAACAAGTTAAAAATTGAAAGCCGTTTAGCTCAAATTGGGTCCATCAATGAACCCGTAACAGGTGCTGTTAACTTTCCGATCTATCAATCCACTGCGTTTCGTCACCCGAAGCTGGGACAAAGCACGGGGTTTGATTACATCCGTACAACAAACCCAACGCGCAAAGTGTTAGAGGAAGCAGCAGCGGCTCTGGAGTCCGGTGATGCGGGTTTTGCCTGTAGCTCCGGTATGGCCGCGTTGCAAACAATCTTCGCGATGTTCAGCCAAGGGGATCATCTGATTGTTTCTCTTGACCTATATGGCGGTACATATCGCTTGTTGGAACGCATATTGTCCCGGTTCGGTGTAACTGCAAGTTATGTAGATACGAACGATCTGGAAGCATTGGAGAACATCCGTCAGCCGAATACGAAGGCTGTTTTCATCGAGACACCAACTAATCCGCTCATGATGATTACGGACATTCAAGCTGTTGCTTCTTGGGCGAAAAAACACAATCTATTGACCATTGTAGATAATACGCTACTGACTCCATTCTTCCAGCGCCCGATTGAACTTGGTGCCGATATTATCATCCATAGTGCGACTAAATATCTGGGCGGACATAATGATGTGCTCGCTGGATTGATCATCACCAAAGGTGAAGCCTTGTCTGCTGAGATGGCGTTCCTTCATAACTCCATTGGAGCTGTGTTATCACCGAGTGATTCATATCAATTGATGAAAGGGATGAAAACACTGGCTCTTCGCATGGAGCGTCATGAATATAACGCACTTACCATTGCGAAGTTCCTCTTGGAACATCCGGCTGTAGCTGAAGTATTCCACCCTGGTTTATCCGATCATCCTGGATATGAAGTTCAGCGTAAGCAGTCTTCCGGCAATACAGGCATTTTTTCGTTTAAAGTGAAGGATGCACGCTATGTTGAGCCATTGCTGCGTCATATCCAATTAATTGCATTTGCAGAAAGTCTCGGTGGTGTAGAATCACTCATGACGTATCCTGCGGTGCAAACCCATGCGGATATTCCGCTTGAAATTCGTGACGCTGTAGGTGTGGACGATCGTCTGCTTCGCTTCTCGGTAGGCATCGAACATGCAGAAGATTTGATCGCGGATCTGAATGAAGCATTGCTGGCAGCACAGAAGGAAGTTGAAGGAGGCGTAACCTCATGAGTGAATCGAGTAACCATAAGCCCAGTACGTCGGAGCTGAAGTTTGATACCAAGCTGCTTCACTTTGGAGATGAAATTGATAAAACAACAGGTGCCTCCAGTGTACCGATTTATCAGGCATCCACGTTCCATCACTTTGATATCTTTAATCCGCCGCAACATGATTATAGCCGTTCAGGTAATCCGACTCGCCAGGCTCTGGAAGATTACATCGCGTTGCTTGAGGGCGGGGTACGCGGATTTGCATACTCGTCCGGGATGTCTGCAATCTCCAGTGTGTTCATGATGTTCTCCGCAGGCGATCATATCATCGTAACGGAAGATGTATACGGCGGCACGTATCGTCTACTCACAACGATACTAAGTCGGATGCAGATCGAGACCACTTTTGTTGACATGACGGACATTGAACAAGTCCAAGCAGCAATTAAGCCTAACACCAAGGCCGTATACATGGAGACACCTTCCAATCCGACCTTGAAAATTACGGATATTGCCGCAGTGACGTCTTGGTCCAAGGAACATGATCTAATTACCATCCTGGATAACACGTTTATGACACCGTACTATCAGCGTCCCATTGAGCTTGGCGTAGATATCGTCGTACATAGTGCTACGAAGTTTCTAGGCGGTCACAGTGATGTACTGGCAGGTTTGGCTGTTGCGCGTACAGACGAATTGGGCAGACAACTGAAACAGTTGCAAAACGGTCTCGGTACCGTTCTCGGAGCCCAGGAATCCTGGCTTCTGATGCGCGGGATGAAGACCCTGGGTGCGCGGATGGCTCACAGTGAACAGAGTACTGCCAAACTGGCCGCATGGCTCAGTGGGCGTCAAGATATAACAGCTGTGTATTACCCTGGACTTGAGGATCATCCAGGCCGTGAAGCGCATGAGCGTCAGTCGACGGGTTACGGAGCGGTAGTATCGTTTGACGTCGGTTCGGGTGATCGTGCAAAAGCTGTTCTGAATCAGGTGAAACTACCCATTGTCGCTGTAAGTCTTGGAGCAGTGGAGAGCATTCTTTCGTACCCAACGATGATGTCTCATGCGGCTATGCCAGCTGAGGTTCGGCATGAGCGCGGAATTACCGATGGGTTGCTGCGTTTCTCCGTAGGGCTTGAGGATATTGATGATCTGATTGCTGATCTTGAGCAAGCGTTGCAAGCCACACAATAAATTGAACGACTAAATAGGTGCACTGTAAAATCGGATGCAGCTAGCATTCAAACGGTTTTCATATGTCAAAATTTTAATTTATTTTATAAGCACCTTTTCATAAGGTGCTTTTTTTCACATGTAACCTGTGTTACGATATGTAGAGTACAAAATGCGATATTACAGCCACGACTTGCTTTTTGCTAACAAGCCGGGAGTGATCGTCGTATTATTTTCTCTTTACGAGGGAGGCTTTTTTACGATGAGTACGGTAGACCGTATCTTAGATAAAGCCCTTCGGGGCGAACGTTTAGACTTGGAAGACACGATTCAGTTATTTGAATCAGACGAAGTGGATAAAATCGGGGCAGCTGCCAATGTAATCATGAAACGTATGCACCCTGAACCATACAGAACATTTGTTATTGGGCGTAACGTCAATTACACGAATGTGTGCGACGTATACTGCCGTTTTTGTGCTTTTTACCGCAGACCTGGTTCAGAAGAAGGTTATGTGCTTCCAGATGAAGTGATTTTCCAGAAAATCAAGGAAACTGAAGATGTCAACGGAACCGAAATTCTGATGCAAGGTGGAACGAATCCAAATCTGCCTTTCAGCTATTATACGGACTTGTTGAAAGCGATCAAGGAACGTTTCCCGAATATTACGATGCACTCTTTCTCACCAGCCGAGATTATGAAAATGGTTGAAGTATCCGATGGTCTTACGCTGGAAGAGGTAGTGCGTGCCATTCACGAGGCGGGACTTGACTCCTTGCCAGGTGGCGGAGCCGAGATTCTTGATGACCGTACACGCCGCAAAATCAGCCGTCTGAAAGGTTCATGGCGCGACTGGATGGATGTGATGCAGACTGCTCACCGAATCGGTATGAATACTACAGCTACGATGGTTATTGGTCTGGGTGAATCCATGGAAGAGCGTGCGCTGCATCTGATGCGTGTACGTGAAGCGCAGGATGAGTGTATTGCCAATAAGTATGATTCTGAAGGCTTCCTCGCTTTTATTCCGTGGACATTCCAGCCAGATAATACGAACCTTAAGCTGGAGCGTCAAACTCCACAGGAGTACCTGAAAACGGTAGCGATTAGCCGTCTGGTGTTAGATAACATTAAAAACATCCAATCTTCCTGGGTCACAATGGGACCTGAAATCGGTAAGAAATCACTCGAATTCGGCTGTAATGACTTCGGCAGCACGATGATTGAAGAGAATGTTGTATCCTCCGCAGGAGCAACATACAAAGTGAACATTGAATCCATTCTGCGTCTGATTCGGGAGTCTGGTTATATTCCGGCACAGCGCAACACCCGTTACGATATTCTGCGTATGTTTGATGAAGAAAGCATTGTGCCTAAAGATTTCGTAATGCAGAACTAATCCCTACATTTATAGAAAAGCAATATGGTTTTTAATTTATGTCACATCATGTGAAGTAAATAGCAACTCGTTCCGCTTAAAAGGGCCAAAGCAGGTTAAATCTGCTTTGGCCCTTTTCGTTGTGCGTACCTGATACAGGTACAGTCCTCCTTTTTCCAGGAATCGAGATCATTAAACAGTACATATTACGCATTTGACGATATGTTATATAGATTTTTAACTGATACAATGGAGGGACAGTTGTGTAGTCAAACCTGCTGGGAGGAACGAATCGATGAAAACAAGAAAATTGGGAAAGACAGCATTAGACGTACCTGTTTTGAGCTTTGGCGCGTCATCATTGGGCTCTGTATTTCGTGATATTGACCGGGATGAAGGGATTCGTACCGTTCATGCAGCGATCGATGCAGGTATGAATTATATAGACGTGTCGCCGTACTATGGTTTAACCAAGGCGGAGACGGTACTCGGTGAAGCAATCCGTAGTTTGCCGCGTAGCTCTTATACGTTATCAACCAAAGCTGGACGGTATGGTGAGAACGAGTTTGATTTTTCTCGCAAGCGTATTTTGGATAGTGTACAAGAGAGTCTGGCAAGGTTGCATACGGATTATCTTGATATTTTATTTTTACATGATATCGAGTTTGTGGCTCCTGAGATCATCATTGAAGAAGCTTTTCCAACATTGTTAGAACTGAAAGAGAAGGGCGTGATTCGTTACGCCGGAATCTGCGGTTTGCCGTTGCCTTTATTCGAAAAAATGTTGCCGCAGCTTGATGCGGATGCCATCATCTCCTATTGTCATTATGCTCTGAATGATACGTCATTGTTATCGCTACTGCCGTTACTCGAGGAAAAAGGGGTTGGACTTGTAAACGCTTCCCCTCTTTCAATGGGATTGCTTAGCACACGCGGAACACCGGCTTGGCATCCAGCGGGTGAGCGGGTAAAAGAGCTTTGTTTGACAGCTGCCCGCTTCTGCGAGGAACAAGGCAGTAATATCGCCAAGCTGGCAGTACAATTTTCTACAGCAAATGAACAAATCCCAACAACTCTCGTTAGTAGCGCGAGCCAGCAAAATATTGTCAACAACGCGGCCTGGGTTGAAGAACCTATAGATAAGCAACTTCTGGAAGAGGTATTACGTATTCTGGCTCCATTAAACAATGAAACTTGGCCGAGTGGTCGTGCTGAATATAACGGATAGTTAAATATATCGTCGAATGGATCTGAGGGGGAACAATGATGAGAGCTATCGTATGTGAAGAAATTGATCGTTTGGTGCTGAAGGAACTGCCGCAGCCCGAAAGAGGTGAGGGAGAAGCGTTGGTGGCTATCCAGCGAATTGGTATCTGTGGTACGGATTTGCATGCGTACAAAGGCAATCAGCCGTTTTTTACGTATCCTCGTATACTTGGTCATGAACTTGCAGGCGTTATCGAAGAGATTGGTCCGAACGAGGCAGGTTTACAGCCGGGAGACCAGGTAAGCATTATTCCTTATCTGCATTGTGGACATTGTATTGCTTGTCGTTCAGGCAAAACCAATTGTTGTGCATCCATGCAAGTGATGGGTGTACATGTGGACGGTGGGATGAGAGAACGGATTACAGTGCCTGTCTCCCACCTGCTAAAAGCAGAGGGGTTAACATTAGATGAGACAGCTATGGTTGAACCACTTAGCATTGGGGCACATGCTGTGCGCAGAGCTGCACTCCAACCAGGAGAGCGTGTCGTTGTTATTGGAGCCGGACCTATCGGGCTGGGAGTCATGGCCTTTGCCAAACAAGCAGGTGCATATGTCATTGCAGTGGACCGAAATCTGGATAGGCTGGAATTGAGCCGAAGCTGGGCCGGCGTGGATGAGACCGTGCAGGCGAATGAACAGGCACTGCAACGAGTATCCGAGATTACTGGCGGTGATTATGCGACAGCTGTATTTGATGCGACAGGTAACGTACATTCGATGAATGGAGCGATACCTTATGTTGCCCACGGTGGACAGTTAATTTTTGTTGGGCTGGTAAAAGCCGATATTACGTTCCATGACCCGGAATTCCACAAACGTGAGATGAGTATGCTGGGTAGCCGAAATGCAACACGCGAGGATTTTGAGCAGGTGTTATCGACATTGCGTGACAAAAAATTAACGATGGATGGTTATATCACACATCGAGCGCCTTTTGCAGAGCTTCCAAACGCAATGAACACTTGGCTGTTACCGGAATCACAAGTGGTTAAAGCAATCATAGAATTATAATTTTCGAAAATTGAAGGTATGTACGAAGAAACGCTCTCTTCCCGGTTGATGAGCAATGGAGAAGGATCCATTAGTTCATGGGAAGAGAGCGTTTTATTATATCGTTATTTTATAAATATTATTATTTCTCTGGATTCGAGATAATACCTGCGTGAGGGTCAATGTGTCGAACAATAGATTTTAACCAGATTATCTCCAGGAAATGGACTTCGTAATAAAGTGTTCCTGGAATCTGTTTGATCCAGACCTCCGCGCCAGCGATCGGGGAAGACTCGAGTGTTGCATCAAACTTCCCTGGTTCCCTGCGCAGGCGGTTTCGTACAGCTTTTTCAACTTGAGCACGTTGCGTGGTCAGAATGCATATTTTGCGTTTGGAGGAAAATCCCCGGAATGCAAGGTACACCATTTCATAGGCAATCAGATAAGCGATGATAGAATACATGGCCTGATCCCAGCCAAAAACAACACCAGCAGCTGTCAGTATGATCAAGTTAAGCAGCATGATTATTTTTTCGATAAGCATCCGTTTCCCGCTAAACACACGTTCAGGTGGCCGAGAAGACGGATCACCGATTTCCAGCGTATCCAGTGTCCCACCATACCGAACAACAAGCCCGATTCCGAGCCCCAGGCATAACCCGCCAAACATGGCGGCAGCCAGAGGATGCTCGACGAGCGGCGGCATGGGATGTAGTACAATGGCACCGATCGAAAAGACAACCAAACCCAGAACAGTTACAAGTACAAACTTTTTCTTCACGATCCTGTAGGATAGAAATATAAATGGAACATTGAATAAAAACAGGAACAAGCCGATTCGTAGCTCCGTCCAGTGTGCGAACAGAGAAGAGATTCCTGTTATGCCACCAATAATAATTTTATTGGGGTGCAGAAACAACTCAAGTCCCACGGAGGCCAGTATTCCGCCAATGATGACCAGAAACAGATTTAACCAGCGGCGAGATGGCGATATGCTACTCTTCGTAGTACGTGGCACCGGATTAGCCGATATCAGAGGTGTTTTCACATGTCCATCCTCCTTCAGTGCGGCCTCGAGCCATTCTCCCTGGGTTGTTCACAGAAAGGTCGGCGTGCAGCCGCTCAGTTGCTTGATACGATCGATCATAGGTCTGCTCTGCACAGACAGGTTACTTAGCCTTCTTTCTGCAGAACTTTAGGTTCTTCTTTTTTCTTGCGAGGATCTTTGAACTTGAATATTTTATCCAAAATACGGAATACGTGTTTGGACTCTTTGGTTAACAACGGCCCAAGAATAGCGAGAATCAATACATATAGCGCGGCAAATGGTTGGAGCAATGGTAACAGTCCGCCGGCTTTACCCATATTGGCCATAATGATGGAGAACTCGCCACGCGATACAATGGTTAATCCGATATTAGCAGATGCTTTTGGTGAAAGCCCTGCACTGCGTCCAGCCAGCATACCTGCGAGAAAGTTACCAAACAGTGTAATCACTACAGCAATCAAAGCGAGCCAAACGGCTTCACCACCAAGGGACAACGGATCAATAGAGAGTCCGAAACTGAAGAAAAAGATAGCTCCAAAGAAATCTCGGAACGGCAGAATCAGATGTTCAATCCGTTTAGCATGTTCCGTTTCCGCAAGCACAAGACCAACAAGCAACGCACCGATGGCTTCAGCGACATGGATCGTTTCAGAGAAACCAGCGACAAGGAACAATGCCCCGAAAACGACAAGTGAGAATAATTCATTGGAACGGATTTTAAGCAATTTATTCAGTAGTGGTGTAGCTTTACGTCCGAGAATGATGACTACAAGCATGAAGCCTAGAGCAATCAGTGCAGACATGATTACGCCTCCGATGGAGGATGAATCACTGAGTACAAGTCCGGACAGGATGGAAATATATACGGCGAGGAATACGTCCTCAAACATAATGATACCCAGAATCATCTCGGTCTCCGGATTGGCTGTTCGTTTCAGGTCAACGAGCACCTTCGCTACAATGGCACTGGATGAGATCGTTGTTATACCTGCAATGATGAGTGCTTCAGCTGCCGGGAAACCGGAGGCAAAGCCGAATACTAATCCGAGTGTGAAGTTAATACCGATATAGATCGAGCCCCCCACAACGATAGAGCGACCCGATTTAACTAAACGACCTACTGAGAACTCCAGCCCCAGATAGAACAAAAGGAACAAAATACCGATCCGTCCCATAAAGTCGATGAACGGCTGACTTTCAATGAATCGGAAATCCAAATGCCAGATTTGCATGGCATGTGGTCCCACAGCCATTCCGATCAAAATGTAGAACGGAACAACCGAAAATCTCAGTTTTGCGGATAAAAGGCCGGCTGCTGCAATAAGCACCAGTGCCAGACCCACTTCAAAAATCAAATGATCCATCGAGTTACCCCCTTCCCGTCAGGAGGAGGGACTTGAAAAGCTTCTGCTGGTTGCGTTCGCCAACGGCGACTACCGTAGATTCTGCACTAATCACAACCTCCGGACCTGGGCTGATATGTTTTTTATGATTTTTCTCTACAACGGCAATGACCGTTGCGCCAGAGTTTTGACGTACATTCAATTCACCGATCGATTTACCAATACATCCGAATGATGCTTCGATTTTGTACCATTCGATAATCAGATCATCAAAGGTAACTTCAATATTTTCAAGTTGCTTCGGTTTGTAAGTTAATCCGCCAACGATCGCGGCAATCTGTCTTGCCTCATTGTCGTCAAGTGTAATCATAGAGATGCTTTGATCCGGGTCATCATATTCAAAATGATACATTTCACGGCGTCCATCATCGTGAATAATAATGACTATTTTATCACCGCTGCTCGTTTCAATTTGAAATTTTTTGCCGATTCCCGGCAAGTCTGTTTCGCGTACATCCATGGATAGTATGCCTCCTTAGTAATTGAGGCTGGCCATAGAAGGAAGGCCTTTCTTCCCGTAATCAATTGATCTGCTGCTCAGGCGGAACATCAAATGGTGCAGGGAAACAGAGCCAGTAATTCCTGACACAGCCGAATATATGATGTGTAATCAAAATCAGTTTTGTGAAATAAGTTCAACAAATAAACGAACACATATAAGAGTTCAAATCAGTTGTTTCAAAACTAACGTTTACATAATGGGTTATAAGTTATGCATGAGAACACCGTCTGTAGCAAGAGGTGGCTCCATGCTCTGGCAACCTGACGAATACGGCAAACAGGCTCTTAACGAGCTCAGGCGTATCTCGGTGCCATTGGGGAGAGGGATAAATACATACTGGTGTATTTAATTGGCAACAGAAATAATCTGCGCTTGAACAGACAATACCACGGTTTAAAAGACAGGCCTGCTGTAGGAATTCGCAGCACGATTAATAATGCGAGGACAAGAAATACAGGCTTGGTTTGCTTAACTGCAGCCAGCTTAGACATTACTTGCGGATTTTTGCGAATGACAGGTTTCTGCTGAGACTCGGGTATTTGAGACAGCACTTCAAGCCCTTCTTTATTCGAAGTGGCATCGACGGATACACCAACGGCAGACTCTGTCTGCATTGGAATCGGGAAGCACAGCGCCTGAAAAACGCATAAAATGATGATAATCATGTGATGGAGCAGTCTAGGATGTTGTCTCATTTTCGGCTTCCCCCCTTCCGTGAAGATACTGTTATAAAAATAATAACACATTTTTGCGTGATCTCCAAACCATTCATTCATAGTTCACGAAACCTTCTATTATTCTTTTTGCCAAAAAACTTTTGTTCGCGTTTTATGCTGAGAAATCATGACACCCTTTCCATCAAACCGCTTCGTATATCCCTTTGGGCCTTGCCATATACTTTGAAGAGAAAGGAAAGGAGTGATTCTTATGGAACTGTTTGCAGTATGGACCGATGTGTCTGGGCAAGAGGAGGCAGCCCTTTTTCAACAATGCATTAAGGAAAAAATCAAAGGTTTACATATAAGTAAAAGAGGCTTCCGGCTCACCTTCAAACATAAGGATGGCAGAGCAGTCTGGACGTGCAGAGGCAATGAGAATCACGAAGATTTCCAGCAGTGGTTGCCACGCATCAGCGATTTGCTTTCCCTGGGCATCGCGGATTATATTATGGAAACGCAGGAACGCAGCATGGTAGAGAATATCATTGCCAAATCTTGCTCGGTTATGGATGAACACGAAGTTGAGAAGGTTCACCGCATCTGCATGCCGCTACTCATGAATAGTGACTTAGATCAACCGGGTCTGCGGGAGCGCCGACGTACAACATTAGCGAGGGGTTTAAGGCAGGATTTGGAGGACATTCATTTTTTCCATCTCGAAGGAATCCTGAATTTCCGTATACGTGCCTACAAGCAGGAATTGCAGGAGCTCGTGGAATATGCACTCGATGAGTTCTGGATGGATCGTCAATATGAAGAGTTCATGGGACTTTTGAAGTATTTTGTATTTTTTCAGGAGGCTAAAGTTCCTTTAATCCATCTGATTCACAAGGGAAAACATGAATTTCAGGTGCTTGATGCAGGACTTAATCTGCTGCCTGTGCAGAAAGATGAGCAGGTGGTTGTGGAGATGCCAGGGCTGGAACTGGAGATGGATATCGAGGATATGATCGTGAGTACGCTGATTTCCATATCACCCGAAAAAGTCATGCTGCACACCAGCACTCCCGAGTTGCCCATCATCTCGACGATATGCCAAATTTTCGAAGATAAGGTGCAGATATGTCATCAATGTCCCGAATGCGAAGTGCTTCGTTCTGGATTGCTGACAAGTCTTGACGCAGGCGATCTGGGCAATTATAATAACTGTTGATACAAAAGCGTTGACAAAGACAAGAGCCACACGTTAGATCGGTGCAGAGAGAGGAACCTGGGCTGAAATTTCCTCCGGATATCGCGTATGGTTTACCCCTTTGGAGCTGCAATTTTGAAAATAAAACCGGTTACCCAACCATTTGAAGGATGGCGGTTTTGTGAGTAAGGATTCGCCGGGTCATGCCCGTTACCGACATGCCAATGAGGGCTGTTTTCCTAATATGAGGAACAATCAGCTGAATTAGGGTGGAACCACGAGATATAACACTCGTCCCTTGACCGGGACGGGTGTTTTTTGCGTTTTTTCCGTTATTCTTCTAAGGGAGCGGAATGCGTAATAGATGATCAGTCCATTGCAAGACAAAGAAAATGGATGATGTTTAATTTACAGGAGGAATGAGACAAATGGCAGTAAACATTAAACTACCGGATGGTTCTGTACGTGAGTACGCAGACGGAAGCAGTATTGAGGATGTAGCCGCTTCGATTAGCAGCGGGCTTCGCAAAAATGCCGCAGCAGGTAAACTGGATGGTATCGTGGTGGATCTTTCCACTCCAATTCATGAAGGAGCTTTGGTGGAGATCGTAACGCTGGATTCCCCTGAAGGTCTCGAAGTGATGCGTCACAGTACAGCTCACTTGCTGGCTCAGGCGGTAAAACGCCTGTACGGTAACAAAGAAGTTCATCTGGGCGTAGGGCCAGTCATTGAGGATGGTTTCTACTATGACATGGATCTCGAACATCCCCTTAACCCGGAGGATCTGCAAAAGATCGAGAAAGAAATGGAGCGCATCGTCAATGAAAATCTGCCTATCGTGCGCAAAGAAGTGAGCCGTGCGGAAGCCATCAACATTTTCAATGAAGTCGGTGACCCATATAAACTTGAATTAATCAATGCTCTACCGGAAGATAGCGTAATTACGATCTATGAACAAGGCGAATTTTTCGACTTGTGCCGTGGACCACACGTTCCATCTACAAGCAAGATTAAAGTATTCAAACTGATGAATGTAGCGGGTGCATACTGGCGCGGGGACAGCAAGAACAAAATGTTGCAACGGGTGTACGGTACTGCTTTTGTGAAAAAAGCACAGCTGGACGAGCACTTGCACTTCCTGGAGGAAGCTCGCAAGCGTGACCACCGTAAATTGGGTAAAGAACTGGAAATGTTCACGTTCTCGCAACTCGTGGGTCAAGGTCTGCCGATCTGGTTGCCTAACGGTGCAAAATTGCGCCGTACACTGGAGCGTTATATCGTTGATCTGGAAGAAAGCCTGGGATACCAGCACGTTTACACTCCTGTATTGGGGAACGTAGAGCTGTACAAAACTTCCGGTCACTGGGAGCACTACCAGGAAGACATGTTCCCGAAAATGATCATGGACAATGAAGAACTGGTTCTTCGTCCGATGAACTGTCCTCACCACATGATGGTGTACAAATCCAATATGCACAGCTATCGTGATCTTCCGATCCGCATTGCCGAACTGGGTATGATGCATCGTTATGAGATGTCAGGCGCGTTGACAGGTCTACACCGTGTACGTGCGATGACACTGAATGACTCTCACATCTTTGCACGTCCGGATCAGATCAAAGAAGAGTTTGCTCGTGTTATCGAATTGATCCAAACGGTATATAAAGACTTCGGCATTCACGAATATCGTTTCCGTCTATCTTACCGTGATCCGCAAGACACCGAGAAATACTTCCAAAACGATGAGATGTGGGAAATGTCTCAGCGTATGCTGCGTGAAGTTGTGGAAGAACTTGATCTTCCGTTCTATGAAGCTGAAGGCGAAGCGGCGTTCTACGGTCCGAAGCTGGATGTACAGATCAAGACTGCACTGGGCAAAGAAGAAACGCTCTCTACCGTTCAACTGGACTTCTTGCTCCCTGAGCGCTTTGAGCTTGAATACGTTGGTGATGATGGACAGAAGCATCGTCCGGTCGTTATCCACCGGGGCGTAATTAGTACAATGGAACGTTTCACTGCATTTTTGCTGGAGAACTTCGCAGGTGCATTCCCGCTTTGGTTGTCTCCAGTACAAGCCAAAGTCATTCCGGTATCCGGAAATTACGACGAGTATGCTCGTGAAGTAGAAGCGAAGCTGAAACGTGCGGGAATCGCGGCGGAAGCAGATCTTCGCAATGAGAAGCTTGGTTACAAAATCCGTGAGGCGCAGCTAGAAAAAATGCCTTACATGTTCGTTGTGGGCGAGAACGAGAAAAATGCTGCATCGGTATCCGTACGTAAACGCGGAGAGGGCGATCTGGGCATGAAGCTGGTGGATGAGATTGTGGCTCAATTGAAAGAGGAAATTGCTTCAAGACAAGTTTAATCCCAACTAAATTGGACTCTGTCGCAATGAAATAAATCTAACGAAACCGTCTGAGAACATGGGCTGAATCCATCGTTTCAGACGGTTTTTTGCGCTTGTTTTTGTAACTGTAGTCTGAGAAAAGGTATAGGATGGATGTTTTTTGGTAACCCTTTGCAAGTGAGGGGGAGGTTATACCATGAAAAAGCATTTTTTAAAATTCAATGAAAACCACAAGTTCATCATCATGTGCTGCTTCATATTTGCCGGGATTATAATGAGTTTCAATGAGGCCAAAGCCTATATATTTGAAGAGGAAAGCACGGCAATACATGTCAAGGAATTGAATAACCATGACGAGAATAGTATGGTTCGTAACTTAAAAGCCGAGCGGACAGCCGAACAAAACCAACTCGAACCCGAATACACAGACGAGGTTCATCTGACTACCCTCGTGTACATGGCTTTCATGTGGTCTCCACAGCCGATGGTACTGCCAAAACCCGAATTGCCGGCCAAACAAGTGATTGATCCTGCGGATCGTGCTATGCCAGTGCTGGCTCCGCGTTCAGAACAAATCTTGGAGACACAGAAGGTAACCGCAACAGGGTACACAGCAGGAGTCGAATCCACAGGTAAAACGCCAAAACATCCGCAATATGGCATTACGTATTCTGGGGTAAAAGTTCGTCGGGACAAGGAAACCGTATCTACCATTGCAGCAGATCCGAAATTATTTCCGATGGGTTCCATATTGTATATACCCGGTTATGGTTACGGTATCGTTGCTGACACGGGTTCAGCCATTAAAGGCAACAAGATCGATCTGTATTTTCCGACGACTAAGCAGGTGTACAAAGAATGGGGTAAGAAAGATGTCGAGGTACAGGTCATTAAGCAGGGTGCAGGAAAATGTACCGAGCAGATGCTGGCGGAGTTATCCAAAGCGATTGATGTCTATAAAACTGTTCCGGATTCCTGGCTGGACAAAGCCATCTGAGGATGGAATGTTATGCCAGAATAACAAAAAGGCTCTCTTCACATAATATTGACTGGGGACGAACCCCGCACTGCAACAAGCAGTGTAAATATGAAGAGAGAGGTGATTCGTTGTGGCAAAGAAATCCCAAGGTTACCAAACGCCAAACGAGAAATATGATGCTGAGTTTGGACAGGAAAATGGAAGCGCAGCTTCTAAAGTGAAGCAATCCGCTCAAAACAAAGTGCAAGATAATTTCCAAACACCTGATGAAAAATATAATGCCGAGTTCGGTGTTGAAAACACAGGTCAAACTGGCCGTGCAGGAAAAATGAAAAAGTAAGTTGCCAAGATTAAAGCATCAAGCCATGCAAGATGAATAAAGAATTAATGTTGATTCGTACACCCTGGAGCGGTTGCTCTGGGGTGTTTTCATTTTCATCTTCCAAATTCATCTTCCCTACTGTATGTTCTCTTTTCGAAATGAATGAAATTTACATAATTCTCCTTAAGCCTCAGTCTCTAGACCGAGATGATTTCCACCTGTCGGCGCTGTTAACCTTTGCATGTCTAAGGTACACTGGATATAGAATAAGGACAAAGGAGACATGAGTGATGAAACGATCTACGCTAGACCGTTTGTGGGTTGGCATACCTCTTATCGCTATAGGTGCAATGATCCTGCTCAGACAATTGGGATATGACATTGATGTAGGATATATATTTAGAACATACTGGCCGGTGTTTTTGATCTGGTGGGGAGTAAAAGGATTGACGGAAATTCGTCGTAACGGGGGATATGCTGCTATTGGGCCTGTTGTTGTGCTTTCTATAGGCGGATTCTTCCTTGCACGCAACTTGGGTGTGATTGGTTACTCAGCGGGAGAATTAATTCGTTATCTTGTTCCCATTTTGTTGATCGGTGGAGGGCTATATGTATTAATTGGACCAGGTCATCGGGATCGGAAATCGTATGGAAGTGGAAGCAAAACACCGCCTCCACCGCCTGAGCAACCGTATAAGCCGTTGTCCCCTGAGGATCTGGAGATGCCCTCTTCATTCGATGAAGAGTTCGAGAAGACGTTCGGCAAACCAGAGCAGGACTCAACCTCTAATAAACATCAATCTTTTCATTCTGAAAAGGAGTCGGAAACGAAATACCATTCACACTCGGATGATCAGAAATTTGGAGGCTTTGGCCACGCTAATTCTCACAAGTATAAGTATGGATATGAAGAGAGCTATGGCAAAACATTCAATAAATCCACGTTCATTGGTGACTTTCATATGGGTAAAGAAGTGTTTACGTTGAAACCGATGAACATCTCCTCATTTATTGGTGATACCGTGATTGATTTGACCAAGGCGCAGATTCCATATGGAGAGACCAAAATTGTCATTTCACATTTTATTGGCGATGTTAAGATTTTTGTTCCAGAAGACATGGATCTGGGCATTTCACTAACCAGCAGCTCTTTTCTGGGAGACATGAAGCTTCTGGGTACTAAACGTGGAGGTTTTTTGGGAAATGCGCAGGAGGAAACTCCGCACTACCATGAAGCCGGTAAGAAGCTCCGCATTATTGTCAGTGTTTTTATTGGCGATGTCAAAGTAAACAAGGTGGATTAACCTATGATTCGAACGATTCTTAAGGCAAACAAGTGGGAACTGATGACGTATTTCGTGTTAACTGGATTGATTACACTGGGCGGATTCTATCTATTATATGGGGATGTGCTCACAGGAGATAATCGCAATCGGGCATGGACGTATATCGGAGTTGTCGTTGTAGGAACGGTGGTCACTGGGTATATCGCCGCATTGCGGCTTCAGCGCAAAATTGATCTGCTCGATCTCAATATGTTGAAAGTATCTAAAGGAAATCTGGCCGTGCGTATGCCTGAGGCGGAAGATGCTTCGTTTGGACGGGTATATCAGGAATTCAATGTGATGATGGAGTCCATTGAGAAAAAAATGAGGTTGCTCCAGCGGCTTGGCGAGCAAGAGGTTATTGAAAAGGAGCAAGCTTCCGAGCGTGCCGTTATCGAAGAACGTAAACGTATGGCAAGGGATCTGCATGACACGGTAAGTCAGCAACTCTTCGCCATGCATATGTCCGCTTCATCCCTGCCACGTCTGTTAGAGATGAATCCGGAGCATGGCCGGAATGTGCTCGATCAGTTAATTCAGATGTCTCATATTGCACAGCGCCAGATGCGAGGATTAATCGCTCAACTCAGACCGATTGAATTGGAGGGGCGCGACCTAGCTGCAGCACTCGACAGCTGGTTCCCTGATTATTGTCGGCAAAATGGTTTAAAGGGCGTGAAGGAGCTGGAGCTGGATGGCGGAGTCTCGGATGCCATTGAGCACCAGCTGTTTCTCATTATTCAGGAGGCATTAGCCAATGTTGTTAAACATGCCGAAGCCGGACTCGTTAGTCTAGCTATCAGAGAATCGGAGCATCAGATCAGCATGAGCATCAGTGATGACGGTCAGGGTTTCTTGCAACAGACGGAGCGACCAGGTTCGTATGGGCTGTCCACGATGCGAGAACGTGCAGAGAAGCTGGGCGGTCAAGTGCAGATTATATCCAAGCCTGGGGCGGGTACAACGGTACGAGTGCTCATCCCGAAATTTGATAACGTGTCCGAGGAGGAAACAAAATGAATGGCAAAATAAACGTAATGATTGTAGATGACCACGATATGGTGCGAATGGGCTTGAAGACTTATCTCATGTTGGAGCCTACGTTCCATGTGATGGCAGAAGCGGGAAACGGGCAGCATGCACTGGATCAACTACGTCAGATGAAGGATTCGGAAATGCCAGACCTGATTCTGATGGATCTGATGATGCCGGTGATGAACGGAGCTGAGGCCACGCAAGCCATTATGTCTGAATTTCCAGGGATGAAGATTGTCATGCTGACCAGTTTTCTGGAAGATGATCTTGTTGTTCAAGCGATTGAGGCAGGAGCAGTTAGTTATGTGCTGAAAACGGTATCAGCCGAAGAACTGATCTATGCTCTTCAAGGTGCTAACAGAGGCATGCCCGTGATGACGGGAGATGTTTCACAGGCGTTAACACGAGGAATACGGCAGCGGACAGCGAGGGAAAGTGAATCCGGACTTACGGATCGGGAGAAGGAAGTGCTTTTACTTATTGCTGAAGGGAAAACCAACAAAGATATCGGAGAAGAATTACATATCAGTATTAAAACCGTTAAAACGCATGTAAGTAACCTGCTGATGAAATGTGAGATGGACGATCGAACACAGCTCGCTATATATGCTCATCGACAGGGCTGGGTGAAGAAACAGGGCTGAAAATGTTGCTATGACGGGAAAAAACAGCAATTATTGCATGCTTTTATCTCCTTTTTAATTGTTTTTAAGGTACGATTAAGGTTCAAAGTACAAAATAAGGACAGTTAAAGAATATCTCTTGCAAATAGAGATTGGGAGGTAGAGAGGCATGGACGAACGCAATTATAGATCAAATCGACAAGATGAGGAAAAGGAAACAAATCAAACTGAAAATCGCAATCCTGCCGGAAACGATGACTCCTCGTATTATTATTCTTATGGGCCTTTCCAGTCCGTGAGTCAGGAAGATACAGCTAGTGGCAATGGGGCAAGGCAAGAAGGGAATGTGGAGATTACAAGACCCGATCCGCTAAAACCTGTACCTTCTTACCATAGCAACGACTCCTCTGGTCAAACGGGCAGAGGTGGCAATTCAGGTCATGGCGGAGGCCAAGGGAATGGAAATAACAACAACGGTAACTGGAACTATAACAACCGCAGACCTCGATCTTCGGTAAGATCACTTCTATTCTCCTTTATCGCCGGTATGCTAGTCATTACTGTGCTGATGTATACAGCGGATAGAACAAACATGTTTACACCACAGGCCGCATTGACGAATAATGGAACAGAATCTGCTCAGGAAACACCGAGTAATACGGGTGGGGGCAACAATGTGACGGCGTCCTTGCTACCAACAGGTAAAGAGGATGTATCCTCTGTGGTGAAACAGGCGAGCCCGGCTGTCGTGAAAATTGAAACGCTGGCTAAACAGTCCACACGGGGTTCTGGGCAAGGTGGAGCGAATACAAACGATCCTTTGTATCAATATTTCTTTGGTGGCGGACTTGGTGGACCGAGCGGTAATCAACAACAAGAACAAGGTCAACAACAGCCCCAGACTAACAATCAACTGGTACCTATGGGGATCGGTTCTGGATTTATTTTTGACAAAGAAGGTTATATACTGACCAACCAGCACGTTGTTCAAGGTGCAGATGTCATTCAGGTAACACTGGAAAACAACAGCAAGCCATATGAAGCTAAATTGCTCGGAAGCAGTTTTGATCTTGACCTTGCCGTGTTGAAAATCGAGAAAAATAGCGGAGATAAAGATTTCCCTGTAGCACCGCTTGGCAACTCGGGTAATACACAAGTTGGTGAATGGCTTGTAGCGATCGGTAACCCGGAAGGTTTTGAACATACCGTAACTGCCGGTGTTCTTAGTGCCAAAGAACGTACGATCAGCATTCCGGATCAAGAAACAGGTAAAACGCGGGAGTACAGTCACTTGCTGCAAACAGATGCTTCGATTAACCCTGGTAACTCAGGTGGTCCGTTGCTGAATCTGAACGGTGAAGTCATTGGTATGAACGTTGCCGTGAGTGCAGATGCGCAAGGTATTGGTTTTGCAATACCATCCAGTGTAATCTCAGAAGCGGTGAAATATCTGAAAGAGAACAAAGATGTTCCGAAAGAACCTGTACCGTTTATCGGTGCTTCTCTGATGAATCTTACCCCGGAAGTAGCCAAACAAATGGGAACAAATATTACAGAAGGTTCTGTTGTGGCAAGCACGGTGTACCAATCCCCGGCTTATCAGTCTGATCTGAGACCATATGATATCATTACCGGCGTAAATGGTACTCCAAAAGCGACAAGCCAGGATCTGATCGACTTTATCAAGACTCAGAAAGTCGGCGGAGAGATTACGTTGAATGTTGTGCGTGACGGCAAGAAGATGGACGTGAAAGTGAAAATTGGCAACAAGTACGATTACGATACAACACAAACACAGCAACAATAACTACAGCAAAAAGATGAAGAATAGTAACGGAAGGGTGTAGTCCCTTCCGTTTTTTTGCACGAAGCTTCTCATCTTTATTATGCTGCACGGCTTCTCTAATGTGAGAAGATGCGAATCGGGCTTTGGCCTGTTACAATGGATATACAACGATAGGGTAAAGGAGAAAGACCATGCGCTCAACGATCTTGATTGTAGATGACGACGAGAAAATTGTGTCAATGCTGCGCCGAGGCTTGGCATTTGAAGGATATGAGGTACAGACAGCTTCCAACGGGGCTGAGGGACTCAGCAAGTTGATGGATAAGGAGCCTGACATCGTCGTGCTCGATGTAATGATGCCCCAGATTGACGGCTTTGAGGTATGCCGTAGATTGAGAGAAGCGGGAAGTAAAGTACCTGTTCTGATGCTGACCGCAAAAGATGAGGTTCAGAGCCGGGTGACTGGACTGGATACCGGTGCTGACGATTATTTGGTCAAGCCGTTTGCACTGGAGGAATTGCTTGCACGTGTCCGGGCTTTGTTGCGCCGTAAAGCAGATATCTCCAGCGTGGTGGATAATCGCCTTGTGTATGAAGATATTATTCTAGATAACGATTCACGTGAAGTGCTTCGAGATGGCAAACGACTTGAATTGACCGCAAAAGAATTTGAATTGTTGAACCTATTTATGCAAAATCCGAGACGCGTGTTATCCCGTGATCTGATTATGGACAAAATCTGGGGTTATGACTACAGCGGAGAGTCTAATGTGTTGGAGGTATATATCGCGATGCTCAGGCAAAAAACGGAAGAACATGGCGGCAAACGTCTGATTCAGACCATCCGGGGAGCCGGCTACATCTTAAGAGGTGACTCGTAACATGTCCATTCGGTTGAGACTAACCGCATGGTACTCGGGTATTCTGGCAGCCGTGCTGATCTTTTGGGGTGTGGTCATCTATGCGTTTGTCTATTTTAATACGTACAATGAAGTCGAACAGCAGTTAAGAGAGAAGAGCTTGAGGATTACGGAACAAATCGGCGTTAATCCGTTATCGCAGACACTTGATCTCGATCCGTTTGCAGAGAGCCAGCTTCAGGAAGCCCAAATCTATATTCAACTTGTAGATTATGAGAGCAGATCGGTAAAATTCTCAGGTAATATGGAAAAAGCGGACATTACCTTTCCTGTGATTAATATTAACCGTATTCGTGATGAGATAGGGATCTCCAAAGTCAGTGTGCATGGTATTCCTTTTCTCGTTAACCAGCAGGCTCTGTCTCTTAAGGGAACTAATGACATCAGGGGACTACTTCAAGTAGGAGCTAATGTCAGTTCACAGGAGCGCTTGCTGGAGGCATTACGGAATATCCTGGTGTTCGGATGGCTTGTAGCTATGGCGCTTGCCATTACATCCGGTTTGATTCTGGCCCGTAAGTCCATGCGACCGCTGGTTAATGTGATTGATGCTGCTAATCAGATTCAGTCTGGAGACGATCTTAGTGTGCGTATTCAGTATTCGGGACCGAAGGATGAGATCGGTCGTCTGATTGAAACGGTGAATAACATGCTGGAGCGAACCGAGCTGTCTTTCCGTGGGCTGGAAGAGACGAATACGGCACAGCGACGTTTCGTATCCGATGCTTCCCATGAGCTACGGACACCGCTGACTACGATTCGAGGGAATGTTGATTTCCTGAAGAAGCTGTGGGATCAGGAGGGTGGAGACCGCCCGAATCTGGATGAAGAAACGATCAAGCAGATGTCTCTTGAAGCGATTGAGGATATGGCTGATGAAGGCAAACGCATGAGCCGTCTAATCAGCGATATGTTATCACTTGCCAGGGCAGATACAGGTCAGAAAATCGAGCTTAATCCTATTCCACTACAGATTCTAGTGCAGGAAGTGGCACGCCGGGCCCAATTCCTGGATCGACAGGCTGAATGGCTTCCAGGGGATATGTCTATTCTGAACGGCATCTACGTGAACGGAAGCAAAGATTATCTGCAACAAGTCTTGTTTATTTTTATCGAAAATGCCTTTAAGTACACCCCGGAGGGTTCGGTTACGCTGGATGCTCTGTTATACAAAGGACAGGTCGGACTGCGGATTAGTGATACGGGAATCGGTATGGAACGAGATCAGGTGCCGTTTATATTTGACCGTTTCTACCGGGCAGACGAATCTCGCGGAGCGACGCCGGGCATCGGACTGGGATTATCCATTGCCAAATGGATCATTGAGGAGCATAACGGGTCGGTTGAAGTGGTAACGAGACGAGGAGAAGGAACCACTTTTATCATCTGGTTGCCTGTAGTCTTTGCCCCGCCTATCGAATAAAGGTATAATAGATGAAGACTGCAATTACATCGGCCTTTACAGCCGAAAAGAAAGCGGGTGGCAACCAAGTGGAAGTACTGCGAATTTCGCCGCGGGGATATTGTTACGGAGTTGTAGATGCCATGGTGCTTGCACGTCAGGCGGCACGCAACCTGGATTTACCACGGCCTATTTATATATTAGGTATGATTGTGCATAACAAACATGTGACAGATTCTTTTGAAGATGAAGGCATTATTACGCTGGACGGTCCTAATCGGATGGAAATCCTGAATCAGGTGGAGAGTGGCACGATTATTTTTACGGCTCACGGTGTCTCGCCGGAGGTGCGTAAGCTCGCTCGAGAGAAAGGTCTGACGACGGTGGATGCAACTTGTCCAGACGTAACGAAGACCCATGATTTGATTCGGGAGAAGACCGCTGAAGGTTACAATATTATCTACATCGGCAAGAAGAATCATCCGGAACCGGAAGGTGCGATTGGTGTTGCGCCAGACCGTGTTCATCTGATTGAAAAGGAAGAAGAGATTGAAGGTCTGAGTGTTCCTGCCGGGAAAATTTTGATTACCAATCAGACGACAATGAGTCAATGGGACATCAAACACATTATGAGCCGGTTGCTGGAGAAATTCCCAGGAGCTGAAATTCATAACGAAATATGTCTTGCTACGCAAGTACGTCAAGAAGCAGTTGCAGAGCAAGCGGGGCAGGCAGATCTTGTTATTGTCGTAGGTGATCCACGCAGCAACAACTCCAATCGTTTGGCACAGGTGTCTGAAGAAATTGCAGGCGTGACGGCCTACCGTGTATCAGACGTATCTGAGATTCAACAGGACTGGTTGAAAGGTGTGCAGAAAGTGGCCGTGACGTCAGGCGCTTCAACTCCAACACCAATCACCAAGGAAGTTATTCAATATCTGGAGCAGTATGAGCATGATCAGCCGGAAACGTGGGAAATTGTACGTACCGTTAATATGAGCAAGCTTCTGCCTCCAGTTCGAGAAAAAACACGCACCACATAGACTTAAAGGTGAATAGGAAACATCCTGCTGTGCAAATTCTCTTTTCATTCGGATCGGGTGCAGCAGGATGTTTTATTATGTTTACTTTTTATAGACATCTATTTTGTTGCGCCTGCAGGAGGTATCGTACATGATATCATTCCTTGACGTAAAGGGAAATCTATGCTATATTTACTTTAGTGATTAAAAGCTTAAAAGCGAACAAGCGTTTAAGCGTGACAGGATTTTGGGATACGGACTACACGACAATTAGATGCACGAAGTAAACGAGTGCTCTTATACAAGGAAGGATGGGAGAATTTATGATCGTAATTGCAGGCAAAGCTACCTCGGAGGACCAAATTCAAGATATCGTTAGTGTGATTGAGAAGGAAGGGCTACAGGCACATGTATCCCGCGGAGAGGATCGCACGATCATTGGATTGATCGGTAAAGTGGAACCTAAAATGCAAGAACACTTGCGCCAAATGAAGGGCGTCGAGAACGTGGTGAAGATTTCGAAATCTTACAAATTGGCAAGTCGTGACTTCCATCCGGAAGATACTGTAATTTCGATCAAAGGTGTAGATATCGGCGGAAAAGAGCTTGTCGTTATGGGCGGACCTTGTGCGGTTGAATCTGCTGCACAGATTGATGAAATTGCCGGACTTGTGAAAGCTGCTGGGGGTCAAGTTCTTCGTGGAGGTGCCTTCAAACCACGTACAGGGCCTTATAGCTTCCAAGGAACGGGGGTAGAAGGTCTGATCATGATGGCCGAAGCGGGCCAGAAGCATAATCTGTTGACGATTACCGAAGTCATGACGCCGGAATACGTAGATATTTGTGCAGAGTACGCGGATATTCTGCAGGTGGGTACACGTAACATGCAGAACTTCGACTTGCTGCGCAAATTGGGTGAGTGTGGTAAACCCGTATTGCTGAAACGCGGATTCAGTGCGACATACGATGAATTGCTTAATGCGGCGGAGTACATCCTCGCTGGTGGCAATCCGAATGTGATGTTATGTGAACGAGGGATCCGTACGTTTGAACAATACACTCGTAATACACTGGACCTGTCGGCAATCCCTGTCTTGCAGTCTTTGAGCCACCTACCAGTCATCTCTGACCCGAGCCATGGTACGGGACGCCGTGAACTGGTAGAACCGATGACCAAAGCTTCGGTAGCCGCTGGAGCTAACGGTTTGATTATTGAGATGCACACAGATCCCGATAACTCCATGACTGGAGACGGTGTGCAGTCACTGTTCCCTGATCAGTTTGCGAACCTGTTACAAGATCTCGAGAAACTGGCTCCGATTGTGGGTAAAACATTTAACACAGCTAAACAGCCTGCTGCATTTTTCCCGGCACGCGTAGGCGTATAATTAAAACGGATATAGGGATTTGAAGAGTCAAAACCGGACTTTTGTTCAAATTTGTTCCTTGTGAACAATTTGGGTAGATGTCCGGTTTTTCGTCTATTTTGCACAAATGAACATATTTATTAATCAAAGGTGATAAGAAACATTTATGATGTCATGTTTTTCCATGATTTAGGGTATTTTTAGGGTCGCTTCACCGCATTAAATCGGTCAAATATAAATAATATATGTTGTTATATGAATTTTTTGATATTATAAAATGTAAGTATACCTAACATGCTCGCAAAAAATACCTTACATAAGTATTGACGATGTTATGTTTCAGAATTTATAATGACGACAGAAAAAAATTCGAATATATAGACATTTTCTTCGTGGGGTTGTTTAATGTTCGGAATATTTGGGAGGACGAGTACATGTCGGTTGAAAACGTATTGAAATCAATTCAAGAGAACAACATCGAGTGGGTAGATTTTCGTTTTGTAGATTTGGCTGGTCGTGCGCA
The DNA here is from genome assembly GCF_023714295.1 of Paenibacillus polysaccharolyticus. Lineage (GTDB taxonomy): Bacteria > Bacillota > Bacilli > Paenibacillales > Paenibacillaceae > Paenibacillus > Paenibacillus polysaccharolyticus_A. The sequence goes on from NZ_JAMAUN010000001.1 coordinate 355,096, forward strand.
TCATATCTCTTTGCCAGCTTCGGCTGTTGATGCAGACACGTTCGTAAATGGAGTAGCGTTTGATGGTTCTTCTATCCAAGGTTTCCGCGGTATTGAAGAGTCCGATATGGTTATGATGCCAGACCCTGAAGCGACTTATGTCGATCCGTTCACTGCACACCCTACATTGAATGTTATGTGTGACATTTTCACACCGGATGGCGAGCGTTATGAGCGTGACCCACGCAGTATCGCAGTTAAAGCTGAAGCTTTCCTGAAAGAAAGCGGCGTAGGTACTGCGGCGTTCTTCGCACCAGAGTCCGAGTTCTTCATCTTTGACGATGTTCGTTATGAGAGCGGCACGAACAGTTCTTCTTACTTCGTTGATTCCGAAGAAGCATCATGGAACACCAACCGCAAAGAAGAGGGCGGCAACCTGGGCTTCAAAGTTCGCACTAAAGGTGGATACGTTCCAGTAGCTCCAGTAGATACTCAACAAGATATCCGCAGCGAAATGTGTCGTTTGTTGGAAGAAGCTGGTTTGTCCATCGAGCGTCATCACCATGAAGTAGCAACTGCTGGTCAAGCTGAAATCAACTTCCGTTTTGATACGTTGAAGAAAACAGCAGATAACCTGCTTGTATACAAATACATCGTGCACAACACAGCACGTCAATATGGCAAAGTGGCAACATTTATGCCAAAACCATTGTTCGGTGATAACGGAAGCGGGATGCACGTCCACCAATCGATCTTCGATGGCGATTCCCCATTGTTCTATGACAAAGGCGGTTATGCTAACCTGAGCGAAATGGCTCTGCACTACATCGGAGGTATTCTGTACCACGCTCCGGCACTGATCGCTTTGACGAACCCAAGCACGAACTCGTTCAAACGTCTGGTCCCTGGTTATGAAGCACCGGTTAACTTGGTATACTCCAAAGGTAACCGTTCCGCAGCTGTACGTATCCCTGTAGCTGCTGTAACTCCTAAAGGCTGCCGTATCGAGTTCCGTACACCGGACTCCACAGCTAACCCTTACTTGGCATTCTCTGCAATGTTGATGGCTGGTCTGGACGGAATCAAACGCAAAATCAACCCAACTGAGCTTGGATACGGTCCGCTGGACAAAAACATTTATGACCTGTCTGATGCAGACAAAGAAAACATCCGCAGTGTACCGGCTTCCCTCGAAGAAGCACTGGATGCACTTGCAGCTGATAACGAGTTCTTGACTGAAGGTGGCGTGTTCACTAAAGAATTCATCGATAACTACATCAACCTCAAACGCGATGAAGCTAAAGCTGTTGCAATCCGCATTCATCCACATGAGTACAGCCTCTACTTCGACTGCTAATCAGTTGGAGTCGGAACCGAAGGGTTCCAGATTAAAGCCTCCGGGATTCATTCTCGGAGGCTTTTCCTTGAAACAGACAGTGCAGTGCTTTAACTTTTTAGGGTGATAAAGGAATTTGATGGCTTTGAATGAGTTTTCAGTGCATATTCCCCTTGAAGCGGTCAGGGAATACTGATATCATAGCGATAATATTTACTTCATATGTCAGTTAAGGATAGAAAGGGCGGGGGATTTTGTGACAAAGAGAGCGTATAACTTTAATGCCGGACCAGCAGCGTTACCACTAGAAGTATTGGAGCGTGCTCAGGCGGAATTTGTAGATTTTCGTAATACAGGCATGTCGATTATGGAGATGTCTCACCGTGGAGCCGTGTACGAGTCTGTACATAATGAAGCGCAAGAGCGCTTGTTGTCACTGCTAGGTAATCCAAAAGGCTATAAAGTTCTTTTCTTGCAAGGCGGTGCAAGCACACAGTTCGCGATGTTGCCGATGAATCTGCTTGGGGCAGGTCAGACAGCTAGTTACATCATGACAGGCAGCTGGGCCAAAAAGGCGCTGTCTGAGGCGAAGTTGATTGGAGAGACTCAGATTGTTGCTTCTTCGGAATCCGATAAATTCATGAAATTACCGGATGTTTCGAATCTGATTTTACCTGAACGTACGGTTTATGTGCATGTCACTTCCAACGAAACGATTGAAGGTACGCAGTTCAAGGTTTTCCCTGATACCGGATCGGCACCGCTTATTGCAGATATGTCCAGTGATATTTTTTGTAAACCGTTTGATCTGAACCAGTTTGGTATGATCTATGCAGGTGCGCAGAAGAACCTCGGTCCTTCGGGAATTACCGTTGTTATTGCACGTGAGGAGCTGGTGAGTGAGTCTCCTAAGACAATTCCGACGATGTTCCGTTACAGCACGCATGTTGATAACAACTCCCTATATAATACACCGCCATCCTTCTCGGTATATATGGTGAACGAAGTGTTAAAATGGATCGAGGAACAAGGCGGTCTGGCTGGTGTGGAACAAAAAAATATTAAGAAAGCGGAGCTGCTCTATAACACAATTGATTCCTCAGGGGATTTCTATCGTGGCTGTGTTGCAGCAGAAGACCGCTCGTTGATGAATGTGACGTTCAGACTCGCATCTGAGGAGCTGGAGAAGAAATTCATTAAAGCTTCGGAGCAAGAAGGTTTTGTAGGTCTGAAGGGGCATCGCAGTGTAGGAGGACTTCGTGCTTCAATCTATAACGCGGCTCCATATGAGAGTGTTAAGGCTCTTACCGACTTCATGAACCACTTCCAGCAGGCAAACGGATAACCTGAGAAAAGAATGCATGACTAAATAAGGCAGTAGTGAAGGTTCGATGAGCTGTCCTCCTGCCGTGGCAAAGCCTTCCACATTGACGTGTGGAGGGCTTTTCTTTAAAATTAGAGGATTGTTGTATACATGAACATGAAATAAAAAGGAGATCAAACACATATGGCATTACACATCGTTCTGGTTGAACCAGAGATTCCAGCTAATACGGGCAATATCTCGCGGACTTGTGCGGCGACCGGCACCCATTTACATCTCGTGCGTCCTCTGGGATTTCGGACAGATGATGCAACCTTAAAACGTGCTGGACTGGACTACTGGCATGCCGTTCATATTGAATATCATGATTCTTTTGACGAGGTTCAGCAGAAGTATCCGAACGGACGTTTTTTCTACGCAACAACGAAAGCGAAAAACCGATATTCCGATTTCGAATTTCAGGATGGAGATTTTCTCGTATTCGGTAAAGAAACGAAAGGGCTCCCGCCTGAACTAATTGCAGCTAATCCAGAAACATGTATGAAGATGCCGATGAGCGGAGATGTTCGTTCATTAAATCTTTCCAATTCAGCAGCAATTATTGTATATGAAGCACTGCGCCAGCTAAATTTTCCAGGACTGGATTAGTGAATGGTATCCGAAAAGACGGTTAGAATTCGCTAAAAAAACATTTTTCAAAAAAAAGGACAAAAAATGTTTATTTCCAGCAGGATTCGACAAAATTTTGGCGAATCTATAGATATAGTACTAATGTACCTAGAAATTCAGAGTAAGATAGGAGAGGTGTGCCGTAGCTATGAAGCCAGCAGGAGTAGTACGCAAAGTTGACCAATTGGGTAGGATCGTATTGCCTAAATCTTTGCGCAAAAGGTATCAAATGAATGAAGGAGACCCTGTAGAAATTTTAGTTCAAGGGGATCACATTATCTTGGAGAGATACCGTCCGAAATGTATTTTCTGCGGATCAATGGAAGATGTCAATGACTTTAAAGAGCGTTACATATGCGCACAGTGCTTAGAAGAAATGACTCAGCTTTCATAAAAACAAGCAAAAAACACCATGGCGTATATAAACGCCATGGTGTTTTTGTCTATTTAATGTCGCTTAAGGCAATTCAGTGACTTGAAAGGTTACTCTGTCCTGGAATGTCTATGTAAAACAATCAATCATCCTTAATTCAACTGATTTAGCATTGGCAAAATCTGATCCCATACAGCATTCAGGATGCCTTGCATATTCTCCTCTTCACTGTTGATACTGATGACAGCCTCTTTGGAAGGCAGGACAATGCAGAATTGACCATAAGCTCCATCCGCTCGATAAGCATTATGCGAACACATCCAGAACTGATAACCATAGCCCTTCCCCCAATCTCCATCCCCAGTTGTCTCAATCTGCTTACGTGTAGCTGCTCTGATCCAATCCGCTGAAACAAGCTGTTTGCCATTCCAGCGTCCCTCTTGAAGCAGAAACTGTCCAAACCGGCTTAGTTCTTCATTGCTCAGCCAAAGGCCCGCACATCCGAGGGTAACCCCGAGTGGAGAAGTCTCCCATTTTATATCAATCATACCTAGTGGTTCAAAAAGACGTGAAATGAGGTAATCTTTTACTGTCAGACCAATAGCCTCTTGCAGCATGGCCGAGATCATAAATGTATCACCACTACTGTATGTAAAATGTTCTCCAGGCATTCGATCCAATGTTAAAGACATGTAATGTTTGGCCCAGTCCTTTTCCTCTAAGGAAGCTCTTTCGTCTGCCCAGAGAGGCGGGGCGTCGTGACCTGACGACATGCGGAGCAGATCCCGCAAGGTAAGCTCACGTGGAGAGGGCAGTTGCAAGGGATTTTGCTGTGTTTGATCATAAGGGAAGTAATCGCCTAGTGTATCATCTAGCTGAATGAGTTCTTCCTCAACGGCCAGTCCAACTGCCATGCAGGTAAAGGATTTACTTACAGAATGTTGCACACGCCTGCGATCTCCGTTCGAATGCCATTCATCCAGAAGCAGTCCGTTTTGTAGTACACGTACAGAGTGAACATGAAGCTTCTCTTCCGTGATTGTGTCGATGAATCCTTTAAGTTGTTCAGCCATGATAACCCTCCAGTTCCAGGCGTTTACCTGAATAAATTCAGTCTGGTGAAACGTTTCCGTAATCTGATTGCAAAATTAGAATTCATGTTAGTACATTCTTGGTGTGATGTCAATTTAGGTATGATAATGAATGTATAAGTCTGAAATCTCTCGTTATAAAAGTGTCTTTTGAATCAAAATTGGAACAAGGAGGTCACTTTTTTGATGAAAAAACGCGAAAATTGTAAAAAGGTTATTGACAGGGTTTACTCAACGGGATTATGATTTATTCGAAACGATTCGAAGAAATCGCTTCCAAGTAAAACATTGATATTTAAACTTCAAGTAAATCAATGTTAAGTGTTTTTGAAACGATTCGAGAGAATCGTTTCGATAACCCAAGCCAGTTAAGAAGAACATGTTGGGGGAAGAAGTAACAGCATGCAGTGTCAGAGAAAAAAGAAAACCGCAGTTAAAAGCAACAAAGATGAAAGGGGTTACGATCAATGGCGCATATTACGATCGAAACCGGATCGCCCACATTATGCATGAACACAAGCATACACGTGGTATCCAGTGACTCCGGAGAGACTTCAGGCGGTACACTATATCTGCTTCACGGGGCAGGAGACAATGCGAGTACGTGGCAACGTCTGACCACCATTGAGATGTATGCAGCCCACTATGGCTGCACCGTCATCATGCCTGAAGCCAATCGCAGTTATTACACGGATATGGAATACGGCCTGAATTACTTCCACTACATCACTAAGGAATTACCCGAAATATGTGAAAGGCTGCTGAAGCTGAATTCCGACCCAGCCAAAACATATGTTGCCGGTTTGTCCATGGGCGGATATGGAGCATTGAAATGCGGGCTGACCTATCCTGAGCAGTACAGTAAAGTGGTGTCTTTATCCGGTGTAACGAATATTCAGGCACGGCTTCGTGATCCTCATATGCCAGAAGGCATGATCAAGGAAATGAAAGCGGTTTTTGGGGAACGGTTACAGGTAAAGGCTGATCAGGATATTTACGCATTGTCAGCCAGACTGCTGGAGCAGGGAGGAGCCTTGCCGAAGATATTGAGTTGTTGCGGGGACCATGATCCTTTTGTGGACATGAATCGGGACTACGCCGAGTATATGCAGGGAACTGCATTTGATTTTCGGTATGTAGAAACACCTGGCACGCATGAATGGCGATTTTGGGAACAGCATCTAAAAACGATGTTTGATTTTCTTTACAACGACAACACCATAGTAGAGTGAGGAGATGCAAATTGAAACCTGCAGCCGAAGGACCTAACAAAAAGCTGAAGGCAAACATGAGAGGCAAGTCACTTTGGACTGAAGTCTGGAAGCACCGCATGACGTATACCTTGCTTGTTCCGGGACTAGTCTGGTTGATCTTGTTCGCTTATATGCCGATGGGCGGCCTGTCACTGGCGTTCAAAGATTACAAGGCGAACCTTGGAATCTGGGGAAGTCCGTGGAGCGGATTTGAAAACTTTAAATACGTTTTCCGTGATCCAACCTTTATTGATGCCGTATGGCGGACGCTTTACATCAACATTCTAAAACTGATTATTCAGTTCCCGTTCCCGATTATTCTGGCACTGCTGCTGAATGAGTTGCGGATGCGCAGAGGGAAAAAGTGGTTCCAGACCGTCCTGACATTTCCGCACTTCCTATCCTGGATCATCGTATCCGGCGTAGTCATCAACGTGCTGGCCTATGATGGACTCGTTAACAGTGCGCTTGGATTACTTGGGTTGCCGACGATTAACTTCCTCGGCTCTGAATCAAACTTTGTTCCGATGCTGTTACTGACGGACATCTGGAAATCAAGTGGGTGGGGCGCCATTATCTTCCTGGCGGCAATCTCCGGTATCGATCAGGATCAATATGAATCTGCACAGATCGATGGCGCATCGCGGATGCAACAGATGTTTCGAATTACGCTACCAAACATTATGCCAACGATCACGGTTATGTTTATTTTGTCGGTGGGCGGATTGATGTCTTCCGGTTTCGACCAGATCTTCAACTTGGCGAACGCCGCAACGAAAAATGTATCAGAAGTACTCGATGTATATATTTATCGGATTACGTTCCAGTCATCAACCGACTTTTCATTCTCGACGGCGGTCAGCTTGTTCCGTTCCCTGGTGAATATGGTGCTGCTGCTTCTGGCTGACAGATTTGCCAAGTGGCTTGGCGGAGACGGTTTGTTCCGATAAGAGAGGAGGAGAAATGAGATGAGCAAAGCTGGAAGAAAACCTAAGATTGGCACTGAACGAATGACCTTTCTGGATTACATGATATTTGCTGTTTTACTGGTGCTTGCGCTGATGATTCTAATTCCGTTCTGGAATGTCATTATGATCTCGTTTGCAACCCAAAAAGAGTACGCTGAAAATCCGTTCCTGATGTTCCCGAAAGAGTTCACGCTTGATTCATATAGAGCACTGTTCGCTGATGGAAGCATCCTGTCGGGTTACAAAAATACATTGATCTTGCTCGTTATCGGTCTACCGCTCAGCTTGTTCCTGACAACAAGTATGGCGTACGGCCTAAGCCGCGGCAATTTCCCTTTTAAAAAGTTTCTCTTTTTCCTGGTACTGTTCACCATGATCTTTAACGGAGGTATTGTTCCTCTGTATCTGATTATGAAATCTCTTCATCTGACAGGGACGTTATGGTCTGTCATTCTCGCGGGAAGTTTCAGTGCCTTTAACATGATTTTGATGATGAACTACTTCTATACCTTACCTGAATCGCTGATGGAATCCGCGAGACTAGATGGTGCAGGAGAGTGGAGAATTCTGTTCTCCGTAGTGCTTCCGTTGGCCACACCAATTATGGCGACGATCACACTCTTCTACGGTGTAGCTTACTGGAACAGCTGGTATGATGCGATGATTTTCCTGCGAAAAGCGGACCAGTTACCACTGCAAAACGTCCTGAGGAACATCATTGTAACTTCCACAACGAATGCATCCAACGCATCCAGTGTAGATGCGGTGAAACTGAGCAGCTTCTCTATGGGAATGAAAATGGCTGCTGTATTTGTCACGATGGTACCGATTATGTGTTTCTTCCCAATGTTGCAAAAGCACTTTGCCAAAGGGGTATTAACAGGGGCTATCAAGACCTGATATACACATAGGATTTCAATGCATTAGAAATTCGACTAAAAACATGGGGGTAAAAGCATGAAAAAGGGCAAAAAGTTGTCAGTCAAATCGTTATTTGCAATCACACTCTGTCTCTTGATGTTGGTAGTATCCGCTTGTTCCAACAGCAGCAAAGGCTCAGATGGTGGGAACGAAAAGGATGCGGAAGGAAACTACAAAGATAACCTGACCATTTCTGTAGCGAATCTGACCGAAGTGAAAAACGGAAATATGGACAATGAGTTCCATAAATTCTGGGAAGACAAGTTCAACATCAAATGGGATTACAACTACATCGACTGGGATTCATGGGGCGAGAAACTTCGTCTGTGGATTAACTCTGGTGACCTGCCCGATGTAGCAGTATGGAATTATGTACACGGCGATGCCATCAACAACATCGATCAAGGCTTGTTCTACAAGTTCCCGGATGATTGGAAAGAAAGATGGCCTAATGTTGCTGCGGCTTACAAGCTGACAGGACTGGGCGACAAGCTGGAAGAACTGACAGGCGGTACGTATGTGCTTCCTAGACCTATCTATTTCGAAAACAAACCGGCTGACCCGCTGACGAACCAAATTGGTGTTATTGCTCTTCGTAAAGACTGGGCAAAAGCGGTTGGGTTTGAACTGAAAGATGCGTACACAACTTCCGAATTGAATCAATTTGCTGAACTGGTGAAAGAAAAAGATCCAGGTAAAGTGGGCAATAAACTGGTGCCATTGTCTTACAATGCTGCTGATGCAATGACCAACATCATTATGCCTAACAGTGTGCATGCGATGACAGATGTTCCTTTCTACAAAGGTGAAGATGGTCAGTTCCATTGGGGTCCAGCAGATCCAGAAACGCTGACAGGTCTGAAATTGATGCAAAAAGCGTACAAAGATGGACTGCTTAACCCAGAGTTCTACACTTGGAAAAACAATGAAGGACAAAACAACTTCAAAGTAACAGGTACTGCGGCTGTAACTAGTCTGGGTGGACTAGCTTCTTACAGACAAGGTCTGGATTCTGATATGAAAAAGAACCTTGGCGTCAACAGTGATGATCTTGTTCACACAGCGATCGTTCTTGGTGATGACGGTAAATACCGCAACATGGAACAAGCGAACTTCTGGTCTGCCCTGATCTTTAACCCGAACATCAGTGATGAGAAATTCGAACGCATTATGGACTTGATTGATTACTCCGCGACTAAAGAAGGACAATTGCTGATCAACATGGGTTTCGAAGGCAAGGACTGGAAATATGATGATAACAAAGAACTGGTAAACTTGTTGCCTGAAGGAACAACGCTGGAAGATAAGTATCCTGCTCGTTTCGAAGGACTTTATCTTCTGGGTGATGACTTCAGTGTCGTAAACCCTGCAATCAAAAAAGATTATCGTGATAGAGCAGTAGAATTGTTCCAGGAGAAAGCAAAGCTTGGTACTGAAAGTAAATCACTTGCACCTTACGATTGGGATGTTAACCTGTACGACTCCAAAGCGAAGAGTCAAGCATCTTTCGATTATCAAAACGAATATGCCAACTTGATCCTCAAAGGCGGAGACTTGGAAGCTAACTGGAAAGAGTGGGTTAACAGCAAAATGTCTCTGGTTCAGCCTTATCTGGACGAATTGAACGAAAAGTTCAAGTAAACGTAATGAAATGAAGAACAACACGGGGATGGCAGGAGCGTTCTGTCTCTCCGTGCGATTGAACCCGGTGCGCGGTCTCTCCCCGAACGCAGCCGGGTTCTTTCTTTCAATTAGAAGGTAGTGGAGGATGGTTACGTGAATAATCAGCAGTTGATGGATTTGGTAAATCAAATGACGCTGGAGGAGAAAGTGGCACAGCTGTTGCAGCTGACAGCCAATTTCTATGAAGGAACAGATACGCAGGGTCAGATTACAGGACCGATGGAAGAGATGGGCATTACAGAACAATCCGTGAGAGCGAGCGGCTCGATTCTTGGATTGTCCGGTGCACAAGCGATCATGGATGTACAACAGGCTTATTTGGAAAAAAGCCGTCTCGGCATCCCGTTATTATTCATGGCAGACGTGGTGCATGGTTTTAAAACGATCTTCCCGATCCCGCTGGCTATCGGCTGTTCATGGGATCTGGAGCTCGCAGAGAAGAGTGCCGAGATTGCGGCGCGTGAATCGGCAGTATCCGGTTTGCATGTTACCTTTGCACCGATGGTCGATTTGGTTCGTGATCCGCGCTGGGGGCGTGTGATGGAAACAACGGGTGAAGACCCGTATCTAAACAGTTTATTTGCTGCTGCTTTTGTACGTGGTTACCAGGGAGATAACCTGAAGGATGAGGTGGATCGTCTTGCAGCCTGTGTAAAACACTTTGCCGCGTATGGTGCTGCGGAGGGCGGACGTGATTACAATACGGTTGATATGTCAGAGCGTCAGCTACGTGAATATTATCTGCCAGCATATAAGGCGGCACTGGATGCTGGTGTGGAAATGGTAATGACTTCATTCAATACTGTTGATGGAATTCCAGCCAGCGGGAATGAGAAATTAATGCGTGGTATTTTGCGCGAAGAATGGGGCTTTGATGGCGTGTTGATCTCGGACTGGGCTTCCATACGTGAGATGATTGCCCATGGTGCAGCCGAGGATGACCGGGAGGCCGCATATCGTGCGATTCGTGCGGGTGTGGATATGGAGATGATGACACCATGTTACGTCAGCCATTTGCCTGAACTAGTTCAAAAGGGCGAAGTGGAAGAACACCTTGTTGATGAAGCGGTTTTACGCATTTTACAGCTCAAAGATAAGCTGGGGCTGTTCGATAACCCGTTCCGGGCTGCTGATCCGGATCGTGAGCGCGAGATCGTGTTCTCCAAGGAACATCGTGAGGTATCACGGGAACTTGCTGCGAAATCTGCGGTGCTGCTCAAAAATGACGGACAGACCCTTCCGCTTCAGCCTAATGCGAAGGTAGCCTTAATTGGTCCGTTTGCTCAGAGCGAAGATATTCTCGGCTGGTGGTCTTGTGAAGGCGTCAAAGCAGATGCGGTGAAGCTGGGAACAGCATTACAGGAGCGTCTTCCGCAAGGTAAGGTTCTCGTGGCTCAAGGCAGTACTGTGCATACCGTCACGGATGATCAGATTGCCGCAGCGCTGGAAGCAGCAAGTCAGTCTGATATCATTGTGCTTGCGCTGGGCGAAGATTCCGAGATGAGTGGAGAAGGCGGCTCACGGACAGATATTCGTTTGCCGGCAGCACAGTTACAATTGGTACAGGCGCTCAAAGCGGCGGGTAAACCGATCGTTAGTGTCATTTTCAATGGACGTCCACTTGATCTGAACGGGATTATCGGCGAATCGGATGCTGTACTCGAAGCCTGGTTCCCAGGCAGTGAAGGGGGAGCAGCGATAGCGGATATTCTGACAGGAGCAGTGAATCCGTCCGCTCGACTTACGATGTCTTTCCCGCAATCAGTTGGACAAGTCCCGGTATATTACAACCATTTTAATACGGGTCGCCCAATCAATCCGGATAATACCGAAAATCGTTATGTTTCGCAATATATCGACAGTCCGAATGAACCGTTGTTCCCGTTTGGGTACGGTCTCTCCTATACGACATTTGCTTATGGAGAAATTGAAGTATCAGGACAGGAGATGACTGCAAACGATTCTCTGACGGTCCAGGTACGTGTAACCAATACAGGGGATCGTGCGGGTATAGAGACTGTGCAACTGTACGTTCGGGATGTAAGCGGCGAGGTGGTTCGCCCGATGCGTGAGTTGAAAGATTATGTGAAGCTATCCCTTGCGCCGGGTGAAACGGGTACGGCTACGTTCACATTAAATGAAGAGCAATTACGTTATCATCATGCTGACCTCAGCTATCGCAGTGATCGTGGAGAGTTTCATGTGATGGTTGGACCAAACAGCAGAGATACACAGAGCCACACATTCAGACTTGTCTGAACGGTTTTATGCTGTAACGAGATGTCTGTTACTTCTTATTTTAAGTCAGGTCTTTCATTAGGAAAGGCCTGATCAACATAACAGAGGAGCGAAGAATATGGTCAGTATCAAGGATATCGCCAAAAAGGCGGGAGTTTCCATCTCGACCGTATCGTACGCGCTGAATGGAAGCAATAAAGTGACCGATGAGACCCGTTCTAAAATTTTGGTTATCGCCAAAGAGCTGAACTATGTTCCCAACGCGGCTGCCAGAACATTAAAAAAGAGAGAGTCACGCATTCTAGGTGTATTTCTCACGGATTTCAGCGGTGATGTATACGGAGATTTGTTAACGGGTATGAAAGCGATATGTAATGCCCAAGGATATGATCTTATTGTATGCAGCGGTAAACAATCTCACCGGATGTTGCCGGAGAGAATGATTGACGGGGCAATTATACTCGATCATACGTTTTCAAGTGAAGAACTTATGCAGTACGCCGATCGAGGACATAAAATTGTAGTGCTTGACCGCGAGCTGAAACACCCTAATATTAATCAGGTATTGCTCGATAACAAGGCTGGGGCTACGCTGGCGATGGAATATTTGATTGAACACGGGCACAAAAAGATCTATGTGGTTACAGGTCCGGAAGGGTCGTTTGACTCTCTACAACGGTTGAAGGCTGTAAGACAGGTTGCGGAGCGTCAGGCGGATGTGGAATGGATAGAAATCATGGGAGATTTCGAGAAAAGCGGTGGAGAACGAGCCGCAGATCACATTATACAGACGTATGAAGGGCCGGCAGCTGTTTTTTGTCTTAATGATGAGATGGCTATCGGTTTATGTGATCGTCTTGCAGATAGTGAACTCGAGATTGGCAAACAGATTGATGTCATTGGCTTCGATCATATTGAACTTACTAACTACGTGCAGCCCAAACTGGCAAGTATCGATTATTCGAAACGAAAGTGGGGGGCGCTTGCAGCTGAACAATTAATTAAAATTATAGCTGGAGAACCTGTTGATCACGAGCGCATATATGTCACGTTGGTGGAAGGAGAGTCCGTAACCGGACCGAATTCGGCTGAAATCAGGTTACCCTTGTCGAATGCAAACGAACGTGCAGTCAGTTATTAAACAAGTTTTTGGTGTTACGGCCGGGAGCTTATTAGGTGAATTCAATTGTTATAGCAAGAGACAAGCTTTGGAGGGAGAGAACATCCTTTTAAAACTTGTCTTTTGCTGTATGCAGAAACATGAAAAAAGCCTCTCCGAAGAGAGGCTTGGCCCTACAGTTACAGGCCTTTTGTTTTGTCTTGGTTGTAGGATGAAGTGAGGATGCCTGTAATAAATAGCGTTAATACAACTGCGATAATCCAGAATGTCAGTGAAAACGACATACACTTCGCACCTCCTGCACAAGCTCATTTACTTCTATTATAACCATATTCGTTAGAAAAGGAATGCCCTGTCCCATCATTTGTAAAATAAAAAGTGGGTAGGAACAGGTCTCAGATTGCCATCCGAAGGGTTATTGATGACTCTATTATTCAGAATTAGCGATGAGGAGCCACCGCCATCGAGATTATAAGCGTCCACCACGCCAAGTTTAAGAAGTCGACCTTGCATCTCTTCGAGGGTAGCACCTGAGCTTCCGCTCTCGTTATAACCATCGACAACCATAATCAGTAATTGATCATCTTTGTAGTTACCAATGACGGTTCGTGGAGCACGCTTCGGTGACACCTTCCATTTGTCCGGAATAATCGTTTTCTGTCCATTTTTCATAAGGACAGGTACAAATGTCGCTCCAAATTGCGGGCGTAGGCGATCCAGGGAGCTTTTATCGAAAAACTTTCCTCCCACTAGTTTACCAGCATCGTTTAGCCCGACAAAGAACAGGTCTTTGAAGCTAGCCTGAAAACCGTTGATGTATTTCCCATCCATGACGGTAGTGCTTAGGGGATAACGCTTGCCCCCGCTGTCAGCAAATCCGCCAGCATTAATCCCGGCAATCGCTCCACTTCGTTTCACGGCTTGCATTGTCGTTTCTGATCGCCCTAACTCACTATTTAAGGCCATCTTCATCGCATTGTGATCTTTCAGCTTAATCTTCATGGCATATCCCTTGTATGTGCCTGGATTTACCCGATACAGCTCGATGGTGATCCGATCACTGTCTACACGATCAAAAGGCACGCCAAGTTTGGACGTAATGCGTTTGTTATAGATGGTTTCCGGGCGAGCGGCTTGGACTTTAGCCTTTTGTACAATGGTAGACATCGTACTGGTCGTTTTATTGTAAAGCAGGGTTGTTCTTTTAATAGAAGAAGAAGTTTGAACAGCAGCCTCTTTTGCTCCCGCCAGTTCCTTGCTGATTGTTTGAGTCCGAGAGGTTACCTCATCCTCTGGCAAGCTTGTGGGAATGATAGGTCCTACTTCTAATTCTGGACGAAATAGCAACAAACATATGATCAATCCTATAAAAGGAGCGAGTGCAAGCATAAAAAAACGATTAACCTGTTTCACGGGTGTAATCATTTGAGCAAGTCCATCTTTTTCTGGAGAGCTTCCAGTTGTTTCTTTACTTCACTCAATTGCGTATACAATTTGTTGCTATTGTCTGTTTTGTTGCTTGCATTGTCCTTGGTGAACGTTAACAGTTCATTGAAGGACTGAACCTGTCCTTGCAATGCTGCAACTTCTGAAGAGATCGTTGTTAGTTGCTTCTCATAATCGTTTTTCAATGCGTCTATCTGATGCTGAGTATGGACCTGAAGCTGGTTGATCATCTGTTGCTGGAGGTGGCTACTATAATAGTAGGTTCCAGCGACTCCTAGGGCAATGAGAACGATCCACATGACCAGAAACCATTTAACCGATGATCTGATCTTGCCTTTGGCGCTCCGGGTGTGATGGATGTCAGAAGACGAGTCGGATAGTTTCATAACATCACTCCTGGTTCTATATATTAGATTAAAAAATACCAATCCTCATTCTACCATGCGTCTATTGATTACGCAAAAATGAAATTCTTTAAATAATAGATCAAAAAGAGATTGCATCGGAAGGAAGTCCTAGGATACAATTTCTTATAGATGCAATAAGTAGGAACTTTGGGCAGGTTTTTCGACTTTTTTAGATAGAAATGCAGGAATTTTATACTAGGTTTTGATCATTTCAGGCATGGAATGGGGCCCGTCTATCCTTTTATATAGTAGAATACAGTCAGAAAACAGAGTTTTTGAGCGCTGAGTCCTGTATTTTCCTTTTATTCGACATAATCCGACCCTAGCTTCATCTATACTCGGACTGTCGCATAAAATGCATAAAGGATATAGATGGAAAACAGAAGTCAATTGTCCAATACATAACAGGGGGAACCGCAATGAAAAAAGTATGGCAGGTGGTCATCGTAGATATCCACCCCACCAGCATGCTGGGAACAAAATTAATCTTGGAAGAACAACAGGATCTGACGGTACGTGGCATGACTTCGACTGGAACGGAGGGTCTTGAACTGGTGAGTACGCACAAGCCGGATTTGATTCTCATGGATTATCGTCTTCCAGAAGGGCAGGCAGATCAGTACATTGCCCAAATAAAAGGTTTATCAAATGACACACATGTTATTATTCTGACAGATGAAGATAACGTAAAGTTATTCCGTTACCTGATGAGCCTCGGTGCAAGCGGAATGTTATCCAAACAGGCTTCGCCAAGCCAACTGATTCATCTGATCTCCGGTTTAAGAGAAGGTTACGTTTCAATACCCATGTCGTGGCTAAACAGTGAGGATTGGGGGCAACCTGCCAACTCACAGGCTGAAGAAGGTATAATTGAGCTAACCGAGACAGAAACTTTTATTATGGAAAGAATTGTTCAAGGGGTAACCTATGATAAAATAGCGAGTGAGATTAATGTGAGTAGGCGCTCGATAGACAATTACTTGCGTAAAATCTATGTGAAGCTGGAAGTAAGCAGCAGAGCGCAGGCTATCGAACGTTATGCATTGCATGTAAGGCAATCCAAGACGGTTTCTTAATTAATATCTCCGCTAGTCCTAGCAGGTCAAAAAAATTGGTTCTAGAGGTCAAAGCCAGATTGGTCCACTCATGCGATAATTCAGGTATTCGTTCAGTTATATTTGGTGCCCAGTCGGAATAGGTTGTAGGGCGGCTACGAGAACAGTTTCGGAATAGGGATGAAGGAGGATCTATCCATGAAATATTTCTTTGCTTCCCGTACCAACAGGCTTTTATCTTCACCGCTGAGGGATATACGTGAGATGTCTGGCAAGGAGTATTTCATTTCTCTCGCTGAAGAATTACCCGCTGAGGAACTGTTTCCTTTTAAATTGTTGGAGGAAGCGGCATTGGCCGTATTTAGTTCAGGCCCTTCTGCATTGCAGTATGGTGAGCCAGGGGGATATGCTCCGTTAAGAGAATGGTTGAATGATGACTGGAATAAGCGCAAGGGTATCCGGACGGTCTCCAATCAGATTCTGCTGACTACAGGAACCCAACAGGCAATCGATCTCGTGATGCGTCTGTTGCTTGAGCCGGGAGACTCTGTACTTGTTGAACATCCGACTTCTCCTGGTTGTCTTGAAGTGCTCGAAATGCAAGGAGCCACAATTGTACCCGTTTTGGGAGATGAGGATGGCATTTTACCAGATTTATTGGAACAGCACATGCAGCAGGTGAGACCGAAGCTGCTTTTTGCTGCACCCAGCTTTTCCAATCCTACAGGAATCTTGTGGAGTATGGAACGACGAGAGGCTGTTCTTGATCTGTGCGCGCGTTACGGTGTGTTACTTGTTGAGGATGATTCCTATGGTGAGTTGCATTTTGACGGTTTGGAGCCAGCAGCCTTCTATCGCAAGTATCCTTCACTCTTCGCATTGGACAATGCAGATCAAGGTGGACATGTCCTCTACATCGGATCCTTCAGCAAAACAGTTGCGCCTGCACTCCGTACAGGATGGGCTGCGGGACATCCGAAACTGATTGAGGCGATGGCCTCCGTCAAACGTATTGCGGATGGACAATCCAGTCCCATGAATCAGCGGCTACTGTATCAATTGCTGGCTCAGTCACCTTTTCGCTGGAGCGATCACTTATCTATGCTGAACAGGGAATATAAAACAAGACTTAAATTAATGCTTGAATTGTTGAAGAGACCTGGCTGGAAAGGATGCAGCTATAACATTCCCCAGGGCGGAATGTATCTATGGGTGCAGTTACCAGAAGGACTGAACAGTGAGGCCCTACTTAAGGCAGCCTTATTGAAGGGTGTCTCTTTTCTCCCGGGAACGTTATGCTCCACAGGAACGCTTGATCAACAATATGTTCGGTTAAACTTCAGCCGTCCCGGCCGGGATGAGTTGCTGCTTGGCATGAATTTAATTAATGAAGCCATCTCAGAATTTACCGCTCGCAGCTAGAGGTAGAGCAATTTCATCCAAAGAATTTCAGATTAGTTTACAAATCATCTAGATTACCTTATTGCATCCACTAACATTTTTATATATAATATGAATTAATGAGTGATCGACTTCTTTAATACGATGCAACAACGGTTGCGAGTCCAGGGGGCACACTCATACATTTTAATCATTGGGGGAAATTTTAACATGTCTAACGTTCTTTTTATTAAAGCTAATGACCGTCCTGCGGATCAAGCAGTTAGTGTTCAATTGTACGATGCATTCCTGAGCGCATACAAAGAGTCCCACCCAGGTGATACGATCACTGAGCTGGACCTCTACAATACAGATCTTCCTTACTACGGCAACACTGTAATCACTGGTGGTTACAAAGCGGCTAACGGCATCGAAGCAACTCCAGAAGAGCAAAAAGCAGCAACACTGGCTGCACAATTGCAAGATCAATTCCTTGCAGCTGATAAAGTGGTATTTGCGTTCCCACTGTGGAACTTCACTGTTCCAGCACCACTGGTTAACTACATCTCTTACCTGAGCCAAGCAGGAAAAATGTTCAAATACACTGCTGAAGGCCCAGTAGGTCTTGTAGGCGACAAAAAAGTAGCGTTGCTTAACGCACGTGGTAGCGTATATTCCGTAGAGCCTATGGCATCTGCTGAAATGTCCGTTCGTTATGTAACGAACGTACTTGGCTTCTGGGGCATCCAAAACCCTGAGGTTGTCGTTGTAGAAGGTCACAACGCTTCTCCTGATCGTTCCCAAGAGATCGTGGAAGCTGGCTTGAAATTGGCTAAAGAAGTAGCAGCAAGCTTCTAATCCATTTTCATATGAATTTACTGAAACCGCCCGTCGTCTCCGGAAGGAGATGACGGGCGGTTTTTGGTGTGTTTTGGCGAGCGAGAGCTTCCTAGCTATATATTCACATGAGATGCAGGTAACCCGAAAACTTCAAAGGACTCTTTATCGTTCGTTGTATTGTTCAGCTCTTGGCTGGATTAAGGAGATAACGTTCAATGACTTCGGCAACCTGGGCAACATCTTCCTGCGCCAAATCCTCGGATTCAGTCGACTTCACATTGAATGTGTTGATTGGATCATAATCAGTCCAAGTGTCTGTTTCTCCGTCCGTCCGTTCCTGATCTTGCATCATAAGTGCATGTTCGGTTAATGCCTCCATCCCCTTGATGGTGAGCATATACTTTCCGCGGGACACACGTTCAAACCAGCCGTAATAGTTTTTCTGCAAAATGGCTGCCGCTGAGCCTACACCTGTCTGACGGGCAAGTGCCGCAGGTGAAGATTCACCACTGGACCTTAGCGCGGCAGCGACACGTATAGCCTTTTCCCGATAAGCCGTCATCAGCTGGCGGCCTGTACTACCTCCTGTATTATAGTCTCCGCTTCGTTCATCGAATTCCTTCAGCAGGCGCTGGCGACGTATCCCGCTCTTGCGAGCTACCGGGAGGGATCGCACAGTACCGGATATCACCGTGGGTTCGCATAATACATCAATCAGAGGTGCTTTGGTTTTGTAAAAAGTGACGGTTAACAGCCCCAGGCCGAGCTGACTGCACAGTGCCGATAGCTCGCTCCAACGCTGATTCACCGCTCCGCGTTTACTTCGGTTGCGCTCCACAGCCAGATATACGAGTGGGCTGAGTTTGAGGCGTTGCATGCCTTGCAATAGCAAAGACAGGTTAAACGTTTTTTTCATCTCCACAATAAGGGGATCTGTCAGATTAGCCTTGATGCCGACGAGGTCGCAGTGCTTAACCTCTGCTTTGATATTGAAGCCGCGCTGTTCGAAAAAAGTTTTGACAGGGGAATACAGCTCCGTTTCATATTGTATAGCCATGCTCTCTACTCCTCTCACGAAGGTGCTCTGTCTGCCTTCGCCACATTGTCCGGTTTCCATCATTAGAACCCTCATTATAGCATATTCATGCTTTTTTTTCTGAGGCCACAAGATGTCTGATAGAACAGCATATAAGTAAAATTCAGGGTCAAGGTTTGAAAAAAAGAGGTCAACTTATCCAAGTTGCCGCATAGGTATGTAATACACTTTTCACATCCATACAAGACCATTGTAACAAAGGAAGCGGGACTAAGCCGGACCGCAGAAGAGTATTCAAGCAGGAGTTGCAACTCTATTGATTTCTTCATACCATTCGGAATGGTTGACAATCACACTAAAGGAGCCATGGGAGGTACCAAGCATGAATATTTTTGAACGCGTTGCGGAATATCGGGCAGAGAGTGACCGTTTGTCTTGGAACGGAACATTTGAAGATTATATTGCACTGCTGAGAGAGGACCCGACTCCGGCAATGACGGCTCACGCACGAGTGTATCAGATGATTGAATCGTTTGGGGTAGAAGAGGTCTCGGGACACAAGCGATACAAATTTTTCGAGCAGGAGATCTTCGGCTTGGATCGTTCCATTGAAAAACTGGTGGAGGAGTATTTTCATTCGGCTGCACGCCGCTTGGATGTACGTAAACGGATTTTGCTTCTGATGGGACCGGTCAGTGGGGGTAAATCCACGTTGGTGACCCTGCTAAAAAGGGGATTGGAGCAATTTTCACGTACAGAAAAAGGGGCCGTTTACGCCATTGAGGGATGCCCGATGCATGAGGAGCCGCTACATCTTATTCCGCTGGAGCTTCGGCCCGATGTAGAGAAAGAGATCGGTGTGCGCATCGAGGGCAATCTGTGCCCTTCCTGCCAGATGAGACTTCGCACCGAATTTGGTGGGGACATCAGCAAGGTTCCGGTGGAACGGGTCATCATCTCTGAAGATAACCGGGTGGGAATTGGTACATTCAGTCCATCAGACCCGAAATCTCAGGATATTGCTGACCTTACAGGCAGCATCGACTTCTCCACGATTACCGAATTTGGATCGGAATCCGATCCGCGGGCGTATCGTTTTGACGGGGAACTGAATAAGGCTAACCGGGGTTTGATGGAGTTCCAGGAGATGCTGAAATGTGACGAAAAATTTCTGTGGAACCTGTTATCCCTGACGCAGGAAGGCAATTTTAAAGCAGGCCGGTTCGCCCTAATCAGTGCAGATGAGATGATTGTGGCACATACGAACGAATCGGAGTATAAGTCTTTTATTTCAAACAAGAAAAATGAGGCTTTGCAGTCACGGATGATTGTGATGCCGATCCCGTATAACTTGAAGGTGTCGGAAGAAGAGAAAATTTACGCCAAGCTGATTCAGCAAAGTGATATGAAACATGTGCACATTGCACCGCATGCGCTGCGTACAGCGGCGATCTTTTCCATACTTACACGATTGAAGGAAACGAAGAAACAAGGCATGGATCTGGTGAAAAAAATGCGGATGTACGATGGCGAAGAGGTTGAAGGGTATAAAGAAGCCGATCTGCGAGAAATGCAAAATGAATATTTGGACGAGGGCATGTCCGGTATCGATCCGCGGTACGTGATTAACCGGATATCCAGTGCTTTGATTAAGCAAAACCTTCAGTGCATTAACGCGCTGGATATCCTGCGTGCCATTAAGGATGGACTGGATCAACATGCTTCGATCACAAAGGAAGAACGTGAGCGGTATTTGAACTTTATTGCTCTGGCACGTAAAGAGTATGATGAACTTGCGAAGAAAGAAGTGCAGAAAGCATTTGTGTATTCGTTCGAAGAGTCAGCCAAAACGTTGTTTGAAAATTATCTGGATAACATTGAAGCGTTCTGCAACTGGTCTAAAATACGTGATCCGCTGACAGATGAGGAGATGGACCCGGATGAGCGGCTGATGCGTTCCATTGAGGAGCAGATTGGGATCTCCGAGAATGCGAAGAAAGCGTTCAGGGAAGAGATTCTGATCCGGATCTCGGCATACTCCCGTAAGGAACGCAAATTTGAATACAGTAGTCATGATCGTCTGCGGGAAGCTATTGAGAAAAAGCTGTTCGCTGATCTCAAGGATATCGTCAAGATTACGACTT
The DNA here is from genome assembly GCF_023714295.1 of Paenibacillus polysaccharolyticus. GTDB lineage: Bacteria > Bacillota > Bacilli > Paenibacillales > Paenibacillaceae > Paenibacillus > Paenibacillus polysaccharolyticus_A. The sequence continues at coordinate 376,359 of NZ_JAMAUN010000001.1, forward strand.
CTACGAAAACACCGGATGCCACACAATTGAAGCGCATGAATGAGGTCATCAAACGTCTCATCGAAGAGCATGGATACACAGCTGCAAGTGCAAATGAATTGCTAAGATACGTAGGAAGTTTGCTTAACCGTTAACCTGTAGCACCATTCCGAATTAGGTCCTGAAGATTTGTTGTGAGGCTCCTTCGCAACAGATTCAGGGCCTTTTTATATTGAATTAAATCATTATTCATCAATAATTTACAATTTAATATAATCAATCCCACATTAAATAGTTCTTAGGGTGTATGTGTGTTTAGGTAGTTTAGTCTATAATCAATTAAAATTGTTTTAATTTTGGTTGAAAAAGTTATTGAGGAGTTGATCCGATCGGATATGAGTAGTATTTCGGCAGAAAGGCAAAAACAACTGGATTATGTGGGGTTAACTGCACAAGATTTAAGACTACTTGCTGATCATCGGCCTGTCTTCGAAAAAGTTGTTGAAGATGTGGTGGATCACTTTTACAAACATGTGGGGAAGTACCCAGAATTAACGGAGCTGATCGCCCGATTTTCCAATATTGAACGATTGAAGGAAACACAACGGATGTATTGGTTATCCATGACAGACGGCATTGTGGACGATGCTTATATTGAACAGCGGATCACCATTGGATTAGTTCATTCGCGTATCGGACTGACAACGAACTATTATCTCGGTGCTTACATGGCCTATCTGGATATCGCTACCACCATATTTAAACAGCTTATCCCCGATTCGTGGCACTACGTCATACATGCACTAAGCAAAATGTTCAATCTGGATTCACAGCTTGTTCTGGAAGCTTATGAAAAAAAAGAAAAAGAGCAGCTTCACCAGCTCGCTTCGGATCAGGATGGTACACTGCAAGCGATCACACAAATTACGCAGGAACTTACTGGTATGATTACGGAATTAAATGAAAATGCGTTATCCATCTCCGCTGTAGCGAAGGAAACGGTTGTTTCCCAGGATCAGGCGCATGTGCTCCTTGAAGAGTTAACCGGAGGAATGCAACAGATCGAAAAAATGGGTGAGCTGATTCGTGAAATTTCCGATCAAAGTCACCTTGTCGGCTTGAACGCTGCAATTGAAGCGGCACATGCCGGAGAGTTCGGACGCGGATTCGAAGTGGTTGCAAGCGAAGTACGCAAGCTGGCGGCAAGCTCCAGAGACGCGCAAAGCAAAATTCAATCCAATCTGGATCAGATCATGGAAATATTAAAAAGAGTGCAGCAGGAGTCTGAGCGTACTTCGAACGGGGCGCGCAGTCAGGCTTCACGTTCATCCGAGCTTGCCGTTTTTGCGACAGCAATGGAGAAGCTTGCAACGGATTTGAGGAAACTGTAGCAGTAATGTGGACCCCGAAGCACCAGGAACCTTCCATACCGTTTCCGGTTGTAATAAGCTATAATGGGTAGACAAACCTGCTGTTGTTATAGATAATATAGCCGGAGACAGGCGATTTAAAAAGAGGTCGAGGTGATTAGATGGCTTCTATCCATGATGTGGCCAAAGAAGCGGGAGTATCTGTTGCAACCGTTTCCAAAGTATTGAACGACTATCCGGACGTTAGTGAAAAAACACGTAAAAAAGTGAATATAGCTATCGAACTATTAAAATATCAACCCAATGTAGTCGCTCGTGGACTGGTTAAACGCCGTTCATGGACAGTGGGGGTACTGCTTACCGTTCCGTTTACGAATCCGTTTGTATCCGAGTTACTTGAAGGGATCAAAACGGCCTTGGAAAATAGCGGTTATGATCTTGTTCGATTATCAACTCGATTTGATGACCCTACATATTCTTTCATCAAGCACTGCCGTAGCCGAAATGTGGATGGCGTTGTTGTTTTCGGGGAAGGACGGGAAAACAAAAGCATTCAGGAACTGGTCACTGCAGAGATTCCAACCATGTTCATAGATACCGATCTGTTTGGCAAACGTGCAGGTTACATTACGACAGATAATGTTAATGGTGTTGCTATGGCAGTGAAACATCTGTATGAACTTGGGCATCACAAGATTGCCTACATCTCAGGTACACTGGGACCTGCTGTTGCTAACCTTCGTTTAGACGGGTACAAGGAAGGGCTTCGTTTATGCGGTATTCCTTATGCGACGATCTATCTGGAAGTCTGTGACTATTCATTTGATGGCGGTGCCAAGGCAGCTCGGCGTTTGCTGGCTCTTAGGGAGCAACCTACAGGCATCATCTGTGCCTCGGATATGTCTGCTTTTGGCGCGATTCATGAGATTGAAAAACATGGTTTCAGTGTGCCAGAGGATATCTCAGTGGTTGGATTCGACAATACGTATTATGCCGAGGTGTTTAAGCCAGGATTAACAACGGTGAATCAGAATATCTACACCATTGGTATTCGAGCCATTGAATATCTGATTGCGATGATTGAAAATCCCTCGTATACACCCCCTGTCGTGACGGAACCATCGAATTTAATTGTTCGCCAGACGACAGCGCCTGTAAATGAAACGTATCCGGAACGACCTGCACAGCCATAGGCTGTGCTTTTTTTCTGTTACCAAATGATACGTTAATATTGAAGTGTGAATGGCATGGGCGGCGATCATAAGTATAAAAAGAGGGGGATGGACACTAAATTTCCATATTTACAGTAAAAGGTATGATGACATAAATTTGATAATGTAACCGCTTACTTAGGGATTTAAGCAGGTTCCCAAGGGCGTAATCCGGCTCACTTGAGGAGGTTAAGAACCGTGCATTGAAGTTCCTGACTCCATCCGTGCGACGTAAGATGTTGCCAGTTAACAGACCAGCAGAGGAAATCCATGCATGCAGAAGTGTGTTGTGAAATGCCCGATGTTTGACCGCGTTACAGGATGGATGACGAAATTCACAAGGAGGAATTGACGTGCGGGGAAAATGGTTGAGGTTATGCTTGGCAGCAACTCTGATCTTTAGTTTGTTGCCAGGGATCGGAGCAGGAGAACAGAAGGCAAGCGCAGCAAATGCAGGTGACATTTTGTTGTCTCATTCGTTCGAGGATGGCACGACCCAAGGCTGGACAGCCCGGGGTGGAGTAACGGTTGGCGTGACTGGAGATCAAGCTTACCAAGGTACACGTTCTCTGAAAACAACAGGTCGCACAGAGGCCTGGAATGGACCTTCATTGTCATTGTCGGATGTGGTAGACAAGAATGCTGTCGTTGAAATATCTGGTTACGTGAAACTGGTTGCAGGTTCAGCACCGGCTAATCTGAAATTCACCGTGGAACGCCGCGATGGCAACGGGGATGCGCAATATGATCAGGTTAACGCAGCCGAGCAAGTAACCGATCAGAAATGGGTGAAGCTGCAAGGGCAATATAGTTATGAACAAGGCAGTGGCCTGCAACTGTATCTGGAGAGCACGGATGCAACCGCTGCTTATTTGTTAGACGAGTTCCAAATCAGGCTTGTTAAACCTGCTTCTGAGAATCCAGGTGAGCCGGGAGAACCGGGAGAACCGGGCAAAGCTTTGTTTAATGCTGATTTTGAAGATGGGAATATCGGAAAATGGAAACCTCGCGGTACTGAAAAGCTGGAGGTAGTCAGCGGCATCGGACACAATAGTAACCGCAGTTTGAAAACCTCCTCCCGAACGGAAACTTATCATGGACCGTTGGTAGAGGTGTTGCCTTACTTGCAAAAGGGAAGTACAGTTCATGTCTCCTTCTGGGCGATGTATGATGAAGGGCCTGCAACGCAGGTAATCAACGGCTCATTGGAGAAGGAATTTAATGGTGATGCAGCTAAGCTGGAATATGCAACCTTTGCTTCCACTACACTGAATAAAGGCCAATGGAAGAAGATCGAAGCAGATGTCATCGTTCCGGCAGAAAGCACGGGTGTAAGCGGATTGCGGATGTATGCCGAGACACCGTGGAAGCAGTCTTCTGAAGTGACGGAGACAGACACGATTCCGTTCTACATTGATGATGTTCAGATTACAGCGACGGAAGCGATCGCAATTGAGAAGGATATCCCGGATTTGGCCAAAACGCTGGGGACATCTTATGCGCTTGGCGCAGCGATTGACCAAACGGCTCTAGATCCACAAGATCCGCACTCGGATCTGCTTAAAAAACATTTTAAAAGTATTACTGCGGGCAACTTCATGAAAATGGATGCCATGCAGCCGACGGAGGGCAATTTTGTCTGGTCTGAAGCAGATCGGCTGGTTAACTTTGCTGCAGCGAACAATATGGAGGTCAGAGGCCATACGCTACTATGGCACAGTCAAGTACCGGACTGGTTCTTTACCGATCCTAATGATCCATCGAAACCCGCTACGCGTGAGCAACTTCTGAAGCGTATGAAAACACATATCCAAACGATTGTGAGCCGTTACAAAGGTAAAGTGCATACGTGGGATGTTGTTAATGAAGTCATCTCGGACGGCGGCGGTCTGCGTGATCAGGCGAGCAATTCGAAATGGCGGGATATCATTGGCGATGTAGACGGTGACGGAGATGACAGTGACTACATTGAACTGGCTTTCCGTTATGCACGCGAGGCTGATCCTGACGCGGTACTGGTGATCAATGATTACGGTATCGAAGGCAGTGTTAGCAAAATGAATGACATGGTCAAACTGGTAGAGAAACTGCTGGCTAAAGGTACACCAATTGATGCTATCGGCTTTCAAATGCATGTGTCGATGTACGGACCGGATGTAAAACAAATTCGTGAAGCGTTCAACCGGGCAGTTGCTCTGGGGGTTCACATTCAAGTAACAGAACTGGATATGTCGATCTATTCAGGGAACTCGGAGCAGGAGAAACCTGTGACGGATGAGATGATGCTGGAGCAGGCTTATCGTTACCGTGCGCTCTTTGATCTGTTCAAGGAGTTTGATGATCGTGGTGTTATGGACAGTGTGACGTTATGGGGACTTGCTGATGACGGCACATGGCTGGATGATTTCCCTGTCAAAGGCAGAAAGGATGCACCGCTACTGTTTGACCGTAAACTGAAAGCCAAACCGTCATACTGGGCGTTAGTTGATCCGGCATCCTTGCCTGTATATCGAAATGAATGGACAGCCGCACAAGCCAAAGTATCCTTGCCAGACCGTAAAGGGCAGGAAGATATTCTCTGGGGAGCTGTTCAGGCCAAACCGGTTTCACATGTCATCGAAGGCACAGCAGGAACTACAGGTCAAGTGAAGTCATTATGGGATGGGAAAAAACTGAACCTGCGCATTGAAGTCAAAGACGCCACACGTCAGAAAGGCGACCAGGTAGAAGTGTTTGTCAGCCCGGAAGATATGGCAACCAGCAAGAAAAATACGACACCGAAAGATGGGCAATACATTTTCAATCGGGATGGCGGCAAAGGCAAAGATCAGAAGCTCTACGAAGTGAAGGAGAATAAATCGGGATATATTGTCTATGCATCACTACCGTTCTCCGCAGCGAATCTAGCGGAAGGCAAGGTGTTATCTCTGGATTTCCGCATTACGGATAAACAGCCTAACAGTAAAACTTCCATTATTGTCTGGAACGATACGAATAATCAGCAACCGCAGAAAAAGGAAAGTCGGGGCAAGCTTAAGTTAGGCCCTGCATTAAAACAAGTCAAAGTTTCATATGGAACTCCTGTTGTTGATGGTAAGGAAGATAAGTTGTGGAAAAAAGCAGTGACCATCACAACGGATGTTAAGGTTGCCGGAAATGCCGGTGCTAAGGCCAAGGCGAAGTTGCTGTGGGATGAAAAGTATCTTTACGTACTTGCTGATGTCAAAGACCCTTTGCTCAGTAAAAAAAGTGCTAACGCACATGAACAAGATTCCATTGAGCTATTCATTGATCTGAATAAAAATCAAACGAGCAGTTATGAGGACGATGATGCCCAGTATCGAGTTAATTTCGATAATGAAACTTCGTTCGGAGGTAATGCCCGTAAAGAGCTGTTCAAATCAAGTACACGTCTGACGAAGGATGGATATGTGGTGGAGGCGGCTATTCCGCTGGAGAATGTGAACGCCAAGCAAAGCAAATGGATCGGGTTCGATCTGCAGGTGAATGATGACGGTGCTGGAGACGGGAAACGTAGCAGTGTCTTCATGTGGAGTGATCCTTCAGGCAATTCGTACCGCGATACGTCCGGATTCGGTAGTCTATTATTGGTAAAGAAGTAGAATTACTGAACACGTTTTGGGTCAGGATGTTTAATGAAGTGTAACAAATGAGTGACTAGGTTGAAATGCGCTGTGCTTCTGGAAATAAGTGTTGATTTTCAGGGCTGGGACGTTTAGACTATAAACATTCATCATTAGCGGGTTTCATTGTATGCCAATCGGTTTATGACTAAGTCGCTAGTCGCAAAGTCAAATGCTACGGAGGGAGTGCCTGTCGCCCAGGCAGCGCACTCGCTTCTTTTTTTACATTTAACATACATATGAGCATTACCCGGCTGAAAGGACAGAGTGAGTGGAGCACATACATGGCACGTACAATCTACAACTTGTTATTTTATCCTATTTCATTGCGTCGTTAGCCTCTTATGCAGCACTTGATCTTACAGGCCGTGTATCTTTGACGAGTGGAAAGGCGCGTCACTGGTGGGTTGCTTGCGGGGCAATCTCTATGGGACTGGGTATCTGGTCGATGCACTTTGTTGGCATGATCGCTTTTGTGCTTCCTATGCACGTTTCCTATTCCATGGATAAGGTGATCTTGTCCGTTTTGTTAGCTATTATCGCGTCGGGGGTAGCATTGGAATTTGCAGGTCGCCCGTCCAACCGGATTAGCAAACTTGTGTTTGCCGGATTGTTGCTGACTGCAGGCATCACCTCTATGCATTATGTGGGCATGGCAGCGATGTCTATTCCGATTACATACAAGCCGGGCCTTGTGTTGTTATCCGTTCTGATCGCGGCACTGGCTTCCTATGCAGCGCTGTGGCTAATGTTTTTTTTCAATCGTCCGGAATCTAAACATCATTGGGTCTATAAAATAGGCAGCGGACTCATTATGGGTTTGGCCATTACAGGCATGCACTACACCGGAATGGCAGCAGCTCAATTTCATCAAGTGCAAGTCATCCCTGAGAGTCTAAGCAGACAGGTGGAGTCGGAGGTTCTTGCTTACCTTATTGCGGCGGGAACGATGGTGGCCATTGGTCTCACGTTATTCGGTAATTTTATCAATCAACGGATGATTCAGAAAGATCAACGTATTCATGAAAATGAACAGTGGTATCATGCCCTGTACCATAATCATTCGGATGCCATCGTTTCCGTAGATCGCGAAGGTATCATTAAAGGCATTAACGCTGTAGTCACTACAATTACTGGATATCCTGAGAAGAGGGTGATTGACCGCCCGATTAACCAGATTATTGAGCAGATCAGTGTACAGTGTTCGAGTAAGGATAACGCTCACACGTGGGACAACCAGGAATTGCAACAGCGGCATTACATGGCCAAAATGAGAAATACACAAAATGAACTCCTTGATCTGAGTATTGCGGTCATTCCAGTCATCATTGATGACACCCATGTTGGGAGCCATATCTTGATTAAAGATATTACAGAAGAGACCCAGGCACAGCAAAATATTCGGCATCAGGCTCTGCATGATCCACTTACAGGGTTGCCTAACCGACGCAAGTTGGATGAAGTGCTGGCTACTACGATAAATGTCTGTGAACAACAAAAACAGCATAAGTTTGCTGTAATGGTCATGGACATAGACCGGTTTAAGATGATTAATGACTCTCTGGGGCATTCCATCGGGGATGTGTTTCTGAAAGAAGTGAGCAACCGGATTATAACCGTAATTGAAGCTTCTCATCCTCAGGCAACCTCTAATGTTACGCTAGCCCGAATGGGCGGGGATGAGTTTACCATGGTAGTCACAGGAGAACAAGCGGATGAAAAACAGGTGGTTCGACTTGCAGAAGAAATTGTGGAAGCGATTAAGCAACCTTATCGTTTGAAGGAAAATGATTTTTACGTTACAGCGAGTATCGGTATTGCCATGTACCCTGAACATGGGGTTGGAACGGATGCTTTGATTAAACATGCCGACTCCGCAATGTATGAGGTGAAGAAAAATGGCAAGAACGGTTACCAGTTCTATACGGCTCAGCTCGACTCTGAACTTTATGAACGGATTGAGCTCGAAGGTTATCTAAGGAAAGCACTGGAGCGTAATGAGATGGTGCTGTACTATCAGCCGCAGATTCGTACGCTGGACAGCCGAATGATTGGGGTAGAGGCTCTGATTCGCTGGCAACACCCGCTTAAAGGGCTGCTTGCACCCGATGTATTTATCCCTCTGGCCGAGGAGACCGGCATGATCTACGATATTGGTAACTGGACGATTCGTGAAGCCTGTAGACAGATGAAGCTGTGGCACGCTAGCGGCGGGCCACTCATCCCGGTGTCTGTGAACTTGTCCAGCCAGCAGTTTCACCAGTCCAACCTGGTGGAGCAGGTGCAGAATGCTTTAACTGAGACAGGTCTGGAAGCCAAATATCTGGAACTGGAAATCACAGAGAGCATGATGATGGATGCAGCGGTATCCACGGCAATTCTAAACGAGCTATCCGCTCTGGGTGTGAAGATCAGTCTGGATGACTTTGGCACAGGATACAGCTCACTGAGTTATCTCAAGCATTTCCCGATCCACAAACTCAAGATCGACCGTTCGTTTGTCACGGATATCACCGAAAGCCATAGCGATCAGGCGATCGTAGCCACAATTATCTCGATGGCCCAGAATCTTAAGATGGAAGTGATTGCAGAAGGGATCGAGACCAAAGGCCAGCTCGATATTTTGATGCAAAATGACTGTCGGGAGATCCAGGGTTACTACTTCAGCAGGCCACTACCCGCCAATGAAGTGGAAAATAATTTCTTTGTACCCCTGCGTTTGCTGGGGGAACGTAACACGGTGTTTCATTCGGTATAACAGGCTAAGAGGCAAGTTCCTGAGTAGTATCTGGAACTTGCCTCTTTTTTGGTTTTTCATGATATATCCGAACTTCGTCACTCCCGCTTATAAAAACTTGCGATGGTGTTTTTTGCCGTCATAGGTGAACCAGATCGGTTTATCTTCCACACGGGTCTCTACATGAACCGTACGTCCCCAGAGACGGTACAGATACGGGAGCGTGCGCTCCATGTATTTCAGATCCAACTCGATGCCCTCATACTGATGTTTCAATACGAGTTCGCCTGTACGCAGATAGTCTGCATCCTGTACGACCAAATAAGGAGAGCCGCCGTTAATGCGGGAAAATACAAGCTGGTCACGGATGTTTTCCCAAGACTTGTCGGTGATTTTCCAGTCGGGACCTTTTTTCTCAAACACGTAGAGGTCGAGGTCCTCGGTTAACTTTTTGGTCATGTAGTTACGGATGAACGAGGTATCTGAGTCGAACTCGCGCACTTCGAACATTTTGGCCCGGCCTTGCCCAGGCTTACGCCCCCAACGTTCCTGTTCCTCGCGTGTCGGATGATCCCAGCGGCGTTCGATATCTTCAAAGATTTTCAGTCCCAGGTAATATGGATTCAAACTCTGCTTGGACGGCTGCACAACGGAAGAATTCAGCTTGGCAAATTCGATGGTATCCTCACTACTCAGATCGAGTTCGCGTATAATACGTTGATGCCAGTACGAAGCCCAGCCTTCGTTCATGATTTTCGTTTCCATCTGAGGCCAGAAATAGAGCATTTCCTCCCGCATCATACTCATAATATCCCGTTGCCAATCGGTGAGCACCTCGGAGAACTCTTGAATAAACCACATAATATCCTTCTCCGGTTCGGGTGGAAAATGGTGCACCTGCAAACTGTCCGTGGACTTTTCCTCCGTTTGCAGATTGTCGAGCGACCAAAGGTCGTCATATTGACCTTCCGGTTTAGGAGCTTTATCACCACGCTGTTCGCGAATTTTCATCTCCATATAACGCTGTTTGTCTAGGTGCCGCGGTTTAATGAGTTGTGGGTCCACATGTTCTTGAATGGCAATTACCGCATCGATGAACGATTCAACGGCTTCTGTGCCATATTCCATCTCATAATTGCTGATCCGATCTGCCGTAGCTGCCATACTCTCGACCATATTACGGTTGGATTTGGAAAAGCGGGCATTGTTTTTGAAAAAGTCGCAGTGTGCAAGTACGTGGGCAACGATTAATTTGTTTTGAATCAGAGAGTTGCCATCCAGAAGGAAGGCGTAGCAAGGATTGGAGTTAATAACGAGTTCATAAATTTTGCTCAGGCCAAAATCATATTGCATTTTCATCTTGTGAAACGTTTTGCCAAAGCTCCAGTGGCTGAACCTTGTCGGCATGCCGTAAGCACCAAAGGTGTAGATGATATCCGACGGGCAGATCTCGTAGCGCATCGGGTAATAGTCGAGGCCGAATCCATCGGCAATCTCCATAATTTCAGCAATAGCGTATTCCAGTTCGCGGATTTCATCGGTCATCCCAGGCTGCCTCCTTCTCTTTTTTGAAAAAAGCTGCGCAGTGCTTTGTACACTTCGCCTTTTTCCTTGATGACGTAATACATAAACTGATCCATCTTAATATGGCGGTAAGCAGACATGAGTGTACTGCTACGGTTATATTGGTTCACTTCACCGTAACCAAACATGTTGCTGCGCTTCATCAACTCGCCGATCAGCTTCACGCAGCGCTCATTATCCGAGGTCAGGTTATCGCCATCCGAGAAATGGAACGGGTAGATGTTATAACTCGAAGGAGGATAACGTTTATCGATAATATCCAGTGCCTTCATATATACAGAGGAGCAGATCGTACCGCCGCTCTCGCCACGAGTGAAAAATTCCTCTTCCGTCACTTCTTTGGCTTCCGTGTGGTGAGCCAGAAACACAATTTCGACTTTCTCATACTGACGACGAAGAAAACGCGTCATCCAGAAGAAAAAACTGCGGGCACAATATTTTTCAAATGATCCCATCGACCCGGATGTATCCATCATGGCGATGATGACGGCGTTGGACTGAGGGATGATTTTGTCTTCCCACGTCTTGTAGCGGAGATCATCCGGACTGATGTGATGAATGCCCGGATTGCCCGTGGTTGCATTGCGGCGCAGGTTCTCCAGTATGGTTCGTTTCTTATCGATGTTAGACTGCATGCCTTTTTTGCGAATATCGTTGAAGACCACGGTATGTGTCTCGATCAAATCTTTATCCTTTTGTTTCAGATCCGGCAATTCCAGTTCGGCAAAAAGAATATCTTCCAATTCCTCAATGCTGACCTCAGCTTCCACTATGTCATGACCTGGTTGATCGCCAGCTTTCTCGCCCTTGCCCGGCTTCTGGGACGCAGGATCACGGCCAATGACATCGCCAACCTGACTGTCACCGTCCCCCTGACCGACATGTTTTTGCTTTTGGTAGTTATACACGAAACGGTACTCATCCAGACTGCGAATGGGTACCTTGATGATTTGTTGTCCATCGGACATGATAATATTTTCTTCGGTGATCAGATCAGGCAGATTTTGCTTAATGACATCTTTCACCTTTTGCTGATGGCGCTGCTGGTCCTGGTACCCTTTGCGGTGAAGCGACCAATCTTCCCGGGATACGACGAACGAGTAAGGCTGGTGTGAATTTGACATGTAGGCACCCCCCATTGATTACGCGGCACAGTTTGGCCTGTCGGTAATTAAGTATATTCACGGGCGGGGACGATATGTGATGCGATCTCAACTAAAATGAATGAAATACGCTACATTTGCCTTAGGATAGGCTGAAGCGGGGTACATGTTTAAATTTTACAAAAATCATGATCATATGTGATATCTTTCCTTTACAATAGAGAAAAAGGTCTGATTCTGAGCATCGAGCCCTGATGCATGTAAAGGAAGGATTAAGTGTGGATAAACGTGCAGTAAAAGCCTGGATTACGTATGACTGGGCCAATTCGGCTTATGCTACAACCGTGCTTGCGGCGGTGCTACCTGTATTCTATGCTTCTGTTGCTGCGGTAACATTGGATAAGGATACGGCAGCTTCTTACCTTGCTTATACACACTCTATTGGAATGTTGTGTGTGGCGCTGTTAACTCCGCTGCTAGGAACACTGGCTGATCTATCGGGACGAAAAGGGGACTTCCTGCGAGTTTTCGCGATAACGGGAATTGTGGCAACGCTGGGATTCAGCGTGATCGGAGAAGGAGACTGGTTGCTTGCGTCTACCCTGCTCGTGTTGTCTACGATTGGTTTTGCCGGGGGGAATACGTTCTATGATGCCATGTTACCGGATTTAGTTCCTGTAGAACGAAGAGACATGGTATCCTCCAAAGGTTATGCCTATGGTTATATCGGCGGGGGGGTACTGCTTGCAATCAATCTGTTAATGATTCAGCAACCGGGCTGGTTCGGCATGCCGAGTACACTTGCAGGTACGCGACTTGCCTTCATTTCGGTTTCACTGTGGTGGTTGCTATTCTCCCTTCCTATCTTCCGCTATGCACCTAGAAGGCCAGCTTCACCTGAGTTGCCTTCATCCGTAACAGGTTACGCAAAGGTGGGGGTACGCAGATTACGGCAAACCTTCGGTCAGATCCGGCGTTTTCCGCAGTTGCTTCGGATGTTGGTCGCATTCTGGTTTTTCAATGACGGGATTAATACCATTATTCTGATGGCCACAATCTATGGGACAAGCATTGGCATTGGTACATCGGATTTGATGTTGGCGCTACTAATTACGCAATTCATCGGTTTCCCGTGTACACTGCTTCTAGGTGCTTGGGCGCAGCGGTGGGGAGCAAAGCAGGTGTTATTGGTAAGTTTAAGTATTTATATTTGTATCGTTATACTTGGCTACTTTATGACCCAAGCTCTGCACTTTTATTTACTCGCAGGGTTGGTTGGCGTTGTACAGGGAATCAGTCAATCGACGGCGCGTTCCTTGTTTAGCAATCTGATGCCGGCTGGACGAACCGGTGAATACTTTGGATTTGTGAACATTACAGGAAAGTTCGCTTCGATCTTTGGACCATTTGTATTTGGTTACGTGGGACAGATTACAGGTTCTACCCGTTGGGGGATTCTGTCGCTGATCTTCTTTTTTGTAGCAGGTATTGCAGTACTGTTGACCGTGAAAGTTCAACAAGGAATGCAGGATGCACAGTCAGCCGACCAAGAAGAGTTGGAACGGATGCAAGGCCTAGGTATGGCTGGAAAAGGGAAGAATGTTACCTTTACCGGATAAGTTTCCTTAAGTTAGATTTGGTTCGGTTTGCTTAGTTTGATAATTGTAATCGTGTCATATCTCTGATTCATTATCTCGGTCTCCGGATTCTGTTTATCTCATAACAGGAACTGGAGGCTTTTTTGTATGGTTGCGTACTTAGATCATTGGCAAGTGAATAAATTATGAAAAGGTGAAAATAAAAGATTGACATGATACATTTTGTATCATAGAGTAAAGGTATAAATACATATTGTATCTCAGAGTGTCGAAATCCCCTGTCATTTCCAAGGTAAATGATCATCCGGTCGATCCAATCCCACGGCATAATTTTATAAATTTACAGAGGAGAGGCTGCCATTGATAGATGCGCAAGGAAACGGACTTGTCTTTTTATTATGCATTCCCCGTAGTGGCAGTTCGTTATCTACCGTTATGCTCCAAAATCATAGTCGCATATTTGCCACGCAGGAGATGTGGTTTCTGATGAATCTCGTCGATTTGTCCAAAGCCGACTCTCGCGCTTACGGTGGCAGTTCCATCATCCGTCAATTTTACCAAGCGATGGTGTCCGAAGATATTTTCGAAAAGGCGTGCAGAAGCTTTGCTCTTGAAATATATAATGGGTTTCTGGAAGGGAGCGGAGCAGACTTCATCGTTGATAAATCTCCGCGTTATTATTATATGCTCGAATGGCTGGATCGGTTGTTTCCGCAGTCCAGACGCATTCATCTTCAGCGTAACCCCCTTTCTGTAGCGGCATCCTTTAAAAAAGTAAATCGCCATACCGGCGAAGGTTTTGATCTGATCCAGAGTCTGAATCATTCAAAACTGAATATGAAAGCCGTAGACTTAACACTTGGTCTAACTCGATTGAATGATTATTTTGCAGAGGCTCATCCTTTGGCCTACGAATTGAAATATGAGCAACTCGTTATGAAACCACAGGAAGAACTGGAGAAGTTATGTGCTTTTCTAGGCATTACTTATGAACAGGGCATGGAGCGATATGGTCAGTTTGTGGATAGTACGAAATCTGACATGTTCTATGGTATGGGCGTTGGGGACCCTTTCCTCTCATCTCATCAGGAGGCACATCAAGATTCTGTTAACAACTGGAAAAGTATACTTGAAAGACAAGAAGTTGAACGGTATTGCCGTGTACTCGGTGCGAACCTGTTCCACCGGATGGGGTACAGTGAACAGCTACAAGAAGCTGAAGATTGGACGGGAGTCCAGTTTCATGCAGAGCCGGATACAGAGGTGTTGGAGCGGCTCAAGCAACAGCTAGTACTCGCAACGGAGTGTCGTTGGCAGCCAAATTACCGCATGGATGCGCCGATGAATGGAGCCAAGGATCGGTCTCCGATCCACAGCGGCAGTGAGGAGAAGGAAAGCGCCAAGATGGACCCGTCACTAGCCGCTATGGCCACGATCAGACAATTGCAGGCAGCTCTTCGCGCAGCAGATCAGCGGCTGGAACGTGGGTACAGTGAGCGGGAACGTTTGAAGAAGCAACTTGATTCTGCCCAAAGTAAGTTACATCGTATCAAATCTTGGATACCATTTGGTCATCAACTCAGCGCCTGGGCATCCCAGCGTAAAATCGTTCGGGGAGGAAAGTCATGAGTGCCATAGCTGGAATCGTACATACAGATGGTCAGCAAGCACTGTGGGAGGACAGCTGGCGGCTCTATGCAAGTCTTGGACATATCCCGGTGGATACAACAGGGGTATGGAAAGGAGATGAAGCATTCCTCAGTTGCCATGCCCAGTGGATTACGCTGGAGTCTGTAAACGAGAAATTGCCTCTTTATGATGAAGATAGTCGAATGACCATCACCGCGGATGCCATTCTGGACAATCGGGAACAACTAGCGGATCAGTTGCAGATTTCTCGAGCAGAGCTGGCTGGACTGGCGGACAGCGAACTGATTCTGAGAGCGTATCAGCGCTGGGGAGAAGATGTAGCCGGTTATCTGCTGGGGGACTTTGTTTTTGCGATCTGGGATGAACGCCGCCGCATGTTGTTTGCTGCAAGAGATATTACGGGCATGCGAGCGTTTTATTACCGAAATGACGGTTCACGGTTCGCCTTCTGTACATTAATGAAACCGTTGCTTGAGCTAGGAGGGGTACAGAAGGCACTCGACGAAAACTGGCTATCCGAATTTCTGGCTATTCCTGATATGCATGATTCGGCTGATATTCATTCCACAGTGTATCGCGGAGTGAATCAGCTACCCTCTGCACACACGCTGACGTTGCGAAACGGGAAGATCAAACTTAGGCAATATCATCGATGGGATAATGTCGAACCGCTTCGACTTAAATCGGACGATGAATATGTAGAAGCTTTTCGTGAGGTGTTCAGCCAAGCCGTAGGTTCACGCTTACGAACGCATAGACAGGTTGCGGCGGCATTAAGTGGTGGACTGGATTCTGGGGCTGTTGCAGGTTTTGCTTCCGGGACGCTCCGGAGTCAGGGGAAACAGCTTCAAGCATACAGCTACGTGCCTGTTCCGGATTTTACGGATTACACGCCGAAAACGTTACTAGCAGACGAGCGAGCATTTATTCGCTCTACCGTTAATCACGTAGGCAATATCTCGGAAAACTATCTCGATTTTGAAGGACGAAGTCCGCTCAGTGAAGTGGATACGTGGCTGAACATGATGGAGATGCCTTATAAATACTTTGAAAATTCATTCTGGATCCGTGGATTTTATGAAAAAGCAAGTGAGCAGGATGCCGGCATTTTGCTAACAGGTGCACGGGGTAATTTTACGATCTCATGGGGACCTGCCCTTGATTATTACGCCAGCTTGCTGAAAAGTGGCCGATATTTCCGCTGGTTCCGCGAGATGCAGCAATACAGCGAACGAACAGGGATGGCATTCTCACGCATCGCCCGGATCACAGGCCGTAAAGCGTTCCCAGACTGGTTCAAAGGAAATAACAAGGGGACAGCTCAGCCTGCAGGCGCACAGCTGATTCATCCAGATTTGGCCCGGAGAACAGGCGTGCTGGAGCGACTTAAATCCATCCTTGTACTCCAGGGCGGGGCCCGAGCCGATGCACTTCAGGTGCGAGCCGACAAGTTCAATAATCTAGCGATCGCGAATAAAAATGGGGCCGTCGCCACCAAATGTTCCCTTCGTTACCGGGCATGGGAACGTGATCCCACAAGTGATCCAAGAGTGATTCGATTTTGTCTCTCTGTACCGATTGAGCAGTATGTAAGGCAAGGAACGGATCGTTCATTGATTCGCCGTGCCACGTCACCGGAATTGCCGGACAAAGTTAGGCTCAATCAGCGTGTGCGTGGCGTACAACCTGCGGACTGGCTGCATCGTATTTTGCCAGACTGGCAGGCGTTTACCTCGGAACTGCAAACCTTGTGTTCTGACAGCCGGGTTGCAGGCATATTAAACACGGATCGGATTAAATCAGCTCTGGCTAATTTTCCAAGTCCCAGGCCCGAACTTGCATCCCATCCAGATTTGCGCTTGATGATGCACAGTTTGATTGTGTACCGCTTTATCCAAAAATTTTGATCTAAGGCATACGTCTCTTGAAGGGAGGTGAATACAATGCAAAACGAAAAAAAAGAATGGCAAGCACCCGTTCTTGAAGTGTTGGACGTGAATGAAACGATGGCAGGGGTAGGATACAGACAAATCGACTGGATTACTGTCCACGATGCAGACTTGTATGATCCAACGTCTTAATTTTTAGTTTTCCAGCTAGTTCATACTTAAAGGGCGGAAATGCAATCAATTCCAGCTTTTTCGCCTCCGCCCTAATATTGAGCTAATGAATATCAGGGCTTTTTTTCATATCTATAACAAGAAGGAGGTACCGTTTATTGTTGCCTGTGCACTATGAAGCTTATGGTTTGCGTTGGTTGAGTCAGATCCCGATGCCTGAGTTGCAGCGTGCACCGATAGATGCGGGTACAGCGCCGGAAGCAGCAGATGTGCAGATTGAGTCTTACGATCTGACAAAGCTGTGGGAGAGCTGGGATGTTGGCAGTGACAATTTTGTGGCGCGAAACGGCTGTCTTTTTTTCAGAATTGAAGACACGGGTCTGTTTTTGATGGAACATGGCAAACGGATCATTGTTTCTCCGGTGTTCGGTGCCGATGAGAAGAAAGTCAGACTATTTATCCTTGGCACATGCATGTCCGTGATTATGATGCAACGCGGCATTCTTCCACTACACGGAAGCGCTGTTGTAATTGAGGGCTGGGCTTACGCGTTCGTTGGACATTCCGGAGCAGGTAAGTCCACATTATCTGCGGCACTGGCATCACGCGGATATCCCCTTCTGACGGATGATGTGGTGGCCTTGACCTGGGATGCTGGCGGAAGAGCAATCGTGTCGCCTGGCTATCCACAGCAGAAATTATGGCAGCCCAGTCTGGACGGTTTCGGCATGACGCAACAGAACTATGCAACCGTTCATGCTGAAATTACCAAATACGCCATACCGGTTCAACACTACTTTCACGAGAGAGCTGTGCCGCTTGCTGGAATCTATGAGCTAGTACCTCAAGCGAATCAAGAAACCAGGCCTGTGCAACTAGAGGAGGTAAGTGGTTTGGAACGTTTACACTTGCTTTGTTCTCATACTTTCCGTGGTGGACTGGTGACACGCCAGGGGCTTGCCCAATGGTTGTTTGAGACAGCTTCAAGACTCTCGGCCAGTGTGGAAATCAGCAGAATAAGCAGAACAGGACCCCATTTTACGGCTTTTGAAATGGTCGAACGCATCATCAATCATATACGCAAAGGAGTGCATAATCGAATATGACAGCAATTAAGCCTATCTATACGAATGATGTAATAACACGGAAGGAAGGCAATCTGGTTAGTGATATGGCCGGCGAAAAGGTGATGATGAGCATTGCTTCCGGTAAATATTATAATCTGGGTAGCACAGGTGGACGAATCTGGGAATTGATCGCAGAGGAACGTACACTGGAAGAATTAATCGAGACGCTTGCTATGGAATATGATATTGGACCGGATGAATGCCGAGAACAGGTTATCTCTTTTTTGGAGCACCTTTCACGTGAAGGACTAATCCATATCTCTAGCGGAGTGTAGGAAGATGTTTCGTAAAGTGAAGGCGTATTTTTCACTTCCAAGCACGATCAGGCGTTTGATATGGGAAGCCTATGTTCTGCTGGGGTGGGCTCGAATCCAAAAGGCAAGGCCGTTTGCCAAAATTGCCCCTGGCCTGGGTATACCTATGTTGGAAACACCTGTTGTTGGACTGAATCGCAATCAGGTAATTGAAATAAGGAATATATCGAAAGCGGTTATGCTTGCCAGCAAGTATACGTTATGGGAAAGCCAATGTCTTGTCATGGCTATAGCTGCAATGAAAATGCTGGAACGGCGTAAAATCGCAAGCACTTTATATATGGGGACTGCACGGAATAAGCAAGGACAACTGAAGGCACACGCCTGGCTACGAAGCGGAAAACTAATCGTGACTGGAGCAGATACGATGGACCAATATACGGTTGTCGGCTTGTTTGGCAAACGATGTCCTGAGAAGGGATCTGGAGATATTGTCTATGACGCATGAAACTGAAATGTACTTAAAAGGGTTTCCGAAGGAGCTCAAGCTAATCTTGAGCATGCTTAGAGGTGATCTGGCAGATCTAACTTCACAGGAAATCAGAAGCCAGCTGCACGGCATAGATTGGGAGCTTTTTTTACAGCTGGTATACCATCATCGTCTGTATTCTGTCCTCTATATGAATTTAAAAAAGGCGAACCTTCCGCATGTCCCTGAAACGATTATGGAGAGATTGAAGCAGCAGTATACAATGAATACCTTTCGCATGTTACAACTAACCGCCGAGATGGAGCAAGTGTGCGGAGCGTTTCGGGAACGGGGCATTCGCACGATTACACTTAAAGGGCCTGCTCTGGCCCATGATTTGTACGGAGATGTATCTTTACGAACTTCTAAAGATCTGGATATTCTTATTCCAGTTCAAGAGGTTGAGGCAGCAGAACATATTCTCACCGATCTTGGTTATAAGCGCAAGGAGGGCGAGAGGGCACTAACTGTTCGCAGTTGGAAGTGGCGGGAACATCATATTTGTTACATCCATCCTGAAAAGCGGACTCAGGTGGAGATCCATTGGCGGCTTAATCCTGACTCTGGGCGAGAAACAGAATTTGAATTGTTATGGAAACGAAGCCGGTTCAGTTTATACACCCATACTCCTGTACGTATGCTGGAAAGAGAGGATTTATGGGTTTATTTAGTGACGCACGGTGCAAGGCACGGCTGGTTCAGACTGCGGTGGTTAATGGACATCGATCAGATGATTCGTACAATGCCGCTCGATATGAAAAAGGTAGAGCGTCGTATGAAAGCCGAAGGGCGTTTATCTATTGGTTCCCAGACTTTACATCTCGCTTCGAATCTGCTGAACACCCCGCTGGATAATACTTACGGACCGATCATGGCTATGCGTGAGCGTACTGGAAGGCGATTAGCAAGAGAAAGTGTGATGTTTATGAATGACATGCTAGACAGTCCGGCTGAAATGAAAAACTATCAGTCTTATCTATTTTCCCTCCGCAGCACGAAGCAAAAATGGTTTTTCTTTATTGAGCGGTTATATCCAAGTACTTGGGACGTGCATCAGCTGCCGCTTCCACGTTCTCTGTTTTTTCTGTATTTTCCGTTACGTCCATTTCTCTGGTTCTGGCGGCGCTTCAAAAAAAGCACGATGGCAGAGAGGGGAAAGATATGATCTCCGAGTTAAACTATTTTATGCGAAAACTGCATCGTATTTCTGGTCCCGTTTTATATTGGAATCTGCTAGCTATGATCTTGATTGGTCTAATGGAAGGAATCGGCATTTACATGCTCGTTCCTATGTTAAGTTTAATTGGTGTTTTTGAGATGGGCTCCTCTGGTATACATATCCCCTGGTTAACGGAGCTACTCCACCGATTCTCTGCAAGTGGTCAATTGCTTCTTGTTCTAGTGGCCTTTGTATTTATCCTCTCGGGACAGGCATGGATGCAGCGTCTTCAGACCATTCGTAATACCCGTATTCAGCAGCAATTCATACGAACGCTACGCTTGGAAACCTACAGTGCACTACTTCGGGCACAGTGGTCTTTTTTTCTCCAAAAACGAAAATCCGATTTTAACCATATATTAACTACAGAACTTGCCCGGGTCAGTCAGGGAACAAGTCTAATTCTGCAAATGGCAGCTTCCCTGATTTTTACAGCGATTCAGATCGGGCTAGCTTTCTGGTTATCCGCCAAGTTGACAGTTCTTGTACTTATCAGTGGTTTGTTATTATTCATAGTGTTAAGAAAGTTCGTGAAACGTGCCAAACAGATTGGGGATCAGACTTCTGAATTCTCGCAGAGCTATTATTACGGGATAACGGAGCATTTTAACGGAATCAAGGATATTAAGAGCAATATGCTGGAAAGTTCGCATATCCACTGGTTTGATCGCATATGCAGACAAATTGAGCGTAACGTAGTTCAGTTTAGTCAGCTTAATACAGGTACACAGCTCATTCACCGGGTATCGGCAGCGATGATCATTGCGGCGTTTATTTATCTTTCATTACAGGTGATGTCGGTGCCTCCAGCCAACCTGTTATTGATTATTTTGATTTTTTCACGGTTATGGCCAAGGTTTACTGCGATTCAGTCTAATCTGGAGTACATCGGCTCGATGCTACCTGCATTTCGGATGGTGAGAGAGTTACAGGATCAGACGGATAAAAACTGCGAGATCCGTGAGCAAATTTCTTCGGTGCAAGTGGCAAATGCATCTACACCCCCACCCCAGCCTATTGCTCCGATCGACCTGGTGGACGGTATCATGTGTGAGCATGTGAATTACCGTTATGAGGGAAGTGACACATATGCATTAAAGAACGTGCAAGCGTTTATTCCGGCTCAAGGCATGACTGCTATTGTTGGTAAATCGGGGGCAGGGAAAAGCACATTGATTGATCTGATTATGGGTCTGGTGAAGTCTGAGAGTGGTCGTATTCTGATAGACGGAAAACCTTTGACTGAGGAACAGTTATTGAGCTGGAGAAGTTCGATTGGGTATGTCTCACAAGATCCTTTTTTGTTCCATACCAGCATTCGTGAGAACTTACGTCTAGTTGATCCGAATGCAAGTGAAGAACAGATGTGGCGGGCACTCCAATTTTCTTCCTCCGCTTCATTTGTTCGCAAGCTTCCCCGAGGCCTGGACACCATTATAGGTGATCGCGGCATACGCTTGTCGGGTGGAGAGCGTCAACGTCTTGTGCTGGCACGGACCATGCTTCGTAATCCCTCGGTACTCGTATTGGATGAAGCAACGAGTGCGCTGGATAGCGAAAATGAACAGCAGATCCATGAAGCGATCGAGCGATTAAAAGGACACGTCACAATTATCGTCATTGCACATCGACTCTCCACGATCCGGACCGCAGACCGTGTCATTGTTTTGGAAGAAGGGCGTGTCATCCAGGAAGGGGCTTATCAGCAATTATCTATGGATTCGGGAGGGACTTTTAGTAAGCTGCTTCATATGCAAGCTGGCGCTGCCGGACAGTAAACCATAAGTCGTGTGCTTATAACGGATTACAGAGAAGAGAGCGCTACTAGAAAGAAATAGAATGCAAAAAAGGCGTGCCGCAAAGGGACGCCTTTCATCTTTATTATTTTGTTTGAATGGAATTAATGAGTTAGGGATGAGTTGGTCTGTACAGGAATATGTAAGGCACCGATTCGTTGCAGATGCTGCACAATCTCTTGAACGGCTTCCTCAATGCTGCATTGTTCGGTATCGATGACGAACGAAGGAGAAGTGGGGATATCATAGGGAGCAGAGATGCCAGTAAAATGAGGGATTTCACCTTTGCGAGCTTTCTTGTACAATCCCTTGGGATCACGCCGTTCACATTCTTCAATAGAACAACGAACGTAGACCTCAATGAAATCTTCCGGTTCAAACAGCTGCCTGACCATCTCCCGATCTTGTGCATGAGGGGAAATAAATGCCGAAAGCACAAGGAGTCCCGCATCTACCATTAACTTGCTAACTTCCCCTATGCGACGCAGATTTTCCTGCCGATCTGCTGCGGTGAAACCGAGATCCCGATTCAATCCATGTCTTACATTATCACCATCAAGCACATAACAGCGAACACCTTGTTCATGCAGGGTTCTCTCTAGTGCAAAGGCAATGGAGGACTTGCCCGCTCCAGATAAACCTGTGAACCATATCGTGCGACTACGATGTCCGTTGTTATTCTCCCGATCCTGCCTATTTAGACTCGATGCTTGCCAAGTTATATGACGATCTTCCTTCGACATGTTATCCCACCTCATTTCAACTGATCTTATGTATAATATTTTAACATATCTGCTAGATTATAGACCATCAAAATTATCTATTAAAGAAGCGTGAACTGTCTGTATATCGGGTATAGATGTTATACACAGAGAGCAGGAGGACAAGATCATGAGTGACAACATTCAAAATATTCAGGTAGGGTTCATGTGCCCTGATTGCGGGCAGCAAGTGAACACCTATTTTATGCAGCAACAAGTGAACACGGTTCGCTGCGAAGGCTGCAATCGGGCTTATACACTCATGAAACCGACGATCGGAGATGAAATTTTGCTGGATTGGGAGCAGGAGGCTCTATATCATAAATTGCGTGCAGAACGTTCTGAAAAGGACAACCATAACATGTCTGCACTTATCATCAAAGTGATTGAGCTTCTAACCTGGCGGGATCAGGGGGACGGTCAGACTCGTGCGATCCAAACGGTAAAAGATTGGCTGGCCACCAGCGGTAAACCTCAAACTTTGCTTGAGCTTTTCCATCAACCAACTCAGTCCTCGCGCGAAAATAAACGGATATAGCGCTAATGATTACATAATATAGACGCTCTTGCGGCATATTACCTGAAGGTGTTTGTGGATCAAAAAACAAACTGAAATTTCAGGAACAGGAGCGGATAACATGAAACGAACGGTGCTATATCTGCTGCTCGGCTTGTTCACCATTAGCATGCTGGCATCACAGGCAGAAGCATCTCCCATCAACGGAGCATACCACTTTGGATTTAAGAAAAGTCAAAATGGCGAACTGCCTTCCATTGACCAGGAAGGTTTCAAGTCCATTTTGGAGCATAATCATGCCATCTTCTTGGGGGACACCAAACAAAAAGAACTGTATTTGACTTTTGATAATGGTTATGAGAATGGGTTCACACCTGCAATACTGGATGTGCTACGAGCAAAGAAAGTACCGGCAGCATTTTTTGTTACAGGTCATTATTTGAAGGATCAACCGGATCTTGTCAAACGTATGGCCGCCGAAGGGCACATTGTTGGGAACCATTCCTGGAGCCATCCGGATATGACTCGGATTTCCAACACTCAAATTAAAGATGAACTCGAGAAAGTGAAATCCGAAGTGCACCGTCTCACAGGACAACAGGCTACATTTTTGCGTCCACCTCGAGGTATTTTCAACAATCGGACTCTTGCAGAGAGTCATGCGCAGGGATATGTTAATGTGTTCTGGTCTGTAGCCTATAAGGATTGGGACACGAATGTACAGCGTGGTGCACAATATGCTCATCAACAAGTGCTGAAACAGCTTCATCCGGGGGCTGTCATCTTGCTACATTCCGTGTCGAAAGACAATACGGAGGCACTTGGAGCAATCATTGATGAGGCACGTAAGCAGGGGTATGCATTCAAAAGTTTGGATGACCTAAAAACCAGAACCTATTAATGATCGAATCGGGTAAGACAAGCATGGATAAAATGATTCGAGTATCAATGAATAATGCCGCTTGATTAGTTGTCGTGAACAAATAAAGGGCATGCCTAGCGATCTGCTGAGCATGCCCTTTATTTGTTGTTTCCATTCGTCCTAATGAATCGTGTTATAGATTATGCCGGTCGTTTTGGGTCCGCAATGACTGCAAATGACACAGCCCGCCGTAGTTAATTCTACGCGTGCTCCGGTTTGCTCCTGTAGCGTCTTTTTTAGGTTTAGCGCATCTTCTTCGGCCATGGTATGAACGACGATCATTAAATCCTTATCAATCTGTTCTTTGTTACGGAGTGTGTTTTGAAGCATCTGCTCCAGCGCCTTTTCTCTTTTACCGCGTACTTTGTAGGCAGGTGACATTTTACCATCGCTTACCCGAATAACGGGACGGATTTTAAGTAAGCTGCCAATCAGATTTTGCATACCGGAGCAGCGTCCACCTTTATACAAGTATTCCAGTGTATCAATAACAAACTCTGTACGCACCGTTGGTTTCATGGCTTCAATCTGCTGAGTAATCTCGGCCAGCGTTTTCCCTTGTTCTGCTGCATGCACAGCTTTCATCACCATCAAGCCAATGCCTGAGGAGAGATTTTTGGAATCAACTACGGAAATTCGTCCCTCTGGGAATTCAGAACTGGCGAGCAGAGCATTCTGATAGGTTGAAGAAAGCTCAGAAGATAAGGAGATGTAAAAAATATCGTCGCCTTGTTCTATGTAAGGTTGAAATGCGGTCATGAAATCAGCGGGTGAAGGTGCTGCCGTTTTGGGCAGAGAACCATGGCGACTCACACGTTCGTATAGTTGCTCTGGTTTGATCTCTTGTCCGTCCTTCAGGGATTCTTCACCAAACACCACATACAAAGGAATGATGCCGATTTCGTACTGCTGGATCCACTCCGGAGCCAGATCACTGGTGCTGTCCGCAAAAATTTTAATTCGTGGCATGTCAATCTCCTTTAGCATTCAAATATTTGGTCATTCATATGTTAAGTATAACGGGGCAAAGGTCAAGCCGCCTAGCTTTAATTATAAAGAACCGGTACTCTCAAGGAAAGCATTACGTCAAGTATATACCGCCAAGTACAAGCACTGTGAAAAACAAAATAAGTAGTCCACTAAGAATCGTGCCAATGACGGCAAAGACTTTCCTGCGATTTTTGAGCGCCAATCCAACAATTCCAAGAATGAGGCCGATGAGATTAAGGACCAAACAGACAAGGAAAGCTAAAGAACCCAGTACGACGGCTGGATGAAAAGCGAGTTCTTCTCGACTGATTGACGATCCCAGAAGTTCAATGGAGTTATTCAGTGCGAGAGACATCAACACAAATGTCACGATATGCCCTAGTAAACCAACCAGCCCAACAACAAAACTCGCGATCCCCGGCCCTGAATGTTTGAGAGGCCTTCCATAGACTTCTGTGGATTCAGGTGGGAGTGTATAATCATTGTTACTTGTGTTAGAATTCGGTGAATTGTAATTATTCATTAAGAGATGCCGCCTCCTTAAAAAATATTATGATTTATATAGGATACTGAATGTTTATTACCCTGTATAGTGTCCAGTGATTTGCATCAGATATTCATAAGGCCTTTCTTTTACTTTAGAGCTTGAATTCGATACAATATATGGAGCCAAGAAGTTCGAACAAATTAAGGGAGAGAATGGGTATGCAACGGAGATGGATGATGCTTGGAGCCATATTAACGATGCTGTCGGTGGCGATTGGTGCATTCGGTGCACATATGCTTAAGGACCGAATTGGTGCGAGTGCAATTGCTACATACGAAACAGGGGTACAATACCATATGATTCATGCGCTTGGTTTGCTGATTGTCGGATTAACTGCTGGGCAGCTCGGAGCATCAACGAAGCTGCAATGGGCAGCGCGTCTGCTGTTCGCGGGTATCATCATTTTTTCAGGAAGCCTGTACATACTTAGCATATCGGGTATCAAAATTTTAGGAGCAATCACACCGATCGGTGGCGTAGCTTTTATTGCTGGCTGGCTGCTGTTTGCAATGGATGTCTGGCAACGGGGGAAGACAAGTTTGTAACAGCCCTTGTTGTTACAAGAATAATCGAATAATAAAAGCAACCTGTGCTTGAATGTTTACCGCATTCCAGAGCAGGTTGCTTTTTGGTTTTTGAACGTTGTTATGAAGATTTAATTTGGATTAAATTCGGGCTAAGTATTTGCTTAAATTTTCAAGCTTACAGCAAGAACTCATCAATTTCGTTTGTTCTGAATGTGTAAACTTGTTTTTCATCGACATGGTAAATACTAACCACATTGTTATCTCGGTCAAAATTAAGTATACGACATGGAATGCTTTGATGTTTGCCGTGTTTGTTGTTCACGACAATTCGGGTGAGGCGATTTTCTTTGATTAAGGATTCAATCCAAGCATCGAACGAATTCGAATCAGCGACATGGGAAGTGTCTGCAGTAGATTTTTTCTTGTCAATTTTTGAAGCTGATGCCTTAGCAACTGATTCTTGTGTTTGTGATTTAGACAAAACTGAATCAACGATCTGCTCTGAATTGCTGGAGGTTAACTGTTCTTTAACTAATGGTGGTGACTCTATGAGATTTTGATTAGAGTCAGTAGAATTTTTTCTAGCCTGGGTCATAGCTTCGATAATTTGACCAAGCTCAATTCCGGAGTGAATCCGAAAGTCCGCAATTTGTTCTTCTTTGTTTATGAACTCGATCAGGGACTGCAGTGCTAGTGCATTTGAACGGCTCTTAATAAGTATATCGACATTAAATAAATAGCCGACGTCATCTTGATTGGATAAGGTTTGTTTCATTCATCCCAGCCCCGTTAAATAATGTGTGAGCACGTATGTACTCTAATATACTATAGCACTAATATGATGGAAATCATAGTACCAAAGACTTAGAAAATGGCTGAATGTAAAACTTGGAACCCTCCTTCGCAATTTCCTTATATTCTACTTTTTTCAGCCCATGAACATCCCTTTTACAGACTTCATTAACCTGACTCCCAGTTATAATTTAGTAATCAGGTTAGGAAGCAATAGGGGGAATACAATGGACAATTCATATCAGAATCGATTGAGATACGTATACAAAGTCACCTCTTCAAGAATTCAAAAAGCGAATTATCAACTGTCTCTAACCTATCAAGAGGCTTCCGTAAACGGAGAAATAGCAGCAATCGGTAACCATCAAGTCTTCCGCTTCATAGATCAGCTTCGCTCACAGAAGAAAATGGAAGAACAGTGGAAGGAGGTTCTGCTAGAACTCAAGCGTATCGAAGCGTTGAAGCCGACAGTTCAGCATAAACGAAATATTAAAAAACTGCATGAAGATCAGAACAAACTTAAGTTTGTTGTAGATTATCTACTGGTCATCATCGAAAATCATAAAGATTGTGATCGCTTAGACTCATCCAAAGGGTTTGAACTGAATGGTAAAAAATACAAGCGTTTGATGGCTACCACCGGTGGGGCCGAGAGATCGACTGTGATCTACGTGAGTGAGGACATTCACACACCACTGGAACGCAGACTGAATAATGGCAGAAATCCAAATATGGAGATGATTCCTGCCAAATTGGAGGCTTACAAAGCTCTTGCTTGTAGTACCAGTACTCCAGTATCTCATCCAGAGCTTGTGTTGGTTGTGCCGGACTGTGTCACCGAATTTTGTGCCGATATTATTCAAATTGATGATGTAGAGACCGAATATCTACAGGTTGAGAAGAAACAAGATCGGCCCACTACATTGAATATGAGTAATAGATTCGGTTTGATCTCACCAGCACTGAGTAACAGATGGGCAAAAGAACTTGGTCATGATTATATTCCTAAAGGTTTTGGGATCCGCAACAGCTTCTGCAAAGGCATGGTGTTCACGTTTGACTATCATGAATTTACTGATCGGATCGCGCGTCAATATATGGTCATGGATGCTTGGGGAGATTCGGTAGATATACGTGAAGTGGATCTGATTATAACGACGTCTATGCTCAAGCTTTGGCAAGCGTACAACGGAATAAACGACTATCTGTTATGTTGTGGTTATCATGGATACACTTTTAGCGTAACCCAAGTAACACCTGAAGAATTAGAGGTGAGCGATATCTGAATTATCAATTCATTCAGTCTCCGCAACTTAGCGGTAGCAAAAATTAGGGTGTTAAATCATCATTCTGTATGATACAACCAGGCAGGTGAATCATGTCAAATGAATTAACTTTAGGAAAAGTAGAAGCCTTGATGAGAGAAACTGTTAAAAGGGGGATAGCCGGAGATTATTGGTGTTCAGACCCCTTTCCTATTTCAAAGGGGAATTCTAAATATGAAAGGATAGTGTTCTGTAGGGGGAGTCCCTGGATCCTGAAATATTTTCAGAGTACACATTGTTGAAGCAGGTTCAAACTTGCAGTAATTTGCCATTCAATTAACGATTAGCACTTAACACAAAGGAGAATGATTCGTATGACTCAACCAATTATTTCATGGATGGACGCGACACATAACAAGGAGATTATAGCTCCGTTTGATTATCGAGTGATTGATGCTGATGATAAAAGTGACATTTTTATTTTCAATGTTTGGAATAACAAAGGCGGTGCTGAGGATGTATCCAAAATGGAGGATTGCACCATTACTACACGAGACCTGGATGGAGGCAATGGGGATACCGAAAAATTCAATATTGAAGCTGTAAGAAACAACTGGTTCCATGTGCAGGTGGACTCCCTTGGAGAAAATGATCTGGATGAAGAGAGCTCGCGTATAGGTAGAGACTTTTCGAAGCCTATTGGAACGACAGGTAAAACAACACTGGATTATTCAGGTGCTCCTCATGCTACACCATTGGTGCCAGGAGCAAAAGAAATTTTGGGCGTTAACAATAATGGCAAACCGCAAGATGCCGCAGGTAACTATGTGACACTCTCCATTCAATGTGAAGTTCCTTTGAACGCTCGCAGCGGTAAACAGGAATTCAAGAAACGTATCTCCTATCGTTACGTGTAAGGTTAGTAGATGAAAGAAAGAGACAGGCTATTCAGTCTGTCTCTTTCCATTTTTATACCGTAGTTGAGGAGGCAAAATTGTGATCTTAGGTCAAAGGCAGTATACTCGTTCACCGGTACCGCAAGCTTATATATGGATTGCCGATTATTACGATGGAACTTTTTTGAGCGAATATGATCTGCAGACAAAACGTTCAACGAATTTTTATGATATTCAAAAAGATAAGCTCGTATACTTCGGAGTCATCGGGCAAGGTTCGCAGGTGTATTACAACGTTGCCAACGGAGTTTTCCATATCAACATGGATCGTTATTCGATCGCTTATGAATGTGAAGGGCAAGAGTATCCGCTAACGGGAAGAACATTTGTATACAATGATATTATCCAATACAAGAATGGATCTTCCGAAACAAGCATAAGACAGTTTACTGGCCGAAATAAATCGGGAGCTTTTAGAAACGCGATTGAGTGTTTTAATTTTGGCTACAAAAAAACAATGGATCTGCATGATGCGAAAATCAATTTTCAATGTGTGTGCTCTTTACCAATGAACCAAAGTGCATTCTTTCAAATTAAGATTACTTCGAATATAGATCTGCCTGGTCATCTAATCATTCGTAAAAATGGGTTGATCATCGATCGGGTCGTAGCTTCGTTAAAAGCTAACCATGCGGGAATAATGAACTGGGATCTTCGCTAACGAGATCTCGGGCAAGACAAGGGGGGATGGATATGGCGATTCAGGAGATTGATTTAGATATTGATTTGTCCATTGGTACATTTAACAATACGATTTACAAGGATCAAAAGTTAAGACTTGAAGAACAGGGGAGAGATGCGGATGGAAATGCAATTTATGTCTCCTCGGGTTTCTGGGAGTCAGAGGCTATTCTAATTCGGGATAAGTTTGCTTCTTTCAAGGGAGTATCTGCCCACATTAATAACTCGGAAGGTTCGGTATATAAGATCTATTGGAGTACCTCGGATGACGGATTCCAGTGGACTGAATACGAGAGTGTGCAGGAGCAAGTTGCTGCTCCCAAAGCCCAAGCGAAATATGCCAAGGTGAGAATCGAGATCACTGCGGAGAAGCAGGAATCGACCTTTTACACAGACAGTTTCATGGAGAAGGTGAAGTATAGTAATCCTTACATAGAAAGTGAATCCGGTGTGCTTCGGTTAAAAACCAAGTACGCTTTAAAGATGGATCAGACAGCGGTCACTTCAACAGGAGCGGTCTATCTACAAAAGGTTGAGCGTACGAAAATCAAAAAGATAGATCAGATCAGAGTAGGGAAGGGGTGATTCGATGGCAGTTCCTGCAACGACCGGGCAGTTGAGAGAACGTGTAGAGGATATGGTGGTGGGAGATTATATTGTCTGGAAATACGATAACGCCATTAATGAATATATTTTTGGGGGGAGTACAAGTGGATATACCGAAATTGCAGTAACAGGACATCCATTGGCTAATATGCCGTCCAAATATTTTTGGTATGCGATCAAGGTAGGTAAAGGGTTACTGATAGCAGATCGAGTTGTAAGCCATACGGTGACATGGGATTGGCTGAACGCCAATAGATTCGTTGAAGGCTCACCACGTACCATTAGTGGTATCTCAGGAGTCGTTCGTTGTCTAAGCGGTGGTGTTACATATGCGGATGCTGATGGTAATAGAACTTTTGAAAACAAGAACACGGGATGTTTCCCTGTGGATAATGAATGGGATAAATACATCATTAACTTTCCTGTCGCCTTAATTCAAAAAGAAATGCAATTGAATGATGTGTGGAATTACGATCAAGGTGTTCAAACTTGGACAAGTGATACTTCAGCTAATGGGATCTATACCTCAAGTTCAGGTACAAAATCAGCACAAGTGAATAGTACATACAGAAGTATTAGGGGAGGGGACAGCCTTTTTTCTGGTGCATGGGGAGGGTTTGGAATCTACCCATCTAACGCTTCTTCTATTGATTGCGGATTTCGTCCAGTATTTGAATATAAGGAGGTGTAGTAATGGCAACAGTAGGAGAGCAAATCAAAGAACCGGAAGCAGGATGGAGACGATATGATGACACACATCCTGGGTTAAAATATACAGGGACGTGGACTACTCCATCTCCAACAAATGCAGGTTACTATGGAGGAAGTATAAGAGTAACTAGCCGAGCCGTGGATAATAACTATGTTACATTTTCCTTCTTTGGAACAAAACTCAGGATTATCTCTGATTTTTATTCCGACAGGCATTCGGATAACGCTATTACGATAGATGGTGTAACAGAGACATACAGTGCCTTTCGTACAGTAGGTACATCTAGTCTTCAGCAAGCTATAGTGTATGAGAAAGTTGGACTGACTCTTGGCTTTCATACAGTTTCAATTGCAGCAGGACATAACCGTATAAATTTCACTTTAGACGCCATAGATATTGATGAAACGGGGTATTTGAGCGGGTATGCTTTGACTTCTCCAGAAGCAGGGTGGAGGAGAATTGATAATAGAGATTCAAAACTCACTTATACAGGGTCATGGGGGACTTGGACAAGCACCTCTCATTATTTGGGTGAAATCACAGCCTCTAATGTTGTGGGTAGCAAATTAAACTTCTTTTTTAAAGGGACTAAGCTACGTATTATTGATGAACGCAATCCTAATAGAACTAAAATTGCTAAGTTGTCTATTGATGGAAAACAAGAGTTTTATAACAGTAATGGGACGCAACTACTGCAGGTGGTTGTTTACGAGAAAACGGGAATGTCTAATGATATCCATCATGTTGAGATTGAAGTTATTGATTCAAACTATGTGGGTGTAGATGCGGTGGACGTTGATGATGATGGTTATTTAATAGCTCAGGTCGGGCAAAAATTAACTGCTCCAGAAGTAGGTTGGAAAAGGTATGATGATGCAACTTCAGAAATTAAATATGAAGGGACGGGTTGGGTCTCTGCCAAAGGAGATTCTAACACATACGCAGGAACAGCTCACTACGTTACCTTAAATGGGGTAACTTCAAATAATATTAAATTTGATTTTTATGGAACAAAAATGAGAATCATTGACTTGTATTGGACTAACAGAGTGAATAATGTGACCATTGAGATTGATGGTGTGATTTCAACTTGGAATCCCAATAATTCATCTAACAAATATCAAGTCATGGTTTTTGAAGTCATTGGATTATCAGAGACTTTGCATAATGTAAAAATATCTACCACAAGTTCGAGTGGAACACTTTCTATAGATGGGGTAGATGTTGACTCTACTGGACGCCTGTTTCATCCAGATGAAGTAACCAATGTTGCAAATCTTGAAGTTGGCAAGCGTATCAGATGTCATTACCAGTCTTCAATAGCCAATACAATTGGAACATTCAGCGGATTAGGGGAACAAACATCTGCTTTTATCCCTGATACAAGTTCAGCAACACCAAATGGTGATTTTTATTTCATTATGGTTGAGGATTGGAATGGTCGCAAGCTACTGGTGGCAGATCGAAATATTCAGAATGCTATTAGCTGGGATGTTATTAATGCAAACGGTATGGTTGGTGGGAAGTCAGTTTCATTCGCAGGACTTACAGAGGCAGCTACTTCAATTCGGCTCCTTACAGGTGGTATCAACGCATCAGATAAAGATAATGAATGGGATAAGTACATCGTACACTCCAACTTGAATGGAAAGGTCGCCACTGGAGATAACAATGTATGGAATTATAATGGTGGTACTTCTTGGACTTCAACGACCAACGCTACTGGAACAGGAAACAGAACAGGTCGGGGGGCAAATGGAAACGCAGGAGCCAGCGGATACAATCCGTCAGCCTATCTAGCGGTGGCAACTGCCACAGGGTTCAGACCAGTAATGGAAGTTACTATTCTTCCTATGTATAGGTCGTTAATTAAATATGCCGGGACATATCAAAAGTATGAAAAAGGTGATTTTCCTGAGACGATTTATAGAAACGCAAACCCGACCATGACAAGTAACACATCGCCCCAAGGTGTTGTGAGTACTAGTAGTATATACAATTCGACTTATGAAGGCTGGAAGGCAATGAACGGAGGAGTTGTAGGAGTAGATGATTGTTGGGCTACAGCCAATAATACTCCTTCCGGAACGTTAACGTATCAATTTGTCAGCACAGCGAGGATTGGAGCTTATGCCATAACTTCAAGAGATGCAACGGATACTTTTTCCGCTCCAAAGAATTGGACATTTGAAGCTTCTAACGATGGGAAGAACTGGGTCTTTTTGCATACTGTCAATAATGAGGCCACTTGGACTCAAAAACAAAGAAGAGTATATGTTTTAGATGGGAATTATTCTTACGTGTACTTCAGATTAAATATAACTGCTAATTATTCAACATCGTATACATCAGTTGGCGAGTGGGAGCTTATAGAAGTAATAACAGTCGAGGGAAAACAGGCTGGATGGAGCCCCGTATCAACAAGCCTACCAGCAGAAAACACTTTATTTAAAGAAGGGATGGCAGATCTATCTGTCTTTGATAGAAAGTTGGAGCGATGTAATCAAATTATGGTTAGTAATGGATCATTAGGCTCAGGTAAGTTATTCAAGTCGAGCTTGAATTTGAAGAAGTATTTTGAAATAACAAATGTAAATGCGAAGTAGAGCATGACGATCTGCTTTTTATCCTTGATCTTGTTTAGGAGATGATCTTTTAATGGCAACTTTGGGCGAAAGGCTACCAGCACCAGAAAATGGTTGGAGAAGATATGACCATCTATACTCTTCAATTACCTATACAGGAACTTGGAAAACAGAGACTTTAGCTTCCAATTACGGTGGGTCAGCCACATATACACAAACTAGTGGAGCTACCGTTAACTTTAGTTTTCAGGGCACAATGTTAAGAATTATAGGTGCAAGATTAGCCGGCAGGACAACAACAACACAAGTGATTGTTGATGGAACACTTCGTGGCATAATTAATGAAACTTACACAAGCGGTGGATTAACACAAGCTTTAGTATTTGATATTTCAGGATTAACAGAGGGCATACATACGGTTCAAATAAAAACGGTGGACACCGCATTATTCATTTTTGACGCTATTGATATCGATTCAAAAGGATATTTGCTTTGGGGAGTATCCACATCCCCAGAAACGGGGTGGGCAAGATACGATATTGTGAAAGACATGCCTAACGTTGCTTTTACAGGTGTATGGAATACAAATTATACATTTGCAGGATGGTGGGGAAGTACACTAACTTCGTCTAGTACTTTTGGTAAGATAGGCTTTTGGTTTTATGGAACAAAACTACGTATTTACGATAGTCCAAATACGAATAGATCAACAAAAAACATGATTTCAATCGATGGACTAAATAAAGAATACAGTGCTTATCGTACAAGTGTTTTAGATCAAGTTATCGTTTTTGAAATTACCGATTTAAGTTTAGGGTATCACTATGCAGAAATTTCGATACCCTCAACGGAGATTGGGAAAATTCTTGCCATCGACGCTATTGAAATTGATTCAACAGGCGAATTCAGAAATCCTTATAGCAAGATGTTACTCTCGTCAGGCAACATGTATTATTCTAAAGTCAATCATATTAACAACGAATCATCCGTGCCTAGAATGACCTCTAACATTACCCCATCTGGTATTGTGAGCGCAAGCAGTGTTTACAGTTCTATTTACGAACCATGGAGAGTATTTAGCGGGGGGAATGTTAGCAATACTGACTGTTGGACTACCAACAATATTAGAACGGGGTGGTTGATGTATAAGTTTGACAAGGATAAACAAATCGTAAGATATTCAATAACTTCTAGGAATGACAATTCATACAGAGGAGATTTAAAAAGATGGACATTTGAGGGAAGCACAGATGGAGTTGTTTGGGATGTATTAGACTATAGAGTCAATGAACGCGAGTGGAGTCCAAATGAAAGTAGAAATTATACTATTTCAGACTACGAAAAATCTTATTCATATTTCAGAATTAATGTGAGTGAAACATATGCTGTTGGCAATGCGGCGTATATTACAATCGGCATGCTGTCCTTTTACGAGTATTTGCCTGGTGTGATGTTGAAATTAACGGATTATTCGGAAGCAAATTTTTTGAAATACGGAATAGATCTCAACCTTAATAATTTTTCTGAGGTTATTCAGCAATACATTTCATTAAAAAATTCCAATTCATTACTTGGCGCTGGAAGAATATATGAACATGTAATTGATATGGCAAAGCGAAGAGTAGATAAAATTACATTAGAATAATGTAGAACACATCTATATGGTGTGCTTTATTTGTTTTAAAAGGAGCCTTTTTAATGTCAAATTATAATTCTACATATACAACGTATTTAATGAATAGGTATGGAGTTGCATGGTATAAGTTTAATGAAACAGTTGCAACATCTGTAGTGGATAGTAAGGGAACAAGCGTAGCAACCGTAAATGGAACGACGGTTATTCCCGGAATTGAAAATAAGGCAAGATCCTTTAATGGGACAAGCGATTTCATAAAATTTAATCATGCAGTAATTCCAGTTGGTGCAAAAAGCATTCGCTTTAAGATCAGGGTGCCTACTAACCTCCCCAATAGGGATACTTATTTAATGATAAATTTAAGTAGTTATGCTTCACAACATGGGATGGGAGTTCAAGTTCATCCGAGTACAGGTAAACTATCTTTTGCAAACGCTGCGGGAACGCAAGGATTTAGATTCTGGATTCAATCCCCTACTTCAGTATGTGATAACCAATGGCATGATATATTATTTACTTGGGATGGAACTACAAAAACAAATGCCGTTAAGCTATATGTTGACGACATGAGTATTCCTGCGGTTACTGCAACATCCCAATTGTCGGATGCAACAGCCTATGCAGAGGTACTACAGATTGGAAGATTATCAAACACATCCTATTACGCTAGGTTTGATATAGATGAATTAGAAATTTATAACGCGGTTATTGATCCGCTTATCAAAAAATACTTTATTTTATCAGGTGATAAATACTATAGTCTTTTAGATAAATTTACCGACAACGTAATTCCAACAATGACAAGCAGTACATCTCCATCGGGTGTGGCTGAAGCTAGTTCTACATACTCAACATTCTATCCTTGGAAGGCATTGGATCAGATCGTAGATCATAATGGGTGGGCAACAGCAAGTGGGGTTTTAACTGGTTGGTTAAGTTATGAGTTTTCAACATATAAGGTTATAGAAGGATATTCTATAAAATCGGGCACGACTCCTGCAAAGCGACTCCCTAAAAATTGGACATTTGAAGGATGGGATGGAGCGAAATGGGCTCCTCTTGATTCAAGATCTAATCAAGCTAATTTCGCAGAAGAAGAATTTCGATTCTTTGAAATCAAAAATAAAATTGCTTACAAAAAGTACAGAATTAATGTGACTGCAAATCAAGGAGCTACTGACTTTTTAACAATCGGTGACTTTGGCATGTACGAATCAAAAAAAATACTATTAGATGTTGATAAAAACGAACGACATTTTCTTAATTATGGATTAAGCAAAGGTGATCTTATTGAGTTTGATGAAAGCATATATGAAATAAGATTTATGAATAAAACATCGTCATCATTTGGTACAGGAAAAGTTTTCAAGCAAACAATAGACACATCTAAGATATTAATCAAGAAAGCAACTATCACTTAATTCATATAAAATGATTCTTTGTTTAATTTAGATTTTAGAAAGGAGACTTGATAATGGCAGATTATTTTATTCAGTTAGAAGGGTGTTTTAGTGGTAATTGCATTCGATTAAATGAAATTGAATTTTTTGATGAACTTGATAATAAAATTGCTTACTCGGTTGTACATGCGTACGATAGTGTAACTAGAAGCGTGCCTTATTACTGGAATCATGCAACAGTTTTCAACAAGAAAGGATTGAATGATGGAAATAAAACTTATAGTTCGAACACATCAACGGTTCTTTTGTACAATTCCTCCAATCCTTCAATGACTCCTTTAGATTCTGATTTTACGCGAATATTAGTCAGTTGCAGTAATAAACCATTTAAAGTAGTCTTGAACTTTGTAAATATTGAGCCGAGTCTGGGTGGAGTGGCAAAATTCATTTCAGTTTTCGAGGGGGGAGCTCTATCTTTAATAGACAGTGGAATAAGTGTAATTGCACGTAAACCTTTATTGAATAGTCTTACTGAGCAATCTTTTGATGGTTCTGTTCATTATAGTTTGATTAACCACAATTCAATTTATAAGTATTATGTAGATCGATGGTTAGAAATAGGAGTTTCGGCAACAGAGCAAGACTTCCTCGCATACGGAATGAGCGACATCTCCATTATCCCCGAATCCGCTTGGTCACAACTTGAAGGAGAGATCGAATTATGCTACTACACAGATGATCCCGCCAAAACAGAGGTATCCTTCAACATCGAAACCGAACCGTTCACCCTCGCGGAAGAGTGGGAAGACAAAGAGATTAAAATCATTGAATATACCGATGATCCAAACCAAACGGAATCGACGATCACAATCGAAACCGAACCATTCACCCTCTACGACGAGTTAGGCGACAGTGTAGAGGTGCTCTATTATACAGACGATCCGGCGAAAACAACGGCAGAATTGAATTTTACGGCGAACTACTCCCCATTGGATGAACTTGAGGGAGATTTTGACGTGGTCACATGGACCAATGATGAAGAAATTATTGCTGGCAATCGAGATATGGCACTAGTTTATGATGCGCTACCGTTCGAGCAGATGATTGTACAGCCAACCGATCTGGTATTATACGGGGATCTCAAAAAGCTGGTGGCTACTAAAATCGTTGACAGTCGCACCGAGGGGACATTAAGATTCGCTGCTTCGTTTGATTCCGGGCTGACGTGGAAAACGTATCGCTTCGATAGGTGGGTCAGTCTGGACATTCAGAACACGACATTGTTCAAAAGAAAAGGCATGACTGTTGAAACGCTAAATACGATTCCTGAACAAGACCTGGCAGGACTCACTCGGGTAGCGTATTATCTGGACAACAGTGAGCATTATGAGAACAGCTATGCTTTGGATCAGATGAAGATGGTTGTGGATGCTCCCCGTCATACGGTGGAAGTTCAGCAGATGGCGCTGCAAATATTGAATACAATCGCGACGATAAACCTGACTTTCTCCGGAAATAAACTTCAAGGTGTGCTGGAAGATGCGGATAAGGGCAAAGTGAGATATCGTGTGCTTTTGAACGGCCAATCGTATTATCCAGCAGATGGACAGTTTACACGGTTACTGCCTTCGCCGTTTAATATTGAGATTAACATGGATGAACGGAAGTTCCTCTTTGGCAAGGAAAATTCGTTAATAGTTGAGTTCCAGGATTATTGGGGGGCGGTAGATTCCAAGGAGTTTAGTTTTATTGGAACTTATTCAGGACTCATGTTTATGGACGAATCAGGAGATTACTTATCGGATACGTTTGGAGGCATTCTGAAGCAGCTTGATTATGAAGTGATCATTGCGGGTCAAACAACATTAACCAAGAAAGTTACACTTATCAATCAACTTGGATATGCTGTAGATCATGTTTATCTCGAAATGGACAAGAAATTCCAAAAGAGTGGAGTTGAAGTTCAATTATCCCGACAGGCAGATCCATTTCTGCCGTTGGATTACTTGACTTATGGGCTCATCAAGCCGGAAGAAAGCATTGATTTTTATATTCGGATCGCAACTGATATTCATGCCAAGCCAGATCCGAATGGAATTTTTGAGATGATTGTCAGGGCCGATCGAGTGTAGCTCTCAATACAATGAGACAGGAAGTGAGCGGAATTACCAACGGGGAGACGTCTTTAAACAGCTATATACATCTTAAAAGTCCGGATAATCGTTTTCGAGCGAAATACATTCTATACAATCAGATAGACACAGATTTGCCCTCAACCTTGACATCTGCTATAAGGAAAAATAGTGAGAGGTTTTCCCAAGTCTCTGTTCGTGTTAAAAAAATCAAAGAAATGCGAAGTACGTTATCCGTGGTGTATGCAACGCAATCCGATCTGCATGGCTTCATCCAAGCCTCACCCAAAAATGATCTGGAAAGTGCACTTTATGTAAGAGAACATAATCGTGCACAGGGTAAATATGAGCTTCTGGAAGCACCAAGAGTCACGCTGAACTTGATACCTGTGGCAGATGCAACCACTCGTAGTTTGCCCCGCTTACAAACGATCAATTTTGGTGATACACAGCGTATGATGATAGGCCGGGATGAATTGGAGCAATTCGAATCGTTCATTGATTTTGGGGACATAGATACACGAATACCAGATCTGATGTATCTGGAAGAAGCCAAGCTAAAATTATATTACACAGGAACGATCTCGCCAGGAGCATCTATTGAACTACATCAGCCGGACACATCGTGGAGTGAATATGGGATCACTTACGCGAACAAGCCTCATTCCATTCAACGCTTAACATCAAGCTATCGAATCAATACAAGCGAGCGTTATATTGAATTTGATATGATGGACATATTGAAGATGCTCAGGAACGGTGAACTCCAAAATATTGGCATGATGATTCAATCTAATGGTTTATCTCCAATCTATTTCAACACCCGTGAGTCTGCCAAGCCACCTGTATTACAGATCAAATATATTACTTCGCAGATTTATTCCATTGGACGTACGGAAAAACAAAGTGAGCTTTTTGTCTATGGAGCGGGACGTAAGGAACTCGAAGCGACATTAACCGTGCATAGTGATATCGATTTTGCCTGGCTGCAATCTCATTTATACGTACATCGTTATGAAGATCATATGCATCAGGATGCGCCCACCCTTGTAGCTGTGAATCGTCCAGATCTGAACGCATATATGGGCGTAGGGCATCGAACGGAAGGGAAGCTGCATTCAATCCTTTCGATCGTTGAAAGCACGGTAAGTGAGCAAGAGGCATTCATTCGTATTTCCAAGCCTGAAGCGCCAGCCGAGATTACAGTCTCGATACGCACTGAGTCAGATAGGGATAGCGCATTGGCAGTTAGGCAAAGCACCGAGGATGAAAAAGTGGCGGAAATTGCTGTGTCTCATCCTGATTTGTTTTCAGCCATAACGATTGATCCGAAGATGTCTCTAGTCAGTGAGTTGACCGTATCCAGGCCTTTTGATGCAGAGTTATTGAACGTTTTGCACATTTCTATACCTGAAATGCCTTCGCTCTTAGAAGTTTCTAATTACACCAAAGCAAGAAAAACACTGGATTCGGTGTTAACGGTTATACGCTGTGATGAAGCTTCAATAACTTCGGAATTAGCATTGAGTAGACCTGATCTTGGCGGCATGTTGTGGACGAGAGTAACTGATGAAGATGAAAAGCAGGGTATTTTAGAAATTCCTTTTCTCGAAGAGATGATTTCATACTTGATTGTATCCAGACCGGATGTTCTTTCAAGCCTGGAAGTTAAATATTCGAATGATCTTGAAGTACATATTGGCGTCAAGGAAAGAGAATATTTGGAGAGTTTCGTTCAGGTTCGAGAATGGAAAGATATCCAGTCCGTGGTTGATGTTAGACAAATTGCAGATCTGCAAACGGAGATGATCGTTTCTAAACCTGATCTGTATACCTGGGTCCAACCGAGAGTCATTGCTGATGAGGAATTAAATGTCATTGCAAGCGTTCGTAAGCGGGCTGCAAGCGATCGAGTCACGATATTAACGGTAAAAGATCTCGGGGATGAAGCATATTGCTATATTCTGTAAAATATACTCCGGGATTAGGTAGGATAAAGAAATATTAGGTGAGATAATAAAAATATATTGAAAGAAGAGGGCAGCGATGCCCACTTCTTTGTTTAACTTTTTTTCTAATCATCCAGATCATTTTTATAAATATCTTGTTGAGTTACAGGCATTTTGCTTCCATCTGGGAAGGTAAACACGTAATTTCTCCCTATTTTCTCCATTTTTAATTTTAGTTTTTCTTCCTCTTCTTTTTCTCTCTCCTTAGCTGTTTTTTTCTTCTCAATTCCTATGAAAATAAAGGCAAAAACACTATGTATTACTACAAATAAGACAGCCCAGTTGATAAGACTAATCGTTAGACGATTAAACAATTCTTCATTGGTTGTGACTCTGTAAAATTGAATGGCTACCACAGCCACCCATCCGCCAAAGTTAAACATAAAAGAGGCCTGCACCAAGGGTTTTTCATCCATTGCGCCTATGAGAGTCATTATACCCAAGAGCCCAGTGATACCCATTATTAATACCATACCGAAATGAGTAGTTGGCTTCGAATAATAACTTTTTCCCTCGATTGGAATTCGAACATCAGTGTATAAAACCAATAATAAAAAAATGAAAATCAGCATAGTTACATAAATCGCATATTTATAATTAGGATGCATAGCCCCCTCCTTCCCTAATAACATTTATCGGATCAGTAGTTTGTAATTTAAATACTCTATTCATAAAATTTATTCAACAATAGTGCATCAGGTATTTCTATCTGTGAGAACAACTCTACTTCTGAGACAATGGATACACTTTTTCTCCTTCCACGGCAGGTGTCCACACGTCGATTCGACAACAGGCATACAATTATCGTGATCTGTTGAAGAGGAGGTGGATCGTGAAATTATGGTGACGATGGAGCCGATTGTGGTGGGAGAGCATGTGCTCGTTGGGGTGGAAGTGAAACTTCCCAAAACGACACTGTTAACGATTAATACATCCAAAGGATATATCATGTGCGGCGCTCTTGATGTGGGTTTACTGAATGAGAAGCTGGGCGATCGCAAGATTGTAGCCGCACGGGCTGTAGGTGTGAGAACACTGGAGCAACTGCTTCATGCACCAATGGAATCGGTGACGACGGAGGCGGAGGCTATGGGGATTAAAGTAGGTATGACAGGCGTAGAAGCTTTGTTGAAAATGATTTGAAGGAAGTGTCGGTTTTCAGTCGGCACCATAGAAATAGAATAGAACAAGGGACGAAGTCGGAGGCATCCGTCTTGTCCCTTCTCCTTACGGACCTAAAGCAATGATTACACGGATGCAACCAAGGCAAAGACCTAATCAATATACTACATGTTCCCGTTTTTTATTCCGTAAACAAAGCTGCGAGGTTCTCTTGGAAAGGCGCACGA
Source organism: Paenibacillus polysaccharolyticus (assembly GCF_023714295.1). Lineage (GTDB taxonomy): Bacteria > Bacillota > Bacilli > Paenibacillales > Paenibacillaceae > Paenibacillus > Paenibacillus polysaccharolyticus_A. The sequence continues at coordinate 418,607 of NZ_JAMAUN010000001.1, forward strand.
ACAATACCTTTTTCCGTAATGATTGCGGTAACGTATTCGTTCGGGGTTACGTCAAAGGCTGGATTAAATACCTTAACACCCTGCGGTGCAGTACGTTTGCCAAATCCTTCGGTTACTTCCTCAGCTGCACGCTCTTCAATTGGAATCAGATCGCCAGACGTTGTGGACAAGTCGATGGTGGATAGTGGGCTTGCTACATAAAAAGGAATATTGTGCGCTTTGGCGAGTACAGCCAGGCTGTATGTACCAATTTTGTTGGCAACATCTCCGTTAGCTGCGACCCGATCCGTACCCACAATGACAGCTTGTACCCACCTTTTGGACATAACCATACCGGCCATGTTGTCGCAGAGTAACGTTACGTCAATTCCGGCCTGCTGCAACTCAAAAGCAGTTAAACGAGCGCCTTGCAGAACGGGACGTGTCTCGTCAGCGAATACCTTCAGATGAATGCCACGCTCTTGAGCAAGATACATTGGAGCGGTTGCCGTACCGTATTTGGCTGTCGCCAGCCCACCTGCGTTACAGTGCGTAAGTACACCCATTCCATCTTCAAATAAAGGCAGGGCGTGTTCACCGATCATGCGGCATACTTCTTCGTCTTCTTTTTGAATTAATAATGCTTCCGCTTCGAGCGCATCTATGCTTTCGTCTAGACTTAGACCAGCTTCTACGACTTGGTTAGCCTTTTGCTTCATGCGATCTAGCGCCCAAAAAAGATTAACCGCTGTTGGACGGGATGTCGCCAAGTGTGCGCAAACGGATTTGACATGATCCAGCCAGCCTTGGATATTGATGCCATCATAGGCTTTAGCTCCGAGCACTACGCCGAAGGCTGCCGCAATACCAATGGCAGGCGCGCCGCGTACTTTCATGGAATGGATGGATTCCCATACTTCTTCAGGGGTGTACAGTTTCAGCATCAGAATCGTTTCGGGCAGCAGACGCTGATCGAGCATTTCAAGCTTGTCCTTTTTCCAATTGAGCGAAGACAGAGGCTGATGTTCAGGGGTTGTCATGGATGTTCCTCCGTTCCATAATGTTAGGCTTTAACCGTTGTGAGAGCAGAAGATACCAGATCCAGCACCTCACCGATTGTGTTTACTTGACGATTGTTCTTAATCAATGCTTTACCTACGGTCAGTGCTTTGCGTTGTGCGCGTTCGCGTTCAGTAGCATCCGTAATGGTGTCTATGTCAGCGACGTGGGCAAGGCCTACGATGCGGCGTACCATTTTCGCTCCGGTGAAACCGATCGTATCTCGAAATAGCTGCTGTACATACAGGTTTTGATAACCCGGCGTTTTAGCCATTGGGTCAATGAGATCGGTACTCCACAGTGCACGGAAACGAGTTTCGAATTCAGTCCAGACATCACGTACCATGTCCAGCAATTCTGTTTCACGTTCATTCCGGGTGGACTGATCATGAAAACGGCCAGACAGCGAAACATAATGAAGCAGCAGGTTTGCCAGCACGGCGCCTACGTCAAAACCCATCGGACCATAGAAAGCGAACTCCGGATCAATGACTTTGGTCGACTCAGGTGTTACAAAAATACTGCCTGTATGCAAGTCCCCGTGAAGAAGGGCTTGTCCATGGGTCAGGAATTTTTCCCTGAGCAGGGCGATCTCCAAATGAAGTGCTTCGTCTGTACGAAGCGCCTCGGCCTCATCTTCGATCGCTTCTTCATAGTTGTTATTTTGTGCAATCCGATACGGTTCATCAAAGATCAGGTCTTCTGTTATTTTGCATTGGTCAGGGTTGACGAATCGTCCCTGCTGTTCTTTCTTTTGTTGTTGATTCATGCCGAGGTCAGAAGTGAAGAAGAGGGTTCTCGCCATAAACTCCCCGATATGCTGGGCAAAAAGAGGGTAGGAAGCTCCGTCAATCAGACCCTTGCGCATAATAACGTGGTCACTCAAATCCTCCATGACCGTTAATGCAAGATCATCATCATAATGATACACTTCGGGCACCGTTCCAGGGCACAATCGATACTCTTCTTGCAAAATTTCACGTTCAATGCGCGCACGTACAAGGGACAGCGGCCATGATTCGCCAACCACTTTCGCATAAGGAAGCGCCTGTTTGATAATGATACTTTTATCGGAGTTCTGATCCGTGATATGGAAAACGAGATTCAGGTTGCCGTCACCGATCTCACGACAATCCAGATTCGCATCTGCCGTAAATGGACCCGGTAAAGTTTTGGCTAATTCGATCGCTTCTTGTGGGGTTAAAGGATGATATTGAGTCAAAGGTGCCACCTCCATATATATGAAGAAACAGGAAAACCCACTTCTTTGCTTGGTTTATGACAGTATATCGGATAAAACACGTTTTTTGAACTTTTTTTTGAGACAAGTCTGGGTTGTGGTGATTCGAAGATCAGGCTCACGGGTAAAAATGAATAGGCTGGACGGTTGAATAAAACCGCGCCCCATAACACTTCCGCGAACTTAGCGGGTTCTGAACTTGAACTCTCTGTCTTGCGTACAGGGGAACCTGAGATAGCGTGGACAGACTACATTTTAAATTAAAGGATGGGATTGAATATGGCTACAAAAAACAAAACAGATCAAGCAAAATCCGTTGAACAAGTACTTAATCGTCAGGTCGCTAACCTGAACGTGTTGTATGTTAAAATCCATAACTATCACTGGTACGTAAAAGGCCCGAACTTCTTCACACTCCATGTGAAATTTGAAGAATTCTATAACGAAATTACAGTTCAAATGGATGAAATCGCTGAGCGTTTGCTCACACTGAAAGGTAGCCCAGCAGCAACGATGAAAGAGTATCTCGAAATGGCTTCGATCCAGGAAGCTTCTGGTAAGGAAGATGCGAACGCTATGGTACAAAACTTGATTGAGGACTTCGCGACACTTTCCAATGAGTATCAAGAAGGCATTGATCTGGCCGATGCGGCTGAAGATCAACCGACTGCTGATATGCTGACAGGCTTTAAAGCGGATCTGGAGAAACATATGTGGATGCTTCGTGCATACCTGGGCTAAATCCGTTCAAGACGGATTTAAATCTATCCGTAAAGTGTGCGGTGTTGCCTGCTAAAAGTTGTCAGATAAGTGTGAAGCGTCTATACTGCTGTCAAGAGTGACAGAGGAGGGCGAACACAATGTTAGACACAGGAGCGATACCGGCGTTAAAAGAATGGGCTTCTGCAATCAAAGCTGTAGAAAGCGGTCGTCAGATTATGGTGATGCGCAAAGGCGGGATTGTGGAGGAAACGAAACATTTTGAGTTGAAAAGTCCAGCGTTTTACCTGTATCCGACTTATGAGCATCAGCGTAAAGAACTGATCAAGTCCTCGGATCAATCCTATGTTGAAGAGTCGCTGGCCGAATGGGTGCCTGAAGCTTCAACCGTCCGCATTACATCGTATGCTGAAGTAACGCAGGATTTGGAGATTCGAGATCAGGAGATGCTGGATCGACTTCTAGAATATCATATGTGGACAGCGGATTTTGCCGAATCCCGTTTGAAATGGAAAAAGAAAGATCCGCTGCACGTGTTGATTCTACGTGTGTACCGTTTGCAGGAACCGATGGAAATTCCCGTATTGCCAGAATATAACGGCTGCCGTTCATGGATTTCCATTCCGAATGGTTTGGTGCCGCGCGAAATGACGCCGGTGCTGGACGTTGCGGATTTTGCCGACCAGGTACAGAAGATTAACGAGACACTCAGAATGTGAGGGGTTATCTGCGATAGCTTATTTTGATTATGGCGTAATTGAAGGACTTATCCACAAAGGGATAGGTCCTTTTTTATTCGGCACGGAAGCTGAACAAACTGTGAATTTTGTGATTTATATCACTGTCCGACATGTGGAAAGTTGTTTTCTAATTTGATTCAAACAGTCATTTATTATAGAATCATAAGGAATGAAGTTTCCTGAGAAGGACAAGAATTGATAGGAAATGACTTGATAATCATTGAGAATCAGTTTAGAATTATTCTAAAGTGATTGTTGCTCTACAGCATGTGAAGAAAGTATGCCTGAGAGTGGCAAGAAGAAATTGCTTTACAGATGTATGATGAAACAGAGAAAGTCAGGGGAAGCCCTGTTCAGATATAATAGGCGCTTTTTCGTTTTCGACAGTAAACATCAATTTAATCAATGGAGGGAAACAATACACATGACTACGAATTTCGTCATTGAAGGTCTGAAAGCGACCATTGAAGGTAAAGAAATCCTGAAAGGCATCAACTTGGAAATGAAAGGTGGAGAAATCCACGCGATCATGGGACCGAACGGAACAGGTAAATCCACGTTGGCTTCTGCCCTGATGGGACACCCTAAATATGAAGTAACAGACGGTACAGTCACTCTCGATGGTGAAGATGTACTGGATATGGCTGTAGATGAGCGCGCACGCGCTGGTCTGTTCCTGGCTATGCAATACCCGAGCGAAATCGCGGGTGTAACTAACTCCGACTTCTTGCGTAGTGCAATCAACGCTCGTCGCGGTGAAGGTAACGAAATTTCCTTGATCAAGTTCATCCGTCAAATGGAAGGTAAAATGAAAGAACTCGATATGAACCCTGAGTTTGCACATCGTTACCTGAATGAAGGTTTCTCCGGTGGTGAGAAAAAACGGAATGAAATTCTGCAAATGATGCTGCTTGATCCTAAAATCGTCGTACTTGACGAGATCGACTCCGGTCTCGACATCGATGCTTTGAAGATTGTTGCAGAAGGTGTAAATGCAATGAAGAGCGAAGATCGCGGCTTCTTGATCATCACGCACTATCAACGCCTGCTTAACTACATCACTCCAGACTACGTACACGTAATGATGCAAGGTCGCATCGTGAAATCCGGGGGACCTGAGCTGGCTCAACGTCTCGAGGCTGAAGGTTATGACTGGGTTAAAACGGAACTGGGAATTACAGACGAAACTGTAGGTCAAGAAGCGTAAAGACAAAACGGAGGAGGATAATAAATGACTACACAAACAATTCTTCCGGTTGAATCTGAAGCGCTTCGCGCCTTGTCGGAAAGTAATAACGAACCCGGCTGGTTGACTGAGCAGCGGCTCGAAGCTTTGAAGCTTGCGAGTGAGCTGGCGCTTCCCAAACTGGAAAAACAAAAAATCGAACGCTGGAGTATCAGCGAGTACGGCACATATAAAGCAGACGCAGCAATCTCTTCCCTGGAAGAAGTGCCTGCATCCATCAAAGAGCTGGTTCAGGATCAAGCTGAAGGAAGCCTGGTAATCCAACGTAACTCTGGTGCAGTATATTCCAAATTGTCTGCTGATCTGGCAGCACAAGGTGTCATCTTCACGGATTTGGCTACTGCTGTTCGTGAACATGCTGATCTAGTCAAGCCTTATCTGAACACAGCGGTCAAAGCCGATGAACATTCCATTGCCGCATTGCATGCAGCGTTGTGGAATGGCGGGGTGTTCCTGTACGTTCCGAAAAACGTGAACATTGAAGTTCCACTGCAAGCAGTATTGCTCACAGATGATGCTTCCGCAACATTTGCGCCTCACGTACTGGTTGTTGCCGAAGCAAACAGTTCGGTTACTTACGTGGACAACTATGTGTCTGGCGAGCTCTCTGCACCGGTTTTCCATAACGGAGTTGTGGAAGTATTCGTAAAATCGGGTGCAAAAGTGCGCTTTGCAACGGTTCACCAACTGAACGTTAACGTAACGGATGTATCCTTCCGCCGTGCTGTTCTGGAAAATGACAGCTCCATTGAATGGATCGTTGGTGAAATGAACAATGGTGATACGGCAAGCAACACGATGAGTGTTTTGAAGGGGAATGGGTCCACTTCGGATTCCAAAGTGATTGCTGTTGGTTCCGGTTCACAGAAGATTAACTACACAACTGAAGCACGTCACTTCGGTAAAAATACGCCAAGCCAAATGATCACACGTGCGGTTATGCGTGAAGAGGCTTCGGCAATCATCAACGGGATCACGAAAATCGAGAAAGGCGCTACAAGAGCCGACGGACAGCAAACCGAGAAAGTATTGATGCTGAGTCCTAAAGCACGCGGAGACGCCAACCCGATCCTACTGATTGATGAGGATGATGTAACAGCAGGTCACGCGGCTTCTGTAGGTCAAGTGAATGCGGAGCAAATCCATTACTTGATGTCTCGCGGGATTAACCGTACGGATGCGGAGCGCCTGATCATTTATGGCTTCCTTGCTCCGGTGGTGGCGGATATTCCTTTGGAAGCACTGCGTACCCAATTGCAGTCCCTGATTGAGAAGAAGCTGGGACAATGAACCCATCCATTCGCGAGCAGTTCCCGATCCTCCACCAGGAAATCAACGGACACCCGCTCGTATATCTAGACAGTGCTGCGACTTCGCAAAAGCCTCGTGCTGTGATTGACGCGGTTAAACATTATTATGAATATGAAAACTCCAATGTGCATCGCGGTGTGCATACACTCGGAAGCCGGGCAACAGACGCTTATGAGGGCGCACGTGAGAAGGTGGCCAAGTTTATCAATGCTCGTCGCACGCAGGAGATCATCTTTACACGTGGCACAACGACTGCCCTGAACCTGGTAGCTTCGTCTTATGCTCGTGCCAACTGTAAAGAAGGCGACGAAATTGTCATCACACAGATGGAGCACCACAGTAACCTGATTCCTTGGCAGCAAGTGGCCAAGGAGACAGGGGCCACATTGAAGTACATTCCGCTGCAGCCCGACGGTCATATTGAACTGGCAGACGTGGAGCAGACAATTACGAACAAGACTAAAGTTGTCGCGATTGCTTATGTATCCAATGTGATGGGGATTGTACATCCCGTTAAACAGATTGCTGAGATTGCCCATCGCAATGGTGCCGTTATCGTTGTAGATGGTGCTCAAAGCACACCGCATATGAAAGTGGATGTACAGGATCTCGACTGTGACTTCTATGCGCTGTCAGGTCACAAAATGTGCGGACCAACCGGTATCGGTGCACTCTACGGCAAAAAGGCGCTGCTGGAGTCCATGGAACCGATTGAATTCGGCGGTGAGATGATTAATGACGTAGGACTATACGACTCCAATTGGAAAGAACTGCCGTGGAAATTCGAAGGTGGTACCCCGATTATTGCGGGAGCAGTAGGATTGGGTGCTGCGATTGATTTCTTGGAGCAGATCGGTATGGACGAAATTGCTCATCATGAAGGTGTACTTGCTGCTTATGCAACAGAACGTCTTGCTGAGATTGATGGTCTAACGATCTATGGTCCAGCTAAACGTCATGTTGGTGTAGTGACCTTTAACTTGGGAGATGTTCATCCCCATGATGTGGCAACTGTGCTGGATGCGAGCGGTATAGCGATTCGTGCAGGACACCACTGTTGTCAGCCGCTTATGCGCTGGCTTGAAGTAAGCTCAACGGCTCGTGCGAGCTTTTATCTATACAATAACGAACAAGATGTAGATCGGCTTGTTAGCGCCTTAATCCAGACAAAGGAGTATTTTGGCGATGCAACTTGATGATCTGTACCGGCGTGTTATAATGGACCACTACAAGAACCCGCGTAACCGCGGAACGTTTGACAATGACGTCGTTACGGTGAATTTGAATAATCCAACGTGCGGCGACCGGATTTCACTGCAGCTGATGCTGAATGAAGGAATCGTTCAGGAGGCCAAGTATACGGGTGAAGGCTGTTCGATCAGCATGTCTTCGGCATCCATGATGACCGAGGCTGTCAAAGGCAAGACGATAGAGCAGGCACTCGATCTGGCTAACCGCTTCTCCTCATTGATGCAAGGGGAAGAAGTCGATTTCGACGATTATGAAGATCTCGAAGCCCTATCCGGTGTGAACAAGTTCCCTGCGCGCATTAAATGTGCCACTCTGGCCTGGAATGCATTACGCAAAGGAATTGACGAAGAGGACAATGTACAATAACGATAGGGAGGTCGAGCAAGATGGCTAAAAAAGCACCAGAAATGGAAGAGTATAAATATGGTTTTCGCGATGAGCATAAATCCATCTTTCAAACCGGCAAAGGTCTGACAGCGGAAGTTGTAACAGAAATTTCTAAAATCAAGAACGAACCGGAATGGATGTTGGAGTTCCGCCTGAAATCCTTGAAACAGTTCGAGAAGATGGCTATGCCTAAATGGGGCGGCGATCTGGATGAACTGGACTTCAACGATATTCAATACTATGTTCGCCCTTCGGAAAAGCAAGGGAAAACATGGGAAGAAGTTCCTTCCGAAATCAAAGAAACGTTTGATAAACTGGGTATTCCAGAAGCGGAGCAAAAATTCCTCGCGGGGGTATCGGCTCAGTATGAGTCTGAGGTTGTATACCACAATATGCAAAAAGAACTGGAAGACCAAGGCGTAATCTTCATGGATACCGATACGGCGCTGAGAGAGCACCCGGAAATCCTGCGGGAATATTTCGCTACCGTTATTCCGCCAGCGGATAACAAATTTGCTGCCCTGAACAGTGCGGTATGGTCCGGAGGAAGCTTCATCTACGTACCAAAAGGCGTAAAATGTGAAGTGCCTCTGCAAGCATACTTCCGGATTAACTCCGAAAATATGGGCCAATTTGAACGTACATTGATCATTGCAGACGAAGACAGCTTCGTTCACTATGTAGAGGGTTGTACTGCTCCAATTTACAGCACAAACTCCCTGCACAGTGCGGTAGTTGAGATCATCTGTAAGAAAAATGCCCGCGTTCGTTACACAACGATCCAAAACTGGGCACCAAACATCTACAACCTCGTTACCAAACGTGCGGTTGCTGAAGAGAACGCAACGATGGAATGGGTTGATGGTAACATCGGTTCCAAACTGACGATGAAATATCCTGCAGTTGTACTGAAAGGCCGTGGAGCTAAAGGTTCCGTTCTGTCCATCGCTGTTGCAGGCAAAAACCAGCACCAGGATGCAGGCGCGAAAATGATTCACTTGGCTCCGGATACAACTTCAACGATTGTATCCAAATCGATTAGTAAACACGGCGGTAAGGTAACGTACCGTGGTCTGGCTTCCTTCGGACGCCAAGCTGAGGGCGCGAAATCCAACATTAAATGTGATACGCTCATTCTCGATAATGAGTCCACATCGGATACAATTCCTTACAACGAAATCATGAATGATAACATCATGCTGGAGCATGAAGCAACGGTATCCAAAGTGTCAGAGGATCAACTCTTCTACCTGATGAGCCGTGGTCTGACTGAAGCGGAAGCAACACAGATGATCATCATGGGCTTCATTGAGCCGTTCACAAAAGAATTGCCAATGGAATATGCGGTTGAGATGAATCGTCTCATCAAGTTTGAGATGGAAGGCTCCATCGGTTAAGACATATAAAATGGGAAAAGACGAACCGTCATGGTTCGTCTTTTTTCTTATGCCCTAAAGAAAGCAATCTTTGATTTAGAATATAAAAATAAGACTATTAGCACAGGCCAATTCATAGAGTTAAGCATTAAATGATAGAAAAAGGATGTGAGGCTATGAATGCAAACCCTTTTGAAGGGTATCGGATTACTAGTTCATTCGGTTATCGAATTCATCCTATACATGGAGGACAGACCTTTCATCGAGGAGTCGACCTGGTCACCGAACCTTGGAATGGTCCTGTATCTGCTTTTCTTGAAGGAATGGTACGTTTTGCATCTGAAGGACGTACAGGCTCTGGTTTTGGCGGATACGGGCTCACTGTGGCACTGGAGGATCATCGTGGATACTTACATTGTTACGGCCATCTCTCCCGAATTGCCGTTAAGGTTGGTCAGCGAGTGAGGAAAGGAGAACTAATCGGTTACCAAGGCAGTACAGGACAGAGCACGGGACCTCATGTACATTATGAGATTCGAAAAACAAGCTCGCCTTCGTACGGATACACTGCAAGTGAAGATGGGGTTGTTGAACCAACAGCATATTTGTTAAACGAATACGGTACGATCTCTCAGGAGGAGGGTTCGCCAATGACAAGTCAGGAAAAGCAGTTGTTCACGCTTATGCAGAAGCAATTAGAGCTTCAAGGAAGCTGGATTCAAGAACAAAAGCGATTATCCAACATGAGTTGCCCTGACTGGGCGCAGGAGGCACTGGCTTATTATCGTCCCTATATTCAGGATGACACAGGAAGTTATGACTTTTGGAGAATACTTGTGATCATGTATCGGAAGGAAACGGGAACACTGGTGCCAAAAGAGGATTGAAACTTGAAGAGCAAGGTTGGTATTAGAGCGAAGGCCATTATAGGAGCGAAGGCCAGTATAAGTGCATACCACTCATATCTTATGGGCTATGAACCAAATTGCGAAGAATGCCGTTTCGCCCAGTTCCTCTGGCAGGGAAGCGTCATATGTTAGGGTATACCTGATAAAGAGGAGGCAATCACATGAGCGAAGTAGGTTACGGCTGTAAAGGCAACGTTGGTGGTGTAGGCGGTGTAGGTGGATACAATCCATGTACTTCGGTTGGCGCGATCTTGGTACTGTTCATCCTGTTGGTTATCATCACAAAAGCATTCTGTGTGTAACTCCATCGACCGAATATAAGCAAGAGGGATCAAAGGAAGCTCATTCGAGCTTCCTTTGATCCCTCTTTTCTCTTCACGCGTATTTATTGGACGTAAATCTCAACAATGGCAATATCTCTTTCTTTCGCTAAATCGATAAAGGCCGTGGAGGTCTGAACGAGTGGGCGGAAGTAGTCAGCTGGATTGTTCATTACAATGACACCAGTTTGTCCTGTTGTGAGAAGTACTTTTTTACCAATAAAATTCGGAAGCATATGTTTGATCAGCTCTTGGGTGGCTTCACCATTTAACTGACCAAAACTGAGGCTGTATAGCTCGCATAGAACAGAAATTAGCTCCTGTTTGGTCTGATACACCCGATTTGTTGTCATAGCGCTGTAAACGTCGGCTACAGCAGTTATACGAGCATAAGGATGAATCTCATCTCCTCGCAAACCATGCGGATAACCACTGCCATCCTCACGCTCATGATGTTGAAGAGCAACCATGGCGATGATTTCGTCCTCTGTTGAAGCTTTGATAATATCGTAACCATAAAAGGTATGTTTTTTCATTTCTGCGAATTCTTCTGTCGTTAGTTTGCCTGGTTTATGTAAGATTTCAGAAGGAATCTTGGACTTGCCAATATCATGAAGATATCCTGCCTTGGCTACCGTAATACATTCATCCGGGCTATAACCCATCCACCCAGCAATATAAAAGGCGAGCATGCCAACCTGTAAGGAATGATTGTAGGTGTAGTCAATGTCTCCATCCAGCATAAGTAACAGGGAGACAACATCCTTTTGTTTTTCAAGCTGTCCCGTTAAGGTGCCTAATATTTCGTCAACCTGTGATTCATCAATAAAGCCTTTTTCTATGGCTTGTTCGAACAGAGATTCTGTGCCTTTGATCGTGTCGTTAAACAGATTGGTTAACAGACGGGTCTGATCGGAAGGCAAGTTTTGTTCATTAGAGTGAAGGTCGGATGATTGTTCTACATCTGCGAAATCAATTCCATGCTGCAGCAGCTTAGATATATCATCTTCGCTGAGAACGGAACCTTTCATCAGCATGTGGAGACCTGAAGTATTGTAGATATCATTTTTTAGCAGGTCGCCGGGTTTAAGATCTGTAACATGCACTCTCACGTATAAACCACCTTTTCCTCGACTAATATCGACACATATCATTATAATAACAAGAAAAAAATGGGTTGACAACGACTTATTTACTGTTTATGCGCCTCTGTAAACAGCGAATAGACTCATTTTTTCTCGTCCATGGGGTTCCAGGGTCCTAGTTGATGGCCTTTCCATTCTGATCCGTCTTCCCAAATTTCTTTTTTCCAGATTGGTACGGTTTGCTTCAGTCTTTCAATAGCGTAACGGCTTGCATCATAACAATCGCTGCGATGAGGCGAGGATACCGCGATAACGACACTGATTTCGGCAACGTCAACTTTGCCGATTCGATGACTTATCGCACAAAGTACACCTGGCCAGCGTTCTGCTATCTCCTTGCCGATCGCAGCCATATGGGACAGCGCCATGGGGACGTATGCCTCGTATTCCAGATGAACCGTACGCTGTTCACCAGTCATTTCCCGCGTCGTGCCTACAAAAGTTAATGCAGCGCCATGATTAGCCGTAATGACCATGTCGGTCGTTGCCTCCACGGACAAGGGCGCATTGGTAATCAGAAACAGGCCGTCTTCAGTGCGATGCTCTTGTGTATAAGGTTGATCCTCATCTTGGTTCGTCGAACCGTCACCTCCAGATACAGGAGGGATCAAAGCCAATTCATCATCCATCTTAAGTAATGTATCGGCAGGAGCGTATCTCTGGTTAACTGCTAAAAATGATGAACGAATCTGTGTGGCAGCCTCAGGATAAGCCTGGCTCAATTGTTCTTTAAGCATAGCAGCTGTAAGCGTATCACCATCATACTCAAATTCAAGTTGGGATGTATTTAAACGTTCTGCAATACCTGCAAATAGTTGAATTGTCAATTTCATGGAATGAATCTCTCCTTTTTGATCTCTAAACCCTATAAATATATCATAACGACGTAGAAAATGTTATGCTTATCCATTAGAAGAATGTACGTTTAATGAACGGCAGGGGAGGCAGTGTAATGCGCAGCAGCGAGAAGCAAACATTAACCATTCTGCACACCAATGATATACACAGTCATTTCGGCTCTATGAGTGCGATCGCTGCTATGATCAATGAAGAACGTGCCCAAGGTGGACATCTGCTTGTCCTCGATATTGGAGACCATATGGATCGAATGGCTGTTGAAACGGAAGGCACACTCGGAATGGCCAACGTAGATGTGCTCAATCTGACAGGTTATGATGCCATTACGATTGGAAATAATGAGGGACTAACCTTTACGCCAGACCAACTCGCTCAGTCCTATACGGGACTCCTATGTCCGATTGTGTGCGGCAATGTGGTAGAACAGGATACAGGGCGTCCTCCAGCCTGGATGAAACCTTGGATTATTGTCGAAAAAGGACCATTTCGCATTGGTCTGCTAGGTGCAACAGCCCCGTTTAACACCTTCTATGAACTGTTAGGCTGGCAAGTGACGGACCCTGTAGAAACTTTAAGAGATCAGGTTGAGGTACTGCGTGAGCAAGTGGACGTGATCGTTGTTTTATCTCATCTGGGTCTTTCAACGGACAAAAGACTGGCGGAACAGGTTGAGGGCATTGATGTTGTCCTGGGCGGACACACCCATCATGTGCTGGAGGAACCCTTGCTTATTACCAATACCGTGCTGGGAGCGGCAGGTAAATTCGGACAATGGCTCGGTAGAGTTGTGCTGGAAAGAGCAGGCCAAGCAGAGCCTGTGCAACTGGTGAGCAGCGGATGTGTGCCAGTACAAAGTAACATGCTGGAAGAGCAGGTGTCTCTGGCAATTGCTACGAACCGTAAGGAAGCTGAACGATTGCTGGATCAGACGGCCGTGATCACGGATCGAACCTTGCCCGTTTATTACGAGCGGGAATCTCCTTTTGCTAGCTTGCTTGCGCAAGCTGTACGCCACTTTACAAAAGCGGAAATATCGCTTGTGAATGCGGGCCAGTTACTCGGAAACCTGCCACAAGGCGACATTACGAAAGGAATGTTACATTCCCTATGTCCATCTCCAATAAATGCTTGTACAATATATTTGAATGGTGATCAGATTCGTGAAGCGCTTGAACAGTCACTGTTGGAGGAATTCTTCTCTAAACCCATCGTGGGATTTGGCTTTCGGGGACGTATTCTCGGGACGTTATGTGTAGATGGAATAGAGGTTCTTTACGACCCTAGTGCGCCAGCGTATGATAAGATCCAAACCATTTATGTGAACGGTATACCTATGGATGGGAAGCATGAATATGTGGTTGGAACGCTTGATATGTTTACGTTTAATGTGGGATATCCTTCTTTGGCTCAAGGAAGCAATATACAATATCACCTTCCGGAATTTATACGGGATTTGCTGGAAGAAGAATTAAAACGACCAGGGGCGCTGGAGGAGAGCCTGCGTAACCGCTGGTTATCAAGCTAAAAGCCAGAAGCTAGAAGCTAGAACGAGACTGCCTTCTGCTGATGCGGCGGCTAGTGTTCATTACATCTATGGAGCGGGAGAGGATAGGCTGTGCGTTTAGTACATATAAACTTATTGCAGCCTGGCATGAAGCTGGGGAAACGAATTTTTAGTGAGGAAGGTCTGGTTTTACTCAGTGAGGATGTAGAACTGACGAGTCGTTTAATCGGACGGTTGAAAGATCTTGGGATTGGATATGTATATATTCAGGATGCTGCGACAGAAGACATTATCGTGCCCGATATGTTACAGGAAGAGACCAAGCGAAGAGCACTTGTGGAGATCAAACAGCAATTTCAACATATGTCCGGTTTCAAAAGTAAAAACCAGATCACACATTTTGGTAAAGCGCTTAGTGGTGTAATGAACAGCATTCTTGAGGACATTGGTGGTCAAAAGGAAGCGATGATCATGTTAATGGACATGAACTCCAGCGATTTTGACCTGTATACTCACTCACTGAATGTTTGTGTATATACTCTTGTTCTCGGTGTGGCATCAGGTTATACACGTCAGCAACTTATGGAGATTGGTCTAGGCGCTCTGCTCCATGATATTGGGAAAACGCAGATTCCCTCCGACATTTTACATAAACCTTCACGTCTGAGTGATGAGGAATACAAGATTATTCAACAGCATACCACGTATGGACACCGCATTCTCAAGGATGAACCCGGCATCCCTCTGCTCGCAGCACACTGTGCACTTCAGCATCATGAGCGAATTGATGGCAGTGGCTACCCTTTTGGTTTGAAAGGCAATGAAATCCATGAATATGCGAAGTGGATTGCTCTTGCCGATTCGTATGATGCCATGACAACCAATCGGGTCTATCGTCAAGCTTTATTGCCGCATCAAGCCGTAGAGGTACTGTATACAGGTTCTGGAACGCTTTATGAACAGTGGATGCTTGAAAAGTTTAGGGATTGTGTAGCGATCTATCCCGTAGGTATATCCGTAAAACTGAGCACTGGAGAAGTTGGCGTTGTCGCTGCAATTCAACCCCGCGTGCCACAACGGCCATTGATTCGTGTAATCAAGGATGCAGAAGGACAGGTTCTTGCAGCCCCCTACGAAATAAATCTTGCTACGAAGTTATCAGTCATGATTACAGGGGTGGAGGGTGCGGAAGATTCTGCTACACTTATGAAGCATGAACAGCTGAATAGTTAAGCTAACGAAGTATAGAGCAGGCGCTCAGGTGGTCATATCGGGAACGTGAAGCTAGGCTAATTTCCGATGATTCATGAGCGTTTTTTGTCATGTAATGGTCAGGGTTTGGCTGTGCAGGAAGATTCATAATTGTGCTATGATAAAAGATAACTCCCAAAAAAGTAATCTCGGATATGATGTAAATAAAACTTTTTAGGTTAATAAAAGGAATAAGGTGAAGAACAATGACCATGCTAAACTCAGGATCGGTACAACCGATGCCATTATCGCCAACGAATGATCCGTGGGATCCGATTGGCTCTCTGCGTGCATATGGCCGGCATGTGCTGACCAGTGTAGAAATGACAGTGACACATCTGTGCAATATGCGATGTGAGCATTGTGCCGTAGGGGATATGCTTACGATGCAAGAGGCACCAGCACTGCCACTCTCACTAATGTTGAAACGACTTGATGAGGTGGAGCATCTGCAGACTATTAGTCTGACAGGTGGTGAACCCAGCTTTAGCCAAAAGACGGTGGATGAGATGATCATTCCTCTGCTTAAATATGCTAAGGAACGCGGAATTCGCTCCCAGATCAATTCTAATCTGACACTAGATATCAGCCGTTATGAAAAACTTCTCCCGTATCTGGATGTGATGCACATCTCCTTCAATTATTTGAATGCAGATGATTTCCATCAGGTGGGATTTGCCAACAGCCGTAGACCGGTAAAACGTGAAGTCGCCGTGAAAATGTATGAAAAGATGATGGAAAACTCCCGCAAGCTAAGTGAGGCCGGAATGTTTATTTCTGCTGAATCGATGATTAATTATCGTACGCATGATAAGCTGGACGGCATTCACCAATTGATTCGGGAAATGGGTTGTGTACGGCACGAAGTACATCCGATGTACAACTCTAACTTTGCGTCCTCTCTTCCAGTATTATCACTGGATCACATGAGGAATGCCATTCATCGCTTGCTTGATGTCCGTGACAAAGACATGTGGATGCTTTTTGGAACACTACCGTTCTTTGCATGCAGTGCAGCTGAGCAGGATCGTGAACTTATTAATCGCTTGTACAGCGAACCGAATGTAACGGTTCGTAATGATCCGGACGGACGCAACCGTGTTAACGTCAACATGTTTACTGGCAACGTGTACGTGACTGATTTTGCCGATATCCCTGCATTCGGCAATATCCATGATCGGAAGCTGGATGATGTATTCCATGAATGGTCTGCTGAGCATCCGCTCAATCAGACCGTAAATTGCCATTGTGATGCTGCATCGTGTTGCGGGCCAAATCTTCTTGTGGCCGATATGTATTATAAAGGCGTGGACTTCAAATCTAGAAAAGCTATTTTACGTTAATATTCCAGGTGCATTCCTGAAATAGACAGAGAAGGGGAGTTACATCTTGGGCATTCATACCGAATTTCATCTTGGACAGCTGGTATTTAATCTGGTCTGTGTCTTTTTGCTCGTATTTTTGAATGGTGTATTTGTCGCAGCAGAGTTCTCTCTCGTCAAAGTAAGACAGACACGCCTGACACAATTGCAGAGTGAGGGAAACCGTCTGGCTGGTTACGCCCTGAAGGTGAACGGTAAACTGGATGCCTATCTGTCGGCTACGCAGTTCGGGATTACACTGACATCTCTCGGACTGGGATGGTTGGGGGAACCTGCGATCTCCAAACTGCTTGTGGAACCGCTGATGTTTAAGCTTGGCGTTTCCGATACAGGTCTGATTACAACGGTATCCGTTATTATCGGATTCTGTATCATTACGTTTCTGCACATTGTACTTGGTGAGCTGGCCCCAAAATCGCTGGCGATTCAAAAAACAGATGGAGTGGCGTTGCTTTTATCGGCACCGTTACTATTATTTTATAAAATTTTCTTTCCGTTCATCTGGGTTCTTAACGCATCAGCGAATGCATTATTACGTTTGGCTGGTATTGAACCCGCGAGTGAAAGTGAGGCCCATTCCGAAGATGAGCTTCGCATCCTGATGAAACAGAGTGCCAAAAGCGGGGTCATCGACAAGGATGAGATCAAGCTGATGGATAATATCTTTGATTTCTCCGATATGCTGGCGAGGGAGGTCATGCTGCCTCGTACAGATATGGACTGTTTGTATACCCATCTGTCACTGGAGGAAAATCTAAAGATCATCAATGCAACGAAGCACTCCCGTTACCCGGTTGCCGTAGAAGATAAGGACGAGATTATCGGATTTATTCATATTACGGACTTGCTTCTGGCAGAACCGGAGCAACAACAGAATCTGGCTTCAATGGTACGTCCGATTCTGAACGTTCCCGAGTCGATGGAGATTAGCCATGTGTTACGTTTAATGCAGAAAAAGCACTCCCAGATGACGCTTGTTGTCGATGAATATGGGGGGACTGCAGGCTTGCTGACGGCTGAAGAGATTTTGGAAGAGATTGTTGGGGATCTGTATGATGAGTTCGAGGATGAGCGGCCACACATGGAACGAATCGGTGAGGCTTTCTCGATTGACGGACGTTCGTTGATCGAGGAAGTTCATGAATGGACCGGAGCAATCATTGAGGATGAAGAGGTAGATACCATTGGCGGTTGGCTCTTCAAAGAACTGGAAGGCAGTCCGGCTAAGGGGAGAACACGTGAACGGAACGGTTATGTTTTTGAAGTCGAAGAGTCTACACGTCTACGAATTAACCGGGTCAAAGTGTACAAGCAAGTGAAAGAACAAGATGAAATCTCGGAAGATGAGCAGTGATCTTCTATTGTCTCCGGATGATAATCGATGTGAACCATAGCGGATAAACAAGATTTTTAAGTAAGACCTTTGAGCTGGTGTTATGACACCTTTCAAAGGTCTTTTTTGCATGTCGGGAATAAGTGAACTTGCTCTGCAATAGCAAAATCCTTCTTATAGTTTCTGTAAAAAGGGATTATCTTGATCATCTCGACATATGGTTATAAGGACAGGAAATGATGGGGATGTACTGTATGCCTTGTGAAGTAATGCCCAGAATGCAGAATGCTTGTGATTGCATGATAAAGGAGGCGTTTCGATTGAAAGATCCTCAGGTTCGGGCTTATGTTCCTTTTGTGGGTCCATTTGATCCGTGTAAACCTCTAGGTATTCGTACGTATCTGGTTCCACCGCAATTATTTATTCCTTTTCAGCCGATGGGGTGGCCGCAATACAGTCCGGCTGAGGCTTTAAGGCTCGGCACATTGTGGCCGGCGCTGTACAGTCCGTATACCTCGAAGAAAACGAAGGAAAGGGCGGTGGTGAACGATGGAGAAGGAACAGCCGAAAGCCTGTGACGCCAAATATTACGAACTGCTGGAGGAACTACAGGCGCTGGATTTTGTTCTGGTTGAGCTGAATTTGTATTTGGATACACATCCGGGAGATTTTCAAAGCATCGAGCAGTACAACAAGTTCAGCCAGGAACGGATGCGCGTTGCACATGAATTTCAGCAGTTATACGGTCCGCTGACGAATTTTGGTCATGCCTTTTCCAAATATCCGTGGGAGTGGTCCCAGACACCTTGGCCTTGGCAAGTATAAAATCGAAGGAGGCGTCCTGTGCATGTGGGTATATGAAAAAAAATTGCAATATCCAGTTCGGGTGAGTAAATGTGATCCGCATATGGCGAAGCTGTTGATGGAACAATATGGCGGTGCAGACGGAGAACTGGCGGCAGCCCTGCGATACCTGAATCAACGTTATACGATTCCTGACAAAATCATCGGTCTATTGAATGACATCGCAACGGAGGAATTTTCTCACTTGGAGATGATTGCAACGATGATTTACAAACTCACCAAGGATGCCACGATTGAGCAATTGGAGCTGGCCGGGTTGGATGCCCATTATGCGGCACATGACAGAGCACTCTTTTACAATAACGCTGCTGGAGTACCCTTTACCGCCACCTATATTCAAGCGAAGGGTGATCCGATCGCGGATTTGTACGAAGATATCGCAGCCGAAGAGAAAGCTCGGGCTACATATCAATGGTTAATTGATTTAACGGATGACGTGGATTTGCAAGACAGTCTGAAATTTTTGCGGGAACGCGAGATTGTGCACTCACTGCGGTTCCGGGAGGCCGTTGAAATTCTGAAGGATGATCGGGAAACGAAGAAAATATTCTGACGATGAGCCAATCAGCAACATATGTAGCGTAAGGGATAAAGGGCAGTCCAGGTGGGCTGCTTTTTATATTTAGGTACAATGATATAAGTTGAACTGTTCTTTTACACGTTATCGGAGTGGACTGTGTAAAATTTTTAGTTGAACTTATATAGATTGAAAAAATAAGATCAAAAAAAGGACGATGAATGAAGAGTTGTTCCTCAAGGTCGTCCTGCAGATTTAACATATAAGGTTGAAGGAGTGCTCTTACTTCTAGTATTCCACGACCATGGCAACATTTTGCCACCCGGCTCCAACGGTCCAGAACAACACTTTGTCACCGCGATGTAGCTTTCCGGAGCTAATGGCTCGTTGCAGTGCTATAAACGGGCTACTAGTCGAGGTATAACCAAACTCGTCGCCGATATATACAGCAATGTCATCAGCAATGCCGATGTTTTGGGACACTGCACGAATGTTAGCGAGCGATAATTGAGAGAAACAGGCGGCTTTAATCTCATCCGGCTTGATTTCATTCCGTGTCAGCAACGTACGAATGGACTCTGAAGCTGCATCGACACAGATTGAATCGTCAAACGGTGTGAATTTCACATGAAAAGCTCCTGCATCAACACCCGTGCTTCCGAGCTTCGCGAGTCCTTCGGCTGGAAAGAGTGAATTTTGATATACACAGGTATCCGTCTGGTAGATTGAATCGATAAACCCAACGGCATGTTCATCCCGTTCTACAATTACAGCTGCGGCCGCATCTCCGAAATTCGCAAAATAAACCGGATCATCCGGACTGGCATGAGGAGCAACATAGTCTGAGCCGATGATCAGCGCACGCTTGATTCTTGGATTACCAAGCATCTGCCGACTGACCTGTTCAAAAGCTGCGGTCATGCCTGCACAGTTGGCATTGCTATCAATACAGATGGTGTGGGCTGCTCCGCTGATCAGATGATGAATCATTAAGGAATTCGTAGGAAAAATATATTCCGGTGTTTGGCTTGCATACGCAATCAAGTCGATATCTTGTCCGGTTAATCCGGTTTTAGCGAGTAGCTTTCGGGTGGCCTCGAAGGCCATGGTCAGTGAGTTTTCGTCCTCCTGATCAATTTTGTAACGTGACTCACGCCCGAGTGCTTTTAACAAACCACGAATATCGACCCCTCTGGCATCAAAATGTTCAATATAAAAATCATTGTGCACCTTGGTTTCAGGGTGATACATATCGATATCTACAATACGAATTCCAGCCATCGTCATCCTCCTCTTAAGTGGAAAGGCAGAGCTGTCATTAAAGCATCATACAAATCAGGGAGCTACGCCGAAATAATTTCGAGATTGTCCAGCCCTACCGTCCGACCAAGTCTGGCAAGCTGCATTTTCAGAATGGCATTGTTCTCCAAAGTTAACACCACTTTTTTGTATTCGTCCTTTTTGAACATGGCCAGGCATCCCTCCAGAAGAGGTACAATCTCGGGGGCAGTAACATTCAACTTTTTGCAGTCAATATCCAGGTTAAACTCCTTGGTGTTGATGGCAGATATCGTATCCTGATACGCCGAGATCGAACGAAGACCATCCTCTTGAGAAAAAGAACCTTCCAATTCAATGTGCAACACCTTGTTTGAAGCATCCGTTTGTAGATTAAACTTTCCCATTACGCGTTCTCTCTCCTTTGTAAAAAATGAGTGAAAACTATCCTCTATGGAATGAATGGAGCAGTCCAATAGCCCCTAAAGTGAGCGGTACCAGGTTGTAAGGCTGGAAGGATAATTTACCCATATTATAAAGGTAATAATGTAAAAAGATCAATAAAAAGGTCGAATAATGTATAAAAATGTAGAACGTTGAATTACTGGATTTCCTCAAGCGTGGCAAGCAATACATTAAATGCACTGATAATACGTGGAGCACCGACACACGGTGCCAGATGAAGCAATACTCCCTTAAGTTCATCAACGGTAATACCCACACTTAAGGCCATGGCATAATGCACACCAAGCTGTTCGAATTGTCCCTGTGTAATTAATGACGAAATAATGGCGACTTCTTTCCACTGATCTGTAATGGTTGTCCGCTGAAAAATATCACCATATGCCGTTCCCATTATAAATTCGGACAGTTCGGGAAAATGCTCCTTAATCGGAGCAAGTGCCTTCGCACCATATTCCCCGGAAAGCTTGGCAAAACGATCTAACCCTTGGGTCACTTGTTCACTCATGACTCGTACCTCCTAATCTAGATTGACAACCCGATGAGCCGTTGGCGGGATCTCGTCCCGATCGGTCAACAGCTCGATGACAACAACTTGATTTAATTCCAAAGCGGCCTCCAGTGCGGCAGAGAACTGCGGTAACGTTTCTGCACGGAAAGCCTTAGCTCCAAGGGACTCGGCAAACTTGACTGCATCCATGGGAACCTCGAAGAGTGTGCCATCGATGCGTCCCGTCGTTTTTTCCATGCCTTTCAAGGCCATATCCAGCTGTTTGTTGTTGACAACGATAAAAATGACAGGAAGATCCTTGCATACGGCTGTATTGATTTCTGTGCCCAGCATCATAAAACATCCATCTCCGGTAATACATACAACCGTTTCTTCAGGTGAAGCCGCTTTGGCACCAATAGTCATGCCGATGGCATTCCCCATGCAGGCAAAGTAGGCATCAAATATGAAACTGCCGGGTTTCTTCACTTTGTAACGCTGGACGGCATGAAAGCCGTGGCTTCCATCATCAACAAACAGTTTGTGGTCATAGGGAAGCAGTTCGCTCATCTGATCGAGTACGGCAGCAAGTGACAGATGCGGCAGATCTGGTAATGGAGTTTGATATTCAAAGGACTCGAAGGCACCTGTAGAAGCAGATGTAAGAGAGGATGGCAAGGTGCTGAGCAGATATTGCAGATTGTCTTTGATATCCCCTGTGATATGTAAGGTCTGAGATTGTAGAATTTTGCCTACGAAAGTTGGATCGGAATCGATTTGAATCAGCTGTGCCGGATGATTATGCGGCTTGAGATTACAGAGCGTCATATCACTCAGTCTGGAGCCGAGCACAATATACAGATCACTTTGATTCAACATCTCGTCCCCGTGTGGGAATCCGCCAACACCACAGGGGCCATGATATAAGGGGTGATCCCATATTATGGCTCCTTTCCCCCCAGGAGTTGTCACGACTGGAATATTAAATGTTTCGGCTAATTGCTTTAGTTCCTCATGCGCCCCGGCACGAGTTACACCTTTACCTGCAATGATTAATGGGCGTTCTGCTTGATGCAGTAAAGGCAGGATTCGATTCAAACTTGAGATGCTGAGCAATGGCTCAGGTTCTGGAATAACAATACGACATATTGGAAGTTGCTCCGTTTGCACGTCAAAAGGCAGGCAGAGATGGACAGGACCTTTGTTTGGGCCAAGTGCAATAGAAAGGGCATGATTCAAGATGGTTCCGAAGTGATCTCCACGTTCGACCAGTTTGCTGAATAGCGTGGCAGGTCTGAACATTTCGGCCAGATCAGCCAAATACGAAGAGGAGTCCTGACACTGGGGGATGCCCAGTTCCTGAATAGATTGATGGCCGGTAAGAAATAAAACGGGAAGATTATTCGCTTTGGCATGGGCCGCTGCGGTGAGCAGATTAGTTCCTCCAGGGCCAGAGGTGGCGAAGGCTACGCCCAAACGGCCTGTCTGCAATGCATAACCCGATGCGGCAAAGCCTGAACTGGCTTCGTGACGACCTGGGATAAATTCCAAACCGTAATCTACCATTTTCAGAAGAGCGGGACAGATAGATTTTCCGATAATACCAAATACATGAGTGACACCCAGATTGCGTAGCGTTTCTGCTAAGTAGTCCGCAACAGTTCTCATGCGTGGACACCTCGTTTCAAAGTAGTAGGTTTTAAGAACCAGGCGGCTTATCCAATTGTGCATGTTGGTATTTGTCTAAGGTTGTAAGAAGAAGAATGACTTGGTACTAGAAATGGTATCTTTTTTTGTGGTTTTTTGTCAATCCTTTTCCTGATTCCAATGACCTGAGGCTATTTACCTATACATATTGACGCGATGAAGCGATATCGGGATAACGCAATGCATGATCAACGGTTCTAATCCACGATTTCTGCTATACTGAAATTGAATTGGAGGGAATGCAATGACATCATTGAAAATGGCTGTAATCGGCCTGGGTAAGATGGGTTTACATATGATTCATCAAGCGGAAAATACTCAAATGGATATCCCCGTTGAGATTACTGCGGTCTGTGATGCGAATGAGCAAAGCTTACAGGAATTTGCAGCAACCCGTCCATCGGTGAAAACATATCGTGATTATAAACAGCTACTGGATGAACAGCAGATTGACCTCGTCTACATTGCTGTACCGCCGAAATATCATTATCCGGTTGTAATGGACGCACTGGACCGTCGAATTCATGTGTTCTGTGAAAAGCCGCTCGCTAACAGTTTAGAAGAAGCGCGCAAAATGGTCGAAGCTGCTGAGCAAGCTGGTGTGGTTCACGCCGTTCATTTTTCGATGCCGCATGAGTCAGCTGTGTTGAAGTTGCAAGAGATGGTTAAACAACAGGCAGCGGGTGACATTCGCAAAATTGACCTGATTCTGCAGTTCCCGCAGTGGCCGCGCTCATGGCAGCAGAATGAATGGATCACAAGCCGGGATCAGGGAGGTTTTATCCTCGAAGTTGGCATTCACTGGATTCATATGATCCAGAATGTATTCGGGCGTCTACGTGTACTGAATGCTCAAGTAACTTACCCTGCCGATCAACCAGATGCTTGTGAACAGGAAGTGCAGGCTGTACTTGAAGTACAGGGTGGAACCCGGGTTCATCTGCAGGGGATTTCTCATTTTGCTGGCGAGGAGCGTGTATCCATGGTTGTATATGGCACCGAGGGCACCATTGCGCTGGAAAATTGGGAGGAATTGATGAGTGGTAAGATCGGACAGCCGATGTCCTCCGTGGAAGTGCTGGAATCTTCCAGCGAACTGCCTGTGTTGAAACATGTCATTGCCCGTATTCAGGGCAAACCGGGCAGGATTTATACGTTCCACGATGGGTACGAGGCGCAACAGGTGCTTGAAGCACTTCGGAACAGTAATTCATCTACGAATTAACCAATTTCACGCCGAAAGGAATTTTGCATATGACGAATAAAGCGGGTTTACGTAAACCGGAAGCGATGATTTTTGATATGGATGGCACGTTGTTTCAGACAGAGACCTTGCTTCTGCCTGCGTATCATCAGTTATTTGATACGTTGCGTGCAGAGGGGCACTTTGAAGGAGAAACTCCGCCGGAAGAGCGGATGCTTGGAAGTCTGGGCATGTTGCTTGAAGATATCTGGAAAGTTGTTATGCCTGAAGCATCCGAAGCGGCTCATCGTCGTGCCGATGAATTATTGTTGCAACTTGAGATCGAAGGACTCGATGGAGGCGACTCCAAACTGTATCCCGGTGTCAAAGAAACATTGACAGCACTGAAAGCCCAAGGTATTCGTCTGTTTGTTGCCAGCAATGGGCTTGAGGATTATGTCAAGGGGGTTGCGTTCGCACACGAGATCATGCCGCTATTTGAAGGGGTATATAGTGCAGGTCAGTACAAGACACCTTCCAAAATTAACTTGGTACAGATTTTGTTGCAGAAACACCGGATTCAGGATGCCTGGATGGTAGGTGATCGTTCTTCGGACGTCGAAGCGGGCAAAATGAATAACCAGACCGTTATCGGCTGTGCTTATGCCGGATTCGGCAGGGATGAAGAACTTGCCGGTTCCGATGCACTGATCTCAGATTTCACTGATTTGCTCCGTCTATATGAAGAAGCAGAATAAGTGTTTTAACACTGCATGATCATGGCAACA
Source organism: Paenibacillus polysaccharolyticus (assembly GCF_023714295.1). Lineage (GTDB taxonomy): Bacteria > Bacillota > Bacilli > Paenibacillales > Paenibacillaceae > Paenibacillus > Paenibacillus polysaccharolyticus_A. The sequence goes on from NZ_JAMAUN010000001.1 coordinate 443,906, forward strand.
GCTTTATCAACGATTTACAGCTTTTTATCACATACCTGTATGGGCCTTTTTGCGCCTATGCAGGTTTTTTGCGTCTTCGCACGCAGTCACATTCTCCCCTGTAGAAAGTTGATTTCCCTATCCCGCATATGATGTAAATCCCTCTATACTTTCATTCAAAAGCTATAGGGGGTCTGATTCTGATGAAACCATCCAAACTGAACGCCTACATCTTCATCATTCCAAGTCTCTTTCTCACACTGGTATTCGGAATCTATCCGTTGTTATGGGCTCTGCGCTACATGTTCTATGATTATCAGGGCATCGGGAAGCCAATCTTCATCGGACTTGATAACTTTGCACGGATTATTCGTGATGGACAGTTTTGGGATTCGGTCAAAAATACGGGGATATATGCACTTGGTAAACTCGTCATCACCATTCCACTATCTCTGATTCTGGCGATTATCCTGAATCGCAAGTGGCGTGGCCGCTCTTTGTTCAGAGCGGTTTTCTATCTTCCAACCATTTTTAGTGCATCTGTCATGGCGATTGTTTTTTTCATCATTTTCAATTCATATAACGGCATTTTGAATCAGCTGCTGATGAAGTATCACATCATATCCTCGCCAATTGGTTGGCTGGATGCGAATCATGCGATGCTGACAACGATCATTATTGCGATCTGGGGTGCTGTCGGAAACTATATGTTGTTGTTCATTGCGGGTCTGCAAAGCATTCCGGAGGAGCTGTATGAGGCGGCATCACTGGATGGAGCAAGCGAATTCCAGAAATTACGCAATGTAACGATTCCGCTACTCGGACCAGTAATGCAGATGATCATTATGCTAGCGATCACGACAGCACTTAAGGGGTACGAAAGCATTATGGTCTTAACCGAGGGTGGGCCTTATGGCAAAACAGAGGTTATGTATCTGTACCTGTTCAAACTGTTGTTCCCTGTTTCGGCGGACACACAATCTTTGCAACAGCTTGGTTACGGAAGTGCAGTTGGATTCACAACAGCTCTTATTGTAGGGGCAGTGACGCTCATTTACTTCCAGATTTCCAAAAAGCTTAATGATGTCTACTAATCATGATTAGGAGGGAACGATGATGACTCAAACCGTGCTTGCACCTGCATCTTCGAATTCAAGTTCATTCCGCTGGACTCGCTGGACGAAGCGAACCATCCTCTTTATATTTTTGCTGATCATTGCGATCTTGTCCCTGTTCCCGATCATCCTCGTGTTACTAGGATCGTTCAAAACCAACCAGGAACTTACCGGAGGAGCAACAATCTGGCCGAAGATATGGCAGTTCACGAACTACAGCCAGGCTTGGAAGACAGCAAATTTTTCCGGATTTACGATTAACAGTATTTTTGTAAGTATTGCCACAACGGTAGGAACACTGCTGGTATCGTCCATGGCTGCTTATGCGGTGGATCGGGTGAATTTTAAAGGCAAAAAAGCGTATACGCTGCTCATGGCATCCACACTGTTTATTTCGATCGGTGCTGTGGTACTTAGACCACAGTTTGATCTCATGGTCAAGCTGGGTCTGAACAATTCGCTGTGGGGTGTCATCATCATATTAATCAGTGCCCATGCGGCAACCTATTTTATTCTCGTTGGGTTCTTTAAGAGTATCCCCCGTGAATTGGACGAGGCTGCGATGATTGATGGCTGTAACTTCTTTACCACCTACTGGCGGATTATTCTACCACTCTTGCGTCCGGGTCTGGCTGTTGCGGGACTGGGTGTTTTCCAGAACTCATGGAATGAATATATTCTTCCGTTCGTATTCACGATGAGCAATCCCAAGTTGCAAACCTTGCCGGTTGGTCTGGCGAACCTTCGCTACGGCATCGGGGCTGCAGCTGAGGTGCAATTAATGATGGCTGGAGCTTGTCTGTCGATTTTGCCACTGCTGGTTGTATACATTTTTGCGAATAAATCATTCATGCAAGTTACGCTGGGGGCTGTCAAAGGTTAGGGCGGTAAAGCTGAGGAAGAGATTTCGGGGAACGGTATTCCGTGCAGATTCCGCTGTGCTATACTCTTTTTAATTACAGCGGACAGGGCCAGCCCTTGTTCAAGGAGCGACCGCCTATGAAGTCAACTTTCTACAAAATGTCTCTGAAAAAACGGATACAGCTCATCTACATTTTTCTCGTTGTTTTGTGTATCAGTGTGACTGGCATTTTCTCTTATCTCTTCGCTGCCAAAAGTATAGAGCGGAACGCGCTTGAATTAAAGAAGAGCATTCTGAACAAGTCCGTACAGGTCATGGACGAGCATCTGCGTCATATCGTCGTTTCATCTTATTCGTTCATGCTGAGTGACACATTCACACAGGTGATGAAGGATGTGCGTAATCACAATGATGGACGTTATTATCAGAATCTCTCTCTGCTTCAGACAACGTTTGCCCAGTTGAAGCTGGTAGAGCCGCTGATTGATACCGCATATTTGAAGACACCGATCGGCAATTTTTTCTCGACAAAAGACTTCCCGAATCAAAGCACTGCGTTTGACAAGGAATATGGAGAAGTTGTCAAACGGCCCGGCTGGAATACGATGTGGTTTGGTTCACATCCCAGCGAATTATTCCAATCCCGGGGTAATGTGCTGTCACTGTTGCTTAAACCGATTGTGATCGATAACCATACCTTCTCGGAGGTATACATGGTCGTTAACATGAGGGAAGCAGCCATGCGAGATATTTTAAATCAGGATCTGATGAACAGTCAGGTGCAACTGTTTTTACTTCATAAAAATGGAAGTGAGGTCATTCGTCCGGGAGCAGGCACTTTTGACCTGGTAACAGAGCCTAGATTTGCACAACGATTAGATCGCGGGTCAGGTGATTTCACGTATACCAACGGACAGGGACAAGATATGTTGGTGAATTACTCGGCTCTGTCGATGAATGAGGACTGGGTTATGGTCAGTGTTCAGTCCAAGGCCGATTTATTATCTCCACTGAAGAAGATTCGCTGGCTGGTCATCCTGATTATGCTGTTCTGCATCCTGCTGGCGCTCGCGTTGTCCGACCTGTTATCCTCTGCGCTGCTGAAACCGCTGAACAAATTGCGGCGGCTCATGGTCGAGGTGGAGTACAACGACTTGGACGTACGCTTTCGCAGCAAATATGACGATGAGGTTAGTGCCGTAGGGCATCGCTTCAATCGAATGTTGGATCAGATTCAGGTTTTGTTTGAAGAGGTGCGAGCCACGGAACAGGACAAGCGGCGGCTGGAAGTGAAGGCGCTTCAAGCTCAGGTTGATCCTCATTTTCTGTACAATACGTTAAATACGATGTTTTGGAAAAGCGAGAGTGGGGAGAAGAAGGATGTCAGCTCAATGATTGTCTCTCTCTCCCTACTGTTCAGACTCGGCTTGAATGATGGAAAAGACATGACCACCGTAGAGCAAGAGATCAAACACGTCGAGCAGTATATGCAGTTACAGCAGCAATGTTACGAAGACTTGTTCGAATACCGGATTGAGGCAGAGGAATCCTGCAAAGGAATCGAAATTCTAAAAATTTTGCTTCAGCCTCTGGTGGAAAATTCGATCCTGCATGGTTTTAATGATAAGGAAGATTTAGGACGCATTCTGATCCGGATTCATCGTCTTGAAGATACACTCCGTTTGGAGGTCACGGACAATGGATGCGGCATGGATGTAGCGAAAATGAATGCGGAAGAAACAATAGAGGGGAACCGGAAAGGCTATGCTATATCCAATCTGGTTGATCGATTAAATCTACAGTACGGTGAGCAAGCTTCGCTTGTGTTCCGTAGTGAAATAAACGTGGGGACTACGGTAGTCATTACCATTCCGATTAGCTAGGAGGGAGCGTACGTATGGAGCAACTGACGATGTGTGTTATGGATGATATTCAGGCTGTGGTCAAGGGCATCGTTTCCACCATTCCGTGGGAGGATCATGAGGTGCGGATTGTCGGCACAGCGAACAATGGAGAGCAAGGCTGGTCGCTTCTGATTGAACAGCAGCCGGACATTGTCATTACGGATATCAAAATGCCTCGGCTCAGCGGACTCGAACTCATGAAGCGGGCAATGGATGCTGGACTGCGCTCCAAGTTTATTTTTATTAGCGGATACTCCGATTTTCAATACGCCCAGGAAGCGATCAAGCTCGGAGCCTTCGATTATCTGCTCAAACCATTTACGCCTGAGGAGATTTTGGGTGCGGTGCTAAAAGTGAGACAGGTTATTGAGAGTGAACAAGCGAAGTCGCAGCAACTTCAAAAGCTGAAACAGAAAGCGGTTAGCAGCAGTGAGTACGAACGTCACAGTTATCTTCTAGGTCTGCTTCGGCATGAGATTGGCGGATTTCTGAATGAAAGCCGGTGGGACGAGCTTGATATTGAGCTGTATTCCTCCAACCTCAACGTTATGGTCATTGAAGTTGATGGCTATACACGCTATGGATCGACAATGCATCTGGATGCAGAGATCGTTCCGTTTGCGGTTCAGAATATCGTCAGCGAGACATTGAATCGGTATACGAGAAGTGTTGTACTGCGTGAAAATCGTTACCGCCTGGCCGCTATATTTAATACATCCGAACAGATTAATTTATCCGATCTTATGGAGCAATGCCGCCACAATGTGGAGCAATATAGCAAAAAGACTATATCCATTGGAGTCGGAACCATCGCTCGCAGACCACAAGAAATCTGGATATCTTATGCCAATGCGGACAAGGCGATATCTTATCGTTTTTACAGTGAAGGAAACTGCATCTTCCAGTATGCAGAACTGGAGAATCAGGATGTGGTTGCTCCCGTCTATCCTTTGGAAAAGGAAAAGGAGTTATTTTACGCATTGAAATGTGGCAATGAAAGTTCTTGTCACCGAATTATCGATGATATTTTGGAAGTCTGGCAGAACGCCAAAGGTTTTCCCGAACCACTGACGATGATTCGTCTGTTGTCAGGACTCGCATTTGCGATCTATCGGGCGTTCTGTGATGAGATCACAGAAGAAGAACGGCTTCGTCTGGAAGCAGACTTGACCGTGCTTGAAGCGATGCGGTCGTTGACGTTTGAGGGCTGGGGAGCCTACATCAAGCATTTCAGCAGTATGGGATGCGAGATCATGGATAAGAAAAGGCTTACGGATGTCAAACAGGCGATCAGTAAATCCCAAGAGTTTATTAGCATGAATCTGTCCGAAAATCTCACATTGCAGACTTGTGCCCAGTCGGTTCACTTAAGTCCAAGTTATTTTGCGAATGCGTTCAAGAAGGAAACGGGGTTGACGCTTATTCAATATATTACGAAGTTAAGAATGGAAAAGGCGAAGGAACTGCTGGTTGCGGGGGTACAGGTACAGGAAATATGCCAGATGCTGGGGTATGAGGACAGACCGTATTTCAGTGGCCTTTTCAAAAAGTATTGTGGCATGACCCCTACACATTTTCGGCAGATGTATGAGAATGGGTAAGACAGAGATCGTCATTTTTCCCACCTTGCATAGTCAGAATGTCCCTCACTTCGACATAAGTGGAACGTTTATCATTACGTTAACGGGGAACCAAACAGGTTGTCCAGACAAGCATAAGGGGGCATTTCAATGGTTAAAAAGTGGATGATGACTACACTAAGTGCTGTGCTTGCATTAACGGTAGCGGGTTGTTCGACAGACAGTGGAACGACAAAGGGCAGCGAGACTGCAGCTGGCGGCGGAGAACAGAGTAGTGGCAAAACGAAAGTGGTCTATTGGACTCCGGATCGACACGATGCGGATTTTATGAAATCCAAGATCGAGCAATTCAACCAGACCAACAAAGACAACATTGAAGTGGAAATGACCGTCATGGGTGATAATTATCCGCAGGCCGTTGATATCGCATTTGCGAGTAAACAAGCTCCTGATGTGTTTCAAATCGACGATTTCCAAACGTATTATCAAAAGGGGTATCTTGCTCCAATCGACGGATATATGAGTGATACCATGAAGGCAACGTTCAAGGACAGCCTGATCGAAAATAAAAATACGATGGATGGAAAAGTATATACCCTTCCGAATACAGGCCAGATCTGGAGACTGGTGTACAATAAAGATATTTTCCAAAAAGCAGGCATTGCTTCTCCGCCTAAAACCATTGCTGAGATGGTAGCAGACGCAAAGAAAATTACCGAAGCAGGTAAAAGTGAAGGCATCTATGGCTTCGCCAGCCCATTCAAAAGTGGTAGCGGTTTCTGGAGAGCGGCGAACACCATTGCCGGTGCAAGTACGAACGAAGGTATCGACGGCTTTAACTACAAGACAGGTCAGTTTGACTTCAACATGTACAAGTCCATTGCCGAGGCTCTTCGTCAGATGAATCAAGATGGCAGCATGCTTCCGGGTGTGGAAAGCTTGGATATTGACCCACTGAGAGCACAATTTGCACAAGGCAAAATCGGGATGTACATCAATCACTCCGGTGAGCCAGGTGTCTACAAAGATCAATTCCCGACCAAAGAAAATTGGGGTGCTGCTCCTGTGCCAACAGATGATGGTACGATTAAAGGGGCTTCGCAAGTTATTGGTGGTTCCTATATCGGCATCAATGCTGACTCGAAAAACAAAGAAGCAGCTTGGAAGTTCATGGAGTACGTATACAGCACGGATCTGCAAAGTGAATATTATGAAAAAGGTTACGGTATCTCTCTGATTCCTGCTGTACTCAGCTCGGATAAAAAACCTAGCATTCCAGGTATCGAAGGTTTCTTACCTAAGAAGTATGACGCGATCTTCCCTGCCAATCCAAGTGTGATTACAGAGAGCTCGCTGGAAGGCATGAAATGGGCTGAAGCTTTCTCCGCTTACGTATTCACTGGTGGTGATTTGGATGGCGTGATCAAGGATCTGAACACACGGTATAATGCAGCACTTGAGAAAAGCAAAGCGGCAGGCCTGACTAAAATTGCGGCAGATCCATCGTTTGATTCATCCAAGCTTCAAGGTAAACTGTCCAAAGAAGAGTAAAATCTAAACATGGCGGCCGTTGTATTCATACTTCGGTCGCTTCACTTTACTGAAATTTTCAAAATTATCTTGCCTTGGAGAGGGGAATATCCAATGATTATTGACCAGAATTCCGTAAAACCACATATCATTAACGAAACAAGTTCGCGCAAAATTTTGGGGATGGGTGGAACACTCATGATGGTCGAAGTTACCTTTGCCAAAGGTGGGATCGGCGAAGTTCACTCCCATGATGCGCACGAGCAAGTCAGTTATATTGTAAAGGGTAGCTTTGAGGTTCAAGTAGGCGAAGAGACCAAAGTTCTCAAAGCGGGAGACAGTTTCTATGCAGGCTTGAATGTGCCGCACGGGGTAAAAGCGCTGGAAGATGCGATTATACTGGATGTGTTTACGCCATTCCGTCAGGATTTTCTTGAGGCAGACCAATGAGTGATTTTTACCTTTCAGCAGACGAACTGCAGCAGGCAGCGCTATATTACCAGGAGCATTTTCCAGAGGAAGCCCGCAATTCAGTGACGATTGCCAACCGTGCTATTCTGAACGAATTTATTGTGCCATATACGAACGATCTAACCAACTGGATTCCACTGGGTACGCCGGTGGACTGGCTTCACAATCCGACCAATGATCTGGAGTTCACGTGGGGCATTAACAGGCACTGGCATATGCTTGATTTGGGTAAAGCTTATCTGATGAAAGGCAACCCGTTATATGTGACTACCTTTATCGATCACTATCGTACATGGAGAGAACAGAATCCGGTGCCAGTTCATCTGGCATATGATGAAGCAGTTTTTTTTCAGAAACCAGGTCCTTGGCGTTTGCTTGAAACAGGTCTGCGTGTGCAATCCTGGATTGCAGCGTACAAATATATGGAATCCAGTCCGCAATTGGACGATGTCTTTCGGGCCGAATTTCTGCAAGGGCTGGAGGAGCATGCGGAATTCCTGACGCATTATCTCGGCAGTACGGAAATTAATCATGCCATTATGCATATGCAGGGTTTGTTTATGATTGCGGCTTTTTACAAGGAGCATCCACGCAGTCCATTCTGGCGTCAAGTGGCTACCGAACGGCTGGAGCTGTGTCTGCTGCATCAGTTGAATGAAGAGGGAATCCAGGTCGAATTGAACACCCACTATCATAACGCGAGTATTGAGATGTTTGGTACACCGTATCTGCTGGCAGGTATTTCGGGACATCCGTTTTCGGCGTGGTATGGGGAATGTTTACGGAATATGGCCGCGTTCACCGAAGCGATGATCAGACCGGATCATCAATCGACGGGCATTGGAGATTCGGACTGGCTTAGTGATGGACGACAACGGTTGACACTGTTAGGTGCCATTTTGGGAGACGAGGATCTCATGGCTCGCGGAACCGACAGTTCAGAATGCCTATGGCTGGTGGGTGTGGCAAAATATGAGCAATGCGTCAAATTGCAGGCTGTTGCTTCCCGTTCATTGACGAGCCGTACCTTTCCACAGACCGGATATTATGTAATGAGGGATGATCGTCAGTATCTGTTCTTTGATGCAGCCTCGATGGGTGGTGCTCACGGGCATGCGGATGCTTTGAACATCGAATGGATGTGGAATAACCGACTGTTCTTTACGGATACTGGACGTTATACGTACGAGGAAGGGCAGTGGCGGCATTATTTCAAAAGCACGCGGGCACATAATACGATTACCATAGACGGGACAGATCAGACACCTTATGTATCTACTCAGCAATGGGGTGAGCCTGAGGCAGAAGCGACAACACATCGCTATGAGAGTCAAGGCAGCTATCACTTTATGGATGCTTCACAAGATGGATATACACATCTTCCCGATCCGGTTAGCCATCGTCGGTGGGTGCTTGCAGGCAAAAGCGTACCTCTGCTTCTGGTGGTGGACTGGCTGGATGCTGAAAAGACACACTCGTTGGAGCAACGGTTCCATTTGCATCCGGATGCACTGCTTGTATTACGCAAGGAAGATCAAGCGAAACAGCGAGTAGGCATTCGATTTGACGATTCCTCCACGAAGCTGTGCATTAAATTTTTGATGGCGGGGGATGGCAGTGAAACGTTTGAGTTGACAGAACAAGTGGGCTGGGTATCTGAAATCTACGGCTCGAAATCGGAAACGGCTGTTATTCAAGGCAAAGCTGAATTTTCTGGCAAAGTGGGCGTTGTGGCCATAGGACTACCGGCTGACGAATCAGAAGAAGCTGTGAAAGTTACAGGATGTGCACTGGAGCCGGAACTAATGAGGTTCACGCTAGATTACGAGTACCGCGGTCAGGAAGCCCGGATTGTGATCGACGAACATCAGGTGGACTGGAAGTAGTTAGAACCTGTTCGCATATGCTGAAATTTATAAAATGATAAGCTTCATGCTTATAGCTAGAGTGGATGAAGCAGAAACGAAATAGGATTGAAGGCTCACTGTATTCATGAACCTTCAATCCTTTTTAATTTAACCAGCTTGGAGGCTGCGCCGTGGATCAACGATCTGGTTTATTTCACCCTACGGCCCCGCTTCACCCTCGTTGCTTTAGAAGTAACCGGCCTGGGAGATGGAGGTTTTCTAACCGTTTTGGCAGGACGGTTGCGGTACACCCACAAGGCATATTCCAGCGGCTGTGTGATCGCTTTATAATAAATGCTTCGTTCACCGATTCGGGCAAAGACTTCACGGGCAGGTTTGGGGTTGACCTCAAGCAGGTAGATCTGCCCACTTTTGTCTATAGCCAAATCCAGTGCAAGCTCACATAGATCGCCATACGTATCCTCCAGGAACGAAGCTACATCAATGCCAAATTTTGCTGCCGTTGCTGTCACTTCTTCTCGCAGTTCTTCTTCGGGAATCCATTGTTTCATCAAACGCTGCATGGCTATGGCCTGCCCGCCTCCATGAAGGTTCGAGGTTACACTTTTCTCAGCGCCCATTCGTCCTGCGCATCCTGTGAGTTCCCATTCGCCTTCTCCATTTTTCTGAACCAGCATACGGTAGTCATGTACCCTGCCGTTAGGAAGCTGGAGCTGAATCCCTTTTTGCACCAGATATTTATCTTTCATGTTCCAGTGCTGGAGCAGGGGGCCGAGCCTGGATAGATGAACCTTGCGCGGTGTAATAATGCGGCGCTTCTGATCGCGGCCTTGAACGAGTACTGTACTGGGTTCCTTGCTGCTACGTTCTACGCGCAAAATGCCCCGTCCGCCTGTGCCGTTGATCGGTTTCAGATAGATCAGCGGGGACACCTTGAGCATTCGGTTTACATCGGACATGTCCTGAAATAAAATCGTTTCCGGCAAATGCTGCCGGAAGGCGGATTGCTCGGACAGGGTTTGATGAATGGTCCATTTATTGCGTAAAGGTCGGTTCAGAAAGAGCAGATGTCCGTATTTTTCACGAAAGGCAAGGAGCTGCTGGAAACGATGGTTTCGCTGAATGCGACACCGATCAAAAATCAGATCCGGGAATGCGCGCCATTCCCTGGACCAGCCATTCTTTTCGTCATACACCATCGCTTCGATCTGCCTGCCGCCGGAATGGACATCAGCAGGTGTGAATACATAGATATCAAGTCCCCGTTTGCGCCCCTCCAGAATCATTCGGCGGTAGATGCTTCGTTCTTCCAGAGCGCGGTGTTCATTCAGATACAATGTCATAATGCCCAGAACAGGTGAGGACACAAACAATCACCTTCTTTGTATGCAGTATTCTTGCCCTTCATCGTACAGACTGACGGGCAAGATAGGCGCTGTACTGGAAAATGCGTTCCAGTGAACGCCGCCTGATCTGTGGTTCGTCAAATTTCATTGGTTTGGCATTGGCTTCAAAAAACCAGATCTCACCTAGATCATCCACGCCAAGATCCATCGACATTTCACCAAGTGTATGTCCCGAACCGCGCTCGACCTGTCTGGCAATCATTAAGGAGGTAGACTTCACGCGTTTCATCAGTGCTGTAGTCATTTCTTCCCCGAATAACTCGGTGAGCAGTTTCTCCGGGTCTTCTACACTTCCGCCGCGAGGCACGTGGGTTGTAATGCTGCGTGAGCCTGCCAGTCGTGCACCGATGCCGGTCACGCTCCATTGCCCTTTGCCGTTTTTCTGCACAAGCACGCGAAGGTCAAAAGGGCGTTTGTGGGAAGAAGCGAGTTCGATGCCTTGTTGCATGATATAAGGCGTATGTCCGGTTTCTTTGCGAATTCGGGCCCACAACTTGGATAACGTGGCCGCTTTGTACGTCATACTTTTTCGAGTATTCTGTATTTTAAGTCGGTATGGAAGCTTTTCTTTTTCTTGAAATTTGAGCATCATGATGCCTTTGCCAGCTTTGCCGCTCTCCGGTTTCAGGTACAAATAAGGATAGGTACGAAGCACCGTACCCAGTGAAGATGCGCTACGCATCCGCCGGGTATGAGGAATCAGTTGTTGCGTGGACTTGGATTTTTTGAGCCATTCGAATAGATTCCATTTATTGAAAAAAAACGGGTTATACAGTTCAATACCGGACTGCAGACATTCTTCAATTTTACGTTGAACCGAGGGTTTGCGTTCATCTTCCCGGTTAGGAATACGGTTATAGAGCACATGAGGGAGAGGGAACGGCTTTGAGATCCATTTGCCGCTCCCTTTGTTGTACGTGTAGCCTTTCACAGTAGGTCCTGTCATATTAAGATCGCGGACTGTAACGATATAAACGACATATCCCATGCTTTCGCCTGTTTGCAAAATATCCTGAAAATTTTGATGATTCCCTCTGAACATCCGCTGTTGATCATGCATGGTGAGTACAGCGATCACAGGTTTGAAATCATCGTGAAGGCTCATCAAATGCTGTCCTTCTTCCGGAATTTGCTCAAATACAGGCAGTGCTCCAAAATGTGTTCCACCGACGATTTGCCCTCCACCCGGAGTGAAGGGTGACGGAAGATGGAGCGCCCGGGTTTGGCGTTCGCTTCGAACATCCATACATGTTCCTCCTGATCAATGCCCAGATCAAAGCCAATCTCACCAATCAGATGCTGGTGCTGGGATTCAATCGCCTGGGCCAGTGTAATAGCGACGGATTTCGCCTGCTGCAGAACCTCGCCCGCACGTTCCCCGAAATTACGGCTGAGCGCCTGTTCAGGGGTCATTAGAGAGCCGCCATTTTTGATATGAGTTGTGACACTTCCGCGTCCTGCCTTTTTGGCACCGATGCCAACAACAACCCACTGATTGTTGCCGTTCTTATGCATGTGGAAACGAAAATCAATAGGACATTCGTCGATCTCAATCAGTCGTATTCCCTGTTGAACGACATAGCCGCGTAACTGCTTGCCATGTCTGCCTTGAAGCATCCGCATCAGGCTATTAAATGAACCAAAGCGCAGCAGGGCGTTGCCGCCTTTTTTGCGATAACGTGCAAAATATCCACGTTTGGGTGAATAGGTTAAGCGATAGATCCCGTTGCCGAGGCTGCCAGCAGTGGGCTTATAATAAACGAACTGATGCCGTTCAAGCATTTCTCTCATCTGGTCAACCGTGGGGTTGGTGATGGATTCCGGGATGTAACGTCCTGCGGTGGGTTCATTCTCCAGCAATTTGTAAATATCCGACTTATTGAAGAAGCTCCAGTTGAAAAAAGGAATTTTGCGGCGGATAAATCGTTCCCGCAGCTGATTGATCGCTGGCGAGAAGTCGGAGCGGCGGCTCGGCAAGCGGTTGTAAACCACATCGGGCAGGGGCACCGTCCTGCGGAAGAAGTTTCCGCTCTCATTGAGGAAGTACCCGGAAACGGTCTCGTTCTGCCAGTTGATATCTCGCGGAGTGAAGGCATAAATATATGATTTACGGCTTCCTTCACGGAGCAACTGCTTGATGAAACCGGTACGTGAGCCAAACGGAATGGAGCTTGAAGAAGAACCGTCGGACAGCACTCCAATGAGAGGTCCCAGTTGAACTTCATCATTCTGGAGGTTGCGTAGATAAATGCTGCCACGTTTGGGAACGTTCATTAAGTTGCGGATACCTGATGCCAGATACAGATGTTTCCCCGCTTTGCGAATCGGTTTGATGGTGGCTGGCACGCGATCACGTCCGAAACGCAGATGTATCGTTTTTTTGCCGGAAAGATTAAGGCTTTTCATTAAAGCATTAGATACGTACACCACTTTTTCGGGTTTTTGGGTGAAATGCAGATTACAAAAGGTCAAACTCATGATTTATCCTCCTATCCTGAAAAAGATCCTTGTGCTCCATGGCATGCAGGCATTACAGGCCCCTTGCTGCCTGGAATCGGGATGTGTTTCAGGCCAGCTTTGCTGGATGAATTCGGCATTTTCATTGGACGTGAGACGTCCGCGAGAACATGTTGTTGTAGCAGATAACGGGCATAAGCAAGTGGTTGTTTATACGTCAGGGCATGCATGTATTTGTCATCTGATTTCGCAAATGAGGTGCGGCCTGGTTTTGAATTCACTTCAATCAACCACAGCCTGCCGTCTACATCGGCTCCAAAATCAAGACCAAGTTCCGCAAGTCGGCCGAAACGGCTCTCCAGCGTCGAAGGAATGAGAGCGGCAGCATGTTTGATCTGTTGCAGCAGCGATGAAGCTTTGTCTTTGCCATATCGCTCTGTAAGGTATGCATCAGCAGGATAAGCGTTACCCCCGCCGTGAAGATTCGAGGTCAGAGAGCCTGCTGCTCCTTCACGAATCATACATCCCGTCAGCGTCCAGCGTCCTTGCCCGTTTTTTTGTACCAGTGCCCTTATATCAAATGCTCTTCCGTGATGGCTAAGCTCCAGATAAGGCTGCACAATCATGTTTTGTACAGCCTGATGTGATTCCAGCCAGGAAGATACATCCGTTGCTTGATAAAATGACTTGACATAGTGCTCGTTGCCTCTATTACGACCCTCCACAATCCAGGGAAATGGCAATTCTCCTGTGGATAAGCGGAAGGTGTTTTTGCCATGAGTTCCTGAAGCAGGTTTGAAAAATAAACCTTTGGGCCAGCGGGCAAGCCATATTTCCCAGGGAATAGTTGATCTTACCCGAGTGGTTGGAGCAAGTAGACCCCGAAGGGGGGGGGACTTGGATAAAGCACGATGAACGTCCCATTTTCCAGGAAGTGCACTTGACCAAGAGCGCTGGCGAAGACTGGAGGTATGAGGTAGATAGTGTTCCAGCTGCTGCCTGGTATTTCTGGATAGTGGATTCAGGCATCGGTTCATTACGAGATCGATCATAGGTATACGAATAGCTTTCCATTCCTTGTGATGATAAGTGTATGCTTTCTGGAGAATGCCTTCGGTATAGTGGGTCGGAATCGGAATGACGATAATTCGTAACCCGTACCTGGGACTTTCCACACAAAGCCTGCGGCAGAAGCGTTCATCTGCAAAAGGAGGTGAGCCTTCAGCTTCACGGACGAGTATAGCCATGGTGTTGTTTTTCGACGATGTAAACATGTTGCTGCACCTCCTTCATGAGATCAAACTTCAGAATCCGGCCAGATATGTGGAGTATTCAAGCATGGCTTTGACCGACGGGCGAATTTTGCTCTCGCTCAGCGGTGTATTATCGTTTTTGGATGGTTTTGAATTCACCTCAAGCAACCAAACGCGTCCACTAGTGTCTAGCGCGAGGTCGATACCGAGCTCACCAAAATGGGCAGGGATCGCACTCTCAATTCCTTTGGCGATATCGAGTGCCGCTGTATGCAGCCCTGCATAGGCCGAGGTTTTGGCAGAACTGGACAGCTGCGTTTTGGCTACGGCTTCTTTGACGGTGCTGAGGCTTCCACCTCTCGCCAGATTGGAGACGTAATGACTGCCTCCTGCAATACGGGCCACGATAGAGGTTACGCTCCACTTTCCGGTCTTGTTTTTCTGCACGAGCGCGCGGAAATCAACGGGCCTGCCGCTGTTGTCAATCAGGGTCAACCCTTGCTGAATCTGATAACGCGTTGTTTTCATCTTTCCGGACATACTGGCATAGAGTTTATCCAGGGAAGCATAGGATTGTTTGCGGGTACCTCCGACACTTGTCGCCAGAGTTAAATATCCTCCTTCTGGCTGACGGGAAACCCGGATAATGCCTTTGCCTAGCGAACCACGAACCGGCTTCAGAAAAATGACCGGATAACGTTGGCACATCGCCTTGAGGGTCGCTGATGTTTTGAGTAAATGAGACTCGGGCAGCACCCGTTTGAGTGTAGGGATCGACTTGAGTGCATCAAACACCTCGTTTTTGTCCAGAAACTTTTCGTTAAACGTGTGTGTACCGTATAGCGATTTTACTTCTTTCATAAAATGCTGTACGCTAGGTTTGTTCTCGAGTTTGCGGGACGTCAGCCGGTTATTGACCACGTCTGCCACAGGCAGAACGGTCTTTTTCCAGCCGTCATCATATACCCAGCCTTTCATGTAGCCAGTTACTGCCCCGATGTCCTCCGGTGTGAAAAAGGATACATAGGCGCCCTGCTTTCGGCAGGCATGCACTAATTCCTGGCAGAACATCGTAATCGAGCCAAAGGGCCGATCGGGTTGATCGGGGTAATCCTGGCTGACCATAACGCTGATGTAGGGTCCCAGGCGAAGCGTATGGCTGGCAGCGCGGTAAGATACCCTCAGGACTGAACGGGGCACTAGACCGGTTTTGCTGGCTACCGTCTGATTGAGTCTTAATCCGTCATACCGTGGAACCGGAATAACTGTAACTTCACGGCGGTACGAACCGAATTGCAGTTGAAGAGGTCTTCCCGAAGGAATCTTGAGTGCTTTGAGAACCCCTTCGCCCAGCATGATGACGTCGTCCTGCAGGATGCCCGAGCCGGTAACCTGTATCGTTACTTTTTTAGTGGACATCACGGATCTCCTTCCGGGCGGCAGCTTGATGTCTGATCTTGAAGTTGAACGGCATCTGAACATGGCATGTGCTTCATCATATGAGGACATATACCCCTTGGTGATTGACCCAGCCGGAATTAAATGTGTTTGATTTGGGGCGTTTTTGGGCGGCCTGATCCAGAACCTTGATTTGAGAGCATAGAATGCGTGTTCTTACGCGGATGAACAACCATTTTTAGAGGAGGAATTATAATGAATATTTATGACAAAGCCAATGATCTGGCAAAAGCACTAAGAGAAAGTAACGAGGTAGAGGAGATTACCTCTGCAATGAAATTGATTGAAGCTGATCCAGAAGCCAAAGCGATGCTGGACAACTTCCGTAACCAACAGATGGAATTGCAACAACGCATGATGAGTGGAGATATGCCGGCACCGGACGAGATGGAAAAGATGGAGAAACTCTTTGAAGTATTGAGTCTGAACCTGAACATCCGCCGCCTGTTCGATGCAGAGCGTCGCCTTAGTGTAATTATCGAGGATGTAAACAAAATTATTGCAGACAGCCTCGCTCATCTGTACGGCGGAGCAGAAGCTTAATCTATAAGCTCAATGAGCATAAACTTGTCTGTTTTTTTCTCTGATCCTCTCATATTCCCTCTGAACCGTTCATAGACTAGCTATATATGGAACGAAGGAGCTGTGAATAGTGAAGAGGTTGAAAAAAACAAAACATGTCATTTATCTGCTGATTGCACTGTCGATGCTGGTTATCGCGCTTCCGCGCATTTCCTTTGCTGGCGGAATGGACTGGGTTAATATTTTCGGTATCGTGTGGGTGCTGTTCTCCCTATTAATTGTAGGCGCACACCTGCATTTCATTCTTGGCGTAGATGAGGAGAAGAAACGTGCGCTGGAGGCTGTACGCCGGGCGAAGTTAAGGCAGTGGGAGATGAAACTGCTGGACAAGCAGGAGCGTAGCGAATCCGTATAAATGAGTTTTAGATAGACCGGAATCCTGAAGTGTGTGGGGTTTCGGTCTTATTTGTGTGTTCAAGCAAAGTATATAGGATCAGACCATGTAGGATAACATTGAGAAGTTTTTTTGTAGGTCACGACTCTATGTCAGATGGGGTTATTTCCCTAAGGTCGTGTTATAATAGATACAGTATAGTACAGATGCAACCTCGGGGGTGGTACAGATGGACGGACAAGAAGAAAACGTCACGAAGCATGAACAGCTTCTACAGCATATCGAACAATTGAAGGTGGGTAGCAAAATCTCGGTACGCGGACTTGCACGTGAACTGGGGGTAAGTGAGGGAACCGCTTATCGTGCCGTAAAAGAGGCGGAGAACTTCGGACTGGTCGTGACGAAAGAGAGAATCGGAACGGTGCGGATCGAAAAAAGACCTCGGGGCATGTCAGAGCAACTCACATTTGCCGATGTTGTCACGATTGTGGAGGGACATGTGCTGGGCGGCAATGAAGGACTAGCCAAACCTTTGCATAAGTATGTGATTGGGGCGATGAAGGAGCAGGCGATGGCACGTTACATTGATGCTGGCAGTCTGCTTATTGTCGGGAACAGGGAAGATGCACATTCCTTGGCACTGGAGCAGGGTGCTGGCGTATTGATTACGGGCGGTTTCGGTACGAGCAGGGATGTAAGAATTATGGCAGATGAACTGGGACTGCCGATTATTTCCTCCAGACATGACACCTTTACGGTGGCCTCGATGATTAACCGTGCGATCTTTGATCGGCTGATCAAGAAAAAAATCATGCTGGTGGAAGATATTATCGGCCAGAAACCTCGTCTGCAAGTGCTCAAAGTGACGAGTTCGGCTGCAGATTTTCATACGCTGGTGTCGGAGACAGGAGAGCACCGTTTTCCGGTTGTGGATGAATGGAACCGGGTCATCGGCATTGTGAGTCTGAAGGATGTGAGTGAACTACAAGCAGATCAAAGCATTGAAAAGTGCGTCGTTCGCCGTCCGATTACAGCATCGTTACAGACCTCCCTTGCTTCTGCTGCGCAGATTATGACCTGGGAAGGTATTGATTTCCTGCCTATCGTTGATCGAAACCGCAAGCTTATTGCTTCGGTTACACGCAAGGAAGTATTGCAAGCTATGCGTGATGCTCAGAAGCAGCCCCAGCTTGGCGAGACCTTCGATCATCTGATCTGGAACGGATTCGCGGAGGAACGTGGGGAGCAAAATGAACTGTTGTTCCACGGCTTCATTATTCCTCAGATGGCTACGGATTTAGGTACGATCTCGGAAGGCGTACTACTGAATGTGATGACACAGGCTGCTCGAAGAGCCGCGTGGGACGTCACAGGCAACGACCATGTGGTCGATAACGTAACGACGTATTTTGTCCGTCCGGTTCAGATTGAGGATCAGATTATGGTGCGTCCCATGATTCTGGAAACGAGCCGCAGAACATGCAAAATGGATATTGTCATTACCCGTGAGGGCAATGTAGTGTGCAAGGCCGTCATGACGTTGCAGTCCATAGATCATGCTTAGAATAAATGAATAAAACCTACTCAAACGATTGTCTGTAAACATATTCAGGCACATAAAAAGAGAGCGATAGCCCGGTCAGGGGAAAGAATGAGCCATTGTCTGCTATGCGGCATTGCACTTTGATATGTACGGATCAGTATGTACAGATCACAGCAATGCAGCAAAGTGCATACGGCCTACACGATTCGCCTCAAGATTGTTCGGGAGTGCTCTCTTTTTTTGCCGATATGTTTGTCCAAACCTGACTTGTACCGAAACGCTTCGGAATGTGTAATGTTTAAGCCTAAGCCGGCGTATTACTGGAATGCTGTTTACGTCTGGCGTAGTAACTGCGATTACGGATACCAGCAAACACATTGTAAGCTCCCATGATGAGGAAAAGCGCTTCCACAATGACAGATAGCGTAGAACCGGTAAAAACAAACATCAAGATCAGTGCGAGAATGATAAGCATGCAGCCCATCCAGATATTCGTCCAGGAGCGGTACAAACCGGCAACATGTTGGTCAGTCGTCCGGCGTGAACGAATGCTGTTCAGTGCAGAACAGATCATAGCGATGGCGAAGAGGGCGATTAGAATATACTTGAATACTTCGATCAACACGCAGAAGCAACTCCTTTTTTGAAAAACATAGACTGCCCTTATTGTAGCATGTGACTATGCAGACTTGGGCAGTTTTTTGCATTTTTCGGAGATTATGCCGGAACGTGCATGCGGATCTGTACCCAGACTTGTAAAACGCCTTCCATGACAAGCATCGTTTTGACCTGAACGGAATATTCTTTTTCTCTGACTTTATAAATTTTCTGATTAAGCATGATGCGTGTCATTTTGCTATATTCGTCGATGTTAAATACATCTCTTCCACGCAATACTTCAAGCTCATCCCCGAGTTTCTGTAACATCAGTTTTAGTGAGGCCTCATCCGGGCCTTTGTCCGATTCTTCGGCGCGAACTTTGATCTCTTTGATCACCGTTTGGCGCTTACTGTATTTTTTCAGCGTTTTTATATCCTCCTCGTTCTGGTGTAGTTGAAGTTGCAACTCCTGATTATTTAGCCACAGTTTGTTGTAACTGAGATGAAATACACCGTTATATACAACACATCCAGCGATCATTCCGAGCACAAATACGGCAGTCATACGCATCAACGGGCGGTAGCGGGAGAAGGGGGGGAGTCTCATACAGGGTCATCACGGGTCATCTAACCCCGGCCTCCGCCGCACACCCATTTCACCAGTTCGGTCCCCATATGTGCACCCATAAAGGCTGAGATCAGGTATAGGATTTGTTTTACTGCTGGTGACAGGTTGCCATCGAGAAAATTGCTCTCAATGACTCGCATCGGATCGATCGTACCGCCCACAGCGGCAGCGAGTGCCCAGATTTTGATTTTGCCAGAAATATCGAGCATCGTTTGTGTGGGAGGCTGAAGGGAAATGACAGCACCTATACCTCCAATCATCGCGCCGCCCAGCACGATTCCGAATGCAATAAAGAAGTCAAGAATGGCTTTGGATAAAAAAGTGCTCACCCACAACACCCCTTTCAGACCAGCAGCCTTCCGCCTGTTATGAGTCTGTGCAACAGGGGAAGCAGCTTGTACTTCTATTGTATGGGCGAGCCCCCTGACGTTATGATAAAATAGAATAATAAACTCTTTTATTTAGATAGGGAATTCAATTTTTTCGGGAACATTCATATAGGTGCATCATTACGCGGATTTCGATGATTCGGATTTTGCGCATTATAAAGTACACTACGGCGGCACACAGCATCAATGATGGGAGCTGCCACTGTAAGCGGGGAAAGGAAGTAAAAAGACATGAGTTCTTTTGTGCATTTGCATGTTCACAGTGAATATAGTTTGCTGGACGGCGCTGCGCGTATTCCGGATCTCGTGGATAAAGCCGCAGATCTGGGGATGACGACGCTTGCGCTGACCGATCATGGCGTCATGTATGGGGCTATCCCATTTTATAAAGCCTGCGTCGAACGGGGAATTAAACCAATTATAGGTTGCGAAGCATACATGACGGCAGGTTCTCGCAAAGAACGGGGAAGCCGGAAGGATCAACCGATATATCATTTGATTTTGCTGGCGAAAAACATGACCGGTTATCGGAACTTGATGAAGCTGTGTTCCATTGGACATCTCGAAGGCTTCCATTATAAACCGCGTATCGACATGGAGAGTTTGGCGGCACATCATGAGGGAATTATCTGTCTCAGCGCTTGTCTCGGCGGCGAAGTTCCCCAGCATCTGTTGCATGGACGTGAAGAAGAGGCGCGCCGTGCCGCGATACGTTACCAGAACATCTTTGGCTCCGACTTTTATCTGGAGTTACAGGATCACGGACTGGCTGAGCAAAAAAGAGTCAATCCGCAGCTGATCAAGCTCGCTGCTGAATTGGAAATTCAGCTTGTAGCAACGAATGATGCTCACTATCTATCCGAAGAGGATGCAGAACTGCAGGATGTCCTGATCTGTATCGGGACAGGTAAAACGGTAGAGGATGAGACTCGGTTGCGGATCGGATCGAACCAATTGTATTTGAAGAGCGGCGAGCAAATGGCTCGTCTGTTCCCCCATGTGCCGGAGGCTATCGCTAATACAGTCCGTATCGCCGATTCTTGCGAATTGAAGTTGGAATTTGGAAAATCCATTTTACCGGAATACCGTCCGTTGCCTGAAGGGGTGAGTCCATCTGCATATCTGCGTCAGTTATGTGAAGAGGGTATGAATGTCAGGTATGCAGATTCCGATCGGTGGAACGATACGGCGCTTCGTACAGAGCTGGAGCAACGGCTGGACTATGAGTTGCGCGTTATTGACAGCATGGGATTCTCGGATTATTTCCTGATCGTGTGGGATTTCATCGCTTATGCGCATAAGCAGGGAATTGTCACCGGACCGGGTCGGGGGTCGTCGGCAGGAAGCCTGGTGGCCTATACACTTCGTATTACGGATGTCGATCCGATGAAATATAACCTGCTCTTCGAGCGCTTTCTGAATCCTGAGCGGATATCCATGCCCGATATTGATATCGATTTCAGTGATGAACGTCGTGACGAGGTCATTGATTATGTGGCACAGAAATACGGCAAAGCTCATGTTGCCCAAATTATTACATTCGGAACCATGGCAGCCCGAGCTGCCGTCCGTGACGTTGGACGGGCGCTGAATGTGCCATATGGCGAAGTGGACAAGGCTGCGAAACTGATTCCTGCGCAGTTAGGCATCAACATTGAACGGGCAATGGAAGCTGCGCCGGAGCTGAAGGCATTGTATGAGACGAAACCCAAGACACGTGAGCTGCTCGATATGGCAATGAAGGTGGAAGGCATGCCGCGTCATGCTTCCACGCATGCTGCGGGTGTCGTCATTTCACGGGATCCGCTGACGGATGCCGTTCCATTACAGGAAGGAAGCGAAGGCACGGCCTTGACACAGTATTCCATGGAAAATCTGGAATCGATAGGTCTGCTTAAAATGGACTTTCTCGGCCTACGTACCCTTTCTATTATAGAACGCTGTCTGCGCTGGATTGGGGATCATGCGGAAGTTCCAGATTTCACACGAATTTCCGATGATGATTCCCTTACCTACGAGATGTTAGGCAGAGGGGATACGATGGGCGTATTCCAACTGGAATCCGCAGGTATGCGCCGGGTATTAAAAGAATTAAAGCCAAGTGTGTTTGAAGATATTATCTCCGTACTGGCCTTGTATCGTCCGGGTCCGATGGAGTTTATTTCAAAATATATTCAGGGCAAGCACGGGCAGATTGAAGTAGATTATCCCCATAGTGATTTGGAGCCGATTTTGAAAGATACGTACGGCATCATTGTATACCAGGAACAGATCATGCAGATTGCTTCGCGCATGGCCGGTTTTTCCTTGGGAGAAGCGGATTTGTTGCGCCGAGCCGTTTCCAAGAAAAAATGGGAAGTGCTCGATCTGGAACGAGGCCACTTTGTTCAAGGTAGCCTGAAACAGGGATATAGCGAAGCAGAAGCAGACCTCGTATACGATATGATTGTCAAATTCGCTAACTACGGCTTTCCACGCGCTCACGCAGCAGCGTACGGTGTGCTTGCGTTCCAAACGGCTTACTTGAAGGCGCACTATCCCGTGCATTTCATGGCTTCTATGTTAACCGCCGTTATGGGGAGCCATCGTAAGGTCGCAGAGTATGTAGTGGAATGCCGTCATATGCAGATTCATGTGCTGCCGCCGGATGTGAATGAAAGTGGTATTTTGTTTACGCCTGTTTTTGCTTCGTCTGCTGTGAAGGAGATGGGTGAATCAGGGCAATCGGTTGGTACGAAACAGGATAACCATAGTGAGCTTGCAGGTACAGGTGGACAACCCGAAAGACGTGAAGCTTCCGAAGACCGTGATGATGTTTCTTATGATAATTATGGAGAGCAACGGGAGTACGGAGAGGCACCTTTACCGGATGACCCCGGCCCTATGCCGGAGCATATCGAACATATAACGGAAATGGGGAGAAGTGGATACGGCGATGGTTGGCAGGCTGTATCCGCCAAGTCAGATTCGGAAGCATCCGGTCATCAGTTAGACCCGGGTCTGGTGAGAATAGCTGTATCGGATACTGTGCTTGGATCGGAACGGGTTCATGATAGGATGCAGGGCGCCGAGCATGCTCAGTCTGAGGATATGACGCACAACCGGAATCCCGATCAGGCGAATGGACAGATTCAGGAGAAGGTATCTGAATTAAGCGATGAGGACAGCGGAACAGTAACGATATGGTCTTCTGGAGCCATTCGTTTTGGGCTGGCTGCAGTGAAAAATGTCGGTACTCAAGCGATGGAAAGCATTATGGCAGTAAGACAGGAAAAACCGTTCGACAGTTTACTCGATTTTTGTCGCCGTGTTGACCTGAGAGTGTGCAACAAACGTGTTATTGAGTCACTGATTCAGGCTGGAGCATTTGACAGTCTGCCAGGACACCGTGCTCAATTGCTCGCAATGTTAGACGAGACTGTTGAAGCGGCTCTGAAATGGCGTAAAGAGCGTGAGGACTTGCAGATTCAGCTGTTTGACTTTGTGGAGACACCAAACTGGGAGATTGAATATCCGGAAATTCCGCCGTTCTCGGCAAGTCAACAGCTGGAACTGGAACGTGAACTGCTTGGTCTGTATCTGTCTGGTCATCCACTGGATGATTACGAAGATGTGCTCGCGTCGAGCGGGGCCGACCGGATCATGGAATTGACGGAAGCGGCTGACGATACGATGGCCGTTGCCGCAGGCATGGTGGTGTCCGTGAAGTCGATTACGACGAAACAGGGCAAGGCCATGGCGTTCATGGAGCTGGAAGACCAGGTCGAACGCTGCGAAGTGGTTCTCTTTCCCGAGGTATGGCGGCGAAGCCAGCAACATGTCGGGAAAGGTGAACTGCTCGTCGTGCGTGCCAAGGTGCAGCAGCAGGACGAGGGCTTTAAGCTGCTGGCCGAGGAGGTGTCGCCGTTGACACCGGCGGCACTGGAACAGCAGCTGCGCAGCCGCGACCGCCGCGGCAAGCCCGGCAGCGGCAGCGCTTCGCGCCCGGCGCAGGCGGCTTCGCCGCAGCGACCGGCGGGCGCGGGAGCCGCAGCCAGCGCACGCGCGGGCAGTGCAACGCCTGCGGCGGCGGGCGCGGCAGAGCAGGGCCGCGCGCCGCGTGGGGCCGAGCAGCGGGTGTTCGTGAAGCTCACCCCGCAGGCCGAGAAACCCGAGCTTCTGGCGCGCCTCAAAGAGCTGCTCCAGCAACACCCTGGCCCGGTAGCGACCGTACTTTTCTACGAGCAGCAACAGAAGCTGCTCGCCCTGAGCGACGCCTACCGGATCAAACCTTCACCGGCACTATTCTCCGAAATGGAGAAAATGCTTGGTGAAGGGACAGTCAAAATCAAATAAGGCTGAAGCAGGCTTTCCACCTTCAGCTTGGGATGTCCACCGTTTACAAGATCAAGAACGGTGGACATCCTTTTTTTCTATAACAGTTCGCTAATCATGTATCCCGTATGGTCAGCGTTAGTGTTCACCAATAGTCTTTGCGCGAACGTACACATTGCCAGCTGCCATGACAACGAGAACGGTTATTCCGGTGAAAAACGGCAAAATACGCCGGGAAATTCTATTTTATGAGGAATCGTGCCTGCTCCGTTTACCATGACTTCCGTCCTGAATTACAAACATCTCTAAAATGAAAATGAATGATGAGATAAGAACCTTTTTGAAATTTTTAGTCAAAGAACGCCAGATATACTTACATATGCTTGCCAATAGAAGATCGATGTGGCGTAACATCCGCTTGAGCGTGTACATTCGCACAATTTATGAACATTTTGGAAGTTCGCTGCATACACTTGAGAACACCGAAGAACCTTGAAGTTCTCGGGGGATTGATGCGGGAGGTCGAGATATGTCATATGAGATCGCGGAAGCTATGCTGGCCCGGCGAGGTGTACACATTGATGCTATCGCAGAAATTGTATATCGTTTGCAGAAAGGGTACCACCCGGAATTGACCATGGACGACTGTGTAACCAGCGTAAAATCCGTTTTGCAAAAAAGAGAGGTACAGTACACCCTGTATACTGGCATTGCGCTAGACGAACTGGCTGAAAAAAAGCTTCTGCCCCAACCGCTGCAAGCAATAATGGAAGCGGATGAGTCTCTCTATGGAGTGGACGAGACTCTGGCTTTAGGGATAACGCATGTGTATGGCATGATTGGTCTAACCAGTTTCGGCTATCTGGACAAGGAAAAAATAGGTGTGATTCATGATTTGAATGAACAAAAAACGGCAGTTCACGTGTTCCTGGATGATCTGGTTGCAGGTCTTGCTGCAGCCGCCTCCGCGCGGATCGCACACAAAAATATTAAAGCCAAGAAATACCCTTCCGACCTGTAAAATCCATTCATGCCAACGGAATGGCTATGGCTATCTATTCAACTTGTCCAATAGGATTAAGGGCGGCTTTGGCTGCCCTGGAAGGTTTTTGCCGAGTGGAAGAAGTCTGCGAATTATACCACATAACTATGACCATTTGGCTTGCCAAGCAGGGGGCAATGTCCCGAATCATCTGATTTTCTCCCGAAAGGTCTCTAACCCTTCCTTGCAGAAAAAAACGGAGGTATGGTATCATTAGTCCAATATACGGGCTCTGAACATTAGCTTAGGGGGCGGACATGGCATGTGGACGGTGATTTACATTGCGCCGACAGCAAAGGTTGCGGACAAAATCAAGACCAAGCTTTCGGAAGAAGGTTTTCTGGTACAGACCCGTCCCATCAGTTTATCCAAGCAGCAATATGAGATTCGCGTCCCTTCTGGGGAATTGGAAGAGGTTCAGGAAGTGTTGAATTCCATTCTGCATTCCTGATTCTCGATATCGAAGTGCCTTGGCAGATAACAAAAAGTACCACTGGTACATAAGGGACTGACCGCGGTAGCGGAAAGAGGAATCGACTTGCATGTGTGTAATGCTACTGTCCTTCCTTCTTTTTTTGTTAATCGGTTATTGCAGGTAACATCAATTGAGCGGAGAGCAGCCGTTGATTTTGCTTTGTATCAGAGGAATTTTGTTCTGAATTTTAGTTAAGGTATAAGTCTTTGCATGAGTTATAAGCGTAAGCGGTTCACCGCAGCATGCAGATCAAGCTGATTTTTACAGCGGACTGCAACCTGCGGCCATCAAATTATTGGCTGGAGAGGTGTAGTTGTGTTCAAAGATATATTCCAAAAGAAACGGAAGTACGCTACCATACCTTCCGAGCGTGCAATTCCAGGTGAACGTCAGGAAGCCGTCGAGCGTCCAAAACGTGAAATCCCTGAAGGACTAATGAACAAGTGCAGCAAGTGCGGCACCATTCAATATAGCAAAGAGCTGGAGAAAAACCTGAAAGTATGTCCTTCCTGCGGCTACCATATGCGTCTTAACGCTATGGAACGAATTGCAATGGTACTGGATGAAGAAGGTTTTGTTGAGCATGATGCCGATATGGTATCGGTTGATCCACTCGGTTTTCCAGGGTATAGCAACAAACTCGAACAGCAACGTCTGAAGTCTGGTTTGAAGGAAGCTGTCATTACAGGAGAAGGCACGATTGAAGGTCTGCCCGTTGTTGTCGCTGTGATGAGCTTTGATTTCTTCACAGGCAGCATGGGGTCCGTTGTCGGAGAGAAGATCACCCGTGCGGTTGAACATGCCATTGAGAAGAAGCTGCCTTTGGTTATATTCTCTACTTCAGGCGGTGCCCGGATGCAGGAGAGTATTCTGAGTCTGATGCAAATGGCTAAAACGAGTGCGGCTTTAGCACGCTTGGACGAGCAAGGCGGACTCTATATTTCCGTGATTACCGATCCGACGACAGGCGGGGTTTCGGCTAGTTTCGCGAGCCTTGGCGATATTATTATCGCTGAACCAGGTGCGGTATTTGGTTTTGCGGGCAGAATTGTTATTGAACAAACGATCCGTCAGAAGCTGCCGGACGATTTCCAGACCGCGGAATTCAACCTCCAGCATGGTCAGTTGGACATGGTTGTTCACCGGAAAGAACTTCGGGCAACCCTTGGCAAGCTGCTCGATATGCATAGTGAAAAGGGAGGGGTCTAAATGGCGGGAAGTTTGCCATATGAAGCGCCTCTGATTGAGATGCGCAAAAAAATTGAAGAACTCGTTCAGTTTGGACAGGAGAAGGGAATTGATTTCACCGAAGAGATCGCCCGTCTGGAAGAACGTTATCATAGACTAGAAGAAGAGATTTATACTGGCATAACGGCAGCGCAGAAGATGCACCTGGCTCGTCACCAGCAACGGCCAACCGCGCTCGACTTGATTCAGCTTATTTTTACCGATTTTACCGAATTGCATGGTGATCGTATGTTCGGCGACGACCTTGCGGTTGTTGGTGGACTGGCTAAGCTGAATGGACAGACCGTAACGGTACTTGGACAACAACGCGGGAAGGATACGAAGGATAACATCGCCCGCTTTTTTGGAAGTGCTCACCCGGAAGGTTTCCGTAAAGGACTACGCTTGATGAAGCAGGCTGACAAATTTGGTCGCCCGATTATTACGTTTGTTGATACTAAAGGAGCGTATCCGGGTAATACTGCAGAAGAGAGAGGTCAATCGGAAGCGATTGCTCGTAACTTGCTGGAGATGGCTAAACTCTCGGTTCCTGTTATTGTTGTTGTCATCGGCGAAGGTGGAAGCGGCGGTGCTCTAGCTATGGCTGTAGGTAACCGTGTGCTTATGCTCGAGCATGCCATCTATTCTGCAATTTCTCCTAATGGTGCGGCATCGATTCTATGGAAGGATGCATCCAAAGCAGATCAAGCCGCTGAAGCGATGAAAATTACGGCGAAAGACCTGCTCGAGATGGAAGTGATCGAAGAGATTATCCCTGAACCGCGCGGCGGAGCTCACCAGGATTATGATACAGCTGCAACAGCGATCTCCGAAGCTCTGGTTCGTCATTTGGATGAGATGAAAGGATGGAGTGCGGAGCAATTAAAGCAGGATCGCTATGAAAAATTCCGCAAAATCGGCTCAGTGACTTTCGAAGCACCAGCCTCTGCGGTAGAACCTACTGAAGAAAGAAAGTCTGCGGGTGAAGTTGAAGCAATTTCCGAGGCAGAATCTGTTCAGTTAGAAGCATCAGAACAGCCGCTGCAGGCAGAGCCTGTGAAAAATTTGTCGGGAAATGCAGAATGATGTGACGAAATTCCTATACAAATGATTAAAAGTATAGTAAATTTAATAGTTGGAAAAAGAAAAATAGAGATATAAAGTTAGACCTTTAAAATCGGAGGAAACCCAAAATGCGCAAAACGAAAATTGTATGTACGATTGGCCCATCCAGTGAATCCCTGGAGAATACGAAGAAACTGATTATGGCAGGCATGAACGTAGCCCGTCTGAACTTCTCCCACGGTGATTTCGATGAGCACGGCGGACGGATCAAAGCGATTCGCCAAGCATGTGAAGAGCTGAACAAGACTGTAGCAATCCTGCTGGACACCAAAGGACCGGAAATCCGCACAGGTAAACTGGAAGTTGAGCCTATTGAACTGGTTCAGGACGAGTACATTACTTTGACAACAGAAGAAATTCTGGGGACTAAAGATCGTCTCTCCATTACTTATGCAGATCTTCCTAAAGATGTTGAAGCGGGATCTACAATTCTGATCGACGACGGTCTGATCGGACTGACTGTGGTGGAAGTAGAAGGTACCGAGATCAAATGCCGTATCGTTAACGGCGGTACAATCAAAAGCAAAAAAGGCGTTAACGTTCCAGGCGTCGCGATCTCCCTACCGGGGATCACTGAAAAAGACGCTAATGATATCGTGTTTGGTATCGAGCAGGGTGTAGATTTCATCGCAGCTTCTTTCGTTCGTAAAGCAAGCGACGTGCTTGAAATTCGTGAATTGCTTGAAAAGCATAATGCAGGTCACATTCAAATTATCTCCAAAATTGAAAACCAACAAGGTGTTGACAACCTGGATGAAATTCTTGAAGTGTCTGACGGCTTGATGGTTGCTCGTGGAGACCTGGGTGTAGAAATCCCTGCGGAAGAAGTACCGCTGGTACAAAAACGCATGATCGAAAAATGTAATGTAGCAGGCAAACCGGTTATCACAGCTACACAAATGCTGGACTCCATGCAACGTAATCCGCGTCCAACTCGTGCGGAAGCAAGTGACGTAGCCAACGCAATCTTTGACGGCACAGATGCAATCATGTTGTCTGGTGAGACAGCTGCCGGTAAATACCCGGTAGAGTCCGTACTGACCATGTCCCGTATCGCAGAAAAAGCAGAATCTGCTCTGCCTTACCAAGAGTTGTACCTGAAACAACGTGTTGCACAACAAACAACGGTTACTGAAGCGATCAGTCAATCCGTTGCTCTGTCCGCTCAAGATTTGAACGCCAAAGCGATCATTACTTCGACGGAATCCGGACATACAGCACGTATGATCTCTAAATATCGTCCAGAAGCTCCAATCATCGCTGTAACGACAGAAGACAGAACTTCCCGTCGTCTGGCATTGGCATGGGGTGTAACTCCTGTTAAAGGCAGATTGGTTGATTCTACGGATGCTTTGTTTGAAAACGCAATTGAAGGTGGCGTAAAATCCGGTCTGGTTAAAGAAGGAGACCTGGTTGTGATTACAGCAGGTGTACCTCTGGGCCGCTCCGGTTCTACGAACCTGATTAAAGTAAGCCAAATTCCGAACAACGCTTAATTTTAGTACATGTTTGGGTTAGTAACACGAAAGAAGCAATGGGGCTTGATGTCCCGTTGCTTTTTTTCCATCTTCATGACACGATTCTGTAATTTGAAGCGTATGAATGGTAGAGCCAAGGAGGCTGAGAACGTGCAAAAGGAAAGTAATGGTAACTGGTATACTGCCCGTCTTCGTGTACGTTATCAGGAAAGCGACCAGATGGGGGTTGTCTATCATGCGAACTATTTGAACTGGTTTGAGATCGGTCGTACCGAGATGATTCGCCAAATGGGGTATACATATCGTAAAATGGAGGAACAGGGACTGCTACTTCCGGTAACTGGTCTGGATGTGAAGTATCACAAACCGGCACGGTACGATGATGAGATTATGATTTTTACACGAATTGCTGCCTTTAGCGGTTTGCGCTTGAATTATGAGTATGACATCAGACGCGTATCTGAAGTGCCTGATGCTTCACTTGCCGTAGGAGAGCGGGTCTGCTCACACGACGAATTACTTCCAGGTGAGCGACTGGTTACAGGCTCTACCCAGCACGTGTGGGTGAACGCAGACTGGAAGCCAGTTAGACTGGATAAAGCAGCCTCTGAGCTATATAGCGTGCTTGAAAAGGTGTGGCTTTCAGGAAAGGAGTAACGTATCAATGCGAAAATGGATGTGGGCTTTACTATTAATCATTCCGGTGATAGAGCTGTTTGGTTTCATTATGATGAGTGATTGGATCGGGGCCGGAAAAACATTACTTCTCATGATTCTCACGTCCTTGATTGGTATAGCGATGTTACAGTTTGAAGGGCGAAAGGTATTGATGGATGCCAAACAGGAGATGGAACGTGGCAAGGTGCCTGGGCGGAAAATGGTCGATGGTCTTTTTGTTTTTGTCGGCGGATTTCTGCTATTGATTCCCGGCTTTGTAACGGACCTAATTGGCTTTACGTTGGTATTTCCATTAACACGTCCGGTATATCGGCTGTTTTTCCTGGGCTGGCTGGAGAAAAAGATGAGAAATGGTAGCATTACATTTTATCGCCGTCCGAAGTAAGAAATGATCCAACAGCAATAGCGAAAAGTCTCCGCTTGTGCAGATAACTTCTGCGTTGGACGGAGACTTTTTTGCTTTTTCCACATTGAGCTAAAGTGTAAATCAGACTCATCGGACTCTGCCATTAATGATATAGGTCCTTAGGTCACGAAGCACATTGGCACGATTAAAGGCGTCGAGGATTACGAGACTCACGGGGCCGATAATGAGGCCTAGTACACCAAACAGCTTTAAACCAACAAACATGCCTACTAACGTTGCAAGTGGGTCTAACCCCACACTACTGGCGAGAACTTTCGGTTCAATGATCTGCCGGGCAATAAGCAGGATCAGATAGATTACACTAATACCAATGCCAAGATAAATATCCCCGTTCATGAACAAATACGCTGCCCAAGGCACCATGACCAGACCGACACCAAGATAGGGTAGCAGGTCGACCAGACCAATCAGGAGAGCGATCGTGAACGCTGACTTGACTTGAAGGATAAGTAGTCCAATCATGACGAACAGCGCTGTAATCGAGATCATGATCAGCTGTGCGCGTACATAACCAAAGAGGGCTTTTTTGAGATCATTCCAGATATCAGAGATCGGTTTACGAACCGCTGAAGGAACCCAGCCAGAGACTGTAATGCTATGACGCGTCCAGCCTTTACTAATGAAGAAAGTAGATAGCAGCACCACGATGAGAACCGCACCCATATTAGGCAGCGAGGTAAGCAGATTTAGAATCAGGTTGAAAAAACCAGTAACAAGGTCGCTTACTGCTGTTCCTACGGTCTCCGTTGTTTTGCTGATGTTGCTATTAATGGTTTCCTGATAGTTCGGATTTTCTTTGTAAAAATCGTTAATCTGCGCTATTAAGCTTTGGATCGTATCGTTCTGTGTCCATCGTACAAACGTTTCTTTGATTTCATCTACATGTAGATCAAAACTAGTGGTTAGTGAAATGACTTCTTTAACCATTCGAGTAACAGCCGCAGATAAAATTACAGCGATGGCTCCAAAATACAATAGGAGTGACAAGGTTACTGCTAGCCAGCGCGGAAAACGGAGCCTGTTCTGGAGCAACTTTACGAGCGGATTCATGGCATAAGCGATAATCCAAGCAATAACAAAAGGATATAACAGCGGGAATAATAGATATATGGCTACGGCGATCAGAAAGGTAGCTACAATGACCCATAGACCCCGAAGTAGACGTTTGAGAATGATTCGATCCAAGGTTCAACTCCCCTTTATTCAGTCAAGAGCTTATCTTATTAATATAGAGCAATCGTAAGTTTTTGAAACGCCAAAAAGAACAGTCTCCAACCGTGTGCCGGAATCCTGCTTAGCACATCGTCTGCCTAAAGTATGCCTGAGGTTTACAAATTATAGCAATAGATTTTGTGACTATATTTTTGTTTGATTTCGCTTATAACATGAATTGTTTAGTACACATTAAATGTCAATCTTGCTTGTGTAAAGGTTTTCAAAAATGCTTTATCACTCCGATAAATATGTTTGATGTGCGAATGAACTCTCATCATGTTCACATAAACGACAAAATCCAGTATGATGATATAAGTAAATACCGATTGACAGATAAGAAAACCGAATTTTGACAACTTAGGTCATTTTTAAAATGAAACGGTTTACAAAAGAGGTTAGGTGCACTTCGGCACTGATATGACTTAGAATGATTTCTGATTTCGCTTATTAAAGGAGAGATGTAATATGACAGCTACCAAAGGTCTGGAAGGCATCGTTGCAACAACCTCTTCGATCAGCTCTATTGTAGACGGTGTGCTTACATACCGTGGATACGATATCGATGATTTGGCTGAACATGCAAGTTTTGAAGAAGTTGCTTATTTGCTCTGGTTCGGCAAATTGCCAACAGCAGATGAATTGAAGTCACTTCGTAAAAGTCTGAGCGATTACGCGCCGATTCCAAACGAATTGATCGCCCAAATCAAGTTGTATCCAAAACACATCAGCACGATGGCAGCACTACGCTCTGCAGTCTCCGCTCTTGCGCTCTATGATGAGCAAGCCGACGAGATGACAGAGGCAGCAAACGAAAACAAAGCGGTGAAGTTGCAAGCGCAATTGCCAACCATTGTAGCGGCAATCTCACGTATTCGTAAGGGGCAAGAGCCTGTGACTCCAAAAGAAGGCGCTTCCATCGCTGAGAACTTTTTATACATGATGACTGGCGAAGAGCCGTCCGAAACGGCGGTAAAAGCACTTGATCAAGCGCTTGTTCTGCATGCAGATCACGAGCTGAATGCTTCGACGTTTGCTGCCCGCGTTACGGTAGCGACCCTGTCTGATATTTATTCAGGCGTAACTTCTGCGATCGGTGCACTCAAAGGCCCTCTGCATGGTGGCGCAAATGAAGCTGTCATGAAAATGCTGGACGAGATCGGTACACCGGATCGTCTGGAAGCGGCTATTCAGGAAAAACTGAATAACCGTGAGAAAATCATGGGCTTTGGACACCGCGTATACAAAAACGGTGACCCACGTGCGAAGCATTTGCAGAAGATGTCCAAAGAACTGGGTGAGATGAACAACGATACCCGTTTGTATGAGATGTCCGTGAAGATTGAAGAAATCGTGACCGGCCAAAAAGGTTTGAAGCCAAATGTCGATTTCTATTCCGCTTCCGTGTACACTCAACTGAAAATTGATCAGGAATTGTTCACACCGATCTTTGCGATCAGCCGTGTGTCCGGTTGGACAGCGCATATTCTGGAGCAACTTGCAGATAACCGCATTATCCGTCCGCGTGCCGAGTACACGGGCCCAACAGATCAGAAATACGTTTCCATCGATCTTCGCTAAACTTTAGCAAAAACAGTATAATCATATAGATGAGGCCAGGGGCTTGTGAATGCGAGGCTATACTGCCGAGTAGAGACAGCCCTTCCTTCCTGCAAAAATGTGGTATGCTTCATACTGTGAAACCAAAACTTAGGAGGAATTGTAATTATGAAATTGGAAAAATTTGCACTCCCAACTGAAGGCGAAAAAATTCAAATTGACAACGGTACGCTTCAAGTACCTAATAATCCAATCATTCCATTCATCGAAGGTGACGGTACAGGCCGTGACATCTGGAAAGCTTCTGTACGCGTTCTCGATGCAGCGGTAGAAAAAGCATATAACGGTACTAAAAAAATCGCTTGGTATGAAGTGTTTGCTGGTGAGAAAGCATTCAATACATACGGAGAGTGGTTGCCGAACGATACGCTCGAAGCGATTCGTGAGTACATCGTAGCCATCAAAGGACCACTGACTACGCCAATCGGCGGCGGTATCCGTTCCCTGAACGTGGCACTTCGTCAAGAACTTGACCTGTACACTTGCCTGCGTCCTGTACGTTATTTCAATGGTGTACCTTCCCCGGTTAAACGTCCTGAGCTGGTTGACATGGTTATTTTCCGTGAAAACACTGAGGATATCTATGCAGGGATCGAGTACGCTGAAGGTTCTGAAGAAGTGAAAAAAGTAATCCAGTTCCTGCAACAGGAAATGGGCGCTAACAAAATTCGTTTCCCTGAAACTTCCGGTATCGGAATCAAGCCGGTATCTTCCGAAGGTTCCAAACGTTTGGTTCGTGCAGCGGTTCAATACGCAATCGACCATAACCGTAAGAGTGTTACACTGGTACACAAAGGTAACATCATGAAGTTCACTGAAGGTGCCTTCAAAAACTGGGGTTATGAAGTAGCTGAAGAAGAATTCGGCGATAAAGTGTTCACTTGGGCACAATACGATGTAATCAAAGAAAAAGACGGTGCAGATGCAGCCAATGCAGCTCAAAAAGCGGCTGAGGATGCTGGCAAAATCATCGTAAAAGACGCAATTGCGGATATCGCTTTGCAACAAGTATTGACTCGTCCAGCTGAATTCGATGTAATCGCTACATTGAACCTGAACGGTGACTATCTGTCCGATGCTCTCGCAGCACAAGTTGGCGGAATTGGTATCGCACCTGGTGCGAACATCAACTACGTAACTGGACATGCCATCTTCGAAGCAACACATGGTACGGCACCTAAATACGCGGATAAAGATGTCGTGAACCCAGGTTCCGTAATCCTCTCCGGCGTAATGTTGCTTGAGCACCTGGGCTGGCAAGAAGCGGCTAACCTGATCTACAAAGGCATGGAAACATCCATCAACAATAAAACCGTAACCTATGACTTTGCACGTCTGATGGACGGTGCAACTGAAGTGAAATGTTCCGAATTCGCTGATCAAATCATTAGCAACCTGTAACAAAAACCTGTAAGGGGAGATGTGAATCGTGACTATTCAGCGCAAAAAAATCACAGTCGTTGGTGCCGGTTTTACCGGTGCCACAACTGCACTGATGCTTGCCCAGAAGGAACTCGGGGATGTTGTTCTGGTTGATATCCCTCAACTGGAGAATCCGACCAAGGGTAAAGCACTCGATCTGCTGGAGGCTAGCCCTGTGCAAGGGTTCGACAGTCATATCGTGGGAACTTCCAACTACGAGGATACAGCTGGTTCAGACATTGTGATCATTACAGCCGGAATTGCCCGCAAACCGGGCATGAGCCGTGACGATCTGGTGAATACGAATGCAGGTATTGTGAAGTCCGTGTGTGAAAATGTGAAAACATATTGCCCTGAGTCCATTGTCATTATTCTGAGCAACCCGGTAGATGCAATGACGTATGCAGCGTATCAGACACTCGGTTTTCCGAAAAACCGCGTGATCGGACAGTCGGGTGTTCTCGACACCGCCCGATACTGTACGTTCATTGCGCAGGAGTTAAATGTATCCGTAGAGGATGTGCGTGGCTTTGTGCTTGGCGGTCATGGCGACGATATGGTACCGCTCGTTCGTTATTCGAGTGTAGGCGGTATTCCAATCGATACCTTGATTCCAGCAGATCGCATTGATGCGATTGTGCAACGTACCCGTGTAGGCGGCGGTGAGATTGTTAACCTGCTAGGTAATGGCAGTGCATACTATGCTCCGGCAGCTTCACTGGTCCAGATGACGGAGGCCATTTTGAAGGACAAAAAACGCATTATTCCGGTTATTGCTTATCTTGAAGGTGAGTATGGATATCAGGATCTGTTCCTCGGTGTGCCAACCGTTCTGGGAGGCAACGGAATTGAGAAGATTTTCGAACTGGAGTTGACAGCCGAAGAAAAAGCGGCGCTTGATACGTCTGCCGATTCGGTGCGTAACGTCATTTCAATCGTTAATATTTAAGTTTTGAAGACTTTTTGAACATGAAAAGTGAGAAAACCTCCGTAAATACGGAGGTTTTCTTTTCTTTGGATAAGTTCCCCAGTATAATAAAATGTGATATACAGCACAGCGAATATGTTGAGGAGGATGAAAATTTTGACAATGATTATGTATTTGCTCCATATCGTCGGAGCACTGGCTATGGGATTTTATCTGATTTTGCCATTCGTGGTCGGTAAAATTCGCACATTGAGCTTGCCAGCACAGGAGGGAGCATTCGCGTCCCTTCGTTCCTTAAACAAAGTTGCACAGTATGCGCTTGTTATTCAGCTTCTTACAGGTGGCTATCTGATGACCAAGGGAGATTATTCCCACATCTGGATGGCTGTTGTCGTTGTAATTCTTCTCGCGATTGCAGCCATTGGCGGAATTATGGGTAAACCGTTACGTCTTGCCGCAGAAGGTGTTAAAAATAATAAGGATGTAACACCATACCAAAGCAAGATTCGTACGTTCAGCACGCTGCTTGCCGTGTTCTTGCTCATCATGGTGTACCTGATGGTGGACAGATCCATTTTCTAATAGGAGAATAAGAGGCTTCAGGGTCTAAAGTTGATTCTCAAACGATAACTATGAGTATAAGGTGAAGCGTTTGCACATGTTCAGGACAAGTGGTAGCGCTAAAAGCTATTGCTAATGAAACATGTACGCTTTTAACCATGTGGCGTGAGTAACGCCCGGTTTTATTGAATCAAACCGCACAGGTATACAAACAGACAGCCTACAAAGGCTGTCTGTTTGATTTGTGATCTTTTATTCTATGACTGCCGGGAACCTGAATAACCCCGCTACTCATCATTAGCTAACACTTGCACCATGAACTCGTACTGCATTTCGGCCGTTTCGTTTGGACTCATACAGGGCGTGATCGGCGTCTCGTAGCAAAGATTCCAGCGTATCCGACTCGCCACCGGTTTGGGACACACCAAAGCTGGCGGTGACCGGAATGGACTTGCCCTCTAGGTTGAGCGGTTGATTTAACAAAGCCATTCGCAGCTGTTCAGCAAGAGTATAAGCTTCCTGGAGTACCATGTTGGGCAAAGCGATAACGAATTCCTCTCCGCCGTAACGGGCGAATAACATTTCACTGTTTAAATAACGATTGCACACGGATACAACGTGAATGATGGCTTGGTCACCCGCATCATGGCCGTACGTGTCGTTGATACGCTTGAAATGGTCAATGTCAAACAGGATAAAAGAGACGGGGTGAAGATTAAGCCGGGCTTCTTGTAGGCATTCTCTTCCTTTGTTCAAAAATTGAGTCCGATTGTATATTTTGGTTAAACCATCGAAATAAGCTAGTTGTTTTAATTGTTCTTGTAAGAAACGTTGTTCGGTAATGTCGATTAGCATAATGAGAATACCGACAACTTGAGGATCTTTGTTAAATACATAAGACGTCCTGACTTGGTAACAGACGGTTTCTCCGTTTAATTGCCAGTATAAGTCGGTTTGCAGCCCTTCTCTTTCATATTCAACGGGAAAGGCCTCTCCTGCAAGACGAAGCCAGATGTCATTCAAGGGTTGTCCAACCATCGATGTTTCAATCTCAGGTAACATGAGTCTTAGGGATCTGTTGAAATCGACAAGACGATAGGAACTATCCAGCACGAGAACCCCTTCGCGCATACTTTCAAAAATGCTTTCTTTGGCGATCGGTACGATGGTTAACAGTCTGGAGGAGAGAATAGCCCAGATATACATAGCCGATGTAACACACATCAGTATGGGAACGGGGTCCAAGCCAAACGGAGTTACGCCAAGTAAGTATACGAATGCGGCAACCATCGGTATAATCTGTGAAACAATCAACGTAAGAAGTTGACGACGATACATCTTTTTGGTGTGACGCCATTGCCCAATTAGGATAAGGCCAGCACACAAAAGGCAGGAGAACGTAAATGCACCATGGACAACATACCATTGACCAATATCCATCGCCATGACGGGGACTGTGCTATCCTCACGTAACCATACTCTTTTGTAATAGAGATGATGCCAATCATTCGTAGCAACCAGAAAGACCGTAATGGAAGGAATGATAAATAAGGCTGATGTCAGCCATTTAGACAACTTTTTTCCGGTGTAATGAATCATGAGAAGCAGGCCAAGCGGCGCAGAGATCGGCATACCGATATACTGGACGATATTCCAGAACTTCATCTGTTCCAGTGTATTACTGGCGAGGCCAATGGCGTATCCGAAGGTATATACGGACAGGGAAGCCGTGTACAGGATAAAGATGTTGGCGTTTGGAAAATGGGCTCTTCTGAAGTACGTATACATACACAGAAACAGATTCAGCACGGCTGACGTGGTCACAAGTGTAATGTATGTAGTAATATGCGATTCCATGTTCAGATCTCCATGTCAAATTAGATTGTTGTCGTATTTAAACGAACGAGATGATGCTGCTAATCACGCTAGGTGACTGAAAAAAAAGATGAATATAATCTCCACACTGTACATTGTACATCAGCCATATCTGCTTAGGAACACTATTTGCATGATGAAACAGGTCAATTTCGAAAAAATTTCGAATATTCACAAATGCAGATGGTGACGAAATACAAAGTTTGGATTTCCATATATGTGGTAAATAAGGAATGACAGTAATTATGAGGGTTCGCATTGCTGTCCAGTAGAAGAATAATCTGGTCGGTTCATGCCATCCTACAGAATGAGACTTATGACGAATGAGAGACAAGGAAGCATGTTATTTGTGTCCAAGTCTTCTTAAAATCAAACATGTTCATTTTGAAAGGAGAAGGTACAATGTCAAGCACTACCCAGCAAAAACAACAAACGATGCCTGCACAACATCAGGATCAGCGTCCGGGGATTGAATCCAAGATGAATCCCAAGCCTGAATTCGAGAGGGCGCAGTATAAGGCAGCCGGCAAACTATTGGACAAAGTGGCTTTGATTACGGGAGGAGACAGCGGGATTGGACGGGCTGTTGCTGTGACCTATGCCAAGGAAGGCGCCGATGTGGCGATTGTATATTTGAGTGAGCATGAGGACGCCAAGGAAACGAAACGTCAGGTGGAGCAGGAAGGGCGCAAGTGTGTACTAATCGCAGGTGACATCGGAGATGTGAATTTTGCGAAGAAAAGCGTTCAACAAACAGTCGATGAACTTGGCAAACTCGACATTGTGGTTAACAATGCGGCTGAGCAACATCCGCAACAAAACCTGGAGGATATTACGCCAGAGCAACTGGAAAAAACGTTCCGTACCAACATCTTTGGTATGTTTTATGTTACACAGGCGGCTATGCCACATCTGAAACAAGGTAGCACCGTCATTAACACAACATCGATAACCGCTTATCGGGGAAGCCCGACGTTACTGGATTATTCGTCAACTAAAGGGGCAATTACATCCTTCACCCGTTCATTGTCGATGAATCTGATTGAGAAGGGGATTCGTGTGAACGCCGTAGCCCCTGGCCCAATCTGGACTCCCTTGATTCCTTCGACTTTCGATGAGCAAAAAGTAAGTGAATTCGGAGCCACGCAACCGATGAAACGTCCGGGTCAGCCGGATGAATTGGCTCCAGCCTACGTGTATCTTGCTTCCGATGACTCTTCTTATGTCAGCGGACAGGTGATGCATGTGAACGGCGGCGAAGTTGTTAACGGATAAGTGATGCACCGGGCAAATGGCATTGCGGAACGGGCGAGGATAGTCGCTGTATTGAGAAGAGAAAGACGGGACGCTAAAGCATAGTGGCGTCCCGTCTTTCTTTATATATTTTTTTCAAATAAGAAGAGGGTTCCGAACAGGGGAGGCAGGTTGAAGTCCTATCTATTGTAAGATGTGATTTACAAAAGTCTGTATCTGCGTTGATATATTTATGATACCTTATACAGGTCTGACTTTAAAGCAATGGGGTGAGTCAGAGGGGAAGAAGGCAGATTTATTGCTCATTTTACATGGAAAGATATCTCATTAGATGTGATATGATAAACCGGATAACATATTCGGGAGGCACTCATATGAAGATTAGCAAACAAGAGGCAGCGCATTATATATGGGGGACTCAGTGTGATGGTTGGCATCTGGTTCAGGGAGAGACACTTAGTGTGATTCATGAGCGAATGCCCGCAGGCACGACAGAAACAAGGCATGTACATGTGAAGAGTCGCCAATTCTTTTTTGTTCTTAGCGGTGAGGCTTGTATGGAGCTGAATGGAGAGACCTATGTGCTGGAAACACATGAAGGCATCGAAATCCCGCCGGGAGCACCCCATCAGATGCAAAATCGAAGTGCACAAGATGTGGAATTTCTAGTTATATCACATCCAACGACACGCGGTGACCGCAACGAACTAAATGGATAAATAATGGTTTGTTTTCATCATTTGAATTTACTCATTTACATATGAACGGTGAGGACAGAAAAAACCTGAAGATAACAGGGATTGGAAGGTTATTCTGTCATCAGAGTGGTTATGTAAATTGTCTTGTTGTTCAACGGACCAAAATATAACAGAAGGAAGAGATTAATGAGACCGTTTCGCATTCGCCTCGCTCTAATCATGATGGTACTCATTGGCGTATCCGTCATTGTAGCCGGATATACGATGGGCAGAGTTTTCAAGACTACTCATATCGCCGCACTGGAACAAACGATGGTGCGTGAAATTAATTTGTTAAAAGCGACATTCCCTTTTCATGACGCTTCCAATCCGACATCAGCGGAAACTCGGAAATATTACTCGGACCGAGCGCTGGAACTGGATCGTCTAACAGACTCGCGAGTAACTTTTATTAATAAAGACGGCATAGTCATTGGCGATTCCGAGAGCGATCCTGCAACAATGGATAATCACCTGAATCGCGAAGAGATCCGGACGGCTACGGAAGGAACTTTTGGACAGTCCATCCGATATAGTGCAACGTTAGGGCAGGACATGCTGTATGTCGCGCTGCCTGTTAATTCGGATCAAAGTGACATGATTGAAATGCCAAGTGGCAAATTCGACGGTTTTATTCGTCTGTCTATGAGTTTGCAAGCGGTGGATCAAGGACTCCAACGCGGATGGATGATTATGTTTGCTGCCCTGGGCCTGCTTTTTCTCATTGTGGCATTTGTCAGTTACCGGGTAGCTAGAGGTCTAACGTCGCCCATTGAGCATATTACCAAAGTGGCACACCGGATTACAAAGCTGGAGTATGATGCGCGAGTAAAAGTTACACGCAGGGACGAGATCGGCCAGCTGGGACTGGCGATTAACGGCATGGCAGATAGTCTGCAGTCCCAGCTCAAAACGATCCGAGACAATGAAGCATTGCTTCAAAGTGTGTTGGCGAATATGACGGGTGGGATCGTCATGATTGATGCAACGCAATCGATTGCACTGGTTAATCGGGAAGCGGAGCGTATGCTCGGCATTCAGGCCGTGAAGGTTACAGGAAGACCTTACACGGAACTCAAGCGGCATTACGAGCTGACACGCACGATTGAAGAGAGCGTTGCTAATCAGGAACGGATGCACGAAGAAGTAAGTGTATTTAACCCGGAAGAACGGTTGATAAGGCTGGATGGTGTACCGATGTCAGAAGACAATGGCGGATATCGGGGAATGTTATTCCTGCTACAGGATGTAACTGCGATTCGCAGATTGGAATCCATGCGTAGCGAATTTGTGGCCAATGTCTCGCATGAACTCAAGACACCTGTGGCAGCAGTGAAGGGATTTGCAGAAACCTTACTAAGCGGCGGTGTACAGGATAAGGAGACGGAACGTTCTTTCCTGCAGATTATTTATGATGAAGGTGATCGACTAAACCGCTTGATTGGAGATATTCTGGAGTTGTCCAAGATTGAATCGAAACGTGCACCGCTGGAATGTTCACCAGTTCATGTGCATTCCTTCTTCGAAATGGTGCTTGGAACTTTATCCAAGGTAGCGGAGAAAAAGCAGATTCGTCTGGAAATGAATGTACCGGAGGAACTGTATATTGAAGCGGATGAGGACAAAATGAAGCAGATTTTCATTAATCTGTTATCCAACGGCATTAACTATACACCTGAGGGTGGAAGGGTGAAACTCCAGGTGAAGATGGATCAGACGAGTGAGGAAGAGCAGGTGGTTTTCTCGGTGTCCGACACAGGAATTGGTATTCCCAAGAAGGATTTGCCGCGAATCTTTGAACGTTTCTACCGTGTAGACAAAGGCCGATCACGGAATTCGGGAGGAACAGGACTTGGACTCTCTATCGTTAAACACCTGGTGGAGCTTCATCATGGTAAATTGTCGGTCGAAAGTGAACTAGGGATGGGAAGCACCTTCCGGGTAATCCTGCCTTTAATTCAAGAAGAAGAAGTCTAGTTTTACTTTGGAAAGAAAAAGGTAGGCTTAGAGAAGCAAAATGTAAAATGAGCCATTTGCTTTACACAGCGTTAACAAATTAGTGCTATGATAGAAAAAGTGTTGTGGCAACAGACAACCTATGAAGAGAGAAGGGGTATCATGGCACAGCGTTTGCTGGTTATTGAAGATGAACCGACATTATCGAGATTACTTACGTATAACCTGACACAGGAAGGTTATGACGTAACGGCAGAGGATCATGGGTCAGCAGGATATGACCGGGCCTTGTCTCAGGATTTCGATTTGATTCTACTGGATCTGATGCTGCCAGGCATGAATGGTCTGGATATTTTGAACAAACTGCGTATTCAGGGAGTAAGCACTCCTGTCATTATTCTTACCGCCAAGAACGGTGAAGCCGAGGTTGTGCAAGGGCTGAAATCGGGTGCAGATGATTACATTACGAAACCGTTTGGTGTATCCGAGCTTTTGGCACGTGTAGATGCGGTACTCAGACGTTATTCGAATGGCGACGATTTACCGCAGCCTGAGGATAAAGACGGCTCACGTATTATTCTTGGTGAACTTGAAATTTATCCGTTGAAGTATGAAGTGACTCTGGGAGGGCAATCGATCAGCCTGCGTCCGAAGGAGTTCGAAGTCCTATTATATCTCGCTAAAAAACCTGGCGTGGTGCTCACCCGGGATGATCTGATGAATGCGGTCTGGGGTTTTGATTATATCGGAGGCCAGCGAACCGTAGATGTGCACGTCAGCTCATTACGTAAAAAGCTGGAACTTGACCCTGAATCCGTTCATATCGATTCCATCCGTGGCGTAGGTTATAAATTGGTTGTCAAAAGAAAAACTCCCCATCATTCTAGTTAAATGATCGGGGAGTTTTATTTTTACCTCCTTTTTACACAAAGGAAGATTTTTCTTCATTTATGGGGAGTAGGATGAGGTTATCCAAGTGATACTTTGTACCTAAAAACCCACCTTAGGGCGGAGCTAACACGTAAAGG
Source organism: Paenibacillus polysaccharolyticus (assembly GCF_023714295.1). Taxonomy (GTDB): domain Bacteria; phylum Bacillota; class Bacilli; order Paenibacillales; family Paenibacillaceae; genus Paenibacillus; species Paenibacillus polysaccharolyticus_A. Next base: position 487,223 of record NZ_JAMAUN010000001.1, read on the forward strand.
AGAATGTGTAATTATGCCCATGTTGTTAGAAGCTAGACCTGAGAATCTGGATGTTAGTTTACAAAAAGGGGAAGAAACATCGTTCGTGCCTGAGTTGGAATCGGACGAATCAACAAGTGAAGTTCAGGAGGAACATGCCGTTTCTTTGACTGATTATTTCCGTCAGGTGCCTATAGCTAGGGGAGATACTACTTGCGGAGATGCTGCGGCGATGTTAAGTGATGGACTGGAGCATCCGTGTATTGTGCTCTGTGATGAACACATGAAACCGATAGGATTATTGATGCGTGAGAGCTTGTATCGTTTACTGAACGGAAGGTTTGCAGCGGACTTATTTTATCGTAAACCGATTATGAATGTAGCTAACGCATCACCGATTATTGTAGATATACATATGGAACCCGCAGCTATTATTGACGCCGCGCTTCGGCGGGACGAGGATCATTTTTATGACTGCCTGCTCGTAACGGAACAGGATCGCTTGCTTGGTGTACTCACGATCCGTGATGTGATGTCGCTTTCTCGTAAACTTCAGCAGAAGGCATCCGCAGATCGCATATGCACCGTGACGGAGAGTGGACAGGAAATTTCACGCATTCATGACGCTGTAACCAAACTGGTTCAAGCGGCGAATCAGACCGTACAGGAAGCAGGGCAAGTTATCCTCTTGTCCAATGAGGGAGAAGGGCGTCTGCGTCAAGTTGAGTCTTCCTACCTTCAGGTTCATGAGCATATGGGGGATCAGGGCAAACACGCAAGTCAGATGCTCGAATCCATCAAAACGGGTGCAGGCATGGCGCGTTCCATTCGAACGCTGGCGGATCAGAGCGGGCTTTTGGCACTGAATGCATCGATAGAGGCTGCGCATGCCGGAGAATACGGCCGGGGGTTCCAGATTGTTGCCGGAGAGATCCGGGCACTTGCCAAACAGACACGAGAAGTGGCTGGAAACATGACCGTATTGCTTCAGGATATTGAAAGTTTAACCCAGCAGACCGTATCCCTCATTCAGGCGAGTGGTACTGAAATCGATGAGAGTGCGCAGGTTGTGCAGGAAGGTGCGGCAGCGTTTGGGAAGTTAAATCATGCGGTAAAAGCTTTGTCCTGCATCGTGGAGACCATTGCTGCTGAAGGCGGGGAAGCTGGCAGGGTCGCAGAGAATATCCAGTTGAAGCTGAAGGCCATGATTACGGATCATTCCGAGCTATGAACTAAAGCACAACCGAGGCATAGCGTATAACGGAAATCGCGCAGATCAAAAAAGAGAGACCTGGGACGTTGAACTAACGGACTAGGTCTTCTTCAGGTGTTTTTACATTCCGTTAACATGAAGGTGGTACTGTTTTTACAATGTTACGTTAGGATATTAAAGATGACTGTGCTGATTGGTAGAGAATATGAACGCCGGTCTCAACGTAAAGGGAATCCGATGATCCCTGCAACGAAGGAGAAGTGAGCATCCATGAAAGACCTCATTCACATTGATGGACTTAATTTATACTATGATACGCATCACGCGCTTAAAAATATATCGATGGATCTGCCGGAGAAAACCGTCACAGCGTTTATCGGGCCGTCAGGCTGCGGTAAATCGACATTGCTCCGTACGTTGAACCGGATGAATGACATGATTCCGGGTGTTCGTGTGGAAGGACAAGTTATGCTGAACGGTTCGGATATTTACAGTAATGAAATTGAAGTGGAGACGCTGCGCAAACGGGTAGGAATGGTATTCCAACAGCCGAATCCTTTTCCAAAATCGATCTATGACAACGTGGCGTACGGACCACGTCTGCACGGCGTAACCCAAAAAGCAGAACTGGATAAACTCGTCGAACAGAGTCTGGTTCATGCGGCATTGTGGGATGAAGTGAAGGATGTGCTGAAAAAATCGGCGTTAAGCCTGTCTGGTGGACAGCAACAACGTCTGTGCATCGCACGTGCACTGGCTGTACAGCCGGATGTGTTGTTGATGGACGAAGCAACTTCGGCGCTGGACCCGATCTCCACGCTGAAAATCGAGGAATTGGTCAAAGAGTTGCATCATAAATATACCATCGTCATGGTTACGCACAACATGCATCAGGCCGCGCGAGTATCTGGACGAACGGTGTTTTTCCTGAATGGTGAAGTGGTGGAGGCAGCTGATACGGAGACGTTATTCTCCACACCGCAAGATTCCCGGACCGAGGACTATATATCCGGTCGGTTTGGTTAAGGCGAGCTGAACAGGATGATCCCGGCTTACCCGGAGATGATGGAGAAGGAGGACATGAAATCTATGATTCGCAGAAAAGAATTTGATCAAGAGCTGGAAGAACTGCGCTCCCTGCTGAAACAAATGGGGGAACATGTAGGAAATGCCTTGGACGGTGCGATTGAGAGTTTGCAGACATTGAATGTAGAGAAGGCTCAGGTCATCATTAAGAATGATGCGAATCTCAATGCCCTTGAGGACAAAATCATGGAGCTGGGCTCCAAGCTTATTATTACACAGCAGCCCGTTGCGAAGGATTTAAGACGTATTATCGTGGCCTTCAAAATCTCTAGTGACTTGGAGCGTATGGGCGATCTGGCCCTCGACGTGGCAAAGGTAACGATCCGTATGGAAGGTCAAGAGCTGATCAAGCCGCTGGTGGATATTCCACGTATGGCGGAAGTGGTGAAATCCATGATTGATGAGTCCATTGAGTCCTATTTGAAAGAAAATACCGATCTGGCCTATAAAATGGCACAAACCGATGATCAAGTCGATCAGTTGTACAGCAATATGATTCGTGACCTCTACACGTTAATGACTGAACATCCAACGAATGCATCTCAGGCTATGCTGCTCTTGATGGTTGGGCGTTACATTGAACGTATTGGTGACCATGCGACCAACATCGGTGAGAGCACGGTGTATCTGGTGACAGGTCAGCGTCCGGACCTGAACCAGTAAGTTGTTCCGGGCTAGCTCTGCTGCACAAGCGAGGAATATTAGACATACAAGATAAAATAATATGATCGAAATGGAGAACTTTCTTCCGGCTGGCCTGTGCACAGGCTGACTGGGAAGGAGGTTCTTTTTTTGCGGAAGAAATGTGGTGAAAAGGGGTGTGAAGTTTTTTTGATGTAGGTGGCAGGTATGGTATCATGAGAGTAGGTATGTAAGTACAGTCTGACCATATGATACGCGAGGTGCTGGAATGGACAAGTTTATTCTTATAGATGGAAATAGCATTATTTATCGGGCATTTTTTGCAATGCCACCCCTGACCAATTCGAAAGGTCTGCACACCAATGCGGTATACGGCTTTACGACGATGCTGCTTCGCTTGCTGGAAGAACACAAGCCTACACATGTGATGGTGGCGTTTGATGCGGGCAAAGTGACGTTCCGTCATGAAGGGTATCAGGAATACAAGGGTGGACGGGAAAAAACACCGCCGGAGTTGTCCGAGCAGTTTCCTTTGCTCAAAGAATTATTGCAAGGCCTCGGGATCGCGCAGTTTGAACTGGCTGGTTTCGAGGCGGATGATATTATCGGAACGCTGACCAAACGCGCGGATGATGCAGGCAGACAGGTTCTCGTTGTATCGGGTGACAAGGATATGTTGCAACTTGCTTCCGAGCATGTACATATCGGGCTGACGCGTAAAGGGGTTACGGAGATTGAACTGTACGACCCGGCTCAGATTAAGGAACGTTACGGTCTGACACCACTACAGATTATTGATCTGAAAGGTCTGATGGGCGATGCTTCCGATAATATTCCGGGTATTCCGGGTGTTGGGGAGAAAACGGCGCTGAAGCTGCTCCATCAGTTTGGGTCGGTGGAAGAGGTGCTGAACGGTACGGGTGAACTGAAAGGCAAGATGAAGGAAAAGATTGAAACCCATGCCGAAGATGCACGCATGAGCAAACAGCTGGCGACCATTCACCGTGAGGTTCCGCTCGAACAGACGTGGGATGATATGCAGTTTGATGGATTGAAAGAAGCGAGTGCAGGGCCTGCACTGGCTAAGCTGGAGTTTAAGTCATTGCTGGAGCGCTTGTCCTTTAGCGGTAGCGTGGCTTCCGAGCAAGAGGCTGTTCCAGCGGCTGAGGTTGAATCTACGATTGCAACAGAAGATAACATAGCTGATCTGATGGATATGTTGGATTCGATCGATGTGCTGCATGTGGAAACGCATGGTGACAATCCGCATCAGGCGAAGCTTGTTGGTCTTGCCGTAGGTGCCGGGGAGAAATATACGTTCATATCTCCGGAATTACTAAAGTCTGATGCGGCAACTCCTGTACGGGAATGGCTTGCAAGTGCCGATCAGCCGAAGCGTGGATATGATCTGCATCGTGTGGATTTGGCTTTGCATGCACATGGCATTGAATTCGCAGGTGCATCATTTGATGTGCAGCTTGCTGCTTATTTGCTTGACCCGACCGAGTCGAATCAGACAATCAGCGGGCTGACGTCCAAGTATGGGCTGCCTTCGCTGGTTGAAGACGATACCGTTCTGGGGAAAGGGGCTAAATACAAATTGCCTGATGCGGATGTTTTGGGCGATTTCCTATGCCGGAAAGCCGCTGCGCTGGCCGCGATTATCCCCCTTCAGGAACAAGCGCTGGAGAGCGATGAGATGAATTCACTGTTCCATGAGCTCGAAATGCCGTTATCTCGTATTCTCGCCGACATGGAGAAGCAGGGAATCAAGGCGAACACAGAAGACTTACAAGCCCTTGGTCGTGAATTTGAAGGACAGATCGGCAAGCTGATGGCCGAAATCTACAAGTTGTCCGGTACGGAGTTTAATCTGAACTCACCTAGACAACTCGGCGAGATTTTGTTTGACAAGCTGGGCCTGCCTGTCGTGAAGAAAACAAAAACAGGCTACTCCACCGACGCTGAAGTGCTGGAAAAGCTGGCTCCTTATAACGACGTGGTGCAGCATATTTTGCAATATCGCCAGCTTGCCAAGTTGCAATCCACTTATGTGGAAGGTTTGCTGAAAGAGATATCGGACCGGGATGGCAAGGTGCATACGTTCTATCGTCAAACCATTGCAGCAACAGGACGACTGAGTAGCCAGTTCCCGAACTTGCAGAACATTCCGATTCGTATGGAAGAAGGACGCAAAATTCGAAAAGTCTTTGTACCGTCCGAGCCGGGTTGGTCTATTCTCGCAGCCGACTACTCTCAGATTGAACTGCGTGTACTGGCACATATTTCAGATGATGAGCGTCTGAAGGAAGCTTTTGTACATGATATGGATATCCATACGAAGACTGCCTCCGATGTATTTGGCGTGAAGCCGGAGGATGTGGACAGCGATATGCGTCGTTCTGCGAAGGCGGTTAACTTCGGGATTGTATACGGCATCAGTGATTATGGTCTATCGCAAAACTTGAACATTACGCGCAAAGAAGCGGCACAGTTCATCGATCAGTATTTTGAAATATTCCAGGGTGTGCGCCGGTATATGGATGATATTGTGAAGGATGCACGCCGGGACGGTTATGTGAAAACGATGCTGGAACGCCGCCGTTATCTGCCCGAAATCAACGCGAGTAATTTTAATCTACGCTCCTTCGCGGAACGTACCGCGATGAACACACCGATCCAAGGTACTGCGGCTGATATCATTAAGCTGGCGATGGTACAGATGGACGAGGCGCTGCGCGAGCGTGAGCTTCAGAGTCGTATGTTACTTCAAGTACACGATGAGCTCGTGTTTGAAGTGCCGGCGGATGAACTGGAGCTGATGAAGGAGCTTGTGCCTTCGGTGATGGAAAAGGCGCTTCCGCTGTCGGTGCCGCTAAAAGCCGAAGTTAGCTTTGGTGAGAACTGGTATGAAGCAAAATAGATAAGAAAGGGTCCCGCTGAGCGTCATCTTCCGTTATAATATAAGGGAGGTGAGAACATCATGCCGGAACTACCGGAAGTCGAAACAGTCAGAAGAACGTTGAATCAACTTATTGTAGGTAAAACGATTGATTATGTTACCGTTAATTTGCCGCGGATTATTCAGCGGCCTGACGATATAGAAGCATTTGCATTGGAACTGGCAGGACATACCGTGATTGGTGTAGAGCGCCGGGGGAAGTTTTTACGGATTTTGCTGGACGGGCTTGTGCTGGTCTCCCATCTGCGGATGGAGGGACGTTATGGTGTGTACCATCAGCACGAAGAGGTGGAGAAACACACTCATGTCATCTTCCACTTCAATGATGGCACGGAATTGCGATACAAGGATGTTCGTCAGTTTGGAACGATGCATCTGTTCAGCGCAGGTGAAGAGCTGGTTTCGAAACCGCTCATGAAGCTTGGACTGGAACCACTGGATGAGGCTTTTACCGTGGACGCGTTCCGCGCTGCAGTGGGGAAACGTACGACCAAAATTAAAGCTGTATTGCTGAATCAGGCATATGTGGTTGGCATCGGGAATATTTATGTGGACGAGGCTCTCTTCCGTGCAGGCATACATCCCGAGACGATTGCGAGGACGCTGACCGAAGCACAGCTGAAGGTTTTGCATGAAGCCATTGTGGCTACGCTACAGGATGCCGTGAATGCAGGAGGTTCCTCGATCAAGTCATATGTTAATGGGCAAGGCGAGATGGGCATGTTCCAGCATCAGCTGAAAATTTATGGCCGTAAAGCCGAGCCTTGCCATACCTGCGGCACATTGATTGAAAAAAGTGTCGTTGGCGGACGTGGGACGCACTTTTGCCCGAATTGTCAACGACTTTGATCTCCCGAACCAGAACTGAATCAATGAAATGATGAAATCATAGCACCCTTGGATTCCTCCCTCCATATACTGATATGGCAGAAATAAGCGGGCATATACCCATACTGACATCATCAGTTGGCACGTACCGCACAGGGGAGGAATCCGGGGTGCTGCATCATTTTATTTCATTACTGGCGCTTGCTTTTGCAGTGAGTTTAGATGGTTTTGGAGTTGGAATTACATATGGACTTCGGAGGACCAAGATTCCGCTCTTATCCATTGCTATTATTTCGCTTTGTTCGGGATTGGTAATCGCGTTATCTATGCAGGTTGGTGTGCTCTTATCTCATGTTGTGTCCCCAGAAGTAGCTTCAATTGTGGGGGCTGTCATTCTCATTGTGATTGGTGCGTGGTCGCTTTTGCAACTGATCAGGCGGCGGGGCAAAGAACGTGAGGAAGCAGAGAGTGAATTGGTGCAGGAGAGATTGCTTCAAGAAAATGGAACAACGGAATCGGGGCTTTCATCCAGAAGCAAGAATCAATTAATGGTTCTGGAAGTGCAACCTTCGCCAACGGATGGTTCGGTGGAGCGCATGGTATTTACACTGGAATTGCGCAAGCTGGGTGTGGTTATTCAAATTTTGCGCAGCCCGTCCAAGGCGGACATGGATAACTCAGGCAGTATCTCCGCACAGGAAGCGATGTGGCTCGGAATTGCGCTGTCACTGGATGCCTTTGGTGCAGGTCTGGGTGCGGCATTGCTTGGATTCCCTACGCTGTGGACAGCACTGGTGATTGCTTTGTTTAGTGGGGCGTTTCTGTCACTTGGCATGAAGGTAGGATTACGGTTTGCAGCACAGCGCTGGATGCAGAAACTCTCAGTTCTGCCGGCCCTGCTGTTAATGATTATGGGAATATTCAAGTTGTTTTGAGGAGTAATAAAGCTGTTATGAGGTGAGACGATGAATATAGGCTTAACGGGCGGAATCGCAACAGGCAAAAGCAGTGTTTCCGCCTATCTGGCCAGTAAGGGAGCGCTGCTCATCGATGCAGATGTTATTGCCCGGGAAGTTATGTTGCCTGGGCATCCCGTTTTGGCTGCCGCTGTTCAGCGGTTTGGACAAGCTATCTTGAATGAGGACGGAACACTGAATCGGAAAAAGTTAGGGAGTATTGTTTTTCAGCACCCTGAGGAACGTAAAGCGCTTGAGGCCATCACTCATCCGGCGATCCGGAAGGAAATGCGTGAGAGAACGGCTGCATACGAATTGAAACATCCGGACAAGCTGGTGGTGTCGGATATTCCTTTGCTGTACGAGTCGGGCCTTGAGGAAGGTTTTTCGGAAGTTATGGTCGTATATGTACCTAGAGCAGTACAACTGGAGCGACTGATGAACCGGGATCAGATGACCCAGGCTGACGCCGAAGCACGCATTGCGGCTCAGATGGATATTGAACGCAAAAAAGAGCGGGCAGATATCGTTATTGATAACAGCGGATCATGGGCTCAGACGGAGAAGCAGCTTGAATTATTTTTAACGCATAAGGGTTTATTATGAAAATATTGCGTAAAAAACGTGTACTGCTGATCATGTTTGTTTCCTTTGTACTTGTGTTATTTCTAAATACGAACTGGATGGCCTGGTTTTATCCGATTGAATATAAGGAAGAGATTCGGGCGCAATCCCAAAGTTATGAGGTTGATCCGTTTCTGATCGCTTCGATTATCAGGGTGGAGACCAATTTCAAGACCAGTAAAGAATCCAAACGTGGTGCGATCGGACTGATGCAGCTCATGCCGGATACGGCGAACTGGATTCTGGAACAAGCCAAAATTCCGGATACTTCGCTGGAGGAATTGAAACATGAACCCGGGCGAAATATTCAACTGGGGACATGGTATCTGCGTAATCTGTCAGACCAGTTCGGTGGCAACGAAATTGTGATGATTGCCGCTTATAATGCAGGACCGGGGAAGGTCAGCAGCTGGTTGAAAAATGGTGTATGGGATGGCACGCTTGAAACGGTGAAGGATATTCCTTTTGGCGAGACACGCCACTATGTACAACGGGTTATTTACTATTATAATCAGTATGTGAAGATCTACGATACGTTCTAAAGCGATTGCTCGGAAAAAGATAAGGAGAAGCACTGAGCAGACCGGTAGTGTACCGGCCGCCCCATGCTCCTCTGTGTAACGTATTACGATGCAGATAATTATTGGTATTGACCTGCCAATTGCTGTTCTGCAATTGTTACCAGACGCTTCGTGATGTATCCACCGATCGAACCGTTCTCGTAAGAAGTCATGTTACCTTGGTACCCATCTTGTGGGATGCTGATTCCGAGTTCTTGAGCTACTTCATATTTCATTTGCTCCAGGGCTGCGGAAGCTTTAGTTACAACCAAGTTGTTGGAGTTACCGTTGCTTTGTGCCATTGCTGTTCACCTCCTCGCGGGTTGGTAAAAGTATTATGTGTCGCGAATGCGATTTTCATTACAAAATATGCTCAGGGAATATGTGGTAAAAAGTAAAAGTGGGAAGTGATCTAAGTTGAAATGTCCTTATTGTGGTTATTTAGGTACCAAAGTGTTGGACTCCAGACCAGCGAATGAATCGAAATCCATCCGCCGCCGTCGCGAATGCGAGCAGTGCGCGAGAAGATTTACGACCTTTGAAATGATCGAAGAAACCCCTTTGATCGTCATTAAGAAGGACGGCAGCAGGGAAGAGTTCAGCCGTGACAAAATTCTCCGTGGTTTGATCCGTGCGTGTGAGAAGCGTCCGGTCTCTGTAGAAACGCTGGAGATGATGGTATCTGAAGTGGAGAAGTCACTGCGTAACACAGCTGAAGCTGAAGTGGAGAGCCGCCAGATCGGCGAGCTGTTAATGGAGCAGCTGTTTCCGGTTGATGAAGTGGCGTACGTGCGATTTGCTTCTGTGTACCGCCAGTTCAAAGACATTAACATGTTCATGAAAGAACTGAAATCACTGCTGTCCAAAGAAGATCTGGAGGACTAATGTAGTGGGGGAAAAGGAGAAGAGCAATCCGGAGCTGCATCTGGTATATGCCATGCCGTGTGTGCCCGTAACATGAATGTTCTTCTCCATAGATTTCGGTGCTTCAGAAGGGTATTGACAGTCCAGAAGGGATTTTATATGATATAGAAGTCGCCTGTAAAAATTAGTTTTTAGCAGTGCTGGACAAGATGTAACATCATATCCTGGGGCCTTAGCTCAGCTGGGAGAGCGCATCGCTGGCAGCGATGAGGTCAGGGGTTCGATCCCCCTAGGCTCCATACTCGTAGAGAATCCGCTGATACAGCGGATTTTTTCGTTTGTCTAGACGTTGACTGTTACCGTGGACACCTCGCAGATATGCGCTCCACGCATCGCAGATATACGCGCCTAATCCCTCGTTTTCTTACCGTAATTATTATCGAAGGAGACGGTATGGAATGGATAAACGAAAAGGAAGAACAATTAAGAGCGAGCGCACATTGACGCGCTTACAACATTCGTTAGACTATTTGTTCAATTATTACTACCAGGCGAAGAAGTCAGAAGGGCGCGCGGAGAATACGTTAAAGACATACGTACAGAATTACAATTACTTTTGTGAATTTTTGGATGAGCGTAAGATCATTCGCGACATTCGGAATATCAACGTTGAAGTAGGACGTGATCACATAATTTGGTTACGCGATGAAAAGCGGAGATTTAGTGATAACTGTAACGTTCCGGAATCTGTTCGCACTGTGGGACTGCTTCCGAAATCAATTAACATACGCATTAAGATTTTCTTCGTTTATTTACCGCCGAGCGCTTCGCACGCATCTATTACATTCTTGAATGCCTTCTTTTCTGCACTCGTAATTTTGTGCGGTCATCTTAGTATTGTTGTCCGCTATAACGGAGTATGGCCTTGTCTGACGCGATAATTGTACGGATCATATCGAGATCATCCGCCGATGGAGTCACATCGTACCTTTCCCATATGCCTCCTACGTCGTAATCGCGGTCAACTCCAGAGAACCCTGGGGTGATCATATACTTATCGTTTCCAGACCGGAAAATGTATTGATGAAGAGCTAATCATCTGCGGCGTATTGTATTTTAAAACGTAAAAAGGGATCTTGACCTTCCTTGACTCCTATGTATAAGACGTTGTTAGTATTGACATACTTAGTTGTGGATTTGTCGTAATATTTACATAGTTGGACAGCGCCTTATTGATATTCGCTTCGCGCGTTTGTTCCGCTTTCTTGACTTCTGCGGCCTCCTTAGCGTTGGCTTCGTTTTGCTTTGCGTCAATCTTGGCGATTAGTTTTTTAACTTCATTGATTTCTTTGACGTCCGGGTAATCAAATATTAAGCTTTCTAAGACTTTCTTTGCGACTGTTCGTAACCATCTTTAATGTCTGTCTTTGCGCGCGCCAGTACAATAGCGGCATTTTCCTTCTTAATCTTCGATCGTTTCTAATTTTTGTTCTGCAATCGCTTGTTCCGCGGTGTTTACGACTGATTCAACGTCATTTTTGGTAGTCTGAGGTGCGGTTGTAGTTGCTGCGCATCCTGTCAGCAGTAACATTGCGAGTATAGTAGTCCATACTGGCTTCATTGCACGCCCCATTATAGGTAATATTGTCCGAATTATATTGGGTGTGTGGGAAGAACACAAGGAAAAAGACGCAGCCTGTTTTTGACTGCGCCGATGGTATTGCATGAATTGGCGGTAAAGGTTATGCTATTTAAGAATGATTGACACGGTAGCTACTCTTGGCGGGGGAGCTACCTCTTTTTTGCGTGTAAAAAGAAAATAACTGAAGTAATGAATGCCAACATTGCAAAAATTAATATTCCGAAGTTCAGCATTACATCAAGTGCTTCGTACGTGCTCATCTCATCACCACCTTTCTCGTAAATTAGTTTAACTGACCAATTTATATTCTGCTACAACTTTTAGTAGGGGGCTTATTTTTATTGACATTATCTAAAAAATATGGTATTAAAAAAGGCGGTTAACTGATTTAATTAAGTATATATCTGCTTAAACGCAGTGAATGAAATAATTATAGAAACTTTTTTGTTTTATTTTAAAATATTTTTAAAGTTTTTTTAATGCCATAGCTTCAAGACCTCCAATTCATTTCTAACCCTCAACACTTTTGTAGTATACATGGATAAAATTTTTCTTTCAAAGCGTAAATTAGGCGACTAAGTATTTTAACAACGATTGCTTACGATGCTCCAAGTTTGTTCAAATACTTCTTAAAGTTTTTAAAAATCTTTCTCCACTCAGCGAAGTGAGTTTATTTTTCCAAACATTTCAGCGATGTGCTAAACAGTCTCGAAGCAGTACGATCTTCTCGATGCTCTGAATTTCTTAGAATTTCATTCTAAGAATGATCTCGCTGATGAAAGGGGTCGAAAAAAGTGTCACATAAGCAGGGGATTTGCACCAATTTGTTGAAGTATTGAGAGGCGAAGGCACATCCACCCACAACGAAAGGACTGCGTCTAATAAATCCTCTAACCTCTGATACGCGCAAATGGACCGCACGCCTATCGTTATATTTATGGGCGCGGAGCTCGTTGGAAGCGGTGTGGATATAAAGGAGATGAGTTTTAAGATTAAGGGCGAGAAGTATTTGGGCAGAGTCTGTACGTTTAAAAATGCGAGATAAAGGGAGAAGGAACATTTGATAAACAAAGTTACAAAGTATTTATATATTGCTTTTTTGTCTTTAGCTAGTCTGTGTTTACTATGTCTACTTCTCGCACTGATTCGTCTTATTCTTCCGAAGGTCAGCTTAACAGATTGGGACCTTCTGGCTTTTACAGGGTCTATGATAGCTGCAGTAGTTACTTATATGGGTATCCGGGCTCCTATCCTATCGCAGCGTAAGGACCAGTTAATGACTCGTTATTCGTCAATTATTAAAGTACTGACTCTGTACTCTAAGAAGACACGCAGAATAATTTTCATGACCGAGTTTTACAATTCTCTCAAAGAGCACGAAATCACCAAGGAGAGATTACAGGAACAAGCCACTGTGATTAAGGAGTACATAGAAAATGTTTCTGATTTGTTTGCAGAAATTGTTAACGATGTAGACTTACTAACTTTTGAAAACATAGAGTTCAAGATAAGGTCTTTATATGGGTTTATCAATCACTACGAGGCTATTGATACTCACATACAAAACTATGATTCTGATAGCTTTTTCGTTTTTGATATAAAAGACTACCTTAAACAGTCAAAAGAGCTTGAGCAGTATTTAGTTGTTTACCAACAGAGTCTACTTGTTAAGTATAACGAGATCAGGAATAGATCAGTTTTCAGGCTAACGGACCCATTTAAGGATATAATTTAATCACAGAAATAACCGCAAACCCTACGTACGGACTGAGTTATTTCGCGTTCTCTCCGTCGATTCCTCTTGCAGAAGCCCCAACACGCTGACTCTACGGTAATTCCACGTGAAAAAGACGCAGTTTATAAGCCACGTCTAAAATTTTTGAAATGAATCAATTTTTAGAAGGAGCGGCTAGGATAAGCCCCAATTTTCTTCGAAGGTACTGATTACATTTTCATCCCATATTTCTATCCCAAACATTTCTTTATTAGAGATTTGTTCTATTTCTAAAGCATTATCTATGAAGGTATCGTACAATTGCTCTAACTCTGGATGCTCTCCAGCTATGGCTAACACAAAGTGAAAAGGAACACAGTATAAGAATACGGATTTCAGCTAACACAGAGTTTATATCTCTAAGTTCAATTTCATTTATTATTAAAAATTTGCTGTATGTTTCATCCTCGTTGAGAATATAGTACGCGTCAAAGTCGAATGGATACCCTAATTCTACTTCTGCTATGTTCCTTTTTCATAGACATTATTTATAATAGAAAGTAATTATTGGAATCATTATACTTGAACTAAAGACTATGATGGAGGGAATAATGTGATAACTAAACCGGATTGGAATATATTTAAAGCGAAGTTTAGTGAGAATCCGCAAAGTAATTTTGAATGGTTTTGTTACTTACTCTTTTGTGTTGAATTTAAATTGCCTTTAGGTATTTTTCGTTACAAGAATCAGTCCGGTATTGAAACTAATCCTATAATCCATGAAGACGAAGTGATTGGATGGCAGGCAAAATTTTATGAGACCACATTATCTTCGCACAAAGTTGATCTAATAGAGATGTTGAAAAAAAGCAAAGGTAGCTACCCCGATTTAACGAAGATTATCCTTTTTACTAACCAAGAATGGGGACAAGGGAAACTTCAAAGTGATTCTGAGGTAAAACTCGCGGTAGAGGAAGAAGCTGAAAAACAGGATATTCAAGTTGAGTGGAGAACAGCAAGTTATTTTGAATCCCCTTTTGTGACAATAGAAAATAATTTAATAACTCGTTACTTCTTCAGTCTACAGAAGAACATAATGGATACAATCACAGATATGAGGAGGCATACAGAGTCTTTACTGTTGGAGATCCAAACGTCAATTATTTTCAATGAGCACATTATAGAGCTGGATAGGAGCGAACTTCTGCAAAATCTGAATGCTGATTTGGAGCAAAACTCAATATTAGTCTTAAGTGGAGAAGGCGGGGTTGGAAAAACAGCAGTTATTAAAAAACTATACAGTGATTTTGGTAATAGTATCCCCTTCTATTTAATGAAAGCAAATGAGTTTGAAGTTGCCAACGTTGATTTATTATTTAGTAATACCAGTTTAAAGGATTTTATTGATGTTCATCACAATGATAGCAAGAAAATATTTGTAATAGACTCTGCTGAAAAGCTAATGGATTTAAATAATCATCATCCATTTAAAGAATTCCTTTCAGAAATACTTCAAGCTGAATGGAAGGTTATTTTTACTGCAAGAAGCCGATATTTGGTTGATCTGGATATTCATTTCATTGATCACTTCCAGTTAAGACCTTCTAGAATATATGTTAGTAAATTAAATCATGAGGAACTCGGATACTTAGCGGGAAATTATAATTTTGATCCTCCAAATGACTATAAATTGCTGGAGTTGATTACAAATCCATTTTATTTAAATGAGTATTTGAAATTTTATACTGAAGGCAGCAACATTGGATTTTTGAAATTCAAAGAACTCTTATGGAATAGAATAATTAAAAAAGCAAAGCCATCTAGGGAACAATCTTTCTTACAAATTGCGTTCAAAAGAGCAAACGAAAATCAATTCTTTCTGACATTGGATTCTAATGATATTAATATGGATGCTCTTGTTAATGAAGGAGTACTTGGTTATGAAGTGGCAGGATACTTTATTACTCATGATATCTATGAAGAATGGGCTTTAGAAAAAATAATAGAATCTGAGTTTACTAAAAAGGAAAGTAACATTAACTTTTTTGAAAAAATAGGTGATTCTTTTGCAATTCGTAGAAGCTTTAGAAACTGGATGTCAGAGAAGCTTTATCTTGAGAATGATTCTGTAAAAGAATTCATTGAAGAAATAATTGATGACGAGCAAGTAATCGGTTTTTGGAAGGATGAAGTAATGATTTCAGTATTACTTTGTGACTACTCCCAATATTTTTTTGGTTCGTTCAAGAGATTGTTTCTGGATAAAAATAAAGAATTATTGCAAAGAGTCTCTTTCTTGTTACGGATTTCTTGTAAAGAAGTAGACGATAGTTTTCCACAGATGGGCTCTAAGAATATCGATTTTTTATCTATTGAATATATCTTTACTAAACCGAAAGGGAATGGATGGAAAAGCCTGATTCAATTTGTATATGATAACTTGGACGAAATAGGATTAAAAAATGTTGGTTTTATATTACCTATTCTTCATGATTGGAATACAAAATTCAGGCAAGGAGATACTACGAGATTCTCAGGTCTAATCGCTCTTAAATATTATCAATTGATAATCCAAGAAAAAGTATGTATTTCTCGCAATGAGGATTTTAAAGATAAAATATTAGAAATAATTTTGTATGGTGCTGGAGAGCTTAAAGAAGAGTTAGCAAATATTTTTGATGAAGTATTAGCTAACAAGTTTAAAAATTATAGAGCACCTTACTATGATCTGAATGAAATGATACTGACTAAAACATTTGTGAATATTGAGGTTGTCAAAGCATTCCCAGAGTATGTGTTAAAACTAGGAAATTTGTTTTGGTTTCGTTCGAGTGAAAGAGATGACAGATTCCAATCGGATTTAGGTATTGAAGAAGATTTCGGGATTGATAAAAGGATAGATAATTATTTCCCAGCAAGCGCATACCAGACTCCAATATATTGGTTGTTAAAAACAGAATTTACTCAAACAATTAATTTTATTTTAGATTTTACTAATAGGGCAGTAGAATGTTTTGCGAAATCAGGACGAAATGAAGTTACAATTATCGAACTCCGTATAAGAGATTACAATAATGAACAGTTTTTTTGTGATAGGCTATGGAATGTTTACAGAGGAACTCAGGTCGCACCTTATGTTCTGGAATCAATGCATATGGCTTTGGAGAATGTATTTCTTGAGATGGCTAAAAATATAGATACTAAAGTATTGGAAGAATGGCTTTTTTATTTACTAGAAAACTCCAAATCATGCTCTATAACTGCAATTGTAGTAAGTATTGTTTTGGCATATCCGGAAAAAACATTTAATGTTGCAATCAATTTATTTAAAACTAAAGATTTATTTTTTTTAGATACACGTAGAATGGTTCTTGATCAATCTGCCAAATTTAATTATTCCATTGGATATGGATTAAACTATAGTTCTAAGCTTTATCAGGACGAACGTATTGAAACCTGTAATGCCAAGCATAGATCAAAGAGTCTCGAACATATTGCCCTTGAATATCAATTTTTCAGAACTGAAGGGATTGGTGAAGAGGAAGCAGAACAAAGACAAAATGCAATTTGGGATGTTTTAGATTCACACTACAAGGAATTATCTGAAGTATTAGTTGAAGATGAGTGTACAAAAACGTGGAGGCTTTATTTGGCGAGAATGGATAGAAGAAGAATGAGTCCTACTTTAGAGGAAAATGATGGAAATGTTATTATAAACTTTAATCCCGAATTAGAACCAGAGGTTCGTGATTATAGTGAAACTTCAATAAGGCAAAATTCTGAAAAGATGAAGTATACTTCGTTAAAGCTTTGGGCGCATTATAGAATTAAAAATGAAGATCAGTATAAGAAGTACATCAGTTATGAGGATGATCCTAAACTTGCACTTAAGGAAGTACGGGAGATTATTGGAGAGTTTGAACGGCTCTCTGAAACAGAGCATTATGAATATGAAGAATTCTTTCTAATGAATCATTCAATTCCTGCAGAGGCTTCTGCTGTGTTATTTAGGGATTTTCGTGATGTGCTTACTGATGAAGATAGGAATTTTTGTAAATTGATTATATTGGAAGCAGCCACTTCGTCGTTCAGAGAGGGCTACCAGTACCAGATTTCAGATGGAGTGGAATCTGCGATTTCAGTATTGCCTATACTTATGCAAGAATTTCCCAATGAAAAAGACGTTTTAAAATTTATTTTGTTAATGATACTTTTTGACCAGAATAGTATTGGTCAGTATGCTGACTTTTCAGACTTCTCCGTTAATGCAATTATAAAGGATTTGTGGGATTTGAGTTTCGAAGATGCCCACTCTATTTTAGTTGGGTATTTGTTTTTAGTACCCAAATATAATTCGGTTCGCGAAAAACTTCTTAAAGAAAGTCACAAACAAAATAGATATCGCCGTTTGAGTGAAAATGAAATAATTGAGATTTTGGCGTGTGATTTTGAAAATGATATAGAAAGAATTACAGCAAACAAAATTACGCTAAATGAACTGGAAGCAATTAACGAGTTAGATTTAAGCTACTTGATAACAGCTTTTCAATTAATCCCATTAGGAACTGATACTCCTGAACATATACAAATTGCACAAGATATAATATCTAAATTTGCAACAGAGGTAAAATCAGATAGAAGAGAGGATAGAATAGATTACTCTGTTAAACATGATTTTTTAGTCAAATTCTCAAACTTGGTTTTAGGCTCAGCTGAAACGCATATACCGTTGTATTTGAAGCCATTTATTGAAAATTTTAATAGCTCAAAGGTTTTCGCGGAACTGCTTGATCAGTTTATTATTGCTGAGGATACTCTTAATACTAAATATAATTTTTGGAAAGTATGGGATTATTTTTTTGGGAAAGTAGTTGGTATCGCTAAAAAGGGAGAAGAGTATTGGTATGCTGGTGATATAATAAAAAGCTACCTGTTCGCAAATGCCCCATGGAAAGAAACAGCAACGGAGTGGCGAACCTTTCGTGAAGAGGACAAAAGATTTTTTAAAGAAATCTGCAAAGAATTAGGCCACTGCCCCTCTACTTTATATGCACTGTCCAAGCTCTTAAATAGTATTGGCATCAACTACTTACTCCCAGGAGTAGTCTGGATTTCAGAAATGTTAAATAGAAATGAGGTGTTATGGAACTCAGAGTTAGATAAAAATACCATATTTTACCTAGAGTCTATCATGAAAAAATATATTTATAAACAAAGAGAAGACATAAGAAGAGGAAAGAAACAAAAGCAGGAGGTTTTAGTGATCTTGAATTTCTTGGTAGAAAAAGGTTCTGTCGTTGGCTATATGTTGAGGGAGAGAATTCTATAGGACAACACTTGTTCTTTGTTCTATAATCATATTTTTCATTGCCGCGGCGTACATTTCCTGGTCAGGAGTTCGATCCCCCTAGACCTCATAAGAATTTGATGAAAAACGGCAGAGATGTCGTTTTTTTTGTTTTTGTGAAAATCAATTGACGTATCTGGAATTCTTAATATGATGAAATGGAGGAGGATTGCTTATGCCAAAAAAAGATAATATGTTGGCCATTCTATGGATGTTGAATTCGGGAGAGAAATGGACTGCCAAACAAATATCCGAAAAGTTAGAAGTCAATATAAGAACCGTTTATCGGTACATTGATGCACTATGTTCTAGTGGAGTGCCCATCATATCCGACGCAGGCCATCATGGTGGATATAGTCTGCTGAATCATTTTATCAGAGCGCCTCTGCTATTTGATATGGAAGAAAAAAAGACACTTCTTCATGCTGCTGTTTTTGCAAAAGAAGCCGGATATCCATTGAGTGAGACATTAGAGAATGCGACAGCCAAGTTGAAAATGTATTCGAATGAGCAACAGGAGAGCACACTAAACCAACAATTATCTGGATTTGAAGTGATAAACCGCATGGCCAGCCCTTCGAGTCAGCTCGTATTAGCGGAATTGGAGCATGCTGTTGAAAAGGAAATCACTGTAGAGATAGATTACCGTACAAACCATGAAGAGATGCCAAAGAACAGGATGATAGATCCCTATGGGATCGTTTACTGGAACAATAAATGGCATACAGTTGCATTTTGCCACCGAAGAAATGAAATACGAAGTTTCCGGGTAGATCGGATTTTAATGATCAAGCGTACTCAACTAATCTTTACACGTCCTGAGGCTTTTTCTAGCCGTGACTTTTTTATGAAAAACCTGTTACCTGATCTTGTGGGGAAGGAAGGGTTAATTTCTTTAAAGATCGAAGGCAGGCAGGAAGCGTTAGACGAACTAAGCATGCATTGGTTTTTAGGCCATCATCTGCAAGAGCGAACATCTAATCAAGCCATCTTTTTATTTGAGGAAAAATCCATTCATAATTCTGTCCCTTATTTTCTTCTATCCTATGGTACATCCATTCGAATCATCGAACCCCAGCGTGTGAAAGACAGGCTTGTTGCTATTGCAGCAGAGTTAATGGAATATTATCAACAATAATAGCTTCACTGACAGCTGATGTCAGTGAAGCTATTTTATAATGAGATAGTCAGTGATTATCGATGCGTTGTAGTCCTTGATAGATAAGAAAAGGGGAGAAATTCAAAATGAAAAACACAGTATATCTTTATGTTTTTGACAGCATGTCCGATTGGGAGATAGGTTATTTAACTGCTGAGCTGAACTCAGGAAGATACTTTAGAAAGGGACTGGCTCCAGTACAAATCGTTACTGTTGGGCTCGAAAAGACTCCGGTAATTACAATGGGTGGGTTGAAAATAACACCTGATATTACAGTGGATGAGTGCAACATTACAAGCGTAGATGCATTGATTTTACCTGGGGGAAACACATGGACAGAGGATATTCACAGGCCCATATTAAAATTTGCCGAGATGTGTTTACAGGAAGGGATCGTAGTTGGAGCGATTTGCGGAGCTTCCATAGGACTTGCTCAAGCAGGCATGTTAGATTCCCGCTCGCATACAAGCAATGATCTGGCGTATCTTAAAATGATTTGTCCGTCTTACACAGGCGAAGAATATTACAAATTGGACGTTGCTGTTACGGATGGAAAACTGATCACCGCTTCCGGAGTAGCTCCACTTGAATTTTCTGTTCATGTTTTAGGAGCGCTAGATGTATTTTCTCCAGAAACATTAGATGCATGGTATCGTCTTAATAAAACGCATGAACCTCAATATTTCTACGCGTTAATGAATTCAATCCAATGACCGCTCCGTTCAAGAGAAACGCCATCACTTCGATGTGATGGCGTTTTTTGATGGATTGCTCCGTAAGTCTGTCTTCTTATCGGAAGTGAAAGAAAAGACGTGTTCTAAAATGGTCCTCTACAACGGAGGACTTTAGGTATGTTGCTTAGCCAGAAGGAGCGTATCATCCTGTACGCGCTTTCAATTATGCGAGTGTTCGATGAACCTTACAAAGAGAGTAGCTGCTTCGGAGCGGGTAGCAGTGGCTTTAGGAGCAAAGAGATTGTCCGAATTGCCTAATACAATACCGTTGCTCCGCATCACCTTAACGGCCTCCAATGCCCATGAGCTTATCTCATCCTCGTCGGTGAAGGACTTAGACTGGCTTTCAGGTATTTGATAGCCCTTGTACTGCATGTAGTTGTAAAGGATCACTAACATCTGCTCGCGAGTCATCTGAGAATTAGGGTCAAACAGATTGGCGTTTAAACCGTTGACTATGCCTTTTTCTGTCGCCCACTCGACTGCCGCCGTGTACCATTGTCCGTCCGTCACGTCGCTATAGCGGGAACTCCCATAGTCGGTATGTTTTACGTTCTCCAGATTGGCTAGTACCTGCACGAACATTGCACGTGTCATTCCGGTGCTAGGTGAGAACGATGTAGAAGTCGTGCCGTTGAAAAGGTTGTATGTGTAAGCGAAATTTACGTTACTGTAGAACCAGTCATCCATGGTGGTATCCCTAAAAGGATTGCCCGATCGCACGAGGAAGCCGAGTGAGGTGGTATCATCGAATGCAAGCACCGTAGCCTCACGGATGTTTAGCGACAAGCCGTTGTTTAAGTCGACTTTTGCTCCGTCCGGTCCTATCAATATGGTACCGTCGTCACGTATCTTTGATCCTTCATGGATGAGCAATTGATTGTCGTTTGGTAGGTTCACGTTGGCTACTTTGCCACCCACAGTGACCGTACCGTCTTTCTCGATTGTCGATCCACCAGAAATGATCACTGTGCCTTTGCTGCTAGGTAGCGTCACTTGGGCGATCTTGTCCGCCGGAATAGTCACCTTACCGTTAGAGTCTATCGTTGTACTCTCTGGTACCGTGATCTCGATCTCGCCTTTGGTTGAAATCTTGCCGCCACCGGGCAGGGTGGTAATTCCATTTTTGTCCGTGACAGCGGGTTTATCCTTCGGTGTATTCACAGTGTAGCTCGACCTTGATATTCCGTTATCTGTCCCGGTGCCCGTAATGTCGGAGTTGCTTGTGTTACCAATGTTGCTTGTATTACCGGTGTTGCCCGTACTGCCAGTATTACCGGAAGTTCCACCAGAACCAGGCACGGTAGGAGTTGTCGCCGCTGTTGGCATAGCCGTCACACTGATCTCAGCTCCATCGCCCTTCGCGTTCAACGCGATGATCTTGAAGCTGTAGCTTTGGCCGTTTGTCAGGTTATTGAAAGTATATTTGGTCTCCGCCGCATCCAATGTGACTGGCGGTAGGTTGCCATACCATACCTTATAGCCTAATATCGCGTTACCACCGTTGTCAGCAGGAGCAGACCAGCTCAAGGTGACCCGTCCGTCACCTACTGTCGCCTTGAGTCCACTCGGCGCACCGGGCGCAGCCGGTTTTCTTTGTGCGAACATCCAATCAAAGACATCTCTGTAGTCATTGTTCCAGGCCGGCAAGTTAGAGGATTGTGCCGTGGGAGCTATACTCCAAGTTCCCATCGTTATCTCGTTGTAGAGAACAGCCGCTTCAACTTCATGCGCTATATAATCCGCCAGAACAGGTGTGTTGGCAGGATTAGGTCTCAGATTAGGCTGATCAAATTGATTGTACGGCCACGTAAGTACCTCATTACTCTCAAAGCGGGAAGCTCTCGCGTTAATCATTTTTGGCATATTAGTATTGATGTAGTTATTGAGATTAGACTGGTAGCTACCAACATTATGAGCATTTAAAAACATCCAATAGGCCAGGTTGTTGTGAGCATCATTGGCGTTAGCGTTCGGTGAACCGCTTACCGGGGCCATCGGTGCGGCAGCAGCGAAGAAGCCGGGATAGCTGTTCACTAAGTTGTTCGTATACTGTCCGCCCCAGGAGAAGCCTGCTGCATAAACACGGTTAGGATCTACTTCGCCGCTAGCGATCAAGGCGTCAATGACCTTTTTAACATCCTGTGTGGATGGAACAGAAACGCCATTATAGGAAATATTCAGGATATGGCTGGCGTACTTTTCAGGATTCTGGGCCATTTTTTTCATTAGAGCGACGGAGCCGTTGGCAGATTTCATGGCCGCTTTTTGGTCCGCCGCAGCGTTTGTGCCGCCGCGTGACATGCCGTGGGTATACACATACAGCGGTAATCCTTTCATCACGTTACCATCTTCATCCTTGTGAAGGTAAAGCGAGCGATTGACTGAGTTATCCGCGAATGTTGTGAACTTATCAAGGATTGGATTCACAACTTTTTCCTGTTCAAAAACTACGTTTTGAAGCGGATTTCCTTCGGTCAGTACGATCTCACCCTTTGGGATGAGGGTGTAAATCTGTTTTGTAGAGTTACTGCTGCCATCCAGTGTTGTATTGCCGCCGCTTTGTGAATAAAACTCAGACTCAACGACGATGTAGCGGCCGCTCGCCAGTCCGTCCTGATAATCTGGCGAATTGCTTACCGGCCCCACATAGCCTCGAACCTTAGGTTCATCATTAGCATATACCCTTGTGATCTTGCGTGGTCCTTCTAAGGTAACCGCTTCACCATTCAGGGTAGTGTTCCTAGCCGATAAGGCGAACAAGTCCGGATTAAGCGCGGAGCCTAACGCCGTATTCCCCTCACCTAAGTCGATGATAACAGCCGTTGTGTACTCGCCACTGGCGAAGTTGTCATTCCATACGATAAAGGGGAGTATCCTCGCGTCCGGATCATTTTTGAATGTCACATGAATGATATGATCATCTTCAATATTCGTAAAGGTATAAGTGCCAGCAGAGGGTGTCACGATCTTGCCGTCAACCGTTACCGTATCCACAACTTTACCGGAATCGGGGGTAAAGGTTATTTCTTTGTCGGAGCCCCGATCCACTCTAAGCACCTCGCCGGGTGGGTTCGACATGATTGAGCCGCCTGGTCCGGCAGTTGCAGTGATTGTTAATCTAGTGTCCACTTCATTCGCCGGGATGAGCTGCAGGCTGTCTGTAAATGAGTCAGAGCTGGTATAAGCCGCGTCGGGAATTCCAAAAGAGGAAACGACTTCATAGCGGTCACCGCCGTTTTCTGTCGAGTTATTGATATAGACCTCGAAGGTAAGATTTCCCTCCTGTAAGTTCAAATCTCTTTTGGGTATTCTCATCTCCACGATATATCCGGTTTCCGTAATCTGGGTCCATGCAGCTCTGCCTGGAGCGGCCTGCCCTGAAAACACACCCGTCGCGCTGACACGCCATTGGTTCGAGCCACTGCTTCCATTACCAACATAAAACTCCAGACTGTCGTACCGGTGGTCTCCACCGGCTCCCTGATATAGATTACTGTCATTCACAACTACGCGGGTATACAGGAACTCGTGATCCCAAAGGATTCTGGCTGTGCCCGTGGCATGGGGTCTTGGGTCGGTGGGCACAGTGCTTTTGTTGATGTGATGCTCCATGGTTTGGCTCCAGAGGGGGTCGTTTGAACCAAGTTCGGGAGTACCAAAAATGGAGGTCTTTGTTTCATTCGCTTCTGCTGAGCTCTCAATGTTGTCACTGTCGGCAGCGTAGCTCGTAGGCATTAGCGAAGCCACCATTACCAAGCAACAAAGGAACGCGAGCATTTTTCTAAATCGTTTTGGCATAGATGCAATCCTCCTTATTTTTTGATCCGGTGCGCTCATGGTTTACTCGCATCCGTATTTGGAAGCGTTATCAAGTCGACATGCGCCCAACTATATATATTATGTTTATCCGGGGTTAAACCCTTTAATTTGAATGTAGAGTATATTTTGGAATAATAACGATTCCTTCGAGGTATAGGGACAACGTTTCAGTCCAAATCAAATTTCAAATTGAAATAAAAAAGTTCACGTTATTAACATGATAGTACATTGAATTGAAATATCGGAACACGTAATATGAAAAAATGTAAGCGTATTCATTTTGGGGTGATTCTCTAGTTTCATGAGTGAAGGGGTCTTGGTTTGAAAGCGAGCTATGGTTTTGTGTGCTTTTTGAATATTCAATGAGGGGAAGAATGCTATGCGAAAGCGAATGACAAACATCACTTTGGTTTTACTGCTGACCTTCAGCAGCTGTTTTAGTTGGGGTATGCCGTTTAACAATCAAGCTTCAGCTGACCCGATTACACCAAGGATGTTGGCGCATTATCCATTGCTTGAGGATGTATTGGATTCATCAGGCAATGGCAAGCATGGGACGGCTGTAGGCAACATTACGTATGACGATGGCCTTACTCTACCGGGAGGGACGGATAGTACTACGAACTACGTGCAACTTCCTACGGGCTTGTTTGATCATCAAGAAAACACAACGATCTCTGTATGGATCAAGAGTAACACTGGACGCGGGAACTACGCAGCCTTATTCTACGGTACGCCAGCAGCTGAAAATAAGTTGCCAACGAATTACTGGCTGTTTAATCCATCCAATCCAAGTGGTGAGTTTAAGTCCGTATTTACAGATCGCAACAATGTTGACCAGCCTTGGACGACGGAGTTAGGCGTATCAGGCCCTTCTACGTCACAGTACGAAGGTCAGTGGGTTCACTATACAACGGTCATCACAGAAGGCTCTATAACAGGTTACATTAATGGAGTAAGTATAGGCACTGTCGCCAAAGAGAAAACAACCGCAAGCTTTGGTACAGATTTGCAAGCTTACATCGGTCGCTCCAATTATTTAGCAGATGCTACTTTTGCCGGTAGCTTTCAAGATTTAAGAATTTACGGAGAGGCACTAAGTCGTGATGATATCGCTGAAGTATACCAACAATCGTTCGATGAAAAGCAAGTACAACAAAGCAAAAAAGAGCTAACGTTAGGTGATGTATCTGCCGTTACCGAATCACTTGAACTTCCTTCTACCAATACGTATGGCGCATCGATATCGTGGACTTCCAGTGATGAGAGTGCGATTAGTGCAGCGGGGGAAGTATTTTTACGAGAAATAGAGCAACAAGTGACGTTAACGGCAACCATTTCTTTAGGTGGAAGCCAAGCAACGAAGGCGTTTATCGTGACCTTGTTACCCGAGGATAGTTCTATTGAGCAGATCGACGTTAAAAGTGTTTCGCTCAATGAATCTACACTTCGTTTATCGGTGGGCGCCAGCGAGACACTACTGGCTACAATCTCACCTGCGAATGCAACGAATAAAAGAGTTATCTGGACATCTAGTGATTCCAGTGTAGCAAATGTCGATTCGGTGGGTAATGTTACAGCGGTTAGTGAAGGGACAGCTACCATTACGGTACAAACGGAGGATGGAGGCTATGTGGCTGAATCATCCATTACCATTACGGTTCAAGATAAGTCGCTAAATGATGATCTGATTCTTCATTACAACATGAAAACCACTGCAGAAGTAGATGGTCAACTCGTACTGAAGGATGTCGCCAACAAACAAGTTACATTTGATGGAATATTTAAAAATGCAAATAATGGACAATTCATTTCTAACCGTGAGGTTGGTTTTATTTCCTTCAATGGTGGAAGCTCTACATCGAATAGTGGATATGTTGAGATTCCTAAGGGCTCAAATGGAAGGGATCTATTGCAAGGTCTGAATGAGATTACCGTATCTTCCATCGTGAACTGGACGAATGATGGTACGAATCGCTGGATCTTCGGTTTGGGTACGGTGTTAACTCCAGAAACGAACAAATATTTTTTCGTAACCCCACGTCACGGTAGCGGATCAGGAAATATGATGGCTACAGGTATATCCAAAAATGGCTGGCCGAACGAAGCATTAGTCACAGGCAACGCAAACTCCAATCTGATCGCTGGACAGTGGAAGCATGTAACGGTGTCCTTCTCCGAAGCCAGCAACACGATCACATTATTTGTGGATGGAGTCAAGGTTGCTTCAGGTAATACGAAGGGACTCAAGCTGTCAGACATCATTAATCCAGATTCTACGTTCTCTGGATTTATCGGCAAGTCCATCTTCGCGAACGATCCATATCTTCAAGGAAGCATAGCTGATTTCCGAGTATATGACCGTGCGTTGACGGAGCAAGAAATGGGCGAGTTATATCAACAAGAAGCCGTAACTCACATCTCGAAAATACGTCAGCTTACTGTTGATGATGCAGCGAATCAACTTAGCATGGATCATTACTTGGACGAAGCAGATCAGAGTGCGGATAAGATAACGAAAAACGTTACTTTACCGACAAGCGGTAAAAACGGAGTGAGTATCACCTGGAGTTCCAGTCAGCCGACAGTTATTTCTAGCAGTGGTGCTGTACAACGTCCAAATGCTCAGTCAAGTGATGTTCAAGCAGAGCTAACGGCTACATTAACGTATCAAGGCGTGTCTACATCGGCTGTATTCCCTGTTACGATCTTGAAGCAATTTGATGACCAGCAGAAGGTTGATCTGGATGCTGAACAATTAGAGATCTACAATACAGATAATATTAAAGGCAACTTACGTCTTATGACTAAAGGTGTGCAAGGCTCCACTATTACGTGGACGTCTAGTAAACCTAATGTTGTTAAAGGAACGGCTGAAGCGGCTAGTAATACTACACAGCTAGGGTGGGTAAGCCGCCAAGCTACGGAGGTACCCGTTAAGTTAACAGCCACAATTACAAATGGCTCAGCTTCTAAAGAGCGTACGTTTGATCTTACCGTTAAAAAAGCAGCTGCGCCAGTACAGCTTGATGCGTACTTCTTTGCATACTTTACAGGTGAATATGAGGGTGGTGAAGAAATTTCCTTCGCTACGGCCGAAGATCCATTGTACTGGAAAGCGCTCAATAATGGGAAGTCGATCCTTCAATCGAATATGGGTGAAAAGGGACTTCGTGATCCATTCGTTATTCGTTCAGCAGAAGGTGATAAATTCTATATGCTGGCAACCGATTTGAAAATGGGTGAAAGTACGAATTTCGACCAGGCTCAAATTACGGGCAGTCATTACATGATGATCTGGGAGTCGGAGGATCTCGTCAACTGGAGCGAGCAACGAATGGTCAAGGTTGCTCCCAAGACAGGAGGAAATACGTGGGCACCAGAAGCGATCTATGATGCTGCAACCGGAGAGTATATCGTATTTTGGGCATCATCGATGAAAAATACAGAGACATACGGTGATTATAACGGGAGACCCGCAGGTCAGTACAATGTGATGTACTATGCAACAACACGAGATTTCTATAACTTTTCAGAGCCAAAGGTCATGATTGATGAGTCACTTCCAACCATTGATACGACGTTTATTGAGCATAACGATATGTTGTATCGATTTACCAAATCAGAAGTCAATACCAAAGTGTATGTGGAGAAAGCGCCAAATTTCTACTATGACAAGGACGGTATTGCTGCCAATGGCCTTCAATACGACGCTGTTCCGGGTACACGTGATAACAAACTTGGCTTGATCGGAAAAAATGGAAACAATGAAGGACAAACGATTTTTAAAGATATTCATCAAGACAAATGGTATTTATTCCTGGATTCATGGCCTTATCATGTACGATATACAACCGATTTGGATAGTAGCACGCAATATATAAACAATGTATTAAGCAGTGATCAATATGCACTTCCGCCAGGACCAAGGCACGGAACGGTGATTCCAATCTCACGTGCGGAGTATAATGCTTTGCAAGAGAAATATGCTTTGAAGGGACCCGCACCATCAACAGACCCGGTTGTACATTACTCATTCGATGCAAATACAGTGAATGGTACAACGTTGAACGACATTTCGGGAAACGGCCATCACGCAACACTGGTAGGTGGAGCAACGATTAATGAAGAGGATCACATCGGTAGAAAGGGCGCTTCGCTAGAGCTTAATGGATCTACGGGATATGTGAAACTGCCAGATAACCTGATTCAATCTTTGAATCTGAAGAAGGCTACGTTCTCTACATGGGTTCAAATGGACAAAAATCAAGCCAATCAGAGAATATTTGATTTTGCTTCCGAAACAGGCAGACAAGTTAACCGCAACACCATGTACTTGAGTACTCAAGGAGATACAGGTAGTCTGGAGTTCGCTGTCGTAACCCCTTTTACAGAAAAATTTAGCAATGACAGCACGAAACTCGGATCAGATTATAAATACGCATTGCGAAATACTGGACTATTACCAACGAAGACTTGGCAACATGTTGCCGTTACTATGGATGAATTTGAAGCAGTACTGTATGTGAATGGGAAAGAGGTTAAACGTAGCTCGACATTTAATGTTGAACCGAGAATGTTACTGCAAACAACGATGAATTACATTGGCAAATCCAGAAATAGTTCTGATCGTTTGTTTGTTGGTAAATTGGATGATTTCCGTATTTATAATCGTGCATTATCCGTTCAGGAGATTGCAGCATTAGCAGATGAAGACGTTACTCCTCCAGTAGAGCAGCCATCCGGAGCTGAGCTCATTCTGCACTACGATATGAATGATATCGATCGTGCGACTGCGACAGTAATTGACCAAGCCGGAAAATTCAACGGGAAATGGATGAATCCGTCTAAAGCAGAATGGATTCGTACAGATGATGCTGGTGTGCTG
The DNA here is from genome assembly GCF_023714295.1 of Paenibacillus polysaccharolyticus. Classification (GTDB taxonomy): domain Bacteria; phylum Bacillota; class Bacilli; order Paenibacillales; family Paenibacillaceae; genus Paenibacillus; species Paenibacillus polysaccharolyticus_A. The sequence continues at coordinate 516,243 of NZ_JAMAUN010000001.1, forward strand.
AGCTTTAACGGGGGCAGAACGGACTCCTATGTAGAACTGCCACAAGGAATTCTCGATGGATTAACGGATATCACGGTTTCATCGATTGTGAACTGGAGCGGTAAAAACGCTGCGGAGTGGTTGTATGCACTAGGAAGACCAAATAATAATACGCACTACACGTATTTCACACCACGTTATAATGCTAACGGTTTTGCCCGTCTAGGAATAGCAACGAATGCCTGGAATAATGAGTCTTCAACTTCTACCACGGGCTTGAAGAATAATGAATGGAAAGTAGTTACGACGGTTGTTTCAGGCAAGGATGGTACGCTAACCATTTATATAGATGGTGTTGCTGTTGCATCAGGCTCAACGAATGGAATGACGCTAGAACAAATAAAAAATACTTCAGGCAGCAGCGGATACATCGGTAAGTCATTTTATCCGGCTGATCCATACTTCGGCGGGTTAATTGCAGACTTCCAAATCTATAATGGTGCTATGACTGCGGCAGATATTACAACCCTTAAGGCTCGTGCGGATCAGAAAATTGCTTCAATGAAGGGCATGCTTGTATCGGCTGCGACAGAGAAATTAACAATTGATGAATTGCTTGCTTCGAATACATCCAAAGATGCGATTACAAGCGATGTAACCTTGCCCACTTCAGGTGCTTATGGCACAACAATAAGCTGGACAACGGATAAGAGCAATGTGATCTCAACTACAGGTGTCGTGACTAGACCAGATAACTCAACTGGTGATCAAGTTGTAACGTTAACAGCGGTATTTACAGATGGTACAGAGACAACGAACAAAACTTTTACGATGATGGTTAAAGCATTGCCGAGCGATGCCAATGCTGTAGATGAAGCAAAAGCGGCATTAGTTGTTCATAACATTCAGGATGTAAGAGGTCATCTCTCCTTACCGGCATCTGGATTATATGGATCAACGATTACTTGGACTTCGGCTCAACCAAACGTCCTTTCAAGGACTGGTGAAGTGCAACGTCCGATCCATGGTAGTGGAGATGTAGACGTGAAGCTTACAGCTACGGTTACCTTAAATTCAGCATCCACTACGAAGGAGTTTATTGCCAAGGTCAAGGAACGGCCTGCTGATGTAAAATATGCAGGATACTTCTTCACCTACTTCACTGGGGAAGGTACTTCAACTGGTGAGCAAGTTTATTTTGCACTAAGTAACGGTAATGATCCGTTGAACTGGCGAGAATTGAATGAGGGTAAACCTGTACTGACCTCTACCTTAGGGGAGAAGGGAGTACGTGATCCATTCATTATTCGTTCGCCTGAAGGCGACAAGTTCTACATGATCGCCACCGATCTCAAAATCAACGGTAATGGTAACTGGGGCAGAGCACAGACATGGGGCAGTCGTTCCATTATGGTGTGGGAATCGAATGATCTCGTCAACTGGACAGATCAACGCATGGTAGAGGTTGCACCGGAAGAAGCGGGTAATACCTGGGCACCAGAAATCATGTACGACAAGACAACAGGTGAATATATCGTATTTTGGGCATCAAGAATGTTTGATGATGCATCCCATACCGGTAACGCTTATCAACAAATGATGTATAGCAAGACAAGAGATTTCTATACGTTTACTGAACCGAAAGTATATTTGGATTATGGGTATTCCATCATTGATACCACAATGATTGAACATGATGGAAAAGTGTATCGTTTTACGAAGGATGAACGAGACAACGGAGTTACTGCTCCATTTGGCAAGATGATTTTCCAGGAGATGGGTGACTCGATCTTAGATCCAACCTTCAAGATGATTAATCAAGGTGTGGGTAACATGAAATGGGTTGAGGGGCCAACCATCTTCAAATCGAATACAGAAGAAAAGTGGTATTTATTCGTGGATGAGTTTGGTGGAAGAGGTTATATTCCATTCGAGACAACCAATCTTGCATCAGGCGAGTGGACATTATCTTCTATATACAACTTACCCGCTAGTCCGCGTCACGGAACGGTCATTCCGATTACACAAAGTGAGTATGATGCACTCAGTGGGAAGACGGTACCGGTTAGCGGAATTAGCTTGGACAAAACGACGTTGTCCATCGTAGAAGGTCAATCAGGGCAATTGACAGCTACGATCACACCGGCAAATGCAACGAAAAAGGCAGTAAAATGGAGCTCAAGTAATCCAGGTGTAGCGACTGTAAGTGCGACAGGTCGAGTAACAGCGGTGGCACCAGGAACAGCAAGCATTACAGTAACTACAGTAGATGGTGGTATATCATCCAGCGCTACAGTAACGGTGACACCACTGGTTGAACCGACTGCGCCAGGAGAAGTGACCGGAACAAGCGTAATAGCTGGTAATCAGAAGCTTACTTTGAAATGGAGTAATCCTGCAGAAAGCGATCTGGTCGCTATTAAGATTACAGGTCATGGAAATACAGAGTTTAAGACGGTAACGCTGAATCATGCGGCTAGCAGTTATGAAGTCACAGGACTTGCAAATGGCACGCGTTATGAATTCCGTATTACTACGATAAACGTAGCGGGGCAAGAATCCGCAGGGGTTGTGGTATCGGGAACACCACATGCACCAAGCAGTGGTAATGGAGATGGTGGCGGTAGTGGTAGTGTCGGTAACATCCCTGCACCTACAGTACCACCAGCTTCTACAGGTGGAAGTGAACCGGTGGTGATGGGCAACGGTCAGATAAACATTAAGCCAGTTGTTAATGAGAACGGTGCTTCTATAGTGAAGCTAAGTCCTGATACAGTGAAGCGTGCACTTGATCAAACGACAGGTGATAAGCTACAGGTACAACTTGAAGGAGATCAAAGCTTGAACGAGTTAAGCGTTGAGTTAGCGGTAGATCCCCGCTTAACAAGTGCAACTTCTAAGGTAGATCACATCGAGATTAACACAGGATCAGCAGTCGTAACGTTGGCTACCGAACGGCTTGGAGCAGAAACAAGCGCAGGGAAAACGTTAGGATTGTCGATCAAGAAAATAGCGGCTAATCAACTGCCAGTTGGTACACAAGTTAGGATGAATGGTGAGGTCGTATATGATATCAAGCTAACGATAGATGGTACGAAGCTTACGGCGTTTGATGGTAGAGATGATCTCGTGATTGCATTGCCATATACGCTGAAGGCTTCTGAGGATCCAAACAACATCATCGTATACGATGTAAAGGGCAACGGAGAGCTAAGAGTTGTGATGAATGGTAAATACAATGCAGGAACAGGTCAAGTAGAGTTCAAACCAACGGATCTAAGTAAGTATACGGTAGCGTATGTTGCAACGAGCTTTCAGGATGTGACCCAAGGCTGGGCGAAAGATGCGATCTCGGCATTGGGAGCAAGAGGAGTCGTAAAGGGTGTGGGCGATGGCGAGTTTAATCCGAAAGGTCAGGTGACAAGAGCAGAATTCATCACGATGCTGATGAATGTGTTGGAGTTATCGGATGAGAGCGAGGCGGCAAGCTTTAGTGATGTGAAACAAGGAGAATGGTACCATGGAAATATCGCAATCGCGCAGAAGCTGGGGATTGTGAACGGGAAACCAGATGGTAGTTTCGGAGTTCATGAGAAGATTACGCGTGAAGATATGGCCGTTATGGTATACAAGGCGATCCAATTGAAGCAACTAAAATTACAAGATCGTGAAGCTAGAGCTTTCAAGGATAAAGCAAACATCGCAAACTATGCGAAGCAAGCGGTAGAGATAATACAAAGAGCAGGCATCATAAACGGTATAGGTAACGATGAGTTTGCACCAAAGAAAACGGCTAACCGTGACGAAGCAGCCGTGATGATCTATAATTTATGGAGTTTGATGTAAGCTTGTTAAATATAGGGTATCTACGTGGACTCAAGACGAAGCGGTTAACCTACTAGGCTCCCAAATAAAAGGAACGCCATCACAATACGTGATGGCGTTTTTGATATAAAAATCGGGGAACTTAGAGTAGTGTACAAGTACCAACGAGTTTTCATCCCTTATTCGGAGGTACGCGCTTTTTGCCTTGTTTCAATTAAAGTGAATACTTCATCCATGTCGAGAGAAAACATATTGCTTTCATTTGTTACTGGCTGGAAGTAGAATTCAAGTTTTTCTTTGCTGAACTGGTTCTCCAGTTCTGTCCACTGTTCCGTAGATAATAAGAGATATGCTAACGTGTCGTTGCCTAAAGACTCCATAAACCATCGAATCTGATATCGGGGAGCAATCATTTCCTGCATCGCCCGAATCGCGCTGTCTCGATCAGTCCGATCATCGGCGAACGGAATTGTATGCTTTCGATCGTTCGAACTTAACACAATATCAACGCCTCTCGGCTTGTCGATGTCGATGATCTCACACTTGATCTGATCGGATTCCGGCAGTTGACCGTTGAAGTATTGGATGATGTCCCCCTCGTCTTCTCTCCAATCAATCCAGATTAATGGCTCGTGCTCAAAAAATTGTTCAACGACGTCTTCATCAGAAGAATGTTGCAAGACATGGATAATTGGTTGCAGCGTACTCATGATCATCCCATCCCTTATTCGAAGTTTATATATACTCTATATTATCTTATAGGGTGGGCAGGTCTGAATAGGGCAACGGACATACTTCTTTTCGGAGATTGGACGAATTCTAATCAAACGGTTACATGAGGATATTACGAAATGGAACTGGTTATCCCAGGCTTATTCATTAACTGGATAGTGGCTGGATTCTTCCCCGCAGACTTTCGGTGTAGGCCATCTCTCCATCGGTCGTAATCACGGCGGCTTCAATGTGCTCCATTCTGTTGACTTTATGAATAATGGAGGCCGCATCTAACCCGAATAATTCTGTCGTATAGATGTCACAATCGAGTGATCTATCCGCAATAATGGTCAAAGAAGCGACATTACTTACGATGGGATAACCTGTTTTGCTACTAAAGATATGATGGTACTGCTGTCCTTTCTTTTCTAAGACACGCTCGTATATGCCTGAGGTAACGACGGATTGCTCCCTGATACTGACGAGTGCTGCTGCATTGCCTCTGGGTAAAAAGGGATTCTGTATTCCCACATTCCAGTGACTCGAACCCGAAGGGGAGTCCCCATGAACAAGCACATTTCCGCCCATATCGACCATAGCTGAGATTACTCCGTTTTTCTTGAAAAAGGCCATCACCTGATCGGCAAAATAACCTTTAGCGATGGCTCCCAGGTCGATCTCCATCCCCTTTTTTAATAAATGTATGGTCTGGTGCTCATCATTGAGCTGTATATGTTCAGGCTTTAAGAGCGTCAGCACCTTCTTAATCTCTGCATCCTCTGGCACCTGTGCCTCGCGGAAACCGATTCTCCACAATTTGATCAACGGGCCAATCGCAATATTTAAAAAAGAATCTTCCTCCAGGCTATGTTCTTTGCCTATCTTGATGAGATCATACAGCTCCCTGTCGACTTGAAGCGGTTGGGAGGCGGCTTCTTGCTTCAGCATCGCGAGCTGTGAGTGATCACTGTTGGCGCTAAACACTTTCTCGTAACGGAACAGCATATTCTCTGCTTCCTGCGCGAGCTCTTCTGCATCCTCCCCCTCGATAAATAGAGAAATCTTAGTTCCCATGAGAGGGATCATTTTCGTAAAAGTATTTATGCGGATCTCCTCCTACACTGCACATTGTTGTCCATGATTCAGAAATGTATGGATAAGGTCATGATCCACACTAGACAGCTTTCTTTCGCTATGATGTGCTATAAAATAGTCCAGACTCATCTTATCAATCGGGATTGGGTAGATGTTGTATTCCGCAGGAGATTCGTCAATCCGGACACTTTCGGGAATGATTGTCAGGCCCATATTCTGTTTGGCAAGCTTCAACACCGTGTGAATTTCGTTGCTTTCCATCACGATATTGGGTTGTATCTTGTGCACGCTGAGTAGTTGGTCGATCTGTTTACGAACGGCAGATCCTTTGGACGTTAAAACGAGCTGTTGGCTCAGAATGGTAGGGATATCAAACGTACCCTCCGGGATGACGGCAACATTCTTCTGATATAGTTCACAGACGCGCGGAATAACAGCGCGGTAGCTGTGTTTGCCCCAACTAAACGCATTTAGATTTGGAGAAATACTGCTCGAATTTTGTCCAATCCAGAAGTCCAACTCAACATTTTGAATGCGTTTTTCATTTTTTTCAGGCAGATCCTCTACCAGATTAATCTTATAAGCAGGATGAAGCTTTAAAAATGCAGGTAAGAAAAGGGGTGTCAAATAGGAACCCAGGCTAGGCAGAATCCCAATTCGTAACACTTTGTTGCCGATATCCGAGGCATAGGAAATTTCCTTCATGAGTTTGGCATAACTATGTTCAAGCGAAGTTAAATATTGATAATAGATTTTTCCCTGTTCGGTTAATCGATACGGAAGCTTGTTGCGAGTGATCAGCTCACAATCCAACTGACTTTCGACTTTTTTGATGACCTTGGTCAGATAGGGTTGAGAAATATAAAGGGATTGGGCGGCTTTGCTAAAGTTACTGTATTTCAAAAGGCTGTCGATGTAACACAAAATATCCTGTGATTCTAATTTAGACATGTCACTCACCCTTTGTGAAAAAAATAACAAACTTTGAATTTGAGGTGATTATAACAAATTGGTTATCAAACTGCAATGAATAACTATTAGATCATTCCAGCTCTCGTATGTTAGAGTTATGCCGAAAGATCAAGTCTGACATTGACGAACATGATTTTCGAATGACAGAAAGGGGATTACCATGAATTATTTAGCTATCGTGGGTACCAATTCGGATGAATCAACGAACCGTACTCTGCTTCAATTTATGCAAAAGCATTTTGCAGATGAGGCTCAGATTGACTTGTTTGAAATTAAGGATCTACCTGCTTTTATTGAAAAAGATGAAATAGAAGATGCTGAAGTTGACATTCCAGAGAAGGTGCAGGACTTACTGGAGCAGATTTTTAACGCAAAGGGCGTCATTATTGCTACTCCGGAGTATGATCACGCGATCCCTGCTGTGCTCAAAAGTGCGCTGGAATGGATCAGTTATACTACTCAAACTTTGAAGGACAAACCTGTTCTGATCGTAGGTGCATCACACGGCTCACTAGGTTCTTCCAGAGCGCAGGCGCATCTGAGACAGATTTTGGATTCACCTGAGCTTGGTGCGAGATTAATGCCTAGTAGCGAGTTTCTTTTGGGAAAATCGCAGAGTGCATTTGATCATAGTGGCAGCCTGATCAGCGCAGAGAAAGTAGCGGAGCTTGAAGAGATTTTCAGGGAGTTTGTTTTGTTTACGGAGATCACGACGGAACTGTTGTCCAAAAGAACGTTGAAGCAAAAAACGAAAAAATTTTCCTGGCAAGAGTAGGAGGCCGACTACAATGAAAATCATAGCAATCGTAGGCACCAATGCAAAGAAATCGTATAATCGCAAGCTGCTTCAGTTCATGCAAAAACAATTTGAGTCCAGAGCAGCCATTGAAATTCTCGATATTACCGATGTGCCGATGTTTAATCAATCCGATAACCAGACGAACAGTGCCATTATACAATCGTTTAATGAGAAAATTATCGCAAGTGATGGCGTCATCATTGCAACTCCAGAATATAATCATTCCATCCCTTCATCCCTTAAGAGCCTGCTCGAATGGCTTAGCTTTGAAATCCATCCGCTGGCTGGGAAGCCCGTTATGATCATTGGAGCGTCACAGGGAACACAAGGTTCATCTCGTGCCCAGTTGCATCTTCGTCAAATTCTGGATGCACCGGGTGTTGAAGCTAATGTGATGCCAGGGTATGAGTTTTTGCTGGGGAGTGCACATAAAGCGTTTGACGAAGCAGGCAACCTGAATCATGAAGGAACGATTGATTTCTTGGAAGTATGTTTCCTGCGTTTCCTTCGTTTTGCCAAAATTTCTAATCAGTTGAATGAGGAAGAAGAGTTTACTTATAAACCGGGTGTGTATGAGGTCAATGCCATTGGTCACAGTGGGAATTTGCCGATGAAAGTGTCTTTTAGTGCAAACCGAATCGAGAGTATCGATATTGATGCAAAGGGGGAAACCGAGGGCATCGCCGATGTTGTTTTTGTAAGAATTCCGAATAAAATTATTGAAGGACAGACACTGAATGTGGATGCGCTCTCCGGTGCTTCTGAAACGAGCAATGCGGTCATCAACGGTGTTGCCAAAGCAGTTAAGCTTGCCGGCGTGAATCCGGATATTCTGAAAAGACGTGCAAAACCTGCCAGCAGCCAGATGAAAGATGATGAGGAATATACTTGTGACGTGGTCGTTGTAGGGGGAGGCGGCGCGGGTTTAAGTGCTGCTGCAACAGCTCTACAACACGGTGCAAGTGCGATTGTTCTGGAGAAATATCCAGCCGTAGGGGGCAACACGATCCGTTCGGGTGGTCCTGTTAATGCAGCTGATCCTCTATGGCAGCAACAGTTTAATGAAAATCCAGGTGAAAGACAGACCATTGAAAATTTATTAAGTACGGATGAGAGCTTAATTCATCCCGAATATATAGATGATTTCCAAGCTCTTAAAGAAGAGTTTACAGCATATCAGGAAAAGTTCGGAACACAAAAGGCTTATTTATTCGATTCCCCGCTACTTCACAGAATGCAAACGTATTTTGGGGGCAAACGAACGGATTTGAATGGCAATACGATCTATGGACAGTATGATTTGGTTAAAGTACTTACAGACCGTGCCCTGGAAAGTGTGCAATGGCTTGAAGATATCGGGGTCGAATATGATAAGAGCATCGTATTTGCTCCAGTGGGTGCCCTGTGGCGACGTGGTCATAAACCTGTCAAAAGTTATGGTTCTGCCTTTATCATCGCACTTAGCAAGTATGTAGAAGAAAATGGCGGTCAAATTATTACAGATAGTCCGGTTAAACAGCTCATCATCGAAGATGGAAAAATAGCAGGTGTTATTGCAACTGGAGTCAACGGACAGAAAATCACCGTTCATGCGAAAGCCGTTGTGCTTGCTAGTGGCGGTTTTGGTGCAAATACACAGATGCTCAAGGAGTATAACACGTACTGGAGCCACATCGATGATGATATCAAAACGACGAATTCCTATGCGATGACAGGGGATGGAATATCGCTTGGCAAGAGTGCAGGCGCGGCATTAACAGGCATGGGTTTCACACAAATGATGCCTGTAGCCGATCCGGAGACTGGCGAACTGTTCAGTGGACTGCAAGTACCGCCTGAGAACTTTGTCATTGTTAACAAAAAAGGCGAGCGTTTCGTTAATGAATTTTCTGGACGGGATGTCTTGACTAAAGCGGCCATCGAACAGGGAAGTTTATTTTATCTAATCGCTGACGACGAGATTAAGAAAACCGCAGCGAATACCAGCCAGGAGAAGATAGATCGGCAGGTTGAAGCGGGGACTCTGTTTAAAGCGGATACGATTGAAGAACTGGCAGTAAGAGTAGGGATGGACCCTCAGGTACTCAGAACGACAATTGATAAGTATAACTCTTATGTGGATGCGGGCTTTGATCCCGAATTCCATAAGGATACGTTTAGTTTAAAAGTAGAAAAAGCGCCATTTTACGCTACGCCTAGAAAACCTGCCGTTCACCATACGATGGGCGGGATCAAGATTGATACGGAAACCCGTGTATTGAATGAGAACGGCCAGCCGATTGCCCATCTATATGCTGCTGGAGAAGTGGCAGGGGGTATTCACGCAGGTAACCGTTTGGGCGGTAATGCCTTGACAGACATCTTTACGTTTGGACGAATTGCGGGTAAAACGGCTGTTGAAGAAATGAATCTTGTGGGCAATGTGAAAATAGAACGCTAGAGGTATAAATCCATCCGTAAACCACTTCATTTTGAAGTGGTTTATTTGCTGTTTTTTCACGCTAAAAGAATAAAAAATCCGATTGGGGAAAATATATCCTTACATTGAATTTTGCTACCAGGCTGTACATTGAACGAATAAACTATTTTTCCTATTTAAGGAGCGTTCAGATGGTCGACGTTTTGGATTACCGAACGATGCCCTTCAGCACCGTGCTTTCGGAGAATGTGGACATTGTTCAAACGATATACAACCATTCCACAGATATCAAAACCAGAACATTTCCGCTTGCGGGCAGCAGAGAAGGGTTTATGTTGTTTATTGACGGAATGGTCAATGAATCGTTGCTGGATTTGCATGTTTTGGCCCCGCTCTTACAAGCCCGCACGGACAAATCTCAGATTGACTTCGCATACATAGGTTCTATTGTGACCACAAGTCAGCTCACCATCGTGACAAGCTTTGAGGATTTGTTAAACCATATCGCTAACGGTTGTGTCGCATTGCTTGTAGATCAACTGCCGTTTGGTATTGCCATTGGGGTAGCTGGTTGGCAGAAAAGGGGCATTGAGGAGCCAGCAGCAGAATCGATTATTCGCGGGCCAAGGGAAGGTTTTACAGAGACACTCAGTGTAAACACTTCGATGCTACGCCGTAAAATTAAAGACCCTTCTCTAAAATTAGATCCGTTTCAGGTTGGGCGATATACAAAAACGTCGGTGCTTGTTGCTCATATTGACGGCATTGCTAGCCATGCATTAGTTGAAGAGGTTCACAGCCGCATCAAGAGGATTGATATTGACGGTGTGCTGGAAAGTGGTTATATCGAGGGATTGATCGAGGATCACCCCTATTCTCCGTTCCCGCAGATTCAGGTTACAGAGCGACCGGATGTAGTCAGCGCTTCTCTCCTTGAAGGAAAAATCGGCATTATGGTGGATGGCACACCATTCTGTCTCATTGCCCCGACGACTTTCTTTGCGATGTTACAATCACCGGAAGACTATTACCAACGTTATGTCATAAGCAGTTTCATTCGCTGGCTGCGATTTTTGTTCCTGATTATTTCGCTGGTGCTGCCTTCTCTTTACGTAGCCATTTTGACATTTCACCAGGAAATGGTGCCCACCTCATTGTTGCTTAGTATCGCGAAGTCACGGGAAGAGATTCCGTTTCCTGCGTTGATTGAAGCGTTGCTCATGGAGGTTTCCTTCGAGGCACTGCGAGAAGCTGGCGTACGTTTGCCCAAACAGGTCGGTTCCGCTGTCAGTATCGTTGGCGCGCTTGTTATTGGACAGGCAGCGACCTCTGCTGGTCTTGTTTCTTCCCCAATGGTTATGGTGGTTGCCATTACCGGTATCGCATCTTTTTTGCTGCCACAATATAGCGCGGGTATCGCTATTCGTCTGTTACGTTTTCCAATTATGTTTCTGTCAGGAATGTTTGGACTGCTCGGTCTGATGCTTGGCGTCATCGCCATCATTATTCATCTATGTTCCTTACGCTCGCTCGGTGTTCCCTATCTGCAGCCCCTTGCGCCAATGAAGTGGAGTGAAATGCTCGACAGCTTCATGGTGTCGCCAATATGGGCTAATCTCAAGAGACCAAGTTTGACAGGGCGAAAAAATGCAATTCGGCAACCCTCCAATAACCGTCCGGATCAAGAGGATGAAGGAGCCTCGCCATGAAGCCGTGGATGCGTTATTTTTGTCTAGTGTTGGTTGTTCTGTTATTCTTTCCACTGCTGGCTGGATGTTGGGATCGTAAGGAGATCAATGATCTTGCGCTTGTAACGGGTGTAGCCATTGATAAGGCAAGTGACAACTCGATTGAAGTGAGTATTCAGATTTTTATCCCTCAAGGTTCAACTCAAAGCAGTCAGTCTGGGGGAGAAGCAACGGGTGGAAGTGGCACAACGTTTGTGCAATCCGCTCAAGGTGTCAATATAGCAGATGCCCTGGCCCAATTGCAGATGAAGTTTTCGCGTAAAATTTTCTGGGGGCATTCCGAAGTCTATTTATTTGGTGCAGAAGAGGTAGAGCAGGGCTTAAAGGATGATTTAGACTTCCTCATGCGGGATTCCGAGCCGCGCGAACGCGCTTTTACTTTTGTCACCAAGGGAAAGGCCAGAGAAGTATTAGAAAAACATTCGATTCTGGAACGAAATACGTCTGAAGTTTTGCGTGAGATGGCCGTCAACAAAACGAGCATCAACTCGTCGATGGCACATTTAATGGAGATGCTGGAGGATGAGAGTAGAGCGGCTTTACTCCCTTGGGTCGAGATATTACAAGCTCCGGGACAAGATGACCCATCCAAAGGCATTGGTTACATTAACGGAACAGCGATCATGCACAACCATAAGTTGGTAGGTGTAGCGGATAACCGAATCACTCGTGGTATCTTGTGGGCGGTGGATGAGATGAATAATGCGATTATTACAATTCGACCCGAGCATTCGAAGGGAACCATATCGGTGCAACTGTTGAGAAATCGATCCAAGATTATACCGATGTACAAAAATGGAGAGTGGTCTATCAGAATTGATGTGAATTGCAAAAATCAGTTAATTCAGAACACAACAGAGACTAACATTGATCAGAGCATTGATAGCTTGGAGAATATTGAAAAACAGTTGGAGGAAAATATTGAAGAACGTATTCACCTGGCGATCCATGAAGCTAAAACCAAATATAAAGCAGATATTTTTAATTTTGCTGGTGCATTTCACCGTAAATATCCTCGTCTTTGGAAAAAACACGAGAAGGAATGGGACACTATTTTTCCAGAACTAAAAGTTACAGTAAATGCACAAGCGGATATTTTGCGTCCAGGCATGTTCAATACCCAACAGAAACAATAGGGAGAGGAGGGTCTTCATGTACAAGGAAAAAATCAGTGGTAATCAGGTTTTTTGGCTGATTTCCACGATGCAGATTGGTATGACCATCCTGCTTACGATTAATCCGTCCATTGCTGTTGCCAAGCAGGATGCCTGGATTTCCATATTACTCTCCAGTATGTTTTCCGTAGGACTTGCCTATGTGCTGACACGTATAAGCATTATGTATCCCAATGAGTCTCTTATCAGCTATGCACCTAAAATTATGGGCAAGTTTCTAGGGCATGTGATTATTTTGATCTATGTATTATATTGGTTTACAGTGCTAGGGATTATCTTGCGACAGTACGGCGATTTTATGATTGGTACCATCCTTCAATTGACGCCAGTCATCATCCCTATTATCGGCATGCTTATTGTTGCGGCTTATGTAACGTATGCGGGTATCGAGGTCTTGGCCAGATGCAGCGAGGTACTGGGCCCTCTCATCTTACTTGGTATTATGGTGCCCTTGCTCCTCAATATTTCCCAAATCCAACTTGATAACCTGCAACCGATTATTATGGACAATACGTTTTCCGTGTTGCTTAAGGGAGCATTGCCAACAGCCTCATTCCTAGGCGATAATATATTGCTCATGATGATTCTCCCCTTTGTGGCTGATCCACGAAAAGGGGTGAGGGGTGCTCTTTTAGGTTCTGTTGTAGCTGGTCTCTTCACGTTACTTTCAGCGATGCAATGTATTGCTATCTTTGGTTATTCTACGGCATCCAGACAGACCTATCCGTTTCTTAATCTGGTCCGTTTTATTTCCTTTGGTTTCCTGCAAAATCTCGATGCGATCGTCGTTGCGATCTGGATCATGGGGATTTTTATCAAGGTGTCTTTATATCTGTTTGCAGCATCTTACGGGACTGCCCAGTGGCTAGGGGTTAAACGTTGGCGGAGCTTCATCTTTATCGCATCTCCAATTGCCATCATACTATCTATGCTGCCACGGAACTTTGTGGATAGCTCTATTCTTTTTCCGAAGCTTGTAGCCGTACCGTTTAACCTGCCCGTTGTTTTTATTTTAATTCCACTGTTGTTATGGATTGTGGCAATGATTCGCAACAGGAAGAAAAAACATTCTCAGAAGCAACAACCTGAGGCAACAAGCTGAGCCCGAAATGAGAAGCCCCTGAAATAAACATCGAGATCATGCTGGGTGCTGTAGTGACTCCGATGAATTGCAGGGGATTTTTTAGGAAAATAAATTATGGTATAGCCTGTTCAGTAGCTGTAAGTGCCATTATTTTGCAAGCAAGCCCCGGAAGTGATCTTAAACAGAGGAAACTAACGGCGACTGTGCAGATAGCCAGTGTGAGATGAAGCCAAGTCGCATTGATCCACACAGGGAAAGCCAAGCTGATCGTTCCGAGTGCTAGAGAATAGCCCAGTATCATAACGGGTTCAATGAGTGAATTCACTCGTCGTCGTTGCAGGTCATAATGAGCATAAAAATTAATTGTAAACGCTTTAAAAATCCGTGGACAACGCTTCATAAGGATGGTATATTGTTTCTGTAAGAAACAAAATTATTTATAACGGACATAAAAATATGGGAAAAGGATGGGATACATGATGAGCATCATCGAAACAACACTTAAATCCTTTGACGGCACACAGCTTTATTTCAGCAAAAATTCAGTGGAGAATGCGAAAGCAGCCGTAGTCATTGTACACGGATTGGCAGAACATGCCAGCCGATATGATTATTTGACAGAGAAATTGAACGGCCGTGGTTTCAACGTATTTCGTTTTGACCATCGGGGTCATGCGAGATCGGAGGGCCAGCGCACATTTTACAGTGATTTTCATCATTTGATTGATGATGTTAATGCTGTAGTGGAGACGGCTTTGCAAGAGAGCGGAGATACGCCGCTGTATATTATTGGACATAGTATGGGCGGGTTTGCATCATCATCGTTTGGAACGAAGTATCCGGGAAAAGTAAAAGGCATTGTTTTGTCGGGAGCGCTTACTCGATTTAATACGAAAGTGGCTGGAGAACTGCCGATGGCTCTGCCAGCAGGCACATATTTTCCGAATGAACTTGGCAGCGGCGTGTGCAGCGTTCCTGAGGTTGTATCCGCTTACGCTAATGACCCGCTGGTAGAAAAGCAGATTTCCGTAGACTTGTTTAACAGTCTGGGGGATGGAGTAGAATGGCTGAAAGAACATGCGGAGCAATTCGTTGATCCGGTGCTTGTGTTACACGGAGCGAATGATGGGCTGGTTAGCGAAAAGGACTCCCGTGACTTCTACGGAGATATCGCTTCGACAGATAAAACGCTGAAAATCTATGCACATCTCATGCATGAAATTTTTAATGAAACGTCACGGGATGACGTGATTGAAGAAGCGATCTCATGGATTGAAAAACGAATCTGATTTCAGTAGAGTAGTAGAGAGAGAATTCGAAGAAGAAAGGGATTACGTATGAAATTAGATTGGATGGGTGACCATCGGGAGCTTGTCGAGAAAATCATCAAATACGGCAATGCTTACTCGAACACCTACAAGCTGCAACGAAGCTACGGAACAGATATGACATTCTCTGCAGCTCAGATTCAGACGCTTGAATACATTCTGGAAGCAGAGGATCAGGAAGAGAAGATGTCCGAGATGGCTGCTCGTTTGGGCGTTAGCCGCAGTACCTTTTCTAAAAATGTGAAAAATCTGACCGAAAAAGGACTGCTTGAAAAATATCATCTGAGTGGTAACCGCAAAGATATTTATGTCAAACCGTCAGCCAAAGGTCGAGAAGTATACACGAAGTACACCGCATTTGTTCGAGAGCTTTGTTTTGATGATATATTTAAGCTCGCAGATCAGATTACGGAAGCCGACAAAAAAAGCTTTATTCGTATCATGGATCTGTTCGCTGATGTGCTTGTCTGGTATGGTGAAAAAGAACAAGAACCGCGTAAACTCATTAAAATCGAGCCGGATAGTTGATGAAAATTACGAAATGATAATTAATTCCCTTACAGCGCGGTCTATAGGCTTTAAGGGGATTTTTTTGCGTATAGGACATTCTACAGCCCATGCCCTCCGCGAATGTCGTTCATACAGTATAAAATGCCTAATGCAGAAATGCTGTATAACGATGCTAAACGCAGGGAGTGGGATGTGTGAAAACCAACAGTAAAACAAAACTAACCGGACGTGTCATTTTTAAAGGGGACCCAGGGTATGAGGCAGCACGTAAAAACTGGGACCCGCATACCGACAGGTATCCTAAAGTCTTCGTTTTTGCTCAAAAAACGAAAGATGTCTCCAATGCCATCAAATGGGCTCGTGAGAACAACGTACCGATTCGGCCGCGAAGCGGAAGACATGCGCTTGAGGTTAATCTGTCACAGGTGAACGGCGGGATTGTCATTGATGTCAGTGATCTGAACACCATCAAGCTGAACAAAAAAACAGGAACCGTGGTTGTAGGAGCAGGTAATCGGGTTGGGCGAATTGCACATACACTCGCACGTCAGGGATTCATCGCTCCATTCGGGGATAGTCCAACCGTTGGTATAGGTGGTATTACGCTTGGGGGAGGGATCGGACCTCTTCAACGAACGATCGGTTTGATCAGTGATAATCTGCTCGAATTCGAGATGGTGGATGCCAACGGGAAAATCATTCGTGCGAGCAAAAAATGTAACGCAGATCTGTTCTGGGCATCGCAAGGTGGTGGAGGAGGAAACTTTGGAGTCTATACCCGTTACAAATTCAAAGTACGCCGGGCACCAGCTAGAGCCACAGTATATCGGATCACCTGGCCTTGGGCTCAGTTCGAGAAGGTACTCAAAGTATGGCAAAAGTGGGCACCTTCCGTTGATACCCGGCTGGGGAGTGAACTGTCCATAGGTCCCAAAAAAGGCGGCAATGTCAGTATGGAAGGTTTGTTTCTGGGTTCGAAATCCGAGGCATTGCGTTTGTTAAAGCCGATGACCAGCACGGGTACACCATCCCAGACGATCATACGTTCAGTGCCTTACACAGAGGCCGTTACTTTTCTTCTACCTCCAGATCCTGTACTTACTCAGAGGTACAGCAATCAATTTTCTTCCGGATTTGGACGAAAGCCGTTCCCGGATCGGGCGATCAAATCGATGCGAGCGTTTCTGGAAAATGTGGAAGGCGAATTCGCCGGATTCTTTTTCCTCAACTGGGGCGGAGCTGTCAGTCGTAAATCACCTACATCTACAGCATTCTACTGGCGTAAAGCCAAGTTCTATGTGGAATGGAACAGCTCCTGGACGAAACCGTCCCAGGCAGCCAAAAATATTGCCATTGTGCGTAACACACGCCAAAAATTACAGCCTTACATCGTCGGTTCCTACATTAATGTACCGGATCAAGGCATCAAACGCTCAGGTCCGGTGTACTACGGGGGGAACTACGCGAGATTACGCAGAGTCAAAGCCAAATACGATCCCCAAAATGTGTTCAACAACCCGCAAAGTATTCCTCCGGCACGTGGCCTATAGTTATATAAAAGGAAGCGGGATCGATCGAAATGGTCTAATCGAAAAAAAGGATGTAATAGAAAAGGAGCCGCTTGGTGCGGCTCCTGCGAAGTAGACAGGCACTGACCAGTTACTTTTTCTGGTTAGCCAGCCACTCCATAAGCGTTACGCTTTTACCTTTGATTTTCACAGGACTACCATTGAAGTCTTTGGAAATGTCATTGTTCAAAACAGGAATCCAGGACCAGTGTCCGTTGTACTCATATGACGTGTTATCACCGTTTCCTTTGGTGTATACCCCGCTCATATCCAGTACCTTATCAAAATAGGAGTAATGAGCATTTTTAGCTCCCGCAGCAATCAGGCGTTTGTAGGTAGCTGTTGACGTTTTCGACGTATCCACCGTCTGATCCGCTCCTGCAGCCGTGAACCAGATCGGAATATTTTTCAGTTTGGCAATATCCTGTTTGATCAACAAACGATCCTCGTACGCTTCTGCGGAAGGATAAGCGGCTGCAAAGTAATCCGGGTTCGCAAGTAGCATGTTCAGAGTCATAAATCCGCCATTGGAGCACCCACCAATGTAGATTCGGTCTGTATCAATGTCCGTAGCATGCTGTTTCACATATTGTTTGATCAACGCAGTTAACGATCTCGTATACATACTCTTTCCGTCTTTGGTATATTGCCCGGTTCCGTCATTCATCCAGAAGGTTGGAGTCTGGGGCACCAATACAGCGGCATCACCAAAATACTTCTGAATCGATTCATCGGCTAAAGCGGTCACTTTATTACCCAGCAGGGCAATTCGCGGATCCGTGCCTCCTTCACCGGCACCATGAAGCCAGATGACCAACGGTTTTTTCTTGCTGGTATCCGGCATATAGGAAGCGTACGTTAGATTAATCTGACCGAACTCGGAGTCCTTGTAACTGAATTTGCCGGAAGTATCAAACACGTCGACACCTTGTTCGATCATGGTATGCGGGGTGTCTGGCCTTGTAGTCAAATGCTCAACGGCATTGCCCATGGTATCTTGAAGGGATTTTTGCTGAACAATCGTATATTGAAGGTCAACATACTTATTGGTAAATGACTGCAGGTCAAACATAAACGGGCTTGCTGTCATTAGATCGGGATGGACTTTCATCTCCATCGTAATATATTGTCCTGTGGAGAGGGAGGTTTTATTGCCGTCTTTGTCCGAAAGATAAGCTCTCTCGATCGTTCTACTACTGCTGTCTGAGCCATCATACTTTTGCTGCGTTTGAAAATTAATCATTGGATAATTACGTTCCGCAAGAACCTTGAACGTGTCTTTGTTCAGTGTATTTCCTTGAATGGCTACGCCCGTATCCAGAATGATTTTGTAGATACCAGGACCCCAGTCATAACCTTTGGTTACAAGGGAATAGGAGAGAGGAGAGCGTGAATCGGTAGTATTGTTTGCGCTTACATTTGTGGATGCGAGAAGAGTGGAAGTTAAAGCCAGAGCCAGGAAACCTGAAAGTAGTCCTTTTTTCATTTTCATCAGCATATACCTCCGAAATATTATGTATGTCACCTATATCATTGTACCATTTCAGGAGGAACATGGGAATTGTTGCACCATTTCCTGCTGTTTAACATGCAAAAGAACCGCTTGAAAATCACCTCTGGGTGAGATCCAAACGGTTCCTTTTAGTTGTATTATTGTTTAACGGCTTCGCCGGCAAACACTTCAACGTTCATTGGTGCAGCCATGAATGCCGCAGCTTGTTGAACAAACGCTTGGAAGTGAGCACTAGAGTTGTGAGCAGCGGTTGCTGGCTCATCTTTCCACAGCTCGATCATCGTGTAGCTTTGCTCATGTTCTGTGCTTTTCACCAGATCATAGCTGATGTTGCCTTCCTCTTGACGTGTCGCAGCGATCAATTCTTTGGCAGCAGCCAGGAAAGCTTGTTCTTGAGCGGCTTGTACTTGCAAATGTGCGTGAATGATAATCATAGTTGTGACCTCCAGATAGTTGTATGTTTACAAATAGATTTAATTAATACAAGACAATAACGTTTCTGTGTTTCATCTTAAGAAGCAGTTTGAGCAATCTATAATAACACCTGTTAAACTTGCTTAGCTTAAGCCCAAGTTGTAATTGTATCTACAGGCAGACGGTATGATGGGTGACCTTCTTTTGCAGATTTACCGATCGAGATCAGCATAACCGGTTGATAACGGTCTTTATCCATGCCGAATGTTTCAGCGATTTGAGCTTTTTCGTATCCGCCAATTGGGTTTGTATCGTAACCGTGAGCACGTGCAGCCAGCATCAATTGCATGGAAGCCAGACCAGCATCGATCAGATTAACGTCACGCAGATCGGACGCAGGCATATTGTCGTAATAAGGTTTAACCACTTTAACTTGTTGTTCAGCGATTTCTTTTGGCATAAATCCATGCTCCACAGCTTTACCAAAAATCTCTTCCAAGTACTCGCCGTTTTTCATATCAATAAACACACCGATAACAGCAGCAGAAGTCAGCACTTGATTTTGGTTGAATTTTGCAAGTGGTGCGAGCTTTTCTTTTCCTTCAGGTGTATCAACAACAAGGAAACGCCAAGGTTGCATGTTTACGGAAGATGGAGCGCGAGAAGCTTCTGCCAAAATTTCAGTCATTTCTTCACGGCTGATTTTCACTTCTGGATCATACAATTTGACGGAACGACGACCGTACGTAATTTCGTTAAAATCATTTGTTTTTTGGAATTTGCTTTGTGTTGTAGACATGGAAATCTCTCCTCTATATATGGTTTAAAAATTGTTTTGCATACGTTCCAAGAAATCGGCCAGTGCCTGAATCTCATCTTCACTGAAACCATCCAGAATCTGATGGATATAATTGGTTTTCTCTGTTTTATATCCTTCAATTTGTTTGCGCCCATGATCCGTTAGACGAACAAAAGTTACCCGATTATCCTCAGGATTTTTACGTCTTGTAACCATCTGGTCCGCTTCAAGTTGTTTCAGGTGGCGTGTAATTGCTGCACTGTCGATGTTAATGATCTTCTGGAGCATGGATTGGTTGATCTCATCTACCTGATCCAGCTCGTGCAGAATTTCAAAACGAGAGGAACTGATCCCGGTACAGCGTTCGAACTTGGGACTGATTTTGTTCCCCAGCACATTCAGCAGGTTAATGATCTGCTCTTCTTTGGAAACCATACGTGTCATGACTAGACCTCCCGGGTGAATCCAATCAACAACGGCGTATGTTAACAAATAATTAAAGTTGCCAGTATACAATGCCATTGCTTCATGATTCTGTAGCTCTCTCAATCGTTGATGGATCAATAGTTGATATATCAATCATTGATGGCTCAATTAATATAACATGTCATAGATGAGAATGCAACAGGTTGAAAAAAAGAAAAAATGGATTTTTTTAAACGATTTTAACGTAGATGTTCATAAAAAGGAGAGGTTAATAATATAGGTTGTCCCTAAACGAATAATTTAACTCGGCATGAGTTTTGTTGAGAATTATTATCATTCAAACTATAATTAAATAAAAAAGTGTCGGATTTTGCTAATGAAAAGTAAATTACATAATTAATTTGGTGAGAAGTAGAGGCTTACCATATGGAAAGGGAGTTATCATGGAAAGGACTGACTGGATGAAAAGGATGGAGCAACTATATCTTTCTTCTGTTCACATCTGCCATTACGCGTGTATTTCAGGGGAACCACTGCACAGGATATGGAGAAGATTCACCGTATGCAGAGTAATGGATGGCAAAGGGACTTTGACAATTGATAACGTAATGCATACATTGTCCAGTGACGATTGGTTTGTGCTTAGTCCAGGCATGAACGTGGAGTTACAGACAGATATAGAAGCCCCTATCCGAGTTCAGCTCATTTTATTTTCCGGTGTTGAACTTGTCCGATCACACAATGTTTGGCACACGAAGCCATTTGATTTTCCTGTTACAGGCAAGCTTGAACTTTCATCCTATAGGCGAGATATTCAAGAAAGAATGGATCGATTAATGTATAGAAGCTTCACTGCAGCAGAATCAGACAACATAGGCAAGAAGTATCTTGTGCACGAGCTGCTAATTCAGTTGATGAATTCTGTTAAATCCTATGTTCAACCTCAGGTTGGAATGAACTTGGCCATAAATTATATGACAAATCACTATACGAAGGATATTCGAATGCATGACATGGCCCGCCTGGCAGGACTTAGTGTGAATCATTTTATAAGAACATTCAAACGTCAATTTGGGATGACACCGACGGACTATATACAGAAACAACGGATGACTAAGGCCAAACAGCTATTGTTTTCTACAGATAAGATCAAGATCATCGCGGAGAAGGTCGGATATAAGGACGAACACTATTTCAGCCGGGTGTTTAAGAAAAATGAAGGTGTAGCTCCAACATTGTATATGAAAAATAAAGTTAGCCGTATTGCAACATTATACTATGGGCTGGATGACGTTGTTCTAACCCTCGGGTTGAAACCTGTGTCTGCTTTATCTTATGTTCAGAGAGTGGCTCATCCTGCCCTGATGTCTGCTCATCCAGCAAGTTCTCCGCAAGGACTTATTCTGGACAGTTCCGGTCAGAACTATGATAAGTTGAGGGGATTGCAGCCGGATTTGATCATTACAAGTGATCGTATGGAGCCGAATGAATCTCTGCATCATATTGCTCCTACAGCAATCCTTAAACACACGAATCAAGTTGGCGAAAGCTTGCTGTATATGGCGGATATCATGGGACGGAATGAATATGCTATTCGCTGGATCGAACAGCATGCGAATTTAAGTCATGTTCTTCAAAAACGTATTCACTCCGAATGGGGGAAGCAGTCGGCAATGTTTATCCGCGTTTCCTCCGAATTCTATCGGATGTATGGATTGCATAATCAGACCGGTTCCTTGCTGTATGATGATATGGGATTACATATGCCAGAGAATTACCCAAGCGAACAGTGGGCTGTGGAGATGAACATCAATGATGTTCAGCTATACAACGCGGATCATCTATTTGTTATGGTGGATCCGACAGCAGAAGCGAGAACACAATTTCAACGTTTGTTAAAATCTGATGGATGGATAACATCCAAGGCTGTACAGGAAGGTCGTGTGTATGATGCAGGGGATATGTTCTTCCAAACGCTGGGTCCAACCGGGCGTGTAAGGGCTATGAAGTATGTGGCCAAGCAGCTTGGTGTTATCGTAGGGTGATATATTACACGTAAAGAGAGTGGAATAATCCATGGAAAGCTTGTTTGCTTTTTTCTACCATAATGATAATGATTATTATTATTAAGTAGAGAAGGGGAATTAAAACGAAATGCTAAGACAGAGAAGAGCCTATATGATCTTGTTGTCCCTGCTCATGCTCGTTCTAGTAGCATGTGGTAAGTCGACAACGGAAGCAACAGATGCAACATCTTCAAAACAGGCAACCACGGTGGAAGAGAAGAGCACACAAACAATTAAACACCTAAAGGGTACTTCGGTTGTACCCCAAAAAATAGAGCGTATGGTTGTGTTATCTGCTGCTTATATTGATCACATGCTTACCATTGGTGAGAAACCTGCTGGTGTTAATGTAGAAATACGCTACGGTGGAGATTACTTGCCTTATCTGGCAGATCAGCTTCAAGGGGTTCCAACGGTAGGTTCGGCAGATAGTCCCAATCTTGAAGCCATTGTTCAGATTGATCCGGATGTGATTGTAATTGAGAGTCGAACAGCTGAAAATTCATATGATCAGTTGGAGAAAATTGCTCCTACGATTGTATTAGGTGACGATTGGATGGATTACAACGGCGATACAGAGTATTGGACTCAAGATTTACTGACTATTGCTGGAATGTACAACAAGGTTGATCTGGCTAAAGAAAAAATCGCGGAAGTAGAGCAACAAGCGGATCAACTTAAAGCTAAAATAGAGCAATTGGATCAGAAAAAACTGGCTTACCTAAGAGTAAGGGAGAAGAACCTGCAGATTTATGCAGCAACAGGTCACCCAACCAACACGCTCTTGTATCATGATCTTGGGTTTGAACCTTCTGCAGTGACACCTGCAGAACAACGTGAGGATCTGTCTATGGAGAAGATAGCAGATATCGATGCCAATTATGTTGTGCTTGAAGCAGATCCCAATGCCCAGGATTATTTAAGTAAGATGAAAGAAAGCTCACTTTGGAAAAACGTCCCGGCTGTTGTAACTGGTCAGGTCTATCAAACCGATTCCTTCTGGTTGTTTAAAGGATGGGGAGCTATAGGACGAATCGAAATATTAAATGAAATTAAAGATATGATTCAATAGATGGTACTTTATTCAGGGAATGACCATGAACAGATGGTGGCTGTTTTGGAATCGTCTTTTGTGACGAGTATCCGTGGAGTAGATGAGACTCTCAAATATGCTTTTGGTGTCAGTGATTTGTTGCATGAAGAGAAGAGAGAACTGATACTGCAAGAACAAGCGATCCAACAAGGACTCGATCATGGCGGCACAGGAAGTGTGGCGGTAGGTACTCTATTTGCCAAGCGATATTCGGTATGGGTTATGGCTGTAATCGCAGCTTGCACTCTGTATGATACTCTTCTGAATATCAAGGATGATGTAGTCCGATTCGAAATGAATGGCACGGGCAGCATGCGCTATGAGACCCGGTTGGAAAGAAGTCTAGACAATGGTTCAGGACTGGGGCTTGGGGCAAATATAGCCCCAACTAGTGAGGTGTTGGCTCAGCGCAGGACAGAAATCAGTATGCTACGGGATCGTTTGCAGCTGCACCTGGGACGTATTTTCGAATCAGTTGCTGCGGCAACAGGAGCAAACACAAGGGTTATGCATGCACTGGTGGCACATAATGTACAACAATTGCTTACACGAGTGATCGAAGATCACGCGATATGGAAGACGGATAAGCGTCTTGAGCTCATTAAGCATGATGCACATGTATGGCTAGAGGAGTCAACCGATAATACATTTTCCACTCGGTTGCAACGCTTTGAACATCCGGAATGGGAGGGTCCTCCACTTTTGCTCCGCAGGTATTGCTGTCTGGCGTATCAAGTGGGTAGCGGCAGTTCTGCCCATGGCTATTGTAACACTTGTCCAAAACTAGATTCAGAATCGCGATGGCGCATGCTTTTGAAATCGGATGATTAAAAAACTTGGTTTATAAAAAATACAGTTACAGTCGGTGTATTTTACTCTCCGCAGGTAGCTGTTTTTTTACGTTAAGGGAAGGGCGCTCCAAATCCAAGGAATCCCTGTCAATTAGGCGGCTCACTTAGCCAGTCTTAGACATAAAGTATATAAATACAACAGCGGATAAGTACTTTTATGTAAGGGAGGGTTGTTTTGTGAGTGGTACATCTAAACAAGAGCGTAAGTTATCTTTAACTAACAGAGCACGGCGAAATGGTCAAAAGAAGTCAAAAGTAAGGTTGATGTTAGTAAAAAAAAGAAAATCTCATAGAAAAAATAAACATAAAGTTAAAAAGAAGAAAAGATGTGTCCCTCTTTATCTTAGGGGGCCGAGAGGCTTTCGAGGAAAGATGGGATTAAAAGGAGATAATGGAGCCACTGGTGTAACCGGACCGACTGGAGTTACAGGAGAAACAGGGGCAACAGGTGCTACCGGAGTTACTGGTGTGTCCGGAGCCACGGGAGAAACTGGCGTTACCGGGGTTACTGGGTTAGCCGGGGCCATGGGTGCGACCGGAACAACTGGAGTCACGGGAGAAACAGGGGTAACGGGTGTAACTGGGGTAACTGGAGTGACAGGTGCAACAGGAGAAGTCGGAGTAACGGGTGCGACGGGGCTGACTGGAGTCGATGGAGAGACTGGGGCAACAGGCGCTACTGGGGTTACTGGAGCGGCCGGAACCACGGGTGCGACCGGAATAACTGGGATCACGGGGGAAACTGGCGCAACAGGTGCAACTGGGGTAACTGGGGTGGCCGGAGCCACGGGTGCAACCGGACCGACTGGAGTAACAGGAGAGACTGGGGCGACGGGAATAACCGGGGTAACTGGGTTAGCCGGAGTCACGGGTGCAACCGGACCGGCTGGAGTTACAGGAGAGACGGGGGTAACAGGTCCAACCGGGATTAATGGATTGGCCGGAGTAACAGGAGCGACCGGACCAACTGGAGTTACAGGAGAAACTGGCGCAACAGGTGCAACGGGAATAACTGGTGTCACGGGAGAAACCGGTACAACAGGCGCAACTGGAGTAACTGGGTTAGCCGGAGCCACTGGTGCAACCGGAACGACTGGAGTTACGGGAGGGACTGGAGTAACGGGTGTGACGGGAACAACTGGAGTCACAGGAGAAATTGGTGCAACCGGAGCAACTGGGGTAACTGGAGAGGTCGGAGTCACGGGTGCGACCGGACCGACTGGAGTCACGGGAGAAACGGGTGCAACCGGAGCAACCGGAGTTACTGGGTTGGTCGGGGCCACGGGTACGACCGGACCGATTGGAGTCACGGGAGAAACGGGTGCAACCGGAGCAACCGGAGTTACTGGGGTGTCCGGGGCCACGGGTGTGACCGGACCGACTGGAGTCACGGGAGAAACGGGTTCAACAGGTGGAACTGGAGCCACTGGGTTGGCTGGGGTGACGGGTGCGACGGGCCCGACCGGAGTCACGGGAGAAACAGGTGTAACAGGAGTAACTGGAGCTACTGGAGAAGTCGGAGCCACGGGTGTGACGGGAACAACTGGAGTCACAGGAGAGACAGGGGTAACAGGCGCGACTGGGGTGGCCGGGTTAATGGGTACGACGGGACCGACTGGAGTCATGGGAGAAACGGGTTCAACAGGAGCAACCGGGGTCACTGGGTTGACTGGAGTTACGGGTGTGACAGGAACAACTGGAGTCACAGGAGAAACAGGTGTAACAGGAGTAACCGGAGCTACTGGAGAGATCGGAGCAACGGGTGCGACGGGAACAACTGGAGTCACAGGAGAAACTGGCCCAACAGGAGCAACTGGGGTAACTGGAGAGGTCGGAGTAACGGGTGCGACGGGAACAACTGGAGTCACAGGAGAAACTGGCCCAACAGGAGTAACCGGGGTCACTGGGGTGTCCGGAGCCACGGGTGCGACCGGACCGACTGGAGTCACGGGAGAAACGGGTGCAACAGGTGCAA
Organism: Paenibacillus polysaccharolyticus; assembly: GCF_023714295.1. Taxonomy (GTDB): domain Bacteria; phylum Bacillota; class Bacilli; order Paenibacillales; family Paenibacillaceae; genus Paenibacillus; species Paenibacillus polysaccharolyticus_A. Next base: position 542,596 of record NZ_JAMAUN010000001.1, read on the forward strand.
CCGGAGTTACTGGGTTGGTCGGGGCCACGGGTGTGACTGGATCGACTGGAGTCACAGGAGAAACTGGAGTAACAGGAGCAACCGGGGTAACTGGAGAGGTCGGAGCCACGGGTGCGACCGGACCGACTGGAGTCACAGGAGAGACAGGTGCAACAGGTGCTACCGGGGTCACTGGAGTAACCGGAGTCACGGGTGCGACGGGACCGACTGGAGTCACGGGAGAAACGGGTGCAACAGGTGCTACCGGGGTCACTGGAGTAACCGGAGTAACTGGGGTGTCCGGAGCCACGGGTGCGACCGGACCGACTGGAGTCACGGGAGAGACTGGTGCAACAGGTGCAACCGGGGTCACTGGGGTGACCGGGGCCACGGGTGCGACGGGAACAACTGGAGTCACAGGAGAAACTGGCCCAACAGGAGCAACTGGGGTAACTGGAGAGGTCGGAGTAACGGGTGCGACGGGAACAACGGGAGTCACAGGAGAAACTGGCCCAACAGGAGCAACCGGGGTCACTGGGGTGACCGGAGTTACGGGTGTGACAGGAACAACTGGAGTCACAGGAGAAACAGGTGTAACAGGAGTAACCGGAGCTACTGGAGTGGTCGGAGCCACGGGTGTGACAGGGTCGACTGGAGTCACGGGGGAAACGGGTGCAACAGGTGCAACCGGAGTAACTGGAGTGGCCGGAGTAGCGGGTGCGACGGGATCGACAGGATTCACGGGAGAGACTGGTGCAACAGGTGTAACCGGAGTTGCTGGGTTGGTCGGGGCCACGGGTGCGACCGGAACAACCGGAATAACTGGAGTGGCCGGAGTAACGGGTGCGACGGGATCGACAGGATTCACAGGAGAAACTGGCGCAACAGGAGTTACTGGAGCTACTGGAGCAACGGGCACGGCAGGAGTTACCGGAGCTACCGGTGCGACGGGCACGGCAGGAGTTACTGGAGCTACCGGAGCAACGGGCACGGCAGGAGTCACGGGAGAAACGGGTGCGACAGGCACGGCAGGAGTTACCGGAGCTACCGGTGCGACGGGCACGGCAGGAGTCACGGGAGAAACGGGTGCGACAGGCACGGCAGGAGTTACCGGAGCTACCGGTGCGACGGGCACGGCAGGAGTTACCGGAGCAACTGGTGCGACGGGCACGGCAGGAGTTACCGGAGCAACTGGTGCAACGGGCACGGCAGGAGTTACCGGAGCAACTGGTGCGACGGGCACGGCAGGAGTTACTGGAGCTACCGGAGCAACAGGCACGGCAGGAGTTACCGGAGCAACTGGTGCGACGGGCACGGCAGGAGTTACTGGAGCTACCGGAGCAACAGGCACGGCAGGAGTCACGGGAGCAACTGGTGCGACGGGCACGGCAGGAGTTACTGGAGCTACCGGAGCAACAGGCACGGCAGGAGTTACGGGAGCAACTGGTGCGACGGGCACGGCAGGAGTCACCGGAGCAACTGGTGCGACAGGCACGGCAGGAGTTACCGGAGCAACTGGTGCGACGGGCACGGCAGGAGTTACCGGAGCAACTGGTGCGATAGGCACAGCAGGAGTTACCGGAGCCACCGGAGCCACCGGAGCCACCGGAGCTACGGGTACAACAGGAGTCACCGGAGCGACTGGTCCTAATTTTGCAAGCGAAGGATTTTCGGCTTTTCTTGCCAATCTGACTACGTCTACAAGTACACAATTAACAAACTGGTCGACAGCCAGTCCGTTCTATAGTAGCCCCAACTTTAATGCAACAACAGGGAACTATACGATTCCAACGACAGGGAGATATTCAATTGAAGCCACAATTAACTATGCAACAACCGCGGCCATTGCTCTTTCTCTGGGTGCAGGAGTAAATCCGGCTTTTCTGGTTCAGAGAACATCGCCAACCGTCACAACATTAGTGAGTGGACTGTTGCCCGTTTTGAATGTAGCTGTTACGCTGCTCACCCTTAGAGCTGTGCTTGGTAGCAGTTCTGTTACATTGGCGGTGGAAGTGGCTTTAAATGCAGGTGACGTCATCGGGCTGTTCTATGCTGCGAACGGTCTGACCATTTCACTCAACATAGGTAGCGGTGCGACGAACGGGATTTTCTGGTCTGTTCATCAGATGACTTAGGCACGCCTATTCAAAATGTGATGTAAGAGGCAAATAGATAATTTGGCAAAGTACAATAAAGGGTAGTCATAGAAAAACAGGCTTGGAGCAGATCTGAGTCTGTCTTTTTGTATTCTCTCCCGTCATCTTCATTAAATAAAGAGTATCTTAGAGCAAATTTTAAACATAGTAATTTTCTTTAGTATGAGGAAACAAGTATATCCAACTTTTTTAGGTTGAATGACAATTACGTTTCTGTTAGCTTCCCCTACTGGATTTCAACTCATATAATAACGCTAATTCTATTCGGATATTGCAATGCAACCTGGAGATAAGTATGTATGAATGCAACGGAGCCTGTTCCAGATAGATCATGAAAGGGTTGGTGAAGTATGGGCCTCGAAGCTTTGAATGAACGTGTGAAGCATGATTTAGCGTATTTATGTTTTGGAGGTACCAGCTGGGTTCGTACAAGAGAGTACGCAGAGGGGCATGTCTATGATGTTGTTATTGTAGGCGGTGGACAGAGTGGCCTTGGGGCTGCATTTGGACTTTTGCGCGAACGGATCTCGAATATTCTGATCATCGACGAAAATGTGGAAGGGCAAGAAGGGCCATGGGAAACTTATGCACGTATGGTAACGCTGCGGACGCCGAAGCACCTTACTTCTATTGATTTAGGGATTCCATCGCTGACGTTTCGTGCATGGTGGGAGGCTCAGGAGGGAGTTGAGGGATGGCAGAAGATCGATAAAATTCCTCGCAGAGACTGGATGAATTATTTGCGTTGGTATCGGGAAATCCTGGACCTTCCAGTACAGAACGAAGTTAAGTTGAACCTCATTGAACCTGGGCAGGATGGAATTCATCGTCTACATGTAACCGAACAAGGAATTCGTGAAAAGCACATTTTGGCTCGGAAAGTTGTGCTTGCCACCGGTATTCAAGGAGGCGGCGAGTGGCATGTACCCTCACTAATCTCAGATCATCTGCCGCGAGAGTTATATGCCCATACTTCAGAAATGATAGATTTTGAACGGTTAAAAGGAAAAAAGGTTGCAGTGCTCGGCGGTGGAGCCTCAGCTTTTGATAATGCAAACCACGCGCTAGCCTCAAGTGTGGCTGAAGCTCATGTTTTTGTCAGACGTGAACAATTACCACGAGTCAATCCGATTCGCCAAATGGAACAATCCGGCATGATCGAGCGGTTTCACGCTTTACCTATAGCTGATAAGTATCAGGTGATATCTCACTTTTTCAAATTTAATCAGCCACCTACCAATGATACGTTCAACCGGGCCGCATCTTGGCCTGGGTTCGAGTTGCATCTGGACTCACCATGGTTAAGCGTGCAAGCTACGGATCAAGGAGCAAAGGTTGAAACGGCACATGGAAGTTATACGTTTGATTTTCTTATTGTAAGCACAGGTCTGCTCAGTGACCCCGCTCTACGCCCTGAACTGCAACTCGTAGAGCGGCACATAGCTCGCTGGCAAGATTGTTACGAAGCCCCGCTGGAAGTTCGGAATGCGCTACTTGATGCACACCCTTTTTTAAGCGCTGGATTTGCAATGACCAGTAAAAGTGAACAGGGAAAAGCGCTACTGCATGGTTTGTTTATATTTAATTATTCTGCTCTGGCTAGTTGTGGTCTCTCTGCTTCAGCGATATCGGGCACCAGAAGTGCCATCCCCAAACTGGTTGCAGGTATAGCCGATCAATTGTTCCTTGATGACCGGGAGGAGACACTTCGTGGGTTTTATGATTACAATGAGCTGGAATTTACGGAGACATGGGTGAAACGCCCAGTTCTTGGCTGAGGCAATCTTATAAAGTATTTCGTGCAGCAGGGATGCTGTACGTTTTTTTTGTTTTTTTACATTGTGACTTACACTCGGTGTCGATTTATTGTAAAATGTCGTTTGGATCATGTTAAAGGCAGGGATAACCAATGGAACAAAAGAAACAAATAAAACAAATGAATTATGAGCAATTCAGGGCTCATGTGAAAAAAGCATCACGTGTACGCAATGTACCTCTAACCAAAATTGTAGCTTTTCAAGAGAAGTTTATGAAAATTGAGGAAGTACAGTTCTATGATGTAGAGCAAAATTATATGAGTGTTCAAGCCTGTAACACGTTGTGGATGAATCTTGAGAACAAATCATTTCGCAATATGGTCTCTCAACCATTACAGGTCTATCGGCAGATGCCCAATCTTGGACGACTTTCTTTCGAGAATCTGATTCGTGAATTATATGATACCGCTGTACCCATCTTAATTGATTATAATCCAGATGAATATTACACCTTAGAACAGTTAATTGAGATTCTGGCAACGGATGAGGAGAAGCTGATCGAGCAACTGGAGATGGGAAGATTCAAGGGTGCTTTTATTAATGAAGAAGGTAAATGGCTCAAACCCAAGCCGGAAGTGGGAAGCGCGGAGTTATTGTAGAAAAGATCCGTATTATACTAAAACGTCAAAATCCTGCAGCACTGCCACCAGAAGCGGCGGTTGTTGCAGGATTTTTAATGACAAGCCTTAATGAGCACGACGAACTACAAATCCATCTCTGCAACAATTGGGAGATTCCGGTATCGATAAGACACGCTGGCCCTGAATCAGGATTCCTTTATCTCTGGTACAGAAGGCAGGAGGGCGGCCGTTCAGACGACAGTTACTGAAAGCAACTGGACTAAGACGAGACATGGAGGTAATAGAACCACCTACGGAGGGAGCCTCAACGATCCATTCGGCAGAGCTTTGAGGGCCTGTATATCGTTGAACGGTACGGTAAGTCCAGCCTTTAGTGAGGTTGGTCAAGGTAATACACCAGGAATGGCGAGTTAACTTCGTAATGATACCACGCATGCAGTCACCTGGGCTTACTGGGTTGGGAATCTTGGTTTCGGTTGCCGGGAGAATCTCCCACCAGGCATAATAGACGGGTTTCCTTTTTATCCAATCGTGGGCTGTTCCCGTCTGAATCAGATCTGTGTTCTCGAAGCCGTCAATGCCGATCCATGCAGAGGAATATGAATCGCGGGAGGAAGGCAGAACATAAGGTACAGTCCAATCAGCAGAAATCCGCCGATAGGGATGAGTTGTTTTTCTTTTTGCGTAACCGCTCCAATTGAAGGAAATCCAGCCCGAACGAAGGCGTGAGGATTCTTTGGTTGGATATAACACACAGGGTTTCCGTCGTTTGATCGTACGGACTGACATTGAAGTCATCACCTCTCCGTTGTAGGGACTAGGTTATCAGATGCGTGTTATGGACAATTGGATAGGGACACTTGGACAAGAAAATAAGTCGAACGATGAAAGTTTTTGAAGGTTTTTAAATTATTTTGAATGAAAATGATTGTTTTTTGCGTAATTTATGATACTATAGAAGCAGTTGGAGGAATGCATATGCTGACTGAAGAACGATATGCCGCAATTGTAGAACGCTTACATTTACAGGGCATTGTGAAGTTGCAAGAGCTTGTTGATGTGCTGGGTGTTTCTGAATCCACGATTAGAAGAGATTTGATCGATCTGGAAAGCCGTCAGATGCTCAAACGGATTCATGGTGGTGCTTCACTGGTGAATGAAAAGTCATTAGAACCAGGCATGGAGGAAAAAACGTTCAAAAACATTCAACAAAAGACAGTGATTGCCCGGCTGGCAGCGCAGGAAATCCAGAATGGGGAGTGCATTTATCTAGATGCCGGCACAACAACACTTGCTATGATCCCTTTTATAGAAGCCAGGGATGTAACCGTGGTCACCAATGGACTATCCCATGTGGAGGCGCTGGTAAGCAAACGAATTCGCAGTTACTTGCTGGGTGGCATGATGAAAATTCATACCAAAGCGGTGATCGGCAGCATCGCGCTGCAGAACATGGACAATTTCCGATTTGACAAGTGTTTTCTAGGAAGTAATGGAGTAGACCCAGAAATGGGGTATACAACTCCTGATCCAGAGGAAGCCTTGATTAAGAGGCGTGCACATCAATTGTCAGGGAAATCGTATGTGCTGGCTGATTCCAGCAAAATTGGGGATATAACTTTTGCCAAATTGTTTGATTTGGAGGAGGCCGATCTGATTACGGAGCGAATGCCTGAACATTGGCGTGCGGTAATCACCCAGAAAACTAAAATAATTGAGGGATAGCGATGATATATACGATAACACTCAATCCGTCCATTGATTACATCGTCGAAGTGGGCGATCTGAACCTTGGCGGACTTAACCGCATGAATCGGGATTTGAAATTACCTGGCGGTAAAGGCATTAACGTTTCCAGAATTCTGAATCAACTCGGTGCTGCGAACACAGCTATCGGATTTTTAGGTGGATTCACGGGACGTTTCATTAATGACAAGCTGCAGGAAGATGCAATTCAGACGGATTTTGTTACCATTGCAGATGATACTCGCATTAACATCAAGCTGAAGCATGGAGATGAGACAGAAATTAACGGTCTTGGACCAGTGATTCGAACAGAAGAGGCTGAGCAATTACTGAATAGACTGTCTTCTTTGCAAAAAGGAGATATCGTCATTCTCTCTGGCAGCGTTCCGCCGTCACTTGGTTCAGATTTCTATGATCGTCTCATTCATGTATGCAAGCAGACGGAAGCCGAGTTTGTTATTGATACAACAGGGCCTGCTCTGATGGAAGCACTCGTTCATCAGCCGCTGCTGGTGAAGCCGAACCATCATGAACTAGCTGAATTGTTTGGCGTAACCATCGAAACACGTGAGGAATTGGTTTCTTACGGACGTAAATTGCTCGAAGCAGGTGCCAAACATGTGTTGATCTCCATGGCTGGAGAAGGAGCATTGTTTATCACCGAGACGAATGTCTATCACGCAACTGTACCTAAAGGGACTGTAAAAAATTCCGTTGGTGCTGGTGACTCGATGATTGGCGGATTTGTTGGTACCTATGTGTTGCAAGGAGACTTGTTTGAAGCATTCCGTACAGGGGTAGCTTCTGGCAGTGCGACAGCTTTCTCAGATGACCTCGCTACACGTGAGTTTATTGACGAATTGCGTAATCAGGTGACGATTACAACGCTTTAATTACCTTAATTACCTTGAATAACTGATATAAGGCCTGCCATGTGCAGGCCGACCGAACTTAAGGGAGTGTTCCAAGATGAAAATCACTGACTTAATGATCCAGGAAACGATGATTATGGATCTGCAAGCAACAACCAAAGACGAGGCGATCGACGAACTGATTGCAAGTCTTAACCAGAGTGGACGTATTAATGATCCAGCATTGTTTAAAGAAATGATCTACAAAAGAGAAGCCGAGTCCAGCACTGGCATCGGCGGCGGTATTGCTATGCCACACGCAAAAACCAAAGCGGTCAATGAACCAACGGTCGTTTTTGCAAAAAGTAAACAGGGTTTGGACTTTGAATCGTTGGATGACGAGCCTGCTCAACTTTTCTTCATGATTGCGGCCCCAGAAGGCGCAGGCAATACACATCTCCGCACACTAGCGGCTCTTTCAAGGCTGTTGGTTGACAGCGATTTCATCGCTGAACTGATGAACACGAATACGCCGCAAGAAGTTAGCGCTTTATTTGATGCGAAACAAGCGGAAGCTGCGGAGAAGGAAGCTGCGAAAGAGAAAGCTAAAGCAGAGAAAGCGGCACAAGCATCCTCCACGGAAAGTGGTGCTAACAACGTGAGAAACAACTCCGGTGTCATTGTTGGAAACGCAAATACAGAAGAATTTGTTGTTGCTGTGACAGCTTGTCCAACAGGGATCGCCCATACGTTTATGGCGGAGGATGCTTTGAAGAAAAAAGCCCAAGAAATGGGCATCAACATTCGTGTTGAGACCAACGGTTCCGAAGGCGCACAAAACGTATTGACAGCTGATGAGATCGCTCGTGCCAAAGGGGTTATCATTGCAGCTGACAAAAACGTCGAGATGGCTCGTTTTGACGGTAAACCTGTGTTGCAAAGACCGGTAAGTGACGGTATTCGTAAATCCGAAGAACTGATCCGCAAGGCGGTTAACGGCGATGCACCAATCTATCGTAGCCAAGGTGGAAAAGCGAGCGATGAAGGTGCAGGCGATAGCAAGACAAGCGTGGGAAGCAAAATTTACAAAGATTTGATGAACGGGATTTCACACATGCTGCCATTCGTTGTCGGCGGTGGTATCCTGCTTGCGATCTCCTTCTTGTTTGAACAACTTGCAAGTCCTGACAATCCGATCGTGCAATTGCTGCAAACGATTGGTGGAGGAACAGGCGCGTTCCATTTCCTGATTCCTATACTTGCCGGATTTATTGCGATGAGTATTGGTGACCGCCCAGCCCTGATGCCTGGTATGGTTGGTGGATTGATGGCTGTAAACTCCAATGCCGGTTTCCTTGGTGGTCTAGCTGCCGGTTTCCTTGCGGGTTATGTTGTTATTGGATTGCGTAAAGCGCTGAAAGGTCTTCCAAAAGCGATTGATGGCTTGAAACCGATCCTGCTCTATCCGGTACTTGGTTTGCTGATTGTTGGTACGATTGCTTATTACATTTTTGATCCGGTTTTCGGAGCTCTAAACACCTGGCTTGTAGATGCACTGGGTAACCTGGGAACAGGTAACAAAGTATTGCTTGGTTTGTTGCTCGGCGGCATGATGGCGATTGATATGGGTGGTCCGTTTAACAAAGCGGCTTATACCTTTGCGATTGGTGTATTTACATCCAGCGGAAACACAGACGGGGCATGGATGGCAGCGGTTATGGCAGGCGGTATGGCTCCTCCACTGGCGATTGCCCTTGCAACAACGTTCTTCAAATCCAAATTCACGGAGCAAGAGCGCAAATCCGGTCTAACAAACTATGTACTCGGTCTTTCCTTTATTACAGAAGGTGCAATTCCATTTGCAGCGGCTGACCCACTTCGTGTACTGACCTCCTGTATTATTGGTTCTGCGGTAGCAGGTGGACTTACTCAGCTGTGGAGCATTAATGTTCCCGCTCCGCACGGTGGTGTCTTTGTAGCTCTCTTGGCTAACCACACCATTTTGTTCCTGCTCGCGGTTGTTATTGGTTCTGTCATCTCGGGTCTCATTCTGGGATTGTGGAAAAAATCACCTACACTTGTTAAATAATAAATAGGTTAATGTAAGTTCAGGTGAACTTGCTGTACCAATGGTGAAACGATTATCAACTCTAGGCATCTCTCCAGTGAAATTTTCATTGAAGGGATGCTTTTTTGTGTTTCTTGTTTCGTTTGGATAGGGGGTATGATATGATGATTCTAGATTAAATGAAACTTAGTTTCACTAAATGGAACAATAGAAGTGGCGAAAAGTAAAATCAATATTTATCTGAAGGAGATATGCAAAAGAAGAGGAGGAACGATCATGGAGAACGATCAGATCAAAAATCAGATGCGGAAGCAATTTTCTCAGAATGCCGAGCATTATGTCACAAGTGCAATTCATGCACAAGGTGAGGACCTCGCGCTACTCGTTGCATCATCTCAGGCGGCAGAACATATGAGTGTGCTGGATATAGCAACGGGTGGAGGACATGTCGCGAATGCGCTTGCTCCGCTGGTAAGTCGCGTGACAGCCCTCGATCTGACTGAAGGAATGTTAGAGGCGGCTGCACGTTTTATCCAGGGCAATGGTCATGAAAATGTGGATTTTGTAACGGGAGATGCTGAGCATATTCCTTTTCCGGACAATAGCTTTGATCTGGTGACCTGCCGAATTGCAGCACATCATTTTCCAGATGTATCCTCGTTTGTTTCCGAGGCTTATCGGGTGACCAAACCTGGTGGCCGATTATTGTTTATTGACAATGTGGCTCCCGAGCAGGATGAACTGGATCGTTTCTACAACGACATAGAGAAAAGGCGTGACCCAAGTCATGTTCGGGCATGGCGGAAAACAGAATGGATTGGACTTTTGGAACGTATGGGGTATCGGGTTGAAACGATGGTTTCTTTTGCAAAAAAATTTCATTTTGATGATTGGTGCACACGTGCATCCCTCTTTGGAGAAGGGCGGCTGGAGCTTGAAGCAAGAATGCTACATGCGACGGGAAAGGTGAGAAGTTATTTTAATATCGTGGAGAAAGAGCAGGATGAAATTCTCAGCTTTGAAGGAGAAAGTGTGTATATCCAGGCAATTAAGCGTGGAGTGTGAGAGGGGAAGAGGCACGGTTCATATCCTAAAGAATAAAGAAACTTCAAAAGCAAAAAGCAGACCTCTCTTGTAAGAGAAGCCTGCTTTTTATTTTTATTCCTGGTCTTGACGCCTTCATTGTATTGCCAAAAGAATGAGCCTGTAATGTAGTATCCATTACCGAAGCTTTCTTTCGTTCATTCAGGGTTTTAAAATAACCTTGGTGCATTCATCTTCGTGGTCATTAAATATCCGGTAAGCCTCGCTCGCGTTATCCAGTGATACACGGTGTGAGATAATCTCAGTTGGATCAAATTCACCGGCTGTAATTTTACGGAATAGTTCGGGCATATAATGAATAACAGGAGCTTGTCCCATTTTAATGTTGATGTTACGCTCAAACAGGTTTCCCAAAGGGAACATATTATAGGAGGAGCCATACACGCCTGTAAGCTGTAGTGTTCCAAACTTGCGCACGGCTTTCATGCCGATTTCGATGGCACTCAGCGCCCCGCCATGGAGTTTTAGCTTCTGACCGATCTCTTCCAGCATGGTCTTTTTGCCATCCATGCCAACACAGTCAATAACAACATCTGTTCCACCCTGAGTGATCTCGCGGATATGCTCACCCATATCATCATGCTCTTCAAAATTAAAAACCTCTACGTCATTCATACGTTTAGCCTTATCTAGTCGATAAGGCAGACGATCGACGGCAATAACCCGCTTGGCTCCTTTCATCCAGGCAAACTTTTGCGTCATTAGCCCAATAGGGCCACTGCCGAGTACGGTGACGGTATCCCCAGGATTGACGCCAGCATTTTCAACACTCCAGTATGCCGTCGGCAACACGTCGTAAAGGAACAATAATGCCTCGTCTTCCAGCTCACAGGATTCGGGAATGACAAATGGAGTGAAGTTGCCGTAAGGCACTCGTAGCAGCTCAGCCTGACCGCCTGGATGACCACCATATCGCTCGGTGAACCCGAAATAACCCCCGGTATGAATATCAGGATTTCCATTCGATTTGTCACATTGACTCTCCATATCGTGGTTACAGTAGAAGCATTGACCGCAAGCGATGTTAAAAGGCAGGACGACTCGATCCCCTTTTTTGACTCGCGTAACCTCAGGTCCGACCTCTTCCACAATGCCCATCGGTTCATGACCGATCACATAGTCTTTTGCAGCAGGTAGCGCGCCTTGATAGATATGCAAATCCGATCCACAGATCGCCGTTGAAGTAATACGAACGATAATGTCATCATGCTGTTGCAGTGCCGGATCTTCGACCTGTTTCACCTGAATGTCCTTGATGCCCTGAAACGTAACGGCTTTCATCTTCATATTCCTCCTTGGTCTATGTGGGGTTCTCTTCCTTTTACCCCATTTTCGTGCATATGATATAGGTTTATACTATTTTATACGACAGGCCACTTCACTTTCCGTAATGCATCCAGCAGTTCTGGAGGAGCATTCAGATTGTCTCGAACCAGATCACGCGGTGTTAGAGCCATCCATTGATTGAGAGAAACATCTTCAAACCGGTCACTTCGGAATATTTCCAAAAACCATAATGTGTCTTTTCCGGTATTTTGTATATAGTGCCCCATGGCAACGGGAACATACCCTACATCTCCGGCCCGGTAATCAAAGGTGCGTGCGATCCCATTGCCACCAAAGACGGTCATTCTGCCTTCACCCGTCAAATAGTACTGCCATTCATCGGCATTGGGGTGCCAGTGTAGCTCACGCATCGCCCCAGGTTTGATCTCGACTAGCGCTGCAGCGACTGTAGTGGAGATCGGAAAGTTGGTGGAATCAACGATGCGAACACTTCCTCCAGGTGTGATCAAAGGTTCCTGTGCAAGCAAACGATAGGTAAACGGAAGAGGAACGGTTCCGTAGGGGGATTGAACGCGCTGGCTTTCGAGTGAACCAGGTACATCATCTTGAAAAATATAAACCTGTTCCTTGGGCATCGATTGGAAGGCTGATTCAGGAACGCCAAAATTCAAGGATAGTACCTCTGGTGGCGTATGGGCAAACCAGTCTGAGATGGACAATGTATTCAGATCAGAGAAACTGCCATCATCGAATACCAATAAAAATTCACACCCGTTCTCCAACCCTTGAATCGAATGAGGAAGTCCTTTTGGGAAAAACCAAAGATCACCCGGACCGACATCAGCAATAAAATTTCGCCCGTTCTGATCCACAGAAGTGATCCGGGCTGTACCCCAGATCATATAAGCCCATTCAGATTGTTGATGCCAGTGCAGTTCGCGGACGCCGCCTGGAGTCAGGCTCATATTCACGCCGGCGAGCGTAGTGGCAACAGGCAGGTCACGTACCGTAATTTCACGTGACCAGCCGCCGTGATTGAGCTGCATATGGGTGTCAGAGAAGGACATCCTGAGGTTAGGTAACAAGCCATTATCTGTCTTAGGGGGGACAAGCATATCGGGATTTTGCTTGTCTCTTAACACATCTCTTGGTCCATAATCCGGGCCGCCTGCACCGTCGCTTCGAATAGGTTGGGGGATAATATACGGCTGAGCACTGGGTTGTTTTTCTTTACTCATTCTGATGTCTCCTTCCGATATCCGCTGCAATCCGCGTCATGTGGTTTACTCACCATGCTTACACCTATGAACGAAGGCTTGGAAAATATGAAGGACAAAGATAAAAAGACCTGACCTTATTCGGTCAAGTCTGGAATCAGACTTCTTCAGGGCGAGAGCGGTAAATTTCAAGCATGAATTAGGTATTCAGATAATTTTGCTCATAGATTTCATGCACACGTTGAAGTATGGTAGATCCTTGCTCATGAAAACGAAGGCGTGCTGCCTTATTATTAACCAGAAACGCACCAGAATCATGCTTCACGCTCCCGAGCACTGCGTTATGAAGCAGTGATGCACCTCGACTTGGATGAGAAAAGAATAATTTCATAACAGGTTTGATATAGAAGGGCAAACCGGATGTTTTGTTGCTTCTTAGCGTGTTGTTTCCACCCGGATCAACACTAAGAAGTCGAATGCCATCCGCCATAGCTTTGGATGCAGCCTCAGCTGTCCACAATGAGAGGGCGAGCTTGGACGCAGCGTAAGGACCAAAAAGCTTTTTGAAGGAAGCTGGCCGCTCCAACGTATCAAGGTCGAACGCTTTTAGCATGCGAAAAGCAGTCGAGGAGGTGTTCACAACGGTTTTCATCCTCCCTTGGCGGAGCGACTCATACAGCTCCCGATAAATGATATAAGGAACCACCGTCTGAAGCTCAAAATGCAACTCACGCCCCTGGTCGGAGTATTGGAGGGTAGAGGTGCTTCCGCCTGCATTGTTGAACAGGACGTCAATGGAATCCGTCTGTGATCGAATCTGGTCCAGCGCTGAGCGAAGGCTGGCATAATTCGTGAAATTGGCTTGAATGGATCGTAATTGACCTGAGCTTAATGCGGACTGAATTACACGATCATCTGCCGGGAACGCGGAGCGGTTAAGAGCGATAATCTCCCACTGATCCTTTAGAAGCTGTCTTGTTAGTTCCAGGCCAATTCCTGAAGATGAGCCGGTTATTACGGCTGTGTGAAGCGGATTTACTGGGTTCATTAAAATGACCTCCTCATGTGTTCGTGTCATTCTATAATTTGGAGTCGACTCCAAGTCAAGAGGGATATTTCAGGCTTGACTTGGAGCCAGCTCCAAGTTATATGATAGAGAGAAGTATGGGTATGGGAGGGCTAATGATGAGTGAGCAAAGTACGTTCTCCATTCATGAAACATCGGAGCGGTCGGGGTTATCCAAAGATACCATTCGTTATTATGAGAAGATTGGTCTGCTCCCCCGTGCGGAGCGTAAAGCAAGTAGCCACAGGGTCTATTCGGAACAGGACATCCAGACGATGAGTCTGATTACGTGTCTGAAGAAAACGGGCATGTCTCTTGAAGAGATGAAGCCATTTCTTCAGATGTCGCTGGAGTCGGATTTGAACGATTTCCCGGAGGAACGGAAGATGCTCGTCAATTATCAGAAAAAGGTAGAAGAGCAGATCACCTCTCTGCAGCAGGTCGTTGATTTTATTCAGAATAAGCTGGAGCAACGTAGTATGTTTCCTGAACGTTGTTCGCTGGAAGCAGAGAATCTAGTGACAGGAATCGCCCAAAAGAAAACTTTCTCTTGATGCAATATAACATGTGATGGAATATAAGATGTACGAGGGATATCGGAAAAAGGAGTCAAGTCATGACACTACAACAGCTTAAATATGTAATCGAGGTTGCCACACACGGATCGATGAACGAAGCCGCCAAACGGTTGTTTATCTCCCAGCCGAGCTTATCAAACGCGATCCGCGATCTGGAACAGGAGCTTCGTATTACCATTTTTGAACGGACCAATAAAGGCATTACTCTCTCCAAAGAAGGAGTGGAGTTTCTAAGTTATGCTCGTCAGGTTGTCGAACAAGCCGAACTGCTGGAGAATCGTTATCTGAATGCGAAGCCGTCTCCGCAGCACTTTTCGGTATCCACACAGCACTACGCTTTTGCGGTGAATGCATTTGTAAAGCTTGTCCAGCAGCATGGTCATGATGAATATGAACTTGCATTGCGGGAAACTAAAACGTATGAGATCATTCAGGATGTGAAAAGTCTTCGGAGTGAGATTGGCATTCTCTATCTGAACGAATTCAACGCCAAAGTCATCAATAAATTATTAAAGGATGCCGGACTTGTGTTTACAAGCCTGTTTACAGCGAAACCGCATATTTTCATCAGTGTGAACAATCCGCTTGCGAAGCAGGAGTCCGTGGCCATTGAACAGCTTCAGGATTATCCTTACCTGTCCTTTGACCAGGGGGAGTATAATTCTTTTCATTTTTCCGAAGAAATTCTGAGTACGTTATCTCATCCCAAAAGCATTCAGGTCAACGACCGGGCGACTTTATTTAATCTGCTTATCGGTTTGAACGGGTATACGATCTCGACCGGAGTGCTTAGCGCCGATCTGAACGGCAATGAAATTATTCCGGTTCCGCTTGAATGTGAAGAGTCCATTAATGTCGGGTGGATTTGTCATAAAAGCACGTCACTTTCCAATCTCGGTGTGGCTTATGTGCAGGCATTACACGAAGCGATTGGTTTGCAGGATTGAGTTCACGATTTCTTTGTAATATGGATTTCATAGGTTCAAAGGTTTATCTGAAGGGAGCAGGAAGTTGAGAGTACTTTACCGGAATAAAAGTGAGCAGCATGAATTGACGGTGTACGAGACGAAAAGGCTTTACGGGGAAAAAGGACATTTTCGCGTATTGCAGTTCTCTAATGATGCCGTACAGGGAGCGATCGATGTAGAGCAACCTTCCAGAATTGTTCTAGAGTACCCAAGGGCTATGTTACATCTGATGGAGCGAAATAATCCGCATTACAATCGCGTATTTGTCGTGGGGCAGGGTATTGGCACAATCCCTTCTTATTTGTCTGATCGACAAGTTAAGGTAGCGGAGTTGGATGCGGAGGTTGTGGAAATCAGTCAGCACTTTTTTGGATACAAAGGGTCGCCTGTCCTGGTGGGGGATGGACGAGAACTGCTGGAACGGGAGCAGGATGCGACGTACGATTATATCGTTATAGATGCATTTACGGCAACGGGCACACCAGAGCAGTTTACGAACCGTTCTTTTTTTAACATGGCAAAAGAGAAACTGTATGCAGGTGGTGCTGTGCTGCTTAATGTGTTTGGACGTTGTGGTAACGATCAGCTTGTCAACGCAATCTACACAACGCTTGGAATAGAATTCCCTTATGTACGTGCCTTTGCACTTCCGGCCGAGCCCAATGACGTTCAGAATCGCGTATTGATGGGAAGTCTTCGCCCAATTGATGTTCAGATGCGGTATATGGCGGGCTTTGTGGAGCAAAACCTGCAAGAGGGTTATATCATGGAAGGATAACTAGATGAGGAGGACTCGCAATTTTTCCCGGATGCATTATTTTGTCATAAATTCGTCAATCCTATAAATTCAAAGTTAAATATACGTCATTTCTTCATTGTTTCTTAACAACTTTATTATATGATGATATAGGTATGCTTTTTTATGAAAATCCGGGGGAAGCAAAATGATTGCAAATAAAAAAAAATCCAGATTGCGCAGAAAAGTAAAGAAGTTCAAAAAAGTCAGTCTGACCGCATTACTTGGTGGATTCGTTACAATCTCCGTATTGATGACGCTAACCATTATGGTGATTACCTCGTATACCACGCAGAAACAGTCTCTTATTAACAATACTCTTTCGGTTAACTATGCGAGTGCTGTACAGATGAGTCAAACGTTAAACTCCTTATTTGAATCCATGAAAAAAAGCTTGAAGTATGGAGCCGCACATTTTAAAAATGTCGATTTCGATGATAAGGAGAAACTGAACACTACGCTGGATCTCATCCATAATAGCAGTGATTATTTTAACGCTGTAGTCCTGGCAGACCCGATGGGGCTTGTGTTGTCAAGGTCACCGTATTCTCAGGCCAGTATTGGTACACATGTGAGCTCCGAGGCGGCCAAAGCGGCTATCAAATCCAAAGCCTCATACATATCAGATGCTTACGTGACACCGCGAACGAATCGTAGAATTGTTTTTCTCAGTGAACCAATTGTTGATCCAATGGGAAAATACAAAGGCATGATTAGTGGGAGTATCTATTTGCAGGAAAATAATATACTCGATTTGTCGTTTGGGAGTCAACTTAAAACCGACAACGGAACATACTTTTTTATAGTTGACCATAAGGGAACGCTGCTTTTTCATCCCAACGTCAGCCGAATTGGCAGAGATATTAGAGCCAATACAGTGGTGCAGAAACTGATCAAAAATCAGACGGGACAAGAGCAGTATACGAATTTGGATGGGGTTAATACGCTTGCCGGATATTACAAAGTTCCAGCAACCAACTGGGGAGTGGTTGTCGTATCTCCAACCCAAATCGTATATGATCAGTTAAACCGTCAGATCGGACTGTTGCTGCTATACATAGCGGTACCCTTTATATTGTTGACTCTAATTGTGTTAAGAGTTGCCCGGAAGCTGGTGCATCCGTTTGTATTCTTGGCTGATCTTGTGCAGCAAGTGGACAAAGGGCAGGTGGAGTTACCTGTCGTGAAGCCGCATTGGAACAGGGAAGCTGATCTGCTTACTCGAGCGGTGCTCGGGGCTATGACAAGTTTCAGAAACAAGACGGATCAGTTGGTGTATGATGCTAGAACGGACGTATTAACTGGTTTGAATAATCGCCGAACCTTTGAGGAAGTGATTCAGGCATGGACTCATGATGAGAATCCATTTGCGATCATTGTTCTCGATATAGACCGCTTCAAGTTAATTAATGATACCTATGGTCATTCGACCGGAGATGAGGTTCTGAAACAGATCGCGAAGTTGATTCAGATGTCTGTAAGGCCTGAGGATGTTTGTTTTCGGTTTGGCGGTGAAGAGTTTGTTGTACTGTTAAGGGATCACGATTCCAAGAAGGCGTATGAGATAGCCGAGCGCATTCGCATTTCAGTTGAAGAAAGTATATTGGCTGTTGATCGAACCGTTACGATATCTGCAGGCATTGCTGAGTTCCCAATGCATTCCCGCTCGGAAACGGAATTGTTTCATCTGGCAGATAATGCGCTCTATCTGGCCAAAGAAGAGGGACGCAATCGAACCGTCATCATTCAGACGGTGGAAAAAGCAAAATAGTAGCACAGAAGAACAGAGAAACGGAAGAATACGAACAGACCCTTATGAACAGGGTCTGTTTCTGTTTGTTTCTATATGAAAGATGACAGGATTCGGTCACATAAAGCCATTGTGCTAACATTATCGCGAGCGCTTGAGAGTGGAACGGCCCCCGTCTGGCAACAGGACATAAAGTGTCTCATTTCACCTACAAAGCCACGCAGATAGAGATCCCTATAAGCTCCAGACATTGGGGTGCCGGAAGGAGTATATAACGAATCGTGTTCTTCAAGAGACTTCCATGGAAGAAGATCCCCTTTATGAGATTCATGTATTGTAAGTTTGGTGATCTCATCGGCTAGAGCGAATCCATGCTCAAAAGTAACCAGCACACTTTCGCTTTCACGTGACCATGCACTCATCCCTGTAAAATAGGCACTGCCCGTGACACCTTCATCAAAAATCAAGGAAATACTCTGGTTCATATGTTTTCCATCTCTTACAGTCGTTCCTGTTACTTGCGTAGCTTCGCCAAACAAATAACGCATGAGATCCACCATATGTATGGCAGCAAGTTTCATAAACTGTTCTTCATTTTCACAAAAAGGCGTGCTATCTACAGCAAATTTCATCTGGAACGAGCGCACTTTACCGAGTGTTCTCTCATCAATGAGTGTCTTGAGTTTTTGATAGATCGGAGCATATCGTTTCATAAAACCGACCATGACCACAACAGCACCCTGATCTGCTGCTTGGGCCACCTTAGCGGCTTCTTCTGCAGTCCAGCCAAGTGGTTTGTCCACATAGACATGTTTACCTGCTTCAATGCATTCCAGCACAAGTTTGGTTTGATCCACTGGCTGAGCAACGACGACGACTCCGTCACAGGTTTCCTGCTTCAGCATCTGGCCGGCATGATCATAGGCTTGACCTGAACTGCCAAAGCGAAGCAGGGCCGCCCTAGATCGTTCAAGATTCCTTGTAGCCACCGCCTGAATGGTTGCACCCGCTTCGATCGCTGCGGGGTAAATATTCGTGGAGGCATGGAATCCGGCTCCGATAAAACATAGTTTTGAATTCAGCAAATGAAAGTCCCCTTCATTGGTATATGTGCTTTATGTCATTATAAGATTACTATTGATAAACATATGTGGTTTGAATTAGTGAGAAAAGGACATATGTCCCTCTAAGGGATTAAAAAAGTTGTTGCAATATAAAAATGTAACATGTATACTCTGAATTACGGTAAAACAAGGAATTGTTTCACCGGATATACTTTTCATCGATGATGAAGAGATACATAATATGCGGTCGTGGCGGAATTGGCAGACGCGCACGGTTCAGGTCCGTGTGGGCTAACCCCCCGTGGAGGTTCGAGTCCTCTCGACCGCATAACAAAAAGGTTTGTATGTTTCCCGATTGGGAAATGTACAAACCTTTTTTCGTTTGCTTTTTCCTTAATGCTCCTGAATCCGATTATACCAAATTTTACTGGTCAGCAGACCTGAGAGGATGCCGGCTAAACCGAATAGAGCAACACTGAGCATTAATTGAACGGGCGAGAAACGAAACAAAAACGCAATTCCACTACCAAAGGTGGTTCCAGCGAGAAAACCCAAGGCGACCCCCAGATGTTTGAATGACTTCATTGTATTCACCTGCTTCTAAAATAGAGTATGGAGTGGTCCATTTTTGTAATGCAATAATCCGCTCGCTACACAGTTTCATTTTGTGGTCTTTTCAGGTAAATTATGCATCGTTCATCGTTTTGGCGTATCCAACTAAAATAGGCTCTGGCCCCCAGGAGAGGGCGCAGAGCCTTTTGGCTGTTCGCTGTTTTATTGATTACGACGATCCTTAAGAATGACATCTGCGAACAGAATAGTTTTCGGGATGCGGAAAAATTGTTCCGCTTGTTCCTGAAACGCGGCAGAAGGCAGCGTTCCCTGATGCAGCCATTTGCGGAAAGTGCCGGGATGAACCCCGATCCAGTGGCTGACATCTGTCACCGACAAATCATGGACCATACACAGGCCTGTCAAAATACGGTTACTCACTGGAGAGCGGGTTACCGTCCGCTTCATAAAGCGGGAAGGCTCGGGTTGACAGATGACAGGACTGTTGCGCACGACCTCTTCATTAAAAAGAATATGTCGCGGGTAGCCAAGCAACTGACAAGTTTTGTCCAGATTGGTACTGCCGGGTATTCGCCCTTCATACACCCACGCGCTTACACTGCGTGAGGAGATCGAGAGGTCTTCAGCGAGCTGAGACAATTTAATATCGTTGGCCATCAGCACGGCAAGAAGAACACGATTGCGGATTTGACAGCGTGTCGGTTTGCGGAACCGTTTAACACGGACACCTTTTCCCAAATATTTACGGTTGATCAGAGACCACGCCTGGATGGAATGTTGTTCTGGTTGATTAGGCATATTTCCTCCGATTTTTTTAACCAAATACTACAATAAATAAAGGGGTACTTTCAAGTGCCGCAATTACTGGTTTGAAAACCGCTTGTGCGTCATTCTACATGAAAGAGGGAACTACGAACTAGACCTCTTGCGAAACACATCCTAGTATATTCCTAGATTACAATGATTCACTAAAAAAGATGGAATGAATTGTACGAGATTACAAATTAAATAGTTCTATTTACCCACTAATAGGTCTTTGGAACTTTTGTGTTATTTTTGTTGATTTCATGCTGTTTTTCCCCTGAACTCCTACTACATTTGTAAATCTGTTTTTGGTGTTCAAACCAAAAAAGTGCACAAATCTGAAATGATAAATCCGCATGTTCGACAAGACAGATGAACGGTCACAATCTCTCATTCTCACATATATTGTAGAGTACTCAAACCAAGAAAGAACAAGGGAGAGGTGAGGAACGTGAGCCCAGCGGTGAGTTCGGTTACTGCTATTTCGGGAGCGGTGGTGACGTTCGCTTTTGGCGGGTGGGATCAGCTGCTTAGTCTGCTTGCGATCGCTATGGCTATTGATTATGTTACGGGTCTGGCGGCGGCTGTGAGAACGGGAACGGGACTGAACAGTAACATTGGCTTCTGGGGACTTGCGCGTAAAGGGCTAATGCTGACCGTTGTTCTGCTTGCTCACCGTATTGATCTGATTATGGGAACCGATATTATCAAGGGAGGAGCTATTTATTTTTACTTGGTAAATGAGCTAATTTCGATAACAGAGAACTATGCCAAAATTGGGCTGCCATTACCTACCAAGCTGAGACAGGCTATCGCGGTACTTAAGAAACAGGAGGAACAAAGTAGTTTGCCTGACCGGGAATGGAACATGCCTCAGCCAACTTCTACTAGCCCTACCTCAGTAAATGAAGAGGTTCAAACCAAAAAAGATGTTCAAACTGTTCAGGGTGAGGATAAGGAGGCTGAGAATGAGGGAGTGTCATCGGATAAGTCGAAATCAACCAAGGATTAGCTTTAGATTTATTATTACTGTTCGGGAAACGCATACAAAGCATCCTTTCGTAATAGACGGTGATATGATATATTTTGGATACACGAAACATAGCTCATAGTTCTATTTATTAATTCAAACGAGGTGTTTACCCAGATGATTAAGCATATTGTCCTGTTCAAAATGAAAGATCGTTCCGCAGAAAGTATTGAGGCTGCTGCCCGAGTTCTGCGTAATCTCGAAGGTAAGATTGATGTTCTCATGTCGCTTGAGGTAGGTATCGATGTACTGCGTTCGGACAGATCGTTTGACATTTCATTGACGGCGGAATTCGCTTCGCTGGAAGATCTTCAAGCGTATCAAGTTCACCCGCTACATCAGGATGTTATCAAATATATGAATGAAGTCAGAGAACAATCCATTGCTGTTGACTATGTGATCTAAGGTTTTAGACATCTATTCTGGATTTGAAGGGGAATCTTCATGAGCGATTTAAGAGACGTTATGGAATTTCTATATATTTTTGTTGTGTTTCTGATCGCTTGCCCTGTCATGATCTTCTGGCTTAAGCGCAGAGGGAAACGAAATCGATAACTCACTGAACGGGAAGTGAATGAATGTATTATGTGAACAGGGAGCAGATCGCTCGCCGGCTTGACGCGATACCGGAAGTTACCGTAGGGCTCAGGCAGGTAGTGCAGGCCTGGGATGGAGGTCTGGTGTTGGGGATGGTGCAGGAACGCTGCCTGCATCTTGCCATTGAGATTGTGACTGACGTGGGAAGTTATCTCATTGATGGTTTCATTATGAGAGATGCGAGTAGTTACGATGATATAATTCAGATTAATTATGAAGAGAATGTTTTTGATGAATCAACGTACGGGATTTTGCGTCAGCTCGTTACGTTGCGTAAACCGCTTGTGCAAGATTATTACAGCTGGCAGCGAAACGTGTTGAATCCACTTAGCGCAGCCTTGCCGGATGTGCTGGAACAGTTCTCCGGCCAGGTAAGCGCTTATGTGGAAAAAGAACTTGGCCCTTTCCAGGGAAATGAAGGTCAATTGAAAGAGTAAGGAATGAGGGAAGTTGTATGGAGAAAGAGCCGAAAGGGACAGATCAAGGGAAACGCGAAAGCGATGAGATGTCTTCAGGTTTTCACCCCGTTTATATGGTGGAGTTCCTGTTTAATGACAAGCCAGATGTGAATCGGCATGTGTTACAGGAGGCGCTCATCCATCGAA
Organism: Paenibacillus polysaccharolyticus; assembly: GCF_023714295.1. Lineage (GTDB taxonomy): Bacteria > Bacillota > Bacilli > Paenibacillales > Paenibacillaceae > Paenibacillus > Paenibacillus polysaccharolyticus_A. The sequence goes on from NZ_JAMAUN010000001.1 coordinate 565,233, forward strand.
CGGGACAAGGGAGACTGGATGTAAAGCAGGAAGAGAAGGAACAGGGAACGCAGGAGATGATGGTGTTCTACCATATGGAACATAAGGTTTCCTTCCAGGAAGGTAGCATCCCCGCTCAGACTTGTTTTCTACCCGTACATGAAATTGTGGACCGTACGCGTTTTGCAGGGGCTTTGCAGCAAGCATGGCACTGGCCTGAAGCAGGACAAGCTATAGCTTCTGCCCGTTATTCCATTCGGATTCATGATATGTTTACTGCTGCCATGCCTCGTAAGCAGCGTCTGGACTTGTTTCAGAAAACGGTGCTGGCGGTGTTAGACACATTTAATTGTGATGCGCTTTACTGGTACGGCAGTGACAAACTGGTCGAATCCGAAGCTTATATACAATCTCAGGAACGTGAGGAGCATCTTTATGCGGCAATGAATGTGCGGATGTATCAAGCGGGAGGTACGGAGCAACAACGTGAACTGGTTATGGATACCGTAGGTTTATCCGCGCTTGGCGTGCCTGATGTGCAATGTCACTTTACTGGACTTGACCCCGATACGGTGGCTCAGACACTGCTCGGTGCTGCGTATTACATATTTGATCAGGGAGATGTGCTGCAGGATGGTCAGACCTTAGGCTCATCCGGTGGACAACGCTGGCGCTGTGAGCATCAGTCTGCTTTAATCGCACCAGGACGATATGTCGTAGATCTGAACCCTGGGGAAGAGCATGCTGTGCCCACGCCTCAGACAGTTCGGTAAAACAGGATGCCGGTGGGCATCTTAACCCAGAGAGGCATTTGTTCCGTTTTTTTAAATCCGGAGTGTCAGGTCAAGCCCGTCATGCTTATAATGCATTAACAGAGTAGGCATTGGCCCAGATGAACAGATCCTATCGTCGATTCATAAACCGATGTCTAATCCAATGAAAGGGAGAGATGGATCATGAAAGATTCGAACAAAAGCTTGTTGTGGGGGGCTTTAATCGGCTCCGTCGTTGGTTCGGTCACTGCACTGCTGCTTGCACCAAAATCAGGACGTGAATTGCGTCAGGATATTTCCGAGGGTGCTCGTCAAGTTACGGATAAAGGTCAAGAACTGGCTGTAAAAGTGGGAGAGCAAAGCTCACAGATCGTATCCAAAGTGAAGGAAACGGCGGATGTAGTTATTAAGGATATCCAGTCCTGGCGTTGTTCTTCGGATGGTAAAGAGATTCGGATTTCTGCTGCAATTGCAGATACGGAAAAAGCTCAGCCTGAGATTCGGGTTCAAGAGCAGGCTGATGATGCCGTGCAAACGCAAGGTTTGAAATTGGTGCCAACAGAGCAGGGGAACGAAAATACAGTCAATCTTACTGCCGATGAGTCCAAAGACGATAACTAAGTAATGTGGGTATAGCAGGCTTTCCCCAATTTGGTGGGAAGCCTGCTTTGTTGTGCGTTCATGCTCTGCATGACAACTGGACTCTTAACCTTATATTTGAACCCGGCGATGAAATCGGGTAAGATGTAGGTACCTTTTTGCCGGAAATTTCATAGGGTAGGTAGAAAGCTTTTTTTGATATGGCGTATCAGAATGAATTTAATGAAGAAGGAAGCGGTGTGTTCGTGCAGCAAGCTATTGCTATATTAGACTCCGGTGTAGGGGGATTGACCGTTGCGAAGGAAGTGATGCGTCAGCTCCCGCGGGAAAAGATCATTTATTTTGGGGACACTGCCCGGACACCGTACGGACCCCGTTCGTCCGAACAAGTGAAACAATTTACGGAGCAAATCGTTGATTTTTTGATCCAGTTTAATCCGAAAGTGATCGTGATCGCCTGTAATACGGCCACAGCCGCCGCACTGGAATATATCCGTACCAAGGTGGATGTTCCTGTCATTGGAGTGATCCATCCTGGTGCAAGGGCAGCCATTATGGCAACACGTACAGGCCGCATCGGTGTGATCGGGACTGTGGGTACGATCGGAAGTGGGGCGTATACGTCGGCACTCAAGCAGCTGTCTCCTTATGTCGATGTGGTCAGCCAGGCTTGTCCTGCACTGGTGCCGTTGGTGGAGAAAGGCGAATTTCGTTCCGAACACACAACGTATACGGTGGATCAAGCGCTCGGAGAAATTAAAAGAGAGCCTATTGACTGTCTGATTCTTGGTTGCACGCATTATCCGTTTCTGATGGATACCATTCAGGATGTCATGGGCCAGGATGTAAAGCTCATCAGCTCAGCTGATGAAACAGCGAGAGAAATCAGTACCATCTTATATGATAAACGTAAGCTGGCAAGCGGAGATGAAACGCCTGTGCATCAGTTTTTCTGTACTGGTGATCCGCGTATGTTCCAGAATATTACGAAACAATGGCTGGGAGAGCAAATTTCCAAGACACCTGTCGTCTGGCAGGTCACGCAGTTGTCGTAATCGCTGTCGGATGTATTAGTAATCATCATTATATGGAATAAAAATAGGACTAGTCTGAATTCATCTATGTAATTTTGCTTCAATGCCCGGACCTGTAAAGGTTCGGGCTTTTATTTTTTCTTAAGCACGCTACAATTCTGGTCTGCTCTGGTGGCTATAACATCCTAACATAGAATAGAAGTCTGCGAACGATGCCACATGACGGACAACCGTGCTCGCATACGATATTACAGATACGATAAGGCGAGAACCCCAGTAGGGAGAATTAGACCTGTGGAAGGGAGAACAACATGGAACTGCAATGGATTATCGTGAAAACAGGTGACACGTTACCGCGAATTGCTTCGGCATATCGTATGACTAGAGCATTGTTGTGTGCGCTTAACCCGGAAGCTGCAGCGCAGCCTTATCTGCTTGCGGGTCAGATGCTGCGCGTGTTGCCTGGAACCGGGCGCAGATATGCGGTTCCACCAGGAGAAACGGTGCAGGAAACGGCAGAACGTTTTGGGTTATCGGAAAACCAGCTTCGTGAGAGGAATCCCGAAATCTCCATGGTGAAGGATTGGGGTGGCTGCTGTATAAATATTCCTCAGGCTGGTGGGAAAACCATCGTGAACATTGAGGGTGAATATGGATATCGTGAATTGATCAGAGATATACAGCGATTGGAAGCGCGTTATCTCTGTGTAGAATCGGGGCAGATCGGTACAAGTGTGATGGGAAAAAAACTACCCTATGTGCGGATCGGGCAAGGCCCTCGTCATATCCATGTGAATGCATCGGTTCATGCCAATGAATGGTTAACCACGCCAGTTCTTATGAGGTTTATCGAAGAATACGCTGAGGCGTATTCCACGCATTCGCTGTGGCACAATTATGATCCGCAGCGCTGGATGCAGGAGACGACCTTATGGGCGGTGCCTATGGTGAACCCGGACGGAGTAGAGCTAGTTCAGGAAGGCGTAGTGAATCGTCATAAGTATGCTTCTGAATTACTTGCGTGGAATGGAGGACGACCACACTTTACACATTGGAAAGCGAACATCAGAGGTGTGGATCTTAATGATCAGTTTCCGGCTCACTGGGACGAAGAGGTTGCGCGCAGGAGTATTTCTTCGCCCGGACCGCGGGATTATGCGGGGAAGGCTCCACTGACGGAACCTGAGGCTCAGGCGCTTGCACAATGGACGCAGGAACATGCATTTTCCGCAGTTGTATCCTTGCACAGCCAAGGTCAAGAAATCTATTGGAATTATCGGGATCTGGAGCCGAGAGAGAGTGCACCGCTGTCGCGCAAGCTTGCCAAAGCGTCCGGATATAAAGCGGTAAAACTAGGTGGCAGTGATGCTGGTTATAAAGATTGGTTTATTCAAGCGTTTGGCAAGCCGGGCTTCACCGTAGAGGTGGGTCTGGGAGTGAATCCGCTACCTGTCGAGCAATTTGATGACATTTGCGTGGAAGTGGGCATGCTACTGGCAGAATTGTTATCCCATGGAGAGCGTGAAGCGGGTGCTTCGGGCCAGCATGCATGAAAATCCATTATTGTTCAAACGTATAACTGGAACGGGCGCCGAAGCGGCGCTCGTTTTTATCTTTTTAAATTAAATCGAAGCTCATGAACCCTGATTTTGATGAGTTGGTTTGTCAGCCGAGCTGAACGTAAGTATTTTGTGCTGGTGGAAAAGGTAACATTCTGAGGTCGCACTGAGGTCGTGTCGAAAATATGACTTCATGTCATTTTCGCATCAATGTTATTGCGATTAGCTGTAACTTTCTTTACAATAGATGCTGGAGTTTAAAATGAATGCTGAAATGGTTGAAACCAGCAATGATAATATAGGAGATGAATTGAATGAACTGCAAAATCACTCGTAACGCAGCGAAAGTGTTGAAGCTTGAACTGGACAAGCCGGAGAATGAAGGTAAACTATTGCGTGTTGTGATTACACATGCTCACGGCGACCATGCGCATTACGGACTTGACCTGGATACGCCAGGAGATAATGACACTGTAGTATCTACAGATAAAGGCATTGACGTTATTTTGGAAAATGGACAACCTATGCTCGATGGCGTAAAAATTGATTACCTCTACTTGCCACAAGAAGGATTTGTGATCACGAATCCATCCAAAGGCAACCACGGCGACCACTAAGGGAGCGAAGAAGGGGAAATCATGGCTAACGATATCCGCGTATGCGAAAAATGTAATCACATCCGATTGAAATCCATTGTGCCTAAGCTGGAGAAGATGGCTCCAGGCACAGAGATCAAGATCGGTTGTAAATCTTATTGCGGCCCATGTGCGAAGCGTGCTTTTGTTTTCATCAATGGCCGATACATCAGTGCTCCCACGGAAGAGGAAGTACTTACGAAGGTTTCCAAGTTCATCAAGTAACCGAATAGCTACCTGAAAAGGAGGGGCAGAAGCCTCTCCTTTTTGCGTTTTGTTTTAGCCCAAGTTTTGATGACGATCCTGATCCGAATGGAGCAGGAATATTCGGAAGGTGTTCTCCTGAATTTCGATGGCGATGCGAACCTCTGCTTTATTAAGAATATGCACATTGCCCATCCGCTCATCCTTCAGTTCCGTCCAACCAGCGTCATGCAACTTTTGAAAATAAGCTTCGGGTGGGTATAGTCCTTGTTCACCGCCGATGTGTTTCAGTTCATACGTTTCGCTTCGAGATTGCGTGGGGTGATCGGAATATGCTGCGGATTCAATGAGTCTAGCATTGGCAGGAACGGGAATATCCCTATGCAGTGCTGAAGAGACGTATCCTTTGATCTCATACGTGGAGTTTGTGAAGCGCTGTGTCCAAAACATAAAAAATAAGAGTAACAGAACGGATAGCAATGAAACGGTGAGGAGGCCTATACGAACCCCTTTTGTGCTCAACCAGCATTCCTCCTGTTGTTATTAATTTTAAAGTCTTTTGTTTTTTAACGTATCTTGCAAGCAAAAAGTTTGAACAAATTTTCAAAAAAAGAATAAGTCTTCTCTATGCAATCCATGCTAATGGGGTGACAGGAATATGATTCCGAGGAGGAATAACTCATGCCCAAGCGTTATGATTCCAGTTTGCAAGCGGGTACAACGGTATCTCAGGCGCAAAATGCGGTGAACAAGCTTCATTATGCTGTTTCCCAGGCCATGTCCCATCCGAATGCACAGACCATTGTGCAGGCAGAGCAGCGGCTGGCTCATACCGAGCAGGCGATGAAGCAAGCAGAGTTGTCACTGGGTGGACAGGGTTTCGAGTTAGCGCAGGAAATGTTCATTGAGGAGAAGCAGAGGTTACACTCGCTCCAGAATCAGCACAGGCAAGGGAAGAAATAAACTGTTCCTGTTACATCGTAACCTGCAGGCCGTGATGGTCTGCAGGTTTTTTTGGTTTTTTTCCAGCGCTTAAAATTCTGTCAGAAGGTTAATAGACCGAGAGCAGGCAAAAATCAATACGGGAGGTACAGGATGACTAAACATATTACAGATTGCACAATTCTGAACAACGGAGTGACAATGCCATGGCTTGGAATCGGGACTTATAAGGCAAAGGGTAAAGAAGTACAACAGGCGGTAGAGACCGCTCTGGAAGTAGGGTATCGCAGCATTGATACCGCGTCCGTTTATGGCAATGAGGAGGAAGTGGGACAAGCCATTGCGAGTAGTGGTGTAGCCCGTAATGAACTATTCGTAACGACGAAGCTCTGGAATGATGATCAAGGTTATGATTCGACGCTTAGAGCGTTTGAAACGAGTCAGAAGAAACTTGGTTTAAATGTCATTGACCTATATTTGATTCACTGGCCAGGCCGGGATCAATATAAAGAGACGTGGAGAGCTTTTGAACGTCTGTATAGCGAAGGAAGTGTGCGTGCAATCGGTGTGAGTAATTTTCAGGTACATCATCTGCGCGATCTTATAGATGAAGGCGGTACGGTGCCTGCGGTGAATCAGGTGGAACTACATCCGGGACTGATTCAGCAGGAACTGCAGGACTTCTGCGGGGCCCAAGGCATTCAACTTGAGGCATGGAGTCCCATCATGAAAGGGAAGTTAAATCAGGAATCTACCTTGAAGGGATTGGCTCAGAAGTACGGCAAAACACCGGCTCAGATTATTCTACGCTGGGATATCCAGAATCAGATTGTGACGATTCCCAAATCGGTGACACCTGAGCGGATTCGCGAGAACGCAGATATCTTTGATTTTGAACTGACACCAGATGAGTTGAGACAGATTGATGCGCTCGATTCGGACAAACGGACAGGACCACATCCGGATCAGCTATTCTGGGATTGAGGACGAAGCTCATTTTCCGGTTAAATAAGTATGAACGTTGGTGGGAGCTCCGGGGGGACGTTGGTGGAAGCTCCGGTGACGAATCGTTCTTTTGATCGCTGTTGTTTTTGAATTTCCTCGATTGAAATTTTTTAAAGGTTGAAATTCGAAAACAAAGGCGAACGCTCCGCTTCTACAGAATCGATTTCGCCCCCTCCGCAGCAACGTTGGACAGGAGAGTCACTGGAAAAGGAGCTTCGGAGTGCGAGGGCAGTGACAAAACGGAGGGCTTCGCTTCTCCGTTTTGTTCTGATTAGGTTGTTTGTTAGTGTGTAGAGGAGACGCTTGCAGTAAACATAAAAAAAGCAGCAAGGTCATGAGTATTTCCATGATCTGCTGCTTTTTATGTTAGTTAGAAGGTTTGTTCTGAGGAACCTCGCAACCTTCTTCTGTGCATACACCGTTACGATCTGATGCGGCATCGTTCGATTCAACAATGGTGAACGGGGAACGTTCATCCCATGCTTTTTGGAGAGCATCGAGGAAGACATCGTCGGGCTGTGCTCCGGAAACGGCAAATTTACGATCGAGAACGAAGAATGGAACACCTCGGATGCCGAGCTGTGCGCCTTCTGCCTGGTCGGCACGTACGTTCTCGGTATATTGGTCGCTAGACAGAACGGCAACGGCAGCTTCGCGATCCAAACCAACCTCCTGGGCGAGATCAGCGAGCACTTGAGGATCACCAACATGTTTACCTTCAATAAAGATGGCGTGGAACAAACGCTCACTCAGATCAAGGGCTTTACCTTGAGTATCTGCCCAGTGAGTCAGACGATGAGCGGCGAAGGAGTTTGTTGGGATCATGGCATCAATATTATATTCGAGCCCTGCTGTGCGAGCATTGGCATTCATCTGTGCATTCATCCCGCGAGCTTGTTCCTCACTGATATTGTACTTGGAAGTCAGATAATCTACATTCGTTTTTCCGCTGTTCACTTCTGCATTAGGATCAAGCTCAAAGCTTTTAAATTGCAACTTTACTTCATCCCGATGCGGGAATTTTTCCAGTACGTTTTCCAGACGGCGTTTACCGATATAACAGAAAGGGCACATGAAATCAGACCATACTTCAATATTCATTGGTTTAAAACCTCCATTATATTCCTAATTGAAACTATTATAGTTACAATTATAAAGTGACTTTCAATTTTTCGCAAGTTATTCGAATTTAATCGTTCGAGTAAGCTTTTGTCCAATGGTTTGGTTGAAGCTCATTTAATGTTTTAAAAATAAGCTGTCCGGACGGATCGTATATAGCTGCTTTGACGTCCCCTCCCCAATAAAAAAGGCGTTCCTGGCAGATTCCGCAAGGTGTAAGCACTTTGAATCCGGTATTTTCGTCATCGCGCGCTACACAGAGAGAGTGAGTTACCCGCTCATTTAATTTATGAGCTTCCAGATAAGCGCCTGTTTCCATGCAAAGATGCACCGCATCGTTGATGACCTCTGGAGCTACGCTGATGAGCAGAGAACCGGCGTCGGTATATACAGCGCCCGCCCCACCCCAACCTTGGGGGTACCGCTCTTTAACAAAATCGGTAGCAGCATCAAAGAGTTTTTGTTCAATTTCGTGTGCTTGGATGTTAGATGTCATAAGATGAGGCCCCTTTATAATAGAGTATGTCTAATATTTATTTCGTTTTTCTGTACCTGATTATTTTACCGAAGAACTCTCGGTTTCGTTTGCCGGACGTTCCTTCTCCTCACGGAATTGACGTATCAGATCGTAGGTAATGATCGTATCAGACACATGCAGACGTTTTGAGGCTGTTTCAAAACCAACCTTGCAGGCGTTAATATCCGTCTTTTCGTGAGTGGATTGGTCGTAACAGGCTCCGTTGGCATAAAGATAATCATCCGAGGGAATATAGAATACTTTACCGTCTGTAAACGAACCGTTGCGTAGCACTACCGTGCGTTCCGTGTCGTTGTACACATTGTTTCCCATGTGATAATAGGATTCATCCGATATCCCGAGCAAATGTAGCACCGATGGTGTAATATCCAGCTGCCCTGACGGTTTATCAAAGGTACCGGCTTCAGCTCCGTCAGGTAAATGTACCAGCAGTGGAACTTCGTTCATGATCTGTGCCATATCAAGGTCGTTTAGCCCACGGCCTAGAAACTTCTCATATTGAGCTTTGTCGGTAATCGAGTTGTCATGGTCACCGTAGAACATGAAGATAGTCTTGTCCCATAGTCCCCGATTCTTCAGATCCTCCACCATACCACCGAGTGCGGCATCTACATAGTGAACGGACTGCAGGTAGTTTCCGAACATGGTGCCCTGGAATTCACCCACATCCAGTTGCTGCTTCTCTTTAGGCAGAGAGGCGTAAGGGTGGTGGCTGCTAAGCGTGATGAGGAATGAATAAAAAGGTTCCTTCACCTCATTACTCATTTTCTCCACGGACTGCCGGAAAAAAGATACATCGGACAAAGACCAGCCAAGCGGGTCGTCTTCTATGAAATCATTTTTACTATAGAACTTGTCGTATTTCATATTCTGATACATCGTATATCGGTTCCAGAACCCGCTCTCGTAGGCGTGGAATACGTTGGTGCTATAGCCATGCTCCTTTAAAATGGAAGGTAACGAATCGTACATATGATCTGCGTATCGCACAAATGCTGAACCTACAGGAAGAGGGTGCAGAGAGATGTTGGCGCCGAAGTCGGCATCTGACGTTCTGCCCTGTCCAGTCTGGTGATAAAAGTGGCTGTAATACTGGCTTTCTTTCATCAGTTCATTGAAGTGGGGTGTGATTTCCTGCCCGCCAATGCTTTGTCCAATCATAAAATTCATAAAAGCTTCACCTTGCACGATAATGACGTTGCTATCTTTATATTTTCCGTATAAAGGCTGGTTGAGCTGTCCTGCATTCGACTTTTGTCGATCATCAAAATAAGCTTTAACTTGCTGAATATCGGCCGGATCGGCTTCGGGGCCGGAACCTATATTATTTTTGACATAAGAGTACGTATCATAGCCGTGAAAAGCGAGCAATCCGGTTACATTGTACATGGATACATTCCACCAATTGTTATCAAACAGCCCTTTAGCCCAGGTTTTGCTGTAATAATATATAGGGCCGGCGCCAAGACCCAATCCCAGAATGAGCGCTGTGGCACCTGCCAATAGACGGCGGCGGAGACGCTTTTTATGAGATATGGAGGAAGTGAAGGAGTAACTCCCGTTAGAACTGTTTGTGTACATCCCTGACGTTTGACCCGAGCGATAACGTCTACTGAACAGCATTAAGGCTGCACACGGAATAACAATGAATAAATCGGCAAAAAACCATATATCGCGGGCATAGATTAAAGTGGCAATGCTATCACCAAGTGCGTCTACCTGTCGTGCCTGTAAGAGCACAGGAATGGTAAGAAAATCCTGGAAGTAGCGATAATAGACCATATCCGCATAGATGAGTGCAGTAAGAAGTAAGTGAAGGATCGTAAGTGCAGCAATCATGCCCCTGCGAGGCAGCCACCAGACCCAGAAGGACAGAAGCAACAATGATCCAACCGCAATCACTTTGTCAAGCAGTCCCATGGTAATGTTATACGCGTGCAGATTGTGATGCAGGAACATCAGCTTAAGCAGGATCAGTATCGTGAAAATAACATATAGCGTCAATGGGTGACGCAGAAGCATGGGCGTTCTGGAACTTCGCATAGGCTGAGTGAAAACCATAATGTTTCCCCCTTTTTTATGTAGTTGTTCATGATTCGAGAAGCTATGGATTAAATATGTCGTTTATTTTGTTAACGGAATGTAAAAACAGGGCTTCATATATTATAGCGTGACCGCTTCGCATTTCAACTATGCTCATCATCATGCTCGCCTGTCATACAGCCTTTCTTATAAGGCAGGAAGTCTGCTTTTGTCGGCTGGCCGGTGATCAAACAAAAGAGAACCGCCCCAACCGTAAAGGTCAGAGCGGTTCTTAACCATAAGTGTCTTTAAGCTTGCGGTGTTTTGTTGCGCGGTGGAAATGGTCCCAAATATTGATAGTACTGGGTTTCGATCCGTCCATTGAACAGTTTGCGACGCTTGTCCGCTTTGTGTCCGAAATACTCTTCAAATGCTTTAGTAGAAGTGATGGCAAAAAACGACCATGTTGGCATATCCAGATAAGAGCGGCCGAGGGAACGGAGTAGCTTCTGCACTTCTTTTTCTTCACTCAGACGTTCGCCATAAGGTGGGTTGGTAATGATAACTCCATATTCTCCTTGAGGTCTGGCTCGGTGTGCTGGCAGCACGCTGACTTCGATATCTTTGGCAAAGCCCGCACTTTTGATCGCCGCTTGCGCAACCTCAATCGCTTCAGGGTCGATGTCGCTTCCTGAAATCTGCAGAGGCACATCATCACGCACGGCATCAAATGCCTCCTCACGTGCCTGTTCCCACAGTTCAGCAGGAATTACGTCCCAGTTCTCGGAGTTAAAAGTACGACGAAGTCCCGGTGCGATATTCCATCCAATCATGGCTGCTTCAATCAGCATGGTGCCAGAACCGCAGCATGGATCGTAGAACGGGCGGGAAACATTCCAGCGACTAAGCTGAATCAGAGCAGCTGCCAGTGTTTCTTTCAGTGGCGCTTCTGTAACCAGTTTGCGGTATCCGCGTTTATGAAGTCCTGGACCTGTTGTGTCCAGTGTAATCAGAGCGCGGTCATTCAACAAAATGACTTCGACCACATAACGCGCTCCATTTTCAGGGAACCATTCAGTGTGATGCGTCAGCTTCAGTTTTTCAACAATCGCCTTTTTGACAATACCTTGGGAAGCAGGCACACTGCTCAGCTGTGATTTCTGAGATCGCCCTTCAACCGGAAATTCACCGTTTGCGGGAATCCACTCTTCCCACGGCAGTGCTTTGGTGCCTTCAAACAATTCATCAAATGTGGTGGCAGGGAATTCGCCCATATTAACCAGCACACGGTCCGAACTTCTCAGCCACAGGTTACAGCGACAAATATCAATGTAATCTCCTGTGAAAAATACGCGGCCATTATCGACCTTGGCATCCTCATACCCTAACTGTTTCAGTTCGCGGGCTACAACGGCCTCAAGTCCCATCGCGGAGGTTGCAATCAATTGCAATCGAGCCATATGAATTCATTCAACTCCATTTCGAGCCGCAGCTGGCTTAAGCCTCTCGCGGCCAATATAGTAACGGTGCGGCCTTGCCGCTTTCCGTGAAAAAACTTAAAATGAGTAATGCGGTCTAACCCGCATACTTCAATGCAGATTATTCGTTTTTGTGTGTAGAGTACACTGCGTTGATACCAAACATTCATTATAAAACATTGGCATCCATATGAAAAGCTATCCAGGGTATTTTAGAGAAAGCCACCTGGGGGCATTGATATGGAAAGTAGTCCAAATGTGCAAGGAGGAACTTCGTGGTGAATTTGACCCCGGACGAATATGTAAATCAATTATTTCAAGAGGATGAGCTCCTGTTAAAAGTAAAAGAGGCCATTCGGGCAAATGGCATGCCGGAGGTTTCGGTGGCTGCGGCGTATGGACGCTTGCTGACCTTTCTGGCGAAAACTTCTAAAGCTGAGGCTGTGCTCGAAATCGGTGTGCTCGGCGGTTACAGCGGCATCTGCCTTGCTCGTGGGCTGAGCGAAGGGGGGAGTTTGACTTCCCTTGAGTTGAAAGAAGAATACGCGGCTATGGCTCGTGGACATCTGGAGGAAGGTGGGTTCGGCAGTCAAGTCGAGTACCGGATCGGGCCTGCGGCAAACAGTCTGGAGCAACTGGCACAGGAAGGGCGTACCTTTGATTTCTTCTTTATTGACGCAGATAAGGAAAACTATCCGGTTTATCTCGATTATGCAATTCGCCTTGCGCGTCCGGGTGCAGTCATTGTAGGTGACAACTGTTTCCTGCGCGGTCGCACGCTTAATCCGGACAAGCAAGGCCCGGCCGTGCTTGCTGTGCGTCGTTTCAACGAGCAGATGGCAAATGACCCACGTCTGGTTACAACCATGCTTCCGGACTATGACGGTTTGGCACTGGCTTGGGTGAAATAGGTCATTCGAAACTCCGTTGAAAGCTAATTTAAATGTCAAACTATATCGTAGCGACATGCAGTTTTAATGTATGCTTTTTGCATGTGTCGTACAATTCACTTGAGATGATCGGTTTCAGTAGTTGTACATGTGCCAGCATGAAGAAGTGGTGCCCGCCGATTTTGCCCGGATCAAGAACAAGTTTGGAAATCACTTTGACAAGTTTACGTGGTGGCTGGTGCACCGAAGCGGCAATGACCGCTTTTCGTCCGTATTCCGACCTTTCATAATCGAAGCAATCCACTTGTTTCAGGAGATGTGCGATCCAGTATGTCTTTTCAACGGGGCGGTCATTATGATAACGGACAACGGCGGGAATAAACTGCACGTTCGTTCCGGTTTCTTCCAACAGCGTTTTGAAAGCGTTCGATACAACACGGGTACCTGTAACGGTTTCGAAATAGTCTACCTTCAAGCTACGTACCGATGAAAAAAGTTCGACCTCGGCCTTTGTATCATCAGGCAACGGATAATCTATAGCCGAATAATTGGTATCCATTTCGGGAGTGAAGGTTGTACCTCCGCTGATGAATCCGGTACGGGGATACTGAGATTCGAGAAAATAGTAATCCATACGTGTTATGTTCCTTTCCGAATGTAAGCTATTATTCATTATAAAGGCTAGCAGGACGGGAAAAAAGGCCAAAGCAGGATGAACCTCTGCTTTGGCCTTTTCAATTACATCTGGCAATTATTTTTCACTGACTTATACTTCAGGGGTGCCGTATGTTTCAAACCATTTTTTAATCGTATCAAAATCATCGCTGAAAGACAGTCCGAGCATTAAAAGAATCCGTGCTTGCTGTGGACTGAGGTTATCCCCGGCAATAATACCTTTGCCACCTCCATACACGCTGCCTGAACCAGTTCGGGTTGTCGTGACGAAAATAACGCCTTCCTCAATAGCCTTCGTACGGGCTTGACCCATTGCCCTGGAAATTCCGCCTGCCCCTGTACCTGAGGTGACAATGCCTTTCACTCCACTCTTCACAAATCCTTCAATCGCTCCACCACCCGCTTCTTGATACGAGATGGCGATCTCAACTTTGGCAAGATCGGCTTTGGTAATTTTGCTAAGATCAAATGCAGGTTTCGCTGTGCCTTCCGGTTTCATCGCGCGAGCAGGAGCCCGGTAGATCCGGATATTCTCTTCATCAATATAACCCACAGCTCCAAGCATTGGGGTTTCAAAGGTATCTGTACGGTAGTCATTGGTCTTGGTTACCCCGCGTGCAAGCTGGATGGTATCATTCAGCATCAAGACGGTGCCGAAAGATTTCGTGCGACCGCTGCCAGCCAGCTTAATGGCATTGTAGAGGTTCGCCTGAGCATCAGAGCCGATTACTGTCCACGGTCGCATCGATCCCGTGATAATAACGGGTTTATCGCTTTGTACGGTCATATCAAGGAAATAAGCGATTTCCTCCATCGTATCTGTACCGGTTGTTACCACGACGCTGTCATACTGAGCTAACGCCTTATCTACCGTTTGAGACAAGTCGTACAAGTCTGACATTGTATAGGAGCCTGAACCGGAATTGCCGAATTGGAGTGTGCTCACATCCGCAATTTTCTGTTTGTCCGGCAAATCTTTGACCATATCAGCAATAAGAAGTGTACCCGCCTTATAGTTCTGGAAGCTGGTTGCGTCTTCCGATTGTCCTGCAATCGTTCCGCCTGTACCGATCACAAGCACATTAGGAAGTGTGGATTGTTTGGAAGCTTCAGGTACTGCGGGGATGGTGGTATTACGTGTAGGCGTGGCTGGGGAGCTCTGAACCGTGCCGACCGTACCTTTTACCTCTACTGTAGCTGCCTTAGCGGCATAAGTTCCGATCGGGGACAGAGATAGGGTTAATGCGGTAAATGCGGCGGTGCTCCATACGGCCCAAGGGCGAAGGTTAGATGTTTTTTTCATGCTGACACACTCCTTCAAGTGATTTTTGTGTGAGGTATTCTGTTTTTTTTATGTAAGTAGATTGAGATAATATTATTTAATGTTAGGTAATATAACAAACATGATATTATAATGAAATAACGCTTACAATCAATGATTTCATTAGATAAATAGATGTTTAATAGGGAAAATGGTTGAATTCAAATTTTGTGTTTCCCAAATTAAAAGATGAATGGTGAGACAATCAGAGAAGAAAATGTTATTTAGTGTCATTTAAATTAACACAAATGTTTTTCGACATTAGAAGGGTAGTTGGTAGCATACGTTGGGACGAGAGGCTTATTTATGCTGAAATAGTTGGAATCGCTATCCAGTTGTGGTTATAATGGATATGAATCTTATATGTAAATAAATATATATTATTGATTGGAGGAAACACGATGAAACAAGCGCCCCGAAAATATGCCAATTACATTCCTATTCGGGAATTGCACAACAAGGAGCGACAATTATCTCCCTTCCAGGTGTATGCAGAACTTCGTGAGAACACTCCAGTCCGATATGATGAGCATCGTGAATGCTGGGATGTGTTTCGGTACGAAGATGTGCAGTATGTGTTAAAAAATCCGAAGCTGTTCTCTTCTGAGCGTAACCGTGCCGGTACCAGCATGTTAACCACAGATCCACCGAAGCATAAACAACTTCGTGACTTGGTCAATCAGGCGTTTACGCCCAAGGCGATAGAAGCTCTTGCACCACGTATTCAGGACATTACGGATGAGTTGCTGGCTCCACACTTGTCGGGTGGAAGGATGAACCTGATCGATGATCTTGCAACGCCACTACCCGTCATCGTTATTGCAGAACTGATTGGTGTTCCGGCTACAGATCGGCGTGAATTCAAAGAGTGGTCTGATGTGCTAGTGAAGGGTGCACGTGATGATAGTGAAGAGGCTTTTCAAGAGTTGGAGAAGGAAAAGCTGAAGAATATCCAGGAGTTATATGCCTATTTCACAGACATTATGGAACAGCGTCGTTTAAAGCCTCAGGACGATCTTATCTCTTTGCTACTAGATGCGGAGATAGAGGGCGAGAAGTTAACGGAGGAAGAAGTCGTTAATTTTTGCATTCTCCTGCTGGCTGCCGGGAACGAGACAACGACCAATTTGATTGCAAATGCAGTGCGCATTCTCTCTGAACAACCCGAACTGCAAGAGGAGTTGCGTGAGCATCCCGACAAGGTGGCAAGTGCCGTAGAAGAGACGCTACGTTATTATCCGCCGATTGTAGCCATTGGACGTGTTGCGAGGGAAGATATAGAACTAAGAGACAAAGCGATCAAGGCAGGTCAACAGGTTATATCCTGGGTGGGGGCTGCTAATCGCGATAGTGAACAGTTTGAGCGTGCAGATGAGTTTGTGTCCGATCGTAAACCCAACAGACATATGGGATTCGGGTTCGGAATTCATTTTTGCTTGGGTGCGCCGCTGGCACGTTTGGAAGCAAGAGTTGTTCTTCATGCGCTGCTTCAACGTATGGAGCAGATACAGCTAGTTCCTGAAACGGCCTTGGAACCGATTCAAAGCGCTTTTGTATTTGGTGTGAAGGAATATCCGATTCAATTCAACGAACGACGAGTGTAATGGAAAAGCCGCTCTCAGGCCAGTCATGGCACTGAAGCGGCTTTTGCTGTTTATTTCCGTTAGAAAATTTAGGTTGTCTTCGATTCTTTAATGCGGACAGGTGTTTTGTAAAGTTTGAATCGGACCCATACCATATTGAGTAATAGTAGGCCGCCGGATACGATAAACAGGCCCTCAATACCGATGAAACCAGCGAGGAATCCGCCAATGACTGCGCCCAGCATATTACCGAGAGCAAGTGTGCTCGTGTTAAAGCTGAATGCCCGGCTGATCATACTATCTGGCGAATACCCCCTAATTAGCGCATTTACGCTTGGAAGCAAGCCGCCCATAAATATCCCCATCATAAAGCGAACAAGAATGAGTTGCCACACCGTTTGCACAAAAGCTTGCGGAATAAGCATGAGTCCGGTTCCGATCAGTGAAAAAGTGAGGACGCGGTGTGATCCGATCCGGTCACTGAGTTTTCCGAGTACCGGAGACATCGCCATATTGGATATCCCTGTAACTGCACCAACCATACCTGCCCAGAACGCCACGTCAACTGCGGTTCCATGCAGTTTTTGTACATATATAGGCAAGAGCGACATCGGACTGATCATCGCAAATTGCAACAGGAACGTCACAGCGAAGAGTGCAGGTAGCTGAGGTGATTTGCTGAGCTCCTTCAATCCGGATAATACCGATTGATCTGGCAATTTTGCAGCTTTTTCACGGTCAAACGTCTCTCTTACAAGGAACATTGCAAGCATAGAAGCTGCAAAGATGAGCCCGCCTGTAATGTAGAAAATAGGACGGAACCCCACCGCATCTGCAAGCAATCCGCCGATAAGTGGACCCAAGATCGTACCTGCCACCTGACCGGACTGGCTGATCCCCATCGCAAACCCCATACGATCCTTTGGGGTTGTGCCTGAGATCAGAGCGACAGCTGCAGGGTTGAAGCCGGAGATGGTTCCGTTCAGCAAGCGCAATAAGAGAAGTTGCCAAGGGTTTTGTACCAGACCCATCAATGCGATAACAACAGCCATACCGAAGCCCGAGCGAAGCAACATAATTTTTCGTCCGTATTTATCCGACAACTTGCCCCAGAGCGGCTGGAACAAAAACGAGGTGAGGAAATTGGCTGCAAAAATAAATCCGGCCCAAATTCCAATTTCGTGCTCACCTACAACGCCCAGATCTCTGGCAAGAAACAGCGACAGGAAAGGCGTGATCATGGTCATGCCTGCATTGACCAAAAATTGTCCAAACCAAAGCACAATGAGATTAACTTTCCACGTTTTCAAAGTGCTTTCACTTCCTTTCAAAGATTTTTCTGTAATTCTCAAAAAAAGCGATTCTTTTATTATATCACAAATGGCATATCCATGAGGGGTGTAACGAATGTCATAGTATTGTCACTTGGAACACATCCCCATATGGTTGTTACGGCTGTTTAAAAAGGGCATAATGGTAGTTATGAGTCCAAAAACTATTGGAGGCTTCTTACATGAGCTATAATGATCGACTGATTCGGGCTAGTTTCAAACAGCAAGTAGACCGTGTGCCGGTATGGTATATGCGTCAGGCTGGACGTTACGATCCTGAATATCGCAAAATTAAAGAAAAGTACTCCTTGCTTGAGATATGCCAGCAACCTGAATTGGCGGCTGAAGTTACACTCATGCCTGTACGTAAACTGGGTGTGGATGCGGCTATTTTGTACTCCGATATTATGAATCCGGTTGCTTCACTTGGCATTGATTTTGACATTGTGAAAAATATAGGTCCGGTAATTGATAACCCTATTCGTTCGGCTGCCGATGTAGATCGTCTTCGTCCCATCGACGTGGAAGGGGACTTGTCTCACATTCTGGAAACCATTCGCATTCTGGACAAGGAACTTGACGTTCCGCTAATTACATTTGCAGGGGCTCCGTTTACGATTGCAAGTTATCTGATTGAAGGTCAACCTTCCAAAGGATATATTCGAACCAAAACGATGATGTACAGTGAGCCGGAAGTGTGGCACAAACTGATGCAGAAGCTTGGTGATATGGTCATTACATATATTCGTGCTCATATCGCGAATGGCGGTAAGGCATTTCAGTTGTTTGACAGCTGGGTAGGGGCGCTCTCTCCCAAAGATTTCAAAACGTACGTGCTGCCAACGATTACTCGTATCTTTACCGAATTATCCGATTTGAATGTACCGAAAATCTATTTTCCTGGAGTGGCCTCGGGTGAGTTGTTGCCAACTCTGCGGGATTTGCAGGCGAATGTTATCGGACTGGACTGGAGAGTTTCCGTATCAGAAGGACGTAGGCGCTTGGGCGGTAAATTTGCGGTGCAGGGTAATCTGGATCCGTACATCCTGACTGCGCCAATGGAGTTAATTAAAGAACAGGCAAAAGTCATCATAGATGAAGGGATCAAGGACCCGGGTTATATTTTCAATCTGGGACATGGTTTGTTCCCTGAAGCTTCTCTTGATAAATTAAAAGAACTGACAGCATATATTCATGAATATTCAACAGAAGCTTTGAAGACGGGAGTGACGGTAAGTAATGACTAATACTGTAGGCGTACTGGTGATGTCATATGGCACACCTGAAAATATGGAGAGTGTTGAGGCGTATTATACGCATATCCGCAGAGGGCGTCCGCCTGAGCCGGAACAACTGAAAGAGCTGACAGATCGCTATGAAGCAATTGTTGGCGGTGTTTTCCCGCTACGTGAGAACACGGATAACCAGGTGAAAAACCTTCAGGAGACGTTGCAAAAGGATGAGCGGCGAGGCGAGGTCGAATTCCGCTGTTATCAAGGATTGAAACACGCTTATCCTTTTATTGAGGATGGTGTGGAACAGATGGCGAAAGATGGAATTCAGACCGCTATTGGCATTGTGCTTGCGCCTCATTTCTCCACCATGAGTGTGGGCAGTTACATCAAACGTGCACGAGAAAAAGCCGAAGAACTTGGTATCCAGATGTCCTTCATCGAAAGTTATCATTTGCATCCGAAGCTTATTCAGGCTCTTTCTACACGGGTAAGTGCCAAGCTTGATGCATTCGAGGAAGCGGGAGCGAAACGCGGAGATGTGAAGGTACTGTTTAGTGCTCACAGTTTGCCCGCCCGCATTGTTGACATGGGAGATCCTTATCCGAATCAATTGCTGGAAACTTCCGAGGCCATCGCTTCTCGAGTGGGGATTGGGAACTGGCAGTTCACTTGGCAAAGTGCTGGACGAACTGCTGAGCCTTGGCTCGGCCCAGACATCCTGGACACACTCCAGGAGCTTTCGCGCGAACAAGTGGAAGATGTACTTGTGGCTCCAATTGGCTTTGTTTCAGATCATCTGGAAGTGTTGTATGATCTCGACATTGAAGCCAAAGCGATTGCTAAAGAAATGGACATGCGATTGATGCGCATCGATTCGCTTAATAGTGACCCGTTGTACATGGAGACATTGAGCGACTCTATTATTAGCCAATGGCAGCAAGGGTCTGATAACTAATGGAAGACAAGAAAAGACGTATTGTTATTGTCGGCGGGGGCCTGACGGGCCTCAGCGCGGCATTTTATATCCGCAAGCATTACAGGGAAGCTGGTTTTGAACCTGTGATTACCTTGCTTGAGAAGAGTTCGTCTATGGGCGGCATGATCGAAACGTTGCATCGGGACGGATTTGTAATCGAGAAAGGCCCTGACTCTTTCCTGGCTCGCAAAACAGCGATGATTGATCTGGCAAAGGAACTGGAGATGGATCATGAACTCGTCAGCCAAAACCCGGAGTCGAAGAAAACATATATTATGCAGCGTGGTAAGCTTCATCCCATGCCAGCCGGTTTGGTGTTAGGTATCCCGACAGAACTGAAACCTTTTCTGAGAAGTGGGCTGGTCTCTCCGGCAGGCAAGTTGCGAGCACTGATGGATTTTATAATTCCGCCTAAACGTACAACAGAGGATGAATCTCTCGGTTATATGATTGAGCGCAGGCTTGGCCCGGAAGTGCTGGAAAACCTGACTGAGCCGCTTCTGGCGGGTATATATGCAGGAGATATGCGAAAGCTCAGCCTACAAGCAACCTTCCCGCAGTTCGGAGAGGTGGAGCGGGATTATGGCAGCTTAATCCGAGGCATGATGACAGGGCGTAAACCGACCGAGACACATACAGGCACCAAACGGAGTGCGTTTCTGAACTTTCGTCAGGGGTTGCAAAGCCTTGTGCATGCGCTTGTCCATGAGCTTCATGATGTGGATCAGCGTTTGAATACAGCCGCCCAATCCTTGGAGCGTGTGAATGCACAGAACGCCAGATATCGGGTTGAACTCGATAACGGACAATTTTTGGAAGCAGATGACGTTGTAATCACTGTGCCGACCTATGTGGCTTCTGGGCTTCTAAAACCGCATGTGGACACATCGGCGCTGGATGCAATCAATTATGTATCTGTTGCTAACGTCGTTCTGGCTTTTGAGAAAAAAGAAGTGGAACATGTCTTCGACGGTTCAGGGTTCCTGGTGCCACGAAAAGAGGGACGTAATATTACGGCCTGCACGTGGACATCTACCAAATGGTTGCATACCAGCCCGGACGACAAAGTCTTGCTTCGTTGTTATGTTGGCCGCTCTGGCGATGAACAGAATGTGGAACTTCCCGATGAGGCACTTACGGAGCTAGTCATGAAAGATCTGAGAGAAACGATGGGTATTGAAGCAACTCCGATCTTCTCCGAGATTACTAGATTGCGTAAATCGATGCCACAGTATCCTGTCGGCCATCTTCAGCATCTCGCTAACCTTCGTAAAGAGCTTGGAGAAAAAATTCCGGGTGTTTACATTGCAGGTGCTGGTTATGAGGGTGTTGGGTTACCGGACTGTATCAGACAAGCGAAAGAAATGTCTATACAGGCCTCCGCACAGCTGAGTTCGACGAACTAAGATTATGAATTATAGATCCGCCGTCTCCAATGTAGCAACATCTACAGAAGGGACGGCCTTTTTTATAGGGATGTACATCCAGAATATGCTTGATATAATGGTATGCATATGGATTTATTGTTAAGAAGAGGAGTTGCTTATGTATCCCCCAAGATCACAGCGAAGCTCAGAAAAGAAAAAAGTAAGACGTACCCGTAATACAAAAATCAGGATTGTAAATGTAATATTAATTGTAGCTATTGGTCTTATCGCCTTATATTACCTCTTGAACACACGTGAACAACAACCGTCCCAGCCTGCTAATTCAGAGGTCGTGCAACAGGAGCCGCCTTCAGGAGTGGACGATAAGGGTGGGGATGCATTGAACCAGCCCGAGTCTGATGCTGATTCAGCTGAAGCACCGGATAAAGATGCAGCTTCGGTAGATGGGAAGCCAAATGCAGAGCCAGATGATGATGTAGATAACTCGGGATCTGGTACCGATGAAACTTCGGGGGCAGGCGGTGATAAGCCGACAACGGGAACAAAACCTGCCACTACTGGAAAAGGAGCCTCGGGTAAGGCAGATAGCAATAAGGGAATCTCAACATCTGATTCATCCAAGGATGTCACCATTCATTTTGTCGGCGATATTCAATTTTCCGGAAAAGTTGCAGAATTGCTGGAGAAGAACGGATATGATTACCCCTTTGCCAAGCTTGGCTCTATGTTTCAGAATGACGATCTAACGATTGGTAATTTAGAGACCCCAGTGACCCATGGTGGTACGGGCGCTGCAGATAAAACCTATGTTTACAAATCCTCCCCTAAAGCGTTGCAAGCGATGTCTGCAGCGGGGTTTGACGCCGTTAATCTGGCAAACAATCACATTCTGGATCAAGGCGTGGAAGGGCTGGTCGATACGTTAACGTATCTTAATGATTACGGTATCGCACATGCTGGCGCGGGTATGAATGGTACCGAGGCTTATGAACCTGCCTATTTTGAGCGCAAAGGCATGAAAATTGCCTTGCTTGGGTTCAGTCGGGTTGTTCCTGTGGCTAGCTGGAAGGCAGACGGGAATCGGGCAGGCGTAGCGGAAGCGTATGACTCCACAAGAGCGATCTCAGCGATTCAGTCGGCCCGTAAGAAGGCTGATCTGGTTATCGTCGTTGCGCATTGGGGGGAAGAGCGTGTAAGTACCCCGAATGCCGATCAAACGAGGCTTGCGCACGAATTTGTGGATGCGGGTGCCGATCTGATTATTGGCGGTCATCCCCATGTTTTGCAAGGGCTTGAGTACTATAAAGGCAAATGGATTGCATATAGTACGGGGAATTTTATTTTTACGAAATCGACGAATGAAGAAACGTGGAAAACAGCTGTCTTTCAGGCGCGTTGCAATCGCGAAGCGATATGCAGTATGAAAGTGATACCGTATGAAGCGGCTCTTGGGCAGGCTGTGCCAATGCTTGATGAGGCGAACCGACTTCTGCTGGAGCAGATGGCTAAGATGTCATCGGGTATCCGAGTGAATGCAGATGGAACTGTAGTACCTAACTAAGTAGTGTATTGCTGAGGAGAGATGATGATGAACAATCTGTGTGTAGCCCATCGTGGCTTTTCTTCCATTGCACCAGAGAACACGATGGCCGCATTTAATACGGCGATGGAGAGACCGGAAGTCCAGTGGATGGAACTGGATGTGCAGTTATCCCGGGACGGCGTGCCTGTAGTGATCCACGATTTCACACTGGAGCGTACGACGAATGGTAAGGGGCGAGTAAAGGATACCGATTGGTCTGTTTTGAAACAACTGGATGCTGGGTCTTGGAAAGGTAAGAACTACACGGGGGAGCGCATACCTTCCCTGAGTGAACTCTTGGATCGTTCCTGTGGCAAAGTTCGATTAAACATCGAATTAAAAACACAAGGAGACATGTATCCGGGTCTGCCTGCAGCGGTGATTCACGAAATTAGAAAAAGACATATGCAGCATGATGTTGTCATCACATCGTTTGAGCCATCCGCATTGGTTGAAGTGAAAAAACTTGCGCCTGAATTAGAAACGGGTCTCATCATTGATGCTAAACCAGGAGACCTGCTCGCAGCGTTGAAACAAATGCATTGTACGTTCCTTTCCATCGGATACACCAATGTGGACAAAGCATTAATGAACGGGATGAATGCTGCGGGCATTCGAGTGATGGCATGGACAGTAGATGACAAGGCAAGTATGAAAAAGCTTGCTGCTGTCGACCCGGATATGATGATCTGTACGAATCGTCCTGATGTTTGGGAAGATGCGTTTCAGGAGACGAGTAGCCGCTTTTTCAGACCTTAATCATAAACCTGTAGTTGAACTAACAAACGATGCGATGAACGAATTAATGAATCCAGTAAAGGTGGTTGCAGCTCTATGTTGACGAATATTCGTAATGTGTATTGTGTAGGACGAAACTATAAGCTTCATGCGGAGGAACTGGGTAACGCCGTTCCGGATGAACCGATGATTTTTATGAAGCCTTCTCATGCGGTTGTGCCATTGAATGGAGAAAGTTTAGAATTGCCAGCTTCTAAAGGCGAAGTTCATTATGAGGCTGAATTGGTGGTTCGTATTGGCCACGATTACAAGCCGGGAGTGCAAGTTGATGAACTGGTCGATGCCTATGCGTTTGGAATTGATTTTACGTTGCGTGATGTTCAGACCGTGATTAAGAAAAAGGGACACCCGTGGACGGCTGCCAAAGGGTTTAAAAACTCTGCACCTATCACGCCTTTTCAGACATTTCCTGGAGCAGCAGCGCTTCTCGAAAAAGATTTCACCTTGACCAAGAATGGTGTTCAGGTTCAGCGAGGTAATATCATCAACATGATCTTCAGTTTACAGGATATTGTGGATTATGTAGGTCGTCATTATGGCCTCGGGCCGGGGGATATCATTTTCACAGGTACACCTGAAGGAGTAGGCGCTGCGCAGCCGGGAGATGTGCTTGAGCTGGCATGGGCCGATGAATCATTAGGAGCATGTACGATCAAGGCAGCGGAGTAATTGAATCAACGCTATAATCCATAAGGTTTATGCCACCGAGCGCAAACAGAATCAAACTAGATTCGTGTTAACAGGAGGAGCGTGATTATGCGCTCCTTTTTTG
Organism: Paenibacillus polysaccharolyticus; assembly: GCF_023714295.1. Classification (GTDB taxonomy): domain Bacteria; phylum Bacillota; class Bacilli; order Paenibacillales; family Paenibacillaceae; genus Paenibacillus; species Paenibacillus polysaccharolyticus_A. Next base: position 589,672 of record NZ_JAMAUN010000001.1, read on the forward strand.
CGTTGCGCTGCCTTGAAGTTTTTATAGATTGAAATGAAACGGGAACTAGATATATGTTTTGTTTGCACTTTCTGTAATCAACTCTGCAATCTCCATGGACTGAAGCGCGTGCTGCTTAGAACTGATACTTCCACTGGCAAGGCGCTCATCTAGTTGTGACTGAAGCTGTTTGATCTGGATGCTAATGGCCTTGGCAAAATCACCTCCGCTATTCTCTGCGATCGTGCGCAGTGAATGTCCCTGATACAGCTTCTCTGCCAGTTCCTCTTCGGAAGCCTGGTTTAGTGCACCTAGCAGTTCATCTTCTTCGTTCTCATTGCTGTTCTCCAGGTCGACAATAGACCATTTGGGCTCGGGAATAGGAGAAATGGTGGATTTACTCCATGCGGATCCAGCGAAAGACATGGTAACAATCATAGTACCTAGTATAAAAACTCTTTTCATATTCATCATTGTATAGTCCTCGTTTCTGTAGTGTGTATGAACCGAATAGAAGTAGTTCAGTTAATCTTGTAGTTTGAGCTAGATCAATTGTAACTCGGAAACCTGAAGTAAAACTTAAAAATAAATAAGGTTTTGTCTAGCCGCATGTTCAGTTTCTGCTTTAGTGTCAAACCGTGGTATAATTAACATTCAAAAATATATAAACGTCATGTGAACGATATACATTTCACGTGCAGGAGAACTTATGGATTGGATTATTGGTGCTGTGTGCGCTTCTCTGGTCGCGGGGGCCGCTTATGCAAAGAAATCGCTAACCCTGTCGGGATGCCTCGCCGCAATTCTGATGGGTACGATATATTACGGGGCAGGTAATTTGTTCTGGTTTGGCACGCTACTGTTGTTTTTTATCACGTCAACGCTTCTCTCCAGGTTTCGCAAAGACCGTAAGCAGGAGATGGAGAAGTCTTATGCCAAGACAGGTAATCGTGATGCCGGGCAAGTGATGGCTAATGGCGGTATAGGCATGCTGTTATGTCTGGCCAATTGGATCATGCCGCATCCATCATTTTTGTATGCTTTTATCGGAGTTATGGCAACAGTCACCTCAGACACTTGGGCAACCGAAATCGGAAGTCTTAGTCGCAAGCCTCCTCGCTCAGTACTTACATGGAAGATATTAACCCCCGGAGCCTCGGGAGGCGTTTCCGTGTTAGGGAGTTCGGCTGCTGCGCTCGGCGGTATTGTCATTGGTGCCTTTGCATTTGTTTTTGCGTCGATTAGCGGGTTGGAACAAACAGGCTGGTTTGGCTGGACCTTGATTGGGTTGTTTGGTGGGCTAGCAGGAGCGTTCGCGGATTCCTATCTTGGTGCAACCGTGCAAAAGATGTATCGTTGCACAGTATGTGGCCGGGAGGTTGAAGTTCATGAACATTGTGGACAGCCTACAATACAGGCTCGGGGCTGGACTTGGATGAGTAATGATCTGGTCAATGTGCTTAGTTCTGTGATCGGTGCATGTATAGCTATAGGCTTAGGTAGTATTTTGGCGTTGTAAGGAGGGGATACAGGTTGAATACGGTACAAGGAGACAAATCGGAGGCCATTCTGGATGCAGCCTACGGCATATTTGGATCGAAAGGGTTCTATGAGACTAAAATGTCCGATATCGCCGATGAGGCTGGCATTGCGAAAGGCACGATTTATTTATATTTTAAAAGCAAGGAACAACTATTTGTAGCAGTATCCAAGCGGGATTGTAACAGCTTTATCAGTCGTTTGGAGTATGCATTGCAAGCGCACGAGAACACGGGTGACAAGCTTGGCGCGATCGCTAAGACACATCTGACCTATTATTACGAACGACGCAATCATACAAAGTTATTTTTTATGGCTCCTAATAATGACCCGGATTTAATGAAATTTATGAAAGCTTTTATGAACGAGTATATGAGCATGGTATGCAAAGTTCTCGAAAGTGCAGGTGTACCTGAGCCCGCACTGTTGGCCGAAGCGTATATCGGCATATTGGACCGGCTGAAGATGGATATTATGCTAAATCCAGAGTTCAATGAACAAGATTTGAACAAACGAATCGCTTTTGCAGCAGCGCTATTTTTGGACGGATGCCGTTCCTTTTTGCGAGTATAAGTAGGTATGCGGGATTGTGTGTGTAGATGAGCACAGCAGGATAGAGCATTTCAAATTATAGAGAAGTGTGGGTAACGGGCAATGAATATAATGACTGTAGAACAGGTTGCAAAAAGTTATGGCGAGAAGATTCTGTTTAAGGATGCTTCATTTGGTATGGCGGATCAGGATAAAATCGGTGTTGTTGGTGTAAACGGGACCGGTAAATCGACATTTTTGCGCGTTATTGCAGGTATGGAGCCTGCGGACGAAGGACAGATTTCCATCGGCAACGATGTACGCGTGCAGTTTCTGGCACAGAATCCGGATTTTAATCCGAGTAATACCGTACTGCAACAAGTGTTTGAAGGTGACGGTGCCGAGATGAGAACCGTGCGTGAGTATACGGAAACGATGGAGTTACTTGAATTAAACCCGTCAGATACTGCGCTGAATGAACGCCTGATGCGCCTGAACCAACAAATGGAGCAACTTCAGCTTTGGCAGATGGAGAGTGAAGCGAAGAGTATTTTATCCAAGCTGGGTATACAGCAGTTCGATGCACTTATGGGGACATTGTCAGGTGGACAACGAAAAAGGGTTGCGCTTGCTTCCGCGTTAATCCATCCTTGTGAATTGCTCATTCTTGATGAGCCTACGAACCATATCGATAATGATTCTGTTGTATGGCTGGAGCAGTATTTGCAGAAACGCCGTGGCGCATTACTTATGATCACGCATGATCGTTACTTCCTGGATCGAGTAGCCAATGTCATGCTGGAGCTTGATCACGGGCGTTTGTTCCGATATGAGGCGAATTATACACGGTTTCTGGAGCTGAAGGCTGAACGGGAAGAACGGGAGTCGGCCTCAGAACAAAAGCGCAAGAATCTGTTACGAACCGAACTTGCGTGGATTCGCCGCGGAGCTAAAGCACGGACTACAAAACAAAAAGCGAGAATTGATCGCTTCGAACAACTGAAAGATCAGCAGGGTGTCCAACGCTCGGGCTCTCTGGAAGTGTCTGTGGGTTCTACGCGTCTGGGGAAAAAGATACTGGAGATTGAACATCTCTCCAAATCGGTTGATAACCGCAAGCTGATCAACGATCTCAGCTACATTGCTGTGCCTGGCGACCGCGTAGGCATTGTAGGTCCGAATGGTAGTGGTAAGTCTACTTTACTACAGATGATTTCAGGTCGATTGCAACCGGACGCTGGAGTAGTTGTTCTCGGGCCAACCGTGAATCTGGGTTATTTTACTCAAGAACATCAGGAGATGGATGAAACGTTGCGCGTGATCGAATACATCAAGGAAGTGGCTGAAAATATAAAAACAGCAGATGGTTCATTGATCACCGCTTCACAGATGCTTGAACGCTTTTTATTCAACCCAACCTCCCAATGGACACCGATTGCCAGGTTGTCGGGCGGAGAGAAACGTCGTTTGTATCTGCTTCGCATTTTGATGGCTGCTCCGAATGTACTGCTACTGGATGAGCCGACTAATGACTTGGATATTCAGACACTTGCTGTGCTTGAAGATTATCTGGATGATTTTCCGGGCGTTGTGTTCGTTGTATCGCATGATCGTTACTTCCTTGATCGTACAGTAGACAAAGTGCTGGCGTTTGAGGGGAACGGCGCTGTACGTGTGCACGTAGGTGATTATAGTGAATATGCGGAATGGATGCTGAAAAATGCCGCTGGGAATCAAGAGAGCGGTGCGAGTGCAGCCAAGAAACAGGTCACTGAGAAAAGCGTTGAAGCTTCGACTCCGGTTACAACGCAGGCAAAACCTAAATTGAAATTTAGCTTCAAGGAACAGCGCGAATACGATCAAATTGACGAAAATATCGAAAAGGCTGAAGCAAACCTCGTCCGGATTAACAAGGAGATGGAAGCTGCCTTTAGCGATTCAGCGCGTCTGCAAGAGTTAATGGCAGAACAGGCTGAGGTAGAGCGTCACTTGGACGAATTGATGGAGCGCTGGACTGTACTTAACGAGCTAGCAGAGCAGATTGAGCAAAACAAATCTTAATTTGGTTGACGTAAGCAAACAACCCATACTATACCATACCAATGCCTTTCTTCATCAGGCGGCTTAGTGCCGCTTTGGAGAAGGCATTTTTGCTTTAAATAACATAGATGAATCCGGACGTTGAACATAAAAGATGAAACGTTACCCTTGTTTATTACGTTTTATTAGTAATGAATTCCATAGAAGGGAGAGAGCGTGAAATTGATCAATAATGAAATCAATGAACAACTCGCCATGCTTAAGGAAAAAGGAAGAATCTACGAAAAATGGGCGAACCGCCTTCATAAGCTCCAAGAGGAGGAGAAGCAGTGGGAAGCGAAAGTGGAACATTGCACCGTAGCTCTTCAGAAGGAACAGAAGGACGTGGATCGGCTGAACGGCATGAGCTTGGCCTCATTTTTTTATGATCTGATCGGCAAGAAGACGGAACGTTTGGAGAAAGAAGAGTTTGAACTGCTGGAGAGCAAGTCGGCTTATGATACAGCTTGCCGAATGTTACAGGATGTAGAAGAGCAACGGATTCAAGTTGAGCGAGAGCTTCAAAGGCAATCAAAATATCGGTTCTGGGAGAATGACTATAAGGTTTTATGGGGGGAGAAGGAACAACATTTGCTGAGTAAGGATGAAGAACTGCAACAATTGGCCGAAGAACGGGAACATCTGGCAAGTGAGTTGCAGGAGCTTAACGAAGCTCTGAGAGAAGGAGATTATCTGGTATATGCGCTTGAACGTGCAGAAAAAGCATTAGATTCAGCTGGAAACTGGGGCATCTATGACATGATGGGTGGAGGGGCGATCTCCACACATATCAAGCGTAGTCGTATGGATGATGCGCAAGTGGCTATTATAGATGCGGGTAAGCACCTACGTCGTTTTCAGAAAGAGTTGGAAGATGTAGAGATGGCCGTCAGCGCCGATTTAAATTTGGGTGGTTTGCTGTCTTTTGCGGACTATTTCTTTGATAACTTCTTTGTGGATTGGATGATTCAGGATAAAATTCGTAGTGCCGAGAAACAGGTCAAACATGGACTTAGCATGGTACGTCAAACAATACAGGTTTTACAAGCGGAGATTAAGGATCACGAAGCCCGGCTTCAGGTTCAGGAACGTCATTATCGCGAGTATGTGGAACAGGCCTGATTACAATCGTATGTGTAGCTGCATAGTGCCAAAATAATAAAGGACACAACCTTCACACGCTGTTCATGCGTTGAAAGAATGTGTCCTTTTTGATAATGAGGAAGGCAATGAACTGAATAACATCAAGTAAACAAAACCTAGGGTTTGAATTATTAAGAGAGCTTAACGTAATCCTTACTTCGTAGTAATATAAGCAGTAAGTAGCTTGGCTGTATTGATTACCGCGCTTTTGTGCGTGCGCTCCATAGAGTGAGAAGCGTGAACGCCAGGACCAATTAAAGCAGCACGAATATTGTTTCCTGCACGTAAGGCAGCACTGCCATCAGAACCATATTGGGGATAAATGTCTACTGCATAGTTCATGCCATCTTGTTTGGCTAGTTCAATGAGGCGGCTTGTCATATCGTAGTCATAAGGACCGGACGAGTCTTTTGCACAGATGGATACATCCGTTTCTTTACAGCTAAGATCATCACCCATGGCACCCATATCCACTGCGATCATTTCGCTGATTTCTGCCGGGATATATGCAGCTCCGTGTCCAACTTCTTCATAGTTTGAGATGAGCAGAGAAACGTTATGTACGGGCTTCCAGCCTTCACGATGAGCGGATTCAAGGATGCCAAACAGGGCAGCTACACTGGCTTTATCATCCAGATGGCGAGACTTGATGTAACCGCTTGGTGTAATGACAGCCCGGGCATCAAAGGAGATAAAGTCACCTACACTAATGCCTAGTTTTAATACATCCTCCTTGGAGGATACAACTTCATCAATACGGACTTCCATATGGTTTTCCGAACGTTCAAACGTACGGGCATCAGGGTATACGTGCACGGAAGGATGTAGAGAAAGAATCGTTCCCGTATAGACGTTGCCGTCTCTTGTGTGGATAGAGCAATACTCGTTCTCGATGCTATTCATCGTAAAGCCGCCAACAGAGGTCAGTTTTAACGTGCCATAAGAGGTGATGGACCGCACCATGGCACCGAGCGTGTCTACATGCGCACTTAAAGCAATGGTTCTGGAAGGATCTTCACCGGGCAGTGTGAGCATAGCTCCACCTTTGTTGTTCAGTTCACAGGAGATGTTCAGGGAACTCGCTTCCTTGCGAATCATCTCTATAATGTGGTGGGTGTATCCGCTTGGACTGGGTGTATCCAGTAATTTTTTCAAAAAAGACAGAACGTAAGATTCATCAATAGTAAAACCCATCTTTATTTTCCTCCTATTTCTCACAGGCGCAGGTCAAATAGAATACAGCCTGTCTGGATGAATGCATGTCCATTCCGATCTACCAGCAGGCTATTTCTGATTTTTACAACGTACCTGTATTGTTGCCTTTTGGCTGAGTCTCGATTGAATCGTTGTGTAACTGGTGATCGTGTTCGGATTCATCCGAGCGGATGGAATCCATGGTATCGTACGAAACGGATGTAGTAGTGCTTGCTACAGAAGCTTCCAATTCAGCTACGCGCACATGCAGGCGTTTATTCTCCCGCTGCAGTCGATACTGACGGTAAATCCCGTAAGAACCTACAATAATACCACCAATTAAAGTACAGCCTAAAATCAGCAAAATCAATGGAACCCGAACCGTATTAAACAGCAGGTTAACCTGAACAGAATCTACATTGATGACTGCGAAAATCCCTGTCAGCAGCGCAAAAACAAGACCTGCGATAAGTGCCCATTGCATTTTCATGATGTTGCCTCCTTGTTGTGAACCAATTGAGAACTAGAATGCATTACCCTTTTTCGAGCGTACTGCATCTCGCTTGATTATAAAATCCCTTGCCCGCCTGGGGCAAGGGATTAGATTACAGGGGATCGCCACCTTATTTGGTTAGCTGTTCCATCTGCTCGATCAATTCTTTAAATACACTCATCGCTTCGCGAATCGGCTGTGGTGTTGACATATCCACACCCGCTTTTTTCAAAATATTAATGGAGTAGTCACTACCGCCACTCTTCAGGAATCCGAGATAACGATCAACTGCAGGTTGTCCTTCTTCCAGAATTTGCTTCGAGAAGCTGGTCGCTGCCGAGAAACCTGTAGCGTATTTATACACATAGAAGCTGTTATAGAAATGGGGAATACGTGCCCATTCCATCTCGATATCTTTGTCAACGACCATGTTTTTGCCATGGTATTGTACATTGAGATCATAATAAATTTCTGACAGTAACTGTGGTGTAAGTGCTTCGCCTTGTTCAGCACGCTCATGAATTATTTTCTCGAACTCAGCGAACATGGTCTGACGGAATACCGTAGTCCGGAACTGATCTGCATAATACGTAAGTAAATACAGTTTTTCCTTCGGATCTGTTGATTTATTCAACATGTAGTCCATGAGCAGTGCTTCGTTTGTCGTTGAAGCTACTTCTGCAAGGAATATCGTATACTGTGCATCACGATAAGAAAGGGTTGTATCCGAATAGTATGAATGCAGCGCATGACCCATCTCGTGTGCCAGTGTGAACATGCTGTTCAGATTATCCTTATGGTTGAGGAGTACATACGGGTGAGTACCGTAAGCACCCCACGCATATGCACCTGAGCGTTTATTCTCATTTTCATATACATCAATCCAGCGATTATCATACCCAGCCTGAAGTGCCTCTGCATACTCCTTGCCGAGCGGAGCCAGACCTTCTTTGACTGTCTTTTTGGCTTCGTCATATGTGATGTCCATCTTGTATTCATCCACGAGTGGAGCGAATAGATCATACATATGCAGTTGGTCCACTCCAAGCAATTTTTTGCGGAGATCCATATAACGGTGTAAGAGTGGAAGACTTTCATGAATCGTGTCTACCAGATTGTTATAAACATCCGTTGGGATGTTGTCACCATACAGGTTCATTTCCATAACTGAAGGATACTTCCGCACGTTGGCATAAAACATATTTTTGGTTACGTTGGCATTCAGCGCTGCGGCAATCGTATTTTTTTGTTTCGCATAGGTTTCATATACTGCTTTGAAAGCACGTTCCCGAACTTCACGGTTTGGATTCTCCAAAAACTGAATGTAGCTACCATGTGTAAGTTCGACTTCTTTTCCGTTCTCATCTTGAATACGGGGAAACTTAAGATCCGCATTGTTCAGCATGCTGAAGATGGTCTGCGGTGCTTGAGACAGATTGCCGACCTGTGCAAGTAGTGCTTCTTCCGCTTGGCTTAGCACGTGGGCCTTTTCCCGTTTCATCTCTTCCAAGGTAAAGGTATATGCGGAGAGCTTCTCATTCTTAATAAGGGCGTCAAGCTCTGGATCCGGCAACGAAAGAATCTCAGGTGTGACAAAGGAAAGAGCTTCGCCTACCCGTACTCCGAGTTTCTGGGCTTTTTGAGAAAGGCTTTGATATGTAGGGTTAGCTGTGTCTTCATCCTGATGCATGCGGGCGTATACGAAAAGTCGTTCGAGTTTGAGTCCGATTTCGTCTTCAAATTCGAAGCTGGCTTTAAGTACGTCAGGCTGATTCAATTTACCTTGAAATTCGGAGGCCTTTTTCATCATAGAAGATACTTCTTCATACTCCTGATCCCAAGCCTTCTGATCGGCATATAAATCTTCCAGTTTCCATGTATGCTCGGCTGGCACCTCGGAACGTTTCAATAATTTACTCATGGGAATCCTCCTTTGATTATGTGCTGAAAATACGGGCATAGCCGCCTTCGTCTCCTGTGCAAGTGCAGCAGGAGACGAAGGAACCAGACTAAGAGCCAGAAGAACAGATAGCGATTTTTGATATTTCAATAGCCTTCCTCCTTACCATGCGAATAACTCAGAAAAATGAATTCCCGATAACTTCGTATAGTATGGCCTGGGCACAACCGAAATATTTGAGCGCCTTGAATCGCGTGTAAACACGTTCAGAATCTTGTATCAGGCTCCCATGTTAACGAGGTAATATACGATGAGGAAAAAGGCAAAACAAACGAGCAACGTAGCGATTAGCGCCATTCCTCTTCTTAGACGATCCGGGACGGAATTACGTCCTAAGATCAGCGCAAACCCCAGTGCGAAGGCAAGGATAATGAAGATAACAACATTGCCTGAATCAAGCTGCATCGATTAAACTCCCTTGAAGGCAGCCATTAGCGCACGCCATTCCTCTTCACGATTTTCAAAATCCTCTTTCGGAAAACGACGCTCGGCCCAATGCATTAAGGCAGGACGGCTAAGGAATGTGTGGCATTCTTCGCCCCATTCTTCTGATATTTCCCGCAGAACGAGATACTTGCCTTGGACTTCTACAGTCATCATATTCCACTTGTCTGTTTTGTATATTTCGTGTTTTTTTATCATAGGTAGTCTCCAAACTAACGGTTTTGGTAAAATGATACCGTACCCTACGATGCAAAGCAAATTTTTTCATCAATTATGGAAAAGATAAATTGCAAAATGGAAGCCCATACAGTATAATGAGGGTATTCGCCATAGATGGCGATATTTTTAGGAGGTTGTTCATTTGAAAGGTACAGTTAAATGGTTTAACGCAGAAAAAGGCTATGGCTTTATTTCAGTTGAAGGCGGCGAGGACGTATTCGTACATTTCTCCGCAATCCAAGGCGACGGCTTTAAAACATTGGAAGAAGGTCAAGCGGTAGAATTCGAAATCACTGATGGAAACCGTGGTCCTCAAGCAGCTAACGTTACTAAATTGTAAGATTTTTCCGTCTTACACGGACTTCTTATAAATGATCGATTATAGCTGAATATCACAAACACAAGCACAGTCCCCATTTGGAGACTGTGCTTTTTTTGGTTTTGCGGCGCTCAGGTGGAACGATGCGTTGTCGTGCGTAACAATTGAAAGCCGAAACCAATCAAGGCGGCCAATGCAAAGCTCATCGCAGTAAGATAGAACGTCTGACGTCCTGTAAGCTCTAATAACAAGCCACCCAAGGTGCCGCTTAATAGTCCAGAAGCGCTAGACCACACAATTGTAAATAACGCCATCCCTGTTGCTCGAAAATCATCAGGGACGAGTCGGGTTACATAACGAACCGCAGTGACATAAAAAATACCGAAAGTTACGCTATGCATCGTTTGAATTAGAACAACGGCTGCTGGTGTATGCGAGACAGACATGAATAATAATCGAATGGTATACATCAAGGCTGCTAAGGTAAGAAGTGGTAGTTCCTTATATTTGTTCCCGTATTTGCTTAGAAGTAAAAATATCGGGATCTCACTCACAGAAGAGATGAGCAAGGACCAGCCGATTAATCCTTCACTGGCACCTAAATCTTTGAGTGTGATTGTCAGAAAGGCTTCGTTCATTCGATGGCCCATAGCCAGCAGAAACACACAGCCGAAAAATGCAAGAACATCTCGGCGTTTCAGGATCGCCCACAGCCCGGATAAATCCATTCGGCTACTGCCACCCGACGGCTGATCCCGTAATTGGAAACTGATCAGTAATGTAATCGCTGCAAGGCTGATGCAGATCCACATCGTCCATTCGGAACCAAAAGAGCCAAGGACATAACCGATGCTAAGGGCAAAAAAGGCATATCCGATGGAGCCGAACACTCGAATGGACGTGAAATTTCGACCATATTTATTCGCCGTTGTAATTGCCATTGTATCTGACAGTGGATAGACCGGATAATAGAAAAAGTAAAATAGTGTTACAAGGACAAACACTTCGCCAAAACTTGATGCATTGGCAAGCAGGATCCCGGTAATTAACTGGCCACCGAGCAACAGGATCATAACCTTCCGCACAGTCTTGTATTTGTCACTCGCCATACTCCAGAACATATTGGAGAATACAGAGATGAGCGGTCCGATGCCATACAGGTAACCAATCTCGGCAGGACTGAAGCCAAGGTGGCTGAAGTAAAGCTGGAAGTACGATACTACGAGTGCGGTAGAACCAAAGATGGTGAACATTAAAGCCCGTAGCCAGTTCTGATCTGGCCGGGCCGTATGACTTAATTTCATGATGAGAGACTCCATTCTTAAATCTGATTCAGGTTATTCGTTAATTTCAATGACTACAATAAATTCGAAAATTTTGCTTCAGAAGTATAATAGGGATTTCCAAAGTGGATCACCTTTTCAGGGATGAAGATCCGCGAGATGGCGGTATGGACATCGTTGGTTCTTTTTGCGTGCGCCGGATGACCAGCCAGACAATAACAAGCTCAGCAAGCAAACCAAGGGATTGGGCGGCTGCACCGATCATGCCGTTCCACGCCGGGAAAATGCTTACAAGAATAAGCAATACTATAATTGTGCAAATCGCATTGGCGCTCTGTGAACGAAACATCGTTTTGGTCTGACCGCGAAGCAGAATGAGACCATTGCTGAAGTCCAGAAAAGGAGAGATCAGCGGAAATAACACAAAGGCGCGAAGTGTCCAGAGACTTTGCTCCAGCAGCTGGCCTTGAACGCTCATAATATTTTCGAGTACCCATGGACCTAAAGGCGTATACGCAATGGAGACAGTCATCGCGAACGGTATAAAACCGGTAACGAGCGCAAATTTCTTAACGAGTTTGGCATCGATCAGATAGAAGTTGAGCACGATCTGATGAATATAAGTAAAAAAGCTTAACATGAGCTGCATCAGACTGCTGGCAACAGCAAAAGAAGAGATGGCCAACGCGATTCCGGTTGTTTTACCGAGCACAATGTTAATGACAGGACCTATAAACAGGGCTACAAAACTGGATAAAAGCAGTGGTTTGTAAAAGCGATACACATCTCCCTTGCTCTCAACGAGATGATCCTTAAGCTTGGCAGGCATTTTTCGCATAATGTTTCTGCCTTCCAAGTAGCTAACCAGAGCTTCAATCATCATGCCCACAGCAAAGATGATAGCGCCTACACGACCACTGTTAATGGAGTCTGTATAGATGAAGTAGAGGGATAACCCATACATACCTGCTAACCTGAATACCATTCCGATCGTGAGCCATTTGGTTCGGTTGTTCGTGATGATAATGCCTTGATAAATATTCCGGATGACAGAAAAAATACTAACGTACATTAGGATCTCGTAAACGTCGATCACTTTGCTCAGCAGATCCGGGCTGACGCCGAACAAATATTTGAACACACCGGTACCAACGGGTGAGTACACAATAAGAAATCCGATGAGTAGCACGCAGGCCAGAAATATTTTGGTCACGAACGTAAGAGCCTGAAAAGAGAGGCGGTCACGTACCAGCGCTGAACAAGTTTGGCGCAGTAAGGTGGAGGGACGTTCCGTGAGGGTCAGCAAACTTCCCGCAATGGCATAACTTGCAATCACAGTCTCCGGATGAGCAGAGCGTGCAAGCGTGCTGTTGATAATGACGTGCGATATGGTAACTAGAGAGGCGGAGATGCCAAGTGGCACAAAAAAAGAAAATAACCGTCTCCACGAAAGTGGTTCACCTGACGACATGTCAACGACTCCTTTGATGGATAGAAATATGCATAGTATATCATAAAGCTTTGGACGGGGATGCGATTTTTTACGCGGTTTATGCGGTAGATCATTTGTACAATTAAGGGGATCATATTATAATAGGAATGGTTAAAATCGCTCTAATACGTATTCAACCAAAGTGGAGGCACATTTATTTTGAGCCAATCAAATCGAAAACGACATCAGTACCCGCGAGGACCGCTGGCATTGATGAGAGGGGTGTACAAATACACCATTCCGGAAACGCGTAAGGCATTGGATGGATGGCGTGCTCAGGCAGAGACAATTCCCAATGAGGAATTACGTACTCAAGCACTTGCCAGCCTAAGGGATAAGCAATTTCACTGTGAAGGTGGAACGGTCTATGCATTAGCGGATATGTCCAATAGACATATTCTTATTCCGCTAATCGTTTCGTATCAAACCATAAGTGATTATTTGGACAATCTGTGTGACCGCAGCACCTCGATGGACCCGGCTGATTTTCGCTTGCTCCATCAATCTATGCTTGATGCGGTAGATCCCGAGGCAACACCTGTCAATTATTATGCGCTCCGTGAGGATCAGGATGACGGTGGGTACCTTCGGAATCTGGTGACGACATGTCAGGAGCTCACTCGTCAGCTACCAGGATATGTGTCAGCCAAGCCCCAAATACAGGATCTGGCAGGCCTATACACGGACCTGCAGGTATATAAGCACATCAAACCGGAACTGAGAGAAACGGCTTTGCTCGAATGGTGGTCGGAGCATCGCCACCGCACACCTCAGTTTCGCTGGAACGAATTTGCCGCTGCTACGGGCTCTACTCTGGGTGTATTTATGCTGTTTCTCGCTGCAAGTGACGATCAGCTGACCGAAGAGCAGGCGGTATCGATCCACACTGCCTATTTCCCGCACGTATGCGCATTGCACATCATGCTCGATTATTTGATCGACCAGGATGAGGATCGTGCCGGAGGGGATCTCAACTTCTGCAATTATTATGAGAATGTAGAGATGATGCTGGATCGAATTGCTTTTATTGTGGAGATGGCTCGCAGTGATGTGCAGAAGATTCCGGGAACTTCTTTTCACCGGATGATTATTGAAGGACTGATAGCCATTTACCTGTCTGATCCCAAAGTCAGCGAACAGCATGAAGTTCGCGTCGTGTCCAAACGCTTGATGAAGAACAGTCCAATGACACGTGTGTTTTTCTTCATTTTCAGTCGGTGGATACGGAAGCATATGTAAGTCAGGTGTATTGTTGCGGAGCCTGAAGTGAAACTAGAGGAGGAAGAAACATCATGACAGCAGTAAAGAAAATCGCAGTGCTAACGAGCGGTGGCGATTCACAGGGGATGAACGCGGCTGTTCGTGCGGTTGTTCGCAGCGGACTATTTCACGGATTGGAAGTGTTCGGTATTCAGCGCGGATACCAAGGACTTTTGAACAATGACATTTTCCCGATGGATCTGCGCAGTGTTGGGGATATTATCCAGCGCGGGGGAACTGTTCTGCAATCTGCACGTTGTAAAGAGTTTTATACCGCTGAAGGCCAGCAAAAAGGAGCAGACATTTTGCGTGCACGCGGAATTGACGGTCTCATTGTTATTGGCGGAGACGGTTCATATCATGGTGCAAACAAACTGAGCAAGCTTGGCATTAATACGATGGGTTTGCCAGGTACCATTGACAATGACATCTCATTCACCGATTATACCATCGGATTTGATACATCCGTTAGCGTCGTGGTTGATGCGGTTAACAAATTGCGTGACACGATGTCTTCCCATGAACGTTCTTCGATCGTTGAGGTTATGGGCCGCCACTGTGGAGACATTGCGTTGCATGCCGGACTTGCTTCAGGAGCGGAGACGATCCTGGTGCCGGAAGTGCCCTTTGACATGGACGAAGTGGCTGAGCGTATGAAAGCTAACTTTGCACATGGCAAGCGTCACAGTATCATCATCGTAGCTGAAGGGGTAGGCAAGGGAGAAGACGTTGCCAAAGAATTGATGGAACGCTGCCCGACGTACGAGCCGCGTGTTACCGTTCTCGGACACATTCAACGTGGTGGTACGCCAACACCGTTTGACCGTAACCTTGCAAGTCGTCTTGGTGATTTCGCAGTGCGTAGCTTGATTGCAGGCGAGACGGATAAAGGCTGCGGACTTGTCAAAGGTGAGCTCGTTCTGACCGATATTGATAAAGTGGTAAACACTAAAAAAGCATTTGATATGGAAACGTATGAGCTTGCACAACGCTTGTCTCAATAATTCCTTATAACAAAAAAAAGAGCACTATCCGTACGATTCGGAGCTGTGCTCTTTTTTCTGTTTTTATGCTCTCCTTCTTTACACGAAGAAAAGCATGCGACGGGATAGCGGTTTACTTATACGCGAAGGGAAGCTTGCTTCTGTACCTTGAACAGTCTCCACAACAGCGCAGTGGCTCCCACTGCAAGCCCGGCAATGAGACCAATCCAATATCCAAATGCGCCAAGTGAAGTATAAGTTGCTGTGAGATAACCAACGGGCAGGCCGATAATCCAATACGCGACAAAGGTAATGATTAACGCAGGATTGACATCTTTGTATCCTCGCAATGCCCCTTGTGTGGGTGTAGCAATGGCATCTGAAATTTGGAAGAAAATCGCATAGATCAGAAAATGCTGCGTTAGTGTAATTACTTCCTGTTCATTGGAGTAAATTCTCGCAATCGGCTCTCCGAACACCAGCAAAATAATCGCTGTAATCAATGAAAGGGCAATAGCTCCCCCGATCCCGAGCAGACTATATTGTTTGGCGCCTTTCAACCGGCCAGCACCATTCTCAAAGCCGACCAGAATAGTGAGTGCCATACAGATGCTCACAGGTAACATATAGAGCGTGGAAGCAAAGTTCAGTGCTGCCTGATGGGCGGCTATCGTGACCGTATCGAATCGGCTCATCAGCAAGGTAACTGCAGCGAAGATAGACGTTTCAAAAAAAGTTGCAAACCCAATGGGAACCCCGATGACGAGGAGTTCCTTCCATTTGCTGAGCGAGATCCGTGACCATTGACGGAAAATAGCATACTGAGCGAATGGCTCCATACGATGCGCGAAAAACAGGCTGATCAGAAAAATAAGCCAATATGTACATGCTGTGGCCACACCTGCACCAACACCGCCTAATTGAGGGAAACCCCATCGCCCAAAAATGAGCAGATAGTTTAGCAAAATATTAACGGGCAGCGAAACGAGTGTGATGAGCATGGTAACCCGTGTCTGTCCAAGTGCATCCATAAAACTGCGCAGCACCGTATATCCGAACAGGGGCATAATGCCAAAAGCAAGCGCACACAGAAAATAAAATGCTACATTTGCAACATGCGGCTCCAAAGGCATCCCGTTTAATATGGGACTTAGAAGCAACGCGCCTGCCCCTAACACAATAAGGCCTACGGCAATGCCCAGGTAAAGAGCCTGAATGACGCTCCGCCCAATCTGATCATGCTGCCTAGAGCCGAGCAGGTGAGAAACAACAGGGGTTATTCCCATTAATATCCCGCTAAGTCCGGTCTGGACGGGCATCCATAAGCTTGTACCTATAGCAACGCCTGCGAGGTCAGCTGGTGAAAATTTGCCGGACATATTCGTATCGAAGAACGACATGGCCGAAAGCGCAATCTGAGTCGTAAAAATGGGCAAAAATATGATCAGGAACTGTTTGATTTTCTGTGGAAAACTCGATGTGTTCATATTCACTGAAGAGGCCTCACGATCTATATCGTTATCATGCTGATGTCACATCAGACAGCTATTAATTGTAGAGGATTTTTACGGATTTGAATAGTGCAAACGGGAGAAAGAAAGGGGCATGAAGCGGGAGCATAGTACCTTAACAAATATTCAAGATGTTAAAATACAAAAAAACCTCGCTCCCGCTATAAACGGGACGAGGCTCGAGATTATGGAGTTCATGACCAAATCTGCGGTCAGATGAGTTCGAACGAATAAAATTCAATAAGTGCAAATGAAGTTATTTGTATTGCACGCCAGGCGTGTAGCGGTTAGATGCATTCCATAGCAGATATTCATCCACTCTCATTTCTTTCATCGCCTTAATCTGATCTTCAACCTGTTTCTTGCCGTATTTGATATAATGTCCGCTACCCAGCCAGCTTGCCGTAAAGTCTTGAATCCATGGACGAATGACCGGTTTGAGTTCTTTGGTAGGGTCTAGCTTCTTATGTGTATCCTTCATGGAACCTTTAATTGTGGTATAAGGGTCTTTGTCAGGGTCTTTGACACCGTACCAGCCAGTAGAATAATGACTGGGATAGACCATAGGCGAGATGACGTCCACGTTTTCCGAAATTTTCACAAAATCCTGACCAATGCCTTCGGCTGCTGGGACAGAGGCTGCATACCCAAAAATATCTACCGAAACTCGTACACCAAGTGGGGCGAGCTCTTTGCGTGCATATTGCACAAATTCGGCGACAACGTCAACGCGTGATTGATCGGTTTGTGCATACTTCAATTTATCTGCACGTGTTTCAAATCCCTCGGGAAAGCGCACGTAGTCAAACTGGATTTCCTTGAAACCGAGCTTCGCCGCTTCTTTGGCAATTTCAATATTATATTCCCATACCTCTTTGCTGTAAGGATTCACGAAGCTGTCTCCTTTCCCGTTGGCCCATACAGAGCCGTCTTGATTACGGAAGGAAAGCTCGGGGTTCTTTTTGGCAAGAATGGTATCTTTGAATACAACGATACGCGCAATGGGATAAACCTGATGTTTTTCTAATCGTTTCATCAAGGCGTCGATATCCCGAATGAACGACTTTGCTTCACCCATTTTGTTCACTGCTTTGTTTTTCGTGGGGTAGGTAATGTATCCGAGATCATCCTTGATATCAATAACCATAGCATTCAGTTCGGTTTGATCTGTCAGTTCTAGCAATTGTGCCATTCTTGCACCACCAGCGCTGTACGCTGTGACATATATGCCTTTAACAACAGGAGCATCAGGTTGCGGGTCGACTTTGGCAGGGGGATTGTCAGCATCAATGACGACTTGTTCTTTTTGCGACTGAATAATGGCTGTGTTAAAACTACTACTTAACAAGGGTAGTTGACTATTGTTGCTAAGACCCAGATCCGGAGCTACCGATGTTCCGCCGAAACTTCCCAAGGCCATTGCGAACAAGGTCCAAAGTATGTTCATCCTTTTCCACTCCCTTTATGTACATTCCATACTTGAATTATACAGCAAAGCCTCCGAGCTTTTAACCATAATAATCCTTTTATGAAACATGTGGAAAAAATGAAAACCGCTCCCTGACTGAGGAATACCTCGTCAAGAAGCGGCGTAAACGCTCTGAAAAAATTATTGAATATACACATCATTCTGATGCTCACAAATACTGTACTGAATGATTTCCATTGCATCTCCCTGTTCCAGGATGCCCAGACCATCCCGGAGAACAATCAGTGAGTCGAGTTCATTCGGTTTTAAGAAAGGGAGCATTTCCGGGCACCATTTGTTGACAATTTCAAACAGTTTTACCGTTTCCGTATCCACAATAATCACCCTTTCCTACTCGAATTCCAAAATGGTAAGTCATTCGGCGCGAATCGGGAAAGCATATGGCTTTGTGAAAAGTAAAGGTCGGAACCTGCTTACAACATATTTAAGAGCGGTGCACCATTATTATACCACAAACTTGTGAATTGTTAACGGGCAGATAACTAACTGCGGCGGAATGAGCCCATAACGCCTACCGTTTCCACGATGTTAACAAATGCTTTTGGATCGGTTTCTTTGATAATGCGTTTGATCTCAACCAGTTCGTAACGGGTGGTCACAGTCATTAACATATCCTTTTCAATGTCCGTATATGCCCCTTGCGTTTTAATTTTTGTAACACCACGTGGACGGGTCAACAGTTTTTTTAGCATCGCTTCGGTTTCATTGGTGATGATGTAGAGCGTAACCTTAACGTGACTGATATGGATGAGATCCAGTACTTTACCTGTAACATAGATCGATACCATGGAGGCCAGAGCGATATTCCAGTTGTTGTTCAGGTAACCCGCTAACAAAATGATTGCTCCGTTCATCCCCGCCATGACAGTACCGATCGGGAAATCACGATTTCTGGTGAAAATGGAGCCGACAATATCGAGACCTCCAGTAGAGCCACCGACCCTAAAGGAGACACCGGTACCGATGCCGACCAGAACTCCGCCGAACACACAGCTTAGAAGTGGATCAGTCGCTACAGCAGAAACCGGCAGCAGTCCAATAAACCAGGAAGTGGCCGCTACCGATACAATACTCAATATAATGAAACGTCGTCCAAGAATAAACCAACCTGCAATGAGCAGAGGGATGTTAAGAACAAAATACATTATACTAAGATTCAAATTGGTAAAATAACCTAAAAGCATGGAAATACCGGATACTCCACCGCTCAGAAGCTGATGGGGTACCAAAAACCAGTTAAAGCCGCAAGCAATTGCTGCAGCACCCAAAATGATCACCAAAGAGTGCCAAATTATTTTGGGCAATTTAATCACCTCATTTTTATTTAAAACCAGATTGCTGGTAATCTTGAATAGTTTTATGATATAATGATTTGTGGATATTCTTGAGTAGGAAACTTTTCCCAAATCGAAAGCTAAAATTTGAAATGTTTCAAACACGTGATTGTAGTTTTAGTCTTATGTTGGGGACCCATTCATGGAATTATGTTCGTTCGTGAAAATAATTCGTCCCGTTGGGATACCCTATAAATATTAACGCTACTTAAGAATACAGACAACAAAGTGGATTGTCCACCATGTCCACCATATAAAAGGAGTATGAATAATTTTGACAAATTTAAATTTCTCAGATTTCAATCTTGAACCACTGGTGTTGCAAGCCATCACTGAGCTCGGGTTTGAAGAAGCAACACCGATTCAATCCAAATCGATTCCAATTGCGCTTGAAGGTAGAGATTTGATCGGTCAAGCTCAAACAGGTACGGGTAAAACCGCAGCATTCGGTATTCCGTTGATCAGCAAAATCTCCAAAACGGATGATAAAATCCGCGCCCTCATTATGGCACCTACACGTGAACTTGCGATTCAAGTCGCTGAAGAGATCGAAAAACTTACTCGCTTCAAAGGTCTGCGCTCCCTGCCAATCTACGGCGGACAAGATATCGTACGCCAGATTCGTGCATTGAAAAGAAAACCACAGATTATCATCGGTACGCCAGGACGTCTCCTTGACCACATCAACCGCAAAACAATCAAACTTGATGATGTACAAACTGTTGTATTGGACGAAGCAGATGAAATGCTCGACATGGGTTTCATGGAGGATATTCAATCCATCCTGAAACAAGTTCCAGACGACCGTCAAACGATGCTGTTCTCTGCAACAATGCCTCCTAACATTCAAAAATTGGCTCAACAATTCTTGACTAATCCAGAACACGTTTCTGTTATTCCTAAACAAGTCAGCGCTCCGTTGATTGATCAGGCTTATATCGAAGTACCAGAGCGTCAAAAATTCGAAGCGCTTAGCCGTTTGCTGGATATGGAATCTCCAGAACTGGCAATCGTGTTCGGACGTACCAAGCGTCGTGTCGACGAATTGGCTGAAGCTTTGCAAAAACGCGGATATTCCGCTGATGGTTTGCATGGCGACTTGTCTCAAAACCAACGTGATACGGTAATGCGTAAGTTCCGTGATGGCAGCATCGATGTACTCGTTGCAACAGACGTAGCAGCTCGCGGTCTCGACGTATCTGGCGTAACTCATGTTGTGAACTTTGACCTTCCGCAAGATCCGGAAAGTTATGTTCACCGTATTGGCCGTACAGGTCGTGCGGGTAAAGAGGGTGCGGCATGGTCTTTCGTAACTCCGCGTGAGATTGATCACTTGCACTTCATCGAGCGTGTAACGCGTCACCGTATTCCGCGTAAACCGCTGCCTACGATGGCAGAAGCGGTTGAAGGAAAACAACGTGTAACGGCTGAACGTCTCCTGGAGATTGTACAATCCGGTGAGCTGAACGAATACAAAGGTATTGCCATTCAAATGCTGGAGCAATATGATTCCGTGCAATTGTTGTCCGCAGCTTTGAAACTCCTGACAGGCGACAAAAAAGATGCTCAGGTTGATCTGACTCCTGAAGATCCGATCCGTGCTAAACGTCGTAGACCAGATGTTCGTTCTGGCGGACGCAAGCCATCAGGTTACAGCGGTAACCGTAGCGGTGGTGGCTATAACCGTGATCGCAACAGCAGTGGCGGTGGACGTGGCGGTTATAATCGTGACCGCAACAGCAGTGGTGGAAGTGGAAGCAGAGAAGGCGGCTACAACCGTGATCGCAAACCGCGTCCAAGCAACAATGAAGGACGTCGTCCGGCTAGAGACAACTCTTTTGAATAAGTAAAACATTTAATGAGGATGGGGCAGGAAGCTGCTCCATCTTTTTTGCTTTGTAAAAGTTCGTAAACTTTCCATTTATTAGAACGCTCAAGGTTGTCGGCAATCATCTTCTTTCGGGAAGTGCTGGCTTTTCCTATATATAATAAGGTATATTAATATTAGAATTTAGGTTAGACGCAAGGTGTGGAGGAGGAGAAATGTTTGGAATTTAAAGGAGCTATGGGCGGGCTTTACCGGCTGACAGAATGGATCACAAGACTGGCCGCAAGCAATCTCTTGTGGGCGATCTGTTCGTCACCGTTCTTGTTTTTCATGATTATGAAACTGCTCGTCATGCAGCAGAATCTCGCGAACGAATCATTACAAATGAACTGGGCTATTGCCATTGTGGCACCGCTTACACTGTTTCCGGCGACCTCGGCTTTGTTCACGGTTGTTCGTAAATGGAATATGGGAGATACGGATGTGCCGATCTTTCGTACATTCTTTACAGGTTACAAGGAAAACTACAAACAAAGTTTAATTGGGGGCATTTTTTACACACTACTGTTCGCGATCATGTATCTGGACTATACGGTCTATATGACGCAGTTCCGTAATATGCAACTGGTTGGCATAATTATGCTCGTGTTGTTGCTGCTATTGTTTGTATCCCTGTTTAATTTCTTTTCTATGGTTGTACATTACCATATGTCGATCGGCCTTATTATCAAAAATGCAGTCCTGTTAACGCTGATTCGACCTTTCCGTGTGTTCTCCACATTACTGGGAAGCGGGTTGTTGTTCTATTTCGGATTACGTTATCCGGTGCTGTTTATCTTTTTCATTATGAGCATCGTGGCTTGGTTTGCGTTCTTTAACTTCTACGCTACCTATAACAAAATGCAGGAGCAGATGCAAAAGATTCAATTGCAGAAAGAAGAAGAAGAGGCTGCTGCACTGGCTGAGAAATCAGCTGAAGAGAACGAACCACAAACTTCTGAACATTCTGATAATAAAGATTT
Source organism: Paenibacillus polysaccharolyticus (assembly GCF_023714295.1). Taxonomy (GTDB): domain Bacteria; phylum Bacillota; class Bacilli; order Paenibacillales; family Paenibacillaceae; genus Paenibacillus; species Paenibacillus polysaccharolyticus_A. Next base: position 611,774 of record NZ_JAMAUN010000001.1, read on the forward strand.
AACACAGCAAAAATAAAACATGTCTGTATGGCATTTACTTTTTACACAGTTAGGGATATAATAATGGTACATCCTGCGATGTACGTTTCGGTTATTCGTTGTTTTGAACCAATGATGATGTCTTCGGGAGATTAATACAAAGTGTTGCTGAAAAGCCCTGTCTATACGACATGGGGACTTCAAACGCATTTTTGCAGTCACCCACCTGCCAAGCAGGTTCATAAGACAATGTAGCCGGACGGCATAGGCGGGTTTCTAATTTTACCATGTACAGCACCCTGACTTTTCCTTCTTACAAGGAAGCCGGGGTGTTTTTACGTTGGTTCAATGATTGATCCGATAGATTAATCGGTTCGGTTATTGCTTATCTGTGTATTTTTGATGTTAAATATAATGCTTTCCCTTTTGTTACTACTTGAACAATGTTACACTAGAATACATAATGGAACGGTTACACTCAAAGGAGGAAGGGTCTTGACCTTAAAGAGAACGCTCGTCGGTATCATCCGAAGTATGGAGGGGACCAGCGATCGAGCCAAGGATCCCAAACTAAAAACACGCTATTACAATTTATCCAAAGAAAAAGCCTGGGAAGAAGTATCTTCGACACTTAAAAAAATCCCGGGTTATAAAGTGCTGCATGAAGTGCACTCGGTAGGCGAGATTATACTGGAGAAACGCACGACGTTTGGTCGTACGATGGATATTACAGTTTCCATTATTTCCGTAAGTCCTGTACGAAGTGCGGTGGATATGTATTCTGCTTCCCGTGGTTCGCTGGGGGATCTAGGTTCCAACTATCGTACGATTATGCACTTGTTCTCCGTACTTGATAAGAAGCTCAGTAAGTATAAGGTGAATGAGTGAAATAAATGATGAAATAAAAAAGCGAGAGAAGGATGACCTTCCTCGCTTTTATTCTGCAATACGAAACTTGTTTTACAGCAAAGCTTTAACTGCAGCAATGGCTTGCTCGAAGTTAGGGGAGTCTGTCATTTCAGGCAGGTACTCCACATATGTAATTTTGTCTTCGGCATCTAGGACAAAAATTGAGCGCATATCCAGTTGGAATTCTTTGATCAGAACGCCATAGTTTACGCCGAAAGAGCGTGTTTTGTAGTCAGAGAGTGTCACTACGCGGTCAACACCTGCTGCACCACACCAACGTTCCTGTGCGAATGGAAGGTCTACGCTGATGGTCAGAACAACAACGTTCTCACCAAGATCAGCAGCTTCAACATTGAAGCGGCGAGTCTGAGCATCACATACGCCAGTGTCCAGGGAAGGAACAACGCTGATTAATTTAATCTTGCCTGCGAAGTCTTTCAGAGATGCATCTTCAATCAAGTTTTTGCTCACTGTGAAGTCAGGTGCTTGATCGCCCACTTTCAATTCAGGTCCGATCAATGTGATAGGGTTGCCTTTAAATGTGGCTGCGCCTTTACGTTCTTGTGTCATAAATAATGTTCCTCCTTATAAATTGGTGATCCGTGCCAAAATCCATTATAATCTTTTATGAAAGACGTTGTCCAATCCGGGCATGTATTATTGTGATGGATTCAAGAAATAGGTCTGATTTTAACAGGGTGGAGTGAAAGTGAAAATCTATGATATTTATCCGTTATGAAAATTGGAAAGATTATTTGAAGTTCTTCCCTTTGACGTCGTTTTTTTTAATTGCGAATGTTGTTATGTTTATCGTATTAACGCTTAATGGCGGGGCAAGAAGTGTTCCGGCGTTGTTTCATTTTGGAGCATTGATTAATGACGGCGCGTATGTGAACGAGTGGTGGCGTTATGTAACAGCGATGTTCCTTCATGGGGGTTTTGACCATCTGTTGTTCAACAGTTTTGCGCTCATTGTATTTGCTCCTCCTTTAGAGCGATTGCTTGGGTCTGCGAGATATGGCGTATTGTATCTAGCGGGAGGTGTAGTGGGGAACATTCTGGCCATTGCATGGTACAAATCGATTGGTGAGCTTACCATTTTGTTAGGGGCGTCTGGCGCGATCTATGCCGTCTATGGTGCGTTTCTCTACATAGCGCTGTTCCAACGGAACATAATGGATGAGACTTCTCGCAAAACGTTGTATACGTTGTTGCTGTTCGGTATCATTTTTTCCGTTGCGGTTGCAAACGTCAGCTGGATGGCGCATTTGGGTGGTTTACTCGGTGGATTCTTTATTTATGGTTTGATTATTCGTTTATGGAAACCTCGGATTTTCAGGAAATAGGTAGAACGTTCTCGAGATGGAATGTGCGGTGAACGATATAGTAGGGTATAACAGATTGGAGCGATCAGGCAAGTGGAATTAAGACAGTTGCATTATTTTCTGAAAGTTGCTCAAAAGGAACATGTTACACAGGCGGCGGAAGAGTTGCATGTGGCACAGTCTGCGGTCAGCAGGCAGATTCATCAGCTTGAAGAGGAGCTTGGTGTGGATCTTTTTATGCAAAAAGGTCGGAATCTGCAGTTAACTGCGGTAGGCCAGCTTTTTTGCAAACGGGTAGAAGGTATTTTGAAGGATCTCGACAAAGCTGTAGGTGAAGTGCATGAGTTTCTTGACCCAGAGCACGGGGAGATTCGGATCGGCTTCCCACATAGTCTGGGGATTCATCTTATTCCTTCGGTAGTGGCGGCTTTTCGTCAGAAGTATCCGAATGTGAAATTCAGATTTAAGCAGGGGATGTACCCGACATTGATCCGGGATGTGTTGTCAGCGGAAGTGGACCTTGCTTTCATTTCGCCGTTTCCGGAAAAGCATGATCAGGTTGCTGGCGATATTGTACTGACTGAGGAGTTACATGCCATCTTGCCGCCAAATCATCCGCTAGCGGGAGAAGAGACGATTGCACTGGAGCAGTTGAAGGATGATAAGTTTGTCTTGTTTAGCAAAGGTTACTCCCTGCGGCCAATTGTATGGCATGCCTGCCTGGAAGCCGGATTTACACCGAAAATTGCCTTTGAAGGCGAGGAGACGGATACGATTCGTGGTTTGGTAGCGGCAGGTATGGGTGTAAGTCTGTTGCCGGAAATGGCTTTATTCCAGACGAATCCCTTGCAACCTGCGCATGTGGCGATCTCTCAGCCGAAAGTAACCAGAACGATTGGATTGATTCACCGTGCAGATGATAAGCTGCCGCTCGTTGCTCAGTCTTTCCGCTCGTTCTTGCTTCATTATTTTGGTTTACAGCAAAACAATACCCCATCTGAATAACGGTGGGGTATTGTTTTTATTTATTTAACTTTTCATGAGTGGCTGAAACAATTAATCCCGGCTGTTAAAGATCCCGATGTAACGAATCAGTTCAAGTAAAGAGATCAAAGCAGCGGCCACATAAGTCAAAGCAGCGGCGTTCAACACTTTGGCTACGCCTTTTTCTTCTTCGTTACGGATATAACCTTCAGATACCATAATCTCACGTGCTCGATTGCTGGCATTGAATTCGACCGGCAATGTGATCAACTGAAAGGCAACAGTAACAGAGAAGAAGATAATACCAATTCCGACCAAATTCATCGCGTTAAAGAGGAAACCTGCGATCAACAGGAATGGTGCAAGTCCGGAGGCGAAGTTCACAATCGGAAAAATCCGGTGACGCAATGCGAGCATAGGGTAACTTTCCTTGTGCTGAATGGCGTGACCTACTTCGTGACATGCAACGGATAATGCCGAGATAGACTTTTCGTAGTACACAGGTTCTGACAAACGTACAACCCGATTGATCGGATCATAGTGGTCAGAGAGTGAGCCGCGAACTGGTTCAATCGGCACATCGTGCAGGCCGTTGGCGTCGAGCATGTGACGTGCTGCATCGTAACCGGTCATTCCGTTCTGGTTGGGTACTTCGGACCAGCGTCTAAAGGTGCCTTTAACGCGAAATTGCGCCCACAACGAGAGCAAAAAGGCGATGATAATCAATATGAACATACCGTTATTAAAACTCATATCCATTCCTCCGCTTTCATAATAAGCTACATCATGGTGTTTTCTAGCAAGATTTTTAATGCCTCCATTGTACCAGCACTTTTGGTGAGAAGCCCTGCCATCATCTTGCGTGCTTGTACAGGTTTCATCTCTCCTAGCAATGGTTTGAGTTCATTGACCTCTCGCTCGAGTTGCTGCACATGAAGTTCAAGTGTTGTCAGTTTGCTGGCTACTTGTTCTTCTGTGCTAACCAGACGCCACTTTTCAAGAGATTGTTTAATCTCTTCGAGACTATACTTCTCTTGTTTCATCTGTACAATACGTTCAAGTCTGGTTAAGGTTTCAACACTATAAAGACGATAATTTTTTTGGGTGCGTTCTTCGGGAGCGATTAACCCTAGCTTTGTGTAATAGTCAATTGTCCGTTCGCTTACACCAGCCGTTTTGGCGAGTTCGCCAATTCGAAAAAGTTTCATATCCCCAATGATATTCACCTCGCTTGCAAGTTCAAATGTAGGGAAATGTAGTTTCCACAAGCGCCTCAATGTACACGCCCAATTTTTCTTACTAATAAGTATGATACATGATCATGAACCATACAGTCAAACGTTATGCTTTGATTGATAGCTTGCTTTATTTCTATATCTATGTACTCAAAGCGTATGAATATGTACTTAAGTGCAAGAAAAATACGTAAGACTTTATTCCCATAAATATTTTTTGGAAATGATAAAAATACTCTTGTCAACTTTCCTTACTTCTGCTTATAATGACATTAAGAGTTTCACGATATGTAAATAAACATAACACAAGAGGGAGTGGGGCAAATGAGAAAGAAATGGTTGGTTTCAATGTTAGCAATGCTTACTTTACTGGCTTTTCCGGTGAGTGCATTCGCTGCTGCGGAGGGCCCGAGTAATATTGAACTTCAAAGCGGTCTGAACTCCGCATTTACGTTTCTGGCTGTAGTACTGGTGTTCTTTATGCAAGGAGGATTTGCACTCCTTGAAGCGGGTTCGACACGAATGAAAAATGCAGGGCACATTGCGGGTAAGACGATCCTGACATTGGGAATTTCAGTTATTGCATTCTGGGGACTTGGCTTTGGCCTAGGCTTCGGTAACGGTAACGGATTCTTCGGAACAACCGGTTTCTTCATGAGTGGAGATAACATGGCAGCTTCTTTTGAATCGCTCGCTTTCTCCGATGTTCCACTAACGATTAAATTTGTTTTCCACCTTGCATTTGCGGCTGTCTCCCTGGCTATTGCCTGCGGTGGTATGGCAGAACGTGCAAAGATGAGTGTATATATCGTGTTTGGTACACTGTATACCATTATTATGTATCCGGTTGTTGCTCACTGGGTATGGGGCGGTGGCTGGCTCGCAGAGCTGGGCATGCAAGACTTTGCGGGTTCAACGGTAGTTCACTTGACGGGTGCAACAGCAGCGTTGGTAGCTACCATCTTGCTGAAACCTCGTATCGGTAAATATAACAAAGACGGCAAACCTAACATCATTCCAGGTCACAACCAAGTGTATTCCGTACTCGGGGTCATTATCCTCTGGATCGGTTGGTTCGGTTTCAACCCAGGTAGTACGTTGTCTGCGATGGGTGAAGGATTCTTCGGTTATGTGGCACTCACTACAAACGTGGCTGCTGCTGCTGGTGGTGTTGCCGCACTGTTGATCTCCTGGGCAGTTCTCGGAAAATCAGATATTCCTAGCATGTTGAACGGGGTGCTTGCTGCACTCGTAGCGATTACTGGTGCTTGTGCTTTCGTAGAACCTTGGGCTGCACTAGTCATTGGTGCAATCGCAGGTATCATTACATTCTTCACGGCTCAATATTTCGATCGCAAAGGTATTGATGATCCGATCTATGCGTTCTCTGTACACGGTATCGCTGGGATGTGGGGTGCCATCTCCACCGGTTTGTTCGCAACACCTGAACTTGCTGAGAAAGTTGGCGTAGGTCAAGCGGGTCTGTTCTATGGCGGTGGATTCCACCAACTGGGTGTTCAATTGTTAGGTCTTGCTGGCGCATTTGCCTTCGTACTCGTCATGTCCTTCATTATTCTCGGCGGTATGAAAGCTGTAATGGGTATTCGTGTCACGGAAGAAGAAGAGACAATGGGGCTTGATCTTAGTGAACACGGAACGTATGGATATCCTGAACAAATGAAACAAGCAGAATCCAAATCAGGTGGTACATTCAGCTCCTGAGGTAAATCAAGATTGAAATTGCTTCAAGGAGGTTGGATATGATGGAACCTATCTCAATAACAAACCCTTCCTGGTCTTATCAAGGGATTGATGGTGCAACTTCTGAACATGAACTGCGCCAGGCACGTGTTATTTTACAGAGAGAACTCCAGAAGTCAATGTCCGCTTCCTTGTCGCTGGTCGAATGGTACGAGATGGTAAATGAACTGCATGACCGCATTGCACGGAAAGCAGTAGAGTTATGCATTCAGGGGATGGTAGAGGAGGGCTTCGGCCAGCCTCCCGTCCCCTATGCCTTTATCGTATTTGGAAGCTCCGGCAGGGAAGAGGCGACATTATGGAGTGATCAGGATAATGGCATGATTATCAGCGATGCTCCGCATGCAACAAAAGAAGAATATTTTATGGAACTGGGAAAACGTATTGCGGATCTATTAGAAGGTCTGGGCTATGCCAAATGTGAGGGCAAGGTGATGTGCTCGGAATCTCTCTGGCGGAAAACGCTGGCGGATTGGCAAAAGCAATTATTCGAATGGAGTTCCGACTTGAACTGGGAACCGGTGCGTAACCTGATCATCGCTTCCGATATGCGTTTTATTGCAGGGGAAGCTAATCTGGCAGAGGCTTGGCTTACAAACTTTTATGAACAGTTCCGACGGGTTCCAGAGCTCTCTGATGCAGTGTTACGTAATACGGTAAAACATAAGGCCACATTAAATATACTGGGTCGTGTCGTTACAGAACGATTTGGTGAACATGCGGGTGGTTTTGATGTCAAATATGGCGTATATATTCCGCTCGTTAACAGCGCCAGATTTCTCGCTTTGCAGCATGGAATTCAGGAATCGTCCACGTTAAAACGAATGGAGAGGTTGACTTCACTTGAGGCCATTCCTTTTCAGTTAACGGACACATGCCAGCGTGCTTTTACGTCTGCTTTGAAGCTACGTCGAAATACACCGGTTGTTATACGTGAGGATTTGCAGCAAAGCAGTGGTTTTTTGGATGAGAAGCAGATGAAGCAGAAGCAAATTCATTATGAATTGAGAGAGACGCTGGGGCTGGTTAAGCGAGTGCATCGTGCTTTGCAAAGACAGTTGCGTTTTGCAGAAAGGAGGCGTCCATGAGAGAGCCGGCAAGGGGCAGTTCAGGGTTTTGGAATTCGCTGCGTCAGGGAGGGGTTCCTTCCGCCATCGCTTCCATTATGGGAGCCCCTACGGCGCAACATATGGCGTTTATCCGTTCGATGATGAGGGAACAACGTAGACCGGAAGTATTGCATACACCTCTGGGCGAACTGGATGCTGTTGTGTTTGATCTGGAAACGACGGGGTTTTCTCCCCAGCATGGAGATGAGATTTTGTCCTTCGGTGCAGTGCGTCTTCGAGGTGGCGTTATTCTCGAAGAGGAACCGTTTTATACACTTGTTCAGTCAAAAACGGCGGTGCCAAAGCATATTACCGAACTCACCGGTATTACGCAACAGATGACAGAAGAGGCACCTACACTGCTTCAAGGATTGCATGATTTCATGTCCTTTGTGGGTGGGAACGTACTGGTAGCTCACGCGAGTGCGCATGACCGGGCTTTTCTCAATGCAGCGTTGTGGCGAACCTCCAAAGTTAGGTTGACTCATCGTTTAATTGATACGATGATGCTCGCTCGCTGGCTTGAACCCTCGAGACCTGGATACGGGCTTGATGAACTGCTTGAATCTAGAGGCATTCCAATCTATGGACGGCACCATGCGCTTGAAGATGCTAAAATGACGGCGCAGTTATGGTCTTGTTATCTCGAAGATATGCAACGCGAAAAGATAGAAACCTTAGGTGACCTCTACACCCGTTTAAGTCATGCGTAACGTTAATGGTACTAAGTTGTAGGGGGATAGCGAAAACGAAGACTCGCTACGTTGGTGGGTTTCATCCGATATAATCTGATAAGCGTTCAGGAGCATAGATGATTCGCATTCTTTTGGAGCTGAAATCGAAAGATCAGGTGAACCAATCAGATATGTGTCTATCATGCCCGCAAAATTCGGGAGGGCTTGCAGGTCCTCTTGCGAAGGAATGGGCAATGTACGCGGATGGGTATGGAAAATACCAACGATCGTAACGTCGGAGAAAAAACATTGAATCCATTCCGATTGATCCAATGAGAAGTGATGCAGCGGGTCAGGCGCTACGTTACGAATGGGCTGAAACCGACTGATTCGTATGCCGCCCGCTGCGGATTCACCCAGCACAACCCCGCAGGCTTCTTGCGGCAGCGAAAGGTGCATGTGCCTGGACATTTCACGTTCCACCGAGCGAGGAAGGGTTAAGGAATTTTGCTGCCCGTGAAGTGCTGCCATTTGTATTCACCCCTCTCTCTTTTGGCTCCTGCTTGATGCAGGAGTCCTTTTTTATTGTATTTTGTTCGGTGCAGATTGTAAAATTTTAAGGGAAAAGGGTACAATATGAGAAAGGATTGATGTGATCCCGTTGGATACAAATTGAATGAACAAGAGGGTGGCGAGTGATGAAACGTAACATATACATACTGCTTGGAGCTGTCCTGCTTATTGGCATAGCCCTGGCTCAGAATACGGATAGTGGTATTGCCGCTGTTTTTAAACAGGAGCAGCCCATGCCAACAGAGACGGGGCCGAAGGCTGGGTTGCTGGCACCGCCGTTTACGTTGACTGGACTCGATGGCAAGACGTATAGCGTAGGCGGGAGGAAAGAAAAGGCAACCTTCGTCAGTTTCTGGGCGTCATGGTGTGAACCTTGTAAACAAGAAGCTCCTGAACTGAACCATCTGGCTGAGAAATACCAAGATAAGCTGGATCTGTACGGTGTGAACGTTACTTCATACGATAAATTGAAGGATGCCAAAGCATTTGTGGACGAGTACAAGTTGACATTCCCGATTCCCCTGGATGAAAAAGGAACTGTCTATGCCCAGTATAACGGCGTTGCGTTTCCGACGAATGTTCTAATTGACTCCCGAGGCGTGATCCAGGAGATCGTACTTGGCATCCTGCCAGAAAAAGAGTTGGAGAAAAAAATTAAAAAGCTGATCGCAAACTAAAAGAAAAGATTTTTTGCTTATCGTTTTGTATTGAAAAAGCTTCTGCTACCATCGTTAATGGCTGCAGAAGCTTTCTTTATTTTCCGGGAAATAAGAAGACCGATTATATTATAATAATTGATTGATTTAGATTTTTAGTGATTGATCAGACCTGGCGTTGGCATCGAAAGGGATTCCGGCTCATCCGAGATATTTTCCTGGAGTAGAGCATACCGGAAACTGTGTACAAGTGCTTCCCAGCTGGCTTCGATGACGTTCTCGGATACCCCGACCGTGTTCCAAGTATTCTCTGTGTTTTTGGATTCGATCAATACACGAACTTTTGCGGCGGTAGCATCCTTTTCATCCAGTACACGAACTTTGTAGTCCGACAGGTGCATATGAGCAAGAGAAGGGAAGTACTGCACAAGTGCTTTCCGAAGTGCATTATCCAGTGCATTGACCGGGCCGTTTCCTTCTGCTGCGGTATAGACACTTGTTCCGGCAACATTCAGTTTGACAAAAGCTTCGGATACCACGGATTTGCCTGCCGTTTTCTCAACAAGCATTTTGAAAGATTCAAAGGTGAATAGTTCTTTCATATCTCCGTTCGCTTCACGAATCAACAATTCCAGCGATGCATCCGCGCCTTCGAATTGATAACCTTGATGCTCCAAGTCTTTGATTTTTTCGATGATCTGACGGGAGTTCGCACTGCTTGGATCAAATTCCAGTCCCATTTCCTGCGCTTTGGACACGATGTTGCTCTGTCCAGCTAGTTCGGAGACCAGCACACGCTGCTTATTGCCGACCAGTTCAGGCACGATATGCTCATAGGTCCGGGAATCCCGCAAGATGGCGGATACATGGATGCCGCCTTTATGAGCAAATGCGGCATTACCCACATAAGGTTGGTTAATAGGCATATTCACATTCGCAATTTCGCTGACATAACGCGCAACATTCGTGAGTTGTTTCATGGAATCCTCAGAGACGCATTCGTAACCCAATTTGAGCTGCAAGTTCGGAATGATGGAAGCGAGGTTCGCGTTACCGCAGCGCTCCCCATAACCATTCATTGTGCCTTGAACCTGAAGAGCCCCGGCTTGTACAGCACTAAGCGTGTTTGCAACCGCCAGCTCGCAGTCATTATGGGTGTGAATGCCAAGATGTGCTTGAGGCAACGTCCGATGCATGGTGGATACGATCTCGTGAACTTCATGTGGCATCGTTCCTCCGTTGGTGTCACACATGACGAGCCAGTCCGCCCCAGCCTCGTGGGCTTTGATCATCACGGCTTGTGCATACTCTGGGTTGTGTTTTAATCCATCAAAGAAATGCTCGGCATCAAAGATCACTTCCATGCCATTTTGTTTCAAATATGCGATGGAATCATAGATCATGGACAGATTTTCTTCAAGCGTAGTCTGCAAGGCGGTATGCACGTGGAAGTCCCATGATTTTCCGACCAGCGTTGCTGCCTGTGCCCCGGATTCAATCATACGTTTCAAATTGGCGTCCTCGCTGGCGATGCTACCTTTGCGGCGAGTGCTTCCGAATGCAACAACCTTAGCGTTTAGTTTCAATTCCTTGACTCTTTTGAAAAACTCAATGTCCTTGGTATTGCTACCGGGAATTCCGCCTTCAATATAGTGAGCACCCAGGTCATCCAGCTTTTTGGCAATTTTGAGTTTGTCATCTGCCGATAAACTGACACCCTCTCCTTGTGTGCCGTCACGTAAAGTCGTATCGAAGATGGAAATGGCCTTTGACATGAAGATCCTCCTTTAAGGTAAAGCGCTTTTTTTATAAGTTTTGTTGGTATGGTTGAGAAACGGGTAGGAACGTTAATGGATAAATCCTTCGATGTAGCAACGCTACACTGTGTTAAATTAGTTTGATGGATTTGTCCCAAACTCGTGAATTTGTATAATTAATTATTATAGCATCATTGTAGCCAAATGCTACATAGAATTCGCAGGATGACGTAAACAATTACGATTTAAATGTGAAAAAGGGTCCGGGATATAGGAAGGCGACCTATGTTATAATTTTACCGATGAAAGGTAGGGATTAATAATGACTATCGTATGGGAGAATGTAGTTATCGCAGTTATACCTCTGATTGTCATTGGTCTGGTTGTGAGGGCCGTATTCAAGAAACAAAAATAGACCTGGATGAAAATAAAGCGAACTCCCGGCCGGGAGGAGAGAAAGGGTGGGGGGCGTGAAGTCTTCAGACAACAATCCTCCAATGAATGTAAGTGAGTATTATCCAGCGGCTGGCAGAGTGATTCTGCATGTCGATATGAATGCCTTCTATTGCTCAGTACATGAAGCAGAGGAGCCGGAGCTATATAAAGGAAAAGCGACCGCTGTTGCTGGCAGCAGTGAGTTGCGTAAGGGTGTTATTGTCACTTGTTCATATACAGCCCGAAGCAGAGGGATTTCAACTGGAATGGTCGTTCATCAGGCGATGAAAAAATGTCCTGATCTGATTGTCATTCGTCCAGATTTTCACCTGTATCGTCAATATTCCAGGGCGTTTATGCAGATCGCGTATAGTTATACGCCATTGTTGGAAGCAACCTCAATTGATGAATGTTATCTGGATATTACGGGTTCCAAACAATTTGGTACACCTATTGAAATCGCCGAACAGATTCAGCAGAGGATCATGGAGGAGCTTGGCTTGCCTTGCTCCATAGGGATTGCGCCGAACAAGCTACTTGCCAAAATGGCTTCGGATCTGAAAAAACCAAGCGGCATATCGATTCTACGGATGAGAGATGTGCCTCGCATTTTATGGCATAGACCGTGTAACGAGATGTTTGGCATTGGGAAAAAGACGGCCGAAAAACTTAAAAAGCTGGGCATTGATACGATTGGCCAACTGGCTAAATCGGACGAAAAAATGCTGACAGACCTGTTTGGTGTGAATGGTACATGGCTCAAAAATTCGGCTAATGGCGTTCATCACTCTCCTGTCGTGGCTGAGCGGGAAGCGAATAAATCGATTGGGCATACAACGACACTGCCAGCCGATGTTTCTGAAGTGGGGGATGTCCACCGGGTGTTTCTCAACATCAGTGATCAGGTAGCCCGAAGATTACGCAAACACGAAATGCTCAGTCAAGGCATCCAGATTACGATTCGTACGCCTGACATGAAAACGATCACGAGGTCACGTATGATGGATATACCTACAGAGGATGCGGCGGTCATCTATCGTGAGGCCTGTCAACTTTTTGCAAAACACTGGGGAAATGGAAAGCCTGTACGAATGCTTGGTATTACGTTGCAGACATTGATTCCGCGAGAAGAGTCGGCTGTGCAGATGGATTTGTTTGAATATGAAGAAAAGCCAAAAAAGGAAAGTTTAATTCGGATTATGGATCAGCTTCGGGACAAATTTGGTGAGAATGCGGTGGTGACTGCAGGTATGCTCGGGGATGACCCTTCCGTATTGCTTCGTAACCATAAGGTAAGGGGAACGTCACTTCAAAAAGATAACTTGCAAAGTTTCGACTAAACAGGGATAATATAAAGTTGTGGTTGTTGCAATTTGATTTGTAATTATTCAAACTTTGGTTTAATATGATTTTAGATAAAAACACGGTTCGTGGTGAATCCTAGGAGGAGAGATTGTACAATGACTAAATATACTTGGGTTGAAAAAGACACTTGTATTGCATGTGGGGCTTGTGGAGCAACAGCTCCAGATATCTATGATTATGATGATGAAGGTCTGGCAGAAGTAATTTTTGATGGCGATGCCAACCAGGGAATCAAGGCAATCCCTGAAGATTTGTTTGACGATATGCAGGATGCATGTGATGGTTGCCCTACAGATTCCATTAAAGTAGCGGACGAGCCTTTCAATAAAGAAGGTTAAATTTTTTATTACAAGTACATCAAAGCACATTTTTTGTCGTAGAGACAGAAGGTGTGCTTTTTTATATGTGTATATTTATATGGTTAGTACCAAGTACTGAAGTCCTATGCATATTTTGACGCTGGATGCCGATATATAACTCTATAAGCTTACGCCGGAATAGTGGAGGATTAGATGCAAAATACGGATCTAAGGTCATATGTCAAGAAACATCCAGATAATAAAATGGCATGGTATTTGTTAGGCAAAGAGTACCTTGGCGAAGGACAGGAAGGAAAGGCCAATTATTGTTTTCAGCAAGCGGGCGAAGTGTATGAAGCTTTCGAGCGGAGTAAAGCCCCTGCTGACATATGGATGGACTATCAGGATAAGTTAGTAGAGATGTCTGAGCTTAAGGAGAAAAAGAAACGCAGACGCAAAATGTGGCTGACTCTGTTAATGCTACTACTCTTAGCGGGTTTACCGCCTGCAGATGCTCCTGGTGCCCATAAAGGAGCGACGGATGCCCTATCTGAAGCCTTGGAGTCGGAGGAGGACACACTACATACACTGCCTGCTAAAGAGCAACAAGGGGTGAGCCCAGCGTCCATAGAGCAGAACAATGTATTCACTGCGGCCGGATTTGGCAATGGAAATGATGGAGGAGCTGCTCTTGCTGCGGCCTGGTCTGGATCAGGTGAAGGAAAGAATACGACGGCTGTTCTCGGCATGCAGAGATCGGAGAAATGGTCTGTCTGGAAGCGGGACATGCCGGTCAAATATATTATGAAGACCAATGAAAAAGGCAAGCTCACGGCCCAAAGTTATGATGCAGAACAATGTAACTGTGAACCGCCTAAAGTATCCTCTAAGATCAAACGTATGGCATCCGCGTGGACGGCTAAACAGGAGACAGCGGCAGCGTTGTCGAGTGCAATTATTTCCTATCATAAACAGCACAAAGCCTGGCCAAAGAGTGTCACAGCACTCGCTCAACCGTTTCCTAACAATATTTTGGGGGGGACTTCAGCTGAAATGAGCGAGATGTTTCCGCAGCTGTTAGCCACTCATCAAGCCAAGGCTCAAGAGGGAAGTTCTAACGGTAATGAGAAACAACAGGCTGCTGAGTCGTCCAAGACGCCAAAGGCGCCGTTTGCTGATACCTTAGGAGGACAACCTTTTTTGGAGAAGCCGCTTGAGATTGTGATCGACAAAAGTAACCACAGGTTGGCACTCATCAGCGGGGACACGATCATTCGGATATATGAAGTGGGTCTGGGCGGAGACCGGACGCCTGAGGGTTCATATGTCATTACGGATAAAGTAGTTAATCCAAATGGTCACTCTAACGGAGAGTTCGGAAGTCGAGGCATGCAGCTCTCGAATACGAACTATGCCATCCACGGGACTAATGAGCCTGATAGCATCGGACTTGATGAGTCCCTTGGATGTGTGAGGATGAACAAAGCGGATGTGGAGGAGTTGTTCGCTCTTGCTCCGCAAGGAATTCCGGTGCACATTGGTAAAGATCTGCTCCCAGAGCTGACATCTGTGCCAAAAGCCGAACAACGGTATAAGAACAAACTTGTTCCTCAGCAGAACAATCCAAACAAAACATATCACTGGCTAAATTGACTCTGCAGCTCTCTGATATAATCGTGGAAATCCCGTTGATCTCAGAGATCACTATATGTAAGTTCGGTTAGTGCATGCTGAATTAACTACATATTGGCAATAATAATCAGAGCACCAATGATAACGATCAGACCGCCAACGCTGGCTGCTGTCCATATGATGGCTTTGCGATTGACCTCTTCTTTTTTTTGCTGCAATGCAGGTGGTTTACGTTTCTGAGCCATGGATTTTTTCCTCCTTTATAGGTATCGAACTGGTCTAGGGTAACCATGATTTCATTGTAAAGAATTCAGCCTGCTATTTCCAGTAGGTGGGTTGATTTCTTATACATAGATCATCTGATTTGAAATTTGTTTGTCTATGCGTAAATGACTTTCTTTTTGAAGGAGAAACGGCTAGACTTGTGTGTAGAGTTTTTTACATATAGGAGACGGGGAGCGGCCATATGGCGTACCGAACCAGAACGGAGTGAATGATTTGTTATACAAAAGTCTTGCTAAACCTTTATTATTCAAAATGGACCCTGAACAGGCCCATCATCTGATTATTGGTGGCCTAAGCGGTGTAGGCAGTGTTCGTCCAGTTCCATCCGGACTTCGTGTCATGTACGGTGTGCGTGAAACCCCTGATCTGGTAGTAGACATGTTCGGTTGTCATTTTCCTACACCGGTTGGTCTAGCTGCTGGTCTGGATAAAAATGGACAGGCTGTAACCGGCTTCTCTTCGATAGGATTCGGATTTATGGAGGTGGGAACGGTGACACCGCTCGCACAGTCTGGTAATGATCAGCCACGTCTATTCCGTTTGCCTCCAGATGAAGCGTTGGTGAACCGGATGGGCTTTAACAATCTGGGTGCAGAAGCGATGGCAGGCGAGCTTGCCCGTCTTCAAGAACGTCGTATCCCTGTAGCAGTCAACATTGGAAAAAATAAAGTCACTCCAAATGAGGAAGCTCATCTGGATTATGCGAAGTGTATACAGGCGTTGTATACTTATGCAGATCTGTTTGTGGTTAATATCAGTTCACCAAATACGCCGGATTTGCGTAATCTGCAACATGGGAATGAATTGAAAGAATTGCTCGCTGCGGTCATGGAAGAGATGAATCGTCAACAGGCCAAGGCTGGCGGAGCAACCAAATCTGTGCTTGTCAAAATAGCGCCTGACGTGAATGATCAGGAACTTGAATATATGGTCAGTACGATTGCAGCAAGTGGGGTGTCGGGTATTATTGCGACAAACACAACGATTAGCCGTGAGGGTCTCTCGCATCAGCATGCGAAGGAAACGGGCGGGCTCAGTGGCAAGCCGCTGCGTGAACGTTCAACGGAAATCATTCGTCAGGTGTACAGACAGACCGAAGGCAAGCTTCCCATCATCGGCTCAGGTGGTATTTTTACAAGTGAGGATGCCTATGAGAAAATTAAAGCCGGGGCAAGTCTGGTGGAAATCTATACAGCGTTGATCTATGAAGGACCAGAAGTAAACCGCAGAATCCATGCTGGACTGCGTGAATTACTGCGTAAGGACGGATATCATCATATTTCAGAGGCGGTTGGTGCAGACCACCGTTAAAGAGCAATATACCCCCAGAACACGAATAATAGAAGCATGGGAGAGTGTATAATGGATCGGGACTCTTCCCCCCGGCAAACATCATGTATAATGGATAAGAACAGGGGATGCTATAGAGACAGGAGGCTTAACGATGGACGGTAGAGACTGGGGTACATTTTTACTTCCTTATGAACAAGCGGTAGAGGAATTGAAGGTCAAATTCAAAACGATGCGGGCCGAATTGAAGAAACGGGAAGAATATGCCCCGATAGAATTCGTTACGGGCCGTGTTAAAAAAATCTCCAGCATTCTGGAAAAATCAAGACGTCTAAATGTGGCACTGGATGATGTGGAGACGGGCATAGAGGATATTGCAGGTATTCGCATTATGTGTCAGTTCGTAGACGATATTCGGCGGGTGGCCGAATACATCAGAGCACGGAAAGACTTAACGGTATTGATTGAAAAAGATTATATAACCAATTTCAAAGAAAGCGGTTATCGCAGTTTTCATATGATTATTGAGTATCCCGTGCAGACGGCCTTGGGACAGAAAAAAGTACTTGCCGAAATTCAGATCCGGACGCTTGCCATGAATTTCTGGGCAACAATAGAACATTCACTGAGCTATAAATACCGGGAAAGTCTGCCGGAGGATATGCGAGCGAGACTGAAGAAAACAGCAGAAGCTGCTTTTGTTCTAGATAACGAGATGTCAGCGATCCGGCTACAGATCCTGGAGGCACAGAAGGCATTCGAGGATGACTCTAATATTGTGTCAAGAACGCTCAGCATCATTCAACAGCTGTATTTCTATCACCTGGTTCATGAGGCCATTGAAGCACAGAGACGATTTAATGACTGCTGGGAACGGAATGATATGGAGGGGCTTAAGGTGCTGCTGGACGATGTGAAGGAACTTCTGAACAACGCCAGAAAGGGCGAAAATCCAGATGAGCAGTTATGAACCACTTTACATTGATTATTTGATTTATTTTAATCGGGATCGGGATTATTTCGAGTGTCATGAGGTACTTGAAGAATTGTGGTTGGAACAAGACCGAGATCCGCTATATAAAGGCCTGCTGCAAATCGCGGTGGGACTGTATCATTACAGAAATCGTAATTTTCGCGGCGGACGAATGATGCTACAGAGTTCACTCGACTTGCTGGAATCATATCCTGATATCATTCTTGGTATTCATCTGGGAGAACTGAAAACGGACGTGCGCAAAATTGTAAACGAATTACAAGATTATGATCCTGAAACACTTGAGTATCGTGATCTGACTATCCTGATTGAGGATAAGGCACTTATAGAGCAGATGCAGGACAGGTCGCTGGAGCTTAAACCTAATGTTCCGCAGAGGCGAAGTCCAACCCGGGGAAGAATTTACGAAGAGAAAATGAAGGCGCTACAGCAGACGGAGTTACATGAGCACGACGAGAACGCTAATCATCATGCCAATAATTAGGACCATACATCCTATGTCTTGTATAACAAGACACCCCGACGATTCCGGTACAGGAATGATCGGGGTGTTTTTGGTTTATTGAATTTAGTTTTACTTAAAGTTCTTTGAAGTTAGCTTTTACTTGGAGTTGCACTGCCTTTATACTTATCAAAAAATTGCTTGTAGTCGTCAAGGGTATAACCGTTGTCGCTTCCGTTCTCTTTCAAACCGCCAACCATGCGGTCTTTCTCAACGCCATCTTGGTAATAAACAAGTGTAGGTGTGAATTCAATGTTGTAATCGGTCCAGCCGGATTCGAATTCACGCAGGTTAAACTGTGGAAGCTTAATTCCTTCACTGTCGACCAGCGGCATTAACTGCGGTGTCGTTGCACGGCAGTGTGAGCAGTCGGAAGCGAAGAAATAAACAAAGAAGCTATCCTTGTTATCGATTCTGGCTTTCAGATCAGCCGGCAGAATGATTTGTTGATAGTTGGGATCTTTGAGCAACTCTCTTGTAGCCGGATTAAGCTTGGAAGCTGCAATGCCATAAGCGTTCTCTACAGTATCCATCTGTTTCTTGGATTGTTGGTTCACGAGAACCAGCGCAGCAATCATGACGACTAGTATGCCGAGGAAGATAAGGATTGTGGCGCTTTTCTTTTTCTTCTTGGTATTCATTGTTCATCCCCCATTTTTCATATCGAGATAAAATTTGCAACAAAAATGCAGGCTGGGATAATATGCATAAACAACCGAATTTTTGCTGATAAAACAATCTATTAGCATTATACTACATTACACGCTGTAGTGGAATACACATGATAGGATAGGCAAGCAAAATCAGGATATGATAACATAGAGCAATATGTCATTTTAACAGGATAGGATGAGTGGAACTATGGCCGTACAGCTGCCTTTGGACTTCGCAGAGCGAATGCAACGTTTGCTTGGCGCTGAATTTGAATCTTTTATACAATCGTATGAACAATCCCCGCATGCCGGGCTCCGCGTAAACACGCTTAAAATATCAATGGAACAATTTAAAGAGATGGCCCCGTTTGACTTAAGACCTATTCCGTGGTGCGAAACGGGTTTTTACGTGCCTCATGGGGTGAAGCCTGGCCTACATCCTTATTACCACGCGGGTCTTTATTATATTCAGGAACCGAGTGCAATGGCTCCTGTGGAGCAATTAAATGTACAGCCTGGAGATCGGGTGCTTGATTTGTGTGCTGCTCCTGGAGGGAAATCAACCCAGATCGCTGCCAAGTTGCAAGGTAAAGGAGTGCTTGTCACGAATGATATTCATGCAGAGCGTACCAAAGCACTTGCCAAAAACGTGGAGCTGTACGGCGTGAGAAATGCCGTTGTGCTGAATGAGTCACCTGAACGCATTGCAGATGCATTTCCTCATTATTTTGATAAAGTGTTGATCGATGCACCATGCTCAGGCGAGGGCATGTTCCGTAAAGATGAAGACATGGTGAAATCCTGGGAACATCATTCTGTGGAGAAATGTGTGCTGATGCAGCGCGATATTCTCGAAACAGCGGCACGGTTACTGGCTCCGGGAGGTACCATTGTATATTCGACCTGTACCTTTGCGCCAGAGGAAAACGAAGCGATGATTGCGGAGTTTTTGAACATGAATCGTGATTTCTCAGTTGTTCATATTGCTGAAACCGCTGGATTTGCCTCTGGACGTCCGGATTGGGTACGCGAGATGCTGCCGGAGCAGGCAGCGGAGACAGAAGAAGTGTTAGATCAAACGCGCGGAACAGCCCGATTGTGGCCTCACTTGTTAGAAGGAGAGGGACATTATGTTGCTGTGATTAAACACTCTGATGAATCTAATCTAGAGGTAGCTCAAGAGTTACATGAAAAAAAACATGGTGCTGGACAACGTGTGCCTGAGTCCGGATTGTTGCATGAACCGAGTGAAGATCGTTCCTTTTTACGATCGGCTTCGCTTCCTATGACCAAAGCCGATCGTAAAAAGGAACGTCTGTTACGGGTTGAATCCAGAGAAAGCAATGACAAAAGCATACGGGGCGGTAAACCCACTGCGAAACCCGGCAAGAAAGGGAAAGAGGCTGGTGGTCGCAAGTCTGAGCGGGGGCAAGGACGAGGGGCGGATTCCAGCTCCGTTGATCCATTAGCGGTCTACACTCAGTTTGTACATGAAAATTTGGAGCTGCCGCTTGAAGGTGAAACGGTATGTTACGGAGAGCGTGTATATCAGTCAGCTGTAGGTGCTGCCCGGCTGGAAGGCTTGAAAGTGATCCGCCCCGGTTGGTTTATGGGCACGGTTAAAAATGGGCGATTCGTGCCTTCCCATCCCCTAGCATGCGCTTTACGTGCATCGGAGGCACATCGGAGTGTACATCTGGCTACTGATAATGGAGAAGCAGTGAGGTACTTGAAAGGGGAAACGCTGAATGTAGAGCAAGGACGGCTTAACCTTTTAGAAGGAACAGCACCTAAAGGTTACGTGCTCGTATGCTTGGATGGATATGCGGCCGGCTGGGGCAAATGGTTAGATGGAGTGCTGAAGAATGAATACCCTGCAGGTTGGAGGTGGACATCGGTATGAGTGGGAAAGGCAAAAAAACGCAGCGATTGGATAAAATTTTAAGCCACATGGGTGTAGGTACGCGTAGCGAGCTTAAAAAAATGGTGAAGCAGGGACGTATTCATGTGGATGGCAAAACAGTGAAGGACAGTGGTGTCCAGGTCGATCCGGCAATAAACCTCATTGAAGCGGATGGTGAGCGGATTGTCTACCGGGAAATGATCTATCTGATGCTTCACAAACCGCCCGGTGTTGTATCTGCTACGGAAGATGCACGGGATAAAACGGTGCTGGATCTGTTGCGCAAGGAAGATCGTGTCTTTCAACCGTTCCCGGTAGGAAGGCTGGATAAGGATACGGAGGGACTTCTTATTTTGACCAATGATGGACCTCTTGCTCATGATCTGTTATCCCCTCGAAAACATGTACCCAAAACATATGAAGCACGGGTGCTCGGAAAAGTAGATGAAGAGGATGTACAGCGTTTCGCAGCTGGCGTTCAACTCGATGACGGGTATGAGACCATGCCGGCGGAGCTGACTGTGTTGGGATATGAAGAAACAGATGAAGGTATCGTATCGCTTATTTCGCTTATTATCCATGAAGGAAAGTTTCATCAGGTCAAACGCATGTTTCAGGCTGTGGACAAACGTGTCATCTACCTGAAACGTGTAGCCATGGGAGAATTGAAGCTGGACTCCGATTTGGTAATCGGGAGTTACCGCGAGTTAACTGCAGAAGAGCTGTCTTGTTTACGAAATAACAATGCAGCCAACTAAACACAGATGGGATGAGAGGCATATGACATACAAATTGATTGCACTGGATGTTGACGGAACCCTATTGAACGATCATCATGAGCTGACTAAATGGACACAAGAAACGTTGATTCAGGCCTCCCGCCAAGGGGCGGAGATTGTGCTCTGTTCAGGTCGCGGCCCGGCTAACACAATTCCTTTTATGAGACAGATGGGGCTGGATGGGTATGTGATCACACATAACGGTGCCGTTACTGCGCAAGTGGAGACACGTGAAGTTATTCATCAATTTGCTTTGGATACCCAGGGACTTGAACCTATTATGACGTACTGCCGTGAAAATGATGTGCATTTTGACATTAATACTGCCTTTGGTCTATATGTGGATCAACCCGAAGGGTTGGAGCTGCAGGTAAGGCAGATGTATTACAATTTCCTGGCTGAGCCCCTTAAACTACCCCGGTGGGCGGATATGACTGAACCTCTAGCGAAGTTTACAGCGTTTGGCCCTATCGAGCAGATGGACGCTGTCCAGCGCAAATGGGCGTCCTGGAATTTGCCTTATTACATGACACGCAGCGGTGACTTTTTCATTGATCTGATGCATCCCGAAGCTTCCAAAGGAACGGCGCTCAAAAGGCTCGCTGATTCCAAAGGCATCGCGTCTTCTGAGATTATGGCCATTGGTAACTATTTCAATGATATTACGATGCTCACTTTTGCCGGTAAAGGGATTGCGATGGATAACTCTCCAGAAGAGGTGAAAGCCGCATCCGATGAAGTGACCTTGTCCAACAATGATGAAGGGGTTGCGCACGCGATCCACAAGTATATTTTGTCCATATAAATCTTTCGCTGCTTTCTTACTTGATCTACGGAAAAGGCTCCATCATCTTTCGAAAATGTATAGTGCCTCATAAACTACTGTCTCTAGGGGTATCCTAAGAGAATACCGTTAGGAATGAGGAGGACTGGCAATGATACAGATCGATTTGACGACGGATCTGCGAACAGCAAGTGGTGAAGTGCAAGATATTATGTTGGATGGCAGATACACAGGTTCGCTGTTACTGATCTACAGAGAAGGAGAGCGTCTGTCAGGAAGCCTTCAACTTGAACAGGAGTCTCTAGAAGAGGCAGTAGAGCAGCTCATTATCGATAAGGTACATGCTTATGTACGTACACTTGCAGATGCGGTGGCGGCATCCTACTATGAAGTTTTGGTGAGCTGTGGCACGTTGCATTCCGTCCTGCAACCAGAGGAACGAAGTGAAGAGGCGTTATGGTCTTCTGGCGGAACAGCGGTCACGGAAGACGAACTGAATGATGGAGAGAGCCGATATGGTGGTCATTTGCCGGGCGAGGCAAATATCATTCCCGGATCTCGGGATGAGTCGTTTACATATGAAGACCAGGACCATCTGCTGGAAATGGAGATGATCAGTGCCGGTCGTAACTTATCTAGCTATATATTCATTGATGTTGAAGGAGAAGAAGTTGCCGAGGCAACGCTGAAACAGTATGGAGCCGATGCACAGGGAGAGATACACTGGTACGAACAACCTGATGACACGGTACAGGAAGCCGCGGCAGAATTGCTTGTACGGGAATTGGATGAGGAGATTATCGATACGATTACCATTCGGATATGGCATCAGGGGAACGAATTGCAGACGCTAGAATGGATACATCGTGATTTTTCCGAGGAGCTGGAGGAAGATGAAGAAGAGCATAACTCCCTTGATTCAATCAGGGATATGATGGAGCCGGAAGAGGCGGAAGAGGCATGTTATGTCATGCCCAGGAACAGGGATCGGGAGTTCAGAATCTATGATCTTTTCGTTCAGGAGCGCGGAGGTCTGCCAGTGGGTACAGCAACCATCGATACGTCACATTCTGATCTGACAGGTTATATGGATTACGATGTACCAGGCACAAGCGAACAGCGTAAAACCCTGGTAGAAGTGCTAATGAGGGAGCTAAACAGAGAGATTGAATTCGACTCATTACATCTCACCATGCTGTACAGGAATCAAATTATTGATGAAGCGAGAATGGATGGGTAAGAGGCGAAAGCCTTTTATCCATTTTTTTTGTCTTTATGCTTTTTGGTTTTGATTTTGACGGAAAAAAAAATTCCCGTTATTATTACGACTAGTTCTTATAATTAATGCAGTGCGATGGTATCGAATAGGAGCGACTTTTGGATTTGGACGTAGTTCAAACCAAGGGAAGCGAGCAGTCGAAACCGGAGCATATAGGAGGGGCATGATGACCTACACATTCACCATTCGTAACGAGTTCCTTAATGATGGCTTTCAAGCTGTTCAAGCACGGCCAGAGGACACGGAAGAGGTACTTTCATTGCTTATAGAGACGGCATCCTGGTTGAAAAGCAAAGGCTCTTCCCAATGGAATGCATTGCTACAAGGGGAAGATTCTCATAATACACCTGCGGCCATTCGGCGAGGGGACGTCTTTGTTTTCAAAAAAGAAGCACAGGTCGCTGGAATGGTCATTCTCATGCAGAAGCCAAGTCCATGGGATCTCAAACTGTGGGGAGACAAGGCCCACGCGGAAGATGGAGCGCTCTATCTACATCGGCTCGCCATACGAAGAAAATATGCTCGAACAGGTCTAGGGAAATCCATATTGGAATGGTCAAGCCGTGGCATACAGTACGAAAATAAATCTCTCGTACGATTGGATTGCGGGGCTGACAATGTCACGTTAAACACTTTTTATGCAGGACATGGATTTCGTTATGCAGGGGCTCGCGATGGATTCAGCATTTACGAAAAACCGGTCGAGGTGTAGAAAAAATTCGTGGTGGCTTGGTTAAGGAGATCATGAGGTCGAGATGGAAACGGTCGATCTTGTCCGCGGTTTTACTTATGTTAAAACTCATCCCTTGATGAAGAGGGATAAGTGAATCACAGCTTCTGCATGTGGAATGGATTGAATATGTTGTATATACGACTCCATAATTTAATGATCAATGGTGGATGTTCAAGCTTTTCTATGTCATAATAAAAAGTAATGATATGCAACTAAATGCATGAAAATACATTTTTCGTGTATAGAACGGAGCGGGAGACTGAAGAGTCGCTTTACTGAACATATGTTCTGATATATCATAAATAAACGTGGTAGAAGAGAAACGAACTGGAAAGGGGGATTATAACGTTGAAATTGCTACAGGCTTTATTCTTTCCTCCAGAGCAGCCCGGAGGAGTATCCTCTATGATTCCCTATATGCAAGAGAGGTTCGCGAGCCCAAGATGGGAGATGGATCTGTTCTCTTTGCCTAAACGCATTCGTAACAAAGGGCGGGAAGAAGTGACGTTTGAAACATTTGATTGGACCATCTACCAAGATAGTCCTGTGGTACAAAAATATGTTCAGACCTACCGTGACTATTTATGGTGGACCAGGCTTCGCATTCAGAAGTCCTACGATCTGATACATGCGCATCATCCTATCGCAGGGCTTGCCATGAAGTCTGTGTTCCCCGAAGTTCCACTCATACAGACCGTGCACTCCAGTTACGAGAGAGAACTTATCCTGAATGGCCGTATAGAGCCTGATGGGTTGGAGCATCAATTTTTGCAGGCCGTCTATGGAGAGCTTGAGCATCGTGCAGAGCGTCTGCTCACGGTATCCGATTCGTTTCGTCGATATTTGAGCCCGTATGTGAAACATCCAGACCGCATCGGTATTATTCCGAATGGTTTTGATGAGAAACGCTTTAAGCCGATTCCCCATGACAATGCCGTTCCACAACTGGTAACGGTCTGCCGTCTTGTTCCCGCCAAAGGACTAGACATTTTGTTTAAAGCCTGTGCGGAGCTAAAAAGCAGGGGACATGATTATGTGCTTCACATTATTGGAGATGGACCGATTCGTCCCGATTTGGAAGAACTGGCACAGCGATTGGGAATCTATAACGAAACGATTTTTTATGGATATACGTTGCATCCTGAAGAGTTTATGCCGTTCTTTGATGTGTTTGTACTGCCATCGCGTGCAGAAGCATTTGGTTCAGTGTTTGCCGAAGCAGCACTGAGCTGTCTGGCGCTTGTAGGCACCGATGTGGGGGGAATACCCGAACAGATCGAAGATGGGGTGAACGGATTGCTTGTACCGCCTGAAGATCCATCTTCTTTGGCTGATGCCTTGGAAAAGGTCATGCTGGACCCGGCATATCGCTACGAACTTGCCCGTTCCGCCTGTGAAAAAGCCAAAACATTTTACTCGCTGGGAAGATCGGTGAATGATTTGAAAAAAATGTACTTGCAATTTCAAGCATAAGACTGGGAAAGCAAACGTATGAAACAAGCCGCTGTAGTTCTACAGCGGCTTTTGTGTATTTAATCAATTTACAACAGCCAATCCTCTGGACTGCTTGCTAAATCCTGAACAGCATTGATGAACAATCCCGCGTGGTAACCATCACAAACCGAGTGATGAACCTGGAGTGATAATGGCATAAATATGGAATTACCTTTATGGATGAATCCGCCTGCCGTAATGATGGGAAGAAGGTAACGGTCATTATTGTTAATATTTAGGTTGAATCCAGTAAATGATGTCCAAGGAATCATCGAAAGAGAAAACACATTTTCAGGTATAGGTGTCTTGGGAAACAGCTGGCCTGAACGTTTATAATTTTCTACATCGGTAATGTAGGCGTCATAAAACGTATTGAAATCATTGGCCACTCGAGTCCAGATGGCAGAGAACGACTCAGATGAATGATCAAAGATCGTATAAAGTGGTTCCACCGTATCCCAATAACCCAAATCTCCATCTTTATTGTAACCCGTTCTAAAAGCAGGATATGAATTAATCACATTTGTAATTAAAAAGATAAACGCAGGATAGAATCGATATTCGTTTTGTTTGCTGAGTTGATACAGAGCCGTTATATCTATTTCTTTGGTTAAGCTGAATGAAGTATTTTGGTTCATATAGTGATGGAATATGTCAGTTCTTTTCCAAGTGTTAAAATCAATTTTATTGAAATTCATTAGATGTGCCTCCTAAATTTTATCTAAAACGAATTTAGGAGGCCATGTTGTCTGCTTTTTTCATCAGAACCCATCCTTATTAAGATTTACTTTGTATTGTACCATAATACGATCCATTCCAACGGCTTCAACCTGTTATTTTCACCCTCAATTCACATTATTCCGACCGCGAAACGAGCCCCAGCGATCTCTGATAAGCTTACCCGCCCAAAAGAGTGCCATACATCCGAAAATGGGATAAAGAACGGATAAAAGGGAGCTGAATCCGAATTGGCTAAACGAGTAACATAACATCATGATGACTAGTGTAATCAACCGGGGATGAACATCGATATGTTGTCTAAGTTGCAAAGTCATGCCGTAGATGTCGGCAACAAACGTTGTAAATATCTCCATGAAAATCAATGAGACATATACAGATTGCACTATCCATCCCAGTTGAAAAGCGATACTTCCCATCGGGATTTCAAACTGTACGATGCCTGGCATCTGGGCCGACATTGCAAAATGGGCTGCCATCAGCATAAAACCTACGCCAATCCCGCCTAGAATTCCGCCCCATTTTAATGTATTGCGATGACGAATCTGATTGCCTACAGGTACAAGTACCGCTTGAGCGAGCGCAAGGTTAAATGCGGTGTAAAGTAATGGGGAAATCCATACCTGAAACGGATTGCTATCTGTTGTGAGTGTGACAAAACGAAAGACACCCGGATGATGTAGCGTACTGAAAATCATAAGCAGGGACAGCAGAAGCATCATGGGCACCACAATACTGTTCATTTGCAGAATGGCCTGCATTCCGCGTCCCAGAAGAAGATATGTACCGATCAAAGTGATGATCAAACCTGTTTGGTAGTGTAAACCCAGATGTTCCATAAAGACAGAACCCGCCCCGGCAAGCATCACGCTGTTTACACCGATCAGAACAATAAGAGTAATCCATGTAATCCATTTGCCAGCTGTGTGACCAAATAGATGTTTGTTGAGATCTTCATAGGAACGTGAGCGGGTATCATGAGCAATAAGCATCATCTTGGTACCGAGCCAGACAAAGAGCATGGTGGACAAACCGATAGTGATGGTGGCCCACTTGCCATACTGGGTAAAAAACTGCAATATTTCCTGTCCTGTGGCAAAGCCGGCCCCGACAACAGTTCCGATGTATGTGAATGCAATCTGGAGCACCCGGAATACCTGTTTCATGCGTTTCCCCTTTCAGGTCCCGGGATTGGTTGGACATGCGGGCACCATAGTACAGGTTATGCTTGACCCATGAAAGTCATGACTGGAGGGTGAGCTAACGACGCTGAATGGTCAGGTTATCTGACTTAGGGTTGATTTCGCTTGAACTTGTAGCTGAATATATGATACTTTATACCTCATAGGATAGGCTTGGGAGGTCAAATCATGGACGTATTAAAACAACGAATTTTACAAGAAGGTGTCGTCATCTCGGATCAGGTATTGAAACTGGATGGTCTTCTGAACCATCAGATTGATCCTGCTTTAACGATGGAGATGGGACGGGAGTTTGCTGCTCGTTTTCGCGAGAGCGGAGTAACTCGGGTGATCACTGTTGAATCATCAGGGATTCCGGTTGCTTTTGCAGCAGCTCATGAACTGGGGGTACCTTTGGTATTTGCCCGCCGCAAAAAAACGCTTCTGGCCGATCCTGACGCCTACTGCGAACGCGTACCTTCTTTTACGAAAGGGATCGTAACGGACATCATGGTATCTCGCGAATACATTCATGAGAATGACCGCATTTTGTTCATTGATGATATTATTGCAAACGGAGATGCCGCACGTGGGGTAATTAAAATTATTGAGCGTTCCGGCGCAGAGCTAGTGGGATTTGGTGTTGTGGTGGAGAAGTGCTTCCAGGCTGGGGCCCGCACCATCCGTGAACAAGGGATTCCGGTAGAAGCTCTTGTGCGCATTCGCTCACTAAATAATGGCACCGTGCAATTCGACGATAATGAAATGTGATTTTTTGAAGGAAATTGGGCCTAATTTTTGAAGTATGACTTTGCATGGCCTTAGATTTCCTTTATAATGGGGTTATGTTAGGGAGAGGAGGCAACACCATGGGGAACCAACCGGCAACAGACCAATTTTTTATTGATAAGCTGGCGGAATCGAAAGTTCATTTTGAACGTGCCCTGGATTGTAAACATACGGAATTCGATGACCTTTATCCCTATATGATTGAACATCCTCAATTTTTCTGGTACAAACGCTATGTTGCCTGGTCAGAATTACTGACGATTGTAGGCTTGTGTGAAGAGTTGTCCTTCTCTTGGAAAGAACAATTTACACCGCACCAAGTGGAGTACCTTGAAGAACGTGTGATGTCCGCCAAAGTGCTTGATTTTTGGTTCGAGAAGAACGACAGCAAAGAGCACGCGCAGCGGTAACTTTCAGTCGGGATATCTTTCGAATGACATGACAGTCCAATACAGTCACGTGAGACCTAAATGACTTTTCATTTAGGTCTCTTTTTGTAAAGAAATTTGAATATAGGAGTCTAGATATGATTAGTGATACAGAGTTGGATGCCCTGCGATTGTCAGGGGAAAAGGTAAGGGTGGTACGTGATGAGCTCGAGTCTAACGATGTAACCGGCATCGTAGTAGCCTGGGATGATGAACAGGTGTTAATCCGGAGGCAGAATCGCCGTGTCGTGAAGCTGGATCGGTCATACCGTTATCAGTTGTTCAGTGAGCCTCGTCAAAGTCTTCTTAGCGATTAAAGTAAGGGTACTTTGAAAACAAAATGTTTGGAATTACCATCAAAATCAGGCATATTTGCGACACACGCGAGAGAAGATAGGTACAGTGGAAAAATTCGCTGTATTTACAGCCGAAAGGGTGTGCTGCAAGCCATGACATTGATGAATGATAAAGTTCATGCCTATAAGGATCAGATTGGCGCATTAAGTGATGTTCTGCCGGAAGTGGTGAAATCGTACCATGAATTTACGGGAGAATGCTTCCAGCCGGGTGTGCTCGATGCCAAAACAAAACAGTTAATAGCGCTAGGTATCGGTTTGTTTGCTAATAATGAAGTCTGTACGTTCTATCATGTAGAAGAGGCACGCTCCAAGGGTGCGACCGATCAGGAAATCATGGAGACCGTAGCTGTCGCAGGAGCTGTTGGGGGTGGGCATGCCTTGTCACAGGGAGCCATGAGGGTACAGAAGGCGTTGCATTAGATTCTACATTTTCACAGGGAAAAGGAGGTCCCCGATTAGAGGGACCTCCTTTTTATTGTTACTGCTTATGTCGAAGGGTGATGGACTACTAGATGTCTGCTTAGATTTTACCTAACATCTTGTTGTACATAAACTGACCTGTCACTCTTCTTGCTGTTACATAACGATCATTGAAATAAGGGTTGGACATCTTGGTGATGCTGACACCTTTGCTGCTTGAAGCATGCGCGAATTGACCTCCACCGATATATACTCCTGTATGGGAGATGCCTTTGCCGGTTGTGTTGAAGAAGACCAGATCTCCTGTACGAATGCTTGCTTTGGAGACAGGTGTGCCGGCTTTTGCTTGTTGCTGCGACGTTCGTGGCAATTCAATGCTGTATTTGTTAAAAAGATATCTCATAAACCCGGAACAATCGAAGCCGGCCATGGTTGTGCCGCCCCATTTGTACGGGATGCCTGTCATATTGTTAACCACCGTATTAATTGTGCTTGCCTCTGTGCTTGTTGCCCCGGATGTAAATAGTACAGCAGCTCCAAAAATGGAAATAATCAGTTTTTTCAAAATCAATGTTCTCCCTTCGATGCCTACGGAGTTAGCTAAGGGTTCGGTAGAAGGTTCCCTATATTTCCTATGTATAAGAATAATTCACCCAAAATGGTTCCCCCGTTTTCAATCCTGAAACTCGGCAAATGAATAATTAAGTTTTTGTAACTATTTGAAACTATATTGCATAAATGCGTAATTGTCAAACCCGTTTAAAGCACTTCATTTAGCCTCAATGTTAGCGGAATTCTCTTTTTTCGTCATAATAGTGTGTAAAAGAGGGAGGTAAAGATTACAAAAAAGTCATCAATGTTTCATCTCAAAAAGAAGTGGATAATAAACGAGTTTGTCAAGAGTTAAAAGGGTGATTCCTACATGTTAAATTAGTGAGAAGTTATGAGTTCTGTTGCATATATTGACAAAATTAAATTTTTTGCATATTATACACTTATTAAATACAAATTTTGTATTTAAATTGTTTTCATTGGAATTTATATGATCAAGGTAATTAAATTTTTGATTGGGAGAGTGTTGTCGAGTGAAGGCAAAAAAATTAATAACATTTGTACTGGCCTGTTCTATGGTATTCTCCGTAGCAGGAATGGCGGTCCTTCCTGTACCAACGGTATCGGCAGCTGATGCATCCGGCACAACGGCGAGTATGTCCGATATCTTAAAAAATCAGCGCCCGGATGGAGGCTGGAGAAAAGACTATAGTCAAACGTCAGGTGAATGGGCCAAATCAACGATCGATAACAAAGCTACATACTCGGAAATCAGAAGACTAGCAAGTGAATTCAAAAAAACAAATGATCCTCGATACTCTGCGGCAACGATCAAAGGCATCAATTTTTTGCTTAATATGCAGTACTCCAATGGCGGTTGGCCTCAAGTCTATCAAAGTTCCGGCTATCATAAACATATTACCTATAATGATGATGCGATGATTAATGTATTGTACATGCTGGATGAAGTCGCAGGACGTAAGGGGAACTTCTCCTTTATCGACAGTTCCCTCGCGAATCGCAGTAAAAATGCGGTTTCCAAAGGAGTTGATGCCATCCTGAATACCCAGGTGGTAACCGGCGGGAAGTTAACGGCTTGGGGACAACAGCATGACTCCAGTTCACTTAGACCTGCGGGAGCCAGAATCTATGAAGTGCCTTCATTAACGGCGGGTGAAAGTGTAAACATTGTGAAGTTTCTAAAGACCAGACCGGCTAATTCCAGAATCACTGCATCCATCAAAGGTGCCGAAGCCTGGTTTAATAAAGTTAAAATTACAGGATATCGGTATGAGAGAGCGAACGGGGACAGCCGAATTATTGCTGATTCCAGTGCATCACCGATCTGGGCGCGTTTTTACGAACTCGGCACAGACAAACCGATCTTTGTTGGACGTGATGGCGTCGTGAAATATAAGTTGAGTGATATTGAGAAGGAAAGAAGAGGGGGTTATGCATGGTACGGTAACTGGCCGTCCAAGCTGTAGAAAATGGTTTATTTAATCGAATCTTCTAGAAGTCCGTTGCTGACTGATAACTAAGCTTACTCTAAATCAAAACTCGTAGGTGCGAATCGGGTACATATCTGAATCGCACCTATTTGTTAACGTATAATCGTGTGTATTGACATGTTATATTACGCGTGGTATATTATTTCTTGTCGCCGATAATAATTGGAAAGACACAATATATGCGGTCGTGGCGGAATTGGCAGACGCGCACGGTTCAGGTCCGTGTGGGCTAACCCCCCGTGGAGGTTCGAGTCCTCTCGACCGCATCAGATAGAAAAGCCCCTTAGGTTATGCCTAAGGGGCTTTTCTATCTGATGCGGTATGCTGCAATATGGGAGCTTGGCTATTTTTTGCCCAGCTAAAGAAGAAAAAAGGCTTACAATCAGATGACTTATGATGCTGCAGTCACCGTAATGTTATCAATGTTTGGCCCCTCTGTGCCGGTTGTTACGATTCGGAGTGTATTTGTACCTGAATTCATAGGCACTTGAATTGTTTTTTCACCCCAAGTTGACCAGCTTCCTGTTTGAGTAAAGGGTTCATTACTGAGTACTTTGGTGCCATTAACATAAATATCTAGAGTCCGCGTACCACTCTCCAAAGCGTAACGAAACTTTACATTTTTGGTGCCTGTGATTGTGTTGTTGATATCATTCCATTGAATTGCGGAGCCTGTATAGGCATTGAAGTTAACATATCCAGAACCAGTGAAGCCCGGATAAAGTGTTTCAATGGTTGCATCCGTAAGGGTTGTTCCTGTTTCGGCCTCATATGTGGTGCCCGTGCCTACATTGCCGCCGCTGTTGCCGCCAGTAATATTAGCAACAAATGTTGTCACACTCTGTGCCGGGAGTTGAGCTGTGAATGCGCCATTGGAAACGTTAATTGGTGCAAGACTTGCCAGATTACGACTGCCGTCTGTTACATACGAAGATACAGTGGTGGCATTACCATTTTGTAACACAAAGCGTTGACTTTTTGCCGAAGTACTACGGTTAATTGCTACGACAACGACCTTGTTATCCCCCTTGTAAGCAGACACGAAAGTGTTTGTATCCGGGTTTTTGGAAGCATCTACTCTGACATAGCCTGGGCGAACGAATTTGGAGAAATGAGCCATGTTGTATCCACGTTTACTGATCGTGCCATCTTCCTTCATTGGTCCGTAAGATCTACGGATATACCACCATACATAGGCTTGGAAATCGCCTTCAACCATTGCATTGTGCATGTGGTAGGAGATGTCTAGTGCTTCTGGCCAGCGGTCAGCAGAATTGTTGTCACTGTTCGGGTAATACACTTCGGTCATCCAGAGCTCTTTGCCGGCTCCCTTTTGTTTGAACAGAGGATAGGCAAAATTGCTGAATTGTGTTCCATACAAATGTGCGCCCAGAATGTCCATGTTAGCAAGAGCTTGCGGATCATTCAGAATAGGGTCAGATATGTTTTTCAGGTATTGGAAGGATTCTGGAGCCATGACTTTGGTGCCTTGAATGCTCCCTGCATTTTCTTTCATGAAACGAAGAATCTCTTGCGGTGTCCACCAAGTCCATTCATGAGCATAGTCCGGCTCGTTTTGAACGGAAATGGCATACAGGTTCACGCCGTTATTTTTCATATAAGTTACAAAATCATTCAGATGTTGCGCGTAAGCAGCGTATTTGTCATACCGTAATCGTTTTGCATTAGGATCACCGTTTCGATTAAATGTTTCAACCATGCTACTTGGAGGATTCCAAGGAGATGCAAAAACGATAGCTCCCTTTTCAATCGCACGTTTGGCTGTAGCCAATTCACGGGACCAGTTATTCCGATCCGGGTCAACCCAGATGCGGAGCACGGAGAATCCCAGTTGGTTCTGACCATTCCCGAAAGCGGTTTCACGTTGTGCCGCAGTTAAGTCACCGATCCAAGCGGGATGGTTGATACCGCCAAAGCCACGAATGACTTGTTTTTCTGAGGCTAGGTTAATGTTGGCATCACTTGCTGCAGATACGTTTGTTGGAGTTAACATCAGCGGTAGAGCCGTTAAACAGGCTAACAAAAGATTGACTGATTTTTTAAATTTAAACTTCATCTTCAATGTGTTCACTCTCCTCAATATAAGTGACTTGCGAAAGCTTGGACAAGAAAAATAAATTCCTCGACTTAACTTCGAAAAGGAGGGCATCACATCCTCTCGATAGATTCGCTCTTAGAGAGAGCTTGACGAAAGAAAAGTTTCGTTTTGTAAATTCTACTATATTATTCCTTCAAAAAAAACCCGATATATTGCAGTTCTTTGTAATTTTTTATAATTTTGTGACAGTCCTGACCTGAGGACATGCGAATTATCGGATACGATGATGTGAAATTGTTTCTCTACCGAATTCAAGATTGAGGAGTGTTCGTCAGCCGGTAGAGGAGATGGCGGAAAGGAGCATCAGTCTGGTTGAGCGGGAAACAACATAGAAGGGTGCTTTCTAGGAAGTATACTTCTGTTTGAAATATATGTTAACCAGTTGGCACTGGGCATGCTTCGGAGCACGTTGTTCCCAAGGCAACTAGCAGTCAGCGTATTCGAACCGAGTATACTCTTAAGCTTGATCTGATGCAGGCTTTTTTTATGTTTTGAAAGTCCTAGAATGAATTGGGAAAGGGAGCCTACATAGAACTGCAGCTGAAATCAAACAATGAGAACACCAAGTTTAAAGGAGGCTGCAGGGTATGATACGTAATCAAGCGAAAAAAGCCTATTCTGTAAAAATGAGGTTTCAAATGCGGGTCTTTCTGAGTTTCATCATAGCTGTCATTGGATCAGGAGGAACCGAAGTTTCAACTACACCTGCCATGGCAGCGGAGCCGGCTTTATCATCATCTTCTCAGC
Organism: Paenibacillus polysaccharolyticus; assembly: GCF_023714295.1. Classification (GTDB taxonomy): domain Bacteria; phylum Bacillota; class Bacilli; order Paenibacillales; family Paenibacillaceae; genus Paenibacillus; species Paenibacillus polysaccharolyticus_A. Next base: position 646,007 of record NZ_JAMAUN010000001.1, read on the forward strand.
TCAATCGAATGGCTATCATTATTGATGATGTGGGCAATGATATGAGGGGCACGGCGGAGATTCTCGATATGCCTGTGAAGCTGACGGTGGCTGTGATGCCTTTTTTGCAAACAACGAAAAAGGATGCAATCGCTGCTCATGAGAAAGGCATGGATGTGATTGTTCACATGCCGATGGAGCCCAAGAAGGGCAAACCGGAATGGCTTGGACCAGGGGCCATTACATCCAATCTAACGGATGAGCAGGTTCGCGAACGGGTTGAAAAGGCAATTGATGATGTACCCTATGCGATCGGCATGAACAATCATATGGGTTCTAAAATCACTTCGGATAAACGCATTATGTCCGTTGTACTGGATGTATGTCGGGAGCGTGGTCTCTTCTTTGTGGACAGCCGTACGAATTTTCGTTCCGTGGTTGGCGATCTAGCCATAACCAAAAACATGCCGCCTGTGGGGAATGACATTTTTTTGGATGACCAGAATTCAAAGTCACATATCCGTAAGCAGCTTGATCTGGCTGCTCAGCGTGCGGTTGAGAAGAAAAGCTGCGTTGTCATTGGCCATGTCGGTCATACAGGCATGAATACTTCTGCAGTGTTACGGGAGTCGGTCTCCCGTCTGCAGAATCAAGTTCAGTTTGTAGGAATTGGCGATATGGTGCGAGATGTATGGCACTGGCAGGCAGCACCTACACTACCGAAAGATAATAAATAATCCCATCCGCAATCGATTGGGCAATTCGCTTTTGTTCTGCCGGGTCACTGATTCTGGCCCGGTCGGATGCATTGCTTAAAAAACCTGTTTCCACAATGACTGCCGGATGCTTCACATAATTTAGCATGTAAAACGGTTTGCCCCAGACGACTTCACGGTTGGTTCCGCATAAGCGATTCATGGCATCCTGGATAGATTGTGCCAGCAGATAGCTGCGTCCCTCTTTTTGATGAAGTACTACAGGGCCATGTGTTGCTGAACGCGGGCTCCAGTTCGCATGAATGCTAACGACGATATCGGTACTGATTTCCTCACTAAGGCTTTTGCGCTGTGCAAGATCTCTGATGTGACGTGAGCGGCTGTTTAACCAACGGTTTTCATCACTAAGTGCGTAATCACCCAGACGGTTAATCATGACGGTGTAACCTTTGCCGCGAAGCAGTAAATATATCTTTTGACTGATCGCTAAATTGATGTTTTTTTCCTGAATACCTGCTTCGGTTGTTCCTCCGTCAATACCTCCGTGTCCAACATCCAGTAAGATAACCGGTGCCGCAAAAGCATGATGGCTTGAACGATAGGAATCACCATCGGTAATTGGCATGATGGATGACTGATTGGCATATGGATCAGGGCGAACTAGCCCGGAGGCGGAAGAGTGACCGGAAAGAGAATAAACCGTAATTAGCAAAGCTGTAGAAATCGTCAGCAGTAGCTTAAACATCGAAATACACACTCCCTCAGGATATAGTATTGAAACAAATAGCGAACCAGGATGGATACCTTTGGCATTAGACTGTGCATTTTAAAGCATTTCATACGTCTCTTGCACAAAAAATGTTTAGTTCAGTCACGTCTTGCGCACAATAGGGATAACGTTAGATCACGAACGTGCGGAAGAAGAGGAGGCTGTAAGATGGCTAAAAGTGATGAACTGGTTAAATACATTACACAGCGTGTGGTGCATTACATCGACACACCGAAGGATGAGCGCAAGGAACGGAGAGCACAAAGCAGAAGGAAAGAACCCTGGTCTATGAAATGGTTTGGCATGATTCCATTTGCGGTATCCTTATGGGTAGACAAAAAGAAAAAAAGATCAGAGAAGAGTTAAACCGATCAACAAAAAAGGTGAACACGGATGTCAATTCAAGAAGACGCAATCCTGTAGTAGGATGCGTCTTTTTTATGTTTTTTTGGAGTTTAGAACTGCGGATTTACGCGAATAGAAAGGGAAAAATCGTTTCTATTGTCCCAAGAAGTGGTGGTGTACTAAGGATTAGTCTTGTAGAAATGTCCATCATGCAAAAGCTTGTTCAAGGGAATGAAGCGTTGTGTGGAGTTAAAACCACCAAGACCAACGTAAAGATCAAACGTTGAACCTGCAATACTCCATATCTGGTATCCGCTTACTGGCAAAGGACCACCGTAGAACAGATTCCATTCTTCTGCTGAGAAGACAAGGGCTTCTCTATAGTTCTGCTGGAGCTGTTGCTTCACTTGAGAGGGTTGCAGAGGTTCAGATGTCAGCCAGGTTAGTTGAGATGAAGGGTCAAAAGCAGGCTGTAGAATAACAGGACTCGTCTGCAATCTTGTTGTATCAAGTATGGGTATCTGTTGTTGCAACTCCTTTAACTCGAAAAATTTCGTTCCAGAGCCAGTCTCTACACGTTCTAACTGATCAACTGGCAACAAGTCTCCATTGGATGCATCGATGTACATCGCGGGATGATTTACACGTTCCACTTTCCAATAAGCCAAAAGAGGAGGAGCATATAGAAGTGTAAGCTTTCCGCCTGAGATTTGTAATGTTTTTACATCCAAACCCTGTCGTTCCAGAGCCTGTCCTAGTAGTTCGTTGTTATACAGGGATTGTTCTCCCTGACCATACTCACTGAGAAGGAGCTGCCCTTGCGGAGTTGTGGAAATAATCATATATCCAACGGGCTTGTCCTGAATCCTGGCATGCACAAACCAGCCATGGTTACCTGGACCTAATGGATAATATTCAAGTTTCGCTACAAGCCAATCTGGATTGGAGGTACCGAGTGCGTTCACTTGCAGTTGCGCGAATTGCTCTACAGAAGCGGGTGCAAACCTGTTAGTTGGTGCCGCTGCATGAGCCGTCGGCCAGATGGAGAGAAGAGCAAAGCAGATGATCATGCTCAAGAAGACCGATAGGCAATGCCTGATATTTCGTCGTTTTGACCGGGGCCGTTTTTTCATCGTAAACACCTTCTTCCTGACTTCATTGTAAAGTATAGGGGATGCAAAGGGTGATGCAACCTGTCGGTTCAATGGTTATGAATAAACACTACTTTTGCCAGCATTTGCAGGAAAAGTAGTGTCTTCGTCTTATCTTAAGTGAAACATGCCGCTACTTATGGCAGTGACCTTCACCTTCGGCTCATATTGCCAGATCATCTCGGTTCGCCTGTTCTCATACTGCAGTTTCATCGCTTCACGATCTATGACCGCCTGTTTTGCTTTTTCTTGCTCAGGGTCTACATCATCTTGCGTCTGTTGTATGGTAGATTCGGCGGCCAGTTCCACGTCAGCTGGGACCGGTTCTAATATGCCGCGAACCCGATTAAGAACAGGACGAACCGTTTCATCTTCAGTAACCTCAGTAACCTCAGGCATGTCTTCTCGCAGTACGGCTTCATAGTAGGCGTCCACCACATCGAGTTCGAGTTGCAGGCGTTCTTTCGCTTTTTCCGCCCAGCTATAATCGAGTCTGCTTAAGTGAGCGGTGAGATGTGATTCGAGTGCAGCACCTGCATCAGCGAGCGAAATTTTCGGTGACTGGGCATGCATATTTTCAGCCAGTCTTGGACTGAGATCACGTCGGCTCAGCTTGTTGCCAAACTTTTCGATGATTTCACCCGATCGCAGTGAGATACCGAGAAAGTGTAATTCCTCCCGTTTCAGGTCACAAGCAAACTCGACTTTAAAACAAACCCCTAGCCAAGGTTCATACACAGCCGGAGATGTGGCCCTGATCTGGCGTTTGGCGGCTTGTTCAAACAGGTTTACGAAGGCGCCACCTTCGCGGGCTGCGGCAAATATCTGCTGTAATCTGCGGCTACCATACACAACATCTTCTCGCAGAATGCGTCCGGGACCAAGCTGCGGCACGGAAGGCGTGATGCCAAAATAACGTCCGAGTATCGTTTCTTTCGGAGCATCAGGCTTCGCTTCAGGTGGCGTTTGAACAGGCTGAGACGCTTTGGCCTTGGCTTCCGCCGCCTCAGTGATCTGCTGATAAGCTTCCGGGTCAAAAACAAAAGTAAATGACATGGTCTCAGGCTCCACCCCTACACGCTCCACAAATCCCCAGTAATACGGACGGTTCGTTAATGCCTTGTCTGCTTCAGGTGATAATTTAACCGTCACATGAGCAGGTGACCGCTCCATGATCTGGCAATCCAAAGCTTCCAGATAGGTTAGGACGTAAGCTTGGATCTCATGCGGTGACATTGTCATGGATATCAGTTGCCCCCTTTGTGAAGATCAAGTTTGGTGATTAAAGGCACCTCGTCAGCAACTTCGCGCTGAATTGTGTTCAGCGACTGTCCGAGGGTGTCCATTTTACGGCGAATATCTTCTTCGTTCTGCGATTCCAGCATAATTTTGTACAGACTCTTTTCGATCGATTCCTTTTTCTCCAGCCGTTCGAGAATGACATCCAGTCCACCGATGACCATCTCGAACATATTAATTTTTTCATGCAACAGATGCAGGATATGTTCCTCAATCGTACCTTTCGTAGACAGGTTGAAAATGTTAACGTCATTCTGCTGACCGAGCCGATGAACCCGGCCAATCCGCTGTTCTACCCGCATCGGGTTCCACGGTAGATCAAAGTTAATCATATGGTGACAGAATTGCAGGTTGATGCCTTCACCACCAGCTTCCGTTGCAATCATCGCCTGAACACGGCCACGGAAAAGATCCATCATCCAGTCCTTTTTGCCTCGATTCATCCCGCCCCGATAGGGAACAGCCGTTAGTCCGTTATTACGAAAATAGTTCAGCAGGTATTCTTGCGTCGCCCGGTATTCCGTGAAAATAATGACTTTCTCATTCATATCTCGAATCAGTTCCATCGTTTTTTCGGCTTTTGTATTCTCTTTGATCGCCTTGATATGAGCCACCAGTTCCCAGATTTTATCTCGCAGTGGGGAATCCAGCGGCAACTTTTTGGACAGATTCACGAGTGTTACAAACACAGCGTCCCGACTGCTACAAACTTCCCGTTGCAACGTAACGAGCGAAAGCATGCTGCTAAGGTTGCCGCCTGCTTCCTTGTATTGATCTTTGACAAACGAGGTTACCCCGTCATAGAGTGCTTGCTCTTCAGGCGAAAGTTGCAGATCCACATTAGAGACGTTGCGTTTTGTAAATTGCACGGGGCCTTCGCCACGCCTGTTACGGATCATGACTTTAGACAGCTCATCTTTGAGCTGCTCCTGATTTTTGGGTACACGTTTGTCGACGACAAAGTTGGCGGCAAAATCGCCCTGACGACCAAGCTGACCGGGTTTCAGCAGGTTGATCAGATTGAAAAGCTCGCTCATGTCGTTCTGTACAGGCGTAGCGGTGAGCAACAGGCAGTATTTTTTACGTAATTGCAGCATGAATTGATAATTGGTTGTTTTTTTGTTTTTAAGTTTATGCGCTTCGTCAATGATGATCATGTCATAGTCCATACTTAGTAACATATCTTTGTGCGGGTCTCTCTTGGCAGTGTCCATAGAAGCAACAACAACGTCATTTTGCCAGGAATAAGCCTTTTTCTGTGCAACTGCCGGGATGCCAAATTTGGAATTAAGTTCACGTACCCATTGCAATACCAGAGAAGCGGGGACAAGAATTAACACTTTAGATACAAGACCACGAACCATATATTCTTTCAAAATCAGGCCGGCTTCAATCGTTTTGCCCAGACCTACTTCGTCGGCGAGAATGGCTCGGCCTGACATTTCAAATAATACTTTGCGTGCCGTATCCATTTGGTGAGGAAGTGGGGTCAGATCTTGCAAATGTTTCAGACATTGAATTTCGTCAAAGTTCGGAATGAGATTCGTTTCTTCCGCCTGAATACCAAGTTGAAAGAGTCGGTAATCCCCCCAAGGACCGCCCTTGTCCAAACGAGATTCAAGCTGTTCCAGCCAGCTTCGATCAAACTCAAGAGGAACAGGTAAGTCAGCTACAGGTTGATTCATATGATGCGGATGTTTCCGGTTCATGATGCTTCCTCTCCGTTCTTGTGTTATTCGTAGGTAATAGTATGGACGAAGGAAGGCAAGTTCATAACCCGTTTCAGAGGATCTATGATATAGATCACATAGAAAATCAACATACAGTGTAATATAATGGTTATAAATCACTATATGTAGTATCTAGGCGTAAATTATTCTCAAAGACAGCACTTGATTTAAAATGAACGGTTTATTCGGGGAGGTTGATTGCAGAGATGGCATCCAACAATACAGGAACGAACCAACAAGTGAAGCATCATGAGAACAAACATAAGCTGGAAGGGCTCAGCGAGAAAATATTTCTGGATCGGTACGCATGGAAGGACGCCGACTCAAATCATGCAAAAGTCGGAGATGTTGTACTTGTATTAACGAAAGATGATCCCAAGTTTCCGGTGAAGGAAGTCGGTGAGATTGTTGAACGGCAGGCAGAACTAGTTAAAGTGCGGACACGTAGCGATACGATCATTGAGACCGATGTGGAAAAGTTGACACTTACGATAGAGAAAACACCGGAAGAGATGTGGGATCGTCTTGCCCGAGCGATGGGAGCTGTTGAATCGACACCTGAACAACAGGCTGTTTGGGAGAAGAAGTTTCGCTTGGTGCTGGATGACTGGAAACTGGTTCCTGGTGGACGTATTGCTGCTGGTGCAGGGGCCAGTGATGAGTTGACGCTGTTTAACTGTTATGTCATTCCTTCTCCGCAAGACAGCCGGGGCGGCATCATGAAGACGTTGACCGAAATGACTGAAATTATGGCTCGCGGCGGTGGCGTGGGTATCAATCTGTCATCCCTTCGTCCGCGGCGGGCTGTGGTGAAAGGTGTGAACGGCTCGTCCAGCGGATCGGTATCCTGGGGCGGTTTGTTCAGTTATACGACGGGGCTTATCGAACAAGGCGGTAGCCGCAGGGGTGCGCTGATGCTGATGATGAACGATTGGCACCCGGACGTGCTGGATTTTATTACGGTTAAACAAACGATGGGGCAAGTGACCAATGCCAATCTGTCGGTCTGCGTAAGCAATGCGTTCATGGAGGCTGTGAAGCAGGACGGTGATTGGGAGCTTGTTTTTCCCGATACGAGTGACCCGGACTATGATTCGGAGTGGGATGGGGATCTGGGCAAATGGAAAGCGTCAGGCCGTAACATTATTCCGTATCGTACCGTGAAAGCACGAGAAATATGGCATCCGATTATTGAATCCGCCTGGAAATCAGCCGAACCCGGTGTGGTTTTTATGGAGTATTACAACCAGATGTCCAACAGCTGGTATTTTAATCCGATCATTTGTACTAATCCTTGTGGGGAACAGGGCCTTCCAGGCTGGGGCGTATGTAACTTGTCAGCAATCAATCTGTCCAAATTCTATGATGAAACAAACCACGATGTGGCATGGGAAGAGCTGGCGGAAACGACGCGCATTTCGGCAAGATTTCTGGACAATGTGATTGACGCGACGCCGTATCATTTTGAAGAAAATCGATTAAATCAGCAGCGTGAACGCCGGGTGGGGCTAGGAACCATGGGACTTGCGGAGCTGATGATCAAACTGCGTATCCGTTATGGCAGTCTTGAATCGCTAGATTTTCTCAATAAACTGTATGGATTTATGGCAAAGGAAGCCTATCTCGCTTCAGCGGAGATTGCCGCGGAGAAGGGTGCGTTCCCGGCGTTTGAGGCAGAACCTTACTTACAAAGTGGATTTATGAAACAGATGATTGCGACGTACCCAGAGGTTGGAGAAGCGATCCGTGAAAAGGGAATTCGTAACGTGACGCTGATTACTCAGGCGCCTACAGGAAGTACCGGAACGATGGTGGGCACATCGACTGGCATTGAGCCGTATTTTGCTTTTAAGTATTTTCGCCAGAGCCGTCTTGGGTATGATGAACAGTTTGTGCCGATTGCCGAGGAGTGGCTGGAGCAACATCCTGGTGAGTCCCTACCGGATTATTATGTGACGGCGATGGATCTTTCGGCCGAAAATCATATTCGCGTGCAAGCTGCCATTCAGAAGTGGGTGGACAGTTCGATCTCAAAAACGGCAAACTGTCCGGCTGATTTTACGGTGCAGGATACGGCAGAACTGTATGAGCTAGCTTTTGATCTAGGTTGTAAAGGGGTAACGATCTATCGGGACGGCAGTAGAGATGTTCAAGTACTGTCTACTTCGAAGAAAGAAGACACCTCAGCTATTGAGGTGCAGAATGCGGATAAAGAGGAATTCAACAGTCTGGTAGCTGAGTCCGTTTCGGTAGCAAATCCGGTGTATGCAGAGCGAGAGTCCAGCTTGCCAGACTTGGGAGAACAGACTACGGGTGTGGTGGATAAACAATATAAACGCCGTCCACAAGTATTGCGCGGAGCAACGTATAAGATGCATACGCCGTTTGGCATGGCTTACATTACGATTAATGATCTGGACGGAACACCGGGGGAGATTTTCCTCAACGTAGGCAAGGCAGGCTCCGACGTGTTTGCGATGGCGGAGGCACTGGGCCGGGTGTGCTCTCTATTCTTGCGATATGGCGATCATGGCCATAAGGTGGAGTTGCTTATTAAACATCTGAAAGGCATCGGAGGTTCAGGAGCCATTGGTTTTGGAGCTAATCGTGTGGAATCCATTGCGGATGCCGTCGCGAAAGCGTTGGAAAGCCATGTTCAGATGAATGAGGATATTGGAGTGAAGAATCCGAACAGTGCTAAGCTTATGAACAGCAGCAACAATACAAAGGAAGTTCTGCTGAACACGCAGACACCGACCTCACAACTGGACGATGCTGGAGGTGAGGGGCAAAAGACTTCTATGCAATCTATCGACTTATGTCCTTCATGCGGCTCGGCGTCCTTGATCAATGTGGAAGGATGTAAGACATGCAGTAACTGCGGATACAGCAAGTGTAATTAGCTATTGCAGAACAAGTCTGGAGTAGATAGAGTATTGCTCTAATGAGCCTGAACAAGGATGTTCAACCTAAAAAGTGTACAGACGAAGTGCTGACATACCAGCACTTCGTTTTTTGTGTTGCTAGACTTCAATTGAACTGCCTAGACGTCGATAGGTCTCTTTAGTCAACAGTGTACATTGAATCTAGTTTCATCTGAATTATTTATTCATTAGACATCCCATTAATCTTAAATATGTTAAAATAAGGACGGTGTTCTTACAAATCCAGTTAAAAGAGGCACATATTCCGTTTAAATGAATGTTCATGTCAGGTTCTGGACGAAGGAAGGAGGTAGCATCTATCATGAATAAACATTGGAAAAAGTACTTGTTTTTGTTTGCTCTGATCGTGCCGATCTCAGTAGGTACCATTTTTACGCTCCCATATCACCATCGATATATTGCAGTAGCTCTATTTCCACCTCTATTTTGGATGCTCTACTATTCATGGATCACATTAGAAAGAAAACGGGATCGTTAGTAAAGGGTGGTGAAAAGGTGACAATGAAGGCGTTATTAACATTAAAAGAAGCTTCTAAGAAATACGGCGGCCGAGAAATTTTAACAGATGTATCGCTTGCGATTAGCCAAGGAGATTGCATTAGTATAAGAGGAAACAATGGTTCCGGGAAAAGTACGATGCTCCGAATGGTGGGTGGGTTAATTCCGTTAACGTCGGGTCAAAGGCTACTTGAACATACGAATCTAGTGATTGGATATACCCCTGATCGATTATCTAAACTAAGAATGACTTCGGCGGAGTATCTGACACACATGGGCAGAATATCAGGTATGACTAAGAAAGAATTGAAAAAACGTATCAAGGAGCTACATGAGTTGTTTTGTCTTGAACAAAGTGATCAGTTGAAGATGAGTCATTTCTCGAAAGGAATGTTGCAGAAAACAAATGTAATGCAAGCTATGATCAAGAGTCCGGATCTCCTAGTATTAGATGAACCTTTCTCAGGCTTGGATCAACAATCAACGGGGCATTTGCTTCATTCTCTGAAGAAGATTAAGGACGAAGGTACAGCGATTTTGGCAGCCGTGCACGATCCGTTATTAGCAAGTCAATTGGAAAGCAACACATACTGGATTCATCAAGGAAGACTGAGTAAGGAGAGTATACATACGTCTTCTGAGCAGAAGGTTGTATATTTTGAGCTGGAAGGCAGCATAGATTTAAGCGTTGTTGATGAGCTTCTTAAATTTTTCCCCGATATTACATATAAAAGAAGCGAAAATGGTTATATGGTCATGACTTTTATGTATAAAGATTATAGTCGCTTTTTACCCGAATTTATAAATAAAGGCGGAGAGATTGTTAGCTTAACAAGAAAGGAGTTAGGCTCATGATCTCATTATTGTCATATTTACATACCTGTTTTATGCGTTCTTATCGCTATGGTCCAGCTACTTTTGTGTTTTTTATGGGAATCATTTTCGTATATAGTGTCGTTCCGAATCCTGTGATGGCTAGTTATGCGTTTTCAACAACATTTATTTTTATTATCTCTGCTGTCCTATGTTATGCATTGATTGATATGGAAACGACAAATCAGGAATCGGTGACGGTATTACATTGTGGCAGTCTAGTAAAACTATATCTTGCGAAATTGTTGTATTGCTGGCTTTTTACCATTCCACTCGCTCTATATGCCATTTCGTTTCCAGCCATTTTTCAAAAGTTTGATCGGAATCCGACTGTTGAAGAGCTAGTCATGGCCCTGTTATATCATATGGTTTCATCTTGGCTGGGAGTTGCTTTAGCCTGTTGGTTTAGTTCTAAGTTTATTCGTTCTCGCGTCATGTCTTTTTTAATGTTGAGTGTGCTCATTGTTATTACACTTTCAGTAAAAGGTATAGAAAATGTGTTGCCAGAGGGATTCAAACCCATGACTTTTTTATTGCCTCCTCTAAGTAGTACTATAGATACGTTAGTTAATTATAATGCACAAAGTTTATTCAAGAAGTGTTGGGTAACAGTTGTAGCGCTCGGATATGGTGTAATTACAACAGGATTATTTGTTTTCATGATTCACAGACGTAAGCTGGATTCAATGCATTGATTCTCCTGTTCCACCTCTAGAGTCCTAGGAAGGAAGAAGCAATTATAAGCAAAACTTTCAATCCGCTCAGAGATCGGTTTATAATGGATAGTGGCTGCTGAGCAAGTCGGCAGCCTTTTTCTATTGAACAGGCTCAGGTAATTATGTCCAGTCGATGAAAAGCACTATATTAAACGTTAAATATAGAGTATGATTTTACAGCTGATTATGCTGCCATAGAAGGTTACAGTGGTTAAACGGGTTTGTAACTATTCTTGTAAATTATGAAGTTGTTCTCACGCGTATAATGCTAAACGTAATCGTGACTGCACGAGAAAATATAAATCCGATTGACAATCGATACAACTAAATCAATAGGCAATTCGTCTTCTTTATGTTGTAAATGAAAGATGGAAGGTGCAATACGTATGTTAATAACAACTAGAATGAGCCAGTGTAACAGGATGCCCCGATCTCGATGGATGTGGACTCGCAGTAACAAGGAGGGGCGCGCATGTCACAATCAGTGAAAAAAAAGAGGCATATGAACGGACTGGATGGCTTACGAGCCATCGCGGTACTTGGCGTGATTGCTTATCATTTAAATTTGGATTTCATTCCGGGCGGGCTGCTTGGTGTAGGTATATTTTTTGTTCTGTCAGGCTATCTGATTACCGATATTTTGTTATCCCAGTGGCGGGAACATGGGCGCATTGCGCTTGGAGATTTCTGGTTAAGGCGGTTTAGGCGCTTGTTGCCTGGCATGCTAACCATGACAGCGGTTGTGATGCTCTGGCTGTTATGTACAGACTCGTCCCGGCTTGCTTCACTCAAAGGGGATATCTTATCCGGTGTTACGTACATAAGTAATTGGTGGTATATCTTTCACCATGTTTCGTATTTTGAAAGTTTCGGTCCGCCATCACCTTTTGGACATTTCTGGTCACTGGCTGTTGAGGAGCAGTTTTATCTGCTTTGGCCGCTTCTGTTAATTGCAGCGATCGTTTTGTTCAAAAGAAAGGGATGGCTGGTCGTCTCCATTGTCGTTGCAGCTGAACTTTCAGCTGGCGCCATGGCCATCATGTACAACCCGGATTTGGACCCGAGCCGTGTATATTATGGAACAGATACCCGTGCATTTGCCTTGCTTGCCGGGGCAGCGTTAGCTGTAGTCTGGCCAAGCCGGAAGCTGTCTGGCACATTGCCTGCGATGAATCGGCTCGTATTGGACGGATCAGGAATTGCTGCCCTAGCGGTGCTAATCTATATGATGCTGAATACGAGCGAATACGACTCGTTCCTGTATCAGGGGGGCATGGTGATACAAGCGAATGCCGCAACCCTGCTGGTGGCAGTACTTGCCCATCCTTCGTCTTTGCTGGCAAGGATTATTGGGGCAAAGCCATTGCGCTGGATTGGTGAACGTTCGTATGGAATATATCTGTGGCATTATCCGATTATTGTTCTGACCAGTCCTGTTGTAAATACAGGGGGTGCACATCCTGTACGTATGTTGCTACAAGTCGTTGCAACGGTTGTACTTGCATCGATGTCGCTAAAATATATTGAAAACCCGATTCGTTATAACGGTTTTCGGGATTCCTTGTCAAAACTGTGGGGAAGAGGGCGTACCTCTTTCGTTCCCCGTCAGGTATGGTGGAAACGAACAGGCCTGCTGATGACGTTCCTGTTACTATGTTATGCCATATCGCAGACGGTACTGCCAGTAGCAGCCAATTCAGATTCACATTCGGTGTCCCTGTCTACGGTGTTCAATGGCGAAAAGTCTGCTGAAGAAAAGGGTCAGGACGTTGTACCCGTTACAACAAAACCTTCGGATTCCGGGGAAAAGAATCCATCTGTTCAGTCAGGTACGGAGTCGACGTCAGACGGGAAAACGAATGGGAGTCACAAGCCTGGAACTGCATCTACAGATGGGTCTAAATCGGCCAAGCCGGACGATTCATCCAGCGATAGCCGGGATCAAGGCAACTCACCATCTAATCCTGACAATAATCCTGCTTCCAATTCGTCTGATTCAGGAAACAAAGAAACCGACCCATCGGGTTCGAAACCAGATGAAGGCACAACCGATGCAACGCATTCAGGGGCAACGGATAAACCTGCGACACCTGTCACTAAGCATGGAAAAGTCCAATATACAATTATCGGAGATTCCGTTATTCTGGATGCCAAGCCTTATCTGGAGCAGAGCATATCCGGTGTGTACGTAGATGGCCATGTCGGCCGTCAGATGTGGCAGGCTGGAGATGTGCTGAGGGATTTGAAGCGTAACAAGCAAATGGGCAATCAGGTAGTACTTGAGCTTGGAACGAACGGTTCCTTTAATTCCAAAAATTTAAAGTCCGTACTTGATGGATTGAAGGATAAAACACGGGTTTATCTTGTCACGGTACGTGTGCCGCGTCCTTGGGAGCGAACGGTGAACAAGGCTCTGACGGATGCAGCCTCCAGTTACAGTAATGTTTCTCTTATTGATTGGAATCAGGCTAGTGAAGGGCATGACGAATATTTTGAAAAAGACGGGGTGCATCTGACCGCCGAAGGTTCTGAAGCTTTTGCGGCATTGGTGAAAAACAGTCTTCAATAACCGAACGATTAACATGTAGAATCCTTTAATACGAACTTATCCAGCTATTATATCTTTGAATCATGCAATACATGTTCAGCACATGGAGTATACGTCCAATTTTAAAGTCCCTCCCTGAGAGCAATGGGATTGAAGTTAGTCTTGACTTCATGACATTGTCCAGGGAGGGCTTTTTTTGATATGTAAACAGGGAACCGATATTATTCACCCCTGCATCCGTGGATCGTCACCTTACGTTATGATAGCGTTACCATTTACAATACAGATATTAAGTGCTCAAGGGGGAGTATAACGATGTGGAAAAAATGGTTTTCAGGCATAGCGGCACTAACCTTATTCGCCGTCATTTTGGCAGGGTGCTCAAGCGGTGATTCTTCCGAAGGTGGTAGCGGCAGTGACAAAGTCACCGTGACCATCTGGCATAACTGGACAGGGCAAGACGCTAAAGCGGTAGCGATGCGTAAAATTATTGAAGATTTCCGTACCGCGCATCCAGATATCGAAGTGGTGGATGAAGGCTTGCCTACGGACGGTCTCAAAACAAGGTTACGTACGGTTGCAGCAGCCAATGAGATGCCGGATCTCTTCGTGATGTGGCCGGATGCAATGACCAAGGAGTTTGTAAAAGGAGATCTGTTGCAGCCGATCAACGCAGATCTGGATGCGAAGCCGGAATGGAAAGAGAATTTTATTCCGAATGCACTGGATGGATACACAGTAGATGGAAATATTTATTCCGTTCCGATGAATCTGGCGCCCAGCTCTTTTATTTATTACAATGAGGCACTCTTCAAAGAGAATAACGTAAAGGTTCCTGAAACGTGGGCTGAATTGGAACAGGCGGTTGCTTCGTTTAACGAAAAAGGAATCATTCCGATGGCTCTCGGTAACAAAACGAACTGGGTTGCCCAGTCTACCATTTTCAGTACGCTGGCTGATCGGGTGACGGGTACAGACTGGTTTTTGAAAGCCGTAGCTCAGGATGGTGCAAGTTTCACTGATCCGCAATTTGTTGAAGCGCTGAAGAAAATGCAGGAGCTTGGAAACATGAAGGCTTTTCAAGACGGATTCAACAGTATTGATGAAACCCAGATGATGCAACTATATTTTCAAGGGAAAACGGCGATGGTCATGAACGGTGGGTGGGCGCTCGCCAACCTCGTTAACAATGCACCGGAAGAGGTGCTGAAAAATACACATATTACGATTTTGCCTCCTGTGGAGGGTGGCAAAGGTGAACCAAGAACGACATCAGGTGTCGTTGGAACGGGTCTTGGTGTCAGCAAAAAGCTGAGTGGTGCTCAAAAAGACGCCGCGATGGAGCTATTCTACGCCCTGGCCGGTCCGAATGGGCAAAAAGCTACGCTGGATAGCAGCACACTTGTCAGCTACAAGATTGATCTGGATAAGTCTAAAGCTCATCCGTTGTTTGTGGAGTTGTACGATCTGATGCAGGAAGTGAAAATTACGCCGGTATACGATTCCAAGCTAGGATCGGCTACGGTTGAGGTGATTAATAACGGACTTCAGGAACTGCTGATGGGCGGCAAAGCGGAAGATATTGCAGGCCGAATTCAAGCAGCACAAGCGAATGCGATGAAACAATAGGTCGTTCCCTGCTGAAGGATGTCGATTAACCTAAATAAAGTAAAGCACAGTTCATTCCCCTTCCCGGCAGGGGAGGGGTTTTTAGATAAGAGATTAACGTCCGTTACCGGACAGATTAGAAAGGCAATACGAGGGGAAGTGAAGCCATTGAACGCATTGCAAAGTCGGCGTTTTATTATGCTGGGGCTTGCTCCGGCGGTTATTATCTATGCTTTGTTTGTGTTTGTGCCTGTTGTGTGGTCTGCATATTACGGCTTTTTTAACTGGTCTGGCATTGGTGCATCGACATATATTGGCCTCAGCAACTATGTGGAGATCTGGAATGATGCGATCTTTTGGAGGGCTTTGAAAAATAATGTCATTTTTGTGCTGGCTTCGGTGTTTGGTCAGATTCCATTAGCACTCATGTTGGCAGTTATGTTACACAAAAGCAACCCGCTGCAGCGCTTTCTGCGCTCGGCCGTATTTCTGCCGATGGTGTTGTCAACCGTTGTCATCGGCATGATCTGGCAGTATATCTATCATCCACAGATTGGTATCTTGAATTTCCTGCTGGATGCACTAGGGCTGGAGAGCT
Organism: Paenibacillus polysaccharolyticus; assembly: GCF_023714295.1. Taxonomy (GTDB): domain Bacteria; phylum Bacillota; class Bacilli; order Paenibacillales; family Paenibacillaceae; genus Paenibacillus; species Paenibacillus polysaccharolyticus_A. The sequence continues at coordinate 661,782 of NZ_JAMAUN010000001.1, forward strand.
GGAAGCTGCAATGGCTGTCCGATGCAAAGATCGCGATATTTTCTCTTGTGCCACCTTTGCTCTGGAGCTTTGTAGGACTTTATCTGATTATTTTTATCTCTGCTCTGCAGAACATCCCGGGTGAAATCCATGACGCAGCCAAAATAGATGGCGCATCTGGAGTACGCAAACTGGTTTCCATCTCTCTGCCGATGATTTGGGGCACGGTACAAGTTGCCATTATCTTATGTATTTCAGGCAGTCTGAAGTCTTTTGATCTGGTCTATATCATGACAAAAGGTGGACCAGCTCACGCAACGGAGTTGCTGGCTACGTATATGTATAACTCTACGTTTACAACGTACCGATATGGTTTTGGTAGTGCGATCTCTACAACGATTGTTCTGATTTCCTTGTTACTCATCGGAACAAGCCAGTGGGTGACCAGTCGGAAACGTAAAGAAAACGGATAGAAAGGAGGCACGCTCATGCGAACAACACCTGTGACGATATCAACACCACGAGGCCATGCAGGGCATTCCATTCGGCAGATTCGTAAAGGAATCTTTTGGACGCTGCTGACGGTCTATGGTATTTTAACATTGTATCCGTTTTATTGGCTTGTGATTAGTGCGTTCAAAACAAATGAGGATTTCTACAGCAGACCTTTTGGTCTACCGGCACACTGGAATGTGGCCAATTTTACAAATGCCTGGGAAAGTTCGAAGCTCGGAACGGCCTTTGGCAATTCACTAACCGTATCGATTGGCTCGCTGATCCTGACGCTGTTTATCGCGGCGCTGGCTTCATTCATACTGGCACGATTCCAGTTTCGCTGGAAAGGGCTCATTATGACGTTTTTCGTTGTAGGCATGCTCATTCCTATTCATAGTACACTTGTTCCGCTGTTTATTTTGATGAAACAGATGTCCTTGCTCAACACGTATTGGGCTTTGATCCTGCCGTATACTGCGTTTGCTTTGCCAACGGCAATCTTTGTGTTGACAGCTTATCTAGTCAGTATTCCGCGGGATATTGAAGAGGCCGCTTTTATGGATGGAACCGGACTTTGGGGACTTTTTACCCGGATCATGCTTCCCATGTCGCTTCCTGCACTGTCTACGGTGACCATTTTGAGTTTTTTACATGCGTGGAACGACTTTTCCTTTGCCCTTGTATTTATTAATAAAACAGGATTGAAAACGTTACCGCTTGCCATTGCAAACTTCGCAGATGGATATCAGACCGATTATGGTCTAACGCTTGCTGCCATGACCCTATCGGTTATTCCTACGATCATTGTCTATTTAATCTTTCAGGAACAGGTGATGAAGGGTATGACAGCAGGTGCAGTCAAAGGGTAAGCGAGGGGCGCATCCAAAGGAGGAACAGAGTTGGTTCGCTGGCTTACATCATCACTGCAACGAAAACTATCCGTGGTTGTCACAGCTTCGATGATTGTGCCACTTGTAGCGCTTGGACTATTTGCTTTCCTGTTCGCCTCACGCATTACGGAGGAAAAAACGAAGCTGTCCGGGATGGACACGTTGAAACAAGTGGAAGCGAATCTTCGTTATATGCTCCAGGATGCGGAGAATTTATCGATTTTCCTTATTGGAGAACGGGATATTCAGCAATATCTAAGCCGCGACGAGGATCATGAAGCCGATCGTTTGGATATTGTGGGCCGAATGACCAATCTGGCCGCATCCAAAAAGTACATTGCGAACATTGCCATTTATCCTGGACGCTTTGATGCTGCGTTGTCCACGGCCACTTGGTATGAACCGGACGGAGGTAGTTTGTTTTCCCCTTCTCTCCCTAGTGGAAACGCGGATAAAAGGTGGACGGGTGTATATCCCGTTCGCAATTATGCTGGAATTCAAAACGTCATTACGTTGATCAGGCCAATTCGCAGCATCCACAATTATCGTCCCATCGGCTGGCTTAGCATCAGTTTAAATGAAAATGCGATCTCTAAAGGATGGCCGGCGTTTGGACTGGGTAGAGGGGAAGGTAGCCTTGAAGTGATTGGCAACACAGGAGAGGTTCTGTCCTCCATGGATAAATCCCGGCTTGGGCTACATGTATCTGATCTCGAACCGGGACTGATTACGCGTATTCAGAAGGGGCATAGTGGGACGATTACTTATGGTGAGGAAGAAAGAAAACATACGGTCCTTTATTACCCTGAGGAACTGACGGGGTGGACGCTGGTTGGTATGGTTCCTTATGAGCACTACCGTTCAGAGAATAGTTACATTATCATTTTGACAGCAATTGCGGTTGCCTTGTCAGCGTTAATCAGCGGTGGTTTGGTCTGGTTCACGGTTCGCAGGGTTACGAGGCCGCTGCTTGTATTAACCAGACATTTGTCTCGAATTGATCCGAAGCGTCCCTTGCCGTTATTTCAAGCAGAAAGTGATGACGAGATTGGCAAGCTTGGGGAAAGTTATAATCTGCTTGGTGCACATATTGAATCGCTTAAGGAAGAGATCATTCGTGGGGAAGCTCGCAAAAAAGAAGCAGATCTGCGTGTACTCCAGGCTCAGATTAATCCTCATTTTCTGTATAACACGCTCTCCTCCATTCATTGGATCGCGCTGATGTCCAAAGAAAACCGGATCGCGGATATGGTAGAGGGACTAAGTGATTTTCTACGAATCAGTCTGAATAAGGGACAGGATTACTGCCCGGTTGCCCAGGAGATTGCGCATATCCGTCATTATGTACGGGTACAGTCGATTCGTTTTCCGGATCAATTCGTGCTGCATTATATTGTTGATCCTGCATTGGAGCAACGAATGATGTTAAAGCTTCTGCTACAGCCACTGGTGGAGAATGCGATGATTCACGGGATTCAACAGGCAGGAAACCAAGGCACGATAACGATTATGATTCAGAAGGATTCCGCGGTTGAGCGCATGAACATTTTGGTACTGGACGACGGTGCGGGCATGGAACTGGAGCAATTGGAGCAATTGCGGGCCAGTATTATCCCCGCGGATGAGAGTAACATGTTGCCGCAGGGCAGTCATTCCCAAGGGAAGCAACTGGGGCAGTCGTTGTCCGATGGAGGGTATGGTCTCCGTAATGTAAACGAAAGACTGTTTCTTCACTATGGGACGGATGCGTTACTTGAAATACACAGCAAAAAGGGTGGGGGCACCCGAATTTCGTTCTCCATTCCAATTCTGGAGGAATCGCCATGAGATTATTGATTGTGGACGACGAAGTCATCATTCGCACAGGGCTCGCGAGTGTGATCGCCTGGCATGAACTTGGCATTGAGATTCTTCCGCCAGCTGCTTCTGCCGAGGAGGCTTTAACTCGACTAGCGGAGGAACGCCCGCATATTTTGATGACTGATATTCGAATGAACGGCAAGTCGGGGCTGGAGCTAGCGGAAGAAGCACAGCATCTGCTTCCGGAGCTGGAGGTCATTATTTTATCTGGTTACGATGATTTCTCTTACGCCCAGCAAGCGATCCGTAATGGAGTCACAGACTATCTCTTAAAAACGAGCAAACCGGAAGAGATCATCAAAACGGTGTTGCAGGCCAAAGGAAGAATTACAGAACGATGGGCAGAGAAGTCCCGTGAGGGACAATTGTTACGTGAGAACCGGGAGAGGAAGTTTGCCAGATGGGTGATCGAAGGTCATACGAATTCGGGGAGTTGTCCATCCTTTCTCGCATTTGATGAGGAACATGCGCTCCCCGTTCAATCCATAGAGCAAGTTAGTGGCGACAAACGGCCTGTGAGCAGGCAAGTTGTTGTGATTGAGGCAGAGGGTTGGGGCCGCTCTTCCGATGCGCTGCTCCGGTTTGCAGTGCAGAATATGATTGAAGAAGTGCTCCCAGGAACGATTGCTCAGGTTGACAAACAATATATTGTCTGTGTTCTACCTGTGGCTTCCGAAAATGAAGTAAGCGTATACAGGATCAAGGAAGGCATAGATCGTATGGAGGCATGGTTGAAATGTTCACTTCGCGCTGTGCTTGGTGAACCTGTTAACCACTCTTCTGAGTTGCACCGTAGTTATCAAACGGCGTTGTTAGCTTTACAGTACCGTGGACTGCTGGATACCAAAGTGTGGCGATATCAAGAGGTTAACGGCAGGCGAGGTGGCAAAACGGTGTTGACACATGAGGAGGAGACTACCCTCGGTACGTTGCTCATGGACAATGATCCAGTCACACTTACAACATGGATACGTGAACTGATTACGAGGTTGATTGCAGAACCTGATGTCACACCAGGATCATATGTAGCTTGTCTACATTCGGTAATCATTGCAGGACACCGCTGGCTAGCGCGAACACTTCAAGCGATTGGAAGGGAACAACCCTCCAGGCTTGAGCCTTGGACTCCTGAAACCGACAAGAAACCGGCAGAGATCGGGGATGAATTGTTCCACCATTTATATGATGTGATGCAGGCATATCACAGTCGTATGGGACAAGGGCAGGCCGCACATGTGCAGAAAGCGATAGGTTATATTGAAAATGCACTGGCACAGGATATTAGCTTGCAGCAGGTGGCCGGGCAGGTTCATTTGCATCCAGGACATCTTAGTGAATTGTTTAAAAAAGAAATGGGTGTAACTTTTGGTGACTTTGTTACAGATATGAGGATCAGGCGGGCAATGGATATGCTCGTTGTGTCTCCGGCAAAGGTCAGTGAAATCGCAGCAATTAGCGGTTATGAGGATGTGAAGTATTTCAGCAGACTGTTCAAAAAGCATACAGGCAAAACACCGAGTGAATACCGGGAGCAGGCACTTGCATTTAAATCTTCAGGCAGCTAGACGGGAGGAGCAGGAGTACAATGGTCAACGTTTGTCGTACAAGTCAGGATTTATCAGGACAGTGGAAGATACAACATTACGAGGTTGGAGAAAAGCGAGCAATGGATGTTGCCGCTGCAGCGCTGGATGACCGATTCTGGATCGGGGCAACCGTGCCTGGTGATGTTCATGGGGCACTTGCAGAGCGCGGCATTATAGATCCGATTTATTTTGGACATAACGATGTCAAGAGTCGCTGGATCGAGCAGAAGGAGTGGTGGTATCGCACCACCTTTAATTTGGACGCGGGTGCATCTTCCGAGGAACGTATTGAACTTGTGTTTGAAGGCTTGGACACGTTTGCAACGGTATATGTCAATGGACATGAGGTTGGAAAAACCGCTAATATGCTGATGTCTCATACATTGGATGTGACCCGTCTGGTGCGAAGCGGCTGGAATGCGATTGCGGTACGCTTTGACCCGCTTCATCTTCATCATCGTGAGAAGGAGACGTTTGACTGGTCTTCGTATACGAAAGAGCGCCCGTGGCTGCGTAAAGCGGCTATGAATTTTGGCTGGGACTGGGGGCCGCGCATCGTTACGGTAGGGATCTGGGGAGCGGTTCGTCTGGAGCGCAGTACGATTGCCAAACTGCAACATGTGTATGCCCGAACCAACGCTGTAAGCAAGGAACAGGCTCAAGTACAAGTCACTGCAGAGGTACATTCTGTTTTATCTTTGCGTAGCCAGCAAGAACGGACACAACCAGTTGTGACCACTTGTGATATCCGTCTTCTGGATCAGCAAGGAGAGGTTGTAGCCAGCGCAATTTCTTTGCCTGTAAAACAGGGGAAGGCAGAGGTAACGTTAGATGTGGCTCATCCCTGCCTATGGTGGACTCATGATCTGGGGGAACCCTATCTGTACACACTTGAAGTTACGCTGTATGCAGATGATGTAGCAGTGGATCGGTACTGTCAGTCATATGGCATACGGACGATTGAGCTAGCTCTGCATAATGAGCAGGGAGAGAGCCGGTTTGCTTTTATTCTGAACGGGGTCAAAATCTACGCCAAGGGAGCAAACTGGATACCTGCCGATCAGCTGATTGGAATGATTCCGAATTCAAGGTACCGCGAGCTTGTGGAACTGGCTGTTGAAGCACATATGAACATGTTGCGTGTGTGGGCAGGCGGCATCTATGAGAAAGAAGCCTTTTACGACGAATGTGATCGGCAAGGGGTGCTCGTCTGGCAGGATTTTGCCTTTGCGAACGCCTTATTTCCGGATTTTAATCGTGACTTCATGCAAAATGTACAACAAGAGGTCGAGAATAACATACTTCGTTTACGTAATCGGGCTTCGCTGGCAATCTGGTGTGGCAATAATGAAATCGACTGGCTGTATGACATGAAAACAGCTAGTGGTGATATCACAAGTCCGTTCTACGGTGAACAGATTTACCATGAACTGATTCCTGAGGCGTTGGAGCGGCTTGATCCGTCCAGGCCGTACTGGCCTTCTTCACCTTATGGCGCAGATCATGGACAGGATGCGAATGACCCGGATACCGGAGATCGGCACAACTGGCAAGTGTGGCACGGTTCTGTATACCCGAGGAAACAGGGAGAAGTACCTGTGCTGGACTATAGCATTGAAGGAGTCACGTTCAAAAATTATAAAAAGGATCAAGCACTGTTCAGCAGTGAATTTGGCATGCATGCTTCAGCTAATCGGTATACGCTGGAGAAAAATATACCTGCCGGCCAGTTTTACTGGGGGAGTCCCGAAATGGCCTATCGGAATAAGGATACGAATCATCAGAAAGGTATTTTGCTGATGGAAGGGTACACGGGCATTCCACAAAATGTAGAGGAGTACATGAACTTCTCCATGTTGACCCAGGCAGAGGGTCTACGCTATGGCATTGAACATTTCAGGCGAATCAATGACCGTAACAGCGGTGCGCTGGTATGGCAGCTGAATGATAGCTGGCCGGGAACAAGCTGGTCGATGATCGATTATGAACTGCTGCCGAAGGCTTCCTTTTATTATGCCAAAACGTTCTTTCATCCTGTACTATTGTCGCTCGAGCATGAGCCAGGACATTCGCTTAACGTATGGGTAGTTAATGATACACAGGATGAAGTGGGAGGACAACTTCGACTGAATGTTTATGGTCTGACTGGAGAGCGACTGTACACTTCAGCATATGGAGTGAAGGTGCCCGCTCAGTCATCTAAGCAGATCACAGCTTTAGAGGAAGCCGAAGTGCTTGGAACCAAACGGGCGGAAGAAGTGATGGTGGAATTGCAAGCCGAAGGGTTTGTTGCACCCATGAATCGTTACTTTTTGCTTGATCCCAAAGATGTGATGTTACCGCACTCACGGCTCAGCGTTCATGTAAACGAGGAAGAACAATCCGTAACCGTTAATGCGAGTGTCGCCATTGCACGTATGGTGAAGCTGGAGTTGCCCGTTGGCCGGGTTCGATTCAGTGATAACTATTTTGATCTACTGCCAGGAGAGAGCCGCACAGTAACGCTACAGCATCCAGAGATGCAAGCTTTACCACTTAAAGAGCTGCGAGTAAGTGCGATGAATGCAAGTGAAGCTTGATTTAACCCAGAAAAACCTCCATTGGCGTGGAGGTTTTTTAGATTGAACGGAAAAATATATCACGAAAAAAGAAATCCGCTGATGTTGTGTATTCATGGATTCGCAATCAGCGAAAGGATTCATACCGTTGCTGAAAAGAGGACTCCATGTGCACTTGGCGTGCCAGTTGTTGCTGTACTTTGGAGCCACGAATGACCTGCAGTTGCTGTAGCACATCGGAAGATGTGAATTTATTCTGTGCCATCTGCATAAGCAGTTCGGCAAGAACATCGGCATCCTCAAGCGCAGCATTCAAGCCAAATGCTCCTGTAGGTGTCATCGTATGAGCAGCATCGCCAATGAGTACGACATTATCCTCCGCCCACTTGGAGCTATAACTGCTCTCTACAGACAGTAGCACAAAGTCACTCCAGTCCTTAATATGCGCAGCGACAGAATCCGCAAGACAGGGGAAAGCTGCTACCAGCTTGCCTACAAAAGGAGCAAAGGGTTGTTCACGCAACTTAGCATATCCTCCTTCGGGAATGTTCCATCCAATCTGTACATAACCGCCGTATTGTGAAAATAACGCGAGTTGTTGCCCATCCATACTTGCCATACGAACGGCAGGTTCCCATCCTGGTGGGGCAGGAATACGAGCCCATAACAGATCGTAGCCGTGTTTGCGAATCTCGGGTGCAAGGCCGGCATGTTTGCGTACCGCCGAATATCTACCGTCAGCTCCAATAACGACAGATGCTCTAATGGAGGCAGGAACACCATTTTGACGCACGTTAATGCCAACAACATGACCATCTTTGTCCCGAAGCAACCCGGTCATGACTGTACTGAAGCGCACCTGATATAACGGGCTTAGCGCTTCAGTCTGGGCCGTAATCGCTTCGAGGAGATGATCTTGTGGTACGTGAACGCCAACATGATGCTCCCCTTTGCTTGGATCGGGGTTAATGGTATGGATGATGTTTCCTTCTTCCCAATATTGAATCTGCTCTAGATGCAACAAGCCCTGCTCTTGAATATGGGAATATAATCCGTGTTTGTTCAAAATAGCTTCGCCGTCTGCATTCAGCAGTTCTCCACGGAATGATTTATGCAGATGAGGCTGTCGCTCAATGAGTAATGTAGAGATACCTTTCTGGTTAAGCAAATACGAAAGCAAGGCGCCTCCGGGCCCTGCCCCGACAATGCAGACATCCGTGTAGAGTGTATCGTTTGTCTGAGATTTCATCAATTTCATGTACATTATTCCCTTGCTATATAGTAGTGAAAATCTAGTAGTGGACGGAAGTTTACTTTATGATAACAGATTTATTTAAATCATTAAGTAACTAAAAGTAACTTAGTGGATATACGTTATTATAAACAAAGTGTTCTTTATATACAATAGGCCAAATTCAAATTTTTTATCAACATAAAGGGACGCAACCATTTTGCTCACTAGGCAACCTTTTTTTTCACAACCAAATGTGTGTAAATATGTTACAATATAAGGCAGGTTACAATGAAAGGCAGGAGGAACGGATATGAGCCCGAATACGGAGCGAAACTCGCAATTGGCAAACGTTGATCAATTGTTGGAGGCCTTCTTCAGATATAAAAATAAAGTATTGGATCAACAGCAAAAGTCAGAAACAAACTGCAAGCTGAATCCAACAAAAAGCCATATTTTGGGCATGATTTTACGTGAAAAACGCTGCATGGCAGTTGATGTTGCACGTCAGCTTAGTCTGTCCTCTGGAGCTACGACGATTGTACTTAATCAACTTGAAAGCGAAAATTTGATTCAACGTGAACGCAGCGAGGAAGATCGCAGAATCGTCTGGCTGTCCTTAACGGATGAGGGAGAGCAATTAGCCAGAACGTTGAATGCTAATCGTGGCCGCATGACATGGGAGCTGTTACAAGCGCTTACGGAGGAAGAACAGCAGTTAATGCTGGGCATGCTCAAAAAAATAGAAATGAAGCTGCTGGAAAATATGAAATCTTTCGAGCAGACCTATCGTTAATGTATATGACACCTGAAGACGTCAGTCCTCATGCATTCGTACCCGGTACCGGGTATGAATGCATGAGGACTGGCGTTTTGCGTGGTATAACAGAGCTATAGATGAAAGCGAGATACATGATCGTTTAAGCCTTCCTGTATAAGAATATCTTTCTGCCGGCTGCCCATTAAGTCAAAATGAGGGAAGGGCTGTCTTCGGTGAATATAACGCGGGTCTAACCCGTGTTCACGACACCATTGTTCCAGGCGATGAAGGTCTGCACAGCCCACTTTGGTGACACTGGTTATGCCGGGAAATCTGGAATCGATCCAGAAATGAGTGAGATAGGCGATTTCACCGCGAGCGACTCGTTCTTTCCAAGCTGCAAGTTCTTGCCGTTTAATCCCAAAAGCCATAGTTGAACGTTCCTTTCCGACTGAGTATGTCCTTAACATATTGTACATCTTATATATGAACTCAATCAAAATGTTTCGGCACGATGTGTATCAGCATGATTGAAGTGGGTAAATGAATATGAAAACTTTGTTATAAACATCAATGCTTTTGTTAAAATAAAGGCATCACGAACGATTCATGACTTATATAGCGGAAAGGGTTGTCATCATGGAACTATTCATTGCGGTACTTGCACTACTCGGACTGATCGGTCTATCTAACGTGTTGAACCGGTTTGTCCCTTTTATTCCCGTTCCGCTTATTCAGATTGCACTGGGAGTAGCTGTAGCCCTGCTACCAGCAGGTGTACATCTACCATTGAATCCGGAATTGTTTTTTGTGCTATTTATTGCGCCCTTATTGTATAACGATGGAAAAAGAACGCCAAGGAACGAACTATGGAATCTGCGAGCGCCGATTCTTTTGCTTGCACTGGGACTGGTATTTGTTACGGTTGCTGTTGCCGGATATGCCATACACTGGCTGATTCCGACCATTCCACTTCCTGCCGCATTTGCGCTTGCGGCCATTCTTTCTCCGACAGATGCAGTTGCTGTAGGTGCCATGGCCGGACGTGTACATCTGCCCAAAAGTATACATAGACTTCTTGAAGGAGAAGCATTAATGAATGATGCTTCGGGCCTGGTTGCATTTAAATTTGCTATCGCAGCTACGGTTACGGGTGTTTTCTCACTCACTCAAGCCACATTCAGTTTCATTATCATTGCCGTAGGAGGTCTGCTTGCTGGTGCGCTCATGTCTTTTTTGTTTATTCGGCTCGGGGTATGGATTCGCAGACTGGGCATGGAGGATGTAACGATTCATATGTTGCTTCAGATTCTGACTCCATTCGTCATCTACCTCGTGAGTGAAGAGATCGGGGTCTCAGGCATTCTGGCTGTGGTTGCAGGGGGGATCATTCATGCGATTGAGCGTGACCGGGCAGAATCGGTTCAGATTAAGATGCAAGTGGTGTCTGCGAGCACATGGTCTGTTATTTTATTTATATTGAATGGTCTGGTGTTTGTCATTCTCGGCGTGCAGGTTCCCGATGTGCTTAGTAAGATCTTTGTTAACGTATCATTCAATAACTTCGAGGTGCTGGGTTATGTACTGATCATCTCCGTTCTACTTGTGTTGTTACGTTTCTTGTGGATTTATCTGTTCTGGCAAGTCAATGAATGGCTACGTGCGAAGTCCGCTATTGGCAAACCACGCTTCAAGGAGATTACTATTCTCTCTCTATCGGGAGTAAGAGGTGCAGTGACACTGGCTGGAGCATTTTCGATTCCGTTTGTGCTTCAGGACGGCTCGCCTTTTCCCGAGCGTGATTTAATTATTTTTCTGGCGGCTGGTGTTATTTTGTTCTCTCTGATTGCGGCGAGCGCGTTGTTACCTGTGTTATCCAAGGAAGAGGGGAAATCCTCCGATGAAAATACACCTCAGAAATCTGAACGCAGAGCACAGGACATTATGCTGAATGCCGCTATTCGAGCAGTCAAGTCTGAAATGAACGATGAAAATAAAGCTGCCGCACTGGCCGTTGTGTCTGACCTGTCCAAATATATTAAACAGGCGACAGGGCAGTTTACAGCAGATAATCGTAAAGCAATGCAGAAGCAGGAAACAGCGATCAATCTAATTGCTACACGGGCTGAGCGCAAAGAGATTGAAGTGATGATGGATGAAAATGCCCTTGGGCCTGAAGCGGCTTTCAAATGTGATAACTGGCTGGATCGTAAGGAGATGATGCTCTCCAACCGGACGAACACTCAACTGCTGGCGTCGCTCAATGAGATTGGACGAATGCTGGGTCAACTGTTCACCAACCGTTCCAGCAAACCAGATCAGCCCTTTATGCTTGAAAATGCCGAACTGTTCCGCAAGGTGAAGCTACGTACCTCTCAGGCAGCAATCAAAGCCATCCGGGCACATATGAATGACTCCAATCGTGTGGCGGCTCTCGCGGTTATTTCCAAATATGAACGGGTGATCGCAAAGTTACGTGCGTGGAATCAGGATAAGACGACGGAAGATCCGTTTAATCAGGATAAACTGGAACTTCAGATGGTAGCTATTCAGGAGCAACGCAATACAATACAACAGCTATATGAGAACGGAGAGATTACACGCGATGTTGCAGCCAGATTACGTCGTTATATCAATGATGTAGAGGCAACAGCTCTTAAAAACGATTAATGGATTATTCATGAGTTCGCATGAATCGGGCAATGCTAACGGAGAGTTTGACGTATGAAATTCAAAGTGAGGATATGACATGAACCTGAAAGCTACCCGATTCATCGCATTGTTCATACTGACTGGAACAATCCTTGGCAGTTCGACAAGCTCGGCGTATGCCAAGCCAGTGCAGAAGAACCGTCAGTATTATGAAGAACGGGGAGAGATCGTATGGGAAGTCCCCACGCAGGACAAACTGATCGCTCTGACTTTTGATGATGGGCCAGACCCTGTTCAGACACCGCAGATTTTAGCTTTGCTCAAACAGTATCATGCGAAGGGAACTTTTTTTGTACTCGGCAAATGGGCAGAGAAATTTCCTGACATCGTCATGCAGGAGCAACGTGAAGGACATGAGATCGCAAATCATACATTTGCACACACGTATGCGGTTCGTTCAACAACAGCGGACAAGTACTTGAAAGACATGCAAGAGGCAGAAGCTTCGATTGTAAATGCTGGTGCGGAGCGCCCACTGTTGTTCAGACCTCCTGGGGGGTATTATAACGATATGGTGATTCAGGCGGCGAAGCAGAAGGGCTATACGATCGTATTATGGTCTTGGCGTCAGGATACTCGAGACTGGGCTCTACCTGGTGTATCAGCGATTACAAACAAAGTATTAAATAATGCTCGTAATGGAGACATCGTTTTGTTTCATGACAAAGTGGAAAGTAAATCCCATACGATTGATGCTCTTCGAATGATTTTGCCCAAACTGCAGGAACAGGGTTATCAATTTGTTACCGTATCTGAACTTCTTGCTGTGAAAGCTCGTGAAGCTGCCAAGGGCGGGGTGTCGTCCTCATTACCACGAAAGCATCCGTAGTGCAGGCGATTGAGACCGATTGAAAGATTCATCTGTAAAACCAGCTGCACCTAGAATATGTTGGAAAGTAAGATTTCTTTAGTAAGTTTAAGCTAATCACAGCCGCAATCAAGCTGAACCAATGATGCTTTGCGGCTGTTTGTCGTGAAGTTATTCATTGAACCTCGGTTTGGCGGGTATGCTGCAAATTGATTGGAAATAAGTCCTAGGCTTTTGTTTTACAATCGAAACGTCTACAATAGATAAAGTCTTTATATCAGACAGTATTATGTTAAAAGAGAAGGTGAACAAGTTGAATGGACAAAAGAGAGCTGACATCAGACCTGGTTTAGAGGTCGATATCGTACTGAAACAGGATCAATCCAGTGGCAAACTCACGAGAGGAATCGTTAAGGAGCTGTTAACCAAATCTCCTTCACATCCTCATGGAATCAAGGTGAGATTGACAAACGGTCAAGTGGGGCGAGTGAAACAAGTAATTTCTGCAGGAAATCATCCGCAATGAGTGTGAACGGGAGGCTGGATACGACCGAAAAAGTAATGACGCACCTGTCGGTTGGCCATCAACAGCAACAAGATGCTTACCGTGTGTTGCACGAGAGCGGACTACTTTTCATGCTTTCTGCCCACGCTGCGTTCCCTGCGGGGACGGTACCGATTGACGTGCATCTTCCTGATAGTGATCTGGACATCCTGTGTTATTCAGAAGATCTGAACGCTTTCCAAGTTAAGATGGCTAGGCAACTAGAGAGCATTGCGGTGAACGGAAGGACAGAGTGGACGTTCGGAGATCATGCCTCAGGTCAGAACGTATATGTCACATGTAAACTGACCTTGGGATTATGGCCTGTTGAAATATTTGCCCAAGCAACTCTTGTCGATCAGCAGAATGCCTACTTACATATGCAGGTAGAATGGAGTTTGTTGCAGTTATGGGGAGAGGCAGGGCAACGCGAGATCCGCAGACTTAAGCGAGCAGGTTGGAAAACAGAGCCTGCCTTCGCCCATGTACTAGGGTTAGAGGGTGATCCTTACATAGCAATGAGAGATCTAGCCAGCCTGCAGAAACCGGAGCTGTGGGACTTTGCCAGATCACGCGTCACATTTAAATGAGAAAGATCGCTACAATTGTAGTTACTGTTAATCCGATGATAACCGGTTTCAGATTACGCCTCGCAAGTTCAAACGGGCTGACCCCGCAAATTGCGGCAGCCGGAATTAATGCCCACGGAATCAACGTTCCGCCGCCAACCCAGATTGCGGCTACTTGGCCTAGTGCGGTAAGTACCGGAGCCGAGTTTGTCGTACCTGCAAACATGGCAGCAATGGAACCTACGAGGGAAATTCCCGAAAAACCAGAGCCATCCAGACCGGTTACAGCTCCAGTGACGGTCATCGTAATCGCCCCGACGGTTCCATTCATTGGTACAATCCCCGCAAATGCAACGCCAAGATCATTGACGATCCCGTGTGACCCTTCAGGAAGTGGATTCATAAATAACTCCGTAATGGCAGCATCCCCGAGATAAAAGAATGCGGCAATCGGAATGACCGGACCAAATACTTTGAATCCGAACTGGAATCCTTCAATAAGATAATTAGTCGTTTCCTCTGATCCGTTATGGCGGTGTGCGGCAATGGAAACAGCAATCAGAATAACGACGGCGGTTCCCCCGATTAGTGCCGTTGCATCCCCGCCCTGAAGGTTCAGCACAAACATCAGTACGACATCCAGTGCGAATAACAACGGAATGAGTATAGCGAATGTTTTTCTCAGACGAAGAGGCAATGTGGTAACTGGTGCAGACTCATTTGGTTCTGACTGTGACTCAGACGCCGGCTGCTGCCGTGGAGCAAACTCCTGTTCCTTCCATTTGGGGGTCTTCATTTCTTTGCGAAGCATCCAGAAGGCGGTAAGAGTAGATACCGTGCCCATGATTATGACGAGAGGAACACTGGCAACCATCACTGACGTAACAGGAAGACCAGCTGCGTCCGCAGTAAGTTTGGGAGCACCTTGGATAATGTAATCCCCTGACAAGGCAATGCCATGCCCAAACAGGTTCATTGCAATGGCGGCTCCAATCGGAGGTAAACCTACGCGAACCGCTACCGGCAAAAGTACTGCTCCAATCAAGGCTACTGCAGGAGATGGCCAAAAAAATAAAGATACGACCATCATGATAAGTCCAATGCCCCAGTATGCAGCTTGAGGCGTGCGAATAAATCGGGTGAGCGGTGTGACCATGATTTCATTAATACCTGTGCGAATCAGAACACGGCTCATCGCTACGATAATTGAGATGATAAAGATTGTACTTAACAATTCCTTCGTTGCATAGATAAAACTGTTAAAAACCCCGGTGACGGAGCCACTTAATGTTTCAGTTGCCAGCAGTCCGATGGTCATAATGCCTGCGACACAGATAATGGTTGTATCTTTGCGCCGAACCATGACAGCGATAATCAGGACAATAAATGCCAGATACACATAATGCAACGGGACAAGTTGAATATTCATCATGATGACAGCCTCCTGCATCCCTGGTCATCGATCCTGGGAGTGCTATATCCTATGCATGTCAGACCCGCATGTTCAAGGAGGTGGTGATTATCTAAGGATATGTCCTGCTTTTATAAATTGAACTATTTATTTACACAAAAACGGAGAGGACAGAAAAAACCTGGAAAAGCGGAGCGCTCGCCTTTATCACCGGATTTTCCCATTAATAAAAGGGAATCAAAAAATCTGGGGATAACAGCGATTGGAAGGTTATTCTGTCATTGGAGTGCCCCGGTGTAAACGTCTTTAGTTCAACTTATAGAGCAGGATTTTTTTTACATCCAGAGAATTATATGAGTGAAACGAGCAAACACACGACAGGGGCTATGACTATAGCAAGTCACGATAACACACATCAGCGGGTCACCGAACCTGATAGACAACGGCAAACCGAGGTGATTACAATATACATGCCATCTTCAGGTAGAAATTAGAAAAAATTCAGCCAGCCTGAATCAAAAGGACGTTAATGTATGAACTTGATCCGTTCATTACGCTTTAAATTTATTGTGGGACTTACGTTAATCATGCTACCGCTGTTTATGCTGTTGTACTATAACAATGTGTATGCCATGAAGGTCGTACGTGATAAGGTATCCCTCACCAATATGAATCATTTGGCCAAAAACGTGGAACAAAATGAGCGCGTATTACAGGAAACCAATCGATATTTATACAGCTTGGGTGAGCGTGACCCTGATATTATCTCGCTGTTTTTTCTTGAATACGGAAGCGGAGATTACATCATTGCCAAGCAGCGAATCATGAACAAGTTTATGACCGATATCGGTTTCTATAATCTTATCGATTCTTTTTATTTGTATGATGCGGTGAATGATGACCTGTTGCTGGCAACCGCGGGCAATTATGATATTAAAAAATCGGTGGTACAGCGCAATATGCCTGCACAGATGCGGCAGCTCGAAGGGGATATCCAAAGGCCGGAATGGAGCATCGTCCGTGGAGGATCATTTAATGCACTTGTGAAAACGGTACGTATCAATCAGCAGTTCTATGCTGGCGCACTGGTCGATATGAATGCGCTGAATGACACACAACAGTTTGCTGAATCAGGTGACAGAGGTGGAGCGGTGATCGTTACACCTGATGGCAGAGCATTATCTGATTCTACGTTAAATAAGGGGCAGATCAAGCTGGTCGGCGATCATTTGACCGATTTGGAGAGTCCGTATCAGGTCATCTCGGAGCCTGATAGCGCTGCTCGTCAGTATTTAATGGTGGGCATTCCCTCAGCCATGTCGGATATGAATTATATCGTCTTGTTGCCAGAGGAAGATATGATGCGTAACCTGCCGTTTTTCCAACAGATCATCAGGCTACTTCCGATCGGGGCGGCCGTTATTTTGATCACAGCACTTTTCTTCCTAAGACAGCTTCTCTTCCGTCCAATGAATGCGCTTATTCGGGGAATGAGAAGGGTTAGCCGAGGGGAACTCGATGTAACGCTGGAGGCACCGTCTTCGTCTGAACTGGAGTTTGTGACACGTAGCTTCAATCAGATGATTCAGGAAATTCAACATTTGAAGATTGATGTATATGAAGAGCAACTGCGTACGCGAGAGGCGGAGTTCAAGCAATTGCAGATGCAGATTAATCCTCACTTTTATCTGAATTCCCTGAATATTATTCATAGCCTCGCTTCCTTGCAAAAACATGAACTGGTGCAACAGATGGCTGGTCATCTGGCTGATTATTTCAGATCCAGCTTAAGGGCTGGCAAACGAGTGATCACGCTAAACGAAGAGATGGAGCACATTCGGCATTATCTTGAAATTCAGAAGTTAAGGTTCCCGAGCAAGCTGGATTTTGAACTGGATATCGATCCAGAGGTGGGACATGTTGTGCTTCCGCCGCTGACGATTCAGCCTTTTGTCGAAAATGCAATTATCCATGGTTTTCAACGCAGAATGCAGTCGTTTGTGATTCGGATTACCGCACGTCTGACGGAAACGTCCAGTAGTCAGGCCGAAGATGGTATGCTCCTGCTACAGATTGTGGACAACGGGGTCGGGTTCAAGCCCGTGCTACTAGAACAACTACAACGGGGAGAATATGCCAAAGATCCCGGGGGGCAACACATCGGGATATGGAATGTTGCACATCGGTTACTGGTGAAGTATGGTCCGGAGGCCGGGTTAACGTTTGAAAATAGGATAGACGGAGGCGCTGCAGTAAGCATTTATTTGCCTGCTCAGACCGAGGAGCAAGAAGGAGGAAATCATGCGGAACCTGTTGATCGTGGATGATGAAGTGTATGCCCTGCAAGCCATGCTGGAGGGAGTGGACTGGAATGCAGCCGGAATTGACCAGGTATTCGGTGCATGTGATGTGGAGGAAGCTCGGCAGGTCATCCGAACCCATGCTATCGACATTCTGATTTGCGACATCGAGATGCCTGGGGAAACCGGGCTCGACCTGCAGAGCTGGGTATTGAAGCATGACCCTGGCATTCTGACGATTTTTCTGACAGGTCATGCGCTCTTCGATTATGCCCAGACCGCCATCAAACTGAATAGTTTTGATTATCTGTTGAAACCTGCTCCCGCAGAACAACTGCTCAAAGTAGTTACAAGAGCATTGGAGAAGATTAGAGACGGAGAGCAACGCACACGAACGAACGAAGTTTACGAAACCGTATACAAACGCTGGAAAACCTATAAACCACTCCTGACGGAACGTTTCTGGAAGGACGCAGTATCTCAGCGAAGTGCACTTACTCCACAACGGCTGCAAAAACTTGCCGAACTGTACGGTGCAGAGATTGATCCCGAGGTGCGTGTACTGCCCATCGTGATCTCCGTTGAAGAGTGGGTACGTGAATTTAATCTGCGCGATGAAGAGGTACTGGAATATGCTCTACGCAATGCAGCGAGAGAAATATTACTCGGAGAGAAACCGGGTGAAGTGTTCCAGGATCACAGTGGCTTAAATATAGTGCTAGCCTATGAGCAAGATGATGTCATCCTTGCAGCTAGTGAAGCGGAGCAACGTTGTCAGCGTTACATTCAGGAGTGCGGTACATACTTCTACTGCCGGCTATCCTGTTATGTAGGTGCACCGGTAGCTGTAACCGAATTGCAGGGCATGTTGAATGAACTCATGGACATGGAGCGCCGCAACATTAAAGAGCTCGAAGAGGTTTTTGTGTATGATGAGCGGGATCGAGATCAGGAGGATCGATTTTTGCCTATCCCGTGGTTCTCGGAGCTGTCTATCCTTTTTGAAACCGGCAAGGTAGAAGATTTGCGTGAACGTGTGGATGAAATTTTTGATTTACTTGCTGCCCAGGATGGGTTATCTCCAGAGATGTTACGGCTTTATTATCATGCGATGTTGCACGTTGTCTATCCGCTTCTGCACCAGAAAAATGTATCCATCCGCAGCTTGTACCCCGGAGAACGGGAGCCGGAAGAAGCCGTAGTCACGAGGTCATTACAGCAGTTGAAACAATGGACTCTGGATCTTATAGATCGCGTCATTCCAATATTGTACCCGGATGATCAGAACCCGATGTCGATTGTAGATCAGTTATGTATCTATATTGAAAACCACATTGGAGAAGAACTGATGCGGGAGGAACTGGCTGCTTTTGCCGGATTTAACCCGGCTTATCTGTCCCGGTTGTTCCGTAAAGAGAAGGGAATGTCCCTGTCCGAATTCATTCTTCAGCGCAGAGTGGCCATGGCGAAAACGTTGTTATCCCAATCCACCGTCAAGGTAACGGATATTGCAGGTAAGGTCGGATACTATAATTACTCCCATTTTACGAAAATGTTCAAAAAATGCACCGGCATTACACCACAGGAGTTTCGCAAACAATCCAGAACCATGTAATCAGGCGCAGCATGCTGCGCTTTTTGTTTGTTTTTTATGGCATCAAAGTCATAATTTGATAACTGAATAGGTCACCACAGCAGATAGAGGACTTGATCGCCCCGCCGTATACTTGAACCACAGGAGGCGCACGGAGCTTCATCCTGAGGAAGAATTCAAGAGGAGTGAGGGAGAACACGTTATGAAGACACAACCCCAAGCGGGTAAGGGCGTACGGATATCGGAGATACCGGAAGGCACGGTTCGAAAGCGCAAATCCGTGTTGTACAATCTTGGCAAGTACAAGGTACTTTACCTGATGTTTTTGCCAGGCATTCTGTTTCTGCTGGTAAACAATTATATGCCGATGTTCGGCGTTCTGATCGCATTCAAAAATGTAAACTACGCGGATGGAATCTGGGGAAGCCCGTGGAGCGGGTGGGACAATTTTAAATACCTGTTCTCGACCAGCGATGCATGGGAAATTACGCGAAACACCCTTGCATACAACACCGTGTTTATTGCACTCAATCTTACTGTCGGTGTAGGTCTCGCCATTTTGCTTAACGAAGTTAAAAACAAAGCGATGTCCAAACTGTATCAGTCGCTGATGTTGTTACCTTATTTTCTGTCGATGATTGTGGTTAGTTATCTCGTTTTGGCTTTCCTTGGCAAGGACTCGGGATTCATGAACTCAACCATACTTCAAATGTTCGGAGGACAGCCAATTGACTGGTACTCGGAACCGAAGTATTGGCCGTACATCTTGCCGCTTGTGAATACGTGGAAAAATATCGGTTATTATGCCGTCATTTATCTGGCCGCTGTTGTGGGCATTGATGAAGAATATTATGAAGCGGCTGTGCTGGATGGTGCATCGAAGTGGCATCAGATTCGTTTTATCACCATTCCGTTTTTGATCCCGCTGATTGTTATTATGACCTTGCTTCAGATTGGCCGGATCTTCTATGCAGACTTCAGCTTGTTCTATCAGGTTCCGCTGGAATCAGGTGCGTTGTTCCCTGTAACCAACGTTCTTGATACGTATGTATATCGGACATTCCTCATTGGTGGAGACATCGGGATGTCATCTGCAGCAGGTCTATATCAAGCGATTGTCGGATTTGTACTGGTGCTGGTGTCCAACACCATCGTCAGACGGATCGACAAAGATAATGCACTATTTTGAGAGGAGGCAAGTCAGTTGTGAAAACACGTGATCCATTAGCTGTATCCAAGCGTTCTGCTGCTGTTATTCATTTCATGTTTTTATTCTATGCCATTGCCTGTATCGTGCCGATCATACTGGTCTTCGCCATCTCTTTCTCGGACGAAACAACGGTTATTGCGAATGGCTACAAGCTTATACCGGAGCAATTCAGCCTCACGGCCTATGAATTCCTCTTTAAAGATATGGATCAGATCATCCACTCGTATGGAATTTCTATCATTGTAACGGTTGTTGGTACGATTACGAGTGTTGCGCTGACCGCATTATATGCTTATCCACTATCACGAAGAGATCTGCCATACCGGGGCTGGTTCGCCTTTTTTATCTTCTTCACGATGTTGTTTAACGGTGGACTTGTTCCGTGGTATCTGGTTTATGTCAACGTGCTGGATTTGAAAAACTCGATTTTCGCTTTGATTTTGCCGTTGCTCTTATCACCGTTCTTTGTACTTGTCATGCGTACTTTCTTCGCGAATTCCATTCCCGTTTCGATTCTGGAATCAGCACGTATCGATGGAGCAGGTGAATTGAAAACGTTTTTGCGAATCGTACTGCCGCTTTCATTGCCGGTTATGGCAACCGTCGCGCTGTTTAGTACGCTGAATTACTGGAACGACTGGTATCTTAGTATGATTTTTATTTCGGATAACCGGACGATCAGCCTTCAGTACCTTATGTACCGGACGCTGCTCGATATTCAATATTTAACAACCAACTCTAATGTTTCTTCACAGATTTCATCGCAGGGCGGGATTCTCAATCTGCCAAACAAAACGCTGCAAATGGCAATGGCTGTCGTCGGTATCGGTCCAATCGTACTTGCGTATCCATTCTTCCAGCGTTATTTCATCAAAGGTCTGACGGTAGGTGCTGTGAAAGGATAACTCCGGCCGGTTAGGGAGTGAGTAGGGTCAACTGAAGATAGACGAAAGGGCATATACAGAAAGTTTGCCGTTTATGAGGAATTGGGGAAGAACGGTAAACGTGTGGAAGACAAGGGTCCATTATACGAACAGGAGGGGTTCAATTGGTTCAATCGTTAAAAGTATGGTCACGTATGACGGCAGCGGCCATGGCACTGGCATTGGTGCTTGCCGGTTGTTCGTCAGACAAGGGAAACTCTGCAACACCCGGTGCTGAGGGCAGTACGCCGAACACAAACACTGAAAAGTCTTATGAGGTTTCCTTGTTCTATCCGGGAACACCTCAGAAAGATGTCGCTCTTGTGGAAGCAGAAATTAACAAAAAGATGGAGCCCAAGATTGGGGCAACCATCAAAATTAATGCTGTGGACTGGGGACAGTGGGATAACAAGCTGAACCTGATGATCTCATCAGGAGAAAAAGCAGACATTATCTTTACCGCTGCTTGGCAAAATTACACGGTAAACGTGGCGAAGGGCGCATTCTTGCCGCTGAATGAACTGCTTGATAAATACGGTCAGGATATAAAGAAAAATCTGGACCCTGCCTTCCTGGAAGGTTCCCAGGTAGATGGCGTGAACTATGGTGTACCAACGAACAAGGAACTTGCTGCCACACGTGGCGTGCTGGTGCGTAAGGATCTAGCTGATAAATACAATTTGGATCTGACGGCAGTAAAAACATGGGCTGATTTGGAGCCACTGCTTAAAACAATCAAGGAAAACGAGCCAGCTGTGACTCCGTTCTATATGTCCAATACAAACGGTAACGGATTGCTCGAAAATCTCGACTGGGATTACCTCGGTGATGCCTCTGTACCTGGCGTGATCTCCAAAACAGCAGGGGAGACTACCGTGCTGAACGAGGTCGAAACACCGGAATTCAAAGAAGCAGCCGAACTTGCACGTAAATGGTATCAAGCGGGTTACATCAACAGTGATGCAGCTACGTCCAATGTATTCCCGAAAGATCAGGCGAAAGCCGGTAAAGCCTTCATGTGGACGGATGGTATGAAGCCAGGTAAAGACAAGGAAGAGGAAGGTTATGTAGGTCATCCGCTCACGCAAATTGAGATGACCAGTCCAACGATTACAACTGGGGATGCCTCTGGTGCGATGCTTGCGATCTCCCGTTCTTCCGAACAACCGGAGAAAGCAATGCAAGTCATTAACTTGTTACACTCTGACAAAGAAATTAACAATTTGCTCAACTTCGGTATTGAAGGCAAACACTATGTAAAAGTAGAAGGTCAAGAGAACATCATTAAGCTGCCTGACGGGGTAGATGCGAACAGTCGTACCTACAATCCAGGTGCACAATGGCAACTGGGTAACCAGTTCCTGAACTATCTGTGGGATAACGAAGATCCGCAGAAATGGGAGAAGTTCAAGGAGTTTAATGCGAAAGGCGTAAAATCTCCTGCTCTTGGTTTCACGTTTAACAGCCAGTCCGTTAAAAATGAAATTGCGGCTGTAAATAACGTCAATAAACAGTTTAAGCCGGGCATGACCTCGGGTGCTGTTGATCCGAATGAAATGATTCCGAAGTATTTGGAAAAATTAAAAGCAGCAGGCATCGATAAAATTATCGCTGCCAAACAAGAGCAACTGGATGCATTTTTGGCTCAAAAATAATAAAAGAGCTGTCCTGAGAGAGCGCATGATTCCATCATCCAATGCATCTCATCAGGCAGGGTTCCAAAAAGGGATGTTATCGGTAAAAACCGATAACTCCTTTTTTGTGTCTGGATCGTTAATCAAAAATAGGAAAAATATGATATAATAAGGTGGTTGATTAGGAGGTGATTTCGTGTCGAGAACCAGGCTTGTGTTCTCAGGGGGATTATTGCTGTTTGCCATCATCTTTACCTTTAAACATCATCTCGGTTTCTCCGTAGGGGATTCGCTGTTATTATCCATTGGTATTTCTCCTTATACCACATCCTATTTAAGTGGTGTACACATCACGATGTACTTCGGACTTGGTATGCTTGTCTGTGGATATTATCTTACGCGTAAAGCGATCATATGTACGTTTCCACTTGTGGCAAAAACGTTATGGATTGCTGTTCTGACCATCATATTCTGTTATTCATTTATGACAGACAAGTTGATGTATGTGGTGAAATGGGGAGCGACGGGCATGAATAGCATATCTTACATGCAGAATGACAGCTCATGCACCTATGATGTGTCATCCAATGGATACGCTTTGGCAACCTGTGAATTGACGCTGAAAAATTACAGTAACTCTGCGGTCGCTGTAATGGTTAAACCTGATTTGTATGGAAGCTATTCCAACCAGGATGATCCGCTGTCTGAATCTTTACAATCAATTCATTTAGAGGCGAGACCGATTCGGATTGAGCCGAGGAAGGCATTCACGGGTACACTTGAATTTACCGGTGTGGCGGAATGCCCGCTAGAAGTAAGAGGGAATTTGAAAGATATCGTATTGGATGTGGCAGTCGATGGGACAAATACGGTTTTTGATTATGACATTCCCTAGTTCGTGATAAACAGACTCTAGTTTCAAGTACATAACATATATAATGAATCACTTGCAGAAGGAAAACATAAAAAACAAGCTTTGCTTATACGAACGAACCGGCCACTGCCGGTTTTTTTCGTGTGCGGAAGTTGAATTTAGTGCTGATAAATTGGTTTTATCTCCTTTTTCATAGGGGGTTTAACGCTTAAAATGGATAGTGGGGCACTCTATTGATTTGGTTTGCCCGTGTGCAAGAAATAGATTGTAATTACAACCAATTTGATTACAATTAATGTCACGATATAAGTTAACTCTTTTTTACACGTTAACGGAGAGGACAGAAAAAACCTGGAGAGCGAAGCGGTCGCCTTTATCACCGGATTTCCCCTTTTATAAAAGGAATCAAAAAATCTGGGGATAACAGCGAATAGAAGGTTATTCTGTCATCGGAGTGGATTGTGTAAAATCGTTAGTTCCACTTCTATAGTAAAAGTAGAAAACAAATAAAGCGAGATGAAAATTCCATGTCATACCGGACAAATCTGTTTTCCAAGATGGTCATTTTAATCCTGATCATGCTTATTCCTGTTGTGCTCCTGTATTGGTATTCCAATCATAAAACAACAGCCGTACTAAGGGCTGAGCTTAACCGTTCAAACAGTAATCAACTTGAATTCTTCCAAAATCAAGTTAACACCCATATTGAGTTGTTATCTTCATGGCCCAACCTGCTGATTCATGACCCCGACATTGCCAGTTTTCGGCGGATATTTGCGGAGAGCCGTTATTTTGACCTGGATGCAATCAATCTCGTTAAGCGAATTCAGAACAAGCTGAGTATTCAGGAGAGTTCTTCTAACTGGGAGACCAAATTATATCTGTACTCTCCTTCGCTTGGCAGGGTGATCTCGGAACGGGATGCCCGTACTTATGACAAGCAAGCTTTAAAAGAAAGCCTCATCTCTGGCTGGGATGTGCACAAAATCGAGGATGGGGAGAATGATCGGTTCAAATTCAGCTGGATTACGGTGTCTCCTTATGGCATCGAGAATCCTGCGGAGAATGCAGAAACGATTATCAAACTTGAGTTCGACAGCGATAATATTCGGGATATGCTCGATAAATTCAAAGGCGACGGCAGACATGACCCGTTCTATTTTCGCGAAGAAACAGGGGTGATCTATAATCGGACATCAGATCGTACGTTAACCAATCAATTAATCAAAGAATTATCTAGCCATACATTGCAAGACGTAGAAAATCGCACGATCGTCATTGGAAATGAGCCATACATGGTCAACTCTGTGAAATCGAGTACAACCGGCTGGTATTTGGTCGATTACATGCCGCTTTCAGATATTTTGAAACCGATTCACCAGTCGAATCTGCTGTTTTATTCTGCCATGATCTGTCTTCTCCTTATGAGTTGTATTGCGGCTTACTTGTTATATGTGCAAGTTCAAGTACCAGTAAAGCAACTGATTCGCGGTTTCCAGCGATTGAAGCAAGAAGATTATTCGGTTCGCATCGAGCCCAAAGGCCGTAATGAGTTCAGTTATCTGTCTGAGCGTTTTAATTCAATGGTGGAAAAGATTCAGCAGTTGTTTGAGCATGTATATCTCGAGCAGATCCATGTCCGGGAAGCGCGTTTAAAGCAATTGCAATCACAGATTAACCCGCATTTCTTCTATAATTGTTTTTCGTTCATTACGAGTATGGCGAAGCTGAAGCGAGTCGATGCCGTTGTAGCGATGTCGCACAATCTGTCG
Organism: Paenibacillus polysaccharolyticus; assembly: GCF_023714295.1. Lineage (GTDB taxonomy): Bacteria > Bacillota > Bacilli > Paenibacillales > Paenibacillaceae > Paenibacillus > Paenibacillus polysaccharolyticus_A. Next base: position 687,492 of record NZ_JAMAUN010000001.1, read on the forward strand.
AGGTATTACAGGTACACCACAAGACAGGAGAGGGATGTCGTTCCTTTATCTGAAGAGATTGATTTTGTGACTAACTATCTTGAAATTCAGCGTATGCGTATGGAACGTATCCACTATACGTTGGATCTACCAGAAGATATGTTGCGGATTGAAGTGCCTCCACTAATCGTACAACCCCTGGTTGAAAATGCGGTTATTCATGGTATTGAAGCGGATGCAGAAGCCGGTGAGATCCGAGTATCCGGTGAGCAACGAGATGGTACGCTGTTTTTGATTGTCGAAGATGACGGCCAAGGGATGACGCAAGAAAAACGAGAAGCGATGCTGATCAAACTTGCTGGTGCGATGGATCAGGAGATGGGCTGTGGATTGTGGAATGTGAATCAGAGGTTGCAACTCAGGTATGGAGGGAAGGGCGGCATCGAGCTCGCAGAATCCGAGCTTGGGGGATTGCGTGTGACCTTGTCATGGCCAGCAGAACAGCCAGCTCTACTGAAAGACGAAGAGTAAAAGAAAAGTGACTAGGGAGTGACTACATTGATTGATATATTGCTTGTGGATGATGAAACGTATGTAACGGAAAGTTTGGAGTTAACGATTCCTTGGGGGGAACTTGGAGTCACAACGGTTTTACGCGCGGCATCGGGCAAGGAAGCGCTGGGGATTATGGAAGAGAATGCAGTGGACATCGTCGTCACAGATATTCGTATGCCAGGTATGACAGGTCTTGATTTGATTTCGGAAGTAAACCGGCGCTGGCCTCATGTGCGCTGCATTCTGCTGACAGGTCACAGTGATTTTGAATATGCCAAAAAGGCAATTCAATTGCACGCAGCTGACTACATGTTGAAACCTGTTAACGATGATGAGTTTATGCAATCGGTATCTGCCGCGATCACCTCTTTGCGGGATGAATGGGATGAGTTCGACAAGTATCATCGCCTGCTGTACAGCCGTAAATCGGATTACAAGATTCTAAGAGAGAATCTTATGCATGACTTGCTGCTGGGTCGAGAAATTTCATCGAAAGCACTGCGTGAACAGTTAGAGCATTATGAGCTTCATATGGAGCCGGAACAACCTGCTGCGATGATGTTAATTCGTCTTGCAGGACGTTTTGCCTCCATGGATCAGCAGTCCATTGATTTAATGGATTTTGCTGTCGGAAATATCGCCGAGGAAGTGCTTGAGGAGACCTATCATGTCTGGTTCAGCCGTGGGCCGCATGATTGTTTGGTGATGTTTTTGCAGCATCGGAAACAGGTGGAAGAGTCTCAGCTGGTCAACAGCTCATTACGTAACGCTGCCGAGACCTTCCGGGAGCATGTGGTGCGTTACCTTCAAGGGGATTTGTCGATCGTTGTGATCCCGCCGTTTCCTTTTCAAGAACTCACCAACGTTTATCGAAAAAGCTTGGGTTCTCTTGTTCTTTCGGGACCGGAAGAGCACAAAATCATTTATATGGATATGGAAAATACCATAAACAAGCGCCCCGAAAATGATGCGGTGCAGGCTCTTGAAGAATTGTACAAGCCGCCGGTATTGCCACAGCTTCTGGAGACCAAACAATGGGAGACAGCAGCTGCAAAGTTGAATGCCGTTTTTGATGCGGCGGAGCAGGTTTCTTTGTCCAGAGAACATGTGTATGAGATGTACTTGTCGGTTACCAATGCTTTTATGTACATCGCCCACAAACAGGGACACTTGGTACACGAGATCGACCATGCGGGATTTGACTTGCTGCTTGCTCATCAGTTGATCCAATCTCCAGAGAAGCTAAGGCGCTGGGCCATGGATATGCTGGCGAAGCTGCAGGAGGAATTGTCCGATCAAGAGGGAGCACAGAGCCGCAGACATGTCATTAAACAGGTGCAGGAACTGGTGACCAGGGACACCGGGCAAGATCTTTCCGTTAAGATGATTGCAGATAGAGTATATCTACATCCGGTATACCTTTCAAAAATATATAAAGCAGAGACAGGCGAGGGTCTGGGAGATTATATGATTCGTATGCGTATGGAGCGGGCACTGTATTTGCTTAAAAATACGAATAAAAAAATATATGAGATCACGAGTGAACTTGGATATCAAAATCCGCAATATTTCAGCAAAATGTTCAAAAAACATTATGGGTTGACACCGAATGAATTCCGGGATCAGACATAAATACAACATCATTCGAGCATATAGGTTGGCAAAGGTGCAGAAATCTTGATTTCGTATCATAGGCGATGTACCTGCCCCGTCCTATAATGAAAGGGTAACCAAAACGATTTAAGGGGGAACAACATGAGAGCGCAATCAACGAAAAAGAGATTCTTGTCGCTTCTCGCTACAACGCTGTGTCTGACTGTCGTGCTTGCAGGATGTTCAGGCGGCAATGAAAGCAAAGAGAGTGCAGCACCAAGCTCCACGGGAGCTCAAAATGAATACAAGGAAAAGTATGATCCGGCAGTAACGATCACGACAGCATGGGGGATTGACCCGGAACTGAAATTTAAAAACGGCGAATCCATGGAAAATAACGTGGCTACCAAATGGGCGAAGGACAAATTTGGTATTGATATCAAATCCCTTTGGTCTGTGACGGATACGAACAGTGCATTCGCAACAAAATTGCGTTTGGCGATGTCTTCCGGTCAGGAAATGCCTGATATCGTTACGATTGGACAACCGGACAATCTGGTTGCTCAAGATTTGATTGACTCGGGTATGTATCAGGAAGTTGGACCGTTGTTCGATAAATATGCTTCAGACACATGGAAAAAAGCAATGGAACAAGATCCGAACGTGTGGAATCAATACAGCCGCGATGGCAAAAGAATGGGTATTCCCGTACTGGATTACGCGTACAACAACGATTACCTGCTCTGGATTCGTCAAGACTGGCTGGATAAGCTGAATCTGAAAGCACCAACAACCATTGATGAGTTGGAAGTGGTTATGGATGCATTCAAAAACAAAAATCCGGATGGTCTTGCGCCGGATAAAGTGACACCTCTGAGCATTGGTTTCAAAACATCGATGAACACATGGATGGGCGATCCATCCTGGGTCTTCGGCGCTTATGGTACTCTGCCTTCCCAATGGAATGTAGGTGCAGATGGCAAGTTGGAATACGGTTCCATTAACCCAGGCATGAAACAAGGATTGACGAAGCTGAATGAATGGCTGACCAAAGGATACATTCCTCAGGAAGCAGCGCTGTGGGATGAGAACAAAACGGCTGAGCCGGCAGTTGCAGGAACAGCAGGCATTATCCCAGGTCCTTACTGGATGAGTGGATGGCCGTTGATCGATACTGTGAAAAACGTACCAAGTGCCGTATGGAAGCCGATCGCAATCCCGGCAGGACCAGATGGTAAAGCGATGCGTCACGGAACACAGTTTGTTAACGGTGTGACACTGATCAAAAAAGATATGGCACATCCAGAAGCATTCTTCACATATCAGAACTACCTGTTTGACAACTATGCTGATCCGGCTCCAGGAAGCCCGTATGATAACGGTTTATTCGATGGATATGACTATCAATTGGATGCGAGCGGCAAACAGAAAAAACCGGATGAAATCGATGGTGGATATGTCAACGTCGTACGTTACCTGCTTGTTCGTGACGGCGCACGTATCCCAGATGCACAGATGAAAGCACTGATGAATCTGGCAGACGGCAAAGAACCGCAAACGAAGCTGGAAAAAGACGTAGCGGTGAACTATGGACCTGAAACACCAGCAGCGGCTAAAGTACTGCTCGAACAGAAAGATATTTCGTTCAAAAACATGTTCACAGGGCCTACTACCAAAACAATGAAGTCCAAGTTGGATTACCTCAACAAAATTGAGAACCAAACATTTAACGAAATTATCTATGGCAAAAGCTCGGTAGACGCGTTTGATACTTTTGTTCAAACATGGAAATCCGGTGGCGGTGATCAGATCACTCAAGAAGTAAACGAGTGGTATGACAGCGTAAAAAAATAATCGGCTATACGCGATGAAAATGTAAAGCCAAACATGACGCACAGACGACAGGAGTCTGTGCGTTTTTTTTCATTTTTTAACCGTGCAGAATGTATAAGAAACCCTATCAATCCGTGGCCAAACTACGTCAGAAGTCCCTCTTTTCAGTACATGTCCAAAGTAGTTGCTTTTGTGCCATTTATATTGCTTTTATGCGCTGTTTGGGGGTGATGGAAGGTTGATATAATTTGCTTATAGAGCCACTCAGGAGTACTTGAGTAGGAAGAATTACAGGGGGAGCAATCATGAGAACTTTAAAACGAACTTGGCCATTCCACGTAATGCTGCTGCCAGCCATCATCTTTCTGATTATTTTCAGTTATGTGCCTATGGGCGGAATCGTTATGGCATTCCAAGACTACAAACCATGGATGGGTATCAGCGGCTCGGATTGGGTCGGGCTTGATAACTTTAGATATTTATTTGAACGTGATGATAGTTTGCAGGTTATCTGGAATACCCTCATCATCGCGGTACTCAAGCTGATTTTTAATTTGTTTGTCCCGTTTGTGTTCGCCATTCTGCTCAATGAGGTTCGCAAGATGGCCATTCAGCGTACGATCCAGACGTTGGTATATCTGCCTCACTTCTTATCCTGGGTTATCCTGGGCGGAATCCTGCTTGATCTGTTGTCGACGGGAGGACTTGTAAACCGGGTGCTCGGCACATTTGGCCTTGGACCATACTTCTTCCTTGGGGATAACAGCTTGTTCCGACCAACGATTATTTTGACGGATGTGTGGAAGGAATTCGGGTATAACATGATTGTTTTCCTGGCTGCCCTCGCCGGCATTAACCCGGCGCTGTATGAAGCGGCAGAGATCGACGGAGCAAACCGCTGGAAGCAAACGCTCCACATTACGATTCCGTCACTTGTACCGATGTTGATGGTCGTTGGAACGTTGGCTTTGGGTAACGTACTCAATGCAGGATTCGATCAGATTTTCAACTTGTACAATCCGCTTGTATATCAATCAGGAGACATCATCGATACATTCGTATATCGCTCGGCGTTGGAAAATGGAGAGATGGGCTTTGCAACCGCAATTGGATTGTTCAAATCGGTCATTAGTATGGTTCTGATCCTCGTATCCTACAGCCTGGCCAAGAAATACGCCGGATACCGCATATTCTAATCGAATGAACAGAGAAGGAAGGGACTACGATGTATCATAAATCACCATCATATCGCATTTTCAATGTCATCAATATCAGTTTTCTTATTCTGATTGCTATTATGTGTATTGTGCCAATGATTCACGTACTGGCGGTATCGTTTAGTAACAAGGCTGCGGCAGATGCAAATCTGGTCAGTCTCTGGCCGGTAGGGTTCTCCCTCGAAGCCTATAAAAAAACAATGAATAATCCGATTTTCCTGAACTCGCTCTGGATTTCACTACTCCGTACCGTCATTGGTACAGGCATTACACTTCTGATCACCTTCCTGGCGGCATATCCGTTGTCCAAGGAAAATAGTGAGTTCAAAGGCAGAACGGTGTACTCTTGGATTTTTGTATTCAGTATGATTTTCAACGGCGGTTTGGTACCGTTCTACATGGTTATTCAAAAGATTGGTCTGATGGATTCCTTCTGGGTGCTGGTACTTCCGGGTGCAGTTAATACGTTCCTGGTCATCCTGATGCTTAACTTCTTCCGCGGCATTCCGAAAGAGCTGGAAGAGGCGGCATTGATCGACGGAGCGAATCATTTCAGAACCTTGTTCAGCATCTTCCTGCCGATCTCCATGCCTTCCATTGCAACGATTGCACTGTTCAGCATGGTGTTTCACTGGAATTCCTGGTTTGACGGTCTCTTGTACATGAACAATGCGAGAGATTATCCTTTGGCAACCTTCATGCAGACGGTCATTATCAAACGTGATATGAGTACGATGGCGATGAATCCGCAGGAAATGGCAACGATATCGCAAACGACGGTACGTGCGGCTCAAATTTTTATCGGAAGTGCGCCGATCCTTATTGTGTATCCATTCCTGCAACGTTTCTTTGTAAAAGGTATGACACTGGGCTCAGTAAAAGGCTGAGCCCCAATCCCTAATCACTGGAGGCTGATATTTTGAATTCATCAATCAATCAACCATTCGTTCTCGGCATGGATGTGTCATTTATGGACGAGATCGAACAGCATGGGGGAACATATTGTGATGTGGATGGCAAAGAAGAAGATCTGCTGACCATTCTCAAATTAAATGATACTAACGCAATCCGGCTTCGCATCTGGAATGATCCTGTCGGCGGTTACTGTAATCTGGAGCGCACGGTAGAAGTAGCGAAACGAATCAAGGCACAGGGATTACAGTTTCTGCTCGATTTCCATTATTCTGACCGCTGGGCCGATCCGGCGAATCAGTGGAAACCGAAAGCATGGGAGAACTTGTCTTATGAACAGCTTAAACTGGCAGTATGCACATATACGGCGGATGTGCTCCGTACATTGAAAGAACACGATGCTTTGCCGGATATGGTTCAGGTTGGTAATGAAATTACGCCAGGCATGTTATGGGATGATGGACGTGTCGGTGGTGAAGAACATGATACAGACGAACAGTGGCAACGTTTTGCAGGACTTGTGAAGTATGGCATTGCAGCGGTTAAATCCGTTGACCCTTCCATTCAAATCATGATTCATATTGACCGCGGCGGAGACAATGCCGAGAGCCGTAAATTCTATGATCGTTTTGAAGCGTTAGGTGTAGAATTTGACGTCATCGGTCTGTCTTATTACCCTTGGTGGCATGGAACACTGGACGCATTGCGTGACAATTTGAATGATCTGGCCAAACGCTACGGCAAACCAATCAACGTGGTTGAAACGGCATACCCGTGGACGCTTGAACAGCCCGAAGGCATCGAATGGATCATGAATCAGGAAGACATGTTGTTACCAGATTATCCTGCAACGGTAGAAGGGCAAACCCGATATTTGAAGGATATGTTACAGATTATTCGTGAAGTTCCCGGTGGTCTGGGTCACGGATTCTATTATTGGGAGCCTGCGTGGATTCCGAGTAAAGAGGAATGGTCTGTAGGGCACCCGAACAACTGGGGTAATCTGACGATGTTTGATTTTAAAGGCCGTAAGCTTGAATCATTTAAGGCGTTAACTGCGGAGCAAGAACTGAATGTTACCACATTCGTATAAGAAGATATGCAAAAGTAAACTATCGTAATTCAACAGCAAGGGAGTTTTCATAAATGACGTACAAATTTCCACCCGTAAGTTCCAAAGCCCCTCACATGCTGCATGGTGCTGACTATAATCCGGAGCAGTGGCTTCGTTATCCAGAGGTGCTGGAAGAGGACATTCGTTTGATGAAACTGGCGAAGTGTAATGTGATGTCCATCGGTATTTTCTCCTGGGTATCCCTAGAACCAGAAGAAGGTGTTTATACATTTGAATGGCTGGATCAGGTGCTGGATCGTTTTGCCGCGAACGGGATTTATGCATTCTTGGCCACACCAAGCGGTGCCAGACCGGCCTGGATGTCGGCAAAATATCCTGAAGTGTTGCGTGTCTCGGAGAATCGAGTTCGTAACCTGCATGGTTTCCGCCATAACCACTGCTACACCTCTCCAGTGTACCGGGAAAAAGTAACGGCGATGAACAGTAAGCTGGCGGAACGCTACTCGGATCACCCGGCTGTCATCGGCTGGCATATTTCGAATGAGTTTGGTGGGGATTGTCACTGTGACTACTGTCAGGAAGCTTTCCGCGGCTGGGTTCAAAACAAGTACAAAACACTGGAAGAATTGAATCATGCGTGGTGGACAACGTTCTGGAGTCATACGGTGACGGATTGGAGTCAAGTCGAATCTCCGGCACCACACGGCGAAACTCAGGTTCATGCAATGAACCTGGACTGGCGCCGCTTCGTAACGGATCAGACAGCGGATTTCATCGTTCATGAAACGAAGCCACTCAAGGCGAAAAATCCAAATCTGCCGGTAACGACGAATCTGATGGAATTTTACGGAGGCCTGAACTACTGGAAGTTTGCGGATATTCTTGATTTTCTCTCTTGGGACAGTTATCCAACATGGCATGATGCAGAGGACGATGCGAAACAGGCGTCGCGCATTGCGATGATGCATGATATTGTACGTTCCATTAAAGGTGGTCAGCCATTCTTGCTCATGGAGAGCACACCAAGCTCCACGAACTGGCAGGATGTAAGCAAGCTGAAACGCCCAGGCATGCATTTGTTGTCCTCCTTGCAAGCAGTAGCTCATGGATCAGATAGTGTTCAGTACTTCCAGTGGAGAAAAAGCCGCGGATCAAGCGAGAAGTTACACGGTGCGGTAGTAGACCATGTAGGCACAGAGCATACCCGAGTGTTCCAGGATGTGACCGATGTAGGTACAGCACTGCAAAGCATGGAGGATATTGTAGGAACTACGGTTCCTGCTGAAGTTGCGATTGTCTTTGATTGGGAGAACCGCTGGGCTGTGAACGACTCCCAAGGTCCGCGGAACATCGGAGTGAAATACGAGCAGACCGTAGAAGCTCACTACGAAGCGTTCTGGAAAAAGGGTGTGGCGGTCGATGTCATCGATATGGAAGCTGATCTATCCCGGTACAAAGTGTTAGTGGCACCGATGTTGTACCTCGTACGTGAAGGGGTAGGCGAACGGATTGAGAAGTTTGTAGAACAAGGCGGTACATTTGTCGCAACCTACTGGTCTGGCATTGTAAACGAGAATGACCTATGTTTCCTGGGTGGATTCCCTGGTCCGCTTCGTAAAACGCTCGGCATCTGGTCAGAAGAGATCGACGGATTACATGATCGTGAGCTTAATGGAATTATACCAGTGCAAGGCAATGAACTTGGCCTTACTACGGAGTATGATGCAATTGAGCTCTGTGACCTCATTCATCTGGAAGGTGCACAATCTCTTGCGGCGTATCGTTCGGATTTCTACGCTGGTCGTCCAGCTTTGACGGTGAACGAGCTTGGTTCAGGGAAAGCTTATTATATGGCTGCACGGATGAAAGCGCCGTTCTATGATGATTTTTACGGCAAGCTGATTGTAGATCTGGATCTGGAGCGAGGACTGAAATCGGACTTGGCTGAAGGGACTACTGCACATGTTCGTACGGACGGTGATGCTGATTATGTGTTTGTTCAGAATTACACCGAGCATGAGAAACAGATTCAGTTGGATGGTCCCTCGTATACCGATGTACTTAGTGGAGAAGCGGTTGAAGAGAGTCTGAACTTACAACCGTACGACGTTCGTGTATTGCGCAGAACGGCGAATCGTAAGTAAGTTTAACGTGGGATATGAATAGGGCAATCGGAAACATGATTCTCAGGTATGTCTTCCGATAAACGAACGGATGTTACACATAGAGAGAGATTAAAATGGATTGTCTTGAGCCTTCAAACAGGTGCCAAGACAATCCATTTTATTTTTCTCTTGTGGGACTTGAGGGCTTTTTTTGGACAATATAAAGGATAATCGTGTCCACGTAGCGAAGACAAACACGTAACTTGTCAACTTAAGACTTTCATTGTCTGGGAGGAATTGAAATGAATCAGAGAAATCTGGACGGCAACAGCATTATTATACGGCTGGAAATGACAACGAAAGATATCAAGTTTGGCGAAGTGGCTTCGGCCATCTCGGAAGCTGGGGGAGACATCATTGCCATTGACGTCATTTCGACCAATCAGGATGTCAGTGTACGCGACTTAACTGTTGCGGTCACCGACTCACAGGATAACAGCAAAATTATAGAAGCGGTGCGGCAGCTTAAAGGCGTATCCATCGTTAACGTATCGGATCGTACATTCCTGCTGCATCTCGGCGGAAAAATCGAAGTTACACCGAAGACACCGATTCACAACCGGGAAGATCTGTCGCGTGTGTACACACCGGATGTGGCTCGGGTGTGTTCGGCTATATCGGAGGAGCCGGGCAAAGCTTTTTCATTAACGATTAAACGTAATACGGTTGCAGTTGTTTCTGATGGTAGCGCAGTGCTTGGACTCGGCAATATTGGCCCTCGTGCGGCCATGCCGGTGATGGAAGGTAAGGCGATGCTGTTTAAACAGTTTGCAGGTGTGGATGCGTTCCCGATCTGTCTTGATACACAAGATACCGAAGAAATCATTCGCACCGTGAAAGCGATATCACCTGCGTTCGGCGGCATTAACCTCGAGGATATTTCTTCTCCGCGCTGTTTCGAGATCGAACGCCGGTTGAACGAAGAACTCGATATTCCGGTATTTCATGATGATCAGCACGGTACAGCGGTTGTATTATACGCAGGTCTGATCAATGCGCTTAAACTCGTTGGCAAGTCGATTGAAAATGTGAAAATTGTCGTGTGCGGCATTGGGGCAGCGGGTGTAGCTTGCAGCAATATTTTGTTATCTGCAGGTGCTAAGCGGCTTATCGGTGTGGATCGTGACGGAGCAATCGTGCGCACGAATACGTATGAGAACGAGGTATGGACCGAATATGCGGCACGTACTAATCCTGATCTGGAGACAGGTTCTCTGCGTGAAGTTATTCGAGATGCTGATGTATTTATTGGTTTATCGCGCGGCAATCTGTTAACGCGTGAGGATGTACAGACGATGGCAGACAATCCCATTGTATTTGCGATGGCAAACCCTGTACCTGAGATCATGCCTGCTCTAGTGGAAGATATTGTTGCAGTCATGGCGACAGGACGTTCGGATTATCCGAACCAGATTAATAACGTGCTTTGTTTCCCAGGCATGTTCAGAGCTGTTCTCGATTGCCGGGCAACGGAAATTAACGAAGAGATGAAACTGGCTGCTGCCCAGGCGATCGCCTCTTCCATCTCGGATGAAGAGCGTACACGTTATTATATTATCCCTAGTGTATTTAACGATAAGGTCGTCAAATCCATGCGCAGCCTTGTTATCGAGGCGGCAATTCGGACAGGTGTGGCGAGACGTGTACCTCGTGAGCAGGCGCGTGAAGGTGGAGAATCCTAATGACAACAGATTTATCCAATAAAGAGGCCATTCTACATGCTGCTCGTGCTTTTGTACAGGAAGAGTCGTCCAAACATTCCGATGGGCACGACTGGTCGCATATTGAGCGTGTGACTACACTAGCGGTCAGGTTAGCTGAGCACATGGGAGCAGATCCATTTGTATGCGAGCTAGCTGCACTACTGCATGATGTACCCGACGAGAAGCTCAACGACAGCTTGGAGGCCGGTATGGCAAAGCTGCACACTTGGCTGGACAACCAGGCACTAGATTTTGACACCCGTGAGTCGGTCGTGAACATTATCAGTACGATATCCTTCGCGGGTGGTCAAGGAGCGGCAGTCGACTCGCTGGAAGCACAAGTGGTGCAGGATGCAGACCGGCTTGATGCGCTAGGAGCGATTGGCATTGCACGTACGTTTGCCTTTTCCGGAGCCCGTGGGCGTGAAATGTATGATCCCTCCTTACCGCCCCGGGAACAGATGACCCGTGAGGAATATCGCAATGGGCGCAGCACGACGATCAATCATTTTTACGAAAAGTTATTCAAGCTCAAGGATCTAATGAATACGTCCTACGGCAAGGAACTGGCGCAGCGACGTCATGAGTATATGGTGCAGTTTGTGGAACAGTTCAAGCAGGAATGGGAAGGCACGGACGTATAAATGTATAGAAGGTCACCATAGGTCTTTAAAGGCTAAGTGGTGACTTTCTTTCTTAGATTAACCCTTACATAACTAAGGTTCAGGACAAAAGAAACGGGAAGGAAGGTTCTTCTGTCTTCGTAGTGGCGGTATAAATATTTTAAAAATGTGTCTATGACTTATGAGAATGAAGATGCAAAGCCTAAGCTCCCATGGTACAATAAATCGTTCTCCTGGACTCATTCGGGCAAAATAAGAAATATGGGGTAATAATGAACATGATGATCATCAAAAGTAAACGAACAGGTCGGGTAAAAGGAGGGGGATGCGATGTCATTTGGAGCACGTGTACTTAAGACAGGTATAGCGGTCACGCTGGCATTATATCTGAGCAGTCTGTTTCTGAATCCGCAATCTCCTGTGCCTGCCGCGATTGCGGCGATATTTGCCATGCAGCCTTCCATCTATCGTTCGTGGAAGTATTTCCTCGATCAGTTACAGACGACCACGCTGGGGGCAATTGTAGCTTTGCTAGGTGGTATGGTGCTGTCCAACGAGCCTATTGCCGTGGGCTTGATTATTGTGCTGGTTATCATGATCTGTCTTAAATTAAATATGGGTGAGACGGTTGGGCTGACATTAGTCACGGTGGTATCGATAATGGAAGCTTCAGGAGATTGGCACTTTGCCCTGAATCGCTTCTTGCTAACTCTTGTGGGTATTATATCTGCCTTCCTGATTAATATCTCCGTGTTTCCTCCTAAACCGAAGGTGCAGTTTGTGAAGCAGATTCAGAGTGTGTTTAATGGCATGTCACTGTTGCTTCGTACATCCATCTCTGATGAGATCAAAGAGGTTGTTTTCCGGGAAGAGAAAAGCAATCTAGGCGGATCGATCAAGTCTCTGTCTGACAAGTATCATCTGTTTGAAGAAGAGCAGAAGAAGATGAAACGTGCCAAATTTAGCGAGACCCGTCAAATGGTCGTATACAAACAAATGCTGTTAAGTTTGCAAAAAGGATACGATGTACTGGATTCGGTAGAACGCCATTACTTTCAGGCACAGCGAACACCGGAAATGGATTTGTTTTTTGATACCCATCTTGAACGGGTTATTAAATTTCATGAGCATGCCTTGCTCAAATTCGAAGACAAACTCAAACCTAATGGTGAAGAGGCCGCAGTGTTTATAACCGAGAATGATCATTTTATGGAACAGGCCATTACCCAGTTTGATGTCGATAAAGACGGCATGTTAAGGTTATCGATCGTGGCCGCAGCGATATACGATTACGGATATCAGCTGGAACGGTTGAATCGGTTGGCAGACCATGTGCACACTTCAAGTGAAGATAAAGATTCACATGACCATATGCTGAACTGGCTAAAATGGCCCTAGATGGCAAAATAAGATACAATATAGGCAAGATAAAGCCCGGACAGTAACGTCCGGGTTGTTTGGTCTATCGGTGAAAGCAAGTGACGTGAATCGATGAGAATCGATAGGAATCAATGGGGACGAGCATAACCATTATGAATGAACAGAGGGGTAGAAATGGAGATTAAGCAGTTGGATGCAGAACTCATGGAATGGTTAAGCGGAAGCGATTTGGAGAACAAACAGCATGAAGCGATGCAGTTGCTTACCGTAACTGAAGGACAGTGGTCTCATCTGGCGATGATCAGCATGGGAGAAATTATCGCTATAAGTCCTAGTTGCCTTCGGTTGGCGCTCTGGCAAGGGACACAAACGAGTATGAATATGATGGAAACGGGTAAGGCTACGTTAATTGCAGTGCATGGACAGCGTATATTGCATATTCCTCTTGAAGTCCGTTTACTTCCCGAACTCGTGGATACGATTCACCCGCGAGATCGGTATGAGTGTAACATCCTTCATATACGGATTGATCAGGCAACGTATGCAGACATCACGTCAGGCATTACGTTTCAGCTGAAAGATCAAACGGGGGCATTGGCACGCTGGACTTCAACTATTGATGACTTGAGAATGTAGAGGGAAATGCGCATGTGGGTAATACTGTGCGACGAGGTAAACCTCCCAGATCAATGAACAAAGCGACAAGAACTCAAGTGAACATAACAAAAAACGTCTCCGCTTGCATCGGGACGTTGTCACTGGTACAATATAAAATGGTTTTCAGAAAATTAGAATTAATTAACATAAAATTAAAATGTTTACTTTCTAATAATTATACCATTGCCTTTTCGGGCTTGTCAAATGGATATTCGAAGACACAATCCGGGGAAAGAGAGGCGCATAACATATGAGTAATGAGCAACAGTGGAACCAGGAACAGGAGCGGGTGAATACCGTGACTGATCAGATTGAGCGCAAAATCGCTACACTGGAGGAAGAGGTTGGCTCCTTCCGGGATGAAGTGGTCGGGATGCGTAAGGACTTCTGGGATGAAGTAACGATGAACTTTAGTGAAGCCGACGATGTCGGGGAAACGTCAACGAGTATGCGGCAACAATCGCAAGTTTTGTCCGATCGTGAACGAAGTCATCTGAATACAGCTGCGGCTTTGGATAAAATGAAACGACTGCATCATTCACCTTATTTCGGACGAATCGATTTCAAGGAGGATGGATACCCGGACTCGGAACGTATCTATCTGGGCATTGCATCCCTTCTGGATGAGAAGGAGGAGTCCTTCCTAATCTATGATTGGCGTGCACCGATCTCCAACCTGTATTATGATGGTGCGCCTGGACAGATCTCTTACCGTACCCCAAGCGGCGAGATTAGTGGAGAGATAGAAATGAAACGTCAATTCGTCATTCGGGATGGGCGCATCCGTTTCATGTTTGATACAGGGGTAACGATCGGAGACCAGTTGCTTCAGGCTGTGCTCAGCCGAACGTCTGATGCACAGATGAAGAGCATTGTGGCAACGATACAGAAGGAACAGAACCGGATCATTCGTAATGACCGGACACGTATGCTAATTGTGCAGGGCGCAGCCGGGAGCGGCAAAACCTCTGCCGCTCTCCAGCGAGTGGCTTATCTTCTCTATAAATACCGCGAGCATCTGCAAGCGGATCAGATGGTTCTTTTTTCGCCAAACCCGATGTTTAACAGTTATGTATCTACGGTACTTCCGGAGCTTGGGGAAGAGAATATGTTGCAGACGACGTTTCAGGAGTATCTGGAACGCCGTTTGGGACGGGAATATCAGCTTGAAGATCCATTTATCCAGCTTGAATATGTGCTCACAGGATCGGAGGAACCCGGTTACGATGCGCGAATGTCCAGTATACGGTTCAAGTCCTCTGCATCATTCCTGAAGGTGATTACTCGTTATAAGGAGAGCATGTTAACTGGAGGCATGAAATTCAAGCCGGTTCGTTTTCAGGGTAAGGCGATTGTGGATGCGCAAGCGATGGCAGAAAAATTTTACAGCTACGGTTCATCTGTCAAGCTAGTTAGCCGGCTGGAACTATTACGGGATTGGTTGCTGAAGGAACTCTCGACGTTTGGTAAAGGTGAACTGGGCGCACCGTGGGTTGATCAGCAGCTTGATCTGCTGGAACCGGAAGATTTACAACGCGCATACCAGCGCTTGAAACGCAAACAAAAGGGGAAATCCCATACGTTTGATGATTTTCAGCAGGAAAGAGAGATTCTGGCGAGAATGGTGGTCAGTGACCGACTGAAGCCTTTGCGCAAATGGATCAAATCATTGCGTTTTGTGGATATCCGTCAGTTGTATGCAAACTTGTTCGAGGATCAGGCGCAGATGGTTCGTCTGCTTGACAGAGAGCCTTTGCCTGCCCACTGGGAAGAAATTTCGACCATGACACTGCGCAGATTAAAGGTTCAGGAGCTGGCTTATGAGGACATCACGCCGTACCTGTATTTGCGCGAACTGTTACTGGGATTCCGTATTAATTCGAACATCCGCCATGTCATTATTGATGAAGCGCAGGATTATTCTGCCTTCCAGCTTGCATTTATGAAGAGACTCTTTCCACATGCGAAGATTACGGCTCTGGGTGACTTTAATCAGGCTATTTATGCACATTCTTCTGTACTTAGCGGAACCGGACCATTAAGTGATCTGTACGGGCCTGAGAATACGGAGGTTATTGTGCTGACACGCAGTTATCGCTCTACGATGGAGATTGTGGAATTTACGCGCGGCATGGTTCCTGGTGGGGAGGAGATCATCCCGTTTAACCGAAATGGTGAGAAACCTAAAGTCGTCGTGACTTCTGATCCAAAGCAGCATGTGCAGCAAATTACGGCAGATCTTCATCAGCTGATGCAGGAGGGGTATGAATCCGTAGCGGTCATCTGCAAGACGGCAGAAGAAAGCCAGGAAGTTCACGCCATACTCAGTAAAAACTTGAACACAGCTCCCAAGCTGATCAAAAAAACAACGCTGGCTTTCGAACAGGGCGTTCATGTGATCCCTGCTTATTTGGCGAAAGGTGTAGAGTTCGATGCTGTTTTAATTTATAACGGCTCCGCTGATGCCTATTCCCGGGAACAGGAACGCAAGTTGTTCTATACCGCCTGTACCCGGGCAATGCATTTACTGCATGTGTACTCTTTAGGAAAACCAAGTCCATTTATCACCTCACAGTCAGAAGAGTGGTATGAGATGAAAGATATCCCTGCAACTCGTGTGGAGTAAAAAGAGCACTAATCTCCAAGCGATATGTTGGGGTGAGTACTCTTTCAAGATGAGGTCAGCCAGACATGTCCTGGTTGGCCTTTTTTTGTGTATGCTATGAAGAGAAAGTTGCTAACAATAGTGACATGCACAGACATATCTTAGTTGTTATTGATAAATAAGGTGAAACTCCTTGTGCATGTATTCAATAGATGTAATTTTTCTTTACACATGAAGCTCAGGCTCATATAATCGTAACAATCTATTTTTTTCGAGCGTTGCATGATGATGGGGAAAAAATTCATTGTATGAGTAACAAAAACCTTTAATTTTGGGAGCAGGCAACGGAACAGGGAATCTAACGAAGGAGGCAGGTAATTTGAAAACAACAGCTTTTGAGCGGCCGCTGATGGCCGATTGTGTACCGGATCTGGTCGCTACAGCCCGAGGAGATATGAAGGCAACTTTGGTGATTCGGGGCGGTACTTTGGTAAACGTGATATCCGGGGAAATCCTGCCGGATATGTCTGTAGCTGTACAAGGAGCGAGAATTGCGTATGTTGGCAGAGATGTAAGTCATACCATTGGAGAACATACCCGAATTATTGAAGCACAGGGGAAGTATATTGCTCCGGGACTGTTAGACGGTCATTGCCATATTGAGAGCACGCAGATGAAAGTATCCGAGTTCGCAAGAGCTGTCCTGCCTTCCGGTACGACAGGTGGATTCTTCGATCCGCATGAAATTTCCAATGTGCTTGGGCTTAAAGGACTGCGGCTCATGCTCGATGAAGCACGTACCACACCGATGGCAGCCTATATGCAAGTAGCATCATGTGTACCTTCCACTCACCCAGGCCTGGAGACTACAGGAGCTTATATTGGGCCGGAAGAGGTAACCGAGGCGCTCTCATGGGGACCGGATATGATTGGCCTAGGTGAAGTCATGAACTTCCCGGGAGTGGTGTACGGGGATGAGACCATGATTGGGGAGATTCAGGCGACTCTGCGCGCTGGCAAAGTGGCAGATGGGCATTTTACTTGGGCCTCGGATGACTGGCGTCTACCTGTTTATGCGGCGAGCGGTGTGACTGGAGATCATGAGTGTGTTACGAAAGAAGACGTAGTGGAGCGCTTGCGGCTTGGGATGTATGCGAAGATGCGTCAGGGTTCTGCGTGGCATGATGTCGCCGAGACGATTAAAGCATGTACGGAGCTTGGACTCGATACTCGGCGAATGATGCTGGTGACCGATGATCGAAGCTCGGAATCTTTGCTGAAAGAGGGTCACATGGACTTTGTCGTTCGACTGGCCATTTCTCAGGGCGTGAAGCCCGTTACGGCATTCCAGATGGCTACGATTAATACGGCAGAACGTTTTGGTGTAGCGCGTGATATCGGAGCGGTGATTCCGGGTAACATGGCCGATATTATTTTGTTAGACGGACGCCTTGCAGATGTACGTGTAGGCACAACAATTGCAGCCGGGCAAGTCGTAGCGGAGAATGGTAAAATGACAGCCGTGTGGGATACGTTCACTTATCCAGAGGAAGCGCTCAATACAGTGAAGCTGGAAGCAAATATCCAGCCACAGGATTTGGAATTATCTGCACCCATTATCGAGGGTACTATAGGCGCACGCGTAATCCATGTGACGGAAAATCATGTGGAAACGAAGGAGAAGCATGTGCAAGTGAATGTGCAAGGTAGTAAGGTGGTTCTGCCTGCCGCAGGTGAGGTATGTAAGATCGCCGTGCTGGAACGCCACAAACAAACGGGAAATCGCGCAGTGGCATTGGTTGGCGGGATCGGGTTCGCTTCGCCAGCAGCTATAGCCATGACGGTAGCTCATGATAGCCATAATCTGTTGATCATCGGGAATGACGATGCACTTATGGCAGAGGCCGGTAATCGTGTCATTCGTATGCAGGGTGGTGTAGCTGTTGTAACAGATGCGGGTGTAACCGAGTTTCCTCTTCGGATTGCCGGTCTGATGTCGGTGGAACCCTTCGAAGTGGTAGCGGAACAATCGGCAGCAGTCAGTGAAGCACTGCAATCGGCAGGATGTACGTTGAACAATGCGTTTATGACTTTATCGCTACTCGCGCTGGTGGTTATTCCTGAACTGCGTTTGTCTGATATCGGGCTGGTACGTATCTCTGCAGAGGGCATTGAACGAGTCTCTTTGTTTGATGAACCGAATGTGGATTAAGAAGGTAAGCACAGGTAGAGCATTAAATGAGAGTATGTCGAGTATAAAATATCAATGTTTTATTGCAAGCCGCGCCGCCTTCGGGCGGTTTTTTGTTTTTTAAAGAAGAAAACGCTTCCTAGGTCTACAGAATCGAAGTGTCAAAAGGAAATATAGACTGAAGTCGTAAGTGAAATTCTGATTTTTACATACAACATTAAATTTCGTGACTTTTGGACTATATATTCAGAACTGTGAATTCCCGAAATAAGTTATATGATTCTTTCGTCGTGAGTCTTAAAGGTGATGTTGCGTATAAAAGCAGTTTAAATTCATGGAACTTCCGTAATGATGCAAAAAATGAATCCTAAACGACATCCTTTCACCCGGATTTATACGTAAGAGCTGCCATAACTTCAAGGGAGTGTACAAATATGAAAACCAAAAAAGAATTTCGTTTTATCCTGATGATGAGTTGTCTGGTACTGTGCTTAAGTACAGCCTGTTCTAACCGAGTGGATGCGGTAGGTTCGGTAGAACCGGTGGATAGTTATGCCACAATACATGGCAAGCTGGATCGGCCAGTGAGGGGGACGTGGGTGTGGGATACGACTCAAATCCGAAACAATGCGCAGGATATTTTAAGTTTTGCGAAGGCTAACAACATTAATACGATCTATCTACAGATGAACCGGGATATTAAACTCCCGGAATATAAGAACTTTATCCGGCTCGCACGGGCTCAAAATGTTGCTGTAGATGTCATGGACGGGCGTTCCGCTTGGGGACTGACGGAAAGCCGGGAACAGATTGCTTCTTTTATGGACTGGATTGAAACGTATCAGGCACAGGCGCTGGCTAATGAGAAATTTGCAGGCATTCATCTGGACATTGAACCTCATGTGCATCCGCAGTGGAAAATTAATCAAGCCAGCGTCATTACGCAGTGGCAGGGGAATGTGAATTATATTGTAGACCGTGCTGCGCGTATGAAGATGCCTGTGGCCGCTGATCTGCCGTTTTGGCTGGACAATTACAAAATTCCGGGTTCAACGATGGCCGTAAGCAGCTGGATGATCCGCAAATTTGATTCCATTACGATTATGGCTTATCGGGATACGGCGGCCGCCATCTACAATGTAGCAAAGGATGAACTTATCGATGCGGCCTCTGTAGGTAAGAAAATATCGATTGCGGTGGAAACGAAGCAAAGCAAGGAAGGCGACTTCATTACCTTTTACGAAGAAGGAGACGCCTACATGGAAGAACAGTTGAAGCTGGTAGAGAAAATGGCGAGTGTCCACACTTCCTTTAATGGTTTTTCCGTACATGAGTATTCTTCCTGGAAGACGTTAAGAAAGTAGAGCAGATATAGGGAGCTTGTCTTGACGGAATAGGCGTTAACGTAATGAAAAGGTGCTTGCAGCTTACTTGCTGTAGGCACCTTTTATTGATCTTATGCAGCATCAACCGATCCAGGAGAGCTCTTGGTGTAAAGCTATCGTTGCGATTGTGTTTTTCCTACATTAAACGATCTGAGTCTCTGTGAACGTAGCAGGCGCAAGTGTCATGTTTTTGGAAAACATTTTACGATACTGGGACGGGGTTGTGTTCTTATGTTTCTTAAAGGTGGTAATGAAATAACTCAGATGTTCGAATCCAACATCCATAGCGATATCTACAATTTTATGATCCGTATTCTCAAGCTGTAAGCACGCCTGCTGTACCCGATAATAATTAATGTAATCGACAGGGCTTTTCTGCACCATCTGTTTGAAAAAACGACAGAAATGCCCTTCGCTCATATTGGCTTCATTCGCAAGGTCTTTCAGCTTCAGCGGTTCAGGATAACGCTTGTGAATATAACCGAGCACTGATTTTAGACGCTCCATCTTATCCGGTGTGCCCCCGTTAACTGTACTTTTGATCGCAAGTACCTTCCGCTGTTCAAACATGCGAGCAAGCATGAGATAAAGATAGGCTTTCGTGGATATCTCACAGGTGTCTGTCCCATTGGCGTGATCTGCGAAGATGCGCCTCAGGTAGGCCAGAACTTCTGAACCCCAAGCTTCATCAGCTGTGATGTGATAGGGGAGCTGTATACTTTTTCGCAAAATAGGTCCAATAAACTTCTCCTGCACCGCATCAAACGTATGACTTCCAAGCAGATCTGAATGAAACACAGCGGAAGAAAATATACAAGGCTCATCGCCCATCAGATATCCTGCATGGATTTCCCCTCGATGAATAAAAACAGCCTCGCCGGCCTTCACCTCAACCCGGTTCATGTCAATTTGAAATACAGCAGAGCCTTGCGTCACCATCGTAAACTCCATCTCATCATGCCAGTGGCAATCCAGTATGCTGTCCCCATTCAATTGCTGAATGTCGGGGTATACACTGACCGGATACATGGCGTTGCCGTGAATTCGATCTTCCCGTAAATGTTCCCGTTCCATCATGGAACCTCCTTATGCATATAAATAGATGTAATCGTTTGCAAATTATTATAGGAATTCGTCAGAATTACGTTTGAAAATATCAAAATACTGATATAAATGATCAAAATCCAAGAAGAAAATCATCATTAATATCAATATCATTATAGTATAACCGAAGGAGGTAATCCAAGATGAAATTTACCGATGGCTACTGGCAGATCCGTGATGGATATCATGTTCAAAATCCGGCGGATATTCGAGATGTTGTACAAAAGGGTGCTTCCTTTACTGTATATGCAGCAACGAAACGCATTGAGCGCAAAGGCGATACACTGAACGGAACGTTGCTCAAAGCAACCTACAGCTCCCCGATGCCTGATGTTATTCGTGTGCAATTGAACCACCATAAGGGCAAAGTTAATCCAGGTCCCGAGTTTGCACTGAACACGCTGAATACCGATGTGCAAATTGCCCAGGATGAGAACGGTGCAGAGCTGAAAAGCGGAAATCTTCGTGTAACCGTGAACAAAACAAAAGGCTGGGATATCGGCTTCCATTATAATGAAAAACGCCTGACAGGAAGCGGCTGGAGAGGCCCGGCGTACATTGAGTCGGCATCAGAAGGTACGTTCTTCAGGGAACAACTGGAGCTGGGTGTGGGCGAGTATGTCTATGGCCTTGGTGAACGATTCACCCCGTTTGTGAAAAATGGCCAGGTTGTGGATATCTGGAATGAGGATGGCGGTACAAGCAGTGAACAGGCGTACAAGAACATTCCGTTTTATCTGTCGAACAAAGGATACGGTGTATTCGTCAATCATCCTGAGAAGGTATCCTACGAGATCGCTTCCGAGAATGTATCGAAAGTGCAGTTCAGTGTGCAGGGTGAGACGCTGGAATATTTCATTATCGGCGGTGCTAATCCGAAAGAGGTGCTGGATAACTACACTAAGCTCACAGGTAAACCGGCTCTGCCGCCGGCATGGACATTTGGTTTGTGGCTGACGACTTCGTTTACGACAGATTATGATGAAGCGACCGTTAATCATTTTGTTGATGGCATGGCTGAGCGTGATCTGCCACTATCCGTATTCCATTTCGACTGCTTTTGGATGAAGGAATATCAATGGTGTGATTTTGAATGGGACAAAGATATGTTCCCTGATCCGGAAGGCATGTTGAGACGGTTGAAGGACAAGGGACTCAAAATCTGTGCGTGGATTAACCCGTATATTGCCGAGAAATCCATTCTGTTCGATGAAGGTATGGAAAAAGGTTATCTTGTCAAGACGGCCGATGGCAGTGTATGGCAGTGGGATAAATGGCAGGCGGGCATGGGGCTGGTGGACTTCACGAACCCAGAGGCAACTGCATGGTACAAAGACAAGCTGAAAGGTTTGATTGACCAGGGCGTGGACTGCTTCAAGACCGACTTTGGCGAAAGAATTCCGACCGATGTTGTGTATTATGACGGTTCCGATCCGGTGAAAATGCACAACTATTATACCTTCTTATACAACAAAGCGGTATTTGACGTACTTGAAGAAAACCTGGGTAAAAACGAAGCCGCTCTGTTTGCCCGCTCAGCAACCGTAGGTGGTCAACAATTCCCCGTACATTGGGGTGGCGATTGCTCGTCCAACTATTCGTCCATGGCAGAATCCCTGCGCGGTGGATTGTCGCTCGGTCTTTCCGGGTTTGGCTTCTGGAGCCATGACATCAGCGGTTTTGAAGCGACAGCCGAGCCTGATGTATACAAACGTTGGGTACAGTTCGGGTTACTCTCTTCACACAGCCGCCTGCACGGTAACGAATCGTATCGTGTGCCTTGGTTGTTCGATGAAGAGGCTGTCGATGTTGTGCGTGACTTTACGAAGCTGAAGCTTAGTCTGATGCCGTACCTGTTTAATTCCGCGGTAGAGTCCTCTGTACAGGGATTGCCAATGATGCGGGCGATGGTGCTGGAATATCCAGATGATCCGACTTGTGCGACACTTGACTTACAGTACATGTTCGGAGATTCTATCCTGGTTGCACCGATCTTCAACAAAGAAGGTGACGTTCGTTATTACCTGCCAGAAGGTACATGGACCAATTATCTGACAGGGGTAAAAGTTCAAGGTGGGTGCTGGATCAGTGAAAATCATGACTTCAAAACACTGCCAATGATGATCAGACCGAACAGTTTGATCGCGGTAGGTGCGATGAACAGCAAGCCGGATTACGATTTTGCGGACAACGTATCTTTGCATTTGTTTGAACTTGCCGACGGGCAGACAGCGCAAGCGGTTGTTGTAAATCAAAGTGCTGAGCGTGAGTTGCAAGTGACCGTCACACGTAACGGTTCGAAGCTGGAAGTTCGTGCTGAAGGTGCAGGCAAGCCATGGAAAATCGTGCTTCGGGGCATTGATTCCGTATCCAACGTGGATGGCGGATCACAAGAAGCTGGCGAGCAAGGCATCATCGTAACGGCATCAACAGGTGCAAGCAAACTTACAATCGAGCTGTAACATGTTAGAATAGACCATAAAGGGACGGTGCCTGAAGGCGCCGTCTGTTTGTTTATTTATACGAAATAAATGGATAGTTCCTTCAAGGAGAGAACGGAAAGAGGGAGACATACAATATGGGACACCAACACCCAGATAACCAACAACATCCAAACCAACACCCAGATCAAAAACAACATTCGGGCTTACATTGCCCAATATCAGCAGAAGTTTTGCATGCACTGGTACATCGACATTTTGGAGATCACGTTGTCGTAAAGCAGTTCGGACTGCTGCAGGGTGGTCTGTTTAATACGACGTATCGCATCCAACTGGAGCATACGGCGATTACGGACGTCATTTTGCGCCTTGCACCAGAGGGTGTACAACCACTGCAACCAACGAACAAAAATCGTAAGCCGATAACCGAGTGTGATCCTTTATTTTCGTTTGAGCGCACAATGATGGCCGCGGAACCTGTAATCTATGAGCATTACCGCGTAGCTGGCATTCCCGCACCAGAAGTGCTGGCTTGTGATGACAGCGCTCAGGATGTTCCGCGAACCTATATGTTTATGGCGTTTATCCCAAGCGTGCAGCTTGATCATGCGTCTATCGAAGAGAAAGATAAAAATCATTTGTATACCCAATTAGGCATGTACACAGCCACTATGCATCGGATCGAAGGAGCATTATTCGGTTGGCCTCAGGCGGATGGCACGATTCGCGGATCGGAGCACTGGTCTGAGGTGTTGATAGCTATCGCTGATGAAACAAGCAAAAAAGCGGCCCTAGTAGGGTTTATGCCTGGCATAGGCGAAAAGATTACGGCAATCTTCAAGCAAAATAAAGCTCTTTTTGATCAAATTAAACAACCTGTGCTTGTCCATAATGATCTATGGGCAGCAAATGTGCTCGTGCACGGTAAACAAGGGGGAATGAGCATTGCCGCTGTTATTGATGGAGATCGCTCGATGTTCGCCGATCGGGAATACGAGGCCATCCTCAACACGGATTCTGCCGCATTTCACGCAGGTTACGGTCGTTCCCTTGAATCCTCACCAGAAGGGCAAGCACGCCGGCTTGCATATCGTCTATTGTCGTCTTACTTTAACGCCTACGTTCATCTGCATCAGGTAGACCAACCGGAAGATGGCCGAATATTTGAGGAGCGTACGTTGGATTTATTGGAAAAGTGGAAGATCGAACAATTCCGCTAATGGAACCTATCCATTTTGACATATGTTGAATAATCACCTCCAGATTAACCAACAATAACGCTGTTGTGTGTAGAATCTGCGAAGGTGGTTAGGGTATGTCTGATAAAAAGTGGGACCTCGTCGCACTTGCTTCTATCCCTGTCATTATGACATTGGGAAACTCCATGCTTATACCGATTTTGCCACAGATTGAACGGGAATTGAAGGTATCTTCATTCAAGGTCAGTATGCTAATTACGGTATATGCGGTAGTGGCCATTCTGCTGATTCCGCTAGCAGGATATTTATCGGATCGATTCGGCAGGAAGGCCGTTATTATTCCCAGTCTTGTCATTGCAGCAGCCGGAGGTGCTGTTGCAGGGGTTGCTGCTTGGTTCATGAGCGGTAATATCGCCTATTGGACGATTCTTGGGGGAAGGTTTTTACAGGGAGTGGGTGCAGCAGGCGCTTTTCCGATTGTCATCCCTCTTGTGGGGGACATGTTCAAGAATGAAGATGAGGTGAGCAAAAGTCTGGGCATCATCGAAACCTCCAACACCTTTGGCAAAGTGCTTAGTCCGATTCTAGGTGCGGCGCTGGCAGTATGGTTGTGGTATTCGCCGTTTCTGGCGATTCCTGTGCTTTGTCTTATTTCGCTAATTCTCGTCATATTTTTAGTGAAAACACCGAAGAGGAAAGAAAAACCGCCTACATTCTCGCAATTTGTTGCTTCCGTTCGTGACGTTCTCAAAGAAAAGGGACGCTGGCTGTACGCTTTGTTTGCCATCGGTGGAATTTGTATGTTTCTTATTTTTGGCGTCCTCTATTATCTTTCTGAGACGCTGGAGAGTGAGTTTGCACTCAAAGGTGTAGTCAAAGGGCTAGTTTTGGCTATTCCGCTGGCATCGTTATGTCTCGCTTCGTTTTTGGCAGGCAAGTGGATCGGGAAAAATAAATCACGCATGAAATGGCTCGGTTTTTCCGGACTAGCCTTGGTAACCGTATCACTGGGGATCATCGGCATGTTCGATAATATTTACGTTGTGGTGGGATTATTCACCCTAGGGAGTGCGGGGATCGGTGCTGCACTGCCATGTCTCGACACGTTGATTACAGAAGGTGTGGACAAAAAGCAACGTGGAACGATTACAGCCCTGTTTAGCAGTATGCGTTTTATCGGCGTATCGCTCGGCCCACCCGTTGTTTCTTTGTTGCTTGGTTCTCATCATTTTTTGCTTTTTGGTATTCTGGCTGCGTCAGGTGCTGTCGGAG
Organism: Paenibacillus polysaccharolyticus; assembly: GCF_023714295.1. Classification (GTDB taxonomy): domain Bacteria; phylum Bacillota; class Bacilli; order Paenibacillales; family Paenibacillaceae; genus Paenibacillus; species Paenibacillus polysaccharolyticus_A. Next base: position 713,381 of record NZ_JAMAUN010000001.1, read on the forward strand.
GTCTGCTCACATTACTGGCGGTTAAACCAGAGAAAAAAGGCGAGCCTACTTCTGGCAGTGATGAGAAGCAAGATGATCAGGAGAAGCAGGACGAAGAAGAAAAGCACGGTAATAAAGAGAAGCAAGACGGTCAAGACAAGTTACGCAAAAGGCGTGTGCAAGAAAGTGAAACCGACCAAGGATACAGACCTTCGCCACTTCGCCGCAAAAAAAGTCCTTACTGACGGGTGGATGGAATACTCCCTTACGTTAAAGGGAAACCTGAAAACGCGTTTACGTCTCAGAAAGCAGCGTAGCTGCTTGCCAGATGTAAACGCGTTTTTTGTACTGACATCATCACAAGTGACGTTGTCAGTGTAGTTCTTTTTATGAACACCTGTGTTTCAGGTGAAGCTTCCAAGAAATACACATTGTAGAATCCAGCCTAATGAACTGTTAGTTCCTTTTATCAGGCTCTGCTTGTACATGATCCGTATCATGTGAAGCAGCACTATCCGTTGCCGTAATATGCGTATGGGATAACAGCGGATGTGTTTCAATCTGGAAGCTGCCACTTCGTTTACCCTGAATCAGATAGATCAGCAGGAACAATACCATAAATAAAACGGAGTAACGATACATTTCCGTATAACTTGTCAAGGAAGCGATAGCACCGAGCAGAAGCGCACCCGTAGCAATGCCAAAATCAAGTGTGTTCAAAAACATCCCGTTCGCCATCCCTCTCTGAGCAGGGGAGACGACCTGAATCATCCAGGTCTGTATGGATGATTGCATCGAGCCATATCCAATACCATAGATAAAAGCAGCCACAAACAGGATGGGCATCGTCGTTGCCCAGGAAAGCGTGACAAGTCCAAGCGCGATACATATTGCCCCAGGAATCAGTAAAGCTTTAGGACCTTTATTGTCGTAGATGCGACCGGCAAACGGTCTGACCATTAGAACAGCCAGTGCATTAAACAGGAAGAACAGCGCTGGATTAGCAAGATGAGCTTCTTTGCCATACAAAACGATAAACCCAACTAATCCCCCGTAGGTAATAGATAACAAACCGTTCAGTACACTTGGCAGGATCAGCTTCCGGTTAAAGGGCGCCTTTGCTTTGGAACCCGGTTTGGCTCCTGAAACAGTTGCAACATCGCGAGCTAATTGCTCATGTTGTGATGGCAGCGTCGCAGTAACCAGTGGCGCCTTTGTCTGGTTTGCTTTCTTCCGTGTCAGGCTGTAACTGAGTGGATAGATCACAGCGATCACTCCGGCAGTGCTGAGCATAAGGGTGACAAATCCAGCTCCTTGTAGCAAAGTGACGCCGATAATCGGCCCCATGGACATCGCAAGACTGGTGGACAATCCAAAGTAACCCATGCCTTCGCCCATTCGTTTGACGGGTACAATATCAGATGCCATGGTCGGAAATGCAGTACTGCTGAGCCCGAATCCAACACCGAACACCATACGGAGCAAAAGCAGAACAGCGATACCCGCAGCAAAATAATAGCCAAGCGTGGCAAGCAGGGCTACAGATAAGCCAATATAGATCATCGCATTACGGAACCCCTTTTCCAGCGCTTTCGCAGAATAGAGTCGTGCCGCAATAGCGCTTAATGCAAACAGGCAGGTGAATAGGCTGACTTGGAATGCATTGGCATGGAATCGATCCTGTACATACGAAGGTAATGGTGAAACGATCATGTGCAGTTGCAGGAATAATAGAAAATTACATAACATAAGTAAAATAAAATCGGTCGTCCATAATCGGACAGGTGCAGATTGGTCTTTCATGGTGACACATTCCCCCTGAGTTGTGATAGTTACAGATTGCGATTAATGAGGGAAAGAGTATGTTTAAATGCTTCCATCTGGTCATCGGGTATACCTTCAGCAAGTTTTTTATTCATTTCTCTTTCGATTGGGACAAGAACATCGATTAATGCTTTACCTTCTTTGGTAGGGTACAAAAGATACGCTCTCCGATCCTGGTCGCTCGTGCGGCGCTCGACCCAGCCTTTTTTCTCCAGTAAATCGATGATCCGTGCGGTGGTAGGCTGGTCTTTGAACACATACCCTGCCATTTCTTTCTGGTTCACGCCTTCTTTGCGCACCACATTAAAAAGAACAGAGAATTGCTCTGTAGTAATATCGTAGGGTTTGAATTGTGCGGCTAGAAGAGCAGCCGTTTTGCGGTGGGTGAGTCCGAGCATGAATCCAACAGATTGCTCCAAAGAATAATCCATGAATGGATGAACCTCGCTTCCGTAGAAAATATCTCTAAAATTCATATAGTTGTTATAACAACTATATGTGGAACAAGTACTTTTGTCAAAGGCAATTGTTGCGCCACAGGAGCAGAGCATAACGATGCAAAGCGTAAAAAATCCTGCTAGAATAAGGATGAAACGGCTTCCAAAGTAATAAAAAATTTGTTATGTAAGGAGCGTTTAATGATGCTGAAAAATATTCCTGCGATCCTTCCGCCTGAACTCCTCAAACTCATGTCCGAAATGGGACATGGGGATGAACTTGTGCTAACGGATGCGAACTTCCCTGCGGCCAGCCATGCTGAACGTATAGTACGCTGTGATGGCATGGGCACTGTGCAGCTATTGGAAGCTATATTACAGCTACTTCCGCTAGACACCTATGTAGAGCGGCCAGCCGCTGTCATGCAGGTGGTTAAAGGTGATCCGGTTATTCCGATCATCTGGGAAGAGTATCGGCGGTTAATTGAGGAATACGAGGATATGAGGGATGCACTCGAATACGAGGATCGTTTTGATTTTTATGATCGTGCCACCAAAGCATATGTCATTGTTGCAACGGGGGAACGTGCTCAATACGCGAACCTCATTTTGAAAAAGGGCGTTATTTTTCCGGAGCCAGAACCCGCTCAAGAGCGGATGAATTCAGAAACCTATTAAAATTATATCGTTATGGCGACGGAGCTGACGAGGCTTTCGTCGCTTTTTTACGATTGCCTGATCGGAGCCAGTAGACGGCAACATATACAATGGGCATGGATTCCACAAGCAGGGTGAAAGCCGGTATGGCGTAGGAGCGGATTGCAAGCTCGTAGGCAGCTGCATCTCGGGCATATTGCATCACAATGACGGCAGCCGTCCCAGCAATAACAAACGTGAGGGACTTGTGTTGCCGTACGCCGCTGATGCTGGATAGACAAACCGAGGAGACGTATAACAGAAAAGAGCTGCGTGTAAACATCGTTGTTGACCAGATGGCGATCAGAACAGGATCAAGATTGTCCAGAAAATCACCGTATCGTGCAAAACGAACCAATTCCAGTAAAGGGTACCTCAGACTCGCTGCCACATAAGGACCGAAATTCATCAGGATAAAGACCCAGAAGAACAGAATGAAGATGACAACAGTACACCCTGCCCACACCATGCTTGTAAACATGGGACGCCTGAATGCGACAGCAGGAGCGAGGAATAGAAACAGCATCCATTCAGAGAACCACGGCATAGTGGAGATAGAACCCATAAAAATTTCGGACCAGTCATGATGAGTTGCCATAGCTATCAAGATTTCCGGGTTACCTCCGCCTCCCACAGAGGGCATTAACAAGGATGAGGTGAGAAGCTGAACCAGAAATATGCCCTCAGATATAAAAACGATCGCTACCAGTCCTGAACGTGCTGTCAAACAAATACACAGAAGGGTAATGGAGGACGTTAGCCAGATCGGTGTCTGGGGCAAGTACATCGATTGCAAAAAGATAATGAAGTTCTCCACATCAATGGAGAGCAGATACAGACATAACAGCGCGATTAAACTGGTGAAAAAACGATGTATCATTTTGCCGACCACTTCTTCACCATAGGAGAGCCAAGCTCGGTCAGGGTAGAGCGAGCCCAAACGATACGTGAACATCAGAAGGATCAAACTAATAAGGAACCCACCAATGGTTGAAATCCAGCCTTGATATCCGCTCATTTTGAACAATCGCTGCAGAAGAAAAGCCACAGGCTCGGAGTACAGGTACACAAACATAAAACGGTATGCCTGTCCGGAGGTAAGGTGATTCACGGCTGTTTCCCCTTTCTTTATAACATGAGATGGTCAACCCATCCGAATAACAGCAACAGTACCTGATTGGGATTGGGCCAGGTCGGCCAAATCAATGCCAGTGTGTTCCAAGCGAGGAACAGCGTAAGTACGGCAAAATAGGATCGTTTTATGGATTTTTTACTCGTTTTAACAGCAGGCCAATCCAGTAAATATAGGCCCGCGAAGAGCAAGACAGCAAACACAAGATCAAACCTCCTTGAAAGAGCCCAGACAGCTGTACATTTTAGATTCTAGAAACTGGACTCTGAGCCGACAAACTGGATGTCGACAGCGGTATGCACATCAAACTGCAGTTCATTCTTAACATACTGGTTCCAGACAGGACGAAGTTTTTTCCAAGTTGCAGGATGTCTCCATTCAAGCCGATATCCGAGCGAAAGGATATCCGCCCCATGACGCTTCGCCTTATGCAACGCAGAAGTTAGGTATGCAGTAATCTGTTCATCGACGGCTTGTTCGATATCCTTAACACTGAGGACATCCTTTACTTTTAATACGGGAATCACGGAGATCAATTCAGCCTTCCCTGTAAGATGAATGGTGAAAAAAGGCTCGCCATTCCGGAGCTCAGCTTGTATCTTGGACTTCATATCAAACAGTGACATACTGGCCTTTTGTTTGCGTGTACGCACGGATAGTGTCAATGTATCCAGTTTCTCTGAAGCCCAGGCCACCCCGCGAGCTTCTTGCTCTGTCAGCGTATCAACCATATGCATCTGTCTGAAAACAGCCCCGCCAATCTGGCTGACCCATTTTCTACTTTCGCCTTCCTCGCTCGCCATAGGTTTCTTCTGGGATTCCAACATGGATGCGGCGAATCCTTGATTCATTTTGTCAGCGGCTAGGATGTTCAGCATCTGTGTCTTTAACAAATTTTCCTCGGTGGAAAACTCACGTAACACATCGCTGGGGGTTTCCTCAAAAACAGGTGTCAAATCGGAGATGTCTTTCGCTTTACCTTGGGCAACCATGGCGTAACTGCTTAGGTGGAAGAGCGGTTGTCGTGAAATCCAGGCCATCGTATCGTCAATCCCCCCGCGCGCATAATCTTGTCCAAAGACAATTACACGAGTATGTCCCCATGAAATTTTCCGCGTTAAATCCGTCTGAATTTTCTCGATGGCATCGGCAATGGTAGGTGCAGTCGCGGAAACCGATGCATAAGGAGCTTTACCTGTTCCGCTTCCTTCGGGAGACAGACGATTGGGGAGGGGCATGCTTAGCGTGACCTCGATCTCCCCTGGATTGTCTGTGGTATCAACAAACAGAGTGGTTATAAAGGTGCGTTCATTAATTTCTACTTTGGACCAGCACCCGGTGCAGACGATGCAAAACATGCAGATTAGTCCAAGTTTTAGTGACCACTGCTGGATATTCGTATCTTTCGTAGCTCTGATATTTCTCATGTCGTATCCTGCCGTGGTTCATTATCCGGTGTGTACGCCTGGGTTCTTTTTTTCATGCCGAACCAAGGGACGCGAATAAATGTATCTTTGAGATCTCGCAAGACGAAAGGAGCAAAGGGCTGCATATAGGGAACGCCGAACGAGCGAAGACTCACCATGTACCAGTAGATCAGGTAGACAGAGATGACCACCCCGAACAAACCAAGGGTACCGCCCATAAGCAACACTGGAAAACGCAGTAACCTGAAAGCTAGCCCGAGCTCGAAATGCGGAATGATAAACGAGGCGATGCCCGTAATCGAAACGATAATGACTAGAGGTGCAGAGACAATGCCCGCCTGAACAGCGGCCTGTCCCACCACGATTCCGCCAATAATGGACACCGTTTGCCCCAGTGGCTTTGGAATACGTATTCCGGCCTCCCGCAGCCCTTCAAACGTAATTTCCATCAGAAGTGCTTCAACCAGCGCCGGGAACGGGATATTCTCTCTAGCCGATGCAATGGTAATTAACAAGTTGGTGGGGATGATCTCCGGATGAAAAGTCGTGACCGCCACATAGGCTGAGGGTAGCAAGAAAGCGACGATGGCAAACAATAAACGAATCAGCCGAATAAACGTAGCGGAATGAAACCGCTGATAATAGTCCTCGGATGATTGCATCAGAGAGAAGAACGTAACCGGAATAAGCAGGGAGAAGGGAGTACCATCTTGCATTACAGCGATCCGTCCTTCAACCAAAGCGGCCGCAACCGAGTCGGGCCGTTCCGTATATTGATATTGTGGAAAAGGAGAGAGCGGATGATCTTCAAGGAATTCAGAGAGGTAACTCACGCCCAGACTACTATCCATGTTGATTTCACCTAGACTCGTCAATACATTTTCCAAAATATCAGGTTTGCACAGTCCTTGAATGTAGATTACATATACTTCAGTTTTTGTATATTTTCCGATGCTGAATTGAATCATCTTGAGATCAGGGTGTTTGATCTTGTGACGTAACAGCGACATGTTGACTTGGATATCTTCGATAAAAGCTTCTTGCGGGCCAACGACAACGACTTCATTGGTGGATTCGGGAACAGAACGTTTTTGATAACTAGGTATAGAAAAAACAAGCATGCTTGACATGCCTTCCAGCCACAGTGCAACATTCCCGGAAACAAGGTCATTCACAACAAGTTCCGCAGTATCCGCGAGCCTATTTTCAATTGAAAAAAAAGTCCCGCTTACGATCTGGCCGATTAAGTCGGAGTCGACCTCGGTTCGTACAGCCGCTTCAAGCAATGGTTTGACAATCGCTTCCCGTAGGACCTGGTTATCAATAATGGATTGAATGTAGAGCACGTTACAGGAAACGGGCCCAATCTGAAGTGGCTGGTACATCATATCGGATACACCGATAAGTCTGGACTGTACTTGCAAGAGCATGTTTTCTTTCATAGAGCTTTCCTCCTGACTGCAAGATGAAACAGCATCTGTCAGTGAACAACGATCACTATAGTTTGCAACAATTGGGTAGAAATATACTTTATGCCTGGCATGTTTCGGGAAAGGGGACATAAATGCAAACTTTACTCCTGTTGATGAATGGGGGAAAGGTATGATTTCTTTTACAATGAACTTAAGGAAGATTTGATTCGATGGATGTGTATCGTAAGCAAATGAATGAAGTGAAAGAGGGGAAAAAAGTACGTGGAAAATACAAAGAGAATGACAATTAAAATTAGACAAGCGACTTTAAATGATATTTCGGAAGTATCGAGGCTTTTTAATGAGTACCGCATATTTTATGGTCAACATTCGGATCTAGAGGCAGCGACCTTTTTCATTAAAGAACGAATGAGTAAGCAAGAATCAATGATTTTTGTTGCTGAGTGTAACGAAGGGAGAGAAGAAGGTTCAGTCGCAGACACAGTCATGGGTTTGGTACAGATTTATCCCAGTTATAGTTCCGTCTCGATGGGACCGATCTGGATTCTCAACGACCTGTTCGTGGACTCAACATATCGGCAGCAGGGGATAGCCCGAAAGCTGATGCAGGCCGTGATGAAGCAAGCGAAGAAACAGCAGATTCTTCGTATTGTACTTTCTACGGCGATCAGCAATCGGCAGGCACAAGCATTATATGAATCCGAAGGATATACACAGGATCAGAGCTTCATGTATTATGAATGTAACGTCGAGCGTGAACATGAATCCTGATTAAAATGCTATAGATCATCTGGTATTGTCGGGATGAGGAGGGATAACCAGATATGATGCAGTGGATTGCGATGATTACGATGTTGATAGATCATATCGGAGCTGTGTTTTTTCCACATGTGGTTGAACTGAGAATCATCGGTCGTATTGCTTTTCCAATCTATGCCTTTGCCGTATTTATCGGCTACAAGCATACACGTAATGTTCAGAAATACATATGGCGGTTATTCTGGATTGCAGTAATTTCCCAAGTTCCGTTTATGGCTGCGTTTAATCATTTTTCACTGAATGTGGTTTGGACCCTGTGGTCGGCACTGCTTGTTCTGCTGGCCCTAGATAAGCTTCCTTCGAAGCTGATTAGTATCCCGATTGCGATCGGGGCGGGATGGGTAATGGAATGGTCACATATGGATTATGGTATGTATGGCCTGCTTCTCGTGCTGTTATTCCGTTATTTCAAAGGGCCGGTGCTGCTTATGGCACATGTTATATTAAATGCCCTTTACCTGATGCTGCACCATAGTTTTCTGCAGATGTACAGCATACTGGCAACGCTGGGGATTGCTATTGCACAGTACTACCAGTCAGGTTTCCGTTTGAAAGGACCCCGGTGGATCTGGCGTTATTTCTATCCGGCTCATCTTGCGATCATTGCAATAATCCGCTGGCTATAGTTTTTGTGATGCAAAGATAGCGTATAAAGGGGAACGTTATGATGACGGGCTAGCCATTTTTGACTCATCTTTATGCAAAAAAGCCACTTATCGCCGTAACACGATAAAGTGGCTTTTGCTTTATTAATTTCTATAGATATCGTTATCCAACATATCGTTTAATCTGCAACCGTTGTTGTACCGTAATTCGGACGGATCGCTGCGGGGAAATAACCGATCTGAACTGCATAGTCCAGCATGGTATGAATGAAACGCTCATCGGTCTTGGCGCAGAAGATTCCAGCTGGTTCAACGTAAGCCGTTGTTACCGGCGATGCATACGCATATGCTGAATCCTTCGCACCGTCACCTTCCAACTGAGCGATCGCAAGTTGCAGAGCTTCCGGCTCTTTGGCAATGGTTGTATCAAACAGCCAGTGTTGATAGTCTTCAAACGGCATCGTTTCGACATCGTAACCTGCACGCTTCACGGCTTCTACCAAGGCATCATACCGGATCGGCTCCGGATTACAGATGTGGAACACACGTCCAGCCGTATCCTGACGTAAGGCCAGATGTACGATTGCTTCGCTGGCATAATTGATCGGGGTAAAGTCCATCAGCCAGTCCGCGGCAGGCGCTTTGCCCAGCAATAACATTGCTTTGATCATGCGGTAGATCGCGTTGCTATCGATATTGGTCTGAAAACGACCCGTACGAGAATCACATGTCAGGTTGCCTGCACGGTAGATACTGACTGGCACGCCTTCTTCTGCGGCGGTCATGAGTACTTTCTCCGCTTCGAGCTTACTGTCGGAGTAAACGTTGTCCACATGTAAATCTTCCGGGAAACGGTCATATTGCAATGTCGATTCCCATTGTCCACTGAGGGCCAGATCTTCGGGTATGCCCATCGTTGATATGTGATGGAACGAAGCCCCTTTTTTGTTACGTATCAGGTCTAACAGAGCAACTGTGCCTTCGACATTGGTTTTAGCGAACTGCGTCGCCTCCCCGAAATGACGAACATCAGCCGCGCAGTGAATGATACGGTCAATCCTTGACTCAAGCAACGATTGTTGCTCAGCGTCAAGACCCAGGCTCTTTTCCTCCAAATTCCCCTCAACAATCACAACACGATCTTCAAGCTGGTCAGCAAGTTGTTTGCCGAAATAACCTTGCATCACTTTGCTTAAACGTGCCATTGCTGTCGTGCCATCGCTTGGGCGACGAACAAGCGCGTAGATCCGTGCCGAAGACGTCACAATTAACTGTTGCAGTACATGTGAGCCCAGATAACCGGTTGCACCCGTCAATAGCACATGCTCAGGCTGAAGAATGTTCGGATATCCAAGCTGTGTAGACAGTTCCACCGGATGTTCGGAAAGTTGCGTGATGATGCCATTTGCAGTGGATGTCCGTTTCGCTGGTTCACGTTGCTCCGTTAAAAGTATGGCTCGGCGAGCAAGAGCACGAATTGTTTTTTCTGCAAAGAAATCAGCGATTTTCAGCTGCGGATAATGTGGTTTCAGAAGAACCAGTACATGGATGACTCGCAGGGAGTCGCCACCAATACTGAAGAAACTGTCTTCGACACCAAATTCTTCGTGTTGTAAAATCTCCTTCCAAGCATGGAAGAGTATAGATTCCGTTTCTGTCTCAGGCATCACGCGGTCTGGCTGATCGGTATGACGTTCAGCATGTGGCATGGACATCATGGCCTTGCGGTTGATTTTCCCTGTTGGTGCAATAGGCATCTCATCCAGCTGGCAAATCCATTTGGGTACGAAGTACGATGGTAGTTTCTCTGAAAGTGTTGCTTTGATATCCGTTACGGAAAGGGTGCTTCCATCTTTGGACGTAAAGTAACCCACGAGCATGTTTTGGCCGTCCGCTTCCTTCTTTGCAATAACGGCAACATCCTGGATCTGTTCCAGTCTGGCCAGATGATCTTCGATTTCACCGATTTCGATTCGGTGACCCCGAATTTTCAGCTGAGAGTCACTGCGTCCCACATATTCCAGTAATCCGGTATCCAGCATTTTGGCAATATCACCGGACTTGTAGATTTTCTCACCAATCGCAAACGGATTATCAATAAAGGATTGCTCTGTGCGCTCCGGCAGGTTCAAATACCCTTTGGCCAGTGCAGGAGTTGCGATATACACTTCTCCTGGTACGCCTACAGGGCATAGCTGGTGCTCTTCGTTGACAATGTATACTTTGTAATTATGAATAGGTCTGCCAATCGGAATATTAACAACGTGTCCCGGGACCTGTTCACTAATCCGGTGTGTCGTGGTGGCCACGGTGCATTCTGTTGGCCCATATACATTAACGATGTCAATCTGATTGCCAAATTTGCGTTGGAAAGCCCGAACCTGCTCCCCGTAGAGAGCTTCCCCAGCTACGGTGATGATACGCACTTTTTCCAGTTTGTGAAAGCCTTCATCTGACAGATAAGAGGCCAGTTGATTAAAGAAAATCGTTGGCAATATCGTAATAATGGTCGTCCCTGTTCTTTGGATTGCACTTGCAAACTCTTCAATAGATACTCGCTCTTCCGCCGATAACAGATAAAGCTCGGCTCCATAGAACAGAGCACCGATCGTATCCCATACGGATGCATCGAAGCTGTATGTGGCAAACTGCGTTAATACATCGCCAGGTTGAATGTCGCAGTCACGCTGTACAACACTGCCCAGATTGGTGACACCCCGATGAGCGATCAGTGCGCCTTTCGGTCTGCCAGTAGAGCCTGAAGTATAGATGACGTAAGCGAGATCATCAGGTTTGATATCCAGGTTCGGATTGCTGGCAGCAAATCCTGCAAGTCGTCCGTCCACGGAAAGAATGTGACGTACCGTAGAAATGCCGGAAAACAATGCTTTAGCTTGATCGAACGAGGCTTCTGTTGTCAGTACAAACGGAGAAGCCGTATCTTCGACAATGTAACTGTTCCGTTCTTGCGGATGTTCAGGATCAATCGGCACGTAGGCGCCGCCTGCTTTAAGAACACCGAGCAACGAGATAATCGTATCCAGGCTGCGATCCATAAAAATACTGACAAATTCACCTTGCTTTAATCCGTTGGATATTAACACGCGAGCAACCTGATTCGCGCGTTCATTTAATTCCCGGTACGTATAACTCGCTGAAAGTGAGGTAATCGCCGGAGAATTCGGGTATGCCGCAGCGACGGCTTCAAACCAGCCATGGATGGTCGGATGCGCTGGCTCAAGTACCGCGGTGTCATTCATTTCCCGATAGAGCAATCGGTCTGAAGCAGTCAGTATGTCTACTGCACCGATTGCTTTGTGATCATCACGCAAGAGAGCGAGAAGTAATGTTTGAAAATACTCCGCATATCGCAATATCGTTGATTCTTGTAACAACGAACGGTCATAAAACAGATCGAGAATCATCTCGTTCTGATCATAACGAACGTTCCAATTCATCACCTGAGGTGCCTGAGGCAATTGAACGCTGTTTAACATAAACATCGTCTCAGGATATCCTCCGGTCTGTTGTGTATAAGGAATCTGAAGTTGCTTCGTAATCTGTTCGAATAATTCACTGAAAGTTGTCTTGCCTTGAATCTCTAATGAAAGATAAGAAGCTGCCTGATCCGGAGCTAGTACGCCAATCGCAAGCTCCTCTTCAGCAGACAATCGGAATAACAAGGCTGCATAAGCTGAAAGGAATGCAGGGTACACCATCTGTTCCCCAAACTTCTGTTTAAGTTCACGACTCAATGACGCTTTCAATGTAATATGAGTAGACTCATAAGAGAATGTTTGCTGGCGACGTCCATAATCCAACGGAATCTGAAGAACAGGTAAGCCAGATTCCACGGAGTGGGAGAAAGATTGGTTTTCAATCACTTCAGGTATCCTCCTTGGTTGAAACCGAGTGTTAGTTATTTTTTTATTGTTGCTTGCTTACATTGAAATGAGAAATCAATTCCTGCAGTTCTTCAGACATATCATTGAGTCGAGTGGAGGAGTCTACCAGCGTAATCAGAGAAGCCTTCTGCTCGTCCACAGATACAGAGATCTTTTCACTGCTATCAGCTGTCTTGCTTACACTTGCAGACAAGTCATCCGCTGTTGCGGTCATCTCTTCTGTGCCCGCTGAGATTTCCTGGGTTGCACTTGAAACTTCCTGAATCTGATGGGATACCTTTTTCGCGGCTTCCAAGATCTCATCAAATAATCGACCGGTTTGATCCGCTACGGAGAGACCCGTATCTACTTCAGAAGTACCTTGTTCCATGGCTTGAACAGCTTGTTTAATACCAGCCTGGATCTCTTGAATCAATACGCCAACCTGACTGGTTGCCTGTTCAGACTGTTCAGCGAGCTTACGTACTTCGCCAGCAACTACTGCGAAACCTCTTCCTTCTTCCCCTACGCGAGCAGCCTCAATGGAAGCATTAAGGGCAAGCAGGTTGGTCTGACTGGATATGCCTGAGATGATGTTCAGGATATCGCCGATTTCCTGTGAACGGCTCTCTAGAACTTCGATTGCGGAAGCCGTATTTTTCACAGATTGCGTAATGAGGTTCATTTGCTCGGATACTTGACGAACTACAGTATTACCTTGTTGTGAACGACGCTCCATCTCATAGGCTTCGTCCGCGACACTTGCGGAACTACTTGCAATCGTTTGGATTACGGTAGCCATCTCGGACATTGCGCGTGCGCTATCACGGGTAGCCTGTTCTTGTGAACGGATGTTTGTACTAATGTGCACAACGTTACTGTTAATGGAGTCTGCATTTTCACTGTTGCGCTCAGAGACTTCGTAAAGTTCCTTCGCAGACTGGTTTACTTCCTGAGAGGTCATTTGCACTTTAACGATCGTGTCGTTGATACGGCGTACCATAACGTTGAATTTTTCGTTTACAAGTCCCAGATCGTCTTTTCCTGTCGGAATGTTGACATCCAAATTACCTCTGCTTACTTCATCGATTCCTTTGATCAGATGACGAATCGGAGAGAGGGTGTTTTTCACGACAAGATATTGAATAATGAGGAACAGAAGCAAGAACGCTACAAGAATAATAATGCCATTTAATAACAACGAATTCAGACCTTTTGGAACTGCACTGGCATCCGCATCCACAGCGAAGTAAGCAAAAATTTTGCCGTTGCTGTCTTTGATCGGATAAGCAATGGTTGTCCAGGTTCCGAAGTCATCGGAATAAAAGGTGGTGAACGTTGGACGATCGGTATTCAGCATCTCTTTCAAAGCATTGGCTACAACGACCGGTTGTTCGTACATATCGCCAATATTTACGTTGTCGCTCTGAAAAGCCTCTCTCAGGTTTGTTGGCATCGCAACAAGGGAAGTTAACCGTTTGTTGTCGCCGCCAAGTTCCACACCGAAGATATAGGCTTGTGCAATGTTAGGATAATATTTTTGCATTTCGTCAAAATAAGCTCTTAGTTTCGTCTGAGCAGTACCTTCGTAGCTACGCTCTGTGATTGCCGTTTGTACATCAGCCGCGTTAATATCTTGGGCCCACTTTTTCGTAATCTGTGCTACTTGTCCATGCAGTTGATCGACCAAAATCGTTCTTTGGAAGTAATAACTGCTTGCAATCAGTGCCACGCCAATAATGATAATGTTGGTAAATGAGAGCAATAGGTTTTTCGAGAAAAACGACATGTTTTTCCAACTCAATAATTTCACTAAACTCCACTCCTGATCTTCTGTAAATTAAGAATCTGTAAGATGCGCATTTGGAGCAAAAATTATTTCATTCTGTCATCTCCTTCTAAAAGGGAAAGTGCGACAATGGTCTTGGTTTTTAGCCACTATGCAAGACTTATGTACCTTTTGAAACAACTGTGTCTAATTATTAAAACACATCTATATCTATTATGTCGTGTATAATGTCGTTAAATTGAATAGTTTTGTTAAATCTTTTTTAATATTTTACGTACTTATGGACATATCTTTCTTTTTATAGGTAATTAGTACTGTTTATTTTTAAAAATTGCCATTTTTTAGTTTCATTCTGTATTCTATAACATAGCAAGGAAAATTACACCATTTATCATCAGGAAGTTCGTCTTAAACTGTACAGGAAGCTTGGATATACATCGGATGAGGTTTTATCTATAATAACTACATATGGTTTTATACAAATTAAAGAGCAGGCGGGGGTTAAATAATGAATCTGAAGCAGATTGCGGCGGAACATGCGGCAGCGTTCGTTGAAAATGGAATGAAGGTTGGTTTGGGTACAGGCTCAACCGCATATTATGCGATATGTCGAATTGGGGAGCGGGTTCGGGAAGGTCTGAACATTCAGGCAGTAGCTACCTCAGAGGCTTCAGACAAGCTAGCACGAGAATGGGGTATTCCGATTATTCCTTTTGACCAGATTGGACGACTAGATCTGACGATTGATGGGGCGGATGAAGTGGATCCGGATTTTAACCTGATCAAAGGCGGTGGCGGAGCTCTATTGCGTGAAAAAATAGTGGCAGCAAATAGCGATAAGCTGATCATTGTTGCTGACGGTAGCAAGGCTGTACAAAAACTGGGGAAATTCCCTTTACCGGTCGAGGTTGTACCCTTTGCATCGGAATGGACTTTTCAGGCGCTTGAGAACATGGGATGTCAGCCGGAGTGGCGGATGGATGGGCAAAAACAATACCTCACGGATAACGGAAATCTGATTGCAGACTGCCATCTGGGGGCCATTGCCGATGCTTCCGAACTTAACGTACAACTGAATATGTTACCAGGTGTCGTGGATAATGGACTATTTGTGAAGATGGCGGACGTTGTGATCATTGCCAAAGAAGACGGCAGTATCGACGAACTTCACCGTCCGTAACGAATTTGACGGAAAGTTGGTGTCATGATCTAGAATGAGAGAATTTCCCCTTAGAGATGATGAGCTTGTTCTTCGAATCGTGGAGCAAGATGACCTTACTGAACTATATGAGCTGATTTATAAGGATGACAATCCCGAATGGAAAAAGTGGGATGCACCTTATTATCCGCTGGAGCATGAGCCATACGAGCGTTTTGTGCAGCATACACTTGCACGGTTGGAAGCAGATCAAAAAGCAGGGCGGCCAGCATCCCTTCGAATCATTGAGGCAGACGGAGAAATCGTTGGAATGATCAGTTATTATATTGAAGATCCGTTATCGATGTGGCTTGAGATGGGAATTATCATCTACAAACCTTCTCGATGGGGGAGGGGGATCGGTACACGTTCACTTTATATGTGGTCAGGTCATTTATTTGAAAATCTGCCCATCGTGAGGGTTGGACTGACTACGTGGTCTGGTAATGAGCGAATGATGCAGGCTGCAACAAAGATCGGACTGCAAATCGAGGGGCGGATGCGGAAGTGCCGGCTCGTTCTTGGAGAGTATTATGATTCAATTCGGATGGGCATGCTCCGCGAGGAGTGGGAGCAGAAGCTATCCGGTGAAACGGACGGAAATGTATATAACTGATGGAGGATTATAGAAATGCTGAAAACGGAGGATAACCGGGAGTTGTCATTGCAATTGTTTGTGGTTCTTATTCGCGCATACAATTCAGTGACATCACGTTCCAATCGGGACATCCAAAGCCATGGACTCAATTCCACAGAATTCGGAGTACTTGACTTGTTATATCATAAAGGACCACAGGCTTTGCAAAAGATCGGTGAAAAAGTATTGATGTCTAGTGGCAATATTACGTATGTTGTTGACAAGTTACAAAACAAGAATTTGCTTTTTCGGCGTCCCTCCAAGGAGGATCGCCGGGTTATATATGCGGAATTGACGGAAGAAGGGAAACAGTTATTCACGCAAATATTTCCACAGCATCATCAAGTCATTATTGACATTCTGGAGGGGCTTGAACCATCCGAAAAAGTTGAGGCGATACGCCTACTGAAGAAACTAGGGCTTGCTGCAGAAGGCAAAACGGACCTGCGTATATAACGTGGATCCGTTTTTTTGTGTCTTCAACATACCTCGGATACTGGCTATATGGCTTGCGTATAGCTACATAATATAGGAAGATTGTTTTATATCATCGAAATGATATAGAACTCTTCATGTATACTAGATTAGTAGAGTTTCCTAAACGGAATGATATACATGATAAGATTTATGCGGCACAGGATGCAGGGCAAAGGAGGAATGCGTCGATGAGTCATCGGGAGGCCGGAGAACGTTTACTTCAAGATGCAGAAATCTTGGCTGAGAAAATAACCGAAATGCAGTATCGGTTGCAGCCCGACTTAATGGAACGTTTCGGTCCAATTGGAAAAATAAGAACCAAGCAGGACTCACAGTACAGTCTGAGCTATCTGGCAGAAAGTGTGCTTGTGAAAAGTCCCGGTTTGTTCACTCACTATATATCGTGGTTAAAAGTTCTGCTTGCCGGCTATCAGGTATCTGCGGAAGATCTGGAAATGAATCTTCAGTTGATTAAAGAGGCGTTAAATGAAGAAATCGAACAACCTCACCGTGAGTTTCTGTTGGAATATCTGGAGATGGGGATCGATGTAATGAAGCATATGGATACCCAGGCCAGCTTTATTCATGCATCCATGCCCTACGGGCTCGAAGCAAAGACGTATTTGCAACATTTGCTAGATAATAAACGCAAGGAAGCTTTCGAAATTGTAGAGTCAGAACTGAATGATGGGGCAACGATCCGCGATATGTATCGCTACATTTTTCAGCCTGTCCAATACGAGATCGGCCGGTTGTGGCAACGGGGACAGATTAGTGTTGGTCAGGAACACTTTTGCACAGCGGCAACACAATCATTTATTTCTCGTTTGTACTCCAGATGGCTGATTGGACCGAATAAGGGAAAAAAACTGGTTGCAGCCTGTGTGGGGAGTGAACAGCACGAGATTGGGTTACGCATGCTTACAGATGTATTCGAAATGGAAGGCTGGGATACGTATTATCTTGGAGCCAATGTTCCAAATGGAAGCATTGTGGAAGCAATCAAGCGACATGAGAGTGATGTAATAGCGATTTCGGTGACGATGACTTATCATCTTCATCTGGCTAAAGAGTTGATTGAGCGTATTCGTAACCATGCAGAAACGGCTCATGTCAAAGTGATGGTTGGCGGTTATCCGTTTAATATAGACAAAGAATTATGGCGAACAGTCGGTGCTGATGGTTATGCACCTGGAGCAGAAGAGGCTGTTGCTATCGCTGAACGTCTGCTTAATCATCCGGTGTCGCTTGACAATGTAAGTACGGCAAGTGAATAGGAAAGGGATGAAGGGATGCCGAATGACAATGAAGAGATACAAAGGCTTCGTAAAACGATTGAGCAATTATCCGACCAACTGATTCGAAGCAAGGAGCAAGAGGAACGCACTCTTTCAGCATTTTCTGATATGAATAATGAGCTTGTGACGCTTCAGAGGCAACTTTCCAAGAACAATGCGGGTCTTGAGTCAGCACGTCAGAAGGCTGTAGCATCTGACGAATCCAAAAGTGCCTTTATGGCGGTCATCAGCCACGACTTTCGGACACCGTTAAACGGAATATTGGGGATGACTGAGTTGTTAGCCTTATCGCCTTTATCCGAGGAGCAGAAGGAATCAGTAATTGTTATCCAGGAGGCAGCCAAGCTTTTGCTCAAATTAATTCAGGATCTTCTGGATTTTTCCAAGCTTGAAGCAGGTCAATTGCGTCTTGAACAAGGAGAGGTAAAGCTCCAAGAGATTATGGATTACATCTTGCGTCTGCTTAAGCCCCAGATCGATAAGAAAAGAAATCGCATGATCATGGATTGTGACTCAGAAGTCGCAGCCGTGCTTAAAGGAGATTCTACCCGAATTACACAAATACTGATTAACCTGATTCAGAACGCAAACAAATTCACTACCGATGGATCTGTTAAGGTGGAAGTTAAGCTTGTAAGGCAGCAGGCACGCACTCAGCTTGTACGCTTCGAGGTGCATGATACGGGAATTGGTATTTCAGAAGAAGATCAGATAAGTTTGTTCGAACCCTATATGCAGACAGAGCAGGGACGTTCGAAAGAGTATGAGGGTACAGGTCTTGGTTTATCGATCTGCAAGTCACTTGTTCAATTAATGAACGGAGAGATCGGAATCAGGAGTAAGGAAGGGGAAGGTTCTACTTTCTGGTTTGAGCTTGAACTTGGGCTACACATGGTGGAAAGCAAAAAGAGTGCCCAGTTAACGGTAGCTGATGAAACTTCGGATATTACAAATGATGCCAAAAACGATGTTGGTAGTGCAACGAAGAACAGCTCTAAGGATGCGCCTGAGCAAGATGCTCGCACCTTGCCCATTCTACTGGCTGATGATAATGTTATTAACCGTCAACTTGTTCAATTGCAACTCAAAAAGCTGGGTTTTACTGAACTCGAATGTGTATCCAGTGGGGAAGAGGCTGTAAATGCGTTTCGCGATAAAACATACAGTCTGATTTTGATGGATAGTATGATGCCCGTTATGGACGGGATTGAAGCAACACGCCAGATTCGTGCAATAGAGCAGAATGAGATGCGTCCATCGACGCCGATTATTGCAATGACTGGCAATGTAATGCAAAGTGAGAAGGACAGGTGTTATGCGGTTGGAATGAATGACTTTATCGGTAAGCCAGTTACCTTAGAGGTGCTCGACACAACCATACGGAAGTGGCACTCTGCATCGAAAGCTGCACAGATTCTGAATATGGACGTGGTCCGTGAGATTGCTGAATTAAATACGGATGGTAGCCAAACGTTGCTCAGTATGTTGCTGGACATGTACCGGGCGGAAACGCCAGGTAAAATTGAGGATTTGCGCAGACATGTTGTTTCAGCCGATCATAAGGCGGCGGCCGAGACTGCCCATGACTTGAAATCAGGAAGTCTAAGCCTCGGAATTAGTTATCTCTCAACGTTGTTCAGCCAGATTGAGAAATACGCAAAACAGGAACTAACCCATCAAGCAGAACCACTGCTTGATAAGCTACTTCCCGCGTACCAGGCCGCTTGCGGAGCGCTGCAGCAGGCTAATAAAAGTTGAAGCATGCTAGGTTATGACGGCATTATAATTGATTTAAATAAGGAGTCGCTTTAACTCATAGACTGAAATGGAGGATTTTTACATGATATTTTACGGGCTGGCGGCTCTCATCATCATCATAATAGCTCTGCTATGGGTTGGAGGACTATATTTCTTCAAGACAGCGATCCGTCGTACGCCTAAAACATTTTTGGCGGATAACCCCAATCTTAAGACGGAAGCGGACGATGAACTGATTAGCACGGTTGCTGATTTACAATGGCTTGATGCTCAGGATACCAAGACCGTTACCATCCAGTCTCAAGATGGATTGAGACTCTCCGGCATCTGGCTTTCATCAAAGAACAAGTCTGCAAGCACAGTTATTCTGGCTCATGGCTACTCGGGGAAAGGCAGAGAGATGGCGGGCTTCGCCCGATTTTACGCTGAAACCCTGGGTTATCACGTATTAATGCCGGATGATCGCGGACATGGTCAGAGTGAAGGTGAGATCATCGGATTTGGCTGGTTAGACCGAAAAGACTATGTGCAGTGGGTCGGCTGGGTATTGGAACACGTGGGGAAGCAATCAGACATTGTTCTGCATGGCATATCGATGGGCGGAGCTACTGTACTGATGACAGGTGGAGAAGAACTGCCGGATCAGGTCAGAGCCATCGTATCGGACTGTGCCTATACATCGGTTGAGGAAGAACTGACATTCCAATTGAAACAGTTGTACAAGCTACCGCCTTTTCCGTTCATTCCGGTGACCAGCTTGATTACAAGATGGAAAGCCGGATACTCATTTAAAGAAGCATCTGCACTGAAACAACTCGCCAAAGTTAACGTACCAGTCCTGTTCATCCATGGTGAGGCGGACACATTTGTGCCAACGGAAATGGTATATCGCTTGTACGAAGCCTGTAAGGCAGAGAAGGAACTGCTGACGATTCCTCGTGCAGGTCACGGAACGGCCTTTCAGGTTGATCGCGACAAATATAAAGCGGTGCTGGGAGCTTTTTTGCAGAAACATATGCCACTTTGAGATAACGGTTCACCTGATTTCCTAACTGTTGTTAAGCTCTTAGTTACAATTATCGATTGACTAGCCAGCGTAGAATCCACTTGGAGGGAGATAGATATGCCACGTTTTTCAAGAGAATGCTCCTATTGCCATCAACCTATGGGAGCAGATGAATTCAAATGTAAATCGTGCGGCAACATGGTAACGACGAAAACAGCCAAGCCAAATCAGCCATACATGATGGAGTATGAAGAATCTGTTCTGGATCGTTACTCAATGGTATTGCTCGTGATCATGACGATATTTTTTGCGCCCATTGCGATGACCGTTGGTGGAGTAATGTTGTTTAATGACTATGCTAGTAAACGGGATGCGGGGAAAATACTTGTCACGGCCAGTTTAATCATGATAGCAATCTATATGATTCTTTTCTTCGCTTTTAGGTGAACGTTACTGTAGAGGTCTAAATCCATTACAGGAGGTGCCAGAATGCGGGAAGAACAATTTGAGGCTGCCCGTCAAGCCGAAGCGGGATATCATTCTAACTTTTATAAAAACAATGAATTGTTTGAAGACGGAACATGGATGTCCAGACCCATGCCTATGGTGATGGAGATGTTGGAACGTTTGCTTGTTCATAAACAGGAATTACGTGTACTTGACCTGGGATGTGGTGTGGGCAGACATACGATTCCGATTGCACAACGTCTTGTAGATACAAACAGCGAGGTTATTGGCGTGGATCTGTTGGATGAAGCGGTAGACGGACTTCGCAAGTATGCGAAACAGTATGAGGTGGATCACATCGTTCAGGCCGAAAAAGCAGATGTTGAGCATTACCGGATTCAACCGAAAGCTTTCGACTTTATTGCGGCTTGTTCCTGTCTCGAACACACATCTAGCAAAGAGGCTTTTCTTGAAACAGTGGAACGATTAAAAGAGGAAACCCGGCTCGGAGGTATCCATTGTATTACGATGAGTACCAGTGTGGAAGAAAAAGAAATCCAGACAGGCCGTCAGATTGAGCCATTGATTGAATTGAACCTGCCGACATCCGAAGTCATTGCTTTACTGGAACAAGCCTACGAGGGCTGGAACATTCTGTTTCAGGAGCATGTAACCCAGACGATCCAAGAAGAGAAGTATGATGAACCGACAGAGTTTCGTTGCGAGTTGCTTCGGTTTGCTGTGCAGAAAGACTAAATACTTAATTGGAGGAAATTGTTTTGTTGAAAAATTTGAAGCCACGATTGCAGGAGCCGGAAGTCCAGGAGCTGCTCTCTTACGCTGTCTTTCCTGACCCGGATCAGGTTAATCAGGCGGTACAGCAGTATGTGACACAGAGTAATCTGTTTCTGACAGGATATGAGGATGAAGGACAGTTGGTCGGCCTAATTGGCTATGAACATACGGGAGCGAACGAAATTACCATTCGCCATATTGCGGTTCTGCCCGAGAACCGTTTCAAAAATTACGGGCGGGGTATGATTTCACAGCTTCTTGCAGAGTACAATCCAGATACTTTGATTGCGGAAACGGACCAGGAAGCGGTGGAGTTTTACCGAAACACGGGATTTGTCGTTTATAGTCTCGGTGAACTGTATCCAGGCGTGGAGAGATTCCGCTGTGTGCTTGAGAAAGAGGACGAAGAGCAGGAAGCTTAGCAAGGGATGTGCTTTAAAACGTTTTGCGTATAATATATATACGATTAAATCAGATAGGATATTTGGCTTGGCAAAAGTGCTGAGCCAGATGTCCTGTTTTTTTGTTTAAGGAGTAGGAAAAAAGTATTGCTTCACAACATAGTTTCATTATAGAATAGTTTTATTGATGAATAGTTCGTTATGTGAACTAGTTTTGAAAGGAGAAAAATATATGAACATCCCAGATGCCAAAAGTTTGGTGAATCGTTATCTGGATGCGTCTTTCCTGGTTAACAAGCGGTTTGATACCCAGATACGGGAAAAGGTAGGGCAAACGGTCACAACGGACCAGTTTTGTGCACTGCGCCTCATACATGAAAAACCTGCCTGCACCCCGTCGGATCTTGCGGAGCTCCTATGTGTAGGCAAGAGCAGCATTACGGCTCTGGTAACCAAGCTGGCTGATCGGAATCTGGTGCATCGTGCAGGGGATGAACGTGATCGTCGTGTTATCTATCTGACTCTGACCGAGGCTGGTCTTCAGATTTACAAGGAGACTGAGCTGGAGATTCAGAAGGTTCTTGAACCTTACTTGAAACATTTTACACCAGAAGCGGTCCAGAACTTTATTGAATCTTTTGAGAAGCTTGCAGCGTTACTAACACAAGAAGAAGGGCTGGAGAAGTAATGAGAGCAATTTTAAAAGGACGCTGGTGGATCATGGGGCTGTGGATTGTCGCCGCGGCTTTATTGATGTTTACCGCGCCAAACATGAGTGAGTTAATTCGGGAAAAAGGGCAATTCTCGGTTCCTGAGGGGTACTCTTCTACAAAAGCAGCTGCAATTCTGGATGAAGCTGCAGCTCAAAATGGAGAACAGAAAGGTACCTCGATCGCACTGGTATTTTATAATCCGGATGGTCTTGGTACAACAGGCAAACAAGAGGCGGAAAAGGCAGTTAAGTTACTCGAGGCCGATAAAGAAAAACTCGGCATCTTGTCTGTTCTGGACCCCTTCACACAGCCGGAACTGTCAGATAAGATGATCTCGAAGGATGGTACAACCATTCTGACTTCACTTTCGATTGAAATGGGTGACCGCACCGTAAAGGAAATGCGGAATGATCTGAATGGTGCGCTGAAATCAGTGAATGTGGAGCATTATATTACAGGTAAAGGTTTGATTGATGAAGATACGATTGAGAGTTCCCAAGAAGGACTCAAGAAATCGGAATACATTACGGTTGTCTTTATTTTACTTATTCTTTTTCTCGTATTCCGTTCATTCGTAGCTCCATTTGTACCGCTGTTGACGGTGGGTATCAGTTACATCGTATCCCAGCAGATTGTTGCTTTCCTGGTCGATGGGGTTAACTTCCCGCTCTCCACGTTCACACAGATCTTTATGGTTGCAGTCATGTTCGGAATCGGTACAGACTACTGCATTCTACTGATCAGCCGCTTCAAGGAAGAGCTAGCACACCATGAGAATACATGGGATGCCATTATTGCTACATATCGCACCGCAGGTAAAACGGTGTTTTTCTCAGCTCTAGCAGTGCTGGTTGGATTCGTGGCCATCGGTTTTGCACAGTTTTTGTTGTACCGTTCTGCGGTCGCGGTCGCTGTAGGGATTGCCGTGATGATGCTGGCACTCGTGACGATTGTGCCGTTCTTTATGGCTGTACTGGGCAGAAAGTTATTCTGGCCATCCAAAGGATCACTTGAACATGCCGAGAGCAAAATCTATGGGGCTGCGGGCAAATTCTCACTTAAACGTCCGTGGGCAGCTCTGCTGATTGTTGCCGCAGTTACGGTGCCTCTTTTGTTGACATATGATGGTAAATTATCATTCAACAGTCTGGATGAGATTGGTGACAAATACGATTCGGTCAAAGCTTTTAATATTATTTCAGATAGCTTCGGGCCAGGAGAATCCCTGCCAGGTCAGATCGTCATTCAAAATGACGAAACGATGGATAATGCCAAATATATGGCTGTGGCAGAGAAGATCAGCCGTGAAGTTGAGAAAGTTCCCGGGGTTGCTGGTGTTCGTAGTATGACACGTCCAACAGGCGATGAGATCAAAGATTTTGAAGTAACCAAACAGGTGGGTACACTATCGGATGGTCTGGGCGAGGGCAAGACAGGTCTGGATAAAATCAGCGATGGTCTTAGCAAAGCTAGTAATGAACTGAGCAAAAATGAACCACAGCTTAAAGAGGCAGCAAACGGAGCAGGTCAGCTAACCAAGGGAACAAGCCAGCTGCAATCCGGTATTACGCAGCTTAGCGACGGACTAAAGCGCATTGAAAAAGGGATTCGGGACGGATCGTCTGGTGCAGGGGATCTCAAAGCCGGACTTCAACAAGCCAAAACCAGTGCAGACCAGCTTGCCAAAGCGAATGATCAGTTGTTGCAAGCCTACCGTCAGGCAGGAGCAGGTGTTGCTGCACTGGGCGATGGAACGAAGGAACTGGAGCAGCAATTGACAGGTGTTTCAACAGCTTTGACGAGTCTTACAGCATCCTTCTCTGCTCTAGAGGAGCGATTCCCTGAATTGCAGCAAGATGCCGACTATCAACGCATCAAAGGCACGATTGGTCAAACCGGTTCAGGCACAGCGCAGCTTGCGCAAGGACTGTCCCAAATTCAGACGAATCTGAGTGCAGCGGCGGCTGGAATCAATCAAGCGAATGAAGGTTTTGCTTCCGCAGCGTCCGGACAGAAGGCTTTGGCCGATGGTCTGGGTCAGATTGTAACAGGTATTGGTCAACTGGAAACAGGATTGAAACAGGCTGCTGATGGTCAAGGTAAGGTGATCAAAGAAATCCCTTCTATCCAGAATGGTCTGGGTCAGCTTCAGGGAGGGCAAGAGAAGATCCAGAAGGGCTTCTCGGATCTCAGTGGTCAATTAACACAATTGACAGATGGCTTGAACCAAAGTGTGGATGGAATCAAGAAAGTATCAGGTGGCTTGGATTCTGCTCAGGATTATTTGACACAACTGCAAAATTCACCGGATTCGGATCTCGCAGGCTGGTACGTACCTGAAGAAGCCTTAAATAATAAGGACTTCAAAAAGGTATTCGATACGTATCTGTCCAAGGATCGCAAGACGATGACACTGGATGTTATTTTTGCAGAGAATCCGTATGGTACAGAAGCGATTGACCGTGTGCCGGATATCGAAGCGGCAGTGCATCGTGCAATTCAGGGCAGTGCGCTTGAAAAAGCCGATGTTGCCGTAGGCGGTGTAACCAGCACGTTTGCCGATTTGCAGTCGATCTCGAACAAAGACTACACACGTACCGTTATGCTGATGCTCGCAGGAACATTTATCATCTTGGTAATCCTGCTTCGTTCCGTCATCATGCCGATCTATCTCATTATTTCACTTCTGCTTGCGTACTTCACATCGATGGCACTTACGGAAGTGGTCTTTGTGAATATCATGGGTTATGCCGGAATCAGTTGGGTTACGCCATTCTTTGGATTCGTTATGCTGATTGCGCTTGGCGTTGATTACAGCATTTTCCTTATGGATCGATTTAACGAAAACAAAGGAATGAGAGTACAGGATGCAATGTTATACGCGATGAAAAACATGGGAACCGTCATCTTGTCCGCGGCGGTCATTCTAAGTGGAACTTTCGCGGCGATGTACCCGTCTGGGGTACTCTCGATGATGCAAATCGCTACCGTTGTGCTTAGTGGTCTAATTCTGTATTCTCTGTTATTCCTGCCATTCTTCGTACCTGTAATGGTGAAGATGTTCGGGCGGGCGAATTGGTGGCCGTTCCGTAACAAGGAACAGTCGGAATCTTCCGAATCGAATCATACCATTGGTATGTAATGATCCGGCATGTAATTATCGTTGATATTTAATATTTGAAAATGGAAGGAAGGCTCTGCCGCATCATGCGGCGGGGCTTTCTTTTTTTATAATACTCATCATGGACACAAAGATTGGTGTTTGCCTAAGGACACTATCCCGCGCTTTGCCGAATCGATCTTCATAGGATATAGGGAGTTCATGAATGATCAGGGAGATCAGTAGAGAGAGGGGCGGCGGGATGGTATATCGTTATGTAGCTATTGGGGATTCCTTGACGGTAGGTACGGGAGCATTGCTCGGAACCGGATTTGTTCCAATCTATCGCCGTATGGCGGAAATGAACCTACGTACATTTGTCTCTATGGACAATTTGGGTGTGAACGGACTAACATCGGAAGAACTTCAGCAGATGATTAACGGACATCCTCGGGTGCGTCAAGCGATACGTGAAGCGGATATGATTACGGTATCCATTGGTGGCAACGATCTGATCCGTACATTTAAAGCTAGCGGAGGTATTCCCAATGCCGGGAAAATGACACAAGTGCTCGGTGAAACACGTCATCATGTATCTCAGGTTATGCGACAAATTCGGCAGTTAAAAGGGGATCAGAAGTACTTTGTCCGTTCTATCGGATTGTACAACCCGTATCCACAATCAACCGAAGCTGCATACTGGGTGCGACAGTACAATTCTTATCTGAATGGTGCAGGTTCAGGTAACTATGCATGTGCTCAGGTGTACGACAAGTTTGAAGGACGTGAGCGCGAGTTGCTGTTCTGGGACAGAGTCCATCCTAACGCAAGGGGGTATCGGATCATCGCGGAACAGTTGAATCGAACGGGATATGTCCCTTTTGCTTGAAGACAGAGGAAGACTAGACCCGCCTTACAACTTCCGATATGATGAAAGAGTTCATTCAAATTATTGTAACAGAGGAGTTCAAATCGGTGTCTAACAAACAGCAAAATTCTCTTCTTCCAACGGAAAAGCAATTAATCTCGGAGGTGTTAGCCTTATACGGCATCAAATCGGAGTGGCAAGGTGAGCGCAGCAATGGAGGTATGAATAACTCTACTTTTGTGCTTTACACCCGTGATGCAGACTATGTTATGAGACAATACGAAACACATAATGATCAAGCGAAAATAGCATTTGAACATGCCGTGCTTACTGCACTTTCCAATACAGATTTTAAACTTCATTCGCCAACACCAGTCATCTCATTATCTAGTAGCAGCGTCGAGGACACGGATCGAGAATGGAAGGGAATGAACCATCCCAGTCAGGAGAATAGGCAGAGTTACCACATTGTACAAGATCATATCACGGGAATGTTTAAAATCGTGACTCTGTTTCATTTTCTGAAAGGCGTCAATCCGGTATGGGATTCCCCTGATCAATTGCTCCCTTTGGGTCGTGCGGCAGGACATCTCTCAACAGCGCTTGCCAAGCTTAAATTGGAACTTGAACCGGTATATCCGCCATATTACCGGATCGAAGAGGCTTATCCGCTGTGTTCGCCAGAACGTTTACTGGAAATGTGCGTTTCGCCGCCAGAAACGCTGGGGGCTTGTGCCAAGGAGCTAAGACAGTTGCAGGATGAACTGCCAGGTTTGTTCACAGCATTGCGTGGGATGGAGCAGCTTCCGCATCAAATCGTGCATGGTGATGTGAACGCATCCAATGTGTTGGTAGATATGGAAGGCAACATGAGTGCGATTCTTGATTTTGAGTTTGCTACCTGGGATCTACGGGTCATGGAGCTGGCGGTTCCGATGTCTGACATGCTGACCATGGACAAGAGCGAAGAATGGATGTGGCAGGCGCAGGCTAATCTGGTAAGGGGGTTTCAAGAAGAGGTTGAACTCACCGATGACGAACTGGAAGCAATTCCGAAGCTGATTTTGCTTCGAAGTCTGGACGTGGTGATGCATTTTATTAGCCGGATGCTGGAAGGAACGGATAAACCGGAGGTGGCTGCAGGACAAATTGTGAAACTCAAACAGCGAATGGACTGGATGGGGCGGAACGAGGATCAGTTAAGGCGATTGTTAACGAAATAACAGGTGTGAAAAAATAAGTGTGCTGGTTCTGCTATGGATACAGAGTAGAACCAGCACACTTTTCTTCTTTTATAGGATGCTTGCTGATATACGAGGGTGGTTCAATCTACAAAGCACGTTTGCGGAACCAACTGCGGACAGCCCAGCGCCGTTCCTGACGTTTTTTATATTTGGGCAAGGAACGATACACATTCAGGGATTGATCATATGCTTGTTTGGCATCTTCATTACGCCCTAGCGAACGGTATACCGAGCCAAGCAGATAAAAGGCTTCACTGGAGGAAGAATGGATTTCCTGAAACTGCTGCACATAATGAAGTGCTTTGTCACGATCCGAATCTTTGAAGGCTGTAGCCAGATTCAGATAGGGCTGTCCGTATTTGACTTTGGGGTTAATCTCAAGTGCATGCAAGATATGGCGCTCGCCTTCAGAGACCTTGCCAAGATACAGTTCAGTTGTACCCAAAGCTTCCCAGTACTCAGCAGACTGTTCGTAAGGGCGTTCCAGTTCAAGCAAAAAGGCATGTGCCTCACTGTATCGTTTGCGTTCAATGAGCAATCGGGCCAGTTCCAGCTTGGAGGATACTTCGTTAGGGCTCAGTGCTAGCTGTTGTTTCAATCTGGAAATGTTACGCAACCGTTTAAGGGGTTTGGTGAAGCTTGGAAATACGCCGACAAAACGACGATCCAGGAAATACAGGATGACAAGCAGAATCAGAACAGCGATGAACGGATTGCCAACGATCTGCCAGAGCAGGCCAAAAATAAGAAATTTAATAATCACAGGTTCAACTCCAGTAACAATATAATCGTGTTGCGCAAACCTTGAATATCATACCATATCCTCTCTTGGAATAATATGTGTGTGCATATCTCCGTTTCACATCCTAGCGATGTTGTACCATCGTTCTGCGATATGCAGCCGGTGTCGTGCCCGTCAGTTTCTTGAACTGTCTGTAAAAATGAGGCAAGCTATCAAATCCGCAAGCGTCTGCGACAGCAGCCATTGTTTCATCCCCATTCAGAAGATGCTCCTTGGCCATAATAACTCTGCGAGCGAGTACATAATCCGTTAGCGTCATTCCGGTGTAACGCTTGAATGCCCGGCTAAGATGGGCAGGAGACACGGCAGCTTGTTGTGCAAGTTCAGGTAAAGTTAATCGATTGCGCAGTTTAAGATCAATGCCAGACAGAATGGAGGACAGCCATGACGGAGCAGGTAGTGATGTTGTAGCGTGAGCAGGGCCATTAGCTGAATCCAGACGTTCAAGGAAAATAAGCAAGAGCTGCAGTCGAATCAGTGCGGCGTGAGAACTCAGATGATGATCGGAACGGAACTCGGCATGAATATCATCAATGAAGGCAGACACTTGTTCCTGCTCGGTATGGTTCAGATGTCTTTTGTATATTCGCCGTTTGCGGCAGCGTTCAAATGGGTGTAGCAAGGAGGAGGACATGCCTCCGGCCGTTGAAGCCAGTAACCCCGGACTGAAGAACAGTGCAGATGAGGTAACCGGATTACCTGCATCAGGCAACGCACGGTGCACGGTACTGCCCGGAATAAGAAATAAATCTCCCTCCTGCATATCTTCGAGACCCGTATCGATAAAAATACTTCCCTGTCCCCTATAGACATAGATAATTTCATGCCAGTCGTGCAGATGATCCGGTAATTCATTTTGCGGAGATTTCGTATCACTATAGACAAGGCGGAACGGTATGCCCGATTCGGTCTGAATGGTGGTGCGAACTGGTGAATGTTCCATTGGGACTCCTTTGGAGACAAATGTCTCAAATAAGATGTCAATTCTGATCAAAAAACAGTATATTTAACGCAATATAAGCAATTTAATTTCCTTTTATTGATGATACAATGAATTTAAAGCGTTTACAATAAAAGGATGCCAGCATTTGCTGTTCGCATTCTGAGTTCGCAAATAATCGGTGAGGTGAGTGTCCATGTCTGCAAGCACAAAGCGGCCAAGATTGAAGATGCATCTGCTCGGCAATGATAGTCAGCGCAAATGCAAAGAAATGATTGAACGTCCCGTCAAAGTTTTGCAGATCGGGGAAGGTAATTTTTTACGGGGATTCGCAGACTGGATGCTTCATGAGAGTGCTCGGCAAGGCAAGTTTCACGGCTCTGTAGCCGTGACACAACCTCGGCCCGGGGGCAAGGCCAAGCTGGAGCAGATTCGCGATCAGGATGGACTGTATACAATGATTACCCGTGGTCTCTCTGAGGGGAAACGTGTGGAACGTACGGAAATGGTTTCTGTCTTCTCCCAATTTATTAATCCATACGAGGAGTGGCAGACGTTTCTGGAACTTGCGGAGTTGCCTTCGCTTGAATTTGTAATCTCGAATACGACAGAATCCGGCTTGAAATATATTCAATCAGACTATATCCCAGGAGAGCCCGTTCAATCTTTTCCTGGTAAATTGACGGTTTTCTTGCATCAAAGATATGTACGTTTTGCTGGAGATCCATCGAGAGGACTCATTCACCTGCCATGTGAATTGCTGGAGGGGAATGGTGATGTTCTGCGAGAATGCGTGCTCCGTCATAGTGAAGATTTCGGATTCTCGGACAGCTTCCGCTCTTGGATCGAGCATCATAATCTATTCCTGAACAATCTGGTAGATCGTATTGTGACGGGTGCGCCAACTCAGGAAGAGGCAGATGCACTCACGGAACGCTGGGGTTATGAGGATCAACTGATTAATACGGCAGAGCCTTATCATTTCTGGGCGATTCAAGGCGAGGAGTCGCTGGACAAGCGCCTTCCGTTGAAACAAGCAGGGCTCAATGTGCACTGGGTTAAAGATTTGAAGCCATATCAGCTTCGGAAAGTGCGCATCCTGAACGGCTCACACACCCTGATGTCTTCTCTGGGCTTGCTTCGCGGTAAACAACATGTAAGAGAAACCATGGAAGATTCGCAGTTTAGTTCCTGGATTAGGCAAGCGGTGCTTGAAGAGATTGTGCCTGCCATGGATATGCCTGAGCTGGGATTGGAGCAATATGCGGAAGAAGTCTTTGAACGTTTCTTAAATCCATATATTGATCACAAGTTGCAGGACATTGCACTGAATACGGCCGGTAAATTCAAAGTACGTGTACTGCCAACCCTGCTCGCCTATGAACAGAGTCAAGGAAGCTGGCCTGAGCGGCTAATACAAGGTTTTGCCGGATTTCTCTATTTATATCGCCCATTGCAGACGCAGGAGGGTTACAAAGCGCAGCTTTTGAGCGGAGAAACGATTCCACTAAGAGATGACCCTGATGTACTGGCAGTTTTGGCTACTCATTGGGAAGGTTACGATCACTTGACCAGTGGAACGGCTGAACTGGAGAAAAGAGTTGCTGCGGTTCTCTCCAATGAGGTGATCTGGGGAGAGAATCTGGATGAAAAAGAAGGATTGCGGGAAGCACTCGTACATGAAATCAGTAAACTGGAAGGTGAAGGAAAATGAGTACAACAAGCACAGTCAACGACTGGATTGCGATCCAGCCTCAGGACGATGTCATCATAGCACTTCGCGATTATGTGAAGGGAGAGCGTATCGATCTGCCGGATGGTCACTCGTTCACATTGCTAGATGATGTACCTAAAGGGCACAAAATCGCTGTGCATGATCTTGCACAGGGAGCAGATGTGATGAAATATGGTTTTTCCATCGGGATCGCCCAGGAAGCAATTGCACAGGGGAGCTGGATACACAGCCATAACTTGAAGACAGGTCTGCATGGTTTGCTTGAATATGAATATCAGCCAGGACAACCGATGACGATAGACATGCCTCCTGAACATTTACGAACGTTCGATGGTTATTTGCGTCCGAACGGGGAAGCGGGAATTCGTAACGAAATCTGGATCGTCAATACAGTTGGATGCATTAACAAAGTGTGTGAAGCTCTTGCACGGATGGGGCAGTCCCAATTCGGTAGTCGGGTGGATGGTGTGTTTCATTTTCCGCATCCTTTCGGCTGTTCACAACTGGGGGACGACCTGAAATATACTCAACAGTTGCTGGCCTCACTGGTCGAGCATCCAAACGCTGGTGGTGTACTGGTCATTGGTTTAGGTTGTGAGAATAACCAGGTGGA
This sequence comes from Paenibacillus polysaccharolyticus, assembly GCF_023714295.1. Classification (GTDB taxonomy): domain Bacteria; phylum Bacillota; class Bacilli; order Paenibacillales; family Paenibacillaceae; genus Paenibacillus; species Paenibacillus polysaccharolyticus_A. The sequence goes on from NZ_JAMAUN010000001.1 coordinate 745,438, forward strand.
TCAGTTCCGTGAGTGCATCGCACCGGAGTATCGGGAGAAGGTACGTTTCCTCAAAGCGCAAGAGACCGACGATGAGTTGGAAGAAGGATTGCGTTTAATGGAAGAGCTGGTTGAGATTGCTGAGCAAGAGAAACGTCAGCCTCTGCCACTGAGCAAACTGAAAATTGGATTGAAATGCGGAGGCTCGGATGGCTTATCCGGCATTACAGCGAATCCGCTCGTAGGCGCTGTCGCGGATCTGCTCGTTGCTGCGGGTGGAACAGCTATTCTGACTGAGGTTCCGGAGATGTTTGGAGCGGAAACCATTCTGATGAACCGTGCGGCAGATGAACATGTCTTCAACGATTTGGTAGACCTTGTGAATGGTTTCAAGCAATATTTCGTGAATCATGGTCAAAATATCTACGAAAATCCTTCGCCGGGTAACAAAGCAGGCGGAATTACAACACTCGAAGAAAAATCACTCGGATGTACGCAAAAGGGAGGACGCTCCTCGGTTGTCGATGTGCTCCGTTACGGTAAACGGGTGACCAAAACGGGTCTAAACATTGTAGAGGCACCCGGCAATGACCTCGTTTCCGTGACAGCTTTATCTGCGGCAGGAGCACATATCGTGCTGTTTACGACAGGACGCGGCACACCGTTTGGCGGTCCGGTACCTACGGTCAAAATTGCAACGCAATCGGACCTGGCGAACCGTAAAAAGCACTGGATTGATTTTAATGCTGGTCAGCTGCTTGAAGGACAGACGTTGGAACAAGTCAAAGAACAATTATTCAGTCAGATTATTGATATTGCTTCAGGACGTGCGCAGACTCTTAGCGAACAGCATGGTTTCCGGGAGATCGCGATCTTCAAAGACGGAGTTATTCTCTAACCTCATCTACGTGTTGCAAAATAAAACAAGACAACAATCCGGCGAGTTGTAATAAACTGCCGGATTGTTTTTTATTTCGTTTCCAAGTCTTATGCACGCGTAGCGGTGCAACAATATAGATTATACCGCTACGTTGTGCGTTCTAAAATGTGCACGCCGCGGGCTTCAATACTAATCTCTCCAGTGTATTCCTTGCCTGTTAACAACTCACGGACCCTTGAATCACCGAGATCATATGACTGCGGGGAAGCATTGTGGTTCATGACAAAAAGATAAGTTAACCCGTCTTTCGTACGTGCGCTTACCTCTACACCTTGCGGGGTTTCGAGCAAAGGTTTAATATTTTTTTCGGCCGCAAGCTCTGCGAGTAAACCTTCGAGAAAAATGTTTTCCGGATCAGTGGCGACGTACCAGGCTTGCCCTTGACCAAAGGTATTACATGTAAGTGCAGGCATGCCTTGATAGAAGTCTTCACCGTACTCGGCAATCACTTCTGCACCTTCACTGTGAAGGAGGTCGCACAGCATACCGCATTCGTATACGCCTTCAAGTGCGCCCCATGTTTCCTTCAGAACGATGCTATTCTTCTGTTCGGGTAGGAGAGCATCAATCTCTTCGACCCAGATGCCAAGCAGGTTTCGAAGCTCACCGGGGTAACCGCCAGTGGTCACGAGATCATGCTCGTTAACAATTCCGCTAAAGAAGGTGGTCAGGAAGGTACCGCCGGCCGCAACGAACTGCTCCAATTTTGCAGCAAAGCCTGGTTTGACCATATAAAGCACAGGCGCAAGAAGCAGATCGTATGAGCTGATATCGCTGTCTACGCTTATAATGTCCACTTGAATGTTGCGGTGGAAAAATGCCGCGTAGTATTTGTGAATTTGCTCGACGTATTTCAAAGCCACCGTTGGCCCGCTTGATTTTTCAATTGCCCACCAGTTATCCCAATCGAATACAATCGCTACCTTGGACTGAACTCTGGCATCAAGCGTGGTGTCGCCGAGGATCTGCAGTTCCTTGCCGAGCTGTGCGACCTCTCTGAACACCCTTGTGTTTTCGTGTCCTGCATGTTCAATGACGGCACCATGGTATTTCTCGCATGCACCGATGGAACGGCGAAGCTGGAAGAACATCACGGTATCCGCGCCGTGTGCGACAGACTGATAACTCCATAGACGCATGACACCAGGGCGTTTCAGTGAGTTATACGGTTGCCAGTTCTGCTGACTGGGTGTCTGTTCCATTAGCATAAATGGCTGACCGTCTTTGAGACCGCGCATGAGATCATGAGCCATGGCAGTATAGCTGATTGGTGTCGCAAGACCGGGATAACTGTCCCAGGACACGATATCCATATATTTAGCCCATTTGAAATAGTCGATCTGTTTGAAAAATCCCATTAAATTCGTTGTAACGACGGAATCGGGAATATGCTTTTTAACGGCATTGTACTCCAGCAGATAACATTCGAGCATGCTGTCCGAGTTAAAACGGGAGTAGTCCAGTGAGATGCCTTGGAATGATGAACTGTTGTGACCCCAATGTTCACTCAGATTGCTTGGAAGCACAATCTCGTCCCAATCATAGAACGTATGGCCCCAAAAGTTGGTGTTCCATGCTTTATTGACCTGTTCTATGGTTTTATAACGTTTCTTGAGATATACACGGAATGCTTTTTCGCAGTTTTCACAATAACAATCCCCGCCATATTCATTGGAAATATGCCAGACAAGGACTGCGGGATGATCTTTGTATCGCTCGGCCAGTTTGTCTGCGATGATTTCGGAGTACTTCCGGTAGGTCGGACTGTTCGGGCAGGAGTTATGCCGTCCGCCAAATTTCCGTTTGCGTCCGTCCGCGTCTACGCGCAGGACATCGGGGTATTTTTTAGCCATCCATGCTGGGTGCGCGGCGGTACTTGTGGCAAGGCAGATATAAACCCCATTTTCGTACAAACGATCAATCAATTGATCCAGATATTCAAAATTATACGTCACCTCGTCAGGCTGAATTAGTGCCCAGGAAAAAACGTTAATCGTGGCCATATCAATGCCCGCCAGTTTAAACATGCGGAGGTCTTCCAGGTGGGTCTCATGATCCCATTGTTCAGGATTGTAATCGCCTCCATAAAACATTTTGGGTAATTTGCTGCTGATCAATGTGCTCACCTCTTGTATAAGAATAATCCTATACTATATGATACATATGACTTTTAAAATATAATAAAAGTGATGATGCATATAAGAATATGGAACTGGATTCTATTGTATTTAAGGAGGTTATCATGCTCATCTCACCGGGGCATCAGCGTTTTTTTATGACACCGCGGGATCAGCCGCTCCCACTATATATCGAGAGTATAGGCTATAACGGAAATCAGGAAAAAGTCTCCAGAACTGCGGGTTATCCGTATTATCACTGGCTGCAAACGGTCAAGGGAGCAGGAGAGTTCAAGCTGTCAGGGACTTCAGCAATTGTTGGCGAAACCTCGGGTATTTTGCTTCCCCCAAACCTGCCTCATGAATATGCTCGTGTTCAAAACGAGTGGGAGACCATTTATATTACATTTGGTGGTTCGCAGTGTGCCGCCATCGTAGATTCACTTGGGTTGGGTGAGGCCGATATTCGCCAGTGGGAGACAGATAGTCCACTAAACGATTATGGTCAGCATGTGCTGAGTTCGATCGGGAGTGATCAGGATTTATCCGGATTGGAAGCCTCGGCGGACATGTATCGTTTTTTGATTTTGCTGAAAAAACACGGAATGACCGGCAATCGCTCCTCCATCTCCCAAGCTGTAGCAAGACTTGCTCCGCTGCTTGCCTTTATGGAGGAACATTACGGCGACCCGGACATCGGGCTAGAACAAATGGCATGCATTATCGGAATCTCATCCAGGCATATGAATACGCTGTTTAAACAATCCTTCGGCATAACGGCCTACAGTTACTTCATTTTGCTTCGCATTCGTAAAGCCAAAGAAATGCTGACGGGCAGTATGGAACTTACGATCAAGGAGACTGCGGCACGGGCCGGGTTCCGGGATGCCAGTCATTTTGTTGCCACATTTCGCCGGATTGAAGGGGTCACACCTGAACAGTTTCGCAACTTGTACTAATTACGCCAAGGTTGAACAAAAAGATATGCAGAAGGGTATTGATGCTTCTTCCTGTTGCCGTTATGATGGTATCGAATCCTAGAATCGAAAACGATTAAACGAATCTATTCCATATACATGAGAGAGGATGAGTCCGATCATGAGTTCAATTATTCCTTTGTGGGAGCAGGCGGCCCCATACGCGGCTACAGGCCATGAAGACGAAATGCCACATCTGATTCCTTTTATTCAACCAGGTTCCGAGAGCGCTATCATTGTATGTCCAGGGGGCGGTTATGGCCATCTCGCTGACCATGAGGGCGCGCCCGTTGCTGAGTTGCTCAATCGTGCTGGCATTAGTGCTTTTGTGCTCAAATATCGAGTAGCACCGCACAGTCATCCGGCGCCTCTGGCGGATGGGCAACGTGCAATCCGTTATGTAAGAGCTCACGCGGAACACTACGGGATCAACCCGTCCAAAATCGCAGTACTTGGGTTTTCGGCAGGTGGCCATCTCACAGCAACATTGGGTACGCAGTACGATGATGGACAACCGGGCCATGAGGATCCGATTGAACAGGTAAGCTCTAGGCCGGACCGTGTCATTCTCTGTTATCCGGTTATCACGATGGAGTCTTATGGACATGAAGGCTCGCGTATCAACTTGCTAGGCGAGGATGCAACCGAAGAACAGGTTCAAGCATTCAGTGCAGAGCGACAGGTTAGAGCAGATGCTCCTGAAGCATTTATCTGGCATACGAGTGATGACCAGGCTGTACCCGTGGAGAACAGTTTACGGTATGCTTTGGCTTTGGGTGCACATGGGATTCCATATGATCTTCACATCTTTGAAAAAGGTCCACATGGGTTAGGACTGGCGGAGCATGATGCTACGGTTCGAGTGTGGTCTGATCTATGTCTCACTTGGCTTAAAAATCAAGGTTGGTGACGTCGGCAACGGCACAAACTCTATTTTGCCAGTGAACTAACGGATCAATATCCAGCAAAGGAGAACAACGCCATGAAATTGCAAAAGAATGACAGACTTCTTTTTATCGGGGATTCCATTACCGATTGCGGACGAGCACATCCTGTAGGTGAAGGAAGTTCAGGGCTGGGACATGGGTATGTGGCACAGGTGTATGCTTTATTGCGGTCTATTTATCCCGAACTGATGCTGAGATTGCAGAATGTGGGTAATAGTGGGAATACCGTTCGTGACTTGAAGCAACGCTGGCAACAGGATGTGCTTGATCTCAAACCGGACTGGCTCACAATTATGATCGGTATTAACGATGTGTGGCGGCAGTTCGATCACCCGCTGGCTGACTCACAGGTGTTTCTGGAGGAATACGAGGCAACATTGCGTGAGCTGGTCGCATCCGTGCGCCCGAATCTGAAAGGGCTTGTGCTTATGACCCCGTATTATCTGGAAGCGAACCCGGAAGATCCGATGCGGGCGACGATGGACATCTACGGAGAAGCGGTTCGCAGAGTAGCATCGGAATATGACGCGCTGTTTGTAGATACGCAGGCAGCATTTGCGCCACTGTGGGATCATTTTTATACATCGGTTCTCACACATGATCGAGTACACCCGGATGCTACGGGTCACATGGTACTTAGCAAAGCTTTTCTAGATGCGATTGGATTTGAATGGACGAGAAATACGAAATCCTAAGAAGGAGCGATAATATGAGTCATGTAACTGTAGTTGTGGATACACCAGCACAATTGGGAGAAGGACCAAGCTGGGATGCGGAAAATAGTCGTTTGTTATGGGTAGATATTGAAGGGTTTAAAGTACATGCATACGATCCCGAGACAGGTGAGGATCAGGCTTATGATGTGGGTGAACATGTCGGAGCGGTGGTGCCCTATCGTGGGGATGAAGTGATCGTTGCACTCCGAAGCGGCTTCTATACATATCATCTGCTCACGGGTGAGAAGCAAGCGATCGCGGACCCCGAGCAAGACAAATCTACCAATCGCTTCAATGATGGAAAATGTGATGCATACGGACGTTTTTGGGCCGGTACGATGAGCCTGAACAACGAACAAAAGGCTGGATCATTATATTGTCTGGAGGAAGGAAAGCCTGTACGCAATATGGTGCAACAAGTATCCACCTCTAACGGTCTGGGGTGGAGCCCGAATCGTGAGTTCATGTATTACATCGATACGCCGACACGTTCCGTGGATCGTTTTGATTTTGATCTGGCTTCGGGTACGATCTCCAATCGGACGAGTATCATCTCAGTGCCGGAAGACATGGGATTCCCGGATGGCATGACTGTGGATGCTGAAGGTATGCTGTGGGTTGCCCATTGGGGTGGAGGAAGAGTAACCCGCTGGAACCCGGAGACAGGGGAACTGTTACAGCATATCGAAGTGCCTGCAGATCAGGTGACTTCCTGTTGTTTTGGCGGCCCGGATCTCGAAGATTTATATATTACTACTGCACGTATAGGAATTAAGGAAGAGCGCTTGCAGGAAACGCCGCAAGCAGGTGCATTATTTGTCGTCAAGCCGGGTGTTAAAGGGCAGGAAACACATGTCTACGGACGAAAAGCGTAAGCAAAGTGAGCAGGAAAAATCATAATGGATTTAAAGATGCTGTGTGAACAGCATCTTTTTTTATTTTACCAGAGGATTACAATTTTTTTTTGAAAAGTGGATATTTACACAGAGGGGAAAAACGTTTTCTATCGAATGTTATTATTGAAAGAATTATCCATTTTGTGGCGGCGTTCGAAAAAAAATTGTAAGCGCTTAACCGCAAATTGAAGGGAGGTGGATCTCTTCTAAGGAAGAAGGTATGGATTCGTCTGATACGCCATCATCAGCAGGTAGACAGCGGGGATAGACCGAATTGCCAAAATGTACAAACGCGAAAAGAAGGAGTTGTTGAGATGAAAACGTGGATGAGCAAGTTCCGAATCCTGAGTTTAAGTGTGGTTATTGTTACGGCTTCACTGGGTGGTCTGGGGATGGCAGGAACTTCTGAGGCAGCGCCGAGTGAGGCCTACGAATGGAAAAGCGTCGTTACTGGCGGAGGCGGAGGTTTTATACCCGGCATCATCTTTAATGAATCTGAAAAGGACTTGATCTACGCACGCACGGATATAGGAGGAGCTTATCGCTGGAACCCGGTGGACAGTAGCTGGACTCCGCTTACTGACTTTGTAGGCTGGGACGACTGGAACAATAACGGGGTAGATGCACTCGCCTCCGACCCTGTTGATCCAGATCGGGTGTATATGGCTGTAGGGACGTATACGAACTCATGGGTGAAGGACAACGGATATATCTTCCGTTCCACTGATCGCGGAGATACGTGGGAGAAAACCGAGCTCCCCTTCAAGGTAGGGGGGAACATGCCTGGACGTTCCATGGGGGAGCGTCTGGTTGTTGACCCGAATGATAACAGCATTTTGTATTTCGGAGCCCGCAGTGGCAACGGGTTATGGAAAAGTACGGATTATGGGGTAACCTGGAGCGAAGTAACCAGTTTCCCGAATCCGGGTAACTATGTTGAAAACCCAGCCAACGAGTATACGAGTGACATTATAGGCTTGGCCTGGATCACCTTTGATGAAACGAGCGGCTCCGCGGGACAGGCTTCACAAACCATTTATGTCGGCGTAGCTGATAAAAGTGAAAGCATCTATCGCAGTACCAACGGCGGCTTGACCTGGACTGCTGTTCCCGGACAACCTACGGGTTATCTGCCTCATCATGGGAAAATGGACGTAGATGGAAGTTTGTATATTACCTACAGTAATGGTGCCGGGCCCTACGACGGAACGAAAGGGGATGTCTGGAAGCTAAACACAGCAACCGGAGTATGGAAGAACATCAGCCCAGTTCCGAGCAGCAGTTCGGATAACTATTATGGTTATGGCGGCTTGGCTATTGATGCACAGGAGCCTGGAACGATAATGGTCGCAACGCTGAATTCCTGGTGGCCTGATGCTATTCTGTTCCGTAGTAAAGATGGTGGAGATACCTGGACACGAATATGGGACTTTGAAGGGTATCCTGACCGAAAATTCAGATATACGCAGGATATTTCCGCGGCGCCTTGGTTAACCTTCGGTGTGAATCCTGCACCGCCGGAAATTTCGCCTAAGCTGGGCTGGATGATTGCTGCTCTGGAGATTGATCCGTTTGATTCCGACCGATTGATGTATGGAACGGGGGCAACCATCTACGGAACCAACAATCTGACGGATTGGGACGAGGATAAGAAGATTAACATTTCCGTTATGGCCAAAGGCATTGAAGAAACCAATGTTATGGATTTGATTAGCCCGCCAAGCGGAGCAAATCTGCTCAGTGCACTCGGTGACGTTGCCGGGTTCCGTCATGATGATCTGACCAAAGCTCCAGCAACGATGTTTACGAATCCGAATTATCCTTCAACGGAGAGTATTGATTTTGCCGAACTGAGCCCAAACACGATGGTACGGGTGGGGAAAGCAGATTACACAGTTGATCCCAACGCGAAGTCTATCGGCTTATCCAGCGACGGAGGAAAAACGTGGTATAAAGCAAGCGCAGAGCCGTCAGGTACTGCCGGAGGCGGAACCGTCGCCATCTCGGCGACAGGCAACCGTCTGATCTGGAGCACATCGGATCGCGGCGTATTCCACTCTGCCGGCGGTAATTCATGGACGGCAAGCACGGGCATACCCGTTGGAGCCAAAGTCATTTCCGACAGAGTCAACCCGAACAAGTTCTATGGTTTCGCTGCAGGGAAAATTTACGTCAGTGTTAATGGTGGAGCATCGTTCACTGTATCTCCAGCTACTGGGCTTCCTGCCTCAGGTAATTCAGACCTCGACGCTGTGCCAGGTGTGGAAGGAGAACTGTGGTTTGCTGGGGGCAATGAAGAAGAAGGGCCCTACGGCTTGTGGCACTCAACAGATTCTGGAGCGACCTTTACGAAGCTCGCCAATGTAGAAGAAGCGGACAGCATCGGTTTTGGTAAAGCAGCTCCTGGGCAAAGTGTTGTCGCTTTGTATGCCGTTGCACAGATTGATGGGACTCGCGGATTTTTCCGTTCTGATGATGGTGGCACGAACTGGGTGCGAATTAACGATGATCAGCATCAGTACGCCCGTGTGACCACAATTACAGGTGACCCACGTATTTATGGCAGAGTATATCTAGGTACCAACGGACGCGGAATACTCTATGCGGACCCGGTTAATGGCAATGGGGGCACACCTACAGTACCTAATTCGACCATCACCCCGGTAACGGCTCAATTTGATCTGAATGTGGATCATCAGGTCAATATTCCTGTCACGTTAACACTTAATGGAAATACACTGACCTCTATTCGGAACGGAAACGCGATACTTGTAGCCGGAACCGACTATACCGTTGCGGGTAATCAGGTTGTGCTGTCCAAAAACTATTTAGCCACATTGTCTAAAGGTGCAGCTGTGTTAACTTTTCAGTTCAGTGCAGGCAACCCTGCGGTGCTGAACCTGACCGTTAAGGATACAACTGTGGTCATCCCAGGTGGAACAATTCGTATCGAGATGTACAATGGAACAACGGCAGCTACGGGCAGTTCCATCACTCCCAAATTCAGATTGACCAATACCGGTACAACTCCACTCCAACTGTCCGATGTAAAAATTCGATATTACTATACGATTGACGGTAGTCAGCCTCAAAATTTCTTCTGCGATTGGGCTGCTGTGGGAAGTGCCAACGTTACCGGTACGTTTAGTTCCATTACTCCCGCATTGCCAGGAGCGGATCATGTGTTAGAGGTTGGATTCAAGTCAACTGCGGGAACGTTGAACGCAGGACAGAGCACGGAAATCCAGACTCGGTTTTCCAAAGACAATTGGACCAATTACACTCAAACGGATGATTACTCCTTTGAAGGAACGCATACCTCATATGCTGACTGGTCTAAAGTAACGGGATATGTTGCTGGTCAACTTGAATGGGGAATGGAGCCTTAACATTCGGTTCGTAAATGAATTGAGAAATAAAAATGAACAAGAAGTCTCAAGATGCCCGAGTAGGTCGTGGCGTTTTTGGGACTTCTTGTTTTGTCGAATTTTAGTGTAAAATATAAGTAGTTACCATTGCTTAAACATAGGATTTAAGATATAACAATATGTACGATTATTATAATGTTCATGTAACCGCTTCAATAACCAACATATAGAGAGTTAAACGGTATAGATATACAGCGATGGAAGAGACAGGGGGGTCGCGATCATGAACCGGTTGTGTAAGGTGCTGATTGTTGACGATGAATTTCTGGTTAGACAGGGTATTAAGCACCACATGAACTGGGAAGCTGAAGGATTTAATATTGTCGGAGAAGCCTCCAATGGCGAAGAAGGCTTGCAACAGGTGGCGTTGTTAAAACCGGATATTGTCATAACAGACATCGTGATGCCTGTTATGGACGGTGAAACTTTCGTTCGTACACTCAAAGCGGGTTATCCGCATATTGAGGTTATTGTGCTGAGCAGTTTCAGTGAATTTGAGTATGTTCGATCTACATTACAGCATGGAGCGGCAGATTACATATTGAAGCCCAAGCTGGATACGAATGAACTTCTGGAAGTACTAAGACGTACGGCGGGCAAAATACCGGAGCTTCAGTATGAGCCTTCCCATGATGGCTGGCGGCTTGGTCAATTAATGGAAAAAATGTTGTCCGGATTTACGCTAAACGAAGACAACGAAATGCCTGTTATTCGGGAAAACTTTCCGTTAGGTGCTTTTCGTTTGCTCGCATTTCAGGTGGCTGAAAGCAATTCGAAGAATCAGGATTATATACAAGTTGAAGTTGAGGTTCGAAAACGGATGCCGGAGATTGAGTGTGCCATTTTACCAGCTGATAGCCGATTGTCTGTTATGTTGCTGAACATGAAACCTGAGCAAGATGAAGCCATGGTTGAGCAGATTAGGGAATGTGCTACGGAAGCAGGGGCAGGACAGGAAGCTCCGGTGTGGGTGCTTAGTGAGAGATTTCATTCTTTTGAAAATATGGGAGATATCTACCGTGAGCGCCTGCTTAAATTAATGGAGTTTTGCTTCTATTATACGGATCGTGCGATTCTCATTGATGGCGAGCTTCCGCCGATGCATCCCGCAGGGTACCAATTCAACGTCAATATGTTTTTGCAACATGTAAAACGCAATCGAGTGGAAGCGGCCAAAGAATATTTACATGATCATGCAGCGACACTAGGGAGAGACTACATTGCTGATGTATTTGAAATCAAATCATTTCTGGGCAACTTGATCTTCAATGTCACGATTACATTGGCAGATATGGATGTGCAGTCATCGGAGCTTGAAGAGAGTAAGTATACGTATTTTAAAAATGTGGACGGGGCTTCGACGCTTACCGAAGTGATGCTGGTTCTGGATCAATTCATGACAGAGGTTCAAGAATGTGTCTCCGGTTCAGGAGGTAAACGAAGTGATCCGAATATGACCATGTTGCTCGATTACATGCATGCAAACTATGACCAGCCCTTGGGACTGTCCGAGGTGGCCAAACATTTTCATTTTAACCCGTCATACCTCTCCAGTTATTTCTCGTCACATAAAAAAGAAGGATTTAATGAATATCTAAACAAGATTCGCATTGAAAAAGCGGAGGAACTGTTGCGATCGGATGATGTCACGATATCGGAAATTAGTAGCATGGTAGGGTATTCAGATCACAGTTACTTCTGTAAAGTGTTCAAAAAATTCACGGGACTTTCTCCAAGTCGCTATCGGCGTAAATTTTGGGCTTAACTAGAAATGGATGAGATTAATTCATGAAAAAGTGGAAAAACGGCTTATCGCGTCTCGGATTATTTCCCAAGCTAATTCTGGTTATGGTTGTCAGTATTGTCCTGGTTTCGGTGCTTATATTGTGGACAACGATTCATATGTCAACCAAACTGTTTACAGAAACGTTCAGTATCACGAATTCGAAGGTGCTGAGCCAGATCAAAACGAATTTTGATGCGTTTAACGACTCCATCGCTGCGGTCACGAACAATGTGGCCCAAAGTGGGGCTATTCGAGGGTTTCTATCGGAAGGGAATGGGGATTCGGTAACCATGTCCAAATCGTACTATAGCATGCGCGAAACGATGAAGCGGGTTCAGTCCATCATTGATTTTTATGAAGTAGGTATTACAATTTCAGGTGTAAATGGACGAAGTTTTTCGACCAATCCTTCATACATCCAGAAAACAGCGGAAGAATTAAAACAGGACAAGATTACGAAGGCAGCGACCGAATCGCCCAGCCTTCTGATTTTCGACGACTATGAGGCCCGGAGCAAAGAGGGCACATTGCAAATGATCTCTGCGACCAAAGCGCTGTCCGATCGAACGCGAAGCAAAATTTATGGTACGGTGTATATCACGATGAGAGAAGAGTCATTCCGTCAGTTCTACGCCAATTTTACAAGCCGGGGTAATGATGTCGTCATCATGAATGAAAAAGGGGAGATCTTATCCTCTAACCGGGAAGATTGGATTGGCACGACTCAGTCTGAACTGTTATCTTATGCCGAAACCATAAATGAAACAGCACCTAAAAACATCAATGCACGAGTCATGGGGCAGGATAGCATCATATTGTCTGAATATTTACCATTTTATCGTTTGTATATGGTAAACATCGTTGATAAGGAATCTGCGATGGGACAGCTCATTGATATGAAAACGGTCGCGTTGATCTGTGCTGCGATTGTGTTTGCGGCTCTGTTGCTGGTATTCCTGATTACGAGTCAGATGACGAAGTCTTTGCGCAGACTGGTCAAACAGATGTCCAACATTACGAAGAGTGATCTGGATAACTATATCCCGATCAGCGGCAGTTATGAGAGCAGGCAGTTAGGTTATGCGTACAATTACATGCTGGATGAATTGCATGATTACGTGGATCAGCTTGTACAGACGCAACGTGAGCAACGTAATGCTGAGCTTGCAGCGCTTCAGAGCCAGATTAATCCTCACTTCCTGTATAACACCTTGGCTTCTGTTAAAGTTTTGGTACAGCAAGGAAACAAAGATCGGGCCGCCGAGACGATTAATGCACTGATTGGTTTGTTGCAAAATACGATCAGCGATGTCAGGGAAACGGTGACGGTAGAACAAGAAGTAGAAAACTTAAAAAACTATGTCTTCATTAATCATGTGCGTTACGGCGGACGGATTAAAGCGGCCTTTTATATAGCTCCGGACTGCACGCATTATCACGTCCCTAAGCTGGTGATTCAACCTTTTATTGAAAATGCCTTCTTCCATGGATTTATAAAAAAAGAAACGGGCACCATCCATGTGATGGTTTCCCGTGCCGGAGAGTCATTGATTTGTGAGATCATGGATAATGGGGATGGTATTGAAGGACTGAATATGGAGGGGGCATTGCCCAATCCGAAAAATAACCGTCAGCTATTCAGCGGTATAGGTATTCGAAACGTCCATGACCGAATTGAGCTTCTGTATGGCTCGCCTTACGGTGTGACGATTATGAGCACCGTTGGCGAGGGGACGAGAGTCACTGTAACGCTGCCACTGATTACGAGTTAAAAAGATTATAGACATTCCCCAATCCACGAACCCTTCATATCTGATACCCAGAGATGAGGGGTTTTTCATATGCAAAATGATGAACGAATTGCATAGTTGTAAAATGTTCAGCTCAAAATAGTACAAAATCAAAAGAAAGTACAAAAAACTAAATTATGTGCAATCGTTTTCTGTAAAGGTTTTCATTGTGGCAATAAGAAGACAAATCTGCACAAAATTTTTACTAACGAATGGAGAAATGGGAATGATAAGATGAATACATCGGAAGCAACCGCTTTCAGAAAACGCAAACAAATTTACAACAAAGAGGTCGAAGGGGAGTTGAATGGTTTGAAAAAAATGTGGGTATTGATGCTCGTAACGGTATTGCTGTTGTCCGCATGTTCATCCGGCGGTGGAGGTAAAGAAGCTGCTAGCGGTGGTGGCGAGAAAGCAAACGAAATTACGATCTGGGCTTGGGATAAAGCATTTAACGTAGCTGCTCTGGAGCAAGCTAAAGCTATTTATCAAAAAGAAAACCCTGATCTGAAAATCAACATCATTGAGAATGCTCAAGATGCGATCATTCAGAAGCTGAACACTGGATTGAACTCCGGAACAAGCAGTGGTCTTCCAAACGTAGTTCTGATTGAAGACTATCGTGCACAAAGTTTCCTGAGCGCTTATCCAGATGCGTTCAAGGATTTGTCTTCAACAATCAAAGCATCCGATTTTGCAGAGTATAAAATTGGACCTACTTCTTATGAAGGTAAACAATACGGTATTCCGTTTGACTCCGGCGTAGCTGGTTTGTACTACAGAACAGACCTGCTTGAGGAAGCAGGATATAAAGCTGCTGACTTGCAAGATATCACTTGGGATGATTACATCAAAATCGGTGAAGCTGTAAAAGCAAAAACGGGCAAAGAGCTTCTGTCCCTGGACCCGAATGACTTGGGTATCATCCGTATGATGATTCAAACTGCAGGTAAATGGTACACAGCAGAAGATGGTAAAACACCTGATCTGAACAACAACCCTGCATTGAAAGAAGCGTTCGAAACGTACAAAAAAATGATGGATGCTAACATTGTTAAATTGCACTCCGACTGGAGCCAATTCGTTGCCAATACTAATAACGGTGCTGTGGCAACAATTCCTACAGGTAACTGGTTCTCACCATCCGTTCGTCAAGAAGCTTCCCAATCCGGCAAATGGGCGGTAGCTCCAATGCCGAAAATGGCTGGTCAAGCAAACTCTGTACACGCATCCAACTTGGGCGGTAGCTCTTGGTACATCATGAATGATGTTCCTGGTGCAGATCAAGCGGCTGACTTTATGGCTAAAACTTTTGGTTCCGACAAAGAGTTGTATCAAGAATTGTTGACTAAAATCGGTGCAATCGGTACGTACACACCGGCTGTTGACGGCGAAGCATACAACAAACCAGACGAGTTCTTCGGTGGTCAAAAAATCTTCGCTGACTTCGCTAAATGGACTAAAGAAATTCCAAAAGTAAACTATGGTAGCAACACTTATGCAATCGAAGATATCTTGGTTGTTGAAATGCAAGCATACCTGAACGGTAAATCAATTGATGACGTTCTGAATGATGCACAAAAACAAGCTGAGGCACAATTAAACTAATATCCCAAGGTAACCTATAGAACCTAGGAAACAACGGAGCCGTCTCCCTTGTCTGGCGCAAGTCGAGCTGGACATGGCGAGAGGCTCTGTAGGTTCTAACCATGTTGCATGGAGAGAGAGGAGCCATACTGTGAAAGCCATAAATACAGGAGACAGTCTCCAAAAGAAAAATAATTTGACTGGATGGGCTTTTGTTTTGCTGGCTGTTGTCGGAATTGTAGCATTCTACTTCTATCCGATGATTCAAGCGCTGCTCTTATCATTCAAGTCAGGCAAAGGTGCCAACCTTGAGTTTTCAGGCTTAGCGAACTACAAAAGATTGCTTGTAGATACCACGTTCCGTACGGCATTATCCAACACGTTTATTTACTTAATCATTCAAGTGCCTTTAATGATCATTCTTGGATTGTTCATTTCCGTATTGTTGAATGACAGCACGCTGCGTTTCCGGAGCTTTTTCCGTACTGCAATTTTCTTGCCTTGTGTAACTTCACTTGTTGCATACTCGGTTGTATTCAAGTATTTGTTTGCACCGGATGGTATGGTAAACCAGGCTTTGATGGGTTTACACATTATCGGCACACCAATTCAATGGATTACTGACCCGTTCTGGGCTAAAATTACGATCATAATCGCCGTTACTTGGCGTTGGACCGGATATAACATGATTTTCTATCTGTCATCTTTGCAAAACATCGATCAATCAATCTATGAAGCAGCGAAGATTGACGGAGCCAATGCGTTCACTCAATTTTTCAAAATCACTGTACCATTGCTTAAACCGATCATTCTCTTTACGTCCATTACATCAACGATTGGTACACTGCAAATCTTTGATGAAATTATGAATATTACCAAAGGTGGCCCCGGTAACGCGACCATGTCGATCTCACAATACATCTACAACCTTTCGTTTAAATATTCACCGGATTTCGGTTATGCAGCAACCGTTTCGTATTCCATCGTAATTCTGATCATTATTTTGTCCATCATCCAGTTCAAAGTGGCAGGTGATAATAAAAATGGCTAAATCAAGAGCAAAACGCATTTTCACATATTTTTTCCTGTCCATCGTCGCTTTTATTTCCATCTTCCCATTTTTCTGGATGATCGTCAGCGCTACAAACCAATCGGTAGACGTAACTAGAGGCACTTTGCTGCCGGGCTCTGCATTGATTCAAAACATTAACAAACTGCTCGACGATTCGAATCTGATTCAGGCACTGGGCAATTCGGCTATTATCTCCATCGTGTCCACCGTTCTTGCTCTATTGATTGGTTCCATGGCGGGTTACGGGTTTGAAGTATATCGTACAAAATCCCGCGATATCGTGTTTAACATCCTGCTCATGTCGATGATGATCCCATTTGCAGCGATTATGATCCCGCTCTATCGGATGTTTGCAACCATTTCGAGCGTAGCACCGGCAATCGGTATTAATACGATGGCTTCGGTTATTATCCCGACCATCACAACAGCGTTCCTGATCTTCTTCTTCCGCCAGAACACCAAAATGTTCCCGAAAGATTTGCTGGAGGCTGGACGTATTGACGGTCTGAGCGAACTGGGGATTTTCTTGAAGATCTATATGCCTACGATGAAAACAACATACGCAGCAGCGGCGATCATTACATTCATGAGCAGCTGGAACAACTATCTCTGGCCACTCATCGTATTGCAAACGCCAGATCAGCAAACTATTCCGCTCCTGATCTCTAACCTGGGCGCAGGTTATGCTCCGGATTACGGGGTTATCATGACCGCTGTCGTTATTGCAACACTTCCAACTGCAATCGTGTTCTTCATCATGCAAAAACACTTTGTTGCAGGCATGGTTGGTTCCGTAAAATAAGCATAAGTGCATATCACGTCCGACTGGACGAATGCAGGAAAGAAGAGAGGGCGCCTGTACAGGCGCACCTCTATCTTTTTTGTATAGATTAAAAATCAGACGCTTCAGCGTAATTTTCAATAAACGCAAACTCATAACGAAATTCGTACTATAGAGGAGAGAGACCGATGAAAGCAACAAAGGCAGATATCAACTGGTTAGGTGACGTAAGTGTATATGAGGTAAACCGTCTTCATGCTTATTCCGATCACCGCTATTATCAAACGATGGAAGAGGCTATGGCTTCGGCCGAGATGGCACTTCGTTACGATCTGAATGGAACTTGGAAATTCAACTATTCGATTCGTCCGGATTGCCGTCCAGAACTATTTTATACGTCCGAGTACCCTAGCGAAGGCTGGGATGATATCGAAGTACCAGGACATATCCAACTTCAAGGTTACGGACAGATTCAATATGTGAACACGCAGTATCCATGGGATGGATTGAATGAACTTCGTCCGCCGGCTCTGCCGCAGGATAAAAATGCGGTGGGAAGCTACATTCGCACATTCCATCTGCCAACAGATTGGGAAGCGAATCCGGTATACATTTCGTTTCAAGGTGTGGAATCCGCATTTTATGTATGGCTGAACGGACAGTTCGTAGGGTACGGAGAAGACAGCTTCACACCATCTGACTTTGACCTGACACCGTTCCTTCAAGATGGAGAAAATAAACTGGCAGTTGAAGTGTATCAACGCAGCACAGGCAGCTGGTTAGAGGATCAGGACTTCTGGCGTTTCTCCGGTATATTCAGAGATGTGTATCTGTATACTGTTCCGGCTGCACACGTTCGTGATGTTCATGTTCGTACCGATTTGGATGCGTCGTATACAAACGGTACATTGGAACTGGATTTGAAACTAGAAGGAAAAGCAGCAGCAGGTGCAAGGATTGAAGCTGAGCTTTTGGACAAAGAGGGGAACTCGGTTAAACGTCTTGACGGCAATGTCGCGGACAACGGTCTTTTACAACTGCGTGAAGAAGTTGGCCAAGTTAATCTCTGGAGTGCAGAGATTCCGTATCTGTATCGTTTGTATATCCGTGTGTATGATGCTGCGGGCAATCTTGTGGAAGTTGTTCCTCAAGCCGTTGGTTTCCGTAAATTTGAAATGATCGACAAAGTAATGCACATTAATGGCAAGCGTATTGTGTTCAAAGGCGTAAACCGTCACGAGTTCAACCCGCGTCGCGGTCGTGCGATCACGAAGGAAGACATGCTGTGGGATGTGCGCACGATTAAACAAAACAATATGAACGCCGTTCGTACATCACATTACCCGAACCAAAGCCTGTGGTATGAACTGTGCGATGAGTACGGACTTTACGTGATTGATGAGATGAACCTGGAAACCCACGGTTCTTGGCAAAAGCTTGGCGCTGTTGAACCTTCTTGGGTAATCCCTGGCGATAAGCCGGAATGGCTTGACATTGTTATGGATCGAGCAATCTCGATGGTAGAACGTGACAAAAACCATCCGTCCATTCTGATCTGGTCCTGTGGTAACGAATCCCATGGTGGTGAAGTGATCTACAAAGTGTCCCAATACTTTAAATCGGCAGATCCGACACGGATGGTTCATTATGAAGGTGTGTTTCACGATCGCCGTTTCAATGACACAAGTGACATGGAATCCCGGATGTATGCGAAACCGGCTGACATCGAGGAGTTCCTGAACGATAACCCAACCAAACCATATATTAGTTGTGAATACATGCACGCGATGGGGAACTCCATTGGCGGTATGCATAAATACACGGAACTTGAAGACAAATACCCGATGTATCAAGGTGGTTTTATCTGGGATTACATCGATCAATCGATCTACAAAAAGGATCGTTACGGTAAAGAGTATCTGGCTTACGGCGGGGACTTTGGGGATCGTCCATCAGACTATTCGTTCTGCGGCAACGGGATTGTGCACGCAGATCGTAAAGTGACAGCTAAAATGCAGGAGGTTAAATTCCTGTATCAAAACATTAAACTGTCCCCAAGCCGTGACGGCGTTAAAATCGTGAACCAGAACCTGTTCGCAGACACTTCCGCGTATGAACTGGTGTACAGCCTAGAACGCGAAGGACATGTAGTATTGCAAGGTACACTTGATGTAAATGTCCCTGCGGAAAGTGAATCCGTAGTAGAACTTCCTTTGAATGCAAAGGCTCTTGAAGGTGGCGAATATGCTGTTAACGTGGCGTTTGTACTGAAAGAAGCAACGCTGTGGGGTGACAAAGGTGACGAAGTCGCATTTGGCCAGTTTATTTTCACACAAGAAGGTAGTCAAGCATCTGTTGTAACGGATAAAAACGTTGTAAGCGATATTCAGGTGGTTGAAGGTGACGTAAACATCGGTGTTCGCGTTGGTCAAACGCATGCGTTGTTCTCCAAGCAGTTTGGAACGCTCGTTTCCCTGAAGTTCTCCGGGCGTGAAACGATTGCGATCCCACCTGCACCACTGTTCTGGCGTGCAACGACAGACAATGATAAGGGTACAGCAATGGGCTTCGAGCTTGGTGCATGGTATGCTGCCAGCCTGTTGCCACGTTCTGTAGAATGGAAACATGAACAAAAATCGGATCAGTACCGGATTGAGTTCACCTATAAATTGAACATCTCGGCCGATGTAGAGGTGAAAGTGATCTATACTGTGCTTGCTGATGGAAGTGTACATGTGCATAACACGTACAAAGGTACCGAAGGATTGCCAAACTTGCCTATCCACGCACTGTCGTTCAGAACATCTCCGGATTATGAGAACGTGGAATGGCTGGCAATGGGACCAGAGGAAAACTATTCGGATCGCGCATTTGGCGCTCGTCTGGGTATCCATGGCCGTAAGGTTGCAGATACGATGGCTCCATATCTTGTACCGCAAGAGTCGGGTAACCGTACAGGGGTACGCTGGGCTAAGTTGACGGACAATGCAGGACGTGGTTTCAAAATCGAAGCCTCCGGTGCACCGGTTGAATTGAATGTGTCACCATATACAGCGTTTGAACTGGAGAATGCGCAGCATGTGTATGAGTTGCCACCAGTGCATTACACTGTCGTTACGGTAGCCGGTAAACAAATGGGTGTTGGCGGTGACGACAGCTGGGGTGCTCCGGTACATCCGGAATATCAAATTCCTTCCAATGGTGAACTGAGCTTTGAATTCGTTATCCGTTCACTGTAAGCAAGAAAGTATGTGGCAGGAACACCAAGTGCAGTTGCTACCCGTGTCAATGTAGCGGTAACTGACTCGAAGCATGAGTAACTAAAGGCAGAGGATCCCTGGACGGGGACCTCTGTTTTTTTATTTTTGGATACAAGAGTGGTGTAATTAATAACCCCTGAGATTACCCTTATTGAAACCGTTCTCGCTCCGTTTTCGTAGTGTAAAGAACAAAGAGACCGAGGAGGGGAACAGGATGAGCAGAAAAGCAAAAACAGGGGTGTGGGTGACAGTGATCGCCGTTCTGGGCATCATTGTTGGATCATTTATATGGTATTTCAATACGGCTTCAGGTGAACGCGCACTCAAAACGATGAGATCAAATAATGCTGGCGGTTTGGAACGTGTAGTGAAGGTATATAGTAATTCGGGTGAGCTGATTCAGACTTACGAAGGCAAGATTGACGTACAGGATACGGAGTATGGCAATAAAGTACTGTTTGATCTGAACGGGAAACGGATTGTGATCTACAATGCTACGATTGTGACGGAAGAGAAGTAAAGTGACAAGTACTCCGTTGATCCAGAGTACGTAGATTCAAGAGACATAATTCTACTTCTGTAGTAAAATTAAGGAAAAGTATGAGAGTTGAGTGATTCAGAATGATGATGTTAATCGTTGCTCTTTCCTTGCTGGGTATGTTAGCGTTCTATAGCTTAATTGCTTACGTCTTGATTCGCATCATTTCAAAAAAAACTTTTAAAGTGACGTTAACTAAATTAGAAATTATGGAGATTATTACTTGGCTTGCACTTATTTTTGTTGCTTTTTCTGCGACCCGATCAGGATCATCTTCTATGTTCTTGCCGTCTGTCTTACTTCTCATACCATTGATCAATATGCGAATCTCGAATCGAAAAGAATGAGAACGTGTTAAACAAGAACGTACTTGAGTTGTCGGGACAAGGAGGTTGTACTTTGATTCTAGACAAAACAACCGATACGTCAGGGCTGACACAAGTTGCTGACCTATCGGATGAATTGCAGCCTGTTTTCGATAAGGCCGCTGAAAAGTATGCTTCGTGTGATATTGAACTGTACTTTGTGTTCCGCTGTCTACCGGAAGATTACGGACGCAAATCAAGTACGAGATACGTAAAGGCAGAAAAGGTGATCTATTTCGATATGGCGGTTAGCGAAGACCGTTATAAGACCTGGAGCAAAAGTAAACAGCGACATGCATTAAGCCATGCGTTTTATACATTTGTGAGTGACAAGATGAAGAAGTATAAGATAGATCATCTGGATAGGGATGCTTTTATTGCAGATATGGCTGCGTGGCTTAAAGAAATTGGATGGTTGCAGACGGAAGAGGAAGCAGAGCTCAGTGAGATGGAAGAGAAGTATGAGTAGAAACGGGTGAGTTCAATCATTCTTAGAGTATCCTATAAAAAATAAGTTAAGTGTCAAATTAGCAGCATCTGGCCGACTGATTAGTCGTTTTTTTTAATAATAGACAAATCAGAGCATTTCTGAGCAAGAAGATTCTAGAGGTTTTTTTTGCACTGTAAAAGAAAGAAGATGAGAGATCCTGGAAATATTTAAACTGCTTCACCAATCGATTGATTATGTGGAACGACATCTTCATTTGCCAATGTAGATTGAAGATATTGCTCATGGTCAGATACTCAAGTTGTTAGAGAAACCGGATGGATTTACCATTGTCCATATACCTGATCAAACTTATGCTTTTTTTGACAGTCGAGGGACGATGTCAGATGATGTCGAGTTTGATTTAAGTATTCAGGATGTTTGGAAACGGATCTACACCGAGTGGTTCCCGTCAACGAGTTTTGAACAAGTGGAAGGACCCTGTATAGAAAAATATTACTGGGTTGATGATCGGCAGAAGGATTTCATCACTGAAGTATGGATTCCGGTTCGTAAAATTGCAGAGGACATTAAATCATTGTAAGCCGCAGTTAAAAGGTGATTTCTGTATTGCACAGGATTCATCTTTTTATGTTCCTATTGTTGATGTACCTGAATGGGCATGGTTAAATCAGGCTAACCTTCATTTTGATGAATAGTATGTCATTGATCACTGTATAAAGAAAAAAGATGGAAGATGCCTATCAATTTATCCAAAATACATCGGTCATAGCGTTGAGTTAAGTACTTTTTGTGTTAAGGTTCGATTCATGGGTTATTATCTATTTCTTTTGAGAAAGAAGGTTGGAAGTCTTGGTGATGAATGCACTATTGAGAGGTGGAATACCCTTCGTGATTATGAACGGTATCGCTCTGATCCTTTATTCTCAAGGAAAATATACTGACGCTAAAGGCACATTTGTTGCAAGTCTGATTGCTCTTTTTGTCGGTGCTGCAACTGTTATTTACAACATAGAACATTGGACTTTGGCGAAAAAAAGCGGTATCCATTTTATTGTAATGCTTGTAACTATTTATCCGATCCTAATGTTAAGTGGCTGGTTTACGATTAATTCTCTTTTCGATGCTTTTAAAGTATTCCTGATTTTTATTTTTGTTGGGATCATTTTATGGTCTGTACTTTACACGTTAACCCAATTTTTCTCTCGATAAATTGCTCAACAAAAAGAAGCCCTCTTTCGAGAGCTTCTTTTTCATGGGAGAGGACATTTTCGCACATTTTATAGTAGTGTGTATTTATAAAAACAGGCGTTTTATAAGGGTTTTTCAACATTATTCACTAGCTGTATTTCATACAATATGGCATGTATAATTGAATTTCGTCAACAATCCGTCAACAACTCGTCAACAATTACTTCTCTGCAGCCGATGGTTTAACCTTGCTCTTTTTGCTAAACAAACCTTCGAATTTTTCGGCAGCTGTTCTGTCAGCAGATTCGATGACATGACCATAGACGTTCATAGTGGTTCCTATTTTGGAGTGTCCAAGTCGGCTAGAGATAATCTTAGCATGCACTCCACTATTTATCAGAAGCGTCGCAGATGTGTGACGTAAATCGTGCAATCGGATGTACTTCAATCCGTATTGTTTGTTTCGTTTGTGAAATGCCATCCACTTTTCTGTTAGTTTATGGGGGTAGTAGGGAATTCCATTTTCATGAGCAAACAAAAACCTATGCTCTCCACCTAGCCAAGGCTCTTCACTGTTCAGCTGTTCTTTTTGGGAAAATTTCTTGAACTCCTCTAGTTTATTTAATACAACAGGTGGAATCACGACTTTTCTTTTTGAACCTTTATTTTTAGGATCTTTTATGACTGGTATGCCATCCTTAAATAACGGAATACTTTGTTTTATATCGATTACACCATTTTCAAAGTCAATATGTTTCCATTCGAGACCCAACAATTCAGCCCGCCGCATTCCGGTTGTAGTGGCTAAGTAGATTAATGTTTGGAAGAAAGGTTCTTCGGTTTCTAAAAGCTCGAATAACAATGAAACTTCGTCTTCGCTGTAAACCTCTACTTCTTTTTGTCTTTCTTTTGGTTTTTTAACACCTTCCATAGGATTTTCCTTAATCACTTTCCATTCTTTTGCTTTTATGAATATGCTTCGTAGAACACGAAAATTATATACGAGTGTAGCAGAACCTAGTTTTTTGCCTTCGCCTTTCGTATCGTGCTTTTCTTTTGGTGTGTTTGAAAGCTCATCCAAATAAGATTCAATATGGAGTGGCTTTATTTTGTTGATCTGCATATGTCCAAAGTAGGGCAAGATTCGTTTGTTTAGATGAAAGAGATAATTTAGTTGACTGGTTGATTCCAGGTGCTTCTCTAAAAATTTCTTTTTCCATTCTTCAACAAAGTTAGAGAACAACATCTTATCTAATCTTATATATACTCCAGATTCGACTTCTATTTTGAATTTCATCAATTCTTCATTCAAGTGATCCCTAAGTTTTTTCGGTGTTTTTAGTAAGGATTCTTCAACACGCACTGTTTTTGTATGTTTATCTCTTTTTCCTTTTGTGTCTTCTCCGACTTCAACAACCAGTAGGAATGATGCTTTTCCTCTTTTTTGAATACTAGCCATCTAATTTGCCTCCTTATGCCGGCCAGAATTTCACTTCAACAACTTTGCCGATTATTTCAACTTGATCTGCTGGAACCAATTGAGCTTCATAAGATGGGTTAGAGGGCAGAAGCATCACAACGTCATTTTGCCTTTTAACTCTCTTGAGTGTAGCCTTTTCTCCGTTTACAGAGACAACAGCAATTTCATGAGGATGGACTTCGTTTTGAACTGAAACAATAACTAAGTCTCCTTCGTGAATCCGATCCCCTGTCATGCTATCTCCTTTTACCTTCAGCGCGAATCCTTCCTTGCCTTTTAATAAACTTGGATCAACTAGGGTATATCCTTCGTTGTATTCAATTCTATCTAAGGGCTGCCCAGCTGCTATTTGACCCAATACAGGTATCTTCACCATAGCATTGGCTTTATAAGTAGATATTGACTCTGCAACTGTAGATTTATCATTTTCAAGTGAGTAAATTAATTTGTTGTATGTGTCTTTGTCTTTCGATTGCATATCATCAACAATGTCATTTAAGAAGTTATTCAGTTCTTCGTCATCTAAAGTTGCTAAGAACTCAGGAGAGTTAACGTAATCAACGGCTTCTTGGTGCTCTTCTTCAGACATACCATCCTCGCCTTCAAACTCAACTTTCAACGGCTTATTCACTAGGATGTACTTCAAGAAATTCTCATAGATTGACACTTTCCGTAAAGAAGACTTCACCTCTTCTGGAGCGCGATCAATGTAAGCGGCCATAACTAGTTTATCAGGGTTTCCCCCAGTCACTTCAGCTAATGCTCTATTTATTTCATCAGTAGCGGGGTATTTAGGATTGTTTCTTAATTTAGAAATATATGAACGATCAATCTTGATTCCTTTTTCTTTTTGAAGTTTTTCAGCAATTGCTGATAGGCTCAATCCACTTTTTTTAATATATTCATCAACTAATTTAGCGTAATCCATTTTTTATTTAGCATCCTCTCAAAAAAAATCATTTCCTATGTATGCATCTAATATTAACACACTGTTGAAGATTTATTCAACACTTTTTTGAAAAAATGATTATTTAGTCATTGACTTAAACGCAACAGGTTGATAATATCAATACATACCAAGTGTGACTAAATAATCAACACTTGAACAAAACATCAACACCGAGGGGGTGATGGTATGAATTATGCCCAACTTCTTAGTCTCAGCATACAGAAAGCGGATTTATCACTTGCTCAAATTTGCAGAAGACTTGAGAAAAAAGGATTTTATCTTGACAGAGGAACACTGAGCAAAATGAAAAACGGAAAGCTGCCACCAGCTAAAGATGATCTCAACATCTTATTGGCGGAAGTGCTTGATATTGACCCAAAAGACCTTCGTATTGCAGCAGCCAAGGAAACAATTCCAAAGCCTCTATACAAACTGATTAGGGAAGTTGGCTGAAAAAGGAGGCTATCAAGTGAAAACAGAGGAAATGGCAAAAAAATTTTTCACTGAAATAAGAGAACAAATTTTGACGGAGTTGAGAGCACAGATTGAGCAAGACATTCCAAAGATATTGGATCAAAAAAGACTGACAGTTAGTGAGGCGGCAAAATATCTTGGCGTTTCTGACTTTGCTCTATATGCAATGTGTAGGGAGGGAACAATACCTCATTACAAAATTGGAACTCGAAATTCAACTAAACCGGCAATAAGGTTCCGAATTGAAAAGTTAGATCAATGGATTGTGGAGCAAGAGAAATTGAACACACAGAAGGAGTGAAGAAAAAGATGAGTGAGGTCATCCCATTCCAATATAACAGCGAGGAAGTTAGAACGATAACTATTAATGGTGAAGCATGGTTTGTAGCCAAGGACGTGTGCGATGTTTTAGAAATCGCTAATGTTACACAGGCGATTAGTAGATTGGATGATGACGAACGGACTATGTTGAACATAGGTCGTCAAGGAGTAACAAATGTAGTCAATGAACCAGGTCTTTACTCACTGATCCTTGGAAGTCGCAAGCCAGAAGCTAAGCAGTTCAAACGATGGATAACCCATGAGGTCATTCCATCAATCCGAAAAACAGGCAGCTACAACTCAGAAATTGACCTTTCGAAACTCAGCCCTGAACTTCAAATGTTCAAAGCAACATTCGATGCTGTAGCAAAAGCGCAACTAGAAGCAACTGAAGCTAAACAGCAGATCGCTGAGGTTCAGAACAAAGTAACAACTATCCAAGAGACGATCTTACAACGTGATGACAACTGGAGAGCCAAAATGACCGGGATGCTTAACGGAGCAGCCGTAAAGTTTGGTGGTCATCAGGAAATCCGCAAGGAAAGCTACTCACGTCTCGAAGAACGCGCTCATTGCAAACTGAATATTCGTTTAGCTAACTTGAAAGAACGTCTCGAAGAGAGCGGAGCAACCAAGACCAAGGTGGATAAAGCAAACCGGTTAGACGTCATCGAATCAGATCCGAAACTGAAAGAGATTTACTCGATCATTGTCAAAGAGTTGTCCATCGGATCACTGATTTAGCTGTGTAACTTCGTTCATATGATTATCAATACGTTGTTACCAGATTCTAAGTTTCAAAATTAATTTACAGGAGGTTCACTATGCCAACACCTACAGAATCATTAACCGCAGCATTTTATAACTGCAAGGAACGTAATTGCACAAAGGAGCAGTTGGAAGGTTTCATCGCTCGGGCCAAGACACAGTTTGCTGGCAATGAAGGTATGCAGTCTATTATTGCACATTTGCAAGATCAAATTTGAGAGGGTGAATGAGATGGGGATTGTTAAAACATTGTTTGTACCGCAAGGTCAGAATTGCAAGATTGAGACAGGTAAAGAATTTTATGATTATCCAGGACCAGTGTCGGTTGTAGTTGCTAGTGGAAGTGAATCGGATAAAGAAGAATTGACTATGGATGAACGTTTCGACATGGTAGCTAAGGCAATCGAAGGTCTTAAGCATTATCAATGGTCACGGATTGTACAGAATATCGACATGATGTTTAGTCACCAAGCCGCCAGAGTTGAAATTGACGACTTGGAACTTTTGAAAGAAAACCTAAGAAACGAATTTAAGTAGAGACAATTTGTATGAACATTGGGTGTATACGATAATCAGCACATTTGTAGTGAATATTCACATAATCTTGCTGATACATGGTGTTTTCCTTTGCTCTTTTAAATGGGCTGTATATATCAGCATTCTCTTCCCACCAGATGAACGGAGAGGTTTTGTGCTTACCCATCTTGCAATCTGGATCATCAGTAAGATTGACCCAATTACCAACTAAGCATGCGTGTACTTGTGTAGCCATTGAATGTTTCACCCCCTTTCGTTGTGATTGGTGAGTCAGGACAACTACCAATATTCAACAAAAAGGAACAAAATCCTCTTCATAAGGAGCGACTAACAATGAGCAAAAAACACTACCTGATAAATGTGACTGGTTTTTTCAGACAGATGGAAGAACGGATGAAACTGGATTGTCGTCCTAACATTGCTGATCACGCAAAGAAACAGTATGAGAAGTACAATCGGCAGCTGGAGGCGTTACGCGGATGATGATACCAACATGGTTTTGGATCGTGTGGTCGTTGGCTGTGGTCATCGCAACAAAAATGGCACTGCAAGGAAGTGAAGACGATGGACAGATTTGAGCAAGGGGCGCCAGATCCACAGCATGCAGAAGTGGTCGATGATTGCTTAGGGTGTGGCGGCGAGATTTACCGTGGTCAAGAGGTTGTAAAGTACGGTGATGGATTATGTTGCAACTTCCGGTGTTTAGGCGTGGCAATGAATGCAGAGAAAACTACGGCAGGTGAATGACATGCAGATTCGCATCAAAGCAAGCGACAATTTCGAGGATCGTTTCGCACTCAGTTTATCAGGTGGGCAGTACAAGGATAGTCCTTATCCAATGTTCGTATTTCAAAACGAATTACAACGCAATCGTTACGATCAGATCAGACGACAACGGAGGGAGGAAAACGGAGATGGACCAACTCAAAAGGGCAATCCGGAAGCTAGAACAGCTTCAAGAAAATACCGCAGTTCACGGGAATTCCGCGTCTAGCATTATGAGAGAGACAGGGAACTTTCTGCAGCATGACCTGGACGAAGTTATTACACTGCTTCACGATCACAAATTGTCTATAGAAAGCAAAACGACTCCAAAGGCGGCAACCTCTGAAGTCGTGTAACGCTCTTATTAAAATCAATTTACGGTCAATATAACAAAATATTAGGAGGTTGTAAATAGATGAACCCATTAAACCCATTATTTCAAGCGGAACTGGATGAATTGGAACAGCAGGAACAAGAGGAACGCCAGGCGTTTAAGGTGGACAGTTTGGATTCTGCAAACTGGGTCATGCGGAAGTTGGTAGCTCTGGAGTCTAAGCGCAAGGAAGTTAATGGGCTTGCTGATGCTGAAGCATACCGCATTGAAGCTTATCGCAAGGCTGAACTTCATAAATTGCAACGTGATGAAGACTATTTCCGTGAACTGCTTGGTGTATATGCCAATGAGCAACGGGAGAAGGACCCTAAGTTCAAGTCTATTAAGACCCCATATGGTTCTGTGTCATTTAAGAAGCAACAACCTAAGTGGAATTACAACGATCAGGACTTGGTTAGCTGGCTGAATGAACGTGGATACGACCATCTTATCCGGGTGAAGTGGGAACCTAGCAAAACGGACATCAAGAAAGCTTTCACGGTGAATGAATCCGGTGTAGTCATTGATGCCAATGGTGAACCGGTTGAAGGTGTATATGTTGAATTCCGTGGTGATGAAGTCGTCATCAAACCGGAGGTGTAAGCATGATTTTTTCCGATTCTAATACAGCTATATCAAAAGCTTTGGTCGCTGCATGGGGTGCAATAGAAACGCCTAAGCACAACGCGAATGTTCGTGTGAAAACCAAAACAGGTCAAACGTATGAGTTTTCATATACGGATTTGGACGGAATCTTCGAGGCAATCAAAGAGGTATTTAAGGAAAACAAGATCGCAGTTATACAGGATGCTAAAACCATTCATGCGAGCCAAGGAACAATGGTGGCGGTAGATACACTGCTGTTGCACGAGTCCGGGGAATGGGTGAAATCTGATTCGCTGAGCGCTCCAGCAAAGGCAGAAATGCAAGATTTAGGCGGTCAGATCACATATATGAAACGTTATTCACTATCTGCTATTTTGGGCTTACCTACAGAGAAAGACGATGATGCAAACGGTGCTTCTGGAAATACAACAGAGTTCATAAATAATCCGCCCAAGAAACTTTCAGACGCTCAGGTCAAGCGATTATATGCTATCGCAAAGACCAGCGGTATAGATGCGGCTGATGTTAAACGGGCGATCATGAAAGATTACAACAAAACTCAGGCCGAAGACCTGACAAAAACAGAATATGACGAACTGTGCAGCCGCTTAGAGACGGCTGGGAAGGAGTAGTTATGCTGAACCGAGTTATCCTCGTTGGACGCCTTACACGCGATCCTGAATTACGTTACACCCCTGCAGGTGTTGCAGTTACCCAATTTACATTGGCGGTAGATAGACCATTCACGAGCCAAGGTGGAGAGCGTGAAGCGGATTTCATTCCTATTGTTACTTGGAGACAACTTGCTGAGACTTGCGCCAACTATACACGCAAAGGTCGTTTAGTGGCTGTAGAGGGACGGATTCAGATACGGAACTATGAAAACAATGAAGGGAAACGCGTATACGTGACAGAGGTGATTGCGGACAATGTGCGATTCTTGGAATCGGCAAACAACAACCGCCGTTCTCCAGAAGAAGAACATGACGAGCCAAAAAGATACCAAAATAGTCAAGATCCGTTTGCGGATGATGGTAAACCAATTGATTTAGACGACGACTCATTGCCTTTTTGATATAAAAATCGAGGTGAACTATGGAACTATTAACAATCACTACTGAAATACATGAAGCTTCTAAAAGGTTAAGCAATTCGGCTGATGCTCTCTTTCGACTAGGAAGAGAGAAGGCTGAAGCAGAGCGTGATTACCGTTCTATGTTAGCTCAGGAAATGTTACGTCTTAAAGCGGATGGGATGGCCGCTACGTTGATCGTTGATATAGCCAAAGGAAACGTTGCTGAATATTTATTTAAACGCGACTTTGCTGAAGCGACATTTAAAGCAGGTATTGAAGCTGCCGACGCAATCAAAGTCCAGGTATCCGCTCTACAGACCATACTCAAATATCAAACGGATATATAGAGGTGATTGATATGGGTTTCAAATTCTCACCTTACTCTAAACAGCAGCAGCTTAAAAACAATCGTATCAAGCCTACAGCTAAGCAGCGGGGAAAAATATCCAAAGAGGTATATAACGCAGCGCTGGAACGATCTGGAGGTTACTGTGAAAAGTGTGGGCTTAAGAAGCATCTGGAATGCGCTCACTTGATCCGAAGATGGAAAGTCGAAGTGAGTACAACGGTAAACGATGTAGCAATGCTATGCGGACCCAGTACGAATACAGGCACTTGTCATAACATTATTGACTATACACGTAAGGGGAAAGAGTGGGCGGAAGAGTACCGAGAGAAGTTATACAAAATGAATGGATAGCGTGGTGATAACATGGCTTGGTTGGAGAGTCATCAAACTCTTGGCCGGCATCGCAAGACAAAACGTTTGGCACGTAAGCTTGGAGTAACAGTACCTGAAGTTATCGGGCACCTCCACCTTTTGTGGTGGTGGGCCATGGATAACTTGCCAGATGGTTGCTTGTCGGAGTTAGAACCTGAAGACATTGCAGACGAGATGATGTGGACCGGCGATGCCCAATTACTTCTGGACAAAATGATTGAAGTTAATTTCATTGATGTGATAGACGGGAAACTTTATATCCATGATTGGCATGATTACATTGGTAAGTTGGTAGAAAAGCGCAAAAATGATGCGGACAGGAAACGGAAGTCACGCGGTAAACCCAAAGGAAGTCCAGCGGATGTCCAGCGGATGTCCGAAGGACGTGGCGTGGATGATCTGTGGGACGGCGCAGGTAACAGTACAGTACAGTACAGTACAGTACCAAGTAATACTACTACTACTGCTGATGAACTTGAAAAAATAGAGAAAGCATATAGTCAAATTCATGGTTGCTTTGGACTAAAACCGAAAGATTGGCCTTTAGTATCGAAGTTGGTTGATCAAGGAATTACATCCGATTTAATTATCGAAGTAATGACTGAACGACACAAAAAGAAGATTGAAGAAGGCGGCAAGGTAAATGGGTTCTCCTTTTATACAAATGCAATTCAAGAACGGCATGCACAGGGGAAGTCAACGGACAGATTGAGTTTCTTGGACGATATGGTTTAGGAGGTGCTTCATGGAACGACAGGATGCATTAAAACTGTTCAAAAAACTCGCATCCAGTTATCCAAGTTGGAAAGTGGATCGGGATATTGCGGAAAATTGGCTTGAAGAGTTGGAACAGGCGGATTCTGATAGCTGCTGGGCAAACGCAAAGGAACACATCAGGGAAAGCAAGTTTGCTCCATCCATCGCGGAGATTGTTAAACCGAATGCCAGGATAGCAGCAGAACGCGAGAAACAAAGGACGCGTGAAATGTTGGATGAACAGGATAGGTTGAGACAAACAGTTCCTGCGGAACCGCCTTGGAAACGCGAGGGAATCACTAAGGAAGAATGGATGCGCCGAACAATAGCAGAACACAAGGCGAAGAAGTCATGAGCTATTACAACTTAGAAGCTGAGCAATCCGTTCTCGGATCAATCATTAAACAACCAGATTTGATATATGAATCGTTGTTGTCTGAGGAAGAGTTTTTCAACGAGTCACATCAGATTATATTCTCGGCTATGGTAAAACTGCGGAGCAAAGAAATAGGAATTGATGTCGTCACCCTTTCGAACGAATTAAAGGACGGACTGAGTGATGTTGGTGGAGTTAGTTATCTGATCAAGCTCAGTGAGTCCGTGCCAAGTGTAAGCGACTTTGCAACACATGAACGCATAGTTAAAGATCGTTACCTTATGCGAAACGGCATGCAGGCTATTAAAGAAATATCGAGCAGTGGCATAAACGATCCAAAGGAACTTGCTGCTGAACTTATGGACCTCTCAGAATCGCTTGCCGACCAAAGCCGGAGCGCAGATGGTTTCAAACACATCAGCCAAGGGATTATGGAACACTCAGATGAGATCGACAGAAAGAAATACGAAGGTAAAGCATTTGGGGCCTCCACAGTAGGCAATGATCTGGATGAGATAACGGGTAAGTGGAAAAAACAGACGCTCAATATAGTCGCTGCAAGGCCCTCTGTGGGTAAAACAGCCTTCCTCCTTAACAATGCCGTTCGGAATGGTAAAGACGGCCTGACGGTCGCTATATTCAGTCTGGAGATGCCTGACATGCAACTCTACGACCGAATGATAGCAGCGGAGTGTAACATTGACGGTCATCGGGTGGAAAAAGGGCAGCTAGAGGATCATGAGTGGGAGAAATACACACTGGGATTATCCGAACTCTCGCAACTGGACATTTACATTGATGATCGACCGGGACTGTCAGTTCAAGAAATCAGATCTGCTGTACGGAAATTGAAAAAGAAATGCCCTGAACTCATTGTGTTCATAGACTACCTCCAATTGATAAAAGGCGGCAGTAAATACAGCAGTAAGAACCGTAACGAGGAAGTCGGCTTCATAAGCTCCAGTTTGAAGCAGATGGCCCGTGAGAACGATTGTCCTGTAGTTGCCTTGGCTCAGCTTAGTAGAACCGTAGAACAGCGTCAGGATAAGCGTCCGATGATGTCTGACCTGAGAGAGTCAGGAAACATTGAGCAGGACGCAGACACAATTACTTTTCTGTATCGGGATGACTATTACAACGCAGAGACAGAAAAGAAAAACATCATCGAAATGATTGTATCCAAGAATCGTAACGGTAGAACTGGTACAGCTGAAATGGTGAATATGAAGAATTACGGAAAATTCCTGAACTATGATCGTTCTCATATTATGTGATGAGGTGATGATATGAAGCTGATCCAGAATATGACCAATGATGAATTGATAGAGACAACCCAAAAATCGGAATTGGATTATGACATACGCATTGAAGCGTCAAAAGAATACCTGAAGCGAATGGGAGTGATTGCGGATGACTCTGACGCAAGCGGGTGACAAGAAGAAGGCAAAAGAAAGTGCTGCTAAATTAATGATAGCTTGTCAGGACATGAATTTCATTTGGCATATAACCCATGTCTATGAATTTCGGAGTATGTGGAAAGAAGGCTGCAGCATAACACAAATGGCTGAATATTTTGAAAGGCCGGCACTAGAAATTATCTTGCTGGCTGCGGATCAAGCAGACAAAGGCAAAATCGGTGATCGTCCAGGCGGCATGATGGGAGGTCTGCAGCAATGGAAAGGCTGATACTCAATGGAACTGCTCCAAGTGTGAATCATATGTACAATCACAGAATGGTCAAAAAGAAATTAATTAAAACAATGAAACCAGAAGCAAGAGCATGGTTTGATGAGGCTTCTTTGAGAGCCAGATTGTGGAGGAACAAAAACAAGTGGTCTACAGCTTCTGAGAAGGTCGTTGTAAGGCTTTGGTACTACTTCCCGGATGAACGTAGGCGCGACACACACAACACCTTAAAAGCACTCCTAGACGCTCTAGAGAGCGGAGGGATTTACGCAGATGATAAAACAGCATTACCACGAATAATGGATTACGAAGTGGATAAAAAGAATCCACGCATCGAGATTGAATTCGAGAAAGTCGTATAACAACGTATTGAGGTGATTAATATGGATTGGGACTACGATCTGACTGAAGAGGATTATCAAAAAGCTATATCAAACGGAATCCACCGAGAAAGAGCACGGGAAAGGTTCTACAACCTCGGGTGGGATAAAGAAAGGGCTATCACTGAACCAATCAATAAAAAAGCTGACAGATCTAGCTGGATCAAGATTGCCGCCGAAAACGGGATAACAAGAGCGGCATTTAACACTCGCTTACAAAGAGGATGGAGTGAAGAAAAGGCAGCAACAACACCTAAACAAAGCTTTGCATTTGCACAGAAAAAGAGACATCAAGAAATGCGGAAATATCCTTTGGAATGCCTGGAAGAGGCTGTTAAGAACGGAATAACTGAACAGACATTCAGACGTAGAGTGCGTGAAGGTTGGACATATGAACAGGCATCAACTATGAAGTCGTATCAAAGAAATCCTAAACCAAGCAGAAAAGAGATGATCAAGAAATGAACGTGAAAATAAAAAAGTTACATCCGGAAGCGAAAACACCTGTATATGCCAAACCGGGAGACTCGGGCTTTGATCTGGTCGCACTACAAGATGTGATTATCCCGGCAGGGGAGACGAGAAAGGTTTTAACGGGTCTTTCGTTTGAGATACCAGATGGATACGAGATGCAAATACGTCCACGATCTGGTCTGACACTTAATTCAAAGTTACGAGTGCAGTTGGGCACGATAGATTCCAGTTATCGCGGTGAGGTCGGGATAATCGTAGATCACATATTCAATGGCGGTGACTTGCAATCTATCTTTGGCAATGACACGGATATCTTGATTGAAAAAGGTATGAAGATAGCACAGGGAGTTATTGCACCGGTTGTGAGAGTTTCATTTGAGGAAGTTTCGGAGTTGAGCGAGAGTGAACGCGGTGACGGCGGATTTGGTCACACAGGCGTATGAGCAGATTGGATGTGTTGACAGAAATCAATTTGCTGATGAACCAGAAATGTAAAAGATGCAAGACTCATTATGAACTATCTAAAAAGCATGGCAGCAACTTTTCGAAAATAGATAACCACTGTAACCGCAATTGCGAGACAGGGCAGAAGATACAAGAAATCGGCAAGCAGCTAACCAAATGAACGGAGGTGCAGCATGCATAAGCCAGAACGATACGATCCCTACTTTTCGGATATCCCATGGGACATTATCAAGGACGAAAAAGGCAAGGTAATAGGCGAGGTATATCTAGTGTTTCCAAGGGATTTACCAGAGTGGATTAAGCCACGGAAAAAGGTACGGAGTTATCACCAATAAACCATCTAAGGGAGGATACACCCATGAGAAAAGTTCAGAAAAAAACATTCATAAACAAGTCTGATGAAGAAATCAATGAGTTCCTGAACAGTCTGCCAGCGGAAGATATCTTATCAACACACTTTGCAGTCTATGGTTACGAGAATGCAGCAGATGAGTGGACAACAATTTTCTATAAAGTGGACGTGGAGTGAGGGAGGATACACCCATGACTGAGATAAATGTCGGACTCTATGGAGGCAAAAGTATATTCGGAGGCAAGGAAACGCCACTTAGAGCCAGCATAGTTAGTTGTGAAATGTTCAACGAATGCTCGTACTACAAGGCTGGAACATGCTTAGCAGTGCTGTCTCCAAGTAGCGGGCGATGCAAGTTCGGAAAAGTCTCTACGGTCAATGGATACACCAGCCGCGCTCGTAAGTACAGTGATTTCCAAAGTAAGTGGAAGAGTCATGAGTCATACGGAAAGCTAAAGGATGCACCAACCAAATTAGGAGTAATCAATGAGGATGTAGTTTTTCCTTACAGCTTCATAACTCTAAAAGTTGAAAACGAAACTGTAACAGTTGATGGACCTGGATTCGCAGACAAGAATCAATTTATACCCAAAAATATGTTTAATGTAGAGCTTATTCATAAACTGTGTATCTACCGACCTCAAGCTTTTTTTGGTGGGACAATCCAAAGTTATAAAGACGAGGTGGTTCCCCTATTCCTCTCTCACCTTAAAGAAGTGATGCCTGAATTGTATGCAGAGTTTACAGAAAGATACCCACAGTTCAAAGAGATTGATTATGTCGGACGCAAAGCGTTGCTTAAGACAATAGCTCCCTCAAAAGTAGAATTCAGGTCAAAACGATACCCTAATTTAAACGAAACCTGGGATTGGGATGGCACTCACCTTACGTATCAAAGCGGATATGTCAGTAGATTCAAAGTGGCAGACGATTATGAAATTGTAGAAATCACCATAGAACCGAAGGATAACACAAAAATTATCATCACCAATAATGAACAAGTCACAGAGCGTACAGTGTTTTTGGATTAATGGGTGTTTGCCCACCGGGGATAACAGAGGAAGGGAGACAAGACACACTCCCGACCATACCAAAGAGGAAGGGAATACCCTCCCTTCCCACCACATAAAGGAGCGGATAGA
Organism: Paenibacillus polysaccharolyticus; assembly: GCF_023714295.1. Taxonomy (GTDB): domain Bacteria; phylum Bacillota; class Bacilli; order Paenibacillales; family Paenibacillaceae; genus Paenibacillus; species Paenibacillus polysaccharolyticus_A. The sequence goes on from NZ_JAMAUN010000001.1 coordinate 781,956, forward strand.
CATGATTAGATCATCAGCTATCAAACCAGGTATAACATTCATCGGCAGAAGCGGACTTATGAGAAGGGTTAACAAATTCAGCATTTGTGGCGCTAATGGACACGGTTGGGTCGGAGACGTGTTCTATACTCCAATCGATCGGAACGGCAAGGAAGGTAAGGAAAAATCGTGCTACTCAGGCGATTTTGCAAAATGGGCAGTACAAGAATTGAATCCACAAGAGCCGCTGCAGAAGGGTGACAAGGTTGTAATGCACACTTGCTATGAAGCCCGAAAAGAGAAGTATAAAGATAAAGTATGGACGGTTACTTCTAATCCATGGGACCTGTGCGGTTCGGAAGTTGTGAATTTGGAAGGATTTAGCGGCGGCTTTGCAACGGAGTATCTGAAAAAGGTAGAGGCTTAATAAATCAAGGTGGGTTTAGGCCCACCAAAGGAGAGATAACACAATGGATACACGAGATAAACAAGCAATATTGGATGTACTGAACAGTTTGGAAGTAGTGGAGAAACAAGGCGGTGAAGATTCATACATTTTGGTCAAAAACAATGTTGAAACCCGCAAAAAACTGATTTCTTTGGGCGTAAATCCAAAAGCAATAAATGACTATGGAGACAAAGAAACATTCTGCATATTGGCACTGGCATTCAACGAAGGATACGCAAATTTCTGGCATAAAGGTCTGTTGGTAAATTGGCCTCAGGAAGCGGTCGACCTGATTGAGGAAATGGAATCTGCATTACGATCGTGAGGCCATAGGGCCTCTTACCAAGGAGGGATATACAGATGCGTTACCTAAAATGTATCGCCCCATGTAGATGGTTCACCTGCGGTGAATTGTATCCAGTTATCAAGGAATTCCATGACAAGTACACGTTAATTGATGATACCGGAGAATGGCACATCATGTACAAAGATAGCATGATTTTCAAAACAAGTTTTGGGGAGGAAGAACAGTCATGAGACCTAAAAAAATGACGGATCATTATCTAACATATCAGTTGGCAGATTTAATGGGATATGAGTTTCACGAGTCCGAAACCGTTCCGCCTTTATTCTTAACGCGCCAAGCAGACGGGAGTTTAGATTTTTTTATACCATGCTCGGAATACAATCACGTCAATCCAATTCAGGACAAAGCATTGGAAACGGATCAGATTAGTTATCTGGCACACCTAATCTATGCCACAGGACACAGCTACAGTGAGGGTTTAACCTATGATACAGCCGAGTCTATGCTCAGAGCAACACCACGTCAGAGGGCTGAGGCAGCATATATGACACTCAAGGAGGCGTTAGGTCATGAGTAAGCAGGAAGAAATCAAACAAGCGTTGGCGGCAGCTACACCAGAATGGTTCGACAACGGGAATGAGATCGTTTCAAAGCAAAACCCCAAGGTAGGTATCGGCGGATTTTTGAAGGAAGAGGATAACCACTTGGCGGCCAAGGCTCCTGAATATATCGCTTATCTACTGGAGCAAGTGGAGCAGCAAACAGAGTTATGGGATTGCCCAGGATGTGGGTTCACCTATGCTGCTGAACATGAAGATATCGACCCGGTAACAGGCGAGGGGAACGGTAATCATACTTGCCCGGTCTGCGAGAATGTTGAACTTGAACGGGAAAACGAGCGGCTCCGCAAGGAGGTTGAAGAGGCTCGGAAGCCAAACATCAAAGAAATAAACAAGGTTAAAAAAATGGAATCGGAGCTGAACTCAGCACTCAATGTAAATCGCAAGTACCAGCTTGATCTACAGAGGTTGAGCAAGGAGCTTGAAGAGGCACGAAAGATCAGATTCCCACGGCAGGCTGATGGAAAGTATGGATGGACTATAGAATTTGGATATCTCGCAATAATGCAACAACTGATGGAATCTGGACCGTATCACCCGACGCTTGAAGAAATAGAAGCGGTATTGCTGACTTTAGAGCGTGTGGGTCAGGAAGGAGAGGGGAACCAAGATGAAGAGACATCCAGATGAAGTGAAACAAGAATGCCAGCGTGAAGAATGTAGTCGGGAAAGGTACGAGTTGATCCAGTCACCGATCGAGGGAGATAAACGTTTCGTTTGTCATAACTGTTGGAACTATCTTCACAAGCAAAAGCAAAATAAGTCTTTGAAATAAACTGGCGAGGTCCTTCGGGCCTCTCCCTACCAAGGAGGATATAACACATGACACAAACATTGACCCGGGAGCAAGTGACGAATGCTGAACCTGGAACAGATCTGAACGTAATGGTCGCTGAACATATCTTCGGTTGGCGGCGTATATCAGGCCCTACGCATGACTATGACGGCGTGGTTGAGCATGGCGAGGTGTTGGTTCCTCCCGAAATGAGTGAAGCACATGCTTATGCCATGATGCCGCCAAGAGGGAGTGTACAAATATCGTATTTTATCAACCGGAATTGGTCTGAAGACATATACAGAGCGTGGATGGTCATCAAACAGGTTGAAAAGGAATGGGCATGGGAAATGAAAATGTACAATGTAGCCTGTGAAGTGTATGTACGGATCGGCCGTAAAGATTATTCCAGCGAGAACGTATCTGAAGCAATCTGTAAAGCCGCGTTATTGGCTGTACTGGACATATAGGAGGGATAGACAATGAAACAAAAGTTAAAATCTTTAGACATTCATACGCTGTATGAAATCGATCAAAAGCGGTTGGCAATAGATTTGGGATGCCAATTACATCAATTACAGGCACGGGTTACAGTTGGCGGTTTGATTGAGGTGATTCGGCAATATCATCAAATTATTCTTTATACAGTAGATGAGTGTTGGTGCGTTCAGTTATTCGAACATGATGAAGCGACGAACGATGCGGAATCGTGCTGTTATGAAGATTCAGGAACAGAACTTATTGAATTACTCTACACAACAATGGAATGGATATACGACAGACTGAATGATAATTAGGCCGTCAGGCCATCGAGACGACCGAAATACTTAACGCAGTGGGGGCCGGATCAGGTCTGGTCTCCCCAAATAGGAGGATATACAAGATGGATAGAAACGATATGAACGTCATTTTCGATGTTACACCGGATAGCATCAGAGATTCTATGAAACTAATACCGCGTCTGGATCGAATGTTCGTGGTTGCTCCGTTCGCAGGTCAAGCATCCATTCACGCACCAGTAAAAACGGGGAAGTACAAAGGTTATCACCGCATAAAGTGTGAAATTTTGATTCCTGAAGATGACATTAAGGGCGATGGCATATTAGAGGACTTTGGAGCATTTGCAGTCCTGAGTGTGCCGAAAGCGCGAGTAGCGGATCATTTGAAGCGGGCTCCCAAGGAAGGAGCGGAACAATGAGTAAAGAGGTCTTCACATACGAATGCATGGAATGCGAAGAGTTTTTCAGTGTTATGGATCCAGAAGCGAGAGTCCAATATTGCCCGTATTGCGGAGCGGAAGAACCAAGTGATTATTCATACTCAAGAGTCAAGGAAGGAGCGGAACAACATGAATAGACAACAAATTGAAGACAAGACAAGTGAGTGGCTTGCGGCACTTAGGGATATGAAAGAGAACGGCGTCATTTCATCCGTCCAATACGATGCCCAGCAGCGGAACGTCAAGGCATGGTGGTATGACCGAAAAACGGAGCTTGAGGAAGGAGCGGATAAGCATGATTAAGTGGGACAATTACAACGTAGTATGCACGATGATGGGCAATATCGTCATAGCCAAAATGAAGAACAACAGCAAGTTCCCGGTTATAGCAGATAAGAGCGATGACAAGACGAGCGAGGTTATCCAAGCGGTTTATCGGCACATGCGCGGATCGTTTGAACAAATAAAGGCTGAAAACAGCGAAGTGAACTCAGTGGTTCTCACGTTCGGAGATGGAGGGCAATTGATATACAAGCCGGGTGGGGAAGGAGCGGATACAGAATGATAGAGTGGCGTAAATACAAACCGACAGACCGGAGCATACCAAGTCATGTTCCACACCTTATAACAGACGGCAGTAACACATGGATTGGCTATCACGGTAAAGTTGTTAACCGTTCAGAATACAGATGGTACGACGACAATGATCCTATGTGTTTGCCTATAACACACTACGCACCTATCAACCTACCTGGGGAGGAAGAAGCATGAGAGAGATCAAATTTGACGCAATCTACACGCCAACCGGAGAACACTTTGTGCCACACACTATTGATTTTAACAACAGAACAGTGATCGGAGATTGGGATGGGGAAGTGAAGGCATGGTGCCACTTCTCATTGGATGGGGAGTACGGAGATGTAATTCTGAGGCAGTACACCGGACTAAAGGACAAGAATGGAAAAGAGATATATGAGGGAGATATCCTGAAAGACGTTATCTCCCAAAACAAATCAGTACTCGTAAATACTATTATTTTTGAACATGGAGCATTTAAGCATCACTTTCATAATGAATGGACAGCCAAGCTTAGAGGAAGCGACAAGGTCTATATGTTCGGCAATACCTCTATAATATTCGAAGTCATCGGCAACATATACGAGAACGCAGATCAGTTCCCACACTTACTAGAGGGTAGGGATGAAGCATGAAGGATGACGAGAAGCGATTTTTGATAGACATCTACAACCGATGCCACAATGGATACCTAAAAAAAGACGGGATAAGCGTAAAAGACTTAGTCCAGGAAGAAGTGTTTTATATCAACCACAAGCGTGCTTATACGTTGCTTGAAAAGTGGTCACGTAAGGGTTGGTACGAATATGGAGTGAGCGTTCGGGTTGGGTGGTTGCAGCCGGAGGGAATAGCAAAAGCAAAAGAACTTATCGCGCAGGGTAGGGAGTCTATACCCAAGGAGGATACAAAGGGATGAAAAACTATCTAGAACTACTACAAGACATATTAGATAACGGCAAGCCCAAGGGTGATCGGACCGGCACAGGAACGTTATCTGTGTTCGGACGGCAGCTGAGATGGGATTTATCAGATGGATTTCCTCTTATAACAACGAAGAAGATACACCTGCCGTCTGTGGTGCATGAATTACTTTGGTTCCTGAGCGGAGATACCAATATCAAGTATCTGCAGGATAACAAAGTGAAAATATGGGATGACTGGGCGGACGAGAATGGAGACCTTGGACCGGTGTACGGTTCTCAATGGCGTACATGGGAAGCGCCTAACGGAGAAAAGGTTGATCAGATACAAGCGGTAATTGATTCTATCAAAAACAATCCGGACTCAAGGCGGCATCTTGTGTCTGCCTGGAATGTAGGAGTAATACACCAAATGAAACTGCCACCATGCCACTTTGCATTCCAGTTCTACGTGTCAGAAGGGAAGCTATCCTGCATGCTGACGATGCGTTCAGTGGATTCGTTCCTCGGCCTAGGTTTCAATATTTCCAGCTACGCATTACTGACACATATGATTGCACAGCAATGTGCTTTGGAAGTAGGAGAATTCATATGGTCTGGTGGAGATGTACACATTTACAACGATCATATGGATCAGGTCAAAGAGCAGTTGACACGCGAACCTTATCCACTTCCAAAACTGCACATCAAACGTAATCCTGAGAGCATCAACGATTACGTATACGAGGACTTTGAATTTATCGGGTATAAACATCACCCAGCTATCAAAGCCCCTGTATCGGTGTAAGGAGTGTTCATATGGACGAGATAAAAGTAAACGCCAAGACAGTGTGGGTCTGGACGGATCTGGCGCAACAGAAAAATCCAAATCATTCGAAGGCCGGCATACCGATTTGGCATCACTACCAGATTACGGCGCCTAAAAAGTGGTTAGATGACGGATTGATTATAGATTCAACAGATTTTGTGAAAGAAGGACAGACAACTATATTCGATTATATGTAAAAGGGGAGAAAAAGCATGGTTATGGCTCAGCTTAGTCCAGAATTAAGCGTCATTGATTTAGGAGAGGCCAGCGTACTCAATTATCAAAAGTCACGCAAAATAGCGGACAGAGCATATGATCGAGCTAAGGCAAGCGAGAATGAAGCCGATAAAAAGGTAATCTCGGGCATGGTATCAGATTGTGAATTTGTGATTGAGTGGTTAAGTACCGGAAGGCGTCCAGGTAACAAGAGAGGTATAGAGCGCAGGGCTGCGTATCAGCGAGAGAAATTGATGGACCCACTAAAGATGCAGGCATATGTCCAAAAAGGCAATGCGGGTAGCCCAAGCAACCTTAGTGACTGGGAAAGGTTCCAGATCGAGGATGCGCTGACGGGGTTGAGTGAGAGGGAACGAGAGTGCTATGTATTATCACGAGGCGAATGTTTCTCTTACAACGATATCGCAATGATGTTAGACATTAAAAAATCCAGTGTGAAGGAATATGTAGAGAGGGCACAGAGTAAAATATCCAAAAACCTGCAAAATAGCCTGTTTTTATAATATAAAGCATTTAAAAAGGTTGAATTTTGTCCTACTGAACGCCACCTATAGGTAGATAGTATATAAAATACTATCTCCATAGTTTTTTCCTATGTGTATCTATGGTGGAATTCAGGTCGCCCACCTAGATTATCAGGGATCTGAAGCTTGTCATAATCGCTTGAGGGTTACGCTCAGCTGCGTGGCTTGAGGTTATGAGGGGCAAATAGGGAATGCCGCATAGGTGTGGGACGACGCTTCCAGTCGTGGGCGGCACCAGCGATTGACCATGGGTTAGGTCGCTATGATGTGGTGGCGGAAGATAGACGCGGATAAGTCCGTTACGCAAACAAAGGGAGCAGGCGAATAGCCAAACAGCAAAGTTTGCATGCAAGGGTGTGAGTCCCTTGCCCACATCAACAATAACATCGTGTATAATAACCCCAAAGGAGGGAATGCGATGGAAAACATTGATTTAAGTCAATACCGAGTCAAAGAGGTAATTCAACCAGAAATTGAACGAGATGTATTGGATGATAGGATGGATCAAATATATCCAATAATGCAAGACCGAAGCATCCCGGAGAAAAATAAAGTACTGCTTCAACAAGAATACAATCAACTCATGGACAGGAAGGTCAAGAAAGTATTAAGCGGCCCACTGCCTACGATGGTGCTGGAAAGAAAATAAGAAAAGAGAGAGTGACGGTTAAACGCCGTTGCTTTTTTTTTATAAAAAAAGACCGATCATTAACTAATGACCGGCTGATATTTATCATTTTGATAAGTAAAGCAATAGACCGCGAATTCTTTCTTGCTTCTCTTTTTCTTCTTTTTCTTGATTTTTAATCATTGTACGAATCAGGTTACCAAGACTATCCTCTTGTAAGACTGATTTAAGAAGAATGTTGAATTTAGGGTTATAATTTTTTACTAAGTTTGATTCAATTGAATCTCTTTTTAATTTGTTGTTTTCGGTTAAATAGACGAAATTCATAATTTTACCTTTAAAGTGAGATTGCGAATCTTGCAAATGTTCGTTTATTCTCCGACGAAGGTTGTTAGATTGGCCGACATACAAAACGGAATATTTTCTCCCGCTAGGGTTGCTAAGCAACATGTAAACTCCACCAGTCTCAGGAGTGAAAACGTTGGACCAATCAGTAAAAATTTGCGGCGAAGAAAAGTTCATTTTTCCACCCCCTTTTTGAACAAGATGATTATACCATAATAAAACTATATATAGTATATATGTGTTTCTATTAAATATTATACACCGATATGTTGTATTTATACTCTTTATTAAATCACTTAAATTAGATGGTAAGAGTAGGCGTATTTTATGCGCTTGGTCGCTGGTTCGAGTCCAGCAGTGAGTATTAACCAAAAAATGAAAGGTGGCAGTGTATGTTATCAAGGTTTAGGAATGCAAAAACTAACCGTGACGTTACTGTCTCAGACGAGAAAAGACTACCAGTTGCGACAACAACGCCTGTAGACGTAGTGTTGGCGGATAAAGTATCAAACGCTGGATCGGCGGTTTATGCCGCAGAGGTAAGTAAAACGGTAACACTGGAATTTTCGGGTTCAACAGACACTGTTACGTCATCTCTAACATTTCAATTGAAGGGACCAAGTGGTAAGGGAATAGCGATTGAAGGTATTCGTTTGACCGCGCCTACAGACGTTGTGACATCTGGCAAGTTGGGTGAAGTGGTATCATTCTCGGTCCCAGCAGGATTTACACTTGTAATCAACTACACCAAGCCAAGTACAGGAACATTGTCCATTAAGGGTATGGTGGAGTAGATGAGTGATTTGTCTTCAGTTGCATTTTCGAAAGCAAAGAAAGCGAGTCGTGGAGTTCTGCCATATGGATTTGCTGAACAACAATCACGCAAAGGGTATATACCGCAGTTTGATAAAGTGAAGGGCGATCCAATATATACAGCTGCAATGGCCGGAACAAATTCAATGTATTGGTTCAGAGCCGTTAAGGTAGAGGGATTAATCGAAAATCCTAAAGGTAAATATTACGCAACGTTCTCTACGAACCATGATGCACGTGGAGGCATAGGGCTAGCTTATTCAGACGATCCCAAAGGTCCGTGGGTAAAACATGGTGAGGTATATGTGGATACTGTTGTTGGTAACTCAACGGAAACGCCGTTTGTGATATACAACGAAAAAGAGAAGCTATTCTTCATGTATTACCAGCAATCAGGTGCCGGAATAAATCAATCCACACTTTTAGCGACCTCTGTAGACATGTTGACATGGACGAGGGTTGGTATTGTGTTGGATAAACCTCCGGGATTCCCAGGTGATGGACATACTGGCTATTTCGCATGCTTTATTCTGGGTGATAAGTGGATAGGCTTCTCTATCATGGGCGGAGGAGACTTTGGTCGTAAGGCTATATGGTATTCAAACGATGGACGCGATTGGGTTGTTGATCCCCGGACGATGCTTGGCGGAAATGATGCCACACTGACAGCTGGAGAGAACTTTTCACGCTCTAATGCTGGAGTATTTGAATACCGAGGACGTTTGTGGTGGGCTGGTATGATGTCTGCTTATGCTTCAGGAGGAGTTACCACGGTGGCGAGGCCAGCAGTAGCGCTAATAAGCGAAAACATGCGTCAGCTGCTTCATAGACCTATGGACATTAACTTCCCTCCTCAATCCTGGGAGACAACAAATATGCAATCCATGATGGTATCTGTTATTGATGGCATAGTTTACATCTATTATGTAACAGATAAAAACGTTGGCGTTGCTTACAGTGTGGAGGTGGACCTATGATGCGTGGTGCTGACGGTTCGCTTATTCCATACGGTAAGGTGTACAAGGAACTCAAAGCGGACTTCCTGACAGGGGCATTACCAACTTGGTTAGAAACAGTTGGAACAGTGTCATATGAGCCATTGCCGGACAGAGGCACTATCACAGTCGCCACAGCAGCGACAGCAGGTAACTCGGCTGAACTTAAAACATCATCATTATTTGATACAACTAAAGTAACGGCAATCCAATTCACGTTGGAAGCATTACAACTTAACGGAAATATATCAGTTTCAGTTCAAGTAGGGATAAAAAGCGTGGACAGCAAGGCTGGGATTACATTCTTCCATAACGTTAACCAAGCTAAAGCGTTCATACGGGCTTATAAAGCAGACGGGACATACACGGACTATGAACAAAAGATGGCCCTGTTTACGGTAAACACAGCTGGTGATGAAGGACAGAACAGAAAGAACTTAACCCTAACGCTGCTTACAGGATTACATTGTCCGGTTGGGATGGAAAGGCCTGCTGCTTACTTGTCGGCTGATGACCAATTTGGTGGTCTGGCAGATCTGAGAGGTGTTTTTACTCATGGACAGGTTCAATGCATAGCGAAGATCACAACAAGCGTTGCTGAATCCAAATATATTAAGTGTTCTCAAGTAAAAGTAGGGCTATGGAGTAACTAACCGTAATCTAAACCCGAAAAGCCGAGAGGTGACGGTGAAGTAAGGTACACGGTATAAGGAGGCGGTAACTTTGGTATTACCCGTAGGAGGGAAAAGTGGAAAAGCTAATAGTCCGCAGCATCCTTTTTATGTGTTGATGGTTGGTGGTAGTGGCGAAAACGGAGAAGATCCAGCGGCTGAGATTATGGAGATGCTCAAAAGCAACTCTGTCAGAACAAGTGATTTGCCCCTAAGGATTGTAACGCAAACTCCGGACGGGCAGCCGGGATATGATTACGTGGATATGGAAGCTGGCATTGAGGGATTCATAACAGTTAATGGCGGCATGATATCCATCCGTAACATGAGCATGGATGAGACAATCTATTATGCTCCGGAATCAGGCAAAGGGGATAGAGGCATACCGTTGCTACCGCGTAACGCATCTCGAATTATGGTGTTCGATGAAAACGTATATATCTACGCCAAAGCTGATACCAGAGTGCATTACACCTTCTTGGAGGTGGTATAGATGCCTTTTGAAGAAGACTCGATGCCTGTGGGTCCAATGGGACCGCCCGGTCCGTCTGGCAATGATGGACCTCCGGGTAAAGATGGTAAGGATGGAAAAGATGGATTGCCCGGCATACAAGGACCAGAGGGGCCAAGGGGTGAACGAGGTCCAGCAGGAGACATGACACAAGAAGAACTTGAAGCGGCTATAGGCAACATGCCTGAGTTGAAAGGTGCTAAGGGTGATCAAGGGCCGCAAGGGATACAAGGATTGCCAGGACGAGACGGTAGAGATGGACAGGACGGTGCCAATGGTATCGGCCTTAATTTCCGTTGGGACGGGACTAACCTTGGAGTAAAGCGTGATGACCAAGCCGATTTTGATTATCGCGCTTTACAAGGTAGTCCAGGACAGCAAGGAGTAAAGGGTGATCCGGGAGAACAAGGACTAAGAGGTGAAGTTGGTCCACCCGGTCCGCAAGGTGTTGAAGGCAAGCAAGGTCCTAAAGGAGAGACGGGACAGACTGGACCGCAGGGTGTACAAGGACAGACAGGACCTAAAGGTGACCCGGGAGATAGCCGCATCAAGTTTGCTAAGACGATAGATGTCGCTGCGCAAACGACAGGATCGTTTACACTTCCAGTAATCAACTTAGGAACATTTGCAACTAGGCCGGTGGTATACACAGCCATTGAAGCGCTAAATGGTAGTTATGACGAACCAAGATGTGTTATCGGTGGTAATGCCACAAGCGGATGGACACTCACTGTAACGATCGTAAACCGCAAGACGAGCCTTGATATCAGCTTGGGTGCATTACTCAACATAAGCTTGTTAGGATCATCTATACCAGCTTTAAAGCTACATGTGATTGCTTGTGAGCCAGTATGATTGGGGGATGAAGAATGAGTTCTATTTTTATATTCTCCATCTTTCTGACAATCTCAATAATTATGGAAGTGCGGTCTAATCGAGACGAAGACTATTTTGATTGATATATAAAGGAGGTATAACCTATGAATCTAATCGAGACAGAAAAAATGATTTCAAATGGCATCAGACGTACAGAAGAAGAAGCAGAACAGTTTAACAGAGACTACGAAGCAGCTTCGCAACGTATTCGTGATACCAAATGCAAGATGAAGAGACATGAGTATCTGTTGCGAGACAGACGATTAGGTAAACCTCCAGATAGGAGTGATACAAGGTGAATGTGAATCGCAACCTTAAACTATTACTCCTGAAGTTAGGAATGCAAGGACATGATGTATCTTTAATACAAGAACAGCGTTATTCCAAGGAATATCGTAGTGTTTATTCACGATACAAACTAACTTTCTGGAAAGAAGGCACTAAGATTAACAAAAAGACTGGTGAAGAGAAGGAAGTGAGAATACCAGACACTTATGAATTTAATAGTGCCATTGATCTGTTGAAGTATATGGTGGTGAGAGCAAATGAAGGAGCAACATAAGGCGTTCGCAGACTATTACATTGAAACCATGAATGGTACTGAAAGCTACAAAAGGGCATATCCGAATTGCAAAAAGGATGCAACGGCTCGAGTAAATGCTAGCAAACTACTAGCAAACCCTAACATTCAGGAGTATATAAAAGAAATACTGGAATCAAAGGATGCTGAACGAATAGCCAACCAAGACGAGGTATTGATTTATCTTACTCAGGTTATGCGCGGTGAGGTCAAAGATCAGCTTGGGCTTGAAACTCCAGTTAAAGAGCGGAATAAGGCGGCTGAGTTGCTTGGTAAGCGATATGCGCTGTGGGTAGATAAGCAAGAGATAAACGCGTCCGTAACGCCTGTGTTTGTAGACGACATATCCGGTGATGGCAATGGCTAAAAAGCTATCAGAGTTCATCCCGAAGGCGTTTCATGACACATGGAAGGCTGCTATGGACCCCGATATCCTTAACGTTGTGGAAAAGGGTGGTCGTGGATCTGGTAAGTCATCGGTCAAAGCGCACATTGTTACACAATTATTGATGCGTTTCCCTGTGAATGCGGTAGGAATACGTTATATCGACAACACGATTGAACTTTCGATATTCGAACAGATGAAATGGGCCATCAATGAGCAGGAAGTGTCACACTTGTTCAGGATCACTAAGTCGCCAATGCGTATCACTTACATTCCTCGTGGTAATTACATGGCCTTCAGGGGCGCACAGAACCCGGAGCGGCTTAAATCACTCAAGGATTCAAAGTTTCCGTTTGCGATTGGTTGGATTGAGGAATTAGCCGAGTTCAAAACTGAAGAGGAAGTAACGACCATAACCAACTCCTTATTACGTGGAGAATTGGGCGATGGTCTTTTTTATAAGTTCTTCTTTACGTACAACCCGCCGAAACGTAAGCAATCGTGGGTGAACAAGAAATACGAGACTGTATTCCAGCCAGAGAATACGAGAGTACATCACTCAACGTACCTGGACAACCCGTTTATCTCCAAGGCATTCATAGCTGAGGCCGAAGCAACAAAGGAACGCAATGAACGGCGTTACAATTGGGAATATGGTGGTCAAGCGATAGGGAGTGGCGTTGTGCCATTTGATAATTTGAATTTCCGTAAGATCACGGATGATGAAATAAAAACGTTCGATAACATTCGACAAGGCAATGACTGGGGTTATGGTGTTGATCCGGTGGCATTTGTACGCTGGCACTATGACAAGACACGCCGCAAGATATACGCCTTGGATGAGGTGTATGGCGTTAAGTTATCGAACCGCGAACTGGCTGAGAGGATCAAGAAGAAAGGCTATGACACTCAGACAACTATCGCTGACAGCGCTGAGCCTAAATCGGTTGATGAAATGCGTCTGCAGCTTCAATGCCGGTTCAAGGGAGCGAAGAAAGGCCCTAACTCAGTAGAGTATGGCGAGAAGTGGTTGGATGACTTGGATGAGATTGTAATAGACCCAGCTCGTACACCGAACATCGCACGAGAGTTTGAGAACATTGATTACCAGACGGACTCAGATGGAAATCCACGGGCTAGATTGGATGACAAAGACAATCACACCATCGATGCTACGAGGTATGCGTTTGAGGATGATATGAGACAGCCTGGAATCTCGTTTGAGTAACAAAGGAAGGAGGTACTGAATTGAGTACAACGCAGGACATCATCAGAATGCTTAGCGAAAACGCACCTCTAACCAATAAAGAGATTGCTATTCAAGAAGTTTCAGAGTTTAAAAACAGCATAAAAAGAACGAATATGATACTTGGTCAAGCTTATTACGAGAACAAGAATCAAATTCTGGATAAGGTAAGAACTGTTATTGGCGAAGGCGGAGTAAGGACGGAAATAAACAATCTAGCCAACAACAAACTGATTCATGGTTTCTTGAAGAAGTTGGTTGACCAGAAGACGGGATACTTACTTTCTAAACCATTCAGCCTACAAACTGATGGGCCTGATGACTATCATGAGAGGCTGACGACATACTTTGATAAGAAATTTCAGAGGACGTTAAAGAATCTTGGTAAGAATGCTATAAATAAAGGTATCGCTTGGCTTCAAGTTTATTACTCCGAAGAGGGTTTGCTTTCGTTTAAGATCATACCCAGTGAAGAGATCGTTCCTTTGTGGAAAGACAATGCACATACGGAGTTGGATGCAATAATTAGGTTTTACGAAATTGTGTACTACGAAGGAAAAAAGAAGAATAAAGTCGAGGTTATTGAGTATTGGGATACTAAGGGTGTACTTCGATTCACACAAGACCCTAAAACGAATCAATACCTTGAGTTTGGGGAGTTAGAGAGTCATTTCCGGTATGTTGATAAAGAGAAGAATGATCATCCTTATAACTGGGATCGCGTCCCTTTCATACCTTGGAAATATAACGATGAAGAACAACCCTTAATCGCAATGATTAAATCACTTGTAGATGACTATGACAAACGGCTTTCTGAGAATGCTGACAACATAGAAGATATGCCAAGCAGTATATTGGTGTTGAAAAACTATGGAGACGGCAAATTGGAAGACGCACGACGTAATATTGCTCAGCTCCGAATGGTTCGCACAGAAGGAGATGGCGGTCTTGATACAATATCTATAGACATCGACACAACGGCCTTGATTAATCACATATCGGAAGTCAGAAAGAGTATTTATGAATTTGGCAGAGGGGTAGACACTCAGACTGATAAGTTTGGCAACAACCCTTCAGGAATCGGACTAAGGTCTTTATATCAAGATCTGGATTTGGATGCAAATACTATCGAAACGGAATTTCAGGATAGTTTTGAGCAACTGCTTTGGTTTGTGGATGAAGATATAAGCGCTCAAACTGGTGTGGATTATTCAGAATATGAAGTGACGTTGATTCTTAACCGCGACATTTTGATCAATGAGACGGAAGCTATTACCAATGTGAAAAATAGTGTCGGTTTGATTTCGGACGAAACAAATCGTGCTAATCACCCTTGGGTAACCGATCCATTGGAAGAAGAAAGACGTATAGAGAAGGAACAAAAAACAGCCATGGAGCAATTCGCTTCAGGGCAATTTGCGTTTGGTCAGCAGCAAGAACAGCCAGGCGGTGGTGAGGATGAATGAAGCCACAAACTTACTGGGAAAAGCGCACTGAGCAAGTTGTAAATCATCAGTATGCTAAAGCTGATGGATACCAAGCCAGGATAGCCAGAGAATATCAGTTTGCGACTAAATCAATTCTGAAGGATTTACGCGAGTGGTATTACAGATTCGCTAAGAATAATGAAATATCATACGCCGAAGCCCAGAAGTTGCTTAATTCAGACGAGTTGGAAGAGTTCAAGATGACTCTACAAGAGTTCACAGCGATGGCTAAAGGCAATCTGGATGGCACATGGACGAAGCAATTGGACAATGTGTACATTAAGACCCGTGTAAGCCGGATAGAAGCGCTTCTAATCCAACTTCAGCAGCAAGTCGAGGTATTGGCAGCTAATCAGCAAGCCGGATTCGCAGTGAACCTACACAACATTTACACCGATACCTATTACCGCAATATCTTTGAGATCCACAAGGGTTTGGGTGTAGGGCTTTCCTTTGCACAGGTTGATACAGCTACAGTACAACGGATCATTGCAATGCCTTGGCTGGGTAAAAACTATAGCTCACGTATTTGGGATGATCGAGACAAACTTGCCCGTGAACTTCAACGTACACTCACACAAGCAATCATTCGTGGTGATGGTATCGAGGAAATGACTCGTGTTATCTCTGCGCGAATGGAAGTTGGGCGTAGCGCGGCCGAGCGTTTGATTCGAACCGAGAGCGCTCATGTGATTGAAGAGGCGTCATTCGATGGGTATAAGGCGAGTGGATTGGTTGAGAAGTATAAGATACTTGCTACGCTGGACAAAAGAACATCTGAGATATGCCAAGGTATGGATGGCAAGGTGTTCCCGTTAAGCGAAAAGAAGGTGAATGTTACTTATCCGCCTTTCCATGCTAATTGCAGAACAACCACAACTGTTTACTTTGAAGATGATCCAATCAGCACCCGGGTAGCTCGAAACTCAGCAGGTAAGACAATCACCGTACCCGGCAGCATGACTTATTCGGAGTGGAAACAGGAATATGGTGTTGATATAAAAGAGGTCGAAGCCGTAGCGAAGAAGAGCAAGAAGAAACCTTCGCAGTCTGGTAGACAACTTGAGTTTACCGAATACGAAATTATTGATTAGGAGTGATAGCATGGCAGACAAACTTTACGAGAAACGAATTCAGGTACGGGCTATGCAGTTCGAAGGATATCCCTCTTCTGATCCGATGCATATTTACGATGTCAACATGTTTGTGCAAATACCAACCTCGTTGAGCTTTACCACTACGGGAATTGTACTTCGAATTATTTTCAGCGAAATGAATGTGCTTGAGGTGAGAGTTGGTGAATACATCGTCAAGGATGCAACTGGTAAGATCACGAAGATGACCAAAGCAGCGTTTGAAGCGGAATATACAGAAGTGACTGAATGACCAGACTGTGGCTAAATGTTGCAGTCTTTTATTGTGCCGTCCTTTTGGTATTGCGGACGTTAAAGAACAAGACATCACCGGACGCGACCGGGTTAACAAGCGAAGATGAATAATTGGAGGATAACAACGTGAACAAAGAACAATTTATCGCACTCGGATTGAGTGAGGAATTGGCTGAGAAGGCCGCTACAGCTTCAGCAGATGAGTTGAAAGGTTTTGTGCCAAAGGCTCGATTCGATGAAGTCAATGAGGCAAAGAAACAAGCAGAGGGTGGTATTGCTGAACGCGACAAGCAAATTTCTGATCTTGGCAAGACAGCCGGCCTGAGTGAAGAGTTCAAAAAGCAGATCGAGACGCTTCAAGGCGAGAACAAAGCGGCTAAGGAACAATATGAGGCGGACATGAAGGAACTACGTCTTAACACAGCATTGAAACTGTCCTTGAGCGGTCAGGTACACGATCCGGATATCGTGGCAGGGCTGTTGGACAAAACAAAAATTGAATTGAATGAGGATGGCAGTGTTAAAGCCGGACTCGAAGACCAAGTAAAGGCCCTGTCTGAGAGCAAGGCTTTTTTGTTTGTCCAAAAAGAGGATGGTAAGCCAGCATTTAAAGGCGCTAAGCCAGCTGAGGGAACACCTCCAGGTCAAGGCGGCAACGATAAGCCAAACTATGGCAAACAGGCAGCGCAAGCTAGAACAGTTGATTCCAAGTCTCTTAACGATGCAAGAGAATCATATTTCAAATAATGGAGGTACGACTATATGAAATACACACAAACAAGTTATGGCAACACAAAGAAAATCACTAAGTTCATTGATCACTATGTTAACCTCGCAATCACTGTAGACGACACAGGGGTCACGGCAAATGCAGAAGGCAAGAAAATCGTACCTGCTGGAACCATCATGGGTGGTGGCGTATTGGCGAGTGAAACGGTTAAGGCAACCGCAGTAAACGGTACAGGCTCAGAGGGCGTACTTTTCTATGATGTCGACGTTACTTACGGTCCGGCACCAGGCGCTCTGATGATTCATGGATTTGTTGATTTGGATAAGATCCCAGCAGCACCAACTGCCGATGCTCGTGCAGCACTGAAACAAATCACATTTTTGAAATAAGAGAGGATGAACATAAATGCCAACTATTTTTGATCTAGTAAAAGCCGAGGAAATCGCATCATATTATCAGGAGACAAATTCTAATCGTATCCCTTACTTAGGTGAAACGCTTTTCCCGCCAGACAAAAAGCAAGGGCTTGATCTGAGTTGGATTAAAGGCGCTGGTGGCTTGCCAGTATCGTTGATGCCGTCAGCATTCGATGCCAAAGCAACTATCCGTGACCGTATTGGTTTGGATCGCGTTGAAACTGAAATGCCATTCTTCCGTGAAGGTATGAACATTGGTGAGAAAGAACGTCAGGAATTATTCAAATTATTGGATACAAACAATTCTAATTACTATCAACCTTTGATTACTCGGATTTACGATGATCGTGCGACATTGGTAAGTGGTGCACAGGTTGTACCGGAGCGTATGCGTATGCAACTTTTGTCTACTGGTACTATTTCTATCGTTGCAAATCGTCAGAATTATACGTATGACTACAAGTTCAACCCCAACCACAAAGAAACGTTGCTTGGTGATGATCGGTGGAGCCAACCAGACTCAACGCCGGTTCAGGATATCCAACGTTGGTTAGACCTGATTGAGGATGAAACAGGCACGCGTCCTACTAGTGCGATTATGACAAGAAAGACATTCAACTATTTGATGGTTAATGCTAGTATTCGTCTGGATATGAATCCGATCGGCGGAACGAACATCATTTTGACAGATTCTATGTTGCGCCAGTATATTCAGGCAAAACTGGGCGTTAATATCGCTGTTTACAACAAACAGTACAAAGATGAAAGCGGAGCTTCTCGCTTGTTCTTCCCTGATGATGTTGTTACTTTTATCCCGGAAGGGAACTTGGGGACCACGTGGTACGGTACAACTCCAGAAGAGGCTGACTTGCAAAGTGGTGCGACTGACGCACAGGTGAGCATTGTTGAAACTGGTGTAGCCATCACAACAATCAAAGAACCACACCCGGTTAACGTAAATACCATTGTGTCCGAGATCGTGCTGCCATCGTTTGAGAACATGGACAACATCTTTATCGCAACAGTCAACTAAGCGGAGGGGCTTGCCTCTCCCTCTAAGGAGGGTAACACATGAAGGTTAAATTACTGAAAGGCATCAAATACAACAAACAGCCTTATAAAGCTGGTGAGGAAATCGAAGTTGAATTGAAAGATATCGCTGAGATGATTGCTAAAGGCGTTGTTTCTGAGGATACAGAGGTTCCTGTTGAAGACAAAACACCGGCAGAAACCGACATTAACAAAATGAAGGTTGACGAACTTAAGGAATATGCAGAGAAAAACGGTATCGACCTTGGGGAAGCAACAAAGAAAGAAGAAATCCTGAACGTTATCAAGGAAGCTGAGGCGGTAGCCAATGCAAATACTACGTCTTAAGGCTGAACGTGACCTAATCATCGCAGAGGTTAAGCGCCGGCTCAAACTGGATGTGAACGATACCGAACACGATTACCTCATTGGCACCTACGTTGATGAGGTCGGTTTGCGTATCATGAACTACTGCAATATCTCCGTTATCCCGGATGAACTCTCATATGTATGGGTGGCTATGGTAGCCAGTGCATTAAGCACGGAGCAAATCAATGTCCTGCGCCCTCCTGTTGCTCCTGTAGAGGCTTTTGAAGTCAAGATAGGAGATACATCTATCAAACCAGCATCAGCGGCTACAGCGGCACCTGCTACGCCTACGGTTGCGGTGATTGATGATGTCCTGAGAGATTATCAAGGTGAATTGAATGCGTTCCGTAGATTGAGGTGGTAGTATGATTCCTTATTATGCAAAGTATCGCCAGCGGTTGGAGACGACTTATGAAGATAGGGTAACGGTCATGCGGTATGGAGAGGTCGAATTACCGGGATCAGGAGAAATAGTTCTTGGTGAATACCCTGTCCACACGAATGTCCCTTGCCGCATATCCCAAAAGGCGCTCGGCGCAAACGATCAGATGGAGACGGTCAATAACATTGCCTATGAAACGAAAATGTTCATTTCTCCAGATGTGGAGATTAAGCAGGGAGACAAATGCAGTGTAACTCGTGGGTTTGTGACCAGAGATTACACATCAGGTGAACCATTCCTTTATCCCACTCATCAAGAAATCAGCTTGCAACGAGAGGATGAGGCCTGATGGCTAAACTCGGCAAGTTTGAATTTGGAGAAATTGAAAGATTGGCAAAGGGCATGAAGCAAGTTGTGGATAATCGTGTTATTGAACGCTGGATACGCGATTTGCTTCTTGAGCTTGCCTATCGAGCAGAGGGTAAGATAAAGCGAAAGACACCAGTTGATACAGGAGACCTGAGAAGAAGATGGACAGTCGGGAATGTGGAGCGCCGCGGGGATGCCTACGTTGTTGAAATAACCAACAACCTCGAATATGCCTCCTTTGTTGAATATGGTCACCGTACCGGCAAGGATCTGACCGGGTGGGTCGATGGTCGGTTTATGGCTACTATATCCATGAAAGAGATTGAGCGGATGTTGCCGGGATATATCGAAAAGAAGCAAGTTGAATTGCTTGAAAAAATAATGGGCGGAAAGGTGTGAAGCCGTGAGGGGAGTAACAATCAACATCATCCGTGACGGTGTGCTCTCAATCCTAACCCAAACCTTCCCAAACATCAAAAGGTATGGTGAAGAAATTAAACAAGGTTTTACGGAGCCTTGTTTTTTTGTGAAGTTACTTCCAGTGGAGCATACCAGAGAGTTAGGAAGAAGGTTCAGAAGGTATCACACTTTTGATATACATTACTTTCCGGCGGGTGACCGTAAGAACAATGCGGCTCATGACATGGCTGAGAAACTTTATGACCTATTCCGTTTCATCACAATTAACCAAGATCAGTACATGGTCACTGGTACCAATCACGAAGTAATAGATGGCGTGCTTCACTTCTTCTTCGATATCAATTTCATGGTGTGGGAAGAAGCGGCGAACGATCCGAAGATGAGGGCTTTAGCACAGGAGGGATGGCTCAAATGAGCAAAGCGGAAGAAACAAAAACTATTGCAAAAGCAGAAGCTGCAGTTTCGCGTTATTCGAAACAACAACTGATTGCTGCTAAGCGATTCGTGGCTGCCGACAAGGACATCCTTGCGGTTACGCTAGATAACAATACCACATACACGCTAGACGAAGCAAAACTGGCTGTACAGGCCTTTAAAGACAAGGAGGTTAAATGATGGCTGGAGGAACGTGGACAACACAGAACAAAGTCAGACCTGGTGTATACACCAACACAGTGAGTCAGTCGCGCCCCATCGGTTCAATCGGTGAGCGCGGTATTGTAGCTTTCCCTGCGCCGCTACCATGGGGGCCAACTGGGGTTATCAAAATCACAGCTGATGAATTCCAGGACAAGGCATTACCTTTGCTGGGTTACAGAGCGACAGATGATGCCATTCGTCATATTGCGGCGGCTATGGCTCATGCCAACACACTGCTGCTTTATGGATTGGGAAGACAAGGATCTGTTAAAGCAACTGCTACAGTTGGGAATTTAACGGCAACGGCTAAATACGGTGGTTTGCGCGGTAACGATCTTAAAGTGGTCATCCAGGAAAGTTTGGACGTGGCTGGAGCGTTTGATGTGTATACGTTACTGGATAATGAAGAACTTGATCGTCAGACTGCTGCAACTGTCTCTGGTCTGGTAGCCAACGATTATATTGATTGGAGCGGTACAGGTGCAATTACTGCAACAGCTGGGGCCAGCTTGACAGACGGAGCTGCTGGTACACTTACAGGCAATGAATACTCGGATGCGCTCACTGCATTTGAGGCAGAAGATTTCAATGTTCTTGGTATCCCGTCAGACGAAAGCACAGTTAAGCAGCTTACAGTGGCTTATACTAAGCGGTTGCGTAACGATGGGAAGAAGTTCACAACAATGGTTATCGGATACCCACAAGCGGATACAGAAGGTGTGACGAGCCTTAAAAATGGAATCATCACTGATGACGGCCTTACTGTTCCGGCTACGTCTCTCATTTGGGAAGTAGCAGCTATGGCAGCGGCTGCTCGTGTTAATCAATCACTTACCAACACTGACATACCGAATGCAATTGATGCATACCCAAAATACACGAATGCGGAAATAATCCAAGCCCTAAGTGATGGGGAGTTGGTTATCTCCATAAACCAAGGGCGTGTAGTGGTTGAACAGGATATTAACACATTGACCACCTTTACACTGGAGAAACGCAATGAATTCCGTAAAAATCGAGTACTGCGTGTACTCGATGGTATTGATAACGATCTGCAGCGTATTTTTGGTGAATTCTACCTTGGTAAAGTCAGCAACAACGCCAATGGACGTAACCTATTTAAGAAAGAGGCAATCAATTACCTTACAAACCTTCAAAACATTGAAGCTATCCAAAATTTTGATTCCCAAACGGATATCATCGTTGCGCCTGGTATTGATTCAGATGCAATCACCATCGATCTGTATATCCAACCGGTGGATAGCATCGAAAAAATCTACATGACGGTTACCGTCCGATAAGGAGGATTAAAAATGGCATTTTTCCTTGAGAAAGACGCAATTTCAGGCAAAATGGCAACAGCATTTGCTACGATCAACGGGCAAGTAGAGGAATTATTCTACGCCAAATCGATCGAGGCAACGATTGAAATGAATAAAATCGATGTTCCGGTTCTAGGAAAGACTAACGTGCCTCAACGTCCTGCTGGTTGGAGTGGTTCTGGAACACTGACTGTATATTATGTATCATCACTTTTCCGTCAAATGATCAGGAATTATGTGAAAACAGGTGAAGTTACTTACTTCGATTTACAGATCACCAATGAACAACCTGGTTCTGACGCAGGGAAACAGACAGCGGTGTTGCTTGGTTGTAATATCGACAGCATCATCGCAGCAAGGTTCGACGCAACAAGTGACGATATGCTGGACGAAGAAATGCCGTTCACATTTAATGACTACGATCTGCTCGACGAATTCAATCAATTATCCTAAGGAGGAACATATAAATGAGCTTACAAGAATTCCTGAACAACAATCCAGTTGACAATATCACCGCTGAGGTAGCCGTTTCCAAACGATTCACAGATAAAGATGGAAAGCTAATGTTGTTCAAAATTAAACCAATGACTGAACGAGAACATAATGAACTGGCTAAGAAATCAACCACCGTTAAATCCAGAGGCAAAACGGAAATAGATACTCGTAAGTTCAACGCATCTGTGGTGATCGATAATACTATTTATCCGAATTTTAAAGATGCGGAGAGTATTAAGGCCATGGGAGTAACTTCCCCTGAACAGTATTTAGGTAAAGTTCTGTTATCTGGTGAGGTGGCAAAGCTGGTTGATGAGATTTCTAAGTTATCCGGTTTTGATACTAGCATGGAAGACTTGGTTGAAGAGGCAAAAAACTAATTCAGGAGGGTGACGGTGATGCAAACTATGCATACTATGCCCTCCATGAATTTAATATTCTTCCTGGGGTGTTTATCAATTTACCTCGGGAAGAAAAAGCTTTTGTTATCGCGGCAATTAATGTGAGGATTGATAAGGAGAAAAAAGAAGCCGCTAAAATGAAACGCAAATGACAATTAATCCGTACGATATGGTAAGATAGGGAAAATTACCTATACGGAGGGGTTAATGTGGTAGTGGTTGGCTTTGTGATAATTATTGTTGTAATTCTCTTGTTGGCGTTTCTTGGATACTTAATATATATTTCTATAAAAAGTGCAGGTAAAAATAAGCTTGATCGGAAGAAGAGAGGTATCACAGCACAAAGTGCCCTTCAACATGTAGAGGGACTGCCTCTTAGCGATAAAACAATGTGCAAAGTTTCGGCAACCGAAGGTGGAATTTTGGTTGAAGGTGGAGGGTCAGAATTCACAATAAACTCATCTCAATTAAGAGCGGTTGAAGTTAAAACAGATGTGGAAATATCGAACATCGTCCATAGCAGCGCTGTTCAAGGTGTAGTTGGCGGATTAGTATTTGGTCCTATCGGTTTGGTTGTCGGGGCCAGAGCTAAAAATAAACAGGTCAAGAAGAATGAACATTTTTTAATCATAAATTACGTCAGTTCAAAGAATGAAATAGAAGCATTACTTTTCTCGGCTGGAGAAAATCCTTTAGCAGCTTTGAAAATTGCTGCAAAGACAAAACCAATGGTTTCCCTACAACCTCGGACAACAGTACAATTGTAAAATAATTATTATTAGCGCCCACAACGGGCGTTTTTTTATTGCCAAAAAGGATGTGATATATTGGCAACTGTAACAAGCACATTGAAGATGATGGATGCCATGACGGGGCCGCTGAAATCTGTTACGAGTTCGATGAACATGGTCATATCGTCAATGCAACAGATGCAGAGAGTTGCGAATAGCAACATGAATATAGACAAAACATTGGCAGCAGCAAAAAAACAATTAGCATCTGCAGAAGCTGATATTGCTAGTGCGATATCAAAATCAACTCAGGAACAGAACCACTTCAACAACTCTATGAAAGCAGGAGAACATCATGGGGAAGGGTTGCTATCCTCGGTAAAAGGAATTGTGGCAGCCTATTTATCATTAGGTGCTGCCAAGGGTTTGTTCGAAAAGACAATAGGGACAGCTGCTGATCAAAGGTATCTGCAGGATATGTTTTCTGCTCGAACAGGAAATGCTGATATCGGCGCTGCGATGTTCCAAGAATTCAGCAAGGAAGCGTTGCGTGTTGGTGCTGATGTAAGTGAATACCTTCAAGGTACGTTAGGTAACTTTAGTGTAACGATGAATACAGACAAGCTAAAGCAATTGAATCTACTCGCTAAACAATTGAGCGCATTTGATACCACAGGTCAAGGTATCGAAGGGGCTTTTTTCTCCCTTAAAGAAGCGTTGTCTGGGGACATTGTTTCCTTGTCTGAGCGCTTTAATATGTCCAAATCTCTAATCCGACAATTTGGTGTAGATCAATTGGGTAAGTCTGGTGACTTGGACGGGTTTATAGTTGCATTCAACAAACTACTTGATGCTCAAAACATGGGGCATGATGCATTTGAGCGGATGCTGGATAGCCCTATCAAGAAATTTGAAATTTTACAAAACAACATAGGACAAATGTTTTCTAATGCTGGACAGTCAGCTTTGCAAGCGTTACTGCCGTTAATTGATATGATGAACACTGCATTTCAAAGCGGCGCATTTGATCCCTTTTTCGAAGGCTTGTCTAATGGATTGACATGGGTAGCAAATGCAGCAGTTGAGACGTTCAACATCATAGGTCAGATTTACAACTTTTTCTCCACCAACTGGGGAACTATCCAGCCAATTATTCATGGCATAGCTGCTGCAATGGGGGTTTGGTATCTTGCTACAAAAGCCCAAGTAGCTATACAAATGGCCCAAAGCGTTTGGACAGGAATTACAACCGCTGCGATTTTCATCCAAACTGCCGCAACCACCGGCCTTGCTGGCGCTTGGACAATGTTGAATGCAGCAATGAAAGCAAATATTATCATAGCGATAATTGCGTTGGTGGCTGGTCTAGCAACATACATTTATCATTTATGGAAAACAAATGATGCGTTTGCCGCCGGCTTTATGCGGACGTGGAATGCCATTTTGAATTTTTTTAGTTCGATCCCTGCATATTTTTGGACGGTGGTAGAGGGTATCACCAAAGCTTTTAGTTGGATGGCTAAATCGGTTGGCGGTATATTCGATACGGTAATAAATAGCATCATAAGTGGGATAAACAGTGTGCTTGGTTTAATCAATTCCTTAACGGGTTCATCATACGAAATAGCGGCAAAATTCAGCTTTGAAAATATCGCAGACGATGCGTTGTCTTATGCTGGTGCTCAGAAGGATGCGGCATATTCAACAGCGGCTGCTAAAGCTGCTGAAAGAGAACAAGCTGTAGTTGATATGCTTAATAGCCGACAAGCTGAACGTGATGCCGCTTCAAAAGCTGCAGAAGCAACAAAGAACGCTGGCGGAGCAAAACCATTCGATTTCTCAGCATGGAACAAAGCCGCTGATGCCGCACGTACTCCTGTTGTAGATGACGGTAAAAAGAAAAACATCGGCAAAGTTGATAAAGTAGGTAAGATCGAGAAAGAGGTAGATATCTCTAGCGAAGATTTGAAGACAATGCGTGAACTTGCCGAGATGAAGAACATCCAAAACTTCGTATCACTTACTCCAACGATCCAAGTGACCACAGGAGACATAACCAATGGTACGGACATTGATACTATTATTAGCAATCTTGTGGATGTAATGAATAACGAAATCTCAACTCATGCCTCGGGGGTGTATGGCAATGGCAGATAAATACGGCATATACCTATCGTACAATAACCAACAGGAGGGGTTTGAGATACCGATCCTTCCTGGTGAGATTGAGATATCAAACGGCGGGAACAGTAGCAAGTATGATGTTTCGGCTCTTGGTGAAATCAACGTTATCAAAAGCCCACGACTTGCGGAATACAAATTTTCAAGCATATTCCCGGCCCATGATTTCCCGTTTGCTGCTGAGATTGTATTTGATCCAGGCTATTACAAAGACCTCATACTAAAATGGATGGAGACTAAGCGCCCCATCCGTTTTGTTTTTACCGGGTCTACATTTGATATCAATGTAGCAGCAAGCATTGAGTCATTTGATTGGAAAGAGGTAGCCGGTTCACCTGGTACAATTGAGTATTCATTATCACTCAAGGAATATGTTTTTTACAGGCCGCAGAAAATCGTGGTTAAGAAAAAAACAACTACGAACAAAAAGACAACAACAAGCAAAAAGAAGGCTCGAGCCAATGACAAGCAGAAGCCGAAAACATATAAACTGGCGTCAGGTGACACTCTTGCAAAAGTGGCTAAGAAGACATTGGGCGACAGTGGTCGTTGGAAAGAGATACAGAAATTGAATGGCATCAAGGATTCTGAATTAAAAAGCTTAAAAGTTGGACGCGTGCTTAAATTACCGTCATAAAGGGGAGGCGCCGATGGAAATCACGTTGGACAATAAAAACGGAAAACTGTGGGACTTAACTCCTGTGGCTTCGGGGATCAGTTGGAAAACGGTCCGCATCGGCGCCGGAGCTACATTTGAATTCACCCTAGTTACAGGAGGAATTTACCAAGACAAAGGTTTTGAGATCAATAATGGTGACGTAATTCGGGTGGTTGAGGGTAAGGGGCAAGTGTTTTATGGCTATGTGTTCGAAATCAGTGAGGGCATGGATGAAGCGGTCAAAGTGAAGGCTTACGATCAGATACGCTATCTCCAGGCTCAAGACACATATGTTTTTAAAAATACAACTGCGGATCAGGTCATTAAGAAAATTGCGAATGACTTCAAGCTTAAGACAGGATCGTTACCAGCTACGGGGTATACCATACCGTCCATGGTTGAGGATAATAAGAAACTACTTGATACGATATATAAAGCTTTGGATCTGACATTAATCAATTCAGGTCGGAACTTTGTGTTTTACGATGACTTCGGAAAATTGACCATACGTAACGTGGTGGATTGGAAATTGGATTTCGTTATTGGTGATAACAGCTTAATGACTGACTACGATCACAAGCGCAGCATAGACGGTGAGACGTACAATAAGATCAAGATTGTACAAAACAATAAAAAGACCGGGAAGAGAAATGTGTTTATTGCTCAGGATAGCGCCAACATCGCCAAATGGGGATTGTTACAATTGTACCAAGTGGCTGACGAAAAACTGAATGAAGCAAGAATTAATCAAAGCCTTAATCAGTTGGCTAAACTCCACAATCGAGAACAACGAAGTTTGACGGTGGAGGCTGTCGGTGATATACGTGTCCGGGCAGGTTGTTCCATCCCGATATTTATTGAACGTTTGAAGCTTAACGTGTATTTCTTGGTCGATGAGGTTTCGCACAGTTGGAGCGGTGTAGATCACAAGATGAAATTGAAACTGGTGGTGGTGTAATGGCGATGATTGATGTCATAAAACAGATCGCCACACAAGCGGTGGATGCCGCTAGTCCTGTTGCTATAATGTATGGTACTGTCTCGGGTACAAGTCCGTTAGAAATATTGGTGGATCAACGATTTAGTTTGCCCGAGGAACTCCTTATCGTAACAGAGACAGTATCGAAATATACCTTAGCTAGTGGTGATCAAATGTTATTGTTACGCATGCAGGGCGGTCAAAACTTTTTGGTCTTAGATAGGTTGGTGAGTACATGATACCAATTACAGAAGTGGCTACAGATGAAGAAATTGAAGAGGTCCAGGAACCGGGACTCACCTATTACATTGACCCGGTAAAGAAAAGAATAGTCGGGACAGCAGACGGCCTAGAAGCAGTGAAACAGGCCGTTTTTTTGATTCTGCAATCAGAGAGATTCGAATTTTTAATTTACAGCACAGACTACGGCACAGAGTCGGTGAGGCTGGTTGGTGCTTCTGCATCGATCATCCGATCGGAGTTGTCCCGTAGTATTCGTGATGCATTAACACAAGATGACCGGATATCGGATGTGGTTAATTTCCAAATCAACATCCAAGGAGATACAGCCGATATCCGATTTACGGTTGTAGCGATATACGGGAATTTTGAACAGGAGGTAACCCGGAATGTATGAGGATCAAACGTTTGAAAATATATTAGAACGGATGCTAGACCGGGTGCCTGATGACCTGGACAAGCGCGAAGGCAGTATGATTTACAATGCACTCGCTCCTGCGGCTTGGGAGTTGGCTGAGATGTACATTGAATTGGATACAAACATCAATCTTTCATACGCAGATACAGCCACAGGAGAGTTCCTTACAAGGCGTGCGGCTGAGTTTGGCGTTAACCGTGAGCCAGCAACGTTCGCACAGCGTAAGGGTCTGTTTTATGGTTCTGGTGACGTGTTGATTGATGTACCCATTGGTTCCCGTTACTCTCTTAATGATGTGATCTATACAGTCACGTCAAGAATAGGGCTGGGCACATTCATTTTGACAGCAGAGACGGCAGGTATCGTGGGTAATCAGGACTTTGGACCAATGTTGCCTGTCGATTATGTAGACGGGCTTGTACAGGCTGTATTGGATGAACTGATCAAACCGGGTGTAAATGAAGAGACAGACGATGCATTAAGAGCGCGCTACAGTACGGCTGTAAACGAACAGCCATTTGGTGGTAATGTCGCAGACTATAAGTTTAAGATAAGCGCCATAGACGGTGTGGGCGGTGTGAAGGTGTACCCAGCATGGCAGGGCGGAGGAACAGTGAAGGTGTCTATCATAGCATCCGGCTTTGTACCTCCATCGACAACACTTGTTAATGAAGTGCAAACTATGGTTGATCCAGTCACAAACAGCGGACAAGGATTGGGATTAGCTCCAATTGGACATCAAGTGACTGTTGTTGGAGTAACTACAGTCAGCATTAACGTATCTGCTACCTTGACCCTTGCTCCAGATGCAACAATTGGTCAGGTGCAGCAGGGTGTTGAGGATGCTATCAACGAATATTTGTTGCTATTGCGGCAAGGCTGGGCCAATGAATCAGGGATCATTGTACGGGTCGCGCAGCTTGAATCTCGCATCCTCACCGTACCGGGTGTAGTCGATGTGATGAACACTCAGGTTAACGGGTCTAGTTCCAATCTAACACTGACAGGCGACCAAATACCTGTGCTCGGGACGGTGACGCTAAATGAATAGACTGTTGGACTATTTGCCCGAAGTATTGCGAGAGATTGATGATTTCAAGGCGTTGACTGATGCTGAGGTTCCAGAATTGGATGCATTGTCAGATGCAATACAAAATTACATGGATGATCAGTTTGTCATGACAGCATCAGTTAATGGCATCAGGCGGAGGGAAAAGATATTAAAGATACAAGCAGACCCATCCACTGAACCTCTTGAGTTCAGACGTAGACGTATTATCAATCGGCAATCAACCAAACCACCTTTTACTATACGCTGGCTACAGGAACAACTGGATAGACTCATCGGACCCGGAATGGCTGTTGTATCGGTAGACGTGCAACAGTTTATTTTGTATGTCACGACAAATATCGAAAACGCCAATCTCTTTAAAGAGGTGCAATACACAGTAAGGTCCGTTAAACCAGCTAACTTGGTCTATCAACAAAATACATCGCTTAATCATCGTATTGGCATTGAACATACAACCAAGAAGCGAAATGTCGCTTGGAATTACAAACTTGATGGATCGTGGAAATTGGGAGAGAAGCCATTTGCCACGCTTGGACCGGAGGTGACGCTGTGATTGAGCAAGCATATTTAACGAGGATAGCGGATGTGGTGCAAACGGATATCGCTAAGGTTGTACTAAACGGTGTGTACGAGATTACAACATTCGAACAAAAAGCGGTAACGGATTCAACTGTAGCGTTAAATTACATCATCCCAGCATCGGCAGTATCGCTTGTAACTACAATTGAGATCAAACGGGCAGATAATTCACGCATCAGTTACAAGCCTGTGAACCTACCTGTAACATCAGATACACTCATGCTTGAAACTTTTGAAATAGAAGAGGTGACATCATAATGGCAAAGATAGATTGGAACTTAAACGATACAGTTCGTCCGGCAGACATGAACCAGATCGGCACAGAGATTAACCAATTGCGTACAGACGTGGATAACATCGAAGTACCCGATGGCACCACATTGCAAAAAGGTATTGTGCAATTATCCAACAGCACAAGCGGATCATCTCAAATGTTAGCCGCAACAGAAAAAGCAGTTAGTGATGCCCTGGCACAGGCTAAAGCTTATGTTGATCAAGAAAATCTATGGGGGGCGTTATAGATGGCGGTAGTGGCAAAAAGGCTAGGAAAAGGTACATTCGGTACAGCAAGCGCAACCCAATATACGGTGCCAGTAAGTACAACAACGCTCGTCAAAGCAATAACTTTATGCAACAAAACTGCATCCGATGCAACAGTAACATTGCTGTTTGGCGGAACGGAAGTTATCTATCAACATACTATCAAAGCTAGGGATACCGTCACAATCCCATTCTTGGATCAAATTATACAAGCCGGCGAAACGATTACAGGATTGGCTGGAACAGCGAATGCAATTAACTACTACATCAGTGGTAAAGAGGTGACGTAATGCCTGGAATTGATAGTTATTCACTAGACAACCTAAGTATAGATGGGTTTCAGGATGCAGGTAATTTTGTAGCAGGAACAACGGTGAATATTTATAACATGTCCATTTCACAACCAGTTAGAAACTCAACAACCCCAGTTCTTGCTCTGAGAGTTAAAATGACTATTGGAGGAACGATAAAAGTATATCCAACATTTAGAACAGGAGTAACGGGAATAAATTCTTATTGTAGGATTTATGTAAATGGTAATCCTTTTGGAACTACACGCAGTAGTTCAAACGCTTCATCAAGTACTACGTATAATGAGGACGTCACCATAAAGGCGGGCGACGAAATTCAAATATATCTTTGGAATGATCCAGGTGGCAATCCAGTTACTTTGAATGCATGCGCATTCACTGTTGAAAGATTCTATACTGAGAGTTCTATTTGAATTAAAGATTAACAATATATAGAGATAGGGGAGCGAGGGGATGAACTGGTTGGATGCCTTAGACAAGTGAGAAAAACATATTGCAATCAGACGTAACACGTCCAAAACGGAGCGTGTTTTTTTGTGCCAACATATAGAGTATCGGGGGATGGTGTGGCGTTGTGAATAGAGATAGATTTTACCGTGTCGTCATTGTGATCGTGCTATTCCTCATGTTTGTAGCCAGCTTGATAGCGGTGATACACGGTACTAGAGCAGACAACGTCAATAATATCAACATACAAGTATCTCAGTCAGATGACGTTATAAAGGTGGATATAAACAAGGGCAGTGTCAATGAGTTAAAGTCGCTGCCCGGTATTGGGGAAACATTAGCGAAGCGAATCATAGATAACAGACCTTATGGCAGCGTATATGACCTTATACGGGTCGATGGGATAGGGGCAAGGAAAATACAAGGACTCATCGGAAAGGTGGTGTGGTGATGGACGTGGTGGCTGTGTGGACGTTGTTTGCAGGTTTCCTCAAAACGGGGGCATGGATGCCCTTGGCAGTGCTGGCTATATCGGTGCTGATATGGATTATGATCCGAGATCAAAAGGAGCAGATAAAGGAGAGTCGCGAAGAGTCAAACAAGCGTGAACAGAAACTTAATGAACTGATTGACGCAAACAAGGCTGAAGCAAAGGAAAGAGAAGAACGATTAATGACCCACCTGGACAAGACAGAGCGGGTACAAGCAAGGATGGTGGCAACGCTTGAACGCATACAGACTCGTATGGAGTACATCGAACGAGCTGTGAATATTGATCCAAAAGTTATTGTTAAGGTCGAGAAGGAGGGCAAGTAAATGAACTACCGCAAAGATTATATCCCAATGAGTACGCCAAACAACAGGCGATCAGGCCGGAAAATGGTAGCGACAACTATTACCATCCACAACACCGGGAACGAAAAATCCACTGCAGCTAACGAACGCGCTTGGCTCACGAATCCCACTAACAACCGCCAAGCATCATTCCATATTGTAGTGGATGGCAAGGAAGCTATTGAATGTATACCTTTAAACGAAAACGCATGGCACGCTGGAGACGGATCTGGCCCGAAATCAGGGAACATGACCAGTATTGGTATTGAGATTTGCGAATCAGGAGACTATGCGAAGAACCTGGATAACGCCGTTAATTTGGTTGCATCTATGCTTATGGAACGAGGTTGGGGTGTAGGAAGACTGCGAAGACACTTTGATTGGTCAGGCAAAGTTTGTCCCCGTCTAATGTACGATGACGGTAAATGGACAGGGTGGGATCAGTTTAAAAAGTTGGTTGACCTGAAGTTAAGAGAGGGTGCAAATAAAGTGGAGAAAGTAACGGCAATTGTGAATGGAAAAGAGATCGAAGGCGCGGTGCTTATTGATGGAGTTACGCTTATACCTCTCAGAGCTGCTGGTGACAACATCAAAGACGCAAAAATTAACTGGGATCAAAAAACAAAGACTGCCACTCTTAACACACCAGGAGGTAAATAATTATGTGGAATGAAGAATTATGGACCAACGTCCTTTTGCTAGCAACAATCATTGCCGGAGTATCAACGGGTATTGTACAAGTCATTAAAAACTCATTCAACATCCCTGTTAACTGGCTGCCGATCATGAGTATTGCGTTTGGTATCATCATTGGTATTCTGTCTTATCCGTTTACTGATGCACCCTTAGTAATCCGTCTGTGGGCCGGAGCGCTGTCAGGCTTTGCGGGAACGGGTATTTTTGAGGCGGTGAAGAGTAGGGAAGGGAAAACAAAGGAATAATACTGTAGCGCAAGAGAAAAACACTAAAACTTCAACAAATTTGGGTTAACTAATTGTATAGTAGCGAGTAAAGAGAGAGTAACAAAGGACATTAAAGAGTAAATAGATAAAGCTGTGCAAAGATAAAACCACGCGGCCTTGTTCATTAATGATCCGGGCCGCAAATTAAAGACTTAAAACATACAATTTTCATCCCATCTATCAAGCTCACTATAGTTATTATTAGTTCATAATATTTACATATCATACATAATAAAAGTGTAAGGGGAGGTGGATTGACAGGTGGAATTGCCAGATGGTACATTTTAACTAGAGATCTAGATTTAAGGGTCTACATCGTTTTAGGGTGAGGAAGCTATGAAACTTGAGAAGATTTTCACAGAAATTAGATTTGAGCCATCTTTTTTATTTGAAGATGGGAGAACGAGAAACAATATTGTGAAGGATTTGAAAAGAAACTTCCCGCATTACGAGTACAATGAAGAACAGAAGGTCATAGCATTTGTCAACCATCAAAATAAAGTTAAATGCTTTATGTACAACGATAAAGTAATCGTTGACATTGATGAACCGAGAGATGTTACTCAATTTAAATCAATAGCTAGTGATACTATTCCGAAAGTTTTAACAGCATTCGAAATTGAACAAACCAGCAGAATTGGTATACGTGCACAATATCACGATGATTCAATAACGTCTGCGACCGAAACGAACAAAGCCATTGTAGAAAGGTTCTTCAACCTAAATGGCATCCAATTCATCAAACAAAGGATCAATGATGAAAACTTCAAACCAAATGCCGGATTTTCTTTCACAGTCAATCACGAGTTCCAAATGACCGTGAACGTAGGTGTTCATCAATCTGTGAGCGGAAAAATTGATGAACAAGGGAAGCTTCAAGTTACCGGCGTGGAAGCTACCAACCCAGTTTGTGATATGGACATGTTCTCAAACGTACCGAAAAAGCCAGACCAGATCAATGGCATGCTTCGATTTGCTTGTGAAGAAATACCGTTGACATTGAACAAAATATGGGGGTGAGACAATGGGAATGGTAATGAGTACGGAAACAGCAGAATATACTTTCCAAACAGCATTGCCTTTTACTCAAACCCCAACTATCGCTTCTAGAGATGATTCGAATGATGAAGTTTATTTCGAGACTAAACCTTTTTCGGATAAACTACTTCTGTGGAATACATACGGTAGCATGGAGTTATCAATTGTTGGCGGAACTGCGGATTTGAAGGAAGTGCGTGAGTTATTTTATATGCAAAAGGGTATAGTTTTAACTCCTAGAGTGAAATCTGAAGCGGAACCTTTTTTAAGAAAGGTAGGTGCTTTTGTTATGCCGATGGGAACACCAACTTTTGTTGAATTGTATGCAGAAGAAATGAAAGAGTCTGTTGACAAGCCGATATACAAAACGTTCTATGCTGGAACAATAGCGCTAATTGTTGCACTACTTGGAATTAAGCTTGCCAGTTTAGTTTTCGGACTCATAGTGGTGGCTATATTGGATCTAATTCTTGGACTTTTGCCAGGCAATGTGAAAAAAGGTACCGAAAAAGATCATACAATACAAGCTAAGTTTATGGGTCTTGTAACAAATATGATTGGTATTATTGCAGTGACAAAAGGTATGGAGTATCTAATCAATTTTTCTGATGTAGCAGTTTTATCTAAGTATGTTATGCCTTATCTACCTTATGTTGTTTCTGGGTGGGCGTTTTCGGTTTATTTTTCAAGGATCGTTAAATATATGGCGCGAGCGAACAGAACTAAAGTGCCTAAGGTGTTGACCGAAATTTTTAATCGAAAAGGTCCAAGTGCATGAAAAGACAAGAGCAGGAGGGATAACCTCACTGCTCTTTCTATATGATGAAATCTATAAACACAGGTATCCTCAACAAACCAGCTTTTGTCCAATTCCTCATCTTAACCTTTGCTCGTATCCGCGGTTCCAGGTATACATGATTCTTATCCTCGCCTGTAACCAACTGCTTGCACACTCCACGAAAAGCCTGTTTATGTTTCGGGCTTGGCCCATGCTCGATTACACCAGCCGGTCTTAATTTACCTGAAGCGTCTGGAACAGCAGCTAGCCATCCGAACTCAGCCTTTTTGTATCCCGTAATGAAAACATCTGTAAACGACCAATTAATTACCTTCAACCATTCCTTCGAACGTCTGCTGACGTACTGGCTGTCTTTGCGTTTTCCGACTACACCTTCCATACCCATAGCCTCTATTTGGACGTATAGTTCTTCTCCAGCGCCTTCTATATGTGGCACTATCCCAAAACTACTTGAGGGCAATGATAGTCCGTGCAGGATCGCTTTACGTTCCATGAGCGGCAGCTTACGCAGGTCGTGTCCCTTGTACTGGAGGATATCGAAAATAGCAAACGTGGCAGGTAGTGTCTTGGTAAGCTGCTGTACCTTACTGGCCTGCTTGGTATTGAACCGGCTCATGACACCCTCAAAGTCGTTTATCCCTGTCTCGGGATCGGTGCAAGCTACCTCGCCATCTAAGATGATGTCTGAATCAAAAGGTAACTGCAACTCCGGATACTGTCGGGTGCAGTCATTATTATGACGTGTGTATAACCGGACGCTGCCGGATTGTTGCGAATATATCAAGCGGTGACCGTCTACCTTCGGTTCGAAAATATAATCTGAATGGCTGAACGGCTTTGTTGCTGTTTCGAGTAACATAGGGCTAATAAACATAAAAAACACCTCAACCCAATTATAGCGTTATACTACAAAGGATTGAGGCGGTAAGTTATGGATTCTATTCGATTATAAATTCAACCACAGTACCATCCGGATACTCATCCAGTTTATTTCCTACCCAACTACCAGCACCGCGATTGTCCGATGGACTTATGTATTCGATATCCGCGCCTTCTCCACCCTCTGCACACATTGCCATAGGCCATTCATCCCGATCATATCCCTTCTTTGTCTCTACGCCTCTCAGTGACAGTTTACGGTTGTTTTCAGCTCCATCCCTATCAATGGTGCATGTGTTAGGGTGACCGCTTTGTATGGCGTCCTGGATGTGTTTGGCTGTCTCTGGATAGCGATCTGATGGGAATAATATCTGTACTGTTGAACTCTGTTCCTGTTGTGTTACAGGAGTAGATTCATCTGGTTTAACCTCAGTCGCTTTGTTACCCCAGTTTAAAATTGAAACTACTATGATGGCGGCGATAGCTATTGTTACAAGCATTTTCTTCAATTCTCTAACCTCCCATTTACTACTTCGGTATAACTTTAAAATACTCCTTCAACTGACGCTCCAAAAGGGTGTATTCACGTTTTGTGCGCCAGCTTCTTACAATGTACCTGTCCTCACCTGTAATGAGCGCAGGAGTTGTTTTCCAAGCTGTACAGCGATCACCTACACGATACCCATACTTATCAAAGTCCTTTATACATATTAATCGGATGGACTCAAAGTTTTGCTTACCTGTACCGGCACATGAATAACAAATGTATCCGGTAGAGAAGCGGCCGGAGCCGCCACAACGTTCGCATTTCATGCGGTTATCTCACAGCGCTTATTAGCTAACTTGTGCGCTCCACTTTCTGTTTTGCGTGTACCAACCAACTTAAATCCGTATTGCTCATTGTGACTAACAGAAGAATAATCATCGCAGACAATTACATCTGTTTTGTTTTCCATTACATAAAACATATTAATCCTCCTAGGTTAAAGCCCTTCGGCTAATAATTAACTTTACCTGTGATCTGCAGTTCTTCCATACGAGCACAGGTTTCATGCTGCCACTCTACGTCATCTGTCATCGATGCCAGCAGTGATTCATTTTGTAACCGAGCAAGAGTCCAACAGTGTTTAGCGTTTAGGGCCATGCATTGATCTAACTCAATTAGTTCGGAATCAGTTAACAAACGCTTCTTATTGAGTGACCACAGCTCAGCTATACGTGCATGATAAGGGAACATCTCATCGCCTCATGATAAACTTAGTTCGTCAATAAGGCAATGTTATCACGACTAATTTAGTTCGTCAATAACAAATTGATAAATTAAACGCGTCATGATATGATTGGTTCAAGGGGGCATGTCCGTGATTAAATCCAATCTAAAACATATACTTGATTCACAAGGGAATGATATCTCAATCCGCGAACTTGCTCGGGAACTGGACTGCCAGTTCGAAACGATACGTAGGTTCTATAATGACACTATGGAACGTTATCCCCGTGATCTTATAGACAAGCTGTGTAAGTATCTTAACGTCACACCTGGGCAACTGCTTGTTTATGTTCCCAGCAGTGAATAAAGCTGAATATATTGGGTATCATGATATTACTCTCTCTCCCATGAGTGCTACTATTCAATGCTCAGTCTACGGACTGGGTATTTTTACTGTTGCTAAAAGAACGTATGTTCTCATATAATATTCACGAGGTGATATCATGCTAACGGATTTTCAACGTAAAGTGCTTCGGATCTTATATAACTACAAAGGTGGACGCAGGAGATTACCAACATTGCATGAGATGACAGTTAAAACAGGCAAGCATAAACCCGATGTTATGGCGGCCCTAGAGGCTCTCATAGCCAATAGGTACATACATTGGGAAGATAAGTCGGATACAGCTAATATCATGATCCTGGAAGGCTGGGAGCGTGAGGAAGACAGGCCGCAGGTTGAACGTAAGCCACAAGGACCAACTAACACAGACTACTGGACTCAATACTAAGGAGGAATTACTATGGCAAGCAAATTGCATGCAAACGGAGTATATGAGGGATCACGGATGATATTGCCTGAGCATCGTGAAGCGTACTTGGCGGAGATGGAAGAACAGAAACGGCGCGGTAAACCTCAATTGGATGAGCAAGAGATACAGCGGATCGGGGAGGTATTGGTTCAATCGTATAAGACAAACTGTTCTGTTGACTTAGTGGTATTTAACCCATTTGAGGATGAGCCGGTCACTGGAGTTGTGGTTGGACTAGACAATCAAACTAATCGTGTCAAATTGATGTTAGATGATGATTTTAGGTGGATACAGTTAGCTGAAATAATGTCTGCAAATGTATGATTTTGGCTATGGAATTGCCGCAACCTCATATATAATTGGTAGTATAATTATTATGGGGGCCGAAGGAATTGAAAGATGCTGTAATATACTACTTTCTAGGCTATTTTGATGCGTTATCTTACATATTATTGTGTTTACAACTGTTTATGTTGCCAATAAAAGATAACTTCAAGAGAATAGCAATTTATGCTTTGTTCGTGACCAGTTTTTCATTTATGATGCGAATGGTTTTCAAACTGCCGGAGTTTGATTTAATGTTACAAAATGTGTTCTTAGTATTTTTCTTGCGATATGCAGTAGAAATTAAAACACATATATCCGCTTACGTCTCAAGTGTTGGGATGTTGACCTACATTTCCTTTCAACTCGTATTATTCTTTGTTTATTCAATCTCTGGAATAGTACCTATTGATGTAATCAACCACAATACAGGAGTGGCGGTGTTTCTAATTCAGATTCCGTCCATATTAATTGGATTTGCTTTGACCGGAATACTGGCTGTACTGAATAGAGGATTTACTTTTATCACTGCTCCACCGCATGACTTCTTGATTAAAGATGACTACACTAATTCGGAAAATAAGGTAATGATACTTGGTACAGTGATTTCTATTGTAACAATGGGTCTGACAGTGACACTGCTCTACATTGCCAATCCGCTTTGGTTGGCTATTACAGCATCAGTTGGGTTGCTACTCTCCATCTATTTATCCATAAGGAGTGATCGGCGGGATGCTATCAAGAATGTCAATGTTTATCGCTCAAACCATAAATAAGGCCGACCCAACAACCGATATAGAACTTATGGTTTACTCTCTTCAAAATAGACTAAATCAATTTTTCGCAATCACTATTGCTCTAGTCATATCTGCGTGGACTGGTCAGTGGTTAGGGATTGTATCTGCTTACCTGTTACTAATGCTTATACGCGGAAGATCTGGGGGACGCCACCTTCCTTCGTTAACATGGTGCTCGTTGGTATCTGGAATATTTATGGGCTTAGTTCCATTGATTAACTATAACGAAAAGGTGATCATCGTTATGACCGTAGTTTCGGTAATTACATTCTTGCTGTATGCCCCTAACTACTTCCATGAACGTAACGATGATGGAAGCGATCTGAAAAATAAAGTAATTGTTACTGGTATAGCTGCTAGCAATTTGTTTATTGAGTCCAGCCTAATGGCTACGATTTTAGTTGTACAAGCGATCACAATTATACCCTGGTCTAGGAGGTGAAGAAATGCACAACAAACTTTTGAGTATGGCGGGTAAATACCTTGAAGCAGATGCGAAAAACGAAGAAGCTAGAGGGAAAACTTTATTCGGTGCAGCGAAGTTGCCGGAATCATTAAAAGTTAAAAAAGAGAAGTAATCCTATGGATGAAAAACGTATTAAAGTGTTTGGGGTACCATCTTCTGAGGATAGAAGAGCTACTCCAAGCAATTTTTTTTATTACTGCACTGATATGCTTTATGTATCTACCTATAAGCCAAAAAAGAATTATAAGGTACCCCAAGTGTTTACAGCTCAAGACAGTTATGGACCAGTTTTGACAATGAAGCAATGCAAGGAAGGTCTACCTAAACATTTCGAGTCACTTGTTAATGGATCAATAGTTAACCTCAAGAAGGTTGCAGAAATCAAGAAGACGGATCTAGGGGCACAGTTTATATTTAACGTGGATATGGAGCCGATAGAAATATCAGAGTACGCATACGACAGTAAACCTTGGATAGAAATATTGCGATCAGCTCAAGAGGACCCAGAGGACGACAGGTGGCTTCCAGCAATAGAGTATAACGAAGGAAATGGACAAGGGGAAGGCAAACTCATTAGAATGCGGGATGTAGTGTGTATTGAATCTTGCGAGCCCAAGGCTAACTATTATGTACCACTATACAAGTGCGAGGATAAATATTATGTAGAGGCAATGACATTACAGTCCTACAAACCTCTGTTCCCTAAATTATTCCCCTTACTTAACACGAACCTTGTAAATATTGATCAGGTGGATAGCGCACAGGATCTGATATTTGATGTAGTGGTTAGATTTAAAAACTCACCTCTGACAACGAGTATGGCTCATAAATATAAGAAGCACTTTCCGGAGTTCTTCAAAAAATAAGGCCACTCCTGTGTGTGTTCAGGGATGGCCTTATCATATTACATTTCATATGTCAATGAAAAGTTAGCCTAGTAAAATCCGGTAATATTAATCGACATTCATCGACAAATTCCACTATTATCCTGTGGTAAGATAAATATGGTAAACAAGTCATATGATCATATGTAGTTGTTAAAAGAAAGGTGGGTTGTGATGCAAGTATGTTCAGAACATATATATTCCGAACTACTCCAAGGGAGTGCGGTAAAAACCGCAATTTACTTCAGTTCATACTCGTAGAATTTTTCCATGGGAATATCCAAAATTAGCGATGCCAGGATTAAGACCTCCACAGTCATGTCCTGTTCGCTATTGCAATAGTAAGATACCATGCGTGCGGATATACCGGTTCTACGAGCAAACTCAGCTTGAGTCATGTCGCGATGATCAAGCCAATGTTGAAGTAAACATCTCCCCAGGGAGATTTTCTTCACCTTTAACACCTGACATCAAATCATTTTTGTTACAGGGCACATTATAACACGATGACAAATTGCGGTAAACCGTAAATGCTAA
This sequence comes from Paenibacillus polysaccharolyticus, assembly GCF_023714295.1. GTDB lineage: Bacteria > Bacillota > Bacilli > Paenibacillales > Paenibacillaceae > Paenibacillus > Paenibacillus polysaccharolyticus_A. The sequence goes on from NZ_JAMAUN010000001.1 coordinate 822,564, forward strand.
CAACAAGGGGCTGTGCTAATTGATCAATGCCAATAATGATCGTCATAATATCGTTACTTCATTAAAGACAATAATACAGTCAACAACATTAAACAATAAAGACATATATAAAGTGGAGAGAAGTGCAAAATTAACAGTAAGAATCAAGCTGAAATAATCACATTAAAATCCGTCAACAATCCGTCAACAACTATGGTATTTTAACGGTTTTATAAGAAAGTTAAAACCATAGAAACGTTGATACATAAAGGTTTATACAACAAAAAGAAGCCCTCTTTCGAGAGCTTCTTTTTCATGGGAGAGGAGAAACCGGACGAAGAGCTTATGGGGAAACGTAAGTCTTCTCCGCGGTTGTCTACGACACTTGTGATGTCGATAATTATAGAATGGCCCAAGGGTTTCCTTTTTATACATATTCGTCAACAATCCGTCAATAATTTTTTGTATAGGCATAAGCAGTGTTTTTCAAACCAAACCGGAGTGTGGTACGATAGCTTAAAGAATAAATATATGTACATAGAGAGAACAGGTGACGTATTCGTGAGAGTGGTATCTGGAAGTGCGAAGGGCAGGCCGCTGAAGGCTGTTCCCGGCACAGGTACGCGTCCAACCACTGATAAGGTGAAGGAAGCGTTGTTTAGCATGATTGGCCCTTATTTTGAGGGCGGAGCAGCATTGGATCTGTTTGCGGGCAGTGGAGGTCTCGGGATTGAGGCACTCAGCCGCGGCATGGACAAGGCTGTTTTTGTTGATCTGGAACCGAAAAGTATTGAAGTGATCCGCGCAAATCTGAAGGCCACGAAGCTGGAGGATCAGGCGGCTGTATATCGGAATGACGCGGGGCGGGCCCTCAAAGCGCTGGCCAAACGCAACACAATCTTTGATCTGGTGTTTCTCGATCCGCCCTATCGCATGAAGAACGGAAACGAGTTAATGTTAACGATGCACGAACTGGAACTGCTCACCCAGGGTGCAACCATCGTGTTGGAGTATGAATCCAAACATGAATACCCGGAGCAATTTGGCCCGTTTGAACAAATGCGCAAAGCAGTGTACGGTGAGACTGCGGTATCCATATACGAATATGTAGCTGATGCAGCAGAAGATGGGCAAGAAAGCCGCATCACAGAAGAGGAGGCTCCTCATGACTGAAATGATTCAGCGGCAGGAACGCATTGCCGTATATCCAGGTAGTTTTGATCCCGTAACGATGGGGCATCTCGACATTATCGCGAGAGCGTCGAAACAGTTCGACCGTGTCATCGTCGCTGTGTTGAACAATATGAGTAAAAATCCGCTGTTCACGGTAGAGGAGCGAAAAGAGTTAATCCTCACTGTAACCAGCCACCTGCCCAACGTGGAAGTGGATAGCTTCCGTGATCTGACGGCTAATTATGTACGGCAAAAGGAAGCGCAAGTTATCGTTCGCGGCATCCGCTCCGTAACCGATTTTGAATATGAGTTGCAACTCGCGTCGACCAACAGCAAGTTGAACCCGGATGCGGAAACGATTTTTATGATGACCAATCCGAAGTACTCCTACCTCAGTTCCAGTATCGTTAAAGAAATCGCCCACTATGATGGGGATGTAACGGATCTGGTGTCGCCTGAAGTTGAAGCTGCGCTTCGCCAGAAGATCAGCGAGAAAAAAGGCGGTTAATCCATAAGGTAAGGCCTGAGAGGCTAATCATTACCCCAAGAAGTAAAGCGAGACTTAGGGCTGCTACAGGGAGGCTATTCCAGATAAATTGCAATGTACTTATGGTGTCTGGAAATTGCAGAAACGGCCAGTAGAACAAAGAATCTGAGTGCTTTACCGCAGTGGTCTGCCATGTGGTCGATACTTCTGTGCTGTAACGGCTGAATGGTTCCCACAACCAGAGGGTAAGGATAAAGGCGGTTAACCCATGTCCTAATCGAACGATAATGAAAAAGAGCATGGAATGCAGTCCGGGGATGGCTGTTCTTAGCATCGACGAGACTTGTAGATGCGAGCATACGCCTCCCCAGCCAAGCGCACCTGCCAGGAATGCCATCAGTAGGGCGGGTGCATTTGCTGTTTTGCTAATGTGGTATGTACCCAGGTGAAGCTCCAGCACAGAAGGCCAAACTGCAACTGAAATACCGGGAGTCAGGTAGAGTGAGAGTAACCGGATGAATACTGCAAAAACGATGATGTATCCTCCAGTTAACATTAAAACCTGTACGGCCTGAGATACGGTGTCACCCAGTAATTTGCCAAAACCTCGTGCATCCCGGCTATGTGCTTCTCTAGCGGCGAGCAACATACGCGAACCGATGCGAAGTTTCTGAGAATTCTGAGCTAAGGGATGCAGTTGCTTCTTATTGGTCTCTGCTTGATTTTGGGCTGGTGAGAGAGAATGGACAGCTTTATTAGATGATATGGAGTCCGGTACAAGATTTTTTTTGCGGGATGCAGGAATAAAACGAATGGCAACGGCGGCTGCAATCCAGCCACTGATCCAGTGTATAATGAGGAGAAAATATCCGGCGGCAGGGTTATGAAGAAAAGCACCTCCAACAACAAGCAGAATCATCATAGGGTTGGCAAAATGAGCTGCCGCCGTAATAATAACCGCCTGTCTGGCGGTCATTTGTTGATCCTTGAGTAATCGAGATACGGCATCTACGGCGGTTGGAAAACCTCCACACATGCCCACAGCGAGAACGAACCCGGTATGGCCTGGCAGCCTAAACAAACGTCTCATCAGGGGCTCTAGCAGAACCCCCAAGGCGTGGGTAAAGCCAAACGCGGTCAGCATCTGGGATAACATTAGGAACGGCAGCAGGGCCGGAAAGACAATTTTCCACCAGATATCGAGTCCTTGAATGGATGCGTCGAACGCTTCTTTCGGAGATGCAACTATTGCAACAACCAGCATGAATGCACTGGTGCTCAGGAAGACGGTTCTTGCCAAACCGGGACTTCGAACCTCACTGGATACGGTCATCGTTTCACCTCATATCAATTAACGCCTCTCGGGCATTGGGATTACAGTGGACGGCCGAATCACGTTCGTAAACGGTTCGGCCTTGACCGGATAGACGGCGAATCGTACTGCGACCTATCCGGCCTGTACCATTGTATGCAGGAACAACAGGGTGTTAGACTTGGATTGTAATCATATGTAATAAGAATGAGCTAAATGAATTACACAAAGCAACTCTTGTGGAGTGGGTTCAGCTTGTATAGAGATAAGAACGGAGGCTCATGAGATGAATCGGTTCCGGAAAACAGGTGGTTTCAGAGCTTCGATCTACGTGATCGCGGTGGCTCTTATTGTTTATCTTACGGTGTACATGCCAACGCCATATATTATTTATAAACCTGGCAGTGCGGATGAAGTTAAACCCATGGTTACCGTGAAGGACGGTGACAAAGATGAAAAAGGCGTATTCATGATGACCACCGTGTCTGCAACGTATGCCAATTTATTTTTGCTAGGCACTTCGTATTTTGATAAAAATGCACAAGTGGATAAAAAGGAAGATCGTCTGCGTGGTAAAAGCGAGGCGGAATACTCCGCTGAACAGGTCTGGTTCATGAGTGATTCGCAATCCTCTGCCATGGAAGCGGCCTATGAGAAAGCGGACATTGCATACTCCATTGTGCCTGAAAACATCTTTGTGTTTGGTCTTTCGGAAAATCCCAAACCGGATGGAGATATTGAACCCGGAGATATTATTCTGGGTGTGAACGGTACAGCTACACCGGATAATACGGTGCTTGCCAAACAGCTGGAAGGAAAAAAAGCCGGGGATACGGTGGAGATGCAATTGGAGCGCGGCGGTGAAACGATTAGCCGGGATATCACGCTGGTTGAGGTGAAAGACAGCAAGACAGGCAAGATGCGTACTGGACTTGGGGTGATGATTGGTGCCGTGCAGAAGGTGAAGCCGGAAGACCCGAACAAACAAATCACATTTTCAAGCACGCAAGTGGGAGGTCCTTCTGCCGGGTTAATGTTCACGTTGGAGATTTATAATCAGTTGACTCCTGGTGATCTGACCAAGGGACATCGGATTGCTGGTACAGGTACGATTACGAAAGATGGTGTTGTAGGAGCCATTGGCGGTGTGCAACATAAAATAGTCGCTGCCGACCGTAAAAAGGCAGAAATCTTCTTTGTACCTAAAGACAACTACAAAGAAGCTGAGGCCAAAGCAAAAGAAATCAACACTCGAATGAAGCTTGTGCCCGTAAGCACACTCGATGATGCGTTAGCCTTCTTGAAAACTCTGTCTGTGAAGTCTTAAGTGAAATAAGAGTATCTTACTAGAAGATTGGACTTAGAAGAGCTTGGGCAGTGACCTCTTTTAAAATAAGAAGGTACGCTCGGAAAAACAGTTATAGGAGATTCATAAAAAAGAGCGAGAAAGCAATGAGAAAAAGGGATGTAAATTAAGTGTCCAGGTCAGGTTGAATAATACGATAAGTGTTATGCATTGGTAGGATACATGTGTAAGACGTTGCTTTTAAAAAATCGAAATGACAAAATCCCTTGTGATGACAGCCAAAGGCTGGGCACAGGGGATTTTTTGCTGGTTCTATAGTTTGTAGGGCGAGATGAGTCAGATTCTCACGGGTGATTCGTAGTAGTCGCTATACATTATGCGTGATATGTTGCGCGAATCCTGTTGGTCATGGGCAAGAGCATAGGCGGCTTGCGCCTGGATATCCAACTCCAGTTGAGCATGTTCAAACGTTGAGGGTTTCATTACAACAGGCAGGGTGGCTGTTTTTTTCATCTGTTTGAGCAGACTCTGGCCTGTTGAAGTAAAGCCGAGGACACGCAGATATCCGGGTCCGGTGGCTAATCGCTCTGGTGAACACTCTTCTTTTGTGTGGTTCAGGAGCAGGTGGGCGAGCATGCGCTGCAGTTTGGTGCGCGTGTAACGCCGAGTTTTGAGCGCGTTCAGGAGAGTTTCGACTGAAGGCTCGGGGAGCTGGGCGAGTGCACGTATGAGCCGGTGCTCCAGTCCTTCCGTGACTTCGGCGATACGTTCCAGCTCGGAGGCACGGCGGGTGGCCGCGATGTGCAGCAGCGGCTGGGCAAAGCGCTCCCAGTGCATGGGAGCGCGTCCTTCTTGCCATTCGCGATGCAGAATGGCAAGGGTTGCCGCCGGCACATATGGTGCGGCGGCTTTGGGCCCGTCCGCCAGCAGCAGGCGGCGGACAGCTGTGGCACTGGCGATCGCCCCCGGTCCGGGCGTCGCCTGATGATAGGCGGCACCGGTACGTGCCGCCGTCAAGGGCTGGATCGCGCTGCCTAGCCGTTGCAGCGCGATGAGGTAGTGCAGCCCAAGCGAATTGTTGGGCTGCTCCAGCAGTGCCGCGGCGTCGTGAGCATCGACGCCGCCGGGCGCCAGCGCTGCCGCCGCGCCTGCGTACGCGGCGGGGTAGCTGGCGCCTTCCCGCAGGCGGCGCGCGATATCCTCGCGCAGCCCTGCGGGCTCCACAGCCAGCACGCGCGCAATGCGCTGCAGGCTGTTGATGTCGCCGGACTCGCTGCCAAAGCAGAGCGAGTCCACAACTCCGGTGCGGTGCAGCAAGGATACCGCACCAAAGGCAAACCACTCCGCCGGTTGAACCGCATAGGCAACCGGCAGTTCAAGCACGAGATCGGCGCCAGCATGGAGCGCCATCTCGGTGCGTGCCCTTTTACCAACGATGGCGGGTTCGCCACGCTGGAGAAAAGGGCCGCTCATCACGGCAACAACGGCGTCTGCTTCGCTAAGCCGCCGCGATTCATTCAGATGATGCACATGTCCGTTGTGCAACGGGTTATATTCCACAATAACGCCTACAGCTTTCATGAGCGTTACTCCTTCCTGCCGCGTTGAAATCTCCCATTGGGTCGTTAATCACGCGGGTCATGACATTTTTACAATATGGGATAGCATAAATTAGTCTGTTCACCTGCAAAGTGCATTTTACCTCTTTCATCATAGAATAGAGCTGGCATTAGAGCAAATGATGAAAAAAGGCACAGAACCAGCATCCGCAGATGCAGCCTGTACCTGAAATATAGCTGTTATTATCTTTCTTTCCGACTGTATTTTATGCTCACACATTCTCCGTAGCAGGAGCAAGACTGGCTTTTGGCCCGAAAAATTCATAATGGATACGATCTTCTGCAACACCAATGGACAGAAGTTCTGCATATACCGAACGCATAAACGTGATAGAGCCGCACAGGTAATAGTTCGCATCCGGTTCTTGAATGACTTGACGAAGCCAAGCCTCATCCATGTATCCCCGTTTATAAGATAGCTCATTTTCCAGATCGGAATCGGCAGGGGAAGTATAACAATAGTGAGTGTTAAGATTAGAATGCTGTTGAGACAGTTGATTTACGTGATCGCGGAAGGCGTGCGAGAATCCATTCGGACTAGCGTGTAAAAAAGTGATTGGACGCTGATCATTCGATTCAATCAGCGTATTCAGCATGCTGATCATTGGCGTTAAACCAACGCCGCCGCTCACCAGTACAACAGGACGTGGATCTTCTGTATCTAATGTAAAATCACCGGCTGGGGCGGAGATTTCAACCAGGCTGCCTTCAGTGATATGGTTGTGAAGGTAATTGGAGATAACCCCTTCAGGACGGTCCAATCCACCGGATTCACGTTTTACGGATATACGATAATAGGGTTTGCCAGGTGCGTCGGAAAGGGTATACTGACGAATCTGAGTGAATTCTTGTCCTTCAGGCCGGATTCTAATGCTGATATATTGCCCTGGTTGATATGAAGATATAGACTTGCCATCTTCCGGCAACAAATAAAACGAAGTGATGACTTTGCTTTCTTGTACTTTTTTGGCAACTTTGAAGGTTCTGAAACCGTCCCATCCACCTGTTTGATTCGTAGCTTCGCTATACATTTCCTGCTCAATACCTATAAAGGCATCAGCAATCACTTGGTAGGCGTCTCCCCATGCCGTTAAGATTTCATCTGTTGCGGCATCACCCAGAACATCTTTGATGGCTTGCAGCAGATAAGTTCCAACAATAACGTATTGCTCGGGAACGATACCCAGACTGCGATGTTTGTGGGCAACCTGACGAACGGCAGGTATAATGGCAGCAAGGTTATCAATGTGTAGTGCCGCGGTGTAAACCATGTTGGCGAGTGCAGCTTGCTGACGGCCTTGTTTTTGATTTGCATGATTAAAAATGTTTAATAGCTCCGGGTGAGCCGCAAACATCGTTTGATAAAAGTGGCGTGTAATGGCTTCTCCATGAATTTCAAGTACGGGCACAGTAGATTTGATTACGTCAATCGTTTGTTGGCTTAACATGTAATTTCCCTCCCGATTTTCTTTTGAAATATCAATGATAGATTGTTATAAAGAAGGTTGTGAAGGTTGCTTTCTCATTGAATTTACAACAAGTATAGGCATCAGATTTAGCGACCTGTGTGACATAGATCACACCATTCGTTAACGATTGGTGACTGATGTAAGGAGTGGGTAGCATCAGATATAAGTAGGGGATTGAATTATAAGTCTAGATCCTATAGATGACTTGTAGTTATTATGGAGTAGGTCTATAATAGACCAGATGTGACGGTGTAATCGGAGTGATCGTTTTCCAGAAAGGGTGTAAAGTTAAAAGTGTTGACAAACCTCTTGGAAAATCGGTATAATGATTTTTGTTTGTTAAGTCAGTTTCATAAATCTTTTGTGAGGGACAGACAGCATACATACAGTCAGGAATGAACGCACATATTAGGATCGTCTTGTACTGTATACTGCCGCCATTCGTTAGACAACTATTTATGAAATTGGTTTCGTTTGGAGTGATAGAACATGATAATGCCATTTCGCAAAGTGGCAACCAGTGATCGCCCCCTGCGCTTTAACGAACAGTGGGATATCAAACATCTGGTTTCTAACCGACAAGATATCACAGCCGTTACCCCGCTGACTGCGGATTTGTCTGCAGAGATCAGAGAGGAGAACGTTGTGGATGTTCATGGCAAACTGACAGTAGGAGTGGACATGTTATGCTCCCGTTGTCTCAAGCCGTTAAGTGAACATTTTCATATTGATTTTCATGAGCAATTCAAGCAGGGAAAACAGCCAGAGGAATTATCTGAAGACGACGATACTCTCTATGTGGATGAGGATAGCGTTGATCTGAAAGGTTATGCCGAGGAAGCTTTCCTGCTGGATCTTCCGTTTGTACCGCTCTGTAGCGAGACATGCAAGGGACTTTGTCCTAAGTGTGGCCATGAGCTGAACGAAGGTGACTGCGGTTGTGATACCCAGGTTATCGATCCGCGGCTTGCAGGACTCAAGGATTTTTTTAAATGAGCTTGATTGAAAATCGAACGTAACAACTACCTGCAAAGGTTGATTTTGATAAGGAGGTGGGAATAATGGCAGTACCTCAACGGAGAACGTCCAAGACGCGTCGCGACAAACGTCGCACTCACTTTAAATTGGCTGTACCGGGCATGGTGAAATGTGAACAATGCGGCGAATTGAAGCTTGCTCACCACGTGTGCAAAGTGTGCGGAACGTACAAAGCAAGAGAGATCATCTCTCAATAATAGCTACACATCAAGCAACACTTCATTTCGATGAGGTGTTGCTTTTTTTGTAAGAAAAGCGAACGAATAAGCTTATTCAAGCGGAAATCTATGCTCGGTATATATGTGAATCTGCGCTTTGATGAAGTGATGTGAATTTGTTATACTAGCCTTTCTTTTTGACACAGGATGAGATATAATGTGGTTTAGTACCAGGTTCTAAGATTTGACGTTACATACAGATCATCATACACTTTTATTTTAGAAGCTCCCTGAATAAGCAGGGCTACAGCATATAAAGAACTAAGCTTTGGAAGAAAGAACTTAACCAAAAGGTAGGTTCTGAAAACGATACAGCGGGGGGGTGTCAGGCATCGAGCGTTTACCGAAGAGACAGAGGCAGCAGCAATTGACCAAAATGATAGACGAGAATCCGTTCGTGACAGATCAGGAGCTTACACGTCAATTGAAGGTAAGTATTCAGACGATCCGTCTTGACAGACTGGAACTTGGCATACCGGAGCTTCGGGAACGGATGAAACTGATGGCGGAGCGCTCGTATGATCAGGTGCGATCACTGCCCCTGCACGAGATTATCGGTGACATTGTGGATTTACAGCTGGACAAGAGCGGGATATCCTTATTTGAGATCAAAGAGGAACATGTTTTTTCAAGAACAGGTATTGCCCGCGGGCACTATGTCTTTGCACAAGCGAATTCACTTGCTGTCGCTGTCATTAATGATGAGATTGCGTTAACCGCTTCGGCAGATATACGTTTTGTTCGCTCTGTTCGTTTGGGAGAAAAGTGTATCGCCAAAGCTTATGTGAAATCTATTCCCGGTCAAAAGGGAAAGGCTAAAGTTGAAGTGTTCACCTATGTTGGTGAAGAAATGGTGTTCCAAGGTAATTTTGTGATCTATCATTCAGGTGGAGAAGACAGCAAAGAAGGAGGTCATTTGGAATGAAAATCGTCATTGATGCTATGGGCGGCGATAATGCCCCTGCGTCAACCGTAGAAGGGGCGGTTGCTGCTGCTACGGAATGGGCGGATACACAGATCGTCCTGGTTGGCGATGAAGCCAAGCTTGAACCTCTTTTAAGTCAGTCTGGAGCTAGACCGGCCAATTTGAGCGTTCGGCACGCTTCCGAAGTGATTGGTTCGGATGATGAACCGGTAAAGGCAGTAAGGCGCAAAAAGGATTCTTCCATGGTTGTGGCCGGACGTATGGTCAAAGAAAAGGAAGCCGATGCCATGATCTCGGCAGGGAATACCGGAGCGTTAATGACAGCCGGTTTGTTAGTTGTAGGCCGGATGGACGGAATTGAACGTCCTGCACTTGCCCCCATGATTCCTACGATGGATGATGTAGGTGTACTTGCGCTAGATCTCGGTGCAAATATGGATGCTAAACCTGAACATCTGGCACAATACGCGCTGATGGGGAGTTTGTATCGGCAAAAAGTACAAGGTATTGCATCGCCGAGAGTGGGATTGCTCAATGTGGGCACAGAGCCAGGCAAAGGGAATGAGCTGACCAAACATGCCTATCCGCTGCTGGAACAGCTGCCAATTCGTTTTGTAGGAAATGTAGAAGCACGTGATGTACTCACTGGCGCCTGTGATGTACTGGTATGTGACGGGTTTGCCGGCAACATTCTGTTGAAATCACTGGAAGGCGCGGCTGGAGCGATTTTCGGCCTGCTCAAAGAGAAGTTTACCTCATCCTTCAAAAATAAACTGGCTGCGGCGGTGCTCATGCCTGAATTGCGTGGGCTTAAGAGAAAGCTTGATTATACGGAGCACGGTGGTGCCCCATTACTAGGTTTGAGTGGACTCGTCGTCAAAAGCCATGGTTCCGCGGATGGCAATGCGATCAAAAATGCCGTGCGTCAGGCACGGATTGCCGTACAAAATCAATTGGTAGACAGCATATCTAAGGAAATTAGTGGGAAGTGAGTGACGATATGAATAATTTGCGCCCAGTAGGGATTATTGGTACAGGTAAATATGTGCCGGAGAAAATTTTGACAAACAGCGATTTGGAAAAAATGGTCGATACGAATGACGAGTGGATTGTCAGCCGTACAGGAATTAAGGAACGGCATATCGCTGCACCGGATCAAGCCACTTCTGATTTAGCTTTTGAAGCTGCAATAAAAGCGCTTGAGTCTGCTGGTATGACAGGCAGTGATCTGGATCTAATTATCGTTGCTACAATTACACCGGACTCCTCTTTCCCGTCGACAGCTTGCATTCTGCAAGATAAACTGGGTGCCAAGGGCGCTGCTGCATTTGATTTGTCTGCTGCTTGTTCCGGGTTTGTATACGGCCTTGCAACGGCAACCAGTTTCATTCAAAGCGGCATGTACAACAACGCGCTTGTTATTGGTGCAGATTGTTTGTCACGTATTACAGACTACACAGACCGCAACACTTGTGTTCTTTTCGGTGATGGAGCAGGAGCTGTCGTTGTTGGTGAAGTTCCGGAAGGCCGTGGTTTCAAAGCATTTGATCTCGGCGCAGAAGGTGCGGGGGGAAGCCTGCTTCAAATCGAGGGCGGTGGTTCACGCCTGCCGGCAAGTGCGGAAACGGTTGAGAACAAAAAGCATTATATCTATATGAACGGCCGTGAAGTGTTCAAATTTGCTGTTCGTGTCATGGGGACTGCAACGATTGAAGTCCTTCGCAAAGCTGGCATGGATCGTACGGATGTTGACCTGTTTGTTCCGCATCAGGCGAATGTACGCATTATTCAATCGGCTATGCAACGACTGGAACTTCCAGAGGAGAAAGTGGTTGTCAACGTAGACAAGTATGCGAACACGTCGGCAGCCTCCATTCCGCTTGCACTGGTTGAAGCTGCAGAAGAAGGCCGCATGAAAGCAGGAGATACTGTTTTGATGGTTGGTTTCGGCGGCGGTTTGACTTGGGGCGCATCCGTACTCGTATGGTAAACTAGACAGCTGGAGGATGAATGAAATGGGTAAAATCGCTTTTGTATTCCCTGGACAGGGATCACAAAAAGTAGGTATGGCCAAAGATGCATATGAGTCTGTACCTGCATCCGCGGAGGTTTTTCGCACAGCAGATGAAGCGCTGGGCTTCTCGCTGAGCAACCTGATCTTTGAAGGACCGGACACGGAGCTGAAACAGACATCCAATACACAGCCGGCGCTGCTCACCGCGAGTATTGCGCTGCTGGAGGCTTTCAAAGAAAAAGGAATTGAAGCGGACTACGCTGCCGGACATAGTCTGGGTGAGTACAGTGCATTAGTTGCTGCTGGTGTTATATCCTTTGAGGATGCTGTACAAATTGTACGAGTACGTGGGCAATATATGGAAGAAGCTGTACCGGAAGGGCAGGGCGCAATGGCTGCCGTACTGGGTGCAGAACGGGAAGCGCTGGGGGTGCTTTGCCGTGATGTATCCGAGAGTGGTCATGCGGTTGAACTGGCCAATATCAATTGTCCGGGACAAATCGTTATTTCGGGTGTAAAAGAGGGCGTAGCCGCCGTGTCAGAACGGGTGAAAGAGGCAGGTGGGAAACGCGCAATTGCACTTGAAGTAAGTGGCCCGTTTCACTCTTCATTGATGAAAAGTGCTGCTGATAGACTGGCCGATAAGCTGAGTACAGTGACGTTCTCACCTGCGAAGGTTCCTGTAGTTGCTAACGTTACCGCAAGACCTGTCGAAAATGGACAGTTTCAGAACTTGCTTACAACTCAGGTCTATTCTCCGGTTTTATGGGAAGACAGTGTGAGATGGCTGATTGAGCAAGGTGTGGATACGTTTGTTGAGATTGGTTCGGGCAATGTATTAACCGGTTTGATTAAAAAAACAGATAAAACCGTAAAATTATACAATGTAAACAGTCTTGTAACCTTGGAAGCAACTGCAGCTGATCTTAAAAATAATTAAATCACATAAGATGAACTATTTATTTACATTTTAACGGAGAGGACAGAAAAAACCTGGAAAAGCGAAGCTTAAAGCTTTCTGAAAGAAAGCTGCATCGGAAGCATATGCTTCGCCTTTATCACCGGATTTTTCCCTTTGAAGAAGGGAATTAGAAAATCTGGGGATAACAGCGATTGTAAGGTTATTCTGTCCTCGGAGTGCTAGTGTAAATAACTTAGGTCCAACTTGTGTAGATTCAGGGAGAGGAGGAATGGTTATGTCTAAACCGTTAGAAGGTAAAAATGCTATAGTGACCGGAGCATCCCGCGGAATTGGCCGTAGTATTGCACTTGCCCTGGCTGAAGCCGGAGCGAATGTTGCTGTAAATTATGCGGGCAGCCAGGCTGCGGCCGAGGAAGTAGCCGAGGAGATCCGTGCAAAAGGCGTTCAGGCGATTACGATTCAGGCCAATGTAGGTCAGATGGTTGAAGCGGAACAGATGGTGAAGACAGCGATTGAAGCATGGGGGAATGTCGATATTCTGGTGAATAACGCGGGAATTACCCGGGACAACCTCATCATGCGGATGAAAGAAGAAGAATTCGATCAAGTCATCGAAACGAATCTTAAAGGGGTGTTTAACTGTCTGAAGGCAGTAACACGTCCAATGATGAAGCAGCGTTCAGGACGAATTATTAACATCTCTTCTGTTGTAGGTGTTCTCGGAAATCCAGGACAAGCCAATTACGTGGCTGCTAAGGCAGGAGTTATCGGTTTAACGAAAGCTTCTGCCCGGGAATTGGCTTCCCGCGGAATTACGGTGAACTGTGTTGCACCAGGGTTCATTGAAACTGATATGACTAAGGAATTGTCTCAAGAGCTGGTCGATGGTATGCTTAGTGGCATTCCGTTGTCCCGTCTGGGACAGCCGGATGAAATTGCTGGTGTGGTTACATTCCTTGCATCAGAAGCTTCATCTTATATGACAGGTCAAACACTGCATGTCGATGGCGGCATGTACATGTAAATTTCCTGGGCTTTGAATCAAAGTCGGGGAACAGGCGCTGGACGATCCGAAATGCCGGAAAAAGGCCGGGTTCCCCGGCCGGGAGCCGCATATGTCTTCTATGGCATTTTGCCTGCGATTCTCGTATAATACCAAGGAGGAGGTGAACCGGATGTCCGATGTATTGGAGCGTGTAAAACGCATCGTCGTCGACCGCTTGGGCGCAGACGAAGCTGAAGTTACACTTGAAGCATCTTTCAAAGAAGATTTGGGTGCTGATTCTTTGGATGTAGTGGAATTGGTCATGGAATTGGAAGATGAATTCGATTTGGAAATCTCTGATGAAGATGCAGAAAAAATTACGACCGTAGGTGAAGTTGTAAACTACATACAATCTCATACCTAAAGTCAATTCAGTCCCGCTCCTGTTCTCGAACAGGCGGGACTTCTCATCATTCATTGGTTTTTCACATCCCGCAGACAAGGTGTTTGCCGATCTTTGGAGAGGCGTTCTATATTCCATTCTGCGGATATTCCCACAAAATACTTGCGTAATGCAGTCGATATAGAGGTGAGTCGGTTGAAACAAAGAGTTGTAATTACCGGAATGGGCGTAATGACATCGCTCGGAAAAGATTTAGAGACATTCTGGGGCAGTTTAATGGCAGGAAAGTCCGGAATTTCTCAGATTGAGGCATTTGACGTTAGTGAGTACACGACACAGATCGCAGCCGAGATCAAAGATTTCAACCCGGAAGAATATATGGATCGAAAAGATGCACGGAAGATGGATCGTTTTGTACAGTTCGCTGTGGCAGCTGGTTTCAAAGCAGTTGAAGATAGCGGTCTGAAAATCAATGAGAACATTGATGCAGAGCGTTTTGGTGTATCGATTGGTTCTGGTATCGGTGGATTGGGAACTTGGGAAGACCAGCACAATGCGCTTTTGCAAAAAGGCCCTAAACGTGTGAGTCCATTCTTCATTCCGATGATGATTTCGAATATGGCATCTGGACAGATGTCCATTTCACTTGGTGCCAAAGGGCCGAATATCAACGTTGTTACTGCTTGTGCAACAGGAACACACTCTATTGGAGATTCGTTCAAGTTGATTGCAAATGGTGATGCAGATGCCATGATCTGCGGCGGTGCTGAAGCAACCATTAGGCCAACAGGACTTGCAGGTTTCTGCGCGATGCGTGCGATGTCTACACGCAATGATGATCCTACGCAGGCAAGCCGTCCTTTTGATACAGGTCGTGACGGATTTGTTATGGGTGAAGGTGCTGGTATTTTGATTCTAGAATCCTTGGAACATGCTCAGGCTCGTGGCGCACGAATCTACGGTGAAGTAATCGGTTATGGTCTGACAGGTGATGCACACCATATGACAGAACCAGATCCAGACGGAGCAGCACGTTGTATGACGATGGCACTTCGCAATGCAGGCATTCAGCCGGAAGAAGTGGATTACATCAATGCACACGGAACTTCAACACCAGTGGGTGACCGTTCCGAAACGTTGGCCATTAAAAAGGCGTTTGGCGATCATGCGTACAAGCTTGCCGTAAGTTCCACCAAGTCCATGACAGGTCATATGCTTGGCGCTGCGGGCGGGGTAGAAGCAGTTATCTGCGGATTGTCCCTGACACATCAGACTCTGGCTCCAACGATCAACTTGGAAGATCAAGACCCTGAATGTGATCTGGATTACGTGCCTAACGTTCCACGTCAAACCAAAGTGAATGTAGCAATGTCCAATTCATTTGGATTTGGCGGTCACAACGCCACCATTATTCTCAAAAAATTTGAAGCATAAGGGGCTAGTTCGTTTGAGTGAAGATCTGAAGCAGTTACAACAAAAACTTCAAATCAAATTTGACAACAGGCAGCTTCTAAAACAAGCGTTTACCCATGCTTCTTACGTAAACGAACACCGATTCAGTCAGCATCAGGATAACGAACGTCTGGAGTTTCTGGGCGATGCTGTATTGGAGTTGACTGTATCGGAGTACTTGTATCATCTGTATCCTAACCGTCCGGAAGGAGAACTAACAAAGATGCGGGCATCCATTGTCTGTGAACCTTCCCTCGTCAAATTTGCTGAAGCGCTCAGTTTTGGACAATATGTACTTCTTGGAAAAGGTGAGGAATTAACCGGAGGACGTACACGTCCAGCTCTTCTGGCGGACGTGTTCGAGTCATTTATTGGTGCACTATACCTGGATCAGGGTCTTGAACCTGTGCGAGCATTTCTGGATCAGCATGTGTTTCCGTTAATCGTTGTTGGCAGCAAGCTGCAAATGAGTGATTACAAAACAGAGTTGCAGGAACTCACACAGCATCACAATATGGGAGCTCTGGAGTACCGGATCGTCGAAGAGCGGGGGCCAGCCCATGAACGTGAGTTTGTCTCAGAAGTCCATATGGGCCAAGAACGACTTGGCCGAGGTACAGGACGCTCCAAAAAAGAGGCGGAACAACAGGCAGCATCTGCGGCGCTTGAACGACTGAAGCTTCCGGAGGCCTGAATTGTACCAGGCAGCGCTTAGACAAACGAAGAGCAAAGAGCAGCCCGCGGGCCCGCCCCGGCGGAAGTAATCGGCCGGACTGCTTTTTGCTCTTTTTTTTGTAAAGAGACTCGTGAAGAATTTTCGAATCTTTAACGAAGCGCTGAAAGCAATAATTGAAATTTGCAGCAGGAGGTGACGAGAAGCCCTATGTTTCTGAAACGAATAGAATTGGGTGGATTCAAGTCATTCGCCGACAAAACGGAAATGGAATTTGTTCGTGGCATTACAGCAGTCGTAGGTCCGAACGGAAGCGGTAAAAGTAATATATCCGATGGAATCCGTTGGGTATTGGGTGAGCAAAGTGCGAAGTCACTGCGTGGCGGTAAAATGGAAGATATTATTTTTGCAGGCAGTGATGCGCGTAAAGCTGTCAACTACGGAGAGGTTTCCCTTACACTGGACAACGAAGATCATGCACTCGCTCTGGATTTCGGTGAAGTGACCGTAACCCGACGTGTTCATCGCAGCGGGGATAGTGAATATTTTATTAATAAACAATCCTGTCGTCTGAAAGATATAACCGAACTGTTCATGGATACGGGGATCGGTAAAGAGGCTTACTCAATTATTGGACAAGGACGAATTGAAGAGATTTTGAGTACTCGTTCCGAGGATCGCCGCGGTATTTTTGAAGAGGCTTCAGGAATCGTTAAATATAAGTCCCGCAAACGGGATGCAACGCGTAAACTGGATGAGACCGAACAGAATCTGTTACGTATTCACGATCTCGTTACTGAACTAGAAGATCAGATTGGTCCGTTGAAGGAACAGTCTGAGAAAGCCATGCACTATAAGCAGCTTCGTTCTGAACTCAAATCGAAGGAAATATCGATGTATGTGTATCAGATTGAACAGATTCATGCTTCGTGGAGCAAAGCGAGTGAACGCCTGGAGTCGCTAAAACACGAAGAAGTTGGATTGGCGGCGATTGTATCCACACATGATGCGAAGCTGGAGAATGATCGCAATGCACTGCGTCTGCTGGAAACGGAGACGGAAGAACTTCAGGCTGCTTTGCTGCAATTTAGTGAGGCAACAGAGAAAAGCGAAGGGCATGGAGAACTTCTTCGGGAACGTTCGCGTAATCTGCAAGCGAATCAAGAGCAACTGAGGGAAACGCTGGCGGTGAGCGAGGAGAGGCATCGGGAGCGTGAAGCTGAACTGATTGCCTTGCGGGAGAAGTTTGGCAAGCTTGAACTGGAACTGGCTGATGTAAAAAATCGTTTGTCTGAAGAAGAAGCTAAGCTTATCGGTGTTACCGGTGGAATAAGTCAGCAGCAGGAGGAGAGCCTCAAAGGGAACTTGCTCGAACTGATGAATCAGATGGCGCAGGCACGAAACGAAATACGGTATGTGGACCAGCAAAAAGAAACGCTGGAACGCAGAATGAACCGTGCATCAGAAGAATCCGGCAAATGGGAAGAACAGAAAGAGACGTTAGAAGGCCGTAAAGCAGAGATTCAGAAAAAAGTGGTTCGTTTAGGTAAGGAAATCAGCGAACTGCGCGGGGGTTATATTTCGGAAAGTGAACGGCTACAGTCTTTGCAAAAACTTTTGGAAGAGAGCCGTGGCACCGTACGTAAATGGGAGCAAAAGCGTGAGGCACAAGTGTCTCGCCGGGATACGATGAAAGAAATGCAGGATGATTTTGACGGCTTCATGCTGGGTGTAAAAGAAGTGCTCAAAGCTTCTCGAAAAGGGACGCTAAACGGAGTGCATGGTGCAGTAGCAGAACTCGTCAAAGTTCCCGAAAAGATCGAGCTTGCGGTAGAAACAGCGATGGGGGCCGCGCTACAGCACATCGTTATGGAGAACGAGGCCGTATCCAGACAGGCTATTGCTTTCTTGAAGCAACGGCAATTAGGACGTGCAACATTTCTTCCGCTGGATGTTATTCGTCCCCGTTCAATCGGTGCAGGTGAGCGCTCGATGGTTGAGGGAATGGACGGTTTTGTCGGCATCGGTGCTGAACTTGTACAGTATGATTCAAAATATGCCTCGATTATCGGCAGTTTGCTTGGAAATGTCATTATTGCAGAAACGCTTGAGTTCGCCAATAAAATTGCAGCACGTTGTCAGTATCGTTTCCGGGTTGTCACTCTCGAGGGGGATGTCGTCAACGCAGGCGGTTCCATGACAGGCGGCAGTCAGCACAAAAAAAATGGCAGCCTACTCAGCCGCAAGCGGCAGCTGGATCAGCTTGATCAGGATATTCTGGACACCGAGCAGCAGATTGTGAAGCTGCATCGCAGCGTGAACGATGTCAAAGCCCAACTAGAACAGTGTCAGGACAAGCTGGATCAGCTGCGTCAGTCTGGTGACGATACCCGAAATGCAGAGCAACAAGCCTCGATGGAGATGAAGCAGGTAGAACATGAACTGCGCCATGTATTGGAGCAAGTTGCTGTGGCAGGTCAGGAAAAGAGTGGATTCACCGAAGAGATCAAGGAGCTCGACAAATCCCGGATTGAAGCGGAGAAGAAACTTGAGCAGCTTGAGGAAGAGGAGAAAGCTACTCATCGTGCGATTCACGCAGCAGAGTTTGCCCGGAAGGCCAATGAGTCTGCCAAAGAAGAGCTGCAAACGCAGCTCACTGAACTAAAAGTACGGGAAGGTAAGCTGGATCAGGAACGCTTCTCAAATGAGGAACAACTCCGGAGATTGGAGCGCGAGGTCGATTCACTTGTAAAAGATCTGCGCCAGAATCGTACGTTGCTCGCATCGATGGAAGCGGATTTCAAGAAAACACAGAGTGAAAGTGTAAAACAGATAGAAGATTTGAACGAGTACAGGCTTAAAAAGGCACAGGCATCTCAAGAGCTGGACTTCAAACGTGCTGCGCGCAGTGAATTGTCGAAGAAGCTGGAGCTGGCTGAGAGTGAAACGAAGGAGCAGCGCACACAGCTCAAAGCCGTGGAAGAGCAGATGCGTCAAACTGAAATTTCCGTGAACCGTCTGGATGTAGAGCTGGAAAATATTTTGCGTAAGCTGACAGATGAATATGAGTTAGGCTATGAACTTGCCAAAGAGCGTTATCCAGTACCAGAAGATGTGGAGAGCACACAAGCAGAGGTACAGAAGTTAAAACGTGCGATATCGGCTCTTGGTGATGTCAATCTCGGAGCAATTGAAGAATTTCAGCGGGTGAATGAGCGGTACGAGTTCCTGAACGAACAGAAAAATGATTTGGTGGAAGCCAAAACGACACTGTATCAGGTCATTAAGGAAATGGAAGATGAAATGGCGAAGCGGTTCAAATTTACGTTTGATGCCATTCGCCGTGAATTCGGTACTGTATTCACGAAGCTGTTTGGCGGAGGACGTGCTGATTTGGTTCTGATGGACCCTGAGCGGCTCCTTGATACAGGCATTGATATCGTAGCCCAGCCACCGGGTAAGAAACTGCAAAATCTGCAACTGTTGTCGGGCGGAGAACGGGCCTTAACGGCGATGGCGTTGCTCTTTGCCATTCTGCACGTGAAACCTGTGCCATTCTGCGTATTGGACGAAGTTGAGGCTGCCCTGGATGAGGCGAACGTCGTTCGTTTCGCCCAATACTTGCGTGAGTTCTCTGAACAAACCCAATTTATTGTGGTTACGCACCGGAAAGGCACGATGGAAGAGGCAGATGTCTTATACGGAGTTACGATGGAAGAGGGCGGAGTATCCAAGCTTGTTTCGGTTAAACTGGATGATGAGGAAGCGGAAATCGCCTAATTGCATGGAGATTGCTGTGTGCTTCAAATAGGATTCATTTCATTTTACAAAATCATGACCATTTACGATTTAATTATCTACACGATGGAGGGGCTTTATGAGTTTCTTTAAAAAGCTACGGGACAGCATTGCAAGTAAAACGGAGTCGGTTACTAAACAGTTTAAGGATGGCCTGGAAAAGACACGCAAAGGGCTTGTGGAAAAAGTAACCGATCTGGTCATTCGCCGCAAAAAAATTGATGAGGAATTTTACGAGGAACTTGAAGAAATTCTGATCGGGGCAGACGTAGGCGTCAATACGGTCATGAATCTGATCGAAGACCTGCGCGCAGAAGTGAAGAAACGCAAAATTGAGGACGCGGCTGAGTTACAGCCGGTGTTGTCCGAGAAACTGACAGATTTGCTTCGTGGGGAACAAAACAATGAACTGAAAATGAATCCGGATGGCATTACGGTTATTTTGTTTGTTGGTGTGAACGGTGTTGGTAAAACAACAACGATTGGCAAGCTGGCGCATCGTTTCAAGCAGCAAGGGAAAAAAGTAATTATGGCCGCCGGAGATACGTTCCGCGCCGGAGCGATCGAGCAGCTTGAAGTATGGGGACAGCGTGCAGGCGTTGATGTGATCAAACAGCAATCCGGTTCTGATCCAGCTGCTGTGATGTACGATGCGGTGCAGGCAGCGAAACAGCGCGGAGCCGATGTGTTGTTATGTGATACGGCAGGCCGCTTGCAAAATAAAAGTAACCTGATGGACGAGCTGAACAAAATCTATCGTGTCATTCAGCGTGAGATTCCAAGTGCGCCACATGAAGTGTTGATGGTGCTGGATGCCACAACAGGGCAAAATGCGCTAAACCAGGCCAAACTTTTCGGAGAGAAAAGTGGGGTAACAGGTCTTGTGTTGACTAAGCTTGATGGAACAGCTAAAGGTGGTATTGTGGTTGCAATCCGCCAGGAGCTGGACCTGCCTGTGAAGCTGGTTGGTCTTGGAGAGAAGATTGATGATCTGCAGGAATTTGATTCTGAGCAGTTTGTTCACGCGTTGTTCGCAGGACTTATTCAGGAGCAACCAGCAGAGGGTGCCGAAGACGAGAATACACAATCTTGATCTTGGGTCTTTAAACGAATAATCATGTTCACCGTATTGCCGCTGCATCATGTGAGAGCTCACGTGTAATGTCATCGGCAATACGTGTATAATGAAAGGTAACTGACATTGTAATGGGTTAGAAAGGAAGGTTGATATGGCCAATACCTATACTTACTCCCGCCGTGAAGAGGTCGCGAATGCCGTGACACACGGAATTGGTGCTGCGCTTAGTGTAGCTGCATTAGTGTTGTTAATTGTATTCTCCAGTATGAAAGGCACAGCCTGGCATGTGGTGAGTTTTACAATCTATGGTATTACGATGCTGATGCTCTATACGAATTCAACGTTGGTGCATGCGCTCAAAGAGGGGAAGGCAAAAGACTTATTTGAGTTTTTTGACCACTCTTCCATCTATCTGTTTATTGCAGGCACCTATACACCGTTTTTATTTGTCGCAGTGCGCGGAACGCTGGGCTGGACGCTATTCGGTGTCATCTGGGGCATTGCACTGGCCGGAGTAATCTTCAAAGCTTTTTTCACCAAAAAATTTCTGTTTATGTCGACGATCTTCTATATCGCGATGGGATGGCTAATCGTTATAGCTTGGCAACCGCTTGTGTCAGCGATTCCCACAGGTGGGATTGTTCTATTGGTTGCAGGAGGCCTGATGTATACGCTGGGGACATTGTTCTATGTATGGAGAGGTTTCCCTTTTCACCACGCGATCTGGCATCTGTTTGTACTGGCAGGCAGTATTCTGCATTTTTTCGCGGTCTTAATCTATCTGACACCACTTCGTTAGAAGCGTTAAACGAATCGTCTCTTCTTTAGAGATGTTTCGTTTTTCTTTTTGGTTCCGGTTTGAAAGGCTTCTAGTTTGCTTTATTGAATGGACAGAAAATGAGGCTTTATAACGCCTAAAGAAGGCAGTTTTAAACTGTTCATGGCAGGCGTATCGTTTCTTTTTATTGTGACAAGTATTTTTGCTTGACATCCTGATTTGTTTTAGGTATTATTAGGAACGTTGCAAGAGTGTAAAGTGTTTTTCCTTGACGAAGGGAGTGCCCCGATATGAGTCAAGAAAATCGGCTTGAGAAAACAAACCGGATTAACTTGCTGTTTGCCTTTTACGAATCATTGTTGACAGAGAAGCAGCAAACATTTCTGAAATATTACTTTCATGATGATTTTTCACTTGGTGAAATTGCAGCCGAGTTTGAGATCAGCCGCCAGGCGGTATACGAACATATCAAGCGTGCTGAACAAGTGCTTGAAAACTATGAGAGCAAGCTTGGCTTGCTTGAGAAGTATGAAAGACGCAGCCGCTACCTTGAAGATTTACAACAAGCACTGGAACGCGCTGGCGTTACCGTGGATAACAACAAACCAATACACGATCTCGTTGCTTTGCTGGGAGAGTAACCATTGTTTTCAGTGAAGTGAGACGAATCAGTTTTAAAATGGAATTAAAGCATGAAGGAGGTGGGATCATGGCATTTGAAGGATTAACGACCCGATTGCAGAATGTGTTCAGCAAGCTGCGCGGCAAAGGCAAGGTGTCTGACGAAGACGTAGCCGAAGCGATGCGCGAAGTACGTCTGGCATTGCTTGAAGCGGATGTAAACTTCAAAGTGGTCAAGGAATTCATCGCCAAAGTGAAAGAGAAGGCTGTCGGCAAAGAAGTAATGGACAGCTTTACACCCGGAATGGTCATCATTGACATTGTTAACAAAGAATTAACAGAGTTAATGGGTGGAAGTCAAGCTAAGCTGGCGAAGGCAAACAAACCACCTACAGTGATCATGATGGTTGGTTTACAAGGTGCAGGTAAAACGACGACTTCCGGTAAACTGGCAAAAATGTTGCAAAAGCAAAATAGCAGACCTTTGCTGGTTGCGGGTGACATTTATCGTCCGGCTGCGATTAAGCAGTTACAAGTACTGGGAGAGCAGTTGAAGGCGCCAGTGTTCACCCTCGGTGATCAGACAAGCCCAGTGGAGATTGCTCGTCAAGGTTTGCAACATGCAAAAGATAACGGACATGATTATGTGATCGTGGATACAGCCGGACGTTTACATGTTGATGAAGAACTGATGGAAGAGTTGCGTCAGATTCACAGTGTAGTGAACCCGGATGAAGTATTACTCGTTGTCGATAGTATGACAGGTCAGGATGCCGTTAATGTGGCGGAACACTTTAATCAGCAGCTTGATCTGACAGGAGTCGTGCTAACCAAACTGGATGGCGATACACGTGGTGGTGCTGCACTGTCTGTCAAAGCAGTTACAGGCTGTCCAATCAAGTTTGCTTCACTCGGAGAAAAACTTGATGCACTGGAGCCGTTCCATCCGGAACGTATGGCTTCACGTATTCTTGGTATGGGTGACATGTTGTCCCTGATTGAAAAGGCACAGTCTAACATCGATACGGAGAAAGCGAAGGAAATGGAACGGAAGATGCGGAATGCAGAATTTACGTTCGAGGATTTCCTGGAGCAGATGGATCAGGTGAAAAAGCTTGGACCGATTGACCAGATCATGGATATGATTCCGGGTATGGGCAAGATGAAACAAGCGAAAGACCTGAAGGTCGATGATAAACAGATGGGCCGAATCGAAGCGATTGTCTATTCGATGACAACGGAAGAGAAACGTAACCCGGATATGATTAACCATAGCCGGCGGAAGCGGATCGCAACCGGTAGTGGGACGTCGCTCGCAGAGGTGAATCGTCTGATTAAGCAGTTTGATGAGATGCGTCGCATGATGAAGCAGTTCTCGGATATGATGGGTCCTAAGGGCGGCAAGAACAAAGCAATGAAGCAGTTGAAAGGTCTCGGCAAAGGGATGAAGTTTCCTTTTCGTTGATTGAACAATCGTTTACATGAGAACCAGATTTCATTGAAGGAGGTGAATTTTCAAATGGCAGTTCGTATTCGTCTGAAACGTATGGGTGCTCACAAAGCTCCTTTCTACCGCGTAGTGGTATCGGATTCCCGTTCCCCACGTGACGGTCGTTTTATCGAGGAGATCGGTTACTACAACCCGGTTGAACAACCGGCTGTTGTTAAGATCGATGAAGATAAAGCATTGCAATGGCTTCAAAACGGTGCGCAAGCATCCGACACTGTCCGCAACTTGCTCAGCAAAGCGGGCGTGATGAAGAAATTCCACGAGTCCAAATTATCTAAATAAGGTGCTGATTCGGAGGGTCATCTATGGAAGAATTAGTAAGCATAATTGCTAAGGCTTTGGTCGATCATCCGGATGATGTGGCGGTTCGGACGGTTGAGAAAGACCGGCTTGTCGTTTATGAGTTGACGGTTCATCCCGACGATGTCGGAAAGGTGATCGGAAAACAGGGACGAATCGCAAAATCTCTTCGTACGGTCGTCACATCAGCAGCAGTTAAGATGGATAAACGGGTCACCGTAGATATCATATCTTAAAGATATACGAAAGGGGGTTAGGATGCATGTCCTAGCCCCTTTTCGTGCATGCTGAACTTATCATTTAATTGTTTAATGGGAATTTAGGATTAAAATTAATTTGGAGATTACACTTTAACGGAGCGGGCAGAAAAAATCTGAAGAAACGAAGTGTTCGCCTTTAGCACCGGATATCAACCTTTTGATCATACATTCAAAATATCCGGGGATAACAGCGATCGGAAGATGTTTCTGACTGCGGAGTGTACGTGTAATCGGTTATCATTTTGATTGAATTTCGTAGGAGGATTGTATGGCAGAGTTTATGAATGTAGGGAAAGTTGTAAATACGCATGGAATTCGTGGCGAGTTAAAGATCATGCCTTTGACTGATTTTCCAGAAGTACGTTTTGCCAAGAATGCTGAATTATTTTTGTTTACCCCGGATAATCATCCGGTGCCAGTTACAGTGGAATCTGCGCGTCTGCATAAAAATATGTATATCGTTCGTCTGAAAGAATACGGCAACATTAACGAAGTGGAGAAGTTCAAAGGGGGGATAGCAAAAGTATCCAAAGAAAACCTTGCCGAACTTGAAGAAGGGGAGTATTACTTCCACCAAATCGTTGGATGTGCTGTCATTACGGAAGAGGGAGAATCGCTCGGAACGATTTCGGAAATTCTTACTCCAGGTGCAAATGATGTTTGGGTAGTCAAAACACCAGCTGGAAAAGAAGTGCTGATTCCGGTGATCGACGATGTTGTTCTGGATGTGGATGTAGAGCAGAAGCAGGTCAAGATTCACCTGATGGAAGGACTGCTGTAACATGAAGGTGGATGTATTAACGTTATTCCCGGAAATGTTCGATGGTGTGTTTGGCACAAGCATTCTGGGTAAAGCGCAGGCCAAGGGGCTTGTCTCGCTTGGGGCGACCAATTTCCGAAATTACGCAACCAATAAACATAACACCGTGGATGACGCACCATATGGCGGCGGTGGAGGTATGGTGCTCAAACCTGATCCGATTTTTGCTGCTGTAGAGGATGTTTTGCAACAGCGCGGAGAAGCTGCCGCCACAATGAAAGCGCCCCGGATTATTCTGATGTGTCCGCAAGGTGAGACATTTACACAGAAAAAGGCAGAAGAACTGGTTCAAGAAGATCATCTGATCTTTATCTGCGGTCATTACGAGGGGTATGATGAACGTATTCGTGAATTCCTGGTGACGGATGAACTATCTATAGGTGACTATGTGCTGACAGGCGGAGAAATACCTGCCATGGTGGCCATTGATAGCATTGTAAGGCTGATTCCGGGCGTATTAGGCAACGAGACAAGTGCAGTAACAGATTCATTCAGTACGGGGTTGCTTGAGTACCCTCATTACACCCGCCCCCCGGAATTTAGAGGCATGAAGGTGCCGGATATGCTCCTGTCTGGACATCATCTGAATATCGAGGCTTGGCGGAGAGAACAGTCACTGATCCGTACGTTAGAGCGTAGACCAGAACTGTTAGAATCGGCAGATTTGACCGAAAAAGAACGGAAATGGCTGAAGCAATACCGGGCTGAAAAAGATAAGACATAATAAAAAAACCGAGAGGACAGCTTAGACTGTGCTCATCGGCTTTTTTTGTTTTTACAGAGCGGAATGAATTTTATGAAAAATGACTTGCCTAGAACCGCTCACTAAGTCTGTTGGAACCCGTTCGAAGCAGGGTAGGCAGATCCGTATCATTTGTAACGGTTAAACGAGGTAAAATCATTGGTGAATCACCCGGACGAACAAAGCCGGGGATTACGGTGAAGCCCATGCGATACCCATGCTGCTGCAGCTTATAGATCATCTGTGCACTGAAATAGCCGTATGGATAGGCGATATAGGGTGTATCAATGCCGACATGTTTAATTTGTTCAATATCGTGATCGAGCAGGCTGGTATCGAGTGTAACAGGCAGATCGTCCCCACATACCATGTAGCCTTTATGATGCAGGTCAAAGGTGTGGCTGTTATACTCAAATACGTCGCTTCCTGCGGCCATCTCTTGCTTGGAGATATCGCTTTTTTTATTGGGGTCAAAAGCAACCGGTTTGGGCTGGATTCGGCTGCCTATCACGAATAGGGAAGCGTGAAAATGATATTTTTTGAGCACGGGATAAGCTAAGGTATAGTTGTTCTGGTATCCGTCATCAAAGGTGATGACAAATGATTTCTCAGGAAGCGAGATTTTACCATTAACATATTGTTCAAGCTGGGCTAGAGTCACGGTCCGGTATCCGTTATCATATAAATACTTCATGTTCTGTTCGAAAACATCCAAATCAATGATGGATTTATTTTTCGGTTCATGATTGTCAGACTTTGGCGTAACGTAATGATACATAAGGACGGGCACTTCGGAAGCCGTACCTTCTTTGACAACAAACTTTGTGCGATCCAGCTTGGGATGCAAGGAAAAGTCGGAGTGAAATAACGTAAACATTTTACGTTGTACGATATTCCAAGACGTGCATGCTTTATGAGATAATGCGTTGGTGGGATGATTGACAGCATAAGCGTATAATGTAACGGTGCATGTGAGCAAGGCAAATGCGGCTAACAATAATTTTCTGATGTGTTTCATGTCTCTCCTGGTTCTCCTTTAGCATTCATCTATTTCTTAAAATTCGTTACGCTGCTCCTGTAATGAGCTTTTAAGTATATGATAGACGATCTTCTATGTCGGAAAGTTACATTATTTTATCCATGATAGCGGTTGACTTTTTAAAAAATGAACCCAAACTTTTTACCTCCTTTGAGGAGGAGAGAAGTGGACATAACAATTGCGTACTACGGGCTGATGATAAAAATACTAATGAGCGTAAGATGATTCATTATAAATTTGTTTATTTTAGCTTGTGTTTTAATATGCTACGTGATACAATAATTCTGTTATGTGGAATACGGCGGTCCTCTATGGATAATGAAAGAGACAAGGTGATCTCTGGAAGAAGTATGAACGCCTGTACGGAAGGAGGGAGTCATAGATGAATATCGTTCAAGCGATTACACAAGAACAACTTCGCAAAGATATTCCGAGTTTTCGTCCTGGTGACACTTTGAAAGTGCACGTTAAGGTAATCGAGGGAACTCGTGAGCGTATCCAATTGTTCGAAGGTGTTGTGATTAAACGCCGTGGTGGTGGAATCAGTGAGACTTTTACAGTTCGTAAAATTTCTTACGGTGTAGGTGTGGAAAGAGCTTTCCCGCTTCATTCCCCAAAAATCGATAGAATCGAAGTGGCTCGCCGTGGTAAAGTGCGTCGTGCGAAGCTTTATTATCTTCGTGAACTACGCGGTAAAGCAGCGAGAATTAAAGAAATTCGTTAATATAACGGATACCGGGAAGGGCTTGGAGACAAGCCCTTTTCGTTTTTGTCCGGGAAAAGTTGAACCGGAGGTACACTTCCGAGTAAAATGGTATGGCGGATATGCGGCGTAAAGTCCGGGAGGATTGTGACATCAGTTATCCAAGGCATTTGAATTGTGGTTCAATGTATGGTTGTAATGCTTGGCTGCAAGAATTACATAACTGAGTTGAATATTTTGCCTTCTCTAGCCTAATTTAGAGAGGAAGCAAAAAGCGGAATGTATACTGCTATAATCATGTACTGTGAAGAGAGGAAGATCTTGAATGGAACAAGAAGTTCAACAGGACCAGGGCATACCTGCGGAAGAAAAAAATAATCGATCCAAAAAAGCGAAAAATGAAATTGTCGAGTGGCTGAAAGCCATTGTCATTGCACTTGTGCTGGTTATTCTGATTCGCTGGTTACTTTTTAAACCATTTGTGGTGGACGGGCCATCCATGCAACCGAATTTCTCGACAGGAGAACGTGTCATTGTCAATGAGATACTGTACGATATCCGCGAGCCAAAACGTGGTGAAGTGATCGTCTTCCATGTACCTTCCGAAGGACGGGATTTCATCAAACGTGTTATCGCAGTTGCGGGAGATACGGTTCAGGTTCAGGGAGACACCGTAACGGTAAATGGACAAAAGGTTAATGAGACTTATATCCAGGGTGCTATTGATGCGGCTGAAGCGAGTGGTGGAACGTATAACGTGAAGGATTTCCCGAACGAACAGTTCCCAGACGGCAAGGTGCCAGCGGGTCATGTGTTTGTTATGGGGGATAATCGACCAAACAGTACAGATAGCCGAATGATCGGTTATGTATCGCTGAAAGATATTATTGGCCGTGCTGATGTTATTTTCTGGCCTATTGGAGAAATTAAGTGGATTAACCACTAAAAAACTTAAAGTATGTATTAAATGAGGTGAAGACAAGGTGACGATACAATGGTTTCCAGGTCATATGACCCGAGCCAGACGCCAGATTCAGGACAAGTTGAAGCTCATTGACGTGGTCATCGAACTATTGGATGCCCGTCTGCCTGTCTCCAGCCGTAATCCGATGATTGACGAGATTTTGATGGATAAACCCCGCATGATTTTGCTCAATAAGTCGGATTTGGCGGATGCCAAAGTGACGCAAGAGTGGATTGAGTATTTTAAAAAAGAAGGCATTACAGCGTTCCCTGTGGATGCTTCAACAGGTACCAATGTCAAAGATATTCCTGCTCAGGCAAGACTTCTTCTAAAGGAGAAGATTGATCGTCAACTGGCTAAAGGCATTAATCCCCGAGCTGTTCGGGGTTTGATTGTCGGTATTCCTAACGTAGGAAAATCGACATTGATCAATCGTTTGGCTGGACGGAGCATTGCTGCAACGGGAGATCGTCCAGGTGTGACGAAAGGCCAGCAATGGATTAAAGTCGGCAAGGAAATGGAACTGCTGGACACCCCAGGTATTCTGTGGCCGAAATTTGAAGATCAAAATGTGGGTTACCGGCTTGCTGTGACGGGTGCGATCAAAGAAGAAATCCTGAATGCAGAAGATATCGCATTTTTCGGAATCAGTTATCTGATGCGTTATTATTGGGATGCGCTGGAAGAGAGATATGGTCTTCAGGAGTTCTCCAAAGATGCGGACGATTCGGACAGTGTTATTGCCATTATGGAGCAGGTTGGCCGAATTCGCGGTTGTGTCATCAGTGGTGGACGGATTGATCTGGAGAAAGCATCACGAGCGTTTCTGCGCGAATTACGAGCAGGCAAGATGGGGCGTTTCTCTATGGAAGCTCCTTACTGATCGAAAATATCCTTACAAGAGCCGAAAGAAGCGGCCGTTACCGGATTACCGGGAACGGCCTTTTTGTGTTTTAAAGGCTAAGGGGATATAAACCTAGCATGAATATGGTAAAAAAATGAAGTTAAGTGTGCTTGGTGGAATTGTTTGTTCTATATAGGAGGTGTCCTGAAATCATGCTATGATAAATGATGTTGAAAATTTGCAGAACATCAGTTTGTATGTATTCAATTTAACGCTAGAACAACCGATAAATGAAGACATCAGGATATTTTTTAAAATCATACTTTTAACACGAAACATTGTGCAGGAATACGATTAATCAGAACAAATATGCGATAGCCTACGTCTAATTAATTATATACATTACATGGGATTACACAGCTACATGAAACATGGGTGAGGAGATGAACAGAATGACAGCAAACCATGAAATGCCGGAGCTTGCATTGCCAGAACTGCAACGCAAACCGAAGAAAAAGAAAAAAGAAACTAGCGAACCTCGGGATCTTTTGGTGTATGAGCGGGAGTATTGGGGTAGCGGGTTTGAATATATCGCAGGAATTGATGAAGTGGGTCGAGGATGTTTGTTTGGGGATGTGGTTGCGGCGGCCGTGATCTTGCCTCAAGGGCTTATTTTGGAAGGGGTCAATGATTCTAAAAAGTTGTCAGAAAAGAAACGTGATACGTTATATGACATCATTATGGAGAACGCGCTGGCTGTAGGTGTAGGATATGCAGATGCGGAAACGATTGATCGTCTGAATATTAAACAGGCCGCCAGACTGGCCATGAAACGTGCGGTAGAGGCACTTGATGTAACACCTCATTACATGCTGGTGGACGCGGAAAAGGTGGACTTGAACATACCGCAGTTATCGATTATTAAAGGGGATGCAAATAGCCAATCGATCGCAGCGGCTTCTATTGTGGCCAAGGTAACGAGAGATCGGCTGTGCAAGGAAGAATGGGATACGTTATACCCGGAATACGGTCTGCCCGTACATAAAGGCTATGCAACTCAATTTCATCGGGAACAGATTATGGCACTCGGCGCAACACCGATGCATCGGCGAAGTTTTCTCGGTAATTTATTAGGTGAGCAGCATACGTTGTTTTAATTGAAAGGGAACGGAAAGGAGGGAGAACGAGTTGAATATCAGCTCTATGATTCGTGGTTTAATGGGAGACAGTAAGCCCGGAAACGCCAAGCCGCTCGAATTAAAAGAAGGTCAGGTCGTTCGTGGATCTGTCGTCAGTATATCGGATGATGGTGGAGAGGCTGTGCTCCAGATTCAAGGGGTGCAGGTGCGTGCCAAACTGGAGACACCGCTCCGTCCGGGTGAGACGACGCTTCTGCAGGTTCAACCTCCAGGTGAAAACGGCATAACGGTAATGAAACCTGTTGCTGGCTCGCTTGCAGAGCTGCCGCAGGCTTCACTGAATAACTTGTTGCAAGAGGTAGGTTTGGCGGATACCAAAGACAACCGGGAACTTCTTCTTGCCATGCAACGCAGTGGGCTTCCGTTGACCAAGGATAATATAGGCATGGTGCAAAACATGATGGCAGCGAAACCTGCACAAGTGTCTGTCGAGGAGTGGGTACAAGCGACGGGGATTGCTTTTCAACGGGGCCTGCCTGTTACGGGAGAAACGGTCAGAGGATTACATCAGACGGTGTTCGGGCCTCCTTTGCACCAGCTGTTAAGTGATCTTGCGGATCAACTGGAGTCGCTTTTGTCTAAAACGGAACCAGGTAAGCCGCTTCCTGGTGGGGAAGCAACTGGCTCGAAAGTGGGGTTGGCTACAGGACAGGCTGGAGCTTCTGCAACGTTTCCGAATGTAGCTGCTCAGCCAGAAGATGGCGCACCAGCGGTACATGCGAGCAGGCCGGGAGTTGGAACACCAGCAGCCTCTCCATTGGCATCACAATCGAATCAGGTTCAGAACACTCATGCGTCGAATACACCGGTAGCCGTAGCTGGCGTGGAAGGTGAAGCGGAAAGCACACAGCAGCAGGTTAAAGGTAACGTGCCGCCGAATGCAGGCCAGACGAATAGCGGAATGACAGGGGCCGAAGCTGTTGCGAAGGGTGTTGCCAGCCAAGCGGAAACGGCTGGCAAAGGGAATGCAGGTATTCCGGCGGGGACCGTAATACCTGGAGAGGGCCCGCCGCGCGCTGCGGATGCGGGCCAAGTTGTGAGCCGCCCGGGCACTCCGGGTGCGGCTGAAGTGGCGGCAAGCCGTGCAAGTGCGGGCCAGCCGGAAGGTGCGGCCGTTCGTACAGACGGCCGCGCAGACACGCCTGCTGCTGCGGCGATGCCGTCCGCAGCAGGGCAGGCCGCGCCAACAGCGCCTACGCCAGCACAGCTGGCGCCAAAGCTGCTGGCGCTGCTGGACGCGCTGCGCAGCGCGTCCACTGCCGCACCGGCACAGCCGGGTGCGGCAACACAAGCCGCCCCTGCTGCGCAGCAGGGCGGCCAAGCGGCTGCGGCTGCCGCCGGCTCGCCGCAGACCTTGCCAGCCGGCGCTGATGCGCAGCCGGCTGGCGGTGTTGCCGCCGCACCTACGGGAGCGGCGGCGCAAGCGCCTGTCACCCACGGAGGAGACCCGTGGGTGGGGCGCGTGCTGAAGCTGCTCGGTGCGGAGCACGAGCAGCAGGCCGTTCACGGCGCCGCGATGCAGCCGCGCGTGGGTGAGGCAGCGAGTCCGGCGAACACGGACACGCTCAAGGGTTTGCTGCTGCAGTTGGCCAGCAGCGACAGTGCCCCGGCGGCGCTTAAAGATGCCGCCAATCAAGCCATACAATACCTGACAGGTCAGCAGCTATTGCTTACAACCGATCGCGGTGCAACGTTTGCGCAAATGCATTGGTTTATCCCTATCACGGGTCCAGATGGTGAACAGACGGCTTCTGTGCAGATTCAATCACGCCGCGGTCAGCGCGGGGAATTAGATGCTTCGAATTGCCGCTTGCTGTTTGACTTGGATATGAGGAGTTTGGGACATACCCTTGTCGACGTACATGTGGTCAATAACATTGTCAGTTTGCGAGTACTTAATGATCGGGAAGAAATGGGAGTTTTGTTGGAGAGTGGACGTGAAATGATTCATCAATCACTCGACAAGCTTGGATATCAGTTATTGACCTTCAGGGCAGAACCTTGGCCAGCAGGGCAGGAGTCCGGCATGGAGCGCAAGATGACTGCAGCGAATTATAGCCCTGAGCGATACAAAGGGGTGGATTTCAAGGTATGAAAGAGGAATCGCCACAGCCGGACCTGTTATCAAAAAAAGCAGTTGCACTAAAATATGTTCCGGGAGAAAGTGAAGCGCCTGTTGTCGTAGCTAAAGGCCGCGGCAAAGTGGCAGAAGCCATACTGGACAAAGCCAAGGAAAACGGAGTACCTGTGCAGGAGGACGCGGCATTAGTTGAAGTGCTCTCCAAGCTGGATCTGGACGAACAGATCCCGACAGAATTGTATCAGTTGGTAGCAGAAGTGCTTACCTATGTTTATCGAGCTGATCGGCTTGCCTCAGGCCGAAGTGATAACGAATCATGGTAGAACGGGGATCAGGGCAGAAGCCTGGTGGCAAGCTGACTCGTCAGCAGAAGGGGAAAATCGGCGAGGAGGAAGCCTGCCGCTGTTTAAAAGAACAGGATTATGCTATCCTGCAACGAAACTGGCGTTGTCGTAGCGGAGAAGTCGATATTATTGCATTACGTGAAGATGTGTTGATTTTTGTTGAGGTGCGCAGCCGGAGTTACAATTCAGGATTCGGAACTCCGCAGGAGTCTGTTGATCAGCGCAAAATGCAGCAGGTTCGTTCAACGGCGGCGGTTTATTTGCAAATGACCGGAGAACAAACTCGACAGATTCGATTCGATGTCATTGCGGTGATGATGAACCATGCCGGAGAGATGATGTCCGTAAAGCATCTGGAAAATGCATTTTAGCTTGGAGTTAATTGATAAAAAGGATGAGCTTATAGACAAGTATAATGTCTAAGGTTCATCTTTTTCTATTTGATCCGGAGCTCCAATGAACAACCGAAGAGATCGCTAAGTTCTTCTTATCTGCCGTCCTTTGAATCTGTTCTACAGAGAGGTGTATAATGAAACTGCAACCTGGTGTGTACCATTTGGAGAAGGAGGCATGACCCATGAGTAAAACGACGAAGACAATAAACGAAGTCCGCCATGCGATCGAGAATCGCCGCACCGTCAAAAAATTCAAGAAAGATCCTGTCCCAACGGAGCAAATCATCGATTTGCTGGATACGGCCGTTTGGGCACCTAACCATAAATTGCGTGAGCCGTGGAGATTTGTGTTATTCAATGGCAAAGGGCGCAAAAAGCTCGCAGAGGCCATCGAAGCCGAGATGGGTGAGGATAACAAGTTTTCGGCGAGTGTACAACAGGTACCTGCTATTTTGCTTGTTGTGCTGGAGGAAGACCCGAGACAAGCGATTTGGGATGAGGATTTCTCTGCAGTCAGCGCCATGGTCCAGAACTTTATGCTCGCAGCATGGAGTGAAAATATAGGCACGTTTTGGGTGACCAAACCATTTTTATATGCACCTAAATTTCGAAAGCAACTAGGCATCAAGCCAGGAGAAAAGATTATTGGTATGATCTATATGGGATACCCCGATGTCATTCCAGCTGCTAAAGAGCGTACGTCTGCCAAGGATAAGCTAACGTTATTTGAATAAAAAGACTTCATTCAGGACCACATCATGTGGTCTTTTTTTATTTTGCAATAGAGATTTGGTGTCCAAAGAAAATAAAACATTACACTCATGGACACCAGTCTAATTCAAAGCGTATCCCAAAAAGGCAAGATGAAGAGCTGGACAACGCCTAAACTCCGGGCAATTGAACGGATCAGCCGCTTCGGAATAGCTCGGGATGTTTGCTTTACACTTTCAGTGATTTCGTACAAATGCGATGTGCGGATTAATATGGCTCAATTTTTGTATCCGTATCAAAATAAACTCAAGTCTAACTGCCGATATTGTATGGCTTCCGCCACATGGGCTGTCACAATCTCACCTTCATAATCCAGATCAGCGATGGTTTGTGCCATTTTCATAATTCGGTCATGGGCACGCATGCTCAGGTTCAGCGTCTGTATCGTTTGATCCAATAACAGCTCTGCTTCACGAGGTAGATGGATTGTTTTCCGTAAAAATGTGCCAGAGAGCTGACTGTTCCAGCGCACTGAACGGTTCGTGTACCGTTTGGCCTGAATGGAATGAGCCACCATCACTTTGGCTTGCATCTCGGCAGATGAAGGAGAAGTGCCAGCCATACGCCAATCTCCTGGTGGGGGAACTTCAACTTGGAGGTCGATACGATCCAGTAGTGGACCCGAAATTTTTGCCCTGTATGCTGCTACGCGGGCCGGGCTGCAGATACAACGCTGGTCCTCGGGCTGAGCGGATAAATATCCGCAGGGGCAGGGGTTCATCGAACAGGCCAGCATGAATTGAGCGGGAAAAGTGAACGCAGCTCTTGCCCTGCTGATCGTAACGGTCTGATCCTCTAGCGGCTGTCTTAGTACTTCAAGGACTTGACGCTGGAACTCCGGCAGTTCATCCAGAAACAAAATTCCCCGATGCGCGAGACTGACCTCGCCTGGCTTTGGAATGCCGCCACCCCCAATCAAGCCTGAGGTAGATATCGTATGATGAGGCGAGCGAAAAGGTCTGTCAGCGATCAGACCTTGAGGAGCTTCTTTTAGATGTCCTGCTGCACTTAACACTTTAGTTACTTCAAGTGCTTCTTCTTCCGACAAAGGGGGCAAAATCGTCGGTAGTCGTTTAATCAACATCGTTTTGCCTGTACCAGGCGGGCCAACCAGCATGATATTATGCATGCCCGCAGCGGCAATCATTAGTGCACGTTTGACATGATGCTGTCCAAGTACGTCACTATAGTCTTCGTGTGAAGAAGAAAACATTTTTCTATCTTCACTTAACCGTTCACTGGACATTCCAGAGATATAGAGGTGACTGTAGTCTCTTAAAATGATTGGCCCCGCACCCATTGTTCCC
The DNA here is from genome assembly GCF_023714295.1 of Paenibacillus polysaccharolyticus. Classification (GTDB taxonomy): domain Bacteria; phylum Bacillota; class Bacilli; order Paenibacillales; family Paenibacillaceae; genus Paenibacillus; species Paenibacillus polysaccharolyticus_A. Next base: position 858,092 of record NZ_JAMAUN010000001.1, read on the forward strand.
CCTGATGTGTTGCCATTTGAACCTTGGGGTGTAAGGGCATGATCAGGAGCGAGGTCCTTTAGATGCCGAAGTCCATAAATCCCGATTCCACGAATCAAACGTGCCTCCTCCACGTTCTCATAAGGAAGCAGAACAGAAGTGAAGCCTTGCCTTTTGGCTAGATCAACCATGGATAACATACCGGGTACAGGCCGGATTGAACCATCCAGTGCCAGTTCCCCGAGAACTAAAGTGCGTTCCTGCGGGGGAAGAACAAGCTGACCACTGGTCGTAAGTAAAGCAATGGCAATAGCAAGATCAAAGGAGGAGCCTTCCTTGCGCAGATCAGCTGGGGCCAGATTAATCGTAATGCGTTGTAAAGGATACTGATATCCGCAGTTTTTAATCGCCGCACGAACGCGTTCCACCGCCTCTCTGACCGCTGAATCCGGTAGTCCGATAATTGCAGTCAGAGGTAAACCATTAGATAAATCCGTTTCAACTTCAATTAACACACCGTCAATCCCATACAGACATGAGCTATACAACTTCCCGTACATAACAAAGAAACACCTCACTCGAATGGTAGGCTCCGCGCAGGGCGAGCCGGTCTCGAATTAAGGTGCTTCCTCAGCTTCTACTAGCATTTTATAGAAAAGGAATCAGAGCGTCAACCCGTTGTGAACAGTTATGTAACGAGTTTGTCCGAATCCTGATTGTTCAGATGAATTTTCTGATGATGCTCTATAGCATAAGTAGGTTAGTCGCCCCTTCTGGTAACCTGTAATTATATTTTATGCAACTTAATTTAACATGATTAAATAGGTAAGTGAAATAATTTGTGCTCAATTATTCTTTTTTTAATCTATTTTGTGATAAGATAGTAATGGGGAAACTAAATTCGCCGCAAATATAGGTGAAGCAGCATAATGAACCCAAGAATTGCAATTCAAAGTACATTAGGCAGGTGAGATAGACAACATGCAGACAGACCGTTTAAAGCTGGATAATCAATTATGCTTCGCCATATACGCTTGTTCACGTGAGATCACTAAATTGTACCAGCCCTATTTGGAGGTGCTTGGTGTAACTTACTCTCAATATCTAGTATTAATGGTATTGTGGGAACGGCAGGAATGTACGGTGAAGGAGATTGGTGAGGCCCTATACCTGGACTCAGGTACGCTGACGCCTCTTCTCAAACGTTTGCAATCAGCCGGATTCATCCATCGTGAGCGCTCTGCACAAGACGAACGTAAAGTGATGATTACACTAACCGATGCGGGACGTGAGCTTAAGAATAAAGCATTATCCATACCTGAAGCCATTCAGGGAGATGCTTGCTTGAACAGCACAGAATTCGAAACGTTGCTGGGACAGTTTAAGGGCTTGCTTGAGAAAGTTCATGAAACGAATATGAATGCCCCCAAAAAATAATAATAAAAGCCTCTATGTGAAGAAAAACCTTAGCCTGCTCGGTTGAGGTTTTTTTCCATATATATCCAAGCATTCACAAAAAGGGATCATATCCATATCAAAATGCTGTCTATTAACCATTACTTTTTTAAGGAAAGCGTTTTAAAAACATGTTACAATGAATTGGGTTTAAGTGAAAATAGTCAACATATGTCTTTTGTTCGTCTACCAGCCCGCCTTGTTGCAGTCATGTTGATAGGAGGATTCGAGAATGAATATCCATGAATATCAAGGAAAAGAAGTACTGAAACAGTATGGAGTTACCGTTCCAAACGGAAAGGTTGCTTATACAGTCGATGAAGCGGTTGCGGCCGCAGAGGCACTGGGCAGTCCGGTGACTGTTGTTAAAGCGCAAATTCACGCAGGGGGTCGGGGTAAAGCCGGCGGCGTGAAAGTAGCAAAAAGCACAGAGGAAGTTCGTGCCTATGCATCCGAAATTTTGGGCAAAGTATTAGTAACCCATCAGACAGGACCAGAAGGTAAAGAAGTAAAACGTCTTTTGATTGAAGAAGGATGCGATATCCGCAAAGAGTATTATGTGGGTGTTGTTGTCGATCGTGCTACAGGACGTGTAGTCATGATGGCTTCCGAAGAAGGCGGAACAGAGATCGAAGAAGTAGCTGAAGCTACACCTGAGAAAATTTTCAAAGAGGTTGTTGACCCTGCAATCGGATTGCAAGTGTTCCAGGCTCGCAAGCTGGCTTACAGCATTAAAATTCCGAATGAACTCGTGAATAAAGCTGTAAAGTTTATGCTCGCTTTGTACAAAGCATTTGTCGAAAAAGATTGCTCCATTGCCGAAATCAACCCGCTGGTTGTTACCGGAGATGGAAACGTTATCGCGCTGGATGCAAAACTGAATTTCGACTCCAACGCTCTCTTCCGTCACAAGGATATTCAAGAACTTCGTGATCTGGATGAGGAAGATGAAAAAGAAATCGAAGCTTCCAAATATGACCTCAGCTACATAGCGCTTGATGGCAACATCGGCTGTATGGTTAATGGTGCGGGGCTTGCGATGGCTACGATGGACATCATCAAATATTATGGCGGCGACCCGGCCAACTTCCTTGATGTTGGGGGCGGTGCTACCACGGAGAAAGTTACTGAAGCATTCAAAATTATTTTGTCTGATGCCAAAGTGGCTGGAATCTTTGTTAACATCTTCGGTGGTATCATGCGTTGTGATGTCATTGCCAATGGTGTTGTTGAAGCCGCGAAGCAGCTTGGCCTGACTAAACCGCTGGTTGTTCGTCTTGAAGGAACTAACGTGGAACTTGGCAAACGCATTCTGGGTGAATCCGGATTGAATATCGTTCCTGCTGATTCCATGGCCGATGGTGCACAGAAAATTGTTGCCCTCGTAAAATAAGTTCATTCCTTCGTACCGGAGCTGTCCGGGAATTGAAAAATAACCGTAAGGATGTGAAGCAACGTGAGTATTTTGATTGATAAAAATACAAAAGTCATTACGCAAGGCATTACGGGTTCAACGGGAATGTTCCACACGAAGGGCGCATTGGACTATGGAACCCAAATGGTAGGCGGTGTTACGCCAGGTAAAGGCGGAACCAATGTTGACATCACGCTGGAAGACGGTTCAGTAGTCAGCTTGCCGGTATTCAACACGGTGCAGGAAGCGAAGGAGGCTACTGGCGCAACAGCGAGCGTCATCTATGTTCCTCCTGCATTTGCAGCGGATTCCATTATGGAAGCTGTTGACGCAGAATTGGACCTGGTCATCTGTATTACGGAAGGTATTCCGGTACTGGATATGGTCAAAGTAGATCGTTTCATGGACGGAAAAAATACAGTATTGATTGGCCCTAACTGTCCAGGTGTTATCACACCGGGTGAGTGTAAGATCGGTATTATGCCTGGTTATATCCATATGCCAGGACATGTTGGCGTCGTTTCACGTAGTGGAACACTGACTTACGAGGCTGTTCATCAGCTCACAACTCGTGGCATTGGCCAATCTTCTGCGGTAGGTATCGGAGGAGACCCAGTTAAGGGCTTCGAGTTCATCGATATCTTGAAACGTTTCAATGAAGATCCACAGACACACGCTGTCATCATGATTGGTGAGATCGGTGGTACTGCGGAAGAGGATGCAGCAGAATGGGTGGCAGCTAACATGACTAAACCGGTGGTAGGATTCATCGGTGGTGTTACAGCGCCTCCAGGCAAACGTATGGGACATGCGGGGGCAATTATTTCTGGCGGTAAGGGTACAGCCAAAGAAAAAATTGCGAAGCTGGAATCATGCGGTATTAAAGTGGCTCCGACACCAGCCGAAATGGGATCCACTTTGGTAAGTGTGCTCGAAGAACGCGGTATTTTGAATTTGTGCACGACACATTAATCCTATTCCGTTATAATAGAAGAAACAGCACGGAAATGACTCATTTTCGGAGCGGTTGATTCAGGAGACGGTAAAGGTAAGCAACCTTTTGTCCTTTAAATAGGGCGAAGGGTTGCTTTTTTGCGTTTTTTTAGAAATGTAGAAGAGCCTTAAGGTGCAATTATTGCAAGCGCTTGCAATTTATCGTTGCTTATCACACAATATGAGGGGAGTTTTCTCTCCTTTATGGGAGGCAGAAACGTGGAAGATCGTTGGATTTTGTTTGGGCTCTATGAAATGGAAGGTATCGGGAAGAAAAGTATTGCGAAATTGATGACAGGTCAGCATTCGCTACAGGAACTGCTTTTTTATGAGGAAGGAGACTGGATTTCGGCCGGACTTAGAAGAGATCAAGCAGCTCGTTTGACAAGGGGGTTTAATGCAAACTGGATTGAGAGCAGAAGAGAACAGGTTTATGATCGTAGAATCGAGGTTATTACTTATCTGGATTCGAATTATCCTATATTAATGAAGGAAACCGTCCAGCCGCCTTGGGTGCTGTACGCTCGCGGAGACTCTAGGTTATTACATCAACCTTCGATTGCTATGGTAGGAACAAGGATGCCGACCGTTTATGGGCGTAAGGTGGGTGAAAAACTTGCGGAGCAATTGTCTGAAGCGGGATTAACCATTGTAAGTGGACTGGCCAGGGGCATAGATCGTGTGTGTCATGAAGCTGTATTACGAACAAATGGTAAAACGATTGCTGTTTTTGGCACAGGGGTAGATATGGTTTACCCACCTGAAAATACGAGCCTAGCAGAACAAATTGCGGAAACAGGTCTGCTTTTGTCAGAATACCCTTTGGGAACCAGAGCTCGTCAGGGGCTATTTCCTGAGCGAAATCGGATTATCGCAGGATTAACATTGGGAACGCTCGTTGTTGAAGCGGATATACGAAGTGGTTCACTCATTACCGCGGATGCAGCACTCGAGGCAGGCAGAGATGTGTTTGCGGTTCCAGGGCCTATTACCTCGCCGAAGAGTCGTGGGGCACATAATTTAATTCGTCAGGGTGCCAAATTAGTCACTTGTGCGGCTGATTTATTGGAAGAGTATCATTTGGACTTGCAAAATGCAGAACAACTTCCTTACAATAGAGGACGTTCGGCAGAAAAGGCGCGCTCTGGTGAGCAAGGTTTGTTTCCAGCAGTGGAGCTTTCTACAGACGAACAACGTATTGTCGTTTTACTTGAGCAGGAAGAGCGATCTTTGGATCAACTGATTGAGCAATTAGGTTGGGATTTTGGACATTTACATTCAGTTCTGTTATCTTTAATCATAAAAAAGCAGATTAGCCAATTACCAGGAACCAAATATGCTAGGGTATGACGATGCTGCAACCTGTGCAGTATGTGGAGTATATAATACGAAGTATGAAGTGAAGTACATGAACAGTTTCATGACTGAGAGGAGGATGAACCTATGGCGGATGCACTCGTAATCGTGGAGTCGCCCTCAAAGGCGAAGACGATTGGCAAATATTTAGGCAGCAAGTTCATCGTGAAAGCTTCAATGGGACATGTGCGCGATTTGCCAAAGAGTCAGATCGGCGTTGAGGTAGAGAACGATTTTAATCCGAAATATATTACGATCCGCGGCAAAGGTTCAGTATTGAAGGAACTTAAGGATGCGCGCAAAAAGGTAAAAAAAGTGTATCTCGCAGCTGACCCGGATCGCGAGGGTGAAGCCATTGCCTGGCATTTGGCACATGCACTTGAACTGGATGACACGGCTGATTGCCGAGTTGTATTCAATGAAATCACCAAACAAGCGGTTAAAGATGCGTTCAAAACGCCGCGTAAAATAAATATGGATTTGGTCAATGCGCAGCAAGCCAGACGAATTCTGGATCGGCTCGTTGGATACAAGATTAGTCCACTATTATGGAAGAAAGTGAAAAAAGGATTATCAGCAGGACGGGTTCAGTCCGTTGCCGTCAAAATTATTTTGGATCGCGAAAATGAAATTGACGAATTCGAACCGGAAGAGTACTGGAGCATTACAGCCAAACTAAGTGCAGATGGCAATCCGTTTGAAGCAAAGTTTCATAAGTTGAACGGTACGAAAACAGAGCTTGGCAGTGAAGCGGAAGTACAGGCGATTCTGAAACAGATCGAAGGCGCTGACTTTACGATCAAGGAAGTAAAAGAGAAGGAACGGACCCGTAACCCTTCTGCGCCATTTACGACAAGTTCACTGCAGCAGGAGGCGGCACGTAAACTTAATTTTAGGGCTTCCAAGACGATGTCGGTTGCACAGCAACTATATGAAGGCGTGGACCTTGGAAAAGAGGGCACAGTCGGTCTCATTACGTATATGCGTACAGACTCGACCCGTATCGCTGGCTCCGCACAGGAAGAAGCGAAAGAATACATCATTGGAAAGTATGGCGAGACGTTTGCACCAGAGAGCCCGCGGAATTATTCCAAAAAGGCTACTAACGCCCAGGACGCGCACGAAGCGATTCGTCCGACTTCCATTATGCGTGACCCAGATTCGATTAAATCGTTCATGAGTCGTGATCAGTTCCGCTTATATAAGTTGATTTGGGAACGTTTTGTAGCTAGTCAGATGTCTTCGGCTATTCTGGATACACTTTCGGTTGACATCGCTGCAGGAGATACAATCTTCCGTGCGGCGGGATCTAAGGTGCGCTTTCAAGGTTTCATGAAAGTGTACGTAGAAGGAAATGACGATGGTACAACCGAAGAAGACCGTTTGTTGCCTCCGCTCAAGAGTGGAGATGTGCTGGAGAAGCAGGAGATTGAGCCTAAACAACACTTTACGCAGCCGCCGCCACGTTATACCGAAGCGCGGTTGGTTAAAACCTTGGAAGAGCTGGGCATAGGCAGACCGAGTACATATGCGCCGACACTGGAGACCATTCAGAAACGCGGATATGTTGCGATCGAAGAGAAGAAATTTATGCCGACAGAGCTGGGAGAACTGGTCATTGAGCAGATGGAAGAATTTTTTCCGGAAATCCTGAATGTAGAGTTTACCGCTAATATGGAAGGGGATCTCGACCATGTAGAGGAAGGCTCTGAAGACTGGGTTAAAGTGTTGGCTGAATTCTATGAATCTTTCGAAAAACGGCTGGAGTTTGCCGAGGAAGAAATGAAAGAGATCGAGATCGAAGACGAGGTGTCGGATGAGATCTGTGAGAAATGTGGCAAGCCGCTCGTGTACAAACTGGGTCGTTTCGGAAAGTTCCTCGCATGCTCCGGGTTCCCTGACTGCCGTAATACGAAACCGATTATCAAAGACATCGGTGTAACTTGTCCGAAGTGTAAGGAAGGGCATGTCGTGGAACGCCGCAGTAAAAAAGGACGTATTTTCTACGGCTGTGACAAATATCCGGAATGTGATTTTGTATCATGGGATAGACCTTCCGCTAAACCTTGTCCGAGCTGTGGATCGTTAATGATTGAGAAGCGAAATAAAAAAGGAACAAGATTGCAATGTACTTCATGTGATCATCAGGAGCCGGTGGAAGAACCGGAAGATGAATCAACGGATTAGCATAATGATGGGGGTAAATGATTTTGACAAGTGAACAACAAGTTACGGTAATTGGAGCGGGACTGGCTGGATCAGAAGCGGCGTGGCAGATTGCCAGTCGCGGTGTGCGAGTGAAGTTATATGAGATGAGACCGGTAGTCAAAACGCCGGCTCATCATACGGATAAATTTGCAGAACTCGTCTGCAGTAACTCTCTGCGTGCCAATGGACTGGCGAATGCTGTTGGCGTTTTAAAAGAAGAGATGAGAATGTTGAATTCGCTCGTACTCGGGGCAGCTGATCGACATGCTGTTCCGGCAGGGGGAGCTCTGGCTGTTGATCGGGATGGTTTCTCGGGTGAGATCACATCAACATTGCATCAGCATCCGCTCATTGAAGTGGTGAACGAAGAATTAACTTCGTTACCAGAGGACGGGATAGTGGTTGTAGCGACCGGACCACTGACTTCGCCGGCATTGTCCGAGCAGATTAAAGCATTGATGGGCGAGGAGTACTTCTACTTTTATGATGCTGCTGCTCCGATTATTGAAAAAGATTCGATTGATATGAACAAGGTATACCTTGCCTCTCGTTATGATAAAGGAGAAGCGGCTTATCTCAACTGTCCAATGACAGAAGAAGAGTTTGAACTCTTTTATGAGGCTCTCATTACTGCAGAGGTTGCTCAGCTAAAAGAATTCGAAAAAGAAATCTATTTCGAAGGCTGCATGCCGATTGAAGTCATGATGAAACGGGGCAAACAAACAGCATTGTTTGGACCGATGAAGCCGGTAGGTTTGGTTAATCCGCATACGGGTGAATTGCCTCATGCTGTAGTACAGCTTAGACAGGACAACGCAGCGGGAACGTTGTATAACCTGGTAGGTTTCCAAACGCACTTGAAGTGGGGGGAACAGAAACGTGTCTTCTCTCTAATTCCGGGTCTTGAGAATGCTGAGTTTGTGCGCTACGGTGTCATGCACCGGAATACATTTATTAACTCACCGAAGCTACTGCGTCCAACATACCAATTCAAAGAGCGTCCTAATTTGTTCTTTGCTGGTCAAATGACAGGTGTAGAAGGATATGTTGAATCGGCTGCGTCGGGTCTCATTGCCGGCATGAATGCAGCTAAAGCAGCGTTAGGACAAGAACTTGTTGTACTTCCGGTAGAAACGACACTTGGCAGCATGGCCCAATATATTACAACAGCGGATTTCAAACACTTCCAGCCAATGAATGCTAACTTCGGTTTATTACCAAAATTGGAAACCAGAATCCGAAACAAAAAAGAAAAAAATGAAGCACTTGCAAACCGTGCCCTGGATGGCATTGCTAAGTTTATTGCTTCAGAAGGTCTAACCGTTCCGGAACGCGTATAAATTATTCGTGGGGGAGCTGATAACATGGATATGTCATTTCATGCGACGACGATCTGTGCTGTTCGTCATAATGGCAAAGCAGCGATTGCGGGCGATGGTCAGGTAACTATGGGCCAAAGTGTTGTAATGAAGAATACAGCTAAAAAAGTAAGACGTTTATATCGTGGACAGGTTGTTGCCGGATTTGCCGGTTCTGTGGCCGATGCGATTACACTGTTTGAAAAATTCGAAGGTAAACTTGAAGAACATCATGGGAATCTGCAGCGGGCTGCGGTTGAACTTGCGAAAGACTGGCGGCAAGACCGAATTCTTCGGAAACTTGAAGCTTTACTGATTGTGATGGACAAAACAGGTATGCTGCTTATTTCAGGTGGTGGCGAGATTATTGAGCCGGATGATGATATCATTGCGATCGGTTCAGGCGGTAATTTTGCTCTGTCTGCTGCACGTGCGCTGAAACGCCATGCTGGACAGATGGAGGCAAAAGATATCGCACGTGAGTCTCTTCAGGTGGCTTCTGAGTTGTGTGTATACACGAATAGTAATATTATCGTCGAAGAATTGTAGGAACAAAGAAATCTCCCGTACAGGAACAAGATGTTGCATCTGCTCCGGTTTACGTTAAGGAGATTCTTTGTTCTTGTGGCTCACTTGACGACAACATATTTGCAGGAGGGAAGCATATGAATTCTCAAGCTTTAACGCCAAGACAAATTGTTACGGAACTAGATAAATATATTGTAGGTCAAAAACAGGCGAAAAAATCAGTGGCAGTCGCGCTTCGTAATCGCTATAGACGCAGTCTGTTGCCGGAGCATACACAGGATGACATTGTACCTAAAAATATACTGATGATCGGACCTACAGGTGTCGGTAAAACGGAAATTGCACGCCGTCTTGCGAAACTGGTAGGGGCACCTTTTGTCAAAGTTGAAGCAACCAAGTTTACCGAAGTCGGGTATGTTGGACGTGATGTGGAATCGATGGTTCGTGATTTGATCGAAACATCCCTGCGTATGGTCAAGCTTGAGCGAACTGAAAAAGTGAAGGATAAAGCGGAAGAAGCTGCTAACGAGCGCATTGTACATATTTTGGCTCCTTCTCAGTCCAAAACTAAAAACCAGCGTAATCCGTTTGAAATGATCTTTGGGAACAACGCGAATGGAACTGCTTCTCAGGATCAGGATGAACTTGAACCCGATGCAGGTGTAGCGGAACGCCGTCGTAAAATCAAATTTGATTTGTTGTCTGGTAAATTGGAAGATGACATCATTGAGATCGATGTAGAGGACAATGCACCGAACATGATGGATATGTTTGCTGGCCAGGGTAATGATCAGATGGGTATGAACATGCAGGAGATGTTCGGCAGTTTGTTGCCGCGTCGCACGAAAAAACGTAAATTGGCCATCAAGGAAGCGCGTAAAGTACTTATTCAAGAAGAAGCGGGCAAATTAATTGATATGGATGATGTGACTCAAGAATCCATAAGACGTGCAGAGCAGACAGGCATTATTTTCATCGATGAAATTGACAAAGTAGCTAGTCAAGGTCGTGGGACTGGACCAGATGTGTCTCGCGAGGGGGTTCAGCGTGACATTCTGCCTATTGTCGAAGGATCAACGGTGATGACCAAGTATGGGCCCGTCAAAACGGATTATATTCTGTTTATGGCGGCTGGAGCATTCCACGTGGCTAAACCTTCAGATCTTATTCCAGAGCTCCAAGGACGCTTCCCTATTCGTGTAGAGTTAAACAGTCTTACCCTCGAGGAGTTTGTTTCTATTCTAACGGAACCTCAGAATGCGCTAACGAAGCAATATGTTGATTTGTTGCGCACAGAGAATATCGAGATCGAGTTCTCGGAAGAGGCAATTCGAGAGATTGCCAAGCTCGCAGAAGCTGTTAATCAAAACACAGAAAACATTGGGGCTCGCCGTCTGCATACTATATTGGAAAAGCTTCTTGAAGACTTGTCCTTCGAAGCTCCCGAGCTTACGTTGGAACGTATGGTGATTACACCAGAGTATGTTCGTGAAAAACTAAATGATATTGCAACTGATCGAGATTTAAGCCAGTATATCCTTTAAGTAAGAGCGAAGGGCACTAAACCTAGCTCGTATTATCAAGTGATATGATAGTTCTATAAAGTAAGACCAGGGTATGTACCAAAAACATTAGACATCTAACATAGCATGATCGTACCTAAGTAAAGATCATGCTGTGTTAGATGTCGTGTTTATGAGTACATACCCTTATTTTAATTACGGTCTAACCTTTTCTGATGATTAGACCGATAAAAGAGAGATGACAGTCATTTAGGTCAGAAAATAGGACTTGGGCCGCATGGATATGAATATAAAGGGTAGCGGATTAGTGGGTATTTCCAATTTTAAGCAACCATGTATTTCCATTAAAAGAATTTTAACTATTTAAATGTTAGCTGTTGTTAAGCAAATGAGTTGGAAAAGTTTGCGCAAATGCGCAAAACGTCGTATTGTGGAAATCAGAGAAGGCATCAATTATTATCCAAATATAAAATAGTAGTGACTTATACAATTGTTAAGAAAGTGTTGCGTCGAAAATGATAGATGTAATGAATTTCTATACATATAATGTGAAATAAAATGAAGCAGACTTCATGAAAATACAATGTACTATAAGCTCAAAACCTTAATATGACGGTAAAATATACTAAACTTAACAAATAGAAATGTTACAGAGGAACGGCACATCTAAATACAACCAAACTGAAATACACGCTGTAATAATGAGTTTTATCTTAAGAATGTTTAAGGGGATGTCTCAAGATTGTTAATACATTTTTGATTTGGGACTGAATATTTACGAAAAAAATCATATTTTGCAGAAAATACACAAAAAGCCCTCTCTTTAAGAAAAGATAGGGCTTTTTTCTTATTGTAATATATCCCAAACTCGAAGAAACTTATGTTATACGACAACATCAGAGTTAATTCTACTTAAGTCCTAGAAAACCGTGTAAACACGAATGTTTTTGTCGAAAAAACAACAGCAGTTTCGCGTGAAAAGATTCAATCTTTTTCCATATATACAAATGAGAGGAGGGATATTGTGAATCTTTTAAACGACATTAGCTTTAAAAGGTTGCAAGGTGCGCTCGATGCATCGAACTTGAGACAACGAACGATAGCTGATAACGTAGCGAACGCCGATACCCCGTATTTCAAGCGATCTGACGTTTCTTTCGAAGAAATGTTGCAAGATCAGATGAGCGGCGATTTGCCTGTTCTTAAAGGCAAAATAACGAACCCAAGGCATTTTGTCATAGGTCCTTCCTCTGCAGTACCAACACCAGTAGTTAATATGGACCAGTCCACTTCCATGAATAACAACCAGAATAATGTGGACGTTGATCGAGAGATGAGTCTTCTAGCGGATAACCAGTTGCGTTACAACGCTTATATCCAGCAAGTAAACGAACAAATTAAAATGATGCGAGTAGGCGTAGAAGGGAGATAACCACGTTGAACATTAGCAACAGTTTCGGAATCAGTGCCTCGGCTCTTACGGCTCAACGTTTGCGTATGGACGTCATTTCTTCCAATATTGCAAATGCAGAAACCACGCGCGCGAGCGTGTCGAATGGGGTTGCAGTTCCCTATAAGCGCAAAATGGTAGTACTTGAACCGAATAAACCATCCTTCAGTACGATGTTGCAAAATCAGATGCGTGGCGGGGGATCGGGCGATGGTGTCAGAGTAACCGAGATTAGGGAAGATCAGTCACCACTCAAACCGGTCTATGACCCGACTCATCCAGATGCAAACGCAGAAGGTTACGTGTTCATGCCTAATGTGGATATTGCAAAAGAAATGGTCGATATGATCTCGGCTTCACGTTCTTATGAGGCTAACGTTACTGCACTGAATTCAACCAAAGCGATGATTTCTAAAGCGTTAGAAATTGGAAAAGGTTAACTGTTGCATTCTTCGACAACCAACTAAAAAGAAGAGATAAAAGGGAGGGACATTTATGATTCAGAACAATATGTTTAACACTCAAGGAGTTCAGCCGTTGCAGATGAAGAGTGCAGCAACTGAAAATAAACCTTCTACACCAGCCGAAAGCATTCAGAGCTTCGGTACATACTTACAAAATGCACTGGGATCTGTCGCCGCACAGGAAACCCAGGCTCATGAAATGTCAAATCAATTTTTGGTAGGTAAAGCGAATGTTGATCAGGTGTTGATTGCTTCGGAACAAGCCCTGCTTAGTCTGCAACTTACCACTCAAGTACGTAACAAAGTGGTTGAGGCTTATCAAGAGGTTATGCGCACGCAACTATAAGAGTTCATTTGCGCCAATAGTAGCGCTGATCATTACGACAAGCAGCTGCGATGCTGCTCCTGACCAAAGCTAGGAGAACGCTCAGGCTTTTGTCAGGACAGACTAAGCAAAGTTTCGGATGGGGTGACAGAGTGAATGAGAGAATTGCCCAGTACAGGGACAAAGCATCACAGTACTGGAATAGCTTTAGCAAAAAGCAGAAAACATTATTTATTTCAACCTTCTTATTTCTGATTTTGGCAGCAGTGGTTCTCACGATGCAGTTATCCAAGACAGAATATGAAGTGGCGTTCACAGATTTAAATGCAAGTGATTCAGCTGGTGTAATCAATTATCTGAACTCATCTAATATCCCCTATAAACTTAGCGCGGACGGAAAAAGTATTTCTGTACCCAGTACAGATGTAGCGCTGACGAAAGTGAATATCGGATCTCAAGGTATCATACAGAATGGTTCCCTTGGTTATAAAGCGTTTGAAAGCTCATCTTCACCAATCGGCATGACAGATAAAGAATTTGATGTGAAATACAACAATGCGTTAAACGGAGAAGTTGAAAAGCTGCTCCAGCGCATGCAGGGGATTCAGGATGCCAAAGTTCTGGTTAACATGCCCAAGGATAATATCTTTGCAGGTTTGGAAGAGCAGGACAAAGCTTCGGCTTCCGTAGCATTGCAGTTTAAACCAGGGTATCGTCCGAATCAGGCAGCTGTAGATGGATACTTTAATTTGGTTAAAACAGCTGTTCCGAACCTGCCGATCGAGAACATTACGATCACAAACACGGATGAGGCTGAACTCATTCCTACGGCTCGTGGTGGCAGTGGCGGCTTGTCATCTGAAGTGCAGGAGAACATGGCGCTACAGAAAAAATTTGAGAGCGACGTACGAAACAACGTGAAGCAATTCCTCTCTCAAATTGTAGGCGAAGATAAGGTTAACGTGCTGGTAGCCTCCAAACTGAACTTTGATAAAGTAACCAGCAAAGAAAATACGGTTACACCCGTCGATCAAGAGAACATGAAGGGGATCGAGATCAGTGTTCAGCAAATCCAGAAGAGTTACACCGGTGGGGGAACCCCAACAGGCGGTGTAGCAGGAACTGGCCAACAGGACGTTCCGGGTTATCCTTCTTCGGATTCCAATAGCAATGCAAATTCAGAAGAATCATCTAGCACCATTAATTATGAAGTGAATCGAATTGCCAGAGATATCATTTCAAGCCCATATACTGTAAAAGATTTAACCATTAACGTGGCGGTCGAACCACCCGCAGGACAAACTGAATTGCAACAGCCTGTTCAAGATGCTATTGAAAATATTCTAGTTAATATCGTCCGAGCATCATTGGCAGACTCAGGCACAACGATAACTGACGCAGACCTCACAAAAAAAGTATCTGTTATGTCACAAGGGTTCGCAACAGCAGCAGATGCAAATACGGGCTTCCAGTTGACACCTGCAATGATGTGGGGTGGTGGAGCACTCATCGCGGTCTTGATCGCTGCGGTAGTGATGTTGTTAGTACGTCGTCGTCGTAAACAAAGTGAGATTCAAGAAGAGGAAGAAATTCCGCTTCCAGTAGCAACGGAGTTCCCGTCCATAACGTTGGACAGTGTGACGAACGAAAGTCAGGTGCGCAAACAATTGGAGAGTTTGGCCAAGAAAAAGCCAGACGAATTCGTCAATCTGCTGCGTACGTGGCTGGCTGACGAATAGAGGTGAACGCATTGGCAAAGGCAGGCAATGCCGGATTAACTGGCAGACAAAAAGCAGCAATATTATTAATTACATTAGGTCCGGAAGTGTCTGCTCAGATCTTTAAACATCTCCGTGATGAGGAGATTGAGCAGCTTACGTTGGAAATTGCCAACGTGCGTAAGGTTGATGCATCCGAAAAGGACATGATTATGTCCGAGTTTCATCAGATTTGTTTGGCACAGGAGTATATCTCTCAGGGCGGTATTACTTATGCGAAAGAAATTCTGGAAAAAGCACTCGGTTCATCCAAAGCGCTTGAAGTTATTAATCGTTTGACAGCTACACTGCAAGTTAGACCTTTTGATTTCGCACGCAAAGCTGATCCGAATCAGATTCTGAACTTTATTCAGAATGAAAGTCCACAAACGATTGCGCTTGTGTTGTCTTATCTGCAATTTGAGCAAGCAGCAGCCATTCTGTCTTCGCTTCCTCAGGAGAAACAAGCAGATGTTGCTCGTAGAGTAGCTGTAATGGACAGCACTTCACCAGAAGTTATTTCACAGGTGGAACGTGTGTTGGAACAAAAACTGTCTTCTACAGTGACACAGGATTACACAAATGCAGGCGGTATCGAATCCATCGTTCAGATTTTGAATGGTGTCGATCGGGGGACGGAACGTACCATTTTGGATTCCCTTGAGATTCAAGATCCCGAACTTGCAGAAGAGATCAAAAAACGGATGTTTGTTTTCGAAGACATTGTCAATGTGGACGATCGCTCCATTCAACGCATTATTCGGGATATCGACAATGCCGATCTGCAACTTGCACTCAAAGTCGCAAGCGAAGAAGTGCGTGAAGCAGTATTCCGTAATATGTCGAAACGGATGTCCGAAACATTCAAGGAAGAGATGGAATTCATGGGCCCTGTACGGCTACGTGATGTGGAGGAAGCTCAGACACGTATCGTAGGTACGATCCGCAGACTGGAAGAAGCCGGCGAGATCATTATCGCACGTGGTGGAGGAGATGATATCATTGTCTAATTTGATTAAATCTTTCCAGTATGTGCCGGTCGAAGACCATAAAAGGCTCGAAAATCATCACCATTATGGCGATGAAGGTGAGACTGGATCGGAAGAGGACGGCGGGGCAGTTTCTGAATCGGAAGTGCTTAAGGCTCGAGTCGATGAAGAGACAGAACGTCTCACTGCCGAGATGCTGGAAGATGCCAAGGAGTTTGCGGAAAAGCAGGTGCGTGATGCTTCAGAAGAAGCGGAGCGAATGCTTCAGGAAGCCCAAGAACAGATTGACCGCTGGTGGCAGGAACAACGAGAGCAGGATGAACACCTGACTGAAGCTCTCCGCGCTCAAGGTTTTCAGCAAGGGTTTGAAGAGGGACGAGCACAAGCTGAACGGGATCTCCAGGTGAAGATCGAAGAGATGATGAGAGAAGCGCAAGACGTGCTTCAGGAAGCGTATGTTGCCAAAGAACAGATTATTCAGGAAGCTGAACCGTTTCTTGTTGAACTTGCATGTGGCATCGCGGAGAAAGTGATAGATAGACAGCTTACGGTAGAGCCTGAACAAACGATTGAGCTGATACGTCAGAGTTTGTCCAGAAAGAGGGAGCAGGGGCAGATTACACTCTGTGTGGCGCCCGAACAGTTTTCTTTTGTACAAGCTGCGAGGGAGGAACTGGCTCTTTCCATTGATTCGCAGGCTGAGTTACAGATTTTGCCTGATGCTACGGTTAAAGATAAGGGCTGTGTTATCCGTTCTTCATTTGGAAGTGTTGATGCAAGGATTGATACACAGCTTGCCGAGATTAAAAAAGAACTGATCCGCATAGCACTTGAGGATGAGGAGCGAAGAAATCAACATGAAGGTTCTTAGTTCACAGCGTTATATGGAGCATCTGCGTCAATTTGATCCTGTGCGTATCAATGGAAAAGTAACTCAGGTCATTGGACTTATGGTGGAATCCGAAGGTCCTGATGCCAGTATTGGCGACGTATGTTACATCTATCCCGGCAAATCTGCCAAGCCGTTGCAGGCTGAAGTTGTTGGGTTTCGGGATAACAAGGTGTTGCTTATGCCACTTGGGGAACTTCAATCCATTGGTCCAGGCTGTGATGTGGTCGGGACCGGTAAACCTTTAGGTGTACAAGTAGGATCTGAATTGCTTGGTAAAGTGCTGGATGGACTCGGACAGCCGCTTGACGGTTCATTATTGCCATCTCGAATGCCGATGTACTCCACTTCCAATACCCCTGTTAACCCTATGGATAGACCGCGTGTGCTTGAAACAATGAGTGTAGGCGTGAGAGCTATCGACGGTTTACTTACTGTGGGAAAAGGGCAGCGTGTCGGTATATTTGCGGGTTCAGGTGTTGGGAAAAGTACATTGATGGGTATGATTGCCAGGAATACGGCTGCAGATGTGAATGTAATCGCACTTGTGGGTGAGCGTGGACGTGAGGTGCGTGACTTTATTGAACGAGATCTTGGTCCGGAAGGCCTGGAACGGTCAGTTGTAATCGTAGCAACATCGGATCAGCCTGCTCTGATTCGAATCAAGGGAGCTGTCATCGCGACGACGATTGCCGAGTATTTCAGAGATCGCGGCATGAACGTGATGTTAATGATGGATTCGGTGACTCGTTACGCCATGGCGCAGAGAGAAGTTGGTTTAGCTGTAGGAGAACCACCGGCAATGAGAGGTTATACTCCTTCCGTTTTTGCAAGTTTACCTAAATTGTTAGAACGTGCAGGGACAGGGCCAACAGGATCGATAACGGCTTTCTATACCGTACTTGTCGACGGGGATGACATGAACGAACCGATTGCAGACGCAGTCAGAGGCATATTGGACGGTCACATCGTGTTAAACCGTGCGATAGCGAATAAAGGCCATTTTCCGGCGATTGATGTGCTTGCAAGTATCAGCCGTGTCATGAAGGACATCGCTCCTGAAGAGCAGATTGAAGCGGTTAACAATATGAAACGTCTGATGGCTGTGTACAAGGAGTCGGAAGATTTGATCAATATCGGTGCCTATCAAAGGGGATCAAACGCAGCTATAGATGAGGCGATGGATCAGATTGATCATATCTGGAATTTTACGAAGCAGAAAGTGGATGAAAAGGTAACGTTGAGTGAAGTGCAGGAGCGTTTGATTCTTGAATTCGCAAGGAGATGAAGGGTGAGCGATGAAATTTCGATATCATTTCCAGAAGGTTGTTGACCTGAAAAGCAATGAAAAGACACAAGCAGAATGGATGTTATCCACAGCGATCGGTAAACTTCAGACGGAAGAAGAGCATTTGTTGCAATTGATTAATGATCGAAACAATCTGATGAACATTATTCAAGCAGCAACTGAAAATTGTGCTCCCGTATCCAGTTTGCAGGAAATGCAGCGATATGCATATCACCTTGACGAATGTATATCGCGTAAGAACAGTGATGTCGAGCATGCTCAGGTCAATGTGCAGCGGAATCAGAGCTTTCTGAATGGTAAAGTGATTGACGAAAAAGTGTGGCTTGGAGCGAGAGATAAGGCTAAAGGTAGATTTCAACAGGAGATGCTCCTCCGGGAACAGAACGATCTGGACGAGATGGCTACTGTACGCTTCGCCGCCAAATCCCGCGCGAACTGATGTGAGCCGGATGCGAAGTTGTCTCGTGAAGGAGGAATGAACGGTGGCTGTAAAAGACACTGATATCGAAAAAGAGTCCGGGAGTGGTTGGGAAAAGTTTCTCATGATTTCCATCCCGATTGTATTTACGGTGGTGCTCTTGGGTGTACTGCTTACTCTATTTAATGTAGATATTCGGAATAACGCGCTTGAACTTGCCAAAAAAATTCCTGTAGTCAAGAATTGGGTGCCTGATCCAGTGCTTGACCCTGAGAAGGAAAAGTTAGAGAAGAGTGAAAAGCAGGTTGAAAGTGCCGAAGCAACGATCGAAAAGCTGAAATCCCAGGTCACTGCGAAAGAAGCGGAACTAAAAGCGGCCAAAGATGCAGCTACTGCTGAGACGCAAAAAACGGCTGACCTGCAAAAAAAACTGGACGAGGC
This sequence comes from Paenibacillus polysaccharolyticus, assembly GCF_023714295.1. Classification (GTDB taxonomy): domain Bacteria; phylum Bacillota; class Bacilli; order Paenibacillales; family Paenibacillaceae; genus Paenibacillus; species Paenibacillus polysaccharolyticus_A. Next base: position 876,948 of record NZ_JAMAUN010000001.1, read on the forward strand.
GAATAAGGCTGCTGAAACAGCTGCAACTGCTGAACCGGAAACCGAAAGTGATTATCAGAAGCAGATTAAAAGTCTGGCTAAAATGTACGCTGATATGAGTCCAAGTAAAGCTGCACCGATTTTGCAAAATATGACGAATGAAGAAATGGTGCTTATGTTGAACGCGATGCAGTCGACTGCCCGGACAAAGGTGCTGGAAAAGATGGATCCGAAGACAGCAGCGGATGTGACCATGCTGATGAAGGATGCGAAGCCTTCAGGCGATCTTGCCTTAGACGCATTGCAATCCCGATTGAAAAAGGAAACCGCAGCAGCGACTACGACAACATCAACCAATAGTAAGAATTTGGATAAAAACCAATTAAGCCAGACCTTTGCTTCTATGTCTGCGTCAAGCGGAGCCAAACTCTTGCTCGAAACCTATAAAATAAGCCCAGATAAAACACTGACTATACTCAATTCAGTCAATGATGCAACCCGATCGCAACTGCTGGAGAACATGTCAAAAGAAGATTCGGTTGAAACAGCGAAAGTATTGAATCGACTAATGGGCAATAAGTAACAACGCTAACCTTGACACATGGAGGGGAGGTGAAAAAAATGTCACTCGTATATCAAACGAACGCTGCAGCTTCATCCAAAACTTCTGGTTCAACACAGTCAACAGCAGCGCAGTCCAAAGGTTCAGCTTCAGAAACTGGCGGTGAGTTTTTACAGACGCTTGCACAATCATTGGCTGGTGGTGGCGGAACAAATGAAGGTACTAATGGTGCAACGAAGATCTCTGCTCCATTAATGTTTACTTTTGCTTCAAACAATGAGGGAAAAAACGCATCTATAACGGACACGCTAAATTCACTTTTTGTTGATACGGGATCGTCAAATTTAGTTGAAAAGCTTGGAAAATTATTTGGTGATCTTGACAAGTTAGATGAGGCGTTGGAAAATGATCCGACCTTGCTTGCAGGTCTTCAATCGTTGATCCAGCAATTGTACGCATTACTAAATAAAGATGCTGACGGTAATCAGCAAACTTCGTTAAGCGGTGTCACAGCCAATGCAGATCAAGCTGCTAAATCTGTGTCCGCGGTTGATCTTTCACAGCATCCTGCTGCAGTTCGTTTTGTACTACAGGACGTGTTGACACAGTTGGCAACGGCAGTTCTTAAACTAGATAGTAATGTAGTCAAACGGGCTCCCGAATTCCAACAGTTACTTCAGCAGTTGCAAAGTCAGTTGAAGGAAGTTGGAGTCGAAACGGATGGTAAAAAGGGTTGGTCCGATCTCAAATCGGTTCTGGATAGATTCTCAGCGATAAAGGATGGATCTGTTCAAACGCCTAGTACTACTCCGACTACGATGCCCAAAACAGAGACGATGACACCTCAGATGACCGTATCTTCAGGAGTGCAAGAATCAAAAGCAAGTTCAATGAACGTTAAAGCTGATTCTATCCCCGTTACTGATGCGGAGCCTGTAATTCATCAATCCAACATTATAACAGCTGGGGAGTTGTCCTTGCGAAGCTCGGGTACAGTCGTGAGCAAGCCCGCCGAGCCTGTCATGCAAGCAACGAATTTTGCAAAGGAAATGACACAATTTGTGGTGAGCAAGCTGGATATCGTGAATCAAAAGGGATTTTCTGAAGCCACAATCTCACTCCGTCCTGAGCATTTGGGAAAACTGGATGTACAGATTACGTTACAAAATGGACAATTGGTCGCCAGGTTCGTTACTGAACATGTCATGGCGAAAGACATGCTTGAACAACAGATGATGCAGCTTCGCTCCTCTCTGCAGTCTCAAGGCATTCAAGTAGAACGGCTCGAAGTCACTCAGAACAGTTCGTTCGGATCCGAAATGTATCAGGATGGCGGACGTCAACAAGGAAACCAATCTCAACAGCAGAGACGTTCCCGTGAGCGTGGAGAGCATACCGATGAAGCTGTGACAGCTGCCGGACTGCAGGAAGAGCTGCGCAACTGGCGTAGTGAGCAAGTGGAAGGTAACGAAATTCAGCGAGATTCATTTAGTGCAGAGGCTTAAATAGGGATGAGGTGAATATATGGCAAATGAAATTGTCTCTACAAATAATACATGGCCCAACTATGCAGCTGCCAATAGAGCAACAACAAGTGCTGCAACTAAAGAGCTTGGTAAGGACCAGTTTCTCAAAATTTTGATTACTCAGTTGAAGAATCAGGATCCGATGCAGCCGATGGAAGATAAAGAGTTTATCGCTCAAATGGCTCAATTTAGTTCAGTGGAGCAACTGGTAAACATCTCTACTCAGCTTAAAACGTTAAATCAGTCACTTGGGGCAGTGTCAGGCATGATTGGCATGGAAATCAGTTGGCTATCCTCGAATAAAACAGACAGTGGTACCCTTCGTCAGGGTATTGTAGATTCGATCATTGTGCGTGATGGCGTTCAATACGCGAAGGTAGGCAATGACGAAATCAAACTGGATGAGATCATTCAGGTGAACCGTGCAAAACAAGCTACAGAAGAGAATAAAGCGCCTGTTGAGAACGCTCAAAGTGATGCTATAAGTTCTAACGGTAGTGAATCGTCTGATGTAAAAGCTGAGCAAAGTGAAACCGAAGATCGAGAGCAAAGCGTATGAGTGAACGTATAACCGTTGGACAGTTATATACGGGTCCTGTTACTCCAAATATGCTTCGCAAACCTCAAACCGGAGAAAAACCTAGCACACCAACTAAACCTTTTGCTCAAGTATTGGAAGATAACCTGTTAAAACTTAGCAACCATGCAGCTAAGCGATTAGAGCAGCGTGGCATCGAGTTGAAAACCGAGCAAATGAAACAAATTGGTTCTGCACTGGACAAGGCTGCTGCCAAGGGAGCCAAAGAGTCTCTCATTTTGATGCAGGATATGGCCTTTATCGTTAATGTCAAAAATCGTACTGTTGTTACAGCGATGGATAGCGCAAGTATGAAAGACAATGTCTTTACTCAAATCGATAGTGCTGTAATCATTTCTTGACCGGCTGGCCCTTCTCGGGAGCCGGAATGCCGCTGACCGATTGATGCGGTAACCATTTTAAGGCTGGGAGGATTTTGTAAAATGTTGAAATCGATGTACTCAGGTGTTTCCGGGATGCGGGGTTTTCAAACCAAGCTTGATGTTATTGGTAATAATATTGCGAACGTAAATACGGTTGGGTTCAAGGGGAGCCGAGTCATGTTCAAAGATATTATGAGCCAGACAACTGCGGGTGTGACTGCGCCTGGCGATGCCAACGGCGGTGTGAACGCCAAACAGATCGGTCTCGGTGTTTCGGTAGGATCTATTGATACATTACATTTGGCGGGAAGCCCAATGACTACCAATAATCCAACCGACCTACGAATCAATGGAGATGGATTTTTCCTGGTGCGTTTGAGTGATGCACAAGATGTGCCTTACTTGACTCGTGCGGGTGATTTCCATGTTGATGCAGCCCGTAACCTGGTAACTTCTGACGGTTTGTTTGTAGTGGACGCTGGTGGTGCTAACATCACCATTCCTGATGATGCCGTATCGTTTACGATCGGTCAGGACGGTTTCATCAATCAGACGATGGCTGACGGAACGTCTCAAGCTGGAGCTCAACTTGGGATTGGTAAAGTCGTTAACCCTTCAGGTCTTGAAAAAATTGGGGGGAACCTATATCGCATGACGGTGAATGCCAATCCAGATGGTACTCTTGATCCATTAACAGCAAATAGTGCTGAAAATGGCACAGGTGCGATTATTGCAGGCCAACTCGAGATGTCTAACGTGGATCTAACGGGTGAATTCACAGAGATGATTGTGGCACAACGGGGATTCCAAGCCAACTCCAGAATTGTTACAACGTCCGATGACATACTTCAAGAAGTAGTTAACCTGAAACGTTAATAACTAATTGATGATTTTGAAGTGGTGGGGGAGCTTGCTCCTCCACTCTGATTGAGGGGGCTTAGCATGATTTCGGTTACGCGGTTAAATGGTTCTCCCATGTGGTTAAATGCGCTGATGGTAGAGATCGTGGAAGAGACGCCGGACACGTATATTACTCTGGTAACGGGAAAAAGGTTAATTGTGCTTGAAAAAGCCGATGAGGTGATTTCCAAGATCAAAGAATACAACCGTGAAATTGGAGTTCAGGCAGCCACGATTAAAGTGCAGCAAACGGAGGAGTCCTGATGAAAAAGATGATGCCCTGGATTGCAACAGCATTGCTTGCAATCACACTCATTGTGGTCGTAGTTTTTGTATTTATGCAAGGTCAAGGCAAGGGCGAGAAAACACATACAGCGGCAGCTGCTGAAGAAAAAAAACTAACTGCAGATGAAATTGTAGAGGTTTCATCTGAGCTTGGACAGATTAAGACCAATTTGGCTGATGGAGATCGTATTATTATGGTTAGCTTCTCTTTCAAGTTATCGGATAAGAAAGCTAAAGAAGACTTTGAGAAAATTAAAAGTATCACGGTTAAGCCAATCATTATTGAGGCACTTGCGGACACCAAGGCTGAGGCACTGAGTTCGGCTAAAGGTATGAAACAATTCAATGAGAGACTGACGACGCTAATTAATGAAGCATTACCCGAGCCGAACTTGAAAAGCACTAACGTTTCAGACATTGTTATAGCACCAATGTAATGAATAGAACAAGCTGTAGATCTGTAAGGGGGTGAAAACATGGTGGATGTATTATCACAAAACGAGATTGACGCCCTATTAGCAGCCCTTTCCTCTGGCGAAATGGACGCCGAGGAATTGAAAAAGGAAGAAACTCAGAAGAAAATCAGATCCTATGATTTTAAGCGAGCGGTTCGTTTTTCCAAGGATCACATTCGAAGCCTGACGCGTATTCATGAAAACTTTGCTCGTTTTCTCACCACTTATTTTTCGGCCCAGTTGCGGACGTTCGTTCAGATCAATGTCGTGCAGGTAGAACAGTTGCCTTATGACGAGTTTATTCGTTCTATTCCCAAGATGACGATTTTGAACATTTTCGAAGCAGAGCCATTACAGGGACGCATGGTAATGGAGGTTCACCCCAACGTGGGTTATGCCATGCTGGATCGTCTGCTTGGAGGAACGGGGAATGCTCCGACCAAAATTGCAAGCATGACGGAAATTGAGACGACAATTATGGAGCGCATATTCAGCCGAGCCTTTGAAAGTTTGCAGGAAGCTTGGAAGACGGTACTGGATATATCCCCAAGAATGGAAGCGTTGGAGACGAATCCGCAGTTTATGCAGATTGTATCTCCCAATGAGACCATTGCCTTGATCTCACTAAGCACCAAAATTGGTGATACCACGGGCATGATCAATTTGTGTATACCGCATGTCGTTCTTGAGCCTATTATGTCCCGGTTATCAACCCACCAGTGGTTTGTTTCGGAGAAGAAAACGAGGGCTCCGGAAGAATACGAAGCGTTGAGAGCGCGAGTGAATAAAGCCAAACTACCTGTCGTAGCCGAACTCGGTGAATCCAGAATTTCGATAGCGGAGTTTTTGGGATTGTCGGTTGGCGATGTCATTACGCTGAATAAACCGGTGGAAGAGGGGCTTTCCATTAAAGTTGGTGACAGGCTGAAGTATATCGGCAGTCCAGGAACCATTAAGGACCGTGTGGCTGTGCAAATAGATCAAATTGTCGCCGAAGGAGTTGAAGAATTTGACGAGTAAGGATTATTTATCCCAGGAAGAGATCGATGCTTTGCTCCGGCAATCGGAATCGATATCGAGTTCCGAACCCGCTCAGAAAACGGTGGATGATTTTCTTACGGAGCTGGAACAGGATGCCCTGGGCGAGATTGGTAACATCACTTTTGGCAGTGCTGCGACTGCGTTGTCCACATTATTAGGCCTTAAAGTGGATATTACAACACCTAAAGTATCAATCATTAGCCGAACACAGTTCGAAGAGGCATTTCCTAAACCACATGTTGCGGTTCATGTGAATTACGTTGACGGATTCGAGGGTATTAATTCACTGGTTATCAAGAAAAGAGATGCGCAAATTATCGCTGATCTAATGCTGGGTGGAGAAGGAAATCCGGCTGACGAAGATCTGAATGAAATTCACATCAGTGCAGTTCAAGAAGCAATGAACCAAATGATGGGATCTTCTGCTACATCGATGTCAACGATCTTTAACCGTTTTGTTAATATATCTCCACCGGGTATTGATATTCTCAACTTGGAAAGTGGAGAAGGTGTGACCAACCTCCCGCCAGATGAAACACTTATTCAAGTTTCGTTTCGTCTGTTAGTAGGGGATTTGATTGATTCGAATCTGATGCAACTGCTTCCTGTGCATTTCGCGAAAAATATGGTGGATATGCTGATAGGGGGAGCTCAGGAGTCGACATCTAGTGCACCCGTGGCTTCAACACCTGATCCGGCGCCGACACCACCACCGGTTGCGCCTCCTGCGCCAACGCCGCAACCAGCTATGGAGCAGCCGCCGGCGGCTCAGCAACAGATGCCTCCACATGCTCCACAACAGCCCGCTCAGGACTACAGCGGGTACGGACAAGCTCCGATGGGGATGCCTCAGGGCATGCCGCCACAGCAGCCATATGGCATGCCGCCGCAGCAACCATACAGTATGCCACCACAACCAGCTTACGGTGAGCCTCACCACTATGGCGGTGCACAAAATAGGAATGTGAATGTACAGCCTGTACAATTTGCTAATTTCCAAAATGGGGCTTATGGTCAGGTAGACGAGAACAATTTGAATTTATTGATGGACATTCCCCTTAAAGTCACCGTAGAATTAGGAAGGACCCAGAAGCAAATTAAAGATATATTGGAACTATCACAAGGTTCGATTGTCGAACTGGATAAGTTGGCTGGCGAGCCTGTCGATATCCTGGTCAATAACAAACTGATTGCCAAGGGAGAAGTTGTTGTCATTGACGAAAACTTTGGTGTTCGTGTTATAGATATCGTAAGCCAATGGGACCGGATACAGAAATTACAATAAGCACAATCTAGGGAGGATTTGAACCAACATGGCAAACCGAATTTTAGTCGTAGACGACGCTGCATTTATGAGAATGATGATCCGGGACATTTTGTCCAAAAATGGGTACGAAGTCGTAGGAGAAGCACCAGATGGTGCACAAGCCGTTGAGAAGTTCAAGGAACTTCGTCCGGATCTAATTACAATGGATATTACAATGCCTGAAATGGATGGTATTGCTGCTTTGAAAGAAATCAAAAAAATTGATGCTAATGCAAAAGTAATTATGTGTTCTGCAATGGGTCAACAAGCAATGGTTATTGATGCCATTCAAGCTGGAGCCAAAGATTTTATCGTTAAACCTTTCCAATCTGATCGGGTTATCGAAGCAATCAGCAAAACACTGGGAGCTTAAGAAACATGTTGATGGCTCAGGGAGGTACTCCAGAACCAGCTGGCGCGGGAATCAATTATTATCTACAGCTAGTATGGGTGATTGTTGTCCTGGCCGTCATCCTGGTTCTTATCGTCTACCTGATCCGATTCTTGAACAAACGAAATCAGCAATGGTTTCGAAGCGGAACTATTCGCATTCTGGGCGGAGTCGGACTAGGGCAAAACAAGTCACTGCAAATTTTAGAGATTGGCGGAAACGTTTATTTGATTGGTGTGGGCGAGAATATACAGTTGCTGGATAAGGTTTCGGATCTGGAAGAAGCACAGCGAATCATAGATTCCTTTGAACGGGATGCTATTTCACAGCAAGGAAGTCTTCCACCCCTCATAGCCAAGCTCGCTAAACGTCTTCGTAAAGAAGAGCCGCCTCGGGAAATGGAAATTGAGGACACTGCTTCTTTTCATGAGATGTTTGAATCCAAACTTCGGCAGATGCCAAACCGTAAAGAGAAGATGGAGAAGCTCCTGGATCAAGACAATACTACAGATCGGTCGAGGGATTCATGAAGAAAAAGATTTGGTTAGCGTGTTGTTTCATAGGACTTATCAGCCTGGCATCCGTTACGGTGGCTTTTGCCGAGCCGATTCCGAATATTGATATACAGATTGGAAACGGTGATGGCAGCACGCCAAGTACTAGTTCATTATCTATTATTCTATTGATTACGGTGCTTAGTATAGCCCCGGCATTGCTGGTACTGATGACTAGTTTTACCCGGATTGTAATTGTGCTTGGGTTTGTCCGAACTTCACTCGGAACCCAGCAGATGCCTCCGAATCAGGTGTTGGTCGGTCTTGCCCTTTTCCTTACACTTTTCATTATGTCTCCAACGTTGTCTTCCATTAATCAGGTTGCTTTGCAGCCTTATCTTAAAGGAGATTTGACACAAACGGAGGCGCTGGAAAAGGCAGCAGATCCGATTAAGAAATTTATGTTTACTCATACGCGTGAGAAGGATATCTTGCTGTTCATGAAATACAATCAGGCGGAACAGCCTAAATCGTATCAGGATATTCCTATCACGGTAATGGTACCGGCATATGCAATCAGTGAGCTCAAAACAGCTTTCCAGATGGGATTCATGATATTTATTCCTTTCCTGGTGATCGACATTGTTGTGGCGAGTACACTCATGGCCATGGGTATGATGATGCTTCCCCCGGTCATGATCTCATTACCTTTCAAAATACTGCTCTTTGTTCTGGTGGACGGGTGGTATCTGGTAGTCAAGTCACTGTTGCTGAGTTTTAATACTTGAACCGGAGCGTTAAAGGAGGACGGTCATGACTTCGGAGTTTATTATCGGTCTGGCCGGAAAAGCAGTATACACGTCATTGCTGGCCAGTGCACCTATGCTTATATTAGCTCTGGTTGTAGGACTTCTTATTAGTATTTTTCAAGCAACGACTCAAATTCAGGAGCAGACACTCGCTTTTGTACCTAAAATTATCGCCGTGTTGTTAGCGGTGCTTATGTTTGGGCCCTGGATCTTGAATATATTAATGGATTTCACATTCAACATACTCGATAATTTATACAGATACATAGGGTAGGCTTTAGCCGATGGAGACATTGCTGCAAAGTTTCCCTGTCGCTCTGCTTATGTTTTGTCGAATTGCCTCATTTTTTGTAACTGCACCTGTGTTTTCAGCTCGAAATGTGCCCGCTTCGTTCAAAGTGGGAATATCTGCATTTGTTACGCTGACAGTGTACATGAGCTTTGGTATTCATCAGACTGTTCCAACCGACGTAAGTTACATTCTGCTGGTTATCAGAGAAATCCTTATCGGTCTGCTTCTGGGATTTACAGCCTATCTTCTCATGACGGCAGTCCAGACGGCGGGAACATTTATTGATCTTCAGATTGGTTTTGGTATGGCTAATGTTTACGACCCTATGACTGGTGCATCTGCACCGCTCACAGGTAACCTGAAATATGCTTTCGCCATGCTACTCTTTTTGACAATGAATGGTCACCATTATCTGCTAGATGGCATTGTGTATAGTTACCGCTGGATTCCATTATCCAATCAATTTTATATCAGACTAGCCGATGGAAGTATAGCAGAGTTTTTGGTGAACACGTTAGGACAATCATTTATGTTGGCTTTCCAAATGGCAGCGCCAATTGTTGTAGCATTGTTTTTGACAGATGTAGGTTTAGGCTTTCTAGCCAAAACTGCTCCACAATTTAATGTTTTTGCTGTCGGACTGCCGCTTAAATTACTCGTTGGATTGGCCATTTTGCTTTTGCTCGTTCCTAGCTTTGGATTTATATTTAGTCAATTATTTGAAGCCATATTTAGATCCATGGAGAAATTACTAGGTACGATTGGGCAAAGACCTGGATGAGGGATTGGAGGGTAAGACTCACATGAAACTTCAACTCGACCTCCAGTTATTTTCCGGAGAGAAGACGGAAAAAGCTACTCCCAAGAAGAGAAGTGATGCCCGTAAAAAGGGACAGGTTGTCAAGAGCGCAGAAATTTCTGGAGCTTCCATTCTCTTGTTTACGTTTTTAATCCTCATGACTTTTAGTGATTTTTACAAAGAGCGAATTGTTCGATTGTTCACAGATATTTTCATGAACAGGCTGAGCATGGAAGTTAATAGTGAAAATGTTATGGCTTTGATGATGCGTTATGGAATAGAAGTTATGTTGTTACTCGCGCCTGTTTTGATTGTAGCTTATCTTGTAGCCTTGCTTGTGAATTATATGCAGGTTGGATTTCTGCTGATCGGTGAGGGATTGAAGCCAAAGCTTGAGAAGTTAGATCCGATTAAAGGCTTCAAAAATATATTCTCATTACGATCATTGGTTGAATTCGCTAAGTCAATCTTAAAAATGACAATTATCGGGTATTTGGTATACAGCACTATTATTCAATACAAGTCAGACATAGCTGCACTTTCTCATTTCTCGCTTGACGCAATTTTACACTTTGCGGCCTCAATTACTTTGAGCCTTGGGGTTAAGATTGCTGCCGCTCTGATGGTTTTGGCCATATTTGATTACATCTATCAAAAGTATGATAACGAAAAGAAACTGAGGATGTCTAAGCAAGATATCAAGGATGAGTATAAGAAAATGGAAGGCGATCCGCTGATCAAAGGCAAAATCCGGGAGCGTCAGCGTCGTATGGCTATGCAGCGTATGATGCAGGAAGTACCGAACGCAGATGTCATCATCACGAACCCGACACACTTTGCAGTAGCACTGAAGTACGAGGGGTCCGAGATGGAGGCTCCGCAAATTATTGCTAAAGGGCAGGATTATGTCGCTCTGCGCATTAAAGAAATTGCCAAAGAACACGGTGTGATTACGATGGAAAACAAACCACTGGCACGGGCATTGTTCCAGAGAGCTGAGATTGGTGACGCTATACCGGCCGATTTGTTTCAAGCTGTAGCCGAAGTGCTGGCTTATGTATATAAACTTAAGGGCAGAACGAAATAACAGGGATCGGAGGCCGTACATTCATTGAAAACAAAAGATTTAGCTATCCTTGCGGGTATTATCGGCATTGTGTTGATGATGATTCTTCCGATCCCGGCCTGGCTGCTCGATTTACTGCTTGTTATCAACATCTCAATTGCTTTGATGATTTTGCTTGTTGCCATGAACAGCAAAGAAGCGTTACAGTTTTCCATATTTCCGGCGTTGTTGCTGATTACTACGCTGTTTCGATTGGCACTCAATATCTCAACAACAAAGCTGATCCTTGGTACAGGGGATGCGGGAGCTGTTGTTGCTACTTTTGGTAGCTGGATAGCTGGCGGGCAGATAGCCATTGGATTTATCGTGTTTTTGATCCTGGTGGTCGTACAGTTTATCGTTATTACTAAAGGTTCCGAACGTGTAGCTGAAGTTGCAGCAAGGTTCACCCTCGATGCTATGCCTGGTAAACAAATGAGTATTGATGCGGACTTGAATGCTGGTTTAATTAATGAACAGCAAGCCCGTGAGCGCCGTTCCAAAATTGAACGTGAAGCCGACTTTTATGGAGCGATGGATGGTGCCAGCAAATTCGTAAAAGGGGATGCCATTGCAAGTATTATCATTCTCTTAATCAACCTAATCGGTGGATTTATTATCGGTATGACGGTACATGGTTACGATTTTGCAACATCACTTTCCACGTACTCGGTTCTGACCATAGGGGACGGATTGGTTAGCCAAATTCCTGCACTTCTTATTTCGACTGCTGCAGGGTTGATTGTTACCAGAGCCTCATCGGAAGGAAACTTGGCAGATGACATTACTGGCCAGTTGTTTACATATCCGATACTCATCTATATCGTAGCTTTTGTCATCGCAATGCTGGGATTCTTCACGCCGATTCACGTAATTACGACGCTACCGCTCGCAGGTGCTCTTGCTTTTGCCGCCTGGCGCATGCAGAATAATCTGAATATGAAACAGGAAGCAGAGGAGCAGTTGGAAGAAGAACAACAGATTGAAGAGGTCAGAAGTCCTGAAAGTGTCATTAATTTGCTTCAGGTGGATCCGATCGAATTCGAGTTTGGATATGGTTTGATTCCACTGGCTGACAATCAACAAGGCGGAGATTTACTTGATCGGATTATTATGATTCGAAGACAATGTGCGCTTGAATTGGGTCTGGTAGTACCAGTAATCCGTATTCGTGACAATATTCAATTAAGACCTAATGAGTATGTGATTAAAATTAAGGGTAATGCGGTTGGTGGCGGGGAACTGCTTCTGAACCATTATCTCGCGATGAGTCCTGGATATGATGAAGAGTCTGTAACAGGAATCGAAACTACAGAGCCGGCGTTTGGTTTACCTGCGCTATGGATTGATGAAGTGACTAAAGATCGGGCAGAATTAGCTGGATATACGGTAGTCGATCCACCATCGGTCGTTGCGACTCATCTGACAGAACTCATCAAGAAACATGCGCATGAACTGCTTGGAAGACAAGAAACGAAAGCGCTCGTGGATAACCTTAGGGAGAATTATGCTGCACTGGTGGATGAACTGATTCCTTCTGTTCTCTCGATCGGTGATGTACAAAAGGTATTAGCCAAGCTGCTACGAGAAAAAGTATCGATTCGAGATATGGTCACCATTTTTGAAACGCTTGCAGACTATGGAACTTATACGAAGGATCCAGATGTGTTGACGGAGTACGTTAGACAATCGTTATCTCGTCAGATTACACAACAATTCTCGCAAAAAGGCGAAACACTTCAAGTGATAACGGTTGGACCAGGGCTTGAGAAGAAAATAGCTGAGAGCGTGCAACAATCGGAGCAAGGAAGCTATCTTGCACTGGATCCAGTCTCTACTCAAAGTGTGTATCAAAAGCTGAGTGAACAAGTAAATCGTTTAATTCAATCGGGTCAACAGCCCATCGTGTTAACTTCTCCAACCATTCGAATGTATCTGCGTCAGGTGATTGAACGAACGATGCAGGATATTCCGGTGCTCTCCTATAGCGAGTTGGAGCCGAATGTTGAAATTCAAAGTATCGGGGTGGTGAACTTATGAGAGTAAAACAATACGTTGTTGAGACCATGCCCGAAGCTATGCTCCAAATTCGCAAAGACTTAGGAAGTGACGCCGTCATTCTGTCCACCAAAGAAATTAAGGTGGGCGGAGTGCTCGGGATGTTTCGGAAAAAACGTATCGAAGTGGTTGCTGCTGTAGATAAAGAACAGTCCAATCAGGTGAATGGTTCTTCTTTTAAGAAGGCACAAAATTCATTTACGCCTGTGCCTCGTTCGTTTGTACCTGAAGCTTATGCTCAAACCGCTCGTTCGTTTGAAGCTGGTTCAGATGACAGGGAAACTTTAGCGACGGTAGACCAAAAAGGGCAGGTGAAAACGGCGGCTGTTCCATCTGTATCCAAATCAAGTGGTATAGATGAAAAAATGGATTACGGCTCAGATTTTCTGAGCAGTGAGCATAAACCGCGACCGCAAGGGGCGGATTTTTCGGGTTCAACGCCTAGTGTTCAAGATCGTGGTTTGGATCAGCAACAGGACAAGCTGTTGAACGAGTTACATGACTTGAAGCAGATGATGACTAAGCTTTCGAAGCACGGTACCGTTGCGACAACAATTCCTGAAGAATTAAGGAAGAGCCAGGAAAAGCTTACGGACCAAGAAATTTGGCCGGAAGTATGGGAATCATGGTTTGAACCTATTGAGCAGGGTTTAGCCGAGGGCAAACTGCAAGATTCGGACGTCGAAGAGGCACTTCGGTTGGAGGTAGCGGCTTTTCTGAAGGACCGCATTCAAGAGGGTATTATGCCTAGCACTCGGATTGTATACGTGGCTGGACCTACAGGGGTCGGAAAAACAACAACGATTGCCAAGCTGGCTGCGGAGCAGATGTTTAAAAAGCAGCGCAAAGTTGGTTTTATTACTTCAGATACGTACCGGATCTCCGCAGTGGAACAGCTAAGAACCTATGCATCGATTTTGAACGTGCCGCTTGAAGTTGTGCAGTCACCGGGTGATACGCAACGTGCCATCTCACGGCTGGAAAACTGTGATTTGATCTTTATGGATACGGCAGGCAGGAACTATAGAAACGAATTGCTTGTCTCCGAACTGCAGAGCCTACTTGCTCCTGTTGAGAACAGTGAAACCTTTCTGGTGATGAGTATGACTGCGAAGAGCATGGATATGGTACAGATTACGGAGCATTTCAGTAAATATGGATTGGATAAAGTAATCTTTACCAAAATGGATGAAACGGGAACTTGCGGCCCGTTGTTTAATCTTCTTCATCGTTTTCCGCTCAAACTTGCTTATGTGGCAAACGGTCAGAATGTGCCCGATGATCTATTGAAGCCCGATGTGGATTGGTTGTCCAAGGCTTTATTGGGAGAAGAAAACCAATGATGGATCAGGCAGCATCACTCCGAAGTCTGGTCTCTGCGCCACTAGAGAGAGATGAGAGCAAAGGGAGTAGCCGTTCCTCCAAAATTATTACGGTAGCTAGTGGTAAAGGTGGGGTGGGCAAGTCCAATTTCACACTAAACTTTGCACTGACTCTTCATTCTATGGGTAAAAAAGTGCTGGTGTTTGATGCAGATATCGGTATGGCAAATATCGATGTTTTGATGGGAACTTCTTCTTCCTATAATCTGTATCATCTTTTATACCGACATAAAACTATAAGGGAAATCATACAACTTGGTGCTGATGGCCTGCCATATATTGCAGGAGGGTCGGGAATGAAGGAACTATTCTCCTTGTCTGAACGTGATCTGGAATTTTTCGCCAGTGAGGTAGAGGACATTGCTCAAGAGATGGATTACGTCATTTTCGACACTGGGGCTGGCCTTTCCAAGGAAAATATGAGATTCATCGGCGCTGCTGATGAATGCCTGATTGTAACTACTCCTGAACCGACTTCAATAACGGATGCTTATGCCTTAGTCAAAGTCATGCACGGTCAAGAGCAAGAAACTCCTTTTCGAATGATTGTAAACCGGGTTGAAGATGAAAGGGAGGCGGAGCGGGTAGCGGATAAAATTGCTGGAGTGGCGAGGAGGTTTTTGCAAACAGATATCCCGCTCTTAGGGTATATCTCAGAGGATGCTCAGGTTGTTACAGCGGTGAAGAAACAGATACCCTATCGATTAGCTTACCCTCATTGCAAGGCTTCTAAAGATATTCAAAAACTTGCCCTTCGATATCTGGCTGTACCTGCAGCTCCGGAATCCGGAACCTTATCAGGAATCAGGGGATTTATGAAAAAGTGGCTTAAACGAACAACATGATTTCTGAAAAAAGGAAACAGAGGTGACACAATATGGCGGTCTATCAAGTATTGGTTGTCGATGATTCCGCTTTTATGCGCAAAATTGTGACGGATTTAATTGAAGCGGACTCAGAGTTTAAGGTTACAGCCACTGCGTCAAACGGCAAGGAAGCCATCCAAAAAGCATTAGAATTGAAACCTGATATCATCACGATGGATGTCGAAATGCCAGAAATGAATGGACTGGATGCGCTAAAATCTATCATGGAGGACTCCTTCATTCCAGTTATTATGCTCTCTGGTATTAATGAACAAGGTATGAAAGAGACCATTATGGCTCTCGAAGCCGGCGCATTTGACTTTATTCGTAAGCCTTCTGTTGTGCATGATCAGGATATCGCTCAGGTTGGCAAAGCGTTGGTTGAACGAATGCGTGCTGCCATGCATGAAGTGAAACGAAAAGCTGAGCGTAAAGAATCGATCAAAAAAATCGAGGCTTCCCGTAGTACTGTGGTTCCTCCTGTAGCACAACCGGTGAAGAAGGATGAGGCAACGAAGGACATGGTTGAACCGCTTCAAAAAACAGCTCCGCCCATACTTGCAAAAAGCGAGCTTTCATTTGAAAAGCGTACTGCAGTCTCTCAAGCTAAAAAGCAACCTGGTGTCCCGCCTTCTCCTCCGAAATCGGAGCGTATGATTACGAAAAAAGATGGCTTAGGTAAGCCAGATCAATCTGCTCGTACGAAAACGGATATAGTAAGCAAGCCGCCTGTGAGTCCACTTCAAGCTCGCAAAGAGGTCAGATCGCCAGAGGTGCCCCGGCTCCAGACGAAACAGCCAGTTGCCAGTTCAGCGCCTGTTCCCGCAAAGGAGCCTGCTAAACTTAATACGGCTTTTAAAACTTCAGCGGGATCGGAAGGATCGTTCAACAAACTTGTTGCGATCGGCTCTTCAACTGGTGGGCCAAGGGCTCTCAAGACTTTACTTGAACAATTGCCTGCAGATTTGCCAGCCCCAGTCATTATTGTGCAGCATATGCCGCCTAATTTCACCCGTTCACTTGCACAACGGTTGAATACATTTAGCCCGCTTCATGTAGTTGAGGCAGAAGACGGCATGGTGCTTAAAAAGGGGATGGCTTATATCGCGCCTGGTGGTTTCCATTTGAGAGTTCACAAGGCAGCAGATGGAAGATTTATCTTGAAGCTGAGTGAGGATCAACAGGTAAATGGACACAGACCTTCAGTGGATACAATGTTTGAGTCGCTTCTGCCGTTTACATCTTTACAACGACATCTAGTTCTTTTGACAGGTATGGGGAGCGACGGGGCGCGTATGATGAAAAAATTATACGAGACTGGAGTCACATCAACGTTTGCCGAAAATGAAGAAACTTGTGTTGTCTATGGTATGCCGCGTTCAGCTGTAGAGCTGCAATGCGTGCGTCATCTTCTGCCCCTGCAGGAGATTGCGCCAAGACTTGTTCAAGCAGTGAAATAACGGAGTGTAACTTACGGAGGAGGTGCCTCACAATGGACATGAACCAATATTTATCCATGTTTATTGATGAGTCTAATGATCATCTACAATCTCTTAACGAAAACATGCTACAACTAGAAGCGAATCCGGAGGATCTGGGGATAGTACAGGTCATCTTCCGTTCAGCTCATACTCTCAAAGGTATGGCGGCAACCATGGGATTCGAGGATTTGGCTTCACTGACACATAAAATGGAAAATGTACTGGATATGGTTCGTAATGAAAAGTTGAAAATGCAGGATTACATTTTTGACACCATGTTCAAGAGTTTGGATGCTTTGGAGACTATGGTTCAGGATATTACCGGAGGCGGCGAAGGTAAAGCGGATGTCTCCTCCATTGTTGCTTCGCTTCAGGCTATTGAAAGTGGCGAATGGACAGGCGGCAGTGCTCCTGCTGCAAAAGCAGACAAGCAAACGAACTCCTCGATCTCCAATGCTGTAGAACTGGACGAATTCCAATATTCGGTTCTTGATCAGTCGATCGCAGAAGGTCACCGTGTATTCTACGTTGACGTCATTGTGAGTGAGCATAGTCAGTTAAAAGGTGTTCGGGCATACATGGTGTTTGACATGCTTGAACGTTCAGGTGAGGTCGTTAAGGCTTACCCTTCTGTTCAGGATATCGAGCAAGAGAAGTTTGAGCGCAGTTTCTCGTTGTATTACATAACGACTAAAGAGGCGCAAGAACTGGAAAAGGGCATTATGAGCATCTCGGAGATCGAGAGTGCCAAGTTGATTCAGCTGGATCAAGAAACGTTGCAGCAGATGACGAATCAGGTGGCTGCCGCAGTTGCGGTGGAAGAAGCACCAGCCCCAGTGATCAGTAAAGAAGCGCCTGCTGTAGATTCAAAGCCTCAAGAAGAAGGTAAAGCGGTTTCCACGAAAGCAGCAACGCCGAAACAGGCAGCGGCACCTTCACGCACAATTCGTGTTGACATTGAGCGTCTTGATGTATTGATGAACTTGTTCAGCGAATTATTGATCGACCGTTCACGTCTTGAACAATTAGCAAGTGAGACAGGCAATAACGATCTGTCGGATACTGTAGCCCACTTGAGCCGCGTGAGTACGGACTTGCAGAATATCGTACTGAAATTGCGGATGGTTCCTGTAGATACAGTCTTTAACCGCTTCCCACGAATGATTCGTGACTTGGCTAAGACATTGGATAAAAAGATCGATCTCGTCATTACAGGTGCTGAAACAGAACTGGACAGAACGGTTATTGATGAAATCGGAGATCCACTTGTGCATCTGTTACGTAATGCGGTTGACCATGGTGTTGAATCCATCTCGGAGCGTGTCGCAGCTGGAAAACCGGAAATGGGCACAGTTAATCTGCGAGCTTTCCACAGTGGTAACCACGTGTTTATTGAGATCGAAGACGATGGTAAAGGAATTTATCGTGACAAACTCCTGCAAACAGCGATCAAACGAGGCGTTGTGACGGAGGAACAAGGTGCAAAAATGAGCGATGATGAAGTCAATCAATTGTTGTTCGCTCCTGGATTCAGCACAGCTGATAAGATTTCGGATATTTCTGGCCGCGGAGTAGGTCTGGACGTTGTAAAATCAAAAATCACTTCGCTTGGCGGTAATGTAACGATTACATCAACTCCAGGCAAAGGTACGAATTTCTCCGTACAGCTTCCATTGACTCTGTCTATCATTGCTGCGATGCTTGTACGACTTGGTTCAGAGAAGTATGCAGTTCCATTGTCTTCGATCGTAGAGACCGCGATTGTACAGCGTGAGCAAGTTCGTAATATCCATGGCAATAAAATGATTACGTTCCGTGAGTCTTTGATTCCGTATCTGTCATTAAGCGAAGTTTTCGGAGTGCCGGATTTCAACGATGCGGATGAAAAAGAAACCGAGATTGTTGTGATTCGAAAAGGTGAGCGTCTGGCAGCTGTCGCTGTTGAGGAATTCATTGGTCAGAGCGAGATTGTTCTTAAATCTATGGGCACGTATCTTCCTGCGATCGAAGGAATCTCTGGTGCGACAATACTTGGAGATGGACAAGTGGCTCTGATTCTCGATCCAAACGCATTTATTAAATAAGCATGATGATGGAGTCTTAAATCGAATAGGGAGGTTTTTTACATGGAAGAAGAGTTGAAAGTCATCGTCTTTAAATTGGGAACCGAAGAGTATGGAATTGAGGTAGACAAGGTTCAGACTATTGAGCGCATGATGCCCATTACCCGCGTTCCCAAAACACTTTCCTTTGTAAAAGGAGTTATCAACCTGCGTGGTGTTGTTATTCCGGTTATTGATCTCCGCGGACGCTTCTCCCTTGCGGAAACGGAGTACACCGATCAAACACGGATCGTCATTGTTGGTGTTGACGATATGCAGGTTGGTTTTATCGTTGACTCAGCCAATGATGTTATTGACATCAAAAGCAGTTCGATCGATACTCCGCCTGAAGTGGTTGGCGGCGTGAAAGCGAGATATCTTCGTGGGGTTGCAAAATTGGAAGATGGCCGCTTGCTGATTATGCTCAACCTTAACGAAGTATTAAATAAAAGCGAGATTGTGCAGCTGGAAAGTGTTGAGGGCTAGCACGTGGAGATGTTTAACCGATTTGAGGGTTTCCAAATGGATGTGCTCAAAGAGGTCGGTAATATTGGAGCAGGCAACGCCGCTACGGCGTTGTCTCAACTCCTCAACAGACCGATTGATATGGGTGTACCCACCGTTCAGATGCTCCCATTTGAAGAGATTGCTGAAAAAGTGGGTGGCGATGAGCGTATTGTAGTCACAATATTTCTTCGTGTGGAAGGCGAAGCTCCTGGTAATCTTTTCTTTATGATGACACCAGAGGCTGCAAAATTGTTATTGAATCGTCTCGCTGGTTTTGAACTAAAAGAAGGCTTGGCGTTCACTGACATGGAACATTCAGCTCTATCTGAGATCGGTAACATTCTGGCTGGATCTTACTTGTCTTCTCTGGCCGATTTCACAAAGTTATCGATGTACCCAACGGTTCCGGGCTTGGCGATTGACATGGCGGGAGCTATCCTTAGTTATGGGTTGTTGCAATTTGGAGAGATGGGCGATGCGGCATTATTGATCGACACTTCTTTCTTTGAAGGTGAAGATCAAGTAGAAGGACAGTTTTTCCTCATCCCTGATCCACCTTCATTTGCAAAGATTTTTGAATCGCTAGGGGTGCCACTGGACTATGATTGAGGATAAGAGCATCGTTAAAGTCGGTATGGCGGATTTGAATATCGCTCAACTTCCTGGCGTAATCCGTACAACTGGCTTAGGTTCTTGTGTGGGGCTAACGATGTATGACCCACAGTTAAAACTTGCTGGAATGGCACATGTCATGCTCCCGAGCTCAGAGATTGCCAGGGAGGGTAATCTGAACACAGCCAAATACGCGGATACAGCATTGCCAGAATTGCTTGAGAAGATGCTGAAGATGGGTGCGTCTCAATCACGAATTGTATCTAAGATGGCCGGGGGTTCGCAGATGTTTGCATTCTCGGGTGCAGGAGATACCATGCGAATTGGACCGCGAAATGCAGATTCCTGTCGGGAAATGTTGGAACAGCTCAAAATTCCACTTTTGGGCGAAGATACAGGAGGAAATTACGGTCGAACTATCGAAATGAATTGTGAGACAGGACTTTTAACTATTCGTAGCGTACAAATGGGTGTAAAGGAATTATAATACATGATAGGAAACTACCGCATTAATCTTGGAGCAGGCATAGTCGGATTCGTTCTGACTTTTTTTGTAGCATTCAGCAGCAATGTGTTGATGACCAGTTTAATACGCGGATTAATTGGATTCGCAGCCTGGTATGTTCTTGCATATGGTCTGCGTTGGGGATTGGGGATATTGTTTAGTCCTTCTGTAAATGAAGCTGGTTATGCTTCAGAGGGTACTCAAGATCTAAGAGGTTCACAGGTGGACATCAAACTCGAAGATGATGGACAAGAGCTGAATGACTTGCTCAAGAACGGACAGGGCGACTCCGCGGGAGTTGATCATCCGCCATCTGAGACGAAAGCTCCAACGGGATTTTCCCCTTTGGATCCGCCTAAACTTGTCCGGACCAAGGAACCGGAGGAGTTGGCGCAGGCCGTTCGTCACCTGACAGACAAATAAGGAGGGTGAAAGCAATTGAACGAGCGTAAAGCTTCACATTTGAACCATTCAGATCTGTGGGAAAAGTGGAAAGAATATGGAGATCTTGAAGCAAAGAAAATGTTGATCGAAAAATATCTTCATATTGTTAACTATGTGTCAGGCCGTCTGGCTGTGGGATTACCCAAAAATGTTCCAAAAGATGACTTGGAAAGCAATGGGGTAATGGGTCTCATTGATGCATTGGAAAAATTCGATTATGAACGCGGTTTGCAATTCGAGACATACGCTTCATGGAGGGTTCGCGGAGCCATACTCGACGGATTGCGTCAGGGGGACTGGGTTCCCAGATCAGTACGTGAAAAAGCGAAACGGATTGAAGATGCCTACCAGCAATTGGAGCAGACCTATTTGCGTTCAGTCAGTGATGAAGAAATGAGTCAGTATCTGGACGTGTCAACCAAGGATTTTCAACATATGCTTCAGGAGGTGGCAGTTATGTCGCTCTGCTCGTTGGAAGATCCGATCCGGGAAGAAGAGTCAGAGACACGTCTGTCTTTAATGGTAGATGAAAAAGCCAAAAATCCGGATTATAAAGTCAATGAGTTTTATCTAAAAGAAGCGCTGGTCCAAGGGCTTGAGAAGCTGACAGTGAAAGAACGAACGGTGGTCTCTCTTTTATATTATGAGGACCTTTCTCTAAGTGAAATTGCAGAGGTTATGTCTCTTTCACCGTCTCGAATATCCCAATTACATTCCAAAGCCATATTGCGTCTTCGCGGCACACTGGATAAACAAAAAGATTTACTGATGCGTAAAGACTAGAGAGCAAAAGTTAACCACATGTATAGGGAGTGGACAGGCAACTAAGGAGGAAGATCTGCGTTGACACAACAGACTGTTATGGAAAAATCACTAAACGTTGTTTTATCCGATGATAAATGTATCGCTTATCTTGAATACTACAACGAAGAAGAAGGCTTTTCCTGTACCACGGAAGAGCTTGAACAATTTGTGGGTAGCAAGGGCATTAAACATGGTCTATTGCGAGAAGCATTATTAGTTTTTGTGAATAACCCGTCTGCCTACCTGAAAGACAAGTGCAAGATAGCCGAAGGCGTTTCTCCTGTGCAAGGGATCGATGGATATATTCAAGTTTTGATTGGTAAAGAAGATGATAGCGAGCAGCGGCCGCTTGAAGCAGAAGATGGAAAAGTGGATTACAAAGAGCTGATCCGATTAGACAATGTGCGCAGTGGTCAGATTATTGCAAAGCGTATTGATCCTGTGGACGGCATACCAGGCAAAGCAGTGACCGGTGAAGAGATCCCTTTTCGTTCCGGAAAAGAGGCCCGATTCAAAGTCGGAAAAAACGTTGTTGTCAGTCCTGACGGTTCTGCGATGTATGCAGCAATTGACGGCTTGGTGAGTAGAACAGATGGAAACAAACTTAACGTATTTCCAGTGTATGAAGTCAATGGTGATGTCGATTATAAGCATGGAAATATTGATTTTGTAGGTAACGTTGTAATCCGAGGCAATGTACTTACTGGCTTTAAGGTGAAAGCGGCAGGTGACATTCGTGTTGCCGGAGGTGTCGAAGGAGCAGAACTGGAGGCAGGCGGCTCTATCGAAATTACCGGTGGGATCATCGGTTACAACAAAGGTTTAATTCATGCCGGACATCATGTGAAATGCACATTCATACAAGAAGGCAATGTTGATGCGGGTGAAGATGTGCTCGTGTCCCAAAGTATTATGCACTCCAATGTCCGTGCGGGTCATGCTGTAATCTGTGCAGGAACAAAAGGACTTATCGTTGGCGGTTCAATACAGGCGGGAGAGCATGTATCTGCGCGTGTTGTAGGTAACACAATGTCTACAGTCACCTCGATTGAGGTTGGGGTGTTACCAAGACTCCGAAACGAAATGAATGAATTACGTAAGGAAATGAGAGAACAGATGGACTCCTTGGACAAAACCAAGAAAGCATTGACTCTTCTGGACCAACTAGCGGCAGCAGGACAACTAACGCCAGACAAGATGGCAATGAGAATCAAATTAAACTCAACTCAAAAATCAGCTCTTCATCAGACTGAAGAAATGAAAATGCGTATCTTGGAAATTGAAAAGGTACTTGAAGATACAAGTAGAGCTCGTGTTGATATTTTGAAGATGATCTACGGGGGCTCTAAAATAGTTATCGGCAGATATACGAAATTTATTAAAGATCCCGTCAGCCGAATGTCATTTCATTATCAGGACGGAGATATTACCATGGTGCCGTACGTTTAAAACCAGCAACAGCCTTTTGAGGAAATCCATTCGAAACCGTGAGGTGAGCGTATGAGTTTCAAAGCAGTGGAGTTGCAGATTGCGGTACCACGAACGAGTGAAGCGGGACGGTATCAAAGTGAAGCGCAGCAGAGACCGATCACCGACCAGAATCTGATCGCCAAACAGACGACTAGAGAAGCCAATGAAGCACGGCAGCGCAGTGAAGCCATGGCTGAGACATCACATACTTCGGTACGAGATGGTCATGCGGACGGGGGAGAACAGCATAGTGGGACTGATGGAGGGGAGACGATGGATGAGCAGGAACACTCCAAACCTGCCGAGCATCCCTACAAAGGTAAACATATCGATCTCTCTATGTAAAAGACTTCAAACATGCTCAAAGCTTGCGCCCGAGGGTGTTCGTAACAAAAGGAGAGAAGCAATTTGTCACCATGGATCATTATTGTCATACTAGGAGCTTGTGCAATTGCTTATGCATTCATTATGCCTCGAAAAGACAAAGTACAGCAGCCATCCCATCAGTTGGTGCAGGAGATGGAGTCCACGCTCGAACATTACATGACAGAGATTGAACAAGATAACGATGCTCTTATTCAACGTGTAGCTGAACTTAAAGGGGAAGCCACTGCAGCAGATCAGCGAATGCAGTCACAGCTTCAGGAATTGCAACAACGGCTTGACCAGCTGGAACAACAGAAGGTCAAGACCGCTGAACCCCATCCTGCAGAGATCATGATGGGCCAGAGATCAGAGGGCTTACAAGCACTAAGCCTCATGGACAGTGTTATGGCTGAAACGAATCAACCAATTGCATCAGCAGAAGATCTACAAGGTAATTCAGAAGAAGATCCCAAGCATGAATCGATTAAAGATCGTTACAAAGAGCTTTTTTGGCTACATGATAAAGGAAAGTCTATGGATGCTATTTCTAGACAAACAGGCATACAGCTTGGTGAGGTGCAATTAATACTGCAACTTGCAGAGCGGGAGGAGAGCTGACCATGGACAAGCGATCTTTGTGGATTGGTATTGGAAGTGGCATGATCACGGGAGCAATCTTGCTTCAACTAGCCACGGTGGGGCAAAAAGCCTTGTCTGATAGTAATCTGGAACCTGTACAACCTGACAACTGGACGAAAGAACAATTGGAAACAGCAGCAAAGAGTTTAGATATGAAACTGGTTGGTTCCCAAGACGAGTTGTATACGGAAGCAGAGTGGGTGTCAAAGAAAAAGCAGGAAAGCAGTCAGATGCAGGGAAAGTCGGCTGAAACACCAGAGCAAACTACCTCTGCTGCACAACCGACAGAACCAAAGCAGCCGCAGCAGCCAGAGTCCAGCAATGTTAAGGGACAAACACAGACAAATCAACCAAAGACAAATACGCCTGTGACGCCAACTAAATCTAATGGACCCGCTGTAACATTTAAGGTTCGTTCCGGAAATAGTTTGGCTATGGTTGCCGAAAATCTGAAAGAAGCCGGTATTGTGGACGATACACAAGCCTTTATCAAGGCAGGAAAGGCTCAAGGTATCAATAAAAAAATTCAAGTGGGCACATACTCTCTTGAAAAGGGTGAAAGTTTTAAGTCGATTATCGCCAAAATTACCAAAGAACCGTCAAGCTGAGCGTACATGCTCGGACTGGACGGTTCTTTTTGATGATAGGTGGATGATTTTTGCTATCATAAGGACAAAAAAATTAGATTCAGATAATGTTGCAACAGACTGACACTTATGATATATTAGATAACGGTGTTAAAACACACGCTGTGCTAATTTTGTTGAGGGTGCTTTCCTGATGGAGAGTCTTAGCGAAAAATGATGCTGGCGGAGGACACAATAAAAAACCATATTAGGAGGTGTGTGAAGATGGCAGTAATCTCCATGAAGCAGCTTCTCGAAGCTGGGGTACACTTCGGTCACCAGACTCGTCGTTGGAACCCAAAAATGGATCGTTATATCTTCACTGAAAGAAACGGAATTTATATCATCGATTTGCAAAAAACGGTGAAAAAAGTCGAAGAGGCTTACAACTTCGTTAAAGGAATCGCAGGCGAGAACGGTACTATTCTTTTCGTAGGTACTAAGAAACAAGCTCAAGATTCCGTTAAAGAAGAAGCTGAACGCGCTGGTCAATTCTACATTAACCAACGTTGGCTCGGCGGTACCCTGACTAACTTCTCTACTATTCAAAAACGTATTGATCGTTTGAAACAGTTGGAAGCTTGGGAAGAAGACGGTACTTTCGCTGTTCTGCCTAAAAAAGAAGTAATCTTGCTTCGCAAAGAAAAAGATCGTCTCGAGAAATTCTTGGGCGGTATTAAAAATATGAAAGGCCTGCCTAGCGCCTTGTTCATCATCGATCCGCGCAAAGAGCGTATCGCTGTTGCTGAAGCTCGCAAATTGGGTATCCCAATCGTTGGTATCGTTGATACTAACTGCGATCCAGACGAGATCGATTATGTTATCCCAGGTAATGACGACGCGATCCGCGCTGTTAAATTGCTGACAGGTAAAATGGCTGATGCCGTTATCGAAGCTAACCAAGGCGAAGAAACTTCCGCTTAATAGTTTTCGAACATAACATTCATGAATTAAATGAAAAGGGTGGTTGGTAGGTGGATAACCTCTCACTGCCCTTTTTTTAGAGTGTAAGTACAATACTTAATCTGGAGGGAATTTATAATGGCAGTTAATGCGAGTGCAGTAAAAGAACTTCGCGAAAGAACGGGCGCTGGTATGCTCGATTGTAAAAAAGCACTGGAAGAAGCAAACGGTGATGTAACGAAAGCAGCTGAATTGTTGCGTGAAAAAGGTCTTTCTGCAGCAGCAAGCAAAGCAGGCCGTGCAGCTACTGAAGGCGCTGTAGAATCTTACATCCACGCTGGCGGACGTATCGGTGTCTTGGTTGAAGTTAACTGCGAAACTGACTTCGTTGGTAAAACAGATCAATTTAAGGATTTCGTTAGAGACGTAGCTATGCAAATCGCTGCAGCTAATCCTAAATATGTTACACGCGAAGAAGTTCCTACAGATGAGTTGGAAAAAGAAAAAGAAATCTTGAAAGCTCAAGCTCTTAACGAAGGTAAACCAGAAAAAATCATTGAGAAAATGGTTGAAGGCCGTATCGGTAAATACTACGAAGAATATTGCCTGATGGAACAAACTTTTGTTAAAGATCCAGATAAAACAATTTCCCAATTGTTGAATGAAAAAATCAGCCAAATTGGTGAAAACATCTCCATCCGTCGTTTCGTTCGTTACGAACTGGGTGAAGGTTTGGAGAAAAAAGTGGATAACTTCGTAGAAGAAGTTATGTCCCAAGTTAACAAATAAGACGTTATCAAGCCGACAATGCAGGATTGATTTTCGAAGATATAAGAATGATGAAACTTCGAAGCGTAAACTCCCTTATATCTCAGGAAAACAATGACTGAACGGCAATTTGTTTTTCCTAAAAGAGCGGAACACTTCTGTGTTCCTTTCTTTTTAAGCAGGAGTCCATGCGCGAGAAGTTTTGTTGGTTGGACACTGGAAGGTGTTCAATTCAAAGTGGAGGGTGAACAATTGGAACAGCCAGTATTTAAACGTGTTGTCTTAAAGGTGAGCGGAGAGTCTCTTTCCGGTCAAAACGGCTATGGCATTGATGCAGTAACGATCTCATCCATTGCCCAGCAGGTAAAAGATGTAGTTGCGCTTGGCGTACAGGTTGCGATTGTATGCGGCGGAGGAAACATCTGGCGCGGTATTGCTGGCAGTGAAAACGGGATTGATCGTGCAACTGCGGACTATATGGGTATGCTCGCGACGGTGATGAACTCTCTGGCGCTGCAAGACGCACTTGAACAGATTGAAGTGCCAACTCGTGTGCAGACATCAATTGCTATGCAGCAGATTGCTGAGCCGTACATTCGTCGTAAAGCCATTCGTCATCTGGAGAAAGGCCGTGTCGTTATTTTTGCAGCAGGTACAGGTAATCCGTTCTTCTCCACGGATACAACAGCAGCACTGCGCGCAGCGGAGATTGAAGCAGAAGTGATCTTGATGGCCAAGAATAAAGTGGATGGTGTCTATTCGGCAGATCCATTCAAAGACAGCACAGCTGAAAAGTTTGAGCAGTTGACATACCTGGATGTACTTAACAAAAACCTTGGCGTAATGGATTCAACGGCGTCCTCGCTCTGCATGGATAACAACATTCCGTTGATTGTATTCAACATTACTGAACAAGGTAACATCAAACGTGTTGTTCTGGGCGAGCGTATCGGAACAATCGTTAAAGGGAGTGTAGATTAATGCCACAAGCAGTTAAACAACATGCTGAAGAGCGTATGGAAAAAGCGATTCAGGCATTGCGCCGTGACCTAGCTACGTTGCGTGCAGGCCGTGCAACGCCTGCTCTTCTGGATCGTGTGCAAGTCGAGTATTATGGTGCAATGACACCTCTGAACCAATTGGCAAATATCAGTACACCGGATTCCCGGACATTGATGATTCAGCCTTGGGACAAATCAGCGATGAGTGATATCGAACGTGCGATTATGAAATCAGACCTGGGTCTGACCCCGGCTAACGATGGCAGTATGATTCGTCTCGCTATTCCGCCGCTGACGGAAGAGCGTAGAGCTGAGCTTGTCAAACTAACCAAAAAGTTTGGCGAAGAAGGTAAAGTTGCGATTCGTAACATTCGCCGTGATGCGAATGATGATATTAAGAAGATGGAAAAGTCCGAGATTTCCGAAGATGAATCCCGGAGACATCAGGACGACATTCAAAAGTCGACTGATAAATTTATCGCTGAAGTCGATAAGGTACTTGCTGCCAAAGAAAAAGAAATCATGGAAGTGTAAGACAAGCGCAGCCCCTCCAATACGGTGGGGTTTTGTCTCTTTTTCCAAGCTTCAGATGAAGAAACTTCAGGGATTTTGGAGGAACAGGAATGATCAAACGGGTTCGGTCGTGGTGGAATGGGGCTGACAAGCAGGAAACGCTGACTATATCCGAGGATAATATCCCGCAGCACGTCGCCATCATCATGGACGGCAATGGACGATGGGCCAAACGTTTGGGTCTCCCGCGTATAGCTGGACACCAGAACGGCATGAAGGCAGTTAAACGTGCAACCATCGCGGCGGATGAACTGGGCATCAAATATCTGACGATGTACGCTTTTTCGACAGAAAACTGGACGCGTCCAAAAGAAGAAGTGGATTTTCTGATGAGACTTCCGCAAGAATTTTTGGCTATTGAGTTAGAAGAACTGATCGAAAAAAATGTACGAATCCGTATGATGGGACATGAGGAACATCTGCCTTCCCATACGGTTAATGCTTTACGGGAAGCCATTCGTCTTACGGAACATAACACTGGTCTGGTGTTAAACTTTGCGATGAACTATGGAAGCCGCCGGGAAATGACGGAATGTGTGAAAGACATTGCTCTGCAGGTGAAGTCGGGGGAACTGGCTGCAGAAGACATCACACCTGAACTTATTGACAAACATATGCTGACCGCAGATATGCCAGATCCGGATTTGTTGATTCGAACGAGTGGAGAACTGCGACTAAGCAATTTTATGTTATGGCAGCTTGCATATAGCGAATTATGGTTTACGGATATATACTGGCCCGAATTTGGCAAACAGCATCTGCTTGAAGCAGTAGCCGAATATCAGCGCAGAACAAGGCGTTACGGCGGTTTGAAATAGATGGAGGATGAAGCCGTTGAAACAGCGATTAACGACTGGAATTATTGCAGGTGTGTTGTTTTTGGGTTTTTGTATGCTTGGCGGACCTTGGTATCACGGGTTGGTCTTGCTTATGGCTCTCATCGGTTATTATGAGTTTGTAAAAATGACCGGGGTGGCGCCTTCTTCAGGTGTAGCCCTAATCGGATATGCTGGAATTGTTTCTATGGTATTTCCTTGGGAAATGGTATGGGATGTAAGACCGTTATCTTTGTTTCAAATTGCGTGGATCATTATGCTTATTTTGATGACCGCCTCGGTTGTCACTAAGAACAGACTGCCGATTAACACAATTGCTATGCTTTTTATCGGCGTTTTGTATATTGGGACGGGATTTTATTACATCGCAGAATCTAGACATTTACATCATGGTTTATTCTGGACGTTCCTTCTATTAGGGTCAATCTGGGCAAGTGATGCCGGAGCATATTTTGTGGGCAAATGGATTGGGAAAAATAAACTTTGGCCTTCGATCAGTCCGAACAAAACCGTCGAAGGGGCACTCGGCGGCATTGTCATTGCGATTGCTACCGCGGTGGTGTTTGCCCTGGTATCAGACGGCTTACTCTCCTGGCAGAGAGCAATTCTAATCGGGATTGCTAGTGCAGTAGTGGGACAGATGGGGGACTTGATCCAGTCAGCCTACAAACGCGTTTACAACATTAAGGATTCAGGCAATCTTCTTCCTGGGCATGGTGGTATTCTGGATCGGTGCGACAGCTGGATTGTGGTGTTTCCATTTGTACATATACTGATGCTACTGCCTTACTAGAAGAAGACAGCTTCAAGATGACTAAGGTGGCTCGCCCACAAGCATCGGATTCGTTAGAGGTGAGGTGCAGCAATGAAAAGAATAGCGATTCTCGGTTCGACAGGGTCGATTGGGACACAGACATTGGATGTTGTTGACATGCATCCAGAACACTTTCAAGTGGAAGCACTAGCTGCAGGGGGCAATACAGATTTACTGATCGAACAGGCTAGACGTTATCAGCCAAAAAAGGTTTCGGTAGGCTCAAAAGAGTTAGCTGATAAAATCTCTCCACATATGCCGGTAGGCACGAAAGTGTATTACGGTTCGGAAGGCCTCATAGAGATTGCAGCGGGAACCGATGCAGACACCGTTGTTACGGCTGTCGTAGGAAGTGTCGGACTGGAGTCTACGCTTGCGGCGATTGAGTCTGGAAAACAGATTGGACTTGCCAACAAGGAGACCTTGGTTACCGCGGGGCACATCGTTACAGAGAGAGCTGCTGCCAAAGGCGTTTCGATTTTGCCTGTAGACAGTGAGCATTCGGCTATTTTCCAGTGTTTAAATGGAGAGAATCGTTCCAGTGTGGCAGGAATTACCCTGACAGCGTCAGGTGGTTCGTTTCGACATCTTACACGAGAGCAACTACAACAGGTGACTGTAGAGGATGCACTTAAGCATCCAAACTGGTCAATGGGCTCAAAAATCACGATTGATTCCGCAACGATGGTTAACAAAGGCCTTGAAGTCATTGAGGCACATTGGTTGTTTGGTCTTGACTATGAGCAGATTAATGTACTACTTCATCCCGAAAGCATCATTCATTCCTACGTGGAATTTGAAGACACAAGTATCATTGCGCAGCTTGGTACTCCGGATATGCGCGTCCCCATTCAATATGCTTTAACCTATCCTGACCGTATGCCTTCTCCGGCCAAACGATTGTCTCTTGCCCAAGTTGGACAACTTCATTTTAGGGAGATGGATATGGAACGTTTCCCGTGTTTAAGAATGGCTTATGAATGTGGTAAAATGGGAGGGACTGCAACGACGGCTTTTAATGCAGCCAACGAGGTTGCTGTAGCACGTTTCTTGCGGAAAGAGATTTCATTCCTTAAAATAGAAGATATCATTGCTTCTGTGCTGGAAGCGCACCGGAATGTGGACAATCCTGATCTGGAACAAATTGCTGCCTGTGATCAGGATAGCCGCAAGCTTGCGTCCTTGCTGTAATCTCTTTTTTTCGAGACCAATGGAAAGAAGCGATTCTCTTG
This sequence comes from Paenibacillus polysaccharolyticus, assembly GCF_023714295.1. Classification (GTDB taxonomy): domain Bacteria; phylum Bacillota; class Bacilli; order Paenibacillales; family Paenibacillaceae; genus Paenibacillus; species Paenibacillus polysaccharolyticus_A. Next base: position 907,841 of record NZ_JAMAUN010000001.1, read on the forward strand.
TGCGGCATTAGAGAATAATGATAGTCTAGAGGGACAGACTGCGGTACGTGCCGTGAAGGAGGATGGATAGGGATTGGAAACCATACAAGTGGTATTTCTAACGGTGCTCATGTTCTTTGTCATCGTAACGGTGCATGAATGGGGGCATTATTATTTTGCCAAGCGCGCCGGCATTCTTGTACGGGAATTTGCGATCGGTTTTGGTCCCAAATTATTCTCATATAAAAGAAATGAGACGCAGTTCACCCTGCGCTTGCTGCCTTTTGGCGGATATGCACGGATGGCGGGAGAAGACCCGGAACTGATTGAAATCCAGGAAGGACAGACCATAGCGGTACGAACTGTGGACGATCAGGTCAAAATGATCTATCTGGATCAACTGGATAACCGTAAAAATGTAATTCGCGGAGAAGTGATCTCCATTGATATGGAGAACGCGCTTAAGTTACAACTGGATGTAGATGGTGAATTGCAGCATTACGTAATTCATCCGCAAGCGATGTTGATCAGCCGTGGCAAACAGACTCAGATTGCTCCTAAAGATCGGCAGTTTGGCAGCAAAACGGTGGCTCAACGCGCCTTGGCTATTTTTGCAGGCCCACTCATGAACTTTATTCTTGCTTTTGTTCTGTTCGCTGTTTATGCATTGATGGCAGGTGTACCGGTTGAAAATCCGAAAAATCTGCAGATTGGCGAAGTGTTTAAAGGCGGGGCAGCGGATCAGGCCAATTTGCAAAAAGGTGATATTATCGAAACCATTAATGGTACCGTGATCGGTATAGATTCGAAAAAAATGGTGACGATGATTGCCGAATCCAAAGACAAGCCGATGGAATGGACCCTGCGCCGGGGTAGCGAGACATTTAACGTTACGATCACACCTCGTGCGGTAGAAGGTCAGGAAGGCGGGAAGGTTGGCATTGCGCCTGTTTTGCCTACACGTTCTGTTGGATTTGTAGAAATGTTTAAGTTCTCTGGCTTAGCTATGGTGGATACGACCAAGGTTATCTTTGAAGGGTTCAGACATTTGATTAATCAGTTTAGCATGGATGACATTGGTGGACCCGTGCGGACGTTTGAGGTTACTGGTCAAATTGCCAAGCAAGGTATTGAGCAATTAACAAGATGGGCAGCCATTTTAAGCCTATATTTGGGAATCTTTAATTTGCTCCCGATTCCTGCGCTGGACGGCAGTCGTCTCGTTTTCCTTGGAATCGAAGCGTTGCGTGGACGTCCGGTTGATCCTAACCGGGAAGGCATGGTGCATTTTGTTGGGTTCGCAATGCTCTTTGTGTTAATGCTGGCAGTAACATATAATGATATACTACGTTTAATTAACGGATAATTACGGTTTGACTATGTGCTGAGTATTCAGTAGTAGTCGTTATGGGAGGACGCAGGAGTCATATGTCAAAGGAAAACGATAAACAGTTTGTGACAGAAATTACACCACAGGGTGAAGATTTCTCTCGCTGGTACATTGATGTTATTAAAAAAGCGGATCTGATGGACTACTCACCAGTTCGTGGCTGTATTGTATTTAAACCAGACGGTTTCGAAATTTGGGAGCACATTAAAGATGAGATGGATCGCCGCTTCCGTGAAACGGGTCACCGCAACGCATACTTCCCAATGTTCATTCCCGAAAGCTTTTTCCAAAAGGAAAAAGAGCACGTAGAAGGATTTAACCCCGAATTGCCTTGGGTAACCGAAGCAGGCGGAGAAAAGCTCGAGGAACGTTTGGCGATCCGGCCCACTTCCGAGACCATTATTGGACATATGTACTCCAAATGGATTCAGTCCTATCGTGATCTGCCAGTATTGATTAACCAATGGGCTAACGTGGTTCGTTGGGAAAAGAGAACGTTGCCGTTCCTTCGCACGAGTGAGTTCCTGTGGCAAGAGGGACATACAGCGCATGAGACAGAAGAAGAAGCTCGCGAAGAAACGATGAAAATGCTTGAAATCTACCGTGAAGTAGTCGAAGAATACCTTGCCATTCCGGTTATTACGGGGCAGAAGACCAAATCCGAGAAGTTTGCCGGGGCAGTGGATACGTTCTCGATTGAAGCCATGATGAAAGATGGACGTGCCGTACAGGCAGGTACTTCTCACTACATGGGAACTAATTTTGCCAAAGCCTTTGAGATTCAATATTTGAGCCGTAATAACGTTTTGGAACTTGCGCATACCACTTCATGGGGTACAAGTACACGTTTGATCGGAGCTTTGATTATGGTTCACGGGGATGACCGCGGTCTTGTATTGCCGCCTAAAGTGGCACCAACTCAAGTGGTAATGATCCCGATTGGACCACCAAAAACACGTGATGCCGTTGTAGGTCGTGCGGATGAACTGTTCGCTGAACTGAAAAAGGCTGGTATCCGTGTGAAAATGGATGATCGCAGTGACGTTCGTCCAGGCTGGAAGTTTAACGAGTATGAGATGCGCGGTGTACCGATCCGTTTGGAGATTGGCCCTCGTGACATGGAAAATGGCGTATGCGTGCTTGTCTCTCGGATCACTGGAGAGAAGAAAGTGGTTGAGCAAGCGAACCTCGTTGAAGAAATTCAAACGATGTTGACACAAGTTCAGTCGGATATGCTTGAACGTGCACGTACATTTATGTCAGACAACTTCTACTCCGTAGACACACTGGATGAGATGAAAGAACTGATGGAAAACAAACGCGGATTTACATTGGCTGGCTGGTGTGGATCGGAAGCATGTGAAGATAAAGTAAGAGAAGTCACAGGTGCGACTAGCCGGAACATCCCGTTCCAGCCTGCGGAAGAAAAGCATACATGCCTGGCTTGCGGTGAAAAAGCGCAGCACACTGTTGTGTTTGCAAGAGCATACTAATCATAATGGCTTGATAAAGAGGACCTATTCGCTGGTTTAGTAATGAATGAAGAGCTTCTGTCAGATAAAATGGATCGGTGCGGGTTCGGATCGGGGACATTTTTGAATACAGAAGCTTTTCATGTTTTAAGGGGGCACAGGAGGAACACGATGAGTGGATTTGAGGAGAAGAGAAAACGGTTTGAGTTGTTGATGAAACAGGCAGAACTTCCGGCAGGTTTGACTGATCCTTACTTCCTGGATGGGTGGATTGAACAGGTCGAAACCAATCGCACGAATCGCGAATGGCATATCCAGATTGCTAAGGACACACTGGTGCCTGCACCGATCTATCGAACGTTCAGTCTGCATATTCAGGAGAAGTTGAATCACATTGCCAAAATTACATTTGCTTTTAAATATACAGACAAAGTACTGTCTAACGATATCGTAAATGAGTATTGGAACTTGTTTCTGGAATGGGTTACTCGTGAGATTCCGTCTGTAAATGGATGGATGAATCGGGCGACAGTGGAATGTGAAGACGATCTGCTGCAGCTAACGATGAGTGATTCCACGTCCATGGAGCTCGCTCGCAAAAAGCAGATTGACCAAGCTATTACCAGATTCTACGAGAAGTATTTTCACTTGCCACTGCGTATAAAAATGCAGGTAGGCGAAGCGGGAAGCAACAAAGAGGCAATGGAGCAATTCCAAGCGCAGAAGAAAGTAGAAGAACGACAGGTAATCGAAAAAATGATGAGTGAAGTCATCGAGACCGAACTGCCGGAAGAAGAAGATCAAGGTGATGTGCGGTTGCAGATGGGCTATGAGATCAAAGAGCCTGCTGTTCCGATGCAAGAAGTTCAGGATGAGGAGAAGAAAATTACACTTCAGGGAACGATCTTTGGTCTAGACCGCAAGGAACTGCGGAATGGAAATACGTTATTTACCTTCTACCTGACAGATTTTACGGATTCAATGCAAATGAAGATGTTTGCTAAAACCAAAGAAGATGTCAAAATTCTCAGCTTGCTGGCGAATGGGAAATGGGTGAAAGTTCGCGGACGCGTAGAGTACGACCGATTTATGCAAATTCCTGAACTCGCTATGATTCCTTCGGATCTGACTGAAATCAAGGCGCCGCCATCCCGGAAGGATACAGCAGAGGAGAAACGTGTAGAATTCCATTTACACTCCACGATGAGCACGATGGATGCCGTAACGTCTATTGACAAATATGTCAAAACAGCTGCTGATTGGGGACATAAGGCCATTGCCGTAACGGACCACGGTGGTGTTCAGGTTTATCCGGAAGCATCCAAGGCAGCCAAGAAAAATGGGATTAAAATGATCTACGGCCTTGAAGCCAATGTGGTGAATGACTCTGTAGCTGTTGTCCTGAATCCACAACCAATGGATCTGAAAACGGCCACGTATATCGTTTTTGACATCGAGACCACGGGACTTTCAGTGACGCAGAACAAAATCATTGAGATTGCCGCTGTCAAAGTTCAAGAGGGGAAAGAGGTGGATCGGTTTGCTACCTTTGTCAACCCGCATGAACGAATCCCATACAACATTCAACAGTTAACCAACATTACAGATGAGATGGTAAAAGATGCACCAGAACTTGAACCGGTTATTCGTGATTTCGTTGCCTTTGCAGGGGATGGTATACTAGTCGCGCATAATGCACGGTTTGACATGGGTTTTATCCAGGCATCTCTTAAAAATCTGGATATGCCCGAGCTACCAAATCCGGTGCTTGATACCCTAGAACTGGCTCGTCTTCTATATCCAAAAATGAAAAATCACCGGTTGAATACACTGGCTGATAAATATAAAGTTGCACTGGAAAGCCATCACCGGGCGATCGATGATACGATTGCTTTGGCAGGGATCTTGAATGGACTCATCAATGATGCAGCTCAATTAAAAGGTCTGACGATGCTGGATCGTTTGAATGATTTCGTTGGGGTAGATCTGTCGAATACACGTCCTTTCCACTGCGGAATTTACGCGTTGAATGATGTAGGCAAGAAAAATCTGTATAAGCTGGTTTCCCTCTCACATACCGAGTACTTCAAACGTGTTGCATGTATACCGAAGTCCAAGCTCGTAAGCTTGCGCGAAGGATTAGTTGTCATATCAGGGTGTGAAAAAGGAGAATTCTTCGAAGCCGTCCTTAACAAATCTGTGGAAGAGGCTGAGGAAATCGCCGAGTTTTATGACATTCTGGAGATTCAACCTCTGACCATGTACATGCATTTGGTGGACAAAGGACTTGTGGCTACGCCAGAAGAGTTAAAACTTGCGGTTCGTAAAGTCGTAGATATCGGCGCCAAATTGAATAAACCTGTCATTGCTACAGGTAATGTTCATTACTTGGAGCCGCGAGATAAAATTTATCGGGATATTACGATTCATGGGATTACCGGATTCAGTCCGCTTAAAGACCAGCGCAAACCGGATGCTCACTTCAGAACGACAGCCGAAATGCTGGAGGAATTCCAGTTCCTTGGACAGGATAAAGCGTATGAAGTTGTGGTTACCAATACAATAGAGCTAGCCGATCGTTTTGAGGAGATCAAACTCTTCCCGGACAAACTCTTTACGCCGATTTTGGAAGGCGCGGAGGAGGAAATCCGTAACACCTGTTACAATACGGCCAAATCGATCTATGGTGAAGACCTGCCGGAAGTCATTATTGCTCGTTTGGAAAAAGAATTGCAGCCAATCATCAAATACGGATTTTCTGCCAACTATCTGATCTCGGAACGTCTCGTTAAAAAATCAAATCAAGATGGTTATCTTGTAGGTTCGCGTGGATCGGTGGGTTCGTCCGTCGTAGCAACGTTCCTGGGCATCTCAGAAGTTAATCCCCTTCCTGCACATTATATCTGCGTGAACCCTAAATGTAAGCACAGCGAATGGTTCCTTGACGGTAGTGTACCGAGTGGATTTGACTTGCCAGACAAACCATGTCCTGATTGTGGTGGGAAACTCAAAGGGGAAGGACAGGATATTCCGTTTGAAACTTTCCTTGGGTTTAAAGGGGATAAAGTCCCCGATATCGATTTGAACTTCTCGGGGGATTATCAGCCCCATGCCCATAACTACACGAAAGTGCTGTTTAGTGAGAAAAGTGTGTTCCGTGCGGGTACGATCGGAACGGTCGCTGAAAAAACGGCGTTTGGTTTTGCGAAGAAATACGAAGAACAACATCAAAAGAAATGGCGCGGCGCCGAGCTGAATCGTCTGGCATCCGGCTGTACCGGTGTAAAGCGAAGCACGGGACAGCATCCCGGCGGAATCGTCGTTGTACCGGATTATATTGAGGTGGAAGATGTCACACCTGTCCAGTATCCGGCAGATGATGTTACAGCAGAGTGGAAAACAACCCATTTTGACTATCACGCATTTGAAGAAAACCTGTTGAAGCTTGATATTCTGGGACATGATGATCCGACGATGATGCGTATGCTGCAGGATCTTACGGGCGTTGATCCAACAACGATTCCGATGAATGATCCCAAAGTAATGAGCATGTTCAACTCCACGGATGCCCTTGGCGTAACCCCGGAGCAGATTCGCTCCCCTGTTGCGACATTCGGTGTGCCAGAGATGGGTACGAAATTCGTGCGTCAGATGCTTGTCGAATCTCAGCCGTCGTCTTTTGCCGATTTGTTGCAGATTTCGGGGCTTTCTCACGGGACTGGCGTATGGCTTGGCAATGCGCAGGATCTGATCAAGAACGGCACATGTAACATCAAAACGGTAATTGGCTGTCGGGATGATATCATGTTGTTTCTGATCTATAAGGCGGGAATGGATGCGAGTCTGGCCTTTAAGATTACAGAGAGTGTTCGTAAAGGACGTGGACTTCCACAGGAATGGATTGACGAGATGAAAAACTGCAAGGTACCGCAATGGTACATTGACTCCTGTCTCAAAATCCAGTACATGTTCCCGAAAGCCCACGCGGCTGCATACGTTATTTCGGCGGTACGTACAGCATTTTTCAAGCTGTATCATCCGATTGAATATTACGCGACATACTTTACCGTTCGTGCAGACGAGCTGGATATCGAGCTGGTGTGTCAAGGATATGACGCCATCTATCGCAAAATCGTAGAGATTGAACAGCTAGGGTTCCAGGCGCCGCCGAAAGAGAAAAACAGCCTTCCTGTTCTTGAAATGGCACTGGAGATGGCGGCCCGAGGCTTTTCGCTTAAACCGATTGATCTGTACCGCTCGGAAGCGACCAAATTCATCGTGGACGAGAAGTCTCTGATTCCTCCTTTCTCTGCACTGGCAGGTATTGGGGATAACGCGGCTCGTAACATTGCAGCGGCCCGCGAGCATGGGGAATTTCTGTCCATTGAGGATTTCCAGCAGAAGTCCAAAGCAACCAAAACGATTGTGGAGCTGCTAACCAATATGGGATGTTTCCGTGGTTTGCCGGAAAGCAATCAGCTGTCCTTGTTCTAGAATGCAGAAAATGAGCAGTATAACTCCATTCGTTATGTCCAGAAGGCATACGCTTCGATTTTTCCTTCATTAGTGTGGTTGCTATGCAAAGGTAGGTTACTTGTCACTATTACCAGACTATGTTATAATTTTTGAAGTGAACGAGATAGTACGAATTTCTGAAGAGTGGGGAAACCCACTCTTTAGTCTTTGGTATACAAGAATCTTGGGTATTTAATCATCTGCCAGCGATTATCGTTGGTGTGACCTAAGTTGGAGGTTATCGGTTTTGAGCACAACGAATATTAAATCTACCGTGGAAGAAATGATCCAACCCTACTTGAACGAACAAGGCTTCGAGCTGGTTGACATCGAATACGTCAAAGAAGGCAGCAACTGGTTTTTACGGGTGTATGTCGACAAAGAGGGTGGAATCGACATCGACGATTGTGTCTTGATCAGCGAAAAGCTGAGCGCCAAGTTGGATGAGAACGATCCGATCCCATCTGTCTATTTCCTTGAAGTGTCTTCTCCCGGTGCGGAGCGTCCACTGAAAAAAGCGGAGGATGTTGCCAAAGCCGTAGGCAAAAACGTATTTGTTACAACCTACGAGCCGGTGAATAAATTAAAGGAATTCGAAGGCAAGCTGCTTTCCTTTGATAATGGGGAGCTTGTGATTGAAGCAGGCAAGAAGCAGCATACCATTTCTTATGAAAAGGTTGCCAGTGCGCGCTTGGCCATTTTGTTTTAAAGTGCCTTGTTCACTTGATTAATGAAAAAGACACATCTCACGATAACGGCAAGGTGCTCACAAGTTTCGAGCCTTCGCCGTTTTACGTATGGGATGCCATGTTTGAAAGGGGGATCAACATTCATGAGTATGGATTTTATTGAAGCAATGAATGAATTGGAACGGGAAAAAGGGATCAGCAAGGATGTGCTGTTTGAAGCGATCGAGGCTGCACTTATCTCCAGTTACAAGCGTAATTTTAACACGGCGCAGAACGTACGTGTTGACATGAACCGTAATACGGGGGTAATTCGCGTATATGCCCGCAAACTGATCGTGGAAGAAGTCCTGGATTCACGCACTGAGATTTCATTGCCTGCTGCACGGGAAATCAATCCACACTTCCAGCTGGAAGATATTGCGGAGATTGAAGTTACGCCGCGCGACTTTGGACGTATCGCCGCGCAAACGGCCAAACAGGTCGTAACTCAGCGGATTCGTGAAGCAGAACGTGGCCTGATCTACAATGCTTTCGTGGATAAGGAAGAAGATATCGTTACGGGAGTAGTGCAACGTCAGGATCTGCGCAATATCTACATCGATCTGGGCAAAATCGAAGCGGCACTGCCACTTACTGAATTAATGCCGAACGAGAAGTTTGTTCACGGTGATCGCATTAAGGCGTACATCACGAAGGTCGAGAATACGACTAAAGGGCCGCAAATCATTTTATCACGTACACATCCAGGTCTTTTGAAGCGACTCTTTGAACTGGAAGTACCTGAGATTTTTGACGGTGTGGTTGAAATTCGTTCGGTTGCCCGTGAAGCCGGATTCCGCTCCAAAATTGCAGTGCATTCTCGCAACGAGGAAGTTGATCCGGTTGGATCTTGTGTAGGTCCAAAAGGGATGCGCGTGCAGACCATTGTGGGTGAGCTGCGCGGTGAGAAAATCGACATCGTTCGTTACTCCGAACAAGTGGACGAATATGTGGCAAATGCTCTGAGTCCTTCCAAAGTTTTGGAAGTTCACGTGTTCGAGGAGGAAAAGATGGCTCGGGTGATCGTTCCTGACTATCAACTGTCCCTTGCCATCGGCATCAAAGGTCAAAATGCTCGATTGGCAGCCAAATTAACAGGCTGGAAGATCGACATTAAGAGCGAGAGCCAGGCGGAGCAGGAATTCGGCAGAGAAAAAGATTCTTCTTCGGAAATGCATCAGGATTCCGTCTCCGTCGATTAAAGGAAAGCACGGAGGGGGCGCTGACGTATGAAACCTAAAAAAGTGCCGCTACGCAAATGTGTGGCATGCCAAGAAATGATGCCCAAAAAACAACTGATTCGCATCGTTAAAACGCCTGAGGACGAAGTGCTGATTGATTTGACCGGTAAAAAGTCCGGACGAGGCGCATATCTGTGTGGCAAAGAGTCTTGTTTCAAGCTTGCACTCAAAAATCGGGCGCTTGATCGTGCACTGAAGAGTAAAGTTTCACCAGAAATCTATGAACAACTCGCTGCCGATTTTGTTGCAGTTGAGGATGAATTCATTGCGGCACAGGAGCGTGATGAGGATGAGTGATACGAAAGTGTTGTCTTACCTCGGTCTATCCATGCGCGCTGGTAAATTGCTCACAGGTGATGAGATTGTGCACAAGGCGATCCGTTCGGGCGAAGCCAAGATGGTTATTGTCGCAGGCGACGCCTCGGCGAACACACAAAAGAAATTTCGCGACAAATGTGGTACTTACAAGGTTCCGCTTCTTATCGGATTGGATCGTGACCGTATCGGGTCAAGCATCGGTAAAGACACGCGGGTGGTTCTTGCAGTCACAGACCTTGGGTTTGCAAAAATGATCTCCAAGCAAGTCGGTATAATGTCGGAGGTGGAGTATATTGAGTAAACAGGAAAACAAGGAAAAATTGCGAGTTTATGAATATGCGAAGTCCCTTAACATGAGCAGTAAAGAAATTATAACCATTCTTAAAAAGCTGGACATTCCCGTTAACAACCATATGAGTGTGATGGAGAATGGTTCAGTCGGTAAGGTGGAACAATTTTTTAAAGATATTAAATCCACTGCCGCTTCTAAACAAGGTGGCGAAGCCAAGTCTGTTGCGACTTCGGCTGTACGCAGTGACAAACCAGTGGACAGCAACAAGCCGGGCGGCGGAGTGAACACGCCGAATAACAGTACAACAGCCGGTAGTCCCGTACAAACAAAAATACAACAGGAAAAGCAGGTAGGTATGAACAATAGACCAAATTCCAACAATAACAATGGCACTCAAAGACCAAGCGGCCAAGACAGCCGTAACAGAACAAATTCTTCTTCCCAAGGTTCAAGCCAAGGAGGACAAACAGGGAATCGTCCAAGACCAGCTTCAAGCGGTCAAGGAAACACAGCTTCCCGCCCGCAAGGGTCCGGACAACGTCCGAACAATAGCGGTGGTCCAGGCAGATCTGCAGGACCGAACACCGGTGGTAACTCTGGCAATAACGCTAACCGTACTGGTGGCCAAGGTCAGGGACAAGGTGGCCAGCGCAGAGGTGGTCAAGGCAACTCCGGTAATAATAACAGCGGCAATCGTTCCAACAGTGGTGGCGGTGGCGGCGGACGTCGTTTCGATGATAACCGTGGCGGCAACTTCCGTAATAACCGTGGTGGAAAAAACAACCGTAACAGAAATCAGCAGCAATATGTGCAACGTGAGAAGATCGATAACACGCCGAAGAAAATCATCGTTCGCGGTGATATGACGGTTGGTGAAACAGCAAAACTTCTTCACAAAGATGCTTCTGAAGTTATTAAAAAGCTGATTGGTATGGGTGTTATGGCAACCATTAACCAAGAGCTTGATATCGATACCATTCTCCTCCTTGCAGGTGAATTCGGTGTTGAAGTTGAAGTGAAGATTGTGCTTGAAGACGATCGTTTCGAAACGGTGGAAGAGAATGATGATCCGGCAGATCTTCAATCCCGTCCTCCGGTTGTAACGATCATGGGTCACGTCGATCATGGTAAAACAACATTGCTTGATGCCATTCGTTCTACGAATGTGACTGGCGGCGAAGCGGGCGGAATCACGCAGCATATCGGTGCATATCAAGTTGAGATTAACCACAAGAAAATTACGTTCTTGGATACTCCGGGTCACGAAGCATTTACAGCAATGCGTGCGCGTGGAGCACAAGTTACGGATATGACGATTATTGTAGTTGCTGCCGATGACGGTGTTATGCCACAAACGGTTGAAGCGATTAACCATGCTAAAGCAGCAGGTTTGCCAATCATCGTAGCGGTTAACAAAATTGATAAGCCGGGCGCTGATCCTGACAAAGTAAAACAGGAACTGACCAACTATGAACTCGTTCCGGAAGAGTGGGGCGGAGATACGATCTTTGTAAACGTATCTGCGAAACAAAGAATGGGTCTGGAAGGTTTGCTTGAAATGATTCTGCTCGTTGCAGAAGTAAATGAATACAAAGCAAATCCGGATAAACGTGCCCGGGGCACGGTCATTGAGGCTGAGCTTGATAAAGGACGTGGACCAGTTGCACGTATCCTTGTACAGCATGGTACACTGAAAGTCGGAGATGCGTTCGTAGCGGGTAACTGTTTTGGTCGTGTACGTGCAATGGTCAATGATAAAGGCCGTCGTCTGAAAGAAGCAGGACCTTCTACACCGGTAGAAATCACAGGATTAACTGAAGTGCCAGGAGCAGGAGATCCGTTCATGGTGTTCGAAGATGAGCGTAAAGCTCGTTCCATCGCTGACAAACGTGCGATTACGCAACGTGAATCCGATCTGGGTACGAACACACGTGTAACTCTGGATGATCTGTTCCAGCACATCAAAGATGGCGAGATCAAAGATTTGAACGTGATCATTAAAGGTGACGTGCAAGGTTCGGTTGAAGCGTTGAAAGGTTCCCTTGCGAAGATCGAAGTTGAAGGTGTACGCGTGAAGATCATTCATAGCGGTGCTGGCGCGATCACGGAATCCGACATCATTTTGGCTGCGGCTTCCAATGCCATCGTGATCGGTTTCAACGTTCGTCCTGAAAACCAGGCAAAAATCACTGCGGATCAAGAGCAAGTAGACATTCGTCTGCACCGCGTCATCTACAGTGTTATCGAAGAGATTGAACAAGCAATGAAAGGTATGCTTGATCCGATCTACAAAGAAAAAGTGATTGGCCATGCTGAAGTACGGAATACCTTCTCCATCAGTAAAGTGGGTACCATTGCGGGTTGTATGGTTACCTCTGGCAAAATCACTCGTTCTGCGGAAGCTCGCCTGATTCGTGATGGTATTGTCCTTTACGAAGGTAAGCTGGATTCCCTGAAACGCTTTAAAGATGATGCCAAAGAAGTGGCTCAAGGTTACGAGTGTGGTATCACATTGGATAAATACAACGATCTCAAGGAAGGCGATGTAATCGAAGCCTTCATCATGGAGACCGTACAACGATAAGCAAGGAAGTTTGAGGTGAACAACAATGGCTAAGATTCGTACAGGTAGAGTGGGCGAGCAGATCAAGAAAGAATTGAGTCTGCTCATCCAGTCAGAACTGAAAGATCCACGCATCGGTTTTATTACCGTGACAGGAGTTGAAGTAACTGGCGACTTGTCGCAAGCCAAAGTTTATCTGAGTGTCTTCGGTGAACAGGAGCAAAAGGATAACTCGCTTAAAGCACTTGCGAAAGCAAATGGCTTTTTGCGCACGGAGCTGGGCAAACGTATCCGGTTCCGTCATGTTCCCGAGTTGATATTCAAGATTGACGAATCAATTGCATATGGTAGCCGGATTGAAAAGCTGCTTGGCGATATTGGTTCCGACAACGATAAAAACGAATCCCAGTAACAGAATAGAGGAGACGGCAATGCACACTTATGAACAGGCGCTCCAGGCAGGAAAACAATTCTTGCTGGAGCATGACGATTACCTGGTCGTGTCGCATGTACAGCCGGACGGTGACGCAGTCAGCTCGACGGTAACGATGGGCTGGCTGCTGTCATGTCTGGGAAAGACATTCACAATGATTAATGAGGGTGAAATCCCGTCACGCATGCGTTTTTTGTATCATGCGGATGCCATTGTGAACATGACCGAACAACCACCGGAGCGTAAGTATAAAGCGATCATTTGTGTTGATTGTGCAGACTTCGCCAGAGTGGGGCTCACACGTCAATATTTCGAGGAAGACGCAGTTATTTTAAATATCGATCATCATCCTACGAATAACGGATATGGTACAGTGAACATCATTAAATCCGATGCAGCAGCTACGGCCGAAATTCTGTTTGAATTGCTCGAACTCTTCGATATTACATGGGATAAGGATATAGCTACGGCAGTATATACAGGTATGCTGACGGATACAGGTGGATTCCGTTATGCGAATACAAGTCCCAATGTGATGGCTGTTGCTTCCCGTTTACTGGAGCATGGTGTCGATGGGCCTTATTTGGCACAAACGCTGCTTGAAGAGGTTACTCTTCCGCAGATCCGCATCTTGAACAAGGCACTGTCATCCTTGCAAATGTCAGAAGACGGTAGAGTTGCATGGGTTGTTATTACACCAGACGATATGCAGGAGTGCGGGGCAGCGAACGAAGATCTGGAAGGGATTGTGAACTATACCCGTAACATTCGTGGGGTAGAAGTAGGTATCTTTTTCAAAGTGATCAACGATAATGCCGTTAAAGCTTCCTTGCGCTCTGCCGGTAAAATAGATGTTGCAGCACTGGCACAAACTTTTGGTGGCGGTGGACATGTTCTCGCAGCCGGATGCAGACTGGAAGGCAAGGTTGAAGAAAGCGTGGAAAAAGTGTTGAAGCAGGTGAATACACAATGGTAAAACCGTTTGAAGGTATTCTCCCGGTATACAAACCAGCGGGATTTACTTCCCATGATGTTGTAGCCAAAATGCGTCGGATTTTGAAAATGAAGCGCATCGGTCACACGGGCACGCTCGATCCGCAGGTAACCGGAGTTCTTCCGTTATGCCTTGGACGAGCGACACGTGTGGTGGAGTATATGCAGGAGCTTCCCAAGGAATATCTGGCTACACTAAGGCTGGGACTTGCTACTGACACCGAGGATCTGACGGGTGAAGTTATTGAACGTTCGGAATCCCCTGTAGAAGTAACTCAGGATCAGGTGGATGAGGTATTAAAGCAGTTTTTGGGTACCATTTCACAGGTTCCACCGATGTATTCGGCAGTAAAGGTGGATGGAAAACGGCTATATGAGCTTGCCCGCGAGGGTAAAACCGTAGAACGCAAGAGTCGTGAAGTCACCATCTATGAGCTTGAGCTTATCGGGATCGAAACCCAAGATGGCACAACGGATATATCGTTCCGCGCCTTGTGCTCAAAAGGGACGTATATTCGCACATTGTGTGTAGACATCGGTCGTAAACTTGGGTTTCCGTCTACCATGGTTAAGCTGGAACGCACCATTTCTGCTGGTATCTCGGCAGATCATTGTCTTCGTATCGAAGACGTGGAACAGCGTATGAACGATGGCACTCTCTCTGAAGCATTGATTCCCGTAGATGAAGCGATCTCTTCCATTCCGGCCCATAAAGTTGGAGAGGAACAGACGAAGGGTGCTCTGCAGGGCCAAAAGCTGTCAGCACGTTTACTGGAGCCACCTGTGGACAAGCCAGGGCTACTGCGTCTATATGCTCAAGATGGAACGTTTCTGGGTGTTTTTGAACGGGATGAATTGAAACCCACCGTGAGGGCTGTTAAAGTCTTCTTACCGGAATAAAGAGGCAACGGCTTGGCGTGATGACGAGGTTCAAGCTTGGCCTATCAAGTGAAATGCAGGTGAATGATTGTGAAAACCGTAATGCTAACCTATCCGCAAACATTGCAATCGGCGGAACTGAGTACACATCCCCAAGTGCTGGCTATCGGTCAATTTGACGGGCTGCATCTCGGACATGCAAGCGTTATTCTATCCGCTGTTCGCATCGCTAGGGAATCGGATATGAAGGCGGCCGTCATGACCTTCCACCCACACCCGAAGGAAGTTATGCGCAAAGGGGATTACGAGGGTTATCTGACGCCTCTTAGAGACAAAGAAGAAATTTTGGCTGGCATGGGCGTAGACATACTCTATGTTGTCGAGTTCAATGAATCATTTTCCCAGCTCTCGCCAGGGCAATTCGTTCACGAACTGTTACTCCCCCTCCAAACGCGTGCAGCTGTTGTTGGATTTGATTTCCGGTTCGGGCACAAGGGTGCAGGGGATGAGCAAATGCTTCGTACGCTCGGGGATGGAGAAATGACAGTAGAGACCGTGCCTCCGTTCTTGCTTGGCGGAGAGAAAGTAAGTAGCTCGCTGATCCGTGCTTTGTTGAAGCGTGGTGAGATGGATGAGGCAAGCCAGTGGCTTGGACGGCCTTATAGTGTCAGAGGCACTGTGATTCACGGAGAGAAAAGAGGACGGACTATCGGTTTTCCTACCGCTAATCTTGAACTTACCGATCACTATGTTACACCAGCCAAAGGTGTATATGCTGTACGAGTGAATGTTGGTGAGCAAGAATTGACAGGTGTGATGAACCTGGGCGTCAAACCTACCTTTCATGAAAATGGAATGAGACCGACGTACGAAGTGCATCTGCTTGATTTTGACGGCCAAATCTATGACCAGGAACTGAAAGTGGAACTGGTGCACTACATTCGAAATGAACGAAAATTCGATTCCATTGATGCTCTGATTGCTCAGATCCGTGAAGATGCACGGACCGCTGCTCGCTTACTGTCCTAAAAACTTTATTAAAATGGATGTTTACATTTACTTTGTCCGGGCAAGTATGGTATAATGTACTACGTTGTCGAATGAGACAATATTAACCTTAGCTTGGTTACACGCTCTCACCGGCGGTGACGAGGCTAATGGCGATTATAATGAAGGAGGTGAATAGGATGGCATTGACTCAAGAACGTAAACAACAACTGATCGACGAGCACAAAACTCATGAGTCCGATACTGGATCACCTGAGGTGCAAGTTGCTATCCTTACGGAAAACATCAGAAGTTTGACAGACCACTTGCGTACGCACAAGAAAGACCACCACTCACGTCGTGGACTTTTGAAAATGGTAGGTCAACGTCGTAAGCTTTTGGCTTACGTGAAAAACAAAGATGTTAAACGTTACAGCGCACTGATCGAAAAACTCGGATTGCGTCGTTAATTATCGTACATGTTTTCAAAATCAACCTGGCTGTTATCCGCTTTTCTTTTGTCTAAAAGGACAAGCGGAGCTTACAGCCGGGTTGTTTTGTAGATGAACATGTTGCCATATATTTGTAGCTGAGGGCTCCGCAAGGAGCTTTTGTTTTGCAAGTCAGCCTGCACTTTGTCCAACCATAGCTAATGAACGCGGGACAAGCAGGAAATACTGTGAATATGCAGAATCCATTGTGATAGGAACGAATTAAAGGAGGGATTTCATGGAACAGCGTGTTGAAATGCAGCTTGGTGGAAGAAAGCTTACGCTTGAAACCGGGCGTTTGGCCAAGCAGGCAAATGCTGCCGTAAAGGTAACGTACGGGGATACCGTCGTATTGTGTACCGTGACAGCATCCAGTGAGCCGAAAGATTTGGACTTTTTCCCATTAACGGTGAACTATGAGGAACGATTGTACGCTGTAGGTAAAATCCCAGGTGGATTTATCAAGCGTGAAGGCAGACCATCCGAGAAAGCAATTCTGGCAAGTCGTCTGACAGACCGTCCGATTCGCCCATTGTTCCCGGAAGGTTTCCGTAATGACGTACAGGTTCTGAACATTGTAATGAGTGTGGATCAGGATTGTGAACCGCAAATCGCAGCAATGATTGGTACTTCAGCAGCACTGAGCATTTCCGATGTACCTTTCAGTGGCCCGATTGGCGGTGTGAAGGTGGGGCGTATTGATGGAGAGTTCATCATTAACCCAACGATTGCACAGCTTGAAGTCAGCGAACTTGAACTCGTGGTTGCAGGAACTCGAGATGCGATCATGATGGTTGAAGCTGAAGCGAATGAGTTATCAGAAGAAGTGATGCTTGAAGCAATCATGTTTGGACATGACGAGATCAAAAACATCGTAACGGTGATTGAGCAACTTGTACAAGTTGCTGGTAAAGAAAAAATGGAAGTGAAACTGCATGCTGTGAATGCAGAAGTGAACAACAGCGTTCGTGAATTTGCAAGCGCACGTCTAGTGGAAGCTGTTAAAATTGCAGAGAAACATGCACGTCAGGATGCCATCGATGCTGTGAACGACGAAACCGTTGCTCACTTCGAAGAGAAGTATCTCGAAACACCTGAATTGCTCAAAGATGTGAAAGAAGTGCTGCACGATATCGTCAAAGAAGAAGTGCGCCGTCTGATCACTCACGATAAAGTTCGTCCAGATGGACGTGGCCTCGCCGAGATTCGTGCAATTGAATGTGATACTTCCCTGCTTCCGCGTACACATGGTTCAGGTCTGTTCACACGTGGACAAACGCAAGCGCTGAGCATCTGTACACTAGGTGCACTGGGTGATGTTCAAATTCTGGATGGCATCAGTTTGGAAGAAACGAAACGTTTCATGCATCATTATAACTTCCCGCCGTTCAGCGTAGGTGAAGCTCGTCCGCTTCGCGCGCCAGGACGTCGCGAAATCGGACATGGTGCCCTTGGTGAGCGTGCATTGTCTAAGGTTATTCCTTCTGAAACGGACTTCCCATACACGATTCGTTTGGTATCTGAAGTATTGGAATCCAACGGTTCTACGTCCCAAGCAAGTATCTGTGCAAGTACACTTGCCATGATGGACGCAGGTGTACCGATCAAAGCACCGGTAGCTGGTGTGGCCATGGGTCTGATCAAAGACGGAGACCATGTATCGATCCTGAGTGATATTCAAGGTATGGAAGATCATCTGGGCGACATGGACTTCAAAGTTGCAGGAACACCTGAAGGCGTAACAGCGATTCAAATGGATATCAAAATTGATGGAATCGATCGTCAAATCTTGTCCGAAGCGCTTGCTCAAGCCAAAGAGGGACGTATGCACATTTTGGGTAAAATGACCGAAGTGATGAAAACACCTCGTGAGCAATTATCCCAATATGCGCCTAAAATTACGACTATGCATATTAATCCGGACAAAATCCGTGATGTCATCGGCGCTGGTGGTAAAATCATCAATAAAATCATCGAAGAAACCGGTGTTAAAATTGATATCGAGCAGGATGGACGTGTCTTTATCGCTTCTTCCAATCAGGAGATGAATGATAAAGCCAAAGCGATCATCGAAGGCATTGTACGCGAAGTCTTGGTTGGCGAGATCTACGTCGGCAAAGTAAAACGCGTTGAGAAATTCGGTGCATTCGTTGAAGTGTTGCCAAACAAAGAAGGTCTGGTTCACATTTCCCAACTGTCCACCGAGCGTGTAGCCAAAGTGGAAGACGTTGTGGCCATCGGTGATTCTATTACTGTAAAAGTAACCGAGATTGACCCGCAAGGTCGAATCAACTTGTCCCGTAAAGCAGTACTAACAGCAGAAGTTCCTGCGCAATCCTAAGTTGCTGACGTTGGTTTGAATAACATATGCATGATTGAATGAAGAGACAGAATGTGAATTTCTGGCTCTTTTTTTAACGTTTGGATGAAAATGCGTCTATTCATCAGATTGCAGTTTTTATTCATATTCTTGCCCTTGTCCTCATATGATGGGGACAAAGACGGCGGGAGGATGGAGCTGTGAGAAACCAATCCAAAAAACTGGCGGTTGTTCTCGCGGGCGTGGCATCGGTCATGCTAATCGGACAAGTCGACAGTGTACGTACATACATTACGGAGATCCGTGATGGTCCGGGAACTCAGAATGCCTTTGATATGTTCAAGGAAGCGACCGGAGAAGAATCATTGTTATCTGCGATCAAGGATAAGGCAGCTGAAACTCGGATTGAACCGGTGAATGCGAGAGTGGATCGGGTATGGAAAGCAATCCCGGGTTATAACGGCCTGGAGATCGACGTAGAAGCTACGTATCGCAAAGCGCTGGGCGGCACGCTGAATACCAAAATTCCATATGTCTATCGTCAAGTGGAGCCGGAAATTCAGTTAAAAGACCTGGGGGCACATCCGATTTATCGAGGCAATGAGAGTAAACCCATGGTTTCTTTTATGATTAATGTGGCTTGGGGCAATGAATTCCTTGTTCCAATGCTGGACACGCTTGACGCGGAGAAGGTGAAGGCTACATTTTTTCTGGATGGAAGTTGGCTGAGCAAAAATGCAGAACTCGCCAAGGAAATTCAGAAGCGTGGACATGAGCTTTCCAACCATGCATATTCACATCCCGACATGAGTCGTTTGAGTGCAGAGCGAGCCCGATTAGAAATTAGCAAAACCCAGGAGTTGTTGCAGCAAACGCTTGGTGTGAAAAATCACTGGTTCGCCCCGCCATCGGGTGATTTTAATCAAAAAACGGTGGATATCGCGGCATCTATGGGGCTAAAAACGGTCCTGTGGACGGTAGATACGGTGGATTGGCGCAAACCCAGCCCAGACTCTGTCATAGCCAAAATTGCCAATAAAACCGAGGCCGGATCGTTAATTCTCATGCATCCAACCGCATCCTCCGCAGGAGCACTAAAAGGCATGATCGATTCCATCCACGCCAAAGGACTGTCGTTAGGAACTGTAAGTGAAACGTTGTCTTCTGAACGCGTGCAAGGCCATACGGTTGAGTGAACGCCGTTTTTTTGTTAATATCAAAAAGTTGGAACCAAATGTCGATTTCAATTTCATCATTATTGAAATCAGGGCAATTATAGAGATGTAGGAGGGCCAACCGTGAAAAAAATTCAGCTGGGCAATGGCCTCAGAGTTGTAATGGAACAAATCCCGACCTGTCGTTCCGTGTCATTTGGAATCTGGGTCAAAACAGGTTCGCGTAATGAGCGAACAGAAAATAACGGGGTATCCCATTTTATTGAACATATGCTTTTTAAGGGGACGGATCGGTTTGATGCGAAGGCGATTGCGGAGCAGTTTGATGCAATCGGTGGTAACGTAAATGCATTTACCTCCAAGGAATATACCTGCTATTACGCAAAAGTATTGGATGAGCATCTTCCCATTGCGGTTGATGTGTTGTCCGATATGTTCTTTCGCTCCAAAATGGACGACGGTGAACTCGTCAAAGAGAAAAATGTGATTTTGGAAGAAATCTCAATGTACGAGGATACGCCTGACGACATGGTTCATGATTTGATGGCGCTCGCTGCATATGGAGAGCATCCGCTGGCATATCCAATTTTGGGAACCGAAGAACGTCTTAAAGCGATGGATTCCAGTCATTTACGTGCATATATGAAGGAGCATTACACCATCGAGAACACCGTGATCAGTATTGCGGGTAACATTGACGATAGTGTGATTGACTTGATGGAAAAGCATTTTGGTGCGTTTGATGTCAAAGGTGTAACCGAGGAAGTGAATGCGCCAGCTTTTCAAAGCGGTCAGCTCTTCCATAAAAAGAAAACGGAGCAGAATCACATCTGTATCTCGTTTCCCGGCTGCAAAATCGGAGACCCGCTGCAATTTGCCATGGTTGTTCTTAACAATGCGATTGGCGGAGGTATGAGCTCAAGATTGTTCCAGGAAATCCGTGAAAAGCGCGGGCTCGCTTACTCCGTCTATTCTTATCATAGCTCTCATGCGGACAGCGGATTGTTCACGATCTATGCGGGTACAGCACCGAAACAGACCAAAGAAGTGCTGGATCTGACTAAAGAAGTATTAAGTGATCTGGCTGTAAATGGATTATCCGACGATGAACTGCGTAAAGGCAAGGAGCAGCTGAAAGGCAGTCTGATCCTGAGTCTGGAGAGCACGGGCAGCCGTATGAACCGACTGGGGAAAAACGAATTGATGCTTGGCAGACATTATACGCTGGACGAAATGATTGCCAAAATTGAGCAAGTTACGATGAAAGACATCGACGCCGTGCTTGATCTGATGTTTGCAGAGCCGTTTGCACTCGCGATGGTAGGTGCTTCAGACAAGACGATTGCTGGACTTAGAAGGGATGATTTGGTTGCATTACGTTCAAATAAAGAAGTTACCGGGTAACGAAGATATTAAACTGCCGCAAAAGATGTCCGAGCTGGCTGCTGGCTTTGATGTGGTGGCAGCATTGGAAGAAGAGGTTGTGCTAGAGCCGGGGGAGCGTACTTTGATCCCGACTGGTCTTGCCATGGCGATGCCAGCTGGGCTGGAAGCTCAGATTCGTCCACGCAGCGGCCTCGCGTTCAAACACGGGATTACCTGCCTGAACACACCGGGAACCATTGATGCGGATTATCGTGGTGAAGTGAAGGTGTTGCTCGTTAATTTGGGTCAGGAACCGTTTACGATTGTGCGCGGTGAACGGATTGCTCAAATTGTGTTTCAGACGGTGCCTGCCATCGAATTGACGGAAGTGGCTGAACTTTCGGAGACCGTGCGGGGCGAAGGTGGATTCGGACACACAGGTAAATAACAATAACGTATGTTATTTTCTTTTTTTCAAGTATATAAGTTGAATAGCATACTAACATTTTGTATCCCAGCCGTCCTGTTCAGGACGGTTTTTTCTGTTGAACATGGGCTCTATTTCCTGATTGTTTTCACCCCCCTGTAGGCCACTGCATACGATAAGGCATACATGTGGTGAAAGGAGTGACGTCCCGATGCTGACCGGAGTCCGGATAGTCGTTCTTGGCGGAGATGCAAGGCAGCTTGAAGTCATTCAAAAATGCGCCGAGCTCGATGCGACGGTAAGTGTAGTAGGCTTCGATCAACTGGAGCAAGTGATTCCGGGCATTGAGCACCGCGAACTTCAGGATGAAGTGTTTGCTTCAGCAGATGTACTGGTACTGCCTGTTGTGAGCTGTGATGATCAAGGAAAAGTGAGCTCTTCGTTTAGTAGTGAACCGATTGTTCTGAAAAAGGAACATATGGCCGCCCTGCCGGAGCACTGCACCGTATTCACTGGCATGGCAAAGCCGTTTTTGCGTGAGCTTTGCGAGGAGAATGGCCTTCGGCTTGTGGAAGTGCTTGACCGTGATGATATTGCACTGTACAACTCTATTCCGACAGCGGAGGGAGCCATCGCCATTGCAATTAAAGAAACAGATTTTACGATTCATGGGTCTGAATGCATCGTGCTTGGCATCGGTCGAACAGGGTTTACGCTAGCCAAAACATTGCAAGGGCTTGGAGCAAATGTACGAGTGGGAATTCGGCGGAATGAGGATGTTGCCAGAGCAACAATCATGGGCTGGAAGCCTTTCATGACAACGGATTTGGCCGCTCAAACCGGGGAAGTTGACTTGCTTTTTAATACGATACCGACTATGATAATCACAGCACAAATCCTGTCCAGAATGCCTCAAAAAGCGGTTATTATTGACCTTGCATCCGCTCCTGGCGGCTGCGATTTTAGATATGCCGACAAACGTGGCATCAAGGCACTGCTCGCACCAGGCCTCCCCGGCATTGTTGCTCCCAAAACGGCTGGCGGCATTATTGCCGACGCGTTAATCCGTTTGCTTTTGGAAGAACAGAACGCACGGGAGGTTAAATCATGAACTGGCAGGGTAAAACGGTAGGTTACGCAATTACGGGGTCTCATTGTACGTTTGAAGAGGTTATGCCAGTCATTAGCCGCTTTGTATCCGAAGGGGCGAATGTCGTTCCGATTATTTCGAACTCGGTACTGACGACGGATACACGTTTCGGAACAGCGCAGAATTGGCAAAAACAATTGAAAGATATAACGGGGAATGAGATCATATCTACAATTGTTGAGGCGGAGCCTTTAGGGCCCTCTAAGCTGCTTGATGTGCTGGTCATCGCTCCATGCACAGGGAATACCACAAGCAAGCTGGCGAACGCGATGACGGATAGTCCGGTGCTTATGGCTGCAAAAGCGCAGATGCGTAATCAGCGTCCGCTTGTGCTGGCGATATCGACGAATGATGGACTTGGTTTGAATGCAGCAAATATAGCTAAATTATTAGTGGCCAAATATGTATATTTTGTACCGTTTGGTCAAGATGATCCAATGAAAAAACCAAATTCGTTAGTTGCCAAAATGGAGCTTATTCCGGAGGCTTGCTGGAGTGCACTTGAAGGAAAACAACTGCAACCAATGATTGTGGAACGCGCTCCACAGGCTTAGGGATGGCATTCGGGGCAATAACGGTTATGCGCTTGGAGAAGTGAAGAAGGGTACGAGAGACAAAGAAATTCATGGGGGACGATAGCTGGTCTATACAGCTACCTCTAACCACGTTCCTGTTCATAAGGGCATTCCTGCTTGCATATGATCTTCATGCAGCAAGCAGGAGAGATGTATTAGAAATACATGTCTTGCATGCCGTATACATTGCTGAGATTATCGCATCGGAACGCTCCCAAGGGTTATGCATTTGTTGATTTGACCCGTGTCCAGTCTTCTTGCGTACACAAATGGAGGAATAAAGATGCGTATTATGGTACAAAAATTCGGAGGTACATCGCTCTCTACTGTGCAAGCGAGAGAGCATGTGCTCCGGCACGTTAAACGTGAGCTCGAAGCGGGTTTTAACCTTGTTATTGTGGTGTCGGCCATGGGCCGCCGCGGTGAGCCTTATGCTACGGATACACTTCTGGACTGGGCTGCGCAGAACGGGAATGCTTTATCTGCTCGCGAAAAAGATTTACTGCTGTGCTGTGGTGAAATTATTTCTGCAACAACACTCAGCAGTTTGCTTGAACATGAAGGCATTCCAACTTCAGTGCTGACCGGCGCACAAGCGGGTTTTGTGACGGACGACAATTTCGGGAATGCCCGGATATTGGATGTCCGTCCTGTTCGTGTGCTGGAACAGCTTCAACTCGGTCGTGTTGTCATTGTAACTGGATTCCAGGGACAAACGGAAAAAGGCGATTTTACCACACTCGGACGCGGAGGCAGTGATACATCCGCTACAGCTCTGGGTGCAGCACTACGAGCTGAGATGGTGGACATCTACACGGACGTTAACGGGATATTAACGGCCGACCCTCGGATTGTTGAAGATGCTCGTCCACTAACCGTAGTAAGCTATGCAGAAATCTGTAACATGGCTCATCATGGGGCAAAGGTTATTCATCCGCGTGCCGTCGAGATTGCGATGCAATCGCAAATTCCCGTGCGGGTAAGATCTACTTTTGCCGATACAGAAGGTACGCTTGTTACCCATCCGGAAGGGTTTCAGGATGTGCAGACAGGCATTATTGACCGCTATGTAACCGGTATTGCTTATGTGAGCAATGTTACGCAGATTACGGTGGATGTTCCTGGTGGGACGGATCGACTGCAATTAAAAGTTTTCAAAACGATGGCTGAAAATTCAATTAGCGTTGATTTTATTAATGTTACCCCCTCGGGAGTCGTCTATACCGTGTTTGATAGTGATTCAGAGAAGGCTATACGCGTATTGCAGGAGATCGGTCTAAAGCCTCAAAGTCTGTCCGGCTGTGCCAAAGTATCTGTTATTGGCGGAGGAATTAACGGTGTGCCTGGAATTATGGCCCGCATTGTGGAGTCACTGACGCTCGCAGACATTCAGATTTTGCAATCAGCGGATTCCAACACGACGATCTGGGTGCTTGTCAAAAAAGAAGATATGGTTCAGGCCCTGAGGGCACTTCATACCTCATTCGAACTTCACTTGTAACTCACCCATGTTAGCGGAGCCAGACTTGTTTTGAGGGAGGAATCGATTTGGACTTTGGAAGATTGATTACAGCAATGGTCACTCCGTTCAATGCACAAGGAGAGATACATTGGGAGGAAACGGCACGTCTCATCGATTATCTGATCGTTGATCAAAAGTCGGAGACTCTCGTGATTTCTGGTACAACAGGGGAGTCGCCAACACTTAGTGATACAGAGAAAGTTCAATTATTCGAATTTGCAGTGAAACATGCGGCTGGAAGGTGCAAGATTATAGCCGGGACGGGCAGCTACAATACAGCGCATTCTATCCATCTGACAGAGGAAGCTGAACGTGTCGGGGTAGACGGGGTATTATTAGTTGTACCGTACTACAACAAGCCTAGCCAAGAAGGTATGTTTAGACATTTTGAAGCGATTGCTGCTGCAACGACATTGCCAGTGATGCTGTACAATGTACCTGGACGTACTGTCGCAAACCTGTCTGCCGCAACCACATTGCGACTGGCACAAATCCCGAATATTGTGGCGACGAAGGAATGTGCATCCATGGAGCAGGTGACTTTAATAGCAGCGGGTGCGCCTGACCATTTCAGAGTCTATACAGGGGATGACGCAGCAGGTCTGCCTGCTATTGCAGTCGGTGCTCACGGTATTGTTAGCGTGGCGAGTCATGTCGTAGGTGCGGAGATGAAAAATATGATCGATGCCTTTTATGGGGGCGACCCTCTACAGGCGAGACGCATTCATCAGAAGCTCTTCCCGCTCTTCAAAGGGCTGTTTGAGTGCCCACAGCCTTTGCCTAATCCGGTAGCGGTAAAATATGCATTAACTCTACGCGGACTGGACGTAGGTTCAGTACGTCTGCCTTTGATTCCGCCTACTACGGAGGAGCAGGATTACATTAAAAATCTGCTTCAATTGTAAATAAAAGTTGGATTCTTTAGACGTTTATTAATGATAAGCACGAACGCTTTGTTTGACGAAAGAACCGCATCTCTCAGGTAGAGGTAGCGGTTCTTTTTTTGACGTGCAATGTAAAGTTTCTTTTTTGCAGGAAGGGGAAACCTACAGGATAACGAGAGAGTGACTTGTTTTTTCTGTTTTTAATCATGTATAATGATGTCAAGTGACTGGGTGCGGTATTTTTTTGAAATTGAAAGCGACATCGTTTCGTTGGTGTGGCTTTGCGGTGAAAAAGGAAGGAACGGCTAAGAGGGGAAATTCGGATCCAATCTGTTGGTGATGGGGTGTAACTTCGAAGAACTTCTTCCAAATATCGTGAATAAAGGTGTTCTTTTGCATTCATCCTTAACTTATGGGGTGTAATGTATGAACTACTTTTCTTAACTTACAATAAATAATAAGGTACGACGTCCAACTACCATAGGAGGTTCAGATTCATTTGTCTAAGAAAAATAATAATAATAACGAGAAGTTGATGATTTTTGCATTGGGCGGCGTAGGCGAGATTGGTAAAAATATGTATGTTATCCAATACGCGAACGACATTGTTGTCGTTGACGCTGGTCTTAAATTCCCGGAAGAAGATATGCTTGGTATTGATATTGTCATCCCTGACATTTCGTATTTGACTGAGAATCGCGATAAAGTACGCGGCATTATTCTGACTCACGGACATGAGGATCACATTGGCGGTTTGCCGTATGTTCTTAAGCACTTAAATGTCCCTGTATACGGAACAAGGCTTACTCTTGGTCTCGTCGAGAACAAATTGAAAGAAGCGAATTTGCTGGGTGAAACGAAACGCATTCTGATCAATGCAGATTCAGAGATCGAGCTGGGTTCGACGCTGAAAGCATCGTTCTTCGCTACTAACCATAGTATTCCGGATTCTGTTGGGGTATGTGTGGAAACTCCAGAAGGAGCAGTTGTTCATACTGGTGACTTCAAATTTGATCATACACCAGTGAATGGTCAATATGCAGATCTTCAACGTATGGCACAAATCGGAACGAACGGCGTACTCGCGTTGTTGTCTGACAGTACCAATGCAGAGAAGCCTGGATTTACACCATCAGAGAAAAATGTGGGCATCGTGCTGGAGGATATTTTCCGCAAAGCGAGCCAGCGTGTCGTTGTTGCCACGTTTGCCTCCAACGTACACCGTATTCAACAAGTCATTAATGCAGCAGAAGTGACTGGACGCAAAGTTGCAGTGATCGGGCGCAGCATGGTGAACGTGGTTGGTATTGCTTCGGATCTGGGCTATCTGGAAATTCCGGACGGCATGATCATTGAACCTGAAGAAGTAGGCAAAATGGCTGCAGATCGTGTAGTTATTCTTTGCACAGGTAGCCAAGGCGAACCGATGTCTGCACTGACACGTATGGCGCGTTCTACGCATCGTAAAGTGGACATCCTTCCAGGAGATACCGTTATCATCGCAGCTACACCTGTACCAGGAAACGAGAAGTATGTGGGCCGTACAATTGACGAACTGTTCCGTCTGGGAGCACACGTACATTACAGCGGTGCCAACAGCGGCGTTCACGTATCCGGTCACGGTAGCCAGGAAGAATTGAAACTGATGCTGAACCTGATGAAACCGAAATACTTCCTGCCAATTCACGGTGAATTCCGTATGCAACGTCGTCACGCGGTTCTTGCTGAATCTGTTGGTATCGATCCGGACAACATTTTCATTACGGATATCGGTGAAGTTGTGGAGATTCAAGGTGGAGCTGCACGCAAAGCAGGTAAAGTAACTGCGGGTAACGTGTTGATCGATGGTCTGGGTGTAGGTGATGTTGGTAACATCGTACTGCGTGATCGCAAGTTGCTGTCTCAGGATGGAATTCTGGTTGTCGTAGTTACACTCAGCAAGCAGGATGGTAAAATCGTCTCTGGTCCGGATATTATCTCCCGCGGATTCGTGTATGTACGTGAATCAGAAGGACTGCTGGATGAGGCTAATCGTATCGTTAGCAGTACTTTGCAGAAGCTGATGAGTGAGAACGTGAACGAGTGGGCTTCACTTAAAACCAATGTTAAAGATGCTTTGGGACGTTTCCTGTATGAGCAAACGCGTCGTAGACCGATGATTTTGCCAATCATTATGGAAGTTTAAAATAGCTTTAATGAAAAACATATAATCAGGCACACAGTCGCCCCTTCTCTACGAGTAATATTGGACGGTTCCTCGTAGAGAAGGGGCTTTTTTTGTTTTTGAAAAGCAGTATGAAAGGTAATCAACAATTACAAAGGTTAATTCGTGGAAATGTTTGTTCAGAGAAAGTATAAGGTTGTTGACAGATTCCCCATACTAAGGAAAAGCATCAATTATATTTTTCAGGAGAAGGAGACAGCATTTCATGAATGAGCAGATGAATGACAACAAACGAATGCCAAAACCCAATCAGTCGGAGGCCGAGGCTCCAGAGATTCCGGTACAGGAGGAGAAGCAACTTTCTCCAGTCACAGAATCCATTCAGCAGTTTGGACAAACACAGTCACCAGCCAGCGAATCTAATATTTTCTGCATGACCATTATCGGTCAGGTAGAGGGGCATTTGATTTTACCTCCACAGAACAAAACAACGAAGTATGAGCATATTATCCCGCAACTGGTAGCGGCAGAACAAAATCCGAAGATAGAAGGCATTCTGATTATTCTTAATACGGTAGGTGGCGATGTGGAAGCTGGCCTTGCTATTGCTGAGATGATTGCCTCTTTGAGCAAACCAACGGTGACCGTTGTTATTGGAGGAGGGCATAGTATTGGTGTACCGATTGCCGTTGCTTCCACGTACTCGCTTATTGCCGGAAGTGCCACAATGACGATTCACCCGATACGTATGAACGGACTTGTCATAGGTGTACCCCAGACGTTTGAATATATGGAGAAGATGCAGGAGCGTGTCGTACGGTTTGTAACTTCTCACTCCAACATTTCCGAAGATATGTTCAAGGAATTGATGTTTAAGACAGGAGAGTTGAACCGGGATATTGGGACAGCTGTAGGAAGTGCAGACGCGGTGAAGTATGGTTTGATGGACGCTGTTGGTGGTATTGGTCAAGCCATTGCACAATTGAACAAACTGATGGGGGATAAGAGACAAACAATGCAGGCGGGAGGATACACGCAATGACAACCATGTATACTGTGATGCCTCCAGAGCAGCTATGGTCGGGCATGTGGGCAGAGGGCGGGGATACGAAAGAGATCCGAATGAATGGTTTGTTAATGCAGGTCAGACCGGTAAACGACACCGAGGCCGTTATTGTGCGTTTACTTGACTGCCCACTTGAAGCGTATCTGGACCCGTCCAATCTGCCGGGCGCAACCGTTCCGCTTTCGGGTAACACAAGTCCAACATAACGCGACGAATTCAGACAAATGGTGCAGAAAAAGAACATATGTACGGAATATATTTGTATGGTATAATATTCTTCTGGGGGTGACCTGATTTTGGCCAGAAGAAAAAAGAGGAAAAAAAAGGGTGCCGGGTTTAGTGGCGTCTTAAAATATGAAATTTATGGCATTGTGCTAATCACGCTGGCAGTTATAGCATTATCGGGTGAAGCCACGGTGGGACGATCGCTTTCCAAGATGTTTGGACTGATGCTTGGCAAGTTTTATTTTGTGATTCCGCTTGTGGGCATATATTACGGTTTGATGGTGATGATTCATCGGAAGTGGCCGAGTGGCTGGACTACACGCAAGACGGGTTTAGTACTCCTAGTCTTTGCGTTAACCCTGATGAGCACCATATCCGCAATGCATCAGAAGCTGCTTCCGGTTGACGCACTTGAACCAGGTGCGGTGCTGACCCAGGTACATAATGATATGCAAACGGAATTATTAACACCTGTTACCTCTGGAGAACGGGATTCCATGCTTGGTAAGGATATTAGCGGCGGATATCTTGGTGCAGGACAGTTTGCTTTATTTTTGTGGTTATTTGGCAGTCTTGGCGCAAGATTGATCATGATCGTGATGTTTGTGATTAGCTTTATGCTTGTTACGGGATTGTCCTATGTTGATTTGATACGCATATTCCGAACAAAGATTTGGGATGCTGGCAGCTCGATGTACAAAAAGCTGGAATCCAGACCAGCAAAACGTTCTGCCTCCAATGTGGCAGGGGCTAAGAAAGGCACCGCGCGTAAATTCGCACCCGTACCCGTTGATGATGAGGAAGAGGATGAAGATTATGATTCTTTAGATTCTCATGAAGGACAGCTGCCCAAACGTAAGGCCCCGATTTTCTTTCAGTTGTTCGGGAAATGGGGAGCGGATCGACAGCTGACGAAACAGGCTGAGGAATCATCAGAAACAGATGTGCTTGAATCGGAACAGGTCGTTTATCGTGCTGGGCAGGAGTTGCCAACCGAGGCATGGTCTGGGGAGCCTGAGTCACCTGTGATCAAAGGTTCTGGTGCAGCAGCGTTATCTACGCAGGTTAAGGCTGATTCGGCACCGATTATTCGTGACTTCTTTGAACATGTTAGATCAGATGGCTCTGACAAAGATGATGATCTGGATGATGCATATCCGTTCCCGGACGATCTGAATCATAAAGACAGTACTCTGGATCAGGTAGACAAAGCGGATATTAAATTTACAGATGAACTCGTAGAAGCAGAGTGGACTGATGCGCATGGCGCAACAGACATGTTTCAAGCGGATCTTGAGCAAGAGATAACGGATGGAGAAGACGCTCCGATTGAAACGTTGAACTCCGGCATGGAGCAGGATGGTGTGGCAGGAGAGAGTGCACAACCTGTCGTGCCGCCACCTCCTCCGCCGAAGCCATACAAGCTTCCTTCATTCCGTCTTTTGTCCAAGCCTAATAATAGCGGAAAAGGCGGCGACCAGAAGGATTATATGCAGACTGCCCGTAAGCTTGAAGCGACGCTAGAAAGTTTCGGAGTGCGGGCCAAAGTTCTGGAAGTTGTCCGAGGACCAGCGGTTACAAGGTATGAAATTCAGCCAGATATCGGGGTCAAGGTTAGCCGTATTGTCAGTCTTACCGATGATATCGCTCTAGCTCTGGCTGCGAAGGATATTCGGATGGAGGCACCCATTCCAGGGAAATCGGCAATTGGTATCGAAGTTCCGAATGGCGAGGTATCCGTTGTGACCATGCGTGAAGTGATGGAGACAGCCACGTTCCAAGATGCTGAATCCAAAGTAACGATTGCGTTTGGACGTGACATATCAGGTCAGACGATCATTGGCAATTTGGCTCGTATGCCCCACTTGTTAGTAGCTGGTGCTACCGGATCAGGAAAGTCAGTATGTATCAACGGCATTATTACCAGCATTCTGTATAAAGCAAAGCCAGATGAGGTCAAGTTTCTAATGGTCGACCCCAAAATGGTCGAGCTGAATGTCTATAACGGAATTCCGCATCTGATGGCACCGGTTGTGACCGATCCGAAAAGAGCATCGCTTGCGCTCAAAAAGATCGTGGTTGAGATGGAGAAACGGTATGAGTTGTTCTCCAAATCAGGTACACGTAACGTTGAGGGATATAACAATTTGATGAAAGATAACCCTGCGGCGGTACTGCCTTACATTGTGGTCATTGTGGACGAGCTTGCTGATTTGATGATGGTAGCTGCGGGTGATGTAGAGGATGCGATTGCACGTCTTGCGCAGATGGCTCGCGCAGCCGGCATTCACCTGATCATTGCGACGCAGCGTCCTTCTGTTGATGTTATTACAGGGGTAATCAAAGCCAATATTCCTTCACGGATTGCATTTGGCGTATCCTCACAAGTCGATTCACGTACAATACTGGATATGGGCGGAGCGGAGAAGTTGCTAGGTCGTGGTGATATGCTATTCATGCCAATGGGGGCTTCCAAGCCGATTCGTGTTCAGGGTGCGTTCATGAGTGATGAAGAGGTTGAAAATATCGTCAATTACGTTCGTGGTCAAGGTGAAGCGCAGTATGACGAATCCCTTGTCCCGGAGGTAGATGACTCCAATCAAGCAACGGAAGAAGTACAGGATGAACTATACGAACAGGCCGTACAGATCATTTTGGAAGCGAAACAGGCCTCGGTGTCACTCTTACAGCGTCGAATGCGGGTAGGTTATACGCGTGCAGCGCGTTTGATTGACTCCATGGAAGCCAGAGGTATAATTGGGCCATATGAAGGAAGCAAACCGCGCGAAGTCCTTGTTTCGCTGGAACAGTATCAACAAAACAAAATAAGCTCGTAGTGGAGCGTAAGAAAACCTTCAACCGTTAATGGTTGGAGGTTATTGTTGTTCCACAGTTTTTGAGGCTTTGCCATTTGATCCAGAGATCGGATGGTTTGGTGCATAGGAAACAAGACGGCTTGTCATAATAACGGTAGAGATTCTGTTAAATCCCACAAAAGAAAGGTAGAGCATAGTCGATGCGAAAAATGAACCTATGGCTTTTCACTGCTATTTTGCTGATAACCGCGCTTGGAATCCGTTATTTGCTTCCTGAGCATACAGCACCTCAAAGTGCTGCTCAAAACAACCTTCCAGTAGAGGAAAAAGCAATGCCGACCTTCAGTAGCAATACCGTGAAATATGGCAGTTACGGTCAGGATGTCTACGAGCTTCAGGGACGATTGAAGTATCTCGGTTTCTACAATGGCAAAATCGATAGCAATTTTGGCAGCAGCACGCTGAAATCAGTGAAATGGTTTCAATCTGAATTTGGCATGAAGGCAGATGGTGTGGTAGGCGCCAAAACCAAGTTAAAGCTATATAACGCCAGCACCAAATGGTCACCTACAGAGCCGCCTTTGCATAAAGGAGGGGCTACTGGCGGAGACACAGGCGGAGGTGGAGATACCTCAAGCAATGAGAAGGACAATATGGGTTCTGCCAATGCGCTGGGACTCTCCGAGAACGAGCTTAAAATTATGGCGAATGCCGTATATGGCGAAGCGCGAGGCGAACCGTTTGAAGGTCAGGTAGCCGTGGCTGCTGTTATTCTAAATCGCGTAAACTCATCCAGTTTCCCTTCTACTCCGTCTGGGGTTATCTTCCAACCGGGAGCCTTTACAGCCGTAGCGGATGGTCAGATTTATCTGGAGCCTAATGCACAGGCGAAAAAAGCTGTAGAGCAGGCGTTGAACGGATGGGATCCTTCCGGTGGATGTTTGTATTATTTTAACCCAAAGACAGCCACATCCAAGTGGATATGGACTCGTCCGCAAGTGAAAACGATCGGGCAGCATATATTCTGCATGTAATCGGGCGGGGAGCAACCAGAAGGCATGACTTCGGTTGCTTCTTGGCTTTTGGATAGTTTAAAATGGTGGTTACGTTTAAGATTGAGGACTGGTTATCTAAATGACGCCGTAAAGGGGTTTTGACATTTGAATACCGCAGTATTTGAACGGGGGAGCCGTAAACAGCTACGTATCCATGTGCTTCCAACCAAACGTTTCAAAACGTTTGCAATTTCACTGTATGCCGGAGTTCCGCTACGCGAGAACACCGTTACTCCTGTGGCACTGACCCCGTTTGTTTTGAGAAGAGGGACGGAGTCCTATCCGGAAACAACGCAGTTTCGAGAGCAATTGGAGCATTTGTATGGAGCGGGATTTGGTTTTGACGTCTATAAACGCGGTGATTATCAGATAGTGCAGTTTCGTTTGGACACCATTAATGATTCGTTTGTCGGAGGTGGGGAGCAGCAGCTTCTGGACCGTTCGTTTGCCTTTCTTGGCGAAGTGTTGACCAAGCCCGCAAGGGAAAATGGACATTTCAAAACGTCGTATGTACAGGCTGAGCGCGAGACGGTTCGTAAAAAGCTGGAGTCCATAGTGAACGATAAAATGCGTTATGCGGCTGAACGGTGTATCGAAGAAATGTGCAAGCATGAGCCTTACCGTCTTCATCCTCTGGGGGAACGAAAAGCACTGCCAGCCATCGAACCTCCTGAATTAACAGCTGCTTATGAAAACTGGCTAAGGGAAGCCAACATGGACTTGTATGTGGTGGGGGATACGACACTTGAAGAAGTAGAGGAACTGGTGCAGCGTCATTTTAACCTTGAACGCAAAAATTCCTCTGACTATCAAGCTCAGAAGGCGCTGCGCGGGGATGAAGAGCCAAATACGGTCATTGAACGGCTGAATATTGGGCAGGGCAAGCTGAACTTGGGGCTTCGCACTTCCATTACCTATGCAGATGATAAATACGCTTCGGCGCTAATGTATAATGGTATTCTGGGTGGATATCCGCATTCGAAACTGTTTGTCAATGTTCGTGAAAAAGAAAGCCTCGCCTACTATGCTTCTTCCAGATATGATGGGCACAAAGGCATTGCCACGATTCAATCCGGGATTGAGATTCCCAATTATGAAAAAGCAGTGACCATCATCAAGCAACAGCTTGAAGAAATGAAACTCGGACATATCACCGATCTGGAGATGTCTCAGACGAAAGCGATGATCCGTAATCTGTTAAAAGAAATGCAAGATGCTGCTTTCGAGATGATTGCTTACGATTTTAACCGTCAGTTGTCTGGTAAGGAAAGAACATCTGAAGAGCTACTTGCACAAATCGAGCAGATTACCAAGCAGGATGTTCGTGAGGCCGCAGAGCAGTTCCGTCTGGATACGATTTATTTCTTGCGGGACGAGAAGGAGGAATAGTCGTGGAGAGCATTCGGTATGAACATTTGCAGGAAACATTATATTACGAAGTAATGGCGAATGGACTGCATGTCTATGTTTTGCCTAAACCCGGTTTCCAGAAAACATATGCCACCTTCGCGACCAAATACGGGTCAGTGGACAATCACTTTCAAGTGGAAGGACAAGCCGAGGTAAAGGTGCCTGACGGTATTGCGCATTTTCTGGAACACAAAATGTTTGAGGAGCCGACGGGGGATATCTTTGCAACGTTTGCTTCTCATGGTGCTTCTGCGAACGCATTTACAAGTTTTGACCAGACCGTTTATTTGTTTTCGGCAACCGAAAATATCAACGAAAATATACAAACATTAGTTGATTTTGTGCAAAATCCGTACTTTACAGATCAAAACGTCAACAAAGAAAAAGGTATCATTGAACAAGAAATTAATATGTATGCGGATAATCCGGATTGGCGAGTTTATTTCGGATTGATTGAAGCAATGTATCAAAAACATCCAGTGCATATTGATATCGCGGGCACGGTTCAATCCATTCATACGATCACCAAAGAAACGTTGTATACGTGTTATAACACATTTTATCATCCAAGCAATATGCTCTTGTTTATTGTCGGCGGTGTTGATCCTGAGCAGGTCATTAGCATGGTTCGTTCCAATCAGGAGCAGAAAAATGTTGACCCGCAGGGACCGATTCACCGCTTCTTTGAACCTGAGCCAGAGCAAGTGGGGGAGGCCAGACGAGAGGTCAAATTATCCGTTTCCCTGCCGAAATGTTTGTTTGGATTCAAAGAAACGGATGTTGGACTTACAGGAGAGGAACTTTTGCGCCGGGACACGACCACGCAGCTGATGATGGATCTATTGTTCGGTTCCAGCACACATCTGTTTCAGAAGCTTTATGATGAAGACCTGATCTCGGACAGTTTTGGACATGACTATATTAGTTCACCGCAATATGCCTTTTCTGCGGTTGGTGGAGATACGAAAGACCCGGATCAATTGTTAAAACGGATACGCGAGGAAGTCGAAGTGATTATGCAAAAAGGATTCGATGCTTCCGATTTTGAACGAGCTCGCAAAAAGAAAATTGGCGGTTATTTGCGCATGCTCAATTCACCAGAAAACATTGCGAATGAATTCACACGTCAGCAATTCCGTGGCGGTGATTTTTTCAATATGCTTTCATTGTATGAAGCGATTACACTCCAAGATGTAAATCAAAGACTGAAAGAACATATTCGTTGGGATCAGCTGGCTGTATCACTCGTTGTTAGTCCTTAACCACGGAGAGGGAATAGGACGAAGTTTGAAGGTTCACTAGATTGAAAGTGAAAGTTATGGGGGGACACATTGTGAAAGCTATAGGGGAAATGACTGTTTTGGTTACCGGGGCAAGCGGTGGCATAGGAGCTGCAATTGCAGAGCGCTTTGCTAGTGTAGGTATGAACGTGGTGTTGCACTACATGAAATCGCATGAAGCAGCCAATGAAGCGGCAAGACGTTGCATGGAGCGGGGTAACGGACGCATTATGACAGTTTCGGCCGATCTTCGCAGCAAAGAACAGATTCAGCGCATGCGGGAAAAATTGGCTTCTCATGAGTTGTTGCCGGATATTCTTGTGAACAACGCAGGTATATCTCATTATGGTTTGCTTGCGGATGTGACAGAGGAAATCTGGGATGAAGTGATGGCGATTAATCTGAAAGGTACTTTTCTGTGCACACAAGAGATGATGCCTCATATGATCTCCCAAAGATACGGTCGAATCATTAATGTGTCTTCCATCTGGGGGTTATCTGGTGCATCTTGTGAAGTGCTGTATTCCACAACCAAAGGCGGGGTAAATGCTTTCACGAAGGCACTTGCGAAAGAGCTTGCCCCCTCCGGCGTTACGGTAAACGCCGTTGCTCCAGGGGCTGTTCAGACGACGATGTTAGACCACTTGGATCAGAGTGAGTTAAAGATGTTGGAAGATGAAATCCCGGCAGGGCGATTGGCGCAGCCGGACGAGATTTCGTCGCTGGTTTACTTTCTGGCACTACCTGAGTCGGGATATATCAATGGACAGATTATCAGCCCTAATGGAGGCTGGCTGACTTAAGCCAGTGTTCAGGTTATAAGATCAGTATATGCTGAGCTTAATATGGGATATAGGGGGTTGAGTTCTGACATACAGCTTAATTTTTTTAATTTCAAAAGCTCGTATATAAAATGTCCGGGAAGCACATATTACAACTGTTGATTTTAAATCTCATGCGTCAGCCAAGGAGGATTTATCATGTCAACAGAAAACACAGTAGTATCCAACTTTGACACTTGGAAGAAGTTCCTGGGTGATCGCGTACTGCAAGCCGAGAAGATGGGGATGAGTGAAGAAACCATCAACAAACTGGCGTACGAGATCGGTGACTTTCTGGATGAGAAAGTTGATCCGGCGAACCATTCCAACCGGGCATTGAAGGAACTATGGGATGTCGGCGATGCGGATGAGCGTCGTACGATTGCGTGCCTGATGGTCAAATTGGCCAAACAAAACGCATAAGGCAAGAGATGAAGAGCTCCCGCAAGGGGGCTTTTCTCTAATGATTACAAACGGATTACAGAGCTGTTCTTGTAATTCATTTTCATTTTATATATCATTAACGTGACCCATTTTTAGAAGATGACCCGAAATAGCGTCCAGTGGACACGTTCGGATGTTGTCGAATAATGTGGAATAATGCATTACGGGGTGTATACATGGAAACTAAACAATGGTATATGGAATATAAAATACATAAGAACAGACCTGGTCTTTTGGGGGATATCGCCTCTATGCTAGGGATGCTTGAAGTCAATATATTGACCATCAACGGTGTGGAAGGCAAAACACGCGGCATGCTGCTTGAGTCAGATGATGATGAAAAGATTCGTCTGCTTGGAGAGATGCTTGGTAAAGTTAACAGCATTACAGTATCGGCACTGCGTCAACCAAAATTAGTGGATATTCTGGCCGTGCGACATGGTAGGTATATTGACCGTGATTCAGATGATCGCAAAACATTTCGTTTCACTCGGGACGAACTTGGGTTACTCGTGGACTTTTTGGGTGAAGTATTTAAAAGAGAAGGAAATCAAGTGATCGGCTTGCGCGGTATGCCGCGAGTTGGTAAAACAGAGTCAATCATCGCGGGCAGTGTATGTGCCATGAAGCGTTGGACTTTTGTATCTTCTACTCTTCTTCGCCAAACGATTCGGAGCCAGATGTCCGAAGATGAGTTGAACCCGAATAATGTATTTATTATCGATGGGATTGTTAGCACGATTCGCTCCAGTGAGCGGCACTATAATCTGTTGCAGGATATTATGTCGATGCCAAGTACGAAAGTGATTGAGCATCCGGATATTTTTGTGCAGGAATCCGAATATGATTATAATGATTTTGATATTATTATTGAATTGCGTAATAATCCTAACGAAGAAATTATTTATGATACGTTCACGGCAAGCTACACAGACGAACTGTAACGCTCCGTGCCGAATCATGGAATAGATCAGCAACTACTGAAGAGATAAACATAAGGAGGAGATGGCATGTCTGAACTGGGTCAGCAGTTAAGAGAGGCCCGGCTGCAAAAAGGGATGAGTCTCGACGATGTACAGGAAATGACGAAAATTCGCAAGAGGTATTTGGAGGCTATAGAAGCAGGGGACTATAAAGTGTTACCAGGCAGCTTCTATGTGCGTGCATTTATAAAAACCTATGCGGAAACGGTGGGACTGAATGCCGATGAGCTGCTGGAAGGACATAAAAAGGACGTGCCTGCAGAAACTGCGGAAGCAACCATGGAACCGGTAATCCAGAAGCGGTCCAGTCGGCCTGCTGAGCGGAGCAACCGCTGGATGTCTGTTGCCCTAATGTGGACGTTTCCTATTCTCATTATCGTGCTTTTGTATGTGTATATGGCAAACAACAAGGGTGATGACACCAATCCCCAAGGGCTAGATGATACAAAAATTACGGATAGTCAAAAGCCTGCTAATGACCAACCTGATCCATCGCCCGATAACGGGCAAGCGGCGACTCCACCTGCTACCGATTCGGGATCGAATGACAACGATAAAGGTGATGCCGGCGGAAACGGCGGCGGTAGTGAAGCGAACGGTCAGACCGACGGAGAAAATAACGGTCAAACCGATGGGCAGACTGACGGACAAACGGATGGACAAACCGGTGAGAATCAAGAGGGAACACCGCCAACTACACCTGGTTCTGTTGCTGTTTCTGAAGACGGAAAATCTGGCAACATTACAAATTTCAAAGTTAGCGGAAGCGCGGGACAGCCTGTAACCGTTACGATCAAGGCAACAGGACATAGTTGGCTTGAAGTGTATAAAGGCGAGAATTCAAGTGGTGAGAAACTAGAGTATGGCAATACGGCCGATGGTGACACATTTACATTTACTTTGGACAGTGCCGGCATGTACATTAAATCCGGTTATGCGGCCGCAACAACCATTGATGTTGGCGGTCAAGTCGTAACGGACGGCAAAGCAACTAACCGTATTCGTCTTAAACTGGACACAGATAGTGCAGCTTCTTCCACGGGAACAGAAGGCATGACAGACACAACGACCAGTGGCTCTTCGGAAAGCGGAAGCTCCAGTAACGAATAACCTTGCTAACTGCAGGGGACAATAATTTTGTCTTCAATTGCAGTTAACTTATGGTGAAGTGAGGTGGAAGGCCGTGACAGTCAGCTGGATCGTAACCGGTTTAGGGATTATTGTCAG
The DNA here is from genome assembly GCF_023714295.1 of Paenibacillus polysaccharolyticus. Classification (GTDB taxonomy): domain Bacteria; phylum Bacillota; class Bacilli; order Paenibacillales; family Paenibacillaceae; genus Paenibacillus; species Paenibacillus polysaccharolyticus_A. The sequence goes on from NZ_JAMAUN010000001.1 coordinate 947,031, forward strand.
CCTCCTGGGTTATTACCTGACTCCAAATGCCTGGGGTTACGGAATATTGGGCTTTGGACTTGCGCATATCGTTCTCGGTGTGCTCGATATGTTCAGACATCCTAACCGTAGCCGGTATTAAGGCAGCTTAATCAGCAAGCATTTTTGGTGACCGAATGGTACTCCAAAAATGCTTTTTTCTATGAGAAAACATGACTAAGATTAGACTTTTGCTTAAAGTTTACACTATAATGTTACAGAACATATGATTAACTGAAAGGGTGACTCGGTTTGAGTTCAGAAAATTCATTCGATATTGTGTCCAAAATGGACTTGCAGGAATTGAACAATGCGGTTACACAAACGGAAAAAGAAATTGGTGCCCGTTATGATTTCAAAGGCAGTAAAAGTAGCTTGAAACTGGATAAGGATGCTCTTACAATTGTGTCTGATGATGAGACCAAATTAAAAGCGGTTATCGAAGTTTTACAATCCAAAATGGCAAAGCGTGGGCTACCGCTGAAAAATATGGATTACGGTAAAGTAGAGCCGGCTTCCTCCGGTACTGTTCGCCAGCGTTTGAATTTTAAACAGGGTATTGATCAGGATGTGGCTAAAAAAATTAATATTCTCATTCGTGATTCCAAACTGAAGGTGAAGAGTCAGATTCAGGGAGACCAGCTTCGGGTGACAGGTAAGAGCAAAAATGATCTGCAAGCCGTAATGCAACTTCTGAATGGAGCTAACTTGCCACTGGATCTGCAATATACCAATTTTAAATAAAGGTCCTTTACAGAAATGTCTTTTTGACACTGTATTGGTACGTATATTATACTGAATGTGCATTGCTGGCAGTCATACATCAAGCCCAGTCTTCATCGTAAGCTGACTTTGTGAAAAGCAGTACACTTCTGGAAGTCACCGGAGCGTTTAAAAGCAGTTTTGCGTTTGAGCGGTAGACTTTATTTTTTGCGTTTCTACATAGGCTTTTATGTAAATATAAGTCGACGTTTCAATCGTTCATTTCTTGCTTCAGATGATGAATACGGAATTAAGATGATTGTTTGAAGTAATGGAGGATACAAAGGGAGGGCGTCTTGTGAATTTACCCAACCGGATTACGCTTGCACGAATTTGCTTAATCCCTTTTTTGATGGTGTTCCTGCTTGTGGATTTTCCATTTTATCCAGAGCCGCTACATCTTGGGAGCCTTACGCTTCCGTATAATCAGTTAATTGCTGCTTTTATTTTTATCGTTGCTGCAAGCACGGATGGAATAGACGGCTATCTTGCAAGGAAAAACAATATGGTCACCAATCTGGGCAAACTGCTTGATCCTCTGGCAGACAAGCTTCTGGTCACCGCTGTATTGATTTCATTGGTTCAAATGGGCAAGCTGGATTCATGGATTGCAGTCGTTATTATCAGCCGTGAATTTGCCGTGACCGGCCTACGTCAGATCGCTTTGTTGGACGGTTCGGTTGTAGCGGCGAGTGCATGGGGCAAACTGAAAACAGTCGTGCAGATTGTAGCGATTGTGTTGTTGCTACTGAACAATTTCCCCTTCTCATACACGGGTATTCATGTCGATGAAATTGCGGTATGGGCAGCGGCCTTGATCACGATCTGGTCTGGAATCGACTACTTTATCAAAAACAAAAACTTGCTTCATTTATCAAAAGCGTAATGATTTATGCTGAAACGGGTAATGATGAAAGACTTATCGGGTCAAAGGGCAATAGGAACTCATCCTATTGCCCTTTGACTACTCCACATGTGTACAGGAGGAAGCCAAAATGAAGGCAGAGATTATTGCAGTTGGTACAGAATTACTGCTGGGACAAATCGTAAATACCAATGCCAGATACCTTTCCCGGGAACTTGCTGCCATGGGGATTGACGTATATTTTCAAACGGTGGTTGGAGATAATCAGAATCGGCTTAGTGAAGCGATACGTATCGCGCAAGGACGTGCAGACATTATTTTATTTTCCGGGGGCATCGGTCCAACACAGGATGATTTGACTAAAGACGCGCTGGCTGCAGTGTTGAATCGGAAATTGCATATTGACCGTATGGCCATGGATAAAATTGAAGGTTTCTTCCGCGATCGAAATGTGGAAATGACGGAAAATAATCGGCGTCAAGCCATTGTTCTCGAGGGTGGAACTCCTCTGGCGAATGAAACCGGACTTGCTGCAGGAAACGCGATTGCGGATAACGATAAATTTTATGTTGTTATGCCTGGGCCGCCTAAAGAATTGATTCCAATGTTCGAGCAGGAAGTCAAACCTTGGTTGCTCCAGCATGCTCTTACAGAAGAAATGCCGATTTATTCACGCATGTTGAAATTCGCAGGCATTGGAGAATCTGCTCTAGAGGATCGGTTGCTTGACTTGATCGACGGACAGACAGACCCTACGATCGCTCCCTACGCGAGTGAGGGAGAAGTGACCGTACGTGTGTCTACCAAGGCTCCGAGCGAAGGAGAAGCCAAGTTAAAGCTGGATGCGATGGAAGTGCAGATTCGCGAGCGTTTGTCTGAGCATCTCTACGCTAACGAGGATGTGCCTATAGAGTACACGATTGTTACAATGATGTCTGATATGGGGCTTACCCTGAGCGCGGCTGAAAGCTGCACAGGAGGGCTTGTGATGCAAAGCTTAACTTCAGTGCCTGGAAGTGCCTCGATGTTAAAAGGTGGCATTGTATGTTACTCTAATGAGATTAAAGAAAAGCTGTTAAATGTGCCTCACAGTTACTTAGAGGGTGAAGATGCACCGGGTGCTGTTAGCCCAGAGGTGGCAAAAGTGCTTGCCGAGCAGATCCGTATGATCGGGGATGCAGATTTTGGGTTGGCTATTACCGGAGTAGCCGGTCCGGGATATTCGGAACGTAAACCACCAGGTCTCGTATTTATCGCTTTGGCTGAGCGTGGGAAGGATACGGAGATTCATGAACTCCGGATTAACGGTAACCGGGAAACGGTTCGCATTCGCTCGGCAAAAGCGATTTTATATCGGTTATGGCAAAAGTTAGTGGCTATTGACTGACGATTACGCAGGCAGATTGCATTTGCATAATTGAGGAAGTATAATGATTAAAGACGGAAGAACCGTAAAATGTGGCTTAACAGCTTCATTTACGGTTCTTTTTCTGTTTTTTATTCAATTTCCATGAGGAAGAGGCGCCTCGGCCTGAACAAAAAAAACGAATGTATGTTCGAAAAAAAGCTTGGCAAACGAGTTAAAACAAGGTATCATTATATTATAAACAGTAAAGGGTGTGAGTTTATTGTCAGACCGTCGTGCCGCGCTTGATATGGCGCTCCGTCAAATAGAGAAGCAATTTGGTAAAGGTTCCATCATGAAATTGGGTGAGTCAACTCACATGAATGTGGAAATCATTCCCAGTGGATCATTGGCTTTGGATATTGCATTAGGAACAGGCGGCTTGCCGAAAGGCCGTATTGTTGAAATATATGGACCTGAATCTTCAGGTAAAACCACTGTGGCATTGCATGCCATTGCTGAAGTTCAACGTGTAGGTGGACAAGCTGCGTTTATCGATGCCGAGCACGCACTTGATCCGAATTATGCAAGCAAACTGGGTGTTAACATTGATGAATTGCTCTTGTCTCAACCGGATACAGGTGAGCAAGGATTGGAAATCGCCGAGGCTCTTGTACGCAGTGGTGCAGTAGACATCATTGTTATTGACTCGGTAGCAGCGCTTGTACCAAAAGCAGAGATTGAAGGAGAGATGGGAGATTCTCACGTTGGTTTGCAGGCTCGTTTGATGTCCCAGGCGCTTCGTAAATTGTCCGGTGCAATCAGTAAATCTAAAACGATTGCCATCTTCATCAATCAGCTTCGTGAGAAAGTTGGGGTTATGTTTGGTAACCCGGAAACGACACCTGGTGGCCGCGCATTAAAGTTCTATTCCACGGTTCGTCTAGATGTACGCCGTATTGAGAGTATCAAATCAGGCAATGACATTACGGGTAACCGTACCCGTATTAAAGTTGTTAAAAACAAAGTGGCACCTCCGTTCAAACAAGCGGAAGTTGACATTATGTATGGTGAAGGTATTTCCAAAGAGGGAAGTATCATCGATATCGGTACAGAGCTGGATATCGTTAACAAAAGCGGTGCTTGGTATTCATATGAAGGTGAACGTTTAGGTCAAGGCCGTGAGAACGCGAAGCAGTTTATGAAAGAACATAAAGAAATTGCTGATGTGATTGAGCAGAAAATTCGTGAAGCCAGCAATTTGACAACGGCTATTCCTGCTCCAACGAGTGAAGAGCAAGAAAAAGAAGCGGCTGAAGAACAGGAATTATTCGAAATTAATGAGTAGTTCTTCTATGAGGGAAGGCTTTGATCTTCTGTCACAGCCTGAACTTTGTATTGAGCGATTGCTAATGCTTATCTAGCTAAATAGGATTGGTTTTTCGCGATGCTAACAGCCTCTGTCCATTCCGGACAGAGGCTGTTAGCATCTATGCCATCCTTAACCTGAGCTGAATCTAGATCGTAAGAGCGACCGAAGAGAATTCATTTTGACCAGAAGTATAAATAAAGGGAGCGTGAAGATCGTAGTGAAACATCGCCAAAAGGAGCAAGAATATGATGATGACGAAGAATTGCAAGAAACAGCGGAATTTAATGGCATCTCTCAATTTCCAGATGATGAAGAACTTATCATTACTCGGGTAGAGCGCACCAAGAGCAGAGAGGCTCGCTACCGGATTTCATTTGGTAACTACTCACTTACGGTTCTAGAAGATGTGATGATTAAGTACAGGATGACACGCGGCAACATTTTTATGAAGAAAGATCTGGAGGAAATCATCATCGCGGATGAACGCCAGCGAACATATGTGCAATCCTTACGCTTTTTGGAGTTTAAGCAACGGACACGTCATGAATTAAAGGAGAAGTTAAAGCAAAAAGAGTTCGCTATGCCAATCATTGATGAGGTCTTGGATCGGCTTGTACAAGAGAAACTCGTTGATGATGATCTATTTGCTAAGGAATGGACAAGGCAGCGTATGGAGGGGCAGCGGAAGGGAAAACTGTGGATAAGACAAGAATTGCGTCAAAAAGGCATTGCAAATGAACTCATTGCTGAAGTACTAGATGACGTGAGCGAAGATGCGGAATACGACACCGCATTAATAGCGGGTCGCAAGAAGTGGAAACAGGTTCGTGGAGATGTGCAGGAGAAGAAACGTAAAACGTTCCCGTTCTTGATGCGACGCGGTTTTAGCACGGATCTGGTGCGCCGGGTCATGAATCGTTTATTGGAAGAGGATGAAGCAGAAGATGCCGAAGATGATGAAGCATTGTTATGGGACTAGACGAGAAGACTAACAATACTGCATTCTCTTGACAATTTCTTTCGTCAAATACTAAAATGGACATGAGTCTGTAAGAAGTAGACAACCCTTTTTCCTTCCAAAAAAGCGGTTTCGGTTTCTTCAGATTTACTCCATTCCTGATTATGGGTTCACTGGAAACAGTGGATAGTACATGTGGTCATGTACATGTGAAATGAAAATCGGCGGGGGATCGCCGTGAGTATTCGTTATTCCCAAACATATGTAAGACATGAAAACAGAAAAGTTGACCCAAGGAGTGCCTTGGAGGAACCAACGAGGAGGTGAACAGTATGAACATTGCTATCACGATCATTCTCGTTGTGGCTGCGCTCGTTATTGGGTTCGGAGTCGGATATTTTATTCGCAAATCTCTTGCAGAGGCTAAAATCTCTAGTGCGGAACAAGCTGCCGTACAAATCGTGGAGAACGCGAAAAAAGAGGCAGAGGCACTGAAGAAAGAAACGGTGCTGGAAGCGAAGGACGAGATTCATCGCATTCGCGCCGAAGCTGAAAAGGACACTCGTGAACGTCGGAACGAAATTCAACGACAAGAGAGACGATTGTTGCAAAAAGAAGAGTCGCTGGATAAAAAATTGGAATCACTCGAACGTAAAGAAGAGCAAGTGGCTAACAAAGAGAAACGTATCGATGAAACACAGCAGCAGATCGAAATGATCTACAAAAACCAGGTGACGGAGCTTGAACGAATCTCCAATCTCACAATGGAAGACGCACGCAGTATCATACTGTCCAACGTAGAACAGGAAGTTCGTCATGAGACGGCTCAAATGATCAAGGACATCGAACAGCAAGCGAAGGAAGAAGCGGACAAAAAGTCCCGCGAGATCATTACACTCGCTATCCAACGCTGTGCGGCTGACCATGTAGCGGAGACAACGGTATCCGTTGTAACGCTGCCTAATGAAGAAATGAAAGGCCGGATTATCGGTCGTGAAGGACGTAACATCCGTGCTCTTGAAACCCTTACTGGGATTGACCTCATTATCGATGATACGCCAGAAGCTGTTATTCTGTCGGGCTTTGACCCGATTCGCCGTGAGATTGCTCGGACGGCACTGGAGAAACTGGTGGCGGATGGACGAATTCACCCGGCGCGTATTGAAGAGATGGTGGAGAAGTCACGTAAAGAAGTGGATGAGCGCATCCGTGAATACGGTGAACAAGCTACCTTTGAAGTGGGCGTGCATGGTCTACACCCAGATCTCATCAAAATTCTGGGCCGCCTGAAGTTCCGTACAAGCTACGGTCAGAACGTCTTGAAACATTCGATGGAAGTTGCTTATTTGGCAGGACTAATGGCTGGAGAACTTGGAGAAGACGTAACTTTGGCAAGACGTGCAGGTTTGTTGCATGACATCGGTAAAGCGCTGGATCACGAAGTGGAAGGATCACACGTTGAAATTGGCGTGGAGCTAGCGAAGAAATACAAGGAACACCCAGTGGTTATCAACAGTATCGCTTCCCATCACGGGGACTGCGAAGCAACTTCGGTTATTGCGATGCTGGTGGGTGCAGCTGATGCGCTGTCCGCAGCTCGTCCGGGTGCACGCCGAGAAACATTGGAGACATACATCAAACGACTGGAGAAGCTGGAAGAAATTTCGGAATCGTTCGAAGGTGTCGAGAAATCGTACGCCATCCAAGCTGGACGTGAAGTTCGTGTCATGGTGCAGCCTGAGAAGATTGATGATGCTGAAGCTTTCCGCCTCGCACGTGACATCACGAAGATGATCGAGAATGAACTTGATTATCCAGGTCATATCAAAGTCACCGTGATCCGGGAAACTCGGGCGGTTGAATACGCAAAATAGAGCATTTTGGAAAAGTGGCCGCTTCAGTGGGCCACTTTTCCTGTTGATAAGCCATGCAGGAATTGAGGAGGCAACAAATCATGAGAGTTTTGTTTATTGGGGACATCGTAGGAAACGTGGGGCGTAAAGCCCTTAAAGACAACTTGCCCTATCTGAAATCGAAATATAAACCACATGTGATCATTGTAAATGGTGAGAATGCTGCAGCAGGACGCGGGATTACAGGCGCGATTGCCAATGAATTTTTTAATTGGGGTGTACATGGCATTACGCTTGGTAACCATACTTGGGACAATAAGGATATTTTTGATTTTATAGATGATGAACCGCGGATGATCAGACCGGCCAACTTTCCACCGGATACACCTGGACGTGGGTATACCGTAGTTCAGGGTGAGGGGAAAGAACTTGCGATCGTGAATCTGCAAGGCAGAACTTTCTTGCCTGCGATTGATTGTCCGTTTCGTGCAGCGGATGAGATTGTGGATGAGCTACGTAGGGAGTATAAGTGCATTCTTGTGGATATGCACGCGGAAGCAACGTCTGAAAAGATCGCTATGGGCTGGCATCTCGATGGGCGCGCATCGTTCGTTGTAGGTACGCATACCCACGTGCAGAGCAACGATGAACGTATTTTGCCTGGAGGTACGGCGTATTTGACCGATGCGGGTATGGTAGGACCGCGTGATGGCATTCTGGGCATGGAACGTGAAGCGGTACTGCGCAAATTTTATACCCAGCTTCCCGTAAGGTTTGTGGTTGACGACGGTAAATGGCATTTTCATGGCGTGGTCGTGGATATCGATGAAGCAACCGGTGCGGCTACCCGGATTGAGAAAGTTCGATTAATGGAAGACGAGTGGCGCATGGAATAGGGGGATTGACCCATTTTGTGGGGAAACCCTGCTAAAAAGAAGGAATTTTTTTTCCTCCCGCGAATAACATCTAGTAAGTGGAAACAAACTTTCAACATTCCCAGGGAGGTACTTACCATGGATGTATTAAAAGTTTCAGCAAAGTCCAATCCTAACTCTGTAGCCGGCGCTCTTGCAGGAGTTCTTCGTGAACGTGGAAATGCTGAACTGCAGGCAATTGGAGCGGGAGCACTGAACCAAGCCATTAAAGCGGTAGCGATTGCCCGGGGATTTGTAGCACCAAGCGGAGTTGACCTGATTTGTATTCCAGCTTTTACAGACATTGTGATTGACGGTGAGGACCGAACGGCCATTAAGCTGATTGTGGAGCCCAGATAATACATGAGTTGAACGTACGCATGAGCCTGTTTACGAATAAAGTAGACAGGTTTTTTTGCGTTATTTTACAAAAGAATCGAACGGAAATGGGTAATTATATGTGATGGGGAGGGCGGACTATGCCGAGAATGGGTGAGCGTATCGCTGATTTTCATTGTGATGCACTAAGCAAGTTGCTGATGAAACCTGAAATTTCTTTTGAGAAGACTTCCGAACTGGATGTTAATTTAGAGCGCATGCAAGAAGGTGGTGTTCATCTGCAGGCGTTTGCGATTTATCTGCCGGAAGTGCTGGGCCGGGGTAAGTTTGAACATGTGATGGGACAACTGGAGTTGTACCGTAAAAAGGTAGAGCATAGCGTACAGCGCCCTGGTGGGGTCAAGACACTGCTTTGGCGTGAACAGGTAGCACGCTTGCATAAGGAAGCGGAAATCGCTCCATGGGGCCTAATCACATTGGAGGGTGTTGAGGGGCTGGAAGGAAACCTGTTTTATCTGGAATTGTGTTTTCAGATGGGGGTACGCGTCATTGGTCTTACATGGAATCATGCGAACTGGGCTGCGGACGGTATTATGGAAAAGCGGGGGGCGGGTCTGACAGAGAGAGGCAAGGAACTGGTGCGTCTTTGCAATCAGAAGGGAATGCTCCTGGATGTGTCTCATTTATCGGAAAAAGGTTTCTGGGAGCTGGCGGATTTGAGCGAACGTCCCTTTATAGCCTCGCATTCCAATAGCTATAGCGTATGTTCGCATATACGTAATTTAAAGGATGACCAGATTCAGGCCATGGTTGCGAGAGATGGACGTATTGGCTTGACGTTTGTACCATGGTTTGTCAAAGACGCGGATGAGGTAGGAATAGAGGATTTGTTGCCACACATCGAACAGATCTGTTCGCTTGGAGGGGCTCATCATCTGATGATGGGATCAGATTTTGACGGGATCTCAACTAAAATTCAGGGTCTGGAGCATGCAGGATGTTATCCAAAGCTGACAGAAATATTGCTGAAGCATTATGACGAAGCATTGGTGCATGGCTGGTTATGGGGGAATGCAATGCGTTATCTCGGGGAACACTTGCCAGAGGGTGGACTAATGCATGTGAGTAAATTTAATTCATAAAGAGACGAAGAAAAATAAAAAAGCAAATAATGTAGTAAGAAAGAGGATGTAATAAATCTCACTTTTTCAAAATAAGTGTCCCGAAATGGAAATGAATTAGCGAAAATAAGTGTATTTCATGAATTTTCATCAGTTTGTTTTCATTTCACAGTAAAAAGGAGTATAATACCACTTGGATTGTTAAGAGCCTGTCTACAGGCCATAGATAAACAAGGAGTGAATTTACGATGAGTAAAACAGTACCTGTGGGCGTATCCGCCCGTCACATTCACGTATCCCAAGAGCACGTTGACATTTTGTTCGGCAAAGGTTATGAACTGACTGAATTTAAACCTCTGTCCCAGCCCGGACAATACGCTGCCAATGAAACCGTAGCGGTCATTGGTTCCAAAGGACAGTTTGATAAAGTACGTATCCTCGGACCTGTTCGTCCGGAAACACAATTGGAAATCTCTATGACGGATTCTTTTGCGATCGGTGTAAAAGCACCTGTGCGTGAATCTGGTAGCATCGAAGGTACACCAGGAATCACGATTAAAGGTCCAGCTGGCGAAGTAACGATTGACAAAGGTGTTATCGTTGCGGCTCGTCACATCCACTTCCACACGTCCGATGCAGCAAAATGGGGCATTGAAGACAAACAAATGTTGAAAGTTCGCATGGGTGGGGATCGTGGCCTAGTACTCGAAAATGTACTGGCTCGTGTATCCGATTCCTTTGCACTGGATATGCACATCGATACAGATGAAGCTAATGCAGCAGGTGCTCGCAATGGCGACACTGCTGAAATCATTGATTAATGAGTTTACACAGCCTTTAGCGTTGCAGTGCAGTATTAAAGGCTGAATATAAGTAAAAATGACCTGAGTACACTGGCAGAGGCGGTTCTTCTTGAACTGTGCGTCAATGTGCTCAGGTTTTTTTGTACAAGGTGGATTAGGGCGGTAAAACCGAGTCATCAGAGCCGTGTTTGCTTGTGGAACTACAGCCCAATTCATGTTATAATTTGCTGTAATGCTCTTTTGAAGCATGAGGAACCAAGTGGTTGTATTTCGTGATGAAAAGAACGCTTTTTATGAATAGAGGCTGTAAGGAGTGACCGAAGGAAATGGCTAAAGACTCAAAAAAGGATTACTCCCAATATTTTGATTTCTCCGATGCCAAAGTAATTTCGCAAGATGAATTCAGCAAAAAGATTAGAATTCGTGGCCGCGAGATTAATATCAAAGCGGAACCGAACCATCGCCAGGAGAAACAAAGGGGCAAAGAGGACATTCAGGTTCTGTATGAAACTGCTGTTCCCGATGAGCTGAAAACGATCGGAAAAGGCAAACATTATATCGTATATACCTACGGATGTCAGATGAATGAACACGACTCTGAGACGATCAAAGGTCTGCTGGAGACAATGGGATATCAAGCTACGGAAGATCGTAAAGTTGCGGATCTCATTTTGCTTAACACGTGTGCGATTCGTGAAAATGCGGAAGACAAAGTGTTTGGCGAACTGGGCCATCTGAAAACACTGAAGCTGGAAAACCCAGGTTTATTGCTTGGGGTATGCGGATGTATGTCTCAAGAAGAAGGTGTCGTTAACCGGATCATGCAGAAGCATGGTTTTGTCGACATGATCTTTGGTACCCACAATGTGCACCGTCTGCCGCACCTGATTCAGGAAGCACTCTTCAGTAAAGAGATGGTTGTTGAAGTATGGTCCAAGGAAGGCGACATCATTGAGAACCTGCCGAAGAAACGTGAAGGCATGCGCGGCTGGGTAAACATTATGTATGGTTGCGACAAGTTCTGTACATATTGCATCGTGCCGTTTACCCGGGGGAAAGAACGTAGCCGTCGTCCAGAGGACGTCATTGCAGAAGTAAGAGAACTGGCTAGACAGGGATTCAAGGAAATTACACTGCTGGGTCAGAATGTGAATGCGTATGGTAAGGATTTTACGGATCTGAAATACACCTTTGGTGACTTGATGGACGATATTCGTAAAATAGATATTCCACGTGTGCGTTTTACAACGAGCCATCCGCGTGACTTTGATGATCACTTGATCGAGGTGCTTGCCAAAGGTGGTAATCTGGTGGAGCACATCCACTTACCGGTGCAATCAGGCAGCACGGAAGTGCTCAAACGGATGAGTCGTAAATATACGCGGGAACACTATTTGAATCTGGCGGCGAAGATCAAAACGGCCATTCCAGACGTTGTTCTGACAACGGATTTCATTGTTGGATTCCCTGGTGAAACGGACGAGCAGTTTGAGGATACACTTTCTCTGGTTCGTGAAGTTGGTTATGATTTTGCCTATACGTACATCTACTCTCCACGCGAAGGTACACCTGCAGCAGTGATGGAAGATAATGTACCGATGGAAGTGAAAAAGGAACGGCTGAAACGCCTGAATGAAACGGTAAACGAGTACAGCCAGCGTAGCAACGAGCAGCAACGTGGCAAGATTGTTGAAGTGCTTGTCGAAGGCGAGAGCAAACGTAATTCAACTGTTCTTGCAGGACGTACACGTAGCAACAAGCTGGTACATTTTGAAGGCTCTAAGGAGCTGATTGGCACTTTTGTACAAGTTGAAATTACCGATCCAATGACATTTTATATTCGTGGCAACTTGCTTACGGAGCCGGTAGCTGCGAACCAGTAGCGGAGGGGTAGGAATCGATTCTGTAGAAGCGAAGCGTTCGCCTTTATCGCCGGATTTTCTCCTTGGAGAAGGGGATCGAAAAAAATCCGGAGATAACAGCGATCGAAAGAACGATCCGAACCCGAAGCGTCCACCCAAGCCTTACTATTACAAAAACTCAACAAGATGAGATTTTCAGGTTCAATATAAGATTTGGACATTGGCTTGAGGTAGCGGAGGGGAAGGAAACGATTCTGTAGAAGCGAAGCGTTCGCCTTTATCTCCGGATTTTCTCCTTGGAGAAGGGGATCGAAAAAATCCGGAGATAACAGCGATCGAAAGAACGATCCGAACCCGGAGCGTCCACCCAAGCCAATGTCCAAACACAATGTTTAACCGCAGTCTCATCCTATATCATCTCATACGAATGGAGCGATCACAGTGGCGCAGGAAGAAGAAGTGCAGTACAACCATTACGGAATGCCAACCTACGATACGCGCAATTTGATCATACGCGACGACATTATGGGAAAGGCCAAAGAACTGGCAGACATGCTCGGAACGAGCGAAGAAGTGAAACAGTTTCAACAGGCGGAAGCCAAAATCAGAGATCATGAGCGTATTCAGCAATTGATCGCAACGATTAAAAAGAAACAGAAAGAAATTGTTGCTTTCGAAAGTTTCAATAACAGTGCGATGGTTAGCAAAATTGAAGCGGAAATTGATGACTTGCAAAACGAACTGGACAGCATTCCGCTAGTAACCGAATTCCAACAGAGTCAAAGTGACATCAATTACCTGCTTCAACTGGTCATCTCGGTGATTCGGGATACAGTATCCGAGAAAGTCAATGTCGAAGCTGGAACGGATTCACCTCCAACCAGCTGCGGTTAAATGAACGGAAGGGTGCGGACGCGGTCCGCGCCTTTTTTGACATCATAGAGATCGCTAAACGCCGAATAGAGCAACGAAAAAGACATCTAGAGTTAGTTAAACAACGTGTAGAATAGAAGGAGAAATGAAACATGAGTATTTTGGACAAAATGGTGGAAGACGGCGATGGCCGATTCTGGGGATTTCTCGGGTGCCGCTATATCAAGGGCAACAAACAAGAAGTCCAAATTGCGCTGACAGCAGGAGAGAATCATACCAACTCCATGGGCATTATTCATGGTGGTGTGTTGACCTCATTGATGGATCAGGCGATGGGCATGGTGGCGACAGCTGCCATGGAGGTCGATAGTTGTGTCACTACAAACCTCAATGTACATTTTCTGGCTCCGATGAGTCAGGGCGAATTAATCGTAACGTCAACCGTGTTGCACCAAGCGGGGCGTAGCATCACGACCCAATCTGAGGTTCGCGATGCCGCAGGCACGCTGGGATGTATGGCTACAGCAACGTTCCGTGTGGCCAAATCGAGAGCCTGAAAAGGGAAAACGGAATCCACTGTTGACAAAAGTTATAATTATGTCATAATGAGATTATCAAAATGAATATAGTCGGTGGTGCCCATGAGCGAAAATAACAAACACGTGAACACTGAATCAGAAAACGATGAACTGGAAGCACGTAATTATAGTTCCAAAAAATATCGTACCCCGGACGGGGTTCCTGCAGATATCGTTATGTTCACCTTGACGAAGCGGGAGCGTAAAACGGTAACGAAAACCCTCCCGATTCGGGAGTTGAAGGTTATGTTAATTAAACGCAAGGGGTGGCCGTTTGCAGGAAGATGGGCATTACCTGGTGGATTTTGCCAAGAAAATGAATCCATTTACGGAGCGGCGAAGCGCGAACTGATGGAGGAGACCGGTGTAGACGGCGGACATCTCGAATATCTAAACGTTTATAGTCAGCCCGGACGTGATCCCAGAGGTTGGATTATCTCTCATGCCTTCTTTGCACTTGTAGAGGAATGGATGCTTGAACACAGGCAGGCAGCAGATGATGCCGAAGATGTAGGGTTGTTTACGATCCAGGAGGCACTGGAAGAACTGGAACTCGCCTTTGATCACAGAACGATCATCGAAGATGCATACAGACGAATTCAGCAACAGATGTTGGAGACCACGATTGCGAGACAGTTTCTGCCGCGCGATTTCACGTTAAGTGAATTATATCAGGTCATCCAGAGTGTTGTACCCGATTTCGAAGAGCCTAATTTTATTCGTAAAATAACATCTACACGCAGCCGTAAAGGGATTGTCGAGGAAGTGCGTGACGATGAGGGCAATCTGGTCAGCTCCAATCAGTACTCCCAGCGTCCGGCACAGCTGTATCGATTCACTGAACTAGTGCCGCGTTTATCGATCTATACGTAAAAAGCGTGTGATGCATTCAACCATATTCAAACAAGGGAGTGTGGACGATGAAAGCATTGATTGTTATCGATTTTACACGAGATTTTGTTACGGGAGCTTTGCCTGTGGGTCAGCCGGCCGTAGAGATTCAGGAAACGGTAGCTGCGATTACCGAGGCGTATCTCGATAATAAAGATGAAGTGATTATGGCAGTAGATTTACATGAAAAAAATGACCCTTATCATCCGGAAACCGTACTTTTCCCGCCTCATAACATCCGTGATACAGAGGGAAGACAGCTATATGGTCGTCTTGCCGAAGTAATGGAGAAGCATGCGAATGAAATTCGGTGGATGGATAAAACGAGATATAGCGCGTTCTGCGGAACAGACCTGGAGCTGAAGCTGCGCGAACGAGGCATAACGGATATTGCTTTAATCGGGGTATGTACAGATATATGTGTATTACATACCGCTGTGGACGCCTATAACAAAGGATTCCATATTACGATCTATGAGGACGCTGTAGCCAGTTTTAACCCTGCAGGGCATGAATGGGCACTTGGACACTTTCGTTCCAGCATGGGGGCGCAGGTGGTTAAGGCAAGTGAAACGATTTTGGCCTGATTCGCCACCGAACATTGCGGTGTAATCAGCTTTAAGCCCGTATTTTCAGGAATGATCTGAGAAACGAGCGGAAGTCAGAGAGGATGAGACAAATGCAGACAACAAGCCTGGCTTTACATACGGATAAATATCAGATCAACATGATGTATGCGCACTGGGTGAATGGTACACACAAACGGAAGGCGGTATTTGAAGCCTACTTCCGTAAGCTTCCTTTTGGCAACGGTTATGCCGTATTTGCCGGATTGGAACGTATTGTGAATTATATCAGCCAGCTTCGCTTCACGATGGAGGACATCAAGTTTTTATCCAAACAACCAGAGAACTATGACCCGGTCTTTCTGGAGGAATTGCTTCAGTTCTCTTTCCAGGGAACGATTCATTCCATGAAGGAGGGTGCAATTGTTTTTCCTGACGAACCGCTCATTCGGGTTGAAGGAACGATTATGGAAACGCAGTTGGTGGAAACAGCGATACTTAATTTCATGAATTATCAGACACTGATTGCAACGAAAGCATCTCGTATTAAGCAGGTGGCACAGCAAGATACATTGCTTGAGTTCGGAACACGCCGTGCACAAGAGGCGGATGCTGCGATTTGGGGGGCTCGTGCTTCATATGTTGCCGGTTTCCATGCGACATCCAATATGCTGGCTGGTGAACAGTTTGGCATTCCGACAGCAGGCACACACGCACATTCCTGGGTGCAGAGCTTTATGACGGAGCAGGAGGCGTTTGATGCGTATGCAAGAGTGCTACCGGATCAGGTGACGCTTCTCGTGGATACGTTTGATACGCTGAATAGCGGTGTACCTCATGCAATCAAAACAGCCAAGTGGCTGGAGAGCCAAGGCAAAAAGATGAATGCTATTCGTCTGGATAGCGGTGACCTTGCATATCTCTCGATTCAGGCCCGTCAGATGTTGGATGAAGCGGGACTGGACTATGTGAAAATCGTAGCTTCGAATGATCTCGATGAGAATACGATCTTTAACTTGAAAGCTCAAGGTGCACGGATTGACACATGGGGTGTCGGTACACAACTGATTACAGCATCGGATCAGCCTTCTTTGGGTGGAGTCTACAAGCTGGTAGAGCGTGAGGTTAACGGTGAAATGTTGCCAACGCTCAAAATATCGGCCAATCCCGAGAAGGTGTCTACACCGGGTAAAAAAGAAGTCTTCCGCATCATTGATCCGAAGCATGGCAAAGCGATTGCGGATTATATCTGCTATCCGGACGAGGAGCAGCCGCTTCAGGGAGGACCGCTCAAGCTGTTCAACCCGCTACATCCTTATCTGAAAAAAACGGTGACCCGTTATGAAGCAGTTAACATGCTGGAGCCGATTTTTGTGAATGGACGTAAAGTGTACGATCTGCCTACGCTGGATGAAATACGTGCGTATCATAAGGAACAGTTGAATCTTTTCTGGCCGGAGTACCAACGGAAGCTGAACCCGGAGATTTACCGCGTGAATATCAGCCCGGCCGCATGGAATATGAAGCAAAAGCTGATTGCCGAACATGTGAAATCAACGGAAGAGTAATATATCATAAGATGGACTTGAAAATCAGGAAGGCATAACCGGTAGGGATTACTGGCTTATGCCTTTTTGATATGATGATACGATGATGATTTTCAATGAATATGTGTGCAGCTTCATAGAAGTATGTTGGAGGAAGAGGTACACTTTTAATAAGCATATATGTGAAGCGACTTTTGCATAGCGTCCTATTGTCATCTATTGCATCACCTATTCCAAGCGTTTACCCAAATAAGATCAAATCAATTATTTCTCGGGAAAGCGCAGGAAACGCCAAATGCCGCCACATTCCGAAGGGACTTCGACAGGAAGGGGCACCTTAGAAAGAGGTGAACTGGAATGAAAATCAGCTCTGTTTCAAACTTGTGTCGGAAGGGGATGAAAGGTAGAGGAGGGTGACTAATGAGATACATGCTTGGACTACTATGGGTTGCATTTATAGCTTATGCGCTTTTTATGGCGCCGGGGAATTCTCCTGGGAATGATCCGATATTCAAGGAATTACTTACATTGCAGAGCAAGGAACCATGGCTATTGACGGTGTTCTCATGGTTGGGCATTTTTCCGGCTGTGTATGCATGTATTCTACTTCGAAAATCAGTGACAGCATCGAAGGGGCAGCGGATACCGGCATGGCCGTTTGTCCTGTTTTCTTTCGGGCTTGGAGCATTTGCGTTATTGCCCTATTTCGCACTGGTTGCACCATCCCGAATAGGCATTCATGAACCAGTACCAACTGTTAAACAGTCGAAGCGAGGTGTTCCGCGACTGGCATCGCATAAGTTGACTCATCTAATCTTGTTGTTACTAACATTAGGTTCAGCACTTTATGCGTTGACCGAAGGCAATCCCGATCGCTTCGTTGATGCATTTTATCAATCCTCGTTTGTACATATCATGACGATTGATTTCGCAGTACTGACGTTGCTGTCTATGTATGCGATCTTTCGGGATGCCAGAGCGAACGGGCGAACAACAAGCTGGGCGTGGGCAGGATTACTGCCGCTTGCTGGGCCATTATTATATCTGCTCACGGAACGAAAATAAGGAGATGAGACCGATGAAAGAGCAATTTCAGGCTTATGTGATCCGTAAGGAGGATCAGAAGGGAGTCACAGCTAATATCGAGCAGTTGAAAAAAGAGGACCTTCCTAACGGGGATGTGATCGTACAGGTACACTATTCCAGTGTAAATTATAAGGATGGATTAGCATCTCTGGAAGTAGGAGGTGTCATACGAAACTATCCGATGATACCTGGAATCGATATGGCCGGGACGGTAGATGAATCCGTGAGTGGACGTTTTGCGCCTGGGGATCGGGTCATTAGTACGGGGTTTGAACCTGGAGTCTCCCATTACGGGGGATATAGTGAATATGCACGTCTTCGAAGCGAGTGGTTAGTGCCTCTTCCGCAAGGGCTGAGTGAAAAAGAAGCGATGGCTATCGGAACGGCAGGTTTCACCGCCGGACTTTCGGTAGACGCTTTGTTACAAGCGGGGGTAACGCCAGCAATGGGCAAAGTGCTAGTTACTGGGGCTACGGGAGGCGTCGGTAGTATGGCGATAGCTATCCTTGCAAAGCTTGGTTTTGAAGTGACGGCAAGCACAGGTAAAAAGCAGCAAGAAGAGGAACTGCTTCGCAATTTGGGAGCTTCCGAAGTCATTTCACGTGAAGAAGCAGATGCCCCGATCAAGGGGGCCATGGGCAGACAGCAATGGGCAGGCATCGTTGATCCAACCGCGGGGCCAGCACTGGCGGAGCGATTGAAGCAAGTTCAGTATGGCGGAGCTATTGCCGTATCCGGTCTAACTGGAGGAAATCAATTTGAATCAACCGTGTTCCCATTTATTTTACGTGGCATCCAGTTAATTGGTATTGATTCAGTGTATTGTCCTATGGAACGTCGAGAACGAATCTGGAACAAGCTGGGCGGTGAATGGAAGCCAGACCGTGCACTTGCGCTAGGGGTTCAGGAGATAACACTAGAGCAATTGCCGCATACATTAGAGAACATACTACAGGGCGGGGCAGTTGGGCGCACCGTTGTGCGTGTCTCCTCTGAATAAAGCTTACTTGGAATAAAATGTGTATCTCTTAGACATGCTAATTCTACCTTAAAGAGTCACAGTACCGTGGCTCATGGAAAGGAAGGATTAGCATGTTGTCAAAGGAGAAAAGACCTTATCTTATAGCGCAAAATGTAAAACGGTATTTGATGTTAAGTAGCGTGGTACTTCTGAGTGCAGTATCTCTAGCGGCTTGCTCCTCTTCATCTATGGAGCAGGAACGGAAGCTTTATACAGGAGAAGCAACAACGGAAGGGAATTTCAGAGCCAAGCAACAAGGTCACGGCTTAAACGGTACGTTAGCGAGAGAAATGACAAACGGTTTTGCTGCCAAACATATTAAGCTGATGAACAATATGTTCGAGGATGATGCTGATGGTGGCATGTCATATATGTATTTATTAAATGGCAGTGCAAGACATATCGTGAAAGTACACATTTATCGTGACGCGAAAATCCGTGCAGCACGAATGGAAGAAATGTATGGAGAATCTAAAGAAAATGCGGTTCTGGAGAATGCACTGGGCAGAACGACAATCCGTAGCAAAGGGCATGTATCTCTTGTCTACACGGCTTCCGGTGGAGAAAAAGATATGTATGAAAAGGACGTTCTGCCAGTATTTGAACATGTGCTGCAACAAATAAAAGAGCAGTGACATACAAACTGTCCAAGTGAAAAAAACAAACCCGTCTGATAATTCAGACGGGTTTATATATTTCGCGCATCACATGGCGCAGTTCAGGCAAAATAATGCGTTCCATGGCAAGTTTAACGGCCCCGCGAGAGCCAGGCATTGAAAATACAGCTGTACGCCCGATGGTTCCGGCAACTGCCCGGCTGAGAATAGCTGCTGAACCAATATCTTCAGTATAACTTAAGTAACGGAATATTTCGCCAAAGCCTGGCAGTTCTTTGTCCAGAAGGGAAGATACAGCTTCATATGTAGTATCCCTTGGAGCAATACCGGTACCTCCACTTAACAGTACGGCTTCGATATCATCCCGGACAACGGCATCTTGCAAAATCGTCTGAATCCGTTCTGTCTCGTCAGGTGTGATGATATAATTGACAACCTGGTAGCCAGCTTGGTGTAACAACTCATGCATAAGTTGACCGCTTGTATCGGTTTCTTTGGTACGTGTGTCCGAAACGGTAACAACCATGCAGGCCACCGTTTGTGGAGCTTCCTGACGATGCTGTTCAACAGAATTGGTCATTGAAATCCTCCTCAAATAAACATGTCCTCATAGCATAGACCATTCAAATGAATCCGGCAATGAAGTTTTCGTCAACAGAACAGGTATATTGCACAACAATTGAAGGATAGTGTACACTCGCTTAATAGAGTCAGACTAAGGGTACAGATGGGCAGAGAGGTGTGTAAATAATGAGTATCATGAATGAACAAAAATCAAGTATTCCTGTATATATTTTGTCCGGTTTTTTGGGCAGCGGTAAAACGACATTGCTTGTAAAGCTCATTGAACACTGGAAACAGCAGCAGCTTCGTCCTGCTGTGGTGATGAATGAACTGGGTGAAGTGAATCTGGATGGCCAGATCGTAGATGAGGAAGTGCCCATGACAGAAATGTTGGGCGGATGCATCTGCTGTACTGTACGAGGAGATCTCGGGCTGCAACTGGCAGACCTCGTTCAAGAAGAGTCACCTGATGTTATTGTGATTGAGGCAACGGGCGCAGCGAATCCGATGGAAATTTTGGATGCGGTGACGGAAACTTCTCTATATATGCGTTTGGAGCTGAAAAGTTTGATCACCGTAGTGGATGCGGCTCATCTGTCGGGTCTGTATCAGGAGCAAAAAGGAAAAACCTTCAAATTGATGCAAGAACAGATTCGTTGTGCTTCGGTGTTGCTTTTGAATAAAACGGATCGGGTTCAAGAACAGCAACTGCAGGACTTGGAAGAGCTTCTGAACAAATGGAATGGCTTCGCCCCCGTAATTCCATCGGTCAAATGTGAGGTTTCCATGGAACAATTGCTTCATAGTGGTTCCGACGTTCACATTCACCCATCCAATATAGCAGGCGATGAATCGAAAAATGAAGGAAAGACTCATGTGCATACAGATGCTTGCCGTACTAATGGATGCAATCATGGACATGATCAAACGGATCAAAGTGACGGTAACCATTCAAGCGACCACCACGAGCATTCTGTCAAGCCACACACATCACATGATCATGTCATGGTATACACACATTATTTCAGTCAACCTGTGAATAGCGAAGCATTCGAACAGTTTGTGGCTAGCTTGCCGCGTGACGTATATCGGGCAAAAGGAATCCTTTCGTTTAGCGATACCGCAAGCAGGTTCTGGTTCCAATATGCTTATCGTGAGTCGGATTACATGAAGATCACACCTCAAGGAGACGTTCCGAATGTAGCTGTGTTTATCGGTGAGCATTTTGATCAAACGGCCATCCGTGAACAATTGCTGGAATTGGAAGCGGTCAACCAAGACTAGGTTAATGGTTCAAAGTTGCTCCCGGATGGGTATTAAGAAGCATAGCAAACTTTGCCTGGGAGGTAACTTTAAATGACACAACAAAAATACCAACAATGTATCGATGCTTGCCTGGAGTGTATGAATGCTTGCAACGTATGTTACATATCGAGTCTGAAAGAATATGATTTGGCAATGCTTCGTGACTGTATTCGTCTGAACCGGGAATGTGCTGATATCTGTGCATTTGCAGCGCAAGCCATGACACGCGGAAGTGATTTCATCGGTGAAATCTGTGAATTGTGTGTCAAAGCTTGTGAAGCCTGTGCGGCAGAATGTGGTAAACATGGACATGATCATTGTCAGGCCTGCGCTGAAGCTTGCCGTAGATGTGCTGAAGCTTGCCGTTTAATGTCTGCGGTTGCTTAAATTATCTATGTTATCACTTTAAAAGAACAGGGTTGCTAATCCATACCAGGATATGTATAATGATCTGAAATGATCGAAACAGCAATATCCGTGATCGGGAGAGTAGCCCAGAATCAACCATGACAGCGAGCCGGGACAGGTGTAAGCCGGTATGTGATGAACTGTGTGAAGCGCACCCGTGAGATGGTTACCCGAAGCCATGTAAAGGCTCCATTTGGAGTTCGTTGTATATGGATTTGAGGGTAATCCGGCATGCAACCGTTATTTGCACCGAGCGGATCGGTTACACCTTCTTGCAGCATGCTGTAATACAGGTTACCGTTCACTTAGAGTGGTACCGCGGGAACTGTAAACACAGCTCTCGTCTCTTATTTGAAGAGACGAGAGCTTTTTTGCGTTTATTTTAAGGCATATATCATGCAGAGAAGGAGTGTTAGATGTGTTATTGAAGCAGGCTGCAACTCAGATTGCCCCGTTAACCGGGCTCACACTAGAAGAAGTATTGAGATTATTGGAAGTCCCGCCGCAGGAGGAGATGGGAGATGCTGCATTTCCCTGTTTTACGTTAGCCAAGTCGTTAAGAAAGGCACCGGTCGTTATTGCTGGAGAAATTGCCGTTGCATTACAGACGGAGGGTATGGATGCTACAGCAGCAGGTCCTTATGTGAACATTCGTTTTGACCGGAATGTCTTGGCGCCCCAATTGCTCGAGGAAGTGGGTAGCGAGACATTTGGTAAACTGCATCTCGGGCAAGGAGCACGTGTTGTTATTGATATGTCCTCACCTAACATCGCGAAACCTTTTGGCATTGGACATTTGCGTTCCACTGTTATTGGTGCAGCGTTGTATCGTTTATATAACGAAGCGGGTTATACCTCGATAAGTGTGAATCACCTAGGGGACTGGGGGACGCAGTTTGGCAAGCAAATCACGGCATATAAGCGGTGGGGAAACGAAGAGATGTTACAAGCAGATCCGATTCGTAATTCTCTCGAACTATACGTTCGTTTTCATGATGAAGCAGAGAAAGATCCATCTCTCGAAACCGAAGCACGGGAATGGTTCCGTAAGCTGGAGCAGGGGGATGAAGAAGCGCAGCGTTTATGGACTTTCTTCGTAAAGGTGAGTATGCAGGAGTTTAACCGGATGTATGAACGCTTAAATGTGGATTTTGACCATACGCTGGGTGAGAGCTTTTATAATGACAAGATGGGTGCAGTTGTGGAGGAACTTCAGGTCAAGGAGTTGCTACAGGAAAGTGACGGTGCTCTCGTTGTACGGCTGGATGAAGAGAACATGCCGCCATGTCTGATTATTAAAAAAGATGGAACGACGATCTACCCAACCCGGGATTTGGCAACAGCAATCTATCGTCATGATGTGATGCAGGCAGATAAGTTGTTGTACGTCGTTGGTGGGGAGCAGAGCCTTCACTTCCGTCAAGTATTTACGGTATTGTCCAAGATGGAGTATGGCTGGGCAGACCATTGTGAGCATATTCCGTTTGGTCTAATGCGTTTCGAGGGGCGGAAGATGTCCACACGCCGGGGAAAGGTTGTTTTTTTACAGGAAGTACTGGATGAAGCCGTCGCTCGTGCCCTGCAAATTATTCAGGAAAAAAATCCGAATCTGGAGCAGGCTGAGCAGGTAGCCGAAGCCGTTGGTGTAGGGGCGATTATCTTTGGTGATCTGCGCAACAATCGCATGAATAACATTGATTTTTCGCTGGAGGATGCGGTAAGTTTTGAAGGGGAAACTGGCCCTTATGTGCAATATACCCATGCCCGAATTCAAAGTGTCCTTGCCAAAGCCGCTAATGTGTCACGTGATGAACAGGAAATGGATTTGGACACGGACCAGATGAATAACCCTCCAACGGCTATTGTGGGCGATACCTCTTGGGCGTTGCTGAAATTGCTGAGTGACTATCCGTCTTATCTGGAAAAAGCTGTGCTTCGCAACGAACCATCCGTGATTGCTAAATACACGATAGACGTTGCCCAAGCCTTCAACCGGTTTTATCATGCTGAACGAATTGCGGATGCACCGTCAGGTGTCAGAGCTTTTCGGGTGGAATTGGCCAAACATACCGCCAAACGGTTGGCGTACAACTTGTCTTTATTGGGCGTACGTGCTCCCGAGCAGATGTGATCTAAGTTCAGATTGCGAAAACAGGAGGGAATCCGAAGTTATGCGCTGGCTTTTACGGCAACTTGAATGTTGTTTGCAGTTTCGTTACGATAGAGACATAATAAACAGCCAAGGTGCACGGATAGAAAGGAGCGCTCGCATATGCATAACACGGATTTCCAGAATGATTTCATGCTGGACAGCGAACACTCCAAGGAATTGTTTGCCTATTACGGCTTGGCCGTATATTATGGACAGGCGCTGGAACAGCAACTGGTTAATCTTATTTTGTTAACTAAAATGTCACAAGGCAAGGTGGTAACTGAGGAGGAACTAGAGGAGCTGTACGAGCGGAAGATGAGTAGTTCACTGGGGCAACTTATTCATGAAGCACGGCATCATTTTACGTTTTCCGAAGAAGAAATAAGCAGTCTGAATGAATTATGGCAGCAACGAAATCGGATTGTGCATCATTATTTCAAAGAGCGCATTCATGAAACCTTCAGTCCGGAAGGTCGGACACGTATGATTAAGGAATTGCAAGATTTTAAAGAACGTGCACAGGAACTGGAGCTCGTACTCCAGCAATATATAGGTGCCTGGATGGCAGCATTGGGACTAAAGGATGAGTCTGCGGCAGCATGGGTTGCTCTGGAACGAATGCATGCGGCGAGATTTCAGGAACGTGGGCCAGATGAGGAATTATGAGTGACAAACATTCAATCAAAACGTAGCTGTAAAGGTATCACAAAACGGAGTGTAGTTATGGGGTTGGCATCGTTGCTCTTATTTATTCTCATCTGGGCAGTGGTCACAGCCGCAAGTATTCTCTCGTATATGCATGAAAGCTCACCAAGAACATCTGATGCAGCGATTGTGTTGGGTGCAGCGGTGCAAGGAGATATTCCCTCGCCGGTATTCCGTGAACGAATTGAACAAGCCATAAGGTTATATAGAGCAGGCACAGTTCGTAACCTCATTTTTACTGGGGGCTCCAGTCAAGAAGGTATTCCTGCTGAAGCTTTGGTCGGACGCCAGTATGCTCTTACGCAAGGCGTGAAACCGGAGCACATTCAGGTGGAGGACAAGTCGGTAATCACCCAAGAGAATCTTATATATGCGCTGGAAATAGGTAAGAGGGAAGGTTATCGTACCTACACTATTGTCAGCGACCCTCTGCATATGAAACGTTCCATGAAAATGGCAGCCGAACTTGGCATGGACGCCGTACCATCTCCTACACAAACGACCGCGTATCACAGCTGGAGTACGCAAATCCCGTTCCTTGTCCGAGAAATAATGATGTATATGGGATATACAGTTAGAGGCTGGACTTAGAGGGCGAACTTAAAAGTGAAGAGACGGTCTTTTATTATAAGGTGAAGATATTGTCGTAGAGCAATAATAAAACCCGTTCTGTCAGTAACCTGAAGGCTACTGTATAGAACGGGTTTTATGTGTTGTTTTAATGCTGGCCGGATGTCCTTGTTGACGAAATATGTTCTGCTAAATGATAGCGAAAGAGAAGAAAATTACACATTTCCTCCGGCGAGTGATGGCGAAGATGTACTAAAAGCATCAGCTGAACGAGTCGAGCCATCGGCCATGGCTTCGCCTTGAGCCCCTTGTTGCAATTGATACATCTGATAGTACCGGCCTTTCAGCTCCATCAACTCATCATGCGCACCTTGCTCTACAATTTTTCCGCGATGCAGCACGAGAATCTGATCTGCAGAGCGAATGGTTGACAGACGATGGGCGATGATGAAAGTAGTACGTCCTTTTTTGAGGACTTCCAGCGCGTTCTGGATCAAAGCTTCCGTCTCCGTATCAATGTTGGCGGTGGCTTCGTCCAGAATCAGGATCGCGGGATCGAAGGCGAGTGCGCGTGCAAAAGAAATCAACTGCCGCTGACCAGCAGACAGTGTGCTCCCTTTCTCAACTACCGGCTCGTCAAAACCTTGTGGCAGATGCGCCAAAATACGTTCTGCACCTACATCACGCAATGCCTGCTCAATGCGCTCCCGGGATATTTTTTCATCACCCAGACTGACATTGGAAGCAATCGTGCCTGTGAAGAGATAGGGGTCTTGCAGTACGATCCCCATGTGCTCACGAATCCACTGCTTCGGCAATTCCTTAACGTTCTGTCCGTCAATCGTGATTTTGCCTTTTTGCGGATCATAAAACCGGAACAGTAGATTAATGATCGAACTTTTACCGGAACCGGTGTGACCCACGAGTGCCACGGTCTGACCTTGTGAAGCTTTGAACGAGATGTTATTCAGCACATAATCCTTTTTATAAGCGAAAGACACATCGTCAAAGACGACATTACCTTTGTATCTCGGCATAGATCCGTCCGTTACCGGTTCTCCTTTTTCGTCCATCAGCTCAAATACACGGCCGGCGGAGACTAGGGAGGAGTCCAGGTTCGCAAGTTGGTTCACCATACCGATGATCGGCTGGAACAACCGACCGAGAACATCAACAAAGGCATACAATACACCGAGTGAAATAATACTTGTGCCCGTTATCGCACCTGCTCCAAAGTACCACAGAACTACGGCAAAGGCGATATTCCGCAACACATTCACCAGGTTATGAGAGGTAAAGGCATTCAGATTGAGCATTTTGTTCTGATGTTTCATATAGTCTTCATTCAGTTCTTCGAATTCCTGGCGAGTTTGCTTCTGGCGACGGAACACACGAATGATGGACATGCCCTGAATGGACTCGTTAATGATTGCATTAATCTCACTCAGTCGCGAGCGAATGATTGTATTGTATCGGGTGGCGAATTTGCGATAGAGCACAATCCATGCAATGAGCATCGGTACAACGAATAGTGAAATCAAACCCAGACGTACATCGAGCAGGAAGAGAGCGATATAAACTCCTGTTATCGTAATAATGCCTGAGAAAAAGTTGGACAGTACCGCCACAAACAGATCTTTGACGGCTTCGGTATCATTAGTGACCCGAGAAACGACCTTACCTGCGGGCAGGTTATCAAAAAAGTTCACGGGCAACCGCTGAATGTGCGCATACACATCGTTCCGCAGCCGTTGAATGACCTTGTTGGCAGAGGATTGCAGCCAGAAGGTTTTACCAAACTCCATAATAACCGAAATGACAAGGAAGATCAGATAATACACAATTAATTGATAGATGCTTGGCATCTCGGGTTTGTAAAAGGCAAATAGTTCACCGGCAGACAGCGGCACAGCCGCGTATTGCCCCGTAACTTCACCTGCGCGAGTTATGGTTAAGGTTCCGTTGGCATAGGAACGATCGCCGTCAGGAGCATTGACCGGCTCGCCGACGAAATAAAAGCTTTTGCCGGCTTGCAGTACGCGTACCTCGGCTCCTTTGGTTTCGTCTGGTGCAAACAAACCTTCACGTTTATAATTTTTCCCTTGATAAACGGCGGCTTCTTCCGAAGCTTCCGTCTCATAAAATGGCTGCTCAATGGCGAGCAGGTGATTATCAATCATGGATTTGGCGATAAAGGGTCCGGCGAGTTCAGCCGCAACTCCAATCGTCAGCATGATTAAGGCAGCGATGAATGTGCCTTTGGCTTTCAAGGCGTAATCCAGCAACCTTTTACCTGTATTGGACTTCAAATGAGTTACCTCCTACGTGGACAGATTGGACTCGACCTGTTGCCGTTCATATTGTTCACGGTACCAGCCATTCTTGGCGAGTAGTTCCTGATGAGTGCCTTCTTCCGTAATTTTACCGTGCTCCAGCACGATGATCCGATCTGCGTGTTCGATAGCTGACAAGCGATGTGTCGAGATCAGTGTTGTTTTGCCAGCGCGTTTGTTGCGAATATTTTCAATGATTTTAGCTTCTGTGCGAGCGTCAACAGCAGACAGGGCATCGTCAAGAATAAGGATATCCGGATCAGCGATAAAAGCCCGAGCCAGAGATACCCGTTGTTTCTGTCCACCGGACAAAGCGATACCTTTTTCACCTACAAGTGTATCGAGACCGTCAGACAACGTTCCGAGATCGCCGTCAAAAGCAGCGGTGCGAATCGCTTCCATAATGACATCATCAGACGCGTTTGGCTTACCAAATTGAATGTTCTGACGAACGGATTTGGAGAACAATACTTGTTCCTGTGGTACGTATCCGATCCAGCTGTGCAGGTCATCCTTCGCAATATCCTCAATGGAATGTCCTGAAATGCTGAGCGTACCTGATCCAGCAGGGTATTCGTGCAGCAATTGTTTGAGCAGGGTGGATTTACCACTTCCCGTGCGTCCTACCACGCCAAGTGTCTGTCCGCGTTGAATAGTAACATTGATATGACTGAGGTTATCCACGGTAGAGGTTGGATAGCGGAATGTCACATCATTCATGACGATCTCATCCGGCTGCGTAATATGAACAGGATGTTCTTTGTCCTGAACAGCAGGCTCTACGGATAACGTTTCGTTCACCCGATCCAGAGAAGCACTGCCCCGTTGCATGAGGTTAATTAGTTCACCGATAGCAAACATCGGCCAGATCATCATCCCCAGGTACATGTTGAACGATACGAGGTCTCCCAGGGTGATTTCATTGTGGAATACAAGATAAATGCCGTAGGCCAGTGCAATGACGTAACTCAGACCTACGAATAGTCGAATGGTTGGTTCGAATAAAGCATCCATCCGGGCAACCGCTAAGTTTTTGCGATATACATCTTCCGTGACATCAGCAAATCGTTTCTCGTCCAGACGTTCCTGAACGTACGCGCGTACAACACGGATACCTGCAATGGACTCTAACACCTGATCGTTCATATCACCAAAGGCATCCTGTGCCAACGTATAACGTTGATGCACTGCTTTACCATAGATCATCATAGCGATGGCGATAAAAGGCAGGGGCAGAATTGCAGCCAAGGTCAGCTTCCAGCTGACGAGGAAACCCATGGCAAACAGTACAGTTAAGAGAAATGCTGTGGAGTCTGTTAACGTGAGCATACCGAAACCTGCGGTTGTAGCAATAGAACGAAGGTCATTGGTGGCGCGAGCCATGAGATCTCCGGTTCTGTTTTTTTCGAAAAAGGGTGGTGTCATTCGCAGCAAGTGATCCATGAAGCGGGAGCGTAGCAACCGTTCTACGAGATTGGCTCCGCCGAATAATTTGTGCATCCATATGTACGTAATCAGATAGATAATAATGACCGTCCCAAGAATAAGTGCGATGTAAAACGTTAATGAGGTGCTTGTGATAGAGCCGCGTACGATCTCGTCGATGGCGTTCCCCAGAAGGCGCGGAGGCAGCAATTCAGCAATCCCCACAAGAATGAGCAAAATGACACCAACCAGGTATCTTTTGCGTTCCAGCCTGAAGAACCAGGCCAGGTTTTTAAGTACAGAGAACAAGTGTTATCCCTTCCTTTCGATGTGCAAGAAGTGCAAAGTTTCGTTCAGAATGACAGCTAAAGCTTGCTAAGGCTCATTCAAGCGCAGTTCAATCCAATAAAAAGCCCACAAAAAAAGACACACCGCACGCAGGCGGTATGTCTTATATCTTCATACGGCAGCATGACTCCAAGAGCAGAGCCGCCGCCGTACATAAGGTATTGTGAGCGAGCTTGACAGGGGTCTGATAAACAAGAGACACCTGAAGCGCTGTCTTATGAACGGAAAAGTGATTTCGGGGATACTCCGGTATTTAATTGTGTGTGAATGTGAACCAACTTATGTGTGTTAAACACCGTAATCACCCTTTCTTGTTAATGGAAATAAATACAATGTAGACCTCGTATGTTTGCATCTTACCACCCGTTTTTACAATCTGTCAAACATTTTTCACAAGATCGTATGCGTGTTTATGATTTGCAGGTTTGTGTTCAAGCCGCTCTAGCGATATGATGTAACATATATATACAAAAGGAGCTGACATCATATGAGTACTATACATGTATCCGACCAAGCAGCCCGCTGGTACAAAGAAGAATTGAACTTGAATGAAGGAGACAGCATTCGCTTTTTTGCTCGTTACAGCTCTGGCGGAGGTCTTCATCCGGGTTTTTCACTGGGAATTGCCGTTGAAAAACCGAGACATCCTGCGGATCAAACGGAAGTTTCCGGTATTCAATTTTTTATGGAAGATCATGATTACTGGTATCTGAAAGGGCATCAGTTGCATGTAGATGTCGTAGAGGATGGCCGGGATATTGAATATCGTTATACTGAAGTGCAGTAAACACTAACCCATAACTGGAAAGTAAATACCGTCTTTTTTAAAAGGAGGGATGAGGAGTGGATCTGCCGGCACGGGATATTGGGCAATATATTGCGAAACGTGCGAATATTGTAGTCAAAGCAGCCATAATGGCTACGAATGAACAAGGTGAGCTGCTGCTCATCCAGCATGCGGAACAGGGGCATTGGCGATTGCCTGTTGGAGAGATGCGTCCTGGTGAATCCATTGAAGAGGCGGCGCATCGTGAACTTTGGGAAGAGACAGGGTGGACTACGGAATCCGTCAACTTTGAGGCGCTATACTCTGGCCCTGAGTTGCGGCAAGTGCATGCGAACGGGGATGAGGAATACTATGTCATTGCCTTATTCAAAGCTCTAATTATTCATGATCACCTTGTGGAAGCACGGGTAAACAGCGATGCGGGATTGAAGTTTTTTGATCCGAATGCACTTCCTCCGATGAACAGCATCAGCCAAACGATATTGGAACAGTCTGGCTTGAAGTAATACGTTTTGCAGGCGGTACGAACGTTTGAAGTAACAGGATAAACTTCAGTGTATACATTGGTGAATCTGTAGTGTATGCAAAGCCAACTTGAAGATGAATCTATAGTGTCTGAACTCAAAAAGACCTCAACTGCCACTGTACAGTGGCAGTTGAGGTCTTTTGCATTTTTTTGTGTTTTTTGGATTATACCTGATCCAGCGGTTCATCATCCATTGCAAAATCGAAATCATCGATATCAAACACCTGAACAGGTGATTCGGACTCAATGATCCGGGCGATTAACTCCACTTGATCGGTCAAAATCGGAATGCCAAGACGTTGGGATGTGAGAATAAGCTCTGTCTCTATCGGATCAAAATATTCTCCATATTGAGCGGTATCCATGGCGTTAATAATCGTAATGGAGGCCTGATCACCAAATAGAATGGCCGGGCTTTTTGCCCATGGTACCGCCAGGGCGCGCTCAATCTTTTTCTTATTTAAGGGCTCCTCAAAGTAGGAGATTAATTCATTGATCTTGGCTTTAACATGCTGATCATCTGTGGGATTATCCATCATGGGGTCAGCACTGCTCTGAAATTCATATAGTTCAAGGATGGTGGTGTAAGGAACGATATATTCCACAGGCGCCGGAGGCGCAAGCAATTGACCGTAAATAGCCACCATCACGGCTTCGGTAACAAAGGGACGTGACATGGTTCCTGAATCCTCCTGAGGACGATAAACGTCGTGAAGTGCTGAATGAGTTCATCTGACAAGGTGAGAAAGATGCCCATTCCCTGTTGCAAAATTCATGTATCGGTTTGCATGAATAGAAGTATAGCACAGAGCGGTGGGAAATACAGCCAGTTTGCAAAAGCATACACGATTACCGTACCGAACGGTTCAGGATTTACCTAAAAGCAGGGACAGGATGCCCGCTGCGATCAAAGGCCCGACAGGTACACCTTTGAACAAGGCAACGCCAAGAACTGTACCGATCAAAAGGCCTGCCACAACTGTTGGCTGTGTGCTCATCAGCGATGCGCCGCGACCGCCCAGATAAGCTACAAGCAAACCAACACCAATGGCGAGTAGTGACTTCCAGTGCAGAAACGATTCACCAATGGTCTGCAAGCTCATTTTACCGCTGGCGAGAGGAGCCATTACACCAACTGTCAGAATGATAATACCTAGTGTGAGCCCGTATTTTTCAAGCCAGGGAAAGGCTTGATTGACATTAAGTACACGAAGCAGTAACAGGAATACCATCGCTACAGTTACAGGTGTATTACTGCTGATGATGCCAAGCGCTGCGAACACGAGCAACAGGAGGGAGGTCATATCCATGGATTTCATTGCTCCTCAGACTGATCATGATTCTTGCTGCCACGATGTTCTGTTTTGCTAATGATATGTTCAGCAATGTAACGTCCATGCCAGCGGCCTGATTCGATGAATACTTCATTGGCATTACGCCCCGAAGCGATAACACCGCCCACATAAACACCTGGTACACTGCTTTCCATTGTTTGCGGATCATACAATGGCTTATCCATATCCTCAGACATCTCTGCTCCAATGGAAGCAAGCAACTGGCGGTCAGGTCTGAAGCCGGTCATGGCAAGCACGAAGTCATTTTCAAGTTCACTTTCCGAGCCATCTGTGTGCACAATTCGAATGGAATCATCCAGAATTTCATTGACACGCGAACCGAGATGAAGCGTAATGCGGTTTTTCTGCACCATACTTTCGAATAACGGTCGAACCCAAGGTTTAATGTGCTCAGACAGACCTGTACCGCGGTATACCATATCAATATGAGCGCCAACCCGGACAAGCTCCATCGCGGCGTCAACCGCTGAGTTACTTCCGCCAATGATAGCCACACGTGTATTGGTATATGGGTGTGCCTCGCGGAAGTAATGCGTGACTTTATCCTTTTCTTCACCTGGAATGCCGAGGTAATTCGGGTGATCGAAATAGCCGGTAGCCACGACGACATGTCGCCCTTGATGTACAATGGTTTCACCACGCCGATTAACCGTATGTACCTCGAAGGTGCCGTCTTCCTTACGCTGGATCTCACGGGCTTCCTCATAATTATGAATACGCAGGCCGAAATGTTCGGCTACTTTGCGATAATAGGCAAGTGCTTCATAACGAAACGGCTTGTCATTGGCCGAACTGAACGGCACGTTCCCGATCTCCAGCAACTCCGCCGTACTGAAAAATTGCATGTGAGTTGGGTAGAGATAGATGGACTGTACGATATTGTGTTTCTCGATAATGACAGCGGACAATCCTACCCGCTCGCATTCAATGGCAGCGGACAGACCGCATGGGCCTCCGCCAATAATAATGACATCTTCCATGTTCTTAATCCTCCTTCATTACAAGCAATATAATCCTACCGTAAATAACACTTCAATGCCAGTTCTGCAAGACAGCACAATGTAATGAACATTCAAAAAATAAATTGAATTGACTTCCAGATGAATAAAGACTAGTATCAAATTAGATGATCATCT
The DNA here is from genome assembly GCF_023714295.1 of Paenibacillus polysaccharolyticus. Classification (GTDB taxonomy): domain Bacteria; phylum Bacillota; class Bacilli; order Paenibacillales; family Paenibacillaceae; genus Paenibacillus; species Paenibacillus polysaccharolyticus_A. The sequence goes on from NZ_JAMAUN010000001.1 coordinate 980,036, forward strand.
AATTAAATGTGAGGTGTACGTTGATGCAGCTTGAAAAAATTGTGGCCTATCATAAAGCCTTGGCTGATCCTACCCGGCTCCGAATGCTTCTGTTGCTTTCCGAAGGAGAACTGCATGGTCAAGCGCTGGCGGAGCGTCTTAACTTGTCTCAGCCGACGGTGACTCATCATGCTGCCAAGCTGAGAGAAGCTGCGCTTATTCAAGAGCGACGGGAGAAAAATACGGTTTATTTTACCCTGAACCCTTCGTTCATTCGCGAACATGCCCAGGCTTCAGTTGATTTTATTTTCAAAAGAAAGGAGCAGTCTGATATGACAGATGTGAACGAAACCCTGAAAACGTCTATCATGAGGAACTTTTTTTCCAAGGATGGCCGGCTTCGTCAAATTCCTGCACAGTACAAGAAAAAACTGGTTGTGCTTGAATATCTGGTGGAACAATTAGAGTTTGGACGCAAGTACAGCGAGAAAGAAATCAACACGTTTATTCAAGAATACCATGAGGATTTTGCAACCCTTCGCAGGGAGTTTATCATGCATCAGTTCATGTACCGCGAAGACGGAGTGTATGAACTAAACCCTCGAGAAATGTGGACGAGATGGGATCAAGTGAAATAAAGAGTGAATAGCTACAAAAAACAATGGGCTTGACAAACGCACAACAGACTGTGTAACATGATGGCATATTCTACAAGGGAGGCGATGTTCATGACAAATCTAACGGCAGTATACGTGGAGTTGAATAGGAACAGCGTCTCCGGAACGGATCAAGGTACATCGATTTTGCTATAGCTGGATAGAAGTATCCAACTTGGGCGAGCGATGATAAGACCTTCATACAAAGTCACGGGTGACGTACCCGTGGCTTTTTTGTGTGCTGATATGGGGAGTTCCAGGGCTGGGATAACGGACGGAGTACAGGATGACCGTTATTCAACATGCTGTGGAGGCAACCTCATATTCGGATAACTATGGATTGCCGCGGGTGTGAATCACCTCGTGGTTTTTTTGTTTGGATCTGTAATCGGAGATGCAAGACGGTATCGTGAAAAAAATGAATTTAAACACACTTCAACTGAATCATAAACAATCTGGGAGGAATTTTTATTTTAAATCAACGTATGGAAAGTAAAGGTATTGAAAATTATGGATGGTCTGCGGTATGGGAGAAACGATGGTCTGAGGAACAGTTGTTGAGCTTGGAATCCAGACGGCCTGCCCGAATAATTGCGGATCATGGACATATGCAACGTCTGATCACAGCGGACGGAGAATGTTGGGGCAAAGTGTCAGGAAAACTTCGTCATGACAACTTGGAGACAGGGCTTGCACCTGCTGTTGGCGATTGGGTAGCTGTGGCAGGAGAACAGGGCGAGGAAGTGATTATTCATCATGTATTGCCACGTCAGAGTCGTGTATCCAGGCAAGCCGCTGGCCCGGTAACGAAAGAACAATTGATTGCAGCGAACGTAGACGCTCTTCTGATCGTTGCGGCGCTTAATCATGATTTTAACCTCAGAAGACTTGAAAGATATGTGTTAATGGCTTGGAACGGGGGAGTAAGACCGGTTATTGTCCTCAGTAAAAGTGATCTGTGTGATGATGTGCAGGGACGAATCCGTGAAGTGGAGGGTATTGCACCAGGCGTGGAGGTACTGGCAATTTCGGCAATCGAAGGACAAGGGAAGGAAATGCTGGAAACCTATCTGAAACCAGGTGCAACTGTAGCGCTCACAGGCTCCTCTGGAAGTGGTAAGTCCACACTGGTCAACTGGATGATGGGCAAGGATGTTCAGATTACGCAATCCGTGCGTGAAGGGGACAGCCGTGGCAGACATACAACGACACACCGGGAGATGTTTGTATTACCACAGGGAGCTGTCTTGATCGATACGCCGGGCATGCGTGAACTTCATCTCTGGGACGAAGGAGAAGAAGGTCTTTCACAGGCATTTGGAGAGATTGAAGAGCTGTCTGGCGCGTGCAGATTTATGGATTGCAGTCATACGAAGGAAGAGGGCTGTGCAGTTAAAGGGGCCATTGAAAACGGTGAGCTGGATGAGAAGCGACTTCATAACTTCCTGAAGATGCAGAAAGAAATGCAGTATCAGCGGCGCAAGGAAGAGGTGGCTTCGCGAAAACGGACAGCTTCAAGCAAACCGGTAAAAACACGCAAGGCCAAACATGCCCAGCGGGCCAAAGATTGGGAACAGGACTGATATGAGGCTGGGCATCCGTATTTCTCTTGCATAGGATAAAGCAGGAGGGATGTCGTGATGCCGAATTACAGAATCATTGTGGACTTGTCCGACCATATGTTATACCTGCTGGATGGAGATCATGTTGTGAAAGGCTATCCGGTAGCCACAGGTAAAATGCTGACCAACACTCCAAGCGGAGAGTTTACCATTGTCAACAAACAGGAGAATCCTGGAGGGCCTTTCGGTGTGCTCTGGATGGGCCTGTCCAAACCCCATTATGGTATTCATGGAACCAACGAACCATCTTCGATTGGCAAGTCCGTATCACATGGCTGCATTCGGATGTACAATTCAGACGTGCTGGATTTGTCCTCGAAGGTATCCGTGGGAACCCGAGTTACGATCCGGCCATAGGCCGGATATTCTTTTTTTTGAAAAGGGGGCGAAGCTATGTATATAAGGTTAGCAAGTGAAGGGGATGCGAGGGGGATCGCATACGTACATACAGAGAGCTGGAAAACGACATACCGCGGAATTGTGCCAGATCACGTTTTGCATCTTTTGACTACAGAATCACGATTAGCTCAGTGGGAGCAGCAGTTACGCGCTAGCGAAAATGATCAGATTTTGATCGTCGCCGAGGATGAAGAGGGGGAAATTGTCGGTTTTGCCTGTGGAGGTAAGGAACGCGAAGGTAAATTACCTTATGATGGCGAGCTGTACGCCATTTATCTGCTCCAGTCTCATCAAAATTCTGGAATAGGCAGACAACTTGTGAAGCAGGTGGTTCAGCACCTCCAGACATGCAAGATTGATAATATGATGATTTGGGCTTTGGAGCAAAACCCGGCGTGTCGTTTTTACGAAAAAATGGGCGGCATACCTGTTCATACACAGTCGATTCGTATCGGGGAAAAAGATCTGGTAGAAATCGCTTATGGCTGGGCTGATTTAACTTCTTTTAAAGAATAATTCACACGTGGCTTTGACCATGTGCTGACAAAGCCCGATCCGCTTTCAGGTTGCATAATCCGTTTGCCTAACTTCGAACAAGGTTAATGAATGGGACATCGTTTTTTTTTATGTACATTCTAATCTGAAGATCGGAGGCGTGTGTTATGACTTTAGTGGATAACCAACATAAAACGGCAACGTGGACTAAACAGTTCATTTCAGGTAAATGGATCGAAGGCTCTGGCGAGAAATCGATAGAAAATATCAATCCGTATACGGGTGAAGTGATCGCAACCTGGCGTTCGTCCAGTCAGGAGGATATAGATCAGGCTTATGAGTCTGCACAAAAGAGTTCGATGGAATGGAAAGCAACGCTACCTTCCATTAAAGAAGGGGTGCTCCGGAAAGTCTCATCTTTAATGGAAGAACGAAAAGATGAGATAATCCAACTACTGATTACGGAATCCGGTAGCACACGCATCAAAGCTGAAGCGGAATTTGCCGCAGCGAGACGTATTGTGGATGAATCGGCTTCATTTCCTTTTCGAATGAAAGGCGAACTGCTCCCATCGAATACGCCGGGCAAAGAAAATCGGGTAGTCCGTGAGCCCAAAGGGGTTATCGGCGTTATTGGACCATGGAATTTCCCGCTTCATCTATGTTTACGTTCCGTCGCACCCGCGATCGCACTCGGTAATGGTGTGGTGATAAAACCCGCTTCAGATACCCCGATTACGGCAGGGTGGCTAATTGCGGATCTGTTTGAACAAGCGGGTCTGCCGGAGGGAGTATTAAATGTAGTCGCCGGAAGTGGCAGCGAGATTGGGGATTATTTTGTCACACATCCAATTCCTAAGGTAATCTCATTTACGGGTTCTACAGAAGTGGGTAAGGGTATAGGTAAACTTGCCGGTGAACATCTCAAAGAAACTGCACTGGAACTCGGCGGCAACAATGCGATGATCGTTCTGGATGATGCGGATATTGAGCATGCTGCACAAGCCGCTGTGTTCGGTAAGTTCCTGCATCAGGGTCAGATTTGCATGGCGCTAAATCGTATTATCGTGCACGAAGATGTTTACGATCGGTTTGTACAATCCTTTGTTAACAAAACGAAAAACATACATGCTGGTGATCCGGCTGATGAGAAAACACTAGTGGGTCCCCTAATCCGAAAGAAAGAAGTGGAACGGCTTCTAGAGCTCGTAAAGCAGGCTAAAGAGGAAGGCGCGCAATTAGTGCTTGGCGGAACACATCAGGAAAGTGTGCTTATGCCAACCGTGCTTGCAGATGTCCAACGCGAGCAGGAGATTGTACAGCAGGAGCTGTTCGGACCAGTAGCTATCATTATGAAAGCTACAGATGAGCAGGATGCTATTGGGCTGGCTAATGATACTCCTTACGGTCTGAGTGGCTCTGTATTTACGGCCAATCTGGAGCGGGGGTACCGGGTGGCAGGGCAGATTGAATCGGGTATGGTACATGTCAACGATCAATCGGTGAATGATGAAGCACATGTCATGTTTGGCGGAGAGAAATCGTCAGGCATAGGTCGTTTTGGCGGAGACTGGGCGATTGATAAATTCACACGTACACGCTGGATCAGTCTACAACATCAATTTCGGGAGTATCCGGGTGTGGATTAAGTCGAATATGCATGAATAGAGAGAGGCAGTCCGTGGTTTATCCGAGTCGGTTCGGGATGAAGCGACAGGAGATGCAAAAGCCCGTCTGAGTCTTATGGGAACGGGCTTTTGCATCATTTTACAACAGATGTAAATACCGCTCTCCATCGAATGCAAAAGCTGTTTGGGCAACTTCTGATCTGGTTATTTATGGATACACGGAACATAGTGCTCCGTAAAAATCATGGCAAAGGGGCTTGGAACTTATGTCCATTGACCGCTTTATTTTAAGAAAAATAAATACCTGTCAGGAAGAACATACACGAGCGAATTTGGTTAGACTGTTTGTCATTCGAATACGAAAAGCTGAGTTTGCAGAAGAATATGATGCGGCTTACGTGTTGGAAAAGCTGAAATAAGAGGGTGCGGATATGCCCAAAACCACGTCAAAAAGGAAGCTTGTCCTTTATAGGGAAGCTTCCTTTTTCATGGTAACGCATAAACGAAGGTTACTGGACTCTTCTTCAATATAACGATAGAGCAAGAGAGTCATTTTCACTGCGGCTATGAAGAATAGCTTCGCCGCCAACAATTTCAATACTAATCAAAGAGTGCAGACATTTTTGCAAAGCGCGTTTACCATTACTGATCTTATGCTCAAGAGCACTGCTAAGCAATCTTAATGTTTTTTGCACAGGTTGTTTGTTTTCTTGATTAAAATATACAGGGATTGATTTGTTTTGAAATGTTATTAGAGTTCTCACTTGAAATCACCTCACGAGAGTTATTTCATACAGGTAATATTAAATACCAATGCTTAAAATTACCTTAAAATCAGCTTATGAAAACATAAAGGTGGATAAAGTTTGAAAAGTGTTCACAATTCAATTGTGGACGAAGGAATAAAAGTCCCGAATCCCTTCTTTCTTTTTCTATTAAATGGAAATCACAGTGATAGTTTCGCATCGTTGCAATTTTTTTACCAAACAATGACACGAAAGTTCTGAGTCAAATGGACGATATTGTAATATAAACGTGGGTCATATGTAACAAAATTACAGCGAATACGTTGCAAACAAGGGTTTTATATAAGAAAATAGGATGGAATACCGTTTCACTCGCATTTTTTTGATTTAATCTGACATTAGGACAATTTACATATGAGACCTTGGGAGGGATTCACATGATTCTAACCGTGTATTCCGGCCGGGAGGAAGGCGAATGGTTCGACATTGAGGTTCCGGATGAATGCACCATTGAACATCTGAAGACGTTGCTCGGTGTACGAATATTCGGACAGGCGCCGGGAGATGGCGTTCAGTATATTTTGGAAGCCAGATTTCCTGAGGGGCTCTGGTTTACGCCGCAGAACGCCCAGCAGCTAATGGAGACGGGGCTACGTCAGGGAAGCTGTGTGCGTGTACAGCGGGCTTTTTCGACGACTTCTGAAGAGGCACCCATCTACGGGAGACGCTCATTATTTCAGCAGGAGAGCAACGAATGACGCTCTGTGGCGTATCATTCATTAATTGAACGACTAAAAGGAGGTCTTTTCTTCGTGAATGTGTTATATCAGCGTTCTCCGAGAATGACACCGGTTTTGAAGGAAGAGAGCCTCGAAATTCTCAGGCCGCCTGCAGAGCCGAACAAACCTACATTTTCCATGATTTCAATCGTGGTTCCCGTGATGATGACGATGGTCAGCATCGGTTTCTACGTGTACATTAATATGACGGGTAAAATGAATAACAGCAATTATATGATGTTCCAGATGATGACGGTTATGATGATGCTTACATCTTATACCATCCCGTTCTTTGTATATCTCAGCAATAAAAAATCATATCGCAAAAAGATCGAGGAACGTAAAGCGATGTATCTTGCACAGCTGGATAAACATCGTGAAGAATTGAAGGAAGCACAGGCGGAGCAAGTGAAGAGCCTGCATGAAATCCATGGTGATCCATCCGTCTGCCTGCAAATTGTCAAGAACCGAAACAGCTCGCTCTGGGAGCGTTCCCCGGAAGATGACGATTTTTTACAGGTACGTATCGGTACAGGAGAGATTCCGTTTCGCATCAAACTTCAGGTACCACGTATCGATGGATATGAAAAGGATGAGTTGATTGAGGCCGCTCATGGGCTCGCTGCGGAATTCCAGACCGTGCCGGATGCCACGATAACCCTGCCTCTGTTCGAATCCAAGGTCATGGGTCTTGTGGGGGATCGGGAAGAAGTGATGGCTTCGCTGCGTGTTATCGTCTCACAGCTTACGGTGAGGCACTCACCCGATGAACTGAAACTTGCTGCGTTTTATGAAGAAAAGGATACCAAGGAGTGGGAATGGCTCCGTTGGTTGCCTCATATTTGGGATGAGGATCTGGGACAGCGATATATGGCCGACAGGCACAGCAGTGCGCATCAATTGGCGGACAGCTTGTTTTCCGTGTTGAACCGCCGCCGTAATAATAAGGAAGATCGCTACAAAAAAGCGGTGCAAACTCCTTGTTATGTTATCATTCTGTCGGATACGCAACTGATCGAAGAAGAACCTTTACTTCCATTACTGCTGGAGGCTGCGCAAGAGATTGATGTATGCACGATTGTGCTGGCGAACCGCAAACAATCCCTGCCTATGCACTGTCAGTTAATTATGGAGGCTTCCAAAGGCAAAGGAGTGTACATCAAAAAGACGGAAGATGCGGATGTCGTCTCGCAGACCTATAAACCGGATGTGATCTCCAAGGAGACGGCAGAGGCGTTATCCCGTTATATGTCACCGATTCGTCTGAAGCGTTCCTCCGCTTCGGAGATCCCGCAAGTGTTGCCACTATTCGATATGCTCAGCACTTCACGTGTGGAGGATCTGGATGTTGTCTCCCGCTGGGGGCAAACCAGATATCCGGATACACTGCCTGTACCTATGGGGGTAAGAGCTGGTGGTAAAAAAATAGCTATTAATCTGCATGATAAAATCGAGCGGCAAGGGCATGGTCCCCATGGTTTGATTGCGGGTACAACAGGCTCGGGTAAGAGTGAGGTTATTCAGTCTATTGTTGCTTCACTGGCAGCCGAGTTCCATCCACATGATCTTGCTTTCATGCTGATCGACTATAAGGGCGGAGGTATGTCTAATACCTTTGTCGATCTACCGCATGTTGTAGGTACCATTACGAATCTGGATGGAAATCTTATTGAACGTGCCAATGTTTCTCTTCGTGCTGAACTGGTGAGAAGACAGAAGATTTTAAATGATGCGGGCAACCTGCAACATATTGATGAGTACTACAAAATTTTGCGTTCAAGACACGAACAACCACTGCCGCATCTTGTAATAATCATAGATGAGTTTGCTCAACTGAAACGTGACCAGCCGGAATTTATGGATGAGTTGATCAGTATTGCGGCGATCGGCCGGACACTGGGTGTTCACTTAATTCTCGCAACCCAAAAACCTGCAGGAGTCGTGGATGATAAAATTTGGAGTAACTCTCGTTTCCGTATCTGTCTTCGTGTTCAGAGCGAGGGAGACAGCAGAGATATGATAAAAATTCCGAATGCTGCATGGATTACGAAGCCTGGTCGAGGTTATTTTCAGGTCGGCAGTGACGAAGTCTTTGAAGAAATGCAATTTGCCTGGAGCGGCGCACCTTATAATCAGCAGGAGGATTCAACAACGGTGCTGCCTGTAATGGAAGTACGCCTGAACGGCAAACGTGAACCACTGCTGACAGGAGAGCGAAGAGCTGTTCTCAAGGGAGAGGATGTGCCGAAACAGCTACAGGTGTTTATCGATTATGTGGCAAAGGCTGCTACAGAAGCTGGTATCGAGCGTTTGCCTGGACCTTGGTTGCCTCCGCTGCCAGAGATACTGGAACTGGACGGTCTTCATGACTGGAAACAGAAGGAGAAAAGAGAATCTCTGCTTGATGATGGGGCGAGTGGTCTCAAACCTTTGGTTGGCATGCTGGATGATCTTCCGAATCAGCGTCAGCTGCCACTGGCATTGCCTATGGATCAGGGGCACCTTGTCGTATATGGCATGCCTGGCCTTGGCAAAACGACTTTTGTTCAAACGTTATTAATGTCTCTTGCCCGTACGGAGCGCACAGAGCCGTGGAACGGATATATTATTGATATGGGCCGTATGATGAAAGACTTTGCGGGACTTCCGCAGATCGGTGGCGTAATGATGGCCGAAGAGGAAGACCGCATCAAACGCTTATTCCGTTACATTCTGAAAATCTCAGCGCAGCGCAAAGATATGATCTCAGAGGCTGGGGTTAAAACGATTTCAGCTTATCGTCGTACGTCTCATGCTACAGTTCCGCAGATTGTTGTCATTATTGACGGTTATATGTCTTTCCGTAATGCTTACCCCGATGAAAATGAATCGCTTGAGACCATTCTGCGAGAAGGTGGAAGTTTAGGTATTACCTTTGTGCTGACCGCCAATCGGGTCACTGATATTTTCGAAAAATTCAGAAGTAATATTCAAAATGCTGTTTCATTTGAGCTCTCTGATCCAAGTGATTATTATTATGCTGTAGGACGGCCTTCCAAGGCGCCAAGCCAGCTGCCTCCTGGCCGAGGTCTAGTGAAGGGACAAGTCCCACCACTGATGTTCCAGGCTGCTCTGCCATCTTCAGGAGCGGACGAGGGTGAACGATCTGCTGCTTTACGCAGAGCAATTACGGAGATTCGTCAAGACTGGACGGGTGAGGAAACGCCACAAATTGCGCCATTACCGGAAGAAATCAAGCTTAAAGATTTGCTTGTTCGTACAGGTACCTTCGGCAACGTAGGGGGAACTTCAACGGTAAATGTACCTGTAGGTCTGCTCACGGATGATTTGGAGCCATTTGAACTTAACCTGCGTGAAGGGCCACACTTTATGGTGACCAGTCCGATGGAAGGAGGTAAAACAACTTTCTTGCAAACCTGGATGTTATCACTGGCCTACCATGCTTCACCTGAGGATGTGCAAATATACACGGTAGATATGAGGTATGGGTCAGGTGGAATAGGTGAAATCAGCAGTTTGCCCCATGTCCGTGGACACGTATCGAGGGAAGAATTGCTTGCGCCTGTCATTCAGGAGTTGTACGATGAAGTTCTAAAACGTGGTGAGATTACCGGAGGACCTGAAATCGTGCTCGTCGTGGATGATGCGGACACCTTGTCCAAACAGCTCACCGATTTTAGTATCAAAGATCAACTCGGTGTTATTGTTCGTCAGGGCAGAGACAGAGGCATTCATGTGATTCTCTCAGGCGTTCCGGCGGATTTTCCAACGTTCGGGTCGGATTGGGTAAGTGATGTAAAAGCATCCCAAAGCGGATTGTTGTTCGGGACTTTGGACCCTAACGATCTCTCGTTCTTCCGTATACCTTATTCGGAATCCGGGGGTACTGCAGGTGGGCTGAAGGTACTGCCACCAGGTCAAGGTTATTATATAAAACGTAAATATTCCAGGGTTAAAGGTGCAGTTCCATGCGATAGCACTTGGAAAATGAATAATTGGATTTCAGAAATTCGTGACCGATGGCATGTTGTAGTTTGAGGGGAGGTGGCTCATAATGTTGACGGTTCATGATTCTAAGCAAAAAGTAGTCACGTTGCAGATTAAGGAACTATTTTTCCTAGCTGGTATTCTCGGTTCAGATCGATTGCTCGGCGTGGAAGACCCATTCCGAGGTTATATGGCAGAAGATATTGCCAAAGAATGGGAGCTTGTCAAAACCTCTTTGCTGGACAAAGGCTACTTGATTCAGGATCAAGATACTCATGAGCTGATCATGACACCAACCGTTTTTTCCAGAGTAGCCATTGCCGGATTATCCGACAGAGCATGCTGGCTCCGCTATACGATTGACGGGAAGTCGCAGGAAAGTTATATACACTGCACAGATGAACGGGTCGTTGAAGTAGCCCGCGCTACGGATGCCCCCGATTCGTTCCGGCTAAGGGACCTGGGAAATGTTCGTGAAGCCATTGATGTTCTGATTGAACGGATGAAGTGGAGCGGCCATTCTCCAGTGGATAAACCGGCACTGATGTGTTCCAAGAAAAAGTTTTATGATGTCTTGAACGGGTTGAAGGGGTATGAAGTACAAACCGTCGCTGATGAACTCTCACAGGAAACGAATGATCCTGAAGGTTCACTGGCATTAGCACGTTGTCTTGTAGGCAAGCAATCTGACGGAGAGCTCCGATTACTTGTATGGGGACAGGGGGGCTGGCAATCACAATCGGCGGCATTCACCGCAAGCGCAGCCTCCAACTGGTTATTCCGAATGAGCACAGCGGCTTCGGATGACTGGCTCGTTGCAGCGCTCACAACAAAAGAACAGTTTCACGAAATGCTGCTGGACTGGCTTAAACAGCCTGCAGGGGAAGAGGAAAGGTGATGGTAAATGCGCATTCGTGTGGAACCGGATGTGCTTCGGGCACTGAGCAGGCAGATTCAGTATGCAGCGGAGCAAATACAGCAAAAAATGACAGTGTTGGATCAGGCGCTACATTCGCTGGATTGGGATATCGAGTCCCGTGCAGCGGTGATGAGCGAATGGGATCGTAGTAAACGGCAGGGTGAGGAAGCCCTTCGTCGTTTGATGGACTTAAGTGTACAGCTTGGACGCAAGGCATTGTTATTCCAACAAGCAGACATGGAATATCGTTCCGTGCTGAGTCATGTCAATGTGGCCTATGGCAATGCGGTCAATATGCTGAATGTTCTTCAGAGTAGCCGTAGTGGTGATATCCTGCCTGCGCATGCTGCTGATGTAGCTGTTGTATCCGACCCGCTTTCCGCTATGGCGGCTGTGTATCGGGTACAGGATAGTGCTCCACCTCATGGTTCTCCAGCAACCCTTGTTCAGGCTACACAGCCTGAGCCTGTTGCATGGAGATTTAGAGACCCCTCTTTTCGAGAAAGAAGAGGAACTGAACCTGTAGTTTCATAGCCGCCTACAAGGGTAGTACAACTGCACGTTAAATAAATTGTAAATAGTCTGTTAGTTGAAGTTTCATATGCTAAAAATGGGGTAAATAGGAGTAGGTCCTTCGGCTTTTGTCCGAATGATCCTTGTATAGTACAATTTGAACAAATCAAATTTAATTGCACACATCAAGGAGGAATTTAACAATGGCAGGACGTATTTTAGTTACCCCAGAACAACTGGATCAAGTTTCGAACCAATTCAAACAAAGTGGAGAACAAAGTCAACAAATCGTATCTTCATTGACTCAATCCATCACAAGCATGGAAGGACAATGGGAAGGTATGACGAAGCAACGTTTCTTCCAAGAGTTCCAGGAAGCTAGCAAGCAAATGCAATCTTTCGTTCAAACGTTGAATAGTATTAGCGTGGAACTTTCAGCGATCGCAAACAAATTCCGCACAGCAGACCAAGCTCGCTAATCTGCTTTACATAGATCAGGACGATAAGATATTTGAGATCGCTCTGAGCATATGCGGGCAGCAAGTTAAAGATTGCACAATGACGGCAAAAACCGGGTGGATTACACCCGGTTTTTGCCGCAACTATAACACGAAAAACAGAGAGAGGGATGAGCATGTCTTTTCAACCGAATCCCGGGGATGAAGTGGTGATTAACGATATTGCCTATACGATTGGTCAGCATCCGGCTGCGCCCGGTCTTGCTTATGCCCAAGCGGGAAGGCAAGGAATAGTTTATCAATTAATTCCCCGCACGGGTACTATTCATGGGGCCAAAGCACTAAAAGTATTTTTTCCCAAATTCCGTATACCGGCGATGGTCTATCAGTCCGAGCATATGGAGCCTTATAGTGAACTGCCAGGTTTGCGTGTATGCAAGCGTGAAGTGCTCACTCCGGAAAGAAACGGAGCGCTTATTGGAGAACATCCCGATCTGTTATATGCCGTACTGATGCCATGGGTACAGGGTCTGACCTGGTTCGATGTGATCAGTGATCAAAAGCAGCTGACAGCGGAGGAGAGTCTGCAGCTGGCTAGAGCACTTGCAGGTACAGGTTCTGCAATGGAGCAGCGTGGACTCGCACATTGTGATATGTCAGCGCCCAATGTAATGATTCCGTTTTTTTCCGAAGTGCAGAACTCTGCACTGACTTCTGCAGTTGAGCTGGTTGACGTGGAGCAGATGTACGGCTCTAAGATGGACAGACCAGATGCACTGCTTGCTGGTTCACCTGGTTATGCAGCCCATCGGACGGTGCACAGCGGCTTGTGGAGTTCGTATGCAGATCGATTTGCCGGAGCTGTTATTATCGCTGAGATGTTATGTTGGTCTGACCCCTTCATCGTAGAGAAAGCTTGGGGCGAAAGCTATTTTGATCAACATGAGATGCAGACCATGAGTGAGCGTTATTTCGCGATGCGGGGTTCCCTTGAGAATCGCTGGGGTTCGAAATTGTCCGATCTCTTTATCCGGGCATGGGAAAGTCATGATCTGAGCAGTTGCCCGACATTTGGGGAATGGTACATTGCTCTTGCAGCCGTGGATACGGGGCAGGCTGAGGCTGCTCTGGCAGCATCGGAGGAGGATGTAACAGGTTCATCAGAAACCGATGTGGTTGCTGTTCCAAAAGACTCTTATACGTCAACAAGTATGAAACAAGATACTGAAGTCGGCAAAACATCAAATTCAAAACAATCTCCGGACCAAGAGGCTGTTGTGAACCGGTTGTTTTTGCAAGCGAGAGCACTGGAGGATGAAGACAAACCTGCCGCTGCGCTCGAGGTTTACCGCTCACTGTATCACTTCATTCCGCATAACAGTGCGATGCAGCTGGAAGTGGAGGCTGCGATCAAGGAACTGGATGCCAAAATCAACTCGAAAACGGAGAGCTTAGAGCCGGTAGCGGTTCCATTTTACCGTTCTAAAAAGTTCATGATCTCCTCGGCAGTGCTTATTGTACTGCTTGCTGGGGGAGTACCCACAGTTAAAATTCTGGCGGATCAGGCCGAGGTCAAACAACAGGAAGCTACTCGTCTAGCGGCAGCCAAAGCGGCACAAGATGCGGCAGCCGCCAAGCTTAAACAGGAAGAAGCGGAAAAGCAAAAAGCTGCAGAAGCGGCAAAGCAGGAAGCTGATGCGAAGAAAAAGCTTGCTGAGGCTAAACAAAAGGAAAAAGAAACAAAGAAACAAGAGGAAGAACGCAAAGCATTGCAAGCGAAATATGAGAAGCAGGCTAAGTATGAGGCTTATCTGGCGAAGCAAGAGCAACAGAAAAAGGAAGCAGCACGTAAAGCTCTGCAAGCAAAATATGACCAGCAAGCGAAGTATGAAGCCTATATAGCATGGAAAAAAGAAAATGACGCCAGAATTGCAAAAGAGAAGGCTGCGGCCGAAGCCAAACGCAAGCAAGAGTTGGCGCAGAAAGAAGCTCTTAAGAAAAGACGGGCGCAAAACGTTGTGACACTGATCGCGAGCTATAACAAGGCGTACAATGCGCAAAAAGGCAGAAAAACAGATAACGCACTTGCCTATGCCCGTGATTTTAAAAATCTCTATAATACAGATGCCTCGTATTTTAAAGGTGTTGGGAAAGTAGCAGCACGGATGAGTGCGATTAACAAATTTTTGAGTAATTCCAAGTATTCACTGCCAGACTTATAAATTTATATTAAATAATAGAGGTGACACACTCTAGATGAACTACACAATTCAAGCATCACAGCGTACACCTGCACTTATTATTTATTTGATTGATATTAGCGCCTCGATGAATATGGTTCTGGACAATCGTCGCCGGATTGACATCGTTTATGATGCCTTGTCTTTGGCAATCCGCCAAATGGTATTTCGATCAACCAAAGGAAATCGGCTGACGCCGCGTTACCGAATTGCTATATTGGCCTACAGTGATGATGTATACGACGTATTGAACGGAATTAAAGGAATCGACGAGATTGCGGCTGTAGGTTCGTTACCGGATTTGACACCTAGACGTTTTTCGGACTCCGCAAAAGCATTTTTGCAGGCAGAGAAAATTTTGCAAGCAGAAATACCTAATATGCAGGACTGTCCGGCTCCGCTCGTATGTCATATGACCGATGGAGTTGCGACTGGCGAAGACCCGGAGCCGATTGCCAAGCGTATTATGGGCATGAGTGTGCCAGACGGTAATGTCCTGGTTGAAAATATATTTATAAGTGATCATCTGCTCGAAGCTCCAATTGCAGAGCCTAGACGCTGGAAAGGGATCTCTCCAGAGACGAACTTACAAGACGAGCATGGAGAGAAGTTGCGTAATATGTCATCCGTTCTGCCTGAAAGCTATCGCGAAATGTTGGTGGAGGCAGACTATTTGCTTGCGCCAGGAGCACTTATGATGTTGCCTGGTACTTGTGCAGAACTGGTATCTATTGGATTCCAGATGTCTGCTGCAACACCTGTAAGATAGGAGGGGAATCATGCGAGCAATGCGTATGGCAACATTGTCTGCAAGTGATCGAGGAGGTCATGCGAAGCAGCCAGATGATAATTTCCGCTATGTGAGCATTCAGACTGGAGAACAGCCCTTAACTCGCTACCAGGGCAAGCTGAAATGCAGATACGGATATGGACGTGCAGCAGAAACCGTGAACCAGGGTGACGCAGGGCAAGACTTTGTTGCGATTCGCATGCAAGGTAATGTCTGTCATTTTGTATTGTGTGATGGTGTCGGCATGAGTTATCTGGGTGATTTTGCTGCGCGTTTTCTCGGTAGTGCACTGCTGGAATGGCTGGAAACGACGTCATCATTAACCGCTGAAGGGGTCGAACAGTTTCTCCAAGGTCTAACGGGTTCTGCATCTGAACAGCTGGAACAATTACAGCCTTTGGATACCTCCCCGCTGCTGCTGCGGGAGGTATTGATGGAAAAACGGAGCCAAGGAAGTCAGGCGATGTATGTATGCGGACGCATTGAACTCACGTCTGGAAGACGAAAGAGCCGAGTTTGGCTGGCATGGCAAGGAGATTCCAGGATCCGCCTCTGGCGTAATGGACAGGAGCAGTCGGAACCATTCCAAAAACACTGCAAGACGAGTGAACGTTGGTCTACACGAGAAGGGTCCATAGGGGGCAAACCCCATGTTTTTGAAATGAAAGGTTCAGGAAGTGAAACATTTCGCCTTCAATTGTATACAGACGGACTGAATGATCTCGATGCCGTTGGTACATACATCCCGGATGAGCATATTCAAGTGTTGCTGGATGCCGCCCATACGGGAGGACTTGAGGATGATGCCGCTTTCATCGAACTAGAATGGTGAACACGGCTATGCAGAGGATCGCTTTTTGAGAAAGAGGCATGTGTAGCTTCTGCGGATCGTCAGTATACGTAGCTTCCTGAAAATGAAAAAAAAGTTAAGGCTATTGATTTAAAAGCTGCTCGTTTTGGGTAATCTTGTGAAGAATTGATTGAAAGTAAAATCGGATTAAATCTTCTTACATAATTTCCAAAACGAAGGAGTGGTTAGGCGATGACACAACACAGCAGCAGATTACCATTTCAAGGTAAGGTGGCTATCATTACAGGGGCTGGCTCGGGAATCGGCAAGGCCACGGCGCTCAAACTGGCGAATGAAGGGGCGCATGTGGCGTTGTTCGATCTGGTGAATGATCGGATTTCTAAGACAGAAGCGGAGATAAATGCGAGCCATGAAGGGGCTGCACGAGCGTTCGATGTGGATATTTCCGATCCAGCGCGGGTTGAAAAGGCTGTACTGGAAACGGTCGAATTGTTTGGGGGACTGGATATCGTTTTTGCCAATGCGGGCATAAACGGGGTGTCTGCTCCAATCGAGGAAATTCAGGTGCAGGACTGGAAACAGATTATTACGACGAATCTGGACGGCACATTTTTCACCGTAAAATATGCACTGCCTCATCTGAAAAAACGCGGCGGCGGCAGCATTATTATTACGAGCTCGATCAATGGGAATCAGCGTTTCTCCAGCTTCGGTATGTCGGCGTATAGTACGTCAAAGGCAGGACAGGTTGCTTTTGCCAAAATGGCGGCTTTGGAGCTGGCGAAATTCAAGATCAGAGTGAATGTGATCTGTCCAGGCGCGATTGCTACCAATATTGATCAAAGTACAATCAAGACAGATGATCTACAGGACATCATTATCCCGATGGAATTCCCGGAAGGACAGCAGCCGCTCGCGGATGGACCAGGGCAGCCAGAGCATGTTGCGGATCTGGTTAGCTTCCTCGCTTCCGGTGCCTCTAAACATATTACAGGGGCAGAGATTGTGATCGATGGTGCGGAGTCTTTGCTAAGCTGATCTGGTAAACGATAGGACAGTAACCCGATAAGACAGAAACTGTTTGAAATGAAGGATAGCCCATTAGCCCAGACGTTAAATGACTGAATGGCCTTGGGAATATCGTTACAAGTGATAGATATCGTACAGTCGTTCCTTCGGAACGGCTTTTTTTGTTATAATGCTAACAATCGAATACTGAGCTTATAGAATGATATTTAAACGGTAAGACTTGCATGCATTAGGAGCGATGATATGTACACTGATTTACCAATACAAGCCATTATTCCGGAGTTACAGCAGTTGTTCCGTGAGCAGGAGACAGGTGTTTTGATCGCTGAACCGGGGGCCGGAAAAACAACGGTTGTACCGCTGGCCATGCTTGAGCAGCCTTGGCTAGATGGCAAAAAAATCATTATGCTGGAGCCGCGGAGACTCGCTGCTCGATCAGCCGCATCAAGAATGGCAGCAACGCTGGGTGAAAAAGTAGGACAGACGGTGGGATACCGCGTACGAATGGATACCCGGGTAAGCCCGGCTACACGAATCGAAGTGGTCACTGAGGGTGTGTTAACGCGCATGTTGCAGCAGGATCAGGGACTTGAAGATACGGCAATGATCATTTTTGACGAGTTTCATGAACGGCACCTGCACGGGGATTTGGGGCTAGCTTTGGCGCTGGAATCGCGGGCCATGTTGCGGCCTGATCTGAAGCTGCTGGTCATGTCGGCAACGCTTGACCCGGAACCGGTCTGTCGTATGCTGGGCGAAGATACACATGTTGTACACTGCGTGGGACGTACGTATCCAGTGAAAACGAAATATGTCGCGAAGCCTGCGGCATTCGAACTTGAGAGCTGGACGGCTCGTACCATTATTCGGGCATTGAGTGAAGAACAGGGGGATGTTTTGGTTTTTCTTCCTGGAGCAAGAGAGATTCATCGTACGGAAAGGGAGCTGATGCAAGCATCTCTTCCTCCGCAGGTCCATGTACATACGCTGTATGGCAGTATGCCTGCCGAGAAGCAGGATGAAGCCATCCGGCCTGCTGCCGAAGGATGGCGCAAGGTTGTGCTGTCGACCTCCATTGCGGAGTCGAGCTTGACTCTTCCGGGTATAAAAGTCGTTGTGGATGCCGGGCTCAGCCGGGCGACGGCTTTCTCGCCAAGAACGGGGATGAGCCGGCTTGTCACACAGCCGGTCTCCAAGGCGTCCGCCGATCAGCGGCGCGGACGTGCGGGGCGTATTGCCCCGGGGGTGTGTTACCGGCTATGGAGCGAGGAGGCTCATGGCGCGTTGCCTGAAGCAACACGCCCGGAGATCACCTCCGCGGATCTTGCGCCGCTGGCGCTGGAGCTTGCCGCGTGGGGTGTCCAGTCCCCAGCTGAGCTGAGCTGGCTGGACACCCCACCTGATGCGGCTTACGCTCAGGCACAGGCGCTGCTGCGCCAGCTGGGCGGCCTGGACGACGCAGGCCGCCTCACGCCCTTTGGGCGGCGGATGAACACGCTTGGCGTTCATCCGCGGCTGGCCAGCATGTTGCTCCGCGCGGCGGAGCTTGGGCTGGCCAGCTACGCCAGCACGCTGGCGGCGCTGCTGCAGGAGCCGGCAGGCCTCCGCAGCAGCAGCGCAAGTGCTGGCGGCGCGGGCACGGACTTGCGCCCGCGCGTAGAAGCGCTGCTGGCCGCAGGCAGCAGCGGGGGGCCGCCAGCGGCGGCGGCTGGCGCAGACGGCGCTGCCGTGCGGCGCATGTTGCAGGAGAGCCGCCAGCTATGCTCGGCGCTCGGCAGCGCGGCGGCCGATCCGGTGCGGCCGGATGAGGACAGCTGCGGGTTGCTGCTGTCCTTTGCGTATCCGGACCGGATCGGGCAACGCCGCGAGGATGGCCGCTATCTGCTGAGCAGCGGCCGCGGAGTACGGCTCGCGGGGGCAGAGTCGCTGAGCCGTTCCGCCTATCTGGTCGCAGCCGAGGCCGACGACCAGGGGGCAGATGCGCGTATCCTGCTGGCTGCGCCAGTGCAGGAGCAGACGATGCTGCGTGCCGCGCAACATCTATTGCACGAGGAGGTGCTGGTGGCTTGGGATCGCACGACTAGAAGTGTGCGGGCACATAAGCGGCAGCGCATCGGAGCAATAATGATCAAGGAAAGCATGATTGCACAGCCACCGGAAGATCAGGTGCTGGAAGCACTATTGTCGGGGATACGACTGGAAGGGTTGGACATCCTGCCGTGGAGTAAAACATCGCGCCAACTTGCGGAGCGCATGCGTTTTCTGCATCTGCACATGCCAGACTGGCCTGATCTGATCGAGAATCATCTGACGGATGAGCTGCAGGAACAGCTTGCACCGTATCTGGCAGGAATGCGCTCGGCCGCTGATCTGAAGAAACTGTCCATGCATGATGTACTTTTAGGCGGACTTAGCTGGGCGCAGCGGCAGCAACTGGATGAAGAGGCGCCTACCCACATTCAGGTTCCAAGTGGTTCTCGGATTCCCGTAGATTACAGCAATCCGGAAGATCCGATTCTGGCTGTTCGATTACAAGAGATGTTTGGACAGCAAGAGACCCCTCACATCGGAGGCGGTCGTGTTCCGGTCACGTTGCATCTGTTATCTCCAGCGCAACGCCCTGTACAGGTTACAAGAGATTTGGCGAACTTCTGGCGTGAGACCTATTTTGAAGTGAAGAAAGATTTAAAAGGGCGTTATCCGAAACATTACTGGCCGGATAATCCACTTGAAGCAGTCGCAACGAATCGTGCGAAACCGCGAACAACCTGATAATCAGGTTGTTCATAATCTACAGAAGTCAAACGGAACATGTCTATACCTACAGTCTGATGACAGAATAACCCTACGGAACGCTGTATTTTCGCTTTGTCGTGTATGCCTCTCTCGTCGCGAAGCATATGCATCAGACGCAATCCGCAGTATCGCTGTTTTTCAATTTTTCTCTGAACGATCTCGTCATTTTTTGGGCTCTGCGGGATTCGGTCTTTTGGCTCAAATTAGTATTTATGCATATGATCATTAGCCCAGAGACGTTTGAAAGAGAGAATGACGGGTAATAACATAGCGAACCACTCAAATCCATGAGGAGGTATTCACTATGAAGAAGAAAATCGTAGGTGTGTTTAATACAGAGCGTGAGGCATCCGATGCTATTGAAAGTTTGAAAGCCGAAGGATTTACATCGGATGAGATATCTGTCGTAACGCAGGACAGAGATGAGCTGAAGGCTATTCGGGAAGAGACAGGCACAAAAGCGCCAGAGGGTGTAGCAGCAGGTGCAGCCACAGGCGGTGTGCTTGGAGGTGTAGCAGGTTTGCTTGCTGGCATTGGTGCACTGGCTATTCCGGGGATCGGCCCGATTCTGGCTGCAGGACCTATTGCCGCAGCATTTACAGGTGCAGCTGTAGGTGCAGGAGCCGGAGGATTGGTTGGTGGACTTGTAGGACTGGGTATTCCAGAAGAGGATGCGAGACAATATGAGGAGTATGTGCAGCATGGTAAAATTTTGTTGCTCGTAGACTCATCGGATCGGGATAGCGCGGTATACGATGTGTTCAACCTTAACCGTCAGACTCATTCCAACATCGATCCCGTGCATGGTGAAGATGTGAATACTGCTGATGCCCGTCCAGATCTTGATATGGAAGAACGCCGGATGGAAGCGCAGACCAAAGCTGCTCGTTTCGGCAACAACACCTTTTTGTAAAGACTGAACGCCACAGAACACATGCGGGCTCATTTGGGTTAGGGGCTTGAAACAGCAATGATGCATGTGAACGATAAAACAGACTGAAGCCGGTCTCCGCTGAGGAGAGCGGTTTTTGTCCTCATACGGGATTCGGCTATGTCAGGCAGGGAATAACAATACATATAGCAGCACCGCAAGCGCGAGGCCAATCACAAGCAACAGGAGACTGAGAAAGGTGATAAGTCCGGTAGTGGCTTGGAAGGTCTGCTCATTAATCTGTGTGCGTTTACGGTGGTAAGCAATGGCTGAACAACCAATGACGGCAATGCCACCAAAGAGAGAAGTGATTCCCGTGATGATGGCAGCAAGATGGGCAATGCGGTCATAGGTGGTTGAATGAAAACCGAAACCGGCGGCAAGGAAACCGATCCCGGCCATTGCAATGCCTGTGCGCACCCAGGCGAGAAATGTACGTTCGTTAGCCAAGTGTTGTTGAACCGTTTTGGATTCAGGGATTCTGGATGATTTGTCAGACATTCGTTTTACATATCTCCAATGGACGGTTATCATTATTTGTTTGATATTGCAAGAATGAAGAAAGGTAGGTTGAGTGATTTGCCTCGCAAAGAACGAATTACTGAAATCGAAACATTACGAGGCCTGGCCTTTGCAGCGGTTGTACTACAGCATTCAATTGCTCATTATTCGTTGGTTCCGCAGGCTGGACTTCAGGACGGCGTCGTGCT
Source organism: Paenibacillus polysaccharolyticus (assembly GCF_023714295.1). Lineage (GTDB taxonomy): Bacteria > Bacillota > Bacilli > Paenibacillales > Paenibacillaceae > Paenibacillus > Paenibacillus polysaccharolyticus_A. The sequence goes on from NZ_JAMAUN010000001.1 coordinate 1,001,524, forward strand.
GGCCTTGCTACTGATGTTAGCGAAGTTTGCTGTGCCACTTTTTATATTTATAACCGGGATGGTGCTGTTCTACAACACAGGTGATAAGCTCCATTACGGCCAGTTTATGCGAAAAAGAGTCATGGATGTCATCTTGCCTTATGTGGTCTGGTCTCTTATTTATTTTATACTTGCCCCGCGTAACTGGGCAACATTCGGCTGGCAGGACATTCCGGACCTCGCTCTGAAGCTCGTGACGGGTAAGACGGCTTCACATTTCTGGTACATCATTATGCTCATTCAGTTTTACGTGTTTTTCCCGTTATTTTTGCGTGGTATTCGGTACGTGGTTCATCGTTACCAAGCCAAGGGGCGAATGCTCGCACTGCTGGGTTCAGGTGTCGTATTTCTCATTTTGGCGGATCAATTAAGGAATATTGCCGGATGGATGGAGCGGATGCAAATCCCCGTGCTGACAGATGCTTTTACAACCTATGCAGACCGTAATTTCATCTATTTCTTTTTTTATTTTGTACTTGGTGCTGCGGCAGGACTTTCGGTACAGCGCTGGAAAGAATGGATTAATCGGTTGCGCTGGGTCTACTGGTTGGTGTTTATAATCTTGGGTCTACGGTTTATGTATCTATTAATGCTGGAGTTTCAGAAACCCGAAGGAATTCAAATCCGATTTTATACCGTCAGCCTGATCAGGCCGGATATGATTTTGTTCCTGATTGCTTCCATCATGGTCATGTACCAATTAGCCAGTAAGTTTTATCACCATCGCGTTCTTTACTGGCTAGGATGGATTGGTGGTATGTCGTATGGAGGGTATTTGATGCACATGCTGGTACTGCGTTACAGTTACATTCCAGACGAATGGTTGTACGTGGCGTGGGGCTGGAATCCTGCGATACGCACGATTGTCACTTGGATTGTAGCACTGACCGCATCTTGTGTGCTGACCTGGCTGATCTCGCGTTTTAAATGGGGAAAATGGATCGTAGGCGTTGTACCGAAACACACCCAAGCCAATAAAACACCTACTTCGGTCCAAGTTTGATTATTTCATCATATGAAAAATTCACAATAATAAAAGCTGTGCTTTCTTACATCAGCCCTCCTATATCCAATCTCTTGATCCTGCTTACTCTCCATAAAAACACGTTACAAGAGTGGAATCAGGATCAAGATGGCAGGATCAGAACATATGTTTTATAATGAGAGATAGACAGGTTCTGACAGGAGGGAAAGCACATGGCTTTTATGATTGCACAGCGGGCATTTATCAAAGTTTATCTGATCACGATGGTAGAGCAGCATAGGGGTTATGGTTACGAGATGTTGGAAGCGATGAAGCAGGAATTCAAAGATTACGGATATATACCACCCCAAAGTGAAGTATATCGGGCATTACATGAGCTGGTGCAACAGGGCATCTTTTATCGAACCAAAAAATTAAAGGGAAACGACCCCAAAGTTGATTTCCAGGAAATTGTTCTTTATCACTTCACTGATGATGGGGCGGCCAAAGCAGAGTTGTACAAGAAACAGGTGAAAGCCGATCTGGATCGTTGTCTTGGCATTTTGCACAAGGCAGAAGCGGATAATTACGGTACGAAAGGAAGATGAGCATGAACAGACCTCTGCAGTGGGGTGTACTGGGTACTTCAACGATTGCCAAAAATGCTATTATTCCTGCAATTCAGCAGTCTGAACGTGGTGAAGTACTGGCGATTGCCAGCCGTTCCAAGGAAAAGGCTGAAGCTCTGGCTGAAGAGATGGACATTGTCAGATCCTATGGCAGTTATGAGGAACTTATTGCTGATCCGGATATCCAGGCCGTCTATATCCCGTTGCCAAACCATTTGCATCGAGAGTGGACGATTAAAGCTGCCGAGGCAGGAAAACATGTGCTTTGTGAAAAACCTGCCGCGCTGAATGCCAAAGAATCTATAGAGATGATTAAGACATGTGAACGTCATGGGGTGTTGTTCTCAGAAGCTATCATGTATCGATATCATCCGAAGCACAGACGGGTGCAGGAGATTATCGAGAGTGGCGAGATTGGAACGGTCAGAGCGATTCATGGTAATTTTACATGTAATACCGCAGATGACAAAGACAATGTGAGATTCAAAAAACACATGGGTGGCGGTTCTATTTTTGACCTCGGTGTATATCCCATTTCTGCTGCCCGGATGTATCTGGGACAAGAGCCGGAAGCCGTTACGGTTCATGCTTTATTCTCAGAGGAACATGATGGGGTGGATATGATGGCTTCAGGTCTGATTGAGTTTCCGAACTCGGTCGCATTGACCTTTGATTGCGGCATGTGGGCGTCAGGACGGGCTGAGATGGAGATTCTCGGAACGGAAGGACGTATTGAGCTGCCTAAAGTGTTCGGCTGGGAGAATAGTGATATTCCGCCTCAGATCATCATTCATACGGATTCCGTCAGCCGGGAGGAACGAGTTTCGGTATCCAACTCCTATGTGCTTCAGGTCGAAACATTTGCAACTGCAGCTCTTGAGGGAGAGGCGTTGCCATTCGGTCCGGACAACACCATTTTGAACATGCGTGTGATTGATGCCTGTTTGGAATCTGCGCGCAAGCGTCAGCGGGTGCTGGTAGATCGTAGTCCGATTTAAACAACTGCTACAGATGTAGTGCAATAACCTCCAGACCTTAACCTTTAGGCTGTAAATTTTAAAATCAGAGATGATACAGGACTCCATCGATGACGATGAGAGTCTTTTTTGTGTGGTTATGCAAGGGCCATTCAGGATGGAGAGTTAAGCCTGATATTTGTTTAGAATTTCAACGTTAAAAACATCCTTAAGGAAGAACGTTAAAAATATTTTCACGTTTGTATTGATTTTTGCATAAACTTCGTTAAAATAATATTAACATGAAAAATATTTTAACGTTGAGGAGTGGAACAGTGATGAACGAGGGTGCTGTGGCGGGGAAACAAGGTTTGGGAGAATTAATTCGAATCAGGCCATATATGCAATTTATGTTGAGTAAGATGGTGTCCCGCTTTGGGGATTCCATCGATTCGATTGCGTATAGCTGGATGGTGTATATTTTAACCGGCTCAAAGGTACTGATGGGCACACTTCTAGCCATTAACTTTTTACCTAATATTGTGTTTGGGCTGTTCGCCGGGGCATTGGTGGATCGATTATCTCCGAAAAAAGTCATCGTCATGACGAATACCGGACGCGGAGTGATGGTTGGACTCACAGCACTCTTATTCGCTCTGGGGCAACTTGAAGTGTGGCACTTATTTGTATTTACGGTTCTGAACTCCTTGCTGGAATGTTTCACGTCACCTGCCGAGGTGTCCAGCGTTCCCAGGTTATTGCCTCAGTCCATGTTGCTTTCAGGTAATGCGATGACCTCTTCAGCCACTCGATTGGCTGAACTGGCGGGGCTAGCCGCGGCAGGCGCTTTAATTGCAACTGTGGGTATCGCGTGGACCATCTGGATTGACGCCGCGTTGTTTGCACTAAGCGCAATCTTGATGAGCCGGGTGGACTATCCAGAATGGATGTCACCACGAGCAGTGTCATCTGGCGCCAAGAGTCTGATCTCCGAGATGGCGGAAGCTTTTCATTTTCTACGTAAACATGCCTTGTTATTGGTCTCTTCCGTGTTATTCGCTTGGGTTAACTTCTGCCTGATGCCATTTAATGTGCTACGTACACCTTACGTGATGGAAACACTGCAAGCAGGTGCTTGGGGATTAAGTCTGCTTAGTGGGCTTTTAGTTGGAGGGATCGTGCTTGGGGGTCTGTGGATGTCACAACAAGGGACGCGTTACCGTAAAAGCGTACTGGTTATCTCCGGCATTGTTATGCTTGGTTGCGGATACGCCATGACTGCACTTCCGGCTTATATGACGTCATTCCAGCTCCCAACGGCAGGTGTGTTCTGTCTGCTTATGGGTTTAGGCATACCGCTTGCGACAACGCCGCTCGTTTCATATCTGATGGAAGTAACCCCAGGTCATATGCTTGGAAGAGTGTCTGCGCTGCAAAGTATGCTGGTCCTAAGTGTTTCACCACTCGGTAGTTTGTTGTCCGGTGTTCTGGCCGATTGGTTTTCCATGCCGATCCTGTTCATTGTATTTGGCGTATTACTGGGGTTGTCTGCGATATTACTTCTTACCAGCAAAAGTTTTCGGCGGGAGATGTAAGTGTACGTCCTTTTGACCGAAGTCCTGTCTGAACGGTATAATATAGGGAACGAAGGGCAGGCAGGTACCCCGGAAATGAGGACTCGGATATGCAGCAACATAAAGTGCTCTCAACAATTGAAGAGATCAAAATTTATTCTGATCCATACCGGATACAGATTATGAATATGTTTAACCGCCAGGGCAGACCTTCTACCGTGAAGGAAATTGCAGATCTGATGGGAGAAGTGCCTGCGAAGGTGCATTATCATGTGAAAAAACTGGAGAAAATCGGTCTTCTAACCATGGTATCCACTCGGGAAATCAACGGCATTATCGCAAAATATTACGAGCCCTTCTCGGGTGAAATCCACCTTCGTCACAAGGATGAAGAGGATGAAAATTCACCGCTGAAGCAGGTTTTTCGCTCCGAAACGCTAAAGCTGCTGAACGAAATGTTCGAACAGAGCCGCCAGCGCTTTATGAATCATGCAGAGCATGATCGTCAGGAGAAACGTTTTATCTCAGACATGACGCTCTACGCTACGGCGGATGAAGTAGAAGAGCTATATCAGCAGATTGTGGAGCTGTGCAAACCCTATTTAACCAAGGATGAACAGAAATCAGACCATCAGGTTTTTCAGCTGTTCACGGCGCTGTCCAAAGAGGCACAGGTTGCGTCGCATTCTGATTCTGGAATTAAGAAGAAAAAGGCAGTTTCGGCTGGGCAGAAAAAAGAAAAAGAAAAAGAGTCTGCTTCCAATGCATCTACAAAGGCACCCTCAAAGGCATCGAAAACATCAAGTACGGCGAAAAAATCGAAACCTGCTGCCAAACGGAAAGCCTCAGAACCTAAGGCGCGCAGGACGGACCAAATGTAGACGTATGATAGTCGATTCATTCATTTTAGGAAGAGAAAACAATCGGGTAGCATGGAGTTACAGCAAAAAAAGCCGCCAATGGCGGCTTTTTATTATCATAATGGATAGGGCTGATTCCATCTGGATCGATGTCCAGACTATTGGATCATTAGATGTCCATATGCCTTGGTTAATCTGGACTTGAGGTATATTTCTTTTACTTTACATGTTCTCGTCGTAATCCTTCACATCTCGTTTGGCGGCCATCGCGGGGGAATTGGATGTACCGTAGTCCTCAACAGCTTCCCATGCTTCTGCATGGTCAAACTTGCCCGCGTTACGCTGTCTCACTTCCCCGGCACCACTCGGTGGCATCGTCATGACCTCTTCCTCAACAGGACGATCATTACTTACGTCCCGGTTTGGAGTATCATCGATGCAATAGGCGGTATAAGGTATAGCTTGCAAACGTTCAAAAGGGATCTCTTTGCCACATGTAACACAGGTTCCATATGTACCCTCATCCATACGTTCGAGGGCTTCATTGACCTGATTAAACTCTTCGGTTAGTGTATCGTCGATTGCGAGGTCACGGCTACGTTCAAACGTTTCTGTTCCCGCATCTGCCGGGTGATTATCGTAAGAGGAGAGTTCGCCTGTAGAATCTTTTAACGACTCTGCTGGTGCGCCATCCTCCATGCTGGATTCAAAATGACGTTGCAGATCCTCACGCTGCTCCAGCAGGGCTTGCTGCAATTCTTTACGTTGTTCTTGGGTTAATGTACTCATAAGGACATGCTCCTTTCCCGCTTAGGGGTTGTAACGACTTCTTACCCGAAAAGCAAGAGAAACAATCATTTTGCACGGGAGAGGGCGGTTTCGTTTTATATCTGATGCATTATGTGTTATAAAAAATAGAGAGAGAAATTGCCGTGTGTTCTTTTCAGATGAATTGAACCGCTGCTCGGCTATAATGGAGGGTTGTCAAGATGGATGAACATATGAAACGAAGATTGGACAAACAGAGACAATTGTTCAAACAACTGGGTGTGCAGCTGGATGCTTTATCAATTCATGAGAAACAGTTCAATTATAAACTTCGTGGCTATGACCCGGACGAGGTAGATGCTTACCTGGATCTGGTGATTAAGGATTACGAGCGCTTTTATGCGAATATTGCGGATTTAATGGATAAATGGCAGGAACAACAGTTGACCATTCGTGACCTCAAAAATTCGGTCAAACCTGTCGAAGACCCGAATAAGATTGATCGCAAACAACTGGATGACATCGTGAAGCAACTGGAATACACCGTGCGGCAACTCAAAATCAGAGCACGTCCTGAACAGAATCTGTTTACGGAATAGCAAGGGTACATTCAGGATTATATTAAATAAAGGTGGTTAACCATGAGTACTCATTTTTCGGTCAGTGTGCATTGTTTGTTGTTACTGTCTCTCAGCGCGCCTGAACGAATCACGTCTGCTGAAATTGCAGGCAGCGTAAATACCAATCCTGTCGTTGTCAGACGTATACTGGGAGGGCTGAAAAAGGCAGGATTAGTCAATTCTTCACCAGGCACTCGAGGGTTTTATTTGGCAAAGCCAGCGAGTGAAATTACACTTGCCATGGTTTATGAGGCAGCCAAGGATGAAGGACCATTGTTCCCGATTCATGGTAATTGTAATCCCAATTGTGAAGTAGGCCTTCAAATCGATGGACTACTGACCAATCTGTATCAGATTGCTGAATCTAAAGTGGAGCAGTTTTTTGCAACGATTACGCTTGAAGATATGGAACGGACCAGTACCGAGCGGATCCAGGCTTCACAATTAGAGGCGAATCAGAAGTCGAACTAAGGGAAGGCGGTAATCACATGAAAATCATTGTTATCTCCGACACGCATCTACCCAAAAAAGCAAAAACGTTACCAGCGCCGTTGGCTCAAGCATTGTCAGGTGCAGATCTCATCCTCCATGCGGGGGATTGGTCAGACTGGAGCGTGTATGAACTGCTTAGCCAATACGCTCCGGTCGAGGGCGTCGCTGGTAATACGGATCCGTCCGAGATTGGGGAGAAGCTTGGATTCTCTCGTATTGTCGAGGCAGAAGGGTTACGGCTTGGACTGGTGCATGGTCACCGTGGATCAAGCGGCACAGAGCAGAATGCTATTCAAACCTTTGCTGGAGAGCTACTCGATGCAGTGATCTACGGGCACTCACATGTTCCGGTGATGCATACGGTAGACGGTTTGCTTGTATTTAATCCGGGTTCACCCACGGACCGCCGATTTCAGAAGCGATTTTCGTTCGGGATTATGACGGCAGAAGATGGGAAATTGCAGGCTGAACATGTTTTTTTTGACCGGGAATAGATCGTGTTTTTATGGACAAGTTTGCTTGGACAACAATAGAACAACGTTCAATATAGAAGGTGTCTCTGAACAGAAGTCATTCTGATTTAGAGACGCTTTTTTTGTTTTCTAAAGCATGCTTTTGGATTATAACGTTATCTCTGAATGGGGAATATGTGCGGTTTGTTATCTGTCATTCATCTGTTTGCGTTATGCTCTATGGCAGTGGTCGTTAGAGTGATACAATGCGTTTACATGAAATGAATGCGTTTACATAAGGGGGAGGTTCAAGAACATGAAACTGTCCATATTCACTGTTGCTGTCCCTGATCTGGATGCTAATGAGCTGGCTTCCGCAGCTTCGGCAGCGGGTATCGATGGAATAGAGTGGAGATTTCGTGGCATACCGGAAGATGCGTTATCGGAACAACCTTCGTTCTGGCGGAACAATCGTTGCTCCATTGATCCGGACAGGTGGCAGGAACAAGTGCCTGTTTTTCGGGAAGCAGCCAAGGATCATGACAGAACGTCTATTGCACTTGTACCGTATCTGAATTGTGGGGATATGACTGCAACCGAGCAAGCGTTCCAGGCCGCTTCTACACTTGGCGCTTCTATGATGCGTGTGGGTGTCCCGGGTTATGACCGGAGTACAGCTTATCCCGAGTTATACGGGAAGGCCGTTCGTTATCTAAACGAAGTTCAGGATATAGCAAAACAGTATAAGATCAAGGCCATCGTTGAGACGCATCATCAAACGATCGCGCCCACGGCTTCACTGGCCTACCGTCTTGTACAATCTCTAGATTCCGAGCATGTCGGGGTACTCTATGATCCAGGTAACATGGTGCATGAAGGGTATGAAAACCATCGCATGGGACTTGAACTGCTTGGTCCCTATCTCGCCCATGTGCATGTGAAAAATGCCGGGTGGTACAAGAAGTATGTCGGGAATGCATCCGATCAAGGGGCTTTGACTCCGAGAAGTGACTCTAAACCGCTTTTGAGCACGCCCTGGCAATGTCGCTGGGCTCCGCTGACGGAAGGTATGGTGGACTGGGTACAGATGGTACGTGATCTGAGAGCGGTAGGATACGACGGCTATTATGGCATTGAAGATTTTAGCGGAACTTTGGATTCAAGAGCGATGTTGCAGCATTTTGCAGATGTCTTTGCAGAAATTGAGCGTCGCGTATACGAGGAGGAACAAGCATGAGTATCGTTCGAGTAGCGGTTATCGGGATTGGAAACATGGGGGCATCACATGCCAGAACATTAGTGGCTGGAGAAGTGCCGGGCGCAGAGTTGGTAGCTGTGTGTGATGTGAGAAAAGAGATGGAGAGCTGGGTAACGAGTAACCTTCCGTCTACCGTAACATATTGGCAGGATGCGGAGCAGATGATGTCTTCGGGAACGATTGATGCCGTTATTGTTGCCACGCCACACTACGATCATCCCGAACAAGCGATTCAGGCATTCCGGCATGGCTTGCATGTCATGATCGAAAAACCGGCAGGTGTGTATACAAAACAGGTACGGGAGATGAACGAGGCTGCGGCGGCAAGCGGTAAAGTGTTCTCCATCATGTACAATCAGCGGACCAATCCGCTGTACATTAAGCTGCGTGACCTGATTGCTTCAGGTGAGCTTGGCGAGGTTCGGCGTACCAACTGGATTATTACGAACTGGTATCGCTCCCAGAGCTATTATGATTCCGGCGGCTGGCGTGCAACATGGGCAGGCGAAGGAGGCGGTGTGTTGATTAACCAAGACCCGCATCAGCTGGACTTGTGGCAATGGACGATTGGCATGATGCCTGTGCGTATGCGTGCCTTCTGCGCCTTCGGCAAATACCGGAACATTGAAGTGGAAGATGATGTGACCGCTTATGTGGAATATGAAAATGGAGCGACCGGTGTGTTTGTAACCACCACGGGTGAAGCACCAGGAACGAACCGCTTTGAGGTCAGCGGCGACCGCGGTAAAATCGTCATCGAAGACGGACAGCTCACCTTCTGGCGGTTACGCGAATCGGAGCCGGAGTTCAATCAACGTTTTACGGGCGGATTCGGACAGCCCGAATGCTGGAAATGCGATGTGCCGATTACAGGCATTGAGACAGGTCATCCAGGGTTAATCCGCAACTGGGTTGATGCGATTCGCACAGGTGCGCCACTGATCGCTCCAGGGCAGGATGGTATTCACGGTTTAACGTTATCCAACGCGATGTTGCTCTCCACATGGACGGATAACTGGGTCGATCTGCCGATCAATGAAGACTTGTTCTATGAGCACTTGCAGGAGCGGATTGCTAATTCAACAACGAAGAAAGACAAGGCGTATACGGGCGGTCAACCTGCCGATCTGAGTCAGACCTTTAAATGATGATGTAGATAAGTTCAACTGGGATTTACACGGAACACTCCGATGACAGAATAATCTTTCAATCGCTGTTATCCCCGGATTTTTTTTATTCCCAATATCAACGGGGGAATCCGGAAAATAACAGTCAAACGTATTGATGGGTTCTTGGATATCAAAAGGCTTGATCAAAATACATTAAATGCAATATAGAAAAGGATGGGATAACATGGCTAAAGACGGAATGTTTTATGCACCCAAAAGTGCTACAAAAGAGGTCGTGTGTGAACCGGGAGAGTTCACGATCGCAGCAGTGGCTTTGGATCACGGGCATATCTATGGCATGGTAGGCGCATTGCTGGAGGCTGGAGCTACGCTGAAATGGGTATATGATCCAGACCCGGCTAAAGTGGATGCGTTCCGTAAACAGTTCCCTCAGTCACAGGTAGCCGCATCCGAAGCGGAAGTACTCGCGGATGAAGAGGTGTTGCTGGTAGCAAGCGCAGCTATAACATCAGATCGAGCACCACTCGGCATGAGAGTGATGGCGGCTGGCAAAGATTATTTTACGGACAAAGCCCCATTCACCACGATGGAGCAATTAGACTTAGCGCGTGAAGAAGTGAAGCGTACGGGCAAAAAATACATGGTGTATTACAGTGAACGCTTGCATGTGGAAAGCGCCATCTATGCGGGACAGCTCATTGAACAAGGAGCCATCGGCAAAGTAGTTCAAGTTATGGGTACAGGACCACACCGTTTGAACGCGGGCGGACGACCAGATTGGTTCTTCAACCATCAGCAATACGGCGGCATTCTCTGTGACATTGGTAGCCACCAAATTGAGCAGTTCTTGACCTTTGCGTCGTGCAGTGATGCACAGGTAGCTTTCAGCCGGGTCAACAATTTCAATCATCCACAGTTCCCTGAACTGGAGGATTTCGGTGAAGCTTCCCTGATCGGTGATAACGGAGCATCCGGCTACTTCCGAGTAGACTGGTTCACACCGGACGGCCTCGGCACTTGGGGCGATGGACGTACTGTGATTCTCGGTACAGATGGTTACATCGAGCTGCGCAAGTACATCGACATTGCACGCGAGCCGGAAGGGGATCAGGTGTATCTGGTTAACCATGAGGGTGAGTTCAGATACAACGTCAAAGGCAAAGTCGGTTATCCTTTCTTTGGTCAGCTTATCCGCGACTGTCTGGATCGTACCGAGACTGCTATGACACAGGAGCACGCGTTCAAAGCGGCAGAGCTGTGCTTGATCGCCCAGCATAAAGCGATGAGCGAACGCGTAGTGTGGAGTGTCGGTGGCAAGTAAGGTTTAGGTGTAAGGAGTAAAATTTTAGGTATGAGGCAGTAAGGATTTAAATAAGCCCAAGCAGTCCCATAGTAACTGTAGGTATGCTTGTTAGTTCGTACTAACAAACGACGCGCAGTTGTGGGGCTGCTTTTCTCTATTGACGACTTCGCAGATGGAACAAATTGGGTTATATTAGATGTAGTTCGGATATGGGTTTGAAATGAGATGTATATACGGGGTTCGTAAATACAATGTTAGGCAAAATTATCAGAAAGAAGGAAAAATATATAATGACTCATAAACTAATCATAGTAGATGGAATACCGGGGTCTGGGAAGTCAACGCTTTCGGAAATGATATCTAAAGAGTTGGATAAGCAAGAAATAAACAATATATTTTATCATGAATTAACTGAAAATCACCCACTATTTATATGGGAGCGTAAATTTACGACCTTAAAAGATAAAGAGGAGGCAGAGTATTATTTTAATCGAGTAGTTGAATTGTTTAATCGTTTTGTAGAATCCCATAAAAATAAATCGGAAGTTATTATAATCGAAAGTGTATTATTTCAAGATACATTAAGTTTTGCATATAACAGGGGAATGGACCGGCTAAAGATTGAAGAACTATTTAGTAAATTAGTAGATATATTAAGAAACATGAATCCTATTCTCGTTTATATCTATCAATTAAATGTTAGAAGAAATTGGGAAATAATTGGTAAGGTAAGAGGTGTAGAATGGATAGCTTCTTTACATACTCAAGAAGGATTAGATGAAGCTGAAAGAGATTGGAAACCGAATCAAGAATTTATTAAGTCATTGATTGAAGAATGGAAGATACCAAAATTAATTATTGAAAACAAAGATTATTTGTGGGAGGAATATAATGAAAGAACTAAAGAATTTCTGAGAGCTAATTCAATGCTGTCTGATAAAATCACCTAACATCACATTCCTACTGCGGGGCATTCGCCACTTGCTCCGGCAGAGGTTTTTCGAAGAAGAGGAAGCAGCTGGACACATCCATTTCCCTAAGATAAGAGCTATTTAAGGGGAATGGATGTCGCGAATATTAGCTCAAATAACCGAAACATTAAAAAGGTGAGATAAAATGAAGTTCACTTATACATTAAATAATATTGGTTGGGCAGATGCTTATCTACAAATTGGAGAATCAGAAATATATATTTTCCCAAGCTATCTCTCAGAACCATTAGTTGACTTAGTAAGGGCAGTTGAACTATTACTATCTGAATGTACGCCTCAAGATGAAGTTAAAAATATAGTTTATTTTGATTGGAATTCGGAGCCCGCTATTCATAACTGGAAAATTGAAATGAAATCAAAAGAAAAAATACAAATAAATATTACGGTATATGACGATGGGATAAAGACAATTCCAGGGGAATTAGTGTTCTGTGAGGAATGTAATCTAAATGAATTCATATCAGAAGTCGTACAATTTATGGAGGTATTATTGAGGGATCATGGGATATTAGGATATAGAAAGCAATGGTATGCCCAAGATTTCCCGATCAGTAGTTATCTTCAATTGAAATATTATATTTTGAATCAGAGTAGCTTTCCATTACAGATTAGAAATTCAAATAATGAATGGATTGAAAAAATAGAAACAAGTCTAAAAGATGAAATAGATATTATAAAGAAATTCATAGTCTAAGTAAGGAATCAGTTACATCAGCCAACATAATATTCAAGCAGCGGCTCCGTTGGAGCCTTGGTCTGCAAGGTGTAGTTTAAAGAGGCATTTCAACAGACAACCCCTCCTCTGGAGTTCATGAATACCAAAAAGTTAGGTGAAATTATCAGAAAGAAGGAAAAATATAATGACTCATAAACTAATCATAGTAGATGGAATACCGGATTCCTGGAAGTCAGCGCTTTCGGAAATGATATCTAAAGAGTTGGATAAGCAAAAAATAAACAAAATATTTTATCATGAATTGGACTGAAAATCACCCACTATTTATACGTGAGCGTAAATTTATGATCTTAAAAGATAAAAAGGAAGCAGAGGATTGTTTTAACCGATTAGTTGAATTGTTTAATCGTTTTGTAGAATCACATAAAAATATAGAGAATTTAAAAACCGGATTAAAACTTATTGTCAATTGGGAAGAACATTTAAAGTTGAAATATCCTGAACGAGAGTTTATTTTGATTTTAAGTTCAACAATCGCAGGTGAAGACGTTGCTATTCGATTTAACCAGGATACGCTGAGTCGTGAATACATGAACGCTATCAGAAATAGGCTCAGAATTTATATAATATGGGGGATTGTCATGAAAATTGTTTTTAGAAATTTCGATGATTCGTATTATGAACAAGTTTGTGATTTTTTGATTGAACTATCAAAAGACGACCGAAAACATATTAATTGGAACTGGGCAAGGTGGGAATGGATGTTTTTTCATCCTGAATTTAATCGTGATTTAAAAAATAAAATTGGATTATGGTATCTTGCTGATGAGTTAGTAGCTATAGCAACGTATGACCATTATTTCGGTGAAGCTTTTTTTGCTACTAAACAGGGATTTGAAGAATTCGAAAAAGATATATTAGAATATGCTATTGCTACTTTCAGTAATGAAGGTGGCCTTGGGGTTGCGGTGAATGATAAAGATATCCATACTGTAGATTTACTGCGTAGTTATCATTTTGTGAAGCATGACCAGACGGAAAACATACTTGAGCTTGCGCTAGAGAATGTTAGCCTTGAAGGTACAATTTCTGAAGACATAACCCTAAAAAACATCGATATAAAGAATGACTTATATAAACTTCATCATATGTTATGGCAAGCATTTGATAACGAAGGGCCTGTACCCGTTGATGAAGTTACGATGAATAAGCAAAAAGAAATGTTATCCGCAACCCATTTGAACCCTTTTCTACATGTTGTGGCTGAAAATAAAGATGGGGAATATGTTGCATACTGTGGCTTATGGTATAGTCCGAAAACGGATTATGTTTATGTTGAACCTGTATGTACGGTTCCTGAGTATCGTCATAAGGGTCTAGGCCAAGTAGTGGTTATGGAAGCTTTAAAAAGAGGCCGTTCCCTAGGTGCTAAGAAAGCATATGTTATTTCTGATAGTCATTTTTATAAGTCATTAGGATTTCAACAGCATTCACATTACATGTTTTATTGGCATAATAGCTGATATTTCGATCATCATTAAGTGAGAGTTGCATATATTCAAGTTGAGTCCTTGTCTATCTTTGGTCCGAGTTGAAGCATAGATGAGGTTTCAAAGAAGCTGATTCAGTAGCTGTTCATTTACAATGAAGGGTGGACCAAAATGCATATTGAATTTGATGAATTTCTTATTTCTGATGATAAATCCTTATTAGATTATGAAACCATATGTGGCTTCTTATCAAGAAGTTACTGGGCTAATAAGAGACCTAAAGAAAAGATTATAAGGTCATTCCAATCATCAGAATGTGTTGGTGTGTACCATGAGAATAGACAAGTCGGCGTTGCAAGGTTAGTTACGGACTATGAGACGGTCTATTATTTATGTGATGTATATGTAGATGAAGATTATCGCGGTAGAAGTATAGGGAAAAAATTAATTGAAAGTATTACGACCTCTGACAAGTATAAGAATTTATTAGGTATTCTCGGAACGAAGGATGCTCATGGATTATATGAGGAATATCAATTTATAAAAGACAATGATAGATTTATGCGGCGAATGCCTGATTTATAAAGGAGGATCAATGAATACAGAACTTAGAAATACAATGCAGAGTACAATTGACCGTTTCGTATCGCCTAATGCAGAAATATTGAGTATTAAAGATCACGATCTTGCTTACGGCACCTCAGCTGTAGAACTTAAAAGACATGAAATATTACTTAGAAATGATACTCGTGATTGGAGTATTAATCTTATTTCAAAGAGAGCGTCACTCAGTGAAAGGCGTACATTAAATTATCTACATGATCAATCAGCAAATGTTCCATTTAGTTTTACATTAAATATGACAAGTAACAGCCGAGAATATCTTTGCATGCAGGATGTAGATTATGAAACGGATTACAATAATTTAGATAACGAACTGCTTCAAAAAAATGAACAAGCTGCTCTGGCAGATATACATGCGTTCAACTTTGAAAAATATTATAAATTGCAATGGCTTCCATTGCTTGATTCAAGATATATTAAATCAGTACTGAACGAGAAATGGGGACCGACTTGGAATAATGCAAAATCAGATCCGGATTTTATAAGTCATTTTGGTGATCTTATTCCAGAGATTGATAAGGTTGCAGAGCATATAGTTAAGGACATGGATAAAGTTCTCAGAGATGAAAGCTCCCATACCCTTGTACATAACGATCTACACCCCGGCAATACATTAGTTCACAAAAACCGAAATGTATATTTCATTGATTGGGAAGAAGCACATTATGGTTCCTTATACATTGATGTAGCGCTTAGGTATAGAGAGTTTTCTCAAGCCGAGAACTATAGAATGTTGATGAATTCGAGAGGCTTAAATCTATCGGCGGGTATATTTAAACTGAATTATACAATTACGTCCAGATACTTGGGATTACGATATATGTCATGGTTTTTATCCACGTGGAAAGATGATAAGCGATGGCTGGACGAATTAAACAAGTATATAAATATGACTATATCCTAAATAAGATTGAAACTACTTTAGTGAAGGGATATAACATAATATTTATGTTGCGGATATTCATGCTTGGCCCTGCATTAGCTGGAAAATCAGTATCCTTGAGCCGTGAATATCGTAGATCTTTTAGAAATATTTTCAAACTCAAGGAGGATGGCGATGGAGAATCAAAAACCAGTAGTCATAGAAGAATACACTACGTACCTTACAGTGTTGAAAACGTTATCAAGTACAAACATCATCTGTACGTATGTAATAGAGAAAGTAATGAACTACAAAGACATATCATGTTCCGGGACATATTAAGGAAGAGTCCCCTATTGGTATGTGAGTATTCAAATTTGAAGATTCAACTGTCATCTGAATTCAGAGATAATCGCAAAGCCTATACTGAAGGGAAAACAGAATTTGTTACGAGGATAATGAAAGAGTACAAAGGTGTTTTGTAGCGTATTTCAGGTTATGAAGATCAGATAAATCCTTATTAAGGGCGGGGATTCAATGAGTAGCGTGTTACTGACCTCTTGTGGGTTTAATACGGAAGACATTAAAAATCAATTTCTGAATTATATTGATAGAGATATTTCTCAATTAAAGGTCGCTATTATTACAACAGCATCTCCTATGAAAGAAAATAATAGATATGCACAAAGGGCAATGCAAGATTTCAAAGACATGGAGTTTCAGCATATTGAGTTTGTAGATATCGAATTTGATGACCCGCAAGTTCTCGTACATAGAGATGTTATATATATCAATGGTGGAAATCCATATACATTATTGTATTACGCTAAGAAAAGTGGTGCTGATGCAATTATTAAAACATTGGCTTCGCAGAATGTAATTATAGTTGGAGTAAGTGCTGGCGCGTTAATACTGGGGCCAAATATTAACATTGTCGGTTACTTTACTCCAGAGATGAATACGATGGATATAACGGATTTTAGGGCATTAGGTGTAACCGACAAGTTTATCTTTCCTCACTATGATCGAGAGGACATATTTAGAGATAGTACGAATAGAAGGATTGAAGAGAGAATCGTTGAATTTGAATCTAATGAGAATTGTAAAGTGACAAGGCTTAGAGATGATGAATATATTTCGATTTTAATGAATCAAACACAGTAGAAGTCGTAAATGCTGAAGCCCTTAAGCCATACAAACTAAGTAAATACGTAGATGTTAGACGAGATCGTGATATAGAAAGGAAGAGATTTGATGGAAAAGCGTCTTAAAGAACTATTTACTAAGGAAGTACTTCATGAAGCAGCTCAAAAGTTTAATATTATTCAATCCAGTCTTAAAGACTTGCAAGGGTTTCAGAACTTTGTTTATTTTGGAAAATCAAATGATGAAAGTATTGTCCTTCGGATAACACATAAATCTCATCGAACCGAAGAAGAGATTTTATCTGAAATTGATTTTATAAATCACTTGTCTTCTCATCATGTATCTGTTTCCAAAGCTATAACATCTATTCATGGGAAATTTGTAGAGGAAATCAGGGATGGGGAATTTTATGCAACATCTTTTGAGTTTTCTAGTGGAAGAAAGGCTAAAATCGCTGAAGAGAGCGATCTGTTCTATCAAAGAATCGGTGGTTATGCAGGAAAAGTACATAGTCTTTCAAAGACTTCAAATCTGATACATCATTTAAACAGGAGACAATGGCATGAAAAAGAGTTTTTGATCCATATAAAAGAATATTTACCTGCGGAACTTTCTTATGTCATGCATCAATACGAAATTCTGAAGAGAAAGCTTAGTCAGCTTCCAAAGAATACGGATTCGTATGGAATGATTCATGGGGATTTAAATCATGGGAATTACTTAAATGTAGGCGACGATGTCATATTTATTGATTTTGATGAAGCCGAATACAGTTGGTTTGTGAGTGATATTGCTATCCCGTTATTTTATGAAATTCCAATCCCTTGGGTAGTCGATGGAAAGCAAAGGTTAGAGATAACTAAGAGGTATTATTATAATTTTATGGATGGTTATGTTAAAGAAAATACAATAGATCATACATGGTTAGAATTAATCCCTGATTTTATTAATCTTAGACAGTTTGGTGTAGTTTCCGCGATTTATAGAAGTTATAATTTTGATAATTACAACAACTGGAGTGATTGGGACAAGGAAGCGTTGAAATTCTATCTGAATAATATCGAGCATGATATCCCGTATATTGATATGGATTTTAGCAGGTAGTTTAATGTGGCATGGACTAAGCTTGTATTATAAATGCAGGACGTTTACTGAAGAAATTAACACTTAGAATGAATGAAGAGAAGAGGATCAAATGATGAGCTATAAATCCATTTTAACAGATCAAATATCGGCATGTTATAACGATAAAAGCTGGTTTATTCCGCTGGAGGACATATTGAAAGATGTAACAATGGAAGAAGCATTGACTGAGGATGATAATAAACAAACCATTTGGTCCATCGTGAATCACCTTATTTATTGGAATGAGAAATGGCTTGAGCGTTATAAGGTCGGAGAATTTGTATTAAATCATGGAATCAACAATGATGAAACTTTTGCTTTGAATGAAGATCAATTGAATGGTGCTGGCTGGAAGGAAACATTAAATAGACTTGAGCATGTTTTTATCAGTTGGAGAGTTGTTTTAGAAGAAACAGATGAATCTAAATTCACGAAGCAACTCCCAGAATATTTTAATGCTCCTTGGTGGGGAGTTGTTTCTAATCTAAGTATTCATAGTGCATATCATATTGGACAAATTATGTTATTAAAGAAACAAATCCGAGGTAGATAATATCAGATTAGACTACTATCCATTCATGGGAGTGAATACAATGTTGATTTTTGAGAATCTGGCTATTTACAATTTCAACTTAACAACTGAAGAAGAAGCAACAATTTTAAGTAAGTTTATAGATGCAGACCATGACTTGTTATTTCCTTATTTTGAATGTAATTTTCGGGCATTTCCTGAGGATCGGGCATATATTGAAGAGCGAACAATAATAAGGAGCAAAGAGAAAGTTTTTGAAATGAATTATTCATTTGTCGAAAATGAATTAGTTTATTGGTATAAGCCTCATGATCGAGACGATTTAATACATATTATTAATCAGGACAGGATTACTTATCGAAGCATAGTAGTACCAAAGAATGGGGGGCTGAATGACTATAGATTCAAACTTTTTACATATGAGCATGCTATCTACAATGAAGAAGAAACTAGGGTGCTTTGGATAGAAGAGGCCATTGAAAATGACTATATCGAAAATATTTGTCCTAAAATAGTAAGTCAAACAAATGAATAATCAAAAAGGATAGGTGAGATGACATCAAATTACTGTTTATTTGCAGCCGGAATAAATGGCGTAGCTTAACTGCTGAGAAAATTTTTGAAGGGTACAACGGATATGAAGTAAGGTCGGCAGGAACCGAAACTGGAGCAAGAATCAAGGTTACGGGAGGGCACATTGGATGGTCAGAATTAATTTTTGTTATGGAGAAAAAACATGTGAGAAGATTGAAGGAAAAATTTCCAACAAGTCTAAAAGATAAATGTTTAATCTGTCTGGATATTCCAGATGATTATCAATTCATGGATGAAGAATTAATCAAAATTTTGAAAGCAGAGTATCCGAATATATTGAAGTGCTCATCTCAATAAGGAGTTGACTATTTTGGACATCGAATTGGCTATATCTGTCGCGTTAAAAGCTCATAAAGGGCAGCTTGATAAAGGTGGGCACCCGTATATTTTACATCCGTTAGCTGTTATGAACAGAGTGGCAAGCATAGAAGAGAAGGTCGTGGCTGTTCTCCATGATGTCATTGAAGATTCAGAAGTCACAATTGAAGAGTTAAGAGAATTAGGATTTTCGGAAGAAATTTTAACAGCCATTCAGTTGTTGACGAGATCGACAGAGGATAGTTACGAAGAATTTATTGAGAAGACGATAATGAATCGAACTGCAAGAAATGTGAAAATCGCTGATATTCAAGAGAATATGAACATATCAAGAATAAAGAATCCGATGGAGGAAGACTATAATCGACTTGAGAAATATAGAAAGGCGTTGGAAAGATTAGAGCGTGAATAACATGTGAAAGAAACTAAAAAGAGGTACGTTATGTCCCCGACAATTACGATTCCTAGAATACAGATGAAATTTCAAAGTGCTGTATGGACAGCAGTAGTCTTAAGACAGAAGGATATAAATATCAAAGTAAGAGAAGAGCTGGGTCATCTACTGTTAGTAGATGCTAGGGCCTGTCCTGAAATGTTTTTATTAGCCAGTTTATTTCAGCACGCCATGTATACTCACGACATTATTTATTTTGCGAGAGAAGATGATTTAAGTTGTGATCTCTTGGTATTTAACGGTGCGATAACTCCAATAAATCAAAAAGATTTAAAAAATCTAAAAACAGTGATAAAGCATACACAGTCAGGAACTTATACAATTCCGTTGATAGATTCTCACGATGAATCAATGTGGAAGACTTGGCAACATTGGAAACACGATGAACAATTGAGAGTCATGGCGAACAAAGATTTAGCCATCATTAATGCATCTCAGCTGGGATACGAACTATTAATTCATCAATGTGCATACTTAGCAAGCTCGTATTCAGGGCATTCACATTTTGATCAGTATTCAACCAAGAAATCTATAGAACTGATTATACGTAATATGAAGCGAAATAATTAAATGAGGTATTTTATATGAGTGAGCCAGTGCAGTTTTTTTATAATGATGATCTTATAGGAGTTTGGTCGTCTGAAGCGTTTTTCTATGATGCATTTGAAGATACACAGTTAGAATTTCATGCGGATAGCACAGGATGTCATGCCTATTTGAGACCTGATGGTCAAGAGATTACCTTATTCCGATGGACGTTAATTAAGGATCGCATTGAATTTGAGGAATATTTCAGGATATCCATTGAGGTGAGTGAGGTTACGGGAGAAGAAACTTGTTCCACAGATCGATTTGAAAATAAATATTCAGCAAGGTTTTTCAAAGCGAAGGGATTAAATGTGGCTAACGAAGAGATCAATGTAATCGTATTTTATTCTCCTTTGATTGAAGGCATCAATTCACAATCATTTGGAAAGATATTAAAAACATTGGATAGATCACTTATTGATGTAGCCATGAGATATGAGCAGGACATCTGATAGATCATGGAAGCTGGGCTGCTCAGAATAATCTGTACAAATACTCAATGATTGGAGTCCAGGATGAGTAAATTAATTCCTATATTGATAGGTGTCCTTCTACTTATAACAGGTTGCAGTACTACACATAAGATCCATACCGATTCCACCAAAGAATTAACAAAAGAGCTGAAGGAACTTTTTCCGTCGATTGAAAAAGTTGATTTTACGTTTACCCGTCCAGATCTCTCTTGCAGAATAGACATGAGCAAAGAACCGAGTAAAGAAGAACTGGAAGCAATTCTTACAGTAGTCGAGAGATTTACAACAGTAGATAACATGAATGAGATTGCTCGTAGCGTGAAATGGGGACTGGAAATATCCAAAATTTATCTTGATATGAATACGGATGAGGACACGAAAACCATTGAACATGCTTATTATGCGAGATATTTCAAAACATCCAACGCTAGCGACTATTCAGAAACAAACATTGAGGGCTACAAAATTTGGTATAAAGTAAATGAGAAATAGTGGCCACTGTACCTATTAAATTCTCAGATTAGCAATTAAACGCTACCCTAACCATTGAAAGTCTTATAAAGAATAGGAGTACAATGAATTGATTACTTTTAAGGAGATCTTAGAGCGTGTTACTTTCGATGCCGTTTGGGATAACTTGATTACATATTATCCTGATATGTCTCAAATAAAAGAAAATTATTTAATACTATATGAATCCATTCTTTTACAAAACTCTGCAACTAACGTGGTTGAAATGATTATTCATATAGACTCGATTGATTATAATGATGATAAGGATAAAAAAGACATCAATTCTCAAATGAACAAATCGTCGCACTTTGTTTGGTTGAAATGACTTGGTTTGGTTTTTCTGAAGAACGAATCAAGGATCGGATTGATCATCTTGAAGATGATTAACAATTCGGAGTGAACACAGGAACTTTAGGCAAAATTGGCGCAGATATGATGTTGGGGTGATCAGGATGAAGCACAAAATAAATACCATTACCAAGCTTGTATACAATGTTGCTAATTACTTGGTTGAGGAAAAGGACTACACAAGTACATATAATAAAATTAGGTTGTTAACCAAAGAAGTATGGAATATTCATCACAACGAGCTATTGAACGAACTAAGTAAGTTAGATAATTCTACTGCTGATTATCAATTATTCTGGCTGGAATGCCTAAGTTGGCCAAGAAAGTCTCCAAACTTGAAAGGGTTAGATGGAATGCCATTATTTTTTCCCTATAGCTCATTACCTTCAGATTTTAATGGTTTCGGTTTCCATGAATCAACCATAGATTCAATTTCTGTGAATGATCCAAGGGAAGTCGTTCTTCATATCAAACTTGATTCTTGGGATTATCAAAAAGCAGAACTGACTTTTTACAACGTAGGTAGTTGTTTTTATCAGACAGAAGAAGGGACAATTATTGAGAACCTAGGTCGTATTCAGGATTTTTGCATTTTGTCAGATGGGGAAGTACCGAACATCAGCTTTGCTTTGAAGCATTTAAAGATTAGCCAGGTAGGCACTATAACGGATAAAAGACTGTTTTATTTCTCGGGATCAGCGTCTTCAAACACTTATGGATCAATCTATATTTTTGCAGAAAATTGGAATATAGAAACCATGTAATAGCTTTAAGTGAATAACAACATTCCTATTATATCCTTGAAAGGGGAATTCGCCCTTGGTTTAGCATGGTTAGGGGGAACGTAGTAAGACAAAAAAGTAGAAATAATGATGTGACCGGAGGGCAACCATGGAAGCAATGTTTAATGACTCGATAATTCAACTAGTTCGAGGAGATATAACCAAAATAGAAGTGGATGCTATAGTCAATGCTGCTAATACTAGTTTAATGGGAGGGGGCGGAGTAGATGGTGCTATTCATAAAGCTGGAGGAAAAGCATTATTAGATGATTGTATAAAGATCCGGAATCAACGAGGTGGTTGTGCAGTCGGAGAAGCAGTAGTAACGACTGGGGGTAATCTGAAATGCCGATATGTGATTCATACTGTAGGCCCTGTTTGGAATGGTGGAAAAAACAATGAAGAAGAAAAACTTAGAAACTGTTATAAAAATTCGTTAATGCAAGCTGATCTTCATAGCGTCTCCAGCTTGGCTTTTGCTAATATAAGTACAGGCATATATAAGTATCCCAAAGAATCAGCCTGTAATGTGGCCTTGGATGAGGTATCACAATATCTATTGAAAAATCAAACAAAAATTCAGAAAGTAATATTTGTTTGTTTTGATGACGAGAGTTTAGAAATATACACGAATGAATTAAAGAGATTGGGGTAACGAAAATGAAGCATCATTTGTAAACTGAGGAGCGAATGAATGGCATTTTGTATTGATTTTAAATTAATTTGTGTCAATGACGGTACTGCAACGTATGCTTACGGAGACTGCTCTGAGAATCTTGAAGGCCGGTTTGAATTAAATATAGAACGCCTGCTCACAGGCGAAATGAGCATGGATACAGATATGAGAGAAGTTGTTAAGGTAACCAAGCCGTGTTTAAGTGATGGAGAACATCAACATAAAGCAAACCGGGCATTCAGTAAGATCTATAAACATTATAAAGTTACGGCTTCGTATCTAAAAGAAGGAGGGTACTATGCCTGATTTTACTATATAAGATGGAGTCATTGAAGCTAGCCGTTAAGATCATGGCTGCTTCTTTTTTTATTTTTTCACTTCGCAAATGGAACATTGTGGGTTATATTGGATATGATTTGATTCTGTAGTAGATGAATGGAGCAGTGTTTAAAATGGCTTTAGATGAAAAGATACGTTTTCCAATCGGACACTTTGAGCCCCGCCTGGACTTCACCAATGAGAATCGAAAACACTTATTAGATCAAATTCCCAAGATTGCGAAGACCTTAAGAGAGATTACACAAGATCTTAATGATGAGCAACTTCGTACGCCTTATCGTACAGGCGGCTGGACGGTTATCCAGATTGTGCACCACCTTGCAGACAACGATATGAACGCGTACATAAGATTCAAAAGAGCATTAACTGAGGACCAACCACTCGCAAGCTCGTATAGGGAAGATTTATGGGCATCGCTACAAGAGTATAAAGATTTGGCATTGGAAGATTCAATCATGTTGCTTGAAATACTGCACAAACGATTTCTCACGCTGCTGCGTGGTTTACAACCCGAACAATTTAGGCGGAAACTGCGAACAGAGGTATTAGGTGCAATATCGCTGGATATCGCTATTCAACGATTCGTCTGGCATGGTCAGCATCATATTGCCCAGATTAAATCTTTAAAAAGTGTCACAGAAATCGGTGACTTTTACCAAGAAGAAATTTACCCTCATTGTCCCATGAAAATAAGAGTCATTGAAGTTGGGGGAGTAAGCAAACCGCAGCTTAAAGATAAATTACAGCAGTGTTCAATTCGAATGAATGAATACGGAAATAAACTGTTTGATGATGAGAAATTTGTCATTTCTCCCACCAAGAGGCGGCTAGAGACGGTCGAGTTGGCTGTTAGAAATCTAGGATTTTTGGATGGAGCTACGACCCTACAACTCTTTCAAATGGCAGATACTCTTGGTTTGCAGTTATGTCCTATTGATTTGGGTCCCTTTCTTAGAATTCAATATTTGGATCAACCTGAGACATGTACATCAAGCCCTGAAAAAGGAAACCAAGCACCATCAGGTTCGATTACAATAGCTTCTAAACCTCTTACTGAGGATGATTATTTTCCAAAAGGTTTTTATCTCAGACGTATAGAAGACGAGTTGTGGTTACGAGGTTACATTGCGGACGGTCTGCATGTGTGGAACCCTTATGACCGTTTTATCTTTTGCAGAACTTGTTAGAAAAAAGCTGATTGGATCGAGAGGGCTTTGGTTGGATCATCCAATCGGAGAGGGAATGATACGGAAACTTTTCACGAAGCATTAGGATTCAATATGTGGCATATCTAGATGTATAAAAAGAAGGGGAACACAACATGAGCCGAACAGTATATGTGATCTCAGGGCCGGCTGGGGTAGGAAAATCGGCAACCTCGCAACAGCTTGTTCAGACATTGAGCAAAAGTGCGTATATTTCGGGAGACGCAATCAGTCATATTCCAGTGAATGGACGGGGTAAACCATGGTTATGCAAAGAGACGTATGATCTGACATGGAAAAATATACTGAGCTTAACCCGGAATTTGTTAGAACAGGATTATAATGTTGTCATTGACTACGTTACTTTCCCTTCAGAGATAGTATGGCTTGTACAACAGTTAACGGGCTTTCAATTCAGGGTCGTCTATGTTGTCTTGTTGGTAGATCGAAGTACCCTGATCACCAGGGATCAATTGAGACACATAGATGCTCAGATGGGTGAGCGCAGTTTGGTTTTACTGGAAGAATTCGAAGCGTGCTCAGAATTAAAAGAACAATATAAACTCTATACTCAACATTACAGCCGAGAGCAAGTATCTGAAATCATTGAAGATTTACGAAACAATCTGAGATTTATTTGGAAAGGAGAACATTCGAGATGAAGCCAATACCCATGATTTTTTCATTTATTTTCATTATTGTAGGAATCAGCATAGTGACTCTTACCAAAACGATGGAAGAGGTCATTCCCAAACTGGGATATGCCGCATTTCAGGCTGCAGGAGCGGGAAGTTATAGTCCGATCAATTATGAGATGGATTTGAATCTAAACTACTGGGTAGGAAGCATATGTATCCTAGTGGGAACCGTTTACTTTATTCGTCACATCGCTTTCATTCAACATTCGCTTACCGAAATGAAAAATAGAGATAAAGAGTTTGAGGAGCAATATAAATAACTGTTGTAAACGATCCCGCTTGATTGAATGAGCCGTTTGGAATGCTTGTTAGTACACGCTGTAAAATATTTATAAATTCATACTTTAGCAAAGGAAGATAACATAATGGATAAAGGTAAAATTATATTTTTGAATGGTGTAACGAGTTCGGGAAAAACGTCAATAGTCGAGGCCATGCAGTCATATGATGATCCGTTTTTCTATGTCGTGGCGAATGATTTATTTGAGAATACAATCGGGGATAAACATCTACAGACCGATTACTGGAAATACCTAAGCGAAGCCATCATCATGATGTATCACACAGCAAAGGTATTCTCAGACCATGGCAAGCATGTGCTGATCGATGGGATTTTGGTGGAGAGACCGGAGCTTGCACCGCATTATGAACAAGTGAAAAAGATATTTGAAGGATATCCACTAGAGATTGTGGAGCTACATTGCCCTCTCGATATCTGTCGTCAGCGTAACATTGAACGGGGAGACCGCAGAGAAGACCAGTCTGAAGAGCAACATCGTATGATGGCGTCCGACATTCAGTATACGTACTCGGTTGATACGAGTCAGCATACACCTGAAGAATGCGCCGAGATGATTATCAACACGTTATTCAGAAGTGAATAAGGTTTCTTCTATGGCATGAAACGAGGAGAATAAAAATGAAGCTGGGACGTCTAAAGCAAGATGGACCAGCTTCTTGACTATTTCAGCACAATAGCAGGAAGAAGGAGCAAACAGATATGCAGTTTGGGAAACATAAAGAGCGCTCGAATCGAGAAAGAATACTTCTTCAATTCATAACCTTGCGCTGGGAGAAGGATGTAAGAGGGGCCCCTTTTTCCACTGCCCGAAATGATATGGAGAAAGCCTTCCGTTTACCGGATATGCTGTTCAGTTACGACACGTCCTATGGTCTGCCTTACCATCGAATGCTCATTTTGCATAACAAGAACGGTTTTGAGAAGATTCAAGATAAAAGTGTCATTCTGAAACCTACTGCAAAGAATTTCAAATTGGGTTGTGTTTTGATTGATAGTAAGGAGCCCGAATCTGAAACTTCCGAATATGATGTAACCTTCACCTACTTCCCAGAGTGTGGAAAACCAATCCGATATGACAAGCGATATCAGCCTTTGACAGAGCGGGCATTTGGATTGACTTCAAACGAATATGGAAGAGTGGTGTACAACGGAAGGCATATCTATCAGGATACCGGAGAATGGTACTACGAGTTAAATATATTGAATATGTTACTTACCGAGCAGAAAGACCCGAATATGTTGATTGATCAGGAGCCGCTGAACGTATACAACCAGATTGAGATTTTATATTAATGTAATTTAGATACGAATGATTGATATAAAATGAGCGTTAGGAGTGGGACGCATAATGATGAATCCTCAAGAGATTTTACCGTTAGTCAAACGTTTAGAAGCGAATCATATTGCATATTCATTGGGTGGAAGTGCCATGTTGTGTTTTCTTGGCTTGGTTGATTCCGTGAACGATTGGGATCTGATGGTCAATTGTCCAAAATTCAAATTGATAGAAGCGATTGCTGGATATGAGTGGATCGAGAGGGAGAGCGGCGACAAACCTTTTGCAAGTGAATATAGAATGGAAATTGGGCCGTTAAATGTGGATGTCATTGGCGGATTTGCTTTTGATGTAGGTGGAAGACGACTGGAGTTACCTATATCATCTATTCGAAATGTAAAATGGCACGGAATGTATGTTTCAAGTCCTGAAGTGTGGTACGTTGCTTATCAGATGATGGGTAGACATGAGAAAGCGGATTTGATTTTAGATTATTTGCAAACAAGCAATGAGTATGTGAATCAGGATCTGATTAAGAGCTTGTTAGCGAACGACAATTTAACAGATGAGATTAGAAAAGGATTGTGTACGTTGATTGAGACTTAACTTCATCGAACAGAGGTGTATCAAATGCTATATCATTTCAGTGAAGAATCTGATATTCATATCTTTATACCGAGAACGAAGCAGAATCGGCACCGTTTCAATTATGCAAGAAAATCGTGACCAAAAAAATCATACAGATATAGAAAGTGAGAGAGTGAATCATGTTCAACAAAGAAAGAAGGGGGAAGTAGATTATGAATAAAGAAATGGAACATTTGCTTCAAGCTTTTGAAGAATGGACGCTATTTGTCAAAACATTGAGTCGTCTCGAAGAAAAGATATGGAATTCCAGTCTGGAAAAAGGAAAGTGGACGATCAAATCCATCGTAAGCCATATGATGTTATGGGATCGATATTTTTATAAGGAAGCGATTGAGAAGATTGCCCTGAATCAGCAGATTACGTTGAAGCATCTGGATTTTGATGAGTTTAATCGTAAAGCTGTGGAGTACGGGAACCGCACAGAGCCGTCCGAAATTGTCGACAAGGCGATCACTTACCGTCACAAAATTATGAATGATATTCGAGGGTTATCGGAGGAACAGCTTTATCAACGATATGTGGATCCAGAGAACAAGGATAATGTATTTTACATTCCCCAATACCTTAAAGATTTTATATGGCATGACCAGCATCATATGGAGCCGTTAAAACAATATCTGGCCGGGGAGGGATTGTTGTGAGTATTCATACGATTACATTAGCTCAGGAAAATCTGATCGGTTCATTTACCAATGAGGTAGCACCTATATTAAATATAAAGTCAGGTGATTCCATCCGCTTTCAGACGTTAGATGCGGGTTGGGGTACGGGCAAGAGTTATGCGGAACGGATAAAACCTTTTCCACGACAAGGTGAAAAAGATGGAGGTCACGCCTTAATTGGTCCAATTTATATTGAAGAAGCGAAGCAGGGCACAACGTTAGAGATCATTTTCAATGAGATCATACCGGGCAGTTACGGGTTTACTTCCGCAGGAGGATATCCGAACTGGCAGAATCAAAAATTGCATCTAACAGAGGTCGATGAACTGTCGCTGAATTGGACACTTGATCAACAAGCAATGAGTGCTTCTTGTGAAGTGCGGGGAAAAAAATACTGCGTATCCTTAAATCCATTTATGGGTGTCGTGGGCATGCCGCCAGAATCAGGCGGAATTCATACGACGTGGCCGCCGCGATATTGTGGAGGGAATATGGACTGCAAGGAACTTGTACAGGGAAGTAAGTTATATTTGCCTATTCCAGTAGACGGGGGTTATCTTGCGATCGGTGACGGTCATGCACGGCAAGGCGATGGGGAAGTCAGCTGTCAAGCGATTGAATGTGCTATGGAGCTTGTAGAAATCACAGTGAATGTCATAGATGATATAAAGCTGACCAATCCACGTGCGCATACGCCTTCTGGATGGATTACCTTTGGTTTTGATGAGGACTTGAATGAAGCAACGGTTCAAGCGTTGGATGGCATGTTAGGCCTGATGGGCGAGTTATATGGCCTGGAGCGGGTAGAAGCGATTGCGCTGGGAAGCGCAGTGATTGATTTGCGTATCACGCAAATTGTGAATGGTGTGAAGGGCGTGCACGCTTTTTTGCCTCATGATGCATTTAAGTAATTATAATACGCAGCAACACCTCGGGCAGATTGTTGTGTCTATGAAAGTATGAATATAAGGCATTCGGCAAATCAACTCGGCTTGAAGACTTTACTGTTTGTTCTTTCTCAAACTAGAACCCCAAAACCAATCATATATGAAGCCCTCCAAGCTGCTATTTCGTTTGATGCTAGAGGATTCTGATGGTTTCCCCCCTTTAAGTGTTATGTTTTCCTGAAATTATGCGGAATGAAATAGTGATGATCAAAATATTCTAAATAATAACAGAATATGTATTGACCCAAGGCTTTTCATGATACTATAATGAAATGGGTTTCATGAAATCCGTTTCATTAACTCCTAACAATTTCGTAAGCGCTTTCTGTTGAAGGGGGTTGGCAGGTTTTCAAGTTCCCATCCGTGACAGCCTTGTGATGAATTAAGTCACTCGAGGAAGTCATCCAAGTATGATGCAAGCTTGATTCATCTTTATCTAACTTTGAGGGGGAGCGTGTGAAAGATGAAGTTTGTGAGAAAGAAGAGGTTCAGCCTGTTGGTGATATTCACTCTACTGGTAACCATTATTGCTGGTTGCAGTGGTGGAAGTACACCATCTGATACAGCGACCCAGCCACCGGCGGATAAAAACAAAGAAGCGGCAGTCGAACCTGTACAGGAAAAACAGGAGCCTAAGGTGGATTTGAACGGCAGAGCTGTCCGCATATCGAACTGGTGGGATGCATCTCCCAAGGGAGATTCGGAGGCAGATGAGCGCGCTCGAGAACGAATCAAAAATGTAGAAGAGAAATACAACGTTAAAATTTCTTACTTGAATACAGATTACGGAGCAACATCCGAGAAAATTTCTTCATCCGTAATGGCGAATGAACCTTTTGCAGAGATTGTACGTGTGCCTGACGGCAATATTTGGGGTCTTATGCAGGGCGGATTCCTTACACCACTGGACGAATATCTGAAGGATACGCAGATCAAGCCGGATGTCATCGATTCGATGCGATTCGGCAGTGATAAAGTATATGGGCTGACGGGTTGGTATACCCCGAATGACAGCGGAATGTTTTACAACAAACGAATCTTTAAGGAAGCTGGTTTGAAAGATCCGCAGCAATTAATGGAAGAGGATAACTGGAACTGGGATACGATGCTGGATGCAGCCAAGAAGCTAACCGTAGATAAAAACGGTGATGGCAAGACGGATCAGTATGGTCTGTCGGGTGCGTACTATGTATTTCATGAAATGCTAATCGGAAGTAACGGCGGCAAGATGTATGACGAGGCAACGCAAAAGGCAGCGTTTGATTCACCTGAATCTTTGGAAGCGCTTAACTTTTTGTATAGTCTTTACAATGACCACAAAGTTGTGAAGGCTAACGCTGGTAATGATTGGGAAGATCCATCCAAATTCTTTTCAGAAGGTAATATTGCGATGTACCCTGGGGGATTATGGGAAGTCGAAGGCCGTATTCTGGATAAGTTAAAAGACGACTGGGGTTATGTTTACATGCCTAAAGGTCCAAAAGCAAAAACGTATCTGGATACAGTCAACAGTACAGAAAGTTTTGTTATTCCTAAGGGCGTAAAGGATGCCGATATCATCGTGAAAATTTGGGAAGAGCTTCAGGACTTTGACAACTGGCAGGATAATCACCGTCTGTGGTTAGAAAACATTTTGCCTGACGAAGCTTCCATTGCTAACGCCATGAATGACAACGGGCAGGTTGAACGCGTATACGGCGCCCGTGCCGGAGGACTAGGGGTTAAGGAAGCTCTTGGCAGTGTAACCGAAAAGTTTGTGAAAGGTGAAGTGACTCCATCTACAGGTGTAGCTCAGGTCATTGGACCTGCACAGGCAGGAATTCAGAAAGTACTGAAAGGTGAACAAGGCAAATAAGGAATGACCTAAGGCACGTCGAGTTGAATCTGATGTTTCTTTTATGGAATTAGCAGTAAAGGAAATTCATTTACTTAAGGGAGGCAACCCATGTTGAAAAAATTGATTTCTAACCAAATCATGTTCATCGTTTTGTTTGCCGCTTTGATTATGCTTTTGTCTGCATGTAGTGCTTCTAATGATAAACCAGCCGAGCCTGTTGCGACTAAACCAGCTGAGACGGAGACTAACACCACACCTGCCAAGGAAGAAGAGAAGGAAGAGGCGGCGCCAGCTCCTGATTTGAACGGACGGGTCATTCGCATATCTCACTGGTGGGATGCTACTCCCAAAGGAGATTCGGAGTCAGATGAACTGGCGCGTGAGCGGATCAAAATGGTGGAAGAAAAATATAACGTGAAAATCAAGTATTTAAATACAGAATACTGGTCTACATCTGAAAAACTGTCTTCCTCCGTGCTTGCGAACGAGCCTTTTGCGGAAATTGTCCGCATTCCTGATGGTTTCATCTGGGGACTTATGCATGGTGGATTCCTGACCCCGCTGGATGATTATCTCAAAGACACTCGGGTCGAGAAGGATGTTGTGGACTCGATGCGCTTTGGCGGTGACAAGGTGTATGGTCTCGAAAGCTGGTATACACCGAATGAAAGTGGCTTGTTTTATAACAAACGGATTTTCAAGGAAGCGGGCTTGAAAGACCCACAGCAGTTAATGGATGAGGATAACTGGAACTGGAATACGATGCTAGATGCAGCCAAAAAGTTAACCGTTGACCGCAATGGTGACGGTAAGATGGATCAGTACGGTCTCGCTGGAGCGCATTACGTACTTTCGGAGATGCTGATCGCGAGCAACGGTGGCAAACTGTACGATGAGCAGACAGGCAAAGTGACGTTTAATTCTCCCGAAGCTATGGAAGCGCTCAACTTCCTGCATAGCTTGTACACCGAGCATAAAGTGATCAAAGCCAATGGAGGCAACGACTGGGAAGATCCAGCCAAATATTTCGGAGAAGGCACGATTGCAATGTATCCTGGTGGACTCTGGGAGGTTGAAGGCCGGATCGTAGATAAGCTGAAGGATGAGTGGGGATATGTTTATATGCCTAAGGGCCCTAAAGCGAACTCTTACTATGAACCATTCGGTCAGACGGCAGCTTATGTTATTCCGAAAGGCGTTAAGGATGCAGATGTGATCGTGAAGATCTGGGAAGATCTGCAAGACTTTGATAACTGGCAGGATAACCGCAGACTGTCTCTTGAAAATATTTTACCGGATGAAACTTCAATCGCGAATGCGATGAATGATGATGGCAAGGTACAACGTTTGTTTGGCGGACGCTTCGGCGGTCTGGGCATCAAAGAGCAATTGGACAGCGTAACCGAGAAATTTGTTAAAGGTGAAATTACACCTTCTACAGGTATTGCACAAGTTATTGCACCTGCTCAGGCTGCGGTGAAAAAAGTGCTAAGCGGAGAGCAAGAAAAGAAAAAATAATGGATATAAGTTGACGGCCTCATATCTGTTCTCGGTTAGCCGGGAAACAAATTTGCGGGCCGTCCATCTGATTACGTTTACGAGAGTCAGTTAAAGGAGGGGCATTGGGTGAAATTCACATTATCCCGAGTGACGATTGTCGTCGTCATGGTCATGCTCGTCGTGGTGTATGCGATATTCAGTTCCGGTGCGAGCGGTAATTCCAAATCCGGAAATCGAACATCAGATCCGAGCCGTGTGATGCCGATATCGGAGTCTGCTGCGGAGGGTAGCTATGATTATTACCTGCAGCAACACCAGAACGAGAAGCGGCCTTCAAGGGAAATTGTCATTCAGGGAGCAGATTACACAGCTGCTGAAGGAATGAAACCAGAGATGATCACAGAGCTCGGCGGCGAAACGGGCAAGTTCATACGAACAGAGGAAAGTGGTTCCATGCAGTGGGACGTGGATGTTCCGGAATCCGGGATGTATCACATGACGTTGCGTTATTACCCGATTCAAGGAAAGAGCTCTGCCATCGAACGCGAGTTATGGATTGATGGGAAGATCCCTTTCAACAGTGCACGCAACATGAGCTTTCATCGGGTTTGGGTCAATGAAAAATCCGAGATTGAGCAAGACAATAGAGGCAATGACTTGCGTCCGCGTCAGATTGAAGCACCCATGTGGCAGGAGTCCATCCTGAGAGATAAAGAAGGCTATTATGAAGAGCCGTACCAGTTTTATTTTTCAGCAGGGAAACACTCCATAAAGCTTGTATCAACGCGGGAACCGATGGTCATTGATTCGATCAAGCTACATCATTACGAAGAACCGCCTTCCTATGCGGAACTGAAGCAGGAGTACGAATCGAAAGGATACGCGGAAACAAGCGGACACTTGATCAAAGTTCAAGGGGAACAGGCAGCAACCAAGTCATCACCGACGTTGTATCCGATTACAGATCGATCCAGCACCTCAACGGAACCGTATGATGTTTCCAAGATCAGAATGAACACCATTGGCGGAAACAACTGGCGTGTGCCAGGGCAATGGATTGCATGGGAAATGGATGTGCCGGAGGATGGTTTATATAAAATTGCGATCAAAGGCAGACAGGAATTGCTGAGAGGCATTTATTCCACGCGCTCGCTGCAGATTGATAACCAAACGCCATTCAAAGAAATGATGCAGATTCCATTCTTCTATGATTCGGATTGGCAGATGCATGTGCTTGGCAGTGAAGAAGAGCCTTATTTATTTTATTTAACCAAAGGAAAACATGATTTACGGCTTGAGGTCAGTCTTGGGGCCATTGCGCCTTTGATTCGCCAGGTTGAAGCCAGCGTGCTTGAAATCAATGCGATGTACCGAAAAATTCTGATGATTACAGGAAATGTTCCTGACCCGTATCGGGATTATCAATTAGAGAAACAGATTCCAGATATGGTGGAAGTATTTCATAAGCAAAGCGATATCTTGAATGCGGTTTCTGAAGAGTTGATTCGTCTAACAGGAGAAAAGAGTGACAAAACTGCGATTTTGAATAAAACCGCTTATCAGTTGGCCGATCTGGCCGACAAACCGGAAACGGTTCAGAAACGGTTGTCTCAATTCAAAATTAACGTCGGAAGTGTCGGTTCTTGGCTTCTGGAAGTCCGGGAGCAACCGCTGGAAATTGACTATCTGCTCTTAGCTTCCCCTGATGAGAAGTTGCCAAACGCAAATGATTCGGCCTTCCGTAAAGCCGGACATGAGGTTTCGTCTTTCTTCCATTCTTTCTTCGAAGATTACGACACCATCGGTAGCACAGCGGATGAAGATAAATCCGTTACCGTCTGGATTGGTACAGGCCGAGACCAGGCGCAGGTATTAAAAGCGATGATTGATGACACGTTTACACCGCTGACAGGCATTAGTGTCAATCTCAAGCTGGTCAATGCCGACGTGTTGCTCCGCGCCTCCCTTGCAGGAGAAGGACCGGATGTGGCGATGCAAGTAGGCAATGATGTGCCGGTTAACTTCGGCATGCGGCATGCGGCAGAGGATCTGTCTACGTATCCGGGGTACCACGAATTGATCAAACAGTTCAGGGACAGTGCCATGGTTCCTTATCAATTTGAGGATCAAGTATTTGCCCTGCCGGAACAGCAAATATTCAATATGTTATTTTACCGGAAAGATATTCTGGAACAGCTTGACCTTGAGCCGCCGCAGACGTGGGAAGATGTGTATGCCATGATTCCGGTGCTGCAGAAGCATAACATGGAAATGGCACTGCCGCTTGCTCAAACCACAGGTGTACCGGTACTCGAAGTAAACCGGGCGTATGCAATGCTGCTCTACCAAATGGGTGGTTCATTCTATTTAGACCAAGGTGCCAGAAGTGGTATGGATACGGAAACGGGGCTGGAAGCGTTCAAAGAATGGACGAATTTTTATACCAGTTATAAACTTCCGCTCACCTTTGATTTCCCGATGCGCTTTAGAACAGGTGAAATGCCAGTGGGCATTATGGATTACACCTTCTACAACTATTTGTCTGTATCTGCGCCAGAGATCAAAGGATTATGGGAGTTTATCCCGGTTCCAGGAATCAAGCAGAAGGACGGAAGCATCAAACGGGATGTGGCTAGTGGTGGCACGGCGACGGTCATGCTGAAACAATCCAAACATAAGGATGCGGCATGGGAATTCATGAAATGGTGGGTTAGTAAGGATGCACAAGTTCGATTCGGAAGGGAAATGGAAGGTCTGATGGGAGCTGCGGCGCGCTATCCGACAGCCAACATTGAAGCATTACAGGAATTGCCTTGGCCAATCCGCGATTATCGCAGTTTGGAAGAACAATGGGAGTGGGTGCAGGGCGTGCCTGAAGTGCCTGGAGGTTACTTTACAGGTCGCCATCTGGACAATGCCTTGCGTGAGGTCGTGAATAACGGTACCAATTCCACGGATGCCATCTATGATTATGTGCAGGAAATTAACTACGAAATTCAGCAGAAACGAAAAGAGTTTAAATTGGACGGAATGCGCTAGGGAGGGACTCTTTTGCAAAAGACAGAAATGGTGAACAAAACCGGTTCTCGGCCCAAGCGCACGCCTGCCGGCATGCCGGGAAAATGGGAACTCTTTGTCAGAGATATGAAGCGGGATAAACATCTGTATGTTCTACTATCTCCGTATATGTTGTTGTTTTTACTATTTACCGTGTTTCCCGTCATCATCTCCATTTTCTTCAGCTTTACTAACTTCAATATGCTGGAGTTTCCGCAATGGGTCGGCTGGGAGAACTATTCCAAGCTGCTCTGGAATGATGATGTGTTCTTGATTGGTCTCAAAAATACAATTATTTTCTCGGTGGTCACCGGCCCAATCAGTTACATCGCTTGTTTTGTATTCGCGTGGCTGATTAATGAGCTGAATCCCAAGGTGAGAGCCTTTATGACCCTGATCTTTTTTGCACCTTCAATTTCGGGAAATGTGTTCTTTATTTGGCAAATTATTTTCTCCGGGGATTCGTACGGCATTATGAACGGTTTCTTGATGAAAACAGGCATTCTTTACGAACCGATCCTGTGGCTTCAAGATCCGAAATATATGCTGGCGATCATCATGCTAGTGCAGCTGTGGCTCAGCTTGGGAACCAGTTTCCTGGCGTTCATCGCCGGTTTGCAGACCGTGGATCGTACGCTGTATGAAGCAGGAGCAATCGATGGGGTACAAAATCGCTGGCAGGAGTTATGGTACATTACGCTGCCTTCGATGCGGCCTCAGTTGATGTTTGGTGCGGTCATTCAGATTACTGCGTCCTTGGCGGTTGCCGAAGTTGCTACGGCGCTAGCAGGGTTCCCAAGTGTGCAGTACGGTGCCCATACGATCGTCACTCACTTGATGGATTACGGAACGATCCGCTTCGAAATGGGTTACGCGTCTGCTATTGCAACGGTGTTATTCGGTCTGATGCTGGGTTCCAACCTGCTTGTACAAAAGCTTCTGAAGAGAGTGGGGGAATAGCAGATGAAAATAGCCCTGCGTATGAAACGAAAAATCAACCGATCCTGGCAGGTCGACATCCTGCTGTTCCTGCTACTTGGCGGATTTGGCGCGTTTATGGCGGTTCCGCTCATCTATGTCATTAATAATGCGTTTAAACCGCTGGATGAGCTGTTCATATTTCCGCCAACCCTGTTTGTTCGGAATCCGACGTTTGAGAACTTTTCGGATTTGTTTCAGGTGATGAAAAATTCATGGGTTCCCTTCTCAAGATACATTTTTAATACGGTGTTTATTACGGCGGCGGGCACATTCGGTCATATCATGCTGGCCTCGGCCGCAGCATACCCACTGGCAAAACACAAGTTTCGCGGACATAAGATTTTGTTCACGGTAATCGTCTTGTCGTTGATGTTTTCGCCACATGTCACGGCCATTCCGAACTATATGATCATGTCGACACTCGGCTGGCTTGATTCGTATCAAGCAATCATTATCCCGGCCTTTGCTTATCCGCTGGGTTTGTATCTAATGAAGCAGTTTATGGAGCAAATCCCGGATGCACTGCTTGAAGCGGCAAAAATGGATGGTGCGAGCGAATACCGAATTTTTTTCCAGGTCGTTATGCCGCTCGTTAAACCGGCGTGGTTAACGCTACTGATCCTGATGATGCAGATGTTATGGGGAACGGATGGCGGCAGTTTCATCTACAGTGAACAACTCAAAACGATGCACTATGCCATGGGACAGATTGTGCAAGGGGGAATTGCTCGTGCAGGGGTAGGCGCTGCCGTGGCTGTCATCATGATGACGGTGCCAATCGTGACGTTTGTACTATCGCAGAGCAATGTCATTCAAACGATGGCTTCATCCGGCATGAAGGATTAAGGGAGAGGGTGTTACAGATGAGAGTGAAATCATGGCTAATCGTTCTGGTAGCTTCCCTGCTGATTGCCGGATTAGGACATAATCAGGCTCATGCGGCACCGTATGAGGGATATACCTACAACTATTGGGGAGATTCGGTAAAGTCACCGATTGCGTTTCTTCCCTCCAGAGTAATCACAGGGGATGAGGCCGGAACAGGAGCATGGCAGTCTCCGCTGGATTTATATGCTGCGAAAGATGGCTTGCTCTATATTCTGGATTCAGGCAATGGACGGATCGTTGTCTTAAACGAGAAATGGGAAGCGGTTCGGGTCATACAAGATTTTAAACATGACGGTAAACAGGATAGCTTTAACAATCCGGAGGGAATCTTTGTGACGGAAGCAGGTCAAATCTACGTTGCGGATACCGAAAACAGACGAATCGTGGAGTTGAATCACGATGGTACTTTTGTGCGTGCCATCGGTGCACCAGAGTCGGATGTGCTTAGTGATACGTTTGAATACTTTCCTCGCAAGGTTATCGTGGACAAAGCTGGACGGATCTACGTGGTTGGTCGCGGGGTCTTTGAAGGACTGATTGAGTTCGACAGTGACGGACGTTTCACCGGATTTATGGGTACCAATCGAGTGCAATTCGATCCGGTCGACCTGTTCTGGAAAACCGTATCTACCAAGGAACAACGGGAGAAAATGGTGCGGTTTATCCCGCTGGAGTTCAACAACGCGGACATCGATGACGGCGGTTTTATCTACACCACAACAGCGGATAAAAACTCGCTTTCTTCCGTCAAAAGATTGAATCCGTCCGGTATTGACGTACTTCGGGTCAACGGTGAATTTGCACCGGTCGGAGACTTGACCTTCAATCGCTCTTCCTTCGTGGATATCAAGGTGTCCAGTAACGGTGTCTATCGTGCGCTGGATTCAACTAGAGGACGGGTGTTCACGTATAACGAGGACGGTAATCTCCTCTATGTCATAGGTCAGCTTGGTAATCAGATCGGTACGTTCAAAAACCCGGTCGCTATTGAGAGCCACGGGGACGCTATCTACGTACTGGATCGGGATCTCGGCCGGATTACGGAGTTCAAGGCGACAACGTTTGGAAGCCTGGTTAACGAAGCCAATCGGTTGTACAGCTCTGGCAAACATACGGAAGCCGCGAAGTTATGGCAAGAGGTGTTGCGCCTTGACGCGAACTATGAGATGGCCTATATCGGTATCGGCAAATCGATGCTGCGAGAAGGGAAGTACAAGGACGCAATGACCTATCTGAAGTTAGGGAATGACCGCGAATACTATTCCAAAGCTTTAGCGAAATATCGGAGAGAATACATGCGTGAATATTTCGGGATGTACATGACTGTAGCAATTGCCTTGCTAATCAGCGTCATCGTCTGGCGCAGGATCGCCAGGACAAGGAATGAGAGGGGGGTCAGAGATGTCGCTAATTAAGGAACTCAAATACTCTCTGCATGTCGCGGTACGTCCTTTTGACGGATACTGGGATTTGAAATATGAAAATAAAGGCAGATTGCGCGTTGCATTGTTAGTGCTTCTGGCTGTCACGATAACGATGATCTTGAAGCGACAGTTTGCAGGGTATGTTGTCAATAATAACTATCCACTTTCACTTAACAGTATTAACGAGTTCAAGTATATCGTACTCCCTTTTCTGCTCTGGTGTATTTCCAATTGGTCGCTGACTACGCTGATGGACGGTGAGGGCAAGTTCAAAGACATCTTGATTGCTACAGGATATGCGATGCTTCCGCTTATTCTGGTCAACATTCCTAATATTTTGCTCAGTAATGTGATTACGCTGCGCGAATCTTCTTTCTATTACTTGCTGGATTCGTTCGGTGTCATCTGGTTTGTGTGGCTGCTGTTTATCGGAACCAAGACAGTACATCAATACTCGGTCATGAAAACGATTATGACCATGCTGCTTACGCTTGTAGTAATGGGTGTTGTGATTTTCCTGGGCTTGCTTTTTTTTAGCCTGATCCAGCAAATTATCAGTTTCGGTTATACCCTCTTTCAAGAGATTACACTGCGCGAATAGGAGAAGAAAGGAGGTGCCTGATATGAGAAAAAAGCGTACCGCATTGGCAGCGGCTATCCTCATCGCAAGCTTGTTCATGTCTCAAAATGTCAATTATGCGGAATCCGTATCGGAACGGGTGGCAACCACATCTGGCGATTCACAAGAGACGAGTAAGAATACGTCTGCTGAGTCGTCTGAAACACAACAAAGTCCTTCGGAGCAGGTGAAGGCGGATGCTTCACGTGAGGGAGAAGAGCAGTCTGCTGCGACCAGCTCAGGCGCGAAGGCAGCATCTACAAATCAACAGAATAAGGAAGCGGTAGCTGTTGCTGAGGGGATGGAAGCTGTTGCGGAAAAGGACGGCCTGATCCTGTATCTAAAGCCGGAAACGACAGAGATTGCGGTCAAGGACAAGAAGAATGGTGCCATGTGGTTTTCCAATCCACAGGATCGTGAAGCAGATGCCATTGCGACCGGATATAACAAATCCCAGCTGAATGTGCAGTTTGAATTGACGTATTACGATAATACGGGCAATGCGCTCAAATACGATAATTTTACGCACAGTGTAGAGAGTGGTCAGTTTGAAGTTGAAAAAGTAGAGGACGGCCTCAACATCGTATACACACTGGGTGAAGTCAAAAGTGATATTGAAGCTATCCCTAAATATATTAGCGAGGAACGCTTTAACACGTTGATTCTCGCGAAAC
Organism: Paenibacillus polysaccharolyticus; assembly: GCF_023714295.1. Taxonomy (GTDB): domain Bacteria; phylum Bacillota; class Bacilli; order Paenibacillales; family Paenibacillaceae; genus Paenibacillus; species Paenibacillus polysaccharolyticus_A. The sequence goes on from NZ_JAMAUN010000001.1 coordinate 1,041,818, forward strand.
TGGAAGAAAAAGACCAGAAAGAAATCGAGAAGCGCTTTAAGTACGATGAGAAGAACAAACGTTTTGAGAGACGGGACTCTTCTCTGAAAGGCGTAGGTTTGTCCAAAGTCACCCGAATTTTCGAGTCTATCGGTTATGATGAGGCACAGATCGCAATAGATAAAGCGGCCTACGGCGAAGAGGAAAACGTGAGCACAAGTGTCGTTGTACCTGTTCACTATCGGCTGGAGCAAGGACGACTGCGTGTATCCATCCCGGAGAACGGAATCCAGTATCCAGATACGATGAAAATTCAATCGTTGTCCCTGCTGCCGTTTTTCGGAGCCAGCGGGCCGAAGGATGAAGGATATAGCTTGGTGCCGGATGGATCAGGATCACTGATTTATTTTAATAACAAAAAAACGTCTGTATCCCCATACAGTACAGTGCTGTATGGTAGCGATCATGCCGTGAACCAGCTCACCCAGATTCAGAAAGAACAGAAGGCAAGAATGCCTGTGTTCGGTATGAGTTATGGAGACAAAGGTTACCTTGCGGTCATCGATAAAGGTGATGCGGTTGCGTCTGTTGAGGCGGATGTCAGCGGCAGATTGAATCAGTACAACACCGTACATTCAAGCTTTGCCCTGAGCAGCATGGAAGAGGTTACCCTGACGAACGGCTGGCGTTCCAGCACAGTCAAACGGTTTCAGGCACAGCCTTTTCATAACGAGATGGCTGTCGTGTATGAGTTCCTCGGAGCCGAGGATGCGAGTTATTCAGGCATGGCCTCGACTTACCGGGAGTATCTGACGGAGCAGAAGAAACTCACCCGTTTAGGCGACGATGCGGAAATGCCTTTCTATGTCGAACTGATTGGTGGCATTCCGAAGAAAAAATTCTTCCTGGGTATCCCGTACAATGCCTATGAACCTCTGACGACGTTTGAAGAGGCACAGGATATTTTAAAAGAAATGCAAAGCCTAGGCGTGCAAGATATCCAGCTTCGGTACTCGGGGTGGTTTGGCGGAGGCATTCATCATAATATGCCGAAGTCCATCGATGTTGATAAAAAGCTGGGTGGCGCTAAAGGTTTGCAAAGCCTGCAGGCCTACGCACAAGAGAATGGTTTTGGATTATATCCGGACGTATCCTTCCTGGAGGCATTCCCGGAAGCGAAAGGATTCAAGAAATCGTATGCTTCACGCCAAATTACGGGGAAACTTGCGCAGTTGTTCCCGTACCGTATCTCCACTTTTGCACAGGACGATGAAGTCCCTCCGGGGTATGTCCTGAGTCCGGAAGCGGTGCCGGGCATTGTGAATGGATTTTTGCAAGATTTTAAAGGGAATGGACTTACAGGTCTGTCGCTCCGAGACTTAGGCGACCAGCTGAATTCCGACTTCAACCGCGCTAAGGTGATCAATCGCGAGCAGGCCAAACAGGTTGTAATAAAGCAGCTTGAGAAGGTGCGCAGCTCGGACGTATCGCTTCTTGTGGAGGGCGGCAATAGTTATGCGATTCCCTATGCCAGACATATTGTTGACGCACCTGTGAGCAACAGCGGGTTTAACATCACCGATGAAGCGGTTCCTTTTTTCCAACTGGTCTATCACGGCTACGTGCAATATACAGGGCAGGCATGGAATATGGCGGATGATCAGGATTCCCATGTACAGATGCTACGGGCGATCGAAACCGGATCAGCACCGTATTACACGTGGTTCTACGCAGATCCATCTGCGATCAAACTGACAAGTTTTGACGCGTTATATTCAGCCGATTATCGGCGCTGGATTCAAGAATCAGCAGAGCGATACAAGGAACTGCGGAACGTGTTGCAAGATGTACAGAACCAAACGATTGTTAAACATGAGAAGCTAAGTAGTGGTGTTTATCAAACGACTTACGAAAAAGGCAAAACGGTCATTGTGAATTACAACGATGCTGCTGTGGAGTGGAATGGCATACGTGTGGCAGCGAAGAGCTACTGGGTAGGAGGTGACATGCCGGAATGAAACTTAAGAAATTATCCCTAGAGCAAAAAAACAGATATTACGGTTTGTATTTCATCCTGCCTTGGTTCATCGGTTTCCTGTTACTTTTCATGGTGCCGCTGATCTCTTCGTTCCGATACAGTCTGAGCAATCTGCAGGTGTCTAATGAAGGGTTTACGCTGGAGTTTATTGGTTTGGCGAATTTCCGTGAGGCGTTATTCTCTCATGAATCCTATGTGAGGATGTTGACGGAATCTGTAATCAATATTGTCGTGAATACACCTTTAATTATTATTTTCAGCCTATTTTTTGCGGTGATTTTGAATCAGAAGTTTCATGGAAGGGTGCTGGCGAGGGCGATTTTTTTCCTTCCGGTTATTCTGGCTTCGGGTATTATTGCGAGTATCGAAAACGGGGATTTGATGCAATCCGTTGTACGTAGTGCCAACGATATGACGGGCGGTGGACTGTCCGTGATGAAAAATCTGGATCTGACCATTATGTTGCTTGAATCAGGTATGAGTCCGATTCTGGTCGAATATCTGACAGGTGCGGTTAGCCGGATTTACGAAATTGTCAGTCAATCAGGCGTTCAGATTCTGATTTTCCTTGCCGGTCTGCAGTCGATTTCTCCATCGCTGTATGAAGCAGCGAAAATCGAAGGGTCTACGGGCTATGAAGCCTTTTGGAAAATTACGTTCCCGATGCTGAGCCCGCTGATTCTGACCAATCTGGTGTATACCATCGTGGATAGCTTCATCAGTGATCAGACGAGTCGGCTTGTGGTAGATACGGCCTTCAAAAGCTTTAACTTTGGGCTCAGTGCGGCGATGTCCTGGATGTATTTTGCTGTGATTGCACTGATCCTGTGGGTAACGACCGCGCTAGTGTCCCGCAAGGTCTTTTATCAAAACTAGCTATATAAGTTAAACTAATTTTTTTACACAAAAACGGAGAGGACAGAAAAAACCTGGAAAAGCGGAGCTGAAAGCTTTCTGAAAGAAAGCTACATCGGAAGCATAGGCTTCGCCTTTATCACCGGATTTTCACCTTTTATTAAAGGTAATCAAAGAAATCTGGGGATAACAGCGATTGAAAGGTTATTCTGTCATCAGAGTGAATGTGTAAACATCTTTGGTTTAGCTTATGTAGAACAAGGAAAAGGAGGCCTGACATGAAGACAGAAACCGCAGCAGGGCAACCGCCAGCGAAAAAGGAATGGCTGCATCGCCTGGGTTCCACGGCCTACTGGTTTGAAGCGATCAAGAAGTGGGCGTGGATTCTGGTTCGATTTGTCTTGATCTTTGGCATTTCATTTGTGATTCTATATCCGATTTTATTGAAAATATCGATATCCTTTAAAAGCATGTCCGATCTGTATGACCCAACGGTGATCTGGATTCCGCGTACGTTTACGCTCGAAAATTTTAAGCTGGTCTTCACGGCGATGAACTATCCTAGTGTGTTAATGAACACCTTATGGTTATCCTCTGCGGTGATGCTTCTGCAAACGATAACCTGTGTGCTAGCCGGCTATGGGTTTGCAAGAATCAAGTTCAGAGGCAGTGGTTTGTTGTTTGCTGCCGTCATCTTTACCATTCTGGTGCCTACACAGACGATCATGATTCCGCTCTATCTGAATTTTAAGAATTTTGATGTGATGGGTTTAATCGAGCTGTTTCGTGGCAGTCCTGCTAATCTGATCAACACATACTGGCCGTTTCTAATCTCCGCAGCACTCGGTATGGGTGTGAAAACAGGTCTGTACGTCTACATTTTCCGCCAGTTCTTTAGAGGTATTCCGCGTGAGATTGAAGAGGCTGCCTACGTGGATGGTGCAGGATATTTCAAAACGTTTGGACGTATTATTTTGCCTAACGCGATCCCTTCAATGGTTACGGTCATGTTGTTCTCGTTCGTATGGCAATGGAATGACTCCTTCTTCACCAATATGTATTTGAATGAACCTAAAGTGATGTCATCGATGATGTCATCCTCGGGCTTTACCATTGCGACGTATCTAACGGGCGGAGGCCAGGCTGCGGCATCTTATACACAAGACCCGTTTTTCATGTCCATGATGATGAATACGAGTGTGCTGATGGCGATTCTGCCGCTGATTATCATTTATCTGTTCGTTCAGCGTCATTTCGTGGAGAGTGTGGAACGTTCCGGTCTTGTGGGATAAAAGGATTCAGAGTGGAGAACAGAAGGAGAATAAGTCCTTCATGACTGGAGAAGGATACTGAATTTGTAAAACGTTAAGAGACTGCCCACATCGATGGCAGTCTCTAACCCATAGCTATTTAACAGTGTATGGTGCAAAGACCTGCAAAGATAGATCAGGAAGAGGAGGATGAGGAATGCAAAGAGATAACCCGAAATCAAAGGATAGGCTGGATGCACAAGTCACGATTGATGGAAATACATGTTATCAGAGCATAGACAATTTTGGCGCGTCGGATGCGTGGTCGATGGAACCGCTAGGGAAGCATTGGAGCGAGGAAAACAAGGCGCAAATCGCCGATCTGTTATTTTCCAGGGAGCGAGGCATCGGGTTGTCCGCATGGCGTTTTAACATAGGCGCAGGTTCAACAGAAACCGATCAGGATCGAATTCCCGACCCTTGGAGAAGAGCCGAAGCTTTCAGAATATCAGAGGAGCACGAGTATGACTGGAGTAAACAGTCGGGCCAACAGTGGTTCCTTCAAGCCGCGCGTGATCGGGGAGTTGGGACACTTATCGCATTTGTAAATAGCCCACCGGTATGGATGACCAAAAATGGGCATGCCCAGCCTGATCTTGAAGTGGGTTCGACGAATCTGAAACCGGAGTATAATGGAAAGTTCGCGTCGTATCTAATTGATGTTTTATCGTATTTCAAGGGAAAAGGACTTGCTTTTGACTATATTAGCCCGATCAACGAGCCGACTTGGGACTGGAATCAGTCTTGGCAGGAGGGAAATCGTTATAATAATGATGATCTGAAGCAAGTGATTCTGGAATTATATCGCCAGTTACAGCAGACCGATTTGCAGACACGGATCAGTGCACCGGACGGTGTGGAAATTACGGCGCTCTTGGACGACGAATACTATCGTCAGTTTGCGGGAAGTAGAACGTATTCCAGCGGCGCTAACAAGCTGGGTACAGGGAAGTATCGGGAATACATAAAGGATATGATCGGTGATCCTGAGGTGAAAGAAGCGATAGGAAATAAAATGGCTTCTCATTCATACTGGTCTGACTACAGTAATCCGGGGGATGATCGGTTAGTCAGATTGAGGCAATTGCTGCACACGAACATGAAGCATTACGATGAAGAGAGCAAGTACTGGGTGACGGAATATTGCATTCTGGGGGATTATGGCCCTGGACGTGATTTGGGGATCGAGCCTGCGCTTCATGTGGCAAGAACGATTCACTTTGATCTGGTGGAAGCGAACGCGGCAGCATGGCAATGGTGGACAGCGGTTTCCAAAGTAGATTACAAAGATGGATTAATCTATACGGATTTTAATGAACCTGGCGATGAGCAAAATATTCTGACCTCGAAGATGCTGTGGGTACTCGGTAACTATAGTCGATTTATTCGGCCTGGTGCGAAGCGAATCGATTTGACCGGACTCGGTGAGGAAGCTGACAGCGGTTTGTTAGGTTCTGCATATGTTCATGAGGGAGAGCAAACCGTGACGACCGTTTTTGTAAATCATGGTGAACATGACAAATGCGTGCAACTAGACCTTCATGAGCTAGGATTAAATGAACGAATTACGACAATGCAGTCTTACGTAACCAACGCGGAACTGGATCTGGTTTGTCAGGAGAGAGTTACCGCAGCGGAAGAAGAACAATCTTTTATCGTGAACATTCCAGGGAAATCGGTCGTGACCGTCACTGGCTGTGTACAGAAAGTGGAAAGTAAAGAGTAAGAGCTTCACTTCATATTGCCCATGACATCATGAAGCTTGAACCATGCAGAAGTGTGTGATTAAGCTGAAAGTTTGTCATGGGCTTTTAATTAATAATTAAAGTTCTTTAGGCTCCATCAGCATAATATGGCATTCACTCTCGGCAGAGGGCTTGATTTCGAGTCCTTTAGGAACGATAAACATTTCGCCTTTAGCAATTCTCACTTGTCGATCACGCAGATCAATGATCATTACGCCTTCGAGCACAAAAAAAACTTTATCTGTTTCTTCATGAGCGTGCCATTCGTATTCCCCAATCATTTTAACAAGTTTGAATTGATACTCATTCATCCCACCAATGTATTTCGGAGACCAAAACTCCGTAAATTTAGTAAGCTCCTGCATTGGTTTTATAATTTGATATTGGTTCATAATTCCTCCTTTTATTAGCTAGGGGTTTGTTGCCTGATTAAAGATGTTTTTTAACCTTGTCTATAAGTATATAAATTTCATTAGCCATCTAAAATAGATACCTGTTGAAATCAGAATGGATTATTGATGAATTGATGACGATATGCAGCAGGAGAACAGCCCACCTGTTTTTTAAATACTCTGCTAAAATAATAGGCATCATGGATACCTACTGCTTGGGCAATATGTTGTATCGTGGCTTGGCTTTTAAGCAGTAACTTTTTGGCTCTTTCAATACGGTATTGGGATAAATATTCACCTGGCCCCATATCCGAATGTCTTCTAAAGACATAAGAGATTCGATTGCGATTAACACCAAATTGTTCTGCAAGTGATGCAACGCTATGATCTAAGTGATAGTTTTGATGGATATAGTGGGAAATCTGCTCAAACAAGTCAGAAGAGTCATGTTGATTTTGTCCCTGTGCAGCAGACAGGAGGGCTTCATTAAGTACATTGCGAAATAACATTTCAGTTTGAAACCGCGAAAGACCTCCGCACTGATTATATACTTGCCAGAGTTGCAGAATGAGTTCTTTAAGGCGGGGAGATTGTCCCGTTGGTAATTCAAAATGCTGATTGGAAAAGCTTGATTTTTCAAGTTGCGAACCATATGTCTCGTATAAAACAAGAATGTATTCCCAATTGGAGTTGTGGAATGTTTTCTTGGCCAGTTTCATTCTGGCACCACCGTGTACTACCTTTCCTGGCGAAAGAATATAAGGCATTTCATTGAATTGAAATTGTATCTTTCCTGTGAGAGGAAACACAAATCCTGGATAAGAATCGGTGTAGTCAGCGTGTGGCACCCCGCGAAATTGGGTATATCGATAGATTCCTTTAACTTGAAAAGGAGTATAAGCAAAATGCTCTGCTAACTGATTAACGTCTATGTTCACAAGACCTGCCCCGTTTCAAATATGTTTAACATGCTCGGAGAGCAATGATGAGTACTTTTACATTATTGATAACCGTTATCAATGTCAAGCAGGCTTCTGAAGGAGGAGATTGAAGAACGCAAACAGCTAAACGCCAAATTGCTTGGGATGATGGTCCAGATCCTTTTCCCCATTGCTCATCTGTCAGCTTCCCGAAAAAGGATGGGGATATTTTCATCGGAACACCTCGATCCATTTTAGTAACTGGTGAACTAGAAACAGGATCATTCCATTATTGAGAGGTTTGTTCGGATATGTTCAACAATAATAAAATATGGTAAGTTTTAGTCAATCAAAAAGAGTGAAATAATGTTAGCAAAATGGAGGCGGATACCATGGAAAACAAAGAAACATTTAATCTCGTAGCGAGTGAATATGAGCGTTACAGACCTGTCTATCCGAGCGAAATGTTTGATGATATTTTTACATATGCGAAGCTTGATAAGCAAGATTCCATTCTTGAAGTTGGTTGCGGAACAGGGCAGGCCACTGGTGGTTTGGTGAGTAAGGACTACACCAACATTACGTGTATTGAATTAGGTAGCAATTTGGCACAGTTTACCGCAGATAAATTCAGATCGTATCCATCCATTCAAGTGATCAACACTTCGTTTGAGGAATGGAATGAAGAAGGAAAGCTTTTCAAGTTGATGGTGTCAGGGACAGCCTTTCATTTTATTGATCCAGAGATCGGCTACCGCAGGGCCTGGGAAGTGCTTGAGGATGAGGGATGCATAGGTTTTTTTTGGACCATTCATGTTCCTGGCTACGACCAGCTGCATCGAGAAATACGTGCGCATTACATTGCGCTAGCCCCTCATTTGGATGATTCTCAATATTCTTCGCCTGATGAAGTCATTCAGGAGCGCAAAGAAATAACGGAGCGTTCGGGCTTGTTCACAGACATTAAGGTCAAGGAATATAACTGGATACAGTCCTGTTCGAGCGATGAATATGTCGCACTTTTAAATACAAATTCCAAGCATCAGCAGCTTTCTGAGGATGTTCGGAGTACGCTTTTGGAGAGAATCAAACGTTCAATAGATCTTGCAGGTGGAACGATAGACAAATATCACATGGTTGCTCTTTTTTTAGGTAGAAAAAAAGTGTAAAAATACAGGTTCTATCATTTTAATCAAGAGGAGGAAAAGGAATATGACTGACCCGCGTTCAACTTACAATATCCAAACCGCAGTATTAAGTTTCGAAGATGAATTAGAGAGGTTAAAGATGCAAGCCGGCATGGGTTGGTTCAAAGAATTTCGTAATCTGGCGTGGTATGGGCTGAAAAATGGAATGCGTGTATTAGAGGTCGGAAGCGGACCCGGCTACATCACAGAACAATTATTGAACAGTCTACCGGGCAGCGAGATTACCTCGCTTGAGATAGATCGTACGTTACAAGCGCAAGCCAAAGAACGGCTGAAGGACGTTTCTTCGGAGCGACTGCAATTTGTGGAATCTTCCATTTATCAGATGGATCTGCCGGATAACTCCTTTGATTTTGTGGTGGCTAGGCTGATTTTTCTTCACCTGAACAATCCGATCGAAGCTGCGCAAGAAATTTATCGTGTGCTCAAGCCTGGTGGCCGGCTGGCCATTATTGATGTTGACGATGGTGTTTTTGGGGCAGTGAGTCCAGATATACCGGTGCTATATACCGTATTAATGAAAATCGCGGGCTATGTAGCCCAACATGGCGGTAATCGGTTAATTGGCAGAAGTTTGCCGCGGCTCCTCTCTGAGAGTGGATACATTGATGTTGACATTGATGCGGTTGTGCAACACAGCGACATCATCGGTATAGAGGGTTTCAAGCAACAATTCAATCTCCAGCGTTTTGTACATTTTGTTGAAAAGGGGATCATTAGCCGGGAGGAGTTTGCCCAGTTACAGCGAGCTTTCGAAGCTATAAATCATTCGCCAGAAGCCTATGCCATGATGAATTTTATTACCGCTTGCGGCACGAAGCCATTGTAAGGGTTATGAGGGACTTAGAGAGATACAGCGAACGCCAGCAGTCTGTACCTAAATCTACGTGAAAGGAGTGATGCAGTATGAGTAAACAGTTGAATATGTGCATTAGAAAACGAAGAAAACCATTAGGAGGATTTTTAAATGACTATTCAGGTTAGAACGGTTTCGATGGATGATTGGTTTGCTTGTACTCAATTACAGGTAAGTGAAGAACAGAAAAAGGCGTTCCCTGCACCCGTGGTATATTGGTTGGCTGAGTCCAGGTTTGTCACTGACTTTCAACCCATGGCCATCTACAAGGACTTAGATTTGGTAGGTTTTGCAGTATACTCCGATCAAGAGCATGACGAGGGTGATTATTGGCTGCCTGCTTTGATGATTGATAGTAAATATCAGGGTAGAGGATATGGAAAAGAAGCGCTTCGTGCTTTGATTCAAAGGATGCAAAAGACACTAAACTGCAAACGCATTCTAATTGGACATAGGCCTGATAATCACGTTGCCGGCGCCTTATACGAATCTCTTGGTTTTCAGCGGATCAGTGAGCAACTTATCGATGGTGAGGTTGTTCGAGCTCTGAAATTCGGCATATAAAGGGTTTGAATAACGTCTTTATGATGGATTGAACCCATGAGCCTCAACTTGTTTAGAGAGGAGGGACAGACGAAGATGAACATATTCAAAAGGCTGACCTTTTGGTTAGTCCTTTTCTCATTACTGGTATGTTTCAATAACCTAACGGGCAATGACGATAAAAACATTTTGATATATTTAACGAATCCATTCAATCCACTATTAAACCGCTGGCTAACAGACATCAATATGAACCCGGAGACAACGTACTTGTTTAAACCTCTCATTTGTGGATTACATCTACTCTTTTGGACAGCATTGGGTCTGATTATTGATAAATTAATAAAGAAGGATAACATCAGGAAACAAACCGGGAGGTAATATTCAATAATGGTTGATCAACCACGTCGTAGACTAAGAGCTATGGCGTGTTTTTTATTTCCAGCATTTAGATGGTTGAGATCCTTTGGAATCATTTGCAACAATTGTGATCAACAATACAGCAATATAGTTCATATTAGTTCGAAATATCTGTGATACAATTCATTGTAAAGCGCTATCATTACAAATGATTAAACTATATTGCTATTTGTATTCAGAGAAGGGAGATCTTTATTGATGTTAACTATACACACCCCGACGAATATGGCATTGCAGGAAAATGAAGTTTATGTGCGCTCGGAAGCTGACAATTTTCAGGATGAATGGCCCATTCATACACATAACGGGTATGAGATTCATTATTTCATCCAAGGGGATGCAACCTTCTTAATCGGTGATCGAATCTATAAGCCGAAGCCCGGGGATATGTTTATTTTCAGAGGTGGAGTTCCTCATCGAATTAATCCTTCGAGAGAGATTGTGTACAAGCGAAGTTTTGTTAATTTTACGGAAATATTGCTATTAGATATGCTCGAACTTAGTCAATTAGAAAATCTGATGTCTATTTTCCGTCACCCCGACGGTTTATTGGTACATTGGTCCCCGGAGGAGCGTGAATACATCTCAAGTACATTTAAAGGGATTAAAGAGGAGATGGATGCCCGAAGTGCGGGATGCAAAACGATGGTTAAATTGATTCTTACTCAGTTGCTACTGCGGATTTATCGAAAAATGACTACGGAGCAATCTGTCGATCCGATTCTGATTTCCTCACAGAAGCAGTCCAGTGTGAGCCGCGTTCTTCATTATTTGAACCAAAATTATGCGGAGAATGTTTCGCTCGATGAACTGTCCAAAACGCTACATTTGAATAAATATTATATTTGTCATTCTTTTAAAGAAACAACGGGATATACGATCAGCAATTATGTCATACGAAAAAGGGTGGCAGAGGCCAAAAAGCTGTTGCTATCTACCGATGCACCGATTTTGTCTATATCCGAGACATTAGGCTTCAATACACCTGTGTATTTCAGCAGAGCATTCAAACAATACGTGGGTGTTTCTCCACAGTTGTTCCGTAAAAACGAATTGCTTCATGTATCCCAAAATCATTAATTCTTCTTAAGGAGAGGTTAAAATGACAAGAAAAACATGGTTTAAGATGAGCATCAGCGTGTTACTGACAGCTGTGCTCATCCTGCTGAGTGCTTGTGGAAGTGCGGGTAACAACGCTAATGGGAAACAAAAATCTCTTGATTTCTTATGGTTCTCAGATGGGAAAGAAGGAGAAGTCATCAAGGAGATTATTAAAGAATACGAGCAAAGTAATAGCAACGTAAAAATCAATCTGATTGAAGTTGGCTTCAAGGATATCCAAACCAAGTTGAAAACGATGTTATCTGGAGGCAAACCACCAGCCTTGAGTAGGGTGACGGATACGGGGTCTTTTGCCAATCAGGCTGTTGATCTTACCCCTTATGTACAGAATGCGGAACAATTCCAAGATCAATTTATCGACTCGCTTAAACCTTACTATGTTATGGATAACAAACTGGTAGCCGCACCGATGGATGTTACAGCAAATGGATTGATTTATAACAAAACCTTGTTTGATAAAGCCGGTGTCAAGGTGCCAACTTCTCCAGATGAAGTATGGACTTGGGATGAATATATCGCTGCATTAAAGCAGGTGATGGACAAAGGCGGAGCACGGTATGGCATGGTTTGGGATGTCACTCCCCACCGGTGGTCTACGCTGTTGTACCAGAATGGCGGAAGCATCTTGACAGAGGATGGCAGTGCTGCGGCGATTAACAGTGAAGCTGGAATTCGCTCCATGGAGATGTTCAAACAGCTTCATCAAGAGGGTATCATGCCTGAATCGGTGTGGCTGGGTGGAGAAAATCCGAACAACTTGTTCCGTTCCGGAACGGTAGCGGCGCACTGGGCTGGCAACTGGATGATTAGCAATTATAAGGATATTACCGACTTCGAATGGGGTGTCACCTACATGCCAAAAGGAACGCAGCGTTCTTCCGTACCCGGAGGGAAGTTCCTTATGGCCTTTAAGGGCAGCGGACAGGAAGAGGAAACTGCAAAGTTTATTGAATATTTGACGTCCAAGGAAGTGAATTCCAAATATAATCAGGAGTCCTTGTTCATGAGTCCGAGGAAGGACAGTTCCACACTGAATTATGAATTTGGCAAGGAGATGTTTGAAATATTCTCGGATGAACTGAAAAACAGTTCGCCTCTTGCAGCGAATGATTGGTCCAGACAAACGCTTATATCCAAGATTTCTACGGATTTGAAAAATCATATTATGGACGTGTTATCCGATAAAGCAACCCCGCAGGATGCATTGGATCAGATGGCTAAGCAGATCAATGAAGCCATTGCCAGTCAATAAGGTCTAAACCAAACACAAAGTTAAACGTAAAGCCAAATGTTCATCACAACCGGGGGCTTAGCGATTCCAGTTAGGCCTCCCTTTCGTTTAATTTATAAGGAAGGGGCACGCAGATGAGTGAAGCACAGCGAACAAATCATAAAACATTGACCAAACAGAACAGGAAACTCGTTATTGCTCCGTATCTGTTCATACTTCCGAATCTCCTGATCTTTAGTACATTTATTGTCTTTCCCTCTTTATTGGGGCTGTACTATTCATTCCATGTCTATGATGGGTTGAATCCGATGAAGTTTAATGGGCTGGACAATTATTTGAAGATTCTGACGGATCAGGAGTTTTGGTCAACCATAGGACGAACAGGCGTTTATGCTGTCATTGTTGTTCCATTAATTTATGCAACGGCTTTAGGCATTGCGTTGTTGCTAGCGCGTGAGATACGGATGCGCGGTTTCTTCAGAGCTATCTTTTACTGGCCGACCATGATTTCTTTTATCATTGTAGGTTTAACCTGGAAGTGGATTTTCGGAGATTCTTTCGGCATTCTGAATCATCTGTTAACGATGGTAGGTGCAGAACCCGTAGGCTTTCTAACTTCATCTTTCTGGGCCAATACGGCCGTTATTGTAGCGACGGTATGGTCACGAGCAGGATTTTTCATGGTCATTTTTATTGCGGGATTACAAGCTATACCCACAGATTATTATGAGGCCGCTCGCTTGGATGGAGCAACGGGCACCAAAGTTTTTCGTTATATTACCTTACCACTATTGAAGCCGACAAGTTTACTCGTGGTTATGCTTTGTCTGATTGACGCGTTTAAAGCCTTCCCACTTATGTTTGCGCTTACAGGCGGTGGGCCAGGTAAAGAAACGACCTTTATTGTTCAATACATTTATGAGATTGGATTTAACAGGCAGGAATTAGGTCTTGCTAGTGCCATGTCTGTCATTCTGTTTATTCTCATCGGCGGATTCTCGGCACTTCAATTCCGCTTATCGAAAGGAGGAGCTGTCTGATGGTGATGAAACCTATGGCCAAAATTGCAATCTACAGTATATTGAGTGTGGCCGCAGTGTTATGGCTCCTGCCTGTGCTATGGGTTGTGATCTCTGCTCTGAAAACCAATAGCGATCTATACAGCTTTCCTCCTAAATTGTGGCCAGATCCAGTGACCTTCGAACATTTTAAGGCGGCATTCAAAAAAGGTGATTTTGGCTTGTATTTTATGAATAGTACGATCGTCACGATATCTTCAACGTTATTGCTGTTATTGATCAATTCCATGGCAGGGTTTGCACTCGCAAAATATCGTTTCCGTGGAAGCTCCATTATACTTATTGCTTTTATCTCAACACTTATGATCCCGATTGAGGTCATTATGATCCCAATCTTCAAAGTGCTAAGTGCACTTGGTTTATATAACAGCCTGCTTGCCATCATCATCCCGCCTGCAGCAACGCCGACAGGTGTGTTCCTTATGCGGCAATATTTGCTGACCGTACCGGATGAGTTGTTAGAAGCGGCTCGTATGGATGGAGCTGGCGAATGGAAAATTTACTGGAGCATTATTCTTCCGATAGCCAAACCCATTTTGGCTGTACTTGCGATCTTTTCGTTTATGTGGAGATGGGATGATTTTGTATGGCCTTTGATTGCAATCAGTGATCCATCCAAATACACCATTCAGCTGGCGCTCTCTAATTTTATTGGGGAATACAATGTCGATTGGGGAAGCCTGCTTGCGATGTCCGTTATTACGATGCTTCCGGTCTTAATTGTATTTATGGTTTTCCAGCGTTATTTTGTCAGCGGTATGATTACTTCAGGGATGAAAGGATGAGTTAAATGATAGAATCCACCCAGGGCAGGACGGATACGTTGAATTACAAGCCGATGAAACTAGGCGGAGATCAAGTGATCAATCATTGGTTGATCAGTGGTATATATACGGAGCCTGTTGCGTTTGTTCCAACAACGATGGAGGGAGATATTAATGATTGGCTTATCGATGGATTTGCTATTCACGAAAACCCGTGCAGGCAGGAGTTCGTTGAACATAGAAGATCACAGCCTGTATCCCGATTTTTCGATCAATGGAGTGAGTTCCCGAGTCCGGGAGATCGATTTCGTGGAGAACAGGGTGAAAAGCCATGGGAGATTTATTCTCCCTGGGGTAATCCGCGAGTAGAGAAATCAGGTTTCTGGTTTGTACCCACTCATCTACGTAGCTATGCCGCGACACGTCTGGTCTCTCCAACCGCTCATAAGGCGTCATTCCGAATCAAAACGTATGGAAGCCTGACACTGTGGATCAATGGAGAACAGGTCACGGATTTTGCGCCACTTGTTCGTAACAAGGAACAGGAAATCGTGATTCAAGCCGATCTTGTAGCCGGAATCAATGAGATTTATGCCTGCTGGGAGGATCTGGCTGAACGAGATACGATGTATGCTTTTGCCTTAGAATACCTTGGAAAAGAAGAATTGCAAGTTTCGTTGCCTATTGCTTCCCATTTGGTAGAGCCTGTGCGATCCGCCGAGCGTGCTCTGGAACAAGCTTACTTTCCTTCGGATATTTTTAAAGGCGAACAGATTAAACTGAAGCTTCCGCTTTCCTTGCCAGATATCGTCAGAGAGATGCGTGTTGAGTATGGCAATTTCTTTGATGGCACCGAAAATAAGACGATACAGATCGCCGAGAAGGAAGCGGAGCTGGTTCTGGGACATACCAATGAAATTGGACATCATTACGTCTATTTCACGCTGACCCTTTCGGTTTCAAACGTAGTCCTCACCAAAAAGTTTGGCTGCCAATCCTACGATACCCGATATGATGAGGCTGCTCAACAAGCCAAGGATATTGAAGCCCGCAAATTGCTGGCTCTGAAGTGTATTGCCGAGAAGGGTAGCTCTAACATTCACACAGCGATCGCTATGCTAAAAACAAATGGCAATGTGCAAGCCGCGGAGACCATGCTGTTAGAAGGTGTGGAGGGCATTGAAGAGCGGAAGGATTGTAGTGATTTTTATCTCGTAGGGCTGTTCCGGCTATGGAGAGATGAACGAGATAGCGGGTTGTTCAGTGAAGCATTCTGGGAGCGGGTAAAAGCAAGTATCCTGAATTATCGGTATTGGATCGATGAACCTGGCGATGATGTGATGTGGTTTTTCAGTGAGAATCATGCTTTGTTGTTCCATACGAATGAACTGTTAGCGGGGCAATTGTTTGGGGAAGAAATGTTCACGAATAGTGGTGAAACCGGTGAAGTACATCGTCAGAAGGCAGAGCAGCGGCTTGCTTTATGGTTTGAACGCTTTATGGAAGAAGGATTGGCTGAATGGAATTCTAGTGCGTACATTCCCATTGATGCCGTTGGACTCTTGCATATTTACGAGTTTGCTCAGAATGAACAACTTAGAGAGCAAGCGAAAAAAGCAATGGATTTGTTATTTTATTATATTACGATACAGATGCATCAAGGGGTAATGTCCACCACGTTTGGGCGTAGCTACGAGAAGGAATTGCTGGGGAGTTATGCCGCGGGGACAACGTCTATGTGCTGGATCGGTTATGGTGTCGGTCATGTGAACAATTATTCGATTAGTAACGTGGCTCTGAGTTTATCCGATTATATCCCTCCTGCGACTTATCAGGAACATCTCTTGCTTGAGGAAAATGAACAGTTAACGTTTACTAATCAGCAGGGCAAGGGAGGGTATGCCAAACTCTATCACTATCGAACAGCGGAGTACGCTTTGTCTTCCATTATAAACTTTAGACCTGGAAAATCAGGTTATCAGGAGCATGTTAACCATCTGTCCCTGTCGCCAGAGGCGCAGGTATGGGTGAATCATCCCGCAGAGATATACAAACATGGGGATGGTAGACCATGTTTCTGGGCTGGAAATGGTATTTTGCCTGACGTTGTTCAGCATGAAGCAATCGCTTTGATGATGTTTGATATTCCGGCAACGCATACTTCCGATTGGACACATGCTTATTTTCCTACGTCATTTTTCACAACATGGGAGAAACATGAGAATTGGTATTTTGGCTGTCTGAATAAAGGGTATGTGGCTCTATATGCAGCGAATGGAACGAGCATGGAGAAGAACGGAGTGACCAGAGAGCGTGAGCTTGTTTCCCCCGGATTGCGTAATGCCTGGATTATCAGAGCAGGCAATGAATCGCAATTCGGATCATTTAGCCATTTTATAGACCAAGTTCGTTCTTCCAGCCCGCAATTCGACAGTACTTCTCTGACGCTTAGCCTGACCGATCCGATATACGGTTCCGTTCAGTGGGGAATGAACAAACCTTTATTTGTCCAAGGAAAGGAAATCGTACATGCAGGTCATGGTGTTATGGGACAGTTGCATCTAGATAACATCAAACGTTGAATCGTGTGCAATAAAATCTGGGGAGTGAAACAATCATGCTGAATCAAGATATGCTTATGGAGAAAATAAGCAAGGTATCAGGTGCGATGAAATCGATGAAAAATACAAGCATCAACGAACAGTTTCCCATTGGACTGATCGACATTCATCTATGGGAATGGCCTCAAGGGGTCGGACTTTACGGTCTCCTTCAGCTCTATGAAGCAACCAACGATGCTGAAGTGCTTCGTTTTCTTGAATCCTGGTATGATGCCAGGCTGATGGAGGGACTACCCGAGAAAAATGTGAATACCTGTGCACCGTTGCTTACTTTAATGACACTAAGCCAGCTGACCGGAAACAAAGAATACGAACGTGTCTGTGAAGAATGGAGCAGCTGGATTATGGATGAACTGCTACGGACCGGAGATGGTGCGTTTCAGCATATGATCACGGGAGATGCAAATGACGGACAGATTCTGATCGATACCCTTTTTATGACGGTGTTGTTTTTAGCTAAAGCAGGAGTGCACTTTGAGAAACCAGCCTATGTGGAAGAAGCCAAGCGACAGTTCCTTGTGCATATTAAATATCTATACAATAAACAAACCGGATTGTTCTATCACGGCTGGGATTTCAATGAAAACCATAACTATGGTGCTGTTCATTGGGGGAGAGGCAATGCGTGGTACACGGCCGGAGTGATGGATTTTCTAAATATCATCCCCATTGAAGATGGGCTGAAGTCTTATCTGCTAGATACAGCGACTGCGCAAGTCAGAGCACTTAGCAAGCTACAGCATGAGGATGGCATGTGGCATACGGTACTGGATGATCCAGACTCCTATAAAGAAACGTCTGCAACGGCGGCGTTTGGATACGGAATTCTCAAGGGAATCCGGTACGGCTACCTGGATGAATCCTATCTTGATACGGGGATGAGGGCGCTTGAAGCCGTGTTGCAGCATATTGATGAAACCGGAGTCGTACAGCAAGTATCTTATGGAACACCTGTAGGGCATGATGCCCAGTTTTATAAAGAAATACCGATTAGTCCAATGGGCTATGGACAAGCGTTGACGTTATTTATCCTCATTGAGGGCTTGCGGTCTTCAGTCGTTGCAGAAGTGTCTTAAAAAAGATAATACTCTCTACATGATTCGATAAAATTTCACCCTATAGCGAAGCCCTCTGAAAGGGTATTTCTATAGGGTGATTTCAATTCGTTACTATTCAGATGGAAGTATAGTTTGGTTGATTTCCTTTATCCCGGTATTAATAAAATTCTCAACAGGAAGTCCCTCGCTTGCACGCAGCAACGTCTCAATAATTTTTGTTCCCCATACCTGCTCACTTTGCGAAATCACGGTTGATATCTGCCCATTTGACAGTCCTTTTTCGCTAATTGAATTGCCACCGAAAGCGATTAGATGCCGGTTCAAGCCTTTGGCTTTCCAAACAAGGGTAGAGGCGGAAACGGATACAAAATCCAGCCCCACCACTGCATTAAAATGGGGGTGTGCATCAATCATGGATTCAATATCGTTGACCGCTCGATCTTCATTGCCTTGATTGTATCTGACTTCCAAAATTTCGATGTCAGTGTCATTACGAATATAATCAATGAATCCGTCCAGACGTTGCTGTAGACCAACCATCTCTTCCATACCACTTTCGACTAGAATCATGCCTTCATTATTCAGGAGCCTGGCTGTGGTCTGAGCAAACTGTCGGCCCGTTAGATAATTATCCGCTCCAACATACGCCATTCGATCGCTGGAAGGTGCATCCGATTCAAATGTAATCACCGGAATACCTGCTGCCGTAGCTTTATGAATGACCGGTGTAAGCGCGGCAATATCAATAGGAGCGATGGCAATTCCGTCAACATGTTGTTTGATCATATTTTCCAGAATGCGTATTTGCTGTTCGGTACTTGCTTCGTCTGGCGCGTTGACGGTAAGCGTCACGTGATGTTTTTCAGCAGATTGTGTAGCATCCATTGTGATCATCTCATATGTCGGATAGGTCATCGGATAGATGATTCCGAAAGTTTTGTTTTTGGACGCGGATGCTTCCTCAGCTGTAGCAACATATTGGATTACTTCCCTATTTTTGGGATGTGAATCACCTGAATCCGAATGGATCGTTGAACTCGAAGGGGCTCTCGTGCAAGAGGTTATCGATGATGCAAGCAAGATTAACAACAAGAACCAGCCAGCACTTTGGAGCTTACTCATACATCGGCTCTTTTCTCATGTCCACAGATGATTCATCGGGTACCACGGCCCCCCGTGTGCGATATTCCTTGGGCGTAAATCCGGTTGTCTTTTTGAATATATTTGAAAAATAGTGTGGATCATTATATCCAACCTTGAATGCAATCTCAAATGTCTTGTTGCTCGTTGTTTTCAGCAGTTCTTTGGCTTTGCCGATTCTCACTTGGGTTAAGTATTCCGTTATGGTCTGACCGGTTTCCTGGCTGAAAATTTTACTGAGATGACTTGGGCTAATACGCACATGTGCTGAGATACTCTTCAAGGAAACCTGCTCGTTATTGTATTGCCCAGACACATACGCTTTGACCTGATCAATGACATCACTGTATTTGCCAGAAGATGCTGCTCTTCGCTGCCATAATTGATCGAGCAGATCACACAAGTATCGGGTACAGGCCTCCCAGCTTGTAATTCCCCGAATCATCTGTTGCAAGCTCCGAATGTTTTCGTCCGGGTCAGCGCCCATACGAAAGATTTGATTCGCGATACGGAAGGATTCAAGAGTAAGATCGTTTAACAAATAAACGCCATACGACGAAGAATTCCAGTCCATCGACTGTAATGGAGCTGCAAATTCTTGTACAAAGCTGTCACGTAGATGGGGGTCACCAATCTTGAGAAATTCAAGAAATCGACTGCGATCTAACAAAATATTCATTTTCTCATCCAGGTGAATCTCTCGTAACGAGGCTTTGTTTTGCTGCGTCAAACGCGTGATATATTTGTCTTCATCTGCTTCCAGATAGGAAACATGAATGCCTTGCAGGCGTTCCTGATGACTTCCAATGCCAATAACGACACTGCAGTTGAATTGTTGCTCCAGATCCAGACGTATCTGTCCTCGAAGCTGTTCCAGATAAGCCATAATACGGTTTTCGGAGCTGGATTTAAGCAACAGCACCCGTTCCGTCCGGCTACGAATGTAAGAGAGAAATTCCACATCAACGCTACAGAATTCCTCCAGAATCCGAAGTGTTTTATTTAATAATAACTCCGAATTTTGAGAATCATCATGGGGTCTGATATCCAAAATGACTATGGTGTAGAATTTGGCAGAAAGAGATAGTGAGAGCTTTTTGGCAGAATCGATGGCATCCGATGTACCGATGAGTCCCCCGCACAGATCGGCGAGCAATTTTTCTTTGGTCATCGTAAGACTGGTCAGTCGTTGTTCTTCTTCATCCATCTTCTGGCTGACTTCATGCAATATCTGAAGAAGTTCTGTTGCGCTGACGGGTTTAAGACAATATTCGGTAACGCCAAGCCGGATTGCCTCCTGAGCATAACTGAACTCATCATGTCCGCTCATAATAATGATTTTGATATGAGGTTTTTGCGCACGGATGATAGAGGCCAGCTCTAAACCGTTCATAAACGGCATTTTAATGTCGGTAATGAGAATATCAGGTGCCCATTCTTCGATTAAGGGTAAAGCTAGCTCCCCATCCGGTGCATCTCCGCAGTAGTGAAAACCTTCCTTTTCCCATTGTACGCTGTTGCGTATGTTCTCCCGAATCCCGATCTCATCATCGACAATCATTACCTTTTTCAATGCTGAACCTCCTTGCTTTTGGGGATGCGAATCTGAAATGTACTTCCTTCCATATACGTGCTCTCCATCTCAACACCATAGGATGGGCCGAAATAGAGACGAATGCGATCATGCACATTCAGCAGACCAAACCCGCCGTCTTGCTCATTTTCTTGAGGAGAACGGGAACCAGCAGGTTGATCTAATTTTTCTCTCAACTGTGTCAGTTGTTCGGTGTTCATACCAATGCCGTTGTCACGCACCGTGAGCACAATGCTTGTATCGTCCGAGTATCCCTGAATCGAGATGAGTCCTTGACCTCGTTTATTTTTAATGCCATGGTAGATGGCATTTTCGATCAGAGGTTGTAGTGTCATTTTCAGAATGGGATACTCTTGAAGCTCATGTTCGACCTTGATTTCGTATGTCAAAATATCGTGATACCTCATCTGCTGAATGACCAGATAATTGCGCGCATGTTCAAGCTCCGTCTGGATCGATACCCAATCAAAGCCTTTGTTCAGACCCAACCGAAAGAACCTGGAGAGCGCCTGAACCAGCTTGATCACACTTTCCTTTTTTTCGGCTTCAGCCATCCAGATAATGGACTCCAGCGTATTGTATAGAAAATGCGGATTAATCTGCGCTTGCAACGTTCGTAATTCGGCTATTTTGACTTGTTCATTTTCTTTGATGCTTTGGTCAATCAGCGTTTTAATTTTCTCCAGCATGATGTTGAAGCTTTGCCCTAAATCCGCGATTTCGTCCGAACCGGTAGGGGTGACTTTGACCTCCAGATATCCGCTAGCCGCTTTACGCATCTTGTTCATGAGAATTTGTATGGGATGAATGAGTCTGTTATTCAGGAAAAAATATAAAGAAATCGCAAAAAATGCGCTTAATAAAACACTGATGATAATTAGCTGGCGAATGCCATTGGCCTCCGTAATAATTTCCTGAAAAGGCGCAGCTCCGATGATTTTCCATCCCGTCTGCCTGGATGTACTATATACGACAAACTGCGGTTTCGAGCCTGCGGACAAGTTGAAGCTGTCTTGCTCTGCGTGTAGAGGCACGGAATTGATCTGGTTGATGATGGCGAGAGACGCCTCGCCCGCAGGCGGTGTGAAAAGTGTTTTCCCATATTGATCGTTAATATAGAAGAAGCCGGAATCTTTAATTTTCGTCGTTGTCAAAAAATCATCAATGAATGAATCATTCATATCAATCACAATAAAGCCGATGACTTCATGTGTAATGCGTTCCTTGACGGTTGTCATAATTGAAAGCGCATTCTCTTTTGGGTACGCGAATCCATCCAAACGGTTATATTCAGCATAAGGTGCAGCATGAGGAATTCGCAAAATAGCGTTTGGGTACTGTACCAGATACTGAAAATAGGGATTGCGAAGCGGGTTACGCTCCAGCTTGAATACTCCTTTTCGTTCGCTGATGCCTTTGCCATAGAAGTTAACAAATGAGATGTTGAGTACCTTATCGTATTTGTAGGTTTCACGGTAAAGATT
Source organism: Paenibacillus polysaccharolyticus (assembly GCF_023714295.1). Lineage (GTDB taxonomy): Bacteria > Bacillota > Bacilli > Paenibacillales > Paenibacillaceae > Paenibacillus > Paenibacillus polysaccharolyticus_A. The sequence continues at coordinate 1,064,177 of NZ_JAMAUN010000001.1, forward strand.
GTAGGTCTGTAAAATAGCCTTGGCTTCGCCATACGACTCGGATTGTGCGTACAAATACTGTAGAACTTGTGGATTCTTGCCCAGTTCTAGTAGCCGCTCCGTATCTTCAAACATGATGTCAATATTTCTGGCAAGCTGGTCCGCAGCCAGTTGGGTGGAGGCTTTGTTGTGATTCGATACAACGGTATATGACTTGTGGTACGAAATTAATCCAACGATAATCAGCGGTACAGAACTGAGGATGATAAACATGCTGAGTAATTTAAGTCTGAGGCTTGAAGCTATCCACCTAACAAGTTTCAACGTATTCCACTCCATCTGAAGGAATCAGGATCTAAAGGTAGCATTATTATAACATGAATTTGAACAATGAAAGCGTATCGCAAAATAGTACACCATTCACTAAAAAAATTACACGTTTATATGACATGTCCTCCACAATTACTAAATTATTACATAAAATTCGCATCACATTCCATGTTAGTAAATGATGTAAGCGTTTTATAATGTGATCACACCACACAAGGTGAACTGAAAAAGGGAGGATCACATGATGCGAAGCAAAAAAAAGTGGGGACTCGCCATCACACTGGCGATGGTTATGCTTGTAAGTACAGCGTGTAACAGCGGTAATGGGGCATCTGGTACAAATCAAGCGAGTTCTGGAGGAGATAGCGGAAGTGCACCTGCGACTTCCAAGACGATTACACTTGGTTTTTCTCAAGTAGGAGCGGAGAGCGGCTGGCGTTCAGCCAACACCAAGTCCATTCAGGACTCAGCCAAAGAAGCCGGGTATGATCTGAAATTCTCGGACGCGCAGCAGAAACAGGAAAATCAGATCAAAGCCTTGCGCTCCTTTATTCAGCAGAAGGTGACTGTGATTGCTTTTTCTCCGGTGGTGGAGTCTGGTTGGGATACGGTCTTAAAAGAAGCAAAGGATGCAGGCATCCCGGTCATTCTGACGGACCGCGCCGTAGATTCACCGGATAAATCACTGTACAAGACGTTTATCGGTTCCGACTTTGTAGAAGAAGGACGTAAAGCAGGCCAGTGGCTGAGCGATAAGTATAAAGATGCACAAGAGGAGATCAATATTGTTGAACTGCAAGGTACAACAGGTTCTGCTCCAGCGAATGATCGCCAGGAAGGTTTTATGGAGATCATTGGTTCCAATGCCAAGCTGAAAGTGATCGCGTCCCAATCCGGCGACTTTACACGTGCCAAAGGGAAAGAGGTTATGCAGGCTTTCCTCAAAGCTCATAAAAAAATCGACGTTCTCTATGCACATAATGACGACATGGCACTTGGGGCCATTCAGGCCATTGAAGCTGCGGGGTTAAAACCTGGTGTAGATATCACCATTATCTCGGTTGATGCGGTGAAAGATGGTATGCAGGCAGCAGCAGATGGCAAAATCAACTTCATCGTGGAATGTAATCCGCTGCTCGGACCTCAGTTGATGGAGGCGGTTCAGGCTGTGGTGGATGGCAAGGAGATTGAGCCGCGCATTGTCACGGAAGAAACGACCTTTACATCGGAGCAAGCCAAAGAAGCACTGCCATCACGGCAATATTAAAAGCAGCTGCGGTTAACACCGAAAAGTCATTTTTCGACCTCACTGTCGCTAAATGACTTTTTTCTATCCCAATCGGATGGCCGTTTGAATGCGAACGGCTTCTACAATAAAGGAGAGATGGATATGGAGGATCATCACGCACCGATCCTGCAGATGACGGGGATCACCAAACGTTTTCCAGGCGTTAAAGCACTCTCTGACGTCAGCTTTCGCCTGTTTCCGGGTGAGATTCATGCATTGATGGGTGAGAATGGAGCGGGAAAATCAACATTGATCAAAGTATTGACAGGGGTATACTCGATTGACGAAGGCACGGTGACGATGGACAGTCGAACGCTTGCCATATCAGGGCCGCTAGAGGCTCAAAAAGCGGGGATTAGTACGGTATATCAGGAAGTGAATCTTTGTCCGAATCTGACGGTAGCGGAGAACATTTATATCGGGCGGGAGCCGATGAAGTATGGCCGAATCAATTGGAAACAGATGAACCAGGATGCGGAGAAACTTTTACGTGAACGATTAAATCTGGTCATCGACGTGAAAGCGCCTCTGCAGTCTTATTCGGTAGCGGTACAGCAACTCATCGCCATTGCAAGAGCACTTAGCATCTCGGCTAAAGTCCTTATTTTAGATGAACCCACTTCCAGTCTGGATAAAAATGAAGTGCAGCAACTTTTCCAGATTATGCGCAAGCTGAAAAGCGAAGGACTGGCGATTCTGTTCGTCACGCATTTTCTTGACCAAGTGTACGAAATGTCGGATCGTCTGACCGTGCTCCGCAACGGGGAACTCGAAGGGGAATACATTGCTTCATCGCTTCCACGTATGGAACTCGTACTCAAGATGATTGGTAAAGAACTCGAAATTCTAGAGGATCTTCCTAAGCAAACGATCGAAGGGAAGTCAGAGACAGAAGTAGACGCAGACGCAAGGGAGATCATGATTACCGCAACGGGATTGGGACGAAAAGGAGCGATCGACCCATTCGATTTAACGATTCGTAAGGGCGAAGTTGTGGGTTTGGCTGGATTGCTCGGATCAGGTCGTACGGAGATTGCTCGTCTGATCTTTGGCGCAGATCGTGCGGATGAAGGCAAGCTGACGGTAGCAGACACAGGTAACTCAGTAAAGTCACCGCGGCATGCGATTGACCAACATATTGCCTTCTGCTCGGAGAACCGCAAAACCGAAGGCATCATCGACGATCTGACGATCAGGGAGAATATCGTTCTTGCCTATCAGGCGACACGAGGCTGGTCGAAGCCTATATCGCGCAAAAAGCAGGATGAGCTTGCAGAGAGATATATCAATCTGTTGCATATTCATCCTAAAAATCCGGAGCAGCTGATCAAAAACCTGAGTGGTGGCAATCAGCAGAAAGTATTGCTTGCGCGCTGGTTATTGATGAATCCCGATCTGCTGATCCTTGATGAGCCTACACGCGGTATTGATATCGGGGCTAAGGCGGAAATACAGAAGCTGGTGCTCTCATTGTCGAAGCAAGGCATGGGTGTTCTGTTTATTTCGTCGGAGCTGGAAGAAGTGATTCGGGTTAGCGACCGGGTAGCGGTGTTGCGAGACCGGAAAAAAGTAAAAGAGCTCAGTGGAGAAGAGATCAATCAGCAGCAAATTATGAAAGCGATGGCAGGAGGTTGACGTCATGATGAGCAGGATGCGAAAACATCATTTGTTTTGGCCGTTATGTATGCTCGGTTTACTTTTATTATTTAACTTGATTTATTCACCCGATTTTTTCTCGCTTGTGATACGTGAAGGCAATCTATATGGCAGTCTGATCGATATTCTTAATTTCGGCGCACCGCTGATTCTGGTCTCCATAGGTATGACACTGGTCATCGCAACCGGCGGTATTGATTTGTCCGTAGGTTCGATTGTTGCGATCTCGGGGGCAATGGCTTGCATGACGATCAGCAAAGGAACAGATCAAAGTTCACTTTGGCTTGTTCTGAGTGCACTTGCGTTATCGATCGGTCTTTCGCTTGTTCTTGGTGTGTGGAATGGAGCGCTTGTATCGGTAGCTCGAATCCAACCAATTATTGCAACGCTCATTCTTATGGTGGCTGGACGAGGTGTTGCGCAACTAATCACCGACGGACAGATTATAACGGTGTCCAACGCACAGTATCAGTTCATTGGCGCGGGTTCACTCTTAGCGTTGCCTTTTTCCATTTTCATCGTACTGACAGTACTGCTCGTTGCCGTTCTTCTCACCAGAAAAACAGCACTGGGGCTGTTTATTGAGTCGGTTGGCAATAACGCGCGGGCGAGCCAACTTGCTGGCATTCGGTCCAAAACGGTCATCCTTGCCGTGTACGTGTTCTGTGGTCTCTGTGCCGGGATTGCGGGACTGATTCTCAGCTCCAACGTATCCAGTGCGGATGGCAATAACGCCGGCCTGTGGTATGAGCTGGACGCTATTCTAGCCGTCGTCATCGGCGGAACTTCGCTGAACGGTGGACGTTTCTATCTGATGGGCACGGTGGTCGGTGCGCTCATTATCCAGACCTTAACGACAACCATCTACATGATTGGTGTACCGCCTGAGGTTACACTCGTTGTCAAAGCCTTTGTTGTACTCGCCGTATGTCTAATCCAATCCGATGCTTTCCGCAAGTCCATGGCAGAACGCCTGAAAAAGCGGAAGTTTCCAGCTGAACAAGGGGTGAATCGCCATGTATCTTAATCGAAAGCTGCTCCCGGTTCTGGTCACCTTTGGCTTACTGGCTGTTATGATTGCCATTGGCTCGTTCCGTTACACGGGTTTCTTTTCCACACAAGTACTGTTTAATCTGTTGATTGACAATGCTTTTCTCATTGTGACGGCAATTGGCATGACCTTTGTCATCGTATCCGGCGGCATTGATCTGTCCGTCGGTTCGGTCATTGCACTGACCACGATTATTAGTGCGAGTTTGGTTGAAAAACAAGGCTGGTCGCCTACCGTGGTCATTCCCATGGTGCTCATAATGGGTGCGGTATTTGGTACATTGATGGGAGCCATTATTCATTATTTTAAAATTCAGCCCTTCATCGTGACACTCGCCGGTATGTTTCTGGCAAGGGGACTCTGTTATGTCATCAGTACCGACACCATTACGATTACCAACTCGTTCTATACGGACGTTGCACAAGCCAAGATTCCGTTACCTGGAGGCAGCTTCGTTTCCGTTAATGTAATCATAGCTCTGATCGTCTTATTGCTTGCCATCTTCCTTGCCCACTACACCCGCTTTGGACGTAATGTGTATGCCATTGGCGGAAGTGAGCAATCGGCCATGCTGATGGGTCTACCTGTAGCACGCACCAAAATTTTGGTGTATACCTTCAGCGGTTTTTGCTCTGCACTGGCAGGAGTTGTATTTACGTTCTATATGTTGTCGGGTTATGGATTACACGCCATGGGTCTGGAACTGGATACGATTGCTGCGGTTGTTATCGGGGGAACATTGCTGACGGGTGGCGTTGGTTACGTAGCTGGCACGTTCCTTGGTGTATTGATCCAGGGGGTTATCCAAACTATAATTAGTTTCGAAGGCACGCTCAGCTCCTGGTGGACGAAAATTGTGATCGGTTTGATGCTGTTTGTCTTTATTTTATTCCAACGACTTCTCAGTGAACGGCGAGTATCCGCCAAATCATTGCATTAACCTACTTTATAACCATTGGCGAGTTGAATTTTTCAACACACATTTAAGAAAAGCACGTCAGATCAGATTGTAGTGAGAGGCTGGCAGACTTGGTTGGTATAAATGATGTAAGAGGGGGGGGGAATTGGTGAAAACAAATGCGATTGGGTTGTGTGTACTGCTACTGATACTGTTGTGTCTCTCTGGCTGCACCCTGGTTGAGTCCGAGTCCAAACCTCTTCCTGTCCCTTCAAACGTTGAATCTCTGCCCTCGTTAGAGGAATGGATGGAATCAGCGGAATATAATCTGCCTTCCAAAGAACCGATTATATTGGGCTTTTCGCAACTGGGTACGGAGAGTGCCTGGCGTATCGCCAATTCCACCTCTATTCAGGATGCCGCCAAGGAATCTGGAATTACCCTTATTATAAAAAATGCAGAGCAGTCTCAGACGAAACAATTTGAGGCTGTTCGTTCGTTTATCAAGCAAAAGGTAGATGTAATCGCTATTGCACCCGTGGTGGAATCCGGCTGGGATGACATTCTGCAGGAAGCGAAGCAAGCCGGAATTCCCGTAATCATCGTAGATCGGTCCGTTGACGCTAAAGATACCTCTCTGTTTGTAACGACGATCGGCTCGGACTTCTATGAAGAGGGTGTGAAAGCCGGAAAGTATATTCAGGATCGGCTACGGAATATGCCAGGAACGATTCGCATTGCTGAATTGCAGGGCACAAGTGGATCAACGCCGTCTATCCAGCGGGGAGAGGGCTTTCGAAGCATTTTAGGGGATAAAGCCCAGATCTTGTTCTCGCAAAGTGCCCCTGCTGATTTCACAGAAAACAAGGGCAGGCAAGTGATGGAAGGTTTTCTTCAGGTTCGGGAAGAGGAGCGACCACAAGTCCTTTTTGCGCATAATGACGAGATGGCTTTTGGTGCTATTCAGGCGATTCAGGATGCTGGCTTGAAACCTGGTGAAGACATCATTATTGTGTCGGTAGACGGATCACGGAAAGCACTGCAGAGTTTGGCGGACGGGCAGATTAATGCCGTGGTGGAATGTAACCCGTTACTTGGACCTCAGTTGATGCAAGCTACCAAAGAAATTATGGCAGGGCGCACACTTCCCAAACGCATGGTACCCCGAGAGGATATTTTCACACAAGAAAGTGCGAAGCGTGAGATGCTTAGTCGAAAATTTTGAGCGGCTAGAGTTTATAAAAATCCTGTTGGAGAATCCCAACGGGATTTTGCATTTTTATTGAAGATGGCATATAGTATTTACCCGATATGATTTGATGTGAAGGAGTGAGTGTATGATCATCATGATTAATGGTGCGTTTGGTTCCGGTAAGACCTCAGCAGCGAAGGCGCTACAGCCAAGAATTGAAAATAGCATGATCTATGATCCCGAAGAGATTGGTTATATGATCCGAAAGCTTCTGCCTGAGGAACATCGGGAAGAACAGGAGCGCACCGATGATTTTCAGGATATTGAACTCTGGAAAGTGTTGACGGTGAACGCTGCGAGAGAGGTGAAGCAAAAATACAATAAACATTTGATTGTCCCCATGACGCTCTACAAGAAAGCAAACTTTGATTACATTTATAGTGGGCTAAAGAAGTTTGATCCGGACCTACATCATTTTTGTCTAACGGCTGAACTAGAGACGATATATAAGCGTCTTGCCAAGCGTGGAGATGAATTCGGCGGATGGCAATATCAACAGGCTCCGAAGTGTGTTGAAGCGTTCAAGGCAGATGTATTCGAAACCCGAATTGCGACAGATCATCTGGCAACAGATGAAGTGATCGATATCATTTTGCAGAAAGTGAAGGGTAAAACGAAGAGGAGGCAATATGAAAAGAGGCATACAATTTCAAATTCCAAATGAATATGGGAGCTTCTTGGGAGAAATCCTGAAACCGATCAAGATCGCGGATTATGACTGGTTTGTTGGCGGGGAAGAGTCCTATTTAGTAGTTAAGAATAGCTTGGGAGAGAGTCTTTTTCCAGACCGGGTTATGGGCATGGCAGGAGAAGAGTTGCAGACAATGATTGATGATAACAAGTATTATTTGATCTTTGCCAATCTGAAAGCCTATCCGAGAGGTACAGCAATTATAGATATAGAGACATATGAAGACTATGCAGAGAGTGATTGTCAGCTTGCATTGCTTGTCGTAGATAGCAGTTACGTTGCGGTATACATTAAAGATGCTGAAATACGGGAAGAAATGCTTGAGCATATCAAGAGAATAGGATACGAAGCGCTGGATTATATTACGGATGATAATGACGTAAGAACAAAACTGTTCGTCTGGTGATAATTGCTGGAGTTCGGGATCATATCATCCTGAAGTTGGATAGACTATGACATATTTTAGGATTAGAATGAGATGTATTAAATTGTAAATGAAGTTAGATGAAGTCCTTTGGAAATGTGAATGCGTTTACAAGTAAGGGGTGTAACTATTGTCGGATTATTATTGGGATAACCAAATAGAGTATCTGAGAAATACACGCTGGCTTTATTATAACGATGATTATCTCGAATTTTTGGTTGAACGCGTTTGGAAGATTAAGCAAGCTGTACATATGATTGATTATGGATGTGGTTTTGGTTACATGGGACTGAAGTTACTCCCGCTCCTGCCTGTTGGCTCAAGGTACACGGGAGTAGATCAAGGATCAGAACTGATTAAACATGCGAAAGAACTCTACGCACAAACAACTTATCAGGCTGAATTTATAGAAGGTGACATTGAAACGGTGCAGGTCGAACGAGCTTATGACATCGCGATAAGTCATGCTTTTTTGTTACATATGACAGAACCACGTGTGATATTAGAAAAGATGATTGGCAGTGTGGTGAATGGAGGCCGAGTGATTTGTTTCGAGCCACACTGGATTGCCAACATGGCGAGTTATGCAATAGACGGTATGGAGCAGTCCAGTATTGTGCAACTGGGCGTACTTCAGAAGTTGTATGAGCAGGCTGCCGGAGAGAGTGGCAAAGACGGGAATATAGGAATGAAGATTCCGACACTGCTCAGTCAGCTTGGTGTTAGAGGCGTGGAATGCCGAGTAAGCGATCGTGTGAACTTTTTAGATCAACAGTTGAATAACTCGGATAAACATACGTTGTATAACGCGTTAAAAGAAGAAGGGTTAGGGGCTGTCCCGGGTAACCGAGAAGAAGTCATTGCCCACCTTATTAGACGAGGATTAACTTCCGAGGAAGCCATCCATCAGTATGAGGCAGAAGAGAGATTTGCCAGGGAATTCAATGAACACACGTATATGACGTATGCTCCGAACATGAAAATTACTAGCGGAATTGTAATGGGATAAATTGAATGTATACCGAAGAAAGGCAGTGAAATTATATGGTGCCTACAGCAATACTTTCACAAGCTTCTCAATCCTTTGGCATTGCTCCGGACTCACTGGTTTTAGTAAGTCGATCCACGAATGTGGTTTACAAATACCATCAGCAAAATAAAACATATTTTCTTCGGTTATCGGAGAAACCGGCAGCTTATGAAACATCTATTCAGGCAGAAATTCACTGGGTTCGCTATCTGGTATCCAAGGGAGTTCGTGCATCATTACCCATTCTTACAGTAGAAGGCAAGCTGACTGCTGTATGCCGTGATCAAGAGAAATGTTATGTTGCCGCGGTATTTGAAGGAGCGACCGGATATTTTTTTGATTATGACTGGAGTGTATGGGATACGGATTTATTTACTCGATGGGGGAGCGTGATGGGCAGGTTACACCATTTAACACAAAGCTATCAACCCGAAGATCCGAGGTTAGTCAGAGCGGACTGGGCGCCACTGGAACTGGAGAATCCACATCTGCATACAGGTGACTATGTCTTGCTCCTAGGGAAGCTTCGAGCATTGGAGCAACAACTGACGGATTTGCCCAGAGAGGCCGAGGGTTATGGCCTAATTCATTATGATTTCCATCCTTATAATTTTTTGATTGATCAGGGTGAGCTTAATGTCTTTGACTTTGATGATGCGATACGCGGCTGGTATGCTCTGGATATTGGGATCGCGGCTACACATGCGGTGTGGTGGGGGTCATATGATCCGAAGTGGGGAACGAAGGATGAGTTCGCTAAGACGTTTCTGACCGCTTTTCTGGAAGGGTATGTGCAACAACAGCCAATAAGTCAGGAATGGATCGCTCGGATTCCTTTATTCATGGAGTACCGAAATATAAGTTCATTCTTCTGGTGGTTAAAGGATTGGAATGGGGATGAAGGTAGCTTATCTAAACATCAAAAAGGGGCTATCGCATCAGCAGTTAATTTGATCCAAAACGATCTAACGTTTGAAGGTTGCCGTTTTAAACTATAGAAGACCAATTGAACTGTTAAAGCGAGGAGTGTACTGCATTATGGAAACAGAAAGGCTTATATTTCGTGAATATACTAAGAATGATTTCGAACATTTATATATGATGACAAGTGAACCAAATGTGATGAAATACATTCGCCACGGAAATCCATGGACAAAAGAAGAAACGATGCAGACACTAGAGAAGTTTATTCAATGGAACAAGGCAGGAAAAGGACTTTTGCTTGCCTTTAACAAAGAAGATAAGCAGCTTGTTGGAACGTCTGGATTGATACCGCAAGTGATTGATGGAACCGATGAGCTGGAAGTCGGTTATTGGGTGCGAGAGCCCTATTGGAGACAAGGCTATGGGTATGAGCAAGCCAAAGTCTGGAAGGAGTACGGTTTGCAACAAGGGAAGGAACGTTTGATTTCCTTGATTCAACACGGAAACGTAGGCTCGATGCGGATCGCGGAAAAGAATGGAATGACCCATGAGAAGGATGTCGACATCATAGGGAAACATGTTGCGGTATTTTCAATCGAGGTGTAGAGGTTAAACGTTAAATGAGGAGATTATATGAGAACACACATCATCCAGATTCATCCTGTAACAAGATATAATTGGGAACAGGCTCTAGAAATTTCTTTACTTGAAAACCAGAAACATCTAGTTCCAAGTATTACGGAGGGACTTGCTTATGCCTATATTAAACCGTGGGATGAAGCATTGGATCCTTACGTTTTGCAGATAGAAGAACAAGTAATCGGATTCTTTTATTTGAGTTATACACCCGAGAGTTTAGATAATTATTGGATTGGCGGCTTTCAGATCGACAAGGCGTTTCAAGGGCAAGGTATGGGAAAACGAGCTTTAAGAGCCATCATCGATTTTCTCACCGATAAACATCCGTTATGTCACGTCCTTTCTCTGACCGTTGAACGAGATAACCATATTGCCCAGCACTTATATACAAGTATGTCATTTGTAAGCGAGAATCTGACCAATTCGGATGATGAAATTATTTACAGATTGAGAATAAGATGAATCACAAAATCAACATACATCGTTTAAAGGGAGGTATTTTTATGAGAACAATCGATTACAGCCAGTATTACTGGCAAGATGACAAAGTAAGGCTGAGAGCTTTTGAAGAAGAGGATTGGGAGAGTTGTTACACCGGTGGTTTTGACTCTCCCGCGCGCATTTTGCTTGAATGTGCTGTTGAACTTCCGCCGACGATTGCTGGAGCCAAACGATTTATAGATCAGAACGTAGCATTCTCATCAACCAATGGTCGTATTATGTTTACCATCGAAAACCTGGAGGGGCAAACCATCGGTGGTATTAATCTGAACAGCATTGATGAGCGAAACGGAACGTTCAGTATCGGCATAGTCATCGATCAACCTTATCGTGGTCAGGGATATGGTACAAGCGCGATGAATATTTTGCTTGGTTATGCTTTTTTGGAGCGCAGACTTCACAAGTTCAACGATTATGTGCTGGAAGTTAACGAAGGCTCGGCTAGAATGATGCAGAAATTAGGTTGTGTGCAAGAGGGGATTCGTCGTCAGGTTGTTTATATTCATGGGAAACATATGGATTTTATTATGTTCGGATTAACGAAGGATGAGTATCTCGCTAATCGAGATACAAACAAGGGAGACTCACGGGGCTAATAAAAAGGAGACAAAAGAATGATTACATACCAAATCTTGAACCAGGATCATGTAAAACAGTTACATGAAATTGATCGTTCTGAGTATATCGACCTCATCTATGAGGCCGGTGAACAGGGCTTAGTTGAGCACAAACAAGATCATGAGTGCGCGAATTGGGGTCAGGAACAACTGGAAGAGATGCAGGATCGTTATATTTATGAATTGCAGCAAGGTGGGATGGCTTATGGGGCTTTTGATGGTACGAGATTAGTAGGCTTTGGTGTACTTGCCCATCAATTTAGAGGGAAAGAGCAGAATCAGTTGCAGCTCGATCTCATGTATGTATCCAGAGCGTACAGACGGCAGGGAATTGGGACACGCATTCTTGCTTTTTTAAGTGAAGAGGCAAGAAGGCGTGGAGCGCGGTCCTTGTACATCTCGTCAACCGAAACGAGATCAGCGGTTTCTTTTTATCAAAGCCAGGGAAGTGAAGTGACAGAAGAAGTGGACGAAGAACTGTACACCAAAGAGCCCAAAGATATTCATATGGTAAAGGAGCTTAACGGATGACGACGGTTGGCTTGTTAGGAACCATTCATAACGCGGAACTTAGAGAGCGGTACAACTGTTCGCTGTCTCTATACAAGCGGATCATTCACGAATTCAAACCTGACGTGATTTGTGGTGAGGTGCACCCACAGAGCTGGCAGAAGTATATAAATGATCCACAAGACAAGGGATACTGGGGAGAACCAGCCAGTGAATATTGGGAACTGATTTTTCCATTGTGTGAAGAACATCGCATTACTTTTGTTCCTATTGATTGGTTTGAACTGGATGTGTGGCATGACTTTGATCCGTTTATCGGGTATGGAGTCGAAGAACGTAAAAAACTAGAGCAGCAGGATGATGCCTGGTTTATAAAGCAAATGGAAACTAGCTCGTATGGGAACATTCCGTTTAATTCGAATGAATTCGATCAAATTACTAGAATGAAATATGAATGGTTAAGTAAGGTTAGCCCCAAGTCGCAAAATATGCGCTGGCAGGTTCGTAACCAAATTATGATCCAGCGAGTGAAAAATGCGATGAAGGATTATGCAGGTAAGCGAATTCTCTGCATTGTAGGTGCGGATCACAATTACATATTTCAGGATGAGTTACGGAAAGAGGATGTTCATTGGATTTATCCTTTGAAGTAAAAGGAGAAGGAAACATTCATGGCTTGGCTGATTGAACATTTCAAATAGGATTGAAAAGTGTAAAAACCTGTCAAAAAGGACAAGAGAATGAACTTTATTTACCATAATTGTGTTATTATGTTGGTGCGAACCGTTTTTTCGCATAATCTATTCATAGAGAAGGGAGGAATAGTTTTTCTTATTTCTTCAATCTAATCAATCCATTTCTTTAACCAGCCAGGTGAACCAAGAGAATAACTGTACTGCTAGTTACTAAAAAAGAATCGGAGGTATCGTTATGACGAAAACGTTTAAAAAATTTGGCATAGCCAGTTTGGCGCTGCTTTTCATGGCCACAGCGGCGTTTGCGGGATGGGGCTCCAAAGCGTCGGCTGCTGACATGAGATCATTAACCGCTGCGCAGATTACGGCGGAGATGGGTGCGGGCTGGAATCTGGGGAATCAGTTGGAAGCTACCGTAAACGGGACGCCGAATGAAACGTCATGGGGCAATCCAACGATCACACCTGAGCTGATCAAAAAGGTAAAAGCGGCAGGTTTCAAAACGATTCGTATTCCGGTTTCTTATCTGAACTATATTGGAAGCGCTCCCAATTATACAGTGAATGCATCTTGGCTTAATCGTATACAGCAAGTGGTGGACTATGCGTATAACGAAGGTTTATATGTAGTCATTAATATGCACGGAGACGGGTTCCACTCGATTCCGGGCTCGTGGTTACATGTGAACAGTGGAAATCAGAACGTTATTCGTGAAAAGTATCAAAAGGTGTGGCAACAAGTTGCCACCAAATTCAGCAATTATAATGAACGTCTTATTTTTGAATCGATGAATGAGGTATTTGACGGGAATTACAACAATCCAAATACATCTTATTATGGTAATCTGAATGCGTACAATCAGATCTTTGTGGATACGGTTCGCAAAACGGGTGGCAACAACAATGCAAGATGGTTGCTTGTTCCAGGCTGGAACACAAACATTGACTACACTGTGGGCAATTATGGTTTTGTCGTTCCAAGTGATAATTTCAGATCTTCCGCCATTCCAAGCTCTCAGAAGCGAATCATGATCTCGGCACACTATTACTCGCCATGGGATTTTGCTGGTGAAGAAAATGGAAATATTACGCAATGGGGAGCTACCGCGACGAATCCTTCCAAAAGATCGACATGGGGGCAAGAGGATTACTTGGAATCTCAGTTCAAATCTATGTACGATAAATTTGTGACCCAAGGTTATCCAGTCGTTATGGGTGAGTTCGGTTCCATCGACAAATCTTCTTATGATTCCAGCAACAGTACCTATCGAGCGGTTTATGCCAAAGCCGTGACTGCCAAGGCGAAAAAATATAAAATGGTTCCGGTTTATTGGGACAACGGGTTCAACGGCCAGCATGGATTCGCGCTGTTCAACCGGTTTAACAATACGGTAACACAGCAAAATATCATTAATGCGATCATGCAAGGCATGCAATAATTGATATTGTCAGAAGGAAGAATGGGGCGGCATGTTTCTTATAACCAGAGACATGCCGCTTTAGTATGTTTTCTCAAAAAAGGTGATGCGAGTTCACTCGTAATTTCTCATGAATTTTTACACAAGCCGCAAGTAGAATTCATTAAATGCCACACAATCATGGTTATACTTAATTTTGCTTTGATCTAGCGAACTTGAAGGATTGGGTGGTAGACAGAATGTTGAAGAAGCGTGAGATGCATGAATGTCAATCTCTGTACAGCTTAATGATGGATCCCGCAGTTTCCCCTTATGTTCGTTATGCATGTCAGTCGCAAGAGGAATTTATGTTTTTAACGAGGCAGTTGATCGCAGAAGAAGAACAGGGAAGTGTTATAACGCGTACGATTTTGAATGAAACAGGCACCGCAATTGGCACTGTTGATCTGTATCAGATTGTCAACCAGACTGGATTTCTGGCAACTTGGATTGGTGCTTCTTATTTCGGACAAGGATACAGTCAAAGAGCCAAGTCCGCGTTTTTGACAGAATTGTTTCTTGAACAAGATATACAGACGGTTTTTATGAAAATACGCAAACAAAATGTTCGTTCCCGCAAAGCGGTGGAGAAGCTTTCTTACGTTAAATTTTCGAGCGACCTTTACCCAGAGGTTATGCAGGACATTAATTCGGAGCAGGCAGTATATGATTTGTACCATGTCGAACGTGTTACTTTTCTCGAAAGTCATATGGAATTGCACCACATTTTAGCTACGTAAGATAACTCGGGAGGAGTAAAAAAATATACTATGCGCCGTCAGAGATGACGGCGTTATTTGATATACAGAGAAACATGATCCCATGAAACTAGGCATAGCTTCATTCGTAGAGGCATATGTGAAATCAAATCTCCGGGATAAAAAGCTCTGCATATCTGGTAAAAGGTTATAGAAAATTCCTTAATGGAAGAACATGGATTATAATTGATGCGAAGTCTATTGAAGGAGGTCGTTGTTTTGACAACAGAGGTATGGATCCCAATGGATGAGATTCGGGATCAGGAGACGATCTGGGCAGGTACCAAAATTCGAATATATCAACAACAAGAACATCCAACGGTTTACTTGCTCTCATACATATATGGAAATTCGAATGAGCTTCAACTAACCTGCTTAACCCATGGCGAGGCAGGTAATATCGGAGGCGTCATTGCTAAAGATTTTTCCAACCACTATGCACTAGCTCAAACGCTAAAGACCTTTTTGACTGGAGTGTACAGTGAGATTTGTTTTGAATAGAGGAGGATTCAAGTTGTCTGAACTACCGGAGGAGAAGTTAACAGGTGGTAACGTGAATGAGGTTGTGCGCGTTGGAGATACGGTTCGCCGGGGGAGTAACCCGAATCGTTATGTACATGAACTGTTGTTGCATCTGGAAAAAGAGGGCTTCCATCAGGCGCCGAGATATCTCGGCATGGATGAGAAGGATAGAGAAATGCTCTCTTACCTTGACGGAGACGTCCCAGGTAATGATTATCCGGAGATCGAGAGCTATATGTGGTCCGACGAATCACTTATTGCTGTTGCCAATTTATTAAGAGCGTACCACGACGCAACCGTTAACTTTATCACTGTAGAACAGCCGGACAACAAATATCCAGGTGTAGAGGAACAGGCGGATGAATCTGTTTTGAGGGCGTCTGAGGATACCGAAGTCGTATGCCACAACGACTTTGCTTTATACAACATCGTGTTCAGACATGGTTTGCCGCAGGGCATTATTGATTTTGATCTGGCTTGCCCGGGGCCAAGGCTATGGGATATCGCGTACACTTTATACACGTGTGTACCCCTAGCCAATTTTTCGCCCAAGCTTGAAGAGCAAGGCAAATCAGTTACCTTATATGATAGAGAAAATCATGCCAACGTCCGGAAAAAACGCATTGAAATATTTATGAATGCTTACGGGTTAAATGTTCCGCCTAATCTGAAACATTGGGTCGTGTCCCGTATTCGCTTTATGTGCAAAACATTAGAGGATCGTGCTGCAGCAGGAGATGCAGCCTTTGTGAAGATGGTTGAAGAAGGTCATCTGGCTCATTATGAGAGAGAAGTGATTTTCCTGGAGCAACATTGGCAAGAGTGGACATAGTTTTTGTCGTATGATTTCGGGCCAATGCAACGTTAAAACGGTTTGTATTCTATTTGTTCATTGGGGGAGAAGAAGATGGAAACGAAGATCGTTACATTGGCTGCATTTCATGTTGCAGGTTATCGCATTGAAGCTACGGTGGAAGAGTTTGAGGCAGGATTACGACAGAATCTTTATGATAAGTTAATAGAGAACAAAGACGAGATCAAGCATCGGAAAAACGACCAGGTTCTCTTAATGCAACTTTATCCGTCCCATGAGGACTTTAATGCGAAAGTAGATTCATTCACACATGTATTGTGCTATGAAGTAAACGTGCCGGAGGGCATGCCGCCTGGAATGATTATTCATCATGTGCCAGCTCGCTCATACGTTACATGTACGCACAGAGGACTAGAATCCGAAATAGGTGATACTTATGACTACGTCTATGGACAATGGTTAGATGATACTGGGCACGTACCTGAGTGTTATGATTTTGAAATCTGGGATGAACGTTACCAGCCGGATAGTGTCGATAACGAGATCGATATTTATGTGGCTTTGCAATCCTAGTATTCGTGATGAACGAGTTCGTATATAATGAGAGGTGAATCTACAAAACAATTAACTACATACTATTGCGAGGTGCACTTCGACTTATGCCAACGATCTATGATTTTACTGTGACGAGAACGAGTGGAGAGCGTTTTCCGCTCTTTCAATATGAAGGAAAGCCTGTACTGATTGTGAATACGGCAAGCAAATGCAAATACACGCATCAATTCGACGACATTCAGAAGTTATATGATGAGTACAAGGATCAGGGGTTGCAGGTCATTGGCTTCCCATGCAATCAATTTGCGGAGCAGGAGCCGGGTAGCAGTGCGGAAGCCGAGTCTTTCTGTCAGATCAATTACGGGGTGAAATTCCCGATGTTTGCAAAACTGGATGTGAACGGAGAGGAAGCGCATCCCCTGTATGACTTTTTGAAAAAGTCAGGTCCGTTTGCCGGCTTCGATGAGAGCGACATTCAAGCCAAACTGCTCAAACTGATGGTGGCAGACAAAGCACCAGAGTGGCTGCACGGCGATGCAATCAAATGGAATTTTACGAAATTCCTCATCAATGCAGAAGGTCAAGTCGTTCGGCGCTTCGAGCCGGTGGATTCCTTGGACGAGATCAAAGCTAGTATCCGAGAGTTGTTATAAAATGTTAGCTTAACAATGGCGGGGCAACCAATCATAACGTTGATCCAGCTCTCTTTTTTTGTACAGGAGGTGATGACGTGCCAAGCATGATGCAGTTTAATGCCCCACTGGCGTATACGTATAGAGCCACGAGTCAGTTTGATCCAGGTAATTCGGACGGATTTCATTCGCATCCGCACTATGAGATTTATTATTTTCATGAAGGAGAATGCACCTACATTATTGGGGATCGGGTATATGCTCTGGAGCCGGGGGATCTGGTATTAATGCATGGATTGACTTTGCATCGGCCGCATCCCAAAGTCGGTAAGCCGTATGTTCGGACTACGCTTCATTTCGATCCTTCTGCCGTTCGTAAAAGCCTGCACCCCGAGCGTATCCATGAAGTGCTGAAGCCGTTCGATGAGCTTGGCAATTGCCGGGTGAACCTTACCGGTGAGGTTCGAACCGAGTTTGAAGCACTGCTGCTAGATCTGCACCAGTTATCTTCTCATTCGTCCAGATTCAGACAGGAGCGTATGCATATCCGGGTCTGTGATCTGTTATATTGTGTAGCAGAGATCTGTCAGGGACATGTGCAGGAACAGCGTTCTTCATCGGAAAAAGAAAGACATGTCCAGCATATCATCCGATACGTGGATACGAATTACATGCATGACATCGGTCTGGATGATCTCGCTCAGGAACTACATCTGTCCAAGCCTTATTTGGCAGGTATGTTCAAAGAGATGACGGGACTGACCATATTTAAGTACTTATATGACCGGCGTATTAATCAGGCGAAACTGCTATTCCAGTTTCAGCCCGAGATGAGTGTGACGGAGGCCAGTCGGTTGTCTGGTTTTAAAAGGTTGTCTCATTTTAGCCGAATTTTTAAACAAAGCGTGGGCTGCTCGCCCGATCTGTATCGAAGTCAGCTGCATCGGCAGCTGTAGGGTCGATAGGGATGTTAAAGCAACGTTTAGCGCTGTTAGCGTTAACGAGGAATAAATGGTTGTATGTAGAAGCCGACCCGCAGATTCATCGCGGTCGGCTTCTTTAGCTTTATTTTTATAACCATAAGCAAATAGCGAGCAAGGATCAGCACCCTTCACGTAACGCAGATGTTTAAAATGCCAAACGAACAGGTAAAGAAAGGTAACGAGAAAAAGACGATTACAGGAGGCGAAAAGGGAATGGAGAAGCAAACACCGGCGCAACAACGGGAAAATGGCAAACGAGATAAGATGCCAGACCACCCGGAGCAACATAAGACGGAACATGAAAGCATGCTGGATCGATACGAGCAAGAGCAAACGGTCGATCCCATTCCAATGCAAGATTTGAACATGGAAGCGCAGGAAGAGAAGAATAAGGATCAGACGAAAAGTAATTCGTCTACAGAAGAGAAATACCGGGCAGACTATCGCAAGAGGGATTAAATAATAAAATGAAAATAAAATAGTTTATTGACTAATGTATGTTACTATATTATAGTTACCTTGTTGGCAATGAACAACAAATGACTTAGGAGGCGTATACGAATGTCTACTTTTTTTGATGCGTTGAAGAACAGAAGATCTTATTATGGAATCAGTAAGGAATCCACAATCTCGGATGCTAAAATTCAGGAAATCGTCGAAGAAGCGGTAAAGTATACACCAACTGCATTTAACTCGCAGACTTCCCGGGCAGTTGTATTGCTTGGTGAACAACATGATAAACTATGGAATCACACGGAAGAAATTTTGCGAGAAGTGGTGGGCAACGAAGAGGCATTCCAATCCACAGCTGAGAAAATGGCAGGTTTCCGTAACGGTTATGGTACGGTTCTGTTTTTCGAAGACAACAATGTGGTAGCACAGCTTCAACAAAACTTTGCTGCGTACGCAGACAACTTCCCGATCTGGTCTAACCAATCCAATGGTATGTTGCAACTGGTCATCTGGACTGCATTGGAGCAAGAAGGACTGGGGGCATCCCTACAACACTATAATCCACTGATTGATGAAAAAGTGAAGCAAGAATGGAATATTCCGGAGCACTGGAGACTGATCGCTCAGATGCCGTTTGGTAAACCAACCGCAACCCCAGGCGAGAAAGAGTTCCAACCGATTGAAGAGCGCGTCAAAGTACACAAGTAAGGAAGAACGCATTAAAGTACACAAGTAATTCTTAGACATTACCAATATTTAACCACATACGGCCTCGCTTCAATTTGATACGATAATGAAGATCGTAATCTATTAAAGCGAGGCTTTTTAATGTGAAAATAGTAAATGATAATAGAGCTTCTCGAGCCTTTCATCCCGTCTGGAAGATCGTATTAAGCGGCGTCATTTTATTCGGTTCAGTGGTTGGACACGGAAGCGCCGTTCACGGAGCGGGGGGCGAGCAGCCTACCTTTCAGGATACAAGTAAAAGCTTCGCAAAAGAAGCCATTGCGCGATTAGTACAGAAAGGTATTGTGACAGGAACAACGGAGCACACGTTTGAACCGAAAAAAGCGGTCACACGCGCTGAATTTGCATCATTTGCGGTTCGATTGCTCGGACTAGAGCCAGTTTCAAACAACATTAAACCTTTTGCAGATATTTCTGCGAAAGCTTGGTATTACGGTAACGTAGCTGCGATGACCAATCTATCGATTCTTGAGGGTAAAGGGCAGAATCAGTTTCAGCCGAACGCTTCCATTACACGGGAAGAGGCAGCTGCTCTGCTTGTTCGTATGCTGAAACAGTACCCTGTGGCAAGCGATAATATATACAATACATATGCAGACGCAGCGGACATCTCAAGCTGGGCTCTTCCATATGTACGTAAAGTGCATCAACTTGAACTAATGCGCGGAAGCAATGGGATGTTTCGTCCAGCTGACCAGGTCACAAGGGAAGAGGCTGCGGTTATGTTGGATGCAATTTTACAAAACAGAACTTGGGCCGGACAGATCCAGCGGAAGCAGGATCATGGGATTCAACTGGGATGGCAGTATAATTCATCGACAGCAGAATTCATAAGACAAGTGGAGCAGTCTCCTGTGAACACGGTCGTTCCGCGTTGGTTTTTCCTGAATAAAGATATGAACGTTTCGGATCATGCCAATGCCACATTGATCTCTTGGGCATCTGCTTCGGGCAGAGCGCTTTGGCCGATGCTGGGTAACCGTTCCAATAAGGAGATGACACATCAGATGTTGTCCAGCTCGGCGAACCGGGATGCGGTGGTTAGTCAAGTGAGTGCTTATGTGAAAAAATATAAACTCGGCGGCATTAATGTGGATTTTGAAAATGTAGACCCTGTCGATCGCGAAGGTTTTACGGCGTTTGTGACTTCGTTAACGAAATCCTTGCACACACTTGGCGCTGTGGTATCGGTTGATGTATCTCCCAATCTCGGTTCAGATTGGACGGCAGCCTTTGACTACGTCAAGCTGGGGGCGATCTCGGATTATATGGTACTTATGAGTTATGAAGAGCATTGGAACGGTGACCCCAAGCCCGGTTCGGTCGCTTCGCTTCCATGGGTGGATCGAGCACTGACAAAGATGCTCTCCGAGGTACCACGTACCAAGACTATTTTGGCGCTTCCACTATATACGCGGGATTGGTCCACCGTGAATCCTGCAACAGCTTCCTGGGACATTACACTGGGAGAGCAAGGAGTGCGGGCATCAGCATCAGGTTCGCTAAGAAACTGGGATACACAGCTGAAGCAGTATATGATTAACTACACGTCTAAATCGGTGGCACGAGCCATCTGGGCGGAAGAGAGTCGCTCCTTGTCTGCCAAAGTTCGGATGAGTGGTGAGCGAAACATTGCAGGACTGGCTTACTGGTATATGGGCGGCGAAACTGCGGATGTATGGAACGCCATCACCAATGCTATGCGTTTCGAATCGTATCAGTTCTAACACTTGAAGACCGAAACCTTTCGTTTGAAACCGGAGGTTTGGGTCTTTTATTTTTGGTTTAAGCTATGGAATAAGTCAGGCCGTTTAAGCCTCTTTGTACGGTTTAATGTATAGAAGGACAAGAATTGTCCTGTAAATATACCATTGAAAAAGAGAAGTTATTGGATATACAGGAGGAGAATACACATGCGAGAGTTTGATTGCATTATTGTAGGCGGAGGGATTGCAGGGCTTCAGGCAGCCATTCAGCTGGGACGTTATTCAGCGCATCAAGTACTGGTAGTCGATGCTGGGGAAGGCAGATCAACGTTATGCCGAACCTATCATAACATTCTCGGTTATCCGGATGGGGTGTCGGGCAAAGAATTACGGGCCATTGGCAGGATGCAAGCTGAGCAGACAGGTGTTTTGTTTGAAAAGGATCGAATTGTAGAAGCCATGCGTGTGCATGAGGACAAGATCAGGCTTAAAGGGTCCTCTGGAACCCTGTATCAAGCCAAAACAGTGCTGCTGGCAACCGGGTTATCGGATCGAATACCTGATATTCCGGGACTGAAGTCTACACTCGGCAGAACCGTGTATGTATGCCCTGACTGTGATGGTTATGAGATTCAAGGGAAGCAAACGATCCTGCTGGGGGCTGGCGAAGCTGGAGCGAATATGGCCATGACCTTAATTGAACGTACTAATGATCTGTTATATATCAACCACGAGCAGACAGCGATCTCGGCTAACCTTCATCGTCAAATGAAACAAGCAGGAGTCCGTTATCTTGAGGCAGCGGTACAGGAAGTACAACAGATGGAGGACGGTCATATTACAGGTGTTTTAACCGAAGATGGTCAGATTTTTGAATCAGAACGTGGATTTATCGCGTTTGGCGGGAACCGGGTTCACTATGAGCTCGCTGAGCAGCTTGGGGCGGTCATTGCAGACAATAAACATGTAGAAGCGAATCCTCGTAGTATGCAGGCGGCTCCTCACGTGTGGATTGCTGGAGATCTTGGTCTCCATGCCGAGCAAGCGACTGTTGCTATGGGCGAAGGCGCGATCGCGGCCATATGGATTCATAAAGCATTACAGAAAATAGCTAAGAGTAACGGCATATTATAAAAAAATCACAACAAAACAAGTCCTCTCTTTCCTGTTGGCATAGAAGGACTTGTTTTGGTGCGTTTCTTTTAAGGATTATTTACCTGGTTCATCGGTTGCATTATTATTGGAAGAATGATCATGTCCTTTGTGGGTGAAGTCTTTGCGAATGTTGTCTACAATGTCTCCGACGACACCTTCAATCATGTCCGTAGGTCCCGGATTTCTTTTGTCTGGTTCGATGACGGTATTTACGCCGGGTTTGAGTTCATCGTTTGTTTTGTCGTGTTTAGGCTTGTCTTTCATGAGGTCTCCTCCTTTAACTCGGTAGTAATCAATGTTTACTAACATAACCAAACATCTACATGTATATGTAAAACGTTTAACCGAACTACGATTTTTGAAACGGCTGATTAAACTTCAGCGAGACGTTTATATTATAAATGACTCAGGTTGCGAAGCTTATTGCAAGCTCAACATAAGTCACAAAAATGAATATGCAATTAAACTGAAGGAGGTAACAAGCATGAATGAACAAAATCATGTGATCCACAAAGACGGGCAGGTTTCCACAGATCAGGTAGACAACGCAATCGAAAAGATTGCACCGGAGGAAAGAGACCACATTTTACAAAATTTTGATGCATTCAAAGAATACCTCGGTAAACGGATTGCCATGGGCGAATCCATCGGTTTAAGTGAAGAACAAATGGCTAAAATTGCACAAAAAGTAGCAGATCATCTGGCGGCTAACGAAGAACCGCGCAACCGGGAAGAGAAGCTCTTACAGGAACTCTGGAACGTAGGCAAAGAAGAGGAACGCCATATGCTGGCTCATATGCTGGTTCGTTTGGCGCAAGACACCAGAACAAGTCATTAAAGAAGTTCAGGCATAAATGGATGGTACAAGCATAGATTAATATAGATGCAGCGGAAACCCCGAACGTAGCAGATTTGGGGTTTCTCCATGTAAACGGGTGGACAAGCTTGGGAGTGATGACGTGAATTGTAACTATTTTTAATCTGGCTGATACTTTTCAGAAAGTGCAATGACGTATGATAAGTACAACATAAACGAATGGTTAATGTTTGGCGTGTCCGTTTGAGAAGAAAAGCTTTCGTTTAATAATTGAAGAGACGTATGAAATAAGGAGAGATGCTGGCATGAAAAACGCGGCGAAACAATGGAGATATCGGATGATCGGTGCAGCAGTGGCTTTACTAGGCATCATCGTGCTGACTACATATTTGCTTACCCCTGCAAATGCAGAGAAGCGTACCAATGTTCAGTCACCTTCTGCTAATAAGGCTCAGTTGTCCAATTCTGAAGTGTATACGGCTTATATTGACGGGATGCGTGTGGAAGACGGTAAATTAATGTTGACTGTAGATAAAATCGGCTGGTATCAGGGCGAGGAAGCCAATACCATTTTCAAACAACGAAATCCGGATGCCGGCATGGACGAAGCACCTGACGGTTATTATATTGTTAATGATAACAAAGAACAAGAACAGGTTGAGGTCAAATCTGACGCCAACGTTCTCATGCAACTGTATGACCGTGATGGTACGGTTCAAGGGGCAGAAATTCAGTGGAATGAACCCGTGAGCTTGACCAAGTTTGAGTCGCTGTATGGGGATAAACGCATTTTGGATATGTCTGTGTTTCCTTACCACTTGACGATTCAAGATGGAAAAGTAATTAAAATCGTACAACAGTATATTCCTTAAACAGAGATCAATCCAGACGAAAGTATAAAATGGCCCGTAAAATATGGCTTGAAAAAGGTAGCATTCAAATAAACAAAAGGCATTCTTTCCGTTCAATTAAACGGTGAAGAGTGCTTTTTGTTATGACAAATGGTTGAAAGCGATTGTAATTCGTTGGTGGTACATGTATCATTATAGGAATGGCGTTTTTACATCATTCAGGAGGCTTCTGATGCTTAAAGACATGATTGCATTAACCAAGCCCGGACTGTTAAGGTTGAATGTATTTGCGGTCGCCGTCGGTTTCTGGGTTGCTTCACAATGGGATATCGCATGGATATCTCTGCTTATGGTCGTGATTGGTTCGACGCTCGTGATTGCTTCGGCTTGTGTCATCAATAATTATTGGGACCGTGAGCTGGATCAAAAGATGGAACGAACGAAAAAAAGGATGGATTACATTAATCATCTGAAACCTGGATTTGTTCTTGGTTATGGCTTGGTGCTCGGAGTTGCTGGTTTGGCGATATTGTTCCTACTGGTGAATCCGTTATCCGGCTGGATGGCTTCACTCGGTTGGTTTGCGTATATCGTGATCTATACGATGTGGCTAAAACGATCATCGACATGGAGTACATCGCTGGGCGGAATTGCAGGGGCGATGCCACCTGTCATTGGGTATACTGCCGTAACGAATGCAATCGATGCAGGAGCCTGGCTGTTGTTCGCACTGTTATTTTTGTGGCAGCCTCCTCATTTCTGGTCGCTAGGTATTCGCCGTGTAGAAGAGTATCGTGCTGCAGGCTTTCCACTCTTACCGGTGGTCAAAGGTGTGAAACGTACCAAGCTACAGATGATTCCTTATGTTTTTTTGCTGATTCCCGCTGTATTCCTGTTGTATTATTTCGATTACGTTGGACTGGTGTTTCTGATTGTATCTCTGATTAGCAGCGTGATCTGGTTTGTACATACACTCGGCGGATTGAAAACACAGGATGATGAGAAGTGGGCGAAGGTTAACTTTTTGATCTCGGTCAATTATCTCATGCTCATATTTATTGTAATGGTTGCGAACACCACGTGGTCTTGAAACAGAATCATAGGAGGGCACTCATGTTCTTCTGAACGCACCTTTTGAATGAAAGAGGGACAACCCTGGTTGTCCCTCTTTTTCGAAAGTGTGCATTTTGTTATGCGTTAAGTTATGCTTAATATATGTAAGTAGTAAAAAGAATTATGCTCAGGAACTATATTATTGGTTATTGGATGTGACAACAACATGAGTGATTTGCAACAAGCGATCTGCCTGCGACAGGAAGGCAAAGTGAGGGAAGCAATTGAGCTTTTGAACCAAATTACCGAGTTTGAGCCGGAGAATGGAGAAGGCTGGTATCAGCTCGCATGGGCACATGACTCGCTAGGATTGGAACGTGAGGCTGTGCCTTATTATGAAAAAGCACTGCAGCTGGAACTATCGGCAGAAGATCGGGCTGGTGCAATTCTCGGACTAGGGAGTACTTATCGTACGCTTGGGCAAAACGAGCAGGCTAAAACATGGCTGCTGGCAGGAATATCGGAATTTCCTGAGCACCGGGAATTTGAGGTATTTTATGCCATGGTGCTCTATAATCTCGGCGAACACGCAGAAGCAATGCAGCGGCTGCTTGTTCAGCTCGCGGATACTTCCGGGGATTCGCGAATAATGGACTACAGCCGGGCGATACGCTACTATGCAGACCAGCTAGATCGGGTCTGGGAATAATATTTAATTGTTTGAAATGAGCCATTGCTGGACATCTTCAATAAAACGACGTGCGGCTGGCGAAAGGTTTTGAAGTGAAGCACAAGCTAAACCGATCATCCGGTAAGGGTCACCTGCAAGTGGCACGAGCGCGAGTGATTCCGTATGATTTTGCAGCACCATCTCGGGAAGCAGGCTGATGCCAAGTCCGTTACGAACCATGGCCATAATAGCCTGATCCTCGGCAACCTCGTACACAACATTTAATTTGGCAGCATGCTGACGAATCAAACGTTCAATTTCGTTGTCGCCGCCCCATTTGGGAAGAATGAAAGGCTGCTCTAGCAAAACTTCAAAAGATACCGATTTCTCTGAAGCCAGCGCATGATCCAGAGGCAGGATGCACATCATCCTGTCTTTTTGTAATGTGATCGTTTCAAATGGCGACGAGTCGCCAAGAGACAAGAACCCAAGGTCGATGGCCCCGCTGGCGAGCCAGTTCTCAATTTCGGCATAGTCACCCTCCCACAGCTTAATCTCAATTCCGGGGTGACGGAGTCTGAACTGCTTGAGAATACCCGGCAGCCACTGGGTCGATACACTAGCAAATGTCCCGATTCGTACCGTGCCAATCTCGGCACCGCGGATCAGGGAGATTTCCTGGTTCATTAGTTCGGCCCAGCGGATGATTTCACGAGTATAACCGAGAATACGCTCACCTTCCGCGGTGACCCGGACACCTGAGCGGCTGCGATGCAGCAGGGAGAATCCATATTCGCTTTCCAGACTGGCGATGGCGTGGCTGACGGCGGATTGTGTAATATTCAGGGCCTCGGATGCTTTGGTCAGACTGCCATATTCAACTACCGTGTTTAGAATTTCGTATTTAATTAGCGACATGTTATAGTACTTCCCTTCCAGATTAATCCACATTTCTATACATGAGTTTATTTCATATTAACTATTATAAATATTCATTTTTATAATGCAAAGAGATCGTTTATACTTGCCAAGGCGAGTTAGTTTAGTACATATATATAACGTAGCTCAGACTATTATTGAAGAATGAAGGTAGAAGTTAGATGAATGGGGTACAGGGAAATCAGATTCAGGCATCACGAAGAGCAGACGTGCAGATGTTGCTTGCAACCGTTATTTGGGGTTCTTCTTATCTGTTTATGAAATCGGGACTAGCTTCAATGCAAGAACTAAATTTGATTGCTTTGCGATTTGGAATCGCTTTTGTAGCGGCGGGGCTGCTCTTTCACCGCCGTTTGAGAAGTGTAGACCGTGGGACGTTGCTTGCCGGAGGCATGCTGGGTACAGCGCTGTTTGCTGCGTTTGTATTCATTACCTATGGGGTACAGCGAACGACGGCTTCTCAGGCGGGGTTTTTAATCAGTTTGGCCGTCATTTTTGTACCGATATTAACGACTCTCTTACGCCGACGATTGCCGGACAAACGTCTTAGTGTCAGTATTGTGGTCGCAGTAGCAGGGCTTGGGCTATTGACCCTTCAGCATGAGATGAGTTTGCACCTTGGGGATCTGTTGTGTATTGTAGCGGCACTGGTTTACGCCGTATATATTCTGCTAGCCGGTAAATATACACCGCGGCATGACCCACTTACACTAGGAATGGTTCAACTTGGTGTAGCAGCTCTTTTAGGGGCCGTTGCTACATTTGTGTTTGAAACCCCGCAGTTGCCAGATACGCCGGAATCATGGGCATCGATCCTGGGACTCGGAGTATTATGCAGTGGGCTTGGTTATATTTTGCAAACTTTTGCCCAGCGCCACGCTTCACCTACGAGAACGAGCCTGATCTTTTCGCTGGAGCCGCTGTTTGCCGCAGCGTTTGCTTTTATTTTTCAGGGAGAGTCTCTTACGTTGCAAGGATACTGCGGAGCGGCATTGATGCTGGCTGGCGTATTGATTACGGATATCAAACTGCCGCTGCATGTGTTCAGACGCAGAAAGCGCCCGGCGTTATAGTGTGAAGCGAATCTGTTGGTTCATCTAACCATGTTTAGTTGAAGACAGTCGCCCATAAATAAACGATAGATAAACGAAGTTACAGGTTATTCCGCCTTGCTACAATAACCTAACAAACCCCGAATGGACAAAACATGTTTTGTTCATTCGGGGTTTTATGCTACACTGGATGAAATATCAGGAAAATCGGGTGAGCAAGATGGGAAAAAGAGTGACCATGCAGCAGATTGCAGATGCTGCAGGAGTATCCAAGTTCGCAGTTTCCCGTGCACTGACGGGTAAACCAGGGGTTAGTGAGCACACACGTGAGATGATTGTTAGAACCGCAGGGCAGCTGGGTTATTTTAAAATAGAGCCAAAATATAATGCAGTGGATTCTCATACATCATCCAGCAGAAACGAGGGGAAGAAACACGAAGGTACCATATTGATTTTGTTTCCGAATATACGCTCTCAAAATCGATCTTCCTTGTATTGGGGGCCTGTATTCGACGGGATTTCAGCGCGTTTGAATGAGCAGGGCATGGATATTTTGACACTGACAGAACCTTCCTCCGACCATATGTTTTCGGTTCTCAATCCTGACGCCATTCGGGGTGTCATTACGGTAGGCACGATCTCAACGCCAGTGCTGCTCGAAATATATCGCATGCGCATTCCGCTCGTTATGGTCGATCACGAGGATTCGGCAATACATACGGATACTGTATTTACTGACAATGTGAAAGGCATGAAAGAGTTAGTCCTGATGCTTGCAGCAAAGGGTTATCAACGTTTTCAGTTTGCTGGACAGCTACCCGATGCGGTTAGTTTCAGGGAACGGTGGCTCGGGTACCGGATGGGACTTGAAGAAATGCAGTTACAGGCAGAACAGCATGCGGGGCTGCTCGTGCAGGAGTACGGGGAGATGCAACAGACGATCAGAGAGCTGAAGCTCGACGATATTCCGGAGGTGATCGTCTGCGCGAATGACCATACGGCATTCATTATCATTGAGGCTTTGTCAAGTCGAGGCGTTCGGGTGCCTGAACAGTGTGCGGTAACAGGGTTCGATAATACACGTGCAGATGATCCTATTATGGCTACGGCACATATTCATAAGGAACATCTCGGAGCCCGTGCTGTAGATCAGCTGTTGTGGCGCATTAGCAATCCGAAGGTTCCATATGAGCGTAAGCTGATTCATGCGGACATCATTATGCGCGAGGAATATCATTTGTTACGGAAGTAGCCAGGTAAGGTTTGTGGTTTGTGGACCTTCTTAGCGGGATGGAAACAAAATAGAAGGGAAAAGACATGGAAAGTAAATCTCTATGTCTTTTTTTGTGATTGCAGTGATAATAGAACAATTTAATTGACCAAATGCATTGACTGTTATACGGCTAACATGTTAATTTTGTTTTGTGAATTGTTTGCTTATATAATAACAAAACCTAACAAAATACGTTGGTTACTCTAACGACATGGGAGGCTGTCATGAGCACAAACCTATCGCAACGATTTGAAAACTGGACGTTCAAGGCTAGTGAGGATCAGGAATGGATGCCGGCTCAGGTGCCTGGATGCGTACATACCGATCTGCTGAGATTAGGCAAGATTCCTGACCCGTTTTACGGGACAAATGAGAAGGAAGTGCAGTGGATCGACAAGAAGGACTGGGAGTATCGTACAACGTTCGATATTGAATCTGTTTTATATACGCAGGAGCATCTCGAACTTGTTTTCGACGGACTGGATACGTATGCGGATGTATATGTGAATGACACACATGTGTTGTCTGCGGATAACATGTTTCGAGTATGGAAGGCAGATGTAAAAGCATTGGTAAAGGAACGGGGGAATATGCTTCGCATTCATTTTCGTTCTCCCATTCAGGAGGATTTACCGAAGCTGGAGAAGCTGGGATATGCCTTGCCTGCATCCAATGATCAATCTGACGTGGGCGGTCTCGGGGATAAACGAGTAAGTATCTTTGCTCGCAAAGCGCCATATCATTACGGCTGGGATTGGGGTCCACGTTTTGTCACCAGTGGCATCTGGCGTGAAGTTAGGCTTGAGGGATGGACAGATGTGAAAATTAATGATTTATTTATCCGTCAAAATGAAGTGAATGCCACTTCGGCACAAGTCACCGCCGTGGTAGAGGTGGAAACTTCTCAGCCTATAGATACCGTTATTCGCGTAGGCGCAGATGGTCAACGCTGGGAGAAGGCCATATCTTTGCAAGGAGGCTCCCATACGGTAGAGATCCCGATCTCGATTCAGAATCCTAAGCTCTGGTGGAGCCGCGGATTGGGTGAAGCGTATCGGTATGCATTTGCTGCCGAAGTACTTCAAGGTGACCGTGCGGTCGCAGCGTATGAGGTCAAAACGGGACTTCGCTCCATCCGTCTTGTTCGCGACCCGGACGAAGCCGGAGCTTCCTTTTATTTTGAACTGAACGGAGTTGCGGTGTTCGCTAAGGGAGCCAACCACATTCCGAATGACAGTTTTATCACCGAAGTGACACGAGAGCGGTACATGCATGAGATCATATCGGCAGCGGAGTCCAACATGAATATGCTGCGTGTATGGGGCGGTGGCTTTTATGAAGAGGACGTGTTCTACGACCTGTGTGATGAATACGGTATCATGGTGTGGCAGGATTTTATGTTCGCGTGCAGCATGTATCCGGGTGACGAATCGTTCCTGAGCAGTGTCCGCCATGAAGCGATTGACAATGTGAAACGACTGCGTAACCATCCGAGTATTGTACTGTGGTGTGGCAACAATGAGATTGATTCGGCTTGGGCGCATTATAATGAAAACGGTGGCTGGGGCTGGAAAAAGGATTACAATGCCGAACAGCGCGAACGCATCTGGGCGGACTATGAGGCCATTTTCCATGACCTACTGCCAGAAGTGGTCGAAGCGTATGCACCTGGTATCGACTACTGGCCTTCTTCCCCTATCGTATCGCTGACAGGAGACGAAAAACAGCATGCTCATCCGTCTACATCGGAAGGGGATATCCATTATTGGGGCGTGTGGCACAATGTCGAGCCTTTTGAGAATTACAATACTTATGTAGGCCGTTTTATGAGTGAGTATGGGTTCCAGTCGTTTCCGGAATACAAGTCGGTACGCACGTATGCGGAGGAAAAAGACTTGGCGCTGGAGTCGGAGGTCATGCTTGCACATCAGAAGAACGGTGCGGGTAATCGGCTGATCAAGCAGTATATGGATATGTATTTGCATGAACCGAAGGATTTCCCATCCTTCCTGTATATGAGTCAGGTCCTTCAAGCGGAAGCGATGAAAACCGCAATCGAAGCCCACCGCCGCCGCAAACCTTACTGTATGGGAACGCTCTACTGGCAAATGAATGATTGCTGGCCTGTCGCTTCGTGGGCGGGTATGGACTATCTTGGTCGCTGGAAGGCATTGCAATATTATGCGAAACGTAGTTTCAATGATGTATTGGTTTCCGTGGATGGTACCAAAGAAGACGTCACAGATATCTATGTGGTTTCTGATCTATTGAAGAAGGTGGAGGGGGAGCTTCAAGTTCAATTGATTGGATTCGATGGCACGGTGCACTGGGAAGAGACTTTTGCAGTAAACGTAGCACCCAATGCAGGTGAGAAGTTGTTGTCCTTACGTAATGCAGACTGGCTTGAAGGGCATGATGCTACGACGACGCTACTGCGGATCGCTCTCCGTCAAGAGGGAGTAACAGACATTGTCCAGGAGCATTACTTCGTGCCTGCCAAAGAGCTTGCGCTTCAGCCTGCGAGCATCAAAGTCAGCGGAGGAGCGGATGAGGAGGGTGTACATCTGTTGCTGGAAAGTGATGTTCTTGCCAAGCAGGTGTGGATGTCTTCGGAAGTTGAAGGGGTCTTCTCGGATAACTTCTTTGATCTGATTCCCGGGTTTCCGGTAAAGGTGAAGTTCATCTCCAGAGAAGGTTTACAGCAAGCAGATGTCAATTCGAATCCAGGGGCGGCCCAGGTTCGATCCATGGCTGATTTTATTCGAGTGAACTAAATGTGAGGCAAGCGAAAAAAAAGACGTAGCAACGAATAAAACGGTTGAAGTCTCTCGCGGAGAGGGACTTCAACCGTTTTTTGTGACAGGATGATACCACAAATTACATCGTAATGGTTTCGTAACATTTTGCTTAGAGAATCGTAAGTTGTTTTCCTTATTGTAGTTCATGCAAGCAACTAAACCATGGAGAGTGATAACAATGATGAAAACAAGCAAAAGCAAAAAAATGATTGCGGCAGCGGTGTTGATGATGTCTTTAACCTTTTCAGGATTAGCAAGTGCAAGCGCTACAGAGATGAAAATGATTAAAAAGGATGGCATGGAACTTGTGCAATTGAGACAGGCGGCAAAAATGTATGGTTACAGCATTATGTGGGACAGCAAAGACCGCTCGGTAACGTTAATGTATATGGACAACATGCACGACAAGATGATGGAAGACGATATGAAAATGAAAAATGACATGATGATGAAGGACGACATGATGATGGAAGGTGCTATGATGCCTGCAGCTAAAACCATTAAAGTGTGGGTTGGTTCTACAAAAATGATGGTAGACGGCATGCAGGTTAGCTTGAAGTCAATGCCCATGATTCATGAGGGCAACACATATGTAACGGATATGGTCATTTCCAAATACATGATGCCGATGAAGGCCATGAAGTGAAGGTAACGAAGTAAACGTAAAAAATTGAAAGTAAGGCAGATCAATAATACTGAAACATGATCCTTGCCCTGTGATATGATGATGCCAGATGCTTGTTTTGAATATGGGGTGAGTTCATTGAATGAGCGTATCATGGTTGCCGATGATGACAGTAATATTACAGACGTTTGTCGCAGGTACCTCGAAAGGGAAGGTTATTCCGTGGTGACAGCTAAGGATGGTATGGAGGCGATTGAGTTGTGGCGCAGCCACACGCCAGATCTGATTGTGCTGGACCTGATGATGCCACATAAAAATGGATGGGAAATCTGTAATGAGATTCGGCAATACGAGGATGTACCCATTGTTATGCTGACTGCTCGTGGGGAAGAGCAGGATCGACTGATGGGTCTGACGATGGGAGCAGATGATTATCTGACCAAGCCATTTAGTCCGAGAGAACTCGTTCTGCGTGTCAAAGCGATATTGCGCAGAATGCGAACGGTACAGGTGTCGCCTGCCACTCATTCATCACATACGATTCGTTATGAAGGGCTGACCATTGATTTTGTGAAACGTGAGGTAGAGATTGACGGACGGCTGATTGACTTGACAGTTACTGAATTTGAGATGTTGTATTTGCTAGCCAGCCACCCGGGACAGGTGTTTTCGCGTAGTCAGATGTTAAGCAAAATATGGGATTTTAGCTACGAGGGAGATACGACGACCGTAACCGTGCATATTCGAAGATTACGAGAGAAGATCGAGCAAAATGCTTCCGATCCAAAATATATTAAAACGGTTTGGGGTATAGGTTATAAGTTTGCAGGTGGCTCATCATGAAATTACGCACGTATCTGGTATTGTCCAGTCTCCTGGGCATCGGGGTATTGTTGATTTGTTTGTTCGTCAGTTATTCCAAAATGCTGCTCACCATCGATCAATTGTATTGGCTGTCGGGTATAACGGCCGGGGTAGGTTTACTTTCGTTTGTTCTCCAGTATGTATTAACGAAGCCATTGGAAAAATCAATAGCTCGTATTACCGAGCGTACAGTGAAGGTAGCCGAAGGGGATTTCCATACGGAAGTCCCTCTCATCGGGCCACAGGAATTCAAACTGCTGGCACAGCAATTTAATGAAATGAGTTCCAGACTGAAGGATAGTTTTGACGATCTTCATCAATCCGAATCGGCCAGGCGTGAGCTGATAGCGAATGTGTCTCATGACTTACGTACACCACTGGCCTCGATTCAGGCCTTTGTCGAAGCGCTGAAGGATGATGTGATTAAGGATGAAGCCACCTTCAGGCGTTATTTGAATACGATTCGCCTTGAAACGAAGAGGCTGGGAGGGCTGATCCAGGACTTGTTTGATCTATCGAGTCTGGAGGCCCAAGGGGAGCCATTTGATCCAGAGCCCAATCATGTTGATGAGTTGTTGCTTAGCACACTCGAGGGCTTTTCGTTCCATCTTGCCGAGAAAGAGCTGAATGTGGAGATTGAGTTGCCTGATCAATTGCCAGCTGCCATGATGGTACCTGCACAGATGAAACGGGTGGTCTCCAATTTATTGCAAAATGCCATCCAATACTCTTCTACAGGAGGCACAATCATGCTTACTGCCACAGAGCAGGGAGCGTTTTTGCAAATTGCGGTGTTGGATCAAGGTGAGGGGATTGAAGCGGAAGAAACGACACGTATTTTTGAACGGTTTTACCGGATTGATAAATCCCGTAGTAAAAGTAGTGGTGGAGCTGGACTTGGGCTCGCGATCGCTCAATCCATTGTGGAACGGCATGGAGGCGAAATTGGAGTTCAGAGTAAGAAGGGAGAAGGAAGTTGTTTCTGGTTTACCCTTCCGGTATTTGTCAATCGCTAGCCATTGGCATGGAGAGATTTTGATCATAACGATAACGTAAAAACGTGCCACCCCGTATTTGGGGTAGCACGTTTTATTATTCTTATGTAGAGCGGCATGTTGAGATGGACATCAAATAAGTAAGTAGGTAAAAGAGTAAATATACGTTACGGATTGGACTGTTTGTTTTTGATTTGTTGCAATTCGCTCAGGCTGAGCGTCAGATCATTCTCCGGATTTGCGCTAACAATCACCTCAGACTGGGATTGCTGGCTGGCTTGGTTTGATTTTGAAGCAGGTTTGACCACATAGAGACTTTGGACGCTGTTCAGCAGGCTTGCAGGAGTATCCGCATATGTTTCGAGAAAAAGTACATAATCCTTGGCTTGCATAAGCTTAAAGCTGTCATCGTTGACGATTTCGGTGTTGCCCAATTGTCCACCCAGCTGTTTGACTTCAAGCCGATCCCCGGTTGTGTAAGCCCCTTTGTAGGATTCAGTCACCTGAACCGTATAGATCGTATAGATTTTGTCGAAAGAAACCTGTGCATCTGCTGCACTTCCCGCTGCATTCATATGGTTCTGATCCTGGGAGGCAGCTTGTACCCTGTCATCTAAAGCTTCAACCCGGGTTTGGATGACATTGCCCTTCACAATGGTATCGGCCCGTTGGGACAAGGCATCTACACTGCCATAAGTGGGATAATCTTCGGATGCGATGATCGTGACGGGAGCATCGGGGGGAGAAGCGGCGGGAGTTGCTGGAGAGCAGCCGATGGCAGACAAGGTAAAGATGGACGAGACGAGCAAGGTAAGTACTCGATTCTTTTTCATGGATTGGAATCCTCCTTGGAAATAAAATATAAATGAAGTGGAATGATGACGTACGAAAGATTAGTATCTGGATCTGACATTATTGATATCGAAGGCTTGCGGTTTGGTCATGGAATTTCGGTTACGTGTGTAAGACATAATGGAAGGACTATTCGTTGTAGGGTTGTCCCCAAGCCAGACGGAGTGGCCCAGTTCATGGACGAACACACTTTGTATAAAGTTGGATAGATTGGATGCATCAGCAGTAATCGTGGAGGCGTTGAGTTCGATGCGGAAGTTGACAACCTGATTGCCGGAGACGGAAGCGTAGTTGACACCATAAGCGGTATTGTTGAAATTACCAGCGGTGATCGTGTTCGGAGAATTATTCGTTTTGACGAATTGCACTTTGGCTCCCGCATTGTTCCAGTTGGCAAGAGAGGCATCCATTGGACCCTGCCATGCAGAAGCATAGTTGTAGGTCTTGATTGGAATGGTGGAACTTGGGTAGCCGTAATTCAAAAAGGTTGCTGCATAGATCGTGCTACCAAACATCGCAAGCGCAGAAAAAAACATCAGGCTCATCAAAAACTTCCTTTTCATACTTAAAACCTCCAATAAATGTATATTTTCTCTATTATAGTAACAAGGAAATGTGTACCTGAAATGAGTCTCAAGTCGTTGTTTTTGTTATGGAAAAAAGGAAAAAACCTGTGCAATAAAGGAATGTTGTCACAACAAGTCGCTTTCTGTCTTGGGAAGGTATGCATAAATTCCCTTAACTCACAAATAATACACTCAACCTTACTAGGAAAAAGGAGTGTATAGGGATGTGCGAACGTTTTTCACTCGCGGCTGATCTAGATGAAGTTCGGGATCATTTCAAGGTACAACGAGTCATGTATTACTATAAAAATCGCTATAATATCAGTCCAACGCAACATACGCCGATCATTCTGCATCAGGATGGAGAACGTGTGCTGGATGAATTTCGTTGGGGATTCATTCCGTTCTGGGGGAGGGATGCGGTGAATGCTAATTTAATGACTGTGCATGAAAACCCCGCGTATTATAAGTTAGTGGAGACCAAACGCTGTGTTATTCCATGCAATGGGCTGTATTACTGGCGACAAGAAGGCAAGAAGCGTTATGCCGTGCGTGTTGTCATGCCGGATCGCGGACTTTTTGGCATTGCGGGATTGTATGAGATCTGGAAAGATACCCGCAAGCAACCGCTTCGCACCTGTACGATGCTCATGGCTGGCGCGAATCTGGCAACACGTGAGTTTGGAAACAAGATGCCGGCTATTCTCATGGATGATGAGATCAACACCTGGCTTGATCCGGCCAATACCAGAGTTACACAGTTGTTGCCACTGCTTAAAACATACAATCGCACAGAGATGAATCTATACCCGGTCACGCCGATGGTGGCGAACGACGAACATGATTGTTATGAATGTGTGGAAGAGATGGATCAGAAGCTGGCTTACGTGCGGAGTTACTGAGGAATGACTCAACTGAGGGATGCTTAGGGTATTACCGAGGTTTTCTGAAGATTTAGCTACGTTCATGTTTATGGTTTCTAAGTTTCTGAACTCTGGAAATGGTTAATAACAGGATGGGGCGTCTGAGGACACTCTGTCCTTTTTTAGTTGTGTCATTGTTTCCGTTGTAGGCTGACAAGGAATGGAAAAAGAAAAGTTGCAATTGAGTTGAAACGTAACTATAATAATTACAGTAGTTGAATGTATATATCCATATATCTATTTAAAGAGATATAATATCAGGAGGGAACCACGAATGAATCCAAAGTATTCGAAAATGTTTGAACAAGTTTCACTGCCAAGCAGCGGCATTACACTGAAAAACCGGATCGTGCTTGCTCCTATGACTCATATGTCCTCTAATTCAGATGGTACGGTATCTGATGCCGAGCTTGCATATTATGCACGTCGCACAGGTGGGGCTGGCATGTCGGTTACAGCGGTAACACATGTTACGCCTAACGGTATCGGCTTCCCTGCACAATTCGGCTCTTATGATGACAGCTTTGTGCCTGGACTGAAACGTCTGGCTGAAACGATTAAACAGCAAGGTTCTGTTGCCGTACTGCAAATGTTCCATGCAGGCCGTCTGACTCCGGAACAAGCCGTTCCTGCGGGACAAGTGGTTGCACCTAGTGCAGTCGCAAGTGAACGCCCAGGTTCACCGGAACCAAGAGAAATGACGGATGAAGAGATTACTTCTGTCATTCGTGATTTCGGTGAAGCGACTCGCCGTGCGATTGAAGCTGGTTTTGACGGTATTGAGATTCATGGTGCGAATGGTTATCTGATTCAGCAGTTTTTCTCCCCACATTCCAACCGGCGCGAAGATCGCTGGGGCGGCAGTGTAGAGAAACGTTTGGCGTTCCCATTAGCCGTTGTAGATGAGGTACAGCGTGTCGTTGCCGAGCATACTAAACTTCCGTTTATCGTGGGTTACCGTTTCTCGCCGGAAGAGCCAGAAACGCCAGGACTAACAATGGAGGATACGTATGCACTGGTTGATGCTTTGAAAGATAAAAATCTCGACTATTTGCATGTTTCCTTGAATGAGTTCTGGTCGAAGCCAAGACGTGGTGAAGAGGATACACGTGCCAGAATTGAATTTATCCTGGATCGTGTTGGCGGTAAAGTACCTGTAATTGGTGTTGGATCGATTCATACCGCCGATGAAGCAGCAGAAGCGCTGGAAACCGGCGTACCGTTGCTTGCGATTGGACGTGAGCTGATCATCGAGCCAGACTGGGTCGAGAAGATTGAAAGCGGACGTGAAGAGGATATTGAGACCATTCTGACGAAATCCGATCAAGAGCGTTTGGTGATTCCTGATGGATTGTGGAATGCAATTATCCACACACCGGGTTGGTTCCCTATGGCAGAGGATAAATAATTTATCGGAATGACTGGATGGAGGAGGCGCAAGCCTCCTCTTTTTACATATGCATGGATGTTTATGGACGTCATTTTTTGTAGATGTGTGAAATTCTCCTTCCAACTGCTCTATGGTATGATGGGTAACAGGATTAACTGGTATATTAACGGTTTGGAGTGAATGAAGATGCTCGTTGCGGAACGATATGAGAAAATTGTGGAATGGGTGGATGCGCATGGAAGCATGCGTGTCACTGAGCTTAGTGAGCGCTGTGGAGTGACCGAAGAAACGATTCGCCGTGATCTGGACAAGCTGGAGCAGGCGGGCAGGCTCAGACGCTCGCATGGTGGAGCGGTGAGTGTGAAATACAAGGATGAATCGCAAACCGAGATTCCGTATCCCGAGCGTGCTGTTGCCCATGCCGATGAGAAGCGCCGCATTGCAAGTGAAGCGGTGAAACTGGTGGAACCCGGTGACCGGATTGCTTTGGATGCAAGTACTACCGCGTGGTATATGGCAGCTGGACTGCCCAATATTCCGCTGACGGTATTAACCAATTCAATTAAAGTTGCCGCGGAGCTAAGCGCGAAAGAACAGATTCGCGTCATTGCTACAGGTGGACAGCTTGCCTCCAAATCCTTATCCTTTGTCGGGCCGCTCGCAGAGCGCTCGCTGGATGCGTATCATGTGGATAAAGTGTTTTTGTCTTGCAAAGGCGTACATCTGACCAAGGGCATCAGCGAGTCGAATGAACTACAGGCTTTGGTAAAGCAGAAAATGATTCATATTGCTGACGAGGTCATTTTGCTAGCCGATTCGAGCAAATTTAACATTCAAGCTTTTACAAGAGTAGCTGGCATGGAGAGTGTTGGAAAGGTCATTACCGATCAGGGTGTGCAGGATGAACATGTTGACGCACTGAAAGAGCTTCAAATTCCGTGTATACGTGTGTGATCGTAAAGGAAGTCAGAATATTACAAATGAATATTTATAAGTTAAACTCTTTATTTACACTTTAACGGAGGGGACAGAGAAAAACTGAAAAAGCGGAGCTAAAAGCTTTCTTAAAAGAAAGCTAACATCGGAAGCATACGCTTCGCCTTTATCACCGGATTTTTCCCTTTGGAAAAGGGAATCCAAAAAAATCTGGGGATAACAGCGATTGGAGGTTTATTCTGTCATTGGAGTGTCGGTGTAAAAGTATTTAGTTCGACTTATCATAGAAAGGATCGATGACAATGAAACATCCGTTTCACTTAAAGGCGGTATGGAATGGCGGACGTAACAGTGAGGGCACGATTGATGCAGGAGGTTTGAAAACCGTCATTTCGATCCCGCAGGAGATGGGCGGCCCTGGTACAGGAACGAACCCGGACGAGATGCTACTGGGGGCAGCGGCAACCTGTTACCTGATTACCCTTGCGGCGATGCTGGAGCGTTCAGATATTACTCCTGATGAGCTGACGCTGGAATCGGAGGCAACGGTGGATGTGACCAATAACATCTTTACGTATGAACGTATCGTACACAGGCCGCGAATCGTGCTTCCACAAGATACATCCGAATCGGATCTGAGTAAGGCCGAGAAGCTGGCGCATAAGGCAGAAGCATCCTGTATGATCTCTCGGGCAGTATCTGGCAATGTGAGGATGGAAACCTGTCCGGTGATTGTAACCACTGGAGCTGACGCAGTGTGATATAATTGGTGGGTAGACGACATGATTCGTCATTTGTGCAAATAAGGAGAAATTCAGGATGAAAAACCAGAAGCGCAAACCCAATCGAATGGCACGTTTGACTCGTGCAATGAAACTGAATTTTCTCAAACTTTTACGTGCTCCGGGTGGTGCTCATAAAGTATCTACCGGATTTGCTATAGGATTCGGTCTCGAACTGATCGTAATCTCGACTGCATCCCTGATTTATCTTGTGTTTTATCCGATCGTTCGTTTGTCTGGCGGCTCCATGCCAGCGGCCATTGTAGGCAACGTGGTGGGCAAATTGACATTTCTGCCGATTATTCTTATGCCACTTGCGAAACAGATAGGTTCATGGATTTTGCCAGCGCACAGTATGGGACAGGGACCTATGCATGAGAGCGCATGGAGGGAACTGTTTCATGGAAACTGGTCAGCGGTAAGTGAATTGCTGCTCGGTGGACTTGATATCCTGGCAGGTATGAGTGTGCTTGGGTTAATTTTGGGATTCATTTCGTACTTTGTCGTCAAATACTTCTATGTTAGAGCTCTTCATCGGCGGCATGAACGCCGGCTGGAGAAGCGCCGCCAAGCGGCAAACGCTTCAGGCCTTAGCACGGCGTCTGTACTGATCAGGAAGACATCACAATCATAATTGGCAGGAAGACCATGGAAACAGCGGTAGTCCACAGAATACAGCGGGATACAAATTGCGGAGATGCACCGAACTGTTCAGCCAAAATAACAGCGTTCACTGCGGTTGGCATCGAGGCGAGGATAAGCAACACAGGGAATAATGTTCCTTCTACTTGCAGTGCTTTCAGTATAAGCCAGGCTAAAATCGGTGCTGCAACCAGCCTGACAACAATTCCGGCCCAAAAAGCCTTACGAACATTCGATTGCCAAGGTGCTGTATCTCCTTTGGGTCGTAACATCTGAGCGCCCAGAATCGCCAAGACAATAGGAGAATAACCGGTAGCCATCATCGAAACGCCCCCATCCAGAGCATCAGGAAGGGAAATGCCCGAGCTCCGCATGATGACTGCGATCACAGCTGCGTAGATGGTAGGCATGCGGAATACGGACAGCATCGCGTTTTTTACCGTGAATTCGGATCTTGCGGCAAAGAAAATACCTACCGTATTGACGATAATCATCTGTCCAATGACGTAGACCGAAGCCTTGTCCAGTCCAAGTTGACCAAAGGCAAGCAACACAAGCGGGAGCCCGTAGTTCACACAGTTGGTAAATGTGGAGACGAGGGTCAGTCCTGCTTTTTCAGGTGCACCCAGACCAAAGATTCTGCTTATGATCTCAGCCAGAGCCCAGAGGGCGATCAAGTTGAGGATAGAGAACCAGAAAGTGCTTGTAACATCCGTCCAGGTAATCTCTGCGTGTAGCAGGGTATGGAAGATAAGCGCAGGACTTAAAATATAGAGTGAAAATGCCGAAAGCGGCCGTGTATCCCAGTCCTTGAAATGTTTTAACAATATTCCGCCAATGACGGGCAAGGATATGGGTAGGAACACATGATAGAGCGTAATGAAGAACGAGGTAAACAATCTGTTCAGTCCTTTCTAGATGAAAAACCTATCTTATCATAGCAGGAAATGCTCGACAGTTGAATGTATAGGGACATAATCCTTGTACAGATACGCATTTCATTGCGTTAAACATGGCAGGCTCCGGTAGAGTGAGCAGGGGTCCGATTGCTATTTTGATATGGCAGATTTATTATAGAAGAGGTGCAACAAGATTACATACACATAGAGGAGGAAACTGTAATGAGTGAATCAAAACGCTTGCTCGTACTAGTCGGCTCTTATGCCGAAGCGGAAAATGAGGGCATTTACGCATATGAATTAAATGAGGATACAGGCAGTCTGGCGAAGCTGGACGGCATTGCGGGCGTGAAAAACCCGACGTTTGTTAACGTGGACGCGCAAGCAAACAAGCTATATGCGATTGGTGAAACGGTGTCTGCCGAGGGCAATAAAATGTCTGAAGCGGTAGCACTGAGCGTAGATCCTTCGACGGGTAAATTGACTTTGCTCAATCGCAAAGACTCCATCTCTGCTCCTCCATGCCACATTCAGCGTGACCCTTCCGGTAAATATTTGATCCTGTCCAGCTATCACGGTGGATTGGTAGGACTTCAAGCCCTTACAGACAATGGTGAAGTTGGAGCACTTCTGGACGAGAAGAAACATGAAGGACACGGGGCACATCCTGAGCGTCAGGACAAGCCACATGTGCACTCGGCATTCTTCAGCCCGGATGGTAAATATATGATGGTACAGGATTTGGGCGCAGATAAAATTGCGATCTACTCCATTAACGCAGACACCAATGAACTGGTGCTTCACAGCGAAACGAAAACTCATCCGGGCGCAGGACCACGCCACTTGGCCTTCCATCCGAATGGTCAGTTTGCCTATGTGATCAACGAAGTGGATTCGTCTGTCACATCTTACAAGTATGATGCAGCTGCGGGTACGCTGACTGAAATCTCCAATATTTCAACGCTTCCTGACGGCTATGATGGCGCTGAGAATACTACTGCTGAGATCACGGTTTCGAACGATGGCCGTTTTGTATATGGTTCCAACCGTGGACATGACAGCATCGTCGTATTTGCAGTAGATGCAGACAAAGGTCATCTGAGCCTGGTAGAGCATGTCTCCGCAGAGGGACAGCACCCGCGTCATTTCGCATTGACACCGAATGGTAAACTGCTGATTGCGGCTAACCGTGATACAAACAACATGGTTACCTTTACGGTGGATCAGGAGAGCGGCCGCCTGAAATACACAGGTCACAGCACAGGCGTATCCAAGCCGGTATGTGTGAAACCCGTATATCTGTAAGAGGTCGATGGATAAATAGATAGGAACATACAGCGCTTATGCTGCTATGAAAAATCAAGAAGAATCCTGCCTGAAAAGACAGGGTTCTTCTTTTTCTTTTTGATAAAAGACTTTATGAAAAGTGAATAACATCCATTGTAAGAAACCTACATCATTGATGTTGTACAAACAATACGCTGTTCGTAAATAGCATTGACTTTAGAATAGATGAAGATAGATGTATCTCAAGAATTGATTCGTATAACAAGGTAAAATATACATTAGTTTCTCCCAAGTAACTACCTCACTTGAAAGTGCGTACTTCCTGAATGGATAGTCAGGCTCTACAATGAACTAGCAACCACCATTACGAGATGCTGGCCTCAGCAACGGATCATTGGCGGTAAAAATAAACATTTGGATCTATATAAGTTGAACTATTTTTTACACGTTAACGGAGAGGACAGAAAAAACCTGGAAAAGCGAAGCGCTCGCCTAAAAGCTTTCTGCAAGAAAGCTGCATCGGAAGCATACGCTTATCACCGGATTTTTCCCTTTGGAAAAGGGAATCAAAAAAATCTGGGGATAACAGCGGTTGGAAGGTTCTTCTGTCATCGGAGTGGACTGTGTAAATCTTGATTTCAACTTATACAGCATCATTAATCAACCTCAAATACAAAGGAGATATAAAACATGAAATTACAACTCGCACTAGATTTGGTTAACATCCCGGAAGGTATCGCATTGGTTAAAGAAGTTGAACAATATATTGATATCGTTGAGATCGGCACACCGATTATTATTAATGAAGGATTGCATGCTGTAAAAGCAATGAAGGAAGCTTATCCTAATCTGCAAGTTCTTGCGGACCTGAAAATTATGGACGCTGGCGG
Source organism: Paenibacillus polysaccharolyticus (assembly GCF_023714295.1). Lineage (GTDB taxonomy): Bacteria > Bacillota > Bacilli > Paenibacillales > Paenibacillaceae > Paenibacillus > Paenibacillus polysaccharolyticus_A. The sequence goes on from NZ_JAMAUN010000001.1 coordinate 1,107,547, forward strand.
ATATGAAATCATGAAAGCAGCTGAAGCGGGTGCAGACTTGATCACCGTTCTGGGTGCAAGTAACGATATGACGATCAAAGGCGCTGTAGAAGAAGCGAAAAAACAAAACAAAGAAGTTCTCGTGGATATGATCAACGTGCCTAACCTGGAACAACGTGCACGTGAAGTTGACGCTCTGGGTGTAGACTACATCTGTGTTCACACTGGTTATGACCTGCAAGCGGTTGGACAGAGCCCATTCGAAGACCTGCAAACGATCAAAGGTGCAGTGAAAAATGCAAAAACTGCGGTTGCTGGTGGTATCAAATTAGACACATTGCCAGAAGTTGTGAAAGCACAACCTGACTTGGTCATCGTTGGTGGCGGTATTACAGGACAAGCTGATAAAGCAGCTGTAGCATCCGAAATGCAGCGCCTTGTTCAACAAGGGTAAGCTGATGAGCAGCAAACAATACGCCGCAGACATCCTGAAGGAATTGGAACGCACGTTAAGCCAGCTTGACGATGGCGAGATGCAGGCAATGGCCAAGCAGGTGTTAGCTGCGGAACGCGTTTTTGTAGCTGGAGCGGGTCGTTCAGGTCTGATGGGAAAAGCATTCGCGATGCGATTGATGCAGATGGGACTTACCGTTTATGTCGTAGGCGAGACGGTGACGCCAGGGATCAGCTCAGCAGATTTCCTGCTGTTATGTTCTGGTTCTGGCGAGACAGGCGGGCTGGCGGCGATGGCACGTAAAGCGAATCATGCAGGTGCACCTGTAGGATTAATCACAATTAAGCCGGAGTCCACGATCGCACAGCTGGCACAAGCAGTCGTTCGTCTGCCTGCCTCTGCAAAAGAGGATACGGCGGGAGCTGGAGCAGACGTTACCATTCAGCCTATGGGCTCCTTGTTTGAGCAAAGCCTGTTGTTAAGCATGGACGCGCTGATCCTCACTATGATGGAGATAAAAGGCATGACCGGTGCAGATATGTTCAGCCGACACGCGAATCTGGAGTAGCCGATCGAAGCGTTTACTTGTAAACTTGTAAATAAGTTATTAAATAAGAAATAGACCGGAATCCTGTGCTATTGCAAGGATTGCGGTCTTTTCTGTGAAAAAGATGAGCGAACTTTTCATTCGGTCCGTGCTATAGTAAAATGAAGTATTAGAGTTTGATATCGTACGAGATAAAGGGGGCTTGGAGCCATGGCGTCCGAGGTCAAAGAACGCATTAATTTAAAAGAAATCAACTGTGAAAAGGAATTAACGCTGGCGGTGATTGGCGGCAAGTGGAAACTGATTATATTGTGGCATTTGGGTCTGGAGGGCACCAAACGTTTCAGTGAGTTAAAACGCCTGATTCCCCATATTACGCAAAAGATGCTAACGAACCAACTACGGGAGCTGGAGGAGGACAAACTGGTGGAGCGCAAGGTGTACGCCGAAGTTCCGCCGAGAGTTGAATATTCACTGACGGATCATGGACAGAGTCTGATGCCCGTGTTGCATGCGATGTATAACTGGGGTAAAAACTATGGTGAAAATGTCATCTGGAAAGCGGACGAATTGAACGTTTTATAGTACACCAATGAATATCCTGAAGAATCAGAAATGAATGATCGATTAACGAAACGTCAAGCAAACTGGACATCCCCAGAGCTTGACGTTTTTTTACTTTTCCAGCCGGATTGATTTCTGCAGATTTAAACCAAAAGTCTCATAATCAGGAGATGTCATGTATCGATTAGCAGAGTATGATACGATGAGAGATATTGGAAATGCAAGGAGGATGACGATTAAAATGGAAAAGATACGTTTACGTGCCGAGGTTATGGAAGAAACAACCTGGGATTTAAGTGATTTGTTTGCAACCGATGCGGAGTGGGAACAAGAGCTTATATCCCTGCCGGATGCTGCTACTGATATCGAAACGTTCAAAGGTACATTGGGTCAAAGTGCGGGGCAATTGCTCGCTTGTCTTGATGCTCGTGAAGCTTTGCAGGAACGAATCGGTAAAACGGCTGCGTATGCGCGCTTAAAACAATCCGAGGACAGCACGAGCTCGGTGAATATCGAGAATGCGGCTAAAGCTGGTGATATTCTGTCTAACTTGTCGTCCAGCTTGTCATTTGTCAACTCCGAGATTGTTTCGCTGCCAGAAGGCACGATTGAGAAGTATTTGAATGAACTTCCGGGTCTGGAACCTTACAAGCGCAGCTTGGAAAGACTTATGGAAGAAAAAGAACACCGACTCTCGCCGGAAACGGAGAAAGTGCTCGCTTCACTTGGTGAAGTACTGGATTCCCCTTATCGAATCTATCAACGTGGCAAGCTCGCGGATATGACTTTTGGTGAAGTGTTGGATGGTGAGGAGCAATCACGTCCATTATCGTGGTCTTTTTATGAAAATAATTACGAGATGTCAGCCGATACCAGCCTGCGTCGTTGCGCTTATGCCTCGTTTACTGAAACGTTGAATCAATACAAAAATACGTTTGCTGAAGGATATGCGACTGAGGTTAAAAAACAAGTCGTTTTATCCCGTCTACGCGGATATGAAGATGTGACGGACATGCTATTAGCTCCGCAACAAGTAAGCAAGGAAATGTATACCAACGTTCTTGATATTATTCAAAAGGAGCTTGCGCCGCATATGCGCAGACTAGCTGCACTGAAAAAGCGTGAGCTTGGACTCGACCAATTGATGTTCTGTGATCTTAAGGCTCCGCTTGATCCGGAATTTAGTCCAGCGATTACATATGAGGAAGCGTGCGCGTTGATCCGCGAGGCGCTGGATGTACTGGGGCCAGAATATGGGGAGATCGTTGAACGAGCCTTCAATGACCGCTGGGTTGATTATGCAGACAATGCAGGTAAATCCACGGGAGCGTTCTGTTCCTCCATCTACGGCTCGCACTCCTACATCTTAATCTCTTGGGCGAATAACATGCGCGGAGCATTTACACTGGCTCATGAAGTGGGACATGCAGTGCATTTTATGCTAGCTGGTAAATATCAGCGGCTAACCAATACGCGGCCGTCTCTTTATTTTATCGAAGCACCTTCGACAATGAACGAAATGCTACTGGCGGATCATCTGTTGAATCGTTCTGAAAATCCGAGAATGCGGCGTTGGGTGATTTTGCAACTGCTCAATACGTACTATCATAACTTTGTTACACACTTGCTAGAGGGTGAACTACAGCGGAGGGTATATGCACTCGCAATGAATGATAAGCCGATTACTGCAAAGACGTTAAGTGAGCTGAAAGGTGCGATCCTTTCCGAATTCTGGGGGCCAGAGCTGGTAGTGGACGAAGGTGCCAAGTTGACGTGGATGAGACAGCCGCATTATTACATGGGCTTGTATCCGTACACGTATGCAGCTGGTTTAACTGCGTCAACAGCAGCAGCACAGAAGATTAGAGAGGAAGGGCAACCCGCAGTGGATCGCTGGCTTGAGGCACTTAAATCCGGCGGGAGCCTCCCGCCGCAGGATTTGATGAAACTTGCAGGTGTGGATATGTCTGGACCTGAACCAATCCGTACAGCCGTTGCTTATGTTGGCAGTCTTGTGGACGAACTTGAACGTCTGTATTCCTAATCGGGCTCATATAGTATAGGGACAAGGCAGAGCGGGTTGTCTGCCGATGTATCACGATGTGAACGGGAACAAGAAGTAGAAAAGGAAAAGGTGTTATTTTGCGTGCGGAAAGGATCGATGCGGTTATGGCGGTTACGGGCATATTTTCATCAGTAGGCCATTTAAGTGTAGATGGCTTTGGTGGATTCGATGAAATGAGTGGCGTGCCGGGGTTTGAAGGCAATCAGAGCGGTTTTTTTTCCGGGTTCAGCGAGCTTGGAGCAATGGGCACGATCGTGCCTATTTTGATCGGCATCGTGTTTCTGGTTGTGGCAGGCGGCATCGTATATGCAATCTTCTCAGGTGTGCGAACCTGGTCTTCCAACAATGCTGCAGCTGTACTTACCTTACATTCCAGAGTCGTTACAAAACGAACGGAGGTCAGTGGTGGAAGTGGGGACAGCAGTGCAACAACGAGTTATTATGCAACCTTTGAGTTCGACAATGGGGAACGACTTGAGTTAAATGTAGGTGGTCAAAATTACGGTATGCTGGTGGAGCAGGATCGAGGCATGTTAACCTATCAGGGTACACGTTTTAAACATTTTGAGCGGGATATTCAGCCTCAATCCGGGCAAGCCGGGGCGGAGAGTGGACAGTTTTATATGTAAAAAGAAAGCAACGACTCTTCTCGAAAGGGAATGAGTCGTTTTTGTTATGGAATAAGAAAGCGAATTCACGGGTATTCAAACGTTTACATTGATGATATACTCATAAAATAAAACAAAACAGTATTAAACAAAGGTAAACAAACAGAAAATCAGTGATTAAATAAAGATAAAAACGAAGATGAAGACAACAACAACTGAAAGGTGGGAGAGCAGTGAGTGTATTAGCTTATGATTTGGGTGCAGGAAGTGGCAGAGCGATACTTGGTCATCTGAATGATCGAGGGATTGAAACCCGTGAAATTCACCGGTTCAAAAACGAACCGGTGAAGGCTGGCGATCGGATGCACTGGGATATTTTGCGGCTACATCATGAAGTACTGCAGGGTTTGACGTTAATAAAACAACAAGGTGAAGTGCCGGAGAGTTTGGGCATCGATTCTTGGGGTGTAGATTTTGGTTTGCTTGGTAGCAACGGCGAAATGCTTGGTAATCCCTATCATTATCGTGACACACAGTTTAACGGTGTGATGGATACGGTTTGTCAGGAGTTAACGGCTAAGCGAGTTTTCGAGCGCACGGGGATACAGTTTCTACCGTTTAATACATTGTACCAACTCGCGTCACTGAAGCGAAGTGCTTCTCCCTTGCTACGCGAAGCGGAACGTTTTCTAATGATCCCTGATTTATTAAGGTATTTTCTCACGGGAGAAGCGGTGAACGAGTTCACTAACGCTACAACAACACAGTTATACAATCCTGTACTTGGGCAATGGGATCGTGAACTTCTCGCCCATATTGGTGTTTCCGACCAATGGTTTGGCGAAGTAGTCCTTCCGGGAACCCCTGTTGGACAATTACGCAGCAGCATATGTAATGATATTGGCCTGCCGTCTATTCCCGTCCTGGCTGTAGCAGAGCATGATACCGGTTCAGCTGTAGTTGCGGTTCCAGCTATAGAACGAAGCTTTGCTTATCTAAGCTGTGGAACGTGGTCCCTGATGGGCACTGAACTGGATCAGCCCGTTATCAGCGCGGAGAGCATGGAACTGAATTTTACGAATGAAGGTGGTGCAGGTGGCACATATCGTTTACTCAAAAACATTATGGGCCTCTGGATTTTGCAGGAATGTATGCGGCAATGGGAACGTGAAGGGCAAGGAATCAGCTATGGCTCACTCCTTGCGAAGGCTGAGATAGCTCCGGCGTTTGCAAGCCTTTTCGACCCGGATGATGTGTTGTTTCTGCCTGCTGGCAATATGACAGAGCGCATTCGGCAGTATTGCCAGAAAACAGGACAGCGTGTGCCAGAGGATCAGGGCAGTATAGCCAGAGCTATTCTGGAGAGTCTTGCTTTGAAGTATAGAAGAGTTCTGGAATGGACAGAGCAACTCTCAGAGAAAACATTCGGCGGACTGCATATGGTGGGCGGCGGTATTCAGAATGAGTTATTATGCCAGTGGACAGCGAACTCTATCGGCAAGCCTGTATGGGCAGGGCCAGCGGAGGGAAGTGCAATCGGCAATATGGCTGTGCAATGGATCGCGAGCGGAACGTTTAAGGATATTTGGGAAGCGCGCCGGGCTATTCGCGATTCATTCCCGGTAAAGGAATATGAGCCGCAAGACAGGTCGGCTTGGGCAGAAGCCTATGAACGATTTTTGCGAATAACGGCCTTATCGCCGGGTACAGAAACCGGGAGTGAGGTGTAGGCATGCTCGCGGCAGAACGATATGACCGGATTGTAGAGCTAGTCAATATTAAGGGCAGCATGCGAGTATCTGAGCTTAGTGAACGTTGCCGGGTAACCGAAGAAACAATCCGCCGTGATCTGGATCGGTTAGAACAGGCTGGTCGGTTACGCCGATCACACGGCGGAGCGGTGAGTGTCAAAGAGGATCAGCCGGAGATTCCTTACCGGATACGGGAAACGACACATGCAATGGAGAAGAAACGGATTGCTGATGCGGGATTGGCGCTAATCGTGCCGGGAGATCGCATTTTGCTGGATGCCAGTACAACAGCAGGTTATATGGCGGCGAACATGCCGGATATGCCATTAACGGTGCTGACCAACTCGATTCAAGTTGCCACCGAACTCAGCAGTCGGGACAACATCGAGGTGATTTTTACTGGAGGGCAACTGGCTGCCCGCTCCTTATCCTTTGTTGGACCACTGGCGGAGCGTTCTCTCGAAACGTATCATGTGGACAAACTTTTTTTATCCTGCAAGGGTGTGCATCTTGAAAGCGGCAGCATCAGTGAATCCAATGAGCTTCAAGCCAGATTAAAACAGAAGATGGTAGGTATTGCAGATCAGGTGATCCTGCTGGCTGATGCGAGCAAGTTTGGCCTGAGGGCTTTCGCTCGTGTGACCGGACTGGATGAGGTGCACACGATTATTACGGATCAACCCTTGACCGAAGAGCAGATTTCCTTGTGCAGTGCCTACCAAATGCTGATTCGCACGGTATAACGATAACGAGGCGTTAACATGAAATAATTTGTTTATTGGAGTGTGTAATGATGAAGGTATCCTTGTTTATAACCTGTCTCAGTGATGCCATATACCCCCGAGTGGGAGAGGCAATGGTTCGATTGCTGGCCGCACATGGCATTCGGCTGGAATTTCCGCAGGTACAGACCTGTTGTGGTCAGCCCTCTTATAACAGTGGGTATTGGGATGAGACCCGGGTAGCTGCCAAGACGATATTAGAAGCGTTTGATGACAGTGATTTTGTGGTCTGTCCGTCAGGCTCATGCACTTATATGATCCATCATTATCCAGAGCTGTTTGCAGATGAGCCGGAATGGCTGGATAAAGCGAAGCGCCTTGAGACCAAGGCTTACGAGTTCACACAATTTCTAGTACAGGTGTTAGGAATAACAGATCTCGGTGCACATTTTCCGCATAAAGTAACCTACCACCCGTCCTGCCATGGCAGTCGTCTGCTTGGGGTGAAGGACGAACCGCTGGCCTTGCTGTCCAACGTGAAAGGGCTTGAACTCGTTCCATTACCTCATGCAGAGGATTGCTGCGGATTCGGAGGTACGTTTGCGATTAAAATGTCGGATATTTCCGGGGCGATGGTGACCGAGAAGGTGGATCATGTGAAAGAAACACAAGCCGAAGTTCTCGTTGGGCTAGACATGGCTTGTCTGATGAATATTGCGGGCAATCTGCGGCACCGAAATGAACCTGTGCGAGTGATGCATCTGGCTGAACTTTTATATGAGGGGGTGCAGACACGATGAGCCAACCTGGTGTTATGGATGAAACGGTCAAATCCCGTGCGGGTTTGGCACTGAATGATGATTTTCTCCGTAAAGCGGTCAAGTTCACAACAGAACGTTTGCGGAATGGCAAGAAAGCTGCGTCGGAAGAGCATGGCAACTGGGAAGAATGGCGGGAGCGTGGACGCCAGATTCGGTTGCATACAATCGCACATCTCGATTATTACTTGAATGAGTTCGTGAACAACGCCCGTGCGAACGGAGTGCATATTCATTTTGCAGATACTTCAGCGGAAGCGGCTTCCATTGCCCTTGATATTGCCGCCCACAAGCAAGCTACAAGTGTGGTGAAATCCAAATCCATGGTGTCCGAGGAAGTACATCTGAACCATGTGCTAGAATCTGCAGGCATAGAAGCCATTGAAACCGATCTTGGCGAATACATTATACAACTGGCGGGTGAAGCGCCGTCCCACATCGTTATACCGGCCATTCATAAAAACAGATATCAGATTGCGGAGTTATTATCCAAGGAAGCCGGAGAGGTACTGGAGCCAGATACGACGGTACTCGCCGGGTTCGTCCGCAAAAAGCTGCGCGAGAAATTTTTGGAAGCGGATATTGGTTTGACAGGTTGCAATTTTGCGATTGCGGAGACCGGTTCGATGGTGTTATTTGAAAATGAAGGCAATGCCCGTATGGTATCTACCGTGCCAAAAACACAGATTACACTTATGGGCATGGAGCGCATCATTCCGTCATGGGCAGATCTTGAAGTCATGGCAACCTTGCTGCCACGCTCTGCCACTGGACAAAAGCTCACGATGTACATGTCAGGCATTACAGGTCCTCGTCGCTCGGCAGATGCAGATGGTCCGGATGAGATGCATATCATTATCGTAGATAATGGACGATCTTTACAACTCGGAGATCCCGAGTTCCAGGAACTACTTAACTGTATTCGCTGCGGGGCATGCCTTAACGCTTGTCCGGTATATCGGCACATTGGCGGTCATGCTTACGGTGGAACCTACAGTGGACCGATTGGGGCGGTGCTGACTCCTGCATTAAACGGTAACATTGAGGAGTGGAACGATATTGCGAGCGCCTCAAGTCTGTGCGGTGCTTGTTATGAAGCTTGTCCCGTTAAGATTCCACTGCATGACATGCTTGTATATTTACGGAGACGTAAGGTGGAAGACGGACATGGAAATAAGCTGGAAACGATGGGCATGAAGGGCTTTGCGGCGGTTGCGGCAAACTCCAAACGTTTCGCTCTTGCTATTCGGCTTGGGCAGATCGGACAAAAAGCAGTTGTGCGCAATAATGGTATTTCACTGAAGCTTGGCCCGCTTAAAGGCTGGAATACGTATAGAGTAGCCCCCAGTCTCGCGAAAAAGTCCTTCCGACAACAGTGGAACAGTCTGGATCAAGAGTTGAATCAGCAGCAACATACTGCTATGGATACATCTGTACGAGAGCGTATGCAACAGATTGTGCGTGATCGCGGGGAGGGAGGTTCGAAGCATGGGAAGTGAACATCAGCAATGGCTTGCATCCATGGAGGAAAAGTCAAGGCGTAGACAGGAGAAGTTCATGGACGATATCGCCACCAAGTTGAAAAGACCTAGACAGCTTCATGCACCGATCCATGCTTTTCGAGGTTCCCCGGACTTCTGGAATGAACTGGAATGGGATGAGGAACAGCGAATACAGGCGTTTACGGATAACTTTGTTAGTGTCGGTGCTCATATTGCCCGAATGTCAAATATGGAAGAAGTAGCAGGGTTTATAGGCAATAAAGCACATGAATTAAGCGCTAAATATCTAATTCGCCAGAATGAGCAAGCTCTTACGGATCTGGGACTGGAGAAACAACTTCCAGATGTGCAAGTATCCGTGTGGAACAGTGCTCCGGATGTAGACTGGCGAGCCCGAGCAGCCGAAGCGGATATCGGTATAGTTATGGCGGATTATGCCACAGCGTACACCGGCTCAGTCACTGTCCTCTCTTCCCCGGAGAAAGGACGTTCGGTCAGCCTACTGCCGACCGTGCTGATTCTGATTATTCCGCTTGAGCGGCTGCATACAAGGCTCGGAGAGACACTGAAACGTTTTGACGAAGCAGGGCGGGTACAGCTACCGGCAGGCATTCATTTTATATCAGGTCCTAGCCGATCATCCGATATCGAAAATGATTTAACGATCGGAGTTCATGGTCCAGGGATTGTGTATGGTTTAATTGTCGGTTAGCCCGCGGATCTCTAGCCCGCTTGAAACGGGGAACAAAGGTAAACATAGAACTGTCCTTAAGGTAGAGTTACTGCTGAGGACAGTTTTTGTTTTTTTTAGAAGTGAGGATGCCGACAGAGAAACTGAGACTTTAGGGCAGTTGAAGATTGCAACTGGAAATGATATGGTAAAGATAGACATAGAGAAATGCCCATTTTTTTTACTCGGAATTGACCGGATTACGATTATGGTCAGTTGGTTTTGGGTATGACATATTACACACTACACACACGTGAATAAAAGATGGATTCAACTGAAATCTGATTCAACGCACTGTGCTTCAGGACTCATTATTTACATTTGGAGAGAAAGAAGGAGTGAGAGCTATGTCATCTATTTCAGTGCCTCAGCCCAAAACGTACGGTCCGCTGGGCAATCTGCCGCAGTTGAATTTTGATGAGCCGACCCAGTCCTTGGTTAAGCTGGCAGGCGAGTACGGACCTATTTTTCGGATGGATTACCCTGGAAGAAGTGAGCTTTATATTTCAAGTGAGAAGTACGTAGCCGAAGTGACGGATGAATCCAAATTTGATAAAAGAGTATGGGCCCCGCTTGCGAAGGTCCGTGCTTTTGCCGGGGATGGACTCTTTACCAGCTGGACGGACGAGCCGAACTGGAAAAAGGCACATAATGTGTTGCTTCCAAGTTTTAGTCAGCGTGCGATGCAAGGATATCATAACAAAATGGTAGATCTTGCTGTGCAGCTCGTGCAGAAGTGGTCAAGGCTTAATCCCGATGAAACGGTGAATGTACCGGATGATATGACTCGTTTGACGTTAGACACCATTGGCTTATGTGGGTTTAACTATCGTTTCAACAGCTTCTACCGCGAAGAGCCGCATCCATTCATTACAAGCATGGTTCGTGCCTTGGATGAATCGATGAGTTCGTTGCAACGTCTGCGTTTGCAGGATAAATTGATGATCAGTAAAAAGAAACAATTCGAACAGGATATCCGTTCCATGTTCTCCCTAGTGGATCACATCATTGCAGAGCGCAAGGCGCAGCCTCAGGAAGGGGCAGATGATCTGCTCTCTCACATGCTTAGCGGCAAGGACCCGGAGACAGGCGAAACGCTGGATGATGAAAATATCCGGTATCAGATTATTACATTTCTAATTGCAGGGCATGAAACGACGAGTGGTTTGTTATCGTTTGCCGTGTACTACCTGATGAAAAACCCGGATAAGCTCGCGAAAGCTCAGGCGGAAGCAGATGCGATTCTGAAAGATCCGGTGCCAACGTACAATCAGGTTCGTCAATTGAAATATATACGTATGGTACTGAGTGAAGCACTGCGATTGTGGCCAACCGCACCAGCATTTTCGTTATATGCAAAAGAAGATACAATGCTCGGCGGACAATACCCGCTTCAAAAAGGGGACAGTGTCAGTGTGCTCATTCCCAAGTTGCACCGTGACCGTGAGGCATGGGGGGATGATGTAGAGGAGTTTCGTCCTGAACGTTTCGAAGACCCAAGCAAAGTACCGCATAACGCGTATAAACCGTTTGGCAACGGTCAACGCGCTTGTATTGGTCAGCAGTTTGCGCTTCAGGAAGCGACGCTTGTGCTGGGCATGGTCCTGAAACATTTTGACTTCATCGATCATATGAATTATCAATTAAAAGTCAAAGAGACATTGACACTCAAACCCGATCAATTGATCATTCGTGTACGTGCGCGCGGAGGTCAGCCTGTGATGGCTGTACCTGGTGTGGCTATACAAGAGCCTGCTAACACAGTGAAAAAGGATGAACAAGGTGCTGTAGAAGCACACGATACTCCCTTGCTTGTACTCTACGGTTCAAATCTCGGGACGGCTGAAGGGATCGCTCGCGAAATAGCGGATACCGCGAGATACCAAGGTTTCCGTAGTGAAGTGGCTGCGCTGGATGATCGCGTCGGTAGGCTGCCTAAAGAAGGAGCTGTCATCATTGTCAGCGCATCGTATAATGGTCAGCCGCCAAGCAATGCCAGAGCGTTTGTAGAGTGGATACAGCATGCCGATCAGAGGGAATTCGAGGGCGTAAATTATACGGTTCTCGGATGCGGTGATCACAACTGGGCTAGCACGTATCAGCGAATTCCACGTTTGATTGATGAACAGCTCTCCTCACGGGGAGCCAAGCGTTTATCCTCTCTAGGAGAGTCGGATGCCAGCGGGGATTTTGAGAAGCAGGTGGAGGACTGGACGGAACAGTTATGGCCTGATTTGGCACGAACGCTGGAATTGAATCTGAACACGGGAGCCAAAAGTGAACACAGCTCCCTGTCGGTACAATTTGTTACTGGCAGGGCGGTTACTCCGCTGGTCGAAACGTATGACGCACATGTGGCAACCGTGCTGGAGAACCGGGAGCTTCATGATGAAGGGAGCGAGCGAAGCACAAGACATCTGGAGATCAAGCTGCCGGAGGGGGTCACGTATAAGGAAGGTGATCATCTTGGCGTTCTGCCACAAAACCCTCCAGAACTTGTGGAGCGAGTGTTACGTCGTTACGGATTAACGGGAACAGAGCATCTGCTACTCGATGCATCGGGGAGAAGCGCGGCGCATCTGCCATTGCAACGACCAGTGAACTTGTTCGATCTGCTCAGCCATAGCGTGGAATTGCAAGAGTCCGCAACACGTGCACAGTTAAGGGAACTTGCTGCCTATACAGTCTGCCCTCCACACAAGAAGGAACTTGAGGGGCTCTTGGATGAGACATTATATATTAAGGAAGTTCGTGACAAACGGATATCGATGCTAGACTATTTGGAGAGATATGAAGCATGTGAATTGCCATTTGAACGTTTTCTTGCGTTGCTACCTTCGTTAAAAGCCAGATACTATTCCATATCCAGTTCACCGCGGGTGCAAGCAGCGCAAGCAAGCATTACGGTAAGTGTCGTAAAGGCATCTGCCTGGAGCGGAAAAGGGATTTATAAAGGTATTGCTTCCAATTATCTGGCTGATCTGAAGCCTGGTAATGAGGTTGTAATGTTTGTTCGTACACCGGAATCCGGCTTCCAATTGCCTGAAAGAGCAGACGTGCCGATCATCATGGTTGGTCCGGGAACAGGGGTAGCGCCGTTCCGTGGTTTCTTGCAGGCGAGACATGTGATGAAGGAACGAGGCGAGCCAGTTGGTGCAGCGCATCTGTATTTTGGCTGCCGCAATCCGGAGCATGATTATCTGTACAAAAACGAGCTGGAAACTGCAGAGAGAGAGGGGCTTGTACAGCTCCATACAGCCTTCTCCAGGATGCAAGGGGAAGACAAATGTTATGTGCAACATCGGATGAAAGAGGATGCACATCTGTTAATTCCTTTGCTGGTAAACGGGGCGCATCTATACATCTGCGGAGATGGCAGTAAAATGGCTCCTGATGTGGAAACAACGCTAAAACAGGCTTATGCAGATACTCAAGGTAAGACGGCAGAAGATGCAGAAGCCTGGCTTAATCAGCTTCAAGAGCAAGGTCGTTATGCCAAGGATGTCTGGACAGGCATTTGATTGGATGGAGCGAACGCGTTCTAAGATTTGAATAAATACAGCAAGCATGCGTAGCAATGTGCGCATCTAGCCTCGCGGTGAGAAGCGGAGACAACCGATTCTCACCGTTTTTTTCTCATGGGCTTGTTGATTAGTTATCTAACTTGAGCAGTTCTTTCAACTCGATCTGATCTATCTACGACGGATACAAGCACGTTTCCGCTTCAAGGTTCGCTTGCGAGGGCGATAGATGGACTCCACGCTGGAAAGCGGAAACAGAATACGTGAAGGAACTCTACCTTTGCCTTGTACCTCAATATAATTGAGTCCAACGCCAACCAGGCTAATATTTCGGAATGCATTGCGGGAAGGAAATGTTGTACGAATGCCAACCCGAATCCCTCGCTGTGTGCGTGGAACGTTGAACACACGAATGGAATTCAGGCTAAGCGGAATAAATAATTGATGATTGATTTTGACAAAATTACGAGGGAATACCCGACGGATGCGTCCAGGCTCCAGACCGGAACGCGGGGCGTTAAGCTCAGCAAGATGTCCCTGGAATTGGGCCAACCGTTGCTGGAGTGTTTTGCCTGTACGAAGATGTTGCCAGCTCATAATTTATCCTCCGTTCATCATTTATACCTAGTATATGAACGGAGCAAGGAGGAAGGTGAATACTTGACAGCCCATGTTGATGCCGAGGTGAAAGGTACATGAGACATACTATGGGATGTGAAATAGAATGTGCAATGAAATAAAAATCAGAAAAGGCATCAGATTAGAGATACAATGTCTCTATCTGATGCCTATTTACATGCACTTTATTAGAATTGCACCAGAGTATCCACTTTAACTGGAAGGCCTGTTGCAATCGCACGATTGGCTGCAATGCCTGTTAAAATCGAACGGGCGCCATCCACATGATTGGCTGCACGATGGAACGGATCTTCTGACGGTGCGCCGAACAGATCGTTGAGCAGTACAGGGTCGCCTCCGCCATGACCGCCTTCCTTTTCCTCGACTTCAACGTCATAAGGTGAGCCGAACATCGGAAGTACACGGAGTGTTTTGCCAATCAAAGCGCCTTCCTTGCTTTTGTCACCCAGGGAATTGACGTAGGATTGTTCGATAATGCTCATTTCGATACGGCCTTTAGTACCGTTAATCGCAATGCGGTAACCTTCCCACGGCTGATAAGCAACAAGGGAGTAAGTCAAGATTGCCTTGTTCCGATATTGGACAAGAACACCCATCGTATCTTCAATGTTGATTCCTTCACCAAATACACTCTGATCACGCTGGTAGCCATCTTCAGTCTCGGCATCCAGATACATCGATTTCAGGTGATCATCAGAATCCAGATGCAGTGCAAATGGATCATCCTGTGCGAGCGGATTACCTGTAGCACGGTTGTAGAATTGGGTAACCCCGCGATCCTCGGCATTTTCTCTGCCGTAGAACATCAAATCTCCAAACGCAAAGACAGTATCTGGCTGTGAGCCAATCCAGAAGTTGACGAGATCGAAGTGATGCGTCGATTTGTGAACCAGCAGACCTCCACTATTGCGCTTATCCCGGTGCCAGCGGCGGAAATAGTCCGCACCGTGACGTGTATTCAGTAGCCATTCAAAATGCACAGAAGTCACTTTGCCGATGGTATCGTTCAGAATAAGCTCGCGTATTTTCGTGTGATGCGGTGCATAACGATAGTTGAATGTCACGCGTACATTCTGTCCGGTACGTTTTACTGCATCCAGAATGTCCTGACATTTCTCTTCATTTATAGTCATCGGTTTCTCCGTAACCACGTCACAGCCGAGTTCCATTGCTCGAATGATGTATTTATGGTGAGTTCGATCCACGCTGGTCACGATAACGTAGTCGGGCTTCTCGTTCTCAATCATCTGGTCAAATTGATCTGCCAGGTATGTAGGCACCTCAGCATAGTTATATTTTTCTCGCAATAGCTTGTTCGCATAGTTCATACGTACTTGATTGATATCACAAAAGCCGACAAGTTCGGAAGTAGCGCTAAAATCCCGGGTCAAAGCACCATAGAAAAATTCAGCACGACCACCGGTTCCGACTAATACATAACGTTTTTTGTTCCCCACGCATATCGCCTCCTTGAATGTAGGTTTAGACTATAACAAAGGAGCACTTCTT
Organism: Paenibacillus polysaccharolyticus; assembly: GCF_023714295.1. Lineage (GTDB taxonomy): Bacteria > Bacillota > Bacilli > Paenibacillales > Paenibacillaceae > Paenibacillus > Paenibacillus polysaccharolyticus_A. The sequence goes on from NZ_JAMAUN010000001.1 coordinate 1,122,956, forward strand.
TCACCGCATTTTATGCGTAACCGCTTTCAAACACCGCATATTTTGCTATAATTGTGAAAAAGGAGAGAGTGACATGACCGAAGCCATTCGTGCAGATTACCATGATGCAACGAGTTTATTACATATGGAATACGATCGCCGGATCGGATATTACTCTATGCCCAATGATCATTTCCATGACCATTATGAGTTGTATTATTTACTTTCCGGGGAGCGCATTTATTTTATCAAAGATCGTTCGTATCTGGTCAAAGCAGGGGACTTGGTATTTGTAGACCGCAATACGGTGCACAAAACACTGGAAAGTGGGATGCCTGATCATGAACGAATCGTGTTGTACCTGCAACCGGAACTATTTGCCGCTATGGCGGTCACGAATGAGCTCACAGAAGGGTTAACGGAGCCTTTTCGCTGGGATATACCGATTGCGAGATTCTCCGCTCAGGTCGCCAAGATGACAGAGGAAATCGTGGCAGAAATGGTCGCAGAGATGCGTAATCCCGACGAGGGAAGTGGAATGTTGCTACGTCACCGTACGCTAGAGCTGCTGCTGCACACGTACCGTCACCGTCATCTAGGACGTATACAGTCCGATGATCAAGACCCGGCCCTTCACCCCAAGATACAGGTCGTTGTCCGTTATCTGAATGCGAATTACCAGAATCCGGTTTCGCTGCCGGAGGTGGCAGGCAAGTTTAGAATTAGTCCGCATTATCTAAGTCGGCTATTCAAACAAACGACGGGTTTTACGTTTAGCGATTATCTGAATCTACTGCGAGTGAAGGAGGCCCAGCGATTACTGCGTGAGAGTGAAGAGTCGGTGACCGATATTGCTTTGCTGGCGGGATTCGGCAATTTTTCGCATTTTGGCAAGATGTTCAAACGCGCCGTTCAGATGTCGCCAAGGACGTACAGGCAGGAATACAATGGACGGGATGGAATTAAAAAAACACAATCAACAATAAGCTAAGGATTTAACACTATTAAGGCACCGGAAGAATTCAGTGAATGCATGACCTCTATTTACTTTCATGTTTAATATGAAGTTTTATATAATCATCTATATAGTACCGCTGGAAGCATGTAAAAGTAACATTTAGAGGCTTTTCATTTTATTGAAAATAGAGAGGCGGCCTGATGATGAAAACAATCGAAGCCAGACTACAGGAATTAGGAATCACACTCCCGCAATCCAGTTCTCCTGCGGGGAAATATGCGAACGCCGTCATTGTAAATGGAATGATGTATGTATCAGGAAAAGGTCCGGCTACGGATGAACGCGGCAAGCTTGGCGTGGAATTTACGACAGAACGGGGATATGACTTCGCCCGGAATGCAGGACTGGAGGTACTTGCAGTTGTTCGGGACGTGCTAGGTTCGCTGGATCGGGTTAAAAAGGTAGTTAAAGTGCAAGGGTTCATCAACGCTTCGGCTTCCTATGAGGAACATCATAAGGTGCTGAACGGGTTCTCGGATCTGATGATCGACGTTTTTGGAGAAGAACAGGGAGTTCACGCCCGCTCCGTCTTGGGGGCCGTTTCTGTCAGAGATCAGCTACCGCTGATTATTGATTCGATCTTTCAGGTGGAGGAATAGAGTTTATGACAGATTATGGTTCGATTGATCCCATATTGCTTGACTTTCCGGAGAGCTTTGATACAGAACGTCTTACGATTCGCTCACCGCAGTGGGGTGATGGCGCAGATGTTAATGAAGCCATTCAGGAAAGTGTGAAAGAGCTACGGCCCTGGTTACCTTTTGCAGAGAACATTCCTACATTAGAGGACTCAGAAGCATCTGTACGTAAAGCCAGACTACAATTTTTGGAACGCAGTGACCTCATGTTACACTTACGCGATAAAGACACGCATGAGTTTGTGGGCAGTAGCGGCCTGCATCGGATGGACTGGAATGCACGCTCTTTCGAAATTGGTTACTGGGTGCGGACCTCCCGGTCGGGCGAAGGCTTGGTTACAGAGGCTGTGCGGGGGATAGAAAAGTTTGCCATTGTACATCTGCAGGCCAATCGGCTTGAAATTCGTTGTGATGCCCGAAATGTGCGCAGTGCCAGTGTAGCTAAACGGCTCGGTTACACACAAGAAGGAATATTGCGCAGGGTAAAACAAGATCGCACAGGTGCATGGGTGGATATGATCATTTTTTCCAAAGTGAGAGGAATTGAGTTCGATTAAAAAAGAATCTCGCATACTCAGGGGGATAAGCAGATGAAGCTGGTGGGTTCAGGAAGAAGGGCGGGCGATGTGGCCAAGACATGGGTAATATTAAAGAGCGACAAGCTGCCAGACGATACCTTTTTCAGTTTGTGCGAGACAAACTGTGCTTAATGGATGAGACGGTTCATACAACATCATGAAATAAAGAGGTGGAGAATCCGTGCTACACGCGCTGGAAGTAATTCAACGTTATAAATCTGGAAAGTCACCACAACAACATTTACAACAAGAGCCGCAATGGCTGCAATGGTTAGTCGCGGCGGAGAAGCCTCGGATTAATCTGGAACGCATTCACTCTATTGCCGAGCTTCAGAAGACGAATGCGGTATTGGATTATACCGAACGCACACTTCGCATGCTGGATAGGCTTCAACTTTCGTTCTGGATTCGAGAGCTGCTCGAAGAGGTGTTGGTCTGGTCGGAAACGGCAAAAGGGGGTTCACTGGAACAGCGCAGAACGTGGCAACAACAAGGAATTAACCTCTTTGTACATAATGTTGGCTCGGCTCAGCTGTATCATCTTAATGCAACAGATCGAGAAAATGGACTGGAATCGGCAACGTCGCCGAGACAGGAGATCATTCGTATTTTAATATCAACACATGGACTGATCGGACAATACATACGGGGTGAAATTCCGTATGCAGAGAACACACCGTTGCGTACGTTGATCACCAAAGGCTGGGTTACTGGCGGTGAACTTCGAAGTATGTTAATGGCTCTGAACCAATGTATTATTGGAGCGGTTGATTCCGGTCTTTGGGAGCAGGTTCAGGATGAGGTAGGGCAGATTGTGGACTGGATCGTGTCAGGAACGGAGCATACAGACTGGAGCGTGAAGGAGCGATTATCTCGCCTAAGAAGTAATTCAATCCGCCAAGGTGAGGCAATTGACGAAACGTATGCCAGGCTGACACAACAGTTTCCTGTAGAGCAAGAACTGTCTGCTCTTGCCTCGCGCACATTGTGGTATGTGGAGTCAGCCATGCGGGATTTTTCGCTGGAAGAGATGGTCAAAGTATTTTTACTTGCCCTTCATAGCGAAGAATGGGAGAAGGAAATAGATGAGCATTTAAACGATTCTTCCGTGACTTCTATACGTCATATCAGCTTCGAACCGTTAATGAACACGATGTATTATGACTATAAGGGTGTCAAAAAGCTAAATATTTACAAGAAGCGTATGATTGAAAAATATCTGGAGCAGTATTCATGGGAACATATTACCGCTGGCGAGCAATTGCCTTATCCGCATCTGAGGCATCGGATTGAACGGTATCCCGATCTGCCCGATACGTTGTTTGTAACCTTTGAATTCTCGCCTGCGGCCGAAAAATTGATTGCTTTTTGCATTGAAGCAGAGAAATCTCCGTTGTACGAACAGGCGGTGCTGCTTTTATTTGATCTGTTTGGTCTGCGCCGGGATGCGTATGATCGGTTCCACAACGAAGAGACGTATCTTTCGGATATGAATAGCTCGGGTGATTACAAAAAAGTGCTGCTTGACTATATGGTGGGCAAGCGTGTGCTTGACATCGGTCCAGGTGGCGGCGTGCTGCTGGATTTGATTGAGCAGGAGAAGCCCGAAGTTGAAGCGATAGGCATCGATATTTCGGCCAACGTGATTGAGGCGCTGGAGCGCAAGAAGCAGCGGGAATCTCATCGCTGGCATGTGATGAAGGGGGATGCTCTGCAACTGGATCAGTATATGGATTCGGGCACAGTGGATACGGTTATCTTTTCCTCCATTCTGCACGAGTTGTATTCCTATATTGAGCGTGGCGGTCGCAGATTTAATACAGAAACGGTTGCGGCAGCACTGCATAGTGCTTTTCAGGTGCTCTCACCAGGCGGAAGAATCCTTATTCGGGATGGTATTATGAGCGAACCGGAGTCACAGAAACGACGTATTCGATTCCTGGAGCCGGATGGGTTAAGATGGCTGGAACGTTATGCGGCCGACTTCAAAGGGCGCGGGATCAGTTACGAGCGTATTTCCGATGATGAGGTAATCATACCGATTAACGATGCTATGGAATTTCTATACACGTATACCTGGGGTGAGGAAGCCTATGTGCATGAAGTTCAGGAGCAGTTCGGTGTATTTACACCGCAGGCGTACGAGAAATGCATACGCGACACGTTAGGGGAGCATGCGGATATCATCATGTTGCGTCATTTCTTGCAAAAGGGGTATACCGAAGCGTTGGAAGATCGGATTGTTTTTATGGATGAGGAGGGTACACCTGTTTCCTTGCCTGACAGCACCTGTCTGATTGTGATCGAGAAGAAGGGCAGGAGAGATGTATGAGCGCAGAAGCTTACACAAGCCTATATTTTGTGCGACATGTAGAATCCAGGTTCATCGAAGGTCAAGAGCGCGAGCGCGGACTGACTGAACAAGGAGATTTGGACGCGGAAAAGGTCGCTCAGCTTTTGCACAAAGAGGACGTGGAGGTGTTTTACTCCAGTCCTTATCTTAGGGCTGTACATACCATTCAGCGTCTGGCTGACTTGTGTAAGAAGCCTGTGTTAATCCATGAAGATTTGCGTGAGCGCGCGTTATCGGTTTCCCACGTAAAACGTGATGATTTTTTGGAGGCCAAGCGGCAGTTGTATCATGATGCTTCGTTCGCTTTTCCAGGAGGAGAGTCAGGGATTGAAGCTCGGGCGAGAGCCATAAACATGATTGAACAAATGCTGGACGAGCATAGGGGGAAAAAGATCGTGATCGGTACCCATGGTGATATCATGACCCTTATTTTTCAGCATTATAATCCGAGTTATGGTTTCGATTTCTGGAAGGGCACGACGATGCCGGATATCTACAGGATGGATTTGGATCAAGCTGACAAGATGCTTCAGATTACACGAATGTGGGAGTGAAAGATGTGAAAATCACGTTTTTGCCGGGTACATATACGTTGGACGAGCTAAATGTGACACCGTTACAGGATAGAACATACTGTATATTTGATCTGGAAGGAACAGGTATTGATGTAGCTGTGGAGAGTGTCACTCAGTTTGGTGCAGTACGTTATAAAAGGAGCGAGGGAGCCAGTGAAACTAGTTTCTCTTCTCTGGTTCGTTCATCCAAACCAATTCCGGCAGCGGTGGAGAAACTCACTGGTATTACGAATCAAGCGATGTCACAGGCTCCGCTTTTTAAAGAGGTTTACGAGCGATTCTGCAGCTTTATCGGAGATCAAGTGCTTGTGACTCATGCGGGATACGAATATGATCTGCCCATGCTAGAGCGTCATTGTCAAGAATTCGGGTTAACCATGTTTACTAACAAGGTACTGGATACCAAAGCGATGTTTACATATATTCATCCCGAGGTAACAGATGTAGTTTCAACCGATTTTCTTATCGCATATTACAATCTGAACACAGAAGGCATTCACAGGCATGATGCGCTGGCGGATTGTGGCATTATTGCTCGTATCTTCGAATGTGTACTTAAAGAATACGAGGAACGGGGATTAGATCATTTTATAGCAGATTCTAGTAAACACATGAAACGTTTTGTTATACCTGAGATGTATTTGAAGAAGGAAAATGAAGGAGTGACGAAATGAGCAGAAGCGATGTAGACACGTTGTTGCAAGATTTGAAGGATGGACGCTTGCTTGACAAACGGAATTTTGAAGGACTGGATGTAGATGCGTATCTGGATGAAAGGGATGAAGCCCCATTTGCAGATGAGTGGATGCAGGCCTATGAACGCTATGCCGGGGACTCGACCGTTGCCGAAGATGAAGTGTTGCGACAGATCAGGGAGACTGCGTTTAAACGAACACTGGCCTTAACAGGTGAACCGGAGTTAGCGGGATATGTCAGCGATGATTTTGGATTGATCGGTTGTTACTTGTTACAAGGTGGCGAGCAAAATGGGTTTGTGGAACGGTTGTATGAGGGTTACGTTAAGGCATAGGGAATTAAAGTGCTTTTTTAGAGCCGCTATAATAGTATTATCCCCTTTTGTAGACAAGAGAAAAAAGACATCTGTTAAGATGGACTTAATCTTACCAAACAAAGTGTGGGAACACCTAACGGATCAACAGAAAGAGGCGCTAGTCTTTCATGAGCTATGTCATGTTGAAGCATCGGTAGATAAAAATAGAGCCCCCAGAAATTCTTCTAATGATGGACGACCAGTCTTCAGACTATGTAGCCATGATCTAGAGGAATTTAAGCTTGTAGTAGAAAAATACGGGCTTTGGAGACCTGACGCTCAGGATTTTATGGTTTCTGCTAAGAAAGGCGAACAATTAACCATGGATTTCCCTCAGCAAAATCCCAAAAAGGCACCTAGCAGTAATGTAATACATTTACGTGCAAAATAAATCTAATCCATTCAGGGGCATAATGGCAACTAGTTGTGTCCCTTACTTTTTCTTACCCAGCTCCTGCTTCATACCTGTACTCCATTTAGGTATATGTAATAGTGTAGTATCCCGCCCCCAGGTGGTTATAGTACTATAGGAAGGAGAGTATTACCACAAGGTAGAGAGTAGGAGAAGAATATGCCAAATGAGTTATCCGATCTACATGAGCGTACGGTCTGTAGTTGTTGCGCAGAGGACATTTTTAAATTCTTTGAAAAAGTATGGAGGCAGATCAAACTCTACGAACGTTTTGTACAGAACCGTATTGCACTTGTATCCAGAGAGGTGCGTTGCGAAATCTGTAATTATCAAGTATTAGAGAACGAGAAATATCACAGGATTAATGTTGAAGACAAATTTCTTATTCCTATAGCGGATATGTTGTCCGAAGATATTGGTGGATGCGAACATTGCCACGGTAAAGAAATTGAAGATATGTTAAATGAAAACCGCATTGAGTTGCAAGATGAGTATATACCCTATGATCCTGGTGGTTCTTATTATAAGGCGGGCGAGTACATTTCTGACTACGGCGTTCCCGACTCTATATCCCCTTTATTCCTTTCACTGCTAAAGTGCCCCTGCGGCTATGGTAGAGGCCAAGCTGTCAGCTCATCCAACTCTAAAATGAGTTTCTCTAAATATTGTGATTTATATACAAAACAAGAGGTTGAATCCACGTATACTTTTGACATCCAAGAATTCTCCGATTTTGCTGAACAGTACGGAGAAGAGATTAGTCTGAAGGATTTAGAGGCATTTAAAGAAATACTCAGAACGAATCCGATGTTGGCTTATCATCATCAAACTGGTAGAGCGATCTATGAAGTTCTGAAGCAACACTTCCATCACGGAAATATACATATTTTATCAACTGGGCAGATGGATCTGTTTCGTGGAAGGACTAGAGCTGTAGATTCTATTAAGGCATACACATTCGAAGAATTATGGACTGCACCTGTCGGCAAATCTTCACATGGGAGATACAATTTCATTGGGGTGCCTGTTCTATATCTAACGAACTCAAAGGAAGCCATCCCCTATGAAATTAATCCTGCGCATGATCAGCTCATAGATATTGCCACGTTTAAGATTTTGAGAAGAGAACTTCGCTTGTTTAACCTGGGTGAATTTGATCCGAAGTTTCAAGGTTTCTTTAATGAATCGAATGCTGAAACAGATACGAGAGTCAAATCTGCATACCTGCTTCCTAACTATATTGGAGCTTGCTGCAGTCATATTGGCTACGATGGTATTGTCTATTCAGGAGTACACCATGTGGCCGGGTTAGAACCGTATACCAACTATGCGTTGTTTGATATGGATGCAGAATTAGATTTAATCCCCACGTCTCAAACAGTCAGTACGTTTAAACCCATGATACATATTACATTGCAGCATTGTGAACAGAAAGAGCTGAAGGATACTACTGATAATCTAAGTCATGTTTGAGCCAGGATTTTCGTTTTTCTCAAAACTAACTCCATAAAGTTCTACTTCGTTACTTTATTGCATATTATCCTTGTCTCATCATCCTGAATCTGCAGAGATCATAGAATTGCTTAAAAGGAGCAGCACCTATGTACGACAAATTGATATGGGATACCTTAAAACCACTTCTTGTTACGGAAGTTCCATCTATCGCCACTATGATTCTATCCTAGATGAATATATTGAGTCAGGGATTGAAAATATGAAATTCGTTAGAGAATGGTGGGATGTTGAAAAAGTCTATAATGAAATCAAATTATTTGATGGTGAAGAACTAGGAGGTATGGGATACCACATCTTCGAGGATGAAGACGATAAAGAAGATTGGTTAGCGGATTACATGCTTGAGCATCGAACGTGGCCAGAACCTATCATCGTCCTGGATAACTTAAGTTTAACTTCATGGGGAAAACCCTTTCATTTGATGGAAGGGCATCGTAGATTGGATTATTTTAGAGAAGTTTACCAGGAAGAAAGAGATACATTAAAATCACTACACGAAGTTTGGGTTGTGACTCTTAAATCAGACCGGATATAGAGGGTTGCTAGCCCATAAATTCAAATATATGATTTAATATTACAAAATGTAACAAATTAAGCGTGAGGCGGTGGTACAATTTAACTGATTACAAACTGGAAGGAGAATGTAACTGTGCTAAAATGTACTAGTGTATGTGGTAAATTATTCATCTTATTCATCTTTGCAGTTGTCTCGTTCTATATTCCAACAGACAAAGCAGACGCTAGGCTTGTATCGTACAGCAAAAAGGTCAGTGTATGGGATGTAAAAGCTTCAGGTTTGAACATTCGAAGTGGACCCGGTAGCGTGTATCCAGTGATTGCTCAAGTGAGTAAAGGCGCTGATCTCGTAGATTATTGCCCATCTGCAGATTGTGGTCTTACCACTGGTGGTGATTTTGAATGGAGTCGAGTTTATTACCCAAATGCTAGTATTGGGTATTATGCAAACGCTGCTTCAGGATGGGCTGCTATGTATAATACAGTAGGGAATACAGTTTTTAATTTTCATTATACTCACGTAGCTAAAACAAGTAGAGCTACCAGTATGTATACAAGTGATTGTAGCAATTTGAGTGGAATGATCAGACATTTCCCAGAGCAGAATTATTACCTGCAATCATTCGATTCTGAATTAATGGCTTCGCCTTGCAATCCTAATGCTTGGAGGTTGCAAGATCCTCAAGGTGATTCGGATGCACAGGGTTATTTTTATAGCGGATTTGTAAATGGCTGGAACTTAAAAGCGGAATAATGCGTTAAGAAGATATACAGAATAAATAAGAGGAGGATCTGAACTGTGAAGAAAAAATTATGGGTCTCATTGCTGACCATACCACTGGCCTTTGCATCTGTTGGGGGATACATCTATTTCAACCAACCGACCGTCGTAAGTGCGCAGAGTGACGTCGAAAGCGCAGCACAAAAAGCAACTCAAGCAAAAGTGGAGTACATTAAAGAAACGTTGGAAGATGGATCGTACACCGTTCGCTACCGGGATCGCGTCAATTTGACTGAGATTACCGAGGAGTATCGGGATAACAAACTTCACACCAAGTTGATCGTGGAAGATGGCGGGAAGAAGGTCACATCATACGGACGTGATTTTGAGTCTGGTAAATTGGTGGGTAACACCTGGACGATGCCTGAGAATATTGCCGCAGAAAATGAAAAATTGCTTCAAATGTCATTGCTTGAAAATGCAAAGCAAGAGTTACAAAAACAGAATTGGACAGTACTTGAGCCTGAAGGAGCACAGGCTCGTTCACTTGCAGAGAGTAACGAACAGCAAGCTGTTACAGAAGACAATCTCCATAAAGAAATTGTAACGATTGATGTTAAAACGGGCTTACCAACGAAACGTGTAATTTATATGAAAGATAAGAATGGTGAGATTGTCTCAAGTTCAACAAAAACAGAGGAATATAAGTATCTGGATGCTATGCCGATGAAAGTTCAAAGAATGGCTGCTCCTGAAGAATCGGTTGAGATTAAAGAAATTCCAGCACCGGTGATTGAAGACAAAGTGATTGAAGGTTCATAAACTGAAAGTGATCAACAAAAGCCAGCACCAATAACCTAGTGCTGGCTTTTTATTACACACTCAAGAATTTCTGTTAGAGTAGTTTCTAGGAATAAGTAACATCTTCTCGAACAGTTGCGGATCCGTATCTTTAAAGAATTAAACCTGCTTTTGACTCAGTTTGTCTAAAATGCCTTCTTGTTGAGCCATTACAAACATGGAGAGACCTATTAGCTTGGTGGGGAAAAAGGCATTTAAAATCTGATCCGGATATTTGTAATGGATAAGGTGAATAAAGGCATAAATACTAGATTTTAGGTAACGAATACAAATTATCATTTCTAATAAACTAGCAGATTATTTTTTGATGTAAGAGGTGCACTAACATGATCCAACCCGTACTAAAAGATATTGTCATTACAGGAAATCCTAACATCCATGGCAAATTAGAGTTCACAGAAACAGAAGATATTGGAGATGACTTTTATTTGTCAGGTACCGCTTGTATTGGAACTAAAGATGGTGATGGAGCGGATTGTTTTGATTTTGGAATAATAACCCCGAAGGCGCTTGAAAGAGAACTAGGAGATGGTGTAGATATTATATCAGGTTCAACATATTTTATTGTAAATAGGTTGGACTTTGAAATGATTACTAGAAAGATAGAACAGATACTACTTAAACATCAGAGGGAAACATGGGAAGAAGTAGCTAACAGTCTTGATCCTTATTTCAGATGGGAATATACCGATTCTATACGCTTAAATAGTGAGGAAGAGCTTCTTGAGATGATTAGCAGACATCAGGAAGAGAGTCTTAATTAAAACACTTGTAGATAAACTGCCCCTGCATTCGTAGCAGGGGTTATTTTTTATCAAGAATGCTTCGTTTGTATAAAAAAGAGTCTTCAAATGTGTATTGTGACGACACAGCTACATCATGTACAATTCACCTACAGAGTTTTATGAGAATGATTATCATTATAGATTAAAGTATTCTGTTCTCATGATGACATCTACAGATTACACATAGGGGGAAATGCATGATGGTAAGGCTAAGCAAAGTAATTCAAGGGTGGTTGATGTTGTTATTGCTCACTGCAATGGTGATATCCGGTTGTAGCGCAAATACGGAAACGTCAGCACAACAGGGAGAAGCCAAGAATAGTACCTCTGTAGAAACGGAGGCTCCAAACAACGAGACACGTGTCGTAAAGGATGAATTTGGAGAAGTAACGATTCCTGTTCATCCACAGCGTATTGCGGGTATCTATGTCGAGGACTATCTCAAGGCGATGGATATTACACCGGTTGTACAGTGGCATCATCCCACTTGGGGAGTACAGGATTATTTGAAGTTAGATGCGCCAAAGTTTGATATAACAGGCAGCATCGAGGCACTTTTGCAATACAACCCGGACTTGATCATTGTGGACGGTGGAGTAGATGCAACACAATACGAACAATATAGCAAAGTAGCCCCAACCTACCGTCTGCCGGAGAGTGTTCTTCAGGACTCCAATCAGGTATTGACGACCATTGCCGATATTGTAGGGCAGCCAGAAAAAGGGGTAGCATTTGAAGAACAATTCAAACAAAAAATTGCAGATGCGAAAGCAAAATTACAACAAACCATCGGAAATGAGACGGTTGCGGTTGTGAGGTTAAACGTAGCAGACAAAGGATTGGCGTTATTTGGGGTCAAAAATCGCTATACCGGATTTGTTTACTCTGATCTTGGACTCACTCCACATCCACTTGCACGAGATATGAAAGAGTACCAAGAGATTCTGTCCGAAGAGGCGATTCCGAGTCTGGATGCCGATCACATTATCGTGTTTCCATCGAACGGAACCTGGGATTCCGCAGAAAATCAGGAGGCCATCCACATGTTGGACGGAAAACTGTGGCAGTCGCTTCCGGCAGTTAAAAATAAACATGTCTACATGATGGAAAGGTCTCACTGGCAGTCCGGTGCAGTCATTGCAAATTCCATGAAAATTGATGATTTGTTGGAAAAGATGACGCCATAACTTGTGAATTGAATAGAGAAAGTTCTTCAGCGCGGCTTGAAGAGCTTTCTTTTTTCGTTTACACTAAATCTAATTGATAACAATTCTCATATAAGGAAGATGGATGCACAATGTACGCTTCAATACAGCACATCATGACCAAGCCGTGGCTCTGCTCTTTACAACGCATACAATACATAAATTATACATTGGAAACAAGCTCAACATATTCAGTTCAGCAAACGGAAGCTCATTCTTTTGTTATTGTGGTGCAAGGAAGGGGCGTTCTAACGTATTCTGAGGGCCAAACAAAGCTGGAACCGGGTTCCATATGTTTGGTGCGCGCAGATGTTTCTTTCTCTGTAACAGCTGATGTTGGAGAAGAAGAGGCCTTGACGTTCTATAAAATGGATATGAATTCAATGTTCGAAGACAGCTGTTCCGATAAGTTAATACCGATCCAAAACAATCTGGAGAAGCAGGCTAATAACCGTGAAATAAGTTTGGTTACTGACAACATAATATCCGTAATTGAGTTTACATATACCCCTTGGAGTGCTTGTGTGGAGTGTATAGAACAGTTATATCGCCAGCAACATGTTACAGTTGTGCATGACGTGTGGGATATGCAAATCCAGTTCCAACAGTGGTTCCGAGATGTCATTCGTCAAAATGATCCGGAGCTTCAACCGAATCATGATCGGACCCCACTCCAGCAATCCGTTCAATACATTGAATCGCATTATAATCAGATACTCACCGTGGACGAGCTAGCTTCCCGAGCCGGTCTATCCAGAACAAGTTATACGCGGCATTTCAAGAGATTGACAGGCCAGCTTCCTCTTGATTATGTGAACCGTGTTCGACTGGAGCGATCCAAACAGCTGTTACAGATAACGGATGATCGTCTGCACGATATTGCGAGTCATGTGGGATTTAACAATGAGTATTATTTTAGTCGCCGCTTCAAGCAATACGCGGGAGTCTCACCAGGCGTGTACCGTCGTCATCACCGCCAGGAGGTGCGAGTGTTTGCTCCTTACTTGGAGGATTTCCTGTTGGCGCTCGGAGTAAAGCCGATATTGCAAGGTTCGCACAGAGCCTGGGGCAAACAACGTTATTTACAGCTGGATGATGTGCCCGAATTTGACGTCAGTCAGCGGGATGCCAAGTTTCAGGCGGAGCATATACCAGAGTTCATCATGCTGGACATGGGATATAAAACATGGAACCTGGATCGATTCGAGCAGGTGGCGCCCGTGTATTATGTACATCAAGAGGGTGAAGATTGGCGTGCCATTTTGAAATCGGCGGCAGACGTGCTTGGCAGAAACAATAGAGTCCAGGACGTTATTGAGTCATATGAGGATAAAGCCATGGAGGCCAAAAGACATCTGCAAGGACGTATGCGCAAAGAATCGGTTGCTTTTCTCCGTGTTTCGGCTTCGGGAATTACACTTTACGGCGATCAATCTGGTTATGTAGGCCCAGTCATCTATCGGGATCTCGGTCTCAACCCTCATGAATATGTGACACAGTGGACACAACATGAGCGGAGAGTCGACATTGGATTAGAGCAATTAAGTCAGCTTCGGGCTGATCATCTACTGATTACCTTTGATACTCGTGACTCTTTAAGGATCGGAGAGGAACGGCAACTGCTGGATAGAACGGAATGGACGCAACTTCCAGCTGTGAAGAGTGGTCATGTTTATGAGGTAGACTTTTTGACGTGGATGAACTACGGTGTAATCTCTCATGGGAAGAAAATCGACGATATCTTGCGATTTATAGGGTAGTATTGGTTATGCAAAAAAACAAACAAAGGCTCCTTCAGCTCATGCTGAGGGAGTTTTTGCTTTGTACGGAATCAAATTTAACAAAAAAACAGAATAACGTTCACAAAATGTTGAACCTGTAGTCTTTGAAGACGCTCCTGCAACATAACATTAAAGTGAAGGCAGCGCTGTTTTAAGGCCTAACGACGCTGCTGATTAATTACAGCCATGGACGGCAGATGGGAGAGTTGCAATGACTAAACGGGTAATGCTGTTGGGAGAAAGAGGTGCAGACTTGGAAGGACTGACGCATGGTGTGGGGGTAGCCCTCGCAGAACTGATGCAAGCAGGATGGTCTGTTCCAGCGGGAATGGTCGTTACGACGGATGGCTGTCGCGCATATTGTACCCGTCTTGGTCAACTTTCCGATGAAATCATGGAAGAGCTGGTTAGAGCCATCCGACATCTGGAGCAACAAACGGGTACATCTTTTGGAGGACCGAACCATCCGCTTCTGTTTGATGTGCGATCAGATGAGGCTGGTTATTCTTCGGTATCCGAAGAATACGCTATATCTTACGTAGGTCTGAATGATGACACCGTCGAAGATCTCGCTCGCCAGACAGGCAATCGTTTTTGTGCGCTTCAATGTTATCTCGCCTTACTTCAGCAGTACGGGCACATGGTTCATGGTATTCCTTATAAGATGGCATTTGCGAAGACTGCAGATTCGGAGAACTATTTTACCAGAGAAGCGGAGCTTGAATCATGGATTGAAGAAAAGAAAGGCTGGATTCAGGCGATCAGCGGAAGCCCTTTTCCACAGGACGTAATTTCTCAACTTCAAGCAGCTGTTCGAGCCGTTTATTCTGCTGAACAGATCAACCATGGAGATGATCCCACTGAAGGTAAAACAAAGGCAGGGGTAACCAAAAAAGCAACAAACGGGGCAGCGGTTCTTATACAGGCTATGGTACAAGACGATTACGCTAATCACAAAGGTGCAGGGAAAGTATATACTCGTAATCCCGCAACAGGTGAACAAGGCATGATAGGGGATTATCTTCCGGCAAGAAGCAAGTCTGGCATGGTGCATGCTCTATCATATTTAAAAAGAAATAGTTTAAAGCGCTATACAGAGCTTGAGATGATCTGTACGGAGTTAGAGAGACGCGCGGGGGCAGTGCTGGAACTCTCCTATGTGGTGAAGCCGGGGTCGGTATGCATACAACATGTGCAACCTGCGAAATTAAGTTCATTGGCTACGATCAGAAACGCAGTCCATTTCGTGCAAGAAGGGCTGGTTTCAAAAGAGGAAGCTCTCCTCCGAATGAGATCAGAGGATGTAACAGCGTGTATGCAACAGGAGCTGCCCGAACTGAAGGTTTTGCTGGAATGGGCGAATGAAATAAAAGAGTTATCCATCCTCGCCAAGGTGGAACATATAACAGAGGCTTGGCAGGCACGAGTATGGGATGCGGAGGGAGTGGGGTTATGTACAACAGAGACGATGCTGTTGTCTCCGTCCAGAAAGCCTTTTGTGCAGAAGATGATACTTGCGGATACGGAAGCAGAACGTAGGCGCGGGTTGGAACGATTGTTGCCGATGCAGCAGTCTGACATGGAATGTCTTTTTGAAGTGATGGACGGACGACCGGTGAACATTCAATTATTTAATTTTCTGCTGCAAGGGTTGTTCCTGGATGTAAATATGCTGGAGCAGGATAGTAATGATTCGGCACTGATTTTATCCCAGATTCATGAAATGCAATTGGAGG
This sequence comes from Paenibacillus polysaccharolyticus, assembly GCF_023714295.1. Lineage (GTDB taxonomy): Bacteria > Bacillota > Bacilli > Paenibacillales > Paenibacillaceae > Paenibacillus > Paenibacillus polysaccharolyticus_A. Next base: position 1,138,680 of record NZ_JAMAUN010000001.1, read on the forward strand.
CTATTTTCAGGGCAGCGGTCAAGAGTATCCGTAAAGGGCTATGGGTTCGTCCCGAAATCATGATTCCGCATGTGGAGCATGTACAAGAGATTCAAAAAATGAGAGCATTGGTGGATCATGTAGCGGATCAGGTACTCGGTGAAGAGCGACGCCACTGTATTTATAAGGTAGGGGCTGCAGTTACCTCACAAAACTCTGCAAGGAAAGCAGCACAAATCGCGCGTTATGCAGACTTTATCTCGTTTGATGCAGATACGCTGACACAATCTATATACGGCAACACTCGTGAGGAGACAACTGGGCGAGAGCAAGTGGACGAAGAGACTTTCCAGAGGGAATGTAGTTCTCCTCATACCTTTGATATAGAAGGGGTAGGCCGTTTAGTGGAGATGACAGCTACGCAAGGGCGAATTCGCAAACCACATCTGAAAACATCCATAACCGTTGAACATATTCTAGATGCGGCGTCCATTTCGTTTATCCATGATATCAAGTTAGTGGCTGTATGTTGCAGACCCGAGCAGATTCCATGGGCTCGAGTTGCAGCAGCGCAGGCAGTCATTCGAGCATCGCGCAACCATCAAAGCATGAAGAACGAGGATATATCCACGATCGCTTGAGTCAATCCTTGTCCTTCATTAAAACACATCTGAGCCAGTGTGGACGTCTTTATAAGTAGAACGATTCATTTACACAAGAACGGAGAAGACAGAAAAAACCTGTAAAAGCGTAGCGGTCGCATTTATCACAAGATTTTCCCCTTGAAAAGAGGGATCAGAAAAATCTGGGGATAACAGCGATTGAAAGGTTATTCTGTCTTCGGAGTGCCTGTGGAAATCATTTTAGTTCTACTTATATAGCATAACCTCAATGGAACAGACACACGAAAACTGTTATACTGAAATATGCGTTTTGTAAAATGAACGTAAAATTTCAGATAAGGGTTGAAAACGACCATGTTTACATCGACGAATAAAAGCAAGCAGTCAACATCACGGACCTTATTTGCCGTCTTGTTTATTTTAATGTTGCTGAAGTTATCCCTTCTGCGTTATTTCTTCTTCAATGGGTTGTCGGGCGTGGGGCTGTTCACCGATGCTCTCGCTGCGCTTACCATTGTATGCGTGCTGGATTTAATTGTACCGCTGAGCTGGAAGCGCACGGTATACGGGGCGTTTAATGTTTTGTTCTCCCTGATTTTGTTTGCAGCCACGTTATATAATGCACACTTCAGTTCAGTTCCTACGTATACCGCGCTAAGTGAGCTGGGGCAGGTTGCGCAGGTTAGAGGAAGTATCGGACCACTGGTCCGGCCGCAACACTTTATGTTTTTTGCCGATATTATTTTGGCTATACCGGTCTGGTTGGTCAGACGCAAACGCAGCAAAGGGGCGTATCGTAGCAGTTACCAGGAGAGTAGCCTGACATTTGGCAGAAATCGCAGGCGCTACTGGGGCAAACTGGGCGTTGCACTTACAGCAGCGTTCTGCATCGTTTTGTCTGGCAGCTTTATCGTCAAGGGGGAAACGATTGATAACGAGCTGGTACGGGCTGAAAATCTCGGTTTTCTGAACTATCAGGTGTCCTCGGCAATTCTGACGAGCAAAGAAAATGAGGCCATTGCCCATGGCAATATTAACGAAACGATTGCCAAGATTAATGCATTGGTTAGCCAATATCCATATAAGAACAACGCGGATAACGGTTCAGTGGTGAAGGCCAAATATTTTGGTCAAGCAAAAGGCAGTAACTTGATTGTGCTTCAATTGGAATCCTTTCAAAATTTTCCGATTAACGCTTCGCTAAATGGTCAAGAATTAACGCCAGTCTTAAATAATCTTGCGAAAGAAAGCTATTATTTCTCTCATTTCTTCCAACAGATCGGTCAAGGAAATACATCGGATGCGGAGTTTATGTCGAATACGTCCATTTATCCTACAGGAGTTGTACCGATGTCAGCCGGGTATAGTGACCGTGACCTTCCAAGCCTGCCCAAACTGCTGGCGAAAGAAGGATATGAGTCCGAGACATACCACGTCAATGACGTAACTTTTTGGAACCGCAACAAGATGTACCCCGCCCTGGGTTTCACAAGATACTTCGATAAACCGAGCTTTGCGAATGATAAATTCAACGATTTTGGGCCATCGGACGAAGAATTGTATCGGGTGGGTGTGGAAAAAATGACTGCGCATCAGGCGGCCAAACAGCCGTTCTATGCTCAGTTCATCACGGCGTCAAGCCATTCGCCGTTTACTGTTCCAGCCGATCGCGCACGTATTGAAATTCCGGCGACAATTACAAACAAACTGTTACATGATTACCTGCAAGCGATCAATTATACAGACTACGCAGTAGGTCAACTGATTGACGAATTGAAGGCCAACGGTTTATGGGATAATACAACGCTTGTGCTCTATGGCGATCACTTTGGACTACCGGAGGAACCAGAGATTACACAGCAGATTCAGGAAAACTTGAATATCCCATACGATGGAAAAGTAAGCCGATTCAATATTCCGCTGATGATTCATACGCCGAAACAAACGAAAGGGCAAGTGATTGAGCAGCCGGGTGGTCAACTGGATATTCTGCCTACCGTCATGAATCTGATGGGCGTATCGCTGAAGCAAGAGAAGTTCACAGCGTTTGGGCATGACTTGCTCAATATGGATCACAATGCATTCGGTATTCGTTATTACTTGCCAACCGGTTCATTTGTGAATAATGACATCATGTTTATTCCTGGTGCAGGCTTTGACGATGGAACGGCATACTCGCTCAAAACCTATGAGCCAGTCACGAATCTGGAGCCGTACCGTTCCGATTACGAACATGTGCTCAGCTTGATGAAGCTGTCTGATGAGTATGTGAAGTTATTGCCTAAACGAGCACCTTAATTTAAATGAGTTTGAATAGTGCAGTGTCATTTTAGTAAGGTGAATAAACAGGCTAGACAAATAAGGTAGACAAGTAAGTTAGGCCGAGATAATGTCCTATAACGCAGCCAGCTAAAAACTGGCTGTGTTTTTTTATTTTCTTTTCGATACGTCAGGGGGAAAATGAAGAGTAAAGTAATGTAAAGTTTGAAACTGTAATTTTTAATGTTACAATGGACAAGTAAGCATAAGGGGAAAACCACCTTTATTCCATCACTTCACTGACGAGAGGAATGAATATATATGAAATTGAGTGTACTGGAGCATGGACACATTAGTGAGGGTCGCCATGTACATGATGCCTTGCAGGAGGCTGTAACGTTAGCGCAGCATGCCGAGCAACTGGGGTATTCCCGATTTTGGATGTCCGAGCATCACGGCGGAGGTGCGCTGTCCTTTTCAAGCCCGGAAATCATGATTGGTCATGTGGCTGCCCATACGGAGCGTATTCGAGTAGGATCAGGAGGCGTTATGCTTCCGCATTACAGCGCGTATAAAGTGGCGGAAAACTTCCGTTTGCTTGAAGCTTTACACCCTGGACGTATCGACCTTGGCATTGGGCGTGCACCAGGAGGTATGCCTATTGCCAGTAGGGCTTTGAACGAGGGCAAATCATCGAATGTACAGTTTTTCCCGCAACAGATTGCGGATCTTGGTGGTTACTTCCACGAGCAGTTGCCTGAAGATCATCGTTTTGCTTCCCTTGTAGCCGGACCTTCCGTTCCAACGGTACCCGAAGTATGGCTCTTGGGGTCCAGCTCGGAAGGAGCAAGGATTGCCGCGGCGCAAGGGACTGCCTATGCATTTGCCCAGTTCTTTGGAACACCAGGCGGAGAGGAAGCGATGAAACATTATCGTCGGCACTTCAAACCGTCCATTCTAGGCGACAAACCTCACTCCATGATTGCGGTCTCCGCTTTCTGTGCGGATACAGAAGAAGAAGCCGCTGAACTGGCTCGCAGCAATGAGTTATTTTTCCTGCGACTTGGACGCGGACTGGAACAGAAGTCCTTCCCTTCTCTTGAAACAGTGAATAACTACCCATATACAGCGATGGAGCTCGAACAGATTCGTCAGCGCCGCTCATTCTCCATCATTGGCACGCCGGATCAGGTGAAGGACAAAATTATTGCGATGGCTGAACGTCACGAAGCCGATGAAGTGATTATTGCGTCTGCCATCCATTCGTTCGAAGCACGTCTGCGTTCTTTCCGTCTGATTGCAGAAGCTTTCGGTCTGAATCAGAACTAAAGCAGGATTATATCTATAGGATCGGGAATATAAGTTTGGATAAGACGGGAACCTTGCTGATTTGGCTGCAGTTGTTGCAGCAGGCAGACAGGGTTCCGGTTTGCATTTTGGGTTCAACCGGAAAGAGAGGAGATTCACTTGCGCAGATGTGTCATCAGTGACATTCACGGTTGTTATGATGAATTCAATGCACTGCTGGAGCAGGTTCATTATGACCCGTCGCAGGATGAGTTGATTTTGCTGGGGGATTATGTAGATCGAGGCCCTAATAGCAAACAGGTCATTGAGCAGATTATGAAGCTAAGACAAGAGAACCAAATCGTTATTCTCAAGGGGAATCATGATGCCATGATGGTGAAGGCTCTGACCCATGATGTCGAAGAGTACGATTTACACTGGATTCGCAATGGCGGATTACAGACGCTCGCGAGTTATCTACCCGTTTCATATGATGGTGATCAGATGGACTGGCAGGCGTATGCCCAGGACAAACAATGGATGCGCTCTCATTATGAGCATCATCTGCATTTTCTGGACGAGCTTCCGTTGTCGTATGAGATTCCGGGATACATTTTCGTACACGCGGGGATTAACCCGGCTGTAGCCGACTGGAGAAACCACCAGTCCGAACGGGATTTTCTCTGGATTCGCGAACCTTTTTACAGCAGACCTACAGCACTTAAGGAGATTGTTGTGTTTGGACATACCCCTGTGCAATATTTGCAGGATGAGCCTGGAATCTGGATGGACCCGCGCGGAGACAAGATCGGTATAGACGGTGGATGTGCTTATGGTGCACAATTGAATTTGCTGGAGATTAACGAAGCAGGTCGTTTGCAGACATTCTTTGTGAAAAAAGGATTGAATACGTTCGATCCTGAGCTGTAGTTTATCGTTATCGTTGCACAAACCTGGATAGATGTGCTAATTTATAGAGTTGTAATGTTATACTGTGCAATCATAAAAAGATACATATCCTATTGATGTGAGAGGAATGAAGCGAGTTTGGCTATCTATAATCTGGATCAACTGCAACACCATATTTTACTCTGTAACGGCGGAACATGCATGCGTAATGAGGGGGAAGAAGTCACTCAGGCGGTGCGGGACGAAATTGCGAAACAACAGGCCGGAGGATTCATTCATACAACACGTACCAAATGTAATGGCCGCTGTGATGATGGATGTGTCACCATTGTGTATCCGCAAGGGGACTGGTACGGTAAAATGACCCCGGAATCAGGCCGGGAGCTCGTGCAAGCCCTGTGTAAAGGTGACAAGCTGGACGGACATCTAATTACAAATGTAGCGAACACCCCTGCAAATTAGAACAGACGTGGATACCTGTTGATGATAATAAGCCAATAGCTTCTTCTTGATTCCCGGCGTTCGCCACCTGCGAAACTGGCCTTCATGTAATCTCTCATTAATTCGCTGTAAAGGGATTGGAATTAAGACGTATAAGCGCTATAATCAGTAAGGTATGATTCAAATAAGGATAAGTTTAACTTAAACTCGAATTGACGGAGGGCTATGAATATGGAAAAAGTACTAATTTTCGGCCACAAAAACCCGGATACAGACACGATCTGCTCAGCAATCGCGTATGCAGACCTGAAAAGCAAATTGGGACAGGAAGTTGAAGCCGTGCGCCTGGGCGAAGTGAATGGCGAAACGCAGTTCGCACTGGATCAATTCAAAGTTGAAGCACCGCGTATGATCAAAACAGCGGCTAACGAAGTGAATAAAGTCATTCTGGTGGATCACAATGAGCGTCAGCAAAGTGTAAGCGATATTGAAGATGTAACCGTTGTTGAAGTCATTGACCATCACCGTATTGCCAATTTTGAGACAAGTCAGCCTTTGTATTTCCGTGCGGAGCCTGTAGGCTGTACTGCAACGATTTTGAACAAAATGTACAAAGAGAACGGGATCGAAATCAGCGCGCCGATCGCGGGTCTGATGTTGTCCGCGATTATCTCCGATTCCTTGTTGTTCAAATCTCCAACTTGCACAGAGCAAGACGTAGCTGCAGCACGTGAGCTGGCTGCTATTGCCGGTGTAGATGCAGATAGCTATGGTCTGGACATGCTGAAAGCTGGCGCAGACTTGAGTCAGAAAACAATTGCTGAGCTGATCTCTCTGGATGCGAAAGAATTCGCTATGGGTACAGCGAAAGTGGAAATCGCCCAAGTGAATGCGGTTGACGTTAATGATGTACTGGTAAAACAGCCAGAGCTTGAAGCGGCGATTGAAGCGATTATCTCCAGCAAAGGACTTGACCTGTTCTTGTTTGTTGTGACGGATATCTTAAACAACGACTCCGTTGGACTGGCTTATGGCGCATCTGCTCAAGCGGTTGAAAAAGCATACAATGTAACGCTGACAGACCACAAAGCATTGCTCAAAGGCGTTGTATCTCGCAAATCGCAGATTGTACCTGTTCTGACAGAAGCATTTAACTCGTTGTAATTCGGGGGACACGCCACGATATTTCGAGAAAAAGTCATCGTAATGACAGGTTGTTAATCTTAACGCAACGTATGCAACGTAGGTAACGTTTATAACAGCACACGAAATGTAGTCTAATATTTAAGCCTGCTCTGATCTTCAGTGATCAGGACAGGCTTTTCATGTCAAGGAGGAAGATGCATGGCTCAGATCATTAAAAATGAAAAGATCAAAGCTAACGAAGTGCAACTCACCGGTCTGAATGGAGAAGACCTGGGCGTCATGTCAACACAGGAAGCACTGGCACTGGCCAAACAGCATAAGGTAGACTTGGTATGTTTGTCCCTGATGACCAGCCCACCTCCGTGTAAACTGATTGGTGCGGGCGCTGCCCGTGAAGAAGCACAGCAGGCGAAGAAAAAGGCAGGCAAATCTCCGGATAAACGCAAAGTAAAGGAAATTCGGTTGCATCTGCAAATGGAGGATCATGACCGGGATGTGAAGCAGTCACAAGCAGAGCGTATTCTGAAAAAAGGTGACTCCGTGAAATTGGTTATCCAAGTGCATGGAGCCAAAGAGGGAGAGTCAGGCAAAGCCTGGGCAGAAGAACTGTGCAAAGCGTTGAAGGAATACGGCGTTAAAACGACAGGAGTTCAGGTTAGCGGCAAGCAAGTTGTGGTTCAGCTTGATCCACCGAACTGATAACATATTGCAAGGAGCCCAATATCAAGTCAGCGGCATGGCTGCTTGTGATTGGGCTTTTTGCAATATATGGGTTATTCTATAAATGACGCTTAACTGATCTCATGATCGGACATTCAAGTACGCAAATAGCGGCTGCCGCCTACTCGAACATACATTTGTCCAGGTAATACGGGTGTGGTTATGTCCGGGTTGTTGCCGGTGGCATTTTTGGCATAGCGGGATAAATAAAGGAAGTCTGGATATATGACCATATCCATTAAATAGGCCGAGGTCATGCTGCCGGGAAAACGAAAATGATTTAAGGTTCGAATTATTTCCTGACCGTTTGCAATGCCAATACCATGTCCGTAGTACCAGTTTTCCCTCAACATAATGGTGTTTTCACCTTGCCATTCAGGGGTTTTGGGTGACACGTCTGGATTTTTGAAATAAAGCACATCTCCAGGTAGTGCGAGTTCCTTGCCATTCTTTTCTGTCAAACGCAGATCACTGTCGTAATGCCAGTCAAATAGCAACAGATTACGGAATAATGAATTAAAGGCATCCTCACGGATGCTTCCAAGTACGCCTCCATAGAGTACAATAACGGTAGCGGTTGCACACTCGAACGCATATAAGCGTCCGTTTCTCCATATATCTCGGATGCCTTCTGCAGGTGTTACATCTGGCCTTAGCTCGAATCCACCCTGTGCATTTCGATTCCAAAAGGCAGGGTTACACCTGGAGTCTTCGAATGAGGCAAAGCTGACACCGCTTCGGTTCAACCCTTCGGCTGCATCAACAAGGGATTCTCTTAAGCTCCATTCAAAATGGAGATGATCCATGGATTGATACACATACCTTATGGGGCGGTTTTGTAGCTGCTGTAACCAGTACCATTCAAATGCAGACCATTCGGATGGCGACAGTTGAATCGGTTGATTCGCAACAATAATCATGTGGCAATAACCTCCGTTCTTTCATGACCTGGGTGTGCTGAAAAGCTGAAGATCTTAACGTGTCGATTGTTGCCATGTTTTTTTGCTTTTGTTTCGTTTAACTATCGTGGCATTTGGGGTACTACTCTATAAGATATAGTTATGTTCAGGTCGATCTGTTCATACGAATAACATTTACATTCTCGGTAAGGGAGGATACGTAGTGTCGAACTCCATCACACAGAGCCGGTCTCTGTTCGAACAATTATACACACACGCGCCAATCGGCATTGCTGTCGCTTCTCATGTTAATGGACTGTGGGTGCAGTTAAATCCAGCTTTTTGCGAGATGCTTGGATCAACGGAGGAAGAACTGTTGCATACTTCCGTTGTACATATGATATATGAAGAGGACCTCAGGTACGAAGAGTTTCGCAGGAATTTCTGGGAGATGACTAACGGTGAACAGCCGATGTACGAAACAGAGGTGCGCCTGAAACGAAAAAACGGCACGTTGCTGTGGGCAACAATCAGAGCTTGCATTGTCCGGGACGAGGTAAGCGGAGAGCCATTATATTTACTAGTACAAGCTGCAGACATTACGAAGCAAAAAGAGGCAGAAGAAACACTCCTTGAACAGCGTCAGCAACTGGAAGAAAGTAGTCGTATTTCGCGCATCCTGGCTGAATCATCCATGGATCTGATTGCAATTCACGAAGCGGATGCCGAGCGCACGTTCAAATATGTATCACATGCCAGCAGAAAAATGCTCGGTTACGAGCCTGAAGAAATGATCGGACGCTCAGGAATGTTCTGTATTCATCAGGACGATATCCCGGCTGTAAAGGCTTATATCCGCCGTCAGATGATCGGGCTCACTCCGGAGCGGATTAGTTATCGTCTAGTGCACAAAGATGGTTCCCTTGTATGGGCGGACACGCTGACCCATTATGTTTGTGACGAGTCGGGAAATTTGCAAGAGATGGTTGCTGTCACACGTGATATTACAGAAAGCAAACAGCAACAATTGAATTTGCAGGAGTACAAGTCGTTGTTTGATTGTAATCCGCTTGGTGTGGCATCTCTGGATCTGGACGGTAACTTGCTGAAAGCGAATGTTGGGCAGGAGCAATTAACAGGGCATAGCAAAGAAGAACTGTTAAGCAGACCTTTTGATCATCTGATTGATCCGGTCGATTTGGAGAAGACACGTTATCATTTTGAAGAATCGGTCAAGGGTGTAGCGCAGCGTTATGAGATTGGTCTGATTCATAAGGATGGACAACGAATCGAGACAAGTGTGATCAACGTTCCTATTTTATTAGAAGATAAAGTGGTTGGTGTCTATGGCATTACGAGTGATGTTACAGCAGCCAAACGTTACGTCGAAGAGATTGAAAATTTAAGTTATGAAAGAGCACTGATCTTGAATGGAATGTCAGAAGGTGTGATTGGGCTGGATCTGGATGGAAACGTGAATTTTGCCAATCCTGCAGCGGCGGAGATGATGAATATCTGTCCGAGTGAGATGAACGGTAAACCTTTGGAAAAAATGATGATACAGATGCAGAGCGAGGGCATTCCATATCCGACGAACGGCACACCTATTTTGCGGGCTGTGCGTGAAGGTAGGGCCTTGCCTCGTACCGAATCCGTATTTTGGCGTCAGGACGGATCGAGTTTTCTCGCAGAGTTCCAACTGAAGCCGATTATGGATCAAGGGAAAACACGTGGTGCTGTGCTGGTCTTCCGTGATATGACTTCGGTAAAAGAAATCATTCGTGCCAAGGAAGCAGCAGAGCATGCGGATCGTGCAAAATCCGAGTTTCTTGCCATTATGAGCCACGAGCTTCGTACACCGCTAAACGGGATTATGGGAATGGCACATCTTTTGATGGAAACGGAGCTGAATGAGGAGCAACAGGGATTTGCCGAGATTATGATTGGTAGCGGGGAGTCGCTACTCTATATTTTGAATGAAATACTGGATTTCAGTAAAATCGAAGCAGGTAAAATGGATCTGGAACAGGGGCCAGTAGATATTCGGGACATGTTAAGCAGTGTAATAGAGCTGTTCTCCATTAAAGCCTCTGAGAAGAATATTGAGCTGTACAGTGAAGTATCGGATCACATTCCGGAACGTGTATGCGGAGATGAGACAAGAATTCGTCAAATTCTGATTAATTTGGTGGGTAATGCTGTTAAATTTACTGAAAAAGGAAGCGTCACGATCATTGCGGAGATGGATTCTTCGCAAGCATATGGTCCAGATCAGGTGATGCTTTCGTTTAAAGTCAAAGATACAGGCATTGGTATTGCATTTGATAAACAGCATCAATTATTTCAATCCTTCTCCCAGTTGGACCCAGCGATTAATCGGAAATTTGGAGGAACGGGACTGGGACTTGCCATTAGCAAGAAATTAGTGGAGCTGATGGGCGGAGCTATCGGAGTTCAAAGTGAGATTGGGCAGGGGGCGGAATTCCAGTTTACTATTATGCTGGACAAGTGGAGAGAGGAGGAAATGGTGTCAGAAGAAGGTGAGGTTGCTGTCACGGTAGAATTGCCAGAGCGTAACCGCCTTGCACAAGGCATTCGGATTTTGATTGCCGAGGATCAGGCTGTGAATAGCCATCTTCTGGAGGAAATGCTTCGCAAATTTGGCGGGGTGTGCGATGTTGTGGAAAATGGAGAACAAGCTATACATTTGCTCGCAACCACCCCTTATGATTTAATTTTCATGGATATTCAAATGCCTGTGATGGATGGGATTGAAGCGACTTGTGAAATTAGGAAAATGCATCCGGCAATCCCTGTCATCGCCGCAATAACGGCTTTTGCGGGGGAACGAGACAGGGAAGCATGTCTGCAATGCGGAATGCAAGACTTCATAAGCAAACCTTTCCACTCTGCAGAAATTGTCCGGGTGCTGAACACATGGGTACCTTATATTCATTCCCAGCGGGCGAATTAAACGTGGACATACGAAAGTGTCAGAAGTAACAGCAGCCCAAACGTCAAACGAAGAGCTAGGCTTGTAATTATACGTTAGATTTTGAGGGTACCCAAAGAATACCAAAGACAAAAACCTGTATCTCCAAAGGAGCACAGGTTTTTTGGGCTGAAATTTGCTGTTTTTTTGTGCGCTTAAGTGTGTTGAAGTTACTAAACTGCTAGGAAGCTCGTACTCAGGACCATCCTCCGATTAATCCTGAGAGTGTTACACATTCATCATCTTCCAATTCTGCGATCAGCGTAAGCTCTTCATTATCTTGCGGATTTACCGAAAATAACTCACGGCGTCCGTCTTCATGTTTGATGATAACTAACTGATTACCACCTTTTGTATGAAACTGGTACTTCACCCCGATACCAGGCAGGGCGCATTCCCGGATATTCATGAAACTTGTTCACCTCTTTAGTTGTGCTTTAATCATCGTTAACCGTTCTCACAGTACGGATGTATTCTACTATCCATAACACCGTTTGGCAAGTCACAAATCAGATTGCATGGAAGTTGTTATGAATTTTCAGGGTTTTCAAAACGAATTTTGCTGTCGTCTTGACCGTCTGCGCCGTATAAAGAACCAGATGAGCAGGACCAGGATCAGTACAAGGCCAGCGATGGCCACCAACAGGATATTCCGAATATTCGGAATCTGTACCGTCAAATCCAGCTTATTCTTTTGCAAGGGAGAAACGTTCCAGATCAACGTTTTGCCGCCATCCTCTACCTGATCGGCATTAGAGTCTTGAGCTTTAATCGGCAGAGAAAGTTTGAAATCAAAATTCACATCTTTTAACAAAAGACGTTTGAGAAAACCCGGAACGCTGTTGATCCTATCTTTAATATCCCCATCCGGCATCGATTCCATAAGGTCAGCTTCAGCAAGGATATGCATTCGGGATGTGAAAAAACCTGGTGTTGTTGATCGTTCGATATGAATTCCTGTCGGTAGCTTCGAGGAATCGAATCCGGTCATGTTGCTTTTCTCATAATGGGTCGTTGCTTTCAATACGTTCTGATCTGCCTGTTTGGTCACTTCTGCCTTAAAGTTATTTCGCTCCAATGCTTCCGCTAGCAAAGACATTAGATTGTCTTGTCCAATTTTGCCAAGAGCCGAGTCCGACACACTTAGATTCAGATCCAGATCGGCCGTTCCGTTTGTATTCACGGTTACATGAGCTTCTCCATCTGCACAGGCGGATAACATGATAAGCATGAGGGCAAGTATAATAGAAAGCGATAAATGACGTATATAATTACGAGTTGACATGAAGAGCCTGCCTTTCTGCGTAGGTCTAGTGTAGTTATGTCCATATCTATCCAATCCAGAAGTATAGTATACAACGGAACGACTGGAGATGCGAACAAGATGCATAAAGCGAGCTCTATGGTGCGATAACTATGGCGCTGGATAAAAAAAAGTAAAGTGAAAGTGATGTTTATCGTTGATTAAAATTAAAGATTTCGTATTTTTGTCAATACTCTGTTAATTCAAAAGGTCATTCCGCGTGTACACTAAGATAGAGATGAATATACGGGCAAGGGGGGTACATTCATGACTTATATTATTATTCTGGCTGTGATTATGGTTGTGGGTATGATTGGAATGGGCTGGTTCTATAAGATTGTTGACGAAGACAAACATTAATTGTGGAACCATCCATAGGAACAATTGAAAAAAAGACAAGCCTATAAGCTTGCTTCGCAGATGCGAGGCGGGCTTATTTGATATTTATGTAAAAGCATTTGACCGATGGACAAATATTTTTCGTAAAGTTGGGATTTTTAAGCTTCACTTTTGTATAATAAGGGATAGCTTCTCGGGTTTTTCCCGAAATTTGCCAAACAGGAAAGGGTGTACATAAATGAAGTTTAGTGAATACACGTATACACGTCCCGATCTGGAACACATCAAGACCTCTTTCGGTGAACTGCTGAAGGGATTCGAAGCGGCATCTACAGTGGAAGAGCAGAGTGAATTCATGGACAAGATCAATGCTTTGCGTAACGATTTTGAAACGCAAGCACAGCTGGTCTATATCCGTCATTCTATTGATACCAATGATGAGTTTTATAAGGCAGAGAATGAATTCCTGGACGATAGTCAGCCTGTTGTCCAAGAATACATTACCGATTTTTACCGTGCGCTGGTGAACTCCAAGTTCCGTGCAGAACTAGAGAAAAAGTGGGGACCCCAGCTGTTTCAGCTCGCTGAGCAAGCTTTGAAAACATTCAGCCCGGAGATCATTGAAGACCTCCAGAAGGAAAATAAACTTTCTACGGAATACAATCAGCTGATTGCTTCTGCCAAAATTCCATTCGAAGGCGAAGAGCGCACGCTGCCTCAGCTTCATCCGTTTGAGCTGTCTACGGATCGCTCGATGCGTGAACGTGCTTCAGAAGCCCGATATACATTTATGGCGGAGCACGAAGCTGAATTTGACCGCATTTACGACGAACTGGTGAAGGTACGTACACAGATTGCGAAAAAACTGGGGTATCCGAGCTATGTGGAGCTTGGTTATGACCGTATGAACCGTACAGATTATAATGCGGAGATGGTCGCTAATTTCCGCGCGCAAGTCCGCGACTACATCGTCCCTGTTGCGACCAAGCTTAGAGAGCGTCAGCGTAGCCGGATTGATGTCGATACACTTTATTTTTACGATCAAGGTTTTAGTTTCAAAACGGGCAATCCAACACCCAAAGGTGATCCGGACTGGATCGTAGAGAACGGGAAACGCATGTACGCAGAACTTTCACCAGAGACCGATGTGTTTTTCCAGATGATGACTGACAACGAATTGATGGATCTGGTAAGCAAAAAAGGCAAACAGGGCGGTGGATATTGTACGTTCCTGAACGATTACAAAGTGCCGTTTATTTTCTCCAACTTCAACGGTACGTCGGGTGACATTGATGTATTGACTCACGAAGCAGGACATGCGTTCCAGGTGTATGAGAGCCGCAATTTTGCAGTGCCGGAATATAACTGGCCAACCTTCGAATCTGCAGAGATTCATTCGATGAGTATGGAGTTTTTCACTTGGCCGTGGATGGAGCTGTTCTTCAAAGAAGATACAGACAAGTATAAGTTTGACCATTTGTCCTCTGCGTTATTGTTCATTCCTTACGGGGTCGCTGTGGATGAATTCCAGCATTTTGTGTATGCGAATCCAGATGCGACACCGACTGAGCGCAAACAGGCTTGGCGCAATATCGAGAAAATCTATCTGCCACATATCAACTACAAGGATAACGCGTATCTGGAGCAAGGCGGATTTTGGCATAAACAAGGTCATATTTTCTCTTCACCATTCTATTACATTGACTACACGCTGGCACAAATCTGTGCGTTCCAGTTCTGGAAACGCAGTAATGAAGATATGAAATCAGCATGGGCTGATTATCTGACATTGTGCAAAGCTGGCGGTAGCCTGTCCTTCACAGGTCTGGTGGAGCTTGCTGGTTTGAAATCACCGTTTGAAGACGGCTGCGTATCATCCGTCATTGGTGAGATTGAAGCATGGCTAGATGGTGTTAACGACAAGGCATTGTAATCGGAAAACGAATCAAACGATATGGCGACTTAGACCCTGAAGGTGTCTAGGTCGTCTTTTTATGATCGAAAAACAATAAAATCCGGTTAGCTTCATGGGATCATGTAACATTTATCAATTGATTGTGATTTATTTCACTATAGCTGGAAACGGATTCAGTTACAATAAAGATAGTAAATCAGGGTTACAGGAGGCTGGTTCAGATGGCAACGCATGCATATTATGTCCCACCCGTGAATTTGATGGGTAGAGGGTGTTTGCAGGATGCAGCTCCAATGATTGGACAGATGAGTATACGTAAGGCACTGGTTGTTACGGATCAGGAACTGGTTACGTCAGGTATTGCCGAACGTGTATTGTCTACGCTGCGAAAAGCAGGGTTAGACTATGTCGTGTATGATGAGGTACAGCCCAATCCAACGTGTGAGCAAGTGCATGAAGGGTTACAAGTATTCCAGAACCATGGCTGTGACGCCATTATATCGATAGGCGGAGGTTCACCGCAGGATGCGGCAAAAGCGATTGGAATCGTTGCTGCCAACGGTGGACACATCCGTCAATATGAAGGACTGCATCAATCCCGAACCAAATCGGTCCCGCTGGTAGCTGTGAATACAACAGCTGGTACATCCAGCGAGGTGACGATGAACTACGTCATTACAGATGAGGAGCGAAAAGTGAAAATGGTAATGGTAGATCGGAACTGTCTAGTTGATCTGTCGGTAAATGATCCAGAGCTTATGCTGAGTAAACCCGCGAGTCTGACTGCTGCAACGGGTATGGACGCGTTAACCCATGCGGTTGAAGCGATGGTTACACCAGGTGGGTTTACGGTTACAAGTGCAACTGCGGCGGCGGCGGTCAAATTGATCTTTGAATATTTGCCAAGAGCGGTGAAGGATGGGACAGATCTGGAAGCAAGGGAATATATGACTTACGCCTGTTTCCTGGGAGGTATTGCTTTTAACAATGCGGGTCTCGGATATGTTCATGCCATGGCACATCAATTAGGCGGGGTGTATGATCTGCCGCACGGTGTGTGCAACGCGATGTTGCTTCCTTATGTTGAAGAGATGAATGCGAAACATGTGCCGGACAAATTCCGTCATATCGCCAAGGCAATCGGTATGGATGTGAAGGAGCGCACCGATGAGGAATGTGCACAATACGTCGTTACAGCAATTCGGAACCTGGCCAAAGAAGTGGGTATTCCTGAAAAGCTGTCCGAACTTGGGGTACAGAATCCGGATGTGGAATTGCTTGCAAGGAATGCAATGAAAGATGCTTGTGCACCTGGTAATCCGTATCAACCGTCCAAGGATGAGGTGATGAACCTTTTCCGAAAGATAATGTAGAACCAATACAAATAAAGGATAGAGAGAAACTTATATATCTGCTCCGACATAGACTACAGAGAAAAAAATAATGGTACAATGGAGTCGCTGAGATCAGCGGCTTTTTTGACTTAATCAGATATGAATTGTGAGATTGCTTACATTTTTGATGTATATACATCATTCTGATTATCAAGGTGTATCATTTTACCAAATTATTACCAAGAGGATTTTAATTCGTATCTATCGAATAGATTAACATAACAGCTGCAGTTACAGGAGCGCGTAAGGTTCAAACCAGCGATGCCCTGATTTTTTTTCAAATTTGCTGTTACCGCAAGATTCCCCGATCGAATTCCTGTTTAATGGGTAATAAGCTCATTTTTCATTACCCATCGCTAGCACAGTCTACAATGCAAGCCAAGTCACTTTCTACACAATCAACATGCTCTGCAACACCAACACCATCTACATGCATTAAAACACACCATCATCGTCGCATTATTTGCATTTGAAAAGAAATTCGAACCAAACTGGATCATTAATTCGATCCGCATCAACATTCCAGTGATCATCTAACGAAAGACGTCCGGTTACATATGAATGATGTCTTTATTCCGTTACACATCTGTACAGCATGCTCCTAATCAAGACAGCCGTGTTTTCACAACAGAATATCGATTATGGGCTCTGAGATGAATCA
Organism: Paenibacillus polysaccharolyticus; assembly: GCF_023714295.1. Taxonomy (GTDB): domain Bacteria; phylum Bacillota; class Bacilli; order Paenibacillales; family Paenibacillaceae; genus Paenibacillus; species Paenibacillus polysaccharolyticus_A. The sequence goes on from NZ_JAMAUN010000001.1 coordinate 1,155,547, forward strand.
GAATGAATGCACGTGGAGGAGGCTGTAATGATGGCAAAAAAAGAGGTTGTAGCGATGCTGCTCGCCGGAGGGCAGGGGAAACGATTAAAGGGATTGACGAAATCACTGGCAAAACCCGCTGTTTATTTTGGGGGAACCTACCGCATTATTGATTTTCCACTGAGCAATTGCTCGAATTCAGGTATTGATACCGTGGGTGTGTTGACCCAATATGAACCACTTGTCTTGCATTCCTACATCGGTATTGGCAGTGACTGGGATCTGGATCGTAAAAATGGCGGGGTTTATGTGCTTCCTCCCCATGAACGGGAAGACGGAAGTAACTGGTACCGCGGGACTGCTGACGCGATTTACCGTAACCTGAACTTTATTGAACAATTTGATCCCGAACATGTGCTGATTCTATCGGGTGATCATATTTATAAGATGGACTATGATAAGATGCTCCGGTATCACAAGGAAAAAAATGCCGATTGCACCATTTCCGTGATTGACGTACCGCTAGAAGAAGCGAGCCGCTTTGGCATTTTGAATACGAATGAAGACTACAGCATCTATGAGTTCGAAGAAAAACCTTCTCAGCCCCGAAGCACGCTTGCTTCCATGGGCATCTATCTCTTCAAATGGGATGTGTTGAAACGGTTCCTGATTCAGGACGAACAGCAGGCATCCACCTCCTATGATTTTGGTAAAGACATCATTCCGTTGTTGCTTGAAAATGATAAATCTTTAGTTGCTTACCCGTTCCAAGGATACTGGAAAGACGTTGGAACCATTCGCAGTCTGTGGGAATCCAATATGGATCTGCTGGACGAGGAAACACCGCTGAATCTGAATGATCCGAGCTGGCGTATTTTCACGCGTAACCCGAACCAGCCTGCTCAATATATATCGCCTGCCGCCAAGGTGCGCAACTGCATCATCAGTGAGGGAAGCATCGTGCACGGTGAGGTGAATCATTCCGTCCTGTTCTATGGAACCGAGGTGGGAGAGAACAGTGCAGTAATCGATTCCGTTGTTATGCCTCGGGTCAAAATTGGCCGTAATGTGTCCATTCACAACGCCATTATCGCTGAAGGCTTAGTCATTCCGGATGGAACCCAGATTGCCCCCGCGCCTGGAGACGAAAATGATATTTTACTGGTAGATCAGGAAGAATTGGAACGACAGTTGCGTCAAGGAATAGCGAATTGATTGACCAAAATGTTGGCAAAGGACGGTGCGCGGCATGAAATCACTAATTGGAGTTATTAACCTTGACCATGAACTGGAAGAATTGAAGGAATTGACGTACTTTCGCTGCGGAGCCGCGGTACCTTATGCCGGGCGTTATCGTCTGATTGATTTTGTCCTGTCTAACATGATGAATGCGGGTATTGAGAGCATTGGTGTCTTTGTTCGCCGCAAATACCGTTCGCTGATGGATCATCTGGGTGACGGTAAGCCTTGGGATTTGGACCGCAAACATGGGGGCATGTTTATTCTTCCTCCGGATTGGAACGATCCAACGGACACGTCGCAGGGAGATTTGCAACATTTTCACAACAATCTGGATTTCTTCAAAAGAGGCGCCGGGCAATACGTTGTGCATGCAGGCAGCCGGCATGTGACCAAGGCCGATCTTCAGGATGTATACCAGTATCATATCCGTAAGGGAGCTGACGTCACGCTGGTTTGCAAAAAAGTAGACCAAGTGCTGCCTGAGCATGAATCCTGCATCAAAGTCGATCATGATGAAGACGGCAATGTGGTGGACATTCACCAATGTGCTGACCATACGAATATATATACGGAGATTTTTATCATGGAAAAAGAACTGTTCCTTAAACAGGTGCAGCGCTGTATTGAACATGGCGAGACTCATTTCTTCCGTGACGCCATTCTGAAAAATCCGAGCGGATTGAAGATTGCAGCTTATGCCTACGAAGGGTATCATGCCGTAATTAACTCGATTGACAGCTATTACCGTAATAGCATGGATCTGCTGAATACAGGACAGTATGAACAGTTGTTCAAAGAAGATCCCGTACAAACCAAAATCAAATACGAAGCCCCTGCCAAATATCTGGAATCTGCGGATGTCAAACATTCCTTGCTTGCCAATGGCTGCATCGTTGGCGGTGAAGTGCAGGACAGCATCCTGTTCCGAGGTGTGCATGTGGCTAAGGGTGCGAAGATTAAGGGTTCGATCATTATGCAGAAATGTTATATTGGCGAGGGGACTGTGCTGGAGAATGTCATTCTGGATAAAGATGTGAAGCTGACCGGCGGGCAGACGTTAATCGGTGCCCCGTCGAACCCGTATATTTTAGCCAAAAGCACTATTATTTAAAGCCGAAATCTGTCCGATATCATCCATAGCTATATATAAAAAAATAAAATCCTGCGGGTAAGTTTTCAGGTTCGTGTCTGTTTGAACGTATGAAGTGCTACCGTCAAAGTTGCTATGTTGGTGCAGACGCAGTGGAGGGAACGAAATCAATTCTGGAGAAGCGAAGCGTTCGCCTTTGTCTCTCCATTTCAACCTTGTAAAAGGTGATCAGGAAATGGAAGAGACAACAGCGATCGAAAGAATGATTCGTGACTGAAACGGGTGCTCGGCTCCAACGTCCAGCTTTAAAAGGTGTAAACGCATGCCTTCGAACTAGTCACGAACCGTCCTCACCCGCAGGATTTCACCGGGAGGAACCTACTTTTGTTTGACAACAAAGAAACGTTCAAATCAATTTTTCAACGGAATCTCGTTAGCAAACTGGGCAAACCAATTGAAGAAGCTACGAAAGAAGACGTGTACCATGTTCTCGGCAGTATGATTCGGGAATATGTGGGTCAGGACTGGGCAGCCTCGAATCAGGGATTCAAGCAGCGTCAGGATAAACAAGTATATTACTTCTCGCTGGAGTTTCTGATTGGACGTCTGCTCGGCAACAATTTGCTGAACGTAAATGAGCTGGAACTGGTTCGTGACAGTTTGGCGGAACTTGGCTTTTCACTGGAGTGTATCGAAGAACAGGAAGCGGACGCAGGATTGGGTAACGGTGGACTGGGAAGGCTTGCTGCCTGTTTCCTGGACTCCTTGGCCTCCCTTGGCTATGCGGGACATGGATGCGGTATCCGATATAAGTACGGTTTGTTCGAGCAAAAAATTATCAATGGCAATCAGGTCGAGTTGCCTGATAACTGGCTGGATAAGGGTAACGAGTGGGAAGTACGGCGTCCAGACAAAAAGGTGGAAGTTCAGTTCTGGGGCCGGGTCGAAGCCTATGAGCAAGATGGACATTACCATTTCGTGACGAAGGATGCTGAATCGGTTGTTGCCGTACCGTATGATGTGCCCGTTATCGGTTATGGCCAGTCCCATGTCAACACATTACGGCTATGGAGTGCAGAGCCGAAACGGGAGACGTCACTGGATACGCCTTCGAACTATTACGGATATCTGGATTATAGCCGTTCCGTGGAGTCGATCTCTGAATTCCTATACCCGGATGATTCCCAATACGAGGGTAAATTGCTACGGTTGAAGCAGCAATACTTTATGTGTTCCGCAGGTGTGCAAAGTGCACTACGTACCTTTAGTAAGCTAGGACTGTCTTATGATCGCTTGCCAGACAAAGTGGCTTTCCATATCAATGATACCCATCCTACGCTGGTCATTCCTGAACTTATGCGAATTCTAATGGATGATAAGGGCTACGGCTGGGATGAAGCTTGGGATATTACTACACGCACTGTATCTTATACCAATCACACGACACTAAGCGAAGCGCTTGAAAAATGGCCTGTAGCCATGATCAGCAAGCTACTGCCACGCATTTATATGATTATTGAAGAGATTAATAAACGTTTCTGTGGGTTGCTGCTGGACCGTTATCCGGGTGATGACGAACGCATCGAGCATATGGCGATTATTGCGAATGATCAGGTCCGTATGGCACACCTTGCCATCGTAGGCAGTCATAGTGTCAATGGTGTGGCCGCACTGCATACCGAGATTTTGAAAGAGCGGGAGATGGCCCCGTTTTACGCCCTATATCCTGAACGCTTTAACAATAAAACAAATGGCATCACGCACCGTCGCTGGTTAATGCATGCCAACCCGAAGCTGTCCAATCTCATTACAGATACGATCGGCAATGAATGGGTTACGGAACCTGGCAAACTGGAGCAACTGGCTGATTACGCCGATCAATCCGCGTTCCAGGAGCAATTTCGTGCGATCAAACGAGATAACAAACATCGTCTGGCGTCTTACATCCTAGATCACACGGGTGTACCCGTTGATCCGGATTCCGTGTTTGACGTGCAGGTGAAAAGGTTGCATGGGTACAAAAGACAGCTCCTGAACATTTTGCATGTCATGCATTTGTATAACCAGTTGAAAAGCGATGCGTCGTTTGATATGGTGCCGCGTACGTTTATCTTTGGAGCGAAGGCAGCACCAAGTTATTATTTTGCCAAAAAAATCATCAAACTGATCAATACGGTCTCAGATACCGTGAATCGCGATGCAGCGGTAAATGACCGGTTGAAGGTCTTTTTCCTGGAGAACTATTCTGTGTCGCTCGCCGAGAAAATTATCCCTGCGGCAGATGTGAGTGAACAGATCTCAACAGCAGGGAAAGAAGCCTCGGGTACAGGCAATATGAAATTTATGATGAATGGCGCACTGACGATTGGTACGATGGATGGGGCCAATGTGGAGATGGCAGAGCAAGTCGGTGAAGAGAATATGTTCATCTATGGCTTGCGTGCCGACGAAGTATTGGAATATTATCGGAACGGCAATTACCGTCCGAACGAAATCGTGAATCAGGATGAACGTATTCGTGAAGTCGTGGAGCAATTGGTGCATCCGGGGGCATTCTGTGATCGGGATGGCGAGTTCTGGGATATTTATGACTCATTGTTAGCACATGGGGATGAATACTTTGTATTGCGCGATTTTGCAGCGTACGCTGATGCACATGTAGCAATTGATCAAGCGTATCGCGATGTTCCCGGCTGGACTCGCAAGGCTGTACTTAACACAGCACACTCAGGCATTTTCTCCAGCGACCGGACAATAAGTGAGTATGCCACCGATATCTGGGGCATTCATCCTGTGTCTGGGCACTGGAATGGTTAGGATAGAAAAGGTGCGAGTGTAAAAAAAGAACTCATAAATTAGTATTTAAACTAGCCGTACAAACGGAAGTTCATTCTCTCTTGTTTGATGACTGAGCCCTGCAACGACTTAAGTCTGCTGCAGGGCTGCGGACATGAACAAGAGATTTTTTTGTCTAAGTTCGCATTCAGGATCAAAAACTGCTCAGGCATTACAGTCATACTGAGTAAAGAAACAGAACAATAAAGTCTGTCACAGTAAAATACACATCATGTGATATGAATAGGAGACGGAACATATGGATCATTATGCACGTATTCAGCTTGCGATCGAGCATCTGGAGCTAAATTTGCAGGAGCCTTTTAACATGAAAGATGTGTCGGCCGCCGCCAGTTTTTCCGCATTTCATTTTCAACGTTTGTTTCAGGCGATTACAGGTTTTACTGTTCTGGAGTATTTGCGCAGGCGACGACTAACAGAGGCTGCTACTGCCTTGCGAAACACGGCGCAGGGTGTACTAGAAATTGCACTCAGCTATGGTTATCAATCACAGGAAGCCTTTACCCGGGCCTTCGATACACACTTTGGCATCACACCGGCCCGGTTTCGCAAGCTGGAGCAATTGACATCAACAAAGGAGCAAATGCAGCAACGTATTGATTTTAATGAATATCGTTTACAGCTTGGCACCGCGTTCCATATGAATCCGCCACGTATGGTGACACTGGAGCCGATCCGGATCATTGGATATGAATATAAGACCAACCTGAATTCAGAGCAACATTATACAGAGATTCCAGGATTCTACCATGAATTTGGGCGTGAGCAGAAGTTTATGAACATTCCAGAGCGAATTCGCCCCGATATGGCGTATGGTGTTGCGGCTCATTTTCAGAAGGATGGGGCATTTTCATTTATCGTTGGCGAAGAGAGCTCAGGAGGCGGTGATTCCTTAGAACCCGGATATACCTGTCTGGAGATTCCAGGCGGGCTGTATGCCGAGTTTACAACCGAAGGCTCAGAGCAGGATGTGCGCAAAATGATCTACGGAAGCTGGCTGCCAGCTTCCAAGTATGAGCGCCAGGAGGGGCCGGACTTTGAAGTGACCGATGTGTGGAAATCAACACCTGAGCGGTTAGACATGAAGATCTACATCCCGATAAAATAGACCTTACTGCTTATTTGGCGGGAAAACAAGGTCAAGAAAGACTCGAAGCTGATCGCGTGCTGCGATTGCGGTTTCGGGTCTTTTGTCTTTTTGTATAAAACCTGAGTTCAGGTGTTTATAAGGGTTTCTTTTCGGATAAAACATATTAACGGGTGAATTGCTTCACAAGAGAAGAAAGCGAGGTGGGTGTTATCGTTTGGTGGAAGGAAAGTGTGGTATATCAGATTTATCCAAGTAGCTTCAAGGACAGCGACGGAGACGGATATGGCGATTTGCAGGGGATTTATGAAAAGCTTGATTATTTGGAAAAACTCGGCGTGGATGTCATCTGGCTGTGTCCCATCTATGATTCCCCAGGTCATGATAACGGATATGATATCCGAGATTACTACGCGATTTTACGAAAATACGGGACGATGGAGGACTTTGACCGGCTACTTGCCGAAGCGCATAAGCGTGGGCTCAAGATCATGATGGATCTTGTGCTGAATCATACTTCGGATGAACATGCCTGGTTTGCGGAATCCCGTTCTTCCAAAACCAATGCAAGACGCGACTATTACATCTGGCGTTCCGGTAAAAACGGGCAGGTGCCGAACAACTGGGAGTCTTATTTCGGGGGTTCAGTATGGAAGCATGATCCGGAAACGAACGAATATTACATGCATCTATACTCTGAGCATCAACCCGATCTGAACTGGAATAATCCGGAGATGGCTGAAGAAATGTACGAAATGGTGAATTGGTGGCTGGAAAAAGGGGTGGATGGCTTCCGCTTTGACGCAGTTGCCCATATTGCCAAAGCCGATGGCTTGCCAAATGCACATAACCCGAACAACCTGCCTGTGGTGCAGGCATATGAGCTGTTTTCCAATCTGGAGCAGGTACATTCCATCCTCCGCAAGTTGAATCAGATGATACTGAAGCCATACGGCCCGATGACGGTGGGTGAAACCTCTGGGCTTGGGCCTGAGCAGGCTCTAGCTTATGTAGGTACGGATCGGGATGAATTGAATATGGTGTTTCAGTTTGAGCACATGTTTGTGGATGCTGAGTCCTCTGGTATAGGGAAATGGAATTACAAACCGTGGAAGCTGACAGAGCTTAAAGAAATCATGAGCCGCTGGCAGACGGTGCTGCACGGCCGGGGCTGGAACGCCAACTATATGGGCAATCATGATCAGCCGCGCCCGGTTTCGCGTTTTGGAGATGATGGTAAATACAGAGTTCGTTCTGCCCAGATGCTGGCAACCTGGATGTTAACGCTGGAAGGCACGCCGTATATCTATCAGGGAGAAGAGATTGGCATGACCAACGTAGCGTTCCCTGACATTGACCAATACCGGGACATCGAAACTAAAAATTATTACAATCACTATATAGGTCAAGGGAAATCCAAGCATGAGGTGATGGAGGCCATCTGGCTGAAGAGCCGGGATAATGCACGAACACCGATGCAATGGGATGAATCCGAGCATGCCGGTTTTACGGCAGGTAATCCTTGGATTGAAGTGAACAGCAATTATAAGGACATCAATGTGGCGGATGCGGAGACGGACCCACATTCCATTCTGCATTATTACCGAAAATTAATCACATTGCGCAAGCAAAATCATGTGTTAATCTATGGCGCGTATGAACTGCTTTTGCCAGATGACCCGGAGATTTATGCATATACACGTACATTGGATGATGAGCAGTGGTTAGTTGTAATGAATTTCAGTGCGAATGAGCCAGAGATGACATGGCCGGAAGGTTGGAATGCAGAAGACTGCAAATTAATGATTGGCAACGTGAGCAGACGTTATTCTACGGATGAAGGAGCTATCTTGCTCCAGCCGTATGAAGCAAGGGTGTATTGCAAAAAGCGTAAGAGCCGCGAATAAGCAACGCGCTAGCGGCGTAATGGAAGTGATTATTATGTATTGCTGGTTGACCAGCGTAACAAGGATGACAGTTTTGCGCTCGCAGAGCGTTCTGGATTATAATTAATAAAAATAAATACTCATTATAAGTTGAGTTTTTGGTTCACACAGCAACGGAGAGGACAACTTATATTAAAGTCAGGAGGAATATGAATTGTTGAATATTACGTATCACGGACACTCCAGTGTACAACTGGGCACAGAAAATAAATCACTCATGATTGATCCGTTTTTGCGTGGCAATGAGTTAGCGGTAACTAAACCAGAGGACATCAAGACGGATGTTGTCCTGTTGACACATGCTCACATGGATCACATTCTGGATGCGGAACCGATTGCCAAAGCCAACAATGCCAAAGTGGTGGCGATTGTGGAATTGGCTACATATATGTCGTGGAAGGGGCTGGATACCCTTGGCATGAATATGGGCGGTACGGTGGATCTGGAATTTGCCAAAGCGAAAATGATTCAGGCATTCCATACGTCCGGTATTGTGCTGGAAGAAGAACAGCGCATTATGTATGCAGGTTTGCCTGCGGGATTTATCATTGATATCGGTGGTAAAACGGTTCTACATGCTGGCGACACAAGCCTGTTCGGCGATATGAAGATGATTGGGGATCGGCATCAAATCGATGTTGCATTCCTGCCTATTGGCGGACATTATACGATGGGGCCTGAAGATGCACTACAGGCAGCGGAATGGTTTAACGCCAAACTGACGATTCCCGTTCATTATGATACCTTCCCTGCGATTCGTCAGGATGCGGAGCATTTTGTAGAGCAACTGGCTTCCAAAGGATTAGAAGGACGTGTAATGGCACCTGGGGATTCTATTTCCCTGTAAACGATGTTCACATATTCAAACAAAAAGACGAAGCGGAGTTGATCCGTATCGTCTTTTTTGCGTTCTCATTCTTGTCAATATTTTCTGAGTAAAGACTGCTATCAGTGGATTTACGAAACGTGAGTTCGAAAATAGTTGTTACAGAGTAACTATTTATGGGGAAGTTGTAGAAGAGGTACATCAACCAAATTCCCGTTTCAACTTGTATATACATGTTTACTTATGTAATATAGATGAAGAAGCTAACAGGTGGGTTAGATGAGGGCAATACAACATATTGGAGGCGTTAACATGAGTTCAAATCATAAGGAGCCGTCCACGTGGTGGAAGAAATCAACGGTATATCAGGTATATCCGAAGAGTTTCAATGATACAACTGGATCGGGAACGGGCGACATTCGGGGGTTAACCGAGAAGCTGGATTATTTGCGGCACTTGGGGATCGACATTGTTTGGTTGCAACCCGTATACGTATCCCCGCAGCGGGATAACGGGTATGACGTAGCAGACTATTACCGCATTAACCCCGACTTCGGAACGATGGAAGATTTCGATGAATTGCTTGCCGAGTTGAAAGCGCGTGACATGAAGCTGATGATTGACATCGTGGTGAATCACTCCTCGACCGATCATGAATGGTTCAAACAGTCTCGTTCATCGAAGGACAATCCTTATCGGGATTATTACATTTGGAGAGACCCCGCGCCGGACGGTGGTGTACCCAACAACTGGCAATCCAAATTTGGCGGGCCAGCCTGGCAGTATGATGAGCAGACCGGACAATATTATCTAACGTTGTTTGATCGAACGCAGGCAGACTTGAACTGGGAAAATGAAGAAGTGCGTAAGGCTGTACGCGATATGATCAAGTTCTGGGCGGAAAAAGGAGTCGATGGATTCCGGATGGACGTCATTAACCTCATCTCCAAAGACCAGCGTTTCCCCGACGACGATGGCAGCGTGTCGCCAGGCGATGGACGCAAGTATTATACGGATGGGCCGCGTGTGCACGAATATATTACAGAAATGTACGATGAGGTATTTGGACCCTATAACATGGTGACGGTAGGGGAGATGTCCTCGACTACGCTTGAGCACTGTATTCGTTATTCCAATCCGGCTTCCAGAGAATTCTCGATGACCTTTAACTTCCATCACTTGAAAGTGGATTATCCGGATGGGCAGAAATGGGAGCTCATGCCATACGACTTTGAATCCTTGAAGCAACTATTCAGTGAGTGGCAGGCCGGAATGCAGGCTGGTGGCGGATGGAATGCGTTGTTCCTGAACAACCATGATCAACCGCGTGCGTTATCTCGTTTCGCGGACGATGGAGAATACCGTGCAGAGAGTGCCAAAATGCTGGCGACGACTTTACATGGATTACAAGGAACGCCTTATGTCTATCAGGGCGAAGAGATTGGTATGCCTAACCCTGTTTGGAATGACATCAGCGAGTTCCGCGACATTGAGTCCACAAATATGTATCGTCTGTTGCAGGAAGAGCGGGGCAAAACGGCCGAAGAGGCTTTCCGGATTGTGAAGGAGCGGTCCCGGGATAATTCCCGGACACCGATGCAGTGGGACGGTTCGGCTAATGCTGGATTCACAACCGGAACACCTTGGCTCAAGGTGGATGAGAGATATCCGTCCATTCATGTGGAAGAGCAGATGGCTGACCCGAATTCCATCTATCATCATTACCGGAAGCTGATCGCTCTGCGTAAAGAGGTGAATGTACTGACTGACGGTTTGTATGAACGGTTGGATGATGCCCACCCTGAAGTATTTGCATATGCACGCACCAACGGCAATGAGACATTAATCGTAGTGTCCAACTTCCGCAAACAGGATACAGCATTTCAAGTTCCTGAAGCGGTCTGGAACAATCATATTGCAGGTAAATCACCTGAACTACTTGTCAGTAATACCGATGCAAAACCTGAGCTGAAGCAGCAAATCACGCTCAGTCCGTATGCTTCTTATATGTGGTTAATCCAGCAGTAACAGAATGAAGTCCATTTTATAAATAGGAAGTGACACTATGGCAATCGATAAAAAACAGGTCGAAGAGATCGTCCGGGCGGTCGGCGGCAAAGACAATATTGAAGCGGCGACACACTGTGTGACACGGCTACGGTTTGCTCTATATGATGAGGACAAAGTGGATACAGAGCTTCTTGATCAGAATGATCTGGTCAAAGGGCAGTTCTCCTCCCAAGGTCAATTCCAGGTCGTCATCGGTCCAGGTCTGGTGGATAAAGTTTATGAAGAGATGATTCAGATTACCGGAGGCGAACGGTCTTCCAAAGATGATGTGAAGGCAGCCGCGGGTAAAAAGCAAAATCCGTTGCAACGTGCCATCAAAACGCTCTCGGACATTTTCATTCCGATCTTGCCAGCAATTATTACAGCAGGTCTACTACTCGGGATTAACAACATTTTGACAGGTCCTGGTATTTTCTTTGATGGAAAATCATTAGTGGATGTGTACCCGGCATGGAAAGACCTTGCCTCCATCATTAACACCATAGCAAGCACTGCGTTTACATTCCTGCCCGCTTTGATCGGTTGGTCAGCGGTAACCCGATTCGGCGGCAGTCCGTTGCTCGGGATTGTGCTGGGTCTGATTCTGGTACATCCCGATCTGCTGAGTGCATATGGTTACGCTGATGCGGTAAACAAAGGCACGGTTCCGACCTGGAATCTGTTTGGCTGGGAGATTGAGAAGATCGGTTATCAGGGTCAGGTATTGCCCGTATTGGTATCGGCTTATCTGCTTGCCAAGATGGAAATTTTCCTGAATAAAAGAGTGCATGATTCCATCAAATTGCTGGTCGTGGCCCCTGTGACATTGCTGGTTACCGGATTTCTGGCATTTACGATTATCGGACCGGTTACATTTGCAATTGCAAACGCCATCACATCCGGTTTGATTTACGTCTATGATTCGTATGCTGCGCTGGGTGGTCTGATCTATGGTGGTTTGTATGCTTTACTCGTTATTACCGGTATGCACCATACGTTCCTTGCCGTAGACGTACAGCTAATTGGTAGCCAAGGTGGCACCTTCTTGTGGCCGATGCTGGCTTTGTCCAATATTGCGCAGGGTTCGGCGGCACTTGCGATGATGCTCGTGTTACGTGAGAAGAAAATGAGAGGGCTTGCGGCGACCTCATCCGTATCTGCTTTCCTCGGAGTGACCGAGCCAGCCATCTTTGGTGTGAATATTCGTTATCGTTATCCTTTTATCTTCGGTATGGTCGGTTCCGCCATTGGTGGTGTACTGCTTACGATGAATAATGTTCAGGCCACGTCCATCGGTGTAGGCGGTGTGCCTGGATTCCTATCCATTTTCCCGGATAAATGGGGTGTGTTCTTTATCGGTATGGCCATCGTTCTGGTGGTGCCGTTCCTGTTGACCGTTGTGTTTGGACGGGCGAAATTGAGAAAAGAAGATCGACTCATGGCTAACGGAGAGTCCACTTCTGGTATCACATCTGCCGAGACAGCAGCAGGAACAGAGATGGCTGAGCGCAATCGTAGTACAGCGAAGGCTGGAAATGCATCATCAAAAACACTCGAAGTCATGGCGCCATTGACGGGTAAAGCGGTACCGCTGGAGCAAGTTCCTGACCCGGCGTTTGCCGAGAAACAAATGGGTGAAGGTATCGCAATCGAACCTTCGGGGAATCAAGTGGTTGCTCCATTTGACGCAAAAGTGGCACATGTCATTAAGAGCAAACATGCAGTTATATTGGAACATGCGAGCGGACTTCAAGTGTTGATTCATGTCGGCATTAATACGGTATCCCTTAAAGGGGAAGGTTTCTCTATGTATGTAGACACGGGTGATCGCGTGAGAGCCGGAGAGAAGCTACTTGAATTTGACCGTAACGTTATCGAAAATGCCGGTTATCCACTCATTACGCCTATTATTATCCCGGATGGTCAGGATATGGTTGAACGGGTTGAAACGGTGACAGGAGATGTCACTTCAAGTCAGAGCGGCGTTCTCAGGATTCATCTGAAAGGATAAATTCATATCTGGTAGTAGTCAAAAGGAGCTGTGAAACCTGCAGCTTCTTTTGGCGTTTACAGGTGTGATTTTCTATAGTCATCATGATAAAATAGTTATGCCATCAAGTAATTACAATTTTTGATAATAAGTCGAAGTGCACTCGTTTGGCGCTTCAGTTGAATGTCAGTCATACGGAGAAAAAGCAGTTCATACAGTGGGTGTACAAGGCGTGTTCCTAGTCAAATGATAAGGAGGAAAGCCATGACTCGGGTAGCGGTGATGGTCATTCATGGACTGGGTATGCAAAAAGAGGATTATGCTGACAAGCTGATCGCTTGCTTGAGCAAAGAAATGGAACGTGTCATGGTGCTGCCAGGCGCCGCGAAACAGATGCTGGATATTGAACCTGTCTTCTGGGCGGACGTGTTCGAGGAGCGGGAAGAGGCTTTGTTTCAACAGTTGGTTCGTTCACCGGGACTGCACTATCAGGCATTGCGCCGTTTTGTCATTCATTATCTCGCCGATGCGGTGGCTTATCAACCTGTAGAGAACCAAGGACATCATTATGATGCCGTGCACCGGACGCTGAATCAGGCCATGCACGTTCTCGCACAGCGCAATGGGCCGGAAGCGCCGCTTTGTGTCGTCGCTCATAGTCTCGGAGCTGTCATTGCAAGCAACTTTTTCTATGATCTGCAGTATCCGTCATCCAACCGAATACCGGAAATAGTGGATGTGAATTCGGCTTTGGAGCGGGGAGATACGCTGACCAATTTTTACTCTTTTGGCACAACATTGCCGCTATGGAGTCTGCGCTACGAACATTTCAGCCGTCCCATTCGGGTGCCTGCGCCGCAGGCCACGCATTACTTTCCACATCTGGAAGGGGAGTGGGTTAATTTTTATGAAAGCAACGATATATTAGGTTATCCATTACGTCCCATTGACCCGGCATATGCGGTCGCTGTGAAGGAGGATATTGAGGTGCGTGTCGGTGGACCAGCTACAAGCTGGAATCCACTGAGCCACGGAGGATATTTTACCAGTGAGCACATGAACCGCAGAATCGCCCAAGGGTTAGCGCGAACATGGACATGGGTAAATCGCTCAAGGTAACAGAATGCTATATGAGGCAAATGAAGGAGGAAACATCATGGAATGCAGGACGGGATGTGCAGCATGTTGTATTGCCATATCCATATCATCACCGATTCCCGGCATGCCTGAAGGCAAACCTGCTGGAGTGCGATGTATCCAACTGACGGACGATAATCGCTGCGGTATATTCGGTCAGGCCAGCCGCCCGGCAGTATGTAGTGGATTGCAAGCTGAGGAAGCGATGTGCGGCAGCAACAATCAGGAAGCCTTTCATATTTTGACACAGTTGGAACGGCAGACAGCACCAGGCCTAAGATGAAAGACTTGTTTGATCATAGAAGGTTAATTATACTTAATATGGAATAATATTGATTGTGGAAGGGGGATTAATAATGGATTGGATCAAACGTCTAGTGAAAGTGGTTGGCCATATGATGAGCGATCTGTGGATGGGGTCATATCGCCGCAACTCCGATCATTATGATGAGCAAGCTCCAAGTCCAAAAAATAAACCGAGATATTACACTTTTGTTGTTCTAGCAGCGGTAGTCACGTTGGGCATAGTCGTTCTTATGTATAATCCAAAATATTGGTAGTTAATCAAGAGGAAATAATCAAAAAAAGAGTATCCTGTGAATGCTACAGCATGAGGATACTCTTTTTATAGTTGTTTATGGTTACGATCTGTCTCCAAGAACAGTAACAGAGGGCTTAGGCTCTCTAAACATGAAGTAGTACATCAGGGAAGAGATGACGTAGAGACAGCCTGTAATGCTGAACGTAATCGCGTATCCCCAATAGGTTCCATAGGTAGTAACCAGATATGACTGCACGGGCCCCATCGTGGCCCAACCAATCATAAACGAAGTTTGCATCATGGAGTTGGCGATCCCGCGGCGTTTATCCGAGATCCGGTCCACCAATATGGCGGAATGAATTGGATTAGCCGCATTCATCAGCGCTTGCCTGAACAAAAAGCTGACGGATGCAATGAAAAGCAGGTTGGTGAAACCTGTGAATAACAGGAAGGGTAGCGATAATACTTGGAAAATAACTACAGCTCGTACGCTGCCAACTTTGGCAGCTAACGTTGGGCCAATCAGCATGGATACAATGGTCATGATCTGACCGAGTGCAATCAGGATGCTCATGCCGCTTAACGATACGGCGAAGCGATTCGTAAAATACAAATTCAGATAAGGCACAACGAGTCCTGATCCTAATCCGATTAGCAACTGTGTCACAATGAACTGACCAATCAGTTTGGTATCTCTTTTTTTAATACGTGTGTCATCATCAACGGGTAATGGTATTATCACAGCACGAGTAAGCTCCGCTTCAGCCCCCTGAACAGATTGTTGGCTAGGCTGAAGTTGTTTCGTATTTAGATCTGTACTAGATTTCTGATTCTCGGTTACAAAAAGTAGCGGAATAAATGCGGCTAGGGTCGCAGCCCCGCCCATAAATAATACCGTCTGCAATCCGGTGACTTTGGCCATGCCGGCAGAATGAAGCACGTCTGCAAGCACGCCTCCGCCCAGGCTGCCAAGAACCTGAGATGCGAGCACCAAAGAGGAATAATAGCTGAACATTTTGAGGCGCTGGCTTTTTTTGACGTTCTCTGCGAGATAAGGAATAGCGAGTACCTGAAAAACACCAGCAAACAGGCCAGAAAATACAGCAAACCAAATCAACCCGCTCGCGGCATAATCGAAGGATCGTCCGATCAGAAAAGCACCGCTGAATAGCGCCCCGATAATCAACAGTTTTTTGCGGCTGAACTTGTCACCGCCAAATCCAATAGGAATGAACATGATTGCTGTAGCAAGAGATTGGATACTGACAATTTGACCATTCATGGTGTCATCGTAACCTAAGCCTTGAATGTACAGATTATAAAGAACCGAGAACATGCCGTTTCCGATCTGATACAGCAGACTTGCCAGAAAGAACAGTTGAATATTGCGAGACCACCCGCCAATTTCAACCTGAATCTGTCGTAAAGCTCTCAAGTGACTCCCTCCAGTCTGCCTGTGCAGTGATACCAGTGTAACAGGAAAGGCAGATTTTCGGAAGAATTGACCACTGTTTATTTTGTTGCAGGATCATCTGTGACGCGAGCAATCACAAATCCATCGTATCCTTTACTACCTACGGTTTGCAGTGCAGTGGCTTCAAGATGGGGGTGATCCCCGATGCATTCGAGAAAGGTTCGAACCCCTTGAACTCTTGGGTCTTCACTGTCAGAGTGAATGACTTCCCCATCCCTTATAATATTATCTCCGATGATCAAGCTTCCTGGTCGTGTCAGACGCAAAGCCCATCTCAGGTAATCCGGATTACTCGGTTTGTCAGCATCGATGAAAATCAGATCAAAGGGTTCAGGGTACTCTTCCTTAATATCAGGAAGGGAGGTTAGTGCCGGCCCTACTCGAAGATCTACTTTGTGCATTAGTCCGGCGCGGGTCAGATTGGCTTGTGCGATTGCCGCATGTTTAGGTTCTGACTCCAGCGAGACAATTCGTCCATGATCTGGCAAGGCTCTGGCCATCCAGATGGTGCTGTAAGCACCTAGAGTTCCGATCTCCAGTACGCGCGAGGCCCCCTGTATTTTCAGCAATAGTTGAAGAAACTTTCCTTGGTTCGGTGTGACATCATGTGACGGTAATCCTGCTTCTGCATTGGCTTCAAGTGCAGCTTGCAAGTCTTCGTCGTTTGGAAGAAGAAGGCTGTTTATATAATGATCGACCTCATTCCAACGGGCGGGTTGGTTAACCTGGCTACTATTCGAATCATGCTTACTCATTACACATCTTCCTTTCTGTTTAGCTGAATTCGTATTTCTTATAATTCAACTATAGAGGGGATTGACATATAAATAAAATATATATTTTGTATGTTAATATATAATTAAGTTATGTTTTATGATGAATAAAATGTTGGATCAGTACGTCAGTAACAAGGGAGAGGAGAAGATGTATGAACTTGCATGGATTACGATTGTTTCACGCGATTGTGAGGTACGGCGGAGTTACCCGGGCAGCCGAAGAATTGAATATCAGTCAACCTGCGGTATCTTCTCAGGTAAAACGGTTTGAGCGTGAACTAGGCATAGGGCTGTTTGGTTCCGAAGGACGAAAACTTGTACTTACCGATGCAGGGAAACATTTAATGGAATATGCCGAGCGTTTATTCATGCTGGAACAGGAGGTGGAGCAATTTGTAGAGGACATGAGGGAGGGGAGAAAAGGACTAATTCGTCTCACGGCGACTTACTTGCCGGCCAATTTTTTGCTGCCGAGTTGGATTGCGACGTTCAAGCAGACACATGAGGATGTTGAGCTTGTCGTAAGCACAAGCAATACACAGATGGCTTTTGACCAGTTGCTTCGTTATGAAGCCGAGATTGCGATATACGGAGGAAGTGGAGTCAGTCATCCGGGTGTGCATTGGGATAAGTTATTCGAAGATGAAATGTGGTTTGTGGTGCATCCAGATCATCCGTATGCAGGTCAAAACATTACATTGCACGAGATGATGGCTGAGCCATTCATCATGCGTGAGAAAGGCAGTGCAACACGAGAACGACTGGCTGCCTTGTGTACGACCAATAACCTGCCCTCCCCACGGATCACACTTCAGTTCAACGGATTGAACGAAACGATTAGCGCAGTAAAGGCAGGATATGGTGCTAATTTCATCTCATCCCTTGTTGTAAGAGAGGACGTTAATCAAGGCAAACTTGCCCGTGTATATGTACAAAACGTACAGTTACAAAACACGATTGCCATCTGTACACGGTCAGGAGAACAGTTGTCGCCAGCGGCAAGACAATTGGTTCAATGGATCAGGCAAGAAGCACTTGCCATGCACTCTTAAATAAATTGTTCGGTATTGTGCACGTGTTTTCGTAGCACATCATCGCGAGATGTCCTCTCACTCGGGATTACGATGTATATCCAACTCTTTGCCCCAAGACGAGAGTCTTGCTTGAAATGTAACACCGGCAATGATCAGTACGGGAACCCAGACCGCTACTAGGGGCACATGATGGAAAAGAAATGCTGCGATGATGACCCCGCCGAGATAGATCACAACTGCGCCTGCTCGCAGATAGGCATCAGTGGATAGCGCTTTGACCAAGGAGCGGATATTGGCATGTTTTAACCGATGAAGAATGCCTACAGCATCTTCAATCACGGCTGCCAGATTATTGGTGAGCACCGTTGTAGAGATTCCCGCTATACCAATTCTCCTAGCAGCCGTTGTTTGCATCCCCATGGCAACCGCAAGCAGTACAATTAACAGATAGGATAATTGCTCGGATAAGGGGCTGATCATAAGAATTGCAAACAGCAGAAGTAGCATGCTCTCAACGGAGAATACGGCAGTAACCCGAGGGGACCAGCCATTTTTGGTTTTGACCTTTCCAAGCATGTGTGCCGCGATTGCATTCCCCGCAATAAAACCGATGAGGGCAAGCAAAGCTCGCAGTACAACCAATTCTTGAGCACGGGCAATCGCGATGCCGAGCAGCACGATGTTTCCTGTCATATTAGCTGTGAGAACATGCCCAAGTCCTAGATATCCGATGACATCGACCATGCCGGCTGACATGCAGAGCAGCAGCATGGCGTATTTCTGGAGGTGATTGTGATTCATATTTTCCCGTCCTTTCAAGCAAACATAACTTCTCCAGTATACAGCTATTTTACTGCCTTCATCAAAACGAAATCTCAAACAAAGCAGCACACGCACATTTCTAAAATTCGTTTATTCATGTCAGATGTTTTATAATGATATAGAAGACATGTCATAAGACCAGCATGCATACGAACGTATACAAGTTGGTTATCAAATCATAGAGGTGTCAAAAGAAAGGAAGAAACTGATGATGAATGCTCCGCATCCGATTGACCAGTTCAAGAAATTTAAATACGAAATTACACGATTTATGATGATCTATAAATTTGCGCTGGATCAGATGGAAACCAAAATTGAAGTGCTGAAAGAAGAGTTCCAGTCCCTTCATGACTACAGTCCGATTGAGCATACCAAGTCGAGATTGAAGTCTCCCGAGAGCATTATGAATAAAATGTTCCGTAAAAATCATGAGCTGACGTTTGAAAGCATCAAGCAAAATATTAAGGATATTGCGGGTGTACGTATCACATGTTCGTTCATTTCTGATATTTATCGGATTAAGGATATGCTGTGCAACCAAAGTGACTTGCGTGTCCTCGAAGTGAAAGATTACATCCAAAATCCGAAACCGAACGGGTATCAAAGTTTGCATCTGCTTGTTGAAGTTCCGGTATACATGTCCAATGGCGAGGAACGTGCCTGTGTGGAAATTCAGATTCGTACAATCGCGATGGATTTCTGGGCGAGTTTGGAACATAAAATCTTTTATAAATACAACAAAGATGTTCCGGAACATTTAACAAGAGAATTGAAAAGTGCGGCGGATTCTGCCAATGCATTGGATCACCAAATGGAACGTTTGCACCGTGAGATCCAGGAGATCAAAGATGCCGAGAACGAGCGGGATGAGGAGGAGCTGCGCCGTATTATTATTAATAATCAACAGTTCACCTTGCCTAACAACTTGCTAAGATTGCTTGGAGGCGGAGAGGACTAAACATGAATATGGCAACACGATTGGAACGAAAGGGACATCTTTGGGATGAAAAATAAAGCAGCAGCTTCATTACACACCACGGCTACGCCAAGAGTGAGAATGGCGCTAATTCTCGGGACGCTCTCCGCATTCGGACCGCTGTCTCTGGATATGTATCTGCCAGCCCTGCCAACGCTGGCGGATGAATTTGGCTCGTCCACTTCGTACGCCCAGCTTAGCCTGACAGCATGTATGATCGGGCTTGCGCTGGGCCAGCTGCTCGCGGGGCCATTAAGCGATGTGAGAGGTCGTCGCATACCGCTGATTGCCGGACTTGTGCTGTATACCATTGCTTCTATTTTATGCCTGGTTAGCCCAACGATGGGGTCATTCGTTGTGTTACGTTTTATTCAAGGTCTGGCCGGAGCGGCGGGGATTGTCATCGCACGTGCAGTGGTTAGGGACGTATACGAGGGTCCAGAACTGACTCGGTTCTTTTCTTTGTTAATGCTTATTAACGGAGTGGCACCTATCGCGGCACCGATTATAGGTGGACAAATTCTGACCTATACTTCATGGCGAGGCGTATTCATTTTGCTAAGTCTTATTGGTGTGCTTGCGCTTCTCGCGGTCATCTTTGGTTTGGGCGAGACACTTCCGGCGCAAAAAAGATCGAGCGGGGGGCTTAAACAGACGCTGCTGACGTTTGGCAGCATAGCGAGGAATAGCCGTTTTATGGGTTATGCTCTAACACAAGGTTTTGCAGCGGCAGGCATGTTTGCTTACATATCGGGATCACCATTTGTGCTTCAGAAAATATACGGGGTGTCCCCTCAAATGTTCAGTATATGTTTTGCCATCAATGGACTGGGCATTATTCTTGCCAGCCAGATTGCAGGTCGGCTTGCCGGTAAGGTATCGGAGACACGGCTGTTAATCGCCGGATTACTTATAGCGGCTGTTGGAGGCACTTCCTTACTTATCGCGATCCTTGCTGGAGGCGGGCTGATTTCAGTTCTAATCCCCTTATTCCTGGTTGTGTCCAGCGTGGGGTTGATTAATACAGCATCGTTCGCGCTGGCTATGGCTGATCAGGCGAAATCTGCTGGAAGTGCATCAGCGTTGATTGGTGTTATGACCTTTCTGTTTGGCGGAATCGTTGCTCCACTCGTGGGTCTTGGAGGAGAACATACGGCTGTACCTATGGGAATTGTGATCGCATGTGCTGATCTGGGAGCATTGTTCTTGTATATTGTTATGATTGGTAGAAGTAAACCGAAACACAACGTTTCTAAAACTGCATAGTGCTTTGGTTAACCAGGAACGGCCCGCAGGGAAGCATAGTCTTCCAATGCGGGCCGTTTTAGTCTGCCTGCCACTAACAAAGGGCGAACAGAATTTGGGTGTTGAGCAGAATTCCTGGTGTCTGATATGGATAGAAATAGCCGACAACAAAGCCAAACAGATTAATAGCAGGCCACATTAAATACACATCATTATACGTAAACACGAGCGACCAACGGTTATAACAGAAGTTAGGGAGTACACGCTGCTCCTGATCCCGTGGGGCGGCCGCACCTGTTTGGGCAAATTGAACGGCTTGTGTCAAGCTTTGCGGTTGCTGCTGGAGGAAGAGTGGCAGTAGTCCAGGACTGCTTTTGATAAGGTTATACAAAAATAACATCTCGGCAGGCGGCTGACCGACCGGGCGAGGATAGGCGCTTAGCAGGGAAGGGAGATTTCCCTGAGCTAGCTGTGCGGGTACACCTGGAGCTGGGCCCGGACCAGGACCCGGCATGCCACCAGGGAAATAGGGACCCGGAGGGGTTCCTGCACCAGGAATGAAAGGAGGATAGGAGCCCGGGCTTCCGGGAATGCCTGGCGGAGTTTGCCCTCCAGGGAGACTACCTCCACCCGGGAAGAGTGGAGGGAATTGAATGGAACGATCTTCGCCGTAACTTGTATAACGACCTTCATAATAACCTGCATAAGGAGAATAAACATGGTTCATATTCAAGAACATCCTTCCTGTCATCTTATTCTGAAAACAGTCTATGACGGTATTCGCCTAGATGTGATTGTTTAACAAGTGTGTATTTCTAAACGTGAGCAATAAGGTGGGACACTCATGATTGCCATTAGGTCTATACAAGTATTGTTTTGTTTTTATGGACGGTATGCATATATAATAACGAAGGAGAAGTTAAAGCTAAGAAGCTGAGGATCAGCCTCATGCATGCGAGTAGGAAAGGGGACTTACATATGTATTCACTAAATTCGGCAGAACTCACGGCTAAAGATAATTATAAATTAATGAGCGGTTCAATCGTACCGCGTCCGATTGCCTTTGTAACTACGCTTTCAGATCATGATGGAATCATTAATGCAGCGCCATTTAGCTTTTTCAATATCGTGAGCTCTGATCCACCACTGTTATCCATCTCGGTGGGACGTAAAAATGGTGTAATGAAGGATACGGCACGCAATGTGCTCGCCCATAATGAACTGGTTGTGCACATTTGTGACGAAGACATTATTGAAGACGTGAATGAAACTGCGGCTTTACTGGAGCCACATGAAAGTGAATTAGAACGGACTCATCTGACAACTGTACCCAGTTCCGTGGTCGCTGTACCCGGAATTCAGGAAGCGCTGATCCGGATGGAGTGCAAGCTGTATCAACATATTCCGATCTCGAATGATGAAGGCGTACCTGTAAGTGATCTACTTCTGGTTCGTATCGTGCAGTATCATTTTAGCGAGAAGGTCTATCTTGCGGATAAAGGGTATATCTTAATGGATCAGTTAAAACCGATCAGTCGTCTGGCAGGTAATGATTATGCCAAACTTGGTGATCGATTCACCGTCATTCGGCCCGAATAATCGGATGTGAAATGAATCAATGAGGACGGACAGCCCCGTGCAGCACATGCATGAGGCTATTTGTCTTTGTTTCATTAGGAACATAATCATGTTGGCTGATGAATAGACTTGTACTATACAAAGCACAAGTTACGGCGTTGATCATGAATGAGAATCTATATTTTGTTGCAGAGGAGCTTGGGGATGGGATATCGAAGCTTGGCTGCCTTCATCAGCCGATATCCGCGGTTTATTATCATCTGCTGGGTGTTTATCATCGGGATGTCAGTAGCCTGGGCGTGGAAGCTGCCTAACATGGTTCAGGATCACGGGTTAAAGCTGGCTCAGGGACAAGCCCAAGCCGTGGAACGGATATTAGAGCAGGAGTTTGATACTCCACCTGATCCGGTCGTGTTGCTTTTTAATAAACACCCGAATACATCGGAGATCGGCTTCAGGACCTGGATTCAAGAACGGCTTGCCGCAGTCCGCACCTTGCCGGCAATAACCTCAGTGATCTCTCCTCTCGACGTGAACACACAGGGAAGACTTATGCGCGAAGATCAAGCTTATGCGCTGATTCATATGGACGTTGAACCCCATCAAATGAGGCTTCCATTAGAGCGATTACGCGGGCTTCTCGACATGGACAAACAAACTCATCAGCTCGGAACCATGCAACTGACAGGAAAACCAGTCGTGCAACAGGATGTTAATCGACTGAGCTTTCGGGATTTAGAACGAGCAGAGATCGTGGGGCTACCCATTGCATTAATCATTCTTTGCTTTGCATTCAGAGGACTGTATGCGGCATGTATTGCTGTCATGATGGGGATCAGTGCAGTGATTACGGCAATGGGCATAACGTCTTTACTGGGTCACTACCTGGAACTGTCCAATTTTATTATTAACGTCATTCCAATGGTGGGTATGGCGCTCAGCATTGATTTTGCACTTATTATTTTGAGCAGGTACAGGGAGGAACTACAGCGGATTTACGCAATGAAAGGCAAGTTCAACGTTAGCAACATGCAACGTGAACTTTTGCAACGGACATTGTGCACAGCTGGTCGAGCGGTTCTCTTCTCAGCGGCATGTGTATTCCTGGGTTTGCTGGGTCTGCTCTGGATCAGGCTGCCTATGTTTCTCAGTGTGTCGCTTGGGGCTACCATTGTTCTGGTGCTGGCTTTGTTGTTAAATGTAACCTTGTTACCTGCTATTCTTTGCCTAAGTGCAGACCGAGTATTTGCTCGCATAACACGTACATCCGGCGTTACAGAACAACAAACAAAGGAGAGTACACTTGAACACAGTTTCTGGCACCGCTGGTCAGCGATCGTCATGAAACGTCCTGTATGGATGGGACTCGTAGGTACGACACTATTGCTGTATTGCGTGTTTCCCGTTACAAGGATGGATTTGTCCGTACCCGATGCTTCTTCTTTACCTGCCAGAATGGAGTCCCGTCAAGCATCTGAGCAGATCGAGCGTAACTTTGGTCAGGAACATACTTCATGGGTCGATATGATCATCGGGAACAAGGATGCTCCGCTAACAGCTCCACATTTGGAACTGGCTAAACACAAAGTGACCCAGCTTCAACGGGATGCCAGAGTAGTGAGTATCCAATCCCAAGGAGGCATTTCGGATTCGTTTATCCGATTGACGGTTGGTGTTTACGGGGAAGCGGGTTCAGATGAGATGAAAGAATGGCTACGGCAGACAAGGGCAGAAGATATAACAGCTATGCCAAAGACCATTCCGATTCGTTATGGCGGCGAAGCAGTTTATGAGGATGAGATTAAACATGAGATTAAACAGCAGTTACCCAAAGTACTTGTATTTGTCGTGGTCAGCAATTATCTGGTGTTGCTACTCGCGTTCCGTTCACTACTAATACCACTAAAAGCGATTCTGATGAACTTGCTTAGTCTGGCGGCATCCTTTGGCATACTTGTATGGGTCTTTAACGAGGGTCATCTGGGAATGGAAGTATCATCAATTGCGATTATGATTCCGGTATTCATTGCGGGCCTTGTTTTCGGCATATCGATGGACTACGGTGTTTTTATGTTAAGCCGAATACAGGAAGTGTACAGACAAACAGGGGATAGTGACACAGCTGTTCGACACGGTTTGGCTTCAACAGGTCGTTTAATTACTTCTGCAGCAGGTATTTTACTGGCTGTGACTGTTCCTTTCGCTTTTGCTGAAGTTGAAGGGGTAAGGCAGCTTGGGATTGGCATTACGGCAGCCGTATTCATCGATGTTACGTTGATCCGTCTTGTGCTTGTTCCGTCCTTGATGAAACTGATGGGGAGATGGAATTGGTGGCTGCCTGGCTGAATGTAGTGCATATTGTAATGTTCAGGAAGGAAAAACACGGGAGCACGAGTGGTGGAAAGTGGTCTAAAGCCGTAAACTAAAGGTAGCGACGATGTTACTACTAGTACTATAATAGATAGGGGTTACCAAATTTTACAATTCACCCATTTGCATCATTCCAGAACCTATAGGAGGTACACTGAATCATGTCCGAAATCGAAGCTTATCTGCAGCAACAAACCACACTTCAAGGTCGTTCTGCGTATGATGCAGATCAACCCTTGGAGTTGTGGCAAAATCAATTGCGTACACGTGTCCAAGAAAAGCTGGGCGATTTTCCAATGATGCCCGCTTCATTGAACCCTGTCGTACTGGAACGTGTTCCATGTGACGGTTACATCCGTGAGCGGATTGAGATCACAACTTACACGGGACTAAGGATGCCTATTTATCTTTTAATTCCGGGAGATGTAAGCGCTACCGACATGAAGAGACCTGCTGTTGTTGCTTGTCATGGGCATGGCTATGGGAGTCGGGAGATTTGCGGAATGGAGCCGGATGGTTCGCCACGGGCAGGGGAGCCTGGATTACACAAAGATTTTGCCGTTGCGCTCGTGAAGCGTGGGTACGTTGTAGCTGCTCCAGAACTGCTTGGATTTGGGGACAGAAGGCTGGATGAGGATCGAGATGCACCTCCGGGCGCAAGTTCTTGTACGAAGATTGCCGCACATCTGCTTATGGCGGGTAAGACGCTTGCAGGACATCGGGTGTATGAAACAACGCGCGTGTTCGATTATTTATCGACACGGTCTGAAGTTAATTCTGAACGGATCGGAAGCATGGGTATCTCCGGTGGGGGATTGGTTACAGCCTTTACAGCCGCATTGGACGAGCGATGCAAAGCGGCCGTAGTAAGTGGTTATGCAAGTACATTCCATGGCAGCATTCTGGACCGCAATCATTGCCTCGACAACTACATTCCGGGGATTCTGCAGGAATCAGAGCTGCCGGATATCATCGGTCTGATTGCTCCGCGCCCTCTCTTTCTGGAGATTGGAAGCGAAGATCTTGTATTTCCGCTTCATTCCGCACGGGAGGCTCACGTACGGTTGAAAATGATTTATGAACATGCAGGAGCAGAACAAGCGCTGGATGCCGATTATTTCGACGGTGGACATGAGATAAGCGGTGCAAAAGCCTATGATTGGCTTGAACAGGTATTGTAATCGTAATATTTTTCATCATGATCTGGAATGTGATGGGTACAAAACCGTATCATTCGAATTCGAGAGGAGCGTTATATGATGAAATGGAGAACTTCTTTACGAATCATGTTATGTACTGTACTTGCTACGAGTATGATCGCGGTTGGATTTGGGAGTGACAGAGCAGAGGTGGCCGAGGCTGCATCGGATCATTACAAATTCGATTTTGGTTCAGGAACCGTGGCGAACGGATATACTGGAGTGTCTGCCTCGACAGCCTATACAGCTGCAAGAGGTTATGGTTTCAATACACCGGCTAATATGAAAAATGTTTCCGCTTCAGGGAGTGGTGTTGCAAGTGATGCCGTTCAATTTCTGAAATTTGGGACAAAAAGTGATAATACCTTTAATGTTGACCTGCCCAATGGTCTATATGAGGTCAAAGTAACTCTGGGTAACACGGCCAGAGCAAGTGTGGCAGCCGAAGGAGTATATCAGATCATGAATATGACGGGCAACGGCGCTACGGATCAATTCCAGATTCCAGTGACAGACGGACAGCTGAATCTGCTGGTAACGGAAGGAAAAGCAGGTACTGCTTTTACGCTAAGTGCCCTTGAAATTCGGAAACTGTCCAACCAGCCTGTCACGAATCGTACGATCTATATCGGTGGAGACTCAACGGTATGCAACTATTATCCGCTTGGGAGTAGCGTACAGGGTGGCTGGGGGCAGTTGCTTCCTTCATATGTAAACAATACAACGTTCCAAGTACGTAACATGGCCACAAGCGGGCAGATTGCCAGAGGATTCCGTGACGATGGTCAGATGGAAGCGATTCTGAAGTATATCAAGCCGGGTGACTATTTTATTCTACAGCTCGGAATTAATGATACGAACGCCAAAAACAACACAACTGAGGCTCAATTCAAAGAAATCATGCGTGATATGGTTCGTCTGGCGAAAAACAAAGGGGCAACCGTTATTCTCTCGACACCTCAAGGGAGAGCAACAGACTTTAATTCCGCTAATGTGCATCAGGCGGAGAACCGTTGGTATAATGCTTCAACGCGTGCACTAGCTCAGGAAGAGGGAGTAACTCTAGTGGATCTAAACAAGCTCAGCTCTGCATACTTCACTTCGATTGGTCCAGCAGCTACGCTTGCTCTGTACATGAATGGTGATACTTTGCATCCGAACCGGCAAGGGGCATCACAGCTTGCTCGAATCGTGGCTGCGGATCTGAAACGCCAAGGCTTAAACGGTTTCTAATAAGAAAGTAGTGTGTTGGGTAAGTTCTATCTGTATTTGAAGTACACAAACGATATTTAGGTTATATAAGAAATCCCCTGGAGGAAAGCCGCTTACGCGCGATATCTCCAGGGGATTTTTTACTTATTTTCGCCACCTATATAAGTTGAAAAATTTTTTTACACTTTAACGGAGAGGACAGAAAAAACCTGAAGAAGCGAAGCCAAAAGCTTTCTGAAAGAAAGCTAACATCGAAAGCATACGCTTCGCCTTTAACCCCGGATTTTCCCCTTTGGAAAAGGGAATAAAAAAAATCCGGGGATAACAGAGATCGGAAGGTTATTCTGTCATCGGAGTGTCTAGTGTAAACCTCTTAATTTAGCCTCTATACAAGCTACTCCATCATATCCTTTGCTTCATGATTCATCTTTTTCCCTTTTAACAGCGGTTCAAGTTCGTCTTGCACACTTTGCTCCCAGAGAGGCACATCGGTACGGTAGGCCGCACGGCCGTTCAGGTGCCCCGCAACAGGCGCAGTGATGAAAACAAACAATATACCGAGCAGTAGGCGAGCACTGATATAGTTGTCAAAATACCAAAAGAAGAAAAATGCACCGCTGAGTACACAAAACACGCCAAGTGTCATGCTTTTGGTGGCAGCGTGGGCTCTCAAATATACATCAGGCAGGCGAATGAGTCCGAAGGCGCTGAGTGCACTAAGGAGGGCTCCAAGCAGCACCAGCAGCCCAATTCCCGTTTCGGCGGTGCCACTAACGATCTCCTTCATTTTTAAACACCGCCCCTCGTTCAATATAACGTGCAAATGCGACTGTGCTCAGAAAAGCCAGAATACCGATCAGCAAAATGATATCCAAATAAGCCTGTGTCTTCAGCATCATGGAGAGTACAGCTACGATGGCAATGACATTGATACCGATCGTATCAAGAGCCGTAATTCGGTCAGCCATGGACGGGCCGCGAAGAACACGATACAAACAAGCCAGAATCGCAAGGGACAGAATGAGCAGTGAGATAAATAGTAGTGAGGATAACATTAACGTGTCACCTCCATGATTGCTTTTTCGAACGTATTCTGAATATCGTTACGCAGTTTCTCTTCGTCCTTGATATCCAGTGCATGAATGAAAAGCTTACGCTGATTCCCCGAGATTTCAAGTGGCAGTGAACCTGGTGTTAATGAAATCAGCAGACACAGCAGTGTCACTTCCCAATCCGAAGATAACTGTGTACGATAGGTGAAAATGCCTGGTCGAATGTCTAGCCGTGGTTTGATAATCTCTCGAATGACCTCGATGCTTGCTCGAACGAGTTCTTTGAACAGCAATCCGATCAATTTGAAGATAGCCCACACTCGAACGATGTAGAAGCGTTGCGGGAAGAAACGTCGCATGCCTCCGATGAGGAGCAATCCAAGCATATATCCAATGAGAAAACCAACGCCATTCCAGGCATTATTCAAAAACATCCAGACAAAGGCAATAATAAGATTGAGTACAATTTGAAAGGCCATAGACATCTACTCCTTCAATACGGCATCAATATAAATGTTGGGATGCAGCAGAATATCACCTGCGCGAGACGTGAGCTGAAACATACCTTCAGCCCCCAGACCCATGACGATGATAAAAGCAAACAGAATTCCGGCAGGAATCAGCAGTCCGTTCACTGCATAGGGACGTCTTGCCATGCCTGCAGGAGGCTCACCCCAGAACGCCTGAATGAAAATGCGGAGTACCGAATACAGCATGAGTAGACTAGAGAGAACGGCAACACCAGTTAAACCGTATAATCCGGCTTCGAAGCCGCCCTCAAACAGCATCAATTTTCCCGGGAATCCACTGAACGGAGGCAGACCCGCAAGTGCAAGCGCACTGATGAAAAACATCCATCCCAGCACGGGATAACGTTGGATTAGTCCACCCATGTTATCGAGCCTGGAAGTTCCCGCAACAGCAATGAGCGCACCGCCGAGCAGGAAGAGCAGTGTTTTGATCAACATGTCATGCAGCATATAAAACAGTAATCCTTCCAGAGCACTACGGCTGGCAGCAGCCATACCAAACGCGACGAAACCTACGCCAGCGACGACATTATAGATTAAAATTTTGTTCACATCACGGTAGGAGATCGCTCCAATCACACCAAGAATCATCGTAGCACCCGCCATCCAGCCGATCAGAGCATTAAAGAAGTCTGGATCATGATAGAAGATCAACGTAAATGTTCGCACAATGGCATACAGGCCGACCTTGGTTAACAAACCAGCGAATAACGCCGTAACGACCGCGGGCGGAGCCGCATAAGATCCAGATAACCAGAAAAACAGGAACAAGCCTGCCTTGATACTGAATACGATTAGGAAAAGAACGGCAATCAGTGTGACTACTCCGCTCTGCCCCACTTCAGTAATGCGTACCGACAAGTCGGCCATATTCAGCGTACCTGTGATGGAATACAGAAAGCCGATGGAAGCGACAAATAAGGCAGAAGACACGATATTGAT
This sequence comes from Paenibacillus polysaccharolyticus, assembly GCF_023714295.1. Taxonomy (GTDB): domain Bacteria; phylum Bacillota; class Bacilli; order Paenibacillales; family Paenibacillaceae; genus Paenibacillus; species Paenibacillus polysaccharolyticus_A. The sequence goes on from NZ_JAMAUN010000001.1 coordinate 1,185,500, forward strand.
CAGTACATATTTAATCGTTTCACGTAGCTGTCTTTCCGTGCCTCCGAGTACAATGAGAGCGTAAGAAGAGATCAGCATCAATTCAAAGCTGACAAACAAATTGAACAGATCCCCGGTTAGAAACGATGCGTTCACGCCCGCAATCAAAAAATGAAAGAACGGATAGAAGTGATGTTGCTCGCGCTCCTTGTTGATGCTTCGAAAAGCATAGAGCAGGCAAGCCAGCGCAATGATGGAAGCAGCAACAACCAGCAACGCTGCGACCATATCGGCAACCAGTACGATTCCATAAGGTGCTTGCCAGCCCCCCATATTAAGTGTCAAGACACCGGATTGCGCAACACGTGTGATGAGTATGGTTGAAACCGTTGCAGTGGATAACAGACCAATCACGCTAAAGAAACGTTGTGTATTGATTTTACGGAAGAACAACAGGGTGATCACGCCCGTGATCAGTGGAAGCAGGATAGGCAGAACCACAAGATTATTCATATGGACGCCCCCTTACTTCTTCCATATCGTCTGTTCTCAGCTTCAGATAAGAACGGTAGGAAAGGACAAAAAAGAAGGCTGTCAGACCAAAATTGATGACAATGGACGTTAAAATCAACGCTTGAGGGAGCGGATCAACGTATTTCTCCGCCATTTCTCCCAGCAGTGGAGGAGCGCCTGTCTTGAGACGTGACATCGTAATTAACAACAGGTGTACTCCATGTGTCAGAATCGACATGCCAAGTACGATACGGAGCAGGCTCCGTGACAAGATTAAAAAGACGGCAACCGCAAACAAAATGCCTACGGCCACGCACATCAAAATTTCCATATCAACGATCCTCCCCGATCTGTAAAATGATAGTCATGGTGACGCCTAGCACAGCGAGGTATACGCCTAGATCAAACAGCATGGCTGTAGCAAGCTCTGTCTCGCCCAGCAGAGGCAATTCGAAATATCCGAATGTCTGGCTGAGAAATGGGACACCGAATAGGAATGAACCTGCACCAGTAAGTAGAGCTATGCCTAAACCTATGGCTGTCAAAGTCCGAAAATCGATGGGTAACGCTTTGCGTATTGTATCCGTGCTGAAGGCCAGAGCGATAAGGACCAGGGCTGCGGCCGTGACGAGTCCACCGATGAAACCACCGCCAGGATTATGATGCCCGGCAAAGAACAGATGCATGGAGAAGGTTAAAATGATAAACACAACCACTTTCGTTGTGGTTTGCAACAATACATCATTACTTTGCAAAGGAACCGTGTCCCAGGACAATGTACTACGCTCGCGGTTTCCGTATTTTTTGGTGTTGTCCGCTTCATCGTCAAGCTCGGGTTCTTCGTCCTTTTTCTCCTCATTTTTACGGAATTTCAATCGGGCTCCAAGATCCTTCGCTTCGAGATTCAGGTTGATCATGGAGTAGATGGACAATGAGGCTACGCCAAGAACCATAATTTCAAGTAATGTATCATAACCGCGGAAATCCACGAGTAATACGTTTACGACATTTTTACCACCTGCGGAACTGTAAGCTTCCTGGATAAAGAAAGCCGAGATGCTGTCCAAAGATACGGTGCCGCTTGCAGCGAGTGCGACGAATGTCATCACAACGCCAACGGAAACAGCTACAATTCCATTCACTGTGAGGTAGCGGGGGCTGGACTTGCCCCGTTGTAACTCAGGCAGATGGTAGAAGCAGAGCAGGAACAATGCCACGGAGACAGTCTCCACAATCATCTGCGTCAGGGCAAGATCCGGTGCACGGAACAGAACGAACAGCAACGTAACTAGGTAACCGACAGCACCGGTCATAATGACAGCAGATAATCGGTTTTTCGCAAAGGGAATGGAAATGGCAGCTGCAATCAGCGTGACCAGCAACACAACTTCGTAGAATGAGTAGGATGCATTATCCTGCACATGCCAGGTAATATTTTCGCCAGAACGAAAGAAGGCGTAAACGAGCAGCGCAACGGTAAATGAGAAAATATAAACCAGATAATTGCGGACGGAGCCGTTCATGTAGGCTTCTGTCCACTTCCGTGCGTAGTGCTGTACATTGTCTAGAACAACATGATACATATTGTTAATCGTTAATCCCTGTGGATAATGCTCATAAATATTCCTCCATCGTGGCAGTAACTTGTATAAAATGACCCCTAGCGCAATTACACCGATGGTCATGAACAATTCGGGAGTCAAGCCATGCCATAAGGAGAAATGTACATCAAAGCGTTCATTCCCATTCAGCAGGGAAGGGAGCACGGCAGCCATTGCCGGTTCGATCAATGACCCGGATAGTAGATCCGGAAAGAGTCCAAAACCGATGACCAGCGCACCCAGAACGAGCGGCGGGATGAGCAGGCCGATAGGCGCTTCATGTAATTTCTCGGCAGGCAGCTCACTTTGGCTACGACCGAGGAATGTTTTGAACACAAAAATCAGGGCATAGATTAGTGTGAAAACGCTGGCAAGCCAGGCGACGACGGGGAGCAAAATACTCCAGGAGCCCATGCCAAAGATACGGAGATCTGTAATCTGTACCATAGCTTGAAAGAACAATTCTTTACTGAGGAAACCGTTAAATGGCGGAATACCTGCCATGGCTAATGAACCAATCAGCGCCAGGCTGAATGTGATGGGCATGAATGCTGCCAGCCCGCCAAGCTTGCGAATATCTCGTGTACCTGTCTCATGATCTACAATGCCGGCGACCATGAACAGTGCCGCTTTAAAGGTACCGTGGTTGAACAGATGGAGTAGTGCAGCAGTGATGGCTACGGTGTACATAGTAGAGGACTCACCATATCCGAAATAGAGAGCAGCAGATCCGATCCCGAAGAGGGACATAATCAGACCAAGTTGTGAAATGGTGGAGTACGCAAGAATGGCCTTGAGATCGTTTTTCTTCACTGCTAAAAATGATCCGTAACCTAATGTGAGCAGTCCGACGCCAGTTACAAGCCAGAACCAGAGTCCCTGTCCACCGAATATGGGTGTGAAGCGCGCGACCACATACAGCCCCGCTTTGACCATCGTGGCTGAGTGAAGATACGCACTAACCGGAGTTGGAGCTTCCATAGCATCAGGCAACCAGATGTGAAATGGGAATTGTGCCGATTTGGTGAACGCTCCAATCAGAATGAGAACAAGAGCCGGTAAGAATAGATTGCTGTCCTGAATATGCCCCCACTCGGTAATGGTTGCGCGGATACTGAATGTACCTGTCATCAGGTACATCAACATGAATCCGGCAAGCATAGCGAATCCCCCAAAAACCGTAATCAAGAACGATTTTTGTGCACCGGATGTGGAAGCTTTACGCTTGTAGTGAAAGGCGATTAACAGAAATGACGTAATGCTGGTGAGTTCCCAGAACCCATACAGCACGATCATATTATCGGATAATACGACGCCAAGCATGGCGCCCATAAACATTAACAAGTAGAGATAGAACCGGTTTAACGCTTCTGTTTTGCTCATATAAAAAATAGAATAAAAGACGACAAGCACGCCTATTCCGCTGATCAGCAACGTTAGCAGTAGACTGAGTCCGTCCAAATATAGATTAAATCCGATGTCCAGGGACGGAATCCAGGGAATCTGTCCGGATACCGGTTGACGCTGGGACACGGTAGAGATTTGGCTTACAAAATAAACAAATAACGATGCCGGTACGGCGAGTACAAGCCATCCCAAATGAATTTTCCGGATTAGTCTGTGTAGCAAGGCTAGAACGATGCCAGCTACAAAAGGCAAAATAACTGCAATGTGAAGCAGGCTCAAATAATTACACCCCCAATGTTTTTTCTCGTTAGTATCTCTGTGACATACAGGCGCAATGCTCTAAGGATATGCTTGCTTGCTCTCTCTATTCATAACCCAAGTTTGTATATACAGAATCGTGACTATTCTTTGAATAGAAGAAACCCGTTTGGTTTTGGGTAAATTTTGTATGTGTACATATATAAAAAAAGCAGTGAAAAATACCGATATAATTCAAAATAAGTGAAAGCTATTTCTTATCATTTTGCAGCGCAGAGCTGTGGATGATCGAGATTGTAAGAGCGGTTCACCGGATGTGCAGGAGGAATTATGTCATTTAAACTTAGAACGGTGCTCACCGTCATTTTCGCTGTGTTATCTCTGTTCGTTATCTTAACCATTGGATATGTTTTCAGCCAAAAATCATTTGATGCGGTGGAAACCGAAATAGGCCACTCTCTGGAAAGCACGGCTCTACAGACCGTGGACAAGCTGGATCGTTTCATGTACTCTCGTTCTGGTGAAATGAATCTTCTGGGCAACATGGCATCTATGAATGATGAATTTAACCATAAGGATATTCAAATGCTGTTGGATCAGCTGCAAAATAGCTTCCCCTCTTTTTCATGGGTTGGATTCATGGATCCAAAAGGAAAAGTGCTAGCCGCCACAGACGGAATACTTTTAGGCGAAGATTTATCGGAGCGGCCTGTGTACCAGGAAGGAATCAAGGGTAAATTTATTGGAGACGTACATAATGCGGTGCTGCTCGCCAAACTATTGCCTAATCCATCGGGAGAGCCATTGCAATTTGTAGATATCAGTTTCCCGCTTAAGGATAGTGACGGACAGATTCGTGGTGTATTAGCAGCACATCTCAGTTGGGCGTGGGCCAAAGAAGTCGAGGCTTCCGTACTCGTTCCCTTACAACGTGAGGAGAAGGATATTGAATTCTTTATCGTTAGCAAAAAAGAGCACACTGTGCTTCTTGGTCCCAAAGAGTGGGTAGGTAAACCACTTGCATTAGAAGAGATTGGAGACCATCGGAACAGTAAAAGTAGCTGGTCCACTGAAAGATGGCCGGATGGCAAGGAATATGTTACCGGTTTAGCCTATAGCCAGGGATATAAAGATTATCCGGGACTGGGTTGGACCATTATCATCCGTCAGGGTAAATCGGCAGCTTTTTCCTCCGTTGTTGATCTGATGTGGTTTAACATCGCTGCGGGCATCGTTGTGATGCTGTTCTTTGCGCCGATTGGGTGGCTTCTCTCCAGACTCATCTCGGCTCCACTGGTTCGACTGACCCGTGTTGCAGATCGTCTTGGTGCAGGAGAGAATATTGATATCCCCGAGACCAAAGGGCTGAAGGAAATTGAGGCATTGTCACGGTCCCTGCGAAACATGGTTTCTTCGATCATGAATAAAGACTCAGAACTGGTTGTGATGCAAAATCTTGCAAATTATGATCAGCTGACCGGATTGAAGAACCGCACAGCCCTAGAGACGTATCTTGAGGAAACTTTGGAGATGGAGAGCGAGGATCATACGTTAACTTTTCTCTATCTGGATCTGGACGGTTTCAAAAGTGTGAACGATTCGCTGGGACATCAGACGGGGGATGTTTTACTGCAAAAAGTTGCTCAGCGACTTACAGCCCTAAGTCATGAGGATGGTATAACGGTTCGGCTTGGCGGTGACGAATTCCTGATTGTACTTCGCTCAGCCTCGGATGATCCGCGGCAGGAAGCGATGGAGTATGCGCAAGATATTATTCAAACTCTGAACAAACCATTCATTATTGAGTATGAGCGAGTTCATATTGGATGCAGTATTGGAGGAGCGGAGTATCCGACAAATAGCAACAATCCGAGTGAGATTATTCGAATGGCAGACGAGGCACTTTACAGATCCAAACGGGCAGGCAAGAATAGAGTCACATTTTATTCCGAGTTGGAAAACGAGGGTTAGCATATAATAGTACTATGAAGTGGGGAGTCACTTGAGCATTAAGGCAGGTGTGCATGGACAGTGAGGTAATTGAGAAGGGAGGTGGGGCGCTTGTCTGGAAAATATGCAAACGTACCCTTTGGCTATGAGCCTGTTCAGCCTAGTCGCAAGGGCACGTTGATCTTCTACGACTCGTTCGAGAACGTAACGAACGAACAGCTTGAGCGTGCAGCTACGATTATGAATGCAAGAGCTTTCAAGCAGCTAGTGTTTTACCCATTACATGAAAGCACGGTAAAACGAATGAGCCGAGACGCGGTACAATCCTTTTACAAGAGAGAGGATCGTCTTCACGAATGGCGGCGTGATCACGCATCTGCATCAATTCGGGTAGAAGGACTAGAGGGGAAGCGCAAAAAGTATACCCCGATTGATACAGCCTTAAGACATATTCAAGCGGAATACCCGTCACCTCTTTTTCTGTATATGACTTTAGAAATGGCTAATCAATGGGCATCCTTTGACTCCTTTACCGATTGGATCAAGGAACTTCGCCTCATTATTGACGGTCAGTCTGATGAGGTCCATCCAAGGCTGGAGCAATATCGCCATCGCTGGGAGTGGGCAACAGAATAAAGAAAGAACCACAGTTCAAAAAAACAGGCAGATTCGTATGAAAACAAAAAAAGTTGTGCGGTGATCCGTTTGACCGGGTGTACACCACACAACTTTTTTCAATTTACTTTCTCATTAATCATCATGCTGGAACGAGTGAGGTTACGGTTTTATTTTTACCAGTACGTTTGGCAGCATACAGGCAAGCATCCACATCTTCAAACAACTTATCTTTACTCAAATCAAGGTTGTATCCTTTGAGGCCGATACTTACAGTGATGGAAGCACCCCCAAGTTCCAGATGGCCCATTAATGAAATTTTTTGCCGGATAAGCTCAACCAGATCATAAGCTTGTTCAAAGGATTGTTCGAACATTAACAAAGCGAATTCTTCACCGCCATACCGCGCAGCAATGTCACTAGCCGTGATGCTCTCTTGAATGATCAAGGACACCTTTTCCAAAATGATGTCGCCCACACGATGACCATACGTATCATTGATCACTTTAAAATCATCAATATCGATCAGCGCCAAATGCAGACTCATCCCGAGATTGGCGTACTCAAATGCCTTCTCATAATAATCTTTGAACGAGCTCTGATTATAAAGATTCGTTAACCCGTCTGTCTTAGACTGTTTGGCAATGATGGCATTTCTGACGATAAGGTCTTCCTTGGCGTTCATGCTTGTCTGTAAATCGTCCAGTACTTCGATGCCGGTAGTCACAATGATTTGTGCCACATAGGTGGCCAGGATCAGAAATATCGGAATGGAAACCATGTCAAAGGAGCTAAGATATGCACGATACACCGGGTCAAGTAGTAGAAGACCATATCCTGCCACTTGTAATGAAAAAATGAACCAAACGCGTTTGCTGTCATAAAACAACACAGAGGCAAAGATCGGTAAAAGACATATGGCTGGCATAATTCGAATGTCGTAATTGACATGAATAATGGTCCAGGCAATTACTGTACTGGTTATGGACATTGTAGTGAACGAACAGAAAGGAAATTTTCGATCCATATAACTGGTGAGCAAAATACAAAAAACAGCTAAAACTGTGGGCCAAAATAAAACGTTTACGATGAAATCCAGGGGGGCGCGATCATATTTCAAAAAAAGATAACAACCAATCTGAACTAAAAAATGTACAATAACAACGACCCAATAAGCATGAAGCATTTTACGTAACCATTTGGAATGCTTGATCTCATACTCTCTTGGAATATGTCTGCTATGTTCTGCTGAACTGTTCATAAATCACCGCTGACTGCATCAAAATGATACGACAGATTGCTCTCGTATAAGTAGATTATAAGATAGAATCGGCAAAACGCAAGGGATAAAATTTTAAACATGATAATAAACCTTACATAATAATCCAATGAATATCCAAACTTTCGGAAGCGGACATACAAATTCCCTGACTTTGCATCATAGACTGATAACAGGCTCTGTTGCAGAAATCCCATTTTCCGCTGAAGGGGAGGTGAAATCCATTCCTCTTGTCGTTCGTTCAACTGTCAACGCTACAGGTGCAATTACGTTCACGGGCAATACACTTGGACTAAGCCGTTCTGACACGGCAGGAGTGCCAGGGACGCAAGACAGTATCGGAGGATTTACAACGATTAATACGGCTTCCACTTATGGAACGTACCCGGCAGGTACAACCAGTCTGTACCAAAGCAACAGTTCAGCAGCGATTCTGGTTCTGCCTGCGGGAAGTACTGTTCTTTATGCGGAGTTGATCTGGGGCGGAAGTTATATTAACGGGACGGTTAACCTCAGTTCGGCAATCAATAACCCGGTTACGTTTACCACCCCTGCGGGCACATCCAGTGTTACGCCTGATCCGGCCACATATAATCAGTTTGACCTTGGCAACAACGCAGCGGGGTATGTCCGATCGGCTAACGTTACCACCCTTGTACAAAATGGGGGAGCAGGTACATATGTCACCGGGGGAGTCGTAGGAACGATTGTGATTACCAATGATGCTACAGCGAATCATGCAGGCTGGACGCTGGGCGTTATTTATCAAAATGGAAATCTACCTTTTCGTAACATGTCTTTACGTGCGGGAGGAGTACTGGTTCAATCAACTTCGGCGCCGGTTGTTACGACGCTTACAGGCTTTGCAACACCCATCTCAGGAGCTTTGGGGGGCAGAGCGCTGTTCAGTGCGCAGGAGGGGGATGCGAACCGCACAGGAGATCAGGCGTTATTTGGAGCGACATCCGCAACTTCAGTTGCCTTGTCCGGGCCCAACAATCTAGCGGCCAATTTTTTTGCGTCACAGATTAATGGGGATACGGGTGCACTGAACACGACAGGTACCTTTGGAACTCGCAACCAGATCAATGGAGCACCCGGAACGAATATTGTCGGGGGACGTCAGGGCTGGGATATTACCAATGTGGATGTGTCAGCAAGGCTGATTAATAATCAGTCTTCAGCCGTCTTGACACTTACCACATCTGGCGATGCGTACATCGTGAATGGTAACGCCATTCAGGTCGATATTAACGCACCACGGATTACGGTCGCGAAGTCATTTACAGCAACGGGCGCAGTTGCCGGAGATACAGTCACGTATACAGCGACCATTACGAATGGTGGATCGGCTAGTGCAGCCAGTGTGGTTCTGTCGGATACGCTACCTGCCGGTTTAACATTTGTACCTGGAAGCATTACGGTAGGGGGGGTGTCCAGGCCAACACTGGATGTGACATCAGGTATACCTTTAGGCTCTTTGGCGCTCAATAGCAGTGTTGTCGTCACTTACCGAGCTCAGATTACAAACGATACAAGCACTTTACAACTCGTCAATTCCGCAAATGCCGCATTTACTTTTCAAAGTGTTGCTGGCGGACCGGTCATTAGTGGGGTTGTTCCTTCCAATAATTCAACACTTCCTGTATATTCACCGAACCTCTCTATCGTAAAATCAGCGAATACCACTAATGCAACGGTAGGCGATCAGGTGACCTATACGCTTCAGGTGACGAATGGAGGAAATGTAGGAGCAAGTGTGACGATTGCTGACAATATTCCAGCTGGCAGTTCCTATGTAGCTGGTAGTTTCCGTGTCAATGGAACGGTGGTGGCAGGAGCCAATCCTGCTGTGGGTGTCAATTTGGGGACACTGGCAGCAGGGAGTGTGACAACCATTACGTTTCAAGTGCTGGTAACCAACCTGCCAACACCACCCACATTGGTTGATCAGGCGACTGCTTCGTATTCGTTTAACTCACCAGACGGAAGAACCATCACGGGTTCAGCGGCATCAAACACACTAACCATCCCGGTAACTCTGCCGAATGTGACGGTTCTCAAAACAGCAACGGTTACGGATGTTGCTGTCGGAGAGACCTTCACGTATTCAGTGGTCACGACCAACGGGGGCATACAGCCAATCACGAATGCAATATTGTCAGATAGTCTTCCAACAGGGCTGAACTTTGTCCCTGGAAGTGTCACGGTTCGGGGTACAAGTGTGCCGTCAGCTAACCCCGCCAGCGGAATCGCTCTGGGAACATTAAATGCAGGGACCTCCGCAACGGTGACTTTTCAAGTAAGTGTGCAATCTGTACCAACAGGAGGATCACTTCTTAACCGGGCCTCTGTGTCTTACAGTTCAGGAGCATTTACAGGCATATCCAATTCCAACTCAATAACCACACCTGTATATCAGCCTGTGATTAACATTGTGAAATCGGCAAGTCAGACCAATGCAACACAGGGAGATCAGCTTGCTTATACACTCGTTGTCAGTAATACAGGGAATATTGCGGCTCAAGTCAATGTGACAGATACGATTCCGGCGGGCCTTACATTTGTGCCGGATTCAGTAACGGTTAACGGCACAGCTAGACCAGGAACAAGTCCACTGACGGGGATTACACTGGGAAGTATTTTGCCTGGAGGAAGCGCAACTGTAATATTCCGAGCCACATTAACTACTATTCCTTCTCCACCTGTATTAGAAAATCAGGGGTTCTCCACTTACACCTATCAGCTTCCAAGTGGCCGAAATCTATCTGGCAGCTCCAGTTCCAATATCGTCCGTATCCCTGCTTCAGCACCTAATATTAGCTTGTCGAAAACAGTAAACACCACAGATGGCACAGTTGGAGATGCTCTCACATACAGGGTTGTTATCACAAACGCTGGTGGGGGTGCTGTACAAAATCTGGTGCTCTCCGACATACCTTCAGCCGGCTCCGAATTCATAGCGGGAACGGTTACAGTGAACGGGGTGGTGCAAAGTAATGCCAGTCCTGTCGCAGGTATCGCCTTGGGGACTTTGAGTAGTTCCGCTAGTATCACAGTGACGTATCAGACTAGAATTACTGCTATTCCCTCATCAGGTGTCGTGAGTAACAGGGCAAGTGCCGCCTTTACTTCAGGCAGCTTTAATGGTGTGTCTTCATCAGTAACCGTGAACACCCCCGTCTATCAACCGGTCATTCAAGTGCTGAAGTCAGCAAGTACGTCAAGTCTGACGGTGGGAGACACATTCAACTACAATGTTCAAATTACCAATACCGGCAATATTCCTGCAGTCGTTACCCTGACCGATCCTGTTCCTGCTGGGGCCATATTTGTGACAAACAGTGTTTTGATAAATGGAAACCCGGCTCCAGGTGTGAGTCCGAATACAGGAATCAGTCTGGGAACACTGGCTGCCGGAGCGTCCGTGACGCTGTCTTTTCTGTCAACCGTCACAAGTCTGCCTGATCCAAGACAGTTAATTAACCAGGCAGTTGCCTCATACAACTATACACTGCCGAGCGGAAGAATTATTGCAGGCTTTGTTCCATCCAACACGGTTACGATCCCGGTGTCCTTGCCGAACGTCAGCATTGTTAAAACGGATAATGCTGATTATGCGGTGTCTGGAGATGTGATCCGTTATACTTCTGTGATTCGAAATAATGGAACCACCGCTGTGAATAACGTCATTTTTATCGATCCGCTGCCTTCGAACACCCCATTTATATCCGGAAGTGTCCTGGTGAACGGCGTTGCTTCACCGCTCTCCAATCCGACCGCCGGCATCCCAATCGGTACTTTGGCCCCGGGAGCTGAAGTTACCGTAACTTTTGAGGTGAGGATAACTATGCCGATCCCTTCCCAGATTAACAATCAGTCGACGGTCAGCTTTACTTCCGGCTCTTTCTCGGGTTCGTCATCTTCCAATACAACACAGACCCCTGTCATACAGCCGCAAATTGCACTTGTTAAAACGGCGAACACCATCAATGCAACCGTGGGAGATACTGTTGTTTATACGATAACGGTGAGCAATACCGGAAATCTGCAAGCCAATGTTACCGTAACGGATACGATCCCGGCAGCGACAACCCTTGTGCCTAATAGTGTTGTTGTCTCGGGTGTACCACAGCCTGGAGTTACGCCAGGCGCTGGCATTCCGGTAGGTATTGTAGCGGCAGGGGCAACAGCCATTGTAACGTTTGCGGTTGTTGTGGATTCTTTGCCATCTCCGCAACAACTTAGCAATTTTGCTTCATCGACGTTTACATTTACGCCGCCTGACGGGCGAACGTTGACAGGAACAGCAACGTCCAACACACTTACTTTTCCGGTTTCATCGCCTAATGTAAGTGTAGTTAAAAGCACGGTATCTACAGCTGCAACCGTGGGTGACACTATTGTTTATTCTGTATTGGTGACTAATAGCGGTATCGCGCCTGTGAACAGTGTGCAGTTCTCAGACCCGATTCCGTCAGGGGCTTCATTTGTTCCAGGCACTGTAACGATAAATGGTGTGGCACAACCCGCAGCAAGTCCGTCAGGAGGAATACCGTTAGGTACCCTTGCTCCAGGCGGAACGGCAACCGTTACATTTAGCGTCATTGTTAACGGAATTCCTACGAATAATCAGTTGAGTAATCGGTCAACGGTTACGTTCACTTCCGGAACATTCTCGGGTACAACGTTCTCGAATACCGTCTTAACTCCGGTATTCCAGCCCGTATTAGTCGCTCAGAAAACAGCCAGTACTCAGAATGCCACCGTAGGTGATACGGTCAGTTATACGATTAGTGTGAATAATCAGGGGAATTATGGAGCGCAGATTAACCTGACCGATAATTTGCCTGCAGGCACAGTGCTTGTGCCTAACAGTGTTATCGTCAATGGTCAGCCACTGCCAGCTGCCAGTCCGACAACGGGTATTCCTGCCGGGACGGTTGCAGCCGGAGCTACAACGACGATTACTTTTTCGGTTGTCATAGACACACTTCCAAGCCCGCAACAACTTGTGAATCAGGCTTCAGTTGCTTTATCGTTCACCTTGCCAGATGGGAGAACTATCAACAGATCCGTGCTCTCTAATGTACTGACAATCCCGGTGTCGGCTCCTGACGTAAATGTTGTTAAATCTACCACGTCCACAGCCGCTTCTGTGGGTGATATCGTAACCTACAGCATTGCAGTGACCAACAATGGAATCGCCAATGTCAGCAATGTCATATTTACCGATGCTTTGCCTGCAAGTACAGTACTCGCGCCTAGCGGTGTCTTTGTGGATGGGGTGCTTCGTCCTAATGCAAATCCTTCCACAGGCATTACTTTGGGTTCCATTGCACCTGGAGCTACCGTAACCGTTGTATTTAGTGTAAGTGTGACGAGTCTGCCTTCACCGGCAGTATTGAACAATCAATCAACGGTAAGTTTTACCTCTGGAGCATTCTCTGCGACTACGTTCTCCAACACGGTATCAACCCCGGTATACCAGCCTATTTTGGCTGCAGTCAAAACAGGGGATCAAGCTATTGCCACGGTGGGGGATACGGTAATCTATAGCATTGCTGTCACAAATACCGGAAACTATGGTGCTTCTGTGACACTGACGGATACCATTCCTGCCGGTACAGAGTTTGTGCCGAACAGTGTCATTATTAATGGGGTAGCTGCACCAGGCGTTGACCCCGCTTCTGGAATTTCCCTTGGTGTGGTATCGACCACGACCATCGTCACATTTTCTATCGTGATCACAACATTACCCGTAAGTCAGTCCATTACAAATCAGGCGTCAGCAACCTTTACGTACACGTTACCGGATGGCAGAACACTTGGGGGAAGCATTACTTCAAACGCTCTGATTATTCAGGTCTCTGCACCGAATGTCACTGTTGTGAAAACAACAACTTCCACAGATGCCGTCGTAGGCGACACCATTGTTTATGAGATGGTTGTGACCAACAGTGGTATAGACCCAGTCAATAATATCGTCCTGACAGACCCGATCGATCCGGCGACCACTTTTGTTACGGGAAGTGTACTGGTTGACGGCATACCTCGGGCTTTGGCAAACCCGGCACTTGGCATTGCACTCGGTACGCTGGCTCCTGGAGAGTCGGTTGCGGTCTCCTACGCGGTCCGTGTTAACTCACTTCCGACACCGCCGCAAGTCAGCAGCCAGTCTTCCGTAAGTTTTACATCAGGTGTGTTCTCCGGAGCAGCGTATTCCAATACGATTGTTACTCCAATCTATCAGCCCATTATTGCCGTTTCCAAAACAGCAAGCAGATCGAACGCTACGGTTGGTGACGACATCGTGTATTCATTTACAATTAACAACAGCGGTAACCTTGTCGCCAATCTTACATTAACAGATAACATTCCAACCGGTGCGGTGCTTCTCCCGAACAGCGTTCTGATCGATGGTGTTCCGCAGCCGGGGGCTAATCCCGAAACGGGTATCGTCGTAGGCAACATCCCCCCTGGTGGCTCTGTAAATGTTACGGTCACCCTGGGCGTAACAGTCGATTCGTTGCCTCAAAATCAGCAACTCCGCAACCAAGCAGTCGCAAACTATACGTTTAGTCCGCCAGACGGTCGCGTACTATCGGGAACGGTATCATCCAATGTACTTATCATTCCTGTATCAGCTCCAAATGTAGTTGTTGCCAAGAGCACTAGTGCCATTGATGCTGTCGTTGGTGATGTAATCACGTATACGGTAGTGGTGACCAATAGTGGCATCGAAACGGTAAACAACGTGGTCATGGTCGACCCGGTACCTGTCGGTACTGTATTTGTGCCGGGGAGCGTTGTCGTGAACGGTGTGGCGAGACCGACGGGTAATCCGAATACGGGTATAACTTTAGGTTCCATTGCTGCTGGAGCTTCTACTACAGTTACATTCAATGTAGAGGTTGTGGTGATATGAGCGAAATTCCAGGTACGTTGTCCCACTGGTTAAAGAATCAGTCCCTGGTTCGATTCAGCTCGGGTACGACTGAACTGGAACAGGTGGCTTATTCCAACACCGTTGTGACACCATGGATCGGCCCCAGGCTCAAGGTAAGCAAACAATGCAATGTAACGACAGCAGCCTTGGGCCAATCTCTGACTTATCAGATTGAGATTGTAAACACGGGAAACCGCACGGCAATTGTCCGTGTGGTAGACCCGATCTCTCAGGAAACCTCGCTTCTGCCGAACAGCGTGCTGAGGAATGGCATCCCGTTGCCGGGAGTCTCTCCCGCGCAGGGATTACCTCCGTCAGAAATAGCACCTGGTGCAGTGCTGACCTATCATTTTCAAGTCGTTATTGTGCGAGTGCCTGAGAATCTCACGCTATTGAACCAGGCGGAAGTGAAATATGAGTTTGTCACAACAGACAGCAGAACGGTTAACGGGACGGAAAAGTCCAACGTTGTTGAAGTTCGTATCGAAACATCGCGGCTCGAAGTAAGTTTGCAAGTGGACCGAAGTAACACGTTTGCTGGAGATATCTTGATGTATACGGTGCTGGTGAGCAATCCGGGGTTTGCCGCGGCGACAGATGCCGTATTAACAGTGAGGTTACCCCAAGGTGCCATCTTTATCCCGGCAAGTGTGACGATTAACGATATGTTCGCACCACAAGTCACACCGGATGCCGGAATTGATCTTGGTGATATTGGGCCAGGAAGTGTGGTTCGGGTGCAGTATCGAGTACAGGTAACTGTAACCCAGGTGACAGGTTCGCAAGCGCCGGATCAATTATCAAGTGAAGCTGTCCTAAAATACATTACTGCGGGGAAACAAGAAGTTGTATATTCCAATGTGGTCACACTGATTATTGTTGAACCTCAAATTTCTGTTGTCAAAACGGTCTCACCTGTAATAACGACACCAGGAGATACGGCGAAATATCATATCACCGTGTCCAACCAAAGCAATTATGCGGTGGACGCCAAACTACAGGATGTTTTGCCTGCGGCGCTAGTCTTTGTTGAAGGTAGTCTCAGCTGGAACGGAGTCAAACGTCCAGGTTCGAACCCCAATACAGGGATAAACCTGGGCACATTAACTGCCCGCTCCGAGCTACATATTCAATTTGAGGCTCAGGTGGAAAACGAAGTGGCTGGGGCAGTGATTTCCACGCAACACAGTTATGTGAATCGCGCCGTATTACTATACACATTCCGCTTGCCGGATTCTCGTACAGTTCAACGCAGACTTATCTCAAATGAAGCTGTTCTGGAGGTCAGATTGCCTGTTATTCAGGTTCATGTGGAGGTATTTCCCCCTATTGTTGAGCAGGGAGGCACGGTCACTTTCAACGTAAGTGTCAGTAATACGGGTTCGTTGCCTGCACGCGTGCAGTTGGGCAATATTCTGCCTCAGGGAGCTAAATGGGTGGGGCAGGAGAGTGGTCCGATGCAGTTAAATGTCCCCGAATATTCGACTCCAAGGTATCTTCACATTGGTGAGCTCGGCGCAGGATCGGTAAAAGAATTTGCTTATCTTGTTCAACTTGCTCCTGAACAAACGGGTATTCTGCAAGGGACCTTGACGGCCCTCTACACGTATGAGTGGAATGCACAACGACGCTCAGGAGAGACTAGATCGAACGAATATACCATACTGGTCGAAGCTCAGGATGAGTAAGAGATGATGGGAAGTGAATACAAGTTGAATATATACGAAGGAACTTACCGAAAAAAAGGTGTCATGACATTACACAAACGTAAATGAATGGTATACTAATTGAATATGCACTCGGCAAGCAACCGTGGAATCGGGACGTCGTAGTAGAGGAGGTAGCCGTTTTGGCCAAAGCAAAAGTCGCAAAAAGACCCACACGGGATGAGTTCGAACTGGAGGAATTAGGGAATCAACTTGTGGAGGCTTTTCATGAGCGCTCAGAAGTGTTATTGACCGTCTGGGGTAAGGAGGAGCAGGTGCAGGGCATTATTGTAAAAATGGATTCCCGTACCCGCCTTGTACATGTTGAGCATACGGAAGAGGAATTCACGGCGAAGGTGCCTTTTATGGATATCATGCAGGTACAGTCGCCACGGTACTGATTCAAAATGAATTCAAACGAATTTTAACAATGGGGCATTCGCCCTGTCAAAGTTTTGTTCTCTGCATAAGATAACCCATACCTGTTGCAGAGGAGGTACAATCAATGAGCGAAGTTTTAGGTGGAGAAACAAGAGGTTACGGCTATGGTGGTTTCACTTCTGTAGGCGCGATTCTCGTTCTGTTCATCCTGTTGGTAATCATCTCCAAAGCGTTCTTGGTATAATCATTTTAATAAAAATGATAAAAGAAAGCTCTGCCTTCATGGCAGAGCTTTTTTATTATTATGTTCCGTGAATTCGTCCTTTGACGAATAATGTAGAAAATCGGATGCAAGCTACTTTCGTGTTGTGTTAAAATGAAAACATTCCCACAGAAAGAGGTGTTTTTTCATGAGTCAAGAACTGACTGCGTCTTTAAACGAGCAGATGAACTTCGAGTTTTACTCTGCTCATGTATACATGGCGATGGCTGCGTATTGTTCCAGTAAAAGCCTGGATGGATTCGCTAATTTTTTCCTCGTACAAGCGGAAGAAGAACGTTTCCATGGCATGAAAATTTATAAATTTCTGAATGACCGCGGACATCGTGCTACACTGGCTGCGATGCCTGAACCGAAAAACGAATACAACTCCATGCTGGATGTGTTTGAACACGGTTATGCACATGAGCAACAAAACACGAAGAAATTTTATGCGCTGGCGGATATCGCGCTGAATGAGCGTGAACACGCAACCATGTATTTCTTGAAATGGTTCATCGATGAACAGGTTGAAGAGGAAGCTTTGTTTGATAACATCATTCAGAAGCTTCGCCGCATTGAGAATGACAGCAACGCCTTCTACATGCTGGATGCAGAGTTCAGCAAACGTTCATTTACGGCTCCTGCGGAGTAAGCAGAGCTAAACATCAAAGCGTATATTCGTAACATTACATACCGTATAGCCTATTACTGTATCCCTAGAAGGAGTGCCAGGTCATGTTATAAAAAGGTCAGCGCCCCACTCAGGTTGTGACATATACGGAAGAAAGCTTGCATTCGTGCAAGCTTTTTTGCTGTGTTCAACCTTATTAAATTCATGATAAGTCTATCAGAATCTAAAAATAGGGTAATAAATAATATGTAAACATTGATCTATGGGTGCAGATACCAGGTTGAAGATCAAATCTCTCAAAATCGTTTTAATTTTTAAGTTTATCTGACAAAAGTGTAACTCAACCGTAGCCTTTAAAGCGAGAAGAGAAACTGGGATCTCTGATACTATTAAATTAATCGCCATGGGATACGAGTAGAAATCATTTACACACACCCGGGAAAAACACACACAAGGGAGACTATTATTATGCTACAATTTCGTAAATCATTCGTTGCTACACTTGCTATTTTACTTCTGTTTCCGTTGTTATTGTTGCCACAGTCTGCATCGGCCACAGCGTCATCCGCCGATAAATCAAACTCTAAGGCCAGTACAAAAATTTTATATCTGACTTTTGATGATGGCCCTACAGCGCATACCGATCAACTTCTCGATATTTTGGATCAATATAAAGTTAAAGCTACCTTTTTCATGCTTGGGCCTCATATGGAGCAATATCAGAAAGCAACGAAGCGTATTGTCAAAGAAGGACATGGACTTGGATTGCATGGTGTAACCCATGTGCCAAGCAAATTTTATAAAAATGCTTACAGCGGATTGAAAGAAATGCAACAAGCCAATGAAAGCTTGAACAAGGTTGCCGGAGTTAAAACGAGTCTTGTACGCACGCCCTATGGCAGTAAACCTTATTTGAAACCTGCTTATCGTAACGTGCTTCTTGCGCAGGGAGGATTTCATCTGTGGGATTGGAATGTTGACTCACTCGACTGGAAATACAAAAAGGATCATCAGAAAGTATATAACAACGTCATGCAGCAAGTCCGCAACATCCATAAAAACGGAACGACACCTGTAGTGCTTATGCATGATCAGGAGGCTACATTGAAAGTACTGCCTCAAGTATTGAAAACATTGAAGGCTGAAGGATACCAGTTCGAAATTTTAACCAAGAATGTGCAACCGGTGAATTTTTGGAATGACAAGCGTTAAAAAACAGGCTACCAGAGACTAGAAACTGGGCGAGTGCAATCATTAGGAGGAATACATCATGAAAAAACAATCGTTATGGATGACCATTCCGGTGACGACAGTCGTTTTGCTCGCGCTGGCCGGATGCGGAGGGCCAGACTCCAATCAGCCAGCGACAAGTGGGCAACCATCTACAACAGCCGGTAGTGAGCAAACGCAGGCTGGAAGCGGTGACTCCGCTTCTTCCAATACTGGTGAGCAGGGCACAAAAACGAACACAGCTTCCAATGATTCTTCTGCGTCAACGGGCAAAGACAGCACAGCCAATCCAAGCACGAATGAAAGTACAACTCATTCAAAGTTATCCGATGTTGACGAAGTGGTTAAGGCTGTTCGTAGCGAGTTGAAAAATCAGAATGTGTCCCTTCCGACATCCTTTCCATTACTAAACGGGCAGTATTTGGGCGCAGCCATTACAACAAATACGGCAGAGGCTTCACATGTAAACTTCTATATAGGAGACAAGCCACTAGCGTTAAATGATTCCTCATTTGCGAAGTCCAACAGTAAAATACCTTGGTTAGCCAGTTATGAAGTGAATACCTACGATAATCCCAATCAAACGGATCTATTTCCCGAAACGGATCTGCAAAACATACCGAAGGATATGAGCGTTGATCTGGGACACGGCATTAAAGGTATGGTGGAAGGTGCGGCGGGGAGCCAATATCTAACATGGCAAGAGGGAAGATGGACATTACAGATTCGGTCCGTGTCCGAAGATCAGATGAACAACCCAGGGATTGCGAAGAAAATGGTTGAGTATCTGGAGTCTCATACGCTACCTGCTCCCAAAGACAAAGGATTTGTGGACGTGCAATATGCTAGCGGGGGAAAAAGCGTGCGTGTTACGATTTCATGGCAAGACGGTAATCGAATTCATCAGTTGAAAACAGACCAAGTTCCACTGGATGCGCTTGGCATGGTTGTATCGGTAAAATAATGGGTTATTCTCTAGACGTATTTTACGGATGATCGCGATTAGTTAAACTAAGGGAAAATACCAAAAAAGCTTGGCACGGGGGAAACACTCTTGAGCCAAGCTTTTTTGGTTATTGCGTTTCTGATGCAAGGTAATGGGAAACGTTTATCTTTTGCGTCCATTACCGGCTCTTTCACTTAAACCACCCTTTTTCTTTGGAACGGGTGATCGCTTCAATGCGGTTACTTGCATTCAATTTATTAAGAATAATCGAGATGTAATTCCGAACAGTACCCGTTGTAATGAACAAGTGCCCGGCAATTTCCTTGGTGTTTTTCCCGTCGGCCATGAGGCCAAGCACGGCGTGTTCACGTTCGGTTAATGGATTTTCCTCTACATAAGCTTCATCCACTAGGTCAGGAGCGAAGATACGTCTGCCATTCATCACTTGACGAATCGCCGCGGCGAGTTCTTCAATGGGACTGTCTTTGAGCAGATAGCCGCGAACACCGCCTTTTAGTGCACGTTCAAAATATCCGGTTCTGGCAAACGTAGTGAGGATAATGACTTTGCAGTTCATGCTTTTAAGTTCCTCGGCAGCTTCTAACCCACTTTTAACAGGCATTTCGATATCCATTAAACAGATATCAGGCGCATGTTGATGTACGAGTGCAAGAGCTTCCTGACCATTACTAGCCTGTCCGACAACCTCCATATCTTCCTCCAGATTAAGTAGTGATGATAATGCGCCAAGCATCATGCGCTGATCTTCAGCAATGACGATTCTAATCATTCTTCTGCCTCCTTTATCGGCTTGCGTACCAGCTTGGGCACATGGATGATCAGCGATGTACCTTCGATTCCTGTACCTGACCGAATATCCATGCAGCCGTTCACAAATTCCAGTCGTTCTTTCATGCCGAGAATGCCTGTTCCGCATCGTTCCTGCTTGCGGGTCCGGTCAATACCTAACCCATTATCTTTTACGGTTAAGACGTTGTGCGAAGGGGTTTCCTCAATTTCAATAATGCACGTCGTAGCCTGACTGTGTTTGACTACATTGGTCACGGCTTCCTTCAAACACATCCCAAGCACATTTTCATTTAATTGAGAGGTGTCTTGTAACTTGGGGTTGCCTTGTAAAATAAACTCTATGGAAGCGGCTTTCAAAATTTGCTCCGCCCGGAACATCTCATCCACAAGTTGCGTCCCACGCATCGTTGTGACCATCTCACGAACTTCCTTCAAGGCTGTGCTTGCTGTCTGTCTAAGTTCATTCAGTTCAATGATAGCTTGATCCGGATTTTTGCGGAGCAAGCGCTTGGCCAGATCGGTTTTGAGACCGATCAGTGAGAGCTTTTGACCCAGCGTATCGTGCAAGTCGCGCGCAATCCGTTGGCGCTCCTCCATTTTTACCAGATCATCCAGGCGTTTGTTCGCACTTTCCAGCTGGCCTTCTAGCTGCTCACGCTTATTTTTATTGTACGTGCTAATCGGCAGAAGGATGGAGGCCATGAGACTGATAAAAACGAAAGGGAACTGACTAAGAAGCAATGAGCTTTGATTAATGAAGCCATAATTGACCGTAAGAAAGCTTGCACCGAGATTGACCGAGTAGAGGGTGAAAAATCCGGCTTTATTTTTAATATTGCCAATAAAAAAAGCGAGAAACAATGAAAAATAGGCATAATCGTAAGCGATCGTCATCGTAATGGATATGGCAATCAGTAGTCCGATCCACATGTAGACCTGCCAGCCCTTGGTGATGAAGGCCAGTAGATAACAGACGAAAAATACTAGAATAATGATAATACCGGTCACCATGGTCCACAATTGCGAATATTGAGAGATGTAATAGAAGGGCAGAATGAAAAAAACAAGCCATACATATGGATTCAACCCTGTATTTTTATAAAATAGCTGCGACCACTTCTGAATATCATTCTCCTCCTTGAAAAAGGTGTTACTGGACTTTAGCCTGACTGTAGCATGACTGCCGTCTGAATACAAGAAAACGAATCCGACAGAGCCTAAGGCTTCTCTGTCAGACCCGCTTGATTGGTTACCCGAATTGGATTCGGAATATATTTTTTGCGCGATGCTTGTTTCAGCTCTCTGAAACTGATGAATTGTTTGTGTTCTTCATCCCATAGACGGAAGCGGAGCGCAACCAGACTGGAACGTAGTGTGATCGTTGTGGCCTTCTGCAAAGGCGGTGTTGAGTTATGTGCTTCTTCCAGATAATAGTTCGGTACTCGCGGGCTCAAATGATGCACATGGTGGAATCCAATATTTCCGCTGATCCATTGGAGCAGCTTTGGTAACTTGTAATAAGAGCTTCCTTCTACCGCGGCTTTAACATAACTCCATTCATCTTCATGTTCGAAATATGTCTCTTCAAACTGGTGCTGTACGTAGAACAGCCAGATGCCGAAGAAACCGGAGAAGAAAAATACGGGTGCTTGAACCATGACAAAAGCTTGCCATCCAATCAACCAGCACATGAAGCTATATAGAGCGATGATTAGAATTGTTGTTAAATGGGTATTAATTCTTTCCTTGCGTCTTGCTGCTTTGCGATTAAATCGATAGGCAATCAGAAAGACATAGATCGGTCCAATGCCAAACATAACCACCGGGTTACGATACACGCGATAGAAGAGGCGCATCCAAGGTGTAGCAGACTTATATTCATCGACGGTCATGACCCAAATGTCACCTACACCGCGTTTATCCAGATTGCCGCTTGTCGCATGGTGGATCGAGTGCTCGGCTTTCCATTGCTGATAGGGAGTTAGGGTTAATACACCCGTGATGGTGCCAAGAATATCGTTAGCCCGTTTGCTTTTGAAGAATGAGCCATGACAACAGTCATGAAAAATAATAAACGTTCGAAGTACAAATCCTGATGCCACTAGTGCAATAGGGAACGTAAGCCAGTACGAGATCGATAAGCTGTAATATGCAGCCCCCCATAACAGAAAGAGCGGGACTAATGTATTGATTAATTGACGAATGCTAAGTTTGAGATCGTTTTTTTCAAAAGGCGTCACTTCTTTTTTTAGCGCCATTTCTTTGCTTCTACTCATACATGTTCCTCCTTATGCGTACAAACCATAGCGGTCTGTACCCTGCCGATTCCCGATAATCCTCTTTTGGGAAGCGTTTTTATCATTGTAAAAGAATGCGTGCATGACGGTAAGTCATAAATGTCAGCCTGTTGTAATGACAAATATCAAGTATGGACCATGACATTTGTCATGGTCAGTGTCCGTTTTACATGATACAGAGTGCGAAAAGATGACGTTTTCAAATTTCCTTTGCACAAATGACGCAACAATTTGTATTATGTATACAAATTTTACGAAGAGCATGGTAGAATCTATCCTGGAGTGTATTGATTTTAGAAGTTCTAAAGGAAGCATGATTCGATTTTAAAAAGGTCTGATAAGGATGTTATTATTTTTGGATGGATAGGATGGAGCGCTGAATGAAAAAAAGAATTACCGATATGTTCTTTCTTATGGCCGGTGCGTTTCTGTTTGCGCTGGCGGTAAACTTGTTTGTCATCCCCAATGATCTGGCAGAGGGTGGCGTGACAGGTATCACGATTATTTTGTATTATCTGTTTCACTGGTCTCCCGGACTGATGAACCTGATCCTCAACGGTATTCTATTACTCGTAGGTTACAAGTTCCTGGATCGAACGACGACAGTATACACGATTATTGCGGTTATCTTTAACTCGCTGTTCCTGCACCTGACCGAAAGCTGGAGCATTGCATCAGATGAACTGTGGGTTAATACCATTTTTGCGGGTGTATTTGCAGGTCTTGGGATAGGCTTAATTGTCAAAGTAGGAGGAACAACGGCGGGCACGGTCATTCTGGCACGGCTTGCGAATAAATATCTAGACTGGAATATCAGCTACGGATTGCTTTTCTTCGATCTGATTGTAGCGTTCTCTTCTTACTTTATTATTGGGCCACAGGGCTTGATGTGTACGATTGTGTTGCTATTTGTGGGAACCAAAACGATGGAGTTTATCATTGAAGGACTGAATCCGAAAAAGGCAGTCATGATCATCTCAGCCAAACAAGATCAGATTGCAAAGCAGGTCATTGAGAAGATGGATCGTGGGGTTACGGTTCTGTCCGGCCACGGGTATTATACGAAGAATCCGAAAGAGATTTTGTATATTGTCATTAGCAAGCAAGAGGTTCCGATGCTGAAGAAAATTGTGCGTGCAGAGGATGAGATTGCATTTATCACCATTCATGATGTACGTGATGTATTCGGGGAAGGGTTTATCGAGCTTTCGAAATCATAGTATGTTTTACTGGTTCAATGTAAAAGGGACGAAGCGGAGAGAATTCTCGCTTCGTCCCTTTTACGTTATGGAATGATATGGCCTTCGATAATAACAGAAGCTTATTGAGCCGTTTTTGATTCAACGTGATTGTAGCGGATGTCATTTGCATGAGATGTATTGGCGGAAAATATGCTGTACACACTCCAGAGTGGATGATATATTGAGTTTAATTCGTTAAGAAACTTAACTAATTAGGAAGTGGAGGGGATAAAATGGCTGGCACGCCGCAATATATCCGCAATCTAAATGAAAATTTGATTATGGATGCCCTGAGGGCACAAGGCACTATGTCGAGAGCGGATATCAGCCGTCAAACAGGACTTAGTAAACCGACAGTATCATCAGCGGTTGAGCACCTGATTGGACGTAATCTGGTGAAGGAGACAGGCAGAGCCGACAATGCCCAAGGGCGTAAGGCCACGTTAATTCAATTTAACGAAACGGCTTATTATGTCTGCGGTATTGATATCGGGGCTACACGAATTCGAATTGCCTTATCTGACTTAAACGGACAAATCGTTACATATGCTACCTATCCGCCGATGGATCAAAACATGAGAAGAATGCCAGGGCCAGACTTCGTTCAATCACCTGTAGAGGCAGAGATTGAGGGCAGGCACCACTCATTCGAATCATCTGAGATGCCTGTACTTCATGTGCTTTACAGCTATGTGGATCAGTTGCTTCGGGAAAACGGGCTTCAGTGGAATGATATTCGCTGTATCGGGTTTGGGATTCCTGGTGTTGTCTTGCCTGGCTCTGGAAAGATTAGCCGGATTGTCGACCCGCTTGTGGGTATGGAGGAGGACTTTTCACGTCACGCATTAGCCCGTGCTTTTCCATGTGATGTCATTTTGGACAATGATGTGAATCTCGCAGCGCTAGGGGAATACAGGAAGGGGGCGGCTAAAGATTCGCCCCTGTTCATATTTTTTTCCATTGGGGCGGGGACGGGTGCAGGCATTATGGTACAGGGACATTTGCTTCATGGATTGGGTGGTTTAACCGGTGAAGTAGCTGAGATGCGCATGGAGGATGGCCGCCGTCTGGAGGATGTGTTGTCGGCTGATGGACTGATGCGACTAGCGAGGCGACATTGCTTTAAAGACCCTTTTAGTTCAGACATGCAACCTGAGGACATCTTTGAGGGGACTCGGAGGGGAGAGGAATGGGCTATAAACATAATGAATCAGTACAGCCAGATGATCGCTTCGGCGTTGCGCCAGATCAGTACGTTACTTGCTCCTGAAATGATCGTTCTGGGTGGCGGCATTGGTGGGAACGGAGATGTATTGTTGCCATTGCTTAGGGAAGCTGCTGCAGAGCAATTTCCGGTGCAGCCACAGTTGATATGTTCGGAGCTCGGAGAACGAGCCGTCGTGACAGGGGCGGTGCAAGTGGCGCTGCAGCAGACCATGCTAACTCTCCAGCAAAAGGGATTTTAGGGATAGAAGTCAAGGTAAACCGAAGTTTAGAACCGTTGTACTACGAAACATAAAGAACAGATCTGCCAAGGAGGAAGTGTAATGACAGAAACAGCTCAAGGCAACAGGGCAAATCAGCACACGGAGCACCAAAGTGACATGAAGCATGCACAGCATGAACGGAACGAGGCGAAAGGCTCATGGGTTGCCGGTGTTGACATTGGAGGAACCAAAATACTGATGTTGTTATCCAATCAGAAAAGCGGTGGTGAAGTTCATGAGCGCAGGTTGCCGACACAAGCCGCGGATCAGCCGGAATCCTTTTTCCAATGGTTATTTGCCGAATTAAAAACGTTCTGTGCAGAAGCTGGATGTGATTGGGATCAGCTCGCGGGAGTGGGGCTAGGTTTCCCGGGTGTTATTTTGCAAGATGAAGGCGTACTTCGGAATGCTCCTGCATTCCAGTGGGCTGAAGAAGATATTCGGCCGATGATTGCCAAGTACTACAGTGGAAGAATCGTTATGGATAACGATGTGAACATGGCAGCGATGGGGGAAGTGGACCAGGGGGCTGCTAAAGGGCATCGCCACAGTGTAATGGTAACCGTGGGCACAGGCATTGGCGCTGCACTTGTACTAAATGGAGAATTGCACAGTGGACAACAGGGCGCGGCGGGTGAGATTGGACATTTTATCACAGGGGACGAAGGGTTGACACGCGAATATGTAGTAGATGGTGATGCCTTCGGGGTGTTTGAACAAGTGACGTCAGGGACCGGTATTACGGAGCGGGCGAGGCACTATTTTAAATCGGGAAAAGGAAATGAACTATCCCTGATCTGGAGTCTGGCCGGAGGCGAAGTGGGGCAGATTGAAGCAAGACACGTGTTTAAGGCGGCTGAGTCAGGTGATGTAGCTGCCCTTGAAATTCTGGAACTGCCTATGCGTTATATGGCAAGAGGACTCGCGAATATTACGGCTCTATTGAACCCATCGATTATTGTACTCGGCGGCGGAGTAGCTGCATCCAATCCAACCTATTATTTGAACGAAGTTCAGGCCAGACTCAAACGTTATGTTGTGCTTCCGGTCCAAGTGGTCATTGCCGAGCTTGGCAATAAAGCAGGGGCAATCGGAGCGCTCGCTTCCATTAGACGTCATCTTGAACGTATGTAACGGCTAGTAATAGGAGTAAACCATACACAGAGACTACAGAAATAAAAGGATGGAGATCCGGATGAGTGATAGACATATGACGGCTAATACAAAAAAAACAAAAGCCGAATTCAATGAAGCAAAAGCGGTATTAATTAAATTGCAGTGTTTATATCTGTTTATGGGACTTGCCGGAGGCATCTTTAACCCTTACATCAATCCGATTCTGGTTGCTCAGGGTTTTTCGAGTAAGGATACCGGATTTATTATGGCTTTTGGAACCTTAATATCCATCTTTCTCCAACCGGTCTGGGGAATTTTGGTGGATAAATTCAAAAAGACACGCCTTGTATTGGTCTTTAGCCTGCTTATTCCAGCGGCGTTAGCGTATTTTTATAATATTCAGGTATACATTATATTAATTTTGATTTATACTTTGTGCACTATATTTCAAGTGACACAGATACCTGTAGCTGACTCCTACGCGGTAACGGCAGCAAGAGCGGCGAATACCTCTTACGGTATGATTCGGCTGTTCGGAAGCCTGGGGACAGGGCTTGGCGGATTCGCTGCAGGAATGTATCTCTCCCAGTTTTCCATTCATATGTTATGGCTGCCCTTTCTGCTTTTCAACATCTTGAGCGCAATACTGGCGGGCACACTCCCCAAGCAGACGAGCATCTCCTCGTCCTCGGTAACTTTCTCCGTAGGTTTGGCAAGATTACTTCGAAATCGCACGTTCCTTCTCTTTCTCACGGGTTGTTTTCTGGTGAATCAGACCCTTACAGCATTTAACTCCTTTTTTGTTATTTCATTTCAGATGGCTGGTGGCTCGGTTGCCTTGACGGGTACAGCTCTTTTGATCGCTTCCATCACCAATGTACCCTCTATGCTGGTAGCCGCTTATGTGTTACGCAGGTGGGGACATGAACGAACCATGTTGCTGGCAGCGGGAGCCTACATGTTACGCTGGGGAATTCAATGGTTATGGCCAAGTCCCGAAGTGATGATTGGTGTTCAGGTGTTGCACGGATTGTCATTTGGATTTTTCTATATCGCGGCAGTGGAATATGTGGCGTCTGTTACTGGACGTGAGATGCAGGCGACAGGTCAAAGCTTGTTTAACATGGTGTTTGCAGGACTCGGAGGCATTGTGGGAAATATGCTTAACGGCTATTTGTTGGATACTGGCGGTCCGTCCATGATGTATCTGGCTTGTACCATCAGTGCGGCAATGGGGGCAATTATTCTGTATATCGTCAGCAGACAGGCCAAAGAGCAGAGAAGGGCCTACCCGTTAGAGTAGAAATGGAGTTAGAAACTTAAAGTAGAAACGGAAGGAACTGAGGCCTATGAAGGTAAATCTGAAGCGGACTTGGCACACCAGGTTGATTTATTCATATTTCCCCCTATTTCTGCTTACGATTTCCATTCTGATCTTTCTCTCCTTCCTGGTTGTTAACGAATTGTCACGAAAAGAAACCAAAAAAGCGGATATGATCTCCACACATTACATTGTCAGCACATTGGAGCGTTCATTAGGCGATATTGAGATGAGACTGCTGGATGAAATTGTAACGAACACAATGTACAGTCGTTTTTTGGAAGCCGAAAAAGGACAATTGTCCAGTCAGTTTATTTATGATGCAGCCAGTGATCTGAACCGTATGGTGGATCAACAGGGCATGGTGCAGTCGATTTACCTCTACCGAATGTCGGATTCGAGCATTATTACACCTAGAGGAATGGTAAGTTTTGAGGAATTTGAGGATAAATCGTATATCGAACAGGCGTTGAAAAATAAATTGAATCTGGGTTGGAATCAGCCCAGATCCTACAAAGAACGTTCATTTGATGTCCCTTCACAGGTCATCAGCATGAATAAATGGCTACCACTGCCTTGGGGTGGTGAAGGTCTGCTTGTTATTACCATACGGATGTATGCTTTGGAGAGGCAAATTGACAATATGACGGATGCGAATCTTTCTTTTCTACAGGTGAAGGATAGTCATGGGGATCTCGTATATTCGGCTCATCAGATTGATGCGGCGGAGGGGAATGTCCTTAATCAGGTCAAGGCTGAGAAGCTAGGACTTACCTTTGAGAGTGGCATTCAGACAGGTCAGTTATATTCATGGGTATCACTGGTGTCTTATGTGTGGATTGGAATTGGTATTCTCACCATTGCTGGTGCGGTCGCAGGTTTAATCTATATTACACGTAGAAACGTAAAACCCATGCAACTGATGATGAATCGCATTCAGGCGTTACAGCCCCGTGTGCATGAAGAGGATGCCGCACCTTCTGTCAAAAACGAGCTTGCACTGATCGACCGGGCGCTGGAACATCTCATTGCTCAAACCGTAGATTACGAGAAACAGCATCATGAGAATCTGCTGATTCATCGCAGGCAGTTGCTTGTGGATTTGATGGAGGGTGAACGTATAGATTCTTTCCGTCAGCGTCTTCGTCACTTGCAACCGCTTGAGGAAAGGTTTCTTGAACCGCAGTGCGCCGCTGTATTGGTAGCGGAGATGAATGGGGCAGACCTGCCCGCTCCTTCCAATACGCTGAAAATGGCACTGATGAATGTGTTCAAGGAACTGGTGCAGAAAGAGAGCAATTTTGGTGCGTGGGCAGAATGGTTTGGCAGTCGGCGTTTAATCGTTGTGGTAGCCTGCAATGAAAAAGAAAGACTGAGTCGTGAACTTCTGATGGATTTGGCTAAACAGTTGCATATGTGGATTGCTGAGCATTTCCGGATTCGGTTTACGTTCGGAATCGGGCAAACGGTTAACGGCTGGGAAGAAATCACTCGATCCTATAGCAGTGCAGACACAGCTCTGCAGCACCGGCTCACCCTTGGTCAGAATGCGATTGTACTCAGTGAACAACTGCCAGGCCACATGGAACTGCATTCGTATAAATACTTGCAAATGCTCGCAGACATCGTTCGGGAGTTCAGGCTTACCGGGGATGGCTGGCGAGGGCAGCTTGACCAGATGTTTATTGCTTTTAATGAAGACCAAATGAATGATAAGGATATTCGTATGCTCTTGCAATCGTTGATTCAGATGTTGGCGCGTGAGTTCGGGGAATTGTCCGAACGTTTGCAACACCAATTTGATGAGCCCGTTCTGATACGGCTTCGCTCGCAAATTCAGGAGGTCGACACCCTTGAAGGCATTCGGGAGATTTTGCTGGATTGGCTGAAAGAGGTCTATCGTAATTATGTTGCAGTTAACGAAACGAAAAGTCATCGTGCGATGATTAACGAGCTGCGAGTGTATATTGAAGAGCATTTTGATGATCCGGATCTGTCGTTAAAACATCTGAGTGATCGTTTTCAAATTTCGGGTAAATATGCAAGTTATTTGTTCAAAGAAGAATTCGATATGAAGTTTGTTGATTTTCTTGTGAAGTTGAGAGTGGAAAAAGCATGCCGAATGCTGACATCAACAGATACAGCTATTCAGGATATTGCCCAGCAGGTGGGTTACGCTAATGCGATTTCATTTGGTCGAGTATTTAAACGTGTGATTGGCGTGACTCCGGGGGATTATCGCAAGCAGTATGGCAAGTAGCAAAACGATAAACCGAAGAAGGTGTTAGGCTAATTGGAATATATCTGTCATTTTGCTATCCATAACATTTTGCCTATATAGAATAAGAGAATGATTAAAAAACTCCTCTAGTTAAGCAACGTACATTTTCCCCGTTGCCGCATAGAGGAGTTTTTTTAGAAGGGCTACTCGAAAAAACGTAAGAGCACAGATAGAAGGTATACGATATGTTCTACACTATAGATATGAAAAGGGGGAGACAAAATGAATCAGTTTGGACAACAAATTTGGGGTTCCGTGGAGCTTGGCAGTGAGATAAACATTGATACAGATAACAATACCTTCGCTTTTGACGTGGATGGTTTGCGATATTCTTTGGCGATTCCAACGGGAAAATACATCACCAGTAGGAAAAGACATGAGTCAGAACTTGTTCAGATCATGACCAAGACAGCTGAACAACTGAACTTGCCTGTACAGTTTAGGCTAGGCGGGATTCATAATGATCAGAAGTTCAATGTATTAATTCTGGAACATCTCGACAAGGATAAAGAGTATCTGCTTGATGAATTCGGAGGAAGCGCAGTAGATACCGTTTTTGGAGAAGTGCGCTTTAATCTGGCCCCAAGAAACTAAGCGAGTAATAACATCGTACATTCTCTAGAAATGACCGCAGATCAGGCGGTCATTTTTTATTACATACAAAACGGGAAAATAGATTATCTTTTGTCTTCATTGTCGAATTAGAGAGAATTACCACCTAAAAATGAGTGTGGATCTCATGAATTTATGTTAGTTTATATAACATAAAATAACCGAAAATAGTTTATTGTAAGGAAAATGGTTTAAAAGTCAGGTTTTTTGACGTTGAATTGAGTTTTAACCCTTTTTGAAAATAGTTTATTGTCGATTTTCAGAAAATGATGTAATAATTAATGACATTCACGGATGCAACAAGTTGGACAACCATAACGGAGTGGCGATCATGTGAATCATTACAGAATGAGTGCGAAAGGGGAAAGGTTAAATGAAATTATTTCAAAGACGCAAGGCAGGAAAAGCAAGTTCGATTCTCGCAGTGGTAACAGCATTCACTCTATTATTATCCGCGTGTTCATCAGGCACTGAATCATCATCTTCATCATCCGGGGAAGCGGGTTCGGGGAACAGAACCACGTTGAAAGTAGAAATTTTCGACCGGGGAAATACACCGGCAGGTTACACCATCTCCGATAGTTATCTGACACGCTTCATTCAAAAAGAATTTGGTGATCCGAACAACATTGATGTTCAATTTGTTCCCGTTCCCCGCTCAGAAGAAGTGCAGAAGCTTAACGTGCTTATGGCAAGTGGTTCTGAAGTACCCGATATTGTATTCACTTATGATTCCGGTACATTTAATCGTTATGCCTCACAAGGCGGTTTGACAGAGTTGACCGATCTGCTCAACAAAGAGGGAACCAATCTGAAAACATTTTTGGGTGATGACACACTCGCATACGGTCAGTATGACGGGCAACAATTCGCAGTACCGGGTAAACGTCTGGTTTTAGGAAAGTACGCTTCATATGTTCGTCAGGACTGGCTGGATGCACTAGGATTGCCTACACCTCAAACGGCTGAAGAATTGCATACTGCTCTGAAAGCATTTAAGGAGAAAGATCCGGGCAAAGTGGGCTCATCACTTATTCCCATGGGGATGTCGATCGCTTCGGCACAATATGAGCCATTGATCTGGTCTTTCATTCAGCCTCTGACGGAAGAACAAAGATATACACAGACTCAACAGCTTGGCTCTAATGATTATCCAACGCTGCTGCCTGGCTTCAAAGATGCACTGAAATATATGAATACGTTGTACAACGAGGGATTAATGAGCGCAGACTTCGGACTTGATAAAGACAAGAAAAAACTGTGGGAAGATGTGTCCAACGGCAAAGTAGGTTTCTACAGTGAAGATGCCGGAGAGATTTACATCTCGGGTACGTATAAAAACCTGCAAACCAACAAACCTGATGCGGTGATGACACCGATTGATGCGTTCAAAAATTCGGAAGGCAAATTTGCCAAGCCGGCATATGCACCCAATGCGATGTATGTCATGATTCCGAAAACAAGTCAAAATGCAGAAGCAGCCATGAAATATTTGGACTGGATGGCTTCTGGCAACAATCTGTTTGACCTGCAATACGGCGTGAAAGACGAAAACTATCAGTTGGTGGACGATGTACCCCAGATCAAAGAGGATGCTTCTCCTGAAATCGCTGGCCGGATCTACAACTCCGGTGACATTGCGATTATTGTAAACGGCAAATATGTTGGAGACGAAAAGAAAAACGAAGAGGCTTATGTGGTTCAGGTAGATTCCAAATACCGGGATGACATGCGCAAATCGGTAACGATCTCTAACACGGATACAATTCAACCCGTACGATTCTCCAAACCGATTGAAGCGGAATCTCGCTATGGTAACGGCTTAAAAGATAAATTCTCGGAGTTTATTGTGAAAACAACCATCTCCAAACCGGCTGATTTTGAAGCTGTGTATAACAGTATGATGAGTGATTATATGGCAAGTGGAGGCCAAGCTATTCTTGATGAGCGTACGGAGGCTTACAAAGCGATGAAGTAATTATTTATCATATAGCGCAGGTTAGACAGGTCTGGCCGTATTAAACAGGACTTTTCATGGGGGCGATGTAAGGATCGCCTTCCATGAGACATCCTTCACGACTTGGGGGGAACATTATGAAGACAGGCACTTATTTCCGCCGAAACTGGCAAATGTACGCATTACTTGTGTTGCCCATGTTATACTTCATCATTTTCAAATACGGTCCAATGTATGGGGTACAGATCGCCTTTAAGGATTTTAACTTCTTCCAAGGGATTGGTGGCAGTGAGTGGATTGGATTCGAGGGGTTTAAGGAAGTGTTTCAAAATCAGGGATTTTATACCGCCCTGCGTAATACAATCGTTCTGAATTTGCTCGACTTGCTTGTCTCCTTTCCAGCACCGCTAATTCTCGCCATCTTGCTCTTTGAATTAAGAGTCGCCTGGTTTAAAAAGATGGCACAGACGTTGCTGTACATTCCACACTTTATTTCCTGGGTCATCATAGGTGGTATCGTATTGCAGGTGTTTGGCACACAATCTGGCTTCATTAACAACATGTTAATGAGCATGGGGCTTGATCCGCTTCCGTTTCTCTCAGATAAAAACTATTGGATTTTTACGTATCTCGCCGTTGGGGTGTGGCAGAGTGCAGGCTGGGGAACGATTTTGTATCTGGCTTCCCTTACAGGCATTAACCGTGAGCTCTATGAAGCTGCCGAGGTAGACGGAGCCAGCCGTTTGCGCAGAATTTGGCATATTTCCCTGCCAGGCATCAAAACGACGATTGTTACCTTACTGATTATCAATGTCGGCAACATGATCTCCATTAGCTTTGACCGGCCGTTTATCATCGGAAATGTGGCAGTACGCGAATACTCGGATGTGCTTAGTACGTTTGTGTACCGTCTGGGTCTGCAGTCGGGCCAGGTAACACTGGCAACCGCAGTGGGACTGTTCCAGGCTGTCGTTGGACTGATTTTCATCCTTGGTGCGAACTACGCTTCTAAAAAATTGACAGATGAGAGCATCATGTAACGGAATGAATGCTTCTGAGGCAACACGGTATCCATCTATGATCTGTAAGGAGTGAGTGAGATGTCGGAAAACACGGCGAATCGAATATTCAACACAGTAAATGTGATTCTGATTGTCATTGCGATGATCCTGTGCCTTGCACCTTTCATCCATATTATTGCGATCTCGCTAAGTTCGAACCGGGCGATCGGTTCGGGAGAGGTTTCCTTTTTTCCAAAAGAGTTGTCCTGGGAGGCCTATGGTAAGGTGTTCGGTGATGGTTCCATGATTCGTTCTCTGATCTACACGATCTGGCTGACGGTTCTGAGTACGGTGTTAAGTATGCTTATGACCATTATGGCGGCATATCCCCTTGCCAAAAGCAGTCTGAGAGGGCGAAAGTGGTTCATGCTAGTCATTGTAGTGACTATGTTTTTTAGCGGTGGCATTATCCCGGAATATATTTTGATCAAAAATTTGCATCTGCTTGACAGTACTTGGGGGTTAATTCTTCCTGGCTTGATCAGTCCGTTTTATATGATTATTCTGATCACCTTTTTCCGCGGCATCCCGGAGAGTCTGGAGGAGGCTGCTGATATTGATGGCAGTACCCAGATTGGAACGTTAATGCGCATCATTTTGCCGTTGTCTCTTCCGGTTATGGCGACGCTTAGTTTGTTTTACGCTGTAGGACGCTGGAATGGATTCCAGGATGCATTAATGTATATTACCAAACCGGAGTTGTATCCGTTACAATTGAAGTTATATCAGATGATTCAGCAAAACCAAATCACCGAACTAATGCAAAATGAAGGCATTGGTGCAGTCCATGTGTTACCAGAAAGCTTGAAAGCTGCTAGTGTAATATTCTCGACGTTGCCGATCCTGCTCGTATATCCGTGGTTGCAGCGATTTTTCATCAGCGGTGTAATGGTAGGTGCTGTGAAAGGTTAACGTCTCAGGAGGTCATAGGCATGACACAACCGATGGTTAAGAAGATGTCCAAGGAACAGCAACATCTGGTACACCAGTCCATGGTCATGATGGATCGTTTTTATGACGATGAATTCGCATTGCTTCGCAGCTTTGAAGACGATGCATCAGAGCACGGTACGCGAGGAAGTGCGCATTATGCGCTGGGCCTGCTGATTCGTCAGGAGCCCGGCGATGTAGCGCGGGCAGTTCGTGTGCTTCACAGCGTGCTAGATTATCAATATGACGCGCCCGAAGAAATCTATCACGGCACCTTTGCGACCCAGACAAATGAAGAGCACCCACCCGCGGGCCATTATGCATGGAAATCATTTGCGCTAGGCACAGCCTATTTCCTGGAACGCACCTTTGAGAAGGTGTCTGCGCAGTTTATTCATAATCTGCAGCAAGAGAATGATTTGTTGACGAAAGGCTCGGACGCCAAACAATTAAAAAAGTTGTTTTATGCGTCTGTGAACGCCGTTTTGCCTCCGGTCTGGATCAGCTATGATCCAAACTGGCGGGAATTTATCGCATGTGTGTGTGCTATAGCAACAGCCGAGTTTGCGGAACTTCTGCCGGATAAGCTTATTCGGCGAATGGATGAAGCGATGGAACGTGCCGTTCAGGGCTCTGTTGATCGCAGACGGTCAGATGTGATTCCGATGAACACGAACATTGAACTGATGCATATTTTTATTACCCATTATTATGGACACCGGTTCCAGCGGACGGATTGGATTCAGCATGCGGATGAACAGGCCGAAGGTCTCTTACAGGAGTTCGAGCAATACGGGGGTACGTTTGCTGAGTTCAATACCACGACCTATTACGGGGTGGATCTCGCCGTACTTGGGATGTTCCGAAAGTATGCCGTAACGGAGCGCATGACTGAAATTGCTCACCAGATTGAGTATGGTTTATGGAACAATATTGCGCTGTATTACAATGCCAATCTGGAGAATTTATCCGGGCCATTTGCTCGGGCATATGATATGGAGATGCGGGAGCATAGCTCCATCGGTGTGTTTCTCTATCTTTTGTTAGGGGAAGGTTACGAATATTTGACAGGCATGAACTGTGAATCGGGGCATGATCCGATGATTGCTTTACTGGGGATAGATGTCCCTGAAGAGGTTGTGCCGTATTTTTTAGCTCATCAAGGAGATCGACTTGTGCAAAAACAGTTCATGGAACTGTGTGAACGCAACGATCCAAAAGCAAACCGGAATCTCTGTACCGCTTCGGCCTGGATCGGTGAGAGACGAATGATGGGAGCAATGTCTGGCAGTCGCAATACAAACGGACAGATGCATCCGGCAACGATTCATTGGCAGACCGAGACAGGAGAGCGGTATTACTTGCGTCTGATTCGGCGTGAAACAGGTGGAGACTGGAACAGCCATCTGCGGGGCATCATTTTTGAAGCGGAGGTCACGCCGGAAACATTGAATATTGAGGTGCAGCTGGATACAGCGGAAGAGATTGAAGTTTATTTCGAAATCAAAGGACCTAATCTGCATCCACGCGATTTACAACCAGCACGTTGGACGCTTCCGGGGCTAACCTGTTCTGTAAAAGCAGAAGCGCCAGCACCGACAGTGCTCATGTATACGGATTATGCTGAGATTATATATCGCTATGTTCCGGGTGTGACGGAGAACCGGATGAAGTTTGGGCTCGGGATCAGTGAATAGAACAATGAGGTGAGACGCTTATCACCAAGGTAGAGAGAAGTCCATGATTGGGCGATGAAGAGGACTAGGATAGGGCTAATGTGCGGAAGGAGGCAGGGCATAGTAAATGTATACAGATAAAAAAGAGTACTCTTTCTCGACGTGCTGGAATATTAAACGCCATACGACGGGTGAAGGTATGATCGAAGAGATTCTGTCGCTTGGATTCAGACAGGTAGAGTTAAACTATAATGTGACGGATGAGCTATTGCGGACGATTGAACCAATGATTGAACGAGGGCAAGTAGACATATCAAGTGTGCATAACACCTTTCCGCATGTAGCTGATCCGGATTACGGTACAGATTCGGTGTTACTTGGATTTGATGATGAGCCGCGGCGTAAACGAGCGATTGAACTGCTGCTTCGTTCTGCTGAATATGCTCATCGCTACGGTGGAAAGGCGGTTGTTGTGCATCCGGGGGAAGTGCCGTTTGAGTATAACATTGATGAAGCTCTAAAAAAGATCTATCACGAGCAAGGCAAGGATTCATCCGCCTATCAATCGTTGTGGCAGGAGATGCTGGAGAAGCGGCAGGCTGGTAGTGAGCATTACTTGAAACGCATACAGGAAAGCCTGGAGGAGGTATGCAATCTTTCGGAGCAACGTGGATACGCTGTGAACTTTGGTATTGAAACCCGTTCACGCTGTTATCAGATGCCAACGCTGCAGGAAGCGGGCAGCATTATTGGTCAGATGAAGGGTGCACCTCTGGGATTATGGTACGATATCGGCCACGGTATGATGATGGATCGGATGGGATTGTATGACAATGTGCGCGAAGCGAATGCGCTGATTGATCATGTCGTGGGTGTGCACATCCATGAAACGGTAGGGTTGTCCGACCACTGGTGTCCTTATATTCATAGTCAAGACATGACTTATTTTGATTCATTCCTGGATATCATTGATCGATCTCCAGTGAAGGTGTACGAGCTGAAAACAGCTTGCACGCCTGAGGAGATCGACGAGAGCCATAAACTCATTACAGCTCGACTTGCTGAACGTCGGCAAGATAATCGGCTGGCGAACGAATTGTGATACAGTAGTGGAATTGGGGAAATACAAGGTACAACGAGCGTGAGCAAGTAGAGAAAACACAGAAAACACAGCAAACACGAGGTGAGCTTACGCTCTCTCGTGTTTGCTGTGTTTGCCGCGTCGAAACGGAGTGTGTCAATAAGGTTATGGGCAAGAGTGGAATGGAGAGGAAGTGAGGAACGTTAGTGTTAGTATGAGCGGCAATGTGCACAAGGTCAGTTTCGATAGCCTTCATATAGGCTGGATAAAACTAATATCCTTTCACTCATACATCCGTCGTTCCAATTCGGCAAAAGCAATAGCAGGATCATCACTAGAATTGTCGATATAAGCAACGGATTCCGCCGGAAGCGGCCAAGCCACGCGTTTTCGATCAAGAGAAGTACGAAACGCATCCCAGTTAGCCAGTTTCCATTCATCTAATGGAGATTGTCTCGCACTGATTCGCTGATGATATAACGCTTCGTTCTGCAAGTAAACATAAGCAACTCGAACGTCTGTGTTATTAAGGGAACGGCCAATGCGTGCAAGTTCCTGCTCAATCCAATCGGGTGTCCCGGTCTCTTTGGTAAAAGGCCCAACCACGAGAGTGTCTACACCAAGTTGTACGTTATCCAAAGCGGCGTCCATCGTGATTCGATAACCCAGATCGCGGCACAGCCGTTTGTATTCCGGTGAATCCCGGTCTGATGGATCAAGCCCTTGTAACGTCATGATGGCCTCTGCTGCGGGACGAAGCAAGATGTCCATGTCCAAAAATGCAGCTTTATATTTACGCGAGAGCGCTTTGGCGAGCGTAGTTTTGCCGCTTCCGGCTCCGCCGAGAAAGAAAATAAGTTTACTTTTGCTCATGCGAGAATGTCTCCTTTAATTCGTAATATCGGTCTATCTAACTCTGTGAAGATCGAAAAAATCTCTGTAATCAATTCAAGGTTTAATAGAGGTAGTTTAACATAAATGGATCAACCAAGTACTGGACATGAAAGGAATAATAAAGTAATATGACACCTAGATTAACTATGCATAGATTTCCGATGTATAAAACATTTATTTAGGAGGGAGAGATTTGCTTGCAGATCAATAAACAAATGATTAAAGGAAGTACAGAAACATTAATTTTAACTTTACTTCATGTACAACCCATGTATGGCTATGAGCTGATTAAGGAACTGCATCGTCAATCGGAGGGTGTGTTTAATCTAAAAGAAGGGACATTGTATCCGATTCTACACGCCATGGAAATCGAAGGATGGGTTGAGGCTTATTGGGCAGAAGTGGAGGGTAGAAAACGGAAATATTACTCCATTCGAGAACAAGGCATACAGGCACTACAACAGAAAAAAGCGGAATGGTCTTTATTTCGTCGTGCTGTAGATCGTGTGATTGGTGAGGGAGGTCTGATTGGATGAATCTGAAACAAGCGAAAGAGCAGGGCAAGGAGAAAGAAAATAAAAATGAGATTCAGATATATCTGAATCAAATCTGCGGTCAGGTCAAGGCGAGTGAAGTACATAACGATCTTCGTGAAGAACTCGGGAATCATCTCGAAGAGATGATCTATGACAAGGAGCAGGAAGGATTCACATCGAAGGAAGCTGTCACATATGCCATTGAACAGATGGGTGATCCGGACGATTTAGGCAGAAGAATGCACAAAATCCATCGTCACCGGATGCACTGGGGATTATTGGCGGGGGTCGTGGGGATGGCTCTCATTGGCATGGTTTTGACCTGGATTTATACAAATAGTTTATTAGGCTTGGGATATGAATACTCATCTGTCCATCTGATCTATACAAGTATGGGGATCTTAGCCATGCTGTTCTGCCTCTTTTTTGACTACAGGAAATGGATTAAATCTGCTTGGTGGGTATACATTCTAATAAATGTCCTCTTATGGATCACCCCGGTGATAGCAGACTCGTATGGTAGCATGAATAGATTCTTCACATTGCCATTTGGCTTCTCAATCGATGTTACCACATCCGCACTTTGGATATTGCCACTCGCGATCGGCGGGATTGTCATATCCCATTTTCGTTCGGGTCTGAACGTGCAAATGATCTTTACCTATATTGCATTAGTAGCTTTGCCTATGGTACTCATCTATCAAATCTCGGATTGGGTCCGATTATCGTTATTTGGATGCATATCTCTGCTACTGTTCGGATGGATTACAAGAAAGTGGTTATATACGCTGATTACTGCTTGTTTTTGTGGATCGGCTGCCGCCTTATTATTACTTGTAACCGATCAATATAGTCGATTCGAAAGGTTGTCTGTTGTATTTAATCTGGATCAAGAATCTAAGGGTATGGGATTTATGAACAACGCTATTATCGATATCGTCAAAACAGCGGGATGGTGGGGGAATGGTACAAACATCCCTATAGGATCAACTTTAAAATATCTTTATCTGAGTTATCCGGGGGTTATGCTTATAGATGTGTTTGGGTGGTCTGCCTGCGCGCTGTTTATTGTTGGCATAGTGTGGTTTGTAAATACATTATTTAAAATACTGCCGCGTGTACAAGACAAGTTTGGTTCGACCATTGTATTGTCTGTAACGGTTACACTCGCACTTCAACTGAGTTATTCAGTGGCGATCATTACGGGAATGGTCCCAATCATGAGTGTTAAATTTCCCCTTATAGGATATGGATCTCATGTGATACTTGAATACGCTATGATCGGATTGCTTCTTGGTGTTTATCGCCGAAAGGATACGCTTTCCTTGAGCCGTAACTACACCCGAACGGGGAAGGGTATGACTTTATCAGAAAGATGATGGATTATATCCAAGTTGACAACTTCTCAGAGCCCAGATATGCCGCGGATTTTGGGGTCTCCGTGTGTTGAACTGAATTAACAGATTTGCCAGAGATCGAGCCTGGGTAGAATTGTCCAAATTAAGAACGGAATCAAGCGGAGTTTGGATTTGCCAGCAGTTCATTTATGCAAATGTGATATGTAAGTGCTATAATGTAAAAATAAACGTATGAAGGGGGTGAATCTCTTGTTTGAATTACATGAGCTATTGCCGTATATATTCTCTATCGGTCTGATTTTCACCGTCAGTTACGCCTATATCGCCCATCTACACTGTGGCATGACGGAGTATTGGATGGAAGGCGGCAGTGGGGACGGAATTGAACCTGTTTTGCCGGCACTCGGCTTGAACTTACAGCGCAGACCGGAAGACTGGAGCCGCATGGTCAGACGAAAAGAAGCACCGGATGAAGATGAACCAGACTGTATTTCCTTGTTGAGACCGGAATCAAGCAATCAACAAGGAGGATATATATGGAACAACATACAAACAAGAGGTTCACACTTACATCTGGCAAAGGACGGATCTATGGTCTGATTGCGATTTTATTCGCAGTTATGCTACTTGCTGGATGCAGTAACAATGTATCAGAGATTAATTCATCAACACCTGGTTTTTTTAATCATTACGTTGTTTTTCCGCTGTCGTATCTGATTCAGCATATCGCCAGTGTATTCAATGGAAGTTACGGCGTTGCAATTATTGCCATTACATTGATTATTCGTCTCGCCCTATTACCGCTTATGATGCGTCAAGCCAAGTCCCAGCAGGGAACACGGGTCATTATGAATGCGATGAAACCTGAACTGGATGCCATTAAGAAAAAGTACGAGGGCAAGAACGATACGGCTAATCGGCAGAAGCTGTCTGAAGAGACAATGGCGTTATACAAAAAGCATAAATTCAACCCGCTGAATATCGGCTGTTTGCCATTATTTATTCAACTCCCAATTCTATCGGGGATTTACACGGCAATTCGTTTAACGCCAGAGCTGTCTTCCCATTCGTTTTTGTGGTTTAAGCTTGGCGCCCCTGACTATGTATTGGCTGTAGTTGTAGCCGTTATTTATCTTATTCAGGCGAAAGTGTCACAGGCGAATATGGCCCCGGAACAGCGCAAACAGTTTGCGATAATGGGGTATATTTCCCCGCTAATGATGGCATTTTTCTCGCTCTCGGCACCAGCAGCTATGCCGCTGTACTGGACGGTTGGGGGGTCATTCTTAGTGCTTCAGACATTGCTGTTCCGCAAATTGTACCCCGTAGAGCATCCACAGGTAGTTGAAGCGACGGAATTAAACACGCAAAAGCCAGATCACATCAAAGGCACTAAACGTACGAAGAATGCTACACAACCGAAAAATGCAGGCGGTTCCAAACGTTCTGCTAAACCTGCCAAATCGTAGTTGAGGTATAGAAATACGGTGTAGTGCAATAAAGAAGCGCGTCCATAGGGACGCGCTTTTTTATTTGCTTAACTTATATTCCAGGTATCTCTGGTTCTCCGGATAATTGAAAACGGGAAACGAAATGCCAAATTAACTCCCGACGGGAGGAAACTTTTGTTTTGGCGAAGATGGACTTCAGATGATCTTGAACGGTATAGGTTGAGATATGCATGGCTGCTGCCATTTCCTTCGAGGAAAAGCTGCGTAGCACGTAGGCGAGCAATT
The DNA here is from genome assembly GCF_023714295.1 of Paenibacillus polysaccharolyticus. Taxonomy (GTDB): domain Bacteria; phylum Bacillota; class Bacilli; order Paenibacillales; family Paenibacillaceae; genus Paenibacillus; species Paenibacillus polysaccharolyticus_A. Next base: position 1,227,601 of record NZ_JAMAUN010000001.1, read on the forward strand.
CACGCTCTCGAGCGGATAAGCCATAACTCTCGGACAGCAAGGGGAGCAAGTCCTGGGGCATAGCCTGCTCCAGCCAAACGGCAACTTGATCCCGCTTCTCTGAATGCTTCTCCGATTCGAGAGACTGCATTACGCTAGCCTGAAGCATAACGTAACGACCGTCCGCCAACTGGACACACACTTTAGACAGTGAACCGTCCGATGTTGTTGGTGATATTGACGAGGCATTCTTTTGAATGGATTGTAGCAGATGAGAACTTACGGCACGAACGGGTCTCGGAAGCACATCGGATTCAATCTGCTCCAATCGGCGTAATTGGGATAACCAATATTGTGCGGCCGGATTTTGCATTACAGGTTCGAGCGGAGCGCGTAAAATAACAATGCCTGGCTCCCTCGGACTGCCACCTTGAAGCTCTTCCATCAATAATAGATGCGTTGTCCGTAGCATAAATGCAATTGAGGATGCCCAGTGTTGCATGAGCTCTCGCTCTTCTTCAGAGAATGTAGGCTTGTTCTGTTTGCGGTACAACGTGAGATAACCCCAGCAGGCATCGTTATTCACAAATACCGTTCGAAGCTCATCTCCGAATCCGGCAGGCTGTAAAATATTCGTATAACGTGAACTTGCCCCAGGCCGTGATTGAATGGAAGCATGCAAAATGGCAGCATACTGACCGGATTGAATCAAGTCGCTATATTTATGGATATCCTCTTCCATGTATTCATTAATAAATAATCGATCATGAATGGCTTCAATGCCCTCTTCCGTCACCGCGCCTGTAGAAAGAAGGGTGGAAGGATCTACGGTGGTGAAGCAATATGCATCATATGTGATAACCGTATGAATTTGTTTGAGAACAGCTTCCCGATAGGTGCGAGAGGTCCAGTTTCCTTTTTCAAGGGAAGTAATCCGATGTACATTCTGTGTAGTAATTAGGCTGGTCAATTGGATAAGCTCCTTCCCGAGTACGTTAATATCCCATACTTATGGGATGGTCGTCTGTATGTATCCCTTTATAATGAAATTAGACGAATGCAGAGTCAAGTCTAACTTCAAATTCAGAGGAGTGTAGCTACGATGAAAGATCATATAGATGGTACACGGGATGAAAAACGAAATAAAGGAACGGATCATACATGCTCGGATAATCCTTCACCCATGAGTTGGGATAGCGCGGACATCGTTCGTTATGAACAATCGATTGCTCTCAAAATTCCGGGATATGCCCATATGCATGATCTGATGGAAAAACTTCTCACAGCAACAATAGCAGATAACAAACATATGAGAATATTAGTTACAGGGGCTGGAGGGGGCAAGGAAATCACTTTGTTGGGTACAAAACATCCTGACTGGTCGTTGACAGGCATGGATACTTCTAAGCCGATGTTGGATTTGGCGAAAAAAAGAGCACATGAAGCTCGCATCTCGAACCGGGTCAAGCTTTTTTCCGAGACCATTGAACAATTACCTGAGGATGGATTGTACGATGGTGCCACGAGTATGCTGATGCTGCATTTTATCCAGGGACTGGAAGCAAAAAAGTCTTTCCTAATGCATCTAGCAGGTAGGCTCAAATCCGGTGCACCTCTAATCCTTGCTTCTGTTAATGCAGATCTGGATTCTTCGGCTTATCCGGTCATGATGCAGGCATGGCGAGAACATATGTTGCAGGCGGGTGTGCTTACGGAGGAATGGGAAAGGTTTGCCGCCTCTCTCGGTAAGTCATCCGATCCTGTAAGTGGTGAAATCTTAGTGACATTGCTCGCGGAGTGTGGTTTTTCGCGGGTAACCCGTTATTTTGCAGCATTCTGGGTGGAGGGATACTATGCAATCCGAGACTAATATGCAACAAGACAACATCATGAAGGATCAGATCTGGATTGTTGGTGGTTATGGCCAAGTGGGGCAGATGGTCTGTACCCAGCTTGCGCAAGCATTTCCCGGCAAAGTGTGGGCTGCGGGTACACGCTTGGAACGTGCCGAACAATTCAGTCGCCAGACGGGTGGAGCAGTTAAACCGCTGCAACTGAATATTATGAAAACGGTGGACCCTGCCATGTTGCGACACGTTAAACTTGTCGTCATGTGTGTAGATCAAAATGACACCCGGTTCGTTGAAAGTTGTGCCAAAGCCGGAGCCGATTACATCGATATTTCTGCCAAAGGTGATTTCTTAAAACAAGTGGAAGGATTGCATTCCGTGATGAAAGTTTCTGGATCAACCGCTATTCTTAGTGTTGGCTTGTCGCCCGGCATAACCAATCTGCTTGTTCGTGAAGCGTCGATGCATTTGGATCAAGTGCAGGAGGCGAACATCACGGTGATGCTTGGTCTCGGGGAGAAACACGGCAAGGCGGCAATCGAATGGACAGTAGACCAGATGAATACCGCTTATGAGGTCAAGAAGCATGGAAAGTTTACCAAAGTTCAGAGTCTGAGCGACGGCAATTGGATTGATTTCGGCGAGCAACTGGGAAGACGGATCGCATATCGTTTTCCGTTTTCAGACCAACAGGCAGTAGCCCAAACGTTGCACATCCCTACCGTTTCAACCCGAATGTGCTTGGATTCCCGTTGGATTACCAAAGCATTGTCGATATCCAGACAAGCAGGATTAGTGAAGCTGTTGCGTTTTGCCTGGGTTCGTGATCTTGTAGTCAAAGCATTTGCTGCGATTCCGGCTGGTAAACCGATGTTTGCTGTGAAGATAGATGCGACAGGACGGAAAAATGGAGAGCGGGTGGAAATAGAGCAGTTCGTTGTTGGCGAGAAGGAAGCTGATGTCACAGCAGAGGTCGCTGCTGCTGTAGCGAAAAAATTGTACAGGAATCCTCAACAGCCGGGTGTCTTTCATATAGAGCAGAGTTTTTCACTTCAGGATATTCAGGAAGAACTTAATCATCCGTTAAAGGTGGTAAGGAAGATCATATCATCTGAGGGCAAGGCATTGTGAAGAGCTAGGTATATCGTAGAGTTAATTATAGCATTTGAATCTAGTGTTGAGATGTTTTTGTCCGCAGACTCCAATCTGCTATGATGGAAGTATGGATTAAGGACGATTGGAGGGAAGACATGAACTGTATCGCCGTACTGCCTTATTACAGAGTACAGCGAGAGGTGACCGGCCTTTCGCAGGAGATTGAGATGAATGCCCGTACTATGACCCTTTATTCGGATCGAATCGTGACCAAGTACAGGGAGTTCAGGATTACGGAAGTATTTGATATGTCTTTTCGCCGGATGGGGGATACAGGTGGTTTTTTCTATCTGCACACGAGTACAGGAGTGTATCCCTATATGGTAGAGATAGATCCTGGACCGTTCATTCAAACGTTCCGTCAAGTAGTAATTGCCCGAATAAAATGATTGACCTTGCCGCCGCGTTAAGCTTTACGCTGGATTGGACGTGAAATTAATAGTCTAAATCCAGAGGAGTGAAAGTACATGAGTATTTTGATTCAGCAAGCAACGATTTTAACGATGCAAGAAGACGAGGCGCCGTTTACGGGGGATTTACGTATTCAAGGAAATCAGATTGTACAGGTTGCCAATCATATATTACCTCAACCGGACGATAAGGTCATCGACGGTCGAAATAAAATGGCGATGCCCGGTCTTGTGAATGCCCACCAGCATTCGCCAATGAGTCTGCTTCGAGGTTTTTCCGACGATCTGAAGCTGATGGACTGGCTGGAGCGCAAGATGTTGCCTGCCGAAGCACGGATGACACCTGAAGATATTTATTGGGGAGCTAAATTGGGCATTGCAGAGATGATTCGTTCAGGAACAACGGCTTTTGCCGATATGTACATTCATATGAATGAGATCGCTGAAGCAGTCACGGAAACAGGCATACGTGCATCGCTGACTCGTGGTATGGTTTTTATGGAGGATGACGGAGGACGCAGGCTACAGGAAGCGATCGATCTGGTGCAGCGCTGGTCGGGCAAGGCGAATGGTCGAATCACAACGATGTACGGACCACACTCTCCTTATACTTGTCCGATGGAACCGCTGCGTGAAGTGATTGCGCTGGCTGTTCAGGATGATATCCCGCTACACATTCACCTTGCGGAAACGAAGGAAGAAGTAGAGAAGATTCATAGTCGTTATGGCATGACTCCAACGCAATATTTGGAGGAATCAGGTATGTTCGAGCGGGCGCATGTGCTACTGGCTCACGGAGTACATCTGAACCCTCAAGACATCAGCAGGCTGAAGGGCATGCGCGGCGGTGTCGCCCATAATCCGGTGAGCAACCTGAAGCTCGGTTGTGGCATTGCTCCAGTAGAGGCGATGATATTCGAGGGGATCACGGTAGGAATCGGGACAGATGGAGCAGGGAGCGCAACAACACTGGATATGTTCGAAGAAATCAAGGCTGCATGCTGGCTGCAAAAGCTGGACTACGGTGATCCAACCCGGCTTCCAGCACGTCAAGTACTTGATATGGCAACCCGTGGGAGTGCAAAATTGTTATCATTGCAAAATGAAGTGGGGATGCTTGCACCTGGATACAAAGCGGATCTCATTCTGATTGACCTTGCCAAACCTCACCTGCAGCCCATTCATAATGTAGAGTCGCTGTTGGCCTACAGCGTGAATGGGGCGGATGTGCACACCACCATTGTAGATGGGCAGATCCTGATGCAGGACAGAAAGTTGCTTACCATAGATGAGGATGAGTTATATCGGGAAGTAAACACTCGCGCGAAGCGAATTGTGGAAGGCGTTTAAAAATATTATGTTTTCGTTTAATCGATTAATTCAAAAGGCAATCTCTAATTTCATCTTAAAAAGTGCTGTATTTCTCCCCATATTTTATTGGCTTCCACAGCGTTTTGTGCTGGTGCGACATACCGAGAGTTATTTTTTGCATGAATGAAATATAATGTATTGAATTTATCGTCAGCCCACTGAATCGTATAATAATCGTCGAGATCAGTTCGGTTTTCATTTGCAATAATGGGGAAATACCGATCACCATTCATTTTTTTCTTCATTTTAGCTATGAAACGATCTGACCTTTCAGGTTCAAAAACATCATATACTTTGTCGTCAATAAGCATTTTTCCTTTAAAGGTAGTAGGTCTGAAAAAATCCCGATAACCTTTCATCGTCATTTGAATTTCGATTTTTTCTCCATCTAATGTACTAGCAGTGTATTTTTGCTTAATGTTATAAGGTAATTTATAGATTAATAGCATCACGATAAAAAGACTAACGACACCAACAATTACAGCAATTAATTTCTTGATAATATGACCGCCTCTCTATGAGTGAGTAACGCAAATGACTTATCCTAAAGAACAATTCTGTTTGCATGTTCATAGTCATTGAAATATCCAAAAATAAAAATATTTGTGGACATTGTAATTTGGTATGCTGATACAAATCATAACATGTAATATACTGGAAAATAAATCATTTATCAGTATATATAAGTGGGGATATTCACGTTTATCATACGCTCAAAATAGAAACTTGCGGATATTAAAAAAAATTTTTTCGAAAATTAAATGGAATATGGAAATTTTTTGATGATTAAAACGCTATGGGAGCTTATCCCATGGCTTTTTTTGTCGAATATTAACTGGTAATAGTTCTATAGACCTGTTCAGAATCCGTTCAGAATAGGTCGTTATACTTGCTATGTATCTATACAAAAATGAGATAAACACGAGGAGGAACATGAATTGAAGGGGAAAAACAAACGTAATACATTAAAGCCGATCATGAAAAAAAGCATGTTGGCTGTACTCGGTCTTGGCATAGCTTTACCGGTAGCTGGTTCACTTCCTCAGATTCAAGCAGGCGCTATTGGACCAACTTTTGAGATTTCAAGACCTGTACTTAATGAAGGCATTTCTTGGATGAGTGTTTCATCAACCCCATCTAACTCATCAAGCCCCTGGCCTTCTAGAGTTACTGCACCAATTACGGTTGAAGAGAATAATTTTATTACGATTGATTTAAGCAATCATTTTCCATCAGACAAATTTAGTTTCATCAGTGCGCAGTCCAGCAATAATGATATCGCTAGTGCAGATGTATCGCAATCGCAAGATCATTCGAAATATACACTGGTTGTTGTTCCCTTTGCCAAGGGCATGATCAATATTAAATTAACAGCACAATACAAAGCATCACAAGACCCGAATGTCCAATTAGAAACGATTGAGGACAACATCGAGCTGTATATCAGCAAAAAAGGTGATTTCAATAATGACGGTTATGTGGATTCTGCTGATGCGGTTGAATTATTAAGTTACCTTCGTACCCGGTCCTTCTTGTCCAACCGGGCAATAAATAGAGCAGATATTGACCGCAACGGTACACCAGAGTTAGCTAAGGACATGAAAGCTTTCATGCAGGGATATATTGAGGGTTCGCTCGGTGCGAAGAATAACAGCTACGTGCTGACGTTCAAGCAAGTGGATGATGCTCCTTATGCGTTCAATGGCAAGCTAAATGGAACAATGCAACTTGGACAAACGATTACTGGAACATTTGCACAATTAGATGTAGATGAGGATTATGCAGCTCCTGCCAAATATCAATGGTATACCGCTACAGATGTGAACGGAACAGACGAACTAGCGATTGAGCAACCCAATTCTGCTCAATATACGATTCAAAATGCTGACGTGGGTAGATATCTCATCCTTAAAATAACACCAGTATCCAATTCGAGTCAGTCTCCTGAAGGAAAGACCATCGTTATTCGTGGAATGCAAGCAATGGAGGGACCACCTCCCCCACCTTGATCATAATTTAATAATTCTATTTATCTGAAGAGTTAATCATTGAGTCTCAAACATTTGAATTATGACATGGAGGTTATACCATGCTTCAACCGAAAAACAAACGTGCAAAAGTGAAAAAAACGATGTCAGGCCTTATCATGTTAACATTATTATCTTCGCTTATCTTACCAGGTGTGGCTGGGGCCATACCGGCTGTCAAATCTCAAATCGAGTTCAGCAATGTTAGTGTACAAGCGGGTCAATCCGTTAAGGTACCTGTCAAATTGACACAGAATGAGTACCCGATTAACGCTTATAATATGCAGATTGATTATGATAAATCGACGTTGGAAGTGGTGCGTATTACACCAGCCGCGTCAGGCGTTATAACCTCTTCTGCAACGGAGGAAGGCGTGCCTGACTTCCAATACCAAATTAATAACGCCGAAGGCTGGGTACGCATCATCTGGGTGAATTCGAAAGACTTTTCTCAAGAAGAGGATACAGGGCTGATTGATGCAGATCATACATTATTCGAGATGGAGATTAAAGCGAAAAGCAATGCCGCTTCAGGAACGACAAAACTCACTGTTGATCAGAACGATAAAGAACACTGGCGCTTCAATAATCTGGAGTACAGTCCACCTGCCCAATTGTCTGGAGGAACCATTACCATTACAGCAGCTAGTTCAGGTGGTAACTCCAGTTCGCCTTCAACGGGTTCATCAGGTGGTGGGGGAGCGGCACCATCTCCTGCACCATCTGTGCCAACCACATCTTCCACTCCAGCGCCAACTAAAGGTGTAGACATTTACGTGAATGGACAGAAGCAGGAGCAGTCTGCAACGGCATCAACCTCCACGATTGATAATAAAGTGACTACAACGATTCAAGTGGATAACAACAAAGTGATTAATCAGGTGGGGAACGGACTTCGTACTCTGTTACTTCCGGTTACAGGCACAGGTACTAATTCGGTTGTCGGTGAACTGAATGGCAGACTCGTGAAGACGATGGAAGGCAGCAATGCACAAGTTGTTATTCAAACGGATACAGGAACGTATACCCTTCCAGCCAAGCAAATCAAGGTAGATCAGGTGGTTAGACAACTTGGTGGCTCAGCACCTTTGGAAGACGTTAAGTTCCAGATTGCGATTACACCAGGTAATGATGCAAAGAAAGCAGCGATTGCAGCGGCAGCAAGCAAAATGAATAATACAACGGTGATCGCGGCTCCGGTTGATTTTGAAGTGAAAGCTGTTTACAAAGGTCAGCAGGTGGATGTAAATCGCTTCAATGCTTATGTAGAGCGCACGATCACTTTGCCTAAAGACACCGACGGCTCCAAAATCACCACAGGTGTTGTGCTTCAAGCGGACGGTACAATGCTACATGTGCCAACCAAAGTAATCAAAGGAACAACAAATGATGCTGCGGTAATTAACAGCTTGACAAACAGTACGTATGCTTTGATTTACCACCCGGCAACGTTCTCAGATATCTCCAATCACTGGAGTCGTACGGATGTTGAGGATCTGGCTTCCCGTCTAGTTGTGGAAGGTGCAGGAGATAATACCTTTGCACCGGATCGTAGCATTACGCGCGCAGAGTTCACAGCCGTATTACTCAGAGGTCTTGGTCTGCATTCTCCTGAAAGTGCTGTAACGACAACATTTACAGACGTGAAAGGAGATAGCTGGTATGAAAATGAAGTGCAAACCGCAATTTCCTACGGGTTGATCTCCGGTTACACGGATAACAGCTTCCGTCCGAACGAGGAGATATCCCGTGCTGAAGCGATGACCATCGTTGCACGTGCCATGAAATTGGTAGACTTGGCTAAAGCGGATGCTTCCGAGACGGCGAATCTGCTTGGAGCGTATAGTGACGGTAGCAAAGTCCAAGCATGGGCTGCAGAGCCTGTAGCTTCAGCAATTAAGCAAGGTCTGGTTCAAGGGGCTGACGGGAAATTGATGGCAGACGCAGACATTAGCCGTGCTCAGACAGCAGCTATTGTGAAACGTTTGCTGGCAAAAGCCGGATTGATCTAACTTATTTTTAAATGATTGTTCAGTAAAATGTATTCCTAACCACAATAGAACACCTGCCTTTCGTTTAACGTTATCGTTGAATGAAAGACAGGTGTTTTTTATTTCAAACGAAAGCTTTGTTTAGAGGCGGATCATTTGATAAAATAGAAGGGACGCCTCAGCACACTTTTTAATAGAAAAAGTATATTGGCACATTTTAGATTCTTTCCTATGAGCCTTGTTGTGCGTCTATGTGAATATATGAACATAATCTAGCGATTTTATAATACACAGAATGGAGCCATCCGATGAAATATCGCAATATGGAAGATTGTATTAACGATCTGGAGCAACATGGTCATCTGATCAGGGTTAAGGAAGAGGTTGATCCGAATCTGGAGATGGCTGCGATTCACATGAAGGTGCATGAGGCTAAGGGCCCGGCGCTGTTATTTGAAAATGTAAAAGGTTCCAAGTTCAAAGCCGTGTCGAATCTGTTCGGCACCGTTGAACGCAGTAAGTTCATGTTCCGCGAGACACTGGAAGGTGTACAGCGCGTTATGGATGTGCGGGACGACCCTATGAAGGCGCTCAAGACGCCGTTTAAGCACATTCGCACAGGACTTGCCGCCTGGCAGGCATTGCCGAAGCAAAAATCCATCAGCCTTCCGGTATCGGCGCAGGAGATTCAGATTTCCGATCTGCCGCTCATCAAACACTGGCCGATGGATGGAGGCGCGTTTGTCACATTGCCTCAAGTGTATTCGGAAGACCCGGACAAACCGGGCATTATGAATTCCAATCTGGGCATGTATCGTGTGCAGCTGAGTGGTAACGACTACGAGATGAATAAAGAGATTGGATTACATTATCAAATTCACCGTGGAATCGGAATCCATCAAGCCAAAGCGGTGAAAAAAGGCGAACCGCTGAAAGTTAGCATTTTCATCGGCGGCCCGCCAGCTCATACGTTATCAGCAGTCATGCCGCTGCCAGAAGGATTAAGTGAGATGACCTTTGCGGGCCTGCTTGCCGGACGCCGCTTCAGATATAGCTACAAAGATGGGTACTGCATTAGCAATGACGCGGACTTTGTCATTACGGGGGAGATTTATCCTGGCGAGACCAAGCCGGAAGGTCCTTTTGGGGACCATTTGGGTTACTATAGCCTGACTCACGAATTCCCGCTTATGCGTGTTCATAAAGTATATGCTAAACCGAACGCGATCTGGCCATTTACGGTTGTAGGGCGCCCGCCGCAAGAAGATACGGCATTTGGTGATCTTATTCATGAAATTACGGGAGATGCCATCAAACAGGAAATTCCGGGTGTGAAAGAAGTGCATGCTGTGGATGCTGCTGGAGTCCATCCTTTGTTATTCGCCATCGGCAGTGAGCGTTATACGCCTTATACCGATGTGAAGCAACCAACCGAATTGTTGACGATTGCCAATCGAATTTTAGGAACAGGCCAACTCAGCTTGGCGAAGTATCTGTTTATTACGGCGGAGGATCAGCAACCGCTGGATACGCATCAAGAAGTTGAGTTCCTCAGCTATATTCTGGAACGGATGGATCTGCAAAGGGATATTCATTTTCATACGCATACTACGATTGATACACTCGACTACTCAGGTACGGGGCTCAACAGTGGTAGCAAGGTGGTTATGGCGGCATACGGCGACAAGATTCGTGAATTGTGCAAAGAAGTGCCGGAATCGCTGAAGAATATTCGCGGTTACGACAATCCGCAACTGATCATGCCGGGCATGGTTTCAATTCAGACATCTGCCTTCACTACGTATGAAGATACTGCGCGGGAGATGAGAGAGTTTACGGATCTGCTGCAAGAGCGTGTGGGACTGGAATCATGCCCGTTGATTATCGTGTGTGATGACAGCTCGTTCCTGAGTGCAAACCTCAGTAACTTCTTATGGGCTACGTTTACGCGCAGCAACCCTTCACATGACATGTACGGAGTGAACAGCAGTTATAATCACAAGCACTGGGGCTGTGACCAGCTGATTATTGATGCGCGGGTGAAACCACATCAGGCGCCGCCGCTTATTCCTGATGCATCGGTGGAGAAGAGCATTGAACGTTTTTTCGTAAAAGGTGCAAGTCTGGAATCCATTAAACTTTAAGTCGCATTGTAATGAATTGCTCATGAATCAGGAGTCCAAACCATGTGTTAGGGCTCTTTTTCATTACGTTAGTTTCGTTTCATTCGCTTGGAAACACTTGAAAAAGTTATTAAATCTCGCATACACGAAATTAAAAACCGGGATAATACCTTATTGCCTATGAGGATAAAGTCTTAGACGTTCATTTTTGTCCATATGATTAAGGTCGTTTGGACTATGTTGAAAATGTTGGATTCAAACGATATAAGATGTATAAGTATGTCTCGGCCCCGATCATTCGGGGTTGTTAACTATAATCATTTGTTCAGGGGGAGTTCCGATTGAGAATCCATATTATGAACCTGCAAGACGGGGACCGTCTGACAGCGGATACGTTTAGTGATGCAGGACTGCACATTCTCGGAAAGGGGACTGTCATTCGAAGCGAGGATATTACCTTGCTTATGCAGCATCGGGTAGATTACGTAGACATTGAATTGCGTGAAGAAGGAATTACCGAAGCAGAGTTTTTCGCAGCTTCGATGAAACACGCATCAGAATCCAGAAGTAACAGCAGTTCTAGCGGGACGAGCACTGGTGAACAACCTCCTGAAGAAGAGATGAAGTCTCAATTCCTTCAGACTGTACATAATTATCAGAATGCATTTCTGGAAGCGCTGACGGTAGGCAAGTTTAATGCGACGATGGTAGATGATGCCCTGCAACCTATGGTGGATGGACTTGATGAGCAAAAGGACGTTGTACATCTCCTGATGATGCTGGAACGCGATGACGTTAACAACTACACCCATTCCATACAGGTAGGTCTATTATCCTTCTATATTGCGAGCTGGCTAGGATATTCTCAGGAAGAATGTTACAAAATCAGCCGGGGCGGGTACTTGCACGATATCGGCAAGTGTAAGGTTTCACTTCGAATTCGAAACAAAACAGAACCGTTGACGGCAGAAGAGCAACTCGAATTGCAGCGTCATACGATCTATGGACATGAAATCATTAAGAACTCTATGACAGATGAAGCTACGGCTCTGGTCGCTTTACAGCATCATGAGCGTGAAGATGGATCAGGGTATCCAATGCAACTTGGAAAAGGTGAGATTCATCCGTATACTCAGATTGTGTCTGTAGCTGATATCTACATTGGTATGCGGACCGGTAAACATGGAGCGAGCAATCCGAACCTGATTAACAATCTCAGAGATATCTATGGCATGGGATTTGGTAAATTGAATGAAAAGGCGGTTCAAGCGTTAATGCAGCATTTGCTGCCTAACTTTATCGGTAAACAAGTACTTCTCAGCAATGGTGAGAAAGGTGTTATTGTCATGAACAATGCGTCCGATATTTTCAAACCGCTGATTAAAGTGGAATCGGAACAGTATCGTGATCTGTCCAAAGAGCGCACTCTTTCCATTAACGAATTGCTGATTTAAGCGGTAAAAAAGAAAACAGGCAAAACGAGCTTCTTATCATTGGATGAGAAGCTCGTTTTATTAATGAAACAATCTCAACCATTGCTATCAATCACGCCTCGCTGAAACGAACCGTTCCGAAAGGCGATCCACGATCCATACCACCAAAGCCGTGATACTGACGCCCGCACCTAACAAACATACTCCCCTCCAGCCTGACCAGGCGTACACTTGTGTAGAAATAATGGAACCAACTGCGCTGCCGATGGAATAGAAGATCATATACGATGCAGTTAATCGGCTCTGAGCTTCCGGACGGACTTGATAAATCAGACTTTGATTGGTCACATGCACAGCTTGTACAGCAAGATCAAGCAGGATCACACCCACAACCAGAAACCATAATGAAGTATGTAACAGGCTGGTAGGAATCCAGGACAACACTAAAATGATGAGAGAAATGCCGGTTGTTGTCTGTCCAGAACCATGATCGGCCAGTTTGCCTGCTTTGGCGGCAGCAAGTGCTCCAGCAAGGCCTGCAAAGCCAAAAGCGCCTATAGCAGCGTGGGATAACGATATTGGGGGTGCACTGAGTGGTAACACAATGGCAGTCCACAATATGCTGAAGGCCATAAAAATCAACATGGCTAGTAACCCTCGGATACGAAGTACATGTAACTCTTTATATAGTCGCAGGGTGGAAGCAAGCAGTTGCAAGTAGCCAAGCTTGGATTGTTTGAACGATCCTTGAGGGAGCATACGCCCCAGCACAAATACACTAATCAGAGTGAGACTGGCTGAAAATAAATATACAGATCTCCAGCCCAACCAGTCGTTCATCAAACCGGCCACAGATCGCGCAAGCAAGATGCCGATGACAATTCCGCTGGTTACCCGGCCTACGATGCTCCCTCGCTGGGAGTCGGCTGACAAATGAGCCGCATAAGCAACAAAGGTTTGTGTGATAACGGCTAATAACCCAACCATTGCAATAGCTGAGAATAAAATGGATGATGAAGCAGAAGTTCCTACAACGATTAGAGCGGATGCGGATAAAATCATCTGGATCAGGATCAGTTTTCGGCGGTTGACGAGGTCTCCCAGTGGAACAAGCAGTAAGAGGCCAAGCGCGTAACAAATCTGAGTAATGGTAATCACGAGACCAATGGTTGCAGTGGATAGATGAAATTCGAGTGCGATGGAATCCAATAAGGGTTGCGCATAGTAAATATTCGCTACGGATAGACCGCTACACACAGCAAATACCCATGCTAATGCTCCTGTCATGCTCTGTTTTGTAGAAGATTCTTTGTTTACTTTTTGAATAGAATGTTGCATTTATGACGCATTCCTTTCTTGTTTTCTATTTTGTACTGGTTGGTATATTATTGATGGGATTAACCATATATTTTATCTTTCTGAATGTCAATAGGGCTCCTGATTAGAAAAAGAGGAAATGGTTATTAATTGATTGAGATGCTATGTTTATTGTGGGGGAGGGAGGATTGATGATTTAAATACATTTTGACATTTCGAATCACTGCGTTAGTATATAACTATACTGTTCGATAAATAATGGAGGGGTATTGTGGTTAGAAAACGAGAGTTTAACACAGAAGAAGCACTGGATGCTGCTATGCATGTATTTTGGCTTAAAGGGTTCGAGGCAACCTCACTAACGGATTTAACAACGGCAATGGGGATTCAGCGTCCCAGTTTGTATGCAGCCTTTGGAGATAAAATGGAGCTGTTTGAACATGTGCTTCGTAGATACACCAATTCACATGCCGCGCAGATCAGAGCTATGCTAGGGCATGGAGAGTCCGTCAGAGAAGCTTTTCGCGCAGTTTTTGACTGGATTACATCTGAGAAGAAGAAAGTTGATGCCAGTCAAGGTTGCTTTTGTATCAACACCATGGTTGAACTGGCTCCCCATGATCCCAAGTTTGCTGTGTTAACACGTGAGCATCAGATGTATTTAGCGGTCATTTTCAGAGAAACAATCGAAAAAGGTCAACAGAACGGAGAGTTACCAGAGGTGTTAAACGCCGGACTTGCGGCACAGAGTTTGGTTGTTTCGATGATTGGGTTAACCGTGCTAATGAAGGCAGGACCGGATCGTTCGTTTATTGAGCAAAGCATTGAGGCAGCGTTATCTGTATTGAATAACAGTGATCATAGAAACGAGCCTCTTATTTTAAAATAAGAAGCTCGTTTTTTTGGGATGGATACGGCGATGATTGTGTACAGATGCGTTTGTCTTTCCTTTTTAGGAGATGGTATTGTTTATCATGTTTGACGAACGAATCATAGCTACGCTGGACTCGCGGACAATCAAGCGGGGTTCGAACTGGATATGCTCGTAATCCGAAGTACTCATCTCACGAATTCGTTTAAGTAACAACTCGGTTGCGAGACGAGCGACCTCCTCACCCATGATGGAGACGGAACTGATCTGAGGCGACGACACCGTTGTCCATTGATTGTTATCCACGCCCACCACAGCAACATCCTCGGGCACCCGTACGCCGAGCTCTTTAAAGCGGTTCACAAGTCCGATGGCAACCATGTCATTAATTGCATAGACCGCATCCGGCATATGGGTCAAACCATAGAAATAATCCGCTGCACTTGCTCCCGTAGCAAGGGAGAAGTCCTCACCGAAGTACACGAGGGAAATATCCACATGTCCGACAGCCTGCTCGTAAGCACGATAACGCTCCTCAATAATGTCTTTGGGGGCTCCGGCATAAGCAATACGGGTTCTTCCGATTTTGAACAGATGCTCCATAACCAGTTTCCCCTCGGGTTGCGACAAAGAGACGATGTCGGCATGAATGCCGGGCTCCAATTTTTTTCCGTAATTAATAATCGAGATGGGAAGAGGCGCTTTGTCAATAAGCCCGGGCAGTGTTTTTGGATAGGCAAGTGGCATGAAAATGAGACCATCGACGTGTAATTTCTTTACATTACGTATCGTCTCAAGTTCTGTTCTGGCATTACCAGCGGTGTTAATCTGCACAACATGGTACCCATGCTGTTTCGCGGTCTGTTCAACGGACCAGGAGATTTCGGGAATAATGGCATTACGGATATCCGGAACAACAAGTGCAATCTGATGCGTTTGTCTGATTTTGAGACTCTGTGCAGAAGTGTTTGGCACAAAACCTAAATCTTCTATGGCACGCATAACCTTTTCTCGTGTTGCACTGCTAATTCCATCCGAATTGTTAATAGCCCGCGATACGGTAGCAATTCCTACACCAGCGCGTTCAGCGACATCTTTAATCGTGATTTTCTGCTCTTTACTCACTTTATCATTGACCTCACTTCATCGGAAACGATTCCGTATTTTAGGCTTATGTATGTACTGCAAAGTATGCATATAACTTGATTATACCATTGCAGTAACACAGTAGCCCGTCAACAAACTGAAAAGAATGTAATTTTATGCATTTTTATGATTAATTTTCTAAATGGTCATCAAGAAATAACGAAATCTTAGTAAAATTATACGGTTTATACTCTAAATCAACGCAAACTAGCAGATGAATCGACGGATTTACTCACGAGATCGACATATTTATGGAGAAAGATGTTTGACAGGTTATCTCTAATGTGACATATTTAATTTACGGAAACGTTTCCGATATTATGCGAATTAATCATTGGGGAGATGAATGAAATGAAAGCATTGCGTTGGCACGGTGTCAAAGATCTTCGTCTGGAACAAATTTCTGAACCTCAGATTGAACAGGGTAAAGTGAAAATAAAAGTGGAATGGTGCGGGATCTGCGGCAGCGATCTACATGAATACACAGCTGGACCGATTTTTATCCCAGCTCAGGCTCCGCATCCGCTAACAGGCGAACAAGCACCTGTTGTAATGGGGCATGAGTTTTCCGGACAAGTGGTTGAAGTGGGCGAAGGGGTGACTCGTTTTCAGGCCGGTGATCGTGTGGTTGTAGAGCCCATTTATGCATGCGGTCATTGCGAAGCTTGTAAACAAGGCAGATACAATTTATGTGACAAGATGGGATTTTTAGGTCTGGCCGGCGGCGGAGGGGGATTCTCCGAGTATGTAACAGCAGATGAGAAGATGGTTCATGCCATTCCCGATTCCATCTCCTATGAGCAGGGCGCTCTGGTTGAACCTTCTGCGGTAGCTCTGCACGCTGTACGCCAGAGTAAACTGAACGTTGGGGATACGGCAGCGGTATTTGGTGCAGGGCCGATTGGACTGTTGGTCATTGAAGCGCTCAAGGCATCCGGAGCATCCGATATTTATGTTGTGGAATTGTCGCCGGAGCGTAAAGCAAAAGCGAAAGAACTAGGTGCGATTGTGATTGACCCGACCGAGGTTCAAGTGGTTGAAGAGATTCACCAGCGTTCGCCAGGGGGAGTCGCTGTAGCCTACGAAGTAACAGGTGTGCCTCGTGTGCTGCAACAAGCGATTGACTCAACACGTATTGGTGGCGAACTGATGATTGTGAGCATTTTTGAACAAGAGGCGCCAATACAGCCAAACTCCATTGTGATGAAAGAGCGCACAGTAAACGGAATCATCGGTTATCGCGATGTGTTCCCGGCTGTCATCCGTTTGATGGAGAAAGGTTTTTTCCCGGCCGACAAGCTGGTGACCAAGCGCATTGTGCTGGATGAGGTTGTGGAACACGGTTTTGAAGCGTTGCTTAAAGAAAAAAATCAGGTAAAAATTTTGGTCAAGGCAGAATAGTTCTTCAATTCTTATAGTAGACCTCTTATCTTCGGATACGAGCGTCTACTTTTTTTGCTGAAAAGGGCGAAATTTGTTGCAGTGTAAGCACCTTTTACATACTATAAAAAGATACAATTTGTATCTTTTTTGAGCGTATTTGCAAAGTGATTATGTTGAAGGAGGATGCGGATATGCAAAAGAAAGCAACCTGGGCAGCGATTGGGCTGGCTCTTGTCGCCGGAGCGGGCTGGATGCTCGTGGGAAACGCCAAACCCAAGATGAATACTCCTGCATTAAGACCTGCGGCTACAGACCGCGGGGATGTGCAAGTGTCCAATGCCCCGCTTCAATCTGTTGATGTGACGAGCAAGCTGGAATTGTTAGGGAGGGCTTTTAACAAATCGCCTTATGCCAACAACGTATGGGACATGCAACGATACAACGGTAAAATCTATCTGGGTCATGGAAACAGCAGCAATACGGGACCTGCACAAAATGCGGGACCGATCCCTGTCGTATACTATGATGCAGCGAATGCCCAATTTGAGACACAGGCCGTGATGAACAGTAATCCGAGCATTATTCCTTCGACAAAAATGTACGTGGATGAAGAGCAGATCGACCTCTATAAGGTGTTAAATGGAAAATTGTATATTCCTGGTCATGATTCCGTTGGTGAAAGCTGGGACTTTGGCAACTATTACCGTTTGGATGATGGGGTGTGGACTAAATATCGTAATCTGCCCAAGGGCGTTCATGTCTATGATCTCGCATATTATCAAGGCAAGCTGTTTGCTGCACTTGGCACAGAAACCAAACCAACGGTCTTAATCTCACATAATGATGGGCAAAGCTGGCAGCAGTTTGCAACAATCAACTCATTTGGCTTTAGAGCGTACACGCTGTTTGAAATCAATGGGAAATTGTATGCTTCCGGAATGATGTACCCCGCCAATCAGATATGGAGTGACAAAACGAATATACTGGAGATTAATGAGCGTTTGGAAAAGAGAGATGTAGCCATCTATGGTAGCAAAATGTTACCTGGGTTAACCTATCAACAAGGTACAGTTCCTTATAACAAAATCGGTAAAAATATTAAATATAACAATAAGCTGGTGTATATTGCTGGCGGTGTCTTCAATGATAGTCAGCTGTTGCCTAAATCATTGAACGTGATGACGGATATCAACCAGGCGAGACGTGTCATTCTGGCAGATGCAAATGCGTTGCCAACAGACCTGCTTGTGCGTGATGATAAAGTTTATGTGTTAACATACACTCGCAAACAGGCCAATGTTTACGTGAGCAGGGTCTATCAAACCAATGATCTGATAACATGGAATGAAATTTTACGCTTTACACAGGACACGTATGCCAAGTCATTTGAGGAGCTTGATGGCGATTTTTATTTTGGATTGGGTACAGACCCGGACGTCCTATCTCCCTCATCTGGAAAATTATTACGAGTGAATCGAGTGGATATTCCTGTGAATTCGAATTAAAGTAGAAGGAAGATTATGGATTATATACTATGCTGCATCCACATTGTTGGTGACCCGGCGATGTGCTGATGATATTCATCGTGCAGACAATCTGCAGCACCCGGGTCAACGGACAGCGGCTCTTCCGAAGCTGTTCTTTTTTTTGTGGTTCCGTTTCGTGTGAGAAATTTGTTTGAAAATAAAAATAAGAATCTATAAAATGGATAAAGAGAAATATTAATGACAGTTCACAGGCGTATGACCACTGCTTAATGTATCCAAAGCATGTCACATCTCAAGGTAAGTGCGAAATGTATACTTCCCATTGCAAAGGAGACTAAATCATGAGCGTACCTTCATCATTGTTTAAACCGTTCACATCTGACAAACTTACCTTGCCCAATCGAATTGTTATGGCACCGATGACCCGGGGATTTTCACCGAGCGGTGTACCAGGGCCCGATGTGGCTGACTATTACCGCCTTAGAGCGGCAGGCGGCGTGGGACTTATTATTACAGAAGGCACAGGGATAAACCATCCATCCTCAGTAAGTGGTGAGAACATTCCGCTTTTTTATGGTGAAGAAGCGCTGCAAGGATGGGCGAATGTGGTCAGGGCTGTTCACGATGCCGGCGGGAAAATAATGCCTCAGCTCTGGCATGTTGGCACTGCACGGCGCTCTGGAGATTTACCTAATGCAGAGGCTCACCCGGTTAGTCCGTCCGGAATAAGCATGGCTGGTGAAGCGGCTTACGAACCATTAACGGAAGAGGAGATCCAAGAGCTTATACAAGCCTATGCTGAAGCAGCGGCTGATGCGAAGCGTATCGGTTTTGATGGAATTGAATTACATGGTGCGCATGGATATTTAATGGATCAATTTTTCTGGGCGCAGACGAATCGTAGGTCTGACAAGTATGGCGGTGATTTAATACGCCGAACACAGTTTGCTGTCGAAGTGATCGAAGCATGCCGTGCTGCGGTGGGGCCTGATTTTCCAATTGTTCTTCGCTTCTCGCAATGGAAAATGGGCAGTTACGAGGCAAAGCTGGTCGAATCGCCAGAGGAGCTGAAACAGTTTTTGGAACCGCTCAGTGCAGCGGGGGTAGATATCTTCCATTGTTCAACACGCCGTTTCTGGCTCCCGGAGTTTGAAGGTTCTGATCTTAATCTTGCGGGCTGGACCCAGAAAATAACGGGCAAACCCGCGATTTCGGTTGGTTCAGTAGGTTTAGAGGCAGAGTTTGTTGAACGTGGCAGTGAAAAGCAAGAAACGGGAGATGCACATCTTGACTTGCTGAACGATAAGATGGAGAACGGGGAATTCGATCTGATTGCACTTGGACGTGTGCTACTGAGTGATCCCGAATGGCCGCTTAAAGTGAAAGAGGGACATAATGCCGATATCATTCCTTTTACAAGTGAAGTGTTATCCAAACTACATTAAAAAAATTCATTATATGAAAAATTCAAAACAGCAATACTTAACATGTGATTATATCCATAATAATGGGATAAAAGCTTTTAAAACCAATTACAGAGCCGCCGCAAGGCGGTTTTTTCATTTCTCATAACTATCCTGTTGAATAACGAACTTAATACCTCTAATTCTCAGTTGGTAAACATTTCATTATATGAAAAATTCACAATAGATAAACAGGAATCCGCATATACTCAGAACGCCTTCATTACGTTAATGCCCGCGCAATGTTAAAACAGCTATTCATGCCATATCCAGGTACAAGAAGCAAGAATACTTTTCACATCTATATAAGTTGAACTATTCTTTTACACAAAAACGGAGAGGACAGAAAAAAACGAAAAAGCGGAGCTGAGAGCTTTCAAGCATAGGTTTCGCCTTTATCACCGGATTTTCCCCTTTGGAAAAGGGAATCTAAAAAATCTGGGGATAACCGCTACTCTCCAGGTTATTCCGTCATCGGAGTGGGACATGTAAAATCTTTAGTTCAACTTATATAAGACCTATTTTGAAAATCATTCACCTTATGGTAAGGTTAGGCCTGAACGAACTCCAACATTTCCAGAAAA
The DNA here is from genome assembly GCF_023714295.1 of Paenibacillus polysaccharolyticus. Classification (GTDB taxonomy): domain Bacteria; phylum Bacillota; class Bacilli; order Paenibacillales; family Paenibacillaceae; genus Paenibacillus; species Paenibacillus polysaccharolyticus_A. Next base: position 1,248,191 of record NZ_JAMAUN010000001.1, read on the forward strand.
GATATGATATAGGGAGGAAGAACATCCTTGAACATGAATACAATCCTGCGTTTCAATCGGCACCTCAGATTTGTACTGGTGCTGCCTGTAATAGCTGCCCTGATCCTGTTACTGGCTGCATGCGGACAAACCCCGAAGCCTTCAACTGCAACAGATAACAATAATGGAACAGCAGCGAGTCCAAATCATTCACCATCTGGGAATAATGTCACTCAACCTCAAGATGAAGCACATGAAGAACCTCAGAATGACTCACCATTAGAAGAGAATGACCCGGTAAAGGAACAGATTCAGCAACTAACGCTGGAAGAAAAAGTAGGCCAGATGATTCTTGCTGGTGTGCAAGGAACAGCGTTGGATGAACAGGCGAAACGAATGATTGCTGACCAGAAGATCGGCGGCATTATTTTTTATGCCAACAATGTAACGACACTCCAAGGAACGGCTGCTTTTGTGCAATCGATTAAAGAGGCGAATCAGCAAAACCCGGTTCCCATTCTAATGAGTGTGGATCAAGAGGGCGGCAAGGTAAGCCGAATGCCAGAGGCGGTTGAGTCGATCCCGCCCAATCGAAAAGTAGGTAAAACCAATGATACCAAGCTTGCTGAGAAGATGGGCGCATTGCTGGCGAGACAGGTCAAGCTTGCCGGCTTTAATGTTGATTTTGCTCCCGTGCTGGATATTAACAGTAATCCGAAAAATCCAGTCATTGGGGATCGATCCTTCGGCACTACTGCTGCCCTAGTTACACGTATGGGGATGGCCGAGATGAAGGGGCTCCGTAGCGAAGAGGTTATCCCGGTAGTGAAACATTTTCCTGGCCACGGTGATACTTCCGTCGATTCTCATCTGGACTTGCCTGTGGTGAACAAATCGGAGAAACAGCTTGCAGAGCTGGAGTGGATTCCGTTTCAGGCGGCGGTGAAACAACAGGCCGAGGCGGTAATGGTTGCCCATATTTTGTTTCCCAAGCTGGACCCGAATTACCCTGCATCCCTATCAAAAGTGATCATCGGGGATCATCTGCGCGGAAAGTTCAAGTATGACGGTGTAGTGATCACAGATGATTTAAGCATGGGAGCGATCTCGAAAAACTACCCATTGAACAAAGCTGCAATCGCAACGGTTCAGGCCGGAAGTGATATTTTGCTGGTGGCTCATAGTTATGAAAGTGCCAGAACGATTTTTGATACTTTAATTAGCGCAGTGAAGTCAGGCAAAATCAAGGAGTCCCGTATTGACGAGAGTGTGTATCGGATTCTTGAATTGAAACAACATTTCAAGTTGTCTGACGACCAAAAGGCCACTGGAGATGTGAAGCAGTTAAACGCAGATATTCGAAGCTGGCGCAAGCAAGTCGATGCCCGCTGATCTATCCTGTGTTATGATTTGGCTATGAAATTGAGAGAAGATTGCCATCATAACAGGTTAGAGGAGAGAGCTTTTCATGTATACCATTATGATTATTGAAGATGATCCCAAGATTGCGGGGCTACTGAAATCACATATTGAGCGCTATGGGGACCGAGCTGTATTGGTTGAAGACTTTGAGCAGGTGACGGAACAGTTCAAACATCTCCAGCCTCATGTTGTATTACTGGATATCAACTTGCCGAGCTACGACGGATTTTACTGGTGCAGGCAGATCCGAACGATATCGACATGTCCGATCCTGTTTATTTCCGCGAGGAGTGGCAAGATGGATCAGGTCATGGCGCTGGAGAACGGGGCTGATGATTATATTACCAAGCCGTTTGAACATGAGATTGTTATGGCTAAAATACGTAGTCAGTTGCGCCGGGTGTATGGAGATTATGCTGCCCGAGATGAAGAACGGAAGGTCGAACTGAACGGACTCGTGGTTTACTTGGAAAGGCTTGAGATTGAACTCGGCGATCAGAAAGTGCAACTCACCAAAAAGGAAACGATTCTACTGGAAACGCTGATGCGTCGCAGTCCCAAGCTGGTCAGTCGGGAAACCATTTTGGAGAAGTTATGGGATGACTCGTTTGTGGATGATAATACCCTTAGCGTTAATATTACCCGGGTACGCAAACGTCTTGCCGAACTAGGCATTACCGATGCGCTGGAAACGGTGAGAGGCTCCGGATACAGGCTGATTAACAACTGGAAAGCGGCACCATCGTTATGAAGCTGTTTATTCGAGAACATCTCGCTCTGACGTGCTGGGTGTTCGCCATGATGTTCACCGTGGTTGCTGTATTTTGGTACGATGGATACGATCATTGGAAGACGGCGCTATATGCCGTAGGCCTAGGCTTGTTTTTGTATGCCGGTTATCTGGTGTATCGTTACACGTCACATCGAGCCTTTTACACCCGTATGACACAGCCCGTGAATTCGCTCGGTGAATTGGTAGCATTACATGAAACAGCGCCGTTATCAGCCTCTTTGGAAAAACTGCTGGATTCCCAGTATGCGCAGTATCACGCACATCTGAGCCGGCTCGAACAAAAACAACAGGAATATCTTACGTTTATGAACCAATGGGTTCACCAGATGAAAACACCGTTATCTGTCATTGAGCTGACTGTGGAAGAAGAAGAGGACGATGATGCTCGTTTTCGCAGTATTCGCGAGGAAGCGGATCAGATGCGACGGGGATTAGAAACGGTTCTATATGTCGCAAGGCTGGATACCTTCGAGCAGGACTTCAGCGTGGAACCGGTTGAACTCCGAGCGGTAGGTGAGGAAGCGATTCATGAGTTGAAACGATTTTTCATTCGTAACCATGTGTATCCGGAGATGCAGATTGATGCTTCGCTAGTGGTGCAATCCGATGCAAAGTGGGTTCGATTCGTGCTGGTACAGCTGTTATCCAATGCGATCAAGTATGCCGCAGGCAGCGGGCAGAAAGTGCACATGCGCGCCTACGAAGCGGAGCAGAAGGTTATACTGGAAGTTCAGGATCATGGGATTGGCATACCCAAATCAGACCTGAACCGAGTGTTTAGACCTTTTTTCACCGGAGAGAACGGAAGACATTTTAAGGAATCTACTGGTATGGGGCTGTACATCGCGAAAGAAGTGCTGACACGTATGAATCATCAGATCGAGCTTGAATCGGTATATGGGGAAGGAACGACAGTCCGAATTACCTTTTCGGTTTGAACGCAAGCAATCATGAAATAAAGCTGAATTCATATTCGAATTGAATATGAGTTAGATGTGAAATAACGACGCCTTTTGCCGTTCTGGGAGGAAGGCGTCTTTTTCTTGCGATTTCTGAGGGGTACGGGTACGGAACCTTACAATATTGTCATGTTGGTGAAAGGTTAACCCATAGGAGAATAAGTGAAGTTTCGGGTAGACTGTAGTCAGAAGGTTAGCCAAGAAGATAAGTACTTAGAAGTTAAAATTAGACGTTAATCGTTAAAGGAGTTGTAGGTATGGAGATATGTTCCGTCAAACAGATCAGCAAAATTTATAAAGGGATTGTATCCTATGAAGCCTTGTCAGGGATTGATCTTAGTATCCAAGAGGGAGAGTTTGTGGGTATTATGGGGCCATCCGGTAGTGGCAAAACAACATTGCTGAACATGATTTCAACCATTGATCATCCCACATCAGGGGAATTGCGAATTGCGGGTCAGAATCCATTTGATCTGGGAGCAGATCAGCTGGCTTTGTTCCGGCGCAGAGAACTAGGCTTTGTGTTTCAATCCTTCAACCTGCTTAACACACTGACGGTGAAGGAAAATATCGTGCTCCCATTAACATTAGATGGCGTTTCCGTTCCGGAGATGAATACGCGAGTAGTGGAGCTTGCAAGCAAATTGGGCATTGAAGGCATTTTAAACAAACGCACGTATGAAATATCGGGCGGACAGGCACAGCGGACAGCGATCGCTCGAGCGTTGATCCATTCTCCCAAGCTTATTCTGGCAGATGAGCCAACAGGTAATCTGGACTCCAAGGCAGCCAAGGATGTAATGAAGATTCTTGAACAGCGCAATCGAGAGGATCAGGCGACGATGTTGCTCGTAACCCACGATGCTGTGGCTGCTAGTTACTGTAGCCGAGTCGTCTTCATTAAGGATGGTCAATTATATAACGAAATTCATTACGGTGATAACCGCGCGGCCTTCTATCAAAAGATTATAAACGTATTATCCCTGATGGGAGGCTCTGGACATGAATTTTCGCCAGTTCGCCATTAATAACGTTGTTCGAAACAAACGAATTTATCTGGCTCATTTTCTAAGCAGTACGTTCTCGGTTATGATCTTTTTTATCTATGCGTTGCTGCTGTTCCACCCGGATTTACAAGATGGTTTGAAAGGTTCTTCCCAGACGGTGACGGTGCTTGCGAACCAAGGCCTGATGATTGCTGAAATCATCATTTTCATATTCTCTTTCCTGTTTCTGCTGTATTCGGTCGGTTCATTTCTGAAGACTCGGAAGAAGGAGTTTGGTATCTTCCTGATCATCGGCATGACTCGTAAGCAGATGAACCGACTTTTGTTTATGGAAAATATGTGTATCGGCTTAGCCTCCATCGTGGCAGGTATCGGACTTGGACTCATATTTGGTAAATTGGTTTTGCTTATTTGTGGTTCCATGCTTGCGGTGGAGAACAGTCTGAGATTTTATTTTCCACTCAAAGGCATTCTGCTGACAGCCGGAGCGTTTCTGGTGCTTTTTGTAGTCATTGCTCTGTCATCCTCATTGCTGATTCGTAAGGGAACGTTGATTGACCTCGTGAAATCAGAGGAAAAACCAAAACCTGAGCCGAAGGCATCACCGCTGCTCTCGTTGCTCTCGGTTGTGCTGATTGGTGGAGGGTATACAGGTGTATTTATCTTCGCGTGGGGATCATATATTTTCCCTTTATTGTTTGGCAGTGTGCTCAGCGTAATTGCAGGTACGTATCTTCTGTTCACGCAGCTGAGTGTATATGTCATTCGGGCATTGAAAAAGAAAGAAGGATTGTTTTACCGCAAGACGAATCTGCTCTTCCTGTCCGAGCTTACCTATCGCATGAAAGATAATGCTGTGATGTTTTTTATGGTCAGTGTCATCTCGGCTTCTGCGTTTACGGGCATTGGCAGCATGCTGACTATAGGTGATCCAAGGCTGTCTTCCATGACGAATCCATATGCTTTTACGTATACAAATTCAGGCTTTACGGATTCCGCGGTCGTTGATCGTCAGATCCGAAAAATTGAAGAGACGCTGGTTAATCGCGAAGTTCCATATGTGAAAGGTAGTTATCGGCCTCTCTATGAGAACAATAACAACTACATCATCAAACTGAGTTCATATAACCGTCTTGCCAAAGCGCTTGGTTATGAAGAACGGGTACTGGATCGCAATGATCTGGCCTTTAATACAGCACCCAATATTACTGCACGCAATAAACTGTTAGATACGAAAGAGGACAGTTACCCCTACTCCGCTGATTTGTATGTTGGTGAACAGCAGCATTTACAAATGCAGATGTTGCCACCGGCAACAGATATCGTGATTCCGATGGATGGTGAGGCGGGCGTCTACGTTGTTTCCGACGACCTGTATTCCAAGATTCGAGAAACATACATTGCAGAGATTAAGATGAATATTGATTTTTACTCCGATCAGACGACATTTTTTGTGATAAAAGACTGGATGTCGACGCGCAGTTTTGCTCCGGAATTGCTGGATGCGATTGAGAAAGACCGCCCGGAGAAGGGATATATTCAGTTCACTTCTCTTGTCGTAGACTGGCTAAATAATAAACAAACCAATGGCATCATTCTCATCGTAAGTGGATTGATCGGTATTGTGTTCTTCACCTTCGCGGCGAGCTTCACCTATTTCAGGCTGTATGCAGATCTGGAGCGAGATGAGGCACAGTATCGCATGATTGGTAAAATGGGACTTAGCCGCCCGGAACTACGTAAAATTGTAACAAGACAGCTCGTGCTGATGTTTTTCCTGCCGCTTCTCGTGGCTTTGATTCACAGTACAGTTGCATTTACGGCGCTGTATCAGATGGTTCAGTTTTCGATTCTAGATCATAGCCTTGGCGTATTTATGGTGTTTGTCACGATGCAACTTGTCTTCTTTGCCATGGTTCGCTGGCGCTATCTGCGTCATATGTATTCGAAGCTCGTGTAAACTAGCGTTACACCTTATACATTTCACTGCGTTTTATCAGCCTTGGCCGGTAGGTCAGGGTTTTCTTTTTTTAGTTAAGAAAGATTTAAGATAGAGGAATTAGCAGGAATGAAGGAACTTGATATATAGTAATATTAATATAAAGAGAAAAAAATAATTCAAAGCAGAAGAATGGGGATGTGGAGGGAAATCTATTGTTTAAAGGTAATGCATTTGTCCGGTTCAGTATTGCACTGGCCCTAATATTGGTTAATATCTATTTACTATCCCGTGTGAGCTTTATCTTTCAGCCGCTGGTTACTATGGTTACAGTAATTACTGTGCCAATGATGCTGTCCGTGTTTTTTTATTACTTGTTGCGGCCGCTCGTGGGTTATTTGGAGAAATTAAAGTATTTGAATCGAACGCTAAGTATTCTGCTAATCTACGTTGTGGCTATTATGCTGGGTGTGGCGTTTATTGTGGGGTTGTGGCCTTCTTTGCGAGAGCAACTGGTGAACCTGGTCGAGAATGCGCCTAATCTATTGAACGCACTTAGTCTGCAATTAAAAGATTTGGAGCAGAATGGTGCGATTCAGGCATTGTTCCCGAATGACTCCACGCCATTATCGCAGGTTACGGATTATGTGAACAAGGGATTTACGTTTGTAACCAACTATGTGAGTGGCTTCATTTCGTTAATTTCCAGCTTTGCGATCATCTTATTTACGTTTCCCATCATTCTGTTCTATATGCTGAAGCAGGACAAGTTGTTTGGACGCAAATTGGTGAATATTGCCCCTAAACGTTTCCAGCAGGACAGCCGTGAAGTGGTACTTGAGATTGATCAGGCTTTGAGTGGGTTTATCGTAGGCAGAGTGCTCGTCAACCTGGCTCTGGGTGTGCTCATGTATATTGGTTTTCTGTTCATCGGCCTTCCGTACGCACTACTGTTGACGGTAGTCGCAGTCATCCTGAACTTTATACCTTTTATCGGTGCCATTGTATCTTCCATTCCTATTGTAATCATGGGACTGGTTGTATCTCCATCGGTTGCCATCTGGTCACTTGTAATCATTCTCGTATCGCAACAGATCCAGGATAATCTGGTTGCGCCGTACGTATTCGGCAAAAAGCTGGATATCCACCCGCTCACGACGATTATTTTGGTACTTGGTGCTGGTGACCTCGGTGGAATCATTGGTATTCTTGTTATTATTCCCGTCTACATGATTGTAAAAATACTGCTGGTTCGAATCTATCAGATGTTTTTCAAAGAAAAATGGCAGAATGCCTAGGGCGTGTCTGAAAACGCTGAAAGAAGGTTTCAAGACACGGCCTAGGTCTATTAGTAGAGCTACCCATAGGGTAAAAATGTAACTGTTCGTAAACCGTGGTAGAATAGAAGGGATAACAGCCATACTTAGAACAACAAAAAAAGATCATAAGGAGAGGAACTTATGTCTGAAATCATTGAAAAAAGTGTAACGGAAGCGGAATATATTGCCCCTCCAGCGGTTCAGGTCGGAACCATTCATATTTCTAACGATGTCGTGTCCAAAATTGTTGGCATAGCCGCGCAAACCACTCCTGGGGTGTCTTCCATGTCTGTTGGGCTGACGGAAGGTCTCGCCAAGAGCATCAGCGGTAAAAGTCTGCAAAAAGGCATTGACGTTCATATTCAAAATGATGAAGCGTCCATTCAATTGCGCATTAATGTGCAATATGGCCGCAAGATGCACGAGGTCTGCCAGGAACTGCAACATAACGTACAGCAAGCGGTGGAGCAGATGGCAGGCGTAATCGTGAAGGAAGTTAAAGTGCAGGTTGTCGGCATTGCCATGCCTGAGAACGTGTAAATGGTATAATTATTTTTAATAGGTAAGCACCTTCCTAAGACGGGTTCATGGGGAAGGTGCTGTTTTGTGTTTGCGATAGAAGGTGGGGGCTTCACCCACCACTTTTTTAAACATTTTGGAGAAAAGAAGCTGGTCTGCATATCCAACGGAACGGGCAATATCCCCGATACTCAGGTTAAGATCAAGCGTCAGTTCTGCTGCTCTGCGCATACGATAATGGACGAGATAAGACTGAATGCTGCTTCCGATCTGATCTTTAAAGAGGGAACACAGATAACTTCGCTGCAAGCCGATGTGAGAGGCGATGGATTGTACTGTAATGTTGTTGGCATAGTTCATCTCGATAAAATCAATCACCTGAGTCACATATGTTTCTTTGCCATAATCTACGGTGGTGTGTACGTTCTCTTCATGCGCATGATCGATCAAGATCGCAAAAAACTGATAGAGCCATCCAGTCATACTAATCTCCCAGCCTTTATGAGCCGTGCGAGAATGAACAATCCGGTGCAGGCAGGAGCGCATCTCGTCGTCTTCGTCACCGAGATCAAAGATGGGCTGTTGTTCCGACAAAGCGGCTTGTTGTAAAAAGGAAGCACTGTGCGTGCCCTGAAATGCAACCCAGCTATATTCCCACGGATCATCTTGATCAGCCTTATAATGCACTACGGAATGAGGAACGATCAGGAAGCCTTGCCCCTTCTGTAGATGGTAGGTCTTGCCTGCAACTTCAAACGTGCCTTTGCCGTTCAGGACATAATGGATTTTATAGTAATCCCTCATTGCTGGGCCGAAGTGGTGCCCGGGCGTGCAGGCTTCAGTACCATAATGAAGGAGTTGCAGCTCCTGAAAATGTGTGTTTTTGAACATATATGTAATCATTACGTCCACCCCTGTGAGAATTAATTGATTCATGCATTTTAACATATATGAAGAAGTAAATGTTATATATATTAAAGTTAAAGTGTAATCATAACGATCATTTTCACATATCAATGTAGCGATAAACCATATCGTTTATCCAAAAATATGACTAAAATAGAGAGTATTAATAGCCGAGCTTAACCAATTTTATAGAAAAGAGTGAATGAACGATGCCTTATATTGCAAATGAACAACGTTATGATGATATGACCTATTCTCGCTCAGGAAAATCGGGAATTAAGCTTCCACAGATTGCACTGGGATTATGGCAGAATTTTGGCGGCAACCGCTCGCTGGATATTCAGGAAGAAATGATTTTGCGTGCGTTCGATCTCGGTATTAACCATTTTGATCTGGCGAATAACTATGGGCCACCTCCAGGGTCAGCGGAAGAGAACTTTGGCGTGATCTACCACAAACATCTGCGTCCTTACCGGGATGAGCTGCTGATCTCTTCCAAGGCGGGCTACCATATGTGGAGCGGCCCTTACGGCGAGTGGGGTTCCCGTAAAAATTTGATTGCCAGTCTCGACCAGAGCTTACGCCGAATGGGACTGGATTATGTAGACATTTTCTATCATCATCGTCCAGATCCAGACACGCCACTGGAAGAAACGATGACAGCGCTGGATCACATCGTAAGGCAAGGTAAGGCGTTATATGTGGGCTTGTCCAACTATAATGCACAACAGACGCAGGAAGCAGTGACGATTCTGCGCCGGCTGGGAACACCTTGTCTTGTTCACCAGCCGAACTATTCCATGTTGAACCGCTGGATTGAAGATGGTTTGCAAGATGTGTTGGACGAGCAAGGTGTAGGTTCTATTGCGTTTTGCCCACTCGGTCGAGGTCAGTTGACGAACAAATACGTGGACAAAATCAAAGCGGAACGGGCCAATCCTACAGGTAATCTAAAGAAAGAATCTTATACAGACGAACGTATCGCGAAATTCGAAGCGCTACAAGCCGTGGCAGAACGACGAGGACAGACGATTTCACAACTTGCACTCAACTGGGTATTACGTGGTGACCGCGTAACGTCTGCATTGATCGGAGCCAGCCGAGTATCGCAGATTGAAGAAAATGTTGCTGCGCTCAAGGCTCCTGAATTAACAGCCGCAGAGCTGAGTGAGATGGATACGATTTTGGACGGGATCGGCAACATTCCTTGGTAAACGTCTTGTATAGGTAATGTTTTATATGGGGTACCTTTTCTCTCTATAGAGAAGGGGTACTTTTTATGTTGAGAAGGGAAGAACTGGCGTATCGAGTGGCTTAAGGTTTATACTGGAATGATTCGTTATTAGGTTATCAGATCAGCAAGAAAGGGAGATGCATCATGGAGTTTTATCGCTTTGATCGAGAAAGTGGGAAACCCATTACGAAATTTGATTCGAATTTTGTGATGTCTCGGATTATTCAAACGAGTGAAAACGCGCATATAGGCTGTATGCATATACCTGCTAATGGTGTGGTTGGATACCACCAGGCGGTATCACCGCAACTCATGCTCATTATGACAGGAGCAGGACGGGTCCGAAGCGGGAACGACGATTTTATCGAAGTAAAAGCGGGAGAGGCTGTTTTTTGGGAAAACGGAGAATGGCATGAAACGATATCAGAGACCGGTCTAACAGCAATTGTCATCGAGAGTGAAGCATTGAAGCCCTCAGCATACATGAATTCCAAAGAAAGTGACATCTAACTAATCACAAATGGAATGAGAAAGACACGTTCTTATGATAAAAAGGTTGTTGTTCATAGTACCTGGTCATAGGATTTGATGTATAATATAAAGACGTTATATAAATGAACTATTTTTTCACATAAACGGAGAGGACAGAAAAAACCTGGAGAAGCGAAGCTAAAGCTTTCTGTAAGAAAGCTACATCGTAAGCATAAGCTTGCCCTTATCACCGGATTTCCCTTTAGAAAAGGGAATCAAAAAAATCTGGGGATAACAGCGATGGGAAGGTTATTCTGTCATCGTAGTGGATGTGTAAACCTGTTCAATTTATATATATTTGAATGATAAAGGAGAGGCTCCATTTGAATTTTGAACAGTGGATTGCGCCTGAAAACTATAACCTGACATCCGAGATGGAGAACCACCCGTCAGATCGGATCGCACTTAGATGGCTCAGCGATCAACAAGAAGTAGAAGAGATTACGTACGGTGATTTATTAAAGCAGGCGAACCGTCTCGCTGGAGGACTGCGTGAACTTGGTTTGGTAAAAGGGGATCGGGTGTTGGTCATGGTACCACGCCGGATTATCGCTTATGTAATATATATCGCATGTCTGAAACTTGGCATTGCTGTGATTCCATCTTCGGAGATGCTGCGTGCCAAAGATTTGGAATACCGTCTGCGGCATTCATCGGCGAAGGCAGTCATTGTATGGTCTGAGACCACATCAGAAGTGGAGAAAATGGATTCCGACCTGCCAGCACTTGCCCATCGTATCGTTGCATCACCTAACGGAGACCATACTGTGCCTGGAGAAGGCTGGGTTAACGTACACCAATTGATGCAGAATCAGCCGGAAGAAATGGTTGCTGTTCAGACGCATCGTGACGATATGGCCATTCTGGCGTATACCTCGGGCACGACGGGGAATCCAAAGGGCGTTGTACATAGCCACGGCTGGGGTTACGCACATCTGCGGATTGCATCCACGTTATGGCTGGATATTCAGCCGACCGATATGGTGTGGGCGACAGCAGCGCCTGGATGGCAAAAGTGGATCTGGAGCCCGTTTCTGTCGGTACTCGGAAGAGGAGCAACAGGTTTGGTATACAACGGCTCATTTCAGCCGAAGCGTTACCTGGAGTTGATGCAGGCGCATCAGATTAACGTACTCTGCTGTACACCGACGGAATACCGCCTGATGGCAAAAACGGATGATCTCGGACATTATGATTTATCCCATCTTCGAAGCGCTGTATCGGCGGGAGAACCGCTGAATCAGGAAGTGATTGAAATCTTCCAGCGCCATTTCGATCTCACCATCCGCGATGGTTACGGACAGACGGAAAGCACACTTTTAATTGGAAGTTTGAAGGATGCGCCTGTGCGCATCGGTTCGATGGGTCAGTCCATTACCCCGGGATTGATCGAGATTATCGGCGAAGACGGACAACCTCTGCCTGCGGGCGAAGTGGGAGATATTGCTGTACATCAGGACATGCCGGCGCTGTTCCGTGCTTATTATCAGGACGAGGGTCGCAAGGAAGCGAACCAACGCGGGGAATATTTTGTCACAGGTGACCGGGCAAAAAAAGATGAAGAAGGGTACTTCTGGTTTGAAGGCCGGAGTGATGATATTATCATCAGTTCGGGATACACGATTGGGCCGTTTGAGGTTGAAGAGGCGCTCATGAAACATGCGAGTGTGAAAGAGTGTGCTGTCGTTGCAAGTCCCGATGAAATTCGGGGCAACATTGTCAAAGCCTTTGTTGTGTTACGAGACCCTTCCCAAGCCTCATCGGAACTCGCGCATGAACTGCAAAGACATGTAAAGGAATGGACAGCACCTTACAAATATCCACGCAAAATTGAGTTTGTAACGGATCTGCCCAAGACCAACTCAGGTAAAATTCGGCGCATTGAACTGCGAGAGCAGGAAAAACGCAACGGTTAGTTTTCGGACTATGCATAGAGCAATATAGAGGCTACAGAGGAAACAGCATCTTATATGATGATGTTCGGGAATACAACAATTTGAATCTTAACGAAGCAGGAGTGAAGCTAACATGAGCTCGTTTGAACATTCTTTTGCAACATTATTGGAACAATACGCTGAATTAGTAGTTAAAGTGGGTGTCAATATCCAGAAGGGACAAGACCTACTGGTAACAGCACCGATAGAAACACTGGAGTTTACACGTCTAATCGCCCAAAAAGCTTACGCGGCCGGAGCTAACTATGTACAAGTCGATTTCGAGGACGATAATATTACACGTAGCCGGTTTGAGCATGGTTCGGATGATAGCTTTGACTATTATCCGAAGTGGAAAGGCGACATGATGGAACGTTTCGCCGAAGCTGGAGGAGCAACACTGACAATTAAAGTTCCTGACCCAGACTTGTACAACGGAATCGAAGCGACCAAAGTATCTCGTGCGACCAAAGCGGCAGCAGAGGCACGCAAAGGCTATTCTAAATATACACGGAATCATGATATCAGCTGGTGTCTGATCAAAGCGCCAACCGAAGCTTGGGCTAATAAAGTGTTTGCCGACATTCCTGAGGAAGATCGCATCAACGTGATGTGGGATACCATCTTCAAGATGAATCGCGTGGACGGCGGAGATGCTGTACAGAACTGGAAAGAGCATATCGAAACGTTGAACAAGATGAGTGAATTACTCAATCAGAAAAATTATAAGAGCCTACACTATCGTGCACCAGGTACGGATCTGAAAATTGAACTGGTGGGCAACCACATCTGGGGCGGTGGCGGCAGTGAAAACAAACAAGGGGTCTACACCGTCGCGAATATGCCGACAGAAGAGGTATTTACGATGCCGAAGCGTAGCGGTGTGAACGGTTATGTTAGCAGCACAATGCCGCTGAATTTGAACGGACAACTGGTAGATCAGATGCGAATTACATTTAAAGATGGTCAGGTTGTTGCGTATACAGCGGCTTCTGGCGAAGAACATCTGAAGAACCTGTTTGCGACAGACGAGGGGGCTCGTTACTTGGGAGAAGTGGCACTTGTGCCGCATAACTCGCCAATATCGAATCTGAATCGTATTTTCTACAATACGGGCATTGACGAGAATGCATCCTGCCATCTGGCTGTCGGAAGTGCCTATCCGTTCAACATGAAGGGCGGTACATCGATGTCGAATGAAGAATTGCTGAAACATGAATGCAATGTAAGTTTGACGCATGTCGATTTCATGATTGGTTCTGCGGAACTGGACATCGACGGGGAGCTACAGGACGGTACGATTGAGCCGGTATTCCGCAAAGGAAACTGGGCATTTTAATATGAAATGCATAGTCTGTTAACGATGAAAGTATAAGTGCAATTCTAGTGTAGTCAAATCAATAACAGATGCAACGTAGAAAAGTGACTTCAATGGAAGTCACTTTTCTGTTTATATTCAGTCATTAGAGAGCATATAAGACTAAGTCTGGCACAAAACATGTGAAGTCTAAGCAACTGTGGAATCATCACCTTCCATGCTTTCTGAATACCCTCAGCCGTATGAGGAATCGTGAAAATGATAGTCTGGTAGCATTGTAAACCACCCAAAGAACTCATAAAATAGGCATAATATGATATGTACAGTGAGCCGTATGTAAAAGTGGTTAGGGAGGAGAATGGATGATGAGTATGGATGGAATGGATATTACAAACGCCTTTACAGATGAACTTTTCAAGCAATACATATTAGCCAATTATTGTGATCAACGAGGTTATATTCGGGCACAGGATGTGAGTGAAGTGGAGACCCTGGAGCTTCCCAGAGTAGGTATGAAAAATCTTCAAGGCATTGAATATTTCACGGAACTCAAGGTGCTCGATTGCACATATAATGCGTTGGTCAGTCTGAATGTTGAACATAATCTGAAGTTGAAAACGTTATTATGCAGAGAAAATCAAATTGTTGAGCTGAAGTTGAACTCCAATACAGAGCTTGAAACATTAGATTGTAGCTTTAATTGTTTGCGTAAACTGGAACTGTCGCAGAATCTCAAGCTGATAGCGATTGAATGTAACTGGAATTTGCTCTCTGAACTGAAAGTAGGGCATCTAAAGCAATTGCAAAGACTCGCATGCAGCTACAACACACTTTTCTCACTGGATATGGTAAGTAATGAGCACCTAACTTATTTGGATTGTTCGAGCAATGATCTTATTGAGCTTGATGTCACTGGCTGTCCTGCTTTACTGGAGCTTCGCTGTCATCACAATCAACTTAAAAGTCTGGATCTCCGTTCCAATTACCGTCTGGAAAGTGTGCGTTGTTTCCATAATCATATTCGTGAACTGGATTTACGTAATAATACCGAACTTGTGAAACTATATTGTTCTGAAAATAAGTTAAAATCACTTGACGTAAGCTGTAATTCCAAGATGGAGCGCGTGCAGTACGGTGATAATCTCATCATGGAACCGGATCATGAAGTCCCAGGCATGGGTACATTTCAATATGATAATGAAACGACGATATATCATATGAATTTGCAGGAGGAAGGAAGAGAACTGCGAGTTACGGCACAAATTTCAACGAAGGCCGGTATGGAGGCATTGTCGGCTTCTTTCGAAGCTGCTTGGGAACAATGGCATGTCCTGCGAGAACGGGCGCTTCATATGATTGGTAACGCTCATCCAGACGAGGATGTAAATACTTTGGCGCTGGCAGATGTAGAATTTCAAGCAGATGGCAGTTTAAAGTTGGGATTTGATGCTGGCGATACGCCAGCCGGGCAGCTCTATATCTATGCTGAATTCGATAGCGAACTCCAGATCTCGGATGAGTTAATATATGAAACGTATTGAAAAACGGAATGTTAAAAAAGCTATGAACGCATTCGGTAACTTGATTAAGTTCTACACACGAAAAAGCCACGAAGTCGAAGTCGTGGCTTTTCAAGCATTTTTAATTTAAGGAAAAAGATCGGGTAGCAGTTATTCGGCATTCATTTTATTAAAGCTAACATATTCATGAATGGGTTTCCGATATCCGCGTGGACGCTGTTTGGATTCTGATTTTTTGCCAATGGTAATCATCATCGCAGGTACGTAATGATCCGGAATGCCCAGGCTCTGCTGCAGTTCTTCAGCATTAAATCCAATCATTGGACAAGTGTCCCAGCCACGATCTTGAGCGATCAGCATGAATTGCATCGCTGACAGGCTGGCGTTACGGATGGCATCCTCACGTTGGAAAAATCTGCCGCGAGTTTCGTAGAATTCGATAACACTTTGTGATTCCTGCTCGTATTGAAACGGTGTCATTGCGCCCAAGTTAAGCAGTCCTTCGTTAATCGTGCGAATGTGATGATGCGCGTTGACATCCCCTAACACAATAATAACCGCAGAAGCTGTTTTCACTTTATACTGCTGCGAAGCCTGATATACTTTCTCTTTCTGAGCTTCATCCGTCAATACAAGATAGTGAGTGTGTTGCAGGTTGAATGCGGAAGGTGCAAATTTGTTCAAAGCAAACATTTCTTCCAATTCGGACTCTGAAATTTCAATTCCCTCTTCAAAAATAACAGCAGATCTGCGGTTTTTAATCAATTGGTCCAGTTCTCTCATGTTGTTTACCTCACTTATGTATAGTTTGCTTGCTTATAAAGTGAATATAACATACTTAATTACTTTATGTAAGTATTATTTTTGAATAAGACAAGATGTGCTCGCCATACGCTAGTAGAAAACAGCAGAGGTGAGTCATGAGATCATTCATCCTCAGATTAAAATCAGCTTGGCGGCATCATGAGTTCCAGGTATATGTCTTTGAATCCTCTGCCCTTAAAAAGTTTGTGGTGGTGGAAATCATACTGGGTTATCTTGTATACAAAACAGCCTTTTATCTGAGCCACAACGATTTACTGGCAGGGGCAAGTTCCTGGGCGGGTACCGAAGGCGTGAAACGGTTGCCTATCTTGATCCGGCGTATTGCCGGAGTGTGAAAAACTCGAAGAGATGGTCTGAAACCGTATGGGATGCGTGACTATTTAGAAACATTAGCAGAGTACATGTGTCCAACCAAGTGTTCCTTTAACTACATCGATTTTGTAATGGATATGGAGAAGGGGCAAATCGCCCCGTTCTCCAGGTGTCTATTTGCAAATGAACGAATTGAGTTAACTAAGCTGCTTGCCAAATCAAGAGCTTATTTTGCTCGTTCCAAATATTGCTCCAGCGTTAATTTTTGGCTAGTAATCTCGCCAGCAATGTAGACACCAACATAACGGACATGCCAAGGCTCATATGAATATCCGGTTAACTTCTCTTGATCTTTGCCATAACGGATAATAAAACCGTATTTGTGGGCATTGGCTTTCAGCCATTTGCCTTCTTTGGTGTTTCCAAAACTTTGCTGAAGATCATAACCTGCCGAAGCGCTGGAAATGTCCATGGCGAGTCCGGTTTGATGTTCGCTCTGTCCTGGACGAGCACTTGTTTTGTTAGCAACAGCTTCGCCTTTGATGCTGGCATTACGGTCAAAGATTGCTTTTTGCGTAGCATATGAACGGTAGCCGGATACAGCTTTGATATCGATACCATCCTTTTTCGCGGCGGCAAACAATTTCTCCATTGCTGTTGCTGCGACTTTGCGCATCTGTTTCTTCGGACTTGAGCCGGAGAAGCTGAATGGGATGTTAGGAACGACCAGATCTTTCGGCTCGTAAGTGGATGGTAGGTTTCTTTTTTTATTCACAAGCACAACGGTGCTGGATAGATTAGTCACGGTAGCAACGCCTTTGCTAGATGTCGTAATGGTACGGCTTGGAGCATTATCTTTCAGAAATTGAGAGAAGCTTGAGCTTGCCGCAGAGGCAACCGGGTTAAAGATTTGGTTGATTGGAAGTGTAGTAAACGCTGTGCTCGCAAGCACTGAGCCAACCAGAAGTGTCGATATGATGGATTTGCGAGTAAATGATGACATGATGGGAATTCCTCCTTGGAATATATTAATCTATAAACCAAGTATACTGGAGGATTATGTCCATAGGTTCTCCAAATGTTTCCGACTTGTAAACAAAGTTTGCTAGAATCTATTTTATTGGAAAATTAGATGAAAGTTCGAATATCGCATATTTCAGGATGAAGGTCCTAGAAAATCGGTTGCTACCGGGCAAAAGATGCTGGAAGGAGAAATGTAAACGGTGGGAGAGTAAGGTGACAATGAGTAAAGACATAAAGAACTTAAAGAGCACAAAGTAAAGAGCATAAAGGGAATAAACAGGGAGGGCCAAGTTATTCATCAGCAAATTCAAGGCACAAGCAAGTAAAACAATTTAAGCAAGTAACTCGAGGCTTTTACCCAGTAAACTGTAAAAAATCTAACGATCACCACAGACGTTATTTGCCGCTTTTCACGCATTTTGAAATTTTAACGATCACCAGAGTGCTTATTCTACGAAAAAAGCCCATTTTTATAATCAAATACTTCTTTCAGGCTAAATAACGTTACTGGTGATCGTTAGATTTTCAATTTACTATTTTGGAGCTAAATAAGGTTTCTCATGATCATTAGAAGTTGCTCCAAGCATCTGGTGCTTGAGAAAGCTGGGAAAATCATCTTTGCATGCTTTCCCTACAAGGGCGGTAATACGCTGCGTACCTGCTGTTTAGGATAGTGTACAAGCGTTTTCCGCACTAGGTGTACCTACTGCGGCGGCACGTGCATCCCGGAGTCTGAGATTACTGCTGATTACACCCGAATCACTGCTCAAAGTAAAGGCAGGATAGTTTTCTTGTGCATCCAGCTTCATGTTTGATTCCAGGTTAAGCTGGTGTTTGGGGTCCACGTAAAATGGAACAAAGTTGGTTTCAATCTGCTCATCCAGCGCAGCCAGTTCATCAACAATCAGCAGTACGACAACACCGTTACATCCACAGCCTTCCATATCGTAAAATACTTTGAAATAACCAGGTTGATCATTCAAACTTGTTGTTAAACGTTGTGCCGCCAGATCAGTAATTTGCATATGCATATCGCTTCACTCCTCTATATATTGACCTCGTCATAAATGGTTAAGGAACATTCCGCCTGTAATGCCATTATACCACTTTGTCGAAAATTAAATCATTCATTTTCTTGACTGATCAGTCTGGAAAGTGTAAGATGTGTTTAACGAAGAGGAGGTGGGGACACCAGTTGGGGAGAGCGAAAGAGTTTGACACAGAACAAGTATTACGAAAAGCGACTTCTGTTTTTGGCACTTATGGTTATGAAGGGACCTCGTTAACGGTATTACTTAATGAACTCGGCATTGCCCGGCAAAGCCTCTATGACACCTACGGAACAAAACATGATTTGTTTGTCTCTGCTCTGAAATTTTATGTGCAGCAGAAAACAGAAGCATCGACACAACTGTTAGAACAAAGCGGCAGTGTACGTGAGGGTATGCAACAATTGTTTGAAGAGGTGGTGAACGTGTTAGCCGATCCGGATCGGCGCAACGAATGTTTTATCATTAACAGCGCGATAGAACAGGCACCTCACCAACATGAGATCGCTGCGTTTATACAGGCGAACAATCGCATGATGGAGAACGTATTTTACACAGTACTTTTACGAGGGTGTAATACGGGAGAGTTACAGTTACAAGAAGAGGATCTGCATCGCATCGCACGGTTTCTTAACTATTCAAGGCTTTCGTTCACATATACGGCAAAGAGTGGTGCTAGTGAGGAAGAAATGCGGGAACTTGTGCAAACGACTTTGAAGGTTTTGGATTAAACGATTAATAAATGAACGCCTTAAGCGTTTATTTTTTTAACTATTCTAGACTGATTAGTCCAAAAAGGAGAGGGTTTAAAATGAAAGAACAACAACAGGTGGACAATGAGCAAAATGTGCCCAAGCAAATCATGCAACACTTCACCGGGCTTCTGCTTGAAGGCAAATTAGATCAATGGTCAGAACTGTTTGCCCCAGATGCGATCTTTGAATTTCCTTATTCACCTCCAGGTTATCCGCAGCGGTTGGAAGGGAAATCAGCTATTTTCAATCATGTGAATGCGTTGTTTAAATTTCTCGAAATTCATCAATTTAGCGAACCGACCATTTTAATCGATTCAGATCAACAACGATTTGTAGCAGAATTCACTTGTGAAGGCGTATTTCTGAGTACAGGGAAGCCATACAATCAAACATATATTTCTGTCGTCAGCTATGATTATGACAAAATTACGCATTACAGAGACTATTGGAATCCTCTTATCGTAATGGAATCGGAAATGGGAGGTGTTGTAGATGAGCAATGAGAAACCTCTTACACTCATTACCGGAGCGAGTGGCAAGACAGGAAGTCGAGTGGCTGCACAGCTACAGAAACAAGGTTATCCGGTACGTTTGGCTGGAAGAAAGCTTCCGTCGTCCACAGATTCTCGTGGGAATCATGTCTACTTTGACTGGTATGATCCTGCGACATATGGCGCAGCACTAAAGGGTATTAATCAAATTTATCTTGTTGTGCCACAGATGGATATGAATCCAGAGAAAGTGATGGTTCCTTTCATTCAGGAAGCGATATGGAGTGGAGTGAAGCGTTTTGTGTTGCTGGGAAGAGCATCTGTCGATGAAGAAGGGCCCGTTTTTGGCAAAGTACATCAAGCCTTGAAAAAGCTTGCGCCAGAGTGGGCTGTGTTACGTCCTTCTTATTTTATGGAAAATTTTACGGAGGGTCCACATCGACAGACGATTGCCCAGTTTCGCAAAATATATAGTGCAACGGGTGAGGGGAGAATCGGTTTTGTAAGTGCGGACGATATAGCAGCGGCTGCCTTCCATGCCCTAACCGATACTGTGCCTCATAATAGAGAGCACATCATAACGGGACCGGAATCGTTGTCCTATGCAGAGGTGGCGCTGAAAGCCAGTGAAATTTTAAATCAGCCGATCCAGCATGAATCGTTATCGGAGGAGACTTTAAGGAACCAGATGATTCAAGCAGGGATGCCAGAGGAATATGCGACGATGCTTGCAGGTCTGGATACTCATATTAGAGAGGACGGGAGAGAAGCTCAGGTAACGGATACTGTTCTTCGCGTAACGGGTAAACTTCCGTTATCCATCGAGGGCTTGTTTTCAAAACAGATGATGGAGTACCATAGTGGAGAAATTTCATGAGAAAATCTTGGTGAGTATTAGATCAATGCATAATCTATTATTACATGAGGTAAGAGCATAAGTGAAGCATATAAGGTAGATTATGAGGTAGTTTACAAGGTAAATGTACAGAGTATGTCGAATTCGTACACGTATAGACAAAGCAGAAAGGATGAGAATGAAGATGTCCGCCAACTTTACAAATCTTGAACGAGGAAGCTGGACAACCGAGCCTGTTCATACCCAACATGATGGAGAGCGGTTGATTGTACAGGCTCAGGAGGGTAGCGATTTCTGGGAAGAGACGTTCTATGGTTTCTGTCACCGAAATGGCCATGCCTTGCTTGCGCCGTGGGACGGGGAACAAGCTGTTGAAGTTTCGTTTGATCTAAGTTCATTCACAGAATTATATGATCAGGCGGGATTAATGCTGTGGCATGGAGAACATCAGTGGATTAAAGCCGGGGTTGAAGTTAATGATGGCATTGTGCATGTGGGCGCTGTTGTCACAGATCAATTTTCAGATTGGTCACTCTCACCTGTACCGGAGTGGGGGGGACAAATCGTTACCATTCGTGCATCGTATCACCAGGAATCCGTTGTCATTCGTGCGCGTACAGATGAGCATCCGTGGCGTACGATTCGAGTGGCGAGATTTGCTTATCCAACCGATAAGCAGGCAGGACCGTTCCTTTGCTCGCCCAAACGGGCCGGGTTTGAAGTTGCTTTTACAAGATGGATATACACTGCACCAGATGCAGACTTGCATACCGATCCACCGATCCATGATTAAACAGGGAGTGGTGCATGAACATTATCGTAAAGGCATACTATGCGTAGAGGATGAGTTGTCACAAGAGCATGTAATCCAATGGCATAGAAAGAAAGGAAGCCAGTTTCTCTATTGGAAACTGGCTTTTTTGTATTTTTGTTTCTCTCAATGAATACTCAAGCTTAATGAGTGAGTGGGCATGATTCGTTTCATACATGCTTAATGAATCATAGTACCGGGATTAGAGAGCAGAACTACGCATTATTTTTTTCGGATTCCTGAGTAGGTTCGGCCTCTTGTTCTTCCTTGTCCTGCATTTCGCGCATACGTTCTTCGTAATCGTCCAGGAACCATAGTGGGTCCATATTATCTTCTTCGCCGTTATAGTTAATGAGGATTTCTTCGCCAGCCTTGATGTCTTTATACGCATAGAAATCAAAGGTGTGATTTTCGAAGTTGATATCATACGTGGCATTAGGCTCGTAGGAATGATTAATCAGACTGCCGTATCCTAACAGGATCGCGGTATGATTGGCCCCGTATTCGAAGACGTAATCCTCCAGAATCGTTTTCTCAATATGTTCGTGATCTTCATTCGGATAAGGCACCACGGGGGCCTGATGGATCAGTTGACCTTTTGCAATATCCACTGTAGCAAATACCCCGCGATTAAACTCACCGCCGTCACCCAGCTTGGACTGTTTTACTTCAATCATGACATTCACCTGATGCTCTCGCTGAGAGCTCCGTTCTATATAATAGTTGTAATTGGTTTAAGGCAAAATTTTACCGCATACGCCGGGATAAGGCAAATGGAACATCACATTTTTAAAATAGGGCGTTGAGTTGTGCGGCAGATAACGCTTATAATATACAAAGAATTAAGTCTATATAGAAAAGGTGTCATGAATGAGCATATTGAATGTAGAAAAATTAAGTCACGGTTTTGGTGACCGTGCTATCTTTAACGACGTTTCATTCCGCCTCCTTAAAGGCGAGCACATTGGTCTGATCGGGGCGAATGGAGAAGGTAAATCGACCTTCATGAACATTATTACAGGTAAACTTCAGCCTGACGAAGGTAAAGTGGAATGGTCCAAACGTATGCGTGTAGGTTATCTCGACCAGCATGCGGTACTGAGCAAAGGACTATCGATCCGCGATGTGCTACGTGGCGCATTCCAATATCTGTTTGACATGGAACAAGAAATGAATGAGATGTACGGCAAGATGGGTGACGTTACGCCAGAGGAACTGGAGCAGTTGCTTGAGGATGTAGGCACCATTCAGGATACACTGACGAACCAGGACTTTTACATGATCGATGCCAAAGTCGACGAAACCGCGCGTGGTTTGGGCTTGACCGACATTGGTCTGGATAAGGACGTTAATGACTTGAGCGGTGGACAACGGACCAAAGTATTGCTTGCCAAACTGTTGCTGGAAAAACCGGATATTCTGCTCCTCGACGAGCCGACGAACTATCTGGATGAACAGCATATTGAGTGGCTGAAACGATATCTCCAGGAATATGAGAATGCCTTTATTCTCATCTCGCATGATATTCCGTTCCTGAACAGCGTTATCAACCTCATTTACCATATGGAAAATCAGGATCTGACTCGTTATGTGGGCGATTACGACCACTTCCAGGAAGTCTATGAGATGAGGAAACAGCAGCTGGAATCGGCTTACAAGCGTCAACAGCAAGAGATTGCAGATCTGAAAGACTTCGTAGCGCGTAACAAAGCGAGCGTTGCCACACGTAACATGGCAATGTCCAGACAGAAAAAGCTCGACAAGATGGATGTCATCGAACTGGCCAAGGAGAAACCAAAGCCACAGTTCAACTTCCGCGATGCGAGAACGTCAGGCAAGCTTATTTTTGAAACGAAAGGCCTGGTTATCGGCTATAACGAACCGTTGTCCAGACCGCTTGATCTGCGTATGGAGCGCGGCCAGAAAATTGCTCTTGTCGGTGCGAACGGTATCGGTAAAACAACCCTGATGCGTAGCATTTTGGGTGAAATTCAGCCTTTGGAAGGAAATGTCCAGCGCGGCGAGAATCTGGAGATCGGATACTTCCAGCAAGAGATGAAGGATGCCAACTACAATACGTGTATCGAAGAGATCTGGCAGGAGTTTCCTTCCTACACCCAGTTTGAAGTTCGTGCCGCACTTGCCAAATGCGGACTTACAACCAAGCATATCGAGAGCAAGGTCGCAGTCCTCAGTGGTGGCGAGAAAGCGAAAGTGCGTCTTTGCAAGCTGATCAACAATGAGACCAACCTGCTTGTGCTTGACGAGCCGACGAACCACTTGGACGTGGATGCGAAGGATGAGTTAAAACGTGCGCTTCAAGCGTACAAAGGCAGCATTTTGCTGATTTCACACGAACCTGAATTTTACCGTGACGTCGTGACAGATACATGGAACTGTGAATCCTGGACGACGAAAGTATTCTAAAAGGCGCGTATTTCACTTGCATATAGCATGTGGAATACGCGTTTTTTGTCAGTTTAGAGGGTGGGGAAATAGGACCAAAGAATGGTTGACAGGTCTAAAAGCAAACGATATTCTAATTCTAGAAAGCGGTTACATTTTGTGGTTAAGAAACCTGTTTTACGACATGGGCAAAAAAGAAACGGTTCTCGGTATTCCGTAACGTGCATGATTGCACCTGCCTGAGTAAACGGGTCTTTTTTTGCCTTTGAATGAAACCGGTTTCATTGAATGGGGAGGTGTGACCAGCGGAAGAAGTATGGTCTGTGCTCTGATTGACTGATTCATGTGTACTGGGGCGTGTTTAACCACTACGCTGGATGTGTAAGGAACCTGCTTATATGTTCAGACGCAAAGGAGCGAATCGAGATTGGATAAACTGAGAAAACCGGTTGCAATTCTATTATCCGCTGCACTGATGTTGACTTCCGGGCCGTTGATGTACCCGAACAAGGCTCTTGCAGATGGAGCGCTTATTCCCGGATTGTGGATTCAAGACGATTTTTCCGATGGAGACTATACCGTTTCACCAGAGTGGCATGTGATCTCAGGCCAGTGGCAAGTGACATCAGATCCGGCGGACGCAGCCAATCAGGTTCTTTTTCAAAATGGGACGGATGAAGGTTTTATCACAACCGGGGATTCCATACCGGATAAGACAGTGTCAATGCGTTTTTATACAGGAGCGGGTGAGGGATTTCCCGGCATTTTGCCGCGGTTTCAAGACAAGAGCAACTATTACTACTTCCAAATGCAGGTGCCCGCCAACAAACTCGTTTTCAGCAAAAGAGTAAATGGCGCAGAAACGACACTAAAATCGATGGACTATACATTCAGCAAAAATACATGGTATACGCTTAAAGCGGTAGTATCGGGAACCTCCATCCGCGCTTATATCGTCGAAAATGGAACTGACCGATTGATTTTTGATCTGAACGATACATCTATTGCAACCGGTACCGTTGGCATTCGAAATAAGTGGCAGACCCTACATATCGATGATGCAATGATCGCGGAGCCGCCTCGAGTGAATGAAGCTGTGCTTGCAAAGGATGGAGAGACGGCATCTTCAATTTCATTGCATTGGCCGGAGATTGAAGGGGCAACGGGTTACCGTCTGTATCGTTCGAACAAGCAGGAAGGCGGCTACTCTTATGTAAGTCAGACGTCATCAACAAGTTATGTAGATGAAGGACTAAGCTCGGATACAGCCTATTATTACAGACTTGCCTATGACTACGGGGCATTAACCGAGTCACAGTTGTCTGTCCCGCTTGAAGCTAAAACGGCTGCCGAGGCACCACAGGCACCGGGGGACTTGAAGGCGACAGCGTTGACAGCGACAAGTGTCAAATTGAGCTGGAATACGGTCAGTAAGGCGAATGGTTATCGTGTCGTTCGCGCCGAGCAAGGAACGGAAGATTATGAACAGGTATATGACGGCAACCTATTGTCTTTTACAGATCAGGCACTTGAGCCTGGAAAGAACTACAGTTATCGGGTGACGGCGTACAATGCTGCGGGTGAATCGGCCTTTAGTACAGCGGAAGCGCAGACGTACACGGTAGATTCTCCTTCAGGATTTGGTGTTACTGCTATAACGGATACGTCCATTTCCTTAGGATGGGCTGCACTGCCCGGATCGGAAGTCTCCTACACGGTTTCAAAGGCGACAAGCGCTTCGGGGACGTATCAGCAAGTCTACACAGGGAAGTCTACTTCGTTAGACGATACAGGTTTGACGATGGGCACGGGATACTTTTATACAATTCAGGCCAAAGTGGACGGAATGGACACTCCTGTATCTGCACCGCTTGGTGTATCCACGGTGCGCACAAGTATTACGCCAGGACAAATCTGGCCGGATCAAAACGGCAAACCGATTGATGCTCATGGCGCAGGTTTCTTTTACGATGAAAAAACAGAAAAATATTACTGGTATGGCGAATATCATACCGGGGGGTGGCCAGCTGCAGGGGTGCGTGCCTATTCTTCCAAAGATCTGATGAACTGGACAGACGAAGGCATGGCATTGACGATGCTGCAATCGATGGATGATTTTGACACAAACCCGTTAATCAAGGAACTCTATGCAGGTCGTGAGGATCGTGTGGACATCTGGGCCGATATTCGCAAAGGACGGATTATCGAACGGCCAAAGGTCATTTACAATGATAAAACGAAAAAATATGTCATGTGGGCTCATATGGATGGAGACAAGGACCCTTACAACAATAATGCGAATTACGGTAAAGCGAAGGCCGGTTATGCAATCAGTGACTCACCTGCTGGACCTTTTATATATCAGAAAAGTTACCGTATGGACATGGCCCCTGAAGGCGAGAAGGACTATTTCCCAAGTGACAGAGGTATGGCCCGTGACATGACGCTATTTAAGGATGATGACGGCACGGGTTACCTGATCTACTCCAGCGAAGAAAATCTGACGTTATACATTTCCAAGCTCACCGAGGATTACAGTGACGTCACAGGCTGGCATAAGCAAGGTCTTAAGGATGATAAAGGCAATCCTGTTCGCGATAGCGTGTATAAGGCGGAATACGGCGTAGACTATGTCCGGGTATTCCCGGGTGGACAGCGTGAAGCACCGGCCATGTTCAAGTATCAGGGCAAATACTATATTATCACATCGGGTGCAACAGGCTGGGCTCCTAATGAAAACAAAGTTACGGTCGCGGATCACATCTTCGGACCTTGGTCGGCGATGACAAATCCGTTTGTCCGCACACTGCCGAGTGATCCTGATCCCGGGAAGGCATTTGGTACACAGGCAACTTCAATCATCCCGGTTGATCCGGAAAAGGGAAAGTTTATTTATGTAGGAGATATGTGGAACGGAGGCAATTTCGCCAACGATGCAGCCAAGTACGTGTTTTTGCCAATCGAATTCGGTATAGGGTCAGACATTGCGATCAAGTGGTATAACAGCTGGACACCCGATCTGCTGGATTCGATGGGTAAGGTAGATATCGCAGATAAACTGCCTGAAGCGGTGAAGCTTGGCGAAGTTCCAGTCCTTCCTTCCACGGTAAAGGTGCGTGATGGAAATAATCTCGTGTCAACGCCAGCCGTCTGGACGATTAATCATCGTGCGATGACAGCGGAGGATTTTGCTAAACCAGGCCCCCTCACACTGCAGATTACGACACCTGAGTATAACAACAAAACACAGGCAGTTCGTGTGTTTGTCATTCCCGAGAATACACTATACTTTGTGAACAGCGGTGGTTATGATACGGCAGATTACAAGCTGATGAGTAGCTATATGAAAGATACGCTCATGCATCCGGGAATTGTGGATCAGATGTACGCTCCGGCTGAAGGCCGAACATGGGGATATGTCAGTGCCGATGCGCTGCCTTCCGGTTCGAACGGCGGGGATATATTCTCAACCGTGCGATACCTGAATGGAGGCAATGTCAGCAATTCGCCTAAAGGCAAGGATTTGACGTATAGCTTTGATCTGCCAAACGGTGAGTATGATGTGTACGCGGGATTCAATGATCCGTGGACAAATACTTCACGCCGAGCGGATTTGTTAATTAACGGTAAGAACACCGGGGCGGTTACCTATATCCCTGCAAGTGTTCGGGCGCAAAAGGGTATTCAAGTGTCAGACGGTAAACTGGATATCACGGTGCGTAATACTGCTTCCCAGGACCCGCTGATCAGCTGGATTATGGTTGTAAAACCTGAACCAAAGTCTCCGGGCGGTAACGATCCAGGAGGAAATCCGGGGGGAGGTTCGGGAAGCAACCCTGGAGAAGGATCTGGAAATAACTCGGGCGGGAATAATGGAAATGCTTCGAATCCGGGCAGTAACGGTGTCCAAATAGGCAACAGTAACAGTAATTCAGGACCAGAAACATCGCAGTCTGGGGCTCAACCTCAAACGGAAAAGGACCGCGCTGTTGTGGAACTGCAGACTTCGTCAGATGCCAAGGGTAACGCACAGTCCAAAATCGAAGCTTCTGCGATTGAAGCTGCAGTCCAAGCCGCACCACTTACAGGTGCAGGTCAACGACTGGTTGAATTTCGCTTGAAGTCTGTTCCTGAAGCGACGGCATATGAGCTGGTCCTGCCTGTTTCATCTCTGCTGGAGCAGAAGCCATCCGACGTTTTCCGAATCGTATCAGCGTTTGCAACGGTTGAGTTGCCTGCTGATTTCCTGGCTAAAGAGGCAAGCAAAG
Organism: Paenibacillus polysaccharolyticus; assembly: GCF_023714295.1. GTDB lineage: Bacteria > Bacillota > Bacilli > Paenibacillales > Paenibacillaceae > Paenibacillus > Paenibacillus polysaccharolyticus_A. The sequence continues at coordinate 1,276,367 of NZ_JAMAUN010000001.1, forward strand.
AGGGTACAGCGGCAATACGTTTGATCCGCATACCGCTTCCACAAGGGATAACGGATCGTTACGGAGCAGAGCATGGTGTACAGCTCGAATTTACCCTAGATCATCAGACTTTCTCGCCGACTAGTGGGATTTCCATTGAAATACCGTATTCCCCATCGAAAGATACCGTGGCCGATAAAGTCGTAGTTGTGCAAATTGGAGCAAGCGGGGAAATCATACCGCTTCCACAGAGTTATTACGATCCGGCACGCGGTGAGATTATATTTTCTGCAAAAGCTTTATCCTTGACTGGTGCATATGCTGTCTTATCTATGGAAGAGAACTTTTTGGATCTAACCGGAGTACCATGGGCACAAAAAGCGATGGAGGCACTCGCTGTTCGGGGCGTGGTGGATGCAACAGGTAGTGAGGACACCAGACAGCTTCATCCAAAGCAAGATATGACACGCGGGCAATATGTGCAGTGGCTTGTAGCTTCGCTTGGTCTAAACGGGGGTTCTACTGAACCATTCAAGGATGTGAATGAACAATCTTCTTATTATAAGGCTGTTAACATAGCACGATCACTCGGTATTACGGATGGGGCTGGAGATGGACGTTTCAAGCCAGAATCCGCAATTACTCGTCAAGAGATGATGACCTTAACAGTAAGGGCGCTCGTCGCGGGTGGATTCATTGATGATGAAGCACAGAATTCTTCCGCAACTGATCTCGCTCGTTTCCGGGACGCAGGTCAGATCAACTCGTATGCAAGAGAAAGTGTAGCTGCGCTTGTGAACCTGGGCATCGTAGGTGGTTACAACGGTGAAGTAAAACCTGCGGTTGAAGCCAGCCGAGCCGAATCTGCTACGCTGATCTATGCAATGATGAGCAAGCTGGTCTGGAAAAAGTGATGAATCACTGTAACTTATAAAATAGAAAGAAGCTTGTTTTCACCTGAAGTCAGGTCAAAGCAAGCTTTTTTTGCTGTTCATTGTCGATTGTTGTTGATGTATTTGCAACGAGGTGATTTTCACGTTTTGTTCCTTTATCAGTGAAACTGATAAATGGTATAAAATCATTGAAATTGACCCTCAACCCCCGGTGTGTTAGGTTCTAGAGAGAAGAAATTAATATGATCATTTTAGTAGGAATTAAAATCGAAGTAATGCGTGAGGTGGCAGATGGTGGAACTTCAAGTGACAAATAGTCCTTTTAATCAAGAGCAGGTAGAATTGCTCAATCGACTTATTCCTACATTAACGGACGGACAAAGACTCTGGCTTGGTGGGTATATTGCAGCGTATCAAGCAGGTGTGGCAACAGCACAGACTGGCCTGATTGGGCAAGTTGGACAAAATCCGGTAGCAGCGCCAGTCAGTGCTCCTGCCGTTTCCCGTGAAGTTACGGTGCTGTACGGTTCCCAGACAGGGAATTCCATTGGATTATCGAAAAAACTCGGTAAGAAGCTGGAAGAACAGGGACTGCAAGTAACCTTGTCATCCATGGGAGATTTCAAACCGAACGGACTGAAGAAAATTGAAAATCTTCTGATTGTGGTCAGCACACATGGAGAAGGCGAACCGCCGGATAATGCAATTCCTTTTCATGAGTTTTTGAATAGCAAACGTGCTCCAAAGCTGGACGGACTTCGTTATTCCGTATTGGCGCTTGGAGATACCTCTTATGAGTTCTTCTGTCAAACGGGTAAGGATTTTGATAAACGACTACAGGAACTGGGCGCAACAGCTTTGGTTCCGCGCGTAGACTGCGATGTTGATTTTGATGAGCCGGCTGCAGCGTGGATGAACGATGTGCTTGCTTCGCTTAGCGGCGCAGCAACTACAGCCGGTGCGGTAACCAGTGAAGCAATCACAGCAGCGGTAAGCAGTGGAGAATCGGAATTCAACCGTACCAACCCGTTCAAGGCAGAGGTGCTGGAAAATCTCAACTTGAACGGCCGAGGATCGGATCGTGAGACACGCCATATTGAGCTGTCTTTGGAAGGCTCAAATCTGGATTATGAGCCAGGCGATAGCCTGGGCGTGTTCCCGGAGAACCACCCGCGTCTGGTAGATGAATTAATTGCAGCAATGGGTTGGAATGCAGATGAACAGGTTACGGTGAACAAAAATGGAGATCAGGTATCGGTTTACGAAGCACTGCTGCGTCATTACGAGATTACAGCAGTAACCAAACCGGTGGCAGAGCAACTCGCCAAGTTGAGTTCAGGCAACGAATTAACAGCATTACTCGCCAATGATTCCGAATTCCGTAACGTCATGAATAGCTCCGATCTGCTAGATGTGGTTCAGGACTACGCACTGAAGGGCATTCCAGCCGCTCAATTTCTAGCGGTTCTTCGGAAAATACCAGCACGTCTGTATTCCATTGCAAGCAGCTCGAAGTCTTTCCCGGATGAGGTTCATCTAACGGTTCGGACTGTACGTTATGAAGCACGTGGCAGACAACGTTATGGTGTATGCTCGGTACATCTCGCTGAACGTATCGAAGCTGGTGACACTTTGCCAGTATATATTCAGCATAATCCCAACTTCAAATTACCCGAAAATCCGGATACACCCATCATTATGGTTGGACCTGGAACAGGGGTTGCTCCATTCCGCTCTTTCCTTGGCGAAAGAGAAGAAACGGGTGCAGAAGGAAAAACATGGCTCTTCTACGGGGACCAGCACTTCTCTACAGACTTCCTTTACCAAACGGAGTGGCAGCGTTGGCTCAAAGATGGCGTTCTGACGAAAATGGATGTTGCCTTTTCTCGTGATACGGAACAGAAAGTATATGTACAGCACCGTATGCTGGAACATAGCAAGGAATTGTACCAATGGCTTCAGGATGGAGCAAGCGTGTATATCTGCGGCGATGAGAAAAAAATGGCTCATGATGTACATGCGGCGCTGATTACGATTCTACAGCAGGAAGGCGGCTTGTCATCCGAGCAGGCTGTGGAATACATGACACGGTTACAACAGGAGAAACGTTATCAGCGGGATGTGTATTAATCCAAGGCTAAGCCGAAAGGTTATATTCCGCAGAAACGAGAGGAGAAAGCGGCATGGCTTATAATAACTTACTTAATCCGCAACGTACCAACAGCGATGTGGAAGATATAAAGATCAAGAGCAATTACTTGCGTGGAAGTCTCACGGAGACACTGGCCGATCGCATTACTGGCTCAATTCCCGAAGATGATAACCGGCTGATGAAACATCATGGCAGCTATATGCAGGATGATCGTGACCTGCGCAATGAGCGTAATAAATCCAAGCTGGAGCCTGCATATCAGTTCATGCTACGTGTGCGTGCTTCCGGGGGAATCGTAACGCCGGAGCAGTGGCTGATGATGGACCGGGTTGCCCACAAATATGCGAATCAGACGATCCGTCTGACCACTCGTCAATCTTTTCAGTTGCACGGGGTGTTGAAATGGGATCTCAAAAATACGATTCGTGAGGTCAATGACTCTTTGCTCAGTACACTCGCTGCATGTGGAGACGTTAACCGTAACGTGATGTGCAACCCGAATCCGAATCAGTCTGAAGTTCATGCTGAAGTGTATGAATGGGCTTGTCAGGTGAGTAATCATCTCGATCCGCGAACTCGTGCATATCATGAGCTGTGGCTCGATGGGGAGAAGATCATTGACTCCCAGGATTCGGACGAAGAGGTTGAACCGATCTACGGCAAAGTATACTTGCCACGTAAGTTCAAAATTGGTATCGCGGTACCGCCTTCCAATGATGTGGATGTATTTTCACAGGATCTCGGTTTTATCGCCATTGTAGAGAACGGCAAACTGCAAGGGTTCAACGTATCTGTTGGCGGAGGAATGGGCATGTCTCACGGCGATTCGAAGACATATCCTCAAGTATCCAAAGTCATTGGTTTCTGCACGCCGGAGCAGATGATTGATGTTGCAGAGAAAACGGTCATGATTCAGCGTGACTACGGGGATCGTGCGGTTCGTAAACATGCGCGTTTCAAATATACCATCGATGACCATGGTCTGGAGTGGTTTGTTGATGAGTTAACGAGTCGTCTTGGCTGGAGTCTGGAAGCGGCACGTGCATATCATTTTGACCATAATGGGGATCGTTATGGCTGGGTGAAAGGCAGTAATGGCAAATGGCATTACACGTTATTCATTCAGAATGGACGGGTAAAAGATGTAGATGGTTATCCGCTCATGACGGGTTTGCGTGAAATTGCCAAAATACACACCGGAGATTTCCGTCTGACGGCGAACCAAAACCTGATTATCGGTAATATCAGCAGTCAGAAAAAGAAAAAGATTGAAGCACTGATGCAACAATACAATCTGACGGATGGCGCGCATTATTCAGCACTTCGCAGAAGTTCCATGGCTTGTGTTGCGCTTCCAACTTGTGGCCTGGCTATGGCTGAATCTGAGCGTTACCTGCCGTCCTTAATCGACAAACTGGAGCCTGTACTGGATGAAGCGGGTTTGAGGGATGAAGAGATTGTCATTCGTATGACAGGTTGCCCGAATGGGTGCGCCAGACCGATGCTGGCAGAGATTGCTTTTATCGGAAAGGCACCAGGCAAGTACAATTTCTATCTCGGTGGTAGTTTTACAGGTCATCGCCTGAACAAATTGTACCGTGAAAATATCGGCGAAAACGAGATTCTAGACACACTGACACCGATGATTAATCAATATGCCAAAGAGCGCAATGAAGGCGAGCATTTCGGAGATTTCGTGATCCGTGCGGGTTATGTCCCTGAAGTGCTCGATGGAAGACAGTTCCACGCGTAACTTGACGTTTACTCAAAAAGCATTCCTTATGGAGTGCTTTTTGTTTCTTCGATGCAGAATCGTTTGATGAGATGAACTTGTTGAACCAAGCGCAACACGATATAATGACAAAGTAGAAAGCAGATTACATGTTGAAAGTGAGCGGAAACGATATGGGTCGTAAGTGGAATAATATTAAGGAAAAGAAAGCGTCAAAAGACGCAAACACAAGCCGGGTCTATGCGAAATTTGGCGTTGAGATCTATGTAGCGGCGAAGAAGGGCGAACCGGACCCTGAAGCGAACCGTGCACTGAAGGTCGTTCTGGAGCGTGCCAAAACGTATAACGTACCTAAAGCCATCATTGATCGTGCGATGGAAAAAGCAAAAGGCAGCGGCGATGAGAACTATGAAGAGTTGCGTTACGAAGGCTTCGGACCAAACGGTGCGATGGTCATCGTGGATGCGCTCACGAATAACGTAAACCGTACAGCACCTGAAGTGCGTTCTGCGTTTAACAAAAACGGAGGCAACATGGGCGTGAGTGGTTCTGTTGCTTACATGTTTGATCCGACAGCAGTCATCGGCGTTGAAGGTAAAAATGCGGAAGAAGTGCTGGAAATCATGTTGGAAGCAGATGTAGACGTTCGTGATATCGTGGATGAAGATGAAGCGGTTATCGTATACGCAGAACCAGACCAATTCCACGCGGTACAGGAAGCATTCAAGGCTGCGGGTGTGAACGAGTTTACCGTAGCCGAGCTGACGATGCTGGCGCAAAACCACATTGAACTGCCTGCAGACGCCCAAGTTCAGTTCGAGAAGCTGATCGATGCGCTCGAAGACTTGGAAGATGTGCAGCAAGTGTATCATAACGTGGAGTTTGTGTAAGCGAGCTAATTACTCACTCAGTCTGATATTTTTTGATTGATTAATATCGTGACTCCAGAGCAATCTACTTAACTTACTTACGTATGTTCTAAATTTAATTAGGCTCTAAATTGTCTGAATTAAAAAGAGTGTCTATCCAATCCAGTTTGATTGGAAGACACTCTTTTTTTTATGGTTAAGATTTACTCGGCACAGTGTGGGCTTGCTTATCCGATGAATCGGATGTTTCTTTTTTCAGTCCGCCAAATTTGAAGAGCACGATGCCACCTACAATGACAAGTACACCAATAAGTTGGTTCCATGAGAACGGAATTTGCTCCAGACCGAGCCAGCCCATCGAATCAAATAGTAAAGCGAAGCTTAACTGAGAGGTTAATACGATGGAAATTGCATAGGTTGGGCCAAGTAACTTCATGCCTTGAACGAGACAGAAGACGACGCCTACACCAATCGCACCACTCAGCCAGTACCACGACTGCATGTGCTGAATGCTAAATGTATTTTTTCCTTCAACGAGTAAGGAGATTACAAAAGAAGCAATAAATCCGGTAAACAACACCATCGTTGTGGTCGACCATGAACCGGTGCGCTCATTGACTTTACTATTAAATATCGTTTGCAGACTGACCAGTGAACCGGCAAGCAGCGCAAGTAAAATACCTGTAATGATCATGCGTGTCCTAACTCCTTATTCATAAATGTTATGTCCCGCAATGTGCCTAAGGCCTGCACGATTTTTTATTCGGATTAATCCTTGATCCCGTTGGATGTAACCGTCAGCACATAGCTTCTGAATCACCCGATTCAAATGGCGATAACTGGTGCCGATCAGGTTGGCGATGTCCGTCAGGTTAAAAGCATCCAGTTCCTCATGCAGTACGGTTCCGCCTTCATCCGTTGAGATGGATAACAGATAACTGGCTAAGCGAACATCCACCGGATACATCAGATTAAAGTTCGAAAAGTTCGAATCGATGTAAAACTTGTGTGAGATGATTTTTAGCAAAAATTGCAGTAATGGCGCGTAATCACTGGCAAGCTCAGTTAGCCAGCGGTAATGAATACGGAGCATTACAACAGGAGACACCGCCTGAACGGTGTTAACGATGTTACTTTCACGCACATATTCGATATCTCCCACCACTTCAAGGGGTGTTTTGAAACAGAGCACGAGTGTTTTGTCTTGCGGAGAGGTGGTGAAAATTTTAATTTTCCCCTCTACCAGGACATATAAGTATTCGGAAGCTTCGCCTTCGCGGCAGATGAGCTCACATTTTTCAAATTGACATAGGGTCATATGAGGACGTAGGTGTTCGTGAAAAACCGCCTCCAATTGATACTGTTTTAAATAGTCCATAATTTGCTGGGATTGATGAATCTCTTCCATGCGGTTCTCACCTCTGCGTTAATTGTAATGAAACTACAGTTTCATAATGATGACACCGGCGATCATTAGAGCAATACCTAGGAATTGCGGCAGTTTCATTTTTTGTTTGAGCACGCCAAACCATCCATTGCTGTCGATCAAAAAAGTTAGAAACAATTGGGCAATCAACAAAGCCGAGATCGTAAAAGTGACGCCAATTTGCTGAATCGCGGAGACTTCACTGAAAATAATAACCGCACCAAATGCGCCTCCGGCGAGATACATCGGTTTAACCTGTTTAATTCCCTGAAGATTGGTGTCCCGCACAAACATCAGGATGATCGCCGCGAGTATAAATCCCGTTAACTGGGTGATCGAGGCGGCCTGCCATGTGCCTATATCTGTGCTGATTCTGGTGTTAGCAACCCCTTGTAGCGTAATGCAGGCTCCGCCCAGCAAGGCAAAAATAATCCCTCTCATCTTTCTCCGTACACTCCTTCAATGCATGACTTCGACTTCTATTAAATGATAAATATCTCCAAACAGCCAAGGACAAATGTCCTGAGTCTGAAATTTACAGCATCTAGCGTACACTAAAGCTTCAGGATATTCCAGAAAAGCAAGAAAAGAAGTAGCTATGGAAGGTATGAAGGGGAGGAAGGAGGTAGAAGTGGATTAACGATCCCAGGAACGCTATTCCACCAAACGAGGTCAAAACGCTGGATATGTGGAAAAATGGAGGAGATAGCTTCACTGAGGATCGTCAGGTTTATAAATGAGACAAGTTACGTAAAAAGGTATGTCAGCTGTAGTTCAATATGTTCTCCAACCTAGCCTAACGTTAAAACACCTTAAATACAGGCTGTTCCTTCACAAAAGTAATTTTGGTCTCTGGAAAAGACTCCTTCAGTCTGTCCGCCAAAAGCTTCATTCCCGGGGCCTCACTTTCGGCATGTCCAACCATGATGAGTGCTTTGGATTTACCTTGCTGCACAGCATCACGAACATATTCAGGCGTTTCCCATTCAAATCCTTCCCCTGCGATAATCAGATCCACCTGTTCATTCTGAAGAAGAGGTATCGTGACGGGTCCATTTCCACGAAATCCAACCAGAACGGCAGCGCGTCTGCAAACGATTTCAGAATTGCCTGCAATGCGGACATAGTCAATACCCAGACGTTGCTTTAAATGTTGAGCAATTTCCTGAACGGTCATTCCTTCTGGAAATGTAACTATATCCGACTCTGCTGTTCGCCCGCTCAGATATGTAGTCCAGCCAAGCTCCTGAATGAGTCCATCTGTAATGCCATCTGGCTCGAAACGGTGGATTATATCATGGCAACGAAAAAGAGCAATGCCTGCTTGGTCGATCAATGTTCTTTTATCCGTATAAACGGAGTTGTTCACAAGCCAGTCGGTCGCACTGTGGTGATTATAAAATGGGGATTCATGGGCAATAATCAGATTAGCTCCGCCCTGAATAGCCTGTTCAATGACCTGTTGTGTAGGCATAAAAGCAACCACAATGCCAGTCACGAACTGATCCGGTGAACCCGTGATCAGCTGATCCACTGTATTTTCCGGAAGTGTTATCCCCTCTGTGAGGTGCAGTATAATCTCTTGAACCGTGAGTTCCTTTGGCCCTGTCATATTTTTAATTTCCATTAGATTCATTCCTCCAAAATAAGGATATAGTGCTAGTGTATCATCTTCATAGGTAAAAACCAGCTATACATACGATACTTCATTACCCTGAAAATGAACGATTTTCAGATAGACTCTACGGTACTCTAGGCATGTTCAAGTCCGTATTTACCCTTGTTTGACCCATGCTTACAGCACACACAGCACTTCCGCAGTTACCCTAACAACGTTGATGGAAAACCAGCGCTCAAGCCTCTTGAATTCAAGTAGTTTTCTGATACGAGAAACCGTATACTTACATAGAGTCTTTTTTGAATCAGGTAAAATTTACTATACTCGCAATAGATTTTTACGCTAATCATAGCCTGGATTCATATCACGATACGAAAGGGGATAACAACATGACGGCAGTTAGTATTATGGAACGCCTGAAGAGTGAGACAGCACATTATCATAGACAAGTAGAACAGAACCCCTATGCGAAAGCAATTATGGATTCAACCATAACGATTGAACAATATAGAGTGTATTTGGAGAAATTCTACGGTTTCCTAAAACCTTTGGAGGATCAAGCGATAGCACAGTCTTTTTGGGCGGAAACAGGATTGGATATCGATGTACGAGGCAAGGCTGGTTTATTAGAACAAGATCTGAGGGATCTTGGCTTAAGTGAGGAGCAGATCAAGCAGATTCCACAAAGCGACGGCAAGAATTTACCCGACATTTCAACACCTGCACGACTGTTCGGATATCTCTATGTCATTGAGGGCTCAACCAACGGTGGACAGATCATGACCAAACGGTTGTCACAATTTTTGCCTATAGAGGCGGATCGTGGACTGCAATATTTCAACGCATACGGCACACAGACACGCACGAGATGGAGCGAGTTTGTGGAATTGTTACAACAATCGATTCAGACATCCGAGGATGAAGACAGCGTTTTGCATACGGCTTCGGAGACATTCAGGCTACTGGATCAGTGGATTAATACGTAAGAATTACGCCTGCAACACCCGATTAGCTACCCGACGTAAGTTCTGTAACAATGAAACAACACATGCTGAGAGGGGATATTCAAGTTCATGGCTGAACCTAGGTCGAGGCAAGAAATGAGCATGCTTAACCGCACCTTACTCCCGCAAGGGACATATACGAATGATCCTATCGATTTAAATAATTGTGATAAGGAGCCTATTCATATTCCTGGCTTTATCCAGCCACATGGCGTGCTTTTGGCAATCGATCCCAGAGGAACAGCAACCATTGTGCAGTGCAGCCAAAATACACAGGATCATCTGGGCATAGACTACTCAGATATTTTAGGTATGCCTCTAAGCGACTTGATCGCTGAAGAAGATGTACACAAGCTCCTGAACAACCGCTCGAACGCAGCTGTAACGTCAGACTTGCATTATATGGATCTGATTATAGAAGTGGCAGGGGAAGAGAAAGTTTTTTCAACGGTCCTGCATGAGAGCGAAGGTCTGTTAATTCTTGAAATCGAGCCTTATTATGAAAAAGAAAACATCGAATCGAACGATTTTGAATGGATATCCCGTTTCTTCGGAAGAATCAAAAGCACGGACAGCCGCGTGGATGCGAGCCAGATTGCGGCTGAACAAGTCAAAGAAATGCTTGGATATGACAGAGTCATGATCTATGAATTTGACGAGCAATGGAACGGCAAAGTGATTGCGGAAGCGCGCGAACCGGAACTCGAACCATTTCTAGGGCATCACTATCCGGCCTCGGACATTCCCAAGCAAGCAAGGGAGCTGTATCTTCGTAACTGGCTACGAACCATTGTCAACGTGCATTATACCCCTGTTGAGATTGTACCTACACTACAGCCCCTTACAGGCAAACCTTTGAATTTAAGTCTGTCTGTGTTGCGGAGTGTATCTCCGCTTCATATTGAATATTTGCAAAATATGGGCGTGGGAGCTACCGTGACCATTTCGCTCATCCATGATAATCAACTCTGGGGACTTATTACGTGTCATCATTATTCTGCAAGATACGTCCCGCATCGTGTTCGTAATCTGTGTAACTTCCTGGGAGCCTTTTTCTCCAATGAGTTGTTCCAGCGTCAGCAGCTGGATGATTACCAGGCAGAGATCAAGTCGCGTGAGGCTGCTACGCGGATCGTCAACATTTTCATCGGAAATACAAGCCCGGCGCGAGTGGTGGAAGAGCTGCAAGGAGAGCAGGAAACCATTCTTCGGTTAATGAATGCATCCGGTGCGGCAATTTGTTACCAGGACAAGTTGCTGTTATTCGGTGAGACTCCGACAAATGGACAGATTCGTGAATTGGCCGGATGGCTGGCTGGACAGGCAGAGGATCACAGCTATCACACGTCGAAGCTGAGTCTGGAATACGAGACAGCCAAGCGATATCAAGATGTAGCCTCCGGGGTTATTTATGTTGCCATCTCACCGGGTCACCACAACTATATGTTATGGTTCCGTCCCGAGGTGGTTCAGGTGGTCGAATGGGCTGGTGATCCGGCGAAAGCCGTGCTGAAGACGGATGATGGTGTACGTTTGTCTCCGAGGAAATCGTTTGAAAAATGGAGGGAGGTTGTGCAATCGACCTCCTATCCATGGACAACGAGAGAACTGAGCATATTACCTTTGCTAAAGTCTATTGTGCGTCGTCAGACGGAAAATCAGCTGGCTCAAGCGGAGGAGCACGCTTTTCAGAATGCCCGTATTTTGAAGCGAAACGAGCAACGTTATTTGCAATTGATGGACTTCTCGCCTGTTGCCTTTTTCACACTTACCGAAGGGCGGATTATTTACTGTAATAGGATGGCGGCCGAACTGTTTGGATATGAAAATACAGCCAGTCTGATCGGGAAGAGTTTTAACGATTTTTTGCCTGATAATACACGGGACATAATACGGCAAGACTTTGAAAAATTGCAGCTCGACGTCACAAGTTTGATGAACAATCAGTTGTATTTTACAACAGCTTCTGGCATGTCTTCGCTCTTTGAGATTACAATGGCCTCCGTTGTTCATGCAGGCAAACCTTCCGTCATGTTGTTGCTTCGCAGCAGAACATCACAACAGGGGCAGGATGATTACAGCGAAACAACAAACCAATTACGCAATTACCTGACCACCGATCCGTTAACCGATATGCCGGTTCAAACGGTGTTCAAGCAACAACTCGAAGGGGATTGGAAGGATTGCTTGCAGGATAACTGTAGTCTGGGGCTGCTGATCATTGATATTGACGATTTCCGTTCTTATAATACGGCGTATGGCCTGCAAGGTGGCGACCTTTGTTTACAGTGGATTGGCGAGGTGTTAACGGTGGTTAGCGAACAGCATAACGCTGTCATTTCCCGCCAACGCGGAGGTACGTTTATGCTGAAATTAAAAGACACAACCTCAGCGTATTTAATGGAACTGGCTGAGGAGATCAGGCAACATGTGCTTGCTCTGCATATCCAGCGAGAGCTCACGGGTCAGAGTGGTGTGGTTACCGTCAGCGTTGGCGGGGCGGTTCTGCTTCCTGATGAGAACACTGTCGCAAGTGATTTGATCGAGCTGGCTACTCAAGCCCTGTCTCAAGCCAAGGATGAAGGCAAAAATCGTACGCGGGTGGTTTGAGTTGAACGGATAAGTTCGCACTGTGTATCAAAAAAAGAGATTCAATTACCTGTAAAATAGATAGGAAAGACAAAATAGAGAAGAGGGCAGTGATGCCTTCTTTTTTGTGTGAAAAGAAAGTATGATTTTGCCGCCCATAGAAGCTACACAAGTGTTATAATGATGCGTATGGATACACGTGTTCGTATTTTGCCCTGAAAGAGGTGGATTCAATTCCATGAGAGATCATTCGGAACAGCTGGAATTCATGGAGATTGATCTAAGTGAAGATACAGAGACAACCTCGATTCGTATACCTGATCGTTCATCTATAGAGAACCAGACTCGTCAACCACACAAGTCGCAGGGAGCTGTATTGTCTTCGGAGAAGCGATTTGTGGAGGAAGCTAGACGCCTTGCAGAAGTTACGGGAGAAGAAACTTCACCTGTTCCCTTTATGAGTTACTGGCCGACGTATGGGGTGATGAATGACGCACAGCTGAAATGGTATTTGTACTGGAGAACGCAGGTACGCCAGGAAAGATACCCGGATGTCGACCTGTCGTATCTGTTTGTTCATGTTTACGAGTTGATTAACGGGATCGGCTGGTTACATCCAGAGGATGGTTATCACCAATTAAAACAATTATGGTTGAATTACCGAGAGCGGCTTCCTCAGCTTCATGTTTATATGCAAGAGTGGATGGTCGATTACGTTCTGGTTCACGATCTTCATACATTGCTTCATGATGTGATGACGCTCTCGAATGGTTATTTGCCAGCATCATTGATGGACAAGGAATTAGAACGGGTGTTACAGGATAATGTCGCTGAGGTAACGCTGGATATGCTGAAATGGTATTTTGACTATGATGTTACTTTAAATGCCTTTTACCGGGATGGCGGCAAAGAATGGATGGAACGATATGTGCCCAAAGTGATGGCTGTGATGGATTCGTATTTGCAGCGGACGCAACAAAGAGGGTTGTTGCCTGCGCTTGAATCCAAAGCCGAGCAGAAGGTGAAACGCACGCTGTTTCATAAAGCGGTATATGACGAGTCCATTTACGGCAGATTTGTTACGTTCACTCATGTTCCTCTCATATTGGAACGTGAATTTGTGGAGAGGTTAACCCACATTTACCGCTGTACGGAAAATAAGCTGCGTGAATTGAGAGGTTTCCGGGGCCGTCTGCGAGGTAAAACGCTGGAGCCTGAGCTTGCCAGTGTGATTGAGCGTTATCTGGACAGAGCTTTTGCCATGGAACAAGCTGAGGCTGTAACTGCGCCAGTCATTCAGATTGATACGGCCAAACTGGCTTCTTTGCAGAAGGATAGCGAATATGTGCGTAAGGCGTTGAGCATTGAAGATAGCGCACATTCCGAATCGGATAATGCTGAATCTGACCTTGAAGAAAACGCAGACGAGAATGAAAGACACGGAATGGATGAGCCGCTTTTCCAAGAACAGCAAAGTCGTTCATTATCGATCCTAGACAACGGGAGTCAGCCATCCATGAGTTCGGATCGTTGGAATGAAGTGCTTATATGGGACGAAGCTGCGGAAGCCCATGTACCAGAGGAGTGGCGAGAATTTGCCGAGAGGTTGGATGCCCGGCATGTAAGAGCCATCCACGCTTTGCTTGGTGAACATCCGGATGGTGATTTGATGCGGCTTGCCGAAGAAACGGGAACGATGCCAGCTCTTTTGCTAGATGAAATGAACGATATCGCTATGGAAACCATCGGAGATCTGCTGGTGGATGGTGACCGAATCGTTGCTGATTATATTGATGTATTTGAACATGTGAAGAGGTGATTGACATGACTGAGCATACAGTGAATGAACATCAAAGGACAGAACATCAACCAAACCAGCTTAAGATTCCAAAACGTTTGACCACCGCACTTGTGAATTCATTAACGGCAGGCGTCGTGCCACGGATTGGACTGGAGCAAATTGCTGTAGGGCGAAAGCCGGAAGTGGAAGCGATCTTGCGAGACTTGGATAACATTGCTGAAGGCGGTGCAGCATTTAAACTGATTACTGGCCGTTATGGTAGCGGTAAAAGCTTTCTTTTGCAAATGATTCGAAATTATGCGATGGATCGTGAGTTTGTGGTTGCAGATGCGGATCTCTCCCCAGAGCGTAGACTTGTCGGCACAAAAGGGCAAGGTCTGGCGACTTATCGTGAGCTGATGACACGACTGTCTACACGAACACGCCCGGATGGTGGGGCTTTGGAGCCTATTTTGCAAAAATGGATTGCAGGCTTGCAGCAAACAGCGATGACCCAGTTGAATATTCGTCCAGATGATCCTGCGTTACCACTGGAGGTAGAAAAACAGATTTACCTCGTGACGGGTGAAATGCAGAACCTGGTTCACGGTTTTGATTTTGCCAAAGTGCTGGCCTCTTACTGGAGTGGTTACAAACTTGCTGATGATGACCTGAAACAGTCTGCACTCCGCTGGCTTCGGGGTGAATTTGCTACCAAAACGGAGGCAAAGAAAGAGCTTTCCGTGGGTGTCATTATCGATGATGATAACTGGTATGATTATTTCAAATTATGGTCTGAATTTACGGCGCGCATTGGGTACAAAGGGCTGTTACTCTTTATAGACGAAGCAGTGAATCTGTACAAAATTACAAACAGCGTTTCGCGTCAAAGCAACTACGAGAAGTTGCTAACGATGTTTAATGATACGATGCAGGGGAAAGCCGAGCATCTGGGCATTTTTGTGGGGGGGACCCCTCAATTTGTGGAGGATGAACGCCGTGGTTTGTACAGCTATGAAGCGCTTCGATCCAGACTTATTGACGGTCGTTATGCCGCAAGTGCGTATGCGAATTATACCGGGCCCATTATCAAACTTGCGATGTTGTCGCATGAAGAAATTTTGATTTTGCTACAAAAGCTACGCCAGATTCATGCCCTTCATTTTGCATATACCGCTAGCTTGAGCGATGAACAATTAGTAGGTTTTATGCAAATGGCTGTGAATCGTTTGGGTGCGGATGAACTTTTGACAACACGAGAAGTGGTGCGTGACTTTATGGATGTGTTGCATACGCTACATCAGAATCCGGATGTGACTTACGAGCAGTTACTTGGTGAGCGTGCGGCGCTTTCCGATGGTTCGGCTCGTGGAGCCACAGGTTCCCAGAAGGAGTCCGATGAGCTGGATGATTTTCTTGCGGAGTTCGAGCTATGAGTGAGAACCTCAATCCATTTTATAGACTGGCTCCGTTTGTGCAGGAATTTATTTATAAAAAAAGATGGGAATCGCTACGTCCTGCGCAGATTGAAGCGTGTAACATTTGTTTTCACACTCCGCACCACATGCTGATTGCGGCGGGGACGGCTTCCGGCAAGACGGAGGCCGCTTTTTTCCCCGCGTTGACTGAACTTTATGACCAGCCTTCCAAATCGGTGGGCATTCTGTATATTGGCCCTTTAAAAGCACTGATTAATGACCAGTTCGAACGACTCAAAGACTTGCTCACGGAAGGAAATATTCCTGTCTGGCACTGGCATGGGGATGTGCCGCAGGCTGAGAAAACCAAGCTGATGAAAAATCCGTCAGGTGTGCTGCAGATTACGCCCGAATCGCTGGAAGGGCTGTTGATGAATCGACCGAATGCGATTCCTGCGCTTTTTCATGATCTGCGCTATATCATTATCGATGAAGTGCATGCGTTCATGGGAGCGGATCGGGGCATTCAGGTGTTAAGCCAGCTGGCTCGAATTGAACGTATGGCTGGCTGTGCTCCTAGAAGAGTTGGATTATCCGCTACACTTAGCGATTATGAAGCAGCGACAGCTTGGCTTGCAGCAGGAACACGGCAAGGAGTCGATGTCGTATCCTCCCCGGGCGGACGTAAGCTGCGGCTCCGGGTGGAGCATTTTTCATTTCCAGATGCACAGAACGAAGAGCAGGCTGAGCAGCTTCATCATGCGCGTAAAGCCTATTACGACTTTATTTATGAGAGCACACATCGCAAAAAGGCTCTGATTTTCACCAATAGCCGCACGGATGCGGAAGTCACGATTCTGGAGATGCGCCGTGTTGCAGCGCGCAGAGAAGAACGGGATGTGTTCCATGTGCATCATGGAAGTATATCGGCCATGCTGAGAGAAGAAACCGAAGCGGCTTTGCGGACAGGTGCAGGTCCGGCTGTTGCTGCTGCGACGGTTACGCTGGAACTTGGCATTGATCTGGGAGAATTGGAGCGTGTCGTTCAGCTTGGGGCACCTTATAGTGCTTCGAGTTTCGTTCAGCGGCTAGGTCGCTCGGGTAGGCGTGATGATATGGCATCGGAGATGCTTTTTGTATGCCCAGAGGAAGAAGACGAGGAAGCACAGCTGCCGGCCCGTATGCCATGGACATTAATGCGTGCAATAGCGGTGATTGAGCTGTACGTTAAAACCAAATGGGTAGAGCCACTTGAAGCTCGGAAAATGCCTATTGGGGTTCTCTATCACCAGACGATGAGCATGTTGAAAAGTATGGGGGAGGCTGAGCCAAGAGAGCTTGCGGTCGCAATCCTCTCCCTGGCGCCTTTTTCAGAGATTACACCGGATCAATATCAAACGTTCCTGAATTACCTGATCGCGACAGATCATCTGCAATGGACGGAAGAACATACGCTGATTATCGGACTCACGGGTGAAAAGATTGTAAACAACTACCGCTTCTATGCCGTGTTCAAGGACGATGAAGAGCATAAAGTGCTGAACGGCTCGGAAGAGATCGGGTCAATCACGACCGTGCCGCCGCCGGGTTATTGTTTCTCTCTCGCAGGCAAGCTGTGGAAGGTAGAAGAGGTCGATCACAAGCACAAGGCTGTGTATGTGAAGTCCGCGAAGGGCAAAGTCGATACACTGTGGCTTGGTGCAGGTGGAGATATTCATACGGCGGTTGTACAAAAAATGCGCGAGGTGCTGTCCGAATCCGTGATCTACCCGTATCTGTCTCCACAAGCGGTGAACCGCTTGGAGCGTGCACGTCGCTTGGCTCGCGAGAGCGGATTGCTCAAACAGGTTGTCATTCCGGCAGGCGGGGATTCCATGTATGTGTTGCCTTGGGTGGGTAGCAAATCGTTTCGCACGCTGGAGCGGTTGATGAAACATAATTTGTCTGAAAGGCTCGCTTTGCGTTCCGTTGTGCCGATGGAACCATATTATTTTGTAGTATCAGGCAAAGTGGACGAACGAACCTTGTTAGCCGAGATGATGAGTGAATGTCGAACGGCTCAGGATGCATCTGATCTGCTTGCTGAGGATGAAGCACCGTATCTTGGCAAATATGATGAGTTTATTGCACCGCCCTTGATTCGTGAAGCTTTTGCAGTAGATGGTCTGGATCTCGAAGGATTGAAATCAGGATTGCAAAAGACGCTGGAGTGGGACAGCTAGAGGAGACATTGGAGTGAACAAATGAGAGTGGCCATGTTAAGCTTTCATTTTTTAACGTTTAAAATTGAAAAGAAATGGGTTGACACCACTTGACCTCCCATGTAATATATGAAAAGTCGTCACACATGAGCGATAGTTAAATTGCATACTTCATTTCGTATAACCTCGCAGGCCGAAAGTGTACACAGGGCGAGGGTCTCTACGGGAAGCCTATACTTCCTAACTACGAAGCAAAGGAATCAACATATTCCTTGCTCGGAGTTAGGATTTTTTGCATTTAATACGTGGTTGTGACCTTACATGAACCCGGACTCCGGGCGCATTATTGAATCATCGGGAGGTTAATTACACATGAAATATTATTTGTCAGTCCTTGCAGGCGCGATGAGTTATGGTATTCTGTCCACCATTGTTGTACTGGCGTATGGCCAGGGATATCAACTTGGTGAGGTTGTGGGAACACAGCTGATTACCGGTTTCATCTTGTCGTGGATGCTGGCTTTATACACGCGTTTTAGAGCTAAACGCAAAGCACCGGCTGGTGGCCAAGTAAAGGTTACATCGGCTAGTCCTTCAAACGTCTTCACACGTTTAACTTGGAAACAGCGTTTGATGCTGATGGCGGCTGGAACGCCAACGGTAATTACCGGACTCGTGTATTATCAATCGTTACGTTACATTCCGGCATCGCTTGCGATCATCCTGCTCTTCCAATTTACATGGATCAGTGTGCTGATTCAGGCGATTAGCAAACGTCAGCGTCCAGATAAAATCACGTTCCTGACCCTCTTTATTTTGTTTGGTGGAACCTTGCTGGCAGCAGGTTTTCTGGAACAGGGCATTAGTAATGTAAGTGGGATCGGGATTGCTCTCGGATTAATGGCAGCAGTTAGCTACTCCTTGTTTGTATTATTCAGCGGTAAAGCAGTTCCTTCTGCACACCCGGCATTTCGGAGTGCTTGGATGGTTACAGGCGGATTGATTCTGCTTTGCATTTTATTCCCGCCGACGTTCCTCTTTAACGGTCTAATCTGGAGTCAACTGCTTGTGTTTGGATTGTTACTTGGATTCTTTGGAGCTTTTATCCCGCCCGTGCTGTTCGCCATCGGCGTACCTCATATTGGTGGAGATATGGCAGGTATTCTGGGGGCGGTTGAACTTCCGGTTGCGGTGTTGTTATCCTCCATCGTACTGCATGAACATGTTAGTGTTCTACAGTGGTTCGGTGTCGTTATCGTACTGATTGGTGTGGCTCTGCCAGAATTGTATAAAATGAGGGCACGGCGAAGTCGGAGCACACCTGTATATTCCGGATAGCCCAGAGGGGTCATTTTCATTAAGTTAAGAATGGGGTATGCTTGTATAGTACATCCATCCACTTACAAATGAAGATGGGACAACGGAATAAGGAGTGTGTATATGAATAGCTGGTTTAAAAAGACATGGCCTTTCTTAACGTTAGGTGTGGCTGTGATTGCTCTGCTTGGTGGATTTTTTGTATACTTCATGGGCAAAGACGTATCTCCGGGATCGGGCAATGCAGTAACGGCCAAGGTAGAAACACCGGAAGATTTGAAGGGATATGAGATCATTAATGTGAACGTGAGCAACGATGGATTTGAGCCGAATGTCATTGAGGTGAAATCTGGAGTGCCTACGAAAATTAATTTCATCCTGACCCGAAGCGTGACACACGTCAAATCTGTCGCTGCAGAGAAGTTAGGCATGGATCTTTATATGCAAAAGGGAGATAACTACTACACGGTTGATCAGAACGTCGCCCCAGGGGAATACGAGCTTCATTGCGGGATGTACATGATCTACGGTACGATTAAAGTTATTTAAAGAGTCAACGAATTGAACCGGACAGAACATGTAGGATAGAGTTCTTTATATCAATTTCAAAAGGAGGAGCAGAGTTCGGGCAACCGGACTTTGCTCCTTTTTCGCCTGCATGATATCATGAACGGGGAACATAATCGATCTGGAGGTGCAGCAATGAAAGCGCTATTTATCGGAGGAACAGGCACTATAAGTACAGCTATCACCGACATGCTTGCCAAGCAAGGTTGTGAATTGTATTTGATGAATCGCGGGAATCATAATGACAATTTGCCTGCAGGAGTCAAGGTTCTTCAAGCCGACATTAATGACGAAAAACGGGTTGCCGATCTGATTGCCGATTTACAATTTGATGTCGTTGCGGACTTTATTGCTTTTGTACCCGCTCAGCTGGAGAGAGATTATCGTTTGTTTCAAGGCAAGACCAAGCAGTTCATTTTTATAAGCTCCGCATCAGCCTATCAAACGCCGCTGTCGGATTACAGAATTACCGAAGGAACGCCATTATCCAATCCATTCTGGGAATACTCCCGAAATAAAATTGCGTGTGAAGACTACCTGATGAAATTATATCGGGATGAAGGTTTTCCCGTGACCATAGTTCGTCCAAGCCATACTTACGGGGATAAGTCCGTACCGCTTGGTGTACATGGCGCGAAGGGAAGCTGGCAGGTTCTGAAGCGTATGCTTGAAAATAAACCAGTGATCATTCACGGTGACGGCACTTCGTTATGGACGATTACACACAACACCGATTTTGCCAAAGGTTTTATCGGCTTAATGGGCAATATCCACGCCATCGGAGAGGCTGTACATATCACTTCGGATGAGTCTGTCACATGGAACCAGATTCATGAAATCATTGCTGATGTACTCGGGGTCAAGTTACATGCAGTTCATGTGCCATCGGATTTTTTGGCGGCTAGCAGTGATTTGGATTTCAGGGGTGGTTTGCTTGGAGATAAGGCCAACACAGTTGTTTTTGACAACAGCAAACTGAAACGACTGGTTCCTGAATTTGTAGCTACAACAAGGGCGGATCAGGGTATTCGCAGCACGATTGAGCATATTCTGGAGCACCCAGAATTACAGACGGAAGACCCTGAATTTGATGAATGGTGTGATCTTGTGGTCAGCACATTGGATGAGGCATTGCTCAAAATTAGAGATGGAAATTAAGGGGTTGAGCTACTATTGCGTTTGAATAAACGGATGCAGGTCATTGCCAGCAACACAAATTCCCTTTGAATTCGTTTTAATGTTATTATTGGTGTGATGATACTGTATATACCTTGGACTATTAATTTACTCATAAATATTTTTAGTTCAGTTTATACAGGTTGCTAATATGACATAAAAAGGGTAATGAACTATGGTGATGAAAAATGAATAATAAATTTATCCGGATATATGAAGATATCGCTGGACGTATTCGGAATGGAGACATCGAAGCGGGCGCACTGCTTCAATCGGAACTGGATCTATCAGAACGGTATCAAACATCCAGAGAAACGATACGTAAAGCACTGAAAATGTTATATGAAGAAGGTTATATTCAGAAGATTCAAGGTAAAGGTTCCATTGTGCTGGACATCCGTAAAATTGATTTTCCCGTGTCAGGCCTCGTTAGCTTTAAGGAGCTCGCGCAAAAGATGGGACATCGCGCACAAACGGTAGTGAAGCTGTTTGAGGAACAAGCGGTGGATCAGGCGCTCAGCCATAAGACTAGCTTTGGTCTGAATGAACAAGTGTGGCAGATCAATCGTGTTCGCGTTGTGGATGGAGAACATGTCATTCTGGATAAAGATTACATCAGTCAGCGGTTAATTCCAGGACTGAACCAGGAAATCTGCAATGACTCTATCTATGAGTATATTGAACAGAAACTTGGGTTATCGATATCCTATGCCAAGAAAGAAATTTTGGTGGAGGAGCCTACTGCTGAGGATCGCGAGCTGCTGGACCTTGAAGGTTTTCACAATGTTGTTGTCGTGAGAAGTCAGGTTTATCTTGAAGATACTAGTCAGTTCCAGTACACGGAATCGCGGCATCGACCGGACAAGTTTACATTTGTGGACTTTGCCAGACGCAAGTAAACGGAGTAGAAAGGTTAGGATATATAGGCTATACGTATTCAGTAATTCAATGCGTTACCTACTGTCGACAAGAAAAGAGTATCGGGTCACTGTATTCAGATGTGATCAGGTACTCTTTTTGTCGTGCAACATTAGGGCTGATATCCTGTTTTTTTTTCATATCTCAAATGATAAAACGTAATAAAGATCGCTTTTCATATGTATTCTTTGTATATTTCTGTTTTTGTTTATAAAATATTTGTTTTCAAAACAAAACAAAGATGATAAACTCGATTTAGGAAGAAAACAAACATTATCGGAGGGGAACAAATGGTACAGAGTTTATGGAATGCAGCGAAGGCATCAGAGAAAACAACAGGGCTTGAACAATTAGTCTACCGCTCTAATCTGATCGGAGCGGATCGTCGGGTCTGCAATATTTATGGGGGGAACACATCTACTAAAACAACAGTAAAGGATTTTCGTGGTCGTGATGTCGAAGTGATGTATGTGAAGGGGAGCGGATCGGATCTCGGTTCCATGGAAGCAAAACATTTTACCGGACTGGCGCTTGAAGATATCGGCCCCCTCATGGAACGTGACTCGATGTCGGATGAAGAGATGGTTGAATACCTTGGGCATTGCATGATTGATGCGAAACATCCGCGAGCTTCCATTGAAACGTTGCTACATGCGTTCCTTCCGTACAAACATGTGGATCATACACACCCGGATGCAATTATCAGCCTCTGCTGTGCGGATAACGGGAAAGAGCTGGCACGTGAAATATATGGCGATCGTTTTGTATGGGTTCCTTATGTGCGCCCAGGTTTTACACTGTCCAAGATGATTGCTGAAAGCGTATTCGCCAATCCGAATGCCGAGCTTGTACTTATGGAGAAACATGGTCTGGTGACTTGGGGAGAGACCTCTGAGGAATGTTACGCTCAGACGATCAAAATCATTAATGAAGCGGAAGCATTCATCGAGGCACGTGTCAATGAAGCTAATCTGTTTGGCGGCCTGAAGCATCCTGCACTTCCTGCTGAAGTTCGTCGTCAGATTGCTGCTCGGGTGATGCCTGTCATTCGCGGAGCGGTGTCGGACAGCAAAAAAATGATTTTGTCCTTTGACGATCAGGAAGATGTTCTTGCTTTTGCAGGTGGAGTAGATTCTCCGCAGTTGTCTCAGGTTGGCGCGGCTTGTCCGGATCATCTGGTGCATACCAAAGTGGTACCGCTGTTCATTGACTGGACGCCGAATGCGGATGATATTGACGGACTGAAAGCCAAGCTGGCGGAAGGCATTGCTGCGTACAAAGAGCAATATAAGCAATATTTTGAGGACAATAAAAACGAAGGCGACGTAATGTTCGAAGCCGCTCCTCGCGTTATTCTCATTCCAGGCGTAGGGATGATTAATACCGGCAAAAGCTGGGCGTTGTCACAAGTAAGCGGTGCGCTGTACCATCGGGCAATTGCAGTTATGCGTGGGGCAACAAGCCTCGGTAAATTCGTTTCGCTCAGTGCGAATGAATCTTACAATGTGGAATACTGGCCGCTGGAGTTATATAAATTGTCGCTGGCTCCTGCAGAGACGGAGTTTTCTCGCAAAGTAGCGTTTATTACGGGTGGTGCAGGTGGTATCGGTAGTGAAACAGCACGCAGACTCGTTTCGGAAGGTGCCCATGTTGTGCTTGCAGATTTGAATTTGGAAGGCGCGCAGAAGGTAGCACAGGAAATTAACGATCAATATGGTGCCAATCGTGCATACGCGCTCAAGATGGACGTGACAGATGAAGAAGCGGTACAGGCAGCTTATGCAGAAACGGCTCTGCAATACGGTGGTGTGGATATCATCGTGAATAATGCGGGTCTGGCCACATCCAGTCCATTTGACGAAACTTCATTGAAGGAATGGAATCTGAATATGAGTGTGCTGGGCACAGGTTATTTCCTGGTCGCTCGCGAAGCGTTCAAATTGATGAAAGAGCAGGCCATCGGCGGAAGCATGGTCTTCATCGGCTCCAAAAACTCGGTATATGCAGGTAAAAGTGCCTCTGCTTACAGCTCAGCGAAAGCACTCGAAGCCCATCTGGCACGCTGTATTGCAGCAGAAGGCGGTGAATATGGTATTCGTGTCAACACTATTCTGCCGGATGCCATTTTGCAAGGTTCCGCGATCTGGAACGGTTCATGGAGAAACGAACGTGCGGCCGCATATGGCATTGAACCGGATCAATTGGAAGAATATTATCGCAAACGCACGACATTGCTCGTTAACATCTATCCGAGAGATATCGCGGAAGGTATCGCCTTCTTCGCTTCATCGAAATCGGAGAAAACAACAGGTTGTATGCTGACCATTGATGGTGGTGTACCAGCAGCATTTACACGTTAAGGGAGGTTAGATCGATGCAAAATCAAGTGGAACAAGCGTATCAAGCTGCGAAGACTTTGTATGCACAATACGGCATCAATACAGACGATGTGCTGAGCAAGCTGGCGGATATCAAAGTCTCCGTGCACTGTTGGCAAGGAGATGATGTCAGGGGTTTTCTCAACCAGGAAGGTGAACTGACGGGTGGTATATCGGTTACGGGAAACTATCCGGGCGCAGCAACAACCCCTGCGGAGCTTCGTGCCGATCTGGAGAAGGCTTTTGCACTCATTCCCGGTAAACATAAAGTCAATTTGCACGCGATCTATGCGGATACAGACGAACAAGTGGAACTGGATCAGATCGAGCCAAGACATTACGAAAATTGGGTGAAGTGGGCGAAAGAGCACGGGCTTGGACTGGACTTCAACCCAACGTGTTTCTCACATGAAAAATCAAGCGACGGCTTCACACTCAGTCATCCTGATCCGGAGATTCGCAAATTCTGGATTGATCACTGCAAAGCTTCACGGCGAATTGGTGCGTATTTCGGCGAACAATTGGGCCAAACCTGTGTGACCAACGTATGGGTGCCGGATGGATTCAAGGACAACCCTGTTGACCGGATGGCTCCCCGCAAACGTTTGAAGGACTCCTTGGACGAAGTATTCGCAGAACCACTGAATCCGAAGCATAATCTGGATGCGGTTGAAAGCAAGCTGTTTGGTCTTGGTTCTGAAGCTTACGTTGTCGGCTCACATGAGTTTTATATGGGATACGGTTTGCAAAATGATACGTTAATCTGCCTGGATGCCGGCCATTTCCATCCAACAGAAGTGATATCTAACAAGCTGTCCTCCCTCGCATTGTTTACGAGCGGTATTCTGCTTCACGTTAGCCGTCCGATGCGCTGGGATAGCGATCATGTCGTTATTATGGATGACGAATTGCTTGAAATTGCCCGTGAATTGGTACGTCATGAGCTTCTCAGCACAACCCATATCGGACTGGACTTCTTTGACGCCAGTATTAATCGTGTGGCGGCATGGGTGGTCGGTACACGTAATACAATTAAAGCTTTATTGCGAGCTATGCTGGAACCGGTAGAAGCTTTAAAACAGGCGGAACTGGATGGAGATTACACGACACGCCTGGCTTTGACGGAGGAGTTCAAATCCTATCCATTTGGCGCAGTATGGGACTACTATTGTGCTCAGCAAGGTGTGCCTGTCCGTGAGCATTGGATTAAAGAAGTTAAGTCTTATGAGCAGGATATACTTCAAACAAGGTGAAATATTGATAAAACCCTGTTATTACAGGGTTTTTTGTTTACATATAAAATATTTTGATCATACAGGTTGATCGATGTTATTTGTCGACAGCTGAATGGTAGCTTGCAGGCCCAGTAACCTTACTGCTATTCTCCATTTTTAAAATACTTTCTGCATATGTAATTTATTTTTTAGTCAATATGACAGTATTATACATGCTTCGACAAAGGTATTCCAGTAAATAAATCGAATTGTAATATAGTGAATTATTTTACATTTATGTAATTCAAAGTTGTGTGTTAGGGGGCCGTAGTAAACTATGCTTTACGTACTTAACAGCATGTCTATCAAGATGAGCTTCATACAATATTTAAGGAGATGATATTTTGAAAAAGATTTTAAAAATTATTACCAGTTTAGCTCTTGGCTTTTCATTGTTTGTTGGGTTCTCGCCAGCTACCAGCAATGCTACTGCGGGGCAATCTACACCTACTGTAGATCTTTCAACAAATACACATGTTGATTTCAACATAAGTTCAGTAGATCCAACAGAGCCGTTTATCCAAATTAGACAATACAAGGACACTGAAGGAAATCCGTACACTATAGGAATGAGATATACTCCTAGTGATAATATTACACCCTTGTCTGGAGGAAGCAGTGATTCTGTAAAAGTGTATCCAGGTACATGGACAGCTTCGTATGATGGAATGGCTATAAATATGAGCTACGATTTTGATGTGGAAAAGTCAGGGACACATTGGAAGATATCAAACCCAAGAAATCATCAATATAGCGGATGGTTTACAACATTTAGCGATGCTAAATTAAGCATTTCTCGTGCTACTTCGACGGCTAGTTTCCCAGCTGAAATTAATGCTTCAGCTGAAGCGAAGATATTCGATAATATGTGGATACAAATTAAATCTGCTACCTGTCTTTTGTGGACTAAAATTACAGATGGCGGTTTAATAACGACATATTATAACTAAGCCCTCAATGAATCATGAAAGAGGTCCCCCTGAACTTATAACGTGGGAGGACTTCTTTTATTGGACCAAAAATGAGAGTTAATATTTAATTACTTTATATCTAGTTTTTACTTCATAAAGTTGAATTGATTAAAGTATACTTTAA
This sequence comes from Paenibacillus polysaccharolyticus, assembly GCF_023714295.1. Classification (GTDB taxonomy): domain Bacteria; phylum Bacillota; class Bacilli; order Paenibacillales; family Paenibacillaceae; genus Paenibacillus; species Paenibacillus polysaccharolyticus_A. The sequence goes on from NZ_JAMAUN010000001.1 coordinate 1,302,753, forward strand.
GTATCCTACATTTAAAGGAGAGGGGGGTTTGGTATTTCTAGTGCAGATACGACAATTATAGTTGGTGTCTCCGGAGCCATTATTTTTTTTATTGCAGTAGTCGTTGTTATTACCTGGTTAGTTTCAAAGAGAAAGAAGAATGATAATAAACGATTATAAAATACAGAGCAGTTACTGATTAAGCCTTGTTTCAAGAAAGGCTTTTTTTCTTGTTTAATATTTAATAATAACTTGAATTCTCATTTGGTCATATAAATTAACTAACGTTCTTAAACCACGTCGGAACGAACGTTCCGTATGTGGTTTTTTGGTATACATACATACTTATGCATAACCAAAGCGATTCTTTCCATACTAGGGATACACAAGAAGAAATTGAGGATCACTATACAGAGGCGGGTGAAGGTATATTGAAGTTTGCTCATAACAAACTGTATGTTGCTGCACTTGGCGGCGTGAATGAAATCGGTAAAAACATGTATTTGATTCAATATGATCAAGACATCATTGTGATTGACTGTGGTTCGAAGTTTCCCGATGAAACGATGCCGGGCATTGATCTTATCGTGCCGGATGTGACGTATCTGCTCGAAAATCAGGATAAAGTAAAGGCCCTTGTTGTCACGCATGGACATGAAGACCATATTGGAGGAATTCCGTATCTTTTAAAACAAATCAATATTCCCGTCTACGCTTCCAGGCTAACACGAGGTCTAATTGAGTTGAAATTGAGAGAGCATAACCTGCTACGTCAATCCGATCTGCACACCATTGATGCAAACTCGCAGATCACGCTTGGGAGTATCGCCGTCTCATTTTTCGCAACGAGTCACAGTATTCCGGACTGTCTGGGTATTTTCTTTCAGACGCCGGCAGGCAATGTGGTTCACACGGGCGATTTCAAATTTGATATGTCCCCTGTAAACGGCCCTTTCCCGGATTTACACCGCATGGCTGAGATTGGGAAACAAGGGGTGCATGTGCTTCTTTCCGAGAGTACCAATGCCGAAAGACCGGGTTTTACTCCTTCAGAACGTGTTGTCGGAGATCATATTCTGGATGCTTTTATTCGTGCGAAGCAAAAGGTGTTTATCTCTACCTTCGCATCCAATATCAGCAGAGTTCAGCAGATCGTGAATGCTGCATTTCAGACTGGCCGCAAGCTTGCACTGCTTGGACGAAGCATGATTAACGTCGTAAATGTGGCAAGTGAACTCGGATATCTCGATGTTCCTGACGGGCTATTAATTGAGGCCGTTGATTCAGGACAGTTTCCGCGTGAGCAGGTGGTAGTGTTATGTACGGGAAGTCAGGGGGAGGCGATGGCTGCTTTGTCCCGGCTGGCTGCGGGCAAACATCCTCAAGTTAGCATTGAATCGGGAGATACGGTTATCATTGCAGCAGGAGCTATACCTGGCAACGAAAGAAACCTCGCCCATGTCATCGACAATCTATATGTTCTGGGCGCTCGTGTAATTTACGGCTCCAGCGGAGCGGCGGGCATGCACGTATCAGGTCACGGCAGTCAGGAAGAGCTGAAACTGATGCTTACACTGATGAAACCGGATTATCTGGTACCGATTCACGGCGAATTCCGGATGCTGTACCAGCACAGATTGCTTGCAGAATCTGTAGGAATTGAGCAAAGTCATGTGTTTATCGTCAATAATGGAGATATGGTGGAATATAGGGACGGGACAGCTTCATTGGGTCCGAAGATTGCCTCAGGTAACAGCTTGGTGGACGGGCTTATTATCGGTGACGTTGGCAATGTTGTGCTTCGGGATCGCAGGCAGCTATCATCGGATGGGATGCTAGTTATTGTAACCACGCTCAGCAAAACAGAAAAACAAATGGTTGCCTCCCCGGAGATCATCTCTAGAGGTTTTGTTTTTGTGAAGGACTCAGAACAATTCATGAAGGAGATTCATGAACGGGTCGTTAGCCGGATGGATGAATTAACGGGTGCCGGGGTCAATCAATGGAATGTGATCAAACGGAAGCTGAAGGATGAGATTGGTCATTACATTTATGCACAAACCAAGCGCAGGCCGATGATTTTACCGATTATTATTGAGGTTTGATTCATAGAGTGAAGAGCTAACCGAAAATATTGATATAGAAGGAGAATTTCAAGTTCATGAATCAAGGTGACCACTATTAGACGACAAAAGTTTTATTTTTCGGCCTCTGGCCACTTCTTGCTAGTTCAAAATTTCGCACTGCTCACGTCAGAATGACCTAAGCGTTTTTCAGACATTTTTGTAGGGAAGAGTATGGAAGGTCATTTTTACAGCTGGAATGAACCGGCTATTCCGAGGCTTTCAGAGAAACAAACAGAAAAATGTAGAGGTTGCTGCGTAAGGACATGGACGCTGTTGTTCAGTTCTGCATTCGTGCCGTGCTGCTGGAAGTTGAAACATGGTCCAGAGAAGGTGATGAAATGAGAAAGGTACAGCCTATCGCTGGGAACCCACAGGTGTCTGTACGATCGGGTCAAGACGTAGGAAAGGTGGGGCTTGAGGCGGCGGTAGCACTTTGGGTTTCTCTTGTGCTTTCCATTTCCTAAGGTGATATGTACAGCTCCGAGACGTCAACAGCTTCACGATGTCTTAAGGACAGAGATAAGTAAATGGCAAGGTAAGAATCCTCTACTCAAGCGAATACTCAAGTGGTTCAAAACGATGATTTACACGCGATATTATAAGGAACGGTGGTTTGCTACGGCCAGTACAGCCACCAAGCCCGAGAACATGTAGGGTTTCCCTGAAGACTACATGCTTTTCATTGTGGACGAAGCTTCGGGGGTTGAAGATCGTATCATGGAAGCTATTCTGGGCACGCTCTCGGGTGAAATCAATAAGCTGCTCATGTGTGGAAACCCAACTCGGACCAGCGGAGAATTCTATGACTCTCACAATCGAGACCGATCAGATTAACATATAACACATAAAAGTCGTTCCTTCACTGGATCGGCTTTTTTATTAGAGGTATATATGATCAGCAGAAGACGGAAGAAGATTCGCATTCGCCTCAACAAGCAGCCGGAGAAATGCAAAGGATGTGTATGGGGTAGATGGGATGGTGTTAAACAGTTTTGCAGCAGGCCTATTTGTACTAAAAACATAAATAATAAACTAACATTTTTTTAAATAGACTAAATATTAGGTATAAGTTGCAAATATTTACAGATGATGTTATGGTTATATTGTAATAATAATACAATTAGAAAGAAGGAATTTTGGATGAAAGCAAAAGCATTGTTATTGTCAGGACTATTTCTAGCACTAGCAACATCAGCATCTGCCGCTCCATCAACTACGCTACATACAGAGGCGGTTCCAACTTCTAGTTCAGTACGTGATTTTGCCGAAATTGCTCGGTCAGGTAATTTTGATGATTTAATTATTACACCTAACAAGATATTTAATGATGTTTCTGGAACAGCAATTTCCAAAGAAGGGCGTATTGAAAAACATTTTGAAGTAGAAGGTGGATATGGATATCTTAAAGTGTATATAGAGAATAAAACTAACTCAAGATTAGATGTAGTTGTAACTCATGTAGGCACCAATTTCACATATAAAACAATTTCAGTTCCAGCTAAAGATAATAGAGATTTTATAAGCTATCAATTTAAAGAATATGAAAAAGGAGTACGATCTGGAGGATATGTATTAACTTTTAAAGGAGGCGGGGATGCAGGAAAACCAGTCGATGCATATTATAAAGTTCTTACATCAAATAACAAAAATGATTTTTAAATAATATGAGAACATCATAGAAAAAAGAGCCGATCAACATTAAACGGCTCTTTTTTCTATCATATGACAGAATGTGCGCCGTTCTGAGCCTCTTGACATGAGAACATACGTTTGCATAGATCGGTCAATTGAAGAGCGGAGAACAGCGTCTGAGTGAGCGTACGCACGAATATGAAGCTTACCCAAACGTTGAAACCAACTCAACACAATTCTTAGACAGAATAAATTTATTGTCGGAAATTAGGACGTGATATATCATGTGTTGAGGGAGGGATTTGTTTGGAAAATCGAAATTCAAAAGACTATGTTAACAAGTTACACTTTATTTACATAATTGTTTGTCTTACGTTAGTTATTCTCGGAATTCTTGCAATGACAATCTGGGATAAAGAGGAAGCGGGAATAGGACTAAATAATGCGGCCACTGCATCTTCTATCGTATTAGCAGTTGTTGCAATTGTCATGACTATTGTTGATATAGCTGGTCAGCGTTCAACTATCTCTGATCTAAGGGACACTGCTGAAACTTTGGAGTCAAACCTAAATCAAACAAATGATAATCTCAGAACGTTATCGGAACTTCAAGATCAACTTTTAAAAACTATGAAAAGTATTTCGAAAAGTCAGGAGGATTTGAAGGATAATATCTCGAAAATAGAGAAGGCATATGAGAATGAAGAGACGATTAACCCTCAAAAACTTAATAGTGATTTGAAATCTTTGAAGGAGAAAGTCTCGTTTATCCTTCCAAACAATCGAATCTCAGATTATGCTAATATTAACTATCTTTCGGAAGTAACCGAACTAAGTGAAAGGATTCTCTTTTTCCTACGTTATGGAAATGAACACTCAATAGCTGAATTAATGAATCAACCGCTGATAAAGATATTAGGTGTAACTCGAGCAAAATTGAAAGATGAGTTGACTCGCTTGGTACGACAAGGGAAAGTTTATAATAATAATGGGAAATATTCTTTAATGTAGGGATAGCACCCAAGCACCTTCGGGTGCTTTTTGTTTATCCTCGCGATATCTTGACTGATGTCATTTATTGTCTGATACTGGAAGAGGTTCTATCAGTATGTATAAGGAGTGGGTGAATGAAACGGCATATTTTCTTTGGATCAGTAGTAGCAACAATCATTTTATTGTGGGGGGCTTCGTGGTACCTCATACCCAAATTGTATAACGCTCAGTCTTTAGAAGCGGGGACATTCGGAGATATGTTTGGGGCGGTTAATTCGCTGTTTTCAGGTCTTGCATTTGCTGGCCTTATTTATACTATAACGGTTCAAAGGCAAGAACTTGCTCTCCAGCGCGAAGCTATTACAATGCAAACAGAAGAACTGAGAATGCAGAGAGAAGAAACAGCTCGATCTGCTGATCAATTAGAAGGACAAAAAAACTTGTTGGATCTTCAGATGGCAATGGGAATAGTAAACGACCTTATTCAAACTAAAAATAGAAGAGCAGAGGAAATGCAGTATTATTTAAACGGTGAATGCCTCACCGGATATCATGGGATTTCTATAATGGTTTCATATAATCAATATGTTGGAGCAAAGAAGCCTACAGAGGATTCCGGTTTCTTACAAAGCTACCTTAATACATTCTTTTTTATATTAAGTTTTATTGCAGGATATAAACTTCAAAATGAACAAAAAGATCTTTTGGATGATCTTGTGAACATGAATACGACAGACGATGAAGTTAGGCTGATATATATGGCAGCAGAACAAAACCAGCACAGATTAATGATGCTTAAGATTCACGGTTTTTATCCAAGACATCAAAAACTAATAGATATTATCACAAAGCCATCCTAATACGAGGATGGCTTTTGAAACAGAAATTAACATCAGAATCGTACCAATCGATAAGATTAATGTAGCAGCCTACAGCCCCCCGTGTTGACCTTCAGCCTGGGAATGTTGAATACGAAATGCTTCACCGCAGCATAGATGAATTCGGTTATGTTGAGCAGATTGTCTTGAACGAACGTACTGGGCATTTGGTCGGCGGTCATCAGCGATACAAGAAATGGTCATTGACCAGTAAGGGGAAAAAACTCCTTGATAGCAAGGAGTTCATGAAGAAGCGCGGATTAAAGTCGCCGGATAGAGCAGATGCCTGTGTACTTACATTCGGTAAATATTTGATAGAAGAACTTCAACACATCAACCTTCCAACAATTGGCAGTGTATTAGTAAAGAGGTAAGATGAAACAATCCAGAGGGTCTTGCGAAAGAACGTAGATCTAATTATCATCGGGCAGATAGATATGAATTACGTGAAGGAGAAAATTTACCCATGCTCAAGATGTTCTCTATTGGCGTAGTGCCTGAGAGTGGAGAACTTCTTGGTGTCGATTTATTTCCACCCTGATAGAAAAAATGGAAAGGGCGAGATATAAGCCCTTTCCACTCTAAAATCCGAACACCTTAATTATTTGGTTTGGTTACTGTGTGTTCTTTTAACCCATCCTGTTCTAGATTGATAGCTATCGCGCAGTTAGAGGGAACATCAGACTTGCAGAAACCTCTAAGGCTTACTCCTAATGGATCGCCTGGAAGTGTGTCAAACTTTTGTCCTCTTGCATAAACAGTTTCCACATGAACTCCATTAATATCAGCTAAAGAGACATTCGGGGCTGCGTCGCTTCCAGTGATGATCCATGTAGTGAACCATTTGCCATCCCGAGTCATATTTTCGCCATCGATTCCAATTCTTTCAATAGACATCTCGAAACCCTCCTTTAATTTTATAAAAAGTATGTTGCCTAATTATTTTTTTAATAAAATAAAATAATTATACATTCTGTTTTTAGATTCACGATTGGGCTCTCAGGTGATGTTCTGTCAAGGTAGCTCTTATTTGTTGGGGGTGGTGATGAATGATGTTATTGCTGAGTAAATCCGTAGTAACATTATAGTAACTCGATATAATAACTCGATGATATTATAAATCCATAGAAGTATGAAGAACTTTAGGAGGTCAGGAAACTTTTCCTGCCTTCTTTTTTATGTCTGGAGGTGAAACATTGAAATGGTATCATAAAGCTATTTATTCATTTGCGAATTCAGTTCTTCCGGCCGCCGTAAAGCGTCAGATGGTGGGTATTGGTAGAATGACCACGCCAAGATCATCAAACGGATGGGATATTTTCAATTGGCTACCGAAAAAATATCAGAGTGCACACAATATTGATCTAACAAAGCTTCAAAATCACACAGCGGAAGAATTGCTTGAGATTCTTATTTCTGTTCATCCAGACATATCTCATGCACTATACAACTTCTTGCGTATGGGAGATACGGCACTTTCGTTTACAGCCAAGAAGCAGAGTGGCAGTGACGACAAAAGCGGACAGAAGGCTTGGGACTCCATCAAAAATATGCTAGACTCTCCGCTTCCTTCACCGGGTTACCTACACGGAAGATCATTGGATAAATTGGACACAATCCAGCGTATGATGATCATGGTTCGCGGGGCTTGTGCAGGAGAAGTTGTTTTGAATGAACGGTGTAATGATGTGATTGATATTATTCCGGTTGATCCAGCGACGATTTGGTTTCGGAGGGAGAATGGAACAGACAGGTTGTCCCTTGGCAGTATGTGAAGAATCCACGTCCTCAATCTGGCGAGGAATGGTTTGGTCAATACAAGAAGATTGATACACCGACCTTCATTTATGAGGAATTTAATCCGATGGTGGATGATTCGTATGGTGAGTGTTGGGTAATCCATGTTCAGACGTGGGAACTGTATAGGTAATGCACCACAGGGATCGTTCTTTGGTTATTTTAAGGACGAAACTTCGTTGAAAAGCTGACACAGTTAAACGAGAATTAAATCCTATATAACCTACTACAATCACTATAGATACCATTGGAACCTAAAAAGGATGACCCTTGTACTATACAGAGATCATTTTCTTAAAGCAGTGTAGTCTTTTTAGAAATGTCCTTCACATAGGGTACTGCCCATACTCGCTGAGGTTTGTGATTCGAGTTATAATACATAAATGAATGATTTATAAATAATTTAGACTAATTATTTACACAAAAACGGAGAGGACAGAAAAAACCTGGAAAAGAGGAGCGGCCGCCTAAAAGCTTTCTGAAAGAAAGCTGCCTCGGAAGCATATGCTTATCACCAGATTTTTACCTTTGGAAGGGGAATTCATAAAATCTGGGGATAACAGCGGTTGGAAGGTTATTCTGTCATCGAAGTGAAACGTGTAAATCAATTTATTGCAATTCATTTAGATCAAGAGGAGTTTCTTATGAATAAAACGATTTCAGATATTGCTCAAATGGCAGGCGTGGCGAAGAGTACCGTGTCCCGTTTCCTGAATGGCGGATCGGTTAGCGAAGATACCCGTCAGAAGATTGAGCGTATTATTAAACAATATAATTATGTTCCGAATACCTTTGCACAGAGTCTCAAAGCCAAAAAGACCAGCATTATCGGTACAGTGGTTCCAAGGCTGGATTCCTATGCGACATCACAGACACTGATCGGCATTGATGAGGAGCTAAGAGGGTTGCAATATCAGATGCTCATCGCCAATACGAGTCAGGATATGCAGCGTGAGATTGATGCCATTTATGATTTTGCCAGACAAAAAGTATCGGGGATCATCCTGCTTGCCGCTGAAATAACGGATGCACACCTGAAGGCCATAGAAGACATCCAGCTTCCCGTGTTACTGGTAGGACAGCAGCATGAGTTACTGCACAGTCTCATTCACAACGACGAACAAGCCGGGTATCTGATGGGCAAATATGTTGTGGAACAGGGACACCGGGACATCGTGTACATGGGGGTAAGCGAGAAGGACCAGGCTGTAGGTATCCATCGTAAACAAGGGTTTAAACGTGCCATTGACGAGTGCAGTGATTGTACGGTGAGGTATTATGAAACGAGCTTCAAAATGTCAGAGGCAGTGCTTACGGCAGCGGAGATTTTGCAAGAAAACAGGCCCTCTCTTATCGTTGCAGCGACAGATAATATTGCGATGGGCGTCATGAAAACCGCGTCCTTTCAAAAAGTCCGCATCCCGCAGCAAATGTCAGTAGCCGGGTTCGGCGGATACGATATCACGGAAATGATTCATCCGACACTGACTACGGTAAAATATCATTATTTGCAGGCCGGAAAACTCGCCGCAAGTCATATTAGCAAGCTGGTTAAAGGGGAGAGTGTAAGTCAGCACACCGTTATGGATGTTGAATTAATTCCCCGAGAAAGCGTTGACAAAATATAAATCGATCCTTTATGATAATTCCATCGAACCGGTTCCATTCTAGTTTTTAGTTTGAGAATGATGACACCGGTCGGCAACAATAGTTGTATGGAATTATTTTTTTGTCTAATTTGGAACCGGTTCCTCTAAGAGTGGAACTTCTGATTTTGCATCATGATTGGAGATTGATATGACGTATGAAAATGACAAGAGAGCAGCTCTATCGGCGGATTGAGCAAGCTGAACCGGGAGAGATTGCCGCACTGGAAGCTAAGATCGCTGCATGTCCATGGAGACAGGGTTACCATATTCAGCCCGTAACCGGTTTGCTTAACGATCCGAACGGATTTTCCTTTTATGAAGGTTACTACCATCTGTTTTATCAATGGTTCCCTCTTGGAACGGAGCACGGCATGAAATACTGGTATCATACCCGTTCTAAAAATTTGGTGACTTGGGAGAATGTTGGTATTGCGATTGAACCCGGAACTCCTTATGACTCCCACGGAGCGTATTCCGGAAGTGCGATTGAAAAAGATGGCATGTTAAACCTGATCTATACAGGCAATACGCGAGATGAGAATTGGATAAGACATCCGTTTCAGTGCTTGGCGTTCATGGATGAGCAGAATGTAATCACAAAATTCGAGCATCCTGTCATTTCTGACGTACCGACTGGATATACCGAACATTTCCGAGATCCGAAGGTGTGGCTGCACGAAGATGTCTATTATGGTGTCATTGGAGCCCAGCGTACGGATGAGACAGGATGCACGGTTCTGTATTGCTCGGCAGATTTGAAACATTGGCAGTTTCTTGGGGAGATCGGCACAACATTGTCTTCCTTCGGTTACATGTGGGAATGCCCCGACTATCTGGAGCTTAAAGGGCGAGGAGTACTCATCTTCTCACCACAAGGCATTCCGGCCGAATCAGACCGCTACCAAAACATTTATCAATCGGGATACCTCATTGGTGAACCTCTAAACCTGGATACGAGAGAATTCACACATGGCGAGTTTGAGGAACTGGATCGTGGATTTGACTTTTATGCGCCGCAAACGATGCAATCCCCAGACGGAAGACGAATTCTGGTTGCATGGATGGGACTGCCTGATCTGGCGTATCCCACAGATGACAGTGGCTGGGCCCATTGTTTAACGATTCCACGGCAATTATCGATTCAAGGCGGCAAGCTTATTCAGCGACCCGTTCCTGAAATGGCTCAGCTGCGCAAGGATCAGCAAGGTATTCGGACTCAGGACTCGCTTAGCAATGAAAGCCGATCCTTTGCAGGCTTTAATGGTATCGCTTACGAACTCCAATGTGAGATTAGCCAGAACGATGCAGACCTTGTGGGCATTGAGTTCCGGGCGAGCGATACGGAGAAAACGGTCATTCAGTATGATCGCATTCAGCGCAAACTTATATTGGATCGCAGTCAGTCTGGTGCGACACTATCTGAAGCCAATGGCACCATTCGCACCTGTACTTTGGATGAAGATATAGATGTAGATGCTGTAATCAAGCTGCATATGTTTGTGGATTCGTCCTCGGTTGAGATATTTGTCAACGATGGACAGGAAGTCTTCACTAGCCGAATCTTCCCAAGCCGGGATAGTACGGATATTCGATTTTTTGCACACGGAGGCAAGGCGGATTTCAGAGCGGCTATGTGGAATGTTTAGATTGAATGAGAGAGGGATGAGACAACATGTCGGATAATCAGCGTATTGCTAAAGAGGTCATCCAGGCTGTCGGGGGAAAAGACAATATCGCCTCCTTTGCACATTGTGCAACGCGGCTTCGCATCATGGTGAAGGATAAAGAGCAGATTGATCAGAAACAAGTCGAGAACATTGACAAGGTGAAGGGTGCCTTTTTCAACTCGGGACAATATCAGATTATTTTCGGCACAGGTACGGTCAACCGAATTTTTGAAGAGGTTGAGAAGCAGGGGATTGAAGGGACATCGAAAGAAGATGTGAAGAGTCAGGGGAAAAAGGAAGGCAATGCATTCCAGCGGGCTATTCGCACATTTGGTGATGTCTTTGTTCCGATTATTCCTGTGTTGGTAGCGACAGGGCTATTCATGGGGCTGCGCGGTCTGCTTACGCAAAATGAAATTCTGGCGTGGTTCGGCGCAACGCCTGATGACATATCGCCAAACTTTTTGCTGTTCACGCAGATTCTAACGGATACGGCTTTTGCATTCCTGCCTGCGCTTGTCGCCTGGTCTGCATTCCGCGTATTCGGCGGGAGCCCCGTGCTCGGGATTGTACTTGGTCTGATGCTGGTGAATCCAGCGCTGCCGAATGCTTATGCTGTAGCTGATGGCTCGGCACAACCCTTGCATATGTTCGGGTTTATCCCCGTCGTAGGGTATCAGGGATCGGTCCTGCCTGCCTTTTTTGTAGGTTTACTCGGTGCAAAGTTTGAAAAAGTATTGCGTAGACGTGTGCCTGAGGCACTGGATTTGATTTTGACTCCATTCATTACGCTAACGGTGATGATTACGCTAGGACTTTTCGCTATTGGTCCTGTATTTCACTCACTTGAAGAGTGGGTTCTGCATGGAACAACGGCTGTACTCGATCTGCCTTACGGAATCGCAGGCATTATTATCGGTTTTTTCCATCAGATCATCGTGGTTACGGGTGTACATCATATCTTTAACTTTCTGGAGATTCAATTACTTGAAAAAACGGGCTTCAATCCGTTTAACGCGATTATTACATGTGCGATGGCTGCACAAGGAGCGGCATGTCTTGCGGTGGGTCTGAAAACCAAAAATATGAAGCTCAAAGCACTCGCGCTTCCTTCATCGTTATCTGCATTCCTTGGTATCACTGAACCCGCCATCTTTGGTGTGAATCTGCGTTATATGAAACCATTTGTAATGGGCCTGATCGGGGGAGCCGTTGGTGGTTTCATCGCTTCACTCTTTCATCTGCAAGGTACGGGTATGGCAGTAACGGTAATTCCCGGAACACTGCTATATCTGAATAGTCAATTGCCTTTGTACATTTTGTCCAACGTAACGGCAATGGCGATTGCTTTTGCACTGACATGGTTCTTTGGTTATAAAGATCAAGCTGTTGAGACAGCTTCCGGTAACGGTTCGTCTGTGGAATCAACGACGGAACCTTCCGCATCGGACGTAACTTCATCTACTTCTACATCGGTAACGGAATCGGTCAATGCTGCATCCCGTCCCAAAGTGAGGCAGTTGGAGATCGCATCCCCGATCCATGGTACACTCGTTGAACTGGAGCAGGTACCTGATCCGGCATTTGCGGAAAAACATATGGGAGAGGGCTTCGCCATCGAGCCTTCCGAAGGCAAAGTTTTTGCTCCGTTTGATGGCGTTGTGGCCCATGTCATGGATAAGAGTAAACATGCGGTTATTTTAGAGCACGAGACAGGAGTTCAACTGCTAGTTCATATCGGTATCAATACCGTCGGTCTGAAAGGAAAAGGCTTTGTTACTCATGTGAAAAGCGGGGATTCCGTGCTTGCTGGACAACTACTCATTGAATTTGATATGGATATCATCGAGGAGGCTGGACTGCCGTTGATTACTCCTGTGCTGATCCCGAGCGGGAATGAGTTTATTGCTTCTGTGAGAGCGATAACAAGTGGTATCGTGCAGGCGAATGAGAAAAAGGTACTGACGGTGGAGTTTACAAAGCCACAATAGTAAATATCATGTAAAATAAGAGCTACAAAAAAAGGGAAACCGGGTGGATTCATCCTCCGCAGGTTTCCCTTTTTTCTAATCCTATTATAATCCGGCATTCCGCTTAAGTCGTTCAGCAATCTGAAGAAAGTCCTCCGGTGATATTCCAGGAGCAAATTCTTCCGGTAGATCAGGAAGCTCGGGAATGGGCCCTCCGTAACCCGGTAAACCTGCAAAGGCCTCCAGTTTACCTCCGTCGGTAGGATGCACACCCTTCCATATCTGGGCAATCTGCTGATAATCCTTGTCACTGAACGTGTACAATCGTCTTTGTTCACCCATCGCTTCCCATTTGCGGGTGGTCTCAAACGCTTTGTTGTCAAGAGAGGGGATAGGAATCAGCTTCGTCACATCAACCCCGGTCGCAATCTCCAGCGCTTTGGCGTATGCCAGAATGTGCACACCGCCCCGGACAAGCAGATAACCTGTCATCTCACGAGCCGTATTGTTGTCGGTCATTTCGTACACTCTCATTTTGTGTGTTCTTGCACCACATTCCAAAAAGAAATTATGCAGCAGATCCAAAATCAAGTTACCACTGCTAAAAACATACGAGCCATTCCAAGGTCTTCCCATGGAATCATAGGGCAGTGCCGTCTGCGCGGATTCAATAAAATGCGAAGTCATACGTAAATCCTTGGCTATGCGAAGCGGTGTGGAGTCTGGTTCGCCAGGTGATGTTGAACCTTCAAGCATCAAATTAATCGTGTTCGCGACAAGTTCGACATGACCGAATTCTTCTGCCGTAATACTGGCAACAATGTCATAGAAGGGACGTAGCTTGGATCTGCCTCTGAAGTTAAACGACTGATACATGTAATTGTTCAGCGTTGACATCTCGCCATATTTTCCACCGAGCAATTCCTGTACGGCACTTGCTCCGTTGGGGTCGGGATTATTCGATATAGGCAATTCAATGGCAAGGCGATCTACACGTTTAAACATGTCAATTCCTCCTCAATCCTCATTACAATCAAGGTATGAAGGTTGACTTGTACGTTATTCAATCTAATGTTGCGCCCTCTACGATGGAGCCTTTTTTCGTAAGGGTATACTCAATGACAGTACCACTCCAGAAATGGAACTTGAGCTGGATTTCGCCATCTTTGGTTTCGTTAAAAAAGTTAGGTTTCAGTTCAATGACGTTACGATCATAATCCGGGCTAAACGTATAGGCGAATTCCTTGAATGACGTCCAGTTCTGAGGGCCGGCATTTTCTCCATTGGCATAGGTCGCTTCCATCGTTGCGAGTTGATCGCCACCAAATGTGACAGGAATAGCGAAAGCACTGGTTGTACCCTGCGCGTCATTTATAACAGGTGTGTTGTATTGAATAATATTCAACGTCCAGTCTGCACCTGCACTGAATCCGGCTGTCAGTGTGGCATTTACCCCCAGCTTGCTTTCAGCAGTTAATCGGGTTAGCAGGCTTGATTTTAAAGTGAGTACACCGTTTCGAATCGAGTAATCTTTACCTCGTAGAAGTGGAGTTGAGCCATTTTTCAGAGAAAAGAAGCGATTTCCATTCAAATGGAGATTAATTTTCACATCCTGAACGGGTTCATGTTGTTTTAGATAAACCTGATCGGTCTCTGCGGTGGAGGAACGTCCGTTCCAGCTCGCCTGAATCATATTAAACAGTTGTGGATCTGACCAGGTAAAGCTGGTGCGTCCAAAGTGTTGTCCATTGTCCCAAAGCATGGTTGTCATCTGTTTTTGCCGGGAATAATGTCCAACGAATTCAAAAAATTTCAATTTCTCACCTTGTTCAATCACACCTGTATGCTGGTCAAATCCGAGCAAACCGTACTCACCGATGATGACTGGAATACCTTTGGCTGTAAAGGCATCGTGCACACGATCAAACGTATCGGTAACGTCCTTTTGTACTTCATCGTTGAATTTGGTAAATCCCGCAATGTTCACGCTGAAAGGCCAGAACCCGTAATAATGTACGGTAGTGATGAGATTAGGATCATCCAGCTTTTGAATCGTCTGATTCAACGCATCCAGATCAGGCTGAGCCGATGAAGTATGCATGGTAGGCAGTACAAGTGGACGGGTATCATTGTTACCGCCGGACGATCTTACGATATGATGAAAAGAAGTATTTAACGTATCCAGCATGCGGTATCCGGTATCTGCATTCGTAGTGCCACCTTCGGTGAACCGGGGTTCATTGACACTCTCGAACATCAGTTTCTCGGGTGCATCCTTGAACTTGTTTGCAATCTGCGTCCAAATGGCATTGTAACGCGCAAGAACGTGATCATAGTCTTTCTCCATGGTGCTGATCCAGCGCCAGGAATCATGATGCAGATTGATCATGACATAGAGGTCGGCATCAAGCGCCCAGCCTACGACCTCCTGAACCCGATTTATGTAAGCCGCGTCAATGTTGTAATCCGGTTTGTCACCGATGTGCGCTTCCCAGGTAACGGGTATACGAATGCTTTTGTACCCTTGATCGGCAATCGATTGTATCAGCTCTTTCGTAATGCGCGGATTGCCCCAAGCCGTCTCATCATCCCCGACTGCATCCAGCGAGTTACCCAGATTCCAGCCTGGTTCCATTGCATTAACATAAGTTTGCATTTTACTTACGGGGGCTGGTTTACTGTCGGGTTCGTGGGAGCTTGTTGCAGCAGAGGCCATGGCCGTGGAGAACATAGACAGAACCAAGGCGGCAACAACGGTGATCGAGAGGATGGACTTTCGTTTTTTTGGCATCAATAACATCTCCTTTTTTAAAATCAAGATGATGAACCTAAAATACTGAAAGCGTTTTCTGAACAGTAAATATATCACAGTTAACAGGAAGGAAATACCATTACAATTGGAATAAAATTCATTCGAAAATTAGTGCTTATCTGCTGCATTTGATTTATATTAATATGAATGTTAGTAGACTGAACTAACGTGGACAACAGAGGAGGGCACTTATGATGAAACTCGATGCACATCAACATTTTTGGAATTATAACATTCGTGATTATGGATGGATCGGTGAAGAGATGAGTGTGATTCAACGCTCATTTCTGCCAGAAGACCTAGAGCCAATACTTACGGATTCCGGCCTCTCGGGCTGTGTAGCTGTTCAAGCGCGCCAAACTCTTGAAGAAACCGAGTGGCTTCTCGAACTTGCGGACAAGCATGGTTTCATTAAAGGCGTAGTTGGCTGGGTAGATCTACGCTCTAAGGAAGCCTTATCTCAACTGGAAAAGTTTGCGGCTAACCCGTGGCTGAAGGGGGTTCGTCATGTCATTCAGGACGAGCCTGATGAAAAGTTCGTGTTGCGTGAGGACTTCCAACGAGGCATTGCCCTGCTGGAACAGCACGATCTAGCCTACGATTTGCTCGTATCGAAGGAGCAACTTCCTTATGCGGTAGAATTGGTTCAAAAGTTCCCACAGCAGCGCTTTGTCATTGACCATCTGGCTAAACCGGACATTAAGGCTGGAATCGGTTCGCCTTGGAAGGAAACCATGGAAGCGATTGCGGCATATCCAAATGTCTATTGCAAATTGTCTGGCATGGTCACCGAAGCGGATTGGAACCAGTGGACACAGGAAGACTTTGCGCCTTATATAAATACCGTGCTTCAAGCCTTTGGACCAAAGCGAGTGATGTATGGATCAGACTGGCCGGTATGTACCGTAGCTGGTACATACGCACAGGTTTTCAATCTGTTGCAAACGCATGTTCAGAGCTTGCCAGAAGCGGAGCGGCAGCTGATTTTTGGTGATAACTGTGCTACATTTTACAAATTATAAGCATTTGAGAAACGGGGCTGACATAAAAAAAGTAAACCTTTGATGAGCCAACAGGTATGTCTAATTAAAATGCGCGCGTTGACATATTTCCTGTTTCTTGGTAATGTTTTATCTAATCCGCATAATGTTTTCTGGGAATGTTACCGAATACGGGCATAACCTGAGCTGGCTTGTGAGACACGCTATCGTGTATACAGGCTGGTTCGGGTTTTTTCTATTTTCCAAGTGGCAGATCTGGAGGGCAGAAAAGGGGCGGATCATGGAGTTACATATTTGAAAGGAGAATACAAATGACAACATTTAAATTTCCTGAAAACTTTCTGTGGGGGGGAGCGATTGCGGCCAATCAGGCAGAGGGAGCATACCTTGAAGGTGGTAAAGGGCTGAGCATCGTTGACCTGTTGCCGACGGGAGAAAACCGTAGAAGCATTATGAAAGGCAACGTTCCAGCGTTTACACCGCTCGCTAGCGAGTTTTACCCATCACATGAAGCGATTGATTTCTATCATAGATATCCGCAAGATATTGCTCTTTTCGCCGAAATGGGGTTCAAAGCATTACGTGTATCAATCGCCTGGGCACGGATTTTCCCGACAGGTGAGGACGCAGAGCCGAATGAAGCGGGTTTGAAATTTTACGATGATCTATTTGATGAACTGTTGAAACATGGCATCCAGCCGGTGGTTACGCTGGCTCACTTCGATGTGCCTGTACATCTGATTGAGAAATATGGTAGCTGGAGAAGCCGCAGATTGGTTGATTTGTTTGAGACCTATGCCAAAACGGTATTTACCCGTTACAAAGATAAAGTGAAATATTGGATGACGTTCAACGAGATCAACATGTTGCTTCATCTTCCTTTCCTTGGTGCCGGACTGGCGTTTACGGAAGGTGACAACATCAAAGAAATTCAATACCAAGCGGCACACCATCAACTCGTTGCAAGTGCGCTTGCCGTTAAAGCTTGTCATAAGATCATCCCTGATGCCATGATTGGCTGCATGCTTGCAGCAGGTAGTTTCTACCCGTATACATGTAATCCCGAAGATGTATTCCAGGGCATGGAGAAAGACAGAGAGTCCTACTTCTTTATCGATGTACAGTCACGCGGGGAGTACCCGGGTTATGCCAAACGTTTCTTCAAGGATCACAACCTGAACATTGTAATGGAGCCGCAGGATGCTGACATTTTGCGAAACCACACGGTAGACTATATTGGATTCAGCTATTATTCAAGTCGGACAACAAGTACTGACCCAGAAGTGAACAAAAATATGACCAGTGGCAACGTGTTCGGTTCCATAGCGAATCCATACTTGGCCAAATCGGAATGGGGATGGACGGTTGATCCCAAAGGTTTCCGCATTACGGCGAATCAGCTACATGACCGTTATCAGAAACCGCTGTTTGTGGTGGAAAATGGCTTTGGTGCACATGATGAGGTGACCCCTGAGGGTGAAGTCGATGACTCGTACCGAATCGATTATTTGAAACGCCATGTAGCTGAGATGGGTGAAGCCATTCAGGATGGCTGCAACATCATTGGCTATACCAGCTGGGGGCCTATCGATATCGTCAGTGCTTCTTCCGGGGAGATGAGAAAACGTTACGGTTACATCTATGTGGATCGTGACAATGAAGGTAAGGGCGAGTTGACTCGGATCAAAAAGAAAAGCTTCGAATGGTATAAAAATGTCATTGCGTCTGGCGGTACGGACCTGGGAGAAAAGTAATCTCAGTATTTTTGAGCCCAGCTGTTTCCAAGCACGGGGAAGTTGCGCGATTCATGTAACTTCCTCGTGTCTGACCGTTGAAAGCGTTGACATATAACGCAGTTCACGCTATACTTGACGCAAATATATCGTTACTGGGATTGTTACTACATCACACGCGTAGGCAAAACCTGAGCACCAAAAAAAGCAGACCGCCACGTCTTGTTTATTTTGTGATGCTCCAGGTTTTTTTTGCATGCCCATAATTGAATATATCTTGGCGACTAGAGAGTGGAACGTGACGGGGGGATTGAAGTGAAAATAGCAAAGGTTATCAACAATAACGTCATTAGCATCTATCAGGCCGACGGGGCAGAGCTTGTGGTGATGGGACGTGGGATTGCCTTTAAGAAGAAGCCGGGAGATAAAGTAGACGAGACCCGCATTCAAAAAGTATTTGCCTTGAAAAACAAACAGACATCCGATAATTTCAAAACGCTTTTGCGTGAAGTTCCGATGGAACTTGTTGAGATTGTGGAGGAAATGATTGCCCATGCGCGTGACAATTTGGGGCGTAAATTGAATGAGAATATCTATGTTTCGCTTACAGATCATATTCATTTTGCCATCGAGCGTTATCATGAGGGAATCGAAATTAAAAATGCTTTGATGTGGGAGATCAAGCAGTTGTACAAGGCCGAGTTTGGGCTGGGACTTCGCATGCTGGAGCAGATCAACAGTAGGATGAATATCGAGCTACCGACAGATGAAGCGGCTTTTATTGCGCTACATATTGTGAATGCGGAAATGAACGAAGAAGTGATTACGACGATGAATATCACGAAGTTTATCCAGCAGATTATTAATATCGCCAAGTATCATTTCAAAATGGAGTTTGATGAGGAGTCTCTCAGTTACTTCCGTTTTATCACACACCTCAAGTTTTTCTCCCAGCGAGTGCTTAGTGGGACGCATTATGACAACAATTATGATCATTTTTACGACATGATTAAGGAGAAACATCCCGAAGCAGCAGCATGTGTGGAGAAAATCGCATTGTTTGTCAAAAAAGAATATGATCATGAACTCACCAATGAGGAAAAGTTATATCTTACGGTACACATCGAACGTGTCGTGAACCGTTAACATTTTAATTATTGACATAAATGGGCATATTATAATATTATGTTTATAACAGGAATTGAATACGATTTAACTGGGATTGTTACTGGTTATGCAGGCAAAACCTAAGTCATGTGTATTTCGGCATTTTATGTCCATTTACGCAAGGCTTAGGTTTTTTGTGTGCAAAAAAATCGGTAGGAGCCTGTTATATAAATTGAATTATCATTTACACATCAACGAAGAGGACAGAAAAAACCTGGAAAAGCGAAGCGTTCGCCTTTATCATCGGATTTTTCCCATTTTAAAAAGAATCAAAAAATCTGAGGATAACAGCGATTGGAAGGTTATTCTGTCATCGGAGTGACCGTGTAAAAGACTTTCAGTTCAATTTTATAGACACAACGTAGGAGGGCAAATTATGAGTCAAGAGAAATTAGCTAGAGAGATTGTTGAACGGGTTGGCGGTGAGAAAAACGTACAATCACTTGTACACTGTGCAACTCGGTTGCGGTTTGTATTGAAGGATGATTCCAAGGCCGACAAAGCAGGTTTGGAGAGAACAGAAGGTGTCATTGCCGTTAAGGAAAACGGTGGACAATTTCAGGTCGTTGTAGGCAACAAAGTTCCTGAAGTTTATCAGGCAATCGGGCAAATAAGCAATATTCTGGACGATTCATCGGGTAAAGAAAAAAGCAGCAAAAAGGTTAAGGGATTAGGCGGTATCATTGACGTCATCTCCAGTATCTTCGCACCGCTCCTTGGTGTAATGGCGGGGGCCGGTATTTTAAAAGGGCTGTTGCTGATTGCCAACAATGTCGGTTGGCTTGAAAAGACAGATACGACCTATATCATTCTGTATGCAGCAGCAGATAGTTTGTTCTACTTCTTGCCTTTGCTGTTAGCGGTTACAACGGCACGTAAGTTCCAAGGAAATGCATTTGTCGCATTGACCATAGCAGGTGCACTGATCTATCCAACGATTATTCAGTTGAAAACGGACGGAACGCCAACGGACTTTTTCGGTATTCCTGTAGTCCTGATGAGTTATGCTTCGACTGTTATTCCAATTATTCTAGCTGTTATTGTGATGAGCAAGCTGGAGAAATTCTTCAACAAGCTTCTTCATGAAAGTCTCAAAAACTTTATTACACCGCTATTTTTGCTTGTTATTATGGTGCCGCTCACACTGCTTGTCTTCGGACCATTCGGTGTATACGTCGGTAACGGCATTGCATCGGCGATGGTGGCTGCATTCGGATTCAGTCCGCTACTTGCCGGAGCGGTAATGGGTGCAAGCTGGCAACTGCTCGTGATCTTTGGTGTACACTGGGGTCTGGTGCCTGTATTTATTAATAACATTGCCGTACACGGTCAGGACGGTGTGAAGCCAGCAGCGACAGCTTCTGTCTTTGCTCAAACGGGTGCAGCATTTGGTGTCATGCTCAAAACAAAAAACAAAAAATTGAAAACACTCGCTGGTTCTTCAACACTTACAGCTCTGTTCGGGATTACAGAACCGGCCATTTACGGTGTAACGTTGCCGCTAAAACGTCCGTTTATTGCAGGGGTTATCGGTGGTGCCGTTGGTGGTGCCATTATCGGTCAGGCAGGTACGCAAGCTTTTGCTTCCGGTGCGCCTGGATTGCTGACTTTGCCAATCTTCTACGGACCGGGTGGCCAAGGTTTTCCAGGCTTGATTATCGGTATCGTGGCATCGTTCATTGTTTCCGCGGTATTAACGTATATCATGGGCTTCAAAGACCCTGTCGATGATGAAGAAACAAAGGCAGAATCCGTACCACCCGCTGTAGCAGCGGCTACACCTAGTAAAAATACTTCTTCGAAATCATCTGCTCAGGCTACAGCTACTTCCGATCAAGAGGTATTAAGCCCGATTGAAGGTAAAATTGTTGATTTGGCCGAGGTTCCAGATCCGGCGTTTGCTTCAGGCGCAATGGGTAAAGGGATTGCAATCGAGCCGTCAACTGGACGGGTTGTTGCTCCTTTTGATGGGACGGTAACCGTCGCTTTTAAAAAGAAACATGCGCTTGCCGTGGTTTCGGATTCAGGTGCGGAGATTCTGGTACATGTGGGTGTGGATACCGTTAAACTTGATGGACAGCATTTTATCTCTTACATCGAGGAAGGCGATAGAGTAAAGGCAGGTGATCTGCTGCTGGAATTCGATATTGAACAAATTAAAGCGGCTGGTTATCATACCGTGACACCAATTATTGTAACGAATTCGGCAGATTATAATGATGTTGTTCCGCAAGCTACTGGACAAGTAAGCAACAAGGATATGCTTTTGAAAATTGTCGGAACAGAAGCAAGTAAAGCCTAAGTCTAGCTTAACGATATACATTTCGATGATTCATTAATGGATGAATTGCAATAATTTATCTTCATATTAAACAAACAACCGCTCAAGAAAAATGTAGCGGTTGTTTGTGATTCGTTCATAATAAATAGTTGGTTATGGAAGGAAGATTGCTGTTAGCTTGCTTTTACTACATTAGAGTGCATATGACCTGTCAGCCGCGAAGGTGGATATACGATGCGAACTGGAGCAATGATAATTGTGGCGAAGATGGCTTTGACCAAATCACCGATAATATAAGGGTAGAAGCCTTGAATCATCGCATCCGATAACGACATACTGAATCGATAAGCCAGCCAAGGAACACCTGTAACATAGTTTAATAAGGATCCAAACAGCTCAATGATAATAAAAGCCATCAAAAATCCTTTATATCCTCGAATTTCAACTTTAGAGAGCAACAAACCCATCAGCAATGCGGCAAACGGCCACATAATTACGTATCCTCCGGTTGGCCCCAGTAGCACACCAAGACCGCCTGTACCATGTAACAGAGGAAAACCAAGCCCCGTAAGCACAACGACAAGAGCTATACTGAGAAAGCCATAGAGTGGCCCAAGCAGTCCACCAGCCAACATCACTGCTAAAGTTTGTAATGTGATGGGTACAGGTGAAAAGCCAAGAGGTATGCTTATGTATCCGAAAATAACGAGGATAGCAGCCATAAGTGCACTAAATACAATGCCTCTCAAAGATAATTTCATGTTTGTACAATCCTTTCGATTTTGATAGAATTATTGTTAACCTGTTATTTTTATTTGGTTGACGATTAGCATGTTATCATATAATTTCAGAATGTGAAAGGACTAATTTCGAAATGCAAGACAAGTTACCTATCATTTCATTGCTAGATGTCCGTGTTCACTACGCTACTGAAGGCGGTGAAGTTAAAAAGGCACTGGACGGTGTCTCGCTTAATCTCAAAGCGGGAGAGTGGTTAAGTATCGTGGGCGCTAATGGCAGTGGGAAAAGCACGTTAGCCGGATTGCTGCTTGGTTTCATTCCCTTATCCGCCGGAGAGCGAAATATGCCTGCAAACCTGACCATTCGCGGTGTGTTACAGCAGCCCGATGCACAGGTGCTGGGAGATACGATTGAAGAAGAATTTCATTTTGCTTTATCGCATTTACATATATCGAGCGGGGAGAAAGCTAGACGTAGACAAGAAACGCTACAGCTTGTGGGACTTCACTATCCGCTGGATATGGTGATTGCCCGTTTGTCCGGTGGACAGAAACAGTTACTTAACATTGCTACAGCCCTTGCGGCCAAGCCGGATGTACTGATTATGGATGAACCTGCAGCGATGCTTGATCCTGATGCGAGAGACCGCATAGAACGTATTGTGCAGTCCGTCACCAGCAACGGTACGGCAGTAATCTGGATTACTCACCACCTAGAAGAAGCGACCTTATGTGATCGGATTATGGCTATGAGTAAGGGGAAATGTGTCTATGACGGCATGCCGGAGACTTTTTTCTATCCAGAGGTCACAGCTAT
This sequence comes from Paenibacillus polysaccharolyticus, assembly GCF_023714295.1. Lineage (GTDB taxonomy): Bacteria > Bacillota > Bacilli > Paenibacillales > Paenibacillaceae > Paenibacillus > Paenibacillus polysaccharolyticus_A. Next base: position 1,325,995 of record NZ_JAMAUN010000001.1, read on the forward strand.
GGAGGCATCATCAGATACGAAGCCGTATGAAAGGTTTCATTCTCCTTGTGAAGAGGTCGGGCTGGAACCGCCTTTCACAGTGAAGACATGCCTGATCTTGAAACAGCGGGGAAGACTGAAGGGTGTTAACCCCCTCCGGCCTGAGCAGCTTGTGAAGGAGGCTGCGCGTTGGTGATTGCACTTAATAATATATACGTGCGAGTTCATGACGAAACGAAACGAACCTTACTTGATCATATTTCGGTAACAATGAACCGTGGTGAGATCACACTACTTCTGGGCTGCACTGGCTCTGGAAAGACAACGCTACTGCAGACGATAGCTGGTCTTAAGCAACCGGATTCCGGGGACATTACGCTTGCAGGAGAGCCGATGTGGCATGACGGCAAGGTACCTAAGTCCGTTTTGTTTCAGATGGGACTTGTGTTCCAGTTTCCAGAGCAACAATTGTTTGCCCGAAATATTAAGCGAGAGCTGTTATATTCCCTTCGCCCTTATCGTTTGAGTGAAGTTGAGCAAGAACAGCGGATCGAAGCAACCTTGGCACACTGGGACCCCCATAGAGGAGATGATGTAGAGCGACGTTTTCACTTGGACAGGTCGCCCTTTGCACTTAGTGGTGGAGAAAAGCGCAGATTAGGACTTGCACTTGGTTATGTGACCCAGCCAGACTGGCTTTTGTTAGATGAACCTAGCGCAGGGCTTGAGGCACAGAGTATCAAGTTGCTGCTTGATTCATTGCATGAGCATCGTGTGGAAGGCGGAGGAGCGGTCATTGCGACGCACGACCTGGATACATTCCTGCCGCATGCAGATCGTGTACTTTTATTAAGGGAAGGGCGCTTGGAAGCAGACATGACGCCGCTGGAACTGTATCAGCATCCGGAGATATTAGTGCAAGCGGGAATCGGTCTGCCTCCATCCATGCGACTAGCGGCGCAACTGAGGGAGGCAGGGATACCGATTAGTTCTCAAGCGATGACTCCGGAAGAAATGGCGGAATCCATTTTAAGATCCGAAATGGAGATGACGGATACTTTTCTCAACGCAGAGAGTGACCATGACACTGTTGCGATGACACAAGACACATATACAAGGACATCTGGAACGGTTATTTCCATAGCAGATGGGCGTGGATCTGCTGTTTCTGCCGTAACAGATTCATTGTTGAGCGGTAACGAAAGAACAGTCCCTTCTTCCAGTTCTTCCAGTTCATTCAGTTCTTCCGGTCGTCTGAAAAGCACACTGGACCCGCGTCTGAAATGGATTTTGTATATGTTGCTCGTTACAGCGGCGATGCTTCAGCATCATTGGGGGGGACTAACGTTAACTCTGATTCCTGTGGCTGGTGCTTTGGCTATCTTGCCTCGACAAATGCTGATGGGATGTATCAAGTTGATGAAACCACTTGTGTTGTTTTTTGTTCTATCTACAGCACTATCGGGAAGTACCTTAGCCACAGGAGATAACGGGATTCAACTGGGATTTTCCTTGACTCAGGCCGAGGGAACATTACTTAATCTCTACCGCTTGTTTATCGTAACCCTTGCAAGTCTGTGGTTCTCACTTACGACGCCATATGGACGCATGGTTGAAGGACTGAACTGGGTGCTGGCTTACGGCAGAAAAATCAAGCTGCCTGTAGCTTCGTTTGCACTGGCTGTATCCTTGGTTTTCAGATTTATTCCAATGATTTGGAGTGAGTGGCAACGGTTCTCACTGATCGTAAGGGCACGCGGAAAAGCGGCTTTGAAGCCAAATACGGTTCGGGTACGAGATTTAGGACCTATGGTTATTCCTCTGATCATGGCGTTGTTCCAGCGCGCTGAGGATATGACGATTGCGATGGAGATGCGCAAGGTGAGAGAAAACGGCGCGCTTGGCGCTCGTTCCTCACTTCTGTCCTGGAGCAGGCGGGATACCTGGATCAGTATCCTTGGACTGCTTGTGTTTGTTGTGCTGGTATCGTTGCGCCATTGGTAAGTGGCGTAGATGAAGGTGCTGATTTCGCTTGTCGTATCAACACCAGAAACGCAGTGTTTTCCATTGAAAATGCATAAAAACTTCACGTTTCGCTCACCTTATAGGTGCGTTGATCATCTCAAGACGATCAGGAGGGACGAGTGATGGAAGAGAAGTTTTTGCAGGAAGATAGAAGAGAATACACAGACGTGTCCACTGTAGAGTCGCAGCGGAATGACATTACGCTTGAAGAATTTCCGGAAGGTCCTTACGGTTCAACCTTGCTGTCTGAGTCGCTTGGGAAGAGCTCTCCGTGGCGAGCAGATCAGAGAACTGCACACCGTTTTGACTATGAGAACCATGAGTTGCACGAGGGTGAAGTGCGGGATTATCCGGGTCAAGATGTCTTTGACGAAACGGTGCCAGATGATGTGCACGAACCTCAATACCCGGGTAAAATGTAATAACGTTTTTTGTCCAATTGAAATCCATATACGCAGCCTTCGGCGTGAACGGTTCGTGCGAGGGCTGTTTTTCATTCTGTCTTATTACATCCAATTCAAGCTAATTTAAAAAATGTGTTTACTTCCGTACTGGAATTTTGATATTATAATCGCAATATCAAATGCAACGACGAGACGAGTAGATAAAAATTATTCTTTCATCAGAGAGCTCCGGTAGCTGAAAAGGAGCAAAGAACCTTTTATCGAATAAAGACTCTGAGCAGCACATCGGAATCGGCTTACGCTGAAGGATGGTGTGACAGGCGCTCCTGTTATAGAGCTAGAGTATAAACGGATGAAGACAGCATCTAAATTAGTTGAACTTTTATTTTACACATAAACGGAGAGGGCAGAAAAAAACTGGAGAAGCGAAAGCGTTCGCCTTTATCACCGGATTTTCCCTTAACTAAAAGGGAATCAAGAAATCTGGGGATAACAGCGATTGGAAGGTTATTCTGTCATCGGAGTGTTCGTGTAAATAATTACTTTAACTTATATAGGGGCGGGGTCATCCTTCACATACTTGAAGAGGTGAATATGGCGACATATTTGCGAATCTGGGTGGTACCACGAGTGTTCAATCTCGTCCCTGAGACTTTTGTCTTGGGGATGGGATTTTTTGGTTTTTTCGGAGCTGGGATTACACGCTTTGGATGGACCTGAATAGTGTGAATGATAGGGTAATCAAGTTTCAAATATCCCATGTACGATGACAGTAACAGATGTTCTAACTTAAATCGAAAGGAAATGATGATTCCATGTCAGCAAAATTAAAAGTCGGTATTGTCGGAGGAACAGGAATGGTAGGTCAACGTTTCGTAGACCTGCTGGATCAACATCCGTGGTTTGAAGTAACAGCGATTTCAGCAAGTGCCAACTCGGCAGGCAAAACGTATGAAGAGTCTGTAAAAGGAAGATGGAAACTAGCGGTTCCAATCCCTGAGCCTGTGAAAAACATTGTGGTGCAAGATGCATCTCAGGTTGAAGCTTTTGCAAGCCAGGTTGATTTTATTTTCTGTGCCGTGGATATGAAAAAGAATGAAATTCAGGCGCTGGAAGAGGCTTATGCCAAAACAGGTACACCTGTCGTGTCCAACAACTCCGCACACCGCTGGACAGCAGACGTGCCTATGGTTATTCCTGAGATTAACCCAGGTCACTTGGCAGTTATTGAAGCTCAGAAAAAACGTCTGGGTACAACGACAGGTTTTATCGCTGTAAAACCAAACTGTTCTATCCAAAGCTATGTGCCGGCTCTACATGCATTGCGTGAGTTTAACCCGACACAGGTTGTAGCTTCCACATATCAAGCGATTTCGGGAGCAGGCAAAAACTTTACGGACTGGCCTGAAATGCTAGATAACGTGATTCCTTACATTGGTGGCGAGGAAGAAAAAAGTGAGCAGGAGCCACTGCGTATCTGGGGAAATGTAGAGAATAATCAGATCGTTAAAGCATCTGCACCTTTGATTACAACACAATGTATTCGTGTGCCGGTAACAGACGGACACTTGGCAACGGTTTTTGTGAACTTTGAGAAAAAACCGAGCAAAGATGAAATTCTGGAGCGTTGGTCTCAGTTTAAAGGTCGTCCTCAAGAGCTGGCTCTGCCAAGCGCGCCGAAGCAGTTCATTACGTATTTTGAGGAAGAGAACAGACCGCAGACTCAGCTGGATCGCGATATCGAGCGTGGCATGGGCGTTTCTACAGGCCGTTTGCGTGAAGACTCACTCTATGACTATAAATTTGTTGGATTGTCCCACAACACACTGCGCGGAGCAGCTGGTGGAGCCGTACTGATTGCTGAACTGCTCAAAGCAGAGGGATATATTCAACCGAAATAAGCGATTTTTTTATATAATGTGAAAAGGCTCTTGAATCTGTCATTTCCAAGTGACAGTTCAGGAGCCTTTTTTATTCCATTTTCTGCAAGTAAAATCGATATCAAGCTGCTGAGGTTTTATCCGAGTTGCGCAATAGCTGAGAACGTCTGCCGAGCAAGTACCCAGAAAGGGACGCGAGCATCTGCTGAAATACCATCCCAAGCACGACAGGAACAGCAACGGGCGGCGGAAAATAAGTAACTGCAAGAACGGCACCAGCGCTAATGTTACGCATTCCTCCGTTAAAAACAAGAGCCACTTGATCCGCTTCATTCCAACCTAGCCATCTCGCAATGAAATAACTGAGTGCATAGCCGAAGGATGCCAGAAAAACGATAATTACCGCCAGCCCAGCCAAACGCCAGTTGAAGTCAGCCAGATAGGGTGCGACAACCGAGCCATTAATGGCAACGACCGAAGCCATAAACAATTTGGATAATGGATTAAGCCGAGGCCCCCATACAGGAACGATCCCACCTTTAGTCCATTCATTCAGGAGCATACCCAGCAGTGAAGGGAAAACAATCATCCAGAATAGGCTGCTCATCATCGCTGCTGTATCCAGTGTGACGCTTGTGCCAACAAGCAGGGATAACACGCCGGGCACAACAAACGGAGCCAGCAAGGTATCAATCAGAATAATCGAAAGCGTAAGCGCAATATTCCCCCTGTAGATGCTTACCCATATAAAACTGCTAATGCCTGTCGGGATAACTGCAGCGAGAACAAGTCCTGTGATAGTATAAGCATCGGTTGGAAACACAAGATGACCCATGCCCAGCGCAATAAGAGGCATGGCCAAATGCAAGATCAGAAGGCAAACAAACAAGGGAAAAGGCTTTTTCAAGACATTTACAAAGTCTCGTACGCTCAGACTAATACTGCCCGCGAACGTCATGAAGGCAAATAGCCAAGGCGACAAATACGTGTAAGAAGATAAAAAACTGCCGCATAAAACACCAATGATAATACTAGCGGGGGTAATCAGTGGCATGATGCGGTTCAAGCGTTGATTCAAGGCCTGAAGCATAATGTCGACATCCCTTTATTGTGTGATTCTCCTATTATACATCGGAATGTCCGGCTATGCAGGCTGATTTGCAATGTAGCTTTGTGAACAAGTATCATGAAGTAAGGTACCATCATTCTGAGATGAAGAAAGGAAGATAATCATGCGAAGGCGAAAAAGAAGACACAGGACGATGATCACAGCCATTGTGGCCTCCAGTATGTTGATGCTATCCGCTTGTTCAATTGTAGAGCAAGCCAATCAAAGTTTGAGTTATGTAAGCGGTGCTACGGATTATATTAATCAGGTATCGAGTGCTGGAACCGAGTTACAACAACTTGCAACGGATGCCATCAACAACCCAGATGTAACGGGTCAGATTCAAGAGAAGATTGATCTGATTCAAGCAGAAGCCGCAGAATTTTCGGAGATGAGTGCGCCTGCTATTGGAGAAAACATTCATGAGAATCTGGTTAGTTATAATAATCAGCTGACAGAGGTAATGAACCAATTCGAAACATCCATTGCGGAGCAAGGGATTACCGCAGAGAATTGGGAAAAAACAGGTATTCCGGAATTGATCAACAACATCAACAGCTTGAAGGAACCACTGAGTGGATTACAAACGGAATAATCGGTTTAATTCAAATATAAGAATAATCTTTCCTTCTCCTTAAGGAGCATTCGAACAGGAAAGTTACAGAAGACGGGCGATCTGGAAGGGTTACTCGTCTTTTTTGCATATTTATTTTGAAGAAAGAAAAACTATATGGATCACGACAAAGATCCAAAATGCTGGCCGTGTATCAATCAGGAATACTATGATGGTGATTGTTTGTTTGTTGGATAACATGCGGTCTATCGTAATCCCATCGTATGATCGACCCATTTGACAAATGAATGATAGACTAGTATGGTTATTATATAAAAATTTATTTAGTAACTAACATTAATTTAGTAAATTGAAACCAATTTTAATTAGCAAAGGAGATCTATGTTATGTCCGAACATACGGGAAAAGTCATTGTTATCACAGGTGGAGCAAGCGGAATTGGAAAACAAACAGCACTGCAACTATCTGCACAGGGAGCAACAATCGTTGTCGCGGATTTTAACGAAGAAGGAGCCAAACAGGTTGCGACCGAGATTGAAGCAACCGGTGGCAAAGCCGGAGCTTATAAAGTAGATGTATCCAAAGGTGATGAGATTAAAGCTTTGATTGACTGGACTGTCGAAAAGTATGGAACATTCAACGGAATTTTCAACAACGCTGGGATCGGTCTTGTAAAGCCGTTTCTGGAGATGGACCCGGAATCCTATCACAAAGTTATTGATGTAGACCAACACAGCGTCTACTACGGTATGTATTATGGTGCGAAGAAAATGGTTGAATTAAACGTGCAAGGCACGATTGTTAATACAGCTTCGATCTATGGAAGCGTGGCAGCAGTAGGCAGCTTCAACTACAATGCGGCGAAAGCAGCAGTAGTGATGATGTCCAAATCGGGTGCGCTTGAACTGGCCGAGCATGGAATTCGCGTGTTGGGTGTGGCACCTGGATTCATCGAAACTCCGATTCTGGGAAATGACCAAGCCATGAAGGATGCGTTGGCCACTCAACATATGCGCGGAGAGTTGATCCAGCCGGAAAAAGTAGCGAGTGTGGTGACCTTCCTGTTCAGTGATGCCGCGAGTGCAATGAACGGTACAACAGTGGCAGTTGATGATGGCTTCCTGAGTTTCAAAACGAAATAACGGGTTATCTAACTCTAAATCATATTGCATTTAAAATGAACCAAAGGCACAGGATGTAATCATCCTGTGCCTTTTCATGTTCACTCTTGTAATAAATTCATCATACAATAGTGTCGAATCATCCCGAAATTTAGGAGTTCATGATACAATATAAGGGCTGCTCGTTTTATCCATTTGTGGTGTCGTACACAATACGGACTCCGAGTGAGCCATAACTTTCTTCTTTATAGTGACAATGAGTGCAGGTTTTGACTGAGCATAATTCATCATGATGTGTTTGTAATTTTTCGTTACAGCGAGGACATGTATTCACAAAAAGTGTCTTCAACACATTCAACATGCTTAATCACTCATTTCTGATTAAATTACTTGGTTTTAAAGTATTATACCCGAATCCAAGTGTTCTGTATATGTTTTTTGGAATCAAAAATTTTTATCTTTTTTTGATTTCGTATCTTCGTATTATGTTCATGAAAGGAAGCGTATAACCGATGGATCTTTTGTTGTTCTTCATCATGTTTATACTGGGTCTAATCGGTTCATTTTTCTCCGGATTGCTTGGCATTGGTGGGGCGATCATCAATTTCCCTCTCCTGCTGTATGTGCCGGAAATGGCAGGGCTCGAACCGTTCACGGCTCATCAGGTGTCAGCCATCAGCATGTTTCAAGTGTTCTTTGCTTCGCTTGCGGGCGTAGTTGCATTTCGCAGAAAAGCAAAAGCAGGCAAAACTAGCGGCGCTGTGATCGATTCCAAACTGGTACTGTACATGGGAAGCAGTATTCTGGTGGGCAGTTTAATTGGTGGTTTTATCTCAGGCATGCTGGCTGAACGTATGATTCATCTGGTTTATGGCATTCTGGCGATCATAGCGATCGTTTTAATGCTCATACCGAGCAAGGGGCGGCTGGATCTGGACCAACCGTTAACGTTTAATAAAATGATTGCTTCAAGTACTTCGCTTGCTGTGGGGATCGTTTCAGGAATTGTCGGGGCTGGAGGTGCATTCGTACTCATCCCTGTTATGTTGACTGTTCTGAAGATTCCGGTTCGGACAACGATTGCCTCATCCCTTGCGATTGTTTTCATCTCTGCAATAGGAGGGGTTATTGGGAAGTTATCTGCGGGAGACATTCCGGTGGAGCCGATTATTTACACGGTGCTGGGAAGTTTGATTGGTGCTTCGATTGGTTCGAGAGTAAGTTCAATGGTTAATGTGCGGCTACTTCGATATGGGTTGCTTCTTCTGATCGCGATTACTGCGGTTAAAGTATGGTCTTCGATATTCTAATTTAACGCTCTTATCTCTCAGACATTAGCGATTTCGTAACCAAACGGCCGAAGTGCCGTATATAGGATATGAACATGAGCGGACCATGTTTAACTTTAACTGAAGTTGAGGGATCGACCGATGAACAACGTACTTATGAATCAGACGAAAGCCGAGGCTAATGCGGATGAAGCTTATCGTCACGCAGAGCAGAAAGCATCTCAGTATTTTGTGACACTCTCTCAGCAACTGCTGAATAATACTCATATAGATACACTTACGAAAGATTTTAGAATTTGGCAAAAAAAACATATCCATCGTTGGAGCTGGTTATCCTGGTTCGCTGGCAAAAGAAAACCGGATGCCGCTGATATTCAGAAATATATGCATTGGCTCAATGCGACAGGCAAGATCGATGATTATCTGGATCGCAGCATCTCATATATCTACATGCGCGATCTGGGGCAGGCGCTGGATAACCCGAAAACAAAAGACAAGATTCAGCGTATCGCTAAGGATACCCAAGCATATTTTATGCGTGTCGCAAGTGAACAACAACGTCAGGCTGACTACATAAGCCCGGCAGCATTATATCGGTGGGGACAGCGAGAACAGATTGAAGAGGCAGTCATCTGGGTGATGGACAAATTAAAACATGTTGCAGCAAACATCCCACCAGAACTCGATGCGGCACAGGCTCAACGTAAACTGATCAAGATTATTCTGGGTGTCGTGCTTCACGTCGATGATGAGCTTACAGGGGACACGCCGCGGGAGGAACGGATCGCAAAGCTTGATGCAGCCATCAGGCTGGGTTATTCCTACGGTTTAACATACCCTTTTGTGGATGATCTTCTCGATTCTCAGGCGCTGACTACACAGGAAAAGGAACAGTATTCGGCGATGATACAACAAGCTCTGCTTACCGGCATTGTGCCTGATCTTGGAGAATGGAAGGGACCTCAGCTTGAAGTGATTCGGTATGTACACTCCGAGCTTCGAGAGGCCTTTGAATATATTCGGAACTATCAGCATGAGGAGATGCGGCACACTTTTTTTGAACAGTCTTATGTGTTCTTTCAATCTCAGGAGATCGATCGTGGCAAGAAATTATCGAATGCGCATTATACGAATGAAGAGCTGTACATTCCGATCATTATCAAGTCGGCGTCGTCGCGATTGATTGTTCGTTCTGTTCTGAGCGCACCGGAAGATGAAGGGTTTGATCTGCGCACCTTCCATTACGGGATTTATAATCAGCTAGCGGATGATTTTGCGGATATGTTCGATGATATGCAGGACGAGGCAGTGACACCTTACACGTATTATTTGAAATATCGTGACCTGCGTCCGGATTTGATTAACCCGTATGAGCTGTACTGGGCAGTCATCTCGTTTCTAATTCATGATGTCTACCATTCCATTGACAAGGCGAGGGAAGTTATCCTGGATCGTGCGATTAACGGGCTGAAGCGTTGCAGAGAGCGGCTCGGTCAGGCGAAGTATGACGAGGTCATGACGATCTTTGCTTCAGGCCAACCTGGACTTAATCAAGTAGTACAACAAATGGTGCGAAAAGCAGATGACGTGGACTTTCTGGATAAATTGTTACGGGATCAGGTTGTTTCGCAGCTGAGTAATGATAAACAAGAGAAAGAGTCGTTCCAGCAGACGATTCGAAAAGTACGTGAGCAGATCAATGTAGAACTGCAGATCAACAAAGCTGCTGAAGAGCTCGAAATGAAGGGGAAGCTGATGGACGCGGCTAACTACAGTCTGCAAGGGGATGGCAAACGTCTGCGTCCGATCCTGACTTGGGTCATGGGTGTTCAGGAGTACGGGCTTAGCGAGTCGGCAATCATGCCGTTGTTACGCTCCATGGAATATATGCATACCGCTTCACTCATCTTTGATGATCTGCCCACACAGGATAATGCCGAGGTAAGGCGTGGACGTTCGACGCTTCATCAGTTGCATAATAGCGCGACGGCAGAACTCACAGGTCTATTCCTGATTCAGCGAGCGATTCGTGAGCAGTCTTCTTTGAACCGATTTGATGCGCAAACGGTGCTGAAGCTGATTCAATATTCGGCTATAAAAGCAGAAGATATGTGTATGGGTCAGGCGATGGATCTTGATTCGAAAGGGAAGCTGCTCTCGCTGGAGGAGCTAAACACGATTTGTTTTTACAAAACAGGCATTGCCTTTGAGGCGGCGCTGGTTATGCCAGCGATTTTGGCAGAAGTAAAGGAAGAAGAAATTGACGCGCTAAAAGCGTTTGCGTATCATGCAGGCATTGCTTTTCAGATCAGGGACGACTTGCTGGACTATGGAGGAGATCAACAAACCCTTGGCAAACCTGCTGGTCAGGATGAGCGAAATAACAATTCAACCTTTGTATCCATTCTGGGAGAGACAGGTGCTCAAAAAGCGATGTGGGAGCATTACTGTCTTGCTACGGATGCATTACGTCAGATGCCTAAACCGATTCCATTTTTAAAACATCTGCTGGATTATCTCGTCGGCCGTGAACGGTAAGTCTAATATTGAGGCTTTAACGGATTTACCGAACTTATAACTGTTATTCGATGTATACTCAATAAAACCCTCACCCGTATTTTAACGGGGCTGAGGGTTATTTTATTACGCATTTTTGATCCATAGCTTCGAGATATCCAGGAATCCAAACTCTGAAGTTTGCATGCCGTAGAAACTCTGGTGCAATTCCGCTTTTTTGTTCATATGACATCCGTACAACATCCAGCCATTTTCCCGCAGTAATTCTTCAGCCTGCTCCAGAAGATCGCTACGCTCGGAGTGAGGAAGCTGTGGAAAGGGATCCAGCAGGGAATCCAATATGGATTGAAGCTCGGGAGTCATGTACTCATGGAGCGTATTGCTTTGGTTTTTGAAAAAGTGAATCATGCCATACTGCCAGTCGTCCTCCAGTATTTCTTCTCTGAGAATCAAAGGTGCATCTGAGGTCTTCACGACATCCAGATAATCGTCAAAAGGCTTCAGGTCAATCCGTAATCCAATTTGGCGTGCGCGTTGTTGTATCCACTCCGCCACATCGGAATCTTTGTTCTTCTTATAAGATAACAAGAAGGATTCCCCTTGATAACCCGATTGTTCAAGCAATGCTTTAGCATCGACGAGTGATGTGGCTTCCCAGCTCTGTGCAGCGCTTTTCCAAGGGAGGAAACTGCTGGCGGGTGTAATTCGATTTTCACCCAAATCGTTCACCAGGTTGACCGGATCATAGACGATGCGCATGGCCTGACGGAAAGGCAGTGTATGATGGCAACCCGGGACATTGAAGTTGAAAAGCATATACTGACATCCCAGTGCAGGATAGTCAATATAATGAGGTCGCTCATGACTGCTTCCAGGCAGACTAAGCCGGTCAGTACCAGACATATCATAATAACCGTCGCTTGAAGCCGGCTCAGGGAGAAACCAGATGTGGATCTGATCGAGATGAGGACGGAAACCAAAATAAGCATCAAATGCCTTCAGTTTGATCACATCTTCGGTCATCTCGGTGATCTGAAACGGGCCTGTACCGACCAAAGTCTGGTTCGAGTCATAATCCGCGGGCAGTACCGTCATCCGAATACAACTGAACAGATGCAGAAAAAAACGGTTCGCCCGATGCAATATAAACCTGATGCAATAATCGCCGTTCACTTCTGTTCGCTTAATATCGCGGTACAGCCACAAAGACGAACAATTTGTATCAAACAAACGCATCAATGAAGCCTGAACATCATGAGATGTCATCACACGTCCGTCATGGAAACGAACCCCTTTTCGCAAATAGAATACCCATTCTTTATGGTCTTTGTTAGATTCCCATGTATGTGCAAGTGCGGGTAAGAAGGTATCGGTGTGGGCGTTATAAGTAATCAGTGTGTTGCATATTTGGCCAAGAAGATAGGTTTCAAAAGCCGTATAAACCGAAGCCGGGTCCAGATCACCCAGTTGACGTGATCTCAACATGCGAAGTGTATCCTGGCCAGAGGCGGTTTCGGTGTAACTGCGAAATCCCATCTGGTCATGAAGAGTAAGCATCAGTTTTTCCCGCATCAAGTCATCGATTTGCACACTTCCAATCAACTCGATGGCTTCTTTCAGTTTGCCTTTGAATAACAGTTCAGTAAAGTTGGATTCTAAAGCATCATTCAGACTTCGCAGTAGTGTAAGCTCCGAATGATGGCCTCGTCCACGTCCAGGTTTCCAATGGATAAAATGCTGATCTTCCAGCTTTCGTAGAATGAATTTTACATTGCGTGGAGTGCAACAGAGGATGGAGGACAGATTCTCAATCGTTACGGGTACAGGTTCATGGATCTTAATCGAGAGCATATCAGAGCCAGCAAGTCTTAAAAAGTGAGTGTATATCGTATCCATGTGTATAGATCCTCCATAAAGGTGAAAAGTGAGAATGAAACATTACACTTTTACTTCCCCCTTTTATCTTTACAATTATACCTATGAGGATGACAGAATTCATCCATTTTCGTAGCAACAGGATAGATAGAGAACGCAGCAAGATAGGAGAATGAAAGATGAAGCATATTTTGAAGCAAATTCACCCGCTGGCCTGGACCATTATTATTGGAACGATGTTCGGGCGCCTCGTAACGTCGATGAGTATTCCGTTTCTGTCCATCTATCTGACACGTGTGCTTGAAGCCACGCCGACCCAGACGGGAATCACGGTTGCGGTAAGCTCGCTGGCGGGAGTGCTCGTCAGCTTTTACGGGGGATATATCTCTGATCGAATCGGTCGCAAAATCGTTATGCTCGTCTCGGTATTTAGTTGGGCCGCTGTATTTTTCATTTTTGCGGCAGCTGAACATCTATGGGTGTTCTTTGTTGCAAACACGTTAAACGGTTTGTGCCGGGCTGTGTTTGAGCCAACCTCAAGAGCGTTGTTATCCGATATAACTTCACCGCAGAACAAACTGCTAGTGTTTAATCTGAGATATGCAGCGATTAACTTGGGGGTTGTGTTCGGGCCAATTATCGGATTTCAGCTGGGATCATCGGAATCGACGTTTCCTTTTGTGATCTCGGGGCTCGTTTATATTGCGTATGGTCTGATTCTGGGCCTTCAATTTAAACTGCATCACGCCAATTTGCCCGGACGTCTAGAGGTTATTGCACCTCGTCTGCGCGAAGCCCTCATGACCACCGGACGGGATCGGGTATTCTTGCCTGTGCTAATTGGGACGACGTTTTGTGTGTTAGGTTATGGCCACTTCAGCTCTACGTTAGCTCAGTATCTGGCGAGAAGTCCAATCTTTGAAAATGGAAGTCAGATGTTCTCGTATATGCTTTCACTCAACGCGATCACCGTGCTCATCATTCAGTATCCACTCGTTCGTACTTTCCGGAATGCACCGCCGCTTGTACCGCTTATTTTGGGGAATCTGCTCGTTGCCGCAAGTCTGTTGTTATTTGGTCTAGCCGAAGGGATTGTACTGATGATGATCAGTGTCATCTTGTTTACAGTAGGGGAAGTACTACTCTTTACCATGATGGATATGCTTATCGACCGAATTGCAAAGCCTGAATGGAAAGGAACGTATTTTGGTACAATCGGTTTCAACAATATTGGAAATGTTGCGGCTCCGGTCATTGGTGGGTTGCTGTTAAGCCAGTTTGGTGCGGGAAATGGACTAGCCGTCTTTATTCCCATTGCTATAACGACTGCACTCGGTGTTCCTTTTCTACTAGTAGCACATAAACGACTTGTCAGCAGAGAAAAGCAAACACCTGAATCTGTACAAATTGGACTCTAACAGATGAAGTAAATAACAATTAAGTTAATAATTATGTTGACGTATAAAGAATGAGCGAATACAATAAACAACAAATATGTGGAACGGGTGGGATAAACCATGATGGATCAGCCAGCGCAGGTGCTTCAACCAATAATTGAATATGCATGAGCATAGTGACATTATCCAGGTAGAGTATTGACCATGTTTGGACAGTCCAGCTTACTGCAATCCTGTCTGGACGCTCATTCATACTGCGATGTTAGAGAAGAAGCTGAAATGTCACATTTTCTGGCTGGCTTTTCGATCCAATCAAGCTATAGATGAACTTCGTTCATCTATGGCTTTTTTTCATTCCACCAGACGGTTCACATGGAAAGGAGCATGAGTAAGAGTAAAAGTGAAAGGAAAAAAGCAAGAACTGAAATCGATTCCAAGTTGTTACTTATGTTCGATCTATATCCATAAGAAAGGAAGAATAAACTATGGTTAATGCATGCAAACAATGTGTTTCTTCGGGAGGCCTCGCTGATTACAATACGCTCATACATGATTCGTCATAGCGAAGGTAATCAAAAGTGTAGTTGGAAGATTCAACATTCAAATGATAATTATGCGCGCGACAAAGTATAAATCCGAGTGAAATTTTTAATTAAAGGGGTGGGGCTGGTGCCCAAAACAGAAAAACGCTCCATGTCATGGCTGCTACGATATTTAAAGCCGGTGAAAGGCAAGCTGGCCGTGTTGCTGATCATGTTGTTAACGTCAACAGGGCTGCAGCTTCTCAATCCACAGATTATTCAACGTTTCATTGATACGGCTGCAAGCGGCGGGATTCTGGGTGATCTGGTACAGCTTGCCGGGCTTTTCCTGCTCATTGCCGTAAGCAATCAATTGATCACGATCGCGGTCAGTTATTTAGGAAACGATGTAGCCTGGCGGGCAACCAACCGAATGCGTGGAGATTTACTGAAACATTGCCTGAGGCTGGATATGCGTTTTCATAACGTCAAAACACCTGGAGAGATGATTGAACGCGTGGATGGCGATGTAACGAGCATTTCGAACTTCTTCGCCATGTTTATCGTACAGGTCATCGGCAGTTTTGTTCTGCTCGCAGGTATTCTGGGATTCATGTTTACGATTAATGTGCCAATCGCACTGGTTATGACCGTATTTACGTTATTATCTATTCTGTTCATGGTCATTATTCGCAATCTTGGAGTGGAGTCTTCCAAAAATGAGCGCGCCGCCAGTGCTTCCTTATTCAGCTTGATTGAGGAACGAATTGCCGGTATTGAGGACGTGCAGGCGAATGGACACGTACCATATGTGATGAACCGATTCTTTCGTACGATGCGCACCGTTTTCCTCAAAGGCCGGAAGGCATGGATGCTCAGGGTTATCCCTTGGAACACCACGGTGGTCATGTTTATTGTATCCGTTACGGTCGTTTTGCTTCTGGGTGTGCACTACTATATCGAAGGTGCAATCAGCATTGGAACCTTGTTTTTGATCTATCAATACAGCCAGATGTTGAATGAACCTATCGAGTTGCTTGGCGATCAGGTACAGGAGTTTCAAAAGGCAAAATCAGGCATGCTTCGTTCACGCGAATTGTTGTCTTTACGAAGCGAGATTGAGGACGGAAGCGAAGAGAGGTTACCTGATGGCCCGCTTGGACTGGAGTTTAATCAGGTGTATTTCAGTTACAATGAGGATAAACCTGTGCTTCAGGATATCACCTTTGCGGTGAAACCGGGAGAACGGCTAGGCATCATCGGTCGAACGGGAAGTGGAAAATCAAGTCTGAGCCGTGTTCTTCTACGTCTGTACAATCTGGATCAGGGCACGATTCGTATCGGTGGAACGGATATTACGAAGTTATCCATGCAGGCTCTGTATCGCAGAGTGGGGATGGTGACACAGGATGTGCAGTTGTTTGATGGTACGCTACGTGACAATCTGACTTTGTTTAATTCAGAAGTATCGGATGCCATGATTAAGCAAACAACAGAGCGACTGGGGTTACATCACTGGATTGATACACAGCCGGAAGGCTTCGATACACATCTAACTGCAGGAGGTGCTTCATTATCCGCAGGGGAAGCGCAGCTCTTCGCTTTGACCCGTGTATTTCTAACGGAGCCGAGTCTGGTCATACTGGATGAGCCTTCTTCACGGCTTGATGCAGCGACCGAGAATTTACTTCAATCTGCTATTGATGAATTAATGAAACGATCAACAGGTATCATTATTGCGCATAGATTAGCCACGCTGGAGAAGGTGGATAAGATTATGGTTCTTGGTGGAGGCAAGCTGCTGGAATTCGGATCAAGAGTGGAGCTTGCGAATAATCCGTCCTCCCATTATGCACGACTTCTGGTCACGGGCCAAGAGGAGGAACTGGCATGAATGTAACAGGATTTATAGGGCGCTTGTTTCGCTTTAAGCCTTATTTGTTTCTTATTAACGGTTTGTTATGGTGTATCTTTCATTCGCTTCCCCTAGCAATGGGGCTTGGGATGCAGTGGTTCTTTGACCGGACATCAACAGGAAGGGCTGACTATATGTGGCTTGCTGTACCGCTCATTGTTATCGCGTTGTTCCGCTTGACCCGTGTAGGCACGTTCTTTGTCGCTTTCCATGCTTGGGTGACCTATATGTATCATATTCAGGCCATTTTGCGGACGAATATGCTGGCTGGCATTATGCGCTGGCCGGGACGGAATCTTCCTGCATCTCCGGGTGAAGCGATGAGTCGTTTCCGGGATGATGTCGATGAAGTGGTTGAATATATCGAATCCTGGGTGGATTTTTGGGGTCGATTGGTTTTTGCAGTGGTATCCATTGCGATCATGACCAACATTAACTGGAAGATTACACTTGTTGCTGTTTTACCGCTTTTGGTGGTAACGCTTCTGAATAACCTCTCAGGTAATCGTGCAAGAAAGTATGCACAGGTTAATCGTGAAGCGACAGGTCGTATTACCAGTTTTATTGCCGAGACGTTTGGGGCTGTGCAGGCACTGAAGCTGGGTCAGGCAGAAGAGCATGTCTCCACACGGTTCAACCGGCTGAATGAAGAACGACGTCAGGCTGCCTTAAGAGACAATCTGTTCAAGCAATGGATGAAGTCACTTAATCAGCATGTACTAAGTATATGTACCGGGCTTATTTTGTTGATGTGTGCTGCGGAAATGAAGGCAGGTAACTTTACGGTGGGTGATTTTGCCTTATTTACGAGTTATCTCGTTAATATCGGGTTCAGCATTTCACTTTTCGGATACATGGTATTCCAGCATAAAAGACTCAAAGTGTCTTATGATCGGATGCGAACACTTTTTCGTCCAGGTGAAGAGGATCGGATTATGGAGAAACGGGAAATCTATCTTAATGAAGAGCCGCCAGAGCCAGTAAACGAAGCAAGAAATCCGAAGGAGAAATTGCGTGAACTTGAAGTGAATGGTCTTAGCTATCGCTATGAGCAATCCTCAAACGGTATACAAGACATCAACTTCAAGCTGAAACAGGGACAATTTCTTGTCATTACAGGACGCATCGGTTCTGGTAAATCCACACTGGTTCGTACACTGCTTGGACTTCTGCCCAAGCAACAGGGTGAAATTCTCTGGAATGGAGAGCACGTAGATCCGGCAACATTTCTTATGCCACCTAGAGCTGCATATACGCCTCAAGTTCCAAGGCTGTTCAGTGACACGCTCAGAGAAAATATCGTTCAAGGTAAACAGGGAAATGTAGATCAAGCGCTGGAAAAAGCCATTCGACTGGCTGTTTTGGATAAAGACATCAGACAATTGGATCAAGGATTGGAAACACCTGTAGGACCAAGAGGTGTCATGTTATCCGGAGGTCAGATTCAGCGATCAGCAACAGCGCGAATGCTGATGACCGAGGCAGATCTGTTTATCTTTGATGATCTGTCCAGTGCGCTTGATGTGGAAACAGAGCAACTGGTATGGGACGGACTCTTTAAAGAGAGAGATGTCACATGTATTGCCGTATCTCACCGCAAGGCCGCTCTTACCAAGGCAGATCACATTATCGTTATGAAAGATGGTCGTATTGAAGCTGAAGGAAACCTGGCCGATTTACTTGAAAGCAATGAAGAAATGCAGTTGCTATGGCAGGGAGAACAGGTGCCAGTGAAGGCAGGATAGTATAGGTTTTAACGAAACGGATAGAGCAGCAATTTGATAATTCAGATGTTATAAAAAAATGACAAAAAACCGTACAGATCATGCCTGAATGCAGGCGTAGGATCTGTACGGTTTCTTCACTTTTAATAAAGCCCGGTAGAAATGGCTATTGTCTAATTTTCTTTAAGCAATCAAGGAATACGCAATGATAACCAAGAAAATGATAGTGATATGGTTAATGGAAAAAATAAACATACGCTGTGACCATTTTTTGGTTTCTTTCTTGTCAAACGTAGCCACACTAAGAATAAGCCAAGCCAGACTTACCAGAAAAGCCACGATGGCAACAAACGGGCTCATTGGCCAGAACAGGAAGCTGGAAAGCAACAGCAATACCAGATAAACGTTTGTTTGTACATAAGTACGTCCAATCCCTTTTACCACAGGTAACATCGGAACGCCTGCAGCCTTGTATTCATCGAAGCGACGAATAGCGATACCGTAGAAATGGGGCATTTGCCATAGTAACATCGTTACGACCAGTGCCCAGATTTCAAAGTGTCCAAGTTCCGGAGAGATGGCTGCCCATCCAATCAGCGGAGGAACAGCACCTGACAGACTACCTACCTCAGTGTTGTAGATTGTTGTGCGTTTGGTCCACATGGTGTATGGGATAACATACAGGAACAATCCAAGAAGGCCAAAAACAGCGGCCGATGGAGATGCGATGTACAGCATAATCGCACCAATCAACGTAATCGAAAACCCTAGAATCAGACCAGACTTGGTATCGACCCGCCCTGTAACGGTAGGACGTTTCTTCGTACGCTCCATAATCGCATCAATGTCCCGGTCATACAGATTGTTGAACACCCCAGCTGCTCCGATGATTAATGAAGAACCGAGAAATGATAGTAAAATCGGAACAATATTAGCAACGATAGAAGCATCAAATACATATAAAGCTAAACTTAAACCTGCAAACATGGCGATCAAGTTGGACTTGATGATTCCAATTTTGATCGTATCTAAAAATACTTTTGGAATCGAGCTGTACTCCAGGCTGATATTGGCTTGTGATTCATTATTTAATGTTTTCAAATACTCACT
Organism: Paenibacillus polysaccharolyticus; assembly: GCF_023714295.1. Lineage (GTDB taxonomy): Bacteria > Bacillota > Bacilli > Paenibacillales > Paenibacillaceae > Paenibacillus > Paenibacillus polysaccharolyticus_A. The sequence goes on from NZ_JAMAUN010000001.1 coordinate 1,345,434, forward strand.
TCCTATTGTTTGTACTTAATATAATATGTGTCCATTATATCATTCAATTCGCGTTGTGATTTATATTACATTCTAGTATTTATAATAATGTCATTTGATTGTGAACAATTTAAAAACAAGAACTTTTTTAATTGTTAAAACAACCGTTCTGTGCTACGCGCGTATTTTCAAAAGATTGTCATGGTTCAATTGTAGAAATGGAACAAAGATATTGCAAATATGAAATAATAACTGTATTGTAGATATAAGATATCTTTAATGGTCTTTTTCAAGAGGCATAAAGTCTGGATTCCACTATCTGTTAGAAGAGACGCTATTAGATATCTCACATGTCTTTGCTCCTTACGTATCAAGTGTGAAGAGGAGAGATAGAACTTTTTTGTTTCTATTAAAGACATTAAATGTCTGGAAAGGGTGTTATATATGTATAAAGATCGTAACCAATTCGATGTCGTGATCGTGGGAGGAGGGCCTGCTGGACTTAATGCTTCGCTGGTACTTGGGAGAGCCCGGAAACAGGTACTTGTGATTGATGATCAAAAACCTCGTAATTGGGTTACCCGAGAGACACACGGCTTTTTAACCAGAGATGGCGTAAGTCCGCAGGAGTTCCGTAGAATTGCAAAAGAAGAGATCGCTGCGTATCCTTCCGTGCAATTTGCATCTGATACCGTGATGGAGATTACCGGAGAACATGGTGAGTTTGTTGTTAGAACGGTCGAAGGAAAGCAGTATGAAGCGAAAAAGGTTTTATTTGCTGTTGGTAAAAGAGATTTACCTTTGGAGATTACAGGTTTATCCGAAGTCTACGGAAAAAGCGCATTTGTCTGCCCGTACTGTGATGGATGGGAACTCAGGAATCGGGAGCTTGTCATCATTACCAGCGCCAACCATGCATTACATATGGCTAAATTAATCTCCGGCTGGACAAGTCGGTTTACGCTGTGCATCCAAGATGATAATCCTTTAGAAGCAGAACAGAAGCAAGAACTTTCACGTCATGGCGTGCAGGTTTATGAAGCACCTATTCAATCGATCAGATCGGAGGAAGGAATGGTAAGCGCAGTTGAACTGAGTGATGGAACATGGATTCCTTGTACGGGCATCTTCTTCCAGCCCAAGCTTCAGACGGGCTCTGATTTGCCTAAAATCATAGGTTGTGAGCTGACAGAGACTGGAACCATCGTCGTTGATGCTCAAGGAAGAACATCTGTCCCTGGTGTGTTTAGTGCTGGAGATGCCGCATCTGAACTGTATCAGGCGATCACGGCGGCATCGTTAGGTGCATTAACGGCTGTTAGCATTAACAATGAGTTAAACGTTGAAGCTTGGGATTTTAACTAAAGCGTAAATACACGAAGTGAAACCGCCAGCTGATTCTCGATTACATGTCGATAAGGCTGACGGTTTTACTTATGTCTCTATGTAGTAGGGAAGTGTTATTTTCTGTAAAATTTAAAATAAAAGCATTGACATATGGTCTCAAAGTGATTTTAATTATATAGACCGATTGTTATAATTTATTGAAGGAAGTGGCTTTCTTTGAGTGAAAAGTCGAATGCCAGAGATCTTATTGTTGGCACAGCAGCGAGACTTTTTTTTTCACAAGGGTATCATGCGACCGGTCTGAATCAGATCATTAAGGAGAGTAACACACCGAAAGGTTCGTTATATCATTATTTTCCTAAGGGGAAAGAAGAGCTGGCTCTCGAATGCATTCAATCAGCCAATGCCCATATCTTGCAAAGGTTCGAGGAAATTTTTGCAGCCCATGAGACGACTGCAGAAGGCATTCGGCAATTCATTTATGAAACAGCGAATGAAGCCGAGGCCTGTGGTTATACGGGGTTTCTGCCATTCAGCTTCTGGGCTGCTGTAGAGACTTCCTGTATCAGTCAACAGTTGCGCACAGCTTCACAGAACGTTTTTGCGGGTTGGCAGGATATCATTGCAAGGCATCTCATGTTGGACGGTATTGGTGAAGAGAAGGCTCGTGAGACGGCACTGCTCGTTATTTCTTTAATGGAAGGTGCATTGATCATCACACTGACCAATCAGGATAAACAGCCGATGCTGACGGCTGCGGATTATTTGTCAGTTGTAGCGAAGAATGTCCAGCAGCATCAATAGTTGTACCAAGAGAAAGAGAAAATAGAAATCGCAGGATATGTTTGAGGAGGATGGGATCGTGGAGGCTTCCATGAAGGCTGGTACAGCAAAAGACCAGCAAGAAACACAGCAATATAAGGTATTTCCGATTTTGTTTGCCATGCTACTGAGCGGGTTTATCGGTTTGTTTGGTGAAACGGCTTTGAATGTCGCTTTGACACCACTAATGGGTCTGCTTGAGGTTGGACCAACTACGATTCAATGGTTAACTACAGGATACCTGCTCGTCCTGGGTGTTCTGGTACCAGTTTCAGGATTGTTATTGCAATGGTTTACGACCAGACAGCTGTTCACAACGTCGCTTATTTTCTCGATTGCAGGAACATTGGTTGCTGCACTGGCACCCAGCTTCGAAATTTTGCTCGTAGCCCGCGTGTTACAAGCGGTGGGAACGGCACTGTTGCTCCCGTTAATGTTTAATACGATACTTGTGATCTTCCCTATTGAAAAGCGTGGAGCGGCGATGGGTTTGATTGGTCTCGTTATTATGTTTGCACCAGCAAGCGGCCCGAGTATTTCAGGACTGATTCTGGCTAACTTGAGCTGGCACTGGATTTTCTGGATTTCCTTGCCGTTCTTCCTGATCTCCTTGGTATGTGGATTGTTGTTCCTGCCGAACATTTCCAAGTTGACCAAGCCGAAGATTGATGTGTTGTCGATTGTTCTGTCCACACTTGGTTTTGGTGGCATCGTTTATGGCTTCAGTAGTGCAGGTGGACATGGTGAATCTGGCGGAGGCTGGACCAGCCCGGTTGTTATTGCCACGTTGGCCATTGGTATCGTTGCATTGCTCTTGTTCAGTATCCGTCAATTAAGTATGAAAGAGCCAGTGATGAATCTAAGAGCGTTCAGATATCCGATGTTTACGACGGGACTGCTTCTAGTCTTCATCTGTATGATGATGATTCTGTCGTCCATGCTGATCTTGCCGATGTATTTACAGCAGGGAATGGCTGTTACACCACTTACTGCCGGACTCGTTTTATTGCCAGGTAGTTTGCTGAATGGATTTTTGTCTCCGGTGATGGGACGATTGTTTGATAAGTTTGGTCCGAGATGGCTCGTTATTATCGGGATGTCGGTCGTTGCGGTTGTTTTGTTCCTGTACACAGGTATCGAAGCAACAACACCTCTGATCCAGATTATTATGCTGCATGTGTTCATGATGATTGGTATTTCAATGGTGATGATGCCTGCGCAGACGAACGGATTGAATCAGTTGCCTCGTGAGTTTTACCCTCACGGTACGGCGATTATGAATACACTTCAACAGGTATCCGGTGCGATCGGCACGGCTGTTGCCGTAAGTATTTTGAGTGCTGGACAGACGCGGTTCCTGAGCAGTGTTGAGAATCCGCAAAGTCCGGAAAATATCCTTGCAGGATTCACATCAGGTGTACAGAATGCGTTTGTCTTCGCACTTGTTCTGGCCATCGTTGGGTTTGTTATTGCTTTATTTGTAAAAAGAGTGAAAGTTGGATCGGCTGACAAACAACAGAGTCCGATGCATTAAAACGAAATGAATCATTTGAAAAGAGCGATGTTCCCTAATGCAAGGGAACATCGCTCTTTTGTTTACTTTACAGAACACGGTATTCGGATCAATATGGTTGTTCCACCGGATTCATTATTTCTTAACAACCTCCAGAATTTCATTAGCTACAATATCCGGATGGTATTGATGAATGTAATGCTCCGTATCTTTAACAGTAACTTGTTTGGATAACGTTGACCATGATTTGAATTCACTCTGTGTTTTCACCCAATCCGGTTCCGGTTTACCAAAGTAATCTGCGGTCAGAATCGTAAGCGGGAATGGGAAAGGATGCTTATTGGCAATCACTGTTCTGGCATTCCCTTGCGTTTCACGTAATTCATCTACCGTGTTGGCGTTCCCGTAGTTTAGCAAAAGAGCCGTTTTATCTACTTTTCTCAAATCTTCTGGTACCAGTTTTAATTCATTGCGGTTGGCATTAGAAGCTTCAACGACTGCCGGGACTTGCATACTGAGCCGGAAAAGTCCGGTTTTGATACGGAATTGATTCGCAAAACCAGCAATCGTATCTGCCAGGTTATCCTGACCCGTTGCGTAGAATTCAGGACTTCCGCCGTCAATCATCACAATACCTTTAACCAAGTCAGGATACTTTTGCGCGAATCGAAGAGTCTCTAATGAGCCAAGGGAGTGAGCAACAAGCACGTAAGGCGGTTTTTGCCCGGAAACCTGCAGCAATTCGTGTAATTCGTCCGCTACCGTGTCTACATCCCGTTTCTTATCGGTTCTGTCACTGTATCCATAGCCGAAGCGGTCGTATACAGCGAATTTCGTATTAGGGGCAAGCTTTTCATATAAAGGATAATAGTCTACATAAGGATCAGCTGTTCCCCAACCTGAGGCAAGAACGACGGTCACATCGCCTTCTCCCCCTGTATACAGGTGCATTTTATCTCCATGTACTTCATACAGTTTGCCCGGAGGTGTAAATGTTTTTTCATCTTGTGAAGAACTGACCTGCTGATAGATCAATCCGGTACTTAATAGAATAATAATCAGTGACAGGTCGAATATCAGAAATTTAACAAGTCTTTTACGCCATTTTTTGCTCATGGTAGCTCACACTCTCTCTTGTTTTTTCTATATCATATATGCCCAGTCTTATACGAGTGGAAACTGTATCTTAATTCTAGCTTAACGAAACCGTAGTTCCTCTCGTTCATACAAAATTGAATATCGACATGCGATGAATTATGATGAAACAAGATTAGCATTTCTCCACAAGACTAGCCATGGAATACGGAGAACAGAAGGGTGAAATATGACGAAATACGAAAATCAGATTCCAACCACCGCCGGTATGAGCATTAAGTCACTCACAAGTATATTGAGAGATTCCATGCGCCGACATGTTGAACGGAGACCGTCCGGGAATATACCTATGGAACACTATCAAATTGCTACAACAGAGGGGGTGGCTGAACATTCACAGGTGACATGGTTCGGACACTCGGCTTTTTTACTTGAAATCGAAGGACACAGACTACTCTTTGACCCCATGTTGGGTAATCGACCATCACCCGTGTCATGGGTTGGAACGAAACGTTTCCGCAAGGATTTGCCCATGCAGCCTGAAAACTTTCCTACTTTGGATGCAATTGTGATCTCTCATGATCATTATGATCACCTTGACGCTTCTTCTATTCGAAAATTAAAAGGCAAGACCAATCGTTTTATCGTTCCACTTGGTGTACGCAAACGTTTAATCAAATGGGGAGTGCCAGCGGGCCAGATTACGGAGCATCAATGGGGTGATGAATTCTCCTTCAAGGGTTTAACATTCGCATGTGCACCTGCTCGTCACTTCTCAGGCAGAGGATTATTTGATCGGGACTCCACGTTATGGTGCTCATGGGTTATTGTCGGGCGGAAAACAAAAGTGTTTTTCAGTGGAGACAGCGGTTACGGTCCGCACTTTAAGGAGATTGGAAGCAAATACGGACCGTTTGATCTGACTTTGATGGAATGCGGCCAATATGACGAACGCTGGTCCAATATTCATATGATGCCTGAAGAAACGGTACAAGCCCATCTGGATGTGGGCGGAAATGTATTGATTCCGATTCATTGGGGGGCATTCACACTCGCCTATCATGCCTGGAACGAACCGGCTGAACGGGTAACTCGCGCCGCACGGGCCTTGAATGTGTCTGTCATTACACCGGTCATAGGCGAGACGGTTATGTTGAATAGTTTAGCTCGTACTACTCGATCATGGTGGAGAGGGAATCAGGAGTAACGTTTTTAAACAGAGCTAGCGTTCGCTCATTAGATGAGTGGACGCTTTTGTTTTAATTTTATGTGATCAACGAAACCGCGGTCCAGATCAACAAAAGACCCATGACGATATTAAAAGGACGTTCATAGTTTAACAGGAACCGTTGAAATAAACGTCCACCCAATGCCCATGTCAGATTCGCACTTATTCCAATCAGGGTGAGCAGTAACGAATACCCTAAGAGTTGATAATGTGACTGCGCGTGGGGCAGGACAAATACGGATAAAGCTGTAAGCGCGTATAGAATAACCTTCGGATTAATCAGTTGAAGGCTGAATCCGAACCAAAATGAATAACCGGTCTTTTTCGAATTGTGCTCAGGCTCACTCGTGGAAGATGTGCTCCTCATGATTTTGAAAGCCAGATATAGCATGTAAATACATCCGAATACATTGAGGCACGGGGTGATGGCCGGAATGTATTGATATAGAGCAAGGTTGAAATAACTGGATAACATCATGATCAGAAGGCATCCGGCAGCGACTCCGCGAATAAAAGGAAACGTGCTTCTGAATCCATGCTCCCTCGCACGGGTCATGGAGATGATATTGTTGGGACCGGGGGTAAAAGAAGAAATCATTGCGTACGTTACTAAAGATAAAATATCCATATGCTCTCCTTGTGGGTATATTGTATGTTATAATGGACTATATGGTCGTTATAACGCATGTATGTTTTAATTGTACTATATGTGCTATATAGTGCACAAGAGGGCGCGAGGAGAGAGGTGTATTTTGGATGGAAAATATTAATTTGGTTTTGGCTCACAACTTGAAGCAAATCAGAGAGCAAAGAAAACTTAGTCTGGACAAGGTCGCAGATCTGTCGGGCATTAGCAAGACAATGCTCGGTCAGATTGAACGCGGGGAGTCTAATCCCTCGATTGCAACGGTTTGGAAAATTGCAAACGGTTTAAAAATTTCATTCAGTGAATTAATTCATGAAGCGAAGTCGGATACAACCGTTCTCATGAGGGAAGACATCACAGTCATGCGAGAAGATGAAGGAAGAATCCGAATCTATCCTCACTTTTCTTTGGAAGAGGGTCGCCGGTTTGAAATGTACATGATGGAGATGGATGAACAGGCATCATTGACTGCTGAACCGCATATTGACGGGGCTGAGGAATTCATCACGATGTATGAAGGGGAGCTTACGATCAGAGTAGGCGAAGAAGAATACAAGTTAAGACAGGGAGATTCGATTCGTTTCAAAGCGGATCAGCCGCATGGTTACGATAATTCTGGGGCAAGCACTAATAAACTATGCATGGTGATACACTATAATCATACATAGGTTTAAGAACATACACATAGCTTCACACATGCGTATATATTCAAACGCCAGCATAAATTCTGCTCAATAACAGAGTTCATGCTGGCGGGGTAAGACCTTTTCATTACCTTAACCAATGAGTACATGGTCTTCGGCATAACCGATTTTGGACTTATGTTTTTTCTGTGCCAAAGCAAATGCAAGCGTTAATGGCCCCAATCGACCTGCAAACATGGTGAAGATCACGATCAGTTTACCTGGCACGCTTAATTCACTGGTTAATCCCATTGAAAGCCCAGTCGTACTAAAGGCAGAGGTTGCTTCAAACAGAACATCTAGGAAGTGATTTTCTAGTATTCCCTCCGTGATGGATAACAGTATCGAAATACCTAATACAAATGCTAACGAACTCATAACAACCGCGAGAGCCCTCATTACAGTTTCTCCTGCAATTCGCCGCTCAAAGGCATGAACTTGTCCACCACCTCGGAAGGTTTGAATCGTTGCCAATACAAGAACGACGAAGGTATTGATTTTGATTCCTCCACCGGTTCCGCCAGAAGACGCGCCGATAAACATGAGGATGATGATAAAGAACTGTGAAGTTGCAAGCATGCTCCCGATATCAATGGTATTAAATCCAGAGCTTCGAGGTGCAGTGCCTTGAAAAAAAGCAGCCCAGACACGTTCACCCCATGATAAGTTGGAGAATGTGGCAGGGTTCCAGTTCTCTAGCAAAAAAATAATAATGAAACCTATGACATATAACGAGGAGCTACCCACCAAAACAATTTTGGAATGTAATGACAGCTTACGCCAAGATCGTTTACGGAAAATATCGACTACGACCATGTAACCCAACCCTCCCATGATAAAGAGGAGGATAATTGTTATATTAACGATCGGGTCACCGACAAACGGAGATAGACTATCCGGCCACAAAGAGAACCCTGCATTATTGAATGCAGATACTGAATGGAACAACGCATAATAGAAACCTTGACCCAGCCCTAATTCACTTTGCCAGCGTAAGGTTAAAATCAAGGTGGCAAGTGCTTCAAAAGCAAAGGCAATCAGAACGATATACAATGAAAGTTTCACAAGTCCTTGGGCGGAGGAAGCGTTGGCCGCTTGTTGAATAAGAAGCCGTTGCTTTAAACCAATTCGTTTACCAAGTATGATGGCGACCATCACACCCAAGGTCATAAAACCGAGCCCACCCACTTGAATTAGTATCATAATGATTACTTGGCCGAACGTAGAAAAAACACTCCCTGTATCCAGGACAACCAATCCATTAACACATATTGCCGAGGTAGCTGTGAATAAAGCATCAAGCAAACCTACAGAGTTACCGCTTTTGGAGGAAATCGGTAATGCCAGTAATATAGTACCTACCCAGATGAGTGCAAAGAAAATCATCATAATAAGCTGTGGAGGACTTGTCTTATTTTTCAGGATATTAACAATGTTTTCAAGTTTGGTTAGTACTGAAGATTTTATGTTATTGTTATTAGCTCCGTTCATAATCACGCTCCAGGCTCCGAATGTTATCATTACTTCCAATCAACAAAAGCGTGTCTCCCATCTGTATCTGATCCTCTGCAAGGGGAGAGATATTGATCTCCTCCCCCGTTTTAATAGCGATGATCGTGCAACCGTAATTAGCTCGAATATTGAGCTCCAGTAATGTTTGCTGATGCATACTCGCCGGAGCCTTTAATTCAACCAAATTGTAATCAGGAGATAATTCAATCGAATCAATCATGTTGTCAGAACTCAGTTGATTTCCCAATCTGGTTGCCATGTCACGTTCCGGGTAAACGATCTGGTCAGCGCCAATCTTGCTGAGCACGCTACCATGGTTTTCGTTCTTCGCTTTTGCTGTAACTTTGGGAACATTAAGCTCTTTAAGTAAGAGTGTAGCTAGTATGCTGGCTTGAAGATCTTCACCAATGGCTACAATAGCATGTGAAAAGTTACTTGCTCCAAGCTCTTGAAGGACTGACTTGTCCGTACAATCAGCCTGTACCACGTGAGTTGCTATCGACGAGATTTCTTGTACCAGAGTTTCATTCTTGTCAACGGCAAGCACTTCATGTCCGTTTTTAATTAGAGTGCGTGTCAAACTTGAACCAAATCGTCCAAGACCCAGAACCATAAATTGTTTTTTCATGAACTCCCTCATTTGTTATCAGAATTAATCCATATTTTCTCGGAAATCAACAGGTAAATATTACGTTTCATTGTATAATAAGTTGCAGCAATAGAACAACAAAACTGGAGAACAATGAAATTCGAATTATATAATATTATGATCTACTGATAAAGTGTGAAATCGATATTGCTAGGGCTGAAAATATGAGATCTAATAAAAAAACAGTGCCTCGATAAGAGAAGGCACCATATTTTGTCTGCTTTGAGGCTGTTATACTTGGTTTGGTTCAAAAATTTAGACTAAGCATATTAATCGTGGACTTATTTGTTCGTGGAGTGTTGTTTGTTCGGCAATTTATCACCGGGCGTACCTTTACCATTGTTTTTGTTATGACGTGCTTTCTCGGCATTTTCATTGACCTTTTTCACGAATTCTTGTGTACTTTCCATTCGGATTCATGCTCCTTTCCAAAACAGGGAATGGTTAATTCAAGCTTAATATAACCAGACTTAACTCATTTTATTTGAACAGACACCATGAAACTGGACAGGTGCTGAACTTGTCTCTAAACTAGATACAAGTTGAACTATTTTTTTACACAGTAACGGAGGGGACAGGAAAAACCTGGAAAAGCGAAGCGTTCGCCTTTATCACCGAATTTTCCCTTTTATAAAAGGAATCAAAAAAATTTGGGGATAACAGCGATTGAAAGGTTATTCTGTCATCGGAGTGTTTCGTGTAAACCATTTTAGTTCAACTACAACAAGAACGAAGGGACGTTCTGAACAAAACATGTTGCAAAAATTCGGTTTTACTCAATATGAAAGTCAGGTCTATGAAGCTATACTTGCGCAGGATGAACCGCTGGATGCGACGACGATTGTAAGCGCCTCGAATGTACCCAAGGCTAAAATTTATGAAGTGCTTAATCGAATGATCGATAAAGGCATCGTGCTGACAACGATGGATGGCAAGAAAAAACTGTACATGGCGGTGGATCTGCAAACGGTGATTCACAAAATCAAGCTTGATTTCGACAAAGATATAGAATCCTTGAAACAATATAAAATCAAGCGTACGTTCACGGATGAGCATATTTGGACGTTAAAAGATGAGTCATCCATTGCTTCAAACATAGAACAACTGATTGAAGAGGCAGATTCATCGATTCTTTTTCTGGCCTGGAATGAGCGGTTGGAGAGATACCGTGGTTTGCTGGAGCAGAAGGAGAGACAAGGTGTGTATGTAGAAGTGCTTGCGGTTGGTGGTCTGGAAAGCACCCTAACCCGCAAATACTCACTTATTCCGTTACTTGATGCGCCAGAGCCATCACAATTGCTTATTGTAGATCATGCCTATCTGCTGTTCGCCGGATTGGAAAATGAATCGTGGAAAGCGATCAAGACGATGTCCAAACCGATTGTTAAAGCGATGACGGATTATTTCTATCACGATGTGGCTCTGACACAGATCACCAGAAAATACGGGGAGCAACTGTTGCAGGACGAAGAAATTGAACGTTTGCTTACGAGATTGATCTATTAGAAGACTATTCTTTCGAAGAATAGTCTTTTTTTTTGTTTTTATCTTTTTGTAAATAAGATGAAAAACAATCTGAAAATAAATTAAAAATATCCATTGAATTTTTCGATTCATTAGGTTACTATCGTAGTTGTAACTTTTTAGGGGGATTTTATAATATGAACAAGAAGGTATATGTTTTAGCCATTGCAGCCTTTGTGGTCGGAACGGTTGAACTGATATTGGGAGGCATATTGGATCTGATTGCAACGGATCTCCATCTGTCTCTGGCGAAAGCTGGTTATTTAATTTCAATCTTTTCATTGGTCTATGCGGTATCCGCACCCATACTACTCAATATGACAGCCCGATTCGAGCGTAAAAAGGTATATATGGTTACGTTATTTGTATTTCTGATCAGTAACCTGATCTCGGCGTTTAGTGTGAACTTTTATATGTTAATGGCAGGGCGCATGCTTGGAGCCGCAACAGGTTCGCTTATTTTTGTATTATCTCTGACGTTAGCTTCCCGCATCGTTAAGCCGGAGTATAAAGGACGTGCGGTGGGCACGATAACGATGGGAGGAAGTGCATCTCTGATTCTCGGCGTACCGATTGGCATCTTTATTGGTAATGCGCTTGGATGGCGTGAAGTATTTATGCTGATTGCGGTTCTTACCGTGCTAGTCATGGTGGCGATTGGTCTTGCGATGGATCGTGTACAACCTGCTCCTGCCGTGAGTTTGAAAAATCAGTTAAAAGCACTTTGGAATCCGAAAATGCTGGCGATTCATACAACTACACTGCTCGTACTGGCTGGGCATTTAACGTTATATGCTTATTTCACCCCGTTTCTACAGGAAACCATCGGTGCCAGTTCAACAGCAATCACGTTAATCTATATGATGTTTGGACTCGCTGCTGTAGCAGGCGGAGGCATGGGGGGCATGTTATCCGATCGGCTTCATCCTGCTAAAGCCATTATCATCGTGTTAGTCCCGTTCATGATCAGTATGGCTGTGATTCCTCTCAGCACGGGACTGCCTTTGATTGCTTTTCTGCTACTGTTAAGTATCTGGGGTGCTCTAAGCTGGACGGTTACACCCGTACAAAATAGTCTGATTATTAAGACTTCGCCTGAGACATCTGAAATTCTGATCAGCACGAACTCAGGTATAGCCCATGCGGGGATCGCACTGGGAACTTATATCGGCGGTCTGGTTATTGATCACTCTTCCATTATGAACACCGGTTGGGTCGGCTCTATCCTGGTATGTGTTGGACTTGGTACTGCCGTTCTCGCAATTAGTATGAAAGAAAAACATGCTCATGCGATCGCATGAGGATACAATGATTCATAATTGAAACTCAAATAGAACCTCTGTGTTTCCAGCATTTTTGCGGAAGTACAGAGGTTTTTTCGTCATTTATAGACTGAGTCCGTAGGCTAAAAATACAAAAGAGGCTTGATTTTTGATCATGAACTCATATAATTAAAATAGTTTTAAAAAGTATAAGCATAAGTAGCCGAGCTTAGCTAAACGTCGCTACTTACTTCCAAAGACTTCACATGCACAAAGGAGATTTACATGACGATCAAATCAGAGAAACAGAAGATGATGGACGGGGAACTGTATATGGCTAATGATGCCGAGTTATCCCGAGACAGAGAGATTGCACGGAAGATGACACGTCTATTTAATCAAACGACGGAGATCGAACAACAGACACGCCAAAAGCTGTTAAAGGAACTATTGGGATCGACAGGTGAGCATCTAAGCATGGAACCGAATATCCATGTCGATTATGGATATAACATCCACGTAGGCAATCATTTTTATGCCAATTTTAACTGTACGATTCTGGATGTATGCGAAGTCCGAATCGGAGAGAACTGTTTGTTGGGACCAGATGTACATATCTATACAGCAACTCATCCGCTTAACCCACATGAGCGCAGCACCGGAGCGGAATTCGGTAAACCTGTAACCATTGGTAACAATGTATGGATTGGCGGTAGAGCAATTATTAATCCGGGAGTTACCATCGGAGATAACGTGGTTATTGCATCGGGAGCGGTAGTTACGAAAGATGTGCAGGGTAATATGATTGTAGGCGGGAATCCCGCAAGAGTGATCAAGGAGATTAATGTGGAGTAGCGCGATATGAAAAAAGACCCTCCTCGGCAGAACAGTCAGCATGCCAAGCTTGGATGCTATGGCTTTGCTGACATCATGCTGCCGAAAGAAGGGTTTAACTAGTTTACGTTTTGAAGTTAAAACCTGAAATTTACGCCTTGAAGTTTATGCCCTGAAATTTAAATCTTGGAGCTTAACGCTTCAGGCTATTTCCGTTGCTGGCAATAACATCTTTGTACCAGTGGAAGGATTTCTTGCGGTAACGCTCGAGCGTACCTGAACCATCGTCGTGACGGTCTACATAGATGAAACCGTAACGTTTTTTCAATTGCGCAGTGGAGGCGCTCACGACATCAATACAACCCCAAGAAGTGTATCCCATAATGTCTACGCCATCTTCCAATGCTTCACCGACTTGAACGAGATGGTCATTCAAATACTGGATTCGATAATCATCATTCACTGTTTTCTCGCCATCCGGACCCGTGATTAACTCGTCGACTGCGCCAAGACCATTTTCCACGATAAACAGCGGTTTCTGGTAACGATCATAGAACATATTCAGCACATAGCGCAGTCCTTGCGGATCGATCTGCCAGCCCCACTCACTCGCAGGCAAATACGGGTTAGGGATTCCTCCGATCAGATTTCCTTCACCAGCCACTTGTTTGGCAGGATCGGCTGTCTGACATGTGCTCATGTAATAGCTGAAAGAGATGAAATCAACGGTGTTAAGCAGCATCTCCTGATCGCCGTCTTCCATATGAATCTCAATGCCCTTTTCACGGAAATAACGTTTCATGTATCCAGGGTAACGTCCACGCACATGCATATCGCCGAAGAAATAGTTGCTATGTTCGTACTCCATCACCTTAATGACATCATCGGGGTTCGGAGTTAGTGGATACGTCGGCATACTTAAAATCATACATCCGATCTGAGCATCAGGGATGATCTCATGGCACAGCTTCACAGCAGATGCACTTGCCACCAATTCATGGTGGATCGCTTGATACAGATCTTGCTTGCTTAGCTTTTCTTTGGGTGTGTAGATCCCACCACTCATGAACGGGAATTCAAGAATAGAGTTGATCTCGTTGAAGGTAAGCCAGTACTTGACTTTGTTTTTATATCGATTGAAAACAGTTGTTGCATAGCGCTCATAGAAGCCGATCATTTTCCGGTTAACCCAGCCATCATATTCTTTGGCAAGGTGCAGAGGTGTCTCATAGTGGGATAACGTGACCAACGGTTCAATACCGTACTTGCAGCATTCATCAAACAGATTATCATAAAATTGCAGACCTTCTTCATTCGGTTCAAGCTCGTCCCCTTTAGGGAAAATGCGAGACCATGCGATAGAAGTACGGAACACTTTGAAACCCATCTCGGCAAATAGTTTCACGTCTTCCTTATAACGGTGGTACATGTCGATACCGATCAGTTTCATATTGTCGTCCGTTGGCTCTTCCGTAATCGAACCCATGACACCTCTGGGAGCAACGTCTTGAGTGGACAAACCTTTGCCGCCTAGATTGTATGCACCTTCAGCCTGGTTCGCCGCAATGGCACCGCCCCACAGAAAGTTTTCAGGAAATGAATACGTATGATTCGAAGATTTACTCATATAGATCGCTCCATTCATTGAATTCTGGTGAACGTGCTGCGTTCACATTAGTATTTTCTCTCAAAAAAAGCTTACACGTTGTAACGGGTTACACGTCAAGTTTTACTTTTACAGAGCAGATGAGGCATACTATATTTGGCGTTTATTCGCAGGAAAGGAGCATCGGGATGTCCAAATTTGATGAAATTATGAAACGTTCCGGTTATTCGAGAGCCACCGTATCACGGGTCATTAACCGTTCACCACACGTCAGTGATGAAGCAAGACGCATTATTACAGAAATTATGAATGAGCTGGACTACATACCTAACCGGAATGCAGTTTCTCTGTCTACAGGACAGACGAAACAGATCGGGATTGTCACTGCGATGATTGATGAACTGAGTTTGACCTTCATTAACCAATTTATGGATACCGCGATGGACTACGGATTCCAGACGATTGTATATATGTCGCGCAGTGATAAAAAAATTGAGCTACAGGCATTCGAGGATTTGCGGAGTAAACGTGTGGATGGTTTGTTAATCGTGACTTGTGTGAATGATCCGGGGGAATTGAAAACATATCTGCAATATGGACCGATGGTGTCCTGGCAACGCATGGGGAACGACGAGATTCCTTCGATTGCAATGGATCAGGCACAAGGGTATAGACTGGCGCTGGAACATTTGGTATCGAAAGGCTACACACGTATTGCGAATGTGTTTGGCCGTAGTAATAGTCTGAATACGAAAAGCCGCCGCGAAGCATATGAGACATTCATGACGAGCCAAGGACTTCCCGTGTGGCGTGAAGCATATCAGTATTCCGTATTTACTTCATCAGACGGAGAAACGGCCTTACGACGTATGGCCAACGGAGAAGAGCTACCGCAAGCGGTGCTGTGTTCCAACGACTATGCGGCAATAGGCATCATGAGTGAAGCGCACAGACAGAACATCCAGGTTCCAGATCAGCTGGCTATTGTTGGATTTGATGATATTGAATTGTCACGTGTGCTTGAGCTGACAACCATTCATAATCCAATTGCGGAGCAAGCGAAACAGGCTTTTTATCATTTGTGGAGGGTGCTGGGGAACGAGGAACATAAGGCGACATCACTGGCATACCGTTTGATTGAACGAGCAACGACTTGAACGAAGCAAAACGAATGATATTGATTTGTTGTGGCGTAAATCAGATCGATTCTATTCAATAATTATTCAAATTTAAAGTAAATCTGAATCGGATGCATGTTTTATAATACGGAGAAGGAGCTTACATACGTTGTGTGAGAATCGAATACAGCGTTGTAAAGCGCCATGTTATAAGTTACATATTTCACAAACGATTTTGCGGGAAAGGTGAGAGCATACGAAATGAACACGGTCACAGGTCGCTTCAGAATTGCAGGTATTTGGGAGGGGGTATCCCTTTTACTACTCGTATTTATTGCAATGCCACTCAAATATTTTGCGGATATCTCTTCAGCTGTAGCCATACTGGGGATGATTCATGGTATTTTATTTCCTCTATATCTCATTGCACTGGTACATGTAGGCTTGGTCAAAAAGTGGAAGATATCACTTTGGATTATGGGGCTATTGGCGGGACTGCTTCCTTTTGGAACATTTGTATTTGAGTCTTATCTCAGAAAAAGAGATTGGCAGTAACGAATAACGCATAGCTCATAACACATAGCGTATGGTACACATTGCAAAGTAACGCGAACGAACAACCTCCTGAACAGAAAGCAGGAGGTTGTTTTTGTATAATCTTTTGCACATTAGGAATTGCATCAGTTATGTATGTCCAGATGTCCAGCATGGAACGATCAATCGTTATCTCGGTTTAACGGTTCCCGTTTGTCGATCAGATAACACGCTATATCCGTTGTCTGTCGGTGCCGCCGAAGCAAAAGCAGCGAATGAGGAGACAACAAACAGGGCAGCAAGGAGCAGGAGCGTTTTCTTCGTCATATACAAACCTCCCTTCTGCAAGAATGAGCCACACATCCATTTTAATCCAAAAATGAAACTTGTGGGGATGTTTTTTCGGAGCTGAACTATCGTTTGCAATTCAGTTGACCACCGTCGTTTGTTTGCGATATTCAGTGGGATTCAATCCGGTGTGTTTCTTGAACTGTCTGGAAAAGTAATACGAATCGCTGAATCCGAGATTGTCCGCGATTTGAGTCATCGTTAGAGAGGTGCAGTGAAGCATCTCTTTGGCTTTATCTATTTTTCGGCTGGTCAGATAATGAATGGGGGGCATTCCTACTTGCTGTTTGAAAAAACGAATGAAATAATTCGGATGCATATGCAGCATCTTAGCCAAATCCTGAACGGACATGTTCTCTTCGATATGAGTATCAATATAGGTGAGCAAGGTGGATAATTTTTCAACCACGGGCACGTTCAAGTAGGTAATCTGGTTCACATCCAAGTTCATGATGTAATAGGAAAGCAATTCTGTCAGTTTACTCTTGGCCATCATGCGGGCGTAAATTTCATTGGAATTCGCGTAGGTTAACACACTGCCAAAAATGTCCTGAAATCGTTCAGGCTGATTCACGTCAACAACGTGTGGGAATTGGAGAATCTGAAATAGATTGATCCCCCCGACTTTGGCGGAAAAATGACACCAGTATTTGAGAAAAGGTCTGTCACTGATTACTGAATAGGATTGCTTTATTCCTTCCGGCATCAAAAAAAGCTGTCCTGGTTTGGGGTAATATTCCTGATCCCCGATTCGAAGCCAGCCTTCTCCCTCGCAGATCCAATACAATTTGCTATAGTCCGGTGTGTAGTCGAGATCTCTCCAATCCGGGCCGCAACGGTTGTAATTCACCATGAACAAGTCCACTTCCAGATTCGACAAATAGTTGGTCAGCAGTGTTTGATGATCCATGAGCATATCTCCCTGAAGGTTATTATCGTCCATCTAAACGTTAATGTTCTGCATGTGCATCGGAATCCGGCCACACTACAATACAAATGTAGTCAACCAGGAAAGGATGGGGATAACACATGAACAAACATGAATACTTGCGACATATCGATACCATTATTGCTAACGGAAAATTCAAGGACAACTGGACTTCGCTTCGTGAAATCGTCGTTCCCGAGTGGTATCCAAAAGCAAAATTCGGCATTTTCATCCATTGGGGCGTGTATTCGGTTCCGGCTTATGATAGTGAATGGTATTCCCGTAATATGTACATTCAAGGGTCCAAGGCTTATGAACACCACCTTAAGGTATATGGAGACCATAAGGAGTTTGGATATAAGGATTTCATCCCGATGTTTAAGGCAGAGAACTTTGATGCAGACGAATGGGCGACTCTATTTAAACAAGCAGGTGCAAAGTATGTTATGCCGGTTGCGGAGCATCATGACGGTTTTCAGATGTATAAAAGTTCTATCTCTCACTATAACACATATGAAATGGGCCCTAAACGTGATGTGTTAGGTGAGATGAAAGTCGCCTATGAGAAGCTGGGCTTAACCTTCTGTGTGTCGTCCCACCGTGCCGAGCACTGGTTCTTCATGTCTCATGGCAAAGAATTCGATTCCGATATCAAGGAACCGTTGCAGTGCGGGGATTTCTACTGGCCCGCCATGCCGGAGCCGCCCGATTTTCAAGACCTGTACGGTTCACCGCCTTCGGACGAATTTCTGGAAGATTGGCTCATTCGATGCTGTGAACTGGTAGATGAGTATCAACCGAGGGTGTTCTATTTCGACTGGTGGATTCATACGGCGGCGTTCAAGCCCTATCTGAAAAAGTTCGCTGCGTATTACTACAATAAAGGCGAGGAATGGGGCATTCCGGTTGCCATCAATTACAAGCATGATGCGTTCATGTTTGGTGCAGCGGTTCCTGATGTAGAGCGTGGACAATTCGCTGAACTTAAGCCTTATTTTTGGCAGACGGATACCGCAGTTGCGAGAAATTCCTGGTGTTATACCGAAGATAATCAGTACAAAACGGCAGAAGAGATTATTCGGGATCTCGTGGATATCGTCAGTAAAAATGGAAGTCTATTGCTCAACATCGGGCCACGAGCAGACGGAACGATTCCAGACGAGGATCGCAATATTCTGTTACGTATCGGGAAGTGGCTGGAAGTGAACGGAGAGGCAATCTACGAGACCTCGTACTGGCGTACGTATGGTGAAGGCCCTACAGAGGTGAAGGAAGGTCAGTTCACGGACGGAGAGATGAAGGTTTTTACAAGTGAGGATATACGATTTACGGTAAAAGGCAGTAGTCTGTATGCGACGGTAATGGTGTACCCGGATAACGGAATCGTGCACATCCAATCGTTGAAAAACGGATCTCCGCATTTTCATGGAATGATTGAGCAGGTTCGGATTCTGGGATATGAGGAACAGCCGAATTGGGAGCGGAATGAAAGTGCATTAACGATTACCACTATAGGTGTGCAGAGCAATGTACCTGTCGTATTTAAAGTTGATCTGGACTAAGTGTGAAGAGAACCGGCGTAAGAGCTGGTTCTTTTTTGTGGATTATGCGCAAATGCGAAAGGAGTATAGGTCGAAGGTGTAGACATTAGAAGTTAAAAAGCATGATATAGACTTATTTTCTATTTTTTTGAAATAAGGACTTGTGCAGTTCCCACTTTGAAACTATACTATACCAATAAAATCCAATTTAAGCCTAAATTTAACTTTTATATGTAATTCAAGATGTATTCTGTTAATCAACCCGTACGAATCACACAGATTCACTTACCACTTCATGGCAAGCGTTATACGAACACTTCCGAATATCCTCCACACGAATGCTTACGACATCCCAGTTACTCTTTTATGACACCCACACTAATTATTGATGACATCAGTCAGCATAAAGACCTTTATCTAAGTGCCATTTTCTCACATTTATTTAACCTATGGACAATTTCCAAATGTTTCAGTTCCCTATGTTCTCCTAACCAAACCTGTAAAGGAGGTGAGGCCGTATGTGAAGTGAAAAGAAAGTAAGTAAGGTGAAGTAAAGGATGTCCGACGATGCTCACTACACCGCTACGAAATCAACAATTGCATTCATTCACAGAGAAGGGTACTTGTACTAGACCAAATAATAAAGCCGGGTAAAGGGAGTGGAAAAGTTTGATAAAATTAAAACCGTTACGCAAGCCTGTTTCCATGGGGCTCTCGCTTCTCCTTGCATTATCAATGGCACTTCCGGTTTCTGCACAGAACTCATCCTCATCTAAAATCGATATGAAGTCCAGCTTGGCTGAGGTTTCAACGTCTAAAGTGAATGCCAAACTGACCAAAGCCTTTGAAGGTAGCGAATATGTCACCTATCTTGTCAAAATGAAGGAACAGGTGGATACCAAGGCTGTCTCCAAACAAGCGATGGAAAAGGCAACGATTGCCAAGGAAACACCTTCGGCAACCAAGCTCTCTGTGCGGAACTCTGTGGTGAGTTCACTTCGTGAAACGGCTTCGCGGACACAATATTCGATCGAAAATTATCTGGAAAAGGAAATTGGCCTGGGGAAGGTCAAAGAATATAAAAGTTACTTTATCGTGAATTCACTCGCGGTCACCAGTACGAAAGAAGTCATGGAACAGATTGCGTTGCTGCCAGAGGTAGAGAAAATTCTGCCGAACGAAACGCGATATCTGGATAAGGCGGAAGTAAGTAAGCAGCCAGCGAGTGTGTCTCCAGCGAAGGATTCCGTCCAATCACCGGCTAAAGAGTCAGCTTCACAAGGAACTGCAACCAAAGAAGCGGATTCCAAGGTGAAGAAACAGACTGAAAATGTCGAATGGAATATAGATTACATCAATGCACCTGCGATCTGGGAGCGAGGCATTGATGGAACAGGCATCGTGGTTGCCAATCTGGACAGTGGCGTGGATTATACGCATCCGGCGCTTCGCAGTAAATGGCGTGGTCTGGACGCCTCAGGCAACGTCGTTGATCCGGAGCTGAGCTGGTACGATCCGCATAGTGGTGCGACTCTTCCAGCTGATGCAGACGGACACGGCACCCACACCATGGGAACGATGGTGGGTTCCGAAGCAAATGGCACGAATCAGATCGGCGTTGCACCTGGTGCAAAGTGGATCGGAGTGCGTATTTTTAATCCGGAAACAACGGACGCCATTATTCTGGATGGCGGACAATGGCTCATTGCCCCGGTGGATGCCGAAGGCAATCTGCATCCTGAACTTGCACCGGACGTTGTAAATAATTCATGGGGCGGAGGCGCAGGGCTCGACGAATGGTTCAGACCGATGGTCCAGGCTTGGCGTGATGCGCAGATTTTCCCTGAATTCTCTGCAGGGAATGTACGATTAGGGAATCCGGGCGGTCCCGGTTCCGTTGCGAACCCGGCCAATTATCCTGAGAGTTTTGCTACAGGAGCAACCGATATTAACGGCAATTTAGGTTCATTCTCATTGCTGGGACCCTCCCCGTATAATGAGATCAAACCAGAAGTATCCGCCCCTGGCGTGAACATTCGTTCAGCCGTGCCTGGAGGTACATACGAAGGTGGATGGAACGGCACATCCATGGCAGGCCCGCATACGACGGCGCTTGCAGCATTGTTGCTTCAAGCGAACCACTCTCTTAACGTGGATCAGCTGGAACAGATCATCATGGAAACGGCGACACCGCGAACCGATAGCAAATTTCCGGTTACCCCGAATAACGGCTATGGTCACGGAATCATTAACGCACTGGATGCGGTTGGTTCGGTTCTCGAAGGCATCGGTACTGTCTCCGGAAGAGTGGTTACGGCTGGAGATGATCTGGAAGAGCCGGTGCTGGAGCACACGCCTGTAAATACGGCGTTTACGGGTCTAGACATTCCTTTAACGGCACATGTGACAGATAATGTAGCGGTAGTTTCCGTCGAAGCTTTTGCCAGAACCAAAGGCACGAAGCAGTACGTCTATCTTCCAATGAATCGGATTGAAGGAGACAGTAAAGCAGGTACGTATACTGCGACGATTCCGGCTTTCCTGATTGAGCCAGAAGGTGTGGAGTATTACATTCGAGTGAATGATTATGGCAACAATGGATTTGAGAGTAAGGTATATAACATTGCGGTGTCTAATGGTGTGAAGCCTGGATATTTGCAGGACTTTGAAGCCGATCAGCTTGGCTTTACTACAGGCGGCACAGGCAGTACGTGGGTTTGGGGGGCACCTGTAAGCGGGCCGAAGGCTGCTTACTCAGGTGAGAAAGTGATTGCTACCAATCTGCAAGGCACGTATCTGCCTAATAGTAATGCGTACTTGCTTGCTCCTCCGATCGACTTGACAGAAAGCCCTGAAGGGGCATTGTTAACATTCAAACATTGGTATGATATTGAGAATAATCTCGATTTTGGCAAGGTATACATTGCTTCTGAAGATAACGACTATGTATTTGAAGAACTGCTTAGTTACACAGGAACGAGTGGTGGATGGAAAACACAGTACATTGATCTGCGTGATTATGCCGGACAGCAGGTGTTCATCCAGTTTAATCTGACCAGTGATGCTTCAGTTCAGAAAGCTGGTTGGTATATCGATGACTTTGCCGTTCAGGAACTAGACGATATTGCTCCAGGAACGCCTTCAGCTTTGTCTGCAACAGCGGATATTTTAGGTAACGTAACTCTGAACTGGACGGGTTCGGATGATGAGGATCTTGAATCTTATGTGGTCTATCGTTCCGAAACGGCTAGTTCCGGTTATGAGGCTGTCGGCACGGTGAAGAAAACCACATTTACAGATACGGCTACGGAGTCGAATACTACGTATTATTACACCGTGGCGGCACGTGACTATAGTGGTAACGAAAGTGAGAAATCGAATGAAGTTTCCATTACAGTTAATGTGCCGGAAGATATTTATATCGATTCGTTTGATGGAAACGATGATAATGGCTGGACTCATGCCGGAACCAAGGATGAGTGGGAACGAGGTATCCCGTTAACGGGTCCTTTAAGTGCGGTATCCCCGCCTAATGTGTGGGCAACCGATCTCGACAACACGTATGAGAATGGTTCCAACTACTCGCTGGTATCCCCGGTGATTGATTTGACGGATGTCTCTGATGCGACACTTACGTTTAATCACTGGTATGAGATTGAAGGTGGATATGACTTCGGTTATGTCGAAGCAACCAAAGATGGAGGAACAACCTGGACGGAACTCGGCAAATTCTCGCATAATACCAACGGAAAACAGTGGACACCTGTCTTCTATGGACTTGACGCACTGACTGGGAATGAAGTTCAATTCCGTTTCCGATTAACCTCGGATAACAGTGTGGTGAGAACGGGCTGGTTTATCGATGATTTCCGTGTACTGGGTGTTGCCGCACAAACGGTAACAAAGGATGAAGCCGTTGTGCTTTCGAGTGACAAACCTAAACCGGACTATGATAATCCATGGTACAAAGTTACGCGTACAGACAAAGCAGAATTCAATAAGACGAAACAACAAGAGCCTGCTATTGAAAAACCGGGCACGGGTTCAGTTCAGCCGCAAAGTCTGCCGGCTAGTGCAACGGTTACCGTGCTTGAGACAGGACGTTCTGTGAAAACAGACTCGTCAACAGGGAAATACAGCTTCACACATGTTGCAGGAGAGTATACGTTAAAAGCGGAAGCATACGGTTATTATCCGCAAACGAAAACGGTGACCATCACAGACGGCGGGGGGGCCAAAGCTAATTTCAATCTGGAAACGATCCCTTATGGTCAGATCAAAGGGGTAGTTAAGGACGAACGCTCAGGTCAACCGATAGCGGATGCTTCGGTGCTCGTTGTGGAGGATGCTAAAGTAGCAGAGGTTCGTACAGGAGCAGACGGAAGTTTTACGCTTCAATTGCTGGAAGGAAGTTACACGTTGTCGGTTCGCGCGGCGGATTATTACAGCAAAAAGGTTACGGTAACTGTACCGGGCAATGGCACAGTAGAGAGTAATATCGCATTGAAACCATTTATCGGTTTCCCTGGTGAAATTGCATATGACGACGGTACAGCCGAGAATGCAAGAGCTTTTAATGCTGCTGATAATGCGTGGGCCGTTCGAATGACTCCAGAGCTCGAAACAGCTCAAGTCACGGGAGCTTCGTTCCGATTCTGGAATACAGAGTGGCCTGTACCTGGAGGCACGGCTTTCCAATACGCGGTTTATGATGCATCTGGTGCTGGTGGAGCACCAGGCAAAAAGCTTGCTGGACCGTTCGATGGTACGGCACTAAGGAACGATCAGTGGACTTCCGTGGAGTTCCCTGAGCCAGTTATGGTGACAGGTGATTTCTACATCGTCTATATCCAGAGTTTAGCGGGTACAGCTGCTCCTGGTCTGGCTACGGATGAGGACGGAGATTACGCAGCGCGTAGCTGGCAGCGTGTAAGCGGGGCATGGAGTGCTTCCCCTGCTGAAGAGGGGAACTATATGATCCGCGCGGTGGTTCAATATCCGGTGAATGCTCCGGTGCTTACACCACCAGCGAATACGTATACCAATCAGTCCACCTTTACGATTGCTGGAACATCTCCTGCTTCTGGAGCACAGATCAAGTTTTATAATGGCAAGGATGCTGCAGGAACGACAACCGTAAATAACGGGAAATTCTCTTATGGAGTGAAGCTGCGGGCTGGCGTCAATGTGATTACCGCAGAAGCTGTCATTAATGGTAAAACGACAGATCGTTCGCTTCCAGTCATTATCATTCTTGACCAGACCAAACCTCAGGTGAACGTGGTCAGTCCAGCGGAGGGAAGCCGGATTAATACCGAGGTCGTTCATGTGACAGGCAGTGTAGTGGAACAATTTCTAAACAAAGTCACCGTAAATGGGCAGACCGTGCAGGTTGACAGAGACAAAAAGTTCAGTCATCGTGTACTGGTGAACAAGGGTGAAAATATCATTACAGTTGTGGCAACGGATCTTGCCGGAAATAAAACGACAGTAACACGTAAGGTATACGTTGAGACAGAAGTGCCTGAACTTACCGACATCACACCTGCCGAAGATGTACGAATTACATCAGGGGAAAGTGTCAACGTTTCATTCAAAAGCAAACCGGGATTACAGGCTTCTTTCCGAATCCAACTGCCTTTGAATCTGAACGCAGACGGTGCGGGAGAGGTGCCTCTGGTGGAAACAGAACCGGGTGTATACTCAGGCTCCTACACAACACCTGCTAATCTTGTGCTTGAAGGTGGAGTCATTGTGATCCGGGCACAGGATGCCGCAGGAAACAAGGCTGAGGCTCAAGCTGCCGGCAAATTGTTTGTCCATGCGGAACAAGGAGAAAACAAAGCAGAAGGGCAGCCTGCTCCAGAGAAGGAAGTGGAGGCAGGGAGTGACCTGGAATCGGGACAAACGAATGGAGGTTCTACTCGTGGTGAAGGTCTTCAACCATGAGATGAGCGGGTAGATCAATGTATTAAAAAAGGGATTTAAACAAATCACTTACTCTAGATATTGTTATCGCATTAGAAACGGCAAGCCCAGTAATTCGGGCTTGTCGTTTTTTTGTCTGGTTCACGTTCATTTGGAAAAACTGAATAATATGTCGTGATTTTATATATCAATTGTCGTGAGTTCCGATTAAAAATAAATAAATCATGTGATACCTTATAGATACGTTGTCAGAATATTATATACTATGGAGGGAAGACATCCGTGACCATTCGAATTGGAAAAATCAGTTTGTGGCATGTACATGCATGGGATTACATCAAGCAAGCCCAGGAACACAAGGATACAGTAATAGCCGCCGTGTGGGACGAAGACCCGAAGCGTGGGCAGGAAGCCGCTGACCGCTTGAACGTCCCCTTTTATGCATCGCTTGAGGATATGCTGACACAAGATGACATTGATGCTGTAATTGTAGATGCGCCTACACGTCTCCATAAAGAGGTGATTACGGCTGCTGCCAAGGCGGGTAAACATATTTTTACCGAGAAAGTCATTGCCGCTACACAAGCGGAATCAAACGCTATTTTGAGAGAGGTCAAGTCAAATCGCGTCAACATGACCGTTTCTCTTCCGCGTCTATATGCTGGATATACGCTGACCATTCAAGACGTGCTTGAGCGCGGATTACTCGGTCAAGTTACATACGTGAGGGCGCGATTATCCCATGATGGAGCGATCACAGATTGGCTGCCTCAGCACTTCTATGATCTGCATGACTGTCAGGGCGGAGCACTGATTGACCTGGGCTGTCACCCGATGTATTTAACGCGATTGTTTCTGAATCAGGAAGTGACAGACGTAAACGCAAACTTTGGTTATATCACAGGTAAAGAAGTTGAAGATAACGCAGTGGCAACACTTTCGACAGCCTCAGGGGCCATTGGGGTAGTCGAAGCCGGATTTGTGAATACGCACTCCCCTTTCGCAATCGAAGTACATGGCACGGAAGGCACGTTGTTATATGGCATTCCAGAGTCTAAATTGTTGATTCGCACGAAAGTAGCGGAAGGACAGTATACGGATTGGACCGAACTTCCTGTTGCTGAAAATGTAGAAAGCGCATTCAATCAATGGGTAGGACACATTCAAAATGATACCGAGGATAGCGCAAACATCAACATGGCGATGGAATTGACCCGGTTGATGGAAGCAGCCAATCGCTCAGTGAAGGAAGGCAAACGAATTGCGCTGACCGAGTTGTAAAGTTAGATATCTAGCTAGACAGGATAGACTGGATTATATAAGTTGAATGATTAATTTACACGTTAACGGAGTGGACTGTTGTGTAAAATCTTTAGTTCAACTTATATGGATTCGTCCTGTAAGGCGTTAAGGAGGAAGGCATCTTGAGTCTGTATCCGTATGAGAAAATGCTGGATCGGCAGGATCTCCTGGAGCGGCTTGATATTACCGTGGTATGGGGGCATTACGAGATTCGTGTGCTACGATTTCATCTGACGACGTTTCCAGCGGGGCGGATTGTCGATTTCCATAACCATGCGGAGTATGAGTTCCATTTCATTCCTAGAGGGAAAGGTAAAGTTATTATTGATGATCAGTCCCATGCATTATCGGAAGGATTATTGTATCTGACCGGGCCAGGGGTTGTTCATTATCAGGAAGCCGATGCCGAGCTGGATATGGATGAATTGTGTCTTCATGTGGATATCGTGCATAAACCAAGAGAGCATGTCGATCCATGGGAAGTGGCGGAATCAGAAGAGACCATTGAAAAACTAAAGATACTTCCGCATAAACCGGTTCAGGATTATCACCGTGCAATGCTCTGTTTTCTCGAAGCGTATGAAGCATGTGACCACAAGATGGTCGGATACTATACTTCGATAAAGCAGCTGGTTGTTAGCATTTTGTTAAAAACGGTTCGCGCTTACGATACGGGCGGAATCCGTGCTGAAGCTCCTGTAAGGGATATGACAGTGTATCGATACGATTATGCTGTACAGTACATGGAAGCTAATCACGCTTCTGTGGTGACGCTGGAGCATGTCGCCGAGAAGCTGCACATCAGCAGCCGCCAGTTGCAACGCATTTTTTATCAGGTACAGCCTAATATGCCGTTCAGCCGTGTGCTGGAGGACATTCGCCTGCGCGCGGTGTGCCGTAATTTACAGGAAAGCAACTTGTCTATTGAACAGATTGCGGTTGGCTCTGGTTTTAATAACGCTAATTATTTACACGCTGTGTTTCGAAAACGCCTTGGGATGACCCCATCGGCTTTTCGCAAAATGAAACAACCAATACTAAAGTGAGGGTGACTTATGATGAGTAAAGTGTATCGGATTGGAATCATTGGCTGCGGCGGGATCGCAAATGGCAAACATCTGCCAAGTCTGAGCAAGCTGGAGAACGTTGAACTGGCTGCTTTCTGTGATATTGTGGAAGAGCGTGCCGCAGAGGCGAAGAAACAATACGGTTCTGCCGATACCGAGATATACACGGATTACCAGGAACTGTTGAAGGATGAGACACTCGATATTGTGCATGTGCTCACCCCTAACATTTCCCATGCGGAGATTTCAATTGCGGCGCTGGAGGCTGGCAAACATGTCATGTGTGAGAAACCGATGGCCAAGACTGCGGCTGAAGCTCAGCTTATGTTGGAAGCGGCGGAACGTACAGGTAAAAAATTGACGATTGGTTACAACAACCGATTCCGTCAGGACAGCATGTACTTAAAGCAACTGTGCGAAGCCGGCGAGCTAGGTTCGATCTATTTTGCCAAAGCCCATGCGATTCGAAGAAGAGCCGTGCCGACTTGGGGGGTGTTTCTGGATGAAGAGAAACAAGGCGGCGGCCCGCTCATTGATATTGGAACACATGCACTGGATCTGACCTTATGGATGATGGACAATTATCAGCCGAAAGTAGTCCTTGGCACTACGCATCATGAGCTCTCCCAGAGAGAAAATGCAGCGAATGCTTGGGGTCCGTGGGATCCACAGAAATTCTCGGTGGAGGATTCCGCCTTTGGTATGATTGTCATGGAAAATGGGGCAACGATCATGCTGGAATCCAGCTGGGCGCTGAACTCGCTTGATGTGGACGAAGCTAAATGCAGTCTGAGCGGCACCGAGGCAGGTGCTGATATGAAAAACGGACTGCGTATCAATGGCGAGAAGTTCAGCCGCCTGTATACCAATGAAATTGAACTCAGCTCTGGTGGTGTAGACTTCTATGAAGGACAGTCCGAAAATGCACCGGATGTGGAGATGCGGAAATGGATTGAAGCAATCGATAAAGATTTGGAGCCGGTGGTAACACCGAAACAGGCACTAGTGGTATCGCAGATTTTGGAAGCTATTTATGAGTCGGCACACACAGGCAAGGCAGTATACTTTAATAATTAACGGAGAAGCTTGAATAGATTGTTCTGTTAAAATAATCAGATTCCTTAAACCTTTGCCCGTTTATCTGGGCAGAGGTTTTTTGTTATTTTTCCACAGTAGGGGGAGCCGTCTATACCTGGTATGAATCAAACACATAGGATGACAGGAAATAAGCTGAAAGAGGGGATGTTGTGTCTAGATATCGTACACCTCTGGGAGTGTCCATCGTTGTTTGCACCAACCGTCCACAATTTTTGGATAACATCCTGCAGAATTATGTTCGCCAGCGTTACAAGGTCAAGGAATTGATTATCATTCTGAATCTCGACAGCATGAACATGCGTTTGATTCGGAAAAAGGTGCAGAAATACGCGAATGTCCACGTATACCAAGTACCCGAACGTATCTCACTAGGACAGTGTCTAAATGCAGGCATCTCCAGAGCTCGTTTTTCACTCGTTGCGAAAATGGATGATGATGATTACTACTCTCCTTATTATCTGGAAGAACAGGTACGTGCGCTCAAGCAAACCGGCAGTGATATTGTGGGCAAACACTCCTGTCTGGTTTATCTGGAAGCTTCCCGAACATTGCTGATGAGGTCACCAGGCGAGAGCAATAAACCTGTAGAATTTATCCAGGGAGGCACGCTGTTATTCAGAAAAAAGGTGTTAAAAAAGGTTCGATTTACGGATCGTTCGGTGGGGGAAGATGTTACGTTTCTAAGGCAATGCAGGAAGAGAGGGTACAAAACGTATGCAACATCACCTTACAACTATGTGTATCTGCGCAGGCAGAACAAAGCAAGTCATACGTGGAGAGCAGAGGATCAGTTCTACCTTGAAGGAAGCGAGCGACTGGCTGTAACCAGGACTTTTAAACCTTTTGCAAACAAAAAGTTGTAGAAAAGGGAGACACTGCATTTTTAAGCGAAGAGTCGGATATCGTCATTCAGAAATAAAGTATAACATTCATTTGATCCAGAGAGGTTCTGACCGGTGCAGAGCGTCTTTTTTCTTTATAAATAGAGTTTAATTTCGATGAGGAGAGAGTGATCTATACGGAGGATTAAAATAAATGTTGGATTTTAGCAAAAAAAAGTATTGCATATCAGTTTAGTCGGAATTATATTAATGGTATAAGGTCTAGACCATATACAGATCGGAGTGCTCAGATGTCTAATCCATTCTCCTTTCATTTCGAAAAAGTATCCACTAAAAAGGTTAGTGAATTTATTCGGGAACAACTGGAAGAAGCCATTATTCTAAAAGAGTTGATGAGTGAGGAGCAGCTTCCCGCTGAACGGGATTTAGCCGAGATGTTTGATGTAAGCCGTATT
Source organism: Paenibacillus polysaccharolyticus (assembly GCF_023714295.1). Lineage (GTDB taxonomy): Bacteria > Bacillota > Bacilli > Paenibacillales > Paenibacillaceae > Paenibacillus > Paenibacillus polysaccharolyticus_A. Next base: position 1,375,295 of record NZ_JAMAUN010000001.1, read on the forward strand.
ACGGTTCGCGAAGCGCTCTCAGCACTGGAAGATAAAGGACTGATAGAAAAAAGAGTTGGAGCCAAAGGTGGAACTTTTGTTCTGCCACTCACGACCAATTCGCATAAACGGACAAGAGAAGAGATCAAACGAGGCTGGGCTCAGATGCTCAAGGTGTTTGAATACCGGACCATTATTGAGCCGGAGGCGGCTTTTCTGGCTGCTGAGCGGATCACCGCAGGCGAACTGGAACAGTTGTATAACTATATGGAGCAAAGTATCGAGCCGGATTGCACACGGGAATGGTTCAGGGCACTGGATGTAAAGTTTCATCTAACCATTGCCAAAGCATCAGGTAATCCATATTGCGAAACAGCCGTGAGACAAATTCGAACGAAGATTAACCCGGCGCTTGATCTCATGCCTTACGATGAACGAATTCGTTCCGTAAACTACGGAGTACATATGGAGATTCTTGAAGCGCTGAAGTCAAGAGACAGCGTGAGATCAAGAGATACGATGAAAAGGCATATCGAATTCTCGGCGGATGCCATCTATGCGCGGTTGGTGTCGGAATCCGAGGTACATGAAAGGAATGAGATCCAATGAAGCAATCTGAATTAATACAACTGGCTCAGCCGCTACAAGCGAAGTTGAGTGCCTGGCGCAGAGACCTGCACCGCCATCCGGAGATTGGTTATGAGGAGCATCGCACGTCTGCTATTGTGGCCGAACATCTGGAAAGCCTTGGACTTGAGGTTACTCGTCATGTTGGGAAGACAGGTGTAACTGGCCTGCTTCGCGGAGAAACAGATGGCCCTACCTTTGCACTTCGAGCAGACATGGATGCATTGCCGATTGAAGATCAAAAATCAGTGGAATATCGCTCAACGGTGAAAGGCAAGGCACACCTCTGTGGTCATGACGCACACACATCGATTCTGATGGGTGCTGCTGAACTACTCACAGGGCTTGGCAGACCGAAATCCGGTAATATTAAGTTCATCTTTCAACCTGCGGAAGAGGGACTAGCCGGTGCAAGAGCCATGATTCAGGACGGCGTGCTAGAGAATCCGAAGGTGGATGCCATTGCTGGCTTGCATATGACACCCGGTCAGGATACGGGAACAGTTGGGGTGAGCCAGGGAGTTGCCTTTGCTTCGGCTGATCCGCTCGTCATCAAGATTTTGGGTCAGGGAGGTCACGCGGCTCGTCCGCATGAAGGTATTGATGCGATCGCCGTATCCGCTCAGGTGATTACTGCGCTACAGAACATCGCCAGCCGTATGGTGGACCCGCTTGAACCTGTAGTGGTCACGATTGGTAAAATCACCGGAGGTTATATGGGTACCGCTATAGCACCCGAAGTCGAGATGATTGGCACAGTCCGCACATTATCTCCTACAGTGCGTGAACGGATGCCATCTCTGATCAAACAAGTCGTGAACGGCGTCTGCAGTTCTTTCGGAGCGGCATGTGAAGTCACCTATGGTGACGGTTATCCGGTTGTTGTGAATGACCTTGGCATGGTTGATCTACTCACAGAGGTCTGTGAAGAGGTGAATGCGCAGAAGGGGTGGAGTTACATCAAACCGTCGACAGGCGGGGAAGACTTTGCTTTTTATTGCGAACATGTGCCTGGTGTGTTTTTCCGGTTAGGATCGGGAAATGAAGAGGAGCGTACACGGTATCCGCTTCATCATCCGAGATTTGATCTTGACGAAACGGTCATGCCTTACGGCGTAGGCTTGTTGTCAGCAATTGCACTTGAATTTTTGGCAAGGAATACAACTTCCAAGGGGGAAGAATCACAATGAAAAAGAGACAATGGACAGGCTTGTGGATTACTTTGCTGGCAATCGTGATGGTGTTAAGTGCTTGTGGTGGTGGAAGTAAAGGTGCAACGAACAATGCAACCTCTGAAGGAAGCGGAAGCGAAAGTGCAGCTGCCAGTAGCACGTTAACAATTGCGGCGGCAACGGATATCGAAAGCTTTGATCCACACAACAATAACAATACCGCGAGTGAAGCTGTGCTTGTTAACGTATTCGATTATTTGATCAAAAACGACAGTCAGCAGAAAAAAGTTCCTGCGCTCGCTACTTCATGGGAGCAAGTGAACGATACAACGTGGAGATTCAAGCTGCGTGAAGGTGTAACGTTCCACAATGGCGACCCGTTCACTTCCGCTGATGTGAAGTACACGCTGGAGAGAGTCGCTAAAGATAATACGCTGAAGCAAAATAGTTATTTCAAAAACATCGTTGAAGTCAAAGCGGTGGATGAGCATACGGTAGACATCATTACCGATGGTCCAGACCCATTGCTGCTCAATCGCTTGTCCAAAATGGGCGCTGGCATCCTGCCTTCCAAATATATTGCAGACAAGGGCATGGACACGTTCCTGAAAGAGCCGGTGGGTACTGGCGCATACAAGTTCAGCAAATGGACCAAAGACGACCGGATTGAGCTTGTGAAAAATGAAAACTATTTCGGCGGTGAGCCGAAGTGGAATGAAGTGGTATTCCGTGTTATCCCTGAGGCTTCCACACGTGTATCTGAATTACTTGCTGGCGGAGTTGACGTTGCGTCATCCATCCCATCAACAGATATTGCACGTATTGAAGGCGAAGCAGACAAAAAAATTGTGAAAGCACCTATTCAGCGTGTTCTGCAACTGATCTTCCGTCAAACGGAAGGCAGCATTACAGCTGATCCAAAAGTGCGTGAAGCCATTGATCTGGCGATTGATAAACAAGGGATCGTTGACAGCATTGCCGGGGGAGCAGGGATCGTTACTCGTACATCCGTTACACCTGGGAACTTCGGAGCTGACCCGTCACTGTATAAGACATCATTGTATGATTTGGAAAAGGCAAAGCAACTGCTAAAAGAGGCAGGCTACGCTGAAGGCACGGCCGAGATGACCATCTCCGTATCTTCTCAGTACAAGGAACAAGCTGAGGTTGTTGCAGCTATGCTGGATCAGGCCGGATTCAAAATCAATCTGGACGTGCTTGAGCCGAGTGCATTCAGCGAACGTTATAGCTCCAAATCATTTAAAGAAATTTTCATGATCGGAATCGGTAACTCCCTGTTTGACGCTTCCAACAACTATAACCGTTATATGGTGGAAGAAGCCAAAGGGGAATCGGACTACAACAATCCGGAAGTGGAGAAGTTGCTGCAATCCGCACTTGTAAACATGAATCCTGAGTCTCGTGAGAAAGAATATCAGCAAGTACAACAGATTTTCTCAGAAGAGCGCCCTGCCGTATATTTGTATCAGATGGAAGGCGTCTATGGAACCAATGACAAAGTGAACTTTGCACCACGCAGTGATGAGATGTTCTATGCGGATGAGATTATACCTGTTGCAAAGTAACAGAGGCTAATACCACCTGTCATTGCATGAGTAAGCCGTGAACGGCAGGGACTGGATGAACAAGTTCCTGCCGTTCTTTTTTGGAAAGAGGAGGTGAGCCGGGAGTGGGAAAATACGTATTCAAATCTTTACTGCAGGTCATTCCGGTGCTGTTTATTGTCTCATTAATTGTTTTTATTCTGGTTCGGGTCACGGGTGATCCTGTGGCTCTGATGTTACCTGAGACCGCTACAGCAGAGGACAGGGCTGTGTTGACGCAGGCACTGGGACTCGATCAGCCTTTATACGCGCAGTATATGAAATTTCTCGGTAATGCCATTCAGGGAGATTTTGGTCAATCCTTCCGTTACGGTCAGCCTGCACTTGAGCTTGTGTTAGAGCGATTGCCTGCAAGCTTTGAACTTGCCGCTGCGGCCATGTTATTTGCAGTATTGATGGCTGTTCCGCTGGGAGTGATCTCGGCAGTGAAAAGAAATACATTTACCGATCTTCTCATTTCAGGTATTTCGGTGATTGGCAAGGCGATGCCGAACTTCTGGATGGGCATTATGCTCATTCTGTTATTCTCCGTTGTGCTAGGCGTTTTACCGGTTTCGGGTCGCGGAGGTTTATCCCATCTGATTCTGCCCGCTTTTACGCTGGGCGTGGGACTTGCTGCACAGATGACACGGCTAATCCGATCCAGCATGCTGGAGATTCTGAATCAAGATTACATTCGCACGGCACGCAGTAAAGGACTGGGACGAATGACAGTGATCGCGAGGCACGCGTTCCGTAACGGTTTAATTCCGGTTGTGACCATTATGAGTCTGCAGTTTACCAGTCTGATCGGAGGTACTTTGATTACAGAAACCGTATTTTCCTGGCCAGGTTTGGGTCAACTGTTAGTTGTGGCCGTAAATACACATGATATGGCGATTGTGCAAGCAGCCGTGTTTGTGATTGCATTCATTGTAGTGGTTGTTAATATTCTCACGGACGTGTCCTACAGACTGCTGGATCCACGTATCAAATATGACTAGAAGGGGGTGCGATCTATGAGAGACAACGATGAAACAAATGTTCTGGTTACCGAACCGGACAACAGAAGTTCGCGTACGATTGCCGGAATTCGATCCATCTGGCAACAGCTAATCATCAGCAAGACCGGATTCATCGGTGCAGTGCTTGTATTGGTTGTTGTCCTGATTGCAATAGCCGCACCTCTGCTAACGAGTCATGATCCGTCAGCGGTCAACCCGCTGAACCGTCTCAAACCGCCTGCGTGGCTTGAAGGCGGAAAGGCCGAATACTGGCTGGGAACCGACAATCTGGGCAGAGATATGTGGAGCCGTATTGTATATGGCGCACGCGTGTCTTTAATTGTAGGTATGGGCGCCGTCATTGTCTCTGGAATAATCGGAGCCGTTCTGGGTCTGATATCCGGATTCTATGGAAAGTGGCTGGATGCCATTATTATGCGTGTGGGTGATGCATTCATGGCGATACCAACGATCCTGTTCATGTTAGTAGTGATGGCTATTGTGGGTCCAGGTATGACCACGTTGATCTTTGTTATCGGTGTAACCAACTGGGTGCCATTCACCCGTGTAGTTCGTAGTGAAGTGCTTAGTATGAAAGAGCGGGATTTTGTATTTGCCGCCAGATCGATTGGTGCCAAAAATGGACGGCTGATTATCAAGCATATTTTGCCTAACGTATTGTCGTCGTTTATTGTCATCTGCGGCATGAATGTAGGCACAACAATCATCATGGAAGCGTCGCTGAGTTTTCTGGGACTAGGAATAAAACCACCGGATGTATCGTGGGGCGGCATGTTAAGTGACGGACGGCAGTATGTAGCCACGAGCTGGTGGGTTGCTACATTTCCGGGACTAGCTATTACGTTTACTGTGCTGGGTGTTATTTTCCTCGGCGATTGGTTGCGGGATGTGCTTGATCCTCGAACAGAGTCAGCTCAGAAATCATAACGGAAGGGAGTTATGGATATGAAAAAAAGCCAGATTACGCCGGAGGATCTCTATCACTATCGCTGGATCAGTCAGCCGGTGATCAGTGCAAATGGACAAGTAGCCTACGTTGAACAAACGATTGATCGGGCGAAGAACGAATATAACACACAAATTCGGGGAATTTCGCTGGATGGGACAGAAGATGTAGCGCTGACGGATGGAACGAAGGATTCCTCTCCTGCATGGTCACCAGACGGTAACAAGTTGACGTTTATTCGATCGACTCAGGCTGGAAAAGGACTTTGGTCTGTTCATACGGAATGTACAGAACCGTCCATGCTCATATCTCCTGAACGTAAAATCATGAGTTACGTCTGGTCTCCCGATGGGAAGTATATTGCGTTTACGAGTAAAGCTCAGATGAGTTCAGCTCAATTATCAACCGATGAGTCGGTGAAAGACACTAACGATGAAGCAACCCGGCAACCAGAAGCGACACTGCGGGGAACAGTTTACGAGCGCACTACGCCGAAAGCTGAAGGATCAGGTTGGTGGGATGGTCAGTACAGCCATTTGTTTCTTTACGAGATCAAGAGTGGACTTATCAAGCAGATAACCTCCGGGTTATGGAACATCACTACCCCCGTCTGGTCACAGGACAGCCTGAAACTTGCCTTTATCTCCAAACAAGTAGAAGAAGCAGGATCAGATCCGGATTTGCTTCATCATACGGACGTGTATATGGTAAGCGTTGAGGCGGGGACAGCAGGAGTTGATGAACCCATGAAAGTCACGGACTCCAGTCTCCAGATTACTCAGTTCTCATTTACAGCCGATGGAAAACAATTGATTCTGATTGCCAGTGATCGTAAATACGGGAGTGGGAGTCATCATCAACTGTTTACTCTTCCCGTGAATCGGGGGGTACCCAGGCTATTCGCACCTAAGCTAGATATGCACATCGGCAACGCTGCACTGGGTGATATGAAATCAGCAAGTGCTTCGCCTTCACCAATCATTAGTTATTCATCTTCTCAACCGGGGGTATATGTACTAGGCACACATCACGGAAATGTTGATGTATACCGGATTCAGTCCGACGGAAGCTGCGAAATGATTACATCTGCAGGGGAAATAGACGTATATCAGTATTCGATGTCTGCGGATGAAAAGACTTTGGTTGTAGCTGCACTCACGGATAAGCATTCAGGAGAGTTGTACACCGTGGGCATAGGCAGCGGTAAAATGGCTAGACTCACTCATCGTAATGATGAATTTATGGCGCAACGGATGGTTAACGTACCGACAAGAGTGGAATTTACCTCATCGGACGGTTTGCGGATTCAAGGCTGGCTAGCCATACCTGATTTAACGAAAGATGCGAATTCAGCTGAAATTAGGGGGGCAACGGCGCCATCGTCGGGAGTTCAGATTGAAGATGAACTGAAATCCGATCGTAAGTTGCCTTTGATTTTACAGATTCATGGTGGGCCTCACGCGATGTATACCGGAGCATTCAGTCATGAGATGCAGACACTTCTCGCAGAAGGCTGCGCTGTATTATGGGTTAATCCTCGAGGCAGCATAGGTTATGGACAGGAGTTCGCCAGAGCTTGTCGTGCAGACTTCGCTGGCGGTGATTATCGGGATCTGATGGAAGCTGTCGATCATGCATTGGCGACGAATTCAATGCTGGATGTATCTCGTTTGGGTGTTGCCGGCGGTAGTTATGGCGGAGTTATGACCAACTGGATTGTCGCTCACTCGAACCGTTTCAAAGCAGCTGTGACACAACGCTGCATCTCCAACTGGTTATCCATGTACGGCACAAGTGACATCGGGATTTCTTACGTTGAGGGTGTGATTGGGGGAAATCCTGCAGAGAATGCTGCATATCTTTGGTCTCGATCGCCGTTGGCTCATGCTCACAACATCGAAACTCCGTTGCTCATCATGCACGGGGAACAGGATTACCGAACACCGATAGCTCAGGCGGAGGAATTGTATACGACGTTGAAGCGTTATGGAAAAACAACCAAGCTGATCCGCTATCCGGGTTCCAACCATTCACTGCTCAAAAGTGGCAAACCTTCTCTTCGAGTCGATAGCTTCGAACAGGTGAATGCCTGGTTTAACGAGTACCTGTAGCTCATCAGATGGCGCATGAACTTAGGGGTTTAGGGTTAGCCTTTCATGAAAACCTTTTGTATAGAATGAAAGTCTAATATAGACATGCCAAAAAAACCGCAATGGATGCGGTTTTTTTGTGTTTTATACAGAAATAGTTGAATTCCGATCTTACATGATATATATTTTAATTAAATGATAGAATTATCTATCAAAAAAGCACGGAGGCGATTCATATGATGATTCAACAAACATTAGGCCGGATTCAAATATCCGATGAAGCCATCTCCAAAATGGTCGGTAAAATAACAGGGGCTACCCGTGAGATTTCTTCCATGTCGGCTGGCTTGGTTGAAAGTATTAGCAAAATAGGAGTGGCCGTAGTCAGCAAAACGGCATTGTCATTCGCAGAGTAGACAATAGCGTGGAGATTAACGTGAAAATTATTGTTCATTACGGCAGTAAAGTACACGAGGTTTGCAGAGAGTTGCAGCAAAAGGTCATTGACCAGGTTGAACATCTTACTGGGGTATCCATTCAAGCGGTGAACGTTTTTGTAGACGGCATTACATCCGAACCGAATTACGCCAAAGCATAACGTATAGAACTAAAGATTCGAACAAGCGACCATAACAACACATGAGGAGTGATCACCATGAGCCAAATATCTATTCAAAAAGCAAACCCGCAAACCGCCGTCGGAGGAAAACTAACGGAGATGGCGCTTGATTACATGAAATATTCATTGGCGGGTTCCAGGGAGCCCGCAGTTATAGATAAGACCTTCCAGAAGCTTTGGAAGTCCCGAAATAATCGGTTTAGTCACGAGTACGCTTACGAAGCGGTTCGGGAGGGGAAAACACTCGGCATGATCATGTGTTATCCAACGACACTGATGAATAAGCTGGCATGGCCGACGTTCTCACAGCTGTTTGACATACACAAATGGAAGCTGATCGGATACAACCTGCGTAACTGGAAGGAGTTTTATACGATGGTTACGTTAAAAGAGGCAGAGAACGATGAATATCACATCGGAATTATTGCTGCTCTACCAGAAAGCAGGGGGCTTGGGATCGGGACAGAATTGATCCGTCATGCGGAGAAACAGGCCCTTCTGCAAGGGTTTGCAAAGTCTTCCTTAACCGTCAAACAGGAGAATGCAGGTGCCATCAAGCTCTATGAACGTCTGGGGTACAACAAGGTGGGAGTGATCAGTAAACCTGCTGTATCCATGTATCGAATGTCGAAAGCACTTCACTGAATGAAGTGATCTCATATGGTATAGTAGAATGAGTTGTTATTTAAAAACGACTACGACGTTAACACGATACCAAATGAGGTGTAATCCATGTATCAATATAAGGATCAGGAATATGAGGGCGTTCACTTTGAGGGACGGGATTTGCGTTACGGCGAGTTAATTAGCTGTGTGTTCAAGCATTGCACGTTTATGAATGCCTCCATGGAAGAAGTCGAAACAAGCCATTGCCGTTTCATTGAGTGTGATTTCAAAGGGGCATCCATGAATGGTTCCATACATACGGAGTCTGCATTTGAGAATTGCCTGTTTGGGGGTGCCAACCTGTTTGCTTCCAAATTTACAGCTTGCAAGATGACGGGATCGGATTTTTCCGGTGCCCAGATGGACGGCATTACACTTCTCAAAGGAGATTGGTCTTATACCAATCTGAGATATACGCGACTTGGAAAACAGGATTTGCGAGGGATTCGTTTTTTTGAAGCGGATCTAGCTGAATCCGATTTAAGCAAAGCTGATTTGCGTGATTGTGACCTCACGAGAGTATCCATGAGTAAGGTGAAGCTACAGGGTGCGGATTTGCGGGGGGCCATTTTGGATGACATTGATCTGAAATCTCTAGATCTGAAAGGGGTGCGAATGGATCGCGAACAGGCCGTTCTAATTGCACGCTCCCATGGAGCGAAAGTGGACTAGTTTTACCTCTGATTTGAAATTGCCATTCTTCACTTATAATGAATCAGACCGAGGTGCCGTTTGAGATGAAAAATGAGAAGTTAACATTTAAGCAAAATCGAATGCTTGCCATTCTGGATGAAGCCACAAAATTACTGATCGAGAAGCCCAATGCATCGATGAACGACATTGCTGAAGCCGCGAACATCGGAATTGCCACATTACATCGATATGTGGAGAGCCGTGAGCAACTGATGATTCACTTGGCGATGCGTGCAATTGATGTTGTTAACGAGACGTTGCAACACGTCAAGCTCGATGAGGAGCGGGTTGAACACTATATCCCGGAGCTGATTGAAGCGCTAATTCCACTTGGGGATAAGATATATTTTCTGGCTCACGATGCAACCGTCAATTATAATGCCGAGATTGAAGGGGCCGATCAGAAGCTGAGACAACCGGTGCTTTATGCCATTGGTATACTTCAAGAGAAAGGCTTTTTTCGTTCGGATGTGGACAAAACGTGGATTGTAGATGTTCTGTATTCAATTCTTTTCTTGACGTGGCAACAAGTGATCCATGGCAATATCGCCAGAAATGCTGCGCCTGCACTTGTTGTGGACACGTTCTATCACGGTTTTGTTATGAAATGAGCTGAAAAAGAAGCAGAATTTCAAGCATTTTTACGTTGTTGCTTTTATGGAGTGTTAAACAAGTGCACAGCAAAAGCCGCAGATGAATCTGCGGCTTTTTTATTTCGACCTATGGCTATCTGTGGCTATGTTCTATAGAGGTGTTCCGCTTAATTTACAGTGCAATCTTTGCTTTTAATTGTTCAGATGCTGGCATGAGAGGCAGACGCAGCTGTGCAGAAGCGATAATGCCTTGCTGTGCAAGCAGATGTTTCAGCATGGCAGGCGCAGGCTCTTCGAAGAGATTTTTAATGAACGGAAGCAACTGCGTATAGAGACGGTAGGCATCTTCTTTTTCATCAGCCACGAAACGGTTATATACTTCCAGGAAACGCTCTGGATTAATACTAGCCGATGCCATCATGCCGCCGGCTGCACCTCTCGTTAACATATCGAAGAAGAAGGTATCATCTCCACACAAAATGGGCTTCGAGCCGCAACGTACCAGTTCGGTCATAAGATCGAGGTTATTTGTGCTATCCTTAAGACCAATAACACCATCGATGTTCATAATTTTTTTCATCATATCTATGGAAACTCTAACCCCTGTACGGGCTGGAATTTCGTATACCATCACGGGTATGCCCACGCTGGCTGCCATGCGGAAGTGCTCGTAAATGCCCTCTTCCGTGGGTCTGTTATAGTATGGAGTAACGACAAGAACAGCATCGGCTCCGAGTGCGGCAGCTTTCTTTGTTCTTGCCACCGTTGAAGCGGTATCATTGGTTCCAGTTCCAACCATAATGGGTACGGAGGAGTTGATGCTGCTCAGAGTTTCCTTCGCGGCCTTCACAAGCTGTTCCACTTCATCCCATGTCACGGTAGGTGACTCTCCAGTCGTACCATTAATCACCAAGCCATGAATGCCACTGTTAGCCATAACTTTGATGTAGTTTTGGAACGAAGGAAGATCAAGTTCGCGTTCTTTGGTAAAAGGTGTGATTACAGGTATATAAATACCTTGAATCTGTTGTTCGGTTAACATCGTATTACCCCCAAATGTATGTTGGAATTCCATTTCATTCACTTTACCATGGGAAAATGTATCATAGTTAGCTATAATAGATGATAGGTGTTATCAATAATTTCGATGATGTGAGGGAATAAATAATGGATTTGAATTATTTTCAAACCTTTCGTGAGGTGGCATTGAGGCAAAGCTTTACCAAAGCAGCCGAAGAGCTTGGTTACGCGCAGTCAAGTGTAACAACCCAGATTCAAAAGCTGGAGAAAATTTATCAGGTCAAACTATTCGAACGTTTTAATAACAATAAAATCCGGCTGACTTCGGCTGGAGAAGAGCTGTTTAAGTTGTCTGGACAGCTTCTGGAGATATTTGAACATTCTCAGGAGAAGCTGACCAAACAGGGCGGCGGATCACTTACCATTGCTACGATGGACTCGCTTGCTTCTTATTATCTGCCGGTGCCCATTCAAACGACACGTAAACAATATCCCGAGCTCGGCATTCGGCTACAGACCGATCGGGAAGATCTGATTCTACAAAAAGTCAGAGAAGGGGAGGCAGACGTGGGTCTTATTCTGGCCAATGCTTCACCGGAATCCGGATTACAATGGATTACGATTCGCGAGGAACCGCTGGTGCTTATCGTGAATTCAGACCATCCACTTACAGCTAAATCCGAGGTAACATTGAGTGATTTGGCGGACGAAGAATGGATCATGCCGGAGGACTCGTGCAATTACAGGCAGTTGCTGGAGAAAGTACTCCGAACGAATGGAATCCCTTATAAAGTAGGGCTGGAGCTGGGAAGCCCTGAGGCCATTAAACGAAGTATTATGGCTGGTCCGGGCATCTCTCTTTTACCTCGTATGATTGCCATGGATGAGATCCAAAGACAGAAGCTTACGGTACTGCCTCTAGTTCATACTGATTTTACATTGGAAATTCAGTTAGTAATTCATGCCCGCAAATGGATATCACATGCACTGCAACAATTCATCACGAATCTGGGTGCCAAAGAGTCCGATTGGTTGCCTGCAAAGGCATAAAGTTAAGCAATTATTGGCGTATTTAATAAATGAAGAGCAACTTCTAAAAACTCTTGATCGGTTTGTCGCATTAGATGCGAGGGACCCATTGAGAGTTTTTTTGATTTTTAAAGAGATTCAGATATTAATAGAGTTCAGAATTTAAGATTTAAAACTTCCAAAAAATGATATAAATTTCTATTAGGTTCAAATCATTACCAAATTAAGACAAAGTTTGAGTGGAGGAGGACGACAGAGAACAAGTAGTTATATCATGCACATATTCATAATCTTGGCCAAGGGTTCCATCAAAATTAACTTCATGAGGAGGAATAATATGCTTTATACCATTATTGTACCGGTCAATCAGGACTATAACATTCTGAACCTGTTTACAGATTCGCTGCTTCGAACAGTCGTCCCATCAACACAAATTATTTTTATCAACGACGGATCTGGCTCTGCCGTCTTCCAGCACCTGGATAAACTCAAACAAGAGGTTGGAGAAGGTGTGACCATTGATATTCTTCAGCATGACTTTCCACTTGGCTGCGCCGTATCCATTAACAGCGCCCTGAATCTTGCTAAGGGAGAATATATCTTTTTCCTCGACTCCGACACGATATTGCAGCCCCACTGGCAAACGATGATGAAGGAGACGCTCGACACGGATATTACGATCGGTATGATCGGAGGCGTGCTGTTGTATCCGCAGACTGGGGGTGTACAACATTGTGGTATCGCCTTTGCTGACTCGATTGGACGCCATCTTTTTCTGAACGCATCCCCGGATGATATCCCGAAGGAGACGTTCTCCGTGCAGCTTGTTGTATTTGCGATGTTTGGCATGAAACGGGAAGTATATGAGACGATTGGCGGCCTGGATGAAAAGTTTTTCAACGGATATGAAGATTTTGATTATCAGATGCGCGCCAGAGAAGCGGGTTATGATACGGTTATTAATCCTAATATTCAAGCCTATCACTGGGAACGCAGCAGCGGCATTCATCGCAATTTTAACCGCAAGAACAATCTGGCACGATTTTGGAAAAAGTGGGGAAGTCAGATCGAAGCCGATGTATGGCCCTTCGTATTCAGTCATCTAAAGGAGCAATTGCATCATCAACGCGAATACGAGCATCTGCCAATGATCGGTATCGATCTTGCCGAGGTTCGAAGTGATGCGGACACGTTCTGGAGCAAGCTTGACGAGGCAGGTATCGCGCCCCTTGCCGATGTGCGAGACTACTCCAACCGCTTTAACTCGAATGGAGCCATATGGCTACCCCAAGTATTAGGCAAGGAGTTAATTCATAGCGAAAATCGGTTGCTGTTTCTGGTGGACAACTTTACCCGATTGCTGGAGAACCGCTATTGGATCGAAATGAGGCATGCCCATAGAGCCAAGGATCTAATTATTGACCTCTACGGTAACGTGATTACGATGGATCGCATCTATGATGGATGTTGGCCGGGCACGAAAGTGCGATAACTTAATCATTCAGGTTGTGATATACCACTATTAAGCCTTAGGGAGGTACTTCAAAGTGAGCGATGAAAAAAGCACGCTGGATCGTGCCGCAAGATTTACTCAAAATCTGGAGTGGCTGGAGAAGGTTGAAAAAGTTATTCCGAGCGGGTGCAGTACTCTAGCCAAAGCGCCAGAACGCTTATTTCCGGGACATACCCCGGTCTGCTGTGCGGAAGCATATCATTCCCGATTCACAGATATTGACGGTAATGAATGGCTGGATTGTGAGATGGCCATGGGCACGGTTCCTTGGGGGCACGCCAGACGAGAAATTCAGCTTACGGTCATTCATCAGTTGAAAAAAGGGACAGGCTTTTCACTCCCAGCGGATATTGAACTGGAGTGTGCCGAGTTAATTCTGGAGCGATTCGAGGGACGTTATCCGTCCCTGCGCTTCACCAAGAGCGGTGCAGACGCAGTAAGTGGAGCGGTGCGGCTGGCCCGTGCGGGAAGTGGTAAAAGCAAGGTCATTGCAACAGCTTACCACGGGTGGCATGACTGGTCCGCATATGGTTATTACGGCAGCCAGACCAAAGAACGCGGCATTCCGGTGGATATTGAGCGTTCCACGATTTGGGTGAACAAGCCTTCCTATACTAACATTCGGGAACACACTTCATCTATAGATGATATCGCTTGTATTGTCTTGTGCCCCAACGAGTGGAATAAAGAAGAACTGGAGAAGGTGGTGAATTTATGCCGCTCTCTGGACATCATTATTATCTTCGACGAGGTTACTTCGGGAATACGAATGGGCAAACAGGCGACTGCAGGAGAGTATGACATCTGGCCGGACTTGCTCTGCATCTCCAAGGGTATGGCCAACGGACTTCCGCTTGCAGCAGTAATGGGGCCAGAGCACCTCATGTCCCTTGCAGGACAGGTGCGATTTAGCAATGCGCATTCCAGCGAGACAACAGCGCTTGCGGCGGCTATTGCTTGCGAAAGGTTAATTAAAAATGCCAAAGTCTGGCCCACTTGGCGTGAACCCGCTACACGGATCATGAAACGACTGGAATCCGAACTTGTGCTGCTTGGTCTCACGGAACAATTAGTCTTAAAGGGAACCTACGCGAGCTTTTACATCCAATCTTTGGATGAGCAAAATTTTCAGACGGACCCGTTCCGCGAATTTATGGTGAAGAAGATGGCTCATTACGGCATTTTCACCAAAGGTTACTTTATTTTCTCGGATACGCATACGCGGGAGGAATTGATTTGGGTGGAGGATGCACTGCTTCAGATTTTGTCGGACTGGAAAGAAAGGCAGAAGATTGAACATCTGAAATATGCCAATATGTAAAAAATAACATCAAAACTCATTACATGACCAGGAGGAGTTCGCATGAAAGCACTCGTATATCAAGATTTGAAACAGGTGGAGCTACAAGAGATTGAGGAGCCCAGCATTCAAAGACCGAATCAGGTCAAAGTGAAAATCTATGGATCAGGGATCTGTGGAACAGATTTGAACATTGTTAAAGGTAAAGTCTCAGCAAATAAAGGAACCGTTATCGGTCACGAAGGTGTAGGGACTGTGGTCGAGGTGGGAGATGAAGTACGGGGTATTCGCGTAGGAGATCGGGTTCTCGTGGACCCGACGCAATCTTGCGGACACTGCTCGTATTGCCGTGAAGGCTTGTTCATTTACTGTGAAAATTTCGATGACTACCAAGTAGGAATGACCACACACGGAACGTTTGCCGAATACTTTGTGGGAGATGAAAAATATATCTATCCGATTCCCGATTCCATGAGCTGGGAAGCGGCCATGATGATTGAACCTCTGGGTTGTGTGTTGCAAACATTCATGAAAGCAGGCGTGAAGCCAAGTGATTCTGTACTCGTGCTGGGGTCAGGCGCCATTGGTTCGCTGTGCCAGCTGGTGAGCAAACGACTGGCAAGACTTACGGTGGGAACTGAGATTGATCCTTATCGCAAACAATTCGCAGAAGGGATCGCTGACTATGTCTACTATCCGCAGGATCTAACACTGGACAACGTATATGAGATCAACAATAACAAAAAGTTTGATATTGTTGTCGATGCTGTAGGGAATCAGCTTCATGTCGGGTTTGAGATGATTGCTAAAGGCGGCCGGATCATCCCAATGGGGTATGACGACAGTTACGAAGTGACTTTTAAATCAACCCATGTCATTAACGATGGACTCAGTATTATTGGTGCGGTAGCTGTACACTCCATGATCAGCACGGCGTTGAAATTCGCGCAAAGCATTCCTGAGCTAGAGCAGATGGTAACAGCCAAAGAATTTTTGACGGACTATGAGCAAGCTTTCAATGGCACCATCGGTTATGACCTGCGAAGCGGGGAGAAGCTGCCGATGAATTCGGTGAAGACCGCATTGATTCTGTAATAATGTAGATATTGTGGGGTTCTCCGCTGTGACCAGTGAGGTATAAGGCGTTAAGCGCAAGTGAGATGTGTTTTCGATTGGATCTTGCAGGTTACAGCGGAGCGATCCGCAGAGAGAAAGAAGGGATATGGAGTGAAACTGCTTCGGGATTTGCCGAGAAATCCGCGGTATTCTATTTTACTTGAGCCGGTGTGGGCCATTCCGGGAACGATTGTTTTGTTTTACGCTCCTTTGTATATGAAAGAGGCCGGTTTGTCCGACATTGAGATAGGCATCATTAATTCGGTGAATCTGTATTTTGCCTTCATTTTTCAACTATTTGCAGGGTCAGTGACCAATAAGCTGGGACGTAAACGAACGACACTGATCTTTGATTTACTCGCCTGGAGTGTACCCATGTTCATCTGGGCATTTTCACAAAATTTCTGGCTGTTTCTCATGGCTTATTTGCTTAATGCGACATCAAAGTTTGTCACGGTGTCTTTCAATTGTCTGATCATTGAAGACGTAGAAGAACATAAACGATCCAAGGTGTTCGCCATGCTGAACATGATTATTACCGGTGCGGGAGTGCTTACACCGATTGCGGGAGTTGTGATTGCAGATTTTGGCATCGCGCCTACGCTAGCAAGCATTTATTTTGTGGGCGGGCTGTTGATGACAGCGATGTTTTTTATTCGTAATCGCTACACGGAAGAGACTGAGGTTGGCAAGGAATTGATGGGCATACACAGCAAAACGCATGTATTTCGCAGCCTCGTCACCAGCCTTCGTCTGTTTGGAAGGTCGTTCTACAAGCGCAGGTTATTTCCGATCATTTTAATTACGGTATTGTCCAATCTGGTTCTACAGTTAAACTTCTTTCAGGTCATCTATTTTAAAGAGCAGTTAAGCTTTGGTGATCGAGTGATCTCGTTTGTTCCCGTCGTGACAGCGGTTACCGTCATGCTGCTCTATCTAGTTATTCTTCCGCGCTTGAAGCAGAGATCGGAAGAAAAGTATGTTAGCTTCTCCATTGTGCTTAGTACCGCGGGTGCTGTGTTATTTCTTCTGATTCCGGCCGGTAATATAGCGATGCTGTTTCTTACCCTTATTGTACTTGCTGCCGGGAACTTCATTCTGCAAACGTACCGTGATTCATTACTGATGAACCGACTTGGCACACATGAGAAGGCAGACATGTTCTCGGCTGTACAGACGGTTATGACTTTAACAGCAATACCTTCCGGGTATCTAACCGGGTTGCTGTATCATTATCATCCGGTCCTTCTGTTCGGCGTTATTCTTGCACTGTATATTTTCTTGATGATTATTATGTTGTTTTTACATGATCCACAGCAACGCCCCCAAGTGATAGAATCTTACAAAAATATGTAGAAGAAGGGCTTTTCTGTATGTTGCCGAATATATAAAACGGTAAAATGCAGTTAATAGTACAATCCTTGGGAGGTTTTGAATGATGAATGTAATGACAACGGAAGCAAGGGAGAAAATGAGCTGGATCAATGAGCCGCACAACTGGTCATATACGGATCAAGGTGGACTGATCATAGAGGCGCAAGCCGACTCGGATTTTTTCCAAGACCCGGCAGGCAAACATATTCGAGCGACCGCTCCATTCTTGTCGATGCCCGTCGCTGGTGATTTCGAAATGACTGCACAGCTGACGGTAGAGATGAAGCATCAGTATGATTCCGGATGTTTGATGGTGATGGTCGACGAACGTAACTGGTGCAAACTGTGTTTTGAATATGATGGTAAGGCCGCAACGATCGTATCTGTCGTTACACGAGATGGTTCATCCGATGATTGTAACTCGACAGAGGTGCCTGTGTCAGATCCTTACCTGCGTATACGAAAAGTGGAGGGATGTCTGTCCTTCTTTTACTCTCCCGATGGGGAAGAATGGAAGTTAATTCGATACTTTGGCATGCCGATGGATGGAGAGCTTCGAGCTGGAGTTGTTGCTCAGTCACCGACCGGCACGGGTTGCACTTGCCACTTTTTATCCGTAAGCATGACCCAGCCGGATTTGACTGCACGCTTCTGATCCGTTTCTCCAGCGATGGCTGAGAGAGAGGAATAGAACAATGGTACAGAAGTTAAAAGCATTTATATTTGATTTTGACGGCCTGATTGTAGATACAGAAACGCCTTGGTATTATGCTTTTCGTGATATTTATGAAGAGCATGGTGTGGAGCTGGGACTTGAGCTATGGTCTAAAAACGTAGGCACCTCCTTCGAGGAATTTCATCCGTATCGATATCTGGAGCAAATGTTGCAAAAAGAGATCAATCATGAGCAAATCCGCTTGCTTTCTGAACAGAAGTACGAATCATATTTGGGACAAGCAAGCATACTCCCAGGCGTACTTGAATTGCTGGACGCTGCCCGGGAGAGGGGAATTCGGCTTGCGGTTGCTTCGAGCTCCACTCGTGATTGGGTACACGGGTACTTGCAAAAGCTTGGGTTGTTTGATTATTTTGAAGTCATTCATACCTCGGATGATGTGAAGCGGGTGAAACCTGACCCGGAGCTGTACCTGCTCACGCTGCAGAAACTTGGTGTGGAGGCAGATGAGGCGATTGTTTTTGAGGATTCTCCCAATGGACTAAAGGCAGCAAATGCCGCAGGTATCCGTTGTTATATCGTGCCGAACGAGGTAACACGTGGTTTGGAATTCACTATGCATGAACGGCGGTTATCCTCGCTGGCTGAGATGAAGATATGATTTTTTATCTCTGAAACTTCTTGCGCAGTTCAATGGGTGAGATGCCTTCATATTTTTTGAACACGGAACCGAAATAACTGGCACTGTTAAAACCGACGGCTTTTGCAATCTCATGTGCGGTGATATCCTCTTGCTGCACAAGCATCTCCTTTGCCTTAAGCAAGCGATAGCGAACCAGGTAATCGAGTGGAGTCATATGGAACTCTTTTTTAAAGATGCGGTTCAGATGTTGCTCGGTCACATTCATCTGATCCGCGAGTAGGGAGAGGGAGAGATCTTGTTGATAGTTTTCTTTGATAAAAGCAACAAGTTCTGTCAGACGCAGCCGAGCCTCAGAGCGCTCAACCTTGCTGTAGCGTTCACTCTCAATGGTTAAACGAACCAAAAGAGTATAGAGCAGTGTAGAACCATGCCAGATATAATCCTTGTGACGGGACTGTAGCGCCAGTGTGATCTCACGTAACAGAAGGCCAAGTATGCCTTCCGGTTTGAAGGCGCGCAGTTCCCCGATCTGCAAGGAGTGCAGGAAACGCGGCAAAATGTAGCCATTAAATGACAAACAATCAAACTGTAATGTGTTACTTGAATTGTTATAACGGTAGGGAACTTCAGGAAACATGATAAGCGCTGTTCCTTTCCGAACAGAAAGCTCGAGATTTTTGGCAGCGATTCTCCCTGTTCCGCCGATGCATTGTACAATGGTGTAATCCCGTGAATGGTCGCTCCAATCCATTAATTCATTAACGGTTAACCGGTTTTGCCCAGTAATCATGAGAGGCATATCGGGCACTAGCAGATTTCCCATGTTAGGTTTCAGCATCGTTGAATAATTCCTCTTTTCGTTAAAAGGTCTTGTGCAGGTAGCATGATTAGAGCATGAAAGAAACCTGAATAGAATTATATTACATAAATGGAATTATTTTAAATGTGTTGACATCTTAGCTTTGTATTTTACCGAAAACGGTATCCGCGGTATCCAGGTGCCACAGCTTGCCAACAGAATGGCAAAAAGGGTACGCTATATAGATGAATGGACGAAGGAAAGGAATACTCGTATGAAAAAAGTCATCGTAGTCGGAGCGGGCATATTAGGAGCATCAACAGCCTATCATTTAGCAAAATCAGGAGCAGAAGTGCTTCTTATCGATCGGAAAGATGCAGGGCAGGCCACGGATGCGGCTGCTGGTATCATCTGTCCTTGGTTGTCTCAGCGTCGGAATCAGGATTGGTATCAGCTAGCCAAGGCAGGTGCTCGTTATTACCCTGAGCTTATAACTGAATTAGAATGTACTGGGGAAACCGAGACGGGGTATGCACAGACAGGCGCACTCAGCATACATACGGATCAGGAGAAGATTAACAAAATAGCGGAGCGTGCCAAGTTGCGCAGAGAAGATGCGCCTGAGATTGGTACAATCACATGTCTGGATGAAAATGAAACCCGTGAACGGTTCCCTTTACTTGGGGAAGGTTATTCATCTGTACACATCAGCGGTGCTGCGCGTGTGGATGGAAGAGCGCTGCGTGATGCATTGATCCGCTCTGCACAGCGGCACGGCGCTCGTCTGATTGAGGGAGAAGCCAGAGTGCTCTATGAGGATGAGCAAGTAACTGGCGTTGAAGTGCAATCGAAGCATTATGTCGCGGATCGGGTGGTTGTGTGTGCAGGTGCGTGGGCGAATGAGTTAATGAAACCACTGGGGATTCTTTTTAACGTCCATTATCAGAAGGGTCAGATTGTGCATTTGCGTACTTCTAATCAGCAAAATACAGAAGAGTGGCCTGTCATTATGCCGCCTACTGATCAGTATTTACTTGCGTTTGCAGAACAGAAAATAGTTATTGGCGCCACACATGAAAATGATGTTCACGGTTACGATACACGAATTACTGCCGGAGGCATGCAAGAAGTGTTGAACAAAGGACTAGAACTGGCACCTGAGCTTGCAAACAGCACACTTGATGAGGTTCGTATAGGTTTTCGCCCATTCACCCCAGGATTTTTGCCCGTTATGGGACATGTCCCGGGATGGTCAGGTCTGATCACAGCTAATGGATTGGGTGCTTCCGGTCTAACCATGGGGCCTTATATTGGTAGTCAGCTTGCCAAATTGGCGTTAGACATGGCACCGGATATCAAT
Source organism: Paenibacillus polysaccharolyticus (assembly GCF_023714295.1). Lineage (GTDB taxonomy): Bacteria > Bacillota > Bacilli > Paenibacillales > Paenibacillaceae > Paenibacillus > Paenibacillus polysaccharolyticus_A. Next base: position 1,396,139 of record NZ_JAMAUN010000001.1, read on the forward strand.
ATAGATGCGTATGATGTAAGTAAAGCGATCGAGTCGAACGCAGAATAACAGCTACATGAATGAGGTGAGCAAATGACGTATTCACAGCGTTTATCAGGCGGAGCAAGCCTGTCGGAAGTATTGTATCTGGAACAGCAGATTGATCAAATCAAAGAAGAACATGTCGTAGCTGTTGAAAAACTGAAGCAGTATGAACAAGTCGCAGAGAACGAGCAGACAAAGGTTTTACAGAAAAAGATTGCTGACGCGAAACAACATGTGAATATGCTGTCAGCTCGGCTTGAAGAGCTGGAGAATACATTGGATGAACTAGTGGATTAGGCCGTTTTCAGATGACATGAACTGAACTTCTAAGGAGTAACTTGAGATGAAATATGAGGCGGAACGAATTTATATCAGAGCTTGGACGTTAGAAGATGCTACGTTGCTTCAGGAGTTTCAAATGGGCAATAGAGAAGATATAGAGAGGACTTCGGCTGGTCATCGAGATGAAGCATTTTATAGTCTGGATGGACAGACCCGTCTGATTGAGACATGGCTTGAGCTGAGAAAAGAAGGAAAACGACATTCTTTTGGCATTTTTCTTAAAGATACCGATGAACTGGTGGGCGAAATCTCATTATTTCGAATTGAACTGAACGGTGCAGATAAATGGGTGATAGGTTACGCAACCGATCGGCAACACCACGGTAAAGGATATATGAGCGAAGCGTTAAAACGTGTGCTTCAATATGCCAAACATGAGATGAGCATTACGCATGTTGAAGCTGGTGCTGTTCCAGACAACATCGGCTCCATTCGTGTGCTTTTGAAAGCAGGCTTCCAGGAAAGTGGCACACACGATGTACCTATTCAGGGAGTGATGAAAAAACATACGATGTTCACGATATCTCTGACGGATGTGGAATAAGCAAAGAGGATCGAATGGGATTGCAAAGAACGAGGATTCACTAAATTAACAAACTGGCGATATAAATGCATAACAATTCGTATAATGTTGCCGAAGGAGAAGCATATGGCTACCATATTAGTTGCAGACGATGATGCGAATATTCGTGAGCTGGTCTGTTTGTTTTTGCGAAATGACGGATTCGACACCGTAGAGGCTGTGGACGGCCATCAGGCGCTAACGCTATACAAGGAACGTCACATTGACCTAGTGGTACTGGATATTATGATGCCAGTGATGGACGGGTGGGCTTTGTGCAGAGAATTGAGACAGTTGAACGCAGATCTACCCTTACTTATGTTGACAGCTAGAGGTGAGACATGGGAAAAGGTAAAAGGTTTCGAACTGGGAACAGATGATTATTTAACAAAACCATTTGACCCGTTGGAGTTAACTGTACGTGTGAAAGCTCTGCTAAAACGATACAAGATTGGCTCCACGCATATGATTCAGTTTGGGGACGTGACGCTGGATCGTCAGAGTTACAAAGTTATTCTGGGTACAGAGTCGTTAACTTTGCCACTCAAGGAATTTGAATTGTTATACAAGCTGGCCGGAACACCGGGGCAGGTCTATACACGAGAGCAATTGATCGATCAGATCTGGGGGCTGGATTACACAGGGGATGATCGGACAGTGGACGTACATATCAAACGTTTGCGCGAACGTTTTGTTACGACTTCAGATTTTCAGATTGAAACGGTTCGTGGTTTAGGATATCGGTTAGAGGTCAAGCATGATTAAGTCTTTGTATATCCGGGTTGTTGTGACTTTTCTCATTTCTGTGATTGCCGGGACCGTGATTGCTTTTCTCTTATCCACCTGGATTTTTGAAGATCAGCTCAATGAGAATTCACATATCAACATACGCAATTTCGGTCAGGATGTTGTACAGATATACAAAACGCTTCCACTCTCCGAAGCGGATGCATTCGTCAACAACATGAAGCAGCTCGATTTGTACTATATTCGGATGTATGAGCCATCAGGACAGTTCCAAACGTACGGGAAGGCTATAGATCATAAACCGATTTCAGTGACGGAAGAGCAGCTTCAGAAAGTACTGGGAGGAGCCGTAGTCGAAGCGACTCCGAATGGTCTTGGTACAGTTCTACTGGGATTGCCGGTCCAGACTGCTGGCGGGACTCGAGCCATGTTTCTGGAGACGCTGTCGCCGCCTGCTGCCGCTGCTGTGATTCAATGGGGTACAATCTTTGCCACCTCATCTCTGGCCGCCGGAAGTCTGATCATTCTGATTGCTTCTATGTTCTTGGTTAGACCCATCAAAACATTGACCCAGGCAACCAAACGTATTGCAGCAGGTGATTTCAATGTGAAACTGAATATTAAGCAATCTAGTGAACTGGGCACGCTCGCTCGTAGTTTCGAAGATATGATGAAGGATCTACAGCAACTGGAGCAGATGAGAAGAGAGTTTGTAGCCAACGTCTCACACGAGGTACAATCACCGCTTACTTCCATATCAGGGTATGCCCAAGCATTGAAAAATGTAGAGTTACCAGATCAGGAACGAGGACGGTATCTCGATATTATCATTTCAGAGGCGAAACGCATGTCTAAAATGAGTGATAATTTGCTTAAGCTCAGTATGCTGGAATCACAATCTCATCAGTTGCAACTCGCCACGCGTGATCTTGATGAACAGATCCGAAGGGTTATCGTTGCATTACAGCCCCAATGGTCCGCTCGGGATATTCGTTTTGAGCTGGATTTACAGAAGGTTCAAGTCATCGCAGATCACGATCAGTTGAATCAGGTATGGACGAATATTCTCAGCAATGCGATTAAGTTTTCAGAGAATAAAGGCGTAATTCACGTCAGGATGGAACGGGATGTCAGGGCTGTAACAGCATATATAACGGATGAGGGAATTGGTATTCCTCTCGAAGATCAAAAGCGTGTATTTGAGCGCTTCTTCAAGGCCGATCGTTCCCATAGTCGGAAATATGATGGTAGCGGGATGGGGCTTGCGATCGTGAAACAGATTATTTCGTTACATAAAGGAGATATCGCGGTGGAGAGTAAAATGGGCCAAGGAACAACATTTATAGTAAGCTTGCCAATTAGTCCACCGACGACAGGATAGTCAACTTCTTTTTTGTGGTTCTTTGCTACGTTCATGTACAAGTTCGCTTGTATGTGACGTAGCTTTTTTAGTTTGTTCATGTTCCGTTCATATAGACTTCATGAAGAGTACATCTGAATCAATTAAGCTTGTTTCATATCGAGAGGTGAAGGTCTGACCACAGAACAGGAGGAGATGTGAATGATAATAACCCAAGATATCAAGATCAACAAGGGCATGATCAAAACAATAGTTAAGAAACGGACTTCAATTGTTGCGTTGAGTCTGGTGATAATCATGTTAACATCAGGTACTATTATGGCTGCACCTTCTGTCACTAAGAGCAATGACCTGATGTATGAGACTACCAAGAAAACAGTGGTGGAGAAGGCTAACCTACTTACCGAAACATACGGGGTAACCAGTGTGCAATATGCACTGATGGATCAAGGAGAGATTGTTGTTTCCGGGCAGACAGGCAAAAATGACTCCAAAGGGGAAGTTGCGCTCACATCCGATACCATCTATGGCATAGGCTCGACTAGTAAAATGTTTCTTACAGCATCTGTGATGAAGCTTGTTGACGAAGGCAAGGTAAATCTGGATCAACCAGTGACGCGTTATATTCCAGAATTCAAGATGAAAGATCAACGTTATAAACAGATTACACCACGCATGTTATTGAATCATTCGGCTGGTCTTCTTGGTACTTCAAGTCACAATGCAACCTTGTACGGGGATAATGATACGCTCTCACATGATACGTTCTTGGATCAACTAGCAACGCAGCATCTTAAGGCAGAGCCAGGTGCATATTCGGTATATTCTAACGATGCGTTTACATTAGCTGAACTTCTGGTTGAGAGAGTCAGTGGGTTGAGCTTTACGGCATATATACACCAACATTTTACAGAGCCCTTGAAAATGGAGCGTACGAAAACACCACAGGATGTGGTTAACCCGGCAAATATGGCGGGAGTCTATTCACCGCTATATAAAGGTCAGCTCCCTCAAGAGAATTATAATATCATCGCTACCGGAGGCATATATTCTACCGCTAAGGATCTTGTGAGATTTTCGCAAATCTTCACAGGTGAGGTTGAAGGTATTCTTTCCGAGAAGTCGGTAAAAGCCATGGAGCAAAAAGAATACAAGAGAGGCATGTGGCCAGAAGAGAGTGATTCCTCTATCTCTTATGGATTAGGGTGGGATAGTGTGAACTTGTTCCCATTCAATGATTATGGCATCAAGGCGGTTACAAAAGGTGGAGATACGGTGTCATTCCATTCATCCCTCATCGTGCTTCCAGAGCATAATCTGGCTGCAGCCGTTACTTCTTCAGGAGGTTCGAGCGCAATTGACCAATTGATAGCGAGCGAACTGTTACTTAGCGCACTCGAGACCAAAGGTATCATTCAAGAACGCATACCTGAAAAGTCGTTTGGCATGCCTGTAAAGGCGGATATGCCAAAAGAGATGTCTGAGTATGCGGGAATCTATGGTGGCAACAATTCGGTTATGAAGGTGGATGTAGGTTCTACTGGAGAACTGTCGATTACGCCCCAAATGGTTCCGAATAGTCCTGCGGATCAATACATCTATACGTCGGATGGAACGTTTGTTAATAAGGAAGGCACAAAAAAATTAAAATTTGTTAAAGAGTCAAATGGTCATATCTACTTGTGGTCTCGATCCTATCTGTCCATACCTGGCTTAGGGCAACTTGCTTTCTCGGAATATACGGCACAAAAGCTCGAAAACAATGAATTGCCTAAGGATATTCAGGCGGCATGGGATCAGCGTGATGGGCAGCGGTATTATTTGATGAATGAAAAATATACCTCCACGGCATATCTCCATTCTTCAGCAATCATTCCATTGGATACAGAGAATGGCCTTCCCGGCTATATGATCAACCACAAAATTGTTGGAGCCGACCATGCCCTGAACCAACTCCGGATTCCCGGCATGGCTGGCAGGGATGCGAGGGATATTTACTTTTCCAGAAAAAATGGTGTAGAGTATATTCATTTTACAGGCTATGAATACGCCAGTGAAGAGATTGTCCAGACACTTTACAGTGGCAAGCAATCCAAGATAACGATCCAGCCAGAAGGTTATAACAGATGGTTCTTCGTGCCGTCAGCTGCCGAAGGTCAGGTTATGACAGTGAAGATGCCAGCAAATGCCGCCTTTGCTGTATATGATCAGACAGGCATCTGTGTAAATCATACTGTGGTTAGTGGCAAGAATGAGGTTGTTCTACCTGAAAACGGGCGTATTGTATTCGCGGGTGAGGAAGGTTCTCGATTTGAAGTTTCATTGAAAAAATAGAAAGCATATTCGCACGTATTTACAGAATCAACATGTAAAAAGTCTTCTCTATGATATGGGGGAGGCTTTTTAGCTATCGATCAACGAGAATAGGTTTACATGTTTTGGAAGACTGTATAGAATGGTATACACTGTATAACCGAATATGAATGTGGAGAGTGAGTGTGAATCGAAATGCTTCGTCGTTTTTTTTCGTATTACCGACCGTATAAAAAACTGTTTTTGATCGATTTTGGCTGTGCTGTATTTGCGGGTTTGCTGGAGCTGGCATTTCCGCTTGCGGTTAGTAAATTTATCAATGAACTGCTACCAGGCCAAGACTGGCCGCTGATTTTACTGGCGTGTATCGTGCTGTTATCGATCTATGCATTGAATACCGTATTAAACTACGTTGTTACATACTGGGGGCATATGCTGGGCATCAACATCGAAACGAATATGCGGGAGAAAATGTTCGCTCACCTGCAGAAGCTTTCGTTCCGGTTCTTTGATAATCGTAAAACGGGGCATCTGATTGGTCATCTCACGAATGACCTCAATGATATTGGCGAAGTGGCCCACCACGGACCAGAAGATGTATTCATCGCCGTGATGACGCTGATTGGCTCATTCTGGCTGATGGCCAATATCAATCTGGAGCTGGCTTTGCTAACGTTTATCATCATTCCGATTATGGCGTGGGTGATTATTGTATTCGGCGGTCGGATGACCAAAACGTACCGGAGACTCTTCGGTGACGTCGGTAACTTCAATGCACGTATTGAAGACAACGTAGGCGGTATGCGTGTCGTTCAGTCTTTTGCCAATGAAGATCATGAGAAAAAGCTGTTTGCTGTAGATAATGCCAATTTCCGTCTAACCAAACTGCTCGCGTACAAAACGATGGCGAAAAGCATCTCGGTCAGTTATATGATGATGCGTCTGGTGACCGTGTTTGTGATGATCAGCGGAGCGTGGTTTTACATCGATGGCAGAATCAACATGGGCGATTTCATGGCGTTCCTGCTCTTGTCGAATATTTTCTTCCGCCCGATTGAGAAGATTAATGCCGTGATTGAGAGTTACCCGAAGGGGATCGCGGGGTTCAAACGTTACCTGGAGATCATTGACACCGAGCCTGAGATTGCGGATCGCAAAGAGGCGGTCGAATTGCGTGAGGTGAAGGGAGATATCCGCTTCGAAAATGTGTCGTTTGGTTACGAGTCCAGCCGGCGCATCTTGAATCAGATTAGCTTGTCGGTCCGTCCTGGGGAAACCGTTGCTTTCGTCGGGCCTTCAGGTGCAGGGAAAACGACGATCTGTAGCTTGCTTCCGCGCTTTTATGAAGTAGAAGAAGGCCGAATTACGGTGGACGGGATGGATATTCGAGACATTAAGCTGCAATCTCTACGTAAACAGATTGGGATCGTGCAGCAGGATGTATTTCTGTTCTCGGGTACGATCAAGGAAAATATCGCATATGGCGATCTGACCGCAACCGAGGATCAGATCTGGGAGGCGGCTCGCCGTGCTTCACTGGAAGAACTGATTCTGAGCTTGCCTGACGGCATGGACACAATTATTGGAGAACGTGGGGTGAAGCTGTCTGGAGGGCAAAAACAACGTTTGTCCATCGCCCGCATGTTCCTCAAAAATCCGCCGATTCTAATTTTGGATGAAGCGACATCCGCCCTGGATACGGAAACAGAAGCACTCATTCAGCAATCTCTTGCCGAATTGTCGGTAGGCAGAACAACGTTGGTCATTGCTCACCGACTGACCACGATCAAAAATGCAGATCGAATTATCGTGGTGAACACCGATGGCATCGCTGAACAAGGTAATCACGAAGAGCTGGTTGCTGCCGGAGGTATCTACAGCCGCCTGCATCAAGTTCAACACAATCACTCTTAGGCTGGTGTCTCACCAAGTTCTTTAAATTGTTTGAAGTTGCCGCGCAATGCGCGGCTTTTTTGTGTTCTTATAGAGATCCGATGTCTGGAGATGTTGAACTGGAAGAATAATGTTGACAGTGTCCACAATCCTGATTAATATAATGTTGACAATGTCCACTAAAAGGGAGGTTTCGTAATGAGCTCTCAACATATTCAACCCGAAGTTCTGGCAGACATGCGGCGGTTTAACCGTTTTTATACCAATATTCTCGGGGTGCTTGATAAGCATATTCTCGGAACCGGATATTCTTTTGCCGAGGTACGCGTCATCATCGAGATTGGCATGCGCGGCGAAAGCATTGCGAACAACCTGGTCGATACCCTCACCATTGATCGCAGCTATATGAGCCGCATCGTGAACAAGCTGACGAAGGAAGGGTTACTCATTAAGGTGGATTCCACAGAAGACAGCCGGGTTAGCCTCATTCGCCTGACGGAAAAAGGGCAGGTGCTGTTTGCTGAACTGAATGACCGATCCGACCAGCAGATTATGAAATTAATGCAGAACCTGAATGAAGAAGAGATTCAAGAGGTATATGCCTCTATGATGAACATCCAAGAGAAGCTGAACAAGAAGGCAGGAGAGAGAGCACGATGATACGATTTGAATGTGATTATAACGAAGGTGCGCACGAACGCATTTTGCAGCGATTAATGGAAACCAATATGGAGCAAACGAGTGGTTACGGCACAGATGATCATTGTGAGCGTGCGCGTATGCTGATCCGGCAGGCCTGCGATCAAGAAGAGGCAGATGTACATTTTCTCGTCGGAGGTACACAGACCAACACAACGGTAATTGCATCTATTCTTCGCCCACATCAAGGCGTCATTGCTACGGTATCTGGCCATATTGCTGTTCATGAGACAGGTGCGATCGAGGCGACAGGACACAAGGTGCTGACGGTTCCGAGTCTGGATGGCAAAATTACAGCTGCGCAAGTGAAAGCTGTTTATGATGCACATGCACAGGAATCGTCACCAGAACACAGTGTGCAACCGGGCATGGTATACATATCCCAACCGACCGAGTATGGCACAATGTATAGCAAAGCTGAACTTGAAACGCTGTATGCAGTAAGCAAGGCGTGTGGTCTGCCATTTTTTGTGGATGGAGCACGTCTCGGTTATGCTCTTGCATCCAAAGATTGTGATATGACGATGGCCGATCTTGCTCGACTCTGCGATGTATTTTATATTGGCGGAACCAAAATTGGTGCATTGATGGGTGAGGCGGTTGTTATTCTCAATGATGCGTTGAAACGCGATTTCCGTTATATTATCAAGCAAAAGGGTGGCTTATTGGCGAAAGGAAGACTTCTAGGTATTCAGTTTGAAACGTTGTTTGAAGATGGTCTATATCTCGAAATTTCCCGTCATGCCGTAAATATGGCTTTGAAAATTCATGATACCCTTAAGCAACATGGTGTGCAGTTCTTGTATGATTCTCCAACGAATCAGCAGTTCCCGATTTTGCCGGATTCCTTGTTGGCACAATTGAGCCAAGACTACACATTTACATTTTGGGAAAAGGTTGATCATTCCCGCAGTGCCGTTCGCTTCTGTACCAGTTGGGCCACTCGTCCAGAAAACGTAGAAGCACTAACGCGTGATATTGTATCACTGCTGCAGCAGAAAGAAGCTGAATTGGAAGCCGCTGAATCGGCGGAGAGAGTTGCAGTGTTACAGACAGCAGCCATGGTGTAAGGGAATTGGTGTAATTGACTGCATCAATAACATCGTAGATCGAGTTGCGAGGTGCCCTAATAAGCAGAGAAACGAGGCAATCGTAAAAAGGTGATGTACTACAGCTGGACTGTGCTTGAACTGAATTTGAATTGCATCGGGACTGACTTATTTGAACGGCAGTTGGATTACAATAGAACAGCTCTAGAAGTGCTCTAAATACGCTTTAGAACTGCAGTTGAATGAAGTGGGTTATCCGAATACAAATATGCTGTCTCTAAATTAGAGCACCTTTATGAAAGGTATGAAAGAGAGCTGAGTGAGGGTCCAAATGCTAACGATCATGACAGAGCTTATTCGGGGCATTTTAGCGAAGAAATTTTTCTAACGATCACCACAGACGTTATTTTACTCAGGATCGCGTTTGTTCAGACTAAAATGCTGGTTTATTATAAAATAAGGCTCCTGGTGATCGTTAGAATTTTATATTGCCTGATTTGAGCCAAATAGCGTTTCTCGTGATCGTTAGAAATTTCCAACTCGCCAGGAATAGTCTACTGTTTTCATCATTTAGCGCCCACTATGCAAACATCTAGGACAGAAAACAAATTGTAGGGATGAGATGTGCCTAAGATAGAAATGGAGAGTGTCTTGCAGGTGAGGTCTAACCTGTAGGGCACTTCTTTTTTAATTTTATATGTAAATGATCCAATCTGGATCTGCTAGTCTAGCAGGGGAGAGAATGTGTTAGGCCTCAGTTGTTAGACATTAGGTTGTTAAATCTTAGTTGGTAGATTAGATTGACATCATTCTCTGATTGATTTAAGTTATTATAGATACTTTATATCTTTAATATGAAGGAGAGATGTTATGAAACCGGATAAGCAATCCATTTCAACAAACACTTCACTAGGTGGGAATCAGTCTGCTTTTTCAATAATCGAATCAACTCAAGCGATCCAAGCTCTACAAGCGAAGCTTCCTATACAATCCATGCCTCTCCTAACGATGTTACAGCCCTCCCTCGGAGAACGGATTCTGGATTTGGGATGTGGGAATGGCATACTGACGGCTAAAATTGCGGCAAGCGGGGCGATCACCACCGGAATTGATTTTTCGAAAGAGAGTATTGCGCAGGCTAAGGAGAAACATCCCGGACTGGATTTTCAGATCGCAGACGCTGTTCATTATCGGACAAAGGAACGTTATGACGCTGTATTTTCTCATGCTGCATTTCACTGGATGGCTGATGCTCCAGCTGCCTTGAAAACCGTGCAATTAGCGTTAAAGAAAGGAGGACGTCTTGTTACTGAGTTTGCCGGAAGTGGTAATACGGCGATCCTTCTTCATGCGGTTCGGGACGAGTTGCTCTCAAGAGGATACACATGGGAAGGGCGGAATCCGTGGTATCATCCTACCGTAGGGGAATTTTCAAGCTTACTGGAGCAACATGGATTCCGAGTGTTATTTATACAACATACTGACACGATGAGGCCGCTGAAACAAGGAGTCCGTCAATGGCTGAGCAGCTTTGCATCCTATCTGTTCCATGATATTGAAGCAGCGGAGCAGGAGATGATTATGGGGATCGTCGAAAAGAAAGTAGAACCGCTGCTTTATCATGATGGGCAGTGGAATCTGGATATCACCAGATTGCGAGTTGTCGCTGTAAAAGGTTAACGAACGAGAATAGCCCGGCTGGCATAAACCACACAAAAATCCGAGGAGGCTCGCATGAAAATAGAGAAACCCAAGCTGACCTTGCAGTTGCTTGAATCTGAACCGACCTATACTTTGGATTCGAAGACAGAGTACAAGGACAAACTGTTCGAACATATGACACTGGACATGCTGGAGGTGAGCAAAGCATCATTCGAGAACGTGGTGTTCCGGCATGTAACCATTCTGGAGTCATCACTTGAACATTGTGAGTTTACGGATGTGCGGTTCGAGCACTGCGACTTTTCCAATGTGAATCTGCAAAATACGTTTATGCATCGCACGGAGTGGGCCAATTGCAAACTGGTCGGCACGGACTTTTCCGGTAGCAGGTGGCAGAACGTTAGCATTCTGCAGAGTATATGTGACTATAGCAATTTCCGTTTTACCCATCTTAAACAAGTGGAGTACCTCGAATGTAGTATGATCGGAGCAGATTTTGCCTATCTGAAATTACAAAAGATCGCATTCGGTGCATGTAGACTGGATCAGGTGACGTTTACCGGAACACCAATGAAGGGATTGGACCTGAGTGATAGTGAATTTGATGCCCTTTTCCTTACGCTAGAGGATCTGGCCGGGTGCGCAATCGCACCGCATCAAGCAGCAACGTTTGCCGGATTAATGGGACTGATCATCAAATAACGTTCAAAAAGATATACAGAATCGTGATTTAGTGTTATCCTTAACTGTTACGTGTGACATAAAGATTCGTTTTATGTAGAGATGTGCGTAGATGAAGGAGATAACATGACATTTCAGGAATTAAATATTATCCCTCCGATTTTGGAAGGATTGAAAAAAGCAAATTACAGTAAACCTACTCCGATTCAGGAGCAATCCATACCTGCCGTGCTTGCGGGCAGAGATTTACTTGGTTGTGCGCAGACGGGAACAGGTAAGACAGCGGCATTTTCGGTGCCCATTATCCAGTTGTTGAGTCAAGGCAGCAAGCAGAAACAAGGGTCTCCCGGTAAACAGACAGATCAAAAAGTAAAATCCGTCCGCGCGATTCGCTCACTGATCTTGTCCCCAACAAGGGAGCTAGCCATTCAAATATCCGATAATATTAAAATGTACAGCAGATACACCGACATTCGCTCTGTGGCAATTGTCGGGGGCGTATCTCAAAGAGTACAGGAACGCGCGTTGCAACAAGGAGCAGACATTATCATTGCTACACCTGGACGCCTGATGGATCTGGTGAATCAGAAGCAGATTGATCTGAGCAAAGTAGAGATTCTTGTACTCGATGAAGCTGACCGTATGCTCGATATGGGTTTTATCCACGATGTGAAGCGCATCATCGCCAAGATGCCAAACAAAAAACAGACTTTATTCTTCTCAGCAACTATGCCGCCAGAGATTGTGAAGATGGTGCAAACACTACTGGTGGACCCTGTGAAAGTGGAGATTACCCCGGTATCATCAACGGTAGATCGTATTCAACAGTCTGTATATTTGCTGGAGCAAGGCAAGAAGCAGAACATGTTAAATCATATTTTGCAAGATAAATCGATTGCTACTGCACTGGTGTTTACTCGTACGAAACGCGGAGCAGATCGGGTCACGCGAGATTTGGCCAAAATTAATGTAACGGCGCAAGCGATTCACGGCAACAAGTCACAGAACGAACGCCAACGGGCGCTGAATAATTTTAAAAGTGGTGTAACTCGTGTGCTGGTCGCAACTGATATTGCCGCGAGAGGTATCGACGTGGAGGAGTTGACTCATGTCATCAACTTCAATCTGCCGAACATCCCTGAGACGTATGTCCACCGTATTGGACGGACCGGCCGAGCGGGGAAAAGCGGGATGGCGATCTCGTTCTGTGAGAAGGATGAACTTCCTTTCCTGAAAGATATCGAGAAAGTTATCAAAAAATCGATTCCCGAAGTGAAGGATCATCCTTACCCGATGACGAACATGCCTGTGTTTGTACCAATGAATCAAACGAATCAAGGCAAACGGACAAAACCAAATTCCAGAACAGCTGACAGTAGATCTGGATTTAATCGCGCTACTGCGGATAAACCGGCGAAATCCAAAGCCAATCCGGCGCGTAAGCCAAAGTCCGAATGGTTTACCAAACGAGACAAAGTAGCATCCGGTGGTAGAAGCGAAGAGCGTAGCTCGAATGGTTCACGTTCCGGACGTAGTGACAATCCTCAAGCCAAAGTTAAGGGTGCATCGTCATCTGAGAGAGTGCGTAAAGCAGATCATAGCCGCCAAACAAACAGCCGTTCTTCCTATCAAGGTCAAGAGCGCCGGAACAAAACGCGCCGTGATAAGGTTAATTAATAGACAACAGAACGAAGCCTTCTCCTATCTATAGGAGGAGGCTTTCCATTAAAATAGAAGGTAAACGAGTTCAGTTTAGAGGAGGAAGTATTGTGAAGGATAGCATTATGAATTATTGTCTTGGCAAAAAAGGCGCTGTGAAGGAATTTCCTTTCGGGCCTGAAGCGGCTGTAATTAAGGTAGCGGATAAAATGTTTGCACTTCTGTTTGAGGGCAACGGGGAGAACAGTCGTTTGAATCTGAAATGTGATCCGATCATTGCGGAGAACCTGAGAGAGCAGCATGAGGCTGTTATTCCCGGTTACCACATGAATAAAAAGCACTGGAATACCGTTAAACTGGATGGTTCCCTACCAAATGAGGACATATATGCCATGATTGATCACTCCTATGACTTGATCGTTCAGAAGCTTCCAAAGAGGATTCAGGAGACACTCAGCGAATAGATTTAATGAAGCCAGATACGATTGTAGCATTTTTCGGTATACACAAAGATGATGAAGGAGTGAATGTGAATGGATCAACAGCAGCAGATCGCCATCGTTCAACAAATGCGTCAGCATAACTCGGGAAATGATCAGAGTCTCCAACCAAGTCTTACATATGATGTTACTGTAAAAGAATACATGATTCCTACCTCCGCCGGAGAAACCCGGGTGCTGGTGTATGTGCCGAACCGCAAGAAGAACGAACAACCCTTAACTTGGCCCGTGTTTTTTAACATGCATGGAGGCGGGTTTGTGCTGGGTCAGGCTGACGGGGACGATCCTTGGTGTCGTTTAATTGCAGATCGTGCATCTTGTCTCGTCGTGAACATTGATTACAAGTTAGCACCTGAACACAAATTTCCCACGGCTGTCCATGAGTGTTATGACGTCGTAAAATGGATGCATGCCAATGCAGATCAGTTCTCCGGGAATGCAGCTATGTTCGCTATCGGTGGTCATAGTGCGGGAGGCAATCTGGCAGCGTCGGTATGTTTGCTGAATAGGGAGCGTGGGAACGAATTCCCAGTTCTGCTACAGATTATAGATTATGCTGTGCTGGATTTGGCTACAGAACCCGGAGATAAACCTGACTTTCTGGAAGCTATCCCAGCCCATGTGGCTAGAACGTTTAATGCGATGTATTTATCAAAACCAGAGGATGCCTCGAATCCCTTAGCTTCTCCGGTGCTTGCCGAATCACTTTCTAATTTGCCTGAAGCTTTGATTATTACCGCAGAGAGAGATTCTTTAGCCCAGGAGGCACGTACATACGCAGCAAAGCTGGAAGCAGACGGTGTAAAGGTGACCTACAAAGAGTACACAGGCGCAGCACACGGTTTTACACATCATGGCGATATTGAAACGGCTGAAGATGCTTGGTACTTGATGAGTGACAAACTGAGGGACGTTTTTAGCCGTACAGAAGTTTGATATAGAACGATGAAGTTGAAGCTGCCTATGGGCGGCTTTTTTGGTGTGAAGTTATAAAGTTCCTTAAACGGGGCTTCTGAGCAAGTAATCATCTTAATAAAATATAGAATTCGAGCAGAAAACTCATCATCTTGAAACAGTGAAGTCATATTACGGCTTCAATACATTTTGCAACAAATTTATATGGATCAATATCATTTTCGGGATTACAACTTTTTCATAAAGGGTAAGAGGTGTTAATTGCAGGTAATCATAACCAAAAAACAGGAGGTTCATATGAATTCAAACAATTCTTTGAATGATATCGCCATTCTTGGCATGGGAACGGCTCTCCCTGTACACAAGGTAGCTCAGCCGTACATTGCGGAGCTTATCGCTTCTTCACTGGTTGATCGACCGGATTTGGCGAGGTTCGCCAAGCGTATTTTCAAATCTTGTGGTGTAGAGACACGGTATACCGTAGAGCCGAGTTATCTTGGCACATTGGAAGAATGCCGTTATATCCCCTCAGGTGAACAGCCAGATATTCCAACGACAAGGGAACGCATGGATACATACCAGCGGGAGGCGCTTCCTCTGGCGATCAGAGCAGCGGAAGAAGCGATGCAAGACGCGCAGATCTCTCCCGAAGCGATAACTCATATGATAACGGTTAGCTGCACCGGACAGTATCTGCCAGGACTAGATGTGCAACTGATCCAACATTTCGGACTTTCTGCTCGAGTGAACCGATTACCACTTATTTTCCAGGGTTGTGCAGCAGGATTAAAAGCAATCCAGATGGCTCGTGACGTCGTACAGGGTGCTCCAGGCTCGCAAGTGTTGGTTGTTTGCGTGGAATTATGCACGCTTCATTTCCAGCCGGTGCAAGATCGGGAGGCACTGTTTGCTGCGTCGTTCTTTGGAGATGCCGCTTCTGCATCCATCGTGGGTACGCCAGAAGCGCAGCACAGAGACTACCTGAGTCTGGGAACCGGCTATTCGGTGTTGCTACCGGATTCGACGGAGGACATGACGTGGAAAGTGGCCGATTACGGATATGATTTGCATCTGTCGCCACGCATCCCGAAGTTACTTGGCAATCATTTGCAAGAAGAACTGAGTCTTTTGCTGCAAAGTGAACAGCTCCCCGAACTATGGGCAATACACCCGGGCGGACGAGGGATCGTAGATTCTGTTCAGGAAGTGATGAATTTGAAGTCGGAACAGACGAAGTACAGTCGGGATGTTTTGAGAGATTACGGCAACTTGTCTTCGAATACGATCTTGTTTGTACTGCAAGCGATGCGCATGGATATGAAAAAGCAGGAACAATCATTGACGGAAGGCGTAGCTATGGCTTTTGGTCCCGGACTTACTGCAGAATTAATGAAATTCACGTATGTTCCGGCGTTAACATCGGTCATGGAGGAGCAGGATCATGTCCTTCTTTAGAAGATTAAGCAGTCGTGCCAGAGAAGACGAACTGATGGATGACTTTTCGATGGGTGGAGAAGAACTGCGTGAAGCGTTGCGACATTTACGGCGGTTGAACAAAATATTTGCTGCTCCGGGTCCCACCGTGTCCGGTGTGGAGAAGTTATGGAAATCCGTCGGTAAGCCGGATACCCTAACACTGCTGGACGTTGGTGCGGGTTCAGGAGATGTGAATCAGAAGCTATTACATTGGGCGAAAAAACAAGGGATAGATATGCAAATTACGCTAGTGGATCTGACCGAAGAGGCTTGTGAAGAAGCAAGACAGTTGTTTCAGAGCGAGCCTCGTGTTCGAGTACAGCGTGCCGATCTAACAGCGTTGCCTGATGATTCAGCCGATATTGTTACAGGCTCACAGTTCATTCACCATTTCGAAGGAGAACAGCTTGTGGACATGGTTGGTCATATGCTTCGTGCTTCGAGATATGGTGTGGTTATCAACGATATTCACCGTCATCCGGTGTCTTATAAAGCGGTATGGATTACAACCAGACTTATCTCGCGTAACCGTTATATTCGTCATGACGGGCCGTTGTCAGTAGCCAAGGGATTTACAGATCAGGATTGGCAGGAACTCAAGCAGCGGTTGAACCATGACACGATGACCTATGAGTGGAAACCGTTATTCCGATATTCTGTGGTGATTCCGCGAAAGGGAGGCCTCGTAACATGATGAAATCAACCTATGTAATCATTGTTGGAGCTGGCATTGCGGGCAGTAGTTGTGCGATCGAACTGGCCAGGCAAGGTCATCGAACGTTGTTACTCGATCGGCAACAGTTTCCCAGACATAAAACATGTGGGGAGTTCATGTCACCTGAAACGAAGGAGATGCTGGAGCGTCTTGGCATTCATCTATTGAATCAGGAGAAGAGCCCCAGCAGTATGGATCATGCTCGAATTACGATGCCGGATGGTGGTGAGATTGAAGCACCTTTGCCTGGATCTGCCTATGGAATAAGCCGATATGAGCTGGATCAACTACTGCATCAGCAGGCATATACCGCCGGGGCTGAAATTTTAACGAAAGTGAATATTGCTTCGATCCGGCAACTTGAAAATCAGAGTTATGAAGTCGAGGTGAAGCAGGGCAATGAACGGAGATGTTATCAAGCCAAGGCGGTTATCGGGGCATATGGCAGCAAAAAGTTGAGAGGAACAAGTAGCGAAGAAGGGGTTCGGGACGAGACGATATATGTCGGTGTCAAATCTCATTACAGAGGTATTAACATACCGGCGAGGGTAGAATTATATTTTTGTGATGGTGGTTATGTGGGCATATCCCCGATTGAAAACGACACGGTTAATGTCGCGGCATTGTTAACACTTGATTCTGTACAGGGGAGCGGCAAGTCCGTAACAGAGATTTTGCAGGCAGCCGCGATGACGAATGCAAATCTGGCGGCTCGTTTAGCAGAAGGGGAAGCCATTCAGGGAACCCAAGTCTCTGTTGCGCCTTTGCAACTGTCTAATGTTCCGGAACCGTGGTCCGATTATCCGCATATTGGGGATACGATGATGGTCATTCCACCTCTGTGCGGAGACGGGATGTCCGTTGCCCTTCGTTCTTCGATCGTGTGCGCGCGGTGGACCGATGCATACCTTAAGGACGAGATTGACTATACCACATGGCAAAGCGAGTATACACTCGAAGCGAATCGGGAGTTCGCACCATTGCTTCGAAGAGCCAGAACGATTCAGAATCTTGCCTTCGCCAAAACCAACCGCTTTTATCCTGCTCTAGCTCGAATGTTTCCAGGATTGGCAACCTACGTTGTAAAAGCGACGAGACTGTCTGAGATGAAATAAGCTGCCGAGAGCAGCTTTTTGTCGTTACTACAGGTGTTCAAAACAAGGATTCACAACATTTTGTATGAAAAAGGAGCAGGACTCTTTGGCAAATTGAAAAATGCTCGTATAATAGAGTCTAATGTATCATTAGAGCTAGAACTCAGATAGATTAGAGCCGAGAGGATGTTAGTAAAGATGAATTATACCTTTTCCAACCGGATTGCATCACTGCAACCGTCTATTATTCGTGAGATTTTGAAAGCTTCTTCAGGTCAAAATGTAATCCCATTCTCAGCAGGCAATCCTGCGCCAGAAACGTTCCCGATTGAAGCGATTCGTACCTTTACCCAGTCGATTCTGGAAGAAGACCCGGTTACCGCGTTGCAATATGGCATTACGGAAGGATATGTACCGCTTCGCGAAGCACTCCAGCGGCACCTTGAGCAGAATTTCAACACAGGTAAGCCGTCCGACCAACTCTTTATCGTGTCCGGGGCACAACAAGGGATTGAGCTTGCGTGCAAAGTCCTGTGTAACGAAGGCGATACAATTATCTGCGAAAGTCCCAGCTTTATCGGTTCTCTGAATTCCTTCCGTGCTTCCGGTGCGAAGCTGGCAGGGGTTCCGATGGAGACGGACGGTATGGACATTGATAAACTTGAGCATGCGCTGCAAACAGAGCCGAATGTTAAGATGATCTATGTTATTCCTAGTTTCCAAAATCCTACAGGTATAACCACCAGTCTGGAGAAGCGCCAAGCGATCTATGCACTGGCTAAGAAATATGGTGTTATGATTCTGGAGGATAATCCATACGGAGAGCTTCGATTTAAGGGTGAGGACGTACCAACGATTAAGTCTATGGACGAAGACGGCTTGGTCATCTATGTCGGGTCGTTCTCCAAAATTCTGTCGGCCGGACTGCGAGTAGGCTTTGTACAGGCTCCGCATGAAGTCGTGGAGAAGATGGTTGTAGCCAAGCAGGGAGAAGACGTACATACAGCGATGCTTCCACAGATTCTGGCTCATCGTTTTATGACGGAGTATGATTATGCAGGGCATATCAATCTTATTCGTGATGTCTACCTCCGAAAGGCTACACTGATGATGGACAAGCTACAAGAGCATCTAGGCGATGCTGTGACCTATACTCGTCCAGATGGTGGACTGTTCCTATGGTGTGATCTGCCTGCTCATGTACCGATGGTGGATTATGCCAAAACGGCGGCTGCGCAAGGTGTAGCTGTAGTACCAGGAAATGCGTTCCTCGTGAATGAGCAAGATCCGTGCAATGCCATTCGATTGAATTTTTCAACACCGTCAGACGAGCAAATTGCCAAAGGTGTGGAGATTCTTGGACAAGTGTTAAGGAACTCGTTTTCCTAAACCAATTGAATAAATAACGGAAGCCGCCCTCGGGGGCGGCTTTTTGCATGACTCTTTTTTATTATTTTTGTAGTTAACTAACGAGAGACTATGTCGATCATTTTTCTTTTCAGTTATTATGACATAACATAACCAGCTTAGCCTTTTAATTGTCCACCAGCGCACTCAATTCTGCCCGAAATACATTCTGCCCCTTTTGATTATATGTACTGAGCAATACCGTCACCGTGCCATTCCCGGTTCGTCTCGGACGAAGTTCGGTGACTTCAGCGATAACGTGAAGTTCATCCCCTGGATAGACAGGTTTCAAAAATTGAATATGGTTCATGCCAGTGCCAGCGATAATATGCTCACCGTACACGCCAACATCAATCCATAGTCGGAACGTGACATTCAGGGTCTGCATGCCCGATGCAATCAGACCTCCGAAGCGTCCTTTTTTTGCTTTGTCCTCATCCAGATGCATATATTGTGGATCGTAAAGTTCGGCAAAATGAATAATATCCTCCTTCGTTAAGAGAACCGACCCGGTTTCATAACGTTGTTCTATTTTAAAATCGCTGAATTTCATGTTTGACCACTCCGATTTTTTTGGATTTCCTTAGCATATATTAACATGCTTATGTTCAATCTCCCTAACCATTGAGATCAGAAATTTGGATGTTTGGTCCTATTTTAGATAGAATATGAGAAACGGGAAAGTACATTCAGGCATAAGGATAGAAACATGAGGCAGATGTGTATGGAAAAAAGAGGAGGCAAATGACATGGGTGTACCTACTTTTCTCGAAACAGGTCACATGGCCGAAGGGTTTCCCATTCGGTTAATTTATACAGGTGCAGAATTCAATTATGCGGCACATTGGCATGATGAAGTGGAACTTGTTATCGTGACTGGAAAACATGCACGAATCGGTGTAAATGAGCAAATTTTTGAACTGAACCAAGGGGATATGGTTCTAATCAAGCCGGGGGACGTGCATTATTTTATGCCAGGCACCGGAAGGCTGACGATTTTGCTGTTTCGGCTTGAATTGTTAACCGGGAGCTTCACGAGTGAAGCGGAGATGCAAGAGCTGGGAACACTTTTGAATCAAACGTCCATCATTCCGTCGGGCAGTCAGTCCAACCCGGGTCCTTATATTGATGCGATTGCCGTGGAGAAAACAAATCAGAAACCCGGTTACCGCTGGATTATGGTATCTCGGTTATATGATCTAATCGTCTTGTTACTACGTACCACGCCCCCGGCTTCACAAACGGATTCGTCGCCATGCTGGCCTTGCGTATCTTCCAAAAAGTTCGAGTTTCTCGAATCCGTATGCGAGTATTTGGAAGAGCACTATGCCGAGCCGATTAAGCTGGAGCAGGTGGCAGAACATATGAAGTTCAGTAAGTTCCATATCTGCAAACTATTCAAAGAAATCAAGGGCATAACGTTAATGGAATATTTGAATCATTTTCGCATTATTAAGTCGGAGTGGGCGCTTTTGTTTCGTCAGGAATCCATTTTGGAGATTGCGATCAGTCACGGATTCAACAATGTGAACTCCTATAATCGTCTTTTTAAAAAATACAATAACTGCACGCCGTCCGAATTTCGCAAACGTCATCGTTCCAATATCGCAAAATATCAAGGATGATTGACAATATTTGTGGAGAAAGCCATCGCTCAAATTCTTATACTCAAATAAATTGTAAGCGTTTCCTTTTCAGGGAGGGTACTTTTATGAAGAGATGGTTTAAGCGGTTTGTTGTACCAGTCACGCTGCTTGCAAGTTCAATACTCTTGCTCGTCGGTTGTCAGACAGGTGCATCCAATCAAGCGAAGCAACAGGAGATTACGGTCTGGAGTTTTACGGATGAGGCAGGCTATGCGATTGAGAAATTCGAAGAGAAGTATCCAGATATCAAAGTGAATTTCGTTAATATTCCAGGCAACTTTTACCTGACCAAGCTCAAATCAGCACTTCAGACCAGTTCCAAAGCACCCGACGTGTTTATGATTGAAAATGCAAATATTCGGGAACTCATTGATGTACCATATTTGGAAAATTTATCAGCTGCACCATACAATGCAAACGAGTTAATTAAGGAACAGTACCCTTTTGTTCAGGCTAATGAGCAGGATAGTGAGGGGAACGTTCGCGCCATTGGGTATCAAGGTACACCTGGTGGCATCTATTATCGCCGTGATCTGGCGAAGGAATATCTGGGTACCGATGATCCAGAGAAAGTCAGTGCCCAGATTGATACATGGGAGAAGGTTTTTGCTATCGGAGAAAAGGTACAAGAACAAAGTGGCAACAAGGTACATGCACTGGCGAACTGGAACGGAATAGCCAACTCGTACGGTGGCATTCCTTGGGTGAAAGATGGGAAGCTCGTCATTGATCCTACGTATATGAAGGTGCTTGATCTGGTGCGTGAGGCAAGGGAGCGCCGTGTACTTGGTGAGTACGAGGATGGAAGTGCAGGGTATGCAGCGTCCATGCAAAAAGGTGAAGTGATGTTCTATCCTGCGGCGACTTGGGGATTGCAGTTTACATTCAAAGCGAACGCACCCGATACCGAAGGGTTATGGGGTTTGGCACACGGACCTTCGTCCTTCAGTTCAGGAGGGACTTATATCGCGATGTATAACAAGAGTGATCAGAAGGATGCCGCCTGGAAATTCATTGAATTTTACAATTTTAATCATGAATTTCTGACGGGACTTGCCAAGGAGCAGGATTACTTTACGAGCAACATGGTCGTGAATGACCAGCTTGCAGACTCACTGACTTCAGCCTATCTGGGCGGACAAAAGCATTTTGAATTTTTCTCAGAGGCCGCCAAGCAGGTTCCGGTGTATGAACGCACCAAATATGACGGCATCATCAGCAATGATATCTATCGAAACTTGCTGCAGTTGTATCTGAACGGCGATATTCAGACGAAGGAAGAAGTGGTAAAACGCATCAAACGTGACGTGCGCTTAAGGTTCCCTGAACTAGAGGTGGAGTAAGTTTACTACTCCAGAACCTACGAAGATAACTAAGCGTTTACACAAACAACGGAGAGGAAAGAAGAAAGCTGGAAAAGCGAAGCGTTCGCATTTATCACTGGATTTTCTCCTTTAAAAAGGGATCAGAAAAATCCGGGGATAACAGCGATTGAAAGACTCTTCTGTCATCGGAGTGCTTGTGTAACCATCGTAGTTCGCTTTAGGTCAATTAATGATTGGAGGACAGCGTATGTTTGCCAAAACAATTCGAAAAGACCATTACGGGTACTACTTTATTGCTCCTTTTTTTATCGTGTTTACCATCTTTGGACTGTATCCGATTCTCTACTCGCTATATATCAGTTTCACGAATTTCGACGGGATCACCACGCCTGAGTTCGTCGGGATCGGTAACTATGTCGCGGTGCTTCAAGACCCGCTGTTCTACAAAACATTGTTTAATACACTCTTCATTTGGGGTGTATCGGTAGTACCGCAACTGACGGTCTCCCTTGTACTTGCTTTTATTTTGAACGACAAGTTGTTAAAAGGACGGGATATTTTCCGGGCGGTATACTTCTTCCCTAACATCGTTACGGCTGCTTCGCTCGGTTTGCTTGTCAGTCTGATCTTTGATTGGCAGTCGGGTGGACTGAATCATTTTCTCGTGCAGACAGGGTTAATTCAAGACCCGATCAATTGGAAAGATGACCCTTGGTTTATGCGGCTGATCGTGTCATCCATTCTGTTCTTCCAGTACTTTGGTTATTCAATGGTCATCTATCTGGCTGGATTACAAGGGATAGATCCAGCGCTGCAAGAAGCTGCACAAATCGATGGTGCCAAGAAAAAACATATTTTCCTGCACATCATCGTGCCGATGCTCAAACCCATTATATTGTTTCAGATTATCACCTCGATCATTGGGGGCATTCAGATCTTTGACCAGCCGTTTACGTTGACCAATGGTACAGGAGGGCCGGACCGTGCGGCAATGACCAGCATCATGTACCTATATAATGTAGCGTTCCAAAGTACACGTTTTGGTTATGGAGCTGCCATTGCATTTTGTCTGTTCATCATTATTATTCTGTTATCGGTTGCATCCTTCATCATGACCAAACGGAAGAGCCGTTCATAGAGAGGGAGAGATTGTATGCCAACTGCTAAAGTTGCCGCGCAGCGAGAAGCCGTAGTTCAACATCATGCGCTTCGTCAGCGGCTGACATTGGGGAAAATCCTCATTTATCTGTTTCTGATCGCCCTCGCTGTATTGTGTGTGATTCCGTTTTACCTGATGCTGATCTATTCTACACATAACAATGCGTCGATTGCTTCAAGCTTTACGTTTCTTCCGGGTGCGTTTCTGATAGACAATTATGTGAATATGGCTTCAAAAATCAACATTTGGCGTGGCTTTGCCAACAGTTTCTTTATCGCTGGCAGCTCTACAGTGCTGTCGCTGTATATCGGTGCTTTAACGGCTTATGGTTTTGCCAAGTTTAACTTCAAAGGGCGCACCGGATTGTTTCTGTTTCTGCTCGCCACGATGATGGTTCCGGGTCAACTGGCGCTAATCGGGGTATACCGGTTGTTCAGTACACTTGGCCTACTGGACAGTTATGCGGCGATTATTTTACCTGCGGCGGCGAATGCCTTTAACGTATTTTTTATCAAACAGTTTATGGAGAGCAGTATTCCGGATGAGATCATTGAATCTTCCCGGGTAGACGGTGCGAATGAGTTCAGGACGTTTAATCAGATTGTGCTGCCTATTCTTGGGCCAGCGATCTCGGCTCTGGGGATTTTCACCTTTATCGGGTCATGGAATAACTTCCTGACACCACTCGTACTCTTTTTCTCCCTGGATAAGTATCCGCTACCCGTGTTGGTCGCTCTCGTTCAGGGCTACTACGGTATGGATTACGGTTTGTTGTATCTGGGCGTAGCGATTTCAATATTGCCGATCATTGTTGTGTTCGCCGTATTTTCGAAGCAGATTATCGGAAGTGTTGCACTGGGTGCTGTAAAAGGATAGCTATTGCACACAATCTGCGCAGTGTTAGTGAATGTTAGTTTAGAAGAGAGTCGCTCACGGAGCGGCTCTTTTCGTCGTTCGGATTGCATATTTCTAATGAAGGAAGCAAATGATATCTTTTACTGAGAATACTTGGACGAATCGGTGGAAAGGAGGTGGAGCCCATGAGTCAAAACAGTCAAAATACAAATACCAACTCAGGAACAAACTCAAACACGAATACGAACTCAAGTACCAATACCAACACAAGCACAAATAATAATACAGACTCCAATTCCAACTCAAGCACCACGGAACAACAGGATTCGAAGCAAGAAACAGAGCAGTCAACCGAGCAAAATATGAAACAGGATACAAAAGAAGAACAGAAAGAACAAGAACAAGATCAGCAAGAAAACCAAAACGAAAACGGCGAAACTAGCAAAAAATCAAGACAGAATACGGATCAAAACGCGAAGAAAAATACGGATCAGGATTCAAACGAGAATGAGAAAGAGAAAGAGAACAAAGAGAACAAAGGCAAGTATAAATCGGATCAAGAAGGACAATCGAATCAAGAAAAACAAGAAACGCAGCAGGATTTGCCCTTAACAGGGGATCTAGTCATTGATGAAGAGACTTTACGCGCCGTATTTACGGACTGTTCCGATGTCATATTTCATTCATTCGAGACCGCGGGCTTCACCTCGGCACTATGTGTATATTGTGTGGGTTTATGTGATACGGAGCGGCTTGAGCGTCAGGTGCTAACGCCAGTTCAGGAGATTGGCATGGAGGCTGCTCAGGTTCCTCTATCCTCCGTAAAAACCGTGGAAACGTCGAAAGAGGCCGCAGAGGCGATATTGGAAGGAGAAGCACTTCTGTTACTGGAAGGTTCAAATGTCGCAACAACGTATCCGCTATATAAAGCTGCTAATCGTTCGACAGAAGAGCCTCTAGCTGAATCAACGGTCCGTGGTGCAAGGGACGGATTCACTGAATCGCTCGCAACGAATCTTTCTTTGGTTCGTAAACGGCTCAAAACACCTGCACTCAAATTCCGAACACGCACCGTTGGAGAAAGCTCCAATACCAGCATTGCACTTGCGTACGTGGAAGGTATCATTGATGCCTCACTGGTAAAAGAGGTGGAGCAGCGACTGGATCGGTTAAGAGTTCGCGACATTCTGGAAAGTCAGTATATTGAGGAAGATATCATCGATCAGCGATTCTCTCCTTTTCCTCAAATGATTGCTACAGAACGTCCGGACGTTGTGGCCTCCAATCTGATGGAAGGACGATTTGCCATACTTGTCGACGGAACACCATTCACACTGGTCGCTCCTGTAACGCTGTTTTCCATGCTGCAGTCGCCTGAAGATTACTATCAATATGTGTTTATGAGCGTATTCCTCCGCTGGCTGCGATACGTATTTTATGTTTTATCCTTGTTGTTGCCTTCGGCTTATGTCGCGATCACGACCTATCACCAGGAGATGATCCCTACAGTGCTGCTACTCAGTATCGCTAGAGCCAGAGAGGAGATTCCTTTTCCCGCACTTGTAGAGGCACTGATTATGGAAATCGCCTTTGAAGCGCTCCGGGAAGCCGGTGTTCGCCTGCCGAAACAGGTAGGTTCCGCGGTCAGTATCGTTGGCGCACTGATCATTGGACAAGCTGCAACCACGGCGGGTATCGTCTCCGCTCCGATGATTATCATCGTTGCGATCACAGGGATTGCGTCCTTTATGATTCCACGATATTCCGCAAGCATTTCGACACGATTGCTTCGTTTTCCCATTATGATTTTGGCTGGAACGCTGGGCTTAATCGGGGTTATGTTGGGCATCATTTTGATTGTCATTCATTTGAGCAGTCTTCGCTCTTTTGGTGCGCCGTATCTGTCTCCGGTTGCACCGACGAATGCCAAAGGGTTGAAGGATCTGTGGTGGCGTCCAGCACCTTGGAACAAGCCGCGATAGGGATTAGATTGCATTAATGTTGTAGGAGAGGGCGGGAAGATTCATGTTAACTGACCAAGGAAGAATATCGGAGACACAGCTGGCGTTCATGATCTTCCCGGCTGTGATTGCCACTGCGATCTTGTCTGTACCTGGAATTACAATGCATTATGCCGGACATGATATGTGGTTATCTCCCATTATTGGATCGGTTACTGGACTTGCCGCCATTGGTGTATCACTTGGACTAGCACGGATGTACCCCGGAAAATCGCTCATTGAATCTAGTGTGCTCGTGGCTGGTCTCGTTCCAGGCAAGCTAGTCGGACTTATTTATATTTTGTTCATGCCTCATCTAACCGGGCTGATTATAAGGGAATATGGTGAGTTTATCGCCAATAATGCACTTCCGCGCACACCGATGTTTGTAATCATGGGCACCATGATGCTTGTTTGTGCGATTAATGTCAGACTTGGCATAGAAGTGGTTGGCAGGACAGCACAGGTTTTTGTAACACTGGTCATGGCTATGCTGGGTCTCGTCTTCGTACTGCTCATTGGGGAATTGCACCCATCAGAATTGTTTCCTTTTATGGAAAATGGGCCGATGCCTGCCGTCAAAGGAGCACTCGCTCCTGCCGCCTGGTTCAGTGAATATATCGTAATTGCCTTTCTTCTGCCGTATGTAAATCGCAAAAAAAGAACCGCTCGTGTGATGCTCGGCTCTTTATTGACAACAACGATAGTGATGACCGTTATTAATGTGGTTTGTCTCTTTTTAACTGGAGATCTGACAGATACGTTTGTTTTCCCGGTGATGATCGCTGCCCGGTACATTACGATTGCAGACTTTCTACAACATATTGAATCCCTCATAATTGCCGTGTGGATCTTTGGTATGTTTGTGAAGGTTTCCGTATTTCTATATATATCTGTGACGTCCACAGCGGAATGGTTCGGTCTGAAGGATTACAAGCCCCTAGTGAGCCCGCTTTCCTTTCTCTGTATGATTTTTTCGTTTTGGGTAGCTTCGAGCAGTTCGGGGTTATCCAGTTTGGTAAGTCCTTCAGCCAATTTGTATACGATCGCCGTTTTACTGGTTCTTCCAGGGGTGACTTACGGGATAGCTTGGGTGAAAAAGGGGTGGGCTTATGTGCGAAAAAAACGTACGGATGGCTGATCCCATGAAAAAAAGAATGATCTCTGCATGCAATACTTGGCTTCTTATCTGTTTTTGTTGCACATTACTCACGGGATGCTGGGATCGGATTGAGATTAATGATCTCGCGATAGTACTGGCAACCGGAGTGGATTACAAAAATGATCAGATCGAACTGACATCACAGATCTTTATTCCCCGTAAAGCTGGGGGAGGAGACAGCACGGGGAGTGGAGGCAGCCCAAGCGGGGTAACACTAACTCGATCGGCTGAAGGTCATACCATTGCAGAGGCTTTGAATCGCTTGCAACGGAAAGTGCCGAGAAATATGTTTTGGGGACACTGCGAAGTTGTTGTGATTAGTGAAGACGCTGGAAAACAAGGCATACGTGAATACATCGATTTTTTTCTCCGTTACCCCCAGATCAGGGAACATGCTTACGTGTTTTCGACACCTGAACTTGCCAAGAACATGCTTGCTTTGCTTGATCCGTTGGAACGAAGCTCTGCCGAATCCTTACGTGAGATGGCCAATATGAAACTGGGTACACGGACAACCATTTTGGAACTCGCTCAATCGATTGAAGGCCCTAGCGAATCTGTCATTTTGTCCCGGATGTTGTCTCTTCCACCTGACGAGGGGCAGGATAAATTAACAACGACTCCGTATATCAGAGGACTAAGTCTCTATAAGGGCGATACGTTTAATCGAAGTGTACACGAACCATTAACCATTGGCATTTTGATGCTCGCTAATGAATTGAACAACATCATCATGCCTGTAAATGTAGAGTCGGAGAGAGGTTCTTTTTCGATCCAGCCGTTAGAGGTGAAGACTATATTAAAGCCGAAGATTTCGGCTGGACGGTGGAGCATGCAGGTGGATGTGCAGACACGGGGAGAGGTGGTTTTAAATACAACAGATGGGAACCTCACAGATCCTGCTGTGTTGAAAAAGCTGGAGGAAACCTGGGCGTCACAATTGAAAGATATGGCAGAGTCGGCCCTTCGATTATCCCAGCGAGAGATGCGAACCGATCTGTTCAAGTTCGCGGTGGAGTTCCGCAGATATTATCCGAAACAGTGGAAGGAGCAGGAGAAGAGATGGGAGCAGATCTACTCTGAGCTTGATGTGGACATCCAGATTCATGCGCAGGTTGTACGTACAGGTAAATCTGCTGGACCTCAGGGCATCCCAGATGAGCAGGGGAGATGAGCAATTAACTGTGGAAGTAATGCCATCACTAATGAGGACACGAGATATGATAGACAGAAGGTGATAAATCATGAAAATTGCTTCCATGCTAGGTATTCTGTTGTTAGCCGGAACGATCATCTATGTGGAATGGCAACGTAGCGAAGAAAAAAAAGTCCGGATAATCACAACAGGAGTCAGTGCTATCAGTGCGGTTATTGGCACGATCCTGTTATTTGATCCCCAGTTGCCGGGACCGGGTGTGATCATTAAGCTACTGTTTGGTGGTATAGATAAGGTGATGAAATGAAAAGAAAAGGTGATGGAGTACACAAAAAAGCACGTTCCTTGTACAGTCAGTCAAGGAGCGTGCTTTTTCCTGCTTATTTTGAATTAGATTATGAAGTTTAATATAGCTATGAGGAGGTAGCTTTATTATTCCTTAATTACCGATGCTTGCACAGCAGATTGCATATCAGCGCTGTACGTACGGAATAGGCCAAGCCGCCAGAAGGCTGCACCCTTCAGATCGTAACGCTTGGCAAGTCCGAGCTTATCCCCGACAGATGAAGGTGTCTCACTATTGATGTTGATGCCAAGCAAAATCTTTTCTTTGGGCACTCCTGCCTTGAGTGCGAGTGCAATTGCCTGATTGACCAGACTGTTCGGCTCTGCAACTTGAGCTTTGGTTCCTGCAGGATTATATTGGTAGGCCATAATGATTAGGTCATCCGCCAGCGTAGCCAGTGTTTTGTAATCATACCCTTTGTAGGCGCTATTGAGCGGAGGAACAGCCAGAGAGATGGCGATCTCTTGAGGTAGCGATTCCCTTAGCTGTTTCACATACTGATTCAGCAATTGTTGTTGCTCTACAGCGTCCAGTTTGAAGCCGAGTCCCTCAAAATCAAGCACAACCCCACCAAAGCCATACTCCTGAATGGCTGCTTGAATGCCTTCAATGGATTTTTGCCTTAAAGTGCTGTCACCCAGTACTTTAGTTAGCTCGCCATTTCCATCCAGCGCATACACCATCAAACTGGGCTGGATTTGTTGACTTGCCGCGTCAGCTACAATGGATTTAGGGGTTACTTCACCCGCGGCAGCAGGAACCTGATATTCTTTCCCTTCCAGTGTAAACGTACCATCTCGGTCAATGCGGCTCCATCCAAAAGCAACCGAATTCATAGAAGGTAACAGATCGATTTCATGGTAGGCTTTTACGGCATAGAACGCTCGGAGATGCATTTCACGTTGAGGTGATACCATAGAGACGGTTCGTGTAGCCTGATCCCAGCCTGTACGGACATCGAATTGGCTACTGAATGAACTCAGCGGAATAAGTACACGTCCTTCCCGTTGCACAGGTGCGGCAGGGAGATTCACTTTCTCTCCATTTACAGTAGCTGTCTTGCTTCCAACCTGAAGAACAACTTTCGTTGTTTTTCCTTTGGATGTGTTCACCGCGGTTATGGTCTGTGTTTTGTTGTTCCAGCTAATACCAATGCCGAGTGCTTCTCCGACCGTCCGGAATGGAACATAGGTTACTCCTTTATCAATCCGGGGTGCTGCATCGAAGGTTAAGGGTACATGATCCAATTGAACAGAGATCGCAGGGGCTGCTTGAAGTTTGTGGGATTGAGTTGCAGGTATACTGCCCATCATGGATATTACCATGGCGGCTGCCACAGCGATTTTCCCAGTACGTTGTATAAACATAAATAGGTGTACCTCCAGGCGTTGTGGTTTGGCGTAAATCTACCAAACTAATGAAATTTGGCAAATCTATCATAACAAAATTTTCATATTGTTCCAATACAAGAAAACATAGAATCTGCATAACACAAGCTGAATGGAAAGTATAGTGGAGTATATGGTGTGAAAGGAGTGTGACTCTTTGCCGAACTCTACAGGGTTTATCTACAATCCAACTTCAGGTCCGACACAGTCTACACAAATTATCGTCACTTGCATTAATGATTCACTGAATGCTCCTGTCAGTGTTGAATTGGAGGTATTCAGGTGGGATACAACTCAATTGACTCGGATTCCGATTGGTCATGATTTAGTTGAAATCTTGCCGCAAGCAACAAGGACTTTCATCTATCCGTTGATTAACGCTGCATTTTTTGAAGTTCAAAGTGATTTCTTTAGCGCAACGAGCACCGTTATCCATGTCTATGGCGTGGATTCTACGGGTCAGATTATACAGCGCATTCTTCAATCTGAAATGACGTTAATTGACCGATTCACCAATATCCCTTAGAAGAAAAGAGGTGAAGAGAATGGCCGTTGTAAATATTACTGGTGCTTTGGCGGGAAATCAGTTTGAACCCTCTATTGCAGTAAATATTTTAAATCCTAATATTATGTGTGTTGTTGCTGTGGACACTAGCACAGGACCAACGTTAACGGGATTTTATCGCTCCATCGACGGTGGAACGACATGGTCCACAACCGTTCTTACGCAACCCGCAGGCTATTCAGGCGCGGAAGCACCAACCATTGACTATACGTTTCCGAGCACTTTTATCGTTACGGTGCATGTGTTTAACGGGATCAATGACGGGACTATCGTAAGCTATACTTCATTTGATGATGGGGCTACGTTTCAGCCACCAGTCATTGTACAACTAGGATTTGGAACCATCGTGCATAATGATGAACCTTTCATTGCTGTAGATCGCTCTCCTGGCAGTCCATATCGAGGCCATGCGTATGTAGGTTATACACCGCTTGCAACAACTTCTTCTGCTATTTTTACTCAAAGATCTGTTGATCAAGGAATCTCGTGGGAACCCCCGGATCGCCAATCGAGTCCTCGTGGAATTCATGACCGGGCAGCTTTGGCCGTTGGCTTCTCCGGTGAAGTCTATGCAGGTTATATCATTACAGGGCCAGCCAGCCCTTCGGCATTGCTACGCATATCGTATGATGGCGGAATCAATTATCAACCGCCCATAGAACGGCAGTCTACGTTCATATCTTCCGTTGTTCCGGCGCCATCGCCGCTCCCTGTGCCGAACTATAATTTTCGAGTGCAGACCAATCTGAGCTTGGCAGCTGACATATCCATTGGACCGAACAGCGGCACCGTTTATGCCGTATGGAATGACGCTCGCGCGGGGTATACCGATGTTTTGCTTTGTGAGTCTCCAGATGGGTTGCTTTGGTCAGATCCAATAAGTATTACTAGCGCGCCGCCAGGTACGCAGAACTTTTTTCCTGCCATCACGGTGTCTCCATTTGCTGGAACCATTCGGGTAATCTATTACTCCAATCAAATTGACGGGTTCCTGCTTGATGTTTTTGTTGCCGAGTCCTTTAATGGCGGAGCAAGCTTCAGTAATCGCCGGCTAACAACGACCTCCTTTAATCCGAATGGTGTTTCTCCAGTGCCAACCGTTCTAATCGGCGACTATATTACAGCAGCTACATATGCCCCGGATAACCTGGCTGCCGTGTGGATGGCTACTACACCGCCGACAGGCAAGCTGGATGTTTATTTCGGAAATTGAGCTGGACACATAAAGGCCCCAAACCTGTAATCTACAATAGAGATGCAGATTACAGGTTTGGGGGCGCTAAGCATTACATACGAGACCTTAATCCTAAACGTTAATCCGAAACGATAAATCCGTCGAAGCTTTCAGGACCTACCCGGACCGTACCAAGCAGATTGGTGCTGATAAAAGCGGTGTAGGTGATTTGCGGAGTTACAGGCGGATTATAATCATTGGCGGAAAAAATGATGACTTCAGGTACAAGCAATCCGTTCAGACCATACGTGTGATTGGCTGAATATATGAGAGGATCTGTCGCAACCGTGCCACGGACAATCGTAATTCGGACTTGGAAGAGAGCGAGTGGAAGCTGAACTGTAATCGTTCCTTTCATAGAAACTCTTGGATTAGGACCTGCCCCAGCAGTTAGTAACCCGATTTGTGCAAATAATGTAGGTGTATTGATGACAGGAATAGGAATGGCAATGGAATTAAATGTAGCTGCATTCAATGACACCCTTGCATCAAGTAATTGGGTCATGTGATATTCCTCCTTCACATTCAGATAGAATACTATATTCAATGAGGTCACATTCGCATGGACGAGCGCTCAGGACTAGCCAAATTAGGAAAGTTAGATGGAGTATTAAAGCACTTTTGAACGTATGTTTTGACACATTAAGAACGAAATGAGAAAATACCTTTCTATGATATGAAGAAAAAACAAATAATTTGAAGTTGGAGGCATAACGAGATGAACCAGCGTTTTAAAATAACGAGATCGATGCAGGAAAACAATCCGGAACAACATATTTCTTTGGAGGAGTGCAGCGCATATTTTGCTACCAAGCCGGAGTTTACTTACTCCACAGTGCTAAATATCGTCGGTGCAGAGAGCACGATGACCATTGAGGGTGACTTTTTTATGTGGGAGCATGAAGGACAACAATACCCATTCCGATTGTATATGGGGGAGTTGTACGTTGCTATTTCGAATGAAGCGATTGTTCCGGTTATGATGGAAGCGGCATCGCAGCTGCATGCGGATATTGTAGAGGGATAGTTGTCTCGTGCTCCGAGTCGTGCGATGAGCCAAACTGAAGGAGGAGAACCTCTGTATTTCGACAAAATAATTAGCAGTAAACATCATACTCCATTGGTTAAATGAGACTAAAATACCATTTTATTTACAATTTTTAAATTGTAAAATGTGGATATTCCATTTACAGGAGGATGATCTGATTGAGAAGGTTAAGACCACTGCTAATTGTTTTGATGAGTGCGATTTTTGCTTTTGCTTTACCAGGGATTGGGCAGAGTACGACTGCTTCTGCTGCCACTGCGCGGACACCCATTGTCTTTGTACATGGATTGACAGGCTCGGACAGTAATTTTGCCTTAATTGAAAGGTATCTGCGCGGTGAAGGATGGTCGAGTAATGAGCTATTTGCCATTGATCTCCCGAGCAAAGCTGGGAATCAATTGTTGAATTCTGCGGCGATCAGCCGATTTGTGGACGATGTTCTTCGCCAAACGGGGCATTCCAAAGTTCATATCGTTGCACATAGTATGGGTGGAGCTAACAGCCTGTACTATATATTGAACCGCGGAGGCATAGATAAGGTGGATAAATTGATTACGCTGGGTGGGGCGAATCGGTTGACAACGAACAGCGCACCAAGCGGCATTAAAGTTACCTCAATCTACTCCACCAGCGACACCATTGTTTCGCCTCTTTTATCCAGACTGGACGGGGCAAACAATATTTCCGTTAGTCTGGTAACTCATATCGGATTGCTCTATAACTCAAGGGTAAATGCATTGATTAAGGCTGCACTCATCGAATAGCTGTGGTTGAAGAACTTATATACTCATCCTATATTAGCGGTATTAACAAGACTGACCACTCCTGGTCAGTCGTTTTTTTGTTCAAGAGTAAGGTGGTGCTTACAACCAAGGAAGTGGAAAGATCGAAAAACAACCAAAGGATGGAACAAGGGCGCATCATCACGATGTTGTTCTTTTTACGTTTGCCTGTAATTCAGGGTGCTTTAGATGCACTTCAACCCATTCCTGAACCACTGAGCATGATAAAATAGTATATTAAAACAAAGAGTGAAAGTGCTTGCGTTTAGGAAAGGCGGGATAAAATGTATCAGGTAGCGATATGTGACGACGACGAGCAGCAACGAGAACAGGTGAGGCATATGCTGACGGCGTTCTCGCTCAAAACCAATATCGAGTTTCATATCACCATGTTCGGTTCAGGAGAACAACTCCTGGCTCATTATAAGGATCAGAGAGAGACGTTTCACCTGCTTATTCTGGATGTAGAGATGGGTGGGTTGAATGGCATACAGACGGCACAGGAAATCAGAAAACTCAAGATCATGGATGTGCAGATCATGTTTTTGACCAGTTATCCCGAGTATATGGTTCAAAGTTTCGATGTCATGACGTTCCAATATTTGATCAAACCGATTCAAGAGGCTGTGCTGGAAGAGAAGCTGGTCAAACTGCATCAGTATTATCAAGCTATGGATAAAAAGTATCTGGTGATTAAATCAGATTATGATGATTTGATGTTGAAATATGAAGATATCTTATGGATTGAGGTGATCAAAAGCCTCACGGTTAAAAACAAACTAAAGGTAATTACTCGTGATAACGCTTATGAAACGAAAGGTATTCTATCGGCTTATGCTGCAACGCTGACAGAGCATGGTTTTATGCAAATTCACCGATCCGTGCTTATTAATCTAATGCATGTACACAAGTTCACGGGGGCACAAGTCACGATGCTGGATGGAACCTCTCTGCCGATAGGTCGTTCCAAAATCAAAGAAGTCAAGGATACGTATACCAAATATATGATCATGAGGGTTCAATAAAATGAATGTTTTGCATCTAATACCCGTCATTTTGTTGACCCTGCTCATGACCTTTCAAGCCAATTATTACTTTGATGCTGTGCTGGGCAAATCCAGACGTAAACCTCGCAGAACGATTTATTTTGTTGTGTTTGTCCTGCTCAATTTCTTTTATTTGGCTACGCGATTACCTTCTTTTCTTTCGACCTTGCTTGCATTGATTTTTATCTTCACTCTGGCACAATCCTACCGGGTAGAATTAAAACTGAAGATTATGTTTACGGTTATGTATGCAGCGCTGTTAACCACGGTAAATATCATTTCAGTTTATGTTTTTAGTGTGATTGACGGCATCGACTACCTGAAAGTGCCTGTCTATGGCCCGGAAGCGATATGGTTGTTCTCCAAAGTTCTGCTGCTAGGATGTAGCATTATGTTTGTTGTGATCCCCATTGTTCATCTCATCGCCAAACGCAGGAGTTTTAGGGTGCACCATAGGTCTTATCTTTTATTTTTGATCGTTACTGCGATTACGGTGTACCAGATCAATGTCATTTCAATATATAGCGAAAAAAATATCTTCTATATTTTTTCAGTGCTAGGCTCCCTTTTTCTAAACGTATTTATTGTGTATGTGTTTGATAATATCGTGGAGAAGGCGCATCTCGCTCATGAGAATGAACAATTGCAGCGGCAGATGGATTATCAGGATGCTAACTACGAGAAGACCGTGCACAGTTTCAAAAGCATTAAAAGTATTATCCACGATATCCATCAGCAGTTTCTATATATCGAAGAATGTGTGAAACGCAACGAACTTGCGGCAGCAACAGAGCATATGCATGTTACGATGAACACCATTGAGCATGCGTACCAACGTGTGAATAGCGGTAATCTGGTCATTGATGCTCTCGTTACAAATACGCTAACCGTCGGGCAGGCAAACGGCATTCGAATCGATACCCGCATCAATCTCCATTCTCAACACATAGGCATTGAGCGTTATGATTTGTGCGTGGTGCTCGGAAATATTCTAGACAATGCTGTTGAAGCATCCAAGAAAGTACGGGTCGCCGAGGATCGTTATATCGTAGTATCTATTCATTCTACAGCTTCTGCTCTGGTAATCCAGATTATGAATCACACCGCCCAGCCGGCAACGGATCTGAAAAGTGACAAAACGGATTCAGAATTCCATGGTTTTGGCCTGACCAATATATCCAGAATATGTAGCAAATATGGAGGACATATGACCATTGAGCAAGGACAAGGGTCTTTTAACAATATGGTCGTTCTTCCATACAACAAAAACAACGTCTGAACTGTCGTTCAGGGGTTGTTTTTTTCCATTCGGGGTTCTTTTCCGCAGGCCACGTCTTTGCCAGATATGATGAATTCATTCAAGTATATCGATCTGAAGGAGGAATTCTGAATGAAAAGGATCATTACGGTTTTATGTGCGTTTATGCTTGTCATCATGCCTGTAGCAGATGTTAAAGCTGAGGCGACAGAAAAGCAGACAACCCAAGCGAAAGCTAAACAACTCGCTGACATGCTGGTTCAGAATTATGGCGTCACAAGTATGCAATATGCGATTATGGACAAAGGTGAAATGATTTTATCGGACGGTGCTGGATTTCATGATAAGGCGAGCCAGAAAACCGTGGACAAAGATACCATGTACGGTATAGGCTCCGTAAGCAAAATGGTGGTGACAACTGCGGTCATGATGTTGGTCGATTCTGGTGAGGTTGACCTGGACCAGCCACTTACTACGTATATTACCGATTTCAAAATGGCAGACCCCCGCTATAAAGAAATCACACCGCGTATGTTAATGAATCATTCATCCGGGTTGTACGGTTCGCAGTATGGAAACAGCATTCTTTTTGATGATAACGACACACGCAATCATGATGAACTACTGATCAAACTTCAGGCCGAACGTCTCAAGTCTAAACCCGGGGAATACTCCGTTTATTGCAATGATGGCTTTCAATTGCTGGAGATTCTGGTTGAGCGCGTGAGTGGGCAAAGTTACAGTAAATATGTGGAACAGTTTATCAGCAAGCCGCTGCATCTGAATTCAACGAAGACGCCACTTGATTCGTTCAATAGAGACAAATTAGCTGGAACCTATTGGCCAACTTTTAAAGCAAAGATGCCTGTTGAAAATGCCAATATCATCGGTACGGGTGGCATTTATTCAACGGCTGAGGAGTTAACGCAATTTGCTGAGGTACTGATGGGTAACCGCCCGGATCTTCTATCCAAGGCTTCGGCTAAAGCGATGCAAAGTCCAGAATATCGCAAAGGCATATGGGTGTCTGACGAAATCAATTCGTTCAACTACGGACTCGGCTGGGATGCAGTAGAACTTGCTCCATTCAGTGAGTATGGCATTAAAGCACTGACCAAGGGCGGCGATACGATCATGTATCACGCTTCATTAATTACGATTCCAGAGCACGACATATCCATGGCTGTGTTATCTTCAGGTGGATCTTCTGTTTTTGACCAGATGTTTGCCTCTAAAGTGTTGCTGGAAGTACTGAAGGAACAGGGCATTATTGACAACATTAAACCGGATCGTAGCTTCTCTCCGCCAGTTCAGACCAAGATGCCTGCTGAGTTGCAAGATTACTCCGGTTTGTATGGAACCGTTGGTGCAACAACGGAAATTAATATTCAAGACGGAGCATTCACATTACCAGCTATGCTGGGCGGACTAATTGCTGAACAAAAGTATGTGTATACAGGTGACGGGTATTTTACCAGCAAGGACGGAAGCGTGAAGGTGAGTTTTGTAAAGGAGCGGAATGGCAAGACCTATGTTAAAGTCCAAGGATATCTTAGCTTGCCGGGGCTGGGACAGATGGGCATGAGCACGTACGATTATCAAAAGCTGGAGCCTAACAAGCTGGATGCAGTTACCCAAGAGAAGTGGGCTGCACGGAACGGTGTGAACTATTTTGCGCTGGACGAAAAAATCACATCGCTCTTCTACCTGGTTCCATCACAGCTTATTAAAAATTTTAAGGTCAACGCAGAGCATGGCTATGTAAATGGGACGCAAATCAAGGATTTCAATTATGCCGTTAATGTTGCGGAGATTCCAGTCATGAATGGCCGAGATGCATTCGACTTGGAATTAATGATGAAAAAAGATGCTGAGATTCTCACGCAGAACGGACAGCAGTACATCTCGGAAAAGGCGATTCGGCCTATTTTCAGTGGGAAATCAGGAATTGCGACTATACCAGCTAACGGTCAAGCTCGATGGTATGCGATTGACGGGAAATCAGCTGAAAAAACGATAACGGTGGATTCTCCTAAGCACGGCGGTTATGCGATTTATGATGATCAAGGTCAGGCGCTACAGTTCTCTATCGCGACTGGGGAACAGTCCACGAAGCTACCTAAGAAAGGCTTTATCGTATTTGGAGGTAACGCCGGTGATGTTTTCCACATTCGTCTGAAATAAAGAAATAGAAATGTTTTAATGTTTCAGTACATTTAAATATAAGTATATGGAAAAAGCCGCCGAATGGCGGCTTTTTTGTTCATCCTGATGGCGAATGAAGATCAATGGTGAATTTTCAGGATAGACGATTTAACGGGCATGATTTGACTTCGAGTTTACTCTAGGGTGTAGACTGATTATAGAAGTCCTAACAGGGATAAGTACTATAAGCAGTTACAAGTGCAAATATGAAGGAGCTGAGTCAGATGAACATAAACAAAGAGACAAGAAAAGTTCAGCATAACATACATTCAGGTTTTGACAAGAGCAGTACAGCAGATGAGGTTTTACGCGGAATGGATCTGTCAGGGCGTCTCGCCGTAGTGACAGGTGGATATTCCGGTCTGGGACTGGAAACAACACGTGCATTGGTTCGAGCGGGAGCATATGTTGTTGTGACAGCGCGCAGACCAGATGTTGCGCGTGAGGCTTTGGCCGATCTTGAGAACGTGGAAGTGGATGAGCTTGATTTGGCTGACCTGTCCAGTGTCGCTGCCTTTGCAGAACGTTTTCTGGCAAGTTCACGCAGTATAGATATGTTAATCCTGAATGCAGGTATCATGGCCTGTCCAGAGACCCGGATTGGTCCGGGATGGGAAGCACAGTTTGCTACGAACCATCTGGGACATTTCGCGCTAACCAATCAATTGTGGCCTGCGCTGGTCAGTGAAGGTGGAGCCCGTGTCGTTTCGCTTTCCTCTGCAGGACATCATTTCTCCCCAATCCGCTGGCATGATATTCATTTTGAACAGGGATACGAGAAGTTCCCGGCATACGGTCAGTCCAAAACAGCGATCAGCTTATTCACGGTAGAGCTCGACAGACTTGGCAAGCAGCATGGAGTTCGTGCATTTGCTGTACATCCGGGTGGAATCATGACTCCATTACAGCGTTATATGCCCAAAGATGAGATGGTTGCTCTCGGTTGGATTGATGAATCCGGCAACGTGGCTAATCCGGGCTTCAAATCACCGGAGCAGGGGGCAGCAACCCAGGTGTGGGCTGCGACTTCTCCCAAGCTTGAAGGCATGGGCGGTGTGTACTGCGAAGATTGCAATATCAGTGAGATGGCTCCCGAAGATGGGGGTTTTTACGGCGTGAAGCCATATGCGATTGATGCAGAACAGGCGGAGCGCTTATGGGCGTTATCTGCTGAATTGACGAAGACGGATATTCCAGATAACGATCGTGGATGAAGCGGACTTCTATTTAGAAGATAGAGAATGTTAAGAATATGTGGTAGAATGTTCAGGGCGCTGCGGTTGTTACTTCCGCAGCGCTATTGCTTTTTTTTGATGCCGTACAATCTGAAAATGGTTGTTCATTTATAATTTAACTTGTATTCAAGTATCTATTTAGTAAACAGGCGAATATCATTATAGTAATACATTTGAATTTCATCAGTCTGTAAAGGGAAATATAAGGATAGATTGTCATTGGAGTGTGTTTCGATTTACAATGTAGGAATCATGTTCTTTTTGAAGAACGCAGGGAGAGAAAATCATGAATATTTTTGAAAATCACATACCTAACGAAAAAGTAAAATTTAATGAACCTCTAAAAAATCATACGTTTATCCAAATTGGAGGCAAGGCCGATATTCTCGTTCATCCAACGACGGTGGAGGAGATTACTAAAGTGGTTGAAATTGCGAACAGCCATCAGCTGCCGCTGACCGTTATTGGTAAAGGCTCCAACGTTATTATTAAGGACGGAGGCATCCGGGGAGTCACGATTTCGCTTAGCCGCTTCGATCAGATCGAAGTCAGTGGAACACGCATCATGGCACAGAGCGGCTCCGATATTATTGACGTATCCAGAGCTGCTTTGGCACATAGCCTGAAGGGTATGGAATTCGCCTGTGGCATTCCTGGCAGTACAGGAGGAGCTCTTTACATGAACGCTGGCGCTTACGGTGGTCAGATCG
This sequence comes from Paenibacillus polysaccharolyticus, assembly GCF_023714295.1. Lineage (GTDB taxonomy): Bacteria > Bacillota > Bacilli > Paenibacillales > Paenibacillaceae > Paenibacillus > Paenibacillus polysaccharolyticus_A. Next base: position 1,436,357 of record NZ_JAMAUN010000001.1, read on the forward strand.
CGGATGTCATTGAAAAGGCGACGGTCATTACCCGTGAAGGCAACGTTGTTGTTATCCCTCGTGAAGAGATGAAGCTGAGCTACCGGAACAGTCTCTTCAAGATGGATCATTATATTATTTTGGATGCCGAGTTTACGCTTAGCGAAGGCAACCAAGAGGAAATCTCCAGCAAGATGAAGGAATTAACGTTCCTGAGAGAATCAAAGCAGCCATTGGAATACCCTTCTTGCGGAAGTGTGTTCAAACGTCCAGAAGGACATTTTGCCGGTAAACTAATTCAGGATTGTCAATTGCAAGGCACTCGCATCGGAGGGGCTGAAATCTCAACCAAACACGCAGGATTTATCGTGAATGTGGATCACGCCACTGCCAAGGATTATGAGGATCTGATTCAGTTTATTCAGAAAAAGGTGTGGGACACGTTCCAGGTGGAATTAGAAACTGAAGTGATTTTCCTTGGAGAATATTAATTCAGTGAAGGCTGGAGCACTAAAGCACGTGTAAGCCATGACTAGAATATGAGTCGTTAATAAGATGGAGCCGCCATATGGCGGCTTTTTTGCTATATCTTATAAGAAGTGAAAAAACGATTATGATAATTTTGGTAATATTAGATGGGTTTATATGTTATATTGTTAATTTATCTGTTTTCAAGAAGGAGGCTCGAACATGAGTAAAGGAAAAGGAATGACTCTCAAGATTATAGTCGCAACGATAGCGCTCTTAGTACTCTCAGTGATATCCGTATACACATATATGTATTTAAAAGAAAAACCGGGTGGTCTGGCGGATCAGACATTGTCCAAAGCTATGGGGCTGGACGAAATCATGTCGATTCCGATCGGCAGTACGCCAGAGGATGCAGTTCAACAATTCAGAGCGTCGAGTCCTAATGTCCGTTTAGTTCATCAGGAGCCTGTGGACGACGGCATGATCGTGTTTACGCAGAGAACGAACAGTGAAGCATCAAGTAATATGCAGCTGGAGTACGTGCGAAAAAATAGTTTTGGGTGGAAGTGGGTATGGGGCGGAGGTTATGGAATCGGAGATGTGGATCCGTCTGAGTATGCATTGTATTATATGAACTTACCGAAGCTTGAAGGGATAGAAACTCCTTTTCCAATGGTGTTTGGTACAATCGAGCATCCGGGTATCCAGCGTGTAACTGCTGAAACAGAACAGAATGGCTCCATGTCCATTACTGAAGCCAAGTTGATCAGAACAGATATGGAAGAGTATATCTGGTTTGTGATGCTGCCTTCATCGGAGGGTACACCCTATACCATTAAAATATATGATGAAGAGGGAAAACAAGTGGGCAGCAAACAAAATGAAATGGTAAATGATAGCGGATCATTGACGCTGGGGAAAAGGTCAGCGTCAATGTGATCCGGACATGTTTTTCTTTAAATTATTTTGCTGTGCGATTGGCTTTCACGTGTTTGAGCTGAGCGACGATGATTACACTGATAATAACCAGCAGAAACCATGAACTGATCTTGCTGAAGCTTACCAGTTGCCAGCTCTCATGTTGATCCGGATATTTCCAGCCATTGAAGAAGGTAGCGATATTTTCTGCCAGCCAGATAAAGAAACCTACAATGATGAAAGCAAGAGACAATGGCATACGGTAGGTTGTATGGCGCACCCGGTAGATAATCCAGGTTTTCCAGAAGACAACAAAGACTAGTGCTGTCAACCACCAGCGAAAATCCGGGATAAAGTGGTGGGTGAAAAAATTAAGATAGATCGCTGCGCCGAGTAACATGGAGGGAACCATGCCCGGCCAGCCGGTCATATCCATACGCAGTCTTCGCCAGATCTGACACATGAAGCTGGCTACACTGGCGTACATAAATCCGCTGTACAGCGGAACGCCAAATATTTTGCTGTATGCGGGCTCCGGGTAAGACCATGATCCCATATGTACTTTGTAAATTTCGAGTAAGAGACCGATTACGTGGAATACACAAATAACCTTGATTTCGTCCAACGTTTCCAGTCCAGTTCGAAACATCAAATATTGAACAGCAAGCAGAATAAGCAGAATGGCATCATAGCGGTGGATATAGGGAAATGGAATGACCGTTGAAAGAGCCAGCGTACCAAAAATGGCTACGGGAAAAATGCAGCTCATGGCCTGATGATAGCCAAAATGCAATAACTGAATGATTGATTTCATAGGAAGTAGCTCCTTTTGACACTTCTGATCTGGAGTAAATTTGAGTGTGCATGATCACTAATATTAATCTAATCGATTTTGTCCCATTTGAAAAATAGAAAAAAATAAAGAAGAAAGTTCATATTTTTGTCTGTCATTTTATGCAACTGAGCAGCTTTAAATGTATATTCTTTGATGCATATGATAAAATGGAGTTCATACTTTACAAGAAACAAGGAGGCCGTCATGCAACTGATACAACCACAAGATATCCAGCTTCGGCTCGATCGCCTTGTTGATCAGGATGTGTATATGCATCTTGAGATGACAACGGGCGCTTACGCTCAACATTACGATAGTTCACGGCATCCGGCTTCAGCTTTTATCACCAATGCCGCCATTCGATATACGCAGGGCTCCATTTCAGGTGAGGGACCTTACCGTGTCGGTCTCAAGACGACAGATGGCTGGGTGTATGCTGAAGGGCTAACCCATATTGATGAGCAGGAACAAGATAGATTGATTATGGCCGGCCATGACACCCAGGGCAAACTGGTTGTGGCTCTGCAGCTGAGCCGAGAGAAGTTCTAATGGAAGTGGAGGAACAACATATGACAAAGAATGCACACGATGAGCATCAACGCATCCTGGTGGTTTATCCTCATCCAGACGACGAAGCATTCTCCGTATCGGGCACGTTAGCCAAATACATTGATTCTGGAGCACACGTTACATATGCTTGTCTGACGCTGGGTGAGATGGGACGTAACATGGGTATTCCGCCGTTCGCGAACCGCGTGACCCTGCCATCTATCCGCAAAGATGAGCTTATTGAAGCAGCTAGTGCGATTGGTATTCAAGATTTAAGGATGCTCGGATTTCATGATAAAATGGTAGAGTTTGAAGATCCTCAATTGCTCGATGGCAGTATTATGGCTCTTCTTGAGGAGATTAAGCCATCACTGATCTTTACATTTTATCCTGGATACAGTGTTCACCCCGATCATGATGCGACAGGAGCTGCGGTGATCAGGGTTGTTAGCCGTCTACCGCTGGAAGAGCGTCCTGTCGTTCACTGCGTAGCTTTTTCTAATAATCATGAGCAGCATATTGGCAAGCCAGATGTAACCGTAGATGTCTCCCAATTTCTGGCGCAAAAGCTGGCTTCGATTCGTGCCCATCGCTCGCAGTTTCAAGCCGCAGAGTTGCTGGGTAACCGTAAGCTGAACGATGAGGAACTTCAAGCACGCTTCGGACGTGAACGATTCTGGACCTATCCATTTGCATAATGGAACATGTCATGTCGAAAGTCGCCAATTTGGCGGCTTTTTTTCATTCAATCACAATTTGGACACAAAAGTAAGCAAGCTATAGCCTAATGGGGCTATATGGGAAATTTATCATTTTCGATACACTGTGTGAAGGACTGGGATAACGCATTAATGTAACACCAAAAAGAAGGAACGGAGGGAAGTGGTGATGAGATGGATGAAAAATGCAGAGGAATTGGGGGCTTATACATTCTGAACGTGAGAGATCGATGGAAGAACAATAACAAAAATACAATCAAAAATATGAACAGTAATAAACGATTCAATATCCGTAGGCTTGCAGCGAATACTCTGATCGTGATCGGACTGGGCCTCCTTCTAGTGTTTCAAACTACCGTGAATGCTACTGGAGTCACTGGAGATCGTGAATCCGTCCTACTTCAGCCCATTATAGACCAAGCGGATGCCGGAGCGGTTATTCATCTTGAACCTGGTCGATATGAAGGCCCCGTTCTCATCTCTAAAGCACTCACTCTAATTGGGGATGATTCGGTTACCATCCATAATGAACAGGAACAAAGTGCGATATCCATTCAGGCGGAAGGTGTGAAATTGGAAGGGTTTACAATCGAACATAACGGTCGTCAACCAGCAGCAGCTGTGCAGATTACGGGCAGCAATAACGAAATATCCGACCTTAAGATTCGTACCAAGGGGGCTGGTTTGCTTCTGCGTGATGCAGCTACTTCTGTAATACGAAATAATACGATTGAATGGGCAGGTGCAAGCACAGCATCCAGCAGTCAAAAAGGCAACGGGATCGATCTCTACAATTCGCATAACAGTAGGATTGAAGGGAATCAGATTGAGGGTGTGCTCGATAGCATCTATGTGGAGAACAGCCGAAACGTAGCGGTGAACAATAATCGTTTCATGCAAACCAGGTACGGTATTCATTGCATGTATATTGATGGATCATCTGTTACGAATAACACAGGAGAAGGTAACATGACAGGTGCCATGATCATGGGGGTTAAAAATACAGTTGTATCAGGCAATACCTTTCGCAAACAAAGTTCAAATGTTCATTCGCAAGGTATCTTGCTCTATGACGTGCATCAGTCCAAGATCCACAGCAATACAGTAGAGGGCAATCGTGTGGGTATGAATATCGCTGAATCCTCGGGCAATGAAATTGATGACAACGGCATAATCCGTAATTTCGTTGGAATTCAGATGGTGCTTGCTGAGGGAAATGAATTTAAGCAAAATCGATTTGTTTCCAACGTTATTGATGCCTCGACAATGGACAGCAAGGATAATATTTTGAAAGAAAACTATTGGGATTCCTTTCAGGGATTGGATCTGAATCAGGATGGAATCAGCGAGCTTTCCTATGCGCTCAACCCGTTTTATGAACAACTGGTGAGCCGAAATGCTGCTTATCAACTGTTTTTTCAATCCCCGGGCATGGTCTTTCTCAGTGAACTGCACTCGGTAGGGAAAAGCAACTGGACAACAGATGAATCACCGCAGATGAGCATTGTGAAAAAGCATACTGAAGTTGCTGCAACATCGGGAACATCCGAGACAGATAGAACAAATGTGGGAACCCGGTCAAGTCCGGTTACGATAATTGGTTTACTTTTACTTGGTTTGTCTGCTAGTACGATGATCTATATGGGGGTATGGAGAAAATGAATAAACGATGGATTTTGGCAATGGTGTTGCTGTTAGGGACTTTGATGTTAACGGCTTGTGGGCAGAAGTATGCGGCTGTGCCCATTAATGAGGACGTGGATATCTGTGCGATCTGTAACATGCAGGTAAAGGATGATGCGTTTGCCACACAGCTTACAACGAAGGACGGTAAAAACTTCAAGTTCGATGACCTTGGCTGCATGAATGAATGGAAAAAAGAAAACGGTACAGACAACATTGGCATGGACTATGTGCGTGATTATAACGATAAGGAATGGATCGAATTCAATAAAGCGACCTATGTATATGACCCTTCACTCAGAACACCCATGGCTTATGGCATTGTTAACTTCAAGGATAAAGCTTCTGCCGAGGCATTCGTGGCCGAGCAGGGAGTAGGAAAGGTTATGACTGCGGATGAACTTGCTTCTCATGATTGGACTCAGAATATGGATAACTTGAATATGGACGGAGACGGGCACGGGCATGGTCACGATGAGGGCGGGACGGATCAAGGCTCGAAGCATGATATGGGAGAAGATATGAGCAGAGATATGCATCAAGAAGGTGGGTCGAAAGAAGGATCAGGCAGCCACTGATGCTGATAGGGGGTGCTGAAGCCGATGTCTGATATGTTACAAATAACAAAACGAGAGTTGAAAACGGGGTTTCGTAACCCCTGGTCATATTCGTTTCTCGTTCTTTTTTGCACATTTAGCTTAAGTTTATTACTACTAAATGCACAGAATCCAGTAGAAGGATACTCGGGCACGACAGGTTCTATGCTGAACCTTATCCTCTATCTTTTGCCGCTAATGACGCTTTTTCTGGGTTCATTCTCATTGACTGCTGAAAAGGAAGACGGAAGCTGGCAGCTTCTATCGACGTATCCCATCGGTACGTTATCGTTCATTACAGGCAAATATCTCGGACTAGCCGCGGTGCTGCTACTCATCGTGACATTTGGCTACGGCCTGATGGGGCTCGTTAGCGGGTTGCTTGGCAATCCGATCGATCTACTGACCTATCTACTGTTTTTAGCGTTTTCTTGTGGACTTGTGCTGTTATTCCTAAGTGTTGCATTGCTGATCGGCTCACTGTCTCGCAATCGCTGGCAAGCTTTAACGATTTCCGTATCGATCTGGTTCTTTGCCGTTATTGGCTGGCCTACATTATTACTTGCGATATTAGGGCTAATGCCGTACCTCTGGATCAAACCGTTGCTGGTGGTGTTAACTTTTCTGAACCCGGCTGAATTGGTACGTCTATTTATTGTGATCAAGCTCGGCGGCGGTTCTATCCTGGGGCCTGAGTATTATCAATGGGTAACGTGGGTGCAACAGCCATGGGGAAGTACCCTATTTATAGGGATATGTCTGTTATGGATAAGCTTCTCCATTCTCATTGTCTACGCTATCTGGGAAAGGGGGCGCTCTCGTGCTTGAACCGGAAGTTATTGTGAACGGACTAGGCAAACAAATTAAAAGTCAAAAAATTGTAGAAGATATATCCTTTCAACTTGGTTCCGGTCAAGTATTTGCAATATGCGGCGGGAACGGTGCGGGGAAAAGTACCTTGCTACGTATGCTGGCAGGCATTCTGCGTCCAACGTCAGGGGAAATTATGGTGAATAACGTACGCTGGTCACAGGATCGCAAGCGGTATGCGAATCAGATTGGGTATATGCCGGATGACTATCAGTTCAGCCAAGGGCTTACGGCCGAGGAAACTTTATTATTCTGGGCCTCTCTGCGTAAACTTCCCCGAGATAGGGTGCAGGAAGTATTAGCGATGGTTGGACTGGACGAGCAAAAACATAAACGGGTAACGACCTTTTCCAAAGGGATGCGGCAACGTGTATTGTTTGCTCAGGCGATGCTTGCAAAGCCTGCTCTTCTGATCATGGACGAGCCTACCAATGGATTAGACCCCTTTTGGATGCAGGAGTTTGTGCATTTGCTGAGAGGGATCAAACAGGAAGGGCATATGGTTGTGTTCTCCACACATCAGCTTGAAGTGGCGAATGATATCGCAGATCAGGTGATGTTTATGAATCAGGGGTGTAATGTCGGGGAAGGCACCGTAGAAGATATTCGGAATCAGTATGGTTCACTTCATGCTGCTTTTCATCAGAGTCTGGGAATAAAGTGAAGGTGATGTGAACATGCAAAACAAGCCGCAAAGTATGGATACGAACAGTGCACAACAGGACGGACAAAAAAAGACAGGGTCGAAAATAAGACGGGTTGTTACGATGTTGATTGCACTGGCAGCATTGGCTACAGGTATATGGGCTGTGCTGACAAATTTATCGGACTCTGTTTCGAAAAGTAGGAATCCAATTCGTACAGGAGTCGAGGCTCCTGATTTTACAGCGGTTAATTCCAAAGGGGAGCAAGTCCAGTTGTCTGATTACCGGGGCAAAGCCGTGATGATTAACTTCTGGGCATCCTGGTGCACGCCATGTGTAAGAGAGATGCCCTTGGTTCACGAGCTAGCGCAGCAAAATCAAAACAACGTGGAGACACTGTTTGTTAATGTGGGGGAGAGCAAGGGCACAATTAACGAGTTTATGAAAAGTCATCAGTTCGATTTTCCAGTGATCATTGACGCAACGGGCAAAGTATCCAAGCTGTACCGTATCACTGGCCTGCCAGCCACAATGGTTATTGACCAAGCGGGACAGTTTAGCCATATTTTGCTCGGTGAAATAACGGAAGATATTCCTTTGCAGCAATGGCTGGAGGAAAGGTTGTGAATGTTGATGATTAGCCAAATGAAGCAAATACAACTCACTCTAAAATCAGCCATTGATTTGAAAGTGAGTTGTTTGCTATTCCAACATGATTTTCTCATTAACCATTTGATAATAATACTCATCCATCTGTTCTGCCGTAATATCTTCTTCAAGATGATATATCCACCACGTCACAAGTAAACTAATGACTCCTGAATGATATTCGGCTAAAAGTTCAATTGGAGCTGAAAGCTGTTTACCTCTTCGTTTTAGTTCGAGAAAATCTCTTCTGGAAATATCTCCGATATAAGTTTTGAAAAAATCAGTAAATCCTTTATCATTCTTCTGATTTTGAACAATCGGTTCTAATAAATTCTCCAACATGAATCTGGATAAGCTTTGCAAGGGCTGCCGTAGCCGATCTTCTATATTCATGTGTAAATAATCCTGAAGCACCCAGGTTAGTGTCGAGTGTAACAGTGCAAATTTATCCTCGAAATGTTTGTAAAATGTGGTACGGTGAACCATCGCTCTGTCGCATATTTCATTAATCGTGATATTACTGAATGATTGTCCTTGCTCGGATAACAGATTTTTAAAGGCAGTGGTTAACAACTTTTTAGTTCGGGCAACTCTTAAATCAACCTTTTTCTCTATAATTTCATCTACACCTCCTCGATATCGTAGTTTAACTATACAGCGTCTTTATATTGATTCTTACATAAGAGAGATTTTGATTATATATTGGTATTATAAGTAATATTTTTAGCGATCTACAACCGTACATTCAATATAATTCTGAAGAAAGGATGAAGTTGAAATGTCTGACATGAAAAAAGCGATAGTCATTGGGGCAGGGATTGCAGGGTTGATTACTGCCAGAATGTTAGCTGACTATTATGACGAGGTATGTGTGATTGAAAGGGATGAGTTCCCTTTGAATCCAGATAACAGGCAGGGTGTTCCTCAATCATTTCATCCACACCGTGTACAACCACGTGGCGCACTTATTATGGAGCATTACTTCCCGGGATACAATGATGAGTTAATCCAGATGGGAGCGATATCTTCGCATGATGAGCAGTTCCAGATTGCTAACCGATACGGCACATTAGTCAACAAGGAGGACTCTTCTTCGTTTGAAATTGCATCGTGTAGCAGAGCTTTGCTGGAATGGGTGCTGCGCAAGCGAATCCAGAATATGTCTCAGATCAGCTTTTTAACAAACAAAGAAGTGACTGGACTAATCGTATCTGAAGATCAGCGTGCCATTACCGGCGTTTATACCAAAGAAAGAAGCGGAGAAAAGAAGGAAGAGCGAATTCCAGCAAATATGGTTATTGATGCTTCTGGACGTTCCTCCAAGATCATCAGATGGCTTAATAAGATCGGATTAACAGTACCAGAGCCTGAAGTGCTTAAGGTATCTCTTGGTTACAGTACCCGGTATTACAAAATAAAAGGCTCCATTCCGAACGAATGGGTGATGTCTGACTCCGATCCTGAGCGAGGTATTCGTGCAGGTATATTTACGCGTATTGAGGATGATATTGTTGGACTCATTCTTTTTAATGCAGGAGGAGATGAATACCCGTCTACTCAGCCGGAGGAGTTTCAAGAACAAATCAAACATCTGTTTGCAGCAGATAAAATCGTCGGACTTATGGAGCAATTAGAGCCCTTGCAAGGGCCTAGAGGATACCGTATTTCCGAGTCTGTTCGTCAGCATTTTGAACTGATGGAGAATTGGCCTTCGGGCTTACTCGTTCTGGGTGACGCATTGTGTGGTTTTGATCCTATTCACGGACAAGGCATAACTGTTGCGGCGATTGAAGCCGAGACGATAGGCAAATGTCTGGAAGAACAGCGCATACAACATGAACCACAGTTTGAGCGTAAGGTGTTACAGCGTATGCAGCAGGCCATCGAACCGGCTTGGTGGCTTAGTTCTGTGGCTGACATGCGTTGGAAAGGGGTGGAACATGGAGGACCTTACGAACTGAAAGGAGTTACTTTTGGTCAGAAATATATCAACTTATTTACGAAGAAAGCGATGGAAAAAGCGGATCAGGAAAAAGACAACTATCTCTTCTCTATGCAATTCCTGATGAATGCGCTGATCCTTCCTCCAAGTGAATATTTTAATTGTGACGTGCTGAATATGATTCTGGACGATAATGGTTCAGAAGAGGAGATGGAATTAAGGGCAGAGCTTGGTGTACATGATTCTGATTTGTTCCAGCAAAGATTGGATGAGATTCTTCCATCATTTGAACTGGAGTATGATGAGCAGATTAAACAACTGCTGGAATCACTTCAGCCTGCGATGAGCTAACCCTTTCATTGTAAAGTATTACTAGCTTCCTTAACCATTGAATATGCTTTTAAGCGGAATTTGACTTATCATTAATAGTGAAAGATGAACTTAGCTTTAACCCCAAAACACAAAAAGAGTCGCTATTAGTAGCTACTTTTTTTGTGTTTTTTTGTATATTTCAAAAAAGATTCCCCTGTTCGTACTGAGAAAATTTATATTATCTCTTTGATCATTTCATGTAACCAAAATGGAAGTTGAGAGTTTTCTTTACGGATGTAATTTAGTCTTTACCAGGTCCGTGATTAAATTTAGTACCTTTTCCAATCGCATAGAATTGACCGCCAGCCACATAGTGTACTGTACGTAATTCATCAGGAGCATCATCAAAAATCCAATGTCCGTTGTTGAATACTCGATCATCACTCCAAGCAGCGACAATTTCACCCATGAAAAGATCAAGTTCTTGTTCATTTTGAGAATTGGGGATAACCTTGCATACTAGCCAGCCAGCGGAACCTTCAACTAGTGGTAAATCAAACTCTTCTTGGTAAAAGATTGGGATATGTTCAAGTTTGTTGTCCATTCCTTTAGCGCTGTGCTCACCAACATACAAGACCGTTTCCATTTGTTGAACAGTTGGAACATGTACTACATAGTAACCACTCTTTTCAACGAGTTCACGTGTGAAAGCTTGTTTGCCGATGTATGCCATCACTTTATTATTTCCCACCAGACCGACCCAAGCGGCTGCCATTACATTTTCTATCCCATCGTGTTTAGCAGAAATCATGGTTGTTGGACCTACTTGCAATAAACGGTATGCTTTCTTTAAATCAACAGGCGTAATTGCCATTATTTATTCACCTTTTCATTATTAGCTTATTTTCTTGTTGAACACTGATGTATAGTATAATGCAAGCATAAAAAAAGAATAGTATGCACTTTTTAGTGAGATACTATCCAAAAGGAGAGTATTAGATGATTCCAAGTAAAACAAAAAATGAAAAAGAAGACAGCAATGAATCATTTGTGTATACCTTATCGCTAATTAGTGGTAAATGGAAATTACATATCTTATTTTTACTACTGAAGGAAGACATTATGCGTTACGGTGAGTTGAAAAGAGCGCTTCAAGGAATTACACACAAAATGCTCAGTAATCAATTAAAAGAGCTGGAGGCTGATTCGCTCATTACACGCCATGAATACTCACAAGTACCGCCTAAAGTTGAGTATTACCTTTCAGAGCGTGGCAAGTCCCTCATCCCTGCTCTGCAAGAGCTATGCAAGTGGGGAGTAGATCATATGGATGATGAACTATAAGTTGCGAGTCATTCTGAATACAGCACTAAATAGTGAGAAACCCGGGTGAATTATAACCTTGGGTTTCTTTCATTTTCAAATGAAAACGTACAAAAAAGAAGAAGAGAAGGCATCTTTTTTAGCTATGTTTGTAGCATTAAGTACCAAACCAATAAGAGAGTGAGCTGAAAAAGTGTTGACTTCTGACTTACTTTAAGTAATATAATATCTTTGCGAATTGAAGGAGTGAATGTCTATGTCTCAACCGAATACCGGAATCAAAACGATAAAGCTAGAAATGGAATATTATGGAGAACCATTTATAGTATATCCAACATTGTTATGGGATGAACAGAATGTAGTGCTCGTTGATACGGGCATTCCTGGGCAATTGCAACAAATCCGTACGTTACTCGAAACAGAAAATTTCGGCTTAGAGAAGCTGACGCATATCATCATTACGCATCAAGATGGGGACCACATTGGCAGTCTGCCGGAACTAGTCCAGGCAAAGGAGAACGAGGTGACGGTACTTGCGCATGAGGAGACTGTACCCTATTTGACCGGAACCATTCCGCTTATCAAAAGTAAAGCTTTCGCACCGTCCGTGCACGTTCATACCGCATTAAAGGATAGAGACATTCTGCCCTTGGCAGGTGGTATTCAAGTTGTCTTTACACCAGGACACACACCAGATCATATGTCGCTATATCATATTCCAACCCAAACGTTAATTGCTGGTGACGCTTTAAATGCGGAAGATGGTCGTCTCTTGTCCTTTAATGACGAGCAAACTTTGGATCATACGACTGCGCTAGAGTCAATTGCCAAACTGTTAGAGCTTGATATTAAAAAAGTGATTACGTATCATGGTCACGAAGTTACGAATCAGATTAAGGAAAGTCTCCAGAACTTTGTAGATATGAAATAACTTATCATGGATGAAGTCGTCATTTTGGCGGCTTTTTTCTATTTTGTTACATAACTATGATGGCGTAGTTGAATGCAGTTACCCTTGAGCTTGCACGCATTAAGCTTCTGAAACGCTGTGTTACTTTTATGTTACAAATGTGAATCTCTGATACCTTGTACTAAATACGAAATAACATGTATTTTATGCACTAATCTATGTAACATAAGTTGTGAAAACAAATACAAGATAAAAAACCGATACAGCGTGATTCGTTTTATATCCAGATCCGCAGAAGGTTTAAAAGAAAGGTGGCTTACCAAATGAGTCAAGCATTTCAATTTCCTAACGGTTTTTTGTGGGGAGGTTCCGTCTCTGCAAACCAAATAGAAGGTGCATATCAAGAAGATGGAAAAGGACTTTCCATTCAGGATATCATGCCAAACGGCATTCAGACACCTCCGACGAATGAACCGACAGAGGATAATATGAAGTTATTTGCGATTGACTTCTATCACCGATATAAAGAGGATATTAAACTCCTTTCCGAAATGGGTTTCAAAGTTTTTCGTACGTCGATAGCTTGGTCCAGAATCTTCCCAAAAGGGGATGAACTTGAGCCAAACGAAAAAGGTCTCCAATTTTACGATGATCTCTTTGACGAGTGCCTGAAATACGGGATTGAACCTTTAGTTACAATCTCTCATTATGAGACTCCGTTACATCTCGTTAGAGAATACGATGGCTGGGCGAACCGAAAAATGGTCGATTTCTATGAACGATATGTGCGAACCATTTTTGAAAGATACAAAAACAAAGTGAAGTATTGGCTCACATTTAACGAGATTAATTCGATTCTTGAACACCCGTTTGCAAGTGGCGGGATTAACACCCCTAAGGATCAACTTAGCAAACAGGCCCTGTACCAAGCGGTTCACCACGAGTTTGTTGCAAGTGCACTGGCGGTTAAAATTGGGCACGAAATTAACCCGGATTTCAAAATTGGTTGTATGGTCATTGCTATGCCGATTTACCCGTTGACTCCTGACCCTAATGATATGATCAAAGTGATGGACGCGGATCATAAGAATACAGGCTTTACGGATGTTCACGTGCGTGGTTATTACCCGGGTTACATGAAACGTTATTTGAAAGATAACGGAATTACCATTCATTTCGAGCCTGGTGACGAAGAAATTTTGAAAAATACCGTTGATTTTATTTCCTTTAGCTATTATCAAAGCAGTTGCGAAACGGCTGATCCTGCCAAGCAAATTAAAGGAGAAGGAAACCTGATTGGTGGTGTTCCTAATCCGCTCTTGACTGCGAGTGATTGGGGTTGGCAGATTGACCCTCAAGGCTTAAGGTACATCATGAATGCGATGTATGATCGTTATCAGAAGCCATTGTTCATCGTTGAAAATGGATTAGGAGCCGTAGATGAACTGATTACGGACGAAAATGGTAACAAAACCGTTATTGATGACTATCGCATTAAATATTTGAAGGAGCACTTGCTTCAAGTCGCTGAAGCCATTAAAGATGGTGTTGAATTAATGGGATATGCATCATGGGGTTGCATTGACTTGGTGAGTGCAACAACTGCAGAAATGAAAAAACGGTACGGATTCATCTATGTAGATCGCCATGATGATGGTTCAGGAACATTGGAACGCTATCGTAAGAAGTCCTTCCACTGGTACAAAGATGTCATTGAAAGCAACGGGAGCAGTTTGTTTCGGGAGTAGAAGATGAGAAAAAAAAGTATATTTTTAATTATTGCATTATTTGTTGCTACATTGAATTTGCGCCCAGCTATTAATTCTATATCTCCACTGCTAGATACGATTCGGGAAGATTTGGGGATGAGCGCTGCACTAGGCAGTTTGCTAACGTCAATACCTGTATTATGTATGGGCGTATTTTCACCTTTTGCCGTCAAAGCAAGTGGGAGATGGGGAATAGAGCGAATCATTGGATATTCCCTGATTGTGGTGGGAATCGGAATAGCCACTCGGCTATTTACACAGTCTACGTCCGTTTTACTTTTATCTGCATTGATCGTAGGTATCGGGATCGCTTCGATTGGCCCGTTAACTTCAGGCTTTATTAAAAAGTATTTTCCCGATCATGTTCCATCTATGATTGCACTCTATAGTATTGCAATCACTGTAGGGGCTGCGGGCAGTTCAATGGTATCCATTCCCTTAGAGGCATATTTCAATTCTTGGCAGATCGCAGTAGGAGGGTGGGCAGTCATTGCCTTTGTAGCAGCGATCATGTGGTGGATCATGGTGAAACCGAAATCTGAATCTGCTCATGTGAGTGGAATAAAAGAACGTCCGCAAATTAAACTTCCCTGGGGAAATAGAAGAGCATGGACGATTACGCTCTCATTTGGATTAATGGCGATGTTGTTTTATTCTTTTACAGCGTGGCTCCCGTTGATGATTCAGGAAATGGGGTATAGCAAATCCTATGCAACGCTTTGTCTGACCATATTTGTTGTCATCCAAATTCCGATTAGCTTTGTACTTCCTGTATTATTGAAGAACTTTCCCTCAAGAAGAGTATGGTTGGTTGGTGAATCTCTGTTCATGATTGTTGGGTTGGTTTTATTGATGATGAATTTCATGCCGATGGTTTCTGTTGTACTCTTTGGAGTTGGGGCAGGGGGCTTGTTCACTTTAAACCTGATGTTACCGATTGATTCTACAACCAATGTGAACGATGCTACTTCCTGGTCAGAGATGCAGCAATCTGCTGGATATGTCATTGGAGCGATAGGTCCAATATTGCTAGGCTGGATTCATGATGCTTCCCATAGCTTCACACCTGCTATGATTGGAATGATGGTGATCATCATTCTAATGATCATGACACAAATTGCAGCAACACGGAAGAAAAAAGGAATGGAAAGAGCTTAAAGTAAGCATTCATTTGAGAACTATAGCAGCGTAAAAGAGAGTCGAAATGACTCTCTTTTTGTTTGCGTAAATTTAGAAAGAATGGATGCTCCACTATAACTCTTATTCTAGTTTTGCAATAAGATTGTAAACCTCTTTACCTAGCCATTCTAATAAGAAAATAACAGGTGTGTGTGTAGTGAGGTCAATACTTCCGAGATACTCTTCTTTTACATAATATGGAATGCATACATCTGAAATTTTAGCCATGGTAGATTGGCGATTATTTGTAATTGCAATAATTTTATGCTTATCCTGCTTGATCCGCTCGAGATAAGGTTGAACATATGGGTTTTCACCTCGTGTAGACAAAGCAATCGTAATACTGTCTTTTTGAATTCTCGTATGAATAGGATAATGAGGATCTTTTATGTACATAGAGAATATCCCTAAATTTGAAAATAACCTAGCTCCATATTCACCCATTACTCCAGAGCTTCCGATACCAATAAAAATGACATTACTAGCTGTAGCAATTAATTTCGCTGCTGCTGAAATTTTTTCCACCAATTCAGGAGATTGAGAATGTTCAAAAAACGCATACACGGCATGATGAGGACTTTTCAACTCTTGCTTCGTTAATTTATCTTTTTGGGAAACGAGCATCTTAAGTTTTACTTTAAATTCGGAAAATCCCTCACATTGATTCTTTCTGCAAAATCGCAGAATGGTGGCTGTAGATACATGAGTTTCATTGGCCAGTTCTCTAATACGCATGTAAGCCACTTTTTCCATGTTCTGAGAAATATAGTTGTATAAAGATAGTTCTAAATCGTTATAGGATGAGATTTGCTCACTGGTGAACATAAATATGCACTCCTTAGACCATAGTCAAAATAATAAGTAGCCTGCTTAGACAGTATATATTACCTACGATTTAGAAACAACGCGTTACACTTTTGTAACAAAAATCATTTCGTGTCAAAGCAAAATAAACACTTAAATCATATATATTTTCTTCCCTGTTCTGAGTAACATGACGTTATAACATATGTTTTGTACTTCCATTATATCTGGCCAGACGCGTCCATGGTCAGAGAATACCTTATTCTACGTCGAAGGAGCCTTACAACATGGATAAACAACAATTGTCCAAAGATATTATCAAACTGGTTGGTGGGGAAAAGAATATCGAACAAGTTACACACTGTATGACTCGACTCAGATTCAATCTGAACGATAACAATCAAGCTGACAAAACTACGTTGAAAAACACACCTGGCGTTATGGGTGTAACGGAAAACGGCGGACAGTTTCAGGTGATTATTGGCAATGAAGTTTCCGAAGTGTACAAAGCACTAATGAACAATATGAGCAATAAGCCTAGCGCAGAGAGTGCTCCAAAAAGCGAAAAGAAACAAAGGAATCCGATTAGCGCATTGTTTGATTTCATCTCGGGCATGTTCACGCCAATCCTGCCAGCCATTGCTGGCGCAGGTATGATCAAAGGGATCATATCCATTCTGGTGGCTGTTGGTTGGATGACGAATACAAGTTCAACCTATATCATTTTATCCGCCGTTGGCGATGGTGCATTCTACTTCCTGCCTATACTTCTAGCCGTTAGTGCTTCGAAGAAAATGGGTAGCAATGTTTATGTAGGAGCTGCCTTAGCTGCTGGTCTTATGCACCCTACCATTGGAGCCTTGTTTCAAGGGGGGAATACATCGTTTGCAGGGATTACAGTTATTGCTACATCCTATGCTTCATCGGTTATTCCCATCGTCATCGCAATCTGGATCACTGCTTACGTGGAGAGAGCGATAGACCGTATTACGCATGCTTCACTCAAAATGATTATTGTACCAACGGTAACGTTACTTATCATGGTACCACTAACCTTGATCGCGATCGGACCACTGGGTGGTATTATTGGAAACGGTTTATCTGGAGGTATCAGATGGTTATTTGATAACGCATCCATTTTTGCAAGTATTTTGATTGGTGGCACAATGTCTGTACTGATTATTACAGGCATGCATTATGCACTGTTGCCGCTTGCAGTGGGTTCGATTGCAACACTTGGTTACGATTTTATCGTTCCGTTGATGTTCGCAGCTAATATGGCCCAGGGTGGTGCTGCATTTGGGGTTGGCTTCAAGTCTAAAAACACCGATACCAAATCACTTTCTTATTCGACAGGACTGACCGCTCTTATGGGGATTACGGAGCCTGCCATGTACGGCATTAACATGAAATTCAAAAAACCATTTATTGCAGCGCTCATTGGGGGCGCAGTCGCTGGAGCGTTTCTGGGAGCCTTTTCGGTTAAAGCCTATTTCATTAGCACAGTAGGTCTTCCGGGAGCTGCCTCATATGTGGGTCCAGACATTAGTAACCTGCTATATGCACTGATTGCTGCTTTAATTGCATTCGTTGTAGCTAGCGTCATTACTTATATTCTGGGCTTCCAGGAAGACGTACCTGCACCATCAGCAACGTCTGGAACTATACCTGTAGTAACTGAAGAGACTAATGTAGTAGCTGAAGATATTAAATTACAGGATGAACAAATATTCAGCCCAATCAGTGGGGAGGTTAAGCCACTTAGCGCGGTTCCAGATCCTGCTTTTTCAGAAGAAATGATGGGTAAAGGATTTGCCATTCAACCTTCAGAAGGACGTGCAGTTTCCCCGGTTAACGGCATAGTATTCTCTGTTTCCAAGAGTGGTCATGCTATTGGTCTCGTAAGTGATCTTGGCGCAGAGATGCTGATTCACATCGGGATTGACACGGTAAAGCTGAAAGGCCAATTTTTCTCGCCAAAGGTACAGGCTGGAGCAAAAGTATCCGTAGGCGACCTATTGATGGAATTTGATCGTGAAGAGATCGAAAAAGCGGGTTACAGCATGATTACGCCGGTCATTATTACAAACATGCATCAATATACCGATGTGGAATCAGCTGGTCGTACCCATATTCTTGAAAAAGAATTGATGTATACAGTCAAAGTTTAATCTGGTTCCTCTGAACAGGGAGAATACTATAAAAAATCGCAATCCTGCATGATCAGGATTGCGGCTTTTTCAGTGTTGCTATTAGAACAAAACAGAGACTATGCAGATTAAGTTTATCTGTTATTAAAACTTCCATACGAATCATCAGTTGTAAGCTTATCTAGTTCAGAACAGGAGTAGCATTGTACTTCGCTCGGGCAATCCGGGTAGCATCTACCATGTTTCTTAGTGAAGCTACGGTTTCTTCCTGTCCACGGGTTTTCAGACCACAGTCCGGATTAATCCAGAACAGCTTCGGATCAAGCACACGCAAGGCACGGTCAATCATGTTGCTCATTTCTTCGACGCTTGGTACACGCGGGCTATGGATGTCGTATACGCCAAGTCCAATACCGAGCTCATACGTATTCTCTTCAAAGCTGTGAATTAACTCCCCATGGCTACGCGATGTTTCAATGGAGATGACGTCGGCATCCATTGCTTCGATAGAATCAATCATATCGTGGAATTCGCAATAGCACATATGGGTATGAATTTGGGTAGTTTCCTGTACGGTGCATGTCGTAATGCGGAACGCTTTGACCGCCGAATCCAGATAATGAGCTTGTTTGTCTTCTTTGAGTGGCAAGCCTTCACGAACGGCAGGTTCATCGACCTGGATCATGCCTATGCCTGCATTTTCAAGCGCTTCAACCTCTTGTCTGAGTGCGTACGCTAATTGATATGCGATGGTTTCCCGTTCAATATCATCCCGTACAAAGGACCAGTTCATGATGGTGATCGGGCCTGTCAGCATGCCTTTAACAGGACGGTTTGTCTTGGACTGTGCGTACTTCGTTTCCTCAACCGTCATTTCACCTACAAATTCAACATCTCCAAAAATAACAGGTGGTTTCACGCAACGTGATCCATAGGACTGTACCCATCCATATTGTGTAAAGGCAAATCCAGCCAGCTTCTCGCCAAAAAATTCAACCATATCGGTGCGTTCAAACTCACCGTGAACCAGCACGTCAATACCAATCTCTTCTTGAATGTTAATCCAGCTGTCAATCTGATCGCGGATAAAGGAATCGTATTGTTCATTGCTCAGCTCGTTTTTACGCCATTGTTGGCGAGCTTTTCTGACCTCCGTTGATTGCGGAAAGCTGCCAATCGTTGTTGTCGGGAACAAAGGCAATTGCCACTTTTCTTGCTGTGCTGCGTGACGTTCTGCAAATGCACGTGAGCGGTTAGGCTCTTGTACACGGATGGAAGCAACGGCTTCCTGCACGGCTTTGCGGTTACGATCTCCGGAGCTTTGCAATGCCTGTAGTTTTTGCTCGGCGTCTTTAATTTTAGCGGTGATGTCCGCATCAGTGCTGCGGATTGCTTGGGTCAAAATAACGATCTCATCCAGCTTTTCATCCGCAAATGCAAGTGCATCTTTGAGCTCAGCAGCAAGTTTAGCTTCACGTGCTGTTGTGACAGGTACATGCAGCAAGCTACAGGAGGATTGCACTATTAACCTTTCAGGGGTAACGAGTGAAGTAAGTGTCTGGAGTAATGTCAGCTTGTCTTGAAGGGATGCTTTCCAGATGCCGCGTCCATCAATGATACCCGCACCCAGCACTTTGTCTGCCGGAAAACCATTCGTTTGAATAGATTGCAAGTTACCTTCCAATCCATGTACGAAATCAAGACCGATACCTTGAACTGGCAAGCTGATGATTTCGTTGTAGTTTTCAACGGATTCGAAGTAGGTTTGTAACAAGATATTTAAGCCAGGAACTGCGGATGCAAAGGCTGCATAAATCTTATTCAGGCGCTGAACATCCGCATCATTCAATTTCGTTACGAGCACCGGCTCATCAATCTGTACCCACTGTACGCCAGCATCTGCAAGTTCTTGCAGCACTTGAGTGTAGAGAGGAAGTAGCTGATCCAGCCAAGTGTCTGTTTCGGAGGCATCATAGCCTTTGGAGAGCTTCAGGAAGGTCAGCGGTCCAACGATGACCGGTTTGCCTTCAATGCCGAGCTTCTCTTTGGCTTCAAGGTATGCGATCAGCGGTTTATTCTCGGTTAAAATCGGCGAAGCATCATTCAATTCAGGTACAATATAGTGATAGTTCGTATTGAACCATTTGGTCATTTCACTGGCTGCGGCATCTTTCGTTCCACGGGCGATGCCGTAATAGGTGGAGAGAGGCACAGCACCTCCGGTATAAGCAAAGCGTTTTGGCACAATACCAAACATCACGGCTGTATCCAGAATATGATCATAATAACTGAAATCGTTCACTGGAATCAGATCGATACCTTTGGCTTGTTGCTTGCGCAAATGATCTAAACGAATCTCTTGTAATCTCGCGTGGAGTTCGTTTTCTTGTAATTTTCCTGACCAGAAGGCCTCAAGTGCTTTTTTCCATTCCCGATCGGCTCCGATTCGCGGGTATCCCAATACGCTGCTTTTTGTCATTTGCCATAACCCCTCTGCAATGTGTTAACAACAAGGTATCACAGAAGTATGGTTATTAAGTAATTCCATTAAATTATATCCAGCTATAGCTATGGACTATAACAGACGGGACTAACAAGATAGAGGAGTGAGGATAAGAGAGTTAATTAGGAAAGGTTTGATAGGGAAGGTGATTTGAAGCAGTGACCTCCATTGAAGGAAGATAATCTGCTATGGAAGTAGACATAGGAGCGTTCCAATGGTTAACTAGGCTTATAGCAAGAAGGAAGGGAAGGCGGCATCCGTGAATCTATTTTATGTGCAGTCGATTGTAGGCGGAGTCAGTAAAGTGAAAAGTTTTCTGGAGGATAACTACATCGGCATCCCGTGGTCGGAGCTTGGCGATCTGGAGCAGGCGTCATCGGAGGAATTACGTGAACTGTTGGAGCAAACCTATGGAATTATTGCGGATAATTCAGGCGACGTTTTGGAGACGATCCAGCTGTTTGCAGACGCGATGAGTGATGGGGATTATGTTGTGATTAAGGATGAGGATTGGATGTATGTCGGAGACCTCGGCGATTACTATTATGACGACTCCATTGGCACAAGCGAAGACTTAATATGCCACCGCAGGGGTGTAACCTGGCTTGGACGGGTACCGCTGGAGGATATTAATGAACACATGCAAACTTTGCTGCAAGAACCCAATGTTGTTGCCCAATTTAAGTTGCCTGTAAAGCAGGCGAGGCTGGATCAAGCTCTTAGGGAGAATAGCGATACAGCGGGGAGTGTTGGGACAGCATTGAACCAAGAAACTCAGCGGGTAGCACCAGAATTATTCAAAACGTTAACACATGATCACACACTTCCACGAGTTGAGCAATCCACGATTGATAGCGCGCTGCAAGTACTTCAAGAGGCATTGCTGAGCAAAGATGAAGGACTGCGAGTACAAGCGGCTATCGCCATTTTGCAATATGCCAAACCGTAAGCTCAGCATCAAAGTGGAGTGTAGAACTAGTAAGAGTAAAAGCTATAACCGAGCGAATGAGAGGAAACCAGCGGATAAAACGAATTACAAGCACAAAGGGACAACCGCCATGGTTGTCCCTTTGCTGTGTATAGAGATCCTTTTTATAAAAAGATAAGTAACAATGTTCCTGCCGCAAAGCAGTAATATGAAAAATACTTCAGATTGCCACGGGCCATAATGCCCATAAACCATCTCATTGAGAAATAGGTAACGACCAGCGTTGTGATAAACGCGATCAGGTAAGGAATAGCCAGCTGTGCACGGTTAGGATCATGCGCTATATCTGAAGCACCCATAATCACACCGCCGATACTGATCGGGATGTAGAGCATAAAGGAGAACTTTAACGCCGTTTCCTGTTTCATACCGACCGCAATGGACGAAATAACGGTAGCACCCGAACGGCTGATGCCCGGAATAAGTGCAACGGCCTGAGCGAGTCCAACCAGCACAGCATCCTTTGTCTTTAAGTCACCGTCCTGTTTGCGGCCTCGCAGATTACGAATAAGCCAGAGCGCCACACCTGTAATTAACAGGGCAACAGCAACTGTATAGACGGATGAGAAAATTTCTTCAATCTGATCCTTGAAAAATACAGCGATAACAGCAGCCGGAATCGTTCCGATCACGATATATAAGCAAAACATAAAGTCTGCTCGATATTCCGGTTTACGAGTGGTTAAGTAACCCCATCCACCGGTAATCAGCTTCATGATGTCTTCCCGAAAAATAAAAACAATGGCAATTAATGAAGCGGTGTTCGTCAAAATTTCAAACGAAAGGCCATTTTGCTTCAGTCCCATTAGTCGCTGGGCAATAATTAAATGACCGCTGGAGGAGACCGGAATCGGCTCCGTTGCCCCTTGAACGATACCCAAAAAAAAGTACTTTAACCACAGTATAATCTGATCCATCTTGTCCTCCTTGAAACATTTCTCTACATTCTCAAAAATCATGTTCTAAAATCATTCTCTTTGTTAAATCTCTCTATCCACTCTAATGATGATAGCCTTTTAACTTACTAGATGGCAAGTTTGGAATGAAATTGTCAGTAGAAATGGGATGTATATTCTCTTTTTTCACTTAATAGACGAAGTTTGGAATGAATATATTAAACTTGTATTGTAAAAAGGCTAAAGTCGTGATATCGTTGATAACGATTATCAATATCATTTGATTTATGGAATCCAATACATTAAAGGTGGGGTTATTTTTGCGTAGTACAAAAAGAAGTTCAATTTGCATCATGATGGCGCTTGTGTTCATGCTGATCTTGAGTGCATGTGGTCAGTCTGCTTCAAATACAGCTAAAGATGGGGCGGAGAAGACTACTGTATCATCCGATGCGGGAAGCAAAACCAGTAACAATTCAGATAGTACGACAGACACAGGAGCAGGTGCAGAAGATGAGATGGTTTCATTCCAGTCTGATGCCGGTGAAGTGCAAGTGCCGAAAAATCCCAAGCGGATTGTGGATCTGACGGCCTTCTCTACGGGATACTTTGTCGCACTGGATGCTCCAGTGGTGGGAGCAACTACAGGTGCGATGAACAACAAATACATCAAAGAGCAGCTTGCTGCACAAGGAACAGCAGATTTAGGTGATCAGCCGCCAACACCGGAGCAACTGCTGGCTCTGAAACCCGAACTGTTTATTGTCTACACAGGTACAGAAGGCATCGACAAGCTGTCACAGATTGCACCTGTGGTTCAGATTGAGTACGGTAAACGTAACTACAAAGACTTAATGCTGGAGATGGGCAAACTTACAAACAGGGAAGATGCAGCTAAAGCCTGGATAAGCAAGTGGGAAACTCAAATTAACGAATTGAAACCAAAGGTAGAAGCATCTGTAGGTAATCGCACCGTATCGATCCTGAATCCGTATGATAAAGGGTTGTATGTCTTCGGTCATAACTATGGCCGCGGGGGAGAGATTATTTACGGCGAGTTTGGACTTAAAGCCCCAGCCAAGGCTCAGGCAGAAGCGATTGACAGCGGCACAGGCTGGGCTTCTATCTCGGTTGAAGTATTGCCTGATTATGCAGGGGACATTATTTTCACCAGCCCTTGGTCAGGGGACACGAGTGATTCCAAAAAGATATATGAAAATAAGTTATGGAAGAACCTCCCAGCTGTCAAAGCCAATCATGTATTTCAGCTAGATCCATCGTCTGATACTTATAACGATCCGGTATCGTTGGAAGGACAGCTTAAATTTATTACGGATAGCTTACTTTCGGCATCCAAGTAGTTTCGGGCAGGCAGACTGTATTTTAGAGCAAATGGAACGAAGAAAAAAAGAGGCTCTCACCGTTTAGGTGTGAGTCTCTTTGCGTGGAACAGGATCATTTTCTGGAGATGAAATTAGTACGTACTGCCTCTCAAACGTTTAATATCCTCCATTGGGGGACAACCAAACATGCGTGAATACTCACGGCTGAATTGTGACGGGCTCTCGTATCCAACCTGATAAGCAGCCTCTGATGCGTCTACAGCTTGAGACATTAACAGACGACGCGCTTCTTGTAGCCGCAGTTGTTTGATGAACTGAAGCGGGCTCATCGCAGTGACTGCTTTAAAATGTCGATGGAAGGAAGCCTGGCTCATATTCGCCAGCTCTGCCAGTTCTTCAATCCGGACGGGCCGACTAACATGTGTCACCATGTGTTCAATCACGTTACGAATACGGTACGCGTGAGATCCTTCTTGTGCCATCTGCTTCAGTGCACTGCCCTGAGGTCCTTTGAGTACTCTGTACAAAATCTCCTTTTTAAACAATGGAAAGAGCATGAAGATATCCTCCGCATCCCCTTCAAGCAACTGAGCTAATCGGATCACGGCATTCAGCAGCTCTGGAGAAGTTTTGCTCACATACATGGCTCGTCTAGTAATATCGTTTGTATCGTTCGAATTAGGGGAGAGACGGGTATGCTGAATTACCTCCCAAATTTCACTGCCTGTGAATTCAAGCTTTAATGCGAGATAAGGAGCGACAGGCGAAGCCTCTATGACTTGGCCGCTTACAGGCAAATCCATCGTAGCTACAATATAGCTGCCAGGTCCGTACTGGAAACGTTCCTGTCCCAGCAACATTTCCTTTTGACCCTGGACGACGATACAAAAAGAAGCTTCGTTCAACCTGAAAATCGGTTCAGTGATGTCAGATTCACGAATCAGAGAAAGGGAGGGAAGTTCGGTTGAATGGACCCCTTCATTGACCGTGTGCTGATGAATAAGTCTGGCAAGTTCATCTAACTGCTGCTGAAATGGCTTAGACATAGGATGAAATCCTTTCGTTTAACTCTAGGAGCTTGCTGCGTGCTCAGGCTTGAGAGCCAGTGTAGTTTTATGAATGTTCTCCGTTCCAGCTTCGATGGCCTGCTGATAATAACTGCGCTTATGCTCAATAACGGCCATTGTTCTTCGGAGTTCTTCCATTTGAGCCTCAACGCTGGCTTTGCGCTCGGTAAACATGTCGTACCTCTGATGCAAGGTTGCATCACCTTCCGAGCACCAGGCTATGAATTCCCGGATATCCTTGATAGGCATTCCGGTAGCTTTCAGACATTGGATTATTTTCAGAAAATCAATATCGGAGTCCTTGAATTGTCTCGTTCCGGTCGAATTACGTTCGACGAAGGGCATAAGTCCCTCTTTGTCATAATAGCGCAATGTATACACAGTCAGATCCAATTTTCTAGCGACTTCACTAATGGAATATGTCATATCGAGTTTGTTCCTTTCAGTTCTAGATCAGATCGAGATTGAACCTTGTATGGTAGAGGGCTTTCGTTGATGCGAGTGAATTCTATCATGCGGTCCGGAGTGATGTCAAAACGAGTAATTTTTTTAGAAAAAGTAAAGCAAAACATTTGACCTAGAGTTAACTATAGGGCGTAAGATAAAGAGGATTCCAAAATCATAAGGAGGTTATCATATTGATTACAGCTAAAGCCAGAGCCGTGGATGGACCCGATCAAGCCTTCCGTTCCGCAGAAATTAACCGCCGTGATCTGGATACCACGGATGTATTAATTGAGATTAAGTTTGCCGGCATCTGCCACTCGGACATTCATACCGCTCATGGGGAGTGGGGACCCGTTAATTATCCACTCGTACCGGGCCACGAAATTGCCGGGATTGTGACTGAAGTAGGCAGTGGTGTAACGAAATATAAAGTAGGCGACCGCGTAGGCGTTGGATGTATGGTCGACTCTTGCGGCGAATGTGAGAATTGCCGTAAAGGAGAAGAGCAATACTGCCTGAAAGGTAACATTCCAACGTATGCAGGAGTAGACAAATACGGTGAGCCAACCCAAGGCGGTTATTCCACACATATCGTGGTAACCGAGGATTTTGTAGTGCGCATTCCTGACAATATTGAGCTGGATGCTGCCGCACCTCTGCTATGCGCTGGAATTACCACCTATTCTCCACTACATCACTGGGGCGTTGGTCCGGGTAAGAAAGTCGCAGTCGTAGGGATGGGTGGTCTCGGTCATATGGCGGTTAAAATCGCACATGCGATGGGAGCTGAGGTTACGGTTCTTTCTCAGTCCCTGAGCAAAAAGCAAGACGGATTGCAGTTTGGCGCAGATCATTACTACGCAACGAGCGACCCGGAAACATTTGAAAAGCTCGCAGGCTCATTAGACCTGATCATTAATACGGTTAGTGCCAGCATTGATATCAATGCTTATTTCTCCCTGCTCAAGTTGGACGGCACACTCGTTAATGTAGGGGCTCCGCCAGAGCCACTGCCCGTCAATGCATTCTCACTGATCGGACATCGTCGTTCATTCGCCGGTTCCATGATTGGCGGCATACGTGAGACACAAGAAATGCTTGATTTCTGTGCCGAGCATGATATTACACCTAGCATTGAAGTCATTTCGGCAGATCAGATTGATGAAGCTTATAAACGTGTGCTCGCTTCAGATGTAAAATATCGCTTTGTTATTGATACAAGCACAATTTAACATAGCAGAGGGGAAGGGAGTTCAGTTAACGCCTTCGCCTTTGAATAAATAAAACTGATGCATCAGCAAATAGCCCCTATTTCCGCATAAGGAAAGGAGGGGCTATTGTTGTTACGATAACATTCAAAAGACCGTAAACCTTACGACCATATCGTTGACAGATCATAAATATGTTTCTTGTGCTCCATCAATGTTGTTTACTGTGCGCCCACGACAGGATGCGGAATATAAGGCTCTTCCAGAAAAGCGACATCCTCTGAATTAAGCTTCACAGACAGTGCGCCCAAGGCAACATCGAGATGTGAATGTTTGGTTGCGCCGATAATCGGAGCAGTCACGGTCTCTTTCTGTAACAGCCATGCCAGAGCAATATGTGTACGAGGCACATCATACTTCTCGGCAATAGCCGCCACCCGTTCGACAACAATGCGATCCGCGTCACTGGTGGCATTGTACTTTGATTTCTGAATCATATCCGTCTTAGAGCGGTGGGTCGTCACCGACCAATCTCTTGTTAACCTGCCGGAAGCGAGTGGGCTGTATGGTGTAACGCCGATCTTTTCCTCTTTGCAAAGTGGTAGCATCTCCCGTTCCTCTTCGCGGTAAATCAGGTTCAAATGGTTCTGCATGGAAACAAATTTGGTCCAGCCATTTTTCTCCGCTGTATATAACGCTTTCTGGAACTGCCATGCGAACATGGCGGAAGCTCCAATATATCTGGCTTTCCCGGACTTCACCACATCATGGAGTGCTTCCATTGTTTCTTCTATAGGCGTGTTATAGTCCCAGCGATGAATGATATATAGATCCACATAATCCGTTTCGAGGCGTTTGAGACTTTTGTCGATTTCACTTAAAATGGCTTTTCTGGACAACCCGGAGCCGTTGGGGCCTTCATGCATTCGTCCATGAACCTTGGTCGCAATCACGACCTGATCACGGTCTGCGTAGTCTTTCAAAGCCCGTCCCAGATATTCCTCGCTCGTACCAAGAGAGTATATATTGGCTGTATCGAAGAAATTAATACCAAGATCCAGTGCCTTGCGAATCACGGATCGGGAGTCTTCTTCGTTCAGCACCCACTCGTGAACCCATTTACTGGCGTCCCCGAATCCCATACAGCCGAGACAGAAGCGCGAGACATCGAGTCCTGTATTACC
Organism: Paenibacillus polysaccharolyticus; assembly: GCF_023714295.1. Classification (GTDB taxonomy): domain Bacteria; phylum Bacillota; class Bacilli; order Paenibacillales; family Paenibacillaceae; genus Paenibacillus; species Paenibacillus polysaccharolyticus_A. Next base: position 1,464,294 of record NZ_JAMAUN010000001.1, read on the forward strand.
AAGTTTAACGTATTCCATCGTAATCACATTTCCTTTCTACTCAAAATTGCCACGTGATCCACATATCTAATAGGATGGCTGTTTTCTGTTCTATTATGTCATGATTCTCTAATGAAACTGTAGTTCATTTCAATCAAAAGTTTGCCTGATCCGATCAAAATGGAAGTAGCACTCTTTTACGTATATAAACGTAGAGCACCTAATCAAATAAAGCCCCTTGGAACAGACCAAAGGGCTTTAAAGAGAGTGGAGCTATCGTTTAAAATATTGAAACTTTGATATGCAGAGGTCTCATGACCGTAAATATAATAAAAAAGATTGAACGCAAAAATACGCTGTGATATAATCATAAGCGCAGTTGATTTCGTTGAATATGTAATTGATGTATCATTATTTCTCCTAAATTAATCATACATCGGATTCTTCGGTTTGTCAACGCGCTTTTTTTCTCCAAAAAAAATGGGCTGAGGAGTGTGGTTAACGATATGACAGAAACGAACGAATGGCAATTGGAAAAAGAAAGATTGGCTTACGTGCGAAATGAACTGCAGGCGAGACTTGCTGAACTTGAACCCCAAGTTGAAGGTCTTGCGGATCAGGCTACGGAAATTCGTAAACGTTTCTGGGAAGAAGTCACGATTAATACGGGTTCATACACGGATTTTGAAGAAGCCTTTTATACCATTAATCAGCAAGCGAGAGTGTTGGCTGAACGAGAACGTGGGCATAAGTTATTAGTACAGCAGTGGAAAAATGTAAATCGTTTGTTGCCTTTACCTTACTTCGGACGTATTGATTTTAAGGAAAAGGGTCTTGGTGTTACGGAGCCAATTTACATTGGGGTGTCTTCTTTTACGGACAAGGAAGGCTTGGATTTTCTCATCTATGATTGGCGTACGCCGATCGCGAGTCTCTATTATGACTATGGCTCCGGTACGGCAGATTATGAGACACCTATGGGGAAAATTGAGGGAACCGTTGAACTGAAACGTCAGTTTCAAATTCAGGATGGTCAGTTGCTGGGCATGTTTGATGCTAGTGAAACCATTGGGGATGCCATGCTCCAGGAAGTGCTCTCCAAAGGTGCGAATTCTCAGATGAAAAGCATTGTAGCAACGATACAAAAGGAACAGAATGCCATTATTCGTGATGATCGCAGCCGAATGCTGATTGTGCAAGGAGCAGCAGGTAGCGGGAAGACATCCGCTGCGCTCCAGCGAGTGGCCTATCTATTATACAAACATCGCCAGACGATCAAGGCAGATCAGATGGTTCTTTTTTCGCCAAATCCGATGTTTGCGAGTTATATCTCGACCGTTTTGCCAGAGCTAGGTGAAGAGAACATTCAACAGACGACGTTTCAGGAATACTTGAATTATTGGCTCGGATCGAGCTTGAGTCCGGAAGATCCGCTTGATCAGATCGAGTATGTACTTACTGCTGGTGCGAAACCAGGTTACACTGCTCGTATGGAAGGCATTCGCTATAAAGCATCTGCGGAATTTCTGAAAGCCTTGAAGAACTATGGGGAATGGCTAGGGCATGAAGGGTTAAACTTTATCGGCATTCGGTTCCGTGAACGTGAGTTTATTACTTCAACTCAAATGAAGGCACAATTTTCAACGTATGACGTCCATCTTCCGTTGCCAAACCGCATATTGTTATTGCAGGAATGGTTGCTGAAACAGCTGGCTGTTCTAGAGCAACAGGAACGACAAGCGGGCTGGGTGGAGGAAGAGTTGAATTATCTCGATACGGACGACTACGCAGACGCGTACGGTAAGCTGCACAAGGAAAAGGCTGTGTTCGAAGTGGCGGAGCAGTATGCGGCAAGAGAGAATGCAAGCAAGCGTGCTGATCTGGATGAAGGTGCTTTCGATTTTGGCGAGAGGGAAGAAGAATTGCTACGGCGAAAAATAGTGGAGCAAACGTTCAAGCCTCTAAGGCAGCGTGTTCGAAAGTTCAAATTCGTCAATGTACAGTCAGCCTATGAACAACTATTTGTAGATTCCGCAGCCTATCAAGAACGTACGAATGGAGCGGCAGTTCCACCTCACTGGGATGAAATCTGTATCCAAACCAAAGATATGTTGCGTCAGAACAAGCTGTTCCATGAAGATGCTACCCCGTATTTATATGTAAAAGAAATCATCGAAGGGGTACGAATCAACACGGATATCAGTCATGTGTTCGTCGACGAAGGTCAGGATTACTCGGCATTTCCATATGAATATCTCAAAAAGCTGTTCCCTCGTGCCCGCATGACGGTACTAGGTGATTTCGGGCAAGCGATCTATATGCAGGCGACAGAACTTGCCGCTACTGATTCGCCATTAATTTCGTTATATGGGGACAAAGAAACGACGCTTATTCGGCTAGTACAGAGCTATCGCTCAACTCGTGAAATTGTTGAATTCACGAAGGCGATGCTACCGGGCGGTGATGAGATTGTTGCTTTTGACAGAAGGGACCAGAAGCCGGCTTTAATCCGGGTGGAGGCAGGAGAGAACGAGCGTGATGAGTTCATTCGATCTGACGTTGAGGCGCTTCAAACAGAGGGTTTTCGTTCGATTGCGATCATAACCAAAACGGCAGCCGAGAGTCACCTTGCATATGAATGTTTGCGAGAGGTCGGTGTAGAGGGACTAAGGCTGATTACGAAAGACACGGAGCAGTTTGAAAAAGGCGTGATGGTCATTCCCGTCTACCTCGCCAAGGGTGTAGAATTCGATGCAGTGCTTGTATATGATGCCTCCGCAGTTCGATATGGGGAAGAATATGACCGCAAGCTTCTTTACACGGCTTGTACTCGCGCGATGCATCGGTTGAATCTATATACGTCGAAGGACTGGTCGCCTTTTTTGCAGGCATTGCCTGAGAACTTGTATGATGTGAAAAATGTATAAGAGCCCCTTTTTCCATAGTATAAATCCTTGACCAACGACGCATTCGGGCTTACATGCGGATGTCTATATGCAATAGTTGATTCAATGAGTTTCGTATTTAATAATGTCATAAGAGCTGCATCTAGCGGCTTTTTTTACGTTGAAATCTATTTTTTCACATGCTAACAAAGCATGTAACAGGTAAGGAAATGCAAGGTTTTGTGCATGTTGTAAAGCGGAAACTCTGATAAAATAAAACAAACTTGAATGTAAATGCCGGTACGATATAAACAACGAATGAAGCGCTGAATCCAATATAAATCAGGAGGTGGCTTGAGATGAACAAACCGATGATAGGGGTACTGCCTTTGTACGATACGGACAAAAAAAGTTACTGGATGCTTCCTCACTATATGAAGGCCATTGAAGATTCAGGGGGTATACCGGTCATGCTGCCATTAACGACAGACGAGGGCATGATCACAGCGCTAGCGCACACCTTTGACGGATTTCTGTTTACTGGTGGCCATGATGTTAATCCGGAACTTTATGATGAGCGGATGCAGAGCGTCTGTGGTGAGTTGTGTATGGAGCGGGATCAGATGGAGGTTATTCTGTTTAAAAAAGTGATTGCAATAGATAAACCTGCCTTCGGCATATGCCGCGGATTACAGCTGTTTAACGTAATATTAGGCGGTACGTTATATCAGGATATTCCTACAGATATGGAAGCAGAGCAGAAGATTGTCCATCAGCAAAAACCCCCATACACCAATCTCGTACATTCCGTACATATTAAAAAAGATAATCTGCTTCATGATATCTTGCAGACGGATCAGATTCAGGTTAACAGCTATCACCATCAGGGCATCAAAACGTTATCCGATCAATTAGTGGCTGTTGCCATTGCGGAGGATGGATTAGTTGAATCTGTCGTCATGCCAGGTTATTCGTTTGTACTCGCTGTTCAGTGGCATCCGGAGTATAGTTATGCCGTGGACGGGTACAGTCAGCAGTTATTTGCAGCTTTCGTCAGAGCATGCAGTTCAGCACGATTTAAGAGCCCTGTGCAAGACATTACGGCTTGATTTTAGTTCGATGGATATGAAAGGTTGAACACAAAAATCACTTTCGAGTATAGCTTAGAGCAAACGCTTGAAAGTGATTCTTATTTTTTATTCGAGATAACGTATGAATGGTTACATTTTAATAAAGTTATACTCCAGGGTTGACATTAGATTAAATTTAAAACAAAATATATGCTATAGCATATAGAATGCCAATGGGATTGATGGTTGTTGTTAAATGTGAGAGCTGTCAGTGCAACTAAATAACCTATTTCATAAGCAGAGTCACAGACCATATACATGGTATAGCATGTAATTGATTTGCGATCTATATGTAATAACGAATGAAAGAAGGATAGCGATGTTCATTTTTATTACGGTTTTACAGGTTCTGTTAGGCCTCTTTTTCCTGGTTACAGGAAGCAAAATTATTTCGGGGAAGATGGCCGATGAATTCAAACGTTTTGGATTGCCTTCATTCTTTAATATTTTGACCGGATCGTTTGAGATTGTTGGAGCTATGGGTATGCTTGCTGGAATATGGGTACCTGGTGTTGCATTTTGGGCAGGTTTGCTACTGGGGGGTACAATGCTTGCTGGAGCCTTTACTTTGATTGTTTTAGCTAAAGATCCCATACAAAAAGCCATTCCTGCCATTGTTCTGTTCGTTCTTAGCTTGATTGTATCAATGTATTATTTCTTCTAAGCGCTGAATAAGGAGGAGACCTAAGATGGGACTACAATCCCAACAGATTTTAATTGTTGAAGACGAGCTGAGAATTCGAAATCTTCTACGCTTGTATTTAGAGAGAGAAGGTTTCGAAGTAGATGAAGCTACCACAGGAGAGATTGGTCTGGAAAAAGCACTTCGTTATGACTATGATCTGTTGATCCTTGATGTCATGTTACCCAGCATGGATGGCTTTTTCGTAACTTCAAGAATACGTCAATATAAGACAACTCCCATCTTAATTTTAACTGCAAAAGATAGTGAAGAGGATGTTATTCAAGGTTTTGAGTCAGGAGCGGATGATTATGTCACCAAACCGTTTAGTCCACGTGAAGTCGTTCATCGTATTAGAAGTGTCGTTCGGAGAAGACAAGCGGGGAATCACGAAAACCTTACTTTTTATCGAAGATTGAAATTGCGTGATTTCATTTTGGAAGACGATCACAAATTGTCTTCTAGGGGGAAAGAGATTCATTTAACTCCTAAAGAATACGAATTGTTATTTTATTTAGCGACGTCACCAGATAAGTTGTTTTCGAGAGAGAATATACTTCAAAATGTATGGAACTATGATTATAGTGTGGATTATCGTACCGTAGACACACACATCAAACGAATTCGGGAAAAGCTGGATGACATTTCGGCGGGTTCCTCCTCTATGATCAAAACGATATGGGGATTAGGATATAAATTTGAAATCGATTAATTAAGCAAGCATCTGTTGAAAATCAGTTTAGCCGCCTCATTCCTTGATGAGTGTCGTTTGTAACATTCGTTCAGATCACCTATAATTGGGTGTAAGAAAATGATGAATGAGGGTACAACAATGGACTTATACAGTGTGACTGGTTTTTTAATTCACCGGACAGATCTCAAGCTTACGAATTATTTTATCAAACAATTGAAACCTTACGAGGTCACACCTGAACAATGGAGTATTATTTCTTATATGGATATCGATAAAGCTACGACTCAAAAAGAGTTGGCAGAGGCTATCGATCGGGATCAAACGACTGTCGTTCGAATGATTCATTCACTAGAGCGTAAAGGAATGGTTCGACGTATCGTTAATGATCAAGATAAACGTTCACACCATTTATATTTGTCTCCCAAAGGAGAAGAAGTGAAACAAAAGTTATTGTTAACGGTCCAAGACGCTCATAACTATGTTACACGAGGGATAGAACCCGAGGAACTCGAAAAATTAAAAACAATATTAGAGAAGCTGTATATGAATGTTCGAGAGGATTAAGTGAATTTAAGATAGAGATTTAATGTGCGAGAGTTGTTTGGGTTAGATAGTATTTGTGTTAGATAATAGGCTTAAAGTAGAAGACCTCCTCATGAACTGAGGAGGTCTTCTACTTTAGGATTTGTTATTGAAAGTACTTTATTGAAGATTCATTGTTAAAGGTCCGTTATGACTTGGAACCCGACTGTGATTTAACTTCGTTTTGGGCATTGAGGGAAGCAATCAGTTTTTCGCCTTCCACATCGAGATTAGGCAGGATGCGATCCAGCCATTTCGGAAGAGACCAAGCTTTATCGCCAAACATCGCCATAATGGCCGGAACCAGAGCCATGCGAATGATAAAAGCATCAACTAAAATACCTACCGCGAGTGTGAAACCGATCTGTTTAATCATGACATCATCCGTAAAGATAAAACCAGCGAATACGGAAACCATGATAACCGCAGCGGCAACAACGACACGACTAACCTGATTATAACCATGTATAACGGATTCCGTTCCACGGTGACCATGAACATAGGATTCGCGCATCGAGCTAACCAAGAATACCTGATAATCCATGGCAAGACCGTAGAGAATCCCGGTTACGATGATAGGCATGAAGCTGAGCAACGGGCCGCCTGTATCGAAACCAAAGAGGGAGTGCAACCAGCCCCATTGGAACACTGCGGTTGTCATACCGAATGTGGCTAGAATGCTAAGCAGGAAACCAATCGTTGCTTTGATCGGAACGATGATTGAACGGAACACAAGCAACAAGATGATCAATGAAAGTAGAATGATGATACCTACATAGATCGGGAAAACCTGAGCCAGCTTGGCGGACATATCAATATTTACGGCGGTAAGTCCGGTTACACCAAGTTTGACGTCATAGGTCTTAGCCATATTAGAGTCTGCTGACCGCAGGTCGTTAACCAACGTCTTAGTCAATTGATCGTTAGGACCTGTCTTGGGAATGAGACTGAAAATAGCCAAATCCTCCGTCATCCCTAAAGGAGAGACTTGAGCCACGTTATGCTGGCCCTGCAACTCCATGGCGAGTCCACCCAGAAGTTCTGGTGTCATTTTGGCAGAGGCATTACGTGGTTCAGCCACCAGGATTAGCGGCCCGTTAAAGCCTTCACCAAAACCTTTCGAAATGGCATCATAGCTCTGTCTTGCATCCGTATCCAGGTTTGCTGAGGAAGCTCCCGGAATGCCCATTTCCATTTTAGTAATCGGAGTAGCAGCAAAACCAAGGACAAGGATAATCGCAATAACGGTCGCCCAGCGATGTTTAATAACGAATTTGACCCATCTGTTGGCCACGCCATGGCTTGACGCTTCTGATGAGTTGGTAGCTTTCGCACGAGCTTTCTTCGAGCAGATTCGTTCACCAACAAGGCCGAGCAAGGCTGGCAGTAAGGTTAATGCAACAAATACGTTGATCAGTACCGTTGCCGCTGCGACGAGTGCCATCGTGGACAAGAAAGTGAGTCCGATGACGAGCATACCGCAGAGGGCAATAATGACGGTTAGGCCGGCAAAAAATACAGCACTGCCTGATGTGCCAATTGCCCGCGCTGTAGCTTCCTGTGCGCTTAGGCGCCCGTCAATAATCATCCGGCGCTGACGATTGACGATGAAAAGTGCATAGTCGATGCCGACAGCCAAACCTACCATCAGAGCCAAAACGGATGTCACACTTGGCATATCAACAAATTTGGAGATCGAGAACGCTCCCCCAACCCCAATAGCGACACCAAGAAGGGCTGTGATCAGTGGCAGGCCTGCTGCAACAACGGAACCAAGGGTAATGAGCAGTACGATTACCGCGATAATCAGCCCTACAATTTCGGCGGAACCAACCCCGATGGATACGGATTTAAGCGTTTCACCAGGCAATACCTTAATCTGTGTGCCTTCTTCAACCTTCATGACCGATTGAATAACAGAATCAAACACATCTTGCGTAATAGCAGACTGTTCAATCGTGAATTGGAACTGAAACAGTGCTGTGCTACCATCCGATGAGATTAACAAACCTGGTACGGGAACGTTGTTCACCATGAATGGTCCGTATGGAGGCGGCGAGGCTGTAGCCGACTGGGCCATGTTCATCGCTTGAGCCGCGTCCGCAGATGCCCCTGAGTTATTCGCTTGCGCAGCTGCATAGTCGGCTGGATTAATCACTTTGTCCAGCCCGTATACTTCGCTGACACCTTTCATAATGGCAGCGGTACGTTCAGGTATATCCAGCCGCTCATTGTCCTGCGCTTTGAACACAACGCTTCCTTGACCGCCGGAGGCGGCAGGCAGTTCTTTTGCAAGCTGATCCAAAACTTTCTGTGATTCTGTTCCTTCAATTTTCATTTCCGAGCTGATGTGTACGCCGTTGATACTGATCATGGAGATGACGATCCCCAGAATGATTACCCAGCCTATGATGAAATATCCGGGCTTGCGAAAAGCGGTTTTTCCTATTTTATATAATAAGGTAGACATTTCTCTTTTTTACACTCCTTCTATTATAAGTATGACAATTCTAATGGTGGATTATGATTAAAAGACGATAAAAGAAGGGGCTTAAAATCCTTTTCGCAAATGATCAAACACCGTTTCCATAAACTGCTCAAACGGGACTGCATCTGAACCTGAGCCTGCGGGGATTTGCTTACCGGGCAACAGTACGTTCAGTCTTCCTTCAATTAAGGGCAACACGGTGCCATAAATAGCGCTGATCAACAAGTAAGTATAGATTTCGTCGTTTTGGCCGTTCGACAGGTCGAGCAGGGTTTCCTGCGCCTGAGTCTGCAGCCTGTGCATCGCTGCCAAATAGTGAGGTTCAAGCACGGGATAGGTACGGGACAAGATGACAAGTTGATGCAGTCTGCCAATCAATTCGGACGTGAGTTGCATTTTAACCAGTTCATACATAATTTCCAGCAGTGAGGCATGATCCGGAATCTCTGTGATCAGATGTTCAAGCTCGGCTGTATTTGGCACAGATAGAGCTCCAAGCGCAACAGCTTCTTCCTTGCACGTAAAGTAGTTGGCAAATGTTCTACGAGAGCATCCGACCTGTTGCACGATATCTTCTACCGTAAATCCATCTAGTCCATGCTCCAGCGTCAGATTAAAAGCAACTCCGGCAAGGGCTTTCTCCGTGGCTTCTTTTTTTAAGTGTCGCAACGTTCGTTTCATAATTTATACCGCCTATGCGTTCACCTCCTCAAGATGAATTGAAGGAAAATATCCACAGTATCTCTTTTGTGAAAATAAGCATAACAACAATTTGCCCAATGTGCAAATTTACTCATTGTGCAAATTAATAGTGTGAATGAATATCCAATAATAGTTTATTAATATGCACCTTATTTCAATTTAAAATTTGTACTTAATAGACCCTGTACAAGCTTTGCTACTTTTTGGATTACATTCCCGTAAATTGTTTGAATTGTTCGTAAATCGCCGTCTGAGAACTATATGGACAAATGGAGAAACGTTTTTTCGAAAAAGTATGACTTCATTAGGAGCATATATCGATTAAATCTATACAGAAGGATAGAGGTTGAAGTTAAAATATAACATTCATGACTTTATCTATAATTATGTGAGAAGTGGACTTGAATAAAAGAGGGGGCATATTTATGCAGAAACATTTTATCTCTAGTGGGAATCGCTGAAGATGACTTTAGAGGTTATGACGACCTGTTGATTCCTGATCTAATAAAAATAAAAAATAAATTTTAAAATATCCCTTGATTTTTCGGGAAACGTCTGATAGTGTAATACCTGTGATTTTGGAAAGTTGATTTATCAATATGAATTAGAGCTTTCCAGCAGATAATTTTTGACCACTTCTACCAAGGAGTTAAGGCCATACGGACAGCCGGGTCAAATGCCGATTGGCAACTTCTGTTGCCTTATTGATTGAGTTCAAAGCTCAAATTTTATAAGTTGGTTACTTTACAACCAGTGCATCTGCACATCAACTTGTGAAACGGTCAATAAGAGTGGTAAAGGCGAATTATTTGCTATATAGACTCTGATCCAATATTGATATACATGAAGAAGCTTTCCGCTGAAGGGGTTCTTATGGACTTTTTTGGTCAAGGAGTCTTCACGTCTTTTTTATGATGTATATCGACAAGCAAGTGTGATGGTGTGCGCAAAAGTGCGACATTTTTCACCTTGCTTTTTTTATTGTATCAGGAGCGGGTGGACGTTGCATAATGAAACAATACAACTGCGAACGTCTTGGAATTTTACGAAAAAAACAAAAACAAAAAAACCTGATTATGGGGATAGGAGAATGAGAAAATGGGAAAAGCACTAATCATCGGCGCCGGCGGCGTGGCTTCTGTAGCAGTACACAAATGCGTTCAAAACAGCGAGGTTTTTGAAGAAATCTGTATCGCAAGCCGTACCAAATCCAAATGTGATGATCTGAAAGCAAAATTGGATGGCGGCAAAACAAAAATTACAACAGCTCAAGTGGACGCGGACAATGTAGAAGAGCTGATTGCATTGATCAACGAGTTCCAACCGGATATCGTAATGAACTTGGCATTGCCATACCAGGATCTGACGATCATGGATGCTTGCCTGGCTACGAAAACAAACTACATGGATACAGCAAACTATGAGCCGGAAGATACGGCGAAATTCGAATATAGCTGGCAATGGGATTACAAAGAGCGTTTCGAAAAAGCAGGCATCACTGCATTGCTGGGTAGCGGATTTGACCCTGGCGTAACTGGCGTATTCTCCGCATACGCATTGAAACACTATTTTGACGAGATCGAATATATCGATATCCTCGACTGCAATGGCGGCGACCATGGTTACCCATTTGCTACGAACTTCAACCCTGAGATCAACATTCGTGAAGTTTCTGCGAACGGCAGATACTGGGAGAATGGTGAATGGATCGAAACTAAACCGATGGAAATCAAACGTGTGTACGACTTCAAAGAAGTTGGCGAAAAAGATATGTACCTGTTGTACCATGAAGAGCTGGAGTCTCTGGCGAAAAATATCCCTGGCTTGAAACGTATCCGTTTCTTCATGACATTTGGTCAAAGCTATCTGACTCACCTAAAAGCTCTGGAAAACGTAGGCATGACTTCCATCGAGCCGATCGAGTTCGAAGGAAAACAAATCATTCCTTTGCAATTCCTGAAAGCTGTTCTGCCTGATCCGGCGTCCCTCGGACCTCGTACAGTAGGTAAAACGAACATCGGTTGTATCTTCAAAGGTAAAAAAGACGGTCAAGACAAAACATATTATGTGTACAACATCTGTGATCACCAAGAGTGCTATAAGGAAGTTGGTTCCCAAGCGATCTCTTACACAACTGGTGTACCGGCAATGATCGGTGCGGCTATGGTGATGACAGGAAAATGGAACAAACCAGGCGTATACAACGTGGAAGAGTTCAACCCGGATCCATTCATGGAAGAACTGAACAAATGGGGACTTCCTTGGGTAGAAGACTTCAATCCGGTTCTCGTGGATGAGCTGCCAGAAGAGTCCAAAGCAAAAGAATCGGAGCTTGTTCGCTAACATGCGGTTCGAGCAATTACCGACACCCTGCTTTGTTGTTGACGAAGGTCTGATTGAGAAAAACTTGAAAATCCTGAACGGTGTAATGCAGCGTACAGGAGCGAAAATCGTGCTTGCGCAGAAGGCGTTCTCCATGACGGCGATGTATCCGCTTATTGGAGAATACTTGAGCGGTGCGACTGCGAGCGGTTTGTATGAAGCGCGTCTTGGTCACGAAGAGATGGGCAAAGAGAATCATGTCTTTGCTCCGGCTTTTCGTGAGGAAGAGATGGATGAGATTGTTGCGATCTGTGATCACATCATTTTTAATTCCTTTTCCCAACTGGCAAAATTCAAGGATAAAGCACTGCAAGCGGGCTGTAAGGTTGGTTTGCGTGTAAACCCGGAATGCTCCACTCAGGAAGGACATGAGATCTATGATCCGTGTGCTCCAGGTTCACGTTTCGGCGCGAAGCAGGAGGATTTCCGTGCAGAGTTGCTTGAAGGGGTATCTGGACTGCACTTCCACACGCTGTGCCAGCAAAACTCGGACGACTTGGAAACAACGTTGAATGCATTTGTTGAGAAGTTCGGACAATGGTTGCCGCAGATGGAATGGATTAACTTCGGCGGAGGACACCATATTACCCGTGAAGATTACGACATCCCAAGACTCGAAGCTTGCATTAAACGGATGCAAAATGATTATGGTCTGGAAGTGTACCTGGAGCCGGGAGAAGCGGTTGCACTTAATGCAGGTTATCTGGTGACTTCCGTACTGGACTTCCACAAGAATGGCATGGATATTGCCATTTTGGATACTTCAGCAACTTGTCATATGCCAGATGTTCTGGAGATGCCGTATCGTCCGCCATTGATTGGATCGGGTGAAGTGGGCGAGAAAGCTCACCTGTATCGTCTGGGTGGTCAAACATGTCTGTCTGGTGACGTGATTGGCGACTATTCATTCGATGAGCCTTTGAAAGAAGGCGACCGTCTCGTATTTGAAGACATGGCGATCTACTCCATGGTTAAAACCAATACGTTCAACGGCATGCCGCTTCCTGCCATTGCGGTTAAACGCAAAGATGGAGATTGCGAAGTTGTACGTGAATTCGGATATCAGGATTTTAAAATGCGATTGGCATAATACTTTATTATATATCGGAGCAATATAGAGATATTACAATAGAGAGCAATAATAGTGCAGTACAAGTAAAAAGGCTGTCCAAGGTCACAGGCTTCGTGTGACCAGAGGACAGCCTTTTTTTGGCTACTTCTATTATTCGTTAGAATCGACAGGTTTGCTTGCAGCTCTTGCGGCATAGGGGAAGATTGGGTCTTTCAGTTCGAATTCATACGTTAGACCATTCACAATACCTACAACATGTTTGCTGTCATAGAGATCGAGTAAAAATCCAGCCATTTGCTCGGCTGTATGGAACTTGGGCACACGGCCTTCATACTGGAACTGATCCAGATCAAAGGCACGTTCAGCAAACTCAGTTTCTGTGGCCGCAGGTGCCAGCACTTTGGCTTGCATTGGAGCGCCTTTGCTTTGGAGTTCTTGTGCTAGCCCTTCGGTAAAGGCACTGACATAAAACTTCGTGGCACAATAGGTCACCGCATCTGGAACGATAGTGTAGCCGCCCCCTGAAGAGATGTTGATGATCCGCGTGCCCGGAGTATTGGCATAATCCCGAACATACAGAGTGGAGAGAATCGTCAGTGCTTCAATATTCAGATGAAGCATTTGCTCAATTTTAGGCAAATTTTGCTCACCGACCGAAGCAAAGTTGCCAAAGCCTGCGTTGTTGATCCATGTTTCAATGGAGTAACCTTTCAAGCTTTCATAGAAAGCATGTACATCTGCGGCAATGGACAAATCCACTGTACGAACAACAACATCGAGTTCCGGGTTCAGTTCGTTAATCTTATTTTTTAACAAATCCAAAGCTTCGGTTCTACGCGCAGCTAAAATGAGATGTTTGCCTCTGGCTGCAAAAGCCAAAGCGGCTTCATATCCAATGCCTGAGCTGGCACCGGTAATAACGGTATATTTCATTTGAATTCCTCCTGGGATCAATGCTAAGCATTATTGTGGGATGACCACGAATTGATTATACTGATTAGAGTTTACTCTAAGTCAAGCCATCCGAAGGAGGAGGTGAAACAACCATGCATACGATCGGAGAAGTCGCCGAGATGCTGGGCATCAGTGCACATACGTTGCGTTATTATGAGAAGGAACAAATTATCATCCCATTGCGTGACTCCAGTGGGGACAGGCGTTATAATGAGTCGCATCTTAAATGGCTTCAGTTTGTCATCAAACTAAAAGAAACACAAATGCCAATCGCGAAGATTAAGCAGTATGCTTCTTTATTTCAGGAAGGAGAGCATACCGCTACAGAACGTTTGAAGTTGCTCGAGAACCATAAAAAAGCCGTTGAAGATCAGATGAATACCCTTCATGCGGCGAATGAAATGCTTGAACTTAAAATCACAGCATATCGATCCTTTATCGGGAAATAATGTAACGTAGAAAGAATGCGATCGGAAGACTGAACTAACTTTTGGATTGCCCTTCTATTGCCAAATGTGTGATTTTTGTTATAGACTATTTTTTATGTTTGTTAAAATTTATCGTGTTTATCGTTTATCAAGGGGGAAATGGAATGCATCAACACAAACCACACAAGTCGAACCAGCTCAAAATCCTTTCCAAAGCGCTACTCATCATTATCGGGGGATTCATCACGGCCTATGGTCTGGAGGCCATATTGATTCCTAACCAGGTATCCGATGGTGGCGTAACCGGTCTCAGTATCGTCGGCTCGAATTTGTTCGGCTTGCCACTCGGATTACTCATTGGATTGCTGAACATTCCGTTTGTGTGGCTCGGTTACAAGCAAATTGGTAAAAGCTTTGCACTATACTCCGTCATCGGAATCGCTTCACTGGCGATTAGTGCTAGTCTGATGCATCATGTGCCCACGATTATTAAAGGGGACACGTTGCTGGTAACGGTTGTGGGTGGTATCATTATCGGTTTTGGTATGGGTCTTGCACTACGTAACGGCGGAGCACTTGATGGGATTGATATGCTTGCCGTATTGTTATCTCGTAAGCTTCCGTTCGGAACGAGTGACCTGATTCTATTCCTGAACATGTTTGTATTTATCGTTGTTTCGACCGTATTTGGTCTGCAAGGCGCGATTTTGTCAGGACTCGCTTATTTCATTGCCTCTAAAGTGATACATATTGTCGAAGAAGGTTTGAGCGGTTCGAAGACATTCAAAATTATTACGACACAACCGGAAGTCATGGTGGAGACTATTCGTGATCGACTCGGACGCGGAGCAACGTACACCGAGGCATATGGTGGATACTCCAACGAGCAGTTCAAGGAAATCACTTGTGTCATCAACCGGATGGAAGAGAGTAAAATCAAAGAAATCATTAACGAGATTGACCCTACAGCCTTTGTTGTTGTCTACGATGTAGCCGAAGTGAAGGGCGGAAATTTCAAGAAGAAAGACATTCACTAAGAACAAGCGTTGATAAGAGCAGCCCTCTTGTCGGCGCTTTTTCTTATCTTTTTTTCACAAAACCATAATCATTCCGCTAGCCAGCCTTAATCTTCCGTAAAAACAGTAGCAAAGCTGCTGTCGACGCCTTCGATGTACAGAGGGATCGCGTAGACCCTAGAGATGTGGGAAAGATCCTGATTCAGATTCAGATCTTCAATGACGAGAATGTACTTGCCATCAACCCGACCTTTGCCCAGAATAATCTGGTGAAAAGCAATGGCTTCGTCTGGATGATTCGCTGCACCAGCGGATATCATATCGATACCAATAGCACGCAAGGAGTTGAAAATCATCAGGTACTGTGCTGCCGAGGCGGATAAACCCGGGTTATGATTGGCGTATCTGTCAGGATCAGATGAGCGAATTCTGCCAAATCCCGTGCGAATCAGCAGCAGGTCAGCTCCAGCGATCTGATGCTCATAAGGCTGCAGATCAGCTTTGGTGATCAACCCATCATCACTTTTGGGAATATCAATCACCACGGGGTGTGTAAAAATAAAATCATCTATCGGAATCTCACTGATCTTTTTGCCTTGAGGATTAAAATGCCACGGCGCATCAATATGTGTACCATTATGATTAAGGCTTGAGACAATAAACTGGTTGTAGGCATCACCTTGAGCGATACTGGATTGCTGTTGTATCACGACGGGAGGATTGCCTTTGTACACCGGGGTGTTCACACCCAGCGGATAAGATAAGAGAAGTCGAGCCATGATTAGACCTATCTCCTTTCCTTTGCGTTATCCTGGATTACTTGCATTTACTTGCATAAGCAGAGCTTCTGTATGGAAAGCTTTTGTATATAAGTTGAACTGGATTGGTGTGCACAAAAACGGAGAGGACAGAAAAAACCTGAAAAAGCGAAGCGGTTGCCTAAAAGCTTTCTGCAAGAAAGCTACATCGGAAGCATACGCTTCACCGGATTTTCCCCTCGAGAAAAGGGAATTAAAAAAATCTGGGGGTAATAGCGATTGGAAGGTTATTCTGTCATCGAAGTGTTGTGCAAATTCTCTTTAGTTCGATTTATGTAGTGAAAAGACGTACAAGACATTTCAATATGGAGGTTAGTGCGATGACGAAGCAAGACCCGCAGGAACTTTTGAAACAGAAGCACGAACAGGACGAGCACAAAAGACAATTTACCAATTTCTCCCGCAACGTATCCGGTCATGGTGAGATGGAGGCAGGGCAGGAATTTAGTCAGGATCACGTAACGGATGACCAGAATCGTATGAAATCGGTTGAGAATAGACGATCTTATCCAAATTAGCGTGCGAATATGATATTAAGGTTATTAGCTGGTCCAGTTATGGATCGGCTTTTTGCCATTTGAATTGCAATATCTGGCCTGACGAAATTAACATTTAATCAAACTAGTCAACAGGTTCAAAAGGTCGTATAGTAGTATATGTCGTAGGGAAGAGAAGTATATTTCACGAAGTGCTCTTCGTGGCACGAACAAAACAATTTTACATATAAGGATGGGGAAATATGGACTTTAAACCGGTTGCTTCATTAATTGATCGCTTAACCTCATGGAGAGTTCCATGGGCAGAAGTGCTAATTATGCATCAAAACGAAACCGTTTTCCAGTATCGCAATGGATTCGAAAATTTGGAGGAGAAGACGCCAATTCGCGACAACGCAATCTTTAATCTCTACTCCATGACCAAGATTATGACTTGTGTGGCTGCGTTGCAACTAGTTGAAAAAGGGGATATCCTTTTACTTGACCCGCTGTCTCAGTATTTACCTGAATTTGCAGAAATGCAGGTGAAAAAGGCACTTCCGAATGGCGAGGTGTATTACGAGAAAGCGAAAAGACCAATAACGGTACGTGATCTATTTACGATGACTGCTGGTTTTTCATATGATATCCATTCGCCAAGTATCAAGGAAGCGGTGGAACGTACCAACGGAACACTGCCTACGCGGGAGTTTGCGAGAGCTGTTGCGAAGGAACCGCTGATGTTTGAGCCGGGCACACACTGGAATTACAGCATGTGTCATGATGTACTTGGTGCACTGGTCGAAGTTGTAAGTGGGAAACGATTCGGCACGTATTTGCAAGATGAGATCATTAAACCACTTGGTATGCATGATACCACCTTTGACCTGAATGAAGCTCAACAATCTCGCTTAATTCCGCAATATCTTTTTGATGAGGAGCAAGATAAAGCGGTACGAATGGACGGCAACGGTTTCCGTGTAGGTACAGAACTGGATAGTGGCGGTGCCGGATTGTTATCTACCGTGAACGATTACGCCAAGTTCCTGAATGCACTGACCGGATTTGGAACAAGCCCTGAAGGCGTGCGGATTTTGTCCCGAGCTTCCGTGGAGCTCATGAGAGCCGATCATCTGAATGACATGACACGACCAGACTTTTCATGGGATCATATGTATGGATACGGTTATGGTCTCGGAGTTCGTACACATATCTCCCCAGCAGGCAGTGGATCACTGAGTCCGGTTGGTGAATTTGGATGGGCCGGTGCGGCAGGCTGTATGGCGATTATCGATCCGGATTCTGGACTGACGGTGATGTATGCGCAACATCTGTTGAACAGTCAGGAGCATTATGTGCAGCGCCGCTTGCGTAATGTAGTGTACTCTTGCCTATAAAAAAGCTGTATGCTCGAAAGCTATTCTGATTAATATTAACTTATTTTGGACCCTGCCAAGGAAAAACAGCAGGGTTTTTGTTTGTTTTAATGGTATAAGGAGTGGGCCACGTATTCCTTATTATTTACATTTTTCTGTGGGAGAAAGTGTGTTATTATGGTTTAGGTCATTGGAACTAGAGGGAGATGTTTCCTCCAGATCAAATTATAAGAGAATACGTAAGGAGAGATGAAACACGCGAGAGTTTAGATTAAGTTGGATCCAATTAAAAGCATTAATCTAAAGCAGTCTAAGTTCATAAGAAGTACTCGGGTTGAAAAGAAATAAATTAAATACATAAGGGAGTTCACATCATGACTTATATGAAACATCATACCAAATGGGCATTTCTGATGATTATAACTTTAATTGTCTCTGTACTAAGTTCTTTGTTTTTCGTTTCAAGCACGGCCGGAGCAAGCGGAGAGCAAATTGCTGCCGACCAGCTCAAGCAACAGAGCAGGCTTTCGTTTACACTACGAGATGCGAAACAGAATGCATATACGGTTTATATTTTAGCTGAAGACGAGGAAGTTAGCACACTAACTGAACTTGATAGCTGGGGAGATAACAAAGCAGGAGACGTAATCTACACAGGAACATATCGTGCAGCACTTCTCAAATCGGGAGAAGCATTCGGCTCGGTGCAGCATGTTGATTTGGAACTGGATACAATTATTTTACGTCAAAATTTGAATTTTGTCGTGGACAGCAAGGAGCCTAGTATCCCGGATCTGTTAATGATCACGGAGTGGGGTTCATCAAATGTGAATATGATTAAAACGTTTGTGATTCAATCCGGTGAGTTGAAGCGCGTGAGTTATGTGCTACATGATGGAAAAACCGGTGGGGACTCTACGGTTGCTATGAGGGATCAGGGAATTCGGACATTGTCAGATGGTCGGGTACAATTCAGGTATTATAATAATGTACAGGGTATTTACGAATTCAATACCTTTAAAATGAATGCAAACCAATTACAGATGCGTCTCGATGATACTCGAAATCAAAAGACTGCAGTTTGGCCTAATTCGGGCGATGGGAATCGGGCTTACTTGAAGAGTCTCAAGGATGCTGCCTCCAAAGGACAGTTACCGGGACGGACAGATATTAAAACAGGCCTGACGTTGAAAACAGTGCAAAAGAAACTGGGCAAACCTAAATCCAAATCGAATGGAGAGTGGGGTGCTGTTTACAAATATGCCAACTTTGGTATCGGATTTGATGCCTACCTGCATGAATTGAAGAGCAAATCTCGCGTTTCCGTTATTGAGCTTTACAATGAGAAGCAGTATCTTTCCCCTGATGATATAAAGTTGTGGCTTGGAAAACCGTCTTCGGAATATTACAATGAAGCCGTTGGCGGATACGAGATGATATATAAATGGGGTAAACATGGTATTATGTTCAATACTGAAGAGGAAGATGATCTGATTGACTTCACTGTGATTTACTAATCTAGTCCACAGTACAAGGTAAAATCAACATAGTATCTTATTTTCAAATTCGAGCTTGACTGATCATATTATCGTATTATAAACAACAAAAGCCGCTGATTAGCGGCTTTTTGTCATTCGAAGTGCGTTTACACGGTTGACCAGATAAATGCCAACAGATACCAATATTAACGCAACAAGATTTTTTAGTTCCCAGATCGTTTCTCCAAGAAACAATGCGGATAGCAGGGCACCAAAGATGGGGATTAAGAAATTATAAACCGATACTTTGCCCACTTTGTTGTACTTCAGAAGCAGATTCCACAGGCAAAAGGCCACGGATGACAGCAAAGCCAGATACACCAGATTCAGTGTGGATTCCCATGTAAAATGAGTAACTTGACCTCCGAGTGACAGACCGAGCAGAGTCAGCACCAATCCGCCAACTAGAAGACTCACACCGGTGATCACCATAACATCAATTGTTCCAGTTAAACGCTTCGCGTAAATGGCTGTTACCGAGAAAACGAGAGCGGCCATAATGATAAATCCTTCTCCTGTGAAAGAGAATGAAAAGGTAAGCAAGTCTGCATGAAAGTTGACGATAATGACTCCAATAAACCCGATTACACAGCCGATGATTTTGTTACGGCTCAGCTTATCATTTTTATAGATAAAATGGGCCAATACAACACTGAAAAACGTCGTTGTTGCATTCATGATGGACCCTTTGACACCGGTGGTGTTGGCTACGCCTACATAAAAAAACATATATTGCAGTCCTGTCTGCAGTACGCCGAGCATGCTTAAACCTGCCCATTCACGTCCGTTAAGCTTGGGCTTGCGTCTGAAACCAACGCGATATAGAAGTAGCAGCAATATACCTGCCAAACTGAATCGATACCCGGCAAAAACGTATTTTGAAGCGATGTCTTCGGGCAAAATGTGAAAAGCAACATAGCCGAGTTTGATGGAAGGATAGGCACTCCCCCATAATAAGCAGCATAAGCCTGCAACGAGCATCACAATGAATGGATCGCTTAATTTGCTCCGATGTTCCTGTTCGCCTTTATTTTTGTTTTCTCGTGCTTTACTTTCACTTTGCATATGTTCTGTTGCCTTTGGACTAATGAGTGTTGAATCTCTCTCGATCACGCTTAATCTTCTCCTCGCTTGTTGTGCACATCTGTATGTAAGAATAAACAATCATGCCTTATAGACCATATCATAAAAACCTGCTTTTGTGTTGGAAGAAAAATGGCTTGGAGCAGGCAACCTTGTTATGAGGTGATGAGAGAAATTACAGAGATGATCGCGAGAAAAGCGTGTGTGGATTTTATTTCCAACAAGAGAGCGCTTGCCAAATGAAAAATAATGTGATAATTTATGTCTGTAACCGGTTACACATAAGGAGAACATTCCATGACAACAATTAAAGACGTAGCAAATCTGGCCGGTGTATCCGTAGCCACGGTATCCAGAGTGATTAATGACAGGGGCTATGTGCACGCAGATACTCGCAAGAAAGTTGAAGAGGCTGTCAAGGCACTTCACTTTTCACCGAATGAAGTGGCACGTTCACTATACACACGCAAGTCGAAACTGATTGGTCTACTGCTTCCAGACATTGCGAATCCTTATTTCCCTCAGCTTGCGCGGGGGGTGGAGGATCGGATGCAAGAGCAGGATTACCGCTTAATATTTGGAAACAGTGATGAGGATGAACGGAAGGAGCAGGATTACATCCAGACGTTTATCCAGAATAACGTAGTGGGTGTGATCTCATCCACCAATTACCCTCACTCTTCGATATATGAAAAGCTGAAGATTCCCGTTGTCTTTCTGGACAGAACTTCACTGGATCGACCTTCGGTCTACGCCGATGGCAGAGAAGGCGGAAGGCTTGCTGCCAAAGAAATCATCAAACGGGGCAGTAAAAGAATTACCGTTATGCAAGGACCATCCCATATTCGGCCGTCTCAAGATCGGTTTGAAGGAGCGATTGAAGTCATCCGACAAGCAGGACTGAATCATGAGGTCATTCAAACCACCTCGTTTTCATTTAATGAGGCAGGTGTATGGGCGGAGGAACTGTTCAGAAAATTTCCGGACACGGACGGCGTTATTGCCAGTAATGACATCGCCGCAATGGCGGTTTTGCATGAAGCTTATCGGATTGGGAGGAACGTCCCGAATGATGTACAGGTTATCGGGTTTGACGACATTCCGATGAGTGGTTTATTGTCACCTGCATTGTCTACAATTCGTCAGCCAGCATATGAAATGGGCAGAGAAGCGGCAGGATTACTTATTCAGTTAGTAGAGCAAAATAAGATCGAGAATAAAAACATACAGTTGCCCGTGTCTTTCATTGAACGGGGAACAACGAGAAAGGTGAGATCCGATGGCTAACATTTGTGTGATTGGAAGCAGTTCAATGGACTTGGTTGTGACATCCTCCAGAAGACCGGGCGCGGGAGAAACCGTGCTTGGTGAAAGTTTTAAGACAGTACCGGGCGGGAAAGGCGCCAACCAAGCTGTGGCGGCAGCTCGTTTGGGAGCCGAGGTTGTCATGATCGGCCGTGTTGGAGATGATACATTCGGTACAGACATTTTAGAAAACTTCAAAGCAAATCGTGTAAATACAAGCAATGTGAAACCGGTTACACATTCGGAGAGTGGTACAGCTCATATCATCTTGGCAGAGGGAGATAATAGCATTGTGGTGGTCGAAGCGGCCAATCGCGAAGTGACACCTGCTTATGTGGATGAAGCTGCTGAAGCGATTCGTAACGCGGATATTGTGCTGATCCAGCAAGAGATTCCAGAAGAAACGGTGATTCATGTCAGCCAATTATGTGCCAAATACAAGACACCCTTACTGCTCAATCCGGCTCCTGCCCGTGCGGTTCCGCAAGAGGTGATCGACAATGCATCTTATATTACACCTAATGAGCATGAGGCCGAAATTTTGTTCAAAGGCATGAAGCCTGCGGAAGCGCTACGCCAGCATCCAAACAAATTATTCATTACGGAAGGCAGTAAGGGTGTTCGATATTATGACGGTAATGAAGAGGTACTTGTGCCAACCTATAAAGTTGAAGCTGTAGATACAACCGGAGCTGGCGATACATTTAATGCAGCATTTGCAGTCGCTCTGGCTGAGGGTAAGTCGATTCAGGACAGTGTGCGTTTTGCCAATCGGGCGGCATCGTTATCCGTAACCAAGTTTGGTGCACAGGGCGGTATGCCAACCAGGGACGAAGTAGAGGAGAGCTTGTAATGAAAAGAAACGGCATCTTGAACAGTCACATCTCTAAAATCTTGTCTGATCTGGGTCACACGGATCAAATTGCCATTGCGGATGCGGGCTTGCCCGTTCCGGATGGTGTGCCCAAGATTGATCTGGCACTCAAACTTGGTACACCAAGCTTTCGTGAAGTGCTGGACGTCATTGCGGAAGACATGGTCATTGAAAAAGTGATCATCGCTAGTGAAATCCATGAAGGGAATCCGCAGACACTTGCGTACCTGAATGAGAAATTTGATACGCAGATCATCGATGATAGCCAGAACCATGAGCGGTTTAAAGCGTTAACCCGGCAAGTGAAGGCCGTTATTCGTACAGGCGAGGCTACACCGTATGCCAATTGCATTTTACAATCGGGAGTTCATTTCGGTTAAAAGGAGGCAGCACCATGCACATTCAGATGCATAATATCCATAAAGCGTTTGGCACAAATCAAGTGTTAAGCGGTGTGGATTTCGAATTAAAAGAAGGCGAGGTTCATGCCCTGATGGGGGAGAATGGCGCCGGGAAATCAACGCTGATGAACATTTTGATCGGTCTGCACCAACGGGATCAAGGAACCATAGAGATTGATGGCAAAGAGACGTACTTCGGTAGTCCAAAAGAAGCAGAGCAGCTTGGGCTTACGTTTATTCACCAAGAATTGAATGTCTGGCCTGAGATGACGGTACTGGATAACCTGTTTATCGGTAAAGAGATATCGTCCTCCATGGGGTTGCTGAACACAAAACAAATGAAAGCGCTTGCTAGTGAACAATTCGCCAAACTTTCGGTGGACATTCCGCTAGAACGCCCTGCAGGAGAGTGCTCTGTCGGACAGCAGCAGATGATTGAGATAGCTAAAGCGCTTATGACCGAGGCCAAAGTCATTATTATGGACGAGCCTACAGCGGCTTTGACTGAACGTGAAATTCAGAAATTGTTTGAGGTCATTCGTTCTGTGCAAAAAAATGGCGTATCCGTTGTTTACATCTCTCACCGAATGGAGGAAATTTTCACGATCTGTGATCGCATCACCATCATGCGTGACGGGAGAACCGTGGATACCAAAGCCATTCCCGAGACAAACTTTGATGAAGTTGTACGCAAGATGGTAGGTCGTGAACTGACGGAGCGTTATCCGTCCCGTCATCCGAAATATGGTGAAGTCGTGCTTGAGGTGAGGGAAGCGAATCGGAAGGGATTATTCAAAAATGTCAGCTTTGACGTGAAAGCCGGTGAAGTCCTCGGTTTCTCTGGTCTTATGGGATCAGGGCGTACAGAGATTATGAGAGCGATCTTTGGTCTGGATCGATTGGATAGCGGAGAGATTAAGATACGTGGCAAAAAAGTAAATATTCGCAAACCGGCGGATGCGGTGAAGCACGGCATCGGTTTTATAACAGAAGACCGGAAGGATGAAGGGCTGGTGCTCGACTTTTCCATCCGTGAAAATATGGCACTGACGAACCTATTCAGTTTCTCCAGCAAAGGTTTCATCTCGAATGGGAAAGAACAGGAGTTTGTAGACACACTCATCAAACGGTTGCAGATCAAAACCCAGTCCTCGGAAACCGCAGCCCGGAATTTGTCCGGTGGGAACCAGCAGAAGGTTGTCATTGCCAAATGGGTAGGTATCGGTCCAAACGTGCTCATTCTGGACGAGCCTACACGCGGGGTAGACGTTGGAGCGAAGCGTGAGATCTATCAGCTCATGAACGAACTGACGGATCGCGGGGTTGCGATTATCATGGTTTCATCCGAACTGCCTGAAGTGCTGGGTATGAGCGACCGCATTGCCGTTGTGCATGAAGGTCACATTACCGGCGTTCTACCGAAGGAACAAGCGACACAAGAACACATTATGACTCTAGCTACAGGGGGACAGTAACATGACAACGATGCAGGATACTAAAACAGCCAAAAGCGGGTTCCGCTTGTCTAGCGTAACACAAAAACTCGGCCCACTTCTCGGGTTAATCATTCTAATTGTGATTGTTTCCGTGCTCAATCCAAGCTTTTTGGAACCACTTAATATTCTAAATTTGCTACGTCAGGTTTCCATTAATGCTTTAATTGCATTTGGCATGACGTTTGTTATTCTTACTGGCGGGATTGACTTGTCGGTTGGTTCTATACTTGCGCTATCAAGTGCCTTCGTAGCCAATATGATGTTATCCGGTCTTGATCCAATCCTGTCCATCATCATTGGGGTAGCCCTTGGTGGAGTCATGGGTATGGTGAATGGACTGATGATTACCAAGGGTAACATGGCTCCATTTATCGCAACCCTTGCAACGATGACCATTTTTAGAGGTCTGACACTGGTATATACCAATGGTAATCCGATTACAGGTTTGGGCGATAGCCTGCTGTTCCAATTGTTTGGACGCGGATACTTGCTCGGTATTCCAGTACCAGCAATTACGATGCTGATTACGTTTGTAATTCTGTGGACGATTTTGCATAAAACGGCCTTCGGCCGCAAAACGTACGCCATCGGCGGTAATGAAAAAGCTTCCATCATCTCGGGTATCAAAGTATCCCGCGTCAAAATTATGATCTACTCCCTTGCAGGTATGCTTGCTGCGCTGGCCGGCGCGATTCTGACATCGCGTCTGAACTCCGCTCAACCTACGGCAGGTACATCCTATGAGCTGGATGCCATCGCAGCGGTTGTGCTGGGCGGAACAAGCCTTTCCGGCGGCCGCGGACGCATTGTAGGTACATTGATTGGTGTGCTGATCATTGGTGTGCTGAATAACGGTCTGAACCTGCTCGGTGTGAACTCCTTCTACCAAATGGTTGTGAAGGGTGTCGTTATTGCTATCGCAGTCCTGCTGGACCGCAAGAAAATCGCTTAAGGGAGAGAAAACAACATGAAAAAATGGACACTAACGCTTGTTAGCATGATACTGATCGTTGTTCTAGCCGGATGTTCGCTGGAGCCGCCAGGCTGGGCGAAACCAAAGTCAGCCGGAGGTAAGGAACAGAAGAAAATCGGTTTGTCGATCTCGACACTGAACAACCCGTTCTTCGTTTCACTGAAAGATGGTGTCGTATCCGAAGCACAGAAACAAGGTATTCAGGTTGTTGTCGTAGATGCACAGAACGATTCTGCAAAGCAAACGAATGATGTGGACGATCTGATTCAGCAGGGCGTTGATGCTTTGCTGATTAACCCGGCAGATTCCGCTGCAATCTCTACAGCGGTTCAATCCGCTAATAGTGTGGGCATTCCAGTAATTACGCTTGACCGCTCTGCGGATAAAGGTGAAGTTGCAGCACTTGTTGCTTCCGATAATGCAAAGGGTGGACGCATGGCTGCTGAATATATCGTGAAACAGCTTGGTGAAGGTGCTAAAGTGATTGAACTTGAAGGTGTACCGGGTGCATCAGCTACCCGTGAGCGTGGCAAAGGTTTCCACGAGATTGCAGACCAAAAGCTGGACGTGGTTGCGAAACAATCCGCTGACTTTGACCGCTCCAAAGGGTTGAATGTCATGGAGAACTTATTGCAAGGTAACCCAGGAGTGCAAGCCGTGTTTGCCCATAATGACGAAATGGCTCTTGGTGCCATCGAAGCAATCCAAAGTTCGGGGAAAGATATTCCGGTGATCGGATTTGACGGTAATGATGATGCCATTAAATCGATTCAGGATGGTAAACTAACAGCAACTGTAGCTCAACAACCTGAGTTGATCGGACAGCTCGCATTGCAAGCCGCACTCGATGTGCTGAGCGGTAAACAAGTGGAGAAATCGATCCCGGCTGAGTTGAAGCTGGTAACGAAGGAAAACGTGAATCAATAGATTTATATGAAAAAGGCAACACACGAATCCCGCTCTGGCTAAAAAAGCCGGAACGGGATTTTTTACTAGGCTATAGGTAGGTTGGCCCGCAAAAAAAATCACCTCTTATGTAGTTAGAAGGACTAAGGATTCATCAAGACCATTTCAATGAAATAGACTCGAAGAAAGAATAGGTCTTAGGAGGTAAACTAGACCTACAAACTAGTTAGTCTAAAGTGAATGTACAATACATATCGTATTCCCCCGAAGTATAGACGGAGAGAAATCTATAATTAAAATTTACAGAATTACTTTTTGAAAATGAGATGAAAATCACTTCGGAATATAATTTATTGTTATATATTGTATTAAAATCCATTTATATTTTTATTCAAACAAAAGAGGTGATGGAAGATAAAACGGAACATGCGAAAGTTCCTATATTATTTATCAAACTAAAACGAAGGAGTTGTTAGTCTTGATTAGATCAGGTAAAGTTTTCTTCAAGAGTCTGGTTGTGTTTATTGTATTATTATTTACTGTTACTACGAGTAGTGGAGTTTCTTTTGCTAATCAAGTTACAGTTGTTCCACAAAATTCAAACGAATTAAGCGAAACAACGATAACTGGTCTTACTGATGTTCAAGAGATGTTTGCTCTACCGTTTCATACAGAAAGTTTTACTCCAGCACAATTAGAGAATGCTGATGCTGTAACTCCCCTTAAAATAGTAGGGCCGGTATGGGTTAACAAATCTTTTACAGTGACTAAAAGCGAAAAATCTGTAACTGCTGTGTGGACCATCTCAACAGACTCAATTATAAGATCGGTAAATGCTTCATTTAGTACAGGTGTTGGTTGGACGGAAACGGCGAGTTTTAGTGGACCCAACTCCGGCGGAGTAACTCTTTCTCAAACATGGACATACTCTAAAGCAGGAACTTACTCAATCGGCGGAGTCGCCCAAATTCATACAGATGCTGGTCCTGCATCTTGCTTTGTAGGTCCACGAACAGTGGTCATTTTCGATTGATTTCTTAGGCCTTGGGGTGATAAAAATTGAACATCGTTGAACTAGCAATTGTATTAAGTGACGATCCACGAGCCGAACATGCTGATTTGGTAGCCTTACCTTTTGTTCCAAGAAAAGATGAGTTAATTCTCTGGAATAACAAGCTCTATATTGTAACCAATGTATTGTATGCTTTTGATACTGATCCAGCCAACTACAATAATGACGCTCATCCAGAAAAACAAAGTTTAGTCGCTCTTGATATTTGTTATAAAGTTTTATTAAAGCCTGCAAGATAATGCAGTTCTTTAGGAACTCACCTTGTTGCTATATAAGTTGAATTATTCTTTTACACAATAACGGAGAGGACAGAAATAACCTGGAAAAGCGGAGCTGAAAGCTTTCTGAAAGAAAGCTACATCGGAAGCATAGTCTTCGTCTTTATCACCGGATTTTCCCCTTTGGAAAAGGGAATCAAAAAAATCTGGGGATAACCGCTACTCTCCAGGTTATTCTGTCATTGGAGTGGGCCGTGTAAAATCTTTAGTTCAACTTATATAGTTGGTGATTAAAATCAACCCTTTATACACTGGGTTGAACATTCGTTTTTAATACCCTGAGTCGCCACTGTGCGGCTCTTTTTTATTGGGAATATAAAATACTCAAAGCAAAGATTGTTGTATTCGGATTTTGGATTGCTCAAAAATCATATCTTTGGATATACGTATTCAATCCATAGATTGTTATACTGTCATTCAAATGGTGAGTGGAAAGGGGCATCCGGCTTGGATTATCCGGTTGAAGAAAATTTAAAAATGGTTAGAAAACAAATGGCACTGGCTTGCAAGGCTTCTGGACGAAATGTTAACGATGTGCAGCTGCTTTTAGCCACGAAAACGGTACCGCTGGAGAAGTTACAGATTGCCGTGCAGGCAGGTGAACATCTGTTTGGAGAAAACAAGGTGCAGGAACTGCGAGATAAATATCCTCTTATGGAGCAGTCCAAAGCGGTGGAATGGCATTTTATCGGCCATCTGCAGACAAATAAAGTTAAGGAGGTAGTTAAGTATGTGACAATGATCCATTCGGTGGATCGTCTGAAGCTCGGGCAGGTCTTGCATGACCAGCTTGTCAAAGAACAGCGGACAATGGACATTCTTGTACAAATTAATACGTCCTATGAAGAAAGTAAATTCGGTGCTTCTCCAGAGGATGCAGTGGAACTCGTTGAACAATTGTCTCAATTTGAAACGCTTCATGTAAAAGGATTAATGACGATAGGGAAGCTGCATGCATCAGCTGATGAAACACGCCAATGTTTTCGCTTGTTGAAACGGCTCAGCATGCAGATCAGAGAGAGAAACATCCCACGCGTCGAGATGGAAATGTTATCGATGGGCATGTCCGGTGATTTCAGTATGGCGATTGAAGAGGGAGCGACCATCGTTCGTGTGGGAACCAATGTGTTTGGCCCACGTTATCTGCCCGATGAATATTACTGGAACGAACATAAAAAGATAGAAGATTAGTTGAGGGGCAGGGGTTTAAATTGAAAACAGCATCTAATAAGATTCGCGTGCGCGATCTGATATCACCAGTGACCGCTGCATTAATTTCTGTAATTGTCAATTACGGAGGGACGTTCATTCTTGTGTTTCAAGCGGCCAAAGCAGCTGGATTGAGCCCGGAAATGACCGCATCCTGGATATGGTCCATTTCGATTGGCGTCGGGATCACGGGGATATGGCTTAGTTACCGCTACAAAGAACCTATCATTACTGCGTGGTCTACTCCAGCTGCAGCCTTCCTTGTCTCCATGCTGGCTGTAACTCCTTATTCAGAAGCCGTAGGTGCTTATATGATATCAGCCGTGGGTTTTATCATTTTGGGCATGTCTGGTTTGTTCGAACGGTTCGTGCGATTGATCCCGCCAGGGATCGCTTCGGGTTTACTTGCAGGTATTTTACTCCAGTTTGGTATTTCCGCGTTTGAAGGAGCCAAGGTCGAACCTGTACTGGTTATTCTGTTGTTCACCGCCTATATCGTATTAAAACGGTTTACATCTCGCTATGCCATCGTTGGTATATTGGTTCTCGGTCTGATCTACCTGGTGATTATGGGAAAAACGGATTTCAGTTCCATTCAGATCGCAGTCGCTTTACCTGTATTCACTGCGCCTGAATTCTCAATTCAAGCGTTGCTCGGTGTGACCCTGCCGTTATTTATTATTACGCTGACGGGGCAGTACATGCCAGGTATGCTGGTTCTCCGTAATGACGGTTTTCGAACGAGTGCTAACCCTATATTAACGGTAACCGGACTGGGTTCACTAATCGCTGCACCATTTGGCTCACATGCATTTAACGTGGCAGCCATTACCGCAGCCATATGCACAGGGAAAGATGCGCATGAAGATAAGTCCAAACGTTATATTGCGGGTATTGCCTGCGGAGTCTTCTACATAACTGTCGGAATTTTTGGCGTAACCTTAGCCGCATTATTTTTAATTCTTCCCGCAGCTTTTATCGCCACATTAGCAGGGCTAGCTTTACTTGGAACGATCGGCGGCAGCCTGGCTAACGCTCTGGCGGACCCGAACGGACGGGAGACGGCATTAATTACATTTTTAGCAACAGCGGCTAATGTAACTTTGTTTGGCATCGGCGGTGCATTTTGGGGACTTGTGGCTGGAGTCATGGCGCATCTACTAATTCATTATAAATTTGCCAAAAAACCACTTGGAACAAATGGCTAAGAAACCTGGAAGGGATGATGATCAGAATGTTAAAACATATAGAGAGCCAAGATGAAATTTTGGCAGCAGCAACCCGTCACGAGCTTGCAAGGCAGAGGGATACGATCGAACTGATTGCTTCAGAGAATTTTGTGAGCCAAGCCGTAATGGAGGCCACGGCCAGCGTATTAACCAATAAATATGCAGAGGGTTATTCGGGCAGAAGATATTATGGTGGATGCGAGCATGTGGATACGGTAGAGGATATTGCTAATCATCGCCTGAAACAATTATTTGGTGCTGAACATGCGAATGTGCAGCCTCATTCCGGTTCACAGGCGAATATGGCTGTATATTTTGCCTCAGTCCAGATGGGGGATACGATTCTTGGAATGAATCTTGCTCATGGCGGTCATCTGACACATGGGAATCTTGTTAATTTTTCAGGAAGATTTTATCACTTTGTTCCCTATGGTGTTGATCCACAAACAGGTCTTATTGACTTCGATGAAGTTCGAAAACTGGCTCACAAACATCGTCCACGAATGATCGTTGCAGGCGGAAGTGCATACCCGAGGCGTATTGATTTTGAGATTTTTGCTGAAATTGCTTCCGAAGTGGGAGCGTTACTATTTGTAGATATGGCACACATCGCGGGTATTGTTGCGGCAGGATTACACCCTAACCCCGTACCGCATGCACATATTGTATCAACCACGACACATAAGACGCTGCGAGGTCCGCGTGGAGGTGCTATTTTGTGTAAAGAATCCTGGGCACAGGCTATCGATAAAGCTGTATTTCCGGGAACGCAGGGTGGGCCATTTATGCATATTATCGCTGGAAAAGCAGTCGCTTTTGGAGAAGCAATGCAATCTGATTTCACTGTTTATATGGGAAACGTTCTGAATAATGCGAAAGTAATGGCGGAAACACTAATCAATGAAGGGCTTACTCTAGTTTCTGGAGGGACAGATAATCATCTCATTCTCGTTGATCTGCGCAGCGTTGGCCTCACGGGTAAAGACGCTCAAATCATGCTGGATGAAGTAGGCATCACGGCAAACAAAAATTCGATTCCTCATGATACAGCGAGTCCGTTAGTTACAAGCGGTATTCGGTTTGGAACGCCTGCCATGACAACGAGAGGACTTGGTGCCGGGGAGATGAAAGAAATTGCCGAGCTTATCGCGCTTGCTTTTAAAAATCCAGCGAACACTAAAGTAAAACAGCACATATCAGGTTGTGTGCGCGAGATCACATCACGGTTTCCCCTGTACGAAGCAGGGACATCGTTCACCTCATAAATAGATAGAGCCCGCCTGCATTCTTCTCTAATTATCCATTAACATTGCCGGAGGGCTCTATTCAATTGTTATTATAAGGTGCGAGCAAATCGGGAGATGCCTTCTTCGATTCGTGCCTCATCTACTTTTGCAAAACCTAATACCCACCCCTTACGATCACTCTCCAGGCAGTATCTACTTAGAGGATAAACACAGACACCCTGCTTGCGGGCGGCAGAGGTTATTGCTGCTTCATCACATGGCGCATCGGCTTCAAGAAGAACATGTAATCCCGTTTCTACTCCGCTTAACCTAAAACGCGAACTAAGACCGGAAGAATGGATGGCTTTAGTCATAGCCTCGTGTCTACGACGATAAATGTTACGAACCCTTCTCATATGGCGCATAAATTGCCCACGCTCAATAAAATGATTCAACGTCAGCTGCTCCATTATGGGCAGATGGCGATAAGTCAGTTCATGAATCTGGGTAAGCCGCTCGATCGCTGCTTGAGGTCCTATAATTGCGGATAAACGTATACCGGGCGCAATCATTTTGGAGAAACTCATCATATAAAGCGTATTCTGAGGCAACTGGCTGAACAGAGTAGGAATCGGGTCTCCACGATATCTGAATTCGCTATCGTAATCGTCCTCGATAATCCACATTCCACGTTTTCCGACCAACTGCAACAATTGCTGTCTTCGTGGCTCTGACAAGATGATTCCGGTGGCGCATTGGTGCGAAGGGGTGACAAACACAAGCTTCGAATCCGGATGGATGCAATCTACACATAGTCCCTGCTCATCAACGGGTACTGCATCAATCTGCATATTGCGGTAATTCATGGTGATCCAGGCAGCAGGAAAACCGGGGTCCTCCACGGACACTCTGTCTCCTTCAGTCAGAAGTGCCTGAGCAATCAAATCAATGCTGTGCTGTGCACCTGAAGTTAACAAAATCTGATCAGCTTCAATATGAATTCCTCGTTCTAATGACAAATATCGCTGGATCTGTTCCCGTAGCGGCAGGAAACCTCTGGCATCGCCATACGACCAGATATCAAGGTTGGGTTCAGCAGATACCTGTAAAAATGATTTTCTCCAGGATTGGGTGAACGTCTCATCGATGTAAGGCTCGTGCGGGTTAAAATCAATATCCACCTGCGTTGTATCTCGATCTCCAAACCAGCTCTGTAGTTTGGCAATAGATTCGTGTACTAATGGCAGTGCGGGCGGTACAGGCCCGGAAGGTGGCTCCTCTTCTAAAGAACGGAGCACTTGAATCGAGCTGCTGACTCTTGTTCCACCACGGCGTGAGGTCACCGTGTAACCCCGGCTGAATAATTCTTCGTAAACGATCTGGATTGTAGACCGTGAAACACCGATTCGCCCGGCTAACTCACGTGACGGAAGCAGCAGTTCCCCTGGAGGCCAGTTCCCGGTGATAATGTTGTGAATAGCCTGATCAAGCAGCTGCTGCCAGATCGGACGGTCATCGTTTCGGTTCACTTTTAACATCATAACAACTCCGTTGTTGTTGAATTTATGGATTGCATATTAATAGCAGGTAATGAAAATTTGAGCCTTCCATTGTAGGAAATATTATCATGACAATGGTTCAAGCTGCAATGATGAATCACGATGAATATATTTTTTCCTGTTCATCTCCAGTTCATATTCAGGACGTGGGTAGTTCATTTTCTTTGTTTATACTGCGTTAGGTAACAACTCATACACGACGACCACAGAGCAGAGCAGAAGAGGAGAAGATGAATTTGACACGAAAAAAAAGAATGTCCTTCGTTGCCATGACCTTGGCATTGGCGATGTTAACGCCCACAGCTGCATATGCAGCCGAGCTTCCAGGTAAACTAAACTACGGCTTGACTCAAAAAGCAGTCACGGCGAAAACGAAAACACTAACCGAAACCTATAGAGTTGCGAGTGTACAGTACGCACTTATCGATGGAGGGCAGATTGTTCTCTCTGGACAGACAGGAATGAATGACCCGGAGAATCGTGTGCCAATCACGTCAAACACCATGTATGGCATAGGATCAACAAGTAAAATGTTTCTCACAACCGCTGTTATGAAGCTGGTGGATGAGGGCAAAGTGAAATTGGACGATCCTGTAGTGGGCTATATTCCTGAATTTAAAATGAAGGACAAGCGTTATGCTCAGATTACAGTCCGTATGCTGTTAAATCATTCATCGGGATTGCTTGGCACATCCAGTAACAGCGCGATTCTGTTCGAAGATCCAGATACACACGCACATGATACATTACTGGAACAGCTAGCCTCACAACATTTGAAGGCAGATCCTGGAGCTTACTCGGTTTACAGTAATGACGGGTTTTCATTAGCTGAGATTCTGGTAGAACGAGTTAGCGGGTTGAGTTTTACGGAATTCATGCATCGTCATATCACCACACCTCTTGGCATGAATCATACCAAGACGCCACAAGATCCGCTCGATGTGAAACAAATGGCAACGACATACTCCGCTAAGAAGGAACAACAGCCTTTGGAGACAACCAACATGATTGCTTCAGGTGGCATCTATTCCACAGCCGAAGATTTAGTGAAGCTGTCACAAGTATTCACGAACGAGAAGAATGGTGTTCTTTCCAAAGAATCAGCGAAAGCTACCGGACAGGAAGAGTACAAGAGGGGAATGTGGCCAGAGAACGGTGATTCATCCATTGCCTATGGACTTGGGTGGGACAGCGTGAACTTGTTTCCGTTCAATCGGTATGGGATCAAGGCATGGACTAAAGGCGGAAATACAATCGCCTATCACTCGTCTCTGATTGTATTGCCTGAGTATAATATGGCTGCAGCCGTTACATCTTCGGGAGGTTCAAGTTCAACGAATCAATTGATTGCAACAGAGCTGTTGCTAAGTAGCCTGGAAGAAAAGAAGCTGATTCCGGAGCGTAAACCGGAGAAGTCACATGGAGTACCTGTGAAAGCAGAGATGCCGAAGGAAGAGATGCAACATTCAGGAATCTATGGTGGCGGAGCCAACATGTTGATGAAGCTGGATGTTCAGGAGAATGGGCAACTCACGATGTCGATGTTAGCGACACCAAATAGCCCGAAACAGACGTACACCTATATTGCTGACGGTTCTTTTGTGAATGAGGCAGGTACGGAGAAAGTGAAATTTGTTAAGGAAGATAACGGAAATACGTATCTTTGGACACGTTCGTATCAATCGGCTCCCGGGCTCGGTCAGCTTGCTTCTTCGGAGTATAAAGCTGAAAAGCTTCAAGCCAATCTATTGTCAGACGAAGCCAAAGCTGCGTGGCAAGCGCGTGTGGGTAAAGCGTATGTACTCGTGAATGAGAAACATACCTCGACTCTATATAATACAGCAATGCCGCTGATACCTATTCAGTTGTTAAGTGAGTTACCAGGTTATATTTATACGAATGCTATTACGGATGGGGATCAGGCTGTGAATCAATTGCAGATTCCGGGTGTAGCAGGTCGTGATACGATGGAATTTACCTTTTACAAACAAGACGGTGTGGAGTATGTGTCACAAGGAGGCAATATATATGCCAACCAGGATATCGTGAAACCGATCTATGCAGGTCAGCAATCCAAAACGACGATCCAGTCGAATGGTTATGCCAAATGGTTTTCGATTCCAGCTGCGGCTCGCGGGAAAGAAATGAAAGTGAATTTGCCCTCCGATGGTTCATTTGTTGTGTATGATGCGTCTGGTGCCAGTCTGAATCACAGCGTAGTCAGTGGTCAAACGACAATGGTACTGCCCGAGAGCGGCTACCTTGTCTTTGCTGGTGAAGCAGGATCAGTCTTTGAGATTACGTTAAAATAAAGCATGAACCCATCTTAAGAATTATAGTTTATCGATTGAGAATTAATGCATATCTATAAGATAGCCAAAAAGTCGCATTTTGCGGCTTTTTGGCATTTTAATGTTTCAAATTTAAAATTAAAGTTTCGACAACCTGACCTCCAGGGTAAGTATAAGAGGGCTTTTACAAGTAGATTGAAGAAATGCCATGGAAACAAAAATGAAGGTGGGTAGAAAGAGCATTGATTGGTCAAGAGCTGAGAATAATACCCTTAGCATGATTCGAAACATTCGTAGGCATGACGTCAAGACGAGGAGGACATATGAAGAATAACAGGATTACATTACTTATACTTACCATGGTACTGCTTCTGGTGTCCGGCTTTACAGGTTGGACGGGAAGTGTGCAGGCACAGTCGGATTCGGGGAAAACCTATGTGATCGGTACCGACATTACCTTTGCACCGTTTGAATTCGAGGATATAAACGGAGAACTTGTCGGCATTGACATGGATATCCTTGCTGCGATTGCAAAGGACCAGAATTTCAAATATGAGATCAAAGCGTTAGGTTTTAACGCAGCCGTGCAGGCACTGGAATCCAATCAGGTAGATGGTGTCATTGCAGGTATGAGTATTACGGACGAACGTAAAACCCAATTTGATTTTTCCGATATGTATTTTGAATCAGGCGTTGTTATGGGCATTAAAGCGAGCAATGATACAATAAAGAGCTACGAAGATCTGCGTGGTAAAAAGGTAGCCGTAAAAACGGGGACGGAAGGGTATCGTTTTGCTGAAGCGAACGCATCAAAGTATGGGTTTACCATTGTACCTTTTGATGATTCGGCACTAATGTATGAAGATGTGAAAACCGGAAATTCCGCAGCATGTTTCGACGATTATCCTGTGCTGAAATATGGGGAGAATCAGAACAACGGACTGAAAGTAGTAACTGAACCCGAAAAAGGTGCCCCTTATGGCTTTGCTGTAAGTAAAGGTAAAAACCAGGAGTTGCTGCAGAAGTTTAATGCAGGCCTTGCAAACATCAAGGAAAGCGGAGAATACAAGCGCATTGTAGATAAGTATATAGGTGACAATGCGGAGACTGCTGCAAGCCTAGGACGAATGGAGCTTGTTATCAAGTCTCTTCCGGCCCTGCTAAAAGGTTTGGGTAAAACTCTTTTATACACGATCATGTCTCTATTCTTCGCGTTTATTATCGGTTTGATCTTCGCCTTTATGAAAGTAGGGCGTAACAGAGTTTTGCGCGGCATTGCCACCGTTTTCGTTGATATTTTCCGTGGTATTCCGTTGCTTGTACTCGCGTTCTTCATTTACTTTGGTATTCCTCAGGCATTTGGCTTTACGATGCCGCTGTTCCTTGCAGCGATTCTGACGCTGAGCTTAAATGCCGGAGCATACGTTACCGAGATTATCCGCGGGGGTATTCAATCGATTGATCGCGGGCAGATGGAAGCAGCTCGTTCACTCGGACTTCCGTATCGCAAAGCGATGATGAAAATTGTCATTCCCCAGGCAATTCGTGTGATGATTCCTTCATTTATCAACCAGATGGTTATTACATTGAAGGATACATCGATCTTGTCCGTTATCGGGCTGGTTGAGCTTACGCAGTCTGGTAAAATCATTATTGCCAGATCCTTGGCCTCGTTTGACATTTGGTTAACGGTTGCGATAATGTACTTGATCGTTATTATAATACTGACTAAAATTGCCGATTATCTGGAGGTGAGAATCCGTCGTGGGTAAAATTAGAATAGAAGGTCTGAAGAAAAGTTTTGGTTCCAATCAGGTATTGAAAGGAATAGACGTGACTGTGAACGAAGGAGAGGTTGTATGTGTGATTGGCCCCTCCGGTTCGGGGAAAAGTACATTTCTGCGTTGTGTTAACTGTTTAGAGGATATCACCGCAGGCCGTGTTATTGTCGATGATCATGACTTAAACAGCAAAGATATCGATATCAATAAAGCCCGTGAGAACATTGGCATGGTATTCCAGCACTTTAATCTGTTTCCACACTTCAGCGTGCTGAAAAATATTATGTTCGCGCCAATGGAACTTGGCAAATTAAATCAAGCACAGGCACGGGACACGGCTCTTCGCTTGCTTGACCGTGTCGGTCTGGCAGATAAAGCAGACAGTTTCCCAAGCCAGCTCTCGGGTGGACAGAAGCAGCGTGTAGCTATTGCTCGCGCACTCGCGATGAACCCGGATGTGATGTTGTTCGATGAACCTACATCGGCACTTGACCCGGAGATGGTTGGGGAAGTACTTGGTGTCATGAAGGATCTCGCGAGCGAAGGCATGACGATGATGATCGTTACCCATGAGATGGGTTTTGCCCGCGAAGTTGCGGATCGGGTTATTTTTATGGATGGCGGATATATTGTTGAGGAAGGAAATCCTGAACAGATTTTCGGCAAACCACAGCACGAACGCACAATCAGCTTTTTGGAAAAGGTGCTCTAATCTCATATTAATTGTGGATAAACCAAGAAAGTCGCATATGCGACTTTTTTGGTTTGTACATTGATTCCGTAAGTGACTATAATAGGATTCCTGAAACAGTGAATATATTGTATACAACATCTACATAACACCATTTATAAATTTTATGAAAAGGAGCATTTGCCCATGATTGAATCCGTATTTGAGACTGTACAACGACAATCCATTGAAGCCTTTCAATCAGTGATCCGAAAATCGGAGAACGCTCTGAAGAAAATGGTGGGGAAAGAAGCAAATACATCGGTTATAGAGAAACGACTTCATGCACTAATTGTCAGTTTGTATATATTGGAACACACCTGGAATGGGAGAGATGATCAACATTATAGTAGCCTGGAGATATCCGAGGCACGTCAAGTGATGAATAATCTACTGCCTTCTCTTAAACGAATGATGGATAAATCCGCAGTTGGAACACCACAATATACCTTACTGGAGAGAAGAATTCGAGCTTTCCAACTTGCTGTGCAGGCGATGGAACAGAAATGAGTTGAACTACTTGACAAAGAGTGATTCAAAAGGTAGTCTTCTTTTATGACAGTGATCACTGACATTTGAGTAAAAG
The DNA here is from genome assembly GCF_023714295.1 of Paenibacillus polysaccharolyticus. Classification (GTDB taxonomy): domain Bacteria; phylum Bacillota; class Bacilli; order Paenibacillales; family Paenibacillaceae; genus Paenibacillus; species Paenibacillus polysaccharolyticus_A. The sequence goes on from NZ_JAMAUN010000001.1 coordinate 1,502,495, forward strand.
GAGAGCTTCATGTCCAATTCAAGTAAACGGAACACAAGAGAGAAGTTAATGTTAACGGCGATTGAGCTGATCTCGGTTAAGGGATATAAAAGTGTTACAACGCAGGAGATTGCATTAACCGCCGGCGTAAGTGAGAAGACGTTATTTCGCCACTTTGGTACGAAACTAAATCTGCTCGAGAGTGCATTTGACGAATATCATTATGCCGAGGAAATGACACGACTTTTTGAGGAAAAAGTTGTGTGGAATCTGCATTCTGACTTATTGTTAGTTAGTAAAACTTATCATGAAATCATGCATAAGAACCGTAAACTATTCATGATCAGTCTGAAGGAAATGAATCATTTGCCTGAGTTAAGAACACGAACGATAAGACATCCCCAGCAGTTACTCGAGCTTTTAACCCGATATCTGCAAACGATGTACCAGCAAGGAAAGGTGGTTCAGATCAACGCTGAATTACAGGCTTTCTCCTTCATGGCATTGAATTATGGCTTGTTTATTAACCATATGGAGGATCATGTACATTTTCCGTGGCTTTCATTAGAAGATGTGATTACCGAAAGTGTGTGGACGTTCACTAGGGCGCTAACGCCCTAGTATTTTAAGTTCTAATATGACAGTAAGTACTGACAGTCAATTTTGCGTGTTTTTTTAGTAACGTAAGGAAAAGAGGGAAACGATGAAGACCACAGAGAGTTTAGAGATCCAGTATACATCTGCAACGGGCAAAGAAACTGCACTACTTCGCGTGCTTGTCTTCACTTTGATCATCTCCGTAATGAACGGAATGATGTTTAATGTTGTCCTACCCGTCATTGGAGATCAATTCGAACGGTCGGCTTCCGAGACAAGCTGGATCGTTACCGGATATTTAATTGTATACGCCGTTGGTACAGTCACTTACGGGAAGCTAACAGATCGATATAGCATTAAACATTTAATCACATTTGGACTCTTATTGTTGGCTGCTGGCTCCGTTATAGGAATTCTTTCTACTTCCTACTTTATGATTATTTTGGCTCGTCTGATTCAGGCCGCAGGGGCTGCCGTCATTCCAGCTCTGGCCATGATTATACCAGTTCGATATTTTCCGCCAAACAAGCGTGGTCAGGCACTCGGTACTTCTGCGATCGGAATCGCCCTGGGATCTGCGTTAGGTCCTATTGTTGCCGGATTCGTATCCAGTGCACTTAATTGGAAGTTTCTATTTGCGATTCCGCTACTTTCGCTGCTGACGCTCCCCTTCTATAGAAAGTATTTGAATGATGAGAGGGGAGGGTATGAAAAGATGGACTATCTCGGAGGCATACTGCTCGCCGTAAGCATTGGAGCCATTTTGCTCGCACTGACTCAATTAAATTTGTGGTATTTGCTAATGGGCATTGTAGTTTTAGCCTTGTTTATCCTTCGTATTCTCCACGCAGCATCACCGTTTGTGCAACCAGCTGTTTTTCGCAACCGCTCCTATACATGGGGAATGATTATTTCATTTGTGTTAGTTGCATGTGGATTTAGCATTCCATTTATTATCCCGCAACTGTTAACCCATGTGTATGATGCTTATCCGGCTCTGACAGGTCTAATTATGTTACCTTCGGCCCTGATTGCAGCATTACTGGGAAGACGAGGAGGAACGTTAGCTGATGATAAAGGCAATGTCTTTTTGATTTATACAGCCTCGACGATGCTTGTTATCGGCTTCATAAGTCTATCGTTTGCTGCCGGCGTGTCATTGTTTTTCGTTTCATCCTTTCTAATCTTGGCGGTTCTTGGTCAATCATATATGCAAATTGCGCTGTCTAATACGATCGCACAGACCCTTTCCAAAGAACAGGTCGGCATTGGTATGGGACTACTGTCGATGTTTAATTTCATCGCGGCTTCTGTATCTACAACCGTTCTTGGCAAGGTCATCGACGGGGGAGCACAGCAGATGCGTTTCAATCCTTTTATCAGCCGATCATCTGCATTTGTATATAGTAATCTATTTATTGTGCTTGCCATGTTGGTTGTGGTAATGACTTTTGTGTATAGATGGCATTTTGATCGTAAGCCCGAAGGACAAATGAATGGATCATCTACATTGTTCTAACAAAGCCGAAAAAATGCTCTTCCAAGCCAATAGTTACAATCCGTTTTTTTAAAATAGAGAAGAAGAGGTCTGTCATAAACGACAGGCCCCTTCTTTATGGAACGCTTCAGGTCAAATGGCTCACGCAAAATGGTACAGGCGCACACCGTGCGAAGGCACATCCGTGCGTAAAATATCCTCGTTAACCTCTGTCACATCGCCACTCCATAACTCAGTTCCATGGCTTGTAGCAGAAAGGGATAAACCAACTGTATTGAGATTAAGTTCCACCGGGAGTGCTGACTGCTCGCCAACATTAAACACAGCTACATAAGTGGAACCATCGACATGAGATGCCGTCCATACGATCAGATCGCCTTGATGTAGCGCTTCTCTAGCACTATGGCTCTCACGATGCATACGCAGAACCTCACGGTTTGTCAGCAAGGACAGCGTCCAGTCATCGTTATCCCGCAACTCACCGCCAAAGATGAGAGGAGAACGGAAGATACTCCACAGAGACATCATCGTCAATTGCTCATCCTTAGTGAATCTTGTCCACCGATCGGCTCCGCCTCCATCCACAGAGCGAATACCAATGTGCCCCAGAGGCAACATATCACAATCCGGCCAACATCCCTCCTTAGGAAGGCCCTGCCACTTACGGCAGCGGTCGAACATATCCAGAAGAAGTGGCCACTGATCCCAGAAATCATCCGTGACCCGCCACATGTTAGCCTGTTCTGCAAAAAATTCAGCGTATTCCACGGGGGCAGGACCGGGAGACAGACTTAATACCATGGGGCGTCTGGCACGTTTGATCGCCTTCGAGATCATCTCAATCTCAGGCTGATGTGTGTCATATAATCTGGAGGCGGCGATATCATCCACTTTGACCAGATCAACACCCCATGAAGCATACAATTCAAACAATGAATCATAGTAGGCTTGCGCGCCTTCTTTGTTGTGATCTACGCCATACATATCCGTGTTCCATGGACAGATGGAGTTCGTGTGAGCGATCTCACGGGCGGTGGAGTTTGTCCCTAATAGAGCTGTGTTGGAATGAACTGCTTGCCTTGGAATTCCGCGCATAATATGAATGCCGAATTTCAGTCCCAGACTGTGAACATAATCAGCAAGCGGTTTGAAACCCTGACCGTCTGCGGCTGAAGGAAAGCGGTTTTCTGCAGGCATCAGACGGGAGTATTCATCCATAACTAGTGGAACGAAAGGGCGGTATTGCGATGAGTTAGCCAGAGGTTCGTACCATTGAATATCAACGGTGATGTAACTCCAACCAAATTCTTTCAAGTGTGTAGCCATATACTCCGCATTACCGCGAATTTCCTTTTCAGTGACGGCAGCCCCGTAGCAATCCCAGCTGTTCCAGCCAAGAGGGGGTGTTGGTGCAACAAGAGTATGATCCATTGAAAAGCTCCTTTACCTGACGTAATTTAAATTATTGCTCCAGTCACATTTATCATAATCAAGTAAAATACAATAATCTACAGTAATGTTAAGTCTTCAATAGCAATATATTGCGGTCAGTCAAAAAACAATCTGCGGTACACGAGGCTCTCGCCGCCGCTTCGGAACTCTCCTGGGGTAAATCCTGTTAACCCTCGAAAAGCTTTGATAAAATAACTTCCACTGGAGTATCCCACTTGGACCGCAATCTGTTCAATGCTTAATGTCGTGCCGCGAAGCAACTCCATCGCTTTCTCGATTCGAACGCGGGTAAGATAGGCACCTGGAGTGAGACCCGTACTAGCCGAGAATCTGCGAATGAAGTGATATTTGGAAAGAGAGACATGCTCTGCAAGCTGATCCACGCTGACCATACTGGCGTAATCGGTTTCAATGTACTTCGTAGCCTGCTGAATATGTTCCGGCCAGTTTTCCCGATTGTGACGTGTTGTCGTCTGTAAACGAACAAGTTCTGTCATGAACTGATACACACTGGATGAGGCAATTAAAGGGTCCGTTAACCTTCCTGCCGCCGCATCCGTTACAATCATTCGCAGCAGACGGATGGGAGCAGAATCCATGGGGAGAAAAGCGACCTCACCTGCTTCTCGCACAAACTTCTGCCAATGAGCCTGAATGAGATCAGGACGGAATAGTAGAAAGATGAAATACCATGGCTCATCAGACTCCGGATGATAGTAATATCGATGAGCGCTCGGGATTTCTGCAAGAAAAGCCTGTCCGGAGGACACACGGTATGTACGGTCATTAGTCTCATAAATACCTTCTCCTGCAAGGGTGTACTGAAATAAAAGAAGAGGGCCATCCATCCGTTCCAGTCCATCCCAGTAATACGACGGATCAGTAATGATATCGCTCCCCGTTGCATAAAGCTTGCATAGCTTAAGTTCACGATCTTCGGCAAATCGAAAACCATAAGTCCCTTTTATAATATCCATCGTTTTCCTCCAATCTTGGATACTCTGCTCAATGTACACTTATGTTCACTATTTAAACATCATTTAAGTTCTGGATCTGAGGGTTTGCGTGCAAACTTGCCTGGCGATGTTCCGACCATCTTGGTAAAACTGCGAATAAAGTTGGCATAATCGCCGAATCCGGAATGATAACAGGTCTCGGTAATACTCATACCTTCCGATAAACAGATTTGGGCGAGCTCGATGCGGCGGTTAAGTATATAGTTTCGAATCGTTAGTCCGGTGTGTTTTTTGAATTGACGGCTGATATAACTGCTGTTGGCAAATAGTTTTTCTGATAAGTGCTGAAGTGTGAGAGACTCGGTCAGATTCGTTTCGATATAGTCCATCGTATTACGAACCAGTTCAGGCATAATGTCGGTGGGCACAAAATCCGTATGTTTAAAAGCCAGATTGGTCATGAGAAGCAGTCGGGCGATCAGCATATTTCTCATAATATCAGCACCGTAGTCTGATGTTAGCAACATTTGCTCCACTTGGGTTGTAAGATTGAGAAATGACTCTAACTCTTCTTCATTCAAATGAATGATATTCCCCTTACCTTTAGGCCGATGATCAAAACAGGCAGAGAGGTTGGTAGATGATGTGGATAATCGATTAAGATATGATTTTTGCAGATTAATTGTGATTCGTTCATATTCATTCTTGTCGAGTGCAAAGGACCGATGCATTTCCTCTGGACTTAAAACAATAAGATCACCTCGCTCCAGATGGTAACATCGATTCTCGATATAGAAATTCACATTGCCACGAAGAAAAATATACAGCTCATACCCATTATGCCGATGGTAGAATGTGCCCATATTGTAGGTCGTGACACGATGCAGATACAGCAGATCCAACTGAATGGGATCATACTGGTACTCCTGCGATTCATTCATATCCTGAAAGCCTCCTAATCGTTTGGCGCAATAAATATCACGATCTAAGCAATGAAATTGCGAACCTGAACCTATAAAATGGTACCATCCTAGCATCTTGGTTTAAAATTTGCAAGCGTTTTCTGAAGGAGTAGGGAAAACAGAAAGGGAGGATTGTATGGGACTGATCTTTACCGCACGAAGTAGAAGGCAGGAAGGGACAGCCTATACCTGTATGAGTACGCATAATCTTCGGGCTGACGTAAATATGACTGCCGGGACAGGCAGTGCAGGTGATCCAAAGCAGGCACAGATTACCATTAAGAATGAAGGCAGTCAACGGTGGAGTGGAGTGATTCATGTAGAACTTGCTTTTGACAAACAGCAGCCCAGATTTTTTCTGCCTGCCTTTATGTATGGTCGTAATCGGGGAGAAGCCCCCCAAAATGTACCTAACGAATTTCCAAGAATTCGTGAAGAAACACCTTCCCGTCCTTCATCCCCGTGGTGGATGGTTCGAAGCGATCGTTTATCGCATCCGGCTGCACTTGTATATGATTCGGGCCGAATTGCCGGGCTCAGCGCAAGCCCATATTGGGTGGAAAGCAAGCATAGTGGACAGAAGCAGCCATGGTATCCAGGTCAAACAGGTACTTTTCTGCAATATGGAGGTTTCACATGTTCGATCGAGAAAGGCACCGTTGGTTATACCTTAGGGTATGAGAATGCTCCGTTGCTGTTTATCAAATCAAGACTTGTGCACGAGCGCTCAGCCTTGGCAGAGAGCGTCTTTGTGTTGGAAGCAGGAGAATCGGTGGCGTTCACCCTTGAATTATATGATTATGAATCCTCTTCGCCCTTGGGTATTAACCCTGCATTAGAACATGTCTACCAAAAGTACCATGAACACCCTAGACAAGGAAGCGACATCCGCACAGCCGTATCCGACATGTCCGCTGCTGTTCGAGACTACGCGTGGCTTCCAGATGACCGTCACTATTCTACTTTTGTGTACGAAGACGCAGAGAGCGGGGAGTATCGATATAACAAAATCATCTCGATCAGTTGGACCAATGGCATGACCATTGCAACCCCCATGCTGCTTGCAGCATTGCGTCAGAACGATGAACCCATGCGTCAGCAGGCTTTGTCCTGTATCACAAACATTATCGAAAATGCGATGAATTCCGAGTCAGGACTTCCGTATGATGCTTATCAGGATGGAAAATGGAGCATTAAAGGCTGGTGGTTTGACGGTATGCGTACACCGGGTCACTCATCCTATCTCGTTGCACAAGCCATGTTTTATATCCTCAAATGTTATGACTATGAATGTCGCATAAGGCAGATTAGACATGATGACTGGCTCGCCTATGTGAAGCAAGTACTTGAATGCCTGGAACGGAGCAAAAATGCGGATGGCGAATATCCGACGATATTATCCGAGCGCACGGGTGCAGGCCTGGAGTATGATGCTTTTAGCGGAGCGTGGTGTCTTGCTGCGAAAGCTTATTACAGCTGGTTGATCCATGATTTATCCGATTTGGAGGAAATGAGACGCAGTGAAACACATTATTACAATGCCTATGTGAAACAGATGGAATGTTACGGTGCTCCGCTTGATGCGGACAAAGCAGTGGATTCGGAAGGCATTCTGGCATATATCAAAGCTCTCCGTTTCCTGCATGCACTCTCCGGTGAGAAGATGTTCCTCCGTCATATGAGAGACGCCATCAGCTACGAGTTCAGTTTTAAATTTTGTTATAACTCGCCAGTGCAGATTCCGCCGCTAAGTACATTGAACTGGTCAAGTTCGGGGGGAAGCGTCACTTCGGTAGCTAATCCGCACATTCATCCCATGTCGAGCAATCTCGTCGATGAGCTTTTATATTATCTTCAGCAACGTGAGGATGACTATATCCGTCAGCGTATGAATGATACGGTCGCTTGGGGCTGTCAAACCTATAATCGTGTTGATGGTGAATATGGTTATGGCAAAAAAGGATGGATGTCCGAGCGCTTTTGTCACTCGCAAGGACTCGTTACGGAGACTTATGCCGATGGTACGCCGGCAAGCACCTGGTTCTGTCTGATGCCGTGGGCCAGCGGCTCCATCATCGAAGGTCTCGTTGGTGACTACTGGGATCAAGTCACCTCCAGCGATTGAATAGATATGATCATGCCTCCAAACGAGTTAGCATTGTGAAGGTTTAGGTTAGTTTTCTTCATTCAACCAAGCTGGGTGAACACAGTAAACTGATTATAAGCCCTTTAAGATGGGTCATAATGAGTCCTGTTCGTCATTCTGCTAGTGCAGCAGTGAATCTTGGCATCTCTCGTTGGAGGTATAATGATGAATACGAATAAAATTTGGTTTGATCACGCCGCGGAGCAGTGGGAAGAAGCATTCCCGATCGGAAACGGAACCCTCGGTGGTATGGTATTTGGAAGAACACATCTAGAGAGAGTGCAGTTAAATGAAGATAGCCTTTGGTACGGCGGACCAATGGAACGGAACAATCCGCAATCCCTTCAATCACTGGACAACATAAGGGAACTTCTGTTTCAAGGCCAGATTCGGCAGGCAGAAGAACTTGCGTTAACTTCATTCGTTGGAGTGCCAGATGGACAGCGGCATTATGAGCCGCTTGGTGATTTCTATGTGGCCATGCATCACGGAGAAGAGGAGACAGCAGACTATCAAAGATATCTTGATTTGGAACAAGGAATCGCTCGCGTTCAGTACACATCAGGCAATACACAATACAAGCGAGAATATTTTTCAAGTTATCCTGATCAGGTCATAGCAGTCCGTCTCTCTAGTAGCGTGCCAGGTGAATTATCATTGACAGCGTTGTTCGGCAGAGGTTCCGTGTTACAATGGTCGCCGTTATCGGGAGCGCTAAGACATCCGGTCGGGTTCCAATCGTTGATCGATCGAATCGAACAGCGCAGCAATGGTGAACTGATCGTCCGAGGAAGAAGCGGGGGAGAAGGTGGGATTCGTTTTTGTTGTGCGATTCGGATCATGAACGAAGCAGGCAAGCTTGAGTATTCGAGCGGTCAAATGTCACTTTTAAATGCTGATTCCGCCACCGTGCTAATCGCAGCATGCACTGATTTTCGCTATGCCAAGGAAGATTTGGAGGCGGAATGTTTACGAAGAATAGATACGGCCTCTGCCAAAACATATGATCAGTTACTTCAGGATCATATCACTGACTATCAGGCGCTGTTCAAACGAATGGATCTGCATCTGGAAGGTGGACACACAGATACCAGTTATATGACTCTGCCGATGAATCAACGACTCGAGCGTCTTAGAGCAGGCGGTGATGATCCTGAACTCGTAAGTTTGTACTTCCAGTTCGGGCGATACTTGCTAATCTCCAGCAGCCGGGCCGGTTCGTTACCTGCCAATCTGCAGGGCATATGGAACAAAGACATGCTTCCGGTATGGGATAGTAAATACACCATTAATATCAATACAGAAATGAACTATTGGCCAGCCGAGAGTTGTAATCTGCCGGAGTGTCACATCCCGTTATTTGATTTTATCGAGCGACTACAGGAACGTGGAAGGGAAACGGCCAGCAAAATGTATGGCTGTAGCGGATTTGTAGCACATCATAATTCTGACATATGGGCAGATCCTGCCCCGCAGGATGTATGTCTAACGTCGACCTTCTGGACGATGGGCGGCGCGTGGTTGTCTCTTCACCTGTGGGATCATTATGAATACGGTAGGGACAAGATTTTTTTGAAAAAAGTATATGGCACGATGAAAGAGGCAGCTTTGTTTATTCTGGATTTCCTTGTACAAGACCCGGAGGGGAATCTCACGATTTGTCCTTCATCCTCGCCGGAGAATATCTATATCCTGGATAATGGCGAGTCAGGTGCGCTTTGTTACGGGGCATCGATGGATAACCAGATTATTCGGGAGCTGTTCACGAGGTGTATTGAAGGTGCACGCATTCTGCAACAAGATCAGGAATTTGCATCACAGTTGCAAGAAGCATTAACTCGCATTCCGGATATCGCTGTGGGAAAACACGGACAGATTCAAGAATGGAGCAGGGATTATGATGAACTTGAACCAGGTCATAGACACATATCACACCTGTTCGCGCTCCATCCGGGATCGCAGATTAACCCGAAAACGACCCCTGAATTAGCAAAGGCCGCTCATGTTACGCTGGATCGCCGACTGCAACATGGTGGGGGACACACGGGCTGGAGCAGGGCTTGGATTCTGAACATGCGGGCCAGACTGGAGCAGGCTGAACAGGCATATGATAACGTTATGGAGCTGCTTCGTTCCTCGACACTGCCTAATTTATTCTGTGATCATCCTCCGTTTCAGATTGATGGAAACTTTGGAGGTACGGCGGGCATAGCCGAAATGTTGCTTCAGAGTCACGGCGGTGAGATCCGTTTACTTCCCGCACTGCCAAAGGCATGGCCAAAAGGTTCAATTCGAGGGATGCGAGCGCGCGGCGGATTTGAAGTGGATATGGAATGGAGCGAAGGGAAGTTGCTGCATGCCAGTATACGTGCAAGCGAGGCTGGTAAAGTTAGCGTTTCTTATCTGGATCAACATATGGAACTGGATTTCCAGAGTGCACAAGATTCAATTATTTTAAAAGGGGAAAAGTGGATATGACGTTCTGTTCGGCAAAAGGAACGTTATTAAAAAGTAAGGCAAGTAGACAGAGGCTTAGCTCTAATCAGAAAAACTGGCGCTGGTATTCTACCAGCGCCAGTCCGTATTCTAGTTGATTCAGGAAGAAGTCTCTTAAGAATTACCTGTGAAAAAATAATATAATATCTTGAGTAATTTGTTTTGTTATCTGTTCATTATCGAATTTGGCTTTAGTGTAATATTCAATTCCTTTATTCAGATCATAAGAAAATAATGTCCCACTAAAAGTACTGAGCGAAACAGAATAACCGATGGAGTCGAAGTTCCCAATATTTTTTTTGAACTCTGAGGGAATAACATTAACAAGATATTTCTGAGTATCATTCATGTTAGTACTGTATTTGCCAATGTAATTGGTGTTTAAGTCTTTAATTGTACTAATTAGATTAGAACTTTTGTCTAATGAACTGAAATCCTGTAGCATATCCATTTCAACTTGTTCTTCCGGGTTGTAAAGTCCTAACTTTGTATAAAAGAATTTTCCAATATTGAGTGCTTTGTCAATGTAAAAGCTCTGATTAATTGTCTGTTTTCCACCAGTAAGGGCTAGAATATAGGCATTCTTAAGATAGATATCTTCATTGTTTAAATTGTAGATGCCATTCGAAATTAAAATTTGATCAATGTAAGATTGTGGGTCATAACTAGCTTCAATATTGAAGGTTGCAAGCCCTTTACCGAGTTCAGGACTTATCCCCATGCTTTGATAATAAAATATGCCGTGATTTATGATACTATCTCTATCTTCTATACCTTCATCATAATAGTTTAAATGAATTGCATAGTCTTTGAGATTGTTCAGTTGATCCGTTGTAAGAGTTTGATTCACAGCTTGATATCCTAGATACTTTTCAATTAAACTGATCGTTGGGGTAACATTATATTGAAAATCGCTATTGTTAATGAAAGGTTTTTGCAGAGGTTCTAGAGTAGAGAGACCAAGATAACTAAAATTATCTGTAAGGAAATCATTTGGCGTAGTCCTGTAATGTGGTCTTACATAAGTTCCATCTTTTCGATAATAACCTTGAACAAAAACTAAATTACTTGTCGATATACTCTTTTCATATGTAGTACCCTTGTAGAGATTAACTACCAACATCTGATTAAAACTAGTACCTGTAACTGGCTCTGTATTTCTTCCTGGACTTGTAGAGTAACTGTAACTTGAACTCGAGGAACCGCTTCCACGCCAATATCCACTTACATAAGTCCCGTCTTTGCGGTAGTATCCTTTTACATATTTCTTTGCATCCACATGATCTGAGCAATAGAGTAGTGCTGGGGATAAGAGCACTAATACTAGTAGTATGGGTATGATTTTCTTAAGATATTTCAAAATGCTAAACCTCCTATTATTTTGTCAGAATTATTCTAACAAATAATATCAAAATTGAATATTAATTTATTTCAATTTTATGGTCTTATTATATTATGTATAAAATAAAACTATTAATTAACGTTACATCATGAAGGATACATAAGCTTAACTATTTTTACACTTGAACGGAGGACAGAAAAAAACTGGAAAAGCGAAGCGTTCGCCTTTATCACCGAATTTTTCCCTTTAGGAAAGGGAATCAAAAAATCTGGGGATAACAGCGATTGGAAGGTTATTCTGTCATCGAAATGCACAGTGTAAAAACTTTAATTCAACTAGTAATGTAAAATTCATATCCATCTCTTAAGCGAAACGTCCGGATTAAACTCGGTTCTGTTTCGCTTTTTTCTATTATGAAGCTATAGGTGGTACTTTCGCGCAATAAAATCAACGATTCGCGCAATGAATTTGCAAACGGCAAACGATAGAATGGAAACAATCTTGTGTAAATAGGTGCAGAAATGTAAGCGGTTTCTAATTATAATTGGAATATACCGTTTCTTTGTTGATTTCATTCAACGATTTTGCTTGATGGGAAGGAGCAGATCATATGTTAAAAGTACTTCTGGTCGATGATGAGATGTATATCCGTAAAGGGATGCACGAACTGATTGATTGGCACAGTCTTGGCATGGAGATTGCGGGAGAAGCAGAGAATGGGTTGGAGGCGCTGAATAAAGCGGAATGTCTACATCCCGATGTCATTATTACCGATATCCGAATGCCTATTTTGGACGGACTCGAGTTAATTCGTGCTATCGACAAGTCACTTACGCTAGATCCTGTAATTATTATCATTAGTGGTTACCATGATTTCAAATATGCACAGCAAGCGATAAGATACGGTGTCCAGGATTATATCCTCAAGCCGATTGATGACGAAGAAATGACTTCGACGTTGCAAAAAGCGGCTAACCTGATCCAGAATAAGCGAAAACATGCATTCTTGGAAGAAGGACAGGCTAGTCGAATCATGTTAAAGGATATGATCAAGGGTCAGATTCGGCAAGAAGATGAGATCCGGTATGCAGAGATGTTAGGTATCGACCATCAGACGTCATTGACCATTGTACTGTTTGAACTACAAACGGGATCAGAGCATCGAAAAGTGACTCTTCATCAGGTTAATGAAATCCTTCATTCATTGGCAGATCATCGGTTCAACCTATACGTCATTGAAGAACAGCTAGGTAGATTTGCTTTAATTGTTCTATTGAAGGAACCCTCACCAAAACAACGTGTAGTCGAGAAAATTCAATGGATTCAAAACATGCTCAGCGACCATCTTGGCGCAGATGTAGGCTTGTATGCAGGTACATTGGTAGATGACATGATTGAAGCACCTCGATCTTATGCGGAAGCAGAGGAAGCATCCAAGCATAAATTCGCGGAACCCGGAAGTGTTGTTCATTATACAGAAGTGAAGGATAGAGAGTTATATGTATTTAACATCAATCAGGAAGAGGTTGACGCTCTGATCCTAAGCCTGGAAGAGCGAAACCGCGGGACTTGTCACGACATTGTAAATGATATGTTCAACAAGTTTCACACGCATCGGTTTTCTATTCAGGCTGTTACTGGTTCTCTGTTACGCTGCATTACGGGCATACTCGCGGTTGTACATGAGATGGGAGGGACGGATGCAGGATTACAGCAACTCAAGGTATTAGCCGAACAAGGTCAGGATGGGTGGAATTTGCGTCTATTGAAAGTTGCATTTTTGTCTGCATTGGAAGAAGCGGAGAACTATATTGCTCGGCTGCGGATGGAACAGTCCAAAGGAGATATTAACAAGATTAAACGATATATTGACGCCCATTATAAAGAGAATATCAGTCTTAAAAGTATTGCAGCCCAGTTTTACATGAATCCGGTTTATCTTGGTCGGCTCTTTCGTAAGAGCTACAATCAATATTTTAATGAATATCTGCTCAATCTCCGCATTCAGGAAGCCCAGAAGCTGCTTCGCCAGACAGATCTGCGAATGTATGAGGTGGCTGCTCGTATCGGATTTCAGAATGCGGATTATTTTGTGACCCAGTTTGAGAAAATCGTCAATATGACGCCAACAACTTACCGTAATCTTCTGAAAGAGCATGAACAGCGGGGAGCGCAATGATGAGGTGGAAGTGGAACTACATGAAGCTTCGGGACAAATTGTTGCTGATGTACGTGTTATCGGTGTTCATACCGATTGTTGTAACCAATGTCGTTTTCTATCAAGTAACCACGGCTAATATCCGTAGCCAGAAAACGCGTGATGCCGGAATGGCGTTAAACAACCTGAAAAACGAATTGCGTGTAACGATTGACCAAGGGGTAGGTCTGTCTTATTCGCTCTATGCTGATCCAGTATTTAATGACACGTTATCTCGTTCGTTTGAAAGTAACTCGGAGTACATAAGGGCGTATAATTCCTATCTCAAAGGAGAGTTCTCCGGTCAACTGAGTCAAGGCATCCGCTGGTACCAAGTGTATACCGATAATCCAACGATTTTGTCCTCGGGATACATTGAACACTTAAATGAAGCGGTTCGCAGCGCGAGCTGGTATAAGCAATTACAGAATAATGTTGTACCTTATCCAACCTTGATTGCAACCGATCAGATGTTAAGCCTCGTACAGCGGTTAAACAATCAGGACACGGCCGGTATCGAACAATTACTCAAAATTGACTTTAATATGGATTTACTTCAAGAGCAATTTCTCAACAGCGGTTTTGATGGCAAAGTGTATTTGGTTGATCCAGGGGGCCACATTCGCTTTTCGAATGATTCGGGCACAGAGCATGTTTCAATTGGACAGCTTTACGGGAAAATGGAATTCCCCAATAAGACCATTCGATTTGATCGTGTTTATTCTGGGATTAACTATTTGGAAGGGTGGTCCCTTCAAGGTGTGATGGATGAGGAAATCGTGTTACAGGAAGTTCGTAAATCACGATCCTTCGTCGTCTGGCTGGCATGTATCAATTTCGTGTTGCCTTCGATTATCATTGCGGCGATGTCCCGATCCATTCATGTCAGATTGGTACGTATTCTCAAACATATGAAAAAAGTAAAAACACAAAATTTCCAGACCATTCCTCCTGAAGATGCAAGGGACGAAATTGGTCAATTGACGACTGAATTCAACCGGATGACGAATACGATTCGAAATCTCATTGATGAAGTATACCTTGCGGATATTCAAAAAAAAGACTTGGAGCTTAAACAACAGCAGGCGCAGCTTCATGCATTACATAGTCAGATTAATCCGCATTTCCTGTTTAACACGCTTGAATCGGTGCGGATGCGTAGCCTGATCAAGGGCGAGAAAGAGACGGCTAAGATTGTGCATCATATGGCAAAAATGTTCCGTAAGTCCATTAGCTGGAATCAGCATAACGTTACTGTGAAGGAGGAATTGGAGCTGATCGACAGCTTTTTGCAAATTCAGAAATATCGCTTCGGTGAAAAACTCCAGTATTACATTGAAGCTGATCCTGCCGCGTTAAAGTACCGTATTCCGAAAATGGTCATCCTGCCATTTGTGGAAAACGCCAGCATACATGGTATTGAATCTACACCGGGCGAAGGGATTATTCGGCTTTTTGTGCAATTGGAGGGTCAAAATCTTCATATCGGGCTGGAGGACAACGGCATTGGTATGTCCGAAGCCAGATTAAAAGAGTTGGTAGGATATCTGGAACAGAATATGGATATGGGTGAGCATGTAGGGATGAAAAATGCCTATAGTCGGTTGAAACTTTGTTACAGAGATCGATTCTCTTTTTCCATTCAATCGGAGGAAGACAAGGGGACGTGTATTCAGATCAGACTCCCGTTAGATGGGGATGAAACGGAAGGGAATTGATGGTTCGATATACTTTTTAAAGAACAATGTACAGTTTCGTGGGTAACTATGAAAGCGTTATCTTGATATATTGGAAATGCTTACATACATCGTTTAACTTAAAAGGGGGAACTAAACACATGTTAAAACCGCTTTTGAAAACGACAGGATTAGCCGTATTGCTGGCCTCCCTGTTGGCTGGGTGCTCATCAGGCAGCCCCTCTCCAGGGGATTCGCCTACAGCTAAAGAAGATGATAATAGCCCGGTTACATTTTCGTATTACATGTTTTCTTCGGGTAAGAAAGATACTTTGGCAAGTGAAACAACGATTGGTAAAGAACTGCAGAAGCAGACCGGCGTAGATTTTAAATTGGAATATCTGGTTGGTGACAGTGCAACGAAGGCTGGCGTTATGATTGCGTCTGGAGATTATCCTGATGTCATCGCCTCCAGTGGAGAGATGTCCAAATTGCTGGATGCTGGAGCTTACATTCCGTTAGATGATCTGATCGAAAAATACGGTCCGAATATTAAGAAAGTGTACGGCCCGTACTTCGATAAAATGAGGAACCCGGAAGACGGTAAAATCTATGCGTTACCATATACGGCTAACCAAGGAGAGTATTCAGGCAGCCCTAACATTGGCGGGGGAGCTTTCTGGATTCAACGTTCTGTATTGAAGGAATTTAATTATCCTAAAATTTCGACGCTGGATGAATATTTTGATCTGATCGAGGACTATAAGGAGAAACACCCTAAAGTGGATGGAGCCGAAACGATCGGGTTTGTATCCCTTGCTGGCGTAGCCAATAACTTCTTCACGCTGCAAAATCCAGCGATGCACCTTGCAGGATATCCAAACGATGGCGGCGTTATGGTAGATATGCAAACCCATGTCGCAAGAACTGTTTCAGGTACAGAAGAACAAAAACGTTGGATCAAAAAGCTGAATGAAATTAACGCAAAAGGCTTGCTTGATCCGGAATCATTCACCATGAACAAAGACCAGTACTTGGCGAAACTGACCTCAGGACGGGTTCTCGGTTATTTTAACTATGCTTGGCAGATTGGAGATGCAACCAAAAACTTGCTCGCAGCAGGGATTGATGAGAAGCGCTATGCACCTCTTCCCATTGTCTTCGACAAAAGCGTCAAAGATCAATACATCGATCCTCCAGGCTTCGTAAACAACTATGCAACCGGTATCACTGTGAATGCGAAAGACCCGGTACGTATTATTAAGTATTTTGATAATTTGCTCAAAGAAGAGAATCAGATCCTGATCCAGTGGGGGATCAAGGATCAGACATATAGTGTAGATGAAAACGGACGTTTTTATTATGCCAACGATGAACAACGGAAAATTCACGACGATGTCGAGCTTGGCCGTAAATTCGGATTTACCTATTTCAGTAATGACTGGCCACGTTATGGCGGAGAATCCACTCTGTCCAATGGGAACGCATTTAATCCAGGCAATCAACCTGAAGTTGTCGCAGCAACGTACACGGAAGGAGACAAAAAATTACTAGATGCCTATGGTGTTAAGACATTCAGTGAGCTATTCAATAAACCAGAGGATCGTCCTTGGTTCCCAGCGTGGTCGATTGCACTTGAACAAGGTTCGCCTGAACAAATTTTCACTACCAAATCGGATGATATTCAGCGTAAATATTTGCCTGAGATGATTCTGAGCGCACCATCCAACTTCGACAATCTGTGGAATGCTTATATGGCTGAATTTAGCAAGTTAGATAAAGCAGGCTACGAGAAAAAGATGACTGAAGTTATTCAAAATCGTGTCGCGGGTAAATGGTAATTTAGCCAATACCTTATAAAAATAAACTGTTACGTGCGCTGGAGAGAAAGGGAGAACGCTTCCTGGTGTATATCTCCGTATTTTTACTCTCTCCGCGCATGAATAACAGATAGGGAAAGGAGTAACTGCATCGTGGAGGAACCCAATGTAACTCTTCAACCGATTCCACCTACTTCGCATCGAAAAGGGAACCGCGAAACCAGCTTTTACAAACGATTGCTACAGCAGCGTACCCTGGCTTTTATGTGTATTCCCTTTGTGATTTGGGCATTTGTATTCAAATATTTGCCGCTATGGGGCTGGACGATGGCTTTCCAGAACTTCAAACCGGCAAGAGCCTTCGCGGATCAGCAGTGGGTGGGGATGAAACATTTCCAAACACTGTTTGAAGATAATACGTTCTATCGAGTGCTTCGAAATACGCTGGTGATGAGTTCTATTAAATTGGTGCTTGGGTTTGTTACAGCGATTACCTTGGCACTTCTTTTGAATGAATTGAAAAATATCATTTTCAAACGTTTTGTGCAAACCGTTAGTTACTTGCCTCACTTCATTTCCTGGGTTGTTGCTTCAAGTATCGTACTCACCGTATTGTCACCTGATGGGATCATTAACTTGATTCTTATGAAACTTCATCTAATTGACAGTCCGGTGTTATGGATGGGAAAAGGGGAGTATTTCTGGGGTATACTGGGGGCCACGGAGGTATGGAAAGACGTCGGATGGAATACGATCATCTATCTGGCGGCGATTACAGCCATCGATCCTGCTCAGTACGAAGCGGCAGAGATTGACGGAGCCAGTCGTTTTAAACGGATGTTGTATATCACATTGCCAGGTTTAAAACCGGTTATCGTCATTTTGCTCATTATGAATATGGGGAGCATTCTGGAATCCGGATTCGAACCTCAATATTTGCTGGGCAACGGAATGAACATGGACTATTCAGAAAACCTGGATATCTTTGTCTTGAAGTATGGTTTGGGAATGGGGAACTTCTCCTTGGGTACAGCAGCAGGGATTTTCAAAACTGTGGTCAGCTTCATCTTCCTCTTCACCGCCAATTATATCGCTAAAAAAATGGGAGAAAGCAGACTATTCTAAGAGGAGGCCTGAGCCATGCCAAAAGCAAAATCATCCCGCTTGCGGAACAGCAGCGCCGGGGATCGGGCGTTTGATGCGATTAATATCACATTTATGATCTGTCTGATGATTGTTACGATCTATCCGTTTATCAATATGATAGCTGTATCTCTCAATGATGCGAATGATGCCATACGTGGAGGGATCTATCTGTGGCCACGGGAGTGGACATTAGATAACTACAAATATATCTTCGGAGAATCCGACATTTACCATGCTACGCTGATCTCGGCACTTCGCACAATCATCGGAACAATTGTCTCCGTTTTCTGTACCGCGATGCTTGCCTATACACTTAGTCGGCAGGAATTCGTACTTCGTAAGTTTGTGACGATGTTTTTTGTCTTCACGATGTACTTCAGCGGAGGACTCATTCCAGGGTACCTGTTGATTCGTGATCTCGGGCTGATTGGATCTTTCTGGGTTTACATCATTCCGGGTGTCATCGGCGTGTTCAATATGATCGTTATTCGTTCTTTCATTGAAGGATTACCTGAGGGGATTCTGGAGTCGGCTCGTATTGACGGAGCGGGAGAATTTACAACGTTTATTCGAGTGGTACTGCCATTAACGATTCCAGCGATGGCAACCGTTTCTCTTTTCGTAGCCGTGGGTCAATGGAATTCCTGGTTTGATGTCTTTCTCTATAACTCATCTAACAAGGAGTTAAGCACGCTTCAATATGAATTGATGAAGATTTTGCAGACGTCAACAACAGCGGCAACATCATCGGCCAGTGATGTGTATCAGTCTGCTGAGAACAGTGGAATTGCCGTGACACCCACTTCTATTCGGGCAACGATGACTATTATTGCAAGTGTTCCAATTCTGATGGTATATCCTTTCCTGCAGAAATACTTCGTCCAAGGTATGACCATTGGAGGCGTGAAGGGATAAAGTTGGGTTAGGGTAAGATTGTTGTGTTCGAATCTGAATGGTCGGGAGATGAGACTTCGTGAATGCTTTGATCAAAAAATCACTCTGTACAATGCTTGCAGCTATGACAGCACTGCCCCTGTTTTACGTACCGGTTTCTTCCAAGGTATCTGCTGCAAACGATGCTGTAATTAATGTAACTTCATCCAAACAAGTGATTCGTGGTTTTGGTGGCATGACGCATTCCGGCTGGATTGGTGATCTCACTGCGTCTGAGCGGGAGACGGCCTTTGGCAATGGTCCTAACCAGCTTGGATTTTCTGTACTACGAATTCCGATTGATGAGAATAAGAACAACTGGCAACGGGAAGTGGATACGGCCAAAAAGGCGATTGAACATGGTGCGATCGTATTTGCATCTCCTTGGAATCCACCAACAGATATGACTGAGTTGGTCACCATCGGCACTACTTCGGGCGGTGGTTCAACGTATGAAGCTGAATCCTTGACAACGTTGACTGGTGCAGTAGCGGGGAGTTCCTTTACAGGTCATACAGGATCAGGTTATGTTTCTTTCCAAAACGCGAGTGGCTCGGCTATTCAGTGGAATACGATTCTGATTGGTAGCACTGGCACGAAAAACATTAAAATTCGATATTCACTTCCATCAGGAACGAGTAACTTGGATGTCTACGTGAACGGCACATTAGCCCTTAGTAATGTACCCTTTGAAGCTACAGGCAGTGGAAACACGTGGAAGGACAAGTCCATTCAGGTGCCAATGGTGAATGGTACAAGCACGTTGAAGCTGGTTACTACGGGAACGGGTGGGCCGAACATTGATAACATCAACGTAACTGCATATACGCAGATTACACAGGCCAAACGACTCAAGTACGACAAGTACGAGGCTTACGCTCAGTATTTGAATGAATTCGATACATTTATGAAAAATAACGGCGTTAACCTGTACGCGATTTCCGTACAAAACGAGCCTGACTACGCACATGACTGGACATGGTGGTCTCCGGAGGAAATGCTTCGTTTCATGAAAGAAAACGCGGGTTCCATCAACAATCGGGTCATTGCCCCGGAATCCTTCTCTTATGTGAAGACGATGTCGGACCCTATTTTGAATGATCCGCAAGCCCTTGCGAATATGGATATTTTGGGTGCACATACGTATGGTACGCAATATAGCGACTTTCCATATCCGCTATTTGAACAAAAGGCAGCAGGAAAAGAGCTTTGGATGACAGAGGTGTACTATCCGAACAGTGAGACCGATTCTGCAGATCGCTGGCCTGAAGCTTTGGGAGTAGCGGAGCATATGTACAATGCGATGGTCGAAGGTAATTTTCAGACGTATGTATGGTGGTATATCCGCAGACATTATGGACCAATCAAAGAGGATGGAACGATAAGTAAACGTGGCTACAGTATGGCGCATTACTCCAAATTCGTACGTCCGGGTGATGTCAGAGTAGATGCTACCAAAAATCCCGCAAACGGCGTGTATGTGTCGGCATACAAGGGAGCGAATAACAAAATCGTTATCGTTGCTATTAACAAAAATACTTCAGGCGTGAATCAGCGATTTACTGTACAGAATGGAACAGCCTCTACTGTATCCTCTTGGGTAACGGACAGCACACGTAATCTGGCGGCTGGCTCTGCGTTACAGATATCCGGCAACGGATTCTCGGCAGACCTCCCAGCCCAAAGTGTAACAACATTTGTTGTGCAACCGTAAGGGCAGATGCGAATGAAGAGAACAGGGCAAGAAGGTAAAAGAACAGGCTGCCTAAGGGCAGCCTGTTCTACTATGACCATAACTCTAATGTGAATTCGTCAACCTCTTGTTCTGCTTCGCGCATTAAATCAACCACCTGATCTGCATAATCACCGAGCTTTTCTCTGCTTATATCAAAATGACACCAGCGGATCGTCAGCGGCATGTTGACTTCACCTGTCAGGGCATCCCATAATGCATCCAGATTGTGACCATAGTGCTCATTCAATTGTAGTTTATCCTGCAACCACTGATGGAGTGATTCCCGATTAAGAAGGTAACGACCGTCGATCTGAATGATATTCATGTGTTCCTCCGTTATTTGATCTGTTGAAAGGTCTTATAATGATCGATGGTTTGATAGATTAGACCGTCACTTGAATATAGAATCCGGTCGCTTCCGCGTTTTCCACCAGTATAATGGATATCCGCCTCATACCAGATCCGACCTTTTTTATTGGGAAGCAACCCTTCACGATTTCGGAATACGTCACCGCCAATGCTCTTCCCTGGAGCCACCTGATCCAGATTGCCTTCACTGGGCTCCCATCCTAGCTTACGAGCCTCTTTTTTCGTAATGTAATTCGTCGGAAGTTCATGATGATCTTTGATATAATCGGCGACCTCCTGAAATCCCATCTCTTTGGCTGGTTGACCAGTGTAAGAACCGGTATTGGTAATGGTCTGAGAGGTACAGCCTACAACCAGCAATACGGAAAGCAAAACGAACAGAGGATACAACCATTTTCTTAAAAGCATGTTTTGATCTCCTTTTAATGATGAAAGTGCTCTTAATGGTAATCGGTTTGGGGCAACAAATCAATTCTAACCTCGGCTTGCCGATGTTTCATATATTTTCCCGGTGAAATACCAACGATTTTGGTAAAGCTTCGAATAAAGTTGGCATAGTCACTAAAGCCGGACTGGAAGCAGACATCAGTGATGCTCTTGCCATCGGTCAGAAGTAATTTGGCTAGTTCGATGCGCCGGCCTAGAATATATGAACGAAGCGTAAGTCCGGTATGTTTTTTAAACTGGCGGCTGACAGAGGTGCTGTTCATATAGAACTCCTCGGCCAGTTTGCCAAGTGTAATATTTTGAGTAATATGATTATCGATATATTCCATCGTTCTGCGTACCAAATCAGGCATAATGTCTTGAGGTACAAAGGAATTATGCTGAAACCACTGGTTGATCAGAACAAGTAGTTGTGCCATAGCAGCATTGGTCTGCACGTCTGCACCATACCTGTTAGAATCAGCGGATTCTTCAATTTGACGGGTCCAATACAGAAGTTGATTTAACTGGTTCTCATTCAAATGAATGATGTTGCCACTTCCGTCAGGGCGATGATCGAAACAAGATAATAAATTCGTCAAAACTGTGGATAGCTGACACACATAGGTTTTCTTGAGGTTAATCGTGATTCGCTCATATTCAGTCTCGTCCACAATAAGTGTCCGATGCATCTCCTCAGGAGAAATGACAAGCAAGTCGCCACGCTGCATGGGATAACAACGATGATCGACATAGAAGTGTACATTTCCTTGCAGGAATAGGTAGATTTCATACGCATTGTGGCGGTGATAACTGGAATCGTACCTGTAGCTTGTGAGGGGGTGACGGTACAAAAGCTCTGGCTGGATTGCATCATAAAAATAATCAGAAGACATATCGTTGAAAGTACCTCCTGTCATTTCACGCAATAAAACATGCAAAATACGCAATGAAATTGGGCTTAGTTTCACTTAAAATGTAATCATCCTATCATGAAAACGTTTGATTTGCAAACGCTTTCTATTTGTTATGCCCTAATATTTAGATGTCTGACTAGATTTGAGATAGTGGTAAGATCCATTCTATTCACAGGGGGAAATGAAATGAATAAAGAAACGATGGCAGAAGCTGGCCAGCAAAAGGTTGAGGCGGGCTTAACGGGTCAATTGCAGCATACACAAAAGGAGATTGGGAAGCTTCGTCCCAACGCTAATCCTCTAATGGCACACAAATTCGGAGCTGATCCATATGCACTCGTGTTTAATAACCGGGTCTACCTCTATATGACCAGTGATAAACTGGAGTATGATGCGAATGGGATTCCTCAGAAAAACAGTTATCAGTCGATTAATAAAATTACAGTTATCTCCTCGGATGATTTGATCAATTGGACAGATCATGGGGAGATCAAGGTAGCAGGTCCAGAAGGGGCGGCTACATGGGCTTCTCAATCATGGGCTCCGGCAGCTGCACATCGCAATTTGAATGGTGAAGATCGTTTTTATTTATATTTTGCCAATAATGCCAGCAGTATTGGTGTCTTGAGCGCACCAACACCTACAGGGCCTTGGACAGATCCAATCGGAAAAGCGTTGGTGACAAGAGAAACGCCGGGTGTTGAAGACGTAACCTGGTTATTTGATCCTGCTGTGCTTGTGGATGATGACCATCAAGCTTATCTTTATTTTGGTGGAGGCGTGCCTGAGGGGAAACCAGAGCGCCCGGATACGGCGCGAGTGATGAGACTTGGAAAGGATATGGTAAGTGTTGAGGGCAAAGCCAAGATTATTCCTGCTCCGTTTATGTTTGAAAATTCGGGGATACATAAATATGATAACATCTATTATTACACCTACTGCTCTAACTTTTTCCAAGTAGAACGCGACGAGGATAGCCCGCCTCCAGGAGAAATTGCGTACATGACAAGTACGCAGCCGATGGGACCATGGACGTATCAAGGAACAATCCTTAAAAACCCGGGTCACTTTTTCGGAATTGGAGGTAACAATCATCATGCCATCTTCCCGCTGGGGAACCAGTGGTATATTGCTTATCATGCTCAGACTTTGTGCCAGGCGATGGATATTCCGGAAGGATATCGTTCGACACATCTGAACAAGGTGCAATATGAAGAGGGTAGTGGAAGAATCAAAGCAATTCAAGCGGACTACGAAGGTGTAGAGCAGCTAAAATCATTCAATCCGTATCAAAAAGTCAACGGGTCAACGATCGCCTGGAATGCGGGAGTGATCACCCGTCAAATAAGTGACTCGGGTTCGGAGCAAGCGGAACAAGGCGAGTCTCCAAAACCAGATGAAGTTGCCAGTGTGATGCATGAAGGAAGCTGGATTGCGATCTCGCGTGTGGATTTTGGTCAAAAAGGGGCGGCAAGCTTCACTGCAACCGTATGCAGTCAAGGTGGATCATGTACTCTTGAACTTCGACTAGGGCGAGAAGACGGTGATTTAATTGGAAAGGTGCATATTCCTGCATCAGCGGAGGTTCAAGAATGGATGGAGGCATCGACTTCAATAACTGGCGCTAAGCATGAACACGACCTGTATCTTGTACTGAAACCTTCAGAACAAAATCAGTGCCTCCTTTTAAATCATTGGATGTTTGAAGAAGCCTAGCATCATAAAAGCATTTATCCCGTTGCTTGGAGAGCTGGAGCCATACTAGTTCGTTCTGATGCAGAACTCCAAAAGAAGAGGTGTTTTAAACGATGCATTCAAATCCGATTATATGGGCCGATTATCCCGATGTGGACGTCATTCGGGTTGAAGATACGTATTATATGGTTAGTACGACTATGCATATGATTCCTGGATGTGTTATCCTGCGCTCATATGACCTGATTCAATGGGAAACCGCTGCGTATATATATGACAGACTGGATAATACACCAGCCCAGCGGCTGGAGAACGGGCAGCAGATCTACGGAAAAGGCATGTGGGCGGCTTCACTCCGTTATCATCAAGGCAAGTTCTACGTCATTTTTGTAGCCAATGATACTCGTAAAACGTATCTGTATACTTCTGAAACGATAACCGGACCTTGGAATAAACAGATTGTAGAAGGATTCTACCATGACTGCTCGTTATTTTTTGATGATGATGAACGGGTGTATCTGGTACATGGTAATCGAGAGATTCACTTAACTGAATTAAAAACCGATCTCTCCGGCCCCAAGCCGGAAGGGAGGCATCGCATCCTAGTGACAGACCTTCAGCCGCACTACTTGGGGTATGAAGGTGCACATTTTTACAAAATTGAAGGTATCTATTATGTCTTCCTGATTCATATGACGAAGGAAGCAGGGCGACGAACGCAAGCTTGTTACAGGGCGGATACGCTGGATGGTACATTTGTTGGCGGAGAAGTGTTCAATGATGATATGGGATACTTTAATTCAGGGGTTGCTCAAGGCGGAATCGTGGATACACCGGATGGTGACTGGTACGCTGTGCTTTTTCAAGACCATGGGGCCGTAGGGCGAATTCCGGTTCTGGTCCCGATGCGTTTCGAGGAAGGCATACCTGTATTTGCAAAAGAGGCTCCGAAACAAATCAATCTGGCCAGCACAAGGCCGGGCTACCGTTACCAACCGCTGGTTGCAAGCGATCGTTTCGAATATACGCTGGATGGTCAGGGTAATGTGCGACTTCGGGATGTTTGGCAGTGGAATCATACACCGCATGATGATCTGTGGTCTGTTACGGAAGTACCGGGAGTGTACCGAATTCGAACGGGTCAACTTAGCCCTAACCTGACGTTTGCAGTGAATACACTCACTCAGCGGGCCATGGGGCCGGCTTGTGTAGCGTCAGTAACATTGGATGGCAGTGGCCTGAACGATGGTGATTATGCAGGTTTATGTTTTTTGATTGGCACGTATGGTTTGATTGCAATGACAAAAAATGAAGGCAAGTACTATCTCGTTATGCAGGCCAGAGTAAGTCAGGATAACAGCATATTTGGCAGTATGATTGACCAGGAGCCTGCCACGGAGTACGCCCGTATACCTGTAACAGGACCTGTAGTGAAGCTGCAAGCCTCAGCCAATTTTGTAGATAATCAAGATGAATGCCGCTTCGCCTATCTGGATGGGGCAGATTGGAAGAGCCTCGGGATTCCGCACAAAATGGTCTACAAGCTGGATCACTTCATGGGCTGTAGAATTGGATTGTTTCTGTTCTCCACACAAGAAATAGGGGGCATGGCCGACTTTTCGAATTTTGAATATCATATCGTTTTTTAAATCCATGCTCAGAGTTGTAAATAAAAGTCGCCAAATGGCGGCTTTTTCGTACTCAGGACAGATCAAATGTTGTACAATGATAACAATTATGGAAAAAAGAAATAGATATGTTCATTCAATCAAAATGGGGGCATGTCACCATGCATAAGCGATGGATGTACAAAACAAGATGGACGATTATTATCTTTCTAACCGTATGTATACCTGCTGGACATACGCAGGGAGACTCCGGTCACATCAACAACTTATCTAAGGATCAGCGGGTCTCATCTTCGGCGGCCTATTCTCCGCCCATTCAAGTTTCTTTTGTCAGAGAAACGGGAGAAGACTTGCAGCGCATGATTGAGCAACTGCCCGGCGAGACACTGGTCGATAACCGCTGGACTCGTTTGTACGAACAGGAGCTTGGTATTCAGATTCGGTATGACTGGATTGCAACGGGCGATGTTTATAATCAAAAGTTAGGGGTTTCCCTTGCTGCCGGCCGTTTCCCGGATGTCGTCAGAGTCAACCCATATCAGTTAAGGCAGCTGAGCAATGCCAATCTAATTGAAGATTTGACGGAAGTATATCGTGATTTCGCCACGCCACTAACCAAAAATATTTTGGAGGCCGAAGGGAAAGGGGCGTTTGATGCAGCTACCATTAACGGCAAGCTAATGGCTATTCCCGAATCTTCTTCTTCCATTGAAACGGCACAGTATTTGTGGATCAGAACAGATTGGCTGGATAAATTGGGTCTACAGGCACCTGAAACGATAGAAGACGTGCTGAAAATTTCGGAAGCGTTTACATCACGTGATCCGGATGGTAATGGAGAACAGGACACCTACGGACTTGCGCTAACGAGTTATCTATGGGACCCGGTTATGGGTGTTTCGGGATTTATGGCCGGGTATGGTGCGTTTCCGAATATCTGGATTAAAGATCCTGAGGGCGGTCTGACCTATGGAGGCATACAGCCTGAGGTACGTAAAGCGTTGGAAGTATTACAGACGATGTATCTTGAGGGTCAACTAGACCCGGACTTTGCGTACAAAAATGGAAGCAAGGAGTACCGCCTCGTTCATGAGGGGAAAATTGGCATGCTTTATGGTGAGCAGTGGACTCCTTTTGTTGTCCAATCTACCCGTGAAGAAGATCCGGAAGCAGAATGGCAAGCATATCCTCTAGTGGCCGAGGCAGGTCGAAAGAATGTCGTGCCGCTTCGTTCCAATACAGGGAATTACTTTGCTGTCAGAAAAGGGTTTGCTCATCCTGAAGTCGTCGTAAAATTAATGAATTTGCATCTGGACAAAAACTGGGGACAGAATGCGGAATATGAAACGTACTATAATGACGACTCACGGGCTGTGTGGATGTTGTCACCGGTAACTCCTTTTCCGGGAACCAAAAATTTAGATGCATATCGTGATATTCGGGATGCACGTAAGACAGGAGACTTCTCTGTACTCGAGAACGAAGCGCTTGCGATCCACAAACGAATTGATGCTTATGAATTAGAAGGCTTGAAGAGTGGATGGGGATGGAAGCAAACCTATGGGCCAACAGGTGCGTTTAGCATCGCAGATGACTACGATATGAATGGACTGCTTCTTTATGATCAATTCACAGGTGGAATTACGGAAACGATGGTAGATCGGCAGATTATCCTTCGCGATCTGCAGCTCGAAGTATTTATGAATATTATTTATGGATCACCTATTGAAGAGTTCGATCGATTTGTAGAAGACTGGCTTGAACTGGGCGGAAAAGAGATTACATCAGAAGTGAACGCATGGTATAGAATCGATGCCACCAGGGATCATCAGGCGTTCGCTTTATCCTATTGAGGCAGGTGTCTTTGATCTGAAATCAGGAGGGGAGTTCGTTGTTCAAGATACCGGCACAGTCGTGGTTTAACAGTATATTTGCACGGCTGATTATGACCTACCTGGTTTTTGTCATACCTTTAATTCTTCTGGGCGTGTATTTGTACCATTGGAGCTATGATACGGCAAGTCAGGAAATCTCTTTATCAACAGAGAGGCGGTTAAGTCAGTATGCAACCGAACTTAACCGGGAGATTGAGTGGATGGAGTTGCAGCAGTTTGACATTGCAGAGGACCGCAAGCTGAATCGGCTGGCGATCCTCTGGAACAATATGGACCAAATTGAAAAACGGGAGATACTAAACTATTTGTCCGAACGGCTTGCCTCTTTCAAAAACAGTAGTGTTTATATTAAGAACGTTTATGTACATATCCCTACAGTCAACAAGAGTATCTCCGCAGTGCAGGGCATTGATGAATTTAATAGTGCCTCATATGATTATTTCAGTTCTTTCGCTCAAGAAGAAAGCATTCGCTTCACTGTTAAAGACGATACCCTGAATCTGAGTGCTGTCCGTTTAACAGGCAGAATGGGAGACGCACCACTGTTTGTTGTTCAGGTGGAACTGGATAATGTTGCTTTTCAGAATGAATTATCTCAACTTAATCTCTACCCTGAAAGTGCTTCGCTTCTTATTGAAGACAAAACAGGCTTTGCTATTTTGGACCGGGAAGAGCGCGAGATCATTCTTGCCAACTACCGTGAATATAGTCAAAAGAACTCCCTTGGAAGCATTCGCGTAAATGTAGAGGATACAGTGTACCATGTGAACCAACATCATATGGAACCTCTTGGTTTATCCATTGCTACATATTTGCCTGAGAAGATGGTAACCAAGCCCTTGAGTAAATTTTATAAATGGGCATGGATATTTGCGATCACATCGTTTATTGCGATTTCAGCTTATCTCTATTCTACGTACAAACTGATTCACATTCCTTTATTGTTGCTGGTCAAAAGGTTCAAAAAGATGGAGGGCGGGGTGCTGGATATCCCGATTGTACATCATCGCAAAGATGAGTTCGGATTCTTGTATGGCCGCTTTAATCATATGATTGAAAATCTGCAATTGCTGATTGACCGTGATTTCAAAAAAACGATGATGATGCAGCGAGCTGAATTAAAGCAGCTTCAATCACAGATTAACCCCCATTTTCTGTACAATAGTTTCTTCATTCTAAACTCGCTTGCGAGAACCGGAGAGACGGAACGGATCGAGCAATTTACCAACATGCTTGGAGAATATTTTCGATTCATTACACGTAATGGGACAGATCATGTGCCACTGAAGGAAGAAGTACACCATTCCCGGATTTATACGGATATCCAGCAACTGCGTTTTTCCAGACGAATCAAGGTTGAATTCGGTGAGGTTCCGCTGGAAATGCAACAGATTCAGGTTCCCAGACTTGTAATCCAGCCGATTATTGAAAATGCCTATGAGCATAGCCTTGAAAAAAATACGACCGCAGGTCTGCTACGTATCCAGTTCCATATGGAGTCATCATGGGCGGAAATTACGGTGGAAGATAACGGGCATGATCTCCAGACAGAAGATATAGAGAAGTTGCAACATAACATGCATCGTGAGACAACGACAGATGACATAACGGGATTAATGAATATCCATAGGCGATTGCTTCTAACATTTGGCGAAGGAAGCGGATTGTTTCTGTCACGAAGTGAGCTACAAGGTTTAAAGGTTGTCATCCGAATCCAGTGGAAAGAGGGGGAACAGGAATGTATCGACTTCTGATTGTAGATGACGAGGAGATTATTACGGATAGTTTGTATGAAACATTTGCGAGACATATGCCGGATCGGCTGGATGTATGCAAAGCATACTCCGCCACAGAAGCACTCTCCTGGATGCGGCGCTCCAGAATTGATATTGTGTTGACGGACATTCGTATGCCGGGCATGAGCGGACTGGAGCTGACGGAAGAGATTCAAAGCCGCTGGCCACAGTGCCGTGTTATTTTTCTGACGGGTCACAGTGATTTTGAATATGCATACAAAGCCTTTCAGATGAACAACGTGCGGTACCTGCTTAAGACAGAAGGGTACGACAAAGTGATGCATATGGTGGAGCAGGTTATGGAAGAGATCAGGGAAAGTCATGATATGCATAATCTTCTGGAACAACAAAGCGAGATTACATCCCGGTTGACTGCATTTAGGCAGGATGAATACATCCGAAGGCTTCTTCAGGAAGGTTCAACTGTTGCTTCATTAATTGAACTTCAGGCTGAACTACTAGAGAGGGAGATTCATCTAAAAGCTGATTGTCCGGTGTTTCTGGTGCTTGCACGATTGAATAAGCTACATGAACCGGCAGAAGTTGAACAAGGGTGTACTGAATCATCTATTCGGATCATTGGAACATCATTGATGAGTGAATATACGGAATGTGTCAGTGCTACGGATCACTATGGTGATACGGTGTGGCTACTTCAGCCTAAAGATGGCCAACAAGATGCAGATCAGCATTTTGCGAGATACATGGAAGGTACCTTAGAGCTTGTCCAGGAGTCGTGTCTTGCTTCACTTGGCGTGTCGATTGCATGCACACTTAGTGGACGGGGGTGTGAGTGGTTTCAACTCCCGCAGCAATACGAGCGTCTGCGCTTGTTACAGTGGATGAAAGTCGGGGATGGCATGTCGATGGTTCTGACAGACAATTACAAGGAGCCTCAAGCGGGTACGCCGAAGGAATCACCGCGGATATCAAGCCGGGTAGAAGCAATGAATGGTTTTCTGGAGACAGGGCGTTTTCAGTCCTTTTATGACATCTTCGAAGAGCTTGTGGGAGAGCTCCTTCAACAGGATATGACGATGGAGCGTGCGATGGAGACATATTATCATCTGGCATTGACCTTTTATGCAGCATTTAATCGTTGGGGGCTCCAGCAGAAAACCCCGGATCAGCGAAGTTTTCTGCATTTGGAGCATTTTCCAAGCATGAAAGATGCCGTTCAATATCTCTATCTGGCAGCCGATGAACTGGTCAACTTCAAACGCTCAAACGAAGAGGAACGTGCGAATATGGTCATCCAGAGTTTGTGTAATTATATCAAAGGTAATCTGGAAAAGGATCTTACGTTGGTGCGCTTGGCGGAACTGCATCACTTTAATCCATCATATCTGTCCAGATTTTTCAAACAGGAGATGGGCATTAATTTATCTGAATTTATTGATGATACCCGAATTCGCAAGGCCAAGGAGCTGCTCATGAACCATGAGCTAATGGTACGGGAAGTTGCACTACAGGTCGGGTATGAATCTGCTCATTCGTTTACGAGGCTGTTTAAAAAACAGACGGGTATGACTCCTCAAGAGTATCGAGAAACTTTACTAACTCGTTCGGCGGGGCGGTAAGTGGTAAGAACGGAATAAAACACGCAGGAATAGCAGCTCCTGCGTGTTTTTCTTTTCATAGATTTTTCTAAACTGAGGATACGTTCCGAATACAACCGGCTCCGTTTATCGATTGTTGAATTATGCCGTGTGAGCTTTTTGCCTGCGGTAGGCATTAGGACTTGATCCAGCATAAGCTTTAAATTTTTTATAAAACCAATCGATATCTCGATATCCAACCTCCAGAGCAATTTCGTAAATCCGCAGATCAGTAGACAGGAGAAGCTGCTTCGCTTTTTTCATTCGTTCCTTCAGCATATAGTCATTAAAGGAAATCTTTTCTTCCATTTTGAACTTTTGGCCAAGATAAGCACAATTAAAATGAAGCATATCGGCAATTTTCTTTAACGTAATTTCTTCATTTAAGTGATCCCTTACATAAGCTTTCACAATCCGGATTACATGGATGGAATCCATCGCTTTGCCATTAAGCTGAATTGTAGGCTTGACGGCAGGTTTTTTTTTCATAGAGACAGGTTCGATTTTGTTCAGAAGTCCACGCAGGCTTTGAAGCAGTGCAGCTGGTCTAACCGGAGAAGGCAAATAATCATTCACTTGATAGGTCATTGCTTTGCGAACGAGTCTGAATTGATCTCTTCCTCCCAGCAAGAGAATGGGTATATCACTTTTTTTTCGAATGTGGTGACACAACCATAATCCTGCGGTATCGCACTGATCTGTGTGCACAACGACAACACTAAAGTCCCGATCAAGCAAAGCGGCGAGAGCAGCGTTGGAAGAGGAAACCGAATCTGTAATTGTAAATGGTAACCTGTTATCTTCCAGAAGCTGTTTAAGCTCTCTACACATCCGGCGACTATAATCAACAAGTAAAACACTGTACATAAAGCATGACCTCACCTTCTCCTGATATTCCGATCAACTGTTCAACTGAAATAAGGTTTAGTTTCATTATGGGAAGAAAAGAAAGCGCATACAATGTGCATTATTTTGCAGAGTGTGCATTTCTTTACCAATTGCAGTTCAAATAACGTAAATCACTCTTCAAATGAACCTGATCTATAATCTGACCGGGTAAATACCTGTATTTAAGCAGGTTGTTTGCGCTTACATTCAAGAGATACACTGTGGTAGCACACGACAATCAGGGGGGAAGACAATGAAGAAAAACAAGTTTATGCTACTGAGTCTTTTGTTTGCGGTCATGTTAATGATCAATGCTTGTAGTTCTGCACCTGCTGCTGAGCCGGCACCCGAAAAACCGGCACCACAAGAGGAGCAAGCACCAGCCGAAACAGAGCCGAAAAATGAAAATTCTACACCTGAGATGGATTTTGACATGGGTGGTAGAACGATTAAGGTTGTGGCGTGGTGGGATATGCAAATTACAGATAACAATCCGGACAATATCAAACGACTCGAGAATCTCGAAGCTTTGAAGAAAAAACACAATTTCAATATCGAATATGTATCCATCGATTTTGGTGAATATCAGGAGAAAGTTGTAGCCTCTTTAATGGCTGGCGAGCCGCTCGGCGACTTTGTTAGACTCGGTAAAAACTATGCTATTCCGGCACTGACCAAACAGGACCTGTTGTGGCCGGTGGATGATTATATCAAGAACGATCAGGTATTCAATCAAAAAACAACCAAGGAATATATGCAATATGAAGGTAAAGGTTACGGATTTACGGAAGATAAGTCTTCGTTTATCAACGGTATTTTCTACAATCGTACTCTGATGCAAGAGCTTGGCCTCAAGCCGCTGCAGGAATATGTTGATGCGGACGAATGGAATTGGGATAACTTCCTGGCTGTAGCCAAACAAGCCAACAAAGACCGGAATAATGACGGCAAGCTGGATACGTGGGGCCTCGCTCAAACGGGTTTGCTTGAACCAATCCTGTATTCCAACGAAGCTTCACTAACCAAAGAGGATAAACAGAACCTCGAAGATCCAAAAACAAAAGAAGCACTTAGTTTCTTGAACAAATTGGCTACAGAGAAAGTGGGCAGACCAACAGAAGGCGGTGACTGGACTGAACCGGCTACCTTCTTCCGTCAAGGAAATACACTCATGTATTCTGGAGCAATGTACGAGATTGAAGGCATCAAAACCGATATGCCTGACTATGATATCGGCTTCCTGCCGTATCCAAAAGGACCAAGCGCTTCGGCCTACCACTCCGGGGAGTCTCGTTATCAAGCGATCACCATCCCTAAAGCGGTAGAAAATCCAGAGCAGCTGATGTACATCTGGGAAAAAATCAACGAGATTGATTCCATCTATGACTATCCGGAACAATCCACGCTTGAAAGACATCTGACCGATGAAGCAGATATTAACAACGCCAGAGAAGTGGCAGCTGGCATGCTTGTTCTCGACCACAATACGTTCCCGTCTCTTCCTTATTGGGATTTTGACGGAGAACTGAAAGAAGGCGTATCCGTATCTACGTTGATTGAGAAATACAAGGCTCCTTTCCAGGCCGCAATTGATGAGGTATACAAATAAGCACTGCTAAATACGGGCAGAACGCGCGGGTAACAAGTGCGGTCTGCCCGGGTTAGTCAATCATTCTTTTGCTGATACGCTTATAGGAAAGGGGATACTTGCAAACATGCGGTCACGTAAGAAAAAGGTACTGATTCTGGCACTTGTTCTGGCTTTGGTGTTCTCGATCATCGTGATCTATCCATCCAAGAATCAGAGCCCCGGGACAGTACATGCACTTGAGGATTTTGAAGCTGTGGCGGGTACAAGGGATTCACGAAGTTATGAACATTATCAGGAAACGTATGCGAGCACTGCCAAACCGGACACTACCGTAAGGATTCAAGGTGAAGCCTATACGGAGGCGGATAACGAAGAGTTCGAGGTGGTGCAAGGATATGAAGGGCTGGATGGCAGTGCTGTTATTACACCCGAATCCGGAACCATTCGCTGGGATGTTCCCGTTGAAGTGAGTGGTTTATATCAGGTTCGCATTCACTATTATCCTGTCGAAGGCAAAAGCTCCGGAATCGAGCGCAAGCTGGAGTTAAACGGGGAAGTCCCTTTCCGTGAAGCAGATGTACTCCTGTTCGACAGGGTATGGGGCAATCGCGAAGATCATGTCCGTCAGGATGATCGCGGCAACGATCTCAGACCAAGACAGGTGGAGAAGCCGGAATGGCAGCTCGCTTCGTTTAGAGATAGTGCCGGATATTTTGAGGAACCGTTCCAGTTTTATTTTGAAAAAGGCAACCAGCAATTATCTTTGACTTCTCTTCGAGAGAGTATGGCGATTGATTACATTGAACTGTATCAGGAAGAGGCCGTTCCCACGTATGCCGAAATCCAGAAGACGTATGATTCGTTAGGTATTAAGGCAGCCAGCCCGATCATGCTGAAGGTGCAAGGCGAAGAAGCGATCACCAAATCTTCACCTACACTTGCGCCCATCTCGGATCGATCCAGTCCATCACTTGAACCCTACGACGTATCCAAAATTCGGATCAATGCCATCGGCGGCGTGAACTGGAAACTTCCGGGGGAATGGGTTGAATGGGAGATTGATGTGCCTGAAGATGGACTGTACCAGATTGCGTTAAAAGTGAAGCAGGATCAGCTTCGAGGCATTTATGCCACACGCAGTCTTACCCTTAACGGCAAAGTTCCGTTTGAAGAGATGAAGCGAATTCGCTTCAATTATAGTCCCTCCTGGCAGACACAAGTGCTTGGGAATGGTGAAGAAGAACCCTATCAGTTCCATCTGGAGAAGGGGAAACACCGCTTACGGATGACCGTCACGCTCGGTGATATTGCCCCGTTACTCCGAACCGTAGAATCAAGCGTACTTGAATTAAATGAGATGTACCGAAAAATTTTGATGATTACCTCCAACAAACCTGATCCACTTCGGGATTATCAGTTGGAGAAACGTATTCCAGAGATGACAGAGATTTTTGAAAAACAAGCTGTGGTACTCACATCTGTCGCTGAGTATCTCGAAAAAGCAACCGGAGAACAGAGTGATAAAGTAGCTATTCTGAATGCCATGGTTGTACAGCTCAAGGATATGGCGGCAAGACCGGAAACCGTCCCGAAACGGTTGGATACGTTCAAAATTAACGTCGGCGGTCTGGGCACGTGGATTCTGACCGTACGTGAGCAACCGATTACGATGGATTATCTAGTTGTCGCTCCTACAGGACAAGAAATTCCAAAGGCCGAAGCGTCGGCGTTCCAACAGGTGAAGCACGAACTTGGTGCTTATGTTGCTTCCTACACGGAAGACTATGACAGCATCGGTAACGTAGAGAAAAAGAAGGACTCAATCACCGTATGGATTACCACCGGACGGGATCAGGCTCAAGTGCTTAAAGGTATGATTGACGACACGTTTACACCGGATACCGATGTGTCTGTACAATTACGGCTTGTGCCGCCGAATATTTTGTTGCCCGCAACGCTGGCCGGAGAAGGTCCTGATGTAGCCATGCAGATGGGTGAAGATATTCCTGTCAACTATGCGATGAGAAATGCGGCAGCGGATCTAAGCAAGTTCCCGGATTTCAAAGAGGTGGCCAGCAGATTCCGGGAAAGCGGAATAACACCTTATGAGTATGACGGTGGAGTGTACGCACTACCGGAGCAACAGCATTTCCCCATGCTTTTTTACCGCAAGGATATATTGAATGAACTGGGTCTGGAGCCGCCAAAAACTTGGCAGGACGTGTATAATGCGATCGCTGTATTGCAAAAGCACAATATGGAGTTCTATCTGCCGATTGAAGATACGCTGAACAACGCCAACATGGTTCCTAACGCAACCTTTGCGATGCTGTTGTATCAAAATGACGGAAATTTCTACACCGAAGATGGGAAAAAAAGTGCACTTGATTCGGAAATTTCGATGGAGGCATTCAAACGGTGGACGCAATTTTATACGAATTACAAATTCCCACTGAAAGCCGATTTCCCGAACCGTTTCCGTACAGGAGAAATGCCGATCGGCATTGCCGATTACACGACCTATAACATGTTGACGGTTTTAGCACCGGAAATCCGCAACCTGTGGGACTTCACGATTGTGCCTGGCACACAGCTTCCGGATGGTTCTATAAGGCATGAGGTAGCTAGCGCGAGTAGTGCGGTCATGATGCTCGAAAATGCCAGCAACAAAGAAGCGGCATGGAAATTCATGAAGTGGTGGACAGATGAGTCAACCCAGATTGAGTACGGACGAGAAATGGAAGGTCTAATGGGGGCAGCTGCTCGTTATCCTACAGCGAACATTGAAGCTTTAGAACAATTACCTTGGCCAGTGAAGGATTACCAGAACCTGGAGAAGCAGTGGGAGTGGGTGCAAGGTATCCCGCAGATGCCAGGGGGGTATTTTACAGGCCGACATCTGGATAACGCCTTCCGCAAAGTGGTTAACGCCAATGAGAATCCGCGTGAAGCCTTGTCAGACTATGTACTGTATATTGACGATGAGATTGAACTGAAACGCAAGGAATTTAATCTGAAATAAAGGAAAGGGAGGGTAACGGTTGCAAGCTAAAACATCCAAGACAGCCGCCGCTCCTGTTATGCATACACGCCAGGTCGGCTGGTGGTCCTTATTGAAAAGGAATCTGTATCTCAGCAGGCATTATTACGTATTAATGGCACCCTTTATGCTGATCTTTTTCATGTTTACGGTTATTCCGGTCGGCATATCGCTCGGTCTCAGCTTTTTTCACTTTAATATGCTTGAATTTCCACGTTTTGTCGGTTGGCAAAACTATTCCCGGTTGTTCCTGAACGACGACGTATTCTTAATTGCACTGAAAAACACGTTGCTGTTTGCAGTGATCACGGGTCCAGTCAGTTATATTGCCTGTTTTTTATTTGCTTGGATTATCAATGAGCTGTCTCCTAAAGTCAGGGCAGTTATGACATTGGTTTTCTATGCGCCATCGATCTCAGGTAATGTATTTTTCATCTGGCTGATCATTTTCTCTGGTGACAGCTACGGATATATGAACGGTTTCCTCATGCGACTTGGCGTGATTCTGGAGCCGATTCAGTGGCTTTCTAACGAGAAGTATGTACTGGGCATCGTTATATTGGTGCAGCTATGGCTTAGTCTCGGAACCAGCTTTTTGGCTTTTATTGCCGGTTTGCAGACAATTGACCGCTCGCTGGTGGAAGCCGGAACGGTGGACGGTATCAAAAACCGCTGGCAGGAGCTCTGGTACATTACACTGCCATCCATGAGACCTCAGTTGATGTTTGGTGCAGTCATGCAGATTACAGCCTCGTTCGCAGTAGCCGAAATTTCGATTGCACTAGCTGGTTTCCCAAGTGTTAACTATGCAGCACATACCGTGGTCACCCATTTGATGGACTTTGGTACGATTCGCTTTGAGATGGGATATGCTTCAGCAATCGCAACCGTCCTGTTTGCACTGATGCTTGGAACGAACATTTTCACGCAAAAAATGCTGAGAAAGATAGGTGAATGACGATGACCAGCAAAGTACGTGCCGTCTTCGGCATGCCGAAGAGACTCAACCGGTCATTTACCGTCAGTTTCATGTTGTTTGCGCTACTGGCTGTGTTCGGATCGTTTATGGTGCTTCCGCTGATTTATGCGGTGAACAATGCCTTTAAGCCGCTGGATGAACTGTTTATCTTCCCGCCGCGCTTCTGGGTGAACAACCCGACGACAGAAAATTTCGCAGATTTGATTAATCTGATGGGTAATTCCTGGGTCCCCTTGTCTCGATATATTGCCAATACACTCCTCATTACACTGGTAGGCACGGCAGGGCACATCCTGCTTGCTTCAGCAGCAGCTTACCCCTTGGCAAAATATCGTTTTCCGGGGTCAAAAATATTATTTACCATTGTTATTCTGTCATTGATGTTCTCGCCTCACGTTACGGCAATTCCGAACTACATGGTGATGTCCTGGCTTGGTTGGATCAACACACACGCTTCCATCATTGTTCCTTCGCTGGCGTTCTCACTCGGGCTGTTTCTAATGAAACAGTTCATGGAACAGATTCCGGATGCGTTGCTGGAAGCAGCGAAGATTGATGGCGCGAATGAATACCGGATTTTCTGGAGCATTGTGATGCCTAATGTGAAGCCAGCATGGCTCACACTTATGATTTTGCAATTCCCTGCACTATGGGGAACAGACGGCGGTAGTTTTATTTACAGTGAAAATCTCAAAACGCTGCATTATGCACTCAGTCAGATCGTACAAGGCGGGATTGCCAGAGCAGGGGTTGGTGCTGCCGTAGCGCTACTGCTCATGATCGTACCGATCACGCTGTTTGTTATCTCTCAGAGCAGTGTGATGCAGACGATGGCTACTTCAGGCATGAAAGAATAGAAAGGAGGCAGCAAAGTGCAGCATAGCACGCGAAAAAGCACATGGAAAGAACGTAAATGGGTCATCATGGGCATGGTCTGCCTCCTGCTGTTCAGTTCAGCAGCACTGCCTGCAAGCGCAGACGGTGATCCAGATGCCTATCACTATTCCTATTACGGAGATACCGTTCCAGCTCCGGCTGCTTATGAAGCCACAACGATTATTACAGGCAAGAAGCTGAATATAACGCCTTTCAAGGAACCGAGTGATATGCATGTTACCGCAGATGAGCGTGTCTATGTGCTTGACTCGGGTAATGGACGAATTGTCGAGATGGATCGCAACTTCAAGCTAGTACGGACAATTGAGTCGTTCCAAAATGACGGCAAAAAAGATCAATTTAAAAACCCGCAAGGATTGTTTGTAACGGAAAAAGGGGATTTACTGGTGGCTGATTCGGATAATCAGCGGGTTGTGCACTTGGATAACAAGGGACAGCTCGTGAAGATTGTAGCTGAACCGAAGTCGGACTTGTTAAACGAGGACTTTCAATTCAAACCGATTCGGATTGTGATGGATCAGGGTGAGCGAATTTACGTAATGGCCTCAGGTGTATTTGACGGCTTCATGGAATTCAGCGCCGATGGCGAGTTTTCCTCTTTCATTGGTGCAAATCGGGTTCAGGTTGATCCGGTTGAATATCTCTGGAAACGATTCGCTACTCGGGAGCAGAGAAGTCAAATGGTCATGTTTACCCCAACCGAGTTCACCAATCTGGATATGGACAAAGAAGGATTTATCTACGCCACCAGCGGTGATCGCGGCAAAGATCCCATTAAGAAATTGAATGCCCAAGGAACAGACATTTTGCGGAGAGAAGGATATTCAGCACCTCAAGGTGATCTGAGATATACCACGGAAGCCGGACCATCACGTCTGATTGATGTCGATGTAGGTGACAGCGATATGTACTCTGTACTCGATTCGAACAGGGGCCGCATCTTTACCTATAATGGCGACGGTTATCTGCTCCATATTTTTGGCGGCATCGGGAACCGGATGGGTTTGTTTAATACACCTGTCGCGCTGGAGCG
This sequence comes from Paenibacillus polysaccharolyticus, assembly GCF_023714295.1. Taxonomy (GTDB): domain Bacteria; phylum Bacillota; class Bacilli; order Paenibacillales; family Paenibacillaceae; genus Paenibacillus; species Paenibacillus polysaccharolyticus_A. Next base: position 1,542,182 of record NZ_JAMAUN010000001.1, read on the forward strand.
AGCGGGAGACCGGATGCTTGTACTGGACAAAGCGCTTGGCGAAATTACCGTATTCCAGACGACAGAGTATGGCCGCACACTACATGATGCCGTGCGCAGTTATTACAACGGAGAAGAAGATCAGTCTTCGGAACTGTTTGGCAAGGCTGCCGAGATGAATGCAAATCTGGAATATGCCTATGCTGGTATTGGTAAAGCGCTGCTTCGCCAGAAAGAATATGCCGAGTCGGCGCAATACTTTAAGCAAAGCATGGAGCGTCAAGGGTATTCCAAAGCTTTTCTTCTCTATCGGAAAGAACTGATGCGTGAACACTTTTCATGGGTGATGTCCGGTATATTCCTGGCTGTAGCTGCGTTCGTCACCATCGCCATCGTTCGTAGACAGAAAAGGAGGACAACGAATGCAGGCGTCAAGTAAACAATTGTACCAGTACCCGCTGCATCTTATTTTTCATCCCTTTGACGGGTATTGGGAATTGAAATATGAGCGGAATCAAAAAACGACACTGCTGATCTCTTTGATGATTATGGTGTTGCTCGTCTTCACTAAAATTTTGCAAGCCCAGTACAGCGGCTTTCTGATTAATTTTAACAATCCCAAGTACCTGAACAGCCTGCTTGAGATGGTGTACGTCGTTATTCCCGTGTTGTTCTGGTGTGTGGCCAACTGGTCGCTAACCACTTTGATGGACGGCGAGGGCAAGTTCTCTGAAATTTTCATGTCGACGTGTTTTGCCCTCGTTCCGATGTTTTTGGTGCATTTCCCGTGGATCTGGCTAAGTCTGGCTATTTCTGCGCAGGAAACGGCATTTTATTACTTTTCTAACGCGATTGCGGTTTGCTGGACCGTATACCTGCTGTTTGTGGGTAACATGACCGTGCATCAGTACAGCCCAGCCAAAACGATTCTAACGATGCTACTCACGCTTGTAGCTATGGCATTTATGGCATTTCTATGCCTGTTGTTCTTCAGTCTTGTGCAGCAGATCGTCTCTTTTGTCTACACTATCTATCAGGAATTAGTGCTTCGGGGCTAGGAAGGAGGAAATCACAATGAAATATGCCGCAGCCAAAAAAATAACCGGAATACTGCTGGTGAGTAGCTTACTTCTAAGCGGTTGTCAGTTCTCGCCATCTACGGCGGCTCGCGAGACGGCAGCAGATGTTAGTCAAGTGGAGACTCCTTCCCTGCCTCCCGGAGAAAAACTGAAATCTGCTTTTAGTGATACACGCATTCCCGGCATGATCGGCATCGCCCGAAACAACGCTTTGCAGTTGTTGATCAACGAGGAGACTGCTGAAATTGCCGTTATCCATAGTAAAAGCGGACAAATCTGGCGCAGTAACCCGGAAGAACGCGAGAAGGATGGCATTGCAGCCGGAATTAACAAGGACCTTCTGTCCTCCCAATCCAGACTGAGCTTTTTCAACAGTTCAGGCCAGAGCAGTATGGTGAATTCGTTCACGGACAGTGTTCGGCATAAACAAGTGAGTTACGAAACATTACCGAACGGGGTACGCGTTCACTATCAATTTGGCAACACGGAGCGATCTATTGAAGATCTGCCAGTGAAGATCAGCAAGGAACGTTTCGAACAATATGTGCTGGCGAAGCTCGATAAATCCGGCGAACGGGCCTTGAAAGTAGGATATGCGGAAGATAAAGATGAAGGCGTATACAATCGGATTGACAAAGCTATGCAAGGTCTGCAACTTACCCGTGCACTGAAAGCTTTCGAAGACGCCGGCTACACAGAAGAAGACCTTGCCAAAGATCACGCCGAGCATGGCATTGAGCAGGAACGAAGCGGGCCGCGTCTGTTCATGCTCACGATGGAATATGAACTGGATGGAGATCAACTGAAAGTACGAGTACCAGCATCCGGTATTCATTTTCCAGATGAGTATCCGATAAACACTCTGTCTGTGTTGGAGTATTTCGGAGCCGGTGGGTCGCAGGATGATGGATCAATTCTCGTACCAGACGGGTCAGGAGCACTCATCCACTTTAACAACGGAAAATTGCAGTACCCATCCTACCAGCAGGATATTTACGGTCCGGATTTAACGATGAAGCTACGTGAAGCAAGTTCGAATGAAAGCAAAGCGAGATTGCCTGTTTTTGGCGTGATTCGTCCCGAAGGCGCTTTCCTGGGCATCATCGAAGAAGGGGATGCGGCGGCAGTGGTAAATGCCGATATCAGCGGGAAGCTGAACAGCTACAATAACGTATATCCCAGTTTCTATGTCGTGAACAAAAGTGATATTACACTTCAGTCCAGTGACATGGTTCGCACATTGCCGAAGTTTCAGAATAAACCAACGTCATCTGACTTCGTGGTTCGTTACGCTTTTGTAGGTGCAGAGCAGGCTTCGTATTCGGGTTTGGCCTCACTGTACCGGGAGTACCTGGTACAAACTGGAGGGCTTCCCGAACTGAAAACATCTAATGAGCAGTCTGCTTTTCCGTTTTATCTCAAACTTTTTGGTGGGATGACAACGAGACAACATATGCTCGGTATACCGTATAACTCCACGGAAGCTCTGACGACGTTTGATGAAGGAAAAGAGATTCTCTCGAAGCTGATGGAAAAAAACGTGTCGAACATTCAAGTACGTTATGCCGGATGGTTCAACGATGGATTGCACCATCGATTGCCGGATTCTATTAAGGTCGACGGAGTAATCGGCGGGAAAAAAGGAATGAAAGAGTTCAGCGCTTTTACGAGTGAAGCGGGCATCGGATTTTATCCGGATGTAACCATACTGAACGTACAATCGAAGAAGGGATTCAGTCCATCGAGTGAGGCTTCCCGGTCTTTAACGCAGGAACCAGCGGTCCTGTATCCAATGGATCTGGCTTTGGAGCGACGGACGAAGGATGTATCTATTTCCTATGTCCTCTCACCGAATGAGATTGATGATGTAACAACAGATATGCTCAAGGAGATGAAACCGCTTGAGGTAAAAGGCATTTCTCTGAAAGATATGGCTGAGCAGTTGAATAGCGATATGAATCCGAAGAAATTGCTTGATCGTACGCAGGCACTGGATACGGTTCGAAAAGCTTTTGAGCAGATTAAGCAACAAACAGGCTCCATCGTGGCTGAAGGCGGGAACGCATACGCACTGCCTTATGTTACAGGTCTTACGGATGCTCCGATGAGCAGTAGTCGGTTCAAACTGGAGGACGAAGAAGTTCCGTTCTTCCAGTTGGTCGTGCACGGTAGTATTCCTTATACCGGTTCTCCATACAATCTGTCCACGTATACGGATGCGAGACAGTATGTGCTGAAGCTGATTGAATATGGAGCTAGCCCTTATTTTGCCTGGTTTAATGCTCCGAACCATGTGGTGAAAGAAACGGATTACAACCATCTCTATGCCGCGAATTACGAGCAGTGGATTGATCTGGCAGCAGACATCTATAAGGAAGTAAGCCAGGTGAACCAGTCGTTCACTGGACGTCCAATGATTGCTCATGAATCTCTGAGTGAAGGTGTATTCCGAACAACCTATGAAGGCGGAAGATATGTGATTGTCAATTACAATGACTCTCCTGTTGAAGTAGATAATCATACCGTAGAAGCCCTAAGCTATCTGACTGGTGGTGAGCAGCTCTGAAGACACTCCTGAAATTCAAATGGGGAAGTCGTACGTATGCTCAACAGAAAGCGATGTGGGGTGTTGTCTACGTACTTCCGTGGCTGATCGGATTTGTATTGTTTTTCTTCGTTCCGCTGCTGGCGTCTCTGCGATACAGCATGAGCACCATTCAAGCCAACGCAGAAGGAATTGCGATTCAATTTACGGGGTTCGCCAATTATGTTCAGGCACTTACCGTGAATACAAGCTTTAACCGGGCACTAATTGAGTCCATTACAGATGTACTTGTGAACGTACCGCTTATTGTCATTTTCAGTTTGTTCCTTGCAGTCATTCTGAATCAGAAATTCAGAGGCCGTGCTTTAGCCAGATCGATCTTTTTCTTGCCTGTTATTCTGGCATCTGGCGTTATTATGTCGCTCGAAAGCACGAGTTTGATTGAAGCTGTAAACCAGAACAGCACCGGGGGAAGTACTTTTGGCACATTGGAACTGGAAGGTCTGATGCTCAATGCGGGCGTAAGTGAATGGATTGTTACGTATTTAAGCGGGGCTGTAGACCGAATCTACCAGATCGTCAGTCAATCGGGAGTACAGATTTTGATTTTCCTGGCCGGTATTCAGACCATCTCTCCGCAGCTGTATGAAGCGTCCAAGATGGAGGGGGCGACAGGATACGAGGCATTCTGGAAAATCACGTTTCCGATGGTCAGCCCGCTGATTTTTGTGAACGCGATCTATACGATTATCGACTCCTTTGCGAATAATGCAATGACGGAATTGATCCGTGATACGGGATTTGTCAAATTTGATTTTGGTCTTAGCTCTGCGATGGCTTGGGTATATTTCGTAGCGATTGCCATCATTCTTGTGATCGTATCGATCATTTTCTCAAAACGAGTCTTCTATCAAGATTAGAAAGGAGGGCATTCCGCGTGACAACATCACGATTATTATCGCTTGAGCAATGGAAGAGCTGGCTATGGTCCATCATTCGATTTGTTCTGATCACCGGACTTTCCTTTGTCATTTTATTTCCGATATTCCAAAAAATATCCACATCGATCAAAGCCAAGGGTGATCTCTATTCGGCAGTCGTTGTATGGATTCCTCAGAACTTCTCGATCGACAATTTTAAGCAGGCTATTCGTGTCATGGATTACTGGGCTACGCTGTTCAATACGTTTGCGTTGTCTGCAACAACAACACTGTTGACTACAGCATCATGCGCGCTTGCAGGTTATGGATTCGCCAGATTGAAGTTCAAGGGTAGCAACTGGCTGTTTGCAGGCGTCATTCTGACGATTCTTGTGCCGCCTACAACGATTCTCATTCCGGTGTATTTGAATCTGAAAAGCTTTGATCTGATGGGGCTGATGACGCTGTTTTCCGGAAAACCGGTGAACTTGCTTAATACGTACTGGCCGTTTATTCTGACAGCCGTTACCGCAAATTCACTAAAGGCAGGTTTGTATATCTTCATATTCCGCCAATTCTTCAGAGGCATCCCGAAAGAAGTAGAGGAGGCGGCATACGTGGACGGCGCAGGCATCAGTCGCACATTTACCCGTATCATGCTGCCGAATGCCATCCCATCCATAGTCACCGTCATGCTGTTTTCCTTCGTATGGCAATGGAACGACAGCTTCTACACAACGACGTATCTGACTTCGAGTAAAGTCATGTCAACACAGCTATCGTCGTTGCCGTACAATCTCGCTCAACAGGTTACAGACGGTGCAGCTTCTCAGGCCGATCCGTTTTATCTGAGCATGATTCAGGATACAGGTATTCTGCTTGCGATCCTGCCGTTAATTATCATTTATTTGTTTGTGCAACGATATTTCGTGGAAAGTGTGGAGCGCACAGGTATCGTAGGATAGACGCGTAGAGCGAAGAGGTGTGCCCCTATAAAATATTCAAGTATTCCTATAAGAAAGGAGGAAAATCTCATGAATGATTCTGAGAAATATTTTAAGGACTATACCAAGGAAGCTTACCTTGATGAGGTTAATTGCAGGGAATGGCGTACAGCTAATCTTATGTGTTACAGCCCGCGTTATCATTGGATATGGAATGGCTTAAGGGAGCGCGCGCCAACCGAGTCTAGATGAGATTAAATCTTGATCTTGCTAAATATCAGGTTTGAGGGTAGCTTCCTATCGCAGTAATGTAAGCCAATTTAATCAAACAGGAGGAATAGCAGTGAAAAAGTTCATGATGTCTTGCAAGCTTTTACTCGTTCTGGCATTACTGATTACGATTGCTCAATGGGGCGGTAGCCAAGCGGATGCTTGGGTAGGTATGCCTATGGGGAAACTAAAAGTGAGTGGCAAAAACTTGGTCAACAGCAACAATCAACCTGTACTCCTTAATGGCTGGCATCAACCTTCCGGCGCATACTGGACGTATCAGGACAGCAATTATTACCTCAACCTTCATGGTAACAATCGTCATGCCGCAACATTGGCCTATCTGAAAGACATCACAGACACATTTGCAGATACCAGTCCGAAATATGGCAGCAATCATGGCTGGAAAATGAATCAGGTGCGTCTGTTCATTGACCGTCAAGACATGGGAGATGTGGCGGCAGGTACATACAACTTTGCCGGTGTGCAGACTGTGACGCAGAACGTCATCATTCCTTATATCCAGTATGCAAAAACCAAAGGGGTATATGTCGTTTTGGGACTCGACTTCACCTTGAAGGATGACCAGGCCACAACAGCTGCCAACTTGCAGAAATTCAATCAAATCTGGGGTTATCTTGCCTCCCGTCCAGAGATTAAAAGTGCAGACAACGTTCACTTCGAACTGATTAATGAGCCGGTGAAATCGTATGCCAACGGACACTGGGGTGGTTACAACGGGGAGAATGATTTTGTGGATCACTGGAATGACTTGCGTAATTTCCAAAACTCTATGATCTCCACGATTCGTAATCAGGGCGCAGATAATGTGATCTGGGCTGCGGGTCTAGGTTACAATCAGTTCTACAGCCTGACAGCAAGTCATCCGCTTACTGACCCACTGAACAACTACGGTTATGCTGTACACTGGTATCCAGGATACGGAGCGTATGACAACTTCAACATTTTGCAAGATCAATGGAATACCAACGTCAAGGCGGCTGCCGATAAATATCCAATCAACATCACAGAAGTGACATGGTTCAAAAACAAGCCAGGTGATTCAGCTTATTGGAATCTGTTCAATGGTAGTAATGAAGGTTTCGGAACGAACACCAAAAGAATTTTCAATGCGGCAGGTAATGTTAGTATCGCGGCTCATATGAATGGTTTTATCTTAGAACCTGGCGCACGCAGTTCATTCGCTGATCCAACCGCAGGACTGAAATGGGATGGAGATGCTTCACGCAGTGCGATGGGACGATTCTTGTTCACTTGGTACAATGAGCGCTCCCAGAATTATGGTAGTGGTACTCCAACCAATCCAACGAATCCGTCTACAGGTCTGGTGTCTGGTGCAACGTACAAAATTGTAGCGCGTCATTCCAATAAAGTAATTGATGTTCCTGGTGGTCAAAATCAGAACAACCTCCAATTACAACAATGGAGTGATCTGGGCGGCAATCCTCAGAAGTGGGTGCTGACTTCCATTGGTGGGGGCAACTACACGCTGACGAGTGTCAATTCACCGGATAAAGTAATCGACATTCGTAACGGTACACAGACTAATGGTGAGGCCGTGCAGCTCATGGCTAATCTGAATACAACGGCACAGCATTTTAAAGTGAATGATCTAGGCAATGGCTACTACAGCATTATTAACGTCAACAGTAATAAAGCTATTGAAGTTGAGAACGCTTCCACATCGGATGGAGCCAAACTGCAACAGAACACCTACACCGGTGCAACGAATCAGCAGTGGAAATTTGTTGCCGTTAGTAATTAACTAACATCAACATTCCCATCACTTAATTAGTGGCAACAAATAACCTTTTCAGGTCATCTAATGACTTGAGAAGGTTATTTGTATTGTATTTAGATATGGTTGCAACAAGATAGAATGAGCGAAAAAGGTTGTCATTCATTGCCTTTGTCTCGTGAAGTTGCACATTACGCTGTAGAAATCAAGTATTGTATAGCTACAGGTGTAAATGTACCATAGGGAAGAAGTTGTACCTTCACTGTTCAGAAATGCCCGTTGTATCATGAAATGATGATCATAAACCGTTAAATGTAAGCGCTTGATTAGAAAAAGGGGGGAGTACATTGAAGCTCCTATGGTCCAAATTTTCACCGATGTTCCGTCGTTATTTGATTTCGTATGTAATCATTCTAATGATTCCACAGATCGCCGGATACGCTTCTTACCGCGCATCCATAGAAGCGGCGAGGGCTAGCTCAATTGAAAATAGTCTGAAGTCTCTGAATTTGGGAAAAGAAATCATTGAACGAAATCTGCTACAGGTCGAGGCGTTTACAAGGCAACTAGCCATCAATCAGGATCTGTACCGTTTGATTGCCGATCCCAAACCACTGGATACCTACAATGTTTATGGTATAGGTAAAATGCAGCGAAGTTTATCGATGTACAGCAGTACAAACGAATACTTATCTCACTTTTTTATTTACATTCCAAACTATAACGTCATTATTACACCCAATACGGTCTATTACAGACCAGAACATTACTACGCAGCCAACGCGTTGGAGGGTATGACCTTCGAACAGTGGAGCGAACGTATTTTGAAAAAGCCACACTTTAATGAGATTATTCCACTTCAAAACTACAAACGTGAAATAAGCAGCAACTTGCGAACCACGGCACCAGCAATTACCTTTCTGCAATCCTTACCACTGAATAGTTTCAATAAACCACAGGCTACCATTGGTGTATTAATCGATGAAGATGAGATGGCTAGCCTGACCCAGCATATCGTTGATCAGTATGGCGGCTGGACTTTGGTTCGAGATGCGAACGGCGAAATTATCTTCTCACGCGGTATTGAAGAAGGAGAAGCGCAGCGTTTGGCGCAAAATGTGGGTAACGATTCGAATGAGGTACAGCCTATTGAAGATGGCCGGCTGCTCATATCCATTCATTCAGATCGAAACGGCTGGAGTTACATGGCAGGTATTCCCGAGAAAGCACTTATGACCAATGCGGATCAGATCAAGAAAGTGACATTGGCCTTTACGCTTGCAACATTGACGCTTGGTTTAGGTTTTGGACTGATCCTGGCCTATCGAAATAGTGCCCCCATCTACAAACTGTTGTCTGCCTTCCGAGAACAAGTCAGTGAACCTTCAGGTAAAAGGCGTAATGAGTATGATTTTCTAGCAAGCCATATTCATCATTTAATCGCCAATAATCAATCGCTGGAGAACGCGCTGAATGAACAAATTCCGCTCTTGCGCGATGGATTCATCAAACGTCTGCTTACGGGTGAGTTCTATACTACTCGTGAACTGGAAGCTATTTCTTCTCAGACACAACTATCCATTGAGAACAGCCAGGGGATCACTGGTTTGCTCAAGGTGAACGGTTATGCGAGTCTGGATAGCGAAGAAACGATTCAGGAGCTTGGTGTGGCGAAATTAATTATCAGACAGACAATGACAGAATGGAACGAAAGTCTGCTGATGACGGACTGGGGCACAGATCAGATTGCTTTTATATGTCCCGTAACCGAGATGCCGCTGGAAACAGCAATACGTCATTGTGAGTCTGAACTCAGCAGATTAACCGAACTCATTTATAAGGAATACCGGATATCAACAACAATCGGTACCGGAGCCGCATACGAAGTTTGGAATGATGCAGGCCGTTCATTTGATGAAGCCAAACAGGCCATGGAATATGCGATTCATATGGGAGCAGATGAGCTCGTCCGATTTGAAGATACATTGAAGGAAAATGAAATGTACTATTATCCCATTGAGTCAGAACAGCGTTTGCTGAATACGATCAAGGCAGGAGAACTGGAAGAGGCTCTTCGTATTTTGGATCAGCTGTTTGCACGCAATTTTGAAGAGCGCGAACTTTCCTATGAGATGGCACAACAATTTATTATGGAGTTAAAGGGAACATACCTGAAGCTGGATGAGCCCAAAATCAAACACGATGATTCCTTTGCAGAAGAATACAAAAATGGTGTCACCAGTATCCAGATTACCGATTCCATTGCCGCATTACGTGGTAAATTTAAGCGCTTAACCGAAGATATGTGCAAAGAAGTGCTGCGAAAAAGATCATCCACACATGCGGATACCGTGCAAGAAATTACGTGTTATATTGAAAATCATTATGGCGACGCGAATTTGACGATCTGCCGAATCTCCGAGCATATGGGGAAATCCGAAAAATTCATCTCTCAACTATTCAAGGAGCATACCGGAGAGAATCTTTCCGATTATGTGGAGCGGGTGAGAATCAATGCAGCATCTGAACTGCTTCGGGAAAGTAATCAGACCATCGATGAAATTGCACTTTCTACGGGATATAACAGTGCGCATTCTTTCCGCAGAGCATTCAAGCGTGTACGCGGTATTTCACCAAGTGTATTTCGGAAGATGGATAATTAGGTCGGTGAATGTACGCTGTAGATATAGTATCCATACGTATAATGTACGCTGATTTCCGAGATGTACCTTTACGATTCCCTCAGGCCGAACTTATGATATGAGCACAAAGAAAGCGTTACCAAAACAAGGTGACGCTCACTTCAACCATAGGGTTCACAGACTGGGGGGATGATTCTGAGAACAACAATCACAAGTGAAAGCAAGTCCGGTGTGAAGGAGCGCAAGCGATCAACGTTACAGCATGCGCTAGCCAGAAGTTTCAGGAGGCATTGGCAGTTATATCTGCTTATTTTGCCTCCGGTGGTGTACTTTATCGTTTTCAAATATGTACCCATGGTGAATACGGTCCTGGCATTTAAGGATTACAACGTCATCAAAGGAATTTGGGGTAGCCCTTGGGCTGGCACCAAGTATTTCGACCTGCTTTTCCAGAATCCCGCTTTTATGATGTTAATCAAAAATACGCTTCTCATCTCATTTTACAGTCTCATTGTCGGATTCCCGATCCCGATCTTGCTGGCACTGGCTTTGAATGAAATCAAAAACATGAAGTTTAAGAAAACCGTACAGATGGTAACCTACGCACCTTATTTCATATCCACGGTAGTTATGGTATCGATTATCATGTTATTCCTCTCACCGAGGCTTGGTATTGTCAATACTATAGCAGGCGCACTTGGATTTGAATCGGTGAATTTTCTTGGTAATCCAGATATGTTCCGCTCGATCTATGTCTTTTCCGATGTATGGCAGAGTATGGGATATTCAGCAGTCATCTATCTGGCTGCGCTTGCCGGCATTGACCCTTCATTGTATGAGGCCGCCAAAGTGGATGGAGCTAATCGGCTACAGAAGATCATTAACGTGGATTTGCCCGGCTTGTTGCCGGCAGCCGTCATTATTTTGATTCTAAGTGTCGGAAATATCATGGCGGTAGGATTTGAGAAAATATACCTTCTGCAAAATCCTTTAAACTTATCGGCATCCGAAATTATCTCCACGTATGTGTACAAAATGGGATTACTCAATGCGAACTATAGCTTCGCAACAGCAGTTGGTTTGTTCAACTCTGTCATTAATCTCATCTTATTGTTAACGGTCAATGCAGCCGCAAAACGGCTGTCCAATACAAGCCTATGGTAACCACACGGAGGGGAGGAGACTTGAAGGATGTCTAATTTACAATCACAGGCAGGTCGTTCACGAGCGAACAAAAACCCTGTCATTAGAGAATCGCTTGGGGATCGTCTGTTTATTACGGCAATCTACATCATTCTGTCACTCGTGCTGGTTGCTGTACTGTATCCATTGATCTACATTGTCAGTTCATCACTCAGCAGTCCGTCAGCCGTTTCTTCAGGCAAAGTATGGCTCTGGCCAGTTGATCTCTCATTCGAAGGATACAAAGCTGTATTGCGGAATGAACAAGTGCTGATGGGTTATGCAAACTCATTGTTCTATACAATTTGCGGTACGTTTATCAGCGTAGCGTTAACGATCATGATTGCTTATCCATTGTCCAAAAAGACTTTTGTCGGACGCAGCACGCTAATGATTTTCATTACGTTCACGATGCTCTTTGCTGGTGGTTTGATTCCAACATATCTGGTTGTTAAATCCCTGGGACTCATCGATACACGCTGGGCACTTCTAATTCCGAATGCAATCTGGGTGTGGCAAGTCATTATTGCGCGAACCTTCTTTCAAAATTCCATACCGGATGAGCTTTCAGAGGCGGCTGATATCGATGGGTGCAGTGATATTCGGTTTATCTTCAGTGTCATATTACCACTTGCCAAGCCGATTGTAGCTGTACTGTCGTTGATGTACGCGGTTGGTCAATGGAACGCTTACTTCGACGCACTCATTTATCTGAAATCGCAGTCGCTCTACCCGCTACAGCTGATTTTACGAAGTATTCTTATTCTAGGTAGCTCAGGCAATATGGATGCTTCCGAAATGATCAAACAACAGCAAATGGCTGAACTGATGAAGTACTCCTTGATTGTCATGGCCAGCTTACCGGTTCTGATCATCTATCCTTTTGTACAGCGTTATTTCGTGCAAGGTATGTTGATTGGCTCAGTTAAAGGATAAGTTCAATTACAACTTTCATGAGGGAGAGGATTTTATTGAGGAAAATAAGTGCATCGATACTTGCTTGCGTGTTGCTTCTTACGTTGGTACTTGCAGGCTGCTCGTCTTCGGAAAAAGGCAGTGGTGAAGTGGACGCGAACGGAAAAGTCCCGATGAATGTATTTGTGCACCAAGGGTCGGATATGAACCTGGCTACCAATAAATTTACCAAGAAAATGGAGGAAAAGTTCAATATCAAGTTCAACTGGACGACAGTTCCTTTTGATGGAGCAGCTGAAAAAAGACAGATATCCCTGGCTTCCGGGGACTATCCGGACCTGTACCTGCTCATCCCTTGGGTAGATCGTTTCTCACAGACTGACTTGTTGAAGTTCGGGCAACAGGGTGTGATCCTGCCGCTGAATGATCTGATTGATCAGCATGCGCCTAACATCAAGAAGGTGCTCGATAGCAATGATTACTACAAAGCAATGAATACCGCACCTGACGGTAAAATCTATGGACTGACCGGGCTAAATGAGTGTTTCCACTGTTCGTATCCAAACAAGATGTGGGTGAATACCAAATGGATGGAGCAGCTGAATATCAAAGAACCAACAACGACAGAAGAGTTCCGGGAAATGCTGAAAGCGTTTAAAACGAAAGATCCGAACGGAAACGGCAAGGCAGATGAAGTACCGCTGAGTGGTTCTACGGAGAACTTTGGTGTACACATTATTCCCTATCTGATGAATGGTTTCATCTATGACGATGACCGGAATTACCTCATCCTGAATCAAGGCAAAGTTGAAACGGTAGCGAATAAACCGGAGTGGAAAGAAGGTCTTACGTACATCAAATCCTTATATGATGAAGGGTTGATTGATCCGGGTGCTTTTACGCAGAATGTAGGTGCCTTCAAGAAAATTGGAGACAATGCTGACGCGCAGCTTCTGGGTGCAGGAGCGGCTATGCATCCATCCTTGTTCGTAACCACGGCTGAAGGGTCACCGTACGGCAATGATTACAATCCGATCCCGCCATTAAAAGGGCCAAATGCTGAATATGCTTCGTACAACTATCCGGTCGATCCTGGTGCAACATTTGTACTGACCAACAAAGCCAGTGAGCAAACGCAGATTACAGCCATAAAAATGCTGGATTACTTCTATACCCAAGAAGGAGCTATGGCTTCATATCTGGGCGAAGAAGGCTTAAGCTGGCGCAAACCGGAAGAGGGAGAAGTGGCTCTGAATGATCAGGTACAGCCGCTCTATAAAGCGATTCCGCTTCCATCCGGGGAAGAACCTCGTAATGACAGCTGGGCTGCATTAAGCCAGTACAATCATCACCGGGCATATCGCGATGCAGAAGTACAGGGAACAGACATCTATGCCGATGACGGGTATGAACGTCGTCTGTACGAAGCAACACTGTTGATGGAAGGTAAAGAACCTAAAGAGGTTTTCCCGCATTGGGCATTGTGGGTTGATCCATCCCTTGCGGATGAAACCAGCATGATGCAAACCAATATCAAAGATTATATCGACCAGAATGCACTACAATTCATCACGGGAGCAAAGAGTTTGGATAAAGACTGGGATGAATATGTGAAAGGACTGGAAGGGCTGAATATGAATCGTTATCTGGAAATTATGCAGTCCGCTTATGATGCTTCATCCGTATCATCCAAGTAAAAAACAGAAGCAAGACGGACCTTACTCGTGGAATGCGATGGGGTCCGTCTTTTGTCGTCTTCGCGTCTATATCGCAATCCGAAAGAAAGCCGATGCAGCAATTTTTTTGAAAATACTCTTAATACATCCTGTATCTTCCGCTTAATGCAAGCATGGTGAAGAAATAAAGACAGTTATCATAATAACGACGTTTACCCTGGCGGAGAGGGGTGTTCCAGAATAACCGCACAAAAGCATCGGCATGTGGGCCATCTGCTGCCAGTGAAGCCATTGCGTTCGTGGCCAGCAAACCTATAGGATGCAGTGCGGGTTCGTCAAAAGGCTCCCCTTCAATCGTATACCGGCGATAATCCGCTACGTCGATATCACTGAAAAAAGCCTGTATGCGGTTCGATTGCTGCACTTGCCAAGGGTCTTTACCAAACCATGCCCAGTCTAATGCGATATTGGCTGCTACGCGGTAGGCATCACTGTAAAAATGCCTGAAATCCCCATGCGGCTGAATCGGAGCAGGAGAGCCGTCATAATTCGCATATTCAGGCGAAAGTCCGGTTACCGGATGACAGGCTGTATGCAGATAAGCCCGGCTTGCTTCGGCAGCTTCTTTCCAGAATGTCTGATCTGCTTCATTGGCGTACTTGGCAAACAGTTCGTAGAAATGAGGAAGATGATAGGAAGGATCACTAAAAGGAGTCTCGGGTATGAACTTAATCAACTTGTTGCTCGGCTCCCACATGGGATTACCTTCTCCTTGTTCTCCTTGATGCACACACGCATGAAGGATCTTCCGGGCTTGAAATGCATAGTCATAAGGTGTAGGTCCGTCGCCCCAGCGATTACATGCAAAGAACAGAGCCATAGCAAAAAACTCTTCACCATCAGGAGCTGGTCCTGGAGAGAGCCGTGTACCGTCCGGCTTGCAATGCCATGCAAAATAATCCTTATATCGTCCTTCCGTGTGTTGCATATATGTCACTGCGTAATTCCACAAACGGTCAAATTCCTCTTTCTTGTCCATCTGTACAGCCATCATCATGCCATAGGACATACCTTCGGAACGAACATCGTCGTTACCAGTGTCCAGCATATAAGCTTTGTCTTCGCCAACAGGATAGTAAATTCGTGTATGTTCGTCTCCATAGAACAGATCATTCCAAGTCTGTTCCAGTCTTGCGTTGATTTCTTCTTCGCTATACCCCGATTGTTGAAAAAGATTGACATATGTACCGGTCTCATAAGTGCCTTTTCCTGTGATATTCATGACTTCCTCCTTCAAACATACTTATATATGCAAGTATATCATTCGTAATACTACTCAAATTAAAGCGTTTACATGGAAAATTATAGGTGTGATATACCATCTATTTCCATTTAGCGATATGGATGATATATTTAGTCAAGTCCTATAGTTTATCAGGTTGTTGTTAAATTATGTAAGCGCTACACTCGGAGAGAAGAAACCGCCTGATATCGACATCAGTCAAGTCCAGGTTTCTTCACATGGCAATACTCAGAGTGTAAATTTTCGCTGGAAGGTTGGTGAGGATGTAACATGCTTGGCGATTCAGGAGATGTAGATGAGAATCAAGGAACCCATGCGCCACGTGACCCCGTAGGAGTTACCGTTTCATCATTTGAGGCTGAATTTGATTATAACTCTCCGACTTATCTTGACATGATCGACAGATCACTACTGAATTTAGGGAACAACGTCAGATTAAAGAGAGCAATCGAAAAAGCCAAACGTGGTGAACCTGTTGTCCTTGCTTTTATTGGGGGATCGATTACTCATGGCGCTGGTGCGACACCCATTCATCTCCAAAGTTATGCCTACCACACCTATGAACATTTCAAAGAAATGTTCGCTTCGATGGACAGCGATGCAGTTCAGCTGATCAAGGCGGGTGTAGGCGGGACGCCTTCGCAACTTGGCGTCATTCGTTATGAGCGGGATGTGCTCCGGGATGGCAGCGTGCAGCCAGACATTGTCATTATCGAGTTTGCGGTAAACGATGCTGACGATGAGACACGTGGAAATTGTTACGAAAGCTTAGTGTTGAAAGCGCTTGCTTCGGGTAACGAACCAGCAGTCATCCTGCTTTTCAGTGTGTTTAAAAATGATTGGAATCTTCAGGACCGTCTCGCTCCTGTGGGCATTCATTATGATCTGCCGATGGTGAGCATGAAGGATGCTCTTGTAGAGCAATTTCAGAAGTCGAAAGATGAAGGTGGCGTTATAACTAAAGAGCAGTACTTCCATGATATCTATCATCCCACGAATGTGGGACATCGGATTATGGCGGACGCACTGGGGAATTTGTTTCGTGTTACAGATCGTTCAAATCTCGATCAGAAAGAAGATGAATTAACGGAGTTACCGATTATTGGAAATGATTATATGAATGTCAAACTGTTGGATCGGAAAAACGGGGAACAGATTGCCCGGATTGAATCAGGGAGCTTTTGTCTCATCGATACAGAGCTGCAGATGAGCGAGATGGACGATCATGATTATGGTACACCGATTTTTCCGAATAACTGGATGTATGCTCCTGGTGAAACAGCAGATGACAATGGTTTCAAGCTGCATTTGCGGTGCAGCCGGCTCATCCTGATCTTTAAAGACTCGGACAGTGATAAGTTCGGAACGGCCCACATTAAAGTGGATGGGGAACTTGTCAAAGAGGCTGATCCGCACCAAGTGAACTGGACTCACTGCCATGCCATGCTTCTATTTAGTAACAAAGAAGCGGGGAAACATGTTATCGAGATTGACATGGCGCCTGGACAGAAGGACAAGCAGTTCACGATTTTGGGGTTTGGTTACGTTGATTAGCGGAAATATGATTTGAGGTTTAGAGGACCTTGCTAACCGTGAAGGGAGTAAAACGAATGATAGCTTCAGCATCTGCTGGTTTTGACCAGTATCGTGATAACATAACACGCGGCGTAGTTGAAACGATAGAGTATGATTCCAAGACGGTTGGCAACGTGCGTAAAGCGATGGTATATACGCCGCCTGGCTTTTCTTCGGAGCTTACCTATCCTGTATTCTATCTGCTGCACGGAATTGGAGGGGATGAGAAGGAGTGGCACACCTATGGCTCTCCGGCAATCATCCTGGACAACCTCTATGCCGATCATCTCATCCAGCCAATGATTGTTGTTTGTCCTAATGGGCGTGCAATGTCTAATGATCTTGCAGAAGGCGACCTTTTTGATCCTGAGAAAATTCGGGCATTTGAACACTTTGAATCGGATCTCATTCAGGATCTTATCCCGTACGTGGAGTCCCGTTACCCGGTAGCTCAAACGAGGGACAAAAGAGCCATTGCCGGCTTGTCCATGGGTGGAGGACAGTCTTTAAACATTGGACTACGTAACCTGGATCATTTTGCATGGGTTGGTGCTTTTTCAGCAGCACCGAACACCAAAGCGCCGGATGTTCTTGTTCCAGACCCGGCTAAAGCGACATCACTTCTGTCATTGCTCTGGGTGTCTTGTGGTGATCAGGACAATCTGATTCAGATTAGTGTTGATGTTCATGAGTATATGAAACAGCATGGCGTACCTCATATTTGGTATGAAGAAAGCGGAGGGCACGACTGGCCCGTGTGGAAAAATGATCTGTATCTTTTTTCCCAGCGCCTCTTCAGGTAAGTGAATTACAAAAAATAAAAATATCAGGAGGTTTTTCCCTATGTTCAAATTCAGCAAAAAATTGTTGACGGTTGTTCTTGCAGCTTCTATGAGTTTTGGTGTATTCGCCGCTACGACAGGTGCTACAGATTACTGGCAGAACTGGACAGATGGGGGAGGCACAGTTAATTCCGTGAACGGTGCCGGCGGAAACTACAGTGTCAGCTGGCAGAATACCGGAAACTTTGTTGTAGGTAAAGGCTGGACATACGGCTCACCTAATCGCGTAGTTAACTACAACGCAGGGGTGTTCGCACCGTCCGGTAACGGATACTTGACATTCTATGGTTGGACCCGAAATGCGCTAATTGAGTACTATGTGGTAGATAACTGGGGGACATACCGTCCAACTGGAACATACAAGGGCACAGTGAACAGTGACGGTGGTACCTATGACATCTACACAACGATGAGATACAACGCTCCATCTATTGATGGGTATTCAACATTCCCGCAATACTGGAGTGTGAGACAATCCAAACGTGGAATCGGTGTGAACTCTCAGATTACGTTCAGAAACCACGTTAATGCTTGGGCGAGCAAAGGTATGAATCTGGGTAGCAGCTGGTCCTATCAAGTGATGGCGACTGAAGGATACCAAAGTAGCGGTAACGCCAACGTAACGGTTTGGTAATCGCCATTCCATTTCGTTTTCCATGCTAGATTCAAGCAAGACAGGTCTACGGATCTGTCTTGCTCTCAATTCCCGTCTTAAAGGAGACTTCCAGATGAGAAAGTGGATGGTATTTCTGCTCATCGCAGCTGTTGTTGGATTAAGTGCTTGTTCGACAGGTGGCAGTACAACCGTGAGCGATGATCTTGTATTGGTAGAGGGTGGAGCATTTAAGAGCAGTAAAACCAGTTATAGCGGCAAAGATATCACACTGTCTGACTTTTATATCGGCAAATATGAAGTAACCCAGAAACAATGGGCTGACGTTATGGGAGACAATCCCTCTGGTTTTAAAGGTGAAGACCGGCCTGTTGAAAGGGTGAGCTGGTACGATGCAATCGAATACTGTAATGCACGTAGCATGAAGGAAAATCTCAAACCGTATTACACCATTGATAAAGAAACGATGGATACGAATAATAAGAATGAAAACGATAATGTCAAATGGACTGTAACCATCAATGAAGACGCGAATGGATATCGGCTGCCAACGGCAGAAGAATGGGAATATGCCGCAAGTGGCGGACAAAAGAGTGAGAATTTTACTTATAGCGGAAGCAACAATCCAGACGAAGTGGCGTGGTACTGGATGAATGCCGGTGAAAAACCGTTAACAGGAGACTGGAACTGGCCCGCTATTGAAAACAATCGGAATCAAACCAAGCCAGTCGGTCAGCAGAAGGCCAATGAACTAGGCATTTATGATATGTCTGGTAATGTGAGAGAATGGTGCTGGGACTGGCACAGCCACCCGGAAACCCCGGATAACACTTGGAGAGTCAGCAAGGGAGGCGGCTGGGTCAGCAGTGTAAATACAGAAGAGATTTCATATCCAGGAAAATTCGATGCGAATGGCCTTGGTCCCGATCAGGGATTGCGAGTCGTACGTAGTAAATAACGAGGCCCGTTCATTTAAAATGGGCCTTTAGGCATTTCGCCTGGCAAAGGGAAACAATCTTAAAAAATGAATATGAGTTCTTTAAACTTTGCTATAGTTCGTCCATTATGTAGCATATAAAATGGAAATACCAACCAATGTAAGCGCTTTACAAAATGAGTGAATCGATTAACTGGCTGTTGAATCTAAGAACGAAAAGGAGTTGTGTTCATTTGTTTACATGGTTGGAATCAAAGGTGGAGGTGTATTGATGAAGAGGAAGACATGGTTCACATTAATGGTATCGGGAGTGGTTTCATTATTTGTTTCGGTAAGCGCTTTCGCGGGATGGGTGTTTTGGGAACCACTAACGTATCACAATGCAAGTACCTGGCAGAAGGCGGATGGGTATTCCAACGGTTCCATGTTCAATTGTACGTGGCGGGCGAATAATGCTAATTTTACGAATGATGGCAAGCTGCGGTTGAGTCTGACAAGTCCTTCAAACAACAAGTTTGATTGTGGTGAATATCGGTCAACGAATACTTACGGGTATGGTCTGTACGAAGTAAGCATGAAGCCTGCTAAAAATACAGGAATTGTATCTTCTTTTTTCACCTACACAGGTCCTGCACATGGCACACAATGGGATGAGATAGATATCGAGTTCCTTGGCAAAGACACAACGAAAGTCCAATTCAATTATTATACGAACGGCGTTGGAAATCATGAGAAAATCGTAAATCTGGGCTTTGATGCGTCCCAGGGATTCCACACGTATGCGTTTGATTGGCAGCCAGGTCACATTAAGTGGTATGTCGACGGTGTGCTTAAACATACGGCTACAACCAATATTCCGAAAACACCGGGTAAAATTATGATGAATATCTGGAATGGAACTGGTGTGGATGGCTGGCTGGGGTCATATAATGGTGCTAATCCATTACATGCCGAATATGATTGGGTGAAATATACAAGTAATTAACAGAAGCACACGGACATTTACAACTAGCGCAATAAACTGAATGAAACAGAGGAGCGGATTACTTCCGCATTCCTCTGTTTTTTATGTTTATTTTCATGCTTTACAGAACAAACGAAACGTAAGATGATGAGGGAAAAGGGTGAAAATGAACTCCGCATAGAGAGGGTGGAAAAACATGAACATGAGTAACAACAACGATACCAATAACAATCAATCACCTGAGCAGTTTATCGAACTGTTGGGTCAACCATATGATGCCAAGCAGATACAAGCCTTACTAGAACCCTTCGGTGTAAAAAGAATAGCGAAGCCAGACGGTCCTTTTCAGGATGACATCATCTGGTCTGTTAAAGCATCTGTGCGTATTGATGTGTATCGCTCCCCCAAAATCAATACGTTAACCGGACGTGATGATCTCCCTGCGGATGAGTGGATCATTGGAGCGATTTATTTTCTTGCACCGGGTTCGGACGATCGAATTAAAAAACCGTTTGCCGGGCAATTGCCCAAAGGCATAACGATGAATGCAACACCTGACGAATGGATTGAAGTATATGGTCAACCGGATATCTATGAGCAAGGTGACTGGATTGGCGGCAGTGGCCCTTATCTGGCTTGGCGTAAATCCGACATCAATATTTCAGTTGAATATGAAACGGATGAGGACAGCAGTGTGATCACATGTGTTAAGTATTGCTTAATTGGCTGTATGGGCGCTTGGAAGAGTGATTACCCGGAAGTGTTTTCCCCCTAATTAACAAGAGAGACAGAAGTAAGACATTGTACTAATGCAACATATGTATTCACTTTTTAATATCCTAAATAAATACAATAAATGTTGCAATATTAGTATGGGCATCCATATGGTTCATTCATTATGATGGACTCTGTAGACAACATCACTACATACAGGGGGACACACAAGTTGAGAACAATCAGGAAAAGAAAGATTGGCGGTTTGGCTTTGGCCGGAATGTTGGCGCTTACAGCAGTTCTGAGCGGGTGTAACAGTGGAGCAAGTAAAGAGGTCGCACCGAGCACACCGAGTACTGCACTGGAATTGAAGGACGGGAAGTATGATCCACCCGTAAAACTTACTTATTTACGTCCTTGGGGACCCGAAATCAAATTCAAATCTGGTGAAGATCAGGACAATAACGTGCACACGAAATGGGCAAAAGACAAGCTCGGCATTGAATTGAAAAATCAATGGGTGTCACCATCCACCAACAACGCGTTTGAAACGAAGCTTCGTCTTTCACTGGCTTCCAATGCAGAAATGCCGGACATCATCTCGTATCGCGGTGACTTCAATCTGGCACGTGAGCTGATTGAAACGGGCAAGTTCGTCGATGCTGGAGAATTGTTTGACAAATACGCAAGTGATACCTGGAAAGCTGCCGTGAATGAAGATCCTTCCGTATGGTATCCGTACATGCAGGATGGTAAACGGATTGGTATTCCGATTCTGGATTACTCCTACAACAGTGATCCAGTGATGTGGATTCGCGAGGATTGGATGAAGAAGTTTAATCTGAAAGCACCCGAAACGCTGGCTGATCTTGAAGTGATCATGGAAACGTTTACGAATAAAGACCCAGATGGCAATGGTAAAAAAGACACCTACGGTCTGACCATCGGTTTCAAAAACTGGCTCAGCACATGGATGTCTGATGCTGGTTGGGTCTTCGGAGCCTATGGCACGATGCCAAATCAGTGGAATCTGAACGCAGAAGGCAAACTGGAGTATGGCTCTGTAAATCCAGGAGCAAAACAAGCTTTGGCAACACTGGCTGACTGGATGAAAAAAGGATACATTCCAGAAGAAGCCGGGGTCTATGATGAAACCAAAGCAGCAGAAGAGTTTACAGCAGGTAAAGCAGGAATTGTTGTCGGACCTCACTGGATGCCGTCATGGCCGCTCGAAGATGTGAAGAAAAACAATCCGGAAGCGGAGTACAAAGCTTACCCGATTCCATCTGGACCTGATGGCAAAGCAGGCAGACGCGGTACCGCGAACGACAACGGTGTAATTCTGATTAACAAAGATATGAAGAACCCGGAAGTCTTTTTCACATATCAAAACTATCTCTTTGATCACTATGCAAATCCAAAAGCAGGTGATGAATTCGAACACGGCTTCGCTGAAGGCTACGACTGGGCAATGAAAGACGGCAAAGTAACAACGGATGCTAGTGTGACAGGCGGTTATGCACCTGAGAAATACACATTAACGTTTGACGGTGCACGTATCCCGAGTCTGAACATGACTACGCTTGCGAAGTTTGCTAACGGTGAAGAAGCTACAACACCTTTCGAGAAAAAACTCAAGTCTGGTGTACCAGCACCAATGGTGGAAGCGGCGAAGATTGTTCAGGATCAAAAAGATATCGCATTAAAACAGATGTTCACAGGTGCACCAACGATGTCCATGCAAATGAACAACGACATCTTAACCAAAATGGAGAAGGACCTGTTCTCACAAATCATCTATGGTAAAGCTCCGGTTGATGCTTTTGATACGTTTGTAGAGAAATGGAATTCTTCCGGTGGAGATCAAAATACGAAGGAAGTTAATGAGTGGTACCAATCAGTTACTAGCGGAAAGTAAGTACGAGCGTAGTGACTAAATCTTATCCGTTATTTCATTCTAACGAAGCTGCTAAGGCAGGTAGAAAACTACAAAGAAAAGGCCTTGCTGGAAACATTCCAGCGAGGCCTTTTTGCTTCACACCGGCAGATTCTCTCTATATTCCTGCGGTGTCAGATCGTAAAACTTTTTGAATACCCGAATAAAATACGCCGTGTTGTTGTAGCCCACAAGCTCCGCAATTTCGAATACCTTGGCGCTTGAGGAACGCAAATAGTAAGCTGCTTTTTCCATCCGTAAACGATAGACATAGGCTGTCAGCGCTTCTCCAGTCTCCGCCTTATACACTTTGGAAAGGTACACCGGGTGCAGGTGGACATGTTCGGCAATAGCCGGTAAGGATACATCGGAAGCCAGATGCAAATCCACAAAGCTTTTGACACTGCGAACGATGGTGCTGTGATTATCCTTAAGCTCCTGTTCTGCGTCTTCACTGATGGAATGAAGTGTGCGGATCGACCAGTCTTTCAACTGCTGGGCGGTAGCATAGCTTGGAGACTGAAAGTATTTATACGTTTCGGCAGGAAGGACAGAAGAGATCTGTTTTCCGTTCTTGTGGATGATATAAGCAAAGGCTCCAGCCAAAGCATGATAAACCTCAATCGTTGTTTCCGCGATATCATGATGTTGGGCCGATTCGAGCAATTCTTCGAAAATGATCTCAATCTTCTGTTCCACATCGTCAAAGCGACCAGCTTCGAGAAGACTAATTAGGGTTGGGGGTTTGTACAGAGAGCGGATGGCAGGAAGGGGATGTACATCCTTATCATCTGATGCCGTAATGAACAAGCCCTGAGCATGTCCCATACGCTTCCGCATGGATCTGACAGCACTCTCATAAATCTCTCCAATCTCATTAGGAAACTTGCCCCAGTGAGAGACTGCGATTGAAATAGCCCCTTTTAAGTATAACTGAACGTTTGTCTGAATTTGGGCAGCGTAATGTTCCAGCAAAGCTTGAGGTTTCTCCTCTTTGCTCACATTATGCATACCGCCTTTTTTGACACTAACCAGTACAACCAGATAATCATGGACATCCCGCGTATGCCACATATGAAAATGGTGCTGCGTCACCTCGCTGATAATGTTGCTAATGGCATACTGCATCAGCGAAAGATCATGGTCAGCCATCTCGGATAGATGCTCTTCCATTCGAATGACAAGCATGCCCAGCTCCTCACCGACCGAGTAGGGCAGATTTAGTAATTCCAGCTTGTCCGCGAGTGCGGAGGAGGTATAGGTTTTTCCTGTCAGCAATTCATGAAGCATCGTAGATTGCAATAACGGCAAGTTATCCTGGAATGCATGTAAGGCACGTTGATAGGAGGCCGCCGCTTCCCATTTTTGCTTGATCCGGTCAACGAGTCGCTGTACGGTTTCAATCAGATCTTCATCACTTACAGGTTTCAGCAAATAATCAAAGCTTTCCTGAGCCATCGCTTGTTTGGCGTATTCGAAGTCGGCAAAGCCAGAGAGTAAAATCGTCTGCACATGCGACCATTTTTCGTGAATTGCCGTGATTAATTCAATACCGGACATCTCCGGCATGCGAATGTCAGTGATTACGATATCAATATCATGATTCTCCATAATTTCCAGCGCTACGGCACCTGACAACGCTTCGTGTACAGTGCCGATTCCGCAGCTTTCCCACGGAATGGTCTCCGCCAGCGTTTCTACTACCGAACGTTCATCATCAACTAACAAAATTTGTAACATGTACTTCACCTACTCATTGATATTGTTGTCCCATGTAATGCTTACTTTAACGCCTCCGCCAGGCGTATGTTCATAGCTTAGACCCGCATCTTCACCATACAAAAAAGACAAACGCTGATGAACATTCCAAGTTCCGCATCCCATGTTGCCATCAAGCGGTTTGTTCAGATTATCAACCAATTCTTGCATCTGATTCTTGGTCATACCCAGCCCGCTGTCCTCGACGGTGATCGTACATATTTCATCCGTATGATAACCCGTTATGTTGATATGACCGTCTTCTGTACGGGGTTCAATGCCATGAATGATAGCGTTCTCAACGATAGGTTGTAAGCTTAAACGGGGTAACGTTTTATGCAACATATCTTCCGGTACATCGATGGTAAAATGCATGCGTTCCAGCCGGAGCGCCTGGATTTCCAGGTAATTTTTCACCATGTTCAACTCTTCTTTGATGGTGGCCTGATCATTCTCCGACCTGGTGATGTATCGATAATACTCACCTAAATTAAGCGCCATCGCCACAACGGCTTTCTCATTTTTCATCCTCGCCATATTTTTGATGTAGAAGAGGCAATTGTATAGGAAATGCGGGTTAATCTGTGATTGTAACTGCTTCAGTGTGGCCTCACGTCTTCGGAGTTGTTCTTCGTACACATTCTCAATCAACTCCTGAATTCGCTGTGCCATGATGTTAAATCGTGCAAACAATAAACTGAACTCATTACGTGACGAATGATGTAATCGAACAGAGAAATCTCCGGTCGACAAACGGTTCGTTCCCTTCACCAATTGAAGCAATGGAAGCTGCACACTACGATACAGCACATACAACACAACAACACTCATGGCAATTAGAACGGCTATGGAAGCGTAGAAGAGATTGCGACTATTTGTGATCGGCCCTAGAATTTGCTGCATAGGCACGTAGTCTACATAGTACCATCCCAGACTGCCTGACTCTATGTACGAAACATAGTATTCTGTGCGGTCGAGCGTCGTGGTGAATCCGCCTTTTCCCTGCAACGACATCTCTTTCAGCTTGGACTGAATCGCAGTCAATGTGCCATTTCCACTACTGTTGCTAATTAAGCCAAACTCGGGATGGAACATAAAGGGGTCACCTTTGTTATTCAATTTGTTCTGATCCAGCATATTGATCAAATGATGTACTGGAAAGCTGATCTTGGTAATCAGTCTCGACTTCCCAGGGGTGTCAATCGCTGTCGTTGGATCGGTCGTGTACCACTCGAATTGATTATGCTTATATGCCCATGATTTCGAAAGTGGCTTGGAAAATTCATCCTCCGCATACGGGATATAAGCATAATAATCCGTAGAAATGACTTTTTGCAACCTTGGAAAATAAAGGGTGATGGTGGAATGCCATTTGCTGGCTGCATTATACAGATTCATCTTTTCAAGAATAGAGCTTCCAACTTTGACACGTTCATAAGGCACATCTGTGTAATCCGGCCGCTGATATTCCTGTATGCTCGAATCTTGCCCAATGGACATTCCATAGAGAGATAATTGGTAAATATTGGATTCTACAGAATCGGCAAAAGTGGACAAATGATTCATCGTATTGTTCTGAATTTCGTGTTCGATCACCCGAACACTTTCCCGGTTCGAATAGGTGTACAGAAACAAAACCAGGACAAGCAATGCTACAAATAACAGTGTAATTTTGGTGAAGACATTCAGACGAGCGAACAATGCGTGGCCTCCTCAACTCATTAAAATATTGTTATCGTTGTTGCAATATTAGGATATAGATTGCTAATAACCGTTGCTATAATTTTAATATACAAGTTCATATCCACTTGTAAAATACAAATTTTAGAACATGGGGGATGTAGGGGTGAAGGAACATACGTTAGAAACGCCTCGCAAAGGGCGTGCCATCAAGGCAAGACAGCGCTGGAACATGCAACGGAATTGGTCCTTGCATTTGATGCTCGTACCAGCGGTTTTGCTGGCAATTGTATTTCAGTACATACCAATGGGCGGGATTGTGATTGCTTTCCAGGATTTTAAACCATACCTTGGATTTACCGAATCCAAATGGGTAGGTTGGGATAATTTCAAGTATTTATTTTTATACCCGGACGTAGGTCAGGTCATCTGGAATACACTGGTCATTGCATTTTTCAAAATTATCGCAGGTTTAGTTGCTCCATTTCTGTTTGCGATTTTGTTAAACGAAGTTCGTATATCTGCTTTTAAAAGGGTCAGTCAAACACTGGTGTATCTGCCGCATTTTCTGTCATGGGTTATCCTGGGCGGAATATTGCTCGATATTCTCTCGCCGCAGGGCGGTATGGTGAATAAACTGGTCGTTGCACTAGGCGGAGATCCGATCTTTTTCCTGGGGGATGGAACGTGGTTTCGGATAACACTGATTGTTAGTGATGTGTGGAAAGAATTTGGCTTCGGCACGATTGTATTTCTGGCTTCTCTGTCCGGTATTAACCCGGCATTGTACGAAGCTGCGGAAGTGGACGGCGCAAACCGGTTCAAACAAACACTGCACATTACGATTCCTGCTCTGATGCCGATTACAATCGTACTCATGACACTCTCGATCGGTAACATTTTGAATGCAGGGTTCGATCAGGTGTTCAACCTGTACAACCCGCTCGTTTATGACAAAGGTGATATCATCGATACCTTCGTATACCGTCTTGGTATCCTGAACGGCAAAATGAGTTTTGCAACGGCTGTAGGACTTTTCAAATCGGTCGTGGCAACCATTCTGATCGTTATCTCATATCGCATGGCTTACAAATTGGCGAATTATCGCGTGTTCTAGTAGAGAGGAGAAAAGGGCTTGTATTACAAAACAAAAGGCTATCGAATATTCAGCGTTGCGAACTATATTTTCCTGGGCGTCTTATCACTGCTTTGCATTCTGCCCATCATTCATATTTTGGCCGTTTCGTTCAGTAGCATGGCACCGGCCTCATCCAATCTGGTCGGCTTCTGGCCGATTGGCTTTACGACAGATGCATATGTCAAAACGTTCGGTAATTCCAATTTCATTAATTCCTTGCTGGTTTCAGTTAAACGAACAGTCATTGCTACCGTGATCGGTATGGTAATTATGCTTCTGACAGCTTTTCCGCTGTCGAAGGAAGATCTGAATTTCAAAGGCCGCTCGATCTACACCTGGTTCTTTGTATTTACGATTTTGTTCAGCGGAGGTCTGATTCCAAGTTACATCCTGGTACAGAAGCTGGGTCTGATGGATACGATCTGGGCGCTGGTACTGCCAGGTGCACTGTCCGTGTGGAATGTTATCCTGATGATGAACTTCTTCCGCGGTCTGCCTAAAGAGCTGGAAGAAGCGGCTTACCTGGATGGGGCAGGTCATATTAAAACGCTCGCGCTGGTTTATATACCGTTGTCCATGCCAGCGATTGCAACCTTGTCATTGTTTACCATGGTAGGTCAGTGGAACTCTTGGTTCGACGGCATGATTTATATGTCCGATGTCAAAAATTATCCGCTGGCTTCCTTGCTACAAACCATTATCGTGCAACAAGACCTCAGTAAAATCAACGTGGACCCATCCATGCTGGAGAATGTTTCCCAGCGTACGGTTCGCGCGGCACAGATTTTCATCGGGGCATTGCCGATCTTGGTCATATATCCATTCTTGCAACGCTTTTTCGTTAAAGGTATCGTCATTGGGGCAGTAAAAGAGTAGTACTGCCCTGCAAGTGACCACACATTCTAGGGAGGAATATGAGTGAAAAAAGGGTTGGCTTGTCTCGTAGCAGGAAGCATGATGGTTTCACTAGCAGCTCCGGCAGTAGTCGGGGCAGAACAGATGAAGCAACAAACGGTAACGGAGCAGGGGCAGGCATCAGGCCTGCTTCGGGCGCCGTACAAAGATTTGCAGGGACATTGGGCTGAAAATGCTGTGATGCGTATGCAGGATATGGCGCTAACCAAAGGTTATGCGGATGGCACATTCAGACCGAGTGAACGTATCAGCCGTGCCGAATTTGTTGTGATGCTTGATCGGGTGTTCGGATTCGCAGGAGGCTCAGGAGAGGCATCTTTCACAGATGTTAGTGAAAAAGACTGGTATTATGATGCGGTCACACGGGCAAGCGGATCAGGCATTATTCAGGGAACCGATGCATCACATCTGTCTCCCCAGCTTCCGATTACCCGGCAGGATGCTGTCGTGATGGCAGATCGTGCGTTTCAGTTATCGACAGGCAGTGAGAATAAAGCGCTTGATTCTACATTTAAAGACGAAAAAGATGTAGCTGATTATGCAAGAAATGCGATGAACTACTTCGTAAATAATAAAATTGTAAACGGATACAATGGAAATCTAACACCTGAATCCAACATTACGAGAGCGGAAGCTGCTACGATGATGTCTACTTTGATAGCAGATATTCATAGCAAACCCGGCACCTATGAATCCAATGTAGACGGAAATCTGATTGTCCGCTCAACCGATGTGACGCTGAAAAATACAACAGTTAACGGAAACTTGTTACTTACTGAAGCCATTGGAGAAGGTACAGTGATGCTCGACGGAGTAACGGTCACTGGAAGTGTAATCGTGAAGGGCGGAGGAAACCACTCGATCGATATTCATAACTCTAAGTTGAATCGAGTTGTGGTAGACAAAAACACAAGTCCGGTACATGTAAAGATCACAGGAACAACACAGGTTGAAGAGCTATTTGTCGAACGCAAGGCTACAGTTGAATTGTCTGCCGAGAGTACAATTAATACTTTAAAAGTAAATAGTAAAGCCCGTAATACGATGATTGACAGCAAAGGTAAAATCAAACTGTTGGAAGTAGATGCCACCAACGTATTGCTAAATGGGAAAGCGGTTGCACCCGGTCAATATAAGGATAACATTACGTCTGGGACAGGACAGTCCGAGCAACCAAACACTGCTACACCAGGTACTTCTAACGGTGGCAGTAGTTCTAGCTCAGGCGGGGGCGGCTCTTCCAATTCAGGCGGAACGACACCATCCGTTCCGGGCACTCCTTCAGGTGAAAAACCAATTCCGGCAACGACGATTCCGGATGAGCAGTGGGAAATGGTCTGGAATGATGAATTCAATGCGCCTTCTGTGGATGCATCCAAATGGACCGTTCAGGACACAGAGCTTGTGTACAACAATGAGTTACAATATTACAGCCCGAATAACACACGTATTGTGAAGGATGGCAACCGCAATGTATTGCAGATTGAAGCAAAGCGGGAGCAGAAGGGCAGTAAAAATTATACATCCGGCAAACTGATTACGAAAGAGAAGGGCGACTGGACGTACGGAAAAGTGGTTGTGAGAGCGAAGCTTCCCACTCAGCAAGGCATGTGGCCAGCAATATGGATGATGCCTACGGATGAAGCGCATTATGGTGGATGGCCTGCTTCCGGTGAGATTGACATCATGGAGCTGATCGGCGGCCAAAACAAAGATCATGAAATCTACAGCACGATCCATTACGATTCAAAGAAACCAGACGGCTCTCACGGACATGATCAGGGCAAATTTACATTGCCACAAGTTGAATCATTTGCTGATGAATATCATGATTTTCAGGTGGAATGGTTACCTGGTATGATCCGGTTCTATGTAGATGGCAAACTGCATCATCAGATTAACAACTGGCAGACAACGGCGGCTGGACAGCCGGAAAGCTACACGTTCCCTGCACCGTTTGATCGCCCGTTCTATCTCATTCTCAACCTTGCGGTTGGCGGAGACTGGCCGGGATCACCGGAGAATGATTTTGTTTCCGAGAAGATGAATGTGGATTTTGTACGCGTGTATTCATATAAAAATATGGATCAATGGCCTGACGTGACTTCCAGTCCGATTGAGCCTGAGAAACAGCGCGCACCGCAAGCGGACGGTAACCAGATTTACAATGAACGCTTCACCAAAGGTGCAGATGCAAATGGTGTTCCTGCGGACTGGAAGTTCATTACAAATGCTGGCGGAGAGGGCAAGGTTGAAGTTGTCGATGATCCGATGAAAGACAAAGTTGCCAAAGTAACGATCGCCAAAGCAGGAACGGAAACGTATTCGGTACAGCTCACTCAAATGCCGATGTATATCAAGAAAGACAAAAAATATAAAGTCGAATTTGATGCAAAAGCTTCTGCAAACCGGATTATCCGCTCCAAAGTAACTCAGTTTGAGAAAAGCTGGACGAATTACTCTGAAGAAAAAGCATTTTCAGTCACAACGGATTGGCAGCCGTATGAATACGAATTCAATATGCGTAATGGTTCCGACAACAATGCACGCTTCGAATTTAATCTGGGATTAAACGAAGGCGAAGTATCGGTAACCAACGTGAGACTGACAGAGATTGGGGAGGCTGACCCGCTTCCAGTGGAACGAAAAGCACTCCCGGATGGCAATTACGTATTCAATGGTACATTTGATCAAGGTAAACAACGGCTCGGCTTCTGGAACACTGAAATTCAGTCCGATGCTGAAGCACAGGTATCCGTCAACAACTTCTTGAAATTCCCGATCATGGAGAGACAACTCGTTGTCGATGTGAAGAAAACAAATGGTCAACCTGAGCAGGTAGCTGTTGTTCAGCCAGGTATGAAGTTAGAAGGTAACACGACCTACGGGTTCTCGTTTGATGCCAAGGCAGATACGACAGGCGTTATGGATATCGGTTTATCTACCGAGGAGGGCCATGACGTGCAAGTTAATCAAGGCCAGCAGATTCAGATTGGGTCTGATATAAAAACATACACTGGCGAAATTGTGATCGGAGAAGGTGATGCTACAGCAACATCTACATTAAAGCTTTTATTTGGCGGGGCTACTGGCAAGCTTTATGTAGATAATGTGCGGCTGACGAAACGTGGAAAACCGGTAGCGATTCAGAATTATACTCATATTCCTGCCGCCGATGCTTACGTGATGCAGGGATTACAGCTTGAGAATTCCGATGAAGGCGGCGAGCATGTTAGCTATATGGATGAAGGGGATCTACTTCAATTCAAAATTACTGCAGCGAATGAAGGTGCATATGCCTTCTCCACACGGATGGCAAGTGCAAAAGCCGATGCAAAGGTACGTTTTACAGTCAAAGATGAAGAAGGCCATACCGTTGCAAGTTCTAATCTTACGTTAGGAGATACCGGCGGCTGGCAAACATATAAAACGGTATATTTTCCGTCGGTATCTTTGAAAGCAGGAACAACGTATTACGTGAATTTTGAAGGAAACGAGTACAACACACGCTGGCTGGACATCTCTCGTAGTATAGTAAAGAATGGCGAGCTAAGTACAGCAACATCGGATTGGATGGTACCTGCTAGTGTCACTACGGCGACATATAGTAACGACCAAGGCATTAGCTTAACTGTACCTGGTACAACCCAGAATTGGTGGGATGCTATATTACAGCAAGGACAGCTAGCGCTTGAAGCAGGGAAAACGTATCGTCTAAGCTTTGATGCTTCGGCTACAGTACCGAAACCAATGCAAGTGGTTGTGTCACAAACGGGAACTGATGATGTGAAGTATTTGGAGCAGGCAGCTGAACTGGCCACAACGAAACAGCCATATGCCTATACCTTTACGATGGGAGATACTGCGGATGAGGCGGGTTTATTAAACTTCGGCCTGGGTAATTCACTGGAGCCGGCAGCCGAACATGTGGTATCCATTCAAAATGTAATGCTGTTTGAGGTCAATCCCGGCGCAGACAAGGGTGGGCAGCCTGTACATGTCAATCTGATTAAAAATGGTGACTTTACGCAAGGAACAACTGGATGGTTCCCGTATGCGGCCAGCAATAAGCCGGAAGACTTGATGCTTAGCGCGGACAATCAGAAGTTGCAAGCACGGGTTGGTCAAGTCGGAGAGAATGCGTGGGATCGGCAATTGATCCAGGAAGGCTTTGCCATGCAGCAGGGATACACATATAAACTGACGTTCAAAGCAAAAGCGGATAAAGCACGCAAGCTGGGTGTTGGGATTGGATGGGTAGACATTCCTGCAAATTATAAGTGGACTGGATTCTATGGCAATCAAATGAATCTGACGACGGAAGAACAACAATTTACGTTTACGTTCCAGGCGAGCGAGGCGAGCTATGCGAACAGCCGAATTGTGTTTGACATGGGTAAGATCGATGGTACTGAGCAAGCCGATACCACGATTACACTGTCTGATGTAAATCTGGTTAATATGGGGAAAACGCAATAAAACAGTTGCTGGACAAAGGGACGGGGCAGATTCATTCTGCCTCGTCCTTTTTTTGTACGTCCGGTTAGGGCGTCAGTGATAGGGGCTGTTATTGCTTCACTAATATGTCTGCAGCCGATCAAGGCGATGTAATGCGTACATCATCAATAAAGGCTGTATTGTCACCTTGTGTGGTTGTTGCTACAAACTTAATCGTATGCTTTCCACCGTTCGTCTCAAAAGCAGCAGTTGTGAATGTTTCGAAGCTGCCCGATTCGGGCTGATAGGAGCCGATAACTTGATCATCAAAATAAACATCAAAGGACTGAGTACCCCCGAAACTGGTTCTCTTCGCTGCTTTGAACGACATATGATATGTGCCAGGCTTGAAATGAATAGACTGGCTCAATGTACCGGACACACCGCCATCCGTTTTCAGATAACCGGTCTGTACTCCTTGAGGAGCTGTAGGTGCTTGAAACGGGCCATTATTATGCTGTACACCGGAACGGCTATCAAATACCCAACCGTTAGTCATCGGTCCCGGTTTGGCTGACGTAGTAGCGGGTTTCTCAAAACCAGCGTTGAACAATGTGACCACCGGAAGCTCAGCCGGAATAACTGGATTTACGAAGCAGCGTTTGTTTACACCTGGGATCGGATCACCCAAGAGGGCACTTGTACAAGCTATACCGTTTTCCTGAACCGAATAATTATACAATCCGTCTGCACCATAAGCAACGACCGCTTTTCCTTGGAAGTAACAGTCTCCGCCATTTTCAATCATACATAACTTATATCCGTCGGGTGCACTGCTGATCTGACCAATCTGATACAGTGAAGATACCGTGCCTGAAGGCTGCATGCCTGACTTGAAGGCTTTGGATTTGTAGAGAGCAAGAGAACCTTCGTTCAAAATGATTGGCCGGACATACAGTGTAGACTGTGCCGTTGGTTCGCTGCCGTCTGTTGTGTAGCGGATCTGAGCTCCGCTTGTCGTGCTCTCCAGATAGAGCACCTCAGAGCTTGGGAATACATGCTGATTCAGACTGAATGTTGGAACATCAACCTTACCTGTTTGTAAAGCGGGGAGCACCCTCACAAGAGCAACGCCGTATGCAGATGGATCCGCAGTACTTGTGGCACGAACCGCGATTAACTTTTCGTTGGTTACCTGAGGTGGCATATATACGCCGCTACTGTTAATGGAACCATTGTTTTGTCCAACAACGCTCCAAGTCACACCTTCGGTATGATCAATGACATTAGCAGCAAGAGTAATGGACTCGCCCGAGCGAACGGTTGGATTCACTTCGTCCAGTTTTACTTGGGTTTGCGCAGGCTGGGTGGTGTATATGATGACATTGTAGTTCCCGTCAACTTCATGATCAGTAAGTGAAGTGCCACCAGGGAACGTTGAGGTAACTGGAGGAAGCACCGCATTGCTTTCTGGCGTTACGTCATTTTGGTAAACCAGTTTGCGAAACGTTTTATTCACTGGGGTATTCCCAAAATCTAGTCTAATTTCTTTGTTAGAGCCTGCTTTGGATTCGACGAGCACCGTATAATTACCGTCCGCACCTCGGAAGGCCGCAGCACGAACATCGGCGGAACGGCCTGTATTAACCGCCAGGACTTCACTATGTTCCGGAATATAACGGTTCAGCATGCCTGCAATATAAAAGGTTTTGCGGGGGGTGAGCCCGAGTACGACCGCATCCCACATCGTATAGGTTCCATTGGTTCCTCCTGTAGGATCGTTCGTCCAGACTCCGTTTAGCTGCCACATCAAAGCTGATTTCACACCCATATTGGCCGTTTGAATCACCGAGTTGGCATAACCGGCATCCCAGTTGCTTGCCTGATCGTCCGCCCAGCCGAATTCCGTCAGATGAAGCGGTTTATTACCGACATAACCTTTGCGCAGGGTAAAAGCATTACCAAGACCTTCGTATGATTCACCATACACATGGAAACTGTATCCATCGATAGCATCATCGGCATGTTGCTTCATATATTCAATCCAGACCGGGGCGCCTGTTTCCTCAGGACCCCAAATTTCAATCCGATTGCGAAGACCGTCCGCGGTTAATCGGGCGCTAACTTTATTAACCATTTCTGCGTAGTATGCCTTCTGATCTCCCGGAGCTTCAAAGTCCCAACTGCCGTTCGGCTCATTATAAAAGGTAAGGTACTTGACGTTGTCATAACCTCTGTTCAAAATCAACTCCTCCAGCAGGGCAGAAGCAGAGACTGCATAAGCATCCAGATCCGCAGGTGCACTTGTCCAAGGATCGATGCCAGGTATGGAGAACCAATTATGTACAGAGGAGCCAACCTTCCAGCCGAAGTTCAGCTCGATTTCGGTTCCCGCTGCCTTAAACGCGTCAAGGTATTTGTAGAAAGCTTTCATTTTTGCACTGTCCCATGTATAAGTTCCTTTGGAGGGCTCCATCCAGTCGATCTGAAACCAGACTCTGGCTACTTTGGGCTGAATGGTTTGAATACGTTGTTTATCAATTTCCCAATGGGCTTCGGTATACCCGTACTGCATCTGTCCGGGCATGAGTGCTGTTGGAATGGTGTTCACACCCACGCCAAGAAAATCATCCTGAATGACGCTGTTCGTATCAATTGAAATTGTGTGACTTGTGCTAGTACTGCTTTTATTCTGGCTTTGTTCCGCGTGGACCAGGGCAGGGGTGGGGATAAGCGATGCCAGCATGGCGCTGATGAGTACAGGTAACCCCCAGCGTGAAGCAAAACGTTCGGATTTACTTTTCATCTCAGCTCTCCTTTAGAGTAGTTTACCGCCCAAAGTATTAGCGGCACCTCAAATGATAGCGTTTACAATATAATACAGAATTGAAATATCCTTCGAATCGGTTGAAAAAATGAAGATGAGGTTGAACAAAACCAAGCACGGTTGAACAATTATACGGTAAAACAGTCTTTACGAAAGCAAAAGGGCATTTTATGCTTTTCATAAGGGAACAGATCGTAAACAAACATAAGGAAAATTTCATTGTAGATTCACTTCGAGCAAAATCTTCACCACTAAGGGGGGTTCAAAATGATGTGTGCGAGTTCGCCAAATACTAATCCTGGAACAGAAATAGGAACAGAAACAAGTGATCAACCAAACCTTCATGTAAACGTCAAAAAAAATCATAATCTTACAGCTCTTCGTGTGTCTGCGAATGGACGATATCTGGAAACATCGCAGGGTGTTGCTTTTTTCTGGCTTGGGGATACAGCATGGGAGCTTTTGCATCGTTTGAACCGGGAAGAAAGCGAACATTATTTGCGTACAAGAGCTGAACAGCGTTTCACGGTCATCCAGACGGTTCTACTGGCTGAATTCAGCGGAATTACAACCGAAAATGCTTATGGCAGGCTGCCTTTTTATATGGATGAACAGGGTCTACCTGATTCAACCCGGCCGGATAGCGATGGGGTCTATTCTTACTGGCATCATGTGGATGCCATACTCGAGCTTGCTGCCAGTCAAGGGCTATATGTTGCGTTACTGCCGACTTGGGGTGACAAGTTCAATCAAAAGTGGGGGAAAGGGCCTGAAATTTTCACGCCAGAAAATGCATTTTCGTATGGAAAATGGCTAGGTGAACGATATGGCTCACACCCACAAGTCATTTGGGTGCTTGGAGGAGATCGCCCGCTGGAGACTAAGAGTCACTTTGACGTTGTTACTTCAATGGCGAGAGGATTAAAAGAAGGTGGTGCGATGCAACTGATGACCTTTCATCCACCTGGATGTGATTCATCCTCGAGACAGCTCCATGATGAGCCATGGCTAGACTTCAATATGATCCAATCGGGTCACGGCGAACGAGAGATCACCAACGATTGGCGTGTACGGCAGGACTATGAACGAAAGCCTGTGAAGCCAACACTTGATGCCGAGCCATGTTATGAAGACATTCCTATCGGATTTCGTGGAGAGCAGGGTTATTTTGATGCCACAGATGTGAGAAAGGCCGCATACTATGCGCTATTATCAGGGGCATTCGGTCACACCTACGGTCATCATTCCATATGGTCAATGTATCAGGGTACGAATGATCTTGTAGACTCCAATCGTCAAGGAGATTATTTCATAATGACTTGGCGAGAGGCGTTACATCGTCCCGGAGCAGCTCAGATGAAGCATGTACGTACGCTGCTTGAGCAGGAACTTAGCTCGGATCTGCGCCCTAACCTGGATCTGATTCATCAGAATCGGGCAGGGGAGAATCGAGCAGTGAGTCTACAGAACAAATATAGCGCTTACATTTATCTGCCCAATGGCTTGTATGTGGACGTGGTCATGGGGTATATTGAGGGCAAGCATGTGAAAGCAACATGGTTCTGTCCGAGAACAGGAGAAACCATAGAGGTTTCTTCCGATTTAGCAATACTGAATCAAGGCATTGAACGTTTTACAGCCCCAACAAGCGGAAGAGGGAATGACTGGATTTTGATATTGAAGGGGGTTTAATGCATGTATAAGGTGATGATCGTCGAAGATGAAATGCTGGTTCGGATCGGACTGAAAAATTCCGTTGAATGGAGCAAATTCGGGTTAGAGGTTACCGCCGATTTCCCCGATGGTCTTGCCGCATGGGATTATTATGAACGTGAGAAACCCGACGTGGTCATTACCGATATCAGTATGCCCAGAATGGATGGCATGGAGCTGATTACCAACATTCGTAACTTAGATAAACATACACGTATCGTTGTGCTCTCTTGTCTGGAAGAGTTTGAACTGGCCCGCAAGGCGCTCACACTGGATGTATCCAGCTATATATTAAAGTTAACGATGACGGAAGAAGAGATTGAGCAAGTACTGACGAGTGTCAGGGAAGAACTGGATCAGAAGCAGAGCCAGGTGCAGGGAAGAGTAAGTTCAACTTCACCGGATATAGAACTTATAAAAGAAAAGATGTTCAAGGACTTTATGTTTTATCGTATCTTCTCCACAGAAGAGTTCTCCCGGTTTGTGACGGAGAGTGGCCTACGTCTTTCTCCTGTTCGGCTCGTGGTCTGCGTTATGGAAGTGGATCGTTATTTTTCGCTGAAGGAACGTTTTCATGATGAGCACGGTCATCTGGTCAAGATGTCGTTGCTGAACATTTTGGGAGAGATCATGACGAGTTACAAACGGGGGGAAGCCGTTCAGATTAACGACCAGCACTACGCCCTCGTGCTGCATTTTGGCGATATATTGTCTGAGCAGGCGATCGTTCAGGAGATTCACCAATTGCTTGAACATGTGCAGGACACGATCCGTCATTATTTTAACTGTACGGTATCCTTTGGAATCAGTAGTGTGAATGGAGGATATGATTCACTTCCCAGACAATATGCTGAAGCAAAGCGTGCATTGCAACGCAAATTCATTACCGGCCCGGGCCAGCAACATCAGGGAACCGGACGTGCGGATCGTTCGAGCGTACTTGTACGAATTGAACAAATAAGAAACCATAAGGCGATAAGGGAGCTGCTCCCACCACTAAAACAAAAAGAATATGACCAGTTTTTAGAAGAGATCGAAGGCGGTTTATGTGAAGAGCGTAAAACGCTGGAGCTGACAATCTATCAATTTATCCAATGGGTTAACACACATGTATATGATCATAACAATGAGAAGACACTGCTGGTCAGCATGACGGAAGAGCTGGAAACCTGTGATACCCTGCCTGATATGCTTGATCGAATCCTCGTCTATATGAGCACACTTGTCGAGTTGATTCGCAATCGCTTACAAATGAGTGATGAAATCACCCGTGCCATCGAGTACATTAAGCGCCATTACACAGAAAATATCAGCCTTCAGATGGTCGCGGACCATGTGGGGCTAAGTCCAGGTTATCTCAGTAACCTGTTTCGTAAAGAACTGCAGATTACCTATATTGATTACGTAAACCGATATCGTATTGAGCGTGCAAAAGAACTGCTTGCGCAGAGTCAGATGCGTTCTTTTGATGTACCGGCTCTGGTCGGTTTTTCGCCCGAGTATACCTATTTCAGCAAAGTGTTCAAAAAAATTACCGGCCTGAATCCAAACGAATATCGCAGACAAACCACGCTCCGTGACAAAAGGGTGCAATAAGATGAAGAACGTCTTGCAAGCGCTGTTTGTATCCCGACAACTCAGAACCCAGCTCATTCTGTATATTATGATCATCAGCCTCGCCGTCATGGCGGGGGCTTCTTATTTTATTTATTCTTTTATGCAAAATATGGTCAAGATTCAGAATGAACGGCTACTCTACCAACAATTCCAGCAGCTGGATCACAACATTGGCGGATTGGTTAAAGAGATAGATCGGTTATCGATGCTGTTTCTGCGTGATGATCATATTCAGCAGTTTTTGTACAAAATTTCGGAGAAAACGGAAGAAGAATTTCTGGAATCCAAAAATGATGTACAGCGAGTCATTGCCGATTTCATTGATAACTACAATTACATTGATTCGATCTATATCACGGCGGACAATCTGGGCGCTGTAGGCGGAAGTCAGAAGCGGACACTTGTCTATGACCGGGAGGCATGGCAGCAGAGCTTTTTCACCTCTGAGCCTTTTCATCAGACGATTGAACAGTATCCACACCTGATCATTCATTCTGGAATCAAAAAATCATTCTACAATCCGTATCTCACGGGTAAAGATGACGGTTATTTAATCAGCCTGATGCGGGGAACACGAGCGATTTATGATCCAAACACAAGTGCTACTTTAATTTTTAATATCGATGAACGTTATCTATCCTCCATTTACGCGACTGCACTGAACCGCGAAGAAGGTGACATGTACATCGCGAGCCCTGACGGAATGGTAGTATCAGCGAGTGAAGCGGATCGGGTAGGAACTCGCAGTCACTTCAAGCCAGGGGAGGACCTTGAGAACGGTGCTTACGGAAGTCTGGATGATGAAAAGACAGGACGCAGCATGCAGGTGGTCTATTACAAGCTCCATGACGGGGGCTGGTATCTGCTCAAAGAGATCCCGCTCAGTCAGTATGCGGACCAGATTCTTGGCGTTCAACGAATGCTTATGCTGGTGTTTACCATAAGTGTACTGGCGATCTTTATCGCTTCCTACTTCTGGCTGCGCAAAATTATTAAACCACTGAACCAATTATCTGGCAAAATGAAGGACATGAGTCGCGGTGAACTTGGCGTTACCGTTGATCATGTTCCCAATAACGAACTTGGCACGGTGATCCGCCGTTTTAATGAGATGTCGCTTAGTATGGTGGAGCTTGTAGAGAAAAATAACGAGATACAAGAGAAGAAAAGAGAGCTGGAGCTAGAGGCTTTGCAGTACCAGATCAATCCGCATTTCCTCTACAATACATTGAACATGATTCGCTGGATGGCGGTCATTGTCAAGGCAGACAACATCGTGAATACGATTGTTGCTTTAGGCAATATTTTGCGTCCGGTGTTCTCCAGTAAAGATTCGATGTGCACGCTGCGTGATGAACTGTCGTATGTGGACAACTATTTAAAGATCATTAACATGCGATTTAACAATAACATTACCTTCACTATGGATGTACACGAACAATGGATGGATTGTCAGGTTCCGCGCTTTATTCTTCAGCCGCTACTGGAAAATTCGATTGCTTCTGGCAGACAGAGCGAGGAGTTTGCTATACAAATTCGCATTGAGGCTACTGGAGATGAGAATCATCTAATATTGAGCGTTACCGATTCCGGGGGAGGCATGGACACGCATGCGCTTGAAGCGTTAAATGAAAAGTTAGCCAGGGGAGAATCACCCAAGTCCACGGCTGGAGGCAGCGGTATCGGTCTGAACAATGTCAATAAACGGATTCGTTTATATTATGGGACTGAATATGGCATTCAATTTGTTCCAGCTGATCAGGGCGCAAAAGTTATGATTACTTTGCCAGCACGTCGATAAAAAGTGTTACTTATTCACTGGCTTTAGGATAATGGAACTGAAATAAGGTAGCTTCTTGGCTTCTTCGTAAAAGCTCTCATGTTCTCGCCCGAAAGGCGACTCATGAGAGCTTTTTTCAATTATATTTTTCTCATTTGTTCAAGAAACATCTTAAGATTGTTCAAGTTGACTTGAGAGACGGCATTATTTTTTTCAAGCAGATCGAGGGAAGTTTCATTCAAGCGTCTTTAAGAAAGCGCTATCATATGAATAAGCCAAAACGAAAGCACACGCACAAAGGAGAAATTCATATGCAACGAACCGAAACGCTGAAAAGCTCTGTCACCAAAAAAGCCGGCAAGCTGAATCGCAAAGACAGCATTCATCTGTTGTTGCTAGCCGCACCCTTTGTTCTATTCACACTTGCATTCAGTTACGTACCTTTATTCGGATGGATTTATGCGTTTTTTGATTACAAACCAGGCATTCCGTTGCAACAAACCCCGTTTCTGGGGCTCGAAAACTTCCGGAACATGTTTGATGATCCACGAATGGGTCCTGTACTGGCAAACACACTAGCGCTCAGCTTATTGTCCATCGCAACAGCACCGGTGCCGATGCTGCTAGCCATTTTAATCTCGGAGGTACGTGCTGGCTGGTTCAAACGGCTAGTACAGACGGTGTCCACATTACCGAATTACATCAGCTGGATCATCGTGTTTTCATTAGCCTTCAGTATGTTCAGCACGGAGGGTGCAGTCAATTCCATCATGATGAAAACAGGCATCGGCAATCCGCCCGTGGATATTCTCGGGAATTATGACCGGGTATGGACGGTGCAGACTTTGCTGTTGCTGTGGAAATCCGCAGGATGGAGTGCCATTATCTATCTGGCAGCCATCGTGGGTATAGACAGCGAGCAATACGATGCAGCAAAGGTGGATGGTGCGGGACGAATGCGTACCATCTGGCATATTACACTGCCCAGCATCATGCCTACGTTTATCGTGCTTTTACTCCTCTCCGTTAGTAACCTGCTCTCGGCAGGATTTGAACAATATCTGGTGTTCAGCAACGTCATGATCGCGGATCGAATTGAAGTATTAGATCTGTATGTATACCGGCTTGGTCTCGTAACCGGAGACTACTCATACTCCACAGCTGTGGGGATTTTCAAAACGGTGATCAGTGTTCTGCTGCTGTTCAGTGTTAACATTTTATCCAAGAAAGTTCGCGGTCAAGGCATTGTCTGACTCGCAGGGAAAGGAGCAAAACCGATATGCGAACACAACCCGCAGGACAGACGCTTCGTCCCGTCCACCATACCGATTGGAAAGACCTTACCTTCACGCTGTTTAACTACATCGTGCTGTCACTGCTAGTGATCATCACGATCTATCCGTTCTATTACATCTTCATCTATTCCATCAGTGACCCGATCGAGGTTCAGAAAGGTGTATATTTCTGGCCAGCAGGATTCTCTCTTGAAGCCTATAAAGCAACGATACAATTGCCGGGTATTATGGATGCTGCATTGGTAAGTATCTCCCGAACGGTGCTGGGTACATTGATTACCGTATTTAGCTGTTCCTTTTTTGCCTATCTGATTACCAAAGAAGAGATGCCGTATCGTAAAATCATTTACCGTTTTGTTCTTATTACCATGTATTTTAACGCTGGTTTCATCCCGTGGTATTTAACGATGAAAGCATACGGCTTACAAAATAATTTTCTGCTTTACATCATTCCTGGTGCGATGTCGGGCTTTAACATTATTTTGATCAAAACGTTCATTGAACAGCTTCCGGCTTCACTGGAGGAATCGGCGAAGATTGACGGAGCAGGATATTTCCGGATCTATCGCAGTATTATTTTCCCGCTCTCGATGCCGATCATTGCCACCATTGCCGTGTTCTCTGCCGTTGGTCAATGGAATACCTGGTTCGATAACTTTTTTCTCGTCGAAAACCCGAAGCTGCAAACGTTACAATTGGTGCTCTATAACTTCTTGAATCAATCTAGCAACCTGTCCAATATGACCACAGAGGAATTAACCCGGGGAGATGTCGTTCGAACACTCACACCTCAGTCCATCCGCATGACAATCACGATGCTGGTTACGTTGCCGATTGTTCTGGTGTATCCGATGTTGCAACGGTACTTCGTGAAAGGAATCATGATGGGGGCAGTTAAGGGATAAGGCTTGTTGGCTAAAAGGTGTTGCTACGAGGTTGGATTATCCGGCATAATGCCGATAATTATAGAAGAATAAACAGGAGGGTTATGACATGAGAACTAAAAAAACGTTCCGCCGAGTAATGGCCATGCTCATGATGACGTCTTTACTGCTTGCAGCCTGTACGAGTGGAGGAGCAGGGCAGACGGGTACTGGCGAATCGGGTTCCCCAGACAATGGCTCGAACAAAGATCTTGTTACGCTGCGTGTACTGATTATGGAGACCGGCTCCAAATGGAATACACAGCAAAATAACGAGGTCGCTAAGGCGATTGCCGAAAAAATCGGAGTTAAGATTGAATACGTTGAAGCAGACGAGAATAAATTCAATGTATTGCTTGCCGGCGGTGATCTGCCCGATCTGGTACGTACAAATGTGAATAAATATCAGAAGCAATTGATTGAAGGGGATCTGATTGTTCCGCTTGACGATATGCTCGCCAAATCCGGCCAGGATATAACAGCCAACATTCCTACCGTTGTAGACTACAGCAAAAAGAACTGGAGCAACGGAACCGGTAAACTGTATTTCCTTCCACCACAAGTACAATCCAAACCGGGGACATCCATTGCACCAATTACCATTGGCCCAACGATTCGTTGGGACTGGTACAAAGAGATTGGTACCCCTGAAATTGCAACGATGGATGATCTGCTCGACGTTGTAGGTCAAATCGTAGAAAAACATCCACAGACGGAAGACGGAAAGAAAGTATACGGCGTGTCCATGTGGCAGGATTGGGGACTGTGGCCTTATACGATTCCGCCAATTATCTTCAATGAAAGTGTCAGTGCTACAAGTGACCTGACGGCATCCAAAGTTGGCGGCAGCGAGTTCATCAGCAATCTGACCGATGAATCCTCTAACTTCTGGACAGCCCTTGACTTCTACAATAAAGCGCAG
Organism: Paenibacillus polysaccharolyticus; assembly: GCF_023714295.1. Lineage (GTDB taxonomy): Bacteria > Bacillota > Bacilli > Paenibacillales > Paenibacillaceae > Paenibacillus > Paenibacillus polysaccharolyticus_A. Next base: position 1,585,982 of record NZ_JAMAUN010000001.1, read on the forward strand.
CGCAGAGGATTGCTTGATCCGGACTCTTTGACGATGAAAAACAATGATTACATGGCTAAAGCAACAGCAGGACAGATCGTTGTTGGTCCAGCGACCTGGGCAATGGGGGATTTCAATGCACAGCATGCAAGCGAAGGTAAAGGATATCTGGTTGTACCCGCAGGCAAACTGGCTTGGACAGGCGCAGTGAACCCGCTTGGCTGGCAGGATAAAGCCTACAGTATCTCCAAAACATCCAAAAATCCTGAAAAAGCGATGGAATTCCTGAATTATATTTACTCTTATGAAGGTGCACGCACCATGTACAACGGTGTTGAAGGTAAACACTGGAAAGTGGTTGACGGTAAACCGGCACTGACGGACGAAACCTTGGCTTTGAAAGCCGCAGGCGGTGCACCATACGAAGCAACAGGACTTTCACTCGATCGGAATATCATCGGTCTCGGCGGAGATATGGTTAATCCAAATGACAAAATGCCCGTTGACCTTTTTACCTCCGAGGAGTCCTTGTCAAAAGCAGCCACAACGCTTGAAAAAGACTTCGCTGAGCATTACGGCGCTTCATACTCAGGGGAGGTATTCAAAAAGCTGATTGATGAAGGCAAACTGAATACGTTCACGAGCTGGATGAATGGCATGACAGACGAGGAAATCATTAAGCGTAACACCATCCCAGGTGTAACACTGGATGACAAACTGAAAAAACAGGAGGCTGAGCTGAAAGAGCTGGCAGCGCGCGAGGCAGCCAAGATTATTCTTTCCAAGGATGAGCAAGCCTTTGAAGCAAACAAACAGGCTGCACTGGCCGCATTCAAAAAAGCCGGAGCAGACGAATTTACAGCTTGGTACAACAGTGAATACCAACGGCTTCGTCAAGCTCACGGTCTGTAAACCGACTTGACCGAAAAAGAAAGGGCAAGAAGGAGGAGCTAAAGCTATGAAGTTTTAGCTCCTTTTGTTTTGCAACCTGGAGTGTTGGGAATGGAGACGTACGTATAGCTTCAACTCAATAGTGATGGAACGGGAGTTGATTTAGATATGGATCAGACGTTACCAGCTGGCGGCTCCATCTGGAAAGCTTCCTGGATCTGGGGAGGCGATGAGGATTGGCCGCGTAATGAATGGCGAACTCTTCGAAAACAATTTATGATGCAGCATTGGAATTACGCGAGCGCAGAGGTCACAATTACGGCAGATGCCCGGTACGTGTTGTATGTAAACGGCGTCTTGTGTGGAAGAGGACCTAATCGCTCTTGGCCGTTCGAACTGAACTACCATGTACACGAAGTTGGACATTTGCTTCGCTCAGGCCATAACACGATTGCCGTTCTGGTCATCAGTTATGGGGTGGCTACGTTCAACTATTTGCCAGGTCAAGGGGGACTGCTGGCTCAACTGGAGCTGGTCTCTCCGCATACGGAAGCGCTTACCCGGCAGAGGCAGTTGATTGTTGCTACGGATGATACATGGCATACCGCTCCATATGCGGGATACGAGCGGAGGGCTTCACGTATGTCCTGTCAGCTTGGTTTTAGCGAACAGGTGGATGCAAGCCGCTCACAAGTCGATTGGTTTGGAACAAAAACAGACAACGATTTTGCTAAGGAGCACGGTTGGACTAATGCCCGGATCATCGGGAGGCCAGGTGATGCACCTTGGAAGCAGTTGATCCCGAGCGATATTCCTGAATTGACAGAGCAAGAGGTTTGGCCGGTCCGGGTCGAGTCTCTGAAAGAGGTATCTCTTGTCTCGTGGACACATGTGCTGGATGTACGTGAAGCGATGGAGCCAGGCAGCAAAATGCATGCCAACCCGGTATCCTTTGCCGGTTATGCGGTAGCAGTCATTCGTGCAAGCAGCGAAGCAGACGCTGTGATCGGATTTTTCAGTGCCTTCCATGCGCTGCGCGGAATTACTCTCAACGGAACCTATTACACTTTAGAAGAAATGGAAGGAGAACATCCGCGCCGTCTACAACGAGTCAGGCTCCAAGCCGGAGACAATCTGCTGTTGATTGAACTCGCTGGACCTGATCATGGCGGTGGCTTGCATCTTGGCATCGACTGTGACGTTTCATTTACGGTTGTTTCGCCGCTTCTCCATGAAGATCTGGTAAAAGAATCACCTTTTATGCTGATAGGCCCGTTCGCTACCCTGGTGCATATCGATCATCAGCCGAGTTCAGACCCACTGCGTGCGTACTGTGGCTTTGGCGGTAATCAGCCCCTGGATAGGAAGGCGTTTCAGGACGCCGATGTGTATGAGCAATGTCGCAGACTCGCTTCGGTTTCAGAATTGATTGCTTATCAAAAGTGGATGCGTGCTTTTCCTGCGAAGTTAAGCTCGGATGCTTCCGTCTTTACCTTCAGTATATGGAAGCGAACAGAGCGGAACTTGGCTGTACCCGCAACATTGCAGCAAGTATGTTTTGCCAATCGCAGGCCGGCCATAATACCGGCAACGGTTGAAGGTCAAGGGCTTGAGCTGATTCTGGACTTTGGACGTGAATGGTCTGGTTATTTGCGATTTGAAGTTGAGGCACCGGAAGGGACAGTCATCGACGCCTATGGATTCGAATACATGGATGGCGGATGGAGACAGGATACCTTTGGCGTAGATAACACGCTACGTTATGTATGCCTTGAAGGCAGACAAAGCTATGAATCTCCTGTGCGGCGTGGACTACGCTATCTGATGCTCACAATTCACGGGAATAGAGTGCCTGTTCGACTGTTCGGTGTGACGCTTGTGCAGAGCAATTATCCAGTGGCAGAGATCGGCCGCTTCCATAGCTCGGATTCACTCTTGAATGATATCTGGGAGATTAGCAAACATACAACCCGGTTGTGCATGGAGGATACATTTGTGGATTGTCCGACCTATGAACAGGTGTTCTGGGTAGGTGACAGCCGTAATGAAGCGCTTGTGAACTACTACGTCTTTGGTGCAACGGATATTGTAAGGCATAGCCTAGAACTGGTGCCTGGCTCAGGTCAGCAGACACCACTTTATGTAAATCAAGTGCCGAGCGGCTGGAGCAGTGTTATTCCAAACTGGACTTTTTTTTGGGTAACGGCCTGTCTTGAATATGCCCGGCATACCGGAAACAGGGAGTTTGCATCAACGATCTGGCCGAAGGTCAGGTTCACGCTGGATCATTATCTCAAAAATATAGATGATCAAGGGCTATTAACCGTTCATGCCTGGAACCTGCTCGACTGGGCACCGATTGAGCAACCGAACGACGGGACAGTTACCCATCAAAACGCCATTTTTGCACGCACGCTGGCAGATGCGGCACGTTTGTCTGAACTGGCAGGGTGCGCAGAGGAAGGCGTTTACTACGACTCTAAGTCACATCTTTTAATTCAGTCTATCAACAAGCATTTATGGAGTAGTGAGCGGCAGGCCTTCGTTGACTGTATTCATGCCAATGGTTCTTTGTCCAGCACATTTAGCATGCAGACTCAAGTGATAGCATTGATTACCAGAGTTGCAGCAGATGAGCGTGAGGAGAAGCTAACTGCCTATTTAACATCTCCGCCAGAGGACTTTGTTGCGATCGGCAGTCCGTTCATGACGTTTTTTTATTATGAAGCGCTGATGATGCACGGAGAGATTGATACGATGCTACAGGATATGCGAACGAAGTTCGGAGAGATGGTGAGACATGATGCCACAACCTGCTGGGAGATGTACCCGGGATTTACCGAGAACAGACCTAATCCGAAGGATCTGACACGTAGTCATTGCCATGCCTGGTCGGCTGCACCGGGATACTTTTTAGGAGCTGTGGTACTCGGAGTACGCCCCACGGCAGACGGCTGGACGAAGGTTCGGGTTGCGCCCCAACCTGGGGATCTGCAATGGGCCAAAGGTGCGGTGCCTCTTCCCGGGGATGGAAGAATCGATGTGCGCTGGGAGATTAGGAAGGAAGGAGACGAATCAGTATTTCAATTGGAAGTGGTTGCTCCAAAAGCAGTCTCGGTTTCAATGGAGGTACCGGAAGGTTATCGGCCCGTGCTCATTCACAGAACATGTTGAATAGACCCAAACAGAGCAAACAAAGTAAACAGAGTAAACAGAATTACAGAAATTCACCGAGACTGAATGGAGTGTTAGCGTGATGACAAACATCTCATATTACCGTTCCGAGAAAGGAAAGCGTTATCTGGACGAAGTTCAGGATGAAGCTTATTCACGTTCTTCGCTTCACGGAGACGCTTGGGTGGACGCGGACAGTCGTATTCCAATTGTCCCTTTAACGCACGAAATGAAACCGGTGATGGATCACCAGGAGTCCGAACTAGTTTACTCAGCAGCAGCTCCCACATCCGATTCGCTGTTACTATCTGGCGTATGGCGTATGAAGGGCGGAGAAGCAGCTGATCCCGGTTCCCCGGCCCCTGCCACAGGATGGTTTGGACGAAAAGCTCTCCCTAGCGAAGGTATGCGAGAGCGTTGGTACGACCCTGAGCATCCTCGCAAGGACTGGCTTGAAATGCATGTTCCTGCAACAGTACAGCAAGCTTTATTGGATCTGGGGTTAATGGATGACCCGCACTGGAACACCAATTCAATTGATGAACTTGAACAGTATGGTTCACCTCAAGACATACCTGTCTGGTTCCGGCGAACACGTGTGGAGTGTACGGAGTGGTGGTTTGCTACCACATTTGAAGTACCGCAGGAGTGGGATGGAAGGCGGATTTCTCTGGAGTTTGACGGCATTGAATACTCCGGTACCGTATTTCTCAACGGTGTTTCGCTTGGTCATCATCAAGGCATGTTTGGCGGTCCGCATCATGACGTTACACATCTGGTTCGCTGGAATGAAGCCAATGTACTCGTTGTTCGAATTGATCCGGCACCTCAGAGCTGGAATGGTCTGATGAAACCAAGTCCAGGCTTTGGCTGGCATTATGGACACCTCATCTCCCTTGGCATCTGGAAAGATGTGCGCTTAACGAGCGAACCAGACCTTGCTTTACTTGATCCTTATGTCATAACAAAGTCTGTCACTCCAGGGGAGGCGCTGCTCCAGATTGAATTTACTGTAGATAACACCCTAGTTGAGCAAGTTTCTATAACCATTGAAGGTCTGATCCGGCTGAAAACCGAGAAGGCGTGCAGGGAGTCATCAAGTAAAAACGACCCAGTCGATAGTACGAAACAAGACTCTGTTCGCTGCGAGCAGAGCCGATTTACAGCTGTTATTACAGTACCCTATGGAAAAAGCAAATTCTGTACCGATGTCAGATTGAACAATCCACAAATCTGGTGGCCTTCAGGGTATGGGGATCAGTCTCTCTACGAGCTAGTGCTGCGAGCAGTCTCTACTGAACATACTGATCCAAAAGCGAATGATATGGCACATGAGTTAATCAGCACATTGAACTCAGCTTGGACAGCGGAATCAAAACCAGTTCATACAGGTGCAGTCTTTACTTCTTTCGCTATCCGTACGATTGAGATGAGACCCTTGGTAGATACCAGACCTGTAACAGACTATCGCTGGCAGTTCGTCATCAATGGAGAAGCGATCTTCATCAAAGGGGCAAATTGGTGCTGGCCGGATGTCATGCTCACACACAAGGAAGGGCAATATGAACGTTTACTAGAGCTAGCGCGGAGAGGCCATGTTCAGATGCTCCGGGCTTGGGGCGGTGGCATTGTGGAAAGTGATGAGTTCTATACCTTGTGTGATGAAAAAGGCATCATGGTGTATCAAGAGTTCCCCCTCTGTTGGGGGCCGCCTGATGCACCACTGACCGATCTAGGTGTGATTGATCGTCAGACGGTACTCTCCATTAAACGGCTACGGAACCATCCTTCATTGATTATGTGGGGCGGTGGCAACGAAAATGGTCCGCATGGCGGGGCAGACGAGGGTCTTTTTCTAGTCGGGAAGCGATGCCGCGAGTATGATCCATCACGTCCTTTTCATCGAACCGATCCTTGGGGAGGCAGTGCTCATAACTGGAATGTGTATCATGGCGGTGAATCGCTCGATCAAGCCACGTTAGAGTTGCCTTCCGTTTTTTACGGCGAATTCGGTATTCCAAGCCAGACGAATGTTTCCAGCTGTTTGCGATATATGCCGGAAGAAGCATTGTCTTCTTTTCCACCGACCGAGGAAAGCAGAGGATGGAAAGCTCATTTTCATCAGTTTAGCTTGAAAGATATCGTTAAAGTGATGCGGTATGCAGCGTATGGACCTATTCGCAATTGGCATGACTATATCACCTATTCGCAGACTGCACAGGGCGATGCCATACGGTTTACCGCTGATATCCAACGAGCAGGTACGGGGAAGAACAAGAGTGGATACTGGTATTACAAATTCACCGATTGCTTCCCGGGACACTCATGGGCAGTCGTCGATTACTATGGGACAGCTAAGCTTTCTTATTATCGTGCCAAGCAGGCTTGCCGTCCGCAAAATGCGTTTATCACAACCCACAAAATGGACGGATGGCAGCAGGGTGAAATGTTTCACGCTGATCTACATCTTGTCAATGATTCGCGTGAGATACTTACAGACGTCATGGTACAAGTCAGACTGTACAGCAGCCAATTAACCGAAATAATGACATGGGAGTACCCAGCTTTAACAGCGAATCCAGGACTAGCGTATTGCATAGATACGTTGGAAATCGAGCTGCCTGAAGCCTCATGCATTGATCCTTTTCTTATGGCGGTTACACTTCATGCCCACAATGGAAGTCTGATTTCTGATCAATGGTATTGGTTCAATGCCCAGCCGAAGACCGCGGAACTTCTCGCTTTTGAGAGAGAACACCGGCACGATGCCAACGAATACCAAGGTAAAGACGCTGAGCATGCATTCATGCTGTATGGGAGCCTTCCCAATGCACCGCTACGTGAACTTCCTTGTACTTCAATGGAAGCGTCTACTGTCTATACAGATGATAATAGCGGCGTGATTATTATCCGTAACATCGGGAGTATGCCTGCGATTCGGATAATGATTCACGATTTTCCCGAGGATTGGAGTTGCTATCTGGATGACAATGATTTTGGCCTTTTGCCGGGAGAAGAGAGACGCATTTCGTTTGAAATAGGATCTGAAATCCGGTTAAGTGGGATAACTGTGGGTGCCTGGAACGCCTCAAAAGTGACGATCATACATGAGAATTTTTTAGAGGAAAAACAGACGAATGGGTGAGGAGGCAGAAAAAAATGTCGGACGCATGGCTAGCCGAATGGATTACTCGCCAGACAAGTGCTATTGATGAGTGGACTTCTTATCAAGCAGAAGTGGTAATCGAGGTTGCAACAGGTGGTGCATCATTTTTGTTTGGTTATCAGAATGAGAACGATCACTGCGGGATTGAAATTCGGGAGAGCGAGCAACAAAAGACCGGGCACCCGGAACATACACAAGCTTCTTCAGATGGGAATCTATTTGTTGCTTACATTTTCCGCACGGAAGAAGGTGCGAAGCATGTGATAGGAAGCATCAAACTACCTTCATTCCTGTCGAAAGAGTTTACGAAAATATCGCTTAAAGTATGCACAGAAAACGGAGAATGGAAAGTCACGATAAATGAACAATTTTTTTGTCATTGCCAAGCAACAGAATATCACGGAACAGTCGGATTTCGGACAAAAGAAGGGCAAAAAGCGGTCTTTCGCGACCTGAAACTCACCGGAAGCGATGGACGTGTGCTGTACTCCAACCGTTTTTATGATCCGCTAACCACGCATTGTACAGCAGGTACGATTCATGCTTCAGGCAATGGACTGGTGTTGGAAGGACAAATGCTATCGGTTTGTGAGGCAGAGTTTCCAGTAGACAGTCCGCTGTTCCGCAAAACATTTAATATATCCACACCCCCGTTTGAAGCCAGACTACGCATCTATTCGATTGGCTGGTATGAGCTTCTTATTAATGGAAAGCGGGCGGACCGCCGTGTACTTGCTCCAGCCAATACACCTTATCATCGTAGAATGCTATATGACACATATGATGTGACTCCTATGTTGCAAGAAGGTGATAACGTACTGGGGGTTTGGTTGGGGAATGGATATCATTACAATTATTCGCGTTGGGGATGGAAATGGAATCGGGATAAGGCCCTTCTTCTGCAACTGGATCTACGCTTTGAGGATGGCAGCACAGAGACCATTATCTCAGACGAATCCTGGTCATCGGCACCAAGCCCGATTCTGTTCAATGATATTTATGACGGGGAGTCCTATGATGCACGCCTGCAGCACAGCGGATGGGATTGTCCCGGTTTTATCGAAGACAACAGCTGGACAAGAGCTGTAGCTGCAGAGCCGCCAAAAGGTGAACTCAAGGAAAATAAACAGCCTCCTATTCTGCCATTCGAATCGTTGCAGCCTATTGCTGTGTTTCATCCACGTCCTGGAGTGAATGTTTACGACTTTGGACAAAACATCGCAGGTTGGGTTCGTATTCGGATGAAAGGACGGGCAGGCCATGAGATACGGCTGCGATACAGCGAGCTTGTGGATGGACAAGGCAATATTGACTCTTGGACGAATCGGAATGCGAAGGCTACAGATACTTACATCCTCCGCGGTGATAATGAAGAATGTTACGAGCCACGTTTCACATATCATGGATTTCGGTATGTAGAAGTCTGTGCCGGATCAAGCTGGATTTCCATTCAGGCTGTTCCGATCCATGCCGCAGTTGAACCGACAGGCACATTTGAATGTTCGGATGAACTGCTTAATCAGCTTTACAGCAACATTCGTTGGTCTTACCTTAACAATCTGGTGAGCATTCCAACGGACTGTTGCCAGCGTGACGAGCGAACACCTTGCCTGATGGATTCCGCTGTCGTTGAGGAATCAGGAATGCACCATTTTGATATGCAGAGCTATTATCGTAAATGGCTTGAAGATATTGAAGACAGCCAGACGAATCCCGACTGGAGTGGAGACAAGGTTTCTCTCCCATGGCATCTTTATCAACATTACAACGATCTGGATGTACTGCGCCAAAGTTATCCTTCCATGAAGACATATATCGATCATCTACATGAGAAATGGCCTGAACATGAAGTGAAGGATGGGTTTGGGGATTGGTGCCCTCCGAATGAAGATGGTTGGGAAAATTACTTTCATGAAGTTGAATTAGTCAATATCAGTGTCTACTACAGGATTACTTCCATGGTTGCCGAATCGGCAGGCATTTTGGGAAAACCCGCAGACCATGAATGTTACAGCCAATTGGCCGATGACATTAACCGTACCTTTCAACGCCGCTTTCATACAGGAGACGGGGTCTATGCCGGTGGTTCACAGACGGCTCAGCTTTTGCCGCTTGCTTATGGAATGGTGCCTGTCAAACAACGTGCTCCCGCCGCAGAACGGCTTGTGCAGGCTATTGCCGAAAAAGGAGGACATCTTCACACAGGTATTTACGGGACGAGATACCTGTTAGATGTACTTGCTGATCACGGGTATATCGATATCGCATATGAGCTTCTAACCAAAAAGGAATACCCAGGCTTCGTCTATCAGATTGCACAAGGAGCAACTACACTTTGGGAGCAGTGGAGCGAGAAAGGGGGGATGCATTCTCATGATCACGCCATGTTTGGGGGTATCAGTGTTTCTTTTTACACACGACTTGCAGGAATTAGAGCGGATTCACCAGGATACGAAAAAATATGGATCGAACCCTGCATTCCTTCCAAGCTGGCCCAGGTTAGTGCATCAATCCGAACTGCACACGGAAGAATCACTACAGCTTGGAAAAAAGATCAAGCAGGACTGCGCATCGACGTTGAAATTCCCGAGAATACCTCAGCTACACTAGTCATGCCTTCTGCTATTGTTGCAGCAGCGAAACTTCCCCGTGTTCAAGAGCTGAAGCCAGGTCGACACAGCTTTACTTTTCCTGTTGAGACAGTGCGATAAAATTAAAGGAGGGTTCGTGATGAATGAAGATGATTCACATCGTTATGAAGGAGGCTTTCCCAAAATCGGTATTCGTCCGATCGTGGACCGCCGTAAACTTGTAAAGGAAGCCTTGGCAGAAAGCACGATGGAACTTGCGCGTGAAGCCGCCGCTGAAATTACAGCCGTTCTTCGTTATCCGAATGGATCTCCGGTAGAGGTTGTTATCTTTGAGCCATGCATCTCCGGTATAACAGAAGCCGCACGATGTGCCGAGCAATTCCGCAAGGAAGGTGTCGGTGTGCTGCTCACCGTAGCTAGTGGCTGGTGTTATCCTTTAGAAACGATAGAGACAGACCCTACGCTGCCGCATGCAGTCTGGGGATTTAACGGCACGGAGCGCCCCGGTGCAGTCTATCTGGCTGCGCTTCACGCAGCGCATAACCAGAAAGGATTGCCCCTCTTTAAAATTTATGGCAGACATATTCAGGATCAGAACGAATGCAAGTTGCCTGAGGATGTTCGGGATCAGTTAATTCGTTTTACCCGTGCAGCTATGGCGGTGGCGTTGCTTCGAGGCAAATCATATCTGTCCATCGGCTCTGTCTCGATGGGAATTGCAGGCTGCATTGTTGATGAAAATTTCTATCAGCGCTATCTGGGTATGAGAAATGCGTACGTGGATATGACGGAGGTTAACCGCAGACTCCAACAGCATATCTATGATCAGGAAGAATTTCAGAATGCTCTGGCTTGGGTAACACGCTATTGCCAGGAAGGAACTGATCCTAATCCTGAATCTGTTCGAATTAGTCCACAGGACAAATCAAAAACGTGGGAAACCTCGATTCGCATGGCGATAATTGTACGAGATTTAATGATAGGCAATCCCAAACTTGCTGTAATGGGACATGAGGAAGAAGCTTACGGTTATAACGCCATTGCTTCAGGTTTTCAGGGACAGCGGGAATGGACAGATTATCAGTCAAGTGCGGATGTGCTTGAAGCCGTTCTATGCAGTTCTTTTGACTGGAATGGCATACGGGAGCCTTACATGGTCGCCACAGAGAACGACAATTTAAACGCAGTCACGATGTTACTCAATCATTATGTATCACACACCGCTCAAATATTTGCAGATGTTCGTGCCTATTGGAGTCCCGAAGCTGTAGAACGGGTTACCGGATGGCAGCCTGAGGGCCTTGCAGCATCAGGTTTTATACATCTGATTAATTCTGGACCTGCTTCACTGGATGGAACAGGGGAGCAGCAACGTGACGGCAAACCAGTAATGAAACCGCATTGGGAGATTGAAGAGCAGGAGGTTCAAGCCTGTCTGGATGCTGTCCGTTGGAGACCCACTTATATGGATCAATTTGCCGGAGGCGGATATTCAACAGATTATACGACAAGAGGAGGCATGCCTGTGACGATGGCGCGCATCAACCTCGTTGCAGGAGTCGGTCCTGTGCTTCAGCTAGCTGAAGGTTACACTGTGGAATTACCGGATGAAGTACATGAACAGTTGGATATGCGAACAACACCAACATGGCCTACGACATGGTTTGTGCCGAAGTTAGTAGAGGATGATCCGGTATTCAGAGATGTGTACAGCGTTATGGCAGCCTGGGGTTCAAACCACTGTGCGGTTAGTTATGGTCATATCGGAGCTGATTTAATTACCTTGGCGAGCATATTGCGCATTCCAGTTAACATGCACAACATTGATGACAAGCTTATTTTCCGCCCCAGTGCCTGGTCTGCGTTTGGAACCAAAGACTTGGAGAATGCGGATTACCGAGCTTGCGCTGCATATGGTCCGCTATATCGCTGACTTGCTATATGATTTGGTTAATATGAAAAGGACGAAGCAGGATATCATTGAAATGTGAGTTGGCATTTCATGATTTGCTTCGTCCTTTTACATGTTTACAGGAATTTTAGCGTCCGCCGGTATTGGAATCCCAAACAGGATTATATTTCCATGGAACTTATCGCTTTGCGTATCCTTGGGATTTCCCTTCCATTGACAAATGAATACGTTTTAATTTATTTTTAAATATTGTTGACAATCTATTTTTCTAGTAACTATAATTTATATTGTTTTGCCTAATTTATTCGTCAGTCACTTTTAAGGGGTTCCACCTGTGCGCGAAGCTCCTTCACAAGAAACTGTCTACAGCGCCTGATATCTTTGCGCCCTTAAAACTTTATCAAGGAGACTGAGTAGAATCATGAAAGTATTAATTGTGGAAGACTCGATTTTTGTGCAGAAATTGATGAGCAAGTTGATTAGTGATCATATTCCGGATTGCGAAATTCGAACGGCCACCAACGGAGAAGACGGTTACCAACTCTATCAAGATTACAAACCTGATTTGATAACAACAGATCTTTTGATGCCAGGACTGAATGGTCAGGATATGTTGCGTTTGATTCGAGAGAATGATCAGAATGTCAAAATTATTATTTTGTCTGCCGATATTCAGAAGGCTACCCGTGAGGAAGTGGAGGAGCTGGGCATTTCAGGATTCCTGAATAAACCTTTAACTGCAGAAAGAGCAGGTACATTGCTCCAAATGATTCAGGTGGCACGTTATGCTGAATGAGCTACAAAAAGATCTGCTTACTGAACTTGTCAATGTTTACGTCGGACAAGCTGCTAATATGTTATCGGAAATTGTAGACAAACATATTGTACTCAATATCCCCGAGGTTGAGCTAATCTCCATTAAAGAAGTAGACCCCGAGGATCGCAGGTACAACATTTTATTTGCGGAAGGCCATCTCTTTCGGTCATCGTTGCAGTTCGGGTATCAGTTCCAAGGCAAAGCTTTCCTGATGTTTCCTGCCGAGCAGGCAAAAGTGTTAGCGAATATGTGTCTCGGAGAATTGACAGAGAACGTGGATGCAAACGATTCTCTATTAATGGACACGGATCTCGATGTGTTGCAGGAAATCAGCAATGTGCTGCTCAATGCCATTATTGGCGAATTCGGAAATTTTCTCGAAATAAAGCTGGAGTATGTACTGCCTGATATTGAGCTGCTTCATGTTACACGAACTGACCCGCAAATTTTGCTTCAGAATGAAGTGTACATATTGGTGTTGCATACCTCCTTTTTGCTTGCGGATACAGATATAAAAGGAATTATCGTTATTGCATTGAGCATGGATTCCATCTCCAGTCTGCTGGATAAGATAAATGCTCTACTGGGAGGATAACCATGGATAATCTCATTGTACAGGCGCTGAACAAAACCAAAATGGGCATTATGATTGTCGACAAACAATTGAAAATTCTCGTGTGGAATGGCTGGTTGGAACGTTTAACAGGTATGCTCGCTGGAGACGTGCTGGGTAAAAACCTGCTCGAGATTTGCCCCAGATTCAAGGCTAATATGTATATGAACATCATACAAAATGCGCTGTATCACGGGCAGAGCAGGTTCTGCTCCAGCGCTTTACATAAATCTTTTGTCCTTCCGAAGGATGGAGGAGATGAGAGTTTTTACAGACAGAATCTGCATGTTGAACCCCTTTATGAAAATGATCACAGTTATGCACTGCTACAGATTAGCGACACAACCAATACGAGCACTCGCGTGTACAAACTCAAAAACCTGATTAAGGAACTGGATACGGAGTATACCAAGATCAAAGTTTCCGAGAAAATCAGCAAACATCTTTCATTGCATGATTCCTTGACAGGTCTTCCTAATCGTTTAGCCTTTAAAGATCGTCTTGCATGGGCTGTCAGCAATGCGCTAAGAAGTGAGTCGCGGTTTGCAGTAATGTATATCGATACGGACGGGTTCAAACAGATTAATGATACCTATGGTCACGATATAGGTGATCAGGTGTTAATGGAAGTTTCCCGTCGATTGAAGGGCAATATTCGTAGTACGGATTGCGTAGCAAGACTGGGAGGTGACGAATTCAGCATTATCCTGAACCAGCTTAAGGATGACAATGATGCGGAGATCGTTGCCAAAAATCTCACGAATGCGTTTGAAGCGCCGATTCATGTGAATGCCATTGAGATCCATCTATCTGCCAGTATTGGCATCAGTTTGTTTCCCAAGCATGGACAAGATCCAACGGAACTTCTCAAACTTGCGGATATGGCCATGTACAGAATCAAGAAAAATGGAAAGTGTGGTTATGCCTTCTTTCATCCTGAGCTGGATCAAGTCTGGTAATATATTGTTCGTTTATAAGCATCTACTTCCCATCCTTATAAAATCTATGCTCGACTTCTCAAAGTTGCTATTCTGGCAACTTTTTTTGTTAGGCTTCATAGAGAAGCTGTTCATTAGCTCGCTTGTTAGCAGGAGTCCTTAAATAACTGACGAAGTGAAGAAAGGTAGGGTCGATACATGGGTAGAATCACGAAATAACAGACAGAGAGGATGACAATGATTGATGACGAAGCTAGAGATAGAAGAGTTGTTTACTGTGCACGTTAGGATTGAAAATTCAATTGAGCTAAAGAGCGCAGAGGGAGACTCAGTAGTGATGATTACGTTTACTGGACATGTCACCGGAACCTGTTTCGAAGGCTTCGTTCGTGAGGGAGGCGTGGATACACAAATTATTGGAAAAGCGGGAGGACGTCACAGCTTGTCAGCCAGATATATGTTACAGGGACAAGATTATACGGGGCAAGCTTGTGAGATGTACATCGAAAATAATGGGTATATCGGAGAAGTGAAGGGTGACATGTTGTTTCGCACCTCTCCTCGCATTATAACCAACAGTCAGGCACTATCCAATCTGAACGTGGATGCGCTTATTGGTGAGGGTTATCCGGCGGAGGGCGGTGTAGATATTAAGATTTTCAAGGTGAAGTCATAAGTTAGCGAAGGGATCAGAGGTGTGTCAAAGCATCTTTCAAAATTGGATGAGACACTTTATATCTCGAAAGCGTTGTTATGGCAAACAACGCTTTCTTCATGTTTAACAGCATGTATTCACGGAAGTAACCCGTGTTAATAAAGTTTTTTTTCTTATCGTTTCAATATTCTCCGAATCAGCATAATCACTAGAATCAGAAAGACTATTGCAAATAACATACCTGGAAATCCCACACTGCTCATCATTTAAAACCTCCTAAAATAAACCATTAATATAACGTCTATAGTATAACATATTCATTTGGAAGCAACATACAATTTGAAATGTCAAAAAATATGTTGACTGTTCGACCAAACAGTTTTAAGATAAGGACATAAATTGACTGTTCAACCAAACAGTATTGGAGTTGAAACCAAATGTCTAAGCAACAATCCGAAAATCAAGATGAGCGCAGAAACGCCATTTTACAAGCGGCCTTTACATTGTTCGGTCAGGTAGGCTATTCCAAAGCTACCATGAAGGAAATTGCGGCTAAAGCCGGGGTGGCACAGGGATTGATCGGCTACCATTTTAATACGAAGGAAACACTTCTGGTGGAAGTTGTGCGGGAATGGATGATTAACCGCGGGATGAAGGAAGCACTGCAACAATTGGATATGTCAGCACAACCTGCAGCATTGCTCCAGCAAGCGTTACAACACGTCGTTGAATTTCGTAAAACAAACCCAGAGTGGTTTACATTGTTAATCAGCCTCTGGACGGAAAGTGTCAGTAATGAGAAACTCGCGCACGAGTTAATAAAGCTCTATCAAGAGATGAAATCGGGTATTCGATTAATCATTGATCGGTTGGATCTGCCTCTGGACGAAGGTGAAAAAGAAACCTTCGCAGTCTTAATTCAAGCTGTGTTCGACGGATTAACGTTACAATCCCCTGTATTGCTGTCCGCCCAGCCGCTCTCACACGAACAGGTATCCCGGGGCATCGGGTGGATGCTGAGCGGAATAAAATCTCCCAATGGAGAACATGAGAATCAAAATAAATTACATTCAAACAAAGGAGATCAAACCAAATGACTAGATTATGGATTCGATTAGAAGGGTTGCTGGTGCTCGCAGCAGCGACAACGTTATACTTTTATAATGATTATTCCTGGTGGCTCTTCCTGCTGTTGCTTCTCGTCCCGGATGTGTTCATGATTGGCTACGTAGCTAACAATAAACTGGGAGCACTAATCTACAATGTGGGACATACGTACATTATTCCTATGGTATTTTTGGCAGCGGGTTACGTGTTGAAAATGGACGTTCTGACGTTGATCAGCTTCATCTGGATCGCTCACATTGGTATGGATCGCATGTTTGGTTTTGGTTTGAAATATGAAACGGAGTTTAAGGATACCCATCTCCAGCGCGTATAATCTAATAGGGTATCTATGATAGATTAGTATTTTTACTTTAAAAATAGACACCCGAAAAAGGATGTCTCTCACATCATTGAGATGTTAGGGGACATCCCTTTTTAATTGAACAATGAACTTCCTCGTTACATCTAGCACCCCTTACACAGAACGCTTCAAGAAAGTCACAGCCATAATATAGTTGCTCCAATCATCGGGGTCACGACCATACTCACTTTCAGCCATAGTGCGGGTACACGTTTCGTGAATTTTGCTCCAACGTAAGACCCGGTCATTGTGCCGATTACAACCAGCAATAACAATTGTAAATCCAGATAACCAATTCTCATATATCCGGCTCCACCCGCCAAGGCTATGGGAATGATGACCAACATCGTTGTTCCAGCAGCATATCTCATAGGCATATTTAACAACAGCATGAGCCCTAATTGGATAAAGGGTGTGGAGCCAATACCGAATAGTCCGGATAACATTCCTGTAACTACCCCAATGAGTAACGTATATGCCCAGTAACGCAGACCGTCTCCAAGTATAACAGTCTGTAACTCAGAACCAGCAGGACGCCTTGAAACAAGAATCAAGCGAAGCCACAGCGCGAGCCCTGATGCAAAAAGCATGAATGAAGTCAGCATGCCAAGCCGATCCTCTGGAATATAGGATGACCATCCTGAGCTGACCCAGGCTCCTGCTGCCCCTGCCAGACCCACGATCACACCGGTTTTGAGCACTGCATTTCCCTCTCGGTAATGACTGATTGAACCGGAGAGCGAGGAGAAAAACATCGCTGCAAGCGCCGTTCCGAGAGCAACATGAATGGGGTATCCGAATGCAACCGTCAGGATCGAGATAATGAAACCGGAACCGCCTGCGCCAACAAAACCAAGAAGGAGACCTAGCAGAAACATAACAAGCACAATATTTATCATTAACATGAAACGACTCCAAACTCTTATTCCTCCGAAAACCATATCAGACGTTTTCTTGACGAATAGTAATATGCATTCAATTATATCATGCATGATCAGTGCTCTCTACTTGTGAGAAGTGCTTAAGACCATAAGAGCAACAAAAGCGGATAATCCGCGTCTAACCCTTCATGAACAAGCCAATCGAGCAGGGAGTGAAATGAAGTGCGTTTAACGTATAAAACCATTATAGCCGCAGCTTTCGGTTCCATGTTGATCTGGGCGGGCAGTGCCAACGCGGAAACCACCTTTGTTGACCTCCAGCATACGCAATGGGCCAAAGATGGTATTCAGTATATGGCTAAAAGAGGTACAGTCGCAGGTTACGGCAATGGCAAGTTCCAGCCGCAGACATCCGTAACCCGAGGACAGGCCATTACCTTCTTGGTGCGTGAACTTTATCCGGATCAGCTTGAACAACCAGTGGAAAAGCTGAAGTACACGGATGTGCCGAACACGCATCCTTTTTACCGTGAGATCGCGATCGCTGAGCAGCATGGGCTGGCTGGTGGATTTCCAGATGGCTCGTTTCGACCCAATATACCGATTAGTCGGGCCGAAACAGCAGCTTTTTTGACGCGCGCTTATCCGCTTCAACAAGGGACTCTGACCGCTCAGTGGAGCGATGCAGAGAAACATTGGGGTGCAGCGCCGATCCAGATCATGAGTTCAAACGGACTGGTTGGAGGTTATCCCGATGGGACGTACCAACCGGATCGGACGGTGACACGAGCGGAATATGCTGTATTTATGGCGCGTGTCATTCAGTTTGAACGTGAAGCGGCGATTCAGGCGAAGGATTGGGACAAGCTCATTTCGTATATGACGGTTAGCGAGCAGGTAGGCCAGATGCTTATGCCGGATATCAGGCAATGGAACGGAAAAGCGACAACGACTGTAAACGAAGGAGTGAAACGTAACCTTCAAGATCAGCATGTGGGCGGACTTATCCTTTTTGAAAAAAATACCGTGGATGCACAGCAAGTTACAACGTTTACGCATCAAATCCAAAACCAGACTGGCGATATCCCGCTATTTATTGGCATCGATCAGGAGGGAGGGGTGATCCGCCGTATTCCTGGCGGCACGAATCTCCCTGGACAAATGGCGCTAGGCGCAACGGGTGATCTGGCACTAGCAGAAGCAGCCGGACGACTGACGGGAGAAGAGTTAAAAGCACTTGGGGTCCAGGTTAATTTTGCGCCTGTGCTTGATGTGAACAGCAATCCAGACAATCCTATTATCGGTATGCGATCCTTTAGCTCAAATGCGGATCTGGTTACCCAGCTCGGTCTAGCTATGATCAAGGGACTGCACCAGTCGGGTGTTATCGCAGGCGTGAAGCATTTTCCAGGGCATGGGGATACATCCGTTGACTCTCACCTGGGATTGCCTGTGCTTACACATGGACATGAGCGACTGGACGCGGTGGAGTTAAAACCGTTCAAGGCGGCCATGAAGGAAGGTGTCGATATGATAATGACGGCACATATTGCCTTTCCGGCGATAGATAACGAGCAAGTAACCTCACGCAAGGACGGTACACCGGTTCCGCTTCCAGCTACACTATCTCGTAAGGTGTTAACCGGCTTGCTTCGTGAAGAGTTGCAGTATAAAGGTCTGATTATATCCGATGCTTTCACGATGAAGGGGATTAGTGAGCATTTTGGTGAAACGGAAGCCGTTAGACGTGCTGCCGCAGCAGGAGTAGACATCATACTCATGCCACAAGACGTATCCACTGCACATCAGGCACTGATTCAAGCTGTGAATAACGGAACACTTTCTAAAGAACGGGTGCATGAGGCTGTAAAACGTATTTTGACGGTGAAATCGAAATATCATCTGTTTGAGTCTGGTCCATCTCTGACACAAAAGTTAAATAAGTTGAAAAGCATCATCGGATCTGATGCTCACCTTCAGGTGGAGCGTAGCATTGCGGAGCGGGCGGTTACTGTTTTGGCTGGAGCGGACGGCAAGAGCGTAGAGACAATTCGAGCCAGTGATCGAGTCGTCATCGTGGCTTCTGATGCCGATCAGGCTGAGCAGTTGCAAAAACAACTCAAGCAAACCGCTGGTAATGCTTCCATTGAAACGGTGACGGTTGTTTTGAATTCGAATAATATGAAAACAGTGCTCCAGACCGTAAACAAGGCCGACTATCTTCTTATGGCTTCGTATCAATTCCGCAACGTAGCAAGTCAGTTTCGTTGGGAAGAGATGCAGTTATTCATCAACGAACTGAACCAACGCCAAGTGCGTTATACGTTGCTGTCTCTTGGCAATCCCTATGAGATGCTTCATTTGCACAATGTACGTTCAGCCCTTGCTGTGTATGGTAAACAGGAGCCCAACACGCTAGCTGCTATCAAGGTACTGCTAGGAAAACTTGAGGCAAAAGGCAAACTTCCAATCGATTCCGGACAGTCCGGCGAATAAACCGAATCGGATCACATTAGAAAAGATCAAGTTTCAATTTTGCATGGTGTTTGTACACCGATTCGAAATGAAAAATGAAGTGTTGCGTCGTACGCTTCTGCAAAACGTCGAAAAACCTTGCCCCTGACTAGAATCAGGTAGCAAGGTTTTTTACGCTTTACAGTGTGGCAACCAACCGCTGAAGTTATCCACGCGTTGCCTTATTCATATCTTTGCTCTCGTAGACGCCATTTACCAGGCGCGATCCAATTATTCCGTACCACGAACGATGGGATTCTCCAATTCCACATGCCCCATCAGGCTCTCGCTTTGTTTTCCATCTACCAGAAGCTGAATGCTTTGGATGTCTTTAAACTGAAACATGGTTTGTTTCAACGTATCCAGGAAAAGAAGTTCGCCGCCAGAACCGAGTCTGGCTTCGTCGGGAATGTGAATGTTTAATGTAAGTGCGCCATCTGCTTCGTGAAACTCAAGTGATTCCAGCCCGATGTCACTCCACAACGAGATATACTCCGGGTCATCCGAGCGCTGCATCACATTAAACGCTTGTGTATATTTCTCATTATTGTTTGAAAATTCAATTTGAGCTTTTTTGGTTTTGACTTGCGTCAGTTCCGAGTCCACATAACCCACTTCAATTTCCTGTGATTCTTTTTTCTCGGCATCTGGTGCAGAGGGGGAAGAGCCGTTAGATGGAGTCGTATTAGGTGCAGGCTCCGCATTTTCAGGGGCTGTCGCCGGTTTATTGCCGCAACCGGCAAGGATGAGCAATACAGCCGTAAGGTAGAGCAGGAGCATAATATTTGTCTTTTTTTTCATCAAAGCACATCCTTATCTTCACATTCAGTTCTCGATTACATTCACTGTTCATTGCGATTGGTGTAAAAACTCCTTGATTCCGTCCACGATAGCCTGAGCTGCTTTATTTTGAACACTGTCGGAAAGCATTGCTTGCTCTTCAACGAGATTGCTTAGGAATCCAATTTCAAGCAGTACAGCGGGCATCGTTGTATTGCGAAGCACTTCCAAATTGCCGTTCTTAACCTTGCGATCCTTAAAGCCTAACGCTTCTATGAGATGTCTGTGTACGATATCTGCCAGTTCTTTACTGCTGCTTCGTTTGTAATAGTACGTCTCGGTGCCTGTGGTCTGTGGTGAGGCTTTCACGCTGTTTCCATGGATGGATACAAACACATCCGCGTTTAACGTGTTAGCCAGCTGCACCCGCTCTGGGCGGGTAGGGTAAACGTCTGTGTCACGTGTCATTACAACTTCAATATCCGGCTCCTGGATTAGAAGAGCTTGAACTTTGAGAGCTAGCGGCAACGTGAAATCTTTTTCTTGTGTGTTGGAGATGCCGATGGTGCCTGGGTCTTTGCCACCATGCCCGGGATCAATGACAACGATTTTTTTGCCACCTTCATTTCCAACGGGGCTGATTGGAACGCCGATCGTAGGTGTAAGCGCTAAGTCAAGAATTAGTTTGCCACTGACATATTGAGAATTGACCTGCACATCGCTCAAATTATTCAACTCAATGACAACTCTAACTTGAGCCGGATCATTTTTGAAAAGGGCATATCGAACTTCTGTTACATTTGCAATACCGCTAACATCAAGCTTACCCATCGTACCCTGTTGTAATGTTGACCCGATATCTCCAAAGGTGGTATTCGGCAGATCAACCACGATACGATCAGGATTGGATAGTCTGGTGATCTGTGGCGTAACCTCTTTGTCAACAGATACAACAAGCTGCTGATTAGCAAAGCTGAGATCATTAACTTTGCCCCATACGATGTTATTTCCTACGCCTGGAACAGTGGGTGCAGGGGATGGCTCAGCAACAGGAGGAACGTCAGTGCTTGTCAGGCCAACAATTTTTTCTTTGTTATTCCAGCTTACGGACAGTCCCATCTCTTCACTGACGAAACGAAGGGGAACAACGACCGTATTTTTGATTAATTTCGGTGCCGTGTTCAGAGTTACTTTTTCATTCTGAACCCTAGCTTCTTTCTTGCCAACGTTGAGAGACAGGATCTTGGCATTTTGTTCAATGCTCACATTCTGACTCTTCTGATCCCATTTTACGTTGAATTTCAAGTTCTCAGCAACGACACGAATGGGAATCATGACATTGTTGTTTACATTGACAACTTCGACATCTGACGGCAACACAAGCTCCTGACCGTCCAATATAATTTTAGTTTGCGGGGCAGCTTGTCCCACATTGGGCAGGACAATCAGAAAAAATAAACTGAACAAGAGTACACTTACGAATTTTCTCATTTCACACCTCAATTTAATTATGCTTGTGACAATATTCTACATTTATGCGAATTGTTCCTGCTACGTGCTTCATTCTTTTTTAATAAATTACATCCTATTTTGACGTAGCAAGGGAAGACGTGGAGACCAAGCTACGACAGGAATTATGAGTTAAATACCGGCTTCTAGCGATGCGAATATTAATGGATTTGGATGAAAATGACATTGACAGTCAACCATTTTTCCAAAATAATAGAATGTAATTGAATACTGGTACCTTTAATTCAGTCCAGAGAGGCTGGCAAGGGCAGCGGATTTTGTAATCACGCGAGAATCAGAGCATTTCCTGCACAGGAATGTTCTGTGTCTTCGCGCGGGTTATGATGCATAAAGAGGCTACTTGTCAGCGTATAAGCGTGACAAGTAGCCTCTTTTTCTGCTTTTTTTATGGTATCAGAACACTTTTAACTGGAGGGTTTCTGATGAGCAAACAAGATCAAGAGTTTTCATGGCAAGAGGTTCCGAAGGCACAACGCAATCATTTCTGGAAGACGTTATCCGTCATGCTTGGATTCACGTTTTTCTCGGCTAGCATGCTGGCTGGTGGGACACTTGGTGTCAGCCTCACCTTTATGGAATTTATGGCGATCGTGCTGGCAGGTAATCTGGTGCTTGGCATCTACACCGGGGCGCTGGCGCATATCGCTGCCAAGACAGGATTGTCCACCCATTTGCTGGCGAAATATTCGTTTGGTGAAAAAGGATCTTATCTGCCTTCCTTCTTGCTCGGTTTTACACAGGTTGGATGGTTCGGGGTTGGGGTGGCGATGTTTGCCATTCCGGTTGCCAAAGCGATGGACTGGAACGTATACTTGCTGATCGTTGTATTTGGTCTGGCAATGACCGCATCCGCGATCTTCGGTATGAAGTCTCTTGTTATTCTTGGTTACATTGCGGTACCTGCCATAGCGATTCTCGGAGGGTACTCCATGTTTGAGGGAGCTGGCTCGCTCGGCGGGCTACAAGGGCTGCTGGATTACACGCCAACGCAGACGCTTACCGCGGCCGCAGCGCTCACCATCTGTATCGGTTCTTTCATAAGCGGCGGGACGCTCACGCCAGACTTTGCACGGTTCTCCCGGACGTCGCGGCAGGCGGTTACGGCGACGGTGATTGCATTTTTCCTCGGTAACTCACTCATGTTCTTGTTCGGGGCTGTCGGCGCGATGGCGTACAATCTGGCTGACATCTCAGAAGTTATGTTCCTGCAAGGGCTAATTATTCCTGCAATTATCGTACTGGGCCTCAACATCTGGACAACCAACGACAATGCTTTATATGCTTCGGGTCTTGGTTTTGCCAACATTACGAAAATATCGAAAAAATTCTTTGTTATCGTTAACGGGATCATCGGGACCGTATTTGCGATGTGGATGTACAACAACTTCGTGGGTTTCCTGAATGTGCTCGGCGCAGCAATTCCATCGATTGGAGCAATCATCATTGCGGACTATTTCATTGTAAAACGCAGATCGTATGCACCATTTGCCGACATGAATTTCAAAAAAGTAAACTGGGTTGCTATGGTTGCATGGGCTATAGGTGTAGCATTTGCGCAACTGGCTCCCGGTGTAACACCGCTTAATGCGCTGATCGGTACAGCCGTAGCGTATGTAATTCTCATGGCTATCGTGTCCATGACATCATCCAAAGAAAAGGGGAAAACACATGATTATACAGAACGCAAAATTGCGGGGTAAAGAAGGCCTATGGAATATCGTCGTCAGAGACGGGAAGTTTGAGCAGATTACGCAAGAGCAACAGCCAGCTACGGATACCAATGAAGAGACACTGGATGTTGGCGGAGCACTGGTGCTGCCACCATTCATTGAACCACATATTCACCTGGATACAACGCTGACAGCAGGGGAGCCGGAGTGGAATCTGAGCGGTACGTTGTTCGAAGGTATCCAGCGCTGGTCGGAGCGAAAAGCATTTCTGACCCATGAGGACGTGAAAACACGTTCCAAAACAACTTTGAAATGGCAGATGGCGCAAGGCATTCAGCATGTGAGAACACATGTAGATGTGACAGATCCAAGCCTGATCGCCGTTAAAGCGATGCTTGAAGTAAAGGAAGAATTGGCACCGTATATCGATATTCAATTGGTTGCTTTCCCGCAGGAAGGCATTCACTCTTATCCAAACGGTGTGGAGCTGCTGGAAGAATCACTTAAAATGGGCGTGGACGTTGTCGGCGGCATTCCGCACTTTGAGTTTACGCGTGAGTATGGCGTTGATTCCATGAGAGTGGCCTTTGACCTGGCTGAAAAATACGACCGTCTCATCGATATTCACTGTGATGAAATTGATGATGAGCAATCCCGTTTCATCGAAGTTGTTGCCAAGGAAGCATATGAACGCGGACTAGGCTCCCGCACAACGGCAAGTCACACAACAGCAATGGGATCTTACAACGATGCGTACACATACAAGCTGTTCCGTCTGCTGAAGATGGCCAATCTGAACTTTGTGTCCAATCCGCTGGTGAACATCCACCTGCAGGGACGTTTCGACACGTATCCGAAGAGAAGAGGACTGACTCGGGTGAAGGAACTGCAAGAAGCGGGCCTGAACGTTTGCTTCGGCCATGATGATATCTTCGATCCATGGTATCCGCTCGGTACGGGCAATATGATGCAAGTACTACACATGGGCATTCATGCTTCACAGTTGCTGGGATACGACCAGATTGTGAATTCCATCGACCTGATTACGAAAAATAGTGCCAAAACACTGCACATTGAGGATCGTTACGGTGTTGAAGAAGGCAAGCCAGCAAACTTCGTCATTTTGGAAGCGGAGAATGAATACGAGGCGGTTCGCAAACAGGCAGCGGTTCTGTACTCTTTCAGAGAAGGACGTAAAATTGCGGAAACAAAACCGCGTGATACATCCATTATGTTGGATGGTAGCCTTGAAAAGGTTACCTTTAACAAATAAATAGTCACAGGATGCCTCTCTAATTGTGTTCCGTCCAACACAATAAAAAATGTGAATTCGACCGATTTTTACAGAGAAAGTGATCTCCTTGATACAGGTCTAAACCCTCGATATTCTACGTGGTGTTAACTCTGTATCAAGGTTTTTCTTTATTTTGGATACAACATTAGAAAGAGGCTAGTAGAATGTAATGAGAACATGCCGGAAAATAAATAGGATATATTGTAATAATTTGAATTTACTTCAATTAAATGATCGTTTATACTAGATTCAACCCGCGCAAAGTGCTAGAAACATCATAATGATAGATTAAAACTATCCTTTTATGTAAGCGCTTTTATCGGGAATGATTTTGGTTAAAGAGAAGGGGGGAAAAGCGAAGTACAGCAGTAAGTCATCCCAATTGAACCAGAATAAATATTATGTTAACCAATTAACTGGAGGTGTATTCATGTTTAAATCCAAGCTCATTAAAGCTGCCATGTCTGTTGCCCTTTTAGGTTCGTTATTCGCTATTCCGCCGCTGCCTTCTGCGACTGCAGCCGATGCCCGTTGTCCTAATGGTTATGTAGGTCTGACCTTTGATGACGGCCCTTCCAACAATACCAACAATATACTTAATGCATTGAAACAGTCAGGTCTGCGCGCAACCATGTTTAATACCGGACAAAACTCGCAAAACAATCAGGCTTTGGTTCGTGCGCAGGTATCCGCCGGCATGTGGATTGCCAACCATTCCTATACGCATGCGGATATGACGAAGCTGAATACTTCTCAGATGGCATCTGAGATTACACGTACACAGCAGACCATTCGTTCCATTACCGGTTCATCGCCTTCACTCTTCAGACCCCCCTATGGTGCTACTAACGCAACGGTGAAATCGGTCATCAGCCAGAACGGTTTGAGAGAAGTGTTGTGGAATGTCGATTCGCAGGATTGGAATGGTGCGAGTGCCTCCCAGATAGTAGCTGCGGTGAATCGTATGGCAAGTGGAGATGTTATTCTGATGCATGATCAGTACCAGACAACACTTCAGGCTATTCCTCAGATTGCTCAAAATCTGAAAAACCGAGGCCTGTGTGCCGGTATGATCTCTCCATCCACCGGACGAGCTGTTGCACCGGATGGGGCAACCAATAATCCACCCGCAACGACGGTAAGAATCGAAACAGAAAATATGACCAAGAGCGGACAGTATACCGGCAATATCAGCTCTCCGTTCAACGGTGTTGTCTTGTATGCGAACAATGACGCTGTGCGGACGACGCATAACTTCTCAAGCGGGACGCATTCATTCGCATTGCGAGGTGCGTCGAATAATGCCAATATGGCCAGAGTGGATCTAAAGATTGGCGGGCAGACGAAAGGTACGTTTTATTTTGGAGGCAGCAGTCCCGCAGTGTATACGCTGAATAATATCAGTCATGGCACCGGAAATCAGGTGATTGAGCTGATCGTAACAGCAGATGACGGTACATGGGACGCATATCTCGATTATTTGGAAATAAGTTAGTTTGTGAATCAACCCATTTAAAGCGGGGCATTTTACCGTTAATTTTAATACGAAATGGGCTATTTCAATGACACGCACTTGGTAGTGTGTCGTCAGCGAAATAGCCTTTTTTGCGTGTTTTGCAAGCGGAGATAAAAAAAGTGAAAACAAAATGTGACCAAATGTCGTCCGTAAGAGTGTTTAGGGTATAAAGGAGGGCACAACAACCATGCAGCAAACCATATCCCAACCAAGTGATGAAGTCACGAACATCTATGATACATACGCGGATACGCTGTTCCGGATTGCAATGGTTCACCTCGGCAGGCGGGAAGACGCGGAAGAAGCCACTCAGGATACGTTCATTAAATGGATGGAAAAAGCGCCTGCGTTCAACGATGCGGAACATCAAAAAGCATGGTTGATCCGAGTGATTACCAATCATTGCAAATCCCTGCTCCGTAAAGGCTGGCGTAAACGGGAAGTCAAGCTGGAAACCGTGGAACCCGTCATGATGGATAATCCTGAAGATCAGGCTTTGATTGAACTGGTGTTGTCTCTGCCCGTGAAATATAGATCGGTAGTTCATCTCTATTATTACGAAGACTATGGCATCCGGGACATTAGCCAGATTTTAGAGATTAGTGAATCAGCTGTGAAGATGAGATTGCAACGGGGGAGACAACTATTAAAACTGGAGCTTGAGGGGGAGGAATAACCATGAACGAACAACAATTCAAACAACGATATAAGAAAGCGGTGGATCAGATGAAACCAGATGACCAGATGAAAAAAAGAATTGACCAGAACGTGAATGTCCAGCGTCAATCAACGAAACGTCCTCGTAAATCGCTGTACATCGCAGCGAGTGTTGTGGTCGCAGCAGGTATTGGGCTGGCAGCACCGACAGTTTGGCAACAATGGGGTGGAACGACTGCACCTGCAAATGAGACAGCGTTAAAGACTGGAGAGGTTATCAAAGGCTCGATTTCCGATGGTCAGACCGTGATCAAGACTGAGAATTCAAACATAGTTCCTGTAGAGATTCCGAAGATTGAGATGCCGAGTGGGGATAACCAGAATGTTAAGGCAGACATGCTTGGATTGGTTGTTTATGATGGTAATGTCTATACCGAATCTGCGACAACAGTGGAAGGTGCAGATGCCTTGGCGCTACGAGGTGAGAAACTGGGCAAAACGACTGGTGGCATCCATGAGCTAAGTGGTAAGGATGATTACAAAGAGCTGGCCTCGACGATTGGTACAGCAGATATTTACACCGTGAACGGATACGATTCTGATTTTCGGATTATGTCTTATACGGAAATAGACGGACAAGTTTACGCCCAATTGTTCGATAAAACCAATGGTATGTCGATTAGCAGCGGCACCGATCTAATTGGCAAGCTTAACATCGAGGGTCATGTGACTGCAGCGCAGGGGGAGAGCTTTGATAGCTGGAATAATGGGCTGGGGCAGCTACAGCAGCTTCCGGCAGACGAGTCACTGAACCGTTTTATTGAAGCATTGTACAAAGCAACACCGGTTGCAACAAGTTCTGAACTGGAAGAACGTCTCTATGGCAAAGAAGATCGCAAAATGATTTATTTGACCCTGAAAGATAAAACAAAGGTTCAGCTTGTGTTGTTCGGTGAGGAAGGCATGGTGCGTTACGGTCATGTACCTGTATTTTTTGAAGTAGAGCAGGGGGCATTTAAGCAATTATGGAAAAGTTTGAGTAAATAAAAGGATTATCAAAATTCATCCATAAATTGATGAGGGCAGCCGTAGCCGGGTGCCCTTTTTAATACATGAATTGTCAGAAAGAGAAATTCAGCTTATACTGTCTCGGTTTTCCCTGTGCCTGCATTCATATTTCTTTGACCCCATAACACCATCGATTCAATTAAAGGAACCAGTTCTTTACCTGATGGTGTGAGTGAATATTCGACTCTTGGCGGAATTTCGTTATATTGCTCCCGATGCACGATTCCGTATTGAATCAAATCTTTCAAACAATTGGTTAACATCGTTGGTGTGATGCCCGGCAGTCTTCTTTTTAATTCGTTATATCGAATAGCGTCATCTTCACTTAGAATCGCCAGAATTGGCAGATTCCACTTGCCGCCAATCACTTGAAATGCATAAGTAGCCGGACAGAGTTGCTCAAAATTAAAATCATATTTCACACAAAAACCTCCAAGCCAAAGTTGTTGTTCCGGTCCATTAGTATACTTTTTGATACTTAGTCAGAAAAAGAATCGTACTTGTTCTGTAGATTGTAGACATTATAATCATACTAACACAAAGTCAATTCAATAGATAAGATCAAAAAGGATGGGATAATGATGAGTAATGAATCCATGATGTGTGATTTGGAAACGGGTGTATGTGGTGTAAGTGATGAAGAAGAAATGCAAGTGATTAATCTAAAGCAGGAAGAGAAAAAAATAACACTTTATTATGCTACAGACCCCATTTGCTCACACTGCTGGGCACTGGAACCTGTGTTGAATCGTTTTATAGAAGAGTACGGTCATTATTTTAATGTGGAGACCAAAATGGGTGGTTTGTTAGCGAGCTGGGAAGGGTTCTCTGATGGGGCAAATGGCATTTCGAAACCTGCAGATGTGGCAGGGCATTGGAGAGAAGTAGGTGAGCACTCACGGATGCCGATTGACGGTTCCGTGTGGCTTGAGAACCCAATCCAGTCATCCTATCCGCCTTCTCGTGTGTTTAAAGTCATAGAGCGCATGTATCCTGGGAAAGAACAAGCCTTTCTAAGAGTTGCACGTGAAGCCGTATTTGCGATGAATCAAAATATTGGAGAAGATGATGTGCTGATCGACCTTGTGAATGGGCTAGGGCTGAATGGAAAAGAAATCGTGGCCAGTGCTGCTCAGCAATCTGCACAAGACTTGTTGGAAGAAGACTTTGAGATGACTACCCGGCTAGGCGTAAGAGGTTTCCCATCCATTATGATTGTCAACAAGGAGCAGCAAGGCATTAAAGTGGTTGGGGCTCGCCCTCTGGAAACCTACGTTCAAGCGCTACAACAGATTCTGGGTGAAGCGCCGAAGCCGAAGAAGATTGCTACATTGTCTAACAGAATCAAAGAAGGACATCTTCTGTTCTCTAGAGAAATTGAAGTACTGTATGACGTAGAGAAGGATCGTGTGGAGTCATTTGTACAATCTGAATTAGAAGAGGGCACCTACCAAGTAAGGCATATCTTAAATGAAATGGCTGTTCAGCGGGTGTAACTGACTCAGGAAAAAGATAGAAATAGAATTAGTACATTTATCCATGTATTATTGCAAATTTCTCGAGGTCTATATTCAAAAAAAGTCACATTAATACATGTGAATATGAGTTGGTTAATATAGGAAGTGTATCTCTGATCTGAATCCACATCGTAAAATAAATGTATTTTATTCGTTCACTTGGTCTGGTCTGATATTGAAGTAAAAGCAGCTACCTTGGATGGTAGCTGCTGTTATCTGTTTTTAAATAAATAGACCGCTTTAAAACAGGTTCTTGAAATAAACCAGATGATCCGTCCATTCCTCATGTTCATGTATAAAACCTTTGCGAATACATTCAAACTCCAGACCGACACTTTCAGCCAGCTTGATGGACGGCAGGTTATCCAGATTGATATGTGCTTCCAAACGGTGGAATTTTAAAGACTCGGCTGCAATACGGAGGACCTGACGTACTGCTTCTTTGCCGTATCCTTTTTTCCAGTGCTGATTGTGAATCGTGTACCCAAAGCTCGCCCACTGAAAAGGTTCTCTCGCCAAGGTGGCAATATCGATCATGCCCAAGTGAGTGCCATCTTCTTTGCGGAAAACTCCAAAGACATATACTTTATCGTTAAACGCCAGTTCCTGATGTCTTGCTACCAGACGCTCGAACCATTCTAATGTACATTCGCTCATATCCATTTTTCCAGGATCGTGTCGATGCTGGGAGGGAGAACGGCTCTCGAATTCGTGAAGCCAGTTCTCGTAATCTTTATCTTGTAGTGGGCGGATCACGAGTCTTTCGGTCTCCGACATATAATCAAATTTGTCTTTAAACATACTCATTAGAACATCTCCTTACGCTAGGTATCGTTATTAATCGTTATGAATTGCATGTCTCTCTGTCGGAGGACAGAAGTAACACTAGTGTAACACAGATCATTTCTAATATTGGTTGGATAATCTCTCAAGGATTCAAACTCAATCAATGAGCAATCAGCTAATATCATTAACACGGCATATCACGGCTAAGCTAGATAATGCAATAGCCCTAAAGGGTGATTGTGCTTATTTTCACGAAGTTGTCAGAAAGAGTTGAGCCTTTCTTGAACGTTTAACAACGAAGACGTATCAGCGATTGAATTGCTTAAAATTAAGGATATAATAATTTTGATTAATAGGTTTAAGCCAATGATTAAGACGCTGTGTGATCAGAGAAGAAGAGACATCCAACCTTGGATAGCGTTCAAGGGTTACAGGATTAAATGCACGGGACATGTGGCAACCTATCCTTGTATTTTGGTTTGTGATTTTTTTCTCATAAGTTATTGGTATCGCTTGCCTATAACCAACTTGCGATTCGCTTGAAAGCTAACGACTAACTAATTTACACAAAAACGGAGAGGACAGAAAAAACCTGAAAAAGCGAAGCTAAAAGCTTTCTGCAAGAAAGCTACATCGGAAGCATAAGCTTAGCGCCTTTATCACCGGATTTCCCCTTTAAAAAGGGAATCAAAAAAATCTGGGGATAACAGCGATTGTAAGGTTATTCTGTCATCGGAGTGGATGTGTAAAACAGAAGAAGCAATGAATGGAATTTGAGAGGAGGCAATACAAAATGGCAGTCGATACGGTGTTATGGAGCAGACTCGTAACGGGTCTGACACTTGGATTTCACGTTATTTTTGCAACACTTGGTGTGGGTATACCTTTGATGATTGCGATTGCTGAATTTATCGGTATTCGGAAGAAAGACCCCCACTACATACTTATGGCGAAAAGATGGTCACGAGGTTTTGTCATTTCGGTGGCTGTGGGGGTGGTGACAGGTACAGCGATATCGCTACAGCTGGCCCTGGTGTGGCCGAACTTTATGAAGCTGGCAGGTAATGTCATTGCATTACCGCTATTTATGGAAGTGTTTGCCTTCTTTTTTGAAGCCATCTTCCTAGGCATTTATCTCTATACATGGGATCGATTCAAAAACCCGTATATTCACTGGCTGCTGACGATTCCCGTTGTTGCCGGAGCAGGGATGTCCGCAGTTTTCATCACAACCGTGAACGGGTTCATGAACCAACCGGAAGGATTTGTGGTGCAGGCTGGTCAATTTACAGCGGTTAATCCCGTGCAAGCCATGCTGAATACAGCAACGTTCTCTAAAGTGTTCCATGTCTTAAGTTCGGCTTATCTGACAGGAGCGGCTTTGCTCGCCGGGATCGCGGCTCTTGCGATGTTGAAGAGAGGGGTATCTGCTTACCACAAGAAAGGCCTAAACCTGATGATGGCCGTAGTTCTGGTATTCAGTTTGCTGAACACACTTGCTGGAGATGTATCTGCAAAGTTTTTGGCTGAACACCAACCGGAGAAGCTGGCAGCAGCAGAATGGCATTTTGAGACAGAGAGCGGCGCTGATTTGATTCTGCTCGGGTGGCTGAATGCAGAACATGAGATTATAGGCGCGTTACATCTGCCCAAGTTGCTCAGCTTTCTGGCCTTTGGAGACTTCAATGCAGAAGTCACCGGGCTGAACGAATTTCCACCCGATGAACAACCGCCACTACTGGTGCATTATCTATTCGATTTAATGGCTGGCATCGGATTTGCTCTACTGGCCATCTCCAGCCTATATTTCCTGTTTGTGTTATGGAAGAAGCGTAATCCGCTGAACAAATGGCTGCTTGGCCTAGTTGCACTCAGCGCACCGCTTGCTTTCCTCGCTGTAGAGATGGGCTGGTTCTATGCGGAAATCGGGCGGCAGCCATGGATTATTCGGGGGTACATGCGTGTCGAAGAAGCCGCCACATCTTCTCCGAGTGTGCGAATTTTATTTTTTGTTTTCTTGCTTTTGTATATCGTGCTTGGTGTAATCTGTGTTCTCGTGTTGAAACGATTGTTCAATAACAATCCTGCTGAGCTTGAAATGGAAAAATGGTTGCAGGCCAAACCAAATAAAACGACAACAGTTGCAGAGAAAGGAGAGCCATCCCCATGAGTTATGAGTTAATTGGTATTTCAGTGCTCTGGCTCTTCCTGTACGGATATCTGATCGTTGCTTCCATTGATTTTGGGGCTGGATTCTTTGCCTTTTATGCACGTCTAACGAAACAGGATCATCTGATTAACCGTTTGATCTCTCGTTATCTATCGCCCGTATGGGAGATTACGAATGTATTTTTTGTCTTTTTCTATATTGGTATCGTTGGATTTTTCCCAGATACGGCCTCTTATTATGGCGCAGCCTTGATCGTTCCCGGAAGTATTGCCGTTATACTTTTAGCAATCCGTGGCTCGTTCTATGCCTTTGAAAATTACGGTTCCAAGAACAACATCGTGTACCTGTTTTTATATGGGGCAACGGGTTTGTTGATTCCGGCATCTCTGTCCGTAGCCCTGACCTTGTCGGAAGGTGGTTTCATTCTGAAGCAGGGAGAGACGGTTTCACTGGATTACTGGGCGTTATTCACCAACCCGTTATCCTGGAGCATCGTTGGACTAGCGATTGTCTCTGTATTGTTTATCAGTGGAACTTTTCTGACCTTCTACGCCTCACGGGCTGAAGATCAAGGTGCCTTGAAGCTCATGCGGAATTATTCCTTATTTTGGAGCACTCCTACGATTATTTTAGCGCTGACTGCATTTATATATTTGGGTCAGCACAATGAACGTCATTTTCAAAATATGATGGATCTCTGGTGGCTGCTCGCCTTATCCGTCGCTTTCTTCATGGTTGCCATGTGGCTGCTGTATAACGAACGCCGCCACGGACTTGCTTTTATTTGCATCATGCTACAGTTTTTCTGTGCGTTCTTTGCCTATGGCATCGGTCAGTATCCATACATCCTTGATCCGTACATCACGATTCAGAGCAGTGCTACCTCGCCAGCTATGGGTTTCGCATTGGTTGTCGTCTTTATCGGAGGATTATGTCTGCTCATTCCATCTCTGATTCTGGTGTTCAAACTGTTCCTGTTTGATGCGGATTATGTCAAAGGAAACAAATAAAAAGGAGGGTCGCCCTGTGAAAAGGCAAAGGAAAGAGCGAACCAAACAGCAAGGAAAACAGTCGGGTCGGCAAAAATCGATTCTGATTCAACAGCAGATGTCTTTACTTCGAAAAAGTAGACTTCTCCTTATGGCCTTTTCACTGGCCCTTGGTGCAGCGATCATAAGCCAGGCTGTATTTATGGCAGAAGCTGTACAGCGTATTTTTGTAGAAAAGGCGTCCTTATCATCGATCATGCCACTTCTCGGGTTATTACTCACCGTTATGGCTCTACGTACGCTGTTAACATACGGCAACGGGAAGGTTGGTTTGCATATGGCTGCACGTGCCAAAACCAATATGCGTGCCAAGGTGTTACAAAATCTGACTCACGCTTCCATGTTCTCTGCATTGCAGGGACAGACAGGAGGCAAGGTCAGCGTTGCCCTAGACGCCGTCGATGAGGCGGACAGCTATTTCAGTCAATACATGCCACGTATGATGGAAGCTTCGATGATTCCGATTGTGATTCTGGTTGTTGCCTTCACACTACATGCCAACACAGGCTGGATTCTGTTGTGTACAGCACCGTTTATTCCATTGTTCATGATTCTTGTTGGCTTGCAGACCAAGAATAAATCTGAAGAAAAGTATGCACAGCT
This sequence comes from Paenibacillus polysaccharolyticus, assembly GCF_023714295.1. Lineage (GTDB taxonomy): Bacteria > Bacillota > Bacilli > Paenibacillales > Paenibacillaceae > Paenibacillus > Paenibacillus polysaccharolyticus_A. Next base: position 1,620,221 of record NZ_JAMAUN010000001.1, read on the forward strand.
GGCGGAGTTTTCCGGCACGTTCCTCGATTCGCTTCAAGGTCTGGTGACATTGAAAATATTCGGACGGGTGAATCGTCAGCAACAAGAGATCGAACGCAGCAGTCTGGGTTATCGGGATAGCACGATGAGCATTTTGAAGATTGCTTTTACGAATACGTTTATGCTTGAAGCGATTGTCATGTTAAGTATCGGTATCGTTGCGTTAGAGCTTGCCATTCAGCTACTCGTGTATAAATCAATGACCTTTCATACCGCTTTTCTGTTGTTGTTGCTCGTTCCCGAGTTCTACAGTTTGTTAAAAAATACAGGTACCGCCTTTCACAGCGGTCGAACAAGCATGGGCGCTATTCGTAAGGTGGAGCAACTAATTGCGGAAAGCGAACAACGAAAAGAGAATTCACAGCCTAAGGAAAATGAGAAAAAGTCGTCACATCAGCAATTATTGACCGGACCTGCGTCAGCGAAGTCAGATATGCCGTCATTCATTGCATTAAAAAATGTCCGGTTTCACTATGTCCCAGGTTCGTTTGCACTTGAAACGGGATACGTATCGATAAAACCAGGAGAAAAGCTCGCCATTGTTGGTCCAAGCGGCTCAGGTAAAACAACCTTATTAAGCCTGATCTCCGGTTTGTTACATCCAACCTCGGGAGAAGTTTGCATTAACGGTAGACCGCTTGTACAAATGAACGAGGCCGAATGGTTTAAACAAATCAGTTATATTACACAACATCCCTATATTTTTGCAGGCACATTAGCCGAAAATATAGCTATAGGTTCAGGAAGTGATGAACCCCGTGCGGAGATAGAAAAAGCGGCTGAACAAGCTGGACTCACTTCACTTATTACTCAACTGGATAAAGGATTGGATACCCCTGTTGGGGAAGGAGGCCGTGGACTTTCTGGGGGAGAAAAACAAAGATTAGCTCTCGCTCGCGCTTTTCTGAAAAAGCCTGCCCTCATCCTGTTTGATGAACCAACAGTTGGGCTCGACCTTCGCACCGAACAGATTCTACAGCGTTCTATCGCAGCATTGTCACAACAGGCCACCATCATTACGGTAGCGCACCGATTATATACGATTCAGCAAGCGGACCAGATTTGGTTCATGTCGGATGGTGAACTTGCAGATTCGGGAACACATCAGGAGCTACTAGAACGAGTGCCTGGATATGCCGAAATGGTGCAAATTCAGAGAACAGGAGGGATCGCATGAAAGAGTTAGCTGTTCTGTCCAAGGCGATGATGCAGGAGCGCAAAGATATTTTGCTCTCTATATTATGCGGATTCATTGCAGGTACAGCAGGTGTAGCCCTTTTCTCCGCAAGCGGATACCTCATCTCGCAAACGGTATTTGCACCGCCACTGTACACCTTGATTGTTCTAACGTCGATGGTCAAACTTCTCGGATTCGTGCGAGCGGCTAGCCGTTATGGGGAGAGACTTGCTTCTCACCGGGCAACCTTTTCTATCCTCAGCCGTTTACGAACCTCATTTTTTGCCAAGCTTATACCGGTTACGCCTGGAATTTTGAACAAAAACCGAAGCGGGGATCTGCTGGCACGAATCGTAGGAGATGTAGAGAGTTTACAACATTATTTTCTGCGTGTTGCTTATCCGCCTATTATGGTGGTGATGGTATTCCTGAGCACCGTCCTGTTTACAGCGATTTTTTCATTCTGGATTGCGTGTTTGCTCATCGTGGGCATGTTGATTACAGCTTTTGTTGTCCCAAGCCTGGTACTGATCGGTCAACGTAAAATCAACAAACGTGTGCGCGAGCACCGGGCAACGCTATCTACGGAGGTCACCGAAGTATTGTATGGTTTTCGTGATTTGAAAGTATATGGGCAATTGGCAGAGCGTGAGCGGCAGCTTCAGCAGGCTTCGGCCGAACTCGCAACGCAGCAACAAAGAGCCGCTACACAATTGGTGCTGGGACAATCCATGCATATTTTTGTCACTTATCTGGTCACATGGGGTGTGCTAGTAATCAGTGCTTTTCTCATTGCAGACGGAGTCTTTGCCGGTGTGTATCTTGCGATGTTGATTCTGGCAACCCAAACGATGTTTGAAGAATCCGCAGCAATGGCCGTGTTACCAGCGTATAAGTTGGACAGCGAACATGCTGCGAAACGTTTGGCTGAGACGGTGCCTGAACCGCAGACCAATGGGCATGTTAGTCAGGCTCATTCATCAAAAACCCATTTATCTCTGCAAGTCGATGCAGAAGCGGAAGCGGTAACGATTGAACTGTCTCATGTTTCTTTTCAATATGAAGGGGAGTGGAGATCTGCGCTAGATGACGTCTCACTCTACCTTGCAGCTGGCTCCAAAACGGCGATTGTCGGTCCAAGCGGCTCTGGAAAATCTACGATTTTAGATTTACTTCTCAAGCTACGGACATCTGGTGCTGGCAACATAAAATTCAATGACATTTCGGTGAATGAGTTGAATGAAAAATGCATATGGCAAAATACACATGTTGTGTTGCAACAGAGCCACTTTTTCCGGGGAACGATTCGGGATAATCTGCTACTCAGTGGTGAGACTCACTCCGATGAATATGTGCAAGATATACTCCATCAAGTTCAGCTTTCTAATGTATCCTTGGACGACACCGTATACGAAAAAGGAGAAAATCTGTCCGACGGTGAGAAGCAGCGGCTGGTTCTGGCTCGTGCCATGTTGCGCAAGGGCAGATTATGGTTGCTGGATGAACCAACCTCTTCGCTGGACTACGTTACGGAAGCACGTGTATTACAGACCTTGCTGACACAGGCGGCAGAGGACACGCTGCTACTCGTCTGTCACCGTTTGACGGGACTTGAACGGATGGATCAGATTGTGGTCATGGATCAAGGCCAGATTGTCGAAACAGGCTCCTTCGAGGAGTTGATGGAGCGTAAGGGTTATTTTTACGAGATGAAGAAGATTGAACTGCAGATGGTTGGAGAGCAAGGAACTTAAATCTATAAAGAAAAGCCGCACATAAGCGGCTTTTTTGCGTTAGATTCGAAACTACCAAACGGCTAAACGGTTACTTTGCTCCAAACTATTGTAAATACAACGATCCATTACGAAGGATTGCTTGAAAGCAATATTCACGTCATACATATATACTAAGGGTAACTAGTCCAATCATGTGAGGAGGTTCGGTTGAAGTGAGGAAAATAATGCAGTTCCCGCTCGTATGGATGTTTACAGGTGTTATTCTCCTGGGCCTGTCCAGCTTCATGACCCAAAAGTTGTTCGTTGATTCGCAAGGCATACTGTCGATTATGCTGGCACTTGCTGGAGGTATCGTCTCCATTGCGATCTACTGGTTAGTAATGAAATTCATGGCAGGGCGCAAGGTACAGGAATTACAACTTCGACATGCAGGAATCGAGTTGATATTAGGCTCGGGAGTTGGTCTTATCTTGATTGGGGTTTCTGTCGGGATCATCACGTTGCTTGGTGGATACAGCTTTACATGGTCAGCGACGAACGCGGTTGGTTCTATTTTGGCTTTAGCGATTGGTGCGGCCATTGTGGAGGAATTGATCTTTCGAGGCCTATTCCTGCAAGCAATTGAAAAACGACTTGGAAGCTGGTTTGCTTTGGCAATAACTTCACTATTTTTCGGTTTGGCTCATCTGCCAAATCCCGGAGCAACACTTTGGAGTTCAGTTGCCATTGTCATTGAGGCAGGCATTTTGCTCGGAGCCGGGTTTCTGTGGCGGCGTAATCTGTGGTTTGTCATGGGACTTCATTTTGCATGGAATGCACTGGAGGGAATGCTGGGAATACCGGTATCGGGCATAGCGACACAAGGCTTTTTTGATGTACAGCTAACCGGATCACCATGGTTGACAGGTGGAAGCTTCGGACTGGAGGCATCCATTGTACCGATTATCGTCAGTTTGCTGATCGCCATCCCTATGCTGATTAGCGCGTATCACAAAGGAAATATGAAGTCCAAAAGATAGGCGAGCAAACCGCACTTTTTTTTCGGAATGTTAACAAAAAAAACTTACGTGAACGTGAGGGCAAACCGCGAAATGGTTTGTCTTTCATTTTTATGTTTTCACAGAATGCCTGTCACATCTGACAGCCGAGCAGATCACCCCGATTTTCGGACAGGCGCTGAGAGACACGGAGACGGAGATCCAAAGGCTACAGGACACCAAAATATTTATTGAAAAACTGCTGGATGAAAAAGAGCAGATTCCTAAGCAAGTTTCTCAGGCAACAGAAGGTTCAATTAAAATATGAAGAAATAACTCTTAATAGTGATGTGCGCATCGCCTTTTTGGAGTTTTATTTTGTTTTATCCGTATTCTTCAATACGCGTATTTTATTTTATCACCTAAAATTATACAAAAAGACCTGGTACTTCTGGTATAATAGTAATTTCTATAAAGGTATCTTGATTATCCGTTCTACAAGTAATCCATCATGAAAGGAATGAAGGCCGGGAGTGAGTAGGTGGGAAATTGTTTCTTATGTTGCTATATTTGTTTACACGCTTGTGATGTTGTTGAATGACCAATCGATTTTACTAGTGTTAGGTACAGTGCTGGTTGCTGGACTCATTATGTTTAGCATTTTTGTTTTATATCCTATGGTCTGGGAAAGACGTATGGATCGGTTGGAGGCTTTTTTAAGAAGAAAACAAAATGCGCCCTATATTTATATTAATTATGCGACAGCCAACAGGTTGGATGAAGAAGTTGAGCTCACGATGGAAAAGCTGATGAGCAATACATCAGCCAGCAAGTCGACGATGGCCAACTATCAGGCAGCATACGGTGCTTACCGGAAGGATCTGTTTACCGTGAGAAAAGCGGTACGCGAGATGCGTAAATCGGTTTATCGTACATACTATGAAACGTTTGTCCTGATCGAAGAAGGAGAGACTGAACGAGCCAGAGAGCATTTAAGTTCCATTAAAAGAGTGTGGATGCAATTTGCCCTTCTAGCCGAAATTGAGCGTAAGCTGAATCATTACAAGGAAGCCGAAGAGTTGGCTGCGCAAGCCGTACAAGCTAGTAAAGGAGTTAATCGATACGCGATGACGAAAGAATATGAAAGATATTACTCTAAGGAACAGCAGGCGCAATGATAGAGTGAAAATCAACCAGAGAGAACGACTGTAGCACCACGGGGACGATGCCTAGCATCGTCTTTTTTTGTTTTTGCTCAGCCGTAATTATTTATTGATAATTTAGGACTTTACCCTAACGTATACGTTATTGTTTATAATGTTTTCAGGAAGGGGAGGTAAGCATGATTCTGATCGGAGAATTAGCGAAAAAAACAAATATTAGCAAAAGAACACTTCATTATTATGAACAGATCGAACTGTTACAACCGACACTTATTACGGAGAATGGGTATCGATACTATGATGAAAGTGCCATTCTTCGCCTGCAAAAAATTCTTCTGTTGAAGTCCATCGGCTATACATTAGAACAGATTAAAGAACTGTTTCAGAACCAAGAAAATAAGGGAGAACATGAAAACTGGGTAGCCTCTTTAAACGAACAAATAGAGCTGATTGAACAGAAAAAAGAAGAATTAAGCCGGAAGCAATATTATCTCAGATCAACCCTTCATACGTTGAAATTCGGAGGAATGAGCGATCTCGAAAGTTTATTGCAGATTATTTCCCAAATGGAGGATCGGCCGCTCTCTGAAGGAATAATTCGTGCCGAATTCAGCGATGATTTACAGTTAACATCCAGGGAAATGGATATACTGAATCATCTGCCTATTCTCGGGAGTAACGATCCGCGGATGGAGGAACTTTTAACTATTTTCCAACGTGTACGATCCGTAATGCCCTCATCTCCCTATTCTGAAGAGGTTCAAGTCATTGCGAAGCAATTGTATGAAACAGTATTGGAGCTATTTGATCATGATGAAAAATTACTCGACAAGTATTGGGAACTTATCAATCCAACAAATGCTTCTGAGCCTGTAGTCATGGGCATGGATGAAGAATTCACGTCCTATGTTGATGAGATGATCCGCTTTTTTCTAACACAACGAGAGGACAACGCTCATGATGGAGAGTAAACAAAAGAGGATTGGAAGTAAAAAGTTTTGGCTTCTATTATTGCTCTCAGGTCTAATCATGTTATTTACAGCTTGTGGAATGACAGCAGAAGATACTGTAAATGAACTGAATCATGAGGAGTCCAAACAAAATACAGCGCATGACTCGGATGGAATCGTCGTTGAGGTACTTGTTGAAAGTGATGTTAATTCAGCATCTGATCTGGAGGTAGCCATCAATGCTCGAAAAAATCCGGAGAGTGTATATTGGGATACGATTGAAGTTCCATATCAAGAGAGATTTGTTATTCCAAAAGATACGTTCATCCCTCTGATCTCCACTCATGTTAGGGCAAAAGCAGATGACAGTGCAAGCTGGATAAGCTGTTCCATTAAGTATGATGGAGAGTTAGTGGCATCTCACAAGTCCCGAGGGAGCGATGCGAAGGCTGTCTGTGAGAAGAAGTTCCAGCTGGGGCCAGGATAACTTCACTCGGAGGTGGAGGTCCTGTTCTATGTTCTACTATTTTGTTCCAGCAAGTGGTTAAAATCATAACAGAGAGTGAGGCACATCATGACGTTAACAGCAATACTATCTACCCTTGTACTGCTGGCACTAATAGATTCAACGAGTTTGGGCACTCTCTTGATTCCTGTCTGGTTACTGATGACACCCGGGCGTGTTCGAGTAGATCGGTTTTTGATCTATTTATTCACAGTGTCCGGTTGTTACTTTGCAATTGGCCTGATTATTATGTTTGGAACGGATGCATTTCTAAACAACTACGCACCTCTAATGGTATCTAAACCATTCCTGTTAGGACAATTGGCGATAGGCATATTGTTAATGATCATAAGCCAACTCATGGATACCAAGAAATCCCGTGCTCGTGCTGCGGAACGTGCAGCGAGTGGGGGCGGTTATATTTTCAAATGGAGGACTCGCTTTACAGGGGAGGCGGTTTCCAGCAAAATCTCTATTACTATACTTGTTGGACTTGCACTGACTGCGGTCATCCTGGAACTGGGAACAATGCTGCCTTATCTCGCAGCCATTGGCATATTAGTGACGGAAGGACCTGCTTGGCCTATGTCGGGTATCCTCCTACTGGGATATTGTTTGGTTATGATATTACCTGCGTTCATTTTGCTGGCAGGACGATTGCTCGCTTACCCTTTTTTAAAACAACCTTTAGCAAAAATAGATAATTGGCTGATGAAAAATGCTCAGCGTGCTGCAGCCTGGATTATAGGGATTGTTGGCTTTCTCTTATCGGTTAACGCTATTTATGATCTAGGTTGGGTTCAGTAATCTGTATGGTATGAGCCGTGTTGACAGCATCCGTATCTTCATACTTTCGGCACACGGATGTGCTATTCGCACAGGCAAGTCGTCCACCCAACGCGTAGACTGAAGTAGATCAAGTCGAGTGAGGTGAATACCATGGCTAAGACCAATGAAATACACGTCAAGGCAAAACGATTCAAGGATCGTCCGGTCTGCGTGACTCTTCATAATGGTGAGACGTACATCGGGTACATCTCTGGCGTGAGTAACGAAGGCGTAGAGCTTACCGGAGGCGGAAAATTAACACAAACTCCAACGTCCCCAGCAAGGAAAACAGTTGCTGCACGGAGTAATTCGCCTAAAATGAAACCCCGGGCTACCGGAGCGAATAAAAACGCATCCTCCCCGAGACGAAAAAAAGTCAATCATTCCCGCAAGTCATCCGCATCATCTCGAATAACTTCCCGTAGGACGTCACGTCAAGCGCAAGTATCATCCTTCATGCCTATGATGGGCTCCTTGTTGGGCGGCCTCGGCGGAGCCGGATCATTTGGAGGTATGCTTGGAGGCGGCATGCGTTTGTTCGGCATGATTCAGCGTTTTGTGCCTGTTGTGAAAATGGGCTACGGCATGATTAAACAAATCCAGCCGTTTATGGGAGCTGTGCAAGGTTTGATGTCACCCGCAAGCCAAGCTCAAGAAAATGAAGATGAGGCTGAAGCGGAAATTCAACGGGGGTAACAAGAGTAAACAAGTAAAAAAGTACAGTATAAAGAACATGTTGATGTTTGAGCAGGAGAGAAGATAAGTAAGCGCTCCTAAGTCGCTATTATAGCGGCTTTTTTTTATCGTTTAAGTTTTTTTCGAATTTGATAAAGATTCAATAAGGGAGAGTAGATTCAGTGAATTCAGAATTTTCGAGTGGAGGGAGCATTGTTAAGTATTACAGAAAAATCATTCCAAATTACTGGGTATATTTATTGTTACCGCTTGGAGCGATTGCAATAACGTCTCTGTTTGATTATGTAATCAAGTTCGATTTCTTTAGGGTGAAGAAATGATCCTCAAAGCCTGTTAGATTAACTTTAAAAGTCGAATGTAGCATAACATGTAAGATAAATTTCTTTAACTCGTGGCAAGTTGCTCTCCGTACTTCATGTGAAGAGAAGTTTTTTAAGCCAAACGTGCTAACGATCACCAGGAAGCTTATTTGGGTAGATATTGAGCTTTGAACATTCTAACGATTCTGAGAGAGCTTATTTTGTTGAAAAGACGTGATTTCACCTTAAAAACACCCAAATTGTCCAAAATAGCGTTTCCTGTGATCGTTAGAATAAAAAATGACCTCAAAGGAGCCAAATAAGCTCCGCTGAGATCGTTAGAATTTAGGTTAGACACCCAAGCCACATATCTAAGCTACATAAGTGTGTGTCTTAAACCCACTGAAGTGCTTCTTTTATCGCCTCTTTGTCCCCGCTGTGTCACTCTACTGACGTACTCCGGCACGCCTGCGGTGAACCTTCCTGGCTTGGAACAAAATCAATCAAAATTGGATTCCTTAAAGGCTATGCCAAGGTTAAAGCCCAGAAGCAGGTATGCTCTGGGCTTTTGGATATTGCGCGATTTGCGGGATTAAGCTTGTTTTGTTTTCAAACGGATCACGTTCCATGATGCTTTGTTCAATACAGCTTGTACTTTACCTTGATCGACGGTTGTATGTCCGCCGTTGTGAGGCAATACGTTACGTGGGTTTTCTTTGGTATTGCTTGCTTTCAGGTCGTTGCTTTCCAGGACAATGTGCTCCACAAATGTCGTTTCTCCGAAGGAGCGAAGATCAACATTCAGTTCCATTGACTCGTCAAGATGTCTGTTCACCGCAAAGATGGTAATGGTGCCATTTTCCTCATCATGCACACTGATCGATTCCAGATAAGGTACATCCGTGAAGTCTTTGGAATCATATTTCGGTGAAGATGTGATGGAACGCAGAACTGTACCACGTCCGAAGTTGGAGGCGTGCAGGAACGGGAAATACGTCGTTTGTAACCAGATTGCGCCGTTATTTTCCGTCATGATTGGTGCGATCGTGTTAATCAACTGCGCAAGGCAAGCCATTTTTACACGGTCAGCATGTTTGAGAATGGTGATCAGGTAACAACCTACAGCCAGCGCATCTTCATGCGTGTACACATCTTCGAACTCTGGAGGTGCAATCTGCCAGCGTTCTTCCATACGGCTTGTACCAATGGATTTCCACACATTCCATTCATCCAGGGAGAGCATCAATTTCTTTTTGCTCCGTTTTTTGGCTTGTACAAAATCACAGATCGAAGCCACACTATCAATAAATTGATCCAGATCCAGTGAGGTTGCAAGGAAATCATACGTGTTGTCTTTATTGTTATTGTAATACTGATGCAGAGACAAGTAGTCTACATTTTCATAGGTAAGATCAAGCACGGTTGCTTCCCAATCTGCAAATGTCTTCATGTCACGGCTGGAGCTACCACATGCAACGAGCTCGATCTCTGGATCAACCCATTTCATCGCTTTGGCTGTTTCATTGGCAATACGGCCATATTCATATGCGGTCATCGCACCAATCTGCCAAGGACCGTCCATCTCATTACCGAGGCACCATGTTTTGAATTTATGTGGATCTTTATATCCGTGAGAGATACGCAGGTCACTCCAGTACGTTCCGGAAGGGTGGTTGCAATATTCAACCAGATTTCGAGCTGCATCGATACCGCGGGTTCCCAAGTTAACAGCCATCATCACTTCCGTACCTGCCAGCTTGGCCCAATCAGCAAATTCGTTCGTGCCCACAGCATTGGTTTCAATCGTCCACCAAGCCAGCTCAAGTCTACGTTTACGGTCAGCTACTGGACCCACGCCGTCTTCCCAGTTGTAACCGGATACGAAATTGCCGCCCGGATAACGAACGATGGGTACGTTAAGCGCTTTAATTGCTTCAATAGCATCCTGACGGAAGCCTTGTGCATCTGCGGTTGGATGACCTGGATCATAAATACCGCCATACACGGCACGTCCCAGATGTTCAATAAATGAACCGTAGACACGAGGGTCTACTTCAGCAATCTGAAAGTCTTTATCGATCAGCATTTTGGATTTAAGCATAGTGAAAACCTCCATAAGATTAATTTTATAGTGCACGTGATTGATTTTGTAATACATATCATCGTTTGTAATGTCATATGATATCACTAATCTATATTGAATTCGCCTAAAAGCAAAATCAATACATTGATTTGTTATCTAATATGTATCATAATGCGGATATACAGAGCAAGTTCATTTTACACAGTTCGCTAAATAGCGAATTCTAAATGTGAGAAATGAGATACCAAATGTACAAGTTGATATAAAAGCTGAATATACAAAAGGAAGTGAAGTCGATGATGCTTGGAACAGATGCATCTTCATTGCTTGTCTACGAGGCGCTGGCAAGTGAACCTCGTTTAAATATTGTACGTTTGTTGCTAGAGAATAGGGAAATGCATATCAACGCACTCGCCCAAGAGCTCTATCTGAGCAAAGCCATTGTCAGTACACATGTTAGCAAACTTCAGAAGGCTGGCATTGTAGGTAGCCGAATGAAACGAGAGAACGGGGGGACCTACAAATATTGTTATATTGTAAAAGAGTTCATGACGATTAATTTATCACCTTCAGTACCTATGGATGCATCGTATTATGAAGTGTCTATACCCGTTGGGCATTACACGGATTACGAAGCATGGCCGACCTGCGGGCTGGCAACGACAACTCAGATGATCGGCCAATACGACACACCTGCCTGTTTTATGGACCCTGATCGGGTTAACGCGGCAATTCTGTGGATGGCACGAGGTTTTCTCGAATATAAGATTCCCAATTATCTTCACAATGATCAGCATCTTCGCGAGATTGAACTTTCACTCGAACTTAGCTCGGAAGCGCCCAAGGTTAATGAAAACTGGCCTTCCGATATTCGTTTTACGCTTAACGGCAATGATCTCGGTACATGGACAAGTCCTGGCGATTTCGGAGACCGAAAGGGCAAGCATACTCCACTATGGTGGAAACTGGATGTGAATCAATACGGCGTGTTAAAAGTACTGCGCATCAACGAGGATGGTACGTTTATAGATGGTCAACAAATTTCGGATGTCACGATCTCGGATCTGAATCTACGAGCAGCTACCTATTGGACATTTGGCTTAAAACCCGAAGAGAGCGCAGCAGGTCGAGGTGGGCTGACCCTATTTGGAAAAGGGTTTGGCAACTATGATCAGGACATTCTGATTCGATATTATTATGATAATGCTCTAGAAAACAACACTTCAGAAGAATAGAATGTGCAATTTGGTATCAACCTATATAAGGTAAGTGTAAAAGCCGACTTAAACGAAGCATATACCCATTCCAGCGTTATGGTATTGACAACGATTACATGGCTGGTATAGAATACAGCTAAATAAGGAGTGTCACTGATTCGATCAGGCACCACCACAGTCTGGATCTCACAAGTTTATTTTCTTGTGTACCTGGCCATGGTGGTGCTTTTTGCATATATGGGGGTGAAAACATCATGAGGTTCAAGAAATCGTTAAACAACAATATCGCCCTGGCGGAGGATGCCGAAGGCTGTGAAGTCATTGTCATTGGAACAGGTGTAGGCTTCAAAAAAGTAAAGGGACAGCCGATCGAGCACAGCCAGATTCAGAAAACGTTCCGGATCGGCTCGAATGATAAATATCAGCGAGTCGAGCAATTTCTTAGCGATATCCCTCTGCAAGTTATCGATATCACGGATCAGATTATAGAAGAAGGCAGGGAGATCATCGGGAAAAAGCTGAATGATTCTATCCTATTAACGCTTGCGGATCATATTCATTTTGCTCTGGATCGTTTCAGGAAAGGGGTGGACATGCAAAATCCGCTACACTGGGATATTCGCCATCTGTATCCTGCAGAATACCGCGCTGGTGAGTTGGCCGTACGCAAGATCAATGAAGCTTTTCTGGTCGCATTGCCTGTGGGTGAGGCCGGCTCCATTGCTCTTCATTTTGTGAATTCACAATTTGATTCGGGTAGCATGAATCAGACGATCAAGATTACACAGATGATCAATGACATTCTTGGGATCATGACCGATCATTTTGGAAGGGCACTGAATCAGGAGTCTGCTGATTTTTCCAGGTTTATTACCCATCTGAGATACTTCATCGTTCGGCAAATGAACCGGGAAGTGCTCTCATTCAAGGATCAGCAGTTTTTATATGACGTATTGTCGGATCGATATCCAGATAGCTTCCAATGCGCACTCAAGATCAAGGAGACGATGGAAGAGCAACGCGGATTTGTAATTACTCCCGATGAGATGGTATACCTTATGATCCACATCGAAAGAGTAACATCCCGTACCGACACGGGTTGACCTCAAAACAGCTCTTAGAAGATATTCCATTACCACGTTAATTGAATATGGAGTGTTACTGATTCGATCAGGCACCACCAAATGTTTCCGATTCCGCTTCAGTAGCGGGGCGGGTTTACATTTGGTTTTTTTTTCGCCAAAAAAGGAGGAAGCAGCATGAATCACCGGGAGTTGTCCAAAGAGATCATCCGATTAACAGGAGGGCAGGAAAATATTACGCAAGCCTGGCATTGTATCACTCGATTGCGCTTTAATGTGCGTGAAGAAAAGAAAGTGCAGCTTGAACAGATACGCGCACTGGATGGTGTTCTTGGGGCACAGTTCCAAAACGATCAGTTCCAGGTTGTAATTGGCAACAAAGTTGCAGCCGTCTATGAAGAGCTGGAGGATCAGTTGAAACAAGCTGGTGCAACGGAGAGAGAAGCAGAACCGCCGCGTTCAAGAGGTCTTAATGCCGTACTGGATACGATCTCGGGTATTTTCACCCCGATTCTTCCAGCCATTGTAGGTACCGGGATGCTGAAGGGCATTCTCGCATTACTTGTTACTCTGGGAGTTATTCAAGAGACTAGCGGTGAGTATCAGATTTTGGCGTCCATAGCCAATGCGGCCTTTTATTTCTTGCCTTTCCTGCTCGCTGTATCGTCTGCGCGGAAGTTTAAAGTCAATGAATATATCGCCTTGACTCTTGCAGGTACACTATTATATCCAACCATTTTGAATGCTTATCTTGAAAATCATCTGGAGCCGATTCGTTTTCTATCTCTGCCGGTGTCGATCGTGAATTACACCCAGTCTGTCATTCCGATTATTCTCGGGGTGTGGCTTCTCAGTTATGTACATCGCTGGGTGGATCGTTTCATTCCTGGTCCGGTTAAAGTCATCTTCACCTCAATGATCGTGCTGGTGATTACCGTCCCGATTCTGTTAATCGCCATCGGGCCGCTTGGCAATTACATCGGCATCTATCTGGAGATCGGTACATCCTGGCTCTTTGCTCACTCTGGCCCATTAACAGGAATCGTGCTGGGCGGACTTATGCCAGTGATCGTTATGACGGGTATGCATTATGCATTTTTCCCGGGAACATTACAGAATTTGAGCAAACTCGGTTACGACGTGCTGTTACTGCCGCTTAATCTTGTAGCCAATATGAGTCAAGCTGGTGCCGTAATGGCGGTATTCCTCAAAACTAAAAACAAATCGATGAAATCAATTGCTTTATCCAGCGGTATATCTGCTTTTCTGGGCATCACAGAGCCTGCAATCTATGGAGTAACGTTGAAGCTGAAAAAGCCGTTCTATGCTTCGATCATCGGTGGAGCAGCCGGCGGTGGATTTATTACAGCGGTAGGGCTAAAATGTTTCGGTTTTGCCGTTCCGGGTCTGCTGTCATTGCCTTTATACATTGGTCCAAATGGGGGGATGGCCAATTTCTGGTACGCGCTCATCGGTGTGGGTATCAGCTTCGTAGTTTCGTTTACAGTGACCTTGTTGCTCAAGTGGAATGAACCGATTACGCAGCAACCTGCTGGGGCAAGTTCGTCAGCAATAGCTCCAACAACAGCATCGGAATCAGCAAAACGATCAGAAACAACAAATCAGTCTAATCAAATACCTGCAACACCGCCTGTGACCGTTCATTCGATTGAGGAAAAGAAAGGTGAAATATTCAGCCCGCTTACCGGTGAACTGGTCTCACTGAAAGAACTGCCTGATCCTACGTTTGCAGAGGAAATGACGGGAAAAGGAATTGCTATTTTTCCAAAAGAAGGCCGTGTAACCGCACCATTTGACGGAACGGTCACAATGATCGCGAAAAGCAAACATGCCATCATGCTGACTTCCTCCAGCGGAATCGACATTCTCATTCATGTTGGACTTAACACAGTGTCCCTGAAAGGCAAGTTTTTTGAAGAGAAGGTTGTTATCGGACAACGAGTGAACAAGGGTGATTTATTGCTGGAATTTGATATCAAGAGCATTCAAGCCGCTGGTATTGATCTGACCACCCCGGTTATTGTAGCCAACACGCCAGATTATCTTGACGTAGTACCCGTTCAGGTGAAGGGGGTGGTTCCAATGAATGAATTACTGCTACTCACCGTTCGTTAAGCTTATTACTAAACGAATGAAGGCTTTCTATTTTACCGAGTTATAAAATTTAACGATATATTTACACAAAAACGGAGAGGACAGAAATAACCTGAAAAAGCAACGCGATCGCCTAAAAGCTTTCTGTAAGAAAGCTGCTTCGGAAGCATATGCTTATCACCATATTTCTCAACTAAAAAATAATTCAAAAAAATATGGGGATAACAGCGATGGGAAGGTTAATCTGTCATTGAAGTGGCACGTGTAAATAAAAAAAGGAGAGAAACCATCATGACACAAACGACAAAACACACTTTTCCTAAAGGCTTCCTATGGGGCGGTGCTACCGCTGCCAATCAGCTGGAAGGCGCATTTGATGCTGACGGCAAAGGACTTTCTACCTCTGACATGGCACCTTATGTTCCCCATGAGGAGCGAAATGGCAAAGATTTTACGTTCGACGTCAATTCCGTGGAATTGGAGCAATATTTGAGCGGCAACAGTGACGTGTATTTCCCGAAACGGAATGGAGTAGATTTCTACCACCGCTACAAAGAAGATATCGCTTTGTTTGCGGAGATGGGCTTCAAAGTATTCCGCCTTTCCATTGCTTGGCCGCGAATTTTTCCGACAGGAGAAGAAGCCGTTCCGAACGAAGCAGGGCTTGCTTTCTATGATAAAGTGTTCGACGAACTGTTGAAATACGGCATTGAGCCGTTGGTTACGATCTCTCACTATGAGATGCCGATTGAGTTAACCCGCAAATATAATGGCTGGGAAAGCCGCGAGATGATTGATTTGTATTTAAAATTTGCGAACACACTGTTTGACCGTTACAAAGATAAAGTGAAATACTGGATTACCTTCAATGAGATGAATATGATGCTAACCAGTCTGTATACAGGTGGCGGCATTTTGGAAGATAAAATCAAGGGCACACCGGAACAGGTAGCCTATCAAGCAACACATCATCAGTTTGTGGCAAGTGCGCTGGCTGTAAAAAGCGGCAAAGAGAAAATGCCTAATGCCCAAATCGGCTGTATGATCTGCCGTCTGGAAACATACGCTGCATCCAGCAAACCGGAAGATGCGCTGCAAACCATGAAGGAAGATCAGATGAACCTGTTCTATCCGGAAGTACAGGCGCGTGGAGAGTACCCGTCCTATATGCAAAGATATTTTAAAGAGCAAGGCATTGAACTGGTGAAAGAGCCTGAAGATGATGCGATTATTCGCGACAATACAGTGGACTTCATTGCATTCAGTTATTACATGACGTATATCGGAAAATACGACCCGAATGACAACAGCAACTCCGGTATGCTGGTAAGTCAGATCAAAAACCCGCATCTGAAAGCCACCGAATGGGGATGGCCAATCGATCCAATCGGTCTTCGCATCGCACTGAACCGGTTGTATGACCGCTACCGGATGCCGCTCTTTATCGTAGAGAACGGGCTCGGCGCTACGGACACGCTCGAAGAGGATGGATCTGTACATGATCCTTATCGTATTGATTACCTGCGTAGCCACATCGAGCAGATGAAAGAAGCGGTAGCTGACGGTGTGGAACTGATGGGATTCACCAGCTGGGGACCGATTGATATTATCAGCTGCTCCACATCCGAGATGGGTAAACGTTATGGCTTTATCTATGTTGATCAAGACAACGCGGGTAATGGTTCGCTGGATAGAACACGCAAAGACTCATTCTATTGGTACAAACAAGTGATTGAGTCCAATGGTGAGATTATCTAAGCATCTGGAATTCCGAATTTATACCCCTTGACCTACTAAACGAATAGATACGAATTCTTTTAAATATTGTCTTTTCAAAGCAAAAGAAGGAGGGCCCTAAACGGGCCACTCCTTCTTTTGCTTATCTGAATATGAAGCGTAATCATGAATATGCCAATCATTTTGAAATCAGCTCGTTGAATAAATCAATCGTAGATCACATTTTTACCTTCATCACTTAACTTTTTCAGAGATGAAGTCATATGATCAATTTCTGCATCCGTGTGTCGTTCCCATGAACCTAATTCAGCGACGATCTTTAGTGCGGATTTGGATCGATAGGATCGAGTCGGGTTTCCAGGGAACCGTTTATCCGTTACGTTGGGATCATTTTCGAAATCTCCTAAGGGTTCTACGATGTAAATTCGTTCTTTTGAATCAGATCGTGCTAATTCGGCACCCCATTTAGCAGCATTTAAGGTTCCGGTGAAGTAGATGTGATTCGACTTCTTGTCTTGATAATTGGATAAAAATTGCGGCTCTAATAAATCGCCAATGTTTAGTTCTGCTTTGGTACCGTGAAAAAAGGGACCCGGATCTAAGACTATTTTTTTGTCATCCATTACGGACACACCTCAACTTTTAGATTTGTATTTAGCAGTATAGTGCAGGCATCGGTGAAAAAACAGTCTGTTATTCTATTTTCATAAACGTTATAATTAGAGTAGAGGAAAGATACTGTCCCGTGGAACGGACCATAATTGTTTCAATTCAGCCGCTAATTTAGCGGCTTTTTTTGTTTTTAACACGAACAGCAGTCAGCCGAAGAGGCAAGGCTGCGTCAATCACCTGCCATCGAATCCTCATTCATATTACACCTTAAACATCGAGGCATTGGATGCGTAATACGAAATAATAAATTGTTGGAATTGTTCCAATGATGAAGAGAGGTTTCGATGTTTCATCCATGATAAGCTGATCGGATATACGGCGGCATCGTCAGCAATCGGCACATAGTGCAGTCCAAGATTACGACAGACAGAGACAGGCAGCAGTGCAACCCCACGATCCAGTCTGATGATCTCGACCAATGTATGAGAATCGACCTCGAATGCCAAATGAGGAACAAAACCTGCCCTTTCACACAGCATCAAGGTGAAACGTCGGTATTCATCGTTATTGGCGAGAGAAAGAAAAGGTTCACTCGCAGCGGCGTGTAATGAAATTTGCTTTTCACTGCCATAAGCATGATCAGCAGGCAAGACAAGCACAATGTCCTCCTCGACAAGCACGCGGCTGTCAATCTCCTCATCCTGAACCGGGTAGCCGGTGATCCCCAGATCCACAACTCCTTTTTTCAGCTGTGTAATAATGTCATTTCGACTTGCAATACCTTGATGAAGCTGTGAATCGGGGAAAACTTCGATATACTCACGTATCAAACCTGATAGAAATCTTGAATTGGAGATAGAGATCCGGATCAACCTCGACAGTTCATCCTCTTTTTCCGTAATGGCCAGCTTGGCATTCTCCAGCTCAACAAAAATGCGGTTCACATGTTTCAGCAAAATTTCTCCAGCGGCATTCAGCTCAATGTTTCTGCCTTTTCGATGAAAAAGGGGAGTACCCATTTCGTCCTCTAACCGCTTTATGGTGAGACTTAACGAAGGCTGAGCGATATTTAACTGAGCAGCAGCTTTGGAGATATGTTCTGTGTAGGCAACGGTTTGAAAATATTTCAATTGGAGAAGCTCCATTGGTATGCACTCCTTATTTATTTCAATAAATATATATAGTACTTATTATGTATTATATTAAATTTAAAGAAAGATGTAGACTTTATTTATAAGCAAATCAACAAATTCAAATCAACAGTTAAACCAATAATCTAATAACCCGATGCAAAGGCAGGTGTCTTTTTCATGAAAATCGATGTGAACAATATCGCCAAAAACCTGAACACGCCTTTAACAGCCCCGGCATATCCAATGCCACCGTATAAATTCGTGAATCGCGAGTACCTGAACATCATCTACCGAACGGATGAACAGGCTCTGCGGGCAGCTGTTCCTGAGCCATTGCAAATCAGCGAACCCTTGGTGAAATTCGAAGTGATGTGGATGCCGGACGTCTCCGGACTTGGCGCATATACGGAAGCTGGACAGGTCATTCCCGTGCAGTTTAATGGGGAAGACGGGGATTACGTGCATTCGATGTACGTGGATAACTTCCCAGCTATTGCAAGTGGCCGAGAGTTAACCGCTTATCCCAAAAAGCTCGGTGCTCCCAAGCTGTACACAGACTCTGACACACTCGTCGGTACACTGGACTATGGATCACTGCGCGTAGCCACAGCAACGATGGGTTTCAAACATGTGGAGATGGACAAAGAGCTTGCGAAAAAAGAAATCTGCCGTCCCAACTTTATGATCAAAATAGCTACCGATTATACCGGGAATCTGCGGATCTGCGACCTGATACGTACCCAGATTACCGACATCGAGGTGAAGGAAGCTTGGACAGGCCCGGCTCGGCTACAACTTTTTGAGCATGCGCTTGCGCCTTTGGCTGATTTACCAGTGCTTGAAGTCGTGTCTGCTTCACACATCCTGACGAACTTAACTTTGAATGCAGCACAACCTGTATATAACTATCTGGAAGAAAAATAAGGAGGCAACACATATGAGAATTGCAGTTGTAGGTGCAGGTTCACTTGGAACCATCGTTGGAGCTTATCTGGCAGATGGCGGAATGGACGTGGAGTTAATTGATGCGTATCAGGAACATGTCGATGTGCTTAATCAGACAGGAGCAAAAGTAACCGGAACGACCGAGTTTCAGGCCAAAGTAAAAGCCATCACCCCTGAACAAAAGTCAGGCCAATATGATCTTGTGCTGTTGTTAACGAAACAATTGTACAATGAGTCTGTATTGAAAGAATTGCTTCCATATCTGCATGAAGACAGTGTCGTATGTTCTCTGCAAAACGGAATTCCCGAAGACAACGTGGCATCGATCGTTGGAGCTGAACGGGTTATCGCGGGTTCCGTTGAGTTTGGTGCTACATTCATGGAACCCGGCGTATCCAGTCTGACCACGGCGTATCCTCAATTCAAGCAGTACGCATTCCAGATCGGGGAATTGAATGGAGAGACAACCGAGCGAATTCAGCGTGTAAAAGAAGTACTTGATCTCGTTGGAGGTACACATATCTCGAATAATCTGGTAGGCACGAAATGGTCAAAACTGCTAATCAACAATGCTTTTAGCGGTTTATCTGCTGCACTGAACGGCACGTATGGAGATATTCTGGATCATGAAGCGGGCATTCGAAGTGCGGTTCATATCATTGACGAAACGATCAAGGTCGGACATGCGAACGGTGTTTCTTTTGTCACGATGAACGGATTCGATATGGCTTCATTGGAGCTACAGAGCGAAAAGGAAGTCCCCGCACGTATTGAAACGTTACGTCATGTAATGGAACCATCCAGACTACTTAAGGCGAGCATGTTGCAGGATCTGGAGAAACAACGTAAAACGGAGATTCACTATATCAACGGCGTGGTTTCGAGCAAGGCTAAAGGTACCGGGATTGCAACACCGTATAATGATACGGTCGTTCAACTGGTCGAAGCCGCAGAAGAAGCACAGAACGTACCCGAGTTTGCAACTAACATCCATGCGTTTGAGCAGCTTTTGAATATGTCACAGGTGTAAAGCTTGAAGCTTGATGTAGTCACAAATTCATAACACAAAACGCAAACAAAGAAGCCTTTCCTTCCGCATGAGTACAATGAACCATACGTGTGAGGGAGGGCTTCTTTTATTTTGTGAAGTTTAGCTAAAGGGTTATTATTCAAACGGGTTACTCTTGCCTAACGAATTCAATCTATCCATTGTCCTCATTGCCTGCATAATGCAGCAGCATATCAACCAACTGCTTTGTCATCTGATCATCCAATTGATGTAGTTCATGCGAGCGGTGTGTAAACATCTTCTGCAGCATACCCATCATCACCGTAAATATGAACTGCGCCAGCTTAAGCGGAGGGGTAGCATTGCGGATGCTACCGTCGGCAACCCCTGAGACCAACGCATGAAGCAGGAAGTGGTTGTCTTTACCGTTTTGAATAAACCGTTCATAGGTATCTTTCAGTTCTTGCTGAAAATGGACTACCTCATAATTGATATCGAATAGTTGAATAAAACGAATATGGTCGGGATTCATCTTGGCAAAAGAAACCCATGCGTTCAGCATCGCTGCGAGTTGTTCACGGCCACTACCACTTGGGCTTGCAGCCTGTCCGACGTGCTGAGTCATGGTTTCAACCAACTGCATCTGAATGGTAAGCAACAGCTCATCGATCGATTGAAAATGTTTATAGAAGGTCACTCGACTTAGATTCGCTTCAGCACAAATGTCTTTGATTTTTACTTGAAGCAGACCGTGTTTCAGAAAAAGGTGCTTACCCGCTTCGATCAGTTCATCCCGATTCTGATTTTTTAACTGCTGATGCCAATTCTCATTCGTTTGCATATCGGTTTCCTTTCCTGGAACGTTGTGCACTCATCGTAAGTGATAATGCTGCCAGTAACATAAAGGCACCAAAAATATACGGAAAGTTTACGTTTTTGTCAAACAGCAGACCGGCAACGAGTGGGCCGAAGACAGTACCTAAGCTGGAATACGTTGTATTCAAACCTGATGCATAACCTTGACGATCCCCGGCGCTTTTGGATATCAGGGAGCTGACAGTTGGTCGCAGGAACGCATTAAATGCAAAATAAAGCGCTGATGCAAATAACAGAAATACTAGATTCACTTTAATTAACATGAGCAAGAGAGCAATCGGGGTCATGATTAAGGACAGACGGATGAGTTTGATTTCGCCCAAGCGTTTCACAAAAAAGTCCAGTAACCAGATCTGGATCACGATACCGATAATCGCTCCCATTGTAATAATAATCGAGATGGTGGAAGCCTTGAATCCATATTTATACTCCGCAAATAGCGAGAAGACCGTCTCATAACTCATCAGACCAAAGGTCATCACAAGAATAATCAACAAGTATCCAAAGTAAGGAACTTTGAACGAACTCCAGATTTGCTCGCCCATGGTGAACCCTTTTTTCTTCGACGTTGAGGTCGTTCTCTTTTCAGGTGGAAGAGTCTCTGGCAAGAGCAGGGTGAGCAGTGCAGCAACCAAACCCAAACCGGAAGCGACGAAATACGGCATACGCACACCCATCTCGGCAATAAAACCGCCCAAACCTGGCCCAAGCACCATACCCAGGTTCATCGATGCACCGAAATAACCCATCCCCTTGGCGCGGGTTTCCGGAGTTGTAATATCAGCAACATAAGCCAGATTGGCTGGAACCATCAGACCTAGACTGATTCCCCCGATGAAACGAGCGATATAGAGAAGAGGCAGAGATGTCGATACCGCAAAAATAAGATCAGACACGACAACCAGAAACATACCTGCCATAATCAGCTTTTTACGTCCAAAACGGTCAGCCCATTGTCCTCCAAGCGGAGAAAATAGAAACTGGGCTGCGCCAAAGGCCGCCACCAAAAATCCGGCAACGGTGCCTCCTGCATGGAACAGCTTGAGATACTCCGGTAATATCGGAATCAGCATCCCTTGTCCGAGCAAAGCAATAAACAGATTTAACATCAAAATAAACATCGGAAAGCGGGTGGATTGTGTCATGGTACGCATACGTTTAAATTTCTCCTTCTCCATCATGTACAAATTTTTTTATAGTTTACACATCGTTAACCTTTACTCGATGTAAACTATTATAGTGTGTTATAATTCCTGTTGTAAATACATTTTTGATGGAAATGGGTGAGACGTATTGATTGATCACAACAATCAGGAAGAGTACCGAGATCCAATGAACTATGATCTGGAATTTGGCGGTGAGATGGACAAATACGAATTTTTCCTTCAACTTGCCAAGAAAAATCCGGGACATGTGCTGGAGCTTGCTTGTGGAACAGGATTAGCCACACTTTATTTAGCCGAAAGAGGAGTTCAAATTAGCGGTGTAGATATCGTAGAGCCTATGCTCGCGTATGCGAGAGTCAAAGCGAAGGATCTGCCGGTTGCTTTTATCGAAGCAGATGCGCGTACGTTTGAATCTGATCAGCGCTTCTCCATGATTTTTCTGACGGGAAATGCATTTCAGGCTTTTCTGAGCGATGAGGACCAGCAGGCATTGCTGCAAACGGCGTATAATCATTTGGAGCCTGGTGGCATATTTGCATTTGAGATGCGAAATCCGGACGGCAATGATTTATCGGATGAAGAAGAAGAGCACTGGGGCACATTTGTCGATGTGGATGGCGTTACGGTTAATGTATCTGGTAGCCAGACATATGATGCCGAGAAACAGATCATGCACTGGACAACCGTTCGGGACTGGGGCCATCGCCAAACGACGTCACGCATTGCTTGCCGATTTACGGATGTGCAGACACTGCAGCAGTTGCTGGAAAAGCAAGGTTTTACCCTCGAGAATCAATATGCGAACTGGGATCAAACGCCGTTTCAACCGTCAAGTCCAATGGTAATTAGTGTATGTAAGAAAGGGTAATTATGCATCGTAATGATTAAAATGATTGAAATGATGTATTGAAATTACATAAGTAGAAAGGGGAATGTTTGATATGACAACAACATCTAGAACTTGTAACGATTGCGGAGGTACATCCTTTGTGGAGGCAACAGACTTTATTAATTTGCGGCCGTTGGATAAAAAGATGTCGCTTGGTTCTGAACGTGTGTATACGATTTGTCTTAACTGCGGTGAGGTCGTTTCCATTAAGGTGAAAAACCCGGAGAAGTTGGTGAATTAAATCGTTTTCGGGAGAGAAGACAAAAGGAATCCCGCACTTATAGTACGACTTGACCGTTTTATCATTTTCATCACAGGCAACCGATATGTCGGTTGTCTTTTTTGCTTTTCCCACCTTGTATTTCAAATGTTACATTTAGTAGAATGATGAAGCACATACACTTGCATTTAAGAGGTAACGCTAGAATAGGGGTGCAGCGATGAATCGCATTTTGCTTGTTGAAGATGATGAAAATTTTGTATTTGGAATAGAATATACGTTAACCAATGAAGGTTATGAGGTCATTCATGCCGGAACCTTGAAGGAAGCTCGCCATGCTCTTGCGCAGCACGAGATAGATCTTATTTTGCTCGATATTAATTTGCCTGACGGAACGGGATATGAATTATGCAAGCAAATTCGTGTGGACTCAGAGGTGCCGATCATTTTTCTCACCGCGCTGGATGAAGAGATGAATGTGGTCGCGGGACTTGATCTGGGTGCTGACGATTATATGACCAAGCCGATTCGTACCAAGGAGCTGCTTTCTAGAATCAAGGCTGTTTTACGGCGTCATTCCCGCCCTGAACAGCATTCAAACATATGGAAATCCGACGACTTTGAAGTTCGCGTGCTGGAAGGTGTGGTTTTCAAAAATAAAAATGAAGTTCCGCTCACAACGCTAGAGTTCCGGCTGCTTCTTATGTTAATGTCCCATCCCAAACAGATATGCAGCAGGACATCAATCCTTGAGAAGTTATGGGATGTCTCTGGTGAATTCATTGATGATAATACGTTGTCCGTACATATACGCAGATTAAGGGAAAAGGTGGAGGAAACACCCGCCGCGCCTAAGTATATTGTTACAATTCGTGGGGTTGGATACAAATGGAACGCCGAAACGACAGGAGCATACCGCTGATGGTTGAAGTCATCCGTAATCCAGAGTGGAAATCTGTGTTCACCAAGTTCATCCTTGTTCAAATAGGTTTGACTGCAATCATTTATGTTGTGATGAACCTACAAACACAAAGCATTAATGAATCGGTTGTGAACCAGCACGCGGCCTTTGTCGGACAAGTGTTAAGTAAGCAACCACAGCTCGAAGATCAGCTCATTCATACGATCACTCAAGGGACAGACCCGCAGGATCTTAAGCTAGGTAAACAAATATTATCTCAATATGGATATACAAATCATATGAATATTCAGGATCAGCCTGCCCTATCGGGAACAGCATTACCTGGGAATACAGCGTTGATCTTTTTTCTGTGCGCTGTCCCGGTATTGCTGCTTTTATATTGGGAGTACCGTAAGCTATTTTCGAGAATACGCCGTGTTACACATGCAGCGGAGCAGGTGGTGGAAGGTCAATTCGATACCTCATTGCCTGAGAATGCAGAGGGAGACTTCAGCGCTCTTGGTCATAGCTTTAACATGATGGCAGGCAGACTAAACCATAGTGTAGATCAGCTGAAGCAGGAGAAAACATTTCTCAGCGATCTGCTGACCGATATATCACATCAACTCAAAACACCGCTCGCATCCCTGCTCGTATTTAATGAAAATATGTTGCATGACCCACACATGAAAGAAGACGTCCGAGCCACTTTTCTGGAACGAAGCAAGCAACAGATCGAACGCATGGAATGGCTCATTATCAGCTTGTTGAAGCTGGCAAGAGTGGAAGCGGGATCCATCGTTTTTCAACTGCAAAACATTAAACCCAAAGACATCATTGAATCAACGGTGCAGACCTTGCAACCCTTGGCGGAGCAGAAGAAACAGACTATTGTCGTTCAAGGCGGCGAGGGCATGTTGCTGCATGCAGATGAAGAATGGTTAACCGAGGCGATTATTAATCTGACTAAAAATGCACTAGAGCACTCTCCCGTATCAGGAAAAGTTTACATTACCATGGAAGACGAAGGCTTGTTTCATTCGATTATCATCCGGGATGAGGGGGAAGGGATCGGGCCGGAACAGATCCCCCATGTGTTCACGCGATTTTACTTAGGCAGAAGCAATGCTAAACCTCACAGTACCGGGGTAGGTCTGTCGCTGACCAAGTCCATTATTGAAGGTTTGGGTGGAACGATCTCGGTATCAAGCGAGCCTGGAGAGGGAGCTGAATTCCGAATTACTTTTATGAAAACAGTGTATTGAGAGGAAGCTTACAATAACGTAAGCTTCCTCTTCACTTTAACGTAAGCTTCCGAGCCTATAATAACCATATGAATACAACAATTGTTCACAGCTCATGAAGGAGGCACATGCTTTGGAAATTTTAAAAACGCGTGATTTATGTAAGACATACGGAAGTAACGACGCCAAGGTCGATGCATTGAAAGAGATTAATTTAACGGTTCAACAAGGTGAATTTGTCGCTATTGTTGGTGCAAGCGGTTCGGGGAAAAGTTCGTTACTGCATTTGCTTGGAGGTGTAGATCGCCCAACAAGTGGACAAGTCCATATTGATGGGACAGACCTGTATTCTCTGAACGAAACGGATTTAGCCATTTTCAGAAGACGAAAGATCGGATTCATTTTCCAGGCGTATAACCTGATTCCAGTTCTAAGCGCAGAAGAAAATATTAAACTGCCTATGCTACTAGACCATCGTCAAGCCGATGAAGACTATGCAGACGAACTAATGAACGTACTCGGTCTAAAAGACAGAAAGCATCATCTCCCTAACCAGCTATCAGGTGGACAGCAACAGCGTACAGCCATTGGACGAGCCCTGATTAACAAACCTTCGATCATACTAGCTGACGAACCAACAGGCAATCTCGATAGCAAAAACAGTAAAGAAATTGTAGATTTGCTCACCTATTCGGTTCGAAAATACAATCAAACCTTGATTATGATTACGCATGATTCCAATGTAGCCCGGAGAGCGGATCGGATTGTAAATATTAAAGACGGGGTCCTTTTCGATCAGCAATCTGGGGGCGAGAGCGATGCGTAAGTATACAGGGCTCACGGAGAAATATTTGCTTGGACAGAAAAAAAGATCCATTCTCACCATTGTTGGCATCATTCTATCGGTAACACTTCTTACCGCTGTCGGCACACTAGCGATGAGTTATCAGAACAAACTGGTACGTCAGACAATTCAAGATTATGGAGATTATGAGGTTTCCTTTAATGGAGTTTCGGGCAAAGACGTACCTCGTATCATGAATCAGGCCGCCATAGGCAGTGCAGGAGTCATTCATCGTATTGGTTATGCCATCATAAGTTCCACGAGTGAAAAGGAGCAAAAGGAAAACCCGTTTGCTGCGCCGTATCGTTATCTGAATGTGAAGGGATACGACGCGCAAGCCATGTCCAAGCTTCAAGTTCAGTTGGAGAGTGGACGCCTGCCGCAAAAACCTGATGAAATCATCCTGTCATCCTGGAGCCTGAATACGTTCCCTTCGAAACCAGCAATTGGAGATAAGATTACGTTAAACCTGGGAGACCGGCTCGAAGCTTCCACCGGAAAGGTGAAGAGCGTGAACTCCATTGGTGATTACGGGTGGAATCTGGATGAAAAATTCAAACTGCGTATGAAACAGCAATATACTGTTGTCGGGGTGATGAAAACAGCCAAAAATGTAACGTGGTCATCCACTTTTATCTATTCAGCGATTACGTATGATGATCATCAAAAAATCGATCCGTCTCAGAATTTTTTTATCTATGCGACCATGAAATCGATGGACAATATAAAGGAGAAGAGCGAGGCCATTCTGTCTTCATTGGGTTTAGGGAATGTGGATCAAGGTTCTGCTCAGGAACTGAACCGTGAAAATGTGTTAAAGGATATACGCATTGAATATAACAATGAATTGCTCAAACTGTTTGGCAAGAGCACCTATGCCAACGTTAACCAAAGTTCAATGTATGCATTTGCAGCTATTGTTCTAATTATCATGGGATGCACCAGCGCGGTAATTTACAATACGTTTCATATTTCAGTGCTTGAACGCATTTCTCAGTTTGGCATGCTGCGCTGTATCGGTGCAACACCAGCCCAGATTCGCAGGATCGTATTCAAGGAAGCGACTGTGCTTAGTCTAATTGCCATTCCAATCGGTTTATTTACAGGAACAGTTCTAATGAAAGTTTTATTCTATAACATTAGCATGCTGACATTAGGCTTCTTGAACGATATGCACATGATTATTTCATTGCCTGTTCTACTTGCGGCAGCAGGTTTAGGACTGATTGTTGTCTATGTGTCAGCGCTGGGTCCAGCCAAACTGGCCTCCAACGTTTCACCGCTTGAAGCACTGAAAACCTCAGGCAGCACGGCGGTAGAGCAGGGGGATTTCAAGCGCTTGTCTTTTGCAGGTAGCAAATGGCTAGGGTTTGAAGGTCGGTTTGCCAGCCGAAATATTCGGCGGAACCGAAAGAGATTCCGCATTACGGCTTTTTCGATGATTATCAGCATTGTTATGTATATTGTGTTTGGCGGCTTGGTGAACCTTCTAGGAACAACCTCTGAATCAGGCATCGATTACTCTTACTCCTTGGACTATCAAGGGATGAATAAACGTATCCCTAATTCGGTGTATAATAAGCTGGTTACGCTTGATGGAGTTAAAGAGGCGTATCCGTTCTACAACCACCAGCTTCAAGCGATCATTCCGAAAGAGAAAATAAATCCGGATTACTACCAGCAGCAGAAAGAAATGTACAAAGTTGAACAGGAAAACGGGTATCGGATGGGTAACAACTTTCTGACATCTTACGGTATAAACGGACTTCAGGAACTTCGTCCCAAACTCACCTCCGGAAGCATTGATGCAAGCCAAATGAATGATGAAAATGGTGTCATTGTTATCCAGAAAATCAGCATGATCACCGAAATAGGAACTAACATGATCATTGATCAAACCCGTTTCAAGGTAGGGGATAAAATTAAAGTTCGGTCAATGGATGACAAGCAGCTATACAAAACCGTTACTGTTGTCGGTACCGCAGATCAAGGTCCTCTCTCTGGTGAGTATACCGAAAGTGCTATTATTCAAATGATAACGACACCGAAGGTGATTGAAAATATTACGGGTGATAACGCGTATGACAGAATATTCATTCAAGCGAGTCCTGAGACAGATAACGGGGCAATTGTGGGTTATTTCAAAAGCCTTGTTCAGCAGGATGCAGGGTATAACTATCGCGATCGGGTAGAGGAGATGAAACAAGCCCGTAACGATGCGCTGACGCTAAATATATTCCTGTACGGTTTTATCGGAGTCATTGCAGCCATTGCGTTTCTGAATATTTTGAATACGGTAAGTACGAATCTTATTCTGCGGACGAAGGAGTTCGCCGTATTAAAAGCGATTGGTATGACGCAAAAGGAAATTCGTAAGATGGTTTTGCTTGAGGGTGTGTTCTATGGCGTATTTGCAGCTGTGTACGGAAGTCTTCTTGGTACAGGTTTGAGCTATGGTATGTCTTATCTGATGAGAAATGCGGTGCAGATCGAATGGGTTATGCCTTGGAGTAACATTCTGATTGGCAGTTTGGGTGCTATCATAGCCACACTCATAGCCTCATACTGGCCGCTTAGACGTCTTGAACGAATCCAGATTACAGATGGTTTGCGCAGGGAAAATTAAACGTGTCAAAAAAAGCTCGGTTGTTCGCTTTAGAACGAACAACCGAGCTTATTGACGTTTTAAGTGGTCGTTACTCCTTTAAGAAAAACACGTACGATCTTCTCCGCCAGGACGCGATGAGACTCATTTTTCTGCCGTTCATGCTCACGGTTACCCATTAACATCAGAGTCGAAAAAGCCTCAGCCAAGAAAAGGGGGTCTTCTTCACGAAAAATGTTCTGATCCATCGCATTTTTAAAATGCGAGGCTAACACCTCATGAATCTGATGTTCTGCTTCACGAATGGCATGAATCTGTTCTTCCTCCAGAAAAGGCTCCGCTTCACGCATCATCATTTCGATCTCACCATGCGGATTAGCAAGACGAGCTTCCGCTAATCGAATTAATCCGTCTCGTAAATGTTCCGCCTCATCCAGCATATGCGCCGTAATTTTTCTTACGTTCTGCAACATCGTTGTCATGGCTGCCACGAATAGATCCGCTTTGCCCGCGAAATGATAATATATGGTTGGTTTGGATACGCCGCATTTCTTCCCAATCTGCTGAAGGGTAACCATCTCGTAGCCAAATTCTTTAAATAGAGTAGATGCCGTATAGATGATGGTTTGTTGCATGGAAATGTCATTGTCCGTCTGCTTGGGTCTTCCGCGCAAACGTTTAGGTACTTGCTCTGGCATAGATTCGTACACACTCCTTCCACAATATTTTATGTCAAATCATAAATATAAGCAAAGAAGCTTGTAATTTTACTTACCAGTAAATATAATTAGTTCTGTAATTAAAAATGATACGTTTAAAGGTGGGCAACGAAGTTATGGCAAAGACAACAGAGCGTAGGAGCAGATGGAAGAAAATAGCGATATGGATTAGTGTAATTAGTATTGCCATGGTTGCAGGGGTGTTTGCATACCTGGCATCTGTCACATACAGCCCGTCGGAACAAGCGGAAGTGGCAATGAAAAGTGATGATCGGGTCGTTGTGAGTGAAGTGAAGAACGGTTATCAATTTGAACCTAAAGGGCAGGACATCACACAGCCTAATGTTGTGTTTTATCCCGGAGGTCTAGTGGAGCCGGCAAGTTATGCGCCTATGGCACGAGCACTAGCGGAGCAAGGACATCGTGTATATATTACGAAGATGCCGCTGAACTTGGCGATGTTCGGGGAAAACCGGGCGGATTCGTTTCTCGCGGAACATGCGGATGAAAGCTTTGTTATTGGTGGACACTCCCTCGGAGGTGTATTCGCTTCAAGATATGCTGCAGCGCACACGGATCAGATCCAAGGTGTCTTTTACCTTGCATCCTATGCGGATGATGGCGGGAGGCTTGACAGCACGAACTTGTCCGCACTGCAAATTACGGGAAGCAATGATGGTGTTCTGAACTGGGAATCGTGGGAAAAAGCCAAGTCCAATCTTCCGAATGACACGACATATGTAAGTATTGAAGGCGGCAACCATGGTCAATTTGGCTCCTACGGAATGCAGAAGGGAGACAACGAACCTAAGATCACGGAACAGGAGCAGCTTAAGCAGGTTGTTCAGGCATTGGAAGAATGGATGAAATCGATAAACCCATTGCAAAAATAAAAAAAGACCGAAGTTTTCATCTCCAAACGATGAATACTATCGGTCTTTTTATGATTTTCTATTGAACAACGGGATCGATTTCAACTTCTCTTGGTTAGCGTCTACGGAAGGCTCCGCCGCGTGCCAGAGCAAAAAAGAGGAGCAGGGCAATGATTGAGCCAACGATCGCCGGAATGATATGAAACCCGCCAATCACCGGTCCCCTTGGTCCAAGCAATTCGGTTCCTAACCAGGAACCGATAAAACCCGCAACAATGTTCCCAATTACACCGCCCGGTACGTCCCGCCCAATCAAGTTGCCACTTAACCAGCCAATAAGTCCACCAACAATAAGTACCCAGAGCAGATCCATGGTTTGTTCTCCTTTCTTCGGGTTTATTACAAGTTATGTTGGGTTCAGTGGAATATACCTCATCTTCATATTGGTGGAGTACTGCAAATGCTCTGTGCTAAGATGAGAGTACTTATGATTCAAGCAGGGGAACAAGGATAAAAGGGGTGTACAGTCCATTGAATAAAATACTTGTCATTGACGATGAAGTCGCCATTCGAGATTTAATTGAGCTAGTGCTTAGAAGAGAGAACTATGATGTAAAAACCGCAGAAGATGGCAAAACCGGACTGCAATTGCTGGACTCATTTCAACCCGACCTGGTAGTGCTTGATTTGATGCTGCCCGATTGCTCGGGATATGACTTGTGCAAGGAGATTACCGGGAAACGTGCTGTTCCTGTTATTATGCTCTCTGCCAAAAATGAGATTATAGATAAGGTGCTTGGATTAGAACTTGGCGCGGAAGATTACATGACCAAACCTTTTGACAACCGCGAATTACTCGCTCGCATCAAGGTAGTTTTGAGAAGAAACGAGAGCAAGGTGGAGACAAGTGAAGGGGCGGAAGTCCCGTCGACACGTATCATCCATGAAGAGCTGACATTTGATATGGAAAGTCGAAGAGTGCTGAAAAACGATGTTCCCGTCTCTTTGACGGCCAAAGAGTTTAAAATTCTGGAAACTTTACTTAAAAGGCCTGACAAAATCTATACTCGGGATGAGCTCTTACAGATCGGATGGGGATATGATTTTATGGGAGATAGTCGTAGTGTGGATATGACCATCATGCGACTACGGAAGAAACTGGAGGATAACGCGGACGAACCGAAATATGTTAGAACGATCTATGGATTCGGTTATCAACTTGGAGGTGGCGAAGCCTGAAGTACGCAACCCGGTTACTGCTGAACTATTTATTTTTCTCTGTGTTGTCCTTTGGCATCATCATCTTTGCCGTTAATAAAGCCATTGATTACTACAGCTTCATTACTATTGAAAAACAGATGATGGAGAAGGCAGATCTCTCCGAGCTGTCCTTCCGTGAAGTGCTGGCACAGCATCGATCATCATCAGGGGAGCCGCAGACGAAGGAAATCGTCAGACTTGCACTAGAGAAGCTTAAGGCTTCAGGCAAGGAAGTGCGTATCTATGACAGCTCCAAGCAGCTACTGGGCTTGGCTGTAGATGGCATCATCATTAATGATGGCAAACCACATATTTTCGAGAAAAATATTGAAAAAGCTCTGAGCGGTAGCTATGCCTACACTGTAACGGATGATTATCTGCTTTATTTTGCGACTCCCATTCAGAATCAATTTTACGAAAATGCTTATGTTTATGAGTTCGTAGAGGACATTTCGTACTTTTATGCAATCATGGATCAAATCCGTTATGTGCTGTTTGTAGGTGCAGGGGGATTCATTGTGCTGATTACGTTAGCCAGTCTGTGGATTGCACGTAATACAACCAAACCGATTAAGGTGCTCCTTGGTGCCGCGCAAAGTTTCTCCAGACAGGAATTTAAACGAGTTCATCTGAACCGCAAGGATGAGCTGGGGATGCTCGCGGATGGACTCGACTCCATGGGACAGCAGCTTCATAATTACATTCAATACCAGAAACAATTTGTCTCGAACGTATCTCACGAATTAAAAACACCTCTGGCAGCCATTCGTGGTTTCTCTCAATACTTGTACGAAGGAGAGAATGAGAATGAAGAGCTACAAAAAATCTATGCCCATCTGTTGCAGGAATCGGATCGGCTCACCCGTTTGATCAATGAACTGTTGTTGTTATCCCGATTTGATAAGACAGGTTCAAGCGAACTGGAAGTCGAAAAGACGGAAATGAACGCGCTGATCCAGCAAGCCGCCACGAATATGGAATCCAAGGCCAAGGAGAAAAAGATCAGGATCACAGTTAAACAAGTAGAGGAAGACCCGATGGATGAAGGTCTGACAAAAGTCTATGCGAGCGTCAATCCAATGCTCATGTCCCATGCAATCGCCAACCTGTTGGATAACGCTATCAAATATTCAGGCAGTCATTCGCAAATTAATGTGGAGATGGAACATACGTCAAGCGAGGTCGTTGTAAAGATAAGTGACCAAGGCATAGGCATCGCGGGTGATGAACTAGAGCGAGTGCAGGAGCGCTTTTACCGGGCGAAAAATGCAAGCACAGCGAATGGTTCAGGTCTCGGTTTGTCCATTTGCAAAGAGATCGTCGAGCGTTTTAATGGATATATCGACATCGAAAGTGAGTTAGGACAAGGTACGACAATTACGATTGTGTTACCTCGTGCTTAAGCTCGCTCCTGAATCGAAGCCCAAATAAATACCGTTACAAGACTGATACATTTCTGTTATAAGACTAACAAATGCTTTTTTTATAATGACTTCATAAGAACAAATCACACATTTATGGAGGGATTATGATGAAATTAACAAAGAAATCTGCGAGCTTTATCCTGCTAAGTGCTTTACTAACGGTAGCTCTGACGGGCTGTCAGTCCACGGATGCGAAGTCGCCAACAACCGGACAGAATTCTGCTGAGCAAAATACGTCGAATGGACAAAGTAAAGGTGAAGGAACATCCGATTCAAAAAAACCGGATTCCGAAGGTACTGAAGGACAGGGCTCTGAGGCAGTGAAGGAAGGCTCAGTGAAGAAAGAAGGCAATGTGGTGCTGAAGGAGCTTGCTTTTGTTCATAATGAGCACACCATTGCGATTTCGGATACAGCGAATGAAGAGCAGATGGAACAGATGCTGGGCAAACCAGACAATTTCAAATCCCATACGTATACTGCTGGGGATGGAACCAATATGGATAATTTAATCGGATTTACGGAAAAAGTATACACGTATCCTGGTATGGAGATTAAAACGATCAGTGTACCTGAAGGAAAACAAGACTCGATCTTTGATATCAAAATTACCGATCCCAAGTATACAACAGTTCGAAACATTAAAGCAGGGGATAGCCTAGACACACTTAAAAAAGCTTATCCTGAAGGAAAGCTGGTAGGAGATGGGGCACCTGACGAGGAAGACGACTTCCGTTACGAGCCATCGAACTATGTAGATGTCATGTCATTCCATATTAAGGATGCCAAGGTCGAGAGCATTCATATCTTCAGCCTGCTGGACTAAAAGTGTAATCGATGTACTTCCTTGATTTATAGAGCCGTATCATAAGATTTACTTTTCGAACCTGCCCAAGAGTTGGGCAGGTTTTTATGTCGTTATGAGTTGGTAACGTTGTTCAGAACAGACGAACCATAGTGTGAAATAAGCACACCACTATGTTTCCAACCTACTTTCCAACTAATACAAACACATTTTCATCAGGAGCTTTCATTACAGCAATATGTCCAGACTCTGTTGCAGAGGGAGTTCTAACCCATTGGATTTCCTCGTTTTTGCTTAATTCATCATGTGCTTGTCTCACATCATCAACGAGAATTTCAACTTCCGTAAAGTTGAGTTCAGGGTGATTGCTTAATACAAGTTCAGAACTGTCCTTTTGGGGGAACTTTAAACCTATTACCGTCCAGGTAGAACCCGACTCCAAACTTCGTTCTATTTTCCAATTTTCTGTTAACCCCATAGAACTGTAGAACATAAGCGATTTCTCAATATCTTTTGTATGAATACACACGCATTCTAACTTTTTAAACACTCGATGCATCTCCTTCTATCATCTAATAAGAACAAATGTTCCTTTTGTAAATCTACTATTTTCCATGATTAAAAGCAATAATATATTTCAAATAAAGCTTAAGAACATAAAAAGTACAAGTTTTCCTTGCGCAACTTTTTTGGATTCCCATTAAACTCTTGCGGCGCTCAGATTATGTTTGCTTACACTTAAAACGTTTCTCTAGACCCACACAAATGTTCAATGATACCATCATACAAGTGTTACGACAGTTGAAGATTGCAGGAGGAACGGAATGTGGATCAAGTAAGATACGATAATTTAAAACTCGGGGAACGTGGGGCGATCATCAGTATCATCGCTTATATATGTTTGACCGCAATAAAGCTGGTGATTGGCACCATTGCTGGCTCTGAAGCACTCAAAGCAGACGGCTTGAATAATGCAACAGATATTGTCGCATCCATCGCCGTACTTATTGGTTTAAGGTTTGCACAGCGTCCGGCCGATAAAGATCATACATATGGGCACTGGCGAGCAGAAACCGTGGCGTCTCTTGTGGCCTCATTCATCATGATGGCTGTGGGATTGCAAGTATTATTCGAAGCCTTCGGTTCCGTATTCGAGGGCAAGCACGAATCTCCTGATCTCATTGCTGCGTATACAGGCATTTTCTGTGCAATTATTATGGTTTTGGTCTATCGATACAATAAAAAGCTGGCCACACGGATCAAAAGTCAGGCTGTTATGGCTGCCGCACGGGATAATATCTCCGATGCTTGGGTAAGTATCGGTGCCGTTGTCGGGATCGTAGGTTCTCAGTTCGGCCTTCCGTGGCTTGACCCGGTAACGGCAATTATCGTCGGTTTACTGATCTGCAAAACGGCCTGGGATATTTTCAGAGAAGCTACGCATCATCTTACCGATGGATTCGATGTAGAGTTGATTCAAGAATACCGTGAGACCATTGCTGGAATCCATGGTGTAGAGACGGTTAAAGATGTACGAGCACGTAATTACGGTAGCAACGCCGTAGTTGACGTGGTGATCACGGTTCGGGGAGATTTGGATCTGCAACAAGCACATGATATTTGTACCGATGTGGAAAACGAACTGCTGGAAGAGCATGATGTGTATACAGTACACGTTCACGTCGAGCCGGAGCCAGAGCAGGAAGCGCTCAAAGAATACATGTAATATTTATAAAAAACAAAAAAAATGGAAAACGGGCCTTGAAAAAGCAAAAACCAGTAAACGATGATGTTTACTGGTTTTTTGATTTTGTAACTATTTAAGGTTCGTTCACTTTTTTAACATGCCCGCTTCAATCCAAATGACCTTATCTAGCAATCATTTAGGCATATTGTAGATAATCAGATTATTGTACTTATCCGCATGTTTTTGTTCGTCCAGGATAATGCCCCATACCGTGTCTTTGTAAATGCCGTAGGGGAGGCCAAACCATATTTTTCTATACTTCTCCACCGCGGACAGCTCGCCCTGAAATGCCTTCTGTAAACCACCCAGATACGATGTGATGTTTTCCGGGGATTCAGTGCTTACGTTTGTGATCTCCTGGCCTGTAAGGTCTTTATACATCTCTCTGAACATCTGATTGTGTCCACGCTCATCATCGCGAATGCTTGTAATAATCGCGGCTTGGTACGTATCCGGAGCCATACGAATAAGAGCGTCATAGAACATTTCATCATTTCGTTCGCCTTGAACAGCGGATTGAATGAGTCCGAGCGCTTCAGCTGTTGATGTGGCCCACACGGGAGTAAAGGGTTTTCGATAAAAATAAGGATACGTTGTGTACATACCAATACCTCCATAACAATGATGAGTTAAGATATGCACATATGCCCAGAAACGTAACCCGCTCTCTTTTGCTGTGCTTCATGTTATGCCTGCACCATGCCCTTTAACGATTGGAACGATCAACTAATGGGTCGGGAGATATCATTTTTATCAGCTTACTGTAACCATAGGCAATGATAAGCGCCAGTAAATAAGACCAAAACGTCCAGAAGATAGTCCATCCATTAAAATAAACAACATGTCCCATAAGTTTGGCAATGTATTCAATCAATGTTAACAAAAGCGCTGAAACAACGATACTCGGCCAAGGTCTGACGTGTTTAATAAGGATCAGATACATCATAATGCAGCCCGTAACCGGATATATTCCCAGATCCATCGGAAGAGCCGCAAAGGCTTCATTGAGTGTGTGAGGTAGTATATTCCAGAAGTAATTGAACCCAACACTGTTAATACAAGTGGATGTGGCCACTCCAAGTGGAAAATAAATCAAAACGAGTCTATAGTTCCGCCGTAAAATCCATGCACCGATCAGAAGGGGGATGATCATACCAATGATCCAATTGACTAGCATATCTTTTCCCTCCAAATTAAACTGTGAGTTTTGACTATAGTCTCAAATTCATAAAATGTTTATTTCTGAACTCTCGCCATCTAATCCGTTTTTTTCTGTTCAAGGAGAAGATTCACTTTATCCGTAAGTGCTTTTAATTTTTCATCATAGTGCCTGTACGTGTACCAGCCAATTACAGCTTTAACCGCAAAAAAGAGAACCGCAGCGATGACCACTAAGACGTAATTGTGTGCGATCTGTTTCAACCAATCATTAATGTGCTGCATTGTTTATAACCCCCGTCGCGTACATATATCATCTGGTTAAGATGCCCATTACATCTTAAGGTAATTCATAAATGCTAATAAGATTCTTTGCGTGGAAGGTGTTGCTTTTTGTCGAAATCCATGCTACATTATCGATGTAAACGTTTATATTTGCATTAAACAACATCATATATGATTCAATTTGGCGTGTTACTGTTCGGCAGGCAAGGCTTAAATTGGGTGGTTTGTATATTTATTATACCCACCCAATTTAGGCCTTTTTTTATGCACAATTTCAGGGTGAGGTGTTTACATGAATTACAAAGAAACCGCTAAGGCTATCCTTGACAAAGTAGGCGGACAAGAAAATATCAATGATTTTCTCCATTGCTCTACTCGATTAAGGATGCATCTGAAAGATCCAAATCAAGCAAAAACCGAAGAAATTAAAGCCATGGATGGCATCATGGGAGCCGTATACAGTGGCGGACAATATCAAGTTATTATCGGCAATGATGTAAGCTATGTATATAATGAACTTAAACAAATGATCACTATAAACACAGATGGGAACCCGGAGCCAATCAAGAAAAGAGATATGAGTTTTAAAGGATTGTTTGAGAGTTTTGCCGGATTGATTACAGGTATTTTCCAGCCGATCATTCCAGCAATCGCAGCGGCGGGCATGTTTAAAGCTTTGCTTTTATTGTGTACATCGCTAGGTATACTTTCTAAAGAAAGTCAGATTTACGCGTTATTGCTTAATATCGCCGATTCAGCGTTTTATTTCTTACCTGTATTGCTGGCATACTCAAGTGCACAGAAATTCAAAACCAATCCTTATATTGCAGCCACACTGGCGGGGGTATTACTGCATCCTAAAATGATCGCATTACTTGGCGGAGAAGTGCCCGTGGAAATCGCTGGTATTCCTGTACCTAATATCAGTTATGCGTCCAGCGTTTTACCCATCATTCTGACCGTATGGCTTATGTCGTATGTTGAGAAATTTGCGGATAAGGTATCCCCTGGTCCAGTGAAAATCTTCCTGAAACCTTTGATTGTCATACTTGTCATGGCACCACTGGCTCTCACTGTTTTGGGACCCATCGGTAACTATTTGGGTGTAGGTTTGTCAGACGGTTTATTCTGGATTCAAGGTAAAATTGGTTGGTTAACCGTTGTAATTTTGGCTGTATTCCTTCCATTTATCGTGATGTTCGGCATGCACAAAGTGTTTTATCCCGTTATTTTCGCAGCCATGGTTTCACCAGGCTACGAAACATTGATCCATAGTGCGATGCTTTCTTCTAACATGGCACAAGGCGCTGGAGCACTAGCGGTCTGGTTCTTGGCAAAAGACAAGAAGTTGAAGCAGGTTGCGTTGCCAGCCGGCATATCCGGATTGTTCGGTATTACCGAACCAGCTTTGTACGGGGTACATTTACGTCTGAAACGCACTTTGGTAGCTTGTATGATTGGTGCAGGGTCAGCAGGGCTCTTTGCCGGTATCGTCAACTTGAAAGCTTATGCAGCAGTAGGGCCGGGTCTTGCTTCTTTGCCGATGTTTATCGGAGCTGAAAATAACTTTACCTACGCGCTGATTACAGCAGCTATTTCAATCATTGTTACTCCAATTGCCGTTTATTTCATCGGCTTTAACGATCCTGGAGCAGATTCAGATGCACAAGCTTCATTAGGAAAATCTGCGCAGGGAGAAACAACGCAATCAGCTCCGGAGAAAGAGAAACTGCAATCACGTTTGGTTGTTTTTTCTCCGATTGAAGGAGAGGCAATTCCATTAAAAGCAGTGAACGATGAAGCATTCTCCCAAGAAGCGATGGGGAAAGGTATGGCGATTAAACCATCCAAAGGTCAAGTCGTAGCTCCATTTGATGGGACAGTTCAAACTGTTTTTCGGACCAAACACTCGATCGGTTTGAGATCGGTAGAAGGCGTTGAAATTCTGATCCACATCGGCATTGATACAGTGAAGTTAAAAGGACAACACTTTAATGTTGTTGTTCAAGAGGGTGATGTCGTAAAACACGGGCAACTTCTGATCGAGTTCGATATGGAGGCCATTGAAAAAGCAGGCTACGACACAACAACACCGGTTATTGTAACCAACAGTGGTGATTATCTTGAAATCCTTGGATATGAGCAGTCTGGTAAAATAGGAGCTGAGACACCACTAATAACCATTTTGTAATATTATGAGGGTGAGGTACACCCTGAACATAGAGGAGCATGGATATGAGAGTAGTTAAGGTTCTCAATACAAGTATTGTTTTGGCCAAGCGTAATGACAATAAAGAGGTTATCGCCATGGGCAAAGGAATTGGGTTCAGAAGCAGACCCGGGGACATCATTAACGAAAATGAAATTGAAAAAGTATACGTCGTTGAGAATGAAGGAATGTCCTCGGATATGACTGCACTGATGAGAGAGACGCCGGAAGAGTAT
Source organism: Paenibacillus polysaccharolyticus (assembly GCF_023714295.1). GTDB lineage: Bacteria > Bacillota > Bacilli > Paenibacillales > Paenibacillaceae > Paenibacillus > Paenibacillus polysaccharolyticus_A. The sequence continues at coordinate 1,659,982 of NZ_JAMAUN010000001.1, forward strand.
TTAATTTTGGCAGACGAAATCATATCTTATGCGAAACAAGTATTATCGCGTGATCTGAGTGAAAATCTCTATTTTTCGTTAACAGACCACCTCCATATGGCTGCCAACCGATTCAAATCGAATATTACGATACAAAATCGAATGTTATGGGAAGTGCAGAAGTTTTACCCGCAAGAATTCCTAATTGGGAAGCAGGCTTTAAAGTTTATTAAAGATAAGCTTGGACTGGATCTGCCGGAAGAGGAAGCAGCTAACATCGCCTTCCATCTGGTCAACGCTCAGCAAACGGAACAGAACATGAGTCAGGTCATGATGATGACTACTACCGTTAAAGATATTCTTAACATTATTCGCATTCATTATGGAATTGAGCTGGATACATCAAGCATTAATTATTCACGCTTTTTGACTCATCTTCAGTTTTTTGTTCAGCGATTATTGGAGAATACCATGCTCGAATCCAAGGATGATGAATTGCTCGAACGAATTTCGAGTAAATATCCAGAGGAAAGCAATTGTGTTTCCAAGATCAACAATTACATTGGCGCGAAATTCGAACGATTCATGTCCAATGAAGAAAGATTGTATCTCATTATTCACATTAGCCGTGTGATGGACAGAGCGCATTAACAGGAGGATTATAATATGACGACCACCAGAACATTTCCCGAAGGATTTTTATGGGGCGGAGCAATTGCAGCGAATCAAGCTGAAGGTGCCTGGAACGTAGCAGGAAAAGGCGTTTCTACGGCCGATACGGCTATGAATAAGAAAAATATAGGTGACTACAAAAAACAAAATGCTGTGAGCTCGGAGCAACTCGCGACAGCGCTTCAAGATCAATCTACCGTGAATTATCCGAAACGCAGAGGTATCGATTTCTATCATCGGTATCCAGAGGATCTTGCTTTAATGAGCGAGATGGGTATCAAAACTTTACGTACGTCCATTGCGTGGACTCGAATTTTCCCAAATGGAAATGAAACAAATGCAAACGAGGAAGGTTTGCTGTTCTACGATCGCCTTTTTGATGAGATGATTAAAAATGGCATTGAACCTCTGGTTACCTTGTCTCACTACGAGATGCCGATGTATCTGGTCGATCATTATGGGGGATGGACATCCAGAGAGGTTATTGATTTCTTTGTACGCTTCAGCACAACAGTATTCAACCGTTATAAAGATAAGGTAAAATATTGGATCACTTTTAATGAAATCGATGGCATTGTGCGTCATCCGTTCACTAACGGAGGTATTGTTCCAGATCGGTTTGAGAATGTTGAGCAAGCAGTATACCAATCGCTACATCACCAATTCATTGCGAGTGCTTATGCAGTAAAGCTCTGTCATGAGATTATTCCAGATGCTCAAATCGGTTGTATGCTGACAAGCCTGTTGCACTATCCTCACACATGTAATCCACTGGATGTACTGGCAGCACACAAGAACAATCAATTTAATCTGTTCTTTACCGATGTGCAGGTGCGAGGCGCTTACCCAGGTTACATCGAGAGATATTTTAGAGAGCAGGGAATCATTATTGAAAAAGCTGAAGGCGACAGTGAGTTGCTAAAAAAGTATACGGCTGACTTCATATCATTCAGTTACTATAACTCCTTTGTTGCAAGTGCAGATAGCGAAGGCCTGGAAACGGTTAGTGGCAATACGATGGGCGGCGTGAAGAACCCTTACCTTCCTGTAAGTGATTGGGGATGGCAGATCGATTCGATTGGTCTGAGACTCGCGCTTAACAATCTGTACAGCCGTTATCAGGTACCTCTGTTTATCGTAGAGAATGGCATTGGTGCTTACGATACGATTAAAGATGACGGTACAATCAGCGATCCTTATCGCATTGAATACCTGCGTTCTCATATCGAACAAATGCATGAGGCTCTGCTGGATGGTGTTGAAATCATGGGGTATACCGTCTGGGGTATCATCGACCTGATCAGCTATTCCTCTTCCGAAATGGAAAAACGTTATGGCCTGATCCACGTCGACCAGGATAATGACGGAAACGGCACGCTGGAGCGAAGACGGAAGGAAAGTTTCTTCTGGTACAAAAATCTGATTGCCAATAATGGATTATAAACACATGCTGAAAGGTTAAAGTAAGAGATGATTTCTGTGTCGTAAAGGAATCATCTCTTTTCTTCATGCAATCAATTGATAGGCTAAAACAAATTTTAAATATTTCTTTCAGCACATTCTTCTTTTCGGTAGAATAGAGTTATCCGATCTGTAATATTTTTCCTTATTGATACCAGATTGGAAAAATGAACTGAAGGAGGAGAATGAATGAAATCGGCTACTTGCAGAGAGATGCGATTGGTGTACAGAAGGATGGGTGTGATGCTCGTATTCATCATGCTCGCCAGTGTTTTACTTGGGCCCGGTTCAACGGCTCGGGCTGCCGGGAAGACGATTACGTCCATGGAGTACTTTTCATTTGCTGACGGACCTGTCATATCCAAATCCGGAGTTGGCAAGGCCAGTTTCGGATTTGTGATGCCGAAGTTTAATGGGGGTTCTGCTGCATGGAGCGAAGTGAACGGGGATTTAGGTGTTAAGGTCAAGGTAGGAAGCGAGTGGGTGGATATTGATCAGGCGCAAGGCTTTACGTACAACCAAAACTGGGGGCACTGGACTGACGCCGGCTTCCATGGATATTGGTTCACTCTCTCCACAACAACCGATGTTCAATTGTATTCCAAAGCGAATGGAATAAAGCTTGATTATAGACTGGTCTTTCAAAACATTAACGAAACAACGATCACAGCAATGAGCCCTACACAGGGGCCAGATATCATTGCCAGCAGCACCGGAGGCGCCGGCTTTACGTATCCCACCTTTAACCATAATCCATCAGTCACCTACGAAGCCGTCGCTCAGGATCTCAAGGTGTATGTGAAACCTGTACAGAGCAACACGTGGATTGATATTGACAATAACGCAGCCAGCGGCTGGATTTACGATCAGAATTTCGGCCAATTCACGGAGGGTGGAGGAGGATATTGGTTTAACGTAACCGAGTCTATTCACGTCAAGCTCCAGTCCAAAACATCGACTGCGAATATTATTTACACCATTACATTCAATGAACCTGTGCGTAATTCATTCGTAGTTACTCCCTATGAAGGCACAACTTTTACAGCGGATGAGAGCGGTTCCATAGGTATTCCACTGCCTAAGATTGGCGGGAGCGCACCTATTGCGAAGGAATTACAAAATTTTGTTTACCAAATCAATATTAATGGTCAGTGGGTGGACTTAAGTAATAGTGGTCAAAGTAAATTTACGTATTCCGCCAATGGCTACAATCCGATTTCCGATGCCAATCAGTGGGGATACTGGGCCGATCATATCTACGGTCTGTGGTTCCGACCTATTCAGGAAAATATGCAAATTCGAATCGGCTATCCGCTTAATGGACAACCCGGTGGAAACGTAGGCAGCAACTATGTGAACTATACCCTCATTGGCAACCCGGATGCCCCACGTCCCGATGGTTCGGACCAAGAAGGCATCTCCATCGGTACACCGAACAATCCGGCGATTGAAGGCATGCATCTGATTTGGCAGGATGAGTTCAGTGGTTCTGCGCTGGATACAAGCAAATGGAATATAGAAACAGGATATTATCTCAATGATGATCCGGGAACCTGGGGTTGGGGCAATGCGGAGCTGCAGCACTACACTACCAGTCCGCAAAATATTTTTGTTCAGGATGGAAAATTAAATATCCGTGCAACACATAGTAACCAATCATTCCCTCAAGACCCGAATCGTTTTGCGAAATATGCCTCCGGTAAGGTGAATACCAAAGACAAGCTATCCCTGAAATACGGGCGTGTCGATTTCCGTGCCAAGCTGCCTACAGGGGATGGCGTCTGGCCTGCTCTCTGGATGCTGCCGCAAGATTCGGTATACGGCACATGGGCTGCATCAGGCGAAATTGACGTGATGGAGGCAAGAGGTCGTCTGCCTGGAACAACCAGTGGCACGATTCACTTTGGCGGGCAATGGCCTGCCAATCAGTATATAGGCGGAGAGTATCACTTCCCCGCAGGACAAACTATTGCTAACGATTATCACGTATATTCTGTAGTTTGGGAACCGGACAACATCAAATGGTACGTGGACGGCAAATTCTTCTATAAAGTTACCAATCAGCAGTGGTCTTCTGCAGCTGCACCGAACAACCCTAATGCTCCATTTGATGAACCGTTCTATTTGATCATGAACTTGGCGATCGGCGGTAATTTCGATGGTGGCCGTATTCCGGATGCTGCTGATATTCCTGCAACCATGCAGGTGGATTATGTTCGGGTATATAAACAGCAATAATGGTTAATGTAGTTCGCTAATTTAATTTAGAGAAAGCGAAATTCATGGATGCATCATGATCATTAACGTTTTGCCAGGGGTGAACTTCGGTTCACCTCTTTTTCTGCACGCTGTAGGTTCAGCAGCTGTTTCCTAAAGAAGCACTGATAACGTTTTTCAACTCGTTTGAGATGTCGAATAGTTGAGTTTTTTTCTTTGTGCGAGTACATCAAATCCTAAAAATGTTGCAAACTGTAGCAATTTATGTTGCAATGAGATGAAACTTTCTGTTTACAAAGAAGAAGGAACGTGAGGTACGCGCATATGATTGCAAAAACGGAAGAGGATTTTAATGGCTTAAAAGAAATTGGCAGGATCGTTGCTTCCATCCGTGATACGTTGGTTGAACGGACAGTCTCGGGTGTAACGACCAAAGAACTGGATGACTTGGCTGGGGAGCTGTTCGAGAAAGAAGGGGCAATTTCCGCACCCAAAAGTGAATATGATTTTCCTGGTTTTACGTGTATTAGTGTCAATGAAGAAGTCGCGCACGGGATTCCAGGGGATCGGGTAATCCAAGAAGGCGATATCGTCAATATCGATGTTTCCGGCTCCAAAAACGAATATTTCGCGGATACAGGCATCTCGTTTGTGGTCGGCCAGGGAGAAGAAGTGTTAACGAAAATCTGTGAGGTAGCCAAACTGGCTTTTGAAGCAGGTCTGAAAAAAGCGAATCCTGGTTCCAAAAAGAGCGGTATTGGCAAAGCCGTTTTCCTGACCGCACGCCAGCATGGACTGACTGTTATTCGTAACCTGACAGGACATGGGGTTGGTCGTGCCATTCACGAAGCACCAGATCATATCTATAATTATAATGACACGTCAGATGATGAGTTGTTAAAAGAAGGTATGGTTATTGCGTTTGAACCCTTTATTTCTACATCTGAAGAAGAAGTGTATCAAAAAGGGGACGGATGGACGTTTGCTACCAAAAACAGTCATGTAGCTCAGATTGAACATACGATCATTCTGTCCAAAAAAGGGCCAATCATTATTACCCTGTAACTATAGAGGTCGATTAAGGTTTTGTAAGGTATACTTAAAAGCCGATTCCAGATGTAGATGTGGAATCGGCTTTTAGCGTTAGAGAGTCATTTTTTCAACAAGGGGTCTGTTCTGCAAATAAAGATCCATATCCGGGCTAGAGCCATGAACGATATTGTCCGTTACAATTTTCGCCAACACACCGTTATACACGGTTCCATTGTCGCCATAAGCCATAATGACATAACAATGCGGATATGAGTCGTATTGCCCGATAACTGGCAAGCCGTCATGTGTTCCCCCGTAAAAAGCGCCTAAATAATAATCTGGTTCCACCTGGATATTCGGAAAAAGCTTATTAAATTCTTGGATCAGTTTATCTTTACTTGTCAAAATTTTAGAATTCCTGGTTTCCACGTAGGCAGTATCCTTATCCATGCCGCCGATAATAATACGGTTATCCGTCGTTGTGCGCATATAAACATACGGACGTGCCGTTTCCCAAATTAACGTGCGTTTGTACCAGTTATCTAAATCAGAAACCGGCTTGGTAATAACAGCGTAAGAGCTGGACAGCGTGGCATTTTTCTCCACTTTAAAGTCTTTGTCTTCATATCCAGCCGCAATAATCACATGTTTCGCACGAATCTCGTGGCGCTCTTTGGTGTAAAAAACAGCCGAATCGTTTTCAAAACGTTTACCTGAAATCTCGGTTTCCTCGTAGATGTGTACACCTTCTGATTTTGATTTCTCAAGCAGCCCATAAACGAACTTTAACGGGTTCATCTCGGCATCATCATGATAATAAAGCGCAGCTGATTTAGAGAAAGGATATACGCTTGATATACGCCGCTCATCCCAAAAATCCACGTTGAAACCGTGCTTTTTGAGAAGTTCATATTCTTCTTGCAAAGCAGGAACATCTTCCTGGCAACTCGCGTAATACAAGCTATCACGCCTTATAAAATCAGGCTTAATCGGAAGCTCGCTGCTGATCTGCTCCATATGATTGATCGATTGTTCACACAATTTCAGATGACGGGCGGCTGCTTCTTCACCGAAAGTATTCTTCAAAGATACAAAGCTCTTTTCCCCTGCATATTGAATCAACGCAGTATTGGTGCTTGTGCTGCCTTCTCCAACTTTCCTCTTGTCCACGACAACGACTGATAATCCTTGATTACAAAGAAAATGAGCACACTGTGCACCCGAACTGCCCGCACCGATGATGAGAACATCACAAGTAATATTTTCCTCAAGCTTCGGGTAAGAAGGAGGATTTGTTACCGTGGTTGGCCAATACAATTTGCCGCTCTGCAGATCCATCTCGAATCTCTCCTTAAATATATTCGATACGTAGTATGAGCACTTTGTTGGAAGTCAATGCAGAGCATACGTTTCTTATGAAGGAGCAAATGGCGAGTATACCGAACATGAAGCGACTTTAGACAGGCCTTCGGATCAGCATGATCAACGAAGAAGACCACTTAATAAACATTTTTGTTTACAAAGTGGTTTGCTTATCCTATATTAAAGATACATCTGCAGGTGTATTTTACTAATATTTCAATATTTATGGAGGTGTCCGTGACACACGAGAAACCAATCGGCATCTTTCATCGACGTTACAGTACAATGACCATTGGCATTATGTTGGTATTAACCACTTCGGCATTCGAAGGGCTAGCGATCACAACGATTGCTGCCAAAATAGCTCAAGACATGCAGGGAATTCATTTATATGGCTGGATTTTTAGCGCGTTTTTGTTATGTCAGCTTGTAGGAACACTGGTGATGGGCCAGCAAGTGGACAGGCGAGGTGTGTTCAATTCCATTCTTATATCTTTTGTTATTTTTGTAATGGGGACAATCATTGCTGCGACATCCATGAACATGTACATGCTCATTGGAGGAAGAGCCTTTCAAGGATTTGGAGCTGGCGCTTTAATTACATGTGTCTATGTGTGTGTAACATTATATTACCCGGAAACGCTCCGAACTCAGATTTTAGCAGCTTTTTCGATGTCCTTTGTTCTTCCTTCATTAATCGGGCCTTATTTTGCTGGACTTCTTGCTTCTTATCTGTCTTGGCGGTTTGTTTTCTGGATCGTTATCCCTTTGATTGTACTTGCTCTTCTGCTTACATATCGCTCGTTTCGTGATCTGCAGCGCACTCAGCACATTATAGAAGAAGCACGAGCGGTTGACTCAAGAACAGGTCAGGCCATTTTATTAGCTATTGGAACGGGATTGTTACTGACAGGTCTTGGCATGATTACAAGCTGGCAGGGCATAGCTCTTTCGATTAGTGGATTCATAATCATGATACCGTTCATGCACAAATTATTGCCTCAAGGAACATTTCTAGTCCAATCCGGTTTACCAGCAACCTTGGTAACAAGAGGATTGTATGTATCTTGTTACTTTGCAACCGAGAGTTTTGTTATTTTGGGTTTGACTGAGATGAAGGGGTTATCGGCAGAAACTGCCGGATTACTTGTCGCAGCGGGCTCATTAAGCTGGTCTGGAGCGGCATGGTTGCAAGCCAGATTGGATGTAAGAGACCAAGGTGATGGGCGAAAGCAGAGGGTGATGTATGGAATTGGCATAATGATCATCGGAGTTATGCTCGTCATTCTGGCTTTATTTTTGACGGATATCGGAATTGTGCTTATTCTTCTCTCACAGGTTATTATTGGTTTTGGTGTGGGGCTGGCTAACCCGACTACCGCGGTCATTGCTTTACAGTATGCGGAGCTTGGACAGGAAGGAAAGATGTCTTCCAACCTTCAGTTTGTCGATTCTTTTTATGTGGCTGTAAGCATTGGTGTAAGCGGTTCATTGGTTGCTTTAGCCAAAACGACGGGATGGGGCATATCCACAGGCATTCTGATGGTTCTGACGCTTCAACTTCTATTGGTTATACTGAGCTTTTTCTCATCGTTGCGAATTACAGCCCAAACATCTCAAACAGATCATCCCGCTGGACAAAAAATAGATACACTTCCGATGTAAACAAACAACCGGTCAGACCAGATACGGATCGGAGGTACATATTACATTCAGGAGGTGCGCACGATGGCGCGTGTATTGGTTGTTATTACTCCGGCTGAAGGCCATGTGAACCCATCCCTTGGGTTAATTACGGAGCTAGTCAAACTTGGAGAAGATGTTGTTTATGTATGTGTAGAGGAATATCGTTCCCGGATTGAGCAAACGGGAGCTAAGGTCATGACCTATCCTTTTGCGGAGGATGCGTTCTCACATGAACCTGCACTCAAGCCTTTGGCGTATCGGCATCCCTACCAATTCATACACATGGTTACTTGCGGTATCATTCCCAAAATGATTCCTGAGGTGCTTCGTTTGATAGAGCATGAAACGTTCGACTATCTGATCTATGATTCACTGATGGGGTGGGGAGGCCAAATTCTCGCTGAGAAATTAGGGATTCCATCCGTATGTACGATAGCTTCTTTTGCTTCCGTCGAGCCAGCAAGCATAGAGAACGGGGAGGTTATCAATACACGAGAACTATATGAAGCGATTATGAACAAGGCAAAAGAAATAGCAACAACGTACAAGGTCAGCCTGCCTGCTGTGCAAGAGATGATAGCACATCAAGCTCAATTAAATATTGTTTACACCAGCCGTTATTTTCAGCCACGGGCAGAAGAATTGCAAGATCGTTTTCTATTCACGGGTTCATCGATTATTCCGCGGGAAGATGCTCCCGAATTCCCATTTCATCTTCTTCGTGAACGGCATACGAAGACGGTATACATTTCCATGGGAACCATACTGAATAAAAACCTGGAGTTTTACAAACTGTGCTTTGATGCATTAAAAGATCAAGCAGTAAATGTTGTTTTATCTTCGGGGAAATACACCGATATTACATCCATTGAAGCAATGATTCCCGAAAACTTTATCGTGAAGCCTTATGTTGCTCAGATTGAAATATTGCAGCATGCAGACGTTTTTGTTACTCACGCAGGCATGAATAGTGTAAGCGAGGCATTATATTTCGATGTTCCACTTGTTATGATTCCCATGACCTCAGATCAACCATTTGTAGCCGGTCGCGTAAAAGAGCTTGGAGCCGGGATTGTATTAGATCAACATCACCTGAACGCAATCCAATTACAGGAGGCGATAATGGAAACACTTCACAATCCTATCTATAAAGAGCAGGCACATCTCATCGGCAAATCTTTAAAAGAAGCTGGGGGCTGCACCTTTGCGGCGACGGCGATAATGCAACAATTTGCCAAAGTATAACTGCAATTCACCTCTTATTCTTATATAACAGGGAATAAAATTAATGCTAATACAACAACCCCCTCACTTCATTTCTTTCAAAAGAAGAGAGGGGGCAATTTAGAAAAGTACTTATATAGCTAACCATTGGATATCAAGACAGAGTGCAAAATCGTTTACTTGCCCTTTTTCAAAATATCAAAAATGATTTTGGCATTATCAGTGTTATCAATTAAGCCAGAGAAGCGCTGACTTTCTGGGCCATAGGCATACACCGGAACATCTTCACCTGTGTGCCCACCTGTTGTCCAACCTGTGAAAGAGCGGTTATCAATAATAGCTTCGATCGCATTATCAATTTTGGTCACATCCGCACTTTGAGCAGCATCTTTCACGGATTGAATTTCCTCAGCTGTCAGCTCAAGTTTGAGATATTTTTTCAAAGTTTCATCAACGGAAGCCCCTTTGGCAATTTGAGCAGCCATGAAGTCAGGAGTACGCAGTGCAGCTTTAATGGGGTCTACGAAGAAGTTGTATTCTCCATCTTTACCCAGGGTAAGTCCTCCTGTGGAGTGGTCCGCTGTAGCTACAACCAGTGTTTGTCCGTCTTTTTTCGCAAAATCAATCGCTGCCTTGAAGGCTTTAGCGAAATCTTCCATCTCACTCATGGCACCCACAATATCATTATCGTGTCCTGCCCAGTCAATCTGACTGCCTTCAACCATCAAGAAAAATCCTTTTTTGTTTGTTTTAAGACGATCAATAGCCGAATTCGTCATCTCAGCGAGTGAAGGTGTCGCGCTTGTGCGATCAATAAATTTGTCCAATCCGCCATCTGCAAACAGGCCAAGAACTTGTTTGTTTTTGTTCGCGAGCAAAGATGCACGGTCCGTTACATAACTATAACCTGCTTTTTGAAACTCTTTCGTAAGATCACGGTCTTTACGTACAAAATTGGTTTTTCCTCCGCCGAGCAGTACATCCACTTTGTGTTTGCCGTTAATCAACTCGTCGTAGTAGTCATTTGCAATAGCATCCATGTTTTTGCGGCTGATATCATGAGCTCCAAATGCCGCTGGAGTAGCATGGGTAATCTCAGAAGTCGCAACCAAACCTGTGGATTTACCGATTTGTTTGGCTTGCTCCAACACGGTTTTGACATTCTTTTGATTTGTGTCCACTGCAATGGCTGCGTTATATGTTTTCACACCTGACGACATTGCGGTTGCGGCAGAAGCGGAATCCGTAACATTTTGTTTGTCATCGTCGGGATAGGTCATTTGAGTGCCTACCAGATACGGATCAAACACCGTTTTTTCCATCACTTTCGTCTTAGGATTATCTTTCATATAACGATACGCTGATGTATACGATGTTCCCATACCATCTCCAATAAGGAAAATGATATTTTTGATTGGTTTTTTCTCAGTACTTGCACCGGCAGCTTTAGCGATAGTTGCTTGTCCAGGGGAAAGAAGAGTAGAAGCTGATACAGCCAACGTCAGAGCTAATGCAGGCAATGCTTTTTTAGACAATTTCACAACGATTCCTCCTCGATATCTCTTTAACATGAATGCATGAAACTTTGTTCATTTGTTCATCCTTAAGAAGATTATCATTCATTTGTAAATAAAAACCATCACAATTGTACGCTGATTGTAAAATATTCAACATTAACTAACATACAAGCTTAGATCAGTCTAAACCCTAAAAACGAATAAAATCTCATTTATCAACTTGAATAGTTCGTAAATAATGTGAACAAAGCTCGGATTCCATTGACATCCCGTGTTATTTTTAATAAAATTCGAAATGCACCTCAGATTGAAAACGAAATCCGTTTCTTTATCTTTACATTCGGAGCTGTTCAGATCCTAATGACGAATATAGGAGCTTGAGATTTCCAATCCTATAGGTAATTAGGATTTTCGTTTTTAGCTGTGAGATTTTACAAAGACAAAATGAAAGTTGGAGGCTGGCTTGACGATGGACAACTGGTTCAAACTGAAAGAAAGAGGCACCACCGTTTCAACCGAAATTATTGCTGGTATTACTACATTTTTCACGATGGTATACATAGTGATTGTGAATCCCGGAATTCTGAGCGACACAGGAATGAGCTTTAACGGGGTATTCATTGCTACGATTTTGGCGAGTATTGTAGCAACGCTGATTATGGGACTGTGGTCCAATTATCCGATTATTATCGCACCGGGTATGGGACTGAATGCGTTTTTCGCGTTTAGTGTAGTTAAGGGGTATGGCGTAACTTGGCAGACAGCACTTGGTGCTGTATTCATTGCGGGTATTTTGTTTATTATTTTATCGCTGACTTCGTTTCGCTACATGCTGCTGGATGCCATTCCGGCAAGTCTCAAACATGCGATAACGGCAGGAATTGGATTGTTCATTACTACGGTTGGACTGCAAAACGCAGGTATTATTGCCGATTCTAAATCTAATCTGATTACACTCGGAAATCTGGCGCAACCGATGACGTACCTGACGATTATTGGTCTAATCATCACCGTTACGTTGATGGCTTATAATGTGAAAGGTTATCTGTTTATCGGAATGGTCATTACCGCGATTATTGCGTGGTTCATGGGACTGTTCCAAATGCCTGCATCCATTGTAGCGATGCCTTCAGGACTGGGGGAAACTGCGTTCCAGATGGATTTGGCTGGGGTCTTCTCCAATGGACTATACACGATCATTTTCACATTCTTGTTAATTACGTTATTTGATACGACTGGTACGATGCTTGGAGTGGCGGAACAAGCGGGATTGTTGAAAGATGGTAAGTTCCCACGTTCCCGCGGCGCATTGCTCGCTGATGCTGTTGGTACAACGACGGGTGCTATGCTTGGAACAAGCCCAACCTCGGCTTATATTGAGTCCAGTACGGGTGTAGCCGCAGGAGGGAGAACGGGACTGACTGCGGTGACGGTAAGTATCTTGCTCGCCGTAACTTTATTCTTTAGTCCAATTGTAAGTGTCATCTCGAGCATCCCGGCAATTACATCCCCGGCACTCATTATTGTTGGTTTCTTTATGATCAGTGTGATTAGTAAAATGAACTGGATTGATCTGGAAGAGGCCTTCCCGGCGTTCCTGATCATTATTCTGATGCCGCTGACGCACAGTATTGCAACAGGTATCGGAATTGGTTTCATTTTCTATCCTGTGCTCAAGCTACTTCGTGGCAAAGGTAAAGATGTTCATCCTATTTTTTATATTTTTGCGATTCTATTCTTCATTCAACTTGTATTCCTCGACCACTAAGAAACGGTCTTGAACATGGCAAAGAGAGCTGCGTTTATATAAGCAGTTCTTTTTTTATATACTTGAATTGCTTCACACAAGCACTCCGATGACAGACTAACCTGGAGAGTAGCGGTTATCCCCAGATTTTCTTGATTCCCTTTTCGAAAGGGAAAAATCCGGTGATAAAGGCGAGCGCTCCGCTTTTCCAGGTTTTTTCTGTCCTCTTCGTTTATGTGTAAATAATCATTCATTTTATATCGTTTTATTGGTAACTTATATATGCCAGTTCATATTCCGTTCATATTGGCGTCACGCTGGCAACATCTTGTCTCACTATACTGTAAATAAGTCACCAAGACAGTTACACAGACTAAGGGACAGGAGAAGATGAGAATGGAAGAAATCGTAGAAATAAAGCAGACAGAGAAGAAACGTGGCAAGAAACGCAAGTTGTTCTTAAAAATATTCGGGGGAATCTTCGCAGCGCTTGTATTATTCATGGGCATCGTCTTTGTGATCCATGTGATTAGCAATGGAATGGAAAAGAAAAAGATAGAATCGTATGGGCAGTATGTGCAAGTGGATGGTAAAAACATGAATGTTTCCATTCAAGGTCACGGAGAACAGACCATCGTGCTGCTTCCGGGACAAGGAACCCCATCTCCGGTGTTGGATTTCAAACTATTAATTGACCAATTAACGCCAGATTATAAAGTGGTAGCGATTGAACCTTTCGGTTATGGATTAAGTGATCGCACAGACAAAGAACGTACCACTGAGAATATCGTTAGCGAAATACATGAAGCTGTTGAGCAGCTTGGTCTTGAGCGTTATATCCTCATGGGGCACTCTATTACGGGACTGTACAGCGCATCTTATGTAAAAGATTATCCGGGTGAAGTGATCGCATTTATCGGTATAGACAGCAGTGTTCCTAATCAGCCTGGCATGGATGTTAAACTACCTCTGAAATCGATGCAGTTCCTTCAAACCTCAGGGCTGATGCGATTCCTCAAAAATGTGAGTGCAGATCCTTACAAATCCATGGACTATGATGAGCACACTATAGAGCAGATGAACCTGATCTCGAACCAGGTGTCGAGCAATTCGACCTTAATGAATGAGTTGAAGAATCTAGGTTCTAACTTCAAAAATGCAGAGAATCTGACCTATCCTCGACATTTGCCGATGTTGCTCTTCGTTCAATCCAATAACACGGCGAATCCAAATTGGATACCGCTGCATGAGGAGCAGATCAAACAATCCGATCAGGGCAAAATGATCCCGATGGAAGGCTCGCACTATTTGCATCATACAAAGTACAAAGAGATTGCAGCAGAATTCAAAGCTTATATGAAGAGTGTTCAATTAAAATAAAGTAAAGTTGTAAAGGGGAAAAACATCTCCCCATAGGAGTCGCTATATTAGCGGCTTTTTTTGTTTTATCGGTAGAAGCTTCTACTAGATTAATTAATATCATTCTCAAGCTTCCTTTATCTGAGTAATCTCCCCGTGCTTCAATCCGAATTTTTCCATCATATCTAAAATCGGTAGGAGATCGCGTCCTTTGTCTGACAGAGAGTATTCTACTCGCGGTGGAACTTCAGGAAATACGTGTCTGGATATGAGTCTGTTTTCCTCTAATTCCCTCAATTGTTTAGTCAATGAACCTTGCGGTATGTCATTCAGAAATGACTTGATTTCATGAAATCGTCGCGCTTGATTCTTCAAAAACCATATAATGAGAAATTTCCAACGCCCTGATAACACGTGTTGAGTGTAAGCCATGCCAAAAATGATAGGATACTTTTCCCTAAACTCTTCGTGAAATCCGTCTTTGCATATCCGAGTCATATACCTCCTCCTCTCAATGATTATCCAATAGTATTAAAAAAGTGACTATGTTCATTATTTTTGCCTACTTCTAACTTATAGAGGTCTCAGTTAGTATAGAAGACATTGAGAAAATCTTCAATCTAGGCTTGAAATATACGTATAAAGGAGTTCGTCAGATGAATAAGATTACCGAATTACTGAATATAGAATATCCCATCATTTCTGCAGCTATGAATTGGGTAACTTCAGCAGAGTTTGTAGCTGCTGTTTGTAATGCAGGGGGGATGGGGGTACTCGGACCAAATGCTGGACAAAAACTACATCCTACAAATTTGAAAGAATATGCTGATAACCTGCGAAACGAGATCCGTAAAGTAAAGCAGTTAACGAATAAAAACTTCGCTGTGAATTATATATTCCCTCTAGATGACAGTGGCACTCTACCATTTGGCTCATTGCTTTTTGATATCATAGTTGAAGAAGAAGTCAAATATGTCGTAGCCATTGGGAACCAAATGGTCGCAAGCGAAATGATAAAATTAAAAGAGCAAGGCATAACCGTTATCTATAGGCCGCTTAACCCTACGGTTCATAACATTCTGGAAGCGGAGAAACATGGAGCTGATGCAGTTATCGTTACTGGTAGTGAGGCTGGGGGACATTTTAGTCAGTATAATCTTAGTCTATTTACGCTGTTACCCCAAATAACTGCAGTTGTTAATTTGCCTGTGATTGCGGCTGGTGGAATTATCGATGGACGTGGTGCTAAAGCAGCCTTTGCGATGGGGGCACAAGGCGTTTACATGGGAACTAGATTCATAGCAACCGTAGAAAATCCTGCGAGTCCTGCCGCCAAGCAAGCCATTATTGATGTCAAAAGTGAAGAAATACTCGAACTGGATGGGGTTTATGAGCGAACAATCCCGACTCCAGGAGGAAAAAAAGCTTATCAACTCATTAATGAAGGGAAGTCACTAGATGCCGTTCCGTACCACAAAAATGGATACAAAGAAACGCTCTTACTAGGGAATTTAGATCAAGGAACAATTAGCGTTTCTCCATCAGCAGGAGGGATTCAGGAAATATTGACATGTCAGGAAGTTATAGATGAGATTATAAACCATATAAGTTATTAATTAGCAAGATTATGCTTTCCAAAAATGGATTCATCACCACGATGATAACTAAAATCTATACGCAGCAAAAAGTGGTACCAGAGCAGGTGCCGCTTTTTGCTTATCACCAATTTTATATACAAGTACTTCACAATAGATACCGTGTTGAGATCATCGAAAATCTCCTCGTAGCAAATGGAATTTTAAGGTTTATTTGTAACTGGTTTAAGCTTTTCCACATCATTTTTATTAAATATATATCTTCCCTTTGCATTGAAAGTTATAATGATTCCTGAGCAAGTAAAAATAGAGTTTGTCCAAAAATCAAGTGCATTCGGAGGTAACGATCAGCATGAATATTCAGTTTGGCACTCCAGCCACCTATTGGGTTGAAGCACTGCCTATAGGTAACGGCAAGTTGGGCGGAATGGTCTTTGGCGGTATCGAAAAAGAACGCATTGCATTGAACGAAGACACGTTGTGGTCAGGTTATGCGCAGGATTGGAATAACCCGGAGGCTCGTGAAGTATTGCCTCAAATCAGGGATTTAATTGCCCGTAAACAGTACGTAGAAGCGGATCAACTTAGCAAAAAAATGATGGGGCCTTTTACACAATCGTACCTGCCATTTGGTGATCTGGAACTTGTGATGGAACACGGACAATTATGTGAACGAAAAACTTATCAGCGCAAGCTGGATTTATCTACAGGTGTTGTAAGCGTTTCCTATGAAATTGGTGGAGTACGATATGACAGGGAGGTATTTGCTTCCCATCCCGATCAGGGTATCGTCATTCGTTTAACCGCAAGCAAAGAAGGAAGACTTAACTTTCATACTAGGCTGAGCAGTCCGCTGAGACACGAAACTTCTGCTGCGAATGCTCAATATGAACTGTCCGGAACTGCTCCGGAGTATGTGTCACCGAACTATCACGATGTTGAAGTGCCTGTCCGTTACGGAGATGTAGCAACTAGTCGTGCGATGACTTTCCATGGCAGACTTGCGGTATCTCAAACTGGAGGTACACTGCATTCAAGCGGTGGCGGACTGCAAATCGTGGGTGCAACGGAAGCGGTCATTTACTTTGCAGGGGCTACAAGTTATGTATCGTCTAGTCAAAAAGGGGACAGCGTAACCTCCCCGAAAGAGAAGACTGCGGACGTTATTAAGCAGATTATGACTCGTGATTATACAGAATTGCGTCAACGTCATGTACAGGATCATCAAGCGCTGTTTAATCGTGTGCAATTACACTTAGGTGAAAGTGTTGCTCCGCAGGACATGCCTACAGATGAGCGCATCGAGAAATACGGTAGCAGTGATCCAGGGTTAGTCGAGTTGTTGTTCAACTATGGCCGTTATTTGATGATCGCCAGCTCCAGACCAGGAACGTTGCCAGCGAACTTGCAAGGAATTTGGAATCAGGAAACACGTGCGCCTTGGAGTAGCAATTATACACTGAATATTAATGCAGAGATGAACTATTGGCCTGCGGAGACGTGTAACATGGCTGAACTGCATGAACCATTACTTGATTTTATTGGAAAACTGGCGGAAAACGGACGGAAAACAGCTGAAGTAAATTATGGTGCTCGAGGCTGGGTAGCCCATCACAATGCGGATATCTGGGGACAAACAGCCCCTGTAGGAGATTATGGTGCCGGTGACCCGTCATGGGCTTTGTGGATGATGGGCGGCGTATGGCTGACGCAGCATCTGTGGGAACATTATGCGTTCTCAGAGGATAAAGAGTTTTTGCAGGAGACCGGTTATCCACTGATGAAGGATGCCGCCTTGTTCTGTCTCGACTGGCTCATTGAGAATAAAGAAGGACATTTGATCACATCACCATCAACGTCACCAGAGATGAAATTTATCATTAACGGAGAACATACAGCTGTCAGTGAGGCAACTACAATGGACATTTCCCTCATTGCCGAGCTGTTCGAAAACTGTATTCAAGCAGCTGAAGTGTTGCAAACAGATGCGGAATTCGTGGAACTCCTGCGAGCGAAGAGAGAACAACTGCTGCCTTTGCAGATCGACGCAAAAGGGCGCCTTCAGGAATGGAGCGAGGATTTCACAGAAGAAGATCCGCAGCACCGCCACGTATCCCACTTGGTTGGTGTGTTCCCGGGAAGACTGATTACAAAGAAAAAATCTCCTGAACTGATGCAGGCTGCACGCACTTCACTTGAAATTCGTGGTGACGGTGGTACAGGCTGGAGTCTTGGCTGGAAAATCGGTTTATGGGCTCGCTTTGGAGAAGGGAATCGCGCTGAACAGCTTATCTCCAATTTGTTAACACTCGTTAAAGCCTACGAGCCAAGCAAACATGAGCAGGGCGGCGTGTACGCGAACTTGTTTGATGCTCATCCGCCATTTCAGATCGATGGAAACTTTGCGGCAACCGCAGGTATTGCCGAGATGCTGCTGCAATCTCATCAAGGGTATCTGGATTTCCTGCCAGCATTGCCTGAACGCTGGTCTACAGGTTCGGTTAAAGGTTTGAGAGCAAGAGGCGGGTTTGAGGTTAGCCTAAGTTGGGAGAACGGTAAGCTGCTTGAAGCAGAAATCCTCTCGCATACAGGCAACACATGTTATTTGCAGGTTGAGCCTGGCTTGAAAGTATATCAAGGGGATACGGTTGTACAAACCGTTCAGGAGAAAGACGATCAAGTTAGTCTGCCAACGCAAAAAGGACAAATATATACCGTTTCATTTAAATAAAATGAACTTGAATCCTAATGTCGTTCGAGTGAATAACTTATATTCAATAAATCAATTCACCCTCGGAGCAGTATAAGATCAAGAGATGAAGCCGCTGATCAATGAAGATCAGCGGTTTTCTTTTATACAAACTTGAAAAGTTAAGTGTTGTATTGAAAACGGTTTTATGCTATTTTGAATGTATAAAAACGTTTTAATAGCAAAGGAACCTGAATGTATGGGAAAAATCACAATTAAAGATGTTGCACGGGAAGCCGGTGTCTCGATCTCTACGGTTTCAAATGCCTTAAATGGTGTGGATGTACTGAATCCGGAAACGAAGTCCCATGTGCTCAAAGTGGCGGAACGTTTAAACTACATTCCCAATCTGAATGGGAAACTGTTGAAGTCAGGTCAGACAAAGATGCTTGGTTTCTTCACGACAAGTGTGTCGGGTCCGTATTTTTACAAGTTAGTCGAGGCCATGTCGCGTGAGTGTGACCGTCTCGGTTACGGACTCAATGTGTTTGTAACCAAAGATAAACATGTGATTATGAGCAATATTCTCGGTAGACGGGTAGATGGGGTAATTATCTACGAAGAGCTTCGAATTGATGAACAGGATATTTTGTCGATGGAAAAAGACAAGATTAAAGCTGTTTTCCTGGATCGTGTGTATGAGAGCGAACGAATGGGAAGTGTCATCTTTGACTCTTACGTAGCCAGTTATGAAGCAACCAAATATCTGATCGGGCTTGGTCATCAGAAAATTGCCTATATCTCCGGTGTAGATGAGATGTTTGACAGTGTACAGCGCCGGGAGGGATATCTGGCGGCCCTTCGAGAATATGAACTTCCAGTCGATGAGGATTACATTATTCAAGGGTACTTTGAAGAAGAGGCCACTTACAGTGCCATCAAATCCTTCATTCATAAGCATCCAGGCAAGTTGCCTGATGCCTTTCTCGCCGGCAATGACCTGAGTGCGATCGGATGCATACAGGCATTAAAATCTCATGGTTATGAGGTTCCGAGTGACATCAGTGTAGTCGGATTCGATGATATCGATATCGCTCCGTATTATTCTCCACCCTTAACAACCGTTCGGAACCAAATTGCAAGACAAGGCATTCTAGCTGTCACGCAATTGGTCAATATGATCAAGGGACAGGAACAAGGAATAGCGCAAAAGTTATCTGGGGAACTTATTGTACGCGGTTCAAGTCATGTGAAAATGAACAACCGGAGGGATGGCCGTAAATAACGGGTGAGAGGCCCATCGGGTCCATTTTTCATTTTATATTACAGAGAAGGGAGTTTTTTTGGATAAAATAAAAACGTTTTTATAAATCGGAATACATGCATCTATCGACACATACAGAGGGGAGCAACGAAGGATGAGTCACTTGACGACTACAGCAGACAGGCAGCAGCAACCTCTTAAACCCGGTGGCAAAAAACATTTCAAGCAACGGTTCAATACGTTCTGGGTCGATTTCGCCAGACAATGGGAGATCCAGTCCATGGTTCTACCTGGCATTCTATTCATGATTGTTTTCTGTTACATACCGATCTACGGATTAACGATTGCGTTCAAAAATTACACCGTCATTGATACACTGTCCAGTGCCCCATGGGTGGGGCTGGATAACTTCAGAATCATCATGTCAGACAAATACTTCTGGGATGCTGTTGTGAATACGCTGGGCATCAGCTTTTTGAAGCTAGGGATCGGGTTTGTCATTCCGATTATTCTGGCCATTATGATTTACGAGCTGAACAGCGGACGATTCAAGAAATTCGTGCAAACGGTTTCATATCTACCTCACTTTCTCTCATGGATCGTGCTGGGCGGTATGCTTATCACCTGGTTCTCCACAACCGGCTTGTTCAATGAACTACTGCTCGGTCTTGGCATCATATCACAGCCGCAAAACATATTGCTGGACGCGGGCAAGTACTGGTGGATCGCCACGTTATCCGATATCTGGAAGGAGGCTGGCTGGGGCACCATTTTGTATCTCGCCATCATGTCCAAGATCGATCCTACGTACTATGAGGCCGCCAAAATCGACGGAGCCAGCCGGATGCGTCAGATATGGAATATCACCTTGCCTAATATGAAATCCATTATCAGCCTGAATCTGATTTTGACGGTCAGCGGATTGCTGGGTTCGAATCTGGACCAAACGCTGGTGCTTATGAACTCACAGAACCGTGAGAAGGCAGAAGTCATTAATTCCTATGTCTATCGTATGGGGATGTCGCAAGGCGATTTCTCGTATGCTACCGCCGTAGGTTTGGGTGTTTCCATCATTTCTGTAATTCTGCTCGTCACTGCAAACAAAATAACTAGCAAGCTAAACGACAACCAGTCTGTGCTGTAGAAGGAGGTTCCCTCATGAACGGAAAAGCGGCAAAAGAAGATCTGGACAGCCGGATTTTTGATACGCTCAATATCATTTTTTTAATAATCTGTACCATCGTCATTATTATTCCGCTATGGAATGTTATCATCTCGTCCTTTAGTTCAGGCAAAGCACTGGCAGAAGGCGGATTCATCTTCTGGTCACCTGAGTTCTCGCTAGAAAATTACCGAGCGGTGTTTAATGATTCAAACATCTGGCAGGCGTTCTTCATCTCTGTGTCCAAAACCATGATCGGTGTCGTAACACACGTATTCTTCTGTGCCATGGTCGGATATGGACTGAGCAAGAAGTACCTGAGAGGACGCAAATTGTATGTTGCCATGGGTGTAATTACCATGTTTTTCTCCGGCGGCATGATTCCAACCTTTTTGCTCATCAAGGCACTAGGTCTCCTGAACAGCTTCTGGGTGTATATTATTCCGGCTTTGTTCAGTTTCTTCGATGTCGTCATCCTGATGAATTTCTTCCGTAATGTACCGGATTCACTCGAAGAATCGGCGAAGATGGATGGGGCCGGAGACTGGCATATCTTTCTCAAAATCTTTATCCCGCTATCCATGCCGGCAATGGCAACGATTGCCCTGTTTAACGGGGTAGGGCAGTGGAACGATTTTATGACGACCAAACTGTATATCACAGACCAATCGCTGTACCCATTACAGATGATGTTATATGAAATTATTGTGCAATCCCAGACACAGTCCATGCAGAACGTGGGCGGGTCTGTCGTGATTGAAACAACAACCAAAGGGGTGCAGCTTGCCACCATCGTCATTACCACATTGCCAATTGTGCTGATCTATCCTTTGTTGCAACGATATTTCATTTCAGGCATGATGCTTGGGGCAGTTAAGGAGTAAAACGATAGATTCACATCAACGATTTATATTCGACTACGAGGGGGAAAACACATGTTTACTATTCACCGGGTACTGGGCAAAAGAGGGGTTAAAGGATGTGCAGCTTTACTGACAGCTGTATTAATGATTACGGGATGCAGCGGTGGTTCCGATGGATCGAGTGAAGCAAACTGGGTATCCATCGAAAATCGCTATACGGTTGATCCGGAGAAACCAGCATGGCAGCTCGATAAAAAGGAAGAAGTGACCGATCTGACCTGGTACGTTAATGCCGACTGGTGGAATACCGATTTTGGCAAAGATATCGTCACCAAAAAGATTAAGGAAGACTTGAACATTAACATTAAATTTATTACAGGCGATGATACCAAATTAAATACCTTTTTTGCCGGCGGAGATATGCCTGACCTGCTGACGGTGTTTGATTCCAATTCGCAAGTCGTGAGCAAAGCATCAACCTGGGCCATACCTCTGAATGATTTGGCTGAGAAATACGATCCGTATTTTAACAAGGTTGCGGCTGCGGACACGATGAAGTGGTTCCAGCAAACAGATGGAAAGACTTATGGTTATCCGAATTATTCCAACACACAAGCGGATTATGATAGCGGTAACATTCCAGCCAAGACCGCCTTTATCATCCGCAAGGATGTATATGAAGCGTTAGGCAGTCCAGTCATGGGAACACCGGAGCAATTCCAGAGTGTGATGAAACAGATCAAGGAAAAGTTCCCGTCGCTCATTCCGTTTGGCTTTAACGCCATCGGTGGAGGCACCGGTTCGCTTGGCGATGCGTTACAGGATTTTATCGGCGTACCCCTGGAGACGGAAAACGGAGAGTTCTATGACCGCAATCTGGACGAAGATTATCTGACTTGGCTGAAAACCTTAAACGCTGTATACAGAGACGGCAATATTAGTGATGACAGTTTTGCGGATGACGGTACAGCCTTTGAAGAAAAGGTGAAATCCGGCAAATATGCGGCGATGCTGCTCGACGGTACACCTCAACAGGGCGGAAACCTTCAGATCTACATGAGTGACAACGAAGGCAAAGAGTACATCGCCATTGATGGGCCGCAAAGTACCAAGGGCAATGTACCAACACTGAATCAGTCCGGTATTACAGGCTGGATGATTAATTTCGTCTCCAAGGATGCCAAAGACCCGGCTAAAGCGATGCAAATTTTCACGTATTTGCTGAGTGAAGAAGGCCAAATTCTGATGAACTATGGAATTGAAGGAGAGACGTTTAAGAAAAAAGATGACGGTACAGTTGAATTACTTCCGGCCGTGAAGGACATGCAATTGCATAATGCGGACCAATTCAAGAAGGAATATCGCCTGGGTGAATTTATGTTTTTCGGTCATGACCGTCATAAGGCGCTGAGTGCCGATGCCTTCCCGGAGGCGATTAAACAAATGCAAGCATGGGGTAAAGGCAAGTTGACCCCTCATTTTATTCTGGAAAATATCAATCCAAACCTGGGAACACCGGAAGCTCGCGCATTGTCCGCCATTAACACCAAATGGAACTCAACACTGGTAAGCATGTTGCGTTCAAAGGATGATGCCTCGTTTGACAATGCCCTCGCGGCATATCAATCGTTCTTGGAGGAAAATCGCTGGCCTGACATTGTGAAGATCCGTAGCGAGAAGATGAAGCAGAATAAAGAGAAATTAGGCATGCAATAATGAGGAGGCTTTGCGATGACAACATTTAAAATGTTCAAAACTACGGGGGAAAATGACCTGTTTCGTCTTGTTCCTCCCGAGGAATACAATCCGATCAAGTCCATGGACGCTGATTCGATGGCCGTAACCGTTCAACTGGATGATCGCCAAACGTATCAGGAGACGGACGGGTTTGGAGCGTCGTTTACAGATGCTGCGGCATATCTGATGAATCAAAAGATAACGGACGAACAACGGACGGAAGTGATGACACGGCTGTTCCATCCGACAGAAGGGATCGGATTGTCGGTGATCCGCAACCCGATGGGCGCTTCGGATTATGCCCGCACGGTATACAGTTATAACGATCTGCCTGACCATCAGACAGACCCGGAATTAGCCGGATTTAGCATTTTGCATGATGAAGAGGACATTATTCCGTTAACCCGGCAGGCGCTTTCACTGAATCCCGAGCTGAAACTGTTCTCTTCGCCGTGGAGCGCACCCGGCTGGATGAAAACAAGCGGCTCCATGATTACAGGCCAGCTCAAGCCTGAGTGGTATTCGGCATATGCGGAGTACTTTGTAAAATATATTCAGTCCTATGCAGCTCATGGTCTGCCGATCTATGCAATCACCCCGCAAAATGAGGCTTTATATGAGCCGGGACATTATCCGGGCATGCTGATGCCCGCTGAGGCGCAAGCCGAGTTCATTGTCGATCATCTCAAGCCAGCTTTTGTACGCAACAACCTTGACACCAAAATTCTGTGTTATGATCACAATTGGGATCGTCCGGATTATCCGCTGACCGTTCTGGAGCAGGCAGGAGAAGCTGTGGATGGAGTGGCATGGCATTGGTACGGGGGAGATGCGTCAGCCCAATCCAAAGTACACGAAGCTTTTGCGGGAAAAGAAGTTCATTTCACCGAAGGCTCTGGCGGGGAATGGATTCCGCCATTTGAACAGGCGTTCTCCAATGTGATCCGAACGGGCATTCAGATTTTGCGAAACTATAGCAAGTCACTCGTGCTATGGAATATGGCACTGGATGAACACAATGGCCCTACGGTGCCGGGTTTTGGACAGAGCACGTGCCGTGGAATTGTGCAGATTAATCAGCAGACGGGAGAACTTGTCTACACGCTGGATTATTACGCGCTGGCTCATTTCAGTGCTTTGATTCGCCCTAAAGCGGTTCAAATCCAATCGGTATCCAGCGACGATTCCATATACACGGTAGCTTTTCGCAATACTGACGGAAGCACAGCATTGGTACTGTTTAACGATGGGCAAGAAGGCAAACAGGTTAAGATTGAAATGCAAGATCAAGAAAGCCTTGTTGTATACATGGAATCCAAAAGTGCTATATCCATATTAATATCGAACGATTAAAGGGCAGTAGCCCGGCTATGACCTAATGGTTGTAGAAATGAGAACACCTGCCTCAGCAAGTATTCATGTATTCTCGACATTCCTAGAGAGCAATAATGCGAACCATGCAGACCGCCAACTTTGGCGGTCTTTTATCTGTTTTCTAATCTGTTGTGTATTTTTTATCGTTTTTCTGATCATTTTTCTAACCGTTTAAGGGGATTTCATGCATACAGTCCGAATAAAGTACAAGATAGAATGCACCTGCCCCTCAATCTTTTGGGTGATGGCTCGTGTATAAATAACCAACTTTGGAGGACTTCCATGTATAAACTGATGATTGTGGAGGACGAATTGCTAATGCGCGTGGGCATTCGTTCCATGCTGAACTGGGAAGAATACGGTTTTTGTATAACAGGTGAGGCTAGTAATGGAAAAGAAGCACTGGAGCTTGCGCTTGAAAAGGTACCTGACTTGATCATTACAGACATCCGAATGCCCGTAATGGACGGATTAGCGTTAATCAAAGCATTATCCCCATCGTTAAAAAGCTGTAAATTCGTCATTCTGAGCAATTTCGATGAATTAGATTACGTGAAAAATGCTTTAAAGTTCGGTGCCACCGATTACTTAATTAAAAGCGAAATTAACGAGCAATCGCTTATCGAGCTTTTGACAAATATACGGGAGAAGCTGCAAAGTGAACGCCATCCATTTAACGCCTTACCCTATGTATCCTCCGATTATTCCAAGAGTATCCGATATTTGAAGGATAGCTTTTTCCAAGATATTGTGAGCGGATTCATCCATGAAAAAGAGATGTTTTCCAAAGCGGAGGAACTCCATTTTCGTATCCAGTCAGACCAGTTAGTGGTCATCAAATTCATCGTTAATCATTATGAGAAGGTCAAACGCAAGTATATTGAAAAAGGGGAAAAGCTGCTCCGTTTCTCGATACTCAACATTATGGAAGAGGTTATTCCATCTCGGTGGGCAAAGGAGATTTTTGTGGAAAGCTCGTCCGAATACTGGGTAGTGGTTAATGTTCGATCTGACCGGGATGCACATGCTGACCTGAACAAGCTGATTCGTAAAGTACTCACTTCCCTTAAGGATTTTATGAACCTGTCACTTACAGCGGGAGTAAGTTCGATTAGTTTCGGCTTTGTGTCGCTGCGGAAGGCTTGTCAGGAGGCAGAATTTGCGCTTAAGGAACGTTTTTTTACGGGTGAAAGCCAGATCCTGTATGTTGAGGATATACGTGAAACCCCCAGTAGGGAAGACGTTGAACATCTGCTGAGTCCTCAGCAGGAGCAACAATTCATGAAAATTTGTATGAGCAAAAATAAGGAGAAAGCCCGGCAATTTCTTGAAGAAATCTACATTGACCTGAAGACCGTAAGGGCAGGCGAGAACAGTATCCGCAAGCAATACCTTACGTTGCTCGAAACAATGCACGCCCATTTGCTGAACAGCACATCACGAAGCAAGCTTTCCATGACGGAGAAATCCCCCTATGAGATTGTCCTGAACGGGGAGCATTGGGAGGATATCCATGAGAATGTGCTGACGTATATCACCGAGACATTTAGCACCAGCTCCCAGGTCACGCACGAGCTCAAATACACAGACCTCGCAATAGACATCATCAACCGTTATTATGCAGAGGATCTTTCATTGCAAAGTGTAGCTAGCCAGATTAACGTGAATCCGTCCTATTTAAGCCGTTTGTTCAAGCAGGAGAAGAAGGAAAATTTCATCTCGTATCTGACCCGGGTTCGGATTGATCATGCGAAGGCTTTTCTCCTCAGCAAAGAGCTGAAAATATATGAAATTGCCGATAAAGTCGGGTATCACAACTACACGTATTTCAGTAAGATTTTCAAAAAGAACACAGGGCTTACGCCAGAGGAATATCGGGAACAGCAGCATGTGCATGCCATTCGGAAATAGAGGTGTGATCGATGAAATATAAGCGGCCTTTTCAGATTAAATACAAGATTATGGTGATCTGTATGATCGTCATCATCTTTCCTGTCGTTGTGATGACTATTAATTCGTACTACTCTTCCGAAAGGTTATTATCACAGAATTACAATACATTACTCAGCGACTTGACCAAACAGACGAACATTCGCATCGACGAGTTTTTGAAAGAAATCGAAAAGATCACGTTGCTCGCCAGTAATGGACTCAGCGACAGTTTATCTGCTACCCATGAAGGCAGCTTTCCGATCCAGGATTTTCTGCGTGTAAGTAATGAAGAAAACGAAATCTCGGCATATAACATATTAATGAATTACATCATGATGAAGGATCGTGTATTTTCCATTTATCTCTACAATATGAACGGAGGAGAAGATCTGTTTGTAAGTCCACATCAACCGATTGACAAGGCCTTCAATGTGAGAAATGAGCTGTGGTTCAAGAAGTTTATGCATGAGGACGAGCGTACGATCACGTTAACAACCCGGGTTGACAAGCAACTGGAAAATAAAGTACTCGCCGTGTCCCATGCACGAAAAATTCATGATGTCACGAATGGCAAATTGCTTGGCGTGATGGTGGTTAGCATCGATATTAAATTTATCGAAATCGTCAATCGTAACTTGCAGGAAGGACTCCGATCCAGATTCATGATCATCGATGAAGACGAAAAAATCGTTTACAACGTCAACGACCAGTTAATTGGCACCTTGTTTCGGGATAACGTTCGTCCATCCGAAGCAACCAACGTCGTGGTAAAGAGTCCGCTTAGTCAGCAGAAATGGACTACATATGTCTATATGCCGCTGGAAGAGCTAACTGCCGATGGTAGAATACTAGGTAAAAACCTCGTAACGCTAGCGATCGTCATGTCACTTTTCGCTGCGGTGATCTCCATTTTCCTGTCTCACGTCATTACACGTCCCATCAAAAAACTGTTAAACAATATACGTCTTGTCGAAAAGGGGCAATTTGAGCAGGTGCAGGATATTCGCTCTCGTGATGAGATTGGCCATTTATCCACCAGATTCAACCGAATGTCCCATGAATTGAAACGAATGGTGGAACGCATGCAGCAGGAAGAGATCGAGAAAGCCGCTGCCGAGATGCGGGCACTGCATGATCAGATTAACCCGCACTTTCTGTATAATACATTAGGCTCCGTGAAATGGATCGCTTCCATGCAACAGGCCGACAAAATTGTAGATATGACCGATGCACTGATCTCTATGCTCCGATATGCCACCAAGTCTGATGGAAGCCTCGTGATGATTCGTGAAGAATTAACTCACATTGCACATTACGTGACTATCCAAAATGTTCGATATTATGGCAGTATTCAGATGAAATATGAGATCGATGAGAACCTGCTACAATATGCAATGCCTAAAATGATCCTGCAGCCCATCGTCGAGAACGCGTTCTTTCACGGTCTGGCCGAGATCGAAGAGGATGGCGTAATTACGATTCGAATAGGATCTCAGGAGGAAGACATCTGCATTGAAGTTTGTGATAATGGAGCCGGCATGGATCAGAGCATGGTACGAAGCTTGATGGAGGAAAAGCATGAAACAGGAAATGGAGGCCGGGGGATAGGCCTCTATAATGTACAACGGCGTATTCAACTTCACTTCGGTGAGCCGTATGGGATACAGGTAAAAAGTGAGGTCGGCAAAGGAACAACGTTTGCAATTCTGCTTCCAGCGATCTCCTGTTTACCAGATAACAAGTGAATGTGGATTAGACAGTCGGATGTGAAGTGGCCCTTGATGTCACACTTTAACCTTTAACACTGCCGAGTACCAGTCCTTTGGTAAAATACTTTTGCAAGAACGGATAGATCAGGAGAATCGGTATCGCACCGAGGAACATCTGCGCGGCTCTCCCTGTCCGGGCATTCATCATAGATAACAGTTGCGTGTAATCCGATCCGGATTTCAGCATCATCTGCTCAAAGCTTTGAAGCAGCGTCTGCAAATAGCTCTGTAACGGATAGTTGGCTGGATTATTCATATAGATAATGCCGTCAAACCAGGAGTTCCAGTGACCCACAATGCTGAACAATCCAACCGTCGCGAGCGCAGGTTTGAGAAGCGGCAGCATAATGCGGATCAACACTTGCAGAGGGCCTGCGCCGTCAATGATAGCCGATTCTTCGATCTCTTCAGGAAGTCCACGAATAAAGTTCATCAGAATAATCATGCTGAACACGGGGAGCGCTCCTGGCAGAATCAGAGACCAGATGGAATCAATCAGTCCCATTTTCACCACAACCAGATACGTCGGGATTAAACCGCCGCTAAACAGCATCGTTACGATAAAAAATCCCATGTAGACGTTGCGCCCCATCACCTTCTGTTTGGTTTTGGATAGAGGGTAGGCTGTTAGCACAATTAACACCAGATTCACAAGCGTGCCCAGAACCGTTCGCTGGATGGCAACCCATAGCGAGGAATAAAACGCGCCACCAGAAAGGGCAAACTCATAAGCTTTGGTTGTGAACTCGACAGGCCAGAAGGTAACACTACCAGCCGATACCGCTGAACTGCTACTGAAGGACACAGCGAGTAAATTCACAAATGGCAACACACAGAGTAGCGAGATGGTCAGCAGGATGGTGTAATTTATAATAAGAAACACGCGTCTGCTTATACTTTTATCATAGATCATGCGAATATGCCCTCCTTAGAAGATACGGTAACCCGCCACGCGGTAAGCTAGAATGTAAGAGACAGCGACTAGAATGCAGGAGATCACGGATTTGAATAATCCAACGGCGGTCGCAATGGAATATTGGGCCTGCTGTATCCCCAGACGATAGACATAAGTATCGATAATATCACCGGTCTGATAAACGACAGGAGAGTAGAGATTGTAAATCTGGTCGAAACCGGCATTCAACACGTTTCCAAGGGAAAGCACAGACATCAGAACAATCGTTGGCATGAGTAGGGGCAGGGTGATATAGAGTGTTTGCTTCCAACGCTTGGCTCCATCGATCACTGCGGCTTCATATAGTCCGGGGTCAATGCTGGTTAAAGCCGCCAGATAAACGACCGTTCCAAAACCGAAACCCTTCCATATGTCACTCACGATCATTGTCCATGGGAAGATGGAAGGAGTACCGAGAAAAGAGATCGGCTTGACGCCGAACAAACTCAGAAACGTATTCACGGTGCCATTCGCACTTAGAACATCCAGCATGATACCCGCCATAATGACCCAAGACAAGAAATTCGGTATATATACGAGGGTCTGAAAGGTGCGTTTGATCCCGTTGTGCAGGACTTCGTTCAGCAATAGTGCAAAAACAACCGGCACCACAATGCCGCCAAGCATTTTAAATATGGACATGTAGAGGGTGTTCCAGATCGTTCTCACAAAGTTAGGCTGATTGAATACATGCGTGAAATTATCCCATCCGACCCACGGCGAGTTAAAGCCGAGACCGGGGTTATATTTTTGAAACGCAATAATGAGTCCATAGAACGGGATGTAGCTAAAAATAAACACCAGCACAACGCTGGGGATCAACATGAGGTGGTAAGGACTTTGCTGCTTCCATTTTTTCAGCATGGCTTTTCCTCCGTTCAGTTATCAAAAAGAGGGGATGAGAACGGGCTCACCCCCTCCGGCTTCACACCGCAAATGCTTTATTTCCCGTAGGCTTCGTTGACTGCTTCAATGGCATTATCTCCACCAGCTGCTCGCCAGTTCTGTACGACCACGTCAAAATAATCGATGCTTTCACTGCCCATAATGATTTTGGTAAATCCTTCGGTCAGAATGTCATCCAGCGTTGTGCCGTAACTGGAGAGAGCTTCGGGCGTAACACCCCATAGCGCGGTTTTGATATAGTTGTTGCTATCAAGCACTTTTTTGGCCAGACCATATGCATTTTTCGGAGCACCCTGTTGCAAATAATCGCCAGTTGCTCCCGGTGTCGCATTTTTAATAAACTCCACGCTATTATTGTATTTCTGCCACATCCCTGAAGTCGTAAGTCCGCTCGTATCCTTCGTTTCAAGAGCTTTGGACACAGCCTCAAACTGCTCATAGTCCGAATTCGGATTAAGTACACGGAACGCACCAACCACGTGGGCAATATCATTGTCGAGCAGGGCAGACAGTGTCTCCGGTGTTTCCTTGCCGTTACCTTCATCTACGATGTAGGCATAATCATTCAAGATTTCAATCACCGCTTGCGGATTGGCGGCATCTTTTTTCATAACAATGTAGTTGTTGTTGGCAAAAAAGATCGACTGTTTTGCTTCCTTACCGTCCACAGTTGGAATGAGATACGGATAAAAGATCGAATCTTTGCCCAGATTGGCAATCGTATCTACGCCCGGATTATACCCCCACCACTGATAGTAAGGCTGGATGCCTACTTTACCAGCAACGATATCGGCATTCATCGCATTGAAGTCTTTAATTGCAAATTCGGGATCAATAATGCCTAATTTATACCACTCCGCCCACTCGGCAAGCGCGTTTTTCATCTCAGGTTGAATGGAGCCATAGGTGAGTTTTCCCGAATTATCTTCAATCCACATGTCGGGATGTGCGTTCCAAGCAATCGCTAGCAGGTTGAGGTAGTCCAGGGATTGATCCACAGCGATGCCGTATCCGCCGTGTTTTTCCATAAAATTAAGCGCCATATTTTTGATATCTTCAACGGATTTCGGATCTTGCAGTTTAAGTTCCTCTTTCCAGTCGTTCCGGATCCAGATAAAGTCGGGCTGTTCAATTAACCCCCAGTGCATCTGCGGTATACCGTAAAGCTTGCCGTCTTTTTTTCCTGATTCGTAGCTGTCTGCATCCGCTTTCATATAACCTTTCAGACGTTCCGAGGCATGCTGTTCAAAGGCTTCTGTCAAATCCATGACCATATCGGCTTCAACCAATTGGCGTAACTGAGAAGGATTCACCCGGAAAACGTCAGGTAGTTCGTTGGAAGAGATGGCGAGATTGAGTTTTGTTTCATATTCATCACTGACCCAGTCCGTCTTGACGTTAATGTTTAACTTCTCTTTATACCGGCGAGTCCAGACATTATTGGTGATATCATCGCCCTTTGGATACTTCGCTGAACTATACTCCGATGTGACCGTATGAATGGTGACTGCACCTGTGCCGTCATCGTCCGCATCGGTCTGTGTTTTACCTTTTCCCGTGTCACTACAAGCTGTGATCAGCAGAGCAGACATACTCACTGACATGATTAGAAGCTTCATCTTTTGGTTCATTCACGTTCCCCCTCAAGTTCAAGTCATATTTAGGAAAGTTGTACTTGAAGATATTGTAATGGAGAATAAGAGGAGGGGATATAAACGTTATTGACCAGAATCTGTATGATTTTTTACTTAAGAGGAAGATTGAGAGAGCGAATGGGATGAAAAGTGTGTACGAATCTTGCACTTATTTGAACTGTGTTGCACTTTTTTGACCTGATTCACCTGTTTGCGATGTGGCTGATATTAATTCGCTGGCCCCCAAATGGATTAGTAGAAGGAAGAATGAAGAAGGTTTGAAAGAAAGTTTATAGCGTTCGTTCATGTTCCGTTCATATTGCATTCATTCTAGGGACATCGAAGTTGAGTACACTTGACTTGGAGTAAAACAAGACCCACCCGAGAAGGAAACATGACATAAAGGAGCTGAAGGTGTTGATTGAACCAAGTCATTCAGATTCAAAAAAAACAAAAGCAAGCCAGGATTCCAAAGTCAAGCGAGTGCTTAAACTTTTACTAAAAGTCATAGCCTCTATACTTATCGTCATCCTGCTTTTCATCGCGACCGTGTTCACGGTGAACCAAGTCAGCAGTCATTCTGAACAAAAGCGACTGGAGCACTACGGGCAACAGGTATCTGTCGATGGAAAACGAATGAACGTATTCATGCAGGGGGAAGGGAAAGAAACGATAGTCATTTTACCCGGATTCGGGACAGCTTCGCCTGCACTTGATTTTAAACCACTCATCTCCGAACTGAGTCCTCATTATAAGGTCGTAGTTGTTGAACCTTTTGGTTACGGACTAAGTGAGCAGACTGACAAGGAACGTAGTTCGGCTAATATCACGCATGAGATCCATAGTGCCTTGCAAAGCCTCGGTATCAAACGTTATACGCTCATGGCGCATTCCATCTCAGGTCTCTATAGCCTGGACTATGTGAACCGATATGCAGATGAGGTACAAGCATTCATTGGGCTAGATCACAGTGTCCCGTCTCTTAGCGAGCAAAAAGTTGAAGCTTCCGACATCGAGCCAATAAAATGGTTCCGTAACCTTGGTTTTGCCCGTGTGCAGTTAAAACTGACTGATGACCCGTATGAAGGGCTCTCCTATGATGACGATACCAGAGAGCAATTAAACATTTTAATCCGTAAAAATATGTACAACAACACACAATTAAACGAGGCCGTAAGCATGTATTCTAATTTCCAAGCAGCGAAACAGCTTACCTGGCCAAGTGATTTACCAGTTCTTTTCTTTGTACAAAAGAACCACCCGGTCGTGAAAGAGTGGGTTGCAGAACATGAGAAACAGATGACGAACGCTAAACAGGGAGAAATGGTTTTATTGGAGGCCGGACATTACTTATATCGCTCCCATCCCAAGGAAATCGCAGAGAAGATCAGGGAGTTCAGCAAGAAGATCACTCCTACAGATTGAGGCAACGGCGTTATATGGCGTACTTAAAGTACCCGTGTAACGCTTTTTTTGTTATTCTATTGTTTTACGGGTAACATGCCGGGATATCACATCATGAACATAAAACAGGAGGTTTCTAAATGCATATTTTAGTACTAGGAGCTACTGGACGTGTCGGGAGCCATATCGTTACACATGCGCTTCAGGACGGTCATCAGGTAACTGCATTGGTCCGTACTCCAGAGAAAATAAACATGCAACACGATCGCTTGACCATTATCGAAGGTAACGTATTTGAACTCCATGATCTTGTCCATGCCATGCTCGGCGTTGATGCGGTAATCAGCGCGTTGAACACGGATGGAACAACCACACTGTCCAAAAGCATGCCGTTACTCATCAATGCCATGGGGCAGGAGGGCATAAAGCGTATCATTACTGTAGGAACAGCCGGTATTCTTCAAAGCAGAACCGAGCCGGAGAAACTTCGATATCAGTCGAGTGAATCCAGACGTAAGTCAACTAGGGCTGCCGAGGAACATGAAGAAGTGTACACGTTGCTTAAAGGCTCCACCTTGGAGTGGACCATTGTATGCCCTACGTATTTGCCAGATGGGGAGGTTCGCGGCAACTACCGGGTAGAGCGTGACGTTTTACCTGAAGGAGGCACAGAAATTACCGTTGGCGATACGGCTGAATTCACTTATCGTCAACTTAGCGACCGCCGCTTTATAAATGCACGCGTAGGGATATGTTACTGATAACCTTGCATGAAGGCAGCCTGACTTTAATTATTCGAAGTCAGGTTTTTTCCAGTCTCTATAGCATACTGACATGCTAGAACAGTACACTCTATCCAAGTTCTGCAGACTATTTGTTCTACTACTTCATACGTCTGGAGATAGGGTGATCCTCATTCATTTGCAGCAAATCCCACAGGTTCCCATAAAGGTCTTTAAATACAGCAACGATGCCATAGTCTTGTTCCTTTGGTTCTCTCACAAATTCAATGCCTTTGGAAACCATGTCCTTATAATCTCTCCAGAAGTCATCGGTATTCAGGAACAGGAAAACACGCCCACCAGCCTGGTTACCGATAAAAGGCTGTTGCTCCGGTTTGGAAGCTCTCGCGAGTAAAATGGTTGTGCCTATAGATCCCGGAGGGGCAATCACCACCCATCTTTTGTCCTGCTCAGGTTGATAGGTGTCTTCAAGCAAGGTGAAGTTCAATTTTTGAGTATAAAATTCGATCGCTTCATCATAATCGTTAACGACCAAAGCGATATGTATAATCGACTGAATCATAAGGGGGCCTCCATTTCATCTTTTGGTCAACGATACAGTTATACCATTGGAATTGGAGAGACTACAACGGTAAATAAGGAAAAGCAGGAAGTTTCCCTACTCCTAAACCCTGATTTGAAGTATGATATATACTATGTTAAGCGCTTTCTTTTAGATCAAATTCAATATACATACTTAGGAGGCTACTAAACTTGTTGAATACAAACACCAATTACGCAGGATATCTTTTTGTGCATTTTATCGGTGAACAGCCCGATGGAGAGCAGGTTTATTTTTCATATAGCGAGGATGGTCTTCATTGGAAGGACTTAAACGGGGGTAAGCCCGTATTGCGCTCCAATCTGGGGGAACAGGGTGTACGCGACCCGTTTCTCATTCGCTCCGCTAAGGAGAATAAGTTTTATCTGATTGCAACCGATCTGCGAATCGCAAACGGCAAAGGCTGGGGTGTTGCTGTAAACGAAGGCAGTCGTGATATTGTCGTATGGGAGTCCAGTAATCTCGTGGATTGGTCTTCTCCTTGGACAATTACACTTGGCATCCCGGGTGCAGGTTGTGTGTGGGCACCTGAAGCCGTTTATGATGAAGCAACTGATGAGTTTCTTGTATTCTGGGCCTCAGCCACACAAGATGCAGATGAATCTGAACGTAAACAGAAGATTTACAGCGCACGCACCAAAGACTTCCGTACATTCACTCCATCGGTAAAGTATATCGAGCGTGAAAACCACATCATTGATACGACCATTCTGGCTTCTTCGGGTTCTTACTACCGATACTCCAAAGATGAAACAACCAAAAATATTCGTGTTGAAAAGGGGAACTCTTTGGACAAGGATGCCTTCACTACGATCCATGCGCCTGTGTTGGAAGCTCTGATGGGTGTAGAAGGGCCACAGATATTTAAATTCAATGACCGGGATGAGTGGTGCCTGATTGTGGATCGGTTTGCAGAGGGAAAAGGTTATCTACCGCTGTTGACGACCGATCTCGATAGCGGTGACTTCCGAATAGCTTCAGACGACGAGTTTGATATGGGAAAAACCAAAAAGCGACATGGTGGCATTCTGCCAATCACCGCGGAAGAAGGTAATTGTCTGCTGGCCGCTTATGGAGACGGTCACCAGGTACTGGCTGGTCAATACGCTGACCCTGATGTGGCGAAGTTTGGCGACCGCTATTATATGTATCCTACTACGGATGGCTTCGACGGGTGGTCAGGTACGCAGTTTAAGGTGTTTTCCTCCAGCGATCTGCAATATTGGCAGGATGAAGGGATTATTCTTGATCTGGCAACGGATGATGTGCCTTGGGCCATCGGGAATGCATGGGCACCAGCGATTGCCAGTAGCAACAACAAATATTACTATTACTTCTGCGGCAAAATGCCTAACCAGGAAAGTGCTATTGGTGTCGCTGTTGCCGATTCCCCAACAGGTCCATTCCGAGCGGAGCCTCAGCCTTTGATTACTATGGATCAATTAAGACGTCTTGGGATTACGATGGGGCAAGCTATTGATCCTTCAATCTATGCGGAGCAGGATGGCAAGATGTATCTGTTGTTTGGCAACGGTGATGCTGCAATTGTGGAGCTTGGTGACGATATGATCACTGTGCGTGAAGAAACGATGCGTAACATTGCAGGATTGCATGATTTCAGAGAGGCAGTAACCGTGTTAAAGAGGGATGGGCTTTACCACTTCACATGGTCTTGTGATGATACGGGAAGTGAGGATTATCACGTCAATTACGGTACGTCGGAAAGCCTCTACGGCCCGGTCACCTATCACTACCCTGTCTTAAGCAAAAATGTAGAAAAAGACATGCTTGGAACAGGACATCACTGTATTTTCCATGATTCTGAAACGCATCAGTATTACATGGCTTACCATCGTTTTGTCACTCCGTTATCGCGGTTCTCCGAGGGGAAAGGGTACCACCGGGAAGTATGTATTGACCCGATTCAGTTTGAAGCAGATGGTCGTATGAAGCCTATTGTTTTGTGAAATGATGGGATGGTTGAACAGTATTGAAGCGAACAATCACGATACAAAACCGAAGCAATTCGAATAGAGTATCGT
This sequence comes from Paenibacillus polysaccharolyticus, assembly GCF_023714295.1. Classification (GTDB taxonomy): domain Bacteria; phylum Bacillota; class Bacilli; order Paenibacillales; family Paenibacillaceae; genus Paenibacillus; species Paenibacillus polysaccharolyticus_A. The sequence goes on from NZ_JAMAUN010000001.1 coordinate 1,696,908, forward strand.
AATGGAGATTCATCATTTGTACGTCTCATGGAAGCCGCTAAACCATAGCGGCTTTTTTAGATTTTGCTTATATACGTACATGGGCCGAATCATCGCTGTTACACAAGAAAGAGTGACTGCTTGCAGAAGAATTCCTGTTATCGATGAAACGTTTCGAGTTAAAAGTCAAAAGATAAACCTAAATAAAACTTTTAAAGTAAGGGTTTTCATTTTGTTATTTACCAAATATGTACATTCGTGATATCATAAATGCGAAACGTTTCGAATTCATTTTTGAAGGGAGAAAAGAGATGAACATTGTAAAAAGGTTAGGACTTATTTTAACTTTTTGTCTGTTTGCCAGCACAGCTTTCGCTCCTGTCATATCTGCACATGATTCAGGCAAGCCGCCAGGCTTCAAACCAGAATTGAAAGCGGTTGCCAAAAAAACGTACAAATACTTCAAAGATTTTACCGATCCCATAACCGGGTTGACGTATGATGAAGTACGAATGAAGGAAACAGGGAAGGAAGAAGCCAAGCGTACCTCGCCAACAAACATCGCAATGTACATGATGAGTACCGTTTCTGCGGAACAAATGGGCCTGCTTTCGAAGAAAGAAGCCGTATCCCGCTTGAAAACAACGTTAAACACACTGGAGAAGATGGATAAGTGGAATGGTCTCTTTTATAACTGGTACAACACGGACGATGGTTCCGTCAAAAAAGATTGGGGGCAATTTATATCACAAGTAGATAATGGCTGGTTATCCGCAGGATTAATCGTCGTTGGACAAGCGTATAACGAGTTAAATGCACAAACCAGCACTCTTGTTAAACAGATGAACTATACCACGTTATACGATCCGGAAGTCGGCCAATTCCGTGGTGGCTATGATGTCGCAAAAGGCGCACTGACAGAGCATCATTATGGGTCCTTTTATACGGAACCTCGTGTAGCGAGTTATATTGCCATTGGTAAAGGAGACGTACCGAAAGAGCATTGGTGGAAGATGTATCGAACCATGCCTCTTGAATGGGATTGGCAGTCTCAGATTCCTCAGGGTCAAACGGTGAATTATGATGGCGTCGATGTCTTCGAAGGAAGTTATGAGTATAAAGGTAAAAAGTTTGTTCCTAGCTGGGGAGGCAGTATGTTTGAAGGACTGATGCCAGGAATGGTAATCAAGGAAAAAGACTTGGGTATTCAGGCACTAGGTCTAAACAATAAACGTCATGTCGATCTTCAGATCGAATATGCCAAAGAAAAAGGGTATGCAGCATGGGGATTCTCCCCATCAGCAACACCTACCGGATATAGTGAGTTTGCAGCGACACCGCTTGGCATCTCAGGTTATAAAGACGGAGCAACGGTAACTCCGCATGCAACATTCCTTGCCTTGGACTATGCGCCTGAAGAGGCACGTAAAAACATCAAAACACTGAAAAAGTTAAACATGATTGGCGAATATGGCTTATACGACTCCATCAATCTGGAGACCAAAGAAATCGCCAAAGCTTATCTGGCATTGGACCAAGGCATGATTATGGTATCTATTGCGAACTATCTGGAGGATGGAGTTATCCGTGATTATTTCCACAGCGATCCTATTGGTCAGAAACCTGAAGAACTGTTGAAAAAAGAAGTATTCTCCATTCAGTAGACCCGATTCAGAAGGAACGAGGTATCACTTGATGACGCCTCGTTCCTTTTTTGTTGATTAGACTTATGGCTTTTTTTGTGTATAACATAGTTTAAATTGTTTATTACATATTTTTAAGCTTTTGCGATCGTTACAATAACGTATAAGAGAAGTAGGTGATTTTTACTACATGAAAATTGCAGGAGGATAACCAATGAAAGATTTTTTAAAATTTGATACGAATGAAGAACGGCAAGCGTTGTTAATCAGAGCAAGGAAGGTTGCTTTATCAGCAATCCAACAGTATGACTTAGAATGGGATAAAATCGAGTTTATTCAACTATCTGAATCGATCACGTATAAAATTGAAACCAGTACAGCTAACCATTATTTGCTTCGCATTCATTCGGACCGATTGAGCAGAGAGGAAATTCGTTCGGAGCTCCTACTGTTACAAGCACTGAAAAAATCGAAAGAACTAAATGTATCCGAAGGGATACCAAGTTGTGATGGTATTTATGTTTTGGAGATTGAAACAGAAATGGGATATAGACGGCCTTATGTAACAATGATGCGGTGGATCGAGGGTGAAAAAACAACAGGGGAATTTACGGATAGTCATGCGTATAATATGGGAGTAATGATAAGCAGGCTCCATGCAGCAGCAAAGGATTTCAATCCACCTTCTGATTTTGTAAGGTCTGCTTGGGGAGTAGAAAGCTTTAAACGTGAACTGGCTAAGTTGGAACGTTACCATCAACGTTTTTTATCCGAAAAGGCATGGAAGCTGTATCAAGATGCAGCGGAGAAGGTTGTATCCCAACTTACCACTATGCGTCCAACTGAACATAACTACGGACTAATTCATGCTGATTTACATACCGGTAATATGGTTTTTAACGATAATCAACCTTCACCGATTGATTTTGAAAGATGTGGGTACGGATATTTTCTCTACGATATGGCAGGCACCATGCTGGAGCTTTGGCCTAAACATCGATGGCAGCTTATCCAAGGTTATGAGAGTATTAAGAAGCTGGAAGCCGACTATACTCGAGATCTGGAATGTTTTTTCATCATGTTCATGATCGAGAACTTCTGCCATCACGCCTCCGATCCAAGAGAAACCGCCAGTTTAATCGATGAACAAAAATATGCCCAAGCATATATAAGAGAATATTTGGACGGTAATCCATTTTTATTCGAAGTGGTCGAGCCTGTAAAAATGGATTAATACTAGCTTTCAGACGGAACGAAACGGAGAACCTACCCCGAATCTTTCCGTCTTTTTCTTGGTGTTTTGCTTCAAAAGAATAAACGATCACCCCCGCCTAATACGTCTCACATTCCTATTCATTAGACGACGAACCACATGGCTGAATATCATTCTCTTGATTGGATTTAACTTTTGGGGATGGAGAGAAAAGAATTGATCCGGATTGTCGAACGTACCGAAATCCTGGACGATGCCTTCTTTCTGCACATAGGTGTCATTTTCATTCCAAAAAATAGCGGGGTTCTGAAAATCATCCGTAGCCACGCCATACCCGCAAAATGAACCTGTACATTGCTCGAACTTTTGTTGAAGCTTGGTCAGATAAGAGAGATCCAGGATAAATCCCTCAATATTTAACCACCTATCGTTATATAACACTTCAATCCAGCTGTGGATAATCTCTTTCGGAGAAAGGTGATAATACCATCCTTTCATGGCTCCCTTTTGCAATTGTTTATGAATCGTAAAACCGTGAATACGGCAAGGGATACCTAGCGCTCTGAGTAGTGCCATGAATAAAATGCCTTTCGTATTACACTGTCCATAACCGTCGTGGAGCACTTCTGAAGCCTGAATATTATCGCTACGATTATAACCAAATTCAATCTCGTCACGAACGTAGTTATATACGTGAAGGATTTGCTCCTTTACAGGGAGTGAAGCCCAGTTACGGCTGCGAATGAGGCTCTGAATGGTCGAATGATTGTAATCTAACAATTGCGTTTGCTCGAGATTGTTGTTCATGATGAGCACCTCCTGCAAACATTGTATCGTCAGTGCAGGGAGGAAACTTGCAAAAACACGCTATCCTTACGAATATCTTTGGCGGTCATTCCGAGCAATCGCTTGCTGGTATTGGCAAAATGGGAGGGCGTATCAAAACCAGCCGCCATGGCTGCGTCCGTGATACTGGTTCCTTGGAAAATCAGATAACATGCCTTCTGTAGCTTATGTAACAACATATAACCGCTAAGCGATATGCCTGTATTTTCTTTAAACAGATGTGACAGCCTGCTGTTCGATAGATCGAACTGTTCAGCGTACATACGAATAGAGTGCTCCGAATCCGTGCAATCCTTCATACGTCGGATCAGTTCCTTGATTCGTGAATCCGTAATCGCAGGTGGAGTGTAATCCAGTTGAAAAAGAGTCATGAGTTCTTGTAAAAATAAACCGTATCGCTCTGCATCATGAATTTGCGGTAACGATGCTTTTATGAATTCGGCGACTTCTTTACAATTCACTGGAGGAAGATTGGCGTATGCCTGTTTGCCCATATATTGTTTAAAGGCGGCAGCTACGCTTGAAGTGCTGTCTATTAAAAGCAAGACTAGAGACTGCCCCGATCCCTGCAAACGATGAGATACATTGGAGTTAAGCATGATTCCAGCTGTACGTAAAACTTCTCCCTGAACTTCAATCTCAAAATCACTTTCTAACGCAATCGTGACTTGAATAAACGTATGTTGATGTACCTCAGCATCGATGGCATTGGAATGCACAAGAATGTGATGCTGCGCGCCGTATAAATTCATCAAACGGATATCACCTCATTGATAAAATAAATTAACGATCACTGTATATTACAATAAAACTGAAGCAAGATTGAAGAGGGTAATGCAACAGGACATACGTAACGATTATTTTATAATAGACTAAAATGGGTTACACATGTGATTAACTTGTTATGGACGATTTATCTTGGATTACTTGGAACAGCATCGCTTGGTTATTTGCTAAAAGGGAAATACAAAAAAACACTTGGCAAAATTGATTTGTTGTATCTGTTATCATTTGGATTGGATTGTTAGGGTATGTAAAACAAATGGGCTGTTCAGATATTCGTTTGGCTAGAAGTGTTTCATAAGTCACCTCTATTCACTATAATTGATGAAAAGATACACATCTTTTATGTAAGTGGAGGTAGAAGGATGACTCAAAATCAGAGAAAAATCGCGATTATCACCGGTGCCAGCGATCCAAGAGATATGGGAAGTGCTTTTTGCCGCAAATTAGCTTCCAGAGGAATTGATATTTTCTTCACACAATATAAGGCTGATCCGGAATGGACACTTGCGTTTCACAAAGAGATTGAAAACATGGGGGTTCGCTGTGCCTCCATCGAGATCGATCTAACCGAGCGTAACGCAGCACAACGAGTATATGAAAGTGCAGTCCAGCAACTGGGACAACCCTCAATACTGATTAACAATGCGGCTTATGGTGTCAACACCGATTACAAGTCCTTTGACGCCGAACTCTTGGATAACCACTATGCTGTTAATATGCGAACGACATTTTTACTGTGTACGATATTTGCTCGTGAATTCGAAAAGTCCAATCTAACCTCAGGCAGAATTATCAATATGACGTCGGGACAGGATATATCGCCGATGCCAGGTGAGTTAGCGTATGTTGCAACCAAGGGGGCGATCTCTGCCTTTACCACGTCCTTATCCCGTGAACTTGCACCATTGAAGATTACAGTAAATGCCGTAAATCCGGGGCCAACTGATACAACGTGGATGGATGATTCCATTCGTGATTATCTGATGCCAAAGTTCCCGCTGGGACGAATTGGAGCACCTGAGGATGCAGCGAACATTATTGATTTTCTCGTGAGTGAAGCAGGAGCTTGGATTACGGGACAAGTTATTCATTCGGAAGGTGGATTCATTCGAGAATAATCGAACGTTGCTGGAAAGAAAATGATTAGAATCATAAAAAGCCCGGCTAGGTTAGCTGGGCTTTTTTCTAGATTTAAACGGAGCCATTCAATGAAGGCAACAACGATTTCACATATTAACTCAAGAAGTATCTCTGAGCCATGGGTAATTCGTCAACCGGAAGACAACGTAGCGTTTCACCATTCACGGATACGGTATAATTTTTCGGATTAACCATAATCGTTGGCGTTTCTCCATTTAAAATCATATCTTTTTTGCTAGCTGCACGACAGCCCGTCACTGGCTTTAAAGATTTACTGAGCCCCAGAGGGGAAAGGGTACCAGCATCAATAGAGGCCTGGGACACAAAGGTTGCACAAATGGCAGAACGTGCTTTGCCATAGCTCCCAAACATCGGTCTGTACATATAGGGCTGTGGTGTCGAGATCGTGGAGTTCGGATCTCCCATTACACTATGCATAATCATGCCGCCCTTAATAACAAGTTCGGGTTTAACTCCGAAAAAAGCGGGTTTCCATAACACAAGATCCGCCATTTTACCGACTTCAATCGATCCTACATATGTTGAAATGCCATGAGTAATTGCAGGGTTAATCGTATATTTGGCAATATATCGTTTCACACGATTGTTATCCGCCTGGGTATCTCCGGTAAGCGAACCGCGTTGTTTTTTCATTTTATCCGCCGTTTGCCAGGTTCGGATTGCCACCTCACCTACACGGCCCATCGCCTGTGAATCTGAACTAGTCATACTGATTGCACCGATATCATGTAATATATCTTCCGCACCAATTGTTGTCTCCCGAATCCGCGAAGCGGCAAAGGCGACATCCTCCGGAATTTTGGGATCAAGATGATGGCAGATCATTAGCATATCCAGATGCTCATCGACGGTATTTCGGGTATAAGGCATGGTTGGACTGGTGGAAGAAGGCAGGACATTCGGCATGGAAGCAACACGTAACAAGTCCGGCGCGTGACCACCGCCCGCACCTTCGGTATGGTAGGTATGAATGGCGCGACCATTGAACGAACGCAAACTGTCCTCCACATATCCAGCTTCATTCAGCGTATCGGTATGGATATTGACCTGAATATCATACTGTTCTGCCACGCTTAAACATTTGTCGATAACATATGGTGTGCTTCCCCAGTCTTCGTGAATTTTCAGTCCGCCAACACCAGCAAGTACTTGTTCCATCAACGCTTCAGGTCTGGAACTGTTGCCTCGGCCAAGCATCACAAAATTCATTGGCAATGAATCGAGCGCTTGTAACATGCGTTCAATATGCCACACCCCTGAGGTACAGTTAGTAGCGAGTGTGCCCGTGGCCGGGCCGGAGCCTCCACCAACCATCGTGGTAATCCCACTTTGCAACGCAATTTCAATTTGCTGCGGAGAGATGAAATGCACATGGCTGTCTACACCGCCAGCGGTTACAATCAAATTTTCACCAGAGATCACTTCTGTACCTACCCCAATAACCATGTCAGGATCGACACCATCCATCACAAATGGATTTCCCGCTTTTCCAATGCCTCGGATCAATCCGTCCTTAATACCAATATCGGCTTTGACAATTCCCCATGTATCTACAATAACAACGTTGGTAATGACCGTATCCAGAACGCCTTCGCTACGCGTTGCCAGAGGATGCTGCCCCATGCCATCCCTGACCGTTTTACCTCCGCCAAAAACACACTCATCTCCATACACGGTAAAGTCTTTTTCGATCTCAATTTTTAACGAGGTGTCCGCGAGCCGAATACGATCTCCGGTCGTGGGGCCATACATGCTTGCATATGTCGCACGATCAATGGTGTTCATCATTCAACCCTCCCATTGGTTAACCCGGCGAATCCATGGATTTCCTTCGTTCCACCGATTTCAACCAGCGTAATGTCATAAACGTCTCCCGGTTCGAAGCGGACGGAAAGACCTGAAGCGATATCTAGCCGATATCCTTTAGTACCTTCGCGGTCAAATGATAGAGCGGGGTTCGTTTCAAAAAAATGAAAGTGTGATCCGACCTGAATGGGGCGACTGCCTGTATTGGTCACAGAACGGTTAATTCGTTTGCGGTTAGGCAACAGGGCAATAGGATCATCCGCAAATTCATATTCACCGGGGATAATCGCACCATCGATCCGAGTAACAGGCTCATGTACAGTCACCAGCTTCGTTCCATCCGGGAACGTGGCTTCAATCTGAACTTCACTCAGCAACTCGGCTACGCCATCCATTACCTGGTTTGCTGATAAAAGGTGACGAGCTTCTTCCATCAGTTGTTTTACGGTTTTCCCATCCCGTGCACCCTCTACGACAAAACCTGAGATATAGGCAGCGGCTTCCGGATAATTCAACTGAACGCCACGTTTCAGCCGCTTTTCAGCCATATCCGCAGCGAGGTACATCAGTAATTTTTCACGTTCCTGTACAGTTAAATGCATAGTCAGCAACTCCTTCGCTGAGTTAAAATGAGAAGAAATAACAGGCTTGGTTCCATGTAATCTTTTTCCAATCATTGCTTATGTTTGAAAATGTAACATGGTTGTGGAGGGGAGTCAAACAAGAATGTCAAACAACATAACATCAGAAGATTGATTTGTGCAAGATCACAAAAGGTTTTAAAAAGAGTGGAGAATTAAGAATTCAGATTTAACAACAAAGAATATAGACCCACACTCATAAGGAGGTTGGGCCTAAAGGAGGGGTTCCGGAAAGCTTAAGTGAATGATTCTAACCGGGGCGGTTACTCATCTCAATTTCAGGATTATCAAAACTTTTGAAATAAGTTTCTGTAGAAACAAATCCTGAGTCAATTAATACATTTTTCTCCATTTCAGTAATATTGAAATTTACTGCTGAAGTTTTATTTGTGTTTAATACATAGACAGTTCGGTCTGAATCAAGATCTTGCAAGCTAACATTCTGTTGAAAGTCTAAAATGGAACCGATTAAATTCTTTGTGAATTCATACACATTGTTTACTTCTCTTCTCTTGGGTTTCAATCCCATTAAGATATCTCGCTGGGTCAAGTTTTCGATTCTGAATCCCAGCGTCTCGGTATTCGTAATAAATGGATCGGATACACTTTCTAATTGATACTCCGAATATGATTCAGTGTTGATCCCATTCTCAACATTGTTTAGGTAGCTCTTTCTATCAAATAATTTAATTGGATAGTTAAGTAACACGCCCCCATCCACATAAATATCTTCCTTGAATTCAACCGCTTCAAAAAATAAAGGGATAGACATTGAAATACGAACAGCATCTGCTATTCTCATATCACTGTACTTCTCATGAGAGAAAATAGTAGAGAAGTGTGTATTTATATTTGTCCCGATAATGTAAAGATCTTTGAATGACTTTTCCGCTTTTTGTTTCTGGAGGTCACCAAACGTACTGTCTGGGCTTCCTGTTTTGTAATTAACTTTTTCTTCTAGCCAATTCAACATAGCTTTTCCCTTATGCCAACCATATTTATTAAACAGTCTGCTGGAATCTCGTATGATTCCCCAATCGTCATCAGCAAACTTTTTCAAATCAAGCTCCTTGAGTTCTTTCATTATCTCTGTACTTGAATAATTGAGACTAATAAGTAGAGCCACTATGGCTCCAGCAGATGTTCCACCTACTCTTGAAATGTTAGCAAAGACATTTCTCTTATGTAAAACCTCTACTACCCCTACATAAGCACAACCTAGTACTCCTCCACCCTCAAAGACCAGATTCTTAAAATGATATGTCACAAAAAACAACCCCCATTTTAGCGTGTCTTACTTTTACATTTTTCCCAATCCAAATACTTTCATTCAAAACAAGCTAATTATGGATGGCACAAACAGAAGGTCTAGCACGGTTGCAAACGGCAGCGGGGATTTTCGAGGGACGCGCTGCTGCGTTCATTGTCATTTTTGTGACCATACTTATTACTGATGGCGTACAAGGCGAGAACGTCCGAAAATGAGGGGAACGTAAAAGTCGATACAACTCAAACTATATCGCAGAGCTACATTTCTATTTTTTGCTGGTATGTTATTGTTATTACCGGTTGAGTGCGTATATCCTAAATTACTATACAGACTTCGTGTATGGGGCTACCATTGTATTCTCTGTCTACTGAAAAAACATCATCATCACGGACCGTTGGTGCGGCGAAGGGAATAATAAATTATATGACTTTATATTTAGCGTTTCCTTTAATTTCGTGGTTTAATAGTGATGTGTAAAAACCATTAAAAGTCAGGATGTTAATATGAACCAATATATAATTGGAATAGATCTGGGCGGAACCAATATTAAATCCGCTATATTTAATACAGCATTTCAGAAAGTTCACGAACGAAGTGATGCCACGGAAGCCGATAAAGGCCCGATTCATGTGTTAAATAGAATGGCAAACATTACGAAAGAAATGATGTTGGCTGAAGGAATCCATCCAGATGAGGTAAATTGCATGGGTATAGGTGTGCCAGGCTTATTAGACCCACAAACGGGCTTATCTATATTTTCGCCTAATTTCCCCGGATGGGATAATATCCATGTAGTGAATCACATGAACAACCATTTCGATTTCCCCATTTTTATCGACAATGATGTACGCGTTAATCTATATGGTGAATGGCTGTTTGGTGCTGGTGTCGGTTGTCGCAACTTAGTATTAATCACCTTAGGAACCGGTCTGGGCTCTGGAATCGTTAATGACGGAAAGGTGATCTACGGAGCAACCTCAAGCGCAGGAGAAATTGGACACATGAATATGTATCGGGAAGGCCGTGCTTGTCGTTGCGGTAGTTCAGGCTGCCTGGGCAGATATGTATCTGCCATTGGGATGGTTCGAACATTGACGGAAAGGCTGGAGGCAGGCCAATCCAGTATGATTACGGAGTGGGTAGAGGGAGACTCGTCCAGAATTACAGCCCATATGATCTCGAATGCGTATGATCTTGGCGATGCACTTGCTGTTGAAGTCATGCACGAAACAGGAGAGATATTAGGTTTCGGCCTTTCCAATGTCATAAATATGTTGAATCCAGAAATGATTATCGTTGGAGGCGGCATGTCCGCAGCTGGTGATCGTCTCCTTAATTCCGTACGTAATACCGTTAGAAATCACTCATTAAAGCTCTCTTCAGGAGCTTGTACCATCGTGCAAGCTAAATTGGGTGGACAAGCGGGTGTAATCGGTGCAGCAGCATACGCAAATCACAGGTTATTTTCAAACACCGGAATGTAACTTGGAAGTTACTAAATACACCTTTAAAGGCCGCTTTTACAGCGGTTTTTTTGTTGTTTCTGATCCAATTAATTTAACCGTTTGTTCTTTGATCTTTAAATTGTTTGGGTGTACATCCCGTATACGTTTTGAACACTTTCGCAAAGTAACTCTGATCGTAAAAGTTCAAAAGAGTAGAAATCTCCGCTAACGTATAGTGAGAATGCGTCAACAGATTTTGCGCCTCTTCAATTTTCGTTTTCAAAATAAACTGCGAAATGGAGATACCCACTTCTTTTTTGAACAGATTGGACAAATAATTCGGATTCAACGAAGTGATTTCAGCCAGTTGTGAGATCGTAATCCGTTCATTTAAATGGTTAAAGATATAGTTTTGACATATGTTAATCGGTTTCGAGTATTTGTGTTTTTTACTACGCTTCACACGTTCCGCAAAATCAAGCAGAGCAACCTCCATTAAATCCTCAACCGCTTGGCTGTCGGTTAAGTCCTCAATTTTAAGGATATAAAAATCACTAAGATTATAAGCAATCTCTTGAAAAACACCACCTTCTACCGCTGATCTTGTCGCAAGCGTGATCAGGGAGATCGCCAGATTCTTTTGACTACGCAAATAACTCGTCTTGGACAACACACTCTTTTTGCCTTGTTTGTGAATCGTATGAAAGGATTCCAGCACCTTATCGGTTCTGCCCAAACGAATGAAATCAAATACTTTTTTCTCTTTATCGATTTCCGTGTGAATGAGATTATTTTGACGGTCGTCTATGATTTGCTTATACGGTTGCTCGATTTCCAGCGTTTTTCTCCAATGGTCATCCTCGTTTTTCAACAAGATTTCGTCCAGCGTTAGCTTTTCCTGATAGAGCATGAAATACATCGCCATACTAAGATTAATTAATTTAAACGTACTCATCACAGGCACTCCGTCGTAATATTTCTTCATTTCATGATGATCCGCTTTGGCTAACAAATCACTTAGAGTCACACGAATAATTTCCTCTGTCATTTTAAAATTAATGATCGGGCCTACAATGATGATTCCTTTCCACTGATGATCCGCATGAATACGTATGGCGAAAAATTTCTCCAAATACATTGTTTCACGAAGGACAGGGAGTTGCTCGATTGGCATGCTGGAAAACAGGTCTGTCATGATCTTGTAGTCAGAGGGGAATAAGGGGTTACACCGGAAATCCACAGGGGTGACCTGATAGACTAGCGTGTATTCATTATCAAAATAGTAGACGGGTACATTGTATAAATGATGTGTCATATTACATATATATTCAAGGTTTTCATCACAAAAGTTAGGCATCACCAAGCCTCCGTTTCAATCTAAGAACTGAAAAACACATGTGAATATTCCTATTTACATGTGAAACTTACCATATGAAACCCCACAAGACCGATTATAATTTGTCATGAAATCGATTTCAAGCATGGATTTAAGGGGGCTCAGCAACTCAGCCAATATAATAAACGACCTACACCCTGAATTGAGAGCGTTATCAAATGATCAGATTCATCTTGTAATAAAATTCGACAATAGGTATTCCAAATTTTGAATAAAGAGGTGGATTTTTATGCGTCCTTTCGGATATAAGGATAAATTCGGCTATTTGTTTGGCGATTTTGGAAACGATTTCTTTTTTGCATTAGTTGGCTCATTTTTGATGGTCTATTACACGGATGTATTTCATATTAATCCGGCAGCGGTCGGAGGATTATTCTTGTTAGCTCGTTTGTGGGATGCCATAGCCGATGTCTCGTGGGGACGTTTTGTTGATACGCGTAAAGCAAGCAAACACGGTAAATTCAAACCATGGATTTATCGCATGTCATTTCCGCTTGTGATCTCCGGGGTACTCATGTTTGTTTACATTCCCGGAATGTCCGATGGATTTTATCTCGCTTACGCTTATGTTACTTATATTCTGTGGGGAACGCTTTACAGCACCGTTAACATTCCTTACGGTTCCATGGCTTCAGTCATTACTGCTGACCCTGTAGAACGAACCGTGTTGTCTACATGGAGATCGCTGGGGGCAACATTGGCACAATTATTTGTAGGCGTGGTGGGCCCGTTGCTGTTGTTTGTTAATAACGAAGCGAATGCAAGCCGTTTTTTACTGGGAGCTGTTATTTTTGGAATATTGTCCATTGCTTCTTATATGGCGTGTTATAAATTATCGATCGAACGTGTTATCCCGGATATGAACGAGAAGCCAAATACCAATTTGAGAAAAACATTATATGGACTTTTGAAAAATAAACCACTTATCGTCTTCCTGATCGGATCGCTCATTTTCTTAATAAATTTAATGTTGCTGGGCACCGTTAATACGTATTTGTTCAAGGACTATTTCGGTAACGCGCAATTACTTAGTGTGTTCAGTCTGGTGCAAGCTGCGCCTATATTTATCGGAATGCCGTTAATCAAACCGCTCGTAGCAAAGTTCGGTAAAAAAGAAGTTGCCGCTGCAGGCTTTTTACTTTCAACAATCGTTTACTTGCTACTCTATTTGATTCCAAATCTTTCCGCTGTTCAATATATGGCGATTCTGTTCATTGGGTTGTTAGGATACGCTCTGTTCAATCTGATCAGCTGGGCGTTTATCACAGATTTGGTTGACTATCATGAACATGTTACAGGACTGCGAGAGGATGCGACGATATACTCTATCTATTCCTTTTCGCGTAAAGTCGGGCAGGCCGTTGCAGGTGGTATTGGCGGGGTAGCTATGGCGGCTGTTGGGTATAATGCTACACTGCATGTGCAAACACCCCGTACACTTGAAGGCATTTATTTCTTGGCAACACTTGTTCCAGCTATAGGTCTGTTTCTCGTATTTATCTGCATTGCTTTCCTGTATCCATTAAACAAAAAACGTACAGCACAACTTGTAAGCGATATCAAGGCTAAGCGAACGAACTGATACCCGTAACCCGTTTCATAACATTACCTGACAGGAGGTAGAGGAAGAGCCTATTTTATAAAGAATGAAGGAGATGTTCATATGTTATACCCTATTTTGACCGAGACACGTAATCTAATCGATCTGAATGGAATCTGGAATTTCAAATTGGATGCCGGAGAGGGATTTCAGGAAAATTGGCAAAAGGCAAAACTCCAAGATCCGATGCGCATGGCTGTCCCAGCTTCATATAACGACATCGGAGTAAGCGCCAAAATTCGGGACCATGTAGGCTGGGTCTGGTATGAGCGGGAGATCAATTTGCCGAGTGTAATGAGTGAAGAGAGAATTGTACTACGCTTTGGCTCCGTTACTCATATGGCCAAAGTGTATGTGAACGGGGAATTTGTTACCCAGAACAAAGGCGGCTTTTTACCTTTTGAAGCTGAAATAAACCGTTACCTGCACACAGGGAAGAACCGTCTGACCGTCGCTGTAAATAATATTGTGGATGAAACAACACTACCCGTTGGCTCCATTGTTGAGAAACAACATTCAGATGGGCAAACAACGGTGCACAATCTGCCGAATTTTGATTTTTTCAACTATGCCGGGCTGCATCGCCCTGTAAAAATATATACAACACCAACGACCTATGTTAAGGACGTCACGATCGTAACCCAATTGGACGGACAGGTTCATTATTCCATTGATGTGGTTGGCTCTGCGTCGGTTAAAGCTGAAATTATCGATGAATCCGGCTCTTTGGTTGCGGCATCCGAAGGCGAATCAGGCACAATTATCCTATCTGATGTTAGACTCTGGGAGCCACTGAATGCCTACTTATACACGTTGCGCGTAGAACTGCAAACCGAAGGGGAAACCATAGATGTATATGAACAGCCATTCGGGGTGAGAAGTGTAGAAGTGAAAGAAGGCAAGTTCCTGATTAATGATAAACCCTTTTACTTCAAAGGGTATGGCAAACATGAGGATACGACTATTCATGGCAGGGGATTTAATGAGGCCGCCAATGTGCTTGATTTTAATCTCATGAAATGGTCGGGAGCCAACTCCTTCCGAACTGCACACTATCCATATTCGGAAGAAGTGATGCGACTGGCTGATCGGGAAGGATTTGTTGTGATTGATGAGGTGGCCGCAGTTGGCATGCATCTGAACATGCTGGTTGTGCATCGCGGGGGCGTGCTGAAGAACACATGGGATGAACTTGATACGTTCGAACATCATCAGGATGTCATTCGGGAACTCATTGAGCGGGACAAAAATCACCCCTGTGTGGTCATGTGGAATATCGCTAACGAGCCTGCCTCTGAAGAAAAGGGAGCCTATGAATATTTTAAACCGTTGATTGATCTAACGAGACAATTAGATCCACAGAAACGTCCGGTGACTATTGTTACTCAAATGGAATCGTCGCCTGAAAAAGATCAGATTGCTGAGCTGTTGGATATACTCACTTTCAACCGATATTATGGCTGGTATGTGGATGGTGGGGATTTGCATGCTGCCAAGGAAAAGCTTCGCGCCGAATTCAATGGCTGGCTAAAGCGATGCCCGAACAAACCTTTCATGATGACCGAATACGGGGCAGACACGGTTGCCGGATTGCATGATGTTGAACCTGTGATGTTTACGGAGGAATACCAAGTGGAATTTTACAAAGCCAACCACGAGGTATTCGATGAATTTGAGCACTTTGTCGGTGAACAAGTATGGAACTTTGCTGATTTTGCGACCAGTCAGGGAATTATCCGAGTGCAAGGCAATAAAAAAGGCATTTTCACACGGGATCGCAAACCGAAAGCTATCGCACATGAACTGAAAAGACGCTGGACGAGTATACCTGATTTTCATTATAAGGGCTAAGAACGAAGCAGGAATATGTACGTGAAGCAATCTTAGTGATCAAGAAGTAATTGTAGCGATCAAGTCATTCTAGTGATCAATAGGTAAGCCAGCTAATCAATATGGTTAGCTGGCTCTTTTTTATTTAGTAGCAGTGATAACACAGGTTGTTGGAGCAGGTCAGGAGGCGGCATCAGAATCGGTAGTTGGTGTCCTTAATCCTCTGTATCCGCTCCTTCAAACAACTGCTGAATCATCTTATCTTTGTTATTCAAAAATTCCTTCATGATCAAGAAATGATCGGTTTCCTCCAAGATCTGTACCTCGATGCCTTCCGGTGTCAGGTTATAGATCTGCGCATCAGGATACGCCATCAGAATAGGAGAGTGGGTAGCAATAATGAATTGTGAATTTTGCCGTACCAACTCATGAATTCGGGCAAGCATGGCCATCTGGCGAATCGGCGATAATGCCGCCTCAGGCTCGTCCAGAATATAAAGACCATGACCGCCAAATCGATGAACAAACGTGGAAAAAAACGACTCTCCATGGGATTGCTCATGCAACGATTTCCCTCCATATGAATCCTTGATGGGAGCACCATAGGAAGGCTCACGATCCAACTCATCAATGGTTGTAGCCAGATTATAATAACTCTCGGCCCTGAAAAAGAAACCGTCCTTGGGACGCCGTGTGCCTTTGACTAATTGAACATACTCATACAAGTCCGAATGCGTGGCTCGGGTAGAAAACGTAAAGTTCATCGTGCCACCTTCGGGATTGAATCCCCATGACACGGCAATCGACTCCATTAACGTAGACTTGCCCATCCCGTTCTCACCAACAATGTACGTAACTTTGGGATGAAAATCCATCGTATGCAGGTTACGAATAACGGGCAAGTCAAACGGATACTCATCATAAGTAGCAATTTGATTCCGTTTAAGCTGTATTTGCTTCAAATAGGCTGAAGATCCTTTCAATTTCACTTCACCTCATATATCTGTACATCATAACGATCGCGAAGGACTGACAAATGATGTAGCTCGTGTCCAGTAATCACATAAGCAATGGAACGAGTAGATGCCGTGTTATCATTGACCTGCCCCATACGCATCCAAGCTTCCGGACTCAGGCGGCGGAGCAGTACAATGGTGGAATACCGTACCGCTGCATATTCTTCAGCCAGATCAACCACGCTATATGCTTCAAAAGGGTGACCTTCCATAAGGGTGTCCTGATCATACCCTGGAAGAGAGGTCTTGTCTCCTCTAGCGATGCGTAACAAACGACCGCTCATAATTCGCTCATTATCGATAAGGTGACCAAAAACCTCTTTAACGCTCCATTTTCCTTGATCATAGCGGTAGTTGGCTTGTTCGTCTGATAATGCGCGAATTGCGCTCTCCACATGTTCCGCCTGCTTTTGTAATAACTCAATGACATTTCCTTCAGGAACAAGGTGGATGTATCCTTCGTAGAAAGCAGCGTATTCTTCTTGACTCGGTCTTTCGTTCATATTAACTCTCCTTTAGTGGGCATCATTTTTTGTTTATTTTACCATTAATCCAAGGTAGAACCGAAGAAAATTACCAACAACTGATCTCATATGAGGATTGATCAATAATCGGTCAGGATAAGTCATTGTATGCATGTGTTAAAAACCTTATCTTAAATCATAAGATAACGCTACCAATTCACAAAGAAACGTGGAGAAACAAACAAGTCTGTTTCAGAAGTGCAGATGCTCATTAAGACTCACTGATGTTTGAATCGCTTAGGCGATACACCTGTTATTTGTTTGAATTGCCGACAAAAATGTTCGACATTACGGTACCCGCATCTGTCCGCAATCTCTGCAACCGTATAGGGATGGTGTCTAAGGTACTCTTTAGCCAAGCGAATTCGGCTATGGATGACATCATCTATGCAGGATAAACCGAATGATTTCTTATAAATGAGTTGCAGGTATCCCGGGCTGATATTCATGGTTTTGGCCATTGTAGCCACAGTCCATGGATGACTTGGATGGTTGTGAATAGCTGTCCGAAGTTTCATCAGAGGATAATGCTGCGGGCCAATATTTTTTTGCACATAAGATTCAAGCAGTTTGTTAAACAATGTGCGAAGCAAATAATCGATGGATGATTCCTTGTAGCCTTTCTGGAGAGAATGCTCTGCGACAAGTAATTGAAACAGCTTATGACAATATTCAGGATCATCCAATGCAAAAGGCTCGCCCAGAGGGAGAGAGGTTTCGGTTACATAGAGCTCGTCACTTGCAAAACGTATCCAATCGTTCACATATTGGTCTGAGCAAGCGCGATAGTATATTTTCGAATAGGGCGGATACAGAACAGCACAATAGGGCGGGAATTCTTGCAGTTGACCTTTAACCCAGAACAGTGCCGGAGTCTGCGTAATGACCAACAGCCAGCAATCATGGCCTTCAGGTATATCAAACACAAATGGACTGTGATGCTCAGCATCATATTCAACGTAATAAATCGTATTCATCGTATTTCACCTTTACCATGCGTATTGTAAATCTCGTCTACGTGTACATCGAAACGCCATTGAAACATGAACATGCTCGGTGTCTCCTAATTATACGAAAGTTATCTTGACAAATCTAAACAAGGGGTGCATTTTCCAATGAAAAAACAAGGTTTAAACCCTTATCTCCCATCATGGGAGTACGTGCCTGACGGCGAGCCTTATGTGTTTAACGACAGAGTATACGTCTACGGGTCACATGATCGGTTTCACGGACATGCGTTTTGTCTGAACGATTATGTATGCTGGTCTGCTCCTGTAGATGACCTTGGTAACTGGCGCAATGAGGGAGTTATTTATCAAAAAACAGATGATCCGCTGAATCCGGATGGTCATATGTGTCTTTATGCCCCCGATGTAACAATCGGACCGGATGGTCGCTATTATCTATATTATGTACTTGATAAAGTACCCGTTGTTTCTGTAGCGGTATGTGATTCGCCTGCGGGTAAATATGAATTCTATGGATATGTAAAATATACAGACGGCACCAGGCTCGGCGAACGAGAAGGGGATGAGCCGCAATTCGATCCTGGCGTAATGACCGAAGGAGAAATTACTTATCTGTATACCGGTTTCTGTGCACCGGGCGACCGCTCCAGACATGGTGCAATGGCAACAGTGCTTGGCCCAGACATGCTCACTATTGTAGAGGAACCCGTATTTGTGGCACCAAGTCAACCGTATAGCGCTGGCAGCGGATATGAAGGACATGAATTTTTTGAAGCTCCTTCAATTCGCAAAAGAGGAGACCTCTACTATCTGGTGTATTCCTCGGCCGTAATGCATGAACTCTGTTATGCAACCAGTACGTCTCCAACTCAAGGCTTTGAATATCAAGGTGTAATTGTGAGCAACTGTGATCTTCACATCGATACATACAAGCCGGCTGGAAAGCCCATGTATTATGGAGGGAACAATCATGGAAGTATCGTAGAGATCGGCGCAGAATGGTACATTTTTTACCACAGACATACGAATGGAGATGCATTTAACCGGCAGGGATGTATTGAAAAGCTTACGTTTGAAAAGGATGGCTTCATCCCTCAAGTTGAAATGACCTCTTGTGGTTCGAATGGGGAACCTTTGGAAGGTAGAGGCGAGTACCCCGCCTATCTTGCGTGCAACCTTTTTACCCAGGAAGATCAATTGTATACGGGTGGATTTGGTGCTGGTGCTTGGCTCGACAGTCGCTTCCCGAAAATTACCCAAGATGGCCGAGATGGTGACGAAGAAACCGGATATATTGCCAATATGACGGAATCTGCGACAGCTGGTTTTAAATACTTCGATTGTAAAGACATTCAACAAGTCACGATTAAGGTGCGTGGATACTGTAATGGTAGCTTTGAGGTAAAAACCGCTTGGGACGGACCCGTTCTGGGAACCATCCCGGTACACTTCACCAACGTATGGAAGCCGTATTCAGCCGCGATTCACATTCCGGACGGTAAACAGGCCTTGTATTTTACATACCAGGGGATGGGCAGCGCGAGCCTGGCTTCATTTGAACTGAATTAACTTCATTTGTCTTCAAAAGTTCCAAGCAGCCAGTGGTGAGGGCACTCATCCTTGAGCTGCTTCTTTCTTTTTCACATGGAATCGCGTTTTATTTTTAAACAGTACGTTTTTCTCCATCTTTGCGCATTATTTGTCTTGCGTAAGACTCATCACATCCTGCTGGGCATGCACGCGAAATTCACTTGGCGCAATGCCTGTCCACCGTTTGAACTGGCGGCTAAAATGTGCATTCGTTTTGTATCCGAGCATCATGGCAATATGATCAATATTCAGATCCGTTTGTTTTAATAGCCGCTGTGCTTCGTTCAGTAACGTTTCGGATAAATACTTGCGCGGCGCCTGACCGTACACTTCTCGGAAAATTCGATTGACCTGTGACGTGCTCAAGTTGAGCGATTTTGCAATATCCTGAATCCAGGTTCTATCCGTTTCTTGAATCTCACTATGTAGATGGATATATCTTACCGAGTCCTCGATATACTCAGCGATCTGGTGGGCAATCGCCTCTTTTCTGGATACAGTAACGGATGCGTTCTGCGATAACTGTCCGACTAGCGAGCCAAGAAGCTCAAATACAGCGGCATGCACCTTCATTTGTTTCGAGGAGGATAAAGATTCAGACAAATGCTCTGTGGACAGATCATACAACGTAGAGAGGATCGGGGACATCGCCATGGCCAGATTCGATGTTGCTGGATAGTAGGTATCTTTGCTGCGGTTGAGTTCCCGGCAAAAAGAAGTATCGTGCACACTGAAATGAACTGAAAAATAGGTAAATCCTTCTGGCCCTGCCCCTGTACAAGCGTGGGTGATTCCCGGACGAATGAACAAAAGATCTCCTTTGGACTGCTGATGCAGTTTTCCATTGATCACCATGCTCATCTGACCCTCCATCATCCAGTGAATTTCATACATCGAATGTTCATGGGATGGATATGTCCAGTTCGAATCTGCCTTTCTGGCATGCAACCCCATTAATTGGAACGACAAACGAACATCAGGCAAACGGCCTAAATACATCGCTTCTGAATGCTTCGCCACTGCAAGTCCCCCTCGTCCTGTACAATTTTTATTCTGTCATCGGAGTGTCAGTGTAAATCAACTCGTTGTAAAACTTATAAACTTATCTTAACAGAAATACGATGCGTGAAAAGGGTAAATAGTCGGAGTGATTAGAACATCGTCATGAGACATGGTGAATGCTAATCTAGAATTATCAACCCAACAGGGGCACAGGAGGCACGTTTATATGCGAATTATTCGATTTCTGGATGGAGAACAGAAGTGGCTGGCAGCCGTGACGGATGATGAACAAGCCTATCGTTTGCCACAGACCGATTTCATGACCTTAATCTACCAAGCGAGAGAACAGGGCATTTCAACAGTCCAACTTATTGAAAGCGCTTTTAAACCTGTAAACAAACTGACCGATGATTGGACAACCCTGCATATTGTTAACCCCATTGAAGCACCCGAAGTATGGGCAGCAGGTGTAACGTATCAGCGAAGCAGGGAAGCTCGTAATTATGAAGCAACGGATGGCAAGCTGGATGCGACTACCTTTTACGATAAAGTTTATGATGCAGAACGTCCGGAAATTTTTTTCAAATCCACAGCTGCTCGTACCATTGGGCCTAATCAAGCGGTCACGCTACGCAGTGATTCCACATGGCAGATTCCAGAGCCCGAGCTTGGGCTTGTGCTTGCCGCTGATGGCAGCATTGTAGGATACATCGCAGGCAATGACATGAGCTGCCGGGATATCGAAGGGGAGAACCCGCTGTATCTGCCGCAGGCCAAAATATGGCGCAATTCTTGCTCAATCGGGCCAGCGATCCGGCTAGCGGAAACGGTGCAGAACCCCTATGACCTGAGCATTATTTGCGAGATCTATCGCAATGGAGAAGTCATTGTAAAAAGTGATGCTAGCACGAGTGAATTAAACCGTAAGCTGGATGAACTGGTTTCGTTTTTGGCAAGAGACAACGACTTGTTCGACGGTACAGTACTTCTGACCGGTACTAATATTGTACCGCCAAATGATTTTACACTTGAGCCAGGAGACCGTATCGAGATTTCAATCAGCAGCATCGGAACGCTAATTAATCCCGTTATTTCGAACTCGTGACAATTCTAAATACTAAATTCTAATGACTGATTAGAGAGGATGAAAACAATGAGCACTTTTCAGTTAGAGCAGACCTATAGCAATTTTATTAATGGAGAATGGGTGAAAGCTGCCAGTGGAAAAACAGACGCTAGCATCAACCCGGCGAATCGAAATGAAGTGGTGGGGCATGTACCTGCCTCTGGCGTGGAAGACCTGAATCAAGCGGTGGCAGCAGCAAAAGCAGCGGCAAAGTCTTGGCGGAAGTTAACTGGCGCTGAACGAGGTAATTTTCTTTTTCAAGCTGCAAACGTACTGGAACGCAGAGCGAATGAAGTCGCAGAAGCGATGACGAGAGAAATGGGGAAAACGTTCCCTGAAGCCAAAGGAGAAACAATGCGCGGCGTCGCGATCTTGAGATATTACGCAGGTGAAGGCATGCGTAAAACGGGTGATGTCATTCCGTCCACGGACAGCGAAGCTTTGATGTTTACAACGCGTGTACCGCTTGGTGTTGTTGGTGTAATTGCACCGTGGAACTTCCCGGTAGCTATCCCGATCTGGAAAGCTGCACCTGCGTTGATCTACGGCAATACGGTTGTTTTGAAACCTGCACAGGAGACAGCGGTTACGGCAGCCAAAGTGTTGGAATGTTTTGAAGAAGCAGGCCTTCCGGCTGGCGTTCTCAACCTGGTGTGTGGTAAAGGCTCGGTAATCGGTTCTGCAATGGCTGAACATCCAGATGTGAACGGGATTACGTTTACAGGCTCCAATGAAGTGGGTAAACGGGTCGGTGCTGCTGTACTTTCTCGGGGAGCCAAATATCAGCTTGAAATGGGTGGCAAAAACCCGGTCATCATTGCAGCTGATGCAGACCTGGATTTGGCTGTGGAAGGAACGATTAGCGGTGGCCTGAAATCAACGGGTCAGAAATGTACGGCGACCAGCCGCGTAATCATTGAACGAACAGTCTATGATGCTTTCAAGGAAAAGCTTCTGGCAAAAGTTGAGGAAATTCGTATGGGCGATGGTATGTCTGGCGAGAGCTGGATGGGTCCATGCGCAAGTGAAGGACAGCTTAATACAGTCCTGAGTTACATTCAAAAAGGACAGGATGAGGGTGCAATACTATTAGCCGGTGGGAACAGACCGGACAGTCCTGAGCTTGCAGAAGGATTCTATGTACAGCCGACAGTATTTGAAGGTGTCGAATCCCATATGTCGATCGCTAGAGAAGAAATATTCGGCCCAGTGCTGGCCTTAATGCCTGTAGATTCCATTGAAGAAGCTATAGAGCTAGCCAATGATAGCGACTATGGATTAAGTGCTTCAATCTATACACAAAACGTTGGATCGATGCTTTCGTTTATTCGTGATATGGACGCTGGACTTGTAAGAATTAATGCGGAAACAGCGGGTGTCGAGCTACAGGCTCCATTTGGCGGGATGAAGATGTCCAGTTCCCATTCCAGAGAGCAAGGTCAGGCCGCTATTGAATTTTTCACCGCAATCAAAACCGTCTTCGTGAAATCTTAAACCGCGGGGAGGGATATCATGTACGAACAGATTCGATCCATTATGGGTGAAAATTCGCCTGATCTGAGTAACAATCAATCTGACCTCTTCACGATTCAAGCCCATGCTCCCGGGGTGGAAGGGCGTCTGCCACTAACCGATGATTTACTGCGAAACGCGCCAAGTGGCGACTTGTTCGGTATGTCTCAGAATGTGGGTATGGGTTGGAAGCCTGGAGAGTTAAATGGAAAACAGTATCTGATCTTAAGTACGCAAGGTGGTATACGCAATGAGGACGGCAGTCCCACGGCACTCGGTTATCATACGGGCCACTGGGAAGTTGGACTACTGATGAAAGCGGCGGCAGATGAATTGTCCAGCCGCGGCGGAATTCCGTTTGCCGGTTATGTCAGCGACCCCTGCGACGGCAGATCGCAAGGAACAACCGGTATGTTCGACTCACTGCCATACCGAAATGATGCTGCGATGGTGTTTCGCCGATTGATTCGATCATTGCCCACACGCAAAGGTGTGTTAGGCGTGGCGACATGTGACAAAGGACTGCCCGCGATGATGCTTGCTCTGGCGGGTATGCCGCAGCTGCCAGGTGTTATTGTTCCTGGCGGTGTAACTCTTCCGCCTACGGATGGAGAAGACGCCGGGAAAATTCAGACGATCGGTGCAAGGTACTCAAGCGGAGAGCTTTCACTGGAGATGGCATCAGAGTTAGGTTGCCGGGCTTGTGCTACCCCGGGCGGAGGTTGTCAGTTTTTAGGAACAGCAGCCACAGCTCAGGTTGTAGCTGAGGCAATGGGAATGACTGTGCCTCATGCTGCTCTAGCCCCTTCAGGGCAACCGATCTGGCTTGAGATGGCTCGGCAATCCTCACGTGCACTGATCCAGATGGAGACTCAAGGGTTGAGAATGGCGGACATTATCACCGATGCATCGATTCGTAATGCCATGGTCGTGCATGCAGCCTTCGGCGGATCCACCAATCTGCTTCTTCACATTCCTGCCATTGCACATGCGGCCAGTTTAACCCTGCCCAATGTACAAGACTGGATTCAGGTCAATAAACATGTTCCGAGACTCGTGAGTGCATTGCCAAATGGCCCGATCTTTTACCCAACCATTCGGGTTTTTCAGGCAGGTGGTGTACCGGAAGCTATGCTTCACCTTAGACGTCTTGGTTTGTTGGATGAAAGTGTGAAGACGGTAACAGGAACATCTCTTAGCCACGTCATGGATTGGTGGGAGTCGTCTGAGCGTCGTCATGTTATGCGAAAACAATTGCAAGATGTCGATGGCATCGATCCGGACAGTGTCATTATGAGTGCGGAACACTCCCAGCGGCTGGGCATTTCCTCTACTGTGACATTTCCAACGGGCAATATTGCTCCTGAAGGCTCTGTTATCAAATCTACGTCCATTGACCCGGATGTACTCGATGAACAAGGAGTATATCGTCACAGGGGGTTGGCCAAGGTATTTACCACTGAACGTGAAGCCATCCGTGCAATTAAAACAGGTGGAATAGTCGCGGGTGATATTATAGTCCTGCTTGGACGTGGGCCATCTGGAACAGGGATGGAGGAAACGTATCAACTTACTTCTGCACTTAAACATCTTTCCTTTGGAAAACATGTTTCGCTCATTACCGATGCCCGCTTCTCCGGTGTATCTACCGGTGCATGCATTGGTCATGTTGGACCGGAAGCGCTTGCCGGCGGTCCCATCGGAAAGTTGCGAAACGGTGATTTAATTGACATTGTCGTAGATCGGAACACGCTGGATGGAAGTGTTAATTTTGTCGGAGCGGAAGGGATCGAAGTTTCTCCCGAAGAAGGAGCATTGATCCTGGCACAGCGGCCTTTTCATCCGGATATGCGACCAGACCAAGCACTGCCTGACGATACACGCTTGTGGGCAGCGCTGCAATCGGTCAGTGGAGGCACCTGGAGAGGAAATATATACGATGTAGACCGCATCATAACTGCACTTGAGGCTGGCAAAAAGGCTCTCGGTTGGAACTGAGACCCTGCAATAAACGCATTCTTTTACGATGTGCTAGCCATCAATGTTTCATAGCTATTACTTTTACCGGAGGTTGCTTTCATGAATACAACCACAACCATGATTACCAATCCGATCCTCACCGGCTTTCATCCCGATCCTTCCATATGCCGGGCAGGAGAAGATTATTATATTGCCACATCCACCTTCGAGTGGTTCCCAGGTGTCCGCATTCATCACTCCAAGGATTTAGTTCACTGGCGTGCGTTACCTTCACCATTGACGCGAAAATCCCAGTTAAACATGGAGGGGAATATCAACTCTGGAGGCGTATGGGCACCTTGTCTCAGCTATGATCACGGTATGTTTTATCTGATATATACGGATGTGAAGAGCAGAATAGGTGCTTTTAAAGATACTCACAACTACCTCGTGACCGCAACAAATATCGAAGGGCCATGGTCCGAACCAATCTATCTGAACAGCAGTGGCTTTGATCCTTCTCTGTTTCATGATGAAGATGGACGTAAGTGGCTGGTAAACATGATTTGGGATCACCGTAAGGGCAAAAACCGCTTTGCAGGTATTGTACTTCAGGAGTATTCGGTTCAGGAGCAGAAGCTGGTCGGAAGTGCCATCAACATTTTTAAAGGAACAGAACTGGGACTGACAGAGGCACCACATCTGTATAAACACAATGGTTATTATTATTTAGTAACCGCTGAAGGCGGAACAGGTTATGAGCATGCTGTGACGGTTGCCCGTTCACGTACATTACAAGGCCCGTATGAAGTTGATCCGAACAATCCGATCCTTACATCACACGGAAGAACGGATTTACCACTGCAAAAGGCAGGTCACGGATGTCTCGTCGAGACGCACACGGGCGAATGGTACATGGCACATCTGGTAGGCAGACCTGTTCAGGAGAAACACTGTATCCTTGGACGTGAAACGGCTCTGCAGCGCTGTATGTGGAGCGAGGATGGGTGGTTAAGACTTGCAAGCGGAGATCGATATCCAGAACTTCAAGTATCCGCACCGAATATCCAATCTCACCCGTTTGAACCAACTGCGGAGATGGACCACTTTGATCAAGCAGAGCTTTGTAACGACTGGAATACTCTTCGCATCCCGCCGGACGCCACTTGGCTGACACTGAAGGAACGTCCTGGCTATTTACGTTTGTATGGGATGGAATCGATGAGTTCAACCCATAGACAAAGCATGCTTGCTCGCAGACTCGAGGCTTTCGAGTGTGAAGCTGAAACGTGTCTGGAATTCACGCCTGATCATCCACAGCAGATGGCTGGACTGATCCTCTATTACGATACGCAGGATTACCTTTACCTTAGGGTTACGCATCAAGAAGAGAAGGGACTGTGCATTGGCATCCTTCAGTCTAAATATGGGGTGTATGATGAGCTTTTGGAGGAAGATATTCCGCTACAGACAGATAATCCAATTCGTTTAAAAGTAGTCGTCCATCATGATCGTGCCTGCTTTTACTATGCGTTAGGAGATCGTGAAGCGTCATGGAAACAGATCGGTGAGTGGACGGATATTACCCATCTATGCGATGAATCCCCGGAATACATCCGGTTCACAGGAACCTATATTGGTCTTTGTGTGCAAGATCTGGGTGGAACCCGCAAACATGCTGATTTTGATTATTTTCGTTATTCTACATCATAAAAAATGATGAAGATGGCTCCTGTTTTCACGGGGGCCATCTTTTAGGTTTAGAGACATAATTTTATAAAAGGTAGCCTGACTTTAACTAGTTCGCGTGATACATAGAGTTCAGGTATTGTAGAATCTGTGCGCTGTCCTCAATGGAAGTGCGTAATGCGATGTAGCCATCAGGACGAATCAATAAAAGTGTCTCGCTTGTAACATCGTACATTTTATAGGCATTACCTGCTGTGTCAATAATGCATTCTTCCCCTTCGACATGTGATGGTACAATGCAGTGCGTATGGAGTTCATCAAAAGTGAAGTCCATTAGAGAAAGGTGGTCTGTACGGTATACAAAAGCGAAAAGAGTCCAGTGTGGGCCGCGCAACAGGTCAAAGACATCTCCTGTGAACTCAGCACTTTGCAGACCCTTGGCATTAGGAGCACGATCTCCAGGCATTGAACGGGTAACATTGGCTTGATGAGAGGGGAGGGTAAGAGAACTTGAACGATAAGAAATAAGAAGTCCGCTCGTTAGATCATCGGATACGGTACTTAAGGATTGGGATAATGCTCCACGTTCAGTCACTGTCCCTAAAATCGCTCCCATTTTTTTTGTGCTATCCTCAAGCACCGCTTGAGCTACGGGACGACGTTCCTCATCATAGGTGTCAAGCAGGGTGGTGTTTGCTCCACGTATGACGGATTCCAGTTTCCATCCTAGGTTGTAGGCGTCCTGCATCCCGGTATTCATGCCTTGCCCTCCGGCTGGCGAGTGAACATGCGCAGCGTCTCCGGCAAGAAAATCCCGACCGTTGCGGTAAGATTCAACCATTCGCACATTGATCCGGTAGATAGATATCCAGGATGCATCCGTAAGCCGAACATGCCCAGCACCTGCTCGTCGGTTAAACATATCCTGATACACTGCTAACGACGGATTTTCCGGTTCCTTAATCTCTGAAGAAATGGTAGCTTGGAGTTGCCAAATGTCGGATTTCGGTAATGGCGTTACTCCAATCATCCCTTCCGGAGAAGTCCAGATATGGATATGATCACGATCTAGTCCTTCCAAACGCACATCGCCAAGATACCAGCGTTCATGATCGTGTGTATTCCCAACCAATGGATGATGGATAAATTTGCGAGCACTACTTTTCCCACCATCAGCGCCAACCACATAACGGGCATGAATTTGCTCTTTTCCTTCTGGAGTATTCACCGTTACCAGTACACCCTCCAAGTCTTGAACAAGTCCTACGGCTTCCATATCCAACTCCACTTTACCGCCAAACATCTCATATCGGTCACGTAATGCCTTTTCCACATCAAATTGAGCAATCCAGACCGGATCTGGATAGGGTGATCCCAGTTCAGCGCTGGCCGCAACGGTAATAGAGGGCTTAACTATACTTCTGCCATCCTCGTTGTAATAGCGCAAAGGTAAATCCACGACACCTGTGTTCATAATGTAACGAACGGCTTCCAAATCATCAACGACTTCAAGCGAACGGGGCTGAATTCCTTTGGCACGGGACGCTACGTTATACGAAGTGCTTCGTTCAATAATCCGATGGTCTACGTTTCGACGGGCAAGGTCGCAGGCAAGTGTCAGCCCTGTTGGCCCAGCCCCGACAATAAGAACATCAACAAAAGACTGTGGCATGTTCATAAATAAATTCCTCCTTGATCATGGATTGGGATAGGTCACATAAACTAAACTACACCGTGCAGTGTAGTTTGTAAAGAGGAACTCATTTTTGATAGTATAGTTAAAGGGGGGAAGCTTAAGGATGAATACTACGGAAAACAAAAAAGTCCGCAAAGGCTCTTCTGACAAAAGAGCGAAAATTATTGCGGCAGCAAGAGAATTGTTTCTCTCAGATGGATTTGATCGTTCCAGCGTCGATGCGGTCGCAGCTAAAGCAGGAGTTTCGAAAAGAACAGTTTATGATTATTACGGTGACAAACAAAACTTGTTGCTTGCTGTTGTGGAAGAAACGAGTTGGGCGGTTTTGGACATGATCAAACAAGGAATAACAGACTATCTCTCGGAATTCGAGGATTTGGAGCAGGCTCTTATATCCTTCTGTGAACAATTCGTAGCTTCTGCGAACGGTTCTTCTGATTACAGTGCTTTGATCCGTCTGGTGACGATGGAAGAAGCCAACCTACCCATCTCTTTTTTAGAAAAGTTAGACAACGCAACGGAAGAAGGGATGATCAAGAAGTTTGGCGAGTTTGCAGAAAGGGGATTGCTTCATGTGTCCGATCCCGAACTGGCTACTAAACATTTCGCGGCGTTAACGTTTTTAATGGTATTTAACCAACGCAAAAAAATCGAAATTTTTCAAGATGAACAAACCAAACGAATCATCACAGAAGGGGTACGTGTTTTCCTTCGCGCCTATGGACAACGTAGCATTTA
Source organism: Paenibacillus polysaccharolyticus (assembly GCF_023714295.1). GTDB lineage: Bacteria > Bacillota > Bacilli > Paenibacillales > Paenibacillaceae > Paenibacillus > Paenibacillus polysaccharolyticus_A. Next base: position 1,726,344 of record NZ_JAMAUN010000001.1, read on the forward strand.
TTACAAAAACGAAGAATTGTCCTGATCGTTGGTTTCACTTTTTAAAGAATTACATTCTGGAGGGAATACATATGAAACAATACAAAGTGATTCATCCCCATCATTCCAATTATCCAGACCCTATTGTGCTGGCTAAGGGAGATATCGTTCATTATGGAGAAGAAGATACTGAATTTCCGAACTGGATTTTTTGTGAAGCAATGCATTCCAAAAAGCGTGGCTGGGTACCCAAGCAAATACTGAGCACACCGAATGAAAAACAACAATCCGAAGTACAGGAAGACTACTCTGCGCTCGAATTAAACGTGATACCTGGTACTATTGTGCAGAAAGAGAGTGAGTTAAACGAATGGAGCTTTGTGCACACGACTGAAGGGGAGAAGGGCTGGGTGCCCAACAAAGTCATCACTCCATTAGAACAATGACCCGTTGGGCTGGAACAACCCATTTCTTCGCACAGATTACTGACGCTTGTTCAACCACTCCGATTGTAGAAGCGAATATTGATACTCATCGATCCAATGACCCTTGGACATGTAATTTTCGAGTAAATGTCCTTCGCGTCTCATGCCTAAACGTTCCAGAACGCGAATAGACTTTGTGTTTCTCACATCGGAAAAAGCGATCAATTTATGTTTATTCAGTGTACCGAAAACATAGTCAAGCAGTGTACAAAGTGCTTCGTGCATATATCCTTTCCCATGATGCTCAGGCGCAAGAGTAAATCCAAGCTCGACAATTCTGGGTTCGGCTCCAATCGTATGAATCGCACAATCTCCGATAATCTGATCAGACGCAGTCAAAGCAACCGCATATTGAAACCACTTACCCGGCTGATCAGGGGAAGATTCTAATTGACGGCCGACAAATGATTCTGCATCTTCAATCGTATAATTTTCCCACGATTGAAAGCGAGCAATATCGGGATTAGAGCGGTACTGATAGAAGGACTGAACGTCTTGCATGCCGAACTTTCGAATCACTAAACGCTCCGAAACGGCAAATACGTCTTTCGATTTCTCCATTTTATAAAACCTCATTTATTCTCTTCGAATTTTTGCTTTTCACTAGTTCGTTTTCGATTTAAAAAATTCAATCAACCACTCCGCTAGTTGGTGTTGCGCTTTGCTAATGAATCGATCCGCATAGTAGGTCAACTCCATGTGTCGAACAGGTGCAGGCCCAACAATGGGAATCGTTACGATATCTTCCCAGCCGGAATGCTGCTTTAACAGTTCTCTTGGCTGGATCGTTGCACCAATACCTGCAGCTACCAGTTGCAATAGGGATGAAGCAGAACCTGCTTCCATAACCGTCGTTAACTCCAAGCCTTGCTCCCGGAAAACCTCATCCACCAAATCTCTGCCAATATACCCTTTGGGATACATGACCAGCGCGAGCCGGGTCAATTCTTCCAGGGTTATTTCATGTTTTTTTGCAAGATCACTGGATGCATGAACAAACAGTTCATAAGGCTCACTTCCCAGTGGAATCTGTACAAGGCGCTTGTCCTTGGGACCACGAAGACCAATGCCAAGATCTACTTTATGGGTTAGTACTTCGTCTCGAACGAAAATGGTTGAAAAAGCCTGTAGCTTCGTATGAGGGTACCGAGTCTTGAATTCAACAAACAGCGGAACAAGTTGAAAATCAAGATCAGAGGGTAACACAGCAAGCCGGACCGTTCCACGCTTCTCCGATACAAGTTCTTGAATCGCACTTTTTGCATCCATTTCAGCCTGAATCATTTTTATTCCGTATTGATGGAGCAGCCTTCCAGCCTCGGTTGCCACAACTTTTTTGCCAATCCGATCGAAAAGGGGCATACCGACTTCAGCCTCAAGCAGACGGATCTGCTGACTCAACGTAGGCTGTGAAATTCCGAGAATCTCTGCGGCCTTTGTGAAGTGAAGATGCTCAAAGACGGCCATAAAATAAGCTATATTTCGAGTGTCCATTTTTTTCTCCTTGATTAATAATAGTATTTTACTATCATAATAATACGAATTATTGGATTGATCAATGGATGGGGCGGACGTATACTCAAAGTGACTTCAAGAAGAATCAGGAGGAAGAGAACCATGAAAAAGAAATTATATATATTCGCACTATTTATTGCGGCATTGAACCTGCGCCCCATCATTACTTCCGTAGCATCCATGATGAGCATGATTCAAACCGAGCTAGGTATAAGCGCGTTAACAGCAAGCCTTCTGACTACACTGCCTGTCCTGTGTATGGGATTATTTGCTCCCGTCGCCTCAACGTTAAGTCAGCGGCTCGGTTTGGAGAGAACTATTTTTATCTCGCTTCTTCTCATCACACTCGCCACTGCACTACGCAGTGTAGATCAATCTGTTACCGTACTACTTGCTACCGCTTTAGTCGGAGGGATTGGCATTAGCTTCGCGGGACCGCTACTATCAAGTTTTATTAAAAAGTATTTCCCAGCAAGCCCAGGCATAGTGAGTATTTACTCCGTCTCGATGACGATTGGAGCAGCACTGGCATCTGCGTTAACCATTCCGATTTATAACCAAAATCAACACAATATTTCACTAGCCTTGTCCTGCTGGGTCGCTTTTGGCTTCATTGCTGTGATCTTCTGGACCTTACTCATTCGAAAAAATAAACCCTCCAGCAGCAGATCACAGCGCGTTAAACTGCCCCTGGGTAATAAAAAAGCGGTTCAATTCACCTTGTTTTTTGGCCTCATGGCCAGTATGTTCTATAGTTTGACAGCTTGGATTTCGCCAATCGCTCTTAGCTTTGGATACAGTGCACCAAACGCGGCGTTGCTTCTGACCGTGTTCACATTAATTCAAGTTCCTGTCGCATTACTGATTCCGAATCTTGTAAACCGCTCAGGCAAGATCAAACTATGGCTTGTCTTGTGTAGTGTCTCAGAACTCATCGGTTTAGTGTTACTTTTGTTGCCTGTTCCCATGCTACCAGCCGTTATTTTTCTAGGTATCGGGGCTGGTGGATTGTTTCCACTAGCGCTGATGCTACCCATTATGGCAACAAATACGGCCGAGGAAGCAGGGTCGTGGTCAGCAATGTCACAGATGGGAGGTTATATCATGGGTGCCTTCGGTCCACTTGTTATTGGATGGATTTTTGATCTCAGCGGACGGTTTAACGTATCCATTATCGCCATGCTGGTCATTGTAATGCTAATGATTAGTGTACAGTTATCCATTAACATGGAGAGAAAAGCTGTTGAAGCTCCTAAGGGTAATGAAGCGCAAAAAAGCTGATAAGCAAAGTGACCAAAATCAGGTTTTGATCATTGAATTAGAGCGCTTAAGCTGTTACAGTTCCTACACAAATTCATAGTACAAATCGCCGCAGCCTATTCGTTTGAACAGGCTTGCGGCGATTAATCATTCTAAGCAGCTTCTACTTCAAGGTTCGACATTGACCTACGCGACTCTCGCCGCAGGACGAATCCGAGGCCTAATGAAGCTATACCTATGATCAAAATACATGCTCCCAGCTCCACGCTGTAAAAACCCAATTCACCGTTCCGAAAAGCCATACCCCGGATCAACCGATTAAGCCAGTTCATAGGCAGTGCCCAGGCCGTAATTTGAAAAAAGGCGGGAAACGCAAGCGGTGTTAATTGAATTCCTGTTACCAAGAAAGAAGGGTACAAGATAAGGCTCATTCGTGAGCCAACTTTGGATATGTTTTGAACGGAATATCCGAGCAACATCGCTAGTAAACATAACGCCATTGAATATAGTAGTAAAGGCACGATGAATACATACGGTGCCACTTCGAAACGCATCTGTCCCACCTGTTTTAACATCGCGTAACTGAGCAGGGATGAGCAGGTGCTTAAAATGGCATAAGGTAAAACGCGAATCCAAAGCTGGAAGGGAGAGCTTCCCGCAAACAAAAGCTTGCCTTCTTGCCGGAGACGTGGGGCTATCGCACCAGCGGCTCCAGTTGTAAGCATTAAAATCATAATATTTACAAATCCAATTACCATCGTGCCTATATAACTGGAGGTTGGATTATATAACATGCGCTGCACAAGAGATAGCGGGGATACCAAATCTTTGGCCGATTCTACATTCATGGTTTGAGTAAGACGAGTTACAGCAGTGGTCGTATTTTCGGTTGTCACAATCTCCTGAATCGCAGAACGAATACCACTTAGGCTGGAGGGCATCGTATTATCCATCCAGATCCCGATGCTTGAGGACAGTCCTGCATCTTGCCTTTGCTGTAATCCATGCGGGATCACAATGACGGCCACAGCCTGTTCATTAGCCAGCAGTATATCTGGAGAGAGTCGATTTGGAAAGACGTTTGTAACTTCCATTAATGGTGAGGCATTGATTAATTCAATAAGCTGTCTCGAATAGGAAGAATGATCCTCATCCACAACAGCAACAGGCGTTTCGCTCAATTGATTCCGGGAAAACATCAGTCCGAAGAATAGAGCAGCCACTAGAGGGGCAACAAAAATAAGAATGATCCATTTACTCCCGCGTAGGTGATTCCATTCATCAGTCAGTGATTTGATCAAGTTGTACCTCCGCAGTCATGCCCGGAAGCAGTTCCTTGCTTGTTGGAACCGATATACGGATCAGATACATGCTCAGATCGGCTTGCCCTCTCTCCCGCGTCATGCGCAAATTAGCAAATTGAGGTGAGGGAGCCACAGAAGTTACCACCCCTTCTTTTATAAGAGGCTGCTGCAAATAAGGAAAGTGAACGTTTATTTTCTGATCTGCATGAAACTGCTCAATCTGCGATTCGGGAATATATAAGTCAACGTAAAACGCTGCTGTATCTTGCGATGTATTCAATATTCCCTGTTTGTTATTCTCAGCCTGACTTACAGCATCTGTACCTTTTGCGATGAGCAAACCGCCTGCCAAAATAATGATTAACATGATAATGCTGTACAAGCCCCATTTAGATATCATGATGTTTTCTCCCAGTTTTCATTTTGTCTATTTTCCCACAAGCTTGTTCTGCGGCTTCCATAACGATTTCTCCCAGCGTCGGATGAGGATGAATAGTCATGGCCAAATCTTCCACCGTTGCTCCCATTTCAATAGCAAGAGACAACTCGGAGATCAGCGTAGAAGCATCAGCCCCGACAATCTGTGCACCTAATACAAGCCCCGTCGTAGCGTGAGCTACAATTTTAACAAAACCTTCGGTTTCCTTCAGAGCGAGTGCACGGCCGTTGATTGAAAAAACAGATTTCCCAACAACAATAGGAATGGATTTCAGTTCACATTCCGTCTCGCTAAGACCAACGCTAGTGATCTCCGGATGTGAAAACACAACTAGTGGAATCGCCTTGTAGTCGATGATCGAGGGTTTACCTGCAGTTGCCTCCGCTGCAATTTTTGCTTCATAGGAAGCTTTATGAGCTAGAGCAGGGCCTTGAACGATATCTCCAATAGCATAAATATGCGGGATGGATGTTCTGCACTGCGCGTCAATCTCGATTAAGCCTTGTGGAGAAGGGGAGAGAGCTATATTTTCAAGACCTAAATTGCCATCTGTGTTCGGTTTCCTGCCCACTGTAATTAACGCATATTCTGCTTGAACAATGTCGCATTCATTCAGACGTGTATAGTGGAGATCGATGTGACTCGTATACTGGTCTGCTCCCGTAACCTTAGCCCCGGTTAAGATGGTTATGCCGTCCTTTTTCAGTTGACGAATAACAGGTTCAACAAGCTCGGCTTCGAATCCGGGCAAAATCTGTTCACCCCCCTCAAGCATCGTAACTTTGGTTCTAAATCTGGCAAACATCTGACCGAGTTCCACGCCAATATAACCGCCTCCAACCACAACTAGGCTTTCGGGAATTTCCGGCAACGATAGCGCTTCGCTTGATGAGAGGATTCGTCCGCCAAAGGGAAGAGCACTTATTTCAATCGGACGGGAGCCGGTTGCCAAGATGAGGTGCTTAAAGACTATATGGCGCTCACCCTCTTCAGCATGATGAATCGCGGCGGTATGTGCATCTATCAAGTTTGCTTCACCTGCCAGAACAGTAACGCCCGCCGTTTTGAGCAAAAACCGAACTCCTCCAGACTGCTTATCCACCACGGCTTGCTTGAATGCCTGAGCCTCCTGAAAGGAAACGCCTTGATCGACAGCGCTCCATTGCCTGCGTAAAGTAAAACGCTCTGCTTCACCAATTAGTGCTTTGGAAGGGATACAGCCTACATGCGTACATACGCCGCCGATCTGCTGACGCTCCACGACCGCTGTTTTCATCCCGAGTTGTGAGGATCGTAGTGCGGCCACATAACCTCCTGGCCCTGATCCAATGACCAGTGTGTCTACAGCTTCTAATGCATTCATAGTGGGTACCTCCTAAATAAAATATGATAATCATAATATATTATAGTCATCATATTTTAAAGGAGTCAATACTCCATTTATGATCACCTTTCCTCTGCTGAAAGTACTGATCTATGAATTGACATTAAACAATATGATAAATATAATATTTTAAAAACGATCGATATATAGAGACCTAGGCAAAAAGGAGAGGAAGCACGATGCCTTATCCGAAAGGGCACAAACTCAAAGTTCGCAACCATATTATTACTAGTGCGGCTAAAGCATTCCGAACCCACGGCGTTCGAAATATAAGTCTTCCACATATTATGAAAGGCGCCGGACTGACACACGGGGGATTTTACTCTCATTTTGAAAACAAAGATCAGCTTGTGAAGGAGACCTGTCATTTTGCTATTAGTGACACTATGGAGATGCTGCAAAAAGTTGCTGATAAAAACAAACATGAAGATCAGTCTGCAATTGAGGCTGTCATTGATTTTTATTTAGGCTCCTTGCATCGAGATCAAACGGAAGTCGGTTGTATCCTACCTGCACTGTCAGGTGAAATTTCTCAGCTATCGGAGGAAATACGGCAGGCTTATACACGAGAGTTACAGCGTTTTACCGCTTTTATTACAGATATGGCTGGAATCGATACTTCTGCCGGTTATGCGCTAGTGAGCAGTATGGTAGGAACCGTTGCTTTGGCACGTGCAGTCAGTGATTCAAAGTTCAGTGATGATTTGTTACAAGCGGGCCGTACACAGGCCAAACAAACGGTGAACGCTGGCTCCAAGTAACACCCAAATGAATTGATGAGTCAGATGAATGGGGGATGGATCGAATGATCATTAGAGAAGCGAAAACTTCAGATTATGCACAATTGAGAGAAATTTATTTGCATTCCCGGCGGGAGAACTTCCACTGGGCTAATGCCGATGAGATGACTCTCGAAGATTTTGACCGGGATACATCGGAAGAAGAGATTCTTGTGGCCGAAGCAGGGGATCAAATCCTTGGATTTGCTTCACTATATGTACCTGACCGTTTTGTTCATAATTTGTTTGTGCACCCCAAGGCGGCCGGGAAAGGCGCAGGTAAACTGTTACTCCAGCAATCGATAGCCAGATTGGGGACACCTGTCACGTTAAAGTGTGTTTCAGACAATCATAAGGCGCTGTCGTTCTATAAAAAGCAGGGCTGGAAGACCGTTATTGAAGAGGGTGAACCAGGAGCGAAATACTGGGTGCTTGTATATGAATAGACTCTAAAGTATATTTAGATGATTTTTGATACTTAGTTACAAATATGAGATGAGGGATCAGAAGACATGAACATTCAACAAATAAACAAAAACGGAGTATCCATAGCTTACGTCACGAATAACGAAACACTAATCTCGGATGTGCAATCAGCCTTGGACTTAATGGCAACTGTTAGATATGAAGTAACGGACTGTAACCTGATCATCGTTAATAAATCGGAAGTTAGTGAAGCGTTCTTTGATCTGAAAACACGTCTGGCTGGTGAAGTACTGCAAAAATTCATCAATTATCAGACCAAAATTGCGATTATTGGCGATTACTCAGGCTATACCAGCAAAAGTCTGAAAGACTTTATCTACGAGAGTAATAATGGTAATGATATATTCTTTGTGTCAGACGAACATCAGGCTGTTGAGAAATTAAGCGGCTTTAAATCATAAAGTAAACAGATTGAAACTGTATCTAGTATAGAAAATCATGAGTGCTCCATAAATTAAAAATAATCTTATTTTGTGAGACATGTCTTATTTTCATTTGCCCAAAATGTTGTTTAGATCCACCTTGGGCAGGTGAGAACTGGGGATGTCTTTTTTCTTCTCATAGACGACACTTAGTTCATCCAATATACAAAGTGTTGTAAACATGTTATTATCTCACCAAGTTCAAGTAAAAGGTGGTGCAGAGCCATAATGGATCAACATCTCAAACGGGCGATTGGGATACAGCTAATGCGTATTCACAGGTACATCAGACGACGCCGGAACAATTGATGGAAAATTCTATTTTTGGTGTGTGGCAGGTTAAACAAAACTTGCCTTTGTTTGAAACATTGCAGAGCAGAGCAAGACCGATCATCCATTGATTTTAACTGGATTTGACGCACAAAGCCCAAAGGAGTCTTTTATCACGTTCATCAAAGATTGGTTCGCCCAAGTCGATCCAAGTAAAGCGAGCGGTTTTGCTCAAACGGAACACTGGTATTTGAAAATGAATACGATTACCGACATGGATGAATTCAACAAGCAGAAAAAGAAGATCAAAGAAAAATATCTAGCTCTTCAAAAATCGTAAGAGAAAATCAAGATGAATTACATCAAGCACAACCAAAACAATCCGACCTGGTACCCTTGATTGAACGTGTATTGCAAAACCGTTTGGATATGCTGGATAACTATCATACACACATCATAAACATGTTTGCTGGAATTGACCCTGAGAAGCAGTTACAAATGGCGAGTTATAAACGTGATCGCGTTATGGCCGATAACCTGACTTGGCTTGCCAAAACGGTATATCCCAATGAAAAAATGATCGTATGGGGACATAACTATCACATCCGTAAACATAATTCTACGATGATCACAGAGCATAACGGTTATGATTTTGACGAGATCTTGTTGATCCGCGACATTCATCCTTCAACAAAGTAGAATTAGCACAAAATCTAATTTTAGCAAAAAATCTAAGGATACCTAACGAACTAAACGAGCCGAGCAAGTGGAGGAAAGTGCTCAGGACTTTTAAAAAAGCCGCTATTGAGCGGCTTTTTTAATTTTGATTTAGATTAGACTTTTTTACAATGTCATTTTTCAAAATATCTTTTTCCTAAAAGTTATCGATATTTCTGCTTATTTTTGGATAATGTCTACAATCTGTTTAAGCGCCTTTTTCGCTTCAGGTATAGGAAAGACGGGGAAGACATGATTCATTTTTGGATACTCAAAATAGTTTATTTCAACTGACTGTCGTGCAGCTTTTTCTCTGAATTTTCGAGCATCCGGAAGAAAAAATTCATGTGTACCTACAAACAGGGATATCTTACCCAGGTTTTTAATTTCTCCATAAATTGGACTCACTAAATAATGTGAACGAGTTGTTTCACCAGCGTACCTCTTTCCAGCTTCAACCAGCATGTCCCAGTTCAACATGGGCTCTTTATCAATCATGGCAAGGACCTGCGGGTTATTTAGGGTGATATCAAGCCACGGAGAGAGTAGAATGATGTCTTTAGGCTGTGGTAATTCTTGCTCTAATAAATATTGTGAAAAGGCCAGAGCAAGACCACCTCCGGCAGAATCGCCCATGATGACCATATTTTCAGGTTTTGCTATTTTTAATAGATGCTGATACACCATAAGGACACTTTCTATTGTAGCCGTATATTGATTGTCCGGAGCTTTCGGATAGATTGGCACAAAGACCGTGCAATTCAATTGCTCGGTTAAGTTGTGCAAGAAATGCCAGTGCCAAGTTAGCGGTTGCTCAACATATCCTCCGCCAGGCAAATACAATACAATTCGTTCGTCGGAACGAGAAGTGGATTTTAGGATATACGTATCCAAAGGCAGGTTACCGTATTTGGCGATATTGTACTTCTGTTTGAGTTTAGCAGGGACCTGATAGGATTCGCTATTGATTTGACTGCGTTTCTCCATAAATTCATTTACGTCCAGTTTTTTTTTCGTGATTCTCAGCAATACTTCTACAAGAAAACTCCGTATACTCCGCATCATATCGCCCTCCTGTAATGAGAATACTTGATTTTAAATATAAAAGATATTTAAATATAATTTAGTATCATAAATATATATTTAAGGATAAGAGGAATGAACATGAATATTTCACAGTTGCAATATTTGATTTCCGCTGCACAATGGGGTTCATTTACGAAAGCTGCAAATGTGCATCATCTTACCGTACCAACCATTAGTCAGTCGATCAAACAATTGGAAGATGAGCTGAATACTGTTATTTTCCATCGAACAAAAAAGGGTGTCTTTCCAACAGCAGAAGGGGAGTTGATTCTCCAGCATGCGGCAGCCATTCTCAAAAATATTGAACAGATGCAAGGTGCATTGCTTACTCTAAAAGAAGAATCCTTAGAGAGTATTACCATCTCCAGCATTCCGGGCTTTGTTCCTCAAGTGGTGCAGACGATGCTGGAACTGATGAAAACCTATCCGACACTTAGAGTTCAGATGATCGAGGGGGATACTCAGAAAGTAATGAAGGACGTTCAAGAGGGTCATGCCAATATGGGTTTGCTATCGTACCCCAAAAGCCAACGGAACACTTTATTTGATTGGGTCCCAATTGTTGAAGGTGACGCAGTATTGATCATGAACACCCGTTCACCTTTACGTTTTTTTAAAACGATATCGCCTGAAGACTTACATAATGAAGTATTTGTCCTATATAAAGACGAACAGATCGAAACAATCGCACACACATTAATGTCCGCGAATCATACCAACCGTATCGCTTTGATCACCAATAATATGGATGCATTATGTCAAATGATTGTTTATGGGAATGCCATCACGATCGCTCCCGATTTTATATTAAATGCGTTATCTTCGATCTATCTGGAACAATTAGTTGCGGTTCCTTTGCAACATTTCAGCGCAGAGAAAGCCGTTCTAGGAAGGATCACACGAACAGATGAACCCATCTCTACAATGGTGGAAGAATTTACAACCAAGCTGACCAATCTCGTGCAAAACACAAAAGGCTCTTCATTGGATTAATCTAGCGTGAGTCATTTATTATTGTTTATGTAAGAAACAAGTTAAATTATACTCTGCCTATTAGCGACTGATTCTTCACAATATACTAATGATATGGATACGTCAGGATAGCATAGGTGTCCGGCCAACTAAGGGCTCTGAAAAGAGAATAATAGATTACGGAGGTTACGATGAACGTGACAATTCAACAAATAACAGACACAACTAAAGAACAATTTGAAAACTTATTTAATTATTATCTCTATGAGCTTTCTGCTTACTCGCAGGAGGATATTGGAACAAAAGGTACATTCGAAATGGAAGATATCTCGCCATATTATAAGGATGAACGATTGTACCCATACTTCATCACATGTAATGAAAAAATAGTTGGATTTATCCTGGTTACTTCTCCTCCTTATGTTGCAAATGAAGTGGATTATTCGGTGCAAGAGCTATTTGTATTGCCCAAATATAGAGGCTCGAACATAGCCAAAGATGCTGTCATGCAAATCTTCAAACTGTACCCTGGTCGGTACGAGGTGGGGATGTTCAAATCGAATTTGAAAGCCGTTAAGTTCTGGACCAAGTTGATATCAACACTTGATGTTTCGGTCTCCGTAGAAGATGGTTTCATTGAAATTCAAGGAAATGTAGTGCAGACGACTGGTATGAAATTTACGGTATCCTGCGAGTCTATTGACAACATTGAAAAGCGATCCCTGTAAACATCGGGATCGTGTTTAATGCTATCTAATCAATTAAATTTCAATTAGTATAATGATTACAAGATTAAGGAGCCGGTGGTTACTTTGAAGGCAGAACTCTTCACCTGCTTCCCGTTACGTGGATTGAAGGTTGGCCAATCATTGGTGAGGATACAGACGGTGACGGTGTCGGAGAGATGGTATGGGGAGGAAAAAAACCAATTCAAGGTTATCCCAAAACGGTCTTAACCGTGAAGGACGATTTCAATAGCCCGGTGCTACCGTCTCATTGGGGGTGGAATCACCAACCCAAAGCGGATACGTGGTCTTTAACAGAGAGACCAGGATATTTGCGTTTGCATGCTTGTGTGCCTTCGGAGAAGAATGATTTCTTTAAAATCTCGAACATTCTTTCCCAACGGGCGTATCGTGTTCCTCATAACGTAGTGACTGCCAAGTATGATCTATGCGGGATGGTGAATGACCAGGAATCGGGTCTATGCCATTTTGGACAAACCTATTGTACGATTGGTATTCATCAGCAGGAAGGAACTCGGGTACTGAAGTTCGATCATTCAGGTGAAATCGAATGGGGACCATCTATTGTTACCACTAATGTGTGGTTGAGATCGATTTGGAACTTGCATGGTGAAAACAAGTATGAATACAGTATGGATGGAGAGAATTTTATCTCCTTTGGTGAAGTTTATCCATTGGGTTGGGGATCCTACCGGGGAGACCGGGTAGGGGTGTACAATCTGAACCATGAAAGAGAACAAGGGTATGTGGATGTAGAATACTTCAATTACGATTCGGGTGATAAGCCGTCTTAATTATTTTATGAATACGAAAGAGGCAGAGAAGAGGAGTATGTTATTCTTCATCTCTGCCTCTTTGACGTTGTGTGTGTTCAATTCGTTGTTAAATGTTATTATTGAATTCATTTAATACGTTAGGATTTATTCGCCATCCGGTCTTTTCACTTGTAGCGGTGGGGGAATAAGCCATCCTTTTTCTTTGCTCAAACGAAGAATTCTTACACCCAGTGCTGTTTTGGTAACATGGTATTTCGCAAACAGTGCACCAATGTCCTCGCGGATGGATTGGCCAATAGTCTGACTCGCGGCGACTAATCCAAGAGCAGTATCAGTTGCAACTTTGGCACCTATCTCTGGATCAGTAAACCTTGCGCCAGAAGGAATGTCCTCTAATGCCACAACGGGTCTCTCTGGAAGAGTCGGAGCGGGCGTGATACCGTTCTCGGTTAGTAAGGCGTCACATTCTTTAATTTCCAGTCTGGCCTGATCCAGCAAGTCTTCTAAAATTTTCTTCAAATCTTTGTCTCCTGCGTGATTCATATAAGCCTGATAACAAGAGACAGCTCCTTTGGCTACCATTGAGCACTCCCATACACTATAGATTTCTCCATAATGCATGGGCTCGTTTTTAGGATTTCCACTTAAAATTCCCATCGCTGATCCCTCACATTAAGTTATTTTTTTCACTACAGTAGGGTTTACATGGCGAGCAAATTTTATCCGGTTGAGAAGTAGTTCGAGGTTTTTATTTACATCATTATTATTATGTTAACTAAAATTCATTGTCAGAAAGATGATACCATGGACTGAAATAAAGAATCATTCAAATCGAATCAGGTTCACTGCTCTGATGCGATTTCTGTTCCACTGAAAAAAGGCCAAACAGTTATGTTCTGCTGGCTTCTTTCCACTTTTATAAATATTTTAAGCTTTTATCGAGGTTGGGAACATAGGATTTTCTTCCATGCCAACCCACAATTCTGTTGATTCGAGCTGACCTGCCAGATGTAATAACCAATCTTCACGACCTTTGGTGGCCATAACCTGGACGCCCATTGGTAAACCTTCTTCAGTCACATGCAGAGGAAGACTAATGGCTGGCTGACCTGTCAGATTCGCAAGTTGTGTGAACGGGGTATACGTTAGGCTCGGCTTGAACATCTCATAGATCAGCTCTTGTTGCGCCGTTTTGTCCAGATCGCTGACGGACATCAGATGTTGAATCTGCTCCGCATGTGGCGTCAGTTCCCCAATCCGGGGTGCAGAAAAAGCATTCACAGGTGTGATGTAAAAGTCATAACGTTCAAACAACGTAGACATCTGCGCTGCCGCCACGTCCCATTCGGCCAAACTGTGCACAAATTCAGCAGCAGATACTTTTTTGCCCGCTTCAGTCAGTACCCAGGACTCAATCTCCATATCATCTGCAGTGAGAGAACGACCCATACTATGTTCCATGGATGAAATCATGGCGGCCATCTCGCCGCTGTTCATCATGTAATAGTTTTCCATTAGGCGTACGCCATTGACTGGACTTAACTTTTCTTCAACATGATGCCCTTGAGAATCTAAGTAATGGACTAGCTTCATCACCGCCTCTTTGGCATCTTCACTGACAGGTGTGCCGACAGGTGAATCCATCGTATAAGCGATTCGCCATTTGCGTTGATGCGGATAGTTCATATCAGCCAGGTAACTTCCTGGGAATAATGGTGCATGGAATGCGGCTTCCGGTTGGATAATCTGGAGCGTATCCAGCAGTGCAGCACTGTCTCTGACGGAGCGAGATACTGCAAAATCTATCGAGGCTCCTTGCCATTGTCTTCCCACACCTGGACCAACGGGAGTGCGTCCGCGGGTTGGTTTCAGCCCAAACAAACCGCTGAAGGAAGCGGGAATTCGAATGGAACCACCGCCATCACTTGCGCCGGCAAGCGGCACGATGCCTGATGCTACAGCGGCAGCGGCACCGCCGCTTGAGCCGCCTGGGGAATGATTCACATTCCACGGATTGCGCGTTGGCCCGTGTAGACGTGGCTCGGTTATATTTTTCAACCCGAATTCCGGTGTATTCGTATGTCCAATCACAATAAAACCTGCTTCGAGCAAACGAGTTACGAAATTGGAGTTGCGAAGAGCACGATGTTCGCTGAACAGACGTGAGCCAGAGGTAAGAAATTCACCTTCCAAAGATTGAGAAATATCTTTGAGGAGCAACGGCACACCTGCAAATGGCTGTTCTCCAGGCTTAACCATGCTGGCTTCCTGCCGAGCACGTGTTTCATATGTACGAATGACGGCATTGAGATGTGGGTTGACTTCTTCCAGACGTGCATAGGCAGCTTCAAGCAGTTCAACCGGGGATACTTCCCGGGAGCGAATCAGTTCGGCGAGCCCTATAGCGTCATAGGAGGTATATGAGAATGAAGACATTAATAATCGTTCCTCTCTGAAAATAGTTCCTGTTTAATATCATGTTCCATCTTTCAAGCTCCATAAGCCATCGTACCACCTAGGCAGACAAAAGACAAAAGATAAAAGACAAAACATCAAGCCATCATATTATAAGAAATACGGTAGAAGAAAAGCACTGTTCACCTCATTAAGGTGAAACAGTGCTTATATTATTTGAACCAGATGAAATGTATTACTCCGTGCGAAGTTTGGGTGCGGCCTCGGCGATCGGTGTAGAGCGTTCCTGCTGTTTGGAGATCAGGAATAGTGCGATCCAGATCAGGATAAAGCCAAGCAATTGCTCCCAGGTTATCAGCGTACGGAATGCAATCCAGTTCACGAGTACACCAGCCATCGGGAAGCTGAGTTCCGCCAGGGTTGCTACAGAAGCTTTGGTTGAAGACAATCCTTTATAGTATAGAAGCAGACTGAGCAAGCCAGGCAATAGTGCCTGCCCAAGAATATTCAGGATAACGGCAGCCTGTGCCCCTGTTCCAGCCGGAAGTGTCCAAGGTGCACCTTCATTCCAGGTCATGAAGATCAGGAGTGGAAGCGCAACGACGAAGCGAAGGGAGGTGACCGTCTCATAACGAGCTTGACCAAGCATTAACCGGCCCATAACGGTAGATCCACCCCACAAAGCTGCGGCACCAAGAGACAGCAGGCTACCTGCATGAATCCAGTTATTCCAGTTGCCGAGCGGAAGTGAGAAGCCAAACGTAAGCAGATATGTTCCTGCCAGCGCAATGATGAACAGTCCGCCGAAGTGACGCGGCAATGTTTCTTTTAATAACAATTTCGCAAGTACAATCGCGAAGAGTGGCTGCATTTTTTGCAATAACAATACCGTGTTGGGATCATTATGGGTAAGCGCCAAAGTGAATAATACCGTTGCCAGGGCTGAGCCGCCCCAAGAGATGAAGATAACAGCGATCCAGTGACGTGCACGCAGTTTCTTCAGATCATCCCGGAACTTCCATAATACCGGTATCGCGACAAGGCTGACAATGATGTGTTCGATTAGAACAATCTGTGTAGAAGTCATTGTTTTTAGCAAAAGGATGCGGAATAACGGGTCTACACCCCAGAGCGCTGCACCCAGCACAACCAGCCAAAATCCGGTGTTGCTTCGTTCCTTGCGATAAATCGTTGATGCTGTTGATGTGTTTTCCATATTCAGGACTCCTTCGTCAGAACACGGAATCTTCAGTTGGCAAAATCGACAAAATCCCCCGTCCTTGGCGTACGCCAAATAAACGGGGGACCATTCAAAGACAAGGCGTCAGGGAAAAAGACTTCCCAAATACGGCTTGCCGTTGTGTTGATCTTCTCTCATCCGGACTGTACCGTCGGCCTTGGAATCGCACCAAGTCAGTCGCTGCCAGGTCGGAACCTTAAACAGCGAGTCGCGGGCTGGTTCTATAAGAACATCACCGCCGGTTGGGAATTGCACCCTACCCCGAAGATCCTATTCAATTAATTAGTGTATTGAACAAGTTGTAACCTTATGAAGTTCATCTTATTCCTGTAAACGCTATCAGTTCAAGTGTTTTTTTAGAAAACAATACTCCAGCATCCCTGTTGCCTCCGCAACTGCACAATCTGACCTGCATGATAGGCATCGTGCAGAACCCAGCGGGCAAGCGTCTGAGCCCAGTTGTCTTCGGAATCCATATAAGCTTCTTCAAGTTTCGCTTCCTCTAATGTAGCAAGGGTATCGCGCAACTGCTCAGCCAGTTTCGTGGTTTGTTCCATAAGTTTGTTCCAGCCAGCTTCGTTCAAAGGATCACCCGAAATACCAAACGTAGCTACGTTGGAATCTGCAGCGGGTACAGACGGTTCTTTTCCCTGAAGACGTTCCAAAATCCGTTGATTGTAATAAAACATATGATTGGCCAGCTGCCATATGCTCAGTCCGCCTGAAGGAGGAATCCATGCAGCCTGTTCGGCGTTCAACCCCTCCAGAGCCTTGGACAATGGAACGATCCAGTTACATTGATCCCAGGTATCTTCATTCTGAATAACCAATACATCTAATGCTGTGGTGACTGTTTTCATTTTTAAATTTCATTCCTCTCTTGTCAGACTCATCTCGTTTTTGTTTCATCATGCTGGTAACTAGCTAATATGGGTTGAAATGGTTACAATTAATATAACACAATTTCAAAGAGCGTAACCATCTTTTTATAATTTAGATAGTTACATTAATCGGAGGCTCTCATGGATAGATTATGGACTGATTTTGTAAACAGCGATTATCATGATTGGCGTGGTGGGGAGCGATCAGAAGACAGACTGGGGAACGTAAGCTGGCAACAAGATTTTTTGAATCGTTGGCAATTAGAAGCGCCAGTACCGGCGTCGAATGAAGAGGAATCCGCAATGAGAAGTTTTAGAGATGATTTGCAGGCACTGGCTATTCGTTTGTCTAACGGAAACCTCTTTAGTGAGAAGGAACAGGCCTGGTTGAATGATTTTATGATGGCTGGTGAAGTCATTAGACGAATAATTACACAAGATCAACGACTGGGTGTTGAGCTTGTTCCCATTCATAGACATTGGGCTCAGGTGATGGCAGAGGTCGCGGCTGATTTTGCCGTAACACTCGTAGAAGGCGAAGGGAAGAGAATTCGATCCTGTGACAATCCGGACTGCCGCTGGATCTTCTATGATGATACCCGGAGCAGAACACAGAAATATTGCGATGATAAGATGTGCGGTAATTTAATGAAGGTGAGACGTTTTCGAGCGAAACGTAAAATGCACTCTAATGAGGAAAAGAATGAAGTTTAACAATCAAGTTACCAGTTTAGTTCAAACCTTTACAATCCGTGAATCTCCATACAGGTCTCAGTTTACTCTTCCAGAATTTGATAAATATTAAGGTGTGATATATAATGTATATATACTAGCGAAAATATAGTCATAAAGTATATGTAAGAACAAGCAATGCGGATCAGATCATTTTACAAACCATTATGATTGGAGAGATGTCTTATGAGGACAGGTTATCTTTTGAAGAACGGTTGTGTATTATCGATGGATGCTCGTATTGGTCAGTATAACCGGGCAGACGTCCTTATTCAGGATTCTGTGATTACAGCCATTCAACCAAATATTGAGGTGTCCGATGCAGATATTGAAGTCATCGACGCTTCAGACATGATTATTATGCCTGGACTGGTGGATACACACCGGCATATGTGGGAATCGCTTGTCAAAACAGCCGGAACAAACTGGTCGCTCCCCGTATATCTGCAAAATTTGTACTATGGGGCTATGGGAAGCAAGCTTCGTCCACAGGATAGCTATATTGCCAATCTTTTTGGATCGCTGGAAGCGCTTAACGCAGGCGTCACTACGGTACTGGATTGGAGTATGCCATACTCGGCTGAGCACACAGATGAGCTGATTCGAGGATTACAGGATGCAGGAATTCGTGCAGTTTTTGCCCATGGTGTGCCTGGGGAAACGATGTATTGGAATCGTGAAAGTAAACTGTCGTATCCAGAGAATGTGAGAGGTGTTAAGGAGCGATATTTCTCTTCGAACAATCAACTACTCACCTATGGACTGGCTATTCGAGGACCAGAGTTTAGCCATTGGGATACAACGGTGCAGGATATTCAGCTTGCGGAAGAACTGGACGCCATTTGTTCGATGCATGTCGGTTTCGGTAGCTGGGGATCAGTGGATCGTTCGATCAGCCGGATGTATGAGGCAGGGCTGCTGAGTCCTCGAATCAATGTTGTTCATGGCAATACGATGGGCATGGATGAATTCAAAATGCTCGCGGACAGCGGAGCCTCTTTATCGGTCACACCTGAAGTCGAGATGATGATGGGACATGGTTACCCGGCTACAGGATACTTTCTGGAGCATGGAGGTACACCAACGCTTGGCGTGGATGTTGTGACTTCGACGGGCGGAGATATGTTTTCACAGATGAAATTTGCGTTGCAAGCTGAGCGTTCAAGAACGAATGAGCACCTTTTGCAACAGGGTGAGATGCCGGGTGAACTTAGTTTACAGGCAAGTCAGGTTCTTCGATTTGCAACCTCCGCGGGTGCAAGGGCTTTAGGACTGGAGCATAAAACAGGTTCGCTGACACCGGGAAAAGAAGCAGATGTGATTATGATTCGCACGACGGACCTGAACTTGTTCCCTGTGCACGATCCCATTGGTGCTGTTGTGCAATTCGCGAATCCGTCTAATGTGGATACGGTTTTTGTTGCCGGGAAACCTGTGAAGCGAGAGGGCAGGCTGTTGCATGTCGATCTGGATGGAATTCGGCGTAAAGCCATGCAGAGTACGGAATATCTGTTGACGCAATATCGGATGTCCGATAAGGATCGGGTTGTTTTTTCATAATAGAGCTGAGATAAAATAAAACCAAGGGCCGTAAACTCAAATTACGGCTCTTTCTCATCTTATCTTTCTTTTCGAATCAATTATCCATACATTGTTTTCACATGAAATTAGGGTTGAAGTAAGGTATGTTGACAAATAGAACGCTTTCTACTAAGATAGCGGTATAAGTTAATAATGAATATAATCAGGATTGTTACTGATCAGCAGGCAAGACCGATTGATAATGCAAACATGCAGAACTGTATTTTTCATGTGTGCATAATTAATGGTCTTTTTTTGTTGCTAAATTCTGTTAACGTTTCATTTTAAAAGGAGATTCCGATGAAGATCACACGAATTATTAACAATAATGTCGTCTGTGCAGTCAATGAACGGCGCCAGGAGATGATGCTTTTAGGCAGTGGCATTGGTTTTCAGAAGAAAAAGGGAGACGATGTGGACACAGTTAAGATTGAAAAAGAATTTTTTCTGAAATCCAAAAATGTAACCGGCAAATTATATGCCCTGCTGGCACAAATCCCGATGGAATATATTCGTGTGTCCGACAGCATTATTCAGTACGCCAAACAGTCCTTAAACAAGGAACTGAATGAAAATATATATCTAACGTTAACGGACCATATTAATTTTGCCGTGGCACGTTACAAGCAGGGTATGAATTTCAATAATGCGTTGTTGTCTGAGATTAAAGCGTTTTACTCCAATGAATTTCGCGTGGCTATGAAAGCCAGGAATATGATTAATGAGGAATTCAACATTACACTGCCTGAAGATGAGGCTGGGTTCATTGCGCTTCATATTGTCAATGCAGAATTGGGATCTGAAATGGAAGAAACCATGAAGATTACACAGTTGATTCATAAAGTCTTGAATATAATTCGATATCAGTTTAATATTCATTTTAATGAAAGCTCGCTTCATTATTCCAGACTTGTCACTCATTTGAAATTTTTCGCCTACCGCTTGTTTAATCATACGGTTGTGAAAAGTGGTGACAGTGATTTTCTCCATATCATTAAGGAAAAGTATGCGAATGAATATCAATGCAGTCTCCGAATTGCACAGCTGATTCGGGTCGATTATGGAAAAGAATTAACAGAAGACGAATTGGTATATTTAACGGTTCATATCAAAAGGGTCATTGATGAAGAGAAGGAATAATTCATTGGCCACTATAATGAGTATACTAGGATTGTTACTGGTGAGGCAGGCAAGACCTAGAGTTCCATCGTGTATAGAGCTTATCTATATTCGATAGAATTCTAGGTCTTTTTTTATACCTAAAAACGTTTGAGGGGGAGCAGTACATGAAACATGAAAGCACAGCCGCCGAGATTTTAAAACTGGTTGGTGGAGAAAAAAACGTAGATAGTGTAACACACTGTGCTACAAGGTTGCGATTTAATCTGAAAGACGAGAAGGTCGCGAATGATGAAGCTTTAAAAAATGTCCAAGGGGTTGTAGGTGTTGCCAGCAGTGGTGGGCAGTATCAGGTCATTATCGGTAACGAGGTAAACAATGTGTATAAAGCTTTGACGCAGCTGGGAAACTTTGCAACCAATAATGCTGCCCCTACTGTGAAAAAAGGAAAACTGACTACGCTTCTGGACACGATCTCCGGAATCTTTACACCGATCCTGCCAGCCATGATTGGTTGTGCGATGATCAAAGCCGTTCTTCTTATTTTGAAAACATTTGATCTCGTCGATCTGGATGGACAGTTCAATACGATTATGACGTTTATCGGTGATGCGGCGTATTACTTCTTGCCGATGCTGCTTGCCTGGAGTGCGGCTGTTAAGCTTAAAGCTAACGTGGGCTTTGCATTAACGATTGCTGGTGTTCTGTTGCATCCTTCCTTAGGGGCGTTGATGTCTGCAGGTGAGCCTGTTTCGTTTTTTGGACTGCCTGTCACGCCAGCGACGTACACTTCGTCGGTTATTCCGATTATTTTAGCGGTTTGGATCTTGTCATATGTTGAACGCTTTGCGGAGAAGTATTCTCCATCGGTTATTAAATCTATTCTTAAACCGTTGATCGTAATCCTTATCATGGCTCCATTAACGCTGATTGTACTGGGTCCAATCGGTGCTATCGCGGGTAACTACCTTGCGTCAGGCGTTTCTTTTGTGAATACACATGCAGGATGGTTAGTATCTGGTATTATCGGCGGGGCATTCCCGTTCTTGATTATGACAGGTATGCATTATAGTTTGGGGCCTGTAGTGCTCACTGCGTATGCACAGACGAAGACGGATAGCATTGTTGGTCCAGGTATGCTTGTACACAATATTTCTCAAGGTGCTGCTGCGCTTGCAGTTGCTATGAAAACTAAAAATAAAGCATTTAAACAAGTTGCTTATTCTACAAGCATCACTGCCTTGCTCGGAATTACCGAGCCTGCCTTGTTTGGTGTAAATTTACGGTTGAAAAAACCACTGATTGCTGTAATTGTTGGCGGCATGGTAGCTGGTGTTTATGTCGGATTGTTCGGTGTAGCTCGTTCCGCTCTAGGTATTGCAGGTATAGCTACGCTACCCGCATTTATCACGGATCATCCATGGAACTTGGTTCATGCGGCAATTGGTTGTGTGATTGCATTTGTAGTTACTTTCATCATGACTCTGATCTTGGGATTTGAAGATGTACCCGAGGATGGAAAGATTCAAGAAACACAAGAAAAAACGTCTACAAACGATCGTGTAGCTGTTGCCGGTGTTTCTGAACATATTCTCGTTGCACCATTGACTGGTAAAGTTCTGGAGTTATCCACGATTAAGGACGAAGCTTTTGCAACGGGAGCTATGGGAAAAGGAGTCGCTATTGAACCTGCGGTTGGCAAACTGGCATCACCAGCAGATGGTGTGGTATCTGCGATTTTCCCTACGTCCCATGCCATCGGTATTAGTTCAAATGATGGTGCGGAGCTTCTCATTCACATCGGAATGAACACGGTGAAGTTGAAAGGTGAGCATTTTAAGGTTCACGTCCAAGAAGGTGATACAGTAAAAGCTGGAGATTTGCTCATTGAGTTTGATACGGATGCCATTGCGGCGAAAGGCTTTGACCTGACTACCCCAATTATCGTTACGAATTCACATGATTTTGTAGATGTGATCAACACGGACAAGCCATCGATTACGATTGGTGAAAAATTGATCAAAATTATTTAAAGGTAATTTAAGGAGGAATGGTTCATGAATAACAAAAATGGTTTCCCCGAATCTTTCATGTGGGGTGGTGCAACAGCGGCGAATCAATACGAAGGTGCCTGGAACCTTGATGGTAAAAAGGCAAGTACAGCTGATATGATGACAGGCGGAACCCATACGGTTCCCCGTCGCATCACGATAACAACTGAGGAGGAGGTTCATTATCCTTCTCATGAAGCGGTAGATTTTTACCATCATTACAAGGAAGATATTCGTCTGTTTGCAGAGATGGGTTTCCGTTGTTATAGAATGTCCATCGCATGGTCCAGAATTTTCCCGAACGGAGACGATGCAGCGCCGAATGAAGCAGGGCTTCAATTTTATGACAATGTGTTCAATGAATTGAAAAAGTATAATATCGAACCGATCGTTACGATCTCGCATTATGAAGCACCGTTTGCTCTAACTGAGAAATTTAATGCTTGGGCTTCCAGAGAAATGATCGATTGTTATGTAAAGTATTGTGCCGCCATCTTTAATCGTTACAAAGACGTGGTGAAGTATTGGATTACTTTTAACGAAATTAATAGCCTGATTGTTCCGGCAGGTGCATACCTGGCAGGAGCTCTGCTGGTTGATAAAAAAGGCGGCGTATTTAACAATACATCCGTAGATAGCACGCAGATGAGATTTCAAGCGCTGCACCATCAATTCGTGGCGAGTGCGAAAGCGGTCAAGCTTGCACATGAGATCAATCCAGACTTCAAACTCGGTTGTATGATCAATTACAGCCATGGTTACGGAAGTACATGTAAACCGGAAGATATGTTACAAGCACTAAGGATGGATCAAATTAACAATATGATGAGCAGCGATGTACAAGTTAGAGGAGAATATCCCGACTTTGCGAAGAGATACTTTGAAGAGAAGAATATTGACATTCAAATGGCTGAAGACGATCAAGAAGTTCTTAAACAAGGTTGTGTAGATTTCTATAGCTTTAGCTACTACAAATCTCATGTGGTAGGTACGCGACCAGAAGGGGATGAAACCCAAGGTAACGTTTTTGGTGGGTACAAAAATCCGTATCTAGAAGCGACGGACTGGGGCTGGCAGATTGATCCCGTTGGACTCCGGTACGTGCTGAACCATGTCTATGATCGCTATCGCATTCCAATGATGATTGTAGAGAATGGCCTGGGTGCAGTGGATGTCGTTGAAGAGGATGGCACCATTAACGATACGTACCGGATTGAGTTTTTGCGCGCCCACATTGAACAGATGAGAGAAGCTGTCCGTGACGGCGTTAACCTGATCGGTTACACATCCTGGGGTTGCATCGATATTGTGAGTGCTTCCACGGGTGAAATGGCCAAGCGCTATGGTTTCATTTATGTAGATAAGGATAACGAGGGCAAAGGCACACTGAAAAGAAGTAAAAAGAACAGTTTCTACTGGTATAAAAAAGTGATTGAATCCAACGGGGAAGATCTGGGTTAGGAAAAAAAGTATCGTAGTGAAATAGCCTTTGGATATGTTCATTGGTCACTGGCCTGGATATGGTCTATATGAAAATGTGTTGAAAGAAGCCGCTAATTGCTAGCGGCTTTTTTATTACGAACAGTAGGGACACAATCCGAATCAGGATAAGAAATGACAGCGAAAAAAGACGAAAAAGCAGTTCAATTGCAAAAATTCATGTAACAACGATAAAAGTTAGATTTTGGTCAATAAAAAGTATTCAAAAAACTGCGCATAATATAAATTATACGCAGTTTTTATTTAAATCCATTTTCATATTGGAGCATAGGCAACAGAACGTGATATTTTTCGTGCATAAAGGTCAAAATAAGCCATCTTCAAAAATAAATTTAATCATTCAACGCGATAACGTGTAGAATTCGATAGGTTTTTATAGGTGATGGATAAGATAGAACAAATGAGTTTTTCGTAGAACAGATGAGATGAGCTTCGTCGTTATTATCTAGCAACACATTCAGGTTTACCATGAAAGGAACATGCGTATGAGCAGAAATGAAAAAATGAGTGTGTTATTCCGCAAAAAACCGATTGCCAGCCAAACGAATGAAAGCGGTGCGTTAAAGAGAGCTCTTAGTGCCTTCGACTTAACAACGCTTGGCGTAGGAGCGATCATTGGTACAGGCATATTTGTACTGACAGGTGTCGCAGCTGCCAAGTATGCCGGACCTGGTCTGGTATTATCTTTTTTACTGGCGGGTACTATCTGTGCATTTGCTGCCCTTTGTTACTCTGAATTTGCTTCCACCATCCCGGCGTCCGGAAGCGCCTATACGTACAGCTACACAGCATTTGGGGAAGTGATTGCGTGGATTCTGGGTTGGGATCTCATTCTGGAGTATGGCTTTGCAAGTGCGGCGGTAGCCAGCGGTTGGTCAGGATATTTCCAGACCTTATTATCCGGGTTCGGACTAGAGCTGCCTCATGCGTTAACGAGTGCGTTTAATCCGGAGAAAGGTACGTATTTTGACATTACAGCGGCTCTGATTACGTTAATGATTACTTTCCTGTTGACTCGAGGAGTAAAAGAAGCGGCGAGAGCGAATGGAATCATGGTAGGCATTAAAATTATCGTGGTGCTAATCTTCATCGGTGTGGGTGTGTTTTATGTTCAACCAGCGAACTGGCATCCTTTCTTGCCGTTTGGCTTCTCCGGTGTAACGGCGGGTGCGGCTACAGTATTTTTTGCGTATATCGGATTTGATGCTGTATCAACCGCAGCTGAAGAAGTGAAACGCCCGCAGCGGGATTTGCCGATAGGTATTATTGCATCCCTTGCCGTATGTACCGTCCTATATATTGTAGTATCTCTGATTCTCACGGGCATTGTGCCATTCAACATGTTAAATGTTAGTGATCCGGTTGCGTTTGCTTTTGAATTCGTTCAATTAAACGGGTTGTCATGGATTGTATCCCTTGGAGCCATTACGGGAATTACAACGGTCTTGCTCGTCATGATGTATGGTCAGACCCGTCTGCTCTATTCCATGTCACGTGATGGTCTATTATCTCCCGTTTTCTCCAAGGTAAGTGGTAAAAGTCAGACACCGGCAGTGGGTAGCTGGCTCGCAGGTATCATTGTTGCACTGTTCTCCGGCTTCATCTCTCTTGGCCATCTGGCAGAACTTACGAACATCGGTACGTTGTTTGCTTTTGCTGTAGTGAGTATCGGGATTATCGTATTGCGTAAAAATAACCCTGATCTCAAACGGGGTTTCCGTGTTCCGCTCGTGCCATTGATTCCGATTCTGAGTGCTCTCGGCTGTTTCTATTTGATGACTCGCCTTGCAGCTTTGACATGGATTACGTTTTTTGGCTGGCTGATTGTCGGATTAATCATTTATTTTGCCTATGGTCGTCATCATAGTCATCTGAATCCACTTCGGCGGAAGTGAATTGAAAAATAAGCTTTGAATCTTTCCCTGCTCCCCAATCGCCAAGCGAAGGAGCAGGGATTTTTTTGTGCAACAATATAGGAGTCGTTGGTTAAAAAGAGATGTTTAAAACTAACGATTAAAAGAAGTTTGCTGCGTTAAATTTGTCACTCACCTGGGTAAAGGATAAAGGAAACCTGCTGAGTGTATCAGCAGGTCGGGGTTGCGGATGAATCAAATATGAAATATATTTGGGGGTGTGATCTGCAACCAGAACCGAAGAGAGGGGTTAACGTATGAAAGAACCATTACATAACAATTTTAATGAACACTCGTCGCATTTTGGGTTTGCACTTGCGGATTCAACCGTTCTCGCTGAGGCGAAGCTGATCATATCACAAGAGGATGAAACAGATAATCTGCAGTTGGACATCGATCCACAACGACATCTGGAGGATGGTCGCAAAGTTTCCGTGATCGCCCAGCTATTGCAGACACCTGTGCACCGTGAGGATGCTAATGTTCTGTATGGAGCCGAAATATCCTACGTACAATACGCGGTTCGTCTAACCGAGAACAGCAAGATTTCAATAGCTTCGATTCAAGGTATAAGTTATCCGATTGAACTTGATCTCGCACCTTATAAAGAGGGTGAATATGAGGTTCGCGTTGCTTTACACCGCAAAACACCCCGAATCGCAGAAGGTCCGTTAGAACCGGAACAGCTAGCGATGGTGAAATACGCACAAGTGAATACCGTACATATCACACTGTTCCCGGCAGAAGCCTCTATACTCGATTCACCTTCTGCAACATGGACTCGGAATCATCATGTGTTCGACTCCTATGGCCGAAGAGGATTCATCCTGGCGGATCTGGGTCGTCTCGCGAAGCGAGTAGAGGAATTGCTTGGGCCAGGTAATCATAATTTAATTGAACATTTCACGGAAGGCCGACTGGATGTATTGCTTGAAGAGGGACTGATGCTGGTTGTTTGGGGCATGACTCCGTGGTGTTACTCCCTGTATTCCCCGCCAAGCGAGCAAGGTGATTATGCATTACCATGGGACAAGCTTGGGGATGAACCTGAGCGCCAAGCGATCTATCCGATCGATACAAACGTGCAGCGGTTAAGTATCATTCCAGCGAATGAGTTGGTGTTCTGGGCTGATTGTGTACGAAAAGATTGGCCTGTCATTGATATTACAGGTGAAGGAGAGACCCTTCATCTGGATTTGTATGTTCAAGTGGCGGAATCGGTTAATGAGCTTCATGAAAATCCGATCCCATCCTTTGTACTTACACGCCGTGAGGGCAAACCGGAGACGATTTCGCTGATGGCTGATGTTGTGATCGTCGAAGAGGTTGATTTTCCACTAAGTTAGGCGTCTGTGTTCTGCAAATAGTAAACCGATTTTGAAATAGAAATACATTGCATTCATGTCAGTCAGTATAGCAGGTCAATCAGTACATTTGAAGTCAGTGGAGGTGACAAGAGCAGGTGATCAATGAAGAGGTTCAGGAGCAATATGGGGATGAGTTGCAGGCCTTTCATATCTGGATGAAAGATGCCGGGTACACCGGATATACGGTCAAATCTTACACGGGGGACGTAACGGAATTCCTTACTTCTATCCAAGGAAAATCGCTGGAGCAAGTGAAGAAGTTGCATGTGCTTGCTTTTCTGTCCCGTGCACGGGAGCGTGGCGTGAGTGATGCTACCCGGAACCGTAAACACGCGGCAGTCAACTGCTTCTACAAGTCACTCATTGAACTCGAAGTGCTGGCAAGCAATCCGGCTTCTGGCATCAAAAAGTCCAAAACCGAGAAAAATCGTGCTCCAGTCTTCCTGGACGAAGGAGGTTTGACACGCTTTTTGGCATCCGTCGAAGGTAAATATCGCAACCGTAACTTGGCGTTGTTCCTGCTAATGGGCTATATGGGACTGCGGGTGGGCGAAGTTCATGCCCTCAATTGTAAAGACTACAACCCCGAGCGACGCACACTCGACGTGTTCGGAAAAGGACGGAAATGGCGATCCATCCCGGTTCCTGAGACGGTTGCAGAAGTGTTGTCCCAGGCTCTTGAAGAGCGGCTGAATCCGTGGCGGGGCGACAAGGAAGAAGCCCTGTTTGTATCACAAAAGGGAAAGCGCCTTTCCATTCGTAGCATTCAACTCATCTCAACCGAAACCTTCGAACGTTTTCAGCAGGAAGCTCCTGTTCATCAGCGTCAAAGTTATTCCAGTCATAAGCTGCGTCACTCGTTCGCGACCATGATGTTGCGGCGCGGAGCTGATCTGCGCACGGTACAGGAACTGCTCGGACATGCCTCCATTCAAACGACAACGGTATACACTCATGTTACCAGCCGGGAAAAAGAAGAGGCCATGGCTTTGCTGGATGTCAAACTTCCGGTTAACGAAGTGATGAATTAGTACAAAACGAACGATATAAGTTGGAGAGAATCCAAAAAAATCTGGACAACAACACATGACATGCTAGGAGAGATGGGCGAGCATGAAGACGGGAAATCCTGCTTCGGATGATCAAGATCAGGCTGTTACACCAAACCGATGGCGGGCGCTGTGGGAAGTGCTTATCGTTGCTGCCAAGCTGGGACTGACATCCTTTGGAGGTCCGACAGCGCATTTAGGCTATTTTCATAACGAGTATATACGCAAACGAAAATGGATGGACGAGCAGAGTTATGCTGATCTAGTGGCGTTGTGTCAATTTCTCCCTGGACCAGCGAGTAGTCAGGTGGGGATTGGGATCGGTGTCATGCGTGCAGGTCTGCTTGGTGGATTGATGGCTTGGATTGGATTCACTCTTCCGTCCGTGCTCATATTAGTGGCGTTTGCGCTTATTTTAAAAGGTTACGATGTGGGCCATGCGGGTTGGATTAGCGGTTTGAAAATCGTAGCAGTGGTAACTGTTGCTCATGCCATTCTTGGCATGGCTCAGAAGCTTACCCCGGACAAAGTGAGGATTACCATTGCTGTGTTAGTGGCCACAGCGGCTTTACTATGGACAGTTCCATATAGTCAGGTCATATTAATCCTGTTCTCAGGTTTCATTGGCTGGTGGATGTACCGCAATGTTCCGGTCACTCCAGTTATCAAAATGAATGTGCCCATCCGCCGTAGCTTGGCTGTGCTGTGTTTAATCACTTTTGCAGGTCTGCTTATCCTGTTGCCGATCCTGCGGCAGGCCATAAATATGGAGTGGATCGTTCTTTTCGATTCGATGTACCGAGCAGGTTCCATGGTATTTGGCGGGGGACATGTCGTATTGCCATTGCTTGAGCAAGAACTCGTACCTCACGGTGTAGTGAGCAAAGATGACTTTCTAGCTGGATATGGGGCAACACAAGCGGTCCCTGGCCCCTTATTTACATTTGCCGCGTATCTTGGGGCAGTTTCGATGGGCGGAGCAGGAGCGTTTATTGCTACAATCGCTATATTTTTACCTGCATTTTTGCTCATTATCGGTGCGTTGCCCTTCTGGAATGTGCTTCGCGGTAATTCGCATATGCAAGGAGCGTTAGCTGGAATCAATGCAGGAGTAGTAGGTCTTCTGTTAGCCGCACTCTACCAGCCGCTATGGACAACAGCTGTATTGTCGCCTGCTGATTTTGCGGTGGTATGTATTTTGTTTGTACTGCTGAACTTCTGGAAATGCCCACCATGGATGATCGTTTTATTAGGTCTCGTTGGAGGTATAATTTTAAATTAAGGTTTAGTTTCCATCATTATTATTATGTAAACTTTCCTAAAATACTATATAGCAACAGACCATCCGACACTCTACGAAGAGTTGTTAGATGGTCTTTTTTTAATGTATAAAGATATATGTTATTCCAGTCCGGCGATCTGTTCTTTTAATTTGTTTGCAGATGCCTGAAAGGCCAATTTCTCGGTTTCATTCAACGGAAGAGGCAGAATTTCACGCACGCCATGGCGATCTACGACACAAGGAACACCCAGATATACGTCGGAAACGCCGTTATAATCTTCAAGCAGTGTGGAAACGTTCAGCACGGAGCCTTCGTTACCCAGAATGGCAGCTACAATACGATCGAGCGCTAAGGCGATGGCATAGGAAGTGGCTCCTTTGGCATTAATGATCTCGTAAGCTGCATTTTTGGTGCTGTTGAAAATCTCTTGTTGGGTTTCTTCGTCCAGCTCAAGGTCAGTTCCCGCAACGTTTGCCAGACTCCAGACAGGCACCTCGGAATCCCCATGTTCACCGATGATGTGAGCGTGAATGCTGCGGGGGTCGATGCCTTTATTTTTGCCGATCAGATAACGGAATCGTGCGCTGTCCAGCAATGTACCTGAGCCAATGACCCGGGAAGCCGGCCAGCCGCTTTGTTTCCAGGAAGTATAGGATAAGATATCGACAGGGTTTGTAGCAATCAACAAAATACCGTGCGAGTTGACTTCGGTAATTCGATCAATGATGTCTTTGAAAATGCTTGCATTTTTCTTCAGCAGATCAATTCGAGTCTCGCCCGGCTTTTGTGAAGCACCCGCAGTAATGATGATGATATCGGCATCTTTGCAGTCGGAATAGTCACCTGCCCACACTTTAACGCCCCCGGTAAATGGTAAACCGTGGTTCATATCCAGCATTTCGCCGGTTGCCTTGTCATGATTCACATCCACAAATACCAACTCGGACGAACGCTGTCTAAGCATAAGCGTGTATCCCGTTGTTGTTCCTACCGCACCCATGCCGATAATAACGACACGACTGGGCTTCAATGCTGAACTTGTTGTCATAATCTTATCCTCTCCTTTTTGGGTATACTACCATCCATATTAAGGGATATGTGGAGATAAAGCGAGTTTTGTCTATAACTTTTTTCACAACATATCTCATTTTCCAAGGGGAATCCGCTAAAAAGATGGATAAATAGACTTCACACGACTATAAAAATGAGTTACGCCTTTTTAATTAAGGACAATGATCGGCAAAAATATTCAACATTCGGCAGGTTCCCCAGCGGTGTGAGCCTTTAGGTCGAAGTTTGTGGTAGAATAGGAGCAGTGGATTCTGATGAATCGTAAATATAACTTCGTCACAGAGACATGCGCGTCTGTCTGATGAATGAGAGAGGTGGAACCCACTTGCGTTTGCAATGGAAAAAAATCGCGCAGACAGCACTGCTGTCTATAGGTATCATGATGTTACTGGCTGCATGTACCAAAACGGAGCCGCCGCCAGTAGCGGAACCTCCGGAACAGGATGACGGCGGTAACGTTGGTCAGACTCTTACTGTTGTACCCCCGACAACGAATAACACCGAAGCAGCGGAGATGGCCAAATATCAAATTCAGACTCGTTTGACCGATTTTCAACTTATTAATGATAACGGCGGCTTGGCCTGGGGAGTTACGCGTAATGCGCTCCGGCTCTATTACACTCAGGATCAGGGAGCAACGTGGACCAACATTTCTCCCTCAGAAAATGTGCAATTCCCGGCTAATCCGAAATATGGAGAAAGTATTTATTTTGTAGATCGTATGCATGGCTGGATTGTTCGAGAGGGGATGGGGGGCACAGATACGATTGTGCTACGTACCAATAATGGAGGCGTGAGCTGGAGCTTGTCTTCCTTGTCGAAGACGGATAAGGTCACAGCAATATCTTTTGTCTCACCTGAGAAAGGCTGGGTTCTGACAACGCTAGACACCGGAATTGGTAAACAGGACAAGAACCTGTATCGTACTCAGGATGGAGGTACAACCTGGGAGCGAATGAGTTCCAGTGATGACAAGGGTAAATCCAAAACGGGTGAAATTTCAAGACGTGGCTACACCACGGGTATGACATTTTCAGACTCCAAGCATGGGTTCGTGAGTGCGATAGAGTTTGGTACACCGAAGTTGTATGTGACATCAGATGGTGGCGAGCAGTGGCGAACGTCTTCATCTTTTTTCGATCGGGATAAGTTCAAGGCTTGTGGCAACTTCACGATTAGCGCACCTCAATTTTTTGGACGTGAAGCGAAGTCAGCTTGGATGTCTATGTCCTGTGCCAGTGGAGAGAGCATGACATTCAGCGGTTTCTTCACAGCGGATGGTGGCGTAAGTTGGAAGCCCTATTCATTCAACCTGGATAAGCAAACAGGGATTAACCGCAATCTGACACCTATATTTCTAAGCCCATCGGAAGGTTGGGCGATGCAAAAGGGCATTATGTATTACACGAAAGATACGGGCAAAACGTGGACAGCCTATCCGGCGAGCAGTGTTTTAGAAAAGATTTTCAAAGACTATCCTGAGATTGTGAAAATGCAGATGGTATCGCCGAAGCTCGGCTGGATCTTGGTGGAGAATACCGATGCCAAACGATCGTTGCTACTGCAAACCGTAGATGGCGGAGAACATTGGAAAGTACTTTAATGTGCCGCTGCTCCGTTTAACGAATGAGATCGAGCATTAATCTGAATTAAATCTAGGGGGACGTAAGTAGCATATGAGCGGAAAATGTAAGGGGGGATCTCGAATGAGGTTTTCCCTTTATTTTTATTTTATTTTTTTGATACATTGTGAAATTAATCACAAATAAATCATGAAGATGATGTTATATTTAACTCAAGAAGAAAAGGAGTGATGAAGATGAGAACCAACGGTCAAACTCAATTCACGCAGGCGGATGAATTAACAAGATACATGCTTCACTTATGCTACACATGTGACGACGCTAATCGTTGTACTACGGAAGAAGCAGTGAAAGCTTGCATGGCTGCACATGCAGAGACAGATCAGCCGGAACAAGCAGAAGGCGTAGATGTAACCCGCGGATTCATGGACATGATGTACGCATAGTGAAAGAAAATGCAGATAAAAATAGCGCTGTATCAACGATTTACCCCCGAAAGGGGGTATTCTTTTTTTTTAAAAATCACATATCCTGCAACACATTGTATATAAAGAAAATATTATTTTCTTTATCCCGGTTACGGACTTCGAGTTATAGAGTAATTCCCTGAAGACATTTTGTAGAGGTGTGGATTTTGCTATTAATTTCAAATTATTATATAAAAATAGAATATATTGATTTATTTATTTATCTATTCCTATATAATGGATATATATTCCATAATAAGGAGTGATAATTTTGAAAAAGAAATTATTATTAGGTTTGTTATCGCTAACTGCTTGTTTCTCCTTAGGGTCAACTTCTTTTGCTAACAGTAGTTCAGCAGTTAATGAAAATCCGGCTATGAATGTGGTTAACCAAGCTGTACCGGCCAAAGACAACTATTACACTGAGATTACTATTAAAGTTGGTGAGTCGATTAATCTCACAGGTTCTGGATTTTTTATTTCCAGTGCTCCACCATACGACGCTATTTATCTAAATAGACAAGGATTAGTCATAGGCTTGAAGCCAGGTAGTGTTGCAGTTGTGGCAGATCTTCCTGGTGGAGATACCATTATGTATTACATCACCGTAAAATAGATAGACTGAAATAGCCTGAAGACTGCTCTGGGGAGCAGTTCTTCAGGCTATTTTTTATGAAAAAATGAAATATAGCGAATAATGAAATGAGCGACAAATTACAGAAATACCTTACTGATGATAATACATCCGTTGTGAATATACAAATTGAAGTTGAGATTGAAATACATATACGAGGATTCTATGTTGTGCGAATTAATAAGTGCACGCTACCAATCATTGACGAATACTAGATGTATATGATAGCTTCATTTTACATGGAAGATGCAGGAATGTATGAACGGTTCTAGAAAAGAGGAGTACATATGGCTACATTAGGAATGATCCGGCACGGCGTAACCGACTGGAATGATCAATATCGGGCACAAGGGCACACGGATATCCCGCTCAATGCAGAGGGGAGAAGACAGGCAAATTTGCTTGCTAATCGAATTCGATCGGAACAATGGCAGTATATCTATTCAAGTGATTTATCGAGAGCATTGGAAACGGCATCTATACTTAGCAAAGCTATTTCGATTGAAATACGTGTAGACGAAAGGTTGCGCGAGATGGACTGTGGCCAGATTGAAGGTACGACGGAGCAGGAACGTGTAGATCGGTGGGGTTATGGATGGTCCAAGCTGGATTTGGGGATTGAATCCCATGAATCGATTGTAAAAAGGGGAAGGCAGTGCCTTGCCGACTTAGCTAACCGGCATTCAGGTGAGAACATATTAGTTGTAAGCCACGGGGCATTTCTCAGCCTAACCATGAAAAGACTTCTTTCACATATTGATATCAGAGAAAATCTATTAAACACAGCAGTAACTCACTTGCATAGCGGAACTCCTCGGTGGGATTGCTCGCTCTATAACTGTACTAAACATCTCACTTAGGTGGAGGAGGGAATCCCATGCAACTCGCAGATATTCCATCGAAGATATTGGGGCAGATTGGAACCGTACAGCGAGTTACGTTTCCACAACAAGGTCACACGTCTACCGTTGCCGTTATAGAGACAGCAGATCAGAGATATGTTATCAAGAAAACAGAGCATGAACTCTACAACGAATGGTTATCTGACGAATATATCGCAATGCAGCTTCTTCAAGGAAAGGGATTACCTATTCCGAAAACGTATTCATTTTATGAAGAGCATCAATCAAGATGGCTGTTGATGGATTATATAGAAGGAATATCGTTGAGACAATTTCTTGCCAGCCATCCAGCTAAAGAGGATAAGGAAAAGGCAATTACCAGCTTCGGACTTTCCTTGAGAAAGCTGCATGAATGCGCTTGTCCAATGGAATGGCAACATGCAGAGTCTACTTGGCTCGATGCGATGTTATCCAAGGCGGAGTACAATCTAGCTCATTACTCAATAGACGGGAACGAACATTTGCTCACACATCTGAAAAAGAACCGCCCAAGCACAGTGCAACCTACCTTAATTCACGGTGATTTTACCATCGATAATGTGCTCGTCTGTGATCGTGAGGTCGTAGGAATGGTCGATTGGGCGGGCGCAACCTATGGTGATCCCCGGTATGACGTGGCTTTGGCCATTCGGCCAAAAACGAATGCCTTCGAGGATGAGCGGGATAAAGATATTTTTTACGATGCGTATGGCAAGCGGAGATTGACGGAGGAAGAGTATCAGTATTTCGAAGATGGAATATATAACTTTTTCTAAAAAGTGCACAAAAGTGAGACAGGGGCTGTGCCATGGAATTCCCGGTAATTATTGTAGATTTGGACGGAACACTTTTGATGGCTAACAAAGAAGTTTCCGAGCGAAACGTAAAGGCGATCTTGAACTGTGCCCATCGTGGAATGAAATTCATATTTGCAACGGCGCGTCCGCCGAGGGCAGTGAAAGCTTTTTTGCCGGAAAAATTGCTGGAGCTTGGTTCATTTGTGTATTATAACGGCGCGTATACAAATTGCAGACATACTGGAAAACAAAATCACATTGGAATCACACCTGCGTTAACTGCTGAGGTTCTAGACTATTGTCTGGCATGTAATCCGAATCTGGACATTAGTTTAGAAGTGAGAGATGTATGGATGAGTTTGAAGCCTTATGATGCAGAGACCATCATGAAAGTAAAAGGGCAACCTATGGTCAGGTCTTTGATGGAGCTTAAACAGCAAGAAGCATCCAAGATCCTTTTCACAGGCAATCTGGACCGGGTGGCTTTTCAAGAATGCTTTGAAGGAAAATTAAACATATTGATCACGGATCAAGGTGAATTAACACAAGTCTCGGCGTTGAATGCATCCAAGGAACATGCCGTCTCTGTGATCTGTGATGCCATGGGTGTTGCAATGCAAGATGTGATGGTGTTTGGGGATGATGTAAACGATATCGGTCTGTTTGATCAATGTGGTTGGCCTGTGGCGATGGGGAATGCCTCTCAGGATTTAAAATGCAAAGCGAAAGAGATAACAGAAACGAATGAAAATGACGGGGTGGCTGTTATTTTGGAGAGACTTTGTCAGTAATGTCGTGAACGGATTGTGGAGGTACAGATTCATGAAATATAGCGTAAGAACAGCTGTCGCCAGGGACATCGCAGGACTCTGTTCTGTTCGTAATAACGAGGAATTATTCATGTCCTACATGAAACAGCAGGAAAATAAAGAAGTCATTGTAGCCATTGCTGAAACCGAGGATGAGGATAGCGTCATCATGGGGTTTGGAGTTCTTAAATTACAAGGAAAGCTGGTTCCTAAATTAAGTGATCTGTACGTTAAGGAAATATATCGCGGTCAGGGTGCCGGCTCAGCATTGATTCGGTATAGAGAAGAACGTGCGAAAGAATTGGGTTATAGCGAAATGTTTGTGAGCGTTGATCCTGCCTGGCAATCCCAGAATGATCAAGCTGATCTTAAAGCATGGTTATCATGCCATCTCGGATCCGTACACGAAGCAGGCTGTTTACTACAATGAAGATGGTTCAAGTTACGAGAAAACGTACATACGGATGGATTTGAAAAAGCAGCTACTGTAGAGTTGGTTTGCTTGGCTCTGCGAAGTTGTTACTTTGCTTTTGCGAGTAGCCGGATGACGCACAAGAATGTTGAAGGGTTGCGATGAGATGAACACAGGTGGTACTATAGGAACCCGAAATAATAGAATAGACGAAGTGTCACGTGTTATTCGCACAATGTCTCACGAAGGGTTCCCGGGTCAAGAAGAGGTGTGGATCCAACTTGTTGGTGTGTCCAGTTTCGCTTCCTTGCTTGCGACTCGAAGAGGAGTAAACCAGGAACTGGCCGCGATCACAGGTTTGCTTCACGGATGTTACCTTTACAGAACCGGGATCAATGTTTTCCCGGGTCCTAATAGCGCAGATACTGCAAGGCAGCTACTCCGGGGTTTACAGCTATTCAGTGAGGAAGAGTTGTATATCATACTGAATTCGATTTTTGTTCAAGAGGCATGCCAGCAGGTTCAGGGGGCGTACGAAGATATTTTAAAAGATGCGATCCATCTACATATGAACTTCTCTCCTGTAAGACAGAGTTTAATGAAGACGAAGATGGAGAAGGTCAGATTACATCATGTATTGCATGAGCTTGGAATGACGGTTGAGGTAGATGAAATGGATTCCTCAGGCTCAACGGTAGAAAAAAAGGATTACTGTGAACCAAGACGCTCAGCCCTTGCTGATGCTGCAGAAAAGTTGGCCAAACAAAAGATTATCGGAGTTCCAGAGAATGAACACTTTTGGCAGATTTGCCAGTATTGGCCGGACCCCGATATTCACACGATACTTAAGGATAATTGGTGCGCGGCTTTTGTGTATCATTGCTGTATGCAGGTTGACATTAAACTTCCTATTCGTTATCCCAACCAGACGTATCGTTTAGCTGGAGTGGGAGCGTGGCTGGACTGGTCCAGGTTACCTGAAAATGAATTTTTCTATCTTGATCAGGAAGATGGTTTCAAGCCAGAGCGAGGTGACTTGGTCGTATATGAAAAACTGCTGTCCGATGACTCGCATGATCATATTGGTATCGTTTTGTCTTGTGAGGGAGATTATTTACTCGTCGCAGAAGGAAACGTGGATAATCACAACTACTCGGGCATCGTGAACAGATCCAGAGGTGACTGTATTCTTGGATACATTCGGATCAGTAATGACTACCAATTTCATTTCGAAGGGGAATATAGACCGATTTAAGATTTGAAGCTGGCTGGTGGCGGATTAAGGAGGCTTTAGAATAAACGTTTGGGAGGGTTCAACATGTTTAAGCACACCTTAGATGGTATGGATACAACGTATCTATCGCTGTTTACATCCCATGACGCAGCAGCGTTATTTCAGTTGATTGATCGTAACCGGGAACATCTCGGAGCCTGGCTCAGAATTCCTGACATGACTTTGACTGAAGAGGATTCAGCCGGTTTTATTGAACGAAATCGTCTGCGTTACGCACGAGAGGAAGGATACTGGTTAGGGATCTGGTTCCAAGGTGAACTGGCGGGTTCGATTGGATATTGTGATATTGACCTTGGTAACAGGAAGGCTGAGATTGGTTATTGGTGTGGTCAGGAATATGAGGGGAATGGACTCATCACAAAGGCAGTAAACGTACTGATTGAGCACGCATTTGAGCAACTTGGATTAAATAAGGTGGAGATTGGTGTAGCAACTGAAAATCGGAGAAGTCGTGCCATACCGGAAAAGCTTGGTTTCCGACGTGAAGGCGAGCTGCGAGATTACGAGTTTTTGAATGGGAGATTTCTACATCGGGTGATGTACGGCCTAAAGGCCTCAGAATGGAAGTCTAGCGATTCACAGCGAGATTAGAGCTTATAAGACGACAACAGGAGGAATATTCTAATGAGTAAACTACCTTTATTTGTAATCACAGGCGCGAGCGGTACGGGCAAAACAACGGTGTCATCCCATGTGCGCAAGCTTTTGCCTGAATTCGATGTCTTTGATATGGATATCATTGACAACGTAGATTGGCAGATCGCCAAAGAGAATTGGCTGCGCGTTGCTTATAGCATCTCGTTAAGCGGAAGAGGTACCGTTCTATGTGGCACGATGGTACCCGAAAATATTGCATCTTCCAACTACATTGAACGATTTGATCGTATTCTTTACATTAACCTACATTGTGATGATGCCACACGTGAGGTGCGGTTGCAAGCACGGGGCTGGGACGAGAATGCGATTAAAGATCATCGTAATTTTGCGAACTGGCTGTTGCAGAACGCGGATAAAACCTTTGACCCGACGATGCCAACGGTGGATACAACCGATTTGTCTTCTGAGGAAGCGGCAAAACAGATTGAAGAGTGGGTCAGAGCGAACTGGTAGAAAAGTTGGATGTATCGATGACGAAAATGTTTAGAACGTAACATATATGGCATGGATGTTTTGAGGTTTGCACGCTTTCTTTTCAAGTCATAAATGAAGGAACTTCCAGACAGGCTCAGTGGTTATATAACCACTATGAAAACATCTTTACGTACAGCTTACTGTCCAGTGATTGGGAGGAGGAAGGTTCGAAATGATATTCAACACCATCATATGGTTGGCAATCATCTGTTTAATTTATCGCTATTACAGCCTTCCAAAGAAAGATCATATGTACAGCGTCAAAGTACCCTCTACATACTTCATTTCGTCCCCCAACAGGACGGAGGTACAGAAGAACGTCGAATGTGCTGCATTTTCCAGTGCATATGTGCTAAGGCATTTTGGTATCGAATCCGGAGGAGATGAGCTTTATCGGAGGTATCCGCGCAAATTACTGGATGGCACCTTTTATCCAAAAGCGATAATTGTTTTTTTCAAAAAACTCGGGTACCCTGCAACGTATTTGCGTGGTAATGTCACTACGTTAAAGAAGCAGATCAGCCGCGGCGTGCCTGTCATTCTGTTCATCAGGGTTCATTCGGACCGGCGATTTTTGCACTTTGTGCCTGTTGTCGGGTATGATGAAAGTCATTTTTATCTGGCGGAGTCACTGGATTTCAAGCGAAATTGTGATGAAACGCAGTACAATCGACAGATAAGCGTAAATGAACTGGAATCGTTATGGAACACATGGCTGCCATTCAGCCGCAACTCCTATATCGTGATTGAGCCCAAACCTGATTCTTTAAATAAATCTGCGTAATAAATTGTGCTATAGCACGGTTGAAGCATGGCTGAGTATGTTCAAAATATAATCGGTGCTCCACCTGAGATACACGATGTAAATATTTCATCAGGTTAACAAGTTCTGTGTTCGTCCGCATATACATTACAGAAGACGGGTCAAGACTCCGGCTGTCCTAAGTATGAACGGAGGGGAGAGACATGGGCATTGAATCATCCTGGATGTTTGATTTGTTTGGAACCGTCTTTCCGGTGGCATTTGTCCTGATTCTGGGTATCGTGCTGTTATCAATGGGCAAAGAAGTATGGAGATGGGGGCGAAACAATGCAGAGCCTCTGCTGACTGTACACTCTCGCATCACTAGCAGACGGGTAAAGATGAGCCAGCCGCCTTCCGAATCCGGCACCACAAATGCCCCACGAACGTTGTATTACGTCACTTTTGAAGTAGAGAGCGGTGACCGCTTGGAATTCAAAGTGAATGGCGAAGAGTATGGGATGTGTGCCGAAGGGGATGAAGGACGGCTATCCTTCAAGGGAACCCGGTATATTGGATTTGAACGCACGAATCGTCTGTACACTGAACGTTTACGAGGTTAAAAGAGGTTTAAAATGGAGTAGCTTGCGCCCGAATGGCGTAAGCTTTTTTTGACGGATTCGGGGACAAGCGTTTCTTAATGGGACGAACGTGTTTGTATATAAGTATAGAGTTAGAGGAAAATCGATAAGTAATGAACGAGGAAACAAGTACCGTATATCAAACCAAACTAGACAAAACAGAGATTCTTATCAGAGGAGGAATATGGTTATGTCATTTACAGATCAGGTTGTTGTTGTCACGGGAGCCGCCCAGGGAATTGGGCGAAGTGTTGCAGAAGCTTATGCGGTTGCCGGGGCAAAAGTCGTGCTTGCCGATGTTC
This sequence comes from Paenibacillus polysaccharolyticus, assembly GCF_023714295.1. Taxonomy (GTDB): domain Bacteria; phylum Bacillota; class Bacilli; order Paenibacillales; family Paenibacillaceae; genus Paenibacillus; species Paenibacillus polysaccharolyticus_A. Next base: position 1,766,859 of record NZ_JAMAUN010000001.1, read on the forward strand.
AGGAAGCCGAGGGAGCGGCGGCGGCAGCTTCGATACGCAATGAGGGCGGCGAAGCGATCTTTGTACAGTGTGATGTACGGAAGGAGCAAGATATCCAGCAACTGTTCGAGACCACGGTGAAAGAGTTCAAGCAGGTTGATGTACTGGTGAATAATGCTGGAGTGTCCAGGTGGAAATCGCCCTACGATCTGACAGTGGACGAATGGGACGATGTGCTCAGTACGAATGTGAGAAGCTGTTTTCTGGCAAGTCGGGAGGCGGCCCGGCATATGAAAAAAAATGAACATGGCGGCGCCATCGTAAATATGGCTTCAACTCGTGCACGAATGTCTGAGCCGAATAGCGAGGCATATGCCGCATCAAAAGGTGCAATTACAGCGCTGACACATGCGATGGCAGTCTCACTTGGTAAGGACCAAATTCGGGTCAATTGTATCAGTCCCGGCTGGATTGAGACTGGAGACGTGTCCAAACTTAAAGCAGAAGACCATGAGCAACATCCATCCGGAAGGGTTGGCGTGCCATCGGATATTTCAAGAGCCTGTCTGTATTTGTCCGACCCTGCTAATACCTTTGTCACAGGGACTAATCTAGTAGTTGACGGTGGTATGACTCGAAAAATGATATATGAGGACTAGAACCGGGACATCGACCTGAAACTGTTCTTCAGAGCTCCTCGAAGCTGGAATAAGCCCAAGTTAAGCACTTGGGCTTATTTGTTTTTGATAAGTCGGTTGCTATAATGAATGTGATTTTACAACAGAACAGGAATGGAGGGAGTGTATGTTCGGGAAAACGTCCCGGAAAGTATTATGGCTGTTATTACTGATCGGAGGAATGATAATGATCGGGATCAAGTCACCTGCTACAGCTGAAGATGTGGATATACGGGCTGCCTGGGTATGGCAGGCACAGTCTGTTAAGAGTGCAGGAGATGAGCTGCTGGAAAATGCGGCTAAACATAAGATTAATCGGCTGTATGTAAACGTAGACACGACCATATCCAAAGAGGTGTATCGAGCATTTATTGCCAAAGCGGATCGTGAAGGTATTGCCATTGAGGCACTGGGTGGCGACCCTTCCTGGGGTGTTCAAGGCCGCGAGGGTCCGATGCTTCGATTAACTTCATGGGTGCAGGATTACAATCAGGCTGTGGAAGCAAGTGAACGTTTTGATGCAATCCATCTGGATGTTAAACCATACGTGTTGCCTGCATGGAAGGAAGACGCCAAACCATTGGTGCAATCCTGGATCAGTAATATGAAAATGGTTTTAAATCAGGCCAAACAGGATGGCGGAATAGCCGTGCATGTAGATCTGCCTTTCTGGCTCGATTCATACACGGTCAAGGGTGATCGTACAGCAGATGATGCAGATAACGAAGCATTGTCACACTGGTTTATTCAAAATGTAGAACATGTGACCCTGCTTGCTTACCGGGATAATGCACAAGGAAGTAACGGAATTATTCGTTTAATTGAACAGGAGATGCAGTGGGCAGACGCGAGCGGGACAAGTGTTACCGTGGGAGTAAACACCAAGCCGATGCCAGGTGAAGAGTTTACCAGTTTTGCGGGCAAAGGCTCAGCGCAGCTGGAGAATGCGCTCCAAGAGGTCGCAACTGCATTTCGGGAACATAAGTCCTATGCCGGTTCAGCTGTCCATGATTTGACGTATTGGGGGGAACTGGAGCCAGAAGAACAACCATGGCCAGAAAAGCCAGTAAACCCGTCTCCGAGCTCTCCTGAAATTCGCGGCACCTATATCTGGGAGGCTTCACAAGTGACGGATGATGGCGGCGACTACATTCTGGCTTTTGCCAAGCAGCAAAAGATTAACTGGTTATACGTCCGGCTTGATCTGGATCAGCCCTACTCCAGTTATCGCAGTTTTGTAAAAAGAGCGAAAGCTCAGGGGATCGAAGTTCATGCGATGGGTGGACATCCGATCTGGGGCAAAAAGGAGAATCGTCCTCGGATCAAACGACTGATCGATTATGTGAAAAACTACAATGCCGAAGTGGAACCGGACGAGCGGTTCGAGGGCATCCATCTGGATATCGAGCCGTATACGCTGCCCGAATGGGAGGCTAACCGGAATACACTGCTGAGTGAGTGGGCATCGAATATCGCCTATTTCCAAGAAGAAACGAAGAAGGACAGTAACCTTGAAACCAGTGCGGATCTTGCGGTGTGGCTGGATGCCTATCCGCTCCCAGGTAAAGATATCTCTGTTGCCGAGTTCATGATTGATACGCTGGATCATGTATCCTTGATGGCATTCCGTAACACTGCAGAAGGCTCTAACGGGATCGCTGCAGTCGTAAGTCAGGAAATGGAGATTGCAGATCGTCTGGGTAAACGACTGCTCATTTCCGTCGAAATGAAAGAAAATTTTGAAGGTACACATATTTCATTTCACGAAAAAGGAGCCGAGGAGATGGAGAGTCAGCTCATCAAACTGCCAGACCTGCTCTCTAAATACAAGGCTTACAAAGGCAATTTGGTCCATGCATATGATTACTGGATTGAAGCCAAACCTTAACAGGGTTCAAGAGCATAGCAAAATTAATTTGTGTTAGTTAGAAAAGGCTTTGGGACTTCACTTTGCGTGAGGTTCCGGGCTTTTTTTATGGAAAAAATCTGGAATAGTGTCACCGAATAGGCTCCTGCACAATACGATGTACGGTGATGAACAGCTGCTACAAGGGAGGGAACAGACGATGGCAGTAATTAAGACCAACTCGGAAGACGTCAAGCTCCTGGCTAGACTAATGCGAGCAGAAGCCGAGGGTGACGGGGAACAAGGCATGTTGCTGGTAGGCAATGTTGGCGTGAATCGTGTGCTGGCGGACTGTCTCGATTTTGGCAACATCCGTGATATGAACCGCATGGTCTTTCAGAATCCGGGGGGCTTTGAGTCGACGCAGAAGGGATACTTCTATCAGCGGGCAAGACAATCCGAGATTCGGCTCGCACAACGGGTCATTAACGGGGAGCGTTTCTGGCCGGCAAGTAACTCGTTATGGTTTTTCCGGCCGGTTGGAGATTGCCCAGCGACGTGGTATAACCAACCCAACACGGGACGTTTCAAGGCGCATTGTTTCTTTAGTCCAACAGGAGAAGACTGTCCGGACGTCTATTAATCCATTACCAATTTTCATATTCAGGGAGGAATTAACGTGATTAACACACCTTATCAACCAACTCAAACTATGGGGCAGCAAGCCAATTCCGTATTGGGCGCACAAGCAAATTCGGTGCTAGGAGCACAAGCGAATTCTCAAGTTCAGGGAACATCTTACAAAGTCGGTAATGGCATGCCGTCGATGGCACCAACACCTGGTATGGTATCACCTGGGATGGTATCTCCAAGCTCGACCAGTGTACCGCCTCTGGTATCCAGTGGAAGCCCAATGACACCGTCAGGAACTGTCGTTTCCACTACAGCTCCACAGTTTGAGCAATCATACATCGAAAATATTTTACGTTTAAACCTGGGTAAATTCGGTACATTCTACATGACATACGAAGGAAACAAAGAGTGGAATGCTCGTATTTTCCAAGGGATTATCGAAGCAGCTGGACGTGACCACATCATCATCAGTGATCCTAAAACAGGCAGAAGAATCATGTTGCTGATGGTTAACTTCGACTATGCAACGTTTGATGAGCCATTGCTGTATCAATATCCGGGCGTTGTTGGCAACTATCCACAAGCGCCAAGCAGACGTTAATTCTCCGTTAATACCAACACATAAGTCTATCCATGCTGTCCTGAATGCAGTTCACATCTGCAGACAGGACGGCTTTTGCATTTGTAGTCGAAAATAAAGTAACCTAATCAAGAGTTCAAGGCACTTACATATGAGAACACAAAAGTGAAGCAATAGATATACAAGTTCAGACAGTAATGAACGACAGATGAAGGGAGTCCGCGGTATTGAAATCATGGATTGAAGGAGCAATACAGGGAGAAACGGAAGCTTATGAGCAACTGGTGACGCATTTTCGAGGAATGGCACTTGCCGTGGCCTATCAGCAGTTACAGGATGCATATGGCGCGGAGGATGTTGTTCAGGAGGCGTTTACCGAAGCATTTGCCAATCTGTTCAAATTGGAGAAGCCGGAAGCTTTTCCGGGATGGTTCAAAATCATTGTTGAAAGGCAATGTTATCGCTGGCTCAGACGCAAGCGGCATTCGGTGGTTCCTATGCAAGAAGTAGAGACTGTATTCCTTGAAGAAGATCAGACCCGTAATCCAGAAGCTCAAGCGATCCAGAAGGAGTTGCAGGAAACGCTACGTCGTTCAATTGCCCAGTTGCCATCATCGATGCAAGTTGTGGTGGAGCTGTTTTATTTTCAAGGCTACACGCTCAAAGAAATATCGGACTTTCTTGATGTGAATGTATCTGCATTAAAGAAAAGGCTGTTTGATGCCCGAACAAAACTCAAGCGTTCACTGCCTATACGAAATCTGGCATCCGTGTTCAATGAACTTCATGAAGGAGGAAAAGGCATGTTGCATATTATGAATGGGGATCATGCGGCCAATCGCTTACGCGAAAGCGGTATACAAGGAGACATTCTCGTTTGGAGGGAATTGTACACGTATGGTCCTGTAACTACAGCTATGGCGGACAGGAGCGCACGTCAGCATCGTGCTGTTGTGTTGGAAGAGGAACTGGGCATACCGCAGAAGGTGTATTTGCAGATTGAGTCATTAGATGAGAAGCTTCGCTCGTTACAGCAGTATAAAGAGATAGTGTTATGGTTCGAGTATGACCTTTATGATCAAACGATGTTATCCTATTTGCTACATTATTTTAGCGGACAAGATCTACAGAACATACGTCTGAATCTCCTTTGCATCGATTCGTACCCCGAGGTAGAGCATTTCAGAGGACTGGGACAGCTTACTCCCAAGCAGATCGGAAGTTTGTCAGGCAACTGGCATGTCATTGAAAAACAGGAACTTCAGGCTGGAAAACAGTTCTGGGAAGCGTACAGTTCATCTGACATTTGGTTGCATCAAGAATACTTAAAGTCCGGAATGAATGAACTCCCATTTGCAAAAGCAGCATTCGAGGCGCATCTGTCCAGGTTGCCTTCCGTAACCAATGGCTTGGGTTGTATTGAAGAGATAACATTGGAAACCATCAGAGCGGGTATTCATCGTCCGCATGACCTGTTTCGTAAGGTAGGAGATAAGTTGCATTTGCTCGGCATGGGTGATCTGGAATACTGGGCACATCTGAAGCGGATGTCGGAAGGGCCGGCTGCACTTATCCGCATGACAGGAGCGGCAAGTTTTCCGAAGTATAACCAGTATGATCAAGCATTTCGTGATGCTGTGATGTCGTTGACGGAACTGGGCGTTCAGGCGTTGAATGGTGAAATGGATTGGAGTATCTTGAGTGAGAAGGAATATTGGGTCGGTGGCCTACATGTTGAGAGTCATCATTTGACGTGGCGCTGGAACCCGGCTGAAAAGATGCTGTGCGAGAAGTAAGAATCGTTCGAGTCTCAATTAAAAACAAGGAAGCATGATAAAGCTGTCCCGAGTGTAGAATAATTCTACTTGGGGCGGCTTTCTTATTTCTAACACGCTTGCTTTCCCGGCAACGGAATATGTTTCTCCTGCAGTACAGGCATTTCTTACCGTAGTCAAAGAGGTATTTCGGGAAAAGAAAAGTTGACTGCCTGAATTTATAAAATGTGAATAAAACAGCGAAATCACTACTTTTGTAAACGAATTATGTCGATTTGGCCTTTTAGGTGTCATAGGACACGGATTGACTGTGTAGTGTAGAATTATATAATAAAAGAAGTATATCCATGTTATTATGGCGTAAACAGCAGGAGGTGGAAGCATTGGGAAGTTGAAATTGCATATGAACGGCAGAATGGCTAATATCCTACATTTTCGAAGGAGGTGGACCTATTTGCCGAACGATAACGGCGAATAGGAAGAACATTTGAGTGACCCCTTACCGAGTATTATGAGCTTGTTTTTAATTGGTTTACTGGTATTAATGAATGGTTTCTTTGTCTCGGCAGAATTTGCAATGGTCAAGGTGCGGAGTAGCCGAATTGAGGCTTTAGTAGAAGCGGGTAATCGAAATGCGAAATATGCGTCAAACATTATTCGTAATATGGACGCGTATTTGTCAGCTTGTCAGCTAGGCATTACGTTAGCTTCACTAGGACTCGGATGGCTGGGAGAGCCCGTCATTGCACGACTGCTGGAGCCTGTATTTACGGCATTTGGACTGGGTCCGGTATATGTGCATGGCATCTCGATTGTCATTGCGTTTGTCATTATTACGATTTTGCATATTGTCCTGGGTGAACTGGCTCCCAAAACGATGGCAATCCGCAAGTCAGAGGCCATTACACTGTGGTCTGCGGCACTGCTGACCTTTTTTTACAAATTGATGTATCCGTTTATCTGGGTGCTGAACGGCATGGCTAATGCCTTGCTCAGATTGTTTCGGATGGCACCTGCTTCAGAACTGGATGAAGCGCATAGTGAAGATGAAATACGTATTCTCATGAAAGAAAGCAATAAGAGCGGTTTAATTGATAACACTGAATTAGCACTTGTTGATAATATATTTGATTTTACGGATACAACCGCCCGTGAAATCATGATTCCGCGGACGGAAATGATCTGTCTCAACGCCAATCAGTCCATGCTGGAAAATATGGAGATTGCGAGCGAAAGCATGCGTACCCGGTATCCGGTATATAACGGAGACAAGGACCATATTATCGGCTTTATTCACATTAAGGATCTGATGCGTTCACAGTTAACAGACACCATATCCGTGATTCGTCCGATTCTGGCTGTGCCCGATACGACGTTAATTAGTGATCTGCTCAAGCGTATGCAGCGTAGCAAAACACAAATTGCTGTTCTGATCGATGAATACGGGGGAACCTCCGGCATGGTCACGCTTGAAGATATCATGGAAGAGATTGTTGGTGAGATTCAGGATGAATTCGATCAGGAGCGTCCGACCATTGAACAAGTGAATGAGATGGAATACTCGATTGACGGATTAATGCTGATTGAAGAAGTTAGTGAACGATTCGGTATCGAGATGGATCGAACGGATTACGATACGATTGGCGGCTGGTTATATTCCAGAGTGGATGCGATTCCTCCTGAAATTGGCCAATCCGTTGAATATGATGGATATTTGTTTATTATTGAGGAGACGGAACACAAAAGAATCTCGCGTGTACATGTGATGAAGCTTGAAATGCTCGTTGAAGATGCAGGGGCATAGCTTCTCAGTGAGCATGAAATTCATGATTTTGAGTATACCAACGTTTCTTTAAAGTTCTTGAAAAGTTCCTTTCATGTAAGCCGCTATTATGTAGCGGCTTTTTTGATTGCTCCCAACAAGTTTCTGTACCTGGTTGACGCTGGAAGAACCTCATGGTATTATTCAATTCAATAAAAGAAGAGGAGGCTCGTTCCTATGATTCATTCCATACGGCTTCGATAAGCAGGTCAAAAAAAGCGGATTTTACCACAATCGTGGGCTTTTTTGATTTGCTTATTTTACGTATGGAGAGACATAGGTTTCGAATGGGGTAGTTTATTTGTGCTATGCTGATTCGAAGTGTCTTCTATACGTGAGTAATGCAGATTTGAGTCCACAAGTGGACTCAAATCTGCATTTTTTATTATCCCCCCAAATGGGTAGCTAAAAAGGAGAGGAGGCTTATGAACCATATGCATTGGTATTTCTTTATATAAAATCCCTTTCTTAAATCGCAGGTCATCCTGCGAGCGTGAAAACTGCGATTTTTGAAGGAGGAACCTATAATGAGTATGTTAATTAAAGCAAAAGAGATTGTTGTGGAATATGCGGGCCGTGAGGTATTCAATATTGAACATTTGGAACTTTATGAATATGACCGGATCGGCTTGGTTGGCGCCAATGGGGCGGGCAAGAGCACATTGTTAAAAGTGTTACTGGGTGAGATTCCCGAATCTTATGGGAGAGTTGTGAGGAACGGCAGTTTTTCTTATATCCCGCAGATGGAGCAGGGCGGGGCTCAGAGCGATGTGGATTATGCATTAGCGGGTAAGCTTGGAATAGACCGCTTAGATGCTGAGCAGATGAGTGGCGGACAGGAAACAAGGCTGAAAATTGCTCAGGCTTTGTCCAGTTCAGTGCACGGCATTTTTGCAGATGAACCCACGAGCTATCTCGCTTCGGAAGGAATCCATTTCTTGATCCATCAGCTCTCTTTTTATACGGGAGCGTTGCTGGTTATCAGTCATGATCGGGAATTTCTTGATCAAGTGGTTGATAAAATTTGGGAACTGAAGGATGGGAAGATTACGGAGTATTGGGGTGGATATTCCGATTATTTGGCTCAGAAGAATGAAAATCAGAAAAAGCAGGAAATCCAGTATCAGCAATATGTGAATGAACGAGAACGACTGGAAAAAGCGATAACTGAAAAAAGAAATCAGGCTCGGAAAGTCGATCAGAAAGAGAAAGGGACTGCAAGGAAAAATAGCTCTGATCACGGTGGCAGACTTGCTCATCAGAAATCTACGGGGAGTAAACAAAAGAAACTTCATCAAGCCGCCAAAAATATGGAACAGCGCATTGAAGCGTTAGGGGATGTCCAAGCACCGGAGGCGAATCGTACGATTCACTTTCGTCAGAGTCATGCGTTAGAACTTCACAATCCATTTCCGATTATAGGAAATGAGATGAACAAAGTATTTGGTGAGACTGTCATTTTGGAGAACGCGTCTTTTCAATTCCCTCTTGGGGGTAAGATTGCGCTGACAGGTGCGAACGGTGCAGGAAAAACAACGTTGCTTAACATGATCTTGAACCGTGAACAGGGCATCATCATATCGCCTAAGGCAGAGATCGGTTATATTGCACAACAAGCATACACACATAACCACAATCAGGCCGTCATCGAATTCATACAGGAGAACTGTGACTATCAACTGCCGGAGATTCGAGCTGTATTAGCATCTCTAGGGTTTTCTCCGCATGATGTGCGCAAGCAGTTGGCGGTATTAAGTGGCGGCGAGATGATGAAGTTGCAGCTGGCGAAGTTGTTGCTTGGCCGATACAATGTTTTGCTTATGGATGAGCCGAGTAATTTTCTTGATCTTCCTGCAATGGAGGCGCTAGAGCATTTAATGAAAAGTTATGCAGGCACAATTATTTTCATCTCACATGATGCACGTTTGGTCGAGAACGTCGCCGATCAGGTATATGCTATAGAGAATAAACAAATCGTTCGAATCAGGTAATTAGACGATGATGATGTTACTTGCATAAAGTAGATTTAGATTCCGCCGAACAAAGCCTATTCTTCATCATACGAGATGGATTAATTTAGGTTTCATCGTTTTTGTTAATTAGGAAAATGATGAAAGGACGCTGCCGATTAAACCATCGGGCGTCCTTATTTTTTTGAAACCAGTTATCCATTCCGTCCGTTTAATAGATTACACCAAAAATTAAAACAAGGCTGGGGAGGAATGAAGATGCATAATATCCTAAGACGAAGCAGACAAATATGCCGTACGCCAATCTTGAAAGTAGGTCTGATTCTGGGTTTGACTGCGCCAGTTATTCTTGTTCTGCCTACAGAATCGTCCGCAGTTGCAAGTCCGATCATCAACGTGACGTCGGGAGCGCGCACTGCTCCGCCGCCACTCAAACCTCAGGAGTATTTCCTCCAATCAAGGGCTGCTAAACCCGCACATATCTATCAGGCGACTTGTACATTAACACGCGGAGACGGACTTCTTGCCATCGTAAAAACAGCGACTAGAACATTCAAAGACATGAAAACCTTGTCTGTGAATTATCGATTGGAGCGCTGGACAGGCACAGCTTGGGTAACGTTCGCAGGTAGCTCCTCAACACAGACCCAAACGAATCTTCTTCGATCCAATTCGGATTGGGAGATCACATCCGGTTATTATTATCGTGTCACTAGTGTTCATACTGCTCATGATGGGATGACATCGGATCAGTCTACACATACATCACCTAGTGTATTGTTTTAATTTATTTTGATTTGGCAGGAGAATTTTGCTCCAGAAAATCGTTGGCGATTGCAATCATCTCCTCTTCAGTCACGGTTCCAAACAGACTCATACTTAGAGAACCTGTCATCCACTGAATAGAATTGAAGGGTGGTCCCACATACATGAGTGCTTCACTATCATCTGCAAGCTTCACAACAGTGCTTTTCTGCAGTGATGTTTTCTCAAGAGACTGCCCTGGCTTAACGTATTCATAATCGAACTGGATAAGCTCGTCTGTATCACTTTTACCCTGGATGGAGTATTTCACCCTCATCATATCGGACTCGTAATAGTTGTCAGGATTGACGGGATTCTCTGTATCCAGTACGAGTTCATATTTTATCTTGTCAAAACGGGCAGGAATGGCTTTGGATATAATAAATTCACCGATAAATCCATCACGAGCGATCTTTTCCGTAACCGCAACGGGGCGGAAAACATGTTTGTCGAGTTCAAAGGCAGGAATGTCTTCCGCTTCATCATGGATAATTGTGCTCGATTCAAGGTCAGGTGGTGGCGGTGTTTTGGCGGTAGAAGGATCAGGACTCAAGTTTACAGATTTTTCTTCAACCATAATTGATTTCATGCCATTCCCCCAATTTTTGATCGATTGAACAATAGGAGATACGGCTTGTGTTCCTGAGGGTAGACTGAAAAGAACCGCTCCAATGGTCACGGACGCCGCCACGATGCCTGAAAGTTTAAATGTGCGCAGTTTACGTTTGCGTGCGCCAATTCTTTCAATCTCCTTCTGTACCTTTTGCCAAGATTGATGCATGGATTCCGTACGAGAGGCAGAAGGGGCGGAGGCAGCTTGTTGGAAAGCTTCATTAAACGCCTGCTCAAACGCTGCATTAAAATATTCATCTTCCAGACCTGAATCGAATGGCTGTTCAAGCTTATTTTGCTTGCCTTTGCTCAATGCTTCCACCCCATTCCTTATGTAATTTCTTCTTGATACTGCCACGTGCCCTGAATAAACGCTGTTTAACAATATCTTCGGTCGTGTTCAACAACTCAGCGATTTCCCGATAAGAAAAGCCTTCTTTCCACCGTAGCTCAACAAGTACGCGATATTCGGGTTTTAATTGAGAGAGGTAACATTCGATGGACTCCTGCATCATCTGCGTCTCAACCATGCTTTCGACCGAAACAGCAGTCTGGTTCATGGTCTCTATATCTATAAAAACACTGTCCGTGTCCAGTTGGTTACGGTTATTTTTATTTTTTCTCAAATAATTAATTGCGGTATTCCGAGTGACGACTTTGAGCCAGGCTTTAAGTTTAACCTCGTCTTCGAAGAGGGGTTTATTTTTAATGATTTTAATAAAAGCTTCCTGAATAATATCTTCTGCCGCTGCACGTTCCTTGATGATATATACGATTAGTCCATACACCATATTATAGTACTCATAATAGACTTCTTCCTGAAGTACAGGTCCTAATTGATGAAAATCGGATGCAAGTAAAAGCTGGAGCCGATTGGCCATGGTGTTCTCCTTTCTGGTCAACAGTCCACAAACATTGGTATCATTACATTTTACAACAGATTATGGAAACGTTACAATGTCCGATAGACCTGATTACAGCCTTGAAAAGAGGGAGTTCCGACCCTGTTTGACGTTTGCTGAAAAAGAAAAAACAGACGATTATGCAAACCATGGAATTCATGGTGCAAAATCGCCTGTACAATTTAAAGTAATGTTAGTTAAAGCTATGCATTCACGGTTACATACAAGTTTTTTAAAATGCCCAATTTCCTTTTAGGAAAATCGGTTCTCGGTCACCACTTATTGTAATGCCATAGATGTCAGTCTCCGAAGAGCCCATCATGAAATCCACGTGGGTAATGCTGGCGTTCATGCCCCGTTCTTTAAGTTCTTCCGGAGACATCGTTTTGCCTCCTTGAATATTGGAAGCGTACGAACTGCCAATTGCCAGATGGCAAGATGCGTTCTCATCATACAGCGTTGTATAATACAGAATGCCGCTTTCCGAGATTGGAGAGTGGAACGGTACAAGCGCAACTTCGCCAAGATAATGAGAACCTTCATCCATGGAGATGAGGCGTTCCAACGTTTCCTGACCTTCCTCTGCATGAAAGTCCACAATCCGTCCCTTCTCAAATGTGAGGGTAAACCGATCGATAATGCTACCGCCGTAACTTAGCGGTTTGGTACTCGCCACTGTGCCGTTCACACCGTATTTCGCTGGAGCGGTGTACACTTCTTCCGTTGGAATATTGGCTACAAAAGGTGTACCTTGTGCGTTTACGCTACCAGCCTGCGCCCAAATATGTCCTTCAGGGAGCTCAATCGTGAGATCTGTGCCTGGGGAGGTGTAATGCAGTGCGTGGTACTTCTTGTTATTGAGCGCCACGGCTCGTGACTCCAGACTTTCGATATGTTGTTCCCACGCAGCGATTGGATCTTCAACATCCGCGCGTACAGCGGCAAAGATCGCATCCCAGAGCTGATTCATCTGTTCTGCTTGTGGGAGATCAGGGAACACCTTGGCCGCCCAATCCGGTGAAGGGCAAGCAATGCCCGTCCAGCTCATTTTATCAGCTTGCAGATATTGACGATACTTAGCCATCGCCTGACCAAAGGAGCGCTGGTTCGCCGAGATTCTAGCCGGATCAATGCCTTTCATCAGATCAGGGCTGGAAGATAAAATCGTCAGAAAAACGGCATTATTCTCTGCGAGTTCCTCCATCTCTGCCGCATGCCACTTGGGAAGTTGATCGAAGGACTCCTCAGGAGCCATTTCAAAGCGAAGACGGTTGACCGTTTCATCGGAGTATTTCACGATAACTTGTTTGGCCCCGGCTTCATATCCTTTGCGTACCAGTAGTTGCACGAGCGGTGCTGCGTCAATCATGGCATTGATGACAAAAATCTGCCCCGGTTGCACGTTTGCCCCAACTTTGACAGCGAGTGCAGCGTATCGATCCAGCTTTTGTTCAAAACTCAACATCGAATGTCCCTCCATAATCTTTAAATATGAGTACAATTCAGACACAGGAAAAGAGAGGAGAAATCTCCTCTCTATGCATGGAGCATATTAGAATGCCCAGTTTCCATTCACGAAGATCGGTTCTTCCGCACCTTCCGAAGTGACACCATTGATGTTCATCTCACCGGAACCAATCATGAAATCAACGTGAGTCAGACTGGAGTTCATGCCATGTTCGATCAACTCTTCCTTAGACATCGTTTTGCCGCCTTCCAGACAGAAAGCATACGCATTTCCGATCGCCAAGTGATTGGATGCATTCTCATCAAACAAGGTATTGTAGAACAGAATGTTCGTATCCGAAATTGGAGATTGATGTGGAACAAGGGCAACTTCGCCTAGATAATGTGCACCTTCATCCATTTCGACGAGGTTCTTCAGTGCATCAAGCCCTTGCTCAGCAGTGTAATCAACAATGCGTCCATTCTCAAATGTGAGGGAGAAGCCGTCAATCAAATTGCCACCGTAACTAAGCGGTTTTGTGCTGCGAACAGTACCGTTCACACCCGTTTTCAGTGGTGCAGTAAATACTTCTTCTGTAGGCATATTGGCAATAAATACATGTCCTTGCTCGTTTACACTACCTCCTGATACCCAGATATGTCCTTCGGGAAGTTCAATGGTTAAATCCGTACCTGGCGCGGTGTAGTGGAGTTTTTTATATTTTTTGCTGTTCAGCAGATCTGCGCGGGAGTCCAGGTTTTGCAGGTGCGTTTTCCATTCAGCGACAGCATCTTTTTCACCAATCCGTACCGTTTTGAAAATAACATCCCACAGGCGGTCCACTTGCTGCGCTTCAGGCAGATCCGGGAATACTTTAGCAGCCCATTCAGGAGAAGGGACAGCTACGATGGACCAGCTGAATTTATCAGCCATTTGATAGGCACGATATTTCTCCAGCGCTTTGCCGCGCACTTTCTGGCTGGTTACGATGCGCTCCTGTGCCACTCCGTTCAGCAGATCCGGATTTTCCGCGATGACATGCAAGATTGCCGCGCCTTCTTCAACAAGTTCTGTCATTTCAGCTGCGAACCATTTTGGTTCGATCGAGAATGCCTCATCCGGCGCCAGATCATAGTGAAGTCGAGTAACCGTTTCGTCACTCCAGTTGACTTTGACCAGTTTTGCACCCGTGTTGTACGCAGCTTTAACGATCAATCGTACAAAATGAGCTGCCGTGATTGGCGCATTTACAACTAATGTTTGTCCAGGGTGGACATTGACACCTACTTTGACAGCCAGTTCAGCATATTGTTGCAGATTCGATTCAAAATTGTTCATGCTATTTTTTCCTCCAATGTGATATGAATATCGTAGCTGGCGGTCTATTATAGTCCTCTTTGAAGTTAATGAGGATTCAGCATAGGGCCTTCATTGAATAATGTATACGTTGCTACGATATATATTGTACAATTAACCAATAATAATTACCAAACAGCTTTGCCAGAAAGTTGGAGAAAAGCACCAAAAGAGAGTTTTTTGGACGCTTGAATCGAAGATTTATTGAAGTGAGGCTTTAAACGAGAGATTAAAGGAGAGTATAAAAGTGAGTATTGAAATTATTCGCGCAGAAATGCGTCGTGAGGATGAAAAAAGTTTCGTAGGTAGCACGGTGTTCAAGACAGATGGTGGTAAATCCGTATATGAAATTACGTTTATGAGCAAGAACGGCAAGGACTGGGACTACAGCTTGCACTTCACGGAACAGTCGGGTGATGAGGAAGAGTTGCTGAAAATGGACGAGTTGCTCGAAAATGATGATGATTTGTACAATCAATTGCTGGATGCAGCCTTGGATGCTTACCCGGCTTAATGTAAAGTAAATATTCTTGTTCTATTGTCCGAGTTACCTGACTATACTAGACGGTGTGTGCCCTGGGAAGGGTGTCCGCCGTCTATTTTTATTTCCGAGATTCCGAATAGATATTCCAGAAAAGGGAAGTCTACGAGATGAACTAAACCAGAGAGACAATTCGCCTGATGGGAGGTAACCGTGAATGGCATTTGACAATCTGATTACATCAGGAATGACCAGCGTAGAGGAAGTTGCTCCTGATATTTTGAGCTTGCGTACCCTTTTTGTGAATGTCGTGTTCATTGGAAAACCGGGAAGCAGGAGCTGGGTCCTCGTGGACACAGGAATGTCAAAATTCACGAATCACATTGTTGATGTGGCAACCGAGCGTTTTCAAGGCCCGCCGTCTGCCATTATTTTAACGCATGGTCATTTTGATCATGTGGGAACGGTAATTGAACTGGAGCAATTCTGGGGAGTGCCGGTGTACGCGCATCCACTTGAAATACCTTATCTCACAGGTTTGAAAAATTATCCTCCGGCGGACCCTTCTGTGGGTGGAGGCCTCATGGCGCAGTTGTCTTTTACGTATCCGAACGAAGCCATTAATCTGGATGATCGGATATTCAGTCTACCCCAAAATCATACGGTGCCCGGCACAAAGGGTTGGAACTGGATTCATACGCCAGGTCATACACCGGGACATATATCCTTGTTCCGCGAAGCAGATCGATTACTGATTGCGGGTGATGCGATTGTCTCGGTCAAACAGGAGTCGCTCTGGAGTGTTCTGCTTCAGGACAAACAGTTACACGGCCCTCCGGCGTATTTTACAACGGATTGGGAGGAAGCGCATGAATCGGTTCAGCGTATCAGGCAACTGGAGCCGAGAACGGTTGTGACAGGGCATGGACATGTGTTAAGCGGGGAGATGTTACATGAATCACTCCGGCATCTCGACATGCATTTTGAAGAAGATACGGTACCCAAGCAGGGTAAGTATGTAGAATGAGAAAACATAGACCGTTACTCGTGAGTGAGTTGAAGAGCGATGAAGACCAACAAAGAGTGATCAAGGCAGCTGATCGTGCAGCTGTCTTTTTGTTTTGCGCTTGCCTGTTTAATTTGTTCTCGATCTCAGATTGTTCTTTTAGGCGCAATCATGATATAGTCGAGCCGTATAATATAACCTTAGTATGCAGGAGGTACATATAACGATGACACAACAGAATACAGCGTTTGAAGAGCAATTTGGCGGCATTCCCGCGGTATGGCTACGCTTTGGTTCATTTGAAGCGGCGGTGATTCCAAGCGTTGGCGCGAACCTGGTAGCTTTTCGGGATACGGAAAAAGGATACAGCTACCTGCGCGAACCGGATCAGGATCAGATGGATGAATTCATGGCGGCTCCTGCCGTGTACGGTATTCCGATTCTGTCTCCTCCTAATCGATATGAAGACGGTCGTTTCCCTTGGAATGGAAAAGTCTATCAATTACCGATTAATGAACCCGCGACAGGCAACCATCTGCACGGATTTTTGCATGATGTGGCGTGGACGGTTGAGGGATTCGGTTCTAATGATCTGGAGAGTTATGTCACACTCAGCCAAAACATTGGAGAAGGCCATGCTTTTTACAAATATTTGCCGTTCACCTTCAGTGTAACGCTTCGTTACTCTCTGAGCAGTCATGGTCTGCAGCAGCAGTTAATTGTGAACAATACGGGCACAGAATATATGCCGAACCTGTTTGCTTTCCATACAGCAATTAAAGTTCCTTTTGCTCCGGACAGTCAGTCCTCGGATTATACAGCCAAAGTGACGATTGGCCAGCGCCGTGAATTAAACGAGCGTTCGCTACCGACAGGACAATTTCAACCGCTTACACCGGAGGAAAAGCAGCTTAAACAGGGCGGAGTTAGTCCGTTTTTTGCAGCGATGGATAACCACTATACCGCCGAGCCGCAAAATGGCCGCAATTACATGGAACTGACAGATCATCGCACAGGAGACAAACTGGTGTACGATGTAGGCACGTCCTATAAACATTGGATGATCTGGAACAACAATGCCTGCAATGAATTTTTCTGTCCGGAACCACAGATGAATCTGGTTAATGCTCCGAATGTGGAAGGGATTTCCGCAGAAGAGAGTGGTCTCGTTGGATTACAACCAGGTGAACTCTATGAACAAACCAGCCGTTTGTATCCGATTGCTGCTCAAAAATAAAACGGGATAGATTGAACTTGCTTCTGACCTATTCGTTTTGCGCTACGCTTACAATTTTGTCGAAAAGGTGAAAACCTGTTCGTAAATCATGTATAATATGACGAGATACACAAGCTTTGTAGAGACCCAGACCAACATTTTGGAGGAGGACAAGCAAGTGGAATACCGCATTGAGAGAGATACGTTAGGCGAAATGAAAGTACCAGCCGACAGGCTGTGGGGCGCTCAGACGCAGCGCAGTAAGGAAAATTTCCCTATTGGACGCGAGCATATGCCGATGGAATTGGTGCGAGCTCTCGCCATTTTGAAGAAAAGTGCTGCGGCCAGTAATCATAAATTAGGCAAATTATCAGCGGCGAAAGCAGATGCGATTGCTTATGCGGCTGATGAAATTATTGCAGGACGTATTGATGATCACTTCCCACTCGTGGTATGGCAGACGGGTAGCGGTACTCAATCCAACATGAACGTGAATGAAGTCATTGCTAACCTGGGTAACCAGCTGCTGGAGCAAAAAGGTAAAGAAGAGCGCCTGCATCCGAATGATGATGTTAATATGTCGCAAAGCTCCA
The DNA here is from genome assembly GCF_023714295.1 of Paenibacillus polysaccharolyticus. Taxonomy (GTDB): domain Bacteria; phylum Bacillota; class Bacilli; order Paenibacillales; family Paenibacillaceae; genus Paenibacillus; species Paenibacillus polysaccharolyticus_A. The sequence goes on from NZ_JAMAUN010000001.1 coordinate 1,784,558, forward strand.
ATGACACCTTCCCAACAGCGCTGCATGTAGCGGGCGTTCTTGCGGTGGAGGATCAGTTATTGCCAGCGATTGCGGTGTTGAAAGCGACTTTTGCGGAAAAAGTGGAAGCGTTTAAGGATATCATCAAAATTGGACGTACTCACCTTCAGGATGCAACGCCGATTACGCTTGGGCAAGAGATTAGTGGCTGGGAAGCTATGCTGGGTAAGAGTGAACGTATGATCCGCGAAAGCGTAGAGTACATGAAGGAGCTTGCGATTGGGGGTACGGCTGTAGGAACCGGAATTAACGCGCATCCTGACTTCGGTGATCTTACAGCTAAGGAGATTGGTAAACATACAGGTAAAGATTTCGTATCTGCGCCAAACAAATTCCACGCTCTGACCAGCCATGATGAAGTGGTGTATGCTCACGGTGCAGTAAAAGCGCTTGCAGCGGATATGATGAAAATCGCCAATGACGTACGCTGGCTCGCAAGCGGTCCACGTAGCGGTCTCGGTGAGATTCGTATCCCTGAGAACGAGCCGGGCAGCTCGATTATGCCAGGTAAAGTGAATCCGACACAGAGCGAAGCGATCACGATGGTTGTGACACAAGTGATGGGTAACGATGCGGCGATTGGATTCGCGGCAAGCCAAGGTAATTTTGAACTGAACGTATTCAAACCTGTCATCATTTATAACTTCCTGCAGTCTGTACAGTTGCTCGCTGACTCCATCGTTGCATTTAATGACAAATGTGCTGTGGGTATTGAGCCGAACCTGGATCAGATCAAACACAATCTGGATAACTCGCTTATGCTGGTCACTGCACTCAATCCTCATATTGGATATGAGAATGCAGCTAAAATTGCTAAGCTTGCACATAAAGAAGGTTTGTCCCTGAAGGAAGCTGCGTTACAAACCGGGCTTCTTACAGAGGAACAATTCGATCAATATGTAGACCCGGCTAAAATGATTACACCAAAGGCTTAAACTGATTTTAAACTCCTATATTGTGTCAATTATAAACATCTATGAATAAAGTCCCGGAAAAGCGGCCTGCAAAGCAGGTCGTTTTTCTTATGGAATCACATATTTTGCTTGTCAGCTGATATCTATACATATAAAATACTAGTGCAACAGATTTCATGCAATGATTCAGCATTTATCTATATTTGGAGGGTTCCACGTTGTCTAAAACGAGAAGATTTACGATACGCTCCAAAATTGTATTGGGCTATCTTGTGGTTGTGCTCTTATTTGGTGTAGTGCTACTGATCCTTTCGGCCCAAATCGATGTGTTGCAGAAGGAAAATGATTTTATTAGTCATCATGATCTGGATGTACATAATTTGACCAACGCGATTGAGAAAAACGTACTCGATATGGAAACAGGACAGCGAGGGTTCATGCTTACTGGAAAGGAAAGTTATCTAGAGCCTTATGATCAAGGTCTTTCCGAGTGGAATACGAATTACGATCAGTTATACGCCTTGATCAGTGATAATCCCGCACAACAGCAAAGCTTGCAAAATATCAAATCCCATATCAACCGCTGGATTGAAATTGCCGGTGAACGTTCCGTTCAGCTCAAGAAAGAAGGGGATCAGGATAAGGTTCTCTCTTTTTTTCAGTCCGATCCGGGGAAAACGGAAATTGATCTACTTCGCTCCCAGCTGGCTACTTTCCGTAACACCGAAATTTTACTGACAGAAGCAAGGGTAACGGACTTGGCAAGCCGTAGCTCAACGTTGCTGACAATCATGTATAGCCTTTGGGGTCTGATCGCAGCACTATCCATCGCCGCGGCTTTCATTGTATCAGGCAACATCGTGAGTACACTTCAAGCGGTGAAGCAAACGATCAGCGATATTTCGAAAGGCGGCAACTTGAAGCAACGTATACGTGTACGAACTAGAGATGAAGTGGCTGATCTCGCACATGAAGCGAATCAACTACTGGATGAAGTACAAGAGCAAAACCGGGTGAAGGATCAACTTACAGGTGTTGCTACTCTTTTCCAAAACCCTACCACATTAGAAGGTTTATCACGTTTGTTCCTGAGTGAACTTGCAACGATGTTGGAGATTCCGTACAGCGTGTTGTATCACTGGAAGGACAATCGGTTGTTCCGGGTGGCATCCTATGCAGGAGATGGGGAGAAGGAACGCTCGCTCGGGAAAATATCACTTGCCCCTGGTGAAGGGTTAGTCGGTCAGAGTGCGATTGAGCAGCGGGTGTTACGAATGAATGATTTACCGCAGAATTACATTCGCATCTCGTCCGGTCTGGGTCATGCCTCAGCGAGTTCGCTTACCGTTGTACCCATCCTGTTTGAAGGAAAGACCGTTGCTGTAGTAGAACTCGCTTCCATGAAGCCATTAACCGAGAAGGCCATGGAGTTGATCAAGGAATTAACGGTCATTTTCGGCGTTTCGCTTCATTCTACAGTTACGCGAATGGAACTACAGCACCTTTACGATGAATCACAAGTACTGAACGAAGAGTTACAGGCACAATCCGAGAAGCTGCAGCTCCAAACCGAGGAGATGCAATCTCAGACTGAAGAATTGCAGATGCAAACGGAAGAGTTAACCATGTTAAATGAACGCTTGGAGAGTCAGAAAGGCACGGCGGAGAATGCGGCCCAAGAACTTGCAGCAACTGCTCATCAGCTGCGAATCAGTTCGGGATACAAATCCGAATTTCTGGCTAATATGTCGCATGAGCTGCGCACACCTCTGAACAGCATGTTGATTCTGTCCGAGATATTGGCGGAAAACAAACATCATCATTTGAGCGGTGAGGAGCAGAACTATGCAGCCGTTATTCACAGATCGGGCAAAGACTTACTTAACTTGATTAACGATATTCTCGATCTGTCGAAGGTTGAGGCTGGACAGATGGAAGTGGAATTTGATGATGTTTACCTCGACACGTTGCCTGAAGTGATGAATCAGTATTTCTTGAAAACGGCTGAACAGAAAAAAATAGATTTTCGTATTCAGCTACAAGGTCCTCTTCCGGCTACGATTGAAACCGATGAAATGCGGATGCACCAGATTCTTAGAAATCTGCTCTCGAATGCGTTTAAGTTCACCAGCACAGGGGAAGTGGCACTAACCATTTCTCAGGTGCGTCTTACTGACCCTGAACACGCAGGTCAAGAAACCGAAGTCATTGCTTTTTCCGTTAGTGATACGGGGATCGGTATTGCGGAGGATAAACTTCTCCAGATCTTTGAGGCATTCAAACAGGCTGATGGAGCAACGGCTCGTAAATATGGCGGTACGGGACTAGGGCTGTCTATCTCTCAATCGCTGGCTTCATTACTTGGCGGTTCAATTTCGGCAACGAGCCGATTGGGCCAAGGCAGTGTGTTTACGCTGTTTCTTCCGCTGTATAGAAAAGCTCAAGAGGTTCCGCAGGAGGAGCAAAGTTCAAGATTGTTTGTTTATGAGACAGTTGGTGCTACAGCAGAAGAACGTATCAACCCTTCATCACCTCATGTGGAGCCGGAACTGAAGAATATGGAGATTTTGCTAACGCCTTTGGAAGAATCGTTATTCAGGGATCGACAGATTCTTGTCGTGGATGATGACATTCGTAACGTATATGCGCTTGCAAATGCATTGGAGCAATACGGTATGCAAGTGACCTCTGCTCAGAATGGAACGGAATGTCTGGAGCTGTTAGAGCAGGGAGGTCTCAGACCGGATGTTATTCTTATGGATATCATGATGCCAGAACTGGATGGATATGAAACCACCCGTCGGATTCGAGAGAAACTCGGTCTGATCCAGATTCCCATCATTGCACTCACAGCAAAAGCGATGAAAGAAGACCGGGAAAAATGTATCGCTGCCGGAGCCACGGATTACCTCAGTAAACCGTTGAATATCAAAGATGTGTTATCCCGTATGAAATTATGGATGAGTCACGAAAAGATGGAAATTTGAACGAATCCGCATTGCTGGATTTAAAATGCTAAGCATAAAATATTTATTTAAAATGTTTCAAACCTATGCCCATGACAGCATGATGATGCTGAATTGAGGACATAGGTTTATTTTTTTCTCATGTAAGTTTCTTTATGGAAATTGATGTTATAATACTTAACGAACAATCAAAGGTTCTCTATTTTTTATTTCAAAATCGGTGGAATTACGAAGCCTAAAGGTCATTGTAAACGATTTGTTTACACATTTGTGTTAAATATATGGGAGGTCATGTCCATGCAGCTTACCGTTAAAGAAGCTTTGCAGGTATACCCGCTGTCTGAAGCCAAATTGATTGCGGGCCGGGAAGGGACTTCACGGATGATGAAGTCAGTCAACGTCATGGACGCTCCTGATATTGCAGATTGGATCAAATCTGGAGAAATGTTGTTTACGACCGCTTTTATGATCAAAGATAGTGAAACAGATACGCTTCGATTAATGCAACGGCTGAATGAACGTGGATGCGCGGGAATCGGCATCAAGCTTGGACGGTTCTGGGATTCGATTCCCCAAGGCATAGTAGAGGAAGCGAATCGACTTCGGCTACCGCTTTTGGAGCTTCCGTTCCAATTCACTTTCTCTGACCAGATGAATGCCTTGTTTAAAGCGGAACATGAACGTAGCCATCGGCTACTGCATGAAGTTGTTCAGAAGCAAAAGAAACTCATGCAGTTTGCCTTACAGCAACAACAACATCGCAATGTGTTTGCCGAAATGTCCACGATCCTCAATTATTCGATTGCCGTTATCGGCTCCCGCGGACATGTGCTCTATGCGAACGATGACGTGATGTCGGACAATGCAGTCACGCAAGGTTGGCCCTGGAAATCAGTCATGCACCGGGTAAAATGGAATCAGGGGAGCTGTCACCGAGTCCCGATTCAACAAAAAGACGAGGAACTGGGTTTCCTGCTGGTGTACACGGATTCTGCCTTGTCTCTACGAGCGGAGGAGGAGCTGTTTCAGCAAGCTGCGGATGTGCTCGCCTTTTACATGGATATGACCTACCGTGAGCATATCAATCCAACCGTTCAGGATGAAATGCGGACCTTGCTGACCCAATATATGGAGCAGAAATTGACCATACAGGAGCTCATGACTTTGAGCGAAAATAAAGGAGTACACCTTTTTCAAGAGACGTATCAGTGTGTGTTAACTACGCTCGAACCCAATGCCTTTGCCGAGGGGAAGCTACTCAAACAGATTCATCGTGAGTTGCAGTACAATCCCCTTATGCAATTCACAGCTTCTCAGCATTTTCAGATGAATGAAGGAATCCTATCCATCTACAGTTGTCCGACCGGACGTGATTATGGTGAGGAGTTGTCCGCCTTTCTCTTAAATCGATTTGGCGATGTGCTCACGGCTCAAGAAGCTAAAGGTGCGCCAGGGCCTCGTTTCTGGATAAGCAAAATGAAACATGAGCCAACTTCACTACGTGAAGCATACCAAGAGTGTCTGGATACACGTCAGTTAGCCCAAAGGCTCGGCATGAAGGATCGGGCACTGCAATTTGAGATGTTGGAATTTGCGTATGTCTTTCAGCATGTGCCGGAACAAATGATGGAGAATTATTGTCATAAAGTGCTCGAACCGTTACTTGCCAGAGACGGTGATCCCAATCAGGTGCTGATGAGCACGCTAGAGTCTTTTATTGAAAATGACGGATTAATTAATGAAGCCGCCAAACAGTTGTATGTGCATCGCAACACGGTAACTTATCGTATGGAGAAGATCGGCAGTCTGTTGCAAATGGATTTCAAAAAGACGAATGATCTGCTCAAATTAAAGCTGGTCTTTACCTTCCGTAAATTCGTGCGAGATAAAGCGCCTGTAAGACTTCGTACGTAATCACTACTACTCTTATAATTGATGTGCTCATTTGATTATGTGTTCATGTGTTTACAATGCTCGTGATATGAGTGAGACTTAGAGTGTTGACCATGAGTTATATTGAAATGGATTAAACCGCACTTCCTTCATTGGTGAGTGCAGTTTTTTGACATACATAGCAAGTGTAAGAGCGGTTTTCCATGCGCAGATAACAATTCATTTGTTTGATGTTATGTTATTTTACAAAATCACGTAAATAATGTTGCTACATTCTGAAGCAGTGAATAGAATGAGAAACAATAATTAAATAGAGACCGGAGGTTATCACATGGATGATCTTATACATCTCGTTAACGGCTGGTCTGATCAACAGTTTATGAAAGAATTTGGCTCGTTATTTGAAGAGTCTGCTTGGATTGCAGAGCGTGCTGCCGGACTTCGGCCTTTTTGTTCATGGGAAGAGATGATGCAGGTTATGACGAAACAAGTTCTTGACTCGGAGTATAAAGAGAAGCTGGAACTGCTCCGAAAGCATCCGGATTTGGGTGCTCGCATCAGCATGAGTACCAGCTCGGTTCAGGAGCAGGCTGGTGCTGGCCTGGATTCATTAACACCGGAACAATATAACGAGCTAAAGCAGTTGAATGAGAGGTATACAAAGCAATTTGGCTTTCCGTTCATTTTAGCGGTGAAGGGCCATACGAAGGGATCTATTTTTGATTCCATAAGACAACGGCTAGAGAAAAACGAGCAAGAAGAATTCGTAACGGCATTAAATGAGGTATTTAAAATTGCGACAATCCGTTTGCAACAATGGATGACCGAGCGTGCAAAGTGATCTGAAGAAAAAGGATAAACATAGATCGAAGGTGAATGCCTGATGCAGCCGAATGCTGGCCGGATTACTACACATGTACTGGATACATCTAAGGGTGCTCCTGCTGTAGGAGTGAGAATTGAACTCTATTTTATAAAATGGTCAGGAAACGAGTGGAATGCCCTGAAGATGGCAGAATCATTGACCAATTCGGATGGACGTTTGAATGAACCTCTGCTTCACGAAGGAAAGCTGGAAGTGGGCGAATATGAACTGCGTTTTGATGTGAAACGCTATTTTGCACAAGATGCTCAAACGGATATGACACATGTGTTGTGGACCGAAGTCCCTATTCGTTTTGCCGTAAGAGATACCGGGGGTCATTTTCATATCCCTTTGTTGATAGCACCGGGGGGATACAGCACGTACCGGGGAAGCTGAAGATAAGACAGGACGGGATAGGGGAGATGGGGATGGGAACGATTCTACTCAAAGGCGCGCAATTGGTCACGATGAATACAGAAGAGGAAGTATTTACGGGAGATCTTCTCATCGAAGATAACAAAATCAAAGACATGGCGGTGCATATCGATGAGAACCTGGCAGATCAAGTCATTGATGCACGAGGGAAAGTGTTACTGCCGGGGTTTATCCAGACCCACATTCATCTATGCCAGACGTTGTTTCGCGGACGTGCGGACGATATGGAGCTGATGGATTGGCTCCGCAAACGCATATGGCCGCTAGAAGCGGCACATGACGAGGAATCGGTATATTACTCGGCAATGCTTGGACTGGGCGAATTGATCTCTAGCGGCACAACAACCATTCTGGATATGGAGACCGTGCATCATACGGAATCGGCTTTTCAAGCGATGGCCCAGAGTGGAATCCGGGTCATCTCAGGTAAGGTGATGATGGATCATGGTGATGAGGTTCCTGAGCCTTTGCGTGAGAATACGGCGGATTCGCTGCAGCAGAGTGTTGATTTGTTAGAAAAATGGAACGGATTCGGTGGAGGCCGCATTCAATATGCGTTTTGTCCAAGGTTTGTTGTATCCTGCACAGAACAATTGCTTACGGAAGTATGTGACCTCTCGAATAAATATCACGTCAAAGTGCACACCCATGCTTCCGAGAATCGTGGAGAGATTGAACTGGTTGAACACGAGAGAGGTATGCGGAACATCGTCTATCTTGATCACATTGGCCTGGCTACTCCCAGATTGGTTCTTGCGCATTGTGTGTGGCTGAGTGAAGAAGAGAAGGAGATTATTCGTAAACGTGGTGTCAAAGTAACCCATTGTCCCGGATCTAATATGAAACTTTCCTCCGGAATTGCCGACATCCCCGACCTTTTGAACAGACAAATTGCAGTGGGGATCGGTGCAGACGGTGCGCCATGTAATAACAATCTGGATATGTTTCAGGAGATGCGTATGACAGCACTGATCCAGAAGGTGCCGCACGGGCCGACGGTGATGGATGCCAGAACCGTGTTACACATGGCAACGATGGGCGGGGCGGAAGTGTTGGGGCTATCCAGAGAGATTGGCAGTCTTGAAGTCGGCAAAAAGGCAGATATGATCCTGCTGGACCTTGATGATTTTCATACGTACCCGTCCTATGAGACCGACATTTACTCCCGTATCGTTTATTCGGCTACTCGTAGCTGTGTGGAAACGGTCATCATTGATGGCAGTATCGTGCTGAACAATCGTAAAATACAAACCATTGACCGCAGCATCGTATTACGAGAGTCAGATAAATGCATTGCACGGCTAATGAAACGGTTATAACAGAAACGTTGAAAGGCAAATAGTAAAGAGGGGGCGGCCCTATGGAGATGCATGATCTGTGTGCCATTGCCCTTCGTGAAACCCGGAGTGTACTTGCTACTGCGATTAAAGTGGAGGGGCATGCCTATCGCAAACAAGGGGTTTCTATGCTAATAACGGAGGACGGCAGGATGTACGGCAGTATCAGTCCGGGTTGTCTGGAGAGTGACCTGCAAGCCAGGGTGAGCCGCGTGCTGGAGACGCAACAACTTGAGCTGGCTTCCTACGATATGAGGCCTGAAGACGACTTGTCCTGGGGCGAAACAATTGGTTGCGGAGGCCTTGTAGTTGTTCTGCTTGAACCGATCTGTGGTGAGCTGTATGACATAATGAAACAGATGCAACGATGTTTGGATGCGGCAATAGCGGTTTCTCTTCTCCGGTCGTTCAATGACGATTACACTAACATTACGTATCGTTGCTCGAAGATCGAGTCAGTCAAATCAGCCGAGCCAGGACAAGAGCAATATTTAACTGCAAATGAACAACCTGATCGTTTCGAAAATGATTTATCGTTGTCCTGTCCTCCTGATCTGGAGGTTAGGAATAATCCTTGGAATCTTCCTCAACATTTTACTTCGCTATATACACCCAAACCACGTTTGATTATCATTGGCGCCGGAAATGATGTTGTACCGGTCGCCGCACTGTCTCAATCCGCTGGATTCCGTGTCGTTATCACAGATTGGAGAGCAGCCTTGTGTACGCCAGAACGATTTCCAGATGCGGAACTCGTGCACGGTTTTCCTCAGGAAGTTTTCCCGCAGCTGAACATCAATGAACATGACTATCTCATCCTAATGAGTCATCAATTCCCCCGTGAACGAGAATGGATAGCGTTATTAGACAACACCAACTATGCATATCTCGGCATTATGGGTTCACGTACCCGAACAGCTCGTTTGTTCGACGGAATGCCACCATTACATCACGTGCATAGTCCAGTTGGTTTGTCCATTGGTGCAGATGGGCCAGAGGAGATCGCGATCAGTATTGTTGCAGAGATGATTGCGGTCAGACGTAAGGGAACGGCTGTTAAATCTGCGTTAGTAACCGAAAAAAGGAGCGGTGCTTATGCAAACGACAGGGATCGTTCTGGCGGCTGGCAAGAGCAGCAGACTTGGGCGAGATAAACTATCGGTTATGATGCCGGATGGAAGAGCACTGGCGGCATGGACACTGGAGGCCGCTCTGAATTCCCGGTTGGATCACATCATCTGTGTGGTCAAACCAGAGGATAGTCTTGAATGGTTACCTTCCAAATGGCACAAGACATTCTCTTACACATATAATCCCGACAAAAGATTGCGTATGGTATTATGTAACGATTTTGCTGGTGGTATGGCAAACTCCATTCGTTGCGGTATATTGACGGCGATGGAATACAAGCCGAAGGGGGTCCTGATGCTGATGGCAGACCAGCCCCTTATAACGACAGAGAATATTAATCATGTCACCGCGATACTGGATTCTAATCCGCTGTCTGATTATGTTGCGGGTACGGACAATGAGGGGAGTAAACCCCCGGTTGCTTTTCGCTCACATATGTTCGGCCCGCTTCTGTCCCTACACGGAGATGAAGGGGCACGCAAAATGCTCCGAAACCCTAAATACCAAGGTGTACAGGTGTCTTTAGGGCGAGAGAGTTTCTGGGACGCTGATACGGAGTTGCAAGTGCAACAAATTCTGAAATATGCAGAAGAACGGATGTGGAGGGAAGCCTAAAATCAACGCGACTCTGTACGAACACAGCAAGACGATTGGAAAGGTAGAGGAAACGGAGAAATAAAGGAGGGAGAGCCATGGTACTGCCGGGATACGGCTCAGGTGCACAGCCCTCGGTGTGGCAGCCAGATACGTTACAAGAACTACAAAATATTAGGGAACAGATTGAAGGAACACGGTGTTACGTTGCTGGAGGCACGTTATTGCGAACACAATGGGAAGCTTCATCAAAGGTTTTACCAGAACATTTGGTTAGTTTGGCTTGCATTCCCGAGATCAGTGGAATCTCGATGCAAGGGGATGAGATTGTGATTGGAGCCATGACCCGATTGAGGGAATGTGCAACAGACCCTTTGCTAAGCCGGTTTTCTATTTTGCATCAGGCTATCTTGGCTATAGCGGCCCCTTCTGTTCGAAATCTGGCGACGATTGGCGGAAATATTGCTTCCGGGATAGGGGATTCGTTACCGGCGCTACTTGTGTATGATGCTGAGCTTCACTTCCTGACCTGTCGTGGTATGGAGACGCAGCGCGTGGCGTTATGGCTTGAAAATGGACGTGATAACAAGCTGAACGCAGATGATGTATTAATCTCCATTCATATTCCGTTCAGGAACGCTACAGTAAATCTATCGTTCTCTGATCCAGAGCAATACGTATACGAGACCGAGCAAGCCATACCTGAACGAAATCATCAAATCTCCTTCTATCGTAAATTAGGCCGAAGAGAGGCATTTACTGCCTCGCTTGTCACGGTAGCTTTTCACGGGGAGGTTAGTCCGGAGGACGGACGATGGACACAGGTTGCGATAGCTGCTGGTGGCGGCTCGGGTATAGCTGTGAGGTTAACCGAAACGGAGCACTGGCTTCGATCAGGAAAAGCAGATGCTTCTCAAGCCGCCGGGCTTGCAACCCAGGCTGTTGCTGAATTTGTATCCTATACGGATGCTTTTGCCACCGAAATCTACAGGAGACAGTCGGCCGGAAATATGCTTGGGGCCGGACTGTGGCAGGCTTTTCATCCATAGGCAACTAAGCCATCTGCAATTCAGAACTGGACTTAAAAAAGGAGCTACGAAAGGGGAGGAACACCATGTTGCTTAACCGGAAACAGAGTGGAAATCGCTGGCATCTGCGGCCGGATGGCCCTCCTAAGGTCACGGGACAATTGCAGTATCTTACGGATATGTCCTTGCCTAACATGGTCTATGGGAAAGTACTGCGAAGTGCTTATCCTTATGCACGGTTGCTGTCGGTTGATACATCGGAAGCGGAAGCCATGGAGGGTGTATATGCGGTGTTAACAGCCAAGGATGTGCCTGGACTCAACCGTTTTGGTATTGCGACTCCGGATCAGCCCGTCTTCTGTGAAGATGTTGTTCGTTATGTAGGCGATGCGATTGCCGCTGTTGCGGCCGACTCACCTGAACGAGCCTTGCTCGCCATAGAAGCTATTCGTGTAAAGTATGAGGAGATTGAGCCACTGGATAGCACGGCTGCCGCACTGGCTCCTGGGGCGTCTGAACTGCATCCACATGGTCCAGGCAATGTGCTGCATCGTACAGAGATCAAACGCGGAGATGCCCAGCAAGCTTTTGACTCTTGTGCTCATATTGTAACGGAGACTTATTATACGCCACGACAAATGCATGCATATATGGAGACAGAGGGAGGGCTGTTTGCACCTGACGAGATGGGTCGTCTTCATGTCTATGCGGCAACACAGCATGGGTATAAGGATCGTATGCAACTCGCACGTATTATTGGCTGCCCGGAAGAACACATTCGGGTGGTATCTTCACCTATTGGCGGTTCGTTTGGCGGAAAAGATGAATTGAACGTGCAACCTTATGGTGCACTGCTCGCGTTAAAATGCGGCCGACCTGTTAAAATGCATAACTCGCGTAAAGAATCCGTTCGGGCTGGTTTGAAGCGTCATCCGATGAAGATCGAGATGCAAACGGGGATAAGCCGTGAGGGGATTTTGCAGGCACATCGAGTTCGTATTACGGCAGATACCGGTGCATATGCAACGCTTGGAGCACCCGTATTAAACTTCTGTACCGAGCATTGTATGGGGCCGTATATGATTCCGCATGTGGATGTAGAAGGGGTATCTGTGTATACAAACAATGGATTATCGGGGGAGTTTCGCGGATTCGGAGGCAATCAGGCGATCTTTGCAATGGAAGGTCAGATGGATCGTTTGGCACAGCTCATAGATATGGACCCTTGGGAGTTTCGGCGGCGTAATCTGAGGCAGAAGCATGATCCCGGTCCCTTGAACCAGCGTATTCTGCCCACGGATGGACTATATCAAGTATGGGAGGCGCTGGACCGCTCGGAGCTATGGCAGAAGCATATTCATCCTCCGGTGGAAGCGTCACTTCCTCCATGGATCAAACGAGGCGTAGGGGCGGCTATCGCGATGCATGGCGCCGGGCTTGGTTATGGCATTCCAGATCCGGCAGGTGGACGCTTGTCGTTGAATGCGGAGGGCAAGATTGAAGTGGCCTTCAGCTACGAGGAATTCGGGCAAGGTCTTGTGGCCACGCTGGAGATCATGCTCTGTGATCTGTTCCAGTGCCACCCATCGGACCTGAGTATTGTTATTGGGGATACAGACCGCGTGCCCCATAGTGGATCCAGTACGGCATCTCGTTCCACCACGATGGCCTGGATGGCTTTGCAACGCTTGCAGCACCCGTTCCGTGCAAAGCTACTTAAAGTTGCATCACAGTTTTCTGGGATTTCGGCAGAGCAACTCATGACAGGACATGAGGGAATATGGATAAAATCACAGGATTTCTCTTCAACCTCTGCCCCCCGTTTAGTCGTTGCTTATACGGATCTTGTAAAGCAGGGTGAAGCGCAGGAATGGATTTTTGACACCACTTTTCATTACCCCACGACACCTGACAATGTGGTGGGCGGTCATTACCTTTACACGTATGCCGCAGTTGCTGCAGAGGTGGAGGTCAATATGCTTACGGGCGAAACCAAACTTCTGGATACAAGGCATATTGTAGCCGCAGGACCAGTAATTAATCCGATGGGTTATATAGGGCAAATTGAAGGTGGCAGTGTAATGGCTCTTGGATTTACGTTAACCGAGGATGCCGTCATGGAGCAGAGCCGCTACGTTACGGCGAATCTGGACACGTATTTAATTCCGACAATCAAGGATATTCACTCGAATTTAGAAGTAGAGGCAATTGAAGATTTACCTGAAGGAGATGCATTCGGACCCAGAGGCATTGGCGAGATTGGTTCCGTTGCACTTGCACCTGCGATTACTGCAGCTATTCATCAGGCAACAGGCGTATGGGTAACTCAGCTCCCCGTGCCGCGCGAGCAACTCAGTCAGGGGATAAATGTTCTTTTGCCAGAAGGAGTGAAGCCATCATGAAGAATCAGCCTCTTGAACAGACATGGAGTGCTAGAGTGAATGGGCAATTAAAAGAACTGTCCGTTTCTCCTGAAACACGACTTGTCGATATCCTTCGGAATCGCTTAGAGCTGACGGGAACGAAGGTTTCTTGTGAGGTCGGACGATGCGGTGCATGTATGATTCTCATGAATGGAGAGCCAGTTAATGCTTGTCTCGTGATGGCGTATCAAAGTGAGGGAAGCGACATTACAACCATTGAAGGACTTCATGGTGAGAAAAAGGGAGAGCTACATCCCATTCAACAAGCCTTCGTGGAAGAAGGCGGATTTCAGTGTGGATACTGCACTCCAGGGATGATTATTTCAACCAAGGCTTTGCTGGACGCATGTCCACATCCTTCTCTGGAGCAGATTGAAACCGGATTATGCGGTAATCTCTGTCGTTGTACAGGCTATGCCGGGATAATACGCGCGGTAAACAAGGCAAGTGAGCGTTGCGCAGTTAAAGGAACGGTTGGAACAGTGGTAAAAGAAAATGTAAACAGATCAGCGGTTAACTTTGTACAAACAGATGGTGCTGAAACCTGATGATCCGAAGCAGGAGCAAGATTTAATTTTTGTACAAAATTATGGTAATATTAAGAATAATAGAGAATTTCCTGCGAGTGGAGATCAAGCGCTGCCCGTGGAAAGTTCTTATTTTTTTGTGTGGAGGGAACTATGATGAAGAAAAAGCATTTGTTTCTGGGAACCGTGTTAAGTCTGCTTGTGATCATGTTGCTTGCAAATTACATTGAGAATAATGAGGCCGTCGTAAATACGAGCCAGGTTGTCGAAAGTTATGGGGGAGATCGCGGAATGTACAAAGCAACCGTAACGTTTGATATGTTTCCAGCGAAAAAAGCAAGCAACGTAAAAGTTATGGTTGTATACCCTAACGATACGATCGAATATCATGATGTGTCGTCACCTGATGGTCACTACCTTTTGGACATAACGAAAAACGTGGAAGAGTTCGCCTTGGACAAAAGTAAAGGCACATCACCCGAATTCCTGATTACTTGGATATCAGGGGATAAAAAAAGAATAAGCTATGTTTATTCAGGTGTCAGATGAATGAAAGATGAAAGATGAATGAAGAGCTTAGTTACATAAGCATGACTAGATTGTGAAAAACATAGTGTTTTTAAATGTAAATTTAAGCGTTTTCGGAATGTGGGTTTGTAAAGTTTTATTGGGATAGAATAATTATTTTTTCTTGATACATATAGTGATGACTGATCTATATAACCATATATTTACAATTTTATCCACTCATGATATGTTTACATATGAAAGCGCCATCATGATTGGGGTTATGCACATTTCGCTCTCACATTTCAGATGGAAAGGGAGATGGCAATGAAGGTCCGAATGGAGATGGAAACGAAGAATGGATGGAGGGAGAGGATTCAAAAAGCATTGGCAATCATGCTGGTCAGTACCTTGTTGTTGGGTATGCTGGCATTGCCTGCACCTGCGCAAGCGGATGCCCCGCTGCTTAAGATTGAAGGTGAAGATGCACAATTAACCTCGGATTTGCAAGTGGTAACTCAGATTTACGGACAGCCGAAGCCAGGTTACTCGGGAAGCGGATTTGTCTGGATGCAGGGATCGGGAACGATCACATTAGATGTAACCGTTCCCGAAACGGGGATGTACAGTATTTCCACCCGTTTTATGCAGGAGCTTAGTATGGATGGCAGACTTCAATACTTGGCAGTGAACGGGGTAACGAAAGGCTCTTACATGCTTCCATATACGACAACATGGTCGGATTATGATTTTGGTTTCCACAAATTAAACAAGGGAAGCAACACAATTCAACTGAAGGCTGGCTGGGGTTATGCATATTTTGATACGTTCACAGTGGATTATGCCGATCTTGATCCGCTAAACGTACAACCTGTGCTCACGGATTCACAGGCTACGCCGGAAACACAGCTTTTGATGAATTATCTAACGGAGGTATATGGACACAAGATCATATCGGGGCAACAGGAGATCTATGGAGGAGGGAATGACGGAAATTCTGAGCTGGAGTTTGAGTGGATTCATGATTTGACGGGTAAATATCCGGCCATTCGCGGTTTTGATTTTATGAACTACAACCCGCTTTATGGCTGGGAAGATGGTACAACGGATCGGTTGATCGACTGGGTGAACAACCGCGGAGGCATTGCAACCGCATCTTGGCATATCAATGTGCCGCGTAACTTTACTACGTATCAACTTGGCGATTTTGTCGATTGGAAAGAGGCGACCTACAAACCAACCGAAACGAACTTTGATACCGCAAAGGCTGTCATTCCTGGTACGAAGGAATATCAGTATGTCATGATGACCATTGAAGATCTGGCGGAGCAGCTCCAGATATTACAGGATAACGATGTGCCGGTTATTTTCCGTCCTTACCATGAAGCAGAAGGGAACGGAGGACTGAACGGAGAGGGAGCCTGGTTCTGGTGGGCTTCTGCCGGAGCGGATGTGTATAAGAAGCTGTGGGATATGATCTACACCGAGCTGACTGAAACGTATGACCTGCATAACCTGATCTGGACTTACAACAGCTACGTTTACAGTACTTCACCAGCTTGGTATCCGGGGGATGATCAAGTAGACCTTGTGGGCTTTGACAAATACAATACGATCTACAATCGTTACGATGGATTATCCGGTGTGCCTAATGAGGATGCTATTACGTCCACATTTTATCAGCTTGTGAACTTGACCAATGGCAAAAAAATGGTGGCAATGACAGAGAACGATACCGTTCCAAGCGTGAAAAATCTGACAGAGGAAAAAGCGGGCTGGCTTTATTTCCTTCCGTGGTACGGCGAGCATCTGATGAGCGAAGCATTTAACTATGCTTCCACGTTAAAAACGCTCTATCAAAGCGATTATGTCATTACTCTGGATGAGTTGCCGGATCTGAAGGCGAACCAGCCCAATCCAAGTGCGGTCATCTCACCCGGAAGTGCAACCTTTGACAAGGAAACAAGTCATGCAGAGGATATTACGATTTCGCTTACCTTGAATGGGCATCAGTTTACGGGCGTTTCTAAGGGAGGTGTGAATCTGGTTTCCGGCCAGCATTATACGGCATCTGAATCAACAGTGATGCTGAAGCAAGCCTATCTAACAACACTACCGCTTGGACAAACGAGCCTAACTTTTCACTTCAACAATGGTAAAGATGCTGTTCTTAAGTTGAATGTAATCGATAGTTCCATTGTTGTAGTACCACCAGACAGCAAGCTAACGATTCAGGCGTATAACGGCAATACGAGTGCTTCGACGAACGGTATCGCACCCAAGTTCAAGCTGATTAATTCCGGGAATACGGCTATTCCTCTCAGCGATGTAAAGGTGCGGTACTATTATACGATTGATGGTGAGCAAGCACAGACCTTCTGGTCCGATTGGGCAAGTGTAGGCAGTGCCAACGTTACCAGTACCTTCGTCAAGCTGGACACACCAGTAACTGGCGCGGATTATTATGTTGAACTGGGATTCACTAGTAATGCCGGAGTGCTGAATCCGGGTGAAAGTGCAGAGATACAGGCTCGGTTTTCTAAAAATAACTGGTCTAATTACAATCAGTCCGATGATTATTCATTCATGGCAACGGGGAATCAATATGCTAATCACAGCAAAGTAACCGGGTACGTAAGTGATCAGTTGGTATGGGGTGTGGAACCTTAATCGAAAACAAGCAAGACCGGGTCAGTTTCTTGTTGAACTGATCCGGTCTTGTTTTATTATGTGTAGGGAAGGAAGCGTATGGATAAAAATCCGAGACTTAAGGGAGTTATGTTTTATTTTAGAAAGTTATACTTTTGGTAGTATATGTAATTTGTAAGGGTGTAATGACGAAGTTCTTACCATAATAAATATTATGTAAACTTATATTTTTCGATATCCTTTATAGATTACATCTATGGTATTAGGGAATGCTAAAGTCCTGATTAATACTAAAATAGACTCTTTATAAACTGTATTCAGACACAGAAGATACACTCCGTTGCAGTGAACAAACTTCCATTTTAGTTGAAACTTTTATACATCAGATTGTTTCCCGAAAATCGTTTTCGATTCTACTGAAAATGAGCAGGTCAATCATCTGACCTATTGGCTCAAATGACAGTCAGAGCTAGGGTTACAACACTCCATAAGTGTAGAATAGCAACACTAATCTCCTAAGGATACAGGAGAGAAGAAAACGATAATTAAAATTGGGAAAAATATTAATGTTTTAATACAAAAAAAGGAAGTTATACGCGCTATAAGCCTACCCCTAAATCAAGTTAAATTAACTTGTCTAATAAATAGAAAAATAAGGGAAATACCAGAGAAAAGCTGATGCTACGCTATTTATAGATTGATTTGATATGGATTTGCGATAGATTTTCAGATGACCTTCACGTTATGCTGTGGGAAATCAGAAAGGAAGTGGCAACCATGGAACGCGAACTGGCGTTGGAAATTGTCCGAGTAACAGAATTGGCGGCTTTAGCTTCAGCTCCTTGGATGGGAAGAGGCGACAAGAATAGTGCAGACGAAGCGGCTACTTTAGCCATGCGTGCCATGTTCGATTCCGTGTCCATTCGAGGCACGGTCGTGATTGGGGAAGGGGAGATGGATGAAGCCCCAATGTTGTATATCGGTGAACAAGTCGGCAATGCGGAGGGACCGGAGGTTGATGTCGCTGTTGATCCTCTGGAAGGTACAGAGATTGTGGCTAAAGGGCTGAACAATGCATTATCCGTCATTGCGGTGGCGGGAAAAGGAAATCTGCTTCACGCTCCGGACATGTATATGGAGAAACTGGCGGTTGGTCCTGCGCTGGTAGGCAAAGTCTGCATTGAAGATCCGATTGAGGTGACCTTGGAAAAAGCGGCTGTTGCTCTAAATAAAAATATCTCCGATCTCACGGTCATGATCCTTGATCGAGTACGGCATGAGAGCACGATTAAAACGCTTCGCAAAGTTGGCGTGCGGATCAAATTCCTTAGTGACGGCGACGTTGCGGGAGCGATGGCTCCAGCTTTCCCGGAAGCGGGTATTGATCTGTATGTTGGATCAGGTGGTGCCCCTGAAGGCGTGCTGGCTGCAGCAGCCTTGTCCTGCCTCGGAGGCGAGATTCAAGGCCGTTTGATGCCAGCCAATGCAGATGAATTCCAGCGTTGCTTGCAGATGGGCATTGATAACCCATACAAAGTGTTGACGATGGAAGACATGATCGGTACAGAGGACGTTATTTTTGCCGCAACGGGAGTAACGCCTGGTGAAATTCTTGGCGGCGTGCGTTATCTTGCAGATGACCGGGCGGAGACAGATTCGATTGTCATGCGTGCCAAAACGAAAACCATTCGTTTTATTCGTTCCCTGCATTTCCTGCCGAACAAAGAGGTACTGCATAAGGTTCGTAAGCTTCAGGCTTCCTCCGAGCCATCAGATCGCATGATCCGGAAATTGACTAAAGAGATGGAACAGGCTGAATTCAGTCAGTCTGCCAAAGATGCAAGCGTAATTACAAATGGTTAATATGTTTACTTCATCTATATATTAACTTCATAGTACGTATATATTAAGTTCATAGAACAAATCTGTGCGCTACATTATTGACAAGTAAGAATGAGGAAAAAAGGTGAATCCTGAATTCCTCATTCTTTTTGTTGTTTTTGCATTGACAACGGTTACATGGCATGAGAAAATGTACGCGCGTACATAAATGGATGTTCTTGATGATTTTTTGATTTTTACGTGCACATTTCATCTGAAGGAGGTGACGGACATGGCTTCTCGCAGAGAAGTCGCTGAGCTAGCGGGGGTATCCGAAGCGACGGTGTCCAGAGTTTTAAACGGCGTTGGACCCATCAGGGAAGAGACTCGCCGCAGGGTACTTGAAGCATCCGAGCGGCTAGGCTATGTACCGAGTGCACTTGCTCGTAGCTTCGCCAGAAGTAAGAGCGGCAATTTGGGCGTTGTGTTGCCATACGTTCCGAAGGCGCATCTGTTTTCAGCCTATTTTTTCTCGGAAATGTTAAGTGGTATCGGAAGCAAAGCGAGAGACAACGGCCTTGATCTGCTCGTTATGTTTCAAACCGCAGGTGAGGTTATGAATTATACCGATTTGTTCCGCAGACAGAAAATTGATGCCTGTATCATTCTTGGTGCGAGACATGATCAGGATGAGCTGGCGGCCATGCAGCAACTGGATCGGGAAGGGCATCCGTTCTGCGTTATGAATCAGCATTTTGCGAATGAGTCATTCATGGAAGTGGATGCTGATCATGTAGAGGGAAGCAGGCTTGCTATACGTCATCTTACCGATCAGGGACATCGTAGAATCGCCTTTTTGAATGGACCCGACAGCTATTCGAACAGTCAGGATCGATTGGAGGGCGTGCGATTGGGGCTGCATGAGGCGGGCATGGAGCTGGATTCTAGTCTGTTATTTGAAGGCAACTACAGCAGGCGGAGTGGCATTGAGGCGTCAGCCTCTATAGCTGATCGTTTGCATGAGATTGATGCCGTGTTCGCAGCGAATGATCGGATGGCCATTGGTGTAATGCATGGCTTGCGGGAACGAGGAGTACGTACTCAGGATTTCCCGGCATTTGTTGGTTATGATGACTCGGATGCGGCCGAGATGGCTGTTCCCGCGCTGAGCAGCGTCAGGGTTCCCTTTTTCGAGATGGGGGAGCTTGCTGTGTCCAAACTGATGCAAGGTACGAATGGAATAGCTGATGCAAAAGATTCGAAAGGGTATCATTCTACAGTAGCTTTTGACTCGTTACGAACTCTTTTACCCACAGAATTGATTATTCGTGCTTCTTCCAACCGTCATGTTGAAAAGTAGAGCCAAGCAGATCCGTTAGTTACTTTCATTCTATACCCATGTTTTTTTTCATTCTATTAAGGGAGGAAATGATTATGTCAAAACGTCTTCGTGTAGGGATGGTTGGATACAAATTTATGGGGAAGGCCCATAGTAATGCCTATCGCAGTCTGCCCATGTTTTTCCCATCTGCGCCGCTACAGCCTGAAATGTCGGTCATATGCGGTCGCAATGAGCAGGGAGTTCAGGCGGCGGCAGATCAATTTGGTTGGGCTGAGAGCGTCACGGATTGGCGTGAACTGGTCAAACGGGATGACATCGACCTCATTGACATCAATGCTCCAAGTGATGCTCATAAGGAAATTGCGCTGGAGGCAGCACGTCAAGGCAAGCACTTGTTCTGCGAAAAGCCACTCGCGCTTTCGCTGGCTGACTCCCGCGAGATGCTCCAGGCTGCAGAAGATGCAGGTATAACCCATATGGTCGGGTTTAACTATCGTTTCTCCCCAGCCGTACAGCTTGCGAAGGATCTGATCGAAAGTGGACGGCTGGGCAAAATCTATCATTTCCGTGCGTTTTTCCTTCAGGACTGGATTCTGGACCCGAACTTCCCACTCGTTTGGCGTCTGCAAAAAGAAGTCGCAGGTTCCGGTTCACACGGTGATCTCGGTGCTCACTTAATTGACCTCGCTCGTTTCCTCGTTGGTGAATTCCAGGAGGTTATTGGCATGAGTGAAACGTTCATCAAAGAACGTCCGCTCGCTTCCGAGATGACGGGTCTTAGTGCCAAAGGCAGTTCAAGTGCAGATGCACCGAAAGGTGAAGTAACAGTGGATGACGCCACGTTGTTCTTGGCGAGATTCGCAGGTGGGGCGCTTGGCAGTTTCGAAGCGACTCGATTCGCTGCCGGACATCGTAGCACGAACTCTTTTGAGATTAACGGTAGCTTGGGCAGTGTGCGTTTTGACTTTGAACGTATGAACGAACTGGAAGTCTACTTCACGAAGGATGATGAAGATGTGCAGGGCTTCCGCCGCGTGCTGGCTACCGATCCTGCGCATAAATATGCCGAGGCTTGGTGGCCTGCGGGACATACGATTGGTTTTGAACACACATTCACACATGAAATGTTGGAACTTGTAACCGCTATTTCAGAAGGCCGTCAGCCGTCGCCAAACTTCCATGATGGAGTTGCCTGCCAAGCAGTACTTGAAGCCGTAGAACGTTCGGTAACGGAGCGTCGCTGGGTAACTCTTGAAGAGATGTAACGATGTGATAACGAGCTGTAGTCCGATTCCGATTTTCAGATCCAAGGAAGCATCAAAAAAAATGTATCGAAAGCGAGGATCTAGCGATGAAAAAAGCACTGATTGTATGGGGCGGCTGGGATGGACATGAGCCGGAGCAAGTAGCCGCGATTTTTGAGCGTATTTTGAAGGAAGAGCAGTTCGAAGTCGAAGTCTCTGACACTTTGGAGTCGTATGCGGACGCAGAGAAATTGCTCGGTCTGGATCTGATTGTGCCTCTATGGACGATGGGGCAGATTGAACAGGAGCTGGTGAATAACGTTTCAGCGGCTGTACAGAGTGGTGTGGGCCTGGCAGGTCTGCATGGCGGGATGTGTGACGCCTTCCGTAACAACGTAGACTGGCAGTTTATGACAGGCGGACAGTGGGTAGCTCATCCAGGTAACGACGGGGTCGAATATATGGTGAATATGAAGCGAGGCTCCAGCCCGCTTTTCGAACATATTGAAGATTTTCAGGTGAAAAGTGAGCAGTATTACTTGCACGTTGACCCGGCTGTGGAAGTGCTCGCAACCACCCGTTTCCCGATTGTATCCGGGCCTCACGCTGCCAATGGGCCTGTCGATATGCCAGTAGCATGGACGAAGCGCTGGGGTGCAGGACGGGTATTTTACAATTCACTAGGACACCATGCAGACATCGTAGATATGAAACCCGTAACCGAGATGATGCGCAGTGGTTTCCTCTGGACAGCCGCAGGTAAGGAACTGGCGAAGAGCCGCAAAACCGATGCGACGACAGAGGTATACACAGGCATGGCAGACAACCAGACCTAATCTTCTACAGTTACAGTTCATTATTTTAGTCAATCTGTACGTTTGTAATGTCGCTTTCACATGACATCCATAAGAGGATTTTAAACAACATATCAGATCCACGGCGAAGGGAGCAAGGGCATGAAAACAATGAAAGTAGGTATTATCGGCTGTGGTAAGATCAGCGGCATCTATATGGAGAACTGCCATCGTTTCGAGGTGCTTGAGCTGGTTGCGGTTGCCGACCTGGATCGGAATCGGGCAGAGGAACAGGCTGCTGCATACAACGTTCCTAACGTATACACGGTGGACGAAATGTTTGCGAGTCCCGAGATCGAGTTGATCATCAATCTGACGATTCCTGCCGTGCATGCCGAAGTATGCATACGTGCGCTGGAATCGGGCAAACACGTATATGTCGAAAAACCACTCGCGGTTACCCGTGAAGAAGGGCAGGCTGTACTTGAAACAGCCAAACGCAAAGGCCTTCTTGTAGGCTGTGCACCTGAAACCTTCTTCGGTTCAGGCATCCAGACAGCACTGCAGCTCGTTGAGGATGGTATCATCGGGAAGCCGGTAGCGGCAACAGCCTTTATGATGAGCCGGGGACATGAGTTCTGGCATCCTGATCCGGAATTCTATTATGCAAGCGGTGGAGGACCGATGTTTGATATGGGACCTTATTATCTAACCGCGCTTGTTCAATTGCTGGGGCCGATTAAGTCCATTGCGGGAATGACGGGTAAAGCGATGACAGAGCGAACGATTACGAGTGAGAAAAAGAGAGGCCAGATCATCCCCGTTGACATTCCAACCCATGTCACCGGTCTGCTCCAATTTGAGCAGGGAGCCATCGGTACGCTAATTACAAGCTTTGATGTATTTGGCGGAAGTGCATTGCCTCCGATTGAGATTTACGGAACGCATGGCACGTTGCAAGTCCCTGACCCGAACACTTTTGGCGGCCCAGTCCGTTATCGTTTGATGGGGGAACATGAATGGACAGAGGCTCCGCTTCTTCCAGGATACCAGCAAAATACGCGTGGCATCGGCGTGGCGGATATGGCGTATGCTGTTCAAAGTGGTCGCGCGCACCGAGCGAGCGGCGAGCTGGCTTACCACGTGCTTGAAGCCATGTGGGCGTTCCATGACTCTTCGGATGAGCAGACTTTTTACAAAATGCAGAGCACATGTCAACGTCCAGCGGCGTTGCCAGTGAACCTGCCACTATATACGTTGGATCAGTAAGAAGTGCATAACTTCTTTCACGTGTAAACAGAAATAAACGGCCTCTTTCCAAGAAAATGGGAAAGAGGCCGTTTTGTGTACGAAGAGTATTGTGTATCAAATGTACAATGCAAGATTACCGTTATTTTATCTGACATTTAGCAAAATGTATTTATAATCAAGGCTCAAATCCGGCCTGACTTATATAGATCTCCTGTTCTGAAAAATGCGACTGCATTCGCTCCACAACCGTTTGGTAAGCATCCGGCTGATACCAGTGCTGCATTCCGACCTCCTGATAGAGGGCCTCCATCCCAAGTCTCCGTGTGCGCTTGCCTTCGCTACCGTCACCCATAAAATAGTCATCAATACACACGCGCTGAACAAGCGGCCTCAGTGTAGACGCAAACTGTTCACTGCTTGGCAATACAGGTGCAATAGCTGCTTGAGTCGGGACGCCAGCATCCCGTAGTTGTTTAAGTGCATGTAGGCGACCTGCGATAGGTGGTGCAGAGGGAGTAAAATGCTTCCTAATATCGTCTTGATCGGTTTCGACGGTCATGCTCACTCGCACACGTTCACCGAGTTTCTGCAGGATATCAATATCACGAGTAACCAGCGGACTTCGGGTCTGCACCAAAACAAAATCCGGCGGTTCGATCAGCATCGTTTCCAGCAATGAACGTGTGATTTGTTCCTGAGCTTCGACGGGGTGATACGGGTCGGTGCTGGACGACATGAATATTGTTATTTTTCCTTTCTTACGGGCTCGCTGCAATTCTTTGGCGAGGATGCCGGAGGCTTCTTTTTTCACATCCACCCAGCTTCCCCAGTCTTCCTTACGAAATAAGTTGACAGGCATCTGTCTAACGTAGCAGTACGAACATCCGAAGGTGCAACCGGTATAAGGATTCAAGGTATGGGTGTAACCATTCAGGAAGCCCGTGCCTTTGTTTAATAATGTCTTGGGCACCTTGTAAGCCAATTGAGCCTTCATGAGCTGTCATGCCTTTCTCTGTAATGTGCAGGAGTACATCCGGTGTGCTTACGAAAAACGGAAATGAAATAAGCCGGATTAGATATCCCTACTTGGCGTGCGATTTCGTTAACGGTTAAATGTGTATGTTCAAGAAGAGCTTGAGCTTCGCTGATACGTTTCGCTTGGATATATTGAACCGGGGTTTGACCCGTAATGCGTTTGAACACCCGATGCAGATGGTAAGGACTTCCATGGCTAGCAGCAGCAAGTACATCCAGCGTCAATGGTTCCGTGTAGTGCTTCGCTATATACTCCGTAATTCCGTAAATCCACTCTTGATCTGGCACCCGTTCTCCTGTAGGTTTACAGCGTTTGCACGGTCTGAATTTGTGAGCTAGCGCTTGTTCGGCATTTTGAAAAATCAGGACATTGTCCGATTTGGGTGCTCTTGATCTGCACGAGGGACGACAGAAAATACCGGTTGTTTGTACCGCGTAGAAAAACGTACCATCGTACGTGTGATCATTCTGGATTATTGCTTCCCAGTATTCATGGGGAATCCACGAAGGCAGGGTATTATGTTGCTCTGTAGGTTTCATCAGATTCACCTCTGCTTTCATTATACCCTGCATGATCGGGAAATGACGAAGTTTCGGATTGAAATCGCAAGATATCAATATAATCGCAAATTATTAAACGAAATTCTTTTTTATTATTTTGAAGACAAAAGTATGGTGAGTTCCTTACTCATTGATCTTATCAATTTTTAGAGCTGTTCTAATAGGCGGGTTGGATTCATTTTGGTTAAGGTCAGCAGTGATTCTCACTTTTTGTCCTACTTCAATCGAATCATAATGTTCTTTATCGAGGTAATAATATGCTGCTTCTTGATTTTGTGCTAGTTCTATAAATTTCTCGGAATCTCCATTTGCCAAATCTTCCTTACTTATATTTTGGAGCACAAGAAATTTATACTTATTATTCTCAGCTTCTTTATATACTACAGTACCCTCGTAAATTGGATAATTTATTTGTTCTTCTTTGTTAGAGCAGCCTGTTAATACAATCATATTAATTAAAATAAATAAAAATGTTTTTATCATGAGGGACCTACTTTCAATGTGATATGAAGTTGTTGGCTTGCATTCCATTTATAATCTAACTTAACAAATAGATCAAACCAGCAACTGCAAACGTGGACCATCTAGCAACTTTCTTCTTTATATAACGGTCTTCCTTAGATTCTGTATGGAAATTACCTCTTTGCTGGTAACCAGTCGTCCATGCTCCAATGCAAAGTCCAGAAACAAAAATAAGTATAATCCCTAGATAAATAAAAAAATTCATATTAAATATCTCCTTCCCAAATACCCTAATTCTTATTAAAACGTTTAATATAGGGAAACGTTGCAAGCGAGGAAGCAAATTGTAAAAATACAGGGTATTCAATCTCTCAGCGCAATGAGCGATTAGCTCTTTCTTCATTCCTGCTGAAATATACGCTACAATATAAAGAACTGTTCATCTATATCAGTTGAACTAAAAATGGTTCCACTTATATAGCCTTGATCATTCTGATCTCCTGAACCAACAACAAATTACAAACATCAGTCATAGAAGAAAGAGGTAGATAAACATGGTTCGATTCGGTGTAGTAGGTACCAACTGGATTACGGAAAGGCTGCTGGAATCTGCAGTTCAAGTGCAAGGCTTTCAGCTAACGGCGGTATATTCGCGAACAGAAGATAAGGCTAACGCATTTGCAGATCGGTATGAAGCAGCCTATCGTTTTACGGATTTGGAAGAAATGGCAGCTAGTGATGCGCTGGATGCAGTGTATATTGCCACGCCAAATACACTCCATGCACAACAAGCGGAGATTTTTTTGAAAAATGGCAAGCATGTACTGTGTGAGAAACCCCTTGCGGCTAATGCGGCAGAAGTACACAGTATGATTGAGACAGCTCGCAAGCATGACGTGCTGCTGATGGAAGCAATGAAGTCAACTCTCGTTCCCGTATTTAAAAGTGTAGAGAAGCATCTGCCCAAAATCGGCCCTGTCCGCAAGTACATAGCAGGTTATTCGCAGTATTCTTCGCGTTATGACAAGTATAAGGAAGGTATCGTGTTAAATGCCTTCAAGCCTGAGCTCGCTAATGGGGCATTAATGGATCTGGGTGTATATTGTTTATATCCACTCATTACGTTATTCGGAGCACCAAACCAGGTTCAATCTCAAGCCATGATGCTGGAATCCGGCGTTGACGGGCAAGGCAGTGTGTTGCTGAATTATGATGGAATGGATGCGGTCGTAACGTACTCCAAAATCTCCAATTCACACGTACCTAGCGAAATTATGGGTGAGCGCGGAAGTATCATCATCGACAAGATTGGATCGCCGGAACATGCAGAAATTCGTTATAATGACGGTACGATTGAGGTACTGACGGTGGAACAGCGACATCCCGCGATGTATTATGAAGTGGAGGAGTTCGTGAATCTGGTGCAACAAGGGAAAATAGAATCCACTATGAATACGTACGAACGCTCCTATCAAACGATGAAGGTCATGGATCAGATCAGGCAACAGATTGGTCTTGTTTTCCCCAATGATTAAACGAGAGAGTTTATAAGAGAGGAAGCGAACGAGATGAGCCGAGAAGAGCAGAGGATCGTGAACGATCAGCAGAGCGGAGAAGAGTGGGAACATTCGGAAGACATCATCAGAGACAGGAAACGCAGCAAACAGATGCATCAGCATGAAGAGAGCGGTCTGGAACTGTCCCAGATTGTTTTTATAGGAAGAACGTTTGAGGAATACATGCTTATGTTTGATCTTACCGGGGAGGAGCTTGCAGGCCGGAACATCCTGGATTGCCCTGGAGGTGCATGTTCGTTCAGTAGTCAGGCTCGGAAACATGGTGCTCATGCTGTAGCGGCAGATATCGTTTACCAGTATGGCATGAATGAACTTGGAACGAAGGGGTTTCAGGACATTGAACATACGATGAAACAGATCCATGCTGTTCAAGGAAAGTATATTTGGGATCAATTCGGAACGATTGAAGGGTTGAGGCAAGAACGATTGCGCGCGATTATGGATTGTGTGGAAGATATGAGACAGCATCCTGAATGTTACGTAGCCACGGTATTGCCTGAGCTGCCTTTCAATGATGAACAGTTTGATTTGACCTTATCCGCACATTTCTTATTTACTTATGCAGATCGGTTAAATTTTGATTTTCATGTTCGAACGTTATTAGAGATGTTACGTGTCACAAGTCATGAAGTACGTATTTTTCCGACAGTAGATCTGACAGGCAAGCGTTACGAACATATGGATGAACTGAAGGTGTTTTTGGAAAAAAAGGGTTATCTTCTATCTGAAGTTAGAACGTCATATGAATTTCAGCGTAATGCTCATACGATGC
The DNA here is from genome assembly GCF_023714295.1 of Paenibacillus polysaccharolyticus. Taxonomy (GTDB): domain Bacteria; phylum Bacillota; class Bacilli; order Paenibacillales; family Paenibacillaceae; genus Paenibacillus; species Paenibacillus polysaccharolyticus_A. The sequence continues at coordinate 1,812,725 of NZ_JAMAUN010000001.1, forward strand.
TTCGGATAAGAAAGCCTTCACTTTAGACAGATTAAGATGGGAGGGAAACGAGATGAAAAAGGTTCTTATTCTTGGAGGTACACGTTTCTTCGGTAAACGACTTGTGGATCATCTGATCTGGGAAGGGAAGTCAGAGATCACGATTGCGACTCGTGGACAGACGGAGGTCGATTTTGGAGCGGAAGTGAAGCGAATTCGGATGGATCGGGAAAACCCTCAGTCTGTAGCAGAGGTTGTACAGTCGGATGAGTGGGATATCGTCTACGATAATATCTGTTACTCTCCGAATGAAGCCAAGGCTGCATGTGAAGCATTTGCCGGACGTACTAAAAGATATGTGTTAACCTCTACACTTTCGGTGTATGGGGAACCAAGAGAAGGATTTGTGGAAACGGACTTTGATCCATATACGTATCCACTGCAGTATGGTAACAAGGAGGACTTTGCATATGGTGAAGGCAAACGGCTTGCCGAAGCTGTCTTTTTCCAAACGGCGTCCTTCCCGGTAGCGGCCATGCGTATCCCTATTGTACTTGGTATGGATGATTATACGAGACGGCTTCATTTTCATATCAAACATGTACAACAAGGAAAACCGATAGGCATGCCGAATCCCGCTGCCGAGATTGGGTTTATTAATTCAACGGAAGCGGCAAGGTTCCTTGCCTGGCTTGGAAATGTGTCGTTAACCGGACCTGTGAATGCCGCGTCCAAGGGGGCGATTACACTCGCATCGATGATGCAGTTAATCGAAACGGTGACGGGCATGCAGGCTCAGATTCTGAAGCAAACCGTAGACGAAGATATGTCGCCTTTCGGAGTGCAGCAGTCATGGACGATGGACACAGCTAAAGCAGAGCAAGCAGGGTATACATTTGAAACGCTTATGGATTGGTTTCCGGGTCTTGTGCGTGAGATCGCTCTTGCGCTACAGTCTGAACGATAATCACGCCAAGAGATGCACTTATTCGTTATAAGAGAGCCAATAGAGAGATACGCTTGTATTCAACTAAAAGTTTAAATTGATCATATTAAAAAACAGGATGACCAGAGTGAACTGCACCTCCAATTGTTGATAATGTCTAACAATTGGGATGAAGTTCATCTCGGGGACGTCCTGTTTTTTTTGTCTTTTTTTCTCGAACTTGGTCATCGGAGTAGACTGTGTAAAATCTCTAGTTAGAATTGTATAACATCAATTAGTAAGCGGAACAGAAGCAGATGTACGTATTCGTAGTTCGGAAGGTAAGATCATCGTTTCAGCGGCAGATGACAGTTTTCCTTCAATCCGGTCAATCAGCATCTGCATTCCTTGGTATCCGAATTCATAAGCAGGTTGTGCAATGACGGTCAGAAAAGGTTCAAAGGCGGAAGCCAGATCAAGGTCATCGAAACAAACGACAGAGATATCCTCGGGTACTTTAAGCCCTCGTTTGCGGAGCAGACGGATCACTCCAATCGCCAGCATATTATTGGCTGCAAAAATAGCTGTAGGCTGCTGTGACCTGGAGAGCAAACGCTCCAACCCTTCATCATCACTAAAATCACGATAGCTTGTACGGAGTATAAGGGAAGGATCAGGTGTAATCCCTGCTTCCTGCAGTCCTTTGATATAACCATCCTCACGCAGTCTGGCAGTCGAAACTTCGGAAGACCCGTTGACCAGTGCAATGTGCTCGTGTCCAAGTTGAATAAGGTAACGTATGAGCTCTATTGCGCCTTCACGGCTGTCTCCGGCAATCACATCCGAAGTGATGCCGGGCACGATTCGATCCAGAAATACAAATGGAATGTTTCGAGCCTGCAACTGTTGCAGATGGGGGAGAGAGCGATCTCCTGCAGGTGCAAAGAGCACGCCATCTACCCGTGTCGACAGGATCGCCTCCACATACTCTTTTTCTTTTCGATAATCCTCGTCACTGTTACCAAATAAAACACGATAACCCCGAAGATGCGCAGCATCCTCGGCTCCACGGGCGAGCGTTGTATAGAAAGGATTGGTAATGTCCGTAATTAGCAAAGACAGCATATGAGTTCGCTGCAACACCAGACTTCGTGCATTGGAGTTAGGAATGTAGCCCAGTTCATCGATGACCTGCTGCACACGCTCACGTGTAGCCGTGCTGATGCGACCTGTGCGATTAATGACTTTGGAGACAGTCATCGCAGAGACATTTGCTTTTTTGGCAATATCATAGATTGTAATCAAATGGAATCGAACCTTTCCACAGCATAGTCCTTTCATTTTAATGGATAATGGTAATTGACAGCAACATAGGAGCGTGGTAAGTTAGGGTTACCGATAACCCTGAAAGACATTCTACGATCTTAACTCGTTTTTAAATTGCTGGATTAAGCACTATTTTAATCTGATTTAAGAAGTACAGTTAAGAAAAATCGTTCTATAGGTTATTTCTGAAAATGATCTTTATAAATTCATTTTTTGAGTCAACACAGCAACCGTTCTCGTTATTTTTCATGATAATTAATGAGAGTGGTTTATTTTTTTAGAGTTATGTAAACGCATTCAAAAAATCGATGCGTGTGGTTATCGGCAATGTCCACCAGGTAGTGTGATCTGATTTCTTTTTCTTTTGTCGCTCATCGTTCAGTCAGAATATTCTCAATTCCACATGCATTTAATGAAATGCACTAAAAGGAGGACGTTCTCGCATGACTCATCAGGATTATCGTTATCAACAGCCTTTTCCCAAGATTGGTATTCGTCCCACAATAGATGGCAGACGCAAGGGTGTGCGCGAGTCGTTGGAAGAGCAAACGATGCGTATGGCAACGTCTGTAGCTGAGCTGATCTCATCCGAGCTTCGTTATGCCGACGGTTCTCCAGTCGAATGCGTGGTCGCGGAGACCTGTATCGGCGGTGTAGCCGAAGCAGCGGCCGCAGCGACATTGTTCAGCCATTCGAATGTGGGTGTAACGATTACCGTAACGCCTTGCTGGTGTTATGGTACGGAAACGATGGATATGTCACCGTCTATACCGACGGCTATCTGGGGCTTTAACGGCACAGAGCGACCGGGAGCCGTATATTTGGCTGCCGTGCTATCTGCACATGCACAGAAGGGGATTCCTGCGTTCGGGATCTATGGTGAAGATGTGCAGGACGGCGGTGATACGACCATTCCAGATGATGTGCGTGACAAGTTACTCCGGTTCAGCCGTGCTGGACTTGCGGCGGCCACAATGAAGGGACAGGCGTATTTGTCTATTGGCTCGGTGTCGATGGGGATTGCAGGTTCCATCGTGAATGATTCTTTTTTCCAGGAATATCTGGGCATGCGAAACGAATATGTGGATATGAGCGAATTGACACGGCGTATAGAAGAAGAAATCTATGATCCAGAGGAATATAAGCTGGCTCTGGCGTGGGTAAAGGAGAACTGTAGTGAAGGTCCGGATAACAACCCGGAGCATCTTCAGTCTGATCGAAAACGTAAAGACGATGAGTGGGAGACCGTGGTTAAAATGACGCAAATCGTACGTGATCTGATGGCTGGTAATCCGAAGCTTGCTGCACTTGGATATGAAGAAGAGGCCATGGGCCATCATGCCATTGTTTCGGGGTTCCAAGGCCAGAGGCAATGGACGGATCATGCCCCTAATGGAGATTTCCTGGAATCTATACTGAACTCCACGTTCGATTGGAATGGTAAACGTGCACCCTATCTTGTGGCAACGGAGAATGACAGTTTAAACGGTGTGTCGATGTTGTTTGGGTCTCTACTCACACATACGGCTCAGATTTTCGCAGACGTACGGACGTATTGGAGTCCTGATTCAGTGAAACGGGTGACTGGACATCAACTGGAGGGGCACGCTGCAGCGGGCATTTTACATTTGATCAACTCCGGTTCTGCTGCCCTCGATGGAACAGGAGAGCAATCGAAAGATGGCAAGCCTGTTCTCAAACCTTTCTGGGATATCACGGATGAAGAAGTGCAGCATTGCTTGAAAGCAACCTCATGGAGACCCGCTTCCGTTGAATATTTCCGCGGAGGAGGATACTCGGCTGACTTTCTGACCAAGGGCGGTATGCCTGTGACCATGACCCGTTTGAATTTAGTTAAAGGATTGGGACCGGTGCTGCAGATTGCTCAAGGTTATACGGTGGATCTGCCAGAGAATGTTCATGACACGCTGGACCAGCGAACCGATCCAACATGGCCTTCGACCTGGTTTGCACCAATTCTCACGGGCTCAGGTGCATTCACTTCGGTGTATGAGGTGATGAATCAATGGGGAGCGAATCATGGTTCAATCTCGTATGGACACATTGGTGCTGATTTGATTACGTTGGCATCAATGCTGCGCATACCTGTTAATATGCACAATGTACCTGAGACAGATATTTTCCGTCCGCGGGCATGGGGATTGTTTGGCACAAGTGAGCCGGAGAGTGCCGATTATCGTGCTTGTAGCGTATTTGGACCGCTGTATCGTTGAGACGCTGAGTGAAGGAGGCTGTCACATGGGGAATCAGGCTGCACATGTACTTGCTGCTGATTTCGGTGCCGGTAGCGGCCGAGTTGTTCGGGGGTCGCTAGACGGGAACAGACTGATGCTGCATGAGGTTCATCGCTTTCCCAATGACCCGGTTCAGCTTCGGGATGAATTGCACTGGGATTTCCTGCGTTTATTTTACGAGTTGAAACAAGGGATACGCAAAGGCGCTGAAGGTATGCCGGGACGAATAAAATCCATTGCTGTGGATACCTGGGGCGTGGATTACGGACTGATTGATGGTGCGGGAAGATTGCGCTGCAATCCCCGTCATTATCGTGATGCACGTCATGCGAAATCGATGAACGATGTGCTTCAGATGGTCAATGAGCAAGAGCTATATGCGATGTCAGGTGTGCTACCTCAGCAGATTAATACGATATTTCAGTTATACGGTGAACTTCAGGACAGTGGGATCAATTCTAAAGATAGTACAATGAATCCCGATGCTGATACACGTCTATTATTCCTGCCGGACTTGTTTAACTATTATCTATCTGGCGAGCAAGCATGCGAGTATACGATAGCAAGCACCAGTGGTTTGTTGCATAGCGGGGAAGTGAAATGGAATGAACCATTAATGAGCCGCCTCGGCTTACCTGTTTCGTTATTTCCACGATTGGTTCACTCAGGGACTGTACTAGGCCATTTATCAGACGATCTGGTTAGAGAGCTACACACCGGTCCCATGAAAGTTGTTTCCGTGGGATCACATGATACGGCTTCAGCACTGGCGGCGATCCCTGCGACTGAATCGAACTATGCATTTATTAGCTGTGGAACTTGGTCCCTTATGGGGGTGGAACGTGATTCACCTGTGTTAAGTGTGCAGGCTCTGGAGCTTGGATTTACGAATGAAGGAACCGTGTATGGTAAGGTGAGAACGCTGAAAAATCGTTCAGGTCTGTGGTTGCTTCAGGAGTGTAAACGCCAGTGGGAACGGGAAAATCGATTCTACTCCCACGAAGAGTTAGTCCAGCTTGCTGTATCAGCAGGTGCACATCAATCGGTGGTATCGCCAGGAGATGATGTTTTTATGAGCCCAGGTGATATGCCTAAACGAATCAGGCAATATTGCGAACTCACTTTTCAAACGGTCCCCGAAACCGTAGGAGCCATCGTTAGATGTATATTGGAAAGTCTGGCACTGGAGTTCAGGCAGACGCTGGATGAGCTTGAACAGATTACAGGGGTACGACCTCCTGTGATTCATATGGTTGGTGGTGGTGTGCATAATCGCCTGCTATGCCAGTTTACGGCGAACGCTACGGGTGTTCCGGTAATTGCTGGACCCGTTGAGGCATCTTCTGCGGGCAATTGCCTGCTCCAATATGTGGCTCTTGGTGAAGTAGGTGGTTTGTCCGAGATCCGTGACATTGTATCGGCCTCCTTCGATACGGAGATGTATACACCTCAAGATTCAGAGTGCTGGCAGGAAGCATATGGAAAGTACCAGCAATTCAACCAACGGAAACAAAACCAGCAATAAAGGAGTGAGAGAAACATGTCTGAACAGCAGATCAGAGAAGAACTAACCAAATATGCCCGTAAGGCAGTAACTCAAGGACTTGTTGTCGGGCCGGGAGGTAACATTAGTGCACGCTCAGGCAATACGATGCTTTTATCTCCAAGCGGGTTCGCGCTAGAGGAACTGGAGCCGGATGAATGGATCGCCATTGATATGGAGACAGGAGAGACACAAGCAGGAGCCAGCCGTCCTTCGTCTGAAGTCCTCATGCATCTGTTCAGCTACCGTGCTAACCCGGATATTCAGGCTATTGTGCATACGCACCCGGCTTATACGATAGCCCTAAGTCTTGTTTTTGACCATCTTCCGCACCTGTTTCCGGATCAGTCCGCATTGGTTGGAGATATCGGATTTGTGCCTTACGTACTGCCAACGACCAAACTTCTCGCCGATGCCGTTGCTGCTAAGGTGACCGAACATTCTGCGCTTATTCTCGTCAATCACGGTCTGGTTACGACAGGTAAAAATCTGCGCGAAGCCTATTACCGTACACAAGTGGTAGAGGAAAGTGCCAAGGTGTATATGATTGCCAAGGCCGCAGGCGAACCTAAAATTTTGACTGACGCAGAATATAAAGAAATTCAATCCCTTGAGAGTGAAGCTTATCGAGTTCAGCTACTACAGCAACTTAAATCTTGATCTGGTTTGATATTAAAACAAGATAGTTTCTGCAGTCGTAAGGGAAGAACTTCAAAGATATGAGATTCGTCAAAATATGACATGAAGATAAGCAAATGATTCCCTTTTTCTCGACAACTATTGCATTACCTGAAATACCGAGTATAATACTGGGTAAATAGAACGAAAAGGGGATGCAATAAACGATGAAAACATATGCTGAATTGAACTCTCTTCTTGTTGACGATTATCTGGATCTCCTGAACATTGCAAAACAACTTGGTGATGAGGAATGGAAAGACGCTATTCTGCAAGCATTGAAGGAAGAAGTCGATGCGAACCATCACGTGGATTCTACCGAAGTACGGCAGGATCTCTGGAACCAGTTTGAAGACATCAACGAACAGATGCATGAATTGTTGCTACAATTAAAACAAGCCGAACATCCGGAAGAAAAAGAACAGATTATCGAGTTAATCTGGGGATTGAAAATAGACCGCCATGCGATTACTCGCAAGCTTGAAACGATGAGCCGTGCCAGTGCCGGGGCGCACAAGGGCTGAGCATTAATATAAGTTATACAACACTGTTATACAGTGCAGATTTACATGAAAAACCCGCATCAACCCTAGAATTATGTTCTAGGGCTGTGATGCGGGTTTTATTTATCATGGCCGGATGATCGTTGGTACTGGTTACGGCTGTTTGGCTCGTTCTATCTTACTTAGAACTGCTTGGCAAAACGCTGCGCTTCTTCAATCCCTTTCTGTTTGATCTCCTCGGCACGATCCTTGAACTGGTTATGACCTTCAACAAAGATGCCATCCAGCTTCGGTACACCTAGAAATGACATGATGATGCCCAAATAACGATGTCCCGACTCCATCTGAGCCGCTGGTCCTTCGGAGTAGACACCGCCACGGGCTTGAATGTGTAATGCTTTTTTATCCGTCAGAAGTCCTACCGGACCTTGCTCTGTATAACGAAACGTTTTGCCTGCTACACAGATAGAATCAATATATGCTTTAAGTACTGGCGGGAAGGAGAAGTTCCACAGCGGTGAAACGAATACATATTTGTCTGCATTCGCGAACTGGTCAGATAGTTCATTCAGCCGTTGTACCTTGGACTGTTCTTCAGAGCTCAGGTCGCCTCCAGTTTGCAGCTTGCCCCATCCACTGAATACGTCCGCATCGATATGTGGGATATTGGAACGGTACAGATCGAGATGAATGATTTCGTCTGAGGCATGACTTTCTTTGTACGCATCAATAAACGCTTTGCCGGCAGCCATACTGAATGAGGTTTGATGATCATGCGGATGGGCAGTAATATACAATAAAGTAGACATAACTTGGTATCCTCACTTTCCAATGTGGGTTGATTTATGGGTCCATATACTCAAGAAACAGCTCCAGTGACTGGAGTAGTATGGGGTGCGATGTTACTTTTTATTCGTGCGTTTGGGTAAAAGACCGGGTAAGTTGGTCACTGAGACAGCGGAGGTGGTATGTAATTTGACTTTTGGCAAAATATAGTGATGGAAACTTTAATATATGTATAATATATAAGGACAAGTATTGTAGCGAAATGAGCTTTATACGTACAAGTTCAGCCAGCTATATACCAGAAGTTGAGGCCAAACGTTATATTTTATTTTCCAACGATAATAAGATGAGTGAGATGAATGCACATGGGAATGGACTTGGAGAAACAGCGATTAAGCATTGAAGCGGCAAAATTGTATTATCAGTCCGATTACAGCCAGCAGGATATTGCCTCAAGACTGGGCGTATCACGTCCTACCGTATCGAGGCTTCTTCAATATGCCAAAGACCGAGGGTACGTGCGCATTGAAATCATGGACCCGCTGGAGGATATTGATATTATCGGTGGGGAACTGAAAGCCAAATACAACCTGGAGACGGCACTGGTATGTTTTGCACCCTTGAAGAGTGATGAGGAGATTCAGAAGCATATAAGCAAGAGAGCTGCGGACTATTTGCAGGACACCGTGCAGGATGCGGACATTATCGGTGTGACATGGGGAACAACAATGCATGCGGTCGCACGTCAACTCAGACCCAAGCAGGTGAAAGGCGTAGAAGTGGTGCAGCTTAAAGGGGGCGTAAGTCACTCCCATATAAACACCTATGCCGCGGATATTGTTCATCTGTTTGCCGAAGCGTTTCATACGGTTCCCAGGTATCTGCCGCTTCCGGTGATCTTCGATAATATTGAAGTGAAAAAAATGGTCGAGGCAGACCGTCACATTGGACGCATTGTTGAGCTGGGAAGACAGGCGAACATCGCCATATTTACGGTAGGAACCGTGAAAGAGGATGCACTTCTGTTCAAGCTGGGATATTTTAACGAACAAGAACAGGAGCTTCTGATGAAGTCTGGTGCAGGTGATATTTGTTCACGTTTTTTTGATGCGGAAGGGCACTTGATCAGTGAGGAGATTAACAGCAGAACGGTCGGGATTGATTTGGCTGAATTAAGAAACAAGGAGAAATCCATTCTCGTGGCTGGGGGCGGGCGCAAAATTGAAGCGATTCATGCGGCTCTGAAAGGCCAGTATGCCAACATTTTGGTTACGGATCAATACACAGCGCAGGCATTGCTTCGTTTATAGGAAAGCGAATAGATGGGTTACCCAACCCATATGGGTGCTATTCTTGTCACCAGCACAACTTCATATTAAGTTCAACAGTGACAACATCTGCCATGACATCCGGGCGGATGTTTTACTATGTAAGGCGGAAAATAAACACGGAACAAGTAATATTTCCTCATGACGTAACACAAAGTTCACTTTTCGATCCACAAATGATAAATGAACGAATGTTCAAGTTGATTTTTACATATGTTCATGATAGTGTAAGGATATAAGTTCACCAGTTCAGATAAGGGAGAGATTTCAATTGACTACACCACAATTAGCCAAAATGATCGACCACACGCTGCTTCGTGCAGACGCAACTCGTAACGAGCTTACCAAGCTGACGGAAGAAGCGAAGCAGTACCAATTTGCATCGGTATGTGTGAATCCGGGCTGGGTATCTTACGCTGCAGAGCAACTTCAAGGCACTGGCGTAGATATCTGTACAGTTATTGGTTTCCCTCTGGGGGCGTCAACTTCGGAAACAAAGGCATTTGAAACGAAAGATGCTATTGCTAAAGGGGCAACAGAAGTTGATATGGTCATCAATATTAGCGCACTGAAAGACGGCAAAGATGATGTTGTAGAGCAGGACATTCGTGCTGTTGTCGAAGCTGCGGCAGGTACATTGGTGAAAGTAATTATTGAAACTTGTCTGTTGACAGATGATGAAAAAGTACGTGCATGTCAAGCGGCTGTCAGAGCCGGAGCAGATTTTGTGAAAACATCAACTGGTTTCTCCACAGGCGGGGCAACTCCGGAAGATATCGCGCTGATGCGTCGTACCGTTGGTCCTGACGTAGGTGTTAAAGCATCCGGCGGCGTGCGCAGTCTGGAAGATATGCAGAAAATGATTGAAGCAGGGGCAACTCGAATCGGAGCAAGCTCAGGCGTGAAAATCATGCAAGGCGGCCAGTCCACTTCTTCTTATTAAAATGAGTTATTCTCCTGAACTCTGCCTGAGATACCTGACAGGGTTCAGGACCATTTTTCACTTGAACATGAAACGTAATATATCCTGTTGTTTGTAAGCGCTTTATAAAATTTCTGAAATCATATGTTATGAAATGACACAAAATAAGATTCAGTAACCCTTTGAGCAGTTTATACAACGGGATTAACGACCTTCAAAGGAGAGATCACATGAAATACCTTATTGCCATCCTTGGCTTACTCGTTGTTTTTGGACTGGCTTATATCGCCAGTAACGGCAAGAAACAGATTCGATATCGACCGCTTGCGGTAATGATTGTTTTACAGATTATATTGGCTTACGCTTTGCTGAATACGGAAGTGGGAACATGGCTGATTGGCGGATTTTCCACCGTATTTAAGAACTTGCTTGATTACGCAGCCGAAGGGATCACCTTTGTTTTCGGGGGTTTGATCAACATTGGAGCAGAAGGCGGGAGCGGTCCGTTTTTCCTGACTGTGCTAATGCCGATTGTGGTCATCTCTGCCTTAATTGGTATCCTGCAGTATATCCGAATCTTACCTTTTGTTATAAAATATATTGGTCTGGTATTAAGCAAAGTCAACGGAATGGGCAAACTGGAATCATATAACGCGGTTGCTTCTGCTATTTTGGGGCAATCTGAAGTGTTCATCTCGGTGAAAAAACAAATCGGGCTACTGCCGAAACATCGGCTGTACACCCTCTGTGCATCAGCAATGTCCACGGTATCGATGTCCATTGTCGGCGCCTATATGACAATGATTGAACCGAAATATGTAGTGACAGCGCTTGTGCTTAACCTTTTCGGCGGTTTTATCATTGCTTCCATCGTCAATCCGTATCGGGTTACGGCGGAAGAAGATATATTGGAAGTGCGGGAAGAAGAGAAACAATCGTTCTTCGAAATGCTGGGAGAATACATTCTGGACGGATTCAAAGTAGCAATTGTCGTAGCGGCGATGCTAATCGGTTTTGTCGCCCTGATTGCCTTGATTAACGGAATATTTAGCGCTGTAATCGGTATTTCGTTCCAGGAACTGCTTGGGTATGTGTTTGCACCTTTTGCCTTTGTTATGGGTGTCCCTTGGAAAGAAGCGATTCAGGCAGGCAGTATTATGGCTACCAAAATGGTGTCCAACGAATTTGTTGCGATGCTGAGTTTGAGCGAGCAAACGGCATTGTCTGCCAGAACAACAGGAATCGTATCCGTCTTCCTCGTATCCTTCGCCAACTTCTCCTCCATCGGTATTATTGCCGGTGCGGTGAAGGGACTTCATGAGAAACAGGGCAACGTGGTGGCCCGCTTCGGTCTGAAGCTGCTTTACGGTGCATCGCTGGTCAGCGTGCTGTCTGCGATCATCACTGGACTGTTTTTGTAATTCGGATTATTGGAAGCTGGAAGGAGTGCTTAACTTATGTCAACATTCAAAAGAGTACATCTGATCGTTATGGATTCTGTAGGAATCGGCGAAGCGCCGGATGCAGCAGAATTCGATGACTTTAACGTCGATACGTTGGGTCACATTGCACGTGAACGTGGTGGTCTGAACATGCCGAATATGGCAAGTCTCGGACTGTCCAACATTGAACCAATCCAAGGTATCCCTGTGGCGGATAAACCTAAAGCGTATTATACCAAAATGCAGGAAGCTTCACGTGGCAAAGACACGATGACAGGTCACTGGGAGATCATGGGGCTATATATTGATACACCTTTCCGTGTGTTCGAGAACGGCTTCCCGGATGAGTTAATTCAGCGCATTGAAGAGAAGACGGGCCGTAAGGTCATTGGTAACAAACCAGCCAGCGGCACGGAGATTTTGGATGAGCTGGGTGCGGAGCATGTGGAAACAGGCGCGCTGATCGTTTACACCTCAGCTGACTCTGTCCTGCAAATTGCAGCGCATGAAGACGTTGTACCTTTGAAAGAACTGTATGAGATCTGTGAGTTCTGTCGTGAAATCACGCTTGAAGACCCGTACATGCTTGGTCGCATTATTGCCCGTCCATTCGTTGGTGAAGCGGGGAATTGGAAACGTACGGCGAACCGTCATGACTACGCGCTCAAACCATTTGGACGCACGGTGATGAATGAATTGAAAGATGGCGGTCTGGATGTGATTGCTTTGGGTAAAATCTCTGACATTTATGACGGTGAAGGCGTAACGAAAGCTGTTCGTACTGTGTCCAATATGGATGGGATGGACAAGTTGTCTGAGACGCTGGACGAAGAGTTCACTGGACTCAGCTTCCTGAACCTGGTTGATTTTGATGCATTATACGGTCACCGCCGTGATCCGCAAGGTTATGCGCAAGCCCTTGAAGATTATGATGCACGGTTACCTGAGATTTTTGCGAAAATGACAAACGATGATCTGCTGTTGATTACAGCTGACCATGGTAACGATCCAACCTACCGCGGCACAGATCATACGCGTGAATATGTACCACTGCTGGCTTACTCCCCGCGTTTCAGCGAGGGTAAAAAGCTTGAACTGCGTAGCACGTTTGCCGATCTCGGTGCAACCGTGGCAGATAACTTTGGTGTGAAATTACCGGAGTATGGCAAAAGTTTCTTGAATGAGTTGAAGTAAACCACTTTTAGGTGCGGATCTGTTAATTGCATTTTGAATAGTATCTTGGGCAGAGTGGGCATCTCAAATAGGACGTGTTGATCCTGCACTTGCCTGCTCTGCCGAGATACGAAACACTGCGCCTTGATGCTGAAGTCGAAGTAAGGGTCTGGGACATCTGAGTGACATAAGCTGCTCTAACATGGTTTGACATTGACATAACTGATATCCACAAGACTCGACATCAAACATTCGAGGTTATCGGTCGTACTAAAGATTATCTATTATCGGAGGAGATTACACATGAGTACACATATCGGAGCAAAACCAGGAGATATCGCAGAAACGATCCTTTTGCCAGGAGATCCGCTACGCGCCAAATACATTGCTGACACGTATCTGGAAGACGTTGTTTGTTACAACGAAGTTCGTGGCATGCTCGGTTTCACAGGTACATATCAAGGTCACCGGATTTCGGTGCAAGGTTCAGGTATGGGGATTCCATCCTTTGCAATCTATGCGAACGAGCTTATTAGCGAATATGGCGTGAAAAACTTGATTCGTGTAGGTACTTGCGGAGGAATGCAGGAACATGTACGTGTACGTGATGTGATCCTTGCTCAAGCAGCTTGTACCGATTCCAGCATGAACAAACATGTTTTCGGTGGATACGACTTCTCACCAATTGCAACGTTCTCGTTGTTGAAAGAAGCCTATGACCGTGCCACTGCAAAAGGCATGAAAATCCACGTAGGTAACGTATTTAGCTCCGATTCCTTCTATCGCGATGACCGTTCCGTGACAGAGAAATTGATGAAACACGGCGTGCTTGGTGTGGAGATGGAAACAACAGCGCTTTACACGATTGCCGCGAAATTTGGCGTGAACGCTTTGACAATCCTGACCGTAAGTGATCACTTGCTGACAGGCGAAGAAACATCAGCTGAAGAGCGTCAAAAAACATTTAACGACATGATGGTTGTGGCGTTGGATACAGCAATTACACTGTAAACATATCGAAACTGGTGTTGGAGCATGGAGTGGAGGAACCGGAATCGATTCTGGAGAAGCGAAGCGCTCGCCTTTGTCTCCAAATTTTGACCATGGAAATGGTGATCAGAGAAATTTGGAGACAACAGCGCTCGTAAGAATGATCCAGGTCCGCAACGGTCCCGCTCAACGGTATACCATAAAAACAATCCCTAATGATTGTATCGAAACTGGTGTTGGAGCATGGAGTGGAGGAACCGGAATCGATTCTGGAGAAGCGAAGCGCTCGCCTTTGTTTTCACATTTTAACCTTAGTAAAGGTGATTCAAGAAAAATGTGAAGACAACAGCGATCGAAAGAACGATCCGGGTCCGGAACGGCTCCGCTCAACACGTGTTCTAGACAATCCATTTTACAAAAGGAGAGATCATCATGAGAATGGTAGACATTATTGCTAAAAAACGTGACGGAAAAGAACTGACCACAGAAGAGATCGATTTCGTCGTTCAAGGATATACGCAAGGAGAAATCCCGGATTATCAGGTCAGCGCATGGGCGATGGCAGTATTTTTCAAAGATATGACGGATAAGGAACGTGCCGATCTAACGATGTCGATGGTAAACTCCGGCGAAACGATCGATCTTTCGGCTATTGAAGGTGTTAAAGTTGACAAGCACTCCACTGGAGGCGTGGGAGACACGACGACACTGGTACTTGCGCCACTCGTTGCTGCACTGGATGTACCTGTTGCGAAGATGTCTGGTCGTGGTCTGGGACACACGGGCGGTACTACGGACAAGCTGGAATCCGTTGCTGGCTTCCATGTTGAGTTGGAAAAAGAAGAGTTTATTCGTCTCGTAAACGAACATAAAGTAGCGGTTATCGGTCAAAGTGGCAACCTGACACCTGCGGACAAAAAGCTGTATGCACTTCGTGACGTAACGGCAACGGTAAACTCGATCCCATTGATCGCCAGCTCCATCATGAGCAAAAAAATCGCAGCAGGTGCAGATGCGATCGTACTGGACGTAAAAACAGGCGCAGGTGCGTTTATGAAAACAACAGAAGATGCTAAAGAGTTGGCACACGCCATGGTTAGCATTGGTAACAATGTAGGACGTAAAACAATGGCGGTTATCTCCGATATGTCCCAGCCACTGGGCCTTGCCATCGGGAACGCTCTGGAAGTGAAAGAAGCGATTCTTACACTACAAGGTAAAGGTCCGAAAGATCTGGAAGAACTGTGCCTGGCACTGGGACGTCAGATGGTATATCTCGCAGGTAAAGCAGATTCACTGGAGCAGGCGGAAGAGAAACTCAAAGAAGTCATCCAGAACGGTAAAGCGCTGGAGAAGTTCAAACATTTCTTGGCCAACCAAGGCGGCGATGCTTCTGTGGTTGATCATCCAGAGCGCTTGCCACAAGCACAATATCTAATCGAAGTTCCAGCAGATCGTGACGGGTATGTAGCTGGAATCGTTGCAGATGAGATCGGAACGGCTGCGATGTTGCTTGGTGCAGGTCGTGCAACAAAAGAGTCCGAGATCGATCTGGCGGTTGGTTTGATGCTGAACAAAAAAGTTGGTGATTCAGTGAAAGCCGGTGAATCTCTGGTAACCATTCATTCGAATCGTGAAGATGTCGATGCCGTGATTGCGAAAATCAAGGAAAACATCACCATTGCAGATCATGCCGATGCACCTGTGTTGGTTCATGATATCGTAACGGAGTAAAAGGATAAATAAGGTAGACTAGCGGGATAGATAAGCAGGGTAACGATGCACTCATGACTTACCTGCTGATTGCAGTCCGCTAGACTGCCACAAAACTGCCGCAAGATCCCTTACTGGCACACAGTTGTAGATACACACTTGTAAACATACAGGTGAACATAATATATGAAAGACGACGGAGCAGATATTAATCTGCCCGTCTTTTTTTGTTCGGAGACGACGTGCACGTAAACTCGAATACACGGCTGAGCACATAATGCGACAAACCTCAGTCCAATGTTCTGGTTCTCTAATGAACCGTGAAGAGCTACTTAGACGCTCTTCGTTAGTTAAAAATATTAAGATCATCGTGATTATCATCACCAGCTCGGCTACTAACTTGTGTCCAATATGGAGAGTGTAAAATGATCCAATGAGATTCATTTTCTAACGATCACCAGGAACGCTATGTGGGCTATTTCCCGCGTTTAAATATTCTAACGATCTCAGGAAACCTTATTTTAGGATTTTGATGTGAAAAAGGACATTTTTCTTGTGTTTTCAGCAAAATAAGCTCTCTGGTGATCGTTAGAATTTCAAAAAGCCTATTTTCACCTAAATAAGCTCATCTGAGATCGTTAGAATCCTGGAGCGGTCAAAACATACCAAAGTTACAACTGCACCTCTACTACTTATGGTGTTTTCTAAGTTACTTACGGTGTTTCTAAGTTACTCATGTTGTCTCTACTACTCCTAGTCTTATCTCGCATATCAGATTGTTCCTCTTCAGACTCATGTTCTCTCACTTCTGCTCGCTCATAATCTTCTCATATGCCTTAACGGAATCGGCATTGGTATAAATATAAGGAGAAGCTGGCTGATTAATCGGTGTTACGGACGTTGCCTGAATTTCCATCGTATCTTTACCGTCGACTTGCGCGGAGCCAATGGTACCACGGATCTGTACCCAACTGTCCTTCTCAAACTTGTTGGCATCTGGAATATGAATCATTACGCCGAAAGGAGCTGCATCTGCCGGGCAACACATCACGAGAAAACGTCCTAATGCAAAATGAGATGTATGCTCCATGTTATCGTCCCGGTAAACAAATCCGGTCAGCATAATCTCTTTGCCTGTGAATTGGCGCTGGAACATATCGATGGTGCCGAGGGTTTCCGAGAATATCTCTGGATACACCTGGATGACAGGTTGTACGTATAACTTTTCTGCCAGCTCCGCGAATTCGCGGCTGTATTCATCCGGTGGTACAAACTGCACACTGGCATGGAATTCGGATAACTTGTCATTTTGCTGCTTTATACCTTGCGTGACCGTATAATCCTGCACGTTCAACTTAGCAGACGCGTCTGGCAGTGGGTCTTTACGCCTTATTTCAGGTGGAGTATACGTCAGAGATATTCCTTTCTGACTTGCCATCGAACTGCCTAAAGCTTGATCCGGTAGTAGAAAACCGAGCAATAGCGGCAAAGCAATCAAACCGTAAACCATGGAGCTACGAATCAGGCCGGAAGGTGGAGCATGTTCACAATCGCAATCGAATTCATTTCGACCCCAAAAAGCATGCCATGCCATAATAACAGCAATAAACAGGAGAGGAACTGCACAACCGAGAAGTAGCGTTTGCATCGTGGGAGCCAGATAATAATGTAGGGAATTGCTCGATTTGAGGTGCATAATATACACAGCCAGACTGCCAATCCAGCCTGCTCGAATGAGCGTATGCCACTGAATGACGATCCTTTTCGTAAAAAAGTTCTTGTTCATCGCATGATTAGCGTGAGCCATGACTTGCACTCCTTTCTTGTATGAATCTCATCTATGGATCATTTCAAATGAGGAGATACCACCCGGTAAACTTATTAACAACATTAATGATTAATGTTGTTAATAACATAACAAGTACTCTTCAGCTAGAAGCAGTTTCATCTCAATCATCCAAAGAAGTTCACGAGCCAAGACCCGGCAAAAACCAGAAGGATAATCGCCAGACTTAAGCCAATGACAAAACGGGTGCGGAAGGTGGAGAGTAACATAAGCGTGCTTTTGAAATCCAGCATCGGGCCGAGCACAAGGAAGGAAATCAGCGGACCCAAAGCAAACGTATGTGAGAAGGCTGACGCAACAAAAGCATCCGATGTAGAACATAAGGACAGAACATATGCAAAGCCCATCATAAATACATACGAGGCAACCGGGCCATTTCCCAGCGCAACAAGATCACTGCGACTCACAAATGTCTGAATACATGCTGTAATCAATGCTCCAATCACCAAATATTTGCTCATATCGACGAACTCTTCACCGGCATGGATGAAAAAGCTGCGCCAGTCCTTCTTATGGGAGTGATGATGGTCATGGGTGCCTCCGTGCGAGTGAGCGTGGACATCTGAATGTGTATGTGTTGGTTTATGAGAATGAGCTGAGGAAGCCATTTTGAACCCAGGATGTGTCTTTACTTCCGTCATGACCGTTTTGGGCATGCGCAGAGGATTACGTTTCACAAAAACATACACAAGCCCACCAACGGCAGCAGCCACCGCAAAAGCCAGTCCCATTCGAGCGATGGTGATCTCTGGATGACTAGGAAATGCCATGAGAGTTGCTGTAAACACAATCGGATTGACGACAGGACCGCTTAAAATAAACGTCACCGCGATATATGCAGGCATGCCTTTATGCATAAGCCGCCGTACAACCGGAATCATTCCGCATTCGCAGATGGGAAAAACGATACCGAGCAGGCCCGCCACAAGCACCCCGCCAACCGGATGTTTGGGGGTCATTCTTCGCACCATCTCTTCCGATACGAACCATTGCATCAGAGAGGACAGGAACACGCCCATGAGCAGAAAGGGGGCCGCTTCCAGAAAAATACTCACAAATACTGTTTTTATATTTTGCAACGCTTCGCTATTCCAGATTTTATTCAGATCCGGGGCGAACGCAATAACAACCGGAACCAGAAAGGCACAAGGAACAAGAAAGGTGAGAAGTTTCAAACTAGCTGCGATTCTCATGAAAAACCTCCGTTACTAGAACTTTGCTAGAATATATGCTTGTACTCGCTGTAACATACATCGATGCAGTCAGTTAATCAGTTATTTTACGATTAAAAGTTCGCTTGAATTTACTTAGTTGACAAGATAAGAGCAGATAAGGTATATTTCTCCATGTATTTAATAGTAATTATTACGATTAAATACATCATCTATATCAAGTACACCATTCATCAACCCTGTTTTCCATCTCAACATCCCAACAGCTTTGATGGATCTCTTTAATTCACCCATAAGAAGTGGAGGAAGCAATAATGTCAGTATCAGAAAAACAACAACATATTCAAAATCGAGTGCCAGTTACGGTTCTTAGCGGTTATCTTGGAGCGGGTAAGACGACATTGCTAAACCACGTGTTACATAATCGGGAGGGCATGCGTGTCGCCGTCATCGTAAACGATCTGAGTGAAGTCAATATTGATGCAGGGTTGATTCGGGACGGAGGCGGTTTATCGAGGATTGATGAGAAGCTGGTGGAGATGTCGAACGGGTGCATCTGCTGCACACTTCGTGAGGATTTGTTAAAAGAGGTGGAGCGGCTTGCGCTGGATGGGTCGTTCGACTACATATTGATTGAATCGACGGGCATTGGCGAACCCGTTCCTGTGGCTCAGACATTTACGTACATTGACGAGGAACTTGGCATTGATCTGACTCGATTCACTCGTCTAGACACGATGGTAACGGTGGTGGATGCCGCTCAGTTTTGGCGTGACTTTTATTCGAAAGAGACGCTTAAGGATCGCGGACAGGAAGCCGGAGAAGATGACGTGCGGGGCATTGTGCATTTGCTGACCGACCAGGTTGAATTTTGCGACGTTCTTGTGCTGAACAAATGTGATCTGGTATCCGAAGAAGAGCTATCGAAGCTGGAAAAAGCACTGCATGCGATGCAGCCAGAGGCCAAGTTGGTTCGCACGACGCATGGGCAGATTGATCCGAGAGAAATTTTGAATACCGGTCGGTTTGATTTTGAAAAAGCAAGCCAGTCCGCGGGCTGGATCCGCGAATTGATGAAAGAGGAGCATACGCCTGAGACCGAGGAATACGGTATTCATTCGTTTGTATATCACCGCAAACGCCCATTCCATCCCGAGCGCCTGCTGCGCTGGATTGCCAAATGGCCAGACAGTATCGTTCGTTCCAAAGGGTTAATGTGGATGGCTACTCGCAACCATATGGCCATTTCATTTAGCCATGCGGGTACGTCCAAACAGCTTGCACCGGCAGGAATATGGGTAGGGGCGATGAGTGAGGAAGAGCGACATCTTCATTTTGGCGACAAGCTTCCAGCTATTCCGGATTGGGATGAAGAGTGGGGTGACCGGGTAACCAAGCTGGTGTTTATCGGAATTGATATGGATCGTGCAGTTATTGAACGAACATTGGACGAGACGTTGCTTACAGATGAAGAGATGCAGATGAACTGGCGCGTGTTGAAAGATCCTTTTCCACAGTGGAGCTAAGAGAAGAAGTTGACAAAAGGAAAGGCATAGGCTACTATCATTAAATAGTAATAATTACGAATAAATAAAGGGAGGCAACACCATGAGAGTCATTGTAACCTTAGCATGCACGGAGTGCGGAGATCGCAACTATACAACAACGAAGAACAAGCGCAACCATCCAGAACGTCTGGAGATGAAAAAGTATTCACCTCGTTTGAAGAAGATGACGATTCACCGGGAAACCCGCTAAAAAATTTTGGTTTTTATAAATCGTAATATTTACGAAAAAAAGAAAGAGGTTAACCCATGATTTTATCTTCCATGCGTGATGTCGTATTTGGATATGGTAAAGAGCCCGTCATTGATCATCTGTCGTTGGATATTCATGTGGGTGAATTTGTCGGCATCACGGGGCCGAATGGCTCTGCGAAGACAACCATGCTGAAGCTGTTGCTGGGGCTCTTAAAGCCCTGGAGTGGTTCGGTACATATGAATACACAGCAGCTTCGAGGCAAAAAGCTGGAGATCGGTTACGTACCTCAGCAAGTAGCCTCGTTTAATAGTGGTTTTCCCAGTACAGTCATCGAACTCGTGCGATCCGGTTGTTATCACAAGTTAGGTCTTTTTCGGCGATTCACTTCGGACAAAGAAGCGATTGTTGAACGAAGCCTGCGTGAAGTCGGCATGTGGGAATACCGCAACGCACGTGTAGGAGAGCTTTCGGGCGGACAGAAGCAGCGAATCTGTATCGCACGAGCCCTGGCTGGACAGCCGCAAGTGCTTGTGCTGGATGAGCCCACCACCGGGATGGATCGGCGCAGTAGAGAAGGGTTCTATGAATTGATGCGTCACTATGCAGATGTTCATGGTCTCACCATCATTATGGTCACACACGGTCTCGAAGAAGTGGGTAACCGGCTGGATCGAACGATCACCTTGGAGAGACAAGAAAGTGAGGAATGGCAGTGTTTGAGTACGAATTCATGCAACGTGCTTTCTGGGCTGGAGGACTAATCGGAATCATTGCACCTATTTTGGGTGTATATCTGATGCTTAGAAGGCAGGTACTTATGGCTGATACACTTTCTCACGTTTCACTGGCAGGGGTTGCCCTAGGTTCGGTTATGAACCTGAATCCGGTTCTAAGCGGCTTCGCTGTTGCAATCATTGGTGCTCTGCTGGTCGAACAGCTACGGCGAAGCTATCGGACGTACAGTGAGGTGCCGGTTGCAATCATTATGACATCTGGTCTAGCTTTGGCTGTTGTATTAATGAGTCTAAAAATGAATCTTTCCAAAACCTTCAGTTCTTATCTGTTTGGTTCCATCGTCGCGGTGAGTAATATCCAGCTGTGGATGATGGCTGCGGTATGTTTGATTGGATTGACCTTTTTTTTCGTTTTGCGAAGACCGTTGTACAATTTGACATTTGATGAAGAGACTGCCTCCATTGGAGGCGTACAGGTGAAAGGTTTATCATTTGCCTTTGCGATACTAACCGGAATGACCGTGGCCTCTGCGATGCCGATTGTCGGTGTGCTGCTCGTATCTGCACTTATTGTATTGCCGGCAGCATTAGCTTTGAGGGTTGCACGCAGTTTTGCCGCAGCCATTGTTATTTCTATCGTTACAGGATTGATGGGCATTTTTAGCGGGCTCACCGCTTCGTATCAATGGAATACACCTCCGGGAGGAACCATTGCACTCATCCTGTTACTTTTCCTGTTGACTGGAATATCAGCCCAAAAGCTGATTTCACTATACAATCGTAAACGTCATCGCGCCGTTAAGCAGCAGACAGCAACATTATATATTCATTCAAAAAGCAACACATAAAGATGAAATGGGGAATTCAGACTATGAAATTGGGCAAAACTTCAGCGCTGGGAATTATCTTCAGTTTGGCACTTGTTGCAACAGGTTGCGGCCAAAAAACAACAACCTCCAATCCGGATCAAGCTGTTGCAGCTAGTACTACAGCGGCCTCGGAGCAAAAATTAAATGTAGAGGTCAGCTTTTATCCGATGTATGATTTTACGAAAAATGTAGCGGGCGATCTGGCTGATGTACATACGCTTATTCCGCCAGCCATGGAGCCGCATGATTGGGAACCAACGCCTCAGGACATCGCGAGCATTGAAAAAGCAGATGTTCTCGTCTACAACGGGGCAGGCATGGAGTCCTGGATGGATCAGGTCAAAGACAGCCTAAGCAATAGCAAACTTGTACAGGTGGAAGCCAGTCAAGGGATTAGCATTCGTGAAGGAGGAGAAGAAGAACATGATCACGAACATGCGGACAAAGCAACAACCACTGAAGAACATGATCACGCAGATGACGCCTCTGCGAAGGAAGGTCACGAGCATGACGCCGCAACAGGTGAAGAGCATGACCACGACCATGGCGGGCTTGATCCTCACGTGTGGCTGTCACCAGCGCTCGCTATAAAGGAAGTACGAAACATTGAAGCTGGACTTGCCAAAGCCGCACCTCAACATACAGATCAGTTCAAGCAAAACGCCGATGAATATATCGCCAAGCTGGAAGCACTGGATCGGGACTTCAGAGCGGCTGTGAAGGGCAGCAAACGGAAGGACTTTATTACACAGCACGCGGCTTTTGCATATCTGGCAGCTGAATATGGATTGCAGCAGGTTCCCATTGCCGGGTTGTCTCCTGAACAGGGACCATCCGCAGCACAGATGGCATCTGTCATTGATTTTGCCAAGGAACACAAAGTAAAAACGATCTTTTTCGAAACACTCGTTTCACCTAAAGTATCGGAAACCATTGCTCAGGAGATTGGAGCCAAAACAGCCGTGTTAAATCCTATTGAAGGTCTAACCGAGGATGAGGTCAAGGCAGGCAAAGACTACATCAGTGTGATGAGAGAGAATCTGGAAGCGCTGAAGCTGGCATTGAACGAATAGGAACTTCATTTGATGCTTTACACCGAAAAAGGTACAATATAACAACATGCTGAGGAATGAACGTGACCTATTCCTTTGCCTTTTGCGAAGCAGAGAGCACAGTGATGTGCTCTCTTTCGTTTGAGACGATTGGATATGCAGACCAGGAGGAACATGATGAACGTACATGAAGAATTTGAGGAACAGGAAGTGCTGCTCAGTGAACAGCCTGTCCATCTGTGGAGAAGACGAAAACAGGAACTGCTGCACTGGACCGAACGGGACAAACGAACCGTGTTACCCAAACGGACGGTGATGTGGAACGGGGTAGAGGTCGACGCCGAGCTGGTTCGAACATTAAGCCTGCTCCAGGAAGCAGGGGTGCAGACCGAGTTTTCATGTGCCGGGGTTAGTCCGCTGGATGAACCTGTCGATCATTCACTATATGCGTATGTGACGCTTATCCACAGCAAAGCCGCCGAACAGTTCGTGGACGATGCCATTTTGCGGATGCGAAATCGACTTTTGGTGACTTTTGAGAAAGGGCGTGGTCGATATGATCTATCTTCTTTTTTCATTGGGCACAATCGCAGCTTTTGCTGGTGGATGGAGCAATGCGCGCTTGACTTCAAAAGACGAAACGAAGCAGGGAAGCCTGACGTACTATAATGGATAGGCTCGCTAGTTGAAGGCAAGGAGGTTTGAACAGAGTGAACAAGTGGCTCAAAACGATCCTTTTTCTAATGGCCTCTGTATTTCTGACCCGATTCATCCCGTTCTCATCCTTGTTCCGTAATCTCGATACGATGATTCATGAATTCGCTCATGCGCTGATGACACTGGTTTTGTCCGGTAAAGTGTTACGCATAGAATTATACGCGGATCATAGCGGTGTCACGTATTCATCTATGCTGACATCGGGGAGAGCGATATTTGTTTCGCTGGCAGGATACATTGGTGCATCGCTTTTTGCATGGCTTCTGTTTTACTTGTACCGCAAAGGGCGGCACATGTGGGGCTTGGGAGTTATGACGGCTGTGGCACTTGTGTCGCTGGTGTTATATGTCAGAGGCGAATTCGGAATGTTGTGGTTGACCGGATTTATCGCGTTGAATGTAGTTATTATGATTTTTGGAGTGAAAATCGCGAAGTACTACTATCTGCTACTGGCCTTTATTACGCTCGAAGAGTCCGTCGTTAGTGCGATGTATATCGGTTGGGCATCCTGGACCCGTCCATCTCAGGCCGGAGATGCAGCCAATCTGGCGCAACAGACGTTTATGCCAGCTCTGTTCTGGGGTACGCTGTTTGCATTGTTTGCGCTATGGTGTGCAAAGGGAGCTCTTGCACTTTTCTTCCGAAAAGAAGGAACGGCAAGTCCCTCGAAGTCGAAATCCCGTGGATTAAACAGAGCATAGAACGTAATGTAGATAGGGCGACGGTCTGAAGGATGAAACAAAGAACACTTCCTTTTTCTGAAAAGGAGGTGTTTTTATATTGTTTTTTTGTTTTGTATCCCTCAGCATAATTTGCGAGTTAGTAGCAGCTCCCTTTGGATCGTGCGTAGTGTTAGTCCCCGAGGTTATCCCATAAGGCATAAAAATAATAAATTTCCTCCATAATCGCTTGATCATCCTGCGCCGCAATACCGCCCTGGATTCGTGCGAGTGCACCCAGAATATCATAAATGCTCTCACGCTCCACGCTGAATTGAATGCGGTTGACGATCCGATGCCAAGCTTGCATGGCATACTCGACCTGATCTTTGGCTTGAGTCCACTGCTTGTCCAGAACCTGCTTCTCCAGCTTCTGGATGGATTCCAGTAAGCGATCTTGCGTGCCAAAAGGTTTTTTGAGCCAAGGGCCGCTAATCATGATCACGATGAACAGCAAAAGCATGATAATGGGGATCGTATAGAGCAGCCATTTATGCTTTTTCATTTCCGAACCTCCCGGGACAAGTTTGGTCAGATTGTTTTTATGAGTTCAGATATACTAGATTCATTCAGATCAGTTACGTTTTTTTTCCTCATCCGTGCTGGTCATGTCTGATAACCGATCCTTATACAAATCGATATATAACTTGTCATTCGGTAAAATGGCAGCAAATGCAATGTCCTGAATCGTCAGGTTTTGTTTTTTCAATTGTTCGGTTAACCAGCTACTGTCCTTATTCCGTTCCGCCAGTTTTTCTTTCATTAATACACCGTCGATAATAAGCTCGGTCATGAGTTTCTGGGATGGTGGGTGCATGTGCATATCCTTTGCGGTTACGGGCTGATTCTCCGGTTTCAAAGCAATGGATAAGGTGCCATCCGGCTCTAAAATGCCATAATCGACCGTGGTCAGGTCAAATACATCCTTTTGCCGTAGCATCATGGTGAGTTCGTCGAACTTCACGCGCATTTGATTCAGATTTTGTTCCAGAATTTTTCCATTCTGAATGACCAGGGTGGGATCGGAGTCCATAATTTGGGAGAAGGCTCGGCTTTTCAGCGTAATGTATTGAAAAATGATGGTGATCAAGGTGAAGATGGTTAACGCTACAAAATGAATCCACGCTTTGGACGACAAATCCGTGGCAAACGTACCGGCAATGGAGCCAATCGTAATGCCGTTAATATAATCAAAATAGGTCAGGTTGCCCATTTGTTGTTTTCCCAGAACCCTCGTATAGACAATTAAGGTGAGAAAAGCGATAATCGCTCGCACAGCAACGACCGTAGTTTCCTCCATCATATATGCATCACCACCCTTTACACCCTCAATCCTTGCCCACAACGATGCAATTTATTCCTTATCACTCGAGGATCAAATCAACGTCAAAAAAACCGAAGCCCGTGAGCATATCACGAGGTTCGGTAGGAGTGTGAATCTGTTTCAGACAATCGATGTATCCAAAAATGAGGGCTACACCCCGGAATAAGCCATGAATCCGCCGTCTACAGGCACAACAATACCCGTTACAAAGCCGGACTGATGCTCATCTGCCAGCCACATTAACGTACCGAGCAGATCCTCCGGTTTACCAAAACGGCGCATTGGGGTATGCGCAATAATTTTGCTGGAACGCTCCGTAGGTGAGCCGTCTGGCTGCAAGAGCAAGTTGCGGTTCTGCTCGGTCAGGAAGAAGCCCGGTGCAATCGCATTGACTCGAATCCCCGACTCTGCCAGATGAACAGCGAGCCATTGTGTAAAATTGTTAATAGCCGCCTTGGCAGCACTATACGCAGGCACTTTGGTCATGGGAGATGGGGCGCTCATCGACGATATATTGATAACCGTAGCGGGTACATCGCGCTCAATCATATGTTTGGCAAAAATTTGAGTAGGGATGAGGGAACCTACAAAGTTCAGATCCATGACCTGCCGAAACCCCTCCACACTTACATCAAAAAAGGTGGTCACATCAGGATTACCCAAATCCTCCGGTTTGAAAATTTCATTTGTTGTATTGGCACTGGCGTTATTACCGCCAGCACCATTAATCAATATGTCACATGGGCCGAGTTGCTCACGAACAATATCTGCCGCCGCCTGTACACTTTCGGCTTGGGTGACATCACATGCAACGGCAATGGCACGGCCACCTGCTTTTTCAATTGCGGATGCAACGTCTTGACCTTTGGATACCGTCCGGTTCAGGATGGCCACCTTGGCGCCGTGTCTTGCGAGTTCTTCAGCCATGGAGCGGCATAATACGCCTGCCCCTCCGGTAATCACGGCTGTTTTACCTTGAAGGCGAGAAGTACGCTCCAGATTCAGGTTCGAATGGTGTTCGCTCATGCGTTTGCCCTCCTTTGTAGTGAATCCCAGACACCCCAGAGATACATAATTCCGAGTGCACGATCATATAGTCCATAGCCTGGTCTACATTCTTCTCCCCACAGATGTCGACCGTGGTCCGGTCTGGCGTATCCTTCAAAACCAATATCGTGATAGGCTTCTACAACACCCGCGATATCTACGCTTCCGTCCTGACTGCGGTGAGAGGTTTCGATAAAGTCACCATTTTCATAGACCTTCACATTCCGGATGTGAGCAAACGGAATCCGATCACTGAACTCATGAATCATACCGATGATATCATTGTCTGGATTGGCACCGAGAGATCCGCTACACAGCGTTACACTATTTGCCGGACTATCATATAGATTCAGGTATCTGCGAACATTGTCCTGATTGATTATAATTTTAGGCAGACCAAAGATCGGCCATGGCGGGTCATCGGGATGAATCGCCATTCGAATGCCAAGCCGCTCGGCGGTAGGAATGATCTCTTGCAGGAAGTAACGTGCGTTCTCCCACATATCGTCTTCGGTCACATCTTTATAGGCTTCAAACAAACCTGTGAGATACTGCAGTCGTTCCGGTTCCCAGCCCGGCATCGTGAGGGTGGAGTTTTCATTGATTTTGCGAACCAGTTCCAGTGGTTCAATGTTTTCAATTTTGCTAGCTTCATAGAAGAGGGCTGTTGATCCGTCCTCCATTTCTTTGTGCAGATCCGTACGCAACCAATCGAAGATCGGCATAAAATTATAACAGATCACTTTGACACCCACTTGGGCAAGTTTCTCCATCGTTTTAATGTAGTTGCTAATATATTTATCCCGTGAAGGCAGTCCAAGCTTGATATCTTCATGAATATTAACACTTTCTACGACATCCAGATGTAGTCCGGCTTGGTCCGCAGCTGTCTTGACAGCAAGTATTTTGTCCATCGGCCATTCTTCGCCTGCTGGAACATCATGTAGTGCCCATACAATGCCTTCGACGCCCGGAATTTGCCGGATCTGATCCAGCGATACCGTATCATTGCCTTCGCCAAACCAGCGAAAAACCATCTTCATCTCATTCACCTCATCCTCATTAGTGGAAGAAAAAACATGTATTACGATGTGCAAGCAGAAATTCTTTACTTATTGGAAATAGGAAGGATATGTACTCCGCAGAACAGCCAGATCCGTGACTGTCAGATACAGATGTTCCTGCATCAGACGTTCTGCTTTCTCTGCATCATGCTGCTGAATCGCCTGAACCATGGATCGGTGCTGCTCGATTAAGTGATCCCAATGATGATCGGAAGACAGACGGAGCATCCGGCTTCGATTCAAATGCACATTCATCTGCTGAATCACCGTCCAGGTGTTGCTTTTGTTACAGCCAGCAAAAAGAGTGCTATGGAACTCCTCATCCAGTTGAAACATGCGTTCATCATCCGGTTCGCTCAGGCATTGCTGCTGCTCTGAAAGATTTTGTTCAAGGGCCAACATCTGCTCTTCTGGAAATTGTGCACAAGCTAGACGGATGACAGCTCGCTCCAGCTGCTCGCGCATAAATCGGGCTTCTTCGACGAGATCCAGTTGAATCAGAGAGACATACGTTCCACGCTGGGGATACACTTCCAGCAGACCTTCCTGAGCGAGTCGGACAAAACTTTCTCGCACAGGCGTCCGGCTAACCTGAAAGTCCAGGGCGATTTCTTTCTCCGAAATGGCCGTACCCGGAGGCAACTGCAGACTCAAAATCTGTTGTTTCAGCGTGTCATAGACCAAATCTCGCGTCGAGTAGGATTGCTTGTTCAACGCCGAAAGGTGGCCTGACAAGGGCGATAAACCGGCTTTGGATGATAATCTGGGGGTATGTTCCACAACTTCAACTCCTTCATTGCCATACTACCATACAAGTATGGTAGAGTGGAAGCGTTTTATTTATAAAAGATTGTTGTTCTAAGCTGTTTTTCTTGAAATTTGAGATATAAGGAAGTACAATTCAATTAATAGGTTTAAATGTTTAAACGAATGAAAATAAAAACTATAAAGTTCGTAGAATGATAGTTAATAGATAGAATGAGAATGATAATCGAGGTGTAAATATGGGTCAGAAGGCCATAACCATTTTCCAAACATGTATCCCGCTGTTTCAAGTTCTGAGTGACAACCATCGCCAATCGATTTTGCTCACGCTGAGCGAAAAAGGCCATATGACAGTGAATGAGATTACGGAACACTCCAGCCTGTCCCGTCCAGCGATATCCCACCATTTGAAGTTGCTGCTGGAGAAAGGGCTCATTTCCGTGGAACAGAAGGGAACACAGCGTTATTATTCAGCTTCGCTGCATGCGTCCGTCGATCTGCTTAAACAGCTTGTAGCTGCGCTTGAAGAGGAATGCCTATAAATGAGTAGCTGATTCAGCGCTCGATTAATCTACAGTTAGATTGCACAACAACAAGAAAAGGCTTAACATGCTACGGCATGTAACCTATAGGTTCGTCAGTTTAAACCTTTCATCAATAATCATTTGTAACGAAGGAGAGTGAGCATTATGACTACGTTTCAAGAATTAACACACGAAGATGTACACGTCATTCTGGAGAAACAACGTACATTTTTCCGTTCCGGTGCCACGAGACCAGCGGAAGTTCGAATAGAGCGTTTAAGACGTTTAAAACAGGCCATTCAGAAACATGAATCCGGATTGACCGAGGCACTGTATCAAGACTTGGGGAAAAGCGAATTTGAATCCTACACGACAGAGATTGGATTTATGCTCGACAGCATCACACACACGATGCGTAAAATCAAAAAGTGGGTGAAGCCTGTTAAGGTTAGGACACAAGTGGCTCTCCTTGGCTCCAAAAGTTTTATCCTTCCTGAACCGTATGGTGCGGTGCTCATTATTGGGCCGTTCAATTATCCTTTTCAACTCCTTATTGAACCACTGGTTGGTGCGATTGCCGCAGGTAATACGGCGGTGCTCAAAGCGTCAGAGAACACGCCGGCTGTATCAGCTGTTATTAAGGAATTGATTGCTGAAGTATTTGAGCCGGAATATGTGCAAGTGGTCGAAGGAGCCAAAGACACAACAACAGCGCTTATCCATGCGTCGTTCGACTATATCTTTTTTACAGGCAGTGTACCCGTTGGTAAAATCGTGATGGAGGCCGCATCAAAAAACCTTGTTCCGGTTACGCTTGAGCTTGGAGGGAAAAGTCCTGTCATCGTGGATGAGCAGGCGGATATTCAAGTTGCGGCGGAACGTATTATTTGGGGCAAACTGCTGAACACAGGGCAAACCTGTATCGCCCCGGATTATTTGCTTGTACATGAGCGTGTAAAACAGCCTTTAATTGATGCGATGAAAGCTGCGATTGTAACCTTCTTTGGAACGGATATTCAGCATAACAAGGACTATGGGCGCATCGTGAACAAGTCACACTTTAAACGTTTGACCGCATTAATTGAACGAGACCGGGACCAGGTCATCTATGGAGGCTCTTCCGATGAAGAGGATCGCTTTATTGAGCCGACCCTAATTGATGCGGAATCGTGGAATGCAGCTACGATGGAGGATGAGATCTTTGGGCCGATTTTGCCGATGATCAGTTATAGTCATCTAGATGATGCAATCGGCGAAATTATGAAACGTCCTAAGCCGTTAGCTCTGTACCTGTTCACATCCGATTCAGCTGTTCAGGATAAAGTCTTGAACGAGGTTTCTTTTGGCGGAGGATGCATTAACGATACGATTACACATGTGGCCAATCCACGGCTACCGTTTGGAGGAGTAGGTCATTCTGGTATTGGCTCCTACCATGGACGGTACAGCTTCGAGACCTTTTCACATATGAAAAGTGTTTTGAAAAAGAGTACCAAACTTAATCCGCATATGCTGTACCCGCCTTACAATAACAAACTGAATCTGATCAAACGTTTGCTGAAATAACGATATGTAACGTAAACATCAAATAAAACAGCCTGCTGCTGGACATTACTCCAGAGCAGGCTGTTCCTGTCTATATTGTGAAGGGGACTTCCCCGACCACCGTTTGAATTGACGGCTAAAATGGGCGATATCCTTATATCCAAGCATCACTGCGATATTTTGTACAGAGAGCTGTGGATTACCTAGTAAAACTTTGGCCTCGTGCAGCACCATTTGGGATAGAACGGTACGGGGGGACTGCCCGAATATTTGTTTGAACACACGATTGCAATGCGAAGTACTGATGCCGAGTTCTGCGGCGATATCATCGATCCCATAGTGGCTGTCGGATTCATCGCCTTGTTTGAATTGCTGGCTCATTAGTCCTTGGAGCCGAGTACGAATCTGATGCGCCAGTTCAATCCGTTCGTACCCACCCGCAAACGTCTGGACTGCTTCCTGAGACACCGTCTCCCAGAGGTGACCAAACAGCTCAAATACCGCGGATTGCAGTTGCATGCGCTGTACCATAGCACTGGGGGATTGATCGTGGGCAGAGGACATGAGCTTGTGCAGCACAGGTTCAATCTGCTGGGTAACCGGGCTATCTGCTCCGAATAATACTTGCTTGATTCGTGCCAGAAGAGAGAGAAACAGCTGATCATCAATATCAAAATGCATACAGAAGTAGGTGAAGCCTTGTCCGCTACGGCTCTGGCTGGAATGAATGCTTCCCGGAGGGATCAGCAGGAGCTCGCCAGCGTTTTGTACATACAAAGTACCATTTATGGTCATATACTGCACACCCTCTGTTACATAATTGAGCTCATATTGAGGATGCTCGTGCGCCGGATAGTCCCAATCGGGTCCGACACTGCGCAGATGAATGGCGAACAAGTTAACGGTGGTTTGCACATCTGGGTAAAACACTTCATGCACACTTTCTCCCAGATCGGGAGGTAAATACGTGGAAGACATTTGAATTCCTCCTTATGTTGGGTCATGTTACGCTATGTTATGTACATATTTAAAACGAATTTATTAAAATTTTAAAAGTGTAACCGCTTTATATTTTATCATATTTCAGCTTGATTTGGGTAAATATCCGATTGATTTGTTCATGGTCTGGACGGACACTGCGTGATAGGATGGGGCTAATGAAAACGCATGCATATCTTATTCCGAGAGAGGTTATGAAGAATGAGTACATCCAATTCTATTTTTTACAATGCTCATCACGCACCAATCGGTGCATTTGCCAGTTTCACGCTAGGTTACAAAGGGGCTAAAGGTGGGCTGGGGCTTGAACTTGGGAAGCCGGCTGACCAGAACGTATACATTGGATTACAAGCTTGTGATGGAGAGCATTATCAGGCATTGCCTTTTTATGAAGCGAGTGAAGATGAGAGCAGCCGTTATGATGTGGAGAAGCTGGACAGTGGAAGTCAGTTTGACGGTGCGGGGGCAAAGCCGTTGATCTCTGCGTTTCGGGATGAAGACATTACTCGGGAGTTCACTTCGGGGACAGATACATGGAATGCAGGAGATCTTGAATTCCGTATTTATTCGCCTGTACGTCCCGTTCCACATCCGAAGAGTGCAGATCGTGAAGCGCTGATGGATGCACTCGTACCCGCAGTGTTGGTCGAGATGACCATTGACAACAGCCAAGGCGAGAAAACCCGTAAAGGGTACTTCGGTTATCAAGGTAGTGATCCGTATTCTGCGATGCGTTTAATTGGTGGACCAGAGGGAGGACCATTGACAGGGGTTGGACAAGGGCGTCTGACAGCTATTGTGTCGAAAAATGAAGGTCTGTGGCCTGCACGCGGATTTACCCTGGAGAAAATTTTAGAGGAAAAACATCGTGACAATCTGGCATTTGGCTTAGGATCTACCTCCGTATTACTGATGGAAGTTCCGGCAGGCCAGAAACGCACGTTCCAATTCGCGGTATGTTTCTATCGGGGAGGAATTGTAACTACCGGTATGGACACCACATATTGGTACACACGTTACTTTGCTGACATTCTGCAAGCGGGTGAGTATGCACTCGATCGTTTTGATGCATTGACTGCATCCTGTGCCGAAGTAGATCGGCGACTTGGAACGGAAGCGCTTAGCGAAGATCAGTCCTATATGCTTGCTCATTCCATCCACAGCTACTATGCGAGCACTCAACTGCTCGATGCAGATGGCGAGCCGCTCTGGATTGTGAATGAAGGCGAATATCGGATGATGAATACGCTGGATCTGACCGCAGATCAGCTGTACTTCGAGCTTGCTCTTAATCCATGGACTGTTCGTAATGAGCTGGAGTGGTTTGTGAAGCGTTATAGTTATACGGATCAGGTTCGCTTCCCTGGAGAAGAGACACTTCATCCGGGCGGCATTACGTTTACACATGATATTGGAATCGCCAATGTATTTTCCCGTCCGGGTCATTCGGCGTATGAACTCGTTGGCATCGATGATTGTTTCTCACAGATGAGCCATGAAGAGCTTGTCAATTGGCTTTGCTGCGCAACGGTATATATTGAGCAGACGCAAGATCGGGAGTTTGTGACTGAGATGTTGCCGGTTATTCAGGAATGCTTCCAAAGTATGCTTAACCGTGACCATCCAGAAGAAGATCAACGTAATGGCTTAATGGGACTGGATAGCAGCCGTACACAAGGCGGGGCAGAGATTACCACGTACGACAGTTTGGACGTATCCCTTGGACAATCGCGGAACAATATCTATCTTGCGGGTAAATGCTGGGCTGCCTATGTTGCACTCGAAAAATTGTTTGCAGGCGAGAAGCTCGCAGAGCTGTCTCATCAGGCAGGAAAACAAGCAGATCGCTGCGCGGCAAGCGTCGCTGCTCAATTGACTGATGGAGGTTACATCCCGGCGGTTATTGCGGAAAATAACGATTCGCGTATCATTCCGGCGATTGAAGGTCTGGTATTCCCATATTTTACAGGTTGTGAAGCGGCACTCGATGTTAACGGCCGGTTCGGACCCTATATCAAGGCACTACACACGCATCTAAAAACGGTGCTAGTTCCAGGAATATGCCTGTTTGAAGATGGTGGCTGGAAGCTATCTTCGACAAGCAACAACTCCTGGTTGAGCAAAATCTATTTGTCCCAATTTATCACACGTGAGATTCTGGGTGTGGAGTGGGATGAGACTGGGAAAGCAGCGGATGCAACTCATGTGAAATGGTTGCTTCATCCGAAGGAATCCTACTGGTGCTGGAGTGACCAGATCTTATCCGGTGTTGCTGTCGGCAGCAAATATTATCCACGTGGCGTAACTTCTATACTGTGGTTGCTTGAAGGCAAAAATAATCGTCTTGCACAGATCTATGCAAGCAAGGAGGCTGTACAATGAGTCAAACTACCGTACAATCTGGACTGTCCGGCCCGCAATATGAAGCATGGCTAGGTTATCATGTTGCACTACCAGAAGCGAAAGGGGCTACGAGAACGAGAACGATAGCTCCTCTCTGGAGCCAGCTGATTGATGTACAGGAACAGCATCTCGTCATCGACACCGCTCTTACCGAGCTCAAGCAAGGGCTTAGTAAGTTATACGGGGAACAGCCTGTCATTCGCCATTCTCAGACCCAAAGCACGGATTCAGACGAACAACGTAAACCTTCAATCCGAGTGGGCACCTGGGCAGGGAACAATCAGGTGACAAGAGCCTTTACGGAGGCGGAACGTGCTACTGTACAGGGTGAGGGTTTTATCATTCGTGAAGAAGAGTCTCTACAGGAACTGGTTATTGGTTCAGAGACGCCGCAAGGCGTTTTATACGCTGTTTTTCATTTGTTGCGTGAACTGACATTAAAGCAAGGTAAGTCAGAAGGGGCCGGTTCGGCTTTTGACGGGGAGAAGCCTTTATTTATTACAGAGCAACCCGTGAATCAACTGCGCATGATTAATCAGTGGGATAATGTGGACGGCAGTATTGAGCGGGGATATGCCGGGCGTTCTATTTTTTACGAAAGCGGTGAGTTCACGCAGGATTTAGGGCGGATTCGAGACTACGCCCGATTGCTGGCTTCAACCGGAATCAATGCGATATCGATTAATAACGTGAATGTGCATAAGCAAGAGAGTCTGTTTCTGACAGAGCGATATCTTGGTAATGTTGCGAAGGTAGCGGCTGAATTCAGAGCGTATGGTATTCGCTTGTTTCTTTGTGCCAATTACGCCAGTCCGATCGAAGTTGGTGGCTTACAGACAGCTGATCCACTGGATCAACAAGTGCGTGAGTGGTGGAACATTCAAACGGCGAAGGTGTACGCTGCCATTCCGGATTTTGGTGGATATGTGATCAAAGCGGATTCTGAAAATCGTCCGGGCCCGTTCACATACAATCGTGACCATGCCGACGGTGCAAATATGCTTGCCGAGGCACTTCTTCCGTATGGCGGACTTGTCATCTGGCGCTGCTTCGTATACGACTGCAAGCAGGACTGGCGGGATCGTACTACAGACCGGGCACGCGCAGCCTATGATCACTTTAAGCCGCTAGACGGACGGTTTGCAGACAATGTCATTTTGCAAATTAAAAATGGACCTATGGATTTTCAGGTTAGAGAAGCAGTATCCCCTTTATTCGGGGCGATGGAGAATACGAACCAGGTGATCGAGTTCCAGATTACGCAAGAATATACAGGGCAACAGCGTCATCTGGCTTATCTTGTGCCACAGTGGAAGGAAATTCTGGATTTTGACACGTATGCCAAAGGCAAAGGCTCGGAGATCAAACGCATTGCAGACGGTTCGCTCTATCAGCGCCAGTACAGTGGATTTGCTGCTGTATCCAACATCGGTGCGGATGCAAGTTGGACGGGACATCCGCTGGCTCAAGCGAATCTGTACGGATATGGCAGACTGGGTTGGAATCCTGAGCTCTCAGCAGAAGCCATCGCAGATGAGTGGGTCAGATTAACGTTTGGACATGATGAGCAAGTGGTGGAGCGGATTACGGGCATGTTGCTGTCTTCACTCGACATCTATGAAAACTACACTGCACCTCTAGGTGTAGGCTGGATGGTAAATCCAGATCATCATTACGGGCCTAATGTGGATGGTTACGAGTATTCCAAATGGGGAACGTATCACTTTGCCGACTGTCATGGAATTGGGGTTGATCGGACGGTGAAGAGTGGTACAGGTTATACTTCCCAATATCATGCGGAAAATGCAGCAAGATATGAATCACTGGAGACTTGTCCCGATGAGTTAATTCTCTTTTTCCATCACGTCCCGTACACGCATGTGTTACATTCCGGTAAAACGGTTATCCAGCACATCTACGATACTCATTTCGAAGGTGCTGCGCAGGCTGAAGCTTTACTCGAAACATGGAGAGAGCTGGAAGGTAAAGTGGATCCAGTCATCTTTAACAAGGTAGCTACGCTGCAGGAGGAACAGGCAGATCACGCGAAGGAATGGCGCGATATGATTAACACGTATTTTTATCGCAAGAGCGGTATTCAGGATGAGCAAGCTCGAAAAATCTACTAATAATCATGCATGAAATAAAAATGTACGAAAGTACGCAATGTTTTCTTTGAAACGAGAGACAGCACTGACATGCATAAGGAGGAGAATGCGTATGAGTGAACACGAACTGCCCGTAACGATGAAGGCTGCAGTCATGACAAAGCCTGGACATATTATTATTGAAGATCAACCTGTTCCCAGACCTTCATCCAATGAAGTGCTCATTAAGGTTATGGCCGTAGGCGTTTGTGGATCTGATGTACACTATTTTGAGCATGGTCGCATTGGCAGATTTGTTGTGGAGAAACCGGTTATTCTTGGCCATGAATGTGCGGGGATTATCGTTGCGGTTGGTGCAGACGTTGCCCGAGTGAAGGTGGGGGAGCGAGTTGCCATTGAACCTGGAGTGACTTGCGGACGCTGTACAGCTTGTAAGGAAGGACGTTACAATCTGTGTCCTGAAGTTCAATTCCTGGCAACCCCTCCGGTCGATGGAGCATTTGTGCAGTACATGGTCATACGAGAGGATATGGTATTTCCAATCCCGGATCACCTGACCTTTGAGGAAGCAGCCATGAATGAACCGTTTTCCGTTGGTATTCATGCGGCTCGCAGGAGTAAACTGGCTCCAGGAACGACACTGGCTATTATGGGCATGGGCCCCGTCGGACTGATGGCTGTTGCGGCAGCGAAATCCTTCGGAGTAGAGACCATCATTGTCACGGATCTAGAGGAAGTCCGGCTTGAGGCCGCACGCCGGATGGGAGCAACGCACACCATCAATGTGCGTCATGAGGATGCGCTTGCTGTGATTCGGGAAATTACCGAGGGCATCGGAGTGGATACAGCCTGGGAGACGGCAGGTAATCCCAAAGCACTGCAGTCGGCGCTATATTCTCTTCGCAGAGGTGGTAAGCTGGCCATTGTTGGATTGCCTGCCCAGGATGAGATTGCAATTAATGTACCGTTTATTGCCGACAATGAAGTCGATATCTATGGCATATTCCGTTATGCCAATACGTATCCTGCGGGGGTAGCCTTTTTAAGTTCGGGACAGCATGATGTGATGTCTTTGATCACCGATCGATACCCCCTTGAAGAGACACAACAGGCAATGGAGAGGGCGCTGCATAACAAAAGCGGTAGTCTTAAAGTGATGGTTTACCCGAACGGTATGTAATAAGAAAGAATGTGGGTTCTGTACACATATGTGTACAGGACCTTTTTTAATTGTAACGGGAGTAGTCGTAATTTTTTGTTTTTTCCGCATGAAAGGCATGGACAACCTGCCAGCACATGGTATAATTCATGTTGATTTTAATATATAAATGAAAACACACGATTACAGGTACTCATATAATTACAGGTACTCATATTTTGGCGAAAGGAATTGAAAGTTGTGAGAACACATGAATTTATGATTCACGCGGATTTTCATCGGGATGAGTTACTGTCGGTATCCTCTCAAGCGTCACGTTTTGCTTCGGACATATCATTGTCTTATACGGAGGCTGATCATGAACATCGTGTAGATGTAAAGAGCCTGCTAGGCATGGCATTACTTCCGCTTCGAAACGGCAGTATGGTTCGATTACAGACGAGAGGAAGGGATGAACTCGAGGCGCTCGAGTACATATTGCATATACTGGAAAAAGGCCCGGCGTAATGATGGATTTAGATAACCACTCGCATGGATTATAATTTTTTTGTCTTTTCGTCAATTCTTACTGGTACTTCGTGCAAAAAAAGAGTATAATAAAATTTAGTTTGATTCTAGGAAGTACCCATATTAAAGGAGTGTAAATAGATTATGCCAAAAGTTGACATCCATCCTAAAACACAGCTCGTTATTTTCTACGATGCAAGTGCTGACTTCAAATTCCTGGCTTCTTCCACGAAGTTCTCGAATGAAACAATGGAATGGGAAGACGGTAACACTTACCCTGTTATCCGTGTAGATACTAGCTCTGCATCCCACCCGTTCTTCACTGGTAAACAAAGAAACGTGGATATCGGTGGACGTGTTGATAAGTTCAACCGCAAATACAACCTCAAAAACTAGTTCTCTTATAGATGAGGCGAAACCCCTAGGATTTTATTCTGGGGGTTTTTGTTTTTTAGATTTGTTTTTTTAGGTATGTTCTTAGTTTCTTATATGAAAGCTCATTGGTTCTATTCAACCAAATATTGCGCTTTCAGCGCATTCAGT
Organism: Paenibacillus polysaccharolyticus; assembly: GCF_023714295.1. Classification (GTDB taxonomy): domain Bacteria; phylum Bacillota; class Bacilli; order Paenibacillales; family Paenibacillaceae; genus Paenibacillus; species Paenibacillus polysaccharolyticus_A. The sequence continues at coordinate 1,851,146 of NZ_JAMAUN010000001.1, forward strand.
TGTAAACTAGAGTACAGAGTCTGAACATAGTGGAGGAGGAAACAGAGATGAGCAGAATTACACATATGGTGACATTTACACTTTATGCAGGTAAAGATACAGCGGAGTCCGAAGTTTTTTTGAACGAAAGTAAGGAAGCGCTTGCGGAAATTCCAGGTGTTGAACATTTCCAGGTCCTACGCCAAGTGAGTGCAAAAAATGAGTTTGATTACGGTTTTTCCATGGAGTTTGCAGATCAGGCTGCTTATGACGCTTATAATGATCATCCCGTACACCGTCAGTATGTTGCTGAGCGCTGGGAGAAGGAAGTCAGCCGTTTTCAGGAAATTGATTTTATGAAACACAATGGTGAATAGAGATTCAAAAGTAACGTTGGAAACGGGCTACGGATCAAGAAAAATGTAAAAGGAAGTCCGGTATCCGACAACGTAGGGTTAGGACTAATCGAAATACCATTTCGAAATCGTTTTAGAATTAGAATTGTAAAAGGAGGTCATTCAAAGTCGTGAAATTGGATTTAACGGGGAAAACGGCATTAGTTACGGGTGCAACGGGGCAATTGGGAAGAGTGATTGCTCGTACACTCGCAGCTTGCGGCGCGAATCTGGCACTGCATTACATAAATAACCAAATGAAGGCCAAAGAACTGCAGGAAGAGATTGAAGCACTTGGTCGTCAGACCGTTATCGTACAAGGTGACATAACTAAACAGGCTACAGCATTTCGGATACGCGATGAGATCCAAACATCGCTGGGCAATGTAGATATTGTCGTTGCAAATGCAGTCATTCAATACGAATGGACTTCCGTTCTGGAGCAAGCACCCGAGGATTACTTGAGCCAGTTCGAATCATGTGTCATGCAGAGTGTATATCTTGCCAAAGCTTTCATTCCGCAAATGCAGGAAATGAGGTCCGGTCGCTTCATTGGGATTAACACTGAATGTGCGATGCAAAATTTTGCCCATCAATCGGCCTATACCGCAGGAAAACGCGGAATGGACGGTGTATATCGTGTGTTAGCGAAGGAAGTTGGCGAATATCAGATTACGGTTAACCAAGTAGCTCCGGGGTGGACAATTAGTGAACGCGATCGAACAAACGAACCAGGACATGATGAGGCGTATACTCGATCTGTACCATTGAGACGCAGGGGAGAAGACCAGGAGATTGCAAACGTCGTTGCTTTCCTGGCATCTGATTTGTCCTCTTTTATCACTGGAGCGTATATCCCTGTAAGTGGTGGAAATGTTATGCCAGCTATTTGATTAATTATGCTCTCAGGAGTAGATATCGTGTGAAAAACTCAAAAAATCCGTTTGCCTTCAAGCGTAAACGGATTTTTTGAGTTTTCTCCAGATGCTAACGCAAATTGTGTTTATATACTTGGAGAGACATATGCTTTTGATTCGTTTTTCAAAATATTGGGGTATAAGAATAGGTATATTCAAGGGATGGAAACCTAATCAAGATAACGTTATAAAGGAGTGACTACGCATTATGAAAAAAACGATAGCAGACGTCCTTGTCGAAGCCTTATTAAATGCGGGAATTCACCGGATATACGGCATTGTTGGAGACTCGTTGAATGCGGTCCTCGACTCCATCCGCAAGTCGGGCAAAATTGAATGGATTCATGTAAGACATGAAGAAGTAGCGGCTTTTGCAGCGGGTGCAGATGCCCAAGTAAGTGGGAGCATTGCCGTATGTGCGGGTAGCAGCGGCCCGGGGAATATGCATCTTATTAACGGACTTTATGATTGCCATCGAAACCGTGTACCAGTTCTGGCCATTGCTGCTCACATTCCAAGTGACGAGATTGGCAGTGAATATTTTCAAGCGACTCATCCAGAGTATTTGTTCCAGGAATGCAGTCATTATTGTGAAGTAATCACGACAGCCAAGCAGATGCCTCGTTCGCTCACAATGGCGATGCAGACAGCAGTAGCACGTTCCGGTGTGTCTGTCATTGTGCTTCCGGGCGATGTTGCTGGACTTGAAGCGGCTGATCTGCCTGTTCCTGAGCATGTATACCATGCACCCCATCCGGTTGTACATCCTTCTGAACCCGAACTCGCCAAACTGGCGGAGTACTTGAATCAGGACAAAAAAATTACACTTCTATGCGGGGCAGGATGTGCGGGGGCTCGTGAACCACTGCTAGAGCTTTGTGATCGATTGAAATCCCCTATGGTTATTGCACTTCGAGGGAAAGAGTACTTAGAATACGACAATCCTTATTCAGTAGGGCTGACAGGCTTAATCGGATATTCTTCGGGATACCATGCCATGATGAACTGTGACGTGCTCCTTATGCTTGGAACGGATTTTCCGTATCGTCAGTTTTTCCCGGAAGATGCTACGGTGATACAAGTGGATATTCAAACCTCGCATTTGGGGCGGCGAACCAAACTGGATTATGGCGTGTGTGGCGACATCAAGGCAACGATTGAAGCGTTGCTTCCCTACCTCACGGCTGAACATAGTGACAAACATCTGCGCAAAAGCGTGAAGCACTATACGAAAGTAAGGGAGGATTTGGACGAGCTGGCGGTGGGCAAACCAGGCAAAAAGCCTATCCATCCGCAATATTTGACCAAAGTAATCAGTGATGCCGCCGCGGAAAATGCAATCTTCACTTGTGATGTGGGGACACCAACGGTATGGGCTGCACGTTATATTCAGATGAGCCGTAACCGCAGATTGCTGGGTTCATTCAATCACGGAACGATGGCTAATGCACTGCCTCAGGCCATTGGGGCTCAGGTTGCTGATCCGGAAAGGCAGGTCATCTCTTTGTCCGGAGACGGCGGATTAGCAATGCTTATGGGGGATCTACTCACGCTGAAGCAGCATAACCTCCCGGTCAAAGTAGTTGTGTTCAATAATGGCGCACTCAGCTTTGTAGAGCTCGAGATGAAAGCTGCTGGTTTCCTCGAATCGGGGACAGAGCTTGTGAATCCAAACTTTGCGATGGTGGCACAAGCAATGGGGATTGAAGGTATACGCGTGGAAGATCCTGCCGAGCTTGAGGGAGCCATAGAGCGCGCGTTGCAACACAATGGACCGGTATTAATCGACGCTGTTGTAAATCGTCAGGAGCTGTCCCTTCCACCGAAAATTAATATAAAACAAGCGGAAGGATTCACGTTATGGATGATGAAAGCCGTTCTGAATGGCCGTGGCGATGAATTAATTGAGCTTGCGAAAACGAACTTGCTTCGGTAAGCAAAATCATATGGGTTGATATAATTTAGTTTGTTTTTAAATCGGTTGTTGATAAAATAGGTAAAGTCAGGAAGGAGTCATTTCCTTGCTGACCTACATAGCTCATCCATATCGAGCCGAGGAATGAATAGGTACAATCACAAATGACACATAATTGGAGGAGATCATCATGAGTCACGCAGGAAAAGTAGCCATCATTACGGGAGCAGGAAGTGGATTAGGACAAGCCGCAGCTCTAAAACTAGCCGAGCAGGGTGCTTCTATCGTTGTCGTGGATTTGGTTGAAAAAACAGGTCTTGAAACGGTGAAGCAGGTTGAACAGCTGGGAAGCAAAGCGATTTTTGTTCAAGCCGATGTGAGTAAAGCCGCTGAGGTAGAGAATTATGTGAAAAAGACGATCGAGGAGTTCGGCCGAATTGATATGTTCTTTAACAATGCGGGCATTGCCGGCCCAGGGATCAAATTAATCGAACATACCATTGAGCAATTTGACCAGATCATTGATATTAATTTAAGAAGTGTATTTTACGGATTAAAATACGTTATTACCGAAATGCTCAAAACAGGTGGAGGTTCCATTGTGAATACAGCTTCCACCGCTGGGATTGTGGGGGTTCCGGCAGTTGCTCCGTATGCGGCGACTAAACACGGTGTTGTTGGTTTGACGCGTACAGCAGCAATTGAATATGGTAAGGAAAACATTCGTGTGAACGCAATTGCTCCAGGGACGATTGAGACACCGATGGTTGTTCAATTTGGTAAAGACAATCCGGAGGTTTTCCAAGCTACAGTAGATAGCATTCCATCCGGACGTCTTGGTAAGCCGGAAGAAATCGCTAATCTGGTTTCTTTCTTACTCGGAAACGAAGCACCGTACATCAACGGAGCTGTATATCCAATCGATGGTGCGGTAACTGCTCAGTAAGAACTCAGGAGCACTGTTGTTTCTCATCTTTATGAATTCGTAAGTTTATAAAAAAGAGTACGAAAAGAGGAACTGTATGCGTTAATCCGCTCAGTTCCTCTTTCATTTTGAAGACGATACAATTCAGCGCTTTTAGTTCACGATATTTAGTATAATCTTACCCTCATATATAAGATCGCTTAGGTCAAATGTGTCCCTTTCGATCTAATGCCTCAACATATTCTTTCGCTTCTTTCAAAGAAAGGCTGCGGGCTTCACGAAGTTTTTTAATGGCTTGAATTTTGTTTCCAGCCCGTACCATAGCAAGCAATCCATGATCCAACTCCGTATCCGATCCGTTCTGAGGAAAGGCATTTGGGCCCGTAGATGAAGAGAAGGATGAAGCATTTTGGACAGAAAAAGCGTTTGTAGCAGAACGGTTCCCTTCCACCGACGAACCGCTTTGAAGTCTCTCTACCTCTGATTTGAGTTCATGCACCTGACGCTGCAGATTGCTGAGTTTGGACCACAAAATTGGAATAATCAACAGGAACACCACAAACAAGAAACTACTCATTTCAGAAGCACCGGAATTTCCTTCACGCCGCGAACGATCATGCCCGGTCTCCATTCCAGTGTATCGACACCTACTTGTAACTTCATGTTAGGAAAGCGATTGATCAGGGTGCTTACGGCAATTTCACCCTCTAGTCTGGCCAGCGGTGCACCCAGACAGAGATGAATACCTTTGCCAAAAGCGAGGTGCGCACTTTTCTCACGTGTGATATCGAACACATCCGGGTCTTTGAATTGCTCTTCATCACGATTGGCTGAATCCAACGCCACAATTACAAGTTCACCTTTGGCAATCTGCTGTCCACGCAACTCTATATCCTCTGAAGCCCAGCGTGAGGTGCTGAACTCAACCGGCCCGTTATATCTTAGCATCTCTTCGATGGCTTGATGGATAAGTTCAGGCTCCCGAATTAACAAATCTCGTTGTTCCGGATGCTCAAGTAAAGCCAAAATACCGTTTCCAATAAGATTTACTGTGGTTTCATGTCCAGCAATGATAAGCAGCGAGACCACACCGAGCAATTCTTTTTCGGTCAACTGTTCCCCGGATTCTTCAGCAATAACAAGCTGGCTGATCAGATCTTGACCAGGCTCTTTACGTACTTTGGCGAACCAAGCGGTCAAATATTCGGTGAACTCTCGTTCATGTTGTTGGAACAGTTCTGCATTCTGGCCGGTGGAAGCCTCAATAACAGTGTTGGACCACATGCGGAATTTATCCCGATCCTCTGCCGGCACGCCTAGAATTTCACTGATGACAATAATAGGTAGCGGAAAAGCAAAGTCATCTATAAGATTCATTGTTTCTTGGGAAGGTAGCTCGTCGAGCAGAACATCCGCAATGCTCTGAATATGGCTTCTCATATCTGCGACAAGTTTTGGCGTGAAAGCCTTCTGTACCAAACCTCGCAAACGACGATGATCAGGTGGATCGGAGAACAACATGTTACTAGAGAAAATACTCTGTCCGTCCGCCCCATAGCGCTTAACGATGTCTTTGCTGAAACGGGAATCTTTCAAAATCTGAACAGCGTCCTCATAGCGCGTAATCATCCAGCCAAATTCACCACTGGGAAACATCACTTTGAAGACGGGATCTTCGTTTCTTAATTTCTCGTATACCGGATAAGGATTCTGAGTAAATGATGCGGTGAAAAAATCAGGGCTAGAGGTCTCATTGTTCTCCTTCGTCTCGTTGAATTCATTCGGATTCAAGATGTTTAATCTCCTCTCCTGTGGCTGTATGATAAGTCACCTTCTATTTATTCCATACGCAAAGGTTCGAAACCTTGTTTCGTGATGAAAAAAATGCAAGTAATGCAGGAATATCGTGTTGGACTCAAGAAGACAAGAGAGTGAGTCAAGAGTCCGTTTGCAAGTATAAAAAAACGAGGGGAGTACGGAAATGTCATATAGACAGTTACCTTTACATGATCATCAGATTCCAGCGAGTCCTATTGTTCTGGGGTGTATGCGCTTTGGAGGAGATTGGGATGGAGCACCCATTACTGAAGATTTGGTGGTTGAAGGCCACCAAGCGGTAGAAGCTGCACTGGAGATTGGCATTAATCATTTTGACCTGGCGGACATCTATACACGTGGGAAAGCGGAGCATGTATTTGGGCGGATCTTATCTGAAAGGAACGGACTTCGGGAACAGATCATTATTCAATCTAAATGCGGAATTCGGCTGGTAGGGGATGATGAGGGGCCACAGCGTTATGATACATCAGGGGCACATATTATAAAGAGTGTTGATGGGATTTTATCCCGGCTCGGCACGGAGTATCTGGATATTTTGCTGCTGCATCGTCCCGACCCACTTGCCCACCCGCAGGAGATCGGAGAAGCGCTGGCTAAACTTCATCAGGCTGGAAAAGTAAGAAACGTTGGCGTGTCTAATATGGGCTCTGAACAGATCCGTTTGCTTCAGATGCACAGTCGTATGCCATTCATCGTGAATCAACTGGAGATGAGCCTTGATAAAATCGGTTTTGTAGAGGCTGGCGTAACCGTGAACCGTGCGCAGGCGAAAGAAAATGTTTTCCCATACGGTACGATGGAGTACTGCCAGGCAGAGCGCATTCAGTTGCAAGCTTGGGGTCCTCTCGCACAGGGAAGATTTACAGGCAGGGCGATTGAAGGACAACGACCCGAGATTGAAGCAACGGCAGAACTGGTGGCTCGTATTGCTAAAGAGCGTGGTGTCACGAGTGAAGCCATTGTACTAGCTTGGTTAATGAAACATCCAGCCGGAATTCAGCCGGTGATTGGTTCGATTCGTCCAGAGCGGATTCTCGCTTGTCGTGATGCGGCTCAGGTTGAACTCACACGGTATGAATGGTACGAGCTGTACTCGTCTTCGTGCGGACGGAGAATGTAGTGTCTACAGAACAGGATATATGTTTTCATATAGTCGCTAATCTAGCGGCTTTTTGTTTATGGCTGCAGCCAGTTGAGTGCGTGAAGTGAGCGAAAATATGCCGCCAATTATGCGGGTGGATGAAACACAGGAAGTACAGTTCTGTGTTTTGTATTCTTTTCTTTTTATGCAGTGATTAGAAGAGATGTTGGATTGTTTATAAGATTGTAGTGCCCTATCTCTGAAGTCCGGCCGTTAGTGTTGATAGGTAGAACTATATGCCTAAGCGATATTCCAAAGGATAGAATGAGAAATTGCTCTATTCTAGAGGTAGACCGGGAGAGAGGATTCACATTTGTGCGGTGATGTAAGTCCTTGGACTTAGTCAAAAGTGCAGGTAAGAAGGACGTTTCAACCATTTTTGCCCGTTTTCAGACTTAATAACTTACGGCTGTGATAAAATGATGTGAATAGGAACATACGATCTGTTTATTTGAGAGGAGACATCTTGATGATAGAGATGCTTAAACCGCCTGCGGAGACATTATACGAGGCTGAGTTAAGGGCGTTACAACAGGAGGATCAGGGTCATCGTCCGCCCAACTGGTTATTATCTCCAGCTAATGTGCGGGATTTTATTATTGGTCGAGATAAGCCAGCGATGCTGGATGGAGAGAAGATCACCATTACACGTAAATTTTACGGGAATGATGTGTTGATTGAACGTGCAGTTGTTACCCTTGCAGGAAATCGCGGGTTGATGCTTGTCGGTGAGCCCGGTACAGCAAAAACAATGCTCAGTGAGTTGCTTACGGCAGCGATCTCGGGGACCAGTCTGAATACCATACAAGGTACGGCTGGAACAACGGAGGATATGATCAAGTATTCCTGGAATTATGCGATGCTTTTGGACAAAGGGCCTTCTGAAGCAGCTCTCGTGCCTTCCCCGTTATATAACGGCATGAAAAAAGGAATTTTAACGCGCTTTGAGGAAATTACACGTTGTCCGGCTGAAGCACAGGACAGTTTAATTAGTATTTTGAGCGATAAAGTCATGAGCATTCCAGAACTTGACGGGGGTGTGCTTTTTGCCAAACCGGGATTCAACGTCATTGCTACGGCGAACATTCGGGATAAAGGTGTAAATGAGATGAGCGGCGCACTCAAGCGACGTTTTAATTTTGAAACGATCAGACCGATCCAGAATGTGAAGATGGAAGCCAAAATCATTGAATCTCAGGCGAGAAACCTGTTATTACATAGTGGAATTGATACCGAAATTCAAACCGACGTGGTGGAGTTGCTGGCAACTACATTTATGGAGCTGCGAACAGGCATGTCACGTGAAGGGTACAAGCTCGATACACCTCAAGCGTCCATGAGTACTGCAGAAGCCGTGTCGGTATATGTGCAGAGCGCAATGACATCGTACTATTATGAGGGGAAATCTATTGCGCTGGATCGGTTGGTACAAAACATGCTGGGAACCATTGCAAAGGAAAGCGACAAGGACCTAGGCATTCTCAAAAACTATTTTTCCAAAATTGTCAAAGCTCGCTCTGCCGAAGAGGAGATTTGGAAAAATTATTATGAGGAAAGAAAATGGATCGGTTAGACCAAGTAGAGCCCGCCGACGTTGTTGGTTTATCGGATGTTACGGATTTCAATCAGCTTCAATCCTTATTCAATACGAGTGTATATAACTTAAATAATCGAACGGTTTATTTTCCAATACGGCATCATAGTCCAGCTTGTTCCCATCATCTGTTGCATGTCATCGGAGATTACAAACCCGATATCATTTTGATTGAAGGGCCAGAAAGCGGTAATCCCCTGATACCTGTACTAACGGATGAAGCGACCTTGCCTCCGGTCAGTCTCTATTATACCTATGAAGATGAATATGGAAGAGAAGCCTGTTATTATCCGATGCTCCGGTATTCACCCGAATATGTTGCGTTGAAGCAAGCCCACCGGCTTGGCATTCCGGCACAATTTATAGATTTGGATTATCGGCATGTATCCAGAAACACGGAGAGTCCTTCGCAAACAAAACAGAAAGAAATCTCCGTTCAGGACGAAACACTGCTTGCCAGTTCAGAATTTATTAACCGTTTATGTGAGAAAACAAACTGCCGCAGTTTTGATGAACTATGGGAAAAGGTGTTTGAGATCGGTGGGCTACAGAAACCCACCTCTGCCTTTGTGCAGGATGTTTTCACGTATTGTACATTATCCCGAATGTGCTACACCCCGGAGCGGCTGATGACTAGTGGTGACCTGGTGAGAGAAGCCCATATGGCAAAACGAATCAAGGAAGCTGAAGAGCAGTATCAGCGTGTGCTTGTAATTACGGGAGGTTTTCATACTTTTGGGTTAGTGAATTCTACTGTTGAGGAAAAGGAAACCAAGGGCAATTCGACTCGGCACGATACATCTGATTCAGGAAATGTTCAAGAACAGGTGTATCCGATGGTGTATACATTTGCCGAAGCTGATCGATTGAATGGCTATGCCAGCGGTATGCCTTATGTGTATTTTTACGATCAAATCTGGGATGAACTGCTCCATACTTCACGTTCTCCTTACCGTGTAACTACACTGAACGTGTTATCCAGATTGATGCGCAAGCTGCGAGAACGGGAAGAACATGTTTCCACGAGTGATGCCATTGAGGCATATAGTATGATTCAAGGTCTAGCGGAGCTTCGAGGCAAGCAGGAAGGCGGAGTGTACGAGCTGATGGACGCGGCCCTTTCTTCATTTGTCAAAGGAGAGCTTACACTTGCCACCGACAAGCCGCTTCAGGAACTGCAACTTCTGTTGACCGGAGACGCCATCGGGAGCGTTGCACCTAATGCTTTTCATATTCCAATCGTTGAGGATTTTAAAGCGCGTTGCACGGAATTCAAACTTCAGATTCGAACAACGGGTCAACACAAAAAGGTACTTGATCTGTATGCCAAGCCGGAACATCGTTTGATTAGCCAGTTGTTTCAATGCATCTCTTATCTTGTTCCCGAGTTCGCGAAGCGACAGGAGGGACCGGATTGGATCGCGCAGCGTGATATGAATCTGGTTCGTGAAACGTGGGAATACATGTATTCCTCACGAATTGAAGCGCGGCTTATTGAAAATTCTTTATATGGCGGAACACTTGCCACAGCAGCAATTCGAAAGATGGAAGAGCAGATGCGGGATATTCCTGACCATCACAGCGGTGAGCTTGCTCAAAAAATGCTCCAGGCCCTATTAATGGGACTTCAGGAGACAGCGATGCAACTGTATACCCAGGTTCGAGCAGCTCTGCGGACAGATGGACATTTTCTGTCACTATGCAACAGCTTAACGATTCTGAATCGGATTCATCAGCATCGCCGGCTGTTAGGACTATCGGATGACCCTCATCTTCCTGAGTTAGTATCTGAAGCTTACCGTAACGCGGTGGACAAGCTGCAACAGCTTTCGCGAACAAATGCGGACGAACATGAAGGTATTATTCAGGGAATAAAGCTACTTGCAATGCTGGCCGAGTCTGCCGAAGAGCAATTCCAGGATACGGCATTTCGAAACCATTTGCACGAGCTCTTGTCGGATTCGAAGCTTCCAGCTCAGCTCGAAGGGGTCTGTATCGCTATTGCTTCGGGACTTGGTGATCGATCTAGAGAAGAGATCGTGGAGCGTGCCCGCGGGTATATCCGCGGAACGCCGGAACAGACGCGTCAAACGGCTTTATTTTTACAAGGTGTGTTTACCGTGGCTCGAGATGCATTTCTATATGAGGACCAGCTGTTACAAGAGCTAAATGGGTTAATTGAGCAGTTATCCTATGATGATTTTATTGCTATGATTCCAGAACTACGTCTGGCTTTCACTTATTTTACGCCAATGGAAACAAATCTGATTGCCGAACGTGTGGCCAATCTGCACCAAGTGAGGTCGGATGAAATGTTGATGCCTGTGCTGGACGAGCAACTGCTTATTCGTTACAGAACGCAGGACGAAGCGCTTCGAAAGGAGTTTGCTGCATGGAAGTTAATCTGAATGATGCCCGTCGCGGCCAGGACGAAATGTTGCCAGAGTTGTCTTCCTCGGAAGAACGAAGTGCTGTTGAAACTTTGAACCGTTGGCGCCTGATTTTGGGAGAATCTGCAGAGGAAGGTCTTTGTGAATCGGATCAATATAAAACGGGTGAATTTCAGTATGTTGAATTGGACGAGATTCTGGGGTACCTCTATAACCGTGAATACGGTGAAGAACAAGGTTACCGAAAAGAGGGTGGACGTGGTTCATCCGAGCTTACCGTACCTAATTGGTTACACAAGGTCAGAGATCTTTTTCCCAAATCAACGGTTGAAATTTTGGAGAAGCAGGCACTTGATCGTTATGGACTGACGGAGCTCTTAACCGATAAAAAACTGCTGGAGTCCCTTGAGCCTAATATGAACCTGCTCAAAAACATCATGCAGTTCAAAGGGCGAATGAAAGGTGATGTACTGCGGAGTGCAAAAGATATTGTACGCACAGTGGTTGAGGATCTGCGCAGGAAGCTGGAGTCTCATACTCGGGCCAGTATTATGGGGAAACGCAGTCGGTACGCATCCAGTTCGGTGCGATCCCTGCGCAACCTGAACTTTAAACGAACGATTACTCGTAATCTTAAAAATTATGATAAACACAAACGAAGGTTTGTGATCGATCGACTTTATTTTGACGGGAATTTAGAGCAACACAATAAGTGGAACATCATTATCGGTGTAGATGAAAGCGGTAGTATGATGGATTCGGTGATTTACAGTTCGGTCATGGCGAGTATTTTTTATCGATTGAATGCGCTACGCACAAAGCTGTTCATCTTTGATACCAAAGTTGTGGACCTGAGCGACCGACTTGAGGACCCCGTAGATGTATTGATGAATGTGCAACTCGGTGGAGGAACCCATATCGCCAAAGCGCTACGTTATGGGGAGACGCTGATTGATAATCCTGGAAAAACGATCTACATTTTGGTAAGTGATCTGGAGGAAGGTTACCCGATTAATCAAATGTATCAAGCCTGTAAGGATATTATCGATGCGGGATGCAAGTTGCTTGTGCTTACCGCTCTCGATTTCAACGGAGATTCGGTGTACAACAAACATGCTGCACAGACTTTAGCCAATATGGGGGCACATGTAGCAGCGATTACACCTAACGAACTTGCCGAATGGATCGGCGAAATGATCACTTAAACATACTTTTAGGAGGAATAAAATCATGCTGACCGCAGACCGTGGAGTAGAGAGTTTGGTTGAAAAGTTCGCTTCCATTTGTTCAGATGACTACTCGCTCAAAACAGATCGTAGCTCCGAAATTATCGATTACGTCATGGGTGCAACCGAAAAGTTCCCGGAGATGATGGGTAAAACGAGTCATTATGTCTATCGAACGGTAGAAGCTCTGTCCAAGCTTGGCAAAAAAGATGATGGAGATATCTTTTTTCGTGCCGGAGCGATTGCCATGCATTTGGAATCGAATTATTTCCGTAGAAGTCCTTGGGGGGTTAACGCATTCACAGCTTGTCTGGGTGATGATTCGGAGGCTTACGGATTAAATGGGAAAAGCAAGAGTTCGGATCGGATGGGGACCTTGTTATCTCGTTTGAAGAAAATGAAGAAATATGCGGGTGAAGAAGAAATTCTCTCTGAGCTTAAGAGGCGCGTGAAGCGAGCACAATGGCTATTCGATTCCAAAAAAGCAGATAGTCAGGGTAATTTCAGAGATGTGATTGATGCCATGATGCTTGTTCATTTGTGTGTGCAACCGGATGTGGAATTTGCGAATAAACAAGAGATCGAGGATATGAGTTCCGTCCTGCCCGAGTTGTTCCAGCATGTTATGGCGAAGGATGCGACAAATCTTCATCAAGAGCTGTACCGCTTGATTGAACCTTTGGTTGCAGGCAACGTTCAAGGCAAACAAAACGGTTCGTCACAGTTGCTGGAAGAGGAATTCCTGAAACAGAAACGTAGCGAATTGATTGCCAAGCATTATCCTGAAATCACTTACTCCGCGAAACATCATGTTTCACATGCGGAATTCCATCAGACGATGGTTTTATTGAGCAGTGCAGTCTTGTATTTGACGAATATCAATGGAGGAAAGCAACGCTTTCTGGATAACGTTAGTGACGTTGGCAAGGTACTACTCGAAGTCATTCATCACCTGCATGAACTGTATCCGATGGAGGTTCGTAAGTATTTACTTAGCATGAACCCTCGTTCAAGAAGTGAAGATGATCTGCTGTCCGGGCTGATCCCTCTGAACGAACCCTATCAATTGATTGAAATGATGCAACTCGAATTGAATTCGTACCGCGTGTCTTGGATTATAATCAAAGCGGCAATTGCCAATCAACCTGAGCAAGCCAAACGAGCATATGGGATTGTCAGAGCACCATTCCTGAAGTTGTGTCTTCATAAAATGATGTTGGATCAAGCTATCAATGGAATTCAATCGGAAAGCACAATTGAAGATGCTGTATTCCAAGTGTTGCGTCAACCGCTCGAAGGTGGGAGACAAGGTCTTGCCATTGCGAGATATTTAAGTGGTGAGTACACGCTTGAAGAGTATTGGGAAGACAAGGACAGCCGTGGATTGTTTAATCATGTCAACCGGGACCGGAAGCGGATTAACAATCTCATTAGTATCAGCTTCCTGCCAATGGATTCGGAGCCAATGCACCGCTTTGCGATTTTGCTAACTCATCCGGAATGGACGCTGGACATTGTCTCGGACATGTATCATTCTTATGCTTTTAGTGGTGAACAGATTTTAAATACGTATGGTGACGACCCTCAGGTGAAACGAGAACAACTGCTGACTAGTCTGATTTCGCTGAATGGTATGACAGATTATACGTATCAATCGATGCCGCAGGATGAGTATCGCCGTATTTTACAGCAAAACCTGGAGTACGCGTTGAAGCAGTATAAAAAACTGCCAACGGATACACGTCTTTTAACGCTTGAGGTTGCATTTGAGCAGCGAGATACCCTGCCTAAGCAACAATTGGTAGCAGCTATTCAGGTAGGTTTACAGGATGCTTCTAAACGGGCGAGCAGTATTGCTTTGGCTGAGTTCAATCGGGTTCCGGATCAAGAACTGTATATGATGATTTACGGTGCGGAGAAAAAGGCTTCGATTAAAGAAATGGCGCTAACAGCGATCCGTAGTCTGGATAATAGTAAGGAATTATACACTGAACTCTTGCAAAATGAGAAAGCCACCGAATGGAAAAACCTGATTCAAATTCTGCTTGATACGGCTGACCTAAGCCCTGAATATTCACATGCAGCGTTAGCTGACCTGGCCGATGCGAAAAAGATGTCTCGGATCAGCTGGTTACCTCTAAAGGAACTGCCTGCCTTGATTCGATCCACAGATGGTTTGCCATTAGATGATCGGATCAAACAATATGTATTACTGCAATCGATTGATCATGGGTCTGGCCCGAATGAGCGGTTAAATGAATTGCGAGAATATGTAAGCGAAGCTTCACTTATTCGTTTTTCAAAGGAACTGTTACAGCTATGGATTCAGGATGGTGCACCTGCGAAAGAAAAGTGGATCATGTATGTTTCCGCACTGTTCGGTGATCTTCAGATTGTTCATATATTGACCCCACAGATTAAGGAATGGACAGAGAATAGCCGCGGGGCTATAGCAGCCGAGGCAGTGAAAGTACTCGCATTTCTAAAAGAACCTGCCGCACTGATGGCAATTGACAAGGTTAAACGCAGTGTCAAGAACCGTCAGGTAAAAGGCGCAGCCGAAGAGGCTTTGCAGCTTGCAGCAGAAAATATGGGATTGACTGCAGAGCAACTTGAAGATCGTCTAGTCACTTCCCTTGGTTTTGATGAAAAAGGCACGTTACAACTTAGTTACGGTGAACGGTCCTTCCAGGTCAAAGTTAATGCCGATCTACAGGTTGTGGTCGTAAACGAAGAAACAGGTAAAGCCGTTAAAAGTTTGCCTGCTCCGGCACAAAAGGATGATCCTGAGCTCGCGGCAGAATCCAAGGCACGTTTTACCCAGTTGAAGAAGGATCTGAAAACGATGGTTACGATCCAGACTGCACGCTTGGAAGAGTCTTTATCCAAACAGCGTTTATGGACAGCTGAGGAATGGACTTCCCTATTCGTAGACAATGTCATCATGCAGAAATTTGCCGTTGGATTAATCTGGGGCATTTATGAGCAGGGTGAGTTAATCCGTACATTCCGTTATATGGAGGACGGTACATTTAATACGGTGGACGAGGACGAAACGGATCTGCCATCAGGAGCTCAGGTGGGTCTTGTACATCCGCTTGAACTAGACCAGGATACGCTAGAAGGCTGGACTACTCAGCTTGAGGATTATGAGGTCAAGCAGCCGTTCGAACAATTGAAACGTCAAATCCATTTAATTGAGGATGAAGATCGGGCCAAGACTGAATATGATGGTCTTCCAGAAGAGGAATTTTCACCAACAGCTCTCCCGAAAGCATTGGAGAAATACGGATGGATTAAAGGTCCTGCGCAAGATGGCGGCTGGTTCAACGAGTTTTACAAAGAGTACGGAGAGATTGTTGCTGAACTTCGGTTCAGCGGTACAAGTATTACGTATTATGAAGGGATGGACGACGTGACGCTGGAATCGTTACATTTCTTCAAACCGAATGGCAAGAGACAGCACTATTATTATGCAGATAACAAATCCATTCCTTTGGGCCAAATTTCAGGCCGAGTATTCAGTGAGACTCTCTATGATATTTTGAGAGCAACGGGGCGTTGATTTGGTGGTTATGGACGATTTCAGTGAATTCAAGCAGAAATTCAGACACTTTACAAAATTGTGCACAGAGGATTATCTCATTCGTTATGCAAACAAGGGGCTATATAAAAGGGCGCTTAAAGAGCTAGATCAAGGTGTACAAGTACAGTACACCTGGAATACAGCTTCAGTGAGCTGTCAGCTAAGTGATGGTATCGGGTGTACCCTCTATGCTACGCTGGATGAATGGCAGTGCTCCTGTCCCTCGGAGAATATCTGCAAGCATGTATTGATTGCGATTCTGTATGACCAGCGTCAACAGACAACTGAAAACAGTGCTATGGGCGAGGATATTGTGGAAGTTGCGCAAGTTGCCAAGCCTTCAGCAGACATTCCTACATCTTCTCCGTCAGCCTTGGATCTAAAACCATCTTCTGCTGATTTTGCAGTTCCTGACACTATTAAAGAATACGAGCTTCAGACGCAGGATAAGTTTCATCAGGTTAACGAGTCAGAAAGGCTGGATTACGGTTTGCATTCTCATGCGCCGGAGGGACATGTCCGTTTTCGCTGGATGCTCGAAGCCGATCTTACTCCTATCCTGAAATCATATACTTCGACGATGGTTGAAGAGGTCGTTTTTCGTTTACGTTATCCCGAAGACATTCAAATCATGGAAGACACACTGCTCACTGTACTTTTAAAAAGTCAGAATATAGAGGTTTCCTTCACAGAAGAACCTCAGCTGACCAAAGCTTTATGTAAGTTAAAGCAGACCGCGGGAAAATTGGCCAAGCTTGAAGCTTTGCTGAGATACCGTATGTATCATGGGGTGGATGATACGGATGCTTTGAGTGTCCGCGCATATGAGCCCAAGTTCTCGCTTCAAACCATTCAGGAGTGCCGGGGCATGTTGGCAGGCATGCTTAGGACAGGGCTTGCCAGACTACCTCAGTCATATAATGCGCAGCTGGAGACGCTGGCCATTGCTGCACATAGTGGTAACCTTCCAGAGATTGAACGTAGTTTACGCGGCATTCAGGGAGAACTCCAGCTTTTTTTCAAGCGTCATGTACGTTTCTCCATGCAGACGATGCTGGATCGTATAAGTAAGCTGTATCTCGCGCTAGAAGTGCTTGAACAAGGCGAAATTCCTGTTAGGCAACAAAGTCAGCTGGTTGGCAGTTTCCGAAGTAAGTACTTTACCGTACCTTCACTGCATCTCTATGGGCTAGGAGCAGACTCTTGGGAGACACGGTCAGGATTTCGCGGCATTACGTATTATTTCTATTGCTTTGATGATGGGCAGATCTATACGTACAGTGATGTACGTGCGGTGTACTATGAGGATCAACAATTCTCGTTTGCCGAGCGTTATGCAGCGTTTACCCCTTGGTTGCCAAGTTTGACATTTAGTCAATTTACGGGAGAAGAAGTTCAGTTTCAGTCGGTTAAAGTGAATGAAGAACGACGAATTTCTTCAGGTGATGGAGCGAAACTGACTATTTTACCACGAACCGGAGTGACAGAGGTTGATTTTGGAGAGTACCTGATAGACATATCTGCTGCACTTCAACGGGAGCCCGATTCTATTGATTTATTCGCTGAACCAAAAGAACGGTTGGCATTAATTGAGGTTTCCCGTATTACAGAGCATAGCTTTAACAAACAAACGCAGGATCTGATCCTTATGGTCGAGAATACTGAGGGGGCTCGCTTGCCTCTCATACTTCCATACTCATCGGATTGGCAATCTATGATTAACAGACTCGAATCAGGATTTGGTTCTCAAAAACTTGAACATTTTTATGCATTTGTTCGAATAGAAACGAAACGTATTAGTCCAATCAGTTTTCTAAAGGGCCAGACGTTGCTAAGCTTGAAGCTGGATTCCAGTAGTGGAAGGATGGGACGTTTTGGAAGAAGATAGTGGATTGATACAGCAGTTATCCGATTGGTCTGAAGAACTACTTCTTCGGGGGTTATCTCAATTTTCGATTCGAGATACGCAACTGCTTGAGCAACTGGATGCCAACGCGCAGCGATTGCAGATGCACTTCCTGCATGAATTGATCAGTGGTGTTCTAGAGGCAGGGCGCAAAGTGGCACTAGGCGAAGCACAAGATGAACGGCTCTTGGATCAATTTTGTCGTCTGAGTCAATATGTTCAGCTTAGTGTACAATCACAAACTTGATCTCTCTAGTTAACTTGTTTAACGTTATGGCTGATTTAGAGAACGATGAACAGTGTTAAGTCTGTACTAAGGTATGGTATGAAGTAATTCTTGGGCTGGTTGTAGTCCTAATTCGATAGAAATAATCTAAAAAAATTGCAGGTGGCGGAGCCCCTGCGATTTTTTTGTTGTCAGACACAGAAGTGGAAGCAACTCTTTCACCAATCGGTATTACGTTAACAGGCGAGGCCTTAGGCATGATTCGTATGGAGGACTTGAAAATCGAATTGCAGCTGAAGGACGGCACAAAAATGTCTACTTTAACCGGTTTTATTCAATTGCACAATGATCTGGTCAAATGGATATCTTCTAAAACCATTCGCGTAGAAGATGTAAGCAATCTTGTAATCAATGGACAGAAGGTGAATTTAGAAGAGTAATAGGATGAAGTAGAGGTGTCACAATACATTTTCATGTCATATCCCGAGTTATGTTGCATACCATTAGGCGAATGCGGTCATAAGGGAGGAAGCGGAGATGTCGATGAGTGAACCGCTATTACTGCAAATTGTAAATCAACATATTCCGGCGGGGGCAACGGTCATTACGATAGATAAGCCAATTCAACATCCGGCAGTGTATGCGGCTGATCTTACAGGTGATGGAATGCCTGAGATTGCTACAGTGTATCAGTTGAATAGTGAATTGTATCTGCTTATATTAAAATTCGTTCAAGGGCATTGGATTAAAATGGCTTTGACAAAAGGACTAGGTTATGGCGTTACGTTGCTGACAGCAGCGCCTGTAACTTCAACGGCAAGAAATAATCTAATCGTAGGCTGGCAGATTGGAGCCATTTGGTCAAAACTCGCTGTATATGAGTGGACCGAATCCGGTCTTACGGACATTGCCCCAGACGATTTGTATTACAGCTACGCTGAGATTGTGGATATACCTGGCGTGCACGGGCGAGATGGAAAGGTAGAAATAGCGCTTTGGGTTCATGACACTGGTGAAGCTTATCGAGTGGAGATTATTCGGTGGCAGCAGAATCAGTGGGTTCCAGCAACAGATGTATACCGAGCCTATTTTCCTAAAGTCGTGAAATATTATGAGCAGTTAACGAAGCAGTATCCCGATTATGTATTCTATTGGTATTATCTTGCGGATGCTCAATTTCATGCTGGCTCCTATCCCGCGGCACTCACTTCGGTTCAGAAAGCGCTGCGTTTTCCGGAAGCGTATCCTTCAAGAGAGAACTTGCTTGAACTTGAGAATAAAATAAAGCAGGCGATGACGGCAACGGCAGGCACACATGCCAGAGTGACAACGTGGTTATATCCCGTCTCTGTTCGAACAACAAGCGGGACGCGCTGGGGTTATATGGATGCACAGGGACATATCCGTCTAGAGCCGGTGCTAGAAGACGCTCAGGCGTTTCAGCCTAACGGATTGGCAGTCGTCGTTAAGAACGGTCGTGCTGGTGTCATCAATCTTCTAGGGCACTATGTAGTTCAGCCTGTGTATGATTCCATTAATTCTTTTTCCGAAGAGCGGGCCATGGCCATTGATTCTCAAGGGTTTAAAATGATCAATGAGCAAGGTACCGTGCTCACCAAACGAGCTTATCCGTTTATCGCAGATATGCATGAAGGCCGAGCGATGTTTTATAATGAAAATCCGAATCAGACGAATGGATCATCTAGCTTGTATGGATACCTGGATGCTTCAGGAAATGAGGTAATCCGAGCGCAATTCGCTTCAGCAAATGATTTTCAGCAGGGTAAAGCCGTTGTACAGATTAAGGATCAGGAATACGCCCTTATTGATCGGAACGGAAATCGATTAGCGACTTACCCATATGCCTATGTAGGGCCGTTAGGGGATGGTTTGCTTGCTTTTCAAAAAGAATCCTCTGGAAAATATGGGTACATCGATGAACGGGGTAACATTCGTATTCAGCCTAAGTTTACTTCTGCATTTGCTTTTAACGATGGGCAGGCTATTGTTAATACGGCAGAGGATTACAAATCGAACTATGGTGTCATTAATATGCAGGGATCATTTGTGATTCAACCGGCTTATAACGATATTCGGGAGCTTGGGGAGAACAGGTACGCACTCGGGAAAGCCATTGATGCAGAACAACCTTACATCGGCTCGTTGTATGTAATCGCTGAGCTGAATGGAAGAATACTAACGGAGTTTATCTATCGTAATGTGGAAAATTACAAACACGGTCTTGCATCCGCATCAGACGGAAATCAGACGTATCTTCTGGATTTGAGCGGCAGACCGGCTCCTGGATATCCTCGTGTAATAGGTGCAGGATCGATGGAAGTTGTGGCGCCGGATCTGATTAAAGTGTTTGTGGATCAACGTTTATCCTATGTGAACCGGGCTGGACGAATAATTTGGCAACAGAATGCGATCGTACCGCTACATCCGCCTTATCAGGTGCGTGAAGAGAAGTATAAACCCAACCGGGATTATCTCGTTTATTATCCGCAGGTTGACGGATTAGCCAATCAGACAGAGCGGGATAAGCTTAATGCTAAGCTGAAAGAACTTTCCCAAGTAAAACCGGTTCCTGCTGATCAGCAACTGGACTATACCTATACAGGTGATTTTGATATAACTTTCTATCAAAAGCAATTACTCCAACTCGAATTGACGGGTTATAACTATCCAGCAGGAGCCGCACATGGGATGCCAACGATGGTGTATGCCATTATTAATCTATCCGACGGTCAGCTCTATGAATTGAAGGATCTGTTTAAGCCGGACAGTGATTATGTGAAGGAATTAAGCCAAATTGTAGGGGACCAGATCAAAAATGATACGCAGTATTCGTATGTTTTTCCAGATACGTACAACGGAATAAGTGCGGACCAGCCTTTTTTTGTGACAGCAGATGCACTACATCTGTATTTCAACCCTTATGATATTGCGCCATATGCAGCGGGATTCCCGACCTTTACGATTCCGTTTAGTCAGATCATGAGCATCATTAATACAGAAGGATCATTCTGGAGAGCATTTCATTGATGATTATAAGAGCAGGGTAAATATACTTCCAGGCCATATGTGTAATATGGCTTTTTCTTTATTTTGGAAGTGATAGAAGAGAGGGATTACGCGAAAAAGTGAAGTCTAAACATATTAAACGCATCTATATAATAGTTAATAATTTCACAAAGTGGGAAGAAAGATATTTGGAAGATAAAAGTGAATAATATGAACCAAATGGTATATATTTCTTGTATAATATAAATAACCATGCATCAAGGTATGACAAAATAGTTTGGAGGAAATGATTTTGTACAAATCAGGTTTTTGGATTAGGCTTGCAGCAAGTTTCTTGGATGGACTTATTATTGGAATACCAACAGTAATCATCGCAGGTGTGCTCACTGGTAATTATGATTCTGATGAACCAATTGCGCAGATATTAAGTTCGTTGTATGCGATTTTTTTACCTGTTTATTGGTATGGCCGAACGGTTGGTAAACGAATTTGTGGGATTCGAATTCAAATATATGACACACAAGAATCGCCTAAAATTACTACAATGTTAATGCGAGTTTTAGTTGCTGGACTTGTGTACGTATTGACGCTAGGTATTGGAATTATTGTGAGCGCGTTTATGGTTGGTATGCGAGAGGATCGTCGTGCAATACATGATTTTATAGCAGGAACAGAAGTTGTGTGGGATTAAGTTAAAAATGAGCAGAACCGCAATGGGATATAAATTCAATAGCGGTTCTTTTTTTTCTTAAGTACTGTTTCACAAAACTCGTATTTTGTACATATGTATAACTGGCTTTTTTCTACTCCCTTATTTCTTCCCATGAAGGCGCGTGCTAATTTCCTTGCTTCTCTTACCTGCTATCTTCAGTCAGGCGTAAAAAAATTCTCGCTGAATTTTTTCGATAATCCAAAAAGAATTCTTGCATCCCCCCCTAGAATTTCATCAGCTAAACCCAGGGGCTTTTCCAATGTCTATTCTGAGGGGTGCACTTCAAAGAATCTCAACGGTTTTTCTCATGATTAATTCTCGGAACTAATGCTAACCTGTTTATTGATTTACTGGATTAAATTAAATATATTACCCAAACTAAGCCTCGCTTTTGTGATATTTTCTTTTGTCTTCTTCCGTAAATTCTCTAAGCACTCTACAAGGGTTACCTACTGCAATCACACCGGAAGGAATGTCCTTATTAACAATGCTACCCGCACCAATAACGACATCATCTCCAATAGTTACTCCCGGTAATACCGTAACCCCAGCACCGAACCATACGTTATTTCCAACTGTAATTGGATAAGCGAATTCAAGCCCCGCATTTCTTTGTTCAGAATCAAGTGGGTGTCCCGCTGTTGAAAAGCAACAGTTTGGTGCAATAAATACATTTTTCCCGAAGGTTACTTTAGCTCCATCAAGGATAGTGCAATTATAGTTAGAGAAAAAACCTTCCCCTATCTCAATGTTATAACCGAAATCACAATAAAAAGGAGCAGTAACGACAAAATTCTCTGGTGTCTTTTCTAAAATTTCAGCCAAAACTTCTCGTTTCTTTTTCGTGTCTGATGGTTTTAATTGATTAAAGTCATGACATAAATCTTGGCATTTCTCTTTTTCTTTGAGTAGTTCCTGATTGTAATTAGCATCGTACAACCACCCTTTTTGTGCTTTCTCTTTTTCAGTGATGCTCATATTCTTCACTAACCTCCAACGCCCGATGAAACATGCCCCGGACATAGTATTTTTCCATATCCTCTACATACACAAATGTTGGCAAATATTCTTCAGGAATACTATTAGAGCACGTTGTCTTTAATAGCTCAACTTCTCGTAAATTCAATAAATCACCACACAAAATCATTTTGTGTGGATTTAACGCTACAATAATAGATACAATTGATTTAGCCGTAAATTCCAAGTGAGAATCAGAAGAGAATTTGGTTTTTAATTCTTCTCTTGAAATCCCAAAGGGAAGGAAGCCGACAAGTCCAGCAATTTGATTAGCTCCGCGAATAATATGCCCTTTAACAATTGTGCTTGTCCCAGGCAAAAGATGTTCTGAGAATAAACCAAGGGTAACAATCTCGTTTTCAACACATTCTGCTTTAAAATAGCCGTATGCCTTCAGATGCATATCGTTATCTATTGCTACTGGAAGTGAAAGTTCCTTAACAAAACTGCTGCCTTCAAGTTCCGGGATATCGCAGTATTTAATGATGTTATGTTCCGCAATGCTCGGTGTACCGATACTAATTGAACAAATACGCGGATATTTAATTCTAATATCGGCAATGACTTTTAAAAGCATGGATTCGTCTAAAAAATTATGAGTTTCAACGCAACGCTCCAACACATGCTCATATATTGTCATAACATTCCATGTAAGCACCCGTTTTTTCTTAACAATAGAAAATTCAAGGCATAAATAAAGTTCATACTGTTCGTTTAGTGAGTAAATAGATGTTGAACGGCCAACTTTACTTGTCAAGGTTTTTTCAGAAATAACTTCCCCTTCAGACTCCATTTCATTTAGAAGTGTATTGCAGGTAGCGAAACTCAAGCCAGTCATATTTGACATTTGCTGTTTCGAGGCTGTTATATTCTTACGAAGTTCTTGGCGAATCTTTTTCTTGTTATGCTTTCGAACTTCTGAATTATCGCGCATAATCAACGCCCCCTTCCTATAATTATAGATGTTATAATAATACTTGTAATAATTACGTTAAATCAAGTATCATATGACCAAGGACGCTCAAAATAACTGTAGGAAGAAGGAAACGTTCTATGACACAGCACATTTCATGGCAAAAGGGCAGTTGGACCACTGAACCTAAATCTTCGAGTGAAACAGAAAGCCATTTAGTTGTCGAAGCAGTGAAAGGTAGTGACTATTGGCAAAAAACAATGTATGGATTCCAGCATGACAATGGACATGCACTTTTGATACCCTGGGATACTGGACAAGCGATGGAAGTGACTTTCATGTTTCAAGGCTTCTCAGAACTCTACGATCATGCAGGTATTATGCTATGGCATTCTCCAAATCAGTGGATCAAAGCCGGAATTGAAATTACCGATGGGGTTCCGCACATCGGAGCAGTTGTTACCGATGAGTTTTCTGATTGGTCTTTATTCCCTTTGCCAGCTAATTGGAGTGAAAAAAAAGTGACTATTCGTGCTTCAGTGTACAAAGATGCCGTTATCATCAGGGCTCGTGCCCAAGATAGCCATTGGCATACTATTCGTGTTGCACGTTTTCCTTATTCGGAAGGTAATCATGCAGGGCCTTTCCTGTGCGCCCCTACTAGTGATGCATTTAAGGTTACCTTTACAAATTGGGTTACCAATGATCCTGATGAAGATATTCATACCGATCCTCCAATAACAGAAAATTATAATAGAAATTAATTATCATAAAGTAAAAGAAATCACAACTAAATAAGCAGCCCCTGGTACATTACCAGAGGCTGCTTATTTAGTTGTAATCACTTTTTTCCAAAGACCCGATTGAATCACAGTTGCAAATTAGATTTTTTCTGAAGAAAATCCGTCAAAAAAGGGGCTTAATTAAGCCCCTTTTTTGACGGATAATTTATGAGGTCGATTCAAAACATGATTTTGCCCAAACATCTGAATCTCTCATTACCATTATATTAGTTGTCGGATAATTAAATTGTCTGTTTGGATATCGTCCCGAAATATTCTACAACTACCTCACGGAATTCTAGAGCAGCCCGCGAAATGTACCGATTCCTGTGCCATAACAAAGCGATCTCCCTTACCAACTCATGATTCTCTACTTTGAGATATTTGATATGTTCCCAAGAATGCCTTGCAGTACTTGGTATAAAGGCTATGCCAATCCCCGCTTCCACTAGAGAACTTAGCCTTGCAGGTTCATCGCCTTCGTACACATATGTAGGTATAAATCCAGCCGATTGGCATATCGAATCCACCAGGTCGCGAGTACCGTATCCTCTTTTTACACCAACAAAACATTCATCCCTTAGCTCAGTCAAAGATATGCTGCTTCGGTCAGCAAGCCAATGCTCTTTGGGAACAGCTACAAGAATCGGGTCGATGAACATGATTTGAGTTTCAATGTCTTCCCCTCGTATAGCTGGTGAGGACAAGCAAAAATCAACCTCTCCTCTATGAAGAAGCAGAACCATTTCCTGCGTGGTGAGCATTTGCACATGAAATAAGATATCGGGTCTCTTGTTCCGAAACTCTCGAAGGATCTGAGGCAATGTACTTGCGGTGGTCACCGCCAATTCGAGTATGCCATGTTCTGGGCTGGATAGATCACGAATCTCCTGCCTCCCCTGTTCCAATTCAAACAACGCTCTTTCTGCACGATAATAGAATCTCTTTCCAAACTCATTCAGTCGTAGTTTCCTTCCTATTCGATCGAATAACGGGACTCCCAAATCTTCTTCCAAACGCCCAATCGTTTTGCTTAGTGATGATTGAGTGACATGCAGACTTCGTGCTGCTTCCGTCATATGCTCCACACGAGCTACTTCGAGAAAATATTTCAGTTGAAGAAGTTCCATACTACACCCTCCACTCATTCCTTTGAGTCAATGAAATCATAACATAAAATGCATTGGAATAAATAAATGATTTCAAGTACGATGATGACACAAACATACAGATCGGGGGGATTGAAGTGAGTTTTCGCAATAAGTGGTTGATGATCTCCGTTGGACTAGGAATTCTATTGAACCCCTTAAATTCTTCAATGGTTTCAGTTGCAATTCCAAGGCTGCAAAATGAGTTCCAACTTGATTTTACCGTGGTATCTTGGATTATTTTTTCTTTCTATATTGCGAGCGCTATCGCACAACCTATCATGGGAAAAGCAAGCGATTTATTCGGTCGGAGGAGGATATTTCTTACGGGAATTGTTGTATCCCTCATTGCATCATTATTAGCTCCACTATCCCCAAACTTTGGGTGGCTCATCGTGTTCCGCATTGTGCAATCCATCGGAACAAGCATGATGGTTGCGGTTGGAATGGCCATTGTGCGAATTCATATTAAGGAGAAACAAGCGACTGCACTGTCATATTTGAGCATATTCCTATCCGGAGCGGCAGCGATCGGTCCCTTTATTGGCGGAGTCATCATTCACTGGTGGGGCTGGCCTGCTATCTTTTTGGTTAATATTCCGTTCGTAGTGACAAGTTTTTTATTAGCTTGGAGGCATATTCCTAAGGATATTCCGTCTACGACATCCGTTGCTCGCAACATGTCCTTTCGTAAATGGTCTGATCTGATTGATGCGCCAGGAGTTCTCCTATTCACCGTGGGTCTGGTTGCTCTGCTCGTTGGATTATTGTCCACAAAAACGTCTGGTCAAATTACATTAAGCAACGTTATTGTGGGGCTGATTGGCTTCGTTGCACTGGGAGCTTTCGTGCGACATGAGTTAAAAGCGAAGGCACCCTTTATTCCTTTACGCACATTCGTTAAATATCCTGCAATGACTTGGGTCAATGTCGAATTTTTAATCGTTAACTTGCTTTTTTATTCTCTCTTTTTCGGGCTTCCGTCCTACTTGCAAATTGTTCGTCATGTCAGCGAGTTCCATACAGGGATGCTCATGCTAAGCTTAGGCTTGTGCTCACTCGTTACTTCACCAATGGCAGGACGATGGATCGATAAATCAGGTCCCGGGCCAGCATTGCTGATGTCCGGAATACTTATGACATTTGGGTCCGTGTGGATTGTAACACTTGATCAGACTTCACCAGTTATCAGTGTGTGTCTGGCTTTAGCTGCATTCGGTGTTAGCAACGGGTTGAACAGTGTCGCTATGCAAGCGGCCTTATTCAAAAGTTCACCAAAAGAAATGATAGGTGTAGCATCTGGAATATTTAATACCTCAAGATACCTGGGAACCATTCTCTCTTCTATACTGATTAGCACTGTAATGGGAGATAACTTCAGCTTCGAAGGATTTCGAGTGGTTGGGATGATCCTTACATTAATTGCTTTGTCTTTGGTATTTATAAATTGGCGGCGCAAGGAGCCAGGGCAGTCTCATGGGTTCTAGTTATCTAATAGATGTAAATTAATCCTCACCGAACTGTGGGACTATTCTTCTTTATCAAAGCTCCTCCGTACGTGATCTTTGTTTTGTGATCAATCTTAAGACGTACATCTAATCGTTAATCGGACTATGTTCTTGTCCATTCCGGCAATCGGTACAAGTTCTTGTCATTGGACATTTATCAACGTGTGACTGAACCTCGCCCTCTTCTTTCCATAGTTCTTTGAGCTCTTTTATGTATATAAAGTATTTAATATTAGCGATAGCCTAAGTATTCCGTGAACAACATTTTTATAAATTACGTTATCTTATTCCTCTTTAAGCAAAGTTAATCCCACTCTTCGACTTATTTATTAAGCTATCTTGCCCTTATGATACGGTTCGGCTTATTATCTTTAGAGCGAAATCGAAGGCACACTGTACCCAATTAGGGTGCCTTCGATGTTCTTCCTGTCCCTCTTTGGGAAGTTGGATAAACGAACTCTAATCTATCAATCAGCCTTGTTGGGACACTCGTTCATTGTAAAGAACGTGCAAGTGCTGCAACAGAGCCGCGGAAATCTGGTCAGCCTTCAGCCGTCCACAAAAGCGCTGTTACGAATGTATGCGATTTGGAACGTACAGCGATCTCCTATAATGTTCTTGTATGTTCTTGCGTGAAACACAAATAGCGTCTCTTCTTCGTCCTCTGACACCGGGAAGGAATTATAACCGGGAGCATATATCATATATTGATATACTTTCATCTGTCGAGAGAACCGCTGTTTGCGACTTGCGCCATGAGGTGGAATCAAAGGCGAAGCTTTCCCATTCGGTACGAAGCTGCCCTCTTTCCATCCAACTACCTTCGAGCGGATTGTCATTTTCATTCTCTAGCACGTAAATCCGATGGTCGAACAAGCCTTCGTTCGTTTCTGTCGTGTGATGCTCGTTGTTGGTTTTCCTCTTATCACCTGTTTCATCATAATATATATTACCCTTTAACAGCGCCAGCAGTCATACCGTCTATGAAATATTTCTGAAAAGCAATGAATAGTATGAAAATAGGGATGATGGAGAAGAAGGAGCCCACGATCAATAGGTCATAGTTATTGCCATAAGGAGTTAACAACGTTTTCAAACCGATTGGAAGTGTATATTTACTCTGATCTCCGAGCACCATGAATGGCCACAATAGATTATTCCAGCTATTCATCCCATTCAAAATGGCCATTGCTGCAAAGGATGGCTTCATAATCGGCATAATTAGTCTGAAATAAATCGCATACTCGTTTGCGCCATCAACCCGCCCAGATTGAATAATCTCTTTGGGTATGCTTCGTAGATATTGCCTGAAAAAAAATATGGTCGCGGCATTGGCTATACCAGGCAGAATGATTGCCGAATAGCTATTCACCATTCCCAAATCATTAATTAGGCTGTACAAAGGAACCAGCAGTATTTCGAAAGGAACCATCATAATGAGCAAAACACATATAAAGAGGAAGTTCTTACCTTTAAAATGATATGCTGCAAAACCATATCCAACAAATGCGCTTACAAAAAGTGTTAAAACCACTTGAACAATTGTTAGAATCATACTATTCCAAAACCACACAAAATAATCATGTTCTCCAGTAAACAGAAAGATAAAATTATCAAAACTCATGATTTCAAAATCCAAACTTAGGTTAAGACCATATCTAACTAATGATTCACCTGGTTTAAAGGAAGATAGGGCCACTGCGTAGAATGGGATCATAATTATAACGAATAGTATAATAAAGAAACAAATCATTACTATTCTAGAGATGAAATCACTCCTTGTCTGACTTCTGCCCACTTTAATCCTCCTCCTTTTTGAACATTCCACTAAATTTTAACTGTGTTAAATTGATAACCATAGCAATGACTAACAGAATGATACCAACCGCAGCTGCGTAACCCAGCTTATTCTGCTCAATCCCTTGTCTATACAGATATCCAACAATGGTTAAGCCAATATTTTGGGGTGATTTGTTACCGTTGAACATCATCAGACTCTCGGTAAACATGGCTAAACCTGCATAAACACTAATTGTGGTAACATATACCGTGGTCGGCTTCAATAATGGCATTGTGATCATTCTAAACTTCTGCCAAGCAGATGCTCCGTCAATTGAAGCAGCCTCATAATATTCATTGTCAATGCTTTTCAAACCGGATAGATAGTAAAGTATATTCACGCCCGTCCATCTCCAACATGCGAGGATTAACAGTGCTGCCATACTCCATGCTCCGTCTTTCAAAAATTTAATAGGCTCTACACCAAATAGACCCAGGAAACTGTTCATTAATGAACCTTCCATTTCACCGAATGTAAGACGGAAAATGGTCCCCGCAACTGCGACAGATGTCAAGGCAGGGAGAAAGAACGAAGATTTAAAAAACTCTCTTCCCACCATTAACTTACTGTTGATCATAACGGCGAATAACATGGGAAAGGGAATTAACAGCACTAAGGTTCCTAACATGTACACAACGCTATTTTTAATAGATATCAAAAATACTTTATCTGTAAGCAATTTCGAATAATTTGCTTCACCAATCCACTTAGGATCCTGCCCCAACATCCGATCTTGAAAACTCATTACGAATGAATTTACAAGCGGATATAACCAGAAGATCAAAAATATGAGTATAAATGGCAATACAAAAACATAAGGTGCAACTTTTTGAGAGTATACAAATTTCTTTATCATATTCTCAATCTCCCTTAACTATGGTTAAACCTGCCGACCACTATACCTGCCAACAGGTTTAATCGAATCATTTACTTATTATATTTATTTCAATTCTTGTTCAATTGCTGCTTGTGCTTCATCCAACGCTTCCTTCACGTCTTGGCCATCTTCAAAGATCGCATTCAAAGTAACCGTATTGAATATATTGCCGATGGTTGGTGAAGCTTTAACGGACTTTATCGCTCTAATTTCGTCCTTGATTTCATTCAAAGTATCAAATGCATTTGTCTTAAAATATTGGACGTATTCATTTTCAGGGTTTTTCGTAACTGCATCATCTTTCCATACTTCCATGTTGATTGGGTCAAATCCAAGTGTATTCCAAATTTCAGTAGTAGCTTCTTTCGAAAGCTTAGCAAAGGCTACAAATTCTTTTGCCAACTGAACGTCTTTACCATTTTTAGTAACAACTGTGCCAGTACCGCCTAAGCCAACGGAACGAGGGTTACCTTCTTCGAATACAGGTAATGGAGCTATTGCATACTTACCTTTAAGGTCTTTCATTTCGTTTACAAAGCGGGACATGTACCACTCAGGCATTAATGCACTTGCGTAGTTGCCTTTGTTATATTCGCCTTTTGCTTCTTCTGTGTCGGGTTGTCCGCCAGGGATCGTATGAATAACATTGTTCTTCTGCAGATCGACTAACATTTCAAGCGCTTTAATCATTTCAGGCGAATTCACTTTTGGATTACCATTTTCATCTGTAAAATCAGCATTTTGCTGAGCTAGTAGCAGCGATGCTTGGAACGAAGCTGACGTATCAGCAGTACCTAAGTACTTGCCAGTCTTTTCGTACACCTGGATGCCTGCTTGTTTGTAATCTTCCCATGTTTTGATGGTCTTGTAGTCAACCCCTGCTTGTTCGAGAATTTCAGTGTTGTAGAAAGCAAGCGTAGCACCTACGTGATAATCAAAGCCATAAACCTGATCGGCTTTGGAGTAAATCTCGACACGTGAAGGAACAACAGTGTCTTTGTATGGTGTAAATACATCATTCAAAGATTCCAAGGGAACGTTGTCACCTTCCAAGAATTTAGGGAATTTACCAAGCTCAATATCTGCGATATCAGGAGCACCTTTTCCGCTTGTAACTGCCAGTAAGAGCTTGTTATGCATATCGTCGTAAGGCATAACCGTTACATTCAACTTAATCTGTTTGTCTGGGTTCTGCTCGTTCCATAACCCCAGCATTTTATCCAAATGCTTGCCGTGCAAATCTACGAATGTCCAAAATGATAATTCTGTTGCATTCTCACCGGCATTAGCGCCTAATTGCTTTGTTTCCGTTTTTGAACCAGAAGGATTACCACATGCAGTAAAAACAAGTGACATAATAAGGAGTGTAACGATGGAGATTAAAGCACTGCGTTTTTTCATTTGTTCGTCATCCTCTCTCTTTTGTTATGCATTTGAAAAGTCGGCTGACTAGTTAGTTCTGTTAATTCAAACTGTAAGCGCTTAACGTGCCGTATTATAATATATAGGAACTAGGCTTTATATGACCAATTGATTATAAAATCATAAAGTTTATGGGGAGATGCTACTCTTTTGAAAAAGCAGGCCCTTTAGAAACAAATTCAAGAAAATGTTATCCAAAAGTCATCAGCAATTACCTAATCCGAAATGAAACAATGTTCTTGTCCCTCTGACAAATCATGACTGACCAAGAACTTGTTGGTACTGATAAAATAAAAAAAAGCCGCTAAAAATAGCGACTTAAATGTGATCATGTTCTTGTCCCTCGACATGATATGAGTGATCTTTTTACAGACCACCCATTCGTTCTATCTCTGGCACGATAATCCGGCTTATTCCTTTATCTCGAAGCGCTTCAGCCGTGACTTTGCCGATAGCGGCAGCCAGTACATCCTGTTCAAAGACGGATTTCACCTCTTCTTCACGTCCATGTTCTCTTGCATAATCAAACAAATATCCGACTTGAACATGACAATTTTTTTGTTCTGAAGGTCTTTACTCATGGAAAGTCTCTCCCACATTCTTCAGTAATCCAACTCGTACCTCTTCTACGTGAACCTGAACCGGATAAGTCCGAACCTGTCCCGTATCAGGATCAAGCACCTGACCATCCGTCAACGAAATCTTCCAGTCACAGATTGGGTCGAACAGGACATCCCCGGATATAATTCCTTCTGCAATCGTGCCTCCGCGCGGACCAGGGCTTTTATTCTCAAGGGCATAGATATGTCCGTCCGTTGTCTTAAATATCGCAATCTCTTCATTACCTAAGCGCACTACTCGTCCCAGTCTCTCTGTGAAATCATCTACATTGCCAATAAGATAATACGTGTATTCATCTTTATTCAATATTGGTTCCATCATGCAGCCCCTTCCTGTTTCTAGTCCTGTTTCGTAGAGATACTAATCTCTTCAAACATCCTTTCCCTTAAATTCGAATTATTCAGGATTTCACTCCAAGGTTCCTTCACCTGCGCCAGAGCGACCTCCATCCGCTCAGCCAAAACCCGGCGGTTATTCAGATCATTGACTACAGCTTCCGTGACGGATTCCAATCCCATCCTTTCAATCCATTCCGAGGTCCGCTCCAGATATTTGCCTGTCTCCCGGTAATGTTGCATGAACGCGGCGACAATCTCCAGAAGTTCTTCATCTGTTCGCACCTTACACAGCAGTTCAGCAAGTCGGGCTTTAATTCCGCCATTACCGCCAACGTAAATTTCCCAAGCTCCCTCATTACCGACGATCCCAATATCCTTGGTTGTTGACTCCGCGCAGTTACGCGGACAGCCGTTAACGGCAAGCTTGAACTTGGCCGGCATATCTAACCGCTCGAACTTCTTCTCAAGCATTATTCCCATTCCCATCGAATCTTTCGTACCAAAACGGCAGAACTGTGATCCCACGCATGTCTTGACCGTGCGAAGCGCCTTCGCATACGCATAACCGGACGGCATGCCAAGGTCCTTCCAGATCTTTGGTAGGTCCTCTTTTTTGACCCCAAGCAGGTCCAGCCGCTGACCACCGGTTACTTTAACCAGCTTGACGTTGTATTTCACCGCAATATCAGCAATAAGTCTGAGATCGTCCGGAGTGGTTACCCCGCCGTACATTCGCGGCACAACGCCAAATGTTCCATCCTTTTGAATGTTCGCATGCATCCTTTCATTCACAAAACGTGAATCCTTCTCGTCCACATGCTCAGTTGGCCAGATCATACCCAGATAGTAGTTCAGCGCAGGACGACATTTAGAGCAGCCCTCCGGGTTATCCCATTCCAGCGCATATCTTACTTCTTTAGATGTGATCAGCCCTTTTTCTTTAATCGCCGTCACGACTTCATCTCTGCTCAGTGTGGTACAGGAACAGATTGTTTCCTGTTTCGCCGCCGCTGAATCATACTTGTCCCCGAGCACATATTGAAGAATCTGCTCTACAACCGGTCTGCAACCTCCACAAGAACGCGATGCACTTGTGGCCACCTTGATCTCTTCTACCGTGGTTAATCCTTTTTCGTTAATGGCATCCACAATGTGTTTTTTCGTCACACCATTACAACCACATACGATTTCCTCATCCGCCAGCTCTGCGGCCGTATTCCCGGTTTCGACCGAGGCTTGTCCCATAATCGCATTATGAATGGCTTCTGTCATTACAGTGCCTGTTCGAATCCACTGCTGCAGTCTGGAAGATTCCTTTCCGTCACCAATCAGAACACCGCCGACGATCCGTCCGCCGCGCAGGAGCACTTTTTTGTAAATACGTAACCACTCATCATGCATCCGCACTATAGACAGTCCTTCTGCATCCATAAACTCACCAGCGGAGAACACGTCTACACCAGATATTTTTAGTTGAGTAGATACCACAGATCCTTCATATGGCTTCGTATCCACTCCGCACAGATGCTTCGCAAGGACAGCTCCCTGTTCAAAGAGTGGAGCTACCAGCCCATATGTAATGCCCCGATGCTCGTTACACTCCCCTACTGCATAAACATCCGGTGCTGAAGTACGCATATAATCATCCACAAGAATCCCGCTATTAACCACAATGCCGCTTTTCTTGGCTAATGCAGTGTTTGGTCGAATCCCCACCGCCATGACTACGAATTCTACATCCAGTGTCGCGCCGTCGGTAAAACGAATCCCGCTGACCCGATCATCTCCGAGAAACTCCTCAGTCTGTTTGCCGGTAGCAAATTTCAATCCTTGGCTTTCCAGCTCTGCCTGAAGCATCAGTGAGGCGGTATGATCAAGCTGACGTTCCATAATCTCCTCAAACAGATGGACCACTGTCACATCCATCCCCAGTTTGAGTAGCCCCTTGGCAGCCTCCAATCCAAGCAGGCCCCCACCAATAACAGCAGCCTTCTTGTACTGATCTGCTGCATGCAGCATGTTTTGGCAATCTGCGATATCTCTGAAACCTACAATACCCTCTTTATCTGCTCCTGGTACCGGAAGCATAAACGGATTGGAACCGGTTGCAACAATGAGCTTGTCATATGGAACCTCCATACCATTGTCTGCCTTCACAATTTTTTGTTCAGTATCAATATGTGTTACAGTCGTTCCGGTATATAGGTCTATTCCATTCTCTAAATACCAGTTCCTGTCATTCAAAATAATGTCTTCTACTGCTTTACTCTTCTCTAACACATACGATAACTGAATGCGATTGTAGTTGGGATAAGGTTCACTCCCAAATACGGTAATCCTGTAGGTGCTGGGCGCCAGTTTTAAGATCTGTTCCACCGTGTTAATCCCAGCCATCCCGTTACCAATCAAGACTAAATGCCGACGTTCTTGTACTTTTACCATGCAGATACCTCCTACCTAATATTCCTATCTATGACAAAGAAAACTTGTAACCTACTAAACAACAAAAATACAATTGAACCATTTTTGGCAGTATTTATAGTATTTATATCAAAGTAGGGTTAGGTAGGGCAACTCTTATTTTGATTTTTAACAAAATAATCACCTGCCCGTTAGTCTATGATCTTGTCCCTCGACAATATTATTTTTATTATTGGAGGTTGGTGTCCATTCTGGAATGGACACCAACCTCCTTCCAATGCTGCTCTACGTTTATCAGTAAAAAGTATTTTCGTATAACTTCCCCGTATGCGCATCAAGTACTTCAGGCGTCCGCTCGTGCTCGCTACCAATCATTCGATATACTAGTTCGTACGGGGCCTCTTCCGTCCTAGCATTGTGCATCCGTTCCCATTGCAGACGCAGCTTGGTCTGTGCCGTCCATCGGTGGATGGCTGTCTGGGAATCAAATGAAGGTACGGTCTCTAGTTTCTTTAACTGTTCTGGCCTTATGGAGGGGGACATCAAACTTTTGACCCTCCCATTGGAGCGGTCAACAGCTAGTTGATAGCATTCATCCCTGACAGATACGTCTTGAACATATACGCCAAAGCGAATGATTTCCAAACGATCTTCGTCATCGGTCTCTTCAGTTAGAAGCTTGAGATACGGCAACATTTCGGCTGCTAATCCTCGGACATAGTCCATAGCTACTTCTATACATGCCTCTCGATCCCAGGTTAATGGAGCTAGTTGATCTGGCTTACCATGCGAAACAAAGTCAATCAGTTGTCCGGTTTGGCTGTCTACTCGCGCCTTGACGGCTCCCTCCATCTGATCAGCCCAATAGGCCTTCCAAGACCGGTCATTCTTGGCTGGACGTTCTTCATTCTGTTGCTTCCACACCATCAACTTGGTGTTCGAGTCAATATTGTCGTCCTGTACTATCTGAAATTGGTCGTTGTCTACGCCAATCCACTCTTCTAGGCTTCGTGCGAGCGGGAACTCACCTGGCCACTCGTCCAGAGTTCTTGGGTCAGAGGGGACAACTTTTGCCCTATAGGTTGTTAGAACTTCCTCTTGTGATGATGCAGTATAGATTAGTCCTCTACTTCGGGGGGCGTAAACAAGATGGACCTGATCGTCACCATCCGTGTACACGGCTTTGTCCAATTTGCAATATTCCACATGTAACAAAAAATTGGCTTTCATACACGCCATCTGTTCTTCTTCTGATGTGATCATGGTTGGGATGGCCGGCCCTGGAACAGTTCCGTAGTACTTAAATCCGACCACGCGACCGCTGGGGTGAACCATAATCAGGCATCCCGTCTCAGGAAGTGGCAGCCCCATCGCCTTCTGCTGTCGTGTGTACCCAAACATCCCTTCCATCCACTCCATCTCACAATACGGAAAGTCACGCAGTGCGCCGGGATAATGATCTTCCAGGAATTGCTCTGCCTGCTGTTTGAGCTTCTCCTCAGATAGCCGTGTCTCGTTGTCCAATGAGGCCCAGGAAATGGAATAGTCTATCAAGTTGCCGTCTTTGGAGAGCGTAGCAGAAACGGCATCATCACTCCCCGTTTTAACCCATAAGAATCCGGCTTCGCCCTTCCCTGTTCCCCTCATGGTATTCTCTTGATAGTCATTAACGATTAAATTATAATCCGGTGAAACGGCAAACTGGTGCTCTGCTTGTTGTCTTAACTTCAGGCGTAATGTATCCAGGTCTCGTTCGAGAAAATCTTGAGCCATTTCGTTGCGCAAATGTTCCAGCCCCTTCCGTAATTGTGTTTTTACAGTACCTAAAGGCATATCCAGGAGATGGGCGATTTGCTGCTGGGTCAGGTCCTTCTTATATTTTAAAAACAGAAGCTGACGCAGCTTCGGATTCAGACTGGCCAATGCACGCTCCAGATCCAGGGCTTGATCGATATCATTAATGACCAATGGCTCTTGTGCCAGCGGGTCTTCGCTCAGGTGAACACGCTTGGATTTCTCCAGATGATTGAGCGCCCGGTTCACCACAATTCTGGTAAGCCAGCTCTCAAACGCTTCGGCTTGCTGCAGCGTGTGCAGTGACTCATAAGCCTTAACCAGGGCATCCTGAACGATATCCTCCGCATCTTTGGACTCCCGTACATAATGGCGAGCCACTCGGTGCAGCTTATCCGTTCGATCCTTTATAAGAGAAACGAAGGCATCGTGATCTCCGTTTAGTGCGGCGCTGATTTGTTGCTGGGCATCTATCAATGTCGTCCACCTCCTGTTATATAGACAGCTAACTCACGGATTTGGATTTTATTAATGTAAAATTATTCTTTTACTTGGCTTAATTTATTTCCTTTGCTATCAGTACATTTAGATATACACCTAATCGGTAATTGAACTATGTTCTTGTTCTTCGACAATACCGTGTGCAGCCACTATTTTGTTAAGTTCACTTCGTCCCTACACTTTCATTGTTATTCTATTGAGCTTGATTTTTTGTTATATTAATTAGTGATGGAGAGAACATATCATTTTTAAAATAACGCCTTCTTTGCCAATCATAGTACAATTCTGCTTTTTAGTGTTATATGTAGAATATCCTATATTTTACTTTCAAGCATATAAAATTTAGTCAGTCGTATGCTCAAGTGGTGAGAATTACGTTAGGTATCTCGTCTTTATGTCTAAGACCCAAGCTACATATATAAAGCTGTATATTCAATAAAGATTGATTATGAGGTGAACAATGAACAGAACATTAGATCAATTGCGCTACATAGAAAAATATGAAAGTTGGGAAGGGGCATTGGAGGTTAAAGCTTCGGTAGATTTATTTAATACGGAGATATATTCGCTTAATACGTATATCGATACTAAATATGCACTAACCACGGAAGATCTAAATACAATTCATTTTGTTAAAAAGTATTTTCACGAGATATATACGATCTTCTTAGAAAGTTTGTTGGAATGGCAATCCTACGGGATTTCTTATGAGATATATGATGAACAAAATCTCTCGTTTGAATCGATTTATCCTAAAGAGATAGAGGACCTCCATTCATATGTAGGTCTTCCTATACTTCAGATTCTGCATGACCATGCTAAAGATGGGCATTCATACTATTCCCTTAATTTTAACAAAAACTGCAGAATTTCTATTGAACATGGCTTTACAGCCCTATTCCATAAAAAAGAACTCATCGATCTCTCCCCTTCTGATATTGATTCTGCAATTAGCGGACTTCAATATATTGAACCCGATTGTTCACAATGGGAAAAAGGTTTTTGGAGGTTAAAACCAAAACTTGAGAACAGTCACTACAATGAGCCTGGAGTGATTAGAAACAGGTGGATCAGCGGCCTTTTTGATTAACGAGCAATACTAATCGTAGAATCATTTGTGTTGTTGAAGCTTTTTCATGCCCTGGCAGATAGGTTACTTTATTCTTGGTATCAAAAATGCTTTCTCAATTTTTTCATGGCCTAGCTGAGAATAATATTCCATAGCAATCGGTGCAGAGAGTAACAATAAAGCTACTTCTTCTCATAAATGTTTTCGCAAACATTCAACAAGCTCTTTTCAGGCAATTGGTACAAGTTCTTATCCCAATCTAAGGACATGAACTTGTACCGATAAAATAAAAAAGCCGCTAAATTAGCGACTTTAATGGATATATATTCCTGTCCCTCGACAACCGGCCCTTTTTACAACTTTCGTTTACTGCGGCTTTTAAACCAATTCTTCCCCCGCAAAACCATGGTTTGCTTCGTTACGAATATTCGAGTTCTCTACCGTAACTAGTTCGGAAAATAACTTTTACGAAGAACCACTACGATATCTGTCTGAGGCACAAATAAATTATAATTCGTTACATGCACTTGTCTCGTTTCGGTTACGGATTCAATCTTTAATTCAGGAGGAAGACAGCGCTCGATGTGAGTAATTAATGTTTCTTTGGTAAATCTCCAAATTACACCATCAATCGAAGAGTTCGCCATATAACCACCGTCCGTTACAGAACCTGAAAGAGACTTGAGTATAACCGGATCCGTAATAATGATTGATCCACCATCACGTAACAATCTGCTGCTCTCAATGAAGGCTTTTTTATGATGACGAATGTGATGAAAGCTTCGTGCAAATAAAATCATATCACAGCAATGTTCAGGTAAAGAAGTCGGCTTATCAATGAAGGCATGGATATAGGAATCAAACCTCCCCCACTTCTTTCCAAGTTTCAGCGCATTTAAATTCGGATCCATATTGAGAAAACGAATATCCTTCTGCTTGCGAAGATACTTGTTCAGTAAACCTGTACCACAGCCCACCTGAAGAACATCGCCCCTTAAAGGGGGTAAAACTTTGTAGACATTATGAGGAATAGGGAAGTTCTGAACGTACATGGCTAATTCGTAGAGAATCGGATAACGCTCTTGTAATCGAACTAATTTACTGGTGTAGAAAGGTTTCCGCTTTTTGCGACGTTTAAAGTCCCATTTGTTCAAATAGTAGATAGGGCTTAATAACAAGAACAGAATAATAAAGACTCCTTGGACGCCATAAATTCCAATTGTACTAAACAGACCATTGGAATTATGAGGCATCATTTGTTTAGAAGTATTCAAAATGATCACTCCCCTCTCACAGCGCTATAAATGATGTGGAATCTGTCTAAAATAACAAATGAATCCGATATATAGTTTAATTCGTCAAAAAATACATATATACTTTCCGTAACCAATGCTTTCTACCAAATGACTTACGAAGCGGAGGGAATCTGATCGATGTATCACCATGATTTTGTTGAAGTTGCTTATGTATATGAAATTGAAACATATTCTTGTCCCTCATCTTAGCATCGAAAAAGCCGCCCACAGGCGACCTTTTGAGCAAGAATACGATTTTTAATTTGAAGTAGGATCTCAGGACGGATCATACAGGTCTGCATCATGTTCTTCGATCCAATCAATTTGCCTGGATCCATAGCCAGCCATCGTTTGCTGCACATCCAGCACCTCTAATTCCGGTGTCAGCCAAGGCGTTTTTTTCTTTTCCATCGGTCATTCCCTCCTTTCTACAAAACTGGAACCAAGATGCGAACACCTGTACATTACTTGCGCGATACAAACTTTTGGGATACAATATGTATCTTTGTGAAAATTATAAGACACAATACGTATCGAAGTAAACAACTATTTCATCCTTTTCTATGTTCATCCTTTTCTATGGGTGAAGTATTTCCCTGTAGCGCTAACTGCCCAAGTTAAAGCTCGCTCACCTTTAGATCGCTTTTTATTTAGACATATATCTAATCGGCAATCGGACTATGTCCATGTCAATTCCGGCAATGAGAACAAGTACTAGTCCTTGGCTGGGAACATGTTCTTGTCCCCATTCTACCCATCGGTACATGATCTAGCATGGGCGTTACCGATCTTAATTTCACTCATCTTTCTTGGCTTAGCTTCATAATCTGTTCTTGAGTACTGTTAAATGTCTGGGTCAGTAAGTTGAACTTTTCTTGAATTTCACTCAATTTGTCATATAGAGCATTTCTCTTTTTAATAGCAAGTTTGATTTCTTTAAGATCTGTTTTAGTACGCCCTCTCATTGCTCCGTACACTTGCTCTTCAGCATCCAAACCCAATCCATAAGCTTCAATAAACATCTGAAGTGTTTGGTTTCTTGACTCATATTGTTCGAGAGATTTTTCCGCAAGAGAAAGTGTTTTTTCTTTTTCAAACGAAAGTTTCAGCAGTGATTGTTGAAGTGATTTCGTTTGTTCATCTGCCTGCTGCCTAGCTTTTTCTATTTGTTCAAGAATAGTTCTTCGCGCCTGTATATGAGTTTTCACTTGCTCCAGCAACTCTGTTACGTTACTGTTTTTCTCCCTCCCTTGACTCAGAATAACATTGTATAATTTCATATCTTCTTGTTCATGATTTGAAAGGGACTCCAGACCTTTGTCGATCGCCTGACTATTTTGAGCTAGATGATTAATCTGATTGACCGCTGGCTCCTGAGGCTCTCCACATCCGTTAAGTAGGAGAAGTAATATGGTAATAAGAACAGCATATATCCGTTTTTTACTTGTGATTTTCACCGGTTTTCCCTCTTTTACTGTTATTTTATCTAAGTTAAATTACAAGCGAGGATCGTGACTGAAATTAACAACCATATGCTCATTCGGATTGTAAACCTCAAACTCATAGCCTTTTGCTCTCAGTAGCTTAAGAATTTGTGGCAGAGCTTCTACAGTCTGTTTCCGTTCATGCATCAGAATAACTTCTATATCTCGGTGTGCGCCTCTTTCTATCCGGGATATAATTTTATTGGGCTGACCGGGAAGGTTCCAGTCAAGTGAGTCCGTTGTCCAGTCCCACAATTTAAACCCTGCTGCCGCGATATCTCCTCTAAATGCCTCACCGATCTGTGGGCTGCTTCCATAAGGCGCACGTATCAGATGTGGTGTATATCCAATCAAAGCCTCGACCTTATTTTGTACTTCTTTAAATTCATTCAAAAAGTTGTCTGAGCTGCCGCTCTTATATAACTTTTTATAACTATGTGTCATACTATGCAACCCGGGATAACTGCCTTCTTTCACCAAACGTATCACCGCTTCCGGGTAGTGATCCAGATTCTCTCCAACCATAAAAAAAGTAGCTTTAGCATCATACTGGTTCATAATGTCAAGCAATTGCTCCGTGTATTTGCTAGGGCCATCATCAAAGGTAATATACGCTACTTTGCTGATTTGACCCAAGAATCTCGTCGGTTGCTCTTTTGAGTCTGGCGAACCCTGTATGAACCCTAATTGAACAGGCTCTTTAATAACAGAAATGGGTGGCGGTTCAACCATCGTCTTTATCCAATGTGTCTTACCGCTGAATACATGCGTAGTCCCCATGACAAGGAGAATCAAACCCATAAGTACTAAACTTAACTTTCCATAACGAATCTTCCTTCTTCCTTTGCGACTTCCACCGCGAATTGCAATTCCGTTCACTTGTGTTGATTCATGATGTGATTTCAAAACCTGTCCACGTCCTATCATCTCGTAATTATGCTAACTATTAATCTATGAACTCGTTCTTACATAAAATTCATAGAAAAATTCGCCGGTAACCTTCAATTGTAATTGCCTTACGGAAACAAGACGGGCAAGTTGTTTGAAAAGTTTGATTTTTCAATTAGAAATTTCAACCACTGTGATCTTATCTGTGATTGGGCGGGTCACTAGCCCCCAACAAGAAAAAAAAGACCGCTGGCGCAAATGTTTGCGGGCGGTCTTTGTTGTGATCGAATATGAGGGCGGACAGAAAAGGAGGAAAGTGCGTTTTTAATTTTCTGTGTTGGAGATCGTGATCTGACCCTGCTTGTTGTCTTGGATGACCTTCAAATTCAGAATATTGGACAGGAATTCCAGCGGAACGTAGACGTATCCATTTCTCATTTCCTTTACCGCCCCGAGCTTGTGGGAAGCATTTTTTCCAAGAAAATAGCTGTCCTTGTTCAAGCTGATGGAGCTCCTGAGGGCTCCTTTGGTAATGTCGGTGGTTTTGCTTTTGCCATTCCAAGTAACGTCTTAATTCAGCTGGCGCAGCACGTTGGCTAAAAGAATCATTAGCTTACCGTCTTTGCCGATGTAATGCTTGCTGGAAGGAATGATCGCTTGGACAGCTCCGTGTACTTTAATTTGGTCCGGTAGCTTCACGGCAAATTCAGGCGTGCCGGTTGATCCAGGAGCGATGCTGTATTTTTGGAATACGATATGTGCATGGCCGTCCTTCACGTAAAAGCTTTGCTCGGGGTGTATGTTCTGAAACCCGTCCTTCCCTTTAAAATAATGCTCTTGCTCTGCAGCAATTGCTGATTTAATATACGCATCCAGAATGGAGAGATACTTATTACCGAACAGATTTTCAAGCGTTACGCGCTTCGCCTGTGCTTCATTTGTGAAGTTGTACGTGTCGACACGTGTATCGGGATTGTTCATGCCGGTCCCCTCCGTGGTGATTTTAAGGGAGACCATGCCGTTGTCCGATCCGTCTGATGTCAGCTCATATTGGATCAACAACTGGTAGGGATGCATGGCGTAGCCATTCTTTTTGGCCAAGGTGGAAGCTTCAGCGGCGGCCTTTTCCCATTTTGCAAGATCCTTGGAGGCATGGGTCTCAATGATATCGTTCAGCTGATCCTGATATTTGGAGTCTGCGAGTCCTTGGAATACGGGAATGGTGATATCCGTCTTCAGCCATTTCTCAGATGAGTGGAGTTTCTTGCTTGTAACCATCTTCGTGGCAAGCACGGGAGCCGTAATCTGTCCGTTACCGGAATCGGATTGGACCTGTGCATGTGCGGAAGAATGCCCGGAAGCGGACACCATCAGAATGCCTGCTAAGCCGGCTGCGGCCAAGGTTTTAGTCCATTTTGTTGTATGTTGTATCGTTTTCATTGTAATTACCTCCTGGTGATTAAAAAAGATTTAGTCGTATAGTAGTTATTGAACATACTCGTTGCTGACGAGCAAGTATTGGATCGCCTCCGTCGGAATCGTAAACTCGACAACGCCCATGGAGCCAGGCGCTACGTCATATTCATTGAAGCTGATGACCAGCTTGCCGTCCTGATTAATGTAGAAATTCTGATCCTTCGCGATGCTGCGGAACAGTTCCTCCTTCGGCATATCCGTCTTGCTTCCCGGCTGGTCAACCCAGTAAATCTTGCTTGAGTCGTTTTTCATCTGCTGACGCATTTGCTCTTTAATATTGTCGCTGATCACTTGGATATAGCGGTCGTCGCTGAAGAGGCTCGGCAGGGTGAGGACGATATGGTTGACTTTATCGATGGTATCGTATTTGCGGGATTCAGCGGAGGATCCAGCTGATTCGACGACATAACGAGAGAGGGTTAGCAGCTGGTCCGTATCGTTGACGACTTCATAGCCGCTTTCCAGCCCGAGATGCCCTCCCCCGCTTTTTTCCAGCTGGGCCACATCATTCTTGAAGCTCTCGTACAGCTTCTTGTTCTCCTCCAAATATTTGGTATTCAGGGACTGTTCCAATTCAGGATTGCCGGTACCGGCTATGCCGGGCGTTTTAAGATGCACATCGGTGTTTTCGTTTTCTTCGGCATATTCCCGGATGGTGATCACCTTGACAATCTGCCCGAGCACCGGCACTTCAGACAGCGCCTTGGCGAAGGCCGGGCTGGCGTTTACACCGACAGACAGTAGGATGCAGGCAGCTGCAGCACTTACGAGCCAGGGCATGGCCTTTATTTTTGTTCGCCGGGAAGCAATCGTTCTATTCACCATCTCATTTAATTCTTCAGGAATAGGAATGGACTCATACTCCTGTTTCATCCTATTTAGCTTATCATCCATTATCGTCTCTCCTCTTTTTGTTCTTCCTCGCTCATGTTTACCCGAAGCTTCTGCAGTCCTTGATAGAGCCTTGTTTTCACGGTATTGAGATTCTCGTTGAGCACTTCGGCAATTTCTTCGATCTTCATATCTTCAAAAAAGCGAAGGATAATCAAAATACGGTATTTTTCCGGCAACTCATCCAGTGATCTTGCCAGATCCAGATCGGCATAATGATCTTGGCTGCTTGGAAGCACAACCTCCAGTTTTTCTTCGTCCATGATTTGGACTTTTTTCTGTTTTCGTATGAAATCCAGGGACGTTGTCACGATGATCCGAAAAAACCAGCTTTTTAATGAACCCGTATTCTTCAGGTTTTCGATGGACATGAACGCTTTATG
Organism: Paenibacillus polysaccharolyticus; assembly: GCF_023714295.1. Classification (GTDB taxonomy): domain Bacteria; phylum Bacillota; class Bacilli; order Paenibacillales; family Paenibacillaceae; genus Paenibacillus; species Paenibacillus polysaccharolyticus_A. The sequence goes on from NZ_JAMAUN010000001.1 coordinate 1,895,592, forward strand.
GATGGCATCCTGTACGATGTCGAGGGCATCCTCTTTGTTGCGGACATAGCTGTAAGCCAGTCGATATGCACTTTCTTGGTTATCGGTGATACATTGAATTAGAAGCTTTTCCAGCTTCCGGCCGACTCTCATCTAATCAGACACTCCTTTGGGCCCGCGCGGGTAACCATCAATTGCAATTGCCTTACGGAAGCAAGACGGGCGAGTTGTTCAAAAAGTTTGATTTGCAAAAAAAAAAATTCAACTGCTGGATTTTGTCTGTAATTTAGGCGAGCCAATCAAGCCGCGCAACAAATAAAAGACACCAGCTTCACCGGGGTCATGAGCTAATGTTTATTCACTTTTATATATTCGGATAAGTATTGCGGAATTATGTCCACCGAAGCCAAACGAACTTTTTTAGCGAAAAAATACTAACTGATTAAGTCATGTTCTTCTCTTTTTTGTGGGAAATTCCATAATGCAAACCAATCATAAGAATCCCTTCCTTTAGGAGCTTCACTATGTCGATGAGATGCACCTCACCATGATTTTTCCTCAAATGGGTGAATTGAATGTGAATGTATAAAGGAATTTTTCTGTAAACTGCCCGATACAGACGATATAGAAAAAAGCAGCTGATTCTCTTAATCAGCTACTCTATATCATTGAACTAACGTTCCCTGTGAGTCAGGCAGATTAACTTCATCTATATCCTCAAAACCGACAAAGTAATAATGCTGTTCGTCTAATTCTATTAAGCCTCCATCTGTCGAGTCAGAAGAAGAAATTAAACTTCCGCCATGGTATAGCTTACAAGAGACATTATATTATTTCAAACTGAATCCATTTACTTCATACCCGACCTTTATTTGTCCTTCGGTGTATTCACACTTCTTCAATTAATAGCGCCCTTATCAACCATTTTTGTTTGAATTTCAATATTTGCTCCTTACATCATGCAAAATAAAGACGAAGCCATAGAATGATTTATGGCCTCATAATAGCATTCTAAAGATTGAATGAGAAATCCGATGTTGTTTTCTCTACTTTATAAGTAATTTCAGAAGGGATGGAAGACGAAGGGCCACCAGAGATTGATACGTTAGGAGCTACATTGAGAGATTTTCATGCCGTTCCTTTAAACACACAATAAAACCATCTTCTTTTGAATCGTAATCCTTCAGTTTTTTTGTTGTATTTACAACAAAAATTATATCGTTTATAATCATCCAAAAGAATGTTTAATTTGTTTATCATTACAAAATGAATTTTTGAAAGGATTATAAGAAATGAAATCAAAAAAAATAGACTCCATTGAGGGGCTCAACATCGCTTTTCAAATAAGAGAAGAAGTGTTTGTGAAAGAACAAAATGTACCAATTGAAGATGAGTTTGACGATTATGATCAATTAGATGGACAGTGTGAGCACATCCTGGTCTATTTTAATGAACTACCCGCCGGAACAGGCAGAATTATTATTCAAGATGGCGTAGGTAAACTCGATCGTATATGTATCTTAAAATCTTATCGCCAATTTGGTCTCGGTAAATTAATCGTTACATCACTGGAAGAGATTGCAGAAGATAAAGGAATATCCAAAGTTAAATTACACGGACAGACACATGCAGAGGGATTTTATCACAAGCTAGGATACCAGACGACCTCCGATGTATTTATGGAAGATGGAATACCGCATTATCTAATGGTGAAAGATTTATTATCGAAATGATGCCGTTATCACGTGTAAATCAATATTTAATTTATGCAATAGGTATCTTAATTTTAACTCTTGGCATTACATTGACCATACAATCAAAGCTTGGAAGCTCTCCATTCGATGCTCTTCTGGTCGGATTGTCCCTAAACGTAGGTTTAACTGTTGGCAGCTGGGAGATTATCATTGCCCTAGTTATGATATTTTTTAATTCGTTGCTACAAAAACAGAAACCTGAATATTTGGGTTTAGTAACTGCACTTATAACAGGCATTTGTATTGATTTCTGGCTGTTATTGTTACGGACTTGGGTGGCACCTGATCTAATGTATTTGAAATTTTTGTGTTTCGGCTCTGGTTTGGTTGTTGCAGGAATAGGAACGGCCATGTATCTACAGACCAATTTTGCACCGATTCCGATCGATCGATTAACACTCTCACTACAAAAAATAACTCGAACGAATATATTTTTTGCGAGAACTCTGATTAATGTTGTAATCCTGTTCATGGCATTCATTTTTAATGGACCCATAGGTATAGGAACTGCACTGGCTGTCTGCTTCAGTGGGGCCATTTTAAATGTTTTTATGCCATGTATTGGAGAGATGATAGAAAAATGGAGTTCAACAGAATCAGGAAGTAATGAGGTCGATGGAAACCATTCCGTTTAGAATACCCGAGGGCAAGAACTTGTACTGACAAAATAAAAAAGCCGCTAAAATAGCGACTTCAATTGGAACATGTTCTTTCCCACGACACTGTACTTTGCATTGCTTAATTGTTACCTATCTTTTTATTTGTGATTTTGCATTCCAATTATCAGGAGGTTTTCTACCTCCTGAAAACCAATTACAACCATTGTTTATCCAGACTTCTCTCCACATTCGATATGATTCCTCATTGTTGTAAATTCCATCATCATCAAATCCGTACTGAAATCCGCAACAAGGACATATTTCGTCAGAGGGTACACCTCTATGATCATATGGTGCTTCATACAGCCCTTGATAATTGCACACTAAACAATTTTTTTCATCCATATCCAGCCTCAATGATTATTGGTCTATTCCATCAAATCGGTTACTGCCCCTTTGGAAGCAGAAGAAACTAATTTGGCATATTTGGCGAGTACACCGGATTTTACTTTCAGCGGAGGTTGTACCCAAGCTTGTGCTCGAGCGACTAGTTCTTCTTCTGATACTTCAACCTTCATTTCCTGAATATCACTGTTAATGGTGATAATATCCCCATTTTGGAGTAAAGCGATCGGTCCGCCTACTTGTGCTTCAGGTGATACATGGCCAACTACAAATCCGTGTGAGCCACCCGAGAATCGACCATCCGTGATGAGAGCCACTTTCCCGCCGAGTCCTTTGCCTACGATAAGTGCTGTAACGGAAAGCATCTCAGGCATACCTGGTCCACCCTTCGGCCCACAGTAACGTATGACCACAACGTCGCCTTCTTTAATTTCATCATTCGTAATCGCTATTGTTGCTTCATCTTCGCTATCGTACACCTTGGTAGGGCCGGAGAACTGCTGGATCTTCATGCCTGACATTTTGGCAACAGCACCTTCGGGAGCGAGGTTTCCTCGAAGTACAACCAATGGTCCATCAGGTTTCAGCGGATTATCGAGTGGTCGTATAATCTCTTGATCATTCGGAAGTGGATCAGCTTCCGCTAAATTCTCCGCCAATGTTTTACCTGTTACGGTGAGGCAATCCCCATGTAGTAATCCCTCAGCAAGCAATAGCTTCATTACCCCTGAGACGCCACCGATATCGTTTAAATCTTGCATCACATATTGACCACTTGGCTTCAGATCTGCCAAATGAGGAACACGCAAGCGAATACGTTCAAAATCATCCAGAGTCAAATCGACTTCTACTGAATGCGCAATAGCTAGCAAATGCAGAAATGCGTTAGTTGATCCTCCCAGAGCCATAACAACAGTAATTGCATTCTCAAATGCTTTTTTCGTCATGATGTCTCTTGGGTAGATTTCCTGTTCAAGCAGTGAGATGACCTGTTTACCGGCTGCTTCGCATTCCTTTGCTTTATCCGCTGAAATCGCTGATGTCGAAGAAGAACCCGGTAAACACATACCCATGGCTTCTGCAGCTGCGGCCATCGTATTAGCGGTATACATACCCCCGCAAGCCCCTGGGCCTGGGCAAACACTACATTCGACCTTATGTAGCTGTTCATCTGTTATTTTGCCATCTTGATATTGACCAACGGCTTCAAAAGCCGAAACGATATCTACTTTTTTGCCGTCGAGATTACCTGGTTGAATGGTTCCACCGTATACATAAACGGAAGGAATGTTCATGCGTCCAATAGCCATCAGACATGCAGGCGTATTCTTGTCACAACCACCGATCGCAACAACGCCGTCAAAACGCTCGGCTCCGGTCACAATTTCAATCGAATCCGCAATAGCTTCCCTACTAGGCAGTGAGAACAACATCCCGCCATGACCCATCGAGATTCCATCCGAAACGGTAATTGTATTAAAAATCAGTGGAGCACCACCGTTATCGCGTGCACCCTGCTTAGCTTGTAACGCTAAATCATTGATGTGCATATTACATGGTGTTACCTCACTCCACGTACTCGCTATTCCGATCATTGGCTTTTTAAAATCCTCATCTTGAAAACCAACTGCACGCAGCATCGCTCTGTTCGGTACCCGGTTAGCGCCTTCACTGATTACCTTACTTCGAATACGAAGATCTTTTTTATTCTCCATGTTTCTTCCCTCATTTCAAAGTATTTCGTTCAGTTCCTGCATCGGCCGAATGAAATTTTGTTTCATTAGTTTATGGGCTTCTTCACTATTTTTGCCTTCAAAAGCTTGAATAATCAAATCATGCTCTTCGACTGAAGTAAGTGTAGCTGTCATAGGTTGTTTTAAAAACACATATTTAAATCGCCTAATGTGAATCTGAAGAGAGGCATTAAATGTGGCTACATAAGGATTATCTGAGAGCTCCACAATATAATTATGAAATTGCTCATCCACCTCCATAGCCTGATACACTTGTCCATTTTTAATGGAATTTGCAAATTCCAAATTAATAGATCTTAGTTTCTCGATCTGTTCTGGAACAATAATTTTGGCAGTGATTTCAGCAGCCAAGGCCTGGAGAGCAGCCATGGTTGAATACATCTTGAAAATATCGTTTTTCTCAATATTCGTTACTTTTGTTTCTTTTCCTGGATGCATCGATACGAGGCCTTGTACTTCGAGTAACTGAAATGCCTCCCGAATCGGAGTCCGGCTGACTCCAAGTGATTCAGCCATTTCCGCATCAATAAGCTTTTCACCTGGTTGCAGTGTTCCATCAATAATCCATCGCTGAATCTGAGAAAACGCTCTTTCTTTTGCGGACATACGGACCGGTAGGGCAAAATCTTTAGGAATTGGCATGGTTTTCATCCTCATCACAATTATTCTTATATGCAATATATCGCATACACGATTAAGATGCAATTAATATTTCATTTTTTACTCGCTTATTTAAGTTTATTCTGATATCTACCTGTTGTTTTTGCCCGTTCGAATGCATGAAAAAAGCAACCAATCATAGATCAGTTGCCTCCTTGATTTTATTGAGTACGGTTAGATTTATATTCATCATTGAACCTGTTAGTTAGGTTAAACCAAAATGTTGTGTTAAAATGTTCACTAAAACTTGCTTATAATCGTTAAAATCATACGAAGGGTTCCTGAGATGCTTGGTTAAGAGCTTTTAAGAATACCTCTGTTGGTTGTGCGCCGGATATTGCATATTTTCTATCAATGACAAAGAAAGGCGCTCCTGTTATACCTAATTGTTTTGCTGTGGCTTCATCTGAACGCACTTCGCTAGCATATTTGGAGGAATCATGGAGAACTGCGATTGACTCGTCCCTATTCATTCCAACTGATTCTGCAATACTGGCTAAAGTATCATGATCACTAATTAACTTGGCGTCCCTGTAATAAGAATAGAACAGCTTCTCAGCTAATTCCTGATCTTTACCCACAGATTTGGCATACTGGGTTAAACGATGCGCATCAAACGTATTGGTGGGCTTTATTTGGTCGATATTATACACGAGACCCATCATTGCTACTTGTTGTTCAAGTTCAGCATGTGCCTTTTTCGCTTGTTCGAGACTCATACCATGTTTCTCCGAAAGTATTTGATGCATACTTTTGCCTGAGTACATGGATGCTTGCGGATTAAGTTCAAAGCTTTTATATTCAATAAGCACTTCATTCGGAGGAGCGAATTGCTCCAGTGCAGATTCTAATCGTCGTTTACCAATATAACAAAATGGACAAACATAATCCGACCATATCTCGATTTTCATTTTGAATCCTCCCTCACTAACCACCTTAATCGGTGAATACTACATTTAAATTTATTTGTTATAAATAATAGGCATTTTCCTAATCAATGCGTTGTCACGAGCGGCAGAGTACATGAATTTAGCAACATTTTCTCTGGAAACACCTAATTTAGCTGGTTTATCACCGAATGAATAATCATAAGATTGCCCTTTGTATTTGACATTGGGATTAATAATTCGAACGACTGTCCAATTCAGTTTGGATTCCTTAATCATTCCTTCAAGTTTCTTCATTTCTGCATAACCGTTTGGTAGGAAAACTTTCGCTAAGACACCTGGAAGTATCGTGGAAATGTTTTTCTTATCGTCATCGGATTGCAAAGCCGGCGTCGCAAGTGTAATGATCCATTTTTTGTTAAGTTTATTCATAGCCTTAATGATCCGTTCGTGCCCGTCAGCAATCGGCGTGCCTTTAAGCTTTAGTGACATATCGGATGCTGGCCCCAATGTGCTGATTACGACATCTGATTCGGCAACGGCCTTCTCGATGGTTGAAGTATTCGAAAGTTCCCCTTGTACAAGGCTCAAATTTGGATGTTTGAGGCTGATTTTTTGGGGGTTTCTAACATATGCCGTAACGAAATCCCCGTGATCCAAAGCTAGTTGTGTTACAAGCTGTCCAATTGCACCACTTGCACCGAAAATGGTGATATTCATATTTTTCTCTTGTATCTCCTTTAAAATAAATTATTCAACTTACACTTTATCTTCAGTTATAAACTCTTCTACTCTATCTCTTTTGGTGTACATGTCGTACCAAATATCAGCGATTTTATCCTGAACGCCTGAATTCGGCTGCATCCAGATTCCGATCGAAAGATGACCTGCATATACTCCTTTGTCCGCTAATTCGCTGTTCAAATTAAAGATATAATTACGAAGTCCTGAGATTGCAATTCCTACATTACCCATCATCGGTACTGGGTGGACTGAAGCACCTCCAGTTGTAAATAACAGAGCACCTCTTTGCTTATCCAGCATATTCGGAAGTACTTGTTTAATGCTCGATAAAGCACCTAAAACATTATATTGAAATTGGTATAACGCATTTTCTTCAGTTACATCTAATGTTGGCGCTACGGAGTCAAAGCTCGGCGTTGGACTGTACTCAAGAACATCAATGAATCCGTATTTCTCTTTAACAGCAGCAAATGCCTTCTCAATTTGTTCTTTATTCAATATGTCCGCTTGAAATGAAGCAGCTTCGATTCCCAATTGTTCTAATTCAATAACCAGTTGGTTCAACTTGTCTTCATTTCGCGCAATAAGAGCTACGCGGAAGCCATTTTGTCCGAATTTCTTCGCAATGGACATTCCTAAACCTGCTCCTGCTCCAACAATCGCTATCGTTTTCATTTCATATCTTCCCTTCGAATAGAGTTAATGATCAGTAAGATAAATAATGGTCAACGTGTTGTATATTTATCTTTTGTTTATTATGATCAATGAAAGATCAGCATTCAATGTTTAATAATTTTGATTTTGAGAGATAAAATACAGTTTCAACTCAAATGTCGTATATCTAACAAAAAAAAGTTAAGGGAACGGGTCATGATGAAGAAAAAAACTGATTTGCGTATCATTCGCTCCAAACATTCGATAAAAAAAGCATTTATAGAACTTCTCAATGAGAAGGGATACGAGGGGATTACGATCCAAGATATAGCCGATAAGGCGATGATTAACCGAAATACATTTTACCTTCATTATCAGAACAAACCCGATTTGTTAAATGTATCTATGGACGAATTATTAGAAGAACTAAAGAGTACACTCAATCTTTGTTCGAGTAGCAAATCTAGTATAAGTGGCTCTATGCTTGAACAACTGATGCAAACCATACTGGAGAAAATTAAGGACAATATCCCCTTTTACAAAGCATTCTTACTGGATGAGAACAGAATTTATGGTTTTCAATCAAAAATGGAGGAGATTATAAAAAATACTGTGGAAGATGGCTTGGATCATACCCCTCTGAAGATTTCAAAGGAATTATTACTTCAATATATCGCATCTACTTTTATGGGCATTGTAATATGGTGGGTTAAAAATGATTTTTCGTATACTCCGAGTGAACTTGCCTCTCAATTTGGAAAAATTCTAACTCATGGACATTTAACAGCTGCGGGTATCCCAATCAATGATTAAAGTTATTAATGCTTACAAACAATATCTGAGTATACGAAAAACATAAATATCGTAATCAACATTGTTTTGTGTACTTAATCTTTCTGTATGTGACGAACTCTGACCTCAGGCAACAAAAACCTGTTTTTAAACGGAGAAGTCTTTTATAGGTGTGCTTTTATCTAGCCACCATGGATTTATCCATTTCGTCAAAGAAACCAAGTTCTGTCCTAAGTTGAGAACGGAACTTGGTTTCTTAAAAACAAAAAAGCCGCTATAATAGCGACTTCAATGACGACATATTCTTGTCCCTCGACAAAAGTTCCTTCATCATAAATGTACTATTCCCATCGAGGACATAATCTGCAAATGGCCCACAATACGTGAAGCCAAAACCTTCATATAACTTGCGAGCTGGAATGAATGCATCCGCGGAGCCGGTCTCTAGACTGATCCGTTTGTATCCTCGGCTTATGGCTACTTGAATGATGTGAGAAAGAATATATCTAGCTACACCTTTACGCAAATGATTCTTAGCTGTCCTCATCGATTTGAGTTCTGCGTGTTCCTTGTCCAATTCCTTGATAGCCCCACAGCCAAGAAGCTCATCTTCCTCCCATGCGCACCAGAAAGCAATTTCGGGCTTTTTCAACCCGTCCAGATTAAGGGCATGCATGCTTTCTGGTGGAGAATCCTCTGCCATTCCTTGCAAATGTTCTGCAATTAATCCAATCACCTGTCCCCCGCTCAAATCATCTACGCGAATATCCATTGTAACCACTCCTGCATTAATATTAAGTATGAACTATATCCGTTAACCTTTTACTCATAGACTAGAACCCAGTATTTCGCCCCAGGCTCCCCTTCCTCAACAACAGTTTTCCATCCCCGCTTTTTATAGAAATTCAATGCAATTTGATTTTCGGAAACACATTTTAATGTGACTGGCGTTCCCAGTTCGGATATAGCCCGTTTAAGCAACAGATCGCCAATACCTTTGCCAGAAGCGCTGGGGTGTACAAATAAATTATGAATAAAGCGGTTAGGTACATACAATGAGGCGAACCCCAGGATATGCCTGTTCTCCTCTGCCAGAAGGATTTCTTCCTCCAATGTATCCCGGTCGAAATCATCAAGCGTCATTTTATCTGTGTTGGCCCAATGAAAACTCTCACGGCGGGAATCAAGATAAATTTGTCTCAATTGTGGATAGTCTGCAATACTGGCTTCTCTAATGATCATTCGATCAATCCCCCTAACTTCTAAGTTTAGATTTAATTTTCAACTAGGTATTGGCCTCTTCCGCATTGGCTTCGAATTGCTTTATTCCCTCTTTGAGTTAGCTAACACAAGGTTAACATAAAACTTTGGGAAATGCTGTTCTCCATGTGGGATACTCAAGTTTCCAACCACATTCATGTTTAGCTTTACTGTTCGAAGCGCCTCTCTCCCACGGACTCGAACCGGATTCAATTTCTGGTCTAGATGCAAGTAACGCGTCTGCATATACGGGTAGCCACTCTGTACCTTTTGCAGGTTCATCATCTACGATGTTATACGTTCCTGTAGACCACCCCAATGCGAGGACAGCAGCATTCGCGGCATCTTGCACATGGACAAAAGAAGAGACACCGTCTGTTGCCTTTATCTCCTGATTCCTTACTTTTTCAGCGGTAGCCCCAGCCTTATCATACCAAGTTGCTGGTCCATACAAAGTACCGTATCGTAAAACCACATATTCTGAAATTTCCTTTACTGCTTCTTCCAGGGCGACTACACCGTTAATTGTCGTATTTCTAGGCATAGGAGCGTATATGTCCAATGGCGTTTCTTCCGTTGCAGGAGTTGTGCCAGGTTCATAGGCCCAAGAAATACTCTGAGCAATCATTTTTTGTACTCCCGCCTGTTTTGCTGCATCTACCAGGTTCCGGGTTCCTTCAATGCGTATACGTGCATTTTCTGCTGAGCTCCCTTGACTTAATGAGGTTAATTGATGAATTACAACATCAGGTTTAATTTTCGTTAGAACCTCCACCATCTGCTCTCGATCAAACACATCTGCAAGAATGGCCTTTGCTCCTGTTTGTTCGATGGCCGGTCTCTGCTCTTCTTTCCGCGTCATGCCAAAGACTTCGTGTCCAGCATGTACGAGTTGCGGAAGCAACAATCTCCCGATAACACCACTTGCACCAGCAACGAAAACTCTCATATATGTAGACCTCCAGGTTCATTTTTCATTCTATTCATTTTTACGTATCTTTTTTAGATTCCATAGTTAGGGATAGAATTCCCATTGCTACAGAGATGAATACCATCACCATTATTCCTTCATTAAAATGACCCATGCGATCATGCAGATAACCCGTCAACAATGGCCCAGTCGCTCCAATCAGAAATCCTATGCATTGCGTCATAGCCGCCCAAGAGGTAGCTTCCTCAGACGAAGAAGTCATTTCAACTGGAAGCAAATTGAGCAGTGCAAACAGCATACCCGACCCTAAACCGCAAATGAATACAGCAAACCATAAATAAGTGGACAAGAAGATGAGTAATAGACCTGCAGCTTGCATTATGGCGGCTACGATGAGCCAGTTTCTTCTTGATGGATGGCTTTTAAGTAACTATTGCACAATGGCACCACTTGGAATTTGTATTAAAGCGAACAGAGTAACCATAAGCCCGGCATGCAGTTTGGAAGCACCTGCTCCAATAAGGATTAAGGGAAGCCAACCTAAAAGGGAATAGAATACTATGGATAACATTCCGAATTGTATGGACAGAATCCATGCTTTTCTTTTATGCCAAGGTGGCTCAAACGATTTTCCGAATGAAACGGTTGAGTTTAATTTAGATTTCGAAGGTAGCTGTCTCAGCATATTCAACCATAGTGGCAATGCCAGAACAACAGGTATGCCCCAGAAGGACAACGACATTTGCCATGAATGAAGCCTCTCGTACAAAGGTGAAGTAAGACTTGAACCTAGAGCTGCCCCCAATGCTAAAGCCATGGAGTAGATTGCAATCATGGAGGGTGCCTTGTCAGCCATATGTTTTTTAATAAAACCGGATAACAACGGTCCCATCATAGCAATACCTACGCCCGATAACAATGTAGTGAAAAATAACAACGAAGCGGAATGGATAAACAGGCGTAAAAGTGTGCTTCCCCCAATCAGTGTTAAGGAGAAGGTGATGACCTGCTCGACCCCCTAATTTTTCACTCAATTTTACAGAGAACGGAGCAAGTATTCCCATACATAACACCGGAATCGATACGAGCAGGCTGGATACAGCACCACTTAGGTCAAGGTCATGTTGAATGCTTCCCAAGACAGGTGCAATAGATGAAACAATAGGTCTAAGATTAAGTGATGCCATAAAAAGGGCTGTAACGCATAGCCAACGATTCAATTCATAATCTTTGTCCATGGGTAAAATTACGATCGATGATATACTCTCGGGTGCTGAGCTCTCTGTGGGTGCTCTAAGGCTATTAGTTCTAAGGTTTCTCATGCAGTTGGCTTCTTTCTGTAGGAATTGGATTTGGCATGATTCATATTAACATGATATATTGGTCTTCATTAGATCCATTATTCATACATTTTGACCATACCACTTTAGAATAAAGGAGATCCCTCATGCAGCCCGGACGGAGTGAAACCAAAACCAGACAAGTATACTCGTGGATCAGAGACCGAATTATGCAAGGCGTGTACAAAACAGGGACTTCTCTCCCCTCCACTCGAGAGCTGGCCAAAGAACTAGGGGTCTCACGCGCCCTTATTGTAGAGGTGTATGAGCAGCTGACAGCTGAAGGATATTTGGAAGGTAAACAAGGTTCTGGAACCTTTGTAAGGGATATAGGCTCAAGCAAACCGCAACATCTACTGCCCGAAGAAAGGATTGACATGGATGTGGATATCTCTCCAGCCAGTGGGAGTCGTTTATCCTATATCGATTTTCGTCCCAGCTTTCCTTCTCTTGAGCATGTTCCTCTCCAGAAGTGGAAAAGAGTTGCACTAGATGTGTACCATAATTTCCCCCCTTCTATGCTTGGATATCAGGAAGATATGGCTGGCGATATGGAGCTTCGACAAGCTATTTGTGAGCATCTTCTCCATATCAAAGGCCTTCACTGTCTACCTTCGCAAATTATCGTTACGGCTGGTGCAACTCAGGCTTTTTCGATACTTAGCAAGCTTTTATTGACGCCTGGCGCAACGATTGCAATGGAAGACCCAACGGCAACATTTATTCATAACATCTTCGCTGAAACGAGTGCCCGGATTGTACCTGTGCCCGTAGATAGCGATGGTCTGTGTGTAGAGCAGCTGCCAACCGATGTGAAGCCCACATGTATTTTTGTAACGCCGTCCCATCAATTTCCCTTTGGGAGTATTTTGTCGATCAGCAGGCGCCTCCAATTGCTGGACTACGCTCGAAACGCAGACGCCTACATTATAGAGGATGATTACGACAGTGAGTTTCGTTACGGGGGAATGCCTGTTCATGCCTTGCGAGAGCATGATACAGAGAGGGTAATCTACGTAGGAACATTTAGTAAAAATATGTTCCCTGCATTAAGGCTCGGTTATATTGTAGCCCCACAAGAGTTGGTAGAATCGATCGTGCAGCTCAAACGTATGGCTGACATGCAGTCTCCTGTATTATCACAAGCAACATTGGCCAGATTTATGAACGAAGGGCATCTGAAACGTCATATTATGCGAATGAAACGGATCTACCATAAACGAAGAACTCACCTGCTTCAAGCGTTAAAGGATACATTTGGAGAGAACGTTCAGATATCGGGTGATGCTGCAGGATTGCACCTTATCGCAACTTGGTCGGGACGAAACGCCGATCTGTTGACTGCAATGGAACTGGAGGAACATCATATCAAAATCTACCCCGCCGAGCGATATACTATTCGCAAAGATCAGCATAATGACAGCCTTATCATGGGTTTTGGCAATGTGAACGAGGCCCAGATTTCGGAAGGGATTCAAACGCTTGCGCAATTTATATAATACCGTGAGCTGTTATGCGCTCCAGACGATCCAAAAATCTCAAGTAAAAAAGGAAGGGCTTCTGCCCCTCCTTTTTTGACATTGATCCTTTAGATAATCATATGATTCCCTCATCGAAATAGGATACCTGAACATTTTTGCTGACGATTTCTTGTAGACCTTCCTTGTAAAATGGCATGAGTACATCCGCTTCCTCGATACGAACCCAGGCTATTTGTCTGATCTCATCAGGTCTTGAAATATATTCACCCCCGCCCACAATACATGCTCTGAAGGTAATACATATGCCATGTTCCGAACAATCTTTCTTCCTATACTCGTTAATGGCTGCCACTCCACCGAGCTTTACCTGTAAACCTGTTTGTTCGTATACTTCACGAATGGCGGCAACTCCCAACGTTTCATGAGGTTCAACTGTACCACCCGGTAGAGACCAGGTTTCTGATCCTATGTTTTGAACCATTAATAGATGTGAATTATTCGCGTTGGTAATCACTGAATAGACGGTATGCACACGGTTCATACTCTACCCCTTTCTATAGACTTACGATTATGACCCCGAGAAGAATAATGCCAATGCCTGTCCATTGACTCTTCGTCAGCTTTTCTTTCAGAATCCATCCAGCCATAAGTATGGTAACGACACTATATAATGACGTAAGTGCTGTTGTGCTCGTGGTATAATCAACGGTTTGTCCCATATTAAAAGAGAGTAAAGCTCCTGTATCCAGCAGAGCGGCGACAACCAGAATCAGACCGGTAGACAGGCCTATGCGCGGGAGTTGGATTTGTTTTACCCGAAGAAGTATAAACGCACAGATAAATTGGATGATCCGTGTGACGAGTACAGGAAGAGTCACCCCCAGATGAGGAGTGATGTATCCGATCGCCCAAAAATAAAAACCGATGCAGATTGAGGCGATAATGGCCTCCGGTATGCCCGACAACGTCACTTGTTGTCCAACGCTTTTACTTGATCTCGTTACCGTCAACACACCAATAATGAGCAGTATGACACCAATCATTGAATTGAAAGGCAATCGCTCACCGCCAACAAAAGCAAGAACTGCAGTCACGACTGCAAATCCCGAGCCGATTGGAGAAACAATGGATAGAGTCCCCTTTTCAAAAGCCCGATATAATAGTAACGTACCTACAAAATTAACTACACTGACGCCGGCTATAGCCATCCATACCATTATGTTTTGATCCATATGAGGCGATTGCGTAAGTACATACCCTCCCAGCAAAAGAGAGGCAATGAACTGAATCCCGAGCAAGGCAGGCAATGTTTGAACCTTTCTGGTGGCCTGGGTAACCATAAAGTCCGACAAACCAAAACAAAGTGCTGCAATCAGGCCAAATACCATACGTTTATCCTCCGATATTCGCTTTTTCCCTATATTTGTATAACAATACGAAGCTGAACATAAACAGACTTGCAAAAAGCGTGACTAGAGGTAAACTCCACACGTTTTCTTCGGGAAATATAAAGGTTAGTAGCGGTATAGCGTACAGGGCAGGAATGCGAGCCTGAAACAGGCGGGATATCACGACGACTACAATCATATCGATGAATGCAGCCAGCACCTGCGAATCCACCTGCATAAAAATGAGAACGCCAAGAGTAGCAGATAGTGTTAGCGTAGATGCCTGCATAAATGCAATTTTTGCTGTGTACATCGGCTTTTGGAGCGATTCGTAAACGACTACATAAATAGGCGGAATCACTGCCAATTGTTCATAACCCAGTAACCAGCAAATACTAAGCCAGCATAGTGAAATTCCTAGGAAAATCACCATGTATTTGTATTGGATCATCGACTTGGTTACGAGATTCTTATGAAGGTGAAACACAACTACTCCAGCCATTAAAGTCAATGTGAAACCAAATACAATCCACACAAACGACCAATCCTCTGTATGAATAGCGAGTGGTAATAGACCAGTAGCAATAGCTGGTGCAAGATTCGAGCGTATTAATCTTAAAAACAACATCATGATCATTAGAGTAAGAACTACTTTGATTGGATAAAGGACCTGAAACTGATTAATGACCAGTCCTATCGTAGCTGTTACGGTCGGTGCAATGAAGATGACAGAAGGTCGTCTAATCCACCCTGGTTCTCTGTATACCCACATAGCGATCGCCATCGCTGCAACCTCTGGCAAAATGATCTCTGAATGCTGTAACCCTACGGATAAACTGATCATGAATAAAATAAATGATATCGCAATAACGTAAGACCATTTGCCTGTTTTGTTCGTTGCGGAATCCGCTAAGTTCATATGTTCCCCTTTCGTTCCAACTTCGCAATCTCTGCTGTTGAATCGTCATAGCTATGATTAATGTGTGTTTATACAGCATGCTGTTGGATTAATGCTAACATGAACATTTTGAATGTTTTAAGTACCACTATATGCATTTTTTGACATACCAATTTATAAGGTCTTTACTATTGTGAAGATGCCTTCTATGTTCCTAGAAACCCGTTGCAATTGTGTATTTAACTTGTAGATGGCCTGTGTGAGGATAAAATAAAAAGTCGCTAAATTAGCGACTTTAATCAAAGCATATTTGTTCCTTAATAGAGTTCTTATATTCATTCTGAGTCTCCGCATCAAGGTCTAACGGACCGAAATGAAATTAACTTTTATTCAATATTCCCAGATATGCACTCCAGGGTCCAACATCCATCCTGTATCTTTCCGCCATAACCCTGACAATTTGCGCAATGTGCGTAAAATCATGAACGACCCAAGCAGAGAGAAGCTCCCTTAACTTCACCAGGCCGAATTCTGGGTGCAAGCCGGTTTTCTCCAGGTCAGGATTGGAAAGAATGATATCTTTGAGCGAGGAGATACTTTTCTTTCTGATCATGCTGAATTCCTGTAAAGCCTCTTCCGTGGTTCGTTCCGATGTCTCCTTCAAGTGCGAGAAACGGTCAAAGGTAGGAAACCGCTGAGGTTCCCCTTCCACCACAATGGATTGTACTCGTGGAATCCAATTATGCTTCTCTGCTTCAATGAGATGTTCCATCACTTCGTGTGCATTCCAGGTTCCTTCACCTTCATTACTATGCAGCCATCCGTCCGAAAGGCCAGATAAGAAATGCCCCAGAGTTTGCGGCGTACGCTCCAAAATCTCAATAGCTTCATGTAAACGGAAATTCGTATTCATATCAATACTCCCCTCTCCTCTATTAAATAATACTCAATGAATCTAACTATGCCCATCTCTTTTTACTTACTTGAGTCTCAATTGGATACGTTTTTATCCTTGTTCCTTCTTTTTTTTAACATTCTCAGATGGATGTCACCATATTGAAAAAAATTTATCACGTTAAACGAGGAGTATAGCTCTAACGGGTCTTGTACATAAAACAGAACAGACTTAAGTCTAGTACCTTATCCACCCACAGCCAAGGGATGCAATCCGTCCTTAGTCAGGTGTGTATTCGATCCTCAATTGGTATATTTTTTGAAGTAAAATATGATGCAGTTGGAAGGGGAACGAGTAAGTGAAAGTTTTGCTACGTATTCTGATGTATGTTTTTGTAGTTATCATCATAGTGGGAGGAGCGGGTGTCGTCGGTTTCATTCATACGTCAAATGCCGGAATGTCCTTGTATAATCAAAGTAATCCGCCTAGCCTGGATCAGGTAAAGATACCAGCATATGATGCTAATAAGCCAACGGTAGCTGTTTTACTGTCTAATGAAGTAACGGAGGTTTTTGATTTTCTAGTCCCATATGAGATGTTCGCTCTCACAGGAAAGTATAATGTATTCAGTGTTGCACCGGATTCAGGAATCAAATCACTAACCGGAGGATTAGATGTCATTCCCCATTACTCTTTTGCTGACATGGATCAAGTGCTTGGCAAAAGTCCAGATATTATCGTGATCCCTTTTATGCCGATCCGGGATGAGAAAAAATACGCTCCTGTCCGTGAATGGATCCGCAAGCATTCCAGTGAGAAAACGATTTTATTATCCATATGTAATG
This sequence comes from Paenibacillus polysaccharolyticus, assembly GCF_023714295.1. GTDB lineage: Bacteria > Bacillota > Bacilli > Paenibacillales > Paenibacillaceae > Paenibacillus > Paenibacillus polysaccharolyticus_A. Next base: position 1,912,858 of record NZ_JAMAUN010000001.1, read on the forward strand.
GTGCAGAGAATCTGGCCGATACGGGACTGCTGAACGGTAAAAGCGCTGCGACACACTGGGGAGACATTCAACGTTTGATCAAAAGTTATCCGGAAATTCATTGGGTAAACGATCAGCGTTATGTTCCTCAAGGTAACATCGTTTCTTCAGCTGGTCTTACATCCGGCATGGATGCGACCCTTTATGTGATTTCGGAGCAGTTAGGTGAGACAGCCGCAAAACAGGTGGCGAATAAGCTTCATTATCCCTCCTACCATTATGTAATCGATCCGACAATGGAACCTTTCACGGCAGGATTGAGTGATATTACATACATTTTGAATCAATCCTATCAATGGAACAAAGCCAAAGCCGGCGTACTGTTATATCCAGGTGCAGATGAATTAGATTTATCCGCTGCCTTCGATACCTATGGAGCATCTGGAACAACAACGACTTTAACGATATCCCGTGAACCTCGACCGATTGTAACAAAGCATGGTTTGAATTTGGTCGCGCGTTATCAAATGAACGATGTTCCCTCGCTATCCAAGATGATTGTTGTCGGCTCTCGAGCCGAGACTACAGCTGCCGAGGATATTAAGCAATGGAGACAATTAAACAACAATACGGAATTGTTACTGTTACACAAAAATATGCAGGGAAGATTTGCAATGGACCCTGCGTTTGAAAATTTATCTGTTCAAGAAGACGTGATGACTGCCAAATTTGCTGCCAAACGTCTCGAATATCGTGCCACAGACCACTTAAAACTGGAAGGAGTCCCCTTCTCTAGGGAATCATTCGGAATACCTGTTATTCTTGTTCTGCTCTCGCTGTTGGCTGGTTATGTTTTGGATCGGCGATTATTTGTAAAAAAACAAAGGTTACTTAGGGAGTTCGCTTCTAAGTGAACGTTATACAACGGATTGATATCTTTCCTCTGGTAATCGGTACAAGTTCCTGTCTTTCCCTCGGGACGAGAACTTGTACCGATATAATAAAAAAAGCCGCCAAAAAAGCGACTTTTTATACCTCTCTTGTCTATGACCACTTGTATTTATTGGAACCTCAATGCGGAGATCCATTAACGTTTGTTTAGAATGGTTACTTGAGAAGATGAATGCATTCCATAGCTTGAAGAACATCTAATGAAACAAAATCTTCTTTCTCAATTTGAAAACTAGCTTTATCTTTGTACCAATACTTATATATGTCCTCGGAATTGTATGAGTAGCTACGTTTATACCAGTGATCCTGTCTGATATCCTCTATATTTTTATAGTCTTTAACTTTTCTATTGAAATCAAACTCTTTTTGTTTTATAGTTTGTTTCTCAGCGGAAGTGTTAAGATCATACTCGTATTGCTTGTAACTATTCCCCCTTAAAAACTCTGTAATTACAACTTTTCCATCAGCTACCGAGATGGTCGAATTAGAATCATATGGGAACGAAATGTAATACATATAACCAAAGAAACTTCTTAAATTCCATATAGAACCACCTTGTTCATATGATAAATATTTTTCCTCACGTCCTTCCCATAACAACCGCAAACCAAATTGATTTATGATTTTCGGATAGGAATCAAATATAACGCCATCCACTATATTAGACCTTTGATATAAACTTTTCCCATAATAATCCCAAACATAAGAATCATATACATTATTCTCATTGAAGCTACCATTATTTATTTGATCCAATAAATAAACAGTGGCGAAATAATTACATTTCCAAGACACCCATGCACCGTTATGAAATCTCCTATTGTAAATATGTTTAATGTCAATATGAACTGTTTCCTTAGCCTCGTCATACGAAACAGTGTTATCGAATAGTTCCTCCATATCTCTATCAATTGCATACTTTAACCAACATGCTTCATAAGCTGAATCAGAAAATTGATTCTTTAACCAGACTTTTCTCTGCAGTTCGTCTGATAGATCGTAGGCTATCCAATGATCATAAGCTATTTTTATGATTTTATATTTTTCTTTCCTAAGCTGATAACCATTCATATCTTTATGTTCAATATCATCATATATGAAATAATAATCATCTTTCCAATAATGAACATTGCGTTTTCCTGTCTCTTTCTTATCACTTATTTGTTGATTTATCATATTAGAAGTCAATATGTAATTATTGTTTATATCCCAGTAACTCGCTACAGCGAATAGCTTTTTCCAAAGTAGTTGTTTTGCCGGGTCTATCTTACTGCAAAAAAATCTTTCTGCCACCTCCATATATTTCAATAAAACATCTATTTTCTCTTTCGTAATTTCATTTGCCCACATATCAGATATACTTAATAGATATTGAATTTGGCGTTTGCCTGATTGGACTTCTAACGATGCAAACAACCGGTAATCTTCATTTAACCTCCTAATAATACTTGCTTTTATACACTGTTCTTTAAATCTGACTTTTATATCGACTACATCACTAATCTCACGATTATCCTTATGTATATTCAATCTTACAATCAATTTATCTAGTGTTTCCTGAGCGAAAAATTCGAATATATTTGGATATAGTGCACTATACTCAGTTAGTAATTCAATTGTTTGAAACCCGGACTGTTTCCACTCCCCATAATTCAGATTAAGTAGTACATAATCTAATTGTTCAAGCGCATTAATGTTGACATATTCTTGTTGTGATTTGTAATAATAATAAATATATCGCAAATTAGATACCAGGTTATCAGAATCATTTGTTTTAGGCTCATATATATATTCCCAGAATAATGTTATGCGTTTTTGAATTAATTCATCACCTTTTATTGTTGTCAGCAAAATATTTAAAAACTCAAAATATTCTCTCCAAAATTCTGAAATGTCATCTTTTTGGGATTCAGAATATATGATGGAATAATAAGCATCGAATGTTATATATTCATCCTGAGCTTCACCCCTAATAGATCGTAAGAGGATATAAGTGTTCTTCAAAAGTTTAAGGGTTTTATCATTAATTTCTTTTGTTTTTTCCTCTAATTTTTTCTCTTCTGAGCATTCCTTATAGAAAATATCAATATACTTCTGATCATATTGATATACAAATTTCTGGTTTTCTTTGATTTCTTCTCTTAATTTGTTCTCTAACAAAGATAAAATTGCTTTTACATTTTCAAATTCATCCAGTTGTTTTCCCCTGGCATTCAATCGAATGTAATTGGTAGAAGCAGTATTTTCTGCATCTTTAGCAACTTCAGAAAGAAAATCAAAGCAAATTAAAGAACCGGTTTTTAATTGATCATAGAATTCCTGAGCCCTAAGAATATCAATTTTTGTTTCAGAATTGTCTATAAAATCGCTAAATACATTAATAACAGAAACAACGGTAGTATCTGTAAGCCACTGCGACTTAAACCACGCTTTCAATTTAATTTGCTCTAAAAGTGTGAGTTTATTGCGGCCACAGCTTTCAAACATATTTAGCCACATGTCTTTATTCTCTTTAATTCTCAGAAAGCTGAAAAACTCATTTGCATAATTTCTTGTCTCATAGGAAAAAGACTTCAGATCGCAAAAATGTGCAAATTCTCCCTCTGCTGAGTTTAATGCCAAATACCAATGCAGTAAATATAAGAACGTGAGCCTTTGCTGACCATCAATAGGATAAAATATGATATTATCACCTTCATCTTCATGCAAGCCATATACAATATTTAGACTTAATTTTTTTCTCGACTGTAAGCTCTCTTTAACGTCTTGGATCATTCTTAATCGTTTGTATTTAATACTTACTTCATCCAGTCCCTGAACATAATCACGTTGAATGGCAGGTATACATATATTATATTCCCCTAACAACCTATAGAAGGAACATTCTTTTTTGGATATGGGTAAGACACCATTATCGACTACTCTCATTTCTTTTATCCTTCCGATCTTTTTTTAATGTCTAGAAAATCTTTAATTGTCTGAATAATATCATCTGCATACGCATATCTACTCTCATACATCCAGTATTCATCTGTGGTTCGTATTATTGAATTTACATCTGTAAAAGCTAAAATAGTCGCCAAAGGAATAAATTCTCCCGATTTCATTTTTCGAAAAATTGCTTGTTTTTTTTCGTTAAATGGTTTATTGCCGACACTTTCGCTTCCATTAACTATATTATCTAACAATGCCATATTTCCTATTGAATTATCAGACATTAAAACATTAAACTCTTCTTTAAAAAATTGACTTACCTCGGCTTCAATTGACCGGTTTACTCTGGTTAATATATCCTTCAGCAAAGAATGATAATGCGTACATATTTTTATATTATCTATGCTTTCTACATTATCGATGATAACTTCATACATCTTTGTAAATATTTCATTCAAATTAGGTCCTTCTTTACCATCCTCATACTCATAAACTATAGAATTCAATATAATTAAGGATCCATCCATATATTTATCAATATACCCCTTAATAAAATCAGCAAATTGTATATTTGGTAATAATTCCTTTAACACTTTAATGCAGTTCTCGCGTTCATTTTCAAACAATGAGACAATCTCTTCCGTTTTAATGTTTTTAAATATATCAATATTGCTCGCTATATGTTTAATTATATCTCCCTGGTTTTCTCGAATTCTTTTATTATTTTCCAAGATCCTGATTTTTGAAAATAAATCTATGGATTTTTGAATCAGCAATAATTTTCGCGCATATTCTTTTTCGTATCCATTCTCATCATGATTTTGTTCTAAAAAAGATTTAATTTCTTCCTTGTCTTTAGTCCAATTAATTATTCCAGAGTTATTGAGTTTTAAGGGAGAATGGGAAAGTTTCTCTTTCCCGTGTAAATAGTTAATATACTTAAGGATAATATTATTCTTTAATACAATCCTTCTACTAATTTCTAAATTATTGGATAAAAGACTTAAAAGATCTTTTTGTACCTTTAGTTTGGTTGCGTCAGAAACCCTAGTTTTCTGAGGGAATATATGCTCTCTAGTCCACTGACGCTTGATATTATTATGCTCAAGAAAATTATAACGATTACCGATACCTGTGGATTTAGATAAAATTATCAAATTGTATAACAGCAATACTTCACGCAATTCGTCACCTTTGCCGTATCTGATGGATTTTATCTTTTCTTCAATATTTTCTTCTCCATACATCATTTCTCTAATTTTATTTTTAATATAAGGAATTCGTTCATCCCGGTCTTTTTTTAATAATTCATAAAATGTTTCATAACTTTTCAGATAAAAAAAACTATTTTTTCCGCCCTTTTTTTGTTGATAAAGTGTGATAAAACTAAGTAAATTGTATATACTAGTTTCCTTTCCAGTTCTTCTCGTACTTTTATCATCTTCTATTTGAGTTCTTCCGTCGCTTTCGTACAACTCTTTCAATTGTTCAAAAATATCTACGATTTTCCCCCAAGTTTTATCATTATTTGGATGCTGCTGCACTCTTGTAAATAACGAATATTTAAATGATGAACTTAATTCTTCTATATAACGATCCACTCCCCGTCTAAGTTCTGATTCTTTTTCCAATAATAGATATTCAAATAAAACATCAATTCTAGTCCTACTATGATTATTAATACTATACTGGTTTTCATGAGGCACAAAAGCCCAAAAATCCGGTTTTCGCAATTCATTTTCAATAGAGTACCATACTTCCGAAATGGCAAACTGCTTTTCTTTGATCTTGTTTCTTTCAAGTCCTTTGTTTAATCGGGAAGGATTCAATATCTCTGCTTTTATAAGTTCAGCATCTGTCAGTTCTATTTTTCCCATGTTAATCTTTGAAAATTGTGTTATTTCCGAGTTTCTCTTATCATTGTCTGTGGCATTGATTGGGTACCAAATGAAAGCACAATCATTCAACATTCGCTGCTTTAAATCAATCAAATTATTCATTTGATTTTTCCCCAATAATTCATTTAATTTATTGACAGATGTACAAAAAGCATTGAGCATGTATTCGAAATCCAAATTTTTCTCTACATTCGCTTCTATCTTATACCGTTTAAACGTTTCCCATAAACGCTCTTGGTTCAAGACCTCCATTGGCAGTTCAGCTAAGTTTCTATAATCAGTTAAAAAACTCAAGAATATATCACTGCTTGTACGGCTCTCATATTCTAAATTCATCCTTAGGTTTGAATCATGAATAATGTTGACCGGATTTTTTGAAATTAAATAATTAAAAGCCCCTACTATAATAAATATTGTTGTTAGTCGCTGTTGGCCATCTATTATATTCCATTTCAGCTCAGAGCTAGTAACATTACTTACTACAAGAGGCTGAAGATAATACTTCTTATTTTGCTCTTCATAAATATCATCAATAAGTTGTACGACTTGGGTACTCCCCCAACGGTAGCCTCTTTGATAGGAAGGAACAACAAAATCTAATCTCATTAAATCTTTCACCGATATATAATTCAGATCATTACTCATATACCTAATCATTCCTTATTATTATGAAATATTTTGTTAATTGCAGGCTCAATCTATGTACGTTTTTTTCAAGGTGCGAAGGAAATTTACTCATAATCTATCTCAAGTTCATTTACGTAATCAGACATTTCTTCGGATAGTTTCTCCTATTTTTCCTGATATTGTCTGGATATATTTTGATTTGATGCCAACAAAGACTTGATACTGTTTATTTCACTTTGTAATTTGTTTGTTATTTCTAAAACTTCTTTTTTTGGAAAATTTAGGTTGAGGTGAACCAGTTGAATTTTGAAGAGACACTCGCTCTAACCAATTCCAATTGCCAGCTATCTCCGTTTTAACATCGTTGAGATCTGTTAGATAACTCGAAATTTTCCATTCGATATCTTGAAACTGGTACGTATCATCATCCATTGAATATTTATTGTCATCCATGTTATACAGGATATCTTGTACAACAAAGTATTGATCGCTATTGAATGGTTTTACTTTTGCGGCCGATACTAGCTTTTGTTTGTTGCTATTCATTTGCTTCCAATGAATCTCATATGATTCAATAACCGATGTAAATTTAGAAGCGAAATTTTCACGCTGGTTGAGCTTTTCTTCAGCAGATTCAACTGCATTCTGAAGAGAACGATTTGCTTGCGATACTGCATTTTGTTCATTTTCTATTTTCTTTTTGTTGGCGGTCTCCTGTTTCTGAAAGGCCTCAATTTCAGCTTGTGTATCATTCATTTCTTTCACTTCATTGGAAAGTGATTTCACTGCTATGTTGAACTCTCGAACGCTACTTTCTTTGAAAACAAGTTCACTCAGGATTCCATCGTTGTTGGGAAAATAGAGGATTAACTCATCATTGTCAAAAGTCCCATTGATCGTTTTTCCGTCAAGTGCATTAAAGAATCCTCCAGAGAAATTTAGACTTACAGAACCTTTACTACTCACACCTGTAAATGGAAAGGAATCTGATTTTATGGATTTTCTGTTTCCTGATTGAACGCTTCTTGAAAATTGCATACTTCCATGAAGCCGATCCTTCTGGTTGGTCCAACTGATGAAAATTTGTTCTCTTTGTTGTGAATTACTATGTAGGAATCCCCTCATAAAGTTATCATTTTCTGTAGATACAGCTGTTTCAGAAGAATTTCCACCTTCAATAGCAATTTGGGTTTGTATCTCTACCTCTTTTGACTGGCAGCTAGTTAGCAAAAACATAGCAGTGGATAGCATGATGGCAACAGAAGTTTTTCTCATGAATATCTCCTTTTTTTATTGGATAGTGATGAATAAAAAAATCAATTCAAAGTGTATGGATGGAAAATTACGAAGTTAATTAAATCTACTCTGAGTTTCCAGTTTCTAAGGTAATAATATTATATAACGATATGATCCCAGAAAAAACTAAATTCACCTGTTGATATGATTCTGGAACAGTATTAGCGCATTTCCAACCTCAAAGTTTCTTAGTTTACATCTATTTTTACGGAATTCGATTGAATTATTTATGACGTTTGCGTGAAAAAACTGATCCTCCCATGCAAGAAGCAGCCCCGTCAGGAGCTGCCTCATATTATACCTTATTTTATAATTTGATCACTTTGCGCTAACCCAACAGCTTACTCGCCATCCGGATAAGGATTAATCTTCTGAATCGTTCCGTCTTCGTTGTATTTCAGCTCGGAATATTTAACGCATCGTTTGTGGTTGACACCTTCCGACAGGGAGCTGTCGTGATAGAACAGATACCACTTGTCTTCAACTTGCACAATGGAGTGGTGGGTTGTCCAGCCGATCACCGGAGAAAGAATTTCTCCCTTGAATGTGAATGGCCCCATCGGGTTCTTTCCGATCGCATATACGAGCTTATGCGTGGTTCCTGTAGAGTAGGACAGGTAGTAATAGCCGTTGTATTTATGCATCCATGGACCTTCAAAATATCTCCGGTCCTCATCCCCGGCCAGAATCGGATTCCCATCTTCATCGACAATCGATATCTCGGCAGGTTTGCCCTGGAAGGACAGCATGTCGTCGCTAAGCCGTGCAACTTGCGGTCCAAGCGCCGGCTGGTCAGGAGCCGGTCCTTCTGCATCTGGCACGAAGCTGCCAGTCTGCCATTTCTCTAGCTGGCCACCCCAGAGTCCGCCGAAATAGATGTATGACTGATTGTCGTCATCCACCAGTACGGCCGGATCGATACTGAAGCTGCCTTCCATATAATTCGGCTGCGGTGTGAACGGGCCGGCCGGAGACACTGATGTTGCCACACCCAGACGGAAGATACCATCATGGTCCCTTGCCGGGAAGAACAGGTAATAAGTATTGTTCTTATAAGCGGCATCCGGTGCCCAAAGCTGCTTGGACGCCCATGGAATATCTCTCAGATGCAATGCTTCTCCGTGATCGACCACCGGGGAGTCGAAATTGTCCATGGAGAGGACATGGTAGTCTTCCATTTTATACTGGTCACCGTTATCGTTACTCGGCTCGTCATGATCGAGGTCATGGGAAGGATAGATATAGATTTTGCCTTCGTAGACATGGGCGGACGGGTCCGCAGTGAAGATGTGGGTTACGAGCGGCTGGTGGGGCTTAGGTGGTTGTTGTTGATTCATAAGGCATCTCCTTTGGTATTAGAATAATTGAATCCAAGAAGGATACATGTACTGTCTCCGGGATTTCATGCCAGGACATTTGGGAATACAGATAGGAATGTCCGGCAACGTAGACTCCCTCTGCAATCAAAGCAAGCGCTTACAATATCTGATGTAATTTTACACTCCCCGTTAGCTTTTTCCTATACACATACTAAAGGTCTTCCCCGAAAAAATGTACTAATTCCGCCTATCTCATTATATTGGAAATATAAACCGATTGCTTGTGTTTTGCTTACCTGGCTCAAACACGCCCAACAAGATGAGGATTTGCCTGAATATATCAACCCTGCTGCTTTATCCCGTTATGTTGCAACGCTCATATCTGGCATGTTGATTCAGGCCGTGATCGGTGCTGGCCGTGAAGATCTTGAAGACATGATTAATATCGCTCTCTCAGCATTGTCTCCTAGCCATAATTAACTCTGTTTTCAATCGCAAGATCTATATCTTTCATCTGATAGATAGCAATAAAAAGACACCCCGCATAGCGGAGCGCCTTTGAAGAAGTATTTATTAAAAATTATCGATTGTATCTGGTTTATTCCATCAAATCGGTTACTGCCCCTTTGGAAGCGGAGGAAACTAATTTAGCATATTTGCCGAGTACACCAGATTTCACTTTCAGCGGAGGTTGTACCCACACTTTCGCTCGAGCAGCTAACTCTTCTTCTGGTACCTCAACTCTCATCTCCTGAATATCACTGTTAATGGTGATTATATCCCCATTTCGGAGCAACGCGATCGGTCCGCCTACTTGTGCTTCAGGTGATACATGGCCGACTACAAATCCGTGTGAGCCACCCGAGAATCGACCATCTGTAATGAGAGCAACTTTCCCGCCCAGCCCTTTGCCTACGATGAGTGCTGTAACGGAAAGCATCTCAGGCATACCTGGTCCACCCTTCGGACCACAATAACGTATGACTACGACATCGCCTTCTTTAATTTCATCGTTCATGATCGCTATTGTTGCTTCATCTTCGCTATCATACACCTTAGTTGGGCCAGAGAACTGCTGGATCTTCATACCAGACATTTTGGCAACAGCACCTTCAGGAGCGAGGTTTCCTCGAAGTACAACTAATGGTCCATCTGGCTTCAGCGGATTATCGAGTGGACGTATAATCTCTTGATCATTGGGAAGTGGGTCAGCTTCTGCTAAATTCTCCGCTAACGTTTTACCAGTTACCGTGAGGCAATCCCCATGAAGTAATCCTTCAGCAAGCAATAGCTTCATGACCCCTGAAACGCCACCGATATCATTCAAATCCTGCATCACATATTGGCCACTTGGCTTCAGATCTGCCAAATGAGGAACACGCAAACGAATGCGCTCAAAATCATCTAAGGTTAAATCGACTTCTACCGAGTGCGCAATCGCTAGCAGATGGAGAAATGCGTTAGTTGACCCCCCCAGAGCCATAACAACAGTGATCGCATTCTCAAATGCTTTCTTCGTCATAATGTCTCTTGGATAGATCTCTTGTTCAAGCAGTGAGATGACCTGTTTACCGGCTGCTTCGCATTCCTTTGCTTTATCCGCTGAAATCGCTGATGTCGAAGAAGAACCCGGTAAACACATACCCATGGCTTCTGCAGCTGCGGCCATCGTATTAGCGGTATACATACCCCCGCAAGCGCCTGGACCCGGGCAAACACTGCATTCTACTTTGTGCAACTGTTCATCTGTTATTTTGCCATCTTGATATTGACCAACGGCTTCAAAAGCAGAAACGATATCCACTTTTTGGCCATCGAGATTACCTGGTTGAATGGTTCCACCGTATACATAAACGGAAGGAATGTTCATGCGTCCAATAGCCATCAGACATGCAGGCGTATTCTTGTCACAACCACCGATTGCAACAACGCCGTCAAAACGCTCGGCTCCGGTCACAATTTCAATCGAATCCGCAATAGCTTCCCGACTTGGTAGTGAGAACAACATCCCGCCATGACCCATTGAAATCCCATCTGAAACGGTATTGTATTAAAAATCAGTGGAGCACCTCCAGTATTGCGTGCGCCCTGCTTAGCTTGCACTGCTAAATCATTAATGTGCATATTACACGGTGTGACCTCACTCCACGTACTCGCTATTCCGATCATTGGCTTTTTAAAATCCTCATCTTGAAAACCAACTGTACGCAGCATGGCTCTGTTCGGTACCCGGTTAGCGCCTTCACTGATCACCTTGCTTCGAATACGAAGATCTTTTTTATTGTCCATGTTTCTTCCCTCATTTCAAAGTATTTCGTTCAGTTCCTGCATCGGCGCTCTTTCTTTTGCGGACATACGGACCGGTAGGGCAAAATCTTTAGGAATTGGCATGGTTTTCATCCTCATCACAATTATTCTTATATGCAATATATCGCATACAGGATGGAGAAGCAATGGTTATTTCATGATAACAAGAACCCTACAAGTTTAAATTTGCAATTATAAACCGATCGGTTTATACTGATACAAAAGGTTTAGAAAGTGAGGAAAAATCAATGAATAATTTAACTCCCCCATTCACTCTCGAGACAGCAATCCAAAAAACTCGTATGGCAGAAGACAGCTGGAATAGCCGAGACCCTCAGCGCGTCTCACTTGTGTATACTGAGGATTGTTATTGGAGAAATCGGAGCGAATTCATAACAGGACGCCAAGCGATTGTTTCTTTACTAACTAGAAAATGGGCCAAAGAACTGGAATACCGCCTTATCAAGGAGCTTTGGTCATTTACCGACAACCGTATTGCAGTTAGATTCGCATATGAATGGCATGATGATAGCGGCAACTGGTTCAGATCGTATGGAAACGAGAACTGGGAATTTGCAGACAACGGCTTGATGAAGCGTAGATTTGCTTCTATTAATGATATGCCGATTAAGGAAGCCGAACGAAAATTTCATTGGCCGCTCGGCACACGCCCTGCTGACCACCCAAGCCTAAGTGAGTTAAACCTATGACTCGAACTGTTTTTGAAAAATCTGATGTCATCCCTCTCGTTACGGAGGTATTCCGTGAATTAGGTTATGAAGGTGCCTCTTTAAGTAAAATTACAGCCCGTACGCGTCTATCTAAAGGAAGCTTATATTATTTCTTTCCAGGTGGGAAAGATGAGATGGTTGCTGAAATTCTTACCCATATCGATCAATGGTTTGTCAAAAATATTTTTGAACCGCTCGAGAAGAATGAACCCCGAGCAGCCATTGATCATATGTGGCAAGAGGTCGATACTTATTTTCAATCTGGACAGCGCATATGTCTTATTGGCGCATTCGCTTTGGACGGAACAAGAGATCGATTCGCTACTGTAATTCAGCAATATTTTATAAGATGGATTGAAGCCTTAAGCGCGGCACTCGTTCAAACAGGCATCTCTAAAGATACTGCTGATCAGATTTCAGAGGAAACAATTGCTAGTATTCAAGGAGGATTGGTTCTGAGTAGAGCGCTCAATGATGAATCCTTTTTTGAACGTACGTTGGCAACTCTGTCACAACGAGTCTCAACTTATGTTTCTAAAAGTAACTCCGGTCACTGACACATAGGTGTTTTTTAACGTTTTCATTAGTGACTTTATTTTAGGGGAGGTCCATATCATGAGCCATTTTGTCGCAGATCAATTGAAATTTGTTCGCCGTCAGGCAGTTGATTATGTAAGTAATATAAAGGACTCTGCATCCGAAATCATTCCAACAGGTTTGAAAAACAATATAAAATGGAATCTAGGCCACATGTATGTCATACACGAGAAGTTCGCTTTCCAACTTACCGGTGAAGAAACCAAATATCCTGCTAACTTTAGTAAGTTTTTTGATCCAGGAACCAAACCGTCTGACTGGAATACAGAGCCTCCAACAATGTCTCAATTAATCGACTTGTTAAGTGAACAAATGGAAAGGGTTGAATCGGTACTTTCAAGCAAATTGAAAGAAGAAATCAATCCTCATTACAAGTCTTCTACAGGACTTAGCTTTACGAATGTAGAACAATTGCTGGGTTTTCTGATTTACCATGAAGCAATGCACTTTGCAACAATTAAAAATATCAAAAACATAATTGACAGTTAGGATTATCGCTTCACGAAAACCAACAAACCGACCTTATATTCTCCTAAACTCGGAATAAGGTCGGTTTTTAAAAAGCAATATTGGAGATCGTTTTGAATTACCGGATAGCAAGTTTTTGGCAGGATGGCTGAGGTCTGATAATGATTATGTTCCTGCATTATTAATCAGTATATCCAACCGGTCATAGTCTTCCATCATTAAACTTGCAAAAGCTCGAAATGCTGTTTACTCATATTCGTCCCCTGCCCTTCTCTTCATTCAATTACTTCAACTCACATGGACTCAATTATTTTCTTAAGATTAGGATACAATTGATCGAAAGCTTGGCACATATGCGCATCAACTGCGGATTTATCCAATCCTCTGTGTTGATTTGCATGATCTCATATAATCCTTAAAGAACGTTTACAATAAAAAAGGGTCTCGACAAATATAAAATGTACCCCTTGTAAAGGACAAATTAAAAAAGGTTAGGCTGCTTCAAGCTGTCGTCTGTATCTTGCAGGCGGCAGCTTGTTTAAGTTCCATTGACCTCGATAATGATTGTAATAGATCATGTA
>NZ_JAMAUN010000020.1:0-49243 GCF_023714295.1 Paenibacillus polysaccharolyticus
GTACCCATCCCGAACACGACCGTTAAGCCCTCTAGCGCCGATGGTACTTGGACCGCAGGGTCCTGGGAGAGTAGGACGCCGCCAAGCAAAGAACCACTGCCGATGATGTTCGGCGGTGGTTTTTATTATGTTTAAATTAGGGAAGAACATAAAAATCTTCATTAAAGGAATACTTAAACTACACTCAAAACAAAAGCAGGCGTCCGATCTGAATAAAAGGACGCCTTTTGTTATATTATCAAGGCTTGTCCACCTAAGAAACACATTTGTATACAAGGGGAAGCACACCTAATTGTTCCAAGGAGTTTCCCTTGACATTCTAAATATCGCTTTGCTAAGATGGACAATAATATATTTTCAGAAAACGAATTTTCGGCATACAATACAGCCTGGAATCTTCGGGTTTTGGTCCGTAAAGCTGAGCAAACATAAGGAGGAACACTTGCGTGTGGGAAGATAAATTTGGTAAGGAAGGCTTCACCTTTGATGATGTATTGCTAGTGCCACGGAAATCCGAGACACTGCCTAAAGAAGTAGACGTATCCGTTCGTTTGAGTGATAACGTCAAATTGAACATTCCTTTGATTAGTGCAGGGATGGATACTGTTACTGAAGCGACATTGGCGATTGCTATTGCGCGTGAAGGCGGTATTGGTATTATTCATAAAAATATGTCCGTTGAACAACAAGCTGAAGAAGTGGATCGGGTTAAACGCTCGGAGAGCGGTGTTATCACCAATCCATTTTCATTGACGGCTGAACATCTGGTATCTGATGCTGAGGCAGTTATGGCAAAATACCGGATTTCTGGTGTGCCTATCGTTGAAGGAGATCAGAAGCTCGTAGGAATCCTGACAAACCGTGACTTGCGATTTATCCATGATTTCAACATCAAGATTAGTGAAGTCATGACTCGTGAGAATTTGGTTACAGCTCCTGTCGGTACAACACTGCAAGAGGCAGAAGGTATCTTGCAGAAGCATAAAATTGAAAAACTTCCATTGGTGGACGAGTCCAATACATTGAAGGGCCTTATCACGATTAAAGATATCGAGAAGGCCATTCAGTTCCCGCAAGCTGCCAAGGATGCGCAAGGTCGCCTTTTGGTTGGTGCAGCAATTGGTATCTCGAAAGATACTTTTGAACGTGCAGACGCTTTGGTCAAAGCGGGTGTGGATCTGATTACAGTAGATTCAGCTCATGGACATCATATTAACATTATTGAAGCGGTTCGCAAGTTACGCGAACGTTTCCCTGAGCTCACCATTATTGCAGGCAACGTTGCTACGGGTGAAGCCACACGTGATCTGATTGAAGCAGGAGCTTCCGTTGTTAAAGTAGGTATTGGGCCAGGCTCCATCTGTACTACTCGTGTTATTGCAGGTATTGGTGTTCCTCAAGTTACAGCTGTATATGATTGTGCAAGCGTGGCGCGTGAATACGGTGTACCTATCATTGCTGACGGCGGTATTAAATACTCTGGGGAGATCACCAAAGCTCTTGCTGCCGGTGCTCATGCAGTAATGCTGGGAAGCCTGTTTGCAGGAACGGCAGAGAGTCCAGGAGAAACGGAAATTTTCCAAGGACGTAGTTATAAAGTATATCGTGGTATGGGTTCAATGGCTGCAATGAAACAAGGCAGTAAAGACCGTTACTTCCAAGATGATGACAAGAAACTGGTTCCTGAGGGAATCGAGGGTCGCGTAGCATACAAAGGTCCGTTGTCTGATACCATTCACCAGTTGATCGGTGGATTGCGTTCGGGTATGGGATACTGTGGAACGAGCAATTTGGATCAATTGCGGAATGACACAAGCTTTATCCGTATTACAGGCGCTGGTCTTCGCGAGAGCCATCCGCATGATGTACAGATCACAAAAGAAGCACCTAACTACTCGTTGTAATCCGAAGAGAGTTAATCATTTCCAAGGCAGGCTCGGCGATTTTCGCCGGGCTTGTCTTTTTTTGCGGATACCCCTGTGATAGAATAGAACAAGCGGTGACCGTCCAAGTATGGATCTGGGCGTTGCGGCTATTTTTTGATGTGATTCACGAACTGTTTTATAGACTCAAGGTAAGTCAGCCATGACTTATCCTACTAGAGAGAATTAAAATAAGCATTCAGCAAGATGCGGGCGAAGTGACAATTGATCTGAATATTAGAGCAACGAACTTGCTCATTTCGATACAGGCGCATTCAGCAGAGAACCACATATCCATTGACACATTGACAGGGACTATGAAAATAGCAGCTTGAGCTGCACTGAGGCATCATTAAGAAGCTTCAGATCGAAGGGAGTATTCATCATTGAAAGCCAAACACATGAATAAGAAAAAACGTCAGATCCTCAAAAAGAGCGTAGCCTCCGTTATGCTTCTTAACATGCTATGCATGTCTGCAGTGATGCCTGTTATGGCCGCTGCCAGTGACTCTGGTCAGGTTCTGACTGCGGCAGCGACAACAACGAAAACGCCTGCAAAGGCCGTTAGTATCCCTTCAGTAGACTCGCTTGGACTTGATGTAAGATCGGCAGTCCTGATGGAGGCTTCCACCGGCCAGATTTTACTTTCGGTTAATGCGGATAAGGCAATGCCGCCGGCGAGTATGACCAAGATGATGACAGAGTACATCGTTGCAGAACAAGTGAAGCAGGGGAAATTTGGCTGGGATACAGTAGTTACGGTTGGTAAAAATGCTGCTAAGAGTATTGGATCACGCATTTTCCTGGCTGAAGGAGATCAGCATACGGTAAAAGACCTGTATATCGCTATGGCTGTTGGATCGGCAAATGATGCGACTGTAGCTTTGGCCGAGTATGTTGCGGGTTCGGAAGCCGAATTCGTAAAAATGATGAATGAAGAAGCGAAACGGATGGGCATGAAGGATACCCATTTCATTAACTCTACTGGTCTGGATCGTGCAGACATGCCAGCAGAATTCCGTCCAGCAGAAGACAAGGAAACGGTGATGTCCGCTTTAGACGCTGCTATTTTGTGTAGATATATCGTCAGAGATCATCCCGACTACAAAGATTTTACAACGATTCAATCCTACAAGTTCCGTCCGAACGACAAAGCACCTATTATCAATTATAACTGGATGCTGGAAGCGAATAAAAATATAACCAACTTCAAAAGCTACGCTTACGAAGGTCTGGATGGTATGAAAACAGGCCACACAAGCAACGCAGGCAATAACTTTACGGGTACGGCTGAGCGTAACGGTATGCGTTTGATCAGCGTGGTGATGGGAACCGATTCCGAATCCGCACGTTTTAGAGAAACGAAAAAGGTGCTGGATTATGGTTTTGATAATTTTGAAGTAAAACAGGCTGTTGCAGGTAAAACCAAAGTGAAAGGCTGGGAAACGGTACCTCTGAAAAAAGGAAAAGAGACAACAGTTCCTGTCGTAACCGATAATGCAGTGAGCTTTGTTGTTCCTAAAGGTACTCAAGACCTGAACGTAACATTCAAAGCGAGTGTAACCGAAGCGGATAAACTGGTTGCACCAATCAAAGCAGGTACTAAGGTTGGTACGGTCACTTACACCTACAAAGCAGAGGGAATGGAACCTCAGGAAAAAACGGTAAACCTGATTACAGCCGAAGAGGCTGAGAAGGGTGGCTGGTTCCGCCTATTCTTCCGTGCGATCAAAGACTTCTTCGTTGATCTGTTCGATGGAATCAAAAACTTGTTTTAACCGAAAAATACAAACTAATACTGAATGAGTGGATTGTATATTTACGCTTTTTCCGGTAAAATATCAAGTTAGAATTCTACGTATTACAGTATAAAAGTCTAAGGTTCTTCCATCTGAATAGAAGCGGTGTTTTGCTTATCGAAAAATGGGAGACAACACATACACTACGGGGGGCTTGGAATATGGAAACGGGAACATCACGCGTTAAAAGAGGTATGGCTGAAATGCAAAAAGGCGGCGTAATCATGGACGTCATGAACGCTGAGCAAGCTAAAATTGCGGAAGCAGCGGGTGCAACAGCAGTAATGGCACTTGAGCGTGTTCCTTCTGATATTCGTGCAGCAGGTGGAGTGGCTCGTATGGCTGATCCAACGATTGTGGAAGAAGTAATGAAAGTTGTTACGATCCCTGTTATGGCCAAAGCACGTATTGGTCACTATGTAGAAGCTAAAGTACTTGAGTCACTGGGTGTGGATTACCTGGATGAGAGTGAAGTACTGACTCCTGCGGATGAAGTATTCCATATTGATAAACATGAGTTTACTGTGCCGTTTGTATGTGGAGCGAAAGACTTGGGTGAAGCCCTTCGCCGGATCGGTGAAGGAGCATCTATGATTCGTACAAAAGGTGAGCCGGGAACAGGTAACATCGTTGAGGCGGTACGCCATATGCGTTTCATTAACGGCCAAATTCGTAAAGTAACCAATATGTCAAAAGATGAGCTGTATGCCGAAGCAAAAAACCTGGGCGTTGCCTATGAGCTTTTGCTGGATGTTCATGAGAACGGAAAACTGCCAGTGGTTAACTTTGCAGCAGGCGGCGTAGCCACTCCAGCAGATGCTGCACTTATGATGCACCTTGGAGCAGACGGTGTATTTGTAGGTTCTGGTATTTTCAAATCGGACAGCCCGGAGAAGTTCGCACGTGCGATCGTTGAAGCAACAACACATTATACCGACTATAAATTGATTGCTGAAGTTTCTAAAAACTTAGGCGCACCAATGAAGGGTATTGAAATTTCCAAGCTTGCACCTTCCGAGCGCATGCAGGATCGCGGCTGGTAAGAGAAGGGGAACTCAGAACATGAAGATCGGCGTCTTGGCACTTCAGGGTGCTGTTACAGAACATATACGCAGTATTGAACGTGCTGGAGCTGAGGGTTTAGCCATTAAGCAGGTTCAGCAGTTAGAGGAGCTGGATGGCTTGATTCTGCCGGGTGGAGAGAGCACAACCATCGGGAAGCTCATGCGCAAGTATGGGTTCATGGAAGCTATTCGTGCCTTCGCCGCAGCTGGAAAGCCGGTATTCGGTACCTGTGCGGGTCTGATCGTTATGGCGAAGCGTATTCAAGGTCAGGATGAGGCTCACCTGGAACTTATGGACATGACCGTTTCCCGTAATGCTTTTGGGAGACAGAGAGAGAGCTTTGAGACAGACTTGCCAGTAAAAGGTATTGAAGAGACGGTACGGGCTGTATTTATACGTGCTCCGTTAATTGAGAGTGTTGGCGAACAGGTCGAGGTTCTTTCCACGTATAAAGATGAGATTGTGACAGCACGCCAGGGACATTTGCTGGCCTGCTCCTACCATCCAGAGTTGACGGATGACTACCGTTTACATGCTTACTTTGTAGACATGGCAAAGACATATAAACAATCGGTAGAAGCAAAATAAAGTATGATGTACAACCTATGATCTCCCGGTCATCGGAGCACTCCTCAGTTGTCTGTTCTAGGCTGCTGAGGCAGCTGCATCTGGACGGATGCCTCATGTTGCTTGTAACTGCTGCACAGCGGAAATGCAGCGGAGGTAGCAAACGGGGACATAGGTTGTTTTTTCGGTTATTGGCGCAGTGTAGGTTATAATAGATATTATTTGTGTTTTAGAGAAAGTTTCGAGAACGGGCCTGACATGAGGCTCTATAATGTAGGTTTATTAGGAGGGGTACGTAGTGCTTGATGTGAAAATATTGCGGAATGAATATGCACGTGTAGAAGAAGCATTAAATAATCGTGGCAAATCGCTCGACCTGATTGCAGGGTTTACAGAATTGGATGCAAAGCGACGGGAATTACTGCAGGAGAGCGAGAATCTGAAGAGTCGCCGTAACAACGTGTCTGCAGAAGTAGCCAGACTGAAGAAGAATCGTGAGAATGCCGATGATTTGATTGTCGAGATGCGCGAGGTCTCCGATCGAATCAAAGCGATGGATGAGGAAGTACGCGAGCTTGAGGTTAAAATTAATGACCTTACGATGGCAATTCCTAACATTCCAAATGAAAGTGTGCCTGTGGGTAGATCCGAAGAGGATAATGTTGAAATTCGTCGTTGGGAGGAGCCGAAGTCATTCTCTTTCACGCCAAAAGCCCACTGGGAGATTGCACAGGAGCTGGACATCCTTGATTTTGAAGCAGCAGCCAAAGTGACAGGTTCACGTTTTACCTTCTATAAAGGACTTGGAGCGCGTCTTGAACGTGCTTTGATTAACTTTATGATGGATTTGCACAGTGATCAGCACGGATACGAAGAAATTTTGCCTCCATATATCGTGAATCGGGACAGCTTGTTTGGAACAGGCCAGTTGCCGAAGTTCGAGGAAGATCTGTTCAAGCTTAGAGATACCGAGTATTATCTGATCCCAACAGCAGAAGTACCCGTAACGAACTACCACCGTGAAGAGATTTTGAATGCCGATGATCTGCCGAAGCATTTCGTTGCATATAGTTCCTGTTTTCGCTCAGAGGCTGGTTCAGCTGGACGGGATACTCGTGGCTTGATCCGTCAGCATCAGTTCAACAAGGTAGAGTTGCTCAAGCTATCTTCACCAGAGACATCGTATGATGAGCTGGAGAAAATGACACAAAACGCAGAGCGTGTACTACAACTTCTGGGCTTGCCTTACCGTGTGTTGACGCTCTGTACGGCAGATATGGGTTTCACTTCGGCTAAAACATATGATATTGAAGTTTGGCTGCCTGAGAGCAATACCTACCGTGAGATTTCATCATGCTCTAACTGCGAAGACTTCCAGGCACGTCGTGCCAATATCCGTTTCCGCAGAGAGCCTAAGGCTAAACCTGAATTTGTACACACACTGAACGGATCAGGACTGGCAGTGGGACGTACAGTAGCAGCCATTCTGGAGAACTATCAGCAAGAAGACGGAACAGTGATTATTCCAGAAGCATTGCGTCCATATATGGGTGGAATTGAAGTCATTGCTCGCCGTAAATAGTACGAAGTTTAAGATAGCATAATTAACAAATCATCTTACTCCATTCGCCATTTGAGGATGGCGGGTGGAACGGATGATGTGTTGCAGTGCCGGCAGCTGATAAATCCCGTACAAACATAAACTTTAAATAAAAACTTGCATTCCATCATTAATCTATGGTATGATACTTTTCGTGGCAAGTTTATAAAATAATTTTGGAGAGGTACCGAAGCGGTCATAACGGGGCGGTCTTGAAAACCGTTAGGGTGCAAGCCCACGTGGGTTCGAATCCCACCCTCTCCGCCATACTACACTTATAACAAGGATTCGAGCAAATAATGCTCGGGTCCTTTTTTGATTTGATTTTATATAAACGAGTAACTACTCAGCATGCATAAAAACAACATCATTTCCGCACGTTATAGAAGTGGAGGTGGTAAAGATGAACCGCGAACTTAACATTGATCAGAACGAACTTGTAGGTGCTTGGCAGGAGCGTTTGCCTGAAGTCTTAAATGTGGGTGATCAGGCACAGGTTATGGCAGACGAAGCAAATCATCAAGCGATTCGGATACACATTGCAACAGCAGGCCACGAAATGTACTCTTTTGATTTTAAATGCCAATATGTTGATTCCCGTGAGGTCAGTGTAGAGCTAGTTGACGTGGAACGAGATGGACGGGCAACGGATGAACGTACGGAACCGATTCAGGAACTCGCGCATGACTACACTCGGCATATTCACGAGTGTGCTCAGTCACTGCAATCGATAACGAAATCTTAACACGAACCAAAAGGAGCCGAATGGAATGACTAAAGCCAGATCAGGCGTGGATAAAAACCTGCAAAATGTTGTTGAAGATCTGCTACAGACTGGTGTTAACAGCCATCATGCGCAACAACTACAGCAAGATTCCAATGATCGCCGCCATCAGGATGCATTAAATCATGATAAAACGGAAGATAGAGATCCATCTCATTCTTAACCTATAATGAGGAGGCACTTATATGAGTAAACCGAAAGCAATTCCCGTACCCGAAGCTCAGGATAACCATCAGCAACGTCATTCATCCAAGCGCACTTCCATGCAGGAACCATTGTCTGGCTCTAAAAAAGTGAAGAATCAGAACCATGTGGATCATCTAAATCCAGAGGGATAACCCTATCATGTCTTTGGGCATAAGATAAGTATCACACATCAAAAAGTCACTTCATTTCAAAAGTCCCTTGTTACCTAACAGGGGGCTTTTGCGTATTCATACATATGGAAAGACTAGCAGTCAGATCATCCCGTACCTGACATAGGTCTTTCTAGCCATTTTCCAGAGGAAAAATCACAATTTTCCCAAATTAGGTTTCAGTATCGGTGGAGATGGTATATCATTGATATTGAATTATTTTTTTGGGGTTATCACGAGAGGAGAGAAACAAATGACTAAACGCATGGGGGCGCTTCTTCTTACGTTGTTGTTAACCGTATCTTTGGCTTTAACAGCATGTAGTAGCAAGCAGGAACCTAAAGAGGCATTGAAGACGGCTGCAACAAATGCTTCTAAATTAACTTCGTATGAAATGAGTTCAAACTTTACAATCAATGAATTGAGTTATAAACCTGCTGATTCATCTCAGACTGACCCAAGCATGACGCAGTTTATGAGCATGCTGAAGGACGCACAGCTGAATGTCACCGGTGTATACCAAAGCGAGCCAATGCAGACAGAGATGACCGTTGGCATCGAGCTTAAAGGTGATATGGGAATGACTTTTAACATTCCTATGGTAATGACCAAAGAGAAATTGTATATAAAAGTGCCAAACATCCCATTCTTCCCGATTCCGGAAAACATGGTGGGCAAATTTATTGAATTCGACTTGAAAAAGCTGGCGGAGCAAGAGGGTACTGAATTTAATCCCGAAGCACTGGACGCTGCCAAAACACAAAAGCTGAGCAACGAAATCATGGATGCGGTACTGGGTGAATATGATGAAGCCAAGTTCTTCAAAAACCTCGATACCAAAGATGCAAAGTTGCCTGAAGGTGTGGACGCGAAGCAGGTCGTACAATTCTCAGTAAACAATGACAATGTGAAAGAAGCAGTTACTGTACTGGTAACCAAAGCGCTTCCTAAAGTGATGGATATTGTCTCCAAAGAAGAGTACAGAGATATGTTGCAACTGAGCCAAGCAGATATCGACAAAGCCAAAGAAGATTTGAAAATCTCTGAAACAGATCAAGCTGAAATGGCTAAAGATCTAGATAAATTGAAAGACGTTCTGACAATCAACACATTCAACATTGATTTCGCGTTGGATAAAAACGACTTCCCGGTTTATCAAAAAATGGTAGCTGACATGTTGATCAAACCGGAAGATACCAAAGACGAAATGAAATTGGCCTTCACTGGTTCGAACACATACACTAAAATTAACGAAAAGCCTGAATTCAAAATCAATATCCCGACAGGTGACGATGTAATTACAATGGAAGAGTTCGAGCAACTGATGAACTCCTCCTACGGATATTAATATCTAAACCTGATCTATGAACAAAACCCGCCTGATACTCAAGCAGAGAATGCTCTTTTCCTGCTAGTATCTAGGCGGGTTTTGTTTGGTCATCACACGGCTTCTTTCACAAGGGATGTATGGTGTTTTTTATGTAGACGATAGCTGAGGCACGGCAATGGGCCTACCGCTGCGATTCATCGTCTAAATCTTCTGCAAGCACGGCGTAGATTTGATGATCCTGGTAGACTCCATTTATTTTCAAATATTTACGAGCGATTCCTTCGGGCTGGAACCCGTTTTTCTCCAGTACCCTCTTAGAGCCATGGTTTGAGAGGAGTACAGCGGCCTGCACCCTGTTTAATTTTAGAGCACGAAACCCATAGGCTACAGCCAGCTTCACTGCTGCAGTCATCCGGCCACCGCCTTGATAGTCTGGATGGATGAAGTACCCCATATCTGCGTAGTTTGCAACGCCGAGTACAACATTGTTCAGACTGACCTGCCCAATGAGAAGATCATCTTTAATCGTAAAGATGCCGAACTGATAACCGGTACCCTCGTCAGCAGCTTGCACGCGACCCTCAATCCGCCGGGTCTGAGCTTCAAGCGTGTAGAAATCATTTTCGCGAACGGGTTCAACTGCTTGATAAGGGATGCGTGTAAGCTCAATCAGTTCAAGATAGGCTTGTGCATCCTGAGTGGTGAGTAAACGAAGACTTATACCGTGAGCTGTATCGTATAGTGTGAGTGCCATTGTAGCAGACATCCTTTCTTATGCATTTTTTCGTTGGGATCAGTGTATTATTTTTTACGTAAACGTCTAAAAAATTGCGTTAGCATGGAAGAACACTCTGGTTGCAGAATGTCACGGATAACCTCGGTTCTATGGTTGAAGCGCGGTTCTTGGAGTAAATTCATTAGTGTCCCTGCACAGCCTGCTTTGGGATCGGCGGTACCGAAGATAACGCGTGGAACCCTAGATTGCACAATCGCACCGGCACACATTGGACAAGGTTCCAGAGTAACGTACAGTGCACAGTCCAGTAATCGCCAAGCTCCAATGACCTCACTCGCTTCACGAATGGCTACCATTTCCGCATGGGCAGTAGAATCGAGTGTGGTTTCCCGCAGATTATACCCACGACCGATAATCTCGTTGTTACGCACAATTACGGCTCCAATTGGTACCTCACCAAGTGCCTCGGCTTTGTGGGCTTCTGCAATAGCCTGCCTCATCCAATATTCATGCAATTCCTCTTCGGTCAATGCTGTGAGATCAGGCTGAGGAAAATCATCCTTCATAGGTGTAAAACTCCTTTCATCAACGTTTATTCGGCGAACAAACATTCGGTTTGTTAACATGTTGTGCACAGAACTGTGGATAACTAATAGTTAATCACATAGTTATGAACATACTATCCACAACCCTGTGGATTTGTGGACAAATTAAGTGATAGATTTCATTGCATTTCATGAGAAGTGAACAAACAACAATATTCGATCTATTCAGCCAGAGTGGTAACTTTCGGGCGAAGGGCGATTATCCTTTTCAAATAGTCATACAAGCGTTATGATGGTTATAGGTTTTGCCATATATCGCCAGAGGGCATAAGCCGAGAGGTGAAGAACGAATTTGTCTATTAAAACGAAATTATCCATGATTATGTCGTGCTCAGTGCTCGTTATTTTGGTATTAAATATCGCACTGAGTTATTATACTACAGAAGAGAATCTGAGGCAGGATAGTGAGAACAAGATGGTGCTTACTGCGAAACAGATTGCAATTTCTGTCGAACAGAATCAGTACAGTGCAGATTATGTAAAAAGACAGATCGGAAACAATCTGTGGCTTGCTTCTATTATGGCAGCAGAGGAATTAGACCCAGACATCAAGAACATTACCAATGAAGATCTAGTTCGTGTGAGTAAAAAAGTAGGTGTGTCCCATATCTCACTGCTGGAACAGACCGATGATGATATTGTGGTTAACCGGTCCTCTGATCCAAAGGAGATTGGACTTTCCACGAAATCAATGACGTACTGGTACCAGGCGTTTAAACAATTATTTGAGAAGCATCAGGTAACCATTCCCGAGGGACAGAAGCTGGATCATTTCTGGTCAGATGGTTTCGAGTATTCGACGTCCAATCCTACAGATATTGATATCTGGGGTTATTATCATGATGGCAAGAGAAATTACATAATTAACCCCTTCTATAATAATACTGAAGTAGATGACTATGTGAAGATCTCTAGCCCGGATGAAATCTTAACTAAAATCCGCGAAGTCAATCCCTCCATTTTGGAGATTACAGGAATTAATCCGTTGACGTTTGCGAGCCCAGATATGAGCGATGATGGAAGAGATATCAACTTTAGCAAACTGAATAACAGACCGATACGGTTTGGTACATATCAGTATGGCTCGGTAGATGAAGACCATCGTGCTGTGGTACGAGCTGTTCGCACAGGGCAGAATGTGTCCTTTGTGAGTGAAACACATGATCAGAAGGTTTTGAAGAGTTTTATTCCGATTTTCACACCAAACGAGTCTTCCTATGTAATCAGTATTGTCATGGATTACAAGCAAATATCTTCGATGGTATCCGAACAATTGGTCAGCCATGCTTCAATATCTCTGGTTTTGCTGGAGATTGTGATCTTTGGCAGTTACTTGCTCGCTGGTTACATCACACGCCCCATCCAATCGATCTTGGGCAAGGTAAATGATGTGGCGGATGGGCATTTTGATTTCCGTTTGAAGATTAAGCGCAAGGACGAGCTCGGGCAGCTTGCCAACCGGATTAATGCGATGATTCGAAATCTGGGTCACTATACAAGTCGTCTGAAACAGATGTATGAAGAAAATAGGGCAGTGAAGGAGCATCTGGAGTCTATCATTAACCAAACGGCAGATGCAATTCATATAACAGACCTTGAAGGAAAAGTGCTACGGGTTAACCGTGCATTTGAACAATTATATGGTTTTCGTAGCCGTGAGGTGGAAGGGCGTTCGCTGAAAATTATTCCTCCTGAGGCGGAAGAGGAAATGAAGCAGCAGCATGCACAGCTTATTGAAGGCATGTCGATTACGTCTAACGAAACGATCTGGATGAAGAAAGACGGAACCCGGGTTGAAGTCAGTGTAAGTACAGCACCTGTAAGAGACGAGGCTGGTGAGATTACAGCGCTCATCAGTGTCTCAAGAGATATTACAAGCCGTAATCGGATGGAAGAGCTGCTTAGACGATCGGAGAAGTTGACGACAGTTGGACAGCTCGCCGCTGGTGTAGCCCATGAGATTCGTAATCCACTGACAACGCTACGTGGTTTCTTGCAGTTGCAACAGGAAAGCAACAAGCTAAATCACCGTCATCTCGATCTGATGTTATCCGAGCTAGACCGAATCAACTTAATTGTTGGAGAGTTTCTGATCCTGGCCAAGCCGCAAGCCGTTCATTTTCAGGAACGAGATATTCGTTTCATTCTTGGAGATGTTATCTCATTGCTGGATAGTCAGGCTCATCTTCACGGGGTTGAGTTTGTCCTGCATGCATCTTCGGATTCAGCTATGGTACACTGTGAAGAGAATCAGTTAAAGCAAGTATTCATCAATGTCCTCAAAAACGGTATGGAAGCTATGCCGAATGGAGGAAGCATCCATATCAAGCTGAAGGTTAACGAGCAGGCCAACCGGGTTAGAATTGAAATTAAGGATGAAGGCATCGGCATCCCAGAAGAAATGATGCCAAAGCTTGGAGAGCCGTTCTTCACGAATAAAGAATCCGGCACAGGACTCGGCCTCATGGTAAGTCAGCGCATTATTCAATCCCATAAGGGCATGATGGATATTAAGAGCGTTATGAATAGAGGGACCACTGTCATTATTGAACTGCCGGCTTCTGAAGTGCAGACACAGTTACAGGAGGCAGATCCATCAGCGGAAGAACAACAACCAGATGAAGAGAACTAGATGAGGTGAGATGACCTTTTGCGTATTAATAAATTTATTAGTGAGACAGGTTACTGCTCCCGCCGAGCAGCCGACAAATTGATTGAAAGTGGTCAGGTGACCATTAATGGCATCAAGGCGGAGCTCGGCAGTCAAGCAGAAGAAGGCGATGATGTTCGAATTAACGGGAAGCCGATTAGCGAGAAGAAAAAGCATGTGTACATCGCGCTGAACAAACCTGTGGGCATTACAAGTACAACCGAACAGCATATTCAGGGAAATATCGTTGATTTTGTAGGTCATCATGAACGAATCTTCCCCATTGGACGGCTAGATAAGGATTCGGAAGGTTTGATTCTGATGACGAATGATGGAGACATCGTGAATCGGATTTTGAGAGCAGAAAATCGTCATGAAAAGGAATATATTGTGACGGTGGATCGCACAATCACACCGAGTTTCCTAAAGGGAATGAGTACCGGTGTTAAAATTCTAGGGGAAATGACGCTGCCTTGCACCGTAACGAGAATGACAGACCGTGTGTTCCGTATTATTTTGACGGAAGGCAAGAACCGTCAAATCCGGCGGATGTGCAGTGCATTCGGATATGAGGTTCGCAAGCTGAAGCGGATTCGCATCATGAATATTCATCTTGGAGAGCAAGCAACAGGAACATGGCGGGAGCTTACATCTGCTGAAAAAGCAGAACTGGGCAGCTTACTGGACTATTCGCTAGAATAAGAAATACTGCATATGAAACGGGTGAAGGCCCGCCTTGACATTAGCACGAATGAAAAAGCATTGTTTCCTTTAAGAGGAGACAATGCTTTTTCATTTAAATACAGAAGGACACCCATATACTCGATGCCTCAAAAAGAGAAAAACCGCTCTCCATCAGTTTCAAGGAGAACGGTCTTAAACTCATTCCGTGCTGAGGACTGCTAATTGCCGCCATTCACGGATTTAACATTCGCATTGTTACTTTGATACTTCCGGATAATGGACACTTCTACACGCCGATTCTGTGCTCTTCCGATGTTTGTATCGTTACTAGCAATTGGATGATACTCCCCGTATCCACTAGGTGTGAACTTGGAAGGATCGAGCTGAGGATTCAGCAAAAGAATTTTCAGAAAGTTCAGAGCGCGATCTGCACTCAAATCCCAGTTATCCTTATACTGGTTATTGGAAATGGGAATATTATCTGTATGACCGGATACGACAACCTCGTACTCAGGGAACTCTTGCAGCATGCTGGAGATCGCCTTGGCCAGTGAACGTGATTCAGGCTTCACATCTGCTCGCCCAGAGGAGAACAACGCTTTATCACTAATGGTGATCTTGAGCTCAGACTGGTTAAGCTTCGTGTTTAGCTGGTCTGAAAGCCCATTCTGAGCAATATACTTGTCGAGTCGCTTCTTGAGCTTCTCTAGATCTTCCTGTTCTTTTTGGGCCATCTGGGCGTCTGTAATCTGCGCAGGTGTTTTCTTTGTGATTTCCTTCGGTACATCCTTGTTTTTGCCGAGGTCTGTACTGGATTCTGTTGGATTCATTGACGTATGATCCAGAACGCCGGAGCCTCCGTTGAGTGCGCTGCTTAGTGCGGAGGCCATTTGCTCGAATTTGGCTGCATCCAGTGAACTCATGGAAAACAGGGTGATAAACAAGGCGAGTAACAAGGTCATCAAGTCGGAATAGGGAAGCAACCAACTTTCATCAATATGCTCTTCGTGCGGTTCGTGTTTTTTACCCTTTTTCACCTGATGATCCCTCCTTCTCTTCCAGTTGTCTACGTTCGGAAGGTGTCAGGAATACGGATAGCTTTTGGTTGATGGCAATAGTTGACACACCTGATTGAATAGACAAGAGCCCTTCAACCATCATCAACTTGATTTCCATCTCTTTCTTGGACATCCGCTTCAGCTTGTTGGACATCGGGTGCCACAACACGTAACCACTGAAGATACCAAGAAGGGTTGCAATAAATGCGGCTGCAATCGCATGAGAGAGCTTCTCCATGTCACTGAGATCAGCGAGTGCTGCAATCAGACCTACGACGGCCCCGAGAACCCCGAGGGTCGGTGCGTACATCCCTGCCTGAGCGAAGATCAGTGCGCCGCCGCGATGTCGTTCTTCGGTTGCATGAATATCTTCCATCAGTACATCACTGACAAATTCCTGGTCGTTACCGTCAATAATCATCCGCATGCCGCTGCGAAGGAACTGATCATCGATCTCTTCTACTTTTGACTCCAGTGCAAGCAAACCTTCACGACGGGTAGTGGAAGCCCAGTCCATAAATGTGCCGATCAGAGAAACGCGGTCAATCAGTTCTTGCTTTTTGAAAAGGATACCGAATAACTTCGGAATCTTCTTAACTTCAGACATAGGAAACGCCATAAAGATGGTTCCTGCCGTACCAACGAAGATAATAACGTATGCTGCCGGGTTATTAACGAGGTTGATCAGCGGAGCACCCTTCAGAAACATACCAAATACAAGGGAGACTAAACCCAAAACTAGTCCGATAATCGTTGAAATTTCCATCATACACCTCATCCATGAGATAAAATTGAATCCTTTCAAGCGGCTGAATTCGGGCTTCCGGACGAACGCTGTGCCGCAATCCGTTGCATGTTTGGCTACCTCTATGGCTGCCGAAAACGAATGAAACGGTCATGTATAGTATTTATCGACCGGATGGGCTTTTTTTTTAAGGGTTATTTTCAGGTATAATAAGATCAAATCCGCCTTTTACAAGGTGAGTGGGAGTGAAAAGTCAATGGGCGTAAAGCATGGACGTGATTATGAAGGAATATTGACAGATTTAACGGTCGCTATTGGACGCATACCGGATCGCTATGTTTTCTTTGAGATGGATGCGGAAGAGTGGGGGAGACTAGGGGAAGCTGAACAGCTCGAGGTGGATGAAGCACTGGCGGAGGACTTGTTCTACGCGCTTGGAGAAGAATCCGTCATTCCGGTTGGGAGCGGTGTGGTGATCCATGACAAAGACCAACACCGGATCCATATTTTGATTGGAGAAGAAGAGCTAACGTTTGTACCTTTAATCTAAAGGATGTAACGACGATAAAACCTTGCGCCTCAAGGCACTGAGCCGTCTGTTCTATGGATTTTGGTGCTTTGACGTGGTAAGATGATACTCATGAAAAAGGCGCCGCTGGGCGGTGGCCTGCCTTTAAGGCTGTATGGGCAGCATGCAAAGGTGCCGATGGTCATGTGGATGTAAGTCCGCGATGTCTCATCATATGGGGAGGAAGATAACGCATGGTTTTTACGCAAGAGGAAGTCGAAGCTCATCTGGGAAGGCTGGAAGGCTGGGAACTGGAAGAGGGACGGTGGATTGTCCGCAAATTTGTGTTTTCTAACTATATGAAAGGGATTGCATTTGTAGATGAAGTTGCCGCAATTTCGGAGGCATTCAATCATCACCCTTTCATCACAATTGATTATACAACGGTTACACTGCGTCTTACGTCTTGGGATGAAGGCGGCATTACATCGGTAGACATCAAAGAAGCAGAGCAATATAACGAAGCTTTTGAGAAAATGAGAGTGTAATACGCCACCACGCAACGTTACCTTCAGAATGATGTTTGCAATACATGTTCAAAGAGGCTCTTGTCTCCCTATCGGGAGGACGAGAGCCTCTTTAATGCCTTTGATTTGGTACCTTACGCGCATAAACGATTATTTCTTCTCTGCCAGCCACATCGCGATGTGGGCAATTTCCTCATCTTGCAGCTTGCCTTTGAACGAAGGCATACCGCCTTTACCTTTGACAATGGTGGAATAGATTTTCTCCACATCGTCTTTACTACCAATGTTCGCAAGAGCTGGGCCTACGCCACCTTGAAGCTGATCGCCGTGACAGGAGATACAGTTGGCTTTCACTAGTGTCTCAGCCTGTCCAGCGTCCATAGCCACCTCAGGCATGCTTGGTTTGGCTTCCTGAGCCACTTCTTCTTTGCCTGGAAGCGTAAACATTAAAACAATAGCTAAAGCACATGCTGCAAAAAATACCCCGCTCATGATCCATTTGTGCATCCCTTATGTCCCCTCCAGAATGAAAGATCATCTAACTCAAACTATCCCTATCATTATAACGGAAGCTGTCGCTACATCATAGCATTTTGTGGTAAATTTTTAAACTAATCACAAAAGAGAGACCAATTGAAGCCATTGAATCGCGAGTTTACTATCTAGGGCCTTCATAAACCATGCAATGGAAGGGTTTTAAACCACTTGGGGTTTGACGTTCATATGTATCTTGGATGACGAAGCCACTCTTTAGATATACCTGGATTGCACGGTTATTCCAAGTAAGTACTTCAAGATCAATTTCATCAGATGGCTTCCGGCGGATGGCCTCTTGTACGATGGCAGTAACGAATGCTTTGCCGTGACCTTGACCGCACAGATCAGGGCGCATACCGAGACCAATACGTGTGACATGCTGGAGCGGAAAATACTGTGCGAATCCATAAACCTGGTCATGTTGATCCAGAATGACGGCATATTGTTCTTGCCTGAGCTGTGCATCACCGAACTCGACTTCTAATGCTTTCATTTGTTCCCAAGGTAGCCAGCTGTAGATATTATATGGCGGATCATATTGCCAGCTACATATGAGTTCAGCATGATCTTCCTGCATAGGCACCACATGAAACGTCAAAGGGGCGTCATTCTTCATATAACAGTGCATGCTCCTTTCTCCGTTACCTGTCTTTGTTCACTCTACAAAAGAGCTGTTCATTTGGCAAGTCTTCCAATGTTCAGAAAAAAATTGAAACAAAAGTCTGGTTCATTCCGTTTATATTATAACGGTCTGGGTAAAAACATGATAAGGGCACGGACAAACGAAAGAAGACGAATCTGCTGGTTCATACACACACCATGATTTGCATCATCAAAAACCAAACAGAGTCGGGAAGCATAAAAAAAACCGCCGGATACATTCCTGCGGAGAATGTACCGGGCGGTTCTGTTTGTACTTCGCATTTCGTTACAGTATAGTTACATGGTTCCAACATCATGTTGATTACAGCTTGTACCTAGTCAAGGGCCAATGACTCATACGCGTCCGTGCTCATGATCCGTTTAGCGCCAACGTAGCGGTTAGCCCAGTAGTTTTCACTCAAAGAGCTGATCGTTACACCTTTGGAAGAAGAAGAATGTGCAAACTTGCCACTTCCTACAAAAATGCCTACGTGGGATACACCTTTACCTGTTGTGTTAAAGAACACCAGATCTCCAGGTCTCATCTCCATGCGAGATACGGAATCCCCCATGTCGTACTGAGAGCTAGATTGACGAGCCAAATCAATACCTAATTTGTCGAATACATACCGTGTGAATCCGGAGCAGTCAAAACCGTCAAGCGTTGTTCCTCCGCTTTTGTATGTAGTTCCCATTGCTGAATCAATAACTTTATCCATCTTAGAATCTGCAAATGCGCTGCCTGCTCCAAGTGATAATGCAAATGTGAGGCTAAGTACTGCTGCGGTCAGTTTCTTCTTAAACAAGTGATATACCCCTTCCAACGCCTGCGAGGTTAGCTTAAGGATTCGGTTGAAGGTCCCCTATGATCCCTCTGTTTCAAGATCAATTCACCCATAACTGGTTCCCCCGCTTCCCAGGTGCCAGGAATTTGGCTATGCTAGTTATGCACCTGAAAAATGAAAAGAAAATTTAATTTTAAGGATTTAATTTAAAGTTGTTACAAATAAGGATTTAAAGATTACAAAGTTGTTACTAAAAACTCACTGCGCTTATTGTACCAGAGGCTTAGTACTTTGGCAACGTTTAGCAGTAAAATTAGCAAAAAAAACCTCGACCTTTGACGGGGGGAGGTCGAGGTTTGCGTATTTATACGCAATAACGAATGAAATGTTTAACATGAGAGGGTAACATTTTTTTATATTTGAAAGCGATATCAGATGGTGTATAACATCCTAGTTTAACGTATATGATTTTCATTTCTGGAGGCTGTGGACTGCCATAAACGGAAATGACTACATACTTTCCACATACTGAGTAGGCTTCGGGCAAGCGGATAGGATTGTTGCAGGATTAATCCGGATAGCCCCGTGAGGAACCATGAGGCCGAAGTGAATGCGCCAAAGACAAACAAATGAACGACTCCTAACACCAGCATAATACCGATGACAGCGAGGATGCGGCGCACAGCAATCCATAGTCCCTTGAACGTCCCGTGAATTGGCCCTTCTGCTTCCGGGTCAGAAATGCCAAACTGCATATAGAGCACTGCATGATGTACAATCCAGCCATAAACAATCCAGCCTGCTACATATGGAATGCCTGGGAGTAATAAGTGGAGAGAGTGAAAGCTGTCCATAATTGTAGAATACAATTTGGGTAGGAGCCAATACGCAGGCAGGAAAATGAGAACGGTACGTATGGTGTGTAACAGCATCATCGGTTTCCATAACTTTTTAATACCCCGAATGAAAGGAATGCGTTCCTCTGTAGAATGATAATGCTGCAGGGAGTAAAGCAGCCCTGCTTGAATAAGAGGACTGATTAGAAGACGAAGTAGCAACATGCCGCCCACAATCAACAGGTAATGCCGGACCTCCGGACCAGACAAGCTGAGCTGGCTTTCCATTTTGAATAAAAGTGTGCTTAGTTCGCCGACATCATCCGTTGGATAACGTAGTAATAGAGGAACGACAGCCGATTGAACTAATCGATAGATGAAGTAACCCCACATTAATTGATAGATAAACAAGAGTGCCGCAATAAACATATGCTGACGGACGAGAAACCAACCTTCACGAATTTTTGCTTTCACTGTCTCCACCTCACCATGACAGACCTCCGAATATGGCTTCAATTAGTTTCGTAGAACCCATGTTCCAGCGAAATTTGGCTTGCTCATCCAGTTTAGTTCTCAGGAAATTGTTCATATGGCGATTTTCGAGCACGATGTCATACAAAGGGTCGGTCATGGCCCAGGTGACAGGAGATGTATATGTGAGCTTGTAGGTGATGCGTTCCTCGCGGCCATCCCAGTGTTTGGTTACAGTATGGCCGTCCTCAAACGCAATCCGAACAGGAACCTTGGGGAAGTCACTCCCTTTTTTGGCAATGGTGACAGAGGACTCGTACATTTTTTTGCCATCCTTCTCTATAGAAGAAACGTTAATCTTCTCTACAGCAAAATCAGCCATGCCGCTGCGGTAGACGTACTGGTCAAAGTAATCCGCCCAGGAGGTGCGGGTGACTTGCTCAACCACCTTCTGAAAATCACCCGTTGCGGGATGTTTAAAACGATATTTTTTTACATATGTCGAAAGGATTCGTTCCATGGTCTTCGCTCCGACTTGCTGTTCAATGCCGAGAAGCACCAGTTTGCCCCTTGTGTACACGTTGGAAGCATATTGACTCTGTGAGTCAAACTTCCACGATGGCTGTGTTAGAGGAGCCGGAGAGGTGATCAGACCGGATTGTACCGACAGGTTCGGAATCAGTCCGTATTCCTGTTCCATCAGTTTATCTTCTGCGTAGGAGGTAAACCCTTCATCCAGCCAGGCCTCCTCAAATTCATTGCTCGCAACCATACCGTAGAAGTATTGATGTCCAATTTCATGTACAACGGTGCGCTCCAGATCGTAACCCGGTGTTGTATCATCTGCTCCAAAAGCCGTAACGAGTGTAGGGTACTCCATACCTCCGGCCCCGTTTGCAGCTTTTGGCGGGACGACGATAGATAACGTGGCATAAGGATAGGGACCAAACCATTTGCTGTAGTTCGTTAATGCGGCTTTGGCGGCAAAGAGATAACGTTCCTTCAAATCCTGATGTGCCGGATCAAGGTAGAGTTTGATACGTACGCCAGGTACGTTGGGAGCAGAGAAGGGTTCTTCCGCATAGACAAAATCAGGCGAGGCGGCCCAAGCGAAATCATGCACATCATCGGCATAAAATTGATATACCTTTTCGCCGTTCTTCAAGGCTGCCTGCTGCGTTGGGAATCCAGTTGCGGCTACTTTGTATGTTTCGGGTACCCGGATACGCACACTGTATATACCGAAGTCGGCATAGAACTCGGAGTTCCCGTGATACTGATGCAGATTCCAGCCTTCTACGGTACGGCCCCGTCTTCCAACAGGCTCGTAGGCACTGAGTTTAGGAAACCACTGACCTGCCATGACAAAATCATCCGTTTTGCCCATCCTTGCGAAAATTTTAGGCAAACTCACTTCGAACGTTGTACGGATTGTGATGCTTTCCCCGCCTTTGACGGGTTTGGGTAGACGAACCTTGATCAGCGTTTTGTCTTTGATGTTTCCGTCATCCGGCTGTACATACTGCATCCGGTGAAGCAGAGAGAGCCCGTCCTCCGTCTGCATGTCAGTAAATTTCATGGAGCCATAACCATCTGTGGGCATGACATCGCCGCGAAGTTTACCGCCCGATTCTTTCATAAATGTAGTATCCCCAGAGGAGAATGCATTAGGGTACATATGAAAATACAGTTCATTCACCGTTTTTTTTCCCGGATGAGTCCAGGTTATGGTCTGCGTGCCTTGTAGTGTGTTCCCCTCGTTTAGCTTCACATCCATGTGGTATTCCACCACACGTTTGCTGTATACCTCGGCTGTAGGAGATTGTACGCTTTCCGGGGGGGCGGGGGCTCCTGTTTTGGCTGGAGGCTTGCCCGATTCTGGAGCGAGTACGGGTAACTCAGATGAGATGGAGCGATTGTAACCGAGTGTGATCCATACCCCTCCTGCAAATAGGCATAAGGCCAGGGATATGATGAGCCAGCTCTTGGCGCGTCGTGGAATCATCGTTAAATACCTCCCGTTGACAAGCATCTACAGCATGTATATGTTTGCAATGGGCCGATTATTAGTTAAAATATTTATATCAACTCTTGGAGGCTATGAACATGGACCAAAATGAGCAAAACGGCAAGAAACAGATTGCCTTGAATATCGTGAGTGCTAAAAGCAAACATAAAGGTTTCGGTGCAGGTTCCATTGACCTGAACAACCTTTCACCGGTCATCATTGATCAGGGTGAAGCCAAAATCGACGTTGGTGCCATGCACGCGAAGAGTAAAGTGGAACGGGGAATCAAGTTTTCAACCAATCGTGAAGATGTTCCAAATGGTCGCCAAGTATGGTTGGTATGGGTCGCTGTGGATCGTACAGAGCAAGGACAGTTGTATGGCGGGGCAACGGCATGTGAGATGTGGATTGATACGGAAGCCAAACGAGGTTGGAAACTGCTTGCGGATCACGTCAACCGGATGGATTATGCGATGAAACGCCGATTTATGCTGGATGAGCTGGGACCGGAAGACAAAGCGGCACTGAAGACGCTTTTGATCTCTCATAATGAAGAATGGTGGAATGCATCCCCGGATGAATTGAAAGAGGCACTTGCCTAAGGGGAAAAAGGATAAAGCAACAAGCCCCGAACCGGAATAGCTGGTTGCGGGGCTTGTTTTATTTTATGAGATGAAGACGTAGCGAAGGCTCCATACAGTCATCTGCATATTTATGAAGACTCCTTGAAATGGAATGGAGTCTGTTAAACCCAGTAATCTCATGACGCAATCAAGTCATTACGGATATGCGTCACTCTACCCACCAGCGTTTGAAATCACTCCACCAGGAATGCTTCTGCTCTTGAATTCCCTTTTGATTCTCTGCCGCACGTTCTTTTTCATCCTGCGCAGCATCCCGTTTCTCTTCCTCGCCACGGCAGACTTCAGTGGGCTCCGTTCCTTGAATAAACACTTCCAGGCGCTTATCTTCACAGCCGTTGCCTGCGAGTTTTCCGGTCTCCGGATTAATGTATACACTCACGACCTGATCAGGTACGGAGAAGATTTTGGGTGGTACACTTGCAAGGGCTTGTTCCGTAAACTGAGCAAAGATCGGTGCAGCGCGCCGGCCATCCGATGTCGAGATCGCTTTGCCCTGATCGTAGCCAACCCATACAGCGGTGGACAGCTCTGGGGTGAATCCAACCAACCAGGCATCGGTATTCGTTGTTCCCGTTTTGCCGGCTACCGGGCGTTTAATTGTAGCAGATACCCGATTGCCCGTGCCTCCGTTCTCGAACACACTTTCCATCAGACGTGTCAATACATAGGCTGCTGCCGGTTCAACCACTGTTTCTGCTTGGATCTGCGGAGATTCGTACAATACGCGTCCTGCCGCGTCTGTTATTTGCAAGATGGCTACGTGGGGTGTCCTTTGTCCTCCGGCAGCAATAACGGAGAAGGCGGAGGCCATCTCAAGCGGACTGACAGGTGAAGTACCTAGTGCCAGAGATGGCACAGGACTCAGCTTACTTGTGATACCAAGATTCTGGGCCATACTTACGACTTTCTCAGGGCCAACCTTCATAATAGTGTTCACAGCATAGATATTGTCGGACGCAGCGATGGCTTGCCGAAGATCAATCTCGCCCAAATATTTATCACCGAAGTTACCGGGTTTGTAGGTTTTGCGATCATTGTCATAGTGGAACAGGGTAGGTTCGCTGTTGAAAATGGATGCACTGGTAAGCTGCTTCGATTCGAGAGCAGCGAGATACATAATCGGCTTAAAGGCTGATCCCGGCTGGCGTGTTGTCGTCAGCACGTGGTTGATCTGATTGGTACGATAGTTTTTGCCACCAACCATCGCTTTAATGTAACCGGTGCGGGGGTCAATGGACACGAGTGCCGTTTCCAGCTCGCTTTTTGCATCCATGCCTTTGACAACGGCCGTTTCCGCAGCTTTCTGCACACGTAAATCCAGTGTCGTGTAGATGTTCAGCCCGCCGTGATCCAGCATCGCTTCGCTGATGCCGAGCTCCTTCACAGCGAGATTTCGAATATAGTCGCGGAAATAAGGCGCGTTTTCCACTGTCTTGCGCTCGCTCTCAGGTTTGAAATTCAGCATTTCTTCATAGGCGGAGTCTGCTTGTTTTTGCGTAATCTTACCCGTTTCGATCATGGCTTTCAGTACGATTTTCTGCCGATCCTTGGCATTTTTCATATGATTGTAGGGTGAATAATAAGTCGGTCCCTTCGGAATACCCGCAAGCATAGCGCTCTCGGCCAGATCAAGTTTCTTTGCGGATTTTCCAAAATACATCTGCGCAGCTGCCTCAATGCCATAAGCGCCGTGACCGTAATAAATTTCATTCAGGTACATCTGCAAAATTTCATCTTTACTGTATTTCATCTCTAGCTGTGCGGTGTACATCGCTTCCTTGGCTTTGCGTGTCCAGGTTTTCTCATGGGATAGGTAGAGGTTACGTGCCAGCTGCTGCGTTAACGTACTTGCTCCCTGAGACATTCGCATGTGCTGAATATTGACAAGAACCGCCCGCCCCATGCCCTGGATGTCAAAGCCGAAATGCTGTCTAAATTTGCGATCCTCTACGGCTAGTGTAGCGTTCACTAAGTCAGGGGTAATATCCTGAAGTTGAACGGGGATAGAATCCTTGCCGCCAGCGGAAAATGTGGCAATCACCTCGCCTTGACTATCAAGTAGTCTGGAGTTGCGATCCGAGTCAGCCAAGGGAAGGCTGGTAGCGTATAGATATACCAGAATAGCAGCTGTGGCAATCAGGCCAAGCGCCATCAATATGGATAGATATTTGAAGAATCGGAGTACACGGAACCCGCGTTTGCGGGTCTTGACACTTGGCTTGTTCATGGAACGGGCTCCTCTCTTTTCTTTCCAGTATGGGAAGGGAACAACCGGGATATTCAGTCTTGCTGTGAAGTGAACAAATTCTAGCCAATTTTGGCCTGAAAACCGTTTTACAGTTGAATCATCTATCGCGTATAATGCAAAAGGGTAATGAAAAGGTAGGGTTCGGCACAACATACTAAAGCATGTGTGGACGAACAGACCAGTGATTATGCATTTTAAAATGATCACTCATTACTTTTATGGAAAGAAGGTAGCGATCATGGAATTGTGGTTTACAGAGAAGCAGACCCCTGTGTTCGGCATTACCGCTAAGATTAAGCAGACTTACGTCACGGAGCAAACGGATTTCCAGGATCTCGCGATGGTTGAAACCGAAGAATTCGGCAATATGCTTGTACTGGACGGCATGGTGATGACGACGGTTAAGGACGAGTTTGTATATCATGAAATGGCGGCACATCCGGCCTTGAACACTCACCCTAATCCGAAAAAAGTGCTGGTGGTTGGCGGTGGTGACGGCGGTGTGATCCGTGAAGTCATCAAACACGCGTCTGTAGAAAAAGCAGTTCTCGTCGAAATCGACGGTAAAGTGATCGAATATTCCAAAATGTATTTACCTGAAATCGCCGGTAAGCTCGATGAGCCGAACGTGGAAGTGCTCGTTAACGATGGTTATATGCATATTATTGAACATAAAGATGAGTACGATGTCATTATCGTAGACTCAACAGAACCTGTGGGTCCTGCTGCTCCGCTCTTCGAGCGCGGTTTCTATCAGGGGATCTATGAAGCGCTCAAAGAAGACGGAATCTTCGTTGCCCAGACGGACAACCCTTGGTTTAAGGCGGATCTGATCCAGAAGGTGAACAAAGACGTCAAAGAAATCTTCCCGATCGTACATGTGTACGGCTGTAATATTCCAACTTACCCAAGTGGTCTATGGACATTTACCATGGGCAGCAAAAGGCATGATCCACTTCAGGTGGACGAGACTCAAATTCCGGAGATGAATACGAAGTATTACTCTCCGCGTCTGCACAAAGCAGCATTTGTACTTCCAAAATTCGTGGAAGATTTAACGAAATAAAGGGGAAATGAACAATGAAACTGGATCAAGCTTATTCAGGAAACGTATTTATTTGCAGCTCTGAAGATTATGAAAACTCCAAAGCGGTCATCTACGGCATGCCGATGGACTACACCGTCAGCTTCCGCCCGGGTTCGCGTTTCGGCCCGGCTCATATCCGTCAGGCATCGGTTGGACTTGAAGAGTACAGCCCGTATCTGGATAAAAGTATCGTGGATATGACCTATTTTGATGCGGGAGACCTGCTTTTGCCGTTCGGCAACGCGGGACGAAGCCTTGAGGTTATCCATGAGTACATCGGCAACCTGCTGGCAGATGACAAGTTCCCGATTGGCCTGGGCGGCGAGCATCTGGTGACATGGCCCGTGATTCAACAGATGTACAAGAAATACCCGGATCTGATCCTGATCCACATTGATGCACACGCAGACCTTCGTGAACACTATGAAGGCGAGCCTCTGTCTCACTCCACACCTGTGCGTAAAGCTGCTGAACTGATGGGCGGTCAAAATATTTATCAATTCGGTATCCGTTCCGGCTCCCGCGAGGAATTCCAGTATGGTCGTGAGAACATTAACTTCTACCCGTTTGAAGTAGCGGCTCCAATGAAGGAAGCTCTTCCGAAAATGGGCAACCGTCCAGTTTATGTAACGATCGACATCGACGTGCTTGATCCGTCTGCTGCACCAGGAACTGGAACAGCAGAAGCTGGCGGAATCACATCCAAAGAACTGCTTGAAGCGGTACACATGATTGCTGGATCGGATGTGAACGTTGTTGGCTGTGACTTGGTGGAAGTAGCCCCGATCTATGATCCGACACAACAGACACAGATCGTAGCTGCCAAGTTGATTCGTGAAATGCTGCTTGGATTCGTGAAGTAAGTGAACTTAACTTCTGTTTCGAGCTATGTTATACTGGAAACAGAAGTGTTAGTAATATATTTAATTAATATATTGCGGTCGTGAAGTATAGAGTCTGCGGGTTCGACCATATACTAAATAAAGAGCCATTACCGCGCCAACGGTAATGACTCTTAGGACCCGAAAGGCTGTGGATTGTCACGGCGTGCAAGAATTAAATAATGCTATTCAAGCAAAACCCACCGTCAGGCGATCAACCTTATGAGGTGGGTTTTTGCTTGTTACGAAACTTTTTACGCAACCAACGGTAAAGCCTTCGTCCACTCAGCACAATGCTGAGGATCGCAGCAATCCACCGGATTACATCAAGCAACGCCACAAGTTTGACCATCGACGTCACCCCCTTTCGGACAGCAACGCGGTGATCATAAAACATCCACACTCAATCATAAGTCCATACCTCTAATTATAGCACATATGTTCCTATTGCAACCATATTTATAATTCAACCTGTTGTAGCCATGACGGGTTATGATGGCTATTCAGTCTTATTCATTGTCATAAAGAATGAATGGAGACAGAGACACATAACGTATTGCACACCACCTTTAACCAGATGAACTCCATCATGGGTAAAGGTGGTTTTTTTCTTGCGAAATTGTCATCTGCGTTTACCCGAAATGTTACGTTATGATGCACGATTTGGGGTAAAACGATAGAAGGAGGTGTTACCAATGAGAATCAAGACAACCAAGAACACCAAGACATGGAAACGAGCAAGTGTGATAACTCTAGTGCTTACACTATTATGGGGAACGGGACAGGCTCATACATTGCCTGATGCTAGCGCAGCACCTTCAACCGCAACATGTGGCACAGGAGATCATGGACTGACATCAGAATTGAAAAAGGGCAGTGGCGTGGAAGGGCAACAGTTGCAATTCACGGATATTGACTTTCTTAATCCAAATACCGGACGAGCCGCAGGCGATGGATTCCTGATTGGAACCTCGAATGCAGGGTGTACCTGGCAATCTATTTATACTGGGCAGTGGCAGTTTAAACAGTTGAATTTTCCGAATAACGTCACCGGTTATGCACTCGCAGGAACGAAAGACTCTACTGTAACCTATCTTATTCGTACGGATGATGGGGGTTCACATTGGAAGAGACTTGATACACCGGGTATAGCACCATTCAAGCGGATTGATTTCAGGGATAAAAATACGGGCTATGGATACACCTATAACGGAGCATATCGAACTGCCGATGGCGGTATGACATGGAGTAAAATAACTACACCGGCTAACACGAGGGCCGCTATGTTCACTACAGACAAGCTGGGATATGCGGTTGTAGCTGTACCCGGATTGGGTTATAAGCTTGAGAAGACGAGCGATGGAGGCAAGAACTGGACTATGACTCTTCTGGTTCAATCCGGTACATGGAGCGGAGCGGACCTGTATGCAAATGGATATCAGGTATATGCTATCCTGTATGGAGATGCGGGCATGTCCCAGCAATCGTATTCACTCTATGCGAGCGGTGATCAAGGTAAGCGGTGGAGGCAAGTTTTTGCCCAATCGACAGCAGGTGCAGGGCCAGCTCCTGGTGCCAATCAAGAGGGCAATGGGACCGGCCCGGCTAATCCTGGCGGGCATCCCGGTAACATGGCACTGATCGGAAATCAAACTGCCTATCTCTCGGCTGGCTCACCTGCAGCGGACAGAATTGGAATTGGAATTGGACGTTCCTTTGATGTAGGCTCCACGTGGAAAAACCATGATCTGAAAGTTAAAGGCTATAGCTCCCGTATCTCGTTCCCGGCAGTTAAGACTGGCTGGCTTGTGGTGACAAGCGGGAGTTCACCTGCCGTTTATGCAACAACAGATGGTGGAATGACATGGTTACCAAAAATTTTATTCAAGTCAGAACAAAATTAACAAATGATAGAATGAATTTATGTCTTTGCTAATTCAAATCAAAAC
The DNA here is from genome assembly GCF_023714295.1 of Paenibacillus polysaccharolyticus. Classification (GTDB taxonomy): domain Bacteria; phylum Bacillota; class Bacilli; order Paenibacillales; family Paenibacillaceae; genus Paenibacillus; species Paenibacillus polysaccharolyticus_A. Next base: position 29,025 of record NZ_JAMAUN010000020.1, read on the forward strand.
GGATATCTACGGCATTTTGATTCGATTGAAGAGATATGATATCCAAAAAAGCCCTTTTCCCTGAAAACTAACGTGGAAAAGGGCTTTTTGTTCAGGAAATAAAAGGGTTGAAACCTATCTGGAAACAGGTTATTGTAAGCGGTGACAACATATTTCAAGGAGGTTGAAATAATGGTTAATGTTATTTTAAAGGCTGATTCAGATAAAGGATTAATAAATCGCAATATATATGGTCATTTCTCTGAGCATTTGGGACGTTGTATTTACGAAGGGTTATGGGTGGGAGAAGATTCATCTATTCCGAATACAGAAGGGATACGTAACGATGTGCTTATGGCACTTCAGAAGCTGAACATTCCAGTGCTTCGCTGGCCAGGCGGATGTTTTGCCGATGAGTATCACTGGAAAGATGGTGTGGGTCCCAAAAGTAAACGTGCGCGTATGATCAATACTCACTGGGGGGGCGTGGAGGAGAACAACCATTTTGGTACACATGAATTCATGAGATTGTGTGAGTTGCTGGGGGCTGAACCTTATATTAGCGGCAACCTGGGCAGCGGAACCGTTCAGGAAATGCAGGAGTGGGTAGAGTACATTACGTTTGATGGTGAGTCTCCTATGGCGAACTGGCGGAAGCAAAACGGCCGGGAAGAACCGTGGAAGCTGAAGTATTTCGGTGTCGGCAATGAGAACTGGGGTTGTGGTGGCAACATGCGTCCAGAGTATTATGCGGATGAATATCGTCGTTACGCTACATACGTACGTAATTATTCAGGAAATCAGATCTATAAAATTGCTTGTGGACCGAACGATAGCAACTATGAGTGGATGGAAGTGTTGATGCGGGAAGCAGCCCGTTTCATGGATGGCATTAGCCTTCATTATTACACAATTCCAACGGGTGTATGGGAAGACAAAGGGAATGCCACCGGTTTTGGAGAGGCTGAATGGTTCACTACATTGAAGAAAACTTTGTTTATGGATGAATTGCTCGTAAAACACTCCGAGATTATGGACAAATATGACCCGGAGGGTCGAGTAGGGATTATCGTAGATGAGTGGGGCACGTGGTACAACGTTGAGCCGGGAACTAATCCGGGGTTTCTCTATCAGCAGAATACAATGCGTGATGCTGTGCTGGCCGCGGTAAATCTAAACATTTTCAACCAGCATAATAAACGGGTGCATATGGCAAATCTGGCCCAGATCGTCAATGTACTGCAATCACTTGTGCTCACTGAAGGGGATAAAATGCTCCTGACGCCAACGTACCACGTGTTTGATATGTATCAAGTTCATATGGATGCGCAGCGTCTGGATCTTAGCTATGATAGCCCGGGATATACGTTTGGAGAAGAGACGATTCCGCAGCTTAGCTTGTCTGCCTCACGTAACAAAGACGGTGTTATTCATCTAACCGCTTGTAATTTGAGTCATACGGATGAGCTTGAAGTAGTCTTGCAACTGGAGGCAGGTCAAGCGGCAAGCGTATCGGGGCAGTTGCTCCATAACACTGACTTTGGGGCATTTAATACATTTGAACAGCCGGATCAGGTGAAACTTGTAACTTGGGAAGGGCTTGTTTTAGAGAATAATACACTGCGTTTTGTGTTACCTCCGGCTTCCGTTGGTGTGGTCGCTGTTCAGGGTTAAAGTATGAAGCCTAGCAATCACCAATACCAACAGCAGCCCCGGGAGGGAAGAAACGAACCCTGTAAAGGTTGTGACAGCCAGTATGATATTCATATCAGTGATGCCAAAATGGCCCGTCTGGTGGAGATCGCTTCACGCTCACGCACTACGGTAGAGGATGAGGAGTATGAGCGTCGCCTTGCGATCTGCTCAGGCTGCCCTGATCTGCAATACGGAACAACATGCAGGCACTGCGGCTGTTTTGTACAAGTGCGTGCCAAACTGGCCGATTCTACCTGCCCTTACCCGTATGCATCGCAGTGGGCATGAACGGAGTGCATCATTTTCAGTTTGGAACAGGGTATACATGTATGTTGTTATACTGCCTGAACACTTGTCATTATAATGAAGTAAGAAAGCAAGCTTCATGAAGCAAAGTGGCAAAATGAATGAAGTCAGACAGCCAGATGATGAAGCAAAATAACGAGATAGATATGAATTAAGGGAGGGTTGCGCGATATGGATGCGGCTCTCCTTTTTGGTGTCTTAACAAAAAAACTCTGAATTTGGATTTGAATTGAGCGGGTGAACTGGATATAGTTATACAGTAGAGTGTAGGAGAGTAAGTTATTCGGAATATGAGCGTGTATAGCGACACAACCATACAGGAAGGACTGTTCTCACCGGCCGTCCTGATTTTGCGTCGCCTCGAATATAATGGAGGTTAACATTCATGTCGAAGATGCGACCGGTTCAGATCCGGCTGCACAGCCGTTATGAAGGGGAAGATGTACTGCAGGAAATGCAGGGAGAAGCGGTGGTCAAGGGGGCATACTTATATGTTCGTTACGAAGAACCGCAGGCTGGGCCCGAGGGAGGCATTACCCGTACAACATTGAAGCTGGGCGGACAATCCATCAAGATTATACGTCATGGTGAGGTGGAGTCGGAGCAGACGTTTGAATTAAACCGTAAGCTTCCAGGTTTCTACCGTTCACCATATATGTCGTTTGCCCTGTCCACGCATACACAGAAGCTGGAACTTTCCATTCAGGGATTGAGCGCACGCGCAGCGTGGAGCTACGACTTTTACCGCTTTGATGAAGAGACCGGACATTTTGCGATTAGTTTGCATATACAGGAGGAACCAAATTCATGACACGTAATCCACTAGATACGATTAACGAACGGGTAAGTACAGCCATCGGCAATGCGATTGTTGCTGCTGGCATCGTAACACAGGAAGAGCTTCCAGCTATTTCGCTAGAAGTACCGCGCGAGAAGTCCCACGGTGATCTGGCTACCAATGCAGCGATGCAATTGACCAAGATTGCTAAGCGAAACCCTCGTCAGATTGCCGAGGAAATCATCGCTAACCTGAATCTTGCAGAAGCCGGAATTGAAAAGGCGGAGATTGCTGGACCAGGATTCATTAACTTCAAATTGAACAAGAGTTATCTCTATCCCGTGCTTAACTTGGTGCATGAGCAAGGAGAGAACTACGGAAGAATCGATGTTGGAGCGGGGAAAAAGGTGGAGATGGAATTTGTCAGCGCCAACCCGACAGGCAGTCTGCATCTGGGCCATGCCCGCGGAGCAGCTGTAGGGGATGCGCTGTGCAACATCCTCGATTACGCAGGTTACGATGTAACTCGTGAATATTACATTAATGATGCGGGTAACCAGGTATTTAATCTGGCCCGTTCTATTGAAGCGCGTTATCTGCAAGAGCTGGGTCAAGAAGCTGAAATGCCGGAAGATGGATACCATGGCGAAGACATTAAAGGTTTCGCGAAGGAACTGGTTGCTGAAAAAGGAGACAGCTTGCTGTCTATGCACCCGGGAGATCGCGCGGCATATTTCCGTGATTATGGTCTGGAGAAAGAACTCGACAAGATCAAACGTGACCTGAACCGCTTCCGAGTGAATTTCGACATCTGGTTCAGTGAAACGTCACTGTATGATAACGGTGAGGTGCTTCGCGTGTTGGACGAGCTACGTGACCGCAACGAAATTTACGAAAAAGAAGGCGCAACCTGGCTAAAAACGATGCAATATGGTGATGACAAGGAGCGCGTTCTGATCAAAAACGACGGTACGTATACCTACCTGACGCCAGATATTGCATATCACCGTGATAAGTATTCCCGTGGTTATGACACGATGATCAACATTTGGGGAGCCGATCACCATGGATACATTCCTCGGATGAAAGCAGCTATGCAGGCACTAGGCAACGATCCGGAAAAGCTGGTTGTTTTGATTGCACAGATGGTTAGTTTGTTCCAGAATGGCGAGAAAGTAAAAATGTCCAAACGTACAGGTAAAGCTGTAACGATGGAAGACCTGATGGATGAAGTGGGTATTGATGCCATCCGTTATTTCTTCACGATGCGCAGCATGGATTCCCATCTGGATTTTGACATGGATTTGGCGATTTCGACATCCAACGAAAATCCGGTATTCTACGTACAATATGCGCATGCGCGTGTGTGCAGTGTGTATCGTCAGGCCGAAGAGCAAGGTATCGAGCTGCTGCCACTGGAACAGATCGATCTGTCCAAGCTGACTACCGAGCACGAGTATGACCTTCTTCGTAAAATGGGAGAATTACCTGAAGAGATCGCTGCGGCGGCTACGGGTTATGCGCCGCATCGCATCATTCGTTATGTTTACGAACTGGCATCCCTGTTCCATAGTTACTACCGGGCTGAGCGCGTCATTATCGAAGACGCGCAGCAGACCCAGGCGCGCCTGGCGTTGATCGGCGCCGTTCGCACCGTCATCGCGACAGCGCTCCGTCTGGTGGGCGTATCCGCACCAGACAAAATGTAATTTCTTCGGCCAAGTGGCGGACACCTTCCTGCCGCTCGGCCGAAGGCAAAGTCTCCATGCCCCCGCGCGAGCATTTACTAATGCGCGCGGGCATGGAGACTTTTTTTGTGCCCGTGGCTGGCAGCAGCCAGCACCTGGCCCTTTGCAGGTACTGGCGATGATCGCCAAGTACCCGTAAAGGGCAAAGGCTTGCCGCCTGCCGTGGGCACCAAGCAGTGCCCTGCATCGGCACAGCCGCGGGCACTGCTTCAAGAGCAGGCTCGGTTGTGCCTGCTCTCGCTCTTGCCTGCTGCGCAAGGCATGCCCGGCAGTGGCCGGCATCCGTTGCTGCGCAGCATAGGTGTGCCGGCGGCTCGCACATGCGCTGCCGGGTTACCCGTCGCCCTCTTGCATCAGCTTGAGGGCGTCTAGCTCGCCACCGCGGATTTTACTCTTCGCGGTGGTGCTTTTGCGTGCGCGCAGCGGAACCGTCGCGCGCTTCACAAGGGTCTTGATCTCGGCTGGAGACAAGCCGGGATGTTTGGCGAGCAGCAGTGCGATTGCGCCGCTCACATGGGAGGTTGCCATGGATGTGCCACTCATCTCATGGTGCTTGCCTTGCACCCAGGAGGACACGATTTTATCCCCGGGGGCATAGACATCCACATAAGCACCGCGATTGCTGAATGAAGCAATACGTCTGTTTTTGTCGGTAGCACCAACCGAGATCGTTTGCGGATATCGAGCGGGATAATCGATACTGCGGCGTTTGCCGTCATTTCCTGACGAAGCCACAATAACGATCCCTGCATGATACGCACGGTTAACCACATCAAGCAAAGATTTACTTCGTGTTTTCATACCAAAACTCATATTAATAATATCCACCTTGTTGCGTACACACCAGTCGATGCCGAGTACAATGTCCGAGACATAAGCAGAGCCGTTGTGATCAAAGGCTTTGACGGGGTAGATTATTGAACGAGGGGCAACGCCGATCATGCCTTCAGTACTGTTGGCTGCGGCAATGGTTCCTGCAATATGGGTACCGTGACCGTTGTCATCATGGGGAAGCAAGCTTCGGTTCAACAGATTAATGCCACGGGCAAGGGAGTATCGTAGGTCAGGATGGTGGTAATCTGCACCTGTATCAATAACACCAATTTTGATCCGGTGTCCTGTCGAAACAGACCATACTTTAGGGGCTCGAATCTGTTTCACACCCCAGGGTATGCCTTGAGGGGTGCTTGGTTTGTTGTGGAGTGCAGTAGAATGCAGTGATACAGGAATATCTTCCTCTAACGTAATGTCGTCCCCGTATCGATATAACACGTCCGGGCTCTGGACAGGAGCGATGAGAGTTCTGGCAAGCCTTGAGGTTCGAACGCCTCCCAGAGCGGTGAATTCATTGCGCATTCGGGATAATTCAACGAGACAGGCCTCGTACTGCTGCGGTTTGGCGAATCGAATCAGATAACGTCCCCCGTGTGCAGGCTCGGGGCATCTCATTCCGTCAATCAACTGATGCAATAAACCGGTATAGTCCATTATGGGCTGCCCCCTTCGGGATGAACATGCTGAGGTATTCTATGAATGCGTTCATCCCGGCGCATGGGGAACTTGCCCTTTTTTTATAAAAACACATTCTCTCCGTGTCAAAACGGGCGCAGGTACATATGATGGATGGAGGGCTAGAGGGCTCTTGCGGGGAACCTGGTGAGGAGCAATCCTACGAGGGTATACAGTCAGAAGGCGGAGGGGACTCCGTCTTTTACATATGATTTGGGCTTTTGTTCATAGTGATAACGTACATGGTATTCATTGCTTACTTATCATTCTGTCGATCAAGATGAGCAGATTGCAATATGGATTAAAGGGCGACTGTGTAAATATGGGACATGCTTACATAAAAACTTGCTTTTTAACGCTAAATAGGTTTTACTTAGGTTTGTTAATGGATATGTTATACGTAACGATCCAGTTTGCAGGGGATATAATGCGAATTATGTGTGAGAGGAAGTGTCTTTAGTGAGTACCTCGCTCAATTTGAAAATTGATAAAGAAAAGGTAAGAGAGATCCCTTTGGTGGATCTGGCCTTTATGGTGCTGAAAGCGGCTAATACGCCGTATTACTACCGGGATTTGATGAATGAGGTAGCGAAACAGCGCGGAATGACAGATGAAGAGATCAACGAGTATATCGCCCAGCTGTATACCGAAATTAATATCGATGGCCGTTTTGCATGCGTCGGTACGAGTCTTTGGGGATTGAAACGCTGGTATCCGGTTGCTGGATCAGAAGATTCCATGACAGGTGCGAAGCGTCCGCGTATCATCAACGATGAAGATGATGATCTGGAAGACGAAGACTTCGGTGAAGAGGACGACAGCTACAACAGTGACGAAGACTTCGACAGCACAGATGATGATCAAGACGAAGATGATGACGATGATGACGATGATGACGACATCTTCGATGAAGAAGACAGTGAAGAAGAAGTGCTGGTTGAAGATGACGATTTGGAAGATGAAGACCTCGATGAAGACGATGAAGAGTCCGAAGACGAGGATGAATTTGACGACGATTCCGATAAACGGTAATCCTTTTTGCTGACGAAAAATTGCCCGTTTTTTCCCCGATAGTCAGCCTTGACAGCAGACGGGGTAACGGGTAAACTATTGCATGGGCTTATGAATGAGCGACAATATATTTATGTTTTTTAGAGAAAGTGCCCCGTCCTGCGGGAGTACTTTCTTTTTGTATTTTTAGAGGCAGAATGATGTCAAATGATTACTTTTCCGACTGCTCCCGGCCAAACCTTTTCGGCCTGTTTTTTGTATGTTCAAACAACGAAAATGGAACTACTGACGAGGTTTAGAGATGGGACAAGCGTGGATGAAGGCTCCCGGAAAGTTTGCATTATTTTTCGCCAGGAACGATGTGTAGTTAAAACCGTCTTCGCTGAGAAGAGCAGATTGCAGGTTCAGTTAATTTCTGCCATTGCTCTTTTTAACGATGATTACCTGGGAAACGGGTTACGATAACACCATATATCGCCTGAATTTCTGTACTTATATTAGGAGGGTAATAACAGTGACAAAGTATATTTTCGTGACGGGCGGAGTTGTGTCCTCCCTGGGCAAAGGGATTACAGCGGCCTCGCTGGGCAGATTGCTGAAGAACAGAGGACTCAAGGTAACGATTCAAAAATTCGATCCATACATCAACATTGACCCGGGAACCATGAGTCCTTATCAACATGGTGAGGTATTCGTAACAGATGATGGCGCAGAGACGGACCTGGACCTTGGCCACTACGAACGTTTTATCGACATCAATCTTTCCAAAAACAGCAATGTCACGACAGGTAAAGTGTACTCTTCTGTAATCAGCAAAGAGCGTCGCGGGGAGTATCTGGGCGGTACAGTTCAAGTTATTCCACATATCACAAACGAGATCAAAGAGCGTGTATTCCGCGCTGGACGTGAAGCGGGTTCCGATGTCGTTATTACCGAAATCGGTGGCACAGTGGGCGATATTGAAAGTTTGCCATTCTTGGAAGCGATCCGTCAGATTAAGAGTGATGTAGGCCGTGACAACGTGATGTACATTCACGTTACGTTGATTCCATACATCAAAGCTGCCGGTGAAGTGAAAACAAAACCGACACAACACAGCGTGAAAGAATTGCGCAGCATCGGGATTCAGCCAAACGTTATCGTTTGCCGTACGGAATATGAGTTGTCCAAGGACATGAAAGCCAAAATCGCACTTTTCTGTGATATTGACGAGAATGCGGTAGTCGAGTGCCGTGATGCAAGTACATTGTATGAAGTACCGCTTAACCTTCGTGAAGAAGGACTGGATGAGATCGTGGTTAACCACCTGAAGCTGACTACTCCTGCACCGGATATGAGCGAGTGGGAAGGTCTGGTAAACCGGATCAGTAAATTGGAGCGCACGGTTGAGATTGCGATCGTTGGTAAATATGTAGCATTGCATGATGCTTACCTGAGCGTTGTAGAGTCCTTGTCACACGCAGGTTTTGCTTCCAACGCGGATGTGAAGATCCGCTGGGTTCATTCCGAAGATGTTACAGATGAAAATGTGGGTGACATGCTGCACGGTGTTGGCGGAATTCTCGTTCCTGGTGGTTTCGGCGACCGGGGCATTGAAGGTAAAGTGTCTGCGATCCGTTATGCTCGTGAGAAAAATATTCCGTTCTTCGGTATTTGCCTCGGTATGCAGGTTTCCGTAATTGAATATGCACGTTCCATCGTCGGATTGAACGGCGCAAACAGCTCGGAGATCAACCCGGCAACGGAGTTCCCGGTAATCGATCTTTTGCCCGAGCAAAAAGATATCGAAAATCTGGGCGGTACGATGCGTCTTGGTCTGTACCCTTGCAAGCTGCAAGAAGGTTCCTTGGCGATGGCTTGTTATGATGACGAACTGGTATATGAAAGACACCGTCACCGGTATGAGTTCAACAACGAATACCGTGAAGCGATTGAAAAAGCAGGTCTTGTTATTTCCGGTACATCACCGGATGGACGCCTGGTTGAGATTGTCGAACTTCCTGGACACCCGTGGTTCTTGGCAGTGCAGTTCCACCCGGAATTCACTTCCCGTCCAAACCGTCCGCAACCATTGTTCAGAGAGTTCGTGAAAGCTTCTTTGGAGAACGCGGAGAAATAATAAATTGAATCGGTGAAATCCCGGCATTATGAGGATGTTTCTGGCTGCTTTTATAGCGCGGAGGCATCCTTTTCTTTTTAGTAAAGATGTAGATTGATTTACTCTTTGTCAATTTGAGATAATAGAAGGATTTTAATGGAAGAGGTAGAATACTTATCATGACGACTATGGGATAGTTATCCAGATGTAGTGTGTATATGCTTTCCTAATTCTAGGAGGTTACAGCGTGGAAGAGAAAAAAGTTCTGATTGTCGATGACCAAAACGGTATTCGTATTCTACTAATGGAAGTATTCAGCAGTGAAGGGTATAACACGTTTCAGGCGGCGAACGGCAAGATTGCACTCGAGATTGTAAATAGGGACAAGCCGGATCTGGTTTTGCTGGATATGAAAATTCCAGGAATGGATGGGCTTGAAATACTGAAGCATATCAAGGAGATCGACCCAGACATCAAGGTTATTATGATGACGGCGTATGGAGAACTTGACATGATCAAGGAAGCTACCGATCTGGGTGCACTCATGCATTTTACGAAACCGTTTGATATCGATGAGATGCGTGTAGCCGTCAATATGCAACTTCGCAATGGCGCTGCGAACAAGTGCAGCTAAATCCTGTCGATACAGGATTTTTTTGCGTCAACTACCATCTGCACGTAATTATAAGAAAATGGTGTATTTCACCTGTTTGTGTAGGGAATATTGGAAATGGTAACGCCATCATGCCGTGTCTGTGAAAACTGTGCTGCAAAGCACAGCATTTTTGCAAAAGCTTGTTTAGTATTTGACATGGGATGTGGTATAATAAGCCCGTATGTGATTTCGGCTAAAAACCATAGACACAACCCAAACCCCTAGGAGGATTGAAACCATGCCATTAGTATCTATGACAGACATGTTGAACAAAGCACTTGAAGGAAAATACGCAGTTGGTCAATACAACATCAACAACCTTGAGTGGACTCAAGCGATTCTTACTGCCGCTGAAGAAGAGAAATCCCCAGTAATTCTGGGCGTATCCGAAGGTGCAGCACGTCACATGGGCGGTTTTACTACTGTAGTTAAAATGGTAGAAGGACTCTTGATCGACATGAAAATTTCCGTACCAGTTGCTATTCACCTGGATCACGGTTCAAGCTTCGACAAATGTAAAGAAGCGATCGATGCTGGCTTTACATCCGTTATGATCGACGGTTCCCATCACTCCATCGATGAGAACATCGAAATGACTAAAAAAGTCGTTGAATATGCACATGCTAAAGGCGTTTCTGTAGAAGCTGAAGTTGGTACTGTAGGCGGACAAGAAGACGACGTTATCGGTGGTATTCAATACGCTGACCTGAACGAATGTATCCGTATCGTTAAAGAAACGGGTATCGATACTTTGGCGCCAGCCCTGGGTTCCGTACACGGTCCATACCAAGGCGAGCCGAATCTCGGATTCAAAGAAATGGAAGAAGTTCGTGACGCGGTACAAGTTCCGCTCGTATTGCACGGTGGTACAGGTATTCCTAAGCACGATATCGATAAAGCAATCTCTTTGGGTACTTCCAAAATCAACGTGAACACAGAGAACCAAATCTCGTTCACAAAAGCAGTTCGTGAAGTACTTGCAGCAAAACCAAACGCTTACGATCCGCGTACGTTCATCGTACCAGGCCGTGATGCAATCAAAGAAACCGTTAAAGGTAAAATCCGTGAGTTTGGTTCTAACAACAAAGCGTAATTTATCTTTAAAAGTTCCATACTGTGAAATGGAAGAACACCGCCTAGCCGGTGTCTTTCCATTTTCACACCTTATTTCTACATCGTTAGCCATCAGCACGTATTGCCGTTCATCGGCTGCAAAACACGTAGGGGGACATTAAGCTTTATGGAAAAATTAATGATTAGTGGCGGACGTCCGTTACAGGGAACTGTAACTATAAGCGGCGCCAAAAACAGCGCCATTGCGCTTATTCCTGCAGCATTGCTTGCCGAGTCAGAGGTCGTGCTCGATAACTTGCCATTACTCAGTGACGTGGCCGTATATGCAGAAATTTTGGAGGAACTCGGAGCGCGTGTGACTTGGGAAGGCAGTCAGATGAAAATTGATCCTTCCGATATTAAATCAATTCCAATGCCAAACGGTCCTGTGAAGAAGCTTCGTGCTTCGTATTATATGATGGGAGCACTGCTTGGACGTTTTAAAGAAGCAACAATAGGTTTGCCTGGAGGTTGTAATTTTGAACCTCGTCCAATTGATCAACATATCAAAGGGTTTGAAGCGCTTGGCGCAACTGTAACAAATGAACACGGCTCGATCCATTTGTATGCCAAAGAGCTACGCGGAGCTAAAATATATCTTGATGTAAGCAGTGTTGGTGCGACCATCAACATTATGCTGGCGGCCACTCGTGCCAAAGGCTCTACAATTATTGAAAACGCGGCTAAAGAGCCTGAGATTATAGATGTAGCAACACTTTTGAATTCTATGGGTGCCAGTATCAAAGGTGCAGGTACAGAGACGATTCGAATTGAAGGGGTATCTGAGCTTAAGGGTTGCCGCCACTCCATCATTCCAGATCGTATTCAGGCTGGAACATACATGATTGCCGCAGCGGCTACGCGCGGAGACGTACTCATTGATAATGTCATTCCTAAGCATTTGGAGGCTTTGACAGCCAAATTGCTGGAGATGGGTGTGGGTATCGAGGAGTTGGACGAAAGTATTCGGGTTATAGGACAACCGCAGTACAGTCATGTTGATGTGAAGGCGCTGGTATATCCAGGGTTCCCCACCGATCTGCAGTCACCAATGACCAGTGTGTTAACTCAGGCGACCGGTGTAAGTGTACTCAGCGATTTTGTATACAGCAATCGGTTCAAACATGTGCCTGAGCTGGTTCGCATGGGCGCCAAAATCCGTGTGGAAGGCCGATCAGCCATTATTGAAGGCAGTGCACTGAATGCGGCTAAAGTCAAAGCATCGGATCTTCGTGCTGGAGCAGCATTAGTCATAGCCGGACTTACCGTCAGTGAAGGAGTTACTGAGGTGACGGGAGTTGAGTTTATCGATCGTGGATACGATCATTTGGTGACCAATTTACGTTTGCTTGGTGCAGACGTTTGGCGGGAAACCGAATAGGTATTACGTGATGCAGCATCGTATACATTCTGCTTCAAGCGTGATTTGTAGCGGTGCTGCATAACCTGTAGTAGAATGGGGTAAACTATTCTAATAGATTTTGCATTCTCTTCCGGATATGATGAACTGTAACAGGTTCTGGTTCCGGAGGGTCTTTTTTTGAAATAAACATCATAAGGCTTTATGAGCACTTCATTCTTTATATTGTTTTTGAAAATCATTCCCTTTCTACAATCCCCGGATTTGTTTGAACCTGCGCTTCATAGCCGGTCTTCCCGGATCGATCGCCCCATGTTTGGAGTTCACTCATTAAGGATCATGCCATGTAATGGCCATTCCACCCGGAAACTTACACACCAAGACATGTATTTGCATTATAACGGTTACATTCCGTACAATGGATAGAAGAGATTGTGGTAGAACTGCTTTCTATGGCTTGAATTAGCTAACGAAACTATCCATTTCACGGACTCATTAATTGAATAGGTGGTTATTATATGGATCTGCAAATTTCCGATTTGGAAGAAATGAAATTAACGGACCTCTATAAGCTGGCGAAGAAATACCAGATTCCTTATTACGGGACCCTTAAAAAGAAAGAGTTAATCTTTGCCATACTCCGTGCGCAAGCGGAACAAAGTGGTTTGATGTTTATGCAGGGTGTGCTCGAGATTTTACCTGAAGGTTACGGTTTTTTGAGGCCGATCAACTACTTGCCAAGCACGGAAGATATTTATATCTCAGCTTCACAGATTCGCAAGTTTGACTTACGGACGGGTGACCTTGTATCAGGTAAATGTCGAACGCCAAAAGAGAATGAGAGATATTTCGGTCTATTGCAAGTTAACGCTGTGAATGGTGAGAATCCATCAGCGGCTGCGGAGAGACTTCACTTCCCGGCATTAACCCCACTGTATCCGCAGAAGAAACTGGTTCTTGAAACATCCCCGAGCCATTTATCCACACGTATTATGGATGTGCTTGCCCCTGTAGGGTTGGGACAACGTGGATTGATCGTAGCACCTCCCAAAGCCGGTAAAACGCTTCTCCTCAAAGAAATTGCCAACAGCATCTCAACTAACAATCCAGAAATTGAACTTTTTGTCCTGTTGATTGATGAACGTCCAGAAGAAGTAACGGATATGTCTCGTTCGGTAAAAGGGGAAGTTGTTGCTTCCACGTTTGATGAGCTGCCCGAGAATCATATTAAAGTAGCGGAACTAGTGCTGGAGCGTGCACTGCGTTTGGTTGAAGCCAAAAAGGATGTCGTTATTTTGCTCGATAGTATTACACGTCTGGCCCGTGCATATAACCTGGTGATTCCGCCATCCGGGCGTACACTAAGTGGTGGTATTGATCCAGCAGCATTCCATCGTCCGAAGCGTTTCTTTGGTTCTGCTCGTAATGTAGAAGAAGGCGGCAGTCTGACCATTTTGGCAACAGCGTTAATTGACACGGGATCACGTATGGATGACATCATTTATGAAGAATTTAAAGGCACGGGTAATATGGAGCTTCATCTGGATCGCAAATTGGCTGAACGCCGTATTTTCCCTGCCATCGATATTCGCCGTTCCGGTACGCGCCGTGAAGAGGTGCTGCTTAGCAAGGAAGAGCTGGATACGATCTGGGCCATCCGTAAAAATATGAATGATTCCCATGACTTCGTTGAAGGTTTCCTGAAAAAACTACGCAACAGTAAAACGAATGCCGAGTTCCTGGCTGCATTTGATGCAACTGGCAATGTGCCCTCCAGCAATGCTGGAACGACAACAACTCGCCGTTCCCCAAGACAAACGGCTACATCAGGAACATCGAATTAACGTTTGAACTGCAGTTTGAGTTCGTATAACGTAGCCCTGCCATATATATACTCGTCGTCAGGTTTAACCCAATAGATGTGAGGAGAACATCATGTATTTAGTATACGCAGATGAAAAAGGTAATGTTTTTGATCATCCCTCCCTGTACGGACTCGCCCGTAGCGGAGATATGATTGTGGAGATAATGGAGGATGAGTTGATTCCTCTGCCGGATGGTGCAACATTGGTTGGTCTTCCAAGCACCCGTCCTATCGGCATGGACCCGGATACAGGCGAGATGTTGCCTTTGCCGAGTGATACACAAGCCGTAGGTGCACTATTGCCGCAAGGCTTTACGCGTCTGTGCTTGCCAGGTTATGTGAAAACGGATAAGGAATACAAGCTACCGTTGTTTGGGTATTCGGCTGTCGTTTGGAAAGATGGCGGTTTCTACGTTACGGCTTCCCAGTCCGATACTCCGGAGAAATGGAATCCGATGAACTGTGATCGTAACGATGTGCGCTCTGGGGTTAAACGATTTACGGAGAAGTATCCAGAGAACCGTTTGTACACCCACCTGTCCAATTGTGCACTGGGTTATGAGTGTCTCACGTCTTCGAACACTTTCTTGAATCGCTGGGAAGGCGGCGTCCCTGTGTCGTACTCTTGTAATGCCGGTTGTTTCGGTTGTATCTCTGAACAACCGGATGACAGTGGCTTCGTATCACCACAGACGCGGATGAACTTCCGTCCTCGTGTAGACGAGATCGTTGAAGTGATGCTGGAACATCTGAAAACACCGGAATCTATTATTAGCTTCGGACAGGGATGTGAAGGTGAACCTTCCACACAGGCCAAGTTAATTATTGAGGCCATTCGCGAAGTGCGCTCCATTACGGATATGGGGTATATCAACATTAATACCAATGCGGGCTTAAATGATCATATCCGCGGAATTGTGGATGCAGGGCTGGATCTGATGCGTGTGAGTACGATCAGTGCATTGGATGATCACTACAACGCATATTACAAACCTCGTGGATATACATTGGCTAATGTAGAGAAATCAATGAAGTACGCTGCGGAGCAAGGGGTATATACCTCCATTAACTATCTGATCTTCCCGGGTGTAACGGATCGTGAGGAAGAGATTGAGGCAATGATTGAATTTGCACGCCGCACCAACCTACGATTGATTCAGATGCGTAACCTGAATATTGACCCGGAGAGCTATCTGGAGTTAATTCCACCAGCACAGGGCGATATTTTGGGAATGAAGCAGATGCTGGAGATTTTCGCGGAAGAGTTGCCGGATGTTGTCATCGGGTCGTATACGCATGTTCCGCCAGCAGGGATGGCTCGCCCTAAAAAGCTGATTACCTCTTGAATGAATTAGATTGCAACCGGGTTTAGGCCGTGTTATAATCTGCTGTGTTGTGCCATTTACTCTGGGTCCGCTTGAGGCTCAGGGCGGAAAGAGGTGAAAGGTAATGAAAGAAGCAATTCATCCTAAATACACGATTGGTCAAGTATCCTGCGCATGCGGTAATACTTTTGAGACTGGTTCGGTTAAAGACGGACTTCGTGTAGAGATTTGCTCCGCGTGCCACCCGTTCTTCACAGGTAAACAGAAGTTTATCGATGCTGGCGGCCGTGTGGATCGTTTCAAAAAGAAATACGGAATCTAATCGTACAATTCCTTGTGAATTGTCTAATTATTGTATCCCAATCACCCCTGCTATTTTGGCAGGGGTTTTTAGTTGCTTATGCAGAGCGTCGCGGAGTTTCCATTTTCCAGCTGGTTGCATTTTGGACTACCTTACGTTATACTATTTCTTACCGTGCTAGATGGGGAGGTAGCGGTGCCCTGTAACTCGCAATCCGCTATAGCGAGGTTGAATTCCTGTTAGAGGTTTTGTCGATGTGAGGTTTGGTCCCTGAACGTGGTGTTGACGGTTGGGTCCTCCGCAATGAGTACTCATGAACCTGGTCAGGTCCGGAAGGAAGCAGCCATAAGTGAGATCACTCTTGTGCCGGAGGGTTGCCTAGCCTGAGCTATTGTTCAGGGGTGCCGCTTGGATCGCAAATATCGATAGCAGGTGCACGGCTTAACCTTATAAATGTAAAGACCTTTGCAGCAGTATGAATGCAGGGGTCTTTTTTGATATGTTGAAAAAACTGCGCATGAAATGAGTCAGATAAAGTTTGGATTCACTCTGGAATATAGTATAATGGGGTGACGACAACGGACTCGAATGCGAAGTGGAAGGAAGGTAACGCATCATGGAGCATATCGCGTTATACCGGGCGTGGCGTCCTCAGTCGTTCCAGGATATGGTGGGACAACAACATATTATTCAGACCTTGCAGAACGCGATTCGTGAACAGCGGACTTCCCACGCTTATTTGTTTAGCGGTCCCCGAGGGACGGGGAAGACAAGTGCAGCCAAAATATTGGCCAAAGCTGTAAACTGTGAACGCGGACCTGCAACTGAGCCTTGTAACGAATGTGAGGCTTGCCGCCGAATTACGAACGGCGCTGTTATGGATGTGCAGGAGATTGATGCTGCATCCAATCGGGGCGTCGAGGAGATCCGTGATCTTCGGGAAAAGGTGAAGTATGCCCCTACCGAAGTCCGGCAGAAGGTTTATATTATTGATGAAGTGCACATGTTGACGACAGAGGCGTTCAATGCTTTGCTCAAAACACTGGAGGAGCCGCCGCCACATGTGATGTTTATTTTGGCAACGACAGAGCCTCATCGTTTGCCTGCTACCATTATATCGCGCTGTCAGCGATTTGATTTTCGCCGCGTATCTCTTGAAGAACAGACAGCCAGATTGGCTTTGATCTGTGAACAAGAAGGGATGGAAGCGGATCACGATGCGCTTCAATACATCGCTCGTCTATCTGATGGAGGGATGAGGGATGCGCTTAGCGTGTTGGATCAAATCTCTTCATTTACCGATGGGCGAGTAACGTATCAGCAGGTTATGGATATGACAGGTGGTATCCCTTCAGAACAATTTGCCAAGCTCGCAGCCTCCTTGCTGAAAGGGGATGTCGGTCATATTTTGCAGATGATCGAAGGCTTTATGCATGAAGGCAAGAGTGCAGATAAATGTATGGAGAATCTGCTCTATTATTTCCGGGATTTGCTGATGATCAAGATGGTGCCGGATGCGGACAAACTGACGGATCGGGTGTTGAATCCGGAATCGTTTCGAGATATGGCGGAATCGTTTACGAAGGAACAGTTGTTTCAGATGATCGATACGCTGAATCGGTACCAGAGTGAGATGAAATATGCAGTTCAGCCGCAGACATTGTTTGAGGTGGCTCTGCTTAAACTGTGTAGTATCCCGGCTATGGGCGGAGCTACTTCATCGGTTGGAGTGACTTCTCCTTCTGCACCCGCTGATACTGGAGAGATCAATCGATTGAAACAGCAGCTTGCTGAGCTGGAGAAAAAGCTAGATCGGGCGCTCAAGAGTGGTCTGTCAGGTGGGGATGCGGCTTCAAATGCTCCTGCACGACCGGCAACACGTGCGCCAATGTCCAGAGCGAACGCTCCAGTGAAGCTTCCGGCGAATTTGGATCAATATATTGCGCGCAAAGGATCTCCGCAATTCACGGAGATCAGCAAAAAATGGAGCCAGATTTTGCAACGTGTCAAAGAAGAGAAAGTTACGGTTCATGCTTGGTTTATGGATGGAGAGCCGGTTTCACTGCTCGAAGACAATGTGCTGGTTGCTTTTAAGAACAACATCCACCGTGAAACAACCGAAAAACAGGCGAATCGTGATGTCATTGAGCGGGTGCTTTCGGAACAGCTTGGGCGTCCGGCTCGACTTGTGACGATGATGCTTAGGGACTGGACTGGTGCGATGGAAGGAGCTTCTGAAACGCCAAAGGAGGATTTTAAGCTTGAACCAGAGCATGAAGACGGTGGTTCAGGCGATAAACAGCCTTGGATTGATGAAGCTATTCAGTTATTTGGCGAAGATCTCGTAGTCATTAAAGAGTAGTACATTACGAAGTAATGTGTATAATTTGAGATAACTATATAAAAGGAGATGACGGATATGAACAACATGAACCAAATGATGAAACAAGTGAAGAAAATGCAGGAGCAAATGCTGAAGGCGCAGGAGGAATTAGCGGACAAAACGGTTCAAGGTACTTCTGGCGGCGGAGTGGTAACTGCTGAAATTAATGGACATAAAAAACTACTCGCGATCACGATCAAGCCCGAAGCTGTAGATCCGGATGATGTTGAAATGCTTCAAGACCTTGTCATGACTGCTGTGAATGATGCTTTGACCAAAGCAGACGAAATTGCGAATCAGGATATGGGTAAATTCACGGGCGGCATGAAAATTCCGGGGTTATTTTAATATAAACTGATCCTGTCAAAAGGAGACACAACCGATTGTATTATCCTGAACCGATAGCCAAGCTGATTGATGCCTTCACCAGACTTCCTGGCGTTGGTCCAAAGACAGCGGCACGTTTAGCTTTTCATGTGCTTAACATGAAGGAAGATGACGTTATTGATTTTGCCAAAGCGCTCGTGAGCGTGAAGCGTAATCTCCATTACTGTTCTGTGTGCTGTAATATTACAGATACGGATCCTTGCCGGATATGTCAGGATAAGTCGAGAGATGTGTCCGTTATTTGTGTAGTTCAAGACTCGAAAGACCTGGTAGCTATGGAGCGGACTAAGGAATTCGATGGGTACTACCATGTGTTGCAGGGGGCGATTTCTCCAATGGAGGGAATTGGTCCGGATGATATACGCTTGAAAGAGCTTTTGACTCGTTTGAGTGATGAGCGAGTGAAAGAATTGATTTTGGCGACAAATCCCAATATAGAGGGCGAAGCTACGGCGATGTACATTTCCCGTCTAGTGCGTCCATTTGAAATTAGTGTGACACGTATTGCCCACGGACTACCCGTAGGCGGGGATCTGGAGTATGCAGATGAAGTTACGCTTTCGAAGGCACTGGAAGGACGCAGGGAGATGCGCTAATGTATCTAGCTGCATGTGAGCTTGATGAGGTTTGTGCTTATTAGAAAACAATTCAATAAATTGATTTATTTCCAAGAGAGAGCTGACAGCTCTCTCTTTTTTTATTTTAAAAGCAAATGTCCAAGTTCTAAGTTTGTCCCTACCTTGATATGTATGAGAGTGTGATATATGGATAAAAAGGGATGGTGTTTATGTTGATATGGCGAAAAAACCGAAGCTTAGGGGATGGAAGGAAAAGAGAACTGGCGAAACGGGAAGCGGAGTTGGTTTATGCGGATGTACAGAAGGCCAAACAAGAGTGGGAACGAGCGATGAGACAGTTTGAGGATGCTCTAGGAGAGGATGAGATCGATTATGCCATATATGTGCTTGAAGCAGCCGAGAGAAAATACCAGATTCATCTGAAGCGGGCCAAGCGGTTGAGTGGGATGGATATGGTTACTGCCGATCAAGAGCTTAGTATGTAACTAAAGTAGGCGACTGTGTATATTGTTGAAATGATATATAGTTGGAGGTGTAGTGTATGAAGAGTGTTATTCTGGGAAGTATATTGGTTGCCTCTCTGTTGGCGCTGGTCGTTATTTTATTTAGAAAACGCTTAGGATTATCAGTCTTTGCATCCATCGGAATTCATGTGGTATTAGCCGCTGTTGGGATATATATCGTAAATTACTCGGGTTGGATAACGGGAATTTATATCCCGTTAAACCCTGCGACAATCGGTACGGTTACATTTCTGGGACTCCCGGGGGTGGGGCTTTTATTGGGGTTGAAAATATCTTTATTCGGGTAGTTGACTACTGAGTGTGATCTATGGTACATTATATCTCGTTGCTTTGCTTGCTTGGTTACACGCTTTGTTTGAAACAAATGAAGTTCATTACAAACTTCAAAAATAACTTCAAAAAAACGCTTGACCAAAACAAACAAAGTATGATATATTATAAAAGTCGCCGCTGAGACAAGATGGTGACGGAAAAACAAGTTTGATCTTTGAAAACTGAACAACGAGTGAGTATCGATCTTGCTTGCAAGATCAAAAATGAGATTTTAATCTCGTCAGATTCAAAATGAGCTTATCGCTCTTTTCAATAACTTTATTGGAGAGTTT
>NZ_JAMAUN010000021.1:0-2807 GCF_023714295.1 Paenibacillus polysaccharolyticus
TACATGATCTATTACAATCATTATCGAGGTCAATGGAACTTAAACAAGCTGCCGCCTGCAAGATACAGACGACAGCTTGAAGCAGCCTAACCTTTTTTAATTTGTCCTTTACAAGGGGTACATTTTAAAGGCGTTACGTCCTTTTAATCATCTCCACCGGTTCCGGCCGCAATGTGAACCATCCTGATATCGATGTCCACTCCGGGAACTTCGTGTTTGGCTTATGCTCTTGGTGCTTGATCCGAGCTCGATGCTTCGGATGCCATGCTTGTTTTCGCCATCCGGCCTGGAATCTGCCAAGCAGATACAATCGCCAATACGATGAACAACCAGTCTGTAGGTGCACTGAAATATTCCTTAATCGTTTCCGTAAACGCACCGATCATTTCTCCGTCGAACACCAGAGTCAGCAAGCTCACATCGGTAAACAATTCAGATGTAAAATAAACCACTGTCAAGTATTTACCAAGCAAAATACCCACCAACGCGAAAACGACAGCAATAATCTTGTGCACCGTTGCGATTCTTTTGTTTGAGAACAACACGACAGCGTACCCGCAAAGCACCCCAACCAGTATCGCAATAAGTCCGACCTCATACTCCGTCATAGCTGCAATCGCAGCCCATACCACACCTCCCAGTATGGCAGCAATCAAACCACCGATGATCGGCATCCCAATCTTTACTCCTTGCTTATCTTCCATGATGTCTTTCCCTCCTGAGTCATGCTTATACTATATTTCCATAATTCACCTCTCCTATAAAACCACAAAAAGCTTCAAATTTCAACAATTTTCTGTATTCTAGTACCTATATACATACATATTCCAATATAGCTTGATTATCTGATCCTTTTTTCTAATCCTCTTATATAAAAATCGAAAAGACACCCCTTCCACAGCCTGAATCACTGTAAAAGAGATGTCTATTTTACCTAAACTTGTCCTACAGAGGATCAATATAATTAGTTATACCTGCGCTTCTTTGGATGGCTTAATTACAGCCGCAATCTGCTCCAGAATAGCATCGACTGAAGCTGGATTATGCACATCATATTCATCAATGTTCAAGCGCAGTACTGGACACGCTGTGAACCGGTTAATCCATACGGAATAGCGCTCATGCATGTGCTCCCAATACGAGCGGTCTGTCTGAATCTCCATTTCTCGTCCACGTTCGTTAATCCGGTTAAGAATCGATGGCAAACTGCCTTCCAGATAGATCAGAACATCCGGGTGTGGAAAATAAGGCGTCATGACCATCGCTTCAAACAAGCTGCTATACGTCTCGAAATCGGTAGCAGACATGGTGCCCTGATCGGCATGCATCTGTGCAAAGATGCCCGTATCCTCATAGATGGAGCGATCCTGTACAAAACCATCGCCTAATTCAAAAATCTTTTTTTGTTCTTTAAAACGTTCAGCGAGGAAATAAATTTGCAGATGAAAGCTCCAGCGCTCAAAATCATGATAAAACTTTTCCAAATACGGATTATGATCAACCTGTTCAAGCGACGTTTTGAAATTCAAACGATCTGCAAGTGCTGCGGTTAGTGTGGATTTACCCACCCCTACCGTTCCTGCTACTGTGATTAGTGCATTCACTGGAATGCCATAGTTATTCATATCATATAAGCTCCTTTACTTGATTAACAATCTGTCTGAAGTGCTCAGGATGTTCTACAAAGTCAAGCTGCTCTGCATCAATCTTGAGAATAACTGGAGGATTTGTGCCATTGGCTAAATACTCCATTCCTGTTTTGTAGTCTGCAATTAACTGCTCCATATAAGCTGGGTCCATATCTTGCTCAAAGGAACGCCCGCGTTTATTGATCCGGTACATCAATGTATCCAGTTCAGCTTCAATGTAAAGCACCAGATTGGGTTTGGGCAGGTCATCCGTTAACAGATGATAGATTTGGCGGTACTTATCCCGCTTCGTTCCTTTTAAGGTGCGTTCAGCGAAAATCAAATTTTTATAGATATGATAATCCGACACGACAGGGCTGTTCTGTTTAATAAACTGAGCGCCGGTGTCTTCTAGTTGCTTAAATCGATTACACAGAAAAAACATTTCGAGTTGGAAGCTCCACTCGTCGATATCTTGATAAAAGGAGGCCAGAAATGGGTTCTCCTCGACAATTTCTTTAACCAATGGAAGATTCAATTCTTGGGAAAGCATCGTAGCTAATGTTGTTTTCCCTGCTCCAATCGGACCTTCAACAGCTATAAACGGGGCTGATTTCATGGTGTTACGGTTCCTCCTCGTGATTATGCGTGTTCCGTTTCTATATAGACCTCACCTATTGTATCACAGCTTGGCACAATGGAAAGACAGTATTTTATGTATAAAACAAGTCAAAATAAGGGTGATTCGTCAGACTTGTATCGTATCATAACTGAAACTGCTTTCTCACTTAGCTTAGATTTAATCGTTCACACAAAAAAACACACCTGATTTTCATCAAGTGTGTCTTTACTTTGCTTGGCGGCATCCTACTCTCCCAGGACCCTGCGGTCCAAGTACCATCGGCGCTAGAGGGCTTAACGGTCGTGTTCGGGATGGGTACGTGTGGAACCCCTCCGCCATCGCCACCAAACGCGATTGGTCGAAGCATAGCTTCTTCCATTCATCAGAGTGTTGTTCTCTGAAAACTAGATTCGAAACGAAACGCACGCGATCAAAACTTGCTATTGGATAAGCCCTCGACCGATTAGTACTGGTCAGCTCCATGCATTACTGCACTTCCACCCCCAGCCTATCTACCTCGTCGTCTTCAAGGGGTCTTACATACTGGGAAATCTCAT
>NZ_JAMAUN010000022.1:0-1459 GCF_023714295.1 Paenibacillus polysaccharolyticus
TAAAATGTACCCCTTGTAAAGGACAAATTAAAAAAGGTTAGGCTGCTTCAAGCTGTCGTCTGTATCTTGCAGGCGGCAGCTTGTTTAAGTTCCATTGACCTCGATAATGATTGTAATAGATCATGTAACTCTTTACTTCTTGCTTAACCTCCTCCAGGGTCATGCATGTTTTGAAATTTGTTTCATCTTTAAAATGCCCGAAGAAGGATTCTTGTGGAGCGTTGTCCCAACAGTTTCCTCGCCGTGACATGGATTGATTTAACCCCATTTGTTTCACAAGCTTTTGGAACTTGGGGCTTGTATAGTGAAATCCTTGATCCGAATGGATCAAGGCATCCGAAGTGAGATGCTTATGCTTTTTGAGTTGTTTCAACGACTCCATTGCAATGTCCAATCCAAGGGAAGCGGAGACTTCATAGGCTAGTATTTCATTCGTCTCGGCATCTTTAATTGTTGATAGATAGGCTCGTTTGCTTATCCCATAAGTTAAATACGTGATGTCGGTTAAGAGAACCTTGCCTGCAATCCCTGGTTTAAAGGCTCGATTCAACATATTGGGACAGGTTCGATGCTCTTGCGTCGCTTTAGCCATACGACGTGCTGGATTTGCTTTTCGAATGGGACAAACGATGTTGTACTTTTGCATGATTCGACGAATTCGCTTGAGATTGTATATGACGCTATACTCAAGTGCGAGCGTCATTTTGATTTGACGTGCGCCTTTGTTCCTCCTACGGTAATGGTAGGCTTTCAGGATGATCGCTTTCACCTTATGGTCGTCCTGTTCCTGCTTTTGACGATGTAGCCTGGCGCTTTCACTACAATAGCGGTAGTAGCCTGAGCGTGAAACGCCAGCAATAGCACAAAGAACATGCACCTTGCATTGGAAAGAGTAGGTATGCATCATCTGTTGAATCAGTTCGAATTTTTGTCGTGTACAGAGTTGGATTTTTTTCTTCTCATCTGCCTTTCGAGTTGATCGAGCTTTTTTAAGAATTCATTCTCCGCTTCAAGCCATTTCATTTTCGCTTCCAAACGGGCATATTTTTCCTCAAGACTTAATTCACGGTTTAGAGGACGGCCTGAGGCGTGTTTTCTACCATCCGTTAATCCAGCAGATCCTTGTTCCTGAAATGCCGTACGCCATCGATTGGAAGCCTTTCGAATCCGGGTTGCACCCAAAACGTCAATGGGGAAGCCTGCTTCCTGAAAGATTTCACTAGGAAGCGTACCTTGACTGTGTTCTTGAATAAATCGTTCTTTGAATGCATCCGTGTATGTAATCGCTTTAGTACTAACATTTCTCACATAGGGATTTCTTCTCAACTGATCTTGCTCTTGCAATGTAAAGTGTTTTTTTGACATTTGCTTGACCACCGCTCGTTTTTTATTCATTGTACACAAAAAAGACCCTACAAGATGACCTTTTTTAAGTGTCCATCTTATAGGGTACATTTTA
>NZ_JAMAUN010000024.1:0-1313 GCF_023714295.1 Paenibacillus polysaccharolyticus
GTAGAGATACGTTAGGTGCCCTTCGGGGAAAGTTGAGACAGGTGGTGCATGGTTGTCGTCAGCTCGTGTCGTGAGATGTTGGGTTAAGTCCCGCAACGAGCGCAACCCTTATATTTAGTTGCCAGCACTTCGGGTGGGCACTCTAAATAGACTGCCGGTGACAAACCGGAGGAAGGTGGGGATGACGTCAAATCATCATGCCCCTTATGACCTGGGCTACACACGTACTACAATGGCCGGTACAACGGGCAGTGAAGCCGCGAGGTGGAACCAATCCTAAAAAGCCGGTCTCAGTTCGGATTGCAGGCTGCAACTCGCCTGCATGAAGTCGGAATTGCTAGTAATCGCGGATCAGCATGCCGCGGTGAATACGTTCCCGGGTCTTGTACACACCGCCCGTCACACCACGAGAGTTTATAACACCCGAAGTCGGTGGGGTAACCGCAAGGAGCCAGCCGCCGAAGGTGGGATAGATGATTGGGGTGAAGTCGTAACAAGGTAGCCGTATCGGAAGGTGCGGCTGGATCACCTCCTTTCTATGGAGAATCGTTTCCCGCGTGGAAACATTCAAAAAGTCTTCAGGAAGCATGCTTCCGAAGCGAGCTTTACTTCGTAAAGCTTTCAACTCACTCGTTGCTCAGTTTTGAGAGCTCAAACTCTCAAACCAACTCGTTTATTCGACCGACACATCCGTGAACGGCCCCGAACCAAACGATTTGTTCTTTGAAAACTAGATATCGAAACGAAACAAACGCGAATTAGAACATTCCTTTTTAGCTGAACTTGTGTATAACAAGTTTCAATAAAAACGGTAGATAATGCAATTGCGATGGTATCGAATGGGAGCGACTTTTGGCTTTGGACGAAGTCCAAACCAAGGGAAGCGAGCAAACGAAACCGGAGCAAATGGTTAAGCTACTAAGAGCACACGGAGGATGCCTAGGCGCTAGGAGCCGATGAAGGACGTGGCGAACAACGAAACTGCCTCGGGGAGCTGTAAGCAAGCTTTGATCCGGGGATGTCCGAATGGGGAAACCCAGCTGGGGTAATATCCAGTTACACCTAACTGAATACATAGGAGTAGAGGCATACCAGGGGAACTGAAACATCTAAGTACCCTGAGGAAGAGAAAACAATAGTGATTCCGTCAGTAGCGGCGAGCGAACGCGGAGAAGCCCAAACCAGAGAGCTTGCTCTTTGGGGTTGTGGGACGTCTCACATGGAGTTACAAAGGAACCGGTTAAGCGAAGAGGTCTGGAAAGGCCCGCCAAAGAAGGTAAAAGCCCTGTAATTGAAAGTTGGTTCCCTCCGAG
>NZ_JAMAUN010000025.1:0-1307 GCF_023714295.1 Paenibacillus polysaccharolyticus
CTGGTGGACCTATGTCAAGAAAGTAGACACTTACGCGACGGATTTGTCCGTAAACTTCTTCGCAAAACGAGCAGGGGAAAGATAACCTAGCGCACCATGCATTCGCTTGCGGTTGTAATAGAACTCAATGTACTGGTAAATGGCGTTATACGCCTCTTCTGGATTCTTAAAACGAGGGTTACAGTAAATGAGTTCCTTCTTCAAAATACTGTGCCAAGACTCGATACATGCGTTATCATAACAGTTTCCTCGGCGGCTCATACTGAGCTCCATGCCATACGATTTCAGTTGCTCCACGTATTCTTTTGACGTGTACTGTGAGCCACGATCCGAGTGATGGAGCAATCCTGGAGCGGGGCGTTTGGCCTGGTAAGCGTCTTTCAATGCATCTAACACCAAGCTCGTTTCCATATGGTTGTACAGGCGCCAGCCCACAATCTCACGCGTACACAAATCCAGAACACTGGCGAGATATAACCGGCCTCCACGGCAGGGAATGTAAGTGATATCGGTGACCCATGCGGTGTTCGGTTTGGACGTTTGAAATTGCTGGTTCAGCGTATTTGGTGCAATGGGATGATGATGGTTAGAATCCGTCGTTTGGACACGATACCGAGGACTATGCACGGAACGAAGATTCATTTGACGCATGTATATACTGACGGTACGGGAAGAGATTCTGTATCCTTCCAGATGGAGCGCATACGTAATTTTCGGACTTCCGCACCGCTTCTGGTGGTCGTAGAAATGAAACCGAATACGCTTCATGATCTCAGTTCTCCGGTGCTGCGGTTTACTTGTTCGATCCATCCGCCATTTGTAATATCCGCTCCGTGACACATGTAACAGGGTGCACATCTTCTCCAAAGAAAACAGGGAGCGATGGTCTTCCACAAACTGAAATCTTAATTCTTTGGTTTGCTGAAGATGTGCACTGCTTTTTTTACAATAGCCAGTTCCTCTTGTGTGTCCGCAAGCGTATGCTCTTTCTCTTGAAGTAACCGGCGCATTTCTTTAAGCTCTGCTTCCAGTTCTTTCACTCGATCTACACTAGCTACGGGCTCATGTTTAAGTTCACGATACTTGCCCATCCACTGGTGTAATGTACTTTTTGGAATGTTGAGTTCTTCTGCCAAGTCTCCGAGTGTCTTGGTCTGTTCTTGAATAAATTTTACCGTTTGTTTCTTGAATTCTTCATTGTATCGTTGCCGTTGTTCTCCCATGTGGACACACCTCCGTTAGCCTTATTATCCTTCTGTCCGTTAATGGGTGTCCACTTTTTATTCTAGTTCCATGGTGATCGTTAG
>NZ_JAMAUN010000026.1:0-1063 GCF_023714295.1 Paenibacillus polysaccharolyticus
CAGGTACTCCTTTTGAGGTGGTGGTCCCGTCTCCTAGCAATCCACCCTGCCCCCAACTCCATAAATCCCCATTTCGCAGCAGCACTGTGCTACTATTCGTTCCCCCTACAATCTGGGCTCCCCGATTCATGTTCCCAACTTGTACAGCCTTTGTGACCGAGGAACTGCCTGGTACGCCGAGCTGACCGTAGCCATTATAACCCCAGCTCCATACCTGACCCAATTCATCCACCGCTAAACTATGCATTGCCCCTGCGCCAATACTCTGAATATTCTCCAGCCCAGTCACTTTCACAGGAGTACTCGTATTAGACGTTGTTCCATTCCCCAACTGTCCATAGCTGTTACTTCCCCACGACCACACACTTCCATCTCGCTTGATGGCTAGTGCGTGACCTGAAGAGCTACTATCCGCTATAGTCACTACATTTTCTAAAGAGTACACTTTAGTCGGGTAAGAACTTGACACATCCCACACCGTTCCGTCGCTCAGTAACGCATATCTACCAGTAACACTTACTACACCATTTATTTTCATGGGTTGTGGCGTTGCACCAAAATTCCCCCCCCATGCCCACAGTGTACCGTCTGCTTTCACTGCATAACTCCGATTCTGTACTGCGCCTATGGAAATCATTTCGCTCAATTTAGGAATAACCTTAGCCACATTTTGCGCTACAGTCGTCCCATCCCCTAACTGACTCTGAGCGTTGTTTCCCCACGACCACACAGTTCCATCCGATTTCAATGCCAGTACATGGCCACTTCCAGCTGACACTTCAACAATCGATGTCAAGCCAGATGCTTGTACAGCCACCGTTTTGGCACTTCTTGTTCCATCTCCCAACTGACCGTAGCCATTATTTCCCCACGACCAAACGGTTCCATCTTCTTTGACTGTGAGCGTAAAATCACCGCCCGATGACAACTTTTTCTGTGTTTCAGGTTGGCCATTCGGGTCTACCTTTAGCCAGCCTGCTTTGGACCAGTCCGACCACAGCTGCTGATCCTTTACACGTACGCGAACTTGTACTTTTTGATTCACTGGTAACGCTTCGCTAGT
>NZ_JAMAUN010000028.1:0-934 GCF_023714295.1 Paenibacillus polysaccharolyticus
GAGCTTGCTCTTTGGGGTTGTGGGACGTCTCACATGGAGTTACAAAGGAACCGGTTAAGCGAAGAGGTCTGGAAAGGCCCGCCAAAGAAGGTAAAAGCCCTGTAATTGAAAGTTGGTTCCCTCCGAGACGGATCCCGAGTAGTGCGGGGCACGTGAAACCCCGTATGAATCCGGCAGGACCATCTGCCAAGGCTAAATACTTCCTAGCGACCGATAGTGAAGCAGTACCGTGAGGGAAAGGTGAAAAGCACCCCGGAAGGGGAGTGAAATAGAACCTGAAACCGTGTGCTTACAAAAAGTCAGAGCCCGTTTTAGGGGTGATGGCGTGCCTTTTGTAGAATGAACCGGCGAGTTACGTTCCCGTGCAAGGTTAAGGTGAAGAGCCGGAGCCGCAGCGAAAGCGAGTCTGAATAGGGCGAATGAGTACGTGGACGTAGACCCGAAACCGGGTGATCTACCCCTGTCCAGGGTGAAGGTGCGGTAACACGCACTGGAGGCCCGAACCCACGCATGTTGAAAAATGCGGGGATGAGGTGGGGGTAGCGGAGAAATTCCAATCGAACTCGGAGATAGCTGGTTCTCCCCGAAATAGCTTTAGGGCTAGCCTCGGAAAACAGAGTCGTGGAGGTAGAGCACTGATTGGGTGCGGGGCCCGCAAGGGTTACCAAGCTCAGTCAAACTCCGAATGCCATAGACTTACTTCCGGGAGTCAGACAGTGAGTGCTAAGATCCATTGTCAAAAGGGAAACAGCCCAGACCATCAGCTAAGGTCCCCAAGTGTGTGTTAAGTGGGAAAGGATGTGGAGTTGCACAGACAACCAGGATGTTGGCTTAGAAGCAGCCACCATTGAAAGAGTGCGTAATAGCTCACTGGTCGAGTGACTCTGCGCCGAAAATGTAACGGGGCTAAACACACCACCGAAGCTATGGCTTG
>NZ_JAMAUN010000029.1:0-751 GCF_023714295.1 Paenibacillus polysaccharolyticus
CATTTGTTTCACAAATGCTCGTTTGGTGGCGATGGCGGAGGGGTTCCACACGTACCCATCCCGAACACGACCGTTAAGCCCTCTAGCGCCGATGGTACTTGGACCGCAGGGTCCTGGGAGAGTAGGATGCCGCCAAGCGGAACCCCAATGGGGTATTTTTTTTCGAATGATAGGGGCCTTTAGCTCAGTTGGTTAGAGCGCACCTCTGATAAGGGTGAGGCCGGTGGTTCGAGTCCACCAAGGCCCATAGTAACTTCATAAGAAATACATGTATGGGGCCATAGCTCAGCTGGGAGAGCGCCTGCCTTGCAAGCAGGAGGTCAGCGGTTCGATCCCGCTTGGCTCCACCATTTTCCCTGATAGCTCAGTTGGTAGAGCACTCGACTGTTAATCGAGTTGTCACAGGTTCGAGTCCTGTTCGGGGAGCCATTAAGGCCCGTTGGTCAAGGGGTTAAGACACCTCCCTTTCACGGAGGTAACAGGGGTTCGAATCCCCTACGGGTCATAGTTATTTTAATAACTAAAGAGTGGGATGAGAATCCCAAAGGTTCGTCGGAGGATTAGCATCGTTAGGAACTGCTTCGCAGTCTCGAACGAAGTGAGAGTATCCCCTACGGGTCATAGTTACGGAGGCTTAGCTCAGCTGGGAGAGCATCTGCCTTACAAGCAGAGGGTCGGGGGTTCGATCCCCTCAGCCTCCACCATATCTTTTTTCTAATGACGCGGGGTGGAGCAGCCCGGTAGCTCGTCG
>NZ_JAMAUN010000002.1:0-490766 GCF_023714295.1 Paenibacillus polysaccharolyticus
TTGCTCTTGCAATGTAAAGTGTTTTTTTGACATTTGCTTGACCACCGCTCGTTTTTTATTCATTGTACACAAAAAAGACCCTACAAGATGACCTTTTTTAAGTGTCCATCTTATAGGGTACATTTTAATATAGCACTCGACCCCTTTTTTACATTAAGAATTGCAGCGGTACTTTTTTTCATGTAACGTAGAATTTATCTCCCTGCGATCAGGGTGTCACGTATTGATAGCGTATATTCAGTATGGGATCTTCTTGTAACTGCATACTGAGAACAGTGCGTCGTAATGCTATGGTAGTGTTATTAAGAGAACTTTCAAGTCTTGTTTCTTCTTGACAGGGAGGGGGATCGCAACTGATTAATTGAGCGTAACTTGGTAGGATAACTACTATTGAAATCGAATATTGCTCAGAACCCACTCCGATATTACATTCCGGGAAACAAAATTTCAACTCGTAAATTCCATTAACCGGTTTAATATCACATTGTAAAAAGAATTTCATATGATGATTTCCCGGGTCTAAGTCTAATGAAGCTAGCATGGGCCTATCATCTTGTACTTTTGAAAACTCCTTCCTCTCACCTACTTGTTCCACCAATCTTAAAAAGGCCCTTCCAGCGTTTTCACTTTGCGGCAACACATAGGTAACTGCTTGTGACTCGGCCAGTCTTAGGAAAATTGTTGAATCAATGTTCACAATGTCATGAGCTGCATTCATTCCGATATGGGAGTGATCATAAAAAAATATAATCGCATCCTGTTTTAAGATCGCTGATGGCGTTAAGTTCTTCATCTCGGTATTCTCTCTTCATCTGAAATCACACGAAATTGGTTTAGTTCGTTCATCACCTGTCGGAGAAGCCTTCTTTCAAGTTCGATACTACTAAATAATTTGTTCTCAATCCGATAAAATAGTTCTTTATTATTGTCGAGATTAAATCTTAAGACTGAATTCCTCATGGATTCAAAATGGTTTACGATGATGTTGTACTGATTCAATAAATCTTCGTCCGCCTTAAGAATCGACAGGTCCATTAAATATCGCAAACGCTGTAGCATAATTTTTTTGTGCTCCCAAAATAAATGAAAAGCGCGGCGATCCAGTTCAAAACTCTCACCGAAATCGAATTTTCCTTTTTCTTTTTCGAGCGCATATTCCACAGCTTTCAATCCATACATTGTTTTTTCTTTAAAATGGAGATTTGGTGTAATAGATGAGTCTAGGTATTGTTCAATAGACTTGGCAATCTGCTCAACTTGCAATGGGTACTCCTGAATTTCATTCAAGCTAAATAGATGGATATTCTGAGAAGACTCTTCGTTACTAACAATGCTTAAATATGCTTTCTCAATCTCTTCCATGGGACATTCCGTTTTTATATATTTGCCGTTGGATAAATTATCTGCAACTTGAAAAGTTTGCTTTTGCTCGTCATAGCCGTACACAAATATTTCGTGCCAATCGGTGAATTGTTGATATTGTTTGGAAACCGAAATAAAATATCGATCTACATATAAGTAGACATAATAGTTGGATTGAAGAGATTCTTTTATGAACTCCGTTAGGCTACTCCACTTTTTGGTCAAGATATCTCTAGGAATGAGATGATGATTGATAAATGGAACATTATCAAACAAAATATGATGATGATCAAAGAAATAGCAATCCCAGTCTTCTACATATCGAATCTGAATGAAATTGTTATATAACCAAGGAAGATATTTATCGTTATTTGAAAGCATGGAAGTGACACTTCCATAGATATTGTACGTATTTAATATCGGCTCATACAACGGTAAAGTGATTGAAGACATCGTCATACCCCCAATGTTTTTTTTATTTGTTATACAAATTCGTTGAAACACGACAGTAAATTCACCTAACAGATTATTCATGAGTCTGACGAACATTAGATTTGTACTGTTATTATGCCCCTCAGGTATTAACTACTGGCACTTACGTAACGCTTGATGGCAAATTTCCAAAATAAACGAGAAAGAAAAAAAACGGCGAACGGAACGACGGCTGCCCATACTAAATACAAATTGGGCATTTTATTCAATAGAAACAGCACAGGGAAATTAGTTATAACCAACACAGGAATCATAAAAACACCAATATTTACGATGTGCTTATGGTAAATTTGCATTGGCATATTATTGAATTCTAACAAGGATTGCACTACAGATTCATAAAATCCCCATGTTCTAACAATCCATAAAGATAGAATAGATGGAATCAACATAATGGCGTAGGACACTACCATCGAACCGATCAGCAATGCGATGAAAGCTACGGCATGACTAAAACTCATATGAAGGTCGAGTCTGGAGTAAGCCGTGAAGAACATAACACCACCTCCGACCAGATTTGGAAGTAAGTTTCCAAAATCAATGTATCTCATTGTAACCAGAAATTGTAGTGAGATTGGTTTGGTTATTAACAGATCCAAGTCACCGTTCTTCACATACTCTGATAATCGATTGAAATTATTCAGAAAGAAAGAATAAATGATTCCCGACAGAAAGATGTACACACCTACGAAAAGTTGTAATTCATTTTGCGAAATCCCTTCAATTGTGACTCCGGATTTATAAATGATGAGTACATAAATGATTTTGAAAAAAAAGTTTAAACACTCAACGGCAAAGCTGATAAAGAAATTAGCTCTGTACTCCATCAGGGTAATTAAAGCATTCTTAATAAACATGGAATACACCCGTATGTATTTTTTACCTGTCTCCATAATTTCCATGATGGGTCACCCTCCGTTTGCATTGAATGCTTTTATTCCCGATCTCCATACCCACTTGGAAATAACGATGAACACTCCAGTCCAAATGACTTGGTATGTAATCCCCATAACGAACTCTTCCCATTCAACTTTGCCGCTCAGCACATTAGAAGGGAAATAAATAGTGTATTGAAACGGCAGCAACTTTAAAATAGATAATACTCTGTCTCCAAATACATCCAGCGGAAATAACCCACCGCTCAAGAAATTGATGATGACATCCGCTAACAAAAACACACCTAAAGCTTCATGCAACCAAAATGCGCATAGGCTAATGGAGTAGAACATAAAGAAATTTAGAATGAGAGCCATTAGCAATGCGATTAGAAACAATGGAATATTTTCGTATTTAATTTGAAAATCGAAGATTTGAAACGCAATAATCACAACAAAAGGAATAATAATGACAATAATAAACTGGATAGCTTTATTGCCTATATAATTACATAGACGATATACCGAGTAAGGCATTGGCTTAATCAAGTACTTGTTTAATCCCCCGTTCTTGATATCATCGTTCACATCCCACTTAAATCCTGTTACCGTGATTTTAGATATCAGTGAAGAAATAATAGTATAATTTATCATTTCTATACTCGTATATCCAAAGACAACGCTTGAAGGAGAGTTATCATAAATTACTGTCCATAAATAATACTTGATGATGATCGGAAAAAAGCTGGATACAACAAAAATAAAAAAGGCTGCTTTGTATTCCAATGCTTCTTGAATCCCGATAGAAATCAAATGAGTGTATTTTTGGAAATGTCTCATCCGTCGTTCCTCTTTGCCAAATAGATTTGTGCAATTCCATCTTCGATGGGGATATCCTCAATATTCATATCAATGGATGGAAAGCGGTCAAATAACTCTTGTGATATATGCTTTAAATCCTTTTTTTCTACCTCCATTACGATATGTGAGCCATCTTGCTTATAGGGATTACCAATCCCTTGAATAACCCCCTCGTCAATGTTGTCGGATAGAGGGATTTTTATTACCTTTTTATCCCCTAAAAGTTTGTTCACTTTGTTTAAGTCATCATCATAAACAATCTCGCCGTGATTAATGATGATTGCGCGCTTGCATAAGTTTTCCACGTCCTTCATATAATGGCTTGTTAAAATGATGGTTGCATTATATTGCTGATTATAATAACTAATGAATTCCCTTATTTTAACTTGCGATACGATATCTAGCCCGATGGTAGGTTCATCGAGAAAGATAACTTTTGGTTTATGAATCAATGCAGCAATCAATTCCATCTTCATTCGTTCTCCAAGCGATAACCTTCGGACCTGTACCTTCAACAGCTGTTTCACATCCAGCAATTCCGTCAACTCTTCAAGAAACACGTTGTATTCCTGTGTATCCACATCGTAAATACATTTATTCATGTAGATCGATTCGATAGCAGGCAAGTCCCACATTAATTGATTTTTTTGCCCTAACACTATGGAGAGCTGCTTCTTGAAGTTTTTTTTGCGTTCCCATGGAACATAACCCATAACCGTTGCAGTTCCACTTGTGGGAAATAATATGCCGGAAATCATTTTTAGGGTTGTCGTTTTCCCTGCCCCATTTGGTCCAAGGAAGGCCACAACTTCACCCTCGTTGATTTCAAACGAGATGCCATCAACAGCATTCTTAATCAGCTTTTCCCGGTGAAATAGATTTTTGATGGAATTGGCCAGCCCCAAATCTTTTTTGTAATATTCATAACTTTTAGCCAATTGATTGACTTTGATTGATAACATTGTTATTGCCCACCTTTGAACGCAAATAATTGTATACATGAAGACAGGGTATTTACCAATGCCTCAGTATTGGTATTAAGATATAGATGCCCACCTGCATAATAATGCGTACTGAAGTTACCGGAAGTTTGATAACGCCATTTCAGCAGTTCCTCCGAATGAAAGCTCATATCCGACTGACCTGACAAGACTGTAATCGGACAAGATAACGGTTCATCCGGTATGTACTGGTATGTGTCCATCATCGTAAGATCCGCTCGCATGGTCTTAATAAAGAGTTCAGCCAATTGCGAAGATTCTAACAACATTTTGGAGGCGCCAAGGTTGTCTGTAACTTCTTTAATAAGTTCATTGTCATTTAACCGGTTTAAATCAATTCCCCTTCTAGGTTCTTCGGGGCCGCTTCGTCCTGATAAAAACAACCATGCTGGTTCTATATGATGATTAAGCCTGATAAAACGAGCATATTCATAAGCAATCATCGCTCCCATACTATGGCCGAAGAAAAAAACAGGCAAATCCAGCTTTGAAGATAAAACTTGATCAAAAGAGTGAACAGCCTCCATCATGTTGACGCAACAGGTTTCACTGATCCGGTTTTCCCGGCCTGGTAATTGCAGCACTAACAGTTCAACATAATCAGGAAGAAAAGGAGCCCAATTCCGAAATACAGATGCACCTCCTCCTGCATACGGAAAACAAATTAATCGGCATACAGGAGCATCAACAGGTTTGAATACTCTAAACCATTTGGATAATTGATCCATTGGACTATCGCCTCCAGGTCAACGTATTGCGCTAATCATTACGAGCATCATCAATTGCCTTTTTGATCTTTTTAAATGTGCGAAAATTATTTAAAAGCAGGAAATCATCGTCTATAGCGATCTTGAAGTGTTTCTCAATTCCCATTATCAATTTGATTAACCGGATGGAATCAATCCCCATTTCAATCAGATCTGCTTCCTCTGTTATCATCGATGGATCAGCGGATTCCGGCAAACTTTCAATGATCATCTGAATCAAAGCGGATTTGTCCTTTTCTTGCATATCCATAGTTTTCATGTTGCCTTCCTCTCTCTAATAGATTTTTGATTAACTGTACTGATGTTTTGCTAAACCAATCGACGGTTTGCTCAAACACGTTTGATGCCACAATTCATAAATGGCAAGCGTCCATAATGCTTTTGTTCCAGTAGCGTTTGCTTGCAACATTAGTCCATCAATTAACTTCTGAACAGCGGCTTTCCTGATGATGCCGGAGTTGACTAAATGACCGGACAGTAGAGTCTCGGCAAAGTAACTAAACAACCGATAAGCCGGCAACAACATGCCCTGTATAGGTAGTGTGAACGGTTGTTTTGGACGATTCAGAATAGATCGCGGTAATATTTGTTCGCTTGCCTGGTACAGGATACGTTTCACCTGTTTATTAACAATTTTCCATGAGTCGGGCAGTTGTGAGGCAAAATGAGTAATTTGAGGTTGGCAAAAGGGAACCCTTACTTCTACGGCATGAGCCATGCTTAGATGGTCCACCCGACGCAGAATATAGTATGGAAATCTCTCAAAAAGATCGTAGTTCAGTAATTGACCCAACCTGTTGTCCGAAGAAAATGAACTCACTTTGTTTCGCACTCGCTCATATCCCGAAGGTTGCTTCATTAGAAAATGATGATAGTCCCCATGGTAGAATTCCTCTCTTAGCGTCCATGGAATCGCGGACATTTTATCTAAATAAGATTCCCACCAAAATGGATTCTGATTGGATATTGCTTCGGCAAACCGGGCATATCCACCAAATTGCTCATCGGCGCCTTCACCGGTCACTGCTACCTTGAATCCTCTCTGATGAATGGTCTCAAAGAGTAAATATGTGCTCAGAGAATGAGGCGCAGCATTGGGTTGACCCAAATGCCATAGCATCTTGGGAAGGATGTCGATGAATGTATCCGGGTCAGCTTCAATAACTTCGAGATCAATATGATGTTGTTCTGCTAACTCAATGGCGTATTTCCGCTCATCATCAGGCCAAGTTCCTTTGTAGGCAATATTGAATGCTTTAAGATTACTCCGTTGTTCCGCTGCAAGAACGCTGATCAGGCTTGAGTCCAGCCCGCCTGAAGTGACCAGGCAGACCGGAACATCTGCTGTGAGCATAGATGCCACCTCGTCAGTGAGCATTGTACGGAGCATTTCTGCAGATTCTTCGAAATCTTTTGCAGGTTGAAGTGTAGAGTGAGGGCCGAAAAAATGACACTCCGTTGAATAACCATTCAGTGACCAGCTTTTTACGATACCTGGTTCTAACGAATAGACATTTTTATATATTGTTTCTTTGCCGAGGATACTTTGCATTGCACAATACATGTCAAATTTCTCGAACCGAATTTCAGGTTGCTCGTTGGATAAAGACCACAGCCCTTGTAATTCAGATGAAAAAAGAACCTGACTGTTCTCGATCTTATAGTAAAGCGACTTGATACCCAAATGATCACAGGCTAACACTAGCCTTGGCGAGTTCCGTAGATCAATGACAGCAATTGCAAACATCCCGTCCAGCATATCGAAGCACTTCTCGCCATACTCTGCGTACAAGGAAGGTATCAGTCCACCATCGCTGTTGTTATTTATAGTGTAGCCTTTGGAGAATAACTTTTCTTTCAATTCCAGGTGGTTATAAATCTCGCCATTAAAAACAGCATAGATTAAATTATCAAGCGCATAGGGTTGGCCTCCAGTTGCGATATCCTGGATGGATAACCTATTGATGCCCAAACCCCATCCATCCTTAATTACAACGGATTGCTCATCCGGTCCTCCGTTATATTGCATCGAGCTGCTTGTAGCCATGCGCTCGACCCCAATGCGTTCGTCCCCCAAATATCCAAAAATACGGCACATAAAATAAGTCCTCCTATATGCAATAATTAGTACTGAACAAATCGGACTGCACCGCTGAGGGAGCATGCTCCTGAATGATCTCTGACACAGCATAAGATTGATGAGCAATGGCTCTGGCTTGTTCACAGGTAAGTACCGAACCATGTGAAGGAAGCAGAGAGTTACCTGTCTTGATATATACTGGGGAGAGCGCTTCAACTAGCCTTGGTGCGTCATAGAACCGAATGAAGCCCCCGGATGAAACGGGTGAGTCCACATGACAATCCATTGGTACGGAAATACACTGCCGAATAGCCTGTAATGAGGAAAGGCTCAAGTCTCTGATAGGGTTAATACTGTTTGCACCCAGTTGCTCCAAAAGTCTAATGGAAGCCGGATTTCCATGTCCGCAATGAGCAGATACTTTTAATAAGATATGACTTGGGATCTTTCCTTCACGCTTCCATTCGCCTAAAATCTGAAGCAGCCCCTCATCATATATTACAAAGCCCGATACTCCCAGATCGATTGCCCTTAAAATGTCTGATATTGCATATACTAATTGGTCTTGCCCTCTCAAGCGGTATGCAACGAAATTGCCTTGAGGTGATTTAGCGCTACCTCCAGTATCATAGACGGCTCTTGGACCGGGCGACATGAGTAGCTGACATCCATATTGCTGGCACAATTCAACATAATGCTTGATCTCCATCTTGTTGTGCCTGCAAATGCCAATCGTTTCGGTTACCCTGTTAATGGTTAACCCAAGTTTTGTGCTTTCATCAAGTAAAGCTTCAAGCGCTTTGGCCGAATTCATTGTAGGGATCTCCAACCGATAATTAGCTCCATCATCAAATCTTTTTCTGGAAGGTACAAATGTCTCGTAATCAGATCCTGGAAATCCCATGGACTGCAATGTGTCACGAATATGATCAAATGTATTTAACATCGTTAACAACCTCTCACCTCAGGATGGTATAGACAATTGGAATTGTTTAAATACCTGTAACAGCCGGGCATTCTCACTCTCGCTGCCGATCGTAATTCTTACACAGTCTTCCAGTGCATGCTGTGTGCTCTTATCTCGGATTAAAATCTTCTCCGCATAGCAAAATGCCATCAGTTGCTCAACTTGTTCTACTTCAAGCAAGATAAAGTTGCCTTCACTTTTAAATACACGACGTACAAAATTAAAATTTATGAGACGATTACCCAGTTCGTTACGCTGCTCAATCATATCGTTTATAGCCTGATGGATAGTCGCTATTTTGTCTTTGGATAAAACTTTGACTACGATATCCGCGGTTGGTTGCGGAATAGGAGCCGGGTGTAACATAGCCTGTAAATAGGTTATGATCTCGGGTGAAGACAACACAGCGCCACATCGAATTCCAGCCAGGCCATAAGCTTTGGACAATGTCCTTAAAATCAATAAATGCTCGAAATCCTGCAACAGAGATGAGATCGATTCTTGCTCTGCATATTCCACATAAGCCTCATCTATAACGACAACAGCCTTATTTCGGTACTTCTCACAAATGGAAACGATCATATCCTTATGCAACTGTTGCCCTGTCGGATTATTAGGAGAGCTTAAATAAACCAACTTGATGTTTTTTTCAGCCATATTGTTAACTTCATCCATTGAAAGGCGGAATCCATTCTCCTTTTTAAGAATCACCTTCTTCAGTGAGCAACCCTGGATACACGCCAATTGTTCAATCAGTTCAAAATCGGGCCATAGGGTAAGAATTTCGTCCTTATAGGGTTCACAGACCAAGCGGATGATTAAATCCAATCCTTCTGCACTTCCTCTGGTTAACAGAATCTGATCAACAGGTACAGAGTATAGTTCCCCCAGACGTGCAACAACTTCTCTAGGCTGTGGTTCCGGATAACGATTGTAAGCCTCTTCTCCGTAAACATTTGGATTCTCATTACTCTCCAGAAAAATCCATGGTCTACTGTTCGTCTGCAAACTCAGACGAGCCATCGCAGCAGAAGAAAATGGCTTCAAGTTCAACAAGCTAGGACGCAACAATTGGGTCCAATTATCACTCATGGCAACATGTACCCCAACTCTTTCGCAAGCTTTCTTGTAGAACGTCCAAGCGGTCTTGGTAAGGTGATGTCACGCCACACATCTCCCATTTTGTAATCAATCTCATGGTGACTTGTAAAATTAGGATCCCCCAGCCCGTCACGCATTTTCCTGCCCTGGTAAGGACGAAGAAGCTCCTCAGTAAATGGAATATCTATTACACCGCACATCTGCTCAAGATATGTGCGAGGTTCTCTCATCAGATCTTCGTAACGGATTGTACAATAGGATTGTTTATCCTTGTGTTCCAGAAAATCCATAATGTTACTATTGGATCTTGTCCACAAAAATTCACCGTAATCGTAAGGGTCTGTCTGCCCTCCTCCCATCAGACGGACAAAACGATTCCGAACCACGGATTCGATCACCGAATAAGGATGACGAACCAGATAAATAAATTTGGCGTTGGTAAATTGATGATGTATTCGTTCGAGTGTCCTTATTTGATTGGAATATCCGGGGGACTTGTCTACGAGTAATTTGGGATCGGACATATCCATTAAATAACTCAGAACCTTCATTGTAGGCCAATTTTCTTTTGTCATTAAGCTAACTAGTTGTTCTGCTTCTTCGGTTGTGCAACCTTGTAATTCTTTCAGGGTGACGAGAAGGCCCTGATCCCGATCAGACGATAACTGCGCTGCGGCTCGTTCTCTCATATCCGTATGACCCAGAAGATGCAGTTCTGGCGGGCTGAATAATTGGCCGTGGCCAGCCAGCATGACCCTCAATAAGGTAGAGCCTGAGCGCACACTGGATAACACAAATACGACTTGACGCCTCTCTGAAAGATCAATTTGTGGAACCCATTGCGCAGATTTCTTTTTCAACATTTGAACCGTACTGTTATAATCGTCTAGTTCTTTTAACAGGTAATTACTTAGCGAAGACGGAGAATACTCACCCGTAAGTTCATTCGGATAAAAGGGAAGATCATATTTTCTTTTTAGAGCAAGCATCAATTCAGGAATGAGTTTTAACAAATCCTCTTCAGATAGAATCTCTTCCCATACCACTTCACGCTTTAGAGAAGTCTGAATGGTTAATTTCAACAATTCAGATATTCCTGAGTGATTAGTGCTAACTGGAGCATTTATATCTTCGGTTGAATGGGTGATATTGATCTTTTCAGCCGTAAAGGCAGCTTCCTTGTATCCAGGTTGATCCCTGATCACAGCACTCAATTGAGCGATAGTCGGATGCTCAAGCAAGGTCACCAAATGAAGTTCAATCTGTAATAACTGATAGATTTTGTTAGAAAGCTGTAACGCTAGTAATGAATGTCCACCAAGAATAAAGAAATCATCATGAATGCCGATCGCTTCATAACCAAACAGTTCTGCCCATATTGTTGAGAGTTTTTGTTCTAACGAACTTGTCGGCGGCTCGAAAGGGATTCCGATATCAGGTCTAGGTGTTCCTGAAGATGAATTTATGAGAGAGATTTTTTCTTCTTTAGCCTGGATTTCCGATGCCGACATTGGCTCACTAAGTTTGAATGATGATGACTTTAATTCGAGTATGTCCTTGGATTGGATTCGTTCCATCCAAAATCTTTTCTTTGCAAAGGGATACGTTGGAGCTGCTGTTCGCCTCCTTCCCGAATTGCTATGCATGGCAGGCCAGTCAATTACAACACCCATGGACCAAAGTGTGCCAACCAACTCGAGTACACTTTGTAGTGAGGACTTTGTATCATAATAGGCTGGAATCGTTTGGGTACATGATATATTACTGTTGTTAGATGTATTTATGATTGTATTGCAGAATGATGTAAGCGTATTGCCGGGGCCGATCTCGATTAGAATCTGCGGTTCCCTTTCTGCTAGAAGAAGTTTAATTCCATCTGCGAAACGAACGGGTTGGGTCAGATGCTGCCCCCAATATCGAGGACTACAGATTTCCTCCGAGATCCATTTTCCAGTCACATTAGATACAAAAGGAACCACGGGTTTGTGCAGTGATAAGCCCTGAACAAAATTTTCTAATTCTTGCTGAATTGGCAGAAGGCACACTGAATGAAAAGCATGAGTGGTCGGTAGGAGCTTTCCAACTATTTCCTCTCTGTTGTACATCTCGTCTTTCACAGCCTGAATATCCGCTTGCTTGCCGGAAAGAAGACATAAATTGTCTGTATTCACGGCAGATAATGATACATGATCACTCAGATAAGGCTGCACTCGCTCTTCTGGTATTGGAACAGCAAGCATCTCTCCCTTTGGTGTTGTGCTAATCAACTGCGCTCGTTTGGCTACTAACATCAGTGCATCATCAATGGATAGCACATTTCCTATACATGCGGCGACGTATTCCCCCAAGCTGTGTCCAATTAATTGATCCGGAGCAATCCCCCATGACATGAGCAACTTGGCGAGGGCATATTCAAACACGAAACAAGATGGTTGGGCAATCAGAGTATCGGTCAAGAGTTCATTGTTCTCATTCTGAGGCGAGCGACCGACCATTCTTCTGAAATCTATTAAACCGTACTCTTGCTTTACTTGGTCCACGGGTTCTTTCGTCTGAACTGGATAAAGATGATCTCGAAGATCAATATGAAGAACAGGTTTCAACTTCTTTGCACATTCGTCTACAACGCTGCGAAATACGGGCTCCTCTCGATATAATTCAGCGCCCACATTACTATATAAATCACCTAACCCTGTAAACATAAATGTAATTTTTGGGGGATGATCTTTCCCTTTGGACTGGTTCATAAAATTCTGATGGAAACTTGACGGCATGACAGAATATTTTCTTTGTCCTTCCATTACCGAATTTTGAACAATTAGCGCTTTTCGTTCAGGAAATTCCTCCCTGCCGACAGCTAATGTATAGGCCACATCATCCAAAGGGTCGGTCTGATTCATCTGCTGAATCAAGCCCGTCTCCAGCTCTGCCAACGCGTTGCTTGTACGTGCGCTGAACGGAAGCAAGACGAAGGATTTGGGAGGTGCCGGCATCTGAAGTGGTGGATTTTCAACAATCAAATGAGCGTTGGTGCCTCCAAGACCAAATGAACTGACTCCAGCCAGCACTATAGATTTACCGGTAACATCGTACGATTGTGAATTAACAAAAAAAGGAGATTTTTCCATGTTCATATCAGGATGAGCTCTCTCAAAATTAAGGCTTGGAGGAAATACCTTATGCTTCAGAGAAAGTGCAGTTTTAATTAAACCCAGCACCCCAGAAGCGGCATCGGTATGACCAATATTCCCTTTAACTGAGCCCAGCGCGCAAAAGCCTGTCCTAGATACCTTAGAGCGTTGGAACGCTTTTTTTAAAGACGCTACTTCGATTTGGTCACCGATGGGAGTGGCACTTCCATGTCCTTCGATATAAGTTAATTCCTCAGGCTTTACATTCGCTGCAAGTTGAGCTTCAACGACTACAGCAGCTTGTCCGTTTAATCCGGGAGTCGTAAAACCAAGTCGATCGGAGCCATCATTGTTCGTAGCCCAGCCTCGGATGACAGCATATATCTGGTCATTGTCCTGCAAAGCATCTTCCAGACGTTTAAGCACAACTATTCCAGCACCACTCGAAAAGACAGAGCCGTCTGCACTGGAATCGTACGGTCGACATTTCCCGGATGGCGAGAACAGGCCGTCTTTTTGTGCCCAATATCCTGTTTGGTCAGTCAATTTAACTGAAATTCCGCCCGCTAGTGCAATGTCACAGCGATAATCAGCTAGGCTTTGTCCTGCCATGCAAATTGAAACCAGGGATGATGCACAAGTGGCTTGTACTGATACCGCTGGACCTTTGAGACCCAATTTATAAGCCACTCTGGAGGTCAGATAGTCGGGAGTCGTGCCAAGGGGCACTTCGTCTCCAGATACGCCTCCCAATTCACCATTGCTCATTAATCTGGAATACAAATTATAAATAAAATATTTATTGATCGAGCAGCCCGCAAATATTCCAATAGTTTCCTCATGTGAGCTTGGGC
This sequence comes from Paenibacillus polysaccharolyticus, assembly GCF_023714295.1. Lineage (GTDB taxonomy): Bacteria > Bacillota > Bacilli > Paenibacillales > Paenibacillaceae > Paenibacillus > Paenibacillus polysaccharolyticus_A. The sequence goes on from NZ_JAMAUN010000002.1 coordinate 13,492, forward strand.
GATAACCGGCATGTTCGAGTGCGCTCCAGGCCGTTTCCAGAAAAATGCGTTGCTGAGGATCCATGTATTCCGCTTCTTTAGGCGTATACCCAAAGAAATCGTTATCAAAAAATTCAGTGCCTGGAAATACGGTCGAGGCATGAACATACCGCTTCTCATCTTCTACGGAAACTCGGGATGCATCTCTCTTTATCGATTCCACACCTTGAACAAGATTGGACCAGAATTGTTCAACATTCTCTGCTCCTGGAGCGCGACAAGCCATACCAATAATTGCAATTTTGGAGTTATTCATATCATTAATCCCTCCTTCTCATACGTGCTTCAATACTGTTGAACGTTGTATTCTGTTCTCCATGCTCCATAAAATCAACGAATGATTGGATCGTTGGATATTCAAAAAAATGAATAAGAGGAATTTTTCGCTGCAATAATTCGTGCACCGCCGACTGAGCTTTCATGACATGGAGAGAAGAGGCCCCCCTATCAACGAGATGATCATCCAGCGCTATTGCCGAATTACGGAGGATTTTCTTCCAAATATTCCATACTATTTCTAGTGTATCAGTGGATGAGACAGTGGCCTGTTCACTTAAAACGTTCAAGACCTCACGTTGGGATGCCAAAGCGATATAATCTACTTTATTCGTGCGAGTCATTGGTAGCTCGGATAAAAAAACTAGCTTTGACGGAGCCATATAATCAGGAAGCCGTTTTGCAAGGTATGATCGGATTTCGTATTCCATTCCCGTTTCCATTTCTGATTTATTCAGAACCAAATAAGCTAATAGTTCGCTCTGGTCAGCATATTGCTCTGCACACACTGCAACCTGTTTTACGGCGGCCATTTCGGCTAGTGCCGATTCAATCTCGGCCATATCAATTCGGTTACCTCTTATCTTCATCTGTCGATCTTTTCTTCCAATAAGTTGAATTTTGCCTGAGGCTGTCATATATCCGTAATCTCCTGTAAAATACACTCTTGATTCCGGACTTGTGAAACCTCTGCCATATACTTTTTTTGTAGACTCGGCTTTGTTAAGGTAGCCCAGTGCTATATGATTACATTCAACCGCAATCTCTCCTTCTTGGCTTACAGGAACTTTGTGTTCATCAACAAGAATCAGATGAATGCCGGGAGGGGCTGTGCCGATCGGGATGACACCTCCTTCATCGAGTTGAGCACTTCTGTCGAGTATGTTCAGCGCCACGAATCCTGATGTTTCAGTTGCACCATAGCCATTTACAAATAAACAATTTTTGGGGAAAAGCTTACGAAATGAAATGACATCTTCCTTTCTCACTGGCTCTCCGCCTACAATTATAAGGCGGAGCGATAAAAAAGAGGTTTCATTCGCAGGACAATTGACCAACTCTCTAAATACAGTTGGCGTTGAATGATATAACGTGATGCCCGAGCTTTGTAAATATGACGAGAGTTCCAGAAAACCGTTTCGTTTAAGTTTAAAGGGGTATAATGTTGCTCCGTTGAGTAGGGTGCAAAAGATATCGGTTGTAGAGGCGTCATGAATATAAGAAGGTAACAAGGTATGCTTGTCCTCTGGACCGATTTTAAACAAGTCGGTTAATAGACGGACGTGAAATAAAATATTTTGATGATTCTGCATGACACCCTTGGGTTCCCCTGTTGATCCGGAAGTATACAGGATAGAAGCGACGGACTCTGGAGTGGCGGCATAATATTCACGTTCCAGAGGGAGATCAGCTAAAAGATCATCCATATAAAATACTGAAATTTGGTGTTTATCTGCCAGTAATTTAATTATGTAGTTCGATCGATCCGTTATAATCAAGGAGGGGCACACATCGTTGATTATGGTGTTGCTCCATGTCTCCCCATACCCTGAATCAAATGGGACATAAGCTTTTCCAGCCATTAGGGTGCCGAACATCGCCGCTAACATATCTTCATCCTTATCAAGTGAAATGATTACATGATTGGATGCTGAAGTAGCATGTTTCAATACACTATGCGCTACCCGTCCTGCCCTATCTTCCAACTGTCCGTAAGTTATGCTATTGTCCATCGTTTTTATAGCAATGGAGTCGGGATAGTTATCGCATATGAAAGAGAACTGTTCCGGGATGGTCTGGCATTCCACAAAATTAGCCAACGATTGGGATTTCATCTTTTGCCTCCTGCGATAAAGATTCTGCAGAATCATCTGTAATCACCCAATTATCTTCTGCATTTATAAAACCAAACTCATTATTGAAATTAGGGTTGATCGCTATAGTCATTCCTTTTTCCAATTCAATATCTTCAAAAGTAGCGATAGAGGGATATTCAGTAGAATCCATACCAATCCCATGCCCGATTCTGCCTACATCAGTTTTCATAATGCCCTTTTCTTGCATCATGTCTATGCATTCATTTACAATATGAGCCGGTCTAACCCCTGGCTTAAGAAGAGACTCGCAATGTCGTTTTAGTCTGGTCGTCCAGCGATAAAACTCTTTCAGTTCGGACGAGGCATAACCAATTGCTGCTGTTCTCGCAATATCTGAGCAATACCCCCGGTAAGAGATGCCTACATCGATACTCACCGTTTCGCCTTTGCTCGTTTTTCTGAAGGTGGGTAGCGGATTAATGCCTTTAGCATGTTTGTCAGTACCCGATACAACATATATAAAAGTCAGGAAATCTGCCCCGAGTTCAAACAGACGAATTTTGATCAGCCTTGCAATTTCCTCTTCTGTCATGCCGACTTGAATATGTTCGAGCGTGTCGTCGTGGGCTTGTGAAGTGATTTCGCAAGCTTTACGAAGGTAAGTGATCTCTGCAGATGATTTAATTGCCCGAACTCTTAACAAAAGGTGGCTTGCATCTACAAACTTAGCATTTGGTAGTCCCCGAGTGATCTCTTGATAGATTTGATAAGACAGACCCAGATATTGTTCTCTGCCTAATTCCGCACCAATCACAGCATTTTGCAAACCCATGTTATTAATAATCTGGATGATGTAGTCTGCATGGCCGAATAAAGCAGTGCTAGCGTGGATATTCGAAGATTTCAAATAGCTTGTTTGTTCAATCTGTCCAAACTCAAACTTTGGCGCAATCATGATTGGATCTCCCTCTAGCGGTAACAGAAAAACATAAGGACGAATTTTATCAATCGGGCTCTGCATGGAACGATGTCCCGAATAGTACTGATAATTCAATCTTTCAGTGATTAGAAGTAGATCGATATGTTCATCGGCCATCAGTTGTCTTGTCCTTAAATACCGTTTCTCGAATTCCTCCATAGTGAAATCTGCAAATGGCTGTGTGGAGTACAAATTTAATGGATTCATTTAAATACTCTCCCTCGAAATTACTAATGATTCCAAATACTTTCGGTCTAATTTTCCATTGGCTGTAATGGGAATATCATCAATCGCAATAATTTTGCGTGGCAGCATGGCTGCCGGCAAGTGTTTCTTGCATAATTGATCAAGAGATAACGTTTTTACATCATGATCTGTGTGCACAAACAATACTACATATGTGTCTTCATTCTCTCCTGCTTTCACCGCTACAGAAGCTTTTACACCTGCTACATCATTGACCAGGTTTTCGATCTCCTCTAGCTCGACTCTTACACCGTAAATTTTGACCTGGTTGTCCTTCCTGCCCATAAAAACAAAATTTCCGTCTTCCAAACGTTTCACATAATCTCCGGTTTTGTAAAACCGCCCTAACTTCTTACCCTCGACTTCAATCCACTTGAAGCTTTTTTCGGTTTGAAGTGGATTACCTACATATCCGTCTGAGACAATTAAACCGCCGACATACAATTCTCCGCCTTCTTCCATTCCGGTGACTGACTTTTCATCTTCGGAAATAATCAAATACTGTGTGTTAAAGATGGGCTGACCAATTGTGAGACATTTGGGTTCATAATACGGATTGAATTTCCATCCGGAAGAACCCAATGAAGTTTCTGTTTGACCGTAAACATTAAGCAATTGAATGTGCGGGAACAATTCACACACCCTTTTCCCTAATTCAAAGTTCCAACTCTCTCCCCCACAAAAAATAGCTCGCAGCGATAGACATTCCGAGGGTTGGACTTCACTGATGAATTTTCTTAAAACAGAACCGACAAATTGAATAACACTAATTTTTCGTTTCTCGATAGTTTTGATGAGGTAAGGGATGACGTAGTGCCCAATCGGATTAGCAATAACCAGACTGACACCATTAGTTAGTGGTAAAAATATTTCCCAAATGGAAATGTCGAAGGTAATCGGGGCTTTGTACATAAATACATCGTCTTCGCGGAGATCACAAAATTCCTTTCTCCACATTAAACAATTAATAATAGCCTCTTGCCCTAACCAAACGCCCTTTGGTCGTCCGGTCGAGCCTGAAGTAAAGAATACAAAAGTCTGATCTGAATGGCAGTTTCCCTCGGCAAAGGTTTCGCTATCATTCAATGAGGAGTCTGCCAGAGTTCGTATATCTAAGAAGGAATAAGAATCAGGACATTCATCCAGATTAAATGTCTCATCATGTAGAATAGTAGTACATTCGACTTGAGAGCAAATAACCATAATTCGCTCGGTAGGATAAGCGGGACTGACCGGTACACATACATGTCCTTCCTTGATTAACGCTATAATGCCTGCAATTTGAAGAATGGAACGTTCTACACAATAGACGATATTCATGTTCTGACGTGTGAACAAGTGACGCATTCTGGTGGCCATACGGTCAACCAACTGGTTCAATTCCCGATATGTCATCTCTTGCTGACCCCAATAAAGCGCAATTTTATCAGGATTAGTATTGACAGAATTGATAAAAAGTTGATATAAGGAATATTCCTCAAGAACCTTGGCCTGCCCCGCAAAAACATGTTCCATTTTGATTTCCACGCCGATTCACCAGCCTTATCATCAATTAGTTTTCATCTTCTTGTTTATCCGGGGTGATTAACTTTAGAATTTGATGGACTAACATTTGACTTGAATCTTCTAGATTTAACAATGTTGTATCTAGTGTTAATTCTGGTTCTGCTGGTTCCTCATAGGTTGAAGTTATTCCGGTAAAGTTGTTGAGTTGTCCATTTTTGGCTTTTTGGTATAACCCTTTAGGATCTCTTTGCATGCATGTTTCCAAGTCTGCTTTAACATAAACTTCAAGAAAGCTTGCACTGTCCACTTTGCTTCTGGCGTATTTTCTCATGCTTGCGCAGGGAGATATAAACGAAACAAGAGTGATTAGGCCTGCGTCCTTAAACAGACAGGCAATCTCGGCTATCCTACGAATATTTTCATTTCTGTCTTCCGTGGAAAATCCAAGGTCTGAACATAATCCATGTCGGATGTTATCCCCATCCAGCCTGTAAACAAGAAACCCCATCCCAAGCAACAAATGTTCTACTTCAACAGCAATAGATGATTTACCAGCACCCGAAATCCCTGTTAACCATACGATGAGTCCCTTCTGTTTCAATAGATCGCAACGGTCCTCATGACTTACCTTTCCGTTACTCCATGTTAAATTGGATGTATGGATGCTCATAGCGGACAACACACTCCCTAACGACCTTTGAAATGTGTAAAACGGTTGATCAAAAATGCTACGAATTTCTCGCGACTTGGTTCATGACTCAACTGCTCCACACATGACATGCTTGTTTGTTTAGCAATGTTTCGTCATCTTTTTTAGTTTAGATAAATTTGAAACTAAATACAGAATCATGCTCGACATATATTCAAAACGGAACTTAAACAAACTGATAATATAACATTTTTTTCAATATTATCCTATAAAATCATTTTAAACAAGAAAAATTTTACAAGAAGATGATGTTAAGCATCCTTTTTTGTAACCCAAGAAAAAACATTGTCAAAAAACGATTTTTAATGATTTATATTTTTATTAATTAATTTAAATAAATTAATAGTAAATTGATTGGTGTTTCGAAAATAAAACGTTCTGGTCACAGAATCATTCTTCATATGCAACTTTGTCACCGGCTAAACTTCCTTCATTCAATATTGCGGTTTAGAAAATGTTCTTGGATAAGGATGGATGTAAAGTGTATGTCGTTTTTCAGAATTTAAAAGATTCATTATCCATAGTGTATGTTCTATAAAAATTGTGGAGTATATGAGCCAAATCTGAGGAGGTGTTATTGATAAGGTTTCATCTGGAAGGTGTTAGTTGTTCATATGTAAACTGTGTCTATCGAGATGTAAATAAGTATAAAAAGTTACATATCAATCTAGTTATTTTACCATATTATTGAATTTATTCAATGATAATGTTTGTTTCTATTTAATGATTATATCTAGAAAAAATGCATTAATTTTCTTTAGATGGGTCAGTATGACTTTAATTTGAATCTAAAGAATATTACCGGAAAGTTTAACCTTTTTTATCCATGAAAAAATCCCCTTCGTTTATCAAGATTAGGTCCATCTGAACAGATGGCTTCTGATCTCGACTACTGAAAGGGGATAATACCAAAGAAGCGACTTTTTTCTCATCACTGCCGCGCTAGAGCCCTGTTACCTCTTGATACAGTTCTTTGTATTTCTAATCGCTTGCACAGCGAGTTCAATATAAGTTTAAGCTTTGCGGAGCATTTGTCTCTTGCTTAGCTGGGATAGCATATCTGCCGTCATGGCCTTCAAGTCGTAGCGGGTACGAAATCCCCACTCTGTTTTTGCTGCCGTTGCATCAATGGAATGTGGCCAGCTATCGGCAATGGCCTGCCTCTTCGGATCAACGTCATAATCGAGGATAAAGCCGGGAATCTCTTCCCGAATCGCTGCAGCGATCGCCTCCGGATCCACGCTCATTGCGGTGACATTAAATGAATTTCGATGTATCAACCGGTATGAATCCGCTTCCATTAAATCAATGATAGCGTTCAGGGCATCCGGCATATACATCATGTCCATGTTTGAGTCTTTAGCGATATAAGATGTATACCGGCCAGCAGTCACGGCTGCGTAGTAAATTTCCACCGCGTAATCCGTCGTTCCTCCGCCGGGAGGGGTCATATAAGAGATCAAACCAGGGAATCGCAGCCCCCTAGTATCCAGGCCGTATTTGTGAAAATAATAATCACAAAGCAGTTCGCCGGAGACCTTGTTTACGCCATACATCGTATTGGGCCTCTGGATCGTATCCTGCGGGGTGTTGTCTCTCGGAGTCGAAGGTCCAAAAGATCCAATCGAGCTTGGAGTGAAAAATTGGCAACCGAGCTCCCTGGATATTTCAAGTGCATTCATCAATCCGCCCATATTCAAATTCCAAGCAAGCAAGGGTTTCTCCTCTGCGGTAGCTGACAGCATCGCAGCCAAATGAATGATGGTATCCACTTCGTATTGCTTGGCTATTTCAAACATCGCCCCGGCATTCGTCACGTCCAGCAACTCGAAAGGCCCGGTTCGGGTAATTTCGTGGGATGATGACCTGAGATCCGTAGCAACGACGTGATCCGCTCCATAAATTTCACGTAGTTTAACCACTAACTCAGAACCGATTTGTCCCATTGCTCCGGTCACCAATATCTTCTTCATAAGACATTCCTCCCGAAAGATATACTCCCGTGAATGCAGCTAAATCAACTTCATTTCCTTCCCAACTTTCTCATATACATCGATCACCTGATCAAGCATTTCCCTGGTGTGAGCAGCCGTCGGCATGTTACGTATTCTTCCAGTTCCTTTTGGAACTGTCGGAAACACGATGGCCTTAGCGTACACGCCTTCTTCATAGAGTCGTTTGCTGAACTGTTGTGCGGTTACTTCTTCACCAATGATACAAGGAGTGATCGGAGTTTCGCTTTGTCCCACATCATATCCAAGCCGGCTCAAGCCATTTTTCAAATCATTGCTGTTCTCCCATAGCTTCTGGATCAGCTCATTGTCATTCATCAGAATGTCGACAGAAGCGCTACAAGCAGCGATTGTAGCCGGGGGTAGCGATGTTGAGAACAGAAACGGACGACTTCTCAGCTTCAACCATTCGATCAGTTGTTTTCTGCCTGCCACATAACCCCCGACAACGCCGATCGCCTTGGAAAGTGTACCAATTTGAAAGTCAATGCGGTCGGACAATCCAAAATGTTTCACAGTTCCCGCACCTGCTCCAAGAACGCCCGAACCGTGGGCATCATCTACATAAGTGATTAAGTCGAATTCTTCTGCTATTTTCACAATTTCCGGCAGCTTTGCTATATCACCATCCATGGAGAAAACCCCGTCAGTGATGACCATAATTTTACGGTACTGACCGGACTCCTTGGCTTGTTTCGCCTGCCGCCTTAAATCATTCATATCCGAATGCTTGAAGCGAATCACCTTGGCTCTCGATAGGCGGCAACCATCAATAATCGAAGCGTGGTTAAGTTCATCTGATAAAATCGCATCATGCTGATCCATCACGGCGGATATAGCAGCCATATTGCAGTTAAATCCGGATTGATACACGATAACAGCTTCCGTTTTTTTAAAACGGGCCAGTTTCTCTTCAAGCTCCATATGAAGATCCATCGTACCGTTAATGGTTCTTACAGCCCCTGCGCCTGCCCCATATGTCTGAACTGCCTTAACTGAAGCATCAATCAGTCGGTAATCTGTTGCGAGTCCCAAATAGTTATTCGAAGACAAATTGATTAGGGAATTTCCGTCGATACGAATAACAGGACCATTTGCACCCTGCAACGTATCAATGACGTTATATAAACCTTTGGCCTTCAGATCTTCGATGTTCGAACTTAAAAATTCGTTCAATGCTTGACTTGACATTCCATTCCCTCCTCGATATACGAATGTCCTCGTACAGGAGACATATTATTCTCCAGAAAACCTTGTTATAAAGGGGATTATACTGATTTCAATGTAACATCTTTTTCATTTTTTGTACACATATGGCGGACAAAATGACAAAAAATCCGCAAATGAACATAGCGTCTTGTTTATTCATTCCCAGAAGCAACCGTTACGTAATCTCGATTTATCCCTTTAGCTACTCGGTAACTTCTTGTGGAACCATTCCTTCTTGCAACACAACTTCATAAAAAAATACCTCTCCAAAATAAGAGAGGTATTTTTGATCATATTCAATATGGAGGCCCAGCGCTTTCAGCGCGCTGTTTAAGATCATTTAGAGAAGTTGTGATTTGACTATCCAGGGACTCTACCTCTTCAGACAAATCGGTTACATTTATCATACTAAAAAAATTACCTTCGCTTATCAGAGAGTTTGAAGATATAATCAACGCACTGTTAGTTTTAAGAAAATTTGTCTTAGAATCTAAGTTCGTTTTTAGATTTCTCATCGCGTCTAGAAGTCCATTCGTATTGTTGTCTTTTTCTACTATAGATTCAACTTCTATAATGTGAGAATTCAAACCAGAACTTAGATTCTCAAGAGCCGAGGTGGTTTTCTTTACATCTTCATACTCTTTCATTAACATCACAAAAGTGTTTGCATCTGATGTAATATTTTCAAGTTCTTCTACTTGAGTATCATTTATGTATCTTATCGTGCTTGAGATAATGTTTATCTTAGATAACTTGTTGTTTAACTCACTGGTCTTCTTTTTAGCGTATTCACTCAGGCTAGGCACTTTCTCTACGATCATTGTTAACTCTGTAACACCATCAGACAGTTCTGTGCTAGATTCATAGGTATCAGGAGAAAAAATCGGATTTTCCTTCATCTTGTTAAGATAAAGTGTAGCCTCGTCATTATTGGCTTTACTAAGTTTGTCGTATTGCTCATTAAAAACCTGGTAATTCTTTGTTTTAAAAGCCTCATCTGCTGAACTTCTTACTTCATCAACATTGACTGAGCACGCAGTAAGCAATACTGCAAGTAACGCTACAGACAATAGGGTTGCTAGGGATTTCCCACGATTCATTATAAACCTCTGTAATTATTATTTTAAGCCACAAGAAATTCTAGCATAGAAAAACAAACCCTACAACGAAAGATTATCAACATACCAGTAATAGATTTGATAAATCATCTGTTCTCCACTGTTTCGCTCTAGAACCCTTTCAGCATCTGTAAAATGGGACAATGTATTACGCTCCAGATCATGGTATATTCTTTATTATTAAATCATATAAGGAGAGCGCCAAGAGTTATGCATAGTTGAGATCAAGAGATCAAAGAATGAATTTACATACTAATTTTAAGGAGTGCACTATGCCTAATCCATTCGTAAAACGTTTAATCGTATTTTGTTTGATGCTTTTAATATTACCGACATCTACAATTTTGGCAGCTTCAGTCGTTAAAGATCCCGTTTTAACACAAATCATTCGAACAGAATTAAAGTTATCAGGTAAAAAAGAACTGAAAGCAGCCGATATAAGTAAATTGAAAACCTTGTATTCATTGGATGCAAAAAGGAAAGTCTCCAGTTTGCAAGGACTTGAGTTTGCAGTTAACATAGCGGAACTAGTTCTACCCGGCAATAACATCAAAAATATAACCCCCCTCTCCAAGCTGACAAAAATAAACCTATTGGCTCTAGATGGGAATCAAATTACAGATATATCTCCAATTTCAGGATTACGCAATTTGGAAAGCTTATTGATTAATGATAACCAAATAAGAGACTTAGGACCTCTGAAAAATTTACGCAATCTTACGAGTTTGCTTGCCAGCGGTAATCAAGTATCAGACTTAAGACCACTCCAGAAGATGAATCTTGAATGGCTTAGTATGGACAATAATCGCATTAAGGATCTTACACCATTGAAAAACCATCCAACTTTAGAACATCTTTATCTACAAGACAATCTCATTCAAGATATTGCTGTGCTTAGAACGATTCCTCATTTAACCGAGGTATACCTGGGCAATAACCCGCTAAATGAAAATGCGATGCAGGTCGTTAAAGATTTGGAGAAAAACGGAGTCACTGTAAGCCTGGAGATTGATAATGCGGATTAGTCAGATCAACTTAAGTTTAGAAATTTTGCAGTGAGTCGTTAGATCGCCTTTCCTTCCTATAGAGCAAATGAGGCCGTTATAGTTTAACGGCCTTTTTTGTGCCTTGCAGTATATATAAGTCACACGAGCGCTTCTTCACTTGTTAGTCTATATCTCCCCATTTATTTTCCCTTATTATCGCAGTGGCGCAAAATGGCGGATGGAAGATAGGATTTTTTCCGTTTCCGAAATAATATCAGGTGTAAGCTTAAGCTCAACCGCTTTGAGATTCTCTTCAATCTGCGCCGGCCTACTGGAGCCAATGATGGCAGAGCTTACTGCGGGTTCACGCAGAATCCAAGCTAATGCAAATTGGGATAAGGTTGCTTCGAGTTCATTTGCAATTTCCGACAGCTTTACAGTACATTGGAGCACGTCCTCACGTAAATAACTGTTGATTACACCATTCGTTTGATCATTCGCGGCTCGCGTGCCTTCAGGAATTTGCTGCCCCGGTTTGTATTTACCTGTGAGCACACCCTGTGCAAGCGGAGAAAACACGATGAGACCCAGTCCTTCCTGCTCGCATTGCTTAATTACTCCTTCTCTCTCAATGTAGCGCTCAAACATATTGTAGATTGGCTGATTGGAGATTAAAGGGCGTAAATTCAGGCGTTTGCCGATTCCCGATGCTTCCGCAATCTGTGCGGAGGTCCATTCACTGACACCTGCATACAAAATTTTACCTTGTGCTTGCAAATCATCTAATGCTCGAAGCGTTTCGTCCACAGGAGTTTCGGAATCAAAACGATGACACTGATATAAGTCGATATAATCAGTACCCAAACGCTTTAAGCTTGCTTCGCACTGCTCTACGATATGTTTGCGGGACAATCCACGTTCATTCGGTCCCGATCCTTGCGGAAAAAACAACTTCGTAGCCAGGACGTAACTACTGCGTGAATACAGCTTCAACGTGTTTCCCATGACCTCTTCAGCACCTGGATACGAATTCGAAGTATCAAAAAAGTTAACGCCGAGGTCGTATGCTTTGTGCATACATGCACGTGCCGCCTCTTCTGAAGTGGCCGATCCATAGGTCAGCCAGCTTCCCAATCCAATCTCACTAACCTTCAATCCACTTCTACCCAGCCTTCTGTATTTCAACTGAATCACTCCTTATGAGCATGGTTGGAAATAGAGCTTATTTGTGGAAGCGCTCTCTTGTACTATCTTAGGATAGTAGTTAAACTTAGGTTTAAGTCAAGACCTCCAACCCTTTTTTTGAAAGGAAGATTTGATTGGAATTTACGATTAAACAAGTTGCAGAACGCACCCAGTTACCTGCTTCCACGCTGCGGTTCTATGATCGAACAGGCCTGATGCCTTTGTTGAAAAAGACAGAATACGGTACCCGTAAATATTCGGAGATGGATATAAGCTGGCTGGAGTTAGTACGCTGTCTGAGAGACAGTGGTATGCCACTTGAGGATATAAAAGCATTCATGATGCTCTGTCTGGAAGGTTCCATCACTAGTGAACAGAGGAAAGAAATGCTGCAGCAACATCGGCAAAATATTTTGAAGCAAATGGAGACGTTGAACTGTAGCCTCGGTGTCATTGATTACAAGCTAGAACATTATAATGAGATAGGCATCTTCCATATCGATACCAAATAACAAGGTTAATGTTTTATCCGATTGATGATCCTATCCAATTTGAAAATATTTTAAGAGGAGTGATTTTCATGCGACAACCGATCCAAGACGAATCCTGGTATTCATATCCCGGAATGGTGGCGATAGTAACTGCGCGTCATGAGGGGCGACAAAATATTATGGCTTCAGGATGGCACACGTATATCGGCTCCTCCCCAGGAATATATGGCATATCTCTTCGTAAAGAGACCTATACCTATACATTAATTGAGCAAAGTGGAGTATTCGGTGTACACTTTTTGCCTGCACACTGTTCAGCAATAATTCAAGCCGTTGGGACGTACAGCGGAAGAGATATGGATAAATTCAAGGAATTCAATATGGAGTACGAGGAAGGACTTCAAGTCGATATACCTGTTCTCACGGAGGCCTACTTTGCATATGAATGCCGAACGTTATGCATTACAAGCTTGGGTGACCATGAGTGGATCGCAGGAGAAATTGTACAACGGTATAGAGATGATCAATGTTTTTTAGAGAATGGACTCCCTGACTTCTCAAAGCTTGAGATTCCATTATATGCAGGTCGATCAACTTATAAAATACTAAATCACGAAAGCCCGGAAAAGAACCATCCCTTGTATCTTACTAGATCGAAGTAGATCTAATGGTGCTGAATAGGTAAAAATAAAAAGAGTCCCCTTTGGGGGACTTCCTTCATCATTCTAAGTTTTACGGATTATTGCAATCTATTGCGAGTTACCAATGTCAGAGATTCTTAGACTGCTTTTACACTAAAAATAGTAGCTGCGCATCTATTCTTTTTTAATTCCTAGTTTCTTCAGCCAATCGCTCAGATAGTTAGCCCCGCGGGAAGCTAGTAAGCCAGCGGCTACCGTAGACGAGTATGCGGCAATTCCGGTAAGCCCGAATGGATTAAGTCCGAATGCGAATGCCAGTCCTACGCCTACTATAATAGAAACTGCATACGTGCCCGTATCCTTAATAGGCATTACCTTCTTGATGATTTCCGTGATTGCTTCTGTTAAGCCGGCCACAAGCATCCACAGACCGATTGCTCCTACTGCTGTAGCCAGTACGCCAGTTAGAGTTACCATTACTTCTTCACCGCCCTAGCAATTAGGATGGTGTTCAGGAACGCAAGTTCAGAAGCAGTCAGCGTACCATCCTTAGCTTTGGTAATCCAAGTTTCGTCCGTAAAATACTCTTTAGCCTTAAATTCTGTCAGGTTCTTTACAAGCATGTCTACTGCCCACTTATCAAGCTTCATAGGTTCATCGTCCTCCATTACTTCAGTTTTTGTTGGTGATTCTGAAGAAGTACATTCCTTCAGTTCAGCCGCCACATCGTTTAAGAATTGAGTCTTAGCGATTCCCATAATTTTCAAAGCATTCTTGTACGGGTCGGACTTTCGGTTCGGATCAAGCTCATTGTGACCCGAAATCCGCTTCAAGGGATTCAGTGAGTACTTGTTACATAAATAAGCGATGTACCACACGTAGCGTTTGTAAGCTTCTTGGTTATTGATGCTCCCCTTCTTATTGGAGTAACACAGTTCTACGCCGATTGCGTGATCATTGGAATCGTAGCCGTAAAGGGCATTGTCTGTAGTCACGTTGTACAAGACGTGCCAAGCCTTCTCAGTGAGCGGCACACACTCCACAATGACCTTATCATCAATAAAGGTATGTGCAGAAGCACTCTCGACGTTAGCAGAGTTCGTATAGTAGTTCACGTTACCTACCGCTGTACTGCCGTCATTTCCCGTGTCATGCACCACGATAAATTCAATTCCTCGATTCTTAAAGCCGGAACGTCTCTTCGTGTTAATTGGTATGTATTGCTGTACAATAGGATACTTCATCTTGAAAGCCATCTGGTTCACCCTTTCTATTAAATCTTTGGGGGGTTATCCCCTATCTTTTTCTCCAGGATATTATGGACATTTTCCATTTGATAATTACAAGGAACTGCAACCGTAGTTTCTGTATTGGTAGTCTTGAACTCCCTCACTGTCTGCACTGCGAATAATCCGCCTACAATGGTCATAACGATCGGGTTAAGGTTTCCTATCACCTCTATCGAGACGGCGCTGACCGCTACCCCGAAGAAAGGTGCAAAGAATACAATAAGTAGGAACAGTGCAAACAGACCGGCAAACAGAACCATCAGAAAGTCCTTAGCGGAGAAGCCGTCATTGTCGTTCCAGAATGCGCTTTTTACAAACTTCACCATCTTAGCGTACGTCTCCCCTCCGTCTTGAGAGTTGAGCCACCAATTGCTCTACCTTGATATTCAGTAGCCTGTTCTCACTAATCAGTTCCATGTTTTCCTGACGAAGCGTAATGACTTCGTTGTTTAGTCTCTCAATCTTTTCTTCCGAAGCTGTGAGACGTTCGATCAACCTTTCACGGAAGGCCTGTTCGTCCTTAGAGAGCAATTCTCTATCCGTGACCTTGTTATTGTTTTTGCCGCTGGCGTAGCCGATTACACCGGATACAGCAGTACCAACGAGGCCAGCAATTGCTGTGATTACCCCTACGTCCATATCTGTCACCTGACCTTTTCTATCTGTTTGTTGGCACGTTGATAAGTCACATAATAATCCGGTGTATATTGTGTGACTATAGACAACGGGATGTGATTCAATATGAATAATGAATTATGTCGAGGTGTTCTTATTCTACCTGCAAACAGATAAGAACTCGTCCGAATTGGCCCTAGAAAGTTACGAACGCGATGGATTAACCCTATTCATGACAATGCACTTTCCTTAAATCAAGATGTTCATGAAGCCAAACAAAATCACTTCCGGCTGGCTACTCGCTAGCAGTTGGATAAGACTATAGGTATGTCAGAAAAAGAAACAGAACTCGTCTGCTAAATTCGATCCCTTGTAACTACAATATAGGTCGTTTCGCCCATAAAATAACCCCTACCGAGTAGTGGTAGGGGTTATCATGGTTACATTATGAAGCAATATCCGTAGTCGGCAACTACATTTATTGTGGATATTAGGTCGTTACGGTAAAGCACATAAAGTTTCGATGGGACTGTACGGAATTGCCATGTCTCTATGAAGGAAGGGAGGTCTGAATTATCGCTCCGTCTTGCTACAATTCTACCGCCAAGGTCTTTGTTAGCACTTCTTCTGATAGTGATTGTAGAAGTCAAGTCGAACTTCTCAGTTCTCCTTACCGTGATGCTACAGCCGAGTAGGTCGCTCTTCTCCAAGATTTCAAACCGCATAGGGATTTCAGAGAAAGCACTTCTGCGGACCGTTATTTTGGAGTTCAGGACTTTCCATTGGATGGTGTTAATGCTACCTCCGATGTCACTGTTGTCTCTCTGCCTTATGACAATCTTACCGACCTTCTCGTTCTTACCCCAAACCCTTACGGCAATCTTGGAAGTCAGGTCCTCATAAGCCACCCTTCTTACAGCGACTGTGCCTTCTAACTCATTGAAGATGTGAATCTCAATGGATGACTTGAGGTCTTTGTCAGCGGACTGGCGAACCGAAAGTTTACTTGGCAGGTTATTGTGAACGTGCGCTTCGATGTAAGAAAGCAAGTCACTGTCTGCTACAGGAATAATGAATACTTTACCTGTCATTTTGTTGAGTGCAGGGACACCCAAAGCTGTAACAAGGTCGGAGTTGCCTCTGTAAACTATCTTTACATCAGATCCTAGATCTGCTACTCCGTTTCCGCGAACCACCATGTTACCTGTGATATCTGCAACAGAGTTGATAACAACAGTAACACGTCCCTCAATGCCCGACGATGGGTTTACTTCAACACTTGATTCAAGGTCAACACCGCCAACGGGAATGAAGTCTGCCTTACCGGTCATCCAGTTGTCGAACCTTACACCGATTGTCGATGGGAGGTAATTACTGATTAACGGAATAATTACAGAAACTAGGTCTCTGTTCTCGTTCCTGATAATCGTCGCTTGTCCCGCCAAATCGTTCTCACCAAACGCCTGTACTGAGATTGTTCCAGTGAACTGGGACCACTCTTGAACCTGAAGCATGGACGGAATCTCGCTGATGAAGCGGTTTTTAATTCCGATAATTGCCATAAGATCTTTATTATCGTAGGCAGGGACGGCGATGCAAGATGCTAAGTTACCTGAAATGATACGAATACTCGAAGGGATCATGCTTGCGCCCCAAACTTCAATGCTTCCCAAGATGTCATTCATATATTTCACGTAAATTTTACTACCCAGGTCTTCCGTTCCACCGAACATTATGAATAAGGAGGATTCGATGTCTCTTCGCTCAAGCACCTCGATCGTAGACGTAATGTTAGGTCTACTTACTGCCAAGACCCCTTCAAAGGCTTCGCCGTTTTCCCTTCTCACCTCCGCACTAGAATCGAGGTTGGCACTTCCGTTGACTTTAATCGAGCACTCAATTGAGAAGCGGCTTACGCTAACACTTCCAGTGATGGAGTTATCGCTTTTTGCTTGGACTCTCAGTGTGGAGTCGAGGTCGTCACGGTCGCTTACCTCTATGCTTGACGTAAGTTCAGGTCTGTTTACTGCGATGCCGGCCGCCAAGCCGCTGTCAATTGCCGCCTTGACTGTAATCGAGGATATCAAATCGGCTGGAAGCTGGACTTCAATACTAGATGTAACATCTGGAACACTTACCGACAATAAGGTTGGTAAGTAAGCGAACCACGCAGGCTTTACTGTAACCTGAGACCCGAGGTTTCCGGTGTATCTTACATACACCGTACCAAGCACGCTGTTTCCAAGCACATAAAGCGATCCGAGGATGCTATCGTCAGTAATTACGTTGATGTTCAGTTCAGAGTAGAGATCTTTGTTAACAGTGGCGGAAACAGAAACCTGACCGCTTAGTTCACTTTGACTGTACTTCTGTATCTCAACCTTACCAGTGAGGTCTTTGTTGACTTTCTGCTTAACTGTCACCGAACCACTGAATTTGTCAATAGACACTGCTATGCTAGATGGAAGGTCTTCTCCTGTTTTGCCGCGAACCGTAAAGGACAACTGAATGTCGTTATGAGGGGTGACGTACAGACTCGAAGGTCTTTCCCAAGCGTTTACGATAATCCAAGAGAAGAAGTCCGCATTCTCAACCACTTTTACGATGACCGTAGAGTTCAAGTCTTTTCTATCTTTAATGTAGAAGCTGATTGGGAGAGAAGGTCTGCTCACGGTAATCGAGCTGCCAATTGCCGATGTATTCTTATTCGCAACCCCTAGAGAAGCAGGAAGAACAGCGGCATCTCTATACATGACCTTAACCTTAGATGGCATATCGGGCTTACTTACAGTTACGCTACCGATTACTACATTATTGCGTGTTACTTCAATACTGGATGGAATCTCTACGTTCAGTCTTGCAGGGATTCGCACTCTCAGTCGGGAACTCAGGTTCTTACGATACGTTACAATGATGGATGAATCAATGTTCGCTCGGCCACTGCTCCAAATTGCAGGATTGTAGTACGTGGCTTGCAGTTTAGGCGCGTAGCCCTGTGACTCTCTGGAGAAGAAATAATCATACTTGCCGTCAGTTTCGTCTTGAGCTATGAGGTAAAAGTCAACAAGAGTTTCCCCTGCCAAATATCTCTCGATTACATACTGCGTCACGTCGAATACAATACAATTTTCGTCCGTGTTTACGACGTAGCTTGTCGTAATCTCCGAGCCTGTATTCGGACGGTTAATCCAAGTTGTTCCGTACTCCGACCACTGCCCCATCACACCCATGAGACGAAGTGTTTTCGTTGGTGATTGACCGTAGTAAAGCTTGAGTTCAACCTTGTCTACTTCGTAGCCGTCTTTCAGACTATCGATGTTAAAACCGAGTAACGAGCGAAGTCTATTTTCCTGATAGTTACCCACTGCGAAGGAAGTCTCTTCACCGTAGTTTAGGGTAGGAACAGCTTCCCTTACGTATGTGTCCTTTACAGCACTTAAAGTTTCATGCTCACGGATTGGCTGAGTGATATCTACAATACCCGTCATCCTGTTCGTAGGTGCTACACCTAGTACAGCAATGATATCCTTAGACCCGCCGGTTGTTACATCAAGCGTTGTCTCCAAGTCGCCATATGCACGGATCTTCGCTGTCAGCTTACCGAGGAAGTCGGAGTGACCGACATAGACGACTCTAATCGAGCCGCTCAGGTTATTGCGCTCAAGGACTTCCAACTTACCGTTAATGTCTTTTCGGTTAAGCACATAAGCTTGAGAGTTAAAGCTATCTGTGACAGACCGACGAACAACAATACGCCCTGCGAGGTCTCTTGTAATCCATACGTCAATGTTAGCAAGGAGGTCATCTTCTTCTGTCCTTCTGACTACGAGTTCACTGTTTATTGATTTTTCAAAGGTCTGCCGTACCGTCATCGAACCATCCAAGAGATCGTATTGATATACATCAATAACGGAATCAATGTCACTTGCCAAACGCACCCGTACAATAAACTTGGAAGATAAATATTCGTTTCCGTAAGCAGGAATCTCAAGTCTTCCGAACAGGTATCCAGAGTTGACACGGATACTCGAAGGAATCATGCTTGCCCCAACTACGTCAATCTCAGACCAAATGTTCTGTCTGTGAGGAACGTCAATTTTGGAGAGGAAATTCTCACCTTCTAAGCGTCTTACGATAATACTCCCAACGATGTCACTGTGAATTTTTGGGAAGATATTACCGAACATATCTGGACGGGAAATGCTCAAGGAACTGCAGATACGGTGATTATCTTTGCGCCTTACAGTAATCTTGCCAAGCAGGTCACTCATAAATCTCACATACACCTTAGAAGGCATATTAGGGATGGATGCGACAATGCCTGAAGGAATTTCAGTGATGCGAGAATGTCTTACTACGATTCTGCCGCCGAAGTCGGAATAAGGATTCACCTCGATTCTACCTAGAAGGTCAGGTCTACTAACGGAAATGCTGGATGCGATTTCCGAGACATCTCCACCCTGTACGGTCATCGTACCTTCGATATCATCGCGGTACAGTACGTCAATAATACCTACCTTGACTTTTTCGCTGACAACGAAGCTGGATAGGATGTCAACATCTACCGATCGCTGAACGGTGATTATGCCAACCTTGTCAATGTAAGGACGGACGGTGATTGTTGAAGGTCTATCCTTGATGTTTACGATAACCCAGCCGTATAGTGAATCTTCTCCCCAGACACGTACATCCAACTTTGAAGGGGTGTCTTTGCGGTTAGCTACGTAAAGTTTCGTTTGAAGGTTTGGTCTGGATACTGTAAGCTTGCCGTTTTCGAGGTCGAACAGACTAGCTTCTCGGATACTGATGGTCGATTTCATGTCTCCCCAGGTGCTCTGCTTAACTATCCCCTTACCTGCCATATTCGGACGACTAACCGTGAAACTGGACGGCAAATTTTCGAAACGTTTGCCGGATGGAGTGACTGTGATTTTACCTGTTAAATCGTTGTTGCTACTATACTTGTAGATATTGATTTTAGAACTCAGATTCGCTACCCGTGGGTATGTGACCAGGATTTTAGTATCAATTCCAGAACGTCCCGTACTACGAATCACTTCATCGAAGTAAGTGTATTCGAGGGACGGTGCTTGGCTTATTCCTGCATCCATAGAGAAGAATTGCACGGAGTTAGCAGTCTCGTCAGCCGCTACTAGATACAAACTGATATCGTCCGCGCCTTGCTTTTTCGCTTGTAGGATGAAGTCAGTAATATCGAAGGTAATGAACCCTCTTGCTTCGTCAGCGAAGTATATTCCTTGGTTTACTATCTCGCCCATGTCAGGCTGGTTGCTCCAGGTCACGCTGTTCTCTGCCCAAGAGCCATTGACTGCTCTTAGCTCAAGAGGAATTGTCGGAGTTCTACCAAGAGAGTGTTTCAGCTTGAGGATGATTCTTTCAAGCTTGTAGTCCGTACTCATGGATAAAATGTCAGTGATGTTGAACCCGATTAAGCTTCTAAATACTTCTTGTCTTGATTCACTGTAACCTGCGACCAAGGTTTGCTCCGCACCATAGTTCAGCTTAGGGTAAGCTTCCCTTACAAATGCGTCACGTTTAGCAGTCAAGATATCTGTGATGCGCATAGGTTGCGTGATATCCACAATAGCAGTCATGCGGTTAGCAGGCGTTACTCCCAACGTCGTACGAAGGTGAGACACTTGGTAAACGTTAATGTTACCACTTAGCTCGAGTTCGTTTGTGCCCCAAATGAAGGAAGTACCTGTCATTAGGTTGCTGAATCGGACACCGATTGTGGACAAAACGTCATTGTCCGTCTTAACGTTTACGGAGAGTTTGGATGGCTTGTTATAGCCGTACATATCTCCTTCAATGGTCTGCTCCAAGATGTAGTCGCTACTTACACGTAACTGCATCGAGAGGTCTTTGTCCGCAGGGTAAACAGCGTAAATGACCGAAGCCAAGTCTCCTTTTGACTCGCCCCAAATCGTAGGCACTTTACCTTGAAGTTCATTATTCTCTCGGATTGAGATTCGGCTGTCAAGATACTCGTTCTTCGTTCTAATTACGTTAACCTGAGAAGTTATGTCACTGTCCCTTACACCCCAGATGAACGCTGTACCGTCTGCTGAGTTCGTCTCGCGCACGGACATCTTGCCTTGCAGGGATTCAACCATAGGCGGCGATATTGCGATTCTTCCCGCCAAATCGTCTCTAGTCTCCGTAGTCTTTTGATTCACCGTGTGTGTAGCTGCAAAGTAACTATACTTAGAGTCAATTCTGAGGTCTGCCAAGAACGTTGTCGATCTTGGGTAAACCAAGCCGTTTATTGTAAAGTTAAAGCTTCCGTAACCGTAATCAGTTATTCCATGGCCCACCTTAAAATTAAAGAGCTTCGACTTAGGCAGTAGGTCTTGATACGCCGTCAGGTTTAGTGTCTGCTTTGTACTGGTCGTTTCGGAAGCCGCCAAAGTTACGCTCGTAGTCTTAGGCAGTAGGTCTTGATACGTTGTCAGGTTTAATGTCTGCTTCGTGCTGGTTGTATCGGAAGCCGCCAAAGTTACGCTTGTAGTCTTGGGTAAAACAACGTGCGAAGCCGACAAACTCGACCTCGCACCAATGATAGACTCTGCTGGCAATTCAACCACTCCTTATCCCATTGTATTGAGATGAAAACCCATTACTCTGCGGAAGTGACTGTAGCAGTAATATTGAACTGCCCTGCGCCCGTCACGCCATCATAGGTCTTTACTCGAACATATAAATCAAACTCCCTGCCACGTAGTATATTAAGTCCCTTCAGCTCAAGCGGGTTACTGTTATCGGTAAATGAACCGTCCAGACTGAATTGAAGTTCAGTCAAATCGGACACTCCATCCGCCCTTGTCCAAGCAAAGGACATTTCTGTAATTTTATACATGTAGCCGTTCTTCAATCTTATTTTCTTGACAGGAGACATGCCGCCTTCCAGTACTGCCCCGAAGTCGATGTTCGAGATAGGTCGACCTGCATCCAGAAGCAGGAACATTCGGAAGTCTTCAAACCACAGCATTGGATAAGTACTTGGCTGTAACACCCAACGTGTGTACGTGATATCAGGTTGCGAAGAGTTCAGGTTGTACATAAATGCGGGGTCTTTAATGGTTACCTCTGTCATTACTGTTGCTAGAGAGACGTACCCGGCATAGTTCATTCTATTACTGTAGTAAAGGTTGAACTGCTTGGTCGCGTCTCCGCTCTGCATGTTGCCAGACACCCCACCACAGTAGCTGGCGTTAAAAACGTTTGTGATGGTGTTAGAGGCCCATACGTTGTACATGACTGCACTAGCATTAGCAGAACTTCCTACGACAGCCCCAAAGTAATTGCCGTACATCGCGAACGTTACATTCAATACATAGACGTTGCGAATTGTGCCGTTACTTAACATCCCGCAAATCGCACCTGAGTAAGATGATCCTGTTAAGCTGCCACCTCTTACGTAAACATTCTCAATCAGTGCTGCGGCGTTATTCATCGCCCCGCATACGGCACTCTGGTAACCCTGCGAGGAATTGTTTATGTTAATATTTTCCATACCAAAGTTTTTGATCGTACCCGTGCCTAGTTGGGGGAACAGCCCACTATACGCAGTGTTTTGACGGTTAAAATAGTTCCTGATTACATAGCCATCCCCGTCGAACACGCCATTGAATGCTACCGTGTGACCTAACGCGAAACCCGTGCCCGTGTTGTAAGGGGCAACGTTGAGGTCGATATCGTTCGCAAGCTTCGCGCTCTTCGTATTGTAAAGCGTGTTGGACTTGCTACAGAATTCAAACAAGTCGTAAGCATCTTCAATGAGATACGGGCTATTGACAGAACCATCCCCGTCCTTGAATACACCATTTGCCATTATCTGTTCACCTCTCTGAGAGTAGTTTTGTTGTGCATGGAAAAGCCCTTACCACCAATATAAGGTAGTAAGGGCTCTATTTAGCTTTGCCGTGGGTCTGCCTTAACGAGTATGTCGAACATACCTCCCCACATCGCTTGCCTTGTAGTCGCAATCCGCACATAGAAACTAATCTTGTCATTGTGCTCAAGCGGCTCTACATACACTAGTTGGGGGCGCGGTTCAAACGGAGCATCAAGCTTACTAATCTCAGCTTTGGCATGAACCCCGTCAAGTTCTCCTTGGTCTACCCATATCCGAATGTTCTCGACGGGGTAACCTAAAGTGTTCTTTACAAACACTCTCTCCGCCGCCGTGGTCTGTCCCGCCACCATCGTACCGAAGTCGAGGTATTTCAGAATCTCACCAAAGTCGTCGGAGTAGAAGGTCTCTGTGGCGTTACAGAAAAGCAGTCCCGAGTAGCCACCGACGAACGATTTCTCCCAATTCTTTGACCCGCCCAATTCATCAAGTGTCTCGACCCGTACCGTATTGTTCTGAGACTTCTTAATCTTCTGCCGTGGAATAACGAACTGGATATTGAAAGGAACATGGGTATAGCTTGAGAAGTCAGACTCAGGATAAAGCTGTTCGCCGTTTACGAAAATTCGATACTGGACTTGGTCGCTATCGGGGTCAGTCACCTGAAGGTTAATGAAATTACCCTTAACATCCCCTGTGATGGTGGGCGCGGTATTCGTTTTAATTATAATTTGCGTAAACGTGGACAATGTCCCAAGGTCATCCTTGGCTTCAATATTCAATGTGTTTGCGCCTACGACAAAATCTGAATTGTTGATTACCACCGCAACGTTGGCTGGTGACGACTCCAGTTCCGTAAATCCCGTAGAAGGGTATTTCTGAACGTTGTTGAGCATCACCCTGTACTGTACCTTATCTCCTTCGGGGTCGCTAACCGTGCCACCCACAGTCACGTTGTCTTTGTGTAACTGCGTTGCGGATAATTCAGGGGTAACGATCGGAGGTTGGTTGGTCTTGGTTACATACCAACCAATCGAATCCATCCTACCCACATCATCCTGCATCTCTAGCAGGATAAAGTTGTTGCTACCTATATCAAAGTACGTGTGCGGCAAATCCTTGGAGACAGCGATATCAGGAAGTTGTGCCGCTGTCCACCCCACTGAAGGAAATCGCTGAATGCCGTTTACGCTAATTTTGTAAGAAGTCAGGTTAGACGTTACGTGAGATAAGTTAGCTATCAGTGATACGCCTTCCTTATGGAAGGAAGTGTTCATGCTTAGTACATTGAGTTGGAATACTACCTCGGCCCCGCCCATAGACCTTTTGTTGTCATTGGTAATGTAAAGAAAGTTAGGATTTGCGTTACTGTTCCCTGCGTTATTAGAGACACCTAACTGGCCGTACAGGTTATACCCTGCCGCATATGCTCTACCGTCGTTGTCTAATACTATCGTGTGATAATATCCGCAGGACACTTGTTTTACGCTACTGCGTACAAGACGCACTGTTGATTGAATTGTACCGTTCGTCCCATTCCCTAACTGCCCTTGGTCATTGTGTCCGAAGGTGTAAAGGTCATTACTGTTGGAAACAAGCGCTGAGAAATAGCCGCCTGCTGCGACAGACCGAACGTTTGTCATAACCGTTCGCGGTAGAGAGTAACCGTTACCTGTGCCATTACCCGTGGTCACGCCAAGCTGACCATAGTAGTTGTAACCCATCGCCATCGCGTTTCCGTTGTCAAGAAGAACAAGCGTGTGGTAAATACCTCCATCCACCTGCTTTACGCCTTCCATCACTTTTGTCCATCTTACAGCAGTGCCGCCAGATACCCCTAGCTGACCGTAATTATTCTGACCTACGGCATACAAGTCTCCATTCTGAGCGATATAGAAAGAGAAGTTGTAACCTGCCCCTATGTTCTTCGCTCCTGAAGCTGTTTTGGTCGGACTCCAAGTATCTCCTGTCGCCCCCCTGCCTGATTGATAATATGCGTTGTAACCAAACGTATACACGTCTCCGTTGTTCTTTAGCACCACGGAGTGAAGATACCCACAGGCTACCTCTTTAACGTCAGTCATAATAAGCACAGGAGTTGTAGTAGAGTTGTCAGTCCTCCATTGCGTAGATACCCCAAGTTGACCGTAGTAGTTGTATCCCATGGCGTACAAATCTCCGTTTTCAAGCAGGACAAGCGTGTGGTAATTACCTTCACCTACTTGCTTAACATTGGAGAATGGGGTTGTTTTTTGTGGAGCGTAGTTGGCATTGCTTGTTCTGTTTCCTCTAGTCTGACCTAGCTGACCGTAATGATTATACCCGAAAGCGTACAAGTCTCCATTACTCTTAATAAGTGATGAGTGTAGTGACGCGTGGGAACTCATTGACTCACCTTCCTTAGCCCGCCATTAGGCAGGGTCACCTACGACACGAATATCGAAGAGACCCCCGCCGACGGCTTGTCTTGTAGTGTTGATTCTCACGTAGAATGGCACTCTCTCGCCATATTCTAAGTGTGGGATTTCGAGTGTGCTTCTTGGTATAAATGGGTCTTCATGGGCACTCAACTCTACCTTTTCGTAAACAGCGTCAAGGTCTCTTTGAGACACGAACAAACTGACATTCTTCACTGCGTACCCGACAGTGTTCTTCAGATAAACCTTGAACGTTCCTGTCGTGTTGCCCGCGACGACCGTACCGGTGTCCAACAATTTAATGATTTCACCGAGATCGGTGGAATAGTAGGCCCCATTTTCATCTGTAAACATAAGACCCGAGTAATCAATGAGTGCATTCGTTACCCAAGTAGACTGCATACCCAAGTCGTCCTCAGCAACTATCTCAACTTTATGGATGTTACCGAACTGTACTTCTTCAGCGGGAATCTTGTAATTCACATATGCAGGAGAATTCAGTAGACCTGTCATGTCCATGTCAGGCGGGTATATTTTCTTCCCGTTAAGTCTAACTTGGTATCTCAGCATATCCCCGTCCGGGTCGGTCAACCGCGCGTATATGGTCTGCCCTCTTACATCACTCTGGTCAAACTCTACGGCATCATTTACCTTCTTTACTGTTAGCGATGTAGTCCTTACTGCACCCAAGTCATCCATCAGGGTTAATGTAACTGTGTTGTTTCCAACTCTCATATCCTTATTTCTTAACTGAATAGTGTAACTGAATGGAGTCTTGATTAGCGTTGAGTAGTCACCCGAAGCAGGTTGAATCGGTATATTATTCAAGCTTACCTTAAACTGCACAGAATCCTTCTCCGCATCAGTAACATCGAAGCTTAGTATCGCGTTTTCCTTGTGCACAGAGGAAGGTACAACTTTCATATCGGACAATGGGGCTTGGTTTGTCCTTGTGACAACCGTATACACAGGATTAGGCGTAATATACGTGGATGAGGGGTCCTTCGTCTCTACATAGATAGTAGTCGATCCAAATGGGAATTTGGTTGCGTCTATTATATGCTTCGCATTATATGGTAAATTAAACGAAGGTGAATACCCGCTCGTAGGGTATAACTGTACGCCCGTCTCCGTATAGATCCGGTACTGTGCTTGCTTCGCCGCAGAATCTCTACCTGACAAGGAAAAGGAGACGGCCACACTTTCTTTATGGAATTTACTAGGCGTAGCCTTCATATCAGTGGTGTCTATTCCTGAGTGTTCTATCCAAAAATCGGTAATGAATCCACCATTATCACCTCTAAGCACAGAACTATCGGTGTAGTAGCCGAAGACAAGTGTGTGACTCCCTGCCGCAACATCCCTCTCGAACGTGTACCATCCCTGGCTTCCACTTATCGTAGTTATTCTTGAACCGTCAAAGTTAAACCAAAAGAAATCGTAGCCCGATTCGCTGCTTACCCTGTATTGAAAGTGAATCTTTCCCGCACTGGGGAAGTTGTACGTCCAAGTAAATTGCGTACTGGATCTATGGTCTATGTAAGTAGTTCCTATCTGACTTCCCGTATTTCTGTGGCTACCGCTCCACGTAAACGTTTCGGGACTGAATTTCTCAATAATACGCATGAACTATCCTCCTCCCCTACAGCGCATCGGCTGTAACTAAGATTTTGAATACACCGCCGCCAACCGCATCGGCGTTACAGTTCAGCCGCACGTAGAATTTCTGAGACTGTCCCGTGTCATAAGTCGAAGAGAAGAACAGAATGGACTGTGGGTCAAATGGGTCTGCCGCTTCGCTAAACTCAATCTTTTCACTTACAGGGTCTAACTCCAATTGGTCTGCTTTTATTCTCAGGTTCTTCACGGGATACCCCAGTGTGTTCTCTACTGCAATTTCGAACACCTCAGATTTCTGGCGCGCATAGTTCACACCAAGGTCCAGGTATTTGATAAGAAGTCCAAACTCCGTTGTGTAATAGTTTCCGGTAGGGTCTTTAAACATCAACCCACTGTATTTTAAGATCCCCGTAAAAGTCCATATCGTTGAGTCTCCGGTTGAGTCCCTACACTCCACCGTCACCGTATTCGATTGATTGGACTTGAACTTCTTGAGCGGAATCGTATACATGAAGCTGTAAGGTACAGGGAACGGTACAGAAAACGATTCTTCAGGGATGACTTGATCACCGTTCAGTAATACCCTATATTGAATCAGGTCGCCGTCTGCGTCATTAATCGTCCCAGAAATCGTGTTACCTTTCATCCTAAGATCAAGTACGGGCTTGCTGTTAACCTTCGTGACTGTGCTCGAACCGCTAACTATGGTTGTATTTGTCTTGAAGTTGTCCTTGGCTTCTACAGTGATTGTGTTCACTCCGTTAACCAATTCACTCGCCCTAAACGACCGCCTGATATGCAGCGGTGATGTGTACTGAGATACTGACCAATCGGAGTATACCGCCCCATTCAAGAGCACCCTATATGTCATCCCGTCATTCAGGTCTTCGTCCGTAACTGTAGCTTCAAAGAAGACGTTCTCGCTATGAACGGATGCTTTATCTACCGAGGTAACAATTAGCGGCTGTTTGTTGACCACGGTTACCGTAAAGTTCTTGGTATGTATCCCGCCAAAGTTATCCTTCATCTCAATCGTTACAGTATTTTCTCCGAGGGCAAACAAGTTGTTATTTAAGGTAATAGAGTTCCCTGAAACTGGAATAGGGGACATGGCACCGAATGGTATAATCAAATTGCCGTTAACCTTAACCTGCCACGATGCTGTTGAAGCTGTGCCCGCCGTCTCGTTGTCCACGTCAAAGTTAAATACCAAGTTTTCATCGTGGATCGTGCTACTAAAGGAGACATTAGTTGTGACTAGGCAGGTTAGATTTAGCACCTGTACTTGGTTATTGGCACCAATGTAGTAAGCAACGCTAGGCATAACAGGATTCACCTGGATACATCTGAGAGAAGCCCCTCCAATTGATGACAGGCTACTAGCTGCTAAGCTGCCCTGATAAACTCCATTATCTTTCCTAAAACATCCGAGAGTACCATTCGACTGGTTAGCGCCTGATCCCCAATAGTAGAAATTGGATGTGACCCACAGACCGCTTCCTGTGTAACTGGAACTAAGTGAGTGACCGCCGCCAATGGTTGTCATTAAAACAGGAGAAGTGGCTTTGCTCTTTGTGTCCCAACGGTAGAGCCCATTGTTGGCTCTGTTCCAGAAATATACGTAATTTTCCCCGTCCCACCCGCCACGACTATAGGAGACCATGTTCATAGGTGCGGGTACGGCTACCCTGGAAGTTACAACGCTTGTGTTGGTATTAATGGTCCAGTAGTAAAGAGTATTTCCACTCTTTGACCAGCCTACGAGATAGTCTTGACCTTTATCAATAAATACGGCGTAAGCGTAGGGGACTGAACTGTTGTTCTCGCAGATGTTGCCAATGACAGCATCGTTACTGTACCAATTAACAGTCCTTATGAATGACCCGACTGAGCCGTCTGCATTTTTCACGTAAACGGAAACAGAACTCAAGCTTCCGTTTACTATATATAAAACCTTGTCGCCAACCATTACGTCTACCACTGTGCCAGCATTAGCCAATGTGGTCACATTACCGCTGTTAACGAATATCAATTCTCCAAAAGATACAGCCATGAGTTATCCTCCTTAATAATGGAAAAGACTGTCTTAGGATCAAGACAGTCCGAAATTAACTTCGCCGCCCACGCCTTTTCTCAGTGGAGCATTGATTTCCTCAGCGATTCGATTATTCTTCTTAATCACAAGCGTACCATCAAGTTTTTGGTCTGCTACGAGCCAGAAGTTCATGTACATCGACTGACCAAATGGAATCTTACATAAAGCCTTGAACTGGAACGTAACCCCATCAATCTCTATTACGGACTTATACCCAAAGTTATACTGGTTGATGATCGTGTCCGTCATTCCACCACCACCCGCAAGGTTTACGGTCGATTCGGCATCCTTATAGGTAATCGTATCGCGGAAGTGACCCGCAAGACCTGTCAGTGGGTACTCTTTGTCACCTACTTTATAGGTGACTTCAATTCCTGTGCCATTGAGGTTGAATACCCCGTCAGCTTCGTAGAATAGCTTGCTCCCGTGGCCGATAATGCCAAAGCGAATCAGTTTGTCTCGCTCGAGCGAGTAAAAGCTGTGCTCTTCCTTCGTCTGAAAGTCGAATTCAGATAAGTGAGTGCCGTCATTGTACTCACCTAGCCAAATGAAGTCTTGTTTAACAGGAGAGACTCCGTTATGTTCAGTGAAAATCGAAATCATGTTTTATTTTCCCCCTTCATTGTATTGAAGACTTTATGATTACACGTACTGGTAGGAAACACGAGTCAGGAATGTTACCAAACCTGCTGTAGCCGTTGGCGGGACGTTGGCACGAAGCGTAACTTTTGAAAAGTTAGCTGTCGTATTGGCAGTAGCGACGTTACCATCATTAGCTGCCCCTTTGATTGTCTTCGCGGCAGTATCCGACTTGGTTGCACGAATATCTTTTGTAACTGTGCCGCCGACAGCCGTAAACGCGGTTTCGGACAGAGAGTCAACTTTAACCTCAATCCAAGTGTTGGTAACAAGTTCGCCTGTATTACCGCCCGAACTATCCTTAGTTGTAAGTGTGCAGTTCTGCATATCGGAGACTGCTGTCGAACCGCCACGGTTATTCCAAATCAGTACCGTAAAGGTAGTGGACAACGAACCTGCGTCAACCGTACCGATATCCCATTGCGTTACTTGTGAAGAGTTATCGGATGTATACCAAGAAACTATTGGTGCTGGCATTGTATTTCCTCCCTATATTGCTTATTTCTCGACTTCGTTCTTGTCAAGCTATAAACAATATAAGGTGGGCAGGTGGAACCTTAACAATTGCTGTGTAGATTTCCACTTTTATATTAGGCGTTTTATAGTCAAATATCGCTGCAAATAAAAAGACCCCGATTAAGGGGTCTAACGACTAGAGAATTTTTTTGTACTTAACAAACACGACATCAGGGATTCCGTCGGTAACCTTCAACGTTTCAGGTGCGAAGTCCACACCACGGACTGCTCCGTTACCGTCTACAAGGTAATCGAAGTTGATGCCAGGTGCTTGCACTTGACCGTTAATGAATAAAAGGACAGTCTTAGGTTTAGCCAGACCGTTTACGAAGACATACTCCGTCTCGCCACCCGCCGCTTCAAACACTTCCTCTTGATCCTCAGTTTCAAGCTTCACCAAGCGGTCTTTCTGAGATTTAAACTCAGCATCAACGACAGTCTCAAGGTTAACGATACGCCCCTCAGCAGTGC
Source organism: Paenibacillus polysaccharolyticus (assembly GCF_023714295.1). Taxonomy (GTDB): domain Bacteria; phylum Bacillota; class Bacilli; order Paenibacillales; family Paenibacillaceae; genus Paenibacillus; species Paenibacillus polysaccharolyticus_A. The sequence goes on from NZ_JAMAUN010000002.1 coordinate 44,244, forward strand.
CGAAGTCTCCTGCTTTAAAGTAACCATTAGCCGAGTCAGCGTCACGGTCAGCAATACCAGCAGTCAGTGTATCAACGTCAACCAAACGCTGTGCAAGGTCAGCCAGGACAGCCTGCACATTAACACCATCGTAGTTAGGATCAACGACCACACCGACAAGGCTTGCTCCTTTAGTAGCCGCTGTGGATACCAAGTCGTTACGGATAGCTGTATCAGCATCAGTACGTGCCTGAATCTCGTTAGCAATTTGTTGCACAATGTTAGTAGTAAGGTTAGCATTACCATCATTGTCCAGAGTTCCAGATCCGCCGTAAATATCCTTCATCAACTGCTTAAGGTTCATGTAGGCCTTAGCGTCAACAGCATCAGCTACGAGACCTGCCCCGCCGCTAACAATAGCGTCAACAGGGATTACAGACAAGTTAGTACGAGTAATGTACTTGTAGTCAATGGTTACAGCATCCACGAACGTGTAAGGAGCTTCTGCTCCTGCAACCTCACTGAAGAAGTCGAGGTAGAACTCTCCTCCATCCTCACGGACTTTTGCGTAAACTCGATCGCCGTCTTCATCAATGAACGGGAAGTCTTGCGACCCATTCTTACGTATTTCGAGTTCTTTACCGACAACAGTTCCTTCGCTGTTGGAATCTGCTGCTACGACAGTGTTCAGAATGTCCGACGTAATTGTGATGGAGCTCAGACCCGCACCAACTGCAATCGCGTTCTTTTGAACAAATACGTCGATTTTGGTATCTTCAAGGGATTCACGGTGAGCGTGGAAATCAATATCCAAGTACTTCTCATTAATTTTGTTGGCAACATCGAAGTGGTTGTTACGCATCAACTTGTTGTTCAACTGCTCGCCACGGAATCTAGCAATACCTCTAGTTCCTGCCATATCCTTCACCTCTCTTATTATCATTTTGCGGTGTCTTCCTTACCGCAGATACATTATAAGCAAGAGATCTAATATTTTACCTTGTCGGTGGTAGACTGAGGTACTACCTCAGCCGAATCACTAGTTCTATAGTGACACCTTCAATGCCTTCGCCCCGTTCGACCACGTTAACACGGAAGTGGTCATCCTTGTTAATTCGAGGAACGGATACAGTATAAGGCCTACTTGACGTTCGACTAGAACGCTCATCCCCATCCACCACAAGGTTGGTATGGAAGATCGTTTCCCACACAGGGGTTGCGCTGTCGTAGCTTTCCTGAGAACACTTTTCAATCTGGAATGCCGTGTCTGCTATCCCTTCACGTGATGTAGAAGCATACACCTCAGTGATATCTCCCTCATACGGGAATCTCATGACCAGCTTGGCTATGCCATCGAATACCCGACTCAGAACAAAAACCATGGTCTTTGATTCTGCCCGCTGCTCAATAGAGTCGAGACGCTCGTCAAGGCTATTGAAGGGACTTTGTCCGTCCTTGTATTGCCTAGCCTTATGTACCTCTTTTTCCAGAGCCAAGAACCTGAGACCATCAATGTTGTCATTTCCTTGGCGATATTCAGATTTCCAAGTCCTAATAAGGATTTCGTCGCCAACCTGTAGCTGTACTGTCTGCCCAGCATACGGCGTGTCTCCTTGATACTTGCCCAGATCCAGACGGAGAGTTGTCGAGTCAATCTCTTCGTAACCGCCGCCTTCCAGCAAGTGTGCGCCGTTAAAGTAAACATCCAACTGCTTTGTACCCATCCGGTATTCATGGTCAAGGTGAAGAAACAGCCCGCGCTCTAACGTAAGGTACTGTTCGTCTACAATGATTTCCTGTTCTTCCCAATACTGAAACTCCCCACCACCGTAGCGCCGAAGGGTCATCTTAGTTCCTGCCATTCACTTCACCTCCTTACGTATGGTTAATGTCCAGAATAAAGTGCAGAGGTTTAATCTGGAAACGGTCTTCCATCTTCTCGACTTTCATCCAGAACTTTCGTTCCCCAAGAGGTGGCAAATTGTCCATGTCCAGAAGCTTTGAGAAATCCCCTGTCGGCATATCTGCTCCGTCATCATGGCAAATATCTGCCCACTCGTACCCAAACGTCTCCATATACTTTAGGATGCCAAGGGATATATTCTGTGCAGGCTTCTCCTTGGATGGGTTCTGTAGTACCATCTGAACAAGAATCTGATTGTCGTACATAGTTCCAAGATACGTATCGTTCTCCTTGTTAAGTTCCTTACCATTCCAGACGACCTTCAGTTCTGTACCGAACAGGTAAATGTCGCCACCGTAGATATCGAAAGCACCAAGGCTGGACAGGAGCGTCCCTTGCGTATCATAGACTCTAATAATGCCGTTGTACGGGACAGTGGGTAGTTCAATCTCGCACCCCGTCCAATTGGGTTCGACTACAGCCGAAGCCACCGAATTACCATCAGGGTCACAAAGGTAAACGGAGTACCCCATTGGTAGATTACCTACTGTAATCTTGTCACTCTTGCAGACTACGACTCTATCGAGGTTCAGGGTATCGAAGTTCGTCTCTTCACGGTTCTTTAGAATGACTCCCATCTTCTCAGCTACCATAGGAGCGGTGTCGAATATCTCCCACCCACTACCGCGGTCTGCATAGAACGTCCACTTATTCCCTTTTTTTAGTGCCCGCCATTTGCTGTATTCTCTGGTGGTCGTGTCCATACTCTCAAGAAACTCCAAGCGGTGGTATCCATCCTGCCAGATGATAATACCGCCCTCATCGAGAAGTTCCGTGGGTACATAGTCCGCTGTCACTTCCATTAAAACGGTCTGCTCTTCAGGAACATCAAACATGATAGAAGTGTCGTTGTCCGTATGCGGCATAATGACCTGACCCAAAGTATTGTCGATTGAAATAGCATCACTAGGTGAAAGGGTATAGCGGGAATGAATACTCCCGCTATCGAACCTATCATCGAAGATTAGGCCACTCGACTTTTTATAGATTCCCAATTATTATCACCTACCTTGTTTTCTTCCAGTTCCAGATACTCCACGAAGCTATTTTACCGAGAATGAGCCAGATGCGAGGTTTTTTCGGTTCTTCCGGAGTCTTCAGGATACCGCCCTCCGGTCTTTCAACCGTCGTCTCTATTTCACGTTTAGGTCGTGTTGCGTCTTCCGCTTTATTAATATCGACTTCAATGACACGCTTAGGTCTGTCGGCTTCTTCTGACATCTCAATGCCTACCTCTACAGCCCTGGTTGGCCTAGTAGCGTCTTCCGGTTCAGCGATGAGTGTTTCGATAGGTTCGCGGTTATTCACAGATTCAGTGTCGGCATGAATATCGGTTACAAGCTGTTTCCTCTTCCGTGTGGCAGAATCGAGTTCATCAATGACCGATTCGTTTTGATACGAACTGTAGTCGGCGAGTTCTTCTTCCTGAATATCTGCGTTTATCACCTTGCCGCTCGTAGCTTGCTCAGATCTATGGACGATGGCTTCAGCATTAGTTGTTAACGTTGCTGTCTCCCTTTCAGAGATCGTTCCGACTTTACTGCTATCATCAAGATAAGCCGACTCCCCCCCTGAAATAACGCCTTCTGTAGAGCCGTCAAAGTAATCTGCGGATTCTAACCCGAGAACGACAGCTTCCTCTGAAGTAAAGTATGTTGCTCCTTCAATCTCAGACAGTACTGCATCAGCAGACTTGTTCTGCGTTGCTCTTTCCAGCTTAGTCTCAGCCATTGTGTACTCTCCGTCATCGTAGGTTGCTGATTCCAGTTCGTGTACAACGGACTCTCTTGCCACATCGCTCTGCCAAGCGCCTTCCATTTTATGAAGGATAGATGGAGAGTTTACGTCACTGATTCGAGCGCCTTCGATTTCAAGTGTGACGGCTTCGTTGTCCGTCCCTAGTTCTGCCGACTCAATGCCGAACAATATCCCTTCTCTGCCTGTATCATTGAATGCGGTCTCCGGGTTATGTTCATAACCTACGTGCTTCGCATCTGACTGCTCTGCTGTCACCGTCTCCTGCATGACACCTTCAGCACTCGTTACGTGGTCAGCGGTTTCCAAACTTTCCATCACCCCGTCATACTCCATGCCCACCGAACCGGTCTCAATACCTGCGATCACGCCTTCAGCGGTTGGATCGGATAGTGCATTTTCAAGAAGATGCACTACACTGTCCTTGGTAATGTCGGTCGCTGCTGTAGTCAGCGGATCCGGTCTCGCCCCTTCTCCCCATGCGGTCTGCTCTGCTGTCACCGTCTCCTGCATGACACCTGTAGCACTCGTTACACGGTCAGCTTTTTCCAGACTTTCCAACACTCCGTCATATTCCATGCTTGCCGAACCGGTCTCTATACCTGCGATCACGCCTTCAGCGGTTGGATCGGATAGTGCATTTTCAAGAAGATGCACTACACTGTCCTTAGTAATGTCGGTCTCTGCGGCAGTGAGCAGATCCGGTCTCGAGCCTTCTCCCAATGCGGTCTGCTCTACCGATTCCATTGTCTGTATGACACCGATATGTTTGTTAGCTTCGGAGATCGCCCGACTGATCTCAGCCACGTCTGCTGTCCGGTGGAAGTCGAATAAAGATGCCCCTGACATTTGCTCCGGTACCGTTCCTTCCGGTTCATTGATGTACCGTCCTGTAGAATGATCCTCTACAGTAAGTTCTGCCCCTTTATTATGTTCCGCCTGTATTTGATCCTGATTATTGGCCACAACCGTCACACCTGCTCCCGCTTGTTTCAACCTTTCAATCACAGCCTGTGTGATGGAAGGAAAGTCGGCACGAGTGAAGCCTTGACTAAGGCTGTCTTGGATGATGTTATTCATACCAGCTTCAATTAAATCTACAGCTTTTGAGCCATACATAATCTCCATGAGACGCACAGTCTTAAGAATTTCAGGAGATTCTGCAATCACACCTTGTATTTGCTCGAACGTAACCAATGTTTGGACTTCTGCCTGAGTACGCTCCGTGACTTCTGCGTTCGTCATCTCTTCTAATTCTGCGTCCGTCAGATCACTGACATGGTCTGCGCTCATGAATCTATCTACCAGCGGGTCGCCTCCCACATAAATCTCAGCGTTGGTCACGAGTTGGATATCACTACTGTTACTCATAAGAAGATCGGCATGTGTTGCTTTTCCCAAGTCAGTGGCGTACGTCTGATTGACTACCGCCTGTGGAGAGAACTCTAGTCTACCTTCGGCTTCAGAGTCCATAGAAGCTCTTGTGATGCTCTCATTTCCCCATGTGTCCGAAGTGTATTCTGCCGAGTCAAGGCGATTTTCATCACCGTTTGCGATGCTCGTTACGCTTGTAAAGAAGGTGATTGCAACGTTCTTATCGAAGTAGCGTGATTGCTCTAATCCATCTGTTCTTGCATCGTAGTCCATTTCTACCCTGCCACTCTCCAAAGTTGAGATGACCCCGCCTTCCTGCCGAGTTTCACCACCACTTATCCGGTCAATAGTTAGTAACGAATCTGAATGGCTGTCAGTTACTTCAATGGTCTCAAGCTGCCCGTCCTGTCTTGTCTCATACGTAAGGAACTCCTGAAGATTTGCTTTTACCCTTTTGTCTACGGTCTGCGTGGTTTCGATTCTAGCATCCTTTACATGCTTCGTAGCTTGACTGGACAACTCCATGCTGTAAACGCCCTTACGGGGTGTCGATTCGCTATATATGCCAAGGTGTGCAGGATCATGAACCAACGTTTCGTAGGCAATGCTCTCATATAAAGTAGAATCGTATACGGTCTCGCCTAGAGTGAACATCTCATCAATATCCCCGTTATAGATGGGTTGAATGAGGTCGCCTAACATCGTATCCTCCTGGCTAGCTAGCATGACCGTATCTGTCTGCAAGAACTCTTGCACATCAACATTCTGGTAAGTATAAACTTGCGTAAAAGTCTGGAGATGAGTATCCTTGCTTACGTCAACCATGATAAATTCACTCGGTATCGTCGGTTCATGGTAAAGCGTTTCTGCTACAATGCTCTCGTTTACGTCTGCATCCCCGCCTCCGTATGTATCTGTCAACGTAGTCAGCGTCAGCTCTGCTTCGTCCTGCTTCTCCGCATAAATATATGCTACGTCTTTTGCATCCAAAGCCATGTCGGATATTGCCGTCTCTGTCCATGCTAGAAATGCATCTTCCGTAACTTCCAGCCACCGTGATTCTTCAATTTTTTCGAAAGTTCCCGCTTGCCTTGTATCAGCCAATTCGAACCCTTTTAGGGAAGAATCACTGGCACTAATCTCAGTAAGTTCGTAACCGAGCTCCTTACCTTCGCTCACAATGATTGCATACTCCAACGGATGGGATTCTCCGTCTGCTCTGTACATCCCAACGTCTGCGGACACGAAACGGGAAGCTTCTCCTATCATCGTGATGTTAGGGTCATGGCTAGCGGTATTTAGCATAACAATCTCACCATTCAAGATGGTTCTGACAATGTTCGATAAAACCGCCCGACCTTCTTCGGCATTAAGTCGAACCCCATTCTCAGCCGTGTCGAAACCTGATATTTGAGCGTCCGCTGATATCCTTAAAGTATTGGACTCTAAGGCATGGATAGCACTCTGCTTGTTCGATAGGGAAATGGAAAACCTCTTCCCTTCTGCGACGTAAACCTTAACATCGTAAAGGTCGCCGGAAACCATTTCTTCAAGATGTGCCAAATGGTTTGTGCGGCTGCCTTTGCTCCCCCCCGTACCTTCAGCATCAAACAGCTGTTCGAGCCTACGTACGTTCTGTTGTTCTTCAGTTGTTACGTCCGGGATTGTTTCGCCGTTAAAATACTTATGGATGCCCGACAGGTACGATACAATAGAAGCAACCACAGTCTCCGCCTCAAAGCCGTCATACTGAGTGACGTACCCGGCACTCCCTAGCCGCCCGAATAATCCGGTAGCCGAGTGAGGTACTTTATTTGTGCTCTTCATGGTATCTTCAATCAGTGTTCGATAGGTACTGTTAACGGGAGCGGTCAGGTGATATTGATTGTTAGCATTGATAATCTGTTCAAACCCAATTGTCAGTTCATAGCCCTTTCTAGAAAAAAGGGCGGTGAAGCTGATCAGGTAAGATTTCTTACCGTTCATCATTCACCGCCAACCTCCCTTGCTATTTATTACGAGTTCTTTTTCAACGTTTCTTTCAGGATGCCGAGACCGATTGGAGCAAACGGTGACATGTTAGCCAGCGTGAACGGGCTGACAGGTGTGTCTGCTAACGTGTAGCGGTATAGCTGCTTGTACTCATAAGTAGCAAGGACTTCCGATTCAGCCGCAGGTGCTTTTCCTTCAAGGAAGTTAATTGTCTTCGTCTCGATATCAACCGTATAGTCTGTGCCGAGTACTTGGTCTACGCAATCCACCTGAACTTCCAACGCAAACGGAGTTCCGTCATCCTTCAGTGAAGGTGAGTGCGCCATATGGAATACTTTGTTAAAGCCATTACCCTTGCCTACTTCCTCATGGTCGGATGTCTCCACAACCTCAAGTTCATCGAGTTGGGAAATGTTCTTAGGGTGTACGGCATAACATTCGTCCAGCTTACCTACAAAACCATCATTCGGGTGAACAATGTACATCGGGGAGATGTGATACTTACCGCTATAAACCGATGGATTAAATCGGGACTCACCTGCATCAACGTTCTTATCGTGCGTTATGAAAGCGAGATAATGCTGTTGGTAGTATGTACCTCCGATGGATTGCTGAAGCTGTACCCCGCGGTTTCCGTTGGATGTGTTGTTACCGTAGTCGACGTAAATTGCACCCAACTTCATGTCTTTCTTCCATACAACTTCGTCTGCTTCCCGACAACCGGAGATCATGACGTTGTTTTTACGAGGTGACTTACCAAGAGTTGTTAGCCGCCCGATGTACAACGGAGCGAAGTAAGTATTCTCAGCGCCTGGAGTAGGGTCTGGACGGAAGAACATAACGATTCGGTCTTTCGTCACATTCCCCCAATAGTACATCGTACTATCCCGTTGCCATCCTCTATCAAAGTTTTGCAATGGAGTGAATGACAATGCCGTTGGTAGAGATGGGTAGATGTAATAAATGGAAGAGTAAACAGCATTCATTAGATCATTCGGTTTATCGGGGTCAAAGTTTTTGACTCTGATATCACCGTAATTCAGCGTTTCGTTTCCAGTGGCATTCAGAATTCTGATGTAGGAGGCGTGTAATTCTGCGCCTGCGTCTGGTGCTTTGCCAACGAACGTCACACTATTATTAGTATAGTCAACCGTGTACAACGTTGAATCCTGTTCTACCTGATTCACATAAATCCTTACAGTGTCCGCTTTAATCGTTGCCACCGTTGGGATTTGGAACAACTTACGCGTTCCATCACCATCCGGTAGAATGGATTCAGGGTCACCAACTACTACAGAACCGCTAACGCCTTGTACGATTCGTTCGCCCCGCACATCATCGAATGTGAAGAAGTACATACGCTTCACTGGCTGAGGTGCGATTGGAGATGGGGAGTAGTTCGCTGTAATCGCGTCAGTAGACAAAGGTGCGGACGTGAATGTGATGATACCGTTCGTTTCATCAAGAACGTAGTCTGTCGAAGAAACAGCGTTACCGTTCTTATAGACGATGACAGAATCTTTGAGTACAGGGAACACTTGGAAGTGGAACTTCGTGTTTAATGTCTCGTTTACAATCAACGCACCAAGTACGGAGTTCTGAGAAATAAACTCTTGCTCGCCCAAGGTTGGATTGCTTTTCTTGCCGTATCCGTATACCATGCCGAAGTTCCGCATTTGGTTGTCCGAGCCGAGAGACCGGAACAAGCGGACATCTGCGAACTTCTGACCGTCTTGAGATACGGAGCGGTACTTTATAAATGTATCCCATCCCTTGGAGTTAAACAGTGCTTCAAGGTCTTTAGGGAACAGCTGAATCGTGGAATCTCCATCAAACCAACTCACAATAAATCACCTCTCGTTTGGAATTACCCCGCCGTTTTAACCAACTAAATGGATTTATTTAATAGGATTAACGACAGGGTTATATTGTTATGGGGTTGTAGGCTGTGTCGGTGCAGGTGTCGGAGTGACCTCCACACCTTCATCATCTACAGTATTTAAATACAATCCAATACCCGCTGGACGGTACTGAGTTCCCGGCTTACTTGTCAGTGGGGATACACCCTCAACCAAGAAGTAACGGAATACATCGAATTCATCTGGGCAGTGCTCCTTCTTCACTCGCAGTTTGTTTGCGTTAAAGGAAAGCGCCGATAATGCGATGGTGTCTTTCAGTGCTCCCCTCACCCCTTCTTCTGGATGAACCACGTACAACTTGGAAGTGTGAACCTTACCGCTATATCGGGAAGGATTAAAGGAATACTTATAAAGAGGATTCTCAGCGTTGTTCCAAGCCCGCGGGTAGTCTCGCTTGCCGTCCTGCGAAGTACGCATCGGAGGGATGGCATTGGCTGGAGCGTTCCAGGACAGGTAGTACGCCTGATACCGAGCACCGAGTTTACCACGGCTGACCATAACGTTATCCAATCCGTTCGCAGGATTCTTAGGGTAGGATTTCATCAGCGGCATGATGTTCGGTTGTCTCTTCGTCGTATCATCGAAGTCGTACTCAGCAATCGCAGTCAGCCCTGCTGAACCGGTCTGTGTCACGATCGGTACACTACCTGCGAACATGGCGTAGGCATCATCACCTTCTTCAATGGCGTCCAGCTTACCGAAGTAGAGAGGAATGATTGGAACAAGGTTTCCTTCCGGTGCAGGTACGTTGTCACATTGGATGATGAAGAACAAGCTATCTCCGTTCAAGTGGCCTTTAATGGAGATTTCCGAGTCAGCCCACCAGTTGGTATTTTGGATCGCATAGTTGATACTGTCGTCGTGGTAGTTTTCCAAAAGGTTGGTACGAAGACCAGCTTGCATAATCGGAGACTGCATCCGATTACCTTCAGCTTTAGATACAGTGAAAGTAGCCGTCGAGCCTGAACCTACCCAACCTGCCGATTCTACTTCGATATCCAAAGCTGCCCTTTTCAGGTCGCCTGTGTTAATCCAAGGCAGTGTTACATCAGAGTAGTTAGGCATAAGTCCCGCCAAATTCTCGACCATGTAGAAGTACAGAGTCTGAGGAGAACGATACTTACGGAACTCGTTTGTAGCCCATTCCGAGAACACAGCAAGTGTTGCAGGAGCCGGAGCTTTAGAATCAGGTGACTTGTTTAGCTTCCGGAGTTGACCAAGGTTTTGATTCCATGTACCAAGAACAGCAACGCCAAACATCTTGCCCGTCGTGTTCTTGTAAATGAAGTGCTCCGCCACGTAGATTGGAATGTCGACCGTATCTGGACCGGTGTACGTGCTTCGCATGATACCTGCATCAAAAACCACCTTCTTAAAGTTAGCGACTGTTTCCCAGCCCTGAGTAGCAAGTAGATCTCCTAACCTAGGTTGAATATCCTGTTCCGTTACTTTCGGGGTAAACGATGCAGGAGTTGTGTCGATAAATGGCATTTAAATAGCACCCCTTTGCTTATTAGCTTTATATGGCAAGCCCTGCTGTTACACAGGGCAGTTTACCAAGTATTCCCAAGATGAACCCGACCCTGAACTGGAGGACATAACCACCTTTATTTGTGTTACGCCGCCAACAGGACTGTACTGGAATTGGAGCGAACCTCCGTTAGATACTTCCCTGTTGGTGCTGGCAAGCAACTGGTTCTGATAGTAAACATCCATACGGTCAGCTACCCCATACATGTCGTAGGTGATAACGACCCGTCCAGATGAATTGCCCATCTCATGCAGTTTCTCCGTATAAGCCCCGCCTCCAGAATCATTCAGCCTACCGCACTGCAATGTATTAGCCGGTGGCGGTGGGGGCGGTGGAGGCGGCACGTATTTGGCAGTTACCGTTATGGTTGCCATAGCCGTTGCCTGCTGACCTACCTCATTCCACACGGTAAGCTTGACCGAATACGTGCCGACATTGTTGAACGTAAACGTTGCATTATCGACTGTATACAATCCCTTTTTTACATCACTCGCCACTTCCCACTTGTAATTCGTAATCGGGGAATGCTTGCTGTACAGCGATGTGAACCTGATTCCCGTGTCCTGTTCTATGCTTGAGTAAGCAGGGTCGATGGACAGAATCAGAGCAGGAGGTTCAGGCGGTGCAGGAGGAATCTCAGGGAGAGTGTACCCCGCCTTCAGGATGCCGAGAGCGGCAGGTCTGTATGGCGTTGCAGGTCTCTTTGTCAGTGGGGAGATTCCTTCGACCAAATAGTAAGAGTACACCTCATACCTGTTTTCGTCGTCACAGTAATCTCTCACTGCCTTTAACTCGTCACCATTCATTATAGTTAAGGGAGAGGTTAAAATAACATTTCGCAGTGTTCCGAACGTACCATCTTCAGGATGAACCAGAAGTGCACGGGAAGAGTGGGCTTTCCCGCTGTATCTTGACGGGCTAAACTGGTACTTGTATTGCTCGTTTATGTAATCTTTCCAAGCCCTTGGGTGCTTATGGTTGTCAGCATTTTCTCTTAGCGGTGGCATAGAATTAGAAGGCACATTCCAAGACAGGTAATGCGCCTGATACCTTGCACCGAACTTATTTCGCTTCACCATAATGGAGTCAATACCGTTACTTGGGAAGTGCGGATACTCCTTCATAACAGGAAGCAAAATCTCTTGCTTGATGCTGGCATCGTCATAATCGAACTTACCAGACTGCTTGAGAGCGGCTTCTGCGGTAGCTCCGTCCTTATTGTATGCCGTCCCTGAGAATAAGGCAGACGGTGCGCCTTCAGCGTTTCGATTGGTCTCGATATGGATCTCAAGGAACATCCGGCCGGATACCGGCGTATAACCACTCACTCCATCTCCACTCACTGCTTCAATGGTCACAGAGGACATACCCTCGATTCCCGTGATATCGAACTGCCCCATCAATTCAGCATCTTTCCTGTTACTTGTCGGCTCTACCGCCCCGATCGTATTGAACTTTCCAATCTCCTGTCCTGCAATGGTCAGCGTGACAGCTTCGTCAGGCATGTCGCCGTCCGTGTCACCCATTAGCCATACCTTTACATACGAACCTGCATTGACCATCGGCTTACCTGAGATAATTGTGGAAGTCTTCGTTTGCTTCCGGTAGAAGTCGAACGTGATATCCCGATTGATAACCTCTTCTGTCAAACCGTTCACATCGAAGTCTCCCATGTAAAGAGGAATCGCAGGTACGGCGTTGTCATCCCACACCGGAGCAGTGTCCGCAACGATAATCAGCATGAGCGATTTTCCGTCCACGAACCCTTTGACGAACACCTTACTGTCGTCCCACCAGTTCGTAAATTTCACGTCAGCGAAGGCAATCTTCTCTGTATGCTCAAGCTGAGGGATTCTTGTACGGGACGTGACTATTGGTGATTGGTACATCTGAGGGAAGGAATCAGTAATTCGTGACTGAAGCGCGTTCGTATTGTTGTCGAGACCCCACATGCTTGTCTGCACCTCAACATCCAAAGCCACCCGTTTCAGTTCATTGACGTTCTCCCACCCAACCAACATCTTCCCATTTCCAATCCACTTCTCAAGCTGGTAGAAGTATAACGTATGCCTCTCAAAGAGGGCATCTTCATTAGCTTTTTGAATTGCCCAAGAAAATACGCCACTGTCCTGCGGTGTCAACTGAGTCCCGTAATCGGCATTCTTGTCATAGATTGCGAATGGTACTTTACAGCCCGTCCGTCCAATCTGCTCATTAATGTGAGCCAGCATCGCCATGCCGAACAAGTTTCCTGATATGTTTCTGACTACGATGTGCTTGGTCACATAGAAGTCGAAGATGTCCGCTGAGCCGACCGTACTGTAGTAAATCGCTACCTGACCGGATACCCCTGCTTCAAAGGTAATCGTGGTGGTTTCGTCCGTGTTCTTGACCGCCGTGTAATAGGATGTTGGAGCAATCTCTCCATCAAGGTAGATGTAGTAATCATCGTTCAGTACCTTAGGCAAATCTATTACAGGGTTAGCGAGCGGAAGGTAGAAACGCTTGATCGTTGGTTTGGTCAACTTGTTGGAGTAGGCTACCTTACTAAACTCTGCTACCTTTGTCCAACCATTAGTAGTCATGATTCCAGCAAGCCCTTCTAGCAAAAACTCTTCGTTGATGGTCGTGTCGAGCCACGGCGTTGGCTGGTATGACGTATCTGCCATTTCATCACCTCCTTTCTATTTGAGAGTTTGGTAGTTTGCCCATACCACTTTAGGCTTGCCGCCCTCATTGAAGAACTCAAAGTGAAATTGCGTTCCCTGCTTACACGGGATAATCGCCGTCAGGTACATTCCCTCCGGTAAATCCTTCGTGTAAATGTTTTTGCATACCAGCCGTTCCCCTACGTACAAGTTCCAATAGTCCCTTGCTTCATAGTTGGATACGCCGACTGCAACGGAAAGCAACTCACAATCTTCTTGAATGGTCAGCTTGTGTTCGATCTTGCCCGCCAGTTGGGACTCGATCATAATCCCTTCAATGTACGGGTTCGTTTTGGTAGGCATAAAAGGAGGGTCGAGTCTACCGCCTACCAAATAACTTGCAAAATTTGCTCCGCTAGACATTCGCTACACCGCCTTAATATATTCGAGTTCCAGATTCTTAAATAATCCGTTCTCTCTGATAATAGTCGCTCTAACCGTACTGAAAGATGCGATATCCGTTTCCTCTTCTAATTCCTCATTGACTAAGGAAGGATATGTAATCTCTATCAGAAAACCTTCCACGATCAAATTCTCATCCCGTTCAAGGGTCAGAACTTCGATTACACCATTATCGTATGTGTATACCACAGAGGTTACGAGAGCAGAATAATCTGCCAATTCTCTGCGGGCTTCCACGTTAATTACATTCGGTTCTACAAGTGCGTCCATGACAGTTAAATCATCGCCGCCAGTGTATAGACCAGACTTCTTCATCTCCCTACGGATTAAATCCAGTATGGGATAGATTTCATTCGCGTTTACAAAGTTTCTAGTGTCCATAGCATACACCTCACCTTCCATAGCATTATAAGAAAAAGCAGGGAACAATTAGCGCCTTAAGCGTAAGTGCTCCCTGCCTATGTGGTTATCCTACTTCTGATATAGACTGCCACGTCAACTCTAGGTAGTTGACGATGCCATCGCTGTTACCGACGATTCTGTTCCCTTTAACCAAGAAGTAATTGGCAGTGAACGTCTTGGAATCGTATACGTAGACAGAGTCCAGCAGTTCGATTAACGGATTACCTTTGACGACGACGTTCTTCGTTCTTGCCTGACGTTTGTAATCGAAGAAAATCTTATTGGCTACATCCTCCTTCAAGTCCCTCATGGAGTTTCCGTCGATCTCTTCAATCCAGTCCAACTGAGCGCCCGCCGTGCGGATATTCCCCTTGGTTGCGATAATCAGAGACTTGTCGAAGAAGTGTTCCACGATACCCGCTGTACCGGAAACCATCAAGTGATTTCTGACACGGGAGTAATCCGTAGAAGAAGTAACTTCCAGTAGATTTTCTCCGTCAATGAACTCCCACTTCATGCCTGCTACCATAGCCCAGTCTGGTGAATCGAGGAAGTCCATCTTCTCCATTCGAAACGTCCCATACCTGTCGCAGTACGCACGGTAAGGAATATCTTGGATCAGGGACTGTACGGCATCTGCAGCGTTCGTACCTATTGGGAAGGATACACTTGCCACGAACGGATTCTGCCAGCCGCCTACTTCCATAATATTTTCCTGAGTCACGGCTTCAAGTTCTCCGCTCTCCTTATTGATTTTCATGAAGGTGTTCTTCCCTTTATTCACGTCAATATAAACCGTGTCCTCAATCACGTAGTCAGGATTGCTCATATCCTCCGAATGAAACTTCCATGTGCTCATTCCTGCATGGACAACAATGTCTTCTACAATGCTTGATTTTATCCAGGAGAACGCCCCGCTATCTCCTGAATAAGCTTCTTCCGGTGGGTACTGCATAGGCTTGTAGAAGATAAACTCCTCAAGCATGTCGTACCTGTCTACGCAGCTAAACGAGACGGTCTTATCTTCGGAGTTCTCCGTAATTTCGCCTTTAATCATTCCAGTGAATACACGGACAACTTCTTCCCCGTATCCCGCATAGATCCTGATTGGTGTGTACTCGCTTATAACATGCCGCAGTTCCCCTTCTTCGTAATAACTCAACGGAGACTTATCAGTCTTAAATGAGTCAGGGAACTCTGGTCTACGCTCCCAAGATGGAGAATAAATACCGGAAGAGTTGTCCAGCGTTAGCCGTGCGGTGCTGATCGTCGCATCGAGGTGTGTGTTGATTTCCCAACTCATGACGTCCTTGTCGATGGAGTACATATCCTCATATACGAAGTCCCCAACTTCGTACCACTTCTCGTCATACGTGTCACCGATCGCAGTAGCTAGTTGCTCAATGGCGTAGTCGTTGGAAGCGTACTTCACACTGTCGAGATACATCGTTCCATCCGTCACTGCGAACAGGATTCTGCTTTGGTACGGATAGTCGAATGCAGCCCCACGGATTCCAGTGTTGACCCAGACATCATTCATCTTCACATACACGTCGATATCCGTTTGGTCGTGGCAGACTACGGTGTACTCGATAAAATCAGAAGTCGTATTTAGCTTATACGTGCCGCCACCAGAAGTATAAATTTGGTCATCCTTGATGTTCAGAAGAAAACCCTTCTTTCCATCACTTATAACTAACTTACCGCTGGTACCTGCAGCTGTCTTCAGGCTAAAATTAATCGTAAACGGAAACTTCTTGATTTTACCCAGCCGCTCGATCCCAGCTTCCCCTCCGCTGGTCGAGATTGCCTGATAATCTCCCTTGTCCTTCTGTACAACTGTGCTGTACGGAGTCCACTTGTTGGCACTATTCATTCCATCTTCAAAGTCCCACATTGCCTTCGACTCAACGGTCTCTACATCGAACTCTTTCGCTCTGAGCCACAAAATACCGAACTTTCCTCTCGATGCTTTCGAAGAATTGGCAAAAGTGAATTTCACCACGTTATGTCCTTTGGGCATCGGGATGGAAGGTGGGTATGCCACTCCGTTTTTAGCGCTAACCCCGTTGATACGAACTACTTCGTAATCATTCACTGTGACGATCATCGTATCATCCAGTTCAAGGTCAGAGAAGTATGCCCAGCCAAGGTTTCCTGCCTTAAACCAATCATGCTCGAAAACCAGCGTCTTGGCCTGACCTGCCCCGCCCGTTCCGTTAAATCCGAGAACGTTCATCGGAGTCTTGTCATCAACAACGGTCATCTGCACTGCACCGTTTGTCTCTGTGTACTTCTTCACGTCAAGTGTGGTCTTCTTAGTTGTGAAATCCTTGAAGTAAGTTTGTTTAGTGGTTGTCCTGTTGTATTGGTACGTGACGATTTCCTTGTCGATGCTGGCATCTCCCGCCGAGTCTGCCGATCTTGGTTTACCATCGCCCCAGGACTTGACTCTTACAACAACGGGCTGTCTTCCAAACTTGAGGGCATTCGCCTTCGTATCATAAAGAATGTCAATCCGGTTGCCTTTGATATCCCCGCCCGTGTCATCCGCAAGATACTCTCCCCAACTCGTTCCATTGACAATCAGTTCAACTGTACTCTTCAAAGGAATAAGAGAGGGATCTACCGCGATGATCTTCCAGTTCCGCCATGTTTTTACGTTAGTTCCGCCCTTTGTAATTCCAATACAGCCGGGGCAGTCTGATACATATGCCGTTGCTTCCATATTGTATTCCACGTAGGAGGTCGAGTCTGCCATTACCTCTGAAGCGTCCATTAGAACAGACGCATCCTGAATGTTCCTTCGGTCAATTTTCTTGCTTGCTGTCTGGATGGTTTTCTTGCCCCGCAAGTATGGTTCGGGATTCTGTGGTACGTCGTTAAATCGCACTTCAAAGTGTAAGTGTGTTCCGTCACCGCCACCACTGGAGATGGAGCGTCCGGTATTGCCTCCAAGACCTACAAGACCACCCGCGTTAACCTTATCCCCCACACTGACACTGATTTTGTTTAAGTGCGCATATCTTGTCTGCCATCCGTTTCCATGATTGACGTAGACGACTTTACCGTATCCTCTTAAGGTACTGGCGGTGACTACTGTACCTGCCCACACAGCGTATACAGAATCGTTCATCGCAAGGTCAAGGTCAATCCCTTTATGTCTCTTACGGGAACAGCGGGGGTCTGTCTCGAACCAGTCGGTGATATACATCCCGTTGATGGTACGCTTGCCATTCTCTTTCCCGTGCATCGTTGAACTTGTTTTTATTGGCATGGAGAAGTCTGCGTTTCTCAGATCGGTGCTGGTATCAACCAGCGTACCGTCAACGTAGTTCGTAATCTTCTCCGCTTTGTCGATGGACAGCATATCATTCACTGCACTGTCTACCACGTACTGGACTGCATCGTATTTTCTACGAAAGCCCCGCACATATGATGTTTTGTCTAACTCTACGATTACCTTCGGCTCGTTCCCTAGCGCGTTCACACGCTCCATGATTCCTTGTAGCAACTGCCTTGAAGGGTAATTAACGTTAGATACATAAGCCACTTTAGCCACCTACCTTATCTATATTTCTCTGTAATCCACTCGATCAATCTGTTGAGAAAGGTTACGGCTTCCGCTCTTGTAATACATGCTTCCGGTTCGAACTTACCATCCTCATAAAGTGGGAACACATAACATCCGTCATGAAATTTTTCATCTAACAAGGTCAGTACATCGTTCGAGTACCATTTGGAAAGGATAACATCCTTATCCACAATCGGCCTTAGCGGCGTATCATTGTATGTGAATGCACGGTCGGTGTAACGATTATGCAGATTCTCGTAAATACGGCTCATGAGTGCGAAGAAGTCTCCGCGACGAATACGAACGTCTCCGAAAAATCGGTCGTTGTACGTCACTCGCCCTGATTCCACGACGACTGTTTCACTTGTACGTCTACTAACCTTTTTAATTTCGGCGTTATACCCTATGACAGCAGGGAAGCCATTGTACATGTATGGCAAGTAAACTTCACCTTTATGAATGACAAACACGTCACGCTGAAATCCGATCGCGTTCCGGATAACCACGCCCGCATCACTTCCTGCGCCAACGGTGACGAGAAGTCTCTTCAGCTTCACGCCAAGGACTGTACAAGACTCCGGTTGATTGCTGTAGCTAAAATGGTATGTAGAAGCATACTTCAGGGTAGCGTGTGGCATTCGGTAGTCACCTGATGCGCTGTAAGGGGTATTGACACACCCGATATCTTTCCGGTCAGGGATGCCATAAGCAATGACCACAACTTCAATGCCCGCCGACAGCGGGTTGGTCATGGTCACTTTTCCGTTCTCTACCTTCTCAGGAAGAACCTCCACCCCGTTCACGATCACGAACACCGGATTGTTTACGTGGTATTTGTAATCGGGTACAAGAAACTCTTGCTGTCCGCTTACGGTTACGAACCGCTTGACCATTCGTTCGTACCCCTCTTTGAACACGTTGTACGTCATGCCACTTAAAACCTCTACGTCACCCGTCAAATCCGTTCTCAAACGGGTAATCTCAAGTGTATCCCGGTAATACCAATCCAGCGGATCTACGTCAATCCATCTTTTCATTTCTTAGTACCCCCTCAGCAACTTGTCTACGTGTCGATATGTCCGCATAAGGAACGTAATGGATTCTGCTCTTGTAGCCGCTTCGTCCGGACGGAAGTAAACAACAGACTCCCCGTCTGCTTCCCAATTCGTTGCGATAAGTCCAAGCTGCTGCATATTGTCGATATATTTGTTTGCCCAATGATTTTCGATATCAATGAACTCTGTCATGTACTTGTACTCAAAATCTTGCTTGCGGACCAGAGTCATGCCGATGGTTACGATGTACTTCGTTTCCATCTCAGCGGTTTTAATATCGGGTTCTCCGGTCACGATGCCGATGTAAACTGTCCCCTTCTCGTCGTAATACTTATGTTGAGAGCCAATGAACTGAAGCCAGTCGGCATATTCCTTCTTAGAATAAAACAGCATGGTTAGGGTAGCGTTATAATGAGACGTTCCGTTCTGCACAAGTCCTGCTGAAGATGCCAAGGTCTGGTTTACATGGGTCTTCAGGTAAGGCGCCGGCGGTTTGTACTCCGTAATCAGCTTTGCCTTGACCTGGTTGAACTGTACTCCATTGTCGTAAAACAGTTTCTTCTTATATACCGAATCCTCTGACAAGAGGTCATTTTGTTGTGTCATGCTCATACCTCCTTATAAAATAACTCCCCATCTCATTATAAGACGGGGAGTGGTTTCGCTAACTTCTATAGTTGCTAGGATTCATAGCCTGTTGGCTACGAAGGTTTCCTACCCGACCGACAGACAATCCTTGTCCAATGGATTGTCCGACTTGTTGCAACTGGCGGTTTGTCATACCGTTGGTGATGTTAGGAAGCGTGATGTTGACGGTGACATCCCCTGTACCGATGGTTGTCGTGTTGTGAGTGTTGCCACGGGTAAGGTACTCGTAGCGGCTCATAGCACTTACTCCATTAGGCATGTTAAACGTTCCCGCTGTGGATTTCATTTCATCCAGGATACCCAACTGAGTCTGTAAAGATTGCTTTTGCAAGTCTCGGATTTCGGCGTTAATCTTAGTCGTTTCGTCCGCTCCCGCCGAAGGAAGTTTAGCTCTCAGATCGGCAATGACTTGATTGATTTCAGATACCTCTTGCTTGGCATTGGCAATCCGCTTGTTACGCAGGATGGGCGAGGAGTCGTCAGGGTTTCCAGTCCGTAACTTGAGTTCCAGCAACTCATTCTCACGGTCAGAACTGTTGTCCTGAATCTTAGCTCTGCCAATTCCGATGGAAGCAAGATTGTACTCCTTAATGCGCGCTTGCTCATTGGCGATTGTATTCCGAAGCTGTAAAACCTGCATGGCTTGGTCATCGGTGAGATCTCCGCTGGCTTGGATGGCTTGTAGATTCGCCAACTCATTTTTCATCTGAGATAGCTTACTCAGTGTAATTTTCTTCATGATGTCCAAGTATTCTTGAGACTGAGTGTCCATGTCGTACGCCGCCGCCAGTTCCTTGGCTTGAGCAATAAGGTCAATGCGGGACAAACTGTTGTTAACCTTACGAACCTGACTTTGATACGTTTCTTGTTTTGAGTTCAACTCTTCCGGCATAATAACAGCGTTTCCTTCGGATTCCACTTTATCTCTTGTCGAAACAAGTTTATCGTAAGCCGCTTTAGCATCGGTGTACTCTTGTGACCCAGGGGCAGCGTTGTCCATGACCGCCTTGGCGTTGGCAATATACTTGTCAATGATAGCCAGTTCTTCATTTAATACTTGTCGCATGGATTCAGTCTGCTTCTTACGAAGTGCAATGTACTCGTCGGAATCAGTCTTCATTCCACCCATGAGCGCACGAAGCGTGTCAATTTGGCTGGTGTCTTTAATCTCATTGATTCGGTCAGAAACACGGCTTAGAACAGAGCCAGAGTCGATGGAAGAGAACTGGGCTGCACCTTTCTTGTATTTGTCGTCATATTCCTTCTCCGCATTCTCTTGGAGTCTCTTGTCCTCTGCCTCTTTAAGCTTTGTTGCTTCGTACTGCTTGTTAATGGCTTTCTGTCGCATCTTTTCTGTTTCTGCAGCACGTCCAGACTTTGCATTAAACTCAGCAACGGCTTCCTCTACTGTCTGTCCGCCGCTGCTTTCCCGTTGTTTGAGCCATTTTGAAAAGTCTTCACGACTTCCTGAAAAATTGAAATAATTCTTCATCTCGTCCATCATCTCTTCGCCTTCATATAAGCCGAAGTTGGATGGAGTTCCATTGAATGCGGATGATATCTGGTTCATTGCGGAGTAGTAAAGCCCTGTAATATCATTCAGATCCCGACTCCAACCGCCTTCAGCCTGCGCGGTAATCTTGTTAGACAAGCCTTTCAGGTCGTTGTCACGGTCGTCAGCCTGAGCAAGTAACCTTTCGTCCTCTGTTGACATGTAAGACTCTGTCAATCCTTTAGCCGCTTGAGCGAGACCGATTGCCCCTGCAATCTCCAGCGCCATCTTAGCGAAACCTCCCGCCAGATTCTTAACAGAAACCAGAGCTCCCTTGCTCAAATCAGGAATATCCTTCAAAAACTGCTTGAACCCATTTTTGAGGGACGCCGTAGAAGACATTGAGGAGTTCATGCCTCGTACAGCATTGGACAGATCTCCGAAGGCAGGGGATGCTTGCCGAGCAGAAGCAGCGGCTTCCCGCTGGGTTTTCTGGTAATCATCCATCGCAGCACTCAGCTTTTGGATATCGTCAATCGGGGGTAAGCCGTTTCGCTGTCTGTCCACCAAATGGTCTTCAAATCCCTGGAAGTCTCCTTGCGACATTTGGGACATCCTATCGGTCAATTTAGAGTAGTTGTTATCGCTTGCTCTATGTGTATTAAACACTCCTTGATTAGCGGTGCTGCTGTTCAGGGTGGTCAAGAGGCTAGGGGTAATGACCGAAGCCAGTTCAGCTCGGGTACTTAGGCGATTGTGATACTGCTTCGTTCGGTCGAATTTTTCACTATTAGTTAAATCCTCCACTTTCTGCCAATTTTTAGATTCATCCATCGTACTAAATAGAGTCTGCAAGTCTTTGACCTCTATATCATTAGACTTCAGGTAGCTCTTAAAATGGTCGCTTTGCTCTTTCGTCATCCCGTTTAGTTCACGTAGATAACCATCTAGCAACGGGTCTTTCTGCATCTCACCTACCTGCTTACGCGTCATGTTCTTGATAGAATTATCAACACCATGCATTCCCGATACGTTCTCCAGGAATGCAGTACGTGCAGACTCTCTCTGAAAGTTTGGTCTAAAGGCGGCATCAACCTTCCCAGCTCCCCACTTGATCCCCTTAAGCAACATCATCCCAAGCAATACGTTAGATAATACGTCTCCTAAGGTGACGAACAATTGGGCATTTTTCGCCACGTTTTCTGCCATGTTCATAAGTGCGTAGGACACTTTATTAATGGTAGGTGTCATCTCCTGAACAAGAGCATCGAAAGCAATGGTTATGCCTTGTCCCGCCCGTTTAGTGTTGACGAGTGGGTTGTCTACAGATGACTTAACCATGTTCTCATATTTAGATTTATCAAAGTTTCCACTAACTTCCATGGTCTTAACAAACGTGTTCATAATTTCGTGCATTGTAGCCGCACCTTTGGAGGATTGGTACGTCCCGAACAAAGCATCGTTGGTATTGCGGACGGTAGAGCTGTCTGCACCGGACAACTTCTCGGCGATGGACTTAAATAATTCCTCCGCTGGAACAAGAATTTTCGCTCCGGTGTCATCAACTTTTGCTAGACCCAGTTCCTGCAATTTTTTCATAGCTTCAGGAGATTGAAGTCTGCTGGCTACTTCTGCACTGTCGTCGCCGTAGTATGAATCAACCTTTGATTTATCCATCTTATTCAGTGCATTAGGAGACTGTAATCTGTTCAGAATGGAGTCGTAGAAGTTACTGACATTCGCGCCTTCAAGTGATTTTGCTTGGAGGGTCGTACCCGCCATAACGATTGCCGTTTCAGGGTCAACTTTGGAATTTGAACTTTTCAGCGCATCGATAATTTGCTCAATACTTGCTTTTGTCACGTCGGATACAACCGCCAAAGGTTGTGCGATTCTACCCTCCAGATCAGCCACCTCAAGTCCAAACTGAGCCTTCGTTGACGCAAGACCATTAGCGATATTGACAGGATTACTTCCAGGGGCTAGTGCATTTAACTGTGCAGTTACACGGACAAACTCCTTCATCTCTACAGGGTCATCGAGCAAACCAGAAGCCATACCGCCTACTTGATAAAGCTTTTTATAATCTGTTCCGTAAAACATAGACTGCTGTCTGATAAAGTTTTGCAGATCGCTGACCGTACTCTCCACGCCAGCCATGTTCGTCCTTTCAAGCGGGTTGCCGTCTTTGTCTTGGTTGTATTGGTCCTTCTGCTTCAAGTTCTGCATCATGTTAAGCTTTTCGGGCTGAATATTCTTAAATGCTTCGACCGATTTAGACATCGCCATCATTAGAACATTATCGAAGGCTCCCGAAATTCTTTGACGCATGATGTTGATGATTGCCCCTTGTACAGCTTCGGCGTTAACCGCTCCCGACCCACTATCCTTTTCACTACTACCGCTTCCTTTGGATGCAGTTCCTCCACCGTCGTTGAGACTGTCAGAGGAAGACGAACCAGAGCGAGGAGTAGAAAGGCCAAGTCCTCCTGCATTCCGAATCTGGGTATCCCTGTTAAGTCCACCTGGTCCGGATTGAACCTTATTAATCTCTTGCATGATCGACTGCATCTGAACGTCAAATTGCTCACGGATTTTGTTAACTAATGCATTGTTGATGCGGTTAATCTGATTCACAAGATGATTCTTCAACTTAGGCTCAGGGGTGATTTCCACATCTTGTATGGCCTTTGTTAATTGCTCAATCTCTTCCTGAACATTGTTGCTCATTTTCTTGTCAAGAGCCTTCGCCACTCGTTCAAGTTGAGCCTTCAATCCAGCGCCACGAATAGAGCCTAAATCAACTGTGCCGAGCGCTTCCAGCTTGTCCACCGTAGTGTCCAGTTCCTGAGCAAGAATCTTCTTGACCTTTTTGCTCAGGTCGCCTAATGGAATCTGCATCTTGCCCGCCATTGCAGTATTAATACCAGCAACGGTTTTGTTGACATATTCATTCAGGCTTTGTTCGATTTCGTTAGGGATTCTCTTTACCTTGTCCGCAACTTCCATTCCGCTCATGTCAGGAATTTCAACATCCAGCGCTTTCAACAATTTTTCCTTAGCTTCCTTGATTACCTTGTTCAGATCTGCCTTGGAAATTTTCATGTCACCGGCATCAGCTACGTCAGGGCTCTGAAGCATATTCACAATCTTTTGTTTGATTTTATTGACGAAAGCCATAACCGTTTCCTTGCCAATCGTAATCTGTAAACTATCAAGAGTTTCCGATGTAACCTGATTGGATTTTTGCTTCTGAATCGTACTGACAAGATTTCGAATTTGTAGTTTGATGACCTTGGCTACTTCTTTATTAATCTCGTTAAAGCCATCTTTACCGATAGAAAGCTCCTGTCCGCTAGCGTAGTTAGGGGCGATTTCAATGTGCATGTTACGAACGTACGTCCGCAACTCTTCGTTGATTTCATTTTCTACTTTGCCCAAGATACCTTGAAGAGTCCCAGGTTTAACGCTGAGCCCAGCCGAACCTAACTGTTCAAGAACAATCCCGTTCCCTGCGATGAGATTGTTGAGTTCATTTGTCAACGACTGACGGAGATTGCTTCCAGACTCACGTGATACCTGCGATTGCAAACCGGACAGAGATGAACGCACCGCCTCAATCCGCTGCTCCAATCTACCAAAACGAGAATCGAGAGTTTCCATCTCCTGCCCATATCGAGTCATGTGATCTATGGATTTCTGCAACTCTAAAATGACGTCCGTTTGGATTTTGTTGTTCATTGTCTCACCACCCTCATAAAATAAAACTCCTGCCCCTCCCTAGAAGGAAGCAGAGCAGGAGGATTTATAATAGCTGTGCAAGGAAATTCATATCTTCCGCATCGGCTACTTTATAACCATTCATGTATTTACCGTCAGTTGTTACTTCCTCTTCACTGGTTAAATCCCCAGCAGGAACGCTTCCTCCGAACAGACCGCCAAGCGACATGGTAGAAACCTTGATTGTAAACTGAATGTGTTCGTTGCATTGTTCCAAGTAGTAACCTAACTGAGGTAAGGTTAACTGCCACACATCATGCTTTTTCAAGTGGCAGTAGTGGGCCAGTTTGAAGAAGATGTTAGCCCAATCGACAGGCGGCTGACTGTCATAGTCTTCTTCCTCTTCCTGAGTGGTTACATGGACTTTTTTAGCCCATTGAGACCAATCATGCAATCGATAATCTGTTTAGCCGTCTCCAAATCAACGTACTCGCCAAGATGCTCGACCGTCATGTGTTTGTAATATGGCTTAAATGCCACCAGGAGTACCTCAAGCAACTCTTCAAATCTATCTTCCTCATCTTCAGGGATAAGGTTAGCGATAATTACACCGGAATCAATCGTATTGAGTCTCTTCATCAACTTTCGAGCGTCAAGCAACCCTAGTGGTGGGATGTAATACGTCTTGCCGTCACGTAGACGAACTTGTTCATCTGTCTCAAAGAATACTTTTTCACGAATGTCAGCTTCGTCTTGGGTCAGTGGCTTCTTCTCTTCTTCAGCCGTTCCCTTTGGAGTCTGATCTTCTACTTGACTGGCCACTTCTTCAGCAATGCCTCCAGCTTTTGGAATAACTAAATCTCGTTCACTCATTCAAATAGCCCCCTTAATATTTCTCCCCCAAGAAAAGTGAATCGAATTGACTACAGGGCGGGGGAAGTCCCTGCAATCAACTCATAGAACATTCTAAGTAAGTCGTCCTAGACTCTAACATCAGAGATGTAAAAAGACTCCCCGAAGGGAGTCTAGTGATTAGCAATTTTCCGCAGATACAGAACCAGATTCGTAACGCTTGATAGAACCAAGCTTACCATCCGGACGTTCAGGGTCGATTACAGTCAGCGTTACGCTATGCGTGGATGCTTGTTGACGTTGTGCATCGAGAGTGAAGTTGGACTTCACACGGCATTGGAACAACTCGGTTTGATAACCTTGGATTGTGCCGTCCTTCTGCTCAAACTGACCATCGTGAACTACGTGTACTGTCAACGGCATGTCTTTGGTTGTGATATCGAGGATATCCACAACTTCGTTCCGCTTGTAGTTGACGTAAATGTTTACGTCTTTGAGAGCGGAGTTGAACTTCAGAATGCCGCCACTTACTACGTACTGGTCTTCCGTAGGAGCAGAGTTAGTCGTTTTCTTAAGCAATTTGTTACCTTGCAGAGTACGAACAGAAATCTGAGGGTCAACGTTCAGGGATGCTCCGTACACAAGATCAACAGTAAAGTCTGAGCCACTCTGTTTAACGGTGTGCTTTTCCTCCAGCACCCACACGAAGCCGTCAGGGTCTGGTGTGATTCCAGCCAGTGCGACAGCGTAAACGATGACAACCGTTTTACCTGCAAGCGCCATATCGAATACGACATCCTGACCACTAACCGTAACGTCTGTACTCAGGTCAGCGCCGCCCACAGCACCCTCGAAAGACTTAGGTGTTGGAGAAGCAAGAGCAACTTGAGTAAGTTTCGCTTGATACGGAGAAGAAGAAGGGACTACAAAGGTCTCCGTGACCATGCTGTACGCAGAACCAGAAACACCTTCACGGAGTTTCGAGCCAGTAGCCAAACGTACAAGGTTCAGATCGAACTTAGCGGATTCCGCTGTGATATCAATTGTCTTCTTACGAAGCAACGTATCCAGTGCTACGCTAGAGTCACCGCCCTCAATGTCCTGCATGTCCAGCTGAATATCCAGACGCATGTTGTTCAATGTACCGATTGTAACGAGGTCGTCACAATTCGGGATTTTCGCCATAAACTTACCCGCGCCCTTAATCAACATTTTTTTGTTCTTAGTAACCTTACTCATTCAGAAAACCTCCTTATATTTATCTATCCCAATGGTGAAGCATATTTGGGTGAAATACTTGTAGGTGTTCTCCAGGTCGATGTCGTCTTCAGCACTTGTGACATACTCACCTTTGAACACACTTCCTTTCGGCATCCAAAAGTATTGATCGTCGAAAATTTGGCAAATTCGGTCAGCGATGTTCACTGCCAGTTCCACGTCATCCTGTGTATAGATATCGAAGTCAACGATGAATCTATACTCTTGGTAATTTTCGCCTCTTGCGCCGGGATTTTTGTAGAACGTAATCAAGGGCAAGTTGTGCTGAACTAAGTCCTTCGGTTTCTTCCTCTTCTGAATCTTCGTTTCCAAATCTTCCAGATAAGTGTCTACCGTCAGCCCTAGCATGGCAAAAATTTCAGGATCTTGACGAAGCGTGGAATGAATATAGGCGTAAACATCAGAGACGCTGATCGTTCCCATATCATCACATCCTCTTATGAATGCTTCATATACCAATATAAGTTGAGATAGGTATATTTTTAACCGCCCTGCGTACTGCGTTGTCCACCATCGAAATGGAATTATTAAGGCTAGATGCGAACAGTAAGATGAGACAATATCTACTTAAACAATTGTTTTTTTACTTGATTTCAATAATAGATGCCACAGGCTCGCTACCCGAAGTCATAAATAGCTTCCGCGCCTTGAACGCCTTTTGCTCCTTGAAAAGCAAACGTTGATCCTCATTGCCCACTCGCAGATTCGGCTCGTCACTGACATAGATATCCCCGAAGCCCAAGTTCTCGACAATTAAGGTGCTATCTTCTTCTTGGGCGTTATATACGAACTGACCGGTGATAGAAAGCTGCTGGGTAAACTCTGCAACCACATCGCCTTCCAATCCATCTAGACTAACCGTCTCAATATTACCTTTATGCAACTCAGCTACTACTTTGGGCTTGGCTTTTTTTTTCGCGGCTGCAAGTGCTTTAGGGGCTGTAGCAGCCTTCTTCCGTTTGTTTGTTGTTTCTGCCAATGTTAAAATGCTCCTCTCATTGCGATATGTCTTAATTCAAAGCAAGTAAACTATCTTTGTCACAATTCATTATAGGTAGGTGGAGTCTCGCTTTAACCGAAAGGTTTCAAAAATCAAACAGCGTGACCCGCAGGGTAACGCCAAGCTTTGTCCTCGTTTCACTCCGCGAGTGATTTCACTACCCCTTGCCTATATTTTATTAATTTATATATCTTTACTCTTAATCTTTTATATCTCTTTATACGGTGTAAAATTTACAATACAGAAACTCAAACATATGCTTTTTTACGCCTCATAGGGATCTGTATGGTAAACTCTACACTTCAGACCTGAATGGTAAACCGTACACTTCAGACATAACATAATGTACGTATCTGGTAGTGAGATTCTAGATACTGTATACAAAGTAACCACCAAATTGAGAGGTATTTACTGGAGACTGAACTATTCGAGAGAGGATTGAATGCTTCGGCTATCACCACATATCTTGCGGTGACCAAGCTTCTTAGTGATGGTAGGACGGAGTTCCCGTTGCAAGATGAACTCTGTAAAGCGGACTAAATGGAGGGAAAACCATTGTTGTATCGTTACAGTCTTTGGAGAATTGCGGACTACTGGTCTACGTTTATGCCAAAAGAAACAGAGCCACGGCGTAAGTTGCCTGTGGCTTTGTGTTTAGTTTTGGATCCCGACAGAAGACATTATCTCTGGAAAATCAGGTCCTATTTTCATCACGATAACCCTTTTTTCTTCATACACGGTCTGCAGCCAGTGAGTGTTTTGGGTAGAACTTGCATCCGCTGGTTAGAATCATCTAACTCTTCAGGCAAGACCAAGTAGCCGTATCGGTTCATAATTTTCCCCGTAATTTTACCGATACAATGTAGACAAAGCAGAGGTTCTCCTTGAAGCCCTTCGGCAACAAAGTTCTCTCTTGCTTTATCTGTGACGTACCTGAACTCGCACTTCATGCACTTGATTAGCAAATCCACTTCTCGTCAATCCCTTTGTTCGACTCTTCTCGAACCAAACTATTGTACGGGTCAATAGCGATTCTCCTGATTGGCTGCTTACTAAGTTTCTTGTGTCTATGCCCAGAGTATAGAACGTGCGAATCCGATTTCGAAAGGCGTTTCAGGGCACTCTCACCGTTCAGTAGAATACGAAAGCTATGTCTATCAGACTCGGCGAAGTCAATCGCTCTATCAAGTTTCAGGTATACCATGGTTACCCTCCTAGTCCAAGTAATTTTCTCCGTATCTCCGCTTTCTTCTTATCTTGAGAGCAAGGCCGGCACTCGTAAATTCCCATGTACCTATCCACTAACTCTTGATAAGGAACATTCAAGGTATCTGATAGACAGTGGATACATTTCATGTTTTCCGTCTCATAGATCGTGGCTAGCGCCTTTGCATTCTGCGTAATAAACCTTCCGCAACCGCATTTCAATATGACCACCTCATGTACCAATATAGGTAGGTCTATATGCACTTGAACCTTTTTAAGTACTAGACCCGGAATGTGGAGAAGTTTGGAGTTCTTGCCACCTTGGAAGCGAACGATCACAGGATTAAGCCCCAGCCATTCTGAGTATAAGAAAAAAGTCTTGAGTATCAAGACTTTTAATACAAGCTTTTTAAGTTCAATCTACATTTAGGTGATTTTATTACCTTACTTCTTATTTGGTATGGATATTGATCTGGATGATCGCTATGACTCATCTAAGACAAACATGTATTATTACCCTAAGTAAGATTTAATGTATCCTTCTAATTGATCTAGCCAAACGTCGATTGACTTTTTTGCTAAAGCACTGCTGAAACGCCCTAGCTCTCGATCTCCGTGTTTTACAATCACTGTCGGGATGAACTTTACTTCCGTGTGAATGGAAGAATCATACTCAATCTTAGAGATGCTAACGTGCTGTCGTTCCTGAGCAATCTTGTCGAGAGTCTTCTGGAAGCGGCGGCAGTGACCGCAGTCGTTACTGTAATAAAGAGTCAGGTTCATTGGTCACCGTAAACATTCGGGAACTTATAGTACTTTCCGATAGTTACTGTCCATTTACCGAAGTACAAGCACACGTAAATATCTCTCTTCCCCATGCGATCGTTAGTGTTGAAGTTTGCTCCTAAAAGGAAGGCTTGGTTGTCATTGACCTCAATGTTCCAGCCGTGATAGTCACGTTCTCTCATATTTGCCCCTTTTTCAAAATATCTATTATTAGTTGTTATCTGCCGTATTGATGTTATCCACGAATAGTCATGAACATTTGAGAGGGATTAAACATCTTGTTGGATGGCTTTCTGACGGATATAATAGAGAACCCTTGTCGAGTAAGTGGCGGTATCGTAACCACACACCTCAAGCAGTTCCGTGATATCTTCGATACAGAGGTTCTTATTGCGCTCCTTGGTTTCCTGAGCAATAACGGATATTTCCCGTTCATACTTGGAAGAAGTCTTGGTTTTCTCTTCTTTTATGTAAGATTTACGGCTCTCGATCTTACTTCTAATCCGAGCCAAGGTACGGTTAATCGTCATCGGGTAAACGTTAAGATGTTCCGCAATCTGTGTGTTGTTGCTAGCATCCTTCAAGACTAAACACATGACCTTCTTCTCGAAATCCGTGAACATGGGGTCTTCTAGTAGTTGTTTTACATAGAGACGATTGGTAACTTCCTCTTCAATACTTCTCTCGTCGTTGTTGGCGAATTCGAAGTTATCGATGCCGTCGTAATGCTCAAGTTCATCACTGAACATCGCAATCTCTCGATAACGTTCGACCGTCACTTTAAGCAGTTTGGACATTTCATTCTCGTCCGGGCGATACCCAAGAGATTCCTCAATTTCGGCCATCCTCTTAATGAGGTCAACTGCACCGCGACTTAACCGAACAGACTGAGAATCACTATAAAGAAGCTGATTGATCTCCCAAAGGATCGGACGCACGACAAAGGTTGTAAACTTGATGCCCCTATCGAAGTCAAAGTCTCGAATAGATGTGAGTATGCCGATACATGCGTGTTGGTATAGTTCGTCTTCGGTGATACGAAACTTTATTACAAGTTCCTCGACACTCCCTTTAAAGTGCTTGATGATAGAGAAGATAAAGTCTCTATTGGCTTTCAAGAAATCGCCCATGAGTTCTCTATCTTCTTTACACGCTTTCAGGAGTTCTATATTGTGCATATCCTTCAGGTTGTCTTGCCTAAGTTGCAGGTAAAGGGGACTTAGCACTGTTGCTTCACCTCGAACTTTGTGACTTCTCGTACAATTTTCAAGAAGTTCACTGCTTTAGCTTCTGCTGTAACCACAACAGCCTGCGCGTTGACTTTGAAGATTTTCTTGAAATCGCCCCACTTCAATTTCTGTCTTTGAGGTGCCGTGAATCCGTTTCTCTCCAGAAACGTTTTGCACACAACGTCATCCCAAGTCTCGTTTTTTTTGTGGTTGCCTGTAGCTATGGCGTCTGTTACCTCAATAGCCAATTCGTTATAGGCTATATCGGGGATATTAACAACGCTCATGTAATCATCTCCTTCCGGTATTAACCGGGTTATTTGCTTCATACTCTAGTAGTCGCGCTATGTATGGCATGAGATGCGGAGAAAAAGAAAAGACCCCTTTCGGGATCATTCTACTTCAACGGAAAGGTTTTCTTTCCGAACTCGAGTCGTTTTTTGGCAGGCTCAGACGGTTTGATGAGAATTGCACGATAGGTTCAATGATCATCGGCTCTCCGGTCTGAGGATTCTTGACATGCTTTGCCTCATAGTCTTTGGGTCAAGTAACATATCTTCTGTAAATACCTCTTGATTGTCACCAGAGCTTCCTTTCCTATAATAATGTCGTGTTTATCGTAAAAATAAGAAGCGAATAAAAGAAAAAGGCAGGCGATTAGCCCGCCTTAACCATCCTTTGGTAAATCTCTTTACACCAATCATAGTCTCGCATCCATAATGCAATATCCATAAGGACGTACAGACCGATGTCGTCCAGGCTATCCATATCCCACATCATAGACTTAAGGTTTAATAGAGCGTGTGCCCGTGTCCCTAGCTTTGCTCTTACTCTGATATGGCTCTCGCTCAGTATGACCTCACTGCCATAAAGATTGACAGTGACCTTGTTCAGGGAGGCGGCGACAACTCGGCCAATAAGACCGTTCTGCGGGTGTGCTTCACTGGTAACTTCTATGAAATCATCCACTTCAGGGCGCATAGACATACCTCCTTTACTTCTTAACGTAGCCCTTGACTTTTACCAGATATTACGTTCACGATCTGCCAGGATATCTAAGAAGTCTTTAACGATTGAATGGTTGACTACATCTTGCCCAAGGTTGTAGTTGCTCTGTAGTACGTCCAGCAGGATCTTAGCCTGTCTCTCCAAAATATCAAGAGCGGCGGCTACGGTAGAAGTATCCTCCTCGTCTAGCTCTTGCAGGTAGAGAACTGAAGGCTCAACTCCGTGTTGAACCTGTTTCTCGACTTCAGGAGACCTATCATACCTACTTGGAACAGGTCTTCTTAATCAGCACCGGAAGAGTGTTTAAACCCATTAAGTAAAGGTACGTTCCGCTGACATAGGCTGTGTACAAGGTCTTGATGAGCAGTCACGAACTCGTGGTCCGTCATGTTACTTACGTTAGTTGTCATTAGACAACGTTCCCTCCGCTTCAAGGATTTCCAAGAGGGTCTCGTAGGAAGGCAGGTTAATTACGGTCTCTTCAATCCAATGCTGGAACATATCAAACTTATCTTCAGAGACCAATTTTTGTTCAGTGATGGAACTCAGGAAGATACGCTTCCCGTTCGCCTGGAAGTGAATCTCTCTGGTGTGTTTCTCGGGAACTTCTTTAAGTAACAAACCTGCGGCTATTCTGTGGTCCATGTTCATGTGTATCACTCCTTCTTTACTCTCAGTAGTAGAGTTATGTAGGGAGAAAGGTGCGAAAGAAAAAAGAGACCCGAAGGTCTCCAATTTGTTACAAGTCATCCCATTCGCTAAAAGAGGATGGGCGAATTCGAGGTACTACGCCGAAGCTTCTTTTAAAAGGTGGCGATAACCTAAGCTAACTCAGAATGAGATATAACCTTTAAGTTAGGTCTAAACAGGCAAAACAGGAGTTGGCTTTCACCCTGATAGCGTCGATGTTTTCGTTCAATTCGATGTCCGAATTGTACAGGTTTCCGTAGCTTTCTTTTAGGGCATCCAGTTCCGCAGAGATAAGGCACTTGCCTTCTCCTTCAAGCACATTGGTGTAATCCAATCCCATATCAGAAACAGCCCTCCTATTGTTCTGAAGGATTCCATAAACGTCTCTGAACTTCATTTTCATCGTCTTGTCCTCCTAATTGTGCTGAGACGGTTGGTATAGTCTGCCGAGAAGCAGTCCTGAAGACAGTGCTTGTTACCTTCCATTAGATCCTGAAGCCCAGATGTGGAAGAAACGTCAGCGTGCATAATACGTTCTAGTAATGCTTCAAGCTGATTCTTGTTCCTTCGAATTACGTCTACCGTGGCGGGGGATACATGCCGCATAGCTTGCTCCATATTCTTGATAGCACTCTCAATCTTCTCTACTTGCTCTGCTACAACTCCTAGAGTGTAAACATAAGTTCTTGGCATTTTATCCCTCCTAGTAATGTGCGGATTCGTATAATTCTCTCATAAGACACTGCCTTCATAGTAGATTGCTTTGTTGTAAATGATGCAGACGAATAGTGGGTCAACATAACACTCTGTGTTTGTCGTTTTATGTACGTTGTAAGGTGCGGTGCACGCATAGACCTAGACCTTCGAGCGACGAATCATCTTTTTTGCTTGTTTCTCAGCGGCACGGCGGGTGGATCGGTTATAAGCCATAAATGGAATAGACTTGTCCAACTCCCCTGCTTTAATCAAAGAAGCTACGTCAGATAGCGAAAATGGGCTGCTTCCCGGAATCATTGCGTTTTCGTGTTTGTCCATCGTCAATTTTACCTTCTTTCGTTACTTCTAGCAGTTGTATGGTCTGAACCCCCTCAATTAAGAGGTGCACTGTAACCTAGATCGTAGGAGCAAACTTAAAGATTTGGCAAATACAGT
This sequence comes from Paenibacillus polysaccharolyticus, assembly GCF_023714295.1. Lineage (GTDB taxonomy): Bacteria > Bacillota > Bacilli > Paenibacillales > Paenibacillaceae > Paenibacillus > Paenibacillus polysaccharolyticus_A. The sequence continues at coordinate 77,959 of NZ_JAMAUN010000002.1, forward strand.
CAGGGACATTGCATTCGTTAGCGTTAGTGTTCCGTTCGCGAAGGATTTCTTGGTGCTCATAGTATCCCTGAGTTACGATCGTGATGATACGATCTCCATCGTGCATACGAATGATGGCTGAATCTCCTGCTCCAATGAAGTGGAAATTACCCGCTTCCAGTTTTTCCTGTTTGGCAGAAATTAGACCATCCTGTATCTCTCCGTAGGTAAGTTTTCCTACATTCCCAAAATAATCAAAATCCTGCGGAAATGAAGGGACTGCAAACGCTCCATCTGACTCAAGCGTTTGTTCAGCTAAAGTGCTTTCTAATTCCTTGATACGTTTCGACAAGTTTTTATTTAACTTGACCGTCTCGTCATAGCGCGCGGCTTTCTGAATGATAATAAGAAAGTTACTTCCCTCCAAACCAGGCACTACAGGGAAACCAAAAGGATTAATGGAAATATGCTTTGTCATTGTTGTTACCTCCGTAGTTTGTTTTGTTGTCTTTTATAGTGGTCGCTCGATACAAGTCGGTAGTTGCGATTGATCGTTAACTTCGTCGTGCTCCGTGCCTTCAGTATGATTACCGATATTGCTAACTACTCTATTTAGCCTCCACAGGTACAAGTCTTGTTCCAATGTCAATGTAGTCGGCTTGATTCATCTCAGCGAGAAGTTCAAGCTTCTCATGGGTAGGTTCTATGTCCAGTACCATGACTATGTTACGTGCCGATGAAGCGTGGAATCCGATGGTTACCACTACCTTGCGTTCAAACTTACGCATTTGCAACACCTCCCATTTCGTAGTTCTAGCAATATGTTCACACTAATTAATGATTGGAGATCTGATGCTTTCACTTTCATTGATGATTGTTATTGGTAGGCTCGGCTGCTTCCTCTTTGACCTCTTCCGCTTTTAATGTCCAGTACGTCACTTTGGTAAAGGGAACACCGGATACCTCGCCCGAAAGGTTTTCTACGGCGAATACCTCACCTTCCTTATGATACTTGCGGAATATTTTCTTGTATTCATCCTGTACATCCTTAGCCGCCTTGAGGATGATTTCCACAGGTTTGTCTACGCCACCTTCGACAATCTTACCTTTAAGCTTAGGGTCAATCTCGAACCAATCGATCGTCTTAACTTCTCCGTTGTCAAGGTGAAATTCAGCTGTTATCTGAACCTTCATGATTACTGGCACCCTCTTCGTCTGTATAATGGTAGTCTTTAAAGTCTTTAATATGAATCTCAATGCTCTCCATCCATTCACCTTGCTCATTAAGCATCTGTTCGATCTCCATAAGTTTTTGAAGGTTGTACTTGCTGACTGGAGGAACAATCGATTCCTCACCCTCGTCGTATCGCACCCACCACCTGCGGACAGTCTCGATTGTAAACGTTTGATTGATGAAGTTTCCGCAGTGACTGCACCACAGCACCAACGCCTTATCACATTCCATCTCTTCAGGTGTAAAAGAAGAACGTGCCCCACAGTGGGGGCACTTATTTAAGAATCCTATCAATAATGTCACCTCTCTATAATGGTCAGTGTAGGATTAATGGGAGTTTACGAAGTCCTTTCTTCAGGTCTTCAAAACTAGATTTAAACCTTTTACTTATTTGCGCTCTCCTCTGCGACACTGCGGGAAGGTTTAATGAATGAAGTCAGCAATACAATCCCTGCGAAGATTTGTGGCAAAGCGGAAGCGGAAATTGCTGTGTTGAAAATCGTACTCAGCGTACCAGCCACGAATGAACCGGCAATGAGTTTTAACCCGAATCCAATTACCCAACCTATCAAGAGAGCAAATAAAGGTTTAAGTAGCAGAGTAATAATAATAATTGCTGCCGCTCCTGCAACCCCGACTGCTCCCACTGCACCAATTCCCAAACCTGCCAATAACGCTCCGACTACTTTTTTCATTGTAAAATCTCTCCCTTAAAGTATTTGAAGTAGTCATGCTTATCACTTAACGGTTCGTACTTGATTCCGTTGTCGGCGGGATACGGCTTAGTATGTATAACTTTTAAATCCTGAATTTCTTTAGGTATTCCATTAGGGAAAGCCGCACAGGTCATGTTCTCCCGTTCGTCCCTATTAAAGTGCTTGCAAAAAATGCAAGGAACTGTAATGTCCATTACAAAAATCTCCTCTCCATTGCCGCCAAATCCATTACCATCCCTCACATTTGAATCCACCATACTGCTCATACCACTCCCATATCTTCGCATCAATGGGTACTCCGGTTATCTTCGCGGTGAACGTTTCAGGCATCAACTCAATGGGAAACCATTTGGTCGCATAGTTGCAAAGATGGTTCGCAATATAGGTCGACTCCGCATTAGTGAGAATTGTCTTCGCTCCATAGTTGTCAGGGTCGAGGGCAGAGTACGTATAGAACTGTTGTGCTCCAATATTGTGATAATGAAGCCAGTGCCCAATCTCATGAATGACCGTCCTCAGTTTATTAGGAGAAGACTTCTGACCGGTATCGTATTCCATTTGAGCGATAACATCAGCGTTAGCATAGTCATACGTCTTACTTACGACAACCTTTCCAGAGGAAGGGTCGAAGAAGCCATTCGCACCATTACCGTTCTCAATCTTAATTGTTAGCTTATGCTTCTGAATCATCTCAGCAAAGCCGCCGCAAGTATTCAGAAGTAACGCCAACGCTTCTGTCACATAGTTAGCTGCATCGATCTTCTTAGCGAAGTTTACTGACACTCCCAAGTTACTTGCCCACTTCTCAGCTTCAACAACGGAAGTAAACGGTTGCCATGCAACAGGAAGCTGTATACCGCTTGCCGGAGCGTCCGGTGGTTGTTGGTCTTCGGCGGGCTCTTCGGGCGGATCCGGGTAGTTACCTAAGTCAGTTGTTCCCGTGAGTACAAGGTTAACGTCAGGCTCAGTAAGGAAGTGGAACATCAACTCCAGATTTTTTCCGTCTCCGTGTGGTGTGTGGTACTCGAACAGGAACTCCTGCCCTGCCGCCACCGGATGCGCCACTTGAAAGTACAAGCCTTCTTCGTAGTTCTTGCAATGGATGTTCTTGGCAAGAACCTTTCCGCCCACAGTTAAATTCCAGTAGTCTTCGGCGGTGTTCATGTTCGTTCGGATGGATACCGCATAGAATTCGAGATTATGAGACATTGTAAAGGTATCCTTGATAACCCTATTCCCGTTCGCTTTGGCAGGAATCGTGATTGCCTTGCCCACAAAGTGAGGATGAGGTTTCGTAGGGTAGTAGGGTGGATCTAACCTCCCACCGACAGCGTAACGATTTAACATTGCTGACCTCCCTCAGTCTTGAATTCAAGTATCTCTGTATTCTCCCTTAGGCGGAACACACAGGTTACTTCGAGGTCGTTGAACTCTTCCAGAAAAGCATCTTGGATTTTACGGAAGTTTTCCAATTTAATCCGATGAACACTTAAAACTTTGGGTATCACTTCATCTACTCCCATCTATCGGAGAAGTTTGTATGACCAACTATGGAGGTAGAAACTACCTTCTCTTTCCTATGGCTGGCTTGTTTCTTTGATTTTCTATAAGTAGAGCTTTCTTTTTCTGTCGGTAAACCACTTCACTCTTTTCTTCTTTAGCAATGGTTAATCACTCATAGGTTCCTCCTAGTGTAAAATAGTTGGTTCTCCGTTCATCTGATGAACTTGATTCATGATTTGCATCATCTCTTGTGCGAAGGTTATAATCATTGCCGCAGCTACATCAGAATCGGCTTCCTCTTGCCGACCGCCATTCTTAGCGATGTTCCTTGCCGTGTGAGCAACCTTACCTGCGATGATTTCTGCATATTGTTCTGTTGTCATCTTCATAGCTTGCCGCCCCTTTCTCTATAGTGGTCGCTACATAGTCTCATATAGTTGCAAATTAAATCCGATTTTCATACGCTGAATGTCCCCGCTTTACGTCCAACCTGAAGTTTGTTAGATTGCAGGATGTAAAGGAGTTGATCAGTGGTCACAGAACCACCAAACTTAACTTCAATCTCACGAGTCAAGACATCTTGTGCGCGGTCAGGTCTCGGCAGGATTTCAGTAGGTTCTTCGACCAAAGTATAGCTGTAAATACCGTCACCCAAGTTGTCAACACGAATCTTGTAGCCTTGCTTGTACAGTTCTTGGAGACGCGCGGCCCACCGCTGGCTGATTTCATACAGTTCATAGTTGGCCAATCCCTTAGAACCTGCGTCACGAAGTGCGGTCAGCACCATCACTCGTTGAGAAGTACGCTTCTGCGTATTAGGGTTGAATTTTACTGTTGTCATGTGTCCCAAGCTCCATTTCGGTTGTTTTGCCTTACACTCACAGTAGTCAAGCTATCTGCCGATAAAGATGCGGAAAATAAAAAAGACCCTGCTAGGGTCTTTTAGGTCTTCATGACTTGTATTCTTGAGATTAATTCAGTCGGCCCTAGTGTAGGTTCACGTTCAGAGACCCAAACGGGCGGCTGGACTTGGTACGGCTCGTCTCCTATAAAGGCAGTAGCGCCAGTACCGGACACGGCCATTGTTACGTTTCCCCCCTTATCTACTGCTTCAATGACAAGTACCGTTCTTGGGTTATCGTCGTGGATGCCTCCCACCCTGGCGTACACAGGGCATCCCGCCGCTGTTAATCTACTTGCGATATGTTGAACCAGTTCGGAAGTTGCATGCGAATGGCTAGTCGTATACTCCCCTTCGTTTAATGTGATGGGATAATCCGTTCCGTTGACAGTTACGACGATGTTGTCATTAGCTCCGGTTTTAATCTCTGTGTCTTGGGCAAGAGGAACGTTTCCCCACACCCTAATTCCTGAAACTGCTGCCATATTATCGCTCCTTTCAGACTTGTTATCTACAATATAGGGTACTTATCTAAGATAGTAACAACGAAGCCGTTATTGTAAACCCTCCTCTTCTTCCTCTTCGTCATCCTTCTCAGCGAACATACCGATTTCATATTCAATACCGAACTTGGATAACTTATTTTTAACCTCCTCTTCGAAAATATCTCTCCAATCCAAAGTACCTTGGCTCAAAAGACGGATTTGCTCTTGCGAGAATTTGCCGCCCCAATAAGGTGATACCTCGATATCGGATTTGAAATGTACTCCTACATCGTTGGGGATAACACTAGCCATAGTGTCTGTAATCGCCTGAAGTGCGACAGGGTCAACGGTATCAGGGGCGTCGAAAATCAATTCGTCGTGTACCTGAAGAACAAGATGGATATCATCCTTTTCAAGTTGAGACACATAGCCATTGATTATCCACTCCCGACGGTTAAAGCACGTAGTTCCGTCTGGTCGTTTAGGGTAGAACAGTTCCACCATCGCCTTCTTGGATTGATCAGCGCTTGAGCCTTGGATTTTGGCGTTACAACTCTGCCGCTTACACTTTTCAATCTTCCAGTGCCAGCCAGAATTTTTCCACATATCCTCCTGTTTAGCTTCAGCAATGGTTTCACCGAATCTGCGTTTACGTCCAAGAACAGTCTCGATGTAGCCCTTCTCCATAACCTCTTTGTGAGTTGTTGCTTCCCACATACGGTAGTTAGGCATAGAGGACTTAAAGCTGTCAATTAGCTCCTTCGCTTCCTCTTTACTGGATTCAATTTGCTCACTTAAGCCAAGCTCCGTAATACCGTAAATTACACCGAATACTACGGACTTGGTTTTCTTACGAAGTAACTCAAAAAACGCGGAAAGTCGTTCAATGGTCGGACGGACAATCTCCCTAGTAGAAGAGTTAGCACCCTGCTCTTTACTATTCAAGTACGTTATTGCATAGAAGAGTTCCTGAGAACCTGCATATTTCGCAATCACTTCATCTACGTTGCGGATGGTCTCTTCTTCTGAATTCCCCTTATAACCGCGAATCTTCTCGAACATATCATAGTCCAAGCTGTGAATCTGGCATGTTACCCGACTGTGCATATCAAGTTCTAGCTGGAAGATTTCAATAAGGGTTTGTTCCTGAGTAAAGATAGCTAACCAGCGCAATTCCTGTTGAGAGAAGTCTCCGCTGACTAGCAGTCTCCCGCTAGGGGCTCGGAAGGCATAGCGAATCAGGTCAAATTTCGATGGGATTTGCTGAAGATTTGGTGCTGAACAGGAGACTCGTCCAGTCCTTACCAGTTGGTTATAGGAACAGTGTATGATCCCCTCTATCGTATCTTCTGGTAGTTTATTACAGAACGCATCAATGAGCTTGGAAAGCCCGCGGTATTCCAGAATATAGTCGATAATTTTGTGGGTCTGATCATCAACGGTAACGGTTACCTTCTTATTCCTCGTAAGTATCTTCTTACTTGTAGACTGCTTAGGTACTTTACGCTTCAGGTCTTTATCGTAAACCATTTCAGCCTCAAGAATCTTATGTTCTACATATAGTTTGCTGGCTAGTTGTGTGGGAGAGCCTAGGTTAAAATCTTCCACTACTTCGTACTCTTCCTTATACTTAATCCCCTGTCGCTGTCGGGTTCGTGACTTCATAAGAGTAATTGTGTCGCCTAAAACAGCGAGAATACCTGCCTTAAGTTCATCCAATTTCTCTTGTAATATTTTACTAATAATATCCTTTAGAAACTTGGAGTCTAGCTCTACTCCCCGTCGTTCTGCTGTAACAAAAACAGCGAGCAAAGGCATCTCCACTTCTCGGAAAAGACGGTAAACTGCGTCTAATCCAAAAGATGGATTTTCCACAATGCTTTTTTGATATCTGAACACCCAATGAGTCATGAATACGTCATGGCAAGCATAATAGTTAGCTAATCTGTGAGGTATACGATCGAATGGAATCTTGTCAAACATGCTACCGAACTTAAAAGTCGGGCGGCTAAGTTCATCTTGGCTCAATTTCCCCTGCTGAATTAACCAAGGAAGAGCGTAAGAGTTGTACCATTCCTTTAGGCCTTTGGGTTTATTTTCGTTTAACAGACCGCCCATAATCATCGTGTCCCAATGAATATTAAACGTAATGTCAATGTCTGCCCAATTCTTCAGTGCGTGAATGTCGAACTTTGCGTTGGCCATGACAATCATTTCATCTGTTTCTAACAATGGTTTAAGGGCGGTTGATACCGCATCGAACGATAAATGCTCTACATTTATTGACATTTCATGTAAAAAGGGGCGCATGGGTATATTAAAATACTCTTCGGATTCAAAACCTATGGAAATTGAGATTAAAGTGTCCCGCCAGTTGTTTAGTCCATAAGTCTCTGTGTCGAGATAGACAAAAGCATCGCCTTGATACATTTTTTTATATGCCTTGTAGTAGTTGACCAATCGCTGAAGTAACTCAGGGGTATTGATGAGCGTGTAATTGTGAGGCATGACGATTGATGCTTCTAAATCTAAAATTTTCTGTTCTTTCTTCGTGGGTTTCTTCGCCTTTTTGACTGTTTCCGTATTCTTAGTGCGTGTTGTTCGAGCAGACTTCTTTTCATTTTTAGTTAAAATGCTTATGAATTCGTTATCTGACATATACTGGTCTCCCTATCTCTCCTATCGATATATAAATAACGTTTTATAAAAATATTATTGTCTGTCGTGTCAAATAGGGGGATACAACAACGAGGGGCGTCCCAGCCCCTCAGGTCATTAAAGATTAGAATGGAAGTTTGCGTTGTGTTACAGGTACTTCTTTTTGCTCGTAGGCTGGCTTGCCACTGTGTCGTGCTTGATTATAAATGTTGGGTTGAGTATGGGCACCTACTACCACCGTTTGCATGAAATCTGCAATCTCCTCTGGGCTATGAGGAGTAATTTGCGGTGTAATATCAGGCATCTGGTCCATTAATTCTTGCGTAGGGAAGTTCAGAACAGGTTTTCCAGATTCGGGGTTTGCCACATAGCGGCGTGCACTGTAAGCAGTGTCGGAAGCGCCTTTACCGGTACGATAAAGGGTTACGAAGTTTTTAGTAGGGTCGCATTCGTCAAAATTGAATTCTTGGTTCAACTTTTGAACGTGAGACTTGGCCAGAGAGACAAATTTAACTTTCATCTCTATAGGGTCATACACACGGAACTTAATCCGCAATGCAGGATATCTGTAAGGGTTTGCTTTGCAAAGTGGGCAAATCTCTTTTCCGGGGCAACGAATGTATTTGGGCGTCAGCGCGGATTCGTAGTGCTCACGGATCCCGAACAGGTCTTCAAACCAGTCAATGAAGAGCATTGTCACCGGCTTTCCTTCTTCAAAAGTAATGAAATCTGCACCACCAGAAAGAATGGCTTCTAGACCACGAACTACTGTATTAGACATAATGTGTTTCCTCCAATGTATTTTGTGTTTGATGTTTGCTGACTTCTTACTATTAATTGTCGTTCTATCTTCTTATAGAGGAGCGAATGATTATTCAAGAAATTGGATACGATATAATTAAAGGAAATTTAATATTCTTTTATATTTGTTCAATAATATCAGTAGTGGAACTTATCTCTTTAAAAACCTTTGTCATTTGTTAGCTAAATAATGATTGAGTGAATAAGTAAGATGATGTGTAAAATTATAAAACTGTTACAAAACCTGGTTAATTACGCTGCTTTACAACATACTTTATTGACACTACCCTAAGTACAGTTGTAAAATGTTTCTATGAGAAATTCGAAAGATATGTATAGGAATAACTAAATGATTTCAAGGCACAGTATGTTATACTTTAGATATAGGTAAGTTAGGCGTTACTCCTGACATAGCTTTTTCAAGGTGTTCATTGCTCGGGAAGCATGGGATTTGTTCAAGCCAAGCAAGTTAGAAATCTCTGTTGGCTTCATACCTACTCCTTCTTCTGTGAAGAGCATGAAATCAATGATTCGACGTTGTTGCGGTGTAAACATAATGAGGTTGTTCAAGTAATCCGTTTTTACGTCGGACAGCCCATAGCCTATTTCTTCTGTTGCGTAAGAGAAGTAATCGCTAGTCGAACCATGTTCTTCATCTGCACCATCACAAAAGTTAACAGATGTGCTGTTCTTGCTAATCATACGGTTGTTTTTACGATAATAGTCAAATACTGCACGTTGGACGACTGTATGAGAGAATGCGAAGATATCTTTCTTAATTTGTCCCTTGTCGATGGCTGTAAGAATACGAAGTACGGCTTCTGATTGAACTTCTTCACGGTCTTCACTTCTCACGCCTTTCAATATATAATTGAAGATCGGTTTTAAGGACTCGATATTGAAGTTTGCTATAGTTGTTTGAGCTGTCATGGCTAATATTCCTCCAACGGTTTCATGTGTAATGTGTGTGCCTGTAATTTCAGTGATTGTTGTCTTGTCTGAGTAAGATCCTTTGAGAAAAATTTTGCCTACGTGAGCATTGACCCAATTAGGTTCACGTTGTAGGTGTCGAGCCGGTCTAGCAAACAAGCAACGAGCAGATCATTGCTGTCTTTGAGCGCAGGAAAGCTAGGGTAGCGTACACGGTTCACGATGAACCCTGCCCTATCCAGTAAGATTGCGGCGTCTTGCATCCCCTTCTCGCCCGCTTTATCGTTGTCTAGCATCAAATCAATTTCCTCGATGCCAGCCAATTGCAACTCCCGAATTTGATTCCTAAAAAGGATACGTCCGTTAATCGAAATTGCTGGAATACCCACCTGATAGTTGGACATACAGTCAGTAGGTGATTCGACCATTCTCACTCGCCTTATCCGGTGTTTCGTGGTTCTAAGTTTATTAATGAAATGGAGACCGAAAATGATATCCTTCTTTATCGCACTGCCTTCATTAATGAACTTAGTACCGTGATAACTGTTGCCGATTTTCCTCTTCTGTACAAAACGGAGTTCTCCGGATCTTGTCCTCTGGGGGAATACCAGCGTCGCTGTTGCAGTGTCAACACAGATTTCGTAAGTTTCAAGAGTCCTATCATCAAATCCCCTAGAACGCATATAATTCATGCCAGTCTGATAGAGCAGTTCATCACTAGCCCTCGAATTTTTCATGCTAGTAAGAACGCTCTCTTCGAGATGGGGAATAACGTACTTGTTCCTACGATTATCGATGAAGTCAACCATATCGAACGTTCTTCGTTTTTCCTCGATGATATAAGTGGAAAGCAGGACTTTAATCCCTTCTCCTTCATCGAGGTCTAGAGCGTTCTCTATCAAGGTGTCTATGGTTCCTAAATAACCACAGAAAAAGCAGTTACAGTGATAGGGCGGTTCTTTAGAAATACCAAAAGATGCCCTTGTTTCGGCGTGCAATGGACAGCAACTCATGACCCATTCGCCAGTATCATTCAGACCTGTGAATGCTTTAGGGTTACTTAGCACCTTCGAGAGATGCTGATAAGAGAACCTCAGCTCATCTGTCAACTCTTCAGGGTCGATGTGCAGGGAATCAAGAATTTCAATATTTGAATTCTTGGGTTCGCGAGAGAAATGAATCACTTCCCTTTCCCCCTATCTGAGCAGAACCGGGGGTGTGGATCTCTGCATCGTCCTTATGGACATCAACGTGAACGTTGAAAAGGTTCGAGAAGTGTTGGCAGTAAGCCGTTACTTCCTTACTCTCCCTATACGCCTCTAAGCCAACAGAGTTAAGGTACAGTTTTGCCCGCACGGGTTAGTCCTCCCTCTCTTAGAAGTATTGCTCGTGAATGGAATCATCCAGGATGGAGACGATACCAGAGTCGAAGTCGTAGCGCACAAGAAACGACTGTCCACTTGCATTTTCACGATTTTTTATGACCAGGATTCTAAAGGTGTTGTCACTCACTTTCACGATGGATATGCCCTTAGAAGCATCCTGTGCGATGGCGAAGGTTTCCCCAATATCCCCCGCATCAACGTTCTCGGTAGAGTCCTTCTTTACTCTCTTAAGAGCATCGCGGTTCGCTTGTGCGACAACTATTGCTGGCTTACCCGTATCGAGAATTAAATCTCGAACTCCTGCGGAAACATCAAACAGACGCTGTCTAAGGTCGCCGCTTTCGCGTGAGGTAAGTCGTAACTTTGATAATTGGTCGAGTGTCCAACGATTATGCCCTTCTCGTTCGAGTATCCGGCGGATTTCGTCAAGCATGAAAGGTTTGCCGCCATTGCTCTTAAGATCGTAAATTACCATGTCTTTCTTTTTCTTCTTAAGGCGGTCAATAAACTCTGCATAAGCATCTCTCTTTTCGTTAGAAAGCGTACCGCGTGTTAGAGCAAGGCGGGATACTTTGGCGAGTGTGTTGTCCCAGTTATGGGCAATTTCTGAAGCTCTTTGTTCCAAGGCGAAGTAGGCCGGATAGTCATCATCTAGTGTGCTGTTCCATGCCGCTGACATCATAAAGGATGATATCAGGGTCTTACCCATGTTTGTTGGAGCAAATACGAGGAAATAATCGACTGCACCATCTGTGTATTCAAGTCCGTTGGTTGCTAGATCAAGCGGCTTGAACCCAGTAGTCATTCCTATGATCTGGTCTTGTGCCCTACCGTGGATTCTGTCATAAGTATCGAGACGTTCTTGTGCGTTTTGGATGTAGGAGTAGCCCTGACCGCTTAAGCCGATCGACTTCAGAAATCTTCCCGCTTCCATCTGAAGTTGCTGAATAGCCGCTGTTGTTTCCTTTTTGGCAAAAGTCTCAGAAGCAGATACCAGTATCGGTTTGAACTCTCTATATAGAAAGTCTTCCCTCAACGCTTGCGCAACATGGTCGATGTTCTCCAATTCCACCAACTCAAACGTTTCGAACTTGTTCATTACCGTTTCTATAGTTGGCAAGAATCCTTTGTTCTTTTTAAAATTTTTCACGTACTCGAAGGTGTCTTTATATACCTGAAAATAGTCCTCAGTGATACCGGCATCCTCGACAACGCCCCACTCTTTTACGTTTAGGACGTGATTGAGTAGCTGAAGTTCTTCGATTGCCGCCATTGCGCTCTTCCTCCCCATTTCAAATTACACTCTTAGTAGTCGAGTCATGTTCGGAAAAAGATGCGACCGGATTCCGGCTAGGCACCCATATTTCGGAAATAAAAAAGGCCTCACCGGATACAATTAGATAAGTAATTGTATCCGGCGAGGCCTTAACGAAATGCACGATGTGTTTTCATGTAACATCTCGATAATATTAGCTCGATGGCGTTGAGTATATTAACGTTCGTATACAAATAAGATTCGCTTTCTGAGGAGTGATTTAGTATTTATGGGTACTATCGCCTCTTCGATCTCTTCCACCTAACGGAATGACCATCGTATTGTAAAACATACGAGATACAACCATGTCTCCAAGCATGTCATCTTGACGTAATATCGAACCGGGGAAATTGCTTGTAAAGATTGTACTTTTCTGTTCTTCTTTACGGGAGTCAATAACATCATAGATAAGGTCCCGGATGATAGGGGTAATTCGACCGCTCCCGATATCATCTATAATTAGTAGTGGAACGTCATTCATCAGGTTGAGTTCTCGGTGGGCTTCGTAGGTAAACTTCTCGTCATTACGAGTGTAAATATCCCGCTGACGGTTAGCCCAAGCTCCAAATTTTACATACATTCCCACGGGGGTTTCATAATCAAACCATTGTGGGTCACGACAAACTTTGTAAATAAACTCATTAAGAACGGCACTCGCTGTCCATGATTTCCCCGTACCTTTTCCCCTGTTAATCAAGGCAAGGTTCGTACCTGAAGTGACAAAGCCTACTGAATTAGATAGCAAGTCCTTCAGGATGGTTGCAAAGTCAGCATTGTCTGCATCCTCAACGTAATTGTTCAGGTTGGCAGAACGGTACTCCTTAGGGATTTTGGCCAATCCAAGAGCCTTTTCCAGTTTATCGTAGCCCACACAATAGTTGAGCATATGCTCGGGCGGCAACTTTACTTGACCGTTACGAAGTTTGCACCAGTCCTTTACAACACAGTTTTCACATGTGCTGAATAATTCTGTTTTTGTCTCAGTCGTCCATGTACTCATTCGTTACCTCCTTTAATCCTCTTCAGGAAGTCCTCAGCAGACATGCCGCTCTTTGTCTGTGATGTAGTCTCAACTATCTCTTTCTTCACTTGTGCCGCAATATAGAAGGGTTTCTTGCCTTGCTCGATGAACAAATCAATCTCAGCCGCCCGCCCTGAAGTACTGAACCATTCAAGGGATGGGTTGTCGTATCCAATTTGGAAGAAGGCATCCATTCTTAGCTTGATTCGTAACTTGTTGCCTTCAACATTTTTGAGTAATCGCCCAATCATTCCACGGTGTTTACTTCGGGCGCTTTCGTGTGTTCTGCCTGTTGCGTCGATAAACTTCTCGTAGAAGTACTGAACGAAGTTGTCGTTCTTCCATCGCTCAATGTCATCAGGCAGGGAGAATCTACCTCTACCTCCAGCCGAGTTGCCAGCTTTTTCGACAGTGTCGCCTAGAGCGGTTCCCGTTACTTCTTTTGTCGCAGCATGGTTGGAGATGTTAGGCTTGGCTTTTCCGTCGTACGGCGGGTTGAAATCGTCCCCTTCATTCTTCACCCTGCTTAAAAGAGTCTTACGTATATATGATTCAGTCTCGGCATCGACAGGAATCTCCCGAAAGGTAATTCCCTCTTTGTCAAGCTTCTCAAGTAATTTAATGAAGCATTCATATACATCTTCGTATAAGCATACTTCAACTTCTCTGTATACGGAATTTACAGCCCGCCAGAACATTTCGGATACATGCAGATGGTCAATTTTGTCTATGTCCATCAGATAGTAGGAGTTCGTCTTCCGATTACCGTTACGTTCCTTCAAAATGAATCCCTTTTCGCAGAGTTCGTCAATGTATTTAATTGCCGTTTTCTTGGTACAGTTGCAAGCCATAGCTATTCGTGATACAGCGGGAAATGCTTCTTTTCCGTTCTCAAAAACGTATCTGGATATCACGCCGTAGGCTATCTTAGACGTGTCCGATAATTCCAAACAAGAGACCACCATGTTCGGTAGTTGCACATGTCCTCTGTTCTCAGAATCACGGTAAACGAACTGCTTTTCGCTAGATACGATCACCTGTCCTTTGTATTGCTCCATTGTTAAATCATCTCCCTACTTTAAGTGGTCGGCGCAAGTATTATCAAAGTTGCGAGAGATGTCACGTCCAGCGCCTCTTCCGTAAGAGCTTCGTATGCAGCTGATCATTTTACTACAATGTTGTTTCGAAAATATCTATTTCGGTGAAATGTTTCAATATGCTGTGGTTTGTTTTAATTTATCAACAGCTGGCTTTTCGCATGATTACAGGCTCAATTAGCACATACTAAGGACAGTTGGCTTAAGATTACATAACGGGGGTCTCATCATGGTATTTACAATCACAATTATCATCGTTGCACTATTTGCAATATGGGGAGCTGTCGCACCAGAACAGCTGGCGGATGTGGCTACCGTAGCCTATAACTTCTCGATTCAGAATTTTGGCTGGTTTTATCTGCTGGCGACCCTGTTCTTCTTGGTATTCGCATTCTATCTGGCGTTCAGTCGATTCGGCAATATCAGGCTAGGGGATGACGATGATGAACCGGAATATTCTACAATTTCTTGGTTATCCATGCTCTTTAGCGCGGGTATGGGTATTGGACTGGTTTTCTGGGGAGTTGCTGAGCCGCTGTCACACTTTTTATCTGCGCCGGAAGGAGCAGAAGCCGGAACCGCTCAGGCAGCAAGACTTTCCATGCGGTATTCTTTCTTTCACTGGGGGCTGCATCCTTGGGCAATCTATACCGTCATCGGCTTAGCACTTGCTTACTTTCAGTTCCGAAAAGGATATAAAGGATTGATTAGTTCCACCTTTATTCCTCTGATTGGAGAGCGTCTTGCTGCAGGCTGGCTTGGGAAGGCCATTGATATTCTGGCGGTCATTGCTACGATTTTTGGTGTTGCGACCTCGCTTGGATTGGGTGCGCTTCAGATCGGTGGAGGTTTGAATTACTTATTCGGCATTCCTAACTCCACCATTGCTCAAATTATTATTATCTCAATCGTAACTGTATTATTTTTAATCTCGGCGACTACGGGTCTTGATAAAGGTATCAAAATTCTGAGCAACACTAACCTTGTTATAGCTGTTCTATTGATGATTTTTGTATTATTGGCTGGTCCGACTTCTTTTATATTTGACACATTCACGACAACCTTGGGCAGTTACATGCAAAATATTATTAACATGAGTTTAAGACTTACGCCGTTCTCAAGAGAAACATGGATTGGAGCATGGACGTTATTTTACTGGGCTTGGTGGATTGCGTGGGCTCCTTTTGTTGGCACTTTTATCGCAAGGGTATCCAGAGGAAGGACCATTAAGGAATTTGTCATTTACGTGATGCTTATTCCAAGCCTTTTTGGATTCATTTGGTTCTCTGTTTTCGGCGGAACAGGACTTCACTTGGAATTGTTTAATGCCGCCCATCTCGCAGAGGCTGTTAAGGAAGATGCGACGACTGCTTTATTCCTCATGTTAGAGCAACTGCCTTTGGGTACAATCATAGCATTCATCGCTACACTTCTAATTATGATGTTCTTTATTACGTCAGCAGATTCGGCTACCTTTGTACTAGGTATGCTGACTTCAGATGGCAGACTGAATCCCAGCACAAGAGTAAAACTAACCTGGGGAATTATGCAGTCTGCCATCGCGATCGTACTGCTAATTAGCGGGGGATTAAATGGTCTTCAGACAGCATCTATTGTGGCTGCGCTGCCATTTGCAGTTGTTCTTATTGGCATGTGCGTCTCTCTTCTCAAAGCTCTGCAAGCTGAGGATCGAGAGCGCCGTAAGAAGGAAAAACGACAGCGTCAAAAACTGAAACGACTGCTGGAAGAACAGGAAAATATGCAGATCTGAATTCACAACAGAGAATGTATTCCTGATCTCTAACGAGAACGATCTCTAGAGAAAGACAGAAAGGACACCCACTTTTGCGTGGGTGTCCTTATATTTACGCCTGATGCCCTTCTTATCAAATAAGTTAAAGCCGGTGCATGAAGCCTAAAATAACCTCTTTGTTGAGACGGCTTATGGTTTGATGTTATGCCAACCACCTACATCACATTGTCCATAATCATTATCACCCACCGCAACCATTGTACCATCTGATCTCAGTCCGATGGTATGGGCACATCCCGCTGAAATAGCTCTAATCTCACGCCAATTACTTACAACGCATTGCTGATGTTTATTCGAACCCACAGCAATGACCGTACCGTCTAATTTCAGGCCCACCGTATGATAACTTCCCGCTGCAACAGCAACAATATCACGCCAGTCGCTTACTTCACACTCACCTTCCTTATTCCTACCTACAGCCACAAGCGTGCCATCCGATCGAAGCCCGACCGTATGAAGATAACCGGCGGAAACAGCTATGATGTCGCTCCAACCTTTAACGTTACATTGTCCATATTTATTGTTACCGACGGCTGTTACTGTTCCGTCTAATCTGAGACCGACGGTATGCCAGTCCCCCGTCGTGACCGATACAATATCGCGCCAGCTGTTAACGTTGCACTCACCTTCATTGTTCCGCCCCACCGCAATGACCGAGCCATCTGAAGAAACCCCGACAGTACGACACCAACCTGCAGAAACAGCAACAATATCGCGCCATTCGCTTACATGGCATTGTCCATGCTTATTCCAACCTGTAGCGGATACTGTACCATCAGATTGAAGACCAACCGTGTGGGCATTCCCCGTGTTCGTAGCCATATGAACATTTGCAGCATCAACTGCGATGACATGGCTCCAACCGCTTACTTTACATTGTCCGGATTTATTATCACCCGCAGCTGTTACGGTACCGTCTGATTTAAGTCCAATGGTATGACGACGACCCGCCGCTATAGTAGAATTGCGAAGAAGTTTCGTATGTAATCTTGCTTTTTTTTGTGAATTGTAGTCCATATCGTTCCTCCACCATTAGAAATCCAAATGCTGCTTTCTTTTCATTCATTTAAATCATCTTTCTTCAATGTTTTGCAAGCGGATTATCTGCACTAACGAAAAAACCTCAGATGATAGAACTATTCTGAGGTTAATCGATAAACTATTTTTGAGCGTTTCTGTTATGTTGCATTCTATTGATTCAAGTGAATGTCGAATCAGTTGTTCTCAATACCTTTAATAACTTCAACCTTTTTATCTCCTGCTGTTTTCGCTACCTCTAACGCCGTTGTACCTTGGATCGCAACGATTACACCAGTCGCTAACATAGAAACGATTAAAGTTGCACTCAGGGCTGTGGAAATTTTCTTCTTCAACATAAACTTACCTCCCATATGGTTAATGAAATTGTTCTTTTAACGACATTCAGTTATGCGTCAGACTTCATAGAAGAATAACAATATTTCACTTTATTGTTGGCTCATTTCATCCGGTGATTGTATTATAACCCACTGATAATATTTGTAAAAGGTTTTTACTGACGTTCCAAATTATAGCCTTATTCCACTTTTCGATATTTAAACCCTACTGAAAACGATAGAAGTCTCCTGATTTTCTTGCAGTGTCAAGTTCACATATTTCTGTTTACCATTCATGTGTAATTGTGCCTCCACTCCATCAACCAGAGCAGTTGTCCATGGGAATCCCGAACTCAGTCGAATGGTATTATCTTGAATAAGTGAAGACAAAACTACGCTGATTATCCCCGTTGATTGATCCCATGACAAACGGTTTACTTTTACCTGTGTTCTTGCCATTAGCCCGTCGATGTTACCGGACATCCAGTCTGAAGAAAGTGCAGGCAGTACTTCTATTTCTCCTGTATTAGAATAGAGCAAAGCTTCCTGTAGAGCGGCAACTACACCAAAAGCAGTGTCTGTACAATAACAATGATTTCTACGATTTGTATCATGATCAGTCATCAAAGAAAAATAATAACCTTCTGCGGTCATCATCGGTAACAGTGAATGAAGGACACCATCTGCATTTTTCAAGCGTGCATGTACCAGTGCTTTATGCATCCAGCCATGACCTGCTGTTGCATCCGTTGTGTTAATCTTGTCTCTGTTTGCCAGAGCTATTGCAGAAGCTGATGCAAGATCAGCATCACCGTGGGTTTCGTAAGCAGGCCAAGCAGCATATAAATGACTCAGATGCCGGTGATCATTGTTTTCAATATACTCGGCCATAGCCCACTCACAGAGCGCACCATCTTCATCGTATCGATATGCTGGCAACTGACCCACAAGCTTATTCCACTTATCCACCGCTTTCTCATATCCTGGGCGCTTTAAAGCCATCTCCGCTTGAATAACCATATTTAATCCATCTCGTGCTGCAGAGATGTCCATCGTAGCGTTTGCGGTGATGGTGCTGTTATAACCAATCGGGTGATTTTCAGGAGAGTACGTAGGAATAATCATATAACGCTCACCGGCAAGTAAGGAGCTTTTGCCTGGTTCATATCGTGATTGCCCCGTAACATCTATGAAATACTCAGGTGTACAGATCTGTTCCCAGAAGTTAGCCTGCTTGGTGAGTAGTGGCAGCAAAATATCTTCGAGCAGATTAAGCGTACCACGTTCCTTCAAGCTATAGAATGCTGCATCGGATAAGCCGTTGTCATGAACAGATAACAGGAATTGCAGACGATCGATATCCATCTCCTCCACAATAGGAATATCGCGGTTTCCAAAACATTGCCAGTATTCAAAAATAGGAAGTAAACACCAGCTCGCACCTGCATTCCAGTATTCAAAAGGATAGTCGTTATCATATTCGACATGCATAGCACGATCTCCGTCTGAGTTAACACTTACCTGAATTGCATCATGCATGCCGTAGGCCATACGGGCGTTGGCTTCGAAATCCGGGGCGTTTCTGAGGAAAAATGTAATATATCCGAGCTGAGCCTGTGTTAAATTCCCCGTATTCATCGCTGCAACTTGCAGGTTCACATTCGCATCAAGTGTGTAAATGCCTCTCCACCCCGGATTCCATTCGCCTGTCCACATTCCGTATAAACGAGGGGCACTGCTTCCGCTGCAACAGATCATAGCATATCGCCCCTGGTTATAGACCTGTTCCATAAATGCATGATTAATTCGGTTTGCGGATGCCTGCTGCAGTTTAATGAGTTTCGAATTATCCATATCTTTTTGCTCTTCATCACCATGGAGTGCAAAACGTACAGCATTAAATTCACGAGAATGCCATTCGGCATGTAATAAAAGTGCTTGTTCATAGTCAAATGCACATTGTTCATGACTATATTTCTGTAAGACAGACTGAGTATGCTGTAACAACTCATCTATAAGGGAGTAGCCTGAACAGGAGGCAAAGTTCTCTATGCACCCCATTTCATGAGTTCGTCCCGAAGTAGTGATGAGGTACACGGCATCGGCATCTTTAATCTGAATCGCAGGGTTTTGTTCCAGTCCTACATTCATCTCCTCGCCTGAGTCTTCCAACACAATTCGTTCCTTCGTACCATTAACAACAATAACTTGAGTGACACCCGCATACCCTCCATGGCACAACTCGCTGCCTGCATAAGACGGATAATGAACTACTTGAGCAAGATAAGAAGCTTCGGTATCCACCATTTTTTTGTATCGAAGTGCATGAACTTCGGACATTCCGTTATGGGCTCCGTCCATATGTGAAATATCATCAAGCTGCAACACCATATTGATCTTCCGTCCAAGGTCAGAATGCTCCAGCTTGGTAATGGAAACATCATCTATTCTGGATGTAAACGAAGTACGTACCCACAGGCCATCGTTATCACGATATCTTACGCCCGTTTCGGCCGTTTCATAGTTCGTCCATCGTTCATAATCTGACACTTTTCCTCTGTTCACCATACTCAGACGGAGCTGATGACCTGGATGATAACTATAATAGAATGTTCTTACACGTGTCTCACCGTTGTCGTGTTTGATTTTCCATTGGTCATTCTGTTCAAACACATTTTGTCTGGCTTCCTGCAATTGACTAGTCAGTTCTGGTGGTATTTCTCTGGGGTCAGCTGAAGGAAAATTAAACCACATATGTTGAAAAATAAAGCTATCGGAGTAAGGTGAACCTGACGTGACATAACCGTTTCTTCCATTTCCGCTTACCATGCCGTCTCTCCAGGCGTGGCCCGGATTTACAGCGGGTATTTCGGTATAATTCAGAGCGTAATTGCCTTTATCATATAGATGAGTTCTCGTTTTTCCCAACTTCTTCTCCCCCTTTTGCCATTTCCCAATCCAGATTTCATAGATATAATTATAGGGATGGGTAATGGAGTTGCGTTATCACAAGAACCGACCAAGTTCCATATAAGATGTCGCATTATGACAGAGGAGAATAAACCATGAATCTACCCACGATCAATATTGATGATATCGATATCAAGTTACGACTCGATGACCTTGTTCTTAACGTACTGTATGTAAAATTCGGTTATTTTCATCAAACGATGCCCAAGCACAGCCACAGTCACGGCAGCTATGAGCTTCATTATATTCCTCGTGGCAGGGGTCTTCTTATTGCCAACGGGTTGCAGTATACCTTGACACCGGGCACTTTGTTTATGACCGGCCCTGAAGTTGAACATGAGCAAATCCCGGATCAAACGGACCCCATGGCCGAATATTGTATTTTCTTTGAGATTATATCGGGACCCTTCCACCTGAAACAAAACTCAAAGGATCTTTCAAGGAAAGGGCTACTCTCTAGGTGGTTGCTAGATACGCCTTTCTGGATCGGCCCTGATCAGGAAAACATGATGACTTTATTTGAAATGCTTGCTTGGGAGGTGTCTCTCAAACCTATTGGTTTTCATCACATGGCAACGAACATACTCGAGATGATTGTGGCTCGAACGATCAGACATTATCACCAAGGCCCCATCGCGGTACTGAATGCACCGGTTAAAACCTTAAATGATAGCAGGCTTGTGGCCATTGAGAACAGTTTCTTATATGATTATCAATCCATAACACTGAAACAGCTTGCGGACAAAATTGGATTAAGTACAAGACAGACAGAAAGAACCGTGCAGAAGCAATACGGAATGTCGTTTAAGGACAAAAAATGGCAAGCACGTATGGAGGCTGCAGCCCAGCTTCTGCTGACGACCGATTTGCTGATTCGAGAAGTAGCTATCGCCGCAGGTTTTTCAACACCGGAACGGTTCAGTCATTCCTTTAAAAAATATTACGACCAGTCTCCCTCAAAATATCGGAGTGAGCATCGTGTAGATGGTATCAATGGATAAAGGTTACTATCTCAATGAGCTACCATAACTACGGTCTAACTTTTCCGGTAGGCTACTTTATGAAAAGCGTTAATATATTTAAATATTGCTTTACCATCATCAAGCACAGGCTTACTTCTATCCAATAGCAATTTCATGGCCTGATACGGTTCCGGCACCATGCTATATTGATGAACATAGGATGTCAGGACAAACCCGTTGCGTTGCCAGAACTGAATGCGTTCCAGATGAGCCTCCGTCATCCCGGATTCGGCCTCGATAATGATACCTTCGACCCCGTGTTCCTTTGTGGCCCAAGCCCGGAGCTGCTTCAGCATCCACGTCCCTATGCCCGATCCACGTAGCTTCTGTTCAACCGCGAGATAGTCGACGATCAGAAGACGCTCTTTCCCCTTCCCTACCAGTCCAGTAACAGCCATTGCAACTACATTTTCTTGATGCGCGGCCATGTGTAAATAACCAATTCCACGGTCCAGCATATTGCATAGAATTGCTTTTGTCTTAGCGCCGGTTGGAAAAGCCTCTCGATAGATTCGCTCCATCCGCGCCCATAAGGCTTCATCCCACGTCTCTATAGTCGAAAACTCTAATTCCAGCATGTTATTCGCCTCCAGAATTTTATTTATGGAAATCTTTTCTCTGCTAGGTACACTTTTATTTATCACAATATACATAAAACATCAGTAAAACAGTTCGAATTCGATCAACGAAGAGTTTCTTTAATTATACTATGAATGGGATTCAACTAAATTAGCGGTTCTTCTGCTTTTTTCATTGATCGTGATCCAATCCATAACATGCTTAATGAAACAACTACCAGTAACACAATAATGGCTACAATAACAGCGGAAAAGGACCGATCAAACGCAAATCGTGCGGCTTGTTTCAATGTTTCCGATGCAGACCCAGGCAATCTTTCTGCTACGATTAAAGCTTCATCCAAACTATCTTTCACATTTACTGGAACTTTCAATCCTGTTGGAATTTTCATGGTTAACGTGAGAAGTACATTGCAGGTAAAGGAATGAAAGTAAGCGGAGATGTATATGCATTGGAACTGCACACCTATTGGACAGAAAAGAATCCAGACGACTATTCAATACGGATAATTGTTCAAGTCTCACATTAGTCTCTTCCTCATTGGAAAGCCAGATGAATAACAACCCCCCCCTTCTTTTCAGAAGGGAGGATACACTCTAGCGTTTAAATGAAGATCATTTTACGAAGATCGATGAACCTATACTCTCCTTCATTTTACTCTGAAATTGTTTGGAGCATATTTTCTGACAAGGGGCAAAGCACTGAACAGATAACCTACAGTCAATATAATTAGAGCAGCAGTTAATGCCCAAAGTGTAGGCCCTATAAACATCCCTATAACAATGCTTAATGGGATAAGACTGCTCGCGATTGTAAACAAGGGATTATTCGTGTCCAGCTCCGTTGTGTAGGGCTGAAACACATAGTACAACAACAGGTGATGTAATGAGAAGAAAACGGTCAGCGTAATAATCAAAATCCAGAGAGCAAGGAGTGAATCTATAATTCGTCCCTCCGTTAATATGAGTATGGGAACGCTCATTACAGCCGCGAACAATAAACCTAATTTTAGATTCATGTTTAATAAACTTTTAAATCTTAGAAGGAAATGCACGTTCGAATCCTTGCGGTAAAATGCATAACGCATAAGTGGTCTGTCACAATGGAAGAATAGAATCTTGCAGATTTGACTACCTACTGTCAGGTTTAGCATAACCAGAATGAGTAAAGGGCTAAATCTTGCAAGGTAATCCAGAGAGATGTGATCATTGAAGATGAATGCCAATAAAGAGACTAATAAACCAATGATCAAAATAGCTAACAAACGTCTTCGAAACGGTGTATGAAGAAGATGAACATGTCTCGTAACGAATAGTTGGTGAATTTGCTTGTATCCCTCTGGGCTTGAGATACTTTGCTCGCTGACATAAGGTATAGAGGATGAAATCCCGCTCTGATCCTTGTCTTTGGACTGGATCATTCGTTGTTGAAGATCAGCCAACATGATTTCTGTGTTTAACAATGGATCAGCATAGTTTGTTACTGCGCGCACAGCGGCAGAATAATCCGTATGTTTTAACAGAACATACCCAGCGACAGCACCTGACAACGTTATCCATGTCATAAGCCATTCTTGATCCAGTATCCGAGCCCCAAATAAAGGGATACCCCACGGAGTTAAGGGAAGGTAAGCAAGAGTCAGTGCGATGAACATCGTTAAGCTCATAACCCATGTTTTCTGTACAAGGACTATGCCCATCCGTTGAAATACTGCCAAATGAAATAATTCGCATAGCACTCGCCATAAGGTAATGATCCCCACGACCAGCAAAGCATGAACGATTGAAAAGTTGAAATAAACGGAAACCAAAGAAAACGAAATCCCTTGATATAAGAAGAAAGTTGTATAGCGGTGAAGCAGAACAGCTCGCATAAATCGGGTCGGAACCATTCGCATCAGCCTGGTCGCAGTGTATTTCATCTTGTTGGATTCCAACACTTTTGCACTAGTCATGCCTCCCATTAAGCCACTAATGCAAAAATACATATGAAGAAGAAGTGCCAATCGATCCGTAGAATGATCTTCCGTCCATAATAAGACGGGCAGTGCAAGCATTCCACAGAAGTAGAGTAAACTTTCTGATAATCCCGCGCCAAACATGAGAACTACGGCAACTGCACCTAATGTGCGTTTCGTCCGGAAAGCAGCATACGTTTGATCACGAATTAAAATGCCTACCACCGGTAACCTTTGCATGGAATATATTAAACGGTTGACTAACGTAATCACCTGCAGCTGCCACATGCGAGAAATCGTACTAAATATTCCCTGCATCGGCATTCTCCTCCCCTATACCAAGTTCATTTTCTTTTCGCAATAACTTGATAATTTGTGCTTCAAAGTCGGGTTGAGTGAGAATTTCAGGTGAGATTGAAGTCAGACTTCCATGATTTAAAATCATTAATTCATCGCACAGATCCGTTGCCAATTGCAAGATATGAGTGGAGAAAATCAAGATATGATCCTTCTTCATATCACGTAGCAGCTTTTTCATCTCGCTGGCAACGACAACGTCAAAGGAAGTAAGCGGTTCGTCCAGCAGGATCACTGTAGGTTTGATGAGTAAAAATAACAACATTTGAACTTTATTTTTCATTCCATGCGAATAGTGTTTAATGAGCTTGTGGCGGTCTTCATGTGACATATGCATCATATCGAATAAGCTATCCATATCGTTTTCTTGCCCGTCGATCACATCACCATTAACTTCAATAAAAAAACGTACAAACTCATATCCTGTAAGAAATTCTGGTAATATGGGCAGAGAATATACGTAACCTACATCATCCATCTCTAAATCACGTGATGTAGATTCGCTCACCAGTTTCATCGTGCCGTTATCCGCTTGAATCTCTCCACCCAAACAATTAAATAATGTTGTTTTTCCGGCACCATTTCGTCCAAGAAGGCCATAAATCTTACCCTTTTCCAATTGAACATTTACATCGGTTAATACCTTTTTCTCACCAAAACTCTTCCTTACATCTTTTAACACTAATTTCATTGATTAGCTCCTCGCTTTCACAGCCATTCATTTTTTGTATCCCGTTCGTCTGCATATTTAATAATTGTTTAGTTTTCATACAGATCATTCCCTTCCATTTTTTCTTAAAAGGATATCAACCAACATCCTTCAAAGGTGAATCGTCTCAGCTGACCCAAAAATATAATCATGGATAATTAGACGATCACTTCATCTTATTCTATTTGAGTTGTTATAAATCCTTGTATCTAATCAATAAAGTCTTCAATTCATGTGTTCAACATTTACGTAAATTTATACAAAAGCTCACAGCTACAAATCCATATGTTATTCCGGCCTTGCTTATGACAAACAAAAAGGCCCGCCTGTTTTGACCAGACGAGCCCTTGGGTTAAACTGTAAATTTAAAAGGAACATGATCCTTTTCTCAAATATATCAATAGATACTTACTTCCTTGGTAGCCTCATCAATAAGCAATGCAAGCTGCATCACGTGAGGCTGTCTCATCATCGTAACGTGATTTCCCGGAACATCAATGAAACGTACGCCTCCCGAACTATAATTGTTCCAGGCATCAAAGCGTTCTACAATCTCATCGGGGTGATCAGTGGTTTTCATGACAATAATAGGGATAGACAGCTTTGTAGCTTCCAGTTCCAGCACTCGGGACATCATTACATTATGAAGCTGGATCTGTAAATATTTATTGAGATAGTCTGCTGTCATGAAGTCCTGGACAAGCTCATCCTGTTTGGCTGCTTCAATAATTGCTTGTTTGGCCTTCTCATATCCTAAAGCCTTGATCTGGTCATTAGGAAGCCCTACCATGTTCCCCATGCCTAATACCAACAGCATCAGTTTCAATTCTTCCTCTGATACGTCTTCTCCATCATCTGAATCTTTTACGAGTTCAAGGGAAGGAGTTGTATCCAGAATAATTAAGCCTTTCGGCGGCCGTCCTTGCCGGATTAATTCCTGACACATCCCGAACGCGATATGACCGCCTACGGAATGACCACCCAGATAATCTGTTTTCGGATTATAGGTGTCGTTAATGGACTCTAGGAAACAGCTTATAAGTTCCTCATAGCTTAAATATTGCGGCACTTCATCCTCATACAATCCGGGACTTTGAAGTCCATATACGGGATAATCCAACTGCTGCGCTAAATGAATATAGCCCATAACAGTACCTCCTGCCGGCGGAGCAAGGATCAATCGTTTACCTTGGTTTGCTTTGGAGTTCAGATCAATAAGATAATCCTTCGGTCCTCTCTGTCCAACCTCAACGGGTTCACCGTTCGCAGCAATCTTTTCTGCTAAAGACCTTGGCGTCGAGAACATAAATATGCTTTTTGGGTCGACTTTGTATCCTCTATCCCTAAGTTTGGATACCACCTTGATGCTTAATAGCGAATCTCCGCCAAGATCAAAGAAGGAATCCATGAGACCAACTTTGGGCAATCCCATAACCTGTTGATACACTTCAACGATATCCTTTTCAATATCATTCGTAGGTGCCGTATCGTTCTTCTCACCCGTGTCTTCTACTCTGTCGGGCTCCGGCAGAGCCTTATAGTCTACCTTACCGTTGTTAAGCAACGGCAATTGAGCTAAGAGAACAATTAAACTTGGCACCATATACTCAGGTAAAATATGTTGCAGTTCATTTCTGAATTGGCCTACGGTCTTATCGTCATCTTCAGGAACGGCGTATGCGACTAAGTATTTATGGCCGCTCAGATCACTTTTGACTACAACTACAGCATCCTTGGCTAGCCCATTGGCCAGAATTGCATTTCGAATTTCTTCCGTTTCAATGCGGAATCCCCGTATTTTAACCTGATTATCTGTCCTTCCAATGTACTCAACGCACCCTTCACCATTTAAACGAACGATATCTCCGGTGCGATATAGTCTGCCCTTCCCTGCAAAGGAATCATGAATGAATCTCTCCGCGGTCCGTACCGGATCATTCATATATCCTCTCGCAACCCCATCGCCGCCGGTATAAAGTTCCCCATGAACACCGACAGGACATAATTGCCCATCTGGATCAAGGATGTAAACAGTCGTGTTACTGATCGGTTTTCCAATAGGAACGGTCTGAGCATACTCCCGCATAATAGGATAGGTCGTCGTAAAGGTCGTATTCTCCGTGGGACCATACCCGTTTATAATGGTTAGTTCAGGGCAGGCTTGCTTCACTCTGTTAATATGGCTGACTGACAGGACATCTCCGCCTACGATCAGGGTTTCAAGCGGTAAGAACATAGCCGGATTGTCTTGCGCCAATTGATTGAACAGAGGCGAACTGAGCCACATAACAGTAATGCTACAGTCTGAAAGATGATGAGACAACTCTATAGCATCCAATAACACATGGTCATCCACCATATACAAGGTCGATCCGTTTAATAAGGCACCCCATATTTCAAAAGTCGAGGCATCGAATGTCAAAGCCCCTGTCAACAAAATGCGATCCCGCTCATCTAACGGCAATGATTGGTTATCTCGAACTAATCGGATTACGTTTCGCTGCTCCACCATTACGCCTTTCGGTTGGCCGGTTGAGCCCGAAGTGTATAGAACATAAGCCAAGTCTGTAGCTTGATTGACAGATAACGGGTTATTCACATCACCTTCTAACAGCTGTAAACCGCCTTGTGGAATGCAATAAGCCGTTTTACCGGTAAGACTTTCGCAGCCTTGTAGCGTAAGCACCACCCGTACTCCCGAGTCTTCCAACATATTCGTTATGCGTTCCGGCGGATAATCTGGATGAATTGGCATATAAGCTGCTCCAGATTTGATGATACCTAGAATGCCGGCAATAGCATCGAAGGATCGCTCAACCATAATCCCTACAACCTCATCACGCTGTACCTCCAATTGGCGTAATTTATTAGCAATGATGTTGGCCCGCGTATTCAGATCGGCATAGGTCAGTTCCTGTCCGTTCCAGCATAGTGCTATTTTCTCGGGATTTGCCTCTGCCTGCTCCTCAAACAACTCCTGGATACTCCGATCACGCGGATACGAATGACGGGTGTTATTTACCTCCTGAATGAGGTAGGAACGTTCAGCTTCATCAAGGAAATCAGCTTCTCTTATCTTAAGAGCAGGATGTGAGCTGAAGACTTCCAGCAAACGCTTATAATATTTCATGAAGCGCTGGATGGTTTCCAGTCTAAACAGATCTGTATTGTATTCAAAATATACAAGCAGAGCTTCATTTCGTTCAAAAACATGTAGCGTTAAATCAAATTTTGCTACAGTATGCTCCTGAATAATTTCTTGTATCTTCAAATCCTTTAAATCCAGTTCCAGTGGCAGATTGGCCATTCCCATCATGACTTGAAAGATAGGAGTACGGCTGATATCCCTTTCGGGATGAAGCTCATCAACCAGTCTGTCAAAAGGATACTCCTGATGTTCATAGCCATCCAGAGCGGTTTGTTTTACCTTTTCCAGTAGATCCGTGAAACTCTCAGCAGAATCGATTTGCGTCCTAAGCGCGAGCGTGTTTACAAACATGCCTATCATATTCTCTGTTGCATGATTACGGCCTGCAATAGGAGACCCGACAATAATATCTTGGGTTCCCGTAAGCTTATACAACAGTACTTTGAACACAGCTAAGAGCGTCATAAATAGCGATACGCCATGTTTTTGGCTCGTTCCCTCCAGCAAACGGGCCAACTCAGATGGAATGGTCAGAAGTTTGGTATCGCCGCTGTAGGTTTGCATGACAGGCCTGGTGAAATCAAGCGGCAGTTCAAGGGCAGGAAGTTCTCCTGCAAGCTTGGCTAACCAATACTTACGACTCTTCTGATCTTGTTCCACGATCCTGTTATGCCAGGCAAAATAATCTGTCGGTTCAAGCTCCGCCTGCACGGCTTCAGGAACACTACCCTTAAGGAGCGTTTCATAGATGTCACCCAGCTCTTTCATCAGGAGCCCCAATGACCAGCCATCCGAGATGATGTGATGTTGGGCAACGAGAATCATATGCTGATCAGGCGCCATTTTTACGATAGTTAACTGCATTAGCGGACCGTGCTCCAGATCGTAGCTCTTCTCTGCTTCCCGCCTTACAATCTCCTGAATGGTATTCTTCCTTGATGTCTCCTCCATAGTTGAGACATCAAAATAGCTGTAATTGAGAGTTGCCTTCTGGGCAATTTGCTGTACAGGTGTTTCATCTACCATGACGAAGGTAGCTCGCAGCCCCTGATGACGGTTAATGAGATGCTGGAATGCTTCTTTCAGTATGTCTACCTTTAGTACACCGTGCATCTCCCATGTTCCGAGAATATTGTAATTATTGCTTTGCGAATCCATTTCCGTTAGAATATAAACTCTTTTTTGTGCGTGTGACAGCTCGTAATAACGTTGCACAGGAAGCTTCGGAATATGGATTTCTGTACTTTGATGAGACTCGCGTGTCTGATCAATGATATTCGCCAATTGTTTCACTACAGGATGCTGAAAAATCATCTGAACGGGAAGTTTGATGTTTAATTCCTGCTGTATTCTCGACAGCACTAGAGTTGCTTTGAGAGAATGTCCCCCCAGTTCAAAAAAACTG
Organism: Paenibacillus polysaccharolyticus; assembly: GCF_023714295.1. Classification (GTDB taxonomy): domain Bacteria; phylum Bacillota; class Bacilli; order Paenibacillales; family Paenibacillaceae; genus Paenibacillus; species Paenibacillus polysaccharolyticus_A. The sequence goes on from NZ_JAMAUN010000002.1 coordinate 107,299, forward strand.
TCATTACGGTTAACCTGGCTAATTTGCAGTATTTCCTTGAATATGTGAACGATTGCGGACTCTGTTGCCGATGAGGGTTCTTCATCCTCAAGTACTATCTGAGGGTCCCCCTGCACAAAGCTTAAACGGGCATAATCAATCGTTCCCTCTATTGTTTCCGGCATTTCTGCCAGCTCAATCAGCCTGTAACCTTCCACGGTAAATTCAGCTAACGTATCCCTGATGGCCCGGGAAGATGCTGTATCCGCTACTTCAGAAGAAGTGTAATAAATGACAGGGGTAATTTCGATGCTTTGGTTATAACTCATCCCATGTCTGATATCTTGATGATTACGGTCCAGCCCTATAAAGATAAGTGGAGTGTTACCCGTAAGTCCGTACAGTAAGGAATGAATGCCCTGAGACCGGGACAACGGCAGAAATCCACGACTTGAAGTGGCTTGGGTAGCCAGATTATTACGACTCATGCCTAGGTTCTCCCACTGACTCCATGCGAAACAGTACGTTTTGGGATACCCGTTATGCGCCCTATAGATACTGAACTGATCAACAAAACTGTTAGCTGCAGAATATGCGCTAAAAGTAGAAGCTCCAAAATAGCCATTTACAGAAGAGAAAAGGATCAGAGCAGCCTCTGGCTCGTGCAGGAGCGCCTCATGCAATGCCAGTGTTCCATATATCTTTGCTGTAAACATACGCTCGTAGATCGCTGTATCCGTTTTATGAATCAACCGTTCTTCAAAATTCTTCCAGTGTTCTTCTAAGTTTCCTTCACCTGCCAAATGTAATGCTCCTGCCAAAGACGTATTCCATTTTTCCTTGCCTTGAGTAATAGCGTTTTTCAAAAAATCCACATCTGTCAAATCACCATGTACATAGAGAAAATCGACATCGTTTTTCTCAAGCTCCTTATAAGCTTTCAATCGGAGTGAAATTTGCCCACCAGTTGTGTTGCTCTCCCAGTGTTGCATTTCGTCATCCAGATTGGATCTGCCTACGACAATAAATTTCAAGTCCATCCGCTCAGCCAACTCTTTAATGACTTCAGTGCCGATGCCACCAAGCCCGCCAGTTATCAAGTACATGCCCTCAGCCTGTAAGTTAACTGTTTGCTTGTCGTTATATTGAATTTCCATTGGCACAAGCTGAGGAAGCAGCCTCTTATGTTGACGATATACAACTTCATCTTGGGGAGAGATATTTTTAAGTTCTTCAATCAGACCGCTAAATTCATTGTCCCTACAATCAAAATCCACGTGACAGCAGGATAGCCACGCATTCTCCAATGCAGCACTTTTTAGAAAACCTTGAATGGGGACATCGCCATAATTCAGCCACGGCTCGTTCATGCATTGCTGACTGTTTTTGGTTACAACGTATAGCTGAATCTTTTCAGGCTTCGCTCTGTCCAGTGTCTGTATGAGATGAAGTAACCCAAACAGGCCTTTCTGTTGGGAGGATTTAATCTCTGCTTCCGACAACTTTTCACCGGCAAACTGGGAATTGGAGATATACAGAATATCTGTAGGTAGCGGGCTAAGCGGGTAGCTCTCTTCCTGACGAGAGGTCAGCAATACTTGTCCGCCTTGAGCCGAAATTGCATGAGCCAGGAAATTGTTATCCCCATCATCAATAATCCAAAATGATCGTCCTTGAAAATCAGGAAAACTGGCAGAGGACAGTACATGACTCCACTTCTTTTCAAAAAACCAATTAGGTATCGTTCGATCATTTTTCTCAAATACATCTACTTCCCGCTGGATAGCGCTGAATTCCCCTGCCAGAAACTGTATCGCAAGTTTGGACCGCTGAATTTTTCCGATGTTGGTCTTGGGGATGTCATTCTTTGTGACAGGGATGATAAAATCAATCTTCAAACCTAAAGCATCACTTAACTTCTTCCGTATTGTACGAACTTGCTCCAAAGTCGCTTCGCGCTGCTCAAGCTCTGATACAAAAAATACGGCAATTTTATCAGTTTCGCTATTTTGACCCCGTATGGCGCAAACTGCCGTAAAAGAGAGGGCGATTCCATCGATCTCCTCGACGAGTCCCTCCAATTCAACATTACTATAATTGACTCCATTAATTATCAGCAGATCTTTTAACCGTCCTGTAATGGTCAGACAGCCTTTCCAAATGAAACCCTGATCACCCGTATTGAACCAGCCGTCCGGGGTAAAGGCTTTTTCATTTTCATCTGGATTATTGTAGTAACCGGGAGTTGTCGTGAGGCCACGGATTTGAATTCTACCAATGTCACCTTCATGCATCAGCTCATTCTTCGGGTTTACAATTCTTACATCTACTCCTGGAATCGGTTGTCCAAGCTCCGTAAAGGTTATACCATCTTCCATCCGGTTGGACATTCTAAATGACCCGGTTACTGCGTCTGTTTCAAGTACACGTATGCCTGAAAGAGGTTCGGCGTCAAAAGAATTAGAGTAAATAACCCCTGAGCATGTTTCAGACATCCCCCACGTGGGGAACATCGCATTTGAACGTAGCCCGAATGGTTGAAGTTTGTTCAGAAATAGTTTGCAGCTTTTAGCTGTGATTGCTTCACCTGCGTTAAGAATAAACTTCATGGCGGAAAGATCCCATGTTCTGCCTACGGTTTGTTCCAGTCTCTCGGAAACAAGAGAATAGGCAAAATTAGGCGCCCAAGTTAACGTGGCCTTATACTGGTCTATGATATCAAGCCAGTGCAAGGGCTCTGCCAGAATGTAGTTGGTTTGCACTTGTACCTGTGTACAGCCCAAATACATTTCCTTAATATGAAACATTACAATACCGCCCACATGTTCCAGAGGCATCCAGTTCACTGAAACATCTTCTGCATTAAACTGGTTTAAGAGGGTTGTTCCTCTCTCCCGACTAATGATGGTTTCGTGAGTTTGAAGCACGCCTTTAGGTGAACCCGTGCTCCCGGACGTAAACAATATGATTGCTAAATCCGCTGGATTGGCACGATGATGATCAGCATCATGAGCAGAATTCCCCTGCAACATCTCTTCTAGCTTGATCAGTTTTAGTTCCGGACCGGGATTGGCAAGCAGGTCTTTAATATCATCAAACCGGTTACTATTCGTTATGATATACGGCTGTTCCAATGTATTTATAATATAGCTGAGTGTATTCAAATCGGTACCAGATTGTGTAAAGGAACGAGGCACTGTAACGGGAACCGGGACAAATCCTCCTAATATGCATGCCCAAAATGCGAGAACGAAATCCTTTTTCTCTTCTAGCTGAAAGATGACCTTATTTTCCGGCTTCAAACCATGCTTCTTAAGTCCCGCCGCTACCTCTTTAGCCTGTTGAAAGAGAGCAGCGTAAGACTGAAAGTGGTTCTGGCCCTCATTATTGATATAGTGTATTCCATGGTCAGGGTAGTTCAGCGCAGCCCTTTCCAGTACATCAGCCAGATTAATTGGTTCATTAGACGAGTACCTTGGCGTACCTCCATGAATAATGGCTAATGGCCCGATGCTCATCCCCGTGTTAGCCCGTTCCTCCAACACCTCTCCTTGCGGCAGGGAATGTTCCTTCTTGGTGTATGCAATATCAATTAAATCATCGATATGCGCGTGTTCGATTTCATTTAGTATTTCTTCCGCAACGATCGCGGCTTTGCCGATCTCAGGAAGCGACCGGATGGCCGCTTCCCAATTCAGTAATTCTGCATTTTTTTCAGCATACGAAAAGAGAGTTTCTTTGTCGATCTTGCCTTCTGGTAAAAGCGGAAACGAGGATATCTGAATACAAACAACATGATCGCTATTCTCTGGCAGGTTGATTTCAGACCACAGCTTCCGGCAGTCCAGCCTGCTGGTGCTTGATACAAATGCAACCAACCGCAAATCGGCGGATTTCCCTTTCACAGCTACAATAGCACATTGTGTTACAGCCGGGTGTTTACGCCATTCCTTCTCCAATTGCGAGAGATCCACTCGCTTGCCATTAATTCTTACCAGGTTCGTAATACGACTGTTGGAATAACTCATTAAACACACCTTTCCCCTATACCAGGTCTAATATTTTTATCGTGCCATTCCCTTGCCACATTCCAATATCACCGGTCTTGTACAAACGCTTACCGCTGGTGGGAGCGAGGAAATGAGTTATCTCGTGTTCAGTCATCCATTCCGCCCAGCTTCCGCAATCCCGGTACAGGTCATCGCTGGCTACGCATATTTCCCCCGGAATTCCTATTGGGACCGGCTGCTGCCAAGGATCAAGAATATATACTTCTGTGCTTATTTCCGGGTCGTTTACACCTTTATATATTTCTTCCTGGTCTTCGTATAACACTTCTACTTTAACGTTATTGGCAAAATGTCGAAGAATGGTTTCACTCTCTTCTGTGGACAGAACCAAAATGTCAGCCAAGTTCTGATTGCAATCCATGACTAAGGACTTCAGCACATTCTCAAAATTATAGAACAGCCGGTCTATGAAATCCTGGTCCCACAAAGACTGGTTATAGTAAACTTCAAACAAAATGCTTTGATCCCGTGGGGCTATCTCTATAATAAGGTCATAGTTAATATCAACAGAGCCTTGCACGTGATCGAGTTTCAGCGCTCTATTAGAATTAGTCATATCCGTATCTACAGGGTAGTTCTGGTATATCAGTAAAGAGTGGAACAAAGCCTCTCCAAAAGGAACGGTACTGACTTCTTGAATTTCGGGCAATAAACTGTATTCGTATTCCTTAATGTCTAAGGTGGACGTCTGAAGATTCTCTAACAGTTCAGCCGTTGTTCTGCACTGAGTCAGATTAACCCTTAATGGCAGGGAGTTAATAAAGAGCCCGATCATCTTTTCTACATCCGGAATTGTATGCGGCCTTCCTGAAACGGTACATCCGTATAATACGTCTTCCTTGCCAGTGTACCGGCTTAAGAGCAATCCCCAAGCTGCTTGCAGCAATGTATTTAATGTATAAGGTTGTTGTCTGGTGAATTGTTGAATGAGCTCAGTAGTTCCAGACTGAATTGTATAGGTGAGCTTGGTCATATCTCTGATCTGCGGCGAAGTCTCTCCGTCACGGTTTAGTACAACGCCTGGCAGCGGAGTTGCCACTTTTATTCCTTTGAGATATTCCCTCCAAAATTCCTTTGCCTTGTGCCGGTCCTGGGTCAAATACCACTGGATGTACTCCTTGTAATGTGGCACGTGGGACAGCCCAATTTTACGGTTGTTGTAAAGAGCATCATATATACCGAGAAGTTCGCTTAGTAATGCAAATACACTCCATCCGTCCAAGGCAATATGATGAAAGCTGCAAATCAGTTGATTCATGTTCTGGTCGGACTCACTCCCCAGAAACATGATCCGTACAGGAGCTTCGTTCTCCAGATTGAAGGCCCTGTTCGTGAAAGCCTGGATTTGTTGCTCCCGTTCTTCTTCTCCATTAACACGTATACATTCAATCGGGTTGCTCAGGTTTTTACGCACAAGCTGAACAGGCTCTGTCCGGCCTTCCCATAGATAAGTTGTTCGCAAAATAGGATGTCTGTCTGCCATTTCCTCCCATGCTGTTTGCATCAAGGAAGGTACCAGCATACCATCTAAGTAGGCATGTATTCTGCCGCTATAAGAAGATGACACATCATCAGACAGTGCATGGTATAACATGCCCTGCTGCATCGGAGAAAGTGGATAGACATCCTCGGTTGATGCAGGGATCTTGGAAAGCTCATCCAAGGATAAATCTGCTAGTGGAAAATCCGATGCTGTAAACTCCCTGTAAGCCTCATTTACACAATGATCTGCAACTGCTATGACCTCCTGCTCAATATACGACACCAGCGCTGCTGCCATTCCGCGTTGCACCATGTCCTTCGTCACTGAGATTCTGACAATTAACTCATCATGTATGACCATGCTGTTCAATTCCAACAGATAAGAACGTTTGGCGGCAGGACTATGGAAATTCCCATTAGACTCACTCGCCAGTTCCATATTGAAGGAGGAACTTCCATCCATCTGACCGAGATAATTAAAAAGTACAGAAGGCGTTTGGCCAGCACAAAGCTCTGCATCCCTGGTTAAATACTTCAAAATACCATATCCGATACCCTTATTCGGAACAGCCCGGAGCGTCTCTTTAACTCCTTTGACCTGCTGGCCGATTAATTCGCTATTCTCCTTCAGAACAACCGGATAAGCACTTGTGAACCAGCCTACAGTTCTGGTGACATCGAGATCCTCCACTATATACTCCCGTCCATGGCCCTCCAGCATTACGGACAAAGTGTCATTACCGCTAAAAGCTCTGGTTGCTCTATAAAGAGCAGTTAACAGCAGGTCATTAATATCCGTATTGTAAGGCTGGTTGGCAGTTCTCAGCAGATTGTGCGTGTAATCCTTATTGAATACAACAGAGATGGTGGTTCCATCGTTTTCAACACCAAAGTCATGGAACAACTCTTCCGCAAAGCGGTTAATACTTAGGGCGGTTCTCTTCCAATAAGGCAGCTCTGCCTGTATTTCAGTACCTTGGGCATAGTTATGTTGCGCTTCAGCCCATTCCTTAAATGAAGTTGTTTTGGCCATAAGCTCTACTTGTTCATTATTCATCTTTGCATCCAGCAAGAGCCTCAGGTCTTCAGCAATAATTCTCCAGGATACGCCATCGACGATTAAGTGATGGACCACCAGCAGTAGCTTCTGCGTATCGTCACAGCATTTGAACAGTACAGGTCTGATGAGAAGGCTTGTATCCAGTTTCATGGATTGTTGTGCCCGGTTAGATTCTTCCAGAATAACTGCGTTTTGGGCTTCTAAGGACATTCCGGTACAGTCCACAGTATGCATTAAAATGTCGTGGATGATGGGCTGATTGATTTGTCGAATATCCTCGATGTTGCCCGAGAAGCTAATTCTTAGTCCATCATGGTGATTTATAACGTCCAACAGGGCCTGCTTAATTATATGTTCTGGATATGGAGCCGCAAGCGTGAAGAAAGCGGATAAATTCCAATGCTCAGGATTAGAGAAATTCTCATTAAAGAACCATTGCTGAATAGGTGTAAGTTTGATTTCGCCAGTCACGTCAACTTGAGTTTCGATCTTGTTTTGAACGGTCTTGGTTATTTTGCGGCCTAGTTGAGCAATGGTCTTATTCCGATAAACAGCTTTCGGCTCAAGACGATATCCCTGCTTGCGTAAGCGGGAAATCATTTGAATAATCGCTATAGAATCGCCGCCCAGTTTGAAAAAATCATCGCTTCTGCCCACGCGTGTGACTCCCAGTAACTCTTCCCAAACTCCTGCCAGTATCTGTTCTGTCTCGTCAGCCGGCTCAAGATAATTCTCATTGTCCTTCATTGAATTAGCTTCCGGCTCGGGCAGAGCCTTTCGATCTGTTTTGCCACTGGCATTGGTAGGCAATGCGTCCAGCTTTACGAAATAGTGTGGGATCATATATTCAGGTAACCGATCTCTCAAATACTCCGGCCAATCCATGCTCAACTCACTTGAAAGAACAAGATAGGCAGCAAGACGTTTGTTTCCAATAGAATCGCTTATCGTAGTTACTACACATTCTTTGACTTCTTCGTGCTGAAGAATTGTAGTCTCAATTTCGCTCAATTCAATCCGGATTCCCCTGATTTTCACTTGATGGTCGATACGGCCCAAGTATTCAATCTGGCCCTCTTCTGTCCATCGTGCCAAATCCCCGGTACGATATAATTTGCTTCCAACCTTAAGCGGATGGTCCACAAATTTTTCCCTGCTTAACTTTTCATTATTAATGTAACCTCTTGCAAGACCTGCCCCACCAATACATAACTCTCCAATAACACCTATAGGCTGTAACTGATTACAGGAGTTTACGATTAAGATGCCAATATTACGCATAGGTGAGCCTATCGGAACCGGCCCTGAACCCTGATTGTTGTCTAAAGAATATCGGGTAGCATAAATGGTAGATTCAGTAGGTCCATAAATATTTTCCAAGCGTGTTTTGTCTGTAATACTATAAAACTGTCGTATAGTGTCTCTGGATATTGCCTCCCCTGCTGCAAATACATATTTGAGAGAGAGTAACTGCCGGTATTCAACAGCCTCCAGAGAGTTCATAAAGGCATTAAGCATAGAAGGTACAAAATTAATGTGCGTAATCCCGTAAGTGTAGATGGCTTTGAGAATTGCAAGAGGTTCTTTCTCTTCTCCTTGCTTGAGAATGACCAGGCTTCCTCCTCGATGAAACCATCCAAACAATTCCGCAACAGATACATCAAAGGTTACAGGCGTTTTGAATAAATAAGCATCTGTCTTCTCCAGAGGGTATTTATCCTGAAGATCCGAGATAATGTTGACTACACTCGCATGCTCAATCATGACTCCCTTCGGTTTACCAGTAGTGCCTGATGTATAGATGACATAAGCTAATTGCTTCGAATCGAGGTTCACGTTTATATTTTCGCCGTCACCTGCATAAATCTCAGGGTTGTCAAGATCAACTGCCTCTGCAACTCCGCTTACCTTATCAGCCAGGCTATTTTGCACCAAAACCTTTCGCACCCGGCTATCATCAATCATATAGCTGATGCGTTCTACAGGAAATGCAGGATCAACAGGCATATAAGCACATCCTGCTTTGAGTACCGCTAGAATACTAATAATCATCATGAAGGAGCGTTCGGTCATGATGCCAATGATTTCATCTTGCTCTAAACCTTGCTGCAGCAAAAACGATGCAAGTTTGTTAGACTGTGTATTCAATTCACTATAGGTCATCCGCTCGCCTTCATATATTAGCGCACAAGAATCAGGCGTTTCCCTTACAGCTCGTTCAAACAAAGTTACTAACGTTTCTCCGTGGTCAACCTCTTGCGTAACCAGAGGGGATTGCCAATCTTCGAGAATCTGCAATTTCTCTTCCGGAGTAATGACCTCATAAGAATCCACTGCGCGGGACGGAGCGCTTACTGCCCCTTCCAGAAGTGTTCTATAATGTTTCAGCATCCGTTGCATAGAAGATTGAACATAAAGATCGGTACTGTATTCCAAGACAACCTTCAATTCGCCTTTATCTTCGAAAACTTGCATGGACAAATCAAATTTGGAGGTCTCATTGTAATAAATATCTGCTTCCATCCTTGCTTCTGTATGGGTTACCGGCTCCATAGGTGCATTTTGAAGGACAAACATGGTTTGAAACAGTGGGTGTCTGGACGGATCACGTTCGACATTTAAGTGCTCTATAATCTCTTCAAACTGAATATCCTGATTTCGTTGTGCATCGAGCACCGTTGACTTTACATCTTTTAGAAATTCACGGAATGTGCCCTGGCATGTTAGTCGTAAAGGCAGTGTATTGGTGAAAAATCCAATAAGCGGTTCTACTTCTCTTCGATTCCGATTGGCAAACAAGGAGCCCATCAGGAGTTCATCCTGGTTGGAATAACGCTTGAGAAGTGCTGCGAATCCTGCCAATAAAACCATGTATAATGTGGCCCCTTCTTCCTGAGCCATCCTTTTTAAATGTTCTGTGAGGCCCTTGCCGATCTGAAGCACTTCTACCGTGCCCCGATAGGTTTGGATATCTGGCCGCGGCTTGTCCGTTGGCAAGTCCAGCACAGGAAGCTCGCCTTCTAATTGCTTTTTCCAGTAAGCCATCTGTTTATGATGCTCATCACTTTGAAACCACTCTTCTTGCCAAAGGGCAAAATCGGCATATTGAATCTCCAGCTCTTCTGCCGGGAGAGGATGCCCATCCAGCAGTAAGAAGTAATTATGCGAAAATTCTTGAAGCAATACACCAACAGACCATCCATCCGAGACAATGTGATGAATGGATATAATAAGCGTGCAGTGGTCTTCTCCTGTTCTAATAATCTGGAATCGGCAAACCGGACCATTGACCAGATCAAATGGAAGCATAGATTCCTTTTGAATAAGAGTATCCACAATCTCGCTTAGGGATTCCTCCCCCATTGAAGAGAGATCACGAATTACAGTTTTAATGGATGATTGCGGTTGAATAATCTGAACAGACTGATCCTCATGAACGTCAAAGGTTGTTCTCAAAATGTCATGACGCCGGATAACTTCTTGGAACGCCTGCTCCATATATCCTGTGTGAATACGTCCCTTCACATGAACACATACCGTGTTGTTGTAGAAGGGATTATTGGGCTCGAGCTCATACAGAACCCATTGCCGTTTCTGTGCAGACGACATCTTGACCATTGAACCGCGAACTCTGGAAACAACAGGCGCTACGTTGCCCCGTTGATCGTTATACAGCCTTTCATTCAGGACATCAGAGAGCACCTTCAGTTCAGGAAAGTTAAATAAGTCTTCGAGTTCCACCTGAACATCAATTTCGCTGCGCAGAACCGAGATTAATTGAGTTGCTTGCAATGAATTTCCACCCAGTTCAAAGAAATGGTCATCTATTGTAATATGGGAATCTTTAAGGATTCTTTTCCAGCACATGATAAGGGTTTGGTCCAAATCATTTCTTGGACTGCTCTCTGCTCGCCTAGTGGGCGTTGAAAGCTCTGCCAGCATTCTTAGATCAACTTCTCCGGTTTCATCAAGAGGTATTCGTTCCATCCGTTTGAGTTCAATCACTGCGATTTCCGTCCCTGCCGATGTTGCAGCCAGTTCTTTAAATCCATCGTTCAGAGCGTGTTGATCAAATTCGACCGCGGTCTGAATAAATATGGTGATCTGATGAACGGGATGAAGATCAACATGACTTAGTTCCTGAATTTCCTTCTTCGCACCGTTTAGACCAATGAATTGCACAGGCTCCGCAGATCTCAAGCCAGCCCACAAGGACAAAATTCCGTTCTGTTTATTGATCGGACTGTATCCTCTGCTCCCCAATTGATTTTTTATAATTAAGCCGCTGCCCATCCCCAGCTCATCCCACAAGCTCCAGGAGAAGCAGTAAGCTTGCATATGAGGAGATTGATTCTGATAAGTCGTGAAAATCTCCATAAATTGATTGGCAGAGCAATACGCGCCTACGGTCATTCCGGAACGTAAGGTTCTGGCTGATGACGACGAAATAAACAAGATATCTTTCTTATCCTTCACAAGCTGATGAAGCACCCAAGTACCGTAAACCTTGGCTTCATACATTTCATCCAATTGCTCTTGAGTCTGATCTTCCATGAGATATTCCTGAATAATACCTGCAAGATGAATAATCCCGCTTAGAGATTGCTCATGTTCTGCTTCAAATTCTGCAATCAGGTTCGATATTTGAATATGATCTGTCAGAAGAGCCGTCTCATATCGGATCGTTCCGCCAGCTATTTCTTTATTTTTCAGACCCTCGAAAGCTTCTTTTTTTTGAGGGTCAGTCAGGAGTGTCCTGCCAATAACCAGAATGTTAGCTGCATATTGTTCCAGAAGCTGTTCGCATACAAGCAGACCAATCCCGCCTAATCCACCGGTCACTATGTACAGTCCTTGTTTCTTAAAGGGAAGTTGGCAACTCGCTGTGGTGAGCATATCCATCTTCTCAATGACAGGAATCAAGCGACAGTGATTTCTGTAGGCAACAACCCGGTTTTGATCCTGTGCAACCGACTCTCGGTCCAAAATTTTCATTAATTCCATATTGTCATTGCCTGTTATATCTATTTGCTTAGAATAAACAAAGGGCAATTCATGGGAAATCGTTTTAATTAAGCCTGGAATAGTCGCTTGTTCAAAATGAACGGGCTCATTCTCTGATGCCCCTACTGCCTGGGAGGTCACCATGAAAAGTTGAATATTTCGATCAGCGCATTTTTTCAACGCTTTACTTAAATACAGCAGACTAATACTTGTATCCAGTTGAGCTTCTTTCAGGTCATGAACCGAGCCAATCTCTTTTTTCGGACCTGTGTTCCACAAATGAACAATGCACTCTATCGAGAAGTCTTCTTCCGCTAAGCAATCCATAAGATACTGATAATCGACTGGATTAGCAGGATTGATATAATAATGTCTGGAATCGATTTGGCGGAATTTTTCCCCTTTTAATATCAGAATTCCTTCCTGAAGTGCCAGAGGTGTTTCCTCTAGCGACTTGGCAAAAACAATCGTATTCGCGGCATTCATTCCGCTAGTTTCTGTTTCACCGAGTTCGCAGCTTATCCACTTCTGTCTATAGCTCCAGTCTGGAAGCGTATTTTCATTTCTTAGCAAGATATCAATTTGTTTTTTTGTCGATATGAAATCACCGTTTTGATACTTTTGAATCAACTCATTGCGTTGAATTTTTCCGCTGTTGGTCTTAGGAAACTCAGCTTTAGATAAGGGGACGATGATGGCAGGATAGAGACCAAATTTTCGACTGACGTCATTTTTAATTTTGTCTATCATGTGAGGCAGTTGGGAATTTGAATCTTGATCCGGGACAAAGAATATGGCGAGTTGGTCTACATGGTGTTCATCTGGAATGGCACACGCAGCTACATAGGTAACCTCAATTCCGTCGATCTCCTCTATAGCTGCCTCAATATCGTAATTATAATGATTGTTTCCGTTTATGATGATAACGTCCTTAGCCCTACCAGTAACCGTAAGTCTTCCGTCGATTAAGAATCCCAAGTCCCCGGTTTCAAACCATCCATCAATAAAAGATTCTTGATTAGCCTTGTCATTCTTGTAATAACCGTTCATGATGGTGGGGCTGCTGACTTGCAAACGACCGATATTTCCTTCATTTAGAATGGTATTCGCGCTGTCAACAATTCGTAATGCCACACCCGGGATTGGCGTACCTGATTCTGTAAACACTACATGATTTGGATTGTCGGCGGAAACATGTCGAATTGTACCATTTAGCGAGTTTTTGTCTATGTAATGGATTCCCGAAGAAGTGTCCCGCATTAGAAGATTGGATTCAACAATACCCGATGAAGTTTCTGACATTCCGTAAGCGGGAATAAGCGCATTGCCTGGAAGGTGAAAGGGTTTTAGCAGATTGAGAAAATGGTGTGCTACCTTACCTACAACTGCTTCTCCTCCATTTAAGACATAACGCATCGAAGACAAGTCCCAGTTTCGTTCACCAGCTGTCGCAACGGCATCGTTTAACATAGAGAAGGCAAAGTTGGGTGCCCAAGTCAACGTTGCTCTATGTTTATCTATCCAATCCAGCCAGATTAACGGGTTATTCACAACACTGTCTATATGGCCAATGACTTGCGTACATCCCAGATAAACATCTCTTACATGGAACATTACAATACCGCCAACATGATCCAATGGCATCCAGTTTAGTGAAATATCCTGATGATTAAACTGATTGTGAACGGAAGTAGCAATGGTTCTCCAAATAATTGAACTGTTACGATGCTGTACACATTTGGGTATGCCAGTACTTCCCGAAGTAAGCAGATTGAGAACAAAGCTGTCTGCAGTGGCTTCGAACCAATTCGTGTCAGGAGCGTTTGCTTTTATCTTTTCAAAACAGGCTACTTGCACTGTACTTTCATTCCAGAGAACTTCGAGTTCTGCCAGCTTTGGTTCAAGTTCAAGCTCCGACAATATGACAGGACGGCCAAGTAAACACCACGAATTATAAATTTTCGTCAGCAAAGCATTCATCTCGGAGTAAATAGGTGCTATCGCTATTGGAGTTGGTAAGAATCCGCCCAATACACAAGCCCAGAAGGAAATAATAATTTTTTTGTTGTCTTTAAACTGGAAAATAACCGAATCGCCAGGCTGCAGACCTTGCTCTTTCAATCCATACAGTAAGCACTGAGCTTCATGCAAGAGTTCAGCATAACTATAGAAGTTCTCTAAACCATCTCGGGAAATAAAGGTTATCCCCCGACTTCCATGCATGTTAGCTGCATTTTTCAACAACTGTTGTAAGGTTGCAGGGTGGCTGGGCTCAATATCTAGAGGAGCCCCATAACTAATGGCAGGTTTGTTTAGATTCACGGCTTCTTGTTCAATAACCGCAGACTTGGGAAGGATGCTATCTGGAATGAATGGATTGCGTATCGCTTCAAAGTAACCATCGGGGAAAAGATCGTTAAGGTGCACCGGGGGGATCGAGTGTTCAGTTTCAGTGACTATGATTCCGGATTTCTCAATAAACGGCAGACTATGAATGCTTTTTTCCAGTTCCTTTACAACCTGTTGTATCTCTTTATTAATAGAAGAGTTCATTGTTCACCTCGGTTATAATATTAGTCATGCTTAACCTTTATACTGGAATGAATAATATGGATTACCTGAGATAAATGCTCATCAATAAAAAAATGTCCGCCATCCAAAGTAACTACAGCACAGGTTCCTGTAGTGTACGTCTCCCACGCTTGAACTTCCTCTTCTGTCATGTAATCATGGCTGCCTCTTAAAACCGTTATAGGGCAATGCATTCTATTACAATTGGTATTAAATCGGTAGGTCTCAACCATACGGAAATCAGACCGAATAACAGGTAGGAACATGTCAATCAGTTCACGATTATTAAGAAATTCCTCTGTAACGCCATTGTATTCTTTTATTTTTTCTAAAAAACGATCATCCGGAAGCGTATGAATATCTTCTCTGCGGGTCATAAATAGGTTAATATGTGGTGCTTCTTTACCTGAAAAAAACATATGTCGGGGAAGAAAATTTTCGTGAAACTGCAGTTTCCGATATAACTCGAAAGCAAGTAATGCTCCCATGCTATGGCCAAAAATAGCATAGGGCTCATCCGAGTCCAGTTCTCTTAATAAGTGATTGTAAAGATCCTCCACCGCATCTTGAAAGTTTTGGTACAGAGGTTCTTCGAACCTAGCTCCCCGGCCAGAGAGTTCCAAGGGGATCAAGACCATATCTCGATCCAATTGTCTCTTCCACTTTAAATAGTAAGTTGCTGAACCTCCTGCATACGGTAGGCAGAATAGTTTCACTTGTCTTCTCTCCCCGTCACCAGTGAATGGATACCATTACAAAGACAGATCTCTTTTTTTGAATATAAAGGATGACGCTGCGAAAAAAATAACAGATACAACAATTAACACAATACTTATGGTCACTGTATTATAAGTTCCCTGAATGATTTTCTCAGGCTGATACAAAGTGAATATCGTAAAATATTTCATCCATGAAAGCTGATCAGACAATTTGCTGGCCATATCAAGTCCATAGAAGAATAGCGTAACTCCAAAGCCTGCTCCAAGCGCCGTTTTTTCTTCATTGAAGATACAGGAGAACAGAAAAGAATAAGATCCGATGACAAGAAATATCAGCATGACTATAATATTCAATTCTGTAAAGACACCTAAATTAAATGCATCGTTCTCAACAAATGAAAGCACTCCGAAATACCCGCCGAGGTAAGTGGATAGACACAATATAAAAAGCCCTGTTAGCAGAATTAACGCTTGTGTATTAATCACTCTCATTCTCGTCACTGGAGTCGATAACAAATATGCCATGGATCCTCGATCCACAAATCTGCTGACTAACTGGCAAGCTGTCAGAATCGTGTAAGCCATCAGTATATACAGATAGAGCGAATTAAAAAAATTCATAGCCATATATTCCACGGCATTTGTCATATTTCCCTGAATTCCAAATGCCTCCATAAGACTCGGGGGTAAGCTGTTAATCACATCATTAAATTGCTGCGAATCGGACAACAACGGGAAGCTCATTACGAGTAAGTACAAACAGAGAAAACTGGAGAAAGCACAAGTAAATAGAAACTTCCCATGGCCTTTAATCATCGCTTTATATAAGGAGAAGTTCATGACTTAAGCCTCCTCGTCATAATAATATTTCATAAATGCGTCTTCCAAGCGCTGCCTCGGTATGTCCAAGGATTTAATAGGAAATTGGCTGATTTGCTTCAAAATCTGGCTAATGTCACGATCCACAGAAATAACTGCTTTATTCTCTGAGTGGCTTAGTATAACAAGCCCAGACTGAATAATCGTCTGAAGATCTTCCTGATTGTAAAACTCAATCTCATAACTATTAGCAGCCATCTCACCTTTTAAAAGGGACAGTTCCTGAACTGTTATTATTTTACCTCTACGGATAATAGCAATAGTATCCGCAGTATCCTCTAGTTCACTGAAAATATGAGATGAGATGAGAATGGTTTTCCCTTTACTCTTCTCCTCATGCAACAGATCTACAAAGATTTTTTGCATCAGAGGGTCCAGACCAGAGCTCGGTTCATCAAGAATTATTATCTCCGGATCGTGCATGAAAGCATTAATGATCGCCAGTTTTTGTTTCATCCCTTTTGACATTTTCCGGATGGGTACTCTCATATCCAAATCAAATGTTTCAATTAATTCCTTGCGCCGAGAGGTTGACTTTAACTTCCTCATGCCTGCCATGGCATCCAAAAAACCTGCCGCAGTCATGCCTTCTACAAAAGAGATTTCACCGGGCACATACCCTAATATGCTATGTATCTTGTCTGATTCTTCCCAGCAATCATATCCGTTGATCGTTGCTTTACCGATGTCAGGCTGCATATATCCCATCAAATGACGAATGGTGGTTGATTTCCCAGCTCCATTCGGTCCAAGATAACCAAATATCTGCCCTTTTTCAACCTGGATACTAACATCAAACAAACCTTTCTGATTCGGGAATTTTTTTGTCAAATGATCAATTTGAATCATGCATGCACCGTCCCTTTTAAGTTCATGAGTAAATCAATCAGCCAAAGAAAAGCCTTCATTTTCCACTTTTAACCTTTTACACACCTCCAGTAACTTATTATGGGATATAGTACCTATTTCTGTCAAGAGAACTATCCTTACCCACATCATAGGGTTTGGCATGTTAAACTCATTAAAAAAACACAATACCTTCTGCCGCTTATAGTTCGGTAGGAGGTATTGTGTTCATTTGTAGTCATTGGTGTCTGCACACCATCCGGAGCCAAGGATAGCTCCACGAACGCTCTATTGCCCGTGGCAGCTTTGCCACATTTTTAAGCATATCCGATGGAATTTCAATACGATCTGCTTAGGTCTTCAAGATTAGTTTTCCTGTTTACCCTGTACTGGATAATGTATCATATTGAAGTTCGTTCTTTAGCTCTATAATGTACCTGATAAAATTTCATAAAAACGTTTCTTATCGACTTCTCGGGAACTCTCCACGTTTCCATTAGGGTCAGCTCTAAATGAGATCGCCCCCATCAAAGATTCCACGCCGTAATATCCATTCATCGCATAGAGTCCTTTTAACAGGGATGGAGCATCGGGATAGGTAGTATTTTTCCATGTGATATCCCCCTGTATTTGAAATAAACTTTACAAGAGAACTGTGGAGTCTCCATACTGCACCTCCAACCTTTGAACTATCTCTGTTTATCATAAATGTTTAACCGGGCATTAACATTTTACACTTGGCTAAGGGCGCAAGCGACTCCCTCGCTCCGTTGTTTCTTCCCCTAATAAAGCAAGGTATTATAGAATAAAGAATAGTGATTACGGTTCTTTGCTGCACAGGAGGATACGACATGTTGAAGGAAAAGTTTTCAAAAGAGAACGCCTCTATTTTTCAGAAGCTGGCACTTGGTCTGGTTTTGATGTTCGTACTAATTATACTGATCTTCTGGTGGATCTATCGATTAAATGTAGACGAAATTCAGCGTGAACTACAGAAGAATAAACTGGGCGAAGTACGGTTCATGTCCTCCCAGCTGTCTAATCAATTTGAGCAGGTACTAATGAATGCGCTGACATTATCCGAGGATCAGTCGGTTAGAGGATATACGTATGCTCTCACTTACGGGAATGATTTTGCTAAATACAAAGCCAAACTCGAGCTGATGGAGAAGTTGGCCCTTAACAGTGCTTCAACGGCTTGGAACAATACGATCATTCTGTATTATCCGGATGAGAAGGCTACCGTATCTTCGGACCGTGAATTTTCATTTCAGCCGTTTGTCATGTCCAAAGATCCGCTGGATAAATGGACGTTACATATGAACAAGGATGGTACGGGGTATTATTCGCATCTTACCAAGGGACATCGAGGACCGATGTACATTGAGATCCGAATATCCTTGGAGGTGTTGCAGAAAATGATGTCTGAATATACTTCCGGAACACCAATGCTCTATGATTCGCATTTTAAGACACCAATCCGGGGGGCAGGCTCCTCACAACTTGCGGAAGCGGATGAACAGGTTATTCCACAACTCAGAGATGATAGCGGTTTCTTCGAAATTGCATATCAGGATCAGAATTATTTCATCAGTTATATGAAAGCAAGTATTCTCGATTTGTACTTTATTGATTACCATCTCACTAATCAGCTTCAACAGTCTATTTCACGTAACAATACGTTGTTTGTGCTGGCTCTTGTGGCATTGCTCCTTCTTTCTCTGCTTTATACTCTAGCGCTGCGGAATCAGATCCAACAACCGATTATTCGTCTGCGCAAAGCGATTGATCGTTTTGACCGGGGAGATTTCTCCAGTCGAGTTGATGAAACACAGACTCTTGAGTTTCGAATATTGGGTCGATCGTTTAATAGGATGGCCGAGAATACCCAAACGCTAATAGAGCAGGTGTTGCTTGGAGAGCTTTCGGTGAAAGAGGCCAGGCTAAAGCAGTATCAAGCCCAGATCAATCCACATTTTCTATACAACTGTCTTAATTATATTCGGAGTAAATCCAGTGTCAAAGACTATGAATCCGTGACCGCCATGACCCTGGAACTGGCTGCCTATTGCCGTTATATTCACCGCATTGAAGATATGGATACAACACTTGGTGAAGAGCTTCGGTTTGTGAATCATTACATGTCTATCATACATATGCGAAAAAAAAGTATTACCTGTGAAATCGATGTGCCAAAACAGCTTCTATCCTTTCGTATTCCTCGCATGATCCTGCAACCGCTCGTTGAAAATGGTGTCAAACACGGGATAGAACCTTCCATGCGTCCTGGGAAAATTACAATTCGTGCAGCGCAGGATCAGGAGTTCATACGTATCACGGTTGCAGACAATGGCGTAGGCATGCCGGCAGAACGGCTTGCACTCATTAGCGGGCATATGGATGAATTAACGCGTCCAGAAGAACAGATTGGAACAGGAGTTCGAAATGTGAATCAGCGAATCAAGCTTACATTTGGCAAACGATCAGGCTTGTCCATACAATCTAACTTATATGAAGGTACCACGTACATCATTACTATACATAAGGAGGATATTGCAGATGCATCAGATTTTGTTAGTTGACGATGAATCCTATGTGATTGACGATCTGGAAATCTCATTTCCATGGGACCAATATCGTATTGAGCGTATTCATAAAGCATACTCCGGCATGCAGGCATTATCCATTCTGGAGGAACAAACGGTAGACATTGTGATCACCGATATTTCAATGCCCGTCATGAATGGACTTGAACTGATACGGCAGATCAAGGCGGTGAAACCCAACCTTCCCTGCATTTTGCTTACCGGTTATGCCGAGTTTGAGTATGCCAAAGAAGCGACGAAATATGGTGTTGTCGAGTATTTATTGAAACCGCTGGATGTCGAAAAGCTGGCCTCCTGTCTGGAGCAAACCGTGCTGTCCATTGAAGAGCAACTTCGCAAGGCCTTGTCCTATGAACAAGCTCTGAACTCATTTCGTGAGCACCTGCCTTCGCTGAAGGACAGGTTACTGAATCAACTGATTGAAGGTCATCGTTATTCAGAAGATGTTTTGAACGACAAGTTGGACCATTATCATCTGCCCTTCCAAGCCCAAGATGAAGTACAGCTTGTTCTGGTGCGGCTGGAAGAGCATTTCACCAGGTATACGACGACCAGTCTGCAATTGTTTGAATACGCTGTGACCAACATTGCGTGTGAGTTATTTAATACGGCTTTTCATACCTGGCATTGCAGGGATCATTACGATTATCTGGTCTTTTTGTTAAAGCCCGCTGGACCTGTAGCCAACGAAATTGATACTTCACCAGAGACGAATCACAGTGAGCAGCTTACGAAGCAAAATCAAGATCTCACCCATCTTTCCCTGCAGTTGCATCACAATGTTAATGAATACCTGAAAGGTGGCATTTCGGTTATTCTTAGCCATAAGGGTGCACTCCAGCATGATATCCGTGACATGTACGAGCAGGCAATATCCGCACTTAAAAAGCAAGTAGGCAACGGTACCGGATACTTCCTGCCACTGGAGGAAGGTTATCGTTCCGTCTCCATACGTTCGCTGCATACATTATATGAACCGCCGACCTTTAATCATCTGCTTGAAACTGGACAATGGGACGTATTCACAGAGCGTTTACACCGAATTAAGACCGGGTATAGCGCGCTACCTGAACAAACGGAAGAACATCTGGATGAGATTCAGATTGTATTGTTATCGGCCTTTCATTACATTGCTCACAAAAATCAAGCGTTGTTGTCTGATCTGGTAGGAAACGAATGGGTTCCTCGCGTGCCCTTTCGTTCGGTATCTCAACTTACGGACTGGGCGGATAACATGCTTGAGCGGCTGCGTATAAAGCTGGAAGAACAGTCATTTGATGAGCAACATCATGTCATTCACCAGATCAAGACATTTATTTCTTCTAATCTGCACTCCCTCAGTCTTCAATCGATTGCAGACCATGTATCCTTGCACCCGGTGTACGTCTCCAAACTGTTTAAACAACTTCAAGGCATCAGTTTAAGTGAGTATATTTTAAGTGTGAAAATGGATCTTGCTCTCTACCTGCTTAACCATTCGCAGGATAAGGTATATGAGATTTCGGAAAAAATGGGGTATGCCAACTCCCAATATTTCATCAAGGTGTTTCGTGATAAATTCGGAATGACACCGCAGGAATACCGGGAACAGTAAAGTAGCGGATCGTGAAGACGTTAGTGTAAAGCAAAAAGCAAAAAACCGCGCTTCACGTACAAAGGTAAATGACCCCCTTGTACATGAAGCACGGTTCGTTTTTTATTTTATCGTGTCATACCATGCATTGACTTCTTCCGTGATCTCTTTACCTCCAGAAGTCATATACTGCTCCGCAAAAGTATCAAATTCCTCAATCGGTGCTTGGCCATAAATGATTTTGTTCAATACTTCCTTCTCCAGCTTGGTCAGCATATCGCCTCTGGCAACCTGTGTTTTCGTTGGAACACCCGTGAACATCTGAGGCATTACAATATCTTTTTGATCAATGACAATTTTGGCTGCCTTAATCTGTTCAGGGACTCGGTCCGCCAGGTTTTTCTCATACTGAGTGGTCGGCTCTTTGCCATTCGCAAGATCAGCTAACGTATTCATCATGAGGTTAGGAATGATCGCTCCATCAAAGGTAAGTGTGTATCGGATCGCATCGATCCAGCCGCCCGGAATTTTGTCGCTTTGCTGCTCTTTATATACCTCGCCGTCAGGGGCGATATCATAATCATAGCCTTTCGCGAACCCGTGTACGAATGTTGTACTGTCCGGATTAGCCCAGTGATCAAACAGATAGTTCTGGTATACAAAGAATGCGTCTTTGTGTTCCATATCTTTGTTAATCAGGACAGCACCCGTACTGATTGGTGTTCCGTGGCGTCCCATTTTACCATCAGGACCAGCAGGAAGTGGATAAGCTTTATATTCAGCGCCTGGCACATTTTGCTGCAGATCCGGGATTGGCCAGCCTGTCATCCAGTAAGGACCAACGATAATACCAGACTTGCCGGCAGTGAATGCTTCAGCGGCCTTAGGCTCATCATACAGTCCCGCTTCCTTATCAATATAACCTTTCTGCATCCACTCTTTCATCTTCTCCAGTGCCGGTTTCATCTCGGGTTGGATAGAGCCGTATGCAAGCGAACCGTCTGCTGCTTTATTCCACTGATTCGGCATCGCTCCAAACATGCCAAAGATCCAGCCGGATTCTGCCATCCATGTGTTCAAATTGTTTTTGAACCCTACAGAGAGAGCAACGGTGTCCTTCTTCCCGTTTCCATCCGGGTCTTGATTGACGAAGGCATCCATTACCGTTTCTAATTCATCTAATGTTGTTGGTGCTTTCAGATTCAACTTCTTAAGCCAGTCTTCACGAATGTACATCACGGGATCATTGTTGTAAGCGTTCTCCAGAATAGGGATTGCCATTCGTTTACCATCACGGATGTAGGGATTCCATACATTCGGATCTTCCGCCATCGCTTTTTTATACGTATCCGAGGCATATTGATCGAACAGTTCTCCTGCATCCACGAATTGACCCGATTCAATTAAATCACTAATTAACGTTTGGCTGCCACGGAAAGAGATAATATCCGGCATTTTTTGACCCGATGTGAGCATCAGACGAAGTTTGGTCTGGTAAGCATTATTTTGTTCACTGACCGTCCATAAGTACTTAATATCGATCCCTAGTGTATCGTGAGCCCACTTTGTATGCACGTTATTTTCAATGTTTTCCCCATTTTTGAATTTCAGGCTGCTAGTGATTGGGAATACCGTCGAAATGGTAACCGGTTCAACATACTTACCATTTTCAAACGGTGCGGAATAAAATTCATTACTGTCGCTCGGATTTTTCTGTGATGTAGAATCGTTACTGCACGCTGCGAGTACACCAGATAACATTGTAGCAGCCATCAGAATGCGAAGCGGCTTTTTCCATGTTTTAAACACGTTGTTTCCCCCATATCATATAAAATTAGTTAACCCTGAATTGGGCTTACTCTTTAACAGCACCAAGTACAATCCCTTTAACGAAAAAGCGTTGCAGTAAGGGGTACACCACCAAAATCGGTGCCATGCCAATAAAAATCTGTGCCGCCTTGATCGTCCGTTGTGAGATATTCTCGAGGTCTTCGGGACGCACGGAAACTTTGCTAAAGTCTTGCTGAACGATGATCGTCTGCAAGAACGTTGCGAGTGGATATTTTTCGTGATCCGTCAGGAAAATCAAACCATCGAACCAGGCGTTCCAGTGCCCTACCATGGAGAACAAGGATAGCGTAGCGATGGCTGGCATCGACACTGGCAAAAAGACAGAGATCAATGTACGAAAATAACCCGCACCATCAATAAATGCAGCTTCCTCCAGCTCTTTAGGCACATTGCGGAAGAAATTCAATAACAGGATCATATTCCACACAGATACGGCACCGGGAAGAATAAGCACCCACATCGTATTAAGCAAATTGAGCTTCTGAATAAGAATGTAGAATGGAATTAAGCCTCCACTGAACAGCATCGTAAACACAAAGTACCACGTATAGATATTACGACGTTTGAAGCTTCGGTTTTCCCGGGATAACGGATACGCTGCCAGAATGACAACAATCATGCTGAGAAGTGTACCCAGAACGGTTCGCTGTATGGCAACCCATAGGGAACGGATGAAGTTTTCATTAGCCAATGTTTTCTCATAAGCATCCAAAGTAAATTCAACTGGAAAGAGTCCAACCAGATTCGCATTGGCAGCTGCTTTACCGCTGAAGGAGACCGCTAGAATGTGAATCAACGGGATAATACAGAGTAACGATAATAAAATTAAGAACGCATAGTTAAACACGGTGAAAACTTTGTAGGATTTTGTTTTATGATACATACCGTGAGGTCTCCTTTCTAGAAAATACGGTAATTTGCAAATTTATAAGCTGCACGGTATGCGAGCACGATTAGCACGAATCCGACAACTGATTTGAAGAGTCCAACCGCAGCCGAGAATCCAAACTTTCCATCGATGAGACCTACCCGATACACAAAGGTATCAATGATATCACCCTTATCGTAAACGAGCGGATTATATAGATTGAAAATCTGGTCGAATCCTCCGTTTAAAATATTTCCGAGCGACAATGTGCCTACGACAATCATGATCGGAATCAGGGCAGGAATCGTAATGGACCAGGTTTGTTGCCACCGGCTCGCTCCATCCACTTCAGCAGCTTCATATAGTGCAGGGTTTATACCTGCCAGCGAGGCGAGAAAGATAATCGCGCCGAATCCGAATTCTTTCCAGATATCACTGGTGACCACAACGATTCTAAACCAGGTACCTTCTCCGAGGAAAAAGATTGGTTCCAGGCCAAACACGGCCCCAAGAAACTGATTGATCATACCTTTTGTTGCGAGCATGTCCAGCAGTATTCCGCCAAGAATAACCCATGACAGAAAGTGCGGCAGATAAACGAACGTTTGTATACTCTTCTTGAAGGTTTCCTTCCGTACTTCATTAAGGAGTAAGGCAAAGACCAAGGGTGCAATCAGACCTCCAATCAGTTTCATTCCCGCAATAATTAAAGTGTTCCAGATCACCTGCACATTCTCCGGCATGCTGAACAGAAATTGGAAATGTTCTAGGCCGATCCAGGAAGATTTGGCAAACCCGAGCCAAGGCTTGTAATCCTGAAAAGCAATGACCAATCCGCCCATCGGTATGTACGCAAATATGAACGTCAAGATGACTGCTGGCAGTAGCATAAGATCCAGTGCCAGTGTTCGTTTAAAGCCTTTTTTGCGTTTGGTGCGCCGGGGACTCGGACGAATCACGTCGGCTTGCGTGGGTGTGGTGGCTTTTGCATTACTCATTCGTGTGCTCCCCTTCTTTCTCTATGTTCTGCAGAGATAGGCATCAGACTCTGTTGCATCTCCGTATATTCAGTATAGATTCACCACTCCGAAGTCAACATGATAAAACGATAACTTCGATAACAAATTGTTAATATGACACGTTCGTTGAACGAAAATAACCCTCATGCCTATAGAGCGTTCACTCCACAGGTAAGAAGGTTATTGATTTACAGGTATCATTCATAGTGAACGACTTCACGTATTTAGTATGAAATGTAAGGTTAGTATTTGAATAAAATAGTCTGGAGCACATCTCCATCAATGTTGCCACCGCTTAACACAAGCGCGACATTTCGACCACCGATTCGTTCCCTCTGTTCCATAATCGCAGCAACCACAGTAGCACTTCCTGCTTCAATAATGTATTTTTCTTCTTTGGCCAGAAAACTCACGGCTCGGCCAATCGAATGCTCTGACACGGCAATCAAATCATCAACATAATCTTTAGCCATCTCGTAACTCAGTTTTCCAACCCCACCAAGGAGTGCGTCACAGAGGGATTCCTCGCTAGAGTATTGTTCATATAAGGTATGATCTTCGTAAGATTTAATCATGGCCGGGCAGGCTTCGGTTTGCACTCCAACAATTCGAACGGACGGCTTGATCGATTTGGCAGCCACCGCAATCCCTGTAATCAGGCCCCCACCACCTACGGGAACGACGATCGTATCAATATCCTGGTTTTGTTCTAAGATTTCAATGCCTATCGTGCCTTGTCCACCATAAATTTCCGGATCATCGTAGTAAGGATCAATATACGTTAAATGATGTTCATGAATGTACTTCATCCCGAGCGTATGAGCCTCGTCAAAATCATTACCTAATTTCATCACTTCTGCTCCAAAATAGTTCATTTTATCAATTTTGCTTTGGGCTGTCGTTTCGGGAACGATCACCTTGACGGGATGAATTCCAAGAATAGAAGCACCGTAGCTCACAGCACTACCATGGTTACCTGAAGAAATGGCGGCAACGCCTCTATTCTTTTCTTCCTCAGTTAACGTCATCATTTTGTTTAATGCGCCTCGGATTTTAAAACTCTTCGCTCGCTGGAAAGACTCCAGTTTGAAAAAGTATCTTCTATTCAGATCGCCTAGATAGAACGACTCTTCAAGCGGTGTTTGCTTCAGATGTTTCTGGATGCGGTCATGTGCTTGTAACACATGTTCATAGCTAAAAGTCATTTCTCTTTATCCCCTAGATGTCAATTTTAACGCCGAGATTTTTTTCCTCTGCAGTCTGTAACGCTATTTTCGCTGCGTATATATCCAGAATCGCCATACCTGTAGCATCAAATATGGTGATTTGATCGTTTGAAGTTCTTCCCTTTGTTTTCCCTAAAAAGTAAATCCCCAATCTCACCGCATATATGGTTTTCTGCAATCTTGCCTTCCTTCAGCGGTATTTCAATCTCGCCCACTTGTAGACAGTGCTCCCGATTATCTACATATAATATGGCTTGTGACACCAGGTTGGAGTCAACCTCCTGTTTCCCCGCCATATCTGCACCTATGCAAGAAAGATGTGTGCCTTCTTTTACCCATTCCCTCTTAATGATCGGCGTTCTGGATGATGTGACGGTGATGATAATATCACTGCTTTTTACAGCTTCTTCTAACGATTCTGCTGCTTCAAGCGTAACGTTCTCTATGTTCATACCAAATTCAGATTGAAGTCTGTGAGGTAAGGCGTGCACAAAAGAGTTCAGCTTCTCTTGGTCCCTGGCAGCAACATAAACCGTCTTCAAGTTCGGAAGCACGGATAAGGCACAAGCGATTTGGAAGATCGCCTGATTGCCAGAGCCTACGACAAGGAGAGTTTCAGAATCCTGCCTTGCTAGATATTTTGCGCCGATCGCTCCGGAAGCGCCCGTACGTATGCCAGTAATAAAGGATGCCTCGGTTATTCCTAGTGGTCTGCCTGTTTCGGCATCATAAACGTTTATAAGCCCCGTCAAAGTAGGGAGCTGCTTCGCTTCATTCTCGGCAAACCATGTGATTGTTTTATGTCCAAATACCTTATCACTCTTCAGGTACCCTGATTTGATGTCCATATCTGCCTCGCCTGGAACAAAATCGTAAAAGATTGTCGGCCAAGTCTTCGTGTTTTCTTCACTCCTAGCCTTGTAGACCGTTTCTACTAAATGTATCACCTGAGGTACGTTCAATCCTTGTCTGACATCGTGATCACTTAAAAATCGCATATGGTACTCTCCTCCTTCTTTATCAAAAAAAGCACTGAATCTCATCCCTCCTACATTACATAGGCCCTAGTGGGGATTGAGACTCAATGCTTTTTAACGTTCTTACCCGGGGATAAAAACAAGCATGATATAAAATTTGTAGCTTTATTTTAGCTGAACTTTGTTGAGAATACAACGATTATTCCGTTTTGATATACAAATGAGACTCAGAGTTCAATTCCTTCGCCGGCTTCTAGAACTTTCCCTACTCCACTAGGCAACAGCGCGACAAAGGAATGCGGGTTTTGCTGAATGAACGGAAAGGTATTGAAGTGAATCGGTACTACCTGTTTGGCTTGAAGCCATTCTGCCGCCACAGCCGCGTCTTCGGGTCCCATGGTGTGGTTGTCTCCAATGGGGAGAAAAGCAAGATCAATGGCATGGCGATCACCAATCACTTTCATATCATAAAACAGGCCAGTGTCTCCTGCATGGAACACCGTTTTTCCTTCGGCGGTAAATAAAATTCCGGTTGGCATGCCGGTATACGTAATTTTTTTTGATTTTTTGTTTACATAACTTGAACTATGGAAAGCTTGTGTCAATTTCACTCGCCCGAAGTCAAACGTATACGCACCCCCAATGCTCATGGCATGTGTACGAACGCCTTCCCATCCGAGCAGGTCGGCGAGTTCGGGTGAAGCAATAACCAGTGCATTGTTGCGTTTTGCAATGTCTACGGTATCTCCCACATGATCGCCGTGCCCGTGTGTCAGCAGAATAACGTCTGTTTCTATGGTGGATGGATTAAGATCGGTATGTGCGTTTCCGGTAATAAAAGGGTCAATTAAAATGATAGTGCCTTGCGTTTCGATCTTTACTACAGAATGTCCGTGGTAAGTTACTTTCATGACTAAATCCTCCTTGAATCAAGATACCCATCCTGCAAATGACGGATGAACCGAAAAATGCGTGATGGGTACAATGAGATGCGATACAAGTTGACGTATTGTAATTCCTGTTTTTACATCGTTATTTTATATCTAGCATTAAAATGTTAGTGCTATGCTACGCGCTTGTTCAATGCCTTCGGCTTTGATCTGTGGTGCACGTTCTCCTGCTGTGGATACACCCTCGATAAACAGATGCTGAACGTCTGTGATGCCTACAAAATGAAGTACTGTTTCCAGATGACGGTTGCCATTCTCACGATCCGCTACAGGACCTGATGAGTATACTCCGCCACTTGCCTGAATGTGGAACGCTTTTTTGTTTTGTAGCAGGCCAACTGGACCGTTTTCGGTATATTTGAATGTTTTGGCTCTGACACAAAAGGAATCGATATAAGCTTTCATTACGGGAGGATAAGAAAAGTTCCACATGGGTGTCACAAAAACATATTTGTCTGCAGCCACGAATTCTTCGAGAAGTTCATTCAATTGAGTTACTTTTTGTTGCTGTATTTCAGTCAATTGATTGAATGTACCGCCTGTTTGCAGTTTGCCCCAAGCATCCAATACGTCTGCATCGATGTGTGGGATATTGCGTTGATACAGATCTACGTGCACGACCTCATCTTGAGGGTGACTTTCACGATAAGCTTGTACGAATTGCTCGCCAGCCGAAAGACTATACGATATCTCGGGGTTGCCGGGATGAGCTGTTACATATAGTAAAGTTGACATAGTTATGACTTCCTCTCTTATATACGGAATGAATGCATTGCTACAGATCTAGACAATAAACGAAGCAATTCCATTGCCGTATGACCAGTTTTCTTTGGTAACTTCAATCAGATTAATGAATAGATCTTCTTTTCGAATCCCCACCTTCTGATGTAACTCTTCAGCGAGCGCTTCATAAAACTCCTTTTTCATTTCGTCAGGACGACCCAGGTTCAAGGTGACCTGAATGATTAGGAAACCCTCACTTCTTTCGATATCCAGACAAGTTGGATCAAAGCTGAAATTTTCTCGATCCAGTTCTTCAATAATCAGAAAACGATCATTTGCGGGCACATGCAGTTTATCCACGATGGTTTGTAAAACAACTTCCTTGAGCTGCGTTTTCTCTTCGTTTGAACGACCTTTCAATGCGACAATGCGAGTTAAAGGCATCGGTGTTACCTCCTTAGTTAATTGGTGTTGATATGACTTATTTTATCTGCTACAATCCAGAACACGAATGTACATGAGTTCGTGTTTGTTCGTGTGCTCAGGTTGCTTAGACTATGAAATTCAGGTGATGTCATGGAAAACGATAAATATACAAACGATTGGCCCCATGAATGGATTAAAAAAATTCGTACAAGGCCTTCTCGGAAAGGCACTTTTAAAAAAATGCGGCAAGTGGATTTGGCCAAGCGAGCTGGCGTAGATCCAAGGACGGTACAGCAATGGGAGAATGGGGATCGTCTGCCCAGTATCGGAAGCCTGAAGCAGATCATTCAGGCTTTTTGGGAAGAAGGACTTTTTCTAGAGGATGCTGCTATAGAGGAAGCTACAATGTTATGGAATACCGTCAAGCGATTCTCGGAAGCGCGTTCGGCGTCAGGTCGTGAATTTGCAGATTTTGATCAAACTTGGTTCAACACCCTCATGGCAAGTGAAACTGTGCAACCTGAGGCTGTGAAAGAAGTGTCCACAACACCGTTCAAGGCAGCAGTACGATTACGCAATCGACCCTCCACCTTTGTCGGACGACAACATTCCAGAGAAGTGCTGACTGAGAAATTGATTGATCATGCTCTGATTTCTATCATCGGACCTGGTGGGATTGGCAAAACGTCTTTTGCTACCGAAGTGGCTTCCACACTCACAGCTCGTTTTTGGCAAGGAATATATATGTTTGAATTTGGTACAATCCATGATGCACATGACGTATATCCTTTGCTTTTATCTACATTGGGGCTGACCACCCAGGGGAAGATGTCGGATGAAGCTGTGATCATTGAAGCGATACGTCATTATGAGCTGCTGTTTATTTTTGATAACTGTGAACATATCATTGATACAATTGCTGAGGTAGCGGAATTCCTTTTGATGGAAACACCAGACCTACGAATAATAACCACCAGTCGAGAGCCTCTTAATATCACTGAAGAATTGGTTTATCGCCTTCCTCCACTCTCTTATCCTGCGGAGGAGGACTTATCGGATGTACATACTGAATCAGAATGGATGAGTTATGAAGCGATCCAGCTGTTTGTGGAACGAGCCAGCGTTCTGGTTCCGCACTTTGTGCCTACGCTTTCACATTTGAAGCAAATCGGTGCAATTTGCCGGAAAATTGAGGGCATACCTCTAGCGATTGAGCTTACGGTAGCACGAATGAACATGTTGAGCTTAGGACAGATTGAAGAACGTCTCACTCAGCAGCTTACCCTTTTGACTTCAGGTAAACGAACCGCCGGTCCTCGGCACCATACACTGCGTTCAACCATTGATTGGAGTTATCATCTGCTGACGGGCAAGGAACGTCATTTGCTCCAAAGGTTAAATGTATTTGCGGGCGGTTTCACGCTGGAGGCAGCAGAGGCAATCTGCATATGTGAACCGGATCTGTCTGGCCAGAAAGACCCTATTACGGTCGAAGATATGCTCGATCTTTTATCGGGCCTGGTTAACAAGTCTCTTGTCTCCACCGGGATTGATTCGCACCATGGCTCCATTCGTTACTCTTTGCTGGAGGCAATCAAGGAATATGCCACAGATAAATGGAACGAACAATCTGATGATGAAAAACGTAGTACTCTCTCTATGCGACATATGGAATATTACAAAGGCTATTTGATTCAGGCTGAAGCCTGCTTCAGAACCATTGAACGAGAGCGCAGTATCGAATCTGTGAGAACGGAATACGCCAACTTAAGTGCTGCACTTCAATGGTGTTATGCTCATGTTTACTCACGTGCATCGGGTCTTCATCTGGCGGCCCATCTGTATGGGTTCTGGCTTCACGAGGGCAGATTGAAGGATGGATTGTTCTGGCTGGAACGATTTTTGCATGTAGAAGAATCAAACGATGGTTCTGCAACGGATTGTGCCAAAGCATGGCACGGGTTAGGCATCATTCAATTTGTTCAAGGGAACATCCAATCGGGAATGGACGCTGCAACACGCAGTGTGGAGCTAGCCCTTGAACAACAAGACAATTCCCTGTCTGCCTCTTCCCTTCGCTTGCTTGCTTTTATCTACATTCGGCAGAACGATCTTCAAAAAGCGGAGGCAATGGCACAACAGAGCGTAGAATTGGCAAGAAGTATCAATGACTCTTGGAATCTTGCTTCTTCACTGCATGCATACGGCAAAATTCGTTTGGAACAGCAACGTTATACAGAGGCTTCCAACTTGCTGGAAGAGAGCGTGCGTCTTTTTCAAATGGTAAAGGACCCATGGGAACTATCTGGCCCGTACGAATGTCTCGGGTATTCCTCGTTGAAACGCGGGGCAATGAATCAAGCGGTTGAATATTTCAAGAAATGTATCGCTGCAAGTCAGATCTACCGCGGTTCCTGGGTTCTTTCTCGTGGAGTTGAGGGTTTGGGAATAACATTATGTGCTCGGGGAGCATTAATGGAAGCCGCATTATTACTCGGCGCTGCCGATAAAGGACGTCAGTCCTACGGCGGGGATAAACAACCGAACTTTCCTGAAGAATATTTGGAATGTGTGGGAGCCATCCGTCAAGGTTTACATGAGCATGAATGGCAGACTTGGTGGAATAAAGGAACCGACATGAACCCAGAGAGAGTCCTAGCCTATGCGCTCGAAGTGTAGGCTCTTGCTACGCAAAAGATGATCCCGTTTAAGTCGCTTTTAAAGCGGCTTTTTAACTCATGACGGACGTTTACGTTTCATGCGAAAAATAAGATCATTCGAGGTTCTTTTCTCCACTATCCTTTTCCGTATATTATCTTTTACGCCGAGCCGTTCTTTCGATTGCATCAACAACGGTTTTGAACAGTTGCTGGTGCAAATCATGGCCCATGCCTTCAAGTAACATCAATTCTGCACCGTTGATAACTTCCGCCGTATCTCTACCGCAAGCGGGAACAAACATCGGATCATCCACACCATGAATCACTAAGGCTGGAACCTTAACTTTTGCCAGTCGCGCCCGTCGATCACCTGAAACCGCAATCGCAGCAATCTGTCGCCCAACACTGCCCGAATCATAAGCTCGCTGTATTTCCTCTCGAATGAGCGAACGATACTCTTCTTCCTCAAACGGGTGACCTGTACCGGCAATACGTTTGGCAAAAGCTACGCTGTGAGCCAAATATCCCTCTTCATCCTCCATCGGATTCGGTGCTGGCCCAGTCATTAGCGCCATAACTTCCGGAGATGTTGGTGGGAGCTCAGGATTACCTGTAGTTGACATCATAGAAGTAAGCGAGAGGATACGCTCCGGATATTGGATGCTCACAAGCTGAGCAATCATGCCGCCCATCGAACGACCAACGACATGTGCTTTTTCGATCCCTAAGGCATCTAACAATGCAACTGTATCGTCAGCCATTGCATCAAGGGTATATGGAAGATCAGGAAGCTTTCCCGACATGAGTGTTTGGGCAAGTGCTTTGAAATCTAATGTTGCATGATTGCTAAAATGTGTTGATAACCCCGTATCTCGATTATCAAAACGAATCACTCGAAATCCTCGTGCTGCTAACATCTCACAGAATGGAACCGTCCAACGAATCATCTGTGTGCCAAGCCCTGCAATTAATAGAATGGTTTCATTTTTTTCGCTGCCATAACTGTCATAGGCAAGATCGATATCGTTTACTCTTAACATATTCATCATCATGTTCTCCTCTATTCCTGCGTGAATGCATTACCGGCCAAAGACTTAATATAGTCTCTGATATCGGGTGTCCACTCTTTAATCGATTCGTAAAAACGATTTTCATCCGCGGCATACAGAGCTCTCAAAGCCTCTTCGTATTGAGGGAAATCCCCCGCCATTGCTGTCATGAAATGATATGTTACTTCCTGCGCCGCACGAACTTGATTTCCGTTCTCCCCTGAACGGCGGGCCTCATCAATCAGTTTCCGCAGGGTTACCGAAGCGCCACCGGGTTGAGCTTTAAGCCAATCCCACTGCCTGGGCAGCAAAGTAACTTCACCAGATACAACGCCTAGTTTGGGGCGGCCGGCTCTGCGGACGGGTCGTTCATTTTCTTCCGTATCCTTTATTCGTCCCGGTTTACGGTTAAGGCGGTCTAATACATCCTCTAAGCTTCTGCGAAAATCAGTATCGATCGGTTTTCCGGTAGAATCGTCAAAAATAAGCAAATCAACAATTTCACTCTCTTCCAATTTTTCTTTTACGACTTTAACAACGTCTTGTAATGTGCCTTTGGCGAAATGTTTTCTGCCTACAAAGGCAGTGCAACGGATTGGGAAAGATGAATCTTGCATGTTACCCCTCCTTTAATGATCTTCTTCACTTATTATACCCGGGTAAAAACAAATAATCAATATTACCCGGGTATAATATATATTTGAACTTGTTTTTTTTCATGAAAAAATCCCCTCACAGCAAAAGAGTGACTATTTCACTGGCTGCCGTAGGAGAGCGTATTGCATTGTAAAAAATATAATACTGTTAAAATTCCAATAAAAATATAAAATAACTGCCGGCAAATATTGCCGGCAGTTATGATTTTAGTCCGTAGTATGCTTCTCTTCATATTCGCTTGATAATTCTTTGAGCGATCTGATTTTACCATGAGGATGCTGTTCTTGCTTACGTGACTTCCAAGCAGCTTCCTGCCTTCTCTTCTGGCGAGCCATATAAGATCTCCTCCTCAGGAAATGAGAATGGTACTACTTCTGTAGGATGTCATAAACAAGTCACTTTCATTCATACAAGCTCCTTATACTGTATAATGGAGCCTTCCTTTGGCTGTTATTTTGCGTATAAAGCGTTCATGTTTCCGTTCTTCACTTGAGTTTGCTCCTTTGTTTACGGATACCTGTAATATGGAAGCCGGTTCTCTTCGATGGACTATTCTCGTCAATTTGCTCCTTCTGCTCGCGTTGCTCCGTATTTGCCGCAGATGATGTCTTTTTGCGCTTACGTTGCACAATGATATCACTCAGAGCGATCAAAGAGATCAACAGTAAACTAATAAAGAAGCCTGGCCGGCTTAAACCATGAAAAAGAGTTCCTGTTATCGCCATGCTGATCAGCGCCAATCCAGTCCAGCGTTTGATGACATCTATGGTGCGAGATTTCAGCAAACGACCTGCGGAGAGTAAGATAAACAGCCAGTTATACATCAGCATTAACCCAGCGGCAGTAGTAACGTATTCATAGACTTTACCGGGAAGCAGTAGCGACATAATAATGGTACCAATCAAACCACATCCAATCAGACACAAGGCTAACAGGGGATATTTTCTCTTCCATTTCTTTGAAAATAACTTTGGCGCATCCCCCTCTTGTGCCAGTGTAATCATCATGGACGTCACCGCATAGAGCGATGCGGTCATCGTAGAGAAACCGGCCACAATCAGGACGCCGTTGAACAAGTGCGGTACAAAAGCGAGGTGATCACTACTCAGCGCAAGTACAAACGGACTTTCCTTCGGATTAAAAGCAGACAGCGGCACCATCGTTAACGCAAGACCAATGGAAACGACATACACTGCAGACAGTGAAATAAGCATGACTTTACCTGCCTTAGGTGCATCCTCCGGCTTTTCCAAGCGGTATGACATGATACCGAGCACTTCAATACCTCCATACGCATAGAACGCAAACAGGAATGCAGACCATAATCCGACCGCCCCTTTCGGAAAAATGGAAGTCATGTCCATCGGTACCTTATGTGCATATTTGGTGCCGCCAATCCAGCCAGCAAGCAAGGCGATCGCCAGAACAAGAAACATGATGATAGCCGCTATTTTAATGACAGCGAGTACATTTTCAACCCGGTCGAATCCCTTGTTTCCAAAAAACACAATACATAAACCGACGATTCCATACCCCGCTGCAAATATCCAGAGTGGCACGCCAGGGAACCAGAAACGCGAAAAGATAGAAAGTGCGGTCAACTGACTCCCCATAATGAGAAGCTCTGAAAACCAATAGACCCAACCACTCGCAAAACCTGCCCATGCGCCATATGCCTTCTTCGCATAAGAACGAAACGATCCTTGCTCCGGATTGTCCGAAGTCATGCGTGCCAATGCATCAAAAACAACATATGTACCTAACGCAGCAAGTGCATAAGCAATTACTACAGCGGGTCCCCCGATGGTAATAGCCAGACTTGAACCGAGAAAATAACCCGTTCCTATGGTGCCCGCAACGCCCAGCAGACTAAGTTGCCACCATTTCAATTTCTTTTCATCCGATGATTTGCTTGAAGCCTGGCTCATTTCGTCAATCCTTTCCACTCTTGATAATCGTCGCAACAGGTAGCATTCCCCAAATAGAGCAAAACATCTCCTTGAATATTTCCTCTAACCTCTCAGCATAATACTCAGGTAAATTCAAACATATAGGAGGCACCATCATGAACCAATTTTCGCAATCACAACAGATTACGCAACTTGCCCAACAACTGACGCAACAAACACAACAAGCTTCCATGCAATATCAACAGTTGCTGAGACAAGAGCAAAGCAATGCTCAACAATTGGAACAACTGGCCCAGCGTGAGCAACAAGCAGCGCATATTATTCAAACGGCACTGCAAGGACATCAGACAGCAATTCAGCAGTTGCAACAGATTTCGAACCTTGCTCAGCAGCTTGCCAATACTTCTTCACAGCATGTATCCTATATCGATCAACCGTACAATACGCCTAACACGACAATCCAAGGCCAAAGTCAGTCATTCGGCAATTTCTCCAATCAACATCGCCAATAGGTTAAGTTTTGGCAAGAAATTGCAAATAACAAGGAGCTCAATACTGAGCTCCTTGTTTGCGTTTCTGCTTAAATTTATTGCTTATAAGAAGAGAGACCCTATAGGCTCTTTCTTCTATTCTTTGTTTGTATTTTGTTTCTCATATCAGAGTCTACGCTATTCGATCATTCCTCTTGCAACTTAAGCGTTTAAATCTTGTGTACCTGGGCTATGTTCATTTGGCAGCTCTGGCATATATGGAAGTGGATGGCCTTGAGGTGGGTCTATAACTTGGAGCTCTCCCCCATTGCGGCTTGGCGTTTGCCCACTGAAAATTTCAGCTATACGTGTATTATCCAAACGGAAATTGAATTGTGCGTTGTGGAAGCCCATATCGACATATTTCCGGCACTCCGGATATTTGTTAATGTCATAATTCGGAATCGGGAATATCCCGCCCCAATCTACACCCAGTGTTTCCAGCGCTTTCGCAAATGCATTCTGATGGGCATTATCCCGAACGATCAGAAAGGCGAGCGTCTCACGGAATGCTTTATTGGTGCTCATCTCATATATTCTTGATTTTTGCAGAACACCAGTGGATTCAAGCACAATGTTATCTAACAGATTACTAATAAGATTTCCATGGTCATATACGTAATTGCCCAGCCACGGATTGCCGGCAGCATCTACAGGTAAGGAACTCTGTGCTCCCATAATGTAATGATGCGGATTGGCATGTTTGATCGCTTCATCCAGTGGAGCACCGTCTACTCCGGCATTTCCAACCCCATCTGCTCCTGCTCCGGTTAGCAACTGGTTAATGGTTTGCTGTACAAGCTCAATATGGCTCAACTCCTCCAAAAACACGCCGCGGATCAAATCTTTATATTGTGTTGCTTTTCCGCGGAAATTGCTGCTTTGGAAAAAAAACTGCATCATGGTTCGCATCTCACCGAACTGACCACCGAGCGTTTCCTGTAGTACCTTAGCTGCTGCTGGATCGGGTTTGTCCGGTACAATCAGATTGATCAGGTCTTCACGATAGAAAAACATGGTAGGCCTCCATTCTATAGTTGCTTGCGTCCCTAGTATCCTGTGAAATTGTTGATTCTATGTACTTTCATAATTAGTAATCTTTAGGGTATCAAAAAAGAATGCCAGAGCAACAGCTCTGCCTCTAGTTTTTTGCCCTCTTCAACAATGTTCTCTTTAATGTTTACTTTTATAAATGGACAGTCACCATTTTGCTTGCAGGCGATATCCTATAAGTAAAAGGAGGCTTACTGATGTCGCTACTGTTTTCTTCTACTGATATGGAAAATGGTGAGCTCCCGCTGGAACTATGGCAGAGGGATGCTTATCGTTTGTTCTCTGCCAAGATGAGTGACCGAGAGGTCAGATTTCCCTGCATTCCTGCAACCCAGGCATACGCACTAGGTCATCTTCGATATGGATTTGTCTTTCAATCCAAACGTCTTCCTCTTGCGGAGCAATTATCAGCTATTGTAACGGAATATGGAGCTTCTTCACGTTCCTTCGGAGATTATTCATCATTGGTCATTTTTTTTGAAAATGAAAAGGAACCTAAAGATGTGCTCTCTTATGAACAATCATTCTGGAACCTGCTAAGTGAGATGCGAACACTCGATACCAAATCATGGCCAGCAGATATCCCGGAAGACCCCGAAAATCCATTATGGGAGTACTGTTATAACGATGAACGGTATTTCGTTTATTGCGGTACACCAGCTCACATCTCAAGACAAAGTCGCCATTTTCCTTATCTCATGCTAGCTATGACGCCTCGCTGGGTCCTTGATTTATGGAATGAGCAGCCTCAGCGGGCTGCAGCCATCGGGCCGAGAATTCGAGCAAGGCTTGCTGCCTACGACGCGATTCCCGCACATCCTGAATTGAAGCAATATGGGGCAGAAGGAAACCTGGAGTATAAACAGTATTTTCTACGAGATGATGATACGGCTCCATCCAAATGCCCTTTTCTACACTCTTTATTGCAACAGCCACAAGCAAAAAAATAACAGCAATCGCATTCTAAACAAGCTCTCCTTCGAATAAGCTGTATACGAGCCGGATTCCGTGAGGAGAGCTTTTCTTTTTTAAATCCCATTCCATGTGAAAGAGGTACATAGACTGCTAGAACAAATATTTTTTTTAAAGTGGACAAGCTTTTGTTCTTCCAGCAGCCCATTTTCTCAGAAAGGATATGATTATGGAGATTTATGTGAAATTCATTCTGATTGGACTTGCTATTGCTATGCCCGTAGGCGCAATCACGGTAGAGATGACCAAGCAGGGACTGCGTAATGGATTCCTCCATGGCTGGGCCGTTGGTCTAGGTGGCATGACACTGGATATGGCTTTAATTATTGCTATGTATTTTGGATTTGCTACACTGTTATCCGTTCCGTTCGTTCAGATACCGCTATGGCTGGCTGGTGCAGGATTTTTGGCTTATTTGGGGTATGACTCCATCCGTAATTCAGAGGTCAACCTCATGACAACAGATCGAAAGACGTCTCCAACTAAACCCTCCTTTTGGCGCACTTATCGTAATGGTTTACTGGTTGCGATCTCCCCAGGGAATTTAATGTTTTGGGTTTCTGTGTTTGGTGTGGTTTTATCCGACTCTTATCAATCGGCAGGCAAACTAAGTTTTATCATTGCGGCAATTGGAATATTATGTGGCATTCTGCTACATGATCTTGGTCTGCTCACCATCGTATCCATCACACGTAAAATGATGAGTGCCAAGATGGTACAGCTCGTTTCGAGCCTGGCCGGAGTTCTTCTGATTGGCTTTGCGTTTTACTTTTTGTATAAGTTTGCCACCGCACTGTGGCAAGTTATTTTTTAAATTTACTACCTATGGCTTCTATGCCATACGTCGCCTGTTATCCGTAACTGCGCACGAATTGCATAGACAACATAAAAAGCTGCTCTTTTATAGAAAAAGAGCAGCTTTTTATTGACGTTCACCACAGCTTGTGGAACTTCGTTAATACGTCACTCGGAGTTGATTGGAGTGGGATGGGATGATGTATAGCAATATAACAATGGAGCACATTTGATTTTCTTATTGTGAATTTTTCACATAATGAAATTTTATAATTTTAGTACAAATCTAAACAATTCCTCCAGTTGTTCATCGACCTCGTACAGTAAATTCATCAGTTGATCTGCGTAAGGCCCAATTGCGGCCCTGCTCTCACTAAAATGGTGCCATTCCAATGTAACTGGCACGGGAACATGCCATACTAAACCTTCCCAGAGAGTATCGATACTTTCGAAATGAGCAGGCTGTAACGAAAATTCGGTCCGAAGTGTACGCTGCAACTCCTCTATACTTCCTATGTTTTTACCATCAATTATTACTTTTTTCATGATCGTGTTCTCCTGCATCCAGTTTGTTTAATGATCTTGATCGACTTTACGCCGATTGGCGATAAACAGAGCAGCAACCATAACCAAAATGGCCATAGACCACCAGAACGTCGACATCGCTTGATCATGGTCAATGATAATTAACCGGATTACCGCTGTGATTCCAATATAAATAAAGTACCGAAGAGGGAAATGAAAATTAGACTTGAAGTACTTTACAATTAAGGCGATAAATTCGAAATACAAAAAGAAAACGAGCAATTCGGATAACATTTCATAATAACTATCCTGACGAGTTACAAAAGACTGGTACACAATTTGAACGATATACCATGTCTCGCTGATTAGAAGCGCGCTTAAAGCCAAGGCCAGAAAGAACAGGCAGATATTCAAAAGCGCTTGTAGAATGTGTGGCGTTTTTTGGAATTTCGTAATTAAATCTTTCATTTGTCATGTCCCCTATTTCAATACGTGATGTCAACTAACTGTTGCTTCATATGTTTTCTTCCTCGGAAGAGATACGTTTTGGCTGTATTTTCAGGGATTTCATTCAATACACTGATATCTTTGACGGTCATCTCCAAGTAGTACCGCTGATAGACGTAGTGCCTCCATTTACCTGGAATCTGATAAAATGCATCATTGATCCGACGTTTGCGCTCGGAAGAAGTCTCGTTCTGAATCAGCCTTTCTTCTGGGCCTAGTTCATGGGACATTAGATCAGATGTGGCATCTAGAGATCTATTTGTATCCTCTACATATAACGAGGTTGTGGCAAGACTCTGTCTCTTTTTCTTGCGCAAAACGTCCAGACATACATTTCTGCCAATAGTATAAATCCAGTTTACGACATTCTTTTGGCTGTTCATTTGTTCGATATGCGTATATACCCGCAGGAATGTCTCCTGCACGATATCATCTCGATCCTGTGGGTCACGGAAATAACGCGAAGCTAATCTCCATACCATCGATTGATAAGTGGCCATAAGTGAGGTGAAAGTGGATTGGGTTGCCAACAAGGCACCTTTCATAGGTTTCTCTATCGGGTTCATTCTGATTCCTCCACAGATGTAGTTAAACCCCTTGTGTTTTTTATTAAAATTAAAATTTCATTCTAGCACTACAGTTAGATCCTTGATTTGCTAAACCTCAACACAACACTATAATGTACGCCATCTTGATTCCTGATAAACTGCCCCTGCATGAGACTCATCATTCGGCTTATGATCTTCTCTCCCAGTCCTGTACTTTCCGGAGAAACCTCAGCACTTTTAATCGTGTTGCTTAATTGAATTTCAAAACTCTCTTCGTTAGAGTTAAACGTGATGAGGATTTCATTCTTCGGTTCGGCATACTTCAATAGATTGGACAAAATATTATCGAAGACGCGTCCGATTTGCTCCAAATTTACCGTGATATAAACTTGAGGGAGTTCTCCAATAATGCGGACTTTGAAATGCTCCTGCCGCAGAATGCTGATTTGATCGGATATCAGATCATAGATGGCTTCTTGGACAGCAATGCTTTCCAGATCTGTTTCATCCTCTTTATCTAGAAGAAAATAATCAAACAAATTATCCGACAACTTTTTGAGTTGGATTGCTTTGCCGTATGCATTGGTAATATAACGACTATGTTCCGTGCGTTGTTCCCCACGTTCTTTCTTGGCAAACTCCAAATACATAATTAAAGATGTCAGCGGCGTACGCATATCATGGGACATTTCAGTGACAAGACTGCGGCTCTCCGCTTGTAAAGCTTCAATGGCGTTCAATTTATCCAAAAAGGCTTTACGAAGTTCCTCAATACTCTCAGCGATCATCGCTATTTCGTCATGCCCCCGAATCGTCATCTCATATTCCAGTTCTCCGCCTTCAAGAATGTGGATC
Source organism: Paenibacillus polysaccharolyticus (assembly GCF_023714295.1). Taxonomy (GTDB): domain Bacteria; phylum Bacillota; class Bacilli; order Paenibacillales; family Paenibacillaceae; genus Paenibacillus; species Paenibacillus polysaccharolyticus_A. The sequence continues at coordinate 148,189 of NZ_JAMAUN010000002.1, forward strand.
TCCTCATGAATTTTTCTCAAATAAGCGAGGCTTCGACGAATGCCTAGCAGTACAATCAACAGAAAAATCAGCGTGGCACTGACTAGTTCCAGAGTAAAGGCGATATCATAATATCGGGATGAGAAAAAACCGTCTACGGTTACTCTCCCCTCCCCATCACTGAACTTAACCGAAAATGAGTGTTTCTGAGCGTACAACGTTTCCTCCTCTATCCCATATCCATACTCATCTTCCGCTGAGTAATTCGAATCATATTGCAATAGCTGGTCTTTGTAGATCGTAAGCATAATGTAGTTCTCTTTTTTAACCCATTCCCCAAATGCCTTGCGATCGGTTGAAGATAGATGATTCGCCTCAACATATTTGCTAAACTTTGCAATGGATTTGGAAGATTCACTTTCATAGTACGCATTGGAGTTAAGGTATCTGTCAATCAGCCCATTAGTAACCTTCTGCATCGTCAGAAAAACCAAGCCACTTACCGTAGCCGCGAGCAAAATGATTAAGGCCAATTTTTTGGTCAGCGTAAATTTACGGTGTGCCAAAACGGTATCCTCTCCCCCATTCAGTAAGGATATAAACCGGTTGCGCCGGATTATCCTCGATCTTTGCACGTAACTTACGAATGTGAACCATCACTGTATTGTTCGAACAGTAAAAATAGGGTTGTTCCCATACACTCTCGTAAATATTTTGTGCGGAAAATATTTTGCTGCGTTTGCTCATTAAGAGCTTCAGGATGCGATACTCGAGATCGGAAAGCTTGAGCTGCTTTCCATCTTTGGACACATCATTAAAATGCTCATTGACTTTTAGTTTACCTCCAACGAGAAACAAATCCCCGCTCTCTTTTTTTTCCTTGTAAATCTTATATCTTCGCAGTTGAGCAATGACCCTGGCATGGAGCTCCTCTTCTGAAAATGGCTTGGTCATGTAATCATCCCCGCCTGCAAGAAGACCTTCCGTTTTGTCCAGCGTGCTCGACTTCGCCGTTAGAAACAGAATGGGAACGTTGGAATACGTTCTGATCTGCGTGCATGTTTCGATCCCCGAGATTCCTGGCATCATGATATCCAAAATGATCAAATCCAGACCGTCATCCACTAGCTGCAGCGCATCTTGCCCGTCTCTGGCTCTTAACACTTCATAATTTGCCCGTCTAAGGGACTCTTCTAATAAATCCCCAATATCCTGATCATCCTCGACGACTAATATCCGATGGGTCATGTCTTACTCTCCTCATGATTCCTGATGTTATTTAAGTGTCCTCACTATATATCGTCCATAAGAAACACTTACGTAATAAGATAAATCACAAATCTTAACCATTTATGAAAGCAAATACGCGTCACAAATTCGTCATAAATTCCAGAAAATATAGCTCCCTTTCAGAAACTGTTAAGAATCAATCATTATCGTTATTCAAGGTAAGCATGGAAAGGACGCACAACCATGACAGGGCTCGCTGGAGAAAGATACTGAACATAACAATGAAAAGGAGAAATGGTATGAAAGAAAAAAAAGAGAACTTTGCACAACCGCTTAGTCTGAAGGAACGTGTCCATTTTCTAGATATCGTTCGTGGATTTGCTATGCTCGGTATTATTATTGTGAATTACTTTTTGATCGTAGACTCGGTGAAGGGATTTGATATGAATTCAAGCGATCTAGTCCACAACCTAGTTTCCACATTCGCCGAAGGAAAATTCATTACGTTATTTTCTTTTCTGTTTGGTGTTGGATTTATGATTTTTATGGATCGGGCTATACAACGAGTAGAACATCCCCGAAAGCTTTTTGCCCGCAGGTTAATGATTCTATTCTGTATCGGTTTATTGCACATCACCTTTATATGGGTTGGCGATATTTTGACTTTTTACGCCGTGGCCGGATTTCTACTATTCGCGTTCTATGCTCGCACGCCAAAAACGATATTACGCTGGATTATCGCCCTTATATCGATCCAATTTCTAGCTTCCGTGTTTATGATGGTCTATAATGCGATGAAAACTACATCTTCGGACATGCCAATTGATTTCGATTTCACATTAACCAGTCATACCAGCCTTACCTATTGGGACTCCTTGATAGCAAGATGGGCAGACATGGGTATCATGGCAGCTAGTTCGTTTTCTACAGTTTTCTCTATGTTCCTCATGTTCCTGATCGGTATGTATTTTATAAAGATGGACTTCTTCACGAACATGGAAGCAAAGCAATCGACCTGGAAACGAATCTGGCTCATCAGTTTGGCGGCATTTATACTCACTCAGTTAAGCACCATGCTGAATACACTTATTTCAGGTGAAAATACATTTTTGATGGAGCTTTTCATGGTTCTGGCTCAACAGGGGAACTTAACGGGAAGCATGTTTTATATGAGCAGTCTCGCAATGCTGTTTTTGTATATTCCCGCACTCCGAAAAGCATTGATGGTATTTACGAAAGTTGGACGTATGTCGCTGACCTGTTACCTCCTTCATTCCATCATTGGAACCGTGCTTCTGCTCCCATATGGAGTTGGAATGGCTATCTCTATAAAACCTATTGGTACACTTATGCTTAGTATTGCTGTATATGTTGTACTCGTGATTTTTGCCTCGCTATGGCTAACACGCTTCAATATCGGGCCAATGGAATCGATCTGGCGCAAGCTTACCTATGGTAAGGTTAACCCTGTTTCCAAAACAATTCCGGCCACGCTCGTTCAGCCATTGAACAGTGATTTGCGTCAATAAACGTTATTGAATTTAAGTATTTTGGGTAAATCCTCTCCACACCCCAAGCCCCTTCGAGGGCTTTTTCTATCTTACCGAGAAAAAGCATTTGCTATAAACACGGACATGCGTCACTATTATCGTCACTTTTGATCCATGATTTTTTTGGTACGTGTTATATGCTTTTAATGATGTTCTGTTGTGAATTTTTCATATATTAAAAATATAAGATAATCTTGTGGAATGTGTTAGTCATTCGCGCCTGCCTTTCTCCCCGCTTACTCTCCTTTAAACAAAAAAACTGCCCACAAAGGCAGTTTTTCAGTAATCAAAATCCTCACAACACATGATTAAATGATAAGGTAATCTGTAATCATAACCCGGACTAGATACGACCTGTCCAGTCGGGTCGCGCTACGTCCTTCCACCTTGCACGAATGGCATCGTATAACTCCTGCTCAAGCGGCCCCTTCGCTACCAGATCCGCATTTTGCTGCCAACGATCAGGTTTGGCGGTACCTACAATGGCGGTATGCACGCCTTCAGTGCTCAGCGTAAATCGCAATGCGATGTCCACCACTTGTTGTGCTTCCTCAGTCAAAAAGTCATATTTCAGCTCATTTAACCGTTTCCAATAATGATAAGCGTAATCCTCTTTTGTCGCTGCATCATACATCCATGCTACGTTGGCAATCGGCCTTTTGGCGATGATCCCCATATTTCTTTTTCGCGCCTCTGGCAAAGTCAGTTCAATCGCTTCCTGGTCAGCAATATTTAGTGATGTCTCCAGGCTGTCAAATGCCCCTGTCTGAATGGCGTATAGTGCATCTGTCGTATCTCCGCTATATCCGATAAAACGAGTTTTACCAGCCTCTTTCGCTCGCTGCAATACTTCGATTACATCTCCCCTCCGTAGTACATCTTCCGAACAGCTGTGCAGATGCACGACATCCACATAGTCTGTTTTCAAGCGTTTGAGACTACGGTCGATGGTCTGGGCGAGCACTTTGGCATCCCAGTCGGGTCCATCTACACCTGCTGCATGTCCACATTTGGTGAACAAAAAGTACTCCTGGCGGCGATGTCCCAGCACATCACCGATTTTCTCTTCACTGTCTCCATAACATTCCGCGGTATCAATCATATTCAAGCCAGCATCCAAAGCACGATTCAGCAACACTTCTACGTCTGCTTTGGACGCATCCCGAATCTCAGAGCCTCCAAAACCAAGTGTACTGACTTTCATTCCGGTATTTCCGTAATTACGAAGTTCCATCATGATCCTCCTCCAAATCAGGTTTGTCGCTTAAACAAGGCAAGATAATACGAAGAGACTTTTGTATGTACTTTATCGAAGCAAATACATATTTACCTCTCTCCACGTTTGCGTCTTTTCATGTCGTTTCATATGTTATTACCCGTTTAGTCACAAGACGGCACATTTTCTTGAACTTCTATCTAAACCGCCACGGAAACTTCTAGAAACCGTAGATAGACATGCCACCATCAACCAATAAAGTCTGACCTGTTATGTATCCGGCTGCTTCCGAAGCAAGAAAAACAACAGGCCCAACCACTTCTTGTAACTCTCCTACACGTCCAAGTGGTGTGCGGCTAATAATTTCTTGCAAATACTGCGCATCATCAAGCAACTTCTCGGTCAGTGGCGTGCGAAAATACCAGGGTCCAACCGAGTTCACGCGAATACCGTACTTACCCCACTCCAGCGCCAGCACCTTCGTCATATGGATTAAGGCCGCTTTGGTAGAACCATATACGACACCTGTTCGCAATGCGGTATGTCCGCCTACCGATGAGATGTTAATCATTTTTCCATCCCCATACTGCTTCATATGCTGACCTGCCAATTGTGAAGCGAAAAAAGCCGATTTGAGGTTTGTTTGCATGATGGTTTCCCACTGATCCTCCGTTACTTCCAGCGCTGGCGTCCGAATGTTCATACCTGCGTTGTTTACGAGAATATGAATACGTCCCATCTCTGAAATCGCCTGCCGAAAAATCTCTGCCAGCTGTTCCTTAGAAGTGACGTCTGCGCAGAGTGCCAATGCTTTACGTCCTGTCTGTTCAACAATAGTTGCAGCTGTCTCTTCAATCTCCTTCATGGTGCGGGATACAAGCACAACATTGCTTCCTGATTCCGCTAGACCGATGGCAAGCGCTTTTCCAATGCCTCTGCCTGCCCCTGTGACTAGTGCTGTTTGTCCTTCGAGATGAAATGCTGGTGCGGTCATGTTAAACCTCCTTTGTTGTACTATAAAGCTTCAGTTTACAGACATGTTTACAACATCAGGTAACAAAATACTGACTGGGATTGCCCAGTTCCGGGTGGAATTTTTCCCGAAAACGCCCTCCCGTATAATCCCCAATGATTTTGCGCCAGAATGCTTGCGCGATCACATTGTTCCGAACCTGTGTCACTTTCCACCGCCCAGGGAAACGTCTAAATAATTCGTAAGCGGCATTGGTTCCAACGCCGCCGCGTCTGTATTTTTGCATAACAAAAAATTCAGTCAAATAATAGTCATTATCCTTGCTCCCGGGATCTAACTTCTCCACAAGCGCAAACCCCGCTGGAACCCCATCACTCGTGATCAAAAAAGGAAATTTGCGCTCCTTCTCCGTCCAGAACGCATCCAATCCCGGATATTCTGGAAAAATACCATCCTGATCTACATCAATATTCAGATATTTCGTAAAATCATAGAGATAAAATTGCATAAGATGCCGAATTACTTGACTGCGTTCGCGGGGAACCAGCTCAATCTGCATATTCATTTGGTTCGCCTCCTCTAGTCTGTATGTATACATACTGTAAACCTTTATAAGATGAAGGGCAACAAAGTGACAAATCCTAGCCTGTGCATCCTCACGCCTGAACGTTACTCTCAGCATAATCAAACAAGATGACTACATGCAAATTATGGTACACTTAATATACTTGTAGAAAAAATTTTCACATGGAGGTGCCGAACTTGACCAACGTGCAAAAAGAGATTGACCGACGCAAACTTGATGAAAAACTGCCTTCCATGCCCTGGTTTGTTCAGCAATTCATTGACTATAAACTGCCTGATCTGTCTCCGTCTACACTGCTGGAATATTTGAGAGATTATGATACATTTTTCAGTTGGTTGCGCGCAGAAGAGTTGTCCCAAGCCGAGTCGAACCAAGGGATAACATTGACTGAACTGGAAGTGCTGCGTATGGATTCAGTTACTGCGTACCGACTATTCCTGACTACGAGGCGTGAGGGAACGAATTCAAGAATTACGGTTTCACGTAAGCTTTCTTCCCTGCGGTCGCTATTTCATTATTTAAGCCAGATTGCAGAAGATGAAGACTTCTATCCCTTACTTAAACGTAATATCATGGCCAAGATCGAGATCAAACGTACCCATAAACCGAAAGACACTGCCGCGAAACTCAAAGGCAAGATTTTGGAAGAGAATGAATTACTCGAATTTATCGGTTACATTCTTGAAGGTTACGCTACAGATATGCAAAAGAACAAACAAGCTCTTTACTCACATGAGCTGAACAAAGAACGAGATGCCTGTATAGCCAGCCTTATTCTCAACTCCGGTTTACGTGTATCTGAAGTGGTTAACCTGAATGTGGATGACCTCGATCTGGGTAACAAGCTGCTCTATGTTTACCGAAAAGGTAACAACGACGAAACATACAAAACGCCCGTATATTTCAGAGAACAAGCCAAAGATGAACTGGCAGCTTACATGAATCTGCGTCAATCACGTTACCGTACACCCAAACGAGAAAAAGCACTCTTTATTGCACTCCGTAACGGGGAATCCGAAGGCAGTCGAATGACTAAACGTGCAATTCAGGCTATGATCATGAAGTACGCTAAATGTTTTGGCAAACCGTATCTTACCGTTCACAAATTACGCCATTCTTTTGCCACCGACTATTATTTGCAAAATGATATCTACAAAACAAAAGAGCAACTAGGTCACGCTTCTACTGAAACAACCGAAATTTACGCGCATCTGACCGATAAAACGATGTCCGAGGCCATCGAACGTCGCGTGGATGACAACGTTTAAAGCCAGCTAGACTCATATTGTATGTTAAACTTATGCTACGTCTCGATAAATGTATTATTACAAAAGTCTCGCAGACAATTGCACATGTGGTTGACCACTCTTGTCATGAAACAGTGTCCATGTGTTATAAGCGATGAGAAATAGGATCAAAACAAAATGAAGTAACAGGCCATCGAAGAAGAAAAAGGTTTAATTCAGGAAGCTGTTTGAAAGCTGCTTGAAGCTTGATGATGGTTAAACCATTTGACCGATGGCCCTGCCGTTTCGTTTGTGCGTAATGATTTTTTAGAAGTATTGATCAAAAATCAGTTCAATCGGGCGTTATAACTGTTATATATTAAAATGGTTTATCTTCAATCGAAGTTTCGTTTTCGTCATATTTGACATTGGTCAATTGTAACTGAAGCAAAGCCTCCACAATGACTTCACGTTCATGGAAGAGGAAACTGGCCATAGCTTTTTTGCTTATATGCTGGTCCTTTTCAATATGAACATTTAACATTTCCGCTTCTTTCAATAACTCCGGCGCCCAAAAAACAACGCCAACCACCTGCTGAAGCTTACGCACCAAGGTCCGGTCATCGGCTTCACGCACCATCACCAATTTGGGATACGGAGCATTTTTGAAACCTTCAATCACAATCCAGTCATAGTCTGAGAACTGACTTAACATATCGTCAAGCCGGGTGTTGTGCTGCTTGATGATCGCCGTTCTTTTCTCAGACATCACCGCAACAGCTGTCGCACCCGCCTTGCCAAACTGAAACGAGTCCGTACCTTCCTGGTCCATCTCAAAATGGTCATGCCCATCGTGCTTAATCGCAGCCACCTTCAATCCCTTTGAAGCAAGTCCGGCGATTAATGCAGCTGTCATTGTTGTTTTACCTGTATTTTTATATCCTACAACTTGAATGACCTTTGGCTCCGAAGTAGTCTTGTTTTCCATCCCTCTACCTTAGTTGCCCAGTTGGAAGTTTGAGAATTGTGACCTGTTCCCCTGCAGCTATACCCTTTTTATCAGGCGGAATCACAATGAGGCAGTCACTGTCTTTAATGGTAATCATGACACTTGACTCATCCACACGGGATGCAGCTGGAGACGCAAATACTCTTCCGTCTCGGATGATCGTACGTCCACGTACAAAACGAGTGAAATTGTTTACTTTTGCGTAACCATCCTCCAAAATTACATTCCATTCTTCCAAATAAGGATGGGCATCCGCCTGCATCGCACGAAGTGTTGGACGAACAAACAGATTAAATCCAACAAAACACGCACCCGGATTACCTGATAATGCAAATAACAGCTTGTCCTTATATACAGCAGCCGTAGTTACACTGCCTGGACGCATCGTGACTTTGTTAAAGAGAAGTTGCATCTGCTCCTCCAGCACAAGTTCGCCCATAATATCGTAGTCCCCAACGGACACGCCACCTGTTGTTACAACGATATCATTGTCCCTGATCGCTTCCTCCAGTTTCGCCCTGGCTGTATTCACATCGTCTGCGATGGCTCCGTACATGACTGGCTCTCCCCCTGCTTCAACAACCAAAGAGCGTAACATATAGCTGTTGCTGTTGCGGATTCGACCAGGTTGTAACGGCTCATGAACTTCAAGCAACTCCGTTCCTGTAGCAAAAATAGCCACCCTCGGACGTTCAAAGACCGGCACTTCTGCCACACCAAACGTCGCCAGCACCGATTGTTCGCCTGCCCCGATTACAGTACCGGCTTCAATCAGTTGTTGCCCCTCCTGCACTTCAAGTCCGATGGGAGTAATGTTGGCCCCAGACTGGATCTGACGTTTTAAAGCAATCCAGCGCTCACCTTCTTCTTGTTTGCTTTCCGTCATCTCCATCATAACGACGGCATCAGCACCATCCGGTACTTGAGCACCGGTCATGATTCTTGCTGCCGTTCCAGGTGTAATATGATGTTCTGGTGTATATCCGCACGGGATTTCATCAATAACGCGTAACCACACTTGATGATCACTAGCAGCTGACTCAGTATCTGTACTTTGAATCGCGAAACCATCCATACCTGATCTGCGAAAAAAGGGATACGCATGGGGCGCTTCAATCGCCTTAGCAAGTGTGCGCCCATGTGAATCAGCAAGAGGCACATGTTCAATCCGGCCAGCAGATACCTGAGCAGCAATTCTGCTCTGTGCTTCCGGCACTTGTACAGCCGTACGATGGAATTTAGCAGTGTTCATATCATATGAATGGGAACTTTGTTTCATAGTAGCATTCCTCCTGAAGTCTTTTCTCATTTAAGAAAGTGTAGCCCGAATATACGCCGATGACAAGTCGATTGCTCACTGAATCAGAACAGAAAAAATGTATGTTTGATTAGGCCTGAGCAAACAACATGAAATTCCACGCCATTGCACATAATAGCATTCGATAACGGGAGGTGATTACGGTGAATCATTATTGTGAATTATGCGGGAGAGAACCTATTGAGACAACAGTTCATCATTTAACGCCAAAGGAAATGGGCGGTAGCTTTATGCCCACAGCCAATCTATGTATTCCTTGCCACAAACAAATTCACTCGTTATATACCAATCGAGACCTCGTCACGCTGGGACTGACCAATCTGCATTCTCTGCGGACAGATGAACGGATCATTCCTTACCTGCGATGGATACGTAAACAGCCTGCTTCTACGATCCCTCGTGTTCGTAAGTCCCATAACGTTCGCAAATCATAAAAAAAAATAACAGTAACAAGGTGTTCACTGCCGCATTCGCCAGTCTCACCACGTTACTGTTATTTCGTCCTGTATAATAATGATTATCCTTTAAATCACAGTCATTCCTTAAATCAAAACGACCAGGCTCGTTGATAGGTTACCTTCTCCTCATAATCCTGCCGCCACCGACCCTGGTCTTTGGCTTTTTGTAGGATTTTTTTGGTGAATCAAACAAACCTCCCAAGCCTCCGCTACTTTTGTTGCGATCGATGCTTCCTCTACTTTGATCTTTTTTACGGTCAAACAAACCGCTGCCAGAACCAACACTTGTGTCCTTATCACTGCCACGCCGTGTAATAGAGCCTTTTCGCTCGACGGTAATAGGCGGTGCCAGCTTTTTATCATTGCTCGTTGGCGCTCGATAGGATCCCGCACTCGGTTTGTACGTATCCCGTTCCGTGTATCCCCTATAGTTGCCTGAACCGCGTCCACCAAAAGTATCAAACAAATTCCCGATTAACGTTGCCGTCAGATACCCTTGTAAGAAGGAAGAGCTATAGTTCTGACGAACATATTCCTTGGAATCGACTTCGACAAGCGTATCCTCTGGTTTCTTGGGATCTTGCTGCAGGTGATAATATTGGTCTTGATACACCAGGAACATACGCTCTGCATTTTCTGCCGAAATCTGGTCGGGTTTTCGTTGATCGGACAGATCCTTTGCTACTTCAGGAACTGAGCGATCTGCAGCCCGATACACATAAGACGTGGATTGACCGCTGCCACTTACCGATTCGAGAGGATATGTATCCTGTACGGAAGGAGCTGCACCACACGCAGACAGCAGAGACATCACAAGGCTGAGGACCAGCATTAATTTTAATCCATGTGCCAAGCGTTTTTTCATTGGAACCTCTCCTAGTTCGAACGAATCACTTTGATATCCGCAGGAAGAATGGACTCACCCTCGTAAAGGTTAAACCTTCTGTCTTGCCATTCCACACGAAGAAGTTTGTTATCATCCGATTGATACTGCCACACAAGCTGCTCACCAGCCTGACCATAAGGTGTTCTGCCCACAGTCTGAACCATACCTCCGTATTCTTCCTCCAAATGATACACATGATCATCCAGTTCAAGAATGGTTGGCACTTCATCAGGAGCATCCAGTCTCCCATCAATAGGTGTGTACAGGGCGTAACGTGTGATCTCACGCTCCTCCACATGTAAATATCGGAATGAACTACCATCCTGCAGCGTTAATACAACTGCGTTACGAGCCCGATTCTGTACCCTGCCAACCACTTCATAGGTGACCAGAGACACTTCACAGATATCACCAGGGGCAAGCTGGAGCATCGTTTTTTCCGCTTTCGGAGGCTCGGGCTTTGTTAGTATTCCTTTAATACGTTTCCATACACTCATGCCAATTACTCCTGTTCCTTATCTTATCGGCTTACAAGCACGCTGCAATAATCAATGCGCCTACGATATGCAAAGCGCCGGAGAACAAACCATACCCCGTCTTACCTTGCTGTATTCCCGTATCCAGATCCAATGTGGCCCATTTGCGAATCATAAAGTGAACGACACTTTCCAGAATCAATAAAATGATGAAAGATACAACGGAAACAAGCAACGCTTCCCCCAAATGTCCTGCTGTTGAGATAGATGTTGCAAGCACGTAACCTTGCGCAAATAATTTCATCACCATCCGGGTGGTGACCGCCATATTGCCAGCCTTGACTTCAGCAAAATCCTTGTATTTCGTAAAAAGTGAATCTACATACATCAGTACAAACAGCAAAACCGAACCTGAAACTGTCCAGACCAGCATCGCCAAAATGTTCAAATCCATTTACACAGCCTCCACTTATCAACATGATCCGCATTTAAAAGCGAAGGAGAAACGCTGTTCTCCTCCGCTGGTTAACCCTGCTGAACGCCAAGGTGTTAGTTTTTATTCTCGTACTGTTTCATAAGTGCAGCAAGTTCATCCTCAACAGCCGCATCCTTACCAAGTTTCTCGAATTCCTCGTCAAGTGATTTGCCTTTGGAGGACATTTCGTTGCTTGCTTCAGCTTGAGCTTCCATCTGCATCATTTTCTCTTCCATGCGTTTCATGCCTGCACTTGCGGTGTCTGCGCTAAATCCATTCAGCGCTTTATTGATTTCAGTTTGGGCTTTGGCTGCGTTATAACGAGCAACCAGCGTTTCGCGCTTATTTTTCATCTGTGTCAATTGTTTGCGCATCTCATCGAGTTTGCCACGAAGATTGTCTGCGGACGCTTTGTTTTGATCGTAGCTGGCTTTGTATTCCACCATTTTCTCTTCCGCTGCTTTCTTCTCTTCCAAAGCGCGACGAGCAAGGTCCATGTTCTGTGCACGAGCTGCCGTGTGAGCCTGCTCTTCACGTTTCTTCACAAGTGCTTCCTGCTCCTCGAACAATTGCTTGAACTTCTTCTCGATTGCGATTTGTGCGGCTACTGCTTTCTCAGCATCTTCCAGATCCTCTTGCATGTCACGGATATATTGATCCGTCATCTTGATTGGATCTTCAGCTTTGTCGATAATCGCATTGATGTTAGACATGGTCAGGTCACGTAATCTTTTAAAAATGGACATTAGGTTATTCCTCCCAGTGGATTGTGCATTGTATATAAAGATACATACGTTACAATCTGCAACTCGTTTCAATTTTACAAAAAAAAAATTAAAACTTGATGACAACCTCTAAATATAAGGAGGATTACCTCTGAAGTTTATGCTTATCCAGGCACGTGTCGTTTATCCTATAAGATGACCGATTACCAAAACATTACTCTGACTTCTTATTTAAATGTTCATCCACAAGCCTCTCGGCAGTCATTACGATCTCATCGATCTGTACTCGTGTAATGCTATCAAAATGGATGCCCATTATAACAGTTACCGTAACTTTCAGTTGCAAGGCCGCCTTGCGGGCTAGCCGCTCACATAACTCTTGTTCCTTATGTCCCGGGATATGGACCGTCGTTCCACTAACCCGATCATGGTCAACATAGAACGTAGCTACAGCCCCGATATGAACTTTACCCCCTGTAACGAGAAATACCTTGTCCTGCCCTGCGTCAAAAACCTCTAAACGAATGGATTTCAAATCATATGTACTCATCGTCTCTCCACCTATCCTTCTCTATATGTTATATATGGTGGAATTATGGCTTTCATGCCCTGATGATGCAATGAAACTTCTCACACACGCATAAAAGAAACAGGTAACGGGCATACCATAGAGAACGCAATTTTGGAAAAAGGAGGCCGTTAACATGCGAATACGCCTCGTCATGCTCGCACTCGTTACTATTATATGCTCTGGGGTTTATACAGCTCCTTTAGCCCCTGCGCCTGTGTCTGCTACTTCATCTGAGGAACCTTCTTCAACCCTCAGTGATACACCGGCGTCTGGGTCAGATGTTAAAGAAGAACAGTTGACTCTAGGTCAACTTCGTCAGAAATACGCGGATACGTTCAAAACCAATGGCCCTTCCACCAAACAAGTTGCGCTGACTTTTGATGATGTACCTGATCCAAGATTTACACCACAGGTACTTGATGTATTAAAAAAATATAAGGTTCGTGCTACTTTTTTTGTTGTTGGCAGCCGTGCGGAGAAACACCCGGACTTGGTAAAACGGATGGTGAAAGAAGGACATATCGTTGGCAATCACAGCTACAATCATCCTGAATTCAGCAAATTATCAATGACTGCCTTTCGCAAACAAATATTACATACCGGTGATATCACTCACCGCCTGACGGGGTATACGCCCAAAATGATTCGTCCTCCGTACGGGGACATTAACGAAGAACAGTTGAGATGGGCTGCAAAACAGCATTACAGCATCGTGAATTGGAATGTGGATTCGCTCGATTGGAAGGGACTAGACAAGGAAAAGGTAAAACATAATATTCTCACCGCGGTGAAACCTGGTTCCATCGTATTACAACATGCTGGCGGCGGTACAGGTTCGAACCTGAAAGGTACAGTAGAGGCTTTGCCTGAGGTTATTGAGGAATTGCGAAACCGAGGATATGAATTAGTTACATTGGACGAGATGCTTAAACTGCCAAAAGAGAAACAATAATTGAAAGAACAGGGTGTCCCTCTACGTCGTCATGAATTATGCCTATCATGATTACGCAAGAAAGAACACCCTGTTTATTAATGCTCAATTCAACTTATGACCTCACATCCATAAATGAGAGGGTTTAAGCCTTATTTTAAAATGTACAACTCAATATCCTGAAAACCAAACGAACTAACGAACTGTTTGCTTCCAGGGATAAAGATGTCAATACGATTTCCCTTGATCGCGCTACCTGCATCCAAAGCCGTTGCTACGAAAGCCTGTTTCGGCAATCCAGGGTGTGCATGCCCTGTCACTAGTACCTTGGTTCCAAAAGGGATAACCTTGGGATCCACTGCGATTGTGCCGAGTTCGAGCGGGTTGCCAAAATAATCAACGGGACCCCATCCACCATTCTCGGAAGCATCTGCGGAATACGCTGTTGCTTTAACACTAAGCGTTTTGCTGTAGTCGAATGTTTTCCCCCAAGCCTGTACCACTTTATTATCTGTATTCACGTCCAGGCTTGCAGCAGTCACCGTTTTTTCCTGCGACTTCGCTTGAACTGGTGCCGCTTCTACTTTGTTTTCGTTACCTGGGATTGTAATTTTCAAACCACCATAGATGTTATAAGGTGAGATGTCTTTATTCGTTTTAATTAATGTGTTCATATCAACGCCGTATTGCTTGGATAAGGTGAAGAAGGTATCCCCTTCTTTGGCCACATGAACGGAATCCGCGTGAGCCGGAACGGCTTGAATGAATAGAATGGATGTCAGTAGTGCGATGGCAGTTTTGGCTATACGTTTCTTGTTATACATGGTCTTCCTCCCTCATGATGCCTGCGAAGTTAGTTGTCGGATTCGGATGGAGGAGCCCACCCTATAGGCTGTACGTGACATGCTGAAGCATTATGTATTCCTAATTCACCCCAAGCAGCATATTTCTCAAATCATTAACTATGTCTGCATTGTTACGTCCCCCGCACTTCCGCTTCGGAAGTTTCGGCAGTCTTGAATATATCACAAATTTGTAACCTTAAGCTGTAGTAAATGTTTCCATTTGGCGTTTTAATTCATTTTACAGGTAACAGAAAAGTTACTTTTTCAGCTCTACCTTTTCTGCAAACAACAAAAAAAGCGTCACCGGATCTTTCGATCCGATAACGCCGTTATTCATTTGATTCTATATACGGAATGGCATGAATTAAAGTACTTTTGCAAGAAAGTCTCGTGTACGCGGATGTTTTGGCGCCCCAAACACTTCATCCGGGGTACCTTCCTCAACGATGACGCCGCCGTCCATAAACAGAATGCGGTCTCCCACCTCACGCGCAAAACCCATCTCATGCGTTACAATGACCATCGTCATTCCGCCTTCAGCAAGACGTTTCATGACTTCCAATACCTCTCCGACCATCTCCGGATCAAGGGCCGATGTAGGCTCGTCAAACAGCATCACATGCGGCTGCATCGCGAGTGCTCTCGCAATGGCAATCCGTTGCTTTTGACCACCGGACAGCTGGTTAGGATATACATCTTTTTTGTCCGCCAAACCCACTGTCTTCAGGAGATCCTCGGCAATTTTGTTGGCCTCATCCGTGGATTGTTTCTTCACCTTGATTGGAGCAATCGTAATGTTTTGCTGCACCGTTTTATGAGGGAACAGATTAAAATGCTGGAACACCATGCCCATCTTCTCACGTGTAGCATTGATGTTATGCTTCGGATCGGTAATCGAAACACCTTCGAAATCGATCTGTCCCGATGATGGCTGTTCCAACAGGTTCAGACAACGCAGAAATGTACTTTTACCCGAACCGGAAGGACCAATAACTACAACGACCTCACCTTTGCCGATCGTTACGTCGATGCCTTTCAGGACATCATTTTTACCATATGATTTGTGTAATTGCCTAACGTCTATCACTTGCACCCAACTTCCTTTCCAATCGTCCGAGCAGCTTGGACAGAATAAATGTCATCACAAAGTAAATCGCTGCCGCAATAATGAACGGGTTCAGACCCTGGAATGTGAGATTTTTGACTACACTTGCTTGATACATAATATCCACCATACCGATGACCGAAATAATGGATGATTCTTTAATAATCGTTACGAACTCGTTACCGATGGCTGGCAAAACGGCCTTGAAGGCCTGTGGCAGAATAATGTAACGCATCGCTGCGCCTCTGCCCATACCCAATGAACGGGCTGCTTCCAGTTGACCACGATCAACGCCTTGAATACCGGCACGGAAAATCTCGGCGAGATACGCACCGCTGTTAATGGAAAGCGTCATAATCCCTGCTTGAAGTGCTGAGAAGTTAATGCCAAAAGTTAGCGACACCCCGTAATAGATAATCATAAGTTGTACCAGCATTGGCGTCCCGCGGATCACCTCTACATAAGTTGTACCAATCCAGCGAAGAATCGCCATATTATGAAGACGGAACAGGCAAATAATCAGACCGATGATGACCCCGAATATTACGCCTAGCGCTGACAACAGGAGCGTGTAACCGATACCTGTTGCATATAAGCCTTTGTATTCCCAGAACAATTGAAAAATGTTTTGAGATTTATTGACTTTGTCAGCCATCAGGAGACTTGCTTCTGTAACCATCTGGTTGATCTTGTCTTCGCTTTTCAAGCGGTCCAAGGTTTTGTTTACAGAGGCTAATAACTCCGTATTGCCCTTACGAATCCCGACAGCGGCTTCAGCCTGTTCTTCGTCAGGAACTGCTGCCGCAAGACCGATAATGTCATCCAGGTAACCAGCGGCTACGGTATCTTCTACAATAGCTGCGTCAACGCGTTTCGTTTGCAGTTGTAGCACGATGTCGGAGATTTTATCCAGTGAAGTCAGCTTTGCACCAGGAATCTTCTGTCCGATGGTTTCTTGAATGGATCCCTTTTGCACGCCAATCTTGACATTTTCCAGTGATTTCATGTCCGGATATTTGTCTTTGTCGACATTACGAACCATAATCACTTGTTTGGATTTGTAATACGTATCTGAGAAATCAATGCTTTTCTTACGCTCATCTGTCGGCGTCATGCCTGAGACGACCAAGTCTACACGACCACTCTGAAGTGCGGGCAAAAGTCCGTCGAAGCCCATATCCTCGATAACGAGTTCAGCTCCAAGATCCGCCGCAATTTCTTTGGCAATCGCAATATCAAATCCGACGATTTCGTCTTTACCATTGATGACTTTGTGGAACTCATACGGTGCAAAATCGGCACTTGTACCGAGCACCAGTTTTTTACCGCCTGAGCTGTTGTCTGTCGTTCCACTCGCCAGCGCCGCAGGTGCAGCCGCCGTCAGAAAAAGAAGGAACGTTAACAACATTACGGTATAACGACTTATTAATTTCAACCTTGTTCTCCCCTTACAATGCTATAATTACGATTACATACTGATTCGTCAGTCATGTTGATGACTGAGTCATTATAAAGTACAATGCATGATTATGCAATGCATTTTCAAGATCAAATCTTGACTTGTTTCTGAAAAAATACTGCAAACATGTTATACTCATGGAGTTATTTTCATTTTTGCCTAAGGAGTTTAGCCATGACAACAAATAAAACCCAAATTTTTAACGTTATTGATCAATATGCTTCCCGTTTCAAAGACATTTCATCATATATCGGAGCTCATCCTGAACTTGGAAATGAGGAATATCTTGCTTCTGCCCGCTTGAAGGAAGAATTGTCTTATCATGAGTTCAAAGTACAAGCTCCGATTCTCGGACTGGAAACAGCTTTCATCGGTACTTATGCTTCGAGCAAGCCAGGCCCGACCATTGCCCTATTATGTGAATATGATGCTTTGCCCGAAATTGGTCATGCTTGCGGACATCACCTGATCTGCATGATGAGTCTTGGCGCAGCCGTTGGCCTGAAAGCCATTGTGGACGAAGTCGGCGGAACGATCAAGGTGTTTGGTACACCTGCAGAGGAGACACGCGGGGCTAAAGTTCCAATGGCGGAAGCGGGGTTATTCGACGACTGTGATGTCGCACTGATGGCCCATCCATTCTATGCTTATGAAAAATCAGGCAGCTCCCTTGCAATCGATGCCGTACAGTTCGAGTTCCATGGTAAATCCTCACATGCGGCAGCCAGCCCACATGAAGGTATTAATGCCCTCGATGCGGTTATCCAAACATTCACCGGAATTAATGCGTTTAGACAGCAGGTGAAAAGCACCGTCCGTATTCACGGCATCATAAATAGCGGCGGACAAGCAGCTAACATTATCCCGGACTATGCATCTGCTCAGTTTTACGTGCGTGCCGCCACACGCAAAGAACTGAACGTTCTAACCGAACGTGTCGTTCAGATTGCACAAGGCGCTGCACTTCAGACCGGATGTAAACTCGTGACATCCAACTACGAAACATCCTATGATGAGATGGTTACAAATGAGACCTTCTCTGACGCGTTCAGTCAGAATTTAATGGAACTCGGCATTCCACAGGAAGAAATCGTCAGTGGAAACGACCATGGTTCGATGGATATCGGTAATGTTTCCCTGAGATGCCCGGCGATTCATCCTTATATCCGTGTCGTTGATGAAGTTCATACCCTGCACTCCGTTGAATTCCGTGATTTGGCGTTGCAAGAACGCGCGCTGGACGGCATGATTTTGGGAGCCAAAGCGCTCGCCGCTACAGCTTATGATGTTCTAAGCAAGCCTGAACTGTTGCAAGCCATCCGTAAGGAATTTGACCAAATTACTCGCTAAGTGATTCCGGAGTAACAACAAAAGCCGCAGTTATTAAACTGCGGCACTCCATACGATAATCGAAATAAAACCTTACTCTTAGATCACACCTGAATTCGACGATAAATATCCATATATTCTTCAGCCGATACATCCCAGCTGTATTCCCCGCTCATTGCATTTTTCACAATTTTTTTCCAATCAGTCGGTTTACGATAGAACTCTTCTGCACGGCGAATGGTATTCATCATGTCATGTGCGTTAAAACTTGTAAATGAGAAGCCGTTACCTTCTCCTGTGAACTCATTGTAAGCTTGAACCGTATCGTTTAATCCCCCTGTTTCCCTTACCAGTGGTACACTGCCATAACGCAATGCCAGCAACTGGCTAATTCCGCACGGCTCAAATTTGGATGGCATCAGGAAGATGTCACTGCCCGCATAGAAACGACGAGATAATCCGTCATTGAATGTAATCTGTGCTGACATTTTTAGTGGATACCGGTTAGCCGCCTCTCTGAACCAATGTTCATAAGCTGAATCTCCAGTCCCCAGCACGGCGAATTGAATGTCATCGTAGTAGAGCAGTTCATCCAGAACCCGACATACCAGATCAAGTCCTTTGGAATCAACGAGCCTGGTCACCATGACCATCAGGGGTGCATCTGGACGCACCGGAAGTCCCAGTTCTTTTTGCAATTCAATTTTATTTTCGATTTTTTTGGACAAGCTTGATCTGTATTTGACTGCAATTTTATTGTCCGTTGCCGGGTTATAACTTTTGGTATCAATGCCGTTCACAATACCGCTAAAGCGATCACCAAGCGAACTTAGTAATCCGTCCAGTCCATACCCATAATAAGATGTCTGCACTTCTCTGGCATAGGTTGGGCTCACCGTTGTCACATGATCAGAATACACAATACCTGATTTTAAGAAATTGACATTCCCATAATATTCGGCGCCTTCCATCGTAAAATACCGATCATCAAGCTCCAAAATTTCGCTGAACAACTGGTGTGGAAATACACCTTGATACAACAAATTATGTATGGTGAATACCGTTCGGATTTCACTATAGAACGCATCATGGGCATAGTGAGCCTTGAGCAACAACGGAATCATACCTGCATGCCAGTCATGTGTGTGTAGAACGTCTGGTTTAAAATCCAGCTGTGGAAGCACCTCGAGTACAGCGCGGTTGAAAAATGCAAATCGCTCGCCATCATCCATGTACCCATAAACGCCATCCCGTGCAAAATAATACTCATTGTCAATAAAATAAACTGGAATTCCTTCATACTCCAGCATCTCAATGCCACAATAGGCTCTACGCCAACCAAGCGGAACATCCGTCACGAGCACGGGTTTCATAGCTTCTTTGTATTCTTCAGGTATCCCTTTATATTTCGGCAAAATCACGCGTACATCGGCTCCGTTATTTTTCAACGCTTGCGGCAGAGCACCGATAACGTCAGCCAGACCTCCCGTTTTGATAAACGGATGGGCCTCTGCTGCTGCAAATAAAATATTCATGCTTTTGTCCCCCTATTCGGTTTAAGCGTGCTGTTCCCTTTTTTTTCTGTATTTTTTTCAGTCTTTTTTCTTGATTTCACGGAAGCGCTACCTTCGGCGATGGGCTCCGTTTTCCGGCGTGTATTCTTTTTTAAAATAACGATACTTAGCGGTGGTAAGTCCAGTTCCAGGCTGTTTGCATGCCCGTGAAATGGAATCTTTTCCGTAGGGATCAGCATATCATTAATTATCCCTGAACCACCGTAATCCGAATGATCACTATTTAATATTTCGGTATACATACCGGGACGCATGACGCCAATCCGGTAACGCTCCCTTTTGACAGGCTGAAAGTTAATGAGCACAAGGAGTGTATCCGCAGGTTTTTTTCCTTTGCGTACATATGAAATGACACTTTGGCCCTGGTCATCCGGAGTGATCCACTCATAACCGTCAAAGGAATGATCAAGCTCCCACAAAGCTTTTTCACGGACGTACAACTCAGATAGCTCGCGCTCGAACTTGTGCAGGTTGCGGTGACTATCATAGTCCAGCAAAAACCAGTCCAACTGATCTTCATCTTTCCATTCGATGAACTGTCCAAACTCTCCACCCATGAACAACAGCTTTTTGCCTGGAAATGTCATGAAATAACCGAGAAACGCGCGCATACCCGCAAATTTTTGCTCATAACTTCCTGGCATTTTATTCAAAAGGGACTTTTTACCATGCACTACCTCGTCATGAGACAGAGGAAGCACATAATTTTCAGAAAAGGAGTATACCACCGGAAATGTCAGCAAATGATGTTTGGAAGCACGTTCATGAAAATCAGATTCCATGTAGTCTAACGTATCATTCATCCAGCCCATGTTCCACTTATAGTTAAAACCCAGACCACCTTTGTCCACTGGCATGGTAACCATTGGCCATGCACTGGATTCTTCAGCCATCATTAAAGCATAAGGATAGTATTCGAAAACAGTTGTGTTCAACTGTTGTAAAAAAGCGACAGCTTCTTTATTCTCCAGGCCACCTTCATCGTTCGTACGATATTGACCTGGCTGCTTTTCAAAATCAAGACGAAGCATACTCGTCACCGCATCAACACGAAGTCCATCAAAATGATACATTTCCATCCAGTACAGTGCGTTCGAAATAAGGAATGAGCGAACCTCAGGTTTGGAATAATCAAAACTAAGGGTTCCCCAGCCCGGCTTCTCGGCTAACATTGGATCTGCGTACTCGAACAAAGGTGTACCATCAAACAAACGTAGGCCATGCGCATCTTTGGCAAAATGAGCTGGCACCCAATCCAGTAATACACCAATACCCGCCTGATGTAGTGTATCCACCAGATACATCAGATCTTTGGGTTGCCCGTAGCGACTTGTAGGTGCGTAAAAACCCGTATTTTGGTATCCCCATGACAGGTCATATGGATGCTCACTAAGGGGCATCATTTCAACGTGGGTATAATTCATCTCAAGCAAATAAGGAACGAGCAAATCCGCCATCTCACGATAACTATACAGGCTCCCATCGCCCTTGCGCTTCCAGGTACCCAGATGCATTTCATAAATATGTAAAGGTTTGTTGTACATTGAGCGTTGTTTACGCCTCCATGCACCGTCATTCCATTTGTAACCTTCAATGGAACTTGTGATTGACGCCGTTCGAGGACGAACTTCTGCCTCAAATGCATACGGATCTGCTTTGAGAATTTCAGTCCCATCTTCCGTTAAAATGCGAAATTTGTATAAAGTACCTTCTTCAATTCCCGGAATAAAACGACTCCAAAATCCAGATTCGGGTATCTTATATAAAGGTTCCTTTTCCCCTTGCCATCCATTACGGTCCAGAGCCAGTCCCACTTCTACGGCATTGGGTGCCCATACGGTAAAACGGAATCCTTGACGGTGATCGCGAGTCTCAGGATGCGCGCCCAACATTCGATAACTGTGATGAAGATTACCTTCATGAAATAAATAAATAAGATCAGATAACTTATCCGGTTGTACCAACGGTTCAATAGCCAAGGGATCACCTTCTTTTCTCCAGAAAATAGATATAACGTTAACCATTACCCCATTCTAGCCAAGTTGAAAAGAAAAATGCGTTGTTTTAAAAAATGATGTATTTTTTCAGAATTTTTACAATAGCTATCGTTTCAGAGGCTTCGCTTTCGTTTACTAATGTACTACACTGCACAAATATTTTGGGAGGGAAACGATCATGTTTAATAAAGATTGCATCGCTATGCTGTTGGCGGGAGGAGAAGGAAAGCGATTAGCTCCTTTAACCTCGAGGATTGCAAAACCCGCTGTACCGTTTGGCGGGCATTACCGGATTATCGATTTTCCTCTCAGTAACTGCGTTAACTCAGGGATCGACACTGTAGGTGTTCTGACGCAGTACCAGGCGGAATCATTGCACGAACATATTGGTCAAGGAGAGCCATGGACACCTGGCAATTCGAATGAGACCGGAATCTCCTTGCTTCCATCTTATCATACAGGAAATGACGAATACTTGGGAACTGCGGATGCCATATATAAAAATATGGACTATATTGACCAGCAAAACCCCGAAAATGTTCTAATTTTGTCGGGTGACCATATTTATCATATGAATTATCGCGAGATGCTCAAGGAACACAAGGCTAACAATGCCCTCGCTACGATTTCTGTCATGGAAGTGCCTTGGGACGAAGCCCATCGCTTCGGAATTATGGCAGCAGATGAAAATATGCGCGTGACCGAATTTGCCGAAAAACCGGCCGAACCTAAAAGTAACTTGGCCTCGATGGGCATTTACATGTTCAATTGGCAATATCTGAAACGTCACTTGCTTGAAGATGCTGCGAATCCAAATTCCAGTCATGACTTCGGGAAAGATGTCATTCCACAGATGTTAAACGAAACTAATTCGCTTTATGTATATAACTTCAATGGTTATTGGAAAGATGTCGGTACGGTGAAAAGTCTTTGGGATGCGCATATGGATCTGTTATATAACGAAGAAAACTGGAGCTTGCAACGTGAAGATTGGCCTATGTTCACCCGCGAATGGCGCTCCAAACCAAGCGCGATCAAAGCGAGACAAAATCAGATGCAGCATCTGGCTTCCATGGTTCACGACTCTTGCGCTATTGAAGGCCGGGCTGAACGCTCCGTGATTTTCTGCGGTGCCGAAGTTGGCAAAGGCTCTGAAGTGCTTGACAGTGTCATTATGCCTAATGCACGCGTAGGCCGCGGTGTTCATATCGAACGCGCAATTATCGGCGAGGGAGCCATTATCAAAGATGGTGCCATTGTTAAAGGTACAGCCGATGAAATTGTGGTCGTTGGCCCGAATGAGATTGTCGCACCTAAACCAGCCGTACGCACGCAACCTGTACGTATGCTCAAAGAAGTGTATGAAAAAAGTGGTCGTCTCCGTGCTGGTGAATTATCCTCATAAATTCTTTAAGATGTACCTTAAATGTAAAAAGGCGAGCCATAATGGCTCGCCTTTCTGGTTTCGCTGTATAAGATGTCATCGTCTGCTACCACCGTACGTGTGATAATGACGAACTAGCGCTTCTCGCCCTCAGTTGATGAGTCATGAGCCTGTATCTGATCATTCTGGTCTGGCTCCGAAGTTGTATTTGCCGGTTTCTCCGGTGTTCCAGCTTCGATCAGTGCTACCTCATCCGTTATATCTTGTTCAACTGAAGCTATCTCCTGATTAAGCATAGGTAAGGATACGGTCACCGTTGTCCCTGAACCAAGCTCACTTTGCATCGTAATGGTGCCCTCATGCAGTTCCACAAGCTCCTGAGTAATAGCAAGACCAAGTCCCGTGCCTCCATTTTGGTGGTTTACTTGGAAGAAACGATCCCTTACCTTAATCAAATGTTCCTCACTGATCCCAATTCCTGTATCCTGCACAACAGCCACAATCTGACCATTCTCTTCTTTGACCGTAAGGAATATCCACGAGTTCTCATGTGAGAACTTGATCGCGTTGTCCACAATGTTTAAGAACACCTGCTTCAAACGATTCCCATCGCCATATACATTGTAGGCGCGTGTTTCGTCCGTCTCTAACTTCAGATGTACCTGCTTTTGTTCAGCTTTGGCCCATACGTTCAGCATGGTCTCTTGCACAACCTCACGAATATTAACTGTGCCTTTCACAAGCTTCATCTGGTTCTGTTGCAGTTTGGAGAAATCAAGCATCTCCTCTACCAACCCGATTAGCCGCTCTGTTTCCTTCGCGATAATCCCCATACCAATACGTGTTTCTTCCGGATCGTATCCACCTGAATCAAGCGTTTCACTCCAACCCTTAATACTGGTCAGTGGTGTACGCAGTTCATGGGAAATGGACGAAATAAAATCGTCTTTAATCTGGTTACTACGTACAATTTCGTGGGCCATGAAGTTAAGCGTTGACGCTAGTTCGCCCAGTTCATGCTTATAATTCCCTTTGACTCTGACATCCAGCCGTCCTTTCGCCATCTGAGCAGATACCGCTGTGATACTGTTAATAGGCCTTACAATGGAGTTGGCCATTCCAATACTGATAATTAACACGATGGCAAGTACACCAACGCCTACTGCAATAGCCAGTAACCCCATGACAAGTAATTTAGAGTTTACGGATTCGAGCGAAGTCAGATAACGTACAATGTACGTATTTTCACCACCAAGGTCGAATTTGTTGGCAACTGCCATAACCGATTCTCCCGTGTTGGGTTGTCTGCCAATCCATCGTCCCATATCCCCGTTCAAAGCCTGCATAACGTCGCTCGTTTGTAACATCGCTCGATCTGACTCAAAGGCCGTCGAACTCGCCAGCACGCGGCCGTTCAGATCCAGAATCTCCAGTTCAGTATTGTCTAATGCAAGTCGAACAAGGAGTCTGGACAAGTTGTTGTTGCCGTCTTCTCCATTACTAGCTCTGGCTATTGGCTCAAGAAAGTCTCTGTTATTGGTAATGTGCGTGCTAATGGTATTGTAAATGCTCTCATAATAATACCGCTGCACAGCTAGCATAAACACAAACTCAACAAGCACCAGAGCGAGGAAAACGACAATAAAGTAGTGTAATACGATTTGCCGCGTGATCCCCTTTTTGATCATTGATCCCGGCCCTTCCATTTGTACCCGTGACCCCATACAGTTTGCAGGTATTCAGGCTCAGAAGGATTGTTCTCAATTTTTTGACGTAGACGACGGATGTTAACATCAACAATTTTGGGATCACCCATATATTCTTTGCCCCACACATGGTCCAGTAGCAAGTCACGGCTCAGCGGCGTATTTTCTTTTTCCAGGAAGAACTGAATTAAAGAAAATTCCGTAGGTGTTAGTTCAATGGCTTCATTATTCTTTTTAAACTGTTTGGAGATCAGATCCAGTGAAAACGGCCCCGATTGGAACGTTACTTTAGCCGCAGTTTCACGATGTACATTGACACGACGAAGAAGTGATTGAATCCGTGCAATCAGTTCAGTCGGGCTGAAAGGTTTGCTTACGTGATCGTCTGCCCCTACTGAAAGAGCGTATACTTTATCCTGCTCCTGAACTTTGGCTGTCAAGAAAATAATACCGAGCCGTTCGTTCGTTTCACGAATCCGTCTGCATACTTCAAACCCATCAATGCCAGGAACCATAACGTCCAGCAGTGCAAGATCAATATCGGGTACAGATTGCAAAATGCGTAAGGCCTCATGACCATCGCCCGCTTCCAGCACTTCGAATCCATTTCTTTTTAAATTAATGACGATAAAACTGCGGATAGATTCTTCATCCTCAAGAATAAGTACTTTACTCATCAAGTTCTTCCTTTCTATTCAGCTGAGAAGTTTTTACTTAATGCATCCTTGCCCGCCTCAGATTGTGCAACACGCGATGCAATCACCCGATCTTTTGTTCGAGTAATTTCCTTCCAGCTCTTTCCCTTTTCAAGATCCCACTGAGAAAACGTGAAATATTTGATTTCGGCCACGGTTTCATCCGTTTTGATCATCTTAAACCGAATGTATTTTTCCTTCTCCGATTTGGTGTCAATCGTGATCTTGCCATACCATTCCGGCTTTAAGTTCAAATGGAACAAATCCGCATCATCCCGGAACTGGAACGACACAAACTTTTTCCCCTCTTTGCCATCCCACTGGTAGAATGTATAAAACCACATGCGCGAATCGAATACGTAGTGCTCCCAACCTTTTGGTGTTTCTTTTAATCCAAACTCAATAATACCATCATTATTCACATCACCGCTTAAAATTTTGTCATCTCTGTACGTTTGATCCGGTGATTTAAAAGCACTAACAAGTTTATTGTCTTTCACATACATGATCTGTGTAAACGAACTGCGATCATCCAGATCCGCATCAAGTACGATCCCCATTTTTCCGTCAGCGATCTCACCGCCAAGAGCGTTATACACTTCTTTAACCGTATAGTCAGTAACAACACGATCCATTTCCTTAAAGCTGTCATCCTGATACTGATACAAGGCTATGCTGGCAAAACCACTGGCGTTTAGCGAAACAACAACAAAATCACTCTTGCCATCTCCACTTAAATCCAGCGCGTTACCCTGCATATCATCGATAATGACCTGATTGTAAGGCACGCCGCCCAGCACTTGTTCCAAGACTCCGCCTTTATATGAATATGCCGTTAAGGCTTTCTGATCCTGCAAGCTGACACCTACGATAATGTCCGGGTTCCCATCATTCGTAATATCCATTACTTTGAATGATTCCAACTCATTGCCCGGTACATCAAACGTCAGTTTTTTGACCCAGGTTCCCCCCTGCTCTTCCAAAATCATACCGTGGATACGTACATTCTCATTAGGCGTCTCGTAGAAAACAATGGCCTCGCGAATCCCGTCACCGTTCAGATCTTCCACACGAATCATGCTGGTATTGCTCATATCTTTGGGCCGAATCAATTTACTTTCAGGCGGTGTTTCCTTCTGCACAATATTATACAGTTTCTCTTTGTCCGTCGACATCATCGGCGGCTTCATTAGAAGCTTGGGGTCACTGATCACGGTACAGCCACTTAGCACGGTTCCGAGCAAAACAGCCATTGTACCTGCTGCCATGCAGCGTCCCCATCGCGAATTAAGCAATTTCATCACTCTTTTCATTAAGCACTCATTTTAAATCTGATTTTTCTCCTGCTGTGTTAATCTCCGTCCTCGTATATCAAAAGCGATCCGGCCTTCTGCGATTCCCCAGATTCGCGAAGCATGTTTCTCTGCTAGTTCAATCGGTAACACGGCAATGACCGTAGCTCGTTCCTCTTCACACAATTTGCGTAACGTTTCCAGCACGGCATCAGCCGTATGAGGATCAAGTCCAATGACAGGTTCATCCGCCAACACAACCTTGGCACCATGAGCAAGCGCCCTTGCAATAGCAACACGCTGCTTCTCGCCGCCGCTCATTTTTTCAGCAAGCTGATGCGCTTTATCCAGTAAACCTAAACCTTCGAGGTGGTCCATCGCTCCCATGTAGTCATCCGAACGCACCATGCCCGTTGCCATCCTCCATAATGGAGTTTGACCAAAACGCCCGATAAGTACATTCTTCAGCGCCGTTTTTCTGGGATATAACTGTGGGTTCTGTTCCAAGTATGCCCATTCCCGCCGAATTTTCTGTTTACCGCTCCAGCCTTCTTTCAAAATATCCATGCCGTCAACAGTAAAACGCCCTGAATCCCACGTCTCCTTCATCGCCAAACATTTCAGCAACATGCTTTTGCCGCTCCCGCTGGAGCCGACTACCGCAATCATTTCCCCTTGTTGCATATCAAAACGAATATCACGTAGAATCGGAATACGATCCGCTCCAACGGATTTACTCAAGTTCTCCACTCTGATCATCGCGATGTCTCCTCTTGTCCATGTTTTTCCCTACTACTAGTGTACTCGGAAATGGACATCAATTTCCATGCGAACACCAGCTTCTATTTTAACACAAATTCCGTTTCGCGTTTACGCCGAAATAATAGTCCTGTAACACCAAAAATGAAATACAAGCAACCAAGCATCGTAAACATACTGCCAGGTGAAACCCAGTTGATCAACTGACCTCCCAGATTCGGTGCCACGATACTTCCGATCGTAAAGTGAAAGGACGCTACCACATTGGCTGCAGGTAACAAAACTTTAGGTAAAATATCTGCGGCATAAGCGAGTCCCAGCGAGAAAAATGAACCTACGAGTCCTCCGGCGATAAGCAGCAGTACAAGTGTCAGCCAGAAATTCGTACCCGCCAAAGGAACTAGCATAAATGCTAAACCGCCACCCATTCCGGCTATCATAAGAATTACTTTTCGACCATATCGGTCACTTAATATGCCGAGCGGAAGCTGCAGGAACAGTCCACCAATCCCTATAAAAAGAAGCAAAGAGGCTATCTGATCCGTATCATATCCCACACGAAGTCCGTAAACGGGAAAGTTGCTGTTCATGCCTGCTTCCATATAACCGTATAAAAGCGCTGGCAACAATGCATACCATGCCCAAGCGAAACTGCGGCGAAAACGTCGTTCCGGCAAATGAGCATGCTCTGCTTTTTCCGGCTTGGTGTCCGGAAGCTTCATAAGAACCAGAAGAAGCACGGCCGCCATGCCTGCAAACAGCACCAAAAACGGAACAACATCACCAAAAGCGAGCAGCTTGATTCCTAATGGCCCAATACTGAAACCCAGCCCATAAGACATGCCATAAAGGGAAATATAGCGCCCTCGCTTCTCAGGCGTAGTGACTAACAGCACCCACAACTGGGCTGCATAGTGTAAAGCGCTGTCTCCGATGCCAACAACCAGGCGTAACACAAACCATATTTTAATATCAGGAAAATACGGGAACAGGATCAAGGGAAGCATAACCAGAATCAAGCCGCCAACAATCAATTTTTTGAATCCCAACGCTCCCAGTAAACGTTCGGCTGCCAGCGTCATGGCAAATGAGCCAATGTAGAGCGCAGCAGCATTTAACCCGTTTACCCCGGGAGAAACGCCTTGCTGTTCTAGAAAAATGGATAATACGGGCAGCAACAATCCCTGACTGATCCCAGCTGCAACGATCACGGTAATCAAAATTAGATAATTAAGAGTTGAGGGTGATATTTTAGATTTAAACGTCAGTGCCAAGATATTTCATTCCTCCTGTAAGCGCAAACAAAGAAAAATCGCCATCGCTGACGATCTTTAGGCTGTTATTTATATGGGTATATACTTTCTTCACAAATCGGGGCTATGCCCTGGACTTGAACATTATAGTGGACAACGCCCGGTAAAACAAGCCATAATAGTACATAAGTCGCTGTGTATATCTAGATGTGACGGGAGGATTCTGCATCATTATGGCTTATCACGTTAAAATTGATGTTTCACCGATATATGAGATGCTCAACAGCTTTTTAGTTTACGTCACGAAAAAGTGGATTCAGCATCTGGACATTGGTCCTGAATGGATTCTGGACGTTGAGCGCAAGCTAAGTTCCAACGTGCGGGCTGCCCTTGCACCTGCCGCTACGTGGCCTTTTGACGATTTTGATGTCCTATTCGCCTGGGCAGCATATCAAAATAATACTTTGGAGAATCAAGACTTTCTGGACATGCTCACAGAGCTTTCGACTGACGAATTATTTGCGCGCGTATCCCCATTAATGCCTGAACTTACAATAGAAGAATCGACACGTATTCGGAACAGCTACGTCCCATTACTGCGACTATGGGATCAGCACTATTGCCGGAACATTAGCGAAGATCATCGGGTATGGCTCGAAGAAGATGCTGAAGAAAAACGCATTCTGCTTGAGAAAATGGGCCCTGAACTGTTAATCGAATATGCCACTGCGGGTGTTATTGTGGAACCCATCGCTGGTTTAAACGAAGTGATTCTGTTCCCAACGGTGCATAACCGTCCTATTAATATGTACTGTTTCTATGAAGGTATGATGATTATTCAGTATCCGGTAGATATACCGGAAGAGAGTGAAGATGAGCCGCCAACGTGCTTGCTAAGATTCACACATGCATTGGCAGACCCGGAAAGACTTCGCCTGTTAAGATACGTCTCAGACGAACCGAAGTCACTCTCGGAGATGTGTGAAGAGCTTGGTAAAGAACAAGATCCTGTGAAAGATCAGGTCACAGCTCTTCGAATCGCAGGGCTGCTGCGCACACATTTGCTAGGAAGTAATCGTAAAGAAAAATATAGTATCAGACCTGACGGAGTATCTGAATTGAATATGTTTTTAGAGTCCTACATTCGCATCTAAGGGATAATGGAAACAATATGATATTGATGAATGACTCGCAACAAGCGTAGGCAAGGAGTGAACTAGCTTTGACCTTATTAAAACAACATATCTTGTTTGACCTTGATGATACACTAGTGTATTGCAATAAATATTTCAATCTTGTTCTGGGAGAGTTCTTTGAGAACATGCAACAATGGTTTGACGGACATGCCCTGACTACACAACAGATTCGGGAGAAACAACTCGAAATCGATGTGACTGGCGTGAACAAAGTTGGGTTTGCAAGTCACCATTTCCCACAGTCCCTGATTGATACGTATCGATATTTTTCTCAGAAATATGCGCGTGCGACATCACCCAAAGAAGAAACCTATTTGAGCAAACTGGGCATGAGTGTCTACACCCAGGAAGTTGAGCCGTATCCACATATGGTAGAAACGTTAGAAGAACTAAAATCGGCTGGGCATTCTCTTTATTTGTACACTGGCGGTGAGACCGTTATTCAGCAGAGAAAGATTGATCAGATGAAGCTCTCCATCTATTTCGATGATCGAATCTATATTCGTCAGCACAAAAATATTGAAGCACTGGAAGGCATCCTGTCCAGAGGCCCGTTTGATCGGCAAGCAACCTGGATGATTGGCAACTCGCTTCGCACAGATATTATGCCTGCCGTGAATGCCGGAATTCACAGCATCTATATCAAGCAGCCCAATGAATGGCAATACAACATTGTTGAGCTGCAACCGAACCCCGAAACGTCCATGTATACCATCACAGCACTGGAAGAAGTTCCTAAAGTTATCCACGAGGATATACAGCAAAAGCAACAAAAAAGAACCCTGGGTTAAAGGGTTCTTTTTTCTGTCCACTATACTTGTACCGAGCAATGATTAAGCTTCCTGTTTCTCCCCGGATAATTGACCCGTAACTACATCTTTTAAAATAATTCGAGCTTTCACCGTGCTTCCATCCTTGCGTTTGAACGAGAGAACTTGCGTACTCCCCTTCTCTACCAAAGACCTCAGCATCGTACTTGTTATTTTTTTGCCAGCATATTCTTTCCAGACAACAAACGTACATCCCTCTTTGAAACGTGAACAGCCATAACCCTTCTTGCCCTCAATAATATTTCCGGTGCAGCCAGGTGAAGGGCATGGAGCAAGCACTTCCCGTGCGCCAGAACTTGCAGTGCCCGATTGTGCAGTTGTACCTGCGCTTGAAGATGTGTTTGCTGTTGAAGACCTGGACGTTTTACCACTACTGGTTGCCTTGTTACCTGCTTTGTTACCAGTTCCTCTCCCTTTCCCCTTACCCTTGCCTCTCGCATCTTCACCAAAGGCATCAGCAGCAGCGGGAGCCTGTACACGCACTTTTTCAATGATAGATAACGTGAATTTCTTGACGTTTTCCATGAACTTGTCCTGTCCTGCTTCACCTTTAGAGATTTGATGTAACCGACGCTCCCATTGTCCCGTCATCTCAGGCGAAGTCAGCAAATCTACACCGGCACGGCGAATTAATTCAATCGCTGTTCGTCCCTTCAGCGTCAACTGCATCTTTTTACCTTGCATCGTAATGTAACCTACATTTTTGAGACGTTCAATTGTAGCCGCTCGTGTAGCCGGAGTTCCCAGACCGCTGTCCTTCATCGCATCACGTAGTTCTTCGTTTTCGATCTGTTTACCTGCACTCTCCATAGCTTTGAGCAATGTGCCCTCGGTATAACTTTTGGGCGGTTGAGTAGCTTTTTCCTTAAACTCACTCTTCGCACATTGAACAGGCAACTCAGGCTGTACAGCGAAAGCCTTGTCCGTCCATTCCTCTGCTTCCTCTTCCTCGTTGCTGTTTTTCTTTCCTTTTTTCTTAATCGAAGCACCTTGTTCTTGATCGCCAGAACCAAGCACTACTTTCCAACCGATGGATAATAGTTCTTTTACAGACGTCTTGAACTGATGTTTCTCGACCTCCGTAAGTACCGTATGCTGTTTATATTCGGCGGCGGGATAGAAATGAGACAGAAAACGTCTCACAATTAAATCATAAATATTTTGCTCATCCTTGGACAGTGTCCCTGGTCGTTTCAGTGTTGGCAAAATGGCATGGTGGTCTTCCACCCGGCTCGGATTGCAGACCCCTTTATTATTTTTGTGCACCAATTCCGGCTTTGCACCCAAAGCTAGCTCACGGTACGTTCCGTTTTTGAGCAGATTCAGCGTTTTGTGCATGCCTTCAATGTTCTGCTCCGTTACGTAGTTGGAATTTGTACGCGGGTATGAGATCACTTTATGTTTTTCGTACAGAGCCTGAGCAATATCCAGCGTTTTTTTCGCGCCGTAGCCAAATTTTGCATTCGCTTCACGCTGTAAAAGAGTTAGGTCATACAACCGGTATGGATACTCCTTGGTTTGTTTGGCTTCATATTTAATAATCTGACCTGTCTTACCCTTCACACTGGTTGCAATAGATTCTGCTGTTTCTGCATCCGTGAGTTTATCCCCTTGACGAACGCCGCGGTATTCAACATTTTCCTGCCGAAACCAGGCCGCCACTTCATAGAAGGTCTGTGACTGGAACGCCTCAATCTCGATCTCACGATCATAGATGAGCGCTAACACGGGTGTCTGCACACGTCCAACAGACAGTAGTGCGTTATGCCTTGTTGTAAATGCCCGTGAAGCATTCATGCCAATCAGCCAGTCCGCTTCACTGCGTGCCCGGGCAGCATAAGTCAGATTTTCGAATTCTGCGGCATCTTTCAATCCATCAAATCCACGCCTTATACTTTCAGCTGTCAAATCCGATATCCATAGACGTTTTACAGGCTGGCGCAGCTTCAATTGTTGCTGAATCAGGGCAAAAATATATTGCCCTTCTCGCCCAGCATCACAAGCGTTAACGATAGCTGAAGCGCGCTTTGCAAGTTCTCCGATGATTTTGAGCTGATCCTTTGTCCGCGGATTCGGTACAATTTTGAATTGATCCGGAATGATCGGCAAGTCCGCAATATTCCAGCGTTTGTATTTTGAATCATAGGCATCCGGTTCAGCCAGTCCAAGCAAATGCCCAATCGCCCAGGTGATAATATACTGTTCACCTTCCAGATATGTGCGATTATTTTTTGCTTTTGGTTCTATGACGGCGGCAATGGTTCTCCCCATATCGGGCTTCTCCGCAATAACCAGTGTCTTCATCCGTCCATCTCTCCTCCTAAACCGCCAGTATGACGGCAAAAAGGGGCCTTCCGCCGACGGAAGCCCCTGCTTCTGAAACTTATTATATCAGATTTTGGATTCAAGAGCACCTATCCGGGATGAATTAACCGGCTGCTGGCTCATCAAGCTCATGTTTTTGTCTGCATTCTTTACACACACCTTGAAAATCAAGTCGATGGTCGGTCACAGCAAAACCATACTGACGCAACACTTGTTGCTCCAAACGAAGCAGTCCATCTTCCATAATTTCTTCCACACTGCCACATTCCGTACAGATCAAGTGATGATGATGGTGCGAGCCGTCTGTGCTACGCAAATCAAAGCGTGCAGCTCCATCACCGAAGTTAATTTTCTCTACAACCTGCAGGTCACTGAGTAGCTCCAAAGTGCGATAAACGGTTGCGAGCCCAATCTCCGGAAACTTATCTTTCACCAGAAGAAACACTTCCTCCGCACTAAAATGATCCTTCTCATGTTCCAACAGGACACGTACCGTCACTTCACGTTGTTGGGTTAGCTTATATCCTTTATCAACCAATTGGCTTTTAATTTGATCAATTTGCTCTGAAATGGACTTGTCCCGATTACTTGCCATACGGGTGCACCTCCGTTATATGTTATGTTACCTATCTTTACTTAAACGTATCTA
Organism: Paenibacillus polysaccharolyticus; assembly: GCF_023714295.1. GTDB lineage: Bacteria > Bacillota > Bacilli > Paenibacillales > Paenibacillaceae > Paenibacillus > Paenibacillus polysaccharolyticus_A. The sequence goes on from NZ_JAMAUN010000002.1 coordinate 182,196, forward strand.
CAATCATGTACTCAATTCAATGTCATGTTTAGACAGCATCATCAAAGTTAAAATTCTATTTCCCATTATGAATCAATCCGACTTCAATCTTATTTATAATAATTATAATCTAATAATAAGTCTTTATCTTAGAAAATGCAATGCTCTTATTCACATTGTCATCGGAAATTAAAAAATTTAAAGAAAGTTTATTGATCAAAATATATAGCAAATACCCCTCGCATATACGAGGGGTATTCATCGCTTTGTTTATAATGTAAATACTTTATGATGTAAATTAAGAAGACAGAAAGATTGAACAATGGTACTGGTTTATACCAGTACTGTTGCGCCCATCAAATATTTATCCACTTCACGAGCGGCTTCACGGCCTTCATTGATAGCCCATACGACTAGACTTTGACCACGGCGCATGTCACCTGCTGCAAATACTTTATCTACGTTCGTGTTGTATTTGCCATAACGCGCCTTCACGTTCGTGCGGGGATCCGTTTCAAGTCCCAACTGCTCAACCAGCGTTTGCTCCGGTCCGTCAAAACCGATCGCAATCATTGCCATCTGCGCAGGGAATACACGCTCTGTACCTGGAACTGGCTGATAAATCTTGCGGCCTGTCTCATCGACAATACGTTCGATTTGAATCGTGTGCAGTTCTTTGAGATTGCCCTCTTCATCACCCACAAATTTGGTAGTCATGATGGAGAATTCACGTGGATCTTGACCAAACAACGCTTTGGCTTCTTCTTGTGCATAATCCAGTGTGTATACGTTCGGAAATTGTGGCCAAGGATTATTAATTGGATCACGCTCAAGCGGAGCCTGAGTATGCGTACCGAATTGTGTGATCGTGCGACATCCGTGACGCAGCGATGTAGCCACACAGTCAGAACCTGTGTCCCCGCCACCAATTACAATGACATCTTTATCCTTTGCAGAAATGTAGTTGCCATCCTCCAGGTTAGAGTCCAGGAAGCTTTTGATGCTTCCATTCAGGAAGTCCATCGCATAGTGCACACCTTTCAGGTCAGCACCTTCAATGTTAAATTCACGTGGCTTGGTTGCACCGCCACACAGAACAACAGCATCATAATCATTAACAAGTTGCTCAGCCGGAATATCTTTTCCGATCTCTGTATTCGTAATAAACTGAATTCCTTCAGCTGCTAGCAGGTCTACACGGCGTTGCACCACTTTTTTATCCAGCTTCATCGTTGGAATTCCATACATTAATAATCCACCGACACGGTCTGAACGTTCATATACCGTTACCGTATGTCCAGCCTTGTTCAATTGAGCCGCTGTTGCAAGTCCCGCCGGACCTGAACCGACTACAGCTACACGCTTACCTGTGCGTTTCTCCGGTGGCTGTGGTACAACCCAACCTTCTTCGAAACCTTTTTCAATAATAGCTTCTTCAATCGTTTTGATCGTTACAGGCTGACCAATCAGGCCCACTGTACATGATCCTTCACAAGGAGCTGGGCAGATACGGCCTGTAAACTCCGGAAAATTGTTCGTTTTGTGAAGACGCTCCAGCGCTTCCTTCCACAAACCGCGATAAACGAGATTATTCCATTCTGGAATCAGGTTATGAACCGGGCAGCCTGACGTACCGCCAGTCATATCTATACCTGTATGACAATAAGGGGTACCACAATCCATGCACCTTGCACCTTGTGTTCTGAGTTCTTCTTCAGCCATATGTTTATGAAACTCTTCCCAATCCTTGATGCGCTCCGCTGGCTCTCGATCGGCAGGGAGCTGCCGTTTGTATTCCATAAATCCAGTAGGTGTAGACATCTTACGTTTCCCCCATCCGTTCTTGTCTTAATCCCTTCATGCGTATGGCTCTATATGAAATGGATTACTCTTTTACTTGAGTTTTTGTCTATTGTATCACAAAATCTACTCAAAGATATTTCAATTATAGTAGCACTTACGACATTGAATATTAAATGGATTATCCGCATAATTATTTGTATTTTATACATCATAGCGTTCAACTGAACGTATGGTCAATAGCTTAAATTTGGTCTTAAACCAGAGTATAATGTTTTTTCACAAGCGAAAGTTGAGAATAAAAAAAGCGATAACGTCATATAAATGTAAGATAAATTGTCATTAAAATCAAGCTTTTTAGTGAAATTTATACTCATTTACGAAAATAAAGCTCAATTTAAAGCTTTACAACGTTGAATCCCTACAGTTTTTAGACTATTCGACCATAAACGAATGTTGATCCAATGTATATTATGCAAAATTCACCAGTGAATGTGTCATATTGATGTAATGGAATACGATTTGAAATGATTGTTCACAATCAATACAAAACATTATATTAAAAAAAGACACTGCTCACGGAAAATTCCTGTGTTCAGTGTCTTTACATGTTTTTCTAACGTTTACGCTCGTAAAACTCGAATGTAAAAGGATATACATTTTTCTCATCCTGCTCGCCTTCGATCTGCTTCTTTAACTCCCACTCGCTCCAGTCCACTTCCGGGAAAAACGTATCTCCCTCAAATTGCTCATGAATCTTGGTGACGACAAGCCGATCCGCAAACGGTAGAAACTCCCGATATACCTGAGAACCTCCAATTACGCAAAGTTCTTCACCTTGAGCAGCCTTCAGACCTTCTTCAATCGTATGTACGATCTCTGCTTGATCCGCTCTATAATTCAAGTCTCGAGTCACAACAATATTACGACGGTGAGGGAGTGGCTTGCCGCCGAATGATTCCCACGTATTACGTCCCATAATTATCGTCTTGTTTATCGTTTGTTGCTTGAAAAAAGCCATATCTTTTGGCAATCGCCAAGGAAGAGAATTATGATGTCCAATCACACCATTCTCCCCCATTGCCCATACCAATTCAATACTCAAAGGCCGCACATCCCTTTCATCGAATACGTTATTGTGTTTATACTGCAATCGGTGCTTTGATACCTGGATGATGTTCATAATTTTCAAATTCAAAATCTTCAAATTTGTAATCAAAAATCGAATCAGGCTTACGTTTGATCACCAGCTTAGGCAAAGCAAAAGGCTCGCGCTCTAGTTGCGTTTTCACCTGCTCCACATGATTGGAATAGATGTGCACATCACCACCAGACCAGATGAAGTCGCCCACTTCCAGATCACATTGCTGTGCAATCATATGTGTCAGAAGTGCATAACTGGCTATATTAAACGGTAAACCAAGGAAGGTATCCACGGAGCGCATCGTCAGCATACAAGATAGTTTACCCTCAGCCACATAAAACTGAAACGCAAAATGACAAGGCGGTAATTTCATGTTGTTAATTTCGGCTACATTCCACGCACTCACCAGATGACGGCGGGAATCGGGATTATTTTTGATTGAATCCACTACAGCAGCGATCTGATCTATTTTCTCCCCGTTCGGCGCTTCCCATGTCCGCCATTGTGAGCCGTAAACCGGTCCAAGATCGCCATTTTCATCTGCCCAGTCATCCCAGATCTTCACACCATTTTCTTTCAGATAAGAAATATTCGTATCCCCACTCAAAAACCATAGCAACTCATGAATAACGGATTTGAGGTGAATTCGTTTGGTTGTTACAAGTGGAAAACCTTTCGATAAATCATAACGAAGCTGTCGGCCAAACACGGATTGTGTGCCCGTTCCGGTACGATCTCCTTTGTGAACCCCGTTATCCAATATATCTTGTAATAAATCGAGATAGTTTTTCATGTTGGTATCTCCTCGCATCTCTATATATGTTTCGCACTCATACCCATCTGGGCCACAGACTTCGAGAGGTCTGTTCATTACTAAAGTGTACCACAATTGAGTACTAGGAAGAAATGAATTCGCTAAACAAGTTGAGGCGTGTATGCTTCTATCATTCTATGGACACCGATATCTTGATCTTCTCAATTACAACTCAAAAAAAAGAGACAAGCAACGCAATTAGCGCCACTCGTCTCTTTCGAATCTACATATAATGCCGGACGAATCCGATGCTTCGATGATCTTAACGGGAGATGATGTGGATCGGGTGACCCATTACCAATTCCGCTGCTTCCATCACGATTTCGCCCAAAGTTGGGTGAGCGTGAATAGTAAGCGCCAGATCTTCCAACGTTGCGCCCATCTCGATTGCAAGACCAAGCTCAGCAATCAAGTTGGAAGCTTCCAGACCAACGATTTGGCAACCCAATACAAGGCCACTTTCTTCGTCAGCAACGATTTTCACGAAGCCTTCTGCATGGTTCAAAGATACTGCACGGCCATTACCCGCGTAAGGGAATTTACCTGCTTTTACTTTGTAACCTTTTTCTTTTGCTTCTTTCTCCGTGTAACCTACGCTGGAGCACTCAGGATCTGTGAATACAACAGCTGGCATACATTTGTAGTCTACTACAGATGGTTGTCCAGCGATTGCTTCCGCAGCCACTTTACCTTCATAAGAAGCTTTGTGTGCCAGAGCAAGACCAGATACGATATCACCAATTGCGAAGATGTGCGGGATGCTAGTGCGACCTTGGTGGTCAACCTTAACGAATCCGCGCTCATCAACGTCAACACCGATCATGTCCAGACCAAGTTCTCCGTCTGTATTAGGACGACGTCCTACAGTAACGAGCAGGTAATCTGCAGTTACTTCTTTGGACTCACCATTTACAGAATATTTAACAGTTACATCTTTATCCGTTTGCTCAGCGCTTTCCGCTTTTGCACCCGTTACGATTTCGATGCCTGTTTTCTTCATGTTTTTAGCTACAAGGCTAGTCATGTCTTTATCGAAACCTGGCAGTACCGTATCCAAACCTTCGATGATTGTTACTTTAGCACCGAATTTGGAGTACATTTGACCAAGCTCAGCGCCGATATAACCGCCACCGATTACGATCATGCTTTTTGGTACTTCAGGCAAGTTCAATGCTTCTGTCGAAGACAAGATGCGTCCGCCGAACGGGAAAGGTTTCAGTTCGATTGGACGGGAACCTGTTGCAATAATTGCATTTTTGAACTTGTAACGTGGTGACTCGTGATCGTTAAAAACACGCGCTTCGTTTTCGTTGATGAACATACACTCACCGTTAAAAACTTCAACTTTGTTGCCTTTGAGCAAACCAGCTACGCCGCCAGTCATTTTCTTAACAACGCCGTTTTTGAATTCTTGAGTTTTAGCAAAATCTACTTTTACGTTCTCGGCGGAGATACCGAAAGCATCGCCGTGAAGAGCAGACTCATATTGATGTGCAGCAGAGATCAGAGCTTTGGATGGGATACATCCGCGGTTCAAACATACGCCGCCCAGCTCGGATTTGTCTACGATCAATACGCTTTGGCCCAGTTGTGCAGCACGGATGGCAGCTACATAGCCGCCAGGTCCTGCACCAATTACTAATGTGTCGATATTGAGAGAAGCGTCGCCTACTACCATATCTTACACCTCCATAACAAGCAACTCAGGGTTAGCGAGTAGCTGTTTAATGTAATTCATAAAGTTTTGTGCTGTTGCGCCATCGATGATACGGTGGTCGAAGCTCAAGGACAATGCCATTACAGGTGCTGCAACAACTTCGCCGTTTTTGATAACCGCTTTTTCGCTGATGCGTCCTGTACCCAAGATAGCAACTTCTGGGAAGTTGATGATTGGAGTGAAGAACATACCGCCAGCAGAACCGATGTTACTGATGGAGATTGTGCTTCCTCTCATTTCGTTCGCGCTCAGTTTACCGTCGCGTCCACGAGCTGCCAGATCACGAATGGAATCAGCGATCATCCAGATGGATTTACGATCAGCATCTTTGATTACAGGAACGATCAGACCGTTGTCTGTATCTGTAGCGATACCGATGTTGTAGTATTTTTTGTACACAATTTCATTTGCTTCTTCATCAATCATTGCGTTCAACGCCGGGAATTGACGGGAAGCTGCAACCAATGCTTTAACGATAAATGGCAAGTAAGTAACTTTTGTGCCTTTTTTCTCTGCAATTGGTTTCATGCGTGTACGGAATGCAACCAATTCCGTTACGTCCACTTCGTCCATGATAGTAACGTGCGGTGCAGTGTAAGCCGATTTAACCATTGCATTGGAGATCGCTTTACGGATACCTTTGAATGGTACGCGCTCCTCTTCAAGACGTTGATCAGCTGTTGCAGCTGCAGGTGCTGCGGATTTTTTCTCTTCTTGAGCCGGAGCGTCGGAAGATGCCGCTGCGGAAGAACCGCCACCATTTTTAAAGGATTCTACATCTTCTTTGGTTACTTTACCGTTGTTGCCAGTACCGTTAACCTGAGCGATGTCTACACCTTGCTCACGAGCAAATTTACGAACGCTTGGCGTAGCCAAAACGTCTTTTGCAGGAACTGCAGGAACGCTGTTGTTGCCGCCTTCTTGAGCTGCATTGGAGCTGGAAGCTGCTGCGGAAGAACCGCTAGTGTCTGCTCCACCTTGTGCTGCGTCTTTCTCTTGTGCACCTTGGTCCTCAGCGGGAGCGTCGTCTTGCTCAGGCAGCTCGCCTTCTGCATCGATAACCGCTACAACTTCACCAACGTGGCAGATTTGACCGTCTTTAGCGAAAACTTCAGTTACTGTTCCGTTTACCGGACAAGGAACTTCAACAACCGCTTTGTCGTTCTGTACTTCCATGATGATATCGTCGTCAGTTACTTTGTCCCCAACTTTGATGTGCATCTTGATGATTTCGCCTTCGTGAAGGCCTTCGCCCAGTTCAGGGAATTTATATTCAAATTTAGCCAACTGAAAAACCTCCTTGATTATTTGCTCCATCCTGAAAACAACCCTTAGCTCCACAAACTAACTGTTACTGCGAGTGCAAATAACTGTCAATCAAGGGGCTAATGGCTGTTTACAGTGCAGCTGCGCTGCGATGTGAATCACCATACTGCGCCTTGCGGCATGTCAGATGATTGATATTAGAAGTTCATGACTTTGTTAACCGCAGCAACGATACGCGCCGGGTTAGGCAACCATGTATCTTCGATTTGTGCAAAAGGATATACTGTATCCGGGCCAGCTACACGCAGAACCGGTGCTTCCAAGTGCAGGATTGCCTTTTCATTGATTTGCGCAATGACTTCAGCTGCAACACCTGCGCTCTTTTGAGCTTCTTGTACAACAATTGCACGGTTTGTTTTCTTAACGGAAGCAACAACCGTATCGATGTCGATCGGGCTGATCGTACGAAGGTCGATAACTTCAACTTTGATCCCTTGTTTTTCAAGTTCTTCTGCAGCTTTTACAGAAGTATGAACCATCATACCGTAAGTAACGATGGTAACATCGGAACCTTCACGAACAACGTTCGCTTTACCCAATTCAACAACATAGTCTTCTTCAGGTACTTCTGCACGGAAAGCATGGTACAGGTTCAAGTGTTCCATGAAGAATACTGGATCGTTGTCACGGATGGAAGCGATCATCAAACCTTTCGCATCGTAAGGATTAGAAGGGACTACCACTTTAATACCCGGAGTTTGCGTGAGCAAACCTTCCAGAGAGTCTGTGTGCAATTCTGCCGCTTTTACACCGCCACCAAATGGTGTACGGAATACGATCGGAGAATTGTATTTACCGCCAGAGCGGAAACGCATACGAGCAGCTTGAACCACCATTTGGTCAAGGGCTTCGAAAATAAAACCTACGAATTGAATCTCAGCTACCGGACGGAAGCCTTGAATACCCAAACCTACAGCCAAACCGCCGATTGCGGATTCAGCCAGTGGTGTATCAAATACACGCTCTTCGCCAAACTCTTTTTGCAAGCCTTCCGTTACACGGAAAACGCCGCCTACATTACCAACGTCTTCACCGAAAAGCAGAACGTTAGGATCACGTTTCAACTCTACGCGAAGCGCATCACGAATTGCTTCTTTCATGTTCAATTGTGCCATTTGCTTCATTTCCTCCTTAAACATTGACAGTTCACATTTGAATTCATACATGTATACCGAGACACCAGTGCCGGCGCCGGATGTTTATGCTTTATCGGAAAAAACTTATTGGAAATCAGCTTTTTGCTCTTCCAAGTGCTTAGGCGTTTGTTCGAACATGCTGTCGATCAAGCCTGAAATCGTCATTTTCTCGGTTTTTTCCGCTTTTTTGATCTCTTCGTTCACTTTTGCTTTTGCTTCTTCTTTCACACGTGCTGTATCTTCTTCAGTCCACAGACCTTTTTTCTCCAGATATTTAGCAAAACGTGCGATTGGATCTTTTTCGCTCCACTCAGCCTCTTCTTCTTTCGTACGATACTTGGACGCATCATCAGAAAGGGAGTGTGGACGGAAACGATAAGTTACCGCTTCGATCAAAGTAGCGCCTTCTCCGTTACGTCCGCGTTCAGCAGCTTCCTGAACCGCTTTGATAACAGCGAAGATGTCCATACCGTCAACTTTAACACCTTTGATCCCTGCTGCTACCGCTTTGTGAGCGATGGACAGAGCTGCTGTTTGTTTAGCAAAAGGAGTTGTGATGGCATAACCATTGTTTTGTACAAAAAAGATCACTGGCAGTTTGTAAACACCAGCGTAGTTCAGACCTTCGTAGAAGTCACCTTCGGAAGATCCGCCATCACCTGTGTACGTGATAACCACTTGTTTTTGTTTCTTCAATTTGTAACCCATAGCAATACCCATTGCGTGCAGGATTTGTGCACCAATGATGATTTGCGGCATCAATACGTTAACGCCGTCCGGAATTTGTCCACCATGTTGGTGTCCACGGGAGTACAAGAACGCTTGATAAAGAGGAAGTCCGTGCCACACGAGTTGCGGAATGTCGCGATAGCCTGGAGCGATAAAATCTTCTTTTTCAAGAGCAAATTCACTACCTACCATTGTAGCTTCTTGACCAGATACTGGGGCATAGAAACCAAGACGACCTTGACGGCCGAGGTTTACTGCACGGTCATCCCAAGTACGGGTAAATACCATGCGATACATAATTTCTTTTAATTGATCGTCGGAAAGCTTAGGCATCATGTCTTTGTTAACAATTTCGCCGTCAGGAGACAGCACGGACAGAGCTTCTACATCCTCCGTGTATACTTCATAAGGAACCTTGCTCATTTTTTTCTTCACCTCAACAAAAAATTTGAATATCAAGTTCCGCTGTTATATTATTATTATACACCTGTTTCACTGCATACGTCAAAGAAATCCGTAATATTTTTATGTTTCCTTTTGGATTGTATGTATAACAGGGGTTTAATATTGGTATAACAGCATAATACATGATTGCGTGTTTGACCCATCCCCGCACCAGGTTAATCTTACCGTATTGCGCGGGTGAATGCAAAAATAACCCGGAAAGGTGACGTTTTATGACGGATTCCCGCTATTTGAAACGTACAATTGTTAAGGAAGAGATTGAAAGCCGTTATCTTGGCGAGAAACGAACCTTGCGTATTTATCTTCCCCCAGGCTACAACGAACTTCTAAGCTACCCTGTCGTTTATTGTCAGGATGGTGAAGAGTTTTTCAATTTTGGCCGAATCGCTACCACAGCTAACCGCATCATTCTCGATGAAGGTGCAGAACCTTTCATTATTGTAGGGGTTCAGGTAGACGTCTCTGTAAGGACTCAAGAGTACGCTCCGTTCGGCAGCCGGTTTGAAGCTTATACGAAGTGCTTTGCAGAAGAGATTATTCCCTATGTAGAAGAGAAATATCCTGTAAGACGCTCCCCGCAGGAACGTGTTCTTGCTGGTGATTCATTGGGAGGCAGTGTTTCATTGCATCTTGCACTGAAATATCCTGAGTTGTTCACCCGCGTTATCAGCATGTCTGGTGCCTTCTACTCCGCTTCTCAGGAAATCTATGCTGCAGCCGAAGACTTGTCATGGTTGTCGATCTGGATGATTGTTGGTTTGCAGGAGACGGCCTTTGAAGCCGATACCGGAACGTATGATTTTGTACAGCTGAGCCGGGATACTCGTGATCTGCTGGAGAAACGTGGTGCTCTCGTCTCCTACCAGGAAAAAGACGGGAATCACCAATGGGGCTTCTGGCAAAAGGAACTGCCTGATGCCTTGCTTTACTTTTTACAAGAAGGTTAATAGAAGATTGTCTCAAAAAGTTAATGCAGGAATGGCTAAAAGGTTCTAGCTACAATTAAATATTTCGTTGAACAGGCGGCTGCATAGCCGCTTTTCTTTTTACGATTTTTTGGACAACACGTTGTTAACGCTTACATTCATTCCCTGAAAAAGAAGCAGGAGTTCTAATTCGTTCCGTTCCTGCTTCTTTGCCATTTCACCAATAATAATGAGCTACTCAAGCTTGGCTTGTATTTTATCTAATTAAAATCAGGTTAAAGGATGATCTTCTTGAATTCTGTTCAGCAAGACATCGCAACCTGCATTCACCAGCTCGTACACTTCTTCAAAGTTCCCTGTGTAATACGGATCAGGCACTTCTCTCAGCTTTTCGTTCGGCAGCAAATCCATGAACTTGATAATCTCTGCCTCTTCTCCACCTGGCAGGCTACGTACATTCTCTGCATTAGAATTATCCATACATATAATGTAATCAAATTCAGTGAAGTCTGCACTCACAAATTGTCTTGCTGTCATGTTGGCATAAGAGATTTGATAACCATCAAGCAACTTACGGGTACCCTCATGCGGAGGTTTGCCCACATGCCAGTTGCCTGTACCAGCCGAATCAATCCGAATCTGTTCGCCAAGCCCCTTCTCCATCACTTTATGACGCATTACTGCTTCCGCCATAGGGGATCTGCAAATGTTACCGAGACATACAAATACAACGTTAATCATGATAAGTTACTCCCCCTTGCTCAAAGTCCCTTGAATTACGGATGGTGCATGTTGCGGAATAAGTTTCTCCGGCTTCAAAACGACGGTTTCGTTAGGCGTCAACGAGCGACGCGGCAGCTTCCATTTGTAGTGCACGGAACACATCCGGAAAAAGACAACTGTTGCAAAACAGATCAGCAAACCGATGTTCGTTGTAAACCAGCCCATTCCGATGGCAAACCCCGCTGCCATTGCCCATACCGCATAGATCTCATCACGAAGAACAAGTGGTTTACGTCCGGCAAGAAGATCCCGAATGATTCCTCCGCCAATTCCCGTCAGTACAGCTGCAACGATTACAGCACTGATGGGATGACCCATATTAGCCGCATACAATCCGCCCTGAATTGCAAAGGCAGCCAGTCCAATTGCATCAAACAAAGCTTCAGTCCGTTTCCAGTGACTGATCCACTTCAAGGGCAATACAAAAGCAACAGCTACAGAAACCAGCGCAAGCATGATTAACGAGCCCTGACTCCATAATGTTGTTACAGGCACGCCAATAAGCACATTCCGGATCACTCCGCCTCCGAATGCTGTCACAAGCCCAAGTACCAATACACCCAAAATATCATATTCCTCTTCCATAGCTACAAATGCACCGGACATTGCAAATGCGATCGTACCGATAATGCTGAATACTTCAAAAATGTGTAAGTCCAACCTGTTCAAACCTCACTTTTCAAGTCATCTTCATGTCGCTCTCCCCATTGTATCCGCGAGTACGGAAATTGTGCAACCACATTTTGTCGATTATACTGGTTTGGTGTATAGTTTTATACCTTAGCTCAGGATTTCGCTTCAAATATAAATCAAATGTTTTCCCTCTATAAATAAGGAAGGATGAAATAGAATGGATTATAAACGGATTGTCATCTTCACCGGCGGCCAACTCACGCAGGAATTCCTTCAGGAGATTCAACCCGATGACGTTGTCATTGCGGCAGATCGTGGTGCCTTATATTTAATTCAACATGGCATCAAGCCACACATCGCAGTAGGCGACTTCGATTCGATAACAGAAGAAGAGCGCGAGATTGTAAACAGTAATAGTATAGAATTCATTGCTTGTGATCCAATCCATAAAGATCTGACAGATACCGAAATGGCGTTTGAAACCGCTCTGGATCATGAACCCACTCATATTCTCATCTTTGGTGCAACGGGCACACGAATGGATCATACCCTGGCGAATGTCCATATCATGGTTCGTGCTATGCAGCATCATATCTCTTGTGCGTTGCAGGATGAGCATAATTATATGACGCTGACCACCTCAAGTGCCGTTGTCGAGCAACGCGGTTATACCTATGTATCTTTGCTGCCATTAACGCATGAGGTCACAGGGATCTGCCTTGAAGGATTCATGTATCCTTTGGATCAAGCCACTATACGTATGGGACAATCTCTAGGGATCAGTAACAAGCTACTGGACCAATCAGGCACAGTAACGATTGATAGCGGCCTGCTGCTCATTATTCAGAGCAAAGACTGAACACTAAAGTGCGAATATAGTAAGGGATTCAAAAGAGTTACGGGGTCAAAACCTACAGCTCAACGTTCAATTATTACTTTTTTGTAACCAGTTATTTTGTGTTCTAAATCAACTCAAATGAAAAAATCCCCTTGATAATCAAGGGGATTTTTGTTTTTTATCTATTTCTCTATTCGTCAATGATTAATTTTTTGACATTTTTAATCGTATTTTAATAATCACATCTAAACCACTGCCCTATCAGCCTTTTCGCTTATGTATCCAATTTCTAGGGTGTTACAAACCTGTTATACTCGCTCTAGCAACTTAACGAAAACGAATTTTGGAGGTACTAACTACATGAAAACAAACTTCTTCATCCAAAAGGCCGTAACCGTCGGGTTGTGCGCTACACTAGGTTTTGGAGCTGTATTAATGACAAATGCACCTGTTGCACAAGCCGCAACGGCATCCGTATCAACAGGACAGCAAATTGTAAACTATGGTAAAAAATTCACTGGAACTCCATATAAATTTGGTGCTTCAACAACAACAACCAGATACTTTGACTGTTCTTCTTTCATGAAGTACATTTTCAAAAAATATGGTGTAGATCTTCCGCGCACTTCCGTACAACAATCCAAAGAAGGTAAATTCGTCTCTAAAGCCAATCTTCGTGTCGGTGATATGGTGTTCTTCTCGAGCGGCAGCCGCTCTACGGGATCTAACATTACTCACGTTGGTGTGTATGCTGGAAACGGAAAAATTCTTCACACGTACGGCTCTCCAGGTGTAACGCTGTCAGATCTGAACTCCGGTACGTGGAAAAGAACGTACATTACAGCTCGCCGCGTCCTGTAGTCTATCTGTCCCCATATAACCTAAAACTGACGACCGGATCAATCGATCCGGTTTTTTTCATATCATCCTATCTTTAATTACCCGAATCAATCCTGGATTTAAACAGGAGAATGGTGGAATATTTAATCATTAGCTATCTACCAGCATATAACCTATCCCTCGAACCGTCTGAATCAACTTCATCTCCCTGCCTCTATCCACTTTCACCCGCAGATGTTTAATGTAGACATCGACAACGTTCGTATCCATGGCAAACTCATACCCCCATACCTCGCGTAAAATATCTCCCCGTGTGCACGCTTCATTTAAATGCAAAGCTAAAAACTCCAATAATTCATATTCTTTCGGAGTCAGGTTCAGATATTGTCCTCCACGGCTCACTCTTCGCGAACGCAGATTAAGTCTGAGGTCTTGAACTATAATGATTTCCTCACCTTCATGGGAAACACTTGCAAACAACCGAAGTAGGCTGCGAATTCTCGCAAGCATAACCTTCCAATGAATAGGCTCCTCCATTACATCATTCGCTCCAAAATCAAGCCAGTCAATAACCCGTTGCGGCGAAACTTCAGGAATAATCACCATTAAAGGGGTAGATGAAATTGAATTCATCCATTTCTTCAATGTTATTTTATCCTGTTCACGCTGATGCACGTCCTCAAACTCTCGCTCCACCAAAATAATCAAATGCGGACGAACAACCTTAAAATCCACTATGTCGTTTAATTCAAACCATTCTACACGCTTCACCTCATAGCCCGCTTCTTGCATGATGCGCTCTATACTTCCCACTAATTCCCCAGTACCAACTAATATGATCGCTGTTTTCATCGTTTCTCACCCGGCCCGTCTGGTTTCCGTTGCTACTTGGCATGGATTGTACCGTTAGGATGCCTTAAAAAGAAAAAGTCCATCCCCGAGGGGAACAGACTTTGTCCATGAATGAGTTTTAATATTTCACATGATTGACTATGGTTTAGCCGAAATACCGATGAACCAACGTACGTGCCTCCGACGTATCTTTCGTGCCGTGAACAAGCACACGGCCATCCTGAAAAATGACCAACCGATGTTGGCCTACTGTGAATGACACCAAGAAAGGATTCATTTCCACCTTTCCTTCACCAAGCCGTTCCAATCGCTCTGCTGTCTGCGGAAGGTCCAGTTGCATGCGACGTGCAGGACGAATCTGAACAGTATCCCTACCACACAACACATCGGTTTTCTCCAGGTTGGATGCGGAAAGAAACGGATACGTAGCTGCCGGGCTACATGATGCACATTCTTGCTTTTTCGCCCCATCTACATTAATGGATATGTACTCGTTCCTCCACACATCAAATGACAGCAATTTACGCCGAAGAGCAGCTCTGTTACCACTCAGCAGTTTCATTGCTTCCGCTGTCTGATTGGCCGTCACCATCTGCACCGCTTGAGGAATGATCCCCGACGTATCACAAGTATCCCCACCAAGCGGCACTTCTCCTAATAGGCAGTTCAAACAAGGTGTATCACCAGGCAAAAACGTATACGTAATACCATAGCTACCCACACACCCTCCATATATCCATGGAATGTTGTGTTTCTGTGCCATATCATTAATCAGTAATCTAGTATCAAAATTATCCGTTGCATCCATGATCAAATCGGTGTGCCCAACTAGTTCTTCGAGTTCATCCACTCGCACATCCATCACTTTGGCTTGAATACGAACGGTTGAATTAATTGCTGTTAACCGTTTGGCAGCCGCCATCGCTTTTGGCATGCGTTCAATCGCATCCTGTTCAACATAAAGTTGTTGCCGCTGGAGGTTACTCCACTCCACATAATCCCGGTCTACAATGGTAATTTGCCCGACACCGGAACGCGCTAAAGTTTCTGCAATACCCGTTCCAAGTGCCCCGGCTCCGATAATTAAAACTTTGCTGTCTTTCAGCCTCGCTTGACCTTCTTTGCCGAACGGAGCATATCGTTCCTGTCTGGAATAACGATCCCTCTGCTCCGCATGATGTAACTGATCTGTCATGTATGAACCATTCCTTCCACCGGACTGCTTGCTGCTGCATAACGTTTCACAGGAATCATGCCTGCAGTGTACGCCAGTCTGCCCGCTTCAACCCCGAGCCGCATCGCTTTTGCCATAACCACAGGATCATCTGATCCAGATACAGCAGTGTTAAGCAACACACCGTCTGCCCCGAGTTCCATGGCATAAGCGGCATCTTTGGGAGACCGTAACCCTGCATCTACAATAACAGGAACTGCTGCTTGTTCTATAATGATTTGGAGATTATAAGGGTTGATGATGCCTCTACCAGCTCCAATCGGTGAAGCTCCCGGCATGACTGCATGTACACCAAGTAACTGGAGCCGTTTAGCTAGAATAACGTCGTCCGAAATATAGGGCAACACGGTGAATCCTTTTTCAAGCAACATGCTACAAGCCTTGTACGTTTCAAGCGGATCAGGCAGTAACGTTACTCCGTCACCGATGACTTCGACTTTTATCATATCACAAAGCCCCGAAGCCCGCGCAAGTTCAGCGATTCTTACGGCTTCCTCCGCAGTCGAAGCACCCGCTGTATTGGGTAGCAACGTATATTGGCTTAGATCCAACGTATCTAAAAAGTGCTGCTTGCCCGCCGCCTCCAGATTTAGACGACGTACAGCAAAGGTCAGCACTTGGGTACCGGAGGCTTCCACGGCCATGCTCTGAACTTTCATATCGCTGAACTTGCCTGTTCCAAGCAGCAACCTTGATTCAAACGAGTATTTACCAATCGTTAACATCTTTTAACCTCCTCGGTTTTAACCAATTCGCAACCAACAACCACTAAACCAACACGAAGATTCAACTCTCGCCCGTGAAATCCGTTGCTTAGCCCCCTCCGACAAAATGAACAATCTCAATCCGATCGCCTTCTCTTAACGTTGTTGTTTCATGGTGCTCTTTGGTCAAAATATTGCGATTCAACTCAACTACCACGGTTTTTACTTGCAAGTTGAATGATTGCAGTAATTTGTCAACACGATTTAACCCGTCGTCAACCTCCATCTTTTGGCCGTTCACAACAATGTTCACAACATAGCCTCCCTTCTGTTCATTCGGTCAGGCGATAATGCCTCAATCCCAATCTCTTCAGCACTCTTGCCATCTAGCATATCTGCGATCCAGCGACCTGTTATTGCACTGAGCAATATTCCATTACGAAAATGTCCATACGCTGCATACAAGCCTGAAATCCCTTCACATTTGCCTATATACGGCAGTCCATCAGGGGTGGAAGGTCTTATACCTGCCCATGCCCGCACAAAGTCCGCCTCCTTGATTCCCGGAACCCAATAACTTGCCGCTCCAAGCAATCGTTGCACACTATTTACCGATACGCTGTGATCTTTTCTTCCTGGCAAACTGGTTGCACCGATCCACACCTCTCCGTTTGCTTTCGGAACAATATAGACATCTTCTGCATATACCGTGCGATCGGGTCTATCTCCAGCCTGATCTGTAGTAAACCGAACGGCCATAATTTCACCTTTCACCGGACTTGAAGGCAAAGCGACCCCTACTTGATGCATGAGTTGCTCCCCGTGTAAACCAGCAGCTATGATGATATGTTTGCAACACACCTCTCCCTTAGCCGTTTTAATCCCTTGAACACCATGCTTATCAACGATCAGCCGAACATCTTGAACTCCTTCTAAAATGCGGGCACCCATCATTTCAGCTGATCTCGCATAAGCTCTTGTCAATGACACGGGCAACACTTCGCTCTCCAATGATCGGTAATAAGCGCCGTACGTATCCCGATTCAACCACAACGCTTCTCGTTGCACTATGCTTCGATCCCACCAAAGTTGCTGCACTCCGGAAGTGGTATTTCGTTTATCCTTGTATTTACTTAGATCACCGTATGAACGAAACGGTGTGATAAATCCGTTGCGCCGTAAGCCAAGATCCATTCCTGTTAAAGCGGATATTTGCTCTTTGTGCTTATGAAGTAATTCCCTACTGTCATATGCGGCTTGTGCCATGAGTGGATGAGCAAAATCCTCACTATCTGCTGCCAGCATGCCGGCAGCTGCACATGAAGCTCCGCTAGCAATTTCCGACTGCTCAACAAGCAGTACTTCCTGACCTCGGGATGCCAGTTCAAAAGCAATCGCACAGCCTATGACTCCACCGCCCACAATGATTGTTTCTGCATGAAAGGTTTCTGGTTTCTTAGTTGAAGTTTCGGATAGCGATAGCCGCTTAAACTTATCTTGTTCACACGATGAGTCGATCACTTCCTCGGGTTGACTCGGTCCTCTCTGTACCATTTTGTCATCTCCTTGTTTGAACAACATTCCGATCTTATTAGGTTGGCGTCATTTCCAACTTTTTGATCGAGAAACATTCACTTCACCGCTTCCACAGCCTGTTTAAGAAGCGCAGCAGCATGAGCAGGGTTTGCATGTTTTAACACACTTGAGATCACAGCAGCACCCCTGGCTCCCGCAGACCTGACGGCCCGAATGTTATCCGGCTGAATCCCCCCAATTGCAATAACAGGTACCTTGACACTGGAGCACACTTCCGATAACACATCTAATCCCCTCGCTACAGAATCCGGTTTGCTTGCACTTGCGTACACATGCCCAAAAAAAAGGTAATCCGCGCCATACTCTTCGGCAATTGTCGCTTCATGCAACGAATGCACCGATATCCCCAATCTAAGCTGCAAATTATGCCTGATTTCCGTTGTTTTCGTTAATCGTGCTCTTTCCAGCATGGCCTGACTCCAATGTATCCTTTGAAAAACATCACCAGGAGCAGTGCTTTTCGCGCCATTAATTACAATACGGGATGCCGGAACACCAGACTCTACCATTAACTTTGCCCAGTTGTAACGTTCATACAGGGGAAGGTGTTTTTCCCGGATATGAATGTAATGTACGTAAGGCCAAATTTCCTTGGCTGCCTTCAACATGGCTACTTGTTCACCTTTATTCGTGGATATGACATGCAGCTCAAAAAAGGGATGATCTTGTTCGCGCTCTAGTCTAAACGTTGGTTCAGATCTCTCTGTCCGATTGCGCCGCTGGCTTGTCGACGATTTGCGTGATTCATGTGCTTCATCCTCAAACATTACGGTATTCATTCTCGTTCTCTCTCCTTTCAGCTACAAGCTTGCAGAAGTGGCAATGACAAATATAAATCAAAAAAAGCCACTCCCGTAGGGAGTGGCTGCGTATAAACTAAGGTTCAGTTCAAGAGCAAGCGTGTGACAAATACCTGGTAAACAGTTAATAGTTATATCTATATCTATTAGTTACAACTATAGCTGTATGCTCGATATCGAAACGCTTGGCATTACGGTGTAATGACATCCTATTTCAATTACTACCGTTTTCGCTGAAACGCGCCACTTCCCTACGCTGGTATGATCCAGATCAGGTGCAAAGGGTCCGGAATCGCATTCTTCCATCTCAGCCGCATCGTGCGGCCCCCCTAGTGTTCATATGAAGTTGTAGCCTATATTACCACAACCGGTTTTTTTTGTCATCGTGCTTTTTCGGACCACTCTTCTACATCCCACGTTTTGGTGACCCAGCCTTCATAAAAATCCGGTTCGTGCGATACAAGTAAAACGGTTCCTTTATATTCCTTCAGCGCCCGCTGTAGCTCAGCCTTCGCCGTTACATCCAGATGGTTTGTCGGCTCATCAAACAAGACCCAGTTGCTCTCACGCATCAATAGTTTGCACAAACGGACTTTGGCTTGCTCCCCCCCGCTCAGCATGTTAAGCGGACGAGTAATATGCTCATTTTTGAGCCCGCAACGTGCAAGATGTCCTCGTACCTCGTTCTGCGTTAGATGTGAAAACTCGTTCCATACATCATCGATCGGTGTAATATTCCCGGCTCGCACTTCCTGTTCAAAGTATGCCGTCTCCAAATAATCTCCAAGAAACGTTTTTCCGCTTATTGGCGCGATTTTACCCAAGATCGTTTTAAGCAGTGTTGATTTACCTACCCCATTACACCCCACAATCGCGATCTTTTCACCACGTTCAATCGTCATGGTCATCTTAGGTAGTAATGGGTACGTATAACCGATCTCAAAATCAATACCTTCAAAAACGGTTTTGCTACTTGCGCGGGCATCCTTGAACTTAAATGTTGGTTTTGCTGCTTCGTCTGGTCGATCAATTCGCTCGACCTTTCCAAGTTGTTTTTCCCGGCTTTTCGCTCGACCAGAGGTCGAAGCTCGAGCTTTGTTGCGTTGAATGAAATCTTCCTGCTTTTTGATATACTCCTGTTGCTTCTCATAGGCATCAATATGCTGTGCTTTCTGCATATCTGCCATTTCAAGAAATTTCTCATAGTTGGCCGCATAACGCGTCAATTTTGCAAATTCCAGATGATAAATGACATTAACCACTTCATTCATGAACTCTGTATCATGGGAAATCAATAGAAAAGCATATGGGTAGTCTTTCAAATATCTAGTTAGCCACTCAATATGCTCTACATCCAGATAGTTTGTCGGCTCATCCAACAAAAGGGCAGTGGGTTTCTCCAACAACAATTTTGCAAGCAGGACTTTCGTACGTTGTCCACCACTGAGAGCCGCAACATCTCGATCAAGGCCTATTGCATTTAATCCCAAACCGTTTGCCATTTCTTCCACTTTCACATCGATCAGATAAAAATCGCCCTGTTCGAGCTGTTCCTGAATATCGCCCATTTCTTCAAGCAACTGCTCAAGTTTGTCTGAATCGGCATCAGCCATCTGATCGGTAATTGTCATCATTTGCTTCTCCAGTTCCAGTAGCGGCAGAAAAGCATCTTTAAGCACATCACGAATGGTCTTGCCTGGTGTTAACTTCGTATGTTGATCCAAATAGCCATATCGAACTTTTGGCGTCCATTCCACTTTACCGCTATCCTTAAGCAATTTTCCGGTGAGAATATTCATTAGGGTTGATTTTCCGGCACCATTAGCTCCAACCAGACCCACTCGTTCTCCAGCAAGCAGACGAAACGAAACATTTTTAAATAACGTACGGTCTCCAAAATTGTGACTGACGTTCTCTACTGACAATAAACTCATAAGATGAGACTGCTCCTATCTATTTACATTACTTTTAGCTCACGTTCCAAAACCCTATTTTAGCACAGGTTTAGCCTTTTCTGAAAGTAATGACACATGGGTGGAGCAATCATATTCGAAATAACCTCTGGCGGCCGCCTGCTTTGCAGTTGTAAACACCTCTTCAGCACGAAAACCGGGGTTACAGGTGGCAGGATAATGATATTTAATGCTTGTTGCGGGGTCAATCCCGCCAATGATCGCCGTTTTTTTGACCAGCCGACCTCCACCAATGGCATAATTGTTAATCTTCTGATCTCCTACAGCGATACCCTGTATAAAAGCCATAATGCCCGTATCATTGATCGAATTGTACCAATCTTCCTGCGAGACCAAAGGCATCGTGAATACATAAGAGACACCATTTCTCCTGGCAAATTCATTATGTCGATTGATTACATCCGCAAGCTCGCTCTGTATCCGGGTCACGATCCGGCTGCGCCGCACCTGTTCAAAAGTTGTAGATTCCTGAAGCAATGTTATCGTGGAATTCCCGGCTAGCTCCTGCTGAAACCCTTCGATCCATTCCCCTGCACCAGCATCATAAGCATGCACATAACCGTCAAGTGTGAAATTAATGCTATTTCCGTCTGAATCTGAATATGTATAAAGTTTTTTGGGACTCCATACATGTCTATAAGAGTTTTCCAACTCCCCGGTCATCTCGGCTTCTTTGGCAAAAATGTAGTAACCATCGTAATCCAGAACTATAATTGCTGGAATATAATCAAACATATGTTGAATTGCTGCCTTGTCCTCCTGTATTCCCATGTTTAATGCCATCGTTTGGGTAAAGGTAGTCAATGCCAGTTCCTTATCCGCTCTAACAAACTTGGCAGAATCATAACCTGCTTCAGCATGTTGTTTTTCATTCTGGTGCATGACCGAGCCAGCATCCATCACTGCGGTTTGTAACGCTGTTTTGTAGCGATAAGCCAGTTCATTGGCTTCTTGCGCATCTTGCGCATGAAACGAGAGGATATAAAATAACGGAAAGAAAATGAGAATAAATACGATAGAAAGCTCAGTAATCTTCATTCAGTACCATACCTCCATAAGATGCAAAAACCGCAGAAGCCTGAACTGTACCTTGTAACCATTCTCGTATCATCATGGAAGGTGTGCGGTTGGTACTTTTAAGACTCACGGTGAAGAAGTCACCCATATTGAGCGTATATCTGCGCCCGGGATCATTGACGGACAATGTGCTAGAAAACGGATATAACCGCTCCTGAATCTGTGACAAGTAGTATGCATCATGGACAACCTCGTATGTACCCGTGAAGCTACTCTGAATCATCGGATCTGAATACTGTGGGACATATTTTTTGTGTAAATGTTCCATGGATATGTCATAGTTGTTGCCCGTTTGGGCTAACTGTTCTTGAAACTCCGCGAGCATTCGAGGTGAGATATATCCCTTGGTGCGGACAGCATCCACAAATCTTATGACACTCTGAGTCGCTGTCAAGCGTGCTATATCATCCTGACGTTCAGCAGTCTCGGCTGCAGGATACACATAGAGCAGTAAAACGGCAAGCAATACCGCAAACAATTTGGATACTGCATTGATCACGGTCTCTGTACCTCCTTCCTAAAAGAAAGCTTTAACAATTCACCGGATGCACTTCGGTTATATTCAGCTCGATAATTCCCATCCAGCTCAACCGGAATCATAGCTGATCGATGTTCAAGTGGATCAATCACATACTCATGACCGTCTAACTCAACATGAACCCCTGTACCTGTCATTTGCCGCACCGTATGAAGAACCTCAGCTCCGGTGTATCCGACAAAACCACCTGTAAGAAGTGTCGTATGAACTCTTCCTTCCATAGCCGCATTTGTTTTCACCCTGTCATTCAAGGCTTCGTTTAAAATACGGATATTCCACTGCCCGTACAGGCAGGCTGTCACAAAAAGGACAACCGCCGTACAGAACAGCATCATATGCTGTGTGTTCCGGGTCATATTCAACCAGCTCCAGTCAGGATTGCTGGAATATCAGACCTCTAACCACATTGGATCGGTCTTTAACGATAATGGCCTTAAATTTACCGCTTGGATTAACGTATTGATTTTCCTTTTCACTCATCGTCTGATTAATACTACCTACCTTGTCATCAGGTGCAATGACAGAACCATAGTCCGGGTTATTAACATCCTGAGAGATGTTAAGCTGATTACCGTACCACTGTCCGCCTTTGTTTTTACCCGTAATAACCTGGATGCCAAACTGGTCCTTGTCCGCATATTTACGTAAAGCGTTAGTCACTTGTGATCCACTGATGGTTGTTCCGTCATATACCGTGAACGCTGCCTGAGAAAGCTCGGTTTGAATATCAGCAAAGTTATTTTGCGCTGTTTTGGTTGCCTCCTGTGCCGAAATAAATAACAATACTACGATCGTAATCAAAGCAATCGTCAAAAATATCCCCGCTGCCACCTTTAAAGCGCTTGATGCATTATTCATACGAAATACCCTCCTAAAATGTTATGAATGATTGTTTTTCAGTTCTTCGTAAAAGCCAAACGCTAAAGTTTCTGGATTTGTTCATAATAGATGTTCATTTGTACAAAACTCATGCCGACCAGCGGAATAACGAGGTACATGAAAATCAGAGCATACATGGGCGTGAAACCAATCGTCCTTCCCCATCCAGCCTTGATATCAATGATTTTGCTGTACTCCTGTTTGCGCTGTTCAAAATAAAAGGCCAGCATGCTTTCTAGATCATCAAAAGCTTCGCGAATGGATATTTTACCTAAAGCGAGCTGCAGTTTATCAATTAAACGTTGAAATTCAGGTAAGCCTACTTCCTCTTTTAATTGTTCAAGAGCTTGTTCAGGACCATGTTCGAAGTGCAACAGACACTTTTGCAGCGGTATTTTGAAAATAACAGCGAACCGGTTGAGCCATTCCACAATCTCCTCGACAGACATCCGTTCCATCTCTCGCAAAATCGAAATGACTGTCTGAAATTGATAAATTTCATGCCTCATATCGAGCCTTCGCATCTTACGCTGGAACCACATAAGCCAGATGGGCAGATTATAGCCCCCTATCCCTAAGAACAGTGCCAAAACAACCTGCCACCAGCGCATATACTGGTTGTTATATGCTTCTATTTTATCTGTAATCCGCTGAATTGTTGCTGTCT
Source organism: Paenibacillus polysaccharolyticus (assembly GCF_023714295.1). Lineage (GTDB taxonomy): Bacteria > Bacillota > Bacilli > Paenibacillales > Paenibacillaceae > Paenibacillus > Paenibacillus polysaccharolyticus_A. Next base: position 205,646 of record NZ_JAMAUN010000002.1, read on the forward strand.
GAGCGTCGTGATCGAGCTGGACTGGTGCAAGTTGCAACAGCGCATCGGAAATCTCTTCGAATGTGGCTGCCTGCTGCATCTTAACATACGCCATAACCGCACCATCCAGCTCCGTCTTCTCTCGGGCCACTTTCAAATCTACTTCTGACATTGCACCAAACATGCGATCATCCCTGATTGGATCGTGCAGTATGTGATTACGTTCGACATGATGTAGTAAAAGAATCAAGCCTATGGTCAGAATCAGACAACTTGCGAATAGCAATAATCTGCGTATAGCTAACCATTCATATTTTAACTCAGTACCGCTCTCCCGCATTAATCTGATCGTCTGATTGTAAGGAGTTGTTCCTGGTTTGGCTGCAAAGAGCATCGCCAGCCTCCGCAAAAAAATATGCTTATACAAAAAACGATCCAGTCTGGATTGTTTCTTCCCGGAGCGGTAGCGGGTTTCATCATATTGCTGAAGACGCTGTAATAGCAAGTAAGCAACAATGATGATAATGTATATGGATATTTTAGTGATAAAACCAAGTTTGCTACGATAAAAATCATCCATCGTCGGGAAACTGACCCGAGCCCAACGCTCAATTGGCCCTGTAAAGAGTACAGGTACAAGAGCAATCACGTTTAACCCTTGCAGCAGATAATCAAGCCTGTCACGCCTTAATATCTCCAGGTGTATCTCCTGAGTAAGATTACCTATACCTTTCAGATAGATGGAGCCCTGATCCTTCACCTTATCTCCAAACTCCATCACCATATACGATACACCGGCAAAACCTTTGAGAAAACGGTTTGGCGCCACTTCATAATATCGTTCAAGTGCTTCATTGGGGTCGGGAGAAGTCAACGCTTCATAGATTAGCCTGCCCTGCTCGGCGGCTTCACCTGTACCTGCTTCGGACGCTTCATAGAGCGCTTCCTCAACCATGCCATGCTGATGATACCGGTGTCTCACATCGGCAAACAACTCTAACATTTGCACCAGTAGTTTTTTCTCCATACGACTCAGGCACATATCTAACACAAGACTGTTCAGCACGGTAGCACACAGCGTAGCCAGAAGAATAAAGGTGATACCTGGCTGTAACCAAAACAACACCGTACTTACACTTCCGTACCCGCCCATAATAATCAGAACAACAGTCATCGTGACTCTGCGAAGCGCTGGTTCATCACTGGCATAACGATATGAGATTCTTTTTTGCACTTGCAAAATATACGTGGAAAGCAAGGGTATCTTCATACCGACTTGATATGCCTGCAACAGGAAACTTCCCCAATCTCTATACTTCTTGCCTTGAAAATTCACGATTTTCCCCGCAGCGTACATCGAGGTTGACTCTCTCTGCCTCAGCATACGAAGAATGGTCAGCGTGATGACTAAACCAACTACACAAAAACCGACTACAACCAACAATAGCCATTTAATGCTCATAGGTTTCACCCCAGTGTTGTCCAATAAACCGCCCAAACTTCTCGGCATCTGTTAACGTCATCTGCTCCTGCATGTCTTCGATGCTAGAAGCCGAGATCGGAGCAGTAGCCACATATTTCCCTTGGCGATACTGTACGACATTTCTAAATGTGAACCCCGCCCTTTCTTCCATACTTTCCGCTTCACGGGAATGGGGAATACATTCAGTAATCCGCTCAATATATCTGTGGCCCTCTGCATCTTTTTTCATATGAACATCAAAGTTAATGACACTGACAACCTGTTCTTCGGCAATATGTTCATGCTGAAACATGCCTGTTTTAAGTAATGAATTCCGGAGTGAAAACACCAGATCACGGAATGTCTTGGCGTGATGCGTAAACAGGGTAAACAAACTCGCCACCTGTGACATCTGAATCATCCAGGCAGCCACCTCATCACTCGCAACCTCACCAAGAATGTTTACTGTCCCATCTGTTTTTTTCTGTAAATCCAGTCCCTGCTGACCCGATATATGTTCCGTTTCCCGAAAACTCAGAATGTTACGGCGACTGTATATCCGTCTTAATTGCAACTCAAATGCCATCTCCTGTACACGCAAAGTATAGGAAGCATAGATATGTTTCACCATCGCCATCAGCAATGTTGTTTTACCGGAGCCCTGTGCACCGGTTACTGCCGTGATCCGACTACCTTTCATCAAATATTGCAACAGTTCTATTGGTAATTGTGCGTTGTTACCTGTGATCAATTGTTCAAGGGAGGCGTTGGGAATATCAAACTTCCGAACAAAGAATGCCCAGGATTCCGCAAAAGGAGGACGCACAACGACAACACGTGAGCCGTCTTTCATCTCATTCACTTTATAACCACTTGCTTCCGATAATTGACCAGGATAATTGTATTTATATATGTTCTGACACACTCGTTTCAACTCCCGGATACTGCCAAAGCTTAAGAAAGACAAATGAATAGACTTCCCTTTATAAAAAATCCATACACTCTCCATCCCGCTTAGCGGTTCCTCGTTATGATCATCCTCAAAAGCATGTTCCAAAAAATCATTCCATGAAGCCGGTACATGATTTCCCGTATATGGCAGTATTTCAAGAGCTCCGCTGACTCCGCCGCTGACACCATCGATCCGTTGATCTCTGATTTCATCCACTACAGAGAACCCTTTATATTCTTGATATATACGCTGCACGATAATTTCTACCTTTTCTCTGAATCCCAATTCCCGGTATTCACAATCAAAAACATGCTGGATATCTTGATCGGAAATATAGTAACTTCCACCATCTTCTGAGCCTTCTTCCAATCGGAGTTTACCTAAATCATAGGTATCAATCATTCTGGAAAGAGCATCTACCCCAAATTGCTCACGGTATAAATAAAAGATGATCTCGAAGCGGTCTTGCACGCTTAATCGTTCTGGTTCAGCAAACATCATCACTTCGTCGACGTTGGATTTATTCAAACCAATACTTCGTGTCAACAAGTCACTAATCAGGTTTTTGACATACGTCTTGTCACTGATGCTTCCTGATACACAGCTTTTGAGCGCCTTTCTCATCTCAGCTCGTTGATTGATTCTGCGGCGATACTCTTCTTCATGTAAACCGGCATCGGCAAGCTGGCTATGGCTTATTTCATGCAATGAATTTTTCACTTGTTCAATCAATGTCTCAAACGTAAAGTACTCTTGCTCAGGTATACGTTCATTTTTTTCCCGGATATAGGCTCGATATTTGAACCACACATACCATATACCTGTAATTAGAATCATTGTTATGAATATCGCATTCCAGACCACTAGAGATTCAGGCTCCCCTTTCCAGCCTCTTCAGCACAGTACGCATGCCCGTACCATCCATAATCAGGCGAGCGAGTTCAGCCATAGCTGAGGCAAAACTCCCTTTTTGAACTTGTTTTTTCTCAGTCAGACTCTCCAGTTGCAAGTATCTGGCGACATCTCTGCGGTTGATCGCATCCAGATACCCGGTCGTATACGGGACTGCGGAAAGACTTCCCTTGTATCTAAAACCACGCTTTATATTGGAGAGTGTAGCACGAGAATGTGAATCATATTTATTAATAAGTACATGTAGCTTCCGTTCCGTTATTTGTTCAGGCAGGATCTCTTCGAAAAAGTGTTCCAGATGCCTCATATTCTGATTCAGAACAACGACAACAACATCAGCCTGCTGCACAATAAGCTGTGAATCAACATGAGATTGCCCTGCATCCAGAAGCACAAGATCATAACATTGATTAGCAGTCTCCAGCAGTTTTTTTAACAACTCCTCTTTTTCACTCACAGAGCGCTCCTTTCTATACACGCTCCCAGTCAGTAGATCAAGCTGCTCTTTCAACAGCGGTTTGGTGTAATCTTTCAGGTTGTGCTTGTTAAGGCTACCACTAATAAACAGCCGTTCGACAGCATCCCAACCATTTTCTTCAAAAGAATACAAGACATCGGCTGAACTCTTCTCATCCTGAAATATGCCTGATTCTACACCATAATTTGCCGGACCTGTGTTGACAAGCAATACTCTGGCTCTATACTGGAATGCTGTCGCATAGGCACTCATTAATGCACTTGAGGAACATCCCGTTTCAGCAAATGGACTCCAAAAAGCAATCGTACTCATGCCCTCATCCTCCCCGCTTCTTTGATCGCACGGCGGCTGCGAACGCTCTCCCACCCGGTCAGTTGTTCCACAACACGACATAAGGATTTTTTGTAATTTCTGGACAGTGGGCCGAGATTCACACGGTGATAATGTTCATTTTCAAGCTTGACCGCAGCACTCAGTTCATCCCACGGGAGGATCAGGGACTCTCCAGTCCAACGAAAGGGGCCACCCTCAAGGTAGGCCCACAGATATTGGGCTTCAAGTCTACAATCCACTCCATTAATCAGCATTCGTTGGAAAGCCAGCTCTTCAGGAAGCTCATGCTCGTTGAATAACTGTTCCAGCCACCCTTTCCCTCGTTCCAGATTATATCGTTCATAATCGCTCACCCATACGCGAACTTCTGCGGTAATCCATAAATGACGTGAAGCAAAGTGCAAGGTCTCGATGTCATATAACACATAATCATAATTGTCCAGACTTTCACCGCTAATCTGCAAATGGTGTTCTACCGCCATTGAAGTAACAAAATGACATGCAATATCAAATCCCTCAAATTCCACAACTCGTAATGATTGCTGATGATCTCCGACACCGTATCCATATTTTTGTTGCAACGTACCGTCCACTAAGAGAACCCGCTTACCTGTTGAAGCAAGTATTTTACTCAGATATAACATCAGATCATTTTTCTCACATAATCCTGCAAAAATCCAAATGTGCACTGATCAGCGCCCCTCAATCTCAATTAAATGTTGTTATAAGAATTAATGATTTAATGCAAATTACTCATTTCCCGTCAGCAATTGCTGTTGCTCGTTCAAAGTTGAAGATTCAATAGCGTCCGGTGCCTCTCCCGTGTGATCTGTTCCCCTATTGCCTGATCCGTCGTTCCAGATCGTTCCTTGATGCTCAGATGAATCTTGAACTGTTGGCCTTTTATTATACGTAACAGAAGACTGTGCCACATCTTGTTCGACACCATTAGATGGGGCTGACATGGAGGCAGCGAGCGAACTTTCGAGTGAACTTCGAACTTGTCTCGATAATTCCTGCTCGGCATGACGAACGATGTTCGGATCACTCTCCAGTAGCTTTAACACTTCGGAATTGGCTGGATATGTCGGAATAGCTGCTGTCTGAAATTGTGGTTCTACATAGGTTAGAGCGTAGATTGAAGCTTTATGTAAATAGGCATCCACGATTGCACTGGACAACGACAAAATTTCTTCTTCTGTCATCGTAATCCATAGTGTTGCTGCGTTTAACCGTTCCACCTTTTTCTTGGACAAGAGAATGTAGTCTTGACCTGTAGGAAACTGAATACGTACGTCGATCATGTCTCCTTTGGCTAGCGAAGATGGTAGCAATACCACTTGCAACTCGCGATTTCTTAAATCAGCCGATGCAGGTATTCCCTCATATACCATCTCCGTTGTAATCGCCGTTCCTTTTTTAAGCTCAATTTTAGCTGAATGCCCTTCCAGCTTCTGCGAACTAGACCATAGATTGCGTGGAGCCTGAGCATCCGGTATCGCAATCAGTTTCAGATCCTCTGGTGAGATAAGTTCTCCCGCTTCGATATCCCTGATGGTTACCCACCCTCGGGCACCAGAATTCCACTGTTGCAACAATTCCGCTTCTTTCTCCTCATACGCTGACAGATAACGGGCCTCCATAGCTGATCTGACATCCTCTTTGGTACTCAGCTGATATACCACATAACCTCCAAAAATCATACCGACAGCTCCTGCTCCAATCAGTCCTGCATAAATCAGTTGACGACTTTGTTTTCTTAATTTGGACAAAAGAGGCTCTCCTTTCCTAATCTCCTCTACTCATGTACTTTTTAAGTGAAAAAAATGAACGTTTTGGGGTCTGCCTTACCATTAAATGCCCTAGAATTTGTGAGAATACCTTATCCATATGAACATCCTTGTCAAATGGGTCCAGTTGCAGTGGTAATCCATATACGTGGGATGTATCCAGTGTTCTACGTACACGCTCCACTGCGTCTGTTGCGGCGAGCGGAAGGCAGTATATCCATTTCTCACGGGGAAAGCGATAATGCGTGCGTACAAAAGCTCCAATCTCCGCTTGTTTCCATTCTGCACCAGAACCAATAATGATAGGCAGATCTGCACGCAAAAGCTCCTCTAATCGATTCTGATCATGTCCGCTTCCTAGATCCATCACAATAAATTGATAGCTGCCGCCCAGCAGGGATAAAATATCGGCCCGGCCAGACTGCTTCCAATAATGCACGCCATCCACCGCAAACTGCCTGCTTGATGCTACAGGTTTACCACCTAGCGCAATATGCTGGATACGTGTAAATGATTGAGAGCGAGGCGACATTTCGATCACCGCGACCTTAAAGTTCTGCCTCTCCAGATAATGGCTGATCGCTATAGCTGTATGAGTAACACCAGCACCCGCTGAAACCCCGGTAAGAGCAATCACTCTCGTGCCCCCGCCAAGCGTTAGCTGTTGATCTACAGGCGAGGACATCATTCCCGGTATTCGAAGCAGCTCCTTCCTCACCTCATTCGCCGTTTGAAACCTTTCATTCACGTCATATCGTAGCAATCGTCTGACAACAGGGGCGTATGTTCGCGGGACATCACTCCGTATAGAACTTTCTACGCCTTGAATCCATTCGGTGTAAGCTCCACTCGTCATTAGATACAGCATCAGGGCTCCAAGACCATATAGATCTGAACGGGCATCCGTTTGTCCGGAACCATATTGTTCTGGTGCCGCAAATCCGGCAGTCCCGAGTTTAACCGTATCTTCAGCAAGATGCGTCTTATAACTGCGGGCAATGCCAAAATCAATCAAGCGCACTTCATGCTCTGGTGTAATCATAATGTTGGACGGCTTCAGGTCTCGGTAAATGACAGGAGGATCCAAGTTATGCAAATAACTTAGAACATCCAGTAATTGAAGTACAAATTCCATCAACTGTTCCACCGGAACTTTACCCCGGCACTGTTTGAAGTAGTCGCTCAGCGTTAACCCTTCAATATATTCCATGACAAGGTACGTATAACCGTCATCGTCAGGAGCAAAAAAATCAACAATCTGCGGAAGTCTCGGATGCCGAAGTGATGTCAACAGAGCCGCTTCTCTCTTCATACTGTCTTCATAGGGCATCTTCGTGACACTTTCCTTCACAGCCCAGATCTTCCCTGGCAGCTTCAAATCCTCTGCCTCATACACATGGCTCATTCCTCCTGAACCAAGAATCGATAGGATGCGATATCTTCCTCCCAGCAGGCTCCCGCGTTCCAGCCTCGCCGGATGTCTCATAGGTCTACCTCCTTCCAAACAACATAAAAAGGGAAAGCTTCACCGATAATGAGCACACTGGAATTCCAGTCATGCTCACTTCGGGATGCTTTCCCTCAAATTTATTGTTGTTATGGTTAATATTGGTATCATTATAGTACACATAATCAACCGTTGTAAAGCAGAATATTTTATAAGTTAAATGACTTAATATTTAATCATATATAATGTGATCTCTTCACGATTATGAAACAGCTGCTTTGAACGCTGAATCTGCATCCGTGAACGCTCAAACGTATCGATCACTTCTTTTATAAGCGCAAGTGGTTTTTTGTGAAGCAATTTCACCGTAACAATGGCTGTCCCGCCGGATTTGAGACTATACAGAAGGTCAGATACCAGTCTGCTCATCAGCTTCGGACTCCAGCTCATATCACATACAAGCAGATCGAATTCACCTTCGCGGAAACGCACATCGCCTGCATTTTTTTTCAAAAACGTCAATTTAGGTGAAGTGAGCAAGGTTGCATCCATCTTTGCCGGGTCTACTGCTGTTACCTCAAGCCCGCGCTCAAGCAGAAATGATGTCCATCCCCCAGGTGCTGCGCCAATATCAAGTGCCTTGTGAAACGAAGTAAAATCAATACCAAACGTTTGCTCCGCTTCAAGCAACTTAAACTTGGCTCGTGAGATTTGTCCTTCTTCCTTTTGAAAACGGATCGCTCCACCACTCCAGTCGGACAGATTCTGTTCCGGTCTGGATACACCTGCATATAACATATCTTTAGCAGCAAATACCGAAATGACATATTCCGCATCCCGAATAACCCATTCACAGCCCAGATCACCCAGTTTTTCCGTCAGCATTTGTTTCAATGAAGCTGCGTTTTCGCCCCAAAAAGAACTCTCCGTTTTGCGAGTTTGCATGACTACTTTAGCCCCAGACAATTCCTTATGGTTCAGAATAAATGCAATCAATTTCTCCAGAGACTGCTCCATATCCTCTGTATTCTCCTGAAATTGAACAGGCTGGATGTGACGCAAAAACGTTGGAGATTCTTGCAGAAGTCTAATCGAGACTTCTTCCTCTGCAACTGGTAAACCAGCCAGTAGAATCTCACCTGGAACCAGCACCGTGCTCTTCACTGCTCCAAAAGTGCGGCGCAGTTCCTCCTGCGCATAAGGTGCAAAGCCGTGATTGGCCGTGCATATAAAACGGGAAAAGTCTGTTTCTCCCGAAAGTGATTGTGTACTCAACTTGTGTTACCCTCCAGAACGTACGTGTATCCATGGACGATCCTCATGCCACTGAATTTCCACCGGAATATCATACGTATGCTTAATTGTATCTTCTGTTAAAATCTCATGTTTTGGCCCCGCCGCAGCAATGCGTCCATCACGGATCAATGCGACATGAGTAAACAACGGCACGATCTCTTCCACATGATGGGTGACGTACACCACCGTCATATTCCGCTGGCGCAGACGATCAATCTCAATCAGCATCTTCTCACGTTCATACAGATCAAGGCCAGCACAAGGCTCGTCCATAATAAGCAGCTTTGGTTCAGCCATTAACGAACGTGCCAACATGACTTTTTTGCGTTCTCCCTGGGATAACGTTCCCAGCGGGTGATTTGCCAGTTTTGCGAAACCCATCTCCTCCAGCAGCTGCATCGCCTTTGTTTTCACTTCATCTGGAATCGTCTGATAAAAACGCAAAAAGGCATAGGCTCCTGTAGCGACAACCTCCCATACCGGATCACGTAAGGTCAGTTTTTCAATCAATGTTTGGCTGATATAACCGATCTCTTTGCGAACCTCCCGGACATCGCATTGCCCGTACACATTACCGAGCACTTCAATGCGTCCCGAACTTGGAAACATATATCCATTCATCATTTCCAGCAGTGTAGTTTTACCTGATCCATTACGCCCCAGGATGACCCAATGTTCGCCTGGTTCAATGCGTAAATGAACGTTATCAAGTATCTGATTTTCTTCGCGACGAAGCGAAATGTTCTCCATCACTACAACACTCATTTTAACACCGCCTTCCGAATCTCATTGAGCAGATGCTCAACCGAGTTCATCCGATAGACCATCCTTGGTACATCTTGGTCACCATCAAATAACATTAAAGCCGGTACACTCGAAATCTGAAACTGCTGCACAAGCTCCGGAATATCATGAATATTCATCTCATATAAAACACCTTCTGGCAACATATGCTCAGCGACCTCCAGCATACGACGTGCCGCTGCACACGTTCCGCATAACGGAGTATATATAAATACCGCTTGAGGCAACCCTTCCCATACACCGCGCATTACCATTTTAGACGTAATCGGCTTCATAACTTTTCAGCCTCCGCAGCCACTCGCAACATGACTTCACCTGTCATCGGACCGTTATGAATTATAACGGAATCAGGTTTGTTGCTATACAACATCTCGTACATCTGGCGTTTTCCGTACATACTCGACGTATGTAAATAGATCTCACGTGGATAGAGCCCTTCCCGTACAATCGCTGCAGCTACTTCACCGCCATTCATCGAATCCGGCCCCAGTTCATAGTCCAGTGATAGAATGTCTACTTCGCCGTCTCGCAATAACAAAAGGCATTCCTCAGCATTGGTAGCCAGAACAAACCCTTTTGGACAAGAACGATAGTCATCAAGAAAAACATGCATCGTCTCCGCACCTCCCCACTTATAACCAGGAACGCATGAGCTGTATATCTTCACGGTGCGTCCCATCTTCTCCAGTTTCCGTCTCCATTACAACAACCGTTTGCTGAATATAAGGCGATTGTAGTAGTCTCTGCAACGATTTATAGCCAATATGTCCTTGACCGATTCTCGCATGTCTGTCTTTGTTCAGACCGGATGCATATTTGGAATCATTAAAATGAACAGCCGCCAAGTTATTCCAATATCCCAGCTGACTGCCTTTCTCCAACAAAACGGCCTCATATCCGGCCTTCCACATCCCTGAAGCAAAAGCATGACATGTGTCGAAACAAAATGCAATATGCTCAGGGAATCGACTCAGCTTGCGAATCTGGATCATTTCCTCCATCGTTGTGCCCATGGGTCCATGATCCCCCGCCTGATTTTCGAGCAAAATCTTGGATTCGCCTTGCCAACCTTCCAGTGCAGTGTCCAGACAGTGAATCAAATTACGATACCCCTCTAGCCGATCTTTCGTTTGAATATGGCCAAAATGAACAACGGTTCCAACAGAACCGCATGCATCAGAGATTTCAAGATCATTGCGAATCGATGAAACAATAGCATGAAACCCCGCCTCTCCACGGGTCATGCCTAGTGCCGGATTCGTAGGATAAGGTGAGTGAGCAATGGATGCTAAACCATGTTCTCCACACCAGTCCCTGCACAGTGCAGCATCTTTATGATCAAGACTTTTCAGACTAAGACTGCGCGGATTTTTCGGAAAATACTGAAAAGCCGTCGCTCCCATCTCATACGCTCTCTTGGCCGCCTGTAAAAGTCCACCTTTAGTGCTTACATGTGCGCCGATGCCGGTTTTAGGCCTCATGCTGACATTGCGGACAGAAAAATGCCTTTTTGCCCGTAATTTCTACTCGTTCAATCGTTCCCCCGCAGCGAGGACAAGATTCACCCTCCCGGTCATAGACCCGGCACTGCTCGTCGAACTTTCCTGTTTTGTTGTCACCTTGCATTAGCGGCATTTCCATATAACCGCCCTCGTTTGCAGCCTCACGCAACACTGATTGCATAGAATGATACAATCGCTCTGTCAGTTCAGTTGAGTTCGCGATGTTCTGCGTTTTTGAGCTTGGTCTAAGTCCCGCAGCGAAGGCAATTTCATCCGAATAGCAATTGCCGATACCAGCGATAATATGTTGATTTACCAAGGTGGTTTTGAGTGTCCCCCGACGACCTTTGAGTAGCGCACCAAAACGTTCTTTGTTCATCCGGCGATCTAGAGGCTCCGGACCCAAATCGGACATAGCTTCTTCCGTTTCCTTGGAAGACATCAGATGCAGATAACCAAGACGCAGACCGATGAAGAACAGAATGTGTTCTCCGAATTGAATTTCTACCTGTGTGGTGCGGTTAGGACGCTCGTCCTCTGTCCCCCAGAACAACATGCCACCCAGCATAAGATGCAACACAAGACGTTTGCCGTTTGCAAGGTGAAAGATCAGATGTTTAGCGCGCCGTTCTACAAATATAATCCGATTGCCTGTTAACTCATTGATGAACACATCAGCAGTCGTATTGATCGTCTTTTCACGGTTCACAACTACCCCTGTTATCGGCAAATCAAGTATATGTTCGGACAATAACGTCCTGTAATTTTCCATTTCGGGTAACTCTGGCATTCTTTATCTACTCCTTCTTGGAAACATGTTCAGCCTTTTCGACTAACCATGCAGTCAGTGTATGCAAATCTTCAAAAACATGATCTGGACGTGCTTTCACGGCCTGAATATGTCCATCCATATTTTCATGTGTAGTAATACCTGTCAGAACAAGTATCGTTTCACAACCTGCTGCCACGCCTGCAGCAATATCCGTGCGCATATTATCTCCGATAACAGCCACTTCTTCCGCCTTCAAATTCAGCCGACGGATGGCTGATCTCATAATAATGCTTGAAGGTTTGCCGATCACCGTTGGTTGCACGCCCGTCGCTGCCTCGATGGCAGCTCCAATCGTACCCGCACCGGGCGTTAATCCATCATCAGCGGGAAGTTGAAGATCCGGGTTAGTCATAATAAACGTAGCTCCCCCATTGATCCAGCGGAGTGCTTTTGTTAATGTTTGATAGGAAAAATCACGGTCAATACCTTGAATGACAACATCTGGCTCAGCCTCCGTCAGAATTAAACCCGCTTCTTCAATGGCGTGTACTAGCCCGCGTTCCCCAATACATGCCACCTTCGCGCCGGGAGAATCTGAGGCAACGTATTCAGCCGCGGCCACCGCAGAGGTGCATACCTCGGAAGCATCCGCTTCTATCCCCATGCCATTCAAATGATCGGCTACACCTTGAGGTGTACGGGAAGAATTATTGGTAACGAACAAATAAGGTACCCCCTGCTTTCGCAACGTGCGAATGAGCTCATCGGCTCCATCAATACGATGCCTGCCATGATACAACGTACCATCCAGATCGATCAGATAGGCCTTAATCATACATTGCACTTCCTTTCTTCATTCTGTTAACATTTCATCCCCTTAACAAAATTAGGCGATGCAAACAAACCTTTATACTATGTATTCAAGCATGTAGGATGGTTCAGCCTCATAAGAAAGAAGCACACAACAAGTCGAACTGGATCGAACACGGACGGTTTGACTCGCGCGCCTTCTGTACAAGCTTGTCATTTCCTGCGCTTTCCCGGAAAATAATTCAGAATATTTCCCTGCTCATATTGCCCATCCTACACGGTTTTTGAACAGATTGCAAAAGGGACCTCGGGAATATTTCCCCTCAGTCCCGTCTCACTCGCCGGTTGTTAATATGGCCTGCGTCCTGAATCAAGCTTTTTGCTTTATTGCGAGGAATGGCCTTTCCCATGAACCACAGGAATCAGTTGGTGCTCGCTCGCAAGCCTTGTGTTCGGAAAGATGCTCATCGCTTCTTCGAGTAGTGGCTGAAGTTGTTCCTCATCCTTATATCGGGAGCTGAAGTGAGTCATAATGAGTTGACCCACATTCGCCGCTAGGGCCGCTTCTGCCGCTTGTCTGGACGTACTATGATAGTACTCATGAGCTGTATCGGCCAGATCGTGCATAAACGTCGCTTCATGAACAAGAACGTCAGCGTCCTGAGCCAGAGGCTTCACGTTTTCGCAAGGACGTGTATCCCCCAGAATCGTAATCACCATTCCGCGTTTCGGCGATCCCAAAACATCCTCAGGACGTACTGTTTCACCACTGTCTAATGTAATCGTCTCTCCGCGCTTTAACCGCCCGAACAACGGGCCTGGTTTCAGACCGTAAGCTGCTAATTTAGCCGAATCGAGACTACCAGGGCGATCTTTCTCGGTAATCCGATACCCGTAACTGTCGATACGATGTTCAAGTAAGGCAGACTCTACAGTAAAGCTGTCATCTTCAAACAGAACACCGCCAGTATGCTCCACAATATTCAAATCATAATTCAGACGAGATTGGCTAATCTCCATCGTTGTTGCAATCATACGCTCCGTCCCTGGCGGTCCATACACCGTAAGCGGAGTCGTTCCACCCTGATACGCTCTGCTGGACAGCAAGCCAGGTAATCCAAACACATGGTCACCATGCAGATGGGTAATAAATATTTTTTCCAATTTGCTTAGTTTAAGCGGAGAACTTAAAATCTGATGCTGTGTCCCTTCCCCGCAGTCAAACAACCACAGCGCTCTGCGCTCATCCAACATGCGTAGTCCAATGGACGTTACATTCCGTTGCAGCGTAGGTACACCAGCATTAGTTCCCAGGAAATATAGTTCCATTCTGGATCGCACCTCTTTCTGTTGCCAGCAAAAAACCTCCGACCATGCGGAGGGCTTGCCTGAACAACTTATCAATTTATGCTTTTTCGACGTTAAAATATTTGGCCTGCGGATGACTAAATACCATCGCGGATACCGACGCCTCAGGTTCCATCATGAAACCTTCCGTCAACTCTACTCCGATATCCTCAGGCTGCATCAGCTTGAATAACGGGCCCTGATCCTCCAGATCCGGACAAGCCGGATATCCAAAGGATACTCGAATACCCTGATAACGTGCCCCATGACGCTGTTTCATCGTCATATCAGCCGGGTCCGGGAAGCCCCAGATGTCCCTCATCATATGATGCACACGTTCGGCCAGTCCTTCCGCCACTTCCAGTGCTACAGACTGCAACGCATGTGAACGTAGATAATCCCCTTGATCTTTCCATGCCGTTGAAAGCTCGCGCACACCATGTCCCGCAGTGACAACGAGGAAGCCCACATAATCCATTTCACCGGATTCAACCGGCTTCAGGAAGTCGGACAAACACAGGAACGGCTCCACCTTCTGACGTGGGAACGTAAAGGTATGCAGGATGTTGCTCGTATTTTGCGGATCATAAATGATGACGCTATTGCCGCTCGACTGCGCCGGGAAGAAACGATACATCGCATGAGCCTGAATGATTCCGTCACGAACCGCTTCCTGCATAATGCCATCGACGACCGCTTTCAAATCGGTTGCCTTCTGATCACCCGCAGCGAGCAATTGCTCTACTGAACCACGAAGTCCCAAATGATGCCCGAGCAGCATCTGCATGTTCACATAAGGCAGGATGTGTGATAACGGGTAATTCCGCAATGTATGACGATCTAAATCAGGTGGTACAAGCACAGGATGATCAGCTGAAATGGCCGAGCGTTCTACCCGGGTTAACTCAGGTAGTGCTTGAACCTCTCCCGCATTGGAAGCATCGGCTTCTTTTTCCGCATCCATCTCTGCTTGCATGGCTTCCCGTGTCACAGGATTCATCAGCTTATTGGCCAGATCCAAACCATCCATTGCATCCTTCGCATAGACTACCATCCCGTTATATTCAGGACGAATTCGGTTTTTGGTAAACTTACGAGTCAATGCCGCTCCACCTACCATAATTGGCACATCAATGCCTGCAGTGCGCAGATCCTGAGCGGTAAGAATCATCTGTTGAGCAGACTTAACGAGCAAACCTGAGAGGCCGATGGCATCCACCTTTTCTTCCCTATAGGCTTCAATAATACGCTCTGGTGGTACTTTTATACCCAAATTAATGATCCGGTAACCGTTGTTGGACAAGATGATCTCCACCAGGTTTTTACCGATATCATGTACGTCCCCTTTAACGGTAGCGAGAATGATCTTTCCTTTGACAGAAGTTTCGTTCTTCTCCATGAACTGCTCCAAATAAGCGACGGAAGCCTTCATCACTTCTGCACTCTGAAGAACCTCCGCTACAATTAACTCATTGTTGTTAAAGAGACGCCCGACTTCTTCCATGCCGCGCATCAACGGACCGTTGATGACTTCAAGCGCTGTATATTTGGCTAGAGCTTGCTCCAGATCGGGCAACAAACCCTCTTTGCTTCCTTCAACCACATAAGATGCGAGACGTTCTTCTAATGAAAGGTTCGAGATTTTTTCTTTCTTCTCTACCTTTTTGTTACGGAATGCCGCTACGAAGGCAGCCAGCGTATCATCGTTTGTATTATATAAAAGCTCTTCCGAGAGTCTGCGTTCTTCTTCTGGAATGGACGCGTACCGTTCCAGCTTCTCGGTATTCACGATGGCATAATCCAGACCTGCTTTGGTACATTCGTACAGGAAAACAGAGTTTAACACTTCACGGCCTGCTTCAGGCAGACCAAAGGAAATGTTACTAATACCTAGAATCGTATGACACTGAGGTAACGCTTCTTTAATGATACGTATACCTTCAATCGTTTCTTTCGCAGATCCGATGTACTGCTCATCCCCTGTACCTACCGGAAAGACCAGTGTATCAAAAATAAGGTCTTCTGGCTTCAGCCCGTATTTGTTAACTAGTAAATCATAGGAACGTTTGGCTACTTCAAGCTTGTCCTCGCGGCTGATCGCCTGACCACGCTCGTCAATCGTTCCGACAACTACCGCTCCGCCATATTTATGCAACAAAGGTGTTACCATTTCAAATTTCTCTTCGCCATCCTCAAGGTTAATGGAGTTAATAATCGCCTTCCCTTGAGAATATTGAAGCGCCGTGTCGATAACCGAAGCATCTGTCGTGTCAATCATCAGCGGAACCTTGACCTTTTTGACCACAAGTTCAAGGAACTTGATCATATCCTCCGTTTCCTCACGGTCAGGATCCTGTACGCAGACGTCAACGATATGTGCTCCGTTTTTCACTTGAGCCCGGGCAATTTCGGAAGCCTCTTCGTACTTGCCCTCGACAATTAGCCTTTTGAATTTACGTGAACCTAGCACGTTGGTGCGCTCACCAACCATATATGGACGATTATCCTGTTCGACATATACCGGTTCAATTCCCGACAATGCAGGCGGATGTGTTCCGTTCAATTCTCTTGGGGGGTACTTGGCGAGTGTATCACGCATGGCCCGGATATGTGCTGGCGTGGTGCCGCAGCATCCACCTGCAATGTTTAACCAACCCTGTTCTGCAAAAGCGCCGATCTTCTGCGCAAGTGAATCTGGTGATTCGTGATAGTTACCATTCTCGTCAGGCAGACCTGCGTTTGGATAACAACTTACAGCTACAGATGCCATGCCGGACAGAGATCGAATATGGTCACGCATGAACTCCGGACCTGTCGCACAGTTTAGTCCAACCGAAATTGGGTTAAGGTGTTCTAGGGATATATAAAAAGATTCAATGTTTTGACCAGCTAAGGTCGTACCCATCGGTTCAATGGTTCCTGAGATCATAAGAGGCAGCTTAATACCGCTTTGATCGAACGCTTGCTGAATGCCAATACTACCTGCTTTGACATTAAGAGTATCCTGTGAGGTTTCAAGCAGTAGCGCATCAACGCCTCCCTCTATTAAAGCGAGGGCCTGCTCGAAATAACTGTCCACCAGCTCTTGGAATGTCACCCCGCCAGTCACAGACAGCGTTTTGGTTGTTGGTCCCATCGCTCCGACCACATATCGTGGTGACTCCGGTGTGGAAAAACGCTCTACCGCAGCTTTGGCAATTCTGGCTGCTTCGAGATTTATTTCACGTGCACGATCTTGAATATCGTATTCAGCAAGAACAACTGAAGTTGCACCGAATGTATTGGTCTCAATTAAATCGGCACCAGCTTCCAGATAATCTTCATGAATACGTTGGATCAAGTCTGGACGGGTAAGCACCAACATTTCATTACATCCATCCAGATCATCGCCGCCAAAATCTTCGCTGGTCAGATCCACTTGTTGAATCATTGTCCCCATTGCGCCGTCGAGGATTAATATTCGTTGTTTTATTGCATCGTGTAGACTAAGCTTATCCAATATCTTCACCCCCGCAAAACGTTAAATCTTAGTTTAACAGAAACTTACTTAATGTGAAAGATCGGTTTTGCTCCCGAAAGGTCTCGAATTTGCAGGAATGAAGCAGAAATGTGAATCGACAAATTTTGAGCAATCCGATATAATATCACTTAATCCAAGTGGAAAAGAGGGAAAGCGCATGGCTGAAATTGTTATCCGAAATACGAACGAACGAATCACTGGAGACGAGAACGTTCGAAATTTCTTGAACAAATATGATGTATTATATGAGAAGTGGGACGCTTCCAAATTAAACACTGAACTGCAAAACAACTTCGGTTTAACGGATGATCAAAAACAAGAAGTATTAGAAACTTTCGATTACGAGATCAAAGACCTGGCAGCACGTCGCGGTTATCAAATCTGGGATGTCATCACTCTTTCCGAGCAAACACCAGACATCGAAGAGAAACTGGCCAAGTTTGAAGAAATCCATACGCATGCGGAAGATGAAATCCGTGCAATTGTTGCGGGTAAAGGTATCTTTGTTATTAAAGCAACCGATGATACAGGTTACTTTAATGTAGAATTATCTCCAGGTGACGTCATTTCCGTTCCTGAAAATACACCACATTTCTTTACTTTAATGGAGAACAAACAAATTATTGCGGTTCGACTGTTCATCGAAAAAGATGGCTGGATCGCCGATCCGTACCCTGATCCAACGTTTATCAAAAACGCCTAATACATTGATCTAATGCTTCTGTACTTAAAACGGGACGAACAGAGCTGGCTTCGTTCCGTTTGTTTGTGTTCTACCTATTTTTTCTGTAATTCCTCTGATAAAACGTAAAAAGCACCCATAAAAGTCTTCACCAGATAAACCAAAGTTCAGGTTTATCCCAATGCCGCTTTTGAAGGTGCGATTTAGCCAAGCAGAAAAGGATTTGAAATGTTTTAAGCTTATTTTGTTTCTTCGATTAATTGGAATAATCGTTCTGTAAAAAGCATTTCTTTTTGATGTATAGCATGAAGGATTCGAACACATTTGAGAACGCTTTCATGATTAAATCTTTGAGAATATACTGCTTTAGTAGAGATTGCTCTTAGATTTGTCCAATCGTCAATAATTCCATCCAATAGAGTATTGATTACTTCGTCTGCTTTCTCGGCAATCTCAGGATTATGGAGAAAAAGAACTGCTAATCTGTACTTTTCGGAACATTTTCTATAAATGGTACTACTTAACGTTTCAATGATGTCTTCATTTTTTATGATGTCTTCATAGTGCTCAGCTAACGATTCTATACTTTGTAATCCTTCCATTATCTCACTCTTATAGTTTAGCATAACATGTTTATACTTGTTGAAACTTTCCTTATATATTTCTTCAATATTCCCAGCATCCGTATAGGTAGAATTGAGTGTGAATTCCAAAAAACGAGGCTGATTTCCCTCTATATATTCACTCATGCAAGCTTGTCTGATTTCCTCAAACGGTACTGTGTACTTTTTATACTCCGTTATGTCATCAATAATATAAACCTCATTCGTTGATGAATTAAATCCATAAACTAAAACAGGGTGCGGCCCATGTTGTTTAAAATAGTACAATTCCCGTCCTCTCTGATAATATAAATCAATATAAATTGCAACTGGATTTCCTTTTGCAAGAGATGTTCTGATTTGTGATTGTAAATTTTCCGTATCAGGTAGCATAGGATTCACAGTAATACCAATCTCGGCTAATACTTCATCTAAAATTTTAAAATTAACTACTTCCAATTTGAAAAATCCGCGATCTTTGATCTTGTTTTTATCAAATCGGTAAATAGTTACGAAATTATTAATGATTGAAAATGTATCTTTATGATAATAATCAGCTATCGTTAATAGGGAATTATAGCTACAATTTAAGAAGGGATAGTCGCTTTGGGGAAACATCTTTTTCATGCCTTTGAAATATTCGAAATCGGGAAGAGATACCACATTATCCATATCAAATTTGCCTCCAATCAAAGAATGAGTGCTCAGTTACGAGATCAGAAGTGTGAAGGTAAGATCATTAAATACTGATCTACTAAGTGCCATTGTAATTTAATTGCACATAATTTTTCTCGTGGTCAACGCGGAGGCAATCATAGATCCTTTGAAGAATAGGAATTTTATAAGATAGCTCTAAATCCTTAACATATAAACAGTCAGTTGTAATGCCTCCCTTCGAGTTCTCTTTTGGCAATTATATGTTAATCTTTTTGGAGATATTTTTCAACAAAATTTTCCATGTCAGAATATACATAAAATTAAATAAAACCATTTTATGGTAAAACAAAAGCAATCTTCACTAACAACGATAACTATCGTTGTTAGTAAAGATTGCTTGAAAAATTGTTTCAAATCAGGCACAGATTTAAAAATTAGCAATTAAACCTTCTATTTCAGACAAAGATTTGATTTCATGATCGGGCGAGTAACTTTCATTGTTCGTTTTGTTCTCCCGGTTTATCCATACTGCACGAATACCTGAAGACAGCGCACCACGAATATCTGTTGTTAACTTATCGCCAACCATCATGCTTTCTTCTGGCTTCACACCTAGTCTGCTTAGAGCGTGCTCAAAAATGGACGGATCGGGCTTACCTTTCCCGAAGCTGCCAGAGATAATAATCTCATCAAAGAAAGGAGATAACTCCGGAACGCCATCAAGTTTCTCTTGCTGTAAAGCAGGACACCCATTAGTCAAAAGCAACAATTTGTACTTTCCTTGCAGATGACGCAATGTTTCCATCGTTTCTTCATAAATATGAGGTCTCGATCTACGTTCTGCTCCAAACTGCGAGGCCAAGCGCTCTGCAAGCACTTTTTGATCTACACCCAGCTTTAGTAAACCACGGCGCCAAGATTCTTTACGATAAATTGGAGCCAGTTGTTCAAGCTGACGAAACTCCGGTTGTTCTCCACCCGTGAAGTTCGCCCAGAGTCCTTCGAAAGGATTAATTCCAATCATTTTGGTAAAAGGGAACGTTTCGTAAGATTCGTATAGTTCACGTGCTTCGTTACGAACAGCCTCTTCCAGTGCCTCAGCATTAACTCCTGTTTCTGCTGCCGCAATTAGACAAGTTTCATGAAAGGCTTCTCGAACACTCCGTTCGTCCCATAATAAAGTATCATCCAGGTCAAACATAATCGCTTTCAGCGCCATTCCGATCATCTGCCCCTTTACACGTTAATTACTTATCAATCGTTTCTACGGTAATTTGATGTGCTTTTGCAAATTTCAGCAATCGCTCAGTGATTGCCTCTGTATCGTAACGATTTAACAACTTGGTGAAAACCCATCTTTTCCCACGACTATTGTGTTCAATAACAACAGTTCCTGGCTCAAATCGGAACTTGATAATATCGTCAACCCCGATGGATCTCTCACGATTCCCCTTCGTTGTAATGATCCGATTGCTGCTGATTTTAACGTAAGGACGGCGAAGCATAAAAATGACGGCCAAAAATACATAGAGTAGCATGGTGACCCAGTCCCAGGTTGTCATCGGTTTTTGTACTAAAAAAGTACTCATGAACAGATACAAAAACGCCAAACCAATTAAAAAAATGGGGAACAAAAGGCTTCTGCCTTTATAAATATCCTCACCTGGATTTCCTGTGATTGGTTGACCGCTCTTTTTACGTTGCTGATTCAATTGCTTCGAATTTTTCCGAACCGTTCTCTCGAACGAACGCCGCGACATGTGAATCCCCCTTATGTGTCTTGTATCGGCTTACATAAATATATTGCAAACCGATATTCCCCCTTATAGTAAGCATCCTCAGATAACATGAAGAAACCTAAATATCATAACGATATGTTTAGGTTTCATAAATTAATGTTTGAGTTTGCCTTGGTGGCCTTGCCCTTTGTCATCGTCAACAATCTCAATTGAATCGAGTTGCTGTCTGAAGTTGTTACGAATGTTTCCCAGATAAACCTCTCTTAATTTGGCACGTTCAACAAGTTCTTCCTCTGACAGTCCAGTGGATTTCTGCTTGCGAGCCAATTCGTTAATACGTGCTACCAGACTATCTATATCCAAGCTTGTCCCCTCCAAAAATACAAAGTCATATTAACTTTGACATGATAAAGGCAGCTTGTCAAGTTGGCACGCAATAACCCAAGGTGATCAGCATTTTATTTCGTAAACTGAGGTAATATTAGAACTTGTCCTGTCTGGATTGTTGCTGATTCAAGTTGGTTTACTTTTTTGATTGCTTCTATATATACACGTGTATCCATCGCTGTTGGTTTATGCTCCAACGATATACTCCACAACGTTTCTCCCTGGGATATAACAATCTTTCCTCCAGGTAATAAACCATTCTCGTTACCGGCAAAGACAGTTAGAACCGTACTGCATCCAATAAATATAATTAATGAAGCAATCACCAGTTTAATTAATCCCTTAGAAAAATTAAAACGTGCCATGAACGTTCTGAATTGCCCTATGTTAGACTTAACAGATTCTGAATTTACTGGTTCATAAATGCTCTGATACGTAGAATATCTCATTCGATCCGCCTCCAAACGTTTGTTCCTATCTCTTGGAATCAATATAACACGAACGTTTGTTTTGTTCAAGATCTTTTTAGAACAATTGTTCGCTTTTTTTCAAAAAGATAGAACGTCTCTTATCCAAATCGATAGTTCTCATAAAACCACTCAGACCCTCTTTTTCAACAAATTAATGGGTTAGACACGAAAAATATTGAAATATTACGATTTCTTTAGAACTTATGTTTGTACGAACGGAGGTTCTATGTTATAATTTTCCCAAACGTTACTAAAATGGGGTTGATACGGTATGTCGAAGATATCCAGCAGGCAACAGGCTATCCTGGAGTTTATACGAAATGAAGTCCGTTTGAAGGGGTATCCTCCTTCCGTAAGAGAGATTGGCGAAGCCGTTGGACTGGCTTCCAGTTCCACAGTGCATGGACACTTGGATCGTTTGGAGAAGAAAGGGTTAATTAGACGTGACCCAACCAAACCAAGAGCGATTGAATTGTTAAGCCAGGAAGAGTCTGAGCATTCTCATCAGTTCGCCCACAGCGTTGCACGAATACCGGTCGTGGGTAAAGTTACAGCTGGTGTGCCGATTACGGCAACAGAAAATATTGAAGACTACTTCCCACTTCCTACACACTATGTGGGAGAACAAAAAGTGTTTATGCTTTCCGTTGTCGGGGACAGTATGATTGAAGCCGGTATTGTTAATGGAGATTATGTAATCGTGCGTCAGCAACAAACTGCTGACAATGGTGACATTGTCGTGGCCATGACTGAGGACGATGAAGCAACAGTGAAGACCTTTTATAAAGAAAAAGATCATATTCGCCTTCAACCGGAAAATGCTACCTTTGAACCGTTACGGCTGAAACACGTTAGTATTTTGGGTAAGGTCATTGGTCTTTTCCGCGATATTCATTAATGCATATTGATTTATTAAATTGTTCATACGTTATACCCGATAGAATTCGAAAGAGGTTGCCCTGATCAACAGGACAACCTCTTTCTTTTGATTTAATAGATGGAGCATAGCACATACTAATATATCACTCTATTAAAAATATGCGCTAAACTAGAATTTATTTGGTACGTTTCAGAATGCTCTTGTGATGTGAGAATACTTCAAAACTTTGTTTTCCATGGTAAGACCCCATGCCGCTCTCTCCCACACCACCAAATGGCAAATAATGCGAGGTCATATGAGATAGAGTCTCATTAATACAGCCTCCACCAAAAGAAACCTTATTCAATACCTGCTCCTGTAAAGTTTCATTCTCAGTAAATAAATACAAAGCGAGTGGTTTAGGCCGACGAACAATTTCATCGAGCATTGGATCCAGCTCACCATACGTAAATACCGGAAGAATAGGTCCAAAGATCTCTTCCTGCATTACTGGTGAATCCCAATCAATATCGCCTAGAATGGTCGGTTCAATCATAAGCTGATCCCGATTGGAACGCCCTCCCATTAAATTCTTGCCATTCGTGAGGAAAGCGGACAAACGATCAAAGTTACGTGCGTTAACAATATGGGGAAAATCTTTATTTTGCATTACATCATCCCCAAATTTATCACGAACCTCCGCTCTGATTTCCTTAATTAGTTGATCACGTACCTGTTCATCTACTAATAAATAGTCCGGTGCAACACAGGTCTGACCTGCATTCAGAAATTTACCACGCACAAGACGTTGTGCTGCCAGTTTCAGATCAGCATCCTGATGCACAATCGCCGGACTTTTACCGCCTAACTCTAGCGTCACTGGAGTTAAGTGCTCTGCTGCAGCTTTCATTACTATACGACCAACCCCAGTACTACCAGTGAAGAAAATATAATCAAATTTCTCATTGAGCAGTGCTGTACTCGTTTCAACCTCCCCTTCCATAACAGCAATGTACTCCTCAGGATATGTTTCATGGATGAGATCGTAGATCAAACGAGATGTAGCTGGCGTAAGCTCAGAAGGTTTGATAACTGCACAGTTCCCTGCCGCAATCGCACCGATCAGCGGCCCAAATGCCAGTTGAAACGGATAATTCCAAGGCGCAATAATCAGAGCAACTCCATAAGGCTCAGGGTAAATCGTACTAACCGCGTCCGGGATTGCCGAGCTCGTTGGAACGTTACGTGGCGCAGCCCACTCACGCAGATGTTCCAGCGTATAATCCAGCTCACCCAGTACTATGCGAATCTCCGAGCCATATCCTTCTGCCTCTGATTTATTAAGATCAGCACGGAGCGCATCCAAAATGCGCTGTTGGTACTTCTGAATCCCTTTTCTCAAGTTTTGCAAAGCCTGAATCCGATACTCCACCGGTTTAGTCTGCCCAGTATTAAAAAACGTACGTTGTGTAGTTACAAGTTGTTTCGCTTGTTGTTCCAAAAATATCATCTCCAATAAATTTTTAAAAATTATATTGTATAAAATCAAATTAATTATATCTTTTATATATGAAACTATCAACATATATCTGAAACAAAAATATGTAAAAAGACAAAGAGAGTCATGATTACGAATAGTTCCTAGTTATTTTCATTGATTGTTTGTTCCATAATCTCTTTTATAAATTTTTCATATGTTGAATTTATCACCTTTTTTAATCTGAAAATTTTTAATTAGTTTAGTTTCGTATTCCTATAGAGTTATCAACGATATAACTATTTATATTTCTGCACAAAAAATAAATCATCTCCTCTAATTTATGTAATGATAAAGCTTATTTTTGGCTCTTATTTTATCTCCGTATATAAGGGACGTAATCTGAAAATAAATCTAGTAAACCATGTTACATATGTCATTATTTTACATTGAAAAATATGGTATTTTTAGAGAGTAAAGTTTTATAAATGCATTACAAATCTTAGGAGGTATTTATATGAAGAAGAAATTGTATTCATTTGGAGCTTTAACTGTTATTGTAGCAAGCATCGCTGTTCCAACATCATTCGCCACCGCTTCACCTTCTTCTCAAGATTCGTTAACTTCACAAAGTATTACGATTCAGGCAACCCAGAAATATGTGAGATATTCAGATGTAAACAATAAATATGGAAATGCGAGTTATGTTCCACAGACCTATACTTATGCTGATGGTGTTTGGTATGGAAGACTAACATTAACATCTACTACCTATTCTAACGGGTTATATTACGGAAACTATGAGGGTTACGTAACTAAGATGGAATGATTTACTCCTTTAGAATAAATTCATTATCATAATAAAAGGGAGCGAAGATTGAATGATGAAGAAATTACTTGCTGGCTTATTGGCTGTATCTGCATGTTTTTCAATTGGTTCTACCTCCTTCGCTGCGGATGTCGGTATTTCAACAACGATTTCATCACTATCGGAAATTTCTCAGGTGACAGCGCCTCAAGCTTTTTTTGAGCGAGACATTTACCTAAAAGTAGGCCAACCAGGTCAATGGTATAGCGGCTACACTTATGATGTAATCTATAGTGATGGCGCTTGTGATATTGGCCCTGATTTTTTAGTTACCCCTATTCGACCAGGGCTTACTGTTGCAAGTGCAAATCATGGTACTTATATCATACTTTTCAAGTTTCATGTGAGTTATTAATTCATTAATGAACTAATACAAACTCGGTGAATTTATTTTAATTCCACTGTTTCGAGTTTAACAAAATAGCATAGGCACTGTTAGAAAGCTCACAGTAGTGTAAATTAAATGCAAAATAGCGTTCTCATAAAAGAGCGCTATTTTGCATTTTTCCTGAATTTTATTTAATGCGGGCATTTTGTGGGCACTTTCATTTTATTTCACCTAGGAATGATTTGCCCACAAAAAAAGAAAAACCCCTTACGCCAGATGGCGCAAGGGATTCGGGCATTAATACAACGTGATATATTGATCGCGTTCCCATTGGTGGACTTGTGTGCGGTACATATCCCACTCAATTTCTTTTAGCTCGTAGAAGTGAGCCAGGGCGTGGTCGCCGAGAGCATCACAGATCACTTCGCTGCGGATCAATTCGTTCAATGCTTCTTTCAGGTCAGCTGGCAAGCTAGGAATGCCTTCTTCCACACGCTCTTCTTCTGACATGATGTAGATATTGCGATCAATCGGAGCTGGCAAGGAAAGCTCGCGTTTGATTCCGTCCAGACCTGCTTTCAATAAAACAGCCAAAGCCAGGTAAGGGTTAGCAGCCGGATCTGGGTTACGCACCTCAACACGAGTACTCAGACCACGTGAAGCTGGGATACGGATCATTGGGCTACGGTTACTTGCAGACCATGCTACGTAACACGGTGCTTCGTAACCTGGCACAAGACGTTTGTAGGAGTTCACCGTCGGGTTCGTGATTGCTGCAAACGCACGAGCATGCTTCAGCGTTCCAGCCATGAAGTGACGTGCAGTTTTGCTCAGTCCCAGTTCGTCCGACTCGTCAACAAATGCGTTCTCATTACCACGGAACAAGGATTGGTTACAGTGCATACCGGAACCGTTCATACCGAACAATGGTTTTGGCATAAATGTAGCATGTAATCCATGCTGACGTGCAATCGTTTTAACAACGAGTTTGAATGTTTGAATCTGGTCTGCCGCTTTCAATGCATCCGCATATTTGAAATCGATCTCGTGTTGACCAGGAGCTACCTCATGGTGAGAAGCTTCGATCTCAAAGCCCATCTCTTCAAGCGTAATAACAATGTCACGACGACAGTTTTCACCAAGATCTGTTGGTGCAAGGTCGAAATAACCACCTTGGTCATTCAGTTCATTCGTTGGATTTCCTTTTTCATCCGTTTTGAACAAGAAGAATTCCGGTTCAGGACCGACGTTAAAGGAAGTGAATCCCATTTCTTCGGCTTCCTTCAGGTTTCGCTTCAAGATGCCACGTGGATCACCTGGGAATGGGTTGCCATCTGGCAGATATACGTCACAGATCAAACGTGCGACGCGATTATCGGATACCCATGGGAAAATAAGCCAAGAGTCAAGATCCGGATAGAGGTACATGTCGGACTCTTCGATACGAACATAACCTTCAATGGAAGAACCATCAAACATCATTTTGTTATCCAAAGCCTTCGTTAACTGGCTTACAGGAATCTCAACGTTTTTAATCGCTCCCAGCAAGTCGGTGAATTGCAGTCGAACGAATCGTACGTTTTCTTCTTTGGAGATGCGGAGAATGTCTTCTTTTGTATAACTCATGATTCCTCTCCCTTTCTTATCTGCGTATTTGGCTTGCATGTTATATTTGTACATTAGAATGTGCCACGGGTCAAGGAGTCTGACATCAGAAGTTTGAAATTTACCTTACCCGCCTCGTTAGGTGAATCGATTACTTTTTATTAAAAAACCGAGAAAGTTCACCTTGGATAAGAGAAACTTGACCTGGCCTTTTGCCTGACACCAGCTGTTGCTTCAGCAAACGGTGCAGTTGTGTATCGGACAGCTCTCTGCGCTTAACTTCGGTATCCGGTGTAATCACCGTAGCTTCTTCAGACTCTTTTGAAACTGGATTCATCACTTGCTTAATGCCTGCAATGTTAACTCCCTTTTCAATGAGAGCTTTGATCTCTAGTAATCTCTCAACATCGTTAAAGGAAAACAAGCGCTGATTCCCTGAAGTTCTTGCAGGAACAATCAGGCTGTGCTGCTCATAATAACGAATCTGTCTCGCGGACAGGTCGGTAAGCTTCATTACGATACCGATCGGGAATAAGGCCATATTTCTGCGGATTTCGTCGCCCATGTTCATCAACCTTCCAGTCATCTATTCTTGACCCTATTGTACATTTAGTTGTTACAAAGTGTCAATGACGTGTTAGATAAACTCACAATAATTTGCGATCTTTCATCGCTTGTAATGCCATCAAAACGCCATATTTAACATGAGAGTACGTTAACCCCCCCTGCATATAACCGATAAAAGGCTCTCGAATCGGCGCATCGGCGGATAACTCCAAACTTCCTCCTTGAATAAACGTACCTGCCGCCATAATGACAGGATGCTCATAACCGGGCATATCCCAAGGCTCAGGAACAACATGGCTATCCACAGCAGCTGCCTGCTGAATGCCTTGTACAAAAGCAATTAAATGCTCAGCTGAACTGAATTGCACCGCCTGGATCAAGTCAGTACGCGGCTCATCCCACGCAGGCTTGGTCACAAATCCGGATTCAGCAAACATCGCCGCTGCAAAAACACTTCCTTTAATCGCTTGACCTACAATGGTCGGAGCCATGTAAAGTCCTTGGTAGATGCCTCGCGTTGTCCCCAGCATAGCCCCTACCTCACCACCAATGCCAGGTGCAGTCAAACGATATGCTGCCAGTTGTACATAATTCTCTTTACCACATATGTATCCTCCGGTTTCTGCTAGCCCACCACCAGGATTTTTAATCAACGAACCTGCCATCAAGTCCACACCTACTTCTGTAGGTTCACGTTCCTCCGTAAATTCGCCGTAACAATTATCCACAAATACGATAACGTCTGGTTTCAACACTTTAACACGCGCCACCATATCTGCAATCTGTGCAATTGTAAACGAAGAACGCCAGTCGTAGCCACGAGAGCGCTGAATACCTATAACCTTCGTTGCCGGAGTAATAGATTTTTCCACCGCTTCCCAATCTACTTGTCCTGCCTCTGTCAGTGCAGTTTCAGCATACCCAATCCCAAAATCACGGAGAGATCCTGTTCCGTCACCAGGCTTGCCAATTACTTTATGTAATGTGTCATAGGGCTTACCCGTGATGTACAACAGTTCGTCTCCTGGACGCAATACGCCAAACAGAGCGGTACTTATCGTGTGTGTTCCTGAGGCAAAATGAGGACGCACCAGTGCAGCTTCTGCACCAAACACATCCGCATATACCTCATCGAGCACCTCACGCCCACGATCGTTATATGCATACCCCGTGGAGCCTGCAAAATGAAAATCACTTACTTTTCTGCGTTGAAAAGCATCGATAACCTTCCATTGATTGTGATCAACAATACGATCAATTTGTTGCAACTGCCCTTCAATCTGACGCTCCACCTGATGTTGCAGTTCTACAATATGTGAATCAAACCTTGCCATCTTGCTTCATTCCCCTTTTATAGCACGGAACTGACGCATTCGAATCAATTCTCGTGTCAACGTATCACATTAATATGTCATGAATATTACAGTTCGATGAAATCTTCAAGTAGATATGCAAATTTCTCATATTCACCTTTTTGCAACTCAACTTGATAGATGACGTCATTCTCATCATATTCCGTTCCTACAACATCACCGATTTTGTAGAGTACAGATGTCAGATCCCCACGTTCTGCCGGGATTCGGAACCGCTTCGTGTCACCTGTCAGTTCAGCCTGAATCAATTCACGAACCTTGATCAAGTCTAATTCATCAAGTGCACTTATTTTAATATGTTTTTTATCCAAAGGAAGCATTTGTAGTTGTTCTGGCGTGCAGGCATCTTTTTTGTTATACAGCACAAGCTGAGGCTTGTCCCCTGCACCAAGTTGCTGCAGAATGGCATGAACTGTATTCATCTGATCGTCACGCATTTCGGATGAAGCGTCTACAACATGTAAAATCAGATCAGCCTCATTCACTTCTTCCAGTGTCGCGCGGAAAGCCGCAACCAGATCGTGAGGTAGGTTCTGAATAAAACCAACGGTGTCCGTCAGTACAATTTCTTTACCACTTGGCAATTCCATCGTACGTGATGTTGGGTCGAGTGTAGCAAAAAGCTGATCCTGAATATATACATCCGCAGCGGTTAACTGCTTCAGCAGTGTTGATTTACCTGCATTCGTGTAACCTACTAAAGCAACTTGAATAATCCCCGTTTTTTTACGACGCTCTCTATGCAGTTTACGATGACGTGTGACTTCCTCGAGGTGACGTTTTAGATCATCGATTCGTCCTCGGATATGACGACGGTCTGTCTCCAGCTTGCTCTCACCAGGACCTCTTGTTCCTATTCCGCCACCAAGTCGTGACAGGTTTTTACCATGCCCCGACAAACGCGGTAACAAGTAGCTATGCTGCGCCAGTTCGACCTGAATGATTCCTTCTCGTGTACTCGCACGTTGCGCAAAGATATCCAGAATCAGCTGTGTACGGTCAATGATCTTCAGATCCAAAGTCTCTTCCAGATTTCGAACCTGCGCACCAGACAACTCCTGATCAAAAATAGCTGTCGTTGCTCCCAGCTCGTCCGCAACCAAACGCAGTTCTTCCACTTTACCTTTACCAATAAACCATTTCGTATCCCTTGTTTCCCGGTTCTGGGTTAATACACTGAGAACTTCAACGCCTGCCGTTTCAGCCAGCTTCACAAGTTCCTGTAATGAATACTCATGATTAATCCCTGAACGCTTCACTTCATCGGTAACCAGACTGACCAATATTGCTCGGTCTTTTTTGGTTGTATCTGTATCGTGCGTACCCATTGTCATATATATACCAACTCCCCTGCTCCGTATAAATACATTAAACCACGAAATGCCCGTGGCATGGTTAAAGCCGAACCGGTTAGCCCGGCCGGCTCTGTTAAAAGGTTATTATCGCTTACTTTCGTTCAAACTTCAAATCCTCTGTACGAATAGTCATTAGTTCCAGCTTACCCGGACTTCCTTCCGAGTATTGTTCCAACAAACGAACAGCTTGATGCCGGATTGACCTCTCAATTGCATTCCTTACATACCTAGCATTACTGAAAGCGTGCAACGAATCATCCTTTTCCTGAAGAAGATGCTGCTTTAACTTGAGTATAGTCTGCGGCATTAAAATATAATCACGCTCTTTGGCCATAATCTCAGAGATTTGAATCAACTGGTCAATCGTATAGTCTGGAAATTCAACCTGGATCGGAAAACGGGATGGTAAACCCGGATTCGTTTGTAGAAAAAAATCAATTTCCTCCGAGTATCCGGCTAATATCAAAATGAACTGGTTTTTGTGATCCTCCATTGATTTTACAAGTGTGTCGATGGCTTCCTTGCCAAAATCCTTCTCCCCGCCCCGAGCCAAACTGTACGCCTCATCAATAAACAGAATACCGCCAAGGGCTTTCTTGACCAAGTCCCTCGTCTTCTGTGCCGTATGACCGATGTATTCCCCTACAAGGTCAGCGCGTTCTACTTCAATGAGATGACCTTTACTCAGTACGCCCATTTTCTGAAACATTTTGGCTACGATTCTGGCTACTGTTGTTTTGCCCGTTCCAGGGTTACCTTTGAAAATCATATGATATACGTGTGCACCGCTAAGCAGACCTGCCTCGGAGCGCATTTGCGCAATCTGAAGAAATGCATAAATCTCGAACACTAGTTCTTTAATGTTTTCGAGTCCAACCAGCTGCTCCAGTTCACCCTGAATCTCCTGAAAATGAGCATGCTTTGTTATACTTTTGGCCGCTTGTAATGAGGTTGCTTCATCTTTAGCGAGAATTTGAGGTTCCTGGTTACGTAATACCACATTAATTTGTCTGGATGGTCTGCCTCCCGGTTGCCCTCCTGCAGCCATGACCCGTCCGTTCATTCGCCATCACCTCTATTTTATCGGGCTGATCTCTCCTGATTATTAATGTATTCTATCAGGTGTCCAGATATTAGAAGGATGTACAATAAAAGTTCTGGCCAGAACAATTCGTTTCGTTTTAGACCTGGATATTTTTGCGAAACTCACCATTCTCAAATAACGTTTGTCTATGCTTCAGTGATAACTGAAAGTATGGGAACACATGAGCATCAATGGCATGGAGCAGTTCCTTCGCCGTTTTATTCGCGAGATCATAATCTCCGGTTGTAATATGTTTCCGTGACAAGGCATCCTCAAGCTCATCCTCATCTAGCAAAAAGATTTCTCCGTCCTTAAGCACAACTACGTCCAAGTAGAGATCATCAAACCAGGGAACGCCCTGATCCGTAATTCCCTGGCTACGGCAAGTGTCGATGTACCATTCTACAATCCGCTGCTGATCATCAAACATCGCTGTAACCACAAAGTGTTCTCCCTTCGGATAATACTGAAGCCAGGAATACCCCTTGTCTGCGATACAAAAAGTTGTACCTCCATACGTCTTCCACAAAGGTTCTTTCAAATCCTGTATGGTATACAACGTGATGTAGCCTGTAAAAATTTTGGACTGCACGAACCGGCATGTAAATTGTCGGTTCGTAATCCGGCGCCAGTTTGCGCGATCCCCGAATTTCCGTTTCATACGAACCCCTCTTTGCCGACTGCAGATGTATGATCTGCATTTTGGATTGGTGAACATTTATACGTCTGCTAGAGAACAATCGCTAAGAATAGGCTCTATACAACGTATTACGAATAGCTACAGCTTACCATATTTAAAGGATACACTCAAAACTAAGCTTGTTATGTCGCTATTCATGGTTCACATGGTCTTGAATATTGAAGCACACCCTCTCTTATACACATATACAACAACAAAAAAAAACTGCTTCACCGGCGAACCGGGAAGCAGTTTAGAGAAAACAAATATACTATCGTGAATTACAATTCTTATCCTCCCGAACCGGATTGAGGTGTAGAAGGAGCTTCTGTTCCTCCGCCGTCTCCACTGGTTCCACTATCCGGAGTAACGACTTGACCCGGTGTACTCACTCCACCTTCACTTGAGCCGTCACTTCCAGGATCGGTGGTTCCTTGGCCTGGCGGGGTACCGCCACCATCCGGTTGGCCATTGCCAGGACCGGATCCACCATTGTTGCCGTTTCCGTTGTTGCCGTTATTTCCAATACCATTATTGCCATTGTTGCCATTCTCGTTTCCATTGCCATTGTTACCATTCGGGTTGCCATTATCGCCCCCGCCATTGTCCGGATTATCCGTGTCTGGTACTTCAGGATCAGTACCTGTTCCAGGGTCTGTACCCGGATCTGGCTGCTGTGGATCAACCTCCTGCGCTTCAATCATAAGCGAGACGGTATTCGATGGGCTGGTCTCCTGTCCGGAAGCCGCATCATAGGCCGTTACATAATACTCGTAGGTCAGCCCCGGTAGAGCACTTAAATCCTGCGCATTCGTTGTTCCCACAGAATCAATTAGATGGGTGAACTGAGCTTCCGAAGTCTCTTTGCGATAGACACGGTATTGTGTGTTCGCGTCGCCTGTTCCCGTCCAACTGAGGGAAACAGTCTGTGCAGAAGGATCATAGGATGCATTCAATCCGCTAACCGATAATGCAGGCTGCTCTGGTTGCTCCACAGGTGGAGGTGCCTGACCTCCATCTGGCGTTTTGAATTCCTTCACAGGAACACCTTTTAAAGCATCGCCCATAACTTTGGCAAAAAACGCTGCAGATAGCTTACTGCTGTTCTTCAGCATATGTTTTGCATCCGGATTGTCATAACCCATCCAGACAGCAGCGGTCCACTCCGGTGTGTAGCCAACAAACCATACGTCACGGTTCGAACTGTTTCCAGCGATGCCACTTTGCACGGTTCCCGTTTTACCGGCTACCGGTCGATCCAGACGAGCAGAGCGTCCGGTACCGTCATTAACTACGTTTTGCAGCATCTGTGTAAGTTGGTATGCGTTCTGTTCGCTCATCACACGTTTGGTTTCTGACTTATCATGTTTATAGGTTGTTTTGCCTGAACTATCCTTAATTTCTTTAATGGAGTAGGCTTGCTGATACTCTCCAAGGTTAGCAAATGAGCTGTAGGCTTGAGCCATCTCCAGTGTATTGGTACCTTTACTAAGACCACCCAGAGCAATGGCCAGGTTTTTATCCTGGTCGGTCAGCTGAATACCTACACTTTTTGCAAAATTAACTCCGGTATTGACCCCGATCTTATCCAGTAACCATACAGCAGGAATATTTTCAGATTTCGTAATCGCATCCGTCATACTGATCGTGGAAGAATATCCATGCAGGTTGCCTGGACAATAGTTTCCGAAACACTGCTTCTGATTGCTCAGCTGTGAGTTCGCACTGTATTGCCCTGTCTCCAGCGCCGGAGCATAGGATACAATCGGTTTAAATGCTGAACCTGGCTGTCTTCGGCTTTGCGTTACACGACTATAACCTTTGGTTTGGTAATCACGTCCGCCTAATAAGGCAACAAGGCCGCCATTTTCATGATTCATGATGACCATTGAACCTTGAACCTGTTGATCATCCTTGCTGGCTTCAAACAAACTGTCGTCCGAGAATGCACTTTCCATAGCGGTCTGAGCCTGCGCATCCATCGTTGTATAGATTTTGAAACCGCCGATATTGAGATCATCTTCCGTCATACCCGTTACTTGCTCAGCTTCACGTAGAACGTAGTCAATAAAGGCTTGATATTTTCTATCTTTCTCGGGACGTTTGTAGTTGTAATTAATTTCCTTAGCTTCATCCATCTCCGCTTTAGAGATGTAGCCTTGCTCATACATTAGTTGCAGAACAACACCACGGCGTGCCTTGGAATCATTCGGATTGCTGACTGGATTGTAAGCCGATGGTCCTTTTGGCATAGCTGCCAATGTCGCAATCTGCCACAATTTTAATTTATTCAGATCCGTAACCCCAAAATAAAACTCTGATGCTGCCTTGATCCCGTAACGTTGATGACCAAAGAAAATTCGGTTCAGATACATCGTCAAAATTTCATCTTTGGAAAATTTACGTTCCAGTGCCATCGCAATCGATACTTCGGTTGCTTTACGGAAGAACGTTTTGTCACGCGACAGGAACATATTTTTGGCAAGTTGTTGAGTTAGCGTACTACCGCCCTCTACCATGGAACGTGCCATAACGTCTTTGACTGCCGCACGACCGATTGACCAAATATCTACGCCCTGATGATCATAGAAGCGTTTATCCTCTGTTGCCACAAAGGCTTCCTTGACCAGTTTCGGTATATCATCAGATTCCACAGGTTCCAGCTTTTTAATTGACAGTTCGCCCATAATGTTACCGTTGCGATCATAGACCTTTGACGTTTCATTAATTGTTGTTTTATCCATGTTGGCTGTAAGCAGACGTTCACCACTAATTAAAATAAACAAATATCCGCCTAGCGCACAGAATATGGCGACTGCCATGGTGAAAAATAAAGTCCATCCAACGCGTTTCCCCGTAATTTTTTTCTTTTTAGAGGTCTTTGGTTTCGCTTTTTGATTTGACTTGTTATTGGTGTTGCGATTATTAGACCTCGATAACGGATCGTTTGGCATGTTACCTCCTGACTCCCTTTCAGTTGCATGTTTTCTATTTCTCTGACGAACGAAAGCATATATTAAACCTATTTTGCCCGGAATGAAAAGAACAACCCTTATTAGGTTGTTCTGTTTCAATACCTATACTTGTAGACGAAATGGTGTGTGAAAAGGTTTCGGATTTTTTTAAGCTTCGCCGCCGTTGTCTTGCTGCATCAGCGATACGCTGCGTTGCGGCGTGAACGTGGAGATGGCATGCTTGTAGACCATTTGCTGGCGTCCGTCGCTGTCAATGACGATCGTAAAATTGTCAAATGCCTTGATCGTCCCGCGGATTTGGAAGCCATTGGTCAGATAGACCGTAGCCGGAATGTTTTCTTTCCGCAGTTGGTTCAAGAACGTATCTTGGATGTTAATGGACTTGTTCATTAGCCGTACCCCCATTGGTTCATTTGAATTCGTAATGTAAGTATGATTCAATATCGCTGAGTAGCTTTCGTGCTATTATATCATGAACAGTTTCATATAATCCACAAAAACCCCTTGTCCCCTTTTTCGCGTCTCTTTGAGGAGAGGCTTTAAAATTAGAAGACTTATCCATTATACACTGCCTTATAGATTTGCAAAAGAGGAACAAATTTCGTGTAATAACCGTATAACAAGGCTACATCATACAAGTTTTATTTCGTAATCAAGTGTTAAGTAACATCACACAACCGGTAAATAGCTCCATATACAAACAACTATTTGCTCTATGAAAATGTTGCGTTGGAGATTGATTAACAGACCTGATGCTCTTAACTTCGATCTCAAAACTAAATATTCGAATGATGATCACTTAAATTTTATCCTGAAATTAGCGATTTGAATCAGATTGAGAAATCTCTTTTTTTCATATACGGATAGCAACCGAAATAAAAATAAAAAACCTCCAGCTTTTCAACGAAAAGTAGAGGTTGTGTCTGACTAAGTTTAATTCCATGTATGTGTAATCAATTCACTTACTTGCTTATACTGGCCTTCGAAATTTCCGGTGTCCGTCATGTCCATCCACTGAATATCTTTCATATGACGGAACCAGGACAACTGACGTTTAGCAAAACGACGTGTATCCCTTTTAAGCCACTCTACTGCAGCATCCCAGCTAACCTCGCCTTGCAAATATGCGGCAATCTCCTTGTATCCCAAGCCCTGCATAGAGATATGGCCTCGCGCGACTCCGCGATCCAGCAACGCTTTTACCTCATCGACCAGTCCTTGCTCGATCATCAGATCGATTCGCTCTTCGACTCGTGCATATAACTTCTGACGATCCATCGTCAAACCGATGATGAGCAGATCATAAGGAGACTCTTTTTTTTGAACAGCCAGTTGATCCGACCATTTCTCTCCTGTAAGATGGAAGATTTCGAGCGCACGCACAATTCGCCGCTGGTCGTTCGGATGAAGACGATCCGCACTAGCTGGATCCACTTCCCTGAGCCGATCATGAAGTGCATGTGCCCCATGCTGCTGAGCATATCTGAACTGCTCTTCCCTGAATACTTCATCTGAGCCACTGTCCGAGAATTGAAAACCATAACAGACCGATTCCACGTACAAACCCGTGCCGCCCACAATAAAAGGCAGTTTACCCCGTGCATGAATTTCAGGAATCAAACGTGTGCAACTTTCCTGAAATTCGGCTACAGAGTACGGATATTCCGGCTCATGAATGTCAATCAGATGATGGGGAATGCCCTTCATTTCTTCCGTCGTTATTTTCGCTGTGCCGATATCCATCTCACGATAAACCTGCATGGAATCTCCCGAAATGACTTCACAGTTAAAAGCCTGTGCCAGCTCAATGCTCAATCTTGTTTTGCCTACAGCTGTCGGTCCAACTAGCACCAGCAACTTTGGTTTTGTTTTAACTTCCGGTCTCAACATTAATCACTCCGTACAAGGTTTTTGCATTGGCCCGATCCAGCACCTGGAATCCAAGCCTTTCAAACTCTGCGCTGCCGCGTTTTTCTTTCATGACCACACGCTTGCGGGCGACTCTCTTCGCCTCTATAATGCTCTCTTCCGCTAATGCATGGGCATTTGCGTAGTTCCGTAAAGGCTTAATTGCACTTGAATCCATCATCGGCTCACGAAACATCGGATCAAAATAAACCGTATCACAGCTATGGTCAGGCAATGAACGAAGCAATTCCAGATGATCCTGATTTCGAAGCTCGATGCGCCTGAAAGCCCCGTCTATGGAAGGTTCATTACTCTCATAATGGGACATGCCATCAAGTAAAAGTGTATAGAGTTGCTCGGAGCTTTCACATGCAATCACACGCCCTTGAACACCTGTCGCCACCGCAAAAACGAGTGAATCCGAGCCCAGTCCTGCGGTACAATCCACAACTGTGTCTCCTTCGCGTACAGCACCTGCTTCAAGCATTGGATCAGGTTCTCCCCTTAACACACGTTTGGCACGTACGAATCCCATACTCGGATGAAATTCAAGTTCCGACGCATCTTTCCGGAACAAGCGCGCTCTCCCTTTCAGCACCACCAGAATGTCTTGAATTCCATATTGCTCAAGCATTTTGGGCAGAGATGTTCTGTTGCGCGCTACATAGGTGCCGCCAGTCGCAGCAGCCAATGCACGCGCACGTTCCACCAGAGAGGCCGCCTCCTTGTCACCCGTTGTTATATACATAATATCCCCCTATAAAACTACATCACTCGTTTAAATAATTTTTCCAGATCATAAGTGGAAAAGGAAATCACAATCGGTCGCCCATGCGGACAAGTATATGGCTGCCGGCATGAACCCAGACGCTGAATCAACACTTCAGCTTCTCGATCGGTAAGCTTTTGATTCGCTTTAATGGAAGCTTTGCAGGAGCACATAATCGATGCGGCTTCACGCATTTTAGCCACATCAATACTTCGTTCACTGAGCACCCATTCCGACATTTCCTCGATAATGTCTTTTTCGTCCCCTTTAGGGAACCAGTAAGGATGAGAACGCACACGGAAAGTTTGGCCGCCGAAATGCTCCAGATACACCCCCGCCTGTTCAAACCAGGAGATTCTTGCTTTTAACTTTTCTGTCTCGGAAGGAGTGAATTCAAGGGTAATTGGCAGCAGTAACTCTTGCGAGGCCTGAGCCGGATTTCCAAACTTCTCATAATAGTACTCGTAGTTCACACGTTCGTGAGCGGCATGCTGATCTATCAAAAACAGACCTTCATCGTTTTGTGCGATCAAATATGTTCCATGATGCTGACCAATCAAACTAAGTTCGGGGAATGCAGGCATGGAAGGATCTGAGTGCATAGCAGCTGAAAGCTTGGCTGGATCAGGCATAGAAGTCTTTTTCCAGCTTCGTTCTCCTTTTTGAGCTGCTGAATCATACGGAGCACGGCTCTCCCTTACTGGAGAGCTGTAGGATGGTGAGCGATATGCTCCTGTTTGACTCTGCGCAGCATCTCGGGTTCCAGTTTTACTCGCAGCGTTCCCTTTACCGGTATTAACCTCTGCGCTTACGTCCGCATTCTCCCTTGATGGTTCATCGGAATTTACAAGTTGACGTTCAGTCATATTGCTGTTCGAATTTAAGCTCGTAGCTACACCTTGCTGCTCAACATTCGTTTCTCCGTCCGGTCGAATATGTGGCTCACCCAGTCTAGCATCAGGCAGATTAGAATTCCTCAAACCCTTTCCTTGCTCAATCAGCGCACCGTTCCACGAATCTAGCGATTCATAAACGGATGCGGATTCTGGAGGTGCTTCAGGCAAAGGAGCCGATTGCAACAAAGTAGAAGGATTCTGCTGTAATACTGGCTCTGACCCATTACCTGCGCCTGTTCCTTTACCTGTTTCAAGTTCCGCCGGAGCATCCAGATCGGAATGATCTTCTTCTAAAACTTGTTTACCGAGCGGGCCTTGTTGACCGTATCCTTCGCTTACACCCTGCTCTTTCACAGGTCCACGAGGGAACAGAAACTGTTCCTGAATAAATGAACTGTCATCTCCACGTCTAATCTGCTGTTTTCGTACTTGTGGAATTAGTACCTCTTGCCTTAATATCCCACGCAGGGTGGTTTCCACAAACTCGTATAGTTCCGCCTCTTTGCTAAAACGAACCTCCAGCTTCGCCGGGTGAACGTTCACGTCCACAAGTGAAGGGTGCATCTCCAACTGTAACACCACGAGCGGAAAACGGTTAATAGGCAACAACGTATGATAGGCTTTCAGAATCGCCTGATTTAACCCATAGTTACGAATATATCTTCCATTCACAATCGTTGACATTCCCGCACGGTTCGCACGCGTCCACTCCGGTAGACTGATCAGGCCGCTGATCTTGTAATCCAGATTTTCTCCCTCAATAGGCAACATCGCTTTAGCCGCACTCGTACCATAGATCGCCGCAACCACTTGTAACAGATCACCATTACCCAGCGTTTGCAGTAACGTATTCTCATTGTGCCGGAGGGTGAACGAAATATGTGGATGCGACATCGCCATGCGATATAACACATCTGAGATATGCCCCAGTTCGGTTTGAATTGTTTTCATATACTTTAATCTTGCAGGTGTGTTGTAAAATAACTCCTTCACCACAAACTCCGTCCCCTGTGGTGATGCTGCGTCCTCGTGAGTGCAGAGCTTGCCGCCTTCAATCACGATTCGTCGTCCCCGCCCGTCGTCTCCACTAGCGGTCAGCACTTCCACCTTGGAGACGGCTGCAATACTCGGCAGCGCCTCTCCGCGGAACCCGAGACTTGTGATCTGAAACAGATCACGTCCGTGGGTTATTTTACTGGTCGCATGGCGGTAGAAAGCTGTCTCCAGATCATCCGGCTCTATGCCTGAGCCGTTATCCTTTACCCGAATGCGAAGCAGACCGCCTTCCTCCACCGCCACTTCAATCTTGGAGGCCCCTGCATCCACTGCATTCTCCAGCAGTTCCTTTACGACAGATGCAGGCCGTTCAACGACCTCACCCGCCGCAATCTGGTTGGCAATATGTTCATCAAGCACATGGATTTTCGCCACAGATTCTCCTCCTCCCGGTTACTCAGGATAATTGCTGTGCCTTCATTTTAAGTTCATTCAAGATTTGCATCGCCTGCAAAGGCGTCATATTCATCACATCAATTTCTCTCATATGACGAATCAGTTCACGTGCAGGTTTATCTTCCACGATAACTGTTTTGGTAGGTTGCACAGTTGCTGGCTGCTCGTCGTCGAAGATCGACAGCTGGACTACCTCATGTTGTCCATGATTGGATAGATCCTTCGTGCTGGACCTGTCACTACTAGCATTACCATATCCTGCCGTCGTCTCCTCAGAAGCGGCCTTCTCTTCTAACGTTACCGTCCCTACTACCGTAGCAAGTTCACTTTGAGTTCGTTCCCGAATGAGCTTGTCCTCCGCAGAATTCGACGATTCCAAACGAGTCGCCGCCTGCAACTCTGACAACTGTCTGGATGATGTTCTGCTTTCACTCGCACACTCACTGCCAACCGCCACCTGTGACGCCGCTTGTTCGAATCCATGCAGTAGTCCGTTTGCACGCTCAATAATGCTATCAGGGAGACCCGCAAGCCTTGCACAATAGATGCCGTAACTGCTACTTGCCGCACCAGGAATCAACTTGCGCAGGAAGTTTACTTTGTCACCGCTCTCCTGAACCGCCATCGAATAATTTGCCAGCTTGTCCAGACTTTCCTCCAGATGAGCCAGCTCATGAAAGTGGGTGGATACAAGAGCTTTACAGCCGATCACGTCATGTACATATTCAATGACCGATTGTGCTATAGCCATGCCTTCACTGGTGGAAGTCCCTCGGCCCAACTCATCGATGATGATGAGACTGCGCGGCGTTGCTTTTTCGGTCATGACCTGAATATCAGCCATCTCCACCATAAACGTACTCTGACCGCCGATCAGATCATCCGCAGCACCGATCCGTGTGAAGATACGATTCATGATCGGAACTTCAGCTTGACCCGCAGGGACAAAACAACCAATCTGCGCCAGAATCGAGATGAGTGCAACTTGTCTCATGTACGTACTTTTACCAGCCATATTCGGTCCGGTAATCAACAGAATACGTGCCTCTTCCTCAGTCATCGCAGTATGGTTCGCAATAAACGCCCCATCACGCATGACGGCCTCTACGACCGGATGCCGCCCTTGCTCGACGACCAGATTATATCCATCCGTCAACACGGGACGCACAAAGTTACGCTCTGCACTAATCACTGCAAATGATTGATATACATCAATCTCAGCGACCTGCTCAGCAAGCTTCTGCAACCTCGCAATCTCCTGGTTCAGACGATCACGTAGCTCTGCAAACAAGCTGTACTCGATATCGACCATTTTGTCCTGGGCTTCAAGAATGAGTGTCTCCTTCTCTTTCAGTTCAGGTGTAATATATCGTTCCGCGTTCGCAAGTGTTTGTTTGCGCTCATAACGTCCTTCCGGAAGTGAAGCAAGATTCGATTTAGTGATTTCAATATAATAACCGAACACCTTGTTGTACCCGATTTTCAGCGAGCGGATGCCCGTTGCTTCACGTTCTCTTGCTTCCAGCTCGGCAATCCAATGTTTACCATTTACCGAAGCTTCCCGAAGCTCATCCAGACGGGCGTGGTATCCTTCGCGTATCAGACCCCCGTCTTTAACCGACACGGGCGGTTCGTCCACGATAGCCTGTCCAATCGCATCACGCAAATCAGCGCAATCATCCATCATTTCAGCGATATGCTGGAGCGTTACAGACGAAGATGCCGCACAGTGGTGGCGCAGACTCGGAATTTTGTCCAGTGACGATTTGAGCGCGTTCAGGTCACGACCATTCGCATTCCCAAAAGCAATTCGTCCCACCAGACGTTCCAAGTCATAGATGTCTTTCAGCTCAGCTCGCAGATCCTCACGCAGAATAAACTGGTTATACAACGTATCTACTGCTTCCAGTCTTTCATTGATCTTCCCTTTTTGCAGAAGAGGCTTATCGACCCAGCGCCGCATCATACGGGCACCCATGGACGTCTCCGTACGATCCAGCAACCACAGAAGCGAGCCTTTTTTGGAACGTTCACGCACCGTTTCAACCAGTTCCAGATTACGGCGTGTAAACGGGTCCAGAATCATATAATGATCTGGCTCATACGTAGAGATTTGTGTCAATTGTCCAAGCGAGCGCTTCTGCGTTTCGCTTAGATACGAGAACAGGCGTGCTACACATGCCTGACGCTCCGGCTCCAACCTTGCCCATACCGACTCGCCAAACTGCTGACGCACGAGGTCTTCCTTGCTTTTAGTCCATGCGGTGTAGACTACCGGACGACCAATCGGAGATGATTCGGATTCTACGAGCTCCAGCAGAGCCGCATCTCCCACAAGTTCAGACGGCTCATAGATGCCAATTTCGTCCTTAAGCCACTCCTTGGAATATGGAACTGAGGTGACGTACAGTTCTCCCGTAGACAGGTCACAGGCAGCAAGAGCGAGCGTGTTTTGGTTACCGGTTAGACATACCATATAGTTGTTGGATTTGTCCCCCAGCGTCTTGCCTTCCATCACCGTTCCGGGTGTAACGACACGAACAATCTCGCGGCGTACCATGCCTTTGGTAACTGTAGGATCTTCCATCTGCTCGCAGATGGCTACTTTATACCCTTTCTCAATCAGACGCTGTATGTAATTTTCAGCCGAATGATAGGGCACACCGCACATCGGAATTTTATCGTCTGTACCTCCGTTGCGTGCGGTTAACGTGATCTCCAGTTCTCTTGCCGCATTGATTGCATCATCAAAGAACATTTCGTAGAAATCACCTAGTCTGAAAAAAAGAAATGCATCCTGCGCTTCGGCTTTCACTTGCAAATATTGTTGAATCATTGGCGTATACTGAGCCATGATATCCATCCACCATCCGTTCCTATGATGTCAAAAAGATATGTGTCCTTGGAAGGCAATAAGGCGGTAAGGCACCAAAAACGCACCTCCGCCTTATGTTTGGGTTATCTACCTGTTCCTTCAAGGTTATATTGCTTCATATCTTACGAATCTTAACGTATTAAAAAGTCCTACATTTCATTATAACAAAAAAATGTCGCTTCTTCATGAGCCTGCCCGAATATTCCAAAGTTTACGGATATCCCGGCTCTCATCCCAGGTGTGCCCACGTTTGAATTGCCGCATCAGGGGCGCCGCATATCGTTCATATCGAGCATATCCGCTCAACTGTTTCAGATCATCCATTAGTGAAGGGATATATGTCATCATAACGTCCCGCTGTCCTTCATAAAACGCAGAATGAACCTCCGTCTTCAATAGGGGACGCTGTTTTAATTGATCGTAGCTACACGCAATCAGACCTGCAAGAGCAACGACCCCTTTGGCCACAACCGGAGAAACTAGAAAACTCGGCAGTGTCCGGTATTCGAATCCACCATAGGATTTCAGGCGAAAGTCACCTAACGTTCCGTACTTGGGTCTTCTTCCTGACCCTCGCGGATCTTGCAACACTGCCAGTGGCAGCGCCAAATAATTATCCAGCGCACGCAGTAACCCCCCGGTTAGTTGCAAGCCACTAAAATGAATATGACCGCCCAGCGGCAATCCTCGTTGCGGCATCCCACCTGCCTGCCAGATCAAAGAGGAGTCACTGATGCTGCGTGAAGCAACCGTGAAGGCTCGCAACAGATGCGACAACAACTCACGCGGTTCTGCACTTGGGGCAGGACGAAGCTCGGCAACGGGGTACACCCGTCTGCCACCGATCGTTACTGAATCACAGCCTGCGATCCCCGTACGTTCGAGAAAACGAGAGGCAGGTATAATTTTGGACTCAGGCATCTGTACCAGAAGAAATTCTGGGTCCATGCCGAGCACAGGAACTCGCTTCTCCTGCCGATCCCGGTTTAATAACGTCTGATGTTGCTGCCAGCTTTCCCTATAAAGCAGAGAAAGGTCTGTTACACCTTTCCAAGGGTCGGGATGAACCGAAATGACTGCACACCCGCCATTACCCGAAGCTTCCAAACGGACAGCCCCATGATCTAGACCTAGTGTATACAACGTCTTGATCGCAAGGCGCTCTACCCGTTTATAAACAGAAGATGCCGCTTCACGATCCAGTTCACCTTCTTGTCTCGCTCCCATTCCGCTGGTATCTCTGCGTATAATTCGAATCGCCTGAAGACAGCTGATATGCACGTCATACCGTACACGTAGCCCCGCTTCTCGCTTACGTTGCTCACTCGCGGACAGCACTTCGATGCCTGCCTGCTTTAATCGCGTTATCCGTTCGCCAGAGCTCAGACGTGTATACGCTTGAACCCCCTTCTCGGCTTCTTCCATGACGTCCATTCCGTTCCTCCTTTCGCCATGTTTTTGCTTATCAAAAAAAAGACCCCGCAGCTGCGAAGCCTTCCCGTTAAACTCTTCAGGCACATGATCAGGCTCGTCACAACCCATTTTTTGTACTTTATGAAAGAAAGAGGGCTTACGCCCTCTTCACCGCACCTTATG
Organism: Paenibacillus polysaccharolyticus; assembly: GCF_023714295.1. Lineage (GTDB taxonomy): Bacteria > Bacillota > Bacilli > Paenibacillales > Paenibacillaceae > Paenibacillus > Paenibacillus polysaccharolyticus_A. Next base: position 250,253 of record NZ_JAMAUN010000002.1, read on the forward strand.
ATGCATATGATACCTTAGGTTATGAACATTTACTTTTGCTTTTCGGATGGCGGTTTACAACTCATCATCCAGCAGGTCTGGATCGAGATCATCATAATCTCCATCCGCGCTGCCATAATCATAATCCTTGTCTTCGTAATCACCGCAGCCATCCGTGCACACCTTGACACAGACTTTTGTTTCAGCTACAAGCTCTACAGCGAATTCCCGCTCAACCCGGATAATTACGCTGCCGCCGCCCGCGGACACGGTGGCTTCCACACAGCTAGGCTCCTGCGTTGCATCCGCAGATACCTCTACTGTGGAAGTCCGGTGTTTCGGGTCCAGATAGGACAAAGGCACATGTTCTACATACGATACCGTCTCTTTAGCTACATCTGTCTGCGAATTTTTGTCGTAGGAATACCAAATGTTGATATCGTAAGTACCAATAACTTCAATCCCGTCCCCCGCTGATACGGCTTCATACTGGTGGTTGATAATCCAAGCCCCCAAAATACTGGTCGGACCATTGGGCGGAGTCACGGTATGTGTTACGGTAGAGAACTTACGACCTTTGCCGCAGATCGCCTTCGTGATAATCTCTCTACATTGATGTTTATGACTCAATGACATCTTTAAACCTCCTCCATACAATCATTCACTACAAGTGTATGCAGGACATCCGTCTAGGGTGACAACTATTTTCTATGATTCGTTTACAGATTGGGAGCGATCCGAGATTGGAGAAGGCGCTTTGTCCTTCTTGGCGATTTTCAGATACATGGAGAGCTCGCGACACAGCTGGAGAATAGCGGAACGCATCTCGAATTCTTCCCTTGTATCTGGTAATTCCATTTGTCTGAATTCTTCCTGCACGTCAGCAAGCAACTTTTCCGTTCGTCCCGTATACGATTCGGTCAACACGTCCTGACTAAGCTGGTCGAACAGCTCCGCCACCATCTCGGCATGCGGCATTTTCTGATAGACCTGGGATACAAGATGCATCATGTGCTGTATAGAATCCAGTTGGGTTTTACGCATATAAAAGTACACACTCCAGCCCTCATTCGGATGAATGACCTGGTTCTCCAGTGAACGTTTGGCCGCTTCAATTCCGCCGAGTACGGCTTTATCCGCTTCAATTAATTCTTTGCCTGCCCATACTTCATTGGGGTTACGCAAGGTTGTGGCGAACTCTCGGAAAATTTTCGAGAACAATTCGTCAATCCGTTTGCGTATCCGGAACATCTGTGGATCAGCCGCCGGCATATACGCCAGGTTCACGACCATCGCTGAACCAAGGCCGATCAAGAGCAGCGCAATCTGTACAAGAATGACATGCACATCCATCTCTCCACCGCTAAATACCCGAAACACCACGACTGAACCCGTCACAATGCCTTCCTTAAAGCCCACCCGAACAATCACCGGAAAGGCCGTTAGTATGTATACGCCCAGTACCCAATAATGGAAGCCGAGAAAGTGAAAAAGTACACTTGCAAACAAAAGGCCAACCACGGACGCAAAAAAACGTGCCGATATCGTTCGAATACTCCTTTTTCGTGTAACGTCCACACCCAAAATCGCAAGCAAGCCTGCTGACGTTGGTCCTGGCAAACGGCACCAGTCCGCAATCAATACAGCCATCAGTGCTGCGATTGCCGTTTTAATAACTCTAAACCCCATTTAATATTCCATCTCCTCTAAGCTGTAAAAAAGTTCGCGGCCCGTATTGTCGCCTGTTTAGTATGACTCAACCGGTTACAAACTAGACGACATCAACCGGCATGCAAAAACATGCCGGTCACAGAAACATGCCACGAAGAAGAAATACTTCCCTTTCAATTGCGGTAAAAACCTGCAACCGACCTATACTCATCCCATGTGTTTCTGCCCGGCATGAAGGTTTTCCTTCCATCAAATATCCTACTTGATTTTACAATTGGGGGCAACGTGACACCTCTTGTGAAATTGTATACATATGATGAATACTTGTAAAATGGCTCTGTCAGTCACTTTTCATTTTCGAGCTATGATCTACGACCAGACGATAGTAACTTGCGTTCTGCATATACAACCAGTTGATACATCGCGGTAGCTACGACTGCAATAATGAGCAGGCTTGATAACACAAGTGTGAAGTTGAACACCTGGAATCCGTAGATGATTAAATATCCCAGACCCTGTTTGGCGACCAGAAACTCACCGACGATGACCCCAACCCAGGCCATACCCACATTGACTTTTAAGGTAGATACAATTGTGGGGAATGAAGCAGGAAACACAACCTTGGCAAAAATTTCGGAACGTTCACCGCCAAACGTGCGAATAACCTTCACATAATTGGGATCCACTTCATTAAAGCTGTTGTACACAACGAGCGTTGTAATGATGACCGTAATAGAGAGGGTTGTCATCACAATGGCTGTAAATCCTGCCCCGAACATGACGATAAAAATCGGACCGAGCGCGACCTTAGGCATGCTGTTGAACACAACCATATAAGGATCGAGCACTTTGGACAAAAAAGGAGACCACCAGATCAGAACAGCAAGCAACGTTCCGACAAGTGTCCCCAGTAAAAATCCAACGACCGTTTCACCTACGGTTACCCCGACATGTGCCCATATTTCGCCGCTGACGACATCCTTGCCAATCTGAGCAAAGATTTTACTCGGATAACTGAAGAGCAATACATCAATCCACCGTAATCTGCCCGCCAGCTCCCAGAGTAAAAACATAGCGACTAACATGGACAGCTGAACCGCAAAAATATGTTGCCGCCATCTAACCATCTTACGATGATGGTCACGATGGAGTTCTTCCAACCAAATTTCACGTACTTCCTGCTTTCCTTGATCTGGAATTTTCTGACTCACGTATCTTTCTCACCTCCTCCAGACTGAACAAGTTCATCCCAGAGTGACTGGAACAACTCATTAAAGCCTGCCTGCTCCCTTGCATGGAAAGGCTGTGCCAGCCGAATCTGTTCAGGAATATCGAATTCACGCCGAATGCGTCCGGGGTTGCGGTCAAGTACGATGACCCGGTCGCTGACTGCAATAGCTTCAGACAAATCGTGTGTGACCAGCACGGAAGTTTTGCCATACTGTTTTAACGTATCCGATACAAGATCTTCCAGTTGTAGTTTGGTTTGATAATCCAAGGCCGAGAACGGCTCATCAAGCAAGAGTATCGCAGGGTCTGTGGCCAATGTTCGAACGAGGGCTACCCGTTGCCTCATGCCACCCGACAATTCAGAGGGGTACTGCTCTTCTGTCCCGCCAAGTCCCATACTAACGAGAAGTTCACGGGTACGCTCTCTGCTCTGTGCGTCCAGATTTCCTGTCAACTCAAGCCCGATCAGTGCATTATCCAGAATCGTCCGCCAGGGGAACAGATAGTCCTGTTGCAACATATAACCCATATTGGCAGAGGGACCTTGAACATGCTTGCCTTCGACTTCAACCTTTCCCCGAGTCGGTTTTAGCAGTCCGGCGATGATCGACAATAACGTTGTTTTTCCGCAACCACTCGGTCCCACCAGACTGACGAACTCTCCTTGTTTGATCTCCAGATTCAAATCCTCGATGACGAGTGATGCTTCGCGTTCACTGACATACACTTGAGAAATATTGTCCAGTCGAATTACGTTCCCGGAATCAGGCATTGCTCCTCACTTCCTTCCCTGGAGCGCCTGTTCTGCAAAAGACGGATCAACAATGGTGTTCAATTCAACCCGCTCTTTTAATTCTCCGGCAGCGCTCATGACATTCAGCAGATTGTTCCACTCATCGCCATCAATGATCGGATCTGTGGCATACGTGCCTTGTTCCTTATACCGGCTTACGCTGCTGGTCAGAATGGCAGGATCAATGTCTTTGAAAAATGGGGTGATCACTTGTGCAATCTCCTCCGCTGTATGAGAATCTACCCAAAGTTGAGCCTTGTGCAATGCATTCGTGAATTTTTGTACAAGTTCTTTGTTTTCGTTCAAATAACTTTGTTTGGCCATAAAAACCGTATAAGGCAGATGCCCGCTTTCCGTTCCGAACGATGCCACCACTTTCCCTCGGCCTTCCTGTTCAAAGATCGATGCCTGTGGTTCAAATAGTTGAACATAATCCCCTGTGCCTGAAGCAAAGGCAGAAGCAATATTTGCGAAATCCACATTCTGAATTAGTTCCAGATCACTGGACGGGTTAATTCCATGTTTGTTTAAGACAAATTCCCCGGCCATTTGAGGCATACCGCCTTTTCTCTGTCCGAGAAATACACTCTGCCTTAATTGTTCCCAATCAAAGCTGCCCTGGGCATTTCGTGCGAATAAAAACGTTCCGTCCGTCTGGGTGAGCTGAGCAAAGTTAATGACCGGGTCTTCCGCCCCCTGTTGATAGACATAGATGGACGTTTCTGCACCCACCAGTGCGATATCCACTGAACCCGCGAGCAAAGCCGCCATCGTTTTATCTCCACCAGCCGTTGTTTGGATATCGACTTCAAGCCCTTCTTCTGCAAAAAAACCTTGAGCCGCGGCTACATATTCCGGTGCATAAAATACAGAACGAGTCACTTCACCAATCGTAATCTTGGCTTCATTCTCTTCCTTATTGCAGCTCGTCAGCGCTACAATGAGAATCAACAAAATTACAATCCCCCGGACAAACCATGGCGTATATTTCATTCGATTTCCCTCCTTTTCTGAGTTCAGCAGTTTCTCTTTACTATGAATATGCCGAGGCCCAGTAAAAGGTTAAGAACTTGCACACAAAAAAAGGTCAACCAGAATTTTCTGGCTGACCTTCATTCAGACGCTTTATAATTTATAAATCTCAGCATACTTGGCTTCCAAATAGTCTGCCAAATAATCCGGATTCAGTTCTTCACCTGTCACTGCAACTATGAGTTCGGAAGGGGTGCGGCTCTTACCGTAGCGATAAATCTTGTCTGTAAGCCACTCTTTGATTGGAATCAGATTCCCTTCTTCAATCAGACGATCCAGCTCCGGCATCTCCCGACGTAACGTATGCATAATCTGTGCAGCATACATATTGCCTAAAGAATAAGAAGCAAAATAACCGAAATCTCCACCGGACCAGTGTACATCCTGAAGCACACCCTCACCATCGTTGGTTGGCAGAATTCCGAGGTATTCCTTGTATTTTTTATTCCATGTTTCTGGCAGATCCTTCACTTCCAACCCTTCATTATAAAGCATTTTCTCAATCTCATATCGAATAATGATATGCAGATTGTAAGTCAGCTCGTCTGCTTCAATCCGGATCAGAGAACTCTCCACCCGGTTTATTGCACGGTAGAAATCTTCCAGCTTCACTTCGCTCAGCTGCGGGAAATGCTGTTGTAAATCTTTATAATAACGCGTCCAGAACGGTAAACTGCGTCCAATCATATTTTCCCAAAGACGGGACTGGGACTCGTGGATCCCCATCGATGTGCCTTCGGCAAGAAGCGTACCGGCGAGACTTTCATCAATATTTTGCTCATATAGTGCGTGTCCGCCTTCGTGCAGAGAACTAAAGATTGCACTGGTTACATCATCCTGTAAATAGTTCGTCGTTATTCGAACGTCACCGGGATTCAAACCTGTAGCAAATGGATGTACACTTTCGTCAAGACGGCCTGCTTCAAAGTCATATCCCATCTGTTCCAGAATAAACAGACTGAACTTCTCCTGCTGTTTGGTGTCAAAAATTTGACTCAGAAAATCAGTATTAGGCTTATTCTCCGCCGCATTGATTTTCTCTTGTAGTGGAACGAGACGCGCTTTGAGGCGGGCGAATACAGCATCTACCTTTTCCACCGTCAATCCGGGTTCGTACATGTCGAGTAGTGTATCATACCTTGTATCCTTGACACCCCAATAGTCAATAAACTCCTGTTTAAGTTTCACGATGTCGGTGAGATATGGAGAGAATCCGGCATAGTCACTGTTATGTTTGGCATCTTCCCAAGCCGTCTCCGATTTGGCAGTAAGTATGGTGTACGCCTGAACTTTCTCAGGTGGAACCGACTGACTGCGATCATACTCCTTCTTGCACTCCTCCACTTGGCGGCGGTCGGTGTCTTCGAGTTGCTCCAGCACATCCGGCTCAGTCAACGTATCTAGATAAGCTTTCATCTCAGCGGAGGTTTGCAGTTTGAATGCCTCAGTAGAGAGCAAGCCCAACGTCTCCGAGCGAGTTGGAACGCCTTTTTTCGGTGCTCCTGTGCGTAAATCCCAGTGAAGCAAACCAATGGCTTCGTGATAACTTTTTATTTTACGGGCCAGAATAAGGAAAGATTGCAAATGTTGCTGTGTTTGTTTGTCCATGGTTACCGTTCACCTCTTCAAAAAAAATTTGTACACCCTATTGATGATACTTTTTGCATTGCGTATAATCAACTTTTGACAGAAGTATAATGCATTATGCTTCTAAAATAGGGATAGCGCGGTCTACTGACTGCGTTGCTCTAATTAATCAAAGGCGTGTAGGACAAGCTGCATCTCATGCAAATGGCCGTGCTCGTCGTATTGGATAACAGGAGGCAATGGACATGAACAACATTCAAGAGATTTTGGCTTACAACAAATCATTTGTCGAGACTAAAGAATACGAGAAGTATACGGCTAGCAAGTTTCCAACCAAAAAGATGGTCATCATCACTTGTATGGATACCCGTCTTGTAGAGATGTTGCCTAAAGCGATGAACCTGAAAAATGGCGATGTAAAAATCATCAAAAATGCAGGTGCAATTATCTCCCAACCTTTTGGTAGTGTTATGCGTTCTGTATTGGTTGCTATCTATGAATTGGGCGCCGATGAGGTGCTCGTGGTAGGTCATACAGAATGTGGTATGGCTTCCCTGCATGCCGAAACAATGATTGGTCACATGACAGAACGTGGAATTTCCGAAGAGGTCATGTCTACGCTTGAAAATTCCGGCATTCGTCTGCAAAAGTGGCTGCGCGGGTTTGATAGTGTTGAAGAAGGGGTAAAAGGAACTGTGGACGTGATTAAAAAGCATCCATTACTTCCTCCCAATGTACCTGTTCACGGTATGGTGATTGACTCTGCCACAGGCGAGCTTGATCTTGTCGCTGACGGGTATGGACAACAGGCATCTCTCTAAAATGGTTTGGAGTGCGGACCTTCTTGGTTCGTACTTTTTTTTGTCTAAATTAAGGCAGTTATCCTGTCAGGTTGTCAAACCATACAGTTTCAGTGTACACTTTTATGAAAGCGGTCAACGAAACAAAACAAGGGTTGTTTCGTTGGCCCAGCCCTAATATTAAGGAGACATGTGCATGAACATACTTTCCTACGGATTGCTCGGGCTGCTTACCCGCGAGGAGTCTTCCGGTTATGATCTGATGCTGAAGATTCAGCCGCATTGGCAGGCCAAACACAGCCAGATCTACCCGCTCCTGTCCAAGATGGAAAACGATGAGTTACTCGCCTCCCGCTGGGTACAACAGTCTGACAAACCGGACAAAAAAATGTATGCAGTTACGGAAAAAGGCATTCAGAAGTTACTGGAGTGGATGATTACTCCGGTTACGGCGCCCGTTACGCGCGATGAATTTAATCTTCGCATTCTCTGTGTAGGTATTGCCGAAGATGGCAGCATGAGACGCATTCTGAACGAGCGTAAAAGCTGGTTCATGGAGCGCATACGGTATTTCGAGGATTTGAAATCACGGATACCACAGGATAATCTTCGAGTAGGCAACCGGGATTTTGGAAGCTACATTTTGGTGCAAAAAGGGTTAATGCATGCCCAGACGGGGTTGGAATGGTGTCATTGGGTCACCCAGCTTCTCGATGGTCAAGCGGCTATTCAAGACCCGAGTCCAAGTATTTCAGAAATTTAAATTAATTTTGAAACGTTCCAGCAGGTTGACCCGTATTACTAGAGTAAGGCCCATTTTGGGGAGTTAAACAAATTTATTCAGGGGGTTACGATCTATACAATGAAGAAAAAATTCGGAATTAAACATCTAATGATGGTTTTTATGGCATTCACACTACTGTTCGCAACGGTTGGTGTTACGAATCCGGACAGTGCTGATGCAAGACGAGGCGGCGGTGGGTTCAAATCCGGTACGAAGAGTTACACGAATACCCCTAAGAAATCAGACAATAACGTAAGTCAGTCCAATTCCCGTAACAATTCCAATACTGGCGCAGCGGCAAATAACCGTGGTGGATTCTTTGGCGGTGGCGGCGGCTTCATGAAAGGTATGATGCTGGGTGGTTTGGCCGGTATGTTGTTCGGCGGACTGTTTGGCGGTATGGGAGCACTGGGTAACATTCTTGGATTGCTCGTGAACGTAGCAGCAATTATGTTGATTGTTATGCTGGCTATGGCATTGTTCAGAGCCATTACAAATCGCCGTAAGCCTGCTGCGGATGGTCGTTATGACCGCCGTGACGATCGTGATGATGATCGTAACAGAAACGGACGGTACTAAGCTCTATGGTTCTAAGTATGGATGAGATTGTGAATGCCATTTGCATTCACATGGCAGAGCGTAAAGGTGTGCGTCCTACGGACGTAAATGTGGAGTTAAGCTGGGAAGAAGATACAGGTTATTCCGCAGAAGTCTGGATTCAAGGTCGCAGTCAGTTCCTGGTAGAATCCAATATGATCGAAGCGATTCTTCGCTACTTGCACAGCGAGTACAACATTCGTGCGTATCGTGAAGATGTTACCTTGGATCTGGATGAAGAGATCACTGCGATTGTCAATCAACATTAAAATATGGCTAGCTTCTAGCTTGTTATACAAAAGACCGTCTCCCCTCTGTCATCTGACAGCATGGGAGACGGTCTTTTTGGTTGCTTGATTTGCAAATAACTATGATTGAAGCTTAACCAGGCTGTAGTTCTTTTTACCTTTACGGATGATGATAAATTTTCCGCCAATCGCGTGCTCTGCAGATACCGTAAATTCAAGATCGGTTATTTTTTCGCCGTTCATAGAGATGGCACCCTTGGTCACATCCTCACGAGCTTGGCGTTTGGAAGGCTCCAAACCAAGATCCACAAGCCAGTCTACAATATTTTTAGCTTCACCGTCTGTTTCGTATGTTGGCATTTCCTTGAAACCCTGCTCGATCTCATCTGCTGTCAGGGAACGAATATCTCCGCTGAACAAAGCTGCTGTAATACGTTTTGCCTGCTCCAGCATCTCTTCGCCGTGAACGAACTTGGTCATTTCCTCTGCCAAGGCTTTCTGTGCTTCACGTTTATGCGGCTCTGTCTCCACTTTCTCAGCCAAGGCTTCGATTTCTTCTTTGCTCAGGAATGTGAAATATTTCAAGTATTTAATCACATCCCGATCATCTGTATTCGCCCAGAATTGGTAGAATTCAAACGGTGTCGTTTTATTCGGATCAAGCCAGATCGCACCACCAGCTGTTTTACCAAACTTTGTACCGTCCGACTTCAGCATCAGTGGGATGGTCAAGCCGTAAGCTTTCGATTCTGAGCCTTCTTTTTTACGAATCAGATCCAGACCGCTCGTAATATTACCCCATTGGTCAGATCCACCAATCTGTAGTTGTACATCCTCCGTTTGGAACAGGTGAAGGTAATCTAGTGATTGCAGAATCTGGTAAGAGAATTCCGTGAATGAAATTCCGCCTTCAAGACGGCTTGCTACGACATCTTTTGCCAGCATGGTGTTCAGGTTAAAGTTTTTCCCGTAGTCACGCAGGAACTCGATAACGTTAATCTTATGTGTCCAGTCATAGTTATTAACCATGCGAACCTGATTGTCGCCTTCGGTAACAAACAACTTTTTCATCTGTGCCGTTAACGCGTCTACATTCTCTTGCACTTGCTCCAACGTCTGCAAAGAACGTTCGGACTGACGACCACTCGGGTCACCAATCGTACCCGTTGCGCCGCCTATAAGAATTACCGGACGGTGCCCTGCCAATTGGAAACGTTTCAGCATCATAAACGGAATTAAGTGTCCGATATGCATACTGTCACCTGTCGGGTCTACACCGCAGTACAGGGAGATCGCTTTGGTCTCCGTCAGTTCACGTAGCCCTTCCGCATCCGTTTGTTGATTAATGGCGTCGCGCCACTGTAGTTCGTCAATAATGTTCATTGTAATAACCCCTTTTCATCATCAAAATTCAGGCATGACTTACGTTCTATATAAGTTGAACCAAGGAATTTACACCGTCCACTTCGATGACAGAATAACCCTCCAATCGCTGTTATCCCCAGATTTTTTTGGTTCCCATTCCCAAAGGGGAAAATCCGGTGATAAAGGCGAACACTTCGCTTTTTCAGGTTTTTTCTGTCCTCTCCGTTAAAGTGTAAAATTAGTTCAACTTATCTGGAACTAACATTGCAAGTGGTATTTTGGACACAAAAAAATCGCCGCCTTGTCTTCACAGACACAGGGACGATTAGAATAACCGTGGTACCACCCAATTTGCATGGACAACCTCTCCGAACATTCATATGTTCAAGAAATAGCGATCCATACCACTTTCAGCAAGTTATCGTTTGCCCATCCGCTTGGCATTACCCAAGTACTCCAGAGTGTAATTCGCAGCCCTTGTATGTATCAGGTTCCATCAACCCCTGACTTTCTGTAACAGGGACAAAGCCGCTACTGCGCTCTATCAACGTAATTCATGTATTTAATTATAGCCAGTATAGCGAAACGTTCTGCACATTGCAAGCGCAAGTATTCAAACCATCAACAAAACTATAACCTGATCCGTAGCTCGTCATGGTAATGAGCGTAAGCCTTCTCCGCAACCTGATCTTCGTTATTCCAGAGTTGCTGGTCCAGCTCATCCAAACGTTCTTCTTGCTCCGTCTCCAGATATTTTGGGATCTCCCACAACCCCGTTAGTCTAGAATCGTTTTCCAAATGCTCAAAACAAGCATACTGCTGCTTCACATTACTCAGAACCTGGTTTGCCCCGATCGTTTCAAGTGCCTTGCATGCGAACTTATAAGCCTCTTCTCCCCAGTTGCAGAAGAATTGTATAAAACCACCATTATAGACATCTGCCTCAAACAGCCACAACGCTGCAATCTCTTGTTCCGTCTGGGAAAGCGCAGTCCATCCTTGCGCAGACTGGTTCTTTTTTTCCACAAAAGTCAATGCGTAATCATACCACACATCCTGAATGTCCCGTTCGCTCATATCAAGATTTCCCCTTCCTGGGTTGAACCGTTTCCAGTTCCCGGCGTTTACCCTCTTGATGCCAAGTTAAATATGGTTCACCGATCCTTCGAAAAGCTGCCCGTACGTTGTCTTCGATCTCTTGCCACACTTCACTTGTATAATCGAGATGGGTGTTAACGTTATCGACACCATACTTCTTAAGCAGGCTTACATGGGCGGCTGTAAAAATCATATCTTCCAGCAACCAGTAGAGGACCTCCTCCACGTGCTTCAGCTTTTTAATCAGGGACGGTACACCGCGTTCATAGATTGTAACAATATAATGTCCATCGCCTATTTCGACATAGGGTGCACCTTCCCATTTGAACGACTCTCCCAATCGGTTCACATAACTTTCCATCTGTTCCATCGGGTAAGAAGTGCGTGATAACAATTCAAGGAGTTGCTGAGCTAGCTCCTCCATGCTTAACAGATTTGACACAAGATTCACCTTCCTTCTCTCTAACATCTAGGGTGTGAGATCAACCTCATATAATCGATTATAACGGCTAACAATGAAAAAGCTGCCTCTCGGCAGCCCACACCTTTTCCTCTCAGGTTCACAGAGAGGTTAAGTCCCGCAAAATGTCTTATACGAAGGGTCACAGGACACTGGCATTGCACCAAATACTTCCTGTTCAGGAGTATACGCATAAGGACGCTGGAGAATATCCAGCAAAGGCTGGATCAAACTGTAGTCCCCGTCCTGCTCTGCTCGCTCCAGTACTTCTTCTACCTTCTCGTTCCGCGGAATCACTACGGGATTGTTTCGTTTCATCTGTTCCATCACTTCATCGCTGGATTCCGGCTGTCTAACTAATCTGTCTTGCCAGCGTGTATGCCACTCCTTGAAGTCGGACTTGTCACTAAGTGTGGAGGTTTCCAGTTTATTCAGAGTCAATGTCACAAACGTATTTGTGTAATCTGCAGCATGCTTTTCCATCAGATCGAGCAGGTCCTTAATCAAGGTCTCATCTTCCGCTTCTTCCGTAAACAAACCGAGTTTGGCTCGCATACCCGTTAACCAGTGATGATGATAGTGCTCCGAAAATTGTGCAATGGCATCCTGAGCGATTTGAACAGCCTGCTCTTCATCTTCATGTAGCAACGGCAGTAAAGTCTCAGCAAAACGAGCCAGATTCCACCCCGCAATGTATGGTTGATTGCCATAAGCATATCGGCCTTGTCTGTCAATTGAGCTGAACACTGTCGCTGGGTTATACGTATCCATAAAGGCACAGGGACCATAATCAATCGTTTCCCCGCTAATCGCCATATTGTCCGTATTCATGACCCCGTGAATGAAACCTACGTGTTGCCATTTTGCAACAAGCTGCGCCTGAAGTTGGATCACTTTCTGTAGGAAGTTTAGATAACGCTGTTCGTTACCCTCTACTTGCGGGAAATGGCGACGTATCGTGTAGTCCGCGAGTGCACGTAAATCCTCTACCGAACCAAATTGGGCTGCATACTGAAAAGTTGCGACTCGAATATGACTGGACGCGACTCGAGTGAGAATAGCCCCCGGACGCTCTGTTTCACGATAAATGTTCTCTCCCGTGGAGACAACGGCCAGGCTGCGTGTCGTCGGAATTCCAAGACCTGCCATGGCTTCACTGATAATGTACTCCCGAAGCATCGGGCCTACGGCAGCACGTCCATCCCCACCGCGGGAATATGGCGTACGTCCTGAACCTTTTAACTGAATATCAACGCGGTTCCCTTGAGGAGTAATCTGTTCACCCAGAAGCAAAGCGCGTCCATCCCCAAGCATATTAAAGTTACCAAATTGATGACCTGCATATGCTTGTGCAAGGGGCTCCGCTCCGTCTGGTATGTGATTACCCGCAAAAATAGCTGAACCTTCGGGGCTTTGCAACACATCTGCATTTAACCCCAGACTAATCGCCAGTGTTTGATTAAAAATGATCATGTCTGGAGACTGGACAGCCACAGCTTGCTGTCTTGTATAAAACGTTTCAGGCAGTTCTGCATAACTGTGTTCCAGATTCCAGCCTGCGTTTAAATCGTTTTTTTCCATGGGTCACACTCCTTCTCCTAACAAAGAAATTCCTTTGTTTATCTTCATGTAGCATTTGTGGACCCATGCTCATTTATGTCATCGCATGGAAATTCCAAAGTGTAAACAGTTTTCGCTTGACGCAATCATCCGAAATGAAGCCAAGCATTCGTTGCTCCTTTTATTTCGCAGGGATCGGGTAATCTGTCACAATCACGTTCTCAATCCAGCCATCCAGAGAGGATACGAATGCCTGATGTGCAGGGTGCGGACCGTATGCTCGCAAGGCTTCCTGATCTTCAAATGTCACTCTTAATCCAAGGGTAAATCCTTGAATACGATCAGTTTCCTCCGTTACATTCACGCCAGCCGTCAGATCAACAATTCCAGGAATCTGATCCTGTAACGCAAGCAACTGAGCTACAAACTCCTGTTGCTTCGCAGGTGTGATTTTATCGTTAAATTTAAAAATAACCAAGTGTTCAAACATATTATCCCATCTCCTTATCCATTGGAGGAAAATCTTACATTAAGTCTCATTCTTATTTTAAATTAAACCTAAACTGAACTCAAATAGATGTTCTCGATTCACCGCTCCGGTAAAATAAGCAATATTGTTCAAGAATTCAGCCTCAGGTGCACGTTATAATCACCTAAACATACCAGAAAGAAGGTGCATCATGAGTCGCGAAGTGTGGCTCTTACATTTCGGAGAGCACGGCGAGAGGCAAAAACCGCAACGTATTTTCGGCAAAATTACGTCGCAACACTTAAATCACTTCTAGTTTAGAAGTTACGTCATAACGTCACGATGTAAAAAACACGATCCCTAACAAACGGGGTCGTGTCTTCTGCGTCCTTTTCAAATAAGTAACTTATACGACAGAGCTGGGGCAAACTAATCACTACTCATCCACCGCTTCGTTATGATCTAGCTGAGACATAAGTAACTCCAACTCCTGTTTCTCCAGATGTCTCCACTCTCCCCTTTTCAACCGTTCATCCAGTGTAATGTTCATAATCCGAATTCTCTCCAGCTTTAAAACCCTGTACCCCAGCGCTTTACACATTCGGCGGATTTGCAGATTAAGCCCCTGTGTCAAAATAATTCGAAAAACGTTCTCGTCTTGCCTACACACCTCACATGGTTTGGTAACCACATTCAAAATCTCCACACCTTGTGACATGGATTGAAGAAATGCATCAGTGACCGGCTTGTCCACGGTGACGACATATTCTTTCTCATGATGATGCTCCGAACGCATCATTTTGTTCACGATATCTCCGTTATTGGTGAGTAAAATCAACCCCTCTGACGCTTTATCCAACCGGCCGACTGCAAAAATGCGTGAAGGATAATTCACAAACTGAATGATATTGCCCTCAATATGTTCAGCTGCCGTGCATGTAATGCCAACGGGTTTGTTCAGAACGATATACACGGCCTCAGGATTCCGCTCTGGAATGCGCTCCCCATCCATCAGCACGATGTCTCCTGGTGCAACCGTATCTCCTTTTACACATACCCTGCCGTTGATTGTAATTCTTCCGGCTGCAATGCGACGAGTCGTTTCCCTGCGGGAGAAGTGCCCCGTCTCACTTATGTATTTGTTGATTAACATATTTCACCGCTTCTCATTATTTAATCTGTATATTCAGCCGTTCTTTCATTCCTTTGATCAATCATTCCGTCTACTTTAAAGAGCGCTGAACCTCATCTTCTCATGAAACGAAAAGTGACGCAACAGAGTCATCTTTGACATAAATCTTGTGATCGGACAGGATGAACCAAAAAAAGAATGACCCCGCCAAACTTTAACATAATTTTACAATAAAAAGCTTGTACAATTTCAAAAATATGGTATAAGTTAAATATAAAATAAACATTTATTTCAATTTATAAAAATGTTATCCACTTCGAGGAGGTAGACATTTGAAAAGAATATTCGTTTTAAGTTGCGGCTTCTATCTGTTGATTGGCATAACCAGCGTAGTACTTGGTGCGCTTCTACCCGTTTTATTACCTCATTATGAGCGCGGTTACAGTGACGGGGGATTTCTACTATTTTTGCAGTTTCTCGGGTTTCTTGTCGGTGTACTTGTGTCACCGTCCATGACGGGTAAAATTGGTCGAAAATGGATGCTCACCCTTGCGTTAATCTGCATTATTGCAGCTTATTTGCTGCTCGGATGGTTGCCTTCGTGGAACGTTCTGCTTCTGTTGACCATTATTGTGGGGTTTGGCTCAGGCATCATCGAACCTTCCGTTGGCGCCTTCACTATCGAATTCACAGAAAATCAGAAAGCGGTAGCCATGTCCAAGCTGGATGTATTCTTCGCCCTGGGCGCACTTCTCATCCCCGCGGCGGCAGCTCTGTTCATCTGGTTGGGCCAGTGGCACTTGACGTTCTTCACGGTTGCTGCCTGCGCGCTTATCCTCATGGTTCCATGGGTCACCATGCCTCGGCCTGCCGCACAATACCTCGAACAGGCTGGAGAAAACACGACACAACAGGGGGCAAACAAAGCCAGTTATTCCAAAAAACATCTGGGGTTGCTCTCCCTCTTCGTTGTCTTTTTCTTTGTTTACATGGGACTGGAGCTTGGACTGATGAATTTCCTGCCCTCCATTCTGGTAGAACGTTTGGAACTGAAAGAATCTATCGCCTCCCTAAGTGTATCCATTCTGTGGATTGCCATGATTGTAGGACGCCTGTTCTCTGGCAAAATCGCTGAAGCCGTCAATTATATGCCTTTCTTGATCTGGAGCACGATAGGTACATTGCTGTTTACGGTATCTATGGTATTCGTGTCCGGTCAATGGGTAACATATGGGCTAATCTTTGGAACAGGATTATTTATGTCGGGTTTATTCTGCATCGCACTCGTCTATGCGAATGTGCTGATTCCTGGCATGACTGAAAGGACAACGAGTATATTGATTGCCTCCGGCGGTATTGGCGGTGCAACGTTACAGTATCTCACGGGATGGAGTATGAGTGCATGGCCGATCGTCGGCACCATCATGATTTTAGCGGGATTTTGTATGCTTTTATTGCTGACATTGATCCTCTCCCACCTGTGGAACACTCGGAATGAATCGTTGAGCTCTGCATACCCGCATCAAACCAAAGAAATATAACTTGTAAGGCTTACAGACTTCCACACTTGAAAGGGGGGATGCCCAAACCATCCGGAATGTCATATTGTTCACCTAGCTAGTACACTAAACTATTGGAGGAATCCGAATGCAAACTTTAACCAATAACCGCTTTACAGTCGGAAAAGGGATTAAGTTGATTGACGATGCAGGTGTGGAATATCTAGATGGCGTCTCGGGTACGTTTAATCTGTCCTTGGGATATAATCATCCACATGTAGTCAATAAAATTCAGGAACAAGTCGGCAATCTTACGCATATGTCTTCCTCCTTCACGGAACCTTACGTCAATGAAGTATTGGAACACTTGATTGAGTATGCTCCGAACAATATCGATGCCGGATGGATGCGGGATATTACCGGGTCTACGGCCAATGAGTGCGCAACTAAAATTGCCCAGAAGTATACAGGATCAACGGACATCATCAGCTTGTACCTTTCTCATCATGGACAGACCCAATTCGCAACGGGCATCTCAGGTAATGCCTTTAGACGCAAGCGTTTTCCTAATTCGTCAGCCCCTAATGCGGTTCATGTACCCGCACCATATTGTTATCGTTGCCCGTTCAAAAGTGAAAGTAGCGAGTGCGGATATCAATGTGTTGAAGCGATATCTGATGCTATAGAGTATGCCAGCTCAGGCTCGGTTGCTTGTATGATTATTGAGCCTATTCTCGGAAATGGCGGCAACATCGTTCCACCGTTAGGATATTTCAAGCGCCTTCGCCAATTATGTGATGAGAACAACATGCTTCTCATTGCTGATGAAGTCCAAACGGGTGTCGGACGTACGGGTACGATGTTTGCTAGCGAATTATTTGATATCCAGCCCGACATGATTACACTTGCCAAAGGCCTTGGCGGTATTGGTGTACCTGTAGCTGCAGTTCTGATGCAATCTCGATTAAATGTACTGGAAAAACATGAGCATTCTTTTACCTCGGGCAGTAATCTCATCTCGGTCACCGCTGCCAAATCCACACTGGAAGTGGTCTCAGAACCGGGATTTTTGGATACGGTCAAACGAAAAGGTATTTTGCTTGGCGGACTGCTACACGAGCTCGCTCTGAAATATCCTGGCATCGGAGAAGCCCGCGGAGTGGGACTCATGTGGGGACTTGAAATCGTGGGTGATCAAAATGAGCCAGATACTCCAAAAACCAATGCGATCATCGACCGTGCCTTTGAAGATCAACATTTGATTCTACGCAGTTCACGGTACGGCTTTGGCAACGTCGTTAAAGTACGCCCTTCTCTGACAACGACCGAAGACGAACTGGTTGAGATTGTGGATCGATTGGATTCTGTCCTCGCCAGCGTTCATTAATGATCGGAAGTTATTTTAGCGTCGAAAGTAGTTTGAAAAAATGTAGTTCCTACAAAAAAAGGAGGTTCCATCATGCTTGCATTAGTATATAAATCTGCGTGGGATGTCGCACTTGAGGAACGACCTGTTCCCGAAATTACCAGAGATAATCAGGTGCTTGTGCGTATACGGGCAACCGGGGTCTGTGGAACAGATTTAGGCATTGTTAGCGGAAAATATCATGCGATTCCTTCCGTCATTCTTGGACATGAATCCGCAGGTGAAGTAATTGCTGTCGGCTCCGCCGTCACCACACTGCAACCAGGAGATCGTGTCGTGATCGACCCTACATATTACTGTGGTCAATGCGAGATGTGCAGAACAGGAAGGCAGAACCACTGTACTCACAAGTCCGTTACGGAAACGGGAGTAAGTGCAGATGGCACGTTCACGGATTATTACGTGACAGAAGATCGCTTTTTATATCAATTAAAAGATCATGTTAGTTACGAAGAAGCCACTCTAACCGAGCCGCTAAGCTGTATGTTGACAGGCATTAACCAGATTCACTTGTTGCCGAATTTCAGAACGATTATTCTTGGGGCCGGACCCATTGGCATCCTATACAGCTACGCACTCGCTTCCAAAGGCGTAACGGGAAGTCTTGTCGACATCTCGGAAGAACGCTTAGCCATTGCAGGCTCTATAGCACCAGACCGCTGGCAAGTTCATTCATCTTTTGAGCAGGCCATTGCAGACATCGCTCCGACAACCGGACAAGTCGATATGATTGTAGATACCACTGGTGTAGTAGGCACTCAAGTACTGTCACAACTCGCTAGTGGCGGCTATCTGATGCTGGTTGGTTTACGGGATGGAAATACGTCATTTAACCCGAAGGAAGTTGTGGATCGCAGCCTGAAGATTATCGGCTCTATTGATTCGCTTGGAACGTTTGCCACCGCACATTATATGATTGAACAACAGATTATTCCTGCCAAAAAAATTATAACCCATTCTTTTCCGCTGGAAGATTATGAAGAAGCATTCCGCACACTTGGATGCGATATACGGGGACGCACCTTACAAGCCTCCTCTCATGCCATCAAGGTTGTACTGCAATCCAATTAATTCGTTTTTCGTAGCTTGCTGGAATGCTGAATAAAAAGCAGTTACACTAAAACATATGAGACATCATTCAGAGGAGGAATGCAGCATGACAGCAGATCAAGTGGCTGGACGTCTGGACAGGAATCAGATGCAGGATGAACATCGTCATCTTTCTATTCAAGGGGTCATTTTTGATATGGATGGCGTTCTGATCGACAGTGAACCGATTTATTTCGAGATAGAGCGGAGTTCATTTGATCATTTTGGGGCAGCCGTGACGTTGGAAGAACATCATTCTTTTGTCGGTGTCACGCTAGAATCCATGTGGCAACAAGTTATCGACAAATATCAGGTCAAGGTGCCGCTGGAAGAGATTCTTGCGTATCATCAACAGCATGTCATGGAAAAGATGTTAGCTCATGCCAAGCTTGTGGCTATGCCTGGGGTAGAACGGTGGATTCGCTGGCTACATGAGCAACACATCCCGATTGCCGTTGCTTCCTCATCCCCTCGGGCACTCATTGATCTAATCATGGAGAAAACGGGATTAGGGCCTTACTTTGAAGTACGCATGACAGGCGAAGAGGTTGAACATGGCAAACCGGCTCCGGATATTTTCCTGGCCGCAGCCGAGCGAATCGGTGTATCTCCGGCGAATTGTCTGGTTATAGAGGATTCTCGCAACGGTGTTCAAGCCGCCAAAAGTGCAGGAATGCGTTGTATCGGATATCATAATCCGGGGTCAGGCAATCAGAATCTGTCCAAAGCAGATGTGCAAATTTCCAGCTATGATGAGCTATGGACATTGAAAGATAATCTGCCTTTTGAGAACGTAGCACCGGACTTACCAAGATCAGTTTAATATAGATTTTGATAGAGATGATTCTGGTAAGAAATCTGTTTATTTATTAATTCATGCTAACTGACTTTATCGGGAAAAACAAACGTGAAGCCGTTCCAATTCTTTCGAATTGAAACGGCTTCACGTTCTGCTTGCTGCATGTTTTGTGAAACAAAACATCTTGATCTTCATCCCGAAAGGGATTATACCGAAATATCAAAACTTCTGCCTAGATTGGGGTGAGGAGCCGAGGCTGACTTCAACATCTCGGCCATCTGCTGACCTTGTTGCTGTGCCATGTCTTTGGCCATTGACATCACTTGCAGACTTGCTGCTTGTGCCACCGAAGCTTGACTCATAGCCGTAGATAATGCTGCGATATCCATTATGTACGCTCCTTTCGCCTCGTCTTATTATTCGTGTCCCTCTTCATATATCGGTCAAAGAAAGGCAAATGTTATACGAGATTCAATAACGTATCAAAGTTATTCATCAGTCATATCCTCCTACTGCTTCAGGCAAAGCTTCGTAAGCATCTTTAGCTTCAACGATTTCATGAATATATTCCCGTAAATCTAATAGTTGCTTTGCGTCACTTGTGATCTCACAGGATTCGTCCGACCATAACCAAGTCTTCGTTTTCCCATCCACCGTAATGTTCCAGCTTTCAGTCATATACGGGATTTGAGTACAATTTGAAGTTATCGATCCGACATCTCTCATCTCCATCACATTCATTTCATACATTTTCGTATAGATCCTACGCATTTCTTCCATGGTTAGCCTGATTGCGGCCACCCCAGTTCCGTTTTGAACCAGATCCTTACGAACCTGATCAATGTATTGATTTCGTTTTTATTGGCCTCCCCATACCCGTAACGAACTTTAAAATTAAAATCTGCGGGCATTTCTCTAGGCATAACTTGAACATGAGCTTCAGCCACTGGTCTGGATTCTGCCACACAACCAGTAATCAGGCACATGATTCCAATGAACAGTACAGCTATACGTTTCATACAGCACCTCCCAACTCTATTCCCATCATATATATGGACGGAAAAACGTTCATTTGAGTTGCTTAAACAATACAAAAAGGAGTAGTTAGTAACTACTCCTTTGTTCAACAAATGCTGTTAAGTTCGTTAATCATCAGCCAAGATATGTGAATACGCCATCTGTTTCTTTGGCTCTTAATGTAACTTTAACGCCCAACTGCTCTGGCTGGGGATATACCTTTTTGATATCTGCGATCATCTCTTTTACCATTGCTTCGAGCTGCTCAAGCGTGATGTCTTTAGATACCGTACGTATTTTCAACAGCTCATGTTTTTGAAAAGAGCCTCCTCCATCTTGCGTGTTTTCCTGACCCCAAGCACTAAGTTCAAATTCCACTTTTATGCTCTCAGGCATGTACTCTACTCTCCTCTCTGGTTCCATACAAGTAACCTTACGCCTCTATTAATCCATATTTCACAAAACTGTGATACAATCCGTCTTCTTTCACCGAATCCGTAATATCATCAGCAATAGCTTTCAGCCCAGGCTTCGCATTGCCCATCGCAATCCCTACAGCACAGAACTCCAGCATCTCGGCATCGTTCATGCCATCGCCGATGGCCAACGTATCATCTCTCGACATTCCCAGATGCTCTAACAGATCAGCAATCGCAATCGCTTTGTGAATTCCCGGAATCATCAATTCTCCACTACCTTCTCCGAAGACAGGCACGGTACACTGAATTACTTCAAATTTGCCTTCAAACTCCTGTTTAATTCGTTCAAAAGGAACCTCCGAGCTTTCTAAAAAACAAACTTTGTTGACGTCATCTTTATACAGATCGGCTTCGCCGTAAGTTAATCCTGCAATAAACGGATGAGGTTTTGTTTCCTTTTTCTCCCGTGCAATTGGATCATTCTCGATATCTCCATAGATACGCCGTTCCAAATGGGATTGAAGATTACTGCTTGCGTACAATGCCGAGTTGGATTCAAGATAGAAATCAATGCCGTGTTCATTGAAGAAATCGACCATATGACGAACATCTTCTGCCGTTACTTTTTTATGATATAACACGTCAGAGCCATACTCCACGTATCCGCCGCCTGCTCCAATCAATCCGTCAAAGCCTACTTCCCAGATCGAATCATAGATCTCAGCCTTAGAGCGGCCTGTGCATAAATACAGCAGATGTCCATTCTTACGCGCTTGTTTACAAGCCTCTTGAGCAGACAATGGGATATTACCGTCATCGTCTACCAACGTGCCATCAATATCAATAAATACGATTTTTGGTTTTATGTTGCTCATCTGTTATTCCCCCAGTTGTATTCTCTGTCTGCAACCTTACGTTTTACTGTACTACGCGTTCCGAGGTGTCCGTTGATCAATCAACTTTTCTAGAAATTCTGTAAAACAATCCGCATACACTTCAGGCTCTCCATTAAAGTAATCTAAACGCATCACCTTGAATTCTCCGCGTGCATCAGCCATTCTTGTATCAAAATAGTAATATTCATCCTCATCCGGGATAAACAATTCCAGCTTGCCTTCCTGCTTTGCCTGTTCGGAAACCATTTTAACGCCTTTGTGTGGGCCAGTTTCTCAATCAGACTTGTGTACATTCCTACATCTCTCCGATCTAATGTTGATGGGTTTATCCATATGCACGATTTGCCATTCATTTTGCTCTTCCGTAATAAATGTAAACCCTTGACGCTCCCAGAAATTCACGGCTCCTGGCAGAAAACGATGGGTATGCAAATATAACGTTGTATACTGCATTTTAGTCACGATCCGTTGCAGTTCTTGTACCAATCTTGAACCAATGCCATACCTTCGGTAGGCAGGATCAACGTAACATTTTACAATCTCAGCTGCGGTATGAGCCGAGTAACGACCTTCAATAACCTGAATTCGCCCATCATAAGGAACAATACCAATCGAACCGATAATACCTGCTTCATCCGATCGTGCAATCACAAAAACAGTATCATTCCGGTTCATGTAATATTCGTCGAACTGCTCAAAATCCTTAGGCAATACGCTATGACTCATCATCGGAAATACTTCACTACGCACACGCATAGCAAAATCAATCGCTTCCTGAATCTCATAGGATCGAACAGGTCTTACTTCGGGCTTCACCTGATGTTCTGTCAACCATATCACATTCCTTATTTTCTTTTATAAAATACTTCTCTTCATCTTAACGAATTCTTATAAACCTATCAATTAACTATATTCAAACCTATGAATCTATCTGTACTCACGACCAATTTGGAAGCAAGCCCGCGCATTTTCATAGATTCCGCATAGGATAAGGCGTGTCAGAATCCAATATGGAAAGGGGTAAAGCCGATGTGGTTATGGTTAGGCATCTTGGCCGTTTTCATTTTGATCTCCACCTGGCTCACCCTTCGTTATATCGACCAAAGGGAAGCAAATACATTCGATCCTCACACCCCACATCAACTGTTACTCAAGTTCAAAGAAGGTACAACCCCTGATCAGATGCACACCCTTCATCGAAAAACGAAATGCAAAGTCGCTGAAACCTATGAAGACCTCGGGTGGTACCGAATCGAATCTCGCAAAAAAATGCACAGGATGCTCAAGCAGTACAAGGATCATGATCTCATTGAACATGCACATCCCAACTATCTGGTTGAAGCTTCATTTATACCCAATGATCCCTTCTTCCCTTATCAGTATAATCTCACCAAAATCAATGCGCCTGCTGCATGGGATATCACTCAGAGTAACAGCTCGATTAAAATTGCCATCATCGATACGGGTATACAGTTGAATCATCCTGAACTTGCATCCAAGCTCTTGCCCGGTTACGATTACGTCGATTATGACAACATCCCTGAGGATGGAAATGGCCATGGCACCCATGTTGCTGGCATCGCCGCTTCCATTACCAACAACGGTGTTGGGATTGCGGGCACAGCACCTCTCGCTTCCATCGTTCCGCTTCGTGTGCTCGACAACAACGGCCAAGGGACGATTGGTAACGTGGGCAATGGGCTTGTTTTTGCAGCCAATAACGGCGTTCAAGTGATCAATCTGAGTCTGGGTGGACCGACAGGAGATGCTTTCCTTCAGGCTGCCGTTCAGTACGCATGGGATCGGGGAGCTGTCATTATTGCAGCAGCAGGTAATGACAATACGTCATTTCCGATTGTTCCAGCATCGTATGCTAACGTCATCGCTGTTGCATCCACTAACTCATCCGACCTGAAATCGAATTTCTCCAATTACGGTTCTTGGGTGGATATGGCTGCACCGGGTGATACTATTCTCTCCACGTACCTTGGTGGATCGTACGCTTATCTTAGTGGAACATCAATGGCCGCTCCGCAAGTTGCTGGCGTGGCTGCTTTACTCGCATCCCAAGGCAAAACGAATGCCCAAATTCGGGATGCCCTATGTTTCGCTTCAGACCCTGTATCGGGTTCAGGCATCTATTGGACGTACGGGCGGCTGAATGCCAATCAAAGTGTGCAAGTTCCTTAACGATGCGTGTGTTCATTTACCGCTAACCTATTAGGTTGACCCTTGTTTCCTTATATTTCATAGCAATATGCAAATAAAACGATGGAGCTTCTACAAGATAGAGCTCCATCGCATTTATAGAAATGTATTTGGTTTTATAGTTTTGCAGCCCAAATTTCGATTTCAATCTTGATCTCAGGCAGACCTAACTCTGTAATATATCCAATCGTCATTGCAGGATAATCATGATCGAATAATTGCTCCCATTCGCTGTACAGGTAATCCCAGTCTATTTTCTCCGTTGCCCACACATTCACTTTTATAATATGTTCAGCATGCAAATCTTCGGATTGCATAACGGTTTTGATATTGTGAAATGTATTGGTGACTTGTTCATTCAACGTATTCGGAAATTGACCATTCACATCTACGCCAACCTGCCCTGATGTTACAAACAACTCTGCATTTCTCGGAATTTTTGTGATATGCGTATAATTCCCTACAGGGGGTGGCATATTGGTTGGATTTTTTCTCGTAATTTTTTCATTTGTCATGTTCATTACCTCATCATTCCTAAGATTTTTCTACGGTTTTTCATTATTTAGATCTCCATTCGGGCAGACTTGTCCCGTGTTTTGGATTCTAGAAAAATACCGCAGTGGAGTATCCATATCCTGAAGATATAAACGCAAGTGATTTTTTCTTCATGGCTGATGACTCCCCCTTCTTAGTTGACAAGATTTTCTACATCTATAAATTATAATAAAACTCATAACGCGAGTCAAACGGACGTCAAGCCATTGATTCCTTATCAAAACCAAAAACAATCCCGTGCGAACGGGACTTTTCTTGGTCTAGAAATATTTTGCGCCATTACTTGCAATAACCTCTTTGTACCAATGGAAGCTTTTCTTTCTTACCCGACGAAGTGTTCCGCTTCCATCGTTATTTCTGTCTACATAAATGTAGCCATACCGCTTCTTCATCTCACCCGTACCTGCGCTAACCAGATCAATGGGACCCCAACTGGTGTATCCGATCAGTTCTACACCATCCTGAATCGCTTCGGCCATCTCAGCGAAGTGGCTATTCAGATACTCAATGCGATAGTCATCTTCAACCGTGTCATTATCCAGCAACACATCGGTCGCACCGAGTCCATTTTCGACAATAAACAACGGTTTGCCGTAGCGATCATGAAGCTGGTTACACGTAATACGAAGCCCTTTGGGATCAATGGTCCAGCCCCATTCGGACGCTTGAAGATACGGATTCTTCACCGATCCAAACACGTTGCCTTCGGTGGAGTCCTTCAACACTTCAGGATCAGCACTTGTACAGCGGCTTGCATAATAGCTAAAACCAATGTAATCCACTGTATGATGCTTCAAAATTTCGGCATCTTCCGGTTGCATCTCAATACAGATATTATTCTCTCTGAAGAAACGTTTGGTATAACCCGGGTACTCTCCTTTGGACTGTACATCAATAAAGAAGAATGATTCCCGGTCTTTATCCATCGCTTTCCACACATCATCCGGATGTGAACTGTAAGGGTACACCGTACCCGCGGCCAGCATACATCCAATCTGTGCACTCGGAATAATCTCGTGACAAGCTTTAACAGCTAGCGCACTTGCAACCAGCTCATGGTGAGCCGCCTGATACAACACTTGCTCTTTGTCCTCACCTTCCTGAAGCACGATCCCCGCACCGATATAAGGCAGATGAAGCAGCATGTTGATTTCGTTAAATGTCATCCAGTATTTCACTTTATCTTTGTAACGAGTAAACAGTGTTTTGGCATAGGTTTCGAAAAAGCCGACCATCTTGCGGTTTTTCCAGCCACCGTAGTTCTTCACCAAATTCACAGGTACATCAAAGTGACATATGGTCACGACGGGTTCAATATTGTGTTTTAACAGTTCATCAAAGACATCATCATAAAACTGAAGCCCCGCTTCATTCGGCTCTGCATCATCACCGTTCGGGAAAATCCGTGCCCAGGCTACCGAAAGCCTGAGGCACTTGAATCCCATTTCTGCAAATAAAGCAATATCTTCCTTGTACCGATGATAAAAATCAATCGCGTCATGTGAAGGATAGAATTCTCCTTCTTTGGGTTCAAACGAATCCAGATTACCCAGCGCAATCGGAAAACGATTGGCTCCAATCGGGATCAGGTCAACCGTAGTTAACCCTTTCCCCCCTTCAAGATAAGCACCTTCCAGTTGATTCGCTGCCGTTGCTCCTCCCCAGAGAAAATCATCTGGGAAGGCCTTCTTTTTTTCAACCATTTGAATAATTCCTCCTATTCATCATAGGCATTTATGATCCAGTTCGATCCGTTCAAGCACGTATTAGTTCAGTACTGTCAGCAGTTTATCCTGCTCGTTCACAGTCTGACTTTTAGTAGGGACAACGTCGAGATAACTGGAAGTATTGGTGATGATTACCGGGGTTACGATCTCGTATCCCGCATCTTTAATCGCTTGCAGATCAAACTCCATGATCAGATCACCTGCATTGACACGGTCACCATCTTTGACATGTGCAGTAAAGTGTTGGCCTTTCAATTGCACCGTATCTTGACCAATGTGAATCAGCATCTCTACACCATCATCTGTAACAAGACCAATTGCGTGTTTGGTACGATACACGGTTTGCACAACACCTGTTATCGGGGACACAACTCTACCACTGGTTGGACGGATGGCAATGCCTTTACCCATATGTTCTCCTGCAAACGTAACATCGTTAATTTCTTTCAGTTCAACCACTTCACCAGCCATTGGGCTAACGATTTCATAACGGTTATTCGGGTTAGGATCAAGTACAGGTGCCGGAGCGGCTGTTTTTTCAACTGGATCTTTGAAGCCCACAACATAAGTCAAGATGAAACCAAGAATGAATGCGATAATTGTAGCTGCTACAACCCAGAAGAATACGGAATTCATTCCTTCTGTAGGGCTTACATAGCTCGGATAACCGAAGATCCCTAGACCACCAATGATGTAACCTTTCGCTCCGAACAAACCAAGGATACCTCCACCAATACCACCAGCAATACAGCTCATGATAAATGGTTTTTTGAGTGGTAGTGTCACACCGTAAATCGCTGGCTCAGTTACACCGAAGATACCGGAAATGAATGCAGGTGCACCGAGTGTTTTGACTTTTTGGCTTTTCGTTTTCAGCATAACCGCCAGCACGGCACCGATCTGAGCAAAGGAAGCTGCAAAAGAAAGTGCCAGAATCGAATCATAACCAAGCGTTGCAAGGTTAACGAATACCAATGGAACGAGTCCCCAGTGGAGTCCGAACAAGACGAATACTTGCCACAAACCACCGATTACAAGACCTGTAAGTAACGGACTCAGTCCGTAAATGGAAGATGTAAATGCACCTAACAGTTGACCTGCCCATGTCGCAATCGGGCCAATAACCAAAAATGTAAGGGGTACAATAACGAGCAACGTACAAAATGGAACCAAGAAGTTACTGACTACTTTAGGCATAACTTTTTTGAAGAAACGTTCAATTTTAACCGCGAAGAACGTGGCGATAATAATCGGGATAACGGATGAGGCATAATCCATCAAAATGACCGGAATACCTAGAAACTCTATCCGGATCGGTGATTCAAACAAAGTGCCTGCAAACAAAGTGTACATTGGTTCCCCAGCGCGTATTCCCGCAAGTGTCGGGTAGACTAACGATGCACCGATGGCCATACCGAGGAACGGGCTTCCACCGAATTTTTTAATGGCTGTGTATCCAAGGAAGATCGGGAAGAAGTAAAATAAACAATCTCCAATAGCGTTTAACAACGCATACGTACCTTCCGTATTATTAATCCAACCAAGGGACACGAACATCGCCGTGAAACCTTTGATCATCCCTGTTGCTGCAAGCAATCCGAGAACCGGAGTAAATACACCGGAGATCATATCGACAAAACGGTTAAACAAATTGCCTTTTGGACCGGAGTCTGCATCATCCGCATCGACTTGACCCTCAGCAGACAGATTGCCTACTTTAACCACAGCTTTATAGACGTCCGGCACTTCGTTGCCGATTACGACTTGATATTGTCCTCCGCTCTGCATAACGGTAATTACACCAGGCATATTTTTCAGTTCTTCTGTTTTGGCTGCGCTTTCATTTTTCAGTTTAAAGCGCAATCTCGTTACGCAATGGAATACACTGTTTACGTTCTCAGGTCCACCAACCCGTGACAGAATGTCTTTTGCTAATTGATCGTAGTTGCTCATTGTCATTCTTCCTCTCTAAGTATACTCCCCATGCTTGTGAAACAAAGAAAACCTGAACTACTGAACAATCACAACGTACCGGAGATCCGGAAATCAGTCATGTTATTCAGCAATTCAGGTTTTGCCCTTAACGGTTGCAACCCTGTAAGGCTGTACACATTGATATTTGATTATAAACTGCAAGCACATTGATTCATCCTCAAACCTTGCGGCCCGGCATTGCCTGATTGAACAGTAACAATCCGTCCGGATAATGTATGCGCTTACTTCCTGACATCATCATAGTACATCCGCACTATGTTTGCAAGCACTTTTTTATTATTGGTTAATCGTCATGATTATTCAGAAGTTGCATTGACCACTCGCTCAATATGAATGGTTAAATACATCATTTCTTCGTCAGTCAGTTGATAGGTGTAGTTATTTTCAATGAATTTTTTAATTTTAACAGAGCACTTATGTGCATCCGGGTATTTTTTCTGAATCATCTGGAACAATTCATCATCATTGTTGCTCTTATAGTGTTTCCCTTTCACCATCCGCTGCGCGAAATACTTCAGGTGTGTAACAAAACGAGTATAGTTCAACGCATTCTCATCAAAGTCTATTTTAAAGTGATATTTAATAACGGTCAGAATCTCCTGCATCACCTGCGTCATGCTACGTATATTAGGCATCTCTTCGTTAAGTGCTGCATTCACAAAATGCAATGCCATAAATCCGGCCTCATCCTCCGGCAAAAGCACTCCAAATTGATCACAAATCATATTTAACGCTTCAAGACCCACTTCATACTCGTCTTTATACAACTGCTTGGTTTCCCATAACAATCCATTCCGAATCGGAAGATTGTTGCGGTACCGCTCAATGGCAAAATGAATATGGTCCGTCAAATGCAGGTAGATACTCTCATTCAACTTTTTACCGAGCTTCAGCTTAGCATACGCGATAATTTCTTCGGAGACCTTCATATATTCAAGTGGAATGCTGGCAATTAATGCCTTGAAGTTTTCCTGAATATCTTCATTCTGTAAAGTAAAGATCTTGTCAACATGCTGGTCAGAGATCAGATCACCCGCCTTTTTTTGAAAAGCGATACCTCGACCAATAACAATAACTTCCTGTTCATCTTTGATGGCGACTACCGCATTATTGTTTAACACCTTCTCGATTCTCACTTCATCACTCCAATATACAGAAAAAGGCAAACCATACCTGCGCCTTGAGGTTACTGGACATGCCCTTATCTCTTCAATGTGAACTATATGTGCGTTCATGGTATTACATTTCACTGTTTTATGCAACTAGAAAACGCTAACAGCTCTGATGAGTATTATGTTTTTCTATTTTTGCTGTCCCGCTCCAATTCCGCCTCAATCTTACGATTGATAACCTCCATTCTCTCGGATGAGATTCGATCTATATCTTTGTATGCCTGATCCGCCTCGTAATCTTCTGACTCTTCCTTTGTCATTAATTTCAGATGATTTTTGATCGCCTGAATATCTTCACGCATATATATCGTCTGTCTGTATTGATCTATAACAACAGCAAAGACGACACCACCAACGATGATTGGGCCATAAGGAAACAAAATACACAAAACAACGCCTACTAGTAAAAGCATAAAAAAATACATGCGTATCCCCCTGTTTAGTAGAGTATTTCGATTTTGGCTGAATATTCTTAAGCAAGCTGGTCAGATGCATCAAACTACAAATTAAAATGTTGCCGAATCCATTGCGCCGTTTGCTCAGCACTTTGATTTGTATTATCTATTCGAAGATAATGCTCATGTTTAACTTCTCCCGGTTCGGAATTCAATCGGTATTTTCTTATACAATCCAATAATTCTCCCTCAGACCAAGCAATGTCTCTTTTGGTTGGTTTATGAAGTAAACGATTGGCGCTTTTGTTCCGTTCCAGTCGTTCTGCAACGTTCGCTTCTAGTTCTACATAACATACTTCCGCACCTTTGGAAACAAACATATCGGTAAGATGACGAATATATGCATGATCTTGCTCCACGTCAAAAGCCCATACAAAAGTAAAAATAAGACCCGGAAGCTCACTCTGAGCAACTGCACGAAAAATCTCCTCCCGAAACAATCCTACAAGTCTCTTCCCCTCTGAAGTGCTATAGCTAAAATAGGGGGATACAAGATCGATCGTCATATGATTATGAAACAGCTTCAGATCGGTGATCTTCTCCAGTTCCTGTCCAACGGTCATTTTACCAACTGCTTGCGGTCCAAAGATAATAATTAGTTTCATTGGTTCCTCCACCTAAATGTAATCGGATGTGACTCCTTAAACAGTATATATTTAATCTATTTTTCCATTCATTTCTTTTTAAGGGTATTCTATTATCTTATCTTTCTTATGGCAAATAAAAAAGAGATTTCAGAATCTCCTTGTTAAAGGGAAGAAATCTCTTTGTACTTTTTAACATATTTTATTAAAATAATGAACATATAATTACCGTCCGATGAGAACCCATCCCCATTTTAGTCGACGTAACCCCATCGCGCAGAGCCACGAAAGCAACAATGCTGCGATAAATGATAATATAACGCCGAGGCTGAAATGACGGGCAAAATCGTCTGTAAGCACGTGTCTCCAGACCATCAAAATTAAAGGATGAATTAAAAAGATTCCAAATGCAACTGTACCCAGAGAATCTGTGAAGCGTGACACTTTGTATTCGCTTCTGCGCCCTCTTGTACCTACTTTTTCACTCACAACCAAGAGCACGAGACAAGCAGATAGTGTAAATACATTTCGCACAATAAATAGCACGCTATACATTAAAATCGGCCATTCGATTAATGTTGTTTTAATAATGCCTGAAGCGTACATCGAAATCGCTGCTCCACTTATAAGTGACACCAGCAGCACATAGCGAAGACGCATCATTTTTTTCATTAGCCATTCGAAGCTCAGTCCCATCCATGCTCCAAACCCGATCACAATCAAATAACTTGGCAATAGACTCCCTGTTCGTTCGAAGTGAAACTTTACATTCAACACGTAAAACAGCGCTTGCGCTGCAATAAAATACAAAGGTAAATATTTTTTAAACCAAGGTTGCTTTGTTAGGTACAGTATCCATGGAAAAACGATATAAAACTGAAGAATAATGAGAAAAAAGTACAAATGCGTATGAGCGGTACCCAGGGCCAATTGCTTCACAAACTGTATACTGTCTGCCAATGGTTCCTTTCCTACAGCAAGTTTCTTGATGACGAAATAGATCAGTGACCATGCGACATAGGGCACAAATATATAGAACATTCGCTTCTTGTAAAATGAAACGATCCAACCCTTCTCATTCAGCTTCGCACTGTAGTTATAAAAGAGAACCAGCGAGGATAAAAACAAGAAGGCAGGGACTGCAAATTGCAAAAACGTATTCCAAAAGTAAAACAGGTCATGATCCCATGTATTTTTGGGATAATGCGCAACAGCAGTTGATGTTGCATGGATTGCTACAACTGCCATAATCGCGATAGCACGATAGAGATCGAGATACTCTATGCGCCGTGGGCGATTAACCGGTGGACTCATACATATAACCTCACTTGTGTCTAAAATAGAAAGATAGTCTCCGGCAATCCAGATTCCAAATCTTATTTTAATCAGCTAGCGAGTAGATTACAATCTTAATTTGTAATATATTCATATTCAATAAACAAGGTTTAGTTAAGCTCACCATCTTCCGTCATCATCCTATAGGTGAAACTATATTTCCCAGAGCCTACAGTTATAGCCACTTCTGTGCCTGAGTTGTTCAAAAATGGATATTCAGCAGATTGATGAATCAGACTGCCGTTCTCCCTAATCGTATGACGATCGGCATTTGGCAGATGTACTTCCGCTCTCGTATTGGCAGGAATCTGAATACAGAGTTCCATTTCCCCATGTGTCTGTCGACGCCAGCCAGACTTCACTTGGCCATACATACTCTCAAAACTCGCCTCTGCCCATTCCAGTCCCGGACCTGGATATGGCTTGATATAAACCTTCTTAAATCCGGGCTGCTTTTCATCAGGCTGAATACCTGCTACATAACGATACAACCATTCTCCTATAGCACCATAGGCATAATGATTAAACGAATTCATATCAGCACTCCACAGGCTCCCATCCTCTCTCATGCCATCCCAATGCTCCCACACGGTTGTTGCTCCCTGCGTCACCTGGTATAGCCAGGACGGATAATCTTCCTGCAACAATAATTCATAGGCTAGATCATTCCTGCCCATATCACTTAATACCAGATTCAAATAAGGTGTTCCTACAAAGCCGGTTGTAAGATGATTCTGTGTTTCTTTTAATAGTTCAGTCAATTGTGCAGCAACACGTTTAGAGGCTGATGTCTCCAGCAAATCAAACTGTAAGGCGAGCACATGCGCTGTTTGTGTTGGAACCGCTAGTCTGCCTGCAGGAGTGACATATTCATCTTGAAATGCCTTGACAATATTTCGATGCAGTTCATCATAAACCTTAACATCTTCCAATTTACCGAGTGCAGCCGCAGCTTTACGAGTCAATGAAACGGAGTATGCATAAAATGCAGTCGCGACATAATGAATGTCCGTCGCCCCAACGTAACTGCCTGGCTTGGAATCCAGTGCAAGCCAATCCCCGAAATGAAACCCTGTATTCCAGAGGAAGACATTCTCTCCCTGATCATAAATATACGCAATCCATCTCTGCATACTTTCATATTGCTCCTTGAGCAATCGCATGTCCCCATACATTTCGTACATGACCCATGGACAGATCACCGCCGCATCTCCCCAAGCAGATGAGGAATGACTTGTCTCTCCCCAGCCTTCAGGGATCAAGCTTTTCAGATCTGGGACAAAAAACGGCACGCTCCCATCTTCTCCCTGTTCCGCTCGCAAATCCCGAAGCCACTTCGTAAAAAAGGGAGCTGTATTCATCAGATAAGCGGAGGTTCTAATGAACATTTGCGCATCTCCTGTCCATCCCAGCCGCTCATCCCGCTGCGGACAATCCGTGGGCACGTCAACAAAGTTCCCTTTTTGTCCCCATAAAATATTGTGATGGAGTTGATTAACCAACGGACTGGAGCAAGAGAAGTGGCCCGTGCGTTCCATGCTGGAATGAAGGACAACTCCCGTAAACTGATCTAAAACAACCTCTTCCGGGAACCCAATTAATTTTACATAGCGGAATCCTTGAAAAGTAAAATGAGGTTCATATGTCTCCATCCCTCCTCCTTTGAGGGTGTAATGTATCCTTTGTTTGGCAGCACGAAGATTATCGATATAAAAATTCCCGTGGTGATCTAATATTTCGGCATGGTGCAGTTCAACCGCCCGCCCTGCATCCCCCTCAATACTGAATCTCACCCAGCCTACCATGTTCTGTCCCATATCGAGTACCCGATCTCCTTGCGGTGTTGTCAGTAAAGCTATGGGCTGTAGTTGCTCTATCTGCATGACAGGTACATTCTCTTGCGCAACGATGATGTCCTTCGGATAGGAAAGGACCTGAGCAGGTAACCATGTACCTTGAGATTGATCCCCCCAGTCGCTCTCCATACGCGCATCATAGGTTTCTCCCATATAAATGTCTGACATGCGAATGGCACTTGGTGCAGTAGACCACTCCTCATTCGAGCCGATGATCTCTTCCGAGCCATCAACATATCGAATGTGAAGCTCCATCAGTAAAGCAGATGTAGAACCGTAATTCTCTCGTTCAATTTTCCAACCAAGATGCCCTAGGTACCAACCATCTCCAAGATAGGCTCCAAGCACATTTTCTCCAGTCTTAAGCTGATGAGTCACCTCATAAGTCTGATATTGCAAACGCTTACTATAAGTCGTCCAACCTGGCGTAAAATAATCCTCACCTACCCGGGTATGATTCAAATGTAACTCATACATTCCAAGTGCCGTAGCATAAATGGTTGCACGTAGAACAGGTTTCACAATGTGAAAGAATCTTCTCATGCGTGGACAGGATGACTCAGGTTCACGAGATCTGTTGGCTGTAATCCACTTTCCGGTCCAATCGGTGCTGAGTTCCATGCGTCCCATCTCAAAATATGCGGCGTCAGACCACCCTGAGGAATTTTCAAATGCATCCCAAACTTGAACCCGGTAAAAATACCGTGTTCGAGCAGCCGGTTGAAAACCTTTGAGCTCGACATGAACAGACTGATCTGATGTCAGCTCTTGTGAATCCCATATGATGACTGCAAAATCAGGTGTGTGAGATAGCTGAACATGATAAGACGCCTGTATACAATTCCTACGATCTGATTCCAACTTCCAGCTCAGTCGGGGCGATTTGACATCCAGACCAATTGGATTCAACCGATATTCACACCGAAGGTCACTGATCTTTAACATATTGTGATCATCCTCTCCATCATGGCTTCCCTTGGTAGGTTACGATATAATTATATCGATTCCAGGGTGTGAATTATCCGGTAAAACGGACTCTTTTACCCCCTTATACAGCCATCTGTGGGAAGGAGAAACGGTGTATGAAAAGGTCTGTAGAACTATTGAAAAGCGAGACATTCCTGAACCGTCCACTACAGTTATTCGTTAATCGCTGCTTTGAGAACTTTATAATGCCCTTTCACACCCATGATTTTGTTGAATACAGCTATGTTGCCGAAGGTAGTGGGTTTCACCACATCGGTGAAGATATTGTACCTGTCAACAAGGGCATGTTATTTGTCATTCCTATCGGAATCCCTCACGTCTTCCGCCCCGTGAGTACAGATGCAACAAAAACACCCTTGGTCATCTATAACTGCTTGTTTAACGCCGAATTAATACAATCTTTGAGACATATTCTTCGGGATGAGGACATTATGCAACATCTGATGGACCTTGAGCAAAATCGGCAGAAGTATATCTCCGTGACAGATCATACAGGACGTTTGGAAGAATTAATGCATCAGTTATACCGTGAATTCTCCGTTCCCGGACCAGGTTCACTTGCGATGTTAGACACACTGGTTAGCCAATTAATTATCATGACTTACAGACAGGATCAACAGAAGAAGTGTATGGACTCCACTCCACATCCCCCTATGTTTCATGACATGGAAGCCATTCTTCATTACCTCAGGCAACATCTTGGCGAACGTATCCTCATGAGTGATTTGGTTCAGTTATCGCGGTGGAGTGAGAAAAAGATTGGAAGAATGTTCGTCCGTTATACCGGGCAGACATTTAGATCCTATGTACAACATCTACGCATTCAAAGAAGTTCTGAGCTGTTAAAGCGATCGGACCATAAAGTGGGTATGATTGCTGAAATGGTTGGTTATCAGGATATGGATTCCTTTCATGCTGCCTTCAAAAAAATAACGGGTGACAGCCCGCTAGCCTATCGCAAAAAATCCAGAGTATGACTTCTGCTCTGGATTACGGTAGTATTTTTTAATATTAAATATGAAGACCTGAAGGCAGCAACATCTCATCGATGTACAGCTTCGCATCTTTCCAGGACGACATTAGAGGAAAGCCATACTGCTCACGATGTAGTCTGTTCCACGGATGCGGAATACAGATTACTTTCCGACCACTTTCCACAGCCGGAATCAGATTATGTGGCCCATCATCGATTAAAAGATCAAATGTGAGCAAGTTTTTGCGTTTACACGTAATGAATTGCTCCAGTTTAATAAACGGCATATGTAGTTGCAGCCAATTCCACTTTTCATTGACCGTTCTCGGTTCCGCTGCTGTAACAATAATAAGATCATATACCTCGTTTAACTTGCGCATCTCTTCTACCACATACTCGTCATATAATTCCAGTTCTTCGAACAGACCAGGACGCCCGTAAAACACCTCATGTGTACTATCAGGGTGACGCAAGTGCGTTGTATCCCAGTCGACCATATCTTCATATTGGAGAGGGTGCGTCGGGAAACTCCTGTTGTTATGGTATATAGCCCGTTTAACCAATTGACAAATCGTGTCATCCATATCTACGGCAATAATCGATTTTCTCATTTTCATTCCTCCCTGATACGAACACAGTATATCATCTCATCCGGGACTCAGTCATTCATTTTCATAGGAACAATCCGAAAAAGGCTCTGCTCCGTAGCAAAATTCTACGAAACAAAGCCCTTTAAGTTCGTTCTAGGATCAATCCATATCCTCGCCGTTTGAAGCAATTACTTTTTTATACCAACCAAAACTTTTTTTCTTATACCGGTTCAATGTCCCCTGTCCGTTATCATCCTGGTCCACATAGATTACACCGTATCTCTTGGACATTTCCGAGGTGGACGCACTGATAATATCAATAGCTCCCCAGTTGGTATACCCCATTAGATCTACACCGTCCATAACCGCTTCCTTCATTTGTGTAATGTGTTTACGAAGGTAGTCAATCCGGTAATCATCCTGAATGGAGCCGTCTTCCTCGACTTTATCTTTCGCGCCGAGTCCATTTTCCACCACAAATAGAGGTAGCTGATAACGGTCGTACAGCTCTTTCAGCGCAATACGCAGCCCAACCGGATCAAGCTGCCAGCCCCATTCCGTACGCTCCAGATTCGGGTTTTTGATCGTACTGTATAAGTTCCCGCCCGTAACACCGTAATCCTCAGGATTCACCGCAGACACCAGGGAAGTATAATAACTGAATGAGATAAAATCTACCGTATGCTCACGTAGTATTTGCTCGTCTCCTGGCTCCATAACCACGTTAATTCCATGATCTGACCAGTAACGAGTCATAAACGCCGGATAACTCCCTCGAACTTGTACATCCGTATGCAAAAGGTTGAGTTCATTGTCGATTTGAGCTTGCAGCACATCTTCCGGATTGGAGGTCGCCGGGTAATGGATCATACGGGCCAGCATACATCCAATCTGGAACTCTGGATTAATCTGACGCGCTCTCTCGGTCACCAAACTACTGGCTACAAACTGATGATGAAGCGCCTGATAGGACGCCTGCATAACGTTATCCACCCGATCCTCGATGATGCCTCCACCTGTAAACGGCTCGATAATCGTGGTATTGATCTCGTTGAACGTCAGCCAGTATTTTACCTTATCCTTGTACCTTGTCATGACCGTTTCTGCATATCTCACAAAATGATCAATAACCTCACGACCTGCCCAACCATTATATTTCAGTACAAGCGACATGGGCATCTCGTAATGAGAGAGGGTTACCAATGGCTCAATATTGTGCTTTCGAAGCTCGGAAAACACCTCATCATAAAAACGA
Source organism: Paenibacillus polysaccharolyticus (assembly GCF_023714295.1). GTDB lineage: Bacteria > Bacillota > Bacilli > Paenibacillales > Paenibacillaceae > Paenibacillus > Paenibacillus polysaccharolyticus_A. The sequence continues at coordinate 287,895 of NZ_JAMAUN010000002.1, forward strand.
AGTCCTTCTTCGTTTGGCTGCTCATCATAACCGTTCGGGAAAATACGCGGCCAGTTGATGGACAGACGGAATGTTTTGAAGCCAAGCTCGGCAAACAGGGCAATATCTTCTCTGAAACGATGATAAAAATCAATACCATATCGTTTCGGATAACCTTCCGCACTGTGATGTGCCATCGCTTTCTCAACCTTGGCAGTTGTGACATGCATCAATTCCCGCAGATTCGTGTAGTCCTTCTTTTCAAAATAAGGAACCATATCTGCCGTAGACCAGCCTTTACCGCCGACATCAAACGCCCCTTCGGCTTGATTGGCAGCAATCGCTCCGCCCCACAAAAAATCTTCTCTAAACCCTTGTCGATTGTTCATATCGATCTCTCCTTGTTCACAGATTTGCTTTCAATGCCTTCTCACCCATTTGCATATTTCCAAGTTGTATAGGCATAATCTCTTTATAATCGGCTGTATTGGTCACAACCATAGCGGTGGTTATGTCATATTCCTTCGCAATCTCATCCAGTTCAAAGGTTAGCAATAAATCACCAGCTTGCACGCGAGTCCCCGTTGCTACATGGGCTTCAAAGTATTGTCCGCGTAGTTTCACCGTGTTGATCCCAACATGAATAAGAAGCTCCATACCCTCATCACTGCGGACAACAATCGCATGTTTGGTTTTGAATACGTTCATCACCGTGCCCGTAACCGGGGACACCAGTTCACCCAAAGTAGGAACAAACGCCACACCTTTGCCCATCAATTCATCACCAAAGGTCGGATCATTCACTTCTTGCAACGGGATGGTTCTGCCTGTCATCGGAGCATAAGCGATAGCATCACCCGTGGGTGCAGGGACACCAAGATCCTCTATGTTGACAGGCGCATCAACCATGTTAGCCTTATCTGTTGATGAGGTAGCGTTAGAAGCACCTGGAGCGAATTGGGCCAGCGCCTCTGCATCACCCTCTTCTTCCTTAATCCCGAACAGAATGGACACTATCGTACCTACAACAAAAGCGATAATCATGCCTCCGAAGGAATACAGGAAGGTCTGTCCAACAAGGGACGGTAACCCCGGAAGTCCGCCATTCCCCGCGAGTACATAAGCTTTAGCGCCAAAAGCCAAGGCGAAACCGCCACCTACTGCACTACCGATCATCGCAGCGGCAAATGGCTTTTTATATTTCATATTAACCCCGTACATCGCCGGTTCGGTTACACCCATCAGGGCCGTGAAACTCGTGGATAAGGCCACGGTTTTGAGTTTTTTATCTTTAGCACGGAAGAATACACCGAGTGTTGCACCAGCCTGACCCATATTGGAAATGAACGTCAGAGGTAGGAATTTGTCAAAACCAAGTGTAGCAATATTGCTGAGAATAATCGGTACTAGAGCGTAGTGCATACCGGTCATGATAATCAGTGCCATGGCACCGCCAAGTACGATACCAGCGATCAAACCACCTTCGTTCAGTAGCCAGTTAATCCCACCGGACAAGCCATTACCAACAAATGTACCCAATGGACCAATCGCAATCAGTGTGACAGGAACCATCACCAGGAGCGTAATCAGTGGCACAAGCAAGAGTTTGAGCGCTGCAGGGATGATTCGATCCACCCATTTTTCAACATAAGACATCAACCATACCGCCAGCAAAATCGGAATAACCGATGAAGCATAGCTTACCGCTGTGACCGGAATGCCTAGAAATGCAACCTTTTCTCCGCTGGAGAGCAAGGCCCCCATGTCGGGATACATCAAGGCTGTACCTAGTGCAATCGCTACGAATGGATTACTGCCAAACTTGCGCGCAGCGCTGACTGCAATCAGCAGTGGCAAGTAATGGAACACACCATCACCAATCGCGGACAGGATACGATATGTGTCTGTACCAGCGGACATCCATTCCAGTGAAACGAACAGGGCCAGTAACCCTTTTAACATACCTGCGGCTGTTATGGCCGGCAGCATGGGAGCAAATACACCAGCAATCGTTTCGAAGATGTTCAGGATTACATTTTTACTTTTCTCCGGCTTAGCCTGCTTGTTATCTGCGTTTTGCTGAATGGACGGTTCTTCCTTCACCATCGCATCAAATACTTTGGACACATCGTTACCGATAATGACCTGGAATTGATCCCCCGAAATGTTAGTACCCATCACTTTGTCCAGCTGTTTGAGCGCGCCGTTGTCGACTTTCTCATTGCTCTTCAGATCAAAGCGCAGCCGAGTAACACAGTGATACACCGAATTAATATTGTCTTTTCCACCAACGGCTTTGATGATTTGCTGTGCCGTGTCTTGATGTTTCATCTTCATTTCCTCCTTAATTTCCCCATAAAAAATACCCGAACAAAAATACGCAGATGTACCTGCATACTTTCATTCGGGTATTGCCTGATTAAACAGTAACAAGCCCATAGCGTTTAGGAAAACGTTACGTTTCCCGTTTTGTTTTCATGAGACGCTCCAGATGCAGGGTAAGGTACAGCTGCTCCGAGTGAGTCATATCGTATTGATAATTTTTATGGATAAATGTCTCAATCTTGCCGATACATTTGAAGGTCTCCGGATAGTTTTTCCGGACCACCTCATACAGATACTCCTCCGCATCATCATGAGTCGAATGTGTAATGACTCGCTGACAGAAGTATTTTAGATGTGTGATAAAACGGAAATAGTTCACGCTATCCTCATCCAGTTCGACATTAAAGTGATATTTGATAATGTTCATAATCTCCTGCAGCAACTGCATCAGATGTGTAACATCATTCATGGAGTCATTGACTTCCGCATTGATGAAATGCAGTGCAATGTTACATATTTCATCTTTAGGGAATTCGATATCCAGTCTTTCCTTTAGCAAGGTCAACGCCTCTTTGGCCACATCGTATTCTGCCTTATAGAAATGTTGCACTTCCCACGAGAGCGGATTGCGCGTAATCATTCCCTTCTCCAACCGCTGAACAGCAAAATGAATGTGGTCAGACAAGGAGACATAAATCCCGTCACTAATCGTTTTACTCAGCTGTGTTCGCGCCAACGTTACAATGTCATCGGTTGCCTGCAGAATCTCAATTGGCACTTCAGCAACGATGGATTTGAATTTCTCATAAATCGATGTATCCTGAAGACGAAACACCTTTTCAATTCGCTCTTCGTCAATCTCATCGCCAGCTTTAAACTTAAACCCGATACCCCGGCCGAGGATCAGCAATTCCTGATTTTTATCATCCACTGTGCTGACGATATTGTTATTAAATATCTGTTTAATAATCATAATGGACCCACCTGGTTTATTTTGAGACATAAAAAAGGGCAAAACCAAAATAGAAATAATAAAATCATTTCCATTGTGGTTTTGCCCGCTTTACCGGTAACAAGCCTCGCAAATAGTCTAGCATAAGCTGAAAACGGTGTCAACTAAAGGCATAAAGTAAAAATTTAGAGTATGCAACATTTTCCTTTTCATCCACGTTAATAGTGTATCCAACTATATATATCTAATGCAATCACAATTACATTTACGTAACAGGAGGAATACGTCTTGAAAAAATTGATCTCGATCACCGCAACGGTCACATCCATGTCACTATTATTATCCATTGCTCCCGCCGCTTGGGCAGAATCAAGTCCTACTTCCGTAGTTCAGGATGTTTCGAATTCGCTGAATCTCGATCCAAAAGTGACTGAACAATTAACCGATGCCATCACAGCACTGGCTGGAAAACAAACGATTCAATTCACATCGGCAGACACTGCATTTGATGATTGGGTTGTAAATAGCACATTAACTGGCGCAGCCGAGGCTGATGTCACTCAAAATTATAATTCCAAAAAGGCAAAAGTTACTTCTACCTTAATCAATTATAAAGCGGATGATCTTAACAAAGTATTGGATCAAGCTTTATACAACAAAATACAATTGTTCCTGAAGTCTTTCGATAAAGACAACAAATTTAAAGCGGATGCCTTCTGGCGAGTTAAACAAGATGTAAACGACAGCGGACTCAAAAACTACTGGGTGATCTGGGGACAGGACCAAAGTTTATACGTCGATGTGGATCATAACAACAAATTGTCAGCAAGCATTCAATATAACCTGAAAGATGCACGAGCTGCGCTTACGAACAAAGCCCGAAACTCACTCAAAACCCTTGGCATTGCATCCGTTAAGGCATTTGATTATGCACTTCTTACCAAAGAAAACAAAGATACGCTCTGGATTTACAAGGATGACAGCAGTGTGAACTCTGTGCACATTGGAAGTAGCACCGGCAAAGTGTGGAAGGTAGACAATGAATTCGGCAAGGACTGGAACAATGATGCAGATTTCAAAAAGTCTTTTGCCAAACCTAAGCTAAGCAAAAGTAAAGCCCTCTCTGCCGCGGCTCCCAAAATAAAATCAATTTTTGGACTTCAGCTGAAAGGATATAGCGTTCGTATACAGGATAACCAGTACACCTTTACAAAAAAAGGAGCCACCACCCTCATCGGTAAAATCAATAAAAAAGGTGCTTTTTATTCGTTTGAAGCCATTCCCGTGAATGGAGTAAGGAACTAACGGTACGTTTTGTAGAAAAAAGCTTTGTAGGAAAAAGCAAAGAAGCCCCTTCTACCACGAAGGGGCTGTTTTTTATTGCGCAAAGGTCACGTTAATCTGCACAATCTCGGAACGACTGCTTGTCCGGATTGGCGGTCCCCAGAAACCGTATCCTGAGGTTACAATCGAGTGCATGGAGCCCTTTTGCAGATAACCCCAATCATTTTCATAGATCGCTTGAGTTATAAATTGAGCCGGAGCAATCTGTCCCCGGTGGGTATGGCCCGATACGACTAAATCTACTTTGTTCTTCTCGGCAATATCCAGATCGTACGGCTGATGATCCAGCATGATTACGGGCTGATTCAGATCTGTATTTTGCATAAGCGTGGCTACGTCTGCCCGATCTTCTTCCGTTCGGTCTTTCCGTCCGATCAACGTAATTTTGTTATCCAGTACGATCTTGTCATCATACAGCACCTGCATATTGCTTTTTTCCAATGCGGCGATCAGATCCTGAATAGGTCCATCAAACTTGTCATGATTCCCCAATGAAGCATATACGCCATAAGGAGCCTTGATTTCACTAATAATGTCGGCAATGCCACTCTTCTCATACATCGCCAGATTGTCATCGATTAGGTCACCCGGATATAAAACGAGGTCTGGCTTGAGGGCGTTGATCTCCTCTACCATCCGTCTCGCATGAGCTGGACCAGATAACAATCCAAAATGCATATCCGCAGCCATGACAATATTCAGCTTGTCGATGCCTTCCACCTTTTTATCAATCTGAATGTTATATGGTCTGACGACTGGACTGTACGCGTTGAAAATTCCGTATCCCATTGTAGAGATAAGTAAAACCAGCGTAACTACACCCGCCCATTTATGAGCGTGATGTCTAGGAATTCGCGTCAAACGCAGAAGCCACAACGTCAGGTGTACTACAGGTAAGATGAGCAATAATAGCGAGAAAACCGCCAGCCAATAGGAACCGATGACACCGAGAAACGAAATACTGCCAAATATGCGTGCCAGAATAAAGGAAGCCGCTAGAAAAACCAGTGCTACGATATACAACCAGCGAAATCTGGTTGCCACTACGGGTTTCATCCAACTCCAGCCGCTCCAGCCTATGTAGAAGACTAATAATCCATATACGAGCAAAAACAAAATACCTACGAGTACAAACATGCCTGGCCTGACCTCCACCTTCAAAAAGTTATGTACTGCAATTTTAACGGATACATTTCCGTCTGAACCAGTATAACGTAAATGGAGGTGTCTCAGCATCTTTTACAGACTCCAGATAGGTACATTTTATTACAATTTGATGATGTTTAAATTTTTGAAGAGTTTCTCCCTCTTTATTATCAACCATACATACAGAAATTTTGCCAAAATAAAAAACACCTCCGCAACCCTCCCCTGAGTAGACTCAAAAGGATTGTTGCAGAGGTGCTTATATTTTAAAAATTACTCGTTGGTATCCATCCATTGGAAGTGGAATGAACCTTCTTTGTCCACACGTTGGAACGTGTGTGCGCCGAAATAGTCACGTTGTGCTTGCAGCAAGTTTGCTGGCAAACGCTCTGTACGGTAGCTGTCGTAGTAGGACAACGCGCTGGAGAAGCCTGGTACCGGAATACCTTGTTTCACCGCAGCGGATACCACTTCACGCCATGCATCCTGGTAGGATTCCACGATATTTTGGAAGTATGGATCAAGGAGCAGGTTTTTCAGGGCTGCATCTTTGTCGTATGCTTCCTTGATGTTTTGCAGGAACTGTGAACGGATAATGCAACCGCCGCGGAAAATCATCGCGATGTTGCCGTATTTCAGATCCCAGCCATATTCGTCGGATGCGGCACGCATCTGTGCGAAGCCTTGAGCGTAGGATACGATTTTACTTGCGAACAGCGCTTTGCGCACGTTCTCGATGAATGCTTTTTTGTCACCGGAGAATGCTTCTGCCTTAGGTCCGTTCAGGATTTTGCTTGCAGCGATACGCTCGTCTTTCATCGCCGACAAGAAACGGGAGAATACGGATTCCGTAATCATGGACAAGGGTACGCCGAGATCCAGCGCGCTCTGGCTTGTCCATTTGCCTGTTCCTTTTTGTCCAGCGGCATCCAGAATGACATCAACCATCGGTTTGCCTGTTTCCGGATCGTATTTGGAGAAGATATCCGCTGTGATCTCGATCAGATAGCTGTCAAGTTCACCTTGGTTCCACTCTGTGAAGATTTCATGTAATTCTTCTACGGAAACGTTCAGTACGGATTTCAGCAAGTGGTAGGCTTCACCAATCAACTGCATGTCACCATACTCGATGCCGTTATGCACCATTTTAACGTAGTGTCCCGCACCGTCAGGCCCGATATACGTACTGCACGCATCATCGCCTACTTTGGCAGAGATTGCCGTCAGGATCGGTTCTACAAGCTCATATGCGCTTTCCTGACCGCCTGGCATAATTGCAGGACCTTTCAGTGCACCTTCTTCACCACCGGATACACCTGCACCGATGAAACGGAAACCTTTGGCTTCCAGCTCTTTGCTACGACGCTGTGTATCAGGGAAGTACGCATTACCGCCATCGATAATGATATCTCCTTGATCCAAATGAGGAAGCAATTGCTCAATCGTAGCATCCGTCGCTTTACCCGCTTGTACCATGATCAAGATTTTGCGTGGTGATTCCAAAGAAGCTACGAACTCTTCGATGGAAAACGTTCCGATCAGGTTTTTACCGTCTGCTTCTTTCAGAAGATCATGTGTTTTCTCCGGTGAGCGGTTAAATACCGATACCGAGAAACCTTTACTTTCAATGTTAAAAGCCAGGTTTTTCCCCATTACTGCAAGTCCAATGACACCAATCTGCTGTTTACTCATTATGTCCTCCCGAGACTCCATGATTTATATATATTTTGATAAACCTTTTCCACACGTAACGCTGTTATTGTACTGTTTTTTTCCAGTCTGCTGCAAATTTCTCCATGCCTTGATCTGTCAGCGGGTGTTTGGAGATTTGTTCAATGACTGCAAATGGAACTGTTGCAATATGTGCTCCAGCCATCGCTACACGTGTAACGTGATCCGGATGTCTCACGGATGCAGCGATGATCTGTGCATCGAGATTATGTGTGCGGAACAGTTCAGCTACTTTGGCTACCAGTTGTACGCCGTCTTCGGAGATATCGTCCAGACGTCCCAAGAATGGAGATACGTATGTTGCACCTGCACGAGCCGCAAGCAACGCCTGATTCACAGTGAAAATCAAAGTCACGTTTGTTTTTACACCTTTTTTGGTCAAGTAACGGCAAGCCTCCAGACCCGCAAGCGTCATTGGCAATTTAATGGTGATGTTTTTGTCATTGTTGTTGATTTTGATCAATTCGTTCGCTTGAGCAATCATTTCTTCAGCAGTCAGCGCATCTGGCGTTACTTCAGCGGAAACAGACTCCACTTCAGGCACAAGCTTCAGAATTTCTTCGATGCGGTCTTCGAATTTCACGCCTTCTTTGGCTACCAGGGAAGGGTTAGTTGTTACACCAGACAATACACCGATTTTGTACGCTTTTTGAATGTCTTCCACGTTAGCTGTATCGATAAAAAATTTCATGATTAAATAACCTCCGATTAGTTTGATTTTTTAAGTTGTTTTGAATTAAATGTTGCCGTTAACTGCGATCGGTACATCGCTGTCTTGCTCAGAAATCAGTTCACTTGGTTCATCAAACCACCAATGATGACCTTCTGCCTCAAGCATAGCATCCGACTCCGCTGGTCCATAGCTTCCTGCCGGATATAAGTGAAGTGGTAGCAGATTTTCAATGAATGCGTCCAGAATCGGTTGCACCCAAGCCCAGGATAACTCAACTTCATCCCAATGTGCAAAAAATGTCGGATCACCATGCAGCGCATCGCGAATCAAGTTCTCATAAGCTTCTGCCAAATCTCCCTGATTAGGAGCAAGATCAATATGAACGGGTTTGAATTCCCCTTTATTTTCAGGATCACTTGCGTTCAGTTGCAGTGTCATGCTTTGATCCGGGCTCATCTCAATCACAAGCAGGTTCGGCTTCGAACCGTTGTTCTTGATCAGGTGGCCTTGGCCTGAAGGTTCTTTGAACTCAATCACGATTCGTGTTGATTTCTCCTTCATTCTTTTACCCGTACGGATGTAAAACGGAACACCTCTCCAGAAGAAATCATCAATTTGCAGCTTCGCCGCAATAAATGTGTCATTCATCGTGTTCTCGGCAACACCTGGTTCATCTGTATAGGCATGTACCGGTTTTCCTTGAATGCTGCCTGCAGCGTACTGTCCACGAATGATGCTTGCGCCAACCGTTTGCTTCTGCAGCGGTTGAATGGATTCCATAATATGTTTTTTCTTCTGGCCCACATTTTCGGAAGTGCTGTTATATGGAAGTTGAATCGCCATCATCATAAGCAATTGCAGCATATGATTTTGGAACATGTCACGCACAGCACCAACATGATCATAATAGGATGCGCGTTCTTCAACACCTACAGTCTCATTCGCGGTAATTTGCACGTTAGAGATGTAACGGTTGTTCCAGAGAGCCTTCATAATCGGGTTGCTTTGATGCAGTGTCTCCAGTTTCTGAACCATCGGTTTACCGAGGTAGTGGTCAATCCGATAAATCTCTTCCTCTGTGAAGGATTCACTCAGCTTGCGGTTAAGGTCACGTGCTGACTGCAAATCATGACCAAATGGCTTCTCGATGACGAGACGTTTCCACCCTTGCGTTGAACCAAGCCCGCTTGCCTGAATATTTTCAGCGATCGGTTCGAAGAATTCCGGACCAACCGAGAGATAAAACAAGCGATTGGATGGGATGCCCAGTTCAGCCTCTCTTTGCTCAACCAATTGAAGTAACTTTATATAATCTTCCTTATGTGTGATATTCAATACACTGTAACGAAAAGCTTTTACAAATGATTTGACGGATTCATGATCTCCTTGACGTCTGGAGAACTCATGCAAAGATTTTTCCACTTGAGCTTGGAAAAATTCATCCGACCATTCTCTGCGGCCCATGCCGATCAGGGAGAAGGTTTCAGGAAGCTTTTTCTCAAGGTACAGATTATATAGGGCAGGATATATTTTTCTTTTGGCTAAATCTCCAGTAGCACCAAATAAAACAATTGTTGTTGGTTCCATCTTACCGTGCTCCTTCCAAGTAACTCTGGTTTCTTTGTTGTAGTTACACTATAATACGTTTTATAGCTATACAAGTAATTAATATATTTCACAGGAGCTATAGACGATATCTATGACAACAAATTACGAATTATATAAAGTCTTTTACTGGGCTGCCAAAACAGGCAGTCTGACCCAAGCCGCCAAAGCCCTTTACATCACACAACCTAGCGTCAGTCACGCGATCAAACAGTTGGAAGACAGCTTCGGACTCACTCTTTTCTATCGTAATTCCAAGGGGGTTGCGTTAACCCAGGAGGGTGCCAGCCTGTACTCCTATATTGAACAATCCCAGATTCTCATCTCCCTTGCAGAAGAAAAAATGGCTGCGCTAAAAAATCTGGATAACGGGGAACTTCGGATTGGCGGTAGCGACTCCCTCTTCAAACATTACATGTTATCGTATCTGGAGGAGTTTCACATTCAATACCCTAATATCAAGTTGCATCTAAGCCACGGAACGACACCGGAAGTCATTACGTTTCTAAAAGAAGGCAAAATCGATCTTGGCGTTGTCCGTATGCCCATCGTTGACCCACAGCTGGAAGTACGGGAGAGCATTCAACTTAAGGATTGTTTTGTCGCCGGTGATCGATATGCCCAGTTGAAGGGAAAAGTGCTGACCCTAGAACAGTTGCTTGAACATGAGCTCATCCTATTTTCCCGGAACAGTCGGGTTCGTATGGCCATCACAGAACTCTTCAATCATTACAATTACACGTTAAAACCAGAGATCGAAGTTGGTAGTGTTGACCTCCTGATTGAATTTGCTCGCCGCGGTTTGGGGATCTCCTATGTCACTCGAGAATTTATCTCCAAAGAGCTGGAAGAAGGCTCTCTCTTCGAGATTCAGCTTGACGTTCCTCTTCCTCCATCTCATGTAGGCATCATGACAAAACGCAATATGCCGATCTCTTCGGCCGCGAATCACTTTATGGACTTGATTTTCAAAGGACAGGCGGATTCGAGAACATGATCCGTTGAGAACAAGATAAAGAGCCTCAAGGCCCTGCATGCAGGATCTTGAGGCTCTTTATCTTCTTTATTTTAAATAAATTATAGTGATTACTGAATGAAGTGAGTTCTTTAACTTTTAATGGCTGACTAGATAGGAAGCGTCCAGAATGAGAGCCACTTTACCGTTCCCCAGAATGGTTGCACCAGATAGGTGATTCATTGCTCCGAGATACGTTCCAAGCGACTTAATTACCACTTCCTGGTTTCCGATGATCTCATCCACTGCATAAGCTGAGATTTTATCAACGGAGCGCACAATAACGAGTGGAATCGTCTTGGACTTGCGATCTTTACGCGGGTACTGCAATTTGTCACACAGCCGGTAAAAAGGCACAATACGTCCGTGATTTAGAATAGACTGCTGTCCCTGAATCATCTGGATCTCTTCGGGTTTAATGCGCACGATCTCCGCTACGTTGTACATTGGCAAAATCAATACCCTTCCAGATACATTCACCAGAAGCCCTTTGATAATGGCTAAGGTGAGCGGTAACCTAATCGTAAACGTTGTTCCGATACCAACCTCTGTATCAATATCTATGATGCCATTCAACCTTCCGATCTGGCTTCTTACGATGTCCATGCCAACACCTCGACCAGATACATCGCTAACGGTTGAAGCCGTAGAGAACCCTGGTTCAAAAATCAGATGAACGGCTTCCTGTTGATTTAAACGAGCCGCTTGCTCTTCAGTTATAATGCCTTTTTTCAATGCGGAAGCTTTGATTTTCTCCCCATCAATACCCTTACCATCATCGGAGAAACGTATGACCACATGATTTTCCTCGTGGTATGAGGTCAGTTTGATTCGTCCTTTGGAAGGCTTGTTCTGTTGGGCACGAACCTCAGCACTCTCAATGCCATGATCTGCACTGTTCCGAATCAGATGGATTAACGGATCACTGAGTTCTTCGATAATCATGCGATCCAGCTCAGTCTCTCCGCCTTTAATAACCAGTTCAATATCTTTGCCAAGCTTCTGGGACAAGTCCCTAACCAGCCTCGGGAACCTGTTTAATAATTGCTCGATAGGCAGCATTCGCGTTTTCATAACGCCATCCTGAAGTTCCTTGATGACTCTGCCCATATGATCGGACACCCCGCCAATACTTTGAATCACTGAGGAAGGCTCCTTGCGTGCACCGGAACGGCTCAAATCTGCAAGAGAGGTCTGATCGATAAGTAGCTCACCGACGAGATTCATCAAATGATCCAGACGCTCCACACTTACGCGCACGGTGGGCTGGGTCGACTTCATTTTATCTTCTTGAAGAGGTACTGACACGTCAGGTTTTTCGATTGCAACTGTCAATTCAGTCTCTTTTATTTCAGTTGTTACAGCAACCTCTTCTGTCCCCAAAATGTACGGACCTACATCAATGCTTTGAATATCAGAGTCCCCGGATAGCGCACTCTCAATCTGAGCTTGATCCAGAGAAGATGCTGTAACGATCACAAACTCGTTATAGTGCGCCTCTCCCAGTTCCTCATCAAGACCCTGCTTTTCAATGGATGTGGCTAGTACACTGCCACATACATCTTCAACCCGTTTACACAAAATATGATATCTAGCTGCTTTCATCAAACAATCTGAGCTTAATACAATGCGAATGGAAAAAATCTGCTGACCTGGTTCAAGTACTTCATCGAACAGATTCGACTCCATAGACTGTAGAACGGGTGACTTGGGCTGCTGAGCCAAGGCCGGTTGATGAATCATGTCTTGTATTTCTTTAACCACTGCACGGAAATCAGTAAAACTTTCGCCTTGCACGTATTGATCCCTAAGCACTCTCATGGCATCCAACGAACGAAAAAGGGTGTCAACGAGTTGTGCGGTAATTTCCGGTTTCTTGGATCGCACCCATTCCAATGCATACTCCACTTCATGTGTCAGATCACTTAATTCACGAAAATCCATAGTCGAAGCCGAGCCCTTAATCGTGTGAGCCGCCCGAAATAAGGTCTGCACAAGTTCCACAGAAGGTGAAAGCTCAAGTGCAAGCAAGGACTGATCCATCCGTTCCAACTGATCATTCAGTTCTTCGATAAATATGTCGCGATAGGCGGACAAATCCATCATTGGTGCATTCCCTCCTAACCGCCCAATATTTCATCCAGTTTCAATATACCAACCAGACTATCTCCCTGTTGGCCCACACCCTGAAAAAATATCTCAAGGTTGCGTCCATGACCTCCAGTAGGCGGATGTATTTCCGAATAAGTTGTGACTTTGCTGACTCGATCTACAATTAAACCGATATACTCATCTTGATAACGTACCACAATGATTCTGGTCGCCCGGGTAGCCGATTCGTCTGGCATGCCAAGCAAATTACGCAGGCTCATGACGCAGACAACTTTACCACGCAGGTTCATAACTCCTTTGATTTCGGTACGACTAAACGGAATATCGGTAATACTTTGCATTTTTATAATTTCATGAATTTCTTCGATTCGAATGGCACAGGTCTCTGCGCCAACAGATAATTCGATATATTGTTCTTTCTGAAGTGAAGACATCGTTTCACCCTCAATTCGTTATTATGACTGGGTTTTGAAAGCAGACGCAGATACAGACAATTCTTCTGCAAGATGTGCCAGTGATTGACAAGTGGCCGCCGTTTCTTCCGATGCCGCCGCAGATTCCTCACTGGATGCAGAAATCGACTCTACCGAGCTCATCACCTCAGCAGCTTGTGCCGCCTCTTCCTCACACGCAGCCGCGATTTCATTGACTTTCTGAGAAGAATTATTCACCATCTCAATGATCTGATCAAAGGCTTGTCCTGTTTTGGATGATTGCTCTACACTATCCGAAACGGCTTGCACGCTTTGTCTCGTATTCTCCTGCATCACTTTGATAATTGTTGTGATTTCCTTGGTCGCTTCACCACTACGTTCAGCTAGTTTGCGAACTTCATCAGCTACTACTGCAAATCCTCTTCCTTGCTCCCCTGCACGCGCTGCTTCAATCGCTGCATTCAATGCAAGCAGGTTCGTCTGTTCAGCGATATCATCAATCACTTCAATAATGTCGCCAATTTTGCGTGAATCTTCTTCGAGCTTCGCCATTTTCATATTCACGGCTTGCATACCTTCCAGAGAAGTCTGCACAACATGACCGCCTTCACGTGCCGTTTTCACTGTATCATTGGACAACTCAGCGGCTTCTTCAGCACTTGCAGCTACAGAGTTAATAGCCAGAGACAATTCCTTAAACAATTCGGAGATGTTTGCTGCTTCACTCGATTGACTTGTGCTTGTACTTGCAATTTCCTGTGTACTTGCCGAGATCTGTTCAGATGATGCTGCAACGCTCTGTGAATTCATGACAATGTTATTAATTAACTCTCTCAGATTGTCTACCATGCGATTAAGCGCAAAGGCCAGTTGCCCAACCTCGTCTTTTGAGGAGATATCAGACTTGAGGGTAAGGTTTCCGTTAGAAACTTCTGTAGCTAGACCAAGCATAGCCATTAGAGGTCTGGAGATGGAACGGGAGATCACAAATCCAATGATAATACTAAAAATAATCGAACCAATGACCAAAGCAACGGTAACTGTGAATGCACTTGAGTAAGCCGTTTCTGACTTGATATTATTCTGTTCCGCCAATTTCACATTCAATTCCACCATTTCACCCATCGTAGCGAGGGCTTCATCACCAGGAGGTTTGAGTGTATCTTTCAAGAAAACGATAAATCCTTGATCGTCATCACTTTTTGCCAGCTCTATACCTTGCTCAAAGATTCGCATGTAATTTGAGTACTGTGTATCGAATTTGCTAAGGAGCTCAGTTTCTTCGGGGGTCGTTGCCAGAGGACGATAGCCTTCAATTTGACTCTCGATGTTACCTTTAATGGTATTAATATTATCGACAATACGAGTTTGCTCTGTGGCATTTTTCTCAAAGTTGAGATCACGAATGTTAACCCGCATCCTCTGGTAATTCATTTGTGCTCCGCTCAATTCTTTTACTGAAATCAGATTGCTGTTATACATTTCTTTCATGTGCTCATTGGTACTTCTAAGTGTCGTGATTGAATACACTCCCAGAATCGCAAGAATCAGAGATACTACCAAAAATGCTGAGATAATCTTTGTTGCTGTTTTCAAGTTGCCAAACCACTTCATTTTATCTCCCCCTAAGTTTCTTCGTGTCCAGTTATGTAAATAAAGTTTGCTAATCCATTCTATGGATCGCTCTCCAGACAACATACGATGTATTTCGACAGAAATATTAGAAAACTGAATAGATAAATTTTATTTTTGCAAACTTTCATTTTTATGTAAAATTTTTATGATAAATAAGACTCTTGTGTTTATATTATTAAATACTATTAATTTAAATTTAATAGAATAAATATTCATATTAACGAAATTTATATATACATTTTTGTACATATCTCTTTTTTTGATGATGTGCGCTCAATGTTATCTTTTTTACTTGGACCTATATGTTAGTTCATAGTTCTTTGGACTAATTCATATGATAACTAATCGAGATAGTTCTACTCACCTGTTCAAAATATGTAATAAACACGACTTAAGACTAATAATAAAATTAAAATACATGATTCAATTGAACTAAAAAAACAATCAAATTCACTATACAGGAGTCTGATTGTTTTCTAGATTCATATGCAATTTTTAAGTTCCTTTGATTCAATCGAAATACGATTTATTCATATTATTCCATCTGCTCCAGCTCTGTCAGACGGTCTTTGATTCGCTGTGGAATAAGTTCAAACAGCTTGTCCCATGTCATAAACATCTCCGGTCTCAACAAATACTCTTCAAACTGCATCGAGGGTACAAATGCTTTGGTTTGCAGATATTTTTTGACACGGGCATCGATCTGTTCACTGGTTTGAAAAAACGGTTCAAACATTTCATTTACAAGCAAGCCATCACATCCTGCCTGGGCGCCTGCTGCACTATACAGATTGGGCAACAATTCAAATACAACCGGTAATGGTGAAAAGGCATGCTTCCCCGGCTGGGAGTACAGACACACATGATGGCCCACCAGATTAACTCTATCTTTTAACAGCCCTCTTAATACTCTCCCATGAAAGCTCGCTTCGCAGTCCACGACCTCTCCATCATGTCCTACATACACCCATACATGCTCCATCTCATAGAGATGCCCGATCTCGTAATCCCACCATATTGCATATTCAATAACATACTTTACTGCTTCAGTAGGAAATTGCACCTCTCTGCGAAAAGATGGGGACGGCCCAGAATGCTCAAGCACGGACACGCCAACGAAATCCGGATAAAAAGGTTCATTCTGATCAAACATGATTACTGGTGCATAACTTAACGCTGTTTCCAGCCACTCATTTTTAGCAATAGTCATAGAAGAAGCCCCCGTTTTTCATTGTTGTTATATCTATTTGCATTATCATTATTGTTATACCTATACTAACAGAGATAGGGTCAATGGCGTCAACTTATGCAACTGTAAAAAACCTGCAACGAGATTTACGTAGCTGCAGGTTCGGGCATTATATTCGGTTAAGACAGGTTAAACAGCCCTGATGATTTCAGATATTAACGTTATTCCCTTATCGCCTTAGAAGCCTTGGAAGCTTGAACGGAGGTATCCGAAACGTCTGTTCCGCAACCCATATTAGGGCCAAGAATGGCATCATTTTGAATGGAGGCAACCGCTTTGGCATAGGCTTCTTCATCCAGACAATATGCGCGGTGAGCCACCTCTGGCGGTGTAGCGGCAAGAAAATCTGCGCCAAATACAATATCCGGTGTCGGTTGATCAAATATGGTCAGCACATATACGCCATCGGTCTCCGCAACAAACCAATGAAACCAACCTTTTGGAAAAACAACCACTTGCCCTGGCTTCAAACGATATGTTATCCGTTCACGTGTGAACGGATTGAATACGGAAGCCGTAATCTCACCGCTGATTACCACAACCATCTCGGTTACATTCGGGTGCCAGTGAGGCTGCACAATAATGCCTTTACTCAGATAGACATTAAAAAAACCATTCTCAATCGTCGGCAACTGCTCTCCAAACAACTGAGTGACGTAGTTGCTTGGATCTCTCCGGTAATTCACCACAGCGTTGGAATCTGCGGCCAGCGGAACATTAGGCGATTTCAAGATCGGATTGATCATCTGTTATATTCTCCTCCTTGGGCAAAAATCTCGTTGTTGTACTGTATGCTGGAGAATCATGAGATAATACTGTATCCAAGCTATGAACGTTTATTGAGGCAATCCGTTCTTGCTAATTATAATAAGAATCCTAGTATGTACTGAACCTGAAATGGAATTTTGTGAGATTTAGATGATATAATTTGGATACTGAAATGGAGCTTCATTTTCTCATTGCATTCTCTTTACGTTGAAAGGAGTTTATTATGTTTCCATCCATCGGGGATATTTATTGCGTTTATGATAAGCTAATGCAGCAATATACGGCATGTCAGATCACTGCTTTGAAAGAAACGGAAGATAAAAAACCACGTCAACTAGCCGCGATACTGCAATTGAACTGGTCTGGAGATCAACTCCCAACGAAGACTGAGCTTGACGTGATGAAACCGCTGATCTGCAATTACTATTTTTGGAATGGTACCCTAGAACATAACTATGTACAAGCGGAGGTTCCTGCATCTTATATTTTTGTCGGCA
Organism: Paenibacillus polysaccharolyticus; assembly: GCF_023714295.1. Classification (GTDB taxonomy): domain Bacteria; phylum Bacillota; class Bacilli; order Paenibacillales; family Paenibacillaceae; genus Paenibacillus; species Paenibacillus polysaccharolyticus_A. The sequence goes on from NZ_JAMAUN010000002.1 coordinate 305,360, forward strand.
ACCGCCCCCCCTTAATTACCGAAGAATCACGAAGTTACAGTGCGGGTTGGCCTGCCGGAGAAAGCCTGTATCGTCAGCGTCAATGGGAACTCATCGATGTAAGGCGCAGAGCTCTTTTTAAACAAGCAGCTAATGACCACAGTGAAATCATCGCCTGCGGGATTAAAACGCGACGTAACACCAGCACAATTCGTAACTTCTTTCCCACCTCAGCTGACGATGTGGCTGAACTTAAAGCACTCCCGTGTTTAACTCATATCGAGATGAATGGATACCATGAAGCTATCATCCCTTTTCTGAAAGAAAATCCCTTCGTTTATGAACTCCACGCACAGAACCATGGGCAACGTATACTGAATTTCAGTCAAACGCAGTTGACCAGGCTTGTTGTGGATGCCAGCGGAGTCGAAAAAATCATACCGGGTGACAAGATAAATTTTCTAAGTCTCACCGGAGAGATTAGTCCAAACCTTCTTATTGATGCCAATGCAGAAGGAAAACGGCTGACCTTGAGCATAGCGGAAACCGTTCCAGCAATTCGCGGTCTTTCTCGTTTAAGTAGCCTTCAATTGCATAAAGTCAAGGAGCTTGATATTGAATCTGTCGTTCAAGCATATCCTGAACTTTCCGAATTACGCTTGTGGGGTAACCCTGGGACGGTATCGGGTATTCAGTCCATTCAACATCTAAAATCTTTGCAAATGTTCAGCACAAATGATCTATTTGGCTTCGATGGGGAACAATTCCCGGATCCAGAGATGTTACCGGAGTTGCACACGCTTTGGATGAGTAGTCTGCCGGCAGATGCTTCCAAGTCAATTAAAGCTCGATATAGAAAAGTGGCTGAAACCCGAATCGATCTTGATATCACTCAGCCTCGTAAACCGGAATGGCTCGCAGAAAATCTGAACAATCCGTTTCGGGATTGGGACGGCAGGGAACAGATCAAGGCAGTACATGCCAAAAAAGCCGCGCAGTTGTATAAACAATCGTTGAAGCGGATTCGTGAATTGAGCCAGAGAAATGATTATGAAGACACACTCTCCGATCAGCTCATTTCTTTCACTCAGGAGTATACACAGACGTTTAATCAAATGGATGCCAAATCGCAATGGATTGAGACGATTGAGCGCGAAGAGATTGCCGGGGCTCTTGAGGGCTTGATCGATCAATTAGAGGAGCAGTTGGAAATTAACCAGTCCGGGTCCTTCAAAATTAATCGAGAGCACTTATACGAGGTTTTCGATCAGACGAGAGATTTTTAGAGCAGAGTATAAAAATAATACGGATCTGCCTATCGTTCTGATGTCCCAAGATGCGGACGGCACACCGAAATATTGCGGCGATTCCGAGTATGTGGCTTATCTTACCGAACTCGGCGCGGCAGCGATTCTTGGCAGACGTATACCTCGGTTCCTCAAGTAGAACTTGCACTCCGGTCATTGCCGGGGGGTTTTTTTTATGATTCAGGTTTTTTCATCATTTAGCTTGCTTGCTTATAGGGATAAAGAGATAATAGAGCGTACATATTTGGAAACGGGAGGATGAATCTTTGAAAAAAGAGATTAAAGGTCTGCTCGTTCTGCTCCTGCTGTCGGGTCTGTTCGGAAGTTCGGGTATACGACCGGCAGAAGCTGCGGAAACCGGCAAACCGTCTTACAACGTCGGAACGAACATTTCGATCAAAGGTCTGGGCGGCGAACTTCATTATTTGGGCAGCCGTCCGGACGGCGTTTTCTATCTGGGGACTTCCGGCAACGGCACGCGCAATTCACAAGGAAATCGGTTGCGCAACTACGTGCTCGCGGTCAATCCGAACACGTCGAAAGTCCTCTGGAAACATGCGGTCTATGGAAGTTTCGGCTTTCAGTTGAAAAACAGCTTCGTGATGGAAGACGGCCGAATTTACGGAGCGATCGGCTTTAATCCGCGGCCGATGTCGAGCGGGACCAAATTCTATGCGCTGAACGCCGCGGGCAAACAAGAATGGGAAGTCGTGGTCAACGAATTCGCTTACCTTCACGGCTTCGTGAACGGCAAACTGCTCGTCTACAGTTCAGACGCGGCTTACGCGATCGATAAACAAGGCAAGATCATCTGGACAAAAAAAGTCCCAGCGTCTTCCGGCGCCGAGTACAAAGTAATCCAACATCTGTATGACGGCGGCTACGTTCTCTCAAGCAGCTCCGGACGTTATCATCTCGCTGAAATCACGGACTGGAACATGAAAACGCAGGTTCGTTACGTTATCCCCGAAAACAGCAGGCTGCTTAAAGTTAAACCTTTCGGCAAAGACCTATATATCGCGCATATCGAACTATCGAACAAAAAGCAGCTTCTAGTCGCGATCGACGCCAAAAGCCAAGTTAAATGGACACGATCGGTCGACCCAACTACCGGCGACTTCTCGATCTTGGACGGCAAGCTGATGTTCGCGAACAATACCGGATTCTATGTGTTGGACAACAAAGGAACGACCGTCCGTCATATTAAGGTTGACTTGCTGCCGAACGTTTACTCTTACGAGCTGGAAGCCGATAAAGACCGGATTGTCCTGCGTTCGTCTATTCTGTCTTATCCGCTGGATAGTTATTTGCGCGTCTACGACCGCAAAACGTTCGTACTTCTCGAAACGTTAGATAACCCTTCGCTGCGTATTCAGGATCCGGCATCGAAAGAATCGGAAAGTGGCAGTTATTATGAAGCTCTGTTCTATGTAGGGCATCAGCTCTATGCTTCGATCGACGGAAGTCTCAAAAAGCTGAATCCGATCAAAGAGTAAATAGCTAAAACAGCCGAACGAACGCCCAAGAGCGAATTCGTTCGGCTTTTCTTTTCATCGTTTTTCGTTCAGCCCTCTATTCTTCCAACAAATATTGCACGTCCCTGCCATCCTTCGGATAAACGAACAGCATGTCCGCGAGCTGAGAAGCTTTCAAGCCGTGCCGCATCGCGATCGCGAAATAATTGATCAGATGCTCGGCTTCTCGTCCATGCGTTTATACGTATACCAGCTGGACATGTCCACAAGGTTCACTTTGATCTCCCGCCGTGTCGCCCTAATTCAAAAAACGTTCGATGTAAATCTCGGGCTCGTCCAGAAATTGTTCGAATGTGCATAATGTACCCTGCTCCTGATGTTCAATATCGGCATATCCTATCATCTTTTTGCTCGGATTCCAGACGATGAGCATATGAGAGTACTGATCCAGTTCAGAGGATAAACGCAGCAGTTTCTGCCTGCCCATCTTCAACTCCACTGTATCAACGAATGAAAAGAATTCTATGTAACCAACGCCAGCGGGAGAGCTCGGCAGATCCATTCGACGTGGCCCTTCGGTCAAAAAACGGATTAATGTCTCTGGAAGTTTGTATGATTTTAGCGCATGCAGCTTATTGCTCAGATTATGGAACTCCTCCGGCTCGTGTGATTTCAAGTATTCAGCCATTTCATTATTTTTCTGACTGACCGCGATTGTATATGCCCGCTCCCCATCCGTCTCCTGCAGGGTCACATCTGCACCTTGTTCTACCAGATATTTGACCATCCGCATACTATTCTGGCGTGCAGCCACGGTAAGCGGTGTCGCCTTGTACGGATAAACCATATCCGGCTCATTGTAGTTGATGTCCACACCCTCATTCAACAGGTATTGGACCATTTTCATATCATGATCCGATACTGCTTTTCGTAACGTTTTGCCGCCATATGTGCGAAGGTCCAGCCCAAGCTCGTGCAGCACTACGATATTCTTTTTGTTTCCGTAGTATGCCTCGTCGTATGCACTTGATTTTAACCGGCTTAATCCGTTCAATTTCGCTCCCTGCTCAACTAAATAACGAATTATATCTGCTCCGCAGTAGCGCGCCGCATATAAAATAGCTGGATGGTCTTTGGCATTCAATTCGGCACCTCGATCCACCAGTAGTCTCACTATCTTCGCCTTGTTGCATATCAATGCCAGGTCTAGCGGACGAAGCGTACAATTTTCGCTCAAAGCTATGTTTTCTTCTAAGTCCATACCCTGCTCTATGTACGTTTCAACGCTGGCCACATCTTCTTGATAGATTGCGAGGGCTAGGTCAGGCAACGTTTTGAACGTCCCTTGATTACCGATTTTGTACATAAGATTGGCCTCCTCTGCAATGATAATAATGAAATTCATGTTTGTTGAGCTACCCCAATGAATATGCTAACATAGTGGGCAACCCTTTGGAATCTACATCCTAAATAACAACGAGCACAGAAAGGACACTATGAATTCCTCAAACCTTCATCATACATTGCAACACATCATCCCCCCGCTGGACCTGCGGAGCTGTCTGGTCAGTGTGCGTGGAGAAGTCGTTTACAAATATTATCGGAATGCACAGGCTGAGACAGATATCGCTAAAATTAATTCATGTACCAAGAGCATCATCTCCGCGCTCGTCTGTATCGCCATGGATCAAGGGCTACTGCCCGGGGCGGGCACGCCCATTTCTACCTTTTTCCCGCAACTTACTTCTGATCCTGACCCGCGTAAACCAGCGATTACTCTGGAGCAACTACTTACGATGACAGCCGGATTCAATTGGGACGAGTTTGGCGGACAAAATTCGTTTCCACGGATGACACGTACGGATCACTGGGTCAATTTCGCTTTAGAACAGCGTTTGCGACATGAACCCGGCACACATATGGAATACAATTCGGGAGTTTCCCAGATTTTGTCTGCAATCCTGATGCAACATGTAGACATGAGTGTAGCGGCGTATGCTGAGCGTTATCTTTTTGGCCCACTCGGCATTCAAAATTATGAATGGGAACAAGATCCCCAAGGTGTGCACACGGGTGGATTTGGCCTGAGACTGCTGCCAACCGACTTGCTCAAATTCGGACAACTCTATCTTCAGGAAGGCAAGTGGGAAGGAAAACAGCTTATGTCCAGCCAACTCGTCAAACGTTCGACGCAGCCCTTCATCACAGTTTCTCCGCCTAACCATGGCAGTTACGGCTGGCACTGGTGGGTGGACCAATATGCAGGTCAACATCTTGACGATAACTCGGCACCTCAACCTACGGATTCAGAGCGTCACAGACCACTACAGTATTACTATGCGAGAGGCTTCGGTGGCCAGTATGTATATGTTGTTCCCGAGTTGGAACTTGTGACCGTGCTGACTAATGACAAACGCAAGAAGGAAAAGCCACCCATCGACGTATTCCCCAGATTCATTGTGCCTGAATTATGGAAGCTAGCTACCTTTTCCGAATAAATTTACAATGACTCGAAGAGAGATATTTCAAACATATACCCTTGCCTGGATTGCGTGATCGTTAAACGGAAAGGCAAGGGTACTCCGACATTAGGAATTCACCTGCTACGGCGTTCTCCCTCTGTCCGTTTCTAGGCAATGGTCTACGATCCCCAATTATTCAGCCTCATCACTCCTTTTACGCCATTGCTTCCTCTACAGCCAACGTTATAGGATAAGGCCCTGACTCCTGATTCGATATAACCACAAGTTGAACCTCATGCTGTGGATATACGCCAGACATAAACGAAACACCTGGGTCAAAACCCATGACATGCGTTTTAAATATCTCTTTTTCACGTAACTCCAGCCATATCCCCAAACCATAAAATTCCTCGTCCTCATCGTGCGCGTAGGGTGTCAACAGATGCCGTGTCATCTCCTCACCTAACAACGTGTGTCCCAGCAGAGCATCCCAGAAACGGATCATATCTGGTGCAGTTACATAAGCTCCACCATCTGCTCCACCTTGAACGGGGATCGAAAAAATATTACTAGTCCATGTCCCGTCGTCAGCATCGATATAACCAATAGCCGTATTACGCGGAAGCTGATCTGTCAGGAAATAACCTGAATCTTGCATGCCGGCTCGTTTAAAAATATGTTCCTCCACGTATGTGGTGAACGTCATGCCCGTGTATTGCTCCACAATGAGTCCGAGTACGATAAATGCCGCATTGTTATAATGAAACTTCTCCCCAGGAGCAGACTTCATGGGCAGATGTTGAAACATGGGCAGAAAATCACGGAGCTGTCGCATCGCATACACGGGTCTGTCTTTCCACAATGCTGAAAAATCATCCATCACGTCCTCATCAAAATAATCAGGTACGCCAGAAGTATGGGTTAGCAATTGGTGTACTGTAATCTCTGAATCCCATGCCGGAAACGTGAGGTTTAGGACATCCTTTAATTTGGAGTCTAACGTAAAATGTCCTAGTTCAATCAACTGGCCTATACTTACAGCTGTGAAAACCTTACAGCCCGACGCGATACCAAAACGTGTATTCACATCATTCAGAAGCTCATCACTACGGTTCGCGTACCCTCGCACGATCTGAAAAAGAGTCTCCCCCTCCTGTTTGCACAGCACAACACCCGAAAAATCCTTTTGTTCCATAACCTCTCTGACGTTTTCCGTGATCTTTACTGCATCCAGCATATCGAATCACCTACCCTTTCTTATCATTGGTTTGTAAACTGCGTTGATCTGGTCCAGACCCTCTCGCATTCAGCAAATAATATAACGTGAGATAGATGGTAAGAAGAAACGTTCCAAAGAACATACAAAACGCCAAGGAGGGCCGACTAACACTTTCGTGCATCAGTCTAATTAACAACTCGCGATTGGTTAATGCATCCCAACTGTTTAACCGATACACTCGCCCAAGCAAAACACCATAACTGCCAAGAGCTGTTCCAGCCAGTACAAATATCCATGACGCCGCACGCCCCAAACGGTCATAGACGACTTCCTGAATCTGATACATCGATAGGAAGCCAATCAGCAGTCCTGCCCACACAAACATCAGTACAACCATCAGATCATACCAGTAGTGGAATGCCGCGCCGTTTCCCGAGAAATACCTTGAGCTCCTTGACGTCAAATGCAATAAATCCGTAACGATATAAGAAGAGTTAGGGAAAAACAATAGCCACATCATCGCACTTGGTACGGCAATCCATGCAGCTCCTTTCCACTTCAGACGGCCCAAACCATAGGTTAGGGATGAGAATGCAAATGGAATCCAGCCCAAGAACAAATTCCAGATCAGGAAACGGAAATACCGCTGATCCAGCCAATCGGCCGCTATGTAATACAATCCCAGCGTAATAACCGTAACTGCACTAAGAAAAACAAACATGTGTACATAATTCAGTTTTCTCAAAACGGTTAACCTCACTTGTGTTGAATTCAAAATTTCATTTTATTCATGGCATATATTTACTATTCTTGAAATCTATTAGATCATACCATGTATAACCATAGAATCAAATTTGGAATAGATAAACTAGAGTTGATCAAAGATCAAAACGCGTAAAAATAAAAAAAACGACTGTCCTTTTTACAGGATCATGTCGCTTAATTGAGAAGTTACATTTAAATACTTCATTCACATTTTAGTTCATGATTGTATGGTTGCAAGCTTGTCTGGATTGACAATAAGATATACGCCATGAATTCGCTTCCCTGAAGCATCCATTTCCAAACATAACACTTCAGTGACCTGCCCATCTTTAAATAAAGCGAGTTGGAGCTCGCCGTTAATGAATGCAGGCTGCCATACTCTTTCTCTTAACGAACGAAGCACGCTAGGAGAGGTAAGGATGGCGAGCACACCCTTATGTACATGCATTGTTCGCATAATGGTGCGCACTACGCCGCCACCATCCGCTGTAAATACAGGCTCATCTGTCAGCAGCTCCAACATAGCTGAAACGTCATGTTGTAGAAATGCCGTGGTGAAACGGCTAAGCACTTCTTTTTTTGTTTTCCAATTGGCGCTCGCGTGCTCCATCGCTGGAAGTTGTTCAGGCAAATTTCGTTTGGCACGACTGTAAATCTGTCGACAGTTGCTTTCTGTTTTCCCCAGCCATCCCGCAATCTCAGAATAGTCATGCTGAAAGGCTTCGCGTAGCACAAAAACTGCCCGTTCCAAGGGTGACAGACGTTCAAGCATCACCAGATAGGCGTACGAAATCATTTCTTTTTGCTGTATCGCTTCCTCTGGCGTATTGACTAATTCATGAACACCAAGCGGCTCGGGAAGCCATTCCCCGACATAATGCTCCCTCTGGTTACGAGCAGAATTTAACAGATTCAAACAGCGGTTCACGATGAGTTTTCCGATATAAGACTTGGGTTGATGAATATGCTCATTCGTCAACCTATGAAGTCCTGCAAAGCAGTCCTGTACGATATCTTCTGCCTCGGTCACACTGCCCAGCATACGATAGGCGATGGAAAAAGCATAATTTTTATACAGTATATACAATGCACCAGCATCCAGAGAAGACGTTTCCGGTATATTTTTTGGTTGATTAGCATCAGAATTAAGATTCGACTGCATAGGATCGCCTCCTCTGGCTTGGTTTGTTTAGCATTTATTTTTCTCGTTTATCTCTTTAGTTAAAACAACCGGGGTACATGCCTGTCGTAATGGCTATGCGATTCCAACTATTAATCGAGTTGATTGCCATAATCAGGTTAACGATTTCAGTTTCGCTGTAGTATTCACGAACTTTATTATATAGCTCAAGCGGGACCCCATGCTCCGAAATTCGCGTCACAACCTCGGCCAATTCAAGCATAACACGTTGTTTCTCCGTAAATATAGGCACTTCGTGCCACACACTCAGCAAAAGAATATGATCCCCATAATCGCCAAGCTTCATCAAGTCCTTCGCATGCATATCTATACAAAAGGCACAGCCATTGATCTGAGACACACGGATTTTCAACAGCTCATATAACACCTTATCTTCAAATTGCCCGGATACATGTTGCTCCATCGCCATCATGGCCTTGAAAGCACCAGGGTTTGCCGCTCTGTAGTTCATACGTAAATTCATATTCATTCTCCTCCATCTTCTGATCTCATTTGGTCTACATACTGAAGACAAACAACACATAAAATTTGTGACATCTTATGAGAAAAAATAATAAAAAACAAAAAAGGCGCTCTGAATTGAACGCCTTTAACCAGAAATACATAGGGGAGTCTTATTCAATTCAATTTACACTTTATCATCCGAGTTCAGTTGTACCGGGAGTTCGCTATAGTATGGGCACCCTGGTTCGTGGACAATACGCGGATCTACCCACGTACCCCAATGTGGGAGACGATTTACATAAGGAGGCATATTGGGTTGCATATTAGGGTTTACATTCGACTCGATGTTGGGTTGAATATTAGGCTGTAAGTTCGGTTGCACATTCGGTTGAGCACTAGGTTCGATCTTGGGTTCAATATTGGGTTTGATACTAGGTGGGATATTAATTGGTTGGATGTTTGGCCCTATATTAGGCATGTGGTTGGATGTCGGTGCAACCTGCGTTTTACAATCTGTAGGCGGGCCGATAATCACCGTTTTTTTAATCGGAGCCAAGGCTTCCTGTACTTTGTGTTCATCCAGACAATAGGTATGAGCCAGCACATTCGCAGGTGTCAATCGTAAAATATCAGAGCCGAAGATCGCTTCAGGCACAGGTGCATCAAAGATCGCGAGCAGATGTGTGTGATCTGCCGTCGCCACTTCATAGTGCCACCAACCTTGAGGTACGTTAGCGGTTTGCCCCCGTGTGATCGGGAAGTGAAGCAGTTCGTTCGTGAACGGGTTAATGTGGGAAACGACCGCCGCACCGCTGATGCAATATACAAGCTCGGTCGCGTTTTGATGGATGTGAGGTTCAACGACATTGCCTGCACTCAGAAAAATATCCAATAAAGAGGTGTTGCCCAACGTATTGAGCTGTTTAACCGAAAGTGCATTAATATAATTATGCTCATCTTTCTTGAAAAGCGGATTGTTGCTCAGATCATACGTAAACTGCGTAGTCGGTAAAGTGAAATCCATGTACGAGGTTGCCAAAATAAAACGCCTGCCCTTCGCTCTCGGTTTAGGTGGTACCCTATACCTCAGCGTATGCCCAGCGCCCAGATCGGTGAGCCCATTTCGACCGGGCTAAGTTGCTGTGTCAGCGAGTGAAGAATCCGCATAGGCTGATATCATCAATCCAGACATTGGAGGCTTGTGATATGTCATATGTTCCAGGTTCATCATCAACCCAGCAATCTGTAGGCTATCCTTATCCTTATTATCCGCCACCGCCACCCCCTTACCCTTATCCATACCCCTATCCTTATCCACCGGTAGTGCCATTTCCTCTTCCTTTTCCTATTGGGGGATTTGGACCATGGTGGCATGGTGGTTATCCAGGACATTATCCGGGATATCCGGGAGGCCCTCACGGCGGCGGTCCAGGAGGACACGGGGGCCATGGCGGACCGGGCGGACCCGGTGGGCCTGGAGGCCCCGGCGGATTTCATGGTCACCGTTTTTTTCAGTGGTAGACGGAAGCCTTTACGTTTTAGTCAAAAAGGCAGGAGCTATTCATGTAGCTCCTGCCTTTTGGCTATTTCATCTTTTTATATCCATAGTGGTGTACAACGAATATCAAGGGCCCTAGTATTCAATCTCATCCATTAGGTTCAAATTGCGGTTAGACATACGGAGAAGCTCCGTAAACGATGATGTAACGTAATAAACAAAGTCCGGATCATGCACATACATAATAATCTGTCCGTATGTCCCCGCCTCTGCTGGATCAAAATCAAACATCAAGTAGAGCGAACCTCCAGCCATTGTGGCAAAAGGAATCCATGATTTATGGAACAAATACGGTTTGATCTCAGGATCTAACTGGCGAATCTCTTCATTCCCGTAATGCTCCTCCAGCTTCTCGTCCACATCACAGAAATATTGTTTGGTCTCGACTATCTCATCAAGTGACATTAGATAGAACGGTTGACAAGACCCCTGCTCTACATCCCCCGGGTACAACATATGCAGACCATAACCACTGCCATCCGTATGGCGGTAAAAAGCACGGAAATCAACGGGCAGACGGACCCCGTACTGTTTCTCGAACTGATCCAGTTCCGCCTCGGATGCTCCTGCCAATTGAAGATACGTGTCATACAATGACCGGATCTCTTCATCTTGTATTTTCCGGTCTAACAGATGGTTCAGTTCTATCCGTAGATCATTGATAACCGTATCCACTCCAGACTTCATATCCCGTCACCTTCTCCTTTCTGCACACTTCGGTCCAACACATATTGTTCATATCCCCAGAACGCCTCTTGTTCATCGCCGCCTTCAATCAGGATCATAACTGCATACGAGAACAGATTAAGCCATTCCTCCATCACTGCAACCTGCTCATCTGAGATGAGTTGGTTACTGCGAAGCATACCCTCCGGTTCTACAGCCCAAGCCCTCGCCAGATGATTAATGCTCCATAGGCAAGCAATTACTTCCCGATCCAATGCTGCATGTGAAAGATCTGGAGCGAGCGTGCGTAATATGCGTATTAATTCATGGAAGTTCTCTTCAATTAATTGACCGCGAAACGGACGTAAGCTACCGAGAAAGCCATGTTCCATTTTCGGATGATTCACATCATCGTGAGCAAAGGCATGATATTTTAACAATATTATAGCCTCTTTACTTTCCACCCTCATCATCCTTTAGCAAAATCAAATTCATTCATTCAAGGCCTGCCAGTCTATGCTACCAGCGCAGCGGCTCCTGTTCACGCCATAATACGTAACGCTCCCGTTCACGCAACGTACCTGTGCCAATTCCGTATTCGTCCATCCGTTCCGAACCCAGATCAAGGATGTGCAACATACCGCCATATGTTCCCACAGCAAGCTGAGACTGCTCAGGTGACACAGCCAGAGAACAGATCGTTGAGCCCACAAAATGGCGCCATAGCTCTTGTCCTCCGCGGCTGATGCAATACAAATAACCGTATGCATCACCAATCACCATTCCTGCCTCCATCTCAATCATGGTATACACACGAGCATTCTCTTCCATAATAGGCCACTCTTCATCCTGTTTACGATTAGCAATACTGTCTAGCGGAACTTGAATCGTTACTCCATTGTAAAAATGGCAGGCATTAAACCAGACAACTTGATTGTCCTGACTGAATGCCGCACAGTGCGGATAACTCGACTCCGGCTTCACCTGATACGTCTTGTTACTTTCCCGATCCAGCACCGTATGGCTACTCATCTGGCTTCCCCAGGCAATCCAGCGCTCATCCGAAGATACTGCGGTATGTCCCATAGAAAGATGGGTGTCTTCATATTCGTACTCCTGAATCTCCGCCACATCGGGATGAAGAATGACCACCTGTTCCCGCTCTATCAGATAGATGCCGTACCGGGATTGAAGCAGCAGCGCCTGTCCTTGATCCATGGGGATCAGCTTTTCAATCGTGTTCTCGGGATGTATCGTATCTGCCAGGGATTCAATTTCAGGCAATTGAGCTTTGATTCGATCTTTGATCTTGTCCCACGGGTAGTATGCGACTTGCTCCCCTTCCAGCTTGCGGTCTGGTTCACGAATGACGCGAATACCTTCATGACTCGCCAGAGCTACGTAAGCGCCGCCCGCTGAATAGCCTACCATGGTGTAATCCGGACTACACCACCATCCCTGCTGATCCATCGTATATACCTGCCCGTTATTCGACAATACTCCTGTATTACAGAGCATCGTATCCTCATTCAAGTAACCTACAACTTGCACGGCCTGCATAGAATCCTGAAAATGATTGCTCAGCGGCCACGTCGCCGCAGGTAATTCTTCTCGAAGACGCTCCACCTCACCTTGAAGATTAGCCTGTTTTACCAATTTCATCACTTTGGAACTGAGCGAATGCCGGGCATCATCTGCCAGTTCAGATTCATCCGGATGCTCTCCCTGAAGAATTCTATGTACAAATGCATTTACATCGCTGGCATACCGCTTGCCTTCCTTACGCCACTGTTCTGCAATTTCTGTATCCAGCCAATCCATAAAATCTCCTCGCCCTCTGCTGTTCTCTATTCCAATGCAGTGCAATGATGTGCCTGCAAAAACTGTTGTATCGCCTGCACCTGCTGCTGCGCTTCTTGCGCCTCCGTTGCATGATTATTTTTTTCATAAAATAAAACTATTTCGCGCTCACTCGCCATATTAAAACGAACATACCCGCCAATCATGGCGCTGAACAGCTTGCATGTATATTCATTATCAATGACCAGATCCCATGAAAAGTGCGACTGACATAGACTTGCCAGTTCTTTCATCGATATTCCGTTCTCTTTTCCTGTAAAATGATAAAAAATATGTTGCCGCTCCTGATTCCACGGTTCGAAATACGCAGGTCTGAACGGCTCGTCCCTGTGGTAATAACCGCAGTAGATATGGTCAAGAATATCAGCGAACGACGCCTCATTCGACGGCCACACCGTAATCTGATCATCATGCCGCGGGAGCCAGATCAGACCTTCCACATCTGCATGAACAACTAGGAAATCGCCATCTATTGAACTTCCAATGCTAATGCACTCTTCCAATTGGGGCTGGCTGATGACCGTTTCGTCCTTATGCTCCCAGAGATCATATGCTGCAAATGATTTTAAAACCTCAGGATCGGGACGCTGAATGTTTATCCAGCCTGAATACGTTCCTTCCCCGTATTGTTGCATCCAGCGTTGGTAAGCCGACGGCAGGCGAACGGATTGCGCTTGCTGCATCTGCTCTAGTTCCTGATGAGAGACAAGCTTTAACATACGAGACACGATATACATTCAGCATCAGCTCCTAACATTAGAATCATCAAATTCATAAGATGATGGATAGACAAAACACATTAGGCCAACTCTTCTTGTACAATTTCAGTCTCTACGCCTTTGCGATTACGAATGCGGATGGCAAAAGCATCATAACCATTACGCTTTACTTCATTGAAATGCACTCGTTCACCTGTAATCAGCTCATACGTCCCATCTGCCTCCACATCCTCGCCAAACTCTTCATCCCATGGCACGTTGTAATATGCCGTCAGAAATACTTCAAATGTATCCTCACCCTCAACGTCGAGATATGGACGAAGCGTCCTGTTGCTCAATTCTTCCTGGGGATACGTCTCACACACCATCGCATCATAACCATGCTTCGCTGCATCAATAAGTAGATAACGTTCCCCAGTAACCGTGTGTTCTGCATAAACCAACAATGGTGTCATATCATGCCACATAATCAGATCATCTTCATCCAGGTCACCATAATAAAAAATATGAAACTGATCATGTCCATCGCCGGTTTGTAATTTTCCTTGCCATTTCACTTCATGTGTTTTTTCTGCCGCCACGCTCTTTGTCAGCCCTTGCAGATATACAGGTCCATGCTCTACACCATACATATTCATCATTTTGCCTCCACTTTGTTCATTCGAATTGTGACAACCTTATGCTCATCATCCACGGTCAATTTTACATCAATGCCCAGCTTTTCACGAAACAACGCCGTTATATTCAGGTAGGGATCACGTGCGGCTTCCATGCCGCGATTGCTAGTCCTGCTCATGCCTTGATGAATGATAGACTTCACCAGCTTATCGTCCCCTTTACCCGTTTGTTCATAGGTATAGATTATCTTTCCCTCACGGTCTAGCAGCGTGATTACCGTAACAAAGTCATTCGCATTGGTATATTTGTTTTCGCTTCGCACATACACATGATCGCTCTGCGAGTAATCGATTTGACCTGCTAAATACGGGTTGTTTCCCCCCGGTTGAACCTCGTACTCCCTATAAGCCAATTGAAACAAATATTGCAGGCCACTCGTGTCAATACGGTAATACAGCTGGCGGTCGTCTCCTCGTTTGTCCATTGCTGTATATCCGTTGATCAGCGGCCATGTCTGATAAGATTTACCTTCGACATCCACAGCAACGGCGTAGCCTGATAACACCTTTTCTTTTTGAAATACACCATACGTCTGCATAATAAAATAAGCAGGTATGCACATCATGGCAAACACAAACAGAAAAACACTAAATTTAATTCGCTTATTCATCTTTTTTCCCCTGTTCCTGATGATAATCATTTATCTGAAGTTATGCTGCATCTTCGTTAACACGCGGGTTACAGCTTCCCTGTTCTTGGCCTCCTTGATGTAGACAGGAATACTGTGAGATGCAGTCTTCTGAGATCTGCCTCCATATTTCACACGTAAATCAGCCGATACATACTGCAGAAGATAATTGAGATGTTTCCGATTGACCGCCCAGATCTGTTTGCCTCGAATGTGGTCCAGAAAATAGAGTTCCAGACCAAAAAGCGGGTCCCTGCCCTTTTGAATTTCGTTGTAATAACCTCGACTGACCTGCCTTTTGTGCAGTGTAGCTCGATTGTTCGCCCCGCAGTGTGGACATGTAATATGGACTAGCGGATGAGGTGTCATCTTCTCATCGGTTACCAGCACCGTAAACCACCGCTCACATACTGTACAATATCCCTTAGCTGCATACTCGTAGTCAGCTTCTTTGACTGCATGAGCGTAGCACTGACTACATCTCCACTGCACTTTTCCATTAGAGCGTTCTATGTAAGCGTACCCGCCGCATTCTGGACATTTGACTTCAACTCGCTCTCCCCGGTAAAGCACAGAATAAAAGCTGTATTTGTATGCCCCTTCGTCTTCGAAACGTTTCACATTCACCCTCTCCTTTCATTGAACCTTACGCTGAAACAGTCGTTTATCCCACATTGTTCCAAATGAGCCGTTAATAAAATTATATGAAACTCTTTACCCAAGCACAACAAATGCTGGCACATTGTCTAAAAATAACGCCCTTGGTCCTACACAAATGTGTGCTTCATCACACCGATGATCCCATCGATATCGTAATCTGGACTTAGGAGATTCCTGAAATATTACTTGCACAAGTTCGTTTTTGTGAAAATCATCACTTGCTAATTGAAAGGTTGTGAATCTATGCTCTCGTTTCCCAACATTTATAAATACACGCTGATCCTGACCATCTTTACTGCTGCACTCTCTCATTGCAGTTCGACAAGTCCAATTCAGCAGAGCCAAAATGAAGAAGCCTTTTCAAGCACTGCACCCAGCCAGCCGCCCGTTGATCCGGTTATTCGCAGAGATGGCCAAACCGTATATATCGAAATGACCTCACAAGTGACAGATATTGAAATTTCAAAAGGAGTCATCTATAACGCCTGGACGTTTAATGGAACGTCACCTGGCCCAGTCCTGCGTGTGAAGGAGGGCGACACGATCGTTTTTACGTTAAAAAATAAAGATACGCGCATGAATCACTCGATGGACATGCATGCTGTACATGCTTCTCCGAGCAGTAAATTCATTGATGTCATGCCGGGGGAAGAAGGTACTTTCACTTATCCGGCCTCCAATCCCGGCGTATTTATGTATCACTGCGGTAGTAAACCAACCCTAGCTCACATTGCCAACGGCATGTACGGCATGATCATTGTTGAGCCCAAAGCAGGATATCCTTCGGATCACCTCGTTGATCGTTCGTATACCCTTGTGCAAAGCGAATGGTACAAAGAGCACGATTACAATTCATTTGTTAACGGGGAACCCGAGTATGTTGTTTTTAATGGCAATACCTTTACTTTGAAAGAACATCCCTTACTGGCCAAAGTAGGAGATACCGTGCGCATTTATGTCAGTAACGCTGGTCCAAATGAAGTCTCTTCCTTCCATGTCGTAGGGACGATTATGGATCGTGTATACAAGGACGGCAATCCAAGAAACATCGAGTATGGTATTCAGACCGTTATGTTACCTGCCAGCGGAGGCGCAGTCGTTGAATTTACTGTCACCGAGGAAGGCGACTATCCCATCGTAACCCACCAATTCAAACATGTAGACAAAGGTGCTTCTGCCGTACTCCGTGTCACGAAAGATGGTAAAAATCACGGTGGTAAGACCATGGCTCATTAATTTAGAAAGCTCATGATTGAAAACAATATGATAGATACAATCTGAAAGTGTACTACATCAAACTATCCATTTCGGAAATATAACGAGGTGACTACAAGATGATCTGTGACCATCAGAAAAATGATCCCTGTTTCACCAAAGTTTCGCTTTTTCAGCATTTGGATCCTGCGGACGCTGCATTACTGACCTCTATTCTCCATACCCGCAAATATCATAAAGGCGAAAATATCGTTCAAGAAGGCGAACGTTCGGATACCCTTTTTGTGATCCATCAAGGCAGTGTAAAGCTGTCCAAGTATAATGAGAATGGCAAAGAGCATATTATCCGCTTTCTGTTCTCCGGCGATTTTTTCGGACAGCATTCGTTGCTTCATCAGACACCGCATCAATCGAATGCGGAGGTTCTTGAGACCTCGTCGATATGTTCTATCCGCAAAGAGGATTTCGACCAATTACTTGAGCAAGACCCCAAACTTGCTTACCATTTCCTGCTTGCCATCACCCGTCTGCTCAATGAGACCGACGAGTGGAACAGCTCCCTCAGCGCTATGACGACGGAGCAAAAAATTGCAAAGCTTCTTCTTGATTTCCATAACCGGAATCATGCCAACCCTGAGATCCGACTGCCTGTTTTCAAAAAGGATATAGCCTTGCTCTTAGGAATTACTCCAGAGACGTTAAGCCGGAAATTAAACATAATGCAACATCAAATGCTGCTTCAAGTAAACCGCAATGAGATTCGGATTCTGCAGCTACAGGAGTTGAAAGATATGATCTCCTGATCGATTCGTCTGCTTGCATATGTAAACTATTTAACCCAGGTTGTGAGTATCGTCACAGTGAACGTCTGATTTACAGTATAAAGTGAATAACAAGAAAAGAATTTTCAGGAGGCTAACCTTATGACGACTACCGTTGTTAAATTGGACAAACAACTCATTATGCATAAAATGCAGGAGCTATGCTCCCTATTGTTACAGGATGAAGGCTACAAAGAGATGCGTGAGATGATCGACCAATTTGCCGCAGATGAACAAGCGACAGAGCAGTATGAACGCTTTATGGAGAAACATCAGGCACTCGAAGAGAAAGAACGTCAAAATATGGAGTTGCTCGAATCCGAGATCAAAATCTATGAAGAAGAAGAACGTGCGCTCTACGATCATCCGCTGATCCGCAGATTTATCTATGCACAGCGTGAATTCAGCCAATTGCATCAGCAGATCAGCAACTATTTTACTAAATCCGTTGAATTAAATCGTCTGCCCGAAGCCAAAGAACTGGGTAAAGAAGCTTGTGGCTGCGGCGGAAGCTGCTCGGGTCACTAATTTCTACTTAACTTTTAAGCAAGATCAAGCTACAAGAAAGAGTATCCTTAACTCAGAATGGCTCTGAGGGGATACTCTTTTTTCGATTATATATCCAGCAGTAAAGAAACCAGTAGTCCCATCGATGCGATTAACCCTACTACAGGGCCCCCTTCTTCGAAAGCCTCAGGCATCATCGTCGAACAAAGCATGGCTATAATGCCTCCTCCCGCAAAAGCACCGATCACTGCTCCCATCTCCTTCGGAAGTTGCTCCAGAAACAGATATCCGCCTAAAGCGGCAAGTGCAGAGATCAGTAATACACCAAGCCACATCAATAGAATTTTGCTTTTGCTATATTTACTATTCTTCAGTCCCACTGTACTCGATAACCCTTCAGGAATATTGCTGACAAAGATCGATACCACCAGCACCGCACTGACACCATTACCTGCCAGCAAACTGGCACCCAGCATGATGGACTCGGGAATGGCATCCATCACTGTACCTGCGAATATGCCAAGCCCGCTTTGCTGGCTTGAATCCTTCTTGCTGGAACGTTTCCGATTGGACCCGCCTTTGGCCGAGATGAGCCAATCAAACAGGGTATATACCACAGCTCCTGCGGTAAAACCGATAGCGGTTGGCAACATGCCCCCATCATTCAAGGCGTCTCCAAGCAGCTCAAACGTTGCTGCACCAATAAGCGTGCCTGTTCCAAATGCCATAATCCAACCGATAACCCTTTTCGGAATCTTCATGAATAAGGCGGCAAGCGCACCGATTACAACCGCTGAGGCAGAGATGCCGCCCCACATCAATGCAGTCCACATTAGGGTAGCCCCTCCCTTGTTCCAGATTGTTTTACCTCCCATTAACCCGGGTTGACAGAATAAAAACAATCACATGGTTCAGTGGACTTTATTTTCACGAAATAATCGCTTAAACGAGCCCTTCTGCTCTGTAACATTCATCATCATTTCGTGTCAATCCAATGACGTGTGACCTATATCACCTGATGTGGACTTAAATCACGCTATGATAAAATGATGTCATTTACAGCAGGATGAACCAGAGCAGGAACTGTACCGCTCCAATGATCTCGATGATCCCTACCTTCATGGGACGCAGGGTTTGACCTGCATATCGAAATGCCCGCGCAGCGGAATAAACGTAAGCCAGCCCCATCCATGGGTACCCAACGATAGCCGGAATAAATAGCAGTATAACATGCACAAGACGTGACAACCTGATCCAGCGAGGATTGTTGCGTTCCCGAAAGACGGATTTCACAAAGAACGTGCTTCCTGTAAAATGTAAAAAGGAAAATAATACTACGATCAACATCCCATAATCCCATTTACCACTGCCGACTAAATAAGCTGCTGCCCCGCCCAGGGAGAACACCAGCATCGCACAGAGATCATTCGTGAGAGATCTTTCGGCCTTATGTCTCACATGCCAGATGTTCACCAGAAGCAGTCCTACGAGCATAGGACCGAACCATAATAACGATGATTGACCAACAACGGCCGGGATGAGACAGACCAAAGCTACCGCGCCGTATATGGCCGCCCATGTATACAAGCGGTGCCGATTCGCGTTACGTTTGAGCGATTGTAGTAAAGGATATGCGGTCAGATATAGCCCAAGCCAGGCTATGAAGAGAGGCACATGAAGCCACTGTGGGCTGCTTGCCACCACACCGACGAGAAAAGGTACACTGACCATCGCCCACCCACCGTGCTCATGAGGAATAACGATTGGTTTTAAATTCGTACTTGCATTGATTTTCAATTCAATCATAACCTCCTATCCGATTTACCATTACAAAATTAGAGCTTTAGAGAGGATGAACTCTTATGACCCGGGTAAATAAAGAAAACGCAGCAGAATTTCTGCAGCAATTCCCTATTTTTCAGGATCTCAGTCCCGAAGAGTTGAAACAGGTTGAAGAAATCGCCATATCCCGCAGCATCAGTAAAAAAACAGTCATTTTTAGTGAAGGTAGTGAAAAAGAAGCGGTGTTCTTTATCCGCACCGGTATTGTCAAAGCGTACAAAACGGACGAAAACGGACATGAACAGATTGTCTCCTTTCTCAAAACAGGCGATATGTTCCCACATACCGGATTTTTCAATGCTCATCCATATCCTGCTACCGCTGTTGCGATTACGCCGACAAGTCTGCTAGCGATCCCCGTCCGGCATTTTGAACGACTTATGCTCAGCACACCTTCGATTGCCATCAAAATCATGCGTGTACTCGGCGATAAAATACGCGAATTACAAGATAGATTACAAGTGCTTTCGGGTCAGGATGTGCGCAATCGTGTGCTCTCCTTTCTTCTCATGCTGGCAGAACAGCACGGTCAGCAACAAGCAGATAAGATCATCATCAATCTGCCCATGACCCACCAGGAATTTGCCAATTCCATTGGAACGACTCGGGAAACGGCCAATCGATTGCTGAACCAGCTCTCCAAAGATGAGTTGCTTGAGGTTGATCGCAGTCGCATCATCATTCATAACCTGCAAGCGTTGAAGGAACAACGAGACGCATGAGCATAACGATAAACGCCGCATGCATTTTGCTTATTCTTACTTTTTTCTTCTTACTTCTTACCTCTTCTTCTATCCGAGTATGGAGACTGCCACTTGTGCAAAAAGAGACCTTAACTACTGTAAATCAAGTTAAGGTCTCTTGCTGTATGTTGGATCACTTTTTTAAAACCTGTTCCGTTTATGTGATTTGCTCAGGCAATCGTAAGATCGGGTTTACTCATGTCACTGAACATACCGGCGTAATATTTGACTTCCCCAGCTTCATTACGAATCGCTGTAATACTAAGCCATTCCTGATAGACCTCACCGTTTTTCTTCCGGTTCCAGATCTCTCCCTGCCAGTATCCTTTGTCACGCAGTTCCTGCCACAACTGATCATAGAACTTTTTATCCTGCTTGCCTGATTTCAACATGCTTGGCTTCTGCCCTACCGCTTCTTCAGCCGTATAACCTGTAACTGCCGTGAAGGCTGGATTCACAGAACGAATAACACTGTTCGTATCTGTCACCAGAATCGCTTCAATTGTATTCTCCAAAATGCTGGCAGACAGTTGAAGTTTCTCCTGATAGAACATCCAGATGACAAGCACGAGACTTACCAGTGCAATCTGGGATAACGCCATGAATCCAATCGCATAATGCCCTGTCATACTGTACAACAGTGTCAGCATCAGTGGAGGGAAGAAACCACCCAAACCACCCATAGCTGAGATCATACCATTCGCGATACCCGCTTGTTTGACGAAATACATTGGCACTAATTTGAAAATCGTACCGTTGCCTGTCCCTGCGCAAAGCGCTACAGTCAGACAGCCCACTGTATAGATATAGAAGGATGGCGCGAAAGATAACACAATCGCCGCTACTGTCAATCCGCCAAATACAAACATTAATATTTTGAACGGATTAAATTTATCACCCAGCCATCCTCCAACTGGACGCATGATTGTTGCGACCAGGATAAATCCTGCGGTGCGAAGTCCGGCATCAACCTTATCCATCTGGAAATTGGTTACGAGGAAGTTCGGCAAGTAGACGGTGAACGCCACGAATGAACCAAACGTTAGGAAATAAAAAAGACACAAGAGCCACAGTTTATTATTGCGTGATACGTCTTTTAGCTGCTGCATCAGAGGAAGGGTGACACGTGTTTCTTTTTTGTCTCCCAAAACAAAGTTGAGTGCCGCCATACCAATTAAAAGAATACTGTAAAATAATACGGTTTTGGACCAACCCACCTGGGCAGCAACCAAAGGAGCTCCAAACGCCGAAAGCGCCGTA
Source organism: Paenibacillus polysaccharolyticus (assembly GCF_023714295.1). Taxonomy (GTDB): domain Bacteria; phylum Bacillota; class Bacilli; order Paenibacillales; family Paenibacillaceae; genus Paenibacillus; species Paenibacillus polysaccharolyticus_A. The sequence goes on from NZ_JAMAUN010000002.1 coordinate 327,369, forward strand.
CCCAGGTTACCAATACCATAGATCCCGTTAACAAAACCGTGACGCTCTTTGGGATAATACTTCGGTAATGAGGTTACGCCAACAGAGAACACCGCTCCACCGATCCCGAGGAAAAATCCCCCAATGATCAGATCACTGAAAGATGTTGCACGGCTTACCCACCATACGGGGGCGAGTAACAATACAAAGCTGATCATGAAAATGTTACGTGCCCCGTATCGGTTCGTCCAATACCCAATCGGAATACGGGCAATCGAACCGATCAATACTGGAATCGCCGTTGCCCAGGCCAGCTGTGATGACGTAAGTACGATGTCTTCTTTAATGAAAGGCATGAGTGATGACAGAATCACCCATACCATGAAACCGAGAATCAGACTTGCGGTTTGCAAGGGCAGTTGAACTTTACCTTTTTGCTGCATTTACATCGCCCTTTCCTTTTGTTGTTCTTGATTCTGATTCGGATACACGGCTCCGTCTCTTCTGCGATACAGCACGTAGCTACGTCTGAGATATCCGAGAGGCATACTCAGCATGTGAACGAGACGTGTGAATGGGAACACACAGTACAGCACAAATGTAAGTAAAATATGAACTTTGAAGTTCATTGGCACAGTCTGCATTAGAGCCGGATCAGGTTGGAAGACCAGAAGCCCACGCAGCCATGGATTAATCGTCGTACGATAATCAAACCCACTGTGGTTTACCGCATTAGCGGATGTTGCCAGAATGCCAGTTACAATAACAATGATCAACATGGCGAGGGCTAACCAATCGCCAACGCTGCTTGTCGCGCGCACTCTACGAGCCGTATAGCGGCGTACCAATAGAATAACCAAACCGGCAAATGCAATAATTCCTGCCGGTAATCCGCCGAACACAGCGCCCATATGATAGGCTTCGTCACTCAGACCGATCCAGTGGTAAAATTCGATCGGTACAAGCAAACCGGCAATATGTCCGCAGATGACGGCGAAAATGCCGATGTGGAAGAGTAAACTTCCCCATCGCAGCAACCGTTTCTCCAGCATCTCACTTGACTTGGATGTCCAACTAAACGGATTGGTTACATATCTCCAGATGGTCGCTGTGATACAAAACACGATGACCATATACGGGAGAGCACCCCATAACATGAATTCCAGTGTACTCACCGACTGCCCCTCCTCATCAGCTCAACGATCTCGTTCAGACCGCCAAGCGGTTGTTTCTGTTCTTCTTTGCTTGGTTCAGGTACGTCCGAAACAGACGGCTCGGGCATCACCTGTAACATCAGCGTAAGGAGCGGCCCGTACGGACTGTTTTGTCCTGCAATGCTTTCGGTCATCGATACCAGTGCTTTATGGCAACTGTCCAGAACTCCAATGGCATCCTGCTCCGGAGCCTCGGCAATGAATTCAAGCACCATGGGCAAGTAATCCGGGAGTTCGGTAGCTTCCATATAGAAACCAGCCGCTTCATATCTGCGTTTCAAATCAATCAGTGCTGGCCCGCGATCCCTCTCATCGCCATGCAAAGCATACGTCAGATAGAGATTCGATTTTTTATCAAAGTCAAAAGAACGAACATACGCGTCTTGCCACCGTATGGCATCTAGAGCCTGAGCACTACTGATGAAGGTTAACACGGTCTGCTTCACTTCTTCATCAGAGATCGAAAGAACAGCTTCCTGTACCCCTTGTAATCCCTCTCTCCACTCGGTATCCGGATATTGCAGCAGATAGGAGATCAGTTTGCAGACCATTCGTCTTGTTTCCGTGTCGTACACCGGCTTTACGATTGGTTCTGGATGTATATCAATTGTCATCGTTGTTGTCTCCTCTCCTATGAGAATACGCCGCAAGAACCCGGGCCGCCTGCGAAGTCAAGACCGCAGCTGCCTTGTTCACTGAAGAGATCCGCCACTTCCTCACGGTGAGCTGGCGGGATCACAAAACGATCATCGTATTTCGCGATAGCGAGCAGACGATACATATCTTCAACTTCCTGCGCACTCATGCCTACCATATCCAGCAGGTCGGACTCACTTGTTTTGCCGGTTTGCTGGTTACGCATATGAATACGCATGACAGCCATTTTGCGCAGTACTTCACGAATACGTCCTGTATCTCCAGCAGTAAGCAGGTTCGCCAGATATTCAACCGGAATACGCATGTTATCAATCGCCGGGAAAATATCGTTTGCTTCGAGCGAGCTTCCTTGGCCTTCTACCCGGTTCGTGATCGGGCTCAGCGGCGGAATGTACCATACCATTGGCATCGTGCGGTATTCAGGGTGCAGTGGCAGTGCGATCTTCCAGTCAATCACCATTTTGTAGATCGGGGACTGCTGCGCTGCTATAATCCAGTCCTCTGGAATGCCTGCTGCCCGTGCTTCACGGATGACTTCAGGATCATTCGGATCAAGGAAAACATCCATTTGTGACTCATACAGATCCTTTTCATTCTCAACCGATGCTGCCGCTTCAATGCGGTCTGCATCATACAGCATCAGACCGATATAACGGATACGCCCAACGCAAGTTTCGGAGCAGATCGTTGGCAGACCCGCTTCAATCCGCGGGAAGCATAGTGTACATTTTTCGGCTTTGTTCGTCTGCCAGTTGAAATATACTTTTTTGTAAGGACAACTGGATACACAGAATCTCCATGCACGACAAGCATTCTGGTCAACCAGTACGATACCGTCCTCTTCCCGTTTGTACATGGCACCTGATGGACAAGAGGACACACAAGACGGGTTCAGACAGTGTTCACAGATTCGCGGCAGGTACATCATAAATACCTGTTCAAAATCCATTTTGATCGATTCCTCGACACCTTTCATGTTCGGGTCTTCCATCCCCGTTATATGAGCACCGGCGAGGTCATCTTCCCAGTTTGGACCCCATTTGAGGTTCATGTACTCTCCCGTGATTTGGGATTTCGGTCTTGCGACCGGCTGGTGTTTTTTCTCCGGACTGTTGGTCAGTTTTTCGTAATCATAAGTCCAAGGCTCGTAGTAGTCGTCAATCGTTGGTTGATCCGGGTTGTGGAAAATGTTAAGCAAACGTCTGGCACGTGTACCGGATTTCAGCTCCAGCTTGCCATTTTTCATCTCCCAGCCGCCGCGATAACGCTCCTGATCCTCCCATTGTTTCGGATAACCGACACCTGGTTTCGTTTCGACATTGTTAAAATACATGTACTCTGCACCTGGACGATTCGTCCAGGTGTTTTTGCATGTAACGCTGCATGTATGGCATCCGATACATTTGTCCAGGTTCATGACCATACTGACTTGTGCTTTAATCTTCAAGCCAATCCACCTCCTGCAGTTTTCTAATGATGACGTTCAGGTCACGCTGGTTGCCTGTCGGGCCATAATAGTTGAAACCATAACTTAACTGGGCGTAACCACCGATCATATGTGTCGGTTTCACGTGAATACGAGTCGGACTGTTATGCGTACCACCGCGTGTCTGTGATATTTTCGTACCCGGAACATTAATATGGCGATCCTGAGCGTGATACATAAAGGCTACTCCTCGCGGAATACGGTGTGTAACTACTGCTCTGGCCACAACGACCCCGTTACGGTTGAAACATTCGATCCAGTCATTGTCCACCAGGCCGGCGTCCTCAGCATCTTCATGATTCATCCAGATCGTTGGACCACCGCGGAACAACGTCAGCATTGGCTGTGCATCATAGTACATACTGTGAATGGACCACTTGTTATGCGGTGTCATGTAGTTCAGTACGATTTCTTTGCCGCCCTCGATCGGACGTTTGCTGTTTGGATGGAACGGTGTATGTTTCAGAATCGGTTTGAAGGTCGCCAGCGTCTCACCGAACTCACGCAGCATCGCATGGTCGATATAAAACTGTTGTCTGCCCGTCAATGTCCGCCATGGAATCAGACGCTCTACGTTGGTTGTAAACGGTGAATACCGCCGTCCGCCTTTTTCCGATCCGCTGAATGCAGGTGATGTAATGACTGTTTTCGGTTTTGAAGTAATCTCATCAAATGTGAAACACTCCTCCGAGCGCTCTTCTGCCAGATCCTTCAAGTGCAGTGCCGTCTTCTTCTCAAGTGACTCCCACGCACGTACAGCCATCTTGCCGTTTGTGGTGGTAGAGAGCGTCAGAATTGCTTCAGCAACGTTGCGATCTGTACTCAGATCTGGACATCCTTGTCCAATACCATCTTTTCGGTTAACACCGAGAATGCCTTTCAACTTCTCATACTCCTCGGTTGCAGACCATGAGATCCCCTTCGTACCAATCGGTTTATCCTTCACATTAGGTCCGAGACTGATCATTTTGTTGTAAACCGCAGCATAGTCACGTTCTACCACATGAATATGCGGCATCGTTTTGCCCGGAATAGCTTCACATTCTCCAGCACTCCAGTCTTTGATCTCACCGTACGGCTGCGCGAGTTCATCCGGTGAATCATGCAGCAACGGTGTAGTCAAAATCTCCTTCTGCGGTCCGTCGAACTGCTGTGCAGCCATGTCGGAGAACACACGAGCAATCTCCTTGAACGTATCCCAGTCGGAACGGGATTCCCATTGTGTGGCTACTGCCGGGTTGAATGGATGCACAAACGGGTGCATATCCGTACTGCTCAGGTCGCTTTTTTCATACCATGTGGCTGCTGGCAGTACGATATCGGAATACATTGCTGTACCCGCCATCCGGAAGTCCATGTTGACCATAAGATCCAGCTTGCCTTCCGGAGCATGTTCCACCCACTCCACATGCTCTGGACGAAGTCCCAGATCATCATCATTCAACAATCCGTTCGTAGCACCAAGCAAATGCTTCAGGAAATATTCATGTCCTTTGCCTGAACTTGAGATAAGGTTGGCTCTCCAGACAAACAGCACACGCGGGAAGTTCGCCGGGTCATCAGGCTGTTCAATGGAAAATTTCAGATTTTTATTTTGCAGTTCGGATGCCACGTAAGCTCCGATCTCTTCATTCGTTTTTGCTCCCGCATCCAGTGCATCCTGATGCAAATCAATCGAGTTCCGGTTAAATTGCGGATAAGACGGAAGCCAGCCCATGCGTGCGGCCATAACATTATAGTCAGCAACGTGCTCGAAGCGCGGATCACCCTCAAGTGCCGAGGTCAGCTCTCCGACCTTAGTCTCCTCATATCTCCATTGATCTGTTGCAAAATAGAAGAAGGATGTGCCGTTTTGCAAACGCGCAGGTCCACTCCAGTCACGCGCAAACGCAATTGTCTGCCAGCCTTCCGCTGGACGTAGTTTCTCCTGACCTACATAGTGAGCCCAACCACCACCGTTAACCCCCTGACAGCCTGTCATCAATAGCAGGTTGATAATGGCACGATAGATGACATCCGAGTTGTACCAGTGATTGATCCCGGCACCCATAATAATCATAGAGCGACCTTGTGTATCCACGGCATTTTGTGCAAACTCACGTGCGATCTGAACGACGGTATCCCGGTCAACCCGGGTGATTTTTTCCTGCCAAGCAGGTGTAAATGGTTTATCCTCTTCCGCTTCTAGAACGACTCCTGCAACGATTTCAGTAGAGTCTGCTGAACGCGTCATTTCACGATCAACCCCATACTTCGCCAGCACGAGATCGTAAACCGAAGTAACCGTAATCCAGCGATCATCAACCCAGATGCGGCGAACCGGGATTTGACGTTCCATTACGTGACTTCCTTCGTCATCGAAGTAAGGCAGTTGCACGGTTACGAGATCATGGTGCACACCGAGCATGGAAAGTCTTGGATCAATCGGCTCGCCGGTATCCACCTGCTCCATTTTGAGATTCCATGTACCTTCTTCACCCCAGCGGAAGCCCATACTACCTTTTGGAATCGCATAGGATGCCGTATTTTCGTCATATACAAGGGTCTTCCATGCCATGTTGTTGCCCTGGATGCCCAGGTCTTCCCCTAGCAAGAAACGGCCTGCAATGTTTGCGCCATCCTTCTCTTCCACAATCAACAGATTCGGGAAGTCCGTATATTGCTTCGCATAGGACATGAAGTACTCCGTAGGATGATCCAGATAAAATTCTTTCAGGATGATGTGCCCCATTGCCATGGCAAGCGCGCCATCTGTACCTTGTTTTACGGACATCCATGTGTCTGCAAACTTCACATATTCCGCATAATCCGGACTGATGGATACCACTTTTGTCCCTTTGTAACGGGCTTCAGCGAGGAAGTGGGCATCCGGTGTACGGGTCATTGGCAGGTTGGAACCCCAGACCAAAATGTATCCTGAGTTGTACCAGTCACTACTCTCCGGCACGTCTGTCTGATCTCCCCAGATTTGCGGGGATGCCGGCGGCAGATCCGCATACCAGTCATAGAAACTGAGTAGTGGTGAACCCACCAGAGACAAGAAACGTGATCCGGCAGCATAACTGACCATGGACATCGCTGGAATCGGGGAGAACCCAATGATACGGTCGGGGCCGTAATCTTTGATCGTATGAATCATGGAAGCAGCAATAATCTGTGTTACTTCGCCCCATGATGCACGAACCAGTCCACCTTTACCGCGTACCGATTTGTATCTCTTCACTTTGACCGGATCATTCGCGATACTTTGCCATGCTTTTACTGGATCGCCATGAGTCTTCAGGGCCTCACGCCACATTTCCAGGAGCGCACCACGCACGTAAGGATGTTTCACACGTAATGGACTATATAGATACCATGAGAAGCTTGCTCCGCGCGGACATCCACGCGGTTCAAAATCAGGCATATCCGGTCCGGTTGATGGATAGTCCGTCGCCTGTGTTTCCCATGTCACGATGCCATCTTTCACATAAATCTGCCAGCTGCACGAACCCGTGCAGTTCACGCCGTGTGTGGAACGCACCACTTTATCATGCTGCCAACGACGGCGATACACATCTTCCCAGTCCCGGTTAACCGGGGACATCTCACTCCAGCCTTCCGCGTTTTTTTCACGTTTGGCAAAATACTTCAGTTTGCCCATCCAGGGCATGCTTTTGCTGCTCATTGTTGTCCTCCCACAATTGTGACCTGTTGATGCGATTTCGTACCCGAAATGAGTTCGAGATTGAACTGCATTCGAAGCTCTATTTGAAGCACTTGCTGCTCTTCCTATCCTCCGATCTGCGACATATGCCGCAGCGTAGGGGTTCCGTTAATCTGCTGCCCTTTTAAGGCTTTTACCATGTCATGAGTTTCGGGTTTGGAGCCGAGCGCTTTGTAAAATAAATCCTGAACCGCCTTGTTATCACCAACGAGTGATCGAACATTGTACTCATCCGACCAGTACAGACAAGGTTTAATGTTACCGTCAGCTGTTAACCGGAGCCTGTTGCAACTGCCGCAGAAATGACTGCTGACTGGATGAATCAGGCCAAACGTTCCAGCGGCTCCAACGATCCGGTAACTATCTGCCGGACCATTACCGTACACATCCCCGCAGCTTTCGTAATTCCAATTGGCTCCACAAGTGTTCAGTACATGTTCAAGCGGCAAATAACCCGACTTCCAACCCGTTCCGCTGTCTCCGATGGGCATGTATTCAATAAAACGAATATCGATCGGTTCCTCCAGCGTCATACGTAAAAAATCCTCTACCTCATCGTCGTTTACACCCTTCATCAGGACAACATTTAGCTTAATGGGCTTGAATCCAGCCTTCTGACTGGCTTGGATGCCCTCCAGCACACGTTGTACCTTACCGCCCCGTGTAATACGCGCAAATCGCTCCGGCTTGAGCGAATCCAGACTAATGTTCACGCGTGTCAGACCTGCAGCTTTCAGCATCTCGGCATGAGCTGCCAAAAATATGCCATTGGTTGTCAATGCAATGTCTTCAATCCCTGGAATAGCGGATAACATCGCAACCAGTTGATCCAGCCCCTTGCGAACGAGAGGTTCTCCGCCAGTCAATCGCAGTTTCCTTATGCCTAGCGGAGCAAGTGCCTGGACAATCGATGTAATTTCTTCATAGGACAAAATGCGTTCTGTCGGTTCAAACTGCATTCCTTCTTCCGGCATGCAATACACACACCGCAGATTGCAACGATCCGTAACGGATATACGCAAGTAATCGTGCACACGTCCAAAAGGGTCTATTAGTTTTGATTCCATACACGTACCTCCTTTCTCTCGGGTGCTGTCATGACATCGCTAAAGGAGAACACTCGCTTCCTCACATGTATTGTCAATCATGGGCTAAGCATAATGATGTCTGGCTTTGCTAACTGTGCAAAATATCACAAGAACTGAAACATAACGCACAGTTGCACATTTATGAAAGCTCCGCAAGCCTTTTCCGAACAGGATTTCAGTCCAAATAAGGCGAGATTATGACAAAAATAAAGGTGTGAGCAGGCTCACACAGCCCCGCTGTCTGCTTTTCTATAATCAAGTTGCAACACCACACTAATCCCAATTTGGAGGAATGACCCATGAACACATACGCTGCAACCATTAATGCCACAGAGTATCCACCTCATTTGAAACATAAAATTATCTTTGAAACGTTTGAAGCTCTTCAGCCTGAGGAAGCGATGTTACTCGTTAACGATCACGATCCAAAACCGCTCCGCTTCCAGTTTCAATCGACACATCCTGACGGCTTTGACTGGGAATATATCGAACAAGGTCCTATAACGTTTCAGGTCAAAATCACTAAACGATAGATTGGAGTTGAACGGGAATGGCGCATGTTGAAATCATGAACGAGACTACACTGCGTCTGACGCTGGGACTCGAAGATGCTGTATCCATGATTCAGATCGCTCAGCGTGAGCAGGCAGCCTATGCACAGGAGATCATTACGATTTACGAGAAAATGCCCGTGTTCGAATTCACTCATTTCTGCTTTTATGCCTATGACAGTGCGAGACTGTTTGAGCGTGTGCTTGAGATGGACCCCAAAACCTATCTCTCCTTCTCCCTGGATGCACCTGATTCATTCTTCTATGCCCTGTACGGAGGCATGGCCGCTTTATATGAATCTTCGATCAAGCTGGTTCAGCAGACGCAAGCAGCTACGGCAATCAGCACCGAAACGGATGTGAACGTTCATGCTTGAAACCGACGTTAATATTGTTGAACTGGACGTACGCCCTCATCTGAGCAAAAAACTGGAGCCTTTTCAGCTCATTATGGATACCGTTAAAGAACTGAAACACGAAGATGTATTGGTCCTGCATGCGCCGTTCAAGCCGACTCCATTGCTTGGCATTCTGAAAATGAAAGGATACTCCAGTACATCGGAGCGTCTGGAATCCAATCATTGGGTGACCACATTTGTGCATAAAAAAAATAAAACCGCTGCAGAGAAGATTTCTGAGGCGGTTCAATCCAATACGTTGGCTCGAACTGAATTAACTTCATCGTCGATTGAGGATTCGGGTTCAGAGGATGCCATGAATTCCTGTGAAGGGCAACCTCCAGCAATAGCTGAAACTTCGACATCCGAGGTCTTGTCAGATGAGCCCATAACACAGGAACTGAAAGAGCCAACCATTGTACTGGACAATCGCGGACTGGAGCCGCCCCAGCCAATGATGCGCACATTAGCTGCACTTGAACGTTGCAAACCGGGAGAAGTTGTACTTATTCATAATGACCGCGTACCCGTTTTTTTGATCGAGGAACTGAATCAGCTCGGTTGTCTCTACAGCGTTGAGGACCAGACGGATGGCACAGCCAAAGTCAGAATTGAAAAAGGGTAAGGGGGCGAAAGCCATGTCCAGGTTGCCGTTTCTTTTTATCATCACGGGCATCGTTGGATTTGTAATGTATCACGCCTTTTCCTTGCTCTCATTGACAGGCTGGCTAGGTGATGAATTAAGGGGACCCGAAGGCTGGTTTCATGCGCATTTGTTCGTACTCGGATGGGCCACCATGCTGGCGATGGGTGCCGTTTATCAGTTGATACATGTCATTTTACAAACGAATATATATAGTACAGTGCTTGGTTACTGTCACTATTTCTTGTTCACCGTCGGTGCTACAGGCATGTTGATTGGTTTTATTCGCACAGATGTAATCTGGATTGCAGGTTCAGCAACGCTTGCACTATCCGGCATTTTGTTATTTGGCTTGAACATGGGTATCACCCTCTACCGTGCTTCCATATGGAACCCTGTAACGATCAGTGCAGCGTGTGCCTGTCTGTACCTTGTACTTACCGGTTTATCGGGCATGCTGATGGGACTGAATTTTGCTTTTGGTGACTGGAATGGTCTGCATCAACGATTGTTTGGCGCACATATCTGGATGGGAACCCTTGGATGGTTTGGCATGTTAATTACCGGGTTCAGTTACAAAATGCTGCCGATGTTTTATTTGTCCCATGATTTCTCTATCCGATTGCAAAAGATGATTCTGGTCCTGTGGAATGCTGCTGTTATTACAGGAGTGATCGCATTCCTGACAGGTATCCAAGGTGGCTTGCTCTGGTTTGCGCTTTTGCTTTTGACAGGAGCATTAATCTGTTACGTATACCACCTGGAGCAAATTCAGGAGAAACGGCATAAAAGCAACCCTGGCCCCGGAATCCGCTGGACGGTCTATGTAAGCCGTGCCTTGCTCGTATATTCCATGGCTCTGTTAATCTATAGTGCGCAAGATGTAGAGCTACTCCTTGATTCACGCGTTGTGCTTCTGACTGGCTGGGTATACCTTGGAGGCTGGGTATCTCTGACGATCCTCGGGTATGCTTCCAAAATTGTGCCTTTTCTATGGTGGACCCACAAATACGGCAAGCTTGCCGGACGTCCTGGCACTCCACTCATGGCTGGCATGTTAAGTGAAAAAAGGATCAATCATGGAATACTTGCGATGGTCGCAGCCAGTCTGCTCTTAGTCAGCGGTATTCTGATTAATTTGGCGGAAGTGATGATGGTTGGCGGAACATTACTGTCTATGATCTCTATCGTGTATATTTCAAATATAGCCTTGGTATTCAGACGTTAACAAGATGGATTGGAGCGTGGAAAAGATGGAACAAACCTCACATTTACTCGAGTATTTAAAAGAAGTATATGACCCGGAGCTTGGTGTCAACATCGTTGACCTCGGCCTTGTGTATGAAGTAAAGGAAGAACCTGAGCGCATTCAGGTGCGAATGACGCTGACTACGCCAGGATGTCCGCTGCATGACACCATCGTTGGTGCGGTGAAATGGGTTTTACAAGAAAATACCGACAAAACCGATATTGACGTACAGGTGGTATGGGAACCGCAATGGTCTCCGCAGCTGATGTCCAGAGAAGCCAAAGAAATGCTCGGATATTTTTAAACAGGTGTTTATAATTAAGGATGTCGGCACAAGGATATATGTCCAAACAACTCTGTCTGATGAACATCAATACCCGAAAAAACGTACCCAAGCTCTGATCCAGTCAGGCCAAGGTGCGTTTTTGTATGTGTTCCTTTTCACACGGAAAGGAGAGGCACTTCACCAAAGAAAAAGAACTCCTCGCGGAGTCCCCATTCCCTATTATTCATCCGGCTCTATCGGATATTAGATATCCTTGGCGTAAGAAGCTTCCGGCACTTTATTCAATACCACGAACAAACGAACTTCCGCATCACTTGTGTTATGGAACGCGAATTCCGTCTCTCCTCCGCAGGATACCACATCTTCTGCCTGAATCTCATGCTCTGTTCCGTCCAGAATCAGTGTGCCCTTGCCTTCAACAACAAGCAACGTGAGGTCTGCACCGGGATGTTTGTGAACGGGAAGCTGTTGTCCTGGCAGAAAATGAAGCATGAAGGTTACACCGCCTCCTTGTTGAAACAACACCCGTTTCGTGAAACGGTCTGTACTGTATGCTTTAACTTCTTGTAATGACGTGATACTCATGATCATCATCCTCCTGTATTTGTTCTGGTTATGTATTCATCTTAACGCGAAAAAACCTGCAACTCCTTGATTCAAATCAAGAAAATGCAGGCGTGAATTCAGGATTTACATTCTAAAATATCACTTGTTTTATATATCAGTAAATACAATTACAAATACCAATACCAATACCAATACCAATACCAATACCAATACCAATACCAATATAGTATATATCCATATTATAATAGAAGAAACTCATTCATATTACCAATTGTCCTCTCTTTTCCGCCAAACCAATCGTTGCGTGCACACCCGAGTTAAATTCCAGAAAATCCTGCTCCACCCCGTCACTGAAAATAACTCCATCCTCCGGCATTTGTGAAACAATGTGAAGGGGTTGCTTCGCATGAATCTGTCCAAACACGAGATTTGCCGCCGTGGTTCGACTCGGGAACGGTTCACGTACCGTAAAATATAAATAAGGGGAATCCCACGAAAACTCGTTCTTGTTCAATCCTCCCTCAGAAGCCGTTCCTCTTAAATCAACTGATCTTTCATGACTAGTCAATTGCTGGTGCTCCCCCCTGCTCACATGTTGCCAAGCCGCTGAACGGACAATACCTGAAGCACCAGCCAGCACACTCTTAAACCATCCGGTTGATCCCATGCCTGTAGATACAATAATACCGCTGGATGATTGATTTTCAGTGGAGGCTCCCAAACGCACTTCATAACGGGCAGATACATGTGTCTTCCGACCAATAAAGAGATCATTGACACCGTACAGCACCTGCCCGTCATTCAGCTCAACTTTGGCAAGGGTGACTTCCTTAAGCGAGCGCTGTCTACGTATCACGTCTGGAACAATGAAGCTTAAATCCTCCACTGTAAAAGGTAACAGCACCCCGTCCCACCGCATCGGATCTGGATTTACGCCGATAAGCGGCTGCTCGGTAACATATTTCAACGTATTGGCAACCAGACCATCCTGTCCGACCACTACCACAATATCTTGCTCTCCAAAAATAAAGTTTGGCACATGCTCTCGGTCAATCATCTGAACACGTCCAAGTTGACTCAGTTGTTGCTGAGCAAGCTGTATCGATTGCTTGTAACGGCGATCTTCCTCGACGTAATCGCTAAAGTCAGCACCAAGACGTTCAATGTAAAACTGAGCCTGCTGTACAGTGTTGTAACGTACAATCAATTCCTCCAGCCGGGTTCTGCGCTTAACCAAAATTAATTTATGCTCACTCATGGGTTCATTTATCTTAACCATCTGTGATTCCACCTCCCGCTTTCCCTTTGACTTAAGGAAAACCATTATTGATTTTTTTGGTTTTTTTGAATTTTTGAACTTGTCTCACTTGTCTCACTTGTCTCACTTGCCCGACTCACCAGATTGACTTGATTATCTGACACGTTTTGACTAACTCGACTGGATCGTATAAACCGTGTTCTGGAAGCGGATAGATTGGTTTGTTTCCCCCATCCAACAATCATCGTGTTGCCCCTCCCTTACCTCTTCCTTCTGCTGGTGCCATCAGACCCTGTAGCAGATCTGGTGAGATATTCAGTTGCCCGATTTTGCCAGCATTCTCGGCCAGTTCCTGGAACGCAAGTGCAATCAGTTTATCCGAATTCATGCCCATATTGGCCATGGCCTGTAATACGTTCGGCTGTACATGCTGAAGCGAATTCATGACTGCTGCAATCTCATACGCTTTGGCATCCGCTTCCGCATTCTGATTCGCAATGGTGAGCTCGATTAACTGTTGCTTGCGCTCTTCCATCGCGGTATTAAACTGGAGCTGCTCCTGTTCCATCTCGTTCTGCTTCTGTTTCACCGAGCGTTCGGCCTGTAATTGGGTTTCCCGAATCTGTTGTTTCTTCGTCTCCACCGCAATCTCGGTATTCAGTTCATTTTCTTTCACACGGCGTTCCTGCTCAATGGAAGCATTGCGCCGCACATATAAAGCTTCGTCGGCCTGCTTCAGAATTTCTTCCCGCGCCTGTGCTTCCAGCGCACGCATCGTTTCCTTATTAGGCAAAATAGCCAAAATGGACAGATTCATCAGCTCTACGCCCAGCTTTTCCAACTCTTCATGTTGTGCGACCTCTCGTTTCATGTTGCTGGCAAGCCGTTCGCTGGATTGAATCGCTTCTTTTAACGGCAACTGCTCCAAATATTTCTTCGTGAGCACTTTTGCTATGGTAATCACCCGCTGATCCAGCTTGTGAGGATCGTCAGACATATATTGATTTTTGCGCAAATTGTACGTGTAATTCAGGCTCTGTGTAATCTTGCTGTAATCCATAATGCGATAGCTAAGCTGTCCCTGTACGGTAACCGTCTGATAATCCGCTGTAATCTCTTCAAACATAAACGGCACATCCACCGAAGAAACAGGCAATACAACCACCGAAGTCGTCGGCTCATAATAATAAAAAGATAAGCCCACGCCTTGGCGCTGTACCTTGCCGTTCTTCACTTTCATAACATATTCACTCGGCTGAAACTTTACAAATCGGAATCCAAACATAGCTCATTCCTCATTTCTTAATATTGTCGTTTTGATATTATCGAAATGATAACAAATGATTTTTATATTGTCAATACGACAATATTGATTTCCGATCAACTTTTGTATGACAAAAAAAGACCGAATCATGGATTCGGCCTCTTTCTTCACTACATGTCATTCACTTTTTTACGAATTCCAGTCACCGTTTTTTAATATAGTCGTTCCAGCAATCTCGCTATTGCAACGGCACCTTGCGCACGATTAGCGGTTTGTTTCGGAGCAAATGTGCTATCAGGCAAGCCGTTTAATACACCCAGTTGCGACATGAATGCCACGGCGTCTTTGGCATAATCGGCAATATCTGCTTGATCTCTGAACTTCACCTGACCCGTGTTTACAGTAGCAGAGTTGTTATTACGTTCTGCTGCTTCCATAGCTCGATGTAACATAACACCCATATCCTGCCGGGAGATGAGATCATTCGCACCGAATGTTCCGTCGGCTCTGCCCTGAATAATGTTCATTGCAAGACCTGCGCGAACCGCATCCGCATACCATTGATCTGACTTGACGTCTGTCGGTAGTTGGGTAGCCGAAGAATCAGTGAGATTTGTTTGGCCAATCCCTTTAACGAGCATCTGTAAAAATTGGGCACGGGTGAGTTCACCCTGCGGTTCAAAACGTGTGTCACTCATTCCTGCAATGATGCCTTTGCTATAGAGATGTTGAACCTCTTGAATTGCCCAGGCATGTTGCTGCAAGTCGGTTAACGGCACTTCAACATTCGTAATAACGTAACTGCCTGGCTTAGACGGCTTGAACGCCATCGAAGCTGTAGCCTGCTCATACTTCGTATAAGTGACCGGGTGTAGTTCACCGTTTGTTGAGATGGAGTTGACGACCATGACCGTATGATCTGTTTTGACAGGTTGCACATCGGACAAAAACACTTCAACGGTCTTGTCAGTCCACTGGATTGACTTGTTATTGAGCATCATCTGCACATCAACTACAGGATGATTGCCCATATTGGCTCGCTGGGTATCGTTCACTTGCGCAGCTGAGCCTTCCGCCACGACAACGTCAAACGTACCTGTGTTCTCTGCAATCGTGAGCGGCAGAGACCGAAGCGGGATCCGGACTGTCGTTTTGCCTGCAACCACCTCAATAGACTGCACTTCCTCCGAACGAATCCATGAAGAGAGCTGACCTG
This sequence comes from Paenibacillus polysaccharolyticus, assembly GCF_023714295.1. Classification (GTDB taxonomy): domain Bacteria; phylum Bacillota; class Bacilli; order Paenibacillales; family Paenibacillaceae; genus Paenibacillus; species Paenibacillus polysaccharolyticus_A. The sequence goes on from NZ_JAMAUN010000002.1 coordinate 342,931, forward strand.
CTGGTACTTGGAACTCCACTGTTTTGGAACTGTCTGGTACATCGGCCACCAGTTTCAATGTACGTTTACCTGCGTTCATTGATTTCAAAACCTGAGCAAGATCAGCCACACTTGGGTGCACCGCATATACACCATCTCCTGTTGCCGTTCCTTTTACAGTAATGGAACCGCTCGCAGTTTCGCTCCCAGGTGTTGGCTGCGGGGTAACTACCGGATTGTTCGTAATTATTGAAGGTGCCGATGACCCGGAGGGATTACTTGGCTGAGATGGTTGCTCGGTGCCCGGACTGGTCGTCTGACGTACCAGTTGCGCAATGGCTTCCTTCAGAAGTTGATCCGTATTAATGAGTTCTTTTTCTGAAGCTTCCGCATCCAGAACAAGTTGCCGAGCTTGCCCCAGTACTTTGCTGAATACAGTCCAGCTCGCAGTCGTGTAGTCCGCTTGTTTCAAAGTTTCCGCAGCTGCCACTGCAGATTTTAATACGGTTTTGTCAGCCGGAACGGTACCATAAGCCTCAAATTCCATGAATCCAACCCATGTCGGTCCAGCGGTAATCGTTACACGAATATAACGTCCCTCGGTTCCCTCCGGGAGAATATGACTTGGGGAAGTGGATACTACAACATCACTTGTCGTATCAACGACTTTCTTGAAATGCTCATTATCATCCGATATATCAATTCTGTATTTAATCCCACCGCTCCACATCGACATTTCGATTTTACGGAGATTTGCAACGTGTTTAAGATCCACCGTCCACCACGGATTCTCATTCGGTTTCCGCTCTGTTCCCCAGGACGTATTTGGATTATCGTCGATCGCACCTTCCGGCGAGTTGTCCTTATCACCGCCATTTCCTGCACTGCTTGAAGCTATAGCTTTTTTACCTGTTGTTAAGGCATCCAGCTTTATTAGCTCTCCAAAGGCTTGTTTCAAAGTATCCAGCCCTGCATTCACATCAGACTGTTTAGCTTCCGCATTGTCTCTGACTTGAATAGCGGCCTCTAGCGCCTGTTGCAAAGCAGACCAACTACGACGTGTATATGAAGCTCCATTCTCCTGTTGCATCAACTGAATGTAATTATGCAGTTTTGTTTTATCCACGTTAGACATGCCTCTTATGGCTGCTTCAAGACGCTCTACCGCTATATTCGCATCTGTCTGTGTAGCTCTTGGGTCATCCACAACGGATTTTGCATATTCCAGCGCTTGACCTAACACAGCCCAAGTTGCTGCCGACCAGTCACTCTGCTGATACGTCTCAGCTTTTACAATTGCCGCTTGGAGAGGTTGAAGGTTCGGTGTAATCACGCCAAGCTCTGACATAACACGTTCCAGAGATGTTTTCGCTGCATTGGTTTCCTCTTGACTTACACCGCCCGGTGTATAGGCCTGAGCATATACATTTTCTGCTGCGGAGATTGCCGGAGCCAGACTGCCCCAAGTTTCTGATGTGAAATCAGTTTCTACCAGCGATTTCGCTCGTGTCAGTGCTGCTGCCAGCTGCTGCCGGTCTGTCGGCACCTGTTCAAGTCCTCTTTTGTACACATCGAGAGACCATAACGCTCTTCCCTCATAGGAATGTCCACCATTTGCGGGATACTCATCGTAATCAAACATGCCCTGGTTCTCCCAAGCATCGCCTTCGGATGCAATCCAGCCTACACCTGCCGGAATCCATGCCGGCTCCCAGTAGAAGAAACCTGCCCCGCGATTATTCGGTACATCGGCAATCAAATCCATGATGCCCGCGATGGCATCGTATTGACCTTGCTCCGTTGCAGGGAATGTTGCTCCCCCTTGAAAGAGCGCCTGATCCGACCCGATAATATTTCCATGTGCGTCCCCGTTTTTATAAGTGAACGGATAGGATGTTTCTGCAATAATCACGTCCTTACCAAACGCTGCTGAAACTTCGTTCATCGTTTTCTGCACATCGGCAAATGTACCGTGCCAGAACGGATAATACGATAGTCCAATAATGTCATAATCGGAGTCAAGTCCTTGTTTTTTCAACTCATCAAAATACCATTTGAATGTCTCTGCCTTGCCACCTTCAGCCAGATGAATCATGATCTTCGCCCGATCAGCTGCATTAATATTTCCTTCAACTGCTCGAACCCCATTAATTCCCTGCTTCAGCAAAGCAGCATTTTCCTTAAAATTCACATCGCTGCTCAATCCATTGAGTAGACCACTGTTGATCTCATTACCGATCTGCACCATATCCGGCATGGCTCCCGCCTTCTTCAGATCCCCAACGACTTCCACCGTATAATCGTACACCGCTTGCTTAAGCTCTTCGAAACTTAACTTTTCCCACGCTTTCGGTCTGAGCTGTTGACCTGGGTGCGCCCACTCATCAGAGTAATGGAAATCAAGCAGCACCTTTAACCCCTTTTGCTTCGCGCGTACTGCCATGGTAATGACGTCAGCCTTATCATTAAAACCGCCTGATTTTTGTGGGTCATTCCACAAACGCAGACGCACATAATTGACACCGCGATCCTTGAGGATATCAAGCAAGTCCCGCTCGGTTCCGTTGCTGTCCAAATACTTCCCGCCCTTAGCTTCAATCGCCGTAAGAGTCGAAATATCGACGCCCCTCACATAATCGGAACGATACCCTTGTACAACAACCGTTGCTTCAGGCTTTTTCTCAGTCCCATATACGGTACCCGTTACAGAGAATGATCCTGTTTTTTCATATTGTGATGGATCGATGCGGTCCCATGTGACAGGAACGAGACCAGACTTCCCATTTTTAAAATTGGCTTTGATCTCCTCAGGCAGAACTGGTGCACTTCGTGGAAGTGTATTAGCTTGAATGAGATCAAAATCGGTAATATTAGCTGGTTCCATGCCCTCCGATTCTCCCCACACTTTGAATTCCAATATTTGTGGCCACGCTCCGGCCTCTTTATAAAAAGAAATGTTGAGCCTAACGTATCGCACATCATTTTGTTGAAATGTCAGCTCGGCTATCTGTTTCACATCTGCATTATCACTTTGATCCGTAAGGGTAGACCAATTCTGCTGATCAGCAGACGTTTCAACCGTATACTTCACCATGGTGTTGTCTTTCCAAGTGATTTCCGCTCCAGAAAGATTGTACGCTTCGCCCAGATCTATGATGACCCACTCCGGTTTTTCAGAAGTCACTCCCGTTTCTGTACTCCAAAAGGTGCTCGCATCCCCATCCACCAAGTGGGTTTTATCGCCTCCCCATCTTTTTTCATCGGAACTGACCGTTACCGTTTTGTTCAGCGCCACATTATTTTTTGCCGCCTCTGCGGGCCTTGCGATCAGACCCAGATCACAGAATAACAACAACAAAACAAGACAGCCGCTTATGTACCTTTTATTCACCCTTGATCTCCCCTTCTCGTATTTATTTGTGCTTGGATCAATGAATGTCATGAATCTTCCTCATTGTAAGCGCTTCATGATCCTCGGCAACACGGCATTATCCAAAGGAAACAGCAGTTTTTTTAACAATGTCGATTTTTCTAGCCCTTGTCCTGCCTAGCGTAATCCTTATTTTCCAGCCTCAGGGAGATGAGCAGGCCTAATAATTTTTTTCAGGCAAACCCTATCAAAAGCAAAAAAATCTGTTAGCCCGCCCGGAGGCGGAACACAACAGATTTAATGGATTACTATGTCTTTCATCATTTAATAAAATCGTAAAGATTTATCTATTATTTTGCCAGCTTCAATTCAAGTTGAACCTGAATATCATTTTCAGTTGAAAGCACAACCGAGTGTGGATTTTTCATGCCAAAATCTTCAAATGTAACCATCGTTGTGCCGGACAGCAGCACTTCATTATTTTGATAAGCCGCTTTAGCGTCAAACGTAACTTCCTTTTCAATACCTCTTACGGTAAGTGTGCCTTTCATTTTCAAATCAGCCGTCTGTCCTTCTGTCCATTCGGAAGGCATATCTTCAAATGAAGTGGCTTTGAATGTTGCTTGCGGATGTTTAGCCATATCGAAGAAGTCTGCACTTTTCACATGCTCGTCGCGCTGTCCATTACCGGAATCAATGCCGTTTACCTCGATTGTTCCTTCTGCTTTCGACTGGGCCGGGTCATTCACATTAATCGTCCATTTCCCGCTAACCTGCTCGTCCACAAAATTCACGGTTTCTTGTGAAGTGGTTACTGAGAAATATACTTTCGATCCCTGGCTGATATTCCAGTCTCCGTTCAGCTGGTCTGCTCCAACCTTTTTATTTTCCACTGCTTTGCCCGTGCCGCTATCTGCAGCTGTAGTGGATGCAGCCGCGTTTGCCGGAAGCACCTGTTCAATCTCAACATTGTTACCCAAGTAACTATTTGCAAAGTAATAACCGCCCCCACCAATGATGGCTACTGCTGCTACCCCTGTAATAATCCACGTTTTGGCCTTTTTACTCATCTCTATTATTCCTCCAGTACAGTATGGTTTCGTTAGCTCTTATATGGATCGTAACAGTCCAATGTGTCAGGAAGAAGTCAAGATTCAATTCTTTTTCATTTTTTTTCATAATGTGAAAACAGGATTGGCTTTATGCCGCGCCTCATGTAAAATCAGTACACAAGCTTGTCTGTGAAAGGAGAACACCCTGTTTGAAATCTGTACTCATCGTAGAGGATGAGCAAGCAATCGCACGCGTTCTAGCTGCTTATCTGAGAAAAGCTGAATTTGAAGTTCATCACGCAGCGGATGGCCACGCCGCTTTAACCCTTTTTGATTCCGAAAATCCTTCAATCGTATTACTTGACGTTATGTTACCCGGAATGGATGGATGGGATCTGTTACGAATTATTCGGGAAAAGAGTGCTTGTCCCGTCATTATGTTAACTGCACTGGACGATATTACGGATCGGCTAAACGGTCTAAATGCTGGTGCTGATGATTATATGAGCAAACCGTTTGTACCCGAAGAAGTGGTTGCACGCGTGAATGCTGTACTGCGGCGGAATCCACACTGGACTTCCGGAGGGCAGGACAAACGTTCTTTTGGCAATCTGGTCATTGACCTTGCTGCCAAGCAAGTGCTACTGAACGGTGCAGAGGTCGCACTTACACCACGTGACCTGTCTCTGCTTATTTTTCTGTCCGAGTATCCCAACCGTACATTCACTAGAGATCATCTGATTGAACAAGTCTGGGGACTCGATTATGAAGGCAGTGATCGTGCTGTAGATCTATCGATCAAACGACTGCGTCAGGCACTCTCTCACTGGACAACAGACACAGGAGAAATCCGGACGTTGCGAGGAATGGGGTATCAATTTTGGATCGCCAACTGACATCAAATAAACCAATTAAATCTAAGCGAACGACTTCTATCTTGTCACACTGGACACTCCGTTATTTTCTGATTTTGTGTATCGGCTTCTCCGTGATTGCAGCCGGCGCACTCTACTGGATACGAACAACATCGATTGAAAAAAGCCTAAAAACCGCTGAGCTACTCGGGTGGGAGATTGCTGACCGAGTAACCGTGAAGGATCACAAGCTTCAGGTTCCACCTGATTTGAACACCATTGTAAGCAGCCGGGAGAAGCTGTTTAATACCGACAATTATTTTTGCGTCATGGTGCTCGACAATAACAACAAACTGGTTTTTTCTCAGCCAAAAATGCAGCAAGAGGATGTTTATTACCGACTATCCGATGATTTTCTTGAACCGCGTAACAGCAAGTATGCAGGTGTGACGGTAGATATTGCTGACGGGAACCAAACGATTGGAAAAGTATGGGTCATGCAGTCCAAACAATCCATTACGTTCGGTCCTGAAACGGTCTGGCTGGTCGCCTTGATTTTTGGAGGCCTTATTCTCTGCGGCTGGTTCACGATTTATCTCCTGTCGAGCAAACTATCCAGACCGATTCGGCAGGTCGCTTATGCGGCAGAGCAGATCCGCGGTGGAAATTATGATGTAAACCTAGATATTACAACACGTGTACGGGAAATGAACGAACTTGTAGGTTCTTTTGGGGATATGGCAACACGTCTGCGTCAACTCGAAGAATGGCGTGCACTTTCTCTTGCAGGCGTAAGTCACGAGCTCAAAACGCCTGTCACCTCCATCAAAGGATTGGTAATGGCTGTTCGCGACGATGTCGTCAGTCCGCAGGAAGGCAAAGAGTTTCTGGATATTGCTCTGAAAGAATCAGAACGCATGGAACGAATGATTGCGGATCTGCTGGATTATAATGCCATGACCGCTGGAAGTGTTGCTGTTCGGAAGGAACGTACCGACCTGAAGTTGCTTGTAGGTGAGATCATTTACCAATGGAAAATTGCCTATGAGGAACATATGCCAGAAGTTCAGCTTCATGCGCCGTCAGACGCACTATACGTGATGGGTGATGCGCTCCGGATCCAGCAGATTATTGTAAATTTGCTTAACAATGGACTGCATGCCACAATGCCAGGCCAACAAGCCCTCTTCCATATGCATTTACGCGTAGAGGAAGACATGTTACATGTCGATGTGCAGGACAACGGCACGGGAATTTCCATAGAGGATCAGCGTAACATATTCGAACGATTCTATCGGGGAGAGTTGAAAAAACGCCGTAATCGTGGCTTGGGTCTCGGTTTAACATACAGCCGTCTTCTTGCACAGGAGCAAGGTGGTACGTTAACCCTCGTTTCCAGCAGTCCAGATGGAAGTACGTTTAGATTAAGCTTGCCACGCTGGATTGCTCAGCAGGAAGCGTCTATTCCAGAGAAAACCTATCGTTCACCTGTCAAAGCCAAATCAGCATTGTAATAAAAAGGCCCGGTATTCCTTACAAAAAGGAAGCCGGGCTTTCATTATTCGCCGAGGTACTGACTTCACCTCTACCCTTGTAGCACTCGGGGTCTGTATTCCTCGTACGCATCAGAGATCAACTGCCTGTGCAGAGCACTGCTTCCAATAATAGCTTTACGCTTTGCTTTTAACACAATCTGCTCCACATCCGCATAGCTGCAGCCAGCCAGACGTTCACAGATATAATCCTCCAGCCTGTGCTCCTGTTCAAACGTTCCAACCAGTTTACTAATGTACAGTCTGCGGCTATCTTCATCTGGCATCGCGTACGTCATCTTGGTATCAAATCGGCGCCAGATCGCATGATCAAGTTGTGTCTCCAGATTCGTGGCAGCAACTAGAATGCTGTCTCCTTCGAATTCATCCAAACATTGCAAAAGTGTATTAACCACCCTTGCCATTTCTTTTACCTCGTCGTTACTTTCCCGCGTTCGGCCAATGGCATCAAACTCATCAAGAAATAATACGCAAGGATTAAGGCGAGCATATTCAAACAACTTGCGTACATTGCTGCCCGTTTCTCCCAAGTGGCTTTGAATAAGTGCATCCAGCCTGACCAGTACAAGTGGCAGCTCCAATCTTTGAGCCAGATATGACGCGGTTAACGTTTTTCCTGTACCCGGAGGGCCAAACATAACCATTTTATTAGGGATGGATACATCATGTTCCCTGAACTTCTCCTTCATGCCCAGAATCGTAATGAACTCTTCGACAATGCGTTCATTTTCAGCCGAGAAGACAATATGTTGTGCTTTTCGTTTACATTCCTTCGGCGTGTAGAATGCCGCCATATCGATTCCTTTTGCACGAGGGATGCGGTTTGCGTGATTCATTTTACTCATGTGTATATGTAGCTCCTTCAAAAAAGATAGTCATTCGTATCGTCGTTATTTATTGTTAAAGATTTTGTTGTTGCGGGACTGCTTGCTAATTAATCGTAATTTTTACTATTAAATAATAACATACAGATGCCTCTTTGCAAAGATTAGACTCCTGATCTGCATCCGTATGTCTCCTGAGCCGCCATTCAGTTGCATGGGAAAGCAAAATTTGCTATTCTGAAAGTGCATCGTTGTGTATAACACAAAAAAGCCCTCCAAATTCATGAGAGCGTGAAAATGGTTCCAGATTCTCAAGCGGCAACTTGCGAATCCGGATCTTTATACCAACGAATGTAAATCCAACTAAAAGTGAGGTTAACAATCATGGCAAAAGACGTATTGTGTGAAGTAAACTCCTGTCGTCACTGGGCTCAAGAAAACAAATGTAATGCTTCTTCCATCTATATCGTGAGCCACGCTTCCAAAGAAGCAAGCGAGTCTGCTGAAACAGACTGCAAAACGTTTGAAGTTAAATAAAAAGATCTGTTTCATTCCAAGGAGCCCACTCGGGTTCCTTTTTCTTTGTTTATTGTAGCAAGAATGATAATTATTATCAAGCCCTCGATGCAAATTTTTCACCCCATGGTCCGTAGCACATTAGACAACAGCTTCACGTAGTATAGGATAGAAATAAATGTGCTCATGAACCATGACCAAGAGGTGAAGAACTATGCCCGCTAAAACCGGCATGCAGTATTGTGAACGAATTAACGCCCAGACCGTACCCTGCTGGTATAAAGGAGAACTGCTTACTGCTAAACGCTCCGAGCACATCGCCTTCTCCGGTTTGATGAAAACTCAAATGAATATGTACGACCTGCAGTATGACCCTCAGCTTACAGAACTTATGACGTATCCTTCTCCTACCGATGGAAAGCCTGTAGGCATGTCCTTCCTGCCTCCAACCAGCGTCAACGATCTCCGCAAACGCCGTGAAGCGATGACGATATGGGCTCAGACTCATCACGGTTTTCTGGGACGCTCACCCGATTACATGAACACAGCGATGATGGCGTTTTTTACCGCTGCCGACTTGTTGAACGATCTCTCCCCACAATATGCTGAAAATCTGAGAAATTACTACGCCTATTGTCGTGATCATGACATCACACTATCCCATGCCTTTATTCAGCCACATGCCAGTAAAATTTCAGGACAGATGGATGCTACTGAAGATGCCATCGCTGCCAAGGTTGTTGATCGGACTGATGAAGGACTCATTATAAACGGTGCATTTATGATGGCCACACAGGCTGCTACTTCAGATGAAATTTTTGTCTATCCATCACCTTCTCCTGCACCTTTTGATGATGAAAATCCATTTGCTTTTTCGTTTGCTGTTCCTAATGATCTGCCTGGCATCACTCTGATCTGCCGAGATACGTATGCAGCTGAGTCCAACTACAATTACCCCTTAAGCTCCAGATATGAGGAGATGGACAATATCGTCATCTTTGACCACGTGCTTGTGCCGCATAACCGCATTTTTTTTGCAGGTCATGAGCAGATGTCTTCGACTCTTTTCAGCGGCAGTAACTTCCATATCCATGCGGGGCATCAGGTGTTATGTCGTTATATTGCCAAAACCGAATTTATGCTCGGCACCATTCAACTATTAACCGATACGCTTGATCTGTCGAACGAGGCGCATGTTTTAGAAAAAACTGCACGTGCTCTCGCAGGTCTTGAATCCTTAAAAGCACTTGCTCTAGCTGCTGAGGCAGGCGCAATACCGGACGGACGAGGATATATCCTGCCAGCGCCTAAACCGCTTATGGCTGCCAATCTTCTCTATCCGAAACTGTATCCTGAAATGATCGAGATATTGCAGTTGCTCAGTTCCAGCGGCATGATCATGGTTCCTCAGGAAGAGGATTTCCAGTCCGGAACAGCTGACTCTTTAAACGTCTACCTCAAAGGCTCCGACATGGAATCCAAAGAACGAAACGCACTGTTTCGCCTGATCTGGGAACTTGGTGCAGGTTCATTTGGAGGCAGACAGACTCAGTTTGAACGATTTTTCTTTGGTAACAACATTACCGTTTCAAATCGCTTATATAAAGCCAGTTCTCAAGATCATTCTCAGCGAGAACGTGTTCGTCAGTTCCTCGGAAACCTTGCACGGTAACATTCACTGAATCAAATATCCGTAAGCGCACCCCGGCAACGCAGCTGTCAGGCTCGTTGCCCTTCACACCAAATGGTCATATACCGTCATGAGTTCTGAAGCTGGTCTACCTGTTGCCACACTGGGTAATCCACACTGCTCACCGTAACCGATGTGAAATACGCCAAGCACCCTTTCGCTCGATGTAAGTCCCATCAAGTTCATGAATACGGGATGTTGCTGATAATCATTCATCTTCCAGACGGCGTGTACCCCCTGTTCAGCAGCCAGAATAGAGAATCGTTTACTCCATGCCTTCGCAGGCAAAACATGATCCTCTGGAGAATTGCCGGGGGCAACCACCACCAAATGAGCTGGGATCGCTTCCGTGTATTGATACGCAGCCCAGCTCCCGTGAGAATCTGCAAGATGAGGCGGATAGCTCTGTCTGACAGCTTCCATATAGAGCTGTCGCCCTTCACCGGAAAACAGCATAAAACGCCAGGGCGCTGAACTCATAACATATAATGATGGATCAGCTTCATCCAGCAACTTTCTTATGACAGCTTGAGGTACAGGCATGGAGCTGAACTCACATGTTCCTGCTCTTCTTTTTCCATTACCGATATCTTGCCTGAATAACGTCGTCACCTGTACTCCCTCCTCCGAAATAAGTGTTATCAACAGCTTCGAGTGTCACATCAACCATGTTTTTTGTGGCTTCGTCCCTTCCGTTCTCCAACGGTCCACTTCTTCATGCACACGGATCTTATCCTTTGAGGTAAAGTGCTCTGATTCTTGCTCTTCGGCAATGGGTATACTGTCCCGAACAAGACGGATATAATCCATCGAACGCTGTAATGATTGGCGACCTGGTATGTACCTGATCTTCCGCCCTTCCAGCAGACAGTAAATTTCAATCATGCCTGGCAACTTGCCAAATGCTTCCCAGCAAAACACACTGACCATATGTTGAAAGGCTTCCACAACGTTGGCATCATGAACCACCATATATTTCTGAACAAGCAGTGCATCCCAGCCTTCTGGTTGCCAAGCCGCCTGAAAGATGACGGATAAAGACATTTGTAAATAAGGTACTTCTGTTTTCCATTGTTCGAACAAGATCGCAGGCCGCTTCAAGTCATCATTCGCTGCAATGGCCAGCGACAGTTCATCGATCATTTTCTGCTTCACATCCCAATAATGAAGAACGGAATCAAAACCGTCCGTTTTTCTAGGCCACCATTTTTCGAGTACATATTGAATCGGGATTTCTTTGCGTACGTCAGGGTCCACACTGTAAAAATGATTAATGGCATGACTCACCGCATATTGCACGCGATGTCTCCATTGTAGCGCTGGACGTTGCTCAGCCGAAGGTTCAGGGCGGATAAACCGGTGCGGGCTACGCAACATCTCTTCCAGCTTATAGTCCTCAAGCAAACGTTCAGGGAGCCCATCGCTCCCCTGAGCCTTTGCTGTATAGGCATCACGCTGTAACATTTCGATCAGGATATCTCCGCACCAGCAGTAACAAAACGTCTGCCGAAATCCCGGCATGATTCTTTTTCCTGCTCGAGCGGACTGTATTCAATTTTCAACATCTCAGGTGATACTTCCGCCCCACGTTCCTTCAGCTTCTCCGCTGTTAGATCAACTGCTCCGCAAAATTGTTCATAGGACGTATCTCCGCTTCCGAAGACAGCCGCTCTCTTTCCATGCAAATCAAGCTCATCCAGTTCTTCATAGAAGTCCAGAAATTCATCCGGCAGTTCACCATCTCCCCATGTGTACACACCAATCATAAAGCCCTCATAATTCAAAACTTCTGCGGCATTAAAGTCGGTTACGGATTTCAAGTCAGCTTCATGACCACTTGCTGTAATGCCTTCCACAATGAGTTCCGCAATCTCTTCTGTGTTGCCTGTCATACTGGCATACGCCACTAACCATTTAGCCATCTATTGTCCCTCACTTTGGTTTCGTTATATGGATTGAATTCCCTTAAAATACGTCTCGCATAAATTGCATATTGCAATATCAAAATCATAAGTGATAATGATTATCATTGTCAAATTAATTTTATTCAGATCTTCATTTTATGTTATGTCGAAATTCGTCTGCACATTGCCTTAATCCCCTGAGGCTAACTGGCGTACAGCCCCTTTTTTGTTGTACAATAGTATCCAAATGAATTTTGAAGGATGGATAAACCACTATGTACGTAGCTAAGAACTGGAAAGACTATGAAGTAATCGATACGGGAGGCGGCGAGAAGCTGGAGCGCTGGGGAGATGTCATCTTGCGCAGACCTGATCCACAGATTATCTGGCCGCTTGAACAAGAAACCCATGAATGGCGCCAAGCTCACGGTCACTATCACCGCAGCTCTTCTGGCGGCGGAAACTGGGATATGAAAAAACCCATTCCTGAACGCTGGACGATCGGATATGAAAACCTGAAATTCCATATTAAACCGACAAGCTTCAAACACACCGGATTGTTCCCCGAACAAGCTGCCAACTGGAGCTGGATGATGGATAAAATTTCGAATGCAGGACGCCCCATCTCTGTCTTGAATCTATTCGCCTACACCGGCGGAGCAACTGTAGCAGCGGCTTACGCTGGCGCTTCTGTTGTACACTGTGATGCAGCGAAAGGCATGGTCCAATGGGCGAAAGAAAATGTGCAATTGTCCGGACTTGCTGATCGACCTGTTCGTTTCATCACCGATGATGTGTTCAAATTTGTACAGCGCGAACAGCGCCGTGGTAACAAATACGATGCGATTATTATGGACCCGCCTTCTTACGGACGTGGCCCGAACGGGGAAACATGGAAACTGGAGGAAAACCTCTATCCTTTCCTGAAATCCTGTATGACGATTCTTTCGGATAATCCGTTGTTTATGCTGGTGAACTCTTATACCACAGGTATCTCTTCAACGGTATTACGAAACATGCTGACGATGACGATGTCTGCCAAGTATGGTGGAGAGATTACTGCCGGAGAAATCGGATTGCCGATTACACGCAGCGGTCTCGATCTGCCTTGCGGTATTTTGGGCCGCTGGGAGTCCTGATTATGTCTCATGATGTGCAAAAAACTGGAGATATCGAGATTCTGTATGAGGATAATCATCTGTTAGGCATCACAAAACCGGTGAATGTCCCTACGCAGGAAGATGCTTCCGGTGATCCGGATCTGCTCACTTTACTCAAACAGGATCTGAAAGAACGTTATAATAAACCTGGCAATGTATATCTGGGACTGGTGCATCGTCTGGATCGCCCGGTTGGAGGTGCCATGATCTTTGCCAAAACCTCCAAAGCAGCTTCCCGATTGTCCGAAACCGTGCGTGGACGTCATTTCCGTAAAATCTATGCAACTGTTGTTCATGGCAAGTTGCCAGCACGTCAGGGCACGTTGAAGCACACGCTGCTAAAAGACAGCAGAACAAACACCGTAACCGCTGTACCCAAAGGTACGCCTGGCGCTAAAGATGCCGTTCTAGACTACGAGGTCGTCGGAGAAACTGATCGTTACAGCCTTGTGCATATCGAGCTTCATACGGGTCGCTCCCATCAGATACGTGTGCAGATGAAAGAAGCGGGCTGTCCACTATTCGGAGATCAGAAATATGGCGCCAAAATAAACAAACCGGGACAACAGATCGCGTTATGGTCTGTCATTGCTGCACTCCCCCATCCTGTCACCAAAGAGGAAGTTGTGCTGCAATCCCTGCCTGCACGAGAATTTCCTTGGGCTGAATGGCCTATGGATATATACGAAAAAGCTTTCACATTGAAGATATAAACTGCATATAAGCAGATTGGATCAACTAGAAGCAGTAGCTTTCTGCACCTGTAACGTGTCGTTCGGATGCTACATCCGGGCGACACTTTTTTAATCGAAAAATCATATAACAACTCTTTCTATCTGCGTTCAATATTTTAATCTTCTAAGACAGGAGCCGATATTCATGACCCCGTTCACACAGCAGGTTGTCGCCATTATTGCTGCGATCCCTGAAGGAAAGGTAATGACGTATGGACAGATTGCAGCCTGCGCTGGGAGCCCAAGGGCGGCAAGACAGGTCGTTCGTATTCTGCACTCTATGAGCCGGAAGGAACGCTTACCCTGGCACCGGGTCGTTAATGCGAAAGGACAAATTGCCATAACCGATGAAGAATCACGCATGATGCAGGAAACCGAGCTTGTCAGTGAAGGCGTGGAATTCCAGCTGGATGGGAGCATTGATCTCCAACGTTTCGGTTATGAACCTGATCCAGATTGGCTGCTGCATGATGTGACTTCAATTAAAGATGAAAATGAATGACAGTATATTCTATCGTTTGCTTAGTGATATGTCATCTGTAAAACAAAAAAAGAGAACTCTCGTTGCCGTAGAAGATGTGTCCTACTGGCAGCCTGAGAGTTCTCTTTTTCTTATTTATTCGTTATAGATTTCAAGTCTAATTTTAAGCTGTTGCTACTTTTTTGGCTTTTTCTTTCTCTGCGTTTACCGGCTCGGTAGCCGGTTTGGTTTTCTGAATGAAGAAAGCCATAATCAGCGCTGCAATTGTCATAAAGGTGGCTACCGTAAAGGCATAGTTGACACCATAGATCGTTGCATCTGCTGTAGCAGCCAGCACCGCTGTTTTGTTGTTCGGGTCAATTGTACCCGTAGCCATCGTTTCCGCCAGATGCGACTTGAGCTTGCTACTCATGATCGTTACGAGAATCGCTGTACCAATCGCACCTGCCACTGTACGCAGTGTGTTCGACATCGCTGTACCATGAGCATTAAGTCGTTGAGGCAACTGATTCAGACCAGCCGTCTGAATCGGCATCATCAGCATCGACATACCAAACATACGAGCAGTGTAGATAAACATCATATATCCATACGTGGTGTCAATGGCCAAACGGCTGAGTCCCCATGTGGTAACCGCTGTAATAGCCAGACCCGTAACGGAGAGCCAGCGTGCACCGACTTTATCGAAGATGCGACCTGTAATCGGAGACATAATTCCCATTAGGATGGCACCTGGCATCATGAGCAAGCCGGATTCAATCGGTGAGAACCCACGGATATTTTGCAGAAAGATTGGGAGCAAGATCATGCCTGCAAACATCGCCATCGTAACAAGCATATTAATGATCGTTGTTAAGGTGTACATGTTGTATTTGAAAATACGGAACTCCAAAAGCGGATGATCCGTCGTCAACTGACGAATAACGAACAGAATTAGGGAAATAGCGCCAACGACGAGGCAGCTGATGACAACAGCACTTCCCCATCCGTCTGTACCTGCATCACTAAAACCATACAGCAAGCTACCAAATCCGAGTGTGGATAGAATTACGCCAACAGAGTCCAGTTTCGGCTTGGATTGACGTGTTACGTTTTTGACAAAAGCAATACCAATTGCTGTCGCGATCACGGAGAATGGCAGAATGATGTAGAATAACAATCTCCAGGAATAGTGCTCGACGATATAACCGGATAACGTAGGCCCAATCGCTGGTGCGAGGATCATCGCGATCCCCATCGTACCCATCGCCTGTCCACGCTTCTCAATCGGGAAAATCGTCAGAAATACAACGGTCATTAGCGGCATCAGAATACCGGCTCCTGCAGCTTGAATAACGCGGCCGACCATAAGAATCGAGAAGTTCGGACTAAGTCCGCAGACTAGCGTACCGATCGTAAATAATGACATAGCTGTTATAAAAATTTGCCGTGTTGAAAATTTGGCAATCAAGTATGCCGTAACCGGGATTAACACCCCGTTGACAAGCATATATCCCGTAGTAAGCCACTGGGCTTTGTTCGGCCCGATGCCGAGATCCTCCATAATTTTAGGAAGAGCCACGTTCATCAGGGTCTGGTTCAAAAATGCCACAAAGGCACCAATTAACAAGGCCGCTACAATGGGACCTTTCTTGATGTTGTCCATCGCAGAGGACGGAGCTGTAGCAGTTGTTGTGCTCATAAGTTGTTCATCTCTCTTCCTTGTAACTTTTCAATCATCAGACTATGAATACGAAGCAGGTGCTCTAGATCTTCCTTCGAAATATCCAGTATAGGTGATACACGCTCCATCCAGAGCTGTTGTGTCTCCTGTTGAGCCTTTTCCCCTTTGGCTGTAATCTGTAGTACCACAGAACGGCGATCTGCATCAGATCGTGTCCGTACGATGTACTCGCCTTTCACGAGACGTTCTACTACAGCGCTCATCGAACTACTACCCATATGGCACAGATCAGCAATCTCGTTAATGCCAAGTGCAGGTCGCTCCTTAAGGATGGATAACACCATAAACTGGATCGAAGTGAGCTCGATCTCCTTGTTTTCATTCCAGAATGCCCGGAAGAGCATCTGATTCACTTGTCGAAATGAGTTGATAATGTAAAATACCTCGTACGTATCCGTCATTGTTTCACCCTTTTACTTATGGAATATAATATTTCGTACACGAAATATCAGGGGAACAATTACTTATTATAACAAAAATATTTACATAGTCAACTCTTTACATATGATTTTAAGAAAATAATATTAAGACATATTATATTTGATATATACATTATATAAGCAAGCCCAATAGCAGCTAATCAGTTTGGTTGTAGCTTTTCCCTGAGTGATGAGATTATGCACCGGAGTCTAGACCTTTGATGTTGATGTTCTTGTCATCATGTAAAATAAAAAAAACTCCATTCCACTTTAGGTGAAATAGAGGTTTGATACGGTTAATAAGTTTGAACATAAGATCAGTTTTAGCTTTTGATTAATATACACGCTCTAGATAAACAAATTATGATTTGCATGATCCGCTTGTCCGAGATAATAACCCACACCGCCAATGACAGCCTGATCGATCAATTCCTCACGTTGTATGCCCATCAGATCCATCGACATCTGACAAGCTACGATCTCAACCCCTTGAGCGATAGCCGATTGCATGAGTTGTTCCAGCGAAGCTACGTTATTTTTTTTCATTAACCCTCGGATCATTTTCGGTCCTGCACCAAACATATTCATCTTGGAGAGTCCCAGCTTCAGACTGTTGCTCGGCAACATCAGATCAAACATACGGGCCATGCCTGTTTTGACAGGTGCCTGCTGCATCTCTTGTTTACGAATCATGTTTAAGCCCCAGAAGGTGAAAAACATCGTAACTTTCCGCCCACTGGCTGCTGCTCCATTAGCAATAATGAAGGAGGCGATGGCCTTATCGAGTTCACCACTGAATACGACCATTGTACTTGCTTTTTCAAGTCGCATTGAACCGCTTGTGACAGGCGAAGTATTCTTGGCCAGAACTGCCTCGATTACCCCGCCCTTATCCCGCTCCAGCTTGAGTACGTCAGACCCCGACATGGTTGCCCAAGCCTTCACATCCTCATAAAATCCTGGATCTGAAGCTTTGACCCGTAGGGTCTGTCCGTCTGCCAACTGATCCATTTTTTGTTTAACCTCGATTAGCGGGCCAGGGCAACTCAAACCACATACATTCAGTTCATTATCAATATGGAGCTCCCTAGATGCATCTTCTCCTGAGCCTTTGTTTTCATTTGCATTCCCATTCATCAAAATTCTCCCTTGCTCTTTTTGGGGTTCTACGCCTGCAGGTTTGAATTGTGCCTGACGATACGTCTTATAACCCCCGCTTAAATTCTTCACCTGATAGCCATGCTGACGTAGAATTTGTGTAGCGGTATAACCCCGAAGTCCAACCTGACAATAAACCCAGATTTCTTTGGTTACATCCAGCTCTCCAAGCCGCTGACGAAGCTCATCCACCGGAATGGATAGAGACCCGGGAATGTTACCGTTACGGTGTTCCAGATCACTCCGAACATCCACTAATACGGACTGGGCAGGGTCACGTTCTGCAAGTTGATCATACGAGTAAGAATACACTCGTTCATCCAGAATATTTTCGGCAGCATATCCAACCATATTAACCGGGTCTTTCGCAGAAGAGTATGGCGGTGCATAACTGAGTTCCAGTTCCGTAAGATCTCGTACATTTCCTCCGAAGTGGATCGCCACTGCAATATCATCAATTCGTTTGTCCACACCTTCGTAGCCCACAGCTTGTGCACCTAGAATCTTCCCATCCGGAGCAAAGAGTAATTTCAACGTAACTGCACTAGAACCAGGATAATAGGAAGCATGAGATGCAGGGTGTACGATAACACTTCGATAGTCTTTCTGCATTCGTTTCAGCGTTTTTTCATTAGTGCCCGTAGATGCCCCTGTCAAACCAAACACTTTGATAATCGATGTACCCTGAGTGCCTTTATAGGTGGTGGGAAGACCAGCAATCTGATCCGCTACAATCCGTCCCTGTTTGTTCGCAGGACCGGCAAGCGGAATTGCTGTCTGCGTGCCATGAATGTAATCCTTCACTTCGATGGCATCGCCCACGGCATAAATATGCGGAACACTGCTCTCCATTTTGTCATTAACTATGATGTGTCCGCGTGAACCAAGAGCTAGACCACTGTCCTGCAAAAATGAGGTGTCGGGTATAACCCCAATGGCCAGAATGACCATATCTGCAGATAATATCTTGCCATCGGACAATTCCACACCAATACCTTGATCTAACGTACGGAAGCCTTGAACCCGCTGTGAAAATAAAAGATTTACTCCATTTTGCTCCATCTCTTGAGCTAGCATAGCTGCGAGTTCCGGATCAAACGGGGTTAACAGCTGATCATTCCCCTCAATCAAAGTTACATCCAGTCCAGCTTCTTTCAAATTTTCAGCCATCTCTACACCGATAAACCCACCGCCAATCACAATCGAAGTACGGTTGTTATCAGAACTTATCTGTTCTTTGATTCGATCAATATCAGGAATATTCCTCACGGTATATATCAATGGATTCTCTTTGCCGGGCAGATCGGGTACAAGTGGACGAGCACCAGGTGACAAAATTAATTCATCATAGTTTTCCTCGTATAAACCACGCTCGGCACTACGTACCTGCACGGTTCGTTTACTTGGATCAACAGCGATAACCTCACTTTGTGTACGAACATCGATATTGAAACGATCCTCCATCCCCTTCGGTGTCTGTACGAGCAATCGCTCCCGTTCTTCAATCGTACCTCCAATGTAATAAGGCAATCCACAATTGGCAAATGAGATATATGGGCCTTTTTCAAACATAATAATCTCGGCATGTTCGTCCAGACGACGGAGGCGTGCAGCAGCAGATGCACCGCCTGCTACGCCCCCCACGATTAACACTTTTTTAGGTTTATTCATCTTCGCAACCATCCTCTTTAAATAAAATCATGACTAACTGCTCCGCGCGTGAGTCAGCCAGTACGTAATTGACTTCAAGGCCATTTCGCTCTGTAGCAACGATACCCGCACTGCGAAGCTTCTGCAGATGCTGTGACACCGTCGACTGCGGGAGATCCAGACAATCCTGCATATATGAAACATTACATTTTTTTTTGCGCATCAAACCACGGACGATACATAAACGTACGGGATGAGACAGCGCTTTAAGAAACTCTGCTGGCTCGTCAAACTGTTTTAATTGATTCCGATCGAACGCAGGCAACTCCAAAATGATTCCTCCTCAAACGTTATAACGTAATATTACGATATAGTGATTTAATTGTCAATGTGTATTCTTTACAAACCATACTCAATAACGAATTGAGTTTCAGTCTTATTGGCTGTACATAAGAATAGTTTCAAATAACAAGAAAAAATAAAAAGACAAAAGCATACACCTGGCCCTAATGACCAGAAGTATGCTTATTTATGATCATTGCATTATTCGTTTTGTTTTTTAACATCATCAGATTATTTACTACACTCATTTCACGATCAGATTTTGCTCGTTTAACCTGAACTCGTTAAGGCAGGCTCTTGCGCATTCGTTTTGGGTGCAGTCATTTTCCCAAGCAGATATACAAGCAATTGTTGATTGTGCATCGAGATGTTGCTCAGTACGGAATTCATAAACTCATTGCGGATCGTGATACCACGCGTGGTTTCCATTCTGCCCTTATCGGATAATGAAACCCACACAATCCGCCTGTCCTGATCATCACGAACTCTGCATATGAGGCCATTTTTCTCCATTCGATCCAATAACATCGTTACTGCAGCAGGTGTTGTCGCAAGAAATGGAATCAAATCAGATGGTTTCATCTTTGCATGATCTTCGAGCACCTCAAGTACCGCAAGCTGTGCCTCTGTTAACGAAGGGGCTAATTCCTGATCCATATGCAGTTTATAATCTTTGGTTAATCTGGACCAGCATTTAGCAAAATCGGAATTATACATCGAACATCACTCCTCCTGCAACGGATAATCATTTCATTTGCTTAAGTTTTCGCGCTTCAAAGCCGCATTCCTGCTGCATTTTTTCAATTTCCCAGCGATCGACTGTAATCGACGAAGGTTGTTAAACTTCGCTTTATGATGCACTTCTCATCCGCCCAAGAACAACAAAAAAAGACTCTTCACCCGACAGAATCAGCACTGCCAGCGAAGAGTCTTTTATCTTTTTTAGGAGGTTGTCCCCGGTTGATTCTCATTAAAATCCTGAATAAGCTCGGTAATTTCGTCCTGTTTGTCTACAGGAACAAGTAATTTACCGATGTGTTTACGTTCTGTGAGTGGAACGCTCTCGGATGAGACCGCATGGCCCTGTCCCTCTTTGGTCATCACCGTCAACTGACGTTGCTCTTTACAGTAGAATGCACCTGCAATACGGCTACCATTCGGTTTAACACGTTTACCTTCCTTGAATTCAAAGGTAACCACGCCTTTACCACCACGGCTCTGCGGGGCATAGTCCAGAAGCAAGGATCGTTTACCATAACCGAGGTCACTCAATACAGCTACCTCTCCCTCATCTCCCTCTACCCATAACACAGAGACTACTTCATCCGTATCTTTCAATTGAATACCACGAACACCACCAGAGACACGTCCCATCGGATTCACTTCATCTTCACGGAAACGAATCGCCATCGCTTCTTTGGTAATCAGCATGATATCTTTCCCGCCCGTACTTAGATGTACGGACAGCACTTCATCATCCTTAGCAACCTTGCATGCCGCTACGGCACCCGAGCGCTTTGTAATGTATTCCTTAAGTTCAGTTCGTTTGACCTGTCCCTTGCGGGTTACAAATACCAGACTGTGATCTGGTTCCTCGAACGATTTGATCGCCAGTACACTGGTGATCCGATCATCCTTCGCCAGAGGAATTACATTAACGATGGCGGTACCCGGATCTTTCCACTTAAACTCCGGCACCTGATGCACAGGCAGGAGGAAATATTGCCCTTTTTGTGTGAAGACAAGCAAATTCTCCAATGTATTTACTTCAAGCACCTGGGAGATATAATCTCCTTCTTTCACGCCGCTGGCACTTCGCTCACCGCCAGAACGTGTGAAGGACTGCATACTCGATCGTTTGACATATCCTTCTTTCGACAATGTCACAAATACATCTTCTGCGTTGACCAGTACTTCGAGATTAACCTTGAGTTCCTCTACTTCACCCTGAATCGCGGAACGACGCTCTATTCCGTACTTCTCTTTGATCTCCAGCAGTTCTTTACGAATGACCCCGATCAGCTTGCGATCACTGTCGAGAATCGAGCGCAGTTGTGAAATCTTCTTCATGAGTTCATCCAGCTCTTTTTGTAGCGCATTAATCTCCAGATTCGTCAAACGATACAATTGCAAGGTGAGAATGGAATCTGCTTGACGTTCCGTGAACCCAAACATCCAAATCAGATTGTTTTGAGCATCTTGACGATTCTTCGAAGCTTTAATCGCTGCGATCACTTCATCCAAAATGTTAAGGGCTTTCACTAGCCCCTCTAGGACATGAGCACGGTCTTCCGCCTTTTCCAGCTCATACTTGGTTCGGAAAGTTACTACTTCGCGTTGGTGAGCGATGTAAGCTTCTAAAATCGCTTTTAGACCAAGCTGCTGCGGCGCTTTGTTCACAATCGCGACCATATTGAAGTTGTAGGTGACTTGCAGGTCGGTTTTTTTCAGCAAATAAGCCAAAATCCCTTGTGCATCCGCATCTTTTTTCAGCTCAACAACAATCCGTAAGCCTTCGCGTCCACTTTCATCGCGGACTTCTGCGATACCCTCAACCTTTTTCTCCAGACGGATGTTTTCCATCGCCGTAACAAGACGTGATTTGACCACCTGATAAGGAATCTCCGTTATAACGATCTGCTGCTTGCCGCCACGCATATTTTCGATCTCGGTTTTGGAACGTATGTAGATGCGTCCTTTACCTGTACGATATGCATCCAGTATACCGTCGCCGCCCATAATTAAGCCGCCTGTTGGAAAATCAGGTCCTTTGATGAACATCATGATTTCGTCCAGTTCAATGGATGGTTTCTCCATTACAGCAATACAAGCATCAATCGTTTCGCGCAAATTGTGCGGTGGGATCTCTGTTGCGAAACCGGAAGAGATTCCGCTTACCCCATTAACTAGCAGGTTGGGATAACGGGAAGGCAACACCACAGGTTCCTTGGCTGTATTGTCAAAGTTATCTTTAAATAACACGGTGCGTTTCTCAATATCACGAAGCATCTCCATCGCAATGGATGACAAACGTGCCTCTGTATAACGCATAGCTGCAGCGGGATCATCATCTTGTGAGCCCCAGTTGCCATGCCCGTCTACAAGCATATGGCCCATTTTCCATGGCTGTGCCATCCGCACCATACCTTCATAGATCGAAGAGTCGCCATGAGGGTGATAATTACCCATAACGTCTCCTACCGTTTTGGCAGATTTACGATATGGCTTCTCCGGTGTATTGCCCGAGTCGTACATGGCGTAAAGAATACGCCGCTGTACTGGCTTTAATCCATCCCGCACATCGGGAATCGCTCGATCCTGAATAATATATTTGGAGTAGCGACCAAAACGGTCACCAACGACCTCTTCCAGAAAGGCCGGCATAAATTGTTCTGATAGACTCATTCCAAGCACCTTCTATTCTTCGTACTCTGTAAAGTCGACATTCTCTACAATCCAGCGTTTGCGTGGATCCACTTTGTCACCCATCAATGTGGATACACGACGCTCTGCTTTGGCTGCATCCACAATCTCCACTTTCAACATAGCGCGTGTCTCCGGGTTCATCGTTGTTTCCCACAGTTGATCCGGGTTCATCTCACCAAGTCCTTTATAACGCTGTAACTCGACATTATTTCCGAACTCTTTCATATAATTCGCAAGTTCTTCATCCGTCCAGGCGTATCTTACCGTTGCCAACTTGCCGGATTTACGAGTGAGCTTATATAAAGGCGGTTGTGCAATATATACTTTCCCTGCATCAATTAACGGTTTCATGTAACGGTAAAAGAACGTAAGTAGCAACACCTGGATATGTGCGCCATCCGTATCTGCATCCGTCATGATAATGATTTTGGAATAATTGCTGTCCTCTACGGCAAACTCCGTTCCGATTCCTGCGCCTATTGCTGCTGTAATTGCACGATACTCTTCATTTTTCAGAATATCCGCAAGCTTCGATTTTTCCGGATTCAACGGTTTTCCCTTTAACGGCAGAATCGCCTGTATTTTGGAATCCCGTCCTTGCTTGGCTGAACCACCTGCAGAGTCGCCTTCCACAATAAACAATTCATTGCGTGTAAAATCTTTCGATTGCGCAGGCGTCAGCTTGCCATTCAAGTTAGAACTTTCACTGCGCTTTTTTCCTGTTCGCATCTCGTCACGGGCTTTCCGCGCGGCTTCTCTCGCTTTGGACGCCTGCACTGCTTTGCGAATCAAGGTCTGTGCGACCTGCGGGTTCTCTTCCAGAAAACGTTGAATATTTTCGGAGACCACTGAATCAACTGCACTTCTAGCAGAAGCACTTCCGAGCTGATCTTTGGTCTGACCGACAAATTCCACTTCAGACATTTTGACGCTAATTACCGCCATCATGCCTTCACGCAGATCATTACCTTCCAGATTTTTATCTTTTTCCTTGATCATGCTGGTACGCCGAGCGTAGTCGTTCATTACACGGGTATAGGCTGCCCTAAATCCGGTCTCATGCGTACCGCCACCACGTGTAGGAATGGAGTTAACAAATGAAGCGATTGTCTCGGTATAACCAGCGTTGTATTGAATCGCAATTTCCACTTCAATGTCATCCTTCTCCGCATAGAAGTGAATGACATCATGGAGCACATCCTTGTTTTCGTTCAAATATTCAACAAACTGGCTCGCGCCGCCCTCATACATATACTCATCCTGATTGCCTGAACGTTCGTCCTTAAGCACAATTTTCAATCCCGAGTTCAGGAAAGCAATCTCCTGAAGGCGCTCAGCCAGCGTATCATAATTCAACTGAATTCCATTCTGAAAAACGCGAATATCCGGTTTAAACGTAACTTTGGTGCCTGTGCGATTGGTGTTACCCAATACTTCAAGACCAGTCACGGGTTCTCCTACATGTTCGACGCCTTTTTTGTCCTGCCAATATTCAAAACGTTGACGATGGATCTTGCCATCACGGAAGATTTCGACTTCAAGCCATTCTGACAATGCGTTGGTGACCGAGGCCCCTACACCGTGCAGACCACCTGATTTTTTATATCCTGATCCACCGAACTTACCGCCTGCGTGCAAAATCGTAAACACGACCTGGGGAGTGGGAATCCCTGTTTTATGTATGCCTGTCGGAATTCCCCTTCCGTTATCCTGAACCGTAATAGAACCGTCCTTATGCAGCGTGATATCGATTTTGGAGCAGAATTTGGCTAGGTGCTCATCGACAGCGTTGTCTACGATCTCCCATACCAAATGATGTAGACCTGAAGTACTGGTGCTGCCGATGTACATCCCCGGCCTTTTCCGAACCGCTACCAGTCCTTCAAGTACTTGAATGTCGTCCGCGTCGTAGCCCGAGGCGCCCTGTCCTCCGCCTGTCGAACCTGCCGACATATCGATTTGCTCGACCATTCATGCTCCCCCTTCTTAACTTGAAACTACAAAAATGCCTGAAATGCAAACAGATGTTTTCTTATCCTTGTCCATTTTAATTCAAGATATCCCGTTTCGTAAAGACAAGGAATGATACAATGAGTGATGCGACGCCCCAAACACTAAGCACAATAAGGGAAAATCCAAGGTTCATGCCTTCAATTGGCGGTAATCCGCCGGACAAATAATCAGGCAGTTCCAGGTTCACCATAAACAAATACTTCGCCGTTTCCCACGAAGCCGCCATGTTGGTTAGAATCGTTCCAGCGATCAGCGCAGCCATCATAATTACGATACTTGCCGCTGTACTGCGAACAAGAACCGATACCATAAACGCCAGCATAGCCACGATGATACTTACAAACCAGATCAAACCTGCCTGCATCAGCATGTACTGCCATTGACTTACGGCATGTACGGCAGACATATCCACTTCGGTGCCAACCACTTTGAATCCAGTGAAGACAGGCATGCCGAAACCTTTGTAACCAAAAACGGCCCCGGATATCCCGTAACAGATCACATAAGCAGAAACGACGATGATCGAGACAAACATGATCAATGTAACCAGTTTGCTTAGAAGCACTTTCCACCGTCTGACGGGGCGAGTCAGTAGCATTTTGATCGTACCTGTCGTCCGCTCTCCTGACACCAGGTCTGAAGCAATCGCCATAATCAAGAGCGGGATAAACAATCCAACAGCATTGTTCATAAATTCCCTTGTAAACGTCACACCGCCTGGTTCTTTGGGATTAATGTTATTTTCCAGATAGTATTGCATCTGCTGGATATAGACGGTTCTGTACTTTTTGTATTCCTCGGGAACCCGATCACTGCCTAGCGAGTTCTGATTATCGGTAATAGCCTGTTGTAATTCAAGCCTCCAGTCACCACCGAACTTGTCTTGATTATTTTGAGCCGATTTCATCTGTGCATACGTGAACATCGGAACAAGGATGGCCAGGACGATAAAAATAATATAAAGGCGTTTCTTCTTGACCATTTTAATGGTCTCGTTGCGAATGAGCGGCATGATATTATTCAATGGATTCACCTTCTGTCATTTTTAAGAATAGTTGTTCGAGTGTAGGCTGAATCCGTTGTACGCCCTCAACCTGAATGCCTGCTTCAACCATCTGCTGTACCAGCTCCGGTATCCGTTCTTCATGCATCTCGGCAACAACAGCATTCGCACCGAGCCCTGCAACAATCGTATCATCCATGACATCACCGGGGCGGCTAACCAGCGTAATCCCCTTATCAAGTAAAATCTGACGGCCTGCATCAAAAGGTGTAAGATGCCATATCGCCACCTTGGAATGGTCCTCAATCAGTTCATTCACACCACCAACTGCGAGCACACGGCCGGCACTGATTATGGCTACCCGATCACAGAGAAGTTGAATTTCACTTAACAAGTGACTGCTGACGAACACCGCCATTCCCTCACTGGCAAGCTGTTTGATAAATTCTCGTAACTCCTTAATGCCTTTGGGATCAAGTCCATTCGTTGGTTCATCCAGAATCAACAGCCGTGGTCTTCCAAGTAAAGCCTGGGCAATCCCGAGTCGCTGCCGCATACCCAGTGAATACGTCCTAACCTTATCATGAATACGTTGATCCAGACGCACAATATTGACCACTTCCTGAATACGGTCATGATCAACGCCTGGCTGCATCCGGGCAAAGTGCTCCAAGTTCTCCCATCCGGTCAAATATGTATATACCTCAGGATTTTCCACAATGGAACCAACATATTTGAGCGCTCGTTCAGGATCACGATTTACATCGTAACCACAGACCGAAATCTTACCTTCTGTCGGTTTAATCAGATCAACCAACATACGAATCGTTGTTGTTTTCCCCGCACCATTCGGTCCCAAAAAACCGAAAATCTCACCAGGTTTGACATCAAAAGTGACGTCTTTAATAATCCATTTTCGTCCAATCTTTTTCTTCAAGTTTTGTACGGACAAGACGGAATCATACTGCTTCTCTGCCATTTATTTCGCGCTCCCTTCTGCCGGTTTAGTCCCATGATATTCCTGTGCTATTCGAACCGCCATCTGCTGATAACCTTGTCCATTCGGATGGAAGTGGTCAGATGAAAGATACTCGTCCAAATGATTCTCAAACAGATCAAAGGTTGGCACGAGTGTCATGTTATCTTCATTATTCAAAATGGACATCGCAGCATCATTCCAGGCCGCAACAACAGCATTGCCCGGCTTCTCCAGTTCCTTTACGTTACCAAAAGGATTATATAATCCGATGTATGCAATCTGGGCATTTGGATTGATTTCTTTCACTTTCTTCAAAATTTCCTGGAGCCGTTTGGATGTTTCTGGCAAGGCCGCAGCCAGTTTCTCAGCGGTTGGCGGGTCTTCACCTTGAAGAACCTGCCCACCTTGAAACAGGTCATTCGCACCGATGGAAAGCAAAATAAAGTTGGATTGCTGCAAGACATATTGAACCCCTTGTTCGTCCAGCTTTTTTAACAGCGCATCTGTTCGGAGACCGTTTACGCCGAGATTGTTAAGCACTTGTACATCTTTACCTTCATCTTTGAGCAGGTTAGCCGCCCGTCTAACAAATCCAAGTCCTTCATCATCCCCTGTGCCTCTTGCAAGGGAATCGCCAATGACAGCCATTCGGATTTTCCCGTCTTCTACAATTGCTTTATTACCGCCATTTGGAGCTTCTTGAGCTGGCGTGGCCGTTTTCTGCCCCTCACTTAGCGTTGAATCCCCTTGCGGAAAAATAACATCTTTTATGGCGTAAGCAAATCCAAATATCAATAGCAGTGTTGCTACAATGGATATCGTGCTTACACTTCTCCAGATCCAAGGCGCTGAATCAAGATTTTTGTTCTTTTTCATCCATCACATCTCCAGTCAGTTACAAATAATTTATAATAGCTTTCACATCAAGATATTGCTTATTCTAAATAACATAAGTCTTCTGTCGTTAATTTGCAAATTTTGCCGCTATATTCGGAAAGCAGAGCATTTCTCAACTCAAAAAATGGAAAAAAGCCATAGCACACACAGCTTTTCGGCCATGTACGCATATGACTTTTTTTATTATAAAATAAATTATATATTATTCATTTCCAACTCTTATTTACCGATAAACTCTTGAGCCCAATATCCGTTATAGAAGCCTACACCGATATGCGTAAAGTTTTTGCTCAGGATGTTTGCACGGTGACCCGCACTGTTCATCCAGGCTGTCACAACTTCCTGAGGTGTTTTTTGACCTTTAGCGATATTTTCACCAGCGTAGCTGTACGTTACTCCGAATTGTTTCATCATATCAAACGGAGAACCGTACGTTGGAGACTGATGATCGAAATAGTTGTTGTTGCTCATATCTTTAACTTTCGCCACAGCGACCTTGTCCAGAAGAGCGTCGGATGACAGTGCACCCAGACCTGCCTTGGCACGTTCAGCGTTCACAAGTTTCACCACTTGTGTAGCAAAATCGGATTGTGTGCTTTGTGTGCCACCGTTATTACCTGTGCTTGAAGGATCTTTAGCTGGTGTTGTCGTAGCTGGTTTCTCTTCTTGTACCGGCTTCGCAGGCGTGCTTGGTTGTTCAGGCTTAGTCACAGGCTGTGTAGTTGGTTGCTCAGCCGTTTGACCTTCAGAGACGTTATAGCCGTTCTGCTTCAGCCATTGCTCAATATAAGCTTTCAAGCTATCCGCATTGACCACTTTATACGTTGTAACCGTCGTTGCTTTATATGTTGAATCTGCAGCAGACGCGGAGGCAGGAAGCATAATCCCTACGGCGAGCGCAGCTGTCAGACTGCCTGTCACAACTTTTTTCATCCAGTTCTTCTTCAAATTCATTCATCTCCTTAGAATTAATTGTTACAACTTTGTAATGTCTACTCTAGCAGTATATCAATCCATTAGGAGATTGTGAACCCGTAAATACTGGAAAAATGACTTTTTTGTCATCATTGATTGTTTCAAAGCAACTATGGAAAGTTTATATATGTAAGCTTTACTGAGGCCCTCAAGCCACAAATAACGGAGTTTCATACCCAATCTTTATTGAGTTCAAGCAGTGCAGACCAAATAAAAAAGGCACTCAGTCAAGCTCACACTTGCTGAATGCCGTTTCATCTATTATAAAAGAACTTTACTGAAGCGGTAGCCTTTTTTCTGGAAACCAATATGCTCATAAAAGGAATACGTCGTTGAAGTGACTTCACGATTCGCTCCAGTGACAAACAATTGCTTACCACCTTGCTTTTTGCCCCAGTCTTCAGCACGAGCCATTAGACGACGGCCGATTCCGCTACCACGATGCTCCTGACCTACGATTAAAGAAGTAATCTGGGCAGCAGGTTCCGGATAGGCATGACTTTGAACACATTGCAAGCCAATCACACCAATAATCTGTTCATCCACTTCGGCAACGAGCATGCACGCGTTCGGATTGCTTTCCAAACCTTCAATGCGTTCTTTCATTACATTGGTTGTTGTCGGATAGCTGACCTCTCGCATCAATCCTGTCACCGCTTCAGCATCTCGCAGTTCACACTCTCGGATCATCAGTACAGGGGCCTCCACATTATTGGACATGATTTACCTCCACTTTCAGCATATTTGCGGCTTGAACCGCTGTTTTACGAGCTTCTTCCACATCTGTTCCAGCACTAAGGGCTACAGCCATTCGGCGTCCTTGTTTCGTTTCAGGTTTGCCAAACACACGAACCTGAGTACGAGGTAATGCAAGTGCATCTTCAATTCCACCGATAGTGAAATCAGATGTTTCGACATCGGCCTTCAGCGTGGCTGAGGCTCCTGGTGTTAGCAAATGTACTTCTGTGACGGGAAATCCAAGAATAGCGCGCACGTGAAGCGCGAACTCTGAATTATCCTGTGTAACCATCGTGACCATACCTGTATCATGTGGACGTGGTGATATTTCACTAAATACCACGCCATCAGCCGTGAGAAAGAGTTCAACGCCAAAAAGGCCGTACCCGCCCAGCTCATCCGTAACGGTCTTTGCAATGTGACATGCTTGGTTCCATTGCTCTGATGTCATCGCATGAGGTTGCCAAGATTCGACATAATCCCCATCTTTCTGAACGTGACCAATCGGCGGACAAAATACAGTGCCCGATGCCGATCTGACGGTGAGTAGCGTAATTTCACTCTCAAACTTCACAAAGCTTTCCACGATAACGCGTACAGACTTGCCTCTGGCTCCCGAAAGAGCAATGTCCCAGCAACTGGCTGCATCATCCGGTATACGGCATACACTCTGACCTTTACCAGACGAACTCATCAATGGTTTGATAACACAAGGTGTACCTAGTTCGCGAACAGCCTCTTGCAACTGTTCTAAACTATCAGCAAAGAGATAAGCGGCTGTTGGAAGATTCAATTGTTCGGCCGCCAGACGACGGATGCCTTCGCGATCCATAGTCAAACGAGCAGCACGAGCCGTTGGTACGACACAAAAGCCTTCTTCCTCAAGTTCCAGCAATGCCTCAGTAGCAATGGCTTCAATCTCAGGTACGATGTAATGCGGTTGTTCCTTACGGATCAATTGTTTCAATGCCTCGCCATCTAACATGTCGATGCAGTAAGATCGATGTGCGACTTGCATGGCCGGTGCGTTCTCATAACGATCAACAGCGATCGTTTCCACACCGAGACGTGCAGCCTCAATCACGACCTCTTTACCCAATTCTCCGCTGCCTAGCAGCAGCATTTTTTTGGCTTGAGCCGAAAAAGGAGCACCCCACATGTTCTTTCCAATCCTCCCAAAGAGAAATCTTCTATATCTGTCTCTCTATTTTCGGGGTTTTGGTTAAAGATTGCAAGAGCACTCCCTATTTTTCTTGTGAATTTTACAAGATTTTTTGTGTTTTTTCGATCAAATTTTACAAATTACATTCTCGGATTCGATACTCTTTCCATTCCTCCCATTTTTAAGGATATAAAAATTAAAGAAGCTTACAACCTAATTTTTCCTGTTATTTCTTTCATCCATTTGCCGAGTCACTTTTCTCTAAATCACGATTTTTCTCCCGAAACAGCTCATTATGGGACGAAACGTAGGCCATTCCAGCTGCCTTTGGTTCAACGTATGTTTTGGCACTGTTGACCGCCACAATCGCATCATTAAAAGCTCCCGCAATCAAACGCACTTTGCCTTCCCGTAACGCACAGTCTCCAGCAGTAAAAATACCAGGTATATTGGTTTCACCCCATTGGTTCATGGCAATCATGCCTTCCTCCATAATCAAACCGCAGCGAGCAAGGTTGCTTGCTTGACTCGAATAACCATGATTTATGATGATCTCATCTACTTCCAGGTCTATGTTTTCACCTGTATCCGAATGGGATATGGCAACTCGGTCTATACGTTCCCCATTGCCATACAAGCGATCAATCTTAAAGGGTGTAAGCACCTTTGTCCTGCTTTTCATCTGTTTCACATTATGCTCCATTGCACGGAACACATCCTGTCTATGAACTACGGTTACCGTGTCAGCCAAGTCCGCAAGTTCAAGAGCCCAATCCACGGCGCTATTGCCACCGCCCGAAATCAATACTTTTTTACCTGCAAAATAGTTCAGATTCTGTACCGTATAATGCAAATTACTCCGTTCATAATGATGTGCGCTGTCCACTTCCAGCTTCTGCACCTCGGCGATGCCCCGGCCAATGGCAACAATAACAGTTCTCGTATAATGCACTTCACCTGTGAGTGTGTGTAGTGCAATTACTCCATCGTCCTGCCGGGTTAATGCATCAACGCTCTGGCCAAGCACCACATTCGGCTCGAAAGTACCCGCTTGCTGAACAAGCCAGTCGATCAGCTTGGCACATTTCATTGGAGGGAGTCCGCCAACATCCCATATCGTTTTATCGGAATACGTGTGTAAAAAACCGCCTAACTGATCCTTTCCTTCAATCAGCTTCACTTTCATTTCGCGCATGCCCGCATAAAAAGCCGCATACATTCCTGCCGGCCCACCGCCAATAATCGTTACATCAAAAATATCCTGATCATGCATGACTAAACACTTCCTATCTAATGGTCACCGCTATTATCTGCGCGGTTTCAAAAGCCATTCCTGGATGTTTATTTGTTTTTCTCTTCAAAAGCAGCGACAATATCATCGATTACATAATTGTCCGCGAGCGGCGCCATTCCGAGATTAAACCATTCTTTACCGCCTACAAGATATACATGATTGTTTTTGACGGCCTTCAGGTTTTTCCAAATGGATGTACTCATCATGTCTTTATATTTCTTCTGAATTTCCTGATTTTCGTCATCATCAAGCTGGATAATCAGATGATCTGCATCATACTCTGGCAATACTTCCATGGAAATAGACAATCCCGTTTCATCTTTTGGAAAATTGCTTACAGGTTTTAAACCCAACCGTTTGTGGATAAAAGCACCCCGAGAAAGATTGGGACCATTTAAAACAATCTCTTTCTCCATCACTCGCGCATATAACACTGTTTCATCACCGATGAGGCTGTGCAGCTTGTCTGCTCCTTCTTTTTCATGTTGCTTGAGATCTTCCAAAACCTGTTTGGCCTCTGTTTCCTTGCCAAATACCGCAGCGATATCCTGTAGTTCTTCAGGCCATTCTTCACGCTCTGGCAGAAGCACCGTCGGTGCAATACTTGAAAGCTGATCATAATCCTTCTTCGACCACCATGCAGGTGCTATGATCAAGTCCGGATTCGCCTCCAGGATCGCTTCAAAATTGGGTGTCTTCGCAATCCCCATCTTCATTGTATTTTTGAAAGGCTCCTGCAAATACTTAGGGAAGTCCTCATGATAATTTTGAACAGCTACCGGAACAATACCGAGTGAATATAACAGCTCTGGATATACAACAGATAACCCAACCACACGCTTAGGAGACTTGGGAATCGTGATTTCGCCCATCTCGGTCTGAACGACTTTCACTTCACCTTTGTCATTCGTTGTATTCGTTGCGGCGCTGGATGAGCTTTTTTCACTCTCTCCAGAAGCAGAAGTGTCGGGCCCAGCAGCCTTCCCACATGCACCCAGTAATAACACCATTAACATAACACCTGTAATAACCCACCATTTTGACTTCACTTCTTATGTACCTCCTATATATGAAAAGATATGATAAGTACCAATCAATAATAATTATCATTATCAATTAGACATAGGAGTAGTATATTAAATAACGGCGTTCCAAGATATTGACGATTCTGACTTTATCTTATGGACGATGTCGCCACAACTTTAACACTTCATCCAGCATCAATTCATGGGTAAAGGCCGTATAATCCAGCAGAACACTAGGGATCAACATATCGATGCAGTCATTTTGCGCCGCTTTTGTCGCCATCCATACCTCTGATTGTTGAATTTTTGCCCACGTCTGTCTTGATTCCTCGTCTTCACTCACAATAAGCAATGCCCTATCTATGGTTAATTCCGCTAGATCACTGATATTAAAATGTGGCTTGTGCCAAATATACTCCATACCCTCTGGCGCCATTAACTGCATGTCGTTATAGAACACCGAAGCGATGGTTTGCGGATTCATAACCTGTATTTCCGTACCATGCACACGAAGCACGATTAACCGGTCTTGACGCACCTGCTTGGATAGCTGTGATCTAATTACGTCAGCCTTTTGTTCATATCTTTCGAGCCACACCTCAGCCGCCTCAAGCCGATTCATAAATTCAGCTACCGTTCTCAGATGATCCCGCCAATCTCCTTCCGACTGAGTTAACACACAAACAGGTGCGATTGAACTTAAACGCTGCATCATACTCTCAGACATTTCCTCACGAACAGCGACAATATAATCAGGACGAATCGCTTCTAATTGCTGCAAACAGCCATGCTCATTATCGATCAGAGGTATTACCTTATCTGTTTGGTATTTTCGTCTGTAATACGCTGTCCAGGGATGACTCGCTTGAGCAGCGGCAGGAATAATCTGGAGAGCCAGTAATGTTCCAATACCAAGCGAGTGAACCGCAGCAATACGTTGCTTGCTATTTTGTATAAAAGCTGCTGGCGGGAGACCTGTAATTTGTTTGAATTTTCGGCGGAAGTACATCTCGTCTTGAAACCCTACGCAAGCTGCAATTTCCTTTAGCCTTGGACTATGATCATTCCTCATCATGATCTGAGCCTGTTTGATCCGGTATATTGTCAAATAATCCATTGCGCTACAGCCATACATTTTCTTAAACAACCGCATGAAATGACGAGAACTCATTCGTGCAACCTCAGCCAAATCCTGAATCGTTATTTTCTTCATATACTGCTGTTCGATATAATGTCTAACTTGTTCAATAGGCAATGCTGGTTGGTGGGACTGTACATAAACCATATCATTAAAAATCTTATACAGTAGCTCCTGAAAACGAATCTGACCTAAAAAATGCTGCAGCCTGTCTTCCCCACGGATCAGCTGCTCGATTTCCTGACATAACAAACTCACGGCAACCGGTGAGCTACATTGAATCACACGACCATTCGTCTGCGTACACACTTGCTTCATCATACCTAGAGCGGATACCACGTTTGAATTTGACTGTTCGCCTAAAAAAACGTTAAATCTGATCTGATAGAGTCCTCCTGCTTCTTTTCCCCTAAGCTCTGCTTCAATCAGTTGTCCAGGCAGACCTAGATATACTGCTCCGCTCCGAAGTTCAATAAACTGACCGTCCACCGTAAGCCATCCTTCACCATCAGTAATAAATAGTAACAGATAACGATCCAGGAAGTGTTTTCCGAGACGCCAGTTTGATTCAGAATGACTTGTAACTGCTGACTCCAATTCAACCAACTTGAAATGCAGCAGATCCAGCTGATCAAAAGATGTATATAAATTAGCCTCATCGGTGGCTTTCATCTGCATATTTTCCTCCACATATCTCTATTGTGCTTCCTTCAATTATTTAAAATATAACATAATTTCGTTATTCATTTTTGAACAATAAAAACGATTCATCTTGCACTCAAGTTGATCCAGGAATGCCCAATGATTATATTCAAAAAAACACTTCAGCCTTTGTCTCAGTGTTCTCATCAGGACCGTCCGATGAAAGGGTCACCCAAACAAAATAAGCTGAAGTGTCTGTAAACCTGCGTTACTCGCTATGTTTATTACAAAAACCGATACTGTGCTTCAATCAGACCGTTGTAAACTCCTTGTTTCTGGATAAGCTGTTCATGGTTGCCCTCTTCCTTGATCTCCCCATGATCCAGCACAATAATATGATCGGCATTACGAATGGTGGAGAGTCGGTGAGCCACCATAAAGGACGTTCGCCCCTGTAGTAATACTTTGAGGGCTTCCTGAATTTTCAACTCCGTTTCCGTGTCAATGCTGGCTGTAGCTTCATCCAGAATCAAGATGCGCGGATCAGCGAGCAATGCCCGGGCAAAAGATAACAATTGCCGTTGTCCCATCGACAACACATTACCTCTCTCTTCCACTTCGGTATCATATCCACCCGGAAGCTTCATGATAAACTCGTGCGCGTTAACGGCCTTCGCCGCTTCTTCCACCTCTTCGTTCGTCGCATCCAGCCGTCCAAAGCGGATATTGTCCCGGATCGTGCCCGAGAAAATGAATGTATCCTGCAGCACAATGCTGATCTGACTACGCAGGCTTTCCACCGTCACATCACGCACGTCATGTCCATCGATGGTCAGGCAGCCGCCCGTGATGTCATAGAAACGGCTAATCAGATTGATGATTGTACTTTTACCCGAGCCTGTATGACCGACAAGTGCGATGGATTGCCCTGCCGCCGCCTTGAAGCTAATGCCTTTCAGCGCCTGTCTTCCCTTTTCGTACTCAAATACGACATTATCGAATACGATATCCCCTTTAATAGAAGGAAGCGGCTTGGCACCCGGTTTATCGGCGATATTCGGCTTTTCATCCATGAATTCAAAGATCCGCTCCGAGGATGCCATGGCAACCAGCAACTGATTGTACATCTGTCCCAAACGGTTAATCGGGTCCCAGAAGTTGCCGACATAGTTGGCGAAAGCCACGAGCAAACCTACGGTCAACATTTCATTTTGAATGAGATGTGCGCCGTACCAGAACAGAATTAACGTCCCGAAACCACCCGTAATTTCAATCAAAGGACCAAATCCCTGGTTCATTGCTGATGCTTTGTCCCACGACTTTTTGCTGGACATATTCATGTTGTCGAAGTATTTCATATTTTCTTTTTCTTGAGTGTACGCCTGCGTAACCCGGATTCCTTGAATGGATTCATTCAAGTGAGAGTTAATCCGAGAGTTCTTCATACGAACATCCTGCCACGCCCGGCGAATCAGCACCCGCAATTTCGTAGATATAATGAACATAATCGGTACCGTAATGATTACAGCAAGACCGAGTTTCCAGTTAATCAACAGGAGAATGACGATGATACCAAGCAACTGAACGCAGTCGATCATGACGTTAACCGCACCATTCGTGAACAGATCCTGTAAAGAATTGATGTCATTCGTTACACGTACAAGCACGGAACCTGCGGGTCTTTTATCAAAAAAGTTAAAGGACAGCTTCTGAATATGTTTGAACAAGTCTGAGCGAAGATCGTAAATCACCCGTTGCCCAATAATATTCGTCAGTTTAATACGGTATGTGTTAGCTGCCCACTGGATGAGATACAGTAGCAAGATTGAACCTGCGATAATATACAGCAGTGTCATGCTAGGTACTCCGGTCTGAGGTGCAATAGCTCTATCGATTGCAAGACTGATTAGAAAAGGTACGGCTAATTTCGTAATCGTTCCAAGAATCATCATTAGAATCACAAACGGCAGGAGCTGCCTCGCATACGGTTTCATGTAAGCAAACAATCGTGCAAACTCTTTCCAGTTAAACGGTTTTTCGATCACTTCATCATCCTGATAGACAAATCGTTCATTCATTTTTTTATTAGAGGTTTCCTTAACCTCTCGCCTGTCTGTTATTGTTTCGGCACTCATGAGTTCACCTGCTCCCCAGCCTCCCGCTTCCCGCGGGCAATGTAGTCTGCATATTGAATGTTATAGACATCCTGGTACGGTCCAGGTACTTGAATTAACTCCGTATGTTTGCCGCGTTGCACCACGCGTCCTTCGTCCAGCACCAGAATCTCATCTGCATGTCGCAGCGAAGAGATCCGATGGGCAATGATAAATGTCGTTCTGCCGCGCATAACCTCTTGAAAGCCCGACTGAATCTCATGTTCGGTTTCCATGTCAACGGCACTTGTGGCATCATCAAGGACAAGAATCTTCGGATTTTTCAGCAAAGCCCGCGCAATAGCAATCCGCTGCTTCTGTCCTCCGGAGAGTCCCATACCGCGTTCACCGACGACCGTATCATATCCTTCGGGAAACTCCATGATAAAGTCATGAGCCTTCGCCAGCTTGGCGGCGCGGATAATCTCTTCCATCGTCACATTTTTCAACCCGTAGGAGATGTTGTTACGTATGCTAGAGGAGAACAGGAACGTCTCCTGGAACACGGAAGCAATCTGACTTCGCAAGCTACGAATGCCCATATCTTTAATGTTTCTGCCATCGAGCTTGATCGAACCGGAGTTCACGTTATAGGCACGCATCAAAAGCTGGATAATCGTAGATTTCCCTGATCCTGTTCCTCCGAGGAAACCGATTACAGAACCAGGCGGAGCATCAAAATTAATATCGGTTACAGCAGGCATTTTGTTACCATAAGCAAACGTTACCGATTCAAAGGTCACATGACCTTTCACCTGATCTGTCTCCACAATAACCGGGTCTTCGGTCTCTTGCACATCCACAGGGGTGTTCAGCAACTCAAGCACCCGTTCACCTGAAGCTTTGGACTGAGTGTAGTTGTTAATGTGAAAGCCGAGGCCCCACATTGGACCAATTATGTACCAGATCAAACTGAAGAAGGCAACAAGTTGACCCAAGGTCAGGGTTTGCTGGATTACCATTCTGCCACCGATCACAAGCAGTAGTACAACACTCACCGAAGCCAGAATCTCCATAATCGGAAAATAGCGGCTCCACAACGTGGCGGCATGGATCTGATTCGTTTTGTAGCGTTCATTTCGTGTGGAGAACTTCTCCACTTCATAAGGCTCACGTGCAAACGATTTAACCGTTCTTACACCTGTAATGTTTTCTTGCACCGCTGTAGTCAGCGAGCTTAATGCCAATCTCATTTCCTGAAATGCCGGATGAATTCTGGATTCGAATCGAAGCGCAACGAAGGCAAGCAGAGGGATGCAGACGAGCGTCAACAGTGTTAACTTCCAACTCATCGTCATCATCATGATTGCGCCGAATACGACCATTAGAACCATGTTAAGAATCTGGGCGAAACCAAATCCGATAAAGTTACGGATGGCCTCCAAATCTCCCGTGAGGCGGGACATCAGATCACCTGTTTTGGCCGTATCATAATAACGGAAGGATAAAAATTGAAGTTTTTCATAACAGGCATTACGTAACCGATACGCCAAATAATTGCCTAGACGTCCGCCAAAGAAACCGTGTAAAAATTGCATGCCTGCTTTCAAAATAACAACACCTAACACCGTCAGGGCAAGCATGGGAACGTCTTCAAAATTACGTGGCACAATAACGTCATCGATTAAAATTCGAAGCAGGTTCGGATAGACTAATCCAAGTGCGGTCGCTAAGGCGAGAAACAAGATCGATACCAATAAATACGTTCGCTTCTCCCAAAAATAGGTTTGCAGTTGCCTGAGAACATCCATGTGTCTCCTCCTCTAATGTTGCTTGAAATGATATGAACATTTATGAAGTTTATCACCGTCCCTCATTCGCGGCAAAGCGAATAATAGACCATATTCAGGCGACTTTCAGCTAATTATCGCATTAACGGATGCCAATAGCCGACTTTCAATCAAATGTTTGAATATTCTCTATATTTCAGGTTGTTCATGCCAAAAAAAGGCTCCCTATATGCCTTTGCGGCGGGAGCCTTTTTTGACGCTTTTTTGCAACATTTTCACTGGGTTATGGAAGAAATCAATTATTTTACAAACGTTTCCAAAATATTTGCAGATGTGATCAACCAACCTTGTGGCAATATAGCGTATCACTTGTCAGATGTTTCACACGGTGATGCAACCCCCATGACCATCTATTCCTGCATTTGTTCAAGCTGTTCGGATAAGGCCACCCATTGCTCAGCCTGGATTCCACTTGTAAGGGTATCCTGTATGCCCGTAACGGCTTCTTCCAGCCTTTCGGTGAGCTGACGAGAGTGATGCTGTACCGATTGATGAACCTGTGTATCATAAAATTGCACCAGCTTCTGTTCCGAGGCTGGAAGCAC
Source organism: Paenibacillus polysaccharolyticus (assembly GCF_023714295.1). Taxonomy (GTDB): domain Bacteria; phylum Bacillota; class Bacilli; order Paenibacillales; family Paenibacillaceae; genus Paenibacillus; species Paenibacillus polysaccharolyticus_A. The sequence goes on from NZ_JAMAUN010000002.1 coordinate 382,120, forward strand.
TTCAATCATCATCTGTTTGAGCACCGGCTCAAGTGCCTCCTGAAGGCGCTGACGCCCGTCTCCTTCAAAGAACTGCTTCGGATTCCGGAAGTAACTCCAGTAGTTTTTCCAGCCCGACGGTTCTTCTAGCCGGATTTCATCCAGCACAGGGGTACTCCACTTTTCATCCAAGGTTAAGGACAAGTCGATACCGCCTGTCAGCTGCTTTACTTCATTAATACATTCAGTTACTTGCTTGCCAACCCACGCATGACCAGTCTGCTCCAATCGCAGTGTTGTGGCGAGTAATTCCTGCTCAAGCTCAATGCCGATCATACGCAACAGCTCCCGGCCGCAAGCTGCGAACGCCGTTTTCAAGTTGCCCTGATCTTCACGTAATACGGATGGATGAAACGCTTCTGCCATAAACTGACCCAGTCGGAAGGCTAAACGCTGTCTGACATGGAAAAGCAATTCATTCGTTTCCTGTGACAGTTCATCCTTCATTGATCGCTGCGCTAATCGCTCAATCCGCAAGCGTGACTGCTCCGAGATCGTGCCCAGTTCATCTCGCCGCTGACGCAGTGTTTCTTCCCCCTGTGCCGCATCCTCTGCACGTTGCTTTAACCGCTGAATGACACGCGCCAGCTCTTCGGAGGCTCCACCAACTGCGAGATCAGCCAATTCCTTGCCTGCAAATTGATTAAACTCTTCTTCGAAACGCATAAAGCCCGATTGTTGCAATCGATCAACGTTTCCATCCATTTTACCTTCCATCGCAAGCATGCTGGATACCGGGAAAAGACGTGGTGAGCGAATCCCGTTTTTCCGCAGTTCTGTCCCTACATGATCGAGCACCTGTTCCAATTCTTCTTCCGAGGAAGATAAATCACTCGCATTGACAACAAAGAACATCTGATCCATCGCCGAGCTATCTTTCACTCGCCCAAGTTGATTCAGGAACTGCCGATCTCCCTGGGAGAAGGCGTGATTATAATAAGTTACAAAAATCAATGCATCTGCATTTTTCATATAATTAAACGTTACGCCTGTATGCCGGGCATTGACTGAATCCGCTCCAGGTGTATCCACAAGCACTATGCCCTGTTCCGTCACGTCACAGCTGTAATACAGATCAATGGAATCTACAAAACAAGATTTCTTCTCATTGGCTACAAAATGGCGATATCCGTTCAAGTCCACCAGCACATCTTGCCCAAGTTGATCCGCTGTTTCCTCCCAGCCAGCCGCCGCGGCCTGTAAGAAGCTGTAATGCGGACGCCCTGCTGGGTGCACATCCTGAGGCGTGAGTGATTGCACCCGCTTTTGCCATTCCGTGACCGGCTCTCCAAGACCAAGCAGACGGAAGGAGTAGGCAAGGTCCTCCTGGAAGGCCTCCCGGGTCTTCATGCGAACCCGGGCAGTACCATGCTCCATGCCACCGGCCGGAGCCATAATACGGTTGATCGCCGCTGTCGTTGGATGCGGCGATACCGGGAGGACCGCTTCGCCCAGCAATGCGTTGGCGAAGGAGGATTTGCCCGCGCTGAACGCACCGAACAGCGCGAGCGTGAACGTGCCACCCGCAAGCGAAGCCGCGCGTGCACGCAAATCCCGTACCGCCGACCCCATGGCGGGGTACGGCTCCACCAGCGCAGCAGCGGCTTCCAGCCGTGCCGCTGCTGCGTCCAGGCGCCGGCGGCGTTCCGCGCCAGCCGCCGCCGGTGCGCCCTGCGCCGCTGCTGCGCGCGGCGGCGCAGGGGCCTGCGTCTGTGGATGCGCCGCCACAGACGCGGACGTGCCCGCCTGCAAACCGGGAGCTTCGCCCGGTTCAGGCGCGGGCACGTGCGGGCCCTTCACCTCCGGCAATAGCCCGGAGGGGAGGGGGCCCGCAGGAGGCAGCAGGCTGCGCAGCCCTGCTGCCTCTTCGGCGGCGGCGCGCTGGAGCGCCGTGTAGCGCGCCGCCGCCGCGGATTGCGCCAGCAGCGCTGCGCGGCTGGCGTCCAGCGCCTGGAGCGCGGCTTGACCCTGCGCAGCCAGCGCCTCCAGGATGCGGTCGGCCAGCAGCATGGCCGACTTACGGTACCGGGCCTCAATCTCGCCCCGGACATCTTTGCTGAATTGCATGACATACTCAGGCGATAGTTCTGCACTCGCACTTCGCTTCAGTTCAAGCAATTCTTCATTAATTGCAGGCAATTCTGTGTTAAGCGCCTGCTCCCAAGCGGCATCCCAGACCTGATAAGCTTCCCCTAGCTGTCTGAGCATCGTCCGAATATGAACCTCCAGTTGACTGGAAGTCTGATCCTGAAGCAGTCTCACCAGTTCCGAAGCCCGGCGCTGTTTCTCCTGTTCCGTTTTGCCTCCTGAAAAGAGCAGACCTACCCGGAATCCCGGCTTGCGGCTCTCCAAATAATGACCAGCCGAAGTTCGGATATCCGCTGGGGTCAGGTTTGCGTTAGCAAGCAAAGAGTCCACCTCTGCCCTGAATTTCTCACGGACTTGCGACGGTTTGGCTCGAAGCTCTGCGACTTGTTCATCCAGTAGAGCAATCTCACGCTCCAAACGTTCGATACCTTCTTGTCCTCCTACTTGTTCAAGCAGTGCAGTTTCTTCATCTTCTCTCATCCCGGCTTCCCGTCTCAGATGTTGCTCCGTGATATGACTGGCTGAACTGGCTAAACTGTGAGAGATCAGCTCTTCTTTCTTGGTCATCAGCTCAGTAATCAGTTCTGGTAATTGACCCCACTGATTATATCGATGCTGCTGGTCACGCAAGGAAGTGAATAACAGACCGTCATAACGGACTTCCCATGCGGCAAAAATCGCCTCTACCCCATCCACATATTGATCAAACGAAAGCTCCCGTTCCCGATGTTTGTCAATCTGATTCACAATCAAAAATAGTGGCTTCCCCCAGTCGGACAAACTTTTGGCAAAAGAAAGATTTGTCTCCGACTGAACATGATTGTAATCCATCACATAGAACACAACATCAGCCAGATGTAAAGCCGAATGCGTAGCCAGGCTATGTCCGCGATCTGTGGAATCCACACCTGGCGTATCCAGTAGTACGGCGTCATCTTTCAACAACGGAATGTTATCCCATACTTCTATGGAGGTGTATGCCCCGCCATTTTTACAATACGCCTCCAATTCTTCAGGTGAGACCTCAAGCGTTCCTACTTTATTGTCAGCGCTTACGTTCGGCGAAGTATAAATACGTGCTCTCGGTGTACCATTGCGTATCGCGACGACATTCGCACTGGTTGGCACAGGACTAGATGGCAGTACTCGCTTGCCACACAAGCTGTTAATCAAACTCGACTTGCCTGCCGAGAAATGCCCGCAGAACGCAATCGTCAGATGTTTCGTTTCTGCCTTGCTAATTAAATCTGTTAGTGCTTCAACAGCGGTATGATCCCCTGACTGCTTCATAGCTTCACGCAGCGGTAACAAAGGTGTGGCCATTTCTGCTGGATAATCTGTTTTGGACATGACTGGCCTTCCTCCTGGCTCCTCTAATTTGACATCCGTTTCGACGTCAATATCTGATTTATCTCATTTAATACAAGTTGAACTAAAAACGGTTTACACGGACACTCCGAAGACAGAATAACCTTCCAATCGCTGTTATCTCCAGATTTTCCAATTTCCTTTTAAAGGGGAAATCCGGTGATAAGGGTATGCTTCCGATGTCGCTTTCTTGCAGAAAGCTTTTAGGCGAACGCTTGGCTTTTTCAGGTTTTTTCTGACCTCTACCGTTACTGTGTAAATAATTTATTCAACTTATAGTTTAACATTATCATGTTTGAATTTGAACGATTTCACTCGAATCTGCATGTAGATGGATTCCAGATTAATATAAGTTCAAATCGAGATGATTTCCCTCATGATCATGTCTGAACTTCCTGCTAAGTCAACTCATCCTCCGGTTCTCCACGTTTCCGTGTACATTGTTTGTTATGTCCATCCGCTATGTATCTATAAAAAAATAAAACCGAACATGTCGGTTTTATTCAGGTGATGCTTTGAACTCCCGCTGATCTCGGGATGTTTATCATCAAGTTACTGGCTCAATGACATGGCGGATAGCTCATACTTAAGAGTGCTACTTCCCGATGTTCATTAAGCCAGCTTCTTGACTATAGGTTAACAAAAGTTAAGATACTGCGTTTTCCATTGTAGGCAACAGGATTTCAAAAACTTGACCATGTTGCAAAATCGTAATGCCACGACCTTTGTCTCTCATTACCACAACCTCAGGCTTTGTAGACATACGCTCCAGATAATGCTCCGGTACGTCGCCAGAGTGACTCACAGTAATGCCTTCGACTTCTTTTTCTTCATTCTCCGCCATTTCCTGCTCAACGATTTGTTCAAAAATATCGGAGAAGGCTTCAAAATTGTCAGTGTACACGGAAATGCATTTCATTGTTATTCATCCTTTTCTGCTTAAGAATTTAATTTTCGTTTTCGGGTGGTGATACGTTCCTTATCTTTCCTGATCTGGGACGTTTTCATACGTTTTTTCCCTTCCCTGCATATGTCTAATAGCGGACAGATATGACATTGGGGAGTTTGAGCCTTGCAATGGTAGCGTCCAAAAAATATAAACCGGTGATGAGTTATAGTCCACTCATCCCGAGGTACGCGCTTCATCAGTTTCTTCTCGACTTCAAGTACGGAGTCATCCCAACCAGCGAGCCCCAATCTCTTCGACACACGTTCAACATGAGTATCTACAGCAATAGCTGGTACTCCAAACGCATTCGAAACGACAACATTCGCGGTTTTACGTCCGACACCTGGCAGGGTAACAAGCTGATCATGTTCCTGCGGTACATCGCCGCCATACTGCTCTATTAAAATTCGGCACATGTTCTGGATATGCTTGGCCTTGTTTCGGTACAACCCGATGCGCCGAATATCCTGCTCCAACTCTTCAAGAGGAACCATCAGATAATCCGCCGGGCTTTTGTACTTTTGAAACAAATCTGCAGTGACCTTGTTCACCGTTTCGTCTGTGCACTGCGCAGATAAAAGGACAGCTACCGTTAGTTCGAATGCATTGCTGTGATTTAATTCGCAATGTGCATCAGGAAACATGGCTTCCATAGTTTCGAGTATATGTCTTACCGTCGCTGCATTCATGAAGAGCTACCTCCCACAAGTCCGCTCTACACTGTAGAGCCTTACTTCAAGCTTCAGCCAAGTAGCTTGGCGGGGATCGAAAAAGCTTGCAAAAAAAACGTCTTGATGCGGGAAAGATCCCGTATCAAGACGGTCATTCTTTTGATCCTCGAAAAGAAACGATTACTGTTTTTGAATCTCCATCACGACATTGTTCAGAAGATACAATACAATATTATCATTATCTCTGAGAGATTGCACGCTTAAAGTGTTGTCGCCCTGGTGAACAAATACGTTAGAACCCAGTGCAAAACGGTAGTTCATGTCAGATGTCGTTTCGCGTTTAACCAAAATTTGGTTACCCACGCCATCATAAGACCAGAACTGTTTACTCATGACAGTAAGCACTCTGAAACGCGTGGAATTATCTGTATCTTTAGTCATCTCCACACGATCACCAACCGTAAGGTTGCTCAGGGATGTTAATGTCGAACCGGATTTTACAACCTTAACAGGACCACTAACAGATACTTTATCTGTCGTGCCACTATACTGTTTCAGTGTGACCGAAGTTGCATCCACTGCAGTGACTTCTGCGAGCGTACGTTTAACAACTTGAACTGCCTTCGGTGTAGCTCCTTCAAACGTTACGTTAATCAAATTGCCCGTAGTCAACTGGGAAGCCGTAATGGATTGACCACTTTCGCCAGTCAATACCGCTTGATCCACATAGAACTGACTTGTCAACAGATCTGATTTTACCCGAACACGACCGTTCGATTCCATGGAGACCACTTCGAATTGAGCGACTGTTTTCAAAGCAACTTTCTGCGCTACATCCTGATTTGCTCCAAGGGTAACCGTAACATTGTCCCCTACCTTCAAATCAGAGAGACTAGCCGTTGATTTGTTATACATTTCAACCGCTGGTGCCGTCGTGTAAGGAACAGTAATCGTCTGGTTGCCAGATAACAAGCTGATTTTGCGGTTTGTTGTATCAATACCGCTAACCGTACCTTCGTATTTGTAAATCACCTTCACAGACAACGCACGGGTTCCCACATAAGTCAGATCCAACTTGCGCCCGTCATTCAGCAAGGACTCCAGTCCTGCCAAGGTCGGTTTGGCTGTGTTATAATCCATTTTCGTTTTTTCATCCAGTGTAAATACATAAGGCTTTTTATTTGCATCAAGCACAGTAAGCACTTTGGTTTTACTGTTATAGGATACAACTGTAGCCCCGTTCAGAGGCTCCATCTGCCGGCCAATCACCTGAATGCGAGTTACCTGGTCATCACTATTTAATGTTAATTCAACTTTATCACCATTGTTCGCATCTGTGATCAGGTCATTCAGCGTTGCATCTTGAATGCCATTAATGATCACTTCCGGCTTATCGCTCAGCAATTTCGCTTCAAGTGAACCTCCATCACGTTTAAACGTCAATGTGGATTGGTTGCCGCCGATCTCAACCAGTGTTCCACGAACGGATTGTTCAACGCCCTGAGCCAGCTCAATCGTCTGCAGAACACTGTCTTTGACAGTGTATTTCACAGTGCTGCCTGTCTTCAAATCAGCCAGAGACAAAATGCGGTTTTGATAACGAATGATTAGATTATCTGTATACGTATACTGCTCTGTTGCCCCCGCTGTATTCACGAGCTTGATCGTTTTTCCAGAAGTAACGACTTCCGCAACTACACCGCTATCGCTCTTGTTAACGATACCGGATTTAACCCGGATCACCACTGTTTTTTTGTCAGCCGAGAACGTCTCGCGCTGTACTTCAATGATGCTGTCTACTGTAATATCAGACAGTTTAATCGCTTTTCCGTTTTGATCCATGAATGCGGTGTTTTCATCGTAAGTATATGTTTCATAGTTTTCGCCTACGAAAAGGCCGATTTTGTTTCCAGACAATGCACGTGCAAATGTTCCTTCAATGCTCTCCACTTGTGGTTTAGCATCAACAACCTCCACATAGGAAGCTGCACCTGCCGAACCAACAATAAGAACTTTCGTATATAGTTTCACATCCGATGCTGATGCACGGGTTTCACTATCTTTGGTAAAGTAAGGGGTACTGCTGTTCACTGCATAGTTAACCGCTTTGCCGTCAACAACCAGCGTGATCTGCCCGTCTTTCAATCCGGTAACGTAACCCGTAGAAGTATTCGGATACTTCGTATCCGTCAACGATTCACCACGGCTAAAAAACGTTGCAAGTTGCGCACGAGTTACGGAGCCTGTCGGATTGAACTTGTTGTTTTCCAAACCTTTGGCCAGATCCAAACTAACAGCCAGGTTTACGTACCCTTTCGCACCGTCCGAAATATTAGCGTTGTCAGCAAAACCTGTGGATTGATTACTCTGTGCCTTCGCTTCAGCATCTTTTTTCAACGAGCGGATTAACAGTTTGGTAATCCATTCACGAGTTGCCGGCTTTTGCCCCCATGTTGTTTTGGACACATCAGCTGTTGCTTCTTCCGTTTTATCTACGAGTCCCAATTGAAGTGCAAGCGCAACATATGGCTTAAAGTAGTTTCCTACTTCCATATTTGTCGGTAATGCCGCAGCCGTGCTCGTATTCAACTGCGATTCCATATCCATAAAACGGATGGCCATCGTTATCGCTTCTTGTTGCGTTACCGCGTCCCCTGGACGGAATAGGCCGTTATTGCCGAGAAGAATGCCTTGATACGCCAGCTTGTATACATGTTTCTCAGCCCAGTATCCAGCTTTGATATCACTAAACAAACCTGTTGGTGCAGCCGTGCTCTGTACTGCCGCATTTTGGCCCTGTCCCGTTCCTGTTGTGTCTGCTGCCATAGCAGCTCCACCCGCGCTAAGAGCCATCATGCCTGCAAGCACGGCTGATACTACTTTTTTAGAGTGTGATGGATGATTATATTTAAAAGTCACCTATGATTCCCCTCTCTCATATAAAAACGACCTCATTCCGTGAGTCCACGGTAACACAATTGAAACACAGCTTAGTTGGATCTTGTCATTGGATGTTCCAAATCCACATGTCCCATCAAACTTTCAGTTGATTTACCATCAACCAGCAGATCGAGTGATTTTACTTCATCGAACTGGAAGAACGTTTGTTTCAACGCATCGATGGCAAACGATTCACCACCAGCACCAAGACGTGCGGTATCTGGCATGTGTATATCCAATGTGAGTGCTCCATCCTTGAATTGAACTGATTTCAGCTCGATATCTTTGGACCAGAGTGGAACGAGTTTTTCATCTTTGCTTTGCTGCAAGGAAGCAAACGCCTCTTTATATTTGTCATCTTCCGATGCAAACGTAATGTCCGCTGATGCTTTGTGAAGTTCCAGCTCCTCCGGATCGGTATAAAACACTTCGATGGACTTCGTCTCTTTGCTATCGGATGTTGAAGGTTTGTCCGTAGATGCTTCACCAGAAGAAGCCCCACCAGAAGACGTTGTTCCCTCCGAGCTTCCGTTCGCTGAGTTAGATGGTGTTGTATTATCCTCGGAACCAGCAGTCGCGGGGTCGGTAATGACCTGACCTTCCACCTCTGTTACGCCGTTCCCTGTTTGTGTCTCTGATCCCGCACCTTGCGTCTGGTTTGGAGCAGCAGTCGGTTTACTACCACATCCAGCAGCTACGGCCATGACCGTTACCAGCAAAGCTGCGATCCATACTTTTTTGTTCATTCTAACTCCGCCTCCTCAGCATAAGGGTTGTCCCTTATTGAATTCCCAAATACTCCTTGATCCCGGCAACAATACCTTTGGCTACATTGTTCTGGAAATTTTCCGTAAACAATACAGCTTCATCACTCTTGTTGCTAAGGAATCCTCCCTCTAACAGCACCGCTGGCATTGTTGTTTCACGGGTTACATGGAGGCTGGCCATTTTTACGCCCCGGTCTTTCAAACCGGAAGACTTCACGAGATACTTGTGCATGATATTAGCCAATTCCTTGCTCACCGAACGCGAATAAAAGGTTTCTACACCCGTAGCCGCGACAGGGCCGCTGTTCGCATGAATAGAGATGAAGATATCTGCGTTTATTTTCTGTGCAACCTTCACACGTTCTTTCAGCGCGAGAAATGTATCGTTGCTGCGTGTTAATACCACATCAATCTTAGGCTCCTTTTTCAAAAGGGCCTCCACTTTCAATGCCATGGCAAGATTGAAATCTTTTTCTCTTTTGCCTGTAACACCGATTGCTCCGGGATCTTGATCTCCATGCCCTGCATCGATGACAACAACCTTCTTGCCATTTCCTCCAACGGGCGGAGCAGGTGTACCTGTTTGATTATTCAGATCAACGATAAGTAATCCCGAATCATTCTGTACACTGTATCCCTTGGCACTCGTTAGATCGATAACAAATCTAATGGTAGAAGGACTGTTGCTATATAAGGAATAACGAATTTGAGACACGTCCGGATAACCGCTAACAACAAGCTGACCATTTTGATTACTATCCAATGCCTGACCTTGACTGAAAGAATCAGCGAATGCGGTATTTGGCAAATCAATAACAATTCGATCCGGTCCGGTCATCGTAAAGATATTTGGCTTTGTGCTTCCGCTTGTAGCCACCATGAACCGATTGTCACTAAAGCTGATGCCGTTTACCTGTACAACGCCTTCTTGATCTGTTCCTCCACCAGCGTTACCTGAGTTCGGGGGAGTGGTTGTCCCGTTTCCGGAACCTGCATTCTGGGTAACTAATGTTACCGTCTTCGTGGTGTTGTTCCAACCCACCTTAAGACCCATTTGCTCTCCGATAAAACGGAGTGGTACTAAAGTCGTACCATTTTTTACGAGGGGCGGGGCATCCAGGTCTACGTTACTGCCGTTCACTGTTGCCGTCTTCTGTCCAACAATCATCTGCATGGCAGTGTTGTCTTTGCTAATCGTCACCGTTTGCGACTGCTGTTTCCAATCGACGGAATATCCCAAACTTTCGGAAACCGTACGAATCGGCACCATCACCTTACCATTGATGTTCTCCGCTTTCGCATCCGAAGGCTGTACGATCTCATTCCCGTCTAGGATAATTTTCGTGTCTGCTGCTGCATGACTATAGCCCGGGAAAACGAGCCCAAAGACAAATAACAGTACCAAAAAACCGAACTTCTTCATCCTTCACCCCTACCAATCTCATATTTTTTTGCCGCATGTTGTAGGCTTGCAACTTTTACTGAACACTTGGGCATTACCAGACACCTATTAGACGCCTCCCAATCTCAAAAGTTGCGAATATATTCCAACATAACAGAAAAAAAACGTTGACAGATCAAGCTTTTTTTACATTTTAATGTCTGATTTTTTCCTAATTTATCAAATATGCATCTTGAAACAACGAACTTCCCTAATCTGCATATTTACGAAAATCGCTGTTTTACAATCTCAAATAATCTAAAATTCCGTCGACAATCGCTTGGGCACACTGATTCTGATATGAATCTGTAAGCATCAGAGCTTCATCTGTTGGATTGCTCAAAAAACCTAATTCAAGGAGTACAGCCGGCATCGACGTTTCTCGGGTCACATGAAGACTAGCCACTTTCACGCCACGATCTTTAAGTCCGGTAACAGGCAATACGTGCTTATGAAGAGTCTCCGCTAAACCCTTGCTCTCCTTTCGTGTGTACAAGGTTTCAATCCCGTTTGGAACCGGCGTTGTAAATTTGTTTCCATGAATGGAAACAAAAACATCGGCTTGGTTCAGCTTGGCTATATCTACACGTTGTTGCAAGGACAGTTCCGTATCATCCTGACGGGTAATCACGGTCTGAATGTTGGCATGCTGTTCCAGAAGCGCCTTGACTTTAAGTCCTACAGCTAGATTAAAATCTTTTTCGTAAGCACCTGTTACACTGACCGCGCCAGACTGACGTCCGCCATGTCCAGGGTCAATAACGATCACCGTTTTACCGTTATTCTCTGGTAAAGCTGGCTGACTTCCCGAACTTCCACTCGCAGCTGATAGGTCAACGAGCAGCACGTTTTTCTCTCCAAGTGACCAGTTTGCTGTTGCACTTTGAGACAGATCCAACACCACTCGCACCGTTGATGGCGACTGGCTGAACATGGCGAATCGGACTTTTGAAACAAGAGATGAATCCGATACATCGATTTGCCCACTTCCATCCGGATTCGAAGCCTGTCCCTGCACAAATGTCTGTGAAAAGGTGGTATTCGGCAGATCTACAATAATTCTTTCAGGCCCGCTGATGCTGGATACTTTGGGACTGATGCTTCCATTCGTTGCTAAGATCAAACGGTCTCCGCTATAACTAATACTTTGCAGTTCCGTCAGACCAACGGGGACTGGAGTCACCACCGGATCACTGTCAGGCTCCGTGTCCACGACAGGCGGGATACTGAACAGACTGACCGTTTTAGTCCCGTTGTCCCAACCAACCTGTAGTCCCATCCCCTCCCCTACAAAACGCAAAGGCACTAGTGTTGTCCCCTGTTTAATCAAGGGAGGTGCGTCCAGATTGACGACATTTCCATTAATCCTAGCTGCATCTTTGCCAGCCGTCATCTCGATAGAGCTATTGCCTCGCTGAACGTGCACCGTTTGCGTTGCCTGTTCCCATTTCACGTCATAACCCAGGTTTTCGGATACAATCCGAATGGGAACCATGACCGTTTTCCCAATATTCTCTGCAGGCGCTCCTACTTTCTGATCAATGGTTACTCCATCAAGCACGATCGAAGGCGCACGGTCTGCATGAGCCATCACTGGGAAAAGACAAAGGAACAGAAAAAAAATGACTGCTGCCGACCATTTCTTCATTCGTCATCCACCATTCTTGTTAAGTTATATAGATTTGAGACTTGATTCTCTACCTGTATTACGTTATGTACCCTTCCATAATCTACTATCCAGTCTATCAGATATTGTCTAACGATCCGGTTACAACGTTGTCATATTTAGTGGGAAAATAACAAATCAAAAAGCCTCCACCTGGTCAAAGGAACGCGAACATTCCTTGTCCAGATGGAGGCTTGGTGTTTAATCACTCTTTTAGCCAAAAAGTTTAGCTGCATGACGCTCTTCATAAGCGGCAATCGCATCATCATGTTGAAGTGTCAGACCGATGTCATCCAGTCCTTGCAGAAGGAATTGACGACGGTGTTCATCCAAATCAAAATCGATATGCAATCCGTGTGCATCTGTAATTGTTTTGTTCTCCAGATTCACATTCATCTCATAATTTTCATGGTTTGCTGTACGCTGGAACAAGTCTTCTACCTGTTCTTCGGACAGTTTGATTGGCAAAATACCGTTTTTGAAACAGTTGTTATAGAAGATATCCGCAAAAGATGGTGCAATGACACAGCGGAATCCATAGTCCATAATTGCCCATGGTGCATGCTCACGGGAAGATCCACAGCCGAAGTTAGCACGGGAAATCAGAATTGATGCCCCTTCATAACGCGGTTTGTTCATTTCGAAGGAAGGATTGTTGTTTCCCTCTTCATCAAAACGCCATTCATAGAACAAAAACTGTCCAAATCCGGTGCGTTCAATCCGCTTCAAAAATTGTTTTGGGATAATCGCGTCTGTATCTACATTGACCCGGTCTACCGGTGCCACGATGCCTTGCAGTGTTTTAAATGCTTCCATATATTCCGTTCTCCCTTCTGGCGATTATCGCTTAGATTGCTGCTTCTGTTTTGAAATTCCAGTCACGTACATCTACAAAATGACCTTTAACTGCCGCCGCTGCTGCCATTGCTGGTGAAACCAGATGCGTACGTCCGCCGCGACCTTGACGTCCTTCAAAGTTACGGTTGGAAGTCGATGCACAGCGCTGTCCTGGCTGCAAGACGTCCGGATTCATCGCAAGGCACATACTGCATCCTGCATCACGCCATTCAAACCCAGCTTCAGTGAAGATTTTGTCCAATCCTTCTTGTTCCGCCTGGATTTTAACACGTCCAGAGCCTGGTACAACAATTGCAGTTACATTGCTGGAAACGGTGTGACCTTTGGCAACTTTGGCCGCTGCACGCAGATCCTCAATCCGTCCGTTTGTGCAGGAACCGATAAATACATAATCAACCGGGATTTCGGAGATTGGTGTTCCTGGCGTAAGACCCATATATTCAAGTGCTTTTTCAGCCGCTTTGCGTTCATTTTCAGTAGGCAGTTCTGCTGGTACAGGAACTTTCGAAGAAATGTCTGTTCCCATCCCTGGGCTTGTACCCCAGGTCACTTGTGGAATCAATGATTCCACATCGATTTCAACCACACGGTCAAACTCGGCACCTTCATCGGTCACAAGTTCTTTCCATGCTGCAACCGCTTCGTCAAACTTCGCACCTGCAGGTACGTACTCACGTCCGCGCAGATATTCAAATGTCGTTTCATCCGGTGCGATCATACCCGCTCTTGCTCCACCTTCAATGGACATGTTACATACAGTCATACGCTCTTCCATGCTCAGTTCACGGATGGATTCACCTGTATACTCGATAACATAACCTGTAGCAAAGTCTGTGCCGTACTTGGCAATGACCGCAAGGATCATGTCTTTAGCCGTAACACCCGGGTTTCGTTTGCCGACAAAACGGACTTCCATCGTTTTTGCTTGTGCTTGTTGCAAACATTGGGTTGCCATAACGTGTTCTACTTCACTTGTTCCGATACCAAATGCTAGTGCACCAAATGCTCCGTGAGTAGATGTGTGGCTATCACCGCATACGATCGTTTTACCTGGGTGAGTCAGACCCAGTTCAGGACCCATAACGTGTACTACCCCTTGATCAATCGTATCCAGATCGTATAATTTCACGCCGAAATCGCGGCAATTCTGAGAAAGTGTGTCAATTTGCTGTTTGGAGATCGGATCTGTAATGTTGAAACGATCCTTCGTTGGCACGTTGTGATCCATCGTTGCAAATGTCAACTCTGGTCGGCGAACTTTACGACCGCTCAGGCGAAGACCTTCAAATGCTTGCGGGGATGTTACTTCGTGCACCAGATGCAAGTCGATATACAGAATGCTTGGTTTTCCTTCTTCCTGATGAATTACGTGATTTTCCCAAATTTTCTCAAACATCGTTTTTTTACTCATCATTTTCACCTCATCATAAGTTCGGTCCTTGGAAGAGCTTCGTGCATCTTTGTCTAAAAGTGAAGCTCTTGAATGACCTAAATATATCACCCCGTCCTTCATTGTTCCAAGATATAATATCTATAGATGTAATAGGTATAACCTATAATAAGACAAACAGTAATAAACCGCTGCATTACACAGAGGTTTTAATTGATAACAATTATCATTATCACATATAACTTATACTACGTGCATGTCTGTATTCTGTCAATGCTTTAATTTTCACTTTTCGACAGGTCCATGCTTCCCTGACTAGAATAACGAACCCTTGCGTTTTAATGTTATAATAACGACATCGATGAAAGGAATGACATGTCATTATGGAATTCAGACAACTTCAATATACACTGCAGATTGCTGCTGAACGGAACTTCTCAAGAGCCGCTGAAAAATTGCATATTGCCCAACCTTCACTCAGTCAACAGCTGTCCAAACTTGAGAAAGAACTTGGCGTATTGCTTTTTCAACGGAACACAAGCACCGTTGAGCTGACTCACGCGGGGGTTACTTTTGTTGAGCAGGCCCAAAAGATTGTGGATGCCATGGAACTGCTGCGACAGGAAATGTCGGATATCTCTCAGCTTCGTAAAGGCAAGGTTGTTGTAGGGAGTATGCCGATTACCGGTTCACATTTACTGCCGCATGTGCTTCCAGCCTTTCAACAAGCTTATCCCGACATCGAAGTAACTCTTTTAGAAGATTCCGGAATTACACTGGAAAAATTAACAGCCAGCGGCAAAGCTGACCTCAGCCTGCTCTCTCTACCTTTGCAGGAGCCCAGTTTGTCTTATGTTACGATTGGCGAGGAACGCATAGATCTGGCCGTGCCACCGAACCACCCCTTGGCTCATCGGGGAACACCGGGCCATCTTCAACCCGTTCGAATTGACGAGCTTCGGGACGAACCCTTTGTTGTATTAAAAAAAGGACAGGGCTTCCGCAAGTTGACGTTTGATCTCTGCGAACAGGCCGGGTTTGACCCGCAAGTGGTATTTGAAAGCACCAACATAGAAACGCTGCAATCGCTTGTGGCAACGGGCATGGGGATCACATTGGTTCCCCGTTTTATCGCGCGGGCGCCCCGCAGTGAGTTTGTACCTGTATATGTTCCTCTTGCCGACCCAACGCCGAGTCGCACACTCGTTGTCGCTTATCGTCAGGGGCGAGTCCTATCCAAGGCAGCCGAAGCTTTTATACAGACTTTTCAACAAACCGTTGCGGAGCTTTCCAAATCAGATTAAACCGATGCCGCAACTAGTTCGTGAATTTATGTTTTACCTTGTGCAATCGACAGCTATGGAGAAGATACACGAAGTCATACCAAAAAAGCTGTTCTGTAGTCTAGTGTCTACAGAACAGCTTTTTTTAGAGGTCAGTTAAACGACTAACCGCCATAAAATGCAGCATCTTTTGTTACAGTACAATGTTGCTTGTTAATTCATTGAATTATGGCAATAAATCACTCATGATTCACGTATTAACCTTCATTATTACTGTCACACTGCTCTAAAATTTGTATGAATTAGATACATTATATAATCATTGCTTATCCAGCATGTCTCACATCATCTTCATTTGTAGCCTTCATCTGCTCTGCGCAAGCATCATTCAATGCTATACTTTACCTTCGCAGATTACGATCACTGGTCAGCCTGTTCTGTTGATCCAGGGCACGGCCATCTTCCTGCGAATTCTCAGGGGGTGATAAGCCTCCTGTCCCATTCTCTAAGAATGCTCTTAAGTGATCTACCCTTCTGTTGCCTTGTTCCAGTCTCCTGAGCGTATCTTTCACATGGTTGTCCATTGATTGATCATCCTCCTTGGTGACGGGATAGTTATTATTACCCGCCTCCTGGAACGATAAACAGCATATATCATTTTTTTAGATAAAACTATTTCCCGCTAAAATAAATGCTTGGTCTGCGATCCTCAAACACCGGGATACGTCCGCGAACTTCGTCAACCAAACCAGGACGGATGACTCCAGATACAATCTCTTCGCCTTCACCGCCTTCAGCTACGATCTCGCCCCACGGATCGACGATCATCGAGTGTCCAAAAAACTCAGTGTCTTCCCCTTTGCCGACGCGGTTACATGCAATAACATACATCTGGTTCTCAATAGCCCGGGCGGTCAATAACGTGCGCCAGTGGTGCAAGCGCGGATTAGGCCATTCAGCAGGTACAATTAATGCACGTGCGCCATTCAGAGCGAGGGTTCGAGCTAATTCTGGAAACCGTATATCGTAACAGATCGATGCCCCGGCAGTCAGACCGTTGCCAAGTTCAAACATTTCAGGCCGTGCACCCGGCTCCAAGTATTTTTCTTCATCCATCAGACGAAACAAATGAAGTTTATCATAACGTGATACTTCTGTACCTTCTTGATTATATGCATACATCGTATTATAGATCTGTCCGTCGCGCTTCTCCGCAATAGAACCGCCAACGATCGACATACGATGTTTTTTCGCAAAAGCGGACAGCCATTCTCTTGACGTCTTTCCTTCCGGGTCAGCCAGTTCATGAATTTGCGGCAAAGCATATCCGGTATTCCACATTTCGGGCAGCACGGCCAGCTTTACATCCGGATATTGCTCGACTGCACGTTCGAGCAGCTTCTGCATATGTCGATGGTTAGCTTCCGGATCTCCCAATTTAATATCCCCTTGAATCAAAACAACCCGCATTTCTCCTTGTTCAGTCATGACCCAACACTCCTCCGAACTGTATTACTTGATATCATAGCTTGATCCCTAGAAAATTCGCAACCGTATTAACTCAAATGACCACCTAACAGTTCAGGCAACCTCTCCAGCAATTGGTCACATATCTGTGCATCACCTGAATTCCAGTCCAGTTCCTCCAAAGGATACACACGTCCTTGTTCTACAGCCGTAAGAGCTCTCCACTCTGGACTTTGCATCAGCCTCTCTGTCGCCTGCCGTGCATCTGGCTCCTGAGGTAGCATGAGAAACAAATGATCTCCAGCATATTCTTGAAGCGTATCAGCCGAAATCTCTTTATATGCTCTGCCTGCTGCGAGAGCTTCCTGCACTTTATGAACAGGCCTGAAACCAAACGGGTGATATAATAACGGCGCAAGCCCGATATTTCCCATCACAAACAAGCGAGCTCCCCGATGGTATGTGAGTACTGAGGCTGTTTCACCCAGATGAATCATTCTGCTAATCCTCTCCCACATCTGCAATGTACGTTCTTCATAGGATCTCAGCCATCGCTTGGCTTGTTTCTGCCTGCCAAACCAGTTCCCTACTCTCGTCAAACGTTCATGAAGAGGCGCATGTGAATTGTAAGCCAGTGTAGGCGCAATGCGCGTTAATTGCTCATACCGATGTTCATCTTCACTATCTATAATAATCAGATCCGGCTTCAAACGCGCTGTCTTTTCAACATCAATCGCATTCATAGCATCGTACTCTTCGTTCCCAATCAAATGGACACCTAGTGCTCTCAAATCCCCTGCAGTATCTCCATAATAGATCACTCGCTCTGGATTAGCGGGAATACGTACATCGTGTCCTAACCAATCCTGAACCAAGGTCCGCTGTTGAATAGATCTGTCATACTGGCGAGGAGATAGTCCGGTAATCTGGCGAAAACGTCTGTTAAAATAATATTCATCTTTGAATCCGACCCGGCTCGCGATATCACGTAAAGGCTCATCTGTCTTGCGTAACCAATCTTTGGCATGCTGAATTCGAACATGATTGATGTAATCAAGCGGTTTCTGACCAATACGTTGCTTGAACATTGTCGTGTATCGTTTAGGGCGAACACCAGCCATATTTGCAAGCTTATGTACTGTGATTTCATCTCTGTAACACTCATTAATATACTGAATAGTCCGGGTCAACCCGGAGTCCAAATCGGTATCATTGCCTTTTGAAGTATAACGGGTTATGACCCTTTCCATCCATTGCTGAAACCGCACGTTCAGACGGCAATACTCCGCATCATTTTTATAATTCCGGGATGCAAACAATTCGACTAACACTCTGCTCACAGACTCATATGTAGCATCGTTGAACTGAGCGCGTTGCTGAAATAAAGGCGGTGAATACCACTTGAGATGGCCGGACAAAACCTGAAAAGCATCATATGCCATAACTGTATAAGTCAAATGGTTTGAATTCCTGTGTTCCAGCTGGTATGCCTCGCCCGGAGAAATCGGATAGATACATCCCGCAGTAAAAGGCCAATACTCTTGGCCGATGTACAAGTGCCCTTCTCCTTCTTCACAGATTAAAAATGTATGTTTATTACACTGCACTTCCAGCATGATTTGATTAGATGGTTCTATTCGTCGCTCCAGATACTCCAGCCGAAACAGGAATGTCGAAAAAAATAACTTATCTTGATTCACACCCAACGTTCTCATATTAATTTAACTCCTATCATTACTGAGAATTATTATCACTCATAACTTCATGGACTCATTATAGTCTAGTACTAATCCTATATCTAGATCATTTTGCAATGCCACCCAGAGAGATTTAGTATAAAAAAAGCGCTCAACCAAAGTTGATCGCTTTTGGGAATTTTATTTAATTTGACTTTCCGATTCAGTTCTTGAAAGTTTAATATTTCATTTGCTGATGCTTAGATTGTAAGATTCCCTTGAAAATTCTCATTGAATCATCTGTTCGGGGAGCTCTTTCAACAACCATTCTCTAGACATCGCATCACCAGAAGCTTTGACGATATCAAAATGATATACCTTGCCAGCTTTAACCGCTGGGAGTTTTTTCCAGACTGCGTTATCCATCAATTCCTTGGTGGATTGCTTGGCATCATCCGTTACTGGTTCAAGGATAAATATCCGATCGCCTGCAATTTCTGTCATTTTTTCCGTAGAAATCTCCGCAAATCCCATTCCCTCATCCAATAACTTCTGGATTTCAGCTGTTGGTTTCATACCATCTTTCCCATATAACAACTGAGGTAACCCTGCTCCAGCCATCACAAAAAGACGATTCCCCGGATACATCGTAAACACCGATGCGGTTTCTCCTTCTTTCAAACCATTCTTACGGAGCTGTTTCCACATTTCTTCTGTTGCAGTTTGATGCGCTGTAATCCAGTCCTCAGCCTCCTGTTTTTTGTTTAACAGTTCGCCTAGCGTTCGCATGCGCTCCTCCAAAGTTGCAAAAGAATCAAAGGTTACTGTAGGTGCGATCTTTGATATCTGATCATACTGTGCCTCATCACTATTCGAAAAAATAATCAGATCCGGGTTCAGTCCAACGGCCCTCTCTACACTAAACGGAAATCCTACGTCTTCCGCATCCGCTACCTGCTCGTCAAACACCATGCCTTCCTGCCGAAGTATGCCTACCGGGATAACGCCCAGAGCAACCAGATCACCGGTAACCTCTCCATGATAGATTACACGTTGAGGAGTAACAGGCACGGTCACGGTATGACCTGTCCAATCCTTGAACTGCCTTGTCTGTCCCACGTTATCCTCGTCCGCCGTAGTCTGTTGGTTTGTATCTGTATTTTTATTTGCCGGATTAGTCGACTCAGTACCCTGATTTGCTGAAGTTGATTCTAATGTTGATGCCTCGTTGCCACATGCAAGTAAAAGGACAGACAACGCTGCGACAGACATTAAAAGGACCGTACTTCTGAATTTGTTTTGGAATTTGCTATGCATCTTTATTTCTCCCCCTGTTAGATATGCTCTCAAAATTTAATTTTAAATGATATTGATTATCATTATCGTAAAATATCTTAACTCACGGATTTTCCGATCTCAATGGATAAACAAGAAATCTGCATTTCCTTTTTGTACAACAATGTTTTTCCTTACTCCCATCTCCCTCTATACAGCTCGGGATTGACGTGATAAATTAATGAGAACGTTTTGCTATTAATAAACATCCGGAGTGATATGACCGATGACTAATACTGAAAATAAACCATCTTCTTCTGCTTTTCCCATTCCTTCAGCGAATGTGATGTCAAAGCTACCAACACAATTTTTCGCAACGCTCGTTCAAAATGTGAACCGTGAAATTGCAAGCGGTCATGACGTCATCAATCTGGGGCAAGGTAATCCTGACACCCCTACACCACCGCATATCATACAATCTTTACAGCAATCGGCTGAGAATCCGCTTTATCATAAATATTCTCCGTTTCGCGGGTATGCCTTCCTGAAGGAAGCCGTTGCCAAACGTTACAAAGAAGATTACAACGTTGATCTGGATCCCGAGACCGAGGTCGCTATTCTTTTTGGTGGCAAAACCGGACTGGTTCAATTACCTCAAGTCTTACTGAATCCAGGAGATGTATGTCTTGTTCCCGATCCTGGGTATCCTGATTATTGGTCAGGCGTTGCTCTCGCGCAGGCGCGCATGAGCTTCATGCCTTTATTGAAATCCAATGCATTTCTACCCGATTACGAAGCGATCTCCGCTGATGATCGGCAAAAGGCCAAGCTCATGTTCCTGAACTATCCCAACAACCCAACCTCGGCCACGGCTCCCCTTTCCTTTTACGAGGATACTGTCGAATTTGCAATTCAGAATCAGATTGTCGTTGCTAGTGATTTTGCTTATGGCGCGATTGGATATGACGGCCGTCGTCCTGTCAGCTTCTTGCAAGCTCCAGGAGCCAAAGAGGTAGGCATTGAGTTCTATACTCTCTCCAAAACGTATAATATGGCGGGATGGCGTGTCGGATTTGCGCTGGGGAATGCGGAGATCATCTCCCAAATCAATCTGCTGCAGGATCATATCTATGTCAGCCTGTTCGGCGGTATCCAAGCGGCAGCTGCGGAAGCTCTGACAGGCCCGCAGGACTGTGTCACTTCGCTAGTTGCACGTTATGAATCTCGTCGTGATGCATTTTACGAGGCGCTTTCCGAGATCGGTTGGCAAGCGTCCAAGCCGGAAGGTTCATTTTTTGGATGGTTGCCTGTGCCGGAAGGATATACCTCCTCTGCTTTGGCTGAACTTCTGTTACGAGAAGCGAAGGTTGCTGTCGCGCCTGGCATCGGTTTTGGCTCCCACGGGGAAGGTTATGTACGCATAGGTCTTCTGAGTGATGAGCAACGACTGCGTGAGGCAGCAGAGCGAATTGGCAGGCTTCATCTTTTCAAATAAGTGAAAGCTGAATACATGGTTACAATCTCTTTGCATATGCCAACTTTCCATGGTATGTTATAAGAAATAGTGAACGAAACGTGATGACGGGACCAGTAAGAGAGAATCAGCTGCGCATAGAGAGTAAATTCCATCTGGCTGCAAGAATTTACCGTGGCTTCTCTCCGAAACCTACCCCTGAGCGGCCTGTAGTGTACAGGACAGTGCCTTCTGTTACAGGGCATGAGCCGGATGATCTAATCATGATCATCAATAAAGGTGGTACCGCGGAAGTAACGAACTTTCGTCCTTTTTTAACCAAAGGACGGGAGTTTTTTTTGTACCTAAGCTGACTGCTTCGCAGTCACTGATTAATTATGTTTAAGGAAGTGAAATCATGACTTCACGTATTGTCGTTAAAATCGGAAGCAGCTCATTAACCACTGAAGAAGGCGGATTGGATCGCCAGGCGATAACCTTTTTCGCAGATGAAATGGCTTCGCTTGTTGCTCAAGGCCACGAAGTTCTGCTCGTCACTTCTGGTGCCGTTGCTGCCGGATTCCGGGAGATCGGGTACCCTCAGCGTCCCAAACAACTACATGAGAAACAAGCGGCTGCGGCGGTTGGGCAGGCTTTGCTGATGCAGGCATATCAACAGGCTTTTGCGGCGCACCGCGTTACTACAGCGCAAATCTTACTGACGCGTACCGACTTCCACAGCCGTAAACGCATGGGAAATGCGGGTATGACCGTAGAGGAACTGCTCAAGCAAGGGGTCATTCCTATTTTTAACGAAAATGATACCGTATCTGTCGACGAATTGAAATTCGGTGATAACGATCTGTTATCTTCGCTAGTTGCCAATCTGGTCAAGGCACAGCAGCTTATTATCGTCACAGATACGAATGGGTTGTACACAGCTGATCCACGTAAAGATCCTACCGCGAAGCGATACGACCGTATACCTGAAATCACAGCCGAGATATATGCATATGCCGGCGGTTCGGGATCAGCTGTAGGCACAGGGGGTATGCGCTCCAAGGTGGATGCGGCCAAAGTCGCCACACGCGGAGGTGTTCCTGTTTTTGTAGGCAGTGTGAAAGAACCTGGGGACATGCAACTCGCTTTGGATGGAATCGGAAAAGGAACTTATTTTGAGACCAAGCTGGCTTCACTCTCTCGCAAAAAACAGTGGCTTGGCTTCATGTCCACTCCCCTTGGGACAGTTGTTGTTGATCATGGTGCTGAGGAAGCGCTCGTTTACGGTGGGCACAGTCTGCTTCCCGTAGGCGTAAAGCGAGTTCTGGGCACATTCCATGCGGGCGATGTGGTCGAAGTACTTGGCCCCGATGAGTCGCTACTCGGACGTGGCATCGTCAATTACGATGATGATCAGCTTCGTCAGATCGCGGGACTGCCAAGCGGCGAGGTCATGAAACAGCTGAACAGCATCCATAGACTTGAAGTGATTCATCGCGATGAATGGATTACCTTGAAATAATAGCTGAACTAGAGGAGGAATTTAAGATGAGTGAAGTTAGAGAAAAAGCAAGTAAAGCCAAAGCTGTCGTCACCGAATTAAATCGGCTGAGTACGGAACAGAAGAACGCCTCACTGCGCACTATGGCTGACGCCTTAATTGCTTCGGCGGATGCCATCATTACTGCAAATGTGGAAGATCTGGATCGCGGCAGAGAACAAGGCACTCCTGAATCCATGCTGGATCGTCTGGCACTGAATAAAGAACGCATAACAGGCATCGCTGAAGGCTTACGTCAGATCGCGGAATTACCCGATCCTGTGGGCGAAGTGCTGGAAACTTTTACACGTCCGAATGGCCTGCACATCGAAAAATCAAGAGTTCCGATTGGCCTGATTGGCATTATTTATGAAGCTCGTCCTAACGTGACGGTTGACGCTGCAGGCCTTTGTCTTAAAACAGGCAATGCTGTACTTCTGCGCGGCGGCTCTTCTGCTCTCTCCTCCAATCGAAAAATTGTTGAGGTGCTACATCAAGCGCTGGCAACTACGGCAATGCCTGCAGATGCACTTCAGTTGGTAGAAGACGCAGACCGTGCTTCCGTTGACGAAATGCTCAAGCTGAACGGACTGCTGGACGTTATCATCCCTCGTGGTGGTGCTTCACTAATTCGCACTGTCGTAGCGAACGCAACCGTACCGGTCATTGAGACGGGTGCTGGCATCTGTCATACCTATGTGGATGAATCAGCGGACGAAGCCATGGCAACCGATATTGCTATCAATGCCAAAGCCCAGCGGCCATCGGTATGTAACTCTATGGAAACCTTGTTGCTACATGCAAACTATGCAGAAAAGCATCTGCCAACTTTGGCTGAGCGCTTCCGTGAAGCAAGTGTCTTATTAAAAGGTTGTGAAACGGTGCGTCGCCTTGTTCCGACAGCGGCCCAGGCCACAGAGCAAGATTACGCAACCGAGTATAACGATTATATCTTGAACATCCGAGTTGTTGAAAATCTGGATGAAGCTTTGCAGCATATTGCACACTATGGAACGAAGCATTCCGAATGCATTGTGACCCGTGATGCCGCACATGCAGAGCGGTTCATGCAAGAAGTCGATGCGGCGGCTGTCTATCATAATGCTTCCACTCGTTTCACTGACGGATTCGAATTCGGATATGGTGCCGAGATTGGAATCAGTACACAGAAGTTGCATGCACGAGGCCCAATGGGGCTGCCTGCACTGACGTCAAGTAAATACCGGATTACAGGCAATGGTCAGATTCGTCAATAATTTTGGGCAACCAGTCATATAGGAGGAACGATATACATGAGCCAAGAGCAACAGACACTACTACAACAAAAGATTACTTTCCACGGAGCAGGTGCGATGGCTGAAGCCATCGTGCGTGGGCTCATTTCCCGCCTTGTCGTTCGTCCTCAGGATATTACGATGCTGAATCGCAGCAACCTGAAACGTCAGGAGGAACTGAGTACCCGTTATGCCGTGCATACCGGAACGGCCTCACAATCATCGGATATCCTTTCCTCTTCACCTGTAATTGTGCTGTGTATGAAGCCCAAAGATGCTGCTGCGGCGCTTCGTGAACTGGGACCCCTGTTGTCCCCGAGCCAGCTGATTGTATCCGTTATAGCTGGACTATCGATCCGTACGATGCAGAGCCTGCTTGGCCGTAAACAGCCGATTGCAAGAACGATGCCTAACACCTCCAGCACGATTGGACTTGGTGCCACCGGGCTTGCTTTCTCTGCGGAGATTACCGACGAACAGCGTAGTACAGTCATGACCCTTTTCGAAGCTGTAGGAATCGTAACGATTGTGCCAGAAGACAAACTTGAAGTGCTCACGGGTATTTCCGGCAGCGGGCCTGCTTATGTATACTATCTAATGGAAGCCATGATTGCAGCCGGAATCCGCGGCGGCTTATCTGGTCAACAGTCTCGTGATCTAACCGTTCAGACGGTGCTTGGTGCCGCCCGGATGGTGCAACAGACCGGTATGGAACCGATGAAGCTGCGCAGTGATGTAACCTCGCCTGGAGGGGCTACGCAAGCAGCACTGAAAACGCTGGATGAAGGAGACTTCTTTGAAAATGTCATTGCGGCCGTAGGCCGCTGTGCAGAACGCTCTCGCGAGATGGGAGCTGCGTTGGAGGGAGATTTAAAACATGAATAACATGTGTACTGCCACATATCGACTGCATGATGATCATGCCGATTTTCACAAAAAAGCTCAA
Source organism: Paenibacillus polysaccharolyticus (assembly GCF_023714295.1). Taxonomy (GTDB): domain Bacteria; phylum Bacillota; class Bacilli; order Paenibacillales; family Paenibacillaceae; genus Paenibacillus; species Paenibacillus polysaccharolyticus_A. Next base: position 407,211 of record NZ_JAMAUN010000002.1, read on the forward strand.
TCGATTGCCATCGGAATGACGGTAGGCAGTTGGACGGAGCTACCTCAGGCTCAGCGTGAAGCCATGCAAAAACATCTGGGTGAAGTCATCAAAGTCGAGGTGCACGAAGCTGAAGGGTTAGCACCCGGAGAACGTTATGCAGATATCACCATTGGATATCCGGATATTAACTTTAGTCAAGATATTCCGGCTTTGCTTGTCACCGTTTTTGGTAAAATCTCGATGGACGGGCGCATCAAGCTGAACCATCTCGGATTTTCAGATAACTTCCTGCGTGCTTTCCCGGGACCGAAGTTTGGGCTGAGCGGTGTGCGTGATCTCCTTGGAGTTCAGGATCGTCCTTTATTGATGAGTATTTTCAAATCGGTTATTGGCCTGAATGCCGAAGAACTGCGGGAACAATTTATCCGTCAGGCTCTTGGGGGCGTTGATCTGATCAAAGACGATGAAATCCTGTTTGAGAACAAGCTTACACCGATTGAAAAAAGAGTTGAGGTCTGCATGAAGGCTGCCGAACAGGCTCGCCAAGAAACAGGCAAAAAACTTCTGTACGCCACCAATTTGACGGGACCTACCTCCCGTTTGAAACAACAAGCTGAACGTGCGATCAGTGCAGGTGCGAATGCGTTACTCTTCAATGTGCTCTCCTATGGTTATGATGTGTTGCATGAACTAAGCAGTGATCCTGACATTAACGTACCAATCATGGCTCACCCGGCACTTGCCGGTGCTTTGTATCCATCACCGCATTACGGTATTTCTGCGTCTGTTGTATTGGGACAGTTGATGCGTCTCGCCGGTGCTGATCTCGTGCTCTTCCCTTCACCTTACGGTTCGGTTACGATGCCGAAGGAAGAAAATATGGCGATCACTGAGCAATTGCTCACATCTGATCTACCTGTAAGAACAAGTATGCCCGTGCCTTCAGCAGGAATTCATCCAGGACTTGTTCCGATGATTCTGAGAGACTTCGGCAAGGATGTGATCGTCAATGCCGGGGGCGGAATTCACGGACATCCGATGGGAACCGAAGCTGGTGGACGTGCGTTCCTGCAAGCTATTGGAGCGGCTGGGCGCTCCATTCCGCTGGCCGAGTATGCTGCCGATCATCCCGAGCTGAAAAGCGCACTTGATCTGTGGGGTGGAGAACGATGAGAGGCAATAAGAAAACAGCGATTTTCTGTGATTTTGATGGAACCATCACACTCTCAGACAACATTGTCGCCATAATGAAACACTTCAAACCAGAAGGCATCGATGCCATCATGAAAGACACGATTGAACAAAAAGTATCTCTTCGAGAAGGAGTGGGAGCCATGTTTGCTCTTCTACCTTCCTCGCAAAAAGATGAAATTATTGAATTTGTTCTTGGACAAGCTGGCATTCGCGAAGGATTCCAAGCGTTTCTGGATTATGTTCGCAGCGAAGGCATCGAATTTAATGTGACCAGCGGTGGCATGGACTTTTTCATCGAACCGTTACTCGCCCCCTTCGACATTCCGCAGGATCATGTATATTGTAACGGTGCAGATTTCTCTGGTGAATACATTCGCATTGAATGGCCGCATCCTTGCCAGCCCCCTTGTAACAACGGCTGTGGGATGTGTAAAACGACGGTCATTCGTACGTTTCCGGAAGAACAGTATAACCGAATTCTGATCGGAGACAGCCTCACGGATTTCGAAGGAGCTAAAATCGCCGATCTCGTCTACTCCCGCTCCATTCTGACGGATAAATGTGTGGAACTCGGCGTAGATCATGTGCCTTTTACGACCTTTTATGACATCATCGAAGATATGAAGCAGAAGCAATTACAAGGAGTGCTGTAAACATGGGTTTTGAAAAGATTACACTGGAACATAAACGTCAGGTTCTGGAAGAACTAGCGGATGTCAAAGCATTGTTCGCAAGTCGAAACTGGTTTCCAGGCACAAGTGGCAACCTTTCAATGCGGGTGGGTGATTTCGACCCGGAACAATTTTATTTTGCGGTGACCGCCTCAGGCAAAGACAAGTCTCTGCGTACGCCGGAAGATTTCCTTTTTGTTGATAAAGAAGGCAAAGCGATCGAAGAAACTACGTTGAAGCCAAGTGCCGAAACGTTGATTCACTGTGAAATCTATCGTTTAACCGGTTGTGGCGCGGTATTCCATGTGCATACGGTGTTTAACAACCTAATTAGCGAATTTTTCGGTGAAGATGGTCATGTGCCGATTCAAGGTATTGAATTGATCAAAGCCTTTAACATTTGGGAAGAAAATGCAGCTATTCGTGTTCCGGTTCTGCCCAACTTCGCACATATTCCTGCCATCGCCGAATTGGTACCGGGTGTACTAGACGCTAATGTTCCTGGAATTCTGCTGCGCAACCACGGGATTTATGCGTGGGGTAAGGATGCTTTTGAAGCGAAGCGACATCTGGAAGCTTTTGAATTTTTGTTTGAAGTGATGTACCGCCAGCTTTTGCTGAAAGGCGCACAAAAATAGATTATAAAAAAAACACACCAGTGGATTAGGATCAGCCCTGGTGTGTTTTGCTTTTATACGGTTTCTTGTAAACGGATTATCGATTATCCCGATCCTTGAATAAAAAGAGGCTCTCCAAGTCATCATCCTTCGTGCGATTTGCACTGGAAATTGCGGCTCCAGCAGTAGACTCACGTTGTTTACCAAATAACAGCTTTAGCCCACCGAAGATGAGCAAAAATGAAACGATAACTGTATTCAAATACGAACGAATCTCATACGTGAGGAACACATTCGGGAATATCTCGTTTAATTGCGGAATAATCAGGCGGATCGTTAAATAGTACAGACCGAGAGCCGCGATTCCCATCCCGATAAAACGCTGATGTCGAACCCAGTCTTTGAAAACCGGCTGATCGTTAAGCGGTTCACGTCCATATCGACTGGAGCATTGAAGTCCGTCGAAGAAACTGTAGAACCAGATCAATGGAATCATAAAAAGGAAGACGGATAAGCGAAGCAGGTCCAGAATATAGATGCTGCCAAGGAACAGAAACATCAGTTGCAGACCTCTTTTTTGCAATCCGAGATACATATGCCCCGCACCCGGAAAAGCGGAGAGAAGTGTGGCCAGCACCTTGCTGCGTTTGCCCATAATTCTGCCTGTCTCCAGCTCTTCGAATAATGTTCGATCCTGGAGCACTTCACCTGCCTGCTTGCGATGTACATGCTGGACTGCATCAAACATGCAGTATACCCAAATTACTGGAAGAATGAGCAAAAACATCAAAAATATAGATTCGTTTGTAATGGCGGATACGAACACCATCATGGCGAATGAACCAAAAAATGCGATCAAAAAGGATAAGCCCCGGTGAAGCAATCCAAGATGTAAATGTCCAAGACCAGGCACAAATGAAAGCAATATGGTGAAAAAACGTTCTCCATCACTGCCCTTTTGATACATGGCTTGAGGACCGTTATAGGTTGCTCCGCCATGATATCCACCATATTCGTGCTCACCTTCAGCACCCTGACGATGCATGTCATCCTGTTTTATAGGTCCCATTGGTCCTTGTTCTCTAACATAACCCTCTGGATAGGTTGAACCTTGATGATTTTCAGGATGACCATAATGCATACCTTGTCCGTTGTAATACATTTCTCGGACGGAAGGTGCAGAGAGCAACACAATAATCATGTCTAGCATACTGAGACACCAGATAAAGATCACACCTAATAATCCAAAGACTAGTAGATCCTTATCACCGACCAAATAGGTCAGCATGACAAAACCAATGCCCGTTCCAAAAAATAATAACGGGTAAACTACAGCTCGGGCCGTTCGCCGCCAATAGAGGAACCCAAGCCCAGGGAACAGATTTAATAAAAATGCAAGTAATTTATTACGATCTGAATGCACAGTCGTCATCCTTTCTATTCAGGCCATGTGAAACCAATCAAGGTTTGGGTTTGAAATTATCCAGCCATGAGGTAGCTGCCTCAGTCCATTTCTCGGTAAATGAGCCTGAAGTGTCACCTTCTTGGAATTTATGATAAGGGGCCACCCTGTCAAACAGTCCGGAAGAGAGAAAAATCAATGTTAGACAGGCTGCTACAGCGTAATGAAATACTCTATGTTCAAACCATCGGCGGTTTCGTTCACCTCTAGAATGTCGTGTCTTGCCATCGGGCGCAATACTCTCAATTCGCTTCATGACGGAGTCGGTAAAATCCACTGAATTCGGTAATGCAGGGTAGTTTCGCTCCATATCTAAAGCTTCAAGATAATCTTGCATTGCGTCTGGTTCATTCAGAAGAAACTGCTCCATCAGAATCGCCTGTTTGCCGCTGATTCGGCCTTCGATATAATCCGTCCATTGCTGGATGGTATACATTTCTTTTTTACTCACGCCACTCTTCCTCCTTCCAATGATTTCGAATCCACTGTCTAGCTCGGTATAACCTTGATTCAACCGTTTTTACAGCAACCTGAGCCTCATGGGCAATTTGCTCATAATTTTTCTCGCTCAGATAATAAGCGGTAATAATATCCCGGTGCTGGGCAGGCAGCTGATTAATCCGCTCACGAAGTTTCTCCTGCCGTTCTTCACGAATGACACGAGCTAGAACGTCTTCATCCCGTCCAGGCAGATTCACTACCATTTCATCTCCGCCCAGATCTTCAGCACTCCGTCTGCCCAGCTTGCGTTTGGCATCAATAGCCTTATGAAAAGCAATCCGTGTGATCCACGTCTTGAACCCTTCGGATCGGTAGTCGGGGAGAGATTTATAAATCTGAATGAACGCTTCCTGAGCGGCATCCTGTGCATCCAGATCGTTACGTAAGACAGAATACGCCACATGATAGACATGTTGACTGTATTTGTCGATCAGAACACGCATTTGGGATGCATCCCCTTGACGGATTTGTTCAATTACGAGCGCTTCGTCAATAACTCTCCCCTCCTCTCCAATTCTATAGACGACGACGGGTCAACTGACCCCTGCAATTTTTATTAACTTTTTTATAAATAGTCTCTCTATAGGGTATTCTGGTTATATTTCTGGATCCGGCAGAAGCCTATTTAACTATTAAACTTCCTCATAAAAACGTGATATAGACATAGATAAACCTAATAAAAAGTATATTATGGAGCAAAATAAATCAAAAAACAGGCACAGAATGAATTCTGGCCTGTTTATTTAATTTAACGTCCGCCATTGCGGAAACGTTGCGTATACGCTTTGGCATCCTGTACATTTTTAACACGATTCCTGCTCCACTCCAGCAAAATTCGGTCGATGTACCTGAAATGCACTTTTCCTGCAAATACGGCTTCCTTCAAAGCCATCAGAATCAGTTCTTCCTGATAGCGATCCTGATCTAGCCAGCTAGAGATAGTTTCACACTCCATTGGCGAGAGAGGACGACCAAATTCTTTTTCAAAAATAGAGAACATATTTCGCTCTTCCTCTTCTTTTTGAACACTGTTCGAATCTGGACGTGAAGTATTGGCTTTTTGTTGTTCTGACCGGGCATGAGCTGCATCTTCCGCTGTACACATCGCAAGCTTGGCATACAAGCCGTGCAGGTCATAACGTTCATACTGAATATCCCGTTCTTCGTCCCGATGCTCATCTATCGTAATGTATCCATCCCTCATCAGACGCTGCAACATTCTGGCAATGCCTTCAGGAGCAAGTCCCATTCGTGTAGCAAGCTCTTCAAGGGTTGGAAATTCATTGAATTCCGCCTGACGGAAGCCCAGTAATTGAATGAGAAGCAGAACCTCAGTATCGGACAATCCAAGCGGATGATAAAAACGTAATAAGGCATACGGTAATTGAGCAGTACCTGAAGCCATACCGTAAGCTGCACCGCTTAACCAGGCTTTGGAGGACGCGTCTTCCATATACTCTTTTCCGTTAAGCATTAAGGGTACAGACGATAGAGCATACGAGGGAATGCAATAGTCTCACGAACATGGTCAAGTCCACAGATCCAAGCTACCGTGCGCTCCAATCCCAGACCGAAACCGGAGTGAGGAACCGATCCGTATTTACGCAGATCCAGGTACCATTGGTACGCTTCATCCGAAAGGTTGTGCTCTTCAAAACGCTGTTGCATCAGTTCTGGATCATCGATACGCTGTGATCCACCAATGATCTCGCCATACCCTTCCGGCGCAATCATATCTGCACACAGAACAACTTCAGGGCGATTCGGATCTGGTTTCATGTAAAATGCTTTGATTCCAGCTGGGTAATGCGTAATAAATACAGGAGTATTGTATTTTTCCGCAATCGCTGTTTCATGTGGTGCACCGAAATCTTCGCCCCAAGGAATGTCAAAGCCTTGTCCATTCAGGAACTCAATCGCCTCGTCATACGTAATACGAGGGAACGGAGCTGTAATGCCTTCCAGTTTGGAAACGTCACGTCCGATGGACTCCAGCTCAGCACGGCAATTTTTCACCACAGATTGAACGACATGTGCGATGAATTTCTCTTGTACGCGCAAGCTTTCCTCATGATCGACAAATGCCATCTCCGGCTCAATCATCCAGAACTCAATCAGGTGACGACGGGTTTTGGATTTCTCTGCACGGAAGGTTGGACCAAACGAATATACTTTACCGAGCGCCATCGCCGCAGCTTCCATATACAATTGTCCACTTTGCGTCAGATATGCATCCTCATCAAAGTATTTGATATGGAACAGATTCGTTGTCCCTTCAGCAGATGAAGGCGTCAAGATCGGCGGGTCCACCTGTGTGAATCCGTTACCATCAAAAAACTGCTGAACAGCACGAATAATCTCTGCACGAATCACCATTACGGCACGTTGCTTGGTGGAACGAAGCCATAGATGACGATGATCCATCAAGAAATCCACACCATGCTCTTTGGGTGTAATCGGATAGTTTTCCGTCAGATGAATGATTTGCACGCCAGTAACGGTCATCTCATACCCGGACGCGCTCCGTGGCTCTTCACGGATAATGCCTGTCACGTAGACAGAGCTCTCCTGAGTCAGACTTTTGGCATCATTCCAGATGTCTTCGCTGACTTCACTCTTAACCACTACACCTTGAATATATCCAGTTCCATCACGAAGTTGCAAAAACTGAATTTTACCGCTGGAGCGTTTGTTATTAATCCAAGCGCCGATGGTAACTGTCTCACCCACGTGCTCATTCACATTACGAATTACACAATTCGTATCCATGCCCATATCTCCCCTTGGTTCCATAAATTTGAAAATGCAGCGGACAGGTTCGCACCTGCCCTCTGCACTTCATTGTCATCCTGTATTTACTTTACAGTTAGATTACTTAGAATTCAATACGATTCGGTGTGTATCTCGTGCGATGACCAATTCTTCGTTCGTAGGTACGACGAGAACGTCCACTTTTGAATTTTCAGTTGTAATGCGGCGTGGTTCGCCGGAACGGATCGCATTTAATGCTTCATCCAGTTCAACGCCGAGGTATGTCAATTGCTCGCATACTTTCTGACGAAGAACAACGGAGTTTTCACCCACACCTGCTGTAAATACGATCACGTCTACACCGTTCATCGCCGCAGCATAAGAACCGATGTATTTACGCAAACGATATTCATACATTTCAAATGCAAGCGTCGAATTCGGCTCACCTTTTTCCATGCCTTCTGTAATTTCACGCATATCACTGCTGATCCCGGAGATCGCCAGAAGTCCGCTGTGTTTGTTCAACATGGAGCTAACTTCGCTTACGCTAAGTTCTTCCTTGTTCATAACATAAGGAACAATCGCTGGATCAAGGTCACCACTACGCGTTCCCATCATCAGACCTTCAAGTGGAGTCATACCCATCGATGTATCCACGGATACGCCGCCTTTAACAGCAGTTACACTACCACCGTTACCGACGTGACAAGTGATGATTTTCAAGTCTTCCACCGGACGACCGAGATACTCGGCTGCCGCTTTGCTCACGTAATCATGGGAGGTACCATGTGCACCGTAACGACGTACTTTGTATTTTTTGTAAAGTACACGTGGAATAGCATATAGATAAGCATGTTCAGGCATCGTTTGGTGGAACGCTGTATCAAACACCATTACCTGAGGCACACCTGGCATATTCAATTCCGCCGCACGGATACCCATCATTGCTGCCGGGTTATGAAGCGGAGCTAAGTCAAACAAACGACGGATTTCCGCTTTTGCAGCGTCGTCTACCAGTGAAGATTCTTTAAACGCTTCACCGCCGTGTACTACACGGTGACCTACAGCCTGAATTTCACTAACAGAAGCAACCACGCCGTGTTCCTTGTGTGTCAACAAATCAATGACTTTACGAATCGCAGTCGTATGTTCCAGAATCTCACTAACTTCCGTAACTTCCTCACGGCCAGTCGGTTTATGTGTCAGAATGGAAGAATCCATCCCGATTCGCTCTACCAGACCTTTTGCAAGTACCGATTCATCTTCCATGTTGTACAATTGATATTTGAGCGAGGAACTCCCCGCGTTAATTACGAGTATATTCACAGACGGTCACCATCCTTGTCGTACTTGAAGAATCCTTCTCCTGTTTTCACGCCCAGATGACCTGCGCGCACCATTTTTTTCAGGACAATCGAAGGACGATATTTCAGTTCTCCGAATTCACGGAACATTCTTTCGAGAGCTGCCTCAACGGAATCCAGTCCGAAACGGTCAGCCATTTCAAGCGGTCCATGTTGGAAATTATAACCGATACGCATTGCATCATCGATGTCCTCAGCAGAAGCTACACCTTCTTGCAGGACATGAAGCGCTTCGTTGATCAGCAAGCAGATCAGACGGGAGGTTACAAATCCAGGGGATTCATAGATCATAACGCCTTTTTTGTCTACGACTTCTTCAACAAAGCGGCGAGTTTCTTCGAATGTTGTATCGGATGTTTTCAGACCACGAATAATCTCAACAAGATCAACCCGGGATACCGGGTGAATAAAGTGCATACCAATAACACGCTCCGGGTACTTGGTCGAGCTTGCAAGCTCGGTCAAACTCAGCGTGGACGTGTTACTTGCCAAAATCACATTGCTTGGACATACCTGATCCAATTGATTAAAGACTGCTTTTTTAGCTTCCAGATCTTCCGAGATCGTTTCAATAACCATATCGCAAGAGCCCAGTTCAGCCAAGTGCGCTACTTTCGTAATACGGGAGAGAATCAATTTCTTCTCCGCTTTGGTAATCGCCCATTTCTCGAGCTGTTTATCCAAATTAGTTTCAATCATGTCATATGCATGATCAAGCTTCTTCGTCGTATGCTCCACCAGAAGCACATCAAGTCCTTTGGCTGCGAGCATCTGGGAAATTCCTTGCCCCATCGTACCGCCGCCGACAACTCCTATTTTTTTGAAAAACATGGTTCTGCTCCATCCTTTCGGTTCTCTATTTCTCTATTGTACCCTGTTCGCCGAAAATTACAAATTTCGACCCAACAACTAATAATATCTTAGCACGACTGAAATGTAAAAAAAAATAACCAGCATAAAGAAATTATGCTGGTAAACGTGCACTGTCACGAAATTGACAACGAAATTGTTCTCCTGACAAAACTTCCTCACGCATCAGAATGTCGAGAGAATTGTCGAAAATTGACCGTTGCTCTTCAAGCCGGCGTTTCGTCTGCTCCATCAGTTCCTGAAGAATAACTTTATTTTCTCTCATCAGTTCTTCGGTAGTGACCATATCCATATTTACAATCCCGAGTGACGTCAAACCGGAAGCCATCATCGTCTGTACAACATTCGTCGCTTGTTCAAAGTCATTGCGTGAACCTGTAGAACGACCACCATAGTACATTTCTTCGGCGGCTGCACCACCCAGTGCAATCATGATCTGCTCCTCCAGAAAACGTTTCGTATACAGAAACTGCTCCTGTTGCGGGTTATGACGCACGTACCCAAGTGCCTGTCCACGCGGACTAAGGGCTACCTGGCTTACGCTCCCAGGACGCACAAGCTCAGCCATAATGGCATGTCCAAGTTCATGAATGGCCACTCTCTTCTTTTCCTCAACGCTCGACTCACGATCGGTTTTCTCACCCATCATCACTTTGTCAATCGCAAGAGATAAATGACGCTGTTCGATGGTAAGCAAGCCCTCACGCATCGCATAGATCGCAGCTTCATTCATGACACTTTCGAGCTGTGCGCCTGAGAAACCGTAAGACTCTTCCGCTGTTTTTTCCAGGCTCACACCCTGTGTAAGTGGTTTGTTCACTGCATGTAGCTCAAGAATGTGTTTTCTACCTTTTTTATCTGGTAAATCCACCTGAATATGACGGTCAAAGCGCCCTGGACGTGTCAGTGCACTATCGAGCATCTCTTTACGGTTGGTAGCTGCAATCAGCAATATTCTAGGCGTATCGGATGTGTAGATACCATCCATCTCCGTCAGCAATTGATTTAAGGTCTGATCATACTCACGTTGCTGTCCGCCTTCACGTTTACCACCGATCACATCAATCTCATCAATAAAAATGATCGCATTTTCCTTGTTTTCCTTCGCTGCCCGTGTTCGGGCATCCTTAAACAAATCCCGTATTCTGCTGGCACCTACACCGACATACATTTCGACAAACTCACTGCCTGATGCAGCTACGAAAACTGAATCGGTGTAGTGAGCCGCTGCTTTAGCCATCAACGTTTTCCCTGTTCCCGGAGGACCCGTCAGCAAAATGCCTTTCATTGGCCTGATTCCGAACTTCTGAATTTCTTCATGGCGAATCAGAAAATCAAGCGCTTCTCTTAATTCCTGCTTGGCACTGTCCTGACCTCCAATTTCTTCAAACGTGAGTTTTGAAGGGCCTTTTTTCTTCCGTTTACGCTCTTGACCAGCACCTACCGTGATTCCACCGCGCATCTGCATCATGAATAACAACCCACCCACCAGCAATGCTGCGATCAGAATCGGAACAATATTCACACCGATAAAAGCAAGAAAAATGATAACAACTGGGACAATTCCTATGGCTGCTTCTTTTGTCCATTTAGGCATTAGGCCACACTCCTATCTGACCGGGTACACGCGGCAGTATAATAAACTTGCTGGCTTCTCCGTCTCGCAGACTTACATAAACATTGTTGTCATCCATCGCCGTATTGACTTGAATTCCTCCTGTAGCCATCTTGGACAACGTCGGAGTAATCTCGGCGTATTGTTTATTCTCCATCGCCTGGGCTACAGTAAACATGGCATCTCCCCACCAGTTTTCAAGCGCCTCATTGGAGTGGTCTACGACATCCAGTTTGAGCGCTCGGGAGCCGATCAGGTTCTGTCCTTCTCTATGAATATATTGCACCAGTCTACCTAAATCTACATTTGGCTTTAAATCAAGTTTCATTTGTACATCATTGCGGTTAATAGTTAACTGAACGCTATTAACACCTTCGTACTGAGTAACCATCTTTTCAATCGGACTCTGTACGGCTACTTGACGGTATATGAACCAACCTCCAAACAACAGGACGGCAGAAACTACGGCGGTTAGAACAATAGGCAATACTTTCAGCTTCAAATGAATTACCCCTCCCAAAATGAGCCCGTCATTAATCTACAGGCTTGTATATTTAGCTGTACATCATGTCTGCAACGTTTATTGCAGATTTATTTGCGTTGTTTGTTAACTTCAGTACATATCTGAGTATATCACATCGTATATACAATTTCGAAGGCGAAAATATGAATAAATTAATAATTTTAACTATTTCATTTGATGTTCAATGGTTGGAATGCCAAAAAACCGGTTCAGTCGGTATCCCGTCTGCCGGTTTTTTGCTTATTGTTATGTGAAACTACTTTGAGTGGATTGTTCTATTCATCATAACGGAGAAGAAAGACGAAGTCAGCTGTTCGGTAAAGTATATACCAGATCGACTTGCTCTCCATTGCTAAATCGGTAAAAGCGATAATAGTTATGCGTATCATCGTTATAGTACACTTGCCACACATAGATATTGTTCACAACACCTGGCATGATCCGTTTGATCTCACCGCCTGGAACGTCTGAGCTGAAACGGTTACGAATCTGCGTTTCGGTCATCCCGTTCTGCAATAACTCACTGTGCACACCTGCCGCGCCTTGAACAGGCTGATTGTTATTATCAAACTTAACCCAGACCATAATGTCCTGATTATCTTTGTTTTTAGCTGTCATCGTCCAGTATATGTTGTCAGCGCCACTCTTTTCGCCCCACACGTACTTCCGCAGTTCATCAGGTGCTGTAATGCCCAGCTGGTTCTGTGCCGATTCAATCGCCAATGCTTCTTCCTGCCGCTGATCCTGCGTGACATAGACGTAATATCGCTGAAGCCCAATCAAGATCAGAATGAGAATGAGCAGCGATATCCATATCCACTTCTTTTTTTTCTTCAAGAGTTGAACTTCCTTTCCCTAAAAGTGCGCATTGAAGTTGCCTCTTAACGCGCAAGCAATTGATCAAAGGCCAACTGGGATTCCCGCAAAATGCGCTCTTCATCCAGAGTTAAACATTCACCATGTTTTACGACTTGTTTGCCATCTACCCATACATGTTCCACATCTTTCGCCGAAGCCGAGTAAATTGCATGTGAAATCAAATCTGTGTGTGGATAGAAGTGAGCCTGTTCAATGTTGAGTGCAATAAAATCAGCCTTTTTACCAACTTGCAAAGCTCCAGTATCGTTCAGGAAGATGGACTTCGCACCGTAAGCTGTTCCAAGAAGCAACGCTTCCCCGGCAGGTACGGCGGTAGGATCACCGGATACTCCTTTATGAATTAAAGCTGCAAGTCTCATTTCCTCAAACATATCGAGATTGTTGTTGCTTGCCGGTCCGTCTGTTCCCAAAGATACAGTAACTCCTGCTTTCAACAAAGCGGGAACACGAGCTACACCCGATGCAAGCTTCAAATTACTACCCGGATTATGGGATACAGCGACATCATGACGTGCCAAGATCTCGATCTCTTCATCGTTGAGATGCACAGCATGCGCTACGAGTGAAGGACGTGAGAAAAAGCCATGCTTCTCCAAATGTGCCACCGGACGCATGCCATAATCTGATACATTCTGCTCCACTTCACGAAGCGTCTCTGACATATGCGTATGGAGAGGCAGGTTTAGATCATGCGCAACTTGAACAAGCTTCTCTATGTAATCTGGAGGGCATGTGTAAGGCGCGTGCGGAGAGATTACGGTTGTGATGCGTCCATCCGCCTGTCCATTCCATTCACGCGCAAACGCAGCGGACTCTTCGAGCTTTCGCATCTGCTCTTCTTCGGAGCACAATCCAATGACACCGCGAGCCAGCGCAGCTCTTGCTCCTGACTGTTCAACCACTTTTGCTACCTGATCCATGTGGTCATACATGTCCAGGAAAGCTGTTGTTCCGCCTTTTAACATCTCAAGCACCGAAAGGGATGCTCCCCAATACACGTCCTCAGAAGTCATTTTGGCTTCCATTGGCCACATTTTTTCTTGTAACCACACTTGCAATGCCAGGTCATCACCATGACCTCGAAGCAGAGACATTGCCGCATGACCATGCGTATTGATCAGACCCGGCAGGAAGAGCAGTCCTTTTCCATCCACTTTAGGCAGGTTCTCCTCACCATCCGGCAGCGTCTCACCAATATGCACAATCTTGTCATTTTCAACGACCATATACCCTTGAATCACAGTCCAATTGGCACCTTCATTTACAGCAAATTTACCATTTTGGATTACCCATTTATTCGTTGTTGTCATCAAGCTCATCTTCCTTCCCGTTCTCCAAATAATAAGCCAAACTGAGCAAATCCGTTGTAAAGTCAGCATGATGAATCCGCACATGTGAAGGCGTTTTTAGAATCGTTGGTGCAAAATTCAGGATCGCCTCAATGCCCGATTCAATCAGTTGATCGGCAACGTTCTGAGCTTCGGTGTCCGGCACCGTGATGATCCCGATACGAATGTTATCTTTCTGAACCGCTTCCGTAAGTTCTTCCATAGGTTGCACGGTCAGGCTATTGATTTTGCTGCCAATCTTAGGCCCATAGGCATCAAAAATAGCGACAATTTTCATATTGTCCTTCAAATAGGCGTTATAATTCGATAAAGCATGTCCGAGATTACCGGCTCCCACCAGAGCCACATTAATTTGCTGATCGATTTTTAAGATGTGCCGAATTTTTTCAATCAGGTAAGACACATCATACCCGATTCCTTTACGACCAAAATCACCGAAATACGCTAAATCTTTACGAATTTGAGCTGGATTCAGATCCAATCGCTGTCCGAGCTCCTGCGAGGAAACCGTTGTCACCTCACGCTGAACCAACTCGTTTAAATAACGCAAATATACAGGCAGGCGCCGTACTACCGCTTCTGATATTTTATCCGATTTCATTCTTGCTCCCCCTTACCATCGCCACGAATAAATAAATATTGAAAAGATGAGCATTCTGTATACATGCAAGATTCATGCATCATGTCCTCATACAGAATGCCCGAATTATTAGGAATATAAGTTCATATAACGCTGCCCTGTCCTAACTTTGTGAAGTCTTCTTCAAAGTTTAACGCCATGTTGGAGCACAATGCAATGTTATAGCTGTACATCGTGATTATTTTTGAGTTACTGCAGGTCGATCTAACCATTCAGCAATACGGGGAACCATTTGTTCTGTGAGCATATGCTCCATCTTTGGTCCCGGCAGCGAATACAGGAAGTACTTGCCGTAATAAGCTTCAATCACTCGTGTATCATACACAATGACGATTCCGCGATCTTTGCCCGTCCGAACCAGTCGGCCGAACCCCTGCTTAAAGCGTATGACTGCTTGCGGCACAGACAGCTTCATAAATGGATTTTTCTTCTGCTCTTGCAACAGTTCACTCTTTGCTTCCAGAAGCGGATGGTTAGGCGGCTGGAAAGGCAGTCTTACAATCGCAAGACAGGTCAGCGCTTCACCCGGAATATCCACGCCCTCCCAGAAACTGCTCGTACCCAGCAGAACTGCTGCTTTGGCATCCTGAAAGCGCCGAGTCAGCTTCGAACGATTTCCGCTATCAACACCCTGCCCCAGGAGCGAGATGTCGTTTCCAGACAAAGCCTCTTTCAGCGGCTCGTAGACTTGTCGAAGCATTTTATAAGAAGTAAACAACACCATCATACGTCCTTGGGTAGCTATCGCTGTTTCGGCAAGAGACTGCACCAGCATCTGTACAAAGTGTGCGTCTCCTACGCTGCCCTTCAAACTCGGGAAATCCCGCGGGATTACTAACAAAGCTTGTTCCCGATAATTGAATGGGGAAGGTAGCATCGAGGTCAGAAGCCGATTATTGTCGGCAGCTTCCTGCAAACCCAGTTGCTCAATCATGAACTGGAATGACTTATCCACCGACAGCGTAGCCGATGTAAGCACAACGCTTTTCTTTTTATCGAAAAACATCTCTTTCAATTGCGCGCTCACATCCACCGGAACAGCGTATAGCTGGAGTGACTTGCTACGGAACTGTCCGCTGGCCTCCATCCAGTACACGGTCTTGGCATCATCCATACGCATGAAGAATCTTAAATTCTCCTTCATCGTCGTCAGATCTTTCAAGAGCCCGGTGATATCAGTGATCAGACTGTCGGACTGATAATCATCCTGATCTTCTTTTACTTCGAGCAACAGTTTGTCACCCTTACGAACCAAATCACCCAATGTCACATAGATCTGGTTCTCCAAATCCTGCAACTCCTGCCACTTGGCAGGCTTCTGAGACGCTTTAAGCCGCAGCGAGAACTGTCCGGTCTCCCCTGGAGAAGCATCACTCCGTTCAGGCAGAAGACCAAACAGAGCATCGCTCAGACGATCCCACATTTCCTTCACTTCAACGGCAAGGGGAAACATCTGATCCACCATTGAACCCCATTGTACACCGTTCTCGTGCCCTGACAACTGAGAGCGAAGCATCGGAAGCTGACCATTACGACTATCTTTGAACAAACGGGTCAGTGTGTGTACGAGCGTAAAATACTTCATGTGAAGCCCCAAGTGTTTACCTGCTACATCTTCAAGATGATGGGCCTCATCAATGACCAAACTTTCGTAAGCTGGCAAAAGCTGATGAGCAGCCTTCACGTCTGTGAAAAGCTTGGAGTGATTGGTAATCACAATATCAGAAAGCCCCGCCTCATGTTTCGCACGATGATAAAAGCACTTACGGAACCACGGACAGGATCTACCGAGGCAAGACTCGGACTCGCTTTGTACCGTTTCCCAGAAGTCTCCTCCGCGTGCACTGAGGTTCAATTCTTCATCGTCACCCGTTTCGGTTTGGGTCAGCCACACGATCATTTGTGCTGCCGTGAAGTAGTCCTCTTTCGGCGTAGCAAATTCACGTTTGTTGATTTTCTGTTCGAATTTACGAAGACAGAGATAGTGGCCTCTCCCCTTGAATACGGAAGCTTTGAACGGAAAAGGAACCACCTGCGTCAGCATCGGAATATCCCGCTCGCGCAGTTGTTCTTGCAAGTTAATGGTGTGAGTGCTTACCATCACCTTCTGTTCTTGTTTTACACTTTCGTAAATAGCAGGCAACAAGTATCCCAGGGATTTCCCTGTTCCCGTTCCGGCTTCCAGCAAAAGATGTTTCTCTTCATCCAGCGCCTGCCGTACACTGCCAAACATCTGTGTCTGTGCTTCACGCTCTTCATAATGATCCAGTGTCTCTTTGAGGTTCGCGCGCACCTGATCCATAAACTGATCAAAGGTCACACCTTCCAGCGGGTTCGCTTCTCTTTCATCCCGAGGTGCACCAATTTCCGTCCAGTCACTGACGTTAAGCGCCAGCTGACGGTAATACGTATGACCATCCAGGTCCTGAATCGGTTCTGCTTCCTTCTCTGCACGTAGTCCGTCGAAAAACCAGCCCAGATCACTGTCCTCTGGTGCAAACAGATCGCTAAGCCGCTGGATTGTAATTAACGGCAGCTCTTTAAGCTCATCAAGACATTTAAGCAAAACATGGGCTGTTGCCAGTGCATCACTGTCTGCCTGATGGGGGCGGTCATGTTCAAACCCGAATTCGGCTGATACATAACCGAGCTGATATGAACCCAGCGATGGAAATGTAATTTTTAAGAAATCAATCGTATCCAGAATACGGCCTGTAAAAGGCAAATAACCACATCGATCAAGCGCATTCTGTAAAAAATGAAAATCAAATGCAACGTTATGGCCCACTAACACCACATCGTCAAGAAGCGGTACCATCTCCATCATCATCTCTTCAAGAGACGGAGCATCCGCGACATCTTCCTCTGTAATTCCGGTCAACCCTGTAATAAATGGCGGAATTGGAACACCCGGATTTACATAAGAACTATATATTTGAGTTATGCTGAAGTCATGGTCTATGATGGCAAGTCCGGCCTGTATGATCTCACCGTCGGACTGCGTGCCGGTTGTTTCGAAATCCAAAACGGCAAATTTCATTGCAATATACGATCCCTTCCATTCCAGTCTATGTTACAGCATAGCAAAAAAAAGGACATTTGAAAATTAACTGACAAAAAAGCGGTGTTTCCGCCGCTATGCCATAGGAGGAAACACCGTTCTTTTGTTGCCAAATGTCCATTTCAATTCGGGGCAATTAGTACGTGTCTTGAAGCCACTGAAGTGCATCTTTTACCGCCTTTTTGAGCCCTGCTGCGTCAATTTCTCTTGAAATGCCTTTGCGCCTAACGCTAAACTTCCTGGCTTGGAACAAAAATCGGCAAAATTGGCTACCTTCAGGTTTTCAAACACAACCTAGCTGGTTTGCATATTGCAGTTTACCTCGGTTCAGCCTGCAAACTTCCATATTGTACAGAGGTTCAGTCAACGTAGGGTCATACTGAAGGGCTTGGGCGAACAGGGAGCATGCTGCTTCTGGATTGGAAAGCTTCGCTTGGATACAGCCCAGAGCATTACATACAAGGCCTTTGAGTCTTGCTGATCCCTTAAGTAGCATAATCTGCTGTAAATGGATTTCAGACTCATAAATCTGCTCCAGACTTAAATGTGCGAGTGCCAGGTAAAAACGGGCTAAGGCACTATCCGGGTAATCGTTCACAACCCGTAAGAATTGATCAATAGCCTGCGGATACATCTGTAGCTTAAAATATCCTTGGCCGCGGCTGAAGCATTCCAGATGAAGTTCAGGCAAAGCTGTCACTGCTTCCTGCTCGGGCTCAAGTGAAGCTGGTTTGTCCAGCTCCCTTTCCCGAATCTGACTCATCTTTTCTTCAAACATCAGCCATTCATCCAGCATCCCGTCACTCATCCGTTTAAGCAAATTCCATTTCTGTTGCAGTTCCTGTTTGTCCAGACCTTCAGCGGAAGGATAGCTCTTGATAATTTCATCTAACATGTCGTTCATTTCGGCGAAAACATGCTGGAACATCGATGCATCCCCACCCTTGGAAAAATGGATTAGTGCAGTGACCTGTACTCATTTTTTGCTGGATGGGCCGTTTTCATTCTTCTTCCCAGCCGATTACAAAATTGTCGCGTGAACTTCTTTTTTCATGGTCTGAACCGGTTTGTTCTGACCGTCCACAAAAACCACGGTTGGTTTATGCGTATTCGCTTCTTCCTGAGACATCATGGCATACGAAATGATAATGACTGTATCTCCGGGCTGCACAAGACGAGCGGCAGCACCGTTCAAACAGATCACACCACTGCCCCGAGGCCCGGGAATAACGTAGGTTTCAAGCCTGGCTCCGTTGTTGTTATTCACAATTTGTACTTTTTCGTTTTCCATTAAATCCGAAGTTTCCATTAGATCTTCGTCAATGGTAATGCTACCCACATAGTTCAAGTTAGCTTCCGTTACCGTAGCACGGTGAATCTTGGATTTCATTAGAGTTCTAAACATGGGACAGCACCTCCACTTTTTGGATACGAATATTGTCAATTAATCTTGTTTTCCCAAATTTCACGGCTAGTGCAATCAGCAGATCATCATATGCCTTCAATTCCTCTTGGTCTGCAAGTGGCTCCAGACTTGGAAAAGCCTGAATCTCGGCATAATCAATAACAGCATGAGCAGATTTACCGATATGTTCACGGAGCACACGACGAATGTCCTCCGCTGTAATAGCTGTCCCTGTTTCCAGTGATTCCTGTGCGGCTCGTAGTGCCTGAGACAACACCAAAGCTTCCTGACGCATGTCCGTGCTTAAATAGACATTACGGGAGCTGAGCGCCAAACCGTCCTGCTCACGAACGATCGGGCAAGGGATAATGTCCACTGGCATATTCAGATCATGTACCATTTGCTCTATAACGGCTACCTGCTGTGCATCCTTCATACCAAAAAAGGCCTTCTGCGGTTGCACGATGTTAAACAGCTTCGATACAACGGTAGTTACGCCGTTGAAATGCCCTGGCCGGGATGCGCCACATAAGCGCTCTGTAATCCCGGATACGGCAATCGTCGTTTGCGTCGGCTGAGGATACATCTCTTCCACCGAGGGAATAAATACGATATCTACCCCTTCAGCACGAGCCGTTTCAAGATCGCGTTGTTCATCCCGAGGATAACTTTCGAAGTCTTCATTCGGGCCAAACTGTATCGGATTAACAAAGATGCTTAGAACAACGATGTGGCTCTGTTCTCTCGCTGCTTTCATCAGGCTGGCATGGCCTTGATGAAGGTATCCCATGGTGGGTACCAGCCCAACGGTCGTTTCTTCGGCATGGATAGCTTGGTTTTTTCGCATCAAGCTTAGTTCCTGTCTTAACTCTGTGATCGTGCGTATGACTTTCATCAGCGAATTTCCACCTTTTCTTTGCGTTGTCCATACAATCCGTCCAATACACCATCTGCTGCACTAAAGACATGCTCCTCAGCCGGGAAGGAGCGATTCTTCACTTCTTTTACATACGTTTCAATACTGCTGCGAATCACACTTCCTACATCACCATAGGTTTTGACAAATCGTTTAGGCGTGTATGGTGAAGCATACTGAACGACATCATGGAAAACGAGCACTTGACCGTCACATCCCCGCCCTGCTCCAATGCCAATGGTTGGGATCGACAATTCCTTCGAGATTGCTTCGGCCACTTCTTCCGTCACGAGTTCGAGCACGATGCCGAAAGCTCCTGCGGCTTCCAGCGCTTTGGCTTCATCCATCAGACGTTTGGCATCTGCTGCATCCTTGCCTTGAATTCGGTAACCACCGATCTGATTCACCGATTGTGGTGTTAATCCAATATGTCCGAGCACAGGCACACCTGCTTGCACAACAGCCTTGACTGTCTCTGCAATCTCAACGCCGCCTTCCATTTTGACCGCATGAGCATGACCTTCCTGCATCAACCGGCGAACACCTTTCAATGTTTCATCAACGCTACCGTGATACGTCATAAAAGGCATATCTGCAACGATAAACGTGTGTTCCGCTCCACGCACAACCGACCGAGTGTGGTAGACCATATCATCAATCGTGACTGGCAAAGTTGAGTTATAACCAAGGACAACATTACCTAAAGAGTCGCCCACCAAAATCATGTCAATGCCGGCTTCTTCGGCGAGCAGAGCAGTTGGATAGTCATAAGCTGTAATCATGCTAAGCGGGATGCCATCTTGCTTGTATTTTTTCATCTTCACAATGTTTAATGCTTGTTTGTTTGCCATTTGTCTTGTACCCCTCTCACCTTTTCAATTAAACGCAACAAAAAAACCTTTTAGTTTTCCACTAAAAAGTCCCGAAAAGTCAAAAAAGAGTCACTTGCGATCGTCCCTTCTGTCTCGGTCCTCTTCGGCTCAGAGCAGAATCCAACAACACATTTGTTCTTATTCCATTTTTCCCTTGCTATTGCTGTCCTACTTGTCTACGTAAAACGCATCAAGCAGAACTAAGGTTACTGCTCATCGGAGTGCAGCTCGGTCTTTACAGCCCGATACCGCCTCACGAAAACAGTATACCAAAGTTCTGCTCAAAGTTCACGTCTTATGTTCGAGATCATTCAAGAGTTTTCGACAAAATATCAGCTTTTCCAAGTCACTTCGCCAGATATGATCAGTTCGCGTACCCCATCCTGCTTCTCAACTACCAGTGCTCCCGAAGAGTCCAGCCCTACAGCTGTTCCCTCAATCACACCGTGAGGATTGGTAACAGTCACCTTTCGATTTAACGAAACGGACAACGCTTCCCATAGTGAAGATATAACTCCAAATCCCTCTTTTTGATATAAAAAATAAAGATGTTCCATTTCCGTTAAAATAGCGGCTGCCAGCCCCGTCCGATCAATAGCTTGCCCTGTTTCAATCTGAATCGAGGTGGCAATCTGTTGCAAGTCTTCCGGATAATCCTGAGAATCGAAATTTACATCTACGCCAATGCCCGCAATGCAATATCGAACCTGATGATCTTCCACCGCAGATTCAAGTAAAATGCCACATATCTTACGGTCATTAATCAACAAGTCATTCGGCCATTTGATGCCAGCCTCTGCACCAGTATAAGCTCGAATCGCTCGACATACAGCTACACCAGTCATAAGGGTAAGCTGGGGCGTATGTTGCAACGGTAATTCGGGGCGTAGCAGCACGCTCATCCAGATCCCTTTTCCAGGAGGGGAGAACCACTTGCGGCCGAAACGCCCTCTGCCGCCAGTCTGTTCTTCAGCGAAAACCACCGCGCCCTCACTCTCGCCCTCTTCTGCCAGCTTAAGAACATCAGCCTGTGTAGATGACGTTGAGGACAGCATGATCGCTTTACGGCCAAATGTCGTCGTCTTCAGAGCAAGTTGGAGAGCTGTCTCATCAATGCTTTCGGGTCTCGTGACCAGACGGTACCCTCTACGGGAAACGGCTTCAAACTCATAACCCATCTCCCGTAATTTATTGACATGTTTCCATACCGCGGTTCGACTGATGGACAATTGCCGGCTAATCTCTTCGCCTGACACAAATTGTCCGTCAGCATGAAGTAACATATGTAATAAGTCCTCATGCTTGGTCATTCGCAGCCACCCGTTTCACTTCAGCACTTAGTGTTTCATACTGATTCTTTATATTTCCAATCGCCGTTTCCCTGAGCAGATGTTTCATGAGTTTTCCGAGCCAAGGTCCACCTTTGCGCTCCACTAATTGCAACACCTGTTCACCGGTGATTTCGAGTTCTTTTATTGCGTGGACTGGCATGGATCGGCTCCAGTCTGCCGCGAGAGTTTGAACTTTAACGAGTCGATCATGTGTCTGTTCAGAACCTTCACGCCACTGTTTCGGCAATTGCTCTTCCAAGAGCAGCCAGTCGTTAGCCGCCTGAGCACCACAATGGAGTACGGACACAATCCAGTTTTCCCGCAGCCCTTGATCATCTTCGCACTGCTCCACAAAATCAGTCACCAGTTGCTCCATCTGGAGCACACCCGTAATTCGAACACGTTGTTCATTGGAAAATGTCCACAGCCGCAATAACTTGTCTGCTTCTTCCCGGTTGTATCCACCAGCCAGCAACACACATGACCATCGAAGCAACACATGTCCTCCTGTCAAATGTTGCAAGCCAGTTAACAAATCTTTATTGAACCTGGAAGAATCCACTGGTGCTTTGACATACTCTAGCGCTCTGCTGCGAAATAACAATTCCAATCCCTTGAGCGGATGAGGACCTGCCATCATTTTTACCATCTCGGTACGAACCCGTTCCATCGCAATATGCCGGAGCAGTTCGCGTTGATCAACGAGTCCCTTCCAAGTATTGTACGCAATCCTGAAATTAAAGACGGAAGCGAACCGAACGCAGCGCAACATACGCAGAGCATCCTCACCAAAACGCTCAACCGCCAGGCCTACACAACGCACAAGCTCTTGTTTAATATCAACTTGTCCGCCAAAAGGGTCAACTATAGCTCCCTTCGCGTCCATTGCAAGAGCATTCATGGTGAAATCACGCCGCTCTAAATCTTCCTTGATGTCTTGAACAAACTGCACCGCTGCAGGCCTACGATTATCCTGATATTCCGACTCTGTCCGAAAAGTCGTCACTTCAAAGTAATAGCCGCCAGAGCGAACCGTCACGGTCCCGTGCTGCAATCCTGTAGGAATACAATCATCAAAGAGAGCCATAACTTGCTCGGGAGAAGCAGAGGTCGTAATGTCCATGTCATCCACGGCACGACCTAGCATTTCATCCCGAACACACCCGCCGACCCAATAGGCCTCAAAACCATGTTCATTTAATCGAGCAAGGACATTCTCACTTTCTTTTGCCATTTTATCATCTGCTTGTGTCCATTGAACCACCACATATCACCTCTTCTCTTGCCTGCTGTGGTTCCCCCATGCTTAACCGCAAACGGGATTGAGACTGGGGATTTCTCTTCCAAGCACACGGTAATATATCTTTTCATATTCCTGCCGAATGGAGTCGTTACAGAAATCATGATGTGCACGATGAAGGCAAGCCTCCCGGATATCCGCAGCCAAACGCTCATTCGTCAGAAGACGAATCGCATTCTCAGCCATAGACTTGGTATCCCCGATCGGAGAGAGGAATCCTGTTTTCCCATGCAAAACAAGTTCTGGAATACCGCCAGCCTCTGAACCAATCGTAGGTACACCACATGCCATCGCTTCAAGTGCCACCAGTCCAAAGCTCTCTTTCTCGGATGGAAGCATTAAAATGTCGGCCATCGATAACACCTGAGCAACATCATCCTGTCTTCCCAGGAAATGAACCTTTTCACTCAAGCCGAGTTCTTTAATTTTACACTGAATTTTAGGCAAGTCCGGGCCTTCACCCACAAACAACAATTTCGCGGGAACCTGCTCCTGAACTTGACGGAATACTTCCACTACGTCTTGTGTTCGCTTGACTGGACGGAAGTTCGAGATATGCATCAATATTTTTTCATGAGGGGCAGCAAAATCACGGCGCAGACTCGCTGCATCTCTTGGATAGTAGACACGTTTATCTATAAAATTATAGGTCAGGTCAATTGGACGCTGAATATCGAGCAGTTCAACCGTTTCGCGAATCAAATCCTGAGAAACAGCTGTTACCGCATCACTTTCATTGATTGCAAGACGGATCAGATCTTTCAATGATTCATCCTGAGCCAGTACCGTGATATCCGTTCCGTGCAGAGTTGTCACCACTTTGAGGTTGTCTCCAACCATCTGTTTGGCGAGAAATGCGCATACCGCATGTGGCACTGCATAGTGAACATGTAGCAAGTCTAGCTGTTGCGCCTTTGCCACCTGAGCCATTTTGGTCGCTAAAGACAGGTCATACGGAGGATACCGAAACACGTAATAATCGTTAACCTCTACTTCATGGTAAAAGATATTCTTCTGAAACTTTCCTAATCTGAATGGAATGCTGTTCGCAATAAAATGAACCTGATGTCCCTGTTCGGCCAGCAATTTGCCGAGTTCCGTTGCGACAACCCCGGATCCTCCGAGAGACGGATAACAGGTGATTCCGATTTTTAGCTTTTGATCCATCGGGTTGGACGCTCCTTTGATCTCCCGCTTATCGCAGGTTGATATCATGCAACGGAAATTGATTGATGTCATGATTTGTTTTTGGTCTGTTTATATAACTTGGCTTATTATAATTTACTCGTCCACTCCGATGACAGAATTACCTTCCAATCGCTGTTATCCCCAGATTTTTTGGATTCCCTTTTGCTAAAGGGGAAAATTCGGTACTAAGCCTATGCTTACGAAGTAGCTTTCTTTCAGAAAGCTTTTAGGCGAGCCTTCGATTTTTCAGGTTTTTTCTGTCATCTCCGTTCAAGTGTAAATATATGGTTCTATCTATATACAGATGTGGGGTAGATTAGATGCCAAACCGTTTCACTACATAAGGCGTTATCGTTGCAAATCCTTCTGCAAACGGGATTAAGCTACGTTGTCCAAGTAAGGAATCACGTGCCCTCACTCGCTCGATATAACCTTGATTCAGCGGTGTAGATACGATGCCTGCACCCTGCTCGAACTGAGATCGATAACAGCGAAGCGAGGCTTCCTTTTGTTCATAGTGTTCCGTAATATCCACAATCAAATCCGTAGGACCGATATCGTTGATAAAGTAAAAATAAGTTTCCTTCACTTGTACAGCTGGCATGTCCGGCATATAATTTCGAAGCTTCGCATTAAATACCGCTTCTTGCACGAGTTTACTGCACATAATATGATCGGGATGCCGATCCTCCCAGTATGGTGCAAAAACAATTCGAGGTGCATGTCTGCGAATCTCAGCGGTAACTGCTTCTACATGTTCTGGTGTAACATACAGCCCACGATCAGGTAATCCGAGATTTGTTCGACACGAAAGACCGAGGACGCGTGAGGCTTGCTCCGCTTCCTCGGTTCTGCGCTCCACGGTGCCGTTGGAGGACATCTCGGCACGAGTCAGGTCGCATACGCCTACCTTTAACCCGGCAGCCGTATGTTTCGCAATCGTGCCAGCCATGCCAATCTCGGCATCGTCCGCATGTGCACCGAAGATAAGAATATCGAGACTCATTGAGAGTCACCTGTATTCAATCCAGCGTCCGGCTTATACTTATGTACGAGTTCCCTCCAAGCAAAATCGCCACGGTCAAGCGCTTTAACAAGGATCTCGGCTGTTGCAATATTGGTAGCCAGTGGAATTCCCTGAACATCGCACAGGCGAAGCAGTGCATTAATGTCCGGCTCGTGGGGCTGTGCCATTAACGGATCACGAAGGAAAATGATCAGATCCATCTCGTTTTGTGCAACCAACGCTCCAATCTGTTGGTCTCCCCCAAGCGGCCCGGATTCAAAACGGTGAATCTGTAGGGATGTACCTTCCATGATACGAAGACCTGTTGTACCTGTGGAATATAATTGGTGGTCTGTGAACACAGGCTCATAAGCAGTCACGAAGTTTACCATCTCTTCTTTTTTACGATCATGGGCAATAAATGCGATTTTCAACATGACAATCTTCAATCTCCTTTAGTCGATAAAGTGGTCAAAGCCGTAAACGAGTCCTGTATATTCCATCACCTTTTGTACGCCAATCTTGACTCCTGGCATATAACCAGCACGCTCATATGAATCATGACGAATTTTCAGCGACTGTCCGTAATCGCCGAATACAACCTCCTGCTGTGCAAATACACCTGGCAAACGCACGCTGTGAATGCGGAATCCGTTATAATATCCACCACGCGCACCTTCAATCGTTTCTTCTTCTTTCGGATTGCCTTGACGGATTTCTTCACGATTGGCTGCAATCAATTCAGCTGTTTTAATTGCTGTTCCTGAAGGGGCATCCAGCTTCTGATCGCCATGGTATTCAATGATCTCTACGTTAGGCATGTGTTTGGCTGCCTGTGCTGCAAAACGCATCATAAGAATGGCTCCAATTGAGAAATTAGGCGCGATTAGCCCGCCAATACCTTTCTCCTGGCATTGCTTGTCCAACTGTTCAATCTGCTCCGGCGTGAAGCCGGTAACACCCATGACGGGTCTTACGCCATGGCGGATAGCAATCTCTGTATGAGCAAAAGCAAATTGAGGCACTGTAAAGTCAACCATGACCTGTGGTTTGGTTTCAGCAAAAGCCATCTCGATATCATCGGTTACCAATACGCCACACTCCGGCAGTCCTACCAGCGTTCCTGCATCCGTGCCTGCTCCGGAGCGGTTGACAGCGGCTGCAAGCTCCAAATCCGGGTCTTGCAGTACCAGTTTTACAACTTCACGGCCCATTCGTCCAGCCGCTCCGATCACAGCAACTCTTATCACTTCACTCATCTTGGCTGCATCTCCTTCACTATGTTAGTTCATCTAATCGTTCTGACCCATGCATCTCATCCAGTCTGTATTATTGTAATACTTGACTGTGATGATCACTTATTGCATCGATTTCAAACGCTGCTTCGTTTGTTGTAACATCTGATACAACTGCCCGTTCTGCGGATCAAGCAGAATTGCATCCTGTAACACCTGAAGGGCACTTTCATATTCATTCAGATCACTGTAAGCTAGAGCCAGCATCACATGCGCCTCCACAGAGAGTGGATCCAGCCTAATGGCTTCTTTAAGAAGCTGGGAAGCCTCAACATATGGCTTGCATGATTCTGTTCCAGCCTGCTCAAGCAGTAATTTGGATCTAACTGTAAGTTGCTTCGCTTCAAGTGTCTGCAGATGAAGCACATATTCTTCGGCACCTTCGGATAGTTCCACTGCCTTGCGGGCATATTCGAGTGCAGGAAGCAAATGTTTGCTACGGGCGTGCGTAATGGAACAGCGATAATACAACTCGGCATGTTCCGGGTGAGCATGAATAGCCGCTTCGAACCATCGAATGGCTTGCTCAAAATCATTTTGCAATATACAGCGGTAAGCCTGCTGCATATAATCTTGCGGTTTCATCATCAAGCTGACCCTCCCCGTGCGGGTGATGGTACAGCATATGTAATCTACGCCTAATCGGTGTTTTTTGGAGTCCACCGATTTGCGTCGCGGGTATTAAATTTATGCATAACTTTGTCATGCGCTTCAGCCAAATCAATACCGAGTGAGTTTGCAAAGCAGATGGTGATAAATAAAATGTCACCAAGCTCAAGTTCAATTGAATTGGCAGCCTCGGAAGCTTTCTTCGGTTTCTCTCCGAACTCGTGATTCACTTCACGGGCAAGCTCTCCAACCTCTTCAGACATCCGGGCCAGCATGGCCAGAGGACTGAAATATCCCTCTTTAAACTGAGATATATAGAGGTCAACCTCACGCTGCATTTCCGCCATACTTTTCTCCATGAGAGCAGGTTCTCCTTCTATTCTGATGTCGTGTTTGTTCCTAATAATATCAGTTATTGATGTTTACTTCCACCATCATACGGTACAAATCGATATTAATGTCAGGCATAAATCATTTTTAAAGACTACATAAACAGGTATACTAAGATGGGAATGATGACTTCCTCATTCTAATTCAAGTATAGAGAGGTATCTTATGAGCACTGCCAAAACGTGGGTTCAACTAAAACTTGTACTCCCAATACTGTTGGGTACAGCTTTATATGCCTTTGGGCTTCTTTATTTTATTATCCCCAACCAATTGATGGAGGGCGGGCTTACCGGGGTTACCGTGTTGATTAACTATGCCTTCGGGGTTTCCCCATCCCTTACCACGCTTATTTTAAATGTTCCACTATTTCTGATCGGGCTCAAAGTGCTCGGTAGCAGACAGATGATTTATACCGGAGTCGGGATTGGGGCGTTGACCTTATTTCTGTGGCTGTTTGAGAAAATGATTCATCAAGGCTGGATGGAACCGTTACATACCGAGAATGATCTTCTCTTGGCCGCATTATATGCTGGGGTTACCTTGGGAGCCGGGCTTGGCATCGTGTTCCGCTGGGGCGGTACGACAGGTGGTTCCGACATTATCGCGCGTATCCTGAATCGAAAATATGGGTGGAGTATGGGACGAGTGCTGTTAGGTATCGACTTTGTAATCATTGGCCTTTCCCTCATTTACATTCCCAAGGAAAAAATTCTGTATACACTCGTCGCTGTGTTTATTGCATCGAAAGTGATCGATTTCATTCAGGAAGGTGCCTATTCAGCCCGTGCATTTATGATCATCAGCGATCATGCTCCCGAGATTGCCGATCAGATCACCAAAGATATGGATCGCGGTGTTACGCTCATTCCAGCCATCGGCGCTTACTCGAAACAAGCGAAACATATGGCCTACTGTGTTATTTCCAGGCAAGAATTTCGCAGATTACAGACGATCGTACGTGCCATCGACCCCAGAGCGTTTGTCATCATCAGTGATGTACACGACGTGCACGGGGAAGGTTTTAAAGAAAGCTGAGAATTCACTTACTATATGAGACATGAAATAAACCTCTTACCACGACAAGACGTCAATCTAACGACCGTCTTTGGGGCAAGAGGTTTTCATTGTTTATTATATTACATTTACCATGATGGAATTGGGCTAAACTAACTAGCGGCGATATGTAAAAATATCCTGCTGCTGGGCACGATACTTGCGGTATCCCGCATAAGTTAGCGTAGCAACAATGACAGAACTAATCACTAGCCCTGCTGCCCTGCGGTCTGGACCCTGTACATAAGGCAAAAAGGCACTCTCATCCTTTTCACGTCCAAACAATTGATTCACTAATTCTTCGCCGTGAACAGTCATGCTCCGGAGCTGTGATCCATCAGACTGCCTTGCATGTGTTAGCCCTTTGAGATGGGATAACCACGCATCCATTTGAGCGATCTGATATGGCTCAAGCCGAATAATCGCCGCTGGACGGATCGTTTCATAGTGCTCTTCAAGCACGCTAAAGCGATTAGCCAGAATTGCTGCACCGTTGTTCTGATCAGCTGCCAGTGATAACGCATCCAGATCATTTTTCACAATTTTATAATACTGGAGCCAGAGCGGTTTAGACGGATTGGCTAGGCTGTCTGCAGCAAGTCTGAGTTTGGCTGAGGTCTGCTGAAGTAAGTGTCTATCCCCTTTGAATTTAGCTGCAGCCTCCTTGACTTCTACCACCGTTTCGGACAACGCATGGATGCCCTCCACAGAGGTTTGACCCTCAAATGAGACATGTGCCAGACTATTCCCGATACGCGTAATGCTGGCACGTACTTCCTCCATATTATTTTCGAGCACCCTGCGATATAGGACAGTAGCCTCTTCGTTTAATTGTGCAATGGTATAAGCTGAGGATACTTCCTGATTCACATTTGGTTTTAATTCACCACTTAGTGCGGATACCCGGTATGAAGCATTGGTCCAAAGCAGCAGAGCCATGAGTGATACCGTCAACCATCCCGCTATACTCCTGAATGTTCTCTTCATGGACATCCCTCCCATCATCAATGTATGGCGAGGGATGGCTGGTTAGAACAAGCTAAGCTTGTATACTCAGGCCCGTTTGGCCTGCCTTAACGCAAGCCAAGCCGCAAGAATGCTCACGATGGTTAACGTAACTGTAAAATTGCGAACAGCCTGTACATGCGGGTACAACGTTGCAGGCAACCACGGATAAATATCGTATGTATAATCCATCGTATCATTCAACAATGTCCAGAGACCTGCCACAATCAATGACAACCAGCGGAAGCCAAAGAAGCGTACATATATCAGAGCTTCAATTGCCATGGCACTATGGGAAGCGATCAGCATCCAGTCCTGCCAGTGCTGTGCTCCTCCTTGAGACCAGCCAGCAAAAATGATAGATACAGCCCATACGCCATATTTAACAGAGGTAACTACAGCGAGCGCCTGGATAATATGTCCAATTCGTTGCAGGACTGCCGACTTTACAGGATACAGTACCCACAACAGCGCTAATGTAAAAAACAAGCTTGCTGTCGGGCTATCTGGCACAAATACGATCTGCCACGCAGGTTGATGGGCAAGAGTCCATTTCATTTGTTCACCGTACCAGATGTAGCCATATACCGTACCAAGCGCATTACACCAGAACAAAAGCCACAGGAAATACCGATTGGTCAGAAACTCCCTGCTCCAAAAAAACGATAAAGCCACGAACACCGCACCTTCTTCCTTCACTCATTCTGGACACTTCATCTCGATTACCGAATTTCAGATATTATCAAAATAGACTTCAAAAAACCTGACCGCATAACGATCAGGTTTTTTCATTAATTTGATTTTACTGTTCTGCCTTCTGTTTCGCAAGCCATTCGGCTAGATGAGTAATTTCGTCATCAGTAACACCTTGAGCTATAGCTTGGTCATACATTGGAGGCATTCCATTGTAACCGTCTTTAATAATCGTCACAATCTCTTCCTGGCTGTGCTTGTCACCGATGCCACGAAGAGAAGGTGCGTTGCCTTGGCCTTTCATATCGGTGGCATGACAGCCAATACATCCAGCCTTTTTATACGTTTCCATCGCAGGATCGTCCTGGTCAACAATCGCGACTTCTTCCTGCTGCTGTCCAGGTGCATTAGAAGTTGGCAAACCCTGTTCATGTTTCTCCAGAGCTTCTTCCTCCCGCTGGATATGTTCTGGCTTCTGCCCTGACGCTTCAAGCTCATGCTTGTAGTGTGTCCATGCTACGTTTGTCAGATAGAATACCGAGATTACGGACAGTAGCATTAAAGCTGTGGCAATTGGACGTTTGTAGAAACGACGCTCTTTACCCGTATCCAGGAAAGGAGCCAGCAGCAGCGCTCCGAATGCGACACCGCTGACACCCAGTACGCCCAGCAGGACATAATCTCCGGATGCATAAGGATATTTCAAATACTGATACAGGAAAAGAAAGTACCAGTCTGGCATCGGGATAACCGATGCACTTGGATTAGCCGGATAACCTAGAGGTGCAGGTTCCGAGATGGTCAACACGAGAATGCCGACCAGAACAACAACCCCGACCATCCACTCTTTAAGCAAGAAGTTAGGAATAAATGCTTCCGATTTGCCGGGATAAGCCGTGTAATCAGGTGGAGTAATGAACCCCGACCCTTTGCGGACGCGTGAATCACCGACAAAGATAACTTTTTCCTCATCATTGCTCTTGTGCCCGTGAGCCATTACGTTTCCTCCCTTCTTTGGTTTATAGTGGTCCCGAAATGCCCTGTCTGCGGATCATGATAAAGTGTCCGACCAGAAGCACCAGAAGCACCGCAGGGAGGAAGAAGACATGCAATGCGAAGAATCGTGTCAGTGTCTGCGCACCAACGATCGTTCCCCCTTGCAAGAATTCCTTGATGATCGGCCCAAGCCAAGGTACGGTGTTGGCAATCTCCAGCGTTACTTTTGTTGCAAAATAAGCTTTGTTATCCCAAGGCAACAAATATCCTGTCAGACCTAGACCGAGCATGACGAAGAAAATCAACATGCCGACAACCCAGTTCATTTCACGCGGAGCCTTGTATGAGCCTGTAAAGAATACACGCATCGTATGTAGGAACATCATGACGATAACCAAACTGGCTCCCCAATGGTGCATACCGCGGACAATCTGACCAAAAGCTACTTTCGTCTGCAAATACTCAACACTTGCATACGCGTTAATAATATCAGGAACGTAGTACATCGTCAGGAACATTCCTGACAGAATCTGAATAACTGTAATAAAGAACGTTAATCCGCCAAAACAGTATACGAATGCGGAAAAGTGATGCGCCGGGTTTACATGCTCTGGCACTTCATGATCCGCAACGTCCCGCCATATTGGCGTGATGTCAAGACGCTCGTCAATCCAGTCATAGACATTTTTAAACATCTGCGTTCACGCCTCCTATTTCACTCGGGTGTTCGGAACAATCTCGCCCAGATAAACCCAACCCTGTTCCTCCTTAACCACATATTCATCCAATGGTTTCGGGGCTACGGCAAGATTTTTTCCTTCCTTGTCATAGTGCGCGCCGTGGCATGGGCAATGGTACTCATTCGGGTAATTTTTGTCACTGTTCCATCCTACTGTACATCCCAAATGTTTACAGATAGGTGAAAGCGCATAAATTTTCCCTTGTTCGTCCTTGCGAATCCAAGCCACCAACGAAGCATTACTCAAATACCAGCCATCCTGTTGTTTCAGTTCAAACGTAAATTCTTGAGGTTCATTTGTAATTTTGCTGATCTCAGCTACTTTGACAGAGGTTCCTTCTCCCTTGTGCTGCAAAATTGGGTCCACCGCAAAACGGACCATAGGAAGAATTGCACCGGCGGCCATGTAGGCTGTAGCTCCACCAAGCGTGTACGTCAAAAACTGCCTGCGCGACATTTCCAATTTGCTCGGCGGTTTCATCGAGGCTTCGTGCTGGTCATGCTCACTGCTCATACTGTCTCCAACCCCCTTTTTCAGCCAACTCTCTCAATCGTTTTCATTATCATAAATTCCACGACTTACTAGAACATACATAATCATATAGTAGGCCTAGAACACCGTCAAGAATTTGTCACACATTTTTAAGGTTCAATTGTAAGCGTTGTTAAAAAACTGTTGGAAATTTGTCACATTTGTCATCAAGATGTCACCTTTTCCATAGATCTCGAATGCATTCCCCAACATGTCGGGCAATAGTTCCTTCCTCGAGTTGCTGAGCTATATCCTTTTGGCTCAAAAGTAAATCCGCGGCTGGAATATCCATGCCTACAAAAGATCCATCCGCTGACATAATTACTACATACTTGAATCCTGAAGCTTTGAGTTCAGTCGACAAGGTATTTAATGTCATTGACATTTCCGAGCTTATGTAGTGATAGGCTGGGTATGTCATAATTCTACCTTTAAAAGGAATCTCAACCGTATCCAGAAAATCTCTTAGCCTTTCCAGTGCTTCAGTCGCTTCAACCGGTGACTGTTTGCCGCTCATAGCCGTGAACGGAACAAGGCATGTATCCAGATAGAGTTGTAGTTCAGCCCAGCTGTTTTGATTCATCTCACTGAATTTCAATTCCCTATATCCCCTTCCTATCCATTTTATTCCCATATTATATATGAGCATATGTTATAAAGCCAGATATTCATTCAATTTTTAAGTTAATATTAAAATATAAAAAAGGAATGCGCGACTGCGCACTCCCTTATTATCCGACTTTTCATTTATATGGTTCGTAATAGATCCGTTAATTGATCGTCCTCAGTTCATCCGTCAGACTTCGGAAAGCTACTTCGTCTCCGGTAGCTAACGCTTTGTCGATTTCCAAATAAAGCTTTTCACTCTTCTGTTTGCGAAGCGCCTCGTCCCAAACCATCTCAGCCGCCA
Organism: Paenibacillus polysaccharolyticus; assembly: GCF_023714295.1. Lineage (GTDB taxonomy): Bacteria > Bacillota > Bacilli > Paenibacillales > Paenibacillaceae > Paenibacillus > Paenibacillus polysaccharolyticus_A. The sequence goes on from NZ_JAMAUN010000002.1 coordinate 440,930, forward strand.
GCCCCAACATGACTTCATACGTAACTTTCATTTTATCCAATAGGATGCACCTCCAAAACGGATTTAAGAGCTCCTATATTCTCTTCCTTTGATTACATAACCGAGTGAAGTTCTCGACATCCGCTCTAGATCGGCTTCAGTCAATGCACGAATCACTTTGGCAGGTGTCCCCAAAGCGAGAGTATAGGGCGGAATTTTACTATTTTCAGTTACCACAGAACCGGCTCCAATCAGTGAGTACTCACCGATTTGACCACCATTAAGTACAATGGCCCCCATTCCGATCAATGCCCCTGTTCCGATGGTACAACCATGAATGATTGCAGCATGTCCTACAGAGACATCATCTCCCAGAATTAGAGGTTGATCAGCGTTAACATGTCCTACAGCATTATCTTGAATATTACAGCGCTTTCCAATAATAATAGGTGCCAAATCGGCTCGCAGGACTGCATTGAACCAAACGGTAGAATCCTCGTCCATTTGCAGATCACCTATCAATTTCGAGCCCTCCGCCATATATACGGAAGGGTGTAACACTGGCTTTATACCATTGTATGGGATTATCATTCGTATCACTCCTTAATTTGGGAGTGATTGTAGCAACTTGTCCTTCACTTGTCAAATACAATAGGGGTAACATCAGCCGAGATGGAGCGGCAAGAAGCAGCAAGCTTTGATCCCCAAGCCGTCATCTGCACAACTCTTCCTTGTTCATGCTCACCTGCACGGATCAAGCCTAGATGCAGCATCATTTTAATGATCCGCTTATCATAGATATCTTCAGCGGTGTCATAGTAAAACGGCTGGATAAACGGGCCAATTTGCTGAAAAAGAGATTCCATCGTAGACCAATTCTCGGCACATTCTCCTGTCCAGTACACAATCGAGGACAGATTTGGAATAGCACCTTTATAAAGTCTTAACCAAAACCGAAACAGCTGTATCATTTCGGCTGTTTTCTCGGCCCCCAGTTTCTCTTCACCAGACCCTGTCAGCCTGAGACACCCCTGTTCTTCTCGAATCAATCGGTGATGAAAGGCATAATCATACAGCAGTGCGAATCGATCCGGGTAATCCTTAAACGAACGACCATATCCGAAGCGCCACCCCGCTTTGCCTACCAGTTCCTCAGAGATATGCAGATGCTCCATAAGTTGCTGCTGTGAGCGTCGGTACATCATCCCTTCGGCATTCACAGCGATCTCATATTGTTGCACAAATTTCAGAAACAACTTCATATCGTCTGCCATCAGATGATATTCCTCTCGATACATGGACGGTTCTGTCGATTTAACAATACCTGCACGTAAATGAGTAGATAACACATCTCTGAACCTCAGTTTCAAGTCTTTAGGCACTTGATAGAGGTATCTGGTCTGCTGTGTAGTTCCATTGAACAACCATCCGCTTTTGGTAAAGCGAATAATGAGATCTCGAGGACTTGAGCCTGCCTCACTCTCCTTTTTGTCCATCGATTGACGGGCTATGGCGATGAGCTCCTCCATACCATAAAATTGGCGGGGATCAAATAACAGGTTATTTAAAAACCGTTGATCTGCCTGGTTCAATTGACGTATCTGTTGCTCAAAGAAAGGTTTACTACCCAATGTTGTGAGGATGCTCTGGATGAGTTCATGTTTGGAATTAGGCTTGCATTCACATTGATAGTAGTCTGCTATTCGATTAAGCTGGCCAATATCAGCAAAAGTCAGCATATCTGCTAGATTCATGGATCCATCGCCTCGCCCGTTCACTGCCTTAGGTTGCTGATCTGGCCTTCAACAGTGTGGTTTTGTAAACATGGTTGACGGATTCACCACAATCTAAACCTCTTCTTGCCATTTTTTTTGTTTTATCTCATCTTATGCCTCAAAACGATGAATCAGAAGAGAAACAATAGAGTTTATCCACAGTCCTATTTATCCTCTCAAATACAGATGGTATAAAAAAACAACCTGAGCTTATCGCCCAGATTGTTTGATGGTATCCATAGAAAGATGTTGTGTGCAATTATATAAGAGTGGAGTCCAATCATCATCAAGTTCCTTCTCCAGAATGGTCAGTGACAGATTGCCAATGCGTTCGGTATACTTGTCCTGATATAACGCCGTTAACAGGTTAGCAAGAAAAGCACCGTGCGTTACAATCAGTACATTTTCTTTCGAGTGAACAGACCACAGATCGTCCAAAAACGCCAGCGCACGTACTTGAATATCCTCGATATGTTCTTGTCCCAGATCAAGTGTATCCCAGGATTTGCCCCAACGCGCAATCCGTTCATCCGAAGTAAGACCCTCAACCAGACCAAAAGCTCGCTCTTTCAATCGTGCGTCCGGTTCAAGCATAGGTACATCCAGCATCTGTGAAAGAATCTCTCCCGTTTCCTGTGCCCTTGCTAAACCACTCGTCACAATAAAATCCCACTGGTAGTCTTCAGACTGCAGACGTCTACCCAGACATGCTGCTTGCTTACGTCCTTCCTCATTCAAAGGAATATCCGTCTGCCCCTGTATACGGCCAGCCGCATTCCAATCAGTCAGACCATGACGAACAAGCCCGATCCGCACATTCATCCCTCATTTCTCCACACAGCGAACGCTAGGTTATAACCTACGCACCCACACCTTGTTTACGTTTAGTTGTTGATCGATGCATACGTCCAAGTGAAAACAAAGCCATACCTATGGCAAGCAGAGACAATGCCATCCAATATTGAGGATAAGCAGGACCCATACTTACAACAAAAGGTTCAATGATACTCCCTTTATCCGCTTCAGGGATGTCATACTTATATAATCCCGAGGATGAAGATGTACTCCCAGCAACCCCTGTCTCAAGGATGCCTGTTGTAATAACATTGGACTTCTCAGCTTCTGACACCTCTGGCTTGAACATCGCCATGTACAGAAAGCTGCATAAAAAAATAGCCAGGAACGCCGCAATCCACAAAGACATATGTTTACGGATTGCCGCAGAGAATCGATTAACCTTTGCCTCTTCTGGTAATAGCCATGGAGACTCCGCGTAAATCCGGTCCATTACGTTTCGGTTGACCCTCTCTGCCTGTTGCTCTGTCACTGGAACCGGGATGCTGTGCAGCAGCATCTGGGCTTCCTCCCAGACTTCAAACTGCTCCGAACACTCTTCACAACCAGCGAGATGTGCTTGAAACGCAATCCGCCGTGGATGAGATTCCGGTAAGTCCCAGACCAATGCAAACAGTTCCTGGGCTTCATTGCAATTCATCGGTTCTTCATCCCTTCATATGGCTCGTACATCGGCTCGAAGAAATAAGGCTCCAACTGTATTTTTACGCTTGATCTTGCCCTGAATAATAGCGATTTAACAGAACTGACACTCTGCCCCAAAATACCCGCGATTTCCTGATAATCCAACTGATCATACTCACGAAGTATAATCGCAGAACGTTGCTTCTCTGGCAGATTGTTAATCGCATCTCTAACCAGCATCACCCGCTCGCTACGCAGAACAGCATGCTCAGGAGCATTCTCCATAGGAGCAACAGGAACTACACCGCTCTCTTCAAGCGGAACATTTCCACTACGCTGTTTACGAAGCTCACTCAATACCGTATTTCTAGCGATGGTATACAGCCAAGTAGAGAAAGATGCATCCACCTCACGGAAAGAGTGTAAACTGCGGAACGCCTTGTAGAATGTCTCAGAACAGAGATCTTCCGCAAGCAGCTCCATATTGGAACTTTTCAACATATGATATACGAAAGCCAGTATTTTACGCTGATAACGACTCATCAGCTCGGAATATAACTCAACGTTACCTTCCTTGATCTCTCGAATCAACTGGGAATCCGTCATTTGAGTGCGACCCCTCCTCGCCCATCCATGTGCTTCTCCCCGTTCGACTCTATCCATGTATTACCGAACAGGCGCAAAAAAGTTGCGGTTCAACCGCATAAAAAAAGCGTCCAGCACCGTTTTCGGCCCTTCCGCCAAATTCCCCTATGTAATGGCAATTTCCCCAACGTTTCTACATAACAGTAACATTGTACAACGGTCTGCATCATCCTGGCAAATCCATTGCTATCCACTTTTGTCCGACTTAACATTTATATGCCATTGATTTCGTTGTCATGACTTCCTAATACAGCATCTTGGAAAGCCTTGCATATATAGACGTGACCACTTCTAAAAAGGTTACAAAAATGAGATATTTTTTTTGGGAATTATTTTTGTGCATTCTATCAGCATTCTTTTTCACATCTTCTAACGATTTTGATAAAAGTCTTGATTGTACTGTTTTTCCTTGAAATCTAAGTTTATACAAATAAATTTGTCCAAAGTGTTGACAAAATGAAAACGTATACATATAATAAAAGTACAGTATGGTTTCTCTCCACTCCTATCCAATAACTGTATTGCTCCACGTGAGCAATGGCCGCTTATGTAAGCGGTCTTTTTTTTGTCTAAAACGTAATTCTCCCCCTGCTTACAAAAAAAAGAGAGCTTTCGCCCTCTGTTCTATCCTAAACCCACACCTGATAGCCCAGGGAAGACAGCAAAGTCTTCGCTCGTTCCATATCCTCCTCCTGACGGAATGACAAACGCATAATCCCTGGTACATCCACCCGATTCTCAATAATCTCAAGGTTACTCAAGTTGATGTCATTTGCCCCGAGCTCCGTTGCAATTTTACCGATCATACCCGGAGCATCCTGCACATCTGTATACAAATCAAATAAAGGCGAGATCATGCCCTTGCGTCGCTCAGGCAACACGCTCCGGAACTCTCGTGCCTGACGAAAGGCATCCTCTATGCCTTCCCCGTTCTTCTGTTCTAACATCGTTGTAAAAGAAGACATTTGACTGTTCCAGTCCTTAAGTAGCTCCAGTAGCACGTCACGGTTACTCAGCAGAATATCTCTCCAGACAATCGCATCACTGGACGCAATCCGTGTAATATCTCGAAAACCACCCGCTGCCAGCATTTTATACAGTGGATTGGATTCGTTATATTCACGTACCTGATTCACCAGAGCTACAGCAATCACATGGGGTAGATGACTGATTGCACCCACAATATCATCATGCAACAGTGGTTCTACGCGAACAATCTGTGCACGAGTATATGCTAAAAGCTCGGATAAGCGGCCATACGCCTCCTCAGGTACGTGAACGGACGGGGTCAGAACATAATAGGCGTTCTCAAATAATACAGCTGACGCTGCGTCTACACCCGCACGTTCCGATCCTGCCATCGGGTGCCCCCCGATAAAGTAAGCCTCTTTTAACCGAATCTGTTCCGCACAAGCTGCAATGGAAGCTTTCGTACTCCCGACATCGGTAATGATGCAACCTTTTTTCAGCGGCAGTCTGGACAATTGTTCAAAATACGATTCTAGTAAACCAACAGGCACACACAAAAAAATGAAGTCGGCATCCTGCACCGCTTCTTCCAGAGAGAGCGTCGCAGCATCCACTACTCCGCTCGCTATGTACTTGTCTTTTAATTCTTCCAGATGTGCGTAACCCATCACGGTTAATCCCGGCTTTCCTTTAAAGCAAAGCGCAAGTGAACCGCCGATGAGCCCGACACCAATCATTGCAATTTTTATGGTCATGGGTCCTCACTCTTTTCATCGCCAGTATTAAGGGCGTGCTGCCACGTTCTCCGCCAGTGTGTTCTCCAGCGCCGCTATAAACGCACGATTCTGCTCCGCTGTGCCCACAGATACACGAATGTATGTTGGATAGACGTGAAAGCCCGAGCGAACGATAATGCCCTGTTTCAACAAAGACTGAAACGCTTCGACAGATGGCATGTTCACATCAACCAAAATGAAGTTCCCTTGACTTGGGAAATAAGACAAACCCAGTCGTGAAAATTCATTTTGCAGCCATTCCCGATCTTCAGTATTCCGTTTGGAACACTCCTGCACAAAAGTCTGATCCTGAAGTCCAGCCATTGCCGCAACCTGCCCAAGACGTGAAGTGTTAAACGGTTCCCGTACACGGTTAATCAGGTCAATGATCTCCGGACGTGCGATCCCGTAACCTATACGGAGTGATGCCAAACCATAAATTTTGGAGAAGGTCCGCAGAACAACCAGGTTCGGGTAACGATTAATCAGTGAAATGCTTTGCGGATAAGCTTCGTCCGTTACGAATTCGTAATAAGCTTCGTCCAGCACCACCATTACATTCGACGGGACCTGATCCATAAAGCTGATAAGCTCCTGTTCGGAAATGATCGTACCCGTAGGGTTATTCGGATTGCACACCCAGACAGCTTTGGTTTTATCACCGATTTGCGCCAGCATTGCTGGCAAGTCATGAGTTCCATTTTTCAAAGGTACCTCTATGGTCACAGCCCCTTCGATGTCCGCATTGCTTTTATATACGGAGAAGGTCTGGTCCGCCATAATGGTCTCATCTCCAGGAAGAAAGAACGCCCGTGTGATCAACGCAATAATTTCATCCGATCCACAGCCAAAAATCAAATTGTCTCGCTCTACTCCCAAATGCTCGGCAAGCACCGCTGTCAGTTCTGCAGCACTTCCGTCGGGATAAATACTTACATTAGCCAATTCTCTCGTAATTGCCTCTAGTACAGCGGGAGAACTGCCATAGGGGTTCTCGTTGGAGGCCAGCTTGATGACGTGCTCCAGCCCCAGCTCACGTTTAACTTCTTCAATCGGTTTGCCCGGCTTATACACTGGCAGATTGACAATCTGGGATTTCGGTTTCAATTCGACCGCCTCCTGTTGCTCAAAATTGAGTAAAGTGGAAATAAAAGTTCAACTTATGTGATTATCCTTTTAATTGTGCCACAAAGTTGCGAATTTGCAACAGTCCGGCCTCACGAGTATCCGCATTTTCGAGTAGCGGGATTGCTTCTTCCACTTGCCGCACAATTGCACTGCCTACAACGACACCGTCACAGATGCGGGAGAAATGAGCGACCTGCTCATGGCTCGAGATGCCGAAGCCTACGGCAACAGGAAGGTCTGTCAGACCTTTTACCGTTTCAATAAAACTTTCTACACCGTTAAAAAAGGATGCACGCTCTCCGGTTACACCAAGTGAAGAAACACAATAGATAAATCCGCGCGCACCAGTGACAATCCGCTCAATACGGGCATTGGATGTAGGCGCAACAAGCGGAACCAGATGAACCCCGGCCTGATCGGCACGGCGACGCATATCTTCTGCCTCTTCAATTGGTAGATCCGGAATAATCATGCCGCTGATATCATGTTTGACCAATTCGTCAAAGAAAATATCCAGGCCCGTTTGCAGCACCGGATTATAATACGTAAACAGGACAAAGGGTAATTTCACACCGGCTTCACGAGCTTTAGCCGCCGTCTCCATCACCGTACGAATCGTGATTTGACTTTTCAATGCACGCTCGGAAGCACGCTGGATCACAGGGCCGTCTGCGAGTGGATCGGAATACGGAACACCAAGCTCCAAGATGTCTGCTCCTGCTTGTTCAAGCTCCTTGATAATATCAATGGTGGTGTTCACATCTGGATCACCAACGGTAAGAAACGGGATAAGTGCCGTGCGATTTTGTTCTTTTAATTGCTGGAAGGTTAGGTCCATTAGATTCATTACAAGTTACCTCCCGTATACTTCATAATGGATTCTACGTCTTTATCCCCGCGTCCAGACAGACAGATTACAATGATATCATCAGTAGTCAGTTCCGGCGCTAGCTTCACGACCTGAGCAACCGCATGGGCCGACTCGAGCGCAGGAATAATGCCTTCCGTACGACTTAACAATTGCAAAGCATCCAAGGCCTCCTGATCCGTAATGGGAACATATTTAGCCCGTTCAATATCTTTAAGATAAGAGTGTTCTGGTCCAACCCCTGGATAATCCAGACCTGCTGAGATGGAGTGCGCAGGTTGCACTTGCCCATATTCATCTTGTAACAGATAACTCATCGAGCCCTGGAATACACCATGTGTGCCTTTGCTCATCGTTGCCGCATGGTACTCGGTATCCACACCTTTGCCTGCTGCTTCGACACCGACCAATTTAACATCCTGATCTCCGATAAAAGGGTAAAACATACCGATGGCGTTACTTCCGCCGCCAACAGCCGCTACAATAACATCCGGAAGGCGTCCTTCAATCTCCTGAATCTGACGACGGGTCTCATCTCCGATCACGCGCTGGAAATTACGCACCATCATTGGATACGGGTGAGGTCCAACAACAGATCCCAGTACATAGAAGGTATCTTCTACATTACTGACCCAATAACGAAGCGCTTCGTTACCAGCGTCTTTCAATGTACGTGTGCCGGACGTTACCGGAATGACTTCTGCTCCGAGCAATTTCATGCGGAATACATTTAGCTGTTGACGCTGGGTATCTTCCTCACCCATGAATACTTTGCACTCCAGTCCGAGCAATGCCGCAACGGTTGCCGTTGCAACCCCGTGTTGACCTGCGCCGGTTTCCGCTATGACTTTCTTTTTACCCATCCGTTTAGCAAGAAGTCCTTGTCCGATCGCATTGTTGATTTTATGTGCACCTGTGTGATTCAGATCTTCACGTTTCAAATAAATTTTAGGCCCACCCAGATGACGTGATAATTGCTCCGCATGATACAGAGGCGTCTCTCGTCCAGAGTATTCACTTAGTAAATAATTCAATTCCTTGTTAAACTCTTCATCCTCAGAGAAGCGGCTATATGCTTCTTCTAGTTCGATCAGAGCGTTCATTAGTGTCTCGGGTACAAAACGGCCTCCGAAGGGACCGAAACGCCCATGTTCATCCGGCAATTGGTGTGTCATGCCTGCTTCACCCTTTCTACAAATGCTGTAATTTTGGATATATCTTTCAGACCTTCCGTCTCCACGCCACTTGATACGTCTACGCCATAAGGTCTGTACGTTTGAATTAACTGTTGTACATTGTCCGTTTGAAGTCCGCCTGCGACAAACATGGCAATACCACGTTCAGCAGCCCATTCTGCGTATGCAGGTATACGTTCCCAAGCAAATGTTTTGCCAGAACCGCCGCCATACAATGGATCAAAGGTATCCAGCAAGATCGCGTCAACGATTCCCACGTAATCATTTAACCGCTGCAAAGCTGCATGATCCGCATCCTGTTCTGTTTCGTCTTTTGGAAAAGAAACGACCTTGAACACATCTGCATGCCAGAGCTTTTTCACTTGTTGACAGAATTCTGCACTTTCCTGCCCATGCAGTTGAATCACATCCAAAGACACGGTCTCCATCAAATGTTTCAGTTCTTGCATCGTCGGATTCACAAAAACACCAGCAAGTTTCGGCCGTTCATGCAAAGGCCATTCAAACAATACCGATCTCAACTCCGCTGCCTTCTCAGGAGTAATTTGTCGTCGGGACTTGGCAAATACGACACCGATATAGTCCACAGGCAAGTTTATCATCGATTTTAGCACTTCAACGTCCTGAAGTCCACATATTTTTACGGCCGCTGGCAACAAGTTCTCTTCTTTACGGGAACCTGCACCTGTATCGTCATATATCGAGTTATTCATCATTTCGGTCCCATCAGATCGTAAACAGCAGCTTCCACATCGTCTTTACGCATCAGATGCTCTCCAACGAGAATACCGTGCACTCCTGCTTCAATCAAGGGTTTCGTCGATTCCGCACCGTCGATCCCGCTTTCGCTAATGAGCGTTACACCTGGTGGAATCAGTTCCATCAGATCGAGCGTGGTATTCAGACTGGTTTCGAACGTTTTCAAATTTCGGTTGTTGATACCAACAAGTGTCGCTTCAGGAATCTCTAATACTGTTTCCAGCTCTGCCCGATCATGAACTTCAATCAAAGCATCCAGTCCAAGACTTTTCGCAAACGTTAGAAATTGACGAATCTGCCGCGGTGTAAGAATGCTGGCAATCAGCAAGATCGCATCTGCTCCCAGAAGTCTTGCTTCTGCAATCTGTGACTCATCGATCATAAAGTCCTTGCGCAGGAGCGGAATATTCACAGCCTGATGGATAGCCTGCAAATACTCGTTACTGCCCTGAAAATAGGAAACATCCGTCAGAACAGAGATACAATCAGCACCCGCACGTTCATAGGCAGAAGCAATCTCTACTGGATGAAAATCTGGACGAATTAATCCTTTGGACGGCGAGGCCTTCTTCACTTCGGCAATAAGCCCCAGCTTACGATTGCGTCTGCTTGACAGCGCTTGTTCAAACCCCCGTGCAGCCGGTAATTGTTCAATCTTTTTCATAGCTTCATCCACGTGAAAAGTCTGTGCAAGAGCCTGCACTTCTTTATGTTTTGTCGCAACGATTCGATCAAGATACATGATTGTACGCCTCCGTTGTATGAATTAACTGTCCAAGCTTACTGGCCGCTTTACCCGAGTCCACTGCCTCTGCAGCGATTTTTACACCATCTGCAATACTGTCCGCAAGGCCGGATACATAAATACATGCCCCTGCATTCAGCAACACAACATCCCGGTAAGCACTGCGTTCACCTTGGAAGATCCGATGTATAATTTCGGCGTTCTGCGCCGCATCTCCTCCAAGCACTGCTTCGAGCGGATGCAAAGACAGCCCCATATCGCGTGGGTCAATGTCATACGTGTGCACTCCCCCGTTCCGCAACTCCGATACCTGTGTAGGTGCAGAGATGCTGATTTCGTCCAGACCGTCATGGCTGGCAACAACGAGCGCTCTTTTCAAACCAAGACGGTTAAGCACTTCTGCAATCATCGGCGTCCGGGAGCGATCATACAATCCGAGCAATTGGCGGTCTGCACCGGCTGGATTGGTTAATGGTCCAAGCATATTGAAAATCGTGCGCACACCCAGCTCTTTTCTCGGAGCCGCCGCATGACGCATGGAGGGATGATACACCTGAGCAAAACAGAAGCAGATTCCGATGTCATCCAGACACTGCCTGGCCTGTTCCCCATTCAGATGGATATTAACGCCGAGCGCTTCCAAAACATCCGCGCTGCCTGCTTTGCCCGAAGCTGAACGATTGCCGTGTTTGGCCACTCGAACTGAAACTGCCGAAGCAATAATGGCCGATGCTGTAGAGATGTTGAATTTATGAATACCCGATCCGCCTGTGCCGCATGTATCCAGCAGCCCTCTGCCATCTGTCAGAATACGGCCACCTTGTCCGCGCATCGCCTGAGCAAAACCAGTGATTTCATCCACCGTTTCCCCCTTCATACGAAGAGCCATCAGCAACCCTCCGATTTGAGCCGGAGTAGCTTCACCTCGCATGATCGAATACATTAGTTCACGTGCCTCGTCCTGCTCCAGGTGACGGCCTTCGAGAATTTTAGCGAGCCCTTGCTTCATTCCTTCTTCCCGGGAAATCACTGCTTCAGGTAGCACCTGGCTGTCATTCATGATTGGATTCAAGTTCATTTCCAGTCTCTCCTCTCTCAGTTCGTTGCCGAAGTTGGTGTTACAAAATAATCAGCGTTAGCCAGACTTAATTTGGGATCTGCAGCTTTTACCGGAAACATCGCTTCAGCCGTACGAATGGCCTTTAACAATGCTTTGGCTTTGTTTACGGTCTCTTCATATTCCTTCTCAGGCACAGAGTCCCATACAATTCCGGCTCCGGCCTGTACATATGCTTTTCCTTTTTTGAAAATAATCGTCCGAATGGTAATACATGCATCCATATTTCCGGAGAATCCAAGATAACCAATCGCTCCTGCGTAGGCACCCCGTGCCTCCTTCTCCAGCTCCGCAATAATCTCCATCGCACGCAGCTTAGGCGCACCAGATACGGTCCCGGCTGGCAGACAGGAGAGGAAAGCATCGAAGAAATCCTTGTCTCCTCTTAACTCGCCTGTAACGTTGGATACCATATGCATAACGTGAGAGTAACGCTCGATCTCCATAAACATGTCACACTTCACACTGCCAAAAGTGGATACACGCCCCAGATCATTTCTTCCCAGATCCACCAGCATCAGATGCTCCGCGCGCTCCTTCTCATCCTGCAGCAAATCTGCAGCAAGTGCGCGATCTTCCGCCTCAGTTGCCCCCCTTGGACGTGTGCCTGCGATGGGACGTGTTTCTACACGATTGCCGTCGACCTTGACGAGCGCCTCAGGTGAAGTACCTACGATAATCTCATCGTCCATTTTCAAATAATACATATAAGGCGACGGATTCAATGTCCGCAGTACGCGATATACATGTAACGGGGAAATTTCCGTATCAATGTGAAAACGCTGAGACAGCACCACCTGGAAAATGTCTCCTGCGCGGATATACTCTTTGGCTTGCTCCACATTGCCGATAAATTGCTCTTTCGTCAGATTGGAACGAATGTCTCCAAGCTCCACATCGCCGGGAATCGAACGCGGGTTCAGGTTTTCCCCGGGTCCTTGCTGCTGTAAACGTTCTGCCGCTTGTTCAAGCTTCTCGGAAGTGGCTGCATACGCCTGACGAATCTCTTCATCGGTTGCCCCATCCTTGACATGTACATTGCCGACAAGCAACATATGTTGCTTCACATGGTCAAATACAACAATTTGATCACAAAACATAAAGCGAATGTCATCCATATTCAGATCATCCAGCGCATGAGCTGGAAGCTTCTCATAATATTGCAACAGGTCATATCCAAAAAATCCAATGGCTCCACCCGTAAAAGGGGGAAGTTCTTCCTGCTTCGGACTCCGGTATTTGCGAAGCAAGGCTTTCAGTTCTTCTATTGGTTTGCCCGGAAGTTCGCGGGTCTTTCCTGCCTCTTCAACCACAATTCGGCCTTTCTTCCCTGAAATCATCAGAAACGGATCTGTACCGATGAAGGAATATCTAGCCCATTGAATGCCACCCTCTACACTTTCAAGCAAAAACGCACGGTCATTATCCGCATAACGGCGGAAGATACGAATTGGCGTCTCCATATCAGCCAAAATCCGTTTAACAACCGGAATCAGATTATATTCATTAGACATTTTCAATACTTGGTTAACGTTTGGCGTTATCATCAGATCACGTCCTTTCAGATTTAGGTAGAAGAAAGTTATGACGACAAAAAACCTCTACCATCAGGTAGAGGTTTGGTTATAAGCTGTATTCAAGCATGTTGTTCCATAAATAACAAGTCCCTATACTTTTGCGAAAGGTGAGTAACAGGCAACTGATCCATGTTGATCCATGTTTCAGATACATATACTTGGTACATTTCGTTGACATCATCTTCATCTCTTGAGAAAATCAATCCAATTCCTCAATGATAATAGATAATGGGAAATGTATGTCAGATATATGGGAATAAACAATGTCCTCTGACATGTCTACTCTACTCTCCTGTACTTCTCCTTAGCAAGACGTACCGTGTGAGCGTTGACCGATTTCGGATGCATCGGCTACCAAACACTGGACTCTGCTATATACTAGGCTCAACTCAGCTGCTCTCAGCTCAATCTAAACTCTACTCAACTGTTTCTCACTATACATCATAATCACCGGTTTGACAACCATGACCATTCAAGAAACTTAACGGCCTGCCAGATCGGGACGTAACGCTTGTGCACCGTTCAAGTACACGTGATGAATTTCATTTTGAGCTTTGGTTGTGTTCACATGCACCATAAAACGAATACACTTCGCCAAAGCACCTTTTACAGGCACCTCTAGCGCACACATCAAAGGCACAAGTTCCCATCCATCTAACTGACGGATTACTTTTGCCGGAAAAGCCGCATCCAGATCTCCAGTCATCGTAATCCATACGCTACAAATATCATCCGGCACAATCTTGTTCCGGTCAACAATCTCCTGTAGCAGTACTGCTGTTTCTTTCAAAATCTCTTCTTCACTGTTTTGGGTGACCGTGGTCGCCCCGCGTATTCCCCGTGTAACCATGCTGTTATTCTCCCTTCCTAAGCAGTTCAATGACTTCACGAACAACCGCAACCGGCACATCCTTAACGATTCTGGCAGATCCAATCCGATCAGGAACGATAAAGACCATATGGCCCTCACGAAATTTTTTATCGTGCATCATCGCTTCCATCAAAGCATCCGTACTTAGATGTGCAGGCAACGTCACTGGAAGACGAAGAGAACGCAACATACGAACAGTATCCTCATACAGCCCTGCTGGCGCTCCGAGTTTCTCACCCAGTAGTGCCGATCCAGCCATGCCGATAGAAATGGCTTCTCCGTGCAGAAATTCACCGTATCCAGCAATCGCTTCAATCGCATGTCCAATCGTATGGCCTAGATTCAGGAGTGCACGTTCTCCATTCTCACGTTCATCATTGGAAACAATTTCGGCTTTGATGCTGCATCCACGTTCCAGACCATATCCGAGCGTATTCGGGTCAAGCGCAAGCAATGCTTCGGCGTTTTCTTCGCACCAATGGGCAAAAGCTTCATCACGGATCAGTCCGTGCTTGAGCATCTCAGATAAACCGGCCGATACATCTCTTGGCGGCAAGGATTGTAGTGTGTCCACATCATACAGTACAAGTTCTGGCTGATGGAAAGCACCAATCATATTTTTGGCAAGAGGATGATTGACCGCCACTTTACCGCCAACGCTACTGTCATGAGCAAGAATGGTTGTTGGGATCTGTACAAACTTCACCCCACGCATATATGTAGCTGCGACAAAACCAGCCAGATCACCCACGACGCCTCCCCCTAAAGCGAGAATCGCCGAACTGCGGTCGAGTTTGCCTTCAATCGCTACCGTCATCATATCCTGATATACCGCAAGTGATTTCGAAGTCTCACCAGATGGCACGACTGCGGATAGGACGGAATAACCCGCCGCACGCAACGTTTGCTCTAATCTATCCAAATATCTCGGAGCCACATGATCATCTGTAATGATCATAAGCGGACTTTTTTTTGTTAAACCGTATTGTTCAAAATATTGCGGAGCTTGAGCCAGCAGGCCGCTGCCAATCAATATAGGATAAGAGCGTTCCTCAAGCTGTACTGTCAACTGACGCATATTAGTAATTCTCCAATTGTGCTTGGTAACTGGCAACGTTTGCCCGAATCTCCTCCATGGAATCCCCGCCGAATTTCTCCAGGAATGCCTTGGCAACTTCCCATGCAACAACATGTTCCATAACAACGCTGGCTGCCGGAACCGCACAAGCATCAGAACGTTCAACCTGAGCCGAAAAAGCTTCTTTGGTATCGATATCAACGCTTTGCAACGGTTTGTAAAGCGTTGGGATAGGTTTCATTACTCCGCGTACCACAACCGGCATACCGTTGGTCATACCACCTTCAAACCCGCCCAGACGATTGGTTGCACGGTGGTAACCACGCTCTTCCGTATACAGAATCTCATCATGTACCTGAGAGCCGCGAATCGTACCCGCTTCGAAGCCGATGCCGATCTCCACACCTTTGAACGCATTGATCGACATTACACCTTGAGCGATACGAGCATCCAACTTGCGATCATACTGTACGTGGCTTCCCAGACCGACGGGAACACCCTCAACAATACATTCTACAATTCCGCCGATGGAGTCGCCTTCTTGCTTGATCTGATCGATATAGGCTTCCATTTTCTTCTCTGTCTCCGCATCAGTCACACGAACTGAAGATGCTTCCGTCACGGCAATCAGTTCATCAATCGGAAGATCCTTATACGGCGCTTCGATCTCCCCGATGCGAATAACTCGTCCCGCCACTTTAATACCGAATTCAGCCAAGAACTGACGTGCAATCGCACCACATGCTACACGTACAGTTGTCTCACGCGCACTGGAGCGTTCCAGGACGTTACGCAAGTCTTTGAGATTGTACTTCAAACCACCGTTTAGATCGGCATGTCCAGGGCGTGGACGATGAACACGACGTTTCTCTTCATCGCTGCCTTCAATCGGCTCAATGTTCATAATATTCTGCCAGTGCTTCCAGTCATTATTCTGAACAACGAGCGCTACTGGAGCACCAGTCGTATATCCGTGACGAATTCCGCCAACAAAATTAGCTTGGTCTTTCTCAATCTGCATCCGGCGTCCACGGCCATACCCTTTCTGGCGGCGATGAAGCTGGAAGTTCAATTCTTCAAAATCAATATTCAAATTACTTGGAAGTCCTTCAATAATTGCGGTCAATTGGGGTCCGTGCGTCTCCCCTGCGGTTAAATAACGTAAACTCATAATACGTTCCCCCTTTAAACTGTTAAACTTCACATTGCTAAAATCCCATAATTTCTTTGCTTATTATAGTATAGCTGACCGGCTTTGACAAGAAAGCCGCTTTTTCTTATGCAAACAACCGCCTGAGCACATCTTCATGCGTCTCAGGCGGTTGTTCTTTATACTGATTTATTTTTTTCGATAGAAAAACGTCTCTGCTGTCTCCAGTCCGTATTGCCCAGGGGAGAAAATCTGCTCTGTACTACCTACGAACAACATGCCACCTGGACGCAGACTGGCTGCGAATTTGTGATACAACAGATTTTTCGCTTCCTCTGTAAAATAAATCATAACATTCCGACATACGATCAGATCGTATCCGTCATCAAAACGGTCAACCAACAAATTCTGCTTCTTGAAGTTGATTGAGCTTTTCAATTTCTCATCAATACGATACATCATGCCATCTTGCTTGAAATATCGACTGGCCGTTTCTGGGGGCACGTCTTTCAGCGAACGTTCCATATACCGGCCTTCCTTAGCCTTGGCGAGTGCACCTTCATCCAGGTCACTAGCCGTAATGGAACTTTCCTTCAAGATGCCTAACGTATCCAAAATCATGGCAATCGTGTATGGCTCCTCGCCAGTCGAACAAGCAGCACTCCATACCTTGACCTTGCGTTTGGAACCCACCAGTTCAGGCAGAATCTCATCACGCAACACTTCCCAGCGATTCGGGTTGCGCCAAAATTCCGATACGTTAATGGTCATGCGATCCAGAAACTCGTAAAATAAGGACTTTTCCTTCTGCATCGCATCAAAAAAGATAGAAAATGTATTAAACCCGTTTTTGTTACGTAGTGTGGTCAGCCTTCTTTTCATCTGGCCTTCCTTGTACTGAGCAAGATCAATGCCTGTGCTCTCTTTAATTTTACGAATGAATCCGGCATAATCCGGGTCTAGTTGTTCTTGCTCCAGCATCGTACATCACCCTTTGGCTAATAATTACAACCAGGCTGCGATGCTCTTCTCATAGGTTACCAGCTCGTCAGAACTAAAGAAATTGGCAGCTTCACGAGTCGCACTTTCCGGCGAATCTGCCCCGTGAATGAGATTATGTGGTGTATGGCTAGCGAAATCTCCACGGATTGTCCCTGGAGCCGCTTCCTTCACATTCGTTTTACCAATGACAATACGTGCAAGTGTCACAATATCGTCGCCTTCCCAAACCATGGCAAATACAGGGCCAGAAGTGATAAAACGAACCAGATCATCAAAGAACGGCTTGCCCTCATGTTCAGCATAATGGCGTCTCGCCTGTTCTTCCGACATCTGCACCAGTTTCCCTGCTACCAGCTTAAAACCTTTGTCTTCCAGACGGCTGATAATACGGCCGATCAAACCACGCTGCACACCATCCGGTTTCACCATCAAAAATGTACGATCCATTACCAGTTCACTCCTCACTCACGGTTCAAAGTTAATCACTATGTAAACGCAATCCCTTTGATTGTAACATACAAGTCCAAATCCTCCCAATGAGGAATTTCACATCCGTGAAGCGCATTAAACAACACAAGCTTAATGTGTACGTTTAACGACAAAGTGAGCAATGTCTCGTAGATTTTTGGTGGTCTTGATATTAGGCAGCTGATCGAGAGCATCGAGCGCTTTCTTCATATATCGGTCAGCAAGGGCTTCTGCTTTAGCAATTCCTTGGCTTTGGCGAATCATTCCAATTGCATCCGATGCACTAGCACGTCCTTCTTCATGATGCACGCGCGAAATTTCCTTGAGCAACGGCTCACGTAATGGTTCTTCTTCCAGAGCATACAGCACAGGGAGCGTGATGTTGCCTTGTTTCATATCACTTCCTGGAGGCTTGCCCAGTTGTTTCTCCGTACCTACCAAGTCCAGAACATCATCCTGAATCTGGAAAGCCATACCCACATTGTATCCATAGGTATATAACAAAGATGAAATATGCTCAGGTGCACGAGTAGCAAGTGCTCCGAGCTGGCAGCTCACAGCAATGAGAAGTGCAGTTTTGCGACGAATACGCAGCAGATAGTTACGCACGCTCTGACCTGTATTAAAAAAATCCCGAATCTGTTCCATCTCACCAATGGACATCTGTACCATAGCTTTGGCAAGGATGCGATGAATGGCCGGATCAGATAGTCCTGCCGTCATCTCTAGTGCTTTGCCATAGATATAGTCACCTGTATACATCGCAATCCGATTGTCCCACTTAGACTTGACGGTGGGTTTGCCCCGACGAGTCTCCGCATTATCGATGACATCATCATGAACGAGGGAAGCAGAATGAATAAGTTCCAGCGGAACGGCTACGAGCTTCAAACGCTCGATATCGTATGTACCAAATTTGCCACCTAAAAGCACAAAAACAGGCCGCAGTCGTTTTCCACCTGCCTTAAGCAGATGAAGCGAAGTTTCACTCAGCAACTTTTGTTCGCCTTTTACGCTGCGATACAACTCTTTCTCAACGTAATCCATGTCCTTTTTTAACAATCCGAAAATGTCCAATAGTTTCATTCGTTCACCCGTGTCAGCGTATTGTCAATCCAAAAATCCATGCTTACCTTCCCTTCCAGCAAACCCAAGCCTACAGGCAAAAAACGTTCGCCCTAGGCTTGCCGTTCCTGCTTGTATTCTTCTACAGCGTCCATCATAATGTTCCATTTCGAATGCCTGCACCGACATTCGGGATTTAAACGCTGCGACGAATTCTGAATCAACCAAAAGTACAGAAGTTGCCGGAGCATGGGTCAAGACTGTGGACACACTTATCTGGCCATCAGCACTCACCGACACCCCGGGAGTCAGGGGATTATGTCCATGAGCTGCGCTTTTCTGATCCGGTTGTCCAGAAAAGCGTGCCCCTCCTACATTATCCCCGTTCATCCGGTTCTCCCCATCTTGTAAACAGTTGATGCGGGATGCGCAAGCTATCCAGCACTTTACCTACTAAAAATAAAATTAAATCCTCCATGCTCTGAGGTTTGTAATAAAAGGCAGGCATTGCCGGGATCATTCGCACACCAAGACGTGAAAGTTTCAGCATGTTTTCTAGGTGAATGGCATGCA
This sequence comes from Paenibacillus polysaccharolyticus, assembly GCF_023714295.1. Taxonomy (GTDB): domain Bacteria; phylum Bacillota; class Bacilli; order Paenibacillales; family Paenibacillaceae; genus Paenibacillus; species Paenibacillus polysaccharolyticus_A. Next base: position 460,150 of record NZ_JAMAUN010000002.1, read on the forward strand.
AAGGCGTTTCTCGCGGTACAAGAATTAACGTCCTGCCCTCTTTCATCATAACATCTGCCGCACGTGACATCAGGTTGTCAGAAGTTCCGTTTGCAATCGATGAAAGAGTACCCATGGAGCAAGGCATGATAATCATGCCTTCCGCCAGATAAGAACCGCTGGCGATCGAAGCCCCGATATCACTAACGGGATGATAGATTAATGATCCACCGCGATGACCGAATTTTTCTTGAAGCAGACTCTCCCGGTTCGTCACATCCCAGTCCATTTCTTCTTTTAATACACGCCAGCCAGCATTGGAGATTACCAAATGAACGGCATATCCCAGGTCAAGCAACGTTTCAATTAATCGGATACCATATATGCTGCCACTCGCTCCGGTGATTCCGACAACAAGTCGTTTATTCTCCGGTTGCTGCATCATTATTTCACCGCCAGATCAATAAGTGTAAACGTAAATACGACTAGGCTCAGTACACTATTCATCGTAAAGAATGCCGTTTGTACCCGGCTCATATCATTAGGTGACACAATATAGTGCTCATAAAGCAGAATGCCATACGTAATCAGCATGCCTGCGCCATACCACCAGCTCAGATCGGTCATTAGCAACAAGGCAAGGAAACCAACCGCCGTAACGACATGAAAGAACTTGGCAATCTGCAATGATTTTACAAGTCCGAAGCGGGACGGAATGGAATGCAAACCTTCTCCCTGATCAAACTCCAGATCCTGACATGCATAAATAATGTCAAATCCAGCAGTCCAGAATACAATCGTAACGTACAGGACAATCGCTGTCCAATCCATAGTACCTGTTACAGCCACCCATCCTCCCAGAGGAGCAAGGCCAATGGTCATCCCCAGTACGACGTGACATAGCCATGTGAACCGTTTGGTGTACGAATAAAGTACCAGCATGAAGACCGCAATCGGCAACAACTGCATGGACAACACGTTAAGATTGGATGATGCCCAGAATAATAAAACAAACGAAACGATAATAAAAATAATAACCTCGCCGTTCTTCAGCAAACCTGCTGGAATAGCTCTCATTGCCGTACGTGGATTTTTAGCATCAATCGCCTGGTCAATAATCCGGTTCAAACCAAATGCGGCACTCCGTGCACCAACCATAGCAAGTAATACCCACATAATCTGCATCCAGCTCGGGAATGTGTTGTTAACAACCATGGAGCCCAAAATGGCCCCCATAAAAGCAAAAGGTAAAGCAAAAAGCGTGTGTTCAATCTTGATCATTTCTAAAAAGATACGAATTTTCCTAAACATTCTGATTCTCCTTGGTTCCAATATGCAGTGCCGCGATGCCTCCGGTTAGAGGGTAGGCCTGCACCTGTTGCAATCCAGTTTCAACAAAAATGTCTGCCAGTTCCTTCCTACCCGGGAAAAGCGCCAGAGAGTCCGGCAGCCATTTATACTGCTCATAACGTTTGGCAAACAGTTTCGCCATATTGGGCAGCATATGCTCAAAATAAAAATAATAAATGCCTTTAAACGGCTGCCAAGTCGGTTTGGACAATTCCAGACAAACCACCATGCCGCCGGGTTTTACAACACGTTTCATTTCAGACAAAACCTGTCTTAGATCAGGCACGTTACGTAAACCGAACCCAATGGTTACATAATCGAACGTATTGTCTTCAAAAGGCAAAGACATGGCGTTCCCTTGAACGAGCGTAATCTGTTTTGAACGTTTCACCGCGTCGATTTTCGTCTGGCCCACTTCCAGCATATTGCTACTGAAATCCAGTCCGTGCATGTGCCCCGTTTCACTTGCCTCTGCCATAGCGAGCGTCCAGTCACATGTGCCGCAGCACAAATCCAGTCCCGTATCTCCCTTAGACATATTCATCTTTTTCATCGTGAATTTGCGCCAAGCTTTATGCCTGCGGAAACTCAGAATATCATTCATGACGTCATATTTGCCGGCTATACTCTGAAAAACCGAATGGACAAATTCTTCTTTCGGTTTGGTCTCTCCGCTACCCATTCGTCTGTCTCCCCCTCAATCTTCCCTTACTGCCGCATGTGAAGGCTGCACATAGGACAGGTAAGGCTCAAGAATTGCTCCTAACTCATGCATACCTTGAAGACCTTCCTCATCTTGCAGCAAAAGCTGAATGCGGTGCGTGCACTTGCGAAGCTTGTCCAGCAATACCTCGCTTATGCTGTGTTTCAGCACCATAGAGCTCCACATACGTGGTTCGAGCTCCATTTGAGTCAAATGACCGCGTTCCTCGTCATTGCCGTTCTCGTACACATACCAGAACGCATAGCTATGAAGCATACGCTGCTCGTCACGCATCCGATCCATCTCTTCTATGATGGTTTCGCAAGTACTGAACTCCATCAGCAAGCTGTTCCATAGCGACTTATCCTCAACAGGGATCATGTCTGTAAATGAAAGAAACAGCTGCATTCTCAGCTGTACCGTTTCACGCAAATATTCATCAGCCGAAACGAGAAGTTTTTTCATCCGTTCATACAGCGTCATCTTACGTGCGTTTACTTCTGAAACAGCACCGCTAAGCTTACCGATCATATCAATCTTGCCTGCATGGGCAAGCAACTGATAGAAACGGCTGCTCAGATAATCTCCAGCGAGAACATTTAATTGGCGTGAGCGCATCTCCTGCTCTCCCCGATCACCGGAAATCGTATCGATTCGATCATGCGTATCCATAGCCAACTGAACGAGCGAGGTCGCAAGAGCGTAAAGTTCCTGATGTCCCTTTTCGTCTGTACGGCCCATAAATACCTGTAACAGACGCGCCCGGCTATCCGGAAATGACGGGATTTCCGTATGTTGTCGAATCATGTCGTAATCCGTATATTTCTTTGCTAGTTGGGGTACGCGATATGAATTCATTCTCATCCTCCGAGGCTTTGCTTAATCAAACCATTTCTGCACTACAATCTTATATATTATAGCATATGTTTATTCGGCACGCACTGAATCCTGCTATTTGATTACCCCTAACTTGTCATTTCGAACTGCCTCTTCCACAGTTCCGTCTGCATCAGATTGAACCAGTCCTTTAATTCATCCGAAAATACCGCACTTTTCCACGTACGAAGCATATCAATGGCGTACATCGGCCACTCTCCTCGCCGAATATCTGCCGCAAGCAGCAAATGGCGCGTATGCATCCATTCATCCTCACCCATTACGCGGAGTAGCACCTGTTCTACGTTGTCTACGCTTCGAAAACTTAGATCGACTACAGCCGCCATATTTTCGTATATTTCAGTATAACTTGTATCGGTTCCCTCTACTTTCAGGTCGATTGTCAAAATAGACCGTTTCCATTCCACTCTAGCAATCGGCGTAGACATATGAAGTGAACTGAGTACATCAACCAGATTATCATTCGTCATCTGAATCGTTTGATGAGATGCGGTTACAGGCTCTGCCCGATCCCCGCCCCATGTATGTGTATGTAAGCTTTGAAAAACCACGAGCAAGATGACTGCCGCAATCGTTGACAGCATGGATGCAGTCACAATCATTCCCGGTTTCATACGCGCCTCCCTGCCTTTACCTGTTAGTGTAGTCTGTCCGGTAAAAGCTCATACCTCATTGTACAATCAAAAAAAGCAGGCTATGCCTGCAATTTTTATCTCATTCAACCTTTTTAATGTACCTAGTCAAACTCTTTCAAGACTATTCCGATTCAATCTCTCCATGCTTCGTAATCAGCTTAGCTTTTCCCCGGATTTTAATAGCTGAAGTATGTGTTGTAAATTGAGCAATCATCACTTCGCCTTTGTCTAGCTTCTCCGTGTGATGAAAACGTGTGTCCTGCCCGCGGGTTAAACCAATCACCTGTACACCGTTTTCTTCTGCTTTAATTACGATAAAGTCATTGCCCGTAGAATGATCCATCGCGCACGTCCCCTTTTCTAATTTCATAGCGTTAATGATGATCAAGATTGTTTCATTTGTCAACAAGTCCCGGAGCGAATGTACCGCAAGAAACATTCATCCCCGGGTCATACTATAACGGAACAGCCAGGAAAGGAGTGTTGGCATGAAATATACCCCAGCTGTGCTAACAGACGAGCATGTAAACCAGTTACAGGAGATTGAGCATCATCTGTCTTCCGTTACCGGCAAAAATCTGATTTTGATCGCTTACAGCGAGCAACCGGAACTTTCGGCAGAAATCAAAGAAACCGAGCAGTAGATTAAGATAATTCCCCGTTTATAGGCAAAAGAAAAGGCCGTGAACAAGTCACGGTCTTTTTTCGTTGACATATGGAATATGTAGAAATCTTATTTAATTCCGTCTTTGAGCGCTTTACCTGGTTTGAACGCAGGAATTTTGCTCGCAGGAATTTCGATTTCTTCACCTGTTTGCGGGTTGCGTCCTTTACGTGCAGAGCGCTCGCGAACTTCGAAGTTCCCAAAACCAACCAATTGTACTTTGTCTCCGTTTTGAAGAGCCTCAGAGATCGCTTCGAATACGGCATCAACCGCTTTCGTTACATCCTTTTTGGACAATTCAGTAGCCTCGGATACGTGTGTAATCAAGTCTGATTTGTTCATTTGTTTTTCACCTCCTGAATCAATGTCCTGAATGTTATACTGTGTTTCCGTTTTATAAGGAAATATACGTTCATTCACAAAAAAACGTTGACCATTTTGAGCGATGAACATTCATCTCCGCCTGCGGCCCACAGTCATTTCTGGTAAAAGCCGCCTGAAACCACGCGTGTTTCTGACGCCGAACAAATTTTATACTAATACAGACAGCACACAATTTCAAGTGCGGCTACGGTTTAAAACGTAAAATGTAACTGCCAGAGCCAGCACAAGCACTCCGCCTTTGACAATGTCATGTGTAAAATACTGGACATTCATCATCGTCAATCCATTGACCAGGACACCAATCAGAACGGAACCGATAAAGGTTCCGATCACATTCGGCTTCCCGGCGCCAAAGACAGAAAAACCAACAAATACAGCAGCTACGGATTCCATTAACAATGGAGATCCGGCATCAATCTGTCCCGACCCAACTTTGGATGCATAGATGATTCCTCCAATGGCCGCAAACACTCCAGCTGCCACGTAAGCAAGTGTTCGGACCTTTTTCACCTTGATCCCAGAGAGCCTTGCCGCCTCCTCATTTCCGCCTGTGATGTACATTTGCCTACCATATTTGGTGTATGTCAAAAAAATATGAACACCGATTACAGCAATAAGCAGCAGGATAACAGAAATCGGCATCCCCAGCCATTTCCCTTGCCCAATCAATAGAAACGTCGGGTCCATCTCTCCAGCAGCCTTACTTCCATCCGGGAACTGCATATGGTTGTAAATTGTATATCCCTGCGCATACGTTTTGTGGATACCTCCGATGATGTACATTGTTGCAAGCGTTGCAAGCAGATCCGGAATACGCAGTTTTACAATCAACAGCGCGTTCAGCAGACCAATGACAGCCCCGATAACGAGAGGTACGATAATAACGACAGCAAGAGGCTGTTGATACCAGATCATTAATGACGCAGTAACAACGGTTGTCAGCGAGACGGTCGCTCCCACAGAGAGATCAAATCCATCTACAATGAGAGATAACGTTACACCAATCGCGACGAAGGTTACGATCGAGATCGATCCCAAAATGTCCGTCAAATTGCTATACGTGAAGAAATAGGGCAGTTTTATGCCGAAAAAAGCAATAACGCCTATAATGACTATAATCGCTCCATACCGGAACGCAAAATCAAGTGATTTATCCTTCATGCTTCCACCTCTTGTCCACCGCTTGCATAGTAAAGCAGCTGTTCTTGGTTCGTCTCGCCACGCTGGAACTCTTTTACGATAACCCCTTCACACATGACCGCAATCCGGTCTCCGATCCCCATTCCTTCATCCAATTCACAAGTGAAATAGATCACCGCTTTACCAGCCAGCGCCAACTCATTGATAATGCGGAAAATGTCACTTTTCGCCCCGATATCCACACCTTTTGTTGGTTCGTCAAAAATAAATACATCTGCATCCGTACGCAACCATTTTCCTATGGCTACCTTTTGCTGATTACCACCGCTTAAATACTTCACTTCCTGTTTCACGGAAGAAGTCTTGATGCCGAGTTGTTCCACTAGTGAATCTGCATGATGACGCTCACGTTTGCGGTTAACAAAGCCCAGTCTACTAAGCTTGGAAAGCAAGGGCAGGCTCAGATTACGTTCCACGTTCTCCTGAATAAGAATGCCTTGTTTACGTCGTTCCTCCGGAACAGATACAATGCCTAGAGCCGCTGCATCCGCGGGTTGAGACAGACGGATATTCCGTCCGAGTAATCTTATCTCACCTGCCTGCAATCGATCAGCACCAATCAGCAGACGAGAGCATTCCGTTTTCCCAGCACCCACGAGCCCAACCACAGCCAGCACTTCTCCGCGGCGAACCTCAAGGTCCACCCCTTTCACCTTCAACCCCCGCCGAAGACCTCGGGCTTGCAGCAGCAGCTCTCCCACAGGTGCTTCGGTCTTGGGAAACTCTTCTTCGAACGGTTTACCTAACATTTGCGTAACCAGATCGTTGATCGTCAGTCCATTAGTTTCACCGGTAAACACATGACGACCGTCCCTCATCACAGTAACCCGGTCACAGTGACTCGTTACTTCGGCAAGACGATGAGTGATGAAAATGCAGGCTACTCCGCGTTCCTTCAGCAGATGTACAATGCGAAAGAAGGCATCAGTCTCCTCTTGACTCAGAGGTGCAGTTGGCTCGTCGAAAATAATAACCTTGGCATCCTGAATCAGGATACGCGCAAGCAAAATCATCTGTTTCTCGGCCAGGGTCAGCTCGGCCACTTTACGGTGAATCGAGATATGATCTGCCCCGAGCTGTTTCAATGCTTCCTTGGCACGTTGTTGCAGCGTTCTTGGACTTTTCCACCATCCTCCAGCCGATGATGCCAACTGATCTAGCATAATATTCTCGGAAGCCGTCAGCTGCGGCACAAGTGCAGCATCCACTTCCTGATATACACAGTGAATTCCACTTGCCTTGGCTTCTCTCGGAGAATGGAGGCCCAGTTTATAGCCATTTAGACGAATCGTTCCCTCATCCAGTTGGTACGCGCCTGACAGTATTTTCATCAACGTACTTTTGCCCGCCCCGTTCGCTCCAAGAAGGGCATGGATCTCTCCACCTTTTACAGAAAAATGTACGTCCCTCAGCGCAGGTATGCCTGAAAAATGCTTATGGATATGCTCCATATCCAGTGATATCGGGTCCTTCATGATGTTGCCTCCAATCAGCTGTATTGCCTGTCATCGCCTGAAAAAAGCGCGCCTCGCGGCGCGCTTCTCTCGCTGCTTACTTCGCAGTGATCCCGTACTCGCTCATCCAGTCCTTGATCCCTTGAGTACTGCCTCCCCAGCCTTTTACGTACTCAGACAGCTCAGATGTGGAGATTTGTTTATCAGGCAAAGCCTCGCGTTGTACGTACACCGGATTAAGAACAACCGCATCTTCAGTTTGGTCCCCATGCAACTTCTGGTATGCATATCGAACTTGTACACGTCCAATGTCTGTTGGATCTACAGCAGCGGAAGCAACCCAAGGATTTTTCGGGTCCTGAATCATTTGCAGATCTTCGTCACTCATGTCAATTCCATACACCTTAATCTCATCACGCCCAGCTTGCTGAATGGCACGCGCCGCACCTTTTGCAAACTCGTCCCACGCGGCCCAAACCGCTGTAATTTCACCTTTTGGATATTGTTTCAGGATAGCCTCCATTTTGGCTTGCGTGTCCAGCGCCGGGTTCTGAGCAGAACCAAATGTCGCAATTTCTTTGATTTCTGGATTAGCCTTCAGGAATGCTCCGTAAGCAATCTGGCGACGTTCCATTGGAGCAAAACCGGCCACCCAGACTTTCACGATGTTACCTTTACCATTGATATCCTTTTTCATCTGTTCCAGTGTTAGTTCAGCCATCTTCTGGTCATCTTGTGACAACACCGTAGCGCCCGGCACACTGATCGCTGCATCAAATACAACGACTGGAATCTTTTGCTCAACCGCTTTTTTCACCCCTGGTTCCAGGAGCGAGTCACCGTGGTCTGTCAAAATGACATCAAATTTCTGGTTGATTGCACTGTCGAGCAACGATACCATTTTGGCTTTATCATTATCTGCAACAAAGGTAGTGAGTTCGCCACCGAATTTGGCAATTTCCTCTTTTACTCCTTGTACATACTGCTGTGAAAATGTCCCTGTATTAAATTCCATAATTAGCGCAACGCGTTTACCGCTCAAGGGTCCTGTAACGGCTTCCGTCTTCGGTGATTCACCTGCTGATCCTGATGCAGAAGAGGCGGCTGGTTCTTTTTTGATTCCGCAAGCTGACAACGCCAGTGTGAGTATTAGTAAAACGCTTAACCCAACCCATTTGAAACTCGTTTTCTTCATCTCGTTCTCCCCCTGTTTCACTCGCTATGACTTCAATTACAATAGTTGAATATTAATATAACGGCTAATACCTAGTATGTAAATAGGTTTTAGTGATTTAAAGCTGAAACTCACTACATTTTTCATAAATAAATTATGCACACATCCATTTCATCCATATTCAAGAAAAAAACCAAAGAAAAAGACCATGAGATCAAGCCTCACGGTCTTTTGGATAATTAAAGTATGATAGCGATCAATCCGCCTGATCCTTCGTTAATGATTCTACCCAGTGTCTCTTGAAGTTTATATCTTGCATTATCCGGCATCATCGCGATTTTACCCTGAATGCCTTCACGCACAATGGAGTGTAAAGAGCGTCCAAACATATCTGAATCCCATACCTTGATCGGATCGTTCTCGAAGTCTTGCATCAGGTATCTCACCAATTCCTCGCTCTGTTTCTCCGTTCCGATTATCGGTGCAAACTCCGACTCCACATCCACACGAATCATATGGATGGACGGTGCCGTTGCTTTTAGGCGAACGCCGAATTTCGTACCCTGACGAATCAGTTCCGGTTCATCCAGCGCCATCTCGGCAAGTGAAGGAGCAGCAATACCATAACCCGTTGTTTTGACCATCTCCAGTGCCTCTGCGAAGCGGTCATATTCTCTCTTCGCATGGGAGAATTCCTGCATCAGTTGCAGCAGATGATCCTTGCCCCTGATTTCAATACCCACAACTTCCACGAGAATCTGATCGTATAACTCATCCGGCGCGTAGAGATCGATCTCGGCTACACCTTGCCCCATGTTCATCCCACTGAGGCCGGCACGGTCGATAAATTCATACTCCATGAATTGTGATACGACCCGATCCACGTCGCGCAATCTGCGAATATCTTTTACCGTATCCCGTACCGAATTCTCATAGTTGTTACGGAGCCAGTGTGTATCATTCAGCACCATGACCCAGCTCGGGAGGTTCACATTCACTTCATGCACGGGGAACTCATATAATACTTCGCGGAGTACACCAGTGACATCATCTTCCGTCATCGTCGCAGCACTTAGCGTCATGACCGGAATATCGTACTTGGCAGCCAGCTCGCTCCGAAGTTGCAATGCTTCTTCACTACGAGGCCGAGTGGAGTTGATGACCAGAACGAACGGTTTCCCCACTTCTTTTAACTCGGCAATCACTCGTTCTTCTGATTCCACATAAGAACCGCGAGCGATTTCGGCAATGGTTCCGTCTGTTGTGACCACCACACCAAGCGTGGAGTGCTCCTGTATGACTTTTCGGGTACCAATCTCCGCTGCTTCCTGGAATGGAATCGGCTCCTCGAACCAAGGTGTGGAGATCATACGCGGACCGTTTTCATCCTCGTATCCCTTTGCGCCTTCCACGGCGTAACCCACGCAATCCACCAAACGTACATTGACATCCAGTCCTTCAGCCACTTTGATCTGAACTGCATTATTCGGTACAAATTTGGGCTCGGTTGTCATGATTGTTTTGCCTGCTGCACTTTGTGGAAGTTCATCCACTGCACGGGCACGATCGGCCTCACTTGCAATGTTCGGCAATACGATCGTTTCCATGAATCGTTTAATAAATGTTGATTTCCCCGTCCGGACTGCGCCGACAACCCCGAGATAAATATCCCCTCCGGTCCGCTCAGCTATGTCCTTAAAAATGTCCACTTTCTCCAATGAAATCCCCTCCTTAAATTACTCCGAAGGAAAAATGCTAAAGAGCATCCGCTTCGTTTTTTCAATCAGAAGACTGAAATCCCTGCAACGGTAGAGCCGCCTTTGTGAGTGCCCGGAAGTCGTCCGCCGCCGAACGTTGCATTCTGATGAAACCGGCGAGAGCGGCGTTAACTCGTACATGCAATTGGACTAGTATCATCTTATGTACCCGTATGCGGCAATATGACGTGTTTTTTTGTTTTTTTATCTCATGATGGTGACATGAAGTGCATCCTCCGATCCCGGACTGCGCGTCTTTATTTCAATCTACTTTATGAGAACCTCTCTCTGTTTATGACACCTCTCACATCTTGAACCCTATTCTTTTCACAAAAAAAGAGACACACCACGGAACGCGGCATATCTCTTTCGGGATTCTGTAGAGACTTGAAATTGTACATTTACTTAATCGTATGTCTGTTGTTCACTTACTTACTTTGGTTTTGAACGATCTGTGCGACAGGTGTATTATTCTCTAGCGTGTACGGAACAGATTTTACAGGAACGAAATAGGAGTGTGTAAGCAAATGATTACGTAAATCCGGGTCATCAGAGACAGCATGCTCGTCATCGGATGAACCATCTGTTTTTTCCAATGCCTGCATAATATCAAATGCATAATCCACATACACCGTACCCTGTTTATCCATCATAAATGGCAGTTCCTGTCCCGAATATACGCTTTTTAGCTTAATTGAAGGAGATCCCGCCTGTGCCGCTAAGTTCATATCCACAGCATGGAAGCCAGGATACAACTCTTCACCCGCGGGCAGTTGTTGATTATGTACAGATTTGTACTGATTCACCATACGTTGCACATCATTGACCTTCTGCACCGTCTGGAGGTCCATCACTTTCACTGTCGGTTTCACTTCCTCATCTTGTATCAAAAAGTAAGCGCTACCACCACTCTCAAAGGCCGTTCCCGGTATATCATCAAGGTAACCAAGCTGTTTCAATCTAGGCAGGTCTACTCTAAACTTTTCATACTTCGGCGTATCTGCGTCAGCGTTTAGAATCGGCAGTATGCCCTCGATCTTTTGGAACGCTTCGATCGCACTTTGAACACGGTTTACACTTTCGCGATATGCTGTTTTGGGATCAGAATTACTCTGAGAAGGATACAAGCACCCGCTCATTGTAAGCATAAGCAGAAGAAACAAAGACAGACACTTCACCTGTTGAAACAAACCCAAGGAATGTCTTCCTTCCGCAGTTTTGATCATCATTTTATTCATTCGCACCCTCCTTGAACATTCAAAACATGACTTGAAATCTATGTTCTCTTTCTGATATTATGCGAACCAGTCATCATCTTGCTGTTGACGCTCAAGCTGTTTCCTTATGGCGGCTTTCAGTGGATCTTCCGGAACCTGAACGGAAAGTTGTCCGCACACTTTTGCTTGGCACGAGAGTCTTGTCCCTTCCTCAAGCATGAATCCCAGCTTCCGTCTCTCCGCATCCGTAGGTGGAAGCAGTGCATGACGCTCGTCCGGCGCCACTTTAACTTTGCACATCAGACATGCCGCTTTGCCGTCGCACCGGGTTGATATTTGAACACCAGCCCGACGCGCAGCTTGTAAAAGGGTTGTGCCGGGCTGAACTTTGATGGATTTATTCATCGGTAAAAATGTTATCGTCTCTTGCATCATCGTTCCTCCCCAGCTTGATCCGACCAAGAAAACCCAATCAGTTCTTCCACTTCTTCTCTGAAACAAGATGCCCATATATTAGCTTGACTCAATGCAATCAATGCAGGTCGGTGAGTCTCAGGCTCCTGACGAATTCGCGTTGCAATGGGTACATAGCGATCTGCACGCCCGCGAAGCAGGTTGAAAAGCAATTCATGCGCAAGCGGCATTAGTCGCAATCGGTATGCATCAACCTGAGCTTCAGAAGCATAAAGAGCTAGCATATCCTCAATCTGGATACGATACCAACTTTCACGCGCCCATACTTCAAAGCCGCCTACCAGTTCCAGTGAGCATGCACCCACCTGGTAATGACTCAGCAGGGAAGCATAAGGCCCCGTTTTGTCTATTGCAGGCTCGTCAATCTTGTCCCCCGGAGCACAGATATGTAGCTTTTTGGCATCAGCAATATCAGCATACACATCAATATCTCGAGGTGCTTGTTGCAACTCCACCCCTTGAAGCAGTAAGCCGCAACTGCCTCCCAGTAACCAGGTATGAGGCTGGCGATCCCAGGCTTTTGCCGTATCCAGCAAAGCCTTGTGTAATTCCGGATATCGCACAGTCCAATCCTCCGTCTCATGCGGTTCCATAGCTACACACTCCTCCCATCCGTCTTTTCATTGTGTCCGTTCTTATGATGTGCTTATGCGGATGTTCTCTCTCCCTTGAGGAAATCTAAGTTAGAGAAGCGATTCCACCAAAAAATCCGATGAGCATAATTAAGAATGCTAGGATCGAAAGAATCCCCCGCACGAATCCTTTTGTTTTGGCACGAGCAAATGTAATCAAAAATACAGATAATCCCATAATGAGGATGGCAACTAATGACAGCCACATCTTGTCCATTGCGCTCATAAACCAGCAGTCTCCCCTTCAATCCGATATTCATCACGAAATTGTGACAATTGCAATCATTATAACATGAAATCGATCGTATTTTTCCTATAAAAAGACAAAAAAGCAAGCCAGCATCTGCTGGCTTGCTTTCGTAATGCCCGATTCCTGCGTGAGCAGGCAACGAACGCTTATTTTTTTATCATCATCTTCATTAACGATTCCATATTGCTTGGATTCAGCCCACTTTTCTTGACTGCACTCACAATATCCTGAACCGTATCCTCAGATACCGGTATTTTCGCCATGGCGGATACTTGTTTAATCAACTGGCGCAACTGAGCCTCATTCTGCATTGTTGTTGGTTTCACTGTGCTTGCCAGCTTTTTGACAGCTCCTTCAGTGATCGTTTTGCCTGTCTTTTTGTTGATGGCTTTCAGCGCTTCTTTCGAAATGTTGTTACCCATTCGTCTCCCCTCCTCCGGCAATACTCATGTGTATAATATGAGTGTGCCAGGGAAAAGGTGATTAAGCTGCATCATTTTAAACTAGGCCATTGTAACGATATTTAAACCATCAACTCAGGAATGCCATTGCTCCCAAGTTTCCAGCTTCATTACTTCCATCTCCGTTTTCGGATCACGTCCCATCAAGGCTTCAACGGCATCACGAGGCTGCCGATTCTGAAATAACACATGGTACAATTGATCCGCAATTGGCATCTGAACACCGTATTTTTGGGATATAAAATAGGCGGCCTGAGTCGTTCGAATACCTTCGACTACCATGCCCATGGATTGAAGCACGTCATCCAGCTTCTGTCCCTGTCCCAGCATAGATCCGGCTCTCCAGTTCCGACTGTGCTGACTTGTAGCTGTGACAACGAGGTCACCGATTCCCGCTAGTCCAGAAAACGTTAATGGATTAGCTCCCATCTCAACACCGATTCGAGTAATCTCGGCAAGTCCGCGGGTTAACAACGCCGCCTTGGCATTATCTCCAAACTGCAAACCATCCGACATGCCTGCCCCGAGCGCAATGATATTTTTGAAAGCCCCCGCTAGTTCAACTCCAAGCATATCCCGGTTTGTGTACACACGAAAATAGGCATTCATAAACAATCCCTGAACTGCCTCGGCAGATGTTTTATCCAATGATGCCACAACCACGGTGGTTGGACAGCGCTTCACCACTTCTTCAGCATGACTTGGACCAGACAATACAACGATGTGCCCTTCTTCACATTCAAGCTCTTCCGAAATCACGGTAGACATCCGTTTCAGACTTTCTGTCTCAAAGCCCTTCGTTGCATGGATAATCAGCATATCGGGTGTATAGAAAGGTTTAAACTGGTTCGTAACCGCACGCATCGCAGACGAAGGCGCCACAATTAACACCGCCGCGGCACCTGCAACCGCAGCTTCCATATCGCTGGTTGCGCGAATACGAGGAGACAGGTCTGCACCCGGAAGATAACGTGCATTGGTATGCTGTGTATTGATCTCCGCCGCCTGTTCTTCACTACGTGTCCACATCACCACATCAAGTTCATTCGCGGCAAGTACACTGGCCAAGGCAGTTCCCCAACTGCCCGCAACCAGTACGGCAACTTTCTTAGACAACGCGTTTCCCCCCTCCAGGGTTCTTTGATCCCAATTTATTTTCCTGTCCTTTGGCGAGCTTCGCAATATTCGTACGATGTCTCCAGAATGCAAACAGACAAATAATCAGACTGCCCCAAAAGATACTCATTGAATACCCAGGCAGGATCAAGATGAAAACAGGAGTCAGTGCTACAAAAATTAAAGAACCGAGTGAAACATAACGTGTCAGAACGATGGACAGAATGGCAATGATCCCGGCATAAAGCGCAGGCAGGAAAGCCAAGCTTACCAGTACTCCAATCGCAGTAGCAATGCCTTTGCCTCCGCGAAAATTGAAATAAAGGGGCCAGTTATGACCTGCGATGGCAGCAATACCGCTAAATGCAGCAATCCATGGAGACCCGTTACTTAACCATATGCCAATCCATACTGCAGCAATACCTTTGATTACATCAAGTAGCAGAACTGCGATAGCCGGCCCTTTACCCAGAATACGCAGCGTATTCGTTGCCCCGGCATTACCGCTTCCGTGTTGACGTATATCAATCCCCCGTATTGCTTTTGCAAGAAGAACACTAAAACTGATCGAACCAAGCAGGTAGCTCAGTACAATAGCTGCGATGGATAAAATCACAAACTTCTCCCCTAACCTTCGTCGGACTTCCTCCGAGTAAATATGCGAATTGGCGTGCCTTCGAAATCAAACGCTGCACGGATTTTATTCTCCAAGTAACGCTCATACGAGAAGTGCATCAATTCAGGGTCGTTCACAAAAATAACCATAGTTGGCGGTTTGACCGCAACCTGAGTCACATAGTTAATTCTCATTCTCCGCCCTTTATCGGTTGGCGGTGGATTGATGGCTACAGCATCCGATACCACATCATTAAGCAGATGTGTCTGAACGCGCAATGAATGCTGTTCTGCTACGCGCTGTACCACTGGCAACAATTTTTGTAAGCGTTGTTTTGTCAGTGCGGACAAAAAGACAACCGGAGCATAGGTCATAAAGAGGAAATGATCCCGAATCTTCGTTTCGAATTCCTTCATTGTTTTATCCGTTTTCTCTACAACATCCCACTTGTTTACCACGAACAATGAAGCTTTACCCGCTTCATACGCATAACCCGCAATGTGCTTGTCCTGTTCAATAATGCCTTCTTGACCGTTAATCACAATCAGAACAACGTCCGCACGCTCAATGGCACGCATCGCACGCATTACGCTATACTTCTCCGTCGTTTCATATACTTTACCGCGCTTCCGCATCCCCGCCGTATCAATCAGCACGTAACGTTGCCCGTCTTTTTCAAAAGGAGTGTCAATTGCATCACGTGTTGTACCAGCTACATCGCTGACAATAACCCGTTCCTCACCTAAGATGGCGTTCACAAGTGAAGATTTACCCACATTCGGTCGGCCGATCAGAGCTACACGAATCACATCTTCATCATATGTTTCCTCTTCAAGTTCAGGCAATTTCTCCACAATCGCATCAAGCAAATCACCAATTCCCGTACCGTGACTGCCGGATACCCCGATCGGATCACCAAAACCGAAACCATAAAACTCATAAATCAGCTCACTACGCCCAATGTTATCCACTTTGTTCACGGCCACGACGATCGGTTTGCCCGAGCGATAAAGCATCTCAGCAACTTCTTCGTCGGATTGCGTAATACCCGCCTTGGCATCACACATAAATACAATTACATCTGCTTCTTCAATCGCAAGCTCCGCCTGCATGCGAATGGATTTCATAATGACGTCCTCGCCGTCAATTTCGATACCACCTGTATCAATAATGCTAAATGCTTTTCCGTTCCATTCACCGATTCCGTAAATCCGGTCACGGGTAATGCCCGGCTTATCTTCCACAATGGCCAGTCTGTCGCCGATAATCCGATTGAAAATGGTGGATTTACCCACGTTTGGTCGGCCGACAATTGCCACAACTGGTCTTGCCATACATTCCACTCCTCCTGTCCATACTTACGTTACTCATCATAGCAAAAAAGCTATGGCTTGGCTAACGTTTCGTAACGAATCGAAACGATATTCTCGCAATAACAACAATCGGCGAACCCGCTGGGGCTCGCCGATCTTGCTTTTATTGTTCAGCAAAATATGCAGTATATAACTTAGAACCATGCATGTATAACTTATTTGAATTTGCTGAGTTTGTCACCAAACAGTTCGCCGAGCGTAGTGCTCATGCCTTGATTGTTCAAGGAAACGTTCGGGTTGTTGATTTCTTCACGTGGAGCGTTGTTTCTTGCTGGACGCTCTGATTTTTGTGGTTGAGCAGGAGCTTCTTCTGTTTCTTTGATGCTCAAGCTTACACGTTGTTCAGCAGGGTTCATGTCCAAGATTTTCACTTGAACTTCTTGACCTTCTTTCAGCACTTCATGTGGAGTGCCGATGTGTTTGTGGGAAATTTGTGAAATATGCACAAGACCCTCTACACCAGGAGCGATTTCAACAAATGCACCGAAATCAACCAGACGTTTTACAACACCTGTTACGATATCACTTGTGTTGAATTTGTCGCCAGCTGTTTCCCAAGGACCTGGTTGAACAGCTTTCATGCTCAGGCTGATTTTACCTTTTTCAGGATCAACTTTCAGCACTTTAACATTTACTTTGTCGCCTTCGGACAATACATCGGATGGTTTTTCAACGTGAGTCCAAGCAAGCTCAGACACGTGTACCAAACCGTCAACTCCGCCTACATCAACGAAAGCACCGAATTGAGTCAAACGTTGAACTGTACCTTCGATGACTTGACCTTCTTGCAAACCAGCCATAACTTGAGCTTTGTTTGCTTCGAATTCTTGCTCCAGAACGTCTTTTTGAGAAAGGATCACTTTGTTGTTCTCACGATCGATCTCTTTCACTTTAACACGCAGTGTGCGGCCTTTGTAGTCGCTGAAGTCTTCAACGAAGTGACGCTCAACCATGGAAGCCGGGATAAATCCACGAACACCCACGTCTGCAACCAAACCGCCTTTAACCACATCACCTACAACAACTTCGAACACATCTTGGTCTTCAAAATGCTTTTGCAATTGCTCCCAAGCGTTCTCGCTGTCGATCGCACGTTTGGACAGAACGAGCTTTTCCTTCTCGTCGTCGATGCTAAGAACTTTAGCTTCAACTTCTTGTCCAACTTCTACTGCTTCGGACGCGCTGTCTACGTGAAGCGAAGACAGTTCACGAATTGGAATAACACCGTCATATTTATATCCAATGCTTACATAAGCTTGGTTATCTTCCAATTTGACGATGGTTCCTTTTACAGTATCTCCTTTTTTCAAGGAAACGAATTGATCCAACTCATCTTGGGTTGCTTCTTGATTTTTCATTTCTTCCGACATGTCAAATACCCTCCTCAATTCAAAAACCCCATTATATTCAAACCTGCCTTAGCAGAGTTCAAAACACTTTCATGCAAATGCACTTCACATAGCATTCCTCAAAAATATGGAAACATGCACTCACAGTAGGTCCGCCTTACTTACTAGGCTCGCCTGTTTTCACCATTTCGTTAATCTTGGACATGATTTTCTCGGTAGCTCTTTCCAAAGCATCTCCGGAAGTATCTTCCTTGAACTCGTCCAAATTGACCGGTGCACCATATACCACTTTCATCTTATGAAAAAGCTTGTAGTTGCCGATAATAGCAGTAGGGATTACAGTAGCACCGCTACGGAGAGCAAAACTCGCTGCTCCTTTTTTACCAATTCCACCATCATTGTGTCGGCTTCCCGCTGGGAAAATGCCAAGCACTTCACCACCACGTAAAATATTGAGTGAGGTTTTGATGGATTCCTTGCTGACGCCCCCTCGCTTTACAGGAAAGGCACCAACAGCCTTAATAATAGGCCCTAAAACCGGGACATCAAACAGTTCGCTTTTAGCCATAAATCTCACTTGACGACGAATTTTGATACCAACGGTTGGCGGATCGAAGTTACTGATATGATTGGAGCATAATAGTACACCGCCGTCTTTCGGGATATTTTCCCGTCCAACTGCCTCCAGGCGAAAAAGAATGGTATACATGATCCGCAGTACTGTCTTGCAAAAGGTGTAAATCATAGACTGCTCTCTCCTCTGACCATTGTGCAATAAGATACGATTTTGTCAACCACTTCATGGATATTCATCTTCGTTGTGTCCAGGACAATCGCGTCCTCTGCACAACGTAGCGGGGAAACTTCCCGGTTCTCATCCAGTTTATCACGGGTTGCAATATCTCGCTCTAGTTGCTCCAACGTCAGCCCATCGGATGGTTCCAGTTCTTTGAAGCGGCGAAGCGCGCGCTCCTGCACACTGGCAGTCATAAAAATTTTCACTTCCGCATCGGGCAATACAGTCGTTCCGATATCGCGCCCATCCATGACGACGCCCTTGCGCAAAGCCATTTGCCGCTGAGTATCCACTAATTGTGTACGCAGCCCCTCGATTTGCGCATATCGAGACACGATTCCCGTTACTTCACGGGAGCGGATTTCCGAGGTAACCTCCTCGCCATTACAGAACACTTTCTGTCCACCCCGATCCGGTTGTAAATCAATAACCAAATCTTGAGCTTCCCGAAGTACCTGAGTCATATCTTCCGGAGATATATCCTTCCGAAGCATGTGCAAGGATACTGCACGGTACATTGCGCCAGTATCAACGTAAATGTATCCGAGTTCCTCTGCAACCAAGCGGGCCACCGTGCTTTTTCCGGCCCCAGCAGGTCCGTCAATTGCAACGTTCATCTTCCCGTCTTCTGATGTGTTCTGGCTAGCCAACGGGGCATTCCTCCTCAAACGATAAACCTCAATAAAAAAACAGGCATTGCCTGCATCGTGAAAATTATACCACACTCTACACATGGATGCAAAAACAGACAAATCAGCCAATCCGGTCTTTGCTGTTACTTTGCATATGAACCGGGGTACCTTCTAGACGGTCAATCGTTGTCATTATTTTCTTCAAATCGGGGATAAGCAATAACAACTGGTAAAGAACAACGAGGATCAAAAGAACGCCAATGAATTGCAGCGCTCTTCGTTCCAACCATTTTGATATCATACAGTAAACGCGTTCAACTCTCCGAGCATCAGAATGTTTGTTCATAGCCACATTCTCCGTTTTTGCCTTACGTTGCCCATCACAGTGCAGGTTTATGCCTGCACACGTCTATTTCTATTTCATACGATAATCCAGTTGGCGCTCAAAACAAAATTTGATTACCTTCTGACGTTCTGAATCCGTAATCTGTGAAAATTTCAACATGCCGAGTTCACGGCCCGATTCCAGCTTTTTAATGCGCACCACCTCAGCCTCGAATTGAACATGGTCAATTGACCCATTGCGATAAGGAACCAATAGCCAACATTTCAGCTTTTGTTCTTCCTGCACTTTTACATCAGGCTCAATGTATATGGACAAACCTCCGCCTCCGATGTCTTCAGTCAGCAGAACTGCACGTGTGAGGTCTTCGCATTGTATCGCCAATTCAAGACTAGCGTGTACGCGAAGAAAGCTACGCCGCTGAATTTTGGAAATCTCATCAGGAAGCGGTTTTCGAATCCGAACTAAACGAACGACATCTTCCTCGAACCCTGTCACGTAAGTATTAAAATAATGGCGGACTCCACTCTCGTTCATATACGATATGGATAATTCTTCTCCAAAATAGAGTCTTTTCAAACGACTGTTCCCCTGTTGCATCGGAACTTCAATTAAAAAACTGTCATCATCGGTATCTGCGATACGCGATTTGTATTCTTTATGTTCCTCTTTTTCGTCAGCCGATGCAATTTGGATATACAACACTTCGTTCATTTTAGGAAACAATCGGTTCACCGCCACTTATGTATTTATCTTTGTATTTACAAGGACTATTATACCATGACCTTTCTCACATGGAACAAGAAAAAAACAGACCATAGCTATGGCCTGTTTCCGCATATTACTTTCGAGAGTACATAATCTGCTAAAGTGTTAAGCTTCTATGAGTTTGCATTCACCGGCTTTATTTCCTCAACCGCTTCTTCCATTCCTGTATTGGCATTAATGTAGATCCGGTAACGAGAACCGTTAATCCGTCCCCCAAATTCATAACAGAGCACTTCTTTGCTGTAGTCATTCTCGATTAACGATTTGCGAACATAATTTTCTTTGAAATCTGAATTTAATTTTTTGCGCGCCTGCTCGGCGGTAAGCTTTGCTCTTGGAATTTGACGTTCGTCGTTATGCTCGTACACATAGTCACTTGCCTGGAAGCCGGTAACTTCCCCTGTATCCATACCTACACGTACAGACATTTTTTCTGGATAAATTAATGTATCTCCTTGCTTGCGCACATACGTAATGTTTGCCAAATTGCCAAACTCATCGTAGTTAACAGCTTTCATATCCTTATACCCTTTATTGACTAGGAACTGATCCGCTTGTTCCATCGCCTCTTGTCGGGACACTTTTTTAGCTCCAACTGTCCTCGTATCACTGTACGAGATAAGCTTTCCGCCATTGCGTGTGAAATCCATCATCAATTTCCCGTTTCTGGCATGCTCAAGGGTTGCAGTATACGATTCCCAGTCCGTCCCTTTGCCGTTCTCCTGTACCTGGATCTTACCACTCTCCACATTCGAGAATTTGGCAGCCTTCTCCTGAATTTGCTCTTTGGAAACAGGCATTCCGCTCAGCTTCTTCACGGAGCGTTTGGTGAACATACTAGAGACGGAAGGGCCCCAATCCAGCTCCGGGTAATCTTTTACTTTCTTATTTACAGTCCGGAAGCCGTCCACGATAGAATTATCATTGTTCTGCTCTTGTGTTGCCATAACGGTTTCAGCGTCCATCCAGCGCAAACGGTCAGCCAACACTTTCTGTTGCACTTCCTTCAGACTGTTTTTAATCTCCGAAGAATTTTGATACAGTGTCTTTAGATTACCCATTTCCTTCTTACTAAGTGGCTCATTTGTCAAGTCACGCATCGATGCCTGATACGCAAATTTAGAGATGCGTGAGAGGAACTCCTCCGTCTCGTTGAATGGAAGCATGCCTAACGGTAGTTGATTAATTTCATTCTGAGCTTCGCTAGTAAGCCTCCAGACATTCATCAACCCTTTGCGATGCATACCCTGTGAGCTTGAATGTACAGCAAGTGTGTTACCAATTTCCGAATGTAATTTGTCCATATGGAATGAGAGGTCGTGGAAAGCACGCTGATATTGATTCTCTGCCTTGATCAGTATCGCATTCTTCTCCTGATTCTCCTGATAACCCCACACAAGCGCACCGATCAGTAGAACTGCAAATATCGGAAACATAACTGAACTTAATCGTTTATACACGGTAGATTCTCCTTTCTTCTAATCACTGCCTTTATTGTGGATCGAAGAAAGTCCTCTTATGCATGCGATTTCCAGCCAGAACGAAATTTGCCTTTAAGAATAACCTGAGTCTTTTGGTTTAAGACTTCAAGAATTCATTTTAATAAGGAGCATACAGCCTGATTAGTGCAACATATAGCTCGTCGCCATGCCCTCTTCCTCAATGTCAAATTGATCCTTGTTATCACAAAGGCATTGTTTAAATCCCGTATCGATACGCCCCCGTTCTTTCTTGCCTCTTAACGTAAAACGTTCACCACATTGCCTGCATCTAATTTTGATCTTGATTCTTGTCATTATATATCTCCGTTTCATATTGTCGTACCCCTTGTTTTCTAAAACACAAAAAAGACACACCGGGGTCTGCGTTTTCAACGCTTTATGTCCACCAGTGTGTCCGTATTTATATAATTTAATCTCATCCCTCTCGTTTCACGAAACGAAAAGGAGAACGGTTGTTAGCCCGTGTAATCTTACCTATTGCTCCATACCACAGACCCGCCATCAGAGGCGCAATGAACCACAACCAGTGATTCACCATCATATTCATAATGACATCGTACAATGCGTGCCAGAAAAATGGCAAAATCAGAGATAGACTAAGATACCATCGTTTCTTCTTCGTGTCTGCAATGAATTTGGCTTTGCCCAAGTAATATCCCATAATAACGGCAAACATCGCATGACCGGATACCGGTAGAAGGGCCCTTAGAAACATCCCTGAAACAGAGGCATTGCCTGCAAATGCGTACAACACATTTTCCACTGTGGCGAAGCCCAGGGATACAGCAACGGAATATAAAATCCCGTCATAAGGCTCGTCAAATTCGGTGTGATTATAGATAATGTGGTAGATCACAAACCATTTGACAAACTCTTCAACCCCTCCCGAGATCACGATGGACTCAAGAAGGGGATTATCTCCAAGCCACAGCATCATGCCTCGCTGAATGATCATCACGGGCAGAACGATCAGAATACCCATGAGAAATACTCTTAGAATCATGTGTAGTGGTTCATAATCATACCTGTCTTTAAGGTAAAAGTATGTTAACAAGGCGAGACCCGGAGCAACTGCTGCAGCTAGAAGCGAAAACAAAAGCACCGAAATTCCCTCCCCTAAATAGTGACGCGATGATAACGATGTTTAATCCTGACGTTTGAAGTGTGTGCAGATGACATCAATCGCTTGTTCAGGAATAACGACCTTTCCATACTCTTCCATAACAGCTGGAGTGACCGAAGAACCCTCCCCGAACTCAGCCAGCAAAGCGATCAATGCTGCGTGTTTGGTGGTATCCACATCATCCGGCTCAAAATGTAAGAACCATTTATTTTTATAAGAATACAGTTTCCCCGCATCCGTAACATGTTGACGTAACATATGGGCAGCTTCAATCAGCACCTCAAAATCCTTAAACGCGTATACGATGGAGTCACTTTGCTCCAGTGTAACTTCCATTTCATATACTTCTTCAGGAAGATCATCTTCATGACCTGAACCATATTGTTGCGGATCATATTTTCCACGAGTAACAATGACAACCATCCCTTGAGCGGGAAGTGCGAATACTTCAACAGCCAGCGGACCTGTAGCATCAAAGCCAAGTTCAGAATAAGCCTGGTCCATCATTTCAGTGAACAGTTCATGTACCTTCGGTAATTCCTGCCACATATCTTCTTTTTGTATTCCGCGCTCGCTCAGATCGTCAAAGGTCAGGAAAATCCGTATCTTATCGTGACTTAGTCGTTCTATTTTCATACAGGATCTCCCCTTTATAAGCAAGTCTTATAACAGATTATGAAGCACAAAACAATATGTGCTGAAAATAAATCTATGTAGTTATGTTATCATTTTATACCTATAAATGCACGCAGTAAAATCAACAAAAAAAAGAATCAATCCACATCAAATCAAGACTGTGGATGATTCTTAATGGATGCTGTGGGTTACAAACCCGGTACCGTTGTATTTGTTTGACTTAAAATTTGCTCTACCTCATGTTTAACATCCGGGTTGGTCCGGATAAAATCTTTAAGCATATTCATGTTTTCTTCTTTTTCTTTTGGTGAGACCACTCTGCTGGTTTTTGATGCCGCCTTGTGCGGTTCGCCATGACGATCAGGTTTGTTGCTGAAACTATCCATGCCCGGGAAAGTCATTTCCATCATTTTATGTTTGGCCTGGTCAACCATATTTCGCGATGAACCTGAAGACAACATCGGCATTCTGCCTTTAGCTAACCAAGAACTGGCTGCAACACCAACGACTATACCCCAGAAAAAGGATGACGCCTTCATTACACCAACCTCCTTTAAGTGTTAAAATCAAAAGTAGTGTTTGCTGTAGAAGACAATCTCATTCCGCATAAATACAGGAAAGTGAGTTGAGAAAATGTTGAAACACGCCACCTCGCTGATACTCATAACTAGCATGTTGCTATCTGCATGTAGTGCACAAAATCAATCTTCGTCTGAAGCCAAGGAAGTTAAAAACGATACTGCTGCAATTCTTAAGAAAGAAAAAACTGAAGCACCCCCATACACTGAACCCCAATTTGAACATTCGGAGACAGATTCTGAAGCTCAACCCAGAACAGACACCAATGAAACTGACATTAAGCCAGAAGTTCCATCCACGGACGGAACCTCAAGCGAAGCGCTTGTTAAGAAAACGTATCACATGAATTCAAGCTATGTTATTAAACCTAATGACGAGTCCAGTCCTGCTAAAGTTGTCTTATTAACCTTTGACGACGGACCTAAGAACGAAAAGATGATTACTTCACTTATAGATGCTTTGGATAAACATCACGCAAAAGCTATATTTTTTGTTAATGGAAATCGTGTCAAACGTCAGCCGAATTTATTGAAAATGATTCATGACCGAGACCAGATTATCGGTAACCATGCTTGGGATCATGAAGATTTGAAGAAAATGTCAAGTTCAGAAGCCAAGAAACAACTTACTGACGTTCAACAGATTGTGAAAGACATCGTCGGTGAAAAACCTCAGTTTTTCAGACCCCCTTTTGGCTCCGGAAATGATGCACTGAAAGATGCCGCCAAAGAAGAGGAAATGTTGTATATGACATGGTCCAACGGGTCACTGGATTGGGATAAGAGTACTAAAAACAGACCAGACAAAGTGATTCAGAATGTACTTGATCAGCTCCACCCTGGAAGTAATATTCTGATGCATGAACTACCGTGGACAGTTGAGGCACTAGACGAGTTATTAACGTTGCTTGAGGACAAAGGTTATTCCTTTGTTGATCCACGTGCAATCGAGTTACAATCCCGTTAGGCTACTGGAGAGGAAAAATATAACAGCAGACGAACAGCCCTGATCTTATTGATCAGGGCTGTTCACTATCGGAATACGTAAAGTAATGAGATGCATCTCTGCTGGACAACATAACCTGAAGGGGAGATGGTTTGTCCCATATCCCCGACTTACAAGCATTTTTCCTGAACGGGTATCTTCATCACTACGTTTTAAGGAAAACCAGCCGCTCTTTACGACCCGATAAGCCTTACTTAGCAATACTGGCCCTATAACCGGGAAAACAATTTGTCCTCCATGGGTATGACCACTCAGTATCAGATCTGCTGCATCAAGGTCTAGCCGCAATACATCCAAAGGATCATGAACTAATACGATTGTGGAGCAATCTTCCTTCGACTCTTGCAACAATTCTGTCGCCTGTTTCGAACGATAATCTAATCCAACCAACCGAACATGCTCTGTTCCCTTTTGCAAATAGATAGCCTTGTCTTGAAGGAGCTGCACGCTAGAATCAGCTAGAATTCTCGACAAATAGGCCTCGCCTGCTTTTTTGTCATGATTCCCATAAACGGCATAGGTTGGAGCTACACTAGACAATAGCCTTACATTTTGTCTCACAATGGACCAGGAACTTCCCTCTTCAGCCATATCGCCCCCGATGAATACCCAATCCGCTTTACCCCTCAACTGCTCAACTTCTTTTGTTTTCAACAAGCGTGCGTGCGTATCTGATATAAAAATGATTGTGGCTCCATCGAAAGAGGCTGGCAGATGCGTAAGCTCTACTTCGTCCTCTGTAATTACAGTTGTATGAGCCTCTTTCCACATATGAAAGAGAAGCAATACAGCTACCACTAACATGAGAAGGGCTATACTGAATAAGATTACCACGGTAATGGGAGGAATGTGTTTAAAGGTGGCGCTCCCTTAATTCCCCACCACACCAGACCAACGGTTAACATGATAAAAATAAAAATAAGTGAATTGACAAATCTTTTGCTTAATCTCAAGCGGCGTGAAGGGTGAAGCTCGGTTCGAGTGGGTAAAGAGCTCGCTTCGGAGACTGAACTTTCCTTCGGGTTTGCCGTTTTCTTGGAGCGACTAGGTGCTCGTTGCGGTAATACCGGACTTTCCAGTGCGGATGCACTTGACCCGCGTTGTGATCTCGGCAACGAAATTGAAGTAATTGGTGGAAGTCCAACTGTTTCGGCAGCAACTGCCGTTTCAGCAACGAAACTTGTCTGTGAAGCCGAGTTCCGCCCGGTTTTCTCTTTATTGTCCGAGTGACGCTGACGTTGGCTGCCATATGTTTTCATCCTGCTTAATGGCTGACTCATGATCCCCTCCGAAAACGTATCGCTAATCCGGATACTAGGTCAATGATAAAATGACACAAAATCGGTGCCCATAATGTGCCCGATTGCAAATAAATAAAGCCCAATCCATAGCTCGACACAAACACCCATCCTGTAGGAATCCAGTGCCGAAGATAACGAATATGAATAACTGCAAATAAAATACTTGTCCAGTATGGACCAATTGCGTGTTGAATTGCGCCGCGGAACAGTAGCTCTTCACATACAGAAACTATTGCTGCTATACATACAATATGCCAGATTGGACGCCCGCGAAACAGCAGTTCGTTAATGCCCCCATCGTCCATACTTTCCTGAGGTATGACATAGGACAGTACCAGATCCATCACAAGCATAATTGCAGCGAGACCCAGACCCCACCATAAAAACTGAAGATGATCAGGTAAGGCCAGAACTTCGAATAAATCCCTTTTCTGCAGCAAAATCCATACGAGTCCTATGATCAAAGTAATCCCTTGGGTAAAGTAAAGGTTGATCAAGAGCAAACGTTCTGTTAACTGCTGTGGCTCGGCCTTCTGAATTTTAAACTTCGGAAATTTCTTTTTTTTCATTGCATGCGTCTGTCCTCTTGAGTTATTTGATAAAAATTTCATTGACCAATCCGATAGTATACTAAATGATAGCCAAAAAACCAATTCGGTTCAAGACCTGTCCCAAGTCCCGGTTGATCACCTCAAAACGTTACTTCATTAATGCAGTGAAAATTCTTTCACGAAACAGTATGTTTAAGCACTTAATTCCCAGTATAATTTATTCTAAGGGGATCAAAGACACTCTCTGAAGTTCCAAAAATCATAGCCTTTAACGTGAAGAATTAAAACATTTAAGCCTATTGACATGCTCATGTCAGCCATGATACATTATGAAAAAATTAGTTACGTTAAACACGATGATGGAAAAAAGACATTGCTTTGTCCTTCAGAGAGCCGATGGTTGGTGGAAATCGGTGGCAGACAGATGATCTTGAGCGCTCCTGAGTTATTGCATTGAAATTGGAGTAGGTGCAATCGGTTTAGACCCGTTATCCTCTTCGGTCTTCATTGACCGCTAAGACTGTCGTTGCGAAACGGCGGTGAATTAGGGTGGTACCACGACAACTCTCGTCCCTTATTGCGCAAGCAGTATGTGGATTGAGAGTTTTTTGATTATTTTTGATAAAAGAGTCCTGTGGAATCACCCTGTTAGTTTACCCTCCTCCTCTGCTACGACACCGCGTTGTTGGAGGGAAGGATCAACTTGGTTTTAAGGAACGTCTCCTGCCGGAGAACAAACCTTGACGATTATAGATATACAAATCTAAGGAGGAAGAAACCATGTACAAAGTGTTAGTGTCAGATCCAATCAGTGATCTGGGAATTCAGCAGCTGGTGGACGCAAGTGATGTCGTTGTCGAGAAGAAAACCGGACTTAGTGAAGATGAGCTTGTTGCCATTATCGGAGATTATGATGCCCTACTCGTTCGTAGCCAGACCCGTGTTACAGAACGTATTATGACGGCTGGCACCAATCTTAAAGTGATTGGACGCGCAGGAGTTGGCGTAGATAATATTGAACTGGAACCTGCTACACAACGCGGTATCATCGTCATTAATGCACCTGACGGTAATACCATTACAACTTGTGAGCACACTTTTGCCATGATGATGGCTCTGGCACGACACATTCCTCAAGCGTATGCCAAAACGATTCAGGGTACATGGGACCGTAAAACGTTCCTCGGTGTGGAATTAAGAAATAAAACACTCGGTGTACTTGGTATGGGAAGAATCGGCAGCGAAGTAGCCAAACGTGCTAAAGCTTTCGGCATGGACATTCTCGCTTATGACCCGTTTCTTACTGAGGAGCGTGCCGAGAAACTGCAAGTCAAGCTGGCAAGTGTTGATGATATTATCCGTAATGCGGACTTTATGACTGTACACACTCCACTCACCCCAGAAACACGTCATATGATTTCCCGGCCGCAATTCGAAGTCATGAAAAAAGGCATGCGTATTATTAACTGTGCACGCGGCGGTGTAGTTGACGAAATGGCGCTTGTAGAAGCGATTGATGAAGGAATTGTCGCTGGAGCAGCATTCGATGTATTTGAAAGCGAACCTCCTGCAGCAGATCATCCATTCTTGAATCATCCAAGCATTATCGTTACACCTCACTTGGGTGCATCAACTGTAGAGGCTCAGGAGAACGTTGCAATTGACGTATCTGAACAAGTTCTTCACATTCTTCGCAATGAACCATTTAAAAATGCAGTTAATATGCCAGCTGTAGCACCAACCGTTATGAACAAACTGCAACCATACTTTAAATTGGGTGAAACGCTAGGAAGTTTTGCAGCACAAATCACTCAAAATGCAGTCCAAGAGATCCGCATTGACTATGCGGGTGACCTATCAGAAGTGGATACATCACCACTCACTCGTTATATTGTGAAGGGCATTCTGGCAAGACATCTGGGCGGAGAAGCCAACATTGTTAATTCCATGCACTTGGCCAAAATTCGTGACCTGAATGTTGTTGTTAGCCAAACGTCTGCTACAAAAGGATTTACAAATCTAATTACCGTAACACTCGTAACAACACAAGATGCTGAAGAACGCCGCGTGGCAGGTACACTTCTTGCAGGTTACGGCGAACGGATTGTTCGTCTTGATAAATTCCCTGTAGATATCGCACCAGAAAGCCATCAAATTTTGATCTCTCACAACGATAAACCGGGTATCATCGGACGTGTAGGTACTTTGCTTGGTCAAAATGACGTAAACATCGCATCCATGCAAGTTGGACGTAAAATTATTGGCGGTGCTGCGATCATGATCTTGACCGTTGATAAAGAAGTGCCAAAAGATGTGCTGGTTCAACTTACGTCTCTGCCTGAACTGAATACAGCTGTTGAGATTGTGCTTGGTTAGTACAAAAGACTAAATGTTACAAAAAAAGACGGGAGCATTATGTTCCCGTCTTTTTTGCGTTCTGTAGGATTAAGGATAGTTAACTTAATTGAATAATCGTTAATGTTGCACCTGGTGGCGAAAGCACAGCAGTGCCCGCGAGGCCGAAAAGCTGAAGTTGGATTGTCGAACCAGCAGTAATCGAGACGATAAATTCTGTTTGCAATTGGCTCAAGGAAAGCGCGGGCGAGACAACACTGGCTGGAATCGCTGCGCCATTAAGCAACACCCGAGACTGTATTAAAGCTGCAGCTGTTAAACTGATTTTGTAAGAAATAAAGTACCTTCCAGTGTTAGCTAAAGTAAACGTATCGCTAGTTCCATTAACCGTAATACCTGTTCCGATGTTTTGATTGTTTGTCAGTGGGATTAATGTACCACCCAGAAGGACAAGGATCGTACCACTCGTATTTTCAGCAAAAGCTGAGGTCGCTGTTACGGACGTACCTGTAGCTCCGGTAGCTCCGGTAGCTCCCGTTGCGCCTGTGACACTTATGCCCGTAGCACCGGTTGCGCCTGTAGCTCCAGTTGTACCCGTGAAGCCTGAGGCTCCTGTAGCCCCAGTCGATCCTGTGACTCCCGTTGCTCCGGTTGCGCCCGTAATGCTTGCACCGGTGACTCCAGTGACCCCGGCTGTGCCCGTTGCACCAGTCACCCCGGTTTCACCCGTCAATCCCGTGACTCCTGTCGCTCCGGTTGCGCCCGTAATGCTTGCACCGGTGGCTCCAGTGACCCCGGCTGTGCCCGTTGCACCAGTCACCCCGGTTTCACCCGTCGATCCCGTGACTCCCGTTGCTCCGGTTGCGCCCGTAATGCTTGCACCGGTGACTCCAGTGACCCCGGCTGTGCCCGTTGCACCAGTCACCCCGGTTTCACCCGTCGATCCCGTGACTCCTGTCGCTCCGGTTGCGCCCGTAATGCTTGCACCAGTGACTCCAGTGACTCCGGCTGTGCCCGTTGCACCAGTCACCCCGGTTGCGCCCGTCGATCCCGTGACTCCTGTCGCTCCGGTTGCGCCCGTAATGCTTGCACCAGTGACTCCAGTAACCCCGGCTGTGCCCGTTGCACCAGTCACCCCGGTTTCACCCGTCGATCCCGTGACTCCTGTCGCTCCGGTTGCGCCCGTAATGCTTGCACCAGTGACTCCAGTGACTCCGGCTGTGCCCGTGGCCCCAGTCACACCGGTTTCACCCGTCAATCCTGTTACTCCTGTGGCTCCGGTTACTCCAGCAATACCGGTTGCACCCGTTACTCCTGTTTCCCCAGTGACACCAGATATTC
>NZ_JAMAUN010000030.1:0-686 GCF_023714295.1 Paenibacillus polysaccharolyticus
GTACGGGCACCTTCATCTGGCTAGAGGCTTTTCTTGGCAGTGTGAGATCATGACCTTCGCTACTGTAATTTTCACTCCCCATCACAGCTCAGCCTTACGGTTAGCGGATTTGCCTACTAACCAGCCTCACTGCTTGGACAGGCATCCATCAGCCTGCGTCACTACCCTACTGCGTCCCCCCATCGCTCGTAACGATTTACGGTGGTACAGGAATTTCGACCTGTTGTCCTTCGACTACGCCTTTCGGCCTCGCCTTAGGTCCCGACTTACCCTGAGCGGACGAGCCTTCCTCAGGAACCCTTAGGCTTTCGGCGGATCAGATTCTCACTGATCTTTTCGTTACTCATACCGGCATTCTCACTTGTATAATGTCCAGCGCTCCTTACGGTACACCTTCAATCCTTATACAACGCTCCCCTACCCCTGGATCGACTTCACTCCAGCTTCGAAGTCCTGTGTTTATCCCCTGGGAACCATTTGGTCATCCAAGGCTTCACACCTTGTCAGACAAAAATGTCCTTGTGGTAAACACCGCCTCAAAGAAGCAGTGAAGTCGATCCAAGCCATAGCTTCGGTGGTGTGTTTAGCCCCGTTACATTTTCGGCGCAGAGTCACTCGACCAGTGAGCTATTACGCACTCTTTCAATGGTGGCTGCTTCTAAGCCAACATCCTGGTTGTCTGTGCA
>NZ_JAMAUN010000031.1:0-663 GCF_023714295.1 Paenibacillus polysaccharolyticus
CACACGTACCCATCCCGAACACGACCGTTAAGCCCTCTAGCGCCGATGGTACTTGGACCGCAGGGTCCTGGGAGAGTAGGACGCCGCCAAGCGAACTCTTTCATCTTACATAGAAAACAGGCTCTGCATGTGGACATTGTATGATGAATTGCATTTGCACTGCAAATGCATATTATTCCCTGATAGCTCAGTTGGTAGAGCACTCGACTGTTAATCGAGTTGTCACAGGTTCGAGTCCTGTTCGGGGAGCCATTTGCTCTCATAGCTCAGTAGGTAGAGTGCATCCATGGTAAGGATGAGGTCACCGGTTCGATCCCGGTTGAGAGCTCTGCAAATGGGGCCCGTTGGTCAAGGGGTTAAGACACCTCCCTTTCACGGAGGTAACAGGGGTTCGAATCCCCTACGGGTCATAGTTTATCTAATGTTTTAATTGGGGATGAATATCCCAAAGATGGAGGCTTAGCTCAGCTGGGAGAGCATCTGCCTTACAAGCAGAGGGTCGGGGGTTCGATCCCCTCAGCCTCCACCATCTACTTTTGGGGATTAGCCAAGCGGTAAGGCAACGGACTTTGACTCCGTCATGCATAGGTTCAAATCCTATATCCCCAGCCATTTACTATGAGTCATTAGCTCAGTTGGTAGAGCACCTGACTTTTAATCAGG
>NZ_JAMAUN010000032.1:0-532 GCF_023714295.1 Paenibacillus polysaccharolyticus
GTGGGGTAACCGCAAGGAGCCAGCCGCCGAAGGTGGGATAGATGATTGGGGTGAAGTCGTAACAAGGTAGCCGTATCGGAAGGTGCGGCTGGATCACCTCCTTTCTATGGAGAATCGTCTTCTGCAATGAAGACATTCAAATCTAAAATCTAGCCAGGTCGGCTAGTTACTCACTCGTTGCTCAGTTTTGAGAGCTCAAACTCTCAAAACTACTCGTTTATTCGACCGACACATCCGTGAACGGCCCGAACGAAACGATTTGTTCTTTGAAAACTAGATATCGAAACGAAACAAACGCGAATTAGAACATTCCTTTTTAGCTGAACTTGTGTATAACAAGTTTCAATAAATTGGTACTTAATTGCTTTTGCGATGGTATCGAATGGGAGCGACTTTTGGCTTTGCGCAAGCAAACCAAGGGAAGCGAGCAAACGAAACCGGAGCAAACTGGTTAAGCTACTAAGAGCACACGGAGGATGCCTAGGCGCTAGGAGCCGATGAAGGACGTGGCGAACAACGAAACTGCCTCGGG
>NZ_JAMAUN010000033.1:0-524 GCF_023714295.1 Paenibacillus polysaccharolyticus
CCTGATTAAAAGTCAGGTGCTCTACCAACTGAGCTAATGACTCATAGTAAATGGCTGGGGATATAGGATTTGAACCTATGCATGACGGAGTCAAAGTCCGTTGCCTTACCGCTTGGCTAATCCCCAATAAGAAAGCTATGGGGCGATCGAGGGGAATTGAACCCCCGAATGCCGGATCCACAAACCGGTGCGTTAACCACTTCGCCACGATCGCCATAAAGTAAAACAATATTGCATGAGTATTTTAGTATTACCATCAGATCCTATATTATACAGCTTATATATCTCTAATTGTAAAATACTACAATGGTGCCGGCGAGAGGACTTGAACCCCCAACCTACTGATTACAAGTCAGTTGCTCTACCAGTTGAGCTACACCGGCACGGTGTAAAGTATTAAAATGGCGGAACCGACGGGATTCGAACCCGCGATCTCCTGCGTGACAGGCAGGCATGTTAGGCCAACTACACCACGGTTCCAGATCACTTTCGGTTAGGAAAGCTACAATTGCGGGGGCAGGATT
>NZ_JAMAUN010000034.1:0-479 GCF_023714295.1 Paenibacillus polysaccharolyticus
TAATAACGCCCGTTTTCAGTTTTTCAACTGGATGAGCGGCCTGCTGTGGGTGCTCATCCTGACCTCGCTTGGCTATCTGCTGGGTAAAACCCCGGTATTCCTCAAGTATGAAGATCAGCTGATGTCCTGCCTGATGCTCCTGCCGGTTGCCCTGTTGGTCTTCGGACTGATCGGCTCGCTGGTGGTGCTGTGGAAGAAAAAATACAGAAGCCGGGGCTAATGATGGTCATGAAACGCCCTTCCCTGCGCCAGTTCTGCTGGCTGCTGGGTGGTTCTCTTCTGCTCGGCGCCCTGTTCTGGCTTTGGCTGGCGGTGCAGCAGCAGGAGGCCACGCTGGCGATCCGCCCGGTTGGCCAGGGTATCGGAATGCCGGACGGTTTCTCCGTCTGGCATCATCTCGATGCCAACGGCATCCGCTTTAAAAGCATCACGCCGCAGAAGGATGGTCTGCTGATTAAGTTCGATTCCACCGCCCAGGG
>NZ_JAMAUN010000035.1:0-474 GCF_023714295.1 Paenibacillus polysaccharolyticus
GTCTCAGCTTAAACTGGGGACAGGAACTGGCTTTCGGCGGCGTGCCGACCATGCCAACCTCCTTCACCGTGCGGGCGACCGACCCTCGGGGATTGTATGCCGATTTGACCAGTACACTCCAGTTTGCGCCTGAACCCGTCTCCCATGCGATAGTGGATGCGACTGGGACACGGACACAAGTGGACTTAAATGCCTTCTTCCGGGATCGGGATAACGATCCGTTAACGTTTGAATTAAACGGAACCAGTCATGCGGCGAATGTGCGGATTGAGGACGGCCTGCTAACGTATAGCGGCACCATCCTTGCACCGGTTCGCATGGGAATCACTGCCACCGATCCGCAAGGTTGGTCGGCTTATAATGTAGTGGAAATTCAAGGGGAAAATGTTGCGCCTCTTACCGTCAGTTCCCCTGTCCTGACGTTTGATCCGAATAAAAATAGATTCTATCCGAATGTTTGGAATATTGCAGACT
>NZ_JAMAUN010000036.1:0-472 GCF_023714295.1 Paenibacillus polysaccharolyticus
TTTCTCATCCTCCCGCCCCGCCAATGGCATCGCCCAGGTGAAAAACGGGCAAATACATTGCCACCACCAGAATCCCGACCAGCGAGCCGGTTATCACCAGCATCATTGGTTCAAGATGCGCAGCCAGACTATCGGCTCGCTGATAGGTTTGCTGGCGATGGTGATGCGCCAGGTTTTCCAGCATCTGATCCAGCGCTCCCGCGCTTTCCCCCGTGCGGATGAGCTGCAGGCACAGCGGTGTAAAACCGCCGCAGCGGCTTAACGCCAGCCAAATCGGCTCCCCCTGAACGATCAGCGCGCGGGCCTGCGCCAGACGCTGGCGCCATAGCGGGCACGACAGGGACTCTTCAACGCTTTGCAGCCCCTGCAGAAAGCTAATACCGGCGCTTTGGGTTAACGCCAGGATGGTGAAGATCAGGCTCAGCTGTTGTCCGCCGATCAGGGAGCCAATGAGAGGAAGCGCGTTAAGCAA
>NZ_JAMAUN010000037.1:0-467 GCF_023714295.1 Paenibacillus polysaccharolyticus
GTCATGGTCTATCTCCTGATGGCTGAAAAAATTCGTTTCGTGCAGCTTCACGGTGCGACGCG
Source organism: Paenibacillus polysaccharolyticus (assembly GCF_023714295.1). Classification (GTDB taxonomy): domain Bacteria; phylum Bacillota; class Bacilli; order Paenibacillales; family Paenibacillaceae; genus Paenibacillus; species Paenibacillus polysaccharolyticus_A. The sequence goes on from NZ_JAMAUN010000037.1 coordinate 63, forward strand.
CGCGAGGGGTGGCGCGCGCCGCGTATGCTTTTAGGCCAGCACGGCCTTCGCGGTCTCGACGACGTGCTCGACGGTGAAGCCGAAGTACTTGAACAGCACGCCGGCCGGCGCCGATTCGCCGAACGTGTCGATCCCGACGACGCCGCCTTCGAGGCCGACGTACTTGTGCCAGAAGCTCGTCACGCCCGCTTCGATCGCGACGCGGCGCACGCCGTGCGGCAGCACGCGTTCGCGGTACTCGGCGTCCTGGCGGTCGAACACGTTGGTCGACGGCATCGACACGACGCGGGCCGCGATGCCCTGCTGCGCGAGCGGCTCGACGGCCTTCATCGCGAGTTCGACTTCCGAGCCCGTCGCGATCAGGATGATCTTGCGCGCGACGATTTCTTCGTCCCAGTCCTTCAG
>NZ_JAMAUN010000038.1:0-462 GCF_023714295.1 Paenibacillus polysaccharolyticus
TCTCCGAGCACGTCAGCCTGGAGCTGAACTCCATCGGTTCGCTGGAAGCGCGCGCCAACTACCGCGACGCGCTGGTGGCATACCTGGAGCAGTTTACCGATAAACTGGATGAAGACAGTAAACGCCGGATGTATACCAACCCGCTGCGGGTGCTGGACTCCAAAAACCCGGACGTTCAGGCGCTGCTCAACGACGCGCCGGCGCTCGGCGATTATCTTGACGAAGAGTCGAAAGCCCACTTTGCCGGCCTGTGCGCGCTGCTTGACGATGCCGGGATCCGCTACACCGTCAACCAGCGCCTGGTGCGCGGCCTTGATTACTATAACCGCACCGTGTTCGAGTGGGTGACCACCAGCCTTGGTTCCCAGGGCACCGTCTGCGCCGGCGGTCGTTACGACGGCCTGGTTGAGCAGCTGGGCGGTCGCGCTACCCCGGGCGTGGGTTTTGCCATGGGGCTGGAAC
>NZ_JAMAUN010000039.1:0-460 GCF_023714295.1 Paenibacillus polysaccharolyticus
GGCCAGGGGAGACCTATGGTTTTCACGTCGATGGCGCCGTTCGCCAGAACGGCGAGGCGGGCTGGATGCGCACTGATCTGTCAGCGACGCTGTTCCTTTGCGATCCGGAGAGCTATGAGGGTGGCGAACTGGTGATTGAAGACACCTATGGCCAACATCGGGTGAAGCTCCCGGCCGGGCATCTGGTGCTCTATCCCGCCAGCAGCCTGCACTGCGTCACCCCGGTCACCCGCGGCGTCCGCCAGGCCTCTTTCCTGTGGATCCAGTCGATGGTCCGCGACGATAAGCAGCGTGCGATGCTTTACGACCTGGACCGCACCATCCAGTCTCTGAAGGCCCGCTTTGGCGACGGAGAAGAGGTCCTCTCCCTGCTCAACATGTATCACAACCTGCTGCGCCAGTGGACGGAAGTGTGATCCGCTGTTGATGGCAGAGGCTTGCGGCAGACAGGTGTGACGAG
>NZ_JAMAUN010000003.1:0-419347 GCF_023714295.1 Paenibacillus polysaccharolyticus
ACTCGCTTTCCTACGCGATTGTCCAACAGCCGGATGATCTGAGCGGGCTCAGTCTCAGTCTAAACTGGGGGCAGCAACTTGCTTTTGGCGGTGTGCCGACCCTGCCGACCTCCTTCACCGTGCGGGCGACCGATCCGGGGGGAATGTATGTAGATCTGACCAGCAGACTCCAGTTTGCCCCTGAACCTGTCTCGCATGCCATGGTGGACGCGACCGGTTCACAGACGCAGGTCGATCTCAACGCCTTTTTCCGGGATCGGGACAATGATCCGTTAACGTTTGAACTGTCTGGCACCAGCTATGCTGCGAATGCTTCCATCAAGGACGGCCTGCTAACGTATAGCGGCACCATCCTTGCACCGGTTCGCATGGGAGTCACTGCCACCGATCCTCACGGATGGTCGGCTTATAATGTAGTGGAAATTCAAGGGGAAAATGTTGCGCCTCTTACCGTCAGTTCCCCTGTCCTGACGTTTGATCCGAATAAAAATAGATTCTATCCGAATGTTTGGAATATTGCAGACTTTTTCCAAGATCCTAACCAAGACTCGCTTTCCTACGCGATTGTCCAACAGCCGGATGATCTGAGTGGGCTCAGTCTCAGTCTAAACTGGGGGCAGCAACTTGCTTTTGGCGGTGTGCCGACCCTGCCGACCTCCTTCACCGTGCGGGCGACCGATCCGGGGGGAATGTATGTAGATCTGACCAGCAGACTCCAGTTTGCCCCTGAACCTGTCTCGCATGCCATGGTGGACGCGACCGATTCACAGACGCAGGTCGATCTCAACGCCTTTTTCCGGGATCGGGACAATGATCCGTTAACGTTTGTTATTGATGGAATTAGCAGTAGTAGTTCAATTAGCGCCTGGGTAGATGGCAACATACTTTCTGTATCAGGCATCATTAATTCCTCAGTGAAACTAAATATTAGAGCTACTGACAGCAATCATTTTAAGATTAACAACACTGTGCACATTGAACCGAAAAGCAATTAAAATAGAAAAACTTTAGACGGAAGGAATTGTTATGGATCCCAGACACAATCACATATCAGACTTAATATTAAAACAATTACATCATTCAGCTGAACTAGCGGCTAAAAAACACGTTCAGGAATTCCCATTAGATGGTCAGGGCTGGCTTTTACTTGGAGAATCACTGATGAAACAAGGTAAGGGAAGAACGGCCCAACTCCTGTTCAATCGGGCCTTGTTTCTTGATCCTAAAGGGCAGTGGATGCCCTTCATGCGCGAAGAGTTACAAAAAGTACCCTGCAATGAAATGGTGAGTAAGGAAATACAATTACTTCTAAGTACACCAAAAGTCACTGTTTCAGCTGCTCTTATTGTCAAGGATGAAGAACGAAGCATAGAACGGTGTATTCAAAGCATTCTGAACGCGGTTGATGAGGTCATTGTTATCGATTCGGGGTCAACCGATCAAACCTTATCGATTCTGCAAAAATATCCGCAAGTCCAAGTGTATCATTTGCAATGGAACGACAACTTTGCGGAATTACGTAATGAAGCATTAAGCCATGTTCGTTCAGAATGGGTGTTCTGGCTGGATGCAGACGAGTGGCTACATGAGGAAGATCAAGAACTCATTCGACTGGCAGCAGGAATTTATAGCTCTATGAAAACCTATGTTCCAGCCCTCCAGCCTGCCATTATGAATTATGTAGGAAATAAATGTTTATCAGAATATTCCGTTCCACGCCTTTTTCAAACCAATAAAGGTATTCATTTTAGTGGCAGAATTCATGAGCAGATCGCTACAGAAAAGGAAGGGATTTTCACTTCCAACATTATTCATAAACCTGTCGGGATTCGCCTACATCATGACGGCTATGAACCCGAGATTAAATCTAAAAAAAACAAAATAGCACGTAATATCGAGCTATTAAGAAAAATGACAAAGGAAGAGCCGAGCAACCCAGGTTGGTGGTACTTCCTTGGACGTGAAACAATGAACACGAATGATAAACAAGCTTCATTATTTTATTTCACAAAGGCCATTGAACTAGGGCAAATGAATTCACATTTTGGAAGAATCGCAGAAATTCATGTGTTAATGGGTAAAATCTATACTACTCAAGACAACCTTGAAGCTGCTGAAAAATGTTATTCTCAAGCCCTTTCCATACACCCAGATTATCCTGATGCACATTTCTTATTAGCAAATATAGCGGTCTCCAAAGCTCAAAAATTGCTAGAAGGAGCCTACTCACATGTGAATAAGGCTACCACTGGCTTTCACTCTTATCGCGGAACCATTGCTCCTGATCAAGACATTTATTTGTGGAGATCCGAGTTACTACGCTCCGATATCCTTGTTTTGAATGGTCATTTTGGCGAAGCAGTGACTATATTACAAGCCTTAAAAGAGAAATTCCCGAATTTAGAGGTTGTAGAAAGAAAATTAACATTCATCAATGAACAGGTTCAACTTGTATCAAACAAATCGTAACGATGATCAAATTAAAGAAAGAGTGATGTTACTTTGTTTAAACGGATTGGAACTTTAACGCTCTTCCTCGCCTTATTAACGTTTATCTTAAGCTCTTTGAATGTTTCGGCAGCAACGCGAGTAATCGAAAGTGCGCTTATTACAACGGTTCAAGGAGAAGTAACGATAACGCGAGCTGGAGGACTAAAACAAATACCTGCTTTTTCAAATATGAAACTCTATCAAGGTGATCGAATAATTACTGGAAATACTGGCGCAGTAACGTTTAGGGTAAGCAATCCAGAGTCAGAAAGATCTTTAGGGAAAAACTCTAACGCTGTCATCTCTAAATTAAAACACAACACTTTAGGAAATGAGTTTTCCATTAAATTGTGGACAGGTTCAATCTGGAGTTCCGTATCCCACTTGGCCGATTCCGATACGGAATACGTTGAAACCCCTGGTTCCAAATTACGTGTACGAGGAACCAATTTTCACGTTATGGTCCAATCAGATGGTACATTAACGGTATTCGTTGCCTCTGGCCTTGTTGCTGGATCTACAAGTGATATCCATGCTTCCAAGGCATCCTTTCTGGTCGCACCTGCGCAGCAGATCAGCTTTAATTCTGTTGCTCCACCGAAAAATATGCAGGATGCTATAACTGTAGTTGATGTCGCAAAGCTAACACAACAAGCGGACCCTTTCATTCTAAAAGCGATGTTATTCAGTACTCCTGCTATCATCACAGAGAATACAAAGCTTGAGAAGCAGCTTAACGATGATATGAATAAAAATATCTCTCCCTTGATTCAACGAGATGGAATTCAAGCTGACATGACAATCAATAACAAAAAAGCTCTCTCTAACTACTTAGATAACATCAATAGACTAATATCGAATATCGCTTCTGAATCTGTTCGACTTAACAAGATAAATAATAATGAAATGAACGTAATTCTTAATACGGTCAACCAACAGATTATAGATATCGAAAGAAAAATAAGCTTACAGAACGTCAAACCTCTTCATGCGATGGGAGGTATTAATCCAGAAGGTTTTCAAAATAAGGAGACAGAAAGATTACGATTAGAATCATTACAAAAAGAAATACAAAAGCAGCAACAGGTCTTAAAAGAAGAAGCCAAGGCTAGGTTAGATTCTTCTTTGGAAACCATTTTAGATAACAAACAAAAGATTGATTCAGTAAATAAATCGATATTAGATCAAATTCAAGGTCGTGCTGAAAAGACTTACACAGCTCAATTATCGCCAGAGGAACTTAAAACCTTTGAAAAAAACAAACAACAATTAGGACTGAATCATTCCGATTCTGATCCTGCACTGGTTGTAACAGCTCCTGATTCTCCTGGCAATTCAGCTGGGAAACCGAATACACCCAAAGTCACTTTGGTGCAGACGCCAACAGCAAAAGGATTCGAATTGTCTATTCGTTTAAAGGATTTCACGGGGTCCAGTGCTATCTTTGGCACGGAATTTCACTTTATTAGTGATACTGGTGTAGATGTAACTAATCCAGCGAACCGTTTTTTGAATGATTCCTACTTCAATCCTTCAAATAGTGTAGACATTACCAAAACCTATGTTGGAAATCCAGATAACGGCCTAACTCAAAAAAAAGAAACGATATATGCTGCAACCCAATTCGGCACTACATCAAACATTGCGATTTCGGACGGGATCTTAGCTACTATTCCTTTCTCCATAAGTGGGGATGGAACATTTAAGCTATTCTATGTAAAGATCGTGGACCATACAGGCAGAACTATCTTAGAATTAAATGATTCAAATGCTGATTTGCCACCTGCATTTAACTTCACCAAGTAAGATACAGATATTCCTAAAATAAAAATACAGCACAAGGAGTTCTTATGACCTTACTACACAAAACATTTCTCTCGCTCAGTGCTATAATCATTATCTTTAGCTCGAGTATCGGTTCAGCTGCCAATGCTGCCCCATTATATAATGATAAAGGGAATATGATTGCAACCGTCTCAAGAATTGCTGGTAACGGGATGTATGGAGAACAGGAAGGGCCAGCCTTAAATTCTTCCTTCAGACAACCGACAGGATTAGCTATTGGGGAAAAGAATCAGCTTTTCGTTTCAGACACGGGGAACCACAGAATCTTTAAACTCAGCAATGGTAATACCAATACTTACGCAGGCCCTTCATCCTCTTTACTCGTTGATACGGGAGGCCAGCCTATTGGAACCCTTCTTAACGGGAATAAATTAAACGCCATGTTCCAATCTCCTGCTGCTCTAGCTTACAGCACAGACAAGAGCTTGTATGTTGCAGATACCGCAAACAATGCAATCCGGAAAATATCCTTCACGGGTGAAGTGACTACAGTTGCAGGAAATGGCCGAATTGGTGCTACAGACGGTAAGGGAAAAGAGGCTCTATTTAATCATCCTCAGGGAATTGCAGTTACGAAAGAGGGATTAATCTACGTTTCTGATACCTTGAACCATACTATCCGCAAAATTATGCCAGACGGCACCACTACTACGTTAACCGCAGCATCAAAACGTGTTGTCGAGATTCACCCTGGGTTTGTATCACCGGCTGGTGATTACAAAAATGGTTCGATCCAACAAGCTTTATTTAACGAACCCACCGGCCTTGCTTTAGATGAAAAGGGAAATTTATATGTCAGTGACTCTGGTAACCAGCTCATTCGTTATATTGATTTTTCGACTAATAATGTCACAACTGTAGCTGGTCAGTTACATGTAAAAGATAATTCAATCTATGATAAACATGAATTATATGCTTCTGGAGGTTACACGGATGGGTCATCACAAATGGCCGCCTTTCACACGCCCAGAGGAATTGTCTTAGACAAAACAGGAGGCCTTCTTGTTGCTGATTCTCTAAATAATGTAATAAGGTATATCAAAAATGGAAATGTGACTACAGTATCGGGCAGTCAGACAGGTGAATCGGGTGACCAAGATGGTCCCGAGCGAGTAGCACTCTTTAATTCCCCACAAGATGTAGCCATTACATCTGAGGGAATCATCTATGTTGCAGATACAGGCAATAATATCATTAAAAAGATTTCACCCTATACACTACCCACAAATATGAATAAAACCTCTGGAATTAACATTGTTTTAGAGGATAAGCAGATCAAGTTTGATACTTCCCCTGAGATAAAATCAGGACGAATTATGGTTCCTCTCCGTCAAATAGCCGAGGCTCTGGGCTTTAATACAACCATCTCTTCGGATGGTAAATATATACATTTAGAAAAGGGAAACCGTTCTATACAACTTTTCCTTAATTCGAAGAAAGTCCTAACAAGTGAGACAAGCAATACATTACAAAATAAAGAACTTGATGCAGCACCCTATATGAAGAATAGTAGGACATACGTTTCTCTTCGGTTTGTAGCAGAAGAACTCGGAATAGACGTCCAGTGGGTTCCAACTGCTGGAGCTGCCATACTTCGAAACAACATCACTAATGAATACTAAATGACATAAGACTCCAAAGAGATCAAAAGTAAGCTTTTCTTGATCCCTTAGGAGTCTTTTTTTATCTCTATTTCAGTTTGTTTTTTTTCATTATTTTTGCTTATAAAATTCATGGTACAGCTTCATCAACGCCCGCTTCTCAATCCGCGAAACATAACTGCGTGAAATACCGAGTTCCTTGGCAATCTCGCGCTGCGTGCGCTCTTCTCCCCCGGCTTCCAGGCCAAAGCGGCCAATGACCACTTCTTTCTCCCGATCATCCAAAATGTCGAGATTGCGATAAATTTTGCTTTTTTCAATTTTAAGCTGCACACGATCTACCACATCATCGGCTTCGGTGCCGAGGATATCAATAAGTGTAATTTCATTTCCTTCTTTATCCGTACCAATGGGGTCATGCAGGGATACGTCTTTACGTGTTTTCTTCAGAGATCTTAAGTGCATTAAGATTTCGTTTTCAATACATCTCGCTGCAAATGTCGCCAGCTTTGTGCCTTTGCCTTGCTGAAAGCTTTCGATCGCTTTGATCAATCCAATCGTTCCAATGGAAATCAGGTCTTCCTGATCTTCTCCGGTATTGTCAAACTTCTTGACGATATGCGCCACAAGACGCAGATTGTGTTCAATGAGCAGATTGCGCGAGTGGGCATTGCCTTCAGCCATGAGGCGCAGGTGCTTGGCTTCGTCATCCTCAGCGAGCGGCTGAGGAAACGCATTGTTTTTGACATATGAAACGAGTAACGTTAATTCTTTGATGAACAGAGCTATTGCGGTAAACAATCCGGGCACAGATGACACCTCCTGCAGTTTTACAACGATCTGGCCTGAGCACATAAGGGAACAGGGTCGATCTATTGTATGTGGGCAGAGGCCTAGAAGTGCACGTACCAATAAATCCGCATCAAAATAAACACGCTACACACTCACCGTAACAATGGAACCCACTCTCTCCAGCAACAAAAACTCTTTCTCCACACTTTCAATAAAGTATGTTCTCTCCCCAAACAAAATCACATCATGCTGTACCAGCGGAACTTCGCTTTTAAAATAGATAACGTTATCCGTTTCCCGAAATGCCCCTTTATAATAAAACATCGTCATCCAGTCCCTCACTTTCACGAAAATACCTATGTACGCCTCATCTTATACTATACTATTTACCCTTCTGATTTGAATCTGCTTCACCGAGAAAAATACATAAAGCCTCAGGCGCTGTATAATACAAGCCTGAGGCTGATGCTCATCCCAATACTCCCTCTTAACGCTACCCTCTTCTTAGAGAATAGTGTGGATGGAACGTTCAGATGATTACTTTTGGATGGAAGCTGGTGTACTATTTAAAAATGCGTTGCGAGAACTGATACAGGCCACTATTCCAAACTTTTGGTTCATGTCCACCTACATCCTGATACCAAATGTGTGGAACGTTCATGCTGCTGAGGCCATTTTTGAAGTTCTGGCTCACCCACAGCAGGCCATCACTTGCTCCACAAGAAATCCAGAGCAATTTCAGTTTGCTGGCCGCCTGTCCAGGATTCGTGATCAACTGGTTCACAGGCTTCGTATTCGGAGCTGCCGAGAAGGCACCTACATAAGCGAACGTATCCAGATTCTTCAATCCAAAGTTGAGAGATTGTCCGCCACCCATGGACAGGCCAGCAAGTGCACGATTGTTTTTATCCTTATACACGGGATAAGTTCTCTCAATATGCGGGATGAGATCCTTGAGCAGATCTTGCTCGAACCGTTCAAAGGCGGCAACCTTATCCGGTGCGTAAATATCACCTACCGGGCGGTCATCCTTCATCGCACGGCCATTCGGCATAACCACGATCATCTGCGACAGTTTTCCTTCCGAATACAGGTTGTCCAGAATGTTCTTCGGTTTCATCGCGTTAGCCCACTCGTGCTCATCCCCGCCAATCCCATGCAGCAGGTACAGCACGCTATACTTTTTATTAGGTGAATATCCAGGCGGCGTGTACACCATCGCTTTCCGTGCATTGCCAACTGTCGTAGAATAGTAGGTAATGAGGTTCATATTCCCATGCGGAATGTTATTCCGATAGCCATCATACCCCGCTGGTGCCGGTACAACCGGCGTAGAATTTAGAGTATTGTTCACCTCATTGGTGGAAGCATTGGTGGATTCATATGCAGTGTTCTGAGCAGAAATTTCGCTAGATTCCGTGGCAGACGCCATCGTTGGAGCAAGCATAGCAACAACCATAGAAAGACTTAAAAGGATAGAAACACGTTTCTTCATTCACTTTTCTCCTCTCAATTGGGTTAATCACAAGCAACACTTCTGTCATGAAAGCCCTTACAAATAAATCCACCACCTCCCTTCCGTCACACGCACTGAGGATAGAATACGTTGAAATTTGTAGATTTGACTTGAATTCTCTCTCAAAATTACTTATATAGTATATTTAAACTTATTTATCCAATTTTTGCAACTATATTCGACACATTGTATCTACACGTAATCTTTCTTAACATCAAGCAAAGAATTCACGCTTCTCTTTTCTAACAAAACTACACTATAAAAAATGTAAAATACTGTTGTTAAATTGAATATTTTACCTTATTATAATCTCAAACAAGGAGGTGTCTATACCAAATTACAATATTTTCTCGTTTTTTCCTGTCTACAGACATTTAATTCACCAAGTCAGGCGGCATGATTGATTGTTCTGCAAACCAACTATTTCTTGGGAGGGAAATGATTGTGAACAAACTTCGCTCATCTATTCAAAAGACATGGGCCTCATTTTTGATTTTCACGTTATTGCTGCCTTTACTTGTCGGTCTTTGGCCTACCAATGCCTACTCTGCTTCTAACAACGAGGGAAAACTTTACATAACAGCCGACAATGAATTCTCGCTTTTTGTTAACGGTAAACAAGCAGGTAAAGGGGATGACTGGACCAAAGCCTATACGTTCCCTGTCCCCATTCAACCTGGCACCAATGTTATTGCGGTTCAAGCCAAGGACTGGGGTTCGTATGCCGGACTGCTGGCAGATCTCAGTTATGAAGATGAAAATCTGGTTACTGACTTCAACTGGAAAGTATCTGAACGATACGTTGAGGGTTGGGAACAACCAAGATTCGATGATACATCCTGGGCGCGCGCTTCAGATTTTGGACGTTATGGCAGTGATCCATGGAAACAAATCCAAGGCATGCCGGAAGAGACAAGTGCACGTTGGATCTGGGCAGGTAAAACAAATGTGGACGCCCCGATTGCGGAAGCTTATTTCCGCATTACGTTTACCATTTCGGAAGACGGCCTGGGGGTCAGTAATCCGATTACATCCTCCGGCCAGTTTGAGCAGGTGGATTATCAATTAAAACCGACACAACCTATGCCATCTTCCATCGTGCAAAAACTACCCGTCGTTAATTCCGTCTTCGAAACGGTGGAAGATAAAGGTTCAATCGAACTGAATTCCCGAGAAGCCGCTCAGATTGGAAACCTGCTTTCCCCTGGTCAGATTTTTCTGGATGAGTCTTCCGCCAGGGCAATTAAAGTGGCTAGCACCAGCAAAAGTAAAGATGGATTACTGGTGGATTACACCACACCTGGTGTAGATGAACTGTTTGATTACTATGATATCCCTGAGCAGGAAGTTTCTTTGGAAGAGCGAAATATCGTCATGCCTGATCTGGACATGGTGCTGGAAAGCAATGAACGGCTTGGTGCTTTGTCTGTATCCGATGAGCAGATCAATGCGGATCAAGAAATAAAACATTTCAACATCGACAACACGCTCCAGCAAGACGCTAATATCTCAAATCCAGATCATCCTAATGAAGAAGCTTCCCTAGGTTTGGATCAGGCAAACTCCGCCGACATCACTGAGGCAAACGCCATAGATATGAATGAGCTAATTCGCACTGCCGGGGCAGGGGATTTTGCTACTTGTAAAAAATCGGGCAACGAATTTGTCTGTGATTTCAAAAAAGTACTTGTAAATCAACAAAATGCAAACGGCAACAAAGTTTACGTTGAAGCGGGCGGCAAACTTACATTGATCGCACCCAAGGTAACGGGAAAATACGGTTTCTGGGGAAAATACGATCTTAAATTTACAGCAGGTGAGAAAGCGAACGTCTACATTAAAGGCGACGCCAAATTCAAAAAAGAAGTTAAAGTGCCGATTATGGGCTTCAATATCGGTGCAGGTAGTCTGGGCTCCGTATCTGTTGGGGTATTCCTTGTCATCGGTATTGATGGCAATGTCACATTTGAATTCCAAGTGGATCAGGGGTATACCGTCACTCTAGGTGTAAAAGGTAAAACACGGGCCTATATTCCTGTACAAATCAAGCCTTACAGCAATGTGAGCCGTTATCTTACCGTCACACATAAAATTGAAGGACAAGTTACGGCTTGGGCAGGAGCCAAAGCTGAAGTGAGTTTGAAAATTGCAGGCAAGAAAATATTAGAGGTCAGTGTGTTCGCAGGCATTGAGGCCACAGGAAAGTGGACAAGTAGCAACAGTGTGCCAAGCACCATGTCCCTTACCATTGATGCGCTCGTGAAGGGGGAAGGCGCTGTATTTAATAAATCCTTCAAACTCTTTGAGCTACGCTGGAATCTCGTAAGACTGGTGAAAAATCCCACCAATCCGGGAACCGGGCAGAACCTGGCGAGAAATGCAACCATAACCGCATCCTCCACCTATCCGGGGTACTCAACAGCCCGAATCAACGACGGCGACCGTAACACGGCACTTGGAGAAAGCTATAGCTGGGCAAATAATCGTAATTCCTCATTACCGCAATATGTCACTCTTGATCTGCCTGCATCCAGTTCCATACAGAGGATCGATCTATACACAACCAAGGGTTACGTACTTTCCAACTATGACCTGCAATACTGGAATGGTTCAAGCTGGGTAAACCTGGTTCAAGTCACAGGCAACCAGGAGACGACACGATCACATACTTTTGCAGCAGTAAACACCTCCAAGGTACGTGTCGTTGCTAGCAGAGGGCCTTCACATCAGCCAACCTATGTTCGAATTAACGAGCTTGAAATCTATTAAAATACAGCAGAAAAAACCTCAGTTTTCTTGTTTATAACAAGAGGCTGAGGTTTTCTTCATTATCATTAGCCTATAATTTTTAATTTAATGCACCGATACGGGATGAATACCATCTGCACCTTCAGGCGAAGATTCCTTATCCTGCTTAAACAAACTGAGTAACAATCCAAGCAAGCCAAGTGCTGCAATTACTGCGGCGTAGATTGGCACTGATATCAGTCCTGTGTGTGTAATGGCAAATCCGCCGAGATAAGCCCCCGCCGCATTCCCCAGATTAAATGCAGAGTGGCTGGATGTCGTCGCCAGCAGCGGAGCTTCACGCGTCATATTCATAATGCGAAGCTGAAGCCCCGGCATAATGCCAAAAGCTGCAACACCCCAGAAGAAGATCGTGATTACCGCCAACACCGGATTGTGTAGTGTCAGCGTTAATGCAGCGAGTAGCACAGCAAGAATACCGAAGTTCACAATCAGTGAAGGCATAAGCTTCCAGTCGGCCAGACGACCACCAACCATATTCCCCAGTGTGACACCGAAGCCAAAGAGCACCAGAATCCAGGTTACACTCTTCTCTGCAAAGCCGCTAATATCAACCAACATCGGCGTAATGTAGGTGAAAACTGCAAACAAACTTCCGCAACCCATTGCTCCGATAAGCAACACAAGCAATACCTGTGGGCGGATCAGATTGCGGAACTGTTGTCCCAGGTTAGCTGGTGTACCTTGCGGAATAACCGGGATAAAACGAATAATACCAAGCAGTGAGACAATGCCCAGAATAGTAATCGCCCCAAAAGAGGAACGCCAGCCAAGCTGTTGACCGATAAATGTACCAAACGGAACACCGATAATATTGGCGATGGTCAGTCCCGCAAGCACTACCGACACCGCACCAGCTCTCCGATCTGGTGTTACAAGCTTGGTAGCCATGATTGAACCTACGCCAAGGAACGTGCCGTGAGCAAATGCCGTCAGGATACGTGCCGAGATGAGCAGCCCATACGTAGGCGCGATGACAGACAAAGCGTTACCTATTATGAAAATGCACATCAGCAGCACCAATAGTTTTTTCTGCGGAATCTTGTGCGTGAAAACGGTTAGAATGGGAGCGCCTACGGCTACGCCGAGTGCATATCCCGTAATTAGTTGTCCCGCCCGTGGAATGCTAACGTTCAGATCCGTTGCCACATTAGGTAGCAAACCCATAATGATAAATTCAGTCATGCCAATGGCGAATGCCCCAATCGTCAAGCATAACAGCGACAAGGGAAACGGTTTTCGTTTGCCAGACTTTGAAGTCTGTGACGTACTCGTCGATGCTGCCGATTCACCCCGTTCACCTGTGGAATTGTCTAATGAATGTTCTGTCTTACTCATGATGTTTTCTCTTCTCCTGTCCTTCATATATCTATAGTGTTACGCCTAGTTCTTTCTCTTCATGTTCGATGATGTTCTCTTCATTTCATCTCTTATTACCTGTCTATCAAACGATCTTTAAGCCGGAACCTCCTACTCTTCCTGCGCCATGTTGCCGTAAGCTTTCAGCCATAAAGCCTCATTTAATTGATCAAACGTATCTCTCATCGCCAGCTTGTCCTGCCAATAGGGCGGAATTCCACTTCGCCCGTAATATGCACCCGCAATCTGTCCATAGACAGCACCGGTTGTATCTGCATCATCTCCTAGATTAACGGCAAGCAACACGCCATCTGAAAAACTGGATGACTTGTTGAACGCCCAAAGCGCTGCTTCCAGAGAACGAACCACATACCCACTGCCTTGGATTTCGGGCGGTTCTTTACGCTCGTATGACCCCATAACCACTTCTTCGATAGCAGGTGAAAAAGAACTCCCTTTCTCCGTCCGCCAGCGCTTCATCGTCTCTGGAGATAACATTGTGGCCTTGTCTGCTCCATGGAATCCCGCCACAAGAATGGCTGCCAGCACTTCGCAAGCCTCTACACTTTCCGTCGCAGCATGTGTTGTCCGCGAACTCAGCCCTGCGTAACGAACCGCCTCTGACGGTTGAAGCGCATAAGCCATGGCAACTGGAGCAAGCCTCATGATGGAGCCATTCCCGGCAGTCATGGGGTCAGTTGATCCACTATAGGCTTCACCGGTTCGAGCAAATCGTTCCAGCGCGCTTCGCGTAGCTCCACCAATATCAAAACAATCTCCAGTACTGCTCATATAACCGATCTTATACCAATTCGTATAGCGGCGCATCTGATCAGCGGGATCGAAATTCGGCTGACGCACCAGACTTTCCGCCAGACACAGAGCCATAGAGGTATCGTCCGTCCATTCGCCGGCTTTTAATCCAAACACTCCGCCGCCTACCAGATCTGTGACAGGTTCAAAAGTACCCGGACTGCTGAATTCAACAGTTGTTCCTAGCGCATCTCCTACTGCGAGCCCAATCAAACCGCCCTCAAAGCGATCTCTTTGCAGCATGTTCTCTTCCTCCTTCACATCACTTATCCAACAGGCAACTCGTGGCCTTATTGTCCCACATGCGCTGATCTGGCGTAAAGCAAATTAAACTAAAGTTGCCGATTCATTTCTTCTATTATAAACGTGTCGAAAGCTGTTGAATGGTCCAATACGATTCATTTTCAACAATTTTTTTTATTTTTTTCGTGTTGAAAAAACCGTTCATCCATTACACCGCTTACATGCAAAGGACTTAACGGTTTGCAAGGTTTCTCATTTTCTGAGAGTAAGTCACGCATGTGAAAATTTTCAATGTAAACATTCATGACACACTTGACCCTATTCTTTGTCCTGTGGTACGGTTTTATTAGATTCAACGCATATTTTTTCCCAAATTAATATGCACCTCCCGCTTTTTGCGTCAACTAACATTCCGCGGGTTAATGAATGTACGGGAATTAATTTGCAGAAAATTTTCATGATTTAATGTTTCATCTTTCAACCCAAAAACAAATTCTGAAAACAGGAGGAACAAATTGATGATTAAGGCACTGATTTTTGACTTCGACGGAACGATTATTGACACAGAGACAGCGTGGTATATTGCATTTCGGGATGCGTACAAAGAACATGGTGTTGATCTAACACTGGAGATGTATTCCAAGTGCATTGGTACCAGTCTCAAAACCTTCAATCCGTATGAGTACCTCATCACAGATTTGAACCTTCCGATTGATCGGGATGCGTTCAGGGAATCGGTCCAATTGCAGCATGCTGCATTGATGAACAAAGAAAAGGTTCGCCCAGGTATACAGGAATATTTGGAACAAGCAAGCAAAGCCGGTATAAAGCTCGCTGTAGCTTCCAGCTCCAAACGTGAATGGGTAGAGCAACACCTGGAGCAACTGAAATTAAAAGACTATTTCGAAGTGATCCGCACGGCAGATGATGTTGCCAATGTAAAGCCTGATCCGGAACTGTACAATCAAGCACTCGAAGCCCTTGGAGTAACTGCAGACGAGGCCGTAGCCATTGAGGATTCACCTAACGGCGCGCGTGCAGCAGCTTCTGCTGGTATGCATTGCGTTGTCATCTCGAATACCATCACTGGAACATTGGCATTCGATATGCCTCACCAGCGACTATCCTGCCTGACCGACCTGCCATTTAACGATTTGATCTCGAAGCCACTCGTCACCACCGCCTAAGGTCTGCACGAATTTCGTCATCCAATCTTAAAGGGGGAGTTCACACATGAAAGCTGTACATTTTGGTGCGGGCAATATAGGCCGTGGGTTTATTGGTCATATGTTGTCCGCTTCCGACTATGACGTCTGCTTTGTCGCACGTAACCCAAAGAAAATATCATTGCTTCAGAAGAGGCAAGAGTATCCGATCACCCTTGCCAATAACGAACAAGACACAACCATTGTGAATAACGTAACCGCGATTAACGTAAACGAGCAACATCGTGTCGCGGAAGAGATTGCATCCGCTGATCTCATTACGACAGCAGTAGGTGTATCTGCCCTTGGGGATATCGCCGAACCGATTGCAAAAGGCATCTTTCTGCGCATGAAAGCTAATAATCACAATCCTCTGCACATTATCGCTTGTGAAAATGCGATCGGCGGTAGCACCCGGCTGAAAAAGCGTATCTATCCTTTTCTGGATGAGCCCACCCGGGCCAAAGCCGAACGTTATGTTTCATTCCCCAATGCAGCTGTGGACCGGATTGTTCCGGCTCAGAACCACGAAGACCCGCTGCAGGTCACGGTTGAACCATTTTATGAATGGGTTGTTCACCGCCCGGCACTGCTGGATGGGTTTAAAGAAATCGAAGGCGTTCACTATGTTGATTCACTGGAACCTTATATTGAGCGCAAAATGTTTACGGTCAACACGGGTCATTGTGTCGCCGCATACTTCGGTTATCTCGCAGGCTTGAAGACCATCCGGCAGGTCATGAGCAATACGGCCCTTCGCGCCAAGGTGCGTCATGTCATGGAAGAGACGGGAGCCATGCTGATCTGTAAACACGGTTTCAACGCGGAAACACACCAAAAATATATCGATACTATATTGGGACGATTCGCTAACCCCAATCTCACCGACCAAGTGACTCGGGTCGCGCGTTCTCCACTTCGCAAGCTTTCACCTCATGATCGGCTTGTTCGCCCAGCTATGCAGGCCAGTGAATTCGGAATCGAGATTCCCCACTTAACCTCTGCGATGGCGGCCGCAATGCTGTTTGATGACAAACGCGATGAGGAAGCCATGAAGCTGCAACATTTTATTCATGAAGATGGACTCTCTCCTTTTATCCGCGAACGCATGGGCATTCCCGAAGAACATGTCCTTCACCAGCACATTATCACCTGTTATGAAGAGCTTCAAGAGCATAAGGTACCGAAGGTACTTACCTGAACTTGAGTTCAGCCTGTGGATCGATTATGTCCGTTGACCAACAGCAACATCATGAACAAGGCAAACAGCCGGGAGGAACGTGTGCTTGCTCTTGTTCCTTCCGGCTCAACAAAACAGCGTATCCCCTTTTTTCAGGAGACACGCTGCCCACGGTTATCGCTTTATTCATTCATAATCGAGTTCACTGATGCATACACCATAGGCAAGAAACCTTCGGAAGGTTCACCAACCGGCGCATCAATGTGGAAAATGAATCCATTCCCGTCCAGTTCCTTGACGATGAAATATTGCGTTTTCTTCCCATTCTGAGACATCATAAACAGTCTTGCTTCTTTCATCGGCCCATTACTAAGCTGTTCAGGGGTTAATTCTTTGACTTCCCCCACCTCGGACAACTCTTCCTTCGCGTCCATCTTCAAATAATCCAGATTAAAGTCCGAAGGCAACTTTTCGATCTCTACCTTGTACCTAGGATCAATCTTCATCGTTAACTCATGGTCTTTTGCATCAAAAGCCATCGGCTCAAAGATATATAACGAATACCCTTTGGCCTGTGCCAGAGTTACTGGCCGCTTCTCCGTGATCCCTTCCACTGTCACTTCCAGTTCTGACGTTTTGGCGCGATCAGATGTAACGATATTTCCTGCCCCAGTACCCGTTTTATCGCCATCCTCAGATGCAATTTTGGTAATCCCGGTGAGTACCAGTTGTTTGGTTGATGCATCCACTGCTTTTTCTACATATTTGAAACGAACCGAATCCTCATCATCGATATCGTCCAGTAATTTCTGCATATCCTCCCCCACCTGGAAAGACATCGCTTTATCCTTTACACGAATCTCAACCGTGTGCGGGTCAGCCCAACCCGTCAGAATGCCCTCTGCTTCAATGACATCACTTTCCTCCGGCTTCTGTTCAGGCGCTGGTGACGTTTCCTTTGTATTGTTCACAGATGGTTGAAGTGCAGGTGCACTGCTCCCACAAGCCACGAGTGAGAATCCCATAAGTAGAACTACTAATGTAGTGCTGACCCTTGCCCTATTCCTTTTTCGCATATGAACACCTCCGTTAGCTTAAACGCAATGCTGCTTGTCCATGTTGCTACATCCATTGAACCAACGATGCTTCACACGATCATTCCGGGTAGCGGCAGAATCTTGCAATCGCTGTTTTGTGCAAAGACTGTTTTTTCTATTTATATAGCTTCGTATAATATTTACTTACACGGGAATCAGACAGCTCAATCACGCATAAACGGTATTCAAAGGCCAACTCTCCAGCCTAGCCCGCCTGATCAAGCTTGACCAATTGCGCATGCGCCGCGTTGAAAGCTTGCGTCTGCAAGTTGAATTGTTTACGTACTTCCGCAAGCTTGGCGTATTCTTCATTACGTGTGCGGATGGCACGTTTAATTTTAACAAGATTCGGCTTAGCACTTGCTCGCATAAGCCCGTACAGTTGTTCTTCAGCATTCAGGCTATGTTCATATGAAACTACAAATAGCTCATAGGTTTTGGCTCTTGCCTCATATTGATCCAGCACTTTACCTGCGTGAGCAAGCGTCTCTTCCTTCTCAATGGTAAGCTCATTCAGAGAACCGCGTAGTGCTTCAATCTTCTCTCCTGTCTCCTGCATAACCCTCCCCGTCTGTTCAAGCAACGCTCGACGTTGCTGAATATCAGCCTCTGCTTGATCCAGCAGCGCTTCGATATTGCTGTTCTTTTTCCTTCCATTGCTCAAAATACGCTTGTATAGTTCCATATCCTCTGCTTCATACCGTGTCAAATCCTTCAGACTTTTGTCGATCTCCTGACCGCTCTGCACCAAACGATTCACCTGATTGGCCGCAGGCTCCTGCGGCTCTCCACACCCGCTAAGTAAAAGCATCAGCAATAAACTGCATACTGCTAGCGTAATTTTTTTGCTCGTGATTAACATGTGTTCTCCCTCTCTTGCCATAACGTTTACAGGCGTGTATCCCCGCTAAAATTGGCGACCCAGTGCGCACTCGGATCATACACTTCGAATTCGTAGCCCCGATCTTCCAGCAGCTTCATAATGCGCGGCAACGCCTGCACAGTCTGTTCCCGTTCATGCATCAAAATAACTTCCTTATCCCTATGCACACTGTTGCTCACTCGGGCTACAATTTTGTCCGGCTGACCGGGAAGATTCCAATCGAGAGAATCTGTCGTCCAGTCCCACATTTTGAAACCTGCCGCTGCAATGTCTCCCCTGAATGCTTCGCCAATCTGCGGACTGCTACCGTAGGGAGCACGGATGAGATGCGGTGTGTATCCGATCAGTTTTTCGACCATTTTCTGTTCCTTTTTGAACTCGTTCACAAAGTTCGCCGAGCTTCCGCTCTTATAGAGCTTATTGTAGTTATGTGTCATGCTGTGCAACCCAGGATAACTACCTTCCTTCAGCAAACGTTTCACCGCATCCGGATGCTCATTCAACTGCCGTCCAATCATGAAAAACGTTGCTTTCGCTTCATGTTGCTTTAAAATATCCAGCAATTGATCTGTATATTGACTTGGTCCATCGTCAAATGTTATGTACACCACTTTTCGAACCTGACCCATAAATCGTGCCGGCTCCTCTTTCGCCTCCGGTGTAACCTGAATCATCCCCAGCTTGGCGGGTTGTTCAATGACAGCAATTGGCGGTGGTGCCATTACCGTTTTCATCCAATGAGTCATACCGATAAACACATATGTCAAGCCCGCAACAAACACAAGCAAGAGCATGATCGCCACGCTCAATCTGCCGTAGCGGATTTTCCTTCTTTTATGAGTTTGTTTTCGACTGACACTGCGAATCGCATTTCCATAGTCTCGCGTTGTTTCTTGTTGTACTCTCACGACCTAGCCACTTCCCAACTGTCTTTTTTTCCCGATGAATGGAATATTATATCGATTCACGTCTCTATATAGAAGATTAATAGAAAAACCGTCGCTGTGAATGACAGAATAGTTACAAGCTCGGTTACAATCTACTTATCTCTTTTCCATGTTTCTCTAACCACGGATGTGCAACTGAATTTATTCGTTGTTAAAAGTAAAACGTGTTTCATGGCCGAGATGCTGCTTCCAATTTTTTCAGCGTCCATACAACAATTTATATATATCAAGATATCTGCTGCGTGGTGAAGTATCTTTACCTGCTGATGTCTTCCCTGCACTGACCTTCTCCTGTATAATGAGGTGATTTAGGTTATCTATTTACAAGAAGGAGCTACACCTATGACAAGCATGAACCGTGCCGGCAGATCCATCTATTTGTTATTTTTTGTCGGCATTATTGCCATTTCTTTCTCTTCTATTTTTGTACGCTGGTCTGACGCAGATGTTGCGGTCATTGCCATGTATCGCCTGTTTTTAACTAATGTGCTCATGCTGCCTTTCGTTTGGCCACACAGGCATGAGATGCTTCGTCTGAATGTTCGTCAGTGGGTTTTGTTACTCGCTTCCGGTGTGATGCTTGCGCTACACTTCCTGCTCTGGATGGGATCACTGAGATTAACCAGTGTCGCCAGTTCCACCGTCATCCTTGCTCTCGAGCCGATTCTGATTCTGGCCGGATCGGTGTGGCTGTTCAAAGCCAAAATCAACCGTATGATGCTCATTGGCATGGGTATCGCGCTGTTCGGGTCGATCATTATCGGTGCGGGGGATTTTCAGGTGGCGGGCACCGCGCTACAGGGAGATATTTTATCATTACTTGGCACGATGGCAGTGGCTGTGCATATGTTGCTGGGACAATTTTTGCGAACAGGTCTCAGTGCATTCTCGTATAATTTCTGGGTGTTTCTTGTCGCTGCCTGTACGTTCGCGGTGTACAATCTGTTCATGGGGCATCCGTTCGGCGGTTACGCGGCTTCGGAGTGGGGAATCTTCCTGTTACTGGCTATCGTGCCTACCATCTTTGGACATTACCTCTTCAACTGGTTGTTGCAATATATGAACGCGACCACGGTATCTATGGGCGTTCTCGGAGAGCCTGTATTCTCCTCCTTGCTGGCCTGGGTACTGCTGGGCGAAGCACTAAGTACACTTCAAATGTCGGCAGGTGTCGTGATCCTGTTCGGGGTGTGGATCTTCATTCGGTACGGCAAAACCAAACCCCAGGCCATTCCAGCTGATGCGCCCATCGCCGCTCCAGTTCCTGTTGAACCGAAGACGGTGTAAAAAAATTCATTACATATGAAGGCGGTGTGTTGTTATGAAAAATATAGTATCCATGCGCTGGCTGCTCGCCAGAATGTACGAATCCGATGTTGCTATCGTAGATTGCCGTTTCCTGCTCGGTCAACCCGATGCTGGACGTGAAGCTTATGAAGCCGGACATATTCCGGGGGCTGTCTATCTTGATCTGGAAAAGGACCTTTCCGCTCCGGTCACTGAGCACGGCGGACGCCATCCACTCCCTGATCCGGCTGCACTCGCAAGCCGCCTCGCTAAAGCAGGCATCGGCTCCAATAGTCGCATCATTGCCTATGATGATCAAGGCGGCATGAACGCATCACGTTTATGGTGGCTGCTTCGCTACTTGGGACATGAGCAAGTTTATGTCATGGACGAAGGTTTCTCGGCTTGGCAGAATGCCAAGTTCCCGGTGACAACGGACATCCCGGTACAGATTCCATCTTCGTTTGACGTGAACCTGCAACCACAGATGCTCGCAAGCGTTACGGATGTGCAACAAGCTTCGGCAAGCGGTAGCGCCATGCTGATTGACTCCCGTGATGCCCGCCGTTATGCAGGGCTGGAGGAACCGATTGATGCGAAGGCCGGACATATTCCGGGGGCAGTGAATTATTTTTGGAAAGAAGTGCTTGGTACGGATGGTCGCTGGTCTGGTGTTGAGGCATTGGAGAAGCGGTTCGTGAAGCTGGGGAAAGATGATGCCATTATCGTATACTGCGGCTCAGGCGTATCCGCCTGCCCGAACGTGATTGCGCTGGAAGAAGCGGGATTCTCGAATGTGAAGCTGTATTCCGGGAGCTGGAGCGACTGGATTAGTTATGAGGGGAATGCGGTGGCGACAGGGGAAGAATAGGTACGTAGCAACTTTACAATATCTCAAAAACAAATACACCGCCATGCAGACTGGTGTCTGAAGCGGTGTATTTTCAGTACCTGAACGTTTCCCAGGAAACCCGTGATGGACATCCGTCCACCACGCCTGAATAATGAAATCGATTATTGCTTTTTACTTAACGACACGTTTGCTGTTAACGTCTTGTCGATCGTCGTCCAGTTTACATAAGCACCTAGTATTTCATTGATAACAGAAACCGGAACTACGGTTTCGCCATTTAAAAGCTTTGGCACTTTACTATTGAACACTAGTTTATCGTTAATTGAATACACATCCGAACCAATTTGGGCACTTATATCTTTCGTGCCTAATTTAATTTTCGTTGTACGCGTCTTATTATCCCATTCAACTGCGCCACCTAATAGCTCCGAAATGGTTCGAATCGGTACGTAAAATTCATCGTTATGAACAACCGGTTTGATGGTCGTACCCCCTACCTTCATTGCAACGTCAACATATTCAAGGAAATCGCTCTTTCGAATGAGCCCATGAACCCCTTTCGTTCGGTCTACGACCTGGGATACTTCATAATCTGTTGCCGCCGATAGGTACGCATAAGCTACACTTCTATCCATATCAAGCTTATCGGATAAGAATTGAATCGATTCACGTACTGATTCTTTCATTGCTTCATCCAGATCAGGATCAAGTCCAATGGGAATCCAATAATCCTCTGTTTCAGCAAAGGGTTGCGTGAATTCTCCACGATGCGGGATCGATGGATCACCTTTCTTTAACACCGTTAACCGAACTGTCCCCCTTAAAGAAGCTTCCAATGCAGTTAACGCTACTTCCCCATCTCCTTGAGCAAAATGTGGATCTCCTGTATAGAATAGCCCGCCTTTAACTTGAATCGGATAATAAATAGTTGCACCAACACCCAGCTCATTGATATCCATATTCCCTCCCGTTTCAATAGGCGGGATCGAACTCACTACTTCACTGGTATTCGGTGCAACCCCCATAACACCTAGAAACGGGTTAATGGGGAAACGTACATTTTTCCCAGCTTTTGTTGGTAACAAACCATACCAATTACCGTTGATCTCTTCAATAGGTGTAAATATAGATACATTATTATATAGTTCAGGTTTTGTTGCGCTAGCCCCCTCTTGCAGGCCTGAATTTTCTGGAAATTCGTCAGGAAGGGCACCTTTACCATGACGATTAGAAATGACACCATAGGGAACTCGAGTTTGCAACGAAAGGACTTCTACTTTAAGAACATCTCCTGGCATCGCTCCCTCAATCGCTACTGGCCCAGTGATAATATGAGGTCCGTCTTTTACATAATCATGCTTAATTGGAGAAGCCGCAATTGCCTTGGCATCATCCAACACGCCATCGGGGGAGATACCAAATTTGCCGAAGTACTCCACTGGATTTCTCCCCTGATCTTCTATCAGTCCCTCATGCGATACCGTATCAAATGTTACAGCGCTTCCTGATGGTACAGTAAGAATCGGAGAGCTATCTCGATTAGGCAGTGATCCCCAGCGAACGTTCTCAATCGCAGACGTTACATAATAATCACCTTCTACCTTATCGATGGTTGTTGGTTGCAACGGCATACTAAATCCCACTGAAGCTAGAGCAAATGTAAACATACCCACAATCCCTACTGAAACACCAATTTTCCTAATCGTTCGGTTAATAAACATCACGTCCCCCCTCCTAGGTTATGCAACGTTATGTAATATTATATGACACGTATAAACGATAACATATAAATCTATTTAAAACAATATTTTCTTGTTAACAAAAATAACAAAAAAGGGCTATAACCCGAGAAAAACTTATTAAAGCATAAAACAATGTTAATATATCTGACATATGAAAGGCGTGTAAAACTTAAATATGTTTCCTAAACTTAATGAACATTCTTCAGATATCAGTTATGAGGGGAATGCGGTGGGTGCCCGTATTTATTCATAGACTTCATTTTAATAATAAAAATCGCCCCTAATTTTGTTATCTATTAAACGTGCTAAAATAGGATTTAGACCTGCTAAACTTATTGAGGGGTACCTCCTCAATCCATCAAGAAGAGGTGAACAACGATGACGGAGTCATATCATGGAATACATTCGAATTTGCAATTTCCAAGTAGCATCTTTAATATCGACCGCAAGGATGTTCCAGCACTTCTGGAAGCTACGAACGTCAAGCACCAGGAGACCATTGCGGAAAAACTGACTGGTTCGGAGTATGCACTTCATTTACTCCTTGCTGTAGAAGTTGCTAAGCAACTAGTATCAGAATGGACTGAAGCAGTGCAGCGATGGTCACCGCCGCTTATCCTTGATCTGTCCATATGCTCAATTGACTGCGCTGTTGAACTCCTGCAAAACCCTGAGCGGCGACTGCTTCGCTTCTGGTTTTATTCCGAAGATGTACCGGAGGACTGGAGAGAGGGGCACAGTGACCGCTTTTTCGATCTTACGGTGACCATCGACGCCGAATCACTGACTGTGCAACATGCTGCAGGGCCAAGCAGATAAAACAATAGAGCCTGCATTCGGAGACACTAACACTTGTCGATACTCTACCAACAGCCTGAAGGGCATTAACACAGACTTCGGGCTTTGAAGCCAGAGTGTAGTAAGTAACAAGTATCACGGCTCTACAATACCTGGTCCACTATTTCAATTTATCCACCCGTTCTGTATTCTCCCAGATGGCCGGATTATTAATCATCTGACTTTCGCCACGCATAATAGAATCGTAACTATCCTTTCCAGATGTATACCAGTCCACAATAACTATCTTTCCTTTCAGATCTTGTACCAAGAATTCAGTAGACTCCGCATACTCACCTACATCCTTTATAATACGTGCATTCATTTTTAGATAATAAAAACTCCGCTCTCCTTCAATATAATCCAATTTTTCAGCTTCCATCTTGACCTCTCTCACTTGGTTATAAGTTAAATTGTTCTTACGGAACAGATTATATTGTGATCTGATCTTCTTTTCCGTATATAGTTTGAGGTTCGGGTTATCAATATATCTACTAACATCAAATTCCAGACCGTTCCATATGGCTTTGTAATATCCAGATAAAACCTCTGCACAGAGTTCATAAGCCTTCTCCGCATCCAAAGTAGTTAAACTTGGATTGTTGGTCGTTCCCCTCCCTATCAGAGAAGCAGAATCTCCACGTCCCCCTCTGTCCTTGCTACGATCAGACTGTTCACATGCACTAGTAAGCCACATCGTTATTAACAATAAAACAAGGTAAGTATGCTTCATCATATCCCTCCAAAGCTCAATTTTAAATTAAACAATATTTTACTAAAAATTTATATAATTAACATAATTATTTACATTTTTACCTTAGAAGAATATACTCTGATATGAATGAATATCTTAATTATTCCCATATTAGGAGGGTATGTATGATGAAACGTTGGCTATCTTTAACTCTAAGTTTTTGTCTGGTTTTTCTGATGGCAGCTCCACTTGCAGAAGGGAAAACGAATCAGGTTGGCTCTAGCGGGCTCTATGAAGTAAGTACAGGGGTTGCTTTGTATGCGAATATTCAAGGAGTGAAAACGTCTCTCCCTACCGTTGTTTTCATTAGCGGATACGGTGACGATTCATCCGTCTGGTCTAGTATCCAATCCGAGATATCCCAAAAAACGTTAACGGTTTCTTATGATCGTGCTGGTCTCGGACTTAGTGACGATACTACCAAAGATAAAACAACAAAACAACAGGTGAAAGAGTTACATAAGCTGCTTCGAAAAGCTAATATTCCAGGTCCATATGTACTGGTAGGACACAGCATTGGCGGATTAAATGTGCGAGGATTTGCTGATCGTTATACCAATGAAGTTGCAGGAGCTGTGCTGATCGACGCTTCTCACGAAAAGCAAGAGGAAGCTGTTCTGGCAACCTTACCGCCCGAATTTATAGAGATGTACCAGTCACAGTTTACTGCGGAAGGGGATTATGCAGAAGTAACCAAGAGCTTTAAATATATCGAAAAACTGCGTTCGAAGGATGCTTTGCGAAATTCACCATTAACTGTAATATCCGCAACAGAACACGGCATGGGTCCAGAAATGGAAATCAAATGGGCTGAAATGCAACAAGATTTAGCATCCTTGTCTAATCAGGCTACTCATGTCACTGCGCCAAACTCAGGACACTATGTGTACCTTGAACAACCTGAGCTTGTGCAACAAGCAATCATCTCTATGCTAGAGCAATAACTTATGTATCGGGGTTTCAATCTTCCCTATAGAAATTCAAAAAGCTCGCGAATAGCGAGCTTTTTGAATTTCCTGTAAACAACTTACCTCGATCAGAGGTGCCTGAGGAAGAATAGTATCTCGCTTAGATAAAAATAGAAAGAAAACATTATATTACTATCGGACCGTAATCCTAGTTTGGCATTTCATAGTTACACACCACACTTGTCTCTTATAGGACATATGTCTCCTTTTCTCCGAAAACGATTAAAAAAACTTTATAATCCACTCCAAATGATCGATATACAACAAATGAACACCCGCATATCCCATGATTGCAACCTGAAATCGATCTCAGGAATGCGGCACGGGAGAACAGAATCATACATATAACAGGTTGTTAGGAAAAAGAGAAAGTTCTGTCTAATGGAAAGACAAGAGCTAACAAAGGAGACGAAGATGTGAAGGGACGAACGAGTCACAAACGAAACAAACGCAACATCTGCGTGAACTTGCTGTTATCTATGCTATTGTTGATTAGCAGTGTGCCGCTATGGCCCAGCAACACAGCAAACGCTGCAGCAGAAGGGTCATATCTCTTGTCGCTGAACAGACCGGTCTATAGTTCCTCATCCCTTGGCGGAAATACAGCCGATCATGCCGTGGATGGCAACAAAAATACCCGGTGGGAAAGTGTTTGGCAGCAAGACCCTCAGTGGATCTATGTTGACTTGGGTGCAGTGGCTTCCATCTCGAACATCTCGATTGAGTGGGAAAATGCTTATGCTTCCGCCTTCGACCTTGAAGTGTCCGATGACGAGGTGAACTGGACGCAAGTATACTCCACAACGAAGGGTCAAGGCGGTATGACGGAAGTTGAGGTTTCCGCAAATGCACGATACGTACGTTTGTTCAGTCATGAACGAGCACAGCAAGCCTACGGTGTATCTCTGTACGCGTTCAATGTGTATGGAACGGGCGGAGCAAATCCACCTCCGAAACCGGTTGCTACCAACCTTGCCCTTGGTAAAACGGTCATGGCTTCATCGGAAGAGATTGACGAACCTAGCCGCTCCGCCGAAGATAAGGCCAAGATGGAAAAGCGAAACTATGAAGCTCGCAATGTGACAGACGGTGACCCGGGTACACGCTGGTCTTCCATCTACAAGGATCAGGAATGGATTATTGTGGACCTTGGCGAGCGTCATGAAATCGGAGGAATTTCGCTACAATGGGAAAATGCGTTTGGACGCGCTTATGACATTCAGGTATCCAATGACGCAAAGCAATGGACTACGTTGTTTCGGGAGTTACACAGTAATGGTGGACGAGATGACATTCCTGTATATGCAGAAGCCAGATATGTAAAGTTCGCAGGACTTGGCCGAGGTACAACCAACGGATATTCGCTCTATGCCTTTGATGTATATGAGTATATTCAAGGTGATGAACAACCGGTCTACACCATTCCGGCTATCCCGGAGATGAGCTCAGTACAGGTTGGGGCCGGCAGTTATGCCATTAATGACATCACGATGCTACAACCGAAAAACCCGAAAAATCGCACAGCCGACATTACCGCTCCGATTCCATCTAATGACTGGTGGCAATCGATTCTCGTTTCGGATTTAGGCGATGGGAACAGCCTGGTTACACTCCCGTTCAAAAATCGCTACACCAAGCAGGGGCTTCATGTTTTGAATCCTGGTGCGGGATACCTTTCTGCTGACGGCAACTCGATGGATGCCGATGGTGAAGCAGACCTTATCCTGACTACAAACAATATAAACCCAGCTAAGGTTAATACCAAGGTAGCAGGGTACGGGGATTACTCCGCTAACATCATCATGAGTGATGACGACAAGGCGAAGATCAGTACAACCTTTGTCAAAGGCTCCCCTTTCCTGTACAACACGTTCGAGAATCCGGACACGATCCTGCTCCGTTCACCGAACATCACACGTCTTTTTGATGATCAAAACCGTGAGATTATGCTCAAGGACGGGGAATCATGGACGGGAGATCATATCGGTATAGAAGTCACCAATCAAGACAGGGCTCCTTCGCCCCAAACCTTTACAAGAAACTACGGCCTTTATGCACCAGAGGGTACCACACTTATAAAGCTTGGCAATACACTTAAGATCAAGTTGGGATCAAACGAAAATTATTTGTCGCTGGCTACCCTGCCGTCTGCATCAGAATTAGCATACTATTATCAGCATGCCTATGCTTTTGTGACCGATACGAAGGTTGATTACAACTACAACGAGAGCACTTCCCAAGTTACAACGACCTTTAGCTCCGTTACACAAACGAAGCGTGCCAACTTTTCCACCAGCACATTAATGGCTTTGTTCCCGCACCAGTGGAAAATTGCAACAACTCCACTTACGGAGCTCACTTATCCTTCCATTCGCGGGATGATGAAAGTAAGCGAAGGCAACAGCTTTACGACACAGGATCGTTTCTACGGCATTATTCCGCAATTCGTGGAGCCGGATGATCCGACATACTCACGCGCGCAATTAATCAGCTATCTGGATCAGCTTGATGCAGATACGTCAGGCAATTTAATGAGCGAAGATCCCTACTGGCAGGGGAAAAAGCTTCATCCTCTTGCGCTGGGTGTACTCATTAGCGACCAGCTTGGGGATCACGAACGTCGGGACAACTACCTGTCCCTGTTAAGAAACATTTTGACAGACTGGTACACCTATTCGCCAGATGAACGTCTGCACTCCTATTATTTTTATTACTCGGAGCAATGGGGGACGATCTTCCCTTACGGAAGCGGGTTCGGCGTCAATACTGGGCTGACGGATCATCATTTTACGTATGGCTATTACGTCTTTGCATCTGCAGTGCTGGCTATGTATGATCCAACATTTGTAGAGGATTATGGAGATATGGTTGAACTGTTGATCCGAGATTATGCCAACCCTTCGCGTACAGATGATCAATTCCCATGGATGCGTAATTTTGATCCCTATTCAGGTCATTCCTGGGCTGGCGGTTATGCCGACAATCGCAGCGGAAACAATCAGGAAGCGGCAGGCGAAGCTCTGTTCAGCTGGGTCGGGCAATATATGTGGGGCGAGGTAACAGGGAATAAAGCCTATCGCGATACAGGCATCTGGGGCTTTGTCACCGAAGAAAAAGCGGCTGAGCAATATTGGTTCAACTACGATGGAGACAATTGGCTGGAAGGATACAAACACGCTACCGTAGGGCATGTCTACGGCAGTGCTTACCTGTATGGCACGTACTTTTCCAACGACGCAGAGCATATTTACGGCATTCATTGGCTGCCGCCGGCGGAGTGGATGACCTATTATGGCCGTGATCCGAAGAATACCGCCGCACTTTACAACGGTCTGATCAAGGATCTGGGTGGTCAGCAGGAGCGCACATGGCAGCACATCATCTGGCCTTTCCAATCCATTGGGGACCCGGAGGCTGCTCTTGCGAAGTGGAATACGAAAGACATGCAGCAAAATGAAGTCTTTAACGCCTATTGGTTCATGCATAGTATGGCATCCACGGGAACACGTACAATGGATATTTGGGCTGATTCTCCGGCAGTAACCGTCTACGAAAAGGACGGCGTCTACACAGCGCAAATCTGGAATCCGTCCGATACCGCCAAAACGGTTCGATTTTATAATGCCAGCGGGGCTTTGGGTTCAGCTACCGTCTATGCGAAGGCTCAAGTAAAGGTCAATCCATTAGAAAATACGGTAGTCAAGCAGCCGGATGCTTCACAAGGCGTCACTTATCTGGATCGCAGCTCATGGACGATTACCGCCTCTTCCAGTTCGGAAGCAGTGGAACGCATGATTGACGGAGATTTGGCTACCCGCTGGTCATCTGGACAAACGCAACAGCCTGGAGACTGGCTCCATATTGATCTGGGCAGCGAGCAGATGATGGATACTCTCTTTATGAACTCCGGCAATAACTGGGGTGATTATGCCCACGGGTATGAAGTTTACGTTTCGAAAGACAATGAGAACTGGAGCAAGCCGATTGCACAGGGAACAGGAACATCGCCGAGCTTGTCCGTTGATTTGGGGATGCAGACTGTGCGTTATATCAAAATTGTTTTGACTGCTCCGGCAGACAGTTGGTGGTCCGTCTCGGAACTCAAGCTCGCCCGATTTGGGAAATTGTCCCAAGCACCTGAGCATCCAAATCCAGCTCCAGCCCCGTTGCCCGATCGGTCAACCTGGACCGTGACTGCTTCCTCCACACAAGGGACGGATGTCACAGCTTACATGCTGGATGGAAAACGAGACACATTATGGACGAACGGACGAAAGCAAACGGAGGGACAGTGGGTTACGATTGATCTTGGGCAAACGAGTGCTTTTGACGCGGTAGAGCTGGACCCGGGGAACGCGAAGGATGACTATCCGCGGCAATATCGCATTTTTGTTTCCGATGACGGGCAGAACTGGGGAACCTCTATTGCTGGAGGCGAAGGAACGTCAGGACGTCTTTCTATCTCCTTCCCTGAGCAACAGGCACGTTATGTGAAGATCATGCAGACGGGTGAATCCGACCAATGGTGGTCGATCTCTGAGTTGTTCGTTCAGCACTATGGAACAGGAAAACAAAAACGTCTGATTCCAGATGGTTGGTCCGTCTTAGCATCTTCCGGTGATGAAGTTGCAATGGCGGTACTGGATGGCTCAGACCAAACACGCTGGACTTCGGGCCAGACACAAACAGGCGGCGAGTGGATTCAGCTGGATCTGGGTAATTCACAGATTGTGAACCGGATTGTACTGGATAGTGCTCACAGCAGTGACGATTATGCTCGTGGTTACGAAGTATACACCTCTCTGGATGGCACGGATTGGGGTAAAGCTTTGGTAGCGGGTGAAGGGCAAAATGCCGTGCTCTCTATTGCTTTTGCTCCCCGTGAGGCTCGCTATATCAAAATAGTTCAGACCGGAACGGATTCCCACTGGTGGTCTGTAGCTGAAATCGCAGTTTATACCGCTGATCAGACGCCATGGACACCCGGAGAACAGGATCATTGGTTACCTACTGAACTGGATCGGACGTCTTGGACAGTTACTGCTTCTACGTCTGAAGACGTTAGCGCACTGCTGGATGATGATCTGAACTCACGCTGGACCTCCGGATCTGGACAACAAACAGACCAGTGGATTCAGGTCGATCTGGGAAGCATCCAGGATTTCAGCCGTTTAACTATGGACTCAGGTAGCAGTACCAAAGACTATGCACGCAGTTTTAATATCCTCTCTTCAACGGATGGCGAACAATGGAATTTGGTTTCAGATGCTTCGGGAAGCGATCCTGTAATCTCCGTGATGTTCACGAACCAGCGGGCACGATATATCAAAATCGCTTTGACTGTGGAAAATCCCGAGTGGTGGTGGTCTATTGCCGAATTGAAGCTGTACCGTTAATTGATCAATAAAGTGCAATTTATGGGCTTTGTTACTCTCCAATCGAATAACAATGACTTAATTCGTATACTGACACATAAACAGGGACCTCAAGCCATGATCGGCAAGAGATCCCTGTTTCCTTTTATGATATATGGTAAATTGTCACATAGAAAGAGAAGTCATTGTTCTAGAACACGGTGCCAAAAAGCAAATCTAAGCAAGGTAGACTTTAGTAGCTAGGAGCTTCACTTTTTCTATGAAAATGGCTACCAGTATTTATTTTTTATTTTCCCATTATACCCTACTTTAAACGCAAATCCTCTTGAATAAGATTCGAATACGAAATCCTCTCCAAAATTCCCCAAAAAATAATCATCTTTTCGCAAAGAAAACAACTTATTTTTTTTACCCGAATAGCGATCAAATACATATATATAATTTTCTGTACTTCCCCAGATTAAATAGTAGAACTTGTTATTGTCATATCTTAGCGGTTCAATATGACTATCTGATAAAAAAACTTTTCTCTTTGTACTCTTCAAATCTACTAAAACACCTTTATCATTTTTGGACCCATGCTCTGCAAAAAATAGAATGTCGCCATAGATCTCTATGCTATCTACATATCCTGACGAAATAACTTTAGTTCCCGTACCGTCTAACTTCATACGATATAATTTTCCGTTATTGCGGTCAGCGTAGTATATGTATCCTTTATGAATCACAAAAAGCTTTTTGATTCCAGCTACCTTGAGATGAGAATTAATTTGGATAATCTTCTCGTCTGTACCGTCCATTTTCATTGAACCAAAGGATACTGGCGCATCAACATCCATGTCTTTTTTCCTTTTTGAAAAATAAATCGTATCTCCTACAATCTGAAAATCCATATAATCTGCATCCTTACTTACATAAGTGAAGGCTGAGCCATCCTTTTTAATTTTAGCAATGTGAGCAAATGACTCGGATGTCCCGTCCAATAGCAAAAAATACACCCACTCTCCCACCAATTTCGAACCTCGAATTTCACTCGGAAAGGTAAATATTACTGTGGTATCGTTGCTTGTAGACGCTGTTAGATAAATTTCACTCGATTCAGTATGCGGATTATACCCCTCCCATACTAGAGATTCTCCTGAATCTTCAGCCCCGTATGCAGGTACAACGCCAAATAACATGATTACACTTAATAACGCTATCAGCCATCTTCTTCTCATCTTCTTCTCCCTAAAATATGTATTTTTGCTACATTGGCTATTGTAAATTGGATTCCTAAATAGAACAATCATTTTACTTTACATTCTGGCATGCTTTCCGTTCTCATTGTGCGTCAAATTAACTTATCGCACTTCTCAAGTGGAATCTCCGTTACAAAATAACTACATCTCCAGCATGTAAATGAGATGGGCAGAAGTATCAGTCTACGTAGATAAAAGAACCTCTCGCCTATAAGGCAAGAGGTTCTTTTTTGTGTGTTCTGAATTGAGAAATTGTAAAAGATTTCATTAAGTGATGGTAAGGCCGCCGCTTGCATATCCGGCAATGGTTGAAGCCACATCAATTCCGGCCGTTACTGATGCAGAGAAGACCATAAGCAGACGGTCACCCGCGGCTACCGGGATACTCAAACCTGTAGTTAACCCGCTAGAGATCGTGCCTAATGACAATACGCCAGTCAGTGCCGGTGCCAAAGTTACAAGTGCTCCCGGTACAGCCGTAAACGTATTGTTCGGTGTAGTTGAACGGAATAATTGTGCAGTTATCGTTATTGTAGATCCAACCAAGCTGAGTCCAGCTGTTGTACTGAAATAAGCAGCCAGTGAAGTAATCGTTCCTGCTCGTGATGCCGAGAACGCAAAGTTAAGCAAGGTTCCGGCAGCGCCTGTGAGATCAATGATTCCTCCATTAATCGTCACTCCAGATGCATTATTACCAAAACCAACCAAGCTGGAGGTATTCAAAAGTCCGCCGAGCACCGTAGTCAACGAAGCTGGTAACCCTGATGCATAAGGAATAATAGCACCAGAACCTGTTGCTCCGGTTGCACCCGTTACTCCTGCAAGTCCTGTCGCCCCGGTTGCACCCGTCACTCCTGCCAGGCCTGTTGCCCCGGTTGCACCCGTTACTCCCGCCAGACCTGTCGCTCCGGTTGCACCAGTCACTCCCGCCAGGCCTGTTGCTCCGGTCGCACCCGTCACTCCCGCCAGGCCTGTGGCTCCGGTCGCACCCGTCACTCCTGCCAGACCTGTTGCTCCGGTTGCGCCAGTCACTCCTGCCAGACCTGTTGCTCCGGTCACACCCGTCACTCCTGCCAGACCCGTTGCTCCGGTCTCACCCGTCACTCCTGCCAGACCCGTTGCTCCGGTTGCGCCAGTCACTCCTGCCAGACCCGTTGCTCCGGTCGCACCCGTCACTCCTGCCAGACCTGTTGCTCCGGTCTCACCCGTCACTCCTGCCAGACCCGTTGCTCCGGTCGCGCCCGTTACTCCTGCTAGACCTGTCGCTCCGGTTGCACCAGTCACACCCGCCAGACCTGTTGCTCCGGTCTCACCCGTTACTCCTGCCAGACCCGTTGCTCCGGTTGCACCAGTCACTCCCGCCAGACCTGTTGCTCCGGTCGCGCCCGTTACTCCTGCCAGACCCGTTGCTCCGGTTGCACCAGTCACTCCCGCCAGACCTGTTGCTCCGGTCGCGCCCGTTACTCCTGCCAGACCTGTCGCTCCGGTCGCGCCCGTTACTCCTGCTAGACCTGTCGCTCCGGTTGCACCCGTTGTTCCTGTTGCTCCTGTAGCTCCACCGGTTGCTCCTGCTGGACCTGTCGCCCCGGTTCCCCCCGTTGCACCAGTCGGACCTGTCGCTCCGGTTACTCCCTGAGCTCCAGTCACACCCGTTGCTCCCGTAGCACCGGTTGCGCCTGTGACTCCTGTCATACTCGGAGTTTCCCCCAGCAACTCAGAAGAAACTAAACGATGTGCTGTTACCAAAGAGCCTGTGCTGCTTTTTCCCCATACAGAGACTTGAAGAGGATCATTAACCGTCGCTGTAGTAGTAAACGTGAATTCAAAGGCATCCAGATTGGCAAAATAGTTGTTCGTTATCAC
The DNA here is from genome assembly GCF_023714295.1 of Paenibacillus polysaccharolyticus. Taxonomy (GTDB): domain Bacteria; phylum Bacillota; class Bacilli; order Paenibacillales; family Paenibacillaceae; genus Paenibacillus; species Paenibacillus polysaccharolyticus_A. Next base: position 33,700 of record NZ_JAMAUN010000003.1, read on the forward strand.
TTGATTTGGTGCGATGTCCAAAGATTCACTGACATACAAAACTCTTAATCCGCCACTCATATAATACCCTTGTATCTGTACAGTTGAGGATGTAACTTCACTGCGGTTATCAATTCTAACCGTTACGGATTGAGTTGGTCTAACACCACTAACAGCGTTATTTTCGATCGGCCCTGTCGATAAAAAGCTCATCGCTACATTCCCTTCTTTCGAAAAAAGTATTTTCTACAGATCTTTAACTGTTTGTTCGTGCTCCACTACCCGGTGTGCATCCACCAATTGACCTGACGAATCTTTGCCCCACACTGAAATTCCGACGTCTCCCACTCGTTCATCGCTTAATCCAAACACAAATTCAAAAGCATCTAGATTTGCAAAATAATTTCGGGTCACTGCTTCATTAGGTGCAATACTGATCACTTCACTTACATACAGCGTTCTTGTTGTACTCAGCACATAACCCTGAACGGATACACTTACCGCATCTACAGCAGCCCGACTCACCAATCTGATCGTTACCTGTTGTGTCGGTCTGACCCCGGAAACGGCATTATTTTCGATCGGTCCAGTTGATAATATAGCCATTTTCCCATCCCACCTTTTGTGAACCTCTTACTCTAGCATTACTTGACATCACGGATCACATATTAGTCATATTCATTCACTAGATCAGCGGTGTGGACCATAGACAGGGGACAGTTCACCATTATCAAGCCATAAGTGCCATTAACACCTAAAACTTCATCCATACAGAGCTTGCAAATATGTATAATCCGTGTTTATTTCAACCCAAAAATGACCGTTCCTCATGAAATGAAGGAGCTACGGCCACCATTGGATACATCTTATTGATGTCACTCTTACAAATGAATAAACCTCCACCCAACTTTTTCTTACAAATTTTGATAGAAAATGATTGTATTGTGGCAGAAATGTGATATGATATCGTCAAATACAAAAAAACATTTTTAAACAAAAATGAAAAATAATTACATAAAACGAGTCACAACTCTGTTTTTTTCTTTTTAAAACCATTCTATTGAAAGCGATTACATTACACAACAGGACAAATTATATACTTTTTCACACACGAGTTCGTACTTCCCCCACCCTATTCCTGGGTTACCGCTGTCAACTTGCTACAGTAGATAGCTATTCTCTGTACAGGTTGTATGGCTTAAGCCATAGATCACAATCATGAACGATTCAATCCATCTCATCTTTGAAAGGAGGTGTAATAAAGAACATTAACTCATCATTCTTCTTTTTCTTCTCACTGTAACTCTCATCCAACAGCTCTGTTCAACCATTTAGCGTAACACCCAATAACACTATCCCACACTAATTCAATGGAGGCGAACGTATGAAGATCCGTAAACCATTAGCTCTGCTGATGTCACTAATTTTGATTTTTTCCACTCTACCTGCCGAGTCAAGCTATGCAGCAAATAATGCTGTTGCCAAAACGCCTGTAAATGCCAATCCGCTCGTCGATCACAAATTGGGAGCTGACCCTTACGTGCTCGTTCACAACAACCGAGTCTACGTATATATGACAGGGGATACCTACCTCTACAACAACGACGGATCTGTTCGCGAAAACAACTACGGCACCATCGGCAGAATCAGCGTGATCTCCTCGGCTGACATGGTGAACTGGACCGACCACGGCTACATTCCGGTAGCCGGTGCGAACAATGCCAACAATGGACAAGGCATTGCCAGATGGGCAAGCCAATCCTGGGCGCCAGCAATGGCCAAGAAAACGATCGCAGGCAAAGATAAATTTTTCTTGTATTTCGCCAACTCGGGTGCAGGTATCGGTGTTCTGACTGCTGATTCTCCGATCGGCCCATGGTCTGATCCAATCGGACGTGCACTTGTTACCCATGGGACTCCTGGGATGTCGGGCGTGACTTGGCTCTTTGACCCGGCTGTACTTGTTGATGACGATGGCTCTGCTTATCTGTATGCAGGTGGCGGTATTCCGAATGAAAATAATGCAGCTTCCATTGCAAATCCAAAAACAGCACGAGTTATTCGTCTTGGTGCCGACATGACCAGTGTGGTTGGCAGCGCCACGACTATTGATGCACCTTACATGTTCGAAGATTCAGGTATTCATAAATACAACGGCAAATACTACTACTCGTATTGCATCAACTTTGCTGGAAACCATCCGGCAGCCTACCCAAAAGGTGAAATCGGATATATGGTAAGTGACAGCCCAATGGGGCCTTTCACATACAAAGGACACTTCCTCAAAAACCCGGGGACATTCTTCGGTGTAGGTGGTAACAACCACCATGCCGTATTCCAGTTCAATAACCAGTGGTATGTCGCGTATCATGCACAAACCGTAAGCAAAGCCTTCCTCGGTGATGGCAAAGGATACCGTTCTACCCATATCAACAGACTGACGCATAACGCGGACGGATCGATTCAGGAAGTACAGGGTAACATGACCGGTGTTCCTCAGACAGCTAACCTTAATCCGTATAACAGAGTGGAAGCCGAGACGATTGCATGGCAAGCCGGCATCAATACACAGCCGACTCAAGCAAGCGGCGGACCAACGGCTAACCAAAATGTGACGAATATCAATAATGGGGACTGGGTTGCTGTAAGTAATGTGGATTTTGGTTCAACAGGTGCATCGAAATTCAAGGCCAACGTAGCTTCTACTGGAAATGGTAATATCGAACTCCGCCTTGGCAGCCCGACAGGTACACTGATCGGCACGCTTAACGTCACTTCGACGGGTGGCATGCAGAACTGGCGTGAGATCGAAACCAATATCACCAATACAACCGGTCGTCATCATCTGTATCTGGTGTTTACGGGCTCAGGTAACGGAAATCTGTTCAATCTGGATTACTGGCAGTTTACTTCCGGTTCCGGTGGTAACCCCAATCCAAATCCGAACCCGAATCCCAATCCAAACGTGACTCGCGTTGAAGCGGAGAGCATGGCCCTTGCCGGTCAATATGCCGGGTTGATTAGTTCTCCATTTACTGGCGTGGCACTCTATGCGAATAATGATTCTGCGTCGTACAATCAATTTTTTGCTAACCCTACACATCAGTTCTCTCTTCGCGGGGCTTCCAACAACAATAGTACAGCCCGGGTTGATCTCGTTATTGGTGGGGTAACAGCTGGTTCATTCTTTTTTACCGGGACACAGCCAACGGTGCAAACTTTGCCAAACATCACACATGCCACAGGGAATCAAGAAATTAAACTGGTCGTGACAACGGATAATGGTACGTGGGATGCTTACATCGATTATCTTGAAATTTCGTAATCAATTTATCCATTTTCTGTGGATTTTGATATTCCAGGAGGATTAGTTATGTGGAAAAAATTCGGCTTGCTCCTGCTCACACTTCCTCTGCTGCTAGCATCGTTGCCATTGACGCCGCAGTCTGCCTCTGCGGCAACGTTTAACAATCCGGTCATCTATGCAGATGTGCCGGACAGCGATGTCATCCGCGTGGGCAATACCTTTTATATGACCAGTACCACCATGCATATGAATCCGGGCGTTCCTGTCATGAAGTCAACCGATCTGGTCAACTGGAGCATTGTGAACTATGTGTATGACACACTTGGCAACGGTGATGTACAGAACCTGAATAACGGTCAGAACGAATATGGGCGCGGATCTTGGGCCAGTAGCCTCCGTTACAACAATGGTACCTATTACGTCGCATTCGGTTCGCTTTCCACAGGAAGAACTTACATCTATCAGACCAGCAACATCGAAACAGGACCATGGACGCCTTACACGTTGAACAGTTATTACCATGATCCATCCCTGCTTTTCGATGGGAACCGTACGTTTCTTGTGCATGGCAGTGATAACATCAGCATCGTCGAGTTGACACCTGATGCCAAAGCTGTGAAATCCGGAGGTCTGAATCAGGTGCTGATCCCGAATGCTAGTCATATCGCTGGCTCCAATATGATTGTAAAAGCTGAAGGCGCGCACATTCAGAAGATTAACGGCATGTATTACGTCTTCCTGATTGCCTGGCCCTCAGGTGATGGACGAATCCAGCTCGCCTATCGCGCAAACTCATTGACAGGGCCCTATACCGGCAAAGTGGTGCTCAGAGATTCGGGCATCGCACAAGGAGGTGTCGTGGATACCGCTTCTGGTGCATGGTATGGTTTCCTGTTTCGGGATCGAGGAGCCGTTGGACGCATTCCATATCTGGTACCGGTAACCTGGTCGGATAACTGGCCCGTATTCGGGGTGAATGGCAAAGTTCCATTGACGATGAACATGCCTGTGGAAGGACAACCAGCCGCTAAAATCTTCGGTTCAGATGAGTTTAATGCGCCTTCGGGTACATCTACTCTCTCGAAGTTCTGGCAGTGGAATCACAATCCTGACCCGTCAAAATGGTCCTTGAGTCAGCGTCCAGGTTTCATGCGGCTGACCACAGGCAAGCTCAGCAAAAATATATTGGAGGCTCGCAATACGTTGACACAACGCACGTTTGGGCCAAAAAGTACAGGCATTACCGCCTTGGAAACGGCAGGTATGAAGGATGGCGATTATGCCGGCCTAGCCGCTTTTCAGGCCAGATATGGCTTTGTGGGCATCAAGATGACAGGCAATACCAAGTCCATCGTTATGACAAACGCCAGTTCCGGCACGATGACCGAAGTGGCAAGTGTGCCCCTGAACCAGAGCAAAATTTATCTGCGGGTTATCTGTGACTTCACCAATCAGACAGATAAAGCCTATTTTTCCTATAGTCTGAATGGGACCAACTGGACAACCATTGGCAATACGCTACAGATGTCGTATACGTTGCCACACTTTATGGGTTATCGCTTTGCATTGTTTAACTACGCTACCAAATCCACCGGAGGCTATGCTGATTTTGACTTCTTCCGTGTGGAGTAAGCGTGATGAACGTACTGCTGATCTTTAGGATCAGTACTGCGAATTGAAGTACACTTGAAGTACAACTGTGGCCTGGAATTCCGCTATATGCGGAGCCAGGTCATTTTCATTATTTTTACGGAAACATCTCACTTGAACGCTTTAATATATTGGATATACGCTTCAGCACTTTGGTCAATCTCTTCATCACTTGCCTGGAATGAGGCACCAAAGACAGCATAATGCGGCAGTGCCGTAACGCCTACATGATTCATACTTGCCTTGAACGGTGCAATCAATTCTTCGACACTAAAACCTACCGACTGCCCTGTTGCGTAATTCTCCCGCTGATCTCCGATTGTCATTGCCAGTCCCATCCGCTTTCCATGCAATCGGTTACCCTCCGATCCATAAGCCCATCCATGCGTGAATACATCATCCAGCCATTTTTTGAGTAGCGGCGGGTAACTGTACCAATAGAACGGAAACTGCAAGATAATATGATCATGTGTCTCCAGTAACTTCTGCTCATGAGCAACGTCGATGTTCCAATCAGGATAAGTCTCGTATAATTCGTGAATATGCACCTCATCTGCATGCTGCTCCAGCTCCATTCTCCAGCGAAGATTTACTCTTGAAGTTGTCATATTCGGATGTGCCAGAATAACCAGTGTTTTCATTGCATGCCTTCCTCTCTCCAAAACCGTTTGATTTCTTTCCTTAATTACGAACCATTATCCACCCGGTCACCTCAAAAGAAAATACACACAATGAAGTAAGATACTTACCTCAAGGTGTGTATGGACTTCTGCTTTGTAACTGTGAGAAAATAAATAGCTATCCCTGTAAATACGTATAAATACAACGAGGTGATATGTATGAAGGAGTATCGTTTGGGCATTGAAGCCACACTCGAAATCATTGGCGGCAAGTGGAAAGCGATCATCATCTGTTTATTAATGTCTGGTGTCAAAAGAACAGGAGAATTAGAGCGCAGCATGCCCGGCATTTCCCAAAAAGTACTGATTCAACGATTACGCGAACTAGAACGCGATGGTCTTGTCACAAGACATGTGTATCAGCAAATGCCGCCCAAGGTGGAGTATAGTCTTACGGAATATGGTGTGACAGCAAATACGATTGTGGATGTGATGTGTACCTGGGGAAGAGAAAATATTGCGCTAAGACAGCAACGCGGTGAAGACATTGTTTTGTTATCCGATGATAATATAGATTAAGTTATTTTACAGCCCCTTAGCCCTGCCCTTCTATAGATGAACAAACGATGCTCTACGAATGAAGCATCCCTCATGTAACCTTCACCTTCCATATCCCACCTATGTAGTAAACTATCCTTATCATTATTAATTTTGATATAGGTTGGATTCCTCTTATACCTTACTCATTTGAAGTAACTCTTTTGCTATAGCCTACAGGACACTTGAGTATGAATCCAATCTGTATCGTCAGGGGGATTTTACATATGAAAAAATATATTGTATTCGGTGCTAGTAAAGGATTGGGGGACGCATTTGTCCGCGGAGTGCCGCAGGCAGGAGATAAAGTGTGGGTTGTATCCCGCAGCAAACCAGAAAGTCTGCAACGGGAGGACGGTGTACAACGCGTATGGATTCAGGCCGATCTCTCGGAGCTTCAGGCTGCCAAACAGATTGCAGAGCAGCTACGTAGCGAAACGTTGGATGTGCTTATATATAACGTAGGGATTTGGGAAAAGGAAGGATTTGAGGAACACTACACCTTTGATCAGGATGAACCTTCCGATATTCAAGAGCTGATCCATGTGAATATAACGTCCACCATTGTATGCATCCAAGCTCTACTGCCTCAGCTTCGCAAGTCTGCCGCAGGCAAGATCATTCTCATCGGCTCTACAGCAGGCCTAAGCAATGCGGGGAATACTCAGGTTTCTTTTGTTGCCTCCAAGTTTGCGATTCGTGGAATTACAGAAGCATTGAGAGAACATACCCGGCGGGATCACATCGCCGTAACGTGCATTAATCCGGGAGAACTGGCAGCAGAGATTCCCTACGAAGATGGAATGGAACGTGCGTTGTCAGAGTATGACGGGACACGCATTCCTGTTCAAGATATGGTGTCCATCGTGCAGTGTATCGTTAGCTTGTCCAGAGCGGCGTGTGTAAAAGAGATTAACGTCCCTGCTCTTACGGATATGAATACGTAGTACAAAGGATTGATTTATTGTATTGAATACGCGTTTCTTCACATTAAATATTGAGATAAATGTTCGATCGCCATCGATTGTACTCGTTGTTGTTCAGGAATATGTTCATAGATAATATGTGACTTCCCCTGTTGGATCAGCTGTTCACGTATGGCTGCAATGCGCCCTTTATTAAAGTCAATAAAGCGGAAATCCACCTGCCGAAGCCGCTCAAGCTCTGCCAGTCTAACAAATGAAGCGGCTTTGATCGCTGTATTGATCTCTTTCAGCTCCAAGACTTCCAGTGCACGGGCTGTCCATAAACACTCGATATCTTGAAGCGATTTCATGTAAACCAGTTCAAGCTGTCTGAGCCGGGGCATCTGCGAGAAATCACAACATTGTTCCAGCTTCGGCAAGGATACATGCAAATACTCAAGTCCGTGCATCTGCTCTAGTCCCTGGATACTCATCAGTTTCCGCACCGAGCTAAGCTTGAGCATCCGAATGGTGGACTGTGCCAGTACATCAAGCTCACTCTTTAACTCACAATGATCAAGGGACACATACTGTAGTTTCCGCAATTCTGTTAAAATCTCAAGATAGTCCACCGGACAATTCAGAACGACGGTCTCTAGACTTTGACATTTTCTTATCGCGGTCAGACCTCTACATTTACCGTGCAGTTCAAGATACGTTAGCTTTTGATAGTGCTCGATAAAACTCAGATCGATTGCTTGGGCTGGTGAATTCACTCTCAGAAATACCAGTTGCTTCAATGCTCCCAGAATCGTCAGATCCTGCACCTGTGCACAGTCCAGCTGTAGAGCGGATACATGTTTTAACTGCGCTAATCGCCCAAGAAAGCTCGGTGGATACTCCGCTTTAGGATCCGCATTCGAAATATGAAGAATCAGATCAGGCCTGGCTGCGAAAACGTTCATGTCCAATTCGGCCAAATCCTCATACGTATCCACGCCAACACGGAAATGAACCGTCACCCTGCGGCACACATGCTGCACGGCTGGGTTCATTTTTCTTCATTCCATGGCATTCCCTGAGCGAACCACCCAACTATGGTTCTGGCTTTTTCATTAATTCTTTTTTAATTCGACAAAAATATACACAAATCTATATTATATGCCGACATATAACTCAGAAGTTGAGAACTTCGTATTAAGAATCTGGGGAGATGGAACATGTCAAGCATTTCTAAAAAGTGGGGGAAAAAAGGACCTCGTACATCCAGTATGGCGAACACACTGGCTATTGTACTGCTCGTCATTATTGTTGTCGTATTCGCTGTGCTCGGAACATTCATGTTCACAACTACACGAAACATTCTGGTTCAACAGCAGGAATCCATGCTCCAGACCAAAACGCAAGCGATTGTCAGTGAGTTCGATGCTCTATTTAAAGAAAAAGGCTCATTGGTCAAACAAATGTCCACTAACAAATTATTCAGGCAATACATAGAAACAACGAAATCAGCCGCAGAAGCAGCCACTTCTACTTATGCTGCAGAAACAAGGGATACACTGGCTAAGATTGTAGAGGCAGAGCCCTCCTTCAACGATGCTTGGATTGCTGGCATGGATGGTAAAGGCTTTTGGCTACAAAATGACGGTGTCGTTTCCGCACCGGATTTCGATATCCAGGCACGTCCTTACTACCAACCGGTAAAAGACGCCGATGGACTCTACTTTTCCGATCCGTACATTGACATTTCTGCAGGCAAAGTACTCATGGGTATTTTTTATCCAATCAAGGATGATAACAACAACATGATCGGTTTTGCCGCAGCAGATATTCTGTTTAGTAACATTCCGAGTATTATGGAGAGTTACTCTCTGGGTAGCACCGGGTATTCCATATTGTTATCCAAGAGTGGGGATATTTTGTATCATCCGGACGAGAGTAAAATTCTGAAGGAAAATATCAAGAACACTACAGGTGATATGGGAGAAGTTGGTAAAAAAATGATCGCTGGTGAATCCGGTATACAGCTGATCAACGACAATGGGGAACGTCGTTACGTCGGGTATGCAACCAGTAAAGACACGGGATGGTCCGTAGGTCTGACGATTACGGAGAAAGAAGTTTTAGCAGAACTCAGAACATTCACCTGGATTACCCTTGGCGGTTTTGCTGCAGCTGCAATTCTTTTGGTCATTATCAGTTACATTACGCTTCGTCGTCTATTGCGCACCATCCCGCAGCTACTTAGTAAGATCAAACAGATTGAGCAAGGTGATTTAACCGTTGAACTGGATATCAAATCCAATAATGAGATTGGACAAATTGCAACTGGTCTCAATTCCATGGTGCAGAAGATTCAAGGCATGTTAAAGATTGTTGGCAATTCAGCTCAAGTGCTGAATCATTCATCCAATGACTTGCAGTCGATATCTTCCAGAACCGCTGTAACCATGAACGATACATCTACGGCGATCAACGAGATTGCGAATGCAACTAATTATCAGTCGATTGAAACGGAGAACATTTTACGTAAAACAAGCTCATTATCAAGCCAAATTGATGAAATTGCTGCAGACGCCCAAGCGATGGGTTCCATGGTGCAGACCTCTGTTGATCAGAGCGGTCAAGGACTTGCGGTTGTGGAACAATTGTCCAAATGGTCAGCGGAGAACCACAGTTCTACTCAATCCATCTCCTCCATTATTCAAGAGATTGATCAGAGCCGGAATGAAATTTCCAGTTTTGTAGATACGGTAAAACAAATTGCTTCTCAGACCAATTTGCTTGCCCTCAATGCTTCTATTGAAGCTGCACGCGCCGGGGAACATGGCCGGGGATTCGCTGTCGTTGCAGAAGAAGTTCGCAAACTGGCAGAACAAACAGCTCAGGCTACAGAGGAAATTAACAAAAAAGTAAGTGTCATCGAAGAGAAAACATCCTTGTCTGTAGAACACACGATGCGAGGAATGAAAATTGCCGAAGAGAATACCAAATCTGTAGAAGATACCAAGCAGGTGTTCTACAACATCAATAAAGATTTGGAAGAACTGAAGCTGCGTATGGCACAGATCACGAACAGCACCTCTAGTGTGCATCAGCACAAAGATGAGATTTTCCAGGCGCTGGAGATTATCTCCTCCACTACGGAAGAGAACTCTGCCTCCACGGAAGAAGTCAGCGCAAGCACACAGGAACAACTGGAAAGTATTCAACAAGTCGCCGATCTGTCCAATGAGTTGAATCAACTGTCTGCCAAATTGCAGGAAGAACTAAGTCATTTTAAAGTGAAATAAGCCTTGCTGCCCTCCTGCTCTTCTCTTTTGTACGCGATCCATTTATTATTAAAAGAGTTGCGTACGAAGAGCACTGGAGGCTGATGGACTTATCATGAGATTTGCAAAACGAATGGATTACTTTAGTGAAGGCATCTTCACCAAGTTGCTGGATATTAAGCGCCGCCGGTTGGAGAACGGGCAACCCGTCATCGATCTTAGCGTCGGAACACCCAACATCCCGCCGGCTCCGCACATTATGAAAGCACTCGGTGAAGCAGCCACTGATCCGGCCAATTACATCTATGCTGTGAACGATCAAAAGGATCTGCTTCAGGCGGCAAGTGACTGGTATAAGCAACGTTATCAAGTCGAGCTGGACCCAGCTACAGAGATCTGCTCACTACTTGGTTCACAGGAAGGACTTGCGCACATCTCCCTCTCGATTGTTGATGAAGGTGACCTGGTTCTTGTACCTGATCCTTGTTATCCGGTGTTTGCGGATGGACCTCTTCTGGCTGGGGCAGAGTTGTATTACATGCCGCAAAAAGAGGAACATAACTATGTTATCCAGTTGCGGGACATCCCGGAATCTGTGGCTGAACGAGCTAAATTTATGCTTGTATCCTATCCGAACAATCCAACAACAGCGATGGCTCCAGACTCCTTTTATGAGGATTTGATCGCATTTGCCAAAAAATATGATATTATCGTGCTTCATGATAATGCGTATAGCGAGCTTGTGTTTGACCAACAAACATGCGGTAGTTTTCTAGCCTTTCCCGGTGCCATGGATGTAGGCATTGAATTCAACTCCCTGTCCAAAACGTACGGCTTAGCTGGAGCACGCATCGGTTTTTGCATGGGGAATTCGGCTGTTGTTTCCATGCTAAAAAAGCTGAAATCCAACATGGATTACGGCATGTTTATACCGATTCAGAAGGCAGCAATAGCAGCTATTTCAGGGGATCAAGGTGATGTTGAGCGAGTAAGGTCCATCTATGAAGAACGACGGGACATGCTCTGCGAAGGCTTCGCCAAACTGGGCTGGCCGATTAATAAACCGGAAGCTACGATGTTCATCTGGACACGCATTCCCGCACATTACGACACGTCTGAGCAATTTGCCACCGATCTCGTCACACGGGCAGGTGTCATTGTTACACCAGGCAGTGCCTTTGGTCCTTCAGGTGAAGGATACGTCAGACTTGCTCTCGTTCAGGATATGGAACAACTGCAACAAGCCCTTCATTATGTTGAAGCGAGCGGGATGCTGATTTCTGAAAAGTCAGGTTGACGAGCTATGATGAGCTAACATGGCATATGCGATACAGATTTGTTGTGAAACAAAAGTAAAAGCACCAAACCCTTCTGATTCGGGTTTGGTGCTTTTCTACTTCAACCTTTATTTCACTGCTTTGCGCCAGTTCGATCGGTACATCAGATACAGGAAGTAAGGTGTACCGATGATCGCAATGAGAATGCCTGACGGTATTTCCGTTGGAGCCATTACCGTTCTGCCAATCGTATCTGCGAGTACCAGCATCACGGCTCCAGCCAGCGCGGACAGAAACATCGACTGCCTCAGTTTGTGTCCAGTCAGCAAACGGACCATATGTGGTGCAATCAGACCGATAAATCCAACCGTTCCAACACAAGCGACCGCGCCAGCGGCGAGCAGTACTCCCACAGTCATTGCCATCAAGCGAGTGCGACGTACATTCACCCCAAGTCCTGAAGCGCTGTTGTCGTCAAAGACAAGCAGTTCAAACTTGCGGGCAAGCCACCAGGCCACTGGCACCAAAATCAGCAGGAATATACCGATCACTTTGACTTGGTCCCAAGTACGGGCATACGTGCTGCCTGTCAGCCAGATATAACCGCTGCTACCGTACACGGCACCGCGTACAATCAAAATCTGTATACCTGCGCCAGCAATAGCCGACATGGCAATGCCCAGCAATACAACGGCGGAAGGATTCAAGCCTTTTTTCCAAGAAAACGAGAATACAACTGCAGCGGCAATAGCGGCACCTGCAATGGCTGCAAGAGGCAACACATACATTGGCAGTCCAGGCCATAGAATGAACACCATCATGGCACCAAGTCCCGCGCCGGAAGATACACCGACAATCGACGCATCAGCAAGTGGATTACGTACAGCCATCTGGATCAACACCCCGCTGATGGCGAGAGCCGCCCCTGCACCTGCAGCCACCAAGGTACGAGGGATTCGAAGCTGTACAATTCCGGAGAATAACCCATCCGACTGAAATAAACTCGGTAGCAGGTCGGCTAGTGGAATACGCATTCCACCGAACATCGTACTGAGCAGCAGCAATATAATCGTAATGGCAGAAAACAGAATAGCCATAGGCGTGAAGGCAAAACGCCGTACTCGCCCACCCGTACTCATCGATGTCGTCATGCCAGCACCATTTCCTGCTTTCATGCGAGTTAGCACGAGCCAGATCAGCCATGGTGCACCAATAATCGCCATCACGGCACCGGTTGGCAATTCCATACTGGAGTTATGTATCATCTTGGCAATGACATCTGCCCCCACCAGCAACGCTGCCCCCCAGATGAATACACCTGGTATCAAAAGCCGATTGGAACGAACGCCACTCAGACGAACCAGATGTGGAGCAACCAGACCAACAAAACCGATGGGCCCGATTACGCTGACGATCACGGCAGCCAGAATAACGGCAATGATCAGCCCACCTGTTCGGGCAAGTCCGACTCTCTGGCCCAAAGAAGATGCGGTTGATTCATCCAGCTCCAGCATATCCCACTGTTTGGATAGAATCAGAGCCAGCAGCGTTACGCCTGTGACCCAAGGCCAGACGTAGTTCACACCTGTCCAGTCATTCTGGACAAGGGTTCCCGAACCCCACAGAAATAAACCCTGAGTTTCCATCGAGAAAAAAATATGCAAGGCACTTGTAAATGAACCTAGCACCATGGACACGATCATACCCGATAATGCTAGTCGTACCGGCGTTGATGTCCGCCCACCGCCCATAAAATAAGCTGCGAACGCTGCAACCAATCCGCCCATAGCAGCAAAAAGAAACGGTGACTGGCTAAGTAGAGATGGAAACAGAATGGCACCAAGCACCACAACAAAATACGCGCCCGCATTAATTCCAAGCGTGTCTGAGGCTGCAAGCGGGTTACGGGTAATGGTCTGCAACAACGCCCCGGCAACAGCCAGTGCCCCTCCTGCCAGAATACCGATCACCGTGCGCGGCATACGCAAATCCCATATCATATTATGTTCGAGCGTACCCTGTCTGTTTGTAAGCGCGCCCCAAACATCCTGCAACGAAATGGCCGCTTCTCCATAACACAGACTTACAAAAAAAAGCACGATAAGGGCGGTTATACCGCCCCCATAGATGCTTATCATACGCCAGTTCGTGGCTGGCTTCGTTCCTTGTTGAGTCAGACTCATTTGGTAATCGCCTCAACTACACCGTCAACCAGTACTTTGGAAGAAATCGGGCCGCCAAATGTCCATGTCGTACTTCCCAATTGATACATACGCTTGTCCTTTACAAAGTTCAGACCGTTCCACACCGAGTTATCTTTCATCGCTGTGCCAAATACATCATCGTCTGGTTGCGTAATATAAATAAAATTACTGTCCTGTACTTTCGATAAAGATTCAATACCTACCGTGGAGAAACCGTAGTTTTCAAGTTTGTCCGGCTGCCAATCATTCACCAACCCAATTTTGTTCAAGGTACCCGCTACAACCGAATTGTCACTGAACATACGCAGGGAAGCTGCATTTTGATACGTGAATGCCTGTGTCAGTACAAAGTGGAAATTTTCTTTTCCAGCTGCAGCCAGTTTTTCTTTGGCTTCCACATAATGCTGATCTAGGTTGTTCAGCACTTCTTTTGCTTTATCTTCTTTGCCCAGAGCTGTTGCAATCGTATTAAAAATGGTTGTCATTTTGTCATAGTTATAACCATCACCGTTATATGGATCAAACTCCAGCGTTGGAGCAATGGCTTTCAACTGCTCATATACGTTTGAATTGTTGTCTGCATTAGCGATGATAAGATCCGGCTTGAGTGCTGCAATAGCTTCCATATTCGGCTCACTGCGTGTTCCGATATCTGTAACGCTATCATCCAGAGCCGCTTGATCCGTTACATACACTTTATAATTGGCATTATCTGCATTACCGACAGGCTGAACTCCTAGAGCAACAACATCCTCTGTATATGTCCATTCCAATGTCACGACACGTTTAGCCGGCTTGTCTAATGTAAATTCCCCACGATTATCTTGGACAGTAACCGATCCAGCAGACTCTTCAGCAGGAGCACCGCCCGAAACCGTATTTTTAGTTGGTTCTGTCGTTGTATCCGTCTTACCGCATCCAGCCAGAACTAAAACAAATGCCATCATGATCAAAAGTGCATGTAACCCTTTTTTCATATCTCTAATCTCCTCTATGTTTGTATGTATTTATATGATAACAATTATCATTATCACCTATGAACTTCTTTTTTGTCAACGTTGCCTCATAATTTTCACATTCTTTAATGACATCAGAAAAAGGAAAGACATGCCCTGTAGGCCAGCCTTTCCTTGTCTTTATCGTATCTTTATAACATTAGTTCTTATGTTGATCTGCCTATTCTTGGCTTGATACTTATTCGGGTTAAAACTCGGCTTTAGATTAACTGCATTGTCGTAATGCAGGTCTGATCCGTTTTGTATGTAGACAATTGTGTTTCAGCCACCTTTCCGCCGTGAACAATACGGATTGAATACGTTCTATCACGTGGTACCCACAAATCCATAAATCCATTGGCACCGGACTTCAACACTTCACCTTTCATCAAGGTGTTGCCTTCGGAATCATGTATCGTCACGCTGAAAGGTTCATTCGCCATCTCTCCTTGGCAACCCGTTAAACTATGAATCTCACAGGGATGTGTCTGGTCTACATAAGGAGCAATGGAGAGGAAAAACTCATCTTCGGGCAAATCGTAGGACATTTCCTGGTTTCCTGAATCTGTCACGGTTAACGTTGTCGCACTGATTGAAGCAAACTGCAGTGTTTCTCGGCCTGTACTGATATCTTCAACCAGCTTTCGGATATCCGGTGCATCCGCCTGTTCGGTCTTCTTTTGGCCTGCCGTATTGGCGATCAAGTATGTTCCGAGTACGATTACAAGTGCCACACTGGCAATAATCCATAACGATTTTTTCATTAGGCAACCCCTTTCTTATTGCTTTAATTATATAAGAAAAGGAGATATCCCGGACGAATTCAATAGATCATTTCACCATATATTCACATTTTTGGTTCTTTGATTGAGCCATCTTGAAATAATTATATCATGTTATTACAGCTTGATCTCGTATTCGCAATGTTCATGACCGCTTACGTTACACTTGGTTTCTTTTACAGTCACCCTTCGTTCCATCATCTTGGTCAGTGCCCCTTCGAGAATTGCCCCCTCCAGATCACATACCATTTTCTCATCTTCAAGTGAAGGCAATCCTTTACAGAAACAGTCATCCACGGCAACAATGATCTTATGCTCATTTCTTTCTATTACCCGGGGAATACCAATCCGCAGTTCTTCAAACATTTGCAATAATTCCTCGACCGTATGTACAGGCAGATTCTCTCCAATTTTACGTCCAATGGTAAGTGTGGTGCCTTTGCCGCCCATCGGCAAACCCTGATTTAATCCAATTAACCGTATCGTGCGAAACAGTTCCAGCGGCACCATATTTCCCAGCTCTTCACGATTCATCTTTCTCATATCCTCAAATGTATATTCCAACATCGCTGCGCCCCCCATGGATGATTTATAATTCCATAATGACAGAAAAATATGTCCCTTTCCTTGATTCCAATCAATAAAACAGGCGATTCGCCTAAACTTGCAATCCCGCATCTAACTTGCCAATATAACTTGAAACATAACAAAAAAACCTTGCCAGCCACACCAAGAACTTCTCGGGTGGCTGGCAAGGATATTGACTTTCATCCTATGAATCTCACACTCTCTCCTATTCCTGATAGACACATAGATCTGTCTATCTGTTGGCAATAGCTTTGTTTTTCTCAAAGAACCGGGCATTATGGGAAGACACACCCGCCATATCGGATGCCGCAGGTTCCAGATACATCTTGGCACTGTTAACTGCTAGCACTGCATCGTTAAAGGCTCCTGCGATCAGTCGCACTTTGCTTCCATAAGTGATAAAGTCACCGGCTCCTAACACACCTGGAATGCTGGTACGCATGCGCACATCAACGCTCACCCCATAATCTTCACGTTCGAGTCCCCACTGTACCAGATTGCCGAAGTCGCGATCATACCCATGACTCACGATAACTTCATCCATGTCGAGCTGTTTCAATTCCCCAGTCTCCATATGTTTGAGTTCAACACGGTTTATCCGGTCACCCGCACCGTATAAATGAGATATCCCATAGGGCGTAAAGACCTGAGCATGAGCTTTCATCTGGGCGACTGGCGTTTCATGTGCAGTGAACTCATGCCGCCGGTGTACCACAATCACTTCATTCGCAATTTTGGCTATTTCATTGGCCCAATCAATGGCCGAATCGCCACCTCCCGAGATCAGAACCCGTTTGCCGATAAAACGGGAAACGTCTGTAACCGTGTAATGCAGATTGGTTAGTTCATAACGGTTCGCACCCTCAATGTCCAGCTTTTGAACCTGTGTCATTCCCCGACCTGCACATAAAAGGATGGTGCGTGTGTAATGTTGCTCTCCCGTCTTGGTTGTCAGCACAAATACACCATCTTCACGCCGATGCATCTGATCAATCTGTTGGCCGAATACAATAGTGGGGTCGAATGTTCTCGCTTGTACCTCCAAAGATTCAATCAATTTCTCACAACGTACAGGCTCGATTCCCCCCACATCCCAGATTAACTTCTCTGGATAGGTACGCATAAATCCGCCGAGTTCCTGTTTGGCTTCAATGATTTTAGTACGCATGGCTCTCATTCCGCTGTAGAATGCAGAGTACATTCCAGCAGGCCCACCGCCTACGATCGTAATATCATAAATGTCCAGTTGCTTCTCAGTATTCATTAAGGCACCAACTTTCCAACAACATAGTCCATTAATTTAACTGAACCTATCGGACCCACACCGGATACAAATTCACTGGTTTTCAGCGGGAAAACATGATCATTCTTAACTGCCTTCAGATTCGCCCACACCTGGCTTGATTTCAGATCTTCCATGGATTTCTTCGTGTCATAACCTACGAGGGTTCTGTCTTCCAAGAAGATATAATCCGGATTCAACTCAGGCAAAAATTCCAGAGAGAACTGACTGAACCAATCTGTAGAGTCTTTAATGGCCTCCGGACTGTTTAAACCGAGGGTTTCATAGAAAAAGACACTGCTGCTTCCCCCTTTGGGACCCATGAAACGGTAACGATTGTGCTCCACACGCAGGACTAATACCGTCTTGTCCCCCAGAGCAGTTGCAATCTTATCTTTGGCCTGTGCAGCCTTCTCTTCAAATTCGGCCAGTACCTTAGCAGATTCCTCAGTCTTGTCGAAGATGGCCGCTAATTTGGGCATCGCCCGCTCCATTTCACTATTGGCATCCAGTGCCACAGTCGGAGCGATTTTGGATAATTCGTCGTATACGCCCTGTTCCATACCCTCGCCGGCTATAAGAATCATATCCGGAGATAATGCAAGCAACTGCTCATAATTGTATTGATATTGTTCTACTTCTATCGTCTGAACACCGTGTTCTTTAAAATAGGCGGGTCGATATTCCGCTTCGACTTCTGGCGAGTACAATACGATCTGTGGTGTAACTCCCATCTCAATTAAATACTCGGCATAGATCGAATCAAACACAACCAGATTTTGAGGATGGGCAGGGATGGTCACCTCTCCAAACTGATCCTTCACCACTTTGGTTTCACTGTTATTCGGTTCAACTTTTGTTATACTTGTTGCTTCCTCACTCTGAGTTCCTGATATACCCGCTGTTGTCTCCTCTTTGGTTCCGCTGGAACATGCCGCCAGCAAAATGCAGATCACCACCAGCATGATACCGAATCCTCTAAAACTTCGTAACATGATATGCTTCGCCCCTTATATGTATTGATAATGATAATTATTATCAAATATTATCAAATAAGAAGTGTTGCATCCATAGCTTATCGTGCGTATTCAGATGGATTATTGTGCTCATTCTGATACGGTATCTACCAGATTGCTGATCATCTGATTTAGAATCAAATTTTGGCCCGTGATGCCATGACCGTCGACCCATAGATGAGTATCGATGTAAAATACTCGTTTGTTTTTTACCGCTTTCAGTTCATTCCATGGAGAACTCTCCAGCAGTTTTCTCATATTCTCGTCGGCACTGAAATGTTGCATCATTCGTTTCTCAACAAACAGATAATCTGGATTGGCTTGTACCAACAAGTCAAGTGAGCACGGATTGAACCAGGCTGTACCTTGTTCCAGTGCTTGCGGAATTGCTAATCCAAGCTGATCATATATCAACTGTGATATTCCGTAGGAGTTCCCACCCAAATAACGATAACCAAAAGCTTCTACCCTTAGCAGCATAACTGTCGAGGCGGATTGAATGATGGGTTGCAACTTCTGTTGTGCTACGCTAAGTTGTTGTTTCAATTGTAACTGGATTCCTTGGGCTTCTTCTTCCTTATGGAACCAAGCTGCCAATTGATAGAGCAAAGGCTCTATGTTCTGATGAAGTCCTGTCAAAAGTGGTGCAATTGTGCGCAGTTTTCTTTTCATCTCTTCTGTCATACTATTGCCCACAATAATCTCTGGTTGGACTTGCCTTACAAGTTCCAGATCCATATCATATTGCGTAACCTCAAGCAGTCTCACCCCATGCACGATAAATTGCTCACGTTGATGTGGAGACAACAGGATCTCAGTGACCATAACGGCATATGGAATAACACCCAGATGAATCATCATCTCTGCACAGATTGGGGAAAGCACTACTATTCTACGATGCTTCAAATGTTGTCTATATTGTTTCGGTGATTCCCCTGTCAGTTGCTTGAAGCGACGACTGAAATAATGAGCATCCTCAAACCCGGACTTTTTAGCAATATCCTGTGAGGTAGCTGAAGTTAATAACAGTTCTTCCTGAGCACGATAGATGCGATAATGAGCCAGATAATCCAAGGGCGACTTACCATATTGCTCACTGAATTTGCGGGAATAGTGCCACGGCGTAATGCCTGCGATCTGCGCCAACTGTCCCCTCGTAATCACCTGATCATAATGCTCCCGCATATAATCGACGGAACGGAGTATACCATCTTCCGGTCTCAGTTCGTTATCCCGCTTTTGCTGATAGAGATTATTCAACAGCTCATATAACAAGTGCTGATTTCCAACCCATAGCGCCCTCCCCTCACCCGTGTTTGCTTCACTCATATGCTGAATAATGCTAGCCAGACTTCCCCCTGGAAGTTGCACTTTCTGGTAGGCTTCCCCCGAGGGTACATGCCAATCGTACTTCTCTACTTCTCTTCCTTCCTCAAATACAGCGTAAGTATCGAACTGAACATGCCATCCTGCCAGATCCATATCGCCTCCGTCAATGACCTCCAGAACCGATTTCTCTTCAAGCGCAATTAATTCTCCAAAGGAGACGTGAACACATTGGCCATTAATACTCCATGTCGCTTTGCCATCCAGAATAAATATCAGGCTGGGACTGGCAAAGTAATGCCGCTCCCCGGCGGATATCCATGTATTGTTTAATGCCTTGGTTGACCTCCACTGAGCAATCCATTCCATATTCTGAGGCATATCCTTATCCTTTCACGATCATACTCCTGAAAAAAGCCTACACGCATGCAGGCCCATTCCTGATCCAACTATTCTATTCGTCATACTCCCCGTACTCACATCCAACGTTTGAACTCATCCTACCTGAATAGCAATCGCTGTGCAATCCTATGCCGGAATTGTCTAACAATACAAAAAAAGCCGTGCGGGAAGCACGACTCTTTTATCTATCTATTCATATAACTACATTTGCTTAAGACAAAGCCAGCATTGCGTTCATATCTTCTTCTGCTGTCGTGATCAGTTTAAGACCAAACATGTCCACGAGCACATCCAGTACACCTTCTGAAATAAATTCAGGCGGTTTAGGCCCAATCCGGATATCCTGGATGCCAAGGCTGAACAGACCGAGCAGAATCGCTACCGCTTTTTGCTCAAACCATGACAGCACAATGCTTACAGGAAGCTCGTTCACCGTGCAGCCAAAAGCATCGGCCAAAGCCATTGCGATTTTCACAGTTGAACCGGAGTTGTTGCATTGACCCAAGTCGATGTAGCGCGGAATGCCCGTGTCTCCCACCGTACCGTAATCCACATCATTGAAGCGAAACTTACCGCAAGACGTGGTGAGAATAACCGTATCATTCGGCAGCGACGTAGCGAGTTCACGGTAGTAGTTGCCCCCTTTACCCGGTGCGTCACAGCCTGCAATGACAAAGAAACGGCGGATATGTCCGTCTTTGACGGCCTGGATAATCTCGGGTGCGAGCCCAATCACGGTCTCATGGTGATAACCTGTCGTTAATACTTGCTCGGATTGGATGTTCGCTACCGGCAGTGACAACGCTCGCTCAATAAGAGGTGAGAAATTCTCGCCTTCAATTTTCGTTACTCCTTCGAGACCAGCTACTTCATAAGAGAAGAATCGATCGGCATATGTGCCTTTGATTGGCATAACGCAGTTGGTTGTCGCCAGAATCGCACCCGGGAATTCCTCAAACAGTCTTCGCTGATCGTACCAGGCTTTACCGATATTCCCTTTAAGATGAGCATATTTCTTTAATGCCGGATAACCATGCGCAGGCAGCATTTCGGAATGCGTGTAGATGTTGATGCCTTTGCCTTCTGTCTGACGTAGCAATTCTTCGAGGGCGTACAGATTGTGACCCGTCACGACGATACAATGACCTTCAATCTGATTTTGACTCACCGTGATCGGCTGTGGAATACCGAATCGATCGGTATGCGCACGATCCAATACATCCATGATTCGAATGGCAGCATTACCGACTTTCATCGCCATCTCTAAATGTTCCTGCTGATTAAAGTTTGAGTTCGTAAGCGTCATATATAAAGCTTCATGTGTGATCCGATCCACCTCAGGATCGGTATAACCAAGCTGCCGTGCGTGAGTTGCGTAAGCCGCGATCCCTTTCAGTGCAAAGATCATCGTATCCTGCAAGCTGGCAATCGTTTCGTTTTTACCACATACCCCAATTACTTTACATCCACCACTCGGTGTCTGTTCACATTGATAACAAAACATATGAATTCCCTCCAAACCAAATGAACTCTTTGTTATGAAATAGCGTAACAGAGCTGGAGGCAGACAATTGTGATATTACACACAGTTTCGCAAACTAACACCCATATTCTCCCTTTTCGTACTTTTAACAAACGATTATCCAATCCATTAATCCTATTCGATCATACGTTGAGATGAGGACAGCTATCGTTTGATTTAAAGAGTACTGATGCTCCTGCTGTAAAATCAAAACTTTCATTTCAGTGATGCTGTCTCTACGCATAAGTATCACTGGAATTATGAATAATGACATAGACAACGGTCACTATCCAGCCCTATGGTCAGATTACATATCCAATGTTGAAAAAACGCCCCCATTTAACGATTCTAGTTTTTGTCCAATCGGGTAATACACATATAAATCACATGCCGAGGAGCTGGTCGATTGCAACATTACAGGCGCAGTGCAGAGGAAGTATTGCAGGAGGTACAAAGTTCCGATAGAGGACTTTCCGCCTCCGAAGCAGCGAAGAGATTAGAATCCGTAGGATATAACGAGTTAAAAGGAAAAGACGCAACACCGATCTGGAAACTGTTCCTTGAAAATTTTAAAGATCCGATGGTCATCGTGCTGCTCATCGCAGCTGCTGTACAAGTTGTGCTTGGGCATCTGATCGAATCCTTGATCATCTTTCTCGTCATTCTGCTTAACGCTATCATTAGCGTGGTGCAGACCAAGAAAGCGGAAAGCTCACTAGATGCCCTTCGCCAGATGTCCGCCCCCGAGGCCAAGGTCATTCGAGATGGTCAGAAGCAGACGCTTCCTGCGCGGGAGCTCGTTCCCGGCGACATCGTATTGCTTGATGCCGGAGATTATGTACCGGCAGACGGTCGTATTCTGGAATCCGGCAGTCTCAAAATCAACGAAGGCATGTTGACTGGTGAATCCGAAGCTGCCGAAAAACATGCGGATGTGATATCAGAAGAAGCTGGCATTGGGGATCGGCGCAACATGACATTCAGTGGATCGCTAGTTGTATATGGTCGCGGCACGATTGTCATTACAGGTACGGCCCTAAAGACCGAAATCGGTAAAATAGCCGAATTGATTGAAAATGCAGAAGCCAAGGAAACACCGCTACAACGCAAGCTGGAATCGTTCAGCAAAAAGCTGGGCTTTTTCATCCTGGGTCTGTCGATTCTCATTTTTGCCATTGAAGCGGGACGCGTGTGGCTAACGGAGGGTACCGAAAATATCGCTCCATCGCTTATTAATGCGTTGATGTTTGCTGTAGCTGTCGCTGTGGCCGCCATACCTGAAGCTCTCTCGTCCATCGTCACCATCGTACTCTCTCTCGGTACCAGCAAGATGGCCAAGCAACATGCGATTATTCGCAGATTGCCCGCGGTGGAAGCGTTGGGATCGGCCAGCATTATTTGCACAGATAAAACCGGTACACTCACTCAGAATAAAATGACCGTTGTGGATTATTACATTCCCCATGGCACAAAAGACGAGTTTCCCGATGATCCTGCCGAATGGTCGGAAGAAGAACGTCGGTTGTTACATATTGCCGTACTTTGCAATGATTCGAACATCAACCAGGAGGGCAAGGAACTTGGTGACCCCACCGAAGTTGCACTCATTGCGTTCAGCAACAGCGTGAACAAGGATTACAACGAAATCCGGGATCAGTTTCCACGGGAAGCTGAGCTTCCGTTTGACTCGGACCGCAAGCTGATGAGCACGGTGCATACCTTTGAGGGACAGACTGCTTTGCTGACCAAAGGTGGCCCGGATGTGTTGTTCAGTCGCTGCAGTCATGTATCTATCCATGGTGAAGTACAACCGTTGACTCCTGAGATTCGTACTCAATTCGAAGAGAAGAATGAAGCGTTCTCCAAACGCGCATTCCGGGTGCTAGCCTACGCATACAAACGATTTGAAGACAAAAAAGAGGTCACGCCTGATGACGAATCCGATCTGACATTAGTCGGTCTAACCGCGATGATTGATCCCCCCCGTGAAGCAGTCTACGGCTCGATCGAAGAGTCGAAAAAAGCAGGTATCCGCACCATTATGATTACGGGTGACCATAAAACTACAGCCCAAGCTATTGGTATTGATATCGGACTGGCAAACAAAGATGATCTCGCGATCACCGGTGCCGAGCTGGATAAGATGACAGATGAGGAGCTGGATGGGCAGCTGGAGCATATCTCCGTCTATGCACGGGTGTCCCCCGAAAATAAAATTCGGATCGTGCGTGCATGGCAGCGCAAAGGTAAAGTTGCAGCCATGACCGGAGACGGCGTCAACGATGCTCCTGCACTGAAACAGGCCGATATCGGCGTAGCTATGGGAAGTGGAACGGATGTCGCCAAAGATGCGGCGGCGATGATCCTGACTGACGATAATTTTGTATCCATTGTGAATGCGGTCAGCGTTGGACGGATGGTATTTGATAATATTAAAAAGGCTATCGCCTATCTGTTCGCCGGAAACCTCGGCGCCATTATCGCCATCCTCTTCGCACTGGTTGTCGGCTGGGTCAATCCGTTCACAGCGCTTCAGTTGCTGTTTATCAACCTGGTTAACGACTCCTTGCCAGCTATTGCGCTCGGCACGGAGAAGGCCGAACCGGATGTGATGCGACGCAAACCGCGTGACATTAACGAGGGTATTTTTGCAGGCGGAACGTTGCAGGCTGTCATCACCCGCGGGTTGCTCATCGGCGTTGCCGTAATTGTGTCGCAATATATCGGTCTCGGTATCTCGGAAGAGATGAGTGTCGCGATGGCGTTTACTACACTGATCCTGGCGCGCAGTCTGCAAACCTTCGCGGCACGTTCCAACACCCAGACCATCTTCCAGGTGGGCTTCCTGACCAACAAGCTCGTGCTTGGTTCGATTGTGATCTGTCTCTGCCTCTATGGCATTACACTGATTCCGGGTGTTCGCAGCATCTTTGCCATTCCTGACACCTTCGGCTGGGATGAGCTCCTGATCGCAGGTGGGCTTGCGCTCGGCGCGGTTATCCTGATGGATATCATCAAATGGATTCGCAATCGCGGCAAACAAACCGCGGCGGCGTAGTTGATACTCGATGTATCGTTGTACACCGTTGTAAGCTTTTATAGATTGGATAAACAAACAGCGCCCCTTTTTGGAAGGGCGCCTGTTTGTTTATCCGGGTTATTTTTTCATACCATAGATCGATTGTTTGGTGCTTCTTAGGTCGTGCTTCTTAGGTCTTGCTTCTTGCTTCTATTCCAGTACCTTCTACTGCCCCTGCTTGATGCCAAAGGCAATCCATCGTCCATCGATCTCCTCGATTACAAATTCTTTGTTGTTATAATCAGAATGATGGAAGGAACGGACAATCGTTACACCCGCGTCGATGAACTCCTGTTCAAGCTCTTCTTGCTGTTTCGTAATGAAATAGGCAGAAAGACTCTCCTTTCAATAATTGTGCTGTGTTGCTTTTGATTGGGTTATCGTGCTGTTTTCTTCTGGTAAATCTCTATTATTTGTTACGCAGTCACAGATATGACACTATTGCCATAATAACGTTGCAGGAGTAAAATAGAATATTGTTTTGTCTCCATCGTATGTAATACTAATGTCAAAGTCTTTTCATATCATACAACACTCTATAGAAGACAGGAATGGTTACATGAAAGAAAAAATTGTGATGCCACTTTGGACATGTTGTCTGTTCATCGTGGTCATGAACACAACCATGTTTAATGTTTCGTTGCCTGTCATTATCCGTGATCTTCAGATCACTTCTGACCTGGGCTCCTGGGTTATCTCCAGTTATTCTATCGGATATGCCTTGTCTACCGTAATTTACAGCCGCTTGTCTGACCGAATTCCGGTACGTAAGCTGGTCACCATTGGGCTCTTGATTCTCGGTTGCTCGTCCGTGCTTGGTCTGTTCGCACATAACTTTGCCTTGTTGCTCACGACGCGTATTCTGCAATCCGCAGGGGCAGGGGTTATGGCTGGCCTAGGTCTGGTCATTGCAAGCCGTTACATTCCGGTAGAACGACGCGGAGCAGCCCTGGCACTCATCTCATCAGGCAGCGCGATGGCCTTTGGTCTTGGTCCCATTGTTGGCGGACTGATCAGCGAGTACATGGGCTGGAACGGATTGTTTGCGATTACGGTGCTGGTGCTACTGGCCCTACCCGTACTGCTCTATTTTCTACCTCGGGAGAGCGTGAACAAAGAACAACCATTTGACCTTACGGGTGCACTGCTCACCATCGTTAATGCAACCACCCTGCTCGTGGCCATTACACAGCGGTCATGGATATGGCTTGTCATCGGCGTAGCCTCTCTGGCTGCTCATATTCTGTATATTCGCAGAGCAAGGTTGCCTTTTGTCAACCCACAGGTATTTCGAACACCAGGTTTCACCAGGCTGATTATCATTGGCTTCTGCGTGCTTGTGGTTAATCTCGGAAACTTGTTCCTTATGCCGTTAGTGCTTGCGGATCTGTATTATCGTTCTGCCCTTGCCATCGGCTTGCTCATTGCCCCCGGAGCGATCATCTCGGCATTTTGTACCCGTTATGTCGGTCGCTGGATAGATCGGTATGGCAATATGCGCTTTATGTTGATTGGACAATGTATGCTCGCCGCGGTACTCGCGTTGTTTATGCTTGGACTTGACCAGTCTGCCCTGATCATTACAGGCGGTTACGTGTTCTTCTCGCCAGCACTCTCTGCCTCTATGGCCTCCCTGAATAACGAAGCTTCACGTGTACTGCCTAGAAACCAGATTGGTTCAGGGATGGGATTGCTACAACTGATCCAGTTCTTTGGCGGTTCAGTATCTGTCGCCGTGTGCGGCTTGCTTCTGCATGCCATACCCGGCGTATCCGTACAAAAAGCTTATCATGTGGTATATGGATGCCTACTTGTCGTATGTATCATTTCACTTGGACTAACGCTATGGCATAGTAAATCTGCCGATCTTACAAAGCGCGCGATTTAAATTCTGTAACATCGGGTCGTTAATGAAGCGTGCTTCGGTCATTGGATATATCTTGTGGAAAATTAATTTTACTTAAATCCAAAAAGGCCCGCATATGTTTTTGCGAGCCTCTTTGACTTTGACATAACTATTTTTACGATCGATTATCTTGACATGCTAACCTCATTCTTGCACTTGCGATGGCTTTACTTGGAGAAGGGCCGCAAATGACTGGAAATGAGCAGCAAGCAGCTTCACATTTTCCTCCATCAACTGCTGTGCCTCTTCCATCGTCTCGGCTTCACTCTCCGCATCTTCACGCACCATCGCCAGTTCATGCTCCATCACCAGTACAGAAGGGGACACTTTGTTCTCCCGATAATCGAGCAAGTAGTTGTTGCCGCTGCTGACACTCCACGCAATCGGAATAATTCGCCGGGGATCAGGATTGACCTCGTCCACCAACGTAACATTATTGACGATAAACTGATCATCCAGCACATGAAAGCGAATGTCCCAGTCTTCCGTCTCTGTACCTTGGACCAGATCAAAAGAAGCGTTGCCGTGCAGCTGAATAAAGTCCAGATACTCCTGCGGAAAAACAATACCATAATGAGACTGAATACGTTTCAGACTTGCACGGTCATTCTGCTCACTCATCCCTATTCGTCCTCTCTAAGGTTGATCAATTTTTCGCTTCGAGTGCCGCCTTCCAAGCTTCAGCAATATCAACTGGCGCTTTACTGCTTTTCTTTCCGCCACCTTCCTTCGTCCAGAGCGGAGGAAAATAAGCAAACACTTGGCCTTTATCCAGTTGCGCCATATCTTCCTGCCAGCCTTTCCAGCGAAACGTTTCGTAAAATAATTGCAGATCACCCTCTGCCAGCCAGGTCATAAACTCGGAGTACGAGAGCTCCGTTGATTCCCACTCCAAGGCATCCGGTGCAAAATAATAAATCTGTCCCGAGCCACCGAACTTTCCGGTATCCAGAGCAAAAAAACCTCCAGCCACATCATAGGCCACAACCATCATGCCCGGCAAAGCCTGTACAACAGGTTCAGCATTCAATCCATTCCAGCTGCTCAAACTGCCATATACACTTTCACCGCCTGAGCCTAGCAGCGTAATCCATGCATGATCCACCACTATACCCTCTGTCTCATAGGCAACAGCTCCCAGGTAAGAACGAGTACTCACTTGGATCTGGTGTAGCGTATTCTTGCCCATCTCCGGCTTTGCCGGAACATAGGTATATGTATTCTCCCCCTGATCCATAAGCGCTTTGAGCTCCGGCCAGGCGTGATTTTCCCGATCGATTAATTCATCAGCAGACATATTATTCATCATTTGACGACTCCTCTCCATTTCATGACTTTTCCAAGCATATCATGGCTTATTCTACCATTCAAATCTGATATAATTAGCTTTCACACTGTAATTAAAGGAGGAATATCCTTGTTTCGTTTTATCCTGCTACCTGCTCTAATCCTGACGTTGTTCACATCTTCGGGCTGCCAGGATCGAGCCTTCTCCATTCCTCAACAACCAGATGTCCGAACCGAAACGAATGATCAGACCATCTATTATATTTCACCACAGGGAAACGATAAGAATCCCGGAACCGTCCATTCTCCATGGAAGACGATTCAGTATGCAGCGGATCATGCTTCTCCCGGTAGTACGATCTATCTGCGCCAAGGCGTCTACCCCCAGAAAGTCAAAATAACCCGTAGCGGGCTTTCTTCAAGCAAACCTACGCTAATCTCCAGTTATCCTGGAGAGAAAGCAATTCTCGATGGTAAGAAATTATCTGTACGCGGTGTCGAAGGCATGGTAGAACTGGACAATGTCAGCCATGTTACGATCTCCAATCTGGAGATTCGTGGCTTCTCTACCACTCAGACGGGACAAGTCCCTGTCGGCATTTACGTACATGGAGCAGGGGAGAACGTGCAGCTTCTTGGCAACCAAATTCATGCCATAGCTAGCCGAGCAACGCCGAAAGGTGATGAACTGCAAGGCAGAGATGCACACGGAATCGCCATCTATGGCACGGAGCATCCACAGGCCCTACGCGATATCATCATTAAAGATAACAAATTATATGACCTCGTGTTAGGTTCCAGCGAATCACTTGCGGTTAACGGCAATGTTGACACCTTCGCCATTATAAACAATACCATCCATGATACGGACAACATCGGCATTGATCTGATTGGCTATGAGGGCATTTCAGAGGATGACGCGTATGATCGAGCGAGAAACGGCATCGTTCGCGGCAACACCATCTACAACATCACATCAACCCGCAATCCATCTTACGGTCTTCCACTTCCGAATAAAAGTAATTCGGCCGGAGCGATCTATGTAGACGGCGGCACCCATCACATCATCGATCGCAACAAAGTATACCGGAATGATATCGGAATCGAGATAGCTTCGGAGCACGCCGGTCGTTCCACCAGCAACATCACCGTTCGTGATAACCTGATCTATGCTAATCGACTAACAGGCATCGCCATGGGAGGTTATGACGAAGAGCGGGGCGCAACGGAAAACAGCCAGATCATGTACAATACAATCGCAGACAATGATACGTTAAACGCAGGTAACGGACAGCTTCTAATCCAGTCACACACCCGAAATAACACCTTCACACGTAATATTGTTGCCGCTGGCAGCTCAGACGTGTTGATCCACAACGAATACACAAGCAATGCAGGCAACATGTTCGACCACAATCTTTATTACGTTAACGACGAGGCGCAAGAGGCCCTTTGGGTTTGGAAAAATGAAAGCTATTCCGGTGTTACAGCGTACCAACAAGGAACAGGCAATGACACACACTCACGCTACGTAAATCCAGCGTTTGTGAACAGCTCAAAGGGAGATTATCGCCTGCGAACAGGCTCTCCAGCCAAAGCTTACGGCTATCTGGCCCCGAGATAGACGTTGTCTTCCTTTTCTAACCATCGTCTATACTAATAAATAAACGGATCAAGTAAGCAAAGACTCCCTGCCTGCTGATCCGTTTTTATGATGCTTGACCCGGCTTAACGCCGGATCAAACTAGCGGCATGGGTTACCCGATTTCGCCCGCCCGTCTTGGATGCATAGAGCGCATCGTCTGCCTTTTGGAACACAGACAGCTCCGTATCTGCTGCCGAGATCGTTGCCGCGCCAATGCTCACCGTAACGTGATATTCCCCCCAATCCGCTGAAGCTACTTGTGACCGGTATCGTTCTGCGATACTAACGGCTTGTTCCTCTCCGCAATTCGCCAGAATGATTACAAACTCCTCACCACCGTAACGGGCCACCACATCGACCTCACGCGAGATGGATAGCAGCAGCGAAGCCAAGTTACCCAGTACCAGATCACCGATGGGATGTCCGTAGGTGTCGTTAATGTTTTTGAAGTGGTCAATGTCCATTACAAGCAGTGAAAATTCACGCTGTTCCTCTTGATAGAGCGATAGATGATGAGCCATTTTCCCCTGGAAAAACCGACGGTTTTTGAGACCTGTCAACAAGTCTGTAGATGCCATCAACTCCAGTTGTTCATTGACTTTAATCAGCGCCTGCTCTTTGATTTTATACTCCTCGTGCAGACGTTCCAGTTCCTTGTTCGCTTCATGTGTTGCTTGGTATAACTCTTGCAGCTTGGTTTTCGTATTCAATATGTCTTTTTCATGCTCAATCCGTTTGCGCATAATCACCACAACACAATCCACTACTTGTTGCCCGTCCCGCAGCTGACGCACCCCGTTCAGCAAAACCGGAACATCTTCCTGCTCCCGATTGCGAAAGGAAAAGTACATCTCGTCCACGTGACCATACAACTGAATATACGGATAGAAATAGGTATGAAAAAATACTTTATTGGTGACGGACATCATGGATTCAATATGTCTTCCCATCAACTCATCACGTTCACGCCCGATCATGCTCAGCAACGTTTGATTTATCGATAGGATCACGCCTGAATCTGATATCGAGAAGTATCCACAAGGTGCCGTATCTAATTGGTTGTCCATAAAAACAGCCTTTCTTCTGCATGTTATGCACTAGTCAGATAATCTTTAATCAATCGAATCGTCTCGCCGGGTTCACTCAGATGAGGGTAATGTCCTTTGGCATTCATCTGAGTGAGCCTGCTGTTCTTCAGATGGGAATGCAAATAATCTCCCACTTCCACAGGAGCGATACTATCATCCGAGCACTGCAGAATCAAGGTCGGCACAGACACCAGATCCAGTTCGATCCGGCAATCGGACAGGAATGTCACTTCCGCAAACTGCCGGGCGATGTGCGGATCACGGGAGCAAAAGCTCTTTTCCAACTCTTCCGTTAAATCCTTGCGTTCCGGGTTCTGCATCACAATAGGGGCCAGATAACTTGCCCAGCCGATAAAGTTTAATTGCATCATCTCCAGCAGTTCATCTATATCCCGCCGCTCAAATCCGCCATAATAATGGGGCAGATCATTCAAATAACGCGGAGAAGGCCCCAGCATGACGATATTTTTGAAAAGATGCGATGCCTGAATAGAGGCAAGCATACCAATCATACTGCTGACGGAATGCCCGACAAAGATGACATCCCGAAGTTCCAGCACTTCCATAATTTCAAGTACATCCTGAGCATAGCCATGAAGATCATTATATTTAAGCGCATCATAATAGTTAATTTGGGACTCCCCGGAACCTACATAATCAAAGAGCACAATTCGGTACTGTTCAAAAAAAGCAGGCACAATATGTCGCCACATATCCTGATCACACCCAAAGCCGTGTGCAAACATAATCGTCTGACTGCCTTTACCAAGTACATTTACATTGTTGCGTACAAGGACATCAACCGTCATCTCACTCACCTCTCAGAGAGATTATAATTTTTTAATTTATCAGAGTATTATATCGGAAAATGTTGGAATTAGGGTTAAAAATGTTAATATTTTTACTCTGTTAAACATGAAATAGTTGTTTCCAATTGAAAAAACACCTTTACAACCTGACTGTCGTCAGATAAAATCAACCATCATATCGCGCGATATTAGAACATATTTTGGAGGAATATCATGAACACCCTAACATCAGACATATCACCGCAGAAACTTTGGGGAAAATCGTTTATCTTTATCATGCTGGCCAATGCACTTTTGTTTATGGCCTTTGAAATGTTGCTCCCCACCTTACCTTTATTCGTTTCCAGCTTGGGAGGAAATGCTTCGCAGATCGGGCTTGTGACCGGCATTTTTATGTTTTCAGCCATATTAGTTCGACCTTTCACTTCCGTTTTGGCAACAAAGATGGACAAAAAGTACCTCTTGATTATTGGCATCGCTATCTGTGCATTAGCTACTGGCGCATACTACCTCTCGTCAGGTATAGGAATAATTCTTGTACTACGTGTAATCCACGGATTCGGTTTTGGTCTGGCAACGACTTATTTTGCAACAATTGCTACGGAAAACATTCCGAAAAGCCGACGTGGGGAAGGCATGGGATATTTCGGAGTTGGAGAAACGGTCGCTATATCTGTTGGTCCATTGATTGGAACAAGCCTGCTCCTTCAATACAACTACCAGAGCCTGTTCTTGGGCGGAATGTGTATCTTGTTATTGGCACTTCTGATGACCGTTTTTGTATCCAGAAACTCTCAGAGGGAGTCTGAGGACAAATCTTCCGTTCATCTTGCCACTTCCGTAAAACTTATTGAGAAAAAGGTATTATTTCCTTCATTGCTCATCCTGATGGTTGGCGTTGCGGCCGGTTCGATCATGTCTTTTGTCGCTTTGTTTGCTGCGGAGAAGGGGTTCAACAATATTGCCTGGTTTTTCTTTATTGTGGCGATTGCCAGCTTTGTCGTCAGACTATTCTCAGGAACTATGTTTGATCGCCTAGGTCCAGGGTCTGTACTTCTTCCTTCGGCATTTTTCGCGATCGCCGGGCTCCTCGTTCTGATCCTCTCACAGAACCAGATCCATTTTCTGATTGCTGGCGCACTGTACGGTTTTGGGTTTGGTGCCATTTTCCCCGCCATCCAAACATGGTGTGTCAATCTCGTGGAAGAACATGAGCATGAGAATGCGATGGCTTCATTCTTTAATTTTTTTGACCTCGGCATCGGCGGCGGCTCTTTGGTTCTGGGTCTGGTGGCATCTGCATTCTCCTACACGGTAGTGTATACTATCTCTATCGCTGTTTTAGTGATATACATCTTGTTATATTCGGTATACGCTCTAAAGCAGAAGCAGTTCGAAGACCGATCACTGGGGGTACACATTGAGTAAAAAACGAATTAAAGAGATTGCGATTCAGCATTTTAATCGTTTTGGTTATGAAGGGACCAAGATGGCACAGATTGCCGAAGAAGCCGGTATCCGCAAACAATCACTGGCTTATCATTATTCTTCCAAAAAGGACTTGTTGCTGGAAGTATATGAGGAAGTTGTGCAAGAGGAGCAACAGTTTGTACAAGATTTCTTGGGAATTTCCACTGCAGGAGATACGCTGGAGCAGAGATTATATGCCTTTTTGCTCGAACATAAAAATCGCTTCCTTACTCAGCCCAATGTAGCTTTTATGTACATTCTGTCCTTTATGGCGCCGCTAGAAGTGAATGATTTTGTTTTGGCTCAATACCGGACATATCTCGGCACCTTAAAAAAAGAAGTAACCGCTTTGTTCGCAAGTCATGAGGGGATTCGTCTGAGCCCGGAAGAAGCAACGCTAGCTTTTGTCACTCTGATGGACGGTCTAGATATACAGCTCGTGTACGAGACAAGGCAATCATACGAGCAAGCGATGGCTATTACTTGGAATGTGTTCTGGTCTGGCATCCAAAGCTAAAGCAGTCCCCCTTCGTAACTATTACATGAGCCATAACAAAACAAACTGATTAGGAGGATGGCATATCATGCAATCACTGAATGCGGCCTTAACCCGTTTCGTAGAACAACAAGACTTATATAATGAAGCCTACGGACTTTTTCAAAATCACGACCTTCGCCCTCGGGTGCTTCCAGTTCAGCCGGAAGTGGACAAGCGTATTTCCCTTTCGCCGGAACTCCAATACTTCTATAGTCATTACGAGATGGTAGACGCTCAAGCCGAAGGAACATTGAAAATGAAAAGCGCAGCTGTCGAAATCGGCGATGCCGCTCTGCTCTTTTTCGTCGCTCCCGAGCATCTGCATCGCCAGCAGCTGGGATTTCGCTGGATCGGTATGCAGGAACCTTTCGAAGAATCCGATTCCTGGCCGCCACATCATATTGTCATCGCCAACGTGAACGATGATCCTATTATCGTTGACGCACAAGCTCCCGCTTCTCCTGTCTATGCTGCATTTGAGGGTGGAGAACCACAACGAGTTGCGGATTCCCTAGCCGACTTTTTTACCGCGCTTGCCATCCTGATTGAATGTGCATATTCATTCTCAGGAGAAGTGAAGGACGAAGAAACCTATGAAACCAAACCCGAATACCTTGCCCAGGTTCAGCCAAAATTAAAGGAACTGCTCGGAGAAGTACATACAAAACACCTTATCGAGTATCTATCTTTATGAAGTATATGAGAATGAGGAAGAGAATTGGGATGGTTTTATAAACAATAAGGAACTAAAAAAACTCCCCTCGCAGTAACAGCTTTACAATTTAGCTGTGTTCCACTTGGGGAGTCGTATATCAGGCTTTACTGTGAAGGGTGATTAAGTAACCATCTGGGTCAGCAAATGTGAAGGTGCGCCCGAAGGGTCCATCGATGGGTGCGGATGTAATCTCTATACCTGCTGCGAGAAGCTTATCGTGGATGGCTTGTGCATCAGGGGCATGCAGCCACAGAGCCACACCAAGTCCAGGCTGCGTGTCTGCACCAAGTTTTACTCCTGGCATAAGATCACGAAGAGCAAACGCGATGGGCTTTGTTTCAAAAACGACTGCATGAGGCGGTCCAGCTTGTGAACGGACCAGACCAAGATGATTTTGATAAAATGTTGCCGAGCTTTCAAGATTGGTCACCTGAAGTGAAATGAAATCGGGTCCAATGACTGACATATGAATAAACTCCTCCTTTATATTGGGTTAATCAAAGATTGCTAAAATCTTGTACATAACCTCGCTTTCTTGATGTGTATCTTGATTATAAAAGCCCTCTCTTGCCAACAGTATGTCAGTAGCGTTTTTCATTTTTAAAAATTTTTCAAGTGGTGAGGAGGATGTATCCATGATCTACGTTGCTTTGCTACGTGGCATTAATGTGGGTGGCAATAACAAAATCGGCATGAAGCAGCTCAAGGAAACCTTTGAGCAAGCAGGGATGTACAACGTGGTAACGTACATCAATTCTGGCAATATCATCTTTGCCGACGATCAGCCACGAATTGATGCCCATGCTGAAATATCTGCAATTCTGGAACAAGCCATTGCTGCGGATTTTGACTTACAGATTAAAGTGCTGGTGCGAGACATGGATGAGATCACATCGGTCATACAGGCCCTGCCTTCTGATTGGACGAATGATGATCAGGCCAAAAGTGATGTTTTCTTTTTGTGGGAGGAAATTAACGATGTTGATATTCTGGAGAAGCTGCCGCTGAAACCCGGTGTAGGCAAGCTTATGTATGTACCTGGTGCGCTTCTGTATTCGGTTAGTCGAGAGGAAGCAACGAAGAGCGGCATGAATAAGCTCGCCAGCTCGAAGATTTATTCGTACATGACCGTTAGAAACGTCAATACGACGCGTAAAATTTATGCACTTATGCAAGCCGCTGCTGAAAATTAAAATCAATACTCCTGTTCAGGAACAGGCTCCTTTCATGTACAGGCTCTTCCTCTCCTCACGTGGAATTCGTCCCTGCCTGTGGAACATGAAACATGTATTACATAAAATAAGGACTTAACATCAGTGAACTGATGTTAAGTCCTTTTGCATTTCATCTTACGTCTCAAATCCTATCTTGCAATCCTATGACTGACTATGCTTATGCCTTCGTCAGTCAATCTGAATACGTCTGCATGTCTGCTCATCGCCCGGACGTTTCGGAATGTCCAGCTTCAGTACCCCATTTTCCAGCCGTGCCTTAATATGTTCCTCATCAATATGATCCACGTAGAAACGGCGGACAAATTCGCCGGCACGACGTTCTTGACGAATCATTCGATTATCGTCGTCCTTTTGCTCGACCAGTTCATTACGTTTGGCGCGAATGACGAGTTCATTGCCTTGCACCTGAATATCGATGTCTTCTTTGGCAAAACCAGGCAATTCGGCTTCGACCAAATATTTTCCATTTTCCTCGCGAATGTCGGTACGGAATGGCTGCATGCTGCTTCCAAACGAAGAGAGGAATGAGGTGTCAACCATGTCATGGAAGGATTTCAGCATCTGTCCGAACGGGTCATCATTTCTTCTGCGAAATGGAATCAGATCAAACATGAACATCATCTCCTTAAATGTGGTTGGGTTTGTTGTTGCTTACATCTATTATTGTATTCATGATGCTCCGATGGTTCAAAGCCGATAAAATGCGATTTAAGGCAATAATCTGCGATTTTGGTTAAATACATTAACATAGATCGTTGTATCATTTATTTTGACCAATTCTGACCTTCTGACTTTATCTGACCAATTTTCGATACTTCGTCGCATCTCACTGCGTATGGATATCCTGTCCAGAAGCCGCTACTCCTTGTCTTTTACTTGCTCCTTTAAACTGTAACAAGGCTAAACAGAAGGCTATACCTACCGCAGCAAAGCCTGCCCAATTCAATGCCAGAACCGATGAGCGGCTAATCACAAACCCGCCCAACCCAGAACCTAACGCAAAGCCAAATTGGATAAATGATGTATTCAAACTTAGCGCAATGTCCGGACTACGAGGGGCTAACGTCACCAGATATAATTGCTGGGCAGGAGAGATGCTCCATGTAGCCAACATAAATATCATCAGAACCAGGATCAGCAGGATCAGATGTGCACCCGTCACAGCAAATAACAGAAGCGTCAGACCTTGCAACACTAACCCAAGAAAAATGGTGAACTTCGATCCTCTGGCATCCGCCAGTTGTCCGCCCAATTTGGAACCCATAAAACTACAGATCCCTGCCAAAAACAAGATCAGGCTAATTTCGGTCATGGTAAGGGACGAAGTCGTTTGCAAAAACGGCGTAATATACGTGAACAAAGTTGCGTAACCGCCCACATATAATAGTGACATCATCAATGCGATTATAATCGATTTATTTTTCAGCAACGAGAGCTGCATGCTCACGGTTACCTTCTCTTGCTCGCGGATGGAAGGAACCTTTTGATAGATAATCAGAAATGGAATAACACTGAGCAGACCTATGACAATAAATAACATTCTCCAGCCAAACATTTCACTGAAAAATGTACCGATCGGCACACCAAGCACAAGTGAGCTGCTTAATCCCATCAGAATAATTCCAATCGCATTACCTCGCTTTTCATTCTCCACAAGCCTTGTTGCTGCCGCCATCGCAACGACCGTTGTCATGCCACCGCTCGCTCCCTGAATGATACGTATCCAGATCATCGCCTCATACGAGAGATTCAACATCATGATGCCATTGCTGGCAATAAATACCCCAAAGGTTAGGAGCAATAGTTTCCTTCGGTCAGCATTAATGGTTACGGCGATCAAAATAGGTGCAACAATAGCTGCTGCAAGAGCAAATACCGTGACAAGCAAGCCCGCTTCCGCCGTAGATACGCCAAGATCGGCGGCCATCATCTCAATAATTCCGGTAATAATGTATTCAATGGTGCCGATTAGAAACACAGCCAATGCCAGAATATAAATCGTGCCTTTATTTTTCAATCCTTCTCACTCCATCTTCTATATGTTCATTTTCACTTAAGCCTTCGATATAAGTTAGTTCAACTTATATCGTTACCTGCATGTGATAGGAATCTGAATCTCGATGTACTGTGCATCCTGTTCAGGAGATAAGGGCAAATAGTATTCTCTGCCCGGCTCATTCTCTTTGATCTGGTAGTTGTTTTTCTCGATCCACCGTGCTAAATGCACACAGGCTGCCCCATCAAATGTGGAATGCGAATGAAACGCTATAGAGGCGACCATCGGTTCCGGCTGGAGATTCCGGAGCTGAAACGGCTCAGCAACTACAGGAGGCTCACCCGTTAAGAAGTAACCGACTTCGTACTCGAATTCATCCTCTTTTCCATCCACCTCTCGCCACAACACAACCTGTGGTCCCTGAATCCATTGGCGCAGGTCTTTCGTTAGCAGTGAATCCAGATGACCCAGCAGTTCCGGAATACGCTCTTCTCCCCCGTTTGCAGTAAAGAACAGGAAGGTTTGAGCAACCTCGGCTTTAATTCGGATCTCCTGGCCTGTATCCCATTGTCCTTCGCTTTCCATAAGCTGGATGCGTTCTTCAATGCGTACAAGCCTAGCTTGTTCCATATCAATCATTTGCTGAATCTCACTTCGTTTCAGCCTCAACATGCCCTGAATCTGCTCATGTGAGATGTCTTCCTTGAGTAGCTGCGTGATCTGCGGCAGTGTAAAGCCCAATTCCTTGTAGATCAGAATCCGGTTAAGTTCAAGCAATTGATCTGCGGAATAATATCGGTAGCCCGTGTCCTCGTCTACTTTACGCGGCTTGAGGATACCGATCTGGTCGTAATAGCGCAGCGTTTTCAAAGAAAGCTTGCTGAGCTTGGCAAACGTACTGATTTTGAACAATGTATCATCTCCAATCCATTAGTTTAACGTGAGTATACAGTCTCCCGTGCAGGGGAAAGTCAAGGGTAGCATGTGAGATAAGTAGGGTTATGTAATCGATTCTAAAAGTAACAGAAAAAGAACAGGAGCAATGATCCCCTGTCCTTCCTTCTCATTTTAAGTTAATTGCTGTCATTTTTCTTAACTTAATTTTTGTGGTTTTTCATTTACTCCCAGAAGAAACGGCCTGCAAGCACTTTTTCGTTCAACAGTTTGTACGTCTCTTCAGGCAATTCCTGCTTCATCTTCGCATTCACAGCTTCTTTGCCCTGATTATATTGGGAGGACATGCCGATCTCGGCAGTTGTGTTATTCGCATCCAGGCGCATGATCGGTGCTTTGGCATTTTTCGTCCATGGCGTCCATGCAGCAAGGGCAGACGTTCCGCCCGTACCTGGCTTGCCCGTATACAGGAACTGCTTCAGGTAAGCTGCCATCGCAGCAGACAGTTGCTCACGTCCCGGCTTGTTGGCATCACTGAAATAACCTTCAGGGAAGTAAGCCGCAATACCTGCTGCTTTCCCTGTATAGAAGTCCATATCGGCACCATGCGGAGCCCCTAACAAGGTACGCAAACGTTCAGAGATGACGCCAGGCTGGGTCCCCCATGCAAAACGATATGCATATACTGGCGGCTGACCCGCCGCACTGGTTAACTTTTCAGCAACTCGCTCCGCATTAAATCCTGCGTACGCCTCGCTACCATATTTGATTGCAGCCGCATATTGATCTGCTTTCTTCTGGTCAGTAAACAATGTACCATCATTGATCGATGGAGCAAAGTTTGGATCACCGAATGCAAAAGCAGAGAATTCCGTTTCCAAGCTGCCGAGCAACACAGGCACTTTCGTATATTTGCCACTGTTGATCGCATCAAAACCTTCTTTTGGAATGACGGTACCATCACGGAACAAATGCGGGAATGGTTGCATCCGGATGGCCGTTGCGCCAAATACCGTCACCAGTTTATCCGCAGGCAGTGCACGTAGGTATGTTTCCAGCTGTGCAGATGTTTGCTTGCTGATCCAGGCCTTGGCTTCGCCTTCATTTGCAGCTTTACCTTCTTGCACAAGCAGCTTCACGATCGCATCCTCGGATTTCTGCTGTCCTTCTTCAGGTGAAGCCGTCGTCAAACCACCGCTGAACGCGATCGCTTTTTGATACAATCCCTTGCTAAGCGGTGAGATAAGCGTGGCTAGAACATCACGCGCCCCGGCAGATTGACCCGCAAGTGTCACGTTTCCTGCATCGCCGCCAAAACCTGCAATATTATCCTGCACCCAAGCTAATGCACGGAACGCATCCAACAAGCCATAGTTGCCGGAATCATCCAGAGCATTGCCTGTTTTCAGCGCAGCATTCTGGAAGAAACCTAGTGCTCCCAAACGGTAGTTCACCGAGATAATGATACTGTTTGTATTGCGTGCAAGCTGTTCTCCCTGGAAGTCCTTGCCTGATCCAGTCATATTACCGCCGCCGTGCAGGAATACCATGACCGGAAGTTTTGTGCTGGTTGTATTCGGACGCCAGATGTTCAAATATAAGGAGTCCTCACTACCCACTGTAGTTTTACCGGAAATTTGCAAGCTGTTTGCCGCGAACTCTTTGGCTTCTCTTGTGCCTGTCCAAGCCTTCGGTTCTTGTGGTGCTTTCCAGCGTAGTTCGCCTACCGGAGGTGCTGCGTATGGAACACCAAGCCAGCCAAGCGTGCCGTATTGATCATAGGCTTTACCATCAATGGCACCGTATTTTGTTTTTTGTAACGTTTGAGGTTTAAACGCTCCCGCCTGTTTATGTTTGGACCAGAGTTGTTCAAGCGTACCTGTACCATTTTTGAGCTGAGCCTGCAAAGCCTGTGCCGTGGCTTCAGCCATTAAACGGTTGGTCAGCTGTGTCGTTCCTTTTCCTTGAAGGGATTTGATACCATGGGTTGCCGCAAATGCGGAAGCTTCTCCTGATGTGTAATCCGTCCCTGCTTCATAACCAAGAGCCTGGAGTAGCAAATCTGCATATTCTTCTGCTGTCAGTGGAGCATTAGGCGCAAAATGTTCCGTATCCGTGACCACACCAGCTAAATAAGGATGCTGCTTCAAGTATCCAACGACGGGTTGCAACACCTTGCCTGCCTGAGCGGCATCCGTATACGTTTCGGTTCCTTGATAGGCCAGAGCCTCTTTTTCCAGACCTGATAAACGCAAGTAAAGCACCGCGGCTTGAATACGTGTGGCATGTTTACTCAGGTAAGCCGCGTTCACGCCTTGCCCATTCCCGCGAATAAGCTCTGCTTTTACCAGTTTGTCCATAGCCGGGGACAAGGATGGAGCTGTATTCCCTGCTGCATAAGCGGGTAGACCCGATACACACATGCTCAGAATCGCTGCTACTGCAATAGAACGTTTCATTTTTTTCATTGGTTATTCTCCTCGCTGTCTAGTCGTGTATGATGGAAAAATAGTTTCGAAATATTGCACCGCTCGGTACAGTATTCCAAGGTTTGGATCATTCTATTTCTTGGTCTTGGAAGAACAGAAGATCGGCCCTCCTTTCTGCTGACATGAACTGTTGCAACCCTTCGGTTATGACATTCAGGCGGATCATATATAAAAAAAACCTGAATCAAAGGCACACAGACGTTGGATCACATCGTCTACTGCCCTCAATTCAGGTTTTGCCTGCAATACGTAACAACCCTGAGAATAATGAGGTGTGTTATTGAATTAGTTTACTATAGTAAAAACGCAATCAATCGTCTGATCAACCATCCAACGAATGAACTGGAACAGGTCTTGCCCTGAGATCGGTTACAATCCTGTTATTACCGTGATATTAGCACAGAATGAAAGCGCTAGCAATATTTTTTTAAAAAAGTATCACTGCTTACAGTTCTCGGCTCATGCTATAAAAAAAACCATGAACAAATCCGGATGGATCCATTCATGGTGTTACGTGCATGGTATTCTGTTACGATCAGGCAGTATTTTAGCTAACCTCTCAGTTATTGCTAGTACAGCAATTACAGCTATTGGAGCTTTTTCACTTGTTCAATCAAACTGTCCAGACCTTTATCCGCCAGATACGGCCCATAGTTCCAGTAGTTCCTGGACACGTTGATAATTCGATTATGTTTGATCGCGGGAATGCTCTGATATACCGGTTCCTCGAACAGTTCCATCATCTGATCCATCTCTTCATCTTCCATCTGAGTGAAGAAGTAGTCGGCAGGCTTGTCTGCCAGTTTTTCCAAGGACAGCACTGTGCCGCCATCCGAATAGATTTTATACTGCTCAGGCATGGAGAAACCAAAATCCTCATAGATCAGCTTGCCCAACGTACCACCCTCGCCGCCAAGCAATACCTCTTTATTGTAGATCACAAACGACATGGCTGTTGTGCCCGGTTTAATATTAATGTTCAGTTCACTGCGAATGCTCTTCAGTTTCGCTTCAAACTTCGCAATCCATTGCTCGGCTTCATCCTTACGATCCATAATATCCCCCATCGTTCTCAGGGTATTAATGACATCTGGATCACCGCCCCAGGCCACCGTAATCGTTGGTGCGATTTTCGCATACGTGTCTACAATTTCCTTGCTTGTGTAGTCCGGTACAATGATCACGTCCGGTTCCAGACCTGAGATCATTTCAACGTTGCCGTTGCCTGATCCGATGTCCGGAACACCTGCCAGTTCTTCTGGATATTGCTCCAGTGTTTCCGTGTTTGCACCTGCTGGCTTCATTCCGAGAGGTAACAGATATCCGCCATAGGTTATGATAACTGGTTTGGAAGGCTGCGCCGGAATCTCAACCTTTCTTCCTGTAGCATCTGTATACGTTCGAGTAGATTCCTGTACCGGTTCTGCACTCGTTGCAGGCTGTGGCTGTTCAGTTCCCGCCCCGCATGCTGCGAGTAGCAGCGATAAACTAAATAATAAACTAACCGCCAATGTTGGCTTAAAACGAAGGTTCAACTCGTCCACGCTCCATGTGTTGTATTGATAATGATTATCGTTATTACCAATATAACTATGCTTGTGTCTGTCAGCAATGAACGATTCAGACTTCTTATTCGTACGATTTGAACCTTTGATTCGATGACTGTGCATTTTATACTGTGCTGGCGTCTCACCTGTTATACGTTTGAAAATACGGCTAAAGTAGTACAAATCCTTGTAACCAACACTTTCAGCCACCTCCCGGATCTGTGCTTCCGTCTCGGTCAGCAAACGTTTCGCTCGTTTGATTCGAGTCTGAATGACATAGTCCATGGGACTGCATCCGTACTTGCGTTTGAATACCCTGGCCAGATAATGCGTGCTGTAATGAAAATGCGTAGCCATATTTTCCATGGAGATAGAATGAGCGTAGTGCTCCTGAATGTAGGCTTCGATCTGCTCCGCCAGCTCCAGCGATTCAACCTGCCGCTGACGCGCCATCTTCCACTGGCGAAAGTGCTCATACACCAATTGATAGAACAATCCTGTCACCTGTAACCGATCCAGTTCATCACTAGAAGTCCAAGACTCCGCCATTTTTTCCACAATCGTAAGAAGCGTTAATGGGTATGATGCTGCAAAATAATAGGGTTCTCCTCCCTGAAACGCATTCACGCCTCGTATACTTCCATCTTCGGATGATTCAAGAGGTAACGGGGCTGATTGCGGTTTATATAGCAGTAAATAATAATCTAACGGTTGCTTCATACAACGAATCCGCAATGACGTACCTTTTTCACCATGCAGAATGAGTGTCTGATCCGATGTAAATCGGTTTATCCCGAATTGAATGTCTGCTTCGCCTTTACTTAGGATCAAAAAAGCCGGAGCCGGTAAAATGGTTGTCGATAACTCTTGTTCTGAATGCAATACGTTATGGCGGATATCGATCAGTTTCACTTGATTGTTATTCCACCACCGAATGGCTTCTGACCATTCTTTCATGTTGAACCACCTCAAAACGATCATTGGACTTTGGTTCCCGCATGTCCGATTTCATCCTTACCATACAAGAGTGCTTATCGTTTTGTCTAGTTCGTCTATTATGTAAGCTTTAACTTATAATCGTAATTTTTACAATTAATTAACCTAAAGCTGATGTTCCATTAGCAATTGTTGTATACACTGGGTTCTGGATAAACTATACATATTTATTAGGAGGATGTTCATGTTAAATCGCTTTAATGCTCGTGCAGCCAAAATGATGCTCGCGGTCACCACCATTGTTACAGCTACGCTTGGAGGCAGTAGTGCAGCTTGGGCTGTAGAAGACGGTACTTCAACAACTTCTGCTTCACCCATCAAAAATGTAATCATTCTTATTCCTGACGGTATGGCTAATGATGCTACTGCACTGGCTCGTTGGTATAAAGGTTCCTCCCTGACCATTGATTCCATGGCAAGCGGTATGGTGCGTACACACTCCGCGGATGCGCCGATTGCAGACTCGGCTCCTGCAGGAACAGCCTTTGCGACAGGACATAAATCTCATACCGGTTTTGTCGGTGTTTTGCCGGACAAGGCTACCATGCCTGGACAAAACCCGATTGCAAAAGGCGACGAAAGGAAACCTGTTGCTTCCGTATTAGAAGCTTCCAAACTTGCGGGTAAAGCAACGGGTATTGTAGCCACCTCCGAAATTATGCATGCAACACCGGCAGACTTCTCTGCCCATTATCCTGACCGTAAAAACTACGATGCACTCAGCAAACAACAAGTCTTCAACGGCATCGATGTTGTACTGGGCGGCGGCAGTAAGTATCTGGAACCAGCTGGACGCAAAGACGGTAACAATCTCGTTGCCTCCATCAAAGCACTCGGCTACGATTATGTAACTACACCTGCGGCGATGAAAGCATCAACTTCCAACAAACTGTGGGGCATGTTCTCTCCTGCAGGCATGTCATACAACATGGATCGTGATCCAGCCAAGCAACCAAGTCTTGCTCAGATGACATCCAAAGCGATTGAAGTTCTCTCCAAAAACGAGGACGGTTTCTTCCTGATGGTGGAAGGCAGTAAG
This sequence comes from Paenibacillus polysaccharolyticus, assembly GCF_023714295.1. Lineage (GTDB taxonomy): Bacteria > Bacillota > Bacilli > Paenibacillales > Paenibacillaceae > Paenibacillus > Paenibacillus polysaccharolyticus_A. The sequence goes on from NZ_JAMAUN010000003.1 coordinate 78,157, forward strand.
GTAGACTGGGCTGCTCATGCCAATGATCCCATTGGTATTATCAGTGACGTGCTCGCTTTTGATGATGCTGTAAAAGTAGCAATGGACTTCGCCAAAGCCGATGGACAAACTGCTGTTGTAGCCGTATCTGACCATCAAAATGGTGGACTTACGATTGGTAACGCATCTACAACAGGCACGTATGACAAAGAGCCGTTGTCTACTTTTATCGGACCTTTGAAAAAGGCTAAATTGACAGGTGAAGGTGTAGAAGCGAAACTGGATGCGAAACGCACCAACATCAAAGCAGTCATGAAACAATACTACGGCATTTCCGATCTGACTTCCGAAGAGGTTGCTGCCATTAAAGCCGCCGAGCCAGGTAGCCTGAACTATGTGGTAGGCCCAATGATCAGCAAACGTGCGGGTATCGGCTGGACAACTGGTGGGCACACGGGCGGAGACGTTGTACTTTATACGTATGCCCCTAACAATGATCGTCCATTCGGTGTTATTGACAACACGGATGTAGCCAAATACATGGCACGCGTGCTCAATCTCGATCTGGACAGTGTAAGCAAGCAACTGTTCGTACCTGCCAAACAGGCGTTTACAGCTAAAGGCGCAACGTACAAACTGGATCTGACGGATGTTAAAAATCCGAAGATTCTCGTAACAAAAGGCAACACCAAACTGGAGTTGCAAATCTACAAAAACATTGCACTCGTGAATGGTAAAAAGACAGCTCTTGAAGGTGTGATCGTGTATAACGGCGTGGATGCTTTTGTACCGCAAGGCGCTGTGGATCTGATCCAATAAAAGCGGCATAGCGAATAAACAAACCCCCGAACACTGACGAGACAACCTCGTCAGGTTTGGGGGTTTTTGTGATGATTGGATGATAGATAGAATGACTAAATCCGCGACTCTTCTTGCCTACCTATTTATCATCATTCATTGGTTTATTTTGAAAACGTCAGAATGCCATACTGGGAAGTGTTCTTCCAGCTGTCATTAGTGAGATCATTCCATTTTGCCGTACTTTTGTTATTGTTTCCTTGATTATCATTAATTTGGAGTTCAAATCCCATGACTTGGCCTTCCTTCGGCAGGAGGGACTGTAATCTGATCTTAGCCTCCACCTGATATCCCTTGGACGTTTTCTTCACAGCACTTTGGAGCCGTCCTGGAGAGGCACTGCCAGCAAACGTACCTACGTTGTCTGCACTGATTCGGAACTGAGCATCATCGTATTGATAGAACGGTGTACGCTGATGATTTTCATCCAGGAAAATCTCAACCGAATCCTGATCCCATGGATCAGGAGCGTTGGTTATAATTTGTGGATCAGTGACATCGATAAACAGATATAAATCCTGACCAGACCACATCGCACGGGCCTCAGCGGATGCACCTCCGCTCTGATTCAGTGGTGTAATATGGAATGGCGTAACCTTATTCCATTTTGCATCCTTCTCACCATCTATCGTTACTGTTCCTTGCAAGGCTTTCGCAGACTTAGGCATACTCGCAAACTGAATAACGCCATATTTGCTGGTGTCTTGATCCTGGGATAGTGTGCGGTCATTCCAGTACAGAACCTGCTGTCCTCCTGAACTGTTGTTTTCACCATCCGTCACCCGTACATCCAGGCCAACTTCACGTGCAAGTGACCCTTGTGCATTAGTCAATGGTATGGATAATTCAACCTGATAACCGTCCGCCGCTTCACGAACGCGATACGTATTTGGCTTAGCTCCTGTCACTTTGCCTTCACGGCTTATGGTGATATGTCGATCATCTGCCTCATACACAGGAGTTTTGCCATTGTTCAGATCAACGAACAGCTCCACTTTGTCTTTCGCATGTTTGGTCGTATCCTTTACGTCAACCAGAACATACAAATTATTTTTATCCCACAACGTACGGAACGTCGCAGAACCCGAATTGCCTTTCAAAGCTGTGGAAACAGCCTTGTTCCAGAGTGGATCTTGTTTGGCTGCCTTCGTATTTGGTGTACCAGACAACGTAACCGCCCTGTTCGTCAAAATAGACAGGCTTGATTCATCTGCCAACCCCCAATAGGCCGGTTTGGATTGCAGAGCACTATCGAATAAAAAGGCTTGATTGTTATACGATTTCTCATCCTGTAATCCCCATAAGGTCACCGATGAGATGACATCGCTATGTTTTTCATACAGGTCAAACAGCTCTTTATAACGATATGCCTGTTTCACAGCAACGTCCTGAGGTAATGTCTCACCATAAGGAATTCCGCTATCGACATCCAGTTCCGTGATTTGGATATCCAGTCCAAGACCGGCAAACAGATTGATTGTTTTCTCAATCTCGTCAATCGGCGGAGATTCAAGATTATAGTGGGATTGCAGACCCACGCCATCAATCAGCCCTTTTTCTTTCAACTTTTTCACCAGTTGATACATATGCTCTCTTTTTTCAGGAATTTCGGTGAAATACTCGTTGTAGTATAATTTCGCATCCGGGTCGGCGGCACGTGCAAACTCAAACGTTTTCTCAACATAATCCGGGCCAATCAGCTCATAGAACGGGCTTTTGCGCATTCCGTTTGCATCCCCGTTACTATCTGCAATTGCTTCATTCACAACGTCCCAGGCGTAAATTTTGCCTTTATATCGTTTCATGACCGTATCTACGTAGTTCTGAACCCGACTGAGTAGCAGATCCCTGCTCGCAGGGTTGCCTTGGTCATCCTTGAACATCCACTCTGCGGCATCAATATGCCAGAGCAAGGCATGTCCACGTAAACCCATTTGATTTTTCTGTGCAAAGTCCACATATTCATCCGAGGCTTGGAAGTCATACACGCCTTTGGAAGGGGACACAAACTTCGGTTTCATCTCATACGTTGCGGTCAAACTGTTAAAGTGTTTGGTTAACAATTGACCGTAAGCTCCTTCAAGCTGCCAGCGATACACCGCGGCTCCAATCGGAAATTCAGTCTGGTACAGATCTTGCAAGGAAGGAATATCGGTCTCAATAGCGAGTGGTGCGGCTTCCTCAATTGTGAAATCATCCACATAAAATGACAATGTATCTACCGTGTCGTCGGAAACATAAGGTGTTTCAATAAAGAAATTCAACTCCTCGGGATTATCGCTGTATTGGTACGTGGCCGTAACCTTATGCCATTGCTGCCAGTCGTCTTTGGGAATCGTGACCTTGTCTAACATGTTCCAGCTCTCTGCCCCATTCTTCTTGTAGGCCGTTAGCTGAATCGTCTGATCTGAAGCTGGTTTCTCCGTAAGCCTGACATAGAATGAAATGTTATAAGTAGAATTCGGCTTCAACAGACCTTTCATTTTCAGCATTGGCCCATGAAAGGAGCGCTGACGGTTCGAGACAAGCATACTCCGAGTACCTTCATGCGCTGCCTGCTCTGAAACGGTCAAACTTTCGCTGCCAACACGCTGAAGCCAGCCTTGAAGTGTCCCATCCTCAAAATCGGTTTGAAGCACCTTGAGGTTCTGCCCAGAAACCGCCGCAGCCCCAGAACTTGCTCCCTGTTCAATCTGTTGTTCTTGCGCAAAAGCAGCCTGCTGAAAAGGAACCGTCGTCATCACCAGCATCGTTGCCAGCAGGGTTGAACTCATTTTTTTAAACACCTTGCTCTTCATTTCATTCCTCCTCTCAATATTAACTTGTATTATACACTTCGAAATAACGCTTACATATATATTTATGTAAATTTTTTCATTAAATTCAGATGAACTGCCTTTCTTCTTGTATAATAAACAAGAACCGACACTACGCAACTCCGAAGGAGAGACCCAACATGTTAATCAAACTCAACTGGATTACACTACGTGTGCGTAATCTGGAAGCATCGATTCACTTCTATCACAATTTACTAGGACTTACCGTTCAGCGCAGATTTGAAAGCCGTGGGCGTCAGATTGCCATGCTTGGTCTGGGTAAGACGAGTGAGACCTCACTAGAGTTAATTGAAGGTAGTGAACAGACATTGAAGCCGGACGCAGGCATCTCGATCGGTTACGAAGTAACGTCACTGGATGAAACCATGAAGCATCTTGAAAACATGCAAATCCCTATTCTGCGCGGACCTGTAGAGCCGAACCCACGTCTACGTTTTATATACATTGCAGACCCGGATGGGTTCGAGGTACAGCTGGCCGAGCATCTGAAATAGGGCATACATATGAGCTCAATCAAATAACTGGAGCAGCACAGCTTGCTTATAGCTTCATGCGGCGCATCAACGGCACACCTATGCTGTTCAACAATCGGTCTAGTAATGCCCAGCACCATCGTCTGCGGAATGAGAGATGCCGGTCGTATACTGCGGAATATTCAAAATCCGCTATCGCGCCGCGATTACGTTTAAACTGCGCTGCACCAGCACTCTCATGTAGTAACACTCTGTTGTTTTGGGCTTGTCCAATGAGACAAGCGGACAACATGCGGTACAAACCGACAGACTGGGGAATATCTGTGTCATAACCGAACAGCGGAGTGGTCATCACCCCATTACGGCAGAAGTAACCCATTACCGCATCCAGGCGCCCTTCCTTGCGCAAACCGTGCAAGCTTAACGCGCCGGTTGCCATAGCTCCAGCAATAAAACGCTCGTTGAACTGCGGGTTGTCATAGGAGTACTTTTCCAAATAAAGCATCCGGTATAGCTCCACAATTCGCGGGATATCTGATTCCACAATATCTGCACCAGAAACTAATTCATAGCCATGTTTGTTCAGCAATGCCTGATCCCTTTTCAGCAACCAGCGCGACTTGGCGTTGCCGAAATTCGGATCATATGCCTGATACAGATATATCTGCCTGCTCGGTATAGAGCGGCATCCCGCTTCCTGAAGCCCTGTTATCAGGTTCGAGTGCAGTTCGGAACTCAAAGAGCGAAAGATCACCGTATGCCCTGGATAGCGGTCTTTTACCCTTTCAAGTAGCTGCGTGGCCTGCTCAGCAGTCATGGCAGGATACAGATTGGTAGATAACAGCCAGTTGTTGATATGTACAACCTTGTTGATCCGGGATTTTTTCATGCCCCAGCCTATTAAACTGAGCAGCATGGAGAGTCCTTTTTCCAGCATCGGTTTCTGTAACATGATTAGTTCCTGCTTGGCGTACCGCACATAGTGAGTATACGGGGAACAGACATAAGCATTATCATATTCCTCATCATTCACGGTCACCGGCAGCACAAGATTATCTATCCGGGCAAGGAGCAACGTGGTGTTTACGTTAGTCATGTATTCTGTAGTTCCTTGCATCATCATCGGTTCTAAATACACCCGTGCGTACCTCGCATCCTCCGTATCGGGCCAATCCATGGTATGAAGCGAATGTCGATCGTATAATCGAACGCGAGTCTCCTCATTAGCTTTACTCATGAACGTTCTCCGATTTGGTCACAAATGCAGCAATTCGTTCTCCCGGTTGCAGATTCGGCCGATTATAGTAATAAACCATGCCGAACTGATAGGTCATCTGCTTCGCCACGATATAAAATCGTTGCTCTTCAAATTCATTTTCCAGGCAGAAGACTGTAGCATTCCTTTCAAAACCATACATCACCGAATTTAACTGAACGATCTCTTCTTCCGTGGCCGGTCGAAACCTTTCCACGATAAATATCGTCGCCGGACACAGAATGAACTCTACCTCATGAAAGGTGATCTCCACATTGTGATAATACGAAAAGTCAAAGCTGCCTGCCAGCACCAACTGCTGGCTCTGATGCTGCATAGGCTCCGTAATGTAAAAATGCTCGATGTTACCTTCCTTCAGTTCCTGTTGCAACTGCTCCAGCTTTTTGTTCTGCTCATGGAGAGAGTCATGCCCCATTTTTGAATCAACCCTTTCTAGTCAAAAATGCCGCGAGGTGGCGATATGTAGACCCATCTGCTCTTGTATTCACTTCTTCCATATCCATTTCCAGCCAGTAGTCTGCCTCCATCAATTCAGCCATATCAAGTTTTGTGATCTCGGCACATTTTGGATGCTCAGCTGCTACAATCATCGGTCCGGGACGATCATCCCAATTAAAGCCATTCACCACTGCATGTATCAACACTTCTGAGTCCAGCATCCGAATTTTCTCACAGGCTGCCTCGGAAGACTCCTCGTAAACAATGTCATCCACAATCTGCTGTTCTTCAGCCGTCAAAATCAAACGTATGGCTCCAGGTGTATCTAGCAGCATCTCTTCCATGTTTGGATTGCGCCCTCTTGCCAGGTTCCAGGCTGTAGCTAGAATGCCGTTGGGAGAATCCAGTTTCGCCCCATGTTCAAGCAATAAACGAATCGCTTCAGGCTGGTTGAACCTTACGGCTTTTTTCAAAGCGGTATCCCCGAGTTTGTCCTCCAATTCCAGTTCAGGATTGGCTTGCAGCAGACAGCGAATGCCCTCAAGAGGCGCACGATTAGTCAAGAAGAGCATAAGGGGTGTTCGTCCGCGTTCATCCCGTTCATTGACATCCAATGAGGATGAAGCTATAACTTCAGAAAGATGCTCTATATCTTTGATTTTACTGATATCTGTCCAATTCAAAATGATCTCTCCTTCATTACTTTTCTATTTCTACACCTACTCTATCTAAAAATATAGATCGCTACAAGAGACCTTTGAACGCCAAAAAAGCCCGCAAAGCGAGTAATTACGCATGGACGGGCCTATTGGCATAAACCTAATATGATCGGTTAACCATCTCTTGCAAGACGAAAGTCAGACTTAGGCTGATATCGTAGGGATTGGAACAACCTTTGCCGCAAGGGATGAATCTATCTCGGATTTGTTATCTGGTCTCGAAGCATGATGATCGGACACGAGATCACCTAGATTAACAATAAGCTTCTCCAGTTCGGTAAAGCTTGCCACCATATTTTGTGTCAGATTACGTTGCTCTTCCATACTCGCCAGAATCTCTTCCGTTGCAGCACTGGATTGTTGCGTTACACTGGAAATCTCGGATACCTCGTTAACCACCCGAGTCGAGGATTCCTTCATCGTTGCTGAACTTGTTTCAATCTCTGTGGCCTGAGTCAATACATTCTGTGAATTGGTATTAATGGACTGGAATACCCGTTCCGTTGTCAGAACACTTTCTGCCCCAACTTGCAACAACTGACGAACCCCTTCAAACCGGCTTGTCAATGCTTGCGTCTGTGTTCTCAGACTGGTGAGGATCGAGGTAATCTCACTCGCCGATTGCCCTGAGCTTTCAGCCAGCTTGCGGACTTCCTCCGAAACGACAGCAAAGCCGCGTCCATGCTCACCTGCCCGTGCTGCTTCAATAGCTGCATTCAGCGCAAGCAGGTTGGTTTGAGTGGCGATATCGGAGATACTGTTCAGCATTAACGTCATCGATTCACTCTGATCATTGAATTTCTTCATATCATCAGCAGTCGTGTTTATTGTCTCGTACAATTCATGCATCTGTTCGTTCAGGTGACCCATCTGCGCACTACCCGTCTGTGTACTTGAGGCCATACTTGCGGACAGCTCTTTCATCTGCTCGGAATAAGACGCTACGTCCTTAATATGACGGTCAGACTGAGATAACGATTCGGAGATTTCAGCAATACTGGTCGCCTGAAACTCGACCCCTCTTGCAACTTCGCTGAATCCAACCGTAACTTCGTTGGTGATGGCACCGGTCTCATCCACTTTTTGTTTCAATTGCTCTGTATAGCGGGACAGCCCTACAACAGCTTCTTTTACCCGTTCCAACATGATTTCCACACGAGTGCGTGACTCTTCTACCTGCGCTCCCCGTGCTTCACTATCCATGAACAATCGTTTGTTCACCCTTGACACGGTGATCATGATAATTCCGGTTACGATATACATACTAAAATTAATCAAGTCAGCAAAGAGCAACTCTATGCTCGCCGATGACACAACAACAAGTTGAACCGTGAAAAAGGCAAGCATCACCGAAAAGGCAATATTATAGTGCTTACTATTCGGATACAGGAGCAGCGGTGAAACAATAAGAATGCCTTGCACGGCATTCATCGCGTCACGACTTACGTAAATTCCACTGGCGATCACCGCTACGGTCACAAACCATGGAATGATATGTATACCTTTTTTCATAAAATTGCATACGGTAACTGCTAAAGTAACTACAATGGAGAGTAGCGTGGACAGCCATAGATCTGGAACAATAATCGTGATTCCCGCGCTGATGGCCGTTATGGCCCACATCATGTAACTTACTAGTTTGTTTCTCTGCCAAGTGATCTCATCAATACGATTCATGCTTACCCCGTCCTTTATGTAAGTTAAAAAAATTAACACATGTAGGCCACTGTAAGTTTATTCTCAGTCCATAGTCCTGCTTATACGTAGTTCCGTAACCCCTGCGCCTTTAGCATAGTACATATTAACTTCATAAACGTGCAGTCAGCGCCACTTTATGTATATCGGTAATTTATGTCTAAAATTAATATGTCTTAATAAATATATGTTAACAAAATAAAATCTCCTGAATGTGAGCCAAAAGAAAGAAGCCCGCTCATGCGTAGGTACGCATAAAAGCAGACTCTTTACTCCATCTTCATCTTTTATAGTGATCTCATATGCCTTCCGGCTGTTACTTGCCAAATACCAATGTTGTATTTGATGATCCGGCATATTTCGTAACAAACTCACGTGCATAGGCCGCGCTTTCAACTTGATAGCTGTAGTTATTGCTTGGTCTCCAGTTGGTTTTTGGAGAAACCGGGCTGTTCAGAGCGGGTGTGCTACCTTTATCCGTAAATTCTCCTTTACCTTTGTCGTCCAGAATGCCGCCTTTTTCAGCTCCTGCACCAAAGTAGTTGTTTTCGGAATAAATACGGGCTTTTTCTCCGATCGTGATCGCTTGATTGAAGTTATTGGCGTAATTGTTTTTGATGTGGAAGAAACCATAACGCATAAGTCCAGGGCCACGTACATACAAGTTTTCGAAATAGTTATTGGACATCGTCACATGAGGCACACCATTATAACTGCTATTACCGTCATTCGGGTGTCCTAGAATGATGCCATATTTGTGATTCGCAAATTTGGAGTTACTGATCGTGATATAGTCTGCGCGGTCACCGATATACAAAAGCTTATCCAGGTCATTGCCGCCAGAACTGTAGTTGTGGCCCGAGAAGGTAACATGGTCGATCCAATAGTTGGAGCCGGAAGTGATGTACATCTGGATATCATCGTTGGCATTGATGTTCGCAGAGTGATTAAACGTCAGATTTTGAAAGATCACATTGCTTGATCCCGAAGTGGATCTGAAGTGAATGTTCGTTAATGTATGTCTGTCAAAAGAACCTACCAATGTTTTGTTGGAACCAAATTCAACTTTTTGCAAGCTGGATGAAGAAATATTCTGTTCCACAACGACAATCTTAGCTGTAGAGCCTGCCATGTGTGTTCTCAGATCATTCAGATTACTGACATACACGACCTGACCGTTCCTGCCCCCTGTCGTCGCCGCCTTGGATACACCGTTTTCATTCTTCGAATTACCTGCAAAACCAGTCAAACCATTTGTGCCCGTGTTGGGAAAGTTAGCCGCACCATATGTAGCAGGGGCTGTTGAAACCGTTAACAACAATAAAGTGACTGCGAGTAAAAGCAATGAAAACTTCTTCAAAATATCACCATCCTTTGTAATTTGTCCCTTCAAACAACTCGATTATAGCTTGTAACCTGCATTGTGACAATACCATCATTGCAAAAAGACAATTATTTTATCTTTTTTGCAACAGCAGGTCAGATATCGTGAAAAAACAGAAAGATGAGACCAGTTCAGGCTCAGCCTTTGAACAGGTCTCATCTGTTTGCAGATATCCAAAAAAGGTCCCTTTATACTATAAAAGGGCTTCTGTTCGAGCACTCTAATTTCCATTGAATTCACAGATTACCCGTAACTTCAATTCCATCAGCTGAATCCAGAACTTTCCGAATCCAGGTTGTCAACGAATCCAGGAACACCCGCAGTTCCGGTTCAACAACTTCCACCTGCTCCAACTCAGCTAAAATGCCCGGCCATACCTCTTTTACCAACGGATTATCCCAACAGGGATCAAACGCCCGCAGCTCTTCTCCACTTTGCGGGTCCGTTAAAGGGAAAACACGATGGATTGCCGGACGAATATGCTTGAAATCCTCATCATAGATAAACAGCATATCTTCCTTTCTTATCTCACGCACATCCTCTTCAATCAGGTATAGAGGAGATAAGGTAAACCCGATATTCCTCTCGGGGCCTTCATACTGATAAAGGAGCACCGGAATTTTACTTTTTGATCTTCTCGCCACAACGTTCACTCCTTTCCCGGAACACCACTTCCGGCACTCACAATTCGAACCATTCAAATACTTCTGGATACTGATTCGTCACAACCTCCATCTGCTCCTTCCAGGCTCGTCCTTCCTCCCCCCAGATATGGAACAGGCAGTAGATGTATTTTTCACCCTCCGCTACTTCATCCAAATTGTTCGCTTCCTCCAGCCATACTTCCAAAGCTTTGGGCCAAGATTTATCATCACGCAAAAGAACAAAACCATCCATATGTTGTTCTACACTGTACATCCTGTTATGTGTCAGCGAAGCCGCCAGTCGCGTCAAGATCTCAGTCAACCTGCCGTGCTCCTGCTCCTTCGTTCTGATCCCATACTCCCAACCCATAACCTGATACCTCCCTCAAACATCGTTTACCGGGCTTCACTTCGCTGCACTGCGTATCCAGATTGCCGTAGTTCATCCATTGCAACGAACACATCACGCTTTGGATTCAATTCTCGGATCAGGTCAGCACTAATCGGTGCATCGTTATATATTTCAGTCACAGCAGTCAAAGACATATCCTGTATATCGTAGTAATCTTTTGCCCAATCGATGTATGATTCCGGTGTTTCCTCGATATAACCGAGCAGAAATGCTACCCCACCCTCAGCATCCGATTCGTCCTCCTGAGCCATAGCAAGTCCAATCCAACTGCCTGCTTTCCACTCAGGACTGTGCACTTCCTGCCACATACAGAAGGTCACATCCTCTCGAGCCAGCGTTTCCTCGTGTTGATCTAACAGACGTATGAACTCCTCCGGTACCTCATCGTACATTCCCGGATAATAAGTTGCATCATCCTCTCGGTTATGCGGACTAAGCGGGGATTCATGATCAAACCCTTTGAGTAACGTGCCCGTATTCGTAAACAGAGCATGCAGATGGTCCCCTGCCCCGTTATCTACACTTCCCCATGCTGTATCTGGCTGAAGAATGTTATGGTGATAACGACGGACGCGGAGCCATTCCTCCTCTGACAGAATGATATCAAGTGCCGCAAGCGCTCTTATCCGCTGGTGCAAAAGAGAAGCATTCATGATCGGTGTCCCGCTCCATTGATGCATATCCATCTCTCCTAAAAATGACTTATATAAGTATGTAGTCTAATTAAATTAATCCATGCAAGACCATGCTATAGTCGGATCAAATCCTGCAGCTTGTTCTTCCCTTGGTCACTAGGTTGGATCGTAACCGATATCTGATTTTCTTTTTTGAACACAGTACACGCATAATTTCCAGAGTTTAGTTGTAAGAAAACCCCTTGGGATAATTCATCCGGCTCCAGTTCACCGCCACTGACATCATCTGCTGCCCCTAAGTAAACGGTGCCCGAAGGAACCTGAAAATAATATACCTGTCTCGGCTCTGCTTCACTCCCGGTTTCCAAAACCGTTTCTTGCACATTCCAGTGCACTTCATACGTTCCGTCCTCACCCAGATTCAGAAACAGACAATGACCTGCGTTGACCTCCTCCAGTTCACCATCCGGGATCGACCACCAGTCAGGTGTATCCTGGAGACGATGCTCTAATGACGCCAGATCATAACAACATAATGTGGCTGTATCCGTATCCATCTGAAATGTTCCTTGCATGTTCATCCACTCCTTCATTTTTTTATTATAACAAGCCAGCCCCATACATAAAATCGAACTCCCGAACCATCTCTGTAACGTTACTCTTCATTTCTGGTTAACAACTGACGATATATCCATAACGGAATTTTTTTGAACTTGATGGAGGAATCTATGCCAATTAATAATAGGAAAGAACCTTTTCGTTATACTCTGAAAGAACCTATGCACTTCGAAATCTATATCCTGAGCATTAATGGCATGGACGGTCCTTCCAAGCCTATTCAGGCCGAATTACGTGATATCAGTCGTTCGGGCTGTCAGCTTGCTTTTCCTCTGTCCCTCCCTGTAGAAGATAACGATATTCGCATCGGCATCAACTTGAAGCTGTTTGAAGACTTATTATATATTGAGGGCACACTTCGCTGGGGGATGGAACATAACATGGTATGGCGTTACGGTGTGCAACTTGAAGTTGAAAAAGAGCACCAGGATCGTCTGTCCCGTGAAATGCGCATGCTCGCAGGACAAGGTAAAATAATCGTCAAATAACCATCTAACTATGTTTCCTTTAAAATAAAGCTGATTCAGATTGCACAGGCCTCTCTACAATATACATAGAGAAATCTTCATAATTAAAACGAAAAAAGCAGTTGCTCCTCTGGATATATTCCAGGAAGCAACTGCTTTTGTTATATTGAATTATGCTTTTGCCGTGAACAACAGTTCTTGTTCCTTAACGGTTGTGCGACCAGCAGACTCAATCGAAGTATATTGATGCATATTCGTGATGATTACCGGTGTGATCGTTGTATATCCGGCTTTTTCAATCTCTTCCCGGTCGAATTCCATCAAGACATCACCCACAGAAACCTTGGTGCCTGCCTGAACTTTAGGAGAGAAGAACTGGCCTTTCAACTTCACCGTATCAATCCCGATGTGAATCAGCATTTCCGCACCTGTATCACTTACGAGACCAATGGCATGTCCGCTCTTCGATAATGAGAATACCGTTCCGTTGATTGGAGAAACAACACGGCCTTCTGTCGGTTGAATTGCAAAACCTTTACCCATAATTTCTTCAGAAAACGCAGGGTCAGGAACTTCACTAAGCGGTTTCACTTCACCCGTGATCGGGCTATATACTTGCTCATCTTGTGCTTGTGTTTCTTCCGTTACTGCTGGAGCAGTCGTTGTTGCTGACGTTACAGTTTCTGTAGATGCTGAAGTTGCAGCTGCTTGTGGAGCATCATTTTCCTGGAATCCCAAGATGTACGTAATCAATGCTGCAGAGACAATCGCAATGACACCGCCCAGGATACCATAAATCAATGTACTGATGGACGGACTGATAAATGCCGCAAGTCCCGGCAAACCTACAAGCCCTGTTAGTACAAATGCTTTTACCTTAACAATACCCATAAAGCCACCGCCAATTGCCCCACCGATGAGCGCCGCAATAAACGGTTTTTTGTATCTCATATTAACACCATACATCGCTGGTTCAGTAATCCCCATAAATGCTGTCAGACCTGTGGAATAAGCCATAGATTTCGTTTGTCCATTTTTGGAACGCAGTCCTACACCAATCGCTCCACCCGCTTGAGCCCAGTTTGCTGCAAGCATCAAAGGAATAATAAAGTCATAACCTAATGTTGTCATGGAACCAACAACGATCGGTAGCAACGCATAGTGCATTCCTGTAATAATCAGCAGTGACATTGTACCACCAATCAGAATACTTGCAAGGATAGACGCATTATCGAACAACCAAGCAATACCGCCAGACATACCATTACCGATAATGGAACCCAGTGGTCCAATCGCAATCAATGTAAGTGGAACCATGATCAACAAGGTAACCGTTGGTACGACAATGAGTTTTACCGATGAATGGGTAATGCGGTCAACCGCTTTTTCCACGTAAGAAGCAATCCAGATCGCAATAACAATCGGAATAACCGTTGAAGAATAGGTTGCTGCGACGACTTTAATCCCCGCGAACGATGAGTTTCCTTCTGCCAGTAAAGCTGTAATGGTTGGATGCATAATCCCGGCTGCAAGCGCTGCACCGATATACATATTACTTCCCAATTTCTTAGCAGCACTGATGGCAAGAATGATTGGCAGGAAGTAGAAAGCACCGTCACCAATCGCAGATAAGATAACATAAGTCGAACTCTTATCGGACAGCCAGCCAAACGCTACAAGGATCGCCACGATCCCTTTGATCATACCTGCGCCAGTAATCGCCGGGAGGATTGGAGTAAATACACCCGAGATGAAGTCAAACAGGGCACTTATCGGATTTCTCTTTTGTTTCGGGCCTGTAGAAGCCGTAGAAGATCCTGCATTTGCACCTTTGGACATGTTGCCTACCAACGCGTTGTATACCTTCGGTACATCGTTACCGATGATGACCTGGAACTGTCCACCATTCTCCATAACACCCATAACTCCAGGTGTGTTCTTTAATGTTTCTTTGTCTGCTTTTTTGTTGTCATTCAAGTTAAATCTGAGTCTTGTCATACAGTGGGTCACTTGATCCACGTTTTCTTCGCCACCAACAAGCTTCAGAATATCTTTGGACAATTGTTGTTTATCCATTGTGTTTTGCTCCTTTTATGTGTATTGAAGGTTTAAAAAAAACCTAAACACCGATCCATGACAAAGCAGAATAGCTTATCATGTTTCAACGTTTAGGTTTTGCCTTTTTTGCAGTAACAATCCCAAATTATTCGATTGTTTGTTCATTTCGGACAATACGTTCGATATGGATCGTGAGATACAACACTTCTTCCTTCGACAAGACCCGATTATAGATTTTACGTGTATAATCGTTAATCTTGACTGCACAAGCATGTGCTTCCGGATATTGTTTACTCACCAAATCATGAAGCGGATTATCCTCTTCCTTGTCTTCAATCGCTGTACCTTGCAGTACCCGTTGAGCGAAGAACTTCAAATGGGTCAGGAATCGGTAATAACTTAGTGAATCTTCGTCGAGCTCGATCACGAAACTGCGCCGAACGATATTCAGAATATCCTTCACGATATTCGTAATGCTGATCGTTTCTCTCATCTCACCATTCATCTGGGCATTAACCAGATGCATCGCGATAAATGCACATTCGTCCTCGGGAAGAAGAACACCTAACGTTTCTTCAATAATCTGCAATGCCTTGAGACCGATCGCATATTCCTTCCGGTACATACGCTTGATTTCCCAAAATAATGCATTGCGGATCTGCAATCCTTGACGATGTCGGTCAATAGCAAAATGAATATGATCCGTCAGTGAAATGTAGATGCTTTCATGAAGCTTCTCACCCAGTACCGTCTCAGCGTAACGAATAATCTCATCCGAGCATTCCACATATTCCACCGGAATATCAGACAGAAGCGTCTTCAATTTCTGAGATACTTCTTTACTTTCGAGCGAAAATATTTTTTCG
The DNA here is from genome assembly GCF_023714295.1 of Paenibacillus polysaccharolyticus. Taxonomy (GTDB): domain Bacteria; phylum Bacillota; class Bacilli; order Paenibacillales; family Paenibacillaceae; genus Paenibacillus; species Paenibacillus polysaccharolyticus_A. Next base: position 93,516 of record NZ_JAMAUN010000003.1, read on the forward strand.
ACGAGACTCTCGTCGATGAATTCACCAGTATGCTTTTTGAAGGCAATTCCACGCCCCATAACGACCAGTTCGTTACCTCCCGGATCAATTACAGTGACTACATTGTTGTTGAGCACCTTCTCAATTTTCATTTCTTCACATCACCTTGCACCGTCAAAGTAGTAAAAGGCAAAACCAAAACAGGTCATGAAGTATGCCTGCCTCTGGTTTTGCCTGATTGAACAGTAACAATCCAGTATTCTTTAGCCTTGGGCCTATCTTACCATATTAAATCGCATGTGACAACGTTTTTCTGAAAGCGGTTAATGTGCGTTAATGCGACATAAAAGGCACTCATACAACAATGACTTTGGAATTATGCTTTTGCATTATTATCGACAAGACTTGCGCCATTTGTACTAATAACTTCTTTGTACCAGTGGAACGATTTCTTCTTATAACGCTCTAGTGTTCCTGAACCGTCGTTATTACGGTCTACATAGATAAAACCATAACGTTTCTTCATCTCTGCTGTAGATGCACTTACCAAGTCAATGCAGCCCCATGACGTGTACCCCATCACTTCGACACCATCTTCAAGCGCTTCACCAACTTGAACCAGGTGATCATTCAAGTATTGAATGCGGTAGTCATCATGGACTGTTTTATTGCCGTGTTCATCTGTAATAAGCTCATCGACAGCACCCAGACCGTTTTCGACAATAAACAACGGTTTCTGGTAACGGTCCCAGTACTTATTGAGGGTTACGCGTAAGCCCTGAGGGTCAATCTGCCAGCCCCACTCACTTGCTTTCAAGTACGGGTTTTGCACGCCTGCAAACAGGTTTCCTTTGCCCTCTTTCCGTTTCTCCGGATCTCCGGTCTCACAGATACTTACGTAATAGCTGAAGGAGATGAAATCTACGGTGTGCTTGAGAATTTCAGCATCCCCGTCTTCGAACTTAATGTTGATGTTATTCGCTTTGAAATAACGATTGATGTATTTTGGATAATAACCACGTGCATGGATATCAGCAAAAATATCATTACGTTGCTCTGCGTGCATCGCTGCAACAACGTCGTCTGGATTCGGTGTGAGCGGATATGTCGGCATGCTCAGCACCATGCACCCGATTTTCGCTTCCGGCATAATCTCATGGCCCAGTTTGACAGCAAGCGCACTGGCTACCAATTCATGATGGATCGCCTGGTACAGATCCTGCTTGGACAATTCGGATTTCGGTGTATAAATACCACCGCTCATGAATGGTTCTTCCAGAATGGAGTTGATCTCATTAAACGTCAACCAGTACTTCACTTTGCCTTTGAAACGGTTAAACAGCACAGTGACATAACGTTCGTAAAACTCGATCATTTTACGGTTAACCCATCCATCATAGGTTTTAGACAAATGTAGCGGCGTCTCGTAGTGAGAGATCGTTACGAGCGGTTCAATGCCGTATTTGTGACACTCATCGAACAGGTCATCATAGAATTGCAGACCTTTCTCGTTAGGCTCCAGTTCGTCCCCTTTTGGAAAAATGCGAGACCACGCAATGGATGTACGGAACACCTTAAAGCCCATCTCGGCAAACAGTTTGACATCCTCTTTGTAGCGATTGTAGAAATCAATACCGATCAACTTCAAGTTATCTTCGGTAGGGCCTTCGGTTCTTGGCGTTGTAATACCATGTGGCATAACGTCCTGTACAGACAGACCTTTACCATCCGCATTATAAGCTCCTTCAAGCTGGTTCGCCGCTACCGCGCCGCCCCATAGAAAATCCTTCGGAAACGGTGTAGTCATTTGCGTTCATCCTCTCAACATTGAATATCTATATAAATTGAACTTAAGATTTTACACAATCCACTTCGATGACAGAATAACCTTCTAATCGCTGTTATCCCCAGATTTTTTCGATCCCCTTTTCCTAAGGGGAAAATCCGGTGATAAATGCGACCGCTCCGCTTTTCCAGGTTTTTTCTGTCCTCTCCGTTAACGTGTAAAAAAAGTTCAACTTATATAAATTTTATTCTATATCCATTCGAAGCTTTATTTTGTGCCCACTTGCTCTAGACGCTCCATGATCTGCTCAAGCTGTGCGCCTGTTACGATTTGCTTCATATCAAACTTGCCTTTGCTCACACCTGTCATTACACCAGCACGAGCACTATTCCGAATCGCCGCATGTGCCCAATGCTTACTGTCGACATCGCCAAACATCAGCTCCACTGAATCTGTAGCAGGCTTCCAATCCTTATTGGTCAGGATCTGGTCTACAATAACTGCCATCTGCGCTCGTGTTACTTCGCTCTCTGGAGCAAACATTTGATTGCCGATGCCTTTCATCAGTCCCGCCTTGGTCACCTTTGCAATGGCTTGAGCAGCCCAGTCGGGAGCGCTGTCCACATAAGGATATTTCTCAGTTCCTTCCGAAAGTTGAAGAGCATCAGCCAGAACCATTGCAATCTGCGCGCGTGTTACAGGTTCAGAGGGGTGTACAGCATGCTCTGATGAGGAACCTGTCTGCTCTCCAGCTGTACCTTTATGAAGTTTGAACAGACTCGCGATAACCTCTTTATTGTTAAAAGCAGGTACCCATGACCAATGTTTCAAACCTCCATAGAATCTATGACTATCCATGTATGCATCATCGTATAAAGTTAAATGCACCTGTTTAGCCCCCATCTCCGTCAATGCCTGATAAGCAAGTGAACTAGTACGACTATCTGTTGTTGGATCATTTTGAGCGTGCATAATCCACATCGGCACATCTACAATGCCTTTCAGTTCTTGCTTGAATGCATCAACGGAACCCGTATAGTCCGCAACGGTATCTTTGGCAGCAACGATAATTGCTCCAGCAAACAGGTCAGGATACTGCATCAGGAAGCGGAATGCACCTCCACCACCACTGGATACACCAGACAGATAAATCCGGTCAGGGTCTACTTCACCTTCGGCAACAAGCTTTTGAATCAACTCAACCTGAGCTTCAAAATATGCCTTCATTATTGGTAGTTGCTCTGCATTGTTGTAAATTTTGAAGCTGTAATTCTCAGGATATTGCACCGCTAGTACAGAAGTATCATACCCTGATTCTGTCCAGACTACTGCACCGCGATTCGCGGTTAGATGATTGCGTCCGTCCGTTCCAACTTCACCACCGCCGTGAAGCCATACCATAAGCGGCTTTGCTTCCTTGGAAGGACTGCGTTTCAAGTTATAAGATAACGTTACACCGTTGCTCGCTGTGAATTGTGCTTTTTCAAACTCATCCACGGTACGTGTTTTCACCTGAGTAACACTTTTTTTATCAAAAGAAAGCTCTGGATATGTTTTGCTGGTTACCGCAAACTCGGATTTCAGACCTCCAGGATATTTGAAAGGTTTCACGGTCATGTGGATCGTATGATCCTTCATGGATACCGTGATGCCGTCATCTTCATAGTTGTCTTGCACAATTTCTCCTGCAGCATTTAACGGATAACCGTCATAGTTGCCTGTAATATCAAAGTCCGACGCCTTCAGATTTTTGTATTTTTCCACGTCTGAAACCGTAATGTCGAAAGATTCAACCATCTCACCCGGATCACCAACAAACGTATTCGCCTGAATTTGCGTTACTTGTGCGCTTGCTGCACCTGTTGTCCCAGGCCAGATCACACTTAGACTCAGCGTTAGTGCTAACATACAGGAAACGTGTTTAATGCCTTTATTCCACTTCTTCAAAAGAACCCCTCCAGCTCATGTGATGTTTGATTGCAAAGTAAAAAGCGGACAAGCGCCAACCAAAAAGGTTGTATGAAGCGAAAGCTCATATCACACTTTTAAGTCAGGTTTTGCCCGCCCCTGTGCGGTAACAATCCTAAGAATGTCATCGCTGAATATCAGATCTTTGTTTCAGGTGTTTACAGTTGCTCACCATTGCTGGCAATCACATTTTTGTACCAATCAAATGAATCTTTTTTGGAGCGTGCAAGTGTTCCGTTACCTTCATCATCGAGATCCACGTAGATAAAGCCATAACGTTTGGACATCTCGGATGTCGACATACTCACGAGGTCAATCGGGCCCCATGCAGTAAAACCAATCAGCTCAACGCCATCTTTGATGGCCTCTTTCATCTGTTCGATGTGCTTTTTGAGGTAGTCGACGCGGTACGAGTCATGGATAGATCCATCCTCTTCCACTTTGTCGTACGCACCCAGACCATTCTCTACAATAAAGAGTGGTTTTTGATAACGATCCCAGAAGTTGTTCAACGTTACGCGCAGACCGATCGGGTCGATCTCCCAGCCCCAGTCGGATGCTTCCAGATAAGGGTTTTTCACGCCGCCTGTCAGGTTACCTGCTGTCTCAGCCGCATCCGCAGAAGCCGACTTGGTCACAGACATGTAATAACTGAAGGAGATGAAATCTACCGTGTTGTTCAGCAGAATCTCATCATCGCCTGCTTCTTTTTGAATAACAATGTTATTCTCATCAAAATAACGCGCCATGTAATTCGGGTATTTACCTCGAGCGTGCATGTCGGTGAAGAAGAGGTTAAGCTGATTTTCATGCTGAGCCAGTTGTACATCTACCGGATTACAAGTCGCTGGATAAGTTTCCATACGTGCAAGCATACAGCCCACTTGGGAGCCAGGGATAATCTCATGTGCAAGCTTCGTCACCATAGCACTTGCTACAAATTGATGATGCAATGCTTGATACGTTGTTTGCAGCTTATTGTCCACTTTATCAATTAGAATACCGCCGCCAGTGTACGGACTGAACACCATCACATTGATCTCGTTAAATGTCAGCCAGTATTTCACTTTGTTTTTATAACGGTTGAATACCGTTTCAGCGTAACGAACATAATGTCCGATCACTTCACGGCTTGCCCAGCCATTGTATTTTTGCGTCAAACCAAGCGGAGTCTCATAGTGAGACAGTGTTACGAGCGGTTCAATGCCGTATTTATGCAATTCATCAAATACTTCATCATAGAATTTCAAACCTGCTTCATTTGGCTCTTGGTCATAACCGTTCGGGAAAATACGTGCCCAGTGAATGGACAAACGGAATACTTTGAAGCCCATTTCAGCGAACAGTGCAATATCTTCTCTAAAATGATGGTAGAAATCAATACCAAAACGTTTCGGGAAACGTTCTTCAATTTTGCCAGCGAGAATCTCTTCGATTCGGGAAGAGGAAATTTCCATGGCATGTCCACCCGTGCGCTTTTCTTTTGGCACATGAGCGATCATGTCCGCTGTGGAGAGACCTTTTCCGTCCTTATCGAATGCGCCCTCCAATTGGTTCGCAGCTGTAGCGCCGCCCCACAAGAAGTTTTCAGGGAATCCTTTTTTTGCCGTGGTCATCATAACAACCTCTTTTCGAAATAATTTTTGGTTTTCCATACGTAAGAGCAACTCCAAAACAGAGCAGAAAACAAGAAAAACCTAAACTCAGGGTAAAATAGCGCCAAAAAAAGGAGCTTTCATTTCACCATCAGTTTAGGTTTTGCCTGTCTTCACAGTTACAATCCATCAAAAGATGTTATAACATATTCTGTTGTTTTGCTCTTGTGATGTAAGCGTAACATATTTATTTTGTAAAATCAAATTCACGAAAACTATGCGGCCTACGGCCTCGCTAAGATCACCTAACAACGTATTTATAATAAGTGTCATCTTATTTCTAACATCAATTCTGACATCATTTCTAAAACTATTTCTAACGCGGCATTCGCAAAATCGCTGCCCGTAGGGCATTAGCTCCTTCCTCCGTTTCCAGGTAACTTGCAGGACTTTGGTCCCCCAGAGCTGGAACCTTTTTATCTATCCATTTCAATGCGGAATCTTTCATTTCACATAAAAGTACCCGGCTTATATCTTCTGGAATTCCTTTTACTCTTGCCTCTTCTTTCCATTCATCGGGCAATTGAGCGTACCATTCATCAAACAGTTCAACGAAGGTATCCCAATGCTCCTGTTTAAATGCGGACAAATACATATCTTGCATACTCATGTAACATTTCTCCTTCTCATTAAAGATATGTAACCCCCTGGTCCTATCTCAGAGAATTCATCCTTAAGCCGCTTGTAGTCGCTGTTATAACTAGTAGACTTAATTTTAAATGATTTTCAGGGAGAGAACAATTAAGGAGGAACACATCATGACCGAAGAAGAAAACACATCGGGCTGGGACGCCATCGACCACGCTATACAGCAATTGTACGGAGAACAGGAACCTAAACATTATGGCACAGCCATTCCATATATGCTTGGCGGACCCGACCCACTGGACGGAATAAGTGCCTATGCGGTAGATACACCGATGCCTCATTGGCATTTTGTAACTTATGGTTTCTCGGAGCTCTACGGCAAAGAGGGCGATGATGCATCGAAAAGTGGATATGGTTTTGAACTTACTTTTCGCCTTACACGCTGTGAAAATGAATCAGAACCGCCGGCCTGGGCACTCAATCTACTCCAAAATATGGGGCGATATGTCTTCAACAGCGGTAACCTGTTTCAGCCCGGAGATTATCTGGATGCCAACGGCCCGATCTGCCTGAACTCCGATACACTCTTGACTGCACTTGCATTCATAGAAGATCCAGATTTACCTGAACTAAATACACCGAATGGTTCTGTTCAATTTATCCAAATGGTCGGTATGACCTGCCGTGAACTGGAGATGATTCAGAGCTGGAATACCCGCGGTTTCCTGGCTGCCTGTGAAAGCTACATGCCTAAATATGTAACGGATCTGATGAGGAATTCCTACGCAGATATCCCTTCGGTGATCCAAGCTACGAAGCGTGGCATTGAGGAAGACGGATCAAGCACCGCCTTTTTGTTCATCCAACAATTGAGCTGGGAGTCTCCGCGCAAAAAACGGTTACAGAAAAACATCCCTGCCAAGCTTCAGCTAGGTGCCCAACAGGCAACCCTTCTAGCCAGCATCCTGAGGAGCCGAATCGCCAAAAAAGCAACGTTGTCCCTGATCGGGCCGGATATCAATATTGTCTTTGAAGCCGGGGATCTTCCCTCTCTGATGGAAACGGAGCGAGAGGTCAGATTGACTGTGAATCAGCAAGCACTGAACGAAATTGTAGAGCAACTTCGTCCACAAGCCAGCTCCTTTCAGGTCCCTTCACTGGACAAGCTCCTTATTGAGATTGTGCCCACGCAAATTAAAGATCAGGAAGGGAATGTGATCAAAACGATTGGCTAATCAACGGAATTGCATCAAGGAGGAATGACATGTCTGCTCATACATCGGTCTCAAGGCCATTGGAATACGGTATGGGAGTTCATACTGGAACTCCTGCTTCCTTTCACTATTTAGCTCAAAGCGGAATAGACCGACTATGCAAAATCAATCATTTTCTAATTCAAGCGTTCTGCCGCAGTATTTTGGATATCAAAGAGAATTTGACAGGTACCTATCTGTTCCTGCTAACAGATGTTAACGGCGTGCTGCTGTCCATGGATTACAGCTCTAATTTGGAACCGCACGTAAAGCAATCTCCTATTCGACCGGGACTGAGTTTTTCAGCCCAGAGCTGTGGCGTTAATGCCATCTCCCGAACGATGGAGGACAATACGCCTGTATTTTTGCTGCCTGAGCAGCATGAAAGTCCTTTTTTTCAAAGCTGGCACTGTTATGCCGTTCCTCTATACATGGGGTCACAGCATTTCGGTTATCTCGATGTGTCTACAATAAACGCGGATATGCAGCGTGAACTCATGGCCGTAGCCCAGTTGATCCCGGCTAATATGCAGAACCGTTACCAGAGCCAAAGTATGGCACATCAGCAGAATCAGCCCCAAATCGAATTCACAGAGCGGCAGTTAACGATTCTAGAGATGATATCCCGCGGATGGACGGTGAAGGCGATTGCATTGCAACTAAAGATCAAGGAATGCACGGTTAATTATCATAAAAAAGTCATTTTTAACAAGTTAGGCGTTCAATCCAGCACAGAAGCTGTTTCAATGGCCAGTCAATTGTCTTATTTATAGGAGACCCCTATAGTTTCCTATAGGTGGCAATAGAGAACAAATGTGCTACAATTTTAGTAAGCACAACAAAGAGAGAATAACTCACACATCTCAGGAGGGTATTATGTCTATTACGAAAAAAACATCTTTATTCGCTATGCTCATCATGATGATGATCGTAGTCGCTGCCTGCGGAGACAAAGCAGATAACAATGCAAAATCAAACGAACCTGCAGCCGCCGAAACAACTACAGGCGCAGATTCTGGCACAGCCAAAACCGACGATGCCGACAAATCAGCAGCGTCCAGCGAAGGTAACGAAGAAACCGACAACTCGTCCAAAGTAGAGCTGGGGACAACACAAAAGGGTTCTTACACGAATGACTATTTTGGCGTATCCCTGAAATTCCCTGAGGCATGGGAGTATCAGGATGCCGAGGGCATGAACCAACTGACGAGTGCTTCCTCTGAAGCCATTGCCGGTGACGATGAAAAGAAGAAAAAGCAGATGGAACTGTCTCAAACGAAGACATTGAACCTGCTCATGGCATCCCAATATCCGCTTGATGGCGGCCAGATCGGCCCTTCTGCAATGGCCATTGCCGAGAAAGTTAGCTTGTTGCAAGGCATTCGTACAGGGGAGGACTACCTGAAAGCTACCAAGAAGTTCATGGAAGACAGCAACTTCCCTTATGAATACAAGGACTTCACCAAAGAAACCATCGGTGGCAAAGAAATGGATCTGATGCAGATCACGACGGATGCAGGGGACGGAAGCAAAATCACTCAAGAATACTACAGCACAATTATTGAAGGTTATGCGTTCAACTTCATCTTCACTTATCTTGATGAAGATAGCAAAGCCGAGATCGATAACATTAAGAAGTCGGTTCAATTCAAATAAAACCAAAACCCCGGTTGTGATCTGAACAGATCATGCCGGGGTTCTTTGTTTTTTATATAACTAAACAAAACTGTTTAACCAGACAGGGCCACCCAATGTCCTTCTTTCACTTCGACCCAGCGGGAATGCTCCAGATTGTATCGGTCTCCCGTGCCACTGGTTTCCTTCTCCTGATCTACCCAACCGATACGTGGCTTATTCTTCTCTACCGCCGGATCAGGAACCGGAATTGCCGATAGTAAGGCTTTCGTATACGGGTGCTGCGGATTAGCATACAGTTCTTCACTCTCAGCCAGTTCCACAATTTTTCCGTTATACATCACAGCAACACGATTACTGATATGTTTGACCATCGACAGATCATGCGCGATGAACAAATACGTTAGACCCAAGCGCTGTTGCAGCTCTTCAAGCAACTGCACAATCTGCGCCTGAATAGAGACATCGAGTGCCGACAACGGCTCATCACAAACGATAAATTCAGGCTCTACCGCCAGCGCTCTTGCAATGCCAATTCGCTGACGTTGTCCTCCCGAGAACTCATGGGGATATCGCTGTGCATGTGACGGTTCAAGCCCCACCATCTCCAGCAGTTCTTCAACTCGCTTCTGTCGCTGAGCGGCATTACCTGCAAGCTGATGGATATCAAGCGCCTCGCCAATGATGTCCATAATTCTCATTTTGGGATTTAGAGAAGCATACGGATCTTGGAAAATGATCTGCATATGTCGTCGCATCGTTTTCATCTCACCAGGCGAGAGTCGCTGCAACGGAATGCCTTTGAACAGCACATCACCCCCCGTTGGCTCATGCAGACGCAGAATCGCTCGTCCCGTGGTAGATTTCCCGCTACCTGACTCTCCTACAACGCCAAGTGTTTCCCCTTGACGGATATGAAAGCTGATATCGTTCACGGCTTTTAACGTATTGCCTTTGCCGAGGTTAAAATACTGTTTGAGAGATTTGACCTCCAGCAACGGCTGATCGTCTTCCAAATCTTTGGGTACCTGAGAGACTAGCTTCGGCTTCTTCTTCTCATCCAGCCTAGGCAGTGCGTTCAACAGACGGATGGTATACGGATGTTTAGGATTCGCAAAAATCTCCGCCGTGGTGCCCGTCTCCACGATCTCTCCCTCTTTCATTACAACCACCCTGTCACACATGCCGGCAACCACACCCAAGTCATGTGTAATCAGAATAATCGACGTACCCATCTGCTCTTGCATATCCTTCATCAGGTTCAAAATCTGTGCCTGAATCGTTACATCCAGAGCCGTAGTCGGCTCATCGGCGATTAATAGTTCAGGACGACAAGCAAGGGCGATACCAATCATCACCCGCTGACGCATGCCACCGGAAAATTCATGCGGATACTGATTATAACGGATAGCGCTTTGTTTGATGCCTATTCGTTCCATCATGGCGATGGCTTGTTTTTTCGCTTCCCTTTTCGATAACTTCTGGTGTTTGATCAAACTTTCCGAGATTTGCTGACCAATCTTGATCGTTGGATTAAGCGAGCTCATGGGGTCTTGGAAAATCATACCGATGTCCCGGCCACGAATATGCTCCATCTCTTTTTGTGATTTCCCGGCGAGATCCATACCTTTAAATAGAATTTCACCCGATTTCATCTGTGATGGGGGAGAGGCAAGCAACCTCATAATGGAGCGTGCGGTTACGCTCTTACCACTGCCTGATTCTCCAACAATGCCCAGCGTTTCCCCTTTCCGCAGTTCAAAGCTAACCTGCTTGACCGCCTGAAACTCACTATCACCCGTGTAAAAAGAGACGGACAAATCATTTACTCTCAGCAAAGGTTCCACGACGTGCACCATTCCTTTCATATCTGCTCTATCTTCTCATATGTAATCAATTCCATACCTTGACAATTAAACACACCCTACATAATATATACTATATTGATCGGAATAATGCAATTTATACTTCAGTGAAAGGAGGGTTACCGTTTGACAGCTGAAGCGGAAAATCATCATACCTCCCGTCTGGTGAATCATCTACGTTTTATTTATGGCAAAATGCTGCTTCATCCCGTCTATCGATATGTATTGATCATTCTCGGATTACCGATTAACTTGATCGTATATAAGGTCTGGCGTTCCAAACGTAAAAAAGACGACTGGTCAACTGTAAAACAACAGGTTGAACAGGAGATGAACAACTCTTCCTATCGGGATACCAAACGCTTGGAACTGGAAGAACAACTGAGACGCAAGTATCGTTTCTTCAAGCAAGAGGTCAGTGAGGCAACATTCAAAAAACAGGCTGAGAACTGGCTTGAGGAAACGTTTCAGAAGGAGTTGCTAGAACGTGCATCCCGAAATTTAGAAGAAAAGGGAAGGCATCGTCTCGCGATTCAAGATACATTCGGTATTTTAATAGCGAAGCCTTGGTTTCTAGCCTTATCGATCATCCCAGGCTGTCTAATGTATCTGACTCTATTGGTGTATGGTAATGCTTATCTAAAATACATATTTGAAAGACTGCTCATGACCATCTTAGTCATTCTGGGTGTAGCGACGCTAGTATTTACGATTCTGTACTTATCTCCGTTCAACCCGGCGGCCAACATTCTCGGCGTAACAGCAACACAAGAACAGATTGCAGCCTTTAATCATGTGTACGGCCTGGATCAGCCTTATCTGACACAGCTTTGGAACAATATCAAGGGTGTTGCCATGTTTGATCTTGGCAAGTCGTTTGCCGGAAATGAGGACGTGACGGCAACGATTGCTCGAAAGTTCCCGATTACGCTGACACTCGCCGTAATTTCACTTTTGTTCGCTGTTGCCATCGCTTTGCCTATTGGCATTATTTCGGCGCTCAAGCCTAATTCATGGTTCGACTATACATTTATGTTCGTCGCTCTCATTGGACTGTCCATTCCGAACTTCTGGCAGGGACTGATTTTCATCCTGAATTTTTCAATAAAAATGCAGTGGCTTCCTGCTACCTTTAACCCACAGAACTGGCTGTCCATGATTATGCCGGTCATCGTATTAGGTACGGGACTTACAGCTGCGGTTGCGCGTATGACCCGTTCATCCACACTGGAGGTCATTCAGGAGGATTATGTCATGACTGCCCGGGCCAAGGGCCTAAGTGAACGTCAAGTGATGCTGAAGCACGCGGTGCGTAACGCGCTGATTCCTATCATTACTGTCGTGGGTCTTCAATTCGGAGCTATGCTTGGAGGGGCCGCTGTGACAGAGAAGGTATTTAACATTAGCGGACTGGGAAGTTACATCGTGGATAAACAATTCATACCCGATATTCCGAGTATCATGGGCGGAGTAATCTACACCGCGATTACGATCTCCATTGTGAATGTTGTCGTTGACCTGTTTTACGCGTTTATCGATCCAAGGGTTCGCTCCAAAATGAAACAATATTAAAGCAGGTGTACTATGACAAAATCAAGCTCCCTTACGCAGGAAATCCGTTTCCGGCTCAAGTCTTCGCATGAATACAGCCAGGCCAGCTTTGCATGGATCACTTCGGTTCTGCTGACCCTGTTATTACTGCTGAACAGTTATGACTGGAGCGGGCAGGCGTTCAAGCCTTTTATAGCCGGAGTAGCCGGCATTTATCTATTCTTCACCCTCATTCAGAGTCTGCTTCTGATTCGAATCAGACAGGACTTAATACAGCACGGGGGTCTACGTGTTCTGACACGTAGACTTGCTTGGGTACAGTTGCTGGCTGCTTGGACAGGTAATGTTTTCATCGTAACGGCTGCCTTCCATCTGATTCGGAAACGAAAAAGTATTGAATATACATTTGCTGTATACGCACTGTTAACCCAGTTATTTGTGATCGGTGTATCGGCCCTGAATGTGTTCAAGCCTTATGTTGCCGATACCTTTCTATCTTCGATGGCGGCGCTGTTATGTATTCTGATCATGGATTTGATCGTATTGATCATTGTATCAAGGTATGATGCGACTTCTCCTCTGCCTCGCTGGATGATGGTTGTAGGTGGAGTGATGATCGTTAGCGTGATTACGGGCAACGTTTTCGCGTTGCTGCTGGGGATCTCGATCCTTCGCCGGCTCCGCAGACAAGGGAAGCATGGAACAAATTTTTGGAATGATCTGTGGGAACGTCTTGCTCCCAATATGACCGCGATGTCCGGACTCTTTTTCATCATCTTCCTGTTCTCCATCTCCATATGTAGTTTCTTTACCTTCGACTACAGCATGGCGGTGGAAAATAATTATTCGGCCCTGCTTCAGTCACCTTCTCTGGCCTATCCGCTAGGAACGGATGATTTCGGTCGATGTCTATTTTCACGAATCGTGTTTGGTGCACGGATTTCCTTGATTGTCGGTTTTATGTCCACCCTGATTCCGGTTGTGATTGGCGGTGTGCTGGGTGCCTTCTCGGGTTTCTACGGAAGACATACGGATAACATTATCATGCGACTGCTGGATATTCTGTACGCCATTCCGGGTATTTTGCTCGCCATCGCGATTATCGCGGCTTTCGGTGCTAACACGGTAAATCTGATCGTGGCTCTGAGCCTCGGCTCGATTCCTACTTATGCCCGAACGATGCGAGCCAGTGTGCTCTATGTGTCGACCTTTGAGTTTGTTGAAGCGGCGCGTGCCTTGGGATATACCAATCGTACGATTATTTTCAGACACATCATTCCCAACTCGCTCGCACCGATGATTATCAAATCCACATTGACGATTGGTGGAGCTGTCATTGCAACCAGCAGTTTGAGTTACCTCGGGCTGGGTGTAGAACCACATATTCCGGAATGGGGCAACATTCTGAAGCTGGGCAGCACCTATCTGGAGACTCATTCGTATCTGGCAATTTATCCGGGACTGGCGATTATTCTGCTTGTTCTTTCGTTTAACTTTCTCGGTGATGGACTGCGGGATGCACTTGATCCCAAACTGGAGAAGGCGTGACGATGGATTTATTAAGTTGAACTAAAAGAGGTTTACACGAAGCACTCCAATGACAGAATAACCTTGCAATCGCTGTTATCCCCAGATTTTTTTGATTCCCTTTCCGAAAGGGGAAAATCCGGTGATAAGCGTATGCTTCCGAAGTAGCTTTCTTACAGAAAGCTTTTAGGCGAGCGCTCCGCTTTTTCAGGTTTTTTCTGTCCTCTCCGTTCCTGTGTAAATGAATAGTTCAAAAAAAAAAATCATACATCACATCTATTAATACAATGGAGGTATTCTCATGAAAAAACGTACACTTGTCGCCTTGCTGCTGATTCTCGTGCTGGTGATCTCCGGCTGCAATGTGAAAACCAAAACCGAATCGCAGGAGCAGAACCAACCTTCCGATACAACAGAGACCACATCAAAAGCGGTTGACATTGAATTGCTTGCCATGAGTTCTTCCGAGAATGATGTCAACATCATCCGTGATCAGCTGACCAAAAACGGCTTCAATGTGAAGCTGAACCTGCAACCGGATTACGGAAGCTTTAAGTCCCAGCAGGACGCTGGCAACTATGATATCGCATTGTCCAGCTGGACAACGGTAACGGGCAATCCCGACTATGCCGTTCGCTCTCTTTTCAAAACAGGCGGGGATTACAGTATTCTGGCGGATCAAGAGATCGATAAACTAATCGATCAGGCCGCTACGCAGACACCTGATGAGTACAAAGAAACGTATAAAAAGTTGGAAGACCGTTTAGTTACAGATCAGGCGTACATCGCTCCGCTGTATATTTCTCTGAAAAGTCAGGCGGTGAACAAAGACATTTTGAATGTCGATACCGTTCGTCTGTCCAAATCCCGTGCCATGGCGTGGGAACCGATTGAGTTCAAGGACAGCTCCAAAAACAGTAAAGATCCGTTGATTCTGACACAAGCAGCATCTGTACTGACTTCCCTCGATCCGATCAAAGGAAACGACGGTTCCATCAACCAACTCAATACCAATATGTATGTTCGTTTGGTGAATCTGACGGATGACGATCAACTGACAGCAGATGGATCGCTCTCACGTAATTTCACGATTGCAGATGGCAATTCCGAGTACTATTTTGTACTTCGTGACGATATCAACTTTGCTAAAATCGAAAACAAAAAGGCAGTCGATACCGGAGAGCGTGTAGGCGCAGATGACGTCATCTTCTCCCTCGACCGTGCCAAAAATAAAGATTCCGTTCCGGATCACCGTACGTACAGTCTGCATGAACATATCAAACAAGCGGAACTCGTTACAGACCTGAGCGTACTGGAGTCAGCGAAACAATCCGGGAGTAGCGGAACCGTGCTGGAAGCCCTGAATCAAGGACTCGACAGCGATATCAAGGAACTGGTTGGCGACAAAAAACAGGCTAATAACGGTGCAGGCAAATACCAGGTGGTTAAAGTGACTACGACTGAACCGTTCCCGCAAGTGCTGAACTATCTGGCACACCAATCGGCCGGGATCGTATCCAAGAAACAAGTCGAAAGTATCAATACGTATGATGTCGCATCCTTCGATGTGAACAAGGATATTCCTTATGGCGATCAGAACACCGTGACTGAGGGTGCCAGCTATAACAACACACTTTATACAAGCGGCCCTTACATTCTTTCTTATAAAAACGACTACGAAGGGGTGTTCCTGAAAAACCCGGGATACCGCAAAGGTTCGGACTTCGCACCGAAGATTGATCAAGTAAACGTACGCTTCATTGCCGATGCAGACAGTGCTCTCTCTGCGCTTCGCAGCAGTGAAATCCACCTGTATTACGGGGTACCTGAGACAAAATACGACATTATCCAGAATGACAGCAAATTGCACTTGCAAAGCATTCCAAGTAATGCCGTATCCTATCTGCTGTTTAACACAGCCAATCGTGAAGTGGCCAAGAGCAGTGATCTGAGAAAGGCGGTACTCTATTCCATTAATCAGGATGAGATTCTGCAATTCTACAAAAACAACAAGCTGAAAGCTTACTCCACCGTAAGCCCACTTGTGCAAACCGGGAATGAACTTAAGGCTGATCCAGCCAAAGTGAAAGAATTCCTGAGCAAGTATAACGCGTCAAAATAAACCACCTGAACACAAAAGGCTGTCACCAGGATCATGCAGATCCAGCGGTGACAGCCTTTTTCCTATCCATCATTCCGGCACTTGGCAATCTGCCAAAATGTCGGGATAATGCCTCATGCTATCCGCTTCTGTAATGCTGCGGATCACTCTACACGGCACACCAGCTGCAAGCGAATGCGGTGGAATGTCACGTGTAACCACGCTCCCTGCCCCAATGACACATCCGTCTCCAATCGTGACACCTCCGCATACTGTCACATTCGCGGACAACCACACATCATCACCAATCGTAACGGGTTTGGCATAACAGAGTGATTTCAGCTCACCATGTTGATTCAGCATCTGTCTCCGTTCACTCGCAATCAAAGGGTGAACAGGCGTAACGATCGTCACATTAGGACCAAAGCTGGTGTAATCTCCAATCGTAACTTGTGCATCATCCTGTATGGTCAGATTGTAATTCGCAAAAAAGTGATGGCCGATCCGGGTATGCACCCCATAGTGAAAGAAGATCGGGCCCTGCATAAATCCGCCTTCCCCCATCTCCCCCAATAACTGTTGTAGTATCTGCTGTCTTTCCTCCGTCTGATCTTCAAAGGTTTGGCTATAACGCTGACTGAGATGATGAGCTTTTCTTTTGATTCCCTTCAGTTCCGGATCAGCCGGACTGAATAACATTCCCTTCATAATTCTCTCTTCTTCACGCATCACGATTCCCCCTCATCTTATGTTTATTGCTGTAAATCCATGATCGCCTGAATCGTGCGTAATACACCATTTTCGTCATTGGATTTCGTAATGAATTGTGCGGCACGTTTGGTATTCTCGCATGCATTGCTCACAGCAAAGCTGTATTTGGCAATAGCCATAAGCTCTACATCATTTTCTCCGTCACCGAAGGACATCGTTTCGCTTGAAGTTACCCCAAGCAGCTCCTGCAATGCTTTGACCGTTTCACCTTTGTGCGTATGCAGCGCCGTAATATCCAGCCACCTCGGTTCAGAATCAACAATATAGATTTGCCCTTCCATCGTCTGTTCCACATGTTTTCGCAGCGCTGTACAGCGTCCGTGTGTATCAAATACCGTAATTTTAATAAAAGAGTTACTGATGTTTGCAAAAGAATCGATTTGGATGACCTGTTCATACGAACTCCTCACCACTTTATACATCTCATCCGAAATGGAAGAATGTACATAAGCGGCATCGCTTGCACATACGATGATGGTCAGTTGGGGATCAAATGACTGAATTTCCTGAATGGCTTGCAGTGCTAGCGTAGGCTCCATGCTAAACTCCCGAACCACCTTCCCTTCCTTCTTGATGCGGGCTGCGCTGTCCCCAAGAATCCAAACACCTCTGCCATGTTGGCCGAATAATTTCTCCACCCGTTCGCACTGCTTTCCTGTACACGCCGCAAAAGTAATGTCTTTACGTTTCATCTCCTCATAAACTTCGTTGAATAACTCCATATCAAATGATCCTTGACTGTTTAGAAAAGTTCCGTCCAAATCGGTTACAACCAGTTTAATCATGATGTGCCCTCCAGATGATTGATAGATGTTGTTGGCAAACGTCTTAAAGAACCTCTGAAGCTCGTGAAAATTCAAAATCACCTTTATAAAATATGTTTATAAACAATATTTATAAAGTGTGCAGAAAGCTCTTCTTGCCATAAAAGAATCGTATCCCGTGTAACTGGTTTCATGTCAACAAGAAATTCCGGGAAAATTCGTGGACTCATTTTGCACAAAAAAATCCACAGAACTTATCCTGCGGATTATAAGACTTCAGACAAAATTGAGGATTTCAAAGCTTGAAGAACCACATCTCTTAGCCCTGCATCGAAGTCATCCTGAAACGAGTTCTGGTATACAATCTCAGGCAGTGTCGGCATCATATGCTCCTTTACATATTGTCTCCACGCCGCGTCGAGCACCTCTGTCTCCACTCGCTCCTGATAGATGACAATCTGATGAGGGGCAACAACCGCATTAACCGTTTGTAGAATCCGGCACACATGACCCGTATAGTCTTCGTTGCTCATTTCCTGTTTCCAGTCGGGTGAGTACGGAAGATACTTGATCTCACCGAACATCCCGTTTTTGCCACGGATGATTTGTCCGTTCAGAACCATGCCCATACCAGGCGGGTAACGATTTGGAAAATAAATGCCCGCTACATCCTGCCCCTTAGTATGCATATGTTGTGTGTAGTAGCCGCTAACCGCTGCATTGACATCATTCTCTACAATTACAGGTAACTGGAATTCACGCTCAATCTCCCGAATCAGATGGGAATGAATAAGCTCATCATGGCTACTTACCGTGATATCCCCGTCGACAGCCTGGCCCGGGATACCAATTCCGATCATATGGATGGAAGGATGTGCCGCAATGAATCGTGTTATAAGATGCAACACATGCTGTTTATCAAAAACAGGCAGCATGTTCTCTTCCTTCAGCACAATCTCATTCTCAAGATTGATGACCGTGGCCGAGATTAACCCCTGACCTTTCATTTCTTTCATGGACAAAACCAGCGCAAGTCTATAATTGTAATTGTATCGGTATGCTTGGGCAGGGCGACCACCGTTCGAAGGAACGATCTGATCTTGAATCAGCTCTCCGCCATCACATAACTCCTGAATTAGAGCGTTAATGGTAACTACACTAAGATTTGTTAATGAAGCAAGCTGCGGTTTCGTTGCGGTTTCCTGTTGCTGCATGACTTCACGCACATTATTCATATTGATGTGTTTCATCATTGTAGCGTTTGCCTTTTTCATAAGCCTCTCGTTTCTACTCCGGTTCAACAGACCAAAGCAATCGTATTCATGTTATCGTACTGCATATCATAACATAATACATCGCTTCTACACATAATACTCACTCCGATGTTCATTCAAATAAGTCATCTATAGATCGCACTGGTTTTACGTCCATCGGCTGTTTGGACACAGCCATATTCACATACACACCTATCCAGATGATTAGAGCCATGATTACATAAGCCATCCCACTTACCTCCTTATTTTATGTGATCCATAACCCCCCTCTCCAACAACATGCCTCCATTCAAGGTGGGATTATATCGCCACTTAATAAATATACTTTATAAAGTAAATATCATAAGTATGCAGGCTTAAAATTTTCTTGTCAATATGGAAAAGCATCGCACCCCCTCGGATAACGAAATGTATTACCTCCGTTCAAACGGTATATCTCCGCTGTATGTCTGGGAGCAAAGTAACTACCTGAATGCCCAATCCCCAGACAAAATAAAACAAATGAATGGAGGAGACGGTCTGAATAACGTAAACTTGCACGATGATCCAGATGAGTAGAGCAAACCCCGTATACAAGGAAAACGTCCATGCCCAGTAACGTTCGGGGTAAAGATTCAACTTCTTCGCTAACGTCCAATGAACCCTTCTCACAAGAGCAATGCAAATAACGATAGGGAGCATTCCAAGAACCATGAACAATATCAATCCTGGAATTAAAAAATCGAAAAAAGGGGCTTTCTCCAGTAGAGTAAGAGGCATGTTCAACAATTTTCCTGACGGATCGATCATCAGCAATAATCCTCCAACGACTGCCCCAATTCCCAGCAAGGCATGCATCGCTGCCAGTAAATATGATTTGTCTGATTTTTCGGATTTGTCTAAACGCTCTGTCATCATGAACCGCTCCCCTCGTATCCTTATTAGTCACAGGCCATTGAAACAAATAAACGTACTTACTGCACCATCTTCTCACAAATAAGGATTAGAACCTGTGCTTCTTTTCACTGGCGGTATCAAACTAATCAACACCAATCCATTTAGATGGTAAAACTTGATAAAAGAACATATGTTCGGTATAATGATTTTATACACTTAATGAGCGAGGCATAATACGATGGACGACAAATTTATTAAGGAATTACGTAAGATCAGCCGTGACGACAGACGCCGATCCGAGTTCATGATTCAGGGCATGAAGGAAACATTACAGGAACGCAAAGAGGAAGGTTTGTTCAAGCGATGGATGCGGCGACGCAAGACCAAGAAAAACATCTCTGAGCGATTTAGCTCTCATTCCTCTTCGAGTCATAAATAGATAGATTTCAAACCAAAAAAAGGAGGCCACATAAGCCTCCCTTGATTCTCTACATATATTTTATAATGTTAAAGTAGCTTACACTTACGTTTTGGTCTATAGAATTTTAAGGCAGGATAGCAAATGAGCGCACCGGAAATCCTGATGCCTTCTCTGCTTTCGGAACGATGTTGAATATGACAGCTCCTTTAGCAGGAACCTGATCCAGGTTCGTTAACAATTCGACCTGATATGTATCCTGTGCAAGCACATAATACTCCGCCAGAAGTGCACCGTTCTTCTGATAATCTACCGCGGCATCGGTATCAAACGTTTCGTGACCAATCGCTTTAATGTTTCGTTCTTCGAACAAGAACTTCAATGCAGCAACAGACCATCCGGGTGCGTGGCTGTTCCCATCGGCATCCTTGTTGTCAAAGTCTTCATGGTTCGGCCAGCGTTTACTCCAATCGGTTCGCAGAGCTACGAAGCTGCCTGCTTCGATCTTGCCATGCTCCCTCTCGAATTCGAGGATATGCTCCACTTCCAAAGTAAAATCGGGATTGTTCTTCACTGCAACAGACTGATCGATCACGAAGAGAGGCAAAACAAGCTCTTTAAGTCCCAGTTCGTCCAAGTAACGCGTACCACGCACAAAATGAATCGGTGCATCCAGATGGGTGCCGTACTGGCCGGGGAACTTGAAGCTTTGAGCGAAGAAACCTTGATCATGATTAAACAGCGTATCAAACTCCGCAGCATCAAAAGCAGAGAAATGCGGCGATGCCGGACCGAAGGTATGAGTCAGATCTACCCATTTCTTTTCTTTCAACAGCTGAATGGCTTGAATAAGTTCATTGGTCATCCGTTTCACCTCATATGCAGAATGGAATAAATTCCCCCTATTATATATCAACGTTGCACATTGGTGAAGAAGCTGAGTTAATTTGTTAGTAGGTACAACTGTCAGAAGATGAACGATACAACATCGATTACATCTTTGCAGCGATCATTCAAGATAACTTCTCCTGCACAAGTTCACTAACCATGATCATTATACGCTGTATTGTGTCCAGTTTTATCCAACAATCTACTGTACTGGTATAGTTTATTAAGATGAAAACCCTAATAATTACTAAATAAACAAATTAATCCTTTGTTTTTCACAAGATATTTTCCTAAGAAATCAACATCTTCGTATGTATTGAAGAAATCGACCAAATGTTCTTCAGCTTCTTTGAGGACAGCGAATTGTTTCAACTCTTCTCCTTCACACCATCCCATCTGCCCCATACACAATCTTTATCTCCGGTTGCTTGATGAGACGGATGCATATCTTCTTCCGTCTTCTGCTGCTGATTCTCTTCAATTCCTCCAATAAAAAAGGCCACTCCAGTGCAGGAACGATTTCAGCTGTTATATGTACGATAGTGGTTAATCAAATTACGTTTTCTGGCTATAAAATGACGCTTTTGGCGAATCGAGTGACTCTTTTAAAAGATTGGCGTCCATACAGTCCACAGCAAATGCGTTGCGCACTTTGCTTTAATTACATATCGATTATATAACTACAGAGGAGTTACAAGAAGATTTAACTTATCTAAAGAGTCAATATAAATTTCACA
Organism: Paenibacillus polysaccharolyticus; assembly: GCF_023714295.1. GTDB lineage: Bacteria > Bacillota > Bacilli > Paenibacillales > Paenibacillaceae > Paenibacillus > Paenibacillus polysaccharolyticus_A. The sequence continues at coordinate 115,152 of NZ_JAMAUN010000003.1, forward strand.
TATGATGGTTAAATCACATACCCCATTAACTTATAAAACATAAACAAAAAAGACCATGTCACAAGCGACAGGGTCTTTCATGTTTCAAAAAATAATTTACTGTTACGAGTTAAATAAGATTACAAAAAAAATGAAATACATCAGGGGTAGAATTAATAGTATAGAGACAATAGATGATACTATTATTACTGTTTTTTTGTTTAATTTCACACTAGCCCCCCGTTTCAGAATATATGTTATATATTTCCATATCCACTTAAGTACATTATAACATAATTATTATAGATTATAAGTGCCCCCATATCCAGATCCAGCTTTATTCACTTCCATCCATTGTCTCTTGACTCCAATGGTTAATCCAAGTTTATCCCAAATAAAGTTCCATGACCAATCAACGTTAAATTTAGCAGTTAATTTATCTGAAGCAATAACTGGGTTATGCTCAGACTTTGTAATGTCTGCACCTGGATAAAAGTTTTGAACCAGTATTCCATTGCTATTTAGAATTTTTGTGATTTGACTTGAGTTTGTTTTTACTTCAGTTGTTCTGTAAGACATTTCTACACGGGTTTTAATAAAATCCAGACCAAATAAGGATGCAGAATGCTCATGGTACAATGAATGATCTTTGGTATCACCTACAGCCATAATAGAGATTTCACTTGTGGAATATGCAGGAGTCGCTTCATGCACTGAACTGGTAACTACCAAATCACCGTTATATAATAGCTCACTGCCCAAGTCCCCATTCATGGCAGAAAATACTGTTCTAATAAATTCCGGATTATTTAGATAGTCTAAAAACTGTTGCTGCTTATTCTTAGGTAAGTTCACATACTTGTTCAAAAATTGATTAACATCCTGTGAGCCTACTACCGCTGTGCTCCGTAAAGATTGTACCGAGAAAGATTCATCTTGAAGTTGGTTTAGATAAGCTATGTATTCCTCAGGAGTTTCGATACCAGTAATTGATTGTGAAGTAACTGAATTAGCAGTTTTTTGTGATTCTTCCACACCAACTGCTGACGCGCCAGCAGTTACTGGAACTGATAATAATAATGACATTGCGATAAAGCCCGTAACAAACTTCTTAGTTTTTCTCAAGCTAATCACTCTCCATTTCATTTTTTTGTAATTTAAAACTCAAAAATTAAATAAATAGTTTTTTATTACATTTTTTATATTAAATTATACAGATAGATTATTAAAGTTAATATATTCCATTTATAATATTTCTGAGAATTGGAAATCGGGCCAGAAGAGGAACGCCCCTTATATGCCGGATGTGCAGCTGTGCGTTTTCATTCTTGCCCGATTTCCAAATACAAATATATTCACGAACGGTACTTGTACTTGTGCGATCAATTACTGACTAAACTATTGCTCTATGAACCTTTCATTTGTTTTTCTGACTTTAATGTACTTACATATTTTTTTCTGTGAAATGACTCTTAACAGTCTTTAAAATAACTTTCCTCATCCATTTCCCTATGATTATCAAAATAGAATGATTAACATCGATTCCATTAACTGTTTCCATAACAATAATCGCAATGGCTCGAACTTACGGAAGAGTCCGTGAGTTACAGCTTTCTGATTGCCCGTTGGTCCTCCTTTACCTCCTCGATTTCCTTTAGCGTTGCCAATCTATAATAATTCTTTGTCCAATCTGAAAAATGTATAAACTAATAAGGAAAAATTAAAAAAGCCACTCTCCTATATGGAGAACGGCATGTGATTTAGGTTGAGAAACGTCCGTTCCAATATATGAACATTTTTCTCAGTGCAGGCTTCTGCCAGCTTGGTAGCTCACCCATTCCAGACTAATCCGCAGTAATGACCAGTTTGCCCCGTGTATGGTGAGATTCACTTTTTTCGTGTGCATCACGCAAACCCTGCTCAGTGAGCGGATACGTTTCATCAATGATCGATTTCAGTTTTCCGGCTGCCGCAAGTTCGGCCAACTGTTCCAGTTGATCTCCCTTTGGCTCCATCATGAACACTTTACCTGTCACGCCAGCTTCCTTAGCCAGTTGCTCATCCGGCTGTTCCACAAGAGATGCTAAACGTCCTCCAGACTTTAACACCTTGAAGCTGTCTCGCTGGATGTCACCGCCCATCGTATCCAGTACGACATCGTAGTCTGAGAGAATCTGCGAGAAATCCTGTTCCTTATAGTTAATGAAATGATCCACACCTAACGAGCGAAGCAGTTCTTCGTTTGCTGCACTCGCCGTGGAAGCCACTTCAGCGCCCAACGATTTGGCAATTTGTATGGCATATGTGCCTACTCCACCCGCACCGGCATGAATGAGCACCTTTTGCCCTTTGCCCAAACGGCCATGATCAACAAGTGCTTGCCAAGCTGTCATCGCGGCGAGTGGAATCGCTGCTGCCTCCTCGAAGCTCAATTGTTCAGGAATCCGGGCCACGATATCTGCATCAACAGCAACATATTCCGCATAGGTTCCGAATTGACGTGGGCGGGCGAATACGCGATCCCCTTCTCTGAAACGGGTCACGTTCGAACCCGCTTCAACCACGGTGCCTGCCACGTCACCGCCCAGAATCATCGGCAACTGATCCGCTGCTTCTTTTAAGTGACCTTGTCTTATTTTGAAGTCAACCGGATTAACAGACGTTGCATGTGTACGGATCAATACCTGATTCACACCGCATGCCGGCTTATCTACTTCCTTTTCCTTTAATTGTTCGGGTCCGCCAAATGCATCAATGACAATAGCTTTCATGTTGAATCCCTGCCTTTCTTTCAATGGAATGACATGTGAAGGGTTATTCTCATACTCTTCTCTATTTATGATTACCCCATTCATCGGTTTACTTGACTTGAAGTCACTGCATTTTCATTTCATCAATCAGAAACGAGTTCAAAGCTAATGCATTTTTCGCAAAAATTTTAAAACCGCTTCTTCCAATTGACTCAAGCCGGGCTGCTCTATCGGAAAATGACCTGCTCCCTCCAAAATGACACACTCCTTCTCCACAGCCAGACGCTCAAAAAAGGGTTGACTGAACTGTAACGGAGTCATCGGGTCTATTTCAGGATGCACCAGCAAAACCGGGCACTGACTGAATTGATCCGGGCTCACCTCTGGCGTTTTATTCAGGAAAGTTCTTAATAATTCCAGAGGCACAGAAGTAGCCGCCGCCTGTGGATCATTCATAATGAGGCGGGTTAGGTCCTTGTTGTTCGTAATCAGATCCATTCGAGAAACCCGTTTAACCGAGATTCGTACAGCATCTAATACGCCAGGGAAAAGATCCATCATACATTTACCCACACGACTGACGAACCGATTCGGAGCAATCTGATCGCGCATATCTGGATCACTCGTATCTACAAATGTTGTTGCGATTAATCCCTTCACATGTGTGTTCCTTACACTGGCATGAAAGGCCAACATGCCTCCAATGCTACTACCTAATACAACGAAAGGTTTGCCTTCTTTCTCATACTCTCTCTCCATCAGGGCATCTAACAGCGTGATCCATAACTCATAGTTCATTCGCGTGCCATGCAGTGCGTAGCTTAGACCGTACGGCGGCAGATCAGGTGATATCACCTCGTATCCATGTTGCTGTAGCATTCGTGCATAGGGAGCGAGTAACCTGCCATTCCCCCCGGCACCATGAATGAACAGTATTTTGATAGGTGATTCTGGCACGGGTAAACGATCAATATGAAGATGGATTCCATGGCTTTCCCACCACTCCTCCTCCGGGGAGTTGTTTTCATCCAATCTTACTTCTTCAGGAAAAAATGACTGATATTGCTTCCAATATAAATGCGTTGTTCTATAGGATGGCAAGCTTTCTCGCATATGTACGCTCCTTTTTCTATATCAAAAAAGCCGTACGATGTACGACTTTTAGACTCATCTATGATCATACTTATTTTGATGCACATTTCATTTAGTCCGGGAACTGCACGTTACCCGGTACGATATATGCACCGCCTGATCCATCGTTTGGCAGAGCCGGAATGGAATCATACACCACTTTACCACGAATATCGGTGATCCGAATACTTAATTCTTCCTTACCTAATCCCGTGCCAAGGAAATGGTTATAATCTTGCTTTTCTAGATTAAGCCATGAGCCGTTCTTCTGCCTCACTTCAAACTTCAGCACCGGATATTTATGATGACGGACTTGAATGGCTGCCCACCACTGACTGCTGCCTTCCTTAATTCGATAAGATACGTTCCCTTCAATCGGTGCTTTGACTACTTTCCAACTGATATTGATCTTCCCTGCTTGAGGATCACCGATCTGGTTGAACGCATTCGGTGAGAGATCGAGTGCTCCGCTGGATCCTTCCGGGTATAAATCCGTTACATACACCACGGTTTTTCCTTTGGGACCTTGCACTTCCAGATAAGCTCCAGCTAGAGCAGCTTTGACACCATTATAATTAAGCTGATATGGATTGAGTGCAGTAATCTTCATGTCTGCTGGAATTGGATCCAGCAGTACGGCACCACCCGAGTATCCCGAGCCCGTGTATGTTGCATACCCTTGATATGTATCATTCCAAGCAGCAGATGCAGGTAAAGCAAACAAAACAAGACCGAGCAGTATACCTGTGGCAGACCTTCTGAAACGCTGGAATCTACTTTTCTTGCTCAATGTGTTATTCCCCCCCTATCATTTTGGCTGTGATTCTAAAATATAGCTCTTCCTTGTCACAGACAACGAATAACATTATTTTACATAATTTTTAAAATATTTAAATATATTTTCGAAAAATCACATCTAAAGTCCTGCTTTATATCGCATAAAAAAGCGCCGCACCTTGAGAGAAATTCCATTCTCCCGCAACGTGCGACGCGCTTCTCTAACCCTTATCCAGTTTCCTTGCGTTTCTCCCGATTTCGGAATCGTTCATACCTCGCATAGAGGCGAGGAGATTCTTTCGTCAGAATAGGCCCAAGGACAGCCAGAATTAACACGTATAACACAGCGAAGGATTGAATGGATGCCATCAGACCTCCAGCCTTGCCGATGTTCGCCATGATGATCGAGAACTCGCCCCGAGATACCAGGGTAAAGCCCACATTTAACGAGGCCTTGTTCGATACTCCAGCCATTTTTCCTGCAATCATGCCTGCACCGAAGTTACTCAGAATCGTCAGCACGACGGCAATCAGAGTCATCCCTACAGCTCCACCGAGGGAGGATGGCTCAATGGTCAGGCCAAAGCTGAAGAAAAACAGGGCACCAAAAAAGTCTTTGAACGGCATAATCTGCTGCTCAATTCGGCCAACATGTCTGGATTCCCCAAGCACAAGGCCGATCATCAACGCACCGATAGCCTCTGCCACATGTAAGGTTTCCGAGAATCCTGCTACGAGGAAGAGCAATGTCATAATCGTAAGCAGGAATAACTCCGAGGACTTAATGTTCAATGCTTTATCGATATATTTAATACTCTTCCTGCCAATAATCAGGAACAGTACAATAAACAGCAAAGCCGAGAGAGATACCAGCAGGACACTTCCAAATGAAGTTGCTCCGCTAAGCACAAGTCCAGTCAAAATCGAAATATGAATGGCAATAAACAAGTCATCAAACATAATCATGCCCATAATAATTTCTGTCTCTGGATTCGCGGTACGTTTCAAATCCACGAGCACTTTGGCAACGATAGCCGTCGACGAACTGGTCATGATCCCGCATACGACCATCGTTTCCTGTAGTGGCAGATTCATGAACCAGCCCAGCAGCAAACCTGAGACAAAATTGAGAGCCACATAGAATATGCCACCGGTGAGGATGGCTTTCCCCGATTTTAATAACCGGGAGACCGAAAATTCCAATCCCAGATAAAACAATAAAAATAAAATACCCAGCCTGCCCATAAATTCAATAAAAGACGAGCTTTCGATAAATCGTAAATCCACAATGCCAAACTGTGGTGCATGCGGTCCAACGGCCATACCGACCAGAATGTAAAATGGAATAACCGAAAATCGTAGTCGTGCAGATATTAATCCCGTAAGTGTAATCAGCGCAATGGCAACCCCCACTTCAAATATGAGCATATCCATACGCTACATCCGCCCATCGGTCAACAATTGTTTGAGCTGCTTAAGCTGGTCGCGTTCACCAGCAACAACAATTGTCGCCCCACTGGTGAACACATACTCTGGCCCGGGGTTGAATTGTTTCTGTTTCTCTTTGTCAACAGCCGCCAGGATCGCCACACCGGTAACCTGACGGATGTTCATCTCTCCAATCGTCTTCCCGATGCACGCCGCATGGGGTTCGATGCGTAGCCACTCAATCAGCAACCCTTCCAGCATAACTTCCCGTTCGTTCTGGAACTGAGGTTTATACGTCATACCACCGACTATAGCAGCTACGGCTCTTGCCTCATCATCGTCAAGGGTTACAAGAGAGACCATATCTCCAAGATCTTCCGCTTGATCTCCAGATTCCATATGGAATAAATCACGCCGCTCATCATTATGAACCACGATGACAAGATGCTCCCCGCTGCGAGTATGCAGCCAGTATTTACGTCCAATGCCTGGCAGATCCGTTTCTTTAAAGTGCATGATTTGCACCTCCCTGAGTCAAGCCTTGCAGCGGATTTGGTTTCGCCTCATCAGCCTGCTCAAGCTCCTGCACCAGCTCTGAGCTTTGTTCAAAAGCCCATTGAATGTCTGCTATACGTATTTTCATGTCACCCGAAGGGGTAGAGATGGCTCTCATTTCGCCTTTGTTCCCCAGAAGCAGTTGACGTCCCACAGGAGAAAGGAATGAAATCTGTCCTTCGTCCGGGTCTGCTTCCTCTGGCATAACAATCGTTAACTTATCCGATGTATGAAAATCGACATATTCCAGTTCAATCTGACTACCAATCAGCACAACGGAACTTAACAGCTCATCCGGACCAGCAAGTAATCGCTCTACTCGGTCTGTATAGGCTGTTAATTGTTTATCCAGCAGTATACGCTCGGGATTACGCACGTCAAAATAAGCGTCAAGAAAAGTTCTTTTCTCTTCGCCCAGGGTCAACAGCTGACTCACCAGCATTTCTCTGCAATTGTCAAGTGGAGTCCTACGGTTCATAGTAGATCTCACCTCCTATACATGCCTTGTTCTCCACGTTGATTCGCTTGTTGTTAACCATCATCATCCTGTTGTCCTCCTTCTTATAATAAAAGAGCCCGAATTACGAGCCCTTCTTACCATCTTACCAAAATGAAATTATTAATCCAATCAATTCCGCTAACTTGGATTTTAATTCTATACTTTGGGTATATTATCCAACATTTCACGATATTCTTTACATTTAATGATAGATCTATAGAACATTTTAATTGCCTCATAAAAAACATTTTATGGATTTTTGTCTCGTATTTTTATTTCCTTTCCTGTATATTTAACTACAAACTTTTATGCAAATTGTACAAATAGGTATCTACAGACTTTAACACGATAAAGGAGTGCATTGAAAAAGTGTCCACGATTACTAAAGAAAGTTCAACGTCATCTCAAGTTACTACTGCCGCAGCATATGTTCATTCCGTCTATGAATCAGTTATCGCAAGAAACCCGAACGAGAATGAATTCCATCAGGCTGTTAAGGAAATCCTGGATTCACTGATCCCCGTCATCGAAGCACATCCCAAATACAGAAACCACAGTCTGCTAGAGCAACTTGTTGAGCCGGAACGGGTTATCACGTTCCGTGTGCCTTGGGTCGATGATCAAGGTAAAGTTCAGGTGAATCGCGGTTTCCGTGTACAATTCAACAGCGCGATTGGCCCCTACAAAGGCGGACTTCGTTTCCACCCATCGGTATACTCGGGCATCATCAAATTTTTGGGCTTTGAGCAAATTTTCAAAAATGCACTGACTGGCCTGCCAATCGGCGGCGGTAAAGGCGGTTCTGACTTTGATCCAAAAGGAAAATCGGATCAGGAAATCATGCGTTTCACGCAAAGTTTCATGACAGAGCTGTACAAATACATCGGTCCGGACGCTGACGTACCTGCGGGTGATATTGGTGTAGGCGCTCGGGAGATCGGTTACATGTTTGGTCAGTACAAACGAATTCGTGGCGGACATGAAGCAGGTGTACTGACTGGCAAAGGTCTGTTGTATGGTGGAAGTCTCGCACGTAAAGAAGCAACGGGATATGGCTGCGTATACTTCGTTAATGAAATGCTTGCATCCAAAGGACTTAGCTTCAAGGACAGCACCGTTGTTGTCTCCGGTTCCGGCAATGTATCCATCTATGCTATCGAGAAGGCGCAGGAGCTTGGTGCTCGCGTTGTAGCATGCAGCGACTCCGGCGGTTACATACATGATCCGCAAGGCATTAACCTGGATACGGTAAAACGTCTGAAAGAGGTTGAGCGTCTGCGGATCAGCGAATACGTCAAAGAACACCCGCATGCGACGTATACCGAAGGCTTCGAGGGCATCTGGTCTATCCCTTGTGATATCGCGCTGCCGTGTGCAACACAGAACGAAATCGACGAGCAAGCGGCAAACCTTCTGGTTCAAGGCGGTGTCAAAGCCATTGGTGAAGGAGCGAATATGCCGTCCACTCTGGCTGCCATTGATGTATTCCTTGGTGCTAACGTACTGTTTGGCCCTGCAAAAGCTGCGAACGCCGGCGGTGTAGCCGTGTCCGCTCTTGAAATGTCACAGAACAGCATGCGGTTGTCCTGGACATTTGAAGAAGTCGATGCCAAACTGCATGACATTATGAAAAATATTTATAAAAGCTGCGTAGAAGCAGCTGAAGAATACGGCTGCGAAGGCAACTTGCTTGCTGGAGCAAACATTGCTGGTTTCCTCAAAGTAGCCGATTCGATGATTGCCCAAGGCGTCGTGTAATTTTTTTCACCGCATTTTTAAATGATTCATACAAAAAGAAGCCTTACCTTCTCATGCAATGGTCGCCTAGCGGCATAGTAGAGAAGGGGCTTCTTTTTTTTATCGTGCAATATACTCAACTATTAGAGGTCCAGATCCCTTGATAATCTCTAGACATGAACACATCTACTTCATCTTCATCATCCACCGTAAACCCAAATCGTTCGTATAAACGCTTCGCTGGACTTCCTTGCAACACGTTTAACGTCACACGTCTGCCCTTGACTGATTCCTGTTCGAGCAACATGTTAAGCACCTTTGTGCCTAGTTTCCTGCCCTGATAGTCCGGATCAATGTAGAAGTGCTCCAGCAAAAACTCTCCATCTCCCGGTTTTAATGACACACATCCAATTAATGTTCCTTCCAGTTCCAACACTTGTGTATGTTCCGGCTGGAACGTATTGCGGAAGCGTTCCCTCACCCGAGTCTCATCATAGCGCCCTAAACGCGTCAAATCATCATACAGCACCAGTGCCCGTAAATTAGCCAGCTGCTCCTGATCTTCCTGGGTAGCTTGACGTATCTTGAATTCATCCATGTTCTGCTACCTCCATTCGTGGTAAGTCCATATTTTTTCTAACTCATGATACTGTTTTCATATTTTAACATAATATAATTCTTTGCATGGTTATCCAAACCGGGTCGTAAAAGATGGTGTCCATTTCATTTTCATTGAAGTGACTTCCTTCCAATGGTAAAGTGAACATGACATGATCTATCGGTACATTTGAATTTAAAATCAATTTTTTCTTGATGATAAGGAAGTGTGTATGTTGTCTAACCATTCTTTAAACTACATTGAACATCCTCATCTGCAAGCAGACTGCGAGCAGTGTTACGGATTATGTTGCGTGGCCTTGCCTTATGGCAAATCCTCTGACTTTGCTTTTGACAAGTCCAGCGGTACACCTTGCCCCAATCTGCGGGAGGACTACCGATGTGGTATCCACACCCAGCTTCGACAGAAGGGGTTCAAAGGTTGCACCGTGTATGACTGTTTTGGCGCAGGTCAAAAGCTGTCACAAGTGACGTATGCGGACAGAAGCTGGCGTAGCCACCCCGAAACGGCCCGTGAAATGTATGAGTGCCTGCCTGTACTACGTCAAATTCATGAGCTGATCAGTTATATGAGAGAGGTTATGATGCGGCCCGATACGTCTTCCCTACATGCCTCACTGGAAAAAGCCTATCCTGATGTAGCGCGTCTGAGTGATCTGGAACCGGCAGCTCTGCTACAGTTGGACATCACGAGCCATCGAGCAAATGTGAATACCCTGCTGATTCAGGCTAGTGAGATCGTACGTAGCAGTGCTCCAGCAACAACAAAAGCAAAAGGAAAACCCAAAGGCAAGAAACGCAGTGGAATGGATTTTCTGGGGGCTAACTTGCAAGGAGCAGACCTGAGAGGTACAAGCTTCCGGGGCGCGCTTATGATTGCGGCGAACCTGCGTAACGCCGATGTACGAAACGCCGATTGGATTGGTGCAGACTTGCGGGATACAGATCTTGGGGGAGCCGATCTACGCGGCGGAATTTTCCTGACACAGTCTCAGCTGAACGCTGCTATGGGAAGTGCGGATACCTTGCTACCTGACCATTTGAGTAAACCCTCCCATTGGCGCTAAAAAACGCGCACAATGAAAAATAGCTAGTCCTTCCACCGAAGGACTAGCTATTTTTCTAAGACTATTTACCAAACTAACTAAGATTACAGCAGATCACGACGGAGATCCGCAGCGGATTTTGGAGAAAGGTGACCCAGCGGGATATCAAATACCGTCTTCGCGCCTTTGTGTCCTTCTTTGCTCAAACGCTGCGCCGCACGTGCATATGCCACAAGTACACTTGCGGTGAACTCTGGATTGCTGTCGAGCTTCAGACCAAATTCGATAATTTGTTTTTGTCCGTTACCTGTAATTCCACTGCGAATAACGAAGCCACCATGTGGCATACCTGCATGCTCGGATTTCAATTCTTCTTCACTGATGAAGGTAACTGTCGTATCGTAGTCCGAGAAATAGTTAGGCATATTCACAATCGTTTCACGAATCTCATCCTGGTTCGCACCCTCTTCTGCTACCACATAACACTGACGCAGATGTTTCTCACGTGTGGACAATTCTGGTGTTTCACCTGAACGAATGCGGTCAATCACTTCTTCTACAGGAACCGTATACTGCACACCCGCTTTCACGCCAGGTACACGACGAATGGCATCGGAGTGACCCTGACTAACCCCTTTGCCCCAGAATGTATACTCTTTCCCTTCCGGCAGAATAGATTGCGCGAGAAGACGATTCATCGAGAACAAGCCTGGGTCCCAGCCTGTTGAAATCACGCTTACATGTCCGCCTTGCTCAGCCGCCGCATTCACAGCTTCAAAGAACTCAGGAATCTTTGCGTGGGTATCAAAGCTATCTACGGTATTAAACATCTTGGCGATCACAGGTGTCTGCTCTGGCAAATCCGTCGCAGAACCACCGCACAAGATCATGACATCGATTTTGCCTATGTACTGCTCAGCCGCAGAGATATGCTCAAAGCGAACTTCTGTACCTTCAGCCACCATTTGCTCTGGATTACGACGTGTAAATACAGCAACCAGCTCTAGATCATCATTCTGGGTAATTGCTTTCTCGACACCTTTACCCAAGTTACCGTAACCTACGATACCAACTCTAATCATGTTTAATCCTCTCCCTGTCTGAATCTTTTGTCTATAAGTCTATCTAAGGATATAACATAACATGTAACTTGTCAGGTTTCCAGATGTAAATCAAAAATACCTTGCAGAGGGACAGCTTTAATGCTGTACCACCACAAGGTGTGGGTAAATAAACAATTTCATGAATAAAGATTCTATTTTGATTTTACGACTCAGACCAGGTTAACGTGAGTTCAACGACACCTTCCTGACTCGCCAGTGCTCCACCGATCATAGACCATTCCTGCTTCGTATCCGGATCAGTCCCTTGAATAACAATATTTTTTTCATCAATCAGCTGTCCTGAGTCTGCCAGCTTCTTCTCTGTAAAATAATCCTTGTACAGTTTCGATACCGTCTTCATGTCCTGTTCCGTGGTAAAAATCATCATTGCTGATTTCTTCCCTTCATTCTCTCCGGAAGTCGCTGTGGTAATCTTGGCATCGTCTGGTAATGGGAAATCTTTAGGCAAGTGTTCCGGCATGCCGTCCACCGCACTACTTTCACCTTTATTTGCAGATGATTCCGAAGTTGTCGGCGTGGATGCGGCTCCTGTATCTGTACCTGTCGCTGCTTCGCTTGTGTTTTCTGTGACAGCTGGCTCAGCGGTTCCAGATGTTGCTTCACTATTTACCTTCTCAGATTCACCTTTGGGCTCGTCAGCAGCACTGCTGCACGCACTTAAAGCCACCATCATAGCCAGCGCAGCGCAGGCCAGCAAAACTTTTTTCTTTTTCGCCATTAAAATCACTCCTTCTAGTTGTTTTATGTTGTCATTCTTCCAAATCACATTCGTTCCTCAGAAGTACGCTTCTATATGCAGCTTGAAAATCCCCCCTTCTTTTAGTTGAACTCCCTTGTCTGCTGAATAACGTGTACGCACCTACGGTATGTCAATCCAGATGACCGACAACGATAACACCGTCAAGGATAACAGACAGCTTATTGCAAGTATGGATAGGAATCGGGTGATGACTTTGAACTTTTTCAACCAACCCTCCTCCTTCTGTATCATTGAACAATTCAATTTATAATATATGTATGATTCAATCGTACCCAAGAAATGGCGGGATTGAAACAATCCGGAGTCCAGTCCTTTCCCCAACCAAAGTCCAGTTCCTCTCCCCTACCTCTGAGGCGCAGGATAACGTAAAAAACCGCCTGCATCCCTTTATCGGGATACAAACGGTTGTCAGGTTCTGTTTGCTAAGTGTGTGTTCTCACAGTTTCAGCTTAACGCCTACCGGGCAATGATCACTGCCCATGATATGACAGTCGATATAGGCTTCGGCTACACTTGGTGCAAGCTGATTGGACACAAGAAAATAATCAATGCGCCAGCCCACGTTCCGCTCTCTGACCTTAGGCATATATGACCACCAGCTGTACACATCGGTTTGATCTGGATGCAGATGACGGAAACTGTCCACATATCCTGATGCAAGCAGGTCGGTCATCTTGCCGCGCTCCTCATCCGTAAATCCGGAGTTGCCCATATTCGATTTCGGGTTCTTCAAGTCTATCTCTTGATGAGCCACGTTCAGATCCCCACAGATGATTACAGGTTTCGTCTGCTCCAGTTGCAGGACATAGGACCGGAAGCGGTCTTCCCACTCCAGACGGTAAGGCAGCCGGGTCAGATCACGTTTGGCATTAGGTGTATAGACATTAATCAGATAAAAGGCATCATACTCCAGCGTAATCATCCGGCCTTCCGGCTCGCTGTCCTCTTCCATACCGTAATACACAGACAAGGGCTTGATGCGGCTGAATACAGCCGTGCCGGAGTATCCTTTTTTGATCGCATAGTTCCAGTACTGATAGACGTTTTCGCCCAAATCCATCTCGATCTGTCCAGCCTGTAATTTCGTCTCCTGAAGGCAGAAAATATCGGCCTCGCTTTGTTGATAATACTCCATAAATCCTTTATTCACACACGCTCGAAGTCCATTCACATTCCAGGACACCAGCTTCATATTCTCATCCCCTCACATCTCTCCAATATAACATGAGCCTGATTCACGGGACAAGACATCACATGTTGGGTGACAAGGACTGAGATGGGAGTTGAATATGGGGATGAACACGGAAATGGAGGACAGGGGCTAGTTGTCACTCTGTAGCTTCGAGAAAACAGCGAGATCGACGTATCTGCCCTTCTCAAACTCATGCTGCCGCAGCAGACCTTCCTGCCGGAACCCCAGCTTATGCAGTAGACGAATGGACGCCTCGTTCCCCGGGTCCACCTTCGCTTCAATTTTGTTCAATTGCATCTGGTTGAATCCAAATTCCAGCACAGCTCGAGCAACCTCAGTCATCACCCCTTTGCCCCAGCACGATGAAAGCAGATCATAACCAATCTCTGCGCGATGATGTTGCTCTTCATACTCCAGATATCCGCACGTTCCAATGACTTGATGAGACTGCTTATCTTCGATCATCCAGCGTAAACCCGTCTGTTGATTGAAAATCTTCTTATACCAGCTCATCTCATCTAATGCATCCTGTTCGGATTCGAAGGGTGTGAAGGGCATATATTCGACGACAGTCTCATCTGAGTACAGTGCCAGCAGATCCCCACTGTCACTGTCTGTTGCTGCACGGAGCACAAATCGCTCTGTTTCTATTTGCGGAAACGTGTCAAATGTAAATAATGTATTCATATGTAATCTCCTTTACATGCGAAATCTCTTCCATTTATGTATGTTATAGTCCCTGTGTTATTTTACTACGTCAACTAGATCTAACCAAGTCATATAATAGAATGATCACAATGAGTTAAGAGGAGTAAAAAAGACCACCCCCTGGCTAATCGGGAATGGTCGCGAGTAATTTATAACTAATTTTAGATATTCGATTGAATAGATCGGCGCATTTATTCTTCAAGATAAATGCCCTCTATTGAATTGTTAACGCATCGTTTTCACAAGTGATGCTATATCTTGCTCGCCATAACCAGCTTCTATAGCTTTATGAAACATGTTTTGCAAGAACAACGGAAACTCGTTATTCATACTCTTCTCACTTGCCTGTTCCATGAGCAGACCAACCGTTACCATGGACATCTGAAGAGAACTTTGTGGATTTTCGTATTTGGAATGTTGAATGACCTCACCTTCGTATTGAAGAATGGAGCCAATCATAGGCGAGACTCCAGCAATCATAGAACCAAAATCATCAATACGCAAACCATCAGACTCCAGAATTCGTGATGCGTGGAAGAATCCAAGATATGATCCAAACAGATAAGAGAGGAATGCCAGGTCAATTGAAGCAGCCGCACTAACCTGTTCTCCGTAATAAGGAACATGACCTGCTAGTGCACCGAGAACCGGCTTTACTTGATCAAAAGCTTCCACCGATCCAGAAGTGAAGATGGTTGCATGAGAGCCACCGATCTGGGTTGGGGCAGCCGCTATTGCTCCATCTATATATGCAGCACCATGGGTGTTTGCCCAGATTTCCTGCTTTTGAGCCTGTTCAGGGCTTCCTGTAGTAAGTTGGATGAGCACTCGCCCCGACAAGGCCGCATGTACGTCTTCTACATCCAGTACTTCATATGAAGTCTTGTAATCAGACACACAGATAATCGATATTTGACTAGCACGAATCGCTTCAGCTGCCGTAGAAGTGAGTACCGCTCCTTTTTTAACGATGGAATCTGCCCTTGTCGCTGTACGATTCCATACAGTCACATGATATCCCTTTTCCAGTAATGTTTGAGCTATAGCCCCCCCCATCGCTCCTAAACCAATAACCGTTACTTCATTCATTATTATTCCTCCCAAAGTTTCTATATCACGAATCGAAGGCAACATATCTTGACTTCGAAATTAAGCATAATAGATAATAGTGACAAGTAATGGCATGATTATAAATTAATTTTAGGGAGTATATATGCACAAAGCGCAAAGGCTTGTTCAGTTAATTATGTTAGTGAATGAACGCAGAACGTTTACCGTACAAGAACTGGCCGATGAATGCGGAGTATCACGTCGAACTATGATTCGAGATTTGGCGGAATTAAGCGAACTGGGCATCCCCCTTTATTCCGAAGTGGGTCCTCATGGTGGTTATCGTGTTTTACGTGAAAAGGTGCTCCCACCCATCAGTTTTTCCGAGCATGAAGCTATGGCTTTGTTTTTTGCCGCTCAATCGTTAAAGAACTATAAATCTCTACCTTTTAACAATGAAGTACAAAGTGCGTTACGCAAGTTTTTCCATTATTTATCCAGTGACCTCAAACATAAAATTGAACGGATGCAGCAAAGACTCACATTCTGGGTACCACCGCATGAACTCGATGTTCCTTACTTGAAGGAACTATTGGAGGCGGCATTGGAACAGAGAATCGTACAAATTCGCTATGAAGCAAGCTCAGTCCAGGATCGATTGATTCAACCTCTTGGACTGTATACGATGAATGGTTTATGGTATTGTAGGGCCTATTGTTTTCGTGCAATGGATCATCGTGTATTTCGGGTTGACCGGGTTAGTGGGCTGCAATGTGAAGTGGATCAGAGCCAAAAAGTCGACCTGAACGAAGAAAATATTCAAGAATGGATCATACGTGAGGATCTGGAAACACCACTGGAACTTAAAGTCTCACTGTCGCCAGAAGGCGTGCGAAGATGTCAATCCGATGTGTGGTTATCACAATTTTTGAAGGTCAACGAGGACGGCTCAGGTACAATTCATGCTCATATAGGCACAAGCTACACCCCTTGGGTGGTCGGTTTCTTTCTTGGCTTGGGAACAGATGCCCATGTGACGCATCCCCCACAGGTCCGTGATCAAATTCGCTCCAAGTTACAAGCCATGGCTGCACAGTATGGGAAATGAAAAACAGCCTGCTATAAGCAAGCTGTTCCTCGTGCATCATGCCACTATCGCGGGGATTGTACTCTAGTTCACCTTAACCAGACTCCATTGTTGATTCGCTCCGCCGTTATCCTCCCATTGAATCGTAGAAGCACCCGCACTCATCGATCCTTGATTAATATCGACAGTAAGGCCACTGTTACGATTCGCCAAAACAACATATCCGCCTACATCAATCGGTAGCCACTGCTGGTTATAACCTCCGTTAGCCTGCCACTGAATTAGCGATGCTCCGCCCTGTGTGGAACCGGAATTGACATCAAGCAACAATCCGCTGCCAACATTCCGGATGTTGTAATATCCGTTGCCTGCCGGCTCCAGCTTCCATTGCTGATTGGCTGCTCCGTTATCATTCCATTGAATAATGGTCGCGCCTCCAGCTGAGGAAGCACCCTTCACATCCAGTACAAGGCCGCTGTTACGGTTAACAAGCTTGTAAATAGCCCCTGCTTCATACCCTGTGCTGCCACTGTAGGCTGTGCCAGAGATCACATAAGTAGTTACCGAATTCGCTTTAGACGTCGTTGTAAACTTTTTGTTTTGGACCGGTATGTTCGTAAGCTGTTGTAATTTCTCCGTTGCCGAAGTGCGGTACACTTGTACGGACGAACCTACACTTGAGAACCGACTCAAATCATAGGTTACCGAAGTATCGGTGGATTCCGAGTTTGTCGTAACCAGTACCACTTTGCCGGATGCCGCATCATACGCCGCAAGCGTATTCGCATCACTCATACCAATGATCTTGTAACCTGGACGAATAAATTTGCTGTAATTCCCCATAACATAGTATTTCTGATTAACCGTATAACTGGTCGTTTTTGTATTGTTCAGCACATTTTTGAAAAATCCCCAGCCTTCCGCACTATCTACGGCCTGCCAGTACACCCAAGCCGTAGCCCCCATGTTACGCATATCCTTCAGAATGATACGTGACATGGTAAGACCACTTGCATCTCCATCTCCGTATTCGGATGTCCATAAATGTTTGCCCGCAGATGCTGCCGTATTACGCAGTGCTGTCCGGTTGCTACCATTATACGTATGTGTGTTAATCTGGTTGATCGCTGACTGGACGGCAGTGCTGTAACTTTTATAGGAAGTGTTGGTATCATCCAGATTGTTTTCTTCCGGTGCACTTAGCTTGGTGGTTAGTCCTTTGGCAATCAAAGATGCCTGAACCTGACTTAGAATCGCATTCTGCTCAGCGAGGCCGAAGTGCATGCCCTCCTGATCGTTCCCTTGCTTCCACCAATTCGAAATGGGTTCATTCAGTGGAGTCACCGTATCAAATGTAATGCCCCAATGATCCCGGAAATGCTCCACAACCTCCGTCAAGTAATCAGCAAAATCATCATAATAATCCGGCTTGAGGTTATTACCGCCATTCGGCGCACCCGAGACACCGCCACTGATCGTCATCCAGTAAGGTGCCGAGTTAGCAAAAGCTTCAATAATGTTGACTCCCTGTGCCTTGGCAGCTTGCAGCATGTAACGCTGGTTTGCATCGGCAGTCCAATCGTACACGCCTGGAGAAGGTTGAAAACCAGGAACCGCTTTACGATATTCAAGCACATTGGATGAAGGGTCATCCCCGCCTCCGATGTTATATCTCAGAATGTTCATGCCAATTCCTGTCGCAGGATTAAACATTTTCTCTACATATTCATCCCGATTTGAATATTCACCAACCACCTTGCCCCACCAAGCCAGCGATGTTCCCCAACCTTCCACCGTCTGATATTGTTTCGATGGATCTGCCACAGCCGTATAAGCACCAGCAGCCGATACTTCGGACCCTGAACCCAAGCTTCCGACCAGTAGTGTTCCACTTAGCAGCAACGCACTCATTCGTTTCGACCACTTCATCGACTTCACTCCTCAGATATTTTAGATAAGTCATTGGGTAAAAATTCCGGGTACAATCCATTCAATTAAAATCAAAATTGTTTGCTGATCTTGACTTGCGAAGAGCTATGGAGTGATCTCCCGGAAAGTTGCATCGGATTTATCCAGAGCCGTGGCAACAGGTTGCAATCGTAACACTTGATCGTAATGTCTCAGATACAGATTCGGATTGTTAAATAACGCATACGAAGACCAGCTTGCATTCGCCAGCCCGTTAACCCGTTTGAACGTTGCATCATTGCGGAACGCAGCACTGCCGTCATTTTTCACCAGCACGGCATTGCCATTATTATTGCGCAGGAAATAACCAGGATAATTCATCGCTTCAAACGAGATGCCCGTCGCATTCGCCAGACCAGGAACGATACGAAACTGAGCATCTTCTACCGGGTTCACACTAGCATCAATCCGAGCTTGGTAGTTATAGTGACGAATGAAACTCCCCGGTACGTTAAATGATTCGAGCTTGCGAATATCACCCGGCTGACCGGATTCTTTCAGTACGGTCATATGGCGAACCATGCCGGACAGTCCCGTGATCTCTTGTTTGGCACTCCAGCTCTGAAAACTGTCCGCCGAGTCGCTGTAATAATATTTGTGATCAGCATACCCATCAAAATAAATTCGCCAGGAACCGTTATCCAGTTGGATCAACGCCGGTCCTTCTACCCAGGAACCCCAGCCCGCCCAATTACCTGTGCCTTTAAACGTGTAGGGCCCTTTCAGCGAACTAGAGGTGGCATATTCAATGTATTTAGTCGTTTCGTTCTTCGTAAACGCGTGATAGGTTGAACCTGTCTTTACTACAAAAGTGTCAATATAGTTGGAAGCAAGACCTGTAAGCACCGCAGGTGCAGACCACGTTGTGGATGCCAGATTGTTTCCTGATGCGGTGATGACATGTGGCTTGAAGTTCTCATAGTTGCCAGGAGAGAGAGAGACGATGATGTTCACACTACCATTCGTGTCTTTGAACCATTCCGGTGCCCAGGTATGGGCAATCGGGGTTGTAGTAGACAACGTAATATTGCGGACAAACGTCCAATTCATCTTGTCCGGGCTGGACGCGATGCCAATCGTATTGCCTGACCAGTTGGTGGTGTACACCACATAATACAAGCCATCCGTGTGTTTCATGATGCTGGGATCGCGAATCAAGTCCGTCGCAGGTGGAGTATATGCCGGCCCTTTCAGCAAACCGTAGTGTTTCGCGTTATATGACTCATAGATATACATGTTGGACTCGCTTGTGTTGGTAAAGGCCGTCATCGTATACACACTGGTAGTTGCTTTCACCGTATTAGGAAATGTGATCGTGAATATCATCAGCAATCCTAACGTGAGTAAGAGTGCAGCCTTAGGTCTGCCCCATCGCTGTGACTTGCCTTTCATTTTGGTTAACATGAACCCAACTCCTTACCCTACCCAAGATCATATTGGACTACCTTATGACTGAACGAAGCGTGTACTTAAACATACTTCCTTTTGCCAAGCAGCCCTTACGGTATCTGCTCCATCCCATTTACATGAAACATCACCCCCTTTACAGGAATACACGTTTTATGTATACGCTTACAAAATATAATCTTTGTCTTCCTCTCTTGAACATAGAGATGAAGCGTTACTACTTTTCTTTCTTTATGAATTCGCTTAAATCCCCTCATTCTCATATAAATCAGTTTGAACCAAGAGTCGTTATCTATATCAAACTCTCCTATGATTCAGATTTATTTAGAATGAGGGAAATATCTGCGGCCTGAGGCTAATGCTAACTAATAGGAATATCGCTATCTAATGTTATTTATCCTTGCTCTATTGCATACATCTTAGATGCATGACTCTTAAAAGACTTCTAATTTCTAGTTCTATTCTTACTTCTATATTTCACTTTTATTTTTCTTTTATCTCTACATGCTATTTTTAGTTACTGTTTTAGTTGCTATTCACTATTTCTCCACTGTGATCCACGGATATCGTGACATCTCATCCAGCAGCAGTCGTACCCTTTCCGGTGTTCTGCCTTCCTCGTCAAAAATGAGCAGTTCATTCTCTTCCCTCAGCCACGCAACCGGAATTTTATAGTCCTCCTGCGGCCCAATCTGCCAGTATCGACCCAAATGATGACCATTCACATGGATCGTTCCTTTACTCATACCCGTCATGCGAAGCATCAGGTTTACTTTGTGATGTTCAGCTGTGACAGGTTTGGCAAAACGCCAGCGATACCATACCGGCTGACCGTTTGAAGCTCCCGGTGAAATTACTTCTTGTGTATCCTCTGAGAGATCATATGACTCCCATGACGCAGGAAGTAGCGCATCCGTACCTGCCATTCGCCAACCCTGAAGCTCACCCTCATGAAGATAAGTGATCAGCTCAAGTCGATTGAGTGGTGACCGACTATATGGCATCTCAAGCGTATTTACAACGCCAGGTTTCACGTAGCCGGATATATCCAGCGTCTGGAACGCAAACCAATCCTGATAAGCAGGCATCGGAATTTCAATGCCGTTAATACGCAAACCTTTGCTCGGAGCACCCACAAGTACAGCCCGATCCATACCATCCAGTATAAAACTTCGACGAAGCACCGTTCCTCCCCGAATGGAGTTCACTTCATCCAAATGTATAGTTCCTATTTCTGTTCCTGTACTCGTATCTGTCTCTGACTCCATCTGCCAATCGCGGCGAATATCCTGTACTTGCCCACCAAGGTACACCGCTCCTGCTACACCCTTGTGTTCCCCAAGATAAGGAGAAAAGTTCAGTCGGCCCATATGCTGTACAAGCATTTGCAACGTATTCTGCCCCTGAGTTACCTGAATGGGAACAGCCGCCGCACCAACCTGGCGCACTAGCGCTTGCTCAGCACCGTTTACGATAATTCTCGCGGTATCTTGTATGTTAGGCAGCACGAGATTCATCATTCCACCCACCGTACTGACAAAATCACATTCGTACAGCAGGTAGCCAAAGTCCTGACCGTACTTGGAAAAATCGATAGGATGCCCGCTCGCAGAGCGTTGCTTTGCCGTTAATGTAACACGGGAGAACTCAGGAGATTTGCACAACACCGGGGCCAGCGGCGCTGCAGGAATCATCCAAGCAGGCTGATCTTTAACTGCAATAGATGCTGATTCAGGCTGTGTCTCCACTTCTTGAGTAAAAAACTCACGTCCAGTCCGTGTCTGTTCGCCATCTTGCCAGTCGCCCAGCAACATCGTTGTACGCTCGGGATCAGAGATCATGCCTTTCACTTGCCCGGACGCCGTGACATCCACATCGTCAAAACCGATGGCATAACGCAAGCTTTGGTCATCAGCAGATTCCATTCGCCATGTGCGATTCATCGCATCACGATCCAGAATGATGAACCGAATGGCGGTGCCACTCGCTTCGAAACGCATCATGCCCGGCTCCTGAAAATGAAACAGATCGAAACGATATGCATTTCTCCCCGCATCCTGTTCAACCAGCACTTGCATCGTGCTTTCTTTCAGGATTAGTCCTCCTGCCACGGCGTCCTTTTGGGCACCCAGTTCCAATTCAACCACCGAGCGTTGTCCACGGTCTGCTGTGATGAACAACGTCAGTTCTCCGTTAATCATCTCATTACCGGTTATTAAAGTGCCGCCCGTCAGGTAGACCTGATCGGCGATTTGCACGCGATCCAGCAATGGTACAATCTGTCCCGGATGAATCGATATCGGCAACGTACGGCCTTCCTCAAGCGTGACGCTCACCGTCTCACGCTCATCCTTGTGACTCTCCACGAACCAGATTTTTTCTTCCCCCGCCTGTCTTCCACGTACGGAAATGCCGCCCGGATGCCGAACCTGAATCTTTTCAGCTACGATCTCCTCAGATTCCATCAGCAGTGATCCAAAAGTACGCACAAAATAAGACAGGTTTTTCGTCACTGCATATTTCGGCGTCACGCGTCCATATTCACTCAGCGGAGCATCGTAATCATACGATGTGATCATGAATATATCGCTGTCACCCAGCGTTCTTCCACCATATCCACCGAAATTAGTCCCCCCATAGAACATGTAATAACTGATTCCGGTATATCCGGCTCTCAGAATTTCCATGATTCTTCGGTCCAGCAGAGATGCCGTCTTCTGGATTGCCGAAGGTCCTCCCCAATTTTCAAACCAGCCGGTCCAGAATTCAGTAACAATCTTTGGTGTATCTGGCTGTTTCGAACGCAAATTCGCATAATGTCCATCCGCACCAGACCAGAAGTTCGCTCCCTCAATCGTTCCTTCCGCTCCGCCAACACAAGTAATCAGCGGGACGTCTATCCCGCGTTCCAGTATCCCGTCCCTAAGTGTGGTCATATGTGCGCTTGCCGCCTCATCATCCATCAGATAACCGTACTCATTTTCAACCTGGACAAGAATTACCGTACCTGCGGCAGACAATTGACGCTTACGAATAACAGGGATGATCTGATCAAAGTAGAGCTGCACATAATGAAGGTACGTTTCATTATTTTCACGGAATTTTACGCCTTCCTTCGTACCCAACCAGTACGGAAAGCCGCCAAAATCCCACTCCGCGCAAATAAACGGACCCGGTCGTGCAATAACCCACAGGCCTAGCTCTGCACACAGATCAAGAAATGCACCGCAGTCGTTATCGCCTTCGAAGGACCATTGTCCCTCTTCCGGTTCATGTACATTCCACGCAAAATAGGTATCAATGCAGTTCATACCTGCCAGCTTAGCCTTCATCAAGACATCACGCCATTCTTCCTTCGGCATACGGAAATAATGAATGGTCGCACTATTCAGGAAGATACGTTCACCGTTAAGATAAAAGCTTCGCCCATCGTACGCCAGCTCCGTTTGAGTATCATTCTTGCTGCCAAGCTTGTTATCCTCTTGTTCCTGAAACAAAAGGGATGTTGGTTCTGTCAACGTAATTCCCTCCTTCTCTTTTTTATAGATAAAGAACGCTCTCAATTGAAGTACATATTTACACGGAACACTCCGATGCCAGAATAACTTGCAGATCGCTGTTATCCCCAGATTTTTTTGATTCCCTTATTCAAGGGAAAAATCCGGTGATAAATGCGAACGCTCCGCTTCCTCCAGTTATTTCTGCCTTCTCCGTTAATGTGTAAATCATTTATTCAAACCAGATCATTCAAGTTCACACGTCGCACTCCGGTGCCAGAATAACTTGCAGATTGCTGTTATTCTGTGCTATCACTCTGCAGATGGCAGAACGTCTTCAAGCACGACAGTAGTGATGGAGTTTTCTGCGGTTGGCACTTTAATGCCGTTAGCATATACCGGGATATCCTCCAACTTCTGCATATTGAGTTCCGGTGATGTCTGGTACACCTGAGCAGAGTTTGTCTTTGCCATTTCCCAGCCGGTCAGGTCAAATGCTTTGTTTTCCGCGGACAGCTCATTCCGAATCACCAGCACAAGCCGCTGTGCCTTGGCATCATAAGCCGCAAGGGTTCTGCCTTCATCCGTCGGAATAATAACCGCGCCTGGACGAATGTACTTCGTGAACTGAGCCATGCCGTAATATTGCTTAGTCAACTCATATTGTTCATCTCCGTTAAAATTCGCATGAATGAGACCCCAGTTGTTATTCGCTCCTTCGTCTTCAACAGCCTGCCAGTATACCCAGGCGGACGGCTGCATGATTTTCAGATCAAACATGATACGGTCTGCCAGCTCCTGTACCGAGGTCATGTCGTCATGGTTATGCGGCTCGCTGCCGCCGGTGCCATATTCAGACATCCAAAGCTTTTTGCCAAGTTTATCAGCCAGAGCACGCAGTTCTTCCATTTTGCTGCCGTTATACGA
Source organism: Paenibacillus polysaccharolyticus (assembly GCF_023714295.1). Classification (GTDB taxonomy): domain Bacteria; phylum Bacillota; class Bacilli; order Paenibacillales; family Paenibacillaceae; genus Paenibacillus; species Paenibacillus polysaccharolyticus_A. The sequence goes on from NZ_JAMAUN010000003.1 coordinate 139,392, forward strand.
ATGGGTATTCATCTGCTGCACCGCATCAATCGTATCCTGGTCATACAGGCTGAAATTAAATACGGTCTCATCAATGCTGTTATCGTCCGCAGCACTTATTACCGTGCCATCCAGTCCTTTGCTTTGGAGAGAAGCGGCCGTTTTCTTAATAATCTCGGCCTGCTTCTCGGTACTGAAATGACTGCCCTCCTGCTGATTGCCCTTTTTCCACCAGTTGGCAGAAGGTTCATTCAGCGGATCAAGGGTGCGAAATGTAATGCCCCACGTATCCCGATAATGCTTCACCACTTCCGTCAAATAGTCGGCGAACGCATCATACTGATCTTCACGCAGATTATTACCCCCATCCTCGGCACCGGTGACTGAACCACTAATCGTCATCCAATACGGAGGTGAGTTGGAGAAGGCCTCCGTGATGTTGACTCCGCGTTTGATCGCACCCTGCAGTACGGAACGCTGACCCGCATCCGCTTCCCAATCCCACTTGCCCGGCTCAGGCTGAAAACCTGGAACGTCACCACCTGGACGAAGCGCGTTCATTTCGGGGTTCTCTTCACCGCCTATATTGTAACGAACGATGTTAAGTCCCAAGCCCTTGGCCGGATCAAATATCAGATCCATAACCTCATCCACCTTCGCCTGATCCTTCCAACCACCGAGATCATTCGCCCACCAAGCGAGCGACGTACCCCAGCCTTCAAAATGATCATACGACTGCTCCAGCTTGAGATGCACCGGATCTTCCTGGAATACAAGTGCCTTGGGAGTTGAATTCGTATAATGATGGATAGCCATTCCTCCTACCGCTATCAAGGCTAACAAGGCTGTACCTGCGAGCACCAAACCTCTTCTGCCTCTAAAACGCTGTTCATGATGTGCCATCGTGACTCCTTCTTTCGGATCCATTGATCTTCTAAGTTGATGTATCTCCTTTTGTGAAATTGTTCATGTTAGTCAAATTTTTTGAAACCGATTTCATGAAATGGGTTTCATTAAATCGAAAACTAAAACCCGTTCCACAGGAGGAAAAGGGTCTCATTTACGCCCTCATTATATTTCACGCTTCAAAGAAATGTCAACGCTTTCTTTTTTTGATAACCAGACCCACTACCGGGCGGCAGGTCCTGTACTTTGGCGTATGATCAGCCTAGGTTCCAATACATTCTGTTTCTTCGGTTTGCCTTGATTGATCAGCTCATGCAACACATCCACGGCCTGTTTGCCCAGTTGATACGTATTCTGGGATATCGTTGTAAGCTCAGGGATCACGGCACTCGCTAGCGGTGTATCATCAAAACCGATGATTGAAATATCTTTCGGGATCGATAAACCATGCTCAATGGTCGACTTAATCGCACCAATTGCACTATTGTCGTTGACACAAATCACTGCCGTTGGCGGATTGTCCTGCTGCAGAAGTTTGGACATCTCCCGCTTACCGTCGTCAATCGAGAAACCGCCTAACAGCTGGCGTTCTTTCGGTATTTCAATTCCATGTTCACGTAGTTTCTTCTGTACCGCCTTAACCTTGACCATCGTGGTAGATAACTCCTTCAACCCCCCGACAAAAGCAATCTCCCGGTGCCCCAGCTCAAGTAGATGCTCCGCAGCCATAGCCGCTCCAGCTCCCTCGTCAGTGTATACCCGGTGAAGTCCGCTCTTGGCAATGTTACCGTTGACCAGCACAATGGGCATATGCCTGCTCATATCCATCAATTCCTGTGCCATGTTATCAGGGCAGACCTGCAAATTGATACGTCCGCCGAGAAAGATAATGCCATCCACCCGTTTCTCCCGCAAAATAGAGAGATATTCAGACTCACGATTAGAGTCCCCTGCTGTGTTACATAAGAAGAACGTATACCCGAGTCCACGTGCTTCATTCTCTGCCCCCCAAAACACTTCAGGGAAAAAAGGATTGGTGATATCCGGCAAGATGATGGCGATGGTGCCCGTCTCTTTCTTGATCAGGCTGCGTGCCTGTGCGTTGGGTTGAAACTGATGTTTCTCGATAATCGACATGATCTTCTCTCGCGTGCTGGCACGAACCGGAGCCGTATCATTCAACACCCGGGAGACGGTCGATACAGATACGTTTGCTTCTTTCGCAATATCATATATGGTGATCGATGTCATAGGGGGGAAACCTTCCTTTTTTCTCTATTTACCTGCTTATCATACCAGATAAGATATCACGAATGAAATGCATTTCATTCCACAAGATACCTAGCGTGTGAAAATAAATAGCTTGCTGTCGGCATTCACTACCTGTGTGCCGTTACTCAGTTCAGCCAAAGGCATATCCCAATGGGTATGCCCGCTGAACACCAGCGTCTCCGGCCCGGCCTCCAAGGCCTGCCGGATGAGCGGTTCACCCCTAAGCCCAAGCTCGGCGATGCCCGGGCTTTGGTGCAAAAGCAAGCAATCCGGCTGCCGCTTCAGCAGCTTGCGCACGGATTGCAGGTACGGCTCTGCCGGCAGCCGGTTCGGCTTGTCCGGCCTGCCGATGATGCCGCCAAGGCCCGCGATGCGCAGCTGACGCGCCTTGGCGGCATGGGGCGCAAGGCCACCCGGTGGGTGGCCGACGCTGATGATTGCAGCCGGGCCATCCATGCAATGGATGCCCTCGCTGCCGTGTAACCGATGAGCGTCTGCATCATCGGTTAGATCGTGGTTGCCGTGGACGCCGGCAACCCAGCCGAAGGCTTCCCTGAAGGCAAGCCAGACGGGAACCGGATTGCCAGTCGCTCCCCTTTTCCCGCGCAGGGCATACATATCTCCACATAACAGTACACCCGTCTTCTGCGGATCGAGCTCAGGCCACTCCACCTCCATCAGCAGACGAATATAGGCAGGCAACATCTCACCCAAAAGCTTATCTGTAGCCCCCGTGTCACAGGCGGCATCAGATTCCTTCTCCATTACAGGAACAATTCCCTGCAAATCTGAAGTGACAATCAGTGCATCGATACCTTCAGGCAAGCCATCTAATGTACCATGATAGATCGGAAGCTGAGCTTGAATGACCTCGCCGCCGGGAATCGCATTCCAATACGCATAATGTTCAATGGGATCATGATTCAATTGCCGTATTTCCAAATTGCATCTCCCCTTTCCCTATATATTATTTTACATTCTAATCGGCAATTATGGTCCATATATTAAATTGTAAGCGAATTCATTGGGAAACAAAGGAGTGTGACGACGCCATGATCATTCAAGTGAGTCCGCAAGCAGAAGCACGACTTTTGGAGCAATTGGGGGATCGGCCCGGCTTTTTCAAATTGTTTTATGATACCGATGGTTGCGGCTGTGATGGAATTACGGTACTTCTGATCTTAAATGAACGAGACAGTGATGACGTGCCTATTGAGGCAGGCTCACTTCCGTTTGTGATTAATAAAGGGCAACAGATTCATTTTGAAACCTGTTTACGTCTGCAATCCGAAAATAACTTCCCTTCCTTCCGTCTCAGCAGTGATTCGACGATTTACGGAAGTAACGTAAAGATACATGATCTGCGAGATGTAGCTAATGTACCGTCTGAATCTACGGAATGGTCTATTAAATAGTCATTTTGCATGAATGAAGATTAGAAACCAGACCTCCCTCTCCCACAATGTTGCGGAAAGAGAGGTTTTGTTGGTAAATCTACTTTATTAACCAAATTCCAGAGCAAACAATTCTTTATATTGTTATGTTGATTGATAGCCAAACCTTTCTCCGACTTGTAACGTTTATTTTACAAGCTCCCTATACACGGTACGACCAAAGAAAAGAGGACTAACGATGAGGAACCGCTACATCCTATACCCAGCTATTCTCGTACTCATGATCTCACTCATATTATTTTCAGGATGCAGTAGCGGTGAAAGAAGCATTAAGGTCACTCCACCAGCAATTAAGCCTGGTGAAGCAAAGACTCGCGAATACCTTTCCATTACGAACACCGAATACGTCAATGGGACAGATTCCGCGGATGGAATGAAAATGAATGTGTATACATACGACTTAGAGTCCAAAGCTCTCAATAAAATGACTGACTTGCCATATAACTCACAATATCCCTTGACCGTAGTTTCGTTGGCAGAAGACACCACGTATTATTCGGGTGAGGGCAAAAATAAAGGGGATGAGCTATTCGCTTATGATATGAGAACACAGCAAGTGCAGCAATTAAGTTCTAATTTATTTGCGATAAATGCAATAATCCCGGATGTCACTGAGAATACACTAATGATGGCTGCTGTGCAAAAAGGAGAACGCCCTGTAAAGGTCATGTTTCTGGATAAAGCAACACAAAAAATCTCGATATTAAACGAGCAAGATTCAGATACGACCACATGGGACATCGCCTATGATCCAGAAACAGAAAAAGCATACGCCATCCAATACTCTGAGGAAGAACAATATGAGCAGATGGAAAAATCAAATCAGACCCAAAAACCGATGGTTCCACCAAGTCATACCGTTCTCGAAATCGATCCCGTAACGAATCACACTCGTGCAATCATCAAACTCAAAGATGAACAGATTCTCACTTTATCCGCAAGAGGAGACCAGCTTCTCATCGCAACGGCAAAACACGTTAATAAAATGCCCATCGGATATAGTCTTGTGGATCTGAAGACAGGACAAAGGAAGGAACTTCATCTTCCCATCAAGGCCAGTAGTGAATTATTTTTGGACAAAAACGGTAACGGATTTTATTTTCTTGGGGAAAAAGGAAATGGCGATACCGGGAGAGGTATTTACTATTATGATATGAAAACGGATGAGATAGAGACTGTTTTTCTGCAAAAAGAAGGGTTCATTAATAACTTCACGCTGGTATCAGAGCCAGGCAAAAAATAAAGATACTCCCTTTAACAATAATAAATATTTTTACCGTGCGAGCATCAACACATAAAAACCTCCCCATCCACTATTTGGATAGGAGGTTTAATGTTTTTAATGAAATCTTTGAAGTTTTATCATTGGGTATGCTTCATTCAATCCTTACGAACTCGTTTTAAATCTTGCCGATTCCTCCGCCAGCTGTTTAGTCAAAGCATCGATGGTTTGCACCAGCTCGGCCAAATGCCCGGTCATTCCAGACTGTTCTTCCATGGTGGCGGTGACTTCTTCAATGGATGCGGACACTTCCTCGCCCGAAGCAGACAAGTTCTGCGCAGCGCCAAGGACTTCGTCTTTATCCCGTTCAATCGATTCAATCTCAGAGGCAATCGCCTGCACCTGATTCATCATATTTTGCATATTTCGCGTTGCAAAATTAAAGGTTTCCTTGGTTTGCATCACGCTGCTCTTATGCTGCTCTGCAATCGCTTCGATGGCCTGTACACTCTGGTTATTCTGCTCCACATGTTCAATCGTCTGCATAACGATGCGATGAATATCTTCGGATTGCGCGGTTGTCTGTTCTGCCAGCTTGCGTATTTCGGAGGCTACTACGGCAAATCCACGGCCCTGCTCTCCTGCCCGTGCCGCTTCAATGGACGCATTCAGCGCAAGCAGTTTGGTCTGATTCGCAATTTCGGCAATGGTGCCTGTGATCTGCTGAATACCGGATGAACTCTCTGCGAGTTGAACGGTTATCTTGGAGATGTTATGCACCTCTGCTTCGTTCCGATCATTAACGGCGATAAGCGCGTCGATCACTTCATGATTATCTCGGAATGCATCTGTAATTTCATCCGCTTTAGCCATAACAGACTGGGACATCTCGTTTACATTTACAATTTTGCTACCCACGTTCATAAATTGATCCACGATCGCCTCTGTATCGTTAGCCTGCGACTCCATTGCACGGGATATTTCAAGTGCAGTGGCTGTGGTATCGGTAATCGATGCAGATGTCTGCTGTGCAGACTGATCCAGTTCCGCCGTACTTTTATTCAAAACACCAATAGAAGCGTTCATACTGGCAATCAGTTGTCTGTTTCCTTCAGCCATCGTGTTAAAGCTATCCGCGAGTTCGCCGAACTCCCCACTGTATTTCTCCTTCGCCTGTACCGTCAAGTCTCCACCGGCAAGCTGTTTAAACAGTGCGGTAATGGATGTAACCGGCTTTGTCATCACCCGTGAGAGTAGAATACCCACAATGATTGAGAAGGCTATGGAACTGAATAGAACAATATACATTTTATTCGCCATGCTTGTTAGAGGTTGATTGACGTCTACGTAGGAATCCTCAACTATAATCGTCCAATCCGATTGCGGAATTTTGGAATAAAACACCACTTTCTCGTCCGTGCTTACCTCGCCCTGTTGTAATTTATCACTTGGAGCCAAATCCACAAGAGACTGATATTCCCCGCTTTCTAGCGGTTTCCCTGCCATATTCGCATCTGTGGAGTGGTACATCACCTTACCCACCCGATCCAGAACAATCACTTTACCTTCGTCGTTAATCTTAACGTTCTGCAATTGGTTCACAAAAAATGACGTGGATATCGTAGCAATAAGAACCCCGTTGACTTGCTGATTCTCATCATACATCGGGGAGGCAAAGACTGTGCCAAGTGTACCCAGAGTTTTGGAAATGATACCTTCACTGATCACCTGACGTCCTTGAATGGCTTCCTTAAAATAGGCCCGATCCGACCGATCTCCGCCCACGCTTTTCGGATCGTTTGCCGCGACTACTGTGCCATTCTTATCAATAAGCATGAGCACAACAGCGCCTTCGATGCCTTCTAAACTTTGAGCTAATATGTTATTAGATTCATTGATTAGAATCTGATTTTCCTCGAAAAAGACGTTAGCATCCTGCCCTTGATTCGCACTCCGAATCGCCAGCAATCGTTCAAAAGCCTTATATTTGGTCATTAGAAATGCGGCTTGCTTAGACAACTGCAAAGAGGTAAACAATCCGGCTCCAATCCGATCCGAATTGGCATGAATTTCATCTTTACTTTTATCCTGTGTAATACCCTCAGCTATCTTATAACACAGTACAGCTGTTACGGTCAGTACGATACACACGAGAAGACTGATCATTAATGGTAATTTGACCCGAAAAGACATATCTCTTAGTCGCTGTCCTGCTTTTGCAAAAAACATGAATACCTCCACCATCCATCCTAATTTTGTATGAACCCATATAATGTTTGATATTTTAATATCGGCATGGACCCAATAATCTGACAGTGTATGGAGCATTTGCACAAAAAAAATTGTAATGATCTAAATTTATTACCAATTGGATGAATGGTAGTTACTTCAATGAACCAATGAACAGCGATCTCTCTTTTTGAAAAAGAAAACAAGCTCCGGCCAGCAGAAGGGCAAGAGCTTGTTTGGGGGTTGCTATGACTTCGCAACACGCTGACCGATACGTGGAAACAGGCTAAATGCATTTTCGTAAAACACTTTCTCATGATGCTGCTCCGGCACAAGCCTGCGGACAAATTCAGCATACAAATCAATAGGGGCAAGCGGCCAGTCGGTGCCGAACAGCATTTTCTCATAATGATCCGAGTAGACCAAAGCCCTGCGGAAATGATCCATAAACAGCGGTTCGTTCATAAAGCGTTCGAAGTGAGGGCGATCTCCCACGACAAGCCCAGATAAATCCGCGTACACGTTAGGATTCTTAGCTACGACCTCCGCCGCGTCCATCACCCAGGGATCACCGAGATGACAGATCATGAAATTTACACCTCGTTGTTGCAGAGCAAGCTCGTCCACCGTCAGCGGATGCGAATATTTGAGCAGGCCGTTCATCGAGTAGGTGTCTCCCGTATGAATGACCACAGGCAGATTGTATTTTGCCGCCAGCTCATAGACCGGGGTATAGATTTTGTCATACACATAGTGATGGTAGTATCCGGCATACAGCTTGATTCCCGCAACTTCGGGCGATTGCAGTCTGGCTTCGATCCGGTCCAGCTCGTCTTGAGCTTGTTTACCTTCCAGTCGATTTGGATTAATGCCTACACATTCCATTAGAAACGATGGAATCTGTTCTTCCAGATCGAGCCCCATCGGGTTAGGGGAACTGGAATCCGGGAAAGCCCCCTTGGTTTGCTCGCTCACCCCCATGCCGATGCCAAGAATAACATCATTTCGGTCAAATTCTGCCTTGAGACCCGCCGCGCTATAGTCTACCTTGGACAGATCCATCGCGGTACGGTGAAAGCTGTCGATATCGGATAGATGAATGTGAATATCAATGATGGGCATCGGAGGCCTCCTCTTCGCTTGTTGATGTTACAAAGTTCAGTTTTAACAAATCATGTATATCCATCGTATGAAGCGGGATCGGCCCCAGAACAAGATAAGTCGGCTCCGTCCAGACGGTTTCGCCATCTTGTATCGTAAGCTCGTGTGTTACGTTATGTCCTGTCACCAGATTGTTGGCAAACGCCCAGGCATTCTGGTTCGGATAACGATTCACCGCATGCAGCATGTTTTGACGTGAAAGCGAGCCTGTCCGAAAAATGTCTTTTAAAGGCAAGCCAATGTCTACTTTGCCGAGCGGAAAACGACCGTGACCCGGTTGTTCGACCCAACCTTCTGTATACACATCCGAAGGTTTGAAGAAACGACCTTCCGTAAGAGCATAATTCGCTCGTGTCAGGCCAGAGTTGTTGGTCACAGCCAGCAAGGTACAGAGCACAGGAACACCGGGCAACATCAAGTAATGCTGATGAACGGTTATTCCCCTGTTTGCTTCATGTTTCTCAATGCGGGTGGTCACCTTCAAGCCTTTCCACACATTGCCGAATTGATCCTTCTGCTCCGACCACGATAGCATCGGTTGCTCCAATTGACGGCTAAATCCGTTCATGCCCGGAATATCGACAGCCATCCCGCCATACCACGGATTCCACCACGAACGGGCAGTAGGTTCAGGATATGAACTGTCCAGCCACTCCTCTCCCTGAACTTTCAGAGAGTGTACAATCCCCCCGAATGCCGGGTCAGCCGTAATAGATAACAGGCCATTGTTGACGGTATATAACGTCCCTGATCCCTCTTCAGTCCGTTGTAGCACTTCAGATCGTGTCTGCGGGAACCAGAGGGCTGTTCGCTCCTGAATTCGATCCTCTCCACGATAGACACCACGTGCTTTCCAGATGTTCAGGTTCTCGTATCCGCCGATACTGTCAAAGGAGTCAGACCCTTGCGGGTCAAGGCGATCCACTGTCGTTGCCATCGGTGTTTCCACTACCGTTTCCTCAGGCGAAAACTCCAGCTTAACCGAGTTCAGCTGCTCCGTAGCATCGAACTCGATCGTACAAGCTTTAGTCTCGGGTTCCTTACCCTGCTGTACGTGTAGCTCCAATGTACCTGCAAGTGAAACAAGCTTACGCTCAACCAATTCAGCCTGTAGTACGTCCGCAGCAAATGGATTGCCATCATTCAGCTTCACATCCAGATGACTGTCCAGCATCGGAATAACCCGATTAGGTTGTTTACGGGCGAATGCGCGGAAATCCGTCCACTTGGCAAACGTGTTGAGCGCAAATACTGTTTCCTTCGTGGCTACCGAGGCTCCGGCCTCCAAACGTCCCAGCTCATGCTGTAATGCCAGCGTATATTCAGGCTTAATCAATTTCAGTGAAGGGTCCCAGTAGATTCCGCACGCGCCATACTCTTCTTTGCAAAACAGCCAGTTCTCCGTAATCTGTCCCGTATCCCAATGGTTTGGATCCCCGGCATAATCATCCCCCATATCTATAAAACGACCCTGATAGGGCAGAATGAGCCGATTGCCGAAGAAACCGAAGTGATCCATCAGGAACAGTTCTTCTTCCCATGCCGTATCACATGTATTCACAACCTCATGGGAGAACGTAGCAATTCCGTTAGCGGACAGTTTGGCAACCGTCTTCAGCAGTAATCCCGGAAAATTTTCCAATTCATAGACCGCTTCCATAACCTGATACGTTCCATCAGCCACGATCCGTACTTCTATGGCTTCTTTCAGGGACAACTCCTCGGAATATGGTTTCCCCAGCTTCGGGTAATTCCACCAAAAGGAGTGACGTGACCCAGGGTATTCGATCCACATGACGTTATCATGTTTGTTCATATGCAGGGAGTAAGCCCCGTTCACCGCGATCCACTGGCCGTTTGCCTCACCGCCGTACCTGCCCTCAATTCCCTTCATAAGCACAGACAGTTTTCTTGTAAAAGAAATCTCCGATCCTCCCGCCGGCACAGCGGTAATCTCCACATCCTGTGCATAGATGCCATATGAATGCAGTGTAAACGGAACGGACACCGAGCGTTTGCCCTTCGCAGGTACTGTGAAGCGCAGTGTGCGCTCTGTCCAGTCTAGAAAAGCATCTGCCTGCAGTTCCATAACAAATTCCGTTTCCCCATTCACATTGTTTTCCACGTTCAGGATCAGCTCTGCCGGAATACCCGGATACAATTCCTTCACGGGAAGAACCGGCGTAATCTTCGCCGGGAATTTAGGATGAACGCCAAGACGGAACTGAGCTTTCTTCCCGCCAATAAGCCAAGTACTGCTAATGACCGGATGTGTTTTATTCTTGTTCTGTTCTTCGGTCACCGGATCGAGGTAAAATTCCCCCTCTACGGTAATCGTTTCGCCTGGCTGCAACGTTTGCGCGACTTCCATAGCGAAACGGATATTTTTGTCGTCTTGTCCTTTGATCTCGAACTCAAGATCAAAATTAGATTTATTTTGGATATGATAACGCACGGGATAACTCGAACCAAACACCAGATCATGATGATCTACTTCGGTGTGGATGCTGTAATCCGGCGTATCGAGAGCGGCCAGGCCGCGGCCTGTTTTTTCAAAAGATGCCCGTAGGGAGATATCTCCTTTTTGCCAGGTATAATCCAGGAAATCGAAGCCCCACTCCTGCCGTCCGTCCGGCTCGATCACCAGTTCACGGGTGCTGTCAGCGTACCAATCCAATGTTTCAAAGTAGGGGGCCAGCGCCTCGGTCCGCAATACGGTCGGGATAAAGTTCATGAGATGAACGCTATCGTCTTTTTTCTCCCAAAAGAAACCGCATTTCTTGTACATCGGCACCGCCTTCGTATTGCCCGGCCATGTGAACAGATCCAGGCGCGGCCATCCAGCCTCGACTGTTTTCTCCACTGCTTTTAAGATCAGACTACGTCCAATCTTGTAACCGTGGTAGTCGGGGCGCACGTTAAGTAGCGGTACATATAGTGCATTCTCGTCAAAACGATAGTGGGCAAAGCTGCAAAAACCGACGACCTCTTCCTCATGAACCGCCAGAAACACATGCAAATGAGACGAGTTCTCCATCTCCTGGCGAATGCTATCCTCTGTCCGCTGCCTCGTGCCGCCTCCCCAGCTCTCATTGCTTTGGTTCCACATATCTGCCAAGCTCGCGGCATAAGAAGCGTTGTATTCAACAATACGAATCTGATCGATGATCCTTTGTGATTGTATACTCATGTTCGGTTCTCCTTCTCTATATGTATAGGATGGTCTTCGTGAACACTAACTGGCCTTTGTCTGATCGCTGCAGAACTAACCCAGGCCCTGTATGGTAAATCTAGCGATAGTCTTATCATACTATATTTGGAAACATTTTCAGAGTACCATCATCTCATAGATTCATATTGGCTCCAGAACGATTATAAGTAAATAAGAAACCTTAGACCGTGAACGTTCGTATCTATCTAGGGGCTGCCTTAGGCTTATGTATAGGCTAACATATACGGTGGTGATAAGGATAAATTCCTTAACTGTGAGTTTTGACAAGCGCTGTTCGCCCTTGGTACTCTGAAGAGAGCAGTGTCTACTTATATCAAAAATAGATAGATTCATGGAGGGAAAGCATGACGGAGTGGATCACGCAATTCATACTGTTCTTTAAAGATTTGTCCTATGCAGGTCTTGTTATTGCCCTATCGTTTGAATTCGTCCCTGCTGAACTTGTTCTGCCCATGGCGGGATATTGGGTATATCTCGGGGATATGAAGCTATGGTTGGCTATTCTGGCAGGAACCGTTGGCGGTACATTTGGCCCACTAACATTATATGCACTCGGACGCTACGGAGGCAGACCGATGGTGGAGAAGTACGGCAAATACTTCCTCATTCGCCCCCACCATGTTGAGGCTTCCGATAAGTTTTTCGAAAAATACGGCAGCGGGGTTGCTTTCTATGGACGCTTCGTACCCGGCATTCGAACGGTCATCTCCATCCCTTGCGGAATGGCAAAGATGAACGTATTCAAATTCAGTCTATTCACCTTTTTGGCTATGCTTCCAATCACATCCATCTACGTCTACCTCGGTTACAAACTGGGCGCACAATGGGAAGAAGTCGGCGAAGTGGTTAAACCGTATGTCATCCCGGCAGGCATGATCTTCCTGATTGGATTTGGACTGTACATGCTGTTGAAACGTTTGAAAAAAAGACCGGCTTAGACAAGTGAATGGCTTGTTGAAGTAACGGAAGGGATAAAAATAAAGCCCCGCTGATTTTTAGAATCAGCGGGGCTTTATGAGTTTTAGATGTTTTTAGTCATAGAAGACTTACTTCCTTAGGATAGAACTATTAAAATGTAAATGTCTCAATGGCTCCCGCTTGAAAAGGAGGCTGAGCCGCTTCACGAACCCGAACGGAATCCCCCGTTTGGAACGAAACGGTTTGCTCAACGAGCAATGGGATCCATTCTCCATCATTCTTCGAGTATTCCAGCGTCGGCAAAGATGTGGATATTGAATTATTCAAATGCATCACATGAACTTTGGATGTGAATTTAAACTCTTTTGCTGGAGCAGCATCCAGATATTGACCACCTTTCTCACGAACAAGAACGGTGAGATCCCCTGGAAATTGTTGTGGGTTCTCTTCATTGTATGTGGTCCACGTCAGGCCGGCATCCACTGAATATTCCATTGCAGAGGACATATATTCTGCCTCAAACTTATTGCTGGCATCATTGTGACCAACATACATGTACACATTATCTACAAAAGTAACAGTAACGAACTTACCCGCAGGGACTTGATTGTCCGGATCAGCTTTCACACGTACTCGTACGTATACTTCTCCTGGAAAAACAGGTGGGTTAGCTTCATCATACGTGATCCAAGTTTGTCCTTTATCAAGTGAAAATTCCATACTTGCATTGGCTCCGACCAATATATTTCGTTTATCATCCTTCGTGACCGTTGGTTGTTCAGGAGCAGAAGGCAGTGTATCTTTGATCGCAATAGAGATCGGTGCTGTATGAGTTCCATCTTGCAGTACGGCTTGAATCAGCAAATGTGTTGCTCCATCAGGAATAGACGTCCCTTGCGGCAAAGTATAGCTGTTCTCGTCCGTCTTATCCAATGTCTTGATTGTAGCCAGGGTTCCTCCCGTATTCCCCCACATCAGCTGATAGGAAACGACCGAAGTGTCATCTGCGCCAGGTTCCCATCTAACCTCTCCTCCAATAGAACCTGCTGCTGGATCGGTATCCACAAAAGAAAGAGAGAGAGGCATAGAGGACGATTTCATGTAGGCCAGCTCGTAAGCGTGACGAATTTGTTGAATGCTTATAAATTTGTTTTCCGGTAAGAGACTGCGTTCACTTAAAATCATTTTAGCAACTTCGGTTCGAGCTACTTGGTTCATATTGCCATATTGTGCTGCATCAATCTGGAGTGTATTCGCATACTGTTTCAGATAAGATTCCATGTTGGAGTTCGTTCCGGCGCTATTGAAGTTACGAATCACAGTAGCTTCGGTATTGGACGGTGCAGGGTATTGCTGGTTAGTCGCCTCAATAATCTGTTTAACATCGCTGAAAGTACTGTACCGGCCAGCTTTTTCTGCCAATGCCTTCTGATAATATTGTCCGTTAAATTCAATCAAACCCAATTCCTGTTTCAATGCAGAAGGATATACGCCAAGAATATACATAACTGCTTCTGCCTTGGTTGGGTCGGCTGTGTTGCCCGTTTCGATGGACAATTGCTTCGTAATCAACGAGACCACTTCCGGTCCCGAGTAACTGCCATGTCCCCCGAACGAGCGGGAACTACTTCCATCTGGATCTTTAATAGTCAACGCATTTTTGACGTAAGTCCAATCGAAACGATAAGACGTCCCGTCCCCCAATGTTACCGGGTCAAAATTCACATTAAGAATAGGCATGTTCGGAATCGTTAGATCCCAATTTATCGATTTGATCTCAATAAATCCATATCCGTAGTTGCGCAAATGACCATCCTTAAAGATCGCAGCCGGATTAGTAGTGCTTGTTGCTGGAGGTGTAAGTACACCTGAAAACTGAATTCTAATCTGGTTCAGGTTCGAATTATCGTATGGAAGGACACTGATGTCATTGGCAATATAATTCATAATCGAATGAATGAACATCGGTTGTGTTTCCTGACCGGTCTCTCCATTTTTGAAAATGGTATAGATATGATAGGTTTTGGATCGCTCCAGACCTTCTACTTTGTACGTTACAGGTTGATTAGCTGTCACCGAAAACTCGCCATGCGTTGAAGGCAGGTTACCAGGGAGTGATCCATTCTTCACTTGCTCCGCAGTAGGACGTACATTGTCATCGGCACGAACAGCCATGTAATAGACTGTACCTGATTTATTCGTGGTCATCAGACCTACAGCTGAATTTTCTGTACGGTCCTGATAACTCTTGTACGTATATGGATACCACGATGTCGGGTCTGGATTCGCTGGTGTTGGCGTTGTACCCGGATTGGAAGGAGTTCCTCCTCCTGAATTCCCCGTACTGCCTCCACTAGTGGAAGAATTACTTCCTCCAGAGCTTGGTTGTACAAATGTCGGATTGCTTACACCGTTAATCGAAGCAATTTGAGTTTTCACCTTATCGTAGTTTGCAATAACTCTTTCCGGCGATACTCCCTCTGGCAGAACCAAACGTTGAATCGAAGCGTTCGCTGGAATGGATACTTGGCTGGCACGATCTGTAATCGTTACAGATCCAATACCCCCGGTACCTTGTAGGTTAATTGTTCCAGCACCTTGAATGGTTAACGAATCGATGCGCCCCGTTCCAGAGATGCTTGTTGCCTCACTACCCGCGTTTACCTCCAGGTTACGGATGTGTGCATACAATGAAGCGTTCTGAACCCCTGCTCCTACGGTCACCGTTTCGTATGTGATTGATTCATCTCCCCATAATCCAGAGAGCTTGGAATCGATATGGACCTCTTTAACGACCGTTTTATTCACGGATTCAACTCGAACATCTTCCTTACTAATATTCATTCCTTGAAGAGAGGATTGGTCGAAAACAACCGTGTTGTCATCTCCACCCTTTACATAAGTCGTACCTTTAACTGTAACTTTCTCCGCGTAAAAATCATTCTCCAGCTCTTTTGAAATTTCCAGATCACCGCTAATATTGAGATTTCTAATCGTTATGTAGTCGGCTGCTACTGTTACGTTACCCGCTATAACTGCTTGTCCACCATCAAGTACGGCGTTTCCTGAGAACTCACTTTTCCCCGTTTCTGCTGCCCGACCTGGCGTAACCAGTTTGAGCTCTAACACTTTGGTGATCTGCCCATCTACCGTTGTAACTCTAATTCCTGCGTTAGCAAGTACTTCTGCATTTTTCGCCTCGAATAACGGTTTTAATGCTTCGGCTGCACCGTATTGCTTATTTTCAATCGTAACTGTACCGTTTTCCACTTTCTGGATAGTTTGCAGTTTGCTGTTTGCCACCGTGGAATCTATTCGTACTAGAATAGCAGCTAGTTCCTGCCGAAGCACCGGCTGCTGAGGATGAAAGCTGCCGTTATTGCCTGTCATCAGACCGGAAGAAACAACAGATGTCACCGATTTTTTAGCCCACGTTGATATTTGCTCATGATCTTTAATCTTCGATAGCTCTTCGACCTGATCTTGCGTTGGATCTGCTTGGGTTGCTCTAGCCAATATGGAAGCTAATTCTTCCCGTGTAACGACAGCTTGGGGACGAAACATGCCGCTCGGATCTCCGTTCATCCATCCGACTTTTTGCACGGCTTCAATCGCACTTGCACTCCATGAACCGGGAGTCACATCCGAAAACTTAGAAGTTGCATGATCATTCAGTTCAAGACCCATAAGCTTGGCAAGTGAAACGGCTGCCTCTTGACGAGTAACCTGCTGTAGGGGATGAAAGTACCCTTTAGGGTCTCCGCTCATGAATTTTTTCTCTTGAGCTTCAAGTATAACCGCCTTAGCCCAAGGCGAAGCCTGTTCAACATCTTTGAATGGAAGAGAGGATGCTGCCGAAGCGCTCGAATGCACGGCTGTGCTTAGCGTAAGCGCTATCGTTGCTATAGCTGTTACGCCCAGTTTTTTTGAAATATCCATAATGCCTCCTATTATCCCTTAAGTCTTTTCTCCTGATTTTTGTATATTATTGAATCAAAAGACCCATCCATCATAATATGTAATTCGACATATAACAATATAAAATTTCCAAAATGTTCTTTTAAATGAGACAAATTCTGCTATTTTACGACAATAAAAACTCCACCCACTCCCTATTCAAGTGGAAAGAGTTTTATTGTTGCCTCTACTGTGAAGAACTAAATTAGTTCCTGCTTCCTTTTCAAATACACATACAGTACCACACCGGACGCTGCACAAATGACCGCACATAGGCCAATAAATCCGTAGCCCGCCTGAAGTCCGCGCAGCAAGCCGAGCTCCGTGGTGGCACCGTACATGTTTTTCACACCTTCAATGACCCAGCCGATCACATAGTTGCCTATAACACTACCAACCCCCATGAGCGTTACCGTAAACGTAATTGCCGTATCACTGCCGTTCGGATATCTGCGTGCGATAAAGGCCATTACTGTGGGATAGATCATCGCAATGCCTGCGCCCGATATCGCGAAGAAGATCGCCAGACTTTCTCCCCCTGCAAGTGCTACAAACGTGCATATCGCCGAGAAAGCCGAGAACAAAATCAATGAGAGTACGAACCCGATGCGATCCGTCAACGGCCCTAGCAGCAAACGACCCAGCGAGAACGTAAGGAAAAATGCCGACAATAGACCGGAGGCTTTGACCGTGTCCCACGTGTAGGCTTTCTCCAGGAAGTTAACAAGCCAACCTCCAACCGCCAGTTCCGATACCACGCCAAAAGAAAGAATAAGCACCATCAGCCACAGGGCCGGATCACGTGTCAATGTCTTAAGCGAGGTGCGATCTTCATGGGCAAGATCATCCCCGGGGAATGTACTGCGCAGTGCCGCAATGATCGGCAAAAGGCAGAGCGACAACATGACCAGATACATGCCGCGCCAGTCCAGCAGGTGCCCAAATACCGTCAGCGACATCACACCTGTCGCCAGCAATGGCGCCACCGTTGAACTGAGTCCATAGAAGAAATGGGACAGGTTCATCATCGTGCCTGTATTTTTCACAAAAATCCGCGCCCCGAGAATCGCCAGCGCAATCTCCAGCATCCCGTTACCGATGTACATGAAGAAGTACGATGACGCAAAGAGCGGATACGTATGCGATACATAGATGAACACACCCGACAGAATCATCGAGGCAAATGAAATGATGCTGACCGCCTTGATGCCCCATTTGCGAACCAGTATAGCCGTAAACGAGCAGGCGATCAGATATCCCAGTGCGTTCAGGGACAACAACGTCCCGAGCTGTTTCTCATCCAGATTGAAGTCGAACTGAATACGCGGAATGGCTGGGCCTTTAATATTTTCCGAGATGCCAAATACGATAAATCCAAGAAAGATCGTTGCCAGCTGCATGGCGTACAGCTTGTTGAACTTTCGTTTGTTCCCTTGTGTATCTGCTTGCTGATTCAAAATAAGTTCCCCCATTGTGTCCATATAAGTTGAAACAAGGGTCATTAACCTGACCACTCCGATGACAGAAGAACCTTCCAATCGCTGTTATCCCCTGATTTTTTTGAACTCCCTTTTCTAAAGGGAAAATCCGGTGATAAAGGCGACCGCATTCGCTTCTCCAGGTTTTTTCTGTCCTCTCCGTTACTTGCTTAATGAAATCGTTCATTTTATATAAAAGAGTTATTTCAATTCGTTGATCCGAAGAGAGCACCTCCTTCTGATCAACGCTCCGATCCTTTACCACTGCTTCTCAACTACCTGAATACGGTAGGTCAGGCTTTCGAGTGTGACGGCTACAAGCCCGGTAACATACTCGCGCCGGGTGTCGCGGCGAATCATTAGCTCAGGCATATGCTCCTGTGGAATATGGTGATCTCGGCAGCCTTGGATCAGGCCATCCCGCATCGCCGGGTCCATCGTATCGCCCGTTACAACAATTGCTGCCGGATTGATAATGGCTATGATGGAGACGAGTGTCTGTACAACAAGCTCCTGCAATCCGTCTTTCGTTTGCAGCATGCGCAGCTGCTCTTCCCGTGACACGCCAAACGGTAAAAAGGATACCTCGCCCCCAAATTGCGTATTCCCGGTGAGTGGCCGACCATCGATAATAAAACCTGCCCCCGGAAAATGGTTTTCAGGGAACGTCACCACCGCAAAGTTTTTCTCTTGCTCAAATTGCTGTTCGTTGTACAGTCCGTACACCGTCAGATTCATATCGTTGCCAATGACCACTTCGATGTCTTCGTATTGCTCTTTGAGCCTTAAACCCAGCGGCTGATTAGCCAATTCTGGTACGTCACAGATGCCAATCACACCATTGTGCGCAACCCCTGGTATCCCAATTCCGATGGACTGCACATTGTGGCGCTGCTCGATCAGTTCAGCAATAAGTTCCTCCACCACCGTGACATTAATCTCTTTTAAAATAAGCGTCTGTTCGTCCTCCATCTCTCCGTTCAGGTTGGCATATGTATGTGTGATCGAATGAATGCCACCTTCCGTACGAATAATCAGACATAGCACACTCGCGTAATCCGCATTAAACTGATACCGACTCGCCGGTCTGCCCCCGCTTGACTCATCCGGGCCGAGATCAATGATCTCCCCCGTTTGGAGTAATTCATTTAGTATCGTTCCGCATGTCGCCACGCTGAGTTTGGTCAGGTTTGCAATGGAAGCCTTCGTGCCTACGCCCATCGACCGAAGTGTATTTTTTACAATTTCAACGTTAATGCGTTTGACCTGTTGGGTGTTGTGGGATGTGGGTAACATCGTTTGTTGTGTGTCTCCTTTCGTTTGTAGGTATATGGGTGATCGCGTATTCGAGAAAATATTGGGGGGGTTTTTAAAAGTGTTTTAATAATTGAAGTTTAGGGTGATTGGTGTGGAAAGTCAATGCTTATTACTAACAAGATTGAGCTAACAAGAAAGAAGAAATAGCTACGAGCGTTGTATTACATTTCACATAATTGTTACTAAATGATAAAATTAAACATAAGTGTCAAGGAGGTGGATTTATATGAGTTGGTTCTATTGGCCGGAATTTATCATTTTAACTATATGTCTTATCTTAGTCTTATTCGGAATCTACTATGTATTTCGTAGGGTCTCGGGTCTCTCAAAAAGAATTTCTAACTTGGAAAATAAAATGAATACAATAAAGAAGAATGATTAGTTAATAATCAGGTTTGCGATGGAATTCTCCATGCCTACGTCCATTGAGATGCTTATATGGGGGAATGACTTGGGATCGCTTATAAAAATTAAAAGGACAGTACAAGATCATCCCTAGAATGATCCTGTACTGTCCTTCTCGTTCATACGGTTATGTAGACTGGCTCATGTGGTGGGCCAAGATGCTCTTCTCCAGCCTGACTTCAAATAACTTGTGGTTCAAATCCTGCTCCATCGCATGAAGGTGATACGCTGCCTGTTTCACCGTATCCATGTGTAGCACTCCTGCCCGCTTCGCGATAATGTCCATGGCATCCAGGATGAGTTTGTTACACGTGACCAGTTGATCGACGTAATCGTCTTCTTGTTTTACGAGTTGTGCGTACTGCGAAGCAAGCTCTTCGCCGTGGGTACTTGTCATGTCACCACTCCTAAAATTGGTACGCATAAGAGTACCAGATATACAAAAAGTATATGGTACGCTCATGCGTAACATCAAGACCATATGGAAATTTTAGGAGTGATTTAAGATGGCGAAAAAAGTTGTGATCAATATTCACAAACTCACAGAGAAACATAATATTTCACTGCGAGAACTAGCACGTTTAGCTGATATCCGTCATGCTGCTTTGAGTGAATTGCAATCTGGAAAACGTGAGAATATCAACTTTGCTCATATTGAGCGGATTGCAGAAGCGTTGGATATTGATGATATTAGGGAAATTATTGAGATTCGGGAGGATTAAATCTTAACTTTCCTTCATCTGTTAAATATTCTTTTGATTTCTTACAAAATTACAAATTATAAAAGACAAACAAATTCTAAATATCTCAAATATTATAACTTAATATAGAGGCCTATGTGTCTATTTTCTGTCATACCATTAATGGTTCACTTTCAAGAAAATTAACTAAATTTATATGTTACAGTTCAATTAATTCAATAAATCTAGAAGCCTTTTGAGGTTTAAAGTCCCCCCAAGGCATTTTTCTTGAAAGGGGAAAGGTAATGTAGCATTCTCTCTTTGCTCTAGTTATCGCAACAAACATGTTATTTACTTCTTCCCTTTTTTCTTTTTCTCCTTTCGCTCTATAATCTGGAAAAACCCCTTCAGTAATCCCTATTAAGAAAACCACATCATATTCTAGGCCTTTAGATCCATGCACAGTTAACAAAGATATTCCAGACTTATTGAAGGAATAAGTCTTTCCTATTGATACCAGATTCCTGAAATGTGCTAAATTTCTCTGACCTGACACAGACTGATTACAGTAATTTTTCCAATTGTTTTTCCACATTTCTAAATCCTTTTGTATAAAAAATTGTTCTGTCTCAATTTCTTCATTTGTAGATATATTGTTCATTTCTTTATTTACAAGTTTAGTGGTTAATACATCAATTGCCTTAGTGAAATTCTCCTCATTGTTAAGCAAAATCTCCCAAGACTCTTTAATAGCTAGATACAACTTCTCGTATTCAGGTTCCAATTTCGAAAGATCTATATTTAACAGTAAATTCAAATAGAAATTATTTTCACTTGATTCTTCAATGACACCTTTATAATTTAATAGATTTAGTATTTGACTAAAATGGACATTGTCAAAAGGATTGATAATAACTCTTATTCCAGCTTCGAAAATTTTTATTGCATTTGACTCACTTTCCACACTTCTCGAGGAGTGACCTAAATTATATGGAATATTTTTTTGTTCTAAAATTCCAGAAATTGAAGATAATAGATATTTATTTCTAGCTATGACGGCTATATTCTCACTTTTAAGTACTCCTTCAACCCACGCACTCCCGTGTTCCAACATACTCTCAATTTTGTTCACGACCCATTTTGCTTCTAACTTCTCGTTCTCAAAACTTCTTACCGAAAATACTCCCTCAAGCGGATAAACAGCACTACTATTTGAGTTAGCTTGAATTTTTTTAGCAGCCTCAACAATTTTTTTTGTTGACCTAAAATTTTCGATTAATTGATATTCAATAGGATTGAAGTCCTCTCTGAATGATTTCATCATAAGTTCACTTTCTGATCCATTGAAGCCATAGATAGATTGTGCTGGATCTCCTACCATCATTACGTTTGAAAACCCAGTAGCAAGTGCTCTAATAACTTTGTATTGTGCAATATTTAGATCCTGGGCTTCATCGATAAAGATATGTTTATACAATCTTGTATAAGTATTTGCTATCTGGGGTCTCTCAGTAAATATTCTAAAAGCATAAAAAAGTATATCATCTATATCTAATGCCCTTTGAGCCATCATCAAATTATTATAAGCTTCATAAAGCTTAGAAAATGTTAAATCAAACTTTTTATTTGAATCTAACAGCACTTCAGGCAATATAAATTTTGATTTATATATGCTTATTTGTCTTAAACACTGTTTGTAAATGTTTCTATCTTTATCAAATAAATCAGATATTTGTTCTCCTAATTCAGGGTAATCATTAAAAATTTTCTTTAATATCGATATCCTATCACTCTCTGATTCAAAAATAACCATATTAGATGGAAGACCAATCAAGTTTCCTCTATTTAGTACAACTTCCAGACAAAAACTATGAATTGTCCCAATATATACTTGCTGACGCATTTCATCATTGATTATCCTACTTTCAACTCTTTCTCTGATTTCTTCTGCAGCCTTGTTACTGAATGTTAATGTTAGTATTCTTTTCTGATTTTGATTTAATAAATTTATAATTCTTTCAGTTAAAACTCTTGTCTTTCCGCTTCCTGGTCCTGCTGTCACCATAATTGCCCCGTCAAAATGATTAACTATTTTTTTTTGAGTTTCAGTTAATGAAAAATTCATGGGACACCTCCAAATCTATATCTTTATTTTCAAACTCTGCTCCATTACATTGAACAGATCATTTATTATTTTCGGAATCTTATTTTCAACATTGTTATTAACAATTATATCTGCAATGATTGACGAATATGCAGTCTTATTATTATGTATACAATCGAGAAGAGCCTGATTAACTCCTTCTTCCCCAGCGTATTGTCTGTATATATCTTCATAAACATTCTGACCACACCCTGAACATATAGCATCTGTTTTTAAACGTCCTCTAATTGTGTTATCTTTTTTCGCAATATAATTTTGAAGATAATCATCTCCAAGGATTTGCTTCATGGCAATATTCAATTCTTCAGAGTAGCCCTCATTTAATAAATAACTTTCAAAATCATATCCATCATTCAAATATTTTATGTTGTCTACTGGCCCACTTTCCTCAAAAACTTCTCTTACATCTTTTTTTACCTTTCTGATAGTGTCCTCTTCTCCATCACTTAGTATATAAAAATTAATATTAAAGCTTTTAGCAATCCTTAAAAAAGGCTTATATTTCCCTTTACCTCCGACACTAACAATGTTTACACCTGCTTCGAAGGACTCACAACCAAAAAACTCTTTGAAAAAAATTGGTAAAGCCTGTTCCTCGGTTTCTCCCTCACACAATAAAATTGCTCTCGCAAATAATAAATCTCCCCTTGTTTTAAAAATCTCCTGTTTAATCTTCCTTAAGTCTTGCTCTTCTAATTCAGTTACATCCATTGTACTTATTTTTGATCTTCCTTGATGCTTAGATAAATGAATAACATCTTTTATTTCAGCCTGCCCAACTATCATTGGTGAATGTGTACTTATTATTTTTTGTCCAATCATAGAATTCATTTGCTTAAAAATTTGTCTTTGAGCTTGAG
Organism: Paenibacillus polysaccharolyticus; assembly: GCF_023714295.1. Classification (GTDB taxonomy): domain Bacteria; phylum Bacillota; class Bacilli; order Paenibacillales; family Paenibacillaceae; genus Paenibacillus; species Paenibacillus polysaccharolyticus_A. Next base: position 162,626 of record NZ_JAMAUN010000003.1, read on the forward strand.
GATGTAGATGGGATTCAGGCTCTTCTAAAAGAATTAGCGGATGATAAGGAATTTTATCGTCTTTCATTTGAGTTATTTTCCACGTAACATAAGCAACTAGTGTTAGAAAAGTAATCCAACTTCTCGTCCCCATGCCATGATTAGAAATAGGGAAACTCTCTGCATCTTTATCTTTAAATGTAATGTCAATTCCCCTATTTAGATCCCTAATTCTCCTTGAGACTGGATTAATTTTAATACTTTCATCTCCGCTATCAATAGTAACTGCGATTTCACTTAAGTTTTTCACAAGATGTTTGAGAACAGAACTTCTATTAATTATATCGTTATTTATTCTATCAAGTACTTCCTCAATTTCACCTATTTCTTCTACATTTAAACCCACATCAGTTACTAGCTTACCCCAGTAAGATGATTTATCTTTCATTTCAGCTGAAATATCTCTTTTAGCATCCATGTAGAATATAGGAATTGCTTGTAGTAATCTTTCAGTTATTCTAATCTGTTTGTATTCGATGTAACTTTCAATATTTTCATCATCTGGCCAATCTATTAGACCTTTTCTTACTATTTCGTATTCACCTCTAACCTTATCAAAAACTATAATTGTTCTAATAGCAACAAACTGGCTTAGATCAGTTACTTTTTCACTCCTTAATTCTCCAAAATGTTCTAACCATACATCATCAAATTCTGCAACTTCATTGTCATTTGCATCAGTTGGTGTTATCAATACATCTATAATTGCTTTTCTATCCATGGGCAACAATTCACCTGTTTTAATAAAGATGTCTTCTCCATTTATTTTCCTACTGCCCGCAAACGCAATTTGAATAGCTTGAAGAAATGAAGTCTTCCCTGCATTGTTTGCACCAATCAAAATACAATTATCTGTAAAGCTAATGTCTACTGATTCTAATGATCTAAAATTACGAATTCTAACTTCTTTTATTCGTACTCCCATAGTATTATCTCCTTTCAAAACCACTTTTTTTGTATAATTAGATACTAAGAATAATCTTATTCTATTGTACTATTTATAGCTAAGTATTTTTCAACTTTCTGTAATAACTATATTAAGCTTATCTTCTTCTATAAAATAATTAATGTAATTATTTCAAAATTCCACTCTGTTTTGCTTCGCTAAAAATTTTACTATCTAATTGCCTAGTTAGAGTTGTTAAATTGCTCCTATGATTGGTTTTAAGAATATCTCTTTTAACTTATCTGATTATTAAATTCTAGAAAAATTCCCTCATGAATGTATAGACTAAATAATAGAGTTCACATGTTTACTCCAAATATTCTAAGTTGATTTAATCTACTAATAAGCTACATCTCAAACATCCCACTTCTCCTACTGCTGATCAATAAAATTATGAGTTTAATTGATCAAATAAAATATGAATTCAGCTTTCTTTTTAATATAAAATTCGAGCTTAGCCCTCCCCATTTGACACCCCCTCCAAAAAGGTCTATCCTAATAACGAATCACTCATTCACTATTAAGGAGTCGTTTCCGATGGTGCAGGCCAAGAAAGACGAAGTCAGGAAAGAAATTGAATACGCAGCGCTGAAGGTCTTTTTTGAGAAGGGTTATGCGGATGCCAAGATGAACGATATTGCGAACGAGATCAATATATCGGTCGGCAATATCTATACCTATTTCAAGAACAAGAAGGAGCTTTTCTACGCTGTTGTTCCACCGGAATTGGTGGATTATCTGAAAAAGGTACTGGTGGAGACGATTCATTTTGATAACCAGAATGCGTTTGAGGAAACGAACAGTGAGCAGCGTTCCGTCCTCATGCATGAACAGATAGATGTGTTGCGGAAGTATCGGAATCAGATCGTTATTATTTTTGAAAAGAACAAGGGCACGATCTACACCAACGCCAAGAGCGAGCTGGTTGAGCTGATGATCGAAACGAAGAAAGCCTATCTCAAAAATCAATACAAACACTATGAGATCGGCAACGAGGAGAACCTGATTCTGCTGAACATTCTGGCACATAACGTCATCGACATGAATCTGGACTTATTGAAACGAGACATGAGCGAGGACAGCCGCAAGCAAATTTTTGAAGCGTTGTATATATACCGACTGTACGGCATGAAGAGTTTGAACGAATAAGGAATAGTGCCGGATCACTGCAAAGCAAAAATCCATTTTTACCATAGATCACTACGCGCCACACAGCGTGCAGATCAGTTGTACTTTCCTCTGATTTGCACGCAAAAAAATAAGCATAGGCAAACAGATCTATTTTTTTAACCCAAAAATGAATTATAAATTCATTTTTAGACCACAAGAATACTTTGCACAGAGAAACCAAATAGCACAGAACCGCATCACTCAACTGATTCAACATCTAACATCATGTAACAACACCCACACCCAAGGAGGAACACACCATGAACACCGCTTATGCTTTGAAAAACGTGCATCTGATCCACGGCGACGCAAGCCGCCATCTTCAACCCAACATGACGGTTCTCGTCAACGAACAAGGACTTATTGAGAATATCACTCCAGATCAGGATCTGCCTATCCCCAGTCACTATACAACAATCGACCTTACCGGAAAATACGTGATGCCAGGGCTGATTAACGCACATGTGCATCTATTTGCCGATGGTAAACCGCTCACCCTCTCCGTTAGTGAAGGTTTGCTGAATTTTGCCTATCATCGGATTTTGAATACCCGATTCGGTCAACATATTTTGAAGAAACGTATGAAACGTAACGCACTTACCGCACTCCATTCGGGTGTGACAACCATGCGCAGTGTCGGTGAATTCTTTTATACCGATGTGCAACTGCGAGATGAGATTAACCGCGGGGAGTGGGTCGGTCCGAATCTGCTTGTTTCGGGATTTTTCCTGAGTGTGACAGGTGGACATGGTGCTCCTTACTTGGCGCTGGAGGGTGACTCACCTTGGGAGATGCGCAAAAATACTCGGATTAATGTGAAGAACGGTGTGGACTGGATCAAAATCTGTGTGACGGGCGGTGTAACGGATGCCAAGATGGTTGGCGAAGCTGGACGTCTGCAGATGACGGTGGACGAAGTCGCGGCGGTCTGCGATGAAGCGCATAAGATTGGAATGATGGTTGCCGCTCATGTGGAGAGCACGGAAGGTGTGCGTGTTGCGCTTCAAGGGGGCGTGGATACAATTGAGCATGGGGCTGAGATGGATGACGAGATTATTCTTTTGTATCAAAATAACCCCAAGGCCCTTCATGGTTACACCGCATTGATCCCTACACTGCAAGCCGCTTATCCATCCGCTTCGCTCGATCCAAGTGTGACCAAGTTAAGTCCGACGGTCAAAGAAAACGCCAGACTGGTCTACGACTCCATGCTCAAAGGGGTGAAACAGGCCATCGACAACGGTATTACTATTGGAATCGGAAACGATGCAGCCATGTCCTACGTGAGTCACTACGATATGTGGAGAGAGATGGATCATTACATGAGACAGACCAAACTAACCAATAAAGAGGTCATCGACATGGTCACCTATACGAATGCCAAAATTCTCGGGATTGATGATATAACGGGTACGTTGGATATCGGCAAACAGGCCGACTTGATTGTACTGGATCACAATCCGCTAGAACAGATCGAAGCTTTATCCAACATGTCGATGGTTATGGTAAAGGGCAATCTGATTCAAAGTCCATCCGTTAATCGCATCAAAGAGGTAGATGAGGTTCTTAATACAGTGTGGCGAGGTAGAGTTATGGCAAAGTCAGAGTAAAATGTTGAATTATACGTTTTAACCCTCCTCCTAAAAGTTATTAATACTATTTATAGATATATTAATAACTAAAACAAATGCTTATCATTGTCTGTGTACAGCGATGAGCTTAGTCTCCATGATCAATCTTCAGTTAATTTTATGCGGAACAATATTAAAAATATAATTTTTAGAAACTCTCTTAAAACTGAATTTTATAAATTTGAATGATATGTAAATATATTACTTTATAACTATATTAAATTTTTATATAATTGTATATAATTACCTTTTTAACCAATACATATTTTAGGAGGTAATTATTTTGTTGTTGAAAAAGAGTTTAAAGGTTTTAAGCTTAGTTACAGTGCTATCTTTATCTTTAGCTATTCCTGTTCTTGCATCCGATTCAGAAACTACTGTTAACAATCGGGCACCAATTGAAGAGTATAAAGATGGAAAACTTTTCATTGATGGAGTACAATTGCTTACTGAGAAAGATCTGAAAGATAATTTCAGAAAAAATTTAAAACCAATTACTATTCCTAACTCAGGTGGCATTGGAACAATGGGAAGAAATTCCTGGACCAAAGTAGCTGAAGCTAACTTCTACACTAGCTACGACAGAGATCGCTACAACAATGTTGCAGCGGGCGCTGTTAAAAGAACGCTCTCAACAAAGTCCGAATTCACAATTTCAGTAAGTGGTGAGACAAGCTTTGGTTTTAAAGATGTCGTTGGATTCAAATTAGCAGGAGCAATTGGGCAAAAATTTGAAAAATCATTGGTCGAAACATATACAATTCCAGCCGGCTGGGTGTATGAACAAAAAAGTGCTATTAAAGTAACACAAGAGGATTATCGTTACACAGACGTCGGAATTATCTGGGATACACAATATAATGCATCAACATTCGACTATAGAGGTTTTGAAACCTGGCTCTGGTCCAACCCAATAAATTAAAACATATAATTAGGGCGGTTCCGCCGCCCTTCCTTAGATCGGAGGAATAATGCGAAAAATTTTAATTAGTTGTTCCATTTTAATTGTATTATCAGGCTGTGTCCAAGATCCTCCTCCTGCAACTCTGGAGACATCTACGAAAAAGTCTGAGGAATTACCTAACGAGTATAATAATAAAATTGCACTTCTTGAAAATACTGTTCCTAAAGAAGAAAGTTATTTTTTTCAAACTAAAGAGTTCAAAATCTACTTTCCTTATGCTGTAGATTTTATTGACATTTCTAAGATAGAACTATTTTCTGACGGGAACCTTGTAGCTGAAATCTCTAATCAAGAGAGTATTCAACTTCAAGATAAACATATTCTTGTTTTACAAGCGAATAAACGGATTAATCATTTTGATACGGTAACATTGACCGATGCACACAATAACCATATCGAAATCCCTGTAGGGGACTACTATTACGAAGGAAAAACTTCGGATGACACCATTCCCAATGACAAGGAAGCCTTCATTCGCAGTAAGCATTATAAACAAGCTAAGGGTTCTTTAGTCTACACCATTGAGTTTACAAAAGTTGAAGGAGCAGACATTCAATTTTCAGTACCTGCATCCATTCAAAAAATCGCTTCATTGGAAGAACAAAAAACAATATCAGAAACAGCAGACACCATAACCTACGACTTCCGCATCGACATTCCGAAAGAATATTTTATAGATCAGGACATTACAAACCTAAACCTAGAATTAAAAGCAGAACAAATCAATCATTCTTTGAGGAAAACGATATTCAAAGCATTTATTCCGGTCAATGTCGACGAATATAATACAAAGGCACCTTAATTAAACAGGTGCCTTTGTGCCTTATATATTTGTTCGCCCTAAAAAACCTCAGGCTTATTTTGTAGTTCCAGATCGTTTTCAGTACCTTCCTTTATCTGTTGAAAATGATTTATCAATACTTATGAGCATACACGCCCTCACTTAAGCATCAGTCATTCAACCCTTTTCCCTCCATAATAGGCTGCATACATTTTTCAATGCGAGCTGTCTTGGTCTTGGATTGTTTTGGCTGTGAAAAGTGATACAGATACGCCCGCTGACGACCAGGGGTTAGTGCTTCGAATGCCTCCTTGAAGGCAGGATTGGCATCGAATTGGTGCTGGAGTTCGTCCGGAACCGCATATTCCTCTGTTTTCTTTTTCTCTACTTGCAATCCGGCTTGCTCGACTTCAATTGCCTCCTGAATATACAATTTCAGCATGTCTTCCTGCTCTACAATCTGCTGCAAATTAGTAAAACGAATCTGACGACCCGCTTGCACATTTTCCGTTTGCTGAACCAAGAGGCCATGGGTGTCCTTGAGCAGAGCTCCTTTAATAAAGAGGATCGCACAGTACTCCTTAAAGCCATGAATCAGCACCACATTCTTCCCGTTCAACGTGTAGCATGGATGCATCCATTTGTAATCTTCGGTCAGGTCGAACTCTTGAATGATCTCCCTTAACTTCACGGATTCTTCTTTCCACGTTTTGATTTTGCTTAAATATTCATCTACTTTGGGATTGGTATTTGGGACTACCACAGGTATCTTCCTCTCGTCTGCTTAATCACGACTCATTAGTCCTCGTACACTCAAATCAACAAGCACATACCATAAAAATGTAACAAGAAGCTCACTTTCCTCTGAAGCATACTCATGGCAATGATCAATAATTATAATCCACTTAGCCCCAGCAGTCCGTAAATCAAAGGGTCTCCTACCCTTATACTATATCTAACAGACCGTAACACACTTCTTACCTCATGAGACTCATAGTCAAAAACATCATCAACCGTTAATATATCCCGATCATACTGCATAAACTGACAACTCCTTTGAAGTATTACTACTTCATTCGACAACGCTTAACTATCCCCTTCTTTGGATGTCACATCCTGCCATTGAGCTCTTTATTGCGATTTGGATTCAATCCAGCTTGATCTATAGCGCACAAAAAGAGCTCATAAAACAATTTATGAGCCAATTCTTTTCATACTGTTTAGAAAAATTGCAAATGTAAAAAGCCTTCTCCGTTAAAGTCCACATAGATGGTTAGACTTATATAATTGACTATTCGATTTACATTACCAGATTCATTTTCAAGCGATCCAGCTGTAAAAAATGATGTTTGTAGTGCATTTCGATCAAGTGAAACCACTCCTGAGCATTTAATGCTCCAAGACGGGGGTGAAGCACTTTACGGCTTGGAGTAACGCCTGTTGTCACTTCGTCCAGCACAACCGCTACACCCCTCATCCGATCCACAACCTGCTGAAGCCCCTGGGCCAGTTGTTCCTTACTTTCGGGCTGCCATGGTGTATATTGCGGAGAAGCTGGTACTTTAACCTGAACAGGAGGGAATTGTTCTGCATCAAATACCTGACTGCCCAGTTCTGTTTTTTTCGCATCAACATCTACTGTGTGCTCATCCTTGGCTAAGCAATGCTCTATATTACGCAATTGCATGAACAGCGCCGATTGAATCAAATGCATGTACATCTGCCCGATCGACCATTCTTCTTCATTCTCTTTTCTTAGCAACTCATCCATATTCAAAAGATTTAATTCTGCTACATACCTCTCTACTGTAGTCTCGAAAGAATTTAATATTTCATTTGTGCTTTTCATCCTGCAAACAACTCCTCTTCATCTTGAATAATTCCAGTATAAAAAAGCACTACTGACAAGGGTATGTCAGTAGTGCTTCAAGATATTTGTCGCCATCTCCCGCATACCAGCACGCAGTGATTCCGGCTCCATCACTTCGATATCTCCACCTAGACCAAGTAGATGAGGCAGGATTTCCTCAGGATAGCGGACACGAAAGCGGAAATGAATCCCGTCCTCCTGTTCCTCCACACGGTCAATATAAAAATGAAGGGTCTCCATCATTTTGTCAGCAACTTCTGATTTTGCTCGAACAAGAACATGTTCGTTACGATCATCCGGCGGCTGATACCGATTCAGATCAAAATCTGGCGGCAGACGAAATTTCTCTTCCAGAACAGAAAGCTCCGACATGCGGGACAAACGAAAATGACGAACATCCTGCCGCAGATCACATCTGCCGATCAACACCCAAATTTCCCGCACCAAGGTAAGCCCATATGGCGACACGACACGCTGATTCGAGCGTTTCCCGTCCGAGCCCGGCATTTTTTTCAGATACATCAAGCTGATTTTACGTTGCTCCAGAATCGCGTTACGTATATCGTTAAGGTAAGTTCTCACTATGCCAGTTGTATCAGGTCCCATCGGATGAAGCACGCGCATCGTTTCCTGTACACGCGAGGACTGCTTACGAATGGCTTCTGGTAAAATGGCTTCAATCTTGCGCTGTGCAGATTTTGCTTGAATACCATAGGCGGTATCCCATCTCTGTTCGATAAACTTCGCTCCCATGAGCAGCGACACGCTTTCCTCCGCAGTAAAACTAACCGGAGGCAGAAAGTACCCTTCCATGAGAGAATACCCATGACCCGGAGCACCTGCAATGGGCACGCCAGCCTCGCTTAAAGCTTGGATATCGCGATATATTGTACGAACACTGGTCTCAAATTGAGCGGCTAGATCCTCCGCCCTTATCAGTTTTGTTCGTTGTAGTTCCAACGTAATAGCGAGCTGTCGCTCCGTTTTATTCATGTTTCATTCAGTCCCCTATGGTTTACTTCCATGCTTGCGGTACATGTTTAATCATATCATGGATGAAACCGTCGTTGCCGTAAACAGCTACAACAAGGTGTTCCTTTTGCAAGGGAATTGGAATAATGAGTGCTTGTTTTCCATTAAAATAATAGCGGTCTTTCCTCTCAACCATGTTATCGTCTGTATAGATAATATTAACAAAATCCATCTTATGACTAAGTGCTTTGTCATGGATAGCGATGCATAGATATCCTCCCAACTGTTCCACAGAGATGCCTTCCTCATCTTCTTTCCACACATACTCATTAGGCCGCAACACAAGTGTATTCTTTGATGATTTAGTAAGTATAGAAGCCCTGGCATGTTCTCCCTTTACACTAACCAGAAGTGCTGAACGATCATTCACAATTTTAACATCTGCATAATTCAATTGATGTAATGTAAGATAGGCTTGGATATCCTCTCGGGTTATCGGCTCACCAGTAGAACCATTCGTTAACATGAGCATAGATAACATTAATTCAAATAAAAACTTCATTTCATACACTCCTTGTACAAATCTTTAAAAGAGAAAAAGAGACTGTCTAAAATCTAGCAGAAATTTCACTTCTATTTCTTCCTGTTATACCACCTGCTACCTCCACCAACTAATTCCCATACAACCTCAAACTTCTTACTTTTGATAACCGCTCTCATACTTTTACGTGAAACCACTGACATGCCACTCTCTGTGATCCACACACTCTCCAGTTTAGGAAATTGTGTGAGCAAAAATCCCCAGTCTTCCGTAAGTACTCCCTCAATACGTAATCTGCGGAGCTCTGGTAATGCCAACAAATGAATATTTTGGATTGGGTTGTAGCCCAACATCAACTTACGTAATTTCTTGAGCTGATTAAGTGGCGTGATGTCTTCTATCTGGTTGTAATCAGCTCTAATCCAGTCCAATTGAGGAAACGTCAACAATGGGGACAGGTCTATTAAATTATTATTCTCAATGTGAATGGTTTCCAGATTAGAAAGATGGGTTAACCTGGTCAATTCCGATATACTTTTTAATTTCATATTGTTGACACATAATGTTTCGACACTCTCAGGCAGATAACAGAGCTCTGCAAGATCAAAATCAGGATTTTCTTCCACGCTGTAACTTCGCAAATTTTTGGCATACTGAATACCATCCAGATGATACACTGGTCCTTTGAAGTAATAGCTGATGATATCTTTCAATTCCAGCAGGTTCATATCCGTCAAATCTTCTTTAAACACTTGAAGCTTCGACCGAATAGCTTGTTCCAGGTGTTCGTCCTTAAAGAAGACCTTGTTACCCCTAGGTCCGTTAACCTTGTAAGAAAGTTCTGCAAAATACTCCTGCTTCACTCTCTCCAGCTCAGTAGCCTCATACACGTACCATGGCCACACTAAATAAATCGGAGGGATATACGTTGGAATTATCCACTGAATCGATTCATTATCCAATATCTTACCATTCAGAAACTGGCCGTTCCTCTGTATTAAGATGTGATCATCATGACGACAAATGGTCCCTGTTTCAACGATGCTTCTTGCCGTTTCATAAGTCACCTGCTGTCTTGCAGCAATGTCTGCATAATATGTATCATAAACCTTTAGACGTTCTTTCCGCATCTCTTCTGTGTTTTCTGTATCCCATAGCTCAATAAATTCAAAAGTCTTTAATTTATTCTCTTCCACCACTTGTTTAAATGTATCTGTCGCAAAAAAACGAAGGTGATGATGTTGCGGTAGACAAAACAAGTGTGCATCTATATCAATACGCTCCGGCAGAATATGTACGTATTCTGAGAAAAAACCGTACCCCGTCTTTCGCTCAACAGGATTACTCATATCAATAAAATCCTGTATCCGGTTCACCTTAACAGCGAACATCTCTTGTTCAGCGTGGATTAATGGGAGAAATTCGACATCCTTTCCGATTAACGGTGTGAGAACATCTTTTGCTTTTTTTGAGAAAACTAGAAAGGTAATCATATATTCAATGCAATCACTTTTGTTACCTTTTCGCTGCGTTACAAATACTGGCGGCTCCCAATGCTCACTCTCCCCGTCGAAATAAGCCTCCATCCTGTCACTATCTCGATCAAAAGATTCAAGTTTGATTTCCATTGCCTTATGTGAAGGCACAACCATCCAAATTTTAATGATCTTCAACCCCCAACGGAAGTATTATGATTCTTGTTTATATATCGGTTGGCTTTATCTACGAGCTAAGTGTTCAACAAGTATTTAGCTCAAACAAATTTTTAAATTCGAAAATGATACTGGAGGTCTGCAAAATGAAGAAAAAACGTTGGATTACGAGTGCAATTTTCATGTTTTTCATCAGCATACTACTTCTGAGCGAATTCATGATGTTATCTTCCCAGAAAGTTGGCTTGATCAATACATCCTACCGATTCATCTCAGGTGCACCTCATATCAGCACGCAGGGGCAGACCTTGTCTTATCAAGGAAAAATGCACGGGGAAGACTTTCTGGACAACATAGAACCATATTCAACAAGTGATGACGGAGCAACGTTATACAAAGCGTTCGGCACCCCCGTCCCACCTCCATGGATTTATGTTAAACATGAGAATAATACCGTTTTTCGTTACAAGTACCCTCTTCTCCCCTGGAAAATGTAAACGACAAAAGAGCCTTTCAGACCATTTCTGAAAGGCTCTCGTCTACTACTTAAGCAGCACCATCTCAACCAAATCGGCCGCTGATATAATCCTGTGTACGCGCATCAACGGGTTCGGAAAACATGCTCTTTGTAGGCGAATACTCTACAACTTCACCGTTCAGAAAAAACACGGTCTGCTGGGAAACACGCGCGGCTTGCTGCATGTTGTGGGTAACCATCACGATCGTATAACGTTCTTTCAATTCATGAGTCAACTCTTCAATCTTGAAGGTGGAGACCGGATCAAGAGAGGCTGTCGCTTCATCCATGAGCAGAATATCCGGTTCGACCGCTAAAGCACGAGCGATGCATAGACGCTGTTGCTGTCCACCTGACAAACTAAGCGCTGAGCGCTTCAGGTTGTCCTTGACTTCATCCCAGAGAGCGGCGGAACGCAGACTGCGTTCAACGATCTCATCGAGCTTTTTTTTGCCATGAATCCCGTGTTGTCTTGGTCCGAATGCAATGTTGTCATAGATGGATTTCGGAAAAGGATTCGGTGACTGGAAGACCATACCGATCTTCTTGCGCAGTGTCTCGACATGCACATCACCGCTGTAAATATCTGTTCCACCAACAGCTACGGTTCCCTCAATTCGTGTACCAGGTATCCGGTCATTCATACGGTTCAGAGTGCGCAGCAAGGTGGATTTGCCACAGCCGGATGGACCGATGAATGCCGTAATGGCTCGTTCCGGAATTTCAATAGATACTTCTTTCAGCGCCTGAAAGGTACCGTAAAATAAGTTCAGCTTATTCGTTTCAATAATCGATTGCACCATGTGCCCTCCTGGCGATGAATTGGAATATACTATTTTGCAGCGAATGCTGTAGGCCAAGGTATGCCGCACATACTTTGGCTCTACGTTACACTTGATTTTTACGAGAATTAAACCACAGCGGCACACGGAATAAAATATTGATCAGCAGCACGACAAAAATCAGCACGGCTGTGGATTTCTGGGCAATCTGCTCCGCATCCGGCACAATGGCTTCGGACTGGATATACCACAGATGCACCGCCAGCGTTCCGCCTGGTGATAACAGATTGAAATCCCACATCTCGCCGGACGTGGATACACCCGCGGTCAGAATAATAACGGCACTTTCCCCAAAAGCACGGCCTGCGGTCAGACAGATGCCTGTCATGATTCCGTTCAGCGCAACAGGAAGAACCACCTGCCGAATCGTCTGCAGATGCGTTGCACCCAGTGCAAACGAACCGTTACGAAGCTCGGTTGGTACCGCACGAACAGCTTCCTCTGTTACCCGGGTCAACACAGGCAAGTTCAGGAAGGCAAGGCTGACCGCAGCGCCAAGAATCGTCAGACCGATCTCGAAATACTCGACGAACAGTGCAATCCCAAACAAACCAAAAATAATCGATGGCACGGACGACAGTCCCTCCACGCATATACGCACAACCTCGATCAGTTTGTTGCTTGGTGCAAATTCAGCAAGGTAAATACCCGCTGCAAGCCCGATCGGAATCGAGATGAGAAGGGACAGAATCAGCACGTAAAAAGAGTTAAAAAGTGCCGGGCCAATGCCTCCGCCCTCTTCAATCTCACTCGGTACACCGTACAGGAAATCCCAGCTGAGCATCGGCAATCCTTTTTGCAACAACAGGAACAACAATCCCACAATAAATAAAATAACAATGATACCTACGCCCCACACCGTACCCGTAAACAGCCGATCCATCCATGCCGAGGACGCTCGCCTTTTGCCAAAGGAATACGCGGTAGCCGGGTTAACCTCTCTTTTCACGCTCACAGGTAACGTCCCCCTTTCTTCTGCAACATTCTCACGGCAACGATCATCAGGATGGAGATCGCCAGCAAAATAAAGCCCATCATATACAAGCCATGGTTCCAGATCGAATCAAACTCTACACTGGAGATTTGCATCACAATGTTACTGGTCAGCACGGCGGTTGGTGTGAACAGACTCGTCGGCAACTGCGCCGTGTTCCCAATAACCATAACCACCGCCATCGTCTCACCAATGGCTCGTGTCATGCCCAGAATGACCGCATACATGATGCCGCCTCTTGCCGCAGGAAGCACAACACGGGTAATCGTTTGAAAGCGATTCGTACCGAGTGCATACGCCGCATCCCGATATTTATTCGGTACGGCGGAGATGGCATCATCACTAATCCGGCTAATCGTCGGCAGCACCATAATGGTGAGCACGATAGACGCTGCAAGCAGACCATCTGCCAGATCACGTCCACTCAAGTCTCTAAGCCATGGGATCAATACCGTCAAACCAAGATAACCGTATACGACGGACGGGATACCTACCAGCAGATCCAGCACCGGACGCAACAGGCGACGAAGCCATTTTGGTGTCATTTCCGCCAGAAATACAGCAATGATTATAGATAGAGGAATCGCCATCAGCATCGTAAGTCCAGTGAGAGCAAACGTACCCAGAATAAAGGTCAGCGCGCCGTAGTGCTCATTTTCCGGGTCCCAGTTCGTAGAGAAAAAGAACTCCTTCAGCGAGACGTCTGCAAAAGTGAGGACACCTGTGCGAAGCATAAGCACCAGAATACAGAACAGAACGAGGCAGACAAAGGCCGCACTGCTAATGCAGAGGATGCGAAACATGCGGTTAGACCACCGGAGCCGGGCTTTACGGTCAAAACGTCGTCTCTTCTCGGGCGCTTTGCCAAGGCTTGAACCCAGCTCATTCGGAGCCGGGCTGTTCGCCGGTGGATTCATTTCCATCATAGAGGACTCTTCCTTTCACATAGAGAAGCCAGCTTGGCGACCACGCGCGGAAGCTGGCTATCCCTTTCTTATGAAATGCAGGTGCAGGATGTTGAAGTCTGATTCAGATTAGACTGAACGTTTTACTTAACGGCTGCGAGCGGAATGAATTTCAGCTTTTTCAGGGAACCGTTTTGGAATTTGTTGCTTTGGATGTACTCGATGAATGCCTTCGTTGCACCCGTTGGTTGACCTTTCGTCATGTAGTATCCGATACCCCATACTTTGTATGTTTTGTTCAGCACGTTTTTCTCTGTTGGAGCTACGCCATTGATGGATACAGCTTTCATTTTGCTTGTTACGTACGGCAGGTCGATATAACCAATCGCGTTAGGTGTCGTTTCGATCGTCGTTTTCATGTCACCGCTGGAACCTACTTCTTTGTAGTTGTCCCCTTTGCTCATGAAGTCTTTACCATCGAGTGCTTTTTGTTGGAAGTTAACGCGTGTACCTGATCCGAACTTACGGTTAACCACAACGATTTTACCGTCTGAACCGCCAACTTCTTTCCAGTTGGTTACTTTGCCGGAGAAGATATCTTGCAATTGTTTTGTAGTCAGACTCGTTACACCTACGTTTGTATTTACTACCGCAGTAAACACAGTTACAGCTACCGGATGAGCAACCTGTCCGTCGAATTTTTTGAAGCCAGGAACATCTTTGGATGCATCCCAGTCTACCGCGCCGATATCTGCAATGCCTTTACGAACGGATTGTGGCCCTGTCACGGAACCCGCAGCAGATGCCGAGATTTTAACTTTTGGATTGTCTTTCTTGAATTCACTTGCAGCTTGAAGCGTCAATGGAAGGAGTGCAGAAGATCCATTGATAACAATTTTGCCTTTCTCCGTGCTTTTGGCAGCCGATGCTGTCATTGCACCACCAAGTCCACCAACCAGGGATACAGCCATCAGCATGGCTGTGAAAGGTTTAATCCATTTTTTCATTGTAAAAAGCTCCTCTCGAATTTAACGTTAAATTTTGATTTTACTTCGTTACAGCTTTCCATCTGCCATCCGCTTGCACCAGCACTCGTCCGTTTTCAACGACAGCAATCTGTGAACCCTTCACAACGATGGATGATACGTCAGAGGATACCGTGTAGAGCTTGGATTGTTGACCGGTCACCGCATCGATGGAAAGAATCACGCTGTTCTTGTCATCCTGCGCCGCAAGTACATACAGAACACCACCTGACAAAACCGCTTGTTCTACATCATGTTCGCTATACACCGTAACTGGTTTCTGGGATGCATCTACGGACATGAGGGAGGCATTACCATCCTCAGACGGTACACTCACGTAGTAGACTTTCTGACCATCTGCGGAATAGATAAATACTTTATCATCCGTTGAAGTGGTTAACTTCACTGCCGATGGTTTGTCAGCACCGTTGTTATACGAAAATAATTGCTGTTGATTCGCCGAGAAATCAATGTCCACATTGTCTGCATCTACATTCGTCGAATCTGCGGTTACTTTACCCAGAGTAGTTACCGTATAGACGAATCGTTTGCCGCTCAGTGACACATTCAAGTTTTCTTTGTAATCGACTTTATCTTCCACCAGTTTCTTGATGGTACCGTCCGCCAGATTCAAGTTCGCGATCACCGATCCTTTATCTCCTTGCAGGAAATAGATCGAACTCTCGTCCGCAGACCAGACCAATTCCGGTTTGATGCTTGTATCATTCGTAATGAGCTTGGAAGCCTTCGTTTTCAAGTCAATAACGTATACGGCTCCTTCTGCATTCGTATAGGCTGCCTGATTGCCGCTTGGGGACACAACGAGGTCTGAACCACCTTCAGTCGTTAACAACAGTTCATATTTTCCAGTAGCCGTATTGATGAGATAATCACTTCTGCCCTCATCGTCATTTTTGGAGACAATTAGCTCATTTGCTCCGGCAAAACGCGGGTTCTCTGTACCTTCAATCAGAGCAATCGTGCTGACTTCAAGCTGACCATTCTTCAATCCAACGGTACCGCCTACACCTGCCAAGAGCGGACGAAGTGCAACGTAGCTTACTCCTCCAATGATCGTAACAGGCTGATTCAGATTCACCTTAGCCCCGTCCACGACAAGCTGCTTGGACTTGTTCTGCAAGCTAACCGTGTGACCATTCAATTGGATCACCGTCGCTCCGTTTGCAATTTCAGCTTGTGCACCGATCGCTTGGATTACATCACGAACGGCTACAAGCGTTTCTCCATTTTTCACAATGGAACGTACAATGACACTGTTACCGTTTATGGTAAACGTGGAGTTTTTCACCTGAGCTGCACTCGTACTAGCTACAGATTTTGTTACAGGAGCAGCCGATACTGCGTGAGCCACAGAGGTTGTTAATACCGTGGCTACCATGGACACTACGAACGTCTTCTTCATTGACATTGGCTCTTGTCACCCTTCTTTTCTCCATATAATCTTGCCTGATATTGCTGTGCCCTGCTTGGTATGCTTGCATGTATCGTCTATATGAGAGCTTGTTCGCCTCATCCCCCCAAACTATCCACGTTCATAGTAAAAATGACCTATCACGTTTGTAATTATAGGAGGGATTTGTAAACGGGAAATCTTGGAATTGTTAACGTATTGTCAATGTTTTTATATAAACACATTCATATTGTAAAATTTTCATTACAATTCGGCTCGCCCCGTGATTGCAACAACAAATAACCCATACGAATTGCATGGGTCAAAGGTTATCGTATTTTTTTAAAGAGAAGCAAACACCCGATCGTAGCCTGCCTTCGACTTGGCAAACCGTGTTTCCACATCCAGTTCGGGTACAGGTGCCAGCACTTCCTGCGCCACAACATCGTTATAACCGATGGTCTGCAGATTTTTCAGAAAACCTGTTAGGTTAATGACACCTTCTCCCGGATAAAGCCGTTCTCCATCCTTCAATTCCTCAATAGGCAGGTCATAAGCATCATTGATGTGCACATGAACCACCTGCTCCCGCTTTAACTTCAGGAGTTCGTTCATCTCCATCCCATTCGTGTGCCAGTGATACGAATCGACGAGCAGACCCACATTGGGTGCGTGAATGGTATCGATCCAGTCCAATGTATCCTCTACACGCCAAAGAAACGGATTCTTCCATTGTGTGCGCAGGTGATGACACCCCACAAACTCTAGTCCGAGCCGGATTCCATAAGCATCCAAAATATCAGCACAAAGTCTTAGTCGTTTGGTCGCTACAGCCATAAATGGCGCAGCAGGCTGATCGGTAGAAGGTAGAATGTAGGTACAGCACTTGTCTACGTTCAGTGCGGCAGATGCTTCGGCCATCGCGATCAGGTTCGGTAACCCCTCTCGGAATTGTTCATCGTCTGAACGCCATTCTACCGGAAAATCCGCTGATCCAATGATGACTTGATTACGTTCCAGCATATCCTGGGCTTGTCCTATGCCATACGTCTGTACGAATGAGAGCGGATTCAAATCAACTGCCCCAAAACCATACCTTGCTGCATACGTAACATATTGTTCATCTGATTCCAGCTTGCCAAGTCCTGCCTTGGTCAATCCCTTGATCATCCCTTCGCCTCCTCTTACATGCTTATTCCATTGTATACGAAATGCCTACGTGTCAACAAAACCAATGCAGCACTTTATTAAAGATTGCATATTACAATGAATATCATTTTTCTGGAAATCATGATTAACGCTTCTATGTATTCTCTATTAACTTTTACTAAGATATGAAATGGCGAGTATTCTGTATATGCTTGTTGCCATTTTGCATGCAGTTCGGACGCTCTACATCCAGTAAAGTGAATGCTGTCCAAAAAAGCGGTAAGCACATCCATATAAAGATTGCGCTTACCGCTCGTCATTACGTAGTATTTTCACACAAATTATACATTTAATTCTGACGAATGCTCCTTCTCCAGCACCTGCTTCATGATAGAACATTCGAACTTCTTCAGTTCTTCGATTTTGGCAAGCAAGGTATTATACTTCTTGTATACCCCCTGCTCCATAATAAATTCGTTCATGTACATCACGAGATTTCGGAGTTTCAGAGCTTCACTTACCAATTCTTCCAGTCGTTCTTGTAATGAAGATTCAGGGAAGAATTCAAGTATAGCCTGTGATAGAAGCTGCTTATGTTCATAGAGAAGATGGAAAGGATGCACTGCAAACGGCATATTTGTCATGCCTTCTTTCTGCATGTCCAACATCTCGGTCATCTTATCATATATTTCACTTCCCAGATAACGATTGTCTTTTCGGAGGATTGTCCGAATATGATCTGTTTCTCCCACGTATTCTTTTAAAATATCCAACAAATCTTCTTTGGTAAATTGCAGTACCGTCTCATAATAAAATTCACTTGGTTGCTTATACTCATCCGTTTTCTCAATCGCCCAGATCCCGTTAAGATAATCCGTAGACCATTCTGTGTCAAAGTTGGAATCTTCTATAGCAGTAATTTCATCATACGGAAGCCACTTTTCTCCATAGAATCCATCCCAAAAATCATGACATAAAAAGACTTTACGATCCGAATCAAAACCGGTTATGAAAACCTCATGCTTTCCTCCGTCCGGCATATTTCTCAGGAAATAAATATAATTGTCTTTTCGAATCAATTCCACTAAAAAGTCCTGAAGGCTCCACTGTTTTAATATGATTTCTCGCTCGTATACGCGTGTAATAAGCATGGGACATGTAGGTAATTTGAATTTGTGCCATGGATAATATTGTGAGCACAAATCCAAACCATAACCTCCCTCATCATTATGATGAAGGATAACCAGCAAAAAATGATGATAGATCCAGCTACGTGAGCGTGTATCCATATCCAGCATGGAAAACAAACTGGCATGATGTGGATATGTCGTAATTAACGGGTCTTGAACTTGCAATGTTTTAATCATAGCTAATCTCCAATCGTGAGCAATGTATTCAAATGCTGCCTCTCCAGTTCCTGAACAGCCTCCAGCTTGCTATATATTTTCTTCCACTGATTTTGTTTCATAATCCCGCTGTATACGGATTTAGCCATTGCGTTACGCACATCACTCCAGCCATCCTGTAACGCTTGGGCGGTATCGACCACCGTTTCTTGAGGATCATATAATTGCTTCATACGATAGGTTTCTACCTTTTTAGCATTGACGATGTTAACAACGGACTCCAATACAAGTTCTGCATAGGCCAGATCCGGGCTTTCTTCCTCCTGAATCAGACTTTGCCTCTGTATGAACAACTGGAGATTTTTCATCTCCTGATCAATCTCTGAAGGAGTTAAGCGTATATTTTTTGTAAACTCTTGGCGCAATTCTTTTAACGGAATACGATTTGCGGGAACTCCCTGTGTAGTAGCAGAAAATGCATAAAACGTAGGTACATCTTCCTCTTGCGAAAAATGACGTACAAAACCTTCATAAGCCAACTTAATATCTTTGAAGGGCATTTCCATTCGCTGGTAAGAGAGGTTGTCCCGATGATCATGCTCAATCACATGGAACATCTGTTGTTCAAAATCAAAGCCATAGATGAGTAATGAATGCGGCCAATGCGTACGTAAATACATATCTTTGCGCAGTGATTCATAGTAACAATCCACTCGTATAATGACAGGACGTTGTGAGCGAAGCGCCTCCAGTATCTCGTGAAGGATGTCCTCGCAATATCTTTTAATTTCGTATATTAGCCCTGTCCGTTCCATCAACAGCTCATCGGACAGAACAGCTTGATACTTCAGACGGAGTAAATTCTCGGACGGTTCGAACTGATATTGCATCCGATCGTTGATCATGACGGGTAGCACGCCAATATCATATAAATTCAGAATCGGAAAAAGTGAATTATAGAAGCAGTTCTTATAGAAAACTTCATTAAATGGCTCAATCCCTGCTATCATTACAATCGCTTCTCCGGTAACTGAGGATACACGCTGAACGGGCTCCGCAGTTGCTCCTGCTTCTTGAGCAGATTGTAACTGTAGCTCAACGTGTTCCGATGCTTCATCGTTGACGCCAAAAGACGCTATTGGTGTATGATATCCCTTTGCGTTATATCCTTGGCTTCGGAGCACTTCAGCCAAGGAAGCAATGGTCTCATGTCTCACCACGTCTTCAGCCGTAAGAGGCATACTCCACTTTTCCATCATTGCTTCAAGCTTGATCACATTTAACGAATGTCCCCCGATGTCAAAGAAGCGGGCATGAATGTCAATCTCCTTCAACTGCAATACATCAGTCCACAACTGAGCCAAAAGACGTTCCAAAGCATCGGTTGGCGACGTAATAACATGCCCCATGGGCTGCACAAGCATAGGATCGGGAAGTGCTTTTCGATCCAATTTGCCATTGGCGGTGTATGGAAGGTGGTCCAGCAAGGTATATGTGGAAGGCAACATGTATTCAGGCAATTCCATTAACAGAAAATCCCGCAGTTGTTCAAGGGCAATGCTCTGGTTATCTTTTACCGTATAATAAGCACTTAACAGGGATTCACCTTCATGATCTGTACGCACTGTGACTGCCGCGGCCGAGATCGCCGGGTGCTCAAGTAAACGGTTCTCAATTTCTCCAAGTTCAATCCGATAGCCACGCACCTTCACCTGAAAATCGGAACGACCGAGAAATTCCACATCTCCGTCTTCATTCATGCGTGCCAGGTCCCCTGTTTTATACATGTACGCTCCTTCGTGAAAGGGATCATCAACAAATTTTTCTTTTGTCAGCTCCGGCCTGTTCCAATACCCTCTGGCGACGCTATCACCTGCAATACACAATTCTCCCGTTGCACCGGCAGGCATATGTCGATGCCGCTTGTCCAAAATGTAGATGCGTGTATTGGCAATGGGATGACCAATCGTTATTGGTGCATTCGGCACAAGTTCCTTAATGGTTGACCATACGGTTGTTTCCGTAGGGCCATACATATTGTAGATACGTGCAGAAGTCAGACTTGAAACGTCCTTATACAAAGCCTGCGGTAGAGCTTCGCCTCCAATCATCAGGATGCGTAGCTGGCTCCACATGGTTGAATCTTCAGCAAGTCCGATCTGGAGCATACGCAGGCGAGAAGGTGTAATTTGTAATAATTCAACACTATGTTTCCTGATAAGTTGAGCGATACGCCCTGGATTTAACTGGTCTTCCTCACGAGCCATGACCAATGTGAGCCCATTGGCGAGTGATCCTAGTGTCTCCAGTACAAAAATATCAAACGAAAAGGTGGTTAAGGTAAGCATCTTCTTCCCGGATTCGAAAGGGATGGCCCGGGAGACACCCTCCACAAAGTTCCGAAGCGCGAAATGCTCAATCATGACCCCTTTCGGTTTGCCTGACGATCCGGAGGTGTAGATCAAGTACGCAAGCTGTCCTAATGAAACAGAGGGTAAATCCATGCTAACCTCCCCCCACTGCGCTTTGCTTGCGATGTCTATCACCTGACCGGTGTACACAAGGGAATCGATCAGTTCGGTTTGTGTAAGCAGTACGGAAGCCTGGCTATCTTCCAGCATATATTGCAACCGATGATCCGCATACGAAGGATCTAAAGGCATGTAAGCTGCCCCTGCCTTGAGAACACCAAGCATTGCCACAAGCATGTCCTCCGAGCGCTGCAACAGGATGCCTACAATGGCATCCTTGCTTACCCCTTGAGAGCATAAATACCTGGCAAGATGATCCGAGTGCTGATCCAGCTCCTGATAGGTAAGCATTCGTTCGTCACAGAAGACAGCCGGTACATCCGGCTGTTGCACTACCCGAGACCGAAACATCTGAATGATGTTCCTGTCTTCTGAGAATTGTAATTCAGTATTATTGCGCTGTTCGAGCTGCTTGGCTTCCTGAAGCGAAAGCAGGTTTACCTGGTCTAATGCTTCTTCCGGATGGGCTGTACAGGTTGATAGCACAGACATCAGGCGCTCAACAAGTCGTTCGATGGTTGAGACCGGGTATAGTCCAGCATCATAATTCACATTCAGCATTATACCTTCTGGTGATACCTGGAATGAAAATAGCATTTCCGCGTGAACAGACTCCCTGATCACGTTGCTTTCTGTAGTGTCCATTTGAACAAAGGTGTGCAGTTTGGGCAGATTATTTTCCTGGTAACCAAGCAAACTCATTATTTTATCCAGAGAAAGATGATTGAACTTCTGTGCCGATCGAACAAGCGACTTTAGCTGAATAACAAGTTCTTTGAACGAATGCACTTCACCAAAATCCAGTCGGATTGGGCTCCATTGTCCTGCTTGTAACGTACCCGTAGCGGAAGGAATACCTACCGTAATATCATCATGGTCCAGATAGCGATGCAGCAAGTACATGACACCCGCCAGTAACAAAATAAACGTTCCAGATTCGGATCGTCCGGAAATACGAAAGATATGTTCCGAAACAGACGCAGGAAATGCAAAATGCATCTCCTCGTGTTTGGTTTCATCAGGCGAAATTGCTTTGTTTGCTCCAGGGAACATGCTGAATTGAAGTTCACCGGATAGCTGACTGAGCCAGTACTTTTTCTCCTCTTCGAACTTGCGACTTGATAGGAGCAAATTTTGCATGAAAGCACCTTGTTCTGCTGACAATTAGCACGCCTCCATCCTCATTGAGGTGATCAGAAAACTAGATCAGATTGAGTCCTTTTTTCTTCGCCATTTTTTCGACCTTCCGAAGCATGACAACGGAAATAATCGTATACGAAATAGCAAAAAAGATTAGAATGCACCATTCCATCCAGATCGGTGCAAGAGGAATCCACTCGGTTTTAAAACTGTAATAACGAACCATATCATAACCCCAGGTATACGGGAGAAGATAGGCAATCCAGCGCACAAATGCAGGGAACTGATCTACAGGAAAATAAGCCCCTGCTACAAATTCAAACATGATAAACAAAATACCTACAATAGAAGAAACCTGACGATAGAGAATACCCAATAAAGCAATCATGACACCAAGCGCCATCAGTGCAACGATGACCACAAGGCAGGTTAACAAAATCATCATCGACTCCGCAAAGTTAAGCCCTGCATATAAAACAAGCAAAATATACATGGGAATAAAAACAATCACATTCATTAACGCACTGGCTACAACTGTCCCTACATAATAGGCATAACGGGAAATGGGATTACAGTACAGATACTCCAACGTACCATTGTGAAGATCGTTTGTTACGGCACCCAAAGGAGCATTGAGCGCTACACCGTAGAACAACCATACAAGGATAGCACCCAGATAAAATATGAACAGATTGTCGCCTTGAAGTACATTCTCTCCCTGATAAACAACAAAAGTGGACATCAGCAGAAAAAACAGCACCCTCAGACCTAGCTGCAGAAAATTACCGAGAAAGTTAGGCAAATACCTTACGGCGATTTGTAATTCCTTCACCGTGGTCGCCCATACTACAGTAAAAAAACCGGTAGATTTCCCCATCATATCGAGCTTTACATTTTCCCGGCTTGTGCTTGCCTTCGCATATTCAATACTCACTATTCTCTCCCCCCCGCCAATGTGTACTCTAGGTGTTCATCAGAATTTATATAGAGCTGAACAAATAAATCCTCAAGCGTCAATTGTCGGTGCTGAAGAGTTGTATGAACGTCCCCTAGCTTTAACTCGTTAATAACCGCACCCATCCCGTCATACAGGTTGGTAATTCCAAACGAAACGATATCTTCTTCCTCACGAATAATGATGGAAGCCACCTCCGGCAGAGCCGTAATTCTCTCTTGAACCGCTAAAGGCAAGTCAGACTTGGGAATATCAATAAATTCAACCGCCCCCAGATTAGATTTCAATTCAGCAATTGTTCCTGTCTTGAGGAGCGTTCCTTTACGCATCAGAGATACCCGATCCGTCATATCTTCCACCTCTGTTAGAATATGTGAAGTAAGGATGATGGATTTCCCCTCGTCGCGGACATAGCTTTTAATAAACTCGCGTACACGTCGGGAAATTACCGGGTCAAGCCCTTTGGTCGGTTCGTCCAGATAGATGATTTGTGGGTCATGTAACAAGGCCCGCATTATAACGACGGTCTGTTTTTGCCCCCCGGATAATTGCATAAATTGTTTATTCAGATGCTCGGAAAAATCCAAGTACGTACTTAATTTGTCAATCTGATTGGAAATCTCATGTTTGCTGAGTCCTGTTAATCTACCAAAAAAGATCAGATTCTCTCGTACCGTCAGCCTCGCGTAAGCAGAACGTTCAGTGTCTTGCCCGACATATCCAATCAGTCGTCTAATACTGTTGGCATCTCCATCCAGATCATAACCGCCGATATTGACATGACCCGAGTCCTTGGTCAACAAAGTTGCTAGAACTTTAATGAATGTGGTTTTGCCTGAGCCATTTGTTCCGAGAATCGTATGAATTTCTCCTTTGCGGAGTTCGAAGGACATGTTATTTAAAGCCAGATGTTTGCCATAGGACTTGGAGACGTTCTCAGCGGATAATACTCTCACTTCCATTTCCCCCTTTTATGTACTGCCTGTATTGCTGGATTTATTGGGAAGGACGAACACGCCATAACTCCTTGCGCATTCGTCCGAATAGTTACTTCACTCCAACAGGTTCGTGTACCAGATACTCCGCCAGTTCATAGTGATGGCCCGTATCATCGATAATGTGATTCATCCATTGATTTCTTTCTTTCACAGGTAACTTTTTGGTTTCAAAGATTCCCTTAAGCAATTCCAAAGCTTCAATCATCTGGTCCTTTGACGGCTTATCACCTGAATTTTCAATCTGCTCCTGAATGGTCTGAATTTGTTTGTAACGCTGAACAACACCTTGCTGATATTCTGCTTCATCCCAATTTTGATTCGGCGTTGCCACGGCAATAGCCAGACATTTGGTAACGACTGTTGGAACTCCTTTTTTCTGCTTGGCTTCCGTCTGGAACATGCTGATCAATTTCTGACGTTCAGCTTTTTCGCCAAAACAGAGTGATTGGATATCCGGACAGTTTGTTTTGGTTAACTTGTTTAGTACATTTTTCGGTCCCATTTCAATGGCAAGGTTCATGCCAAATCGTT
This sequence comes from Paenibacillus polysaccharolyticus, assembly GCF_023714295.1. GTDB lineage: Bacteria > Bacillota > Bacilli > Paenibacillales > Paenibacillaceae > Paenibacillus > Paenibacillus polysaccharolyticus_A. The sequence goes on from NZ_JAMAUN010000003.1 coordinate 187,536, forward strand.
CGAGATATTGCAAAATGCGTGTCCACTGCACAGGTTTCACCATCTGTTCTGTCAGTAGCTTCGGAATACGATCTACATCTCCATAAGGTTGACCCGTTACATTGGATAACACCGGCCATTTAAATATGTTATATGCATACTTTTCTAATTCCTGACCAAGTTGCTGCGCATCTTCTGCCATGAGAGCACTATGAATCGGTGCGCTGGACATGAGTGGAGTAACCTGGCCATCTGCGTCCAGTACAGCTGCTTCAATCTCCTCCAAGACATATTGATGACCTGATACCGCAGCCTGAGTTGGCGAGTTGTAGCAGGATACTACCGCCACGCCTTGATCACCGCTGTATTGCTGACAGAGCTTGTCCACGGCTGATGCTTCAATACCGTCCATAATGGTCATCGACCCTGTGCCGCGATCAATATGAACCTGCATCATAGCACCGCGCAACTTGGTAATTCGAACTGCATCGGCGAAAGTCATGGCGCCTGAACATACCAACGCCGAGTATTCACCCATACTGTGACCTGCGCAAAACTGAGGACGTATCCCCACTTCTTCCATATACACCCGAAAAGCGGATACATTCGTGGCTAGCAAGGCTGGCTGCATGTTCTCATTCCGATTCAATTCAGACAAGCTTCCTTCGAAACAAAGTTTTGCTAGATCTACACCCGCAACCTCACTTGCTTCCTCAAATGTCTGTTTTGCGATACTGTATTGATCGTAGAAACTCTTGCCCATGCCAACATATTGAGAACCTTGTCCCGGGAATAACAGCGCTATTTTTTCCATGGTATGACCTCCATTAATCGAGTTGTCTATCAATTTTCAATAATGTTCAGTTCCACATATGAAGGGATTTTCTGAATGTAGCTCATATCATGTTCAAAAATTACAAGGTCCTCTTCCTGATGAATTTCCTGAAATCCACCGAATTTATAGGTCAAATACATCATGCGATTACGATCTGTGACTTTGAATTCAGCCCGTATTTTCACCCCGGCCTCTTTGGCCTGCTCCAGAATATAGTTCATAAGAATCGTTCCCACACCTCGCGACATCACTCGGCAGGACATTAGCAACAACTTTACAGTCCAATATTCTTCTTCCATCTCCAGCAAGGCTAGTCCAATCTTTCCGTACTCTCCATACTTGTCTTCCAGGCCCGTAATAAAAAGCTTATGATTGGGAGATTTGCTGAGTTGCTCCAAATCTTCATAGGAATACGTATATCCCGTCGTATTTAACTGATGAGTCCGTACCGTCAGTTCTTCCGCACGCTGCAAATCGTTTCCCTTAAGCGGAGAGATCGTAAATACCATACCTAGCGAAGCTAAAAAGTCATCTTTGGGCCCTGTAAATTCTTCCTCGGCTTTATTTCGGATTTCATCATTTTTGTACATCAGTCGCCGAAGTTTGGAGTCCTCCGTTATAAAACGGGGATTCATGATATCCATGTCGGGAATATCCAAGTAATGGGTTGCATTAATACATCGAACCTCAGGATGTTCGAACTGCACTTCCTCCAGTTCAAACAACTGATCGTCTACAAAGGCCACCGTATTGGAACCGATATTGATCGAAGTAATGATAGATTCAATAGAACTAGACTTGGAGTTCCAATGAATCTGGGGATATAGGAAATACTCATGAAGACCAAATTGCTCCAGTTTGTCCATTGCGGTCTGATAATCATTTTTGCTGGCAATGGACTGGAGCACCCCCCGCTCATCCAGTGTCCGAATTACATCGGTTATCCCCTCTCTCAGTACAACATTCTCATCTTCCAGCAATACGCCTTCCCAGATCGTGTTATCCAGATCCCATACAACAAGCTTCACCTTTTCCTGTTTTTGCTTGTCCAATACCGGACTTACCAACGAATCCCCCATACCTGAATCCCTCCCTGAACTATTTTAGAAGTGGGTCGCACAAAACAAACATCACATCTAGGCCGATTTGCGCTCAATCAACTCATTGATTTTGTTCAATGTCCGGAAATTGTCCAGATCCATATCCTGCGTCTCTATGCGGATGTTGAATTCTTTCTCCAGAAACATCACCATTTGCATCGCAAACAAGGAATTAGCAAACCCCAATTCAAAAATATCTTCATCATCCTGGATTTCACGTTTGCGATAGAAACGGCTTAGAAATGTTTTTACTTTGACTTTGGACTCCATCTTAAGTCACCTCTTATAATTAGTTTAATAAATTACTAGATTAAAAAATGACGTGTTCGAAAAAACCTTGACCACTCTTGGCGCCCAAGAGTCCGGCATCTACCATCTTGCGGAGCAGGGGGCACACTCTGTACTTCGGATCCTGGTACGTTTCATAGAGAACATCCAGCGAATGAACTACCGTATCCAGACCGATGAGATCCGCCGTTCGAAGCGGGCCCATCGTATGCCCAAAACATTTGACGAATATATCATCAACATCTTCTGGTGTAGCCACCTGATCCTGAACGACAAAGGCCGCTTCATTCATCAGTAAGTGAGATACTCGATTGGATACAAAACCAGGTAGATCTTGTACCAAGATGGCTTCTTTACCCATGGTGCGCAGCAACTCTCGGGTCTCCAGAATCGTTCTCTCCGAGGTGTGGTAACCTTGGATGGCTTCCACTACAGGCTTTAACGGTACCGGATTCATAAAATGTACTCCGATTACCTTGTCAGGCCTTTTTGTGACAGCACCCACCTTTGTAATTGAAATGCAGGATGTATTCACCAAATAGATGCAGGACTCTGGACAGTACTGTTCAAGCTGCTCATAAACTTCCTTTTTGATCTGCCATTGCTCAGGCACATTCTCAATAATAAAATCGGCATCCCCAAGTGAATCATAGTGCGTTGTAAACATGACCCTTGAGAGTACAGTATCCGGATCTTCTGCCCCTGCATCTTTGTTATAGAACCCAGAAAATCGAATGTTAGTAAGCAACTCTGTTCTCGCTTGGTCCAGAATCGCATCACTTATGTCAATCAAAATTACGTTGTGCCCGGATTGCGCAAGATTTTGCGCAACCCCCTTGCCCATGACTCCTGCTCCGATAACGCCAATCTTCATTCCCATCATCGCCTCTCCGCTATCTGGCTAGAAATTGAAATGCACTTCTTCATCTTCAGCATCCCCCGTGACTTCCCGGACACGATCAAGTTCGATGTCATATATTAATACATCCGGCTGTTTCGTGATAATTTCGAGAATACTTACATAATCAAGGGCTATTTGCTCTGCCGTTTCTGGCATAAACAAGCTGGTGTTATATTCCAGAATAAACTCGATAACGCCTTCACGCTCAATGGCATCCAGTGCCAGATCAAAACGCGAAATTTCACTGTCATAATCTACCAACGTACCTTTGAAATCCTGAATATCGCCGGCATACATCCCTACGTTCTGTAGGGCAAAATACACATCAAACAGCGGATTTCTGCTTGGATCACGCTTGCTATTCACCAGTTGCACGATCCGGTCGAACTGGCAATCCTGATGCGCAAACGCGGATAATGTCCGCTGTTTCACATCCAGCAGCAATTCCCGGAACGAATCATTCGGCAGAGGTTCATTTCGTAAAACAATCGTATTTACAAACATGCCTATGGTGGCATCAAAGCTGCCTTGCTGACGCCCCGTTACAGGGGAGCCTATGAGAATATCACTCTGATTCGTATACTTGTGGAGCAACACATTTAATGCAGACAGAAGCAACATATACAATGTGGTTCCGGTTTGTGCGCCAATTTGACTGATTCGGGTAGTAAGGGTTTGATCCGTGTAAAAAGTTAATTTGGCTCCATCATAGGTTTTTCGATCAGGTCTTGGATAATCGGTAGGAAGTTGCAACACAGGCAGAGGTTCCTTCAATGTTTCCAACCAGAAGTTCTCTTGTACCTTCATCCGATCCGATTGCAAGTATTTGTTGCTCCATTCAGCATAATCCCGGTATTGGTAAGGGATGTCCGGTAGAGGAGAATCACTGTACAGGGACGTAATCTCCTGCATCATAATATCCATAGACGTTCCGTCAGTAATGAGATGATGTACATCGAACATCAGCAGATGACGGCCATCTTCCAGAGATCCGACCAGCATACGAATCAGCGGGGCTGCTTCCAGATCGAATGGCCGGATAAATTGCCTCACGACTGTTCCTATGGCATCCATCCCCTCAATCACACCTGGCAGTGTTTCAATGATCAATTCTGCATGGTCGTGAATCTTTTGGATCGGCTCTCCCTGCTCCCAGTGAAAAGAAGTTCGGAATGATTCATGACGCTGAATCAGGATGTTCATATGCTCATTCAATGTGATCGGATCGAAATTCCCCTCCATGATTAAAGCTTTATTCAAGTTATAGCTGATATTGTCAGGGTCTTGAGTACAGAGATAAAAAATTCTCTTCTGAGCTGATGAAAGTGCGTAAATGTCCTTCACTTCCGCATGTGGAATGATTGATTGTTCCCGCACCACATCCTCTGATTCTTCCAGCGTCTGCAGATAAGCTCCAAGTCCCCATATCGTCGGATATTGCAGCACATCCGAAGGATTAACCTGTATTCCGCTTTCCCTATAAATATCCGATGCCATCTTGAGCCCAATAATGGAATCCCCGCCATATTCGTAAAAATCATCATACAGGTCAATTTCACTCAGTCCCAGATGAATTGACCAAATTCGGGACAACATCTGTTCCATGACGGTATATTGACCATCGTTACGACCACTGAGTGCGACCTCTTTATTCATGGATGCCTGTTTCATCCTTACTTCAGCGATGATGTTCGCACTTTTCTCCTGAATGTTGCTGTAAACTTCCTCAGACATCATCATGGTCATGTCATCGACATAAGCCATATACTCCGAGTCATAATTAAGTTCTCCAATAATGGATCGTTCCACTTTTCGCTGCAACACTTGGTCGAACGCTCTCAATGCAGATCGTGTCATCACGGACTTGAATACCATGTCATCATTTACGCCAAAATCTTTGGCCATCCCGGTTTCTTTCCATGCCACCCAGTTAATTGTTAACGTTCGTCCCCCTTTGCGATTGCGGTAAGCTGCATAGGCGTCCAGATAACTATTAGCTGCCGAATAATCTCCTTGACCCGGAGAACTGAACAAGGTTGACGTAGTAGAAAACAGAACAAGGAAATCCAGTGGCTCATCCGACGTGGCGCGATCCATATTCCAGGTTCCCTGAACTTTAGGAAGCAGCACTTTGTTAAAGGTTTCTACCGATTTGGAAGCGAGAAACCCTTCCCCGGCTACTCCAGCCCCATGAACAACACCATGAATTCGGCCATATATGCCCCTGATCTTCTCTATGAATTGTGTGACTTGTTCCAAGTCACTGATATCAACGCTATAGCAAGCCAATGTAGAGCCCTTACTCTCAATCAATTGGATCCATCTGATTTTTTCACAAAGGCTATGATTCCTGCCGTCATCTAGAATAGCTTGCCACTTATCACGTTGAGGAAAATCGGATCTGCCTGCAAGAATGATGGTTACGTTGTGCTGGTTAGCGAAATGTTCCGCAAATGCGCGGCCAATACCGCCCATTCCACCCGTAATTACGTAAACCCCCTGTTCCTGAATGGCTACACTGGATAACTCTGCTCGATCCAAATCCATTTTCCTGAATTCTTCCATATAACGTTCGCTGTTACGATAAGCTGTCAGATAGAACGGTTCATCTGCATTCATTCCGTTAATCAGCATGGATATATTCGTATGCTCATCCATATCGATAGCTTTGCATTCCAACTGGGGATGCTCTTGCCCAATAGCTTTGCCTAACCCAAACATAGTTGCATGTTCAGGTGCGAGACGCGACTCTTGCCCATTAATTTCATGAACGCAACGAGATAACAGCACAATACGCATCCGATTACGTAATCCGGCTCCTGCAATGGCTTTCGTGAGATAAAACAAGCTGTGCACCCCTTGAGACAAAACCGTCTCCAATTCGTATGGACTCTCGGGTTCCGCAGATCCATTCAGGGTGAAGGCATGAATAATCTGATCAATTCTATGATTACTCGTAGACTTTAATAAATGAAGATATTGCTCTTCTGAACCGTCCATTTGATAATGAACGGGAGAAATTTTGGCATATGTTTCCCCGAGCGTAACTTCAATGACATGCGTTCCCCGCACGGAAAGCTCACGCGAGAGATCATTGCATAACGAGCTTGCCCCCTTCAGAAGCAAGACCGTTTGCGGATTGGATACTAAACGTTCAGGTTCCGTTCCTTTCACCCAGCCAGTCGTGTAATGCATGGTCGGCTCTTCGGTTGGAACAAAAGAGGGTTGGACTGCAAACCGTTCGGGAACAGATATCCAGCAGCGGGTTCGTTCATATGGATAGGTTGGAAGATGTAGTCGGAATGTCTCCTCCTCTGCATATAGTCTGGACCATTCAATATCAGCACCTTGGATATATAACATGGATATTTCCTCAAGATGCTCCTCCTGAAGACCCTCACTGATACCACCTAATAGCCGTTCTGCCCTTTCGTTTAATTGTTGCAACTTTCGTTCCGTTAATTCGCCAACCTCCGGCTCCTTGTTGTCTGGTATCATACGATGTTCAGATGCATAGGCAACGGGTGGCTTGATTTCATTAAAAGGCACGCCAGCCAGGTCATCCAATCGGGATATGAGGTCTCTTCTGTCGTTGAACGGAATGGCAACACGTAGCTTATAATGCCCTCTGCCTAGAGCAGCTGTAGCACACATACTTAACAAATCCAGCTCGTGACCTCTTTGCAGATAGTCCCTATAAGCAGCAATGAGGCGGATCAACGAGGCTCTGCTTTTCGCGGAAAGAGGCAGAACATACGCTCTCCGTTGGTTGGCTGATACAAAAGTTTGCACAGGTGCCTCTTCCAAAATGACATGACAGTTCGTTCCACTGATGCCAAAAGCGCTGATTCCACATCGCCGCGGCCCTTCCTCCGAATTCCATTCTCGAAGTCGGGTATTTACAAATACTGGCGAATTAGAAAATTCAATCATACGATTAGGTCGGTTAAAAAATAAGGTCGGTGGCAGCTTTTTCTCCCGAAGAGCCATCGTTGCCTTGACCAGACTGATGACGCCGGCTGCCTCTGAAGAATGACCCATGTTTGTTTTAATGGAACTGACTGCACAAAACTGCTTGCGATCTGTATAACTGGATAACGCATCGGAGATACCCTTGATTTCAATCGGATCACCCAGGGTTGTACCGGTACCGTGAGTTTCAATGTAACCAATGGTCTCAGGCTCAACGCCTGCATCCTCCAAAGCCGATATAATGACCTCTGTTTGTGAAGCCGGATTGGGAGCCGTAATGCCGATTGAACTGCCATCCTGATTTACGGCTCCACCCTTAATAACAGCATGTATGGAATCATGATCATCCAGTGCCTGCTGAAGTGATTTTAAAAACACAACAGCAACCCCTTCGCCTATGCCGGCTCCATCCGCATAATCATCAAAAGCTTTGGAGCGATGATCTGTCGATTCAATACCGAGCTTCATATTTTCATCATCTACTGGACACAGATTGATCTTGATTCCACCCGCCAGTGCATAATCACACTGACCACTACGGATTGCTTTGCAAGCCATGTCCACAGAAACAAGGGAGGAAGAACATGCCGTATCAATAACCATATTAGGGCCTTTCAGATCAAGCAGATACGAGATACGGGCAGACATCATCGCTGTCAGATTACCGACCATAGAGCTTGATCCGCTTCCTGGGTCAACTTCATAGAGCAAACGTGCATACAGATCTCGTAAGGTTGCAGCATATCCTAAATAAACGCCTGTTTTACTGCCCTTTAGTCTCGTTCCGCCATATCCGGCATCCTCGATGGCTGTCCAGGCTGCTTCAAGGAACAAACGTTGATTGGGGTCCATCAGGCTGGCCTCTTTGGGTGATAAGCGAAAGAAACCTGCGTCAAATTTATCAATCTCTTCAAGGTACGCGTTCTCGTTATATTTCATCTGTGACTCGTTAGGATTGGTGAAAGCAAAATGTTTATCGATATCTGCTTTCCGGGATTCCGGAAATGATCGAACCAGATCAGTGCCATTCACGAGATGTTGCCACAATTCTTCAGGCGTAGAAGCAAGCGGTACATTAACCGCCATTCCGATAATGGCAATATCGCCATCCCGCTCATTTGCATCCATTCCCCTGGACTTTAACGCAGGAGACGGGCGCTGACCTTGCTCCTTATTTTTCCCGCTTATGAATTTTGCCAAGTGATGTACGTTGGAATATTCAAACAGATCTGTGACATCTATAGCACCCGGAAAGATTCGTTCGATCTCTCCCTGTATTTTCATGAGCAGAATTGAGTCTGCACCAAGCTCAAAAAAGTTGTCGTGAATATCAATTTGATCGAAGCCCAGGATCTTTCTGCAACATTCAGCCACACGTTTTTCAGTATCACTAAATTCGTGATGGAGACTGCCTATCAGGTTTACTTCTCCCCCTGAATTAACAGCTGCCGTTTGTGCTTTGGCTGCTTTTTCCTGTTTCTTTTTCTCTTTGTATACCTCAAGTTGCGCGACAAGATCGGATGAGAGTAATACCCCTGACTTTTCTAGCAGGTAAACCCCACCATTCTCATAATTGAGATAACCGACCAGCGCTCTAGGTATATTGCGGGAGAGAATTTGCTGCAGGCCTTCAATAGCCAACCGAGTTGGAAGGGTCTTGAAAATGGTATCGATTGTAAATCCACCTTCAAGGGCCATACCTGTTTCCTTCCACGTCGTCCAATTGATGACATGAGTCCTTTTGCCAAGTTTATTACGATATTCCCCATATGCATCCAAGTAGGCATTTGCCGCTGTGTAATCTCCTTGAACAGCTCCACTAAACATAGTTGCCACCGAGGAGAACAGAATAAAAAAGTCCAGTTTATCCGATGAAGTTAGTTCATCCAGAATGCGTGTCCCCAGCACTTTAGGATCAAAGATGCCTTTAAACTGCGATTCTGAGCGATTTATCAGCAGATCGGATCTGCCAATTCCTGCCCCGTGAATCACGCCTCTGATTTTTCCATGTTGTCTGCGGAGTTCATCCACAATAGGCTGAATCTCACCTTTTTTGGAAATGTCAGCGCTATATATTTCAATGGTAGAACCCATGCTCTCGATATCGAGTATGCTTTGAATTTTCCGGCATAACGCCCGATCCTCATCTGCTTGCAAGAGATCTTCCCATGTATTTCGAGGAGGAAGGGCTGAACGGTTGATCCATGCCAGATGTACGTTGGCTCTGCCGGCCAGATATTTGGAAACTTCAATTCCGATGCCCCCCGCACCCCCGGAAATGAGATATACTCCATCGGAATGAAGCGCCGGATTTTGCTCCATGTCAGATTCTAAATCAGGAGCGGTACCAATGGGACCAAAGGATTGGACATATGTTTTTCCATCTCGGATAGCCGTCAGGAAATGCTCCGTTCTTCGAAGTACATACTTCACATTGTCCATGTTCCAAGCCATGTCTTCCAAATCCATAACCCGGCACTGCAAGTTCAAATGCTCTTTGCGTATAACCTTCGCAAGCCCCTCCAGGGTAGCTAGTTCAGGTCTGAGCACCTGCTCTTTTCCAGTCACATGATGAACATCTCTGGTTAAAATAACCAGATCTACGTCATGCTCGGTGCCATGTCTGTTTAAGGCACGTACAAGATAAAACAGACTGTAGACACCACGTTGCTGTGTTTCATTCAGCTCTTCCAACCCTTGAATCCCAGTGTGTTTAATAAAAGACGGTTCAAAAATCACCTGGGACCATGAGCCTTCACCCAAGGCATTTACCAAAGCATCAAACTGATCCTCTTCCGAACCAATATAGAACTTGAATGGCTCATTATGCTCAAAACATTCTCCGGGATGCACCAGAATTACGTTCTTGCCCATTTCCTGCAAATAATGCGCAAGATCGGCTCCTTCATTATGTTCACCCGTAAAAAGTACGATCCTGTCACCTGAACAGAGTTCGTTTGCATCCGTATCCTCTTCTATCTCGCGCCAAGAGAAGGCGTACAGTCCTTCTTCTTGATGAACGCTCTCCTTGTTACTTACATGTCCCATGTCAATCCAGCATTTTTGCAAATCAAAAGGGTACCCTGGGAGAGGAACTGTATAGGTCGACTGTCCCTCATATATGTGCCGCCAATCTACCGCTGCGCCCTGCACGTATAACGTGCAAATTCGCTCCAGATTAAATACGGACTCGTGTATTCGAGTCAGCTCCTGTTTGACCTCTTCGTTCAAAGCACGAACACTTTTTTGTGTAATATCATGGGGACCGGAAATAGTCCGATTGTCATTGATCAGTCGGTGCTCTCCGTATTGCAACCAAGGTGCGGTGAAGGAATGAACATCTCCAGATGAGACCTGTTTCAATTTTTGAATCAAATCGTTCATGTCTTCTGCCAGAATGACCAATCGATGCGCATAATGTCCGCGGCAAGCATTGGCTGTTCGACATACATCCATGAGCGAATATTTGTGTTGCAGCGCAGCAAGTGCATCCAGATGTTGCTGGATTAGCGTTTGAACCCCCTGATCCGATCCTGCCGAAATCGTGAAAGGATGAAGATTGGCTTTCACCACGCTGCTACTGTTAACCCCCGCTTGCGCAGGGGCTTCTTCAAGCACCAGATGGCAGTTTGTACCGCTTAGACCAAACGTGCTGATTCCGCATCTGCGGGGGGTTTCCCCTTGCTCCCAATCTCTTAATCTCGTATTGACATATACTGGTGAGTTACCAAAGTCAATATTCAGATTAGGACGATTAAAATGAAGGGATGGAGGAATCTTTTGATGATAAAGAGACAGAAGGCCCTTGATCAGACTAGCCATGCCTGCTGTTTCATACAGATGTCCCACATTAGTTTTGACAGAACCGATCGCACAAAATTGCTTTTTACTGGTATGCTTTCGAAATGCACGTTCCAGACCTTGAATCTCAATAGGGTCCCCCAGATTGGTTCCCGTGCCGTGCGTTTCGATGTAAGCCAGAGATTCCGGATGAATGCCCGCACGTCTCCATGCCTCTTCAATCACTTCCGATTGAGCTACCGGATTCGGTGCTGTTATCCCCATGGATGTCCCATCCTGGTTAAGAGCAATGCCTTTGATGACACCATAGATATGGTCCCCGTCTTTCTGAGCTTGACGGAGCGGCTTCAGAATAACAGCTGCTACACCTTCCCCCATGCCAGATCCATCCGCTTCGGTATCAAATGCTCTTGTTCGATAATCCGTAGATTCTATACCAATCTTTAGAAAGTCGTTGTCTACTGGCAAAATATCCAGCTTCACCCCTCCGGCAATCGCCATGGAACAATCCCCGTTCATCAGCGATTTGCAAGCTAGATACACGGAGACGAGTGAAGATGAACAGGCTGTGTCCACTACCATGGTTGGCCCCTTCAGATTAAGCAGATACGAGATGCGGGTAGGAAGCATGGACGCAATATTGCCTGTCATCGCAATGGATAATTCCTCCGGATGGACATCCTTGATCATTTCCTTGTAATTGTTGCTGTTCGCAAATCCAGTAAAAATGCCGGTGTTACTTCCTACAAGCCGTTGTCCACCATAACCAGCGTCCTCAATAGCGTGCCAAGCGGTTTGCAAAAACAAGCGATGACAAGGATCCATCAAGCTGGCTTCTTTAGGTGAGAGACGGAAGAACTTATAATCAAATTGATCGACGTCATCCAAAAATGCACCATCCAGATATTGAAGAAATTCTTCCGAGTAACCACTTAGTCTAAGGTAGTCATCCGTAACCGCTTTACGGTCAAGGGGATAATTGCCAATGCAATCAATCCCTTGCTCAACAATGTGCCAGTATTCCTCCGGGCCGTTCGCATGTGGAAACTTCAGGCTCATGCCGATAACCGCAATGTCCTCCTGAAGATTGGCTTCTTCCTGCTTCAACAAATTGATGACCTGGATGCCGGTCACTTTGTCAATTTTGCCGGAGGCTATGTTTTCAACTACATGTTTGTAGACTTTTTCCACAGGCTCACTCCCCTGGCCGTATTTCATCCAATCGAAGAAGAATGTCTTCGACAGATACTTCACCATCCTGCAACTTGTCCAGCATATTGCTTAACGCATCATTCAAACTTCCAGTCTGCTCCTGTGAAGCGAATCCGGTTGATGGAGCAGGCATGCCTTGCTCGTCACTGCCTGTGATATATTTGCTGAGTTTGTCCACAGTCGTGTATTCGAACAAGTCTACCAATTTGAATTTGCCTGGAAAGTGACGCTCCAATAATTCATGCATCTGACCTAACATGATTGAATCTCCACCTAATTCAAAAAAGCTGTCATGAATGTTGATTTCGCTAAATCCCAGAACCGAACCAAATATTTGGGCAATCAAATCCTCTACATCGCCAGATACTCCCTCACCTGTTCTACCGTCCAAAATAACTTCTGCATAACTTGAGGGTGCCTGTTCCTGTATAGTTGAGGGCTTCACCCTAGTATTCAAGGACATCAGTTCGTCAGACAGTCTAATAGGAACGCTCGACATCATGCCCAGCATCTCGCTGTCCCGATTGATCTCTCCGACAATGACCCGACTCATACTCGTACCAAGCGCGCGGTCAAGCCAATGGATGCCTTGTTCCGTAGGAATAGCCGAGAAAACACCATCTACATTGATCCCGTAACGAACTCCCATTCCGGTATCCCGCCATGTGTTCCAATTAACCGTCATTGTTCGTTTCCCCAGCTTGCTTCGGTAAGTGGCGAAGGAATCAAGATATGCATTGGCAGCTGCATAGTCTCCCTGCCCAGGAGCAGCAAATACGGTAGAAATCGTAGAAAACAGCAGGAAAAAGTCTAAGTCATCCTCAAGAGTAACTTGATCAAGCGCCCACGTTCCCTTTACTTTAGGATTGAACACAGCCGAGAACTGCTCTTCTGTTTTGCGCATTAGCGTCCCTTCACCAGGAACCCCGGCACTGTGAATTACACCGCGAATCGGACCACAAGTTTGTCGAATTTCTTCAAACACGATGCTTAATCTATCCTTGTTACTGATATCCAGTTGATAAATAGAACATGTCGTGCCCTTCTTCTCCATCTCTATCATCCGGCCTAGAGAGTTACACACTTCTGCGTCACGATCCTGGTTATCTTCGATGTATCCAAGCCACTGTTCACGAGGTGGATATGAGGTTCGTGCAAGCAACACTACATGTCCAGCTCCCTTGTCAGCCAGATACTGAGCGGCTTCCAGTCCAATGCCTTTTGTTCCTCCAGTGACAACATACGCACCTTCAGCTTTGATATCTGGCGAACGGCTAATTAACGTATCGTTGTCGAGGGTCTCAAACTGCTCTTCATAGCGATTTCCATCTCGATAAGCTACGAGATACAACCTTGTTTGATGACCGATTTCCTGCAATACTTGTCCAGCCGAGACTGCATCATCAATATCCACAAAGGAACAGTGAATGCCCATCAATTCTTGTGCGACCACTTTCCCCATCCCCATAAAGGGAGCCTGATGCGGCTGTATAATACGTTCGTTGCCAGTCACTTCATTCACATATTCGGATATGAGGGTAAGACTTAGCCCCCGTTCATAACCTACATGGGCAAGCGCCTGGGTCAGATACATCAAGCTGCGCGCACCAAGCTGTTGCGTGTTTTCCAACTGTTCAGCACTCTCCGGGATCAGCTCCTGTCCTGTCGTGCCCATATGGATAATATGTGTGAAGCGATACTCGGCCTGGAGACGAGTTAATAACTGTTCATATGCCTGTTTGCTGGAATCAAGATAATAAAGTCCATCATCTGAATTCAAATTCCGCTGATGACCTGTCTCAACTTGAACAACCCTGCGTCCTGCAGCAGTCAAGCTCTCATAGATGGATAACGATAAGGCTGATTTTCCCGTAAACAGGAGTACATCTCCAGTACCCGTGGACATCCAGGACGTCCCGGAATCCGAGGGAGCATGCATCCACCGAATGACATGAAAAGGCTGCTCACTGGTTTTGACGCTCACTCTAGATACCTCAGGAATATCCAGCCAGTGCATTCTGCGCTCAAACGCATACACAGGAAGTCTTACTTTACGAGGCTCATATGCGCCTTTATCTACCATCTGTGGCAGATCTGCACCTGAAGCATACAGCTCACAAATTTGAATCTGCTTAGAGTGATCACTACACTGGCTGGCTATCCAAGACGTAACTGCCTGTTCAAGCTCCGCACTCATGCTGTCCTTCTGGGAGAAAGTTAGATCTTCTTGACGCCTCACTCCATCCGTACCTGATACCAGTCGATGTTCGCCATAATGATAAAAGGCTGTTCTTTCTGCATCAGATGTTTCCCAAAAATTAATCTGCATCAGCTCATTCAGGCGGGAGACAAGCTCTGCGACAGTATCTACCGCAAAGACCAGTCGGTGCGGGTAATGACTGCGACCTGACTGTACCGTGTAACATATATCGCGCAGATCCATTTCCAATAACTCTGGACCAAATGCACTGTATCGGGAGATAAGCTGTTTCAAGCTCTCAAGCGATTTGGCAGAGAGCATGAACAATTCGGTTCGACGGCTCTCATCCTGATCAGCCAAAGTCTCATTCACATATTCTGACGGCGGCTCTTCCAGTACAATATGTGCATTGGTTCCACTCATGCCAAACGCACTGACGCCTGCCCGCCGTGGATGACCCTGCACCTCCCACTTACGGGTCACCGTATTGACATAGATCGCAGAATCATGGAACGGAATATCTTCGTTCGGTCGATTAAAGTGAATGGTTGCGGGCAATTCCCTATTTTTCAGTGCAAGGGCCGTTTTAATCAAACCAATGATTCCGGCCGCCTCCAGCAAATGGCCCATATTGGTTTTTACCGATCCAATCGCACAAAAATTACGTTTATCCGTAAATGCGCGAAACGCACGGGTTAAGCTGTTTACTTCGATTGGATCTCCAAGAGGTGTGCCCGTCCCGTGAGCCTCAACATAACCGATCGTTCCCGGGTCTATCCCTGCATCGTTCCACGCCTTGCGAATGACCTCTTCCTGAGCTGCCGGATTCGGCGCTGTCATGCCGGCAGAACTGCCGTCTTGATTCGATGCTGAACCTTTGATAACGGCATAGATGTGATCGCCGTCCTGCTTGGCTTTTTCAAGTGGTTTGAGCAGGACTACACCGATGCCTTCGCCAAACCCGGTTCCTTCCGATTCTTCATCAAATGCGCGGGTAATTCCGTCCATCGATTCCATACCAATCCCCATTCGTGTATGGGTATGGTGAATTGGCATCGTATGGATTTTAATTCCTCCGGCAATAGCCATTTCACAGTTCCCGCTACGAATGGATTGACAAGCGGCATCCACAGCAACAAGTGAAGATGAGCATGCCGTGTCCACGACCATGGAGGGCCCTTTTAAATCGAGCATGTAGGACACTCTGCCTGAGGTTACTGCAGCGGTATTGCCCACCATGGCACTGGAAAGCAAGCTTGGATTCGTCTCATAAATAAGACGAGAATACATATCACGTATATTTGGCGAATACCCGACAAATACGCCCGTGTGACTCCCACTGATATCCTTCAGGCACCCCGCATCCTCAACAGCTTCCCAGCAAGCTTGCAAGAAAAGACGTTGATGAGGGTCCATCAGGCTCGCTTCCTTGGGTGATAACCGGAAAAATGTATGGTCAAACTTATCAATCTCATCAATATAAGAGCCTTCCACCAGAGCAATGCTGCCCTCCGGAAACTGCTTGAATCGAATATAACGCTCAATGGCTTCCTTGCGTTCTGCTGACAAATCCGTTCTGCAATCCACGCCGTTACGAATGTTCTCCCAAAAATCATCTACGGTGTTGGCATTGGGCAATTTGACGGAGATTCCAATAATCGCAATATCATGCTCGGTGGTCTTACCAGGTTCAAATTCGGTTGTGCCATAATCATTTTTGCGGTTGCTCACCAGAAAACGAGCCAACTTATAGACTGTTGCGTGCTCGAACAGATCTGTAATGACAAGCGAACCGGGATCAAGCAGCTCCAGTCGCGCATGCATCGTTTTTAACAAGAGAGAATCTGCGCCCAGCTCAAAGAAATTTTCATGAATATTAATTTCTTCAAAACCGAGGACTTGTCTGCATACATCAGCAACACGCCGCTCTGCTTCTGTGTAGTCTTCCTGTTCTTTTCCCGTTAGAATGACCTGACCTGATCCATGATGCGAGAATGATGAAGCAGAAGAATGATCTAATCTAGATTTGGTCATGCTTTTTATTTGCTTCACCCGTTCAAGCAACTGTGGATCAACACGTACACCTGAACGCTCCAACAGGGGTACTCCGCCACCATCGATATTCAGCTCGCCTATAATCACGCGGTTTGCTCTGCAAGTTGTAACATCTGCAAGAGCTTGAATGGCCTGATCAGGCATTATGGCCTTAAAAATCGTATCCGCCGTAAATCCAGAACGCGCCGCCATGCCTCTCTCTTTCCAAGTTGTCCAGTTAATGGCGAGTGTATGGGATCCCTCTTTGCTTCGCTGCGCAGCAAACGTATCCAGGTATGCGTTAGCTGCAACATAGTCTCCCATAGTCAATGCACTGAACGTGGTAGCCACAGAAGAACAGAGCAACATAAAGTCAGGCTGATCTTCCCGAGTAAGACGATCCAACAACCATGTCCCTCTAATTTTGGGAGCAAGGGTTTGTCTGACTTCTTCTTCTGTCTTTACATCTGTAACCTGACTACTGCCGGCTCCCGCACAGTGTACGATACCTCGCACAGGACCATAGATTTCTCTAATCGTTTGCAACGTTTCTGCCAGACGCATATCATCTGATACGTCTACGCTAAAATACGATACCTTTGCGCCAAGACTCTCTATTGCTTTAATTTCACCGATGATGTCTTGAACAGCGGTTTGTTCGTTCCCATTGTTCTGAAGCAACTCCCAATGCTCTCTGGCTGGCAATTCAGTTCGCCCAAGCAGGGCTAATTGCACCTTGGCTTGACCAGCCATCCATCTGCCGATCTCCGAGCCTATGCCTCCTGCTCCGCCAGTGATGATATAACATCCATCCTCTTTTAGTTGCCACGTCATGCTTTCCTGCTGCTCGCCATCCCAGTCTTCCAACTGCTCAACATAGCGCTCCCCGTTGCGGTAGGCTGCATTTTCACCGAAGTTCTCTGACTTGTCTACGAATTCGGGAATGGAGCTCAAAAGAGTATGTTCATCCCTATCAATACTTTGACATTGAATATGCGAGTATTCTTTTCCGATCACCTTCGCCCAACCGGCTAAGGCAGCATGTTCGGGATAGAGCTCACCTTCATCTCCTGTCACTTGATACGCATTGATTGTGGCTATTGAAATCTGAATCCGAGTGGAGCTGTCCCTATGTACAAGGGACTTAACCAGTCTATACAGACTTAGGGGGCCTTGCAGTTCAGCTTGTGCAAGCTCTTCCAGTTGCTGAGTCTGCAATTTAGGAACCGCATGTAACAAATGAATAATCCGAGCAGTCTTGCAAGTCGAAAGAGCCGCCGCCAGTTGATCGTATACCTCTTCTGACGCGAGATCCATTGATCCCGGAATACCTTCCATCACTGCCTTGTCTCCGTCTACTGTTACGGACACCAGCTTGTGCCCCTGATTGCGCAATGCCACTTCCAGTTGCTCGCCTTCCACATCATGATCTTTTCGCAGTACCAGAACGATTTCTTCTTCGACTGCCTGCTCATGCCGACCAGACGTAAGCTGTCTATCAGATGCCGTCTTGACCCAACGAGTCCGATACATACTTGGATTGGAAGCAGCCGTTTGATATGAGTTACTGTACGATTTCCAGTCCAGCCAGCATACGTTAGGTTCAAACTTGTAAGACGGGAGAGGTATTTTGCTCACAGACTGTTCTCTGTATAATTCCTCCCAGTTCACCTCGGCTCCCTTCACATACAAATCACTGACGGTTTCCAGCAAAACCGTTAAGGGATGCAAGCTCCTTTCAGTGAGCCAACGTTCGACCTCTTGCCCCAATCGTTTGACTTCCTGTTCTGTAATTTCGCCTTCATCTCGTTTGAACTCAAGTGCACCAGCTGACGTAATCCGATGAACCCCTGAATGGATACCGTATACTTCAAACCCAGTCACGCTTTTTTCCAGCACAAGATATAATTTATTTTTCAAATCCTCGTAATTACTGTAGATTATTGCCAGCCGATGAGTGTAGTGCCCCCTTCCTGTATTAGCTGAATAGGATAGATCAGCCAATGAAATCGTTGGATTGGAGGCAAGCAAATTTTGATAGGCTTGCACCTGCTTTTGCAAGCTTGGTTGACTCTTGGCCGAAATTGTCAGTATCTGATGATCCGGGTATGAGACCGTTTTGCTTTTGATTTGATGCGGAGCCTCTTCTATGACAATGTGACTATTCGTACCACTCAGCCCGAATGCACTTACACCACATCTTCTAGGTGCTCCATCTGCATGCCATGTTCTAGACCGTGTATTCAAATATACAGGCGAGTCCTCAAAGTTAATTTTGGAATTCTGACGTTGAAAATGTAGCGTAGGTGGCATTACACCTTCTCGCATGGCCATAATAACCTTGAATAACGAAGCCATTCCGGCTACACAATCCAAATGCCCAACATTGGTCTTTACCGAGCCAATGGCGCAGAATTGCTTTTTGTTCGTGAATTTCTGAAAGGCCCTGCGTAAAGCTTCGAACTCAATAGGGTCCCCCATATCTGTTCCCGTACCGTGTGTTTCAATATAACCCAGCGTCTCCGGATGAATGCCGGCATTTTTCCACGCCTTCACCAGCAGTTCCGCCTGAGATGCCGTATTCGGTGCGGTAATACCCACAGACGTTCCATCCTGATTCACCGCACTGCCTTTAATTACGGCATAGATGTGGTCCCGATCTCTGATTGCTTTGTTCAAAGGTTTGAGCACGATAGCCGCAGCACCTTCTCCCCAAACCGTCCCATCCGAATCTGCATCAAATGCCTTCACTTTACCGTCGGGGGCCTCTACACCAAGCTTGTTACCCTCATCCAGTGGAAAAAGACGTATCTTCACACCGCCGGCAACCGCCAGATCACAATCGCCGTTTCGAATCGCTTGTGATGCCAGATGTATGGCGACAAGAGACGATGAACATGCCGTATCAAGACAAAGACTAGGCCCCTTCAGGTCGAGCAGGTAGGATATCCGGCTAGCCAGAATGGAGGCCAAATTACCAGGAACTGCACTGGGATCTGCCTGAGGGTCAAGATCGGTAATTAATCTTTTGTAGTCATAGACCTCATCGTTACGAAATCCAACATACACCCCGGTGTTGCTTCCTTTAAGCCTGCCGCCTCCATATCCGGAATCCTCGATGGCATGCCATGCCGTTTCAAGAAATAATCGTTGATTGGGGTCCATTAGGGATGCCTCACGCGGAGACATATTAAAAAAACGATAATCGAATCGATCAATATGGTTCAGGAATCCGGCTTGGGTATAAGCCACCGTTTCCCCGCGTGTTTTCATAAAATAATCCGTAAAAGACTGACGTTCCGCAGGGAAATCGCCAATACTATCCACACCGTTCAGCAGATTGCTCCAATATGTCTCTAGCTCCTCCGCACCCGGGAATCTGCCGGACATCCCAATGATGGCAATGTCCTTTGTCGAAACATTTTCGATATCGACCGATTCCGTTCCATCTTCCAGGAGATCATCCAGTTTAATGCTTCCCATTAATCCTTTTTTCATTTTGTTCTCCTTTACCGTCGGCTGAGATCATTCCAGCATTGCATTAAGCAGTTTGAAGTAGATCTGCAATAGTGACTCCACCTTGTTTTTGCGCCATTTCATAGAACGGAAACTACATACAATCTGCAAACCGGTCTCTTGATGCACCACTTGTAAGGTTAAGTCGTACAGTTCGGATATCGGTACTCCCGAAGCAATGGAGTCACGGTTATAAAACAAAGGTAGCGTCCCTGTGCCTGATTCGGCTACAAGGGAATTGACATACTTGACATGGAATCTCTCACCGTTAACGGAATGGTTGGATTGATGAATGAGAGTAAACAATTCATCAAACCGCTCCAGTGTACCGAAGTCCAGGTCAAATACCTGAACATGTTCCGGCTGTCCAATAGCAGCATGAATTTTCAACTGATCATGATTTGACGTCTGTGCGAGCAGGTACGCAAAAGCGGCAAATAAAATGTCATCTTCCTCAACCTTCCACTTCCTTGAGGCATCTATAACGCGGTTATAATGCTCTGAAGGCAAGGCAAACTGCAACTCCTGAATTTCATTGGATGTCGATTCCACATCTATAAAGAAATCCGCAGATAATGGAATAAGATTTCGTGGTACATGCGTAACATCCATCTCATCCAACCGTTCTTCAATAAAAGCGGTAATGTCCGAAATGGTCGGCAGATTAAACATGTCCGTTATTTTGACAATCCCCGGATACTGATCATCAAGCTTCGCATGTGCCTTAATCATAAGAACGGAGTCGCCGCCGATTTCAAAGAAATGCTGATTCACACCGATATGGGTATTGCCAAGTACCTCACTCCATATCTGTACTAGCTGTTTCTCAATGTTGCTTGCCGGAGCTTGATATTGCACTTGAACGGTGTGAACTGCTGTTGGTTCAGGCAAAGCTGCTCGGTTCATTTTCCCATTAGGTGTCAATGGAAATGATTCCATCCTTATAAAGAACGAAGGTACCATGTACTCGGGTAATCTGGAAATCAGGAACTCTCTCAAATCCGTAATGGAGATTTCTCCATCCGATACGTAATAGGCGCACAGAACCTTTTTCTTCTGCTCATTCAGCCGATCCATTACATATACTCGCTTCAGCTCAGGATGCTGGACAAGCACAGCCTCAATCTCGCCCAGTTCTACACGATGTCCCCTGATCTTGATCTGATTATCCTTTCTACCTAAAAATTCAATATAACCTTCTTTGCGCATAACACCATGATCCCCCGTTCTGTACAGACGGCCCAGTGTATGATGTTGGATAAATGCTTGCTCCGTTTTTTCCGGATCATTCACGTATTGGTTAGCCAAGCCTGAGCCGCCGATGAACAGTTCCCCCGGAACATCAACCGGACATGAACGCAGGTGATAATCCAGCACATGGAAGGTTTGATTCGCGAGTGGATATCCGTAAGGAATACTTTTCCAATCTTTGGAAACGGTATCGATGGGATAAAAAATGGACCAAATGCTAGCTTCGGTTGCTCCGCCTAAGCTCACAACGTGTGCATCAAGACATAGATTTCTGATCTTGTCCGGCAGGGCTAACGGAATCCAATCTCCGCTCAGCATCACAAGACGCAGACTGCTTGCTCGATCACCTCTCTGCACGGATTTATCCGCTTCGGATAAGATCGATTCTTCCAGTTTCACTTCACTCATCACAGAAGCTTGAGAACCCAGAACAGATACCTTAAGTTCCTTTGATTCGATATAACTGGTTAGCTGGGAGTCCTGATAACCGGACTCTTTTACGCCAAAGGCTTTTTCGGAATGCTCGTTGAAGCTTGTCCATTCTCCCATTGAATCTATTGAAAAATCCGGTCTTAATCCAGCCTCTACTGTATGCAGCCATATCTGATTTTCGTTTAGACCAAATAACGGTTTTACCTTCTCAAAGAGCATATCTCCAATCGAACACATTCCAATGCCCAACATTTCACCCACACTGTTTAGCGTAGACACCATAATTCCTGTATCAAGGAGTGAATACAAGTAACCTTGCGCACCATATTTGGGCATTGTTGCTTCCGCATTGTAGATAAAAAATACGGTAAATGCCGAAGAAGCATAGATCGACTTGTTTGTGTAATAATGCATTTCATCCATACATGCTGATCCGTTGTGAATGAGACGTAGCGTATGCTCTACTGGACTGAAGTAATATAATCCTGCCTTCATTCCTGTAACTCGGCCTTCTTTCACATATACGAATACATCTATCGGATACAACCCGCCAGCAGATGGATAATAATACCGTGTTTCCTGTCCATCGTAATACTGACCAAGCACTCCGATCAGATTGGAGAACTGTTCCAGTGTAATCGGCTGATCCTCTATGAAGGAGCGATGTGAACGGCGCTTGGATATAAAATCTGGATATTTCACCCCGCGTTCCAACTGCACTGTAGCTGCTGTTTCTTCTCCAAACGTTCGATTCAGCTGAATTTTTTTGAAAGACTCATAGGCTTGTGCATCATAGGCGACTTTTTCGTCATACGGGTTACGGAACAACTCTGCCTGCTTCTTGAATATCTCAACAGGTTCCATAAGTCCGCTAACCAGAGCACGTTTACGAACAAGTATTTCCGTGACAGAATGTACTTCTTTAGCTGATAATTCAGGGAATAAAGGGGTAATCTCTGATAGACGAATTCCCTTTTGTGCAAGAAAATATAACTCAGGGAACATGAGGGAAGCACATTCTGGACATTTAAATTCATCCACATAAACGTGCTTTCCTTCCATACGCCATAATGTAGAGAAGGACCAATGATATAAAGGCTCTTCCAATTCCGTTACAACAGACTGTTGAACAGCAGCCAAGTTGTCTTCATCCGTTGCCCAGCGATAATTGCGCGCCGCATCTGATTCCAGTCGATCCGTAAACATGTCCATCAGCGCCGGGACCGAGTTCCAGATCGTCACTCTATGACGATCAACAGCTTCCATCATTAAACGCATATCTCTCTGGTCAGATACCAACACAAGAGCTGCCCCTGAAGAAAGCGCACCGAAGATATCATATACCGACAAATCAAAACACATGGATGATACGCCAATTATACGGTCCTGCGCATGAACTCCGAATCTTCTGTTCATATCCTGAATCGTGTTGCTTACCGCCCCTTGTGCAATGGCCACCCCTTTGGGCCGACCTGTACTTCCCGAGGTGTAAATAACGTATGCAAGATCATCGGGTTCTCCATAAGGCTCACCCTCCAGTACACCGTATGTGGAGGCTGAAACTTGAACATATGCATCTACATCCAGAACCACACGGCACTCACTGTTCGCAATCATGTAAGCACGTCGGTCTTCCGGATACTCAGGTTCTAGTGGTACATATGCGGCACCGGTTCGCAACACCGCCATAATGTTCACGATGGTTTCCATTCGGCGTCTGGCCATGACACCCACACGATCTCCTCGTCCTATCTTCTGTTCAAGCAGATACCCTGCCAGCTGACCCGACTTCTGATCCAATTCTGCATAACTCATCCGCTCATCCCCGAATAACAGCGCATCCTGATTAGGATAGCGTTTAGCTGTGATGTCAAAGAGGTGCTGTAATGTCGTTGGTACGAAATTAGCAGCCGAGTCGTTATACCTTTCCAGAATGCTGAGGTCCGCAGCAGGAAGGTCCGGTCCAAGACTGCTTTCCCCCGTAATCAGACCTTTCAGCAGCGAAGTGTACTGAGCAAACATCGTTTCAATAACCTGTTCATCAAATAGATCCTGCACATAATCCCAAGTTAGTGTCAGCTGTCCTCCCGCATCCGAAGCCTGATGATCCAAATAAACCTGGGATGTCTGGCTAACTCCCTCACGGACTTTTCCGATCAGTCCGTGAGTATTATCCGATGCATCGCGCTCGTTAAAGATCATGCTTGTGAACACGATAGGCATCACGGTCTTATTCCCCATTTGATGATGTTTGGAGAGGTCTCGTATGAATTCGATACCTTCGTAATGCCTGTGCTCCAACGCCTCTAGAATGCTATTTTGAACATGCCCAACCTGCTGCATAAAATCATTCGTGGACGTCATATCTACATCAATTAAAATCATGGACGTAAAGTCACCGATCATGCGTTGTATGCTTGGATGGAATGGATAGCGATTAAAAACCGTCAGATTCAGTGCGAGCCTAGGCTGATTACTCCAGTAAGATAAAATCCGGGCATAGGCCGCGCACAAAAGTGAAGAAGGCGTTAGCCCTTGTCCATTCGCTATTTTTTTCAGTGACTCCCACTGCTCTGATTCAAAAACGGCACTGAGACGTTTGAATTTGGGCTCGCTAATCCGTGTTGGATCTGTCTTCAAAGGAAGTGCAGGCGCTGCGGGAAATTCTTCAACTCGTGCAAGCCAGTACGATTTGTCCGCCTGATAGGTACTGGACTTTCGAAACTCATTGTAAGCAAGAATATAATCCCGGAACGTAAATAAAATCGGCTCAGGTTTCAGATCAGGATGATGATAATATTTCAGCAGATCATCGTTAAAAATCTGAATGCTCGCCCCGTCTGCGATCAGCAAATCATAGCCAAACAACAAAAGATGTGTATGCTCGGATATTTTCTTCGCACGAATCTCAAATAATGGCCATTGCTCCAATTCAAAAATGTGATGAGACATTCGCTCTCTTTCTACGGTGAGCAAGCGTTCCATCTCTCCTGGACTCAGCATGCTGATATCTTCAATATCCAGCTTATACGCTGGTACTTCGGGAAGTATACGTTGCTCTCCGGTAGACAAAATAATCGCACGCAGCATCGGATGATGCTCAATCACTTTGATTAAAGCCTCATTGAAACGAGTCATATCCAGGTCACTTTCAAATTCAAGGTATCCGTGTGTTGACGTTCCTCCCATTTCAAAAGCCTTGCTTCTACCTGCAACATAAGCCATCTGCACCTCGGTCAGCGGGAATGGACGCCCTTCCGGATCAGGTGAAGGATTATGCTGCGGATAATGCACAGTTTCCATGGATGGTTCAGTTTCAAATGATTTTTCTAGCAAGTCCGCCAACTCGTAAATATCTCTCAAGGCCATAAATTCCCTGAAGCTTAGACGGCGATTAAATTCCTGATCGATTCGGTTCACCAGCTGCACCATTTTTATGGAGTTGATTCCCATTTGAAAAAAGCTGTCGCGAATCCCTATGCCATGCAAACCGAATACGGATTCGCAAAGTGCGACAAGTTTTTGCTCGGTCGGACTTTCCGTGCCCGATAGGGCACTCTGATACTGCCCGAATACCGGTTCTGGCAATGCTTTACGGTCAACCTTGCCATTAGGAGTCAGTGGAAACTGCTCGACACGAATTAAATGCTGTGGGACCATATAATCCGGAAGTACTTGTGCCAAGAGACGTTTTATGTCCAGCTCTCCATAGCTGTGTTCTCCCGAGTAATAGGCCACCAATGTTTTGGTCCCATGTTCGTCCACTTTGTCCATAACAACTGCCTGTTTGACACCTTTAATCACGGCCAGTTTGCTCTCAATCTCCCCAAGTTCCACACGATATCCCCTGATTTTGACCTGGGAGTCCCGTCTGCCGAGAAATTCAATATATCCTGCTCTTCGTAATACACCAAAGTCTCCTGTACGATACAACCGACCTAGCTCCGGATGGTTAAAGAAAGCCTGATCTGTCTTGAGGGGATCGTTAAAATATCCTTCGGCCAACCCAACCCCGCCTATGCACAGCTCACCGATCACATCAACCGGACTGATTCTGCCCGCAAAGTCCAGCGTGTAAAATGTCTGATTCGCGAGTGGTCTGCCATAAGGAATGCTATTCCAGTCTGAACCTACCGCATTGACCGGATAATAGATAGACCAGATGGATGCCTCTGTGGCCCCGCCCAAACTGATAACTTGTGCAGAAGGAAAACCGTTTTGCACCTGTTCAGGCAACTTCTTTGGTATCCAATCTCCACTAAGCAAGACAAGTCTCAGTTGTTCATTGACCTGGTCCATGGCGTACTCCGTCATTAACTGCATGATTGCCGGTACGGAGTTCCATATCGTCACTCTGCTCTGTTGTATCACGTCATACATATCATGAATATCACGCTGATCAGCAACAATGACAAGTGCCGCTCCCGCTGCCAGTGCGCCAAAAATATCATACACGGACAGATCGAAACACATGGAAGAGATACCGAGAATCCGATCCTGACCGTTGACCTCAAACTTCATATTGATATCATGAATCGTGTTCATTGCCGGACCATGAGCCGTAGCGACACCTTTGGGAGTTCCCGTGCTGCCAGAAGTATAGATAATATAGGCTAGCTCGTGAGGTTCCACTTCATGCCTTACGGGTTCTACCGGAAAGCTGCTCAGCTTTTCGGTATCGTATACATCAGGCCGCAACAATATGTTGCAATTACTATTGTGCAATATATAATGCTGACGTTCTTCCGGATAATCCGGATCAACAGGCACATAGGCCGCTCCGGCTTTTAGAATGCCAATTACATTTACAATCGTTTCTATTCCGCGTTCAGCAAATAGTCCCACCCGGTCTCCTCGTGTAACCCCTTGCTGCATCAGATAGTGTGCAAGCTGGTTGGAACGTTCATGCAACTGCTGGTAAGTTAGTTGCTGATCGTTATAAATGACCGCTGTCTCATGAGGAGACTTTGTGACCTGTTCCATGAACGCCCCATGCAATGTGGAAGGTGTATATCTTTGCGCCGTGGCATTAAAGATACGCCATACCATCTCATCCCGCTCAGGCAGACTCGGGACAAACTCGACATTGGGTTGTTCGCTAAGATGTATAATCATCGACGTATACTCGTTAAACATGGCCGATAATGTCTCATCATCAAAAAGGTCCTGAATATGATCCCAGTTGATCGTTAACTGTCCGTCGGTTTCCATAACCTGATTATCAAGGTACACCTGAGAAGTCTGGCTAATCCCCATTTTAAGTTCGCCGATATGCTGCCAGCTTCCAATCGCATCCACAAATAATGTACTGGTATACACAATGGGCATAATGGCAGAAGTCCCGGCTTCCCGATGACGAGCCAATTCGCGAATGAACTCCACCCCGTCATAATGACGATGCTCCAGCATATCGAGCATGCCACGCTGTACGTTTTTCGCTTGTTCCCAGAAGGTGCTCTGTTTCTGTTCACTGATTTCTAACAACATAATAGACGTGAAATCCCCGATAATCCGGTCTGTTTCTTCATGAAACGGGAATCGGTTAAACGCTGCAAGATTAATTGCCAACCGATCCTGATTGCTCCAGCGAGCCAACACACGGGCAAAAGCAGCACATAAAAGCGCGGAAGGTGTTACATTGTTCTGCTGTGCCTTCTGCTTTAATTGCGTCCACGATTCACGCCCCAGCGTCCAGCTCAGTCGCGAGAATTGCGGATTTTTAATATGTCTGGGCTCTTGTTTCAGTGGAAGCGCAGGTGCCGATGGGAATGTTTCCAGTTGATCAATCCAGTACTCTTTATCGCGAGCATACATCTCACTGTTTTTCAATTGGCTATATGCCATCATATAATCCTTGAATGAAAACTGGAGCGGAGGAAGCTCATTTTCCGGCTCACGGCAGTAATGCACCAAATCTTCGCCAAGAATCTGGATACTCGCGCTGTCACAAATCAACAGATCATAACCAAACAATAAATAATGTCGGGCATCGTCGATTTTGAACGCTTTGAACTCAAACAATGGCCATTGATCAGGTTTGAACACATGATGTGACATACGATCCCGGACCAGTTCTATTTGCTCCCACTGTTTCTGCTCACCCAGTCCGCTCAGGTCCACAATTTCCACTTGATATTCCGGTACCTGAGGCAAAATTCTTTGCACGCCTTCAGGCAGTATAATCGCTCGAAGCATTGGATGGCGCTGTATCACTTTTTGCAAAGCACGCTGGAAATGAGCCATGTCCAGTCTGGTCTCTAATTCCAAGTAATAGTGAGTTGATGTGCCACCCATCTCAAACCGATCATCTCGGCCAAGCAAATATGCCATCTGCACTTCGGTCAATGGAAAATCTTCATATAGCGTCTCAGGATCAGGTTGTTGTTGCGGATATTCGCTTATTTTGCCTGATTGCTTAAGTGCATCCACCAAATGAACTGCCAGCTTGGCCATATTCATACCTTCAAAGAATGTATGATAGTTCAAGTGAACATGGTAGCGCACCCGAATTTCGGTAATGATACGCATCATGGAGATCGAATCAACACCGAGTTCAAACAAGTTGTCATACACATCTAGCTCAGTAAACCCTAGAACATAACCAACCAGTTGAGCCAGTTCTTTTTCCGTCGTCGTATATACGCCGTTAGCTCTTCCATGTAATTCTACCTTTTGCTCATACACGACACGAGACGGCTCCGTATGTTGGGGAACAGAGGTGTTTCGTTCTCGTTGAATTCGAATTTTCAACGCTTCTGAGAATTGAATAACCCGTGACGATTCCAGTAAAGGCAAGAGTTCACTCGTATAATTCGGTTCACCAATCAGTACCCTGCGAATTTGACGGTTCAGAACCATATCAAATGCGCTTATCGCCTTATTGGTAGGCAACGTTTTAAATGCGGTGTCTACATTCAGACCAAATCTGGCAGCCATCCCGGCTTCCTTCCATGCTGGCCAGTTAATCGTCAGTGTTCGTCCCGATGATTTCTCGCGATATGCCGCGAAGCTATCCAGGAAACAGTTCGCAGCCACATAGTCACTCTGTCCCGGCTCACCCAGCATCGAAATACCGGACGAGAACATCACGAAGAAATCTAGTGGCTCTTGTGCCGTTAATTGATCCAGTATCCAGGTTCCTTGCACCTTCGGCCTTAGAACCTCATCGAATGCGCTCTCTTCCTTGCGAATAATCATGCCGTCGTTGGCCACACCTGCACTATGAATCACACCGTAAATAGGTCCATATTTTGCTTTTAAGTCATGAATTGCTTCGGTCATCTGCCCCATATTGGAAATATCGGCCTGAATCAATTCAACACTTGTGCCTTGCGCTTCTAAAGCCATGATCGTTGTCATTCGTTCTTTCATTTCAACAGATAGTTTTTCCGTATGGTCCTCTTGGATCAACATGTCCCACTGGCTACGTTGCGGCATGCCTGTACGGCTGACCAAAGCTAGACGAATATTTCGGCCATCGGCCAAATGTCTGGCAAATTGCAAACCAATTCCGCCAGTCCCGCCAGCAATCAAATACAATCCATTCTCCCGGATCGTTACACTATCAAGCTCAGCTTCCTGAATATGGGCAATATCCAATTCCTCTACGTATGGCTGGTTGTTGCGATAGGCAATTTGGAAACGGTCATGTGAGCCCGTCAATGCTTCAAAAAGGGCATCAGCATCAGTCAAGGCATCTACATCAATAAATCGACAGGAAATTTCGGGGTACTCCTGTTCAATGACCTTGGCAAAGCCGTTTAGTGTTGCGTTCTCAGGCCGTACCAGATTTTCATGCCCTGTAACTGCATTAGCCAGAGAAGAGATAAATTGAAGGCGTAGTCCTTCGGTTAAATGATGATGCAAAAGAGCACGAGTCAAGTAAAATGCACTCTGAATTCCGCGCTTTTGACTGAGTTCCAATCGTTCCTCACTTTGTAAAGCATCTTCATTGTAATTTTCAGCAAGGGTAAACCCGTGAATAATATCCGTCAGTCCTTGACCTTTGATATCTTCCAATAACTGCATGTAATCTTGCTCAACACCACGAATCACATAGTGATAATCACTACGTTTTTCGTAATGTTGACCCCAGGTTACCCGAATAACCTGTGCCCCAGGTTCACGTTCCAGTCGGGAAGACAACGCGGTAGTAACGTGATCTTCACCTTGAAAGAAAAGCAAAGTTCCTTTCCATGTGGAAATAGAAGTTTCCCTTGAAATAGGAGAATGCTGTTTCCAGACAGACTGATAAAACATACGGTCTGCTTGTAGTTTATCTGCATTTTTGCTTCGTTTAGGAATATCAATCCAGCATCTGCGCGTCTGAAATGCGTACGATGGCAGACTAACCTTCATTACTTTTTCATTCGAATAAAGGACTTCCCAATTGGCGTCGCCTCCAGAAACATAAATGGAAGCAGCCTGATGCAGTGCGTCCATGTTCTGTTGCTGGCTGTTCGTAAACTCTTCAATGGTTTTTCCTAAGGAGAGGCTTAATTCATGTCGGGATGATGGGGAGAGCCTGAACTCCTGCTCTGCTGCATCTTCATCTTGAACCAGTTTATGGAACCCGGTATAGATGTACGAACCGAATGAAGATTCAAAAAGTTGCTCCGACTGCTCTAGCTGAATCAGCTTGTCATGCAGATCACGATGGCTGGTGCACAATACAGCAGCCCTGTAAGGAAATTTTCCTCTTCCCGTATTCGCGGTGTAACAGATATCCTGAAGGGCAGGCAGCTCCTTTTTTTCCAGAAAGTAAATATATTTGTTAATCATCTGACGCAGCGATTCCTCTGTCTTGGCGGACAACGTTAGAATGGCTGGCTCTGTAACCTTACGCTCGGTTGCATGCTCTGATGCCAAGACAGGTGCTTCCTCCAATACCAGATGGCAATTCGTGCCTCCAATACCAAAAGAGCTGATGCCACAGCGTCTTGGCGAGCGCCCATCCGTAGTCCAATCGCGCAAAGTCGTATTCACATAGACCGGTGATCCACTGAAATCTATGGACCTGTTGGGCTTCTGGAAGTTAAGCGTTGGAGGAAGCTTTTTATTTTTTAATGCCAGAATCGCTTTAATCAACCCTGCTGTCCCGGCTGCTTCATAAAGATGACCGATATTCGTTTTAACTGATCCGATCGCGCAAAATTGTTTCTTGGACGTATACTGCTTGAAGGCATTCTGGATGCCCTTAATCTCGATGGGATCACCAAGTTCCGTTCCTGTACCGTGTGGTTCAAAGTAGGAGATGGTCTCGGGATCAATGTTGCCATCTTGCCACGCTTTGACAATTAATTCGGCCTGGGTAGACGGGTTTGGTACAGTGAGTCCGCCAGAGCTTCCGTCCTGATTGATAGCCAGACCTTTAATTACAGCATAGATCTGATCTCCGTCACGCTGCGCAGACTCCAGTGGCTTAAGAAGCAACGCCGTTACCCCTTCGCCCATGCCGGCACCGTTGGCGGAGTCATCAAATGTTTTGGTACGGTAGTCTGGAGATTCCATTCCAATTTTCTCATTCTGGTTTTCACGGGTCATGAGGTGCAGCTTCACACCGCCTGCAATAGCCATATCGCATTCCTTATTCCGTATCGCCTGACATGCCATAGCTACTGCTACCAGGGAAGAGGAACATGCCGTATCCACTACAATACTGGGTCCCTTTAGATTCAAAAGGTATGAGATTCGATTCGATAAAATGGAAGCCAGGTTCCCTACAATGGAGAGCGCACTCGTCTGCATTGTTTCGGTAATATAACGCATGTACATATCTTTAATATTGTTAGAAAAACCTACATAAACCCCCGTATTGGTACCGGATAATTTATCATTGCCATACCCCGCGTCCTCCATGGCTCCCCAGGCAGTTTCCATAAACAAACGCTGATTGACGTCAGTTAAGCTGGCTTCTTTGGGAGGTATACGAAAAAACTCATGGTCAAACTGGTCGATGTTGTCCAGATATGCCGCTTCGTAATATTGAATCTCCTTCTCGGGGATATCCATATAAGCAAGCATAGCATCCATATCAGCCTTCCTTGTCTTGGGTATAGGACGTATACAATCCACCCCGTTCTGGATATTGTCCCAATAGTCATCCAGCGTGTCCATATTGGGCAGCTTGGCTGATATGCCAATAATGGCAATATCCTTTACGGGTTTCTTTTCCTCTTCTTTTAGCATTTTGACGATCTGAGCTGCCGTTGCTTTATTCATCTTTTGATCCTTGACACTTTCCACCAGGAGCTTCAGAATTTTCTCCACGCTTCACGTCCCCCTACATCTTTTGAAGGTTAAGGATTGCTTCATCCAAATCCAATTCTCCTCGTTCGATCTCATCGAATAAATCCTCAATATCTGTGTCACGGTCTTCTCCGAGAGAAGCTTTCTGAGAAGACACTTGTAACATCTGTTCATCTGAACTGCTCAGATAAGTGGTAAGTCTCGAGACGCTTGGGTATTCAAAAAGATCGGTCATGATCAGCTGTCCAGGATAAATTTTGTCCAATCTCAGGAAGATCTGTTTGATCATGATAGAATCGGCACCGAGTTCAAAAAAGCTGTCATGTACATTGATTTCTTTTATCCCGAGGTATTGCCCGGCAATATCTGCAATCGTCCGCTCCATCTCTCCGGTAAATCTCCGGTTTGACTCCTTTTCTGCTGCGACCTGTATCATAGGGGGGTCCTCAGTATCCGTAGCCTGTTGCACTACTCTGTCAGACTTTTTCGCTAACTTCTCCATTCTCCGCTGGATGCTTGCCTCAAGGTGGAAATGGTATTTCGTCAGCATATTCAAATACGATGAGTTCCAATTCAACTCTCCAATGAGCAGACCATTGCTCTGTTTTCCCATCAGTTCAAAAAGTCTTGCCATGGCCCATTCTTTGGATATTGCCTTGAATAAGGTATCGAAATCAAAACCGGCCCTGGAGGCCATGCCTACCTGCTTCCAAGTAGTCCAGTTGATCGTTATCGTGCGCAGACCTTTCCGGTTACGCAGTGGAGCATAAGCATCCTGATAAGCATTGGCCGCAGCATAAGCAGCCTGTCCGGCAGATCCGAATAAAGTAGCCACAGATGAAAAAAGTACCAAAAAATCAGGTTGATCGGATACCGTCAACTGATCTAACAGGCGGGTACCTGCTACTTTCGGAGCAAGCATAGCAGTGAACTCTTGCTCTGTCATCTCATCGGCATGTTGCGTACTTCCTACTCCTGCGGCATGAATAATGCCTCGTATACGACCAAACTGATTTCTTAATTGTTCGAGGGTTTGACCCAATTGCAACGGGTCCGCTACATCCGTTGTCAAATAAGCTATTTGTCCTGCACGTTTCTCCAAATCAAGCAAGCGAAGCAACTTGTCTTTGAGCGAAGCGCGAATGTGTTCATCCTTCAAAAGCATATCCCAGCTATGACGTTCAGGCAGCGGCGTTCTTGCAAGCAAGGCGAGATTCAGGCGCCCGAATGATAATAGATAGTCTGCTATTTCGATTCCAAGCCCTCCAAGTCCACCTGTAATCAGGTAAACACCATCCTCCTGCCAACTCATCTCCGCTTCAGGCAGGGAATGAACATCAACAGGTCCGAATTCAGCCTTGTACACCGCTCCTTTTCTAACAGCAAGTGATTGGGTCTGCAGGGGCCCGACCAAGTATGGCAATAGACTCGACACGTCCCATCGTTCGTCAAGATCAAGATCGATACACAGACACTTCAGACTTTGGATCTCACGTTGAACCGTCTGTCCAAAACTCAACATGGCAGCATTTTCGGGAAAGAGGTCAGGCTCTTCACCTGTCACTTCATTGGCAAGAGCTGTGATCAGAATAATCTCAATGGAATCCCCAGTGACCTGAGCACATGCTTTGCTAAGCTTCCAGACAGACATAAGGCCTTCATTTAAACCGTCTTTTGCTATTGAATGATTAGCAAGTGAAACGGTATGGACGATACGTAAAGGGCTACCGACGGACAGTTCTTGCAAAAGCTTTGCATAATGCATCTCATCATTACCGATTACATAAGTTTGTGCATCTTTTTGAAAAAAAGATGTCCCCAGTATAACGTCAATAACCTGTACTCCCGTCTCACGCAGGCTTGATACCATTAAATTGGAATACGCCTCTTCATCCGAGCGGATGACGACAAGCTGTTTTAGTTCGGATGAGGCGGTATTGTAAACTTCACTTCGTGGCTTCCATGTTAATGAATAATACATCGCCTCTTGAGGGTTCTGAGCAGAATCACCACTATGGGGAACATCTAGCCAGCATTTATTTTTTTCAAACGTATATGGAGGCAAGCTCAGCTTGTTATAGGTCACATCTGGATAAATTCTCGACCAGTCGATGCGGGCACCATTTTGATAATGAGCACATAGTGACTGAAGGGCCTCTTCTCGATCGCAACCTTCCGTGTGCCATCTCATGACCAGTTCTTCTGAAGTCCATACCGGATGATCTCTATAAAGTGATCTATCTACTTGTGAAGAAGACTCCCCTTCAACATGAAAGCGCTCTAAATACTGAAGTAACTGCTCCACAGAACTGACGATCCAAACAGCCCGATAAGCATGATGATGTCTGCCAGTAGCTGCGGTGCAACAAAGATCCCTTAGATTTGCTTTTGGATTCTGTCTGATCCATCTCGCATAAGATTGGACCTGGCTGGAAAGATTGCTGGATGTAACACTTGAAATTAAAAAAGGATAATATTCATCGCTGCTCAATTCCTCGGATCGTTTCGGAGCTTCTTCCAATACGACATGACAATTCGTTCCGCTTAAACCAAATGAACTGACCCCACATCTTCGCGGCGTAACCGATGCTGCCCAATCTCTTGAGATGGCATTGACATAAACAGGAGATTTATGGAAATCAAATTTTCGATTCGGCCGATTAAAATGAAGCGTAGCGGGGAGGCGAGCTAATTTTAATGCCATCATTGCTTTCAATACCCCTGCTAATCCTGCACTGTCGTATAGATGCCCAATATTTGATTTAACCGAACCTATGGCACAAAACTGCTTTTTATCCGTAAATCTGCGAAAAGCGGCCTGAACCCCTTCCAATTCAATCGGGTCTCCGATGAGTGTTCCCGTTCCATGAGCTTCGAGGTAAGACAGACTCTCCGGATGAATTCCGGCATCACGCCAAGCGTGTGTCAACACTTTTTCATGAGCCTTTGCATTGGGCGTCGTGATTCCTGCCGAATATCCATTTTGATTGACTGCTGTGCCTTTAATGACCGCATAAATATGATCATGATCCTTCACGGCCTGTTCTACCGGCTTAAGCACGAGACTTACGACGCCTTCGCCCATTCCCGATCCGTCTGCATGTTCATCAAAGGCTCTTGTAACACCGTCGCTGGACTCAATACCAATTTTGTAGTATTCCTTATCGAGTGGAAACATGTTAAGTCTGATGCCACCGGCAATAGCCGTATCACAGCTTCCTTCGCGCAACGCACGTACAGCCATATCCAGCGCAACCATCGAGGAAGAACAAGCCGTATCCACGACCATCGCTGGCCCTGTCAGATTAAGCATATATGCGATTCTTGCAGGAATAATGGACGAAAGATTGCCGACGGTCGAAATAGGTAACATATCTGCGTTTAGCTCTTCGACCATCTGTTTGTATTTGTAACCTTCCTGATCACCTATTACGCCTACATATACACCTGTTGCACTTCCTGAGAGACGGTCTCCTCCATAACCCGCATCTTCAACCGCATGCCATACCGTTTGCAAGTACACGCGCTGTACAGGACTCATTAATTTAGCTTCCTGTGCACTCATACGAAAGAAGGAATAATCGAATTCATCGATCTCATCCAAATAAGCTCCGTTTAAATAGCGTACTTGATCCAGCGAGCCTTCCTTGTGCATAAAATACTGATCGAGTTGCTCCTTCCGCTGACCAGGCAGTTCACGCACACAATCAATTCCGTAATCAAGCATGGCCCAAAAATCATCGATTGACTCACCCGTCGGCAACTTGACTCCAACGCCTATAATGGCTATGTCATGTCTCTTTCCTGTTGTTATATCCAGTTCGGTCACCGTATCCTGTTCATCTTCTTCATCCCACAGCCCTCTGTCGAACAATTGATCCAGCATAGCCTTCCCCCTATACGCTTCATTTCAATTCAGGCTGCACAAGTAGTTGGAGTCCTTTCACATAATTAGTAATAAGACGTTTCACACGCGTTTGTTTTAATTTCCGCCCATTAAAGCGACACTCATACTGCAGTACGTCACCATCCTCCGCCACCAACATAATCAGATCATAATAGTTCAAAATATCGTCCGATATTTTGAACAATTGCTGTTCGCCGTACAACGGAATAATTTCCTTTTCTTTCCTTTTAAACTTCATTTGATCCATGTGTTCGATAGAAAACGATCGTTGTGAATTCTCAGCTTCAGTTTGCTCGTACACATTCCGGAACAGATCTGTCAAGGTGTGGTGTTGCTGAAAATTGAATCTTACAGCCGTAACCCTCCTGGTTTCTCCAATCGATATATGCACGTCAATAGCTGATTGTTCTGATAACGTGTGAAGCAAGTAAGCAAACATAGCAGAAGCAAGCACATGTATGCTGTAGCCTTCCGCAAATGCAATTGCTCGTATGTCTTTAACTAAGGCAACTGGAAGCGTAAAACGGTGTGCCATCATTTCATATCCATCATCTTCGTGAAAAAAACTCCCATCAATTGAGAACGTTTCCAACTCGACAGCATCTTTTCTGATAATGCTCGCCCACTCATGGATGCTTGTATAGGAGTAGAGGCTGGAAATGGGCAACCTGTCAGGATATGCTTCATCTATAGCTTGATGAATCTGCGTCACTTTTAACGAATCAAATCCTGCTTCAGCGAGATTATCAGTTATACCAACGTTTATGAGCCCAGTGACGGATTCAACGATTTCAATTAAGTTTTGTTCAAGCTGATCACGAGCCGATTGGACTTTTTTGCTTTCCTTAACTTGGTTTATCATACTTCGAATGGATTGCTCCGTTATACTAAACTCACCCGCTTCATATCGTTCTCGAAGCCTATACCGCTGAAATTTCCCGCTTGTTGTTTTGGGAATCTGTTTAATCGGGAGCACCGATTGCAGTTCAATTCCCATTCTCTGCTGAATATGTGCCTTGGCTTCAAGCACCATTGGAATGAAAGAATGTACATCCTTTTTATAAAGAATGAACATGACTACACTCTCAGATCCTGTACGTGTATTGGACACACCGCATACCGTAACTTTACCTAATTCGAAAGACTCCAGTTCCTCGGTTACACGCTCGATATCATGCGGATAAATATTCTGACCATTAATGAAAATGATGTCTTTGCTTCTTCCCGTAATCACCAACGCACCATTGTTCATAAATCCGATATCTCCAGTTCGCAGCCAGCCATCTGAAGTTATCGTGCCTTCCGTTGCCACAGGATTGTTATAATAACCTTTTGTTACACTTAAGCCTTTAATCTGGATGCTACCCAGAATCAAATCACTGACCGGTTGGTCTTGATCATCACAAATGCGAACCTCACAATATTGAATTGGCTTGCCGACTTCAACAAACGACACAGCATGTTCGTCATGAAGCTCTGTTTCGATAAAAGGTTTGCCTGTCTCCAGATATCGTCTGTCCAGCACATAAGTCTTTAAATCACCTACCTCACCGAAGGAAACTCCAACTGTTGCCTCAGCAAGGCCATAAGCTGTCAACATCGTATTCGAAGCAAGTCCATATGGACTCATCTCCTCCAGAAAGTGGAGACAAAGTGATGGAGATATCGGCTCAGCGCCGTTCATGATAAAACGTACAGAAGAAAGATCTGTGGCTTCAAAAGTCAGTGGGTTGTATGAATCCAAAAGATATTTATAAGCAAAATTAGGAGCATATAGTTGAGTGGCTCGATGTTCAGCCGTTTTGGTTAACCATAATGTAGGATGGCGGATAAATAAGGAAGTAGGCATAATGAACTGTTGCAGACCCATGAAGGTGCTTGTGAGATGAAATGCAATCAGACCCATATCGTGGGTCAAAGGCAGCCAGCTTAAGGAACGGTCTGCAGAGGAGACTCCGTTTGCAATATTGATTGCTTCTATATTTTTCATGACATTGCGGTGTGTTATTACTACGCCCTTAGTCTGGCCTGTTGAGCCGGAGGAAAATTGGATAAAGGCGATATCGTCAGGATTAATCGTGGCTTCGAGACCCTCGTTTCGGGGTGGTCCTTGCCCATTGAACTTATCCTGTATTACAAAAATTCGATCGTGCATTTGACTGTGGATCTCTTCTAATCCATTCTTGAGCGCAAACTTTTCCAGGCTTGGTGTGAGATCCTGATCGGCAGCAATGAACGGATGATTTAACGTATTCCATACGTTGTAGAGCTTCATTCGTTGTTCTTGATTCCCGCCCACGGTTATCGGTACAGGAATAATCTTACCCAGCGTACAGGCCCAGAAGGTAACGATAAACTCTTGTTCAGAGTTCAACTGAAAAATCAATTCACTCCCTGGCCGGATACCAAATGCTTGTAGTTCTCCTAAGCGTAGTTTGGCTGACTTCAATAGGGCTTCATAGGATACAACGTTCTCATCCTTACTGCCATTCAGAAAAGTAATGCCTCTGTCTGTGACTGAACCAAGAGAGTTAAATAACTGAGCCAGGTTATCTAGCTTCATAACCGGAACACACTCCTTGTCATCTAGATTAGGTAAGGTTGCAACTTTTCATTTATAATTCTCGTTGTTTCCTGAACATTCTCCTGAATATAAAAGTGACCGCCTTCCAATTTGACAATCTCGCATTGTGAACCAGCATATCTTTTCCATCCAATCAGATCACTCGATTTCACCCGGGTATCACTTCTGCCTGTCAGCACAGTAATATCACTCTGTACCTTGAAAGACTTGGGCTGAAAATTGAATCGTTCGACAATCCTGAAATCTGCTCGAAGTGCAGGCGCGAACAACGAAAAGAGTTCTTTATTGGTAAAGATCTCATCCGATGTTCCTCCCATTCTTTGAATGGTTTCTCTGAATTCCTCGTCTGGTAAAGCATGAATGCACTCATCCTTCACAATATGTGGTGCCCGATTGCCTGAAAGCATCAGGTGTACGGGCAAACGCTCTATGGATTGTGCAAGTCGATAATATAGTTCGAGTGCCATCCAACTTCCCATGCTATGTCCGAAAATAGCATAGGGTCCAGCAATCTTTGAGGAAATAGCAGAATAAATATCATCGACGGCTTCTTCAAAACTCTCATAGAAAGACTCTCCCACACGGGAACCTCTTCCTCTTAATTCGATCGGGATAACATCAATATCAGGGCTTAAAGATGACTTCCAGCGGTGAAAAACCATTGCTGATCCACCTGCATGAGGCAAACAAAAAAGTTGAATTTTCTTCATCAGCCCTATCATTCCTTGTGTGCGTATTTTTCCGTAATTTATCATTTTACGTAAATAAATACAACATTTTCTGTGTTATTGGACACATTATGTAGATTGAATAGTTAACCGTCGATCCCCCTTGCTGTTTTTGAACTGACTCCGATGTTCCGTTGGACTTTTTCCGACTTTCTTTTTGTACATTGCACTAAATTGTGTACTTGAGCTATATCCCAGCATGGAAGTAATCTCACATATTGGCAAATCCGTCTTGGTTACATATTCCTGTGCTTTATCAACTCGAATCTGCTGCAGATATTTCAAAGGGGAGACATTGAACACCTTGGAGAACAAGTTACACAGATATACGGGATTATAGCCCACCATATCGGCCAGAAATTGCAGCGTAATCGGTTTTTCATAATTGTTTTGAATATATTTGCAGATCATAACCAGGTTCCGTTTTACCGAGTCTTCCCGATCGGTTTCCGGACGCATCATATTTGTCAGATTGGTTTGATAGTAACCCGAATAGACTTTAAAGAAGTCCTTTTCAGCCCATTCAATAGCTTCCTTGCTTTCTATCTTTCTATTTAGCAGGTTTACAGCCAGATCATAATGTTCGCAGTCATTTTCATTCAAGATATGACAACTCGGCAACCTTTCAAGCAAATCCGATCCAAAAATGATACCTCTCATCTTCAGAACAGGCTTATCGTAATTCTGTAATCTAATTTTATTGGCTAGCAGCACGGATCCTGCTTTGACCTCTACGGTTTTGCTAAATACACTGATTTCCAAAGCGTCCATAACTTCAAATATGGCAATCTGTCTTCGGAGAGACAAGTCAAATAAATGTTTTTTTTCACGGATGACCATATCATAAGAGACAACAGAACGTAATTGAAAATCCATATCGCCTAACCTCCTGATTGTTTTTCGGACGGTTGATTTATGTGGTATTGAACTTCTGAAGCTGATTACGGATATAATCCAATAAATCTGTTTTTTCCTCCGTCGGGATCCACTCCGTTAATCTAGCCGCAGCAATAGGGAGAACCCATCGGTGAATCTCTCGAATGTCCATAGAAGAGAGAGAGAGGTAATGATCCAAATATGCTTTACGCATCTTACTTTTGATCATTTTCAATAGAATCCGCATCGTCATCGGGGTGCCCTTAGGCAAGTTTCCATATTTCAATAGCACCAGCGTTCTTGCTACGTCTGCTGATGGACAGCCTGAAGTGCCTGTCATCCAGTCTATGATATAGTCCTCTTTTCCAGTAATGACGTTATTGGGATGAAAGTCCCCATGGCACAGGGAACTCCCCTCCGGCAAACTATTTACATAGTCCATGATCTGTTCTTTCTCCGCATCCAACAAATCAATCGCACTTGCTATGTTATTCTTCATAACCGATTTTTGCTTTTGGTTTATTTGCTCACCTGACTGCTGATGTATTTGATAATGCAAAGCTGCCATTTGTCTGGCTCTGCTTTCGATAGACCACGGTTTAAACATCATCTCTTCCAGAAGCGTTCTTCCGTTGACTAACTCAAATATGATGCCTTTGCGATGATCCATCGTTATCATATCGATTGTCCTTGGACATTTAACCCCAAGTTCCATTACGATTCGAGCATTATCATACTCATGCTGAATCGCTTCTTCAGAGAAATCCTCTCTGAAGAGCTTTAAAATTGAAGTTTCATCCTGTCTGAATATTTCCGCTGTCTGTCCTTGTCCAATCCTTTTCAACACTAATCAACTCCGTATCTTTCCCAGATGAATAAACTACAACATTAAAGAACCTAATGATAAAACCCTTTTTTCATAGCATAATGAATGATTCTGCCTATTGCAAAAAAAGGGCTTCACTTTAGGTTCTGTGATAAGGAATCTAAACGTTTCGATTCGCGATATCCTTTGCTTTTTCCGCTTTGGTTGAACGTCTCATTTCACGACGATGAGTGACGACCTCCTGCGTGGCAATCAAAATTTCGTGCATCTGTGTTGTACCTTCTATAATCTCGTTAATTCTGGCGTCTCGATAATATCTTTCGACAGGGTAGTCTCGATGGCACCCGTTGGCTCCATGGATTTGAACTGCATCACTAGCTACTTTGTTAACCATTGTTGACGCGAAATACTTGGCTGTCCACGTCTCCATAATGCTTTCGGGATCTCCTACGTCTCGTAGATAGCCCGCTCTGTAACACAGCATTCGTGCTGCTTTTATATTTACGGACATCTCGGTAATCATTTTCTGTATCATCTGATTTTCACGAATGGCTCTTCCGAATTGCATTCTTGAATTCGCATAGTGAACAGAAGCATCCAGACAAGCCTTGGCCAAACCTACACAGCCACAGGCAATGGTATACCTTCCATAGTCCAAACAAGGCAAGGCAACATGAGATAAACCCATACCAACTTGACCAAGTAAATTTTCTTTGGGAATACGACAATGTTCCATATGCAGTTCCGCGATCATGGATGCTCTTGCGCCTAGCAAACCGCTCATGGGTTCAACACTGAATCCAATGGCATCTCTCTCCACAATAAAAGCTGTCGGCTTATTTTCGCACTGGGCCAGAATTAAAAATACGTCTGCTAGCTGTCCCATCGTAATCCATTTTTTATGACCGTTAAGTATGTACTCCTCTCCATCCAGCACCGCAGTTGTTTCGATACTTTTGGCATCGCTTCCAACACTTGGTTCCGTCAATCCAAATGATCCGAGGGAGGCCCCTACAGCCAGCTTCGGCAACCAGTACTCTCTTTGGGATGCTGTTCCCCATCGCAAAATGGCTAAACCAACCATTCCTTGAACCGTTAATAGACTTCGTACAGAGGAGCACCCGCGGCCAACCTCTTCATTGAGAATGCCGATCGATATATTGTCTAGTTCCATCCCACCGTACTCCTTAGGCAGCATTGAACCCAGATAACCTGCTTCCGTAATTTTTGTAAGCAATTCAGGATGAATTCGCTCTTCACTATCATTCAGACTTGCATATGGAATAATTTCATTGTCCACGAAGTCCTTGAATTGTTCCTGCCACATCAATTGTTCTGCGTTTAATTCTACCTTCATCACATATCACTCCTGATTTTAAAGTTATAAGTGCATTAAATGGAACCTGAATATTGCGCTCATTTGACTAGACGTTGTTAACTCCTACGCATAGACTCATTCGAAACTTCAAAATTAAGACACATGCGTAAGCTGTCTTTCAAATGTTGCAGTGTTGTAAAGTTCTCCAATTCAAGATACTCATCTTCCATCTCAATATTGAATTCATTCTCCAAAGCAATGATCAGCTTAATGAATGAGATGGAGTTTAATCCCAGAACCCGTAAATCTTGATCTAATGCACTAACATCCAGCTTTTGTTCAGAAAACATTTCCACAACCTGATAAAATTGAATATCAAATTGATCTTGAGCCACAGGATACTCTTGCAAAAAGATTCCTCCTCTTGT
Source organism: Paenibacillus polysaccharolyticus (assembly GCF_023714295.1). Classification (GTDB taxonomy): domain Bacteria; phylum Bacillota; class Bacilli; order Paenibacillales; family Paenibacillaceae; genus Paenibacillus; species Paenibacillus polysaccharolyticus_A. Next base: position 229,972 of record NZ_JAMAUN010000003.1, read on the forward strand.
GAGACATGTGATTCTTCAAAATCTTGCTAGTAGTAACGTTTCTGTGGTCAGAATTTGTCTTGAACGTTGACCGTTCTACGAAATGGATGATGGGAACAGAACCGAAATCAGACAAGAACAGACAAGGAATATCTAGGAAAATGCCACACCCAAAAGGCCTACATTTTGTAAATATTCCATTTATTCTCTGACTCTGATACTATCATAATTTTCCTGATTCAGGCAATGAGGTTTTCCATGTATTCACAAATATTTAATGTTTCTACCATATCCAAATCTGCACTCGGATGATGTCGGAGCACCTTTCCCATGAAACAAAAAAAAGCATCACCCGCGGAATAAATTCCGTATGGAAATACTTTTTTTAAAACTACACTATAGGCTACTACATTTTTTGCAAAATACCTTTAACCAGGTCGATAAACGTTGTTTTCACTTTGGCTGCCACCTCAATAACCTCATCATGGCTGAGAGGCTGATCCAGAATGCCACACGCCATGTTTGTCAGACAGGAGATTCCTAGCACCTTCATGCCACCATGAATGGCAACAATGGCTTCTGGTACGGTAGACATCCCTACGGCGTCCGCGCCCATCGTGCGGATCATGCGAATCTCAGCAGGTGTTTCATAAGCTGGGCCACTCCACCATGCATATACTCCTTGTTGCAGGCTTACATTATGCTCTTCGGCAACCTGTAGTGCGATACTACGCAACTCACGATTGTATACTTGAGACACATCCGGAAAGCGCACGCCCAGATCAGCATTGTTTGTTCCAATCAGCGGATTGTTACCAACCAGATTGATATGATCGGTAATCAACATGAGCTGGCCCGGTTCAAAACCGGTGTTGACCGCGCCACAAGCGTTAGTGACGATCAGTTGTTCAACGCCCAGTGCCTTCATAATGCGAACCGGGAACGTGACTTCATCCAAAGTGAAACCTTCATAGTAGTGAAGGCGGCCTTTCATAGCCACAACCGTCTGCCCCATTAATTCTCCAATCACCAATTCATTGGCATGTCCAATGGCTTCGGATTGAGCAAAATACGGAATTTCTGTATAAGGGATCACCGTTGCATTCTCAATCTCGTCCGCAAGTGCTCCCAGTCCTGAACCCAGAATCATACCTATCACTGGCTTGGTGTTGATGCGGTTAAATATGTAATCGCGTGCTTCCTGAATGTGTGCTGATTGATGCATAATAAAGTCCTCCTGATAATCTGAATTGATATTACATATACCCTATTTATAAGCGTTACTTATCAAGTGTAATGAACAACGGCTCGGATGTAAATGGGTGTCCTCATTCTGTCTTCAATACACAAATCCGACAAGCTTTGTTAGGCTGTAACTCCAGACTGCAACGCGCCAAAGTAAGGCTTCAACATCGTTTCGAAATTTGCGTCTTGTTCTTCAATCTGCTCAACATACGTCCACAATAAACGTTCTTCTGTGTCGATGTTTATTACCTCAAACTCTATCTGCCGAGAGGCCCATATCGTGACCTGCCCCATAGCTCTCTCCGATTCATGAACATATCCAATGAAAGGATCGGGAGTACACTCCTTCTCATTTTCAGGATTTCCTTTTCTCTCTTCCGTAGAGATCTGGAGCACCTGCAGTTGTTCCTGTTTACGTTGCATCCAGCATCGGAATGAATCCAGCGAAAACGGTCGTGACAGCAATCCAGCACCTCCTCTCCAAAATTGTACACCAAATAGCCAATCCTCTGCCGGGACCGGCTCCATGGTACCATATGCTAATTCAGCGTATGACTCCCTCTACGCTTATACCAGTCTATCCCCATCATCAAGATAAACATCCAGAACGCAAATATTAGAGGTTTACCGATCCTTCCCTCTCCGAAAATAAAATAGGCCATTGCGAAATTTCCGATAAATGTTAACGCATTATTACGGATACTTTCCATCTTATTCAACTCCATCTTGAATTCAATTTATAACTCTTCAAGATATATCGTTTCGGCTCGATCTTCATTCCATTGAACCGCTGACGCACAAGACTACTCTATATTATTGAAAATTATAACATATACAGCGAATGACTGGATCTCATTTTCTTTTCATTTTGCTCATACATGCATATACCAAAAAAGCCGACCACATTCGGCCGACTTCTTTAGATGCTACGATAATTCGTTTCCTAACGATGATAACTCATCCTTACTGCTTCTTACTATTCCTTCACACTACCCAGTTGCAATCCGTGTACAAAGTACTTCTGCAAGAACGGATACACGACGAGGATTGGCAATGCTGCAACAATGGTGATCGCTGCCCGAATCGATATCGGCGTAACCATGTTACGCGCTTGCCCCATATCTGCCCCGCTGGATACCGCAGCACTGCTGTTGGTGTTCATAGAAGAGGACAGCAGTTTCATCAACTCGTACTGCAACGTGCTCAGGTTTTGCTTGGATGAAGCGTACAGGAACGTATCAAACCAAGAGTTCCATTGCCCTACCGCAATGAACAACGCGACCGTTGCAAGTACAGGCTGACACAACGGTAAAATGATCGACATAAACGTTCTGAAATCACCCGCACCATCAATCTTGGCTGACTCAATCAGTCCTTCAGGCAACGTCTGGATATACGTCCGAATAACGATCATGTTAAACGCACTGATCAGACCCGGAATGATGTATACCAGGAAGTTGTTAAGCAAATGCAAATCTTTGATCAGGAAGTATGTTGGAATGAGACCTGCACTGAAATACATGGTCAATACAACGATAATCGTGATCGGTTTGCGCAGAATATAGTCTTTGCGGCTCAGCGTATATGCCAGCATGGAAGTGAGGAACAAGCTGAGAACAGTACCTAGTACAGTTCTGGCAACCGAGACCCCAAAAGCCGCGAATATGGTTCCACCCGCAAATACAGCTTTGTAGTTTTGGGTAGTCCACTCCCTCGGCAACAGATAGATTCCGCCCCGAATCGTATCGTTACCCGCATTAAAAGAAATAGCCAGAGTGTTCAAAAATGGATATAAGGTTACTACTGCAATAAAAATCATCAGCAAGCCGTTAAATGTGTGGAAGACAATCGGCTCAACTCGAGATTTGTTTATTCCCATCGATGTGTCCTCCTCATATTAATCGGTCTTCGCCGAATCGTTTGGATATTGAGTTAGCTGCAAATATCAGGGTGATACTGACGACCGTTTTGAATATACCAGCTGCGGTAGCTAGTGAATAGTTACCGATCTGTAGCCCGTATTTCAAGACAAAGATGTCAATGGTCTGAGACCAGTCAACAACGACACCATTTCCAAGCAAGTACTGTACTTCGAATCCGGCTTCCAGAATCCATCCCATGTTCATAATCAACAAGATAATGACGATGGACTTGATGCCAGGCAACGTAACATACAACATTTTTTTATACCGGTTAGCTCCATCAATCTCAGCCGCTTCATAGAGTGAAGGGTCAATGGAAGTGATCGCAGCCAGATAGATGATTGCATTCCAGCCGACTTCTTTCCATACGTGTGATGCACCGACAATACCCCAGAAATACTCTGGAACGCTGAGCCACATAATAGGTTCTTTAATAAATCCGAGCTTCATCAGCACCACGTTCACAATCCCGCCATCAACCGATAACGAACTGGCTACGATGCCCGTAACGATGATCCATGACAGAAAGTGAGGCAGATATGAGATCGTTTGAATCGTGCGCTTGTACAGCTTGTGTTTGATTTCATTCAGCAAAATCGCAAAAACAATGGCTGTTACAAAGCCAAGAATCATGTTAATTAAACTCATCGCGATCGTATTGCGAAGCACGTTCAGAAACGCGTCGTCCGTAAGCAGAAACTTGAAGTGCTTAAGTCCGACCCACTCCTGTTGCGAGAATTTCTTCGCTGGACTGTAATTCTGGAACGCCATAACCCAGCCCCAGATCGGATAATACGAGAAAACCAAAATATAAGCGACGATGGGCAGAGACATAAACATCAGTTGTTTTTGACTACGCAGGCGCTTCATCAGAGGCGTCTTGGTCACAACGGTTGGAGCAGATTTTTCCTGTATGGCTCCCGGCGTATTCGCCATCTTTCACTCCTCCTATCAACGTACAGCGGATTTTAGGGATGAATTGCTCAGAAGGCACAAGGCATGATTTACATCCATGCACCTGGCACCTTCCGAGCTAATTCAACAACCGCTTTTATTTATTTCACGGTCCAGTTCTGAATCCGCCATTGTAATTGCTCATTGATTCGGTCTTCATACGCTTTCACGTTGATTTTCTTGTAAGCATCCACATACTCGCTCCAGATCGAATCAAATTGATCTGAATTGGACATGATCGCTCTAGGCAAGTACTTCAGCGATGTATCGGTCATTTGTTTGTTGGCTACCGAAGCATCTGAACCTTCTTTCAAGTCCACTTGCCATGCTGGATAATACACTGGGTTTTCAGGTGCAGGAGAGAAGAAATCACTCCATGTTTTGAAACCGTATGCATCCAGCAATTCTTTATCCTCTTTCTTCAAGCCATCATAAAATTCTTCAGGCTGATTGGTTGCACCGATCGCGTTGCCATCCGAGAAAGTACCTTCCATTTTCGGTGCTGCACCGTAGAAGCCTTCTGCTTTGTTAGCCAGTTTCCATGCCGGGTCTTCCTGTTGAAGACGTTGTTCAGGCGTACGATAGAATCTTCCTTTATCGTTGACCATGTAGTCTACGCCCTCTTCACCCCAAGACAGCAACTTTTGGTACTTTTCATCCATCAACTTATCCAGGAATTTCAGGATTGCAACAGGATCTTTAGCATCTTTACTGATACCAAAACCGTTGTTCAAGTTGATAACCGGACGATCCAGGTAGTGATCCTTGATGCTTGTGTCATATACAAGTGGGAAACCAACATACGTTTCACCAATTTTGTTCTGAGCTACGAGCGGATCTTCACCTTGTTGGAAGTTCCAGTGCTGGTCAAACATACCGACAACGCGTCCAGAAGAGATTTTAGCCAGATACTGGTCATAGTTCTGAACGAAAGCTTCTTTATCAAGCAGTCCTTCGTTATAGAGACTGTTCAGCTCTTTATAATATCTTTTCGAAATATCTTTATCCGCGAATACGCTTGCAACACCTTTATCATCAACCACAACCCCGCCATCATTCGGATGACCTGTCAAGTGCTCTGGCGGATTGAGCAGTGGGAAGGTTCTCCAGTCGGAAGCCAAAGTTGTGAAACCAATTGTTGGCTGTCCATCCGCTGTTGTTGGATGCTTTGCAGTATAATCCCGAATCAGTTTCATATACTCATCAAGCGTTTTCGGTGTTGGATATCCGGCTTCTTTCAGTACCTGTTTTTGAATCCAAAACGCAGGACCGGAATAGTAGTTACTGATGAACTCACCCGTATATACACCGTAGTTTGGCAACCAGTAAATATGTCCATCACTGGAATCTTTCATCCGTTCCCAGTCTTTTGCGTAATGCTTTTTGAGATTTGGAGCATGTTGCTCGATCAGATCCTCCAGTGGAATAACCGCGCCAGCCGCAACCAGTTTGGTATCTGCAGTAATCAAATCCGGGTATTCTCCACCCGCGACCATAACACCCAGCTTCTGTTGCAAGTCACCAACCAGAAACTCCATGTTCAGTTTGACACCCAGCTCATCTTCAATCTTTTTGTAGATGCGATTATCCGCTGCCGGTGCCTGATTTGGTGTACCAATAAATGCCGAGATGTTTAATACTTCCTTACCATCGGGTGTCGTCGTTTTAGCCTCTTCTCCGCTGCATCCTGCCAGTGCCAGAGTTAATGCCAGAACGAGAGAAACGGAACCCCAAAGTTTCTTTTTCTTCAATCCCCCCATGTATTGCGCCTCCTTGGAAGTGGTTTGCCTTACTGATTTCATTATGAGGAAATGTATGCGGTTTCAAAATAAACAGATTTAAGCATCTCCCCCCCTTAATTGCAGGAGCTCTTAAACCGCATCATACCTCCTTATATTCGCTCTACTTAGTATGCTTAAGGCGATACTCAGCCGGTTTCAGCCCTGTTCTTCGCTCAAATTGTTTTAGAAAATGCTGGTAGCTTTTATAACCAACCTGTTCTGCAATCGCACATGAAGCGTCATCCGAATCTCTGAGCAGCCTTATCGCTTCCTCTATCCTTAGGTCATGAACCATATCGAGGACACCCTTGCCATATTTGCGCATAAAAGATTGGCCCAGATGCACAGGGTGCATGAAGAATCGTTCGGCCAGCTCCTTAATAGTAAAGGTCTCTCTAAAATGCTCTTGCAAATACTCAGCTACCATCGCCTGTGTTCCGCCGAGCTGTTTATGACGAAGAGAGGATGCCACTGCTTGACACGTCAGGCAAAATTTTTCCAGCATACTCGCTGATTTCTCAATATTCCAGTGATACCGGTCATCGGAGTAAAGGGCTGTATCTAGCAATAGATCCTTCGTTTCCCCCCCAAGCTCCTTGCACAGAGAAAAACCACGGAATAAAATCTGAGTCATGAATATGTGTACAAATTCAGGTGCAGTTTGGTTCATTACAAATTGATCGAAGGCTTCCCTAATAGACAGACTGAGCTGTTCTGGCGAACCGTTCTCCAGATGCTCCATAATAAGATCCACTTCACGGAGAGATTCGGGATTAAACCTTAGACGTTGTTCCTGGAGATCTTCGGCGAATAGCAAATTTCCCTCGTGCAGAAACAAAAAACGCTCCGTTTCGACAGCCATACTTCTAGAAAGAGATAAGGCTTCTGGTTGCTGCACAGGTAGACCTACGGCACACTGTACTCCGTCTGGAACAACTTCATTCAAGGCAGATAACAGCCTTTCTGCAAAATCCCGATGAGCTCTTCCTTGCCCTGTTTCTGGCCCCGAAGAACCTTCGCCCCATACGATACCGCAGCAATCCAGTTCATTTTCCACCACATAACAGCATGATTCACCGCTCACGGTCTCATGAATCAACGAGCGAACCTGACCAGAATCAGCACGCTGAAATCTTACTTTCACATACGTCCACTTCTGAACTTGTTCATACAAATGAGCGATATCGTGAGCCATCTGTTCTGCATCCTCAACTTCCTGTCCGGTGACCAGTGTAGTCAAAACATGCCGAGTTTCTTGTACTTTGGCTTGTTCTCGAACACTGTCGCGCTGTTGCTTCTCCTTCAACTCCTGCGCCAGTCGCTCCAGCATATCGTCTGCTTCCACCGTATCCACAGGTTTGGTTAAATAATTGCTTACACCAAGACGAATGGCCTGCCTTGCGTAATTGAAATCGCTATAACCGCTTGTAATAACAAACATTGTGGAATCATGCCCCTGGCGGCGTGCCTCTTCAATCAATTCCAACCCGTTCATCGCTGGCATATGAATATCCGTAACAACCAGATCAGGTTTACTCGTACGGATCGCTTCGACTGCCTCTTCCCCATTGGTGCACACACCGTTAATTTCGAATCCAAATTTTCGCCAATCAATTAACAACTGCAAGCCTTCAATCGCAAACGGCTCATCATCGACCAATAATACTTTATACATCTTCCTGTCCCCCTTTGTTCATCAGTCACAGTCTATCTGTCGGAATATGGAATCCGGCTTCCGTACCGCTGCCTTTCTCACTGCGAATCGTGAACGTTGCATCCCCTTCATAAAATAATTCCAAGCGGCGATAGACATTACGAATGCCCACATGTGAACCGTCCTTCGCCTGATCCGAGCGTACATCCTGTATTAATTGCCGCAGTTTATCCTGTTCCATCCCGATCCCGTTATCGATGACCCGAATAACTAGTCCGGATTCACCTAGCTTTGCGGTAATATGAATTAATCGTCCAGTCTTGCGTGCTTGCAAACCATGTTTGCAAGCATTTTCCACCAGCGGCTGAATACTCATGCGTGGAATACGTTTGCCCGCAGCCTTTGGGTCAATATCTAGAGTATAATCAAACAACTCTCCGAACCTGAACTTCTCAATTTGAAGATAAAGTGTTGTAAATTGTAACTCCTCTTCGAGTGGGATCAGATTGTCTGATCTGCTAAGCAACTGTCTCATGAGTAAAGATAAGCTTTTAATAATTTCGGATACTTCGGTGTAGCCGTTTTTAGTACTCACGACGAGTAGTGCGTTCAGTGTATTAAACAGAAAGTGTGGATTCATCTGGCTCTGGAGCATAGATAACTCCGTTCGGACTTGATCCAGTTCCAGATCCTTGTGTCTGATTTCCAATTTGTATACGTCATTAATCAGAGAATGGATTTTGCTAATCATCATATTAAACGTGCGAATTAACCCACCAATCTCGTCCCGTCCTTCCTGGATTTCAATCAGGTCAAAACGTTCATTTCTCACTTTCTCCATATGCCGTGACAATTTACGGATACGGTAATGGTACGAACGCAAAATAAAGTAAATGAGCACCGATGGTACGATGACACTGATAATTGCCAGCCACAAAATGGAATTACGCGCTTCGTCCAACAACTGATCCACATGCCGCGTATCCGCAACCCCGATCAGCTTCCAGCCGTCCAGATAAGCCAGATTACCAAGAGACTTCTCCATGATATATTCGGAATTCACATCGGAAGACCATCCCTCTACCGGGAAACGTGAACTGGAAACGACCGGACGGCTATTTCCGTCCACAAGCCTGAGCTGCAGGCTGTTCGTCTCACGATTAAGGATGCTATAAATACGGTTCACTTCGAGATCAATTTTGGAATACTTCGCATAGTTGGCGTATGAAGTAAAGGTTTTCATTTTCCCGATGACACTAATTCGTTTCCCTCGGCTAAATCCAGACTGTTCTTCGTAATCGATAACTAAAATATCACCGTTTGCTTGATTTAACTGCTCCATGCCCGGCAACGATGTCTCTTTGTCCTTCATGACGATGTAATGACTGCCCGTCTGAATCGTATCGTTATCCGTATAAATTCGGACTTCCAAAATATTAGCAGACATATACCGTGTCAATTTATCACGCAAGAACACATGATACTCGTTGTAATAATCCACAGGTGACGCGTAGGTACGATCCAGTGCTTCATACAAGGAATCATCCGCGGCAATCATACGGCTTAGCGCCACGCTTTCATCTATCATACCGACCAATTCTCCGGCGGCCCTGTCAATTGATTTGCGCAGATTTTCCTGTTCCCGCACTTTGATATCTGCAGATGTTCGTTGATAAAAAAACAGATTAATCGCAATAATCGGAAGAAGAATACTGACCACATAGATCAGCAGAAATTTATATCGAAGGGGGATGTCGTTTACGGTATGAAACGTCCTCTTTTTCTTATGCACATGATCACCCTTGGTTGTTGTTTTTATATAGAGATGGGAGCTCACCTGTAAGCGCTTTAAATTTTTCTGTAAAATACTCCGCATCATGATATCCCAATTCAAATGCAATATCTGAGATTTTCATATTGGTTCGGCGGAGCATCCTGCGTGCCTCTTCAATACGAAGACGATGAACATATTCACTGAAGCTGACTCCCATCTCACGCTTGAACTGCTGGCCTAGATAAGCCGCGTTGACATGAATGTGATTGGCGAGCTGCTGCAGTTTAATTTTGGTACGATAATGCTCTTTCAGATACTGGACAGCCTCTGCCACCAGACCACTGGAACCCGGATCCGCCTGAGCCATTGAAGCAAACGTTTCCGTAATTCGAACAAACAATTTCTTCAAGTCTCCCATGAACCAACTCTCTGTATGATGCCAGGTCCGTACTTGGAGAAGAGTCTGATCTGCTCCGATCATGTTATATCTGCGTAGCAGTTCTCCATGGATATATCTAACGGCGCTTTGAGCCCAGATCATCGCGGCCCGAGATTCTTGTATCTCCTGTAGCATATCATCGACAGTGCGAGCAACGCCTGTTACATCTCCTGCCTCGATTAATGCGATAAACTGCCGGGCGCGCGAGGCCATTTTCTCCAGATCCGCCTCATCTAGCATGCTGCCTTCATCCGTAGTTGTGTCCGGCATCTCCATGACGCCATATTGTTCTTCCGCAAGCTGGATCTCTATTTCCTGCCGCTGAGTATCCAGCGGTATGATCAGATTCCGTAATAATTCGTGAATTTCTTCTGGCACCAAAGGTTTGAGCACATATTCATTCACCCGATACCGTATCGCCTGCTGTGCATAACCAAACTCTGAATAGCCTGTTACGATCACGATCTGAGAATCATATTTTAACTCTTCACGCATGGTCCGGATCAGACCAAGTCCATCAAGCACTGGCATCTGGATATCGGTTACCACCAAATCCGGATTTACATGATTGATCAGTTCCAGTGCTTCCTCTCCGTCAGTCGCAGTTCCACACAACTCATATCCGCAGCCTTGCCAATCGATCATCGTTTTCCAGCCTTCCAGCATAAACGGCTCATCATCAGCTACAATGACCTTGTACATTGGATTCACCTGCCATTTCCCCTTTTTTTCTCCAGTATGGCATCGTACCGTCCATGTGACAATGCTATTATTCGAATATATCTGCTCTATATATAAGATACTTCAAAAAAGCCTTACAGGCTTAACCCTTTTTATGGGGTCCGCATGTAAGGCTGTAATTCCGAAACACTCAGCAGAGCGCTGTATGCTTAGCTTAAACGTATATCTAAATTGAGCCTGAAATTTTGCCTTAGCCTTCTCTTTACTTTTGCCCGAGAATGCGCCAAAATGAATCCTTCGGTTGTAGCTTGGTATCGAACACAAATGGCCAGTTTTTGCGGCCGCGTACCGGGAAATTATCCAGCCAAGTATAATGATCAGCCGCACCCCAGAATGTTACAGAAGTAATATTGGATTGATACTCCCGGAACAGCTTGAAAATCTCCTCATACCGTTTCTCCTGAAGCTCCATCATCTCAGGCGTTGGCTCTGTCAGATCGGTGCGCCGATCATCATGCTGAAACACTGATAAATCTAGTTCAGTGACATGAAGCTGCACATCTAGTGAAGCATAACGTTCAATGGCTTGACGAATCTCCTCAATGGACGGTCCGTGAATATTCCAGTGACCCTGCATGCCAATACCATGAACCGGAACCCCTTGATCCAACAGTGATCGTACCAGATTGTATATTTTCTCCCGTTTGACCGGGTTAGTCTCATTGTAATCGTTGTAAAACAGCAATGCATCAGGATCAGCTTCATGAGCCATATGGAATGCCTGTGCCAGGTAATCTTCTCCAATCAATTGCAGCCATTTTGTATCTCGCATAACCAAATCGGTCTTATCCTCAATGGCCTCGTTCACCACATCCCATGCGTAGATCTGTCCTTTGTAACGACCAACGACGGTATCGATATGCTGTTTCAACCGGGACAACATCAGTTCTCTCGAAGCAGGGCCGCCAGAAGCATCCTCAAACACCCATGCTGGCGTCTGGTTATGCCACACCAGGGTATGACCACGAACACCTATCGCCCGGCCCACTGCAAAATCAACAATCTCATCTGCTGCCTCAAACGTATATTCATGCTCTCGCGGATGAACCTCTTCAAACTTCATCTGATTCTCCGCAGTAACACTATTGTAGTGCTTCGCAATAAATTCCCCTTGGGATTGTAGCATTCTCGTATGTACTGCTGCACCTATTTTGAACGCATCGGCATAAGCAGCATGTAGGGACGGAATTTCGGTAGACATCCTGGTTCCTCCTCGCAGATTTGTTTCTTCATCATAACGGATAATGAATGCGCTTTCCCTGAACAAAATAAACTTTCTTCCCCCTGAAATTCTACCAATTTCAGCACAAAAGGAGAAATACAAGCAATATACGTTATAACTTGTCTATCTGTAGCAAAGTCACTTGCTTCACCGTACATGCCGGGCTTACTTGTTCTTCGGAGAGAACATTAAGTTTGATCAGGCTTTTCAGCTTCTGGCTGTCCACCTTGGACAGCAGCCTCCAGATCTCCGGGTCAGGCAACGATGCATACAGCTTCTGATCGTCATATTCCTTGCGGTGCTGGAGCACCATTTTCACCTTATATCCGCCTACTTCGGTCTCATATACGCCTTGCTGCGCACAGTATGCCACAATCTCATCTCTCAATAGAGATAACTGTTGTTCAATCTCTTTCTGCTGTTGTTTCAGTTCGAAGTAAGCCTGTACCTTCTGCTCCATTACTCATCACGCTCCTCTACTACCATAGGTATGCAGAAAATGTGAGTTTAAGACAGGCTTGTAGGCCACCTCGAGAAGATATTTCGAATACCGAATTCGTATTTTGGCATCCCCTTCGCGCGCGAGCAACACCCAACGTAACCAGGCCAATGCTTCAAAACCCTCTTCTTCGTCCAGCGTATTGTAGGCAATCGCTTGTAATTCAGCCCGATAAAACATTCCATACTCTTCACCGTTATAGATGTTGATTAGAAAAACAGACCATGCTGCATCATATCTCGGGTCTCCGTACTGTCCGTTGATCAAGTCTATAACGGTGTATTCGCTTCATCCTGTTGAACCCAGCGGATACTGTCAGTTGTACCACTTGTACTCACCTCACGGTCCTTCATCATGATTAGGTTCAATCAATCCTCTGCCTATAACATTAGCAGATACGGGCTCTCGGCCAAGTTCTCTTGCCCATACAGATAACTGCCCTATATGATGAATTTCATGTGCAATTACATGACGCATCACTTCGCCCCAAGCATCGATATCCACGTGTCCGTCGCTTCGGCGGGCGATGTAAGTTCTCTTTTCGAAGCTCGGCTCCCACAATAAAACAAATGCTTCTACATCTTGATGTAGCTTACGGTCCAGCTCACGAACGGCTTCGAGCGTCTGGTAGTTTGCAAAATCCTCCGCAGTATCCGGTTTTCCTTGTAGCAGTTGGAGCCAGCTCCACTCGACATCAATAATATGAAAAAAAGTCTTCAGGATACTTCCCACACCACCTGCACGCGGTCGAAGCAACTCCTCTGGCGGCAGGTCTGCACACCACGCATACCATTGTTCGCGCACGATCCAGTTGTAGCGAAAAAAGGTTTCCATACCGTAGCCTCCTATTTTGATGTACTCAGGTCATTATAGCTTCTTGATCAACTCCATATTTGCAAAATGGTTTGGTGTATGTTTTTCATCACCATAAATGCCGCCGATTTGGCTAAAACCCGATCTAAACCAGAAGCGTAAAGCTGGCCAATTTTTGAGTGCAACATTGATTCTAATCTCATCATAACCCAGAGTGGCAAGCTGCTCAGTTAAGGCAGACATCATTTCCTGGCCGTAACCTTGTTTCTGAACTCCGTTCAGAATATACAAAAACTCCAAATACAATACAGGTTCAGCAGGGTAGCCATGATATACGCTTAACATCCCGATCGTCTGATTCTCCTCAAGCGTGCGTATACTTTGAATTCTATAATTGGCTAATATACCACCCGGGGGAAGATTACCATGTTCTACGCAATTCTTAACGTAATTCGCATCGTTTTCTTGTCCATCCCATTCCTGGATATAGCGGCTTGTATCATATAGTTTCTGAAGTTCGACAATCTCGAAAGACCTCACATCTGAAATGATTAGCCTCTCTGAATTCCAGCTTGAAGGAAGATGTTTCATTATGATTCACTCCATTGATTTCTTAGTTAATCTTTTTTTGAGATAGACAATCACATGTATTCCAGCATAAATAAATAGAACATTCACGAAATATACTAGTAAATTAATATGCATATCCGATATAAACCATATCGATCCATTTGAATTAGAAATATGGTAGTCTGTCAAAAAACGCAGCGGGAACCCATACTCGGTTCGAAGTGGCCCCCCTTCCGTATGCAAAGTACCGGGAATAATCAGTACAGCTAGTGCAGCAAGCCAAGCCGACAGATTGAATATTCTTTTGTGTATCTTCATTACGTCTCCTCCTTTCCTCCTTCGCCAGATTTCCTCCGTATTAGGTTCCTTCCAGCTCTTGATCAGAATGCTATCACGTCTTGTTGATGGCGTATCACCTCGTAACATATGCCATGTCCACCACATGAGCGAACATACTCAGCACCGAATTATGATGTTCAATAATTTGCTCTGCCCGAAGCGCGCTAGAGTCCCATGTACTGTGGGCATCTCGGATCAATTGTACTTTATATCCCAAACTAAACGCTCGACGGCAAGTGGTATCCACACATAGCTCTGTCTGCATACCTGCAAGAATCAGCTCGGATACACCGAATTCCTGCAATTTCGCTTGTAGATTGGTTTCGTGAAACGAATCCGGGGTCTCTTTTTCAACAATCAGATCACCTTCATGAGGCGCAATGGACGAATGAATCTCCCATCCGGCTGTTCCGCGCTCCAGCGGGCTCCCTGTTCCTTCACTGTGCTGTATATAAATGACACGATGCCCTGCATCACGGGCCGACCCAATAAGCTCCTGAACGTTTCTTAGCAACTGCTCGCCCTGATATACCGGATCTGGCTCATCAAACATCGCCCTCTGCACATCAATAATAACCAATGCGGTAGAATCAGCCATTATGCATTCCTCCTGTTCTTATAATAAAAACAAACGGAATTGAACTTTAGTTACAGTCTTTTCTTCAACAACTGAACGAGAAAAGGCGATCTCACCAGATCGCACCTGTTCGCTAATAATTCCTTTTTCGAGTTACGCGAATATCGGTTACAACGGCAACCTTCATTCCGCTTCCTCCTCAGGAATATACATCGTCTGAATTTCCTGCACACCTTGAACAAAACCCAGATTCAGATATACCGACTCCGCCTCATTACCTTCCATCACATACAGCCGCAAAAAAGGATAGTGTCCCTTGAGCATCGTTAATGCTCTTTGTAACATCTGGGTAGCAAGTCCTCTGCCTCTATACGCAGGAATAACACCAATACTGTACACCGCTGCCTGATTGTCCTGTAGACATAACCGGCAGTTAGCGACCAGTTTTCCTGTTTCCTGATCATATACCAATGTAGATGCCTGAGTCAGAATTTCGTTCATATAGTTAGGATCTTCGTCAGGTGTAAAATCTTCTAGTGAGCTCTGTTTTCTGCGCGTTGCTTCCAGACTTCCACCGAAACTTTCCAGATCACACTGGGCAATTTCCTCTTCGTTTACATATTTGAAACCGCCTGATCCTTTTTCAATAATCACTGGACTTTTCGCGGTCATCCTTATACCCCAATCGATATCAAAATGATCCGTAGGCCGCTGCATCCAGCGACATCTGAACTCGGCTGGCCAAAATCCGGCTCTCGCAAACCAGTCGACTTGACCTGGAAGAATCTCAAATGTCAGAATACGTTTGCTGCGATCTGACCACTGCATCAATTTATGTTTCAGCAGCTTGACGATCTCAAAACCCTGCTGGAATGGCGGGATGATAAACAAATGATACATTTGGTTAGGCTCCATTCGAACACCGCCTATCTTGCTTTCTCCCCTATAAATCCAGTACGCATTGCATTTTGTGGAATTGAATTCTTCTTCCCTGAAAAATCCAACGTACCCCATATCATAATAAATGGTGCAAAATAACCCCCACTCCGTAACATCCGCAAGGCGAATTGAGTATTCATCCGACAGATCATATTGAAGTATATCTGCAGACCATTCTGTTAAATGCATAAGTCCTTCCTCCTAAGCCGGGTATCCAATTTCTGCAATGTCCTCTTCCAACTCGTCTAACTCGATCTCTGGGTTTAACGCTTGCAGCAATTGTTCATCCAACGGTTTCATATCAAAAACATGTTGAATAGGCTCTAATTCCAGTTCAACCTCATAATACTCTTGAGCCCAAGCATGATAATACGCTGCACCGCCCACAAGAACTTGCAGCAGGGGATAATTTTCATCCGCGATCTTTTGACTAGAAGTCCACTCATTCTTCTCCTTATCATTCCAGACGCAGAAGGTGGTCTGATCCATCATAAAAGCAGGCTCGTTCAGAAACGTCGTTTTGAAGACTTCCGGCACACGCTCTAATACATCATCAAGTTGATCTTTATGTAAGGAAGCATAAGCTTTGTCGTAACCCTTGATGATCAAACGGTTACTCGAATCAAACAACGCGAAATAGTGATCCCCCTCCCCATCTCGCATTGAAGCCATCTGTTCATTTGCATCCCACTGCGCATTGTACGAATAGTACCTGTACTCCCATTCTGGCATTAGAATCGCATCCAGCATCGCTACAGCCTTGAAGATTTGCCGACATTCAGAAATGCCAGGCAGTTGCTTGGTAAAATCAGAAGTATTGCTCATTTCTTCCCCTCCCGTGTGATCGAACTACTTATCAATGAAATAATGATATATGCGAATCCTTGGATCACAAACATCAGCGTAACGAACTCCACCAGAAGACCGCTTGCTGAACTTAAATCATGCATCAAATCGATAACAATCTGCCCGGGTCTGGACACGATATCCCATGAATTCCAGCGATTAAATCTCCCGATATATACGCCCAAACCACTTAGAAGTAAAATAAACCCGACAATGATCCAGCCCACGGACCTGTGTACGAGCAATTGCAACACATGTTCTATTTGCCTTATAGAACATATGGAGAGCATCAGCCCTACGATAGCTACACCAAACGTAAGGGTCAGACTATACCAGAAATCCATGTCGAACCAAAAAGGACTCTCGGGCTGAGCAATAAAATACCGGAATGCATGCAACATTTCCGTAAACAGATAGGCCGCGTTAGGTAGAAAGAAAAGCCAGATTAGACCGAGTACACCTATCAATGTCTTGCTCAGCCATCCAGGTCTCACCGCCTTACTTCGAAAGATAAGAGCAATCATCGTTGAAATGATCAACGGGACCCATGCCAGAAACATGTCCCAGCCCAAAAACGCATACCTATTCGAGCCTGACTTTGCACGCAGATACATCGCAATACCAAGACTGCATAACGTCATAAGCAGCAATGTAAATGCTAATACAATACATTTTTTGTTCAAAATCTGGTATTGGTGTTGGTTATTTCGCATCTTGTTGGACTGACCCTTCTCCTTAAAAAATCATAGATATTTTTTAAATGCTTTGCTGGACTCGCCATCGTACCCTAGCTTTTGATAAAATTGATGGGCCCTTTGCCTAGAAGCCCCGCTAGCGAGGAGTATTTTGGATACATTCATCTGCAAACATACCTGTTCCACATGTTCCATTAATTCTGTACCGTATCCCTTGCCTTGCACTTCGCTAGACATAATGACCCTTTCAACCAATCCAAACGGTCGATTTCCTGCGAGAGCATCTAAGCAGATATGTAAATGTACCGTACCGACTAGCTGCTCCCGGGCTTCATAAACAAAAAGGAAGCTGTGTGCATGGCGCTTGATCTATTCAATTCGTTCGGTCAGCACCTCGGTATCCGTGTGGTTAGGCAATAGTTCCCTGTACAATCTTTCAATAGCTGCTGCATCTCTGGCTTCGGCTTCTCTAATCATTTTTTATTTGCCCCCTACTCTCTGACCTGATAACCTAGAATAACATCGCCGTTATCCTCAAATTCACCTGTTTCCTGAAACCCACAACGCTTGTACAGTGCATTAGCCGCAACGTTATGCGGAACGTGAGATACCCTGATTTGCCGGCAATCACTTCGCTCCTGCAATATGTGAATAACTTCCTGGATGGCACGCTTCCCATATCCCTGTCCCTGATGTTTCTCATCAATCATAAAACGAAGAATCCAGTAATGCCCATCCGTATAAATCTCATTGTCAAATAAAATAAACCCGACCATGTCATTTCCTGCATAGATTCCATAAGGTCTCGAAGTCACTTCCTTGGTCGCATGAATTAATGAATCCGCATTGCTCGCTACCAGTGTGAGTTGATCTTCCCTCGGTTGCAGACGGGTGCACTCACTTTCATTTTCCGGTGTAATCGGTCGCAAAGCGACTTGTTCCTCCATGTGATTACGCATATCTCATTCTCCTTCATCTATGAATGCTTCCATTTTCTTTTGGCGGTTTTGTTCAAGAAGGTATGCATGGTTTGCCTGCAAAGCATATGTAATGTGCATAGGATTAACGCCTTCAATAGTAAAACTATAATCTATCATAACCCAGAATGTAGGTCATGCGTATAATTTCTTCCTCCACATGTGCTATATAAGTTGCTAAAATAGTTCACCACAGTTCATGTTTATTCATGCAAAAAAACCACGACACTCGTGGCTTCATCTTTGACCTGTATTTCGTTTATTAGTTCTTTAGGTGACGTCAGTTAAGCTAGAGTTCCACTCACCAATTGTCCCCGATACCACACGACTTTCCTGTCGGCTCTGCGGGCAACCGCTTCAGCTGAACAACTCGCCTGCACTAGTACAAAGCTCGCTGCATCCCCAGCCTTCGGCCATATCTGCTCTCCTGCTCTATTCAACGGGGTCAGTCCGCCCGTAATCACAGCCAGCGACTGGGACAACGATAACTCGTCGTTATATCCATACAGCTCGGCGAAGCGTCCTGCCTTTTCAAGCATGTCCCCACTGCCAAAAGAAGACCAGTGATCCGTCAGACTGTCTGTCGCCAGTTTCACGTTCACACCCACACGTTGCAACATCGGAAGCGGCATCATCATTCTGCCAATCGGCACCGTTGAAGCCACACTCATTCCCAGAGACGCCATGCGGCTCGCCATCTCTTCGGCCTCCTGCTTCTCGGCTCCTGCAAACCAGAACGCGTGGCTAACCGTCACCTGACCGTGAAGCCCTGCTTCTTCAGTCAGCCTCACAAGTTCCAGTAACGTTTGCTTACCAGCTTCGCCTCCATCATGCAGATGCATATCGATCCCTGCCTGATGTTTGACTGCCAGTTCCATCATGGTATGCAGCGATTTTCCGATGTTCTCATCAACAGTGTACGGATCAAGTCCACCAACATGCGTTGCACCCTCTGTCATAGCTTGTCCCATGAGTTCAACCGAGTTGGATCGCAACAGCCCATGCTGCGGGAATGCGACAATCTCTGAAGATATTTTACCTGTATAACTCTCTAGAGCCTGCTTGGTTGCTTCCAATCGTTTCAGTCCGCTGACCGGTTCGATGTTACAATGCGCACGAACGCGTGTAGAGCCATAACCCTGTATTAGTGCAAGGATGCTTTCCGCCTGCCGTTTCGCATCGGGTAGCAACTTGGGCAACAGTACCTTCTCTTCCTCAATACGATCAAAGATGCTGGAGCTGCGTCTGACCGCTTTCCAAGCCCCGTCATAATAGGTTTTATCCAGATGAATGTGTGCTTCTTCGAACGAAGGCAGCAGAAGCAGTCCTCTGCCATCCAACGATGGAAGATCGTCTGCCAGTGGTTCATTACCGTCCACAATCGCAGCGATGACTCCGTTCTCAATTCGAAGATGCGCAAGTCCTGTTTGTGTGCCTGTTACCTCTGTCCCTTCACGACTGTACCCTTGTTCCAAAATAACGTTTGTCAGCCAATATGTCTTTTGCATAGATCATTCACCTCTTGATATCTGGCATGTTTCCTGTTGTTATAACAAACCATTTTTTTGTTTTAGTTTACCATACCACTTCAAGCTTCAAGAAGGAATCATAGTGTAGGGATAGAACAGCAATATAAATAGAGGAGCGCCCTCCAAACATTCATTGTATATTATGTCAAGATTGCTGGCCGAGGCAATCCTGTTTTCACTTTTTCTTTAAGATTACGGCAAAGGTGTCCAAGTCTGATTGATACTCCGCGCCATTTACATCTGCGTATACTTTTTCAATTGTAAATCCGGAATCGTTCACTTCTTTTTGCAGGCTCTCTATAGTAAAATGCTGATTCCAGTAATGATAATTTACTAATTCGCCGTCATCAAAGACCAGAAGATTTTTGGATAATGTCACATAATCAGGATATTTTACAGAAGCGTATAAGGACAGATGCTTTTTCGGGGAGAACGGGTTATCTTTTCTGGTGAGTCCCCACATAAATTGGGTCTCGAATTTTTCATAGCTATGTTCTGATAATACATCCAGCAGAACTAATCCCCCGGGTTTTAAACCCCGATGGATGTTGTTAAGTATTTTCTTTCTATTTTCCGGGCTAAACACACTATAAATTTCATAAATTAACAAAGCTACGTCAAACTCACTTTCGAGTTCAATGCTCGTCATATCCTCGTTTCTGTATTCAATGGATAAGTCCTCTTTGGCGGCTTCCTGCCTCGCATACTCAATTGATTTGGGGTTGAAGTCTACACCCACTACCTCATAGCCCTTCTTCGCTAATTTTTGAGCATATAAACCTGGTCCACAGCCGAGATCAACAACTTTTTTATGCTGGTCCAAAGGCGCAATCGTGTGAATAAAATCAATGGTTTCGTTAATGAATTCACTACTTTTACTGCCACCAGGAATGTTTTCGTCGAAATGAGCTTTCAAAACCTGGTCAACCCTGCTCTCGTCAAGCCAGACTTGTACGGAACCTTCCTCGAATGGCTCTGGAATCTTCGCCAGTTCTAACAGTTTTCCCATTATAGTCTCTCCTTCTGTTTAAATTAGATGGATAGGTAGCTGTCAAAGAGTTATTGCTGCTTAGCTGAAGAAACAGCTGCATATCAGCTAAGCAACAGTAACGATTACTCCCATAACAGCGTTGCACAGATTATTATTGCGAATTTCCTTGTATATCTACTTTCCGGAATTCAAATTAACAATTGTTGCTAATCGTTGACAGGAACACGGTTACCGTCCATGTCGTCACTGTTGCGTCCACCGCTTTACCCTTACCTTCTTTGTCATGTGGCAATTTTTGCAATTCCAATACTTTATTCATGTGCTCTATCTCCTTTTATGATTAAAATGACATCATTAGCAGCTATTGCTGATCGTTGACAAGAACGTAGTTACTGTCCATGTCGTCGTGATTGTTCCATCTACCGCTTGACCTTTACCTTCTTTGTCTTTTGCGAGTTTTTGCAACTCCAATACTTTATTCATGTGCTCCACCTCCTTTCATGATCAAAGTGACATCATTAGCAGTTGTTGCTGATGGTTGACAAGAACGTAGTTACTGTCCATGTCGTCGTGATTGTTCCATCTACCGCTTGGCCTTTACCTTCTTTGTCTTTTGCGAGTTTTTGCAACTCCAATACTTTATTCATAGATTTCACCTCCTTTCCTGCATAGAATGCACTCTTATACTACTCATGCCTTATACTCAAACACCGCTAGTTGGTAGCTAATAAATGGTTCGCTTTGGTTTTTGCCATAAACTCATCAGGATTTATTAACGGCAGCCAATAGAGCGGATTATTTTTAACGATGCACATCAATGCCAGTATGATTCCTGAGCTGCCTGAGTACACATCATCTGCTAAACGATATGAAAACTGACCCGGGTATACATAATATTCCTGTCTATCAATTAAAAATATATTCAGTAGATTCAACACTTCTTTTACCATTTGTTCGCGTTCTTGATTCTGTTCCACTATAGAGGCCAACAATAGAAAACTGCCTGCACCGTCAAATAATCCTCCACTAATGGTTGAACAGATTCCGGACAACCTTGTAATTGCCTTCATTTCTTCATGGAATAAGTCTTCTCCACTAACATGGTTGAGGAACCATATGCACACACCGATCCCAATCGATCCCCCCGAGAGATATGGTAATTGACGATTTCTGTTATCCAACGTTTGCATCGAACCAGTAACTTCATCCTTGATGGTTTGCTTCAAATCTTCATGGATGAGTTGCTTTGCCTTGTCCAGATAAGCTGCATCACTTGTCGCGGAGTACATCGCAGAATAAAAGAGTGACACACCTGATAATCCATCTATTGCACCGATCTCTACAGCCATCCAGTCATTGGTGCTTAATATTCCTTCTTTCTCCCGTTTCATTTCAATTAATTGTTCTACTTCTTTTGCGAAAATCAGATAACCGTAATCCCCTGTTTCGAAATACAAGCTAATGACGAACAGTCCTATTCCTGAAAGACCTGAACGTAAAGAGATATTGTTGGTGTCGTTCATACGCTGTCTTATTGTCTTCAATTCTTTTAAAACAACATCCTGATACCCCATTTCATATAACAAGGTCAAGACTCCTGTTTTCCCAGTAATCAAACCGTTTTCTTCAATCTTATTTAAATGGTTCAACAGATAATCTTGAATCCATTGATTCACATCCGCTGTATTAGCTTTATTTCTGGTTAATACATAGGCAGCACCGCTTCCTCCAGTCAGGAAGTTATACCTCCCTCCATTCATCTCAAACTGGCGGATGTCTCCATTAATAAATCGCTCATCGTTCGTTAAATTATGTTGGAGTCCTTTGATTAATCTCGTCATAATTGAAGATATATCCAAATTGTTAAGCTGAGCATCAGGTTTAATTTCTTCAGGAGAATAAGACTGAACCTCCTGGATTTTTAGGTCGCACTTCATTTGCAAGTCGATAATAAATTCGTAGAAAGAATCCTCATACAACTCTTTAATCCATCTATAGTGGTTATGCTGTAAATGCACATCTAAAACTTCTGAAGACAAAACGGGAAGGGCCAAATACCTTATGATTTTTTTCAATCCAAACCAATCTCTTGCACCACTGAATTTTATCTTTTGAGAAGCAAATCCGATGGTCATCATCGTAGGCTTTTCATCAGAACCTACAGGCATAGCTGTTTCAAAATCGATCAGTCTTACGGTCAAGTCCTGCATCACCATAATGTTGGCCGGTTGGAAATCTCCCATAGCTACACCTTTTTGATGCATCTCTTCAATCAGCGTATAGAGCTGCAGCAATATTTTTTTAGCCTGTTCTGCATGTTCGTTCATTCCTTCGCGATCTCTGAAAAAAGGGTAATGCTTCGCAAGCCATTGTCTCAAATCTATTCCTTCAATGAATTCTTCCACCAAAAAGAAATGCTCCCATTCTTGAAAATATTCGATGAAATTTACGACTCCGCTTATATCTTGAAGTTTAACCAGCGCTTCATATTCTCTGGTTTGTCTGGACAGCGCATCATGAGCCCCCCCATCCAAACCCGCATTAGGTCTGGCTTCCTTGATGATGACTCTAAGATTATCTTCCTTTCGAGTCGCACTATATACTCCGCCTGCATTACTATAGCTTAGTGCGGTTTCAATCTCGTAACGGTCCAGATTGCTATCACTCTTGGAAGCAGCATCATCAGAGTCCGTTGAACCATTTAATGTATTTAGATAATCGTCAAAATCTTTTACAAAATCAGGAACCTGGTAAAAAGGCGTTCTCTCGTCTTTAATCAAGCGGCCATGATTATCCCTGATACAATGCTCCCCGTACTCATTAAAAATACTTTTGAAACCTCCATATCTGTAAAAAACATTGCTATCTTTCCATCTCCTATCACTTAAAATATAGGGTCCTTTTTGGAAATCCGATGTCGCTAAAGAGATTGCATCCAACAGCCTTAGGAATGCTTCATTATTTACAGGATATATGGTCATAAATTTTCCGGAAGAAGAACGACTGGCGTTTTTTGAATTAACCTTGATAAAACTTTGTTTATCCTTAAGATGTTTAAACTCAACCTTTTCGTCTATACATACTTTCGCAACCTTCTCAAGCAAGGTTTGTGATTCTTCAAATAAAGCAGTCACATGAATTTTCCACCCCTGATCGGGGAGGTGTGAGCCCTTAGCATGATAATGTTTCCAAACGGAGTCACGATCTGATATCACAGCGTAAGTATTGGGAAGGTCTCTCAGTTCATACAGGTGTGTCTTTTCTTCAGGGCTTTCGAACTTCCCGTAGTATTCCGAATCCGGTTTTAGATACAAGTTGTATAGCATATTCCCTTCCATACCAATCCCTCCTGAAATCAAATACCCAACTAATAATTGTTAAATTATCGTTGTTATGCGAATTAACTTATCAGGCCAAGTTCAAAACAAACTTGACCTAGAGGTAGATGATGGACACCTCATCTTCAAAATTCTTTTTTCTGATAGATCAATATCGAGAATAATAGAGATATAATATAGACGATGAGACCAAATAATAAATAAATGATAGGAACGAATGGATCAGGATTATTGGCATCAATGCTCGTTGCCAATCCCCCAACGAAACTCTGCGTTACAATTGTGATCAATATCGCCCCGCCAACACTTCCTAATGTAATGGAATCCGACTTTTCTGAACCAAATATATAATAGAGCGGGAAATTTATCCCTCCAGTGATCAAAACTGCGAATGTCCCGAAAAAGACTGCATGAAACATATTGTTAATCTCTGTTCCTGACACCAAACTATAAATATAGAAGATACCGAAGGATAACAAAACACCATAAATGACAACTAAGAAATAGAACAGGTAATGACTTTGAACAATACGACCTCTACTCACAGGCAAGGTAAGAACGTATTTATCATACCCTGACTTACCCTCAAACTTAATGACATCAAGCGCAGTCATCACCATAAGCAAAATATTTAACATGGCAACCAAACGATGCATTGAAGCATCGGCATACGTCAAAATGATTACCGACAGCAAAATAGCCAAGCCTGTATACCAAAACGAACTCCGATATACAAGATAATAACTTGTCATTAATAAACCTTTCATTTATTCTTGACTCCTTGTCAATAGTAGACTAATCATATCCATTGTAATAGGTGTAGTTACCATATCGCTTGGCAATTGCTGTTTATCCGATACGAGTACACTATAATAAGAATCACGATTTCTCTTGGCCACCACAATTTCCTGATCAAGCGAGCGAAGTTGTTCTTCAGGCAGATCTACAATCGCATATTGTTCAAAAACCTTTGCCTTTTCTTCGTTCAGCAAGATTTCACCCTCCTTTATGATGACAAGATGACTTGCTATCTTCTCAATATCACTCATAATGTGTGAGGAAAGCACAATCCCGCCCACACCGTCACTCACAAATCTTTTTAACTCTTCTAACATCTCTTCTCTTGAGGAAGGATCAAGTCCTCCAGTCGCTTCATCAAGAATCAATAGCTCGGCATGATGTGACAAGGCAACCGCTACGGACAGCTTCATCGACATTCCACGTGAGAACTCATTTACTTTTTTATCCGTAGGCAACGAGAAAACCTGTACTAAACGTTGAAAATTATTCTCGTCCCAGGACTTAAATATTTGTCCAAAAACTTTATTTAGCTGTTTGATGGTCAGATGGGCAGGCAGATTGGCTGCATCAAATACAACTCCAATCCTCTCCTTGATTTCGGGGTGTTTATTCATATTTTCTTGGCCAAATACGTTAACGGTACCCGCATCTTTGGATATAAGACCAAGCACTATTTTGAACGTTGTTGATTTACCAGCGCCGTTATCCCCAATGAAACCGACGATCGATCCTGGAGGAACATTAAATGACACATTCTTTAATGCATCCTTCCCCCCATATGATTTTCTAATATTTTTTATTTCGAGAAGATTAGCCATGTGCTCACTCCTGTTTTATGCATGTTCATTGATCTTTTACGATTACTGTTGTTTGGGCTTCATCAGAAAAATGCTCATGCAATACATTTTCAAGATCAGATTTGGTTAACTCCTCTAGAGCGGGCAATACATCAAATAAATCCATCTCGTTAAACCGATAACGTGTAAATTGATTTGCGATAAACTGCAGTGAGTTAATGGAACTTAAGAAGCGACCTATCTCTTTTTTGATTACACGTTCCGCATCTTCCTCAGGGATCGATTCCATTTTGAACCGGTGTATC
The DNA here is from genome assembly GCF_023714295.1 of Paenibacillus polysaccharolyticus. Classification (GTDB taxonomy): domain Bacteria; phylum Bacillota; class Bacilli; order Paenibacillales; family Paenibacillaceae; genus Paenibacillus; species Paenibacillus polysaccharolyticus_A. The sequence continues at coordinate 255,699 of NZ_JAMAUN010000003.1, forward strand.
GTTTCGCTTATACATGTGATGACCTTATCCGGTTCACGACTGTTTCCGCCTATGATTGTAAAGCCGAAATCCCCTTCATTGGTATGTTCGAACTGAAACGAGGTGTCTAGGTAACCAAGATCATACATTGTATTGTATGCTTCTGAACTGACGCCAAACATCAATTCCAACAATACATTTAAAGCTAACTCATACTTAAGCCTCTCCTGGCCTCGTCGTGATAAGTTTGTTTCTTTGTATCCTATGAATACTTGAGGTACGGAGACAGGCATCTGCCTCGTGCTTGACCTTCGATTCACGTTGTTGTTTTCTTCAGCGAAAATACAGTTAGCCTCTACCCTTTGCGGAAAGTTCTTCTGTTCCTGATTTTTTCGAATAAGCTCTATCGTTTCCTCCGGATTGACAGGTCCAATAACGAAAAGCAGCATATTCCGAGGATGGTAAAATGTATGATAACACGTGTATAAATCTTCTTTGGTGATCCTCTGAATGGATGCTACAGTCCCTGCCAAATCTATTTTCACTGGATGACTTGTATATAGATTGTCTATAACTCCAAACCTGGCGCGCCAGCCCGGAGTATCGTTATACATCTTTATTTCCTGTTCTATGATGCCTTTTTCCTTTTCGACCGCTTCATCTGTAAAATATGGCTCTTGAACAAAATCGAGCAGAGTTTCAAGATTCTCATCAATGTTGGATGTTGCCGAAAATGTATAAGCTGTACGTGTAAAGCTTGTAAATGCGTTAACAGATGCTCCTTGCTCGGCAAATCTATGAAAAACATTCCAATCTTTGCAATCAAACATTTTATGCTCCAAAAAATGAGCCAGCCCATCCGGAAATATAACAGAATCTCCTCTTCCCGCTATAGAAAATTCCTTATGCACTGATCCGTAATTTACGGTGAGTGTTGCAACCGTTTTGTGGAAGTCCTTCTTGGGAAGTATGTAAACCTCGAGACCATTCTCGAGCTGTTCAAAGAATATAGTTTCGTTGAGTTTCTTATACGGAGTAGCCTTCAAATCGTTGACTCCTTTCTGTTCAGGAAGTAGATTGTATCCAGTTCCCACTTATTCACAGCGCATATGATATCTTCTTTTGTTACGTTGCTAATTCTTTGGATATGGTCTTGAATTTCAATCGAAGATCCGCTATCCACGGCCTGAATGAAGATGTCCATAATACCTGCAGGAGAATCATGCGCTTCCAGCAACATGTTGATCAGCAGTGACTTCCCTTGTTCAACTTCCACTTCAGTAAAATGGCCATTTTTCATCGCGTATTCTTGCTCTCTGATTAGTTCGATCACCCGGTCATAATGATCAAATTCGATCCCAGCCATCGCTACCAGCAAGCCTTTATTGCTTTCCATCTGGGACTGGGCATAATAAGCAAGACCTTGCTTCTCGCGAATCGAGCTAAACAGCCTGGAGGTCGGGAACCTTCCGAAAATTGCATTCGCTACTCTGGCAGCCTCATAATGCTCATCTTGTATTGTGGTGAACGTTCTGTAACCCATAAGGAGCGTTCCCTGCTGCACATCAAGATGATCATGAATCACTTTAACTGCATCTACTCCGGAGTCGTCATGAGTAATTTTATTTGTAGGTTTGATATTGTAAACTTCACAAAATATATCCTTTACCATAAGTCTGACCGCTTTCTCGTCAAAAGCTCCTACGATAAACAGGTCAAACCGATCATTCCTAAGCATATCTTCATACACTTGAAACACAGATACCTCATGGAGAGAGTCAATCAATTCTTTTGACCCGAGTGGCGGAATAGCATAATCTTCATCTTGATACATCTCTTCTATCAAACGAACATGGGCATATAATATCTTTTCATTAAACATGGAGTCTATTCGCTGCTTTAACAACTGCTTCTCGCGTTCAACAATCTGTGGACGAAATGCTCCATCCTCAAGCAAGGGGTTATATATAATTTCATGTAATAGAAGCAAAGAGGATTGTAATAAAGAATTACCGTCATTTAAAAATTGATCTGCCGAGATTTCCATCTTAAAAAAAATACAATGTTCTTCTCCCTTTTTATGTGTGTCCCATGAAAGCTCCGCCCCATACATCTCATCCAGCTTATGTTGTATTTTCTTACGAGTCGGGTAATTCATAGAGCCTCCATTGAGAATCTGGGAAAGTAATACTCTCGAAGTCATGCATTGCTTGCGAAGAGGTGCCCTAATGGTCAACATCACACTAATTGTCTTGAACTTCTCCGTGTTGTATAAATGAAGATGCAGGCCATCTCGCTCATCAGGACATATTAGCTTGTTTTCCAATTGAGATTCCCTCCCTTAATATATTTCATCACGAATTATGTATAACTGCCGATCAAGGTTAAAACATAAAAATGTGTAATATTCACTCTATATACACGTATCGATACAGGAAATCCCTATCCCTCTCTTATTATACAAACTTTTACATATATTAAGTATAAGAACTATTTTTACATACATTTTCCACAATTGTATCACAATCTAAGGCGTAAATATACCATAATTGCCCATTAAAACCTAAATTGCGCTAAATAAAAAACGACGAATTTTAATATATTTCGACATTCACTTGTCTTATTTTGTCTTAAAAATAATGGGCCAGATCATCATAGACCTGTTTTCCGCATGTTTCTATTAACAAAAACAAAAATACAAGCTGGTTTTCGTTAGAATCGAAAACCGGCTTGTATTTTTGTAAACTTTTGAATTTGTATTGGGCATCGAAGGTTGCGTCTATCTTTTTCGAAAAACAACTGAGATCATATCTGCTATAGCCTGAAGAAGTAGAGCAGCTACGTACACGATCAGAATCAGATTAAACAAGGGAAAAGAATACGGTGCTATCCCTTCATTAAGCAGCTTTGACTCAAGGATGCCTCTAAGCATTACTGAAAATACATTGTCACTATCATTTACCCTAGGTTCTAAAGACGTACCGTCAACAACAATAAAGATTATTTGAAGAACTACAAAAATGCCAATGCTGATCATCCAGCGTTTTGTACGATTCGGGTGAGATTTCTGCGAAACGTACGACAATACAATCCTCTCCTCTCATAAAATCATAATTTCCAGATTAATTCACAAGGTAGCTCTGTATTTTTCAATTTCTCTCTGATGGATATAATTCTCTGTACCTGTAATTAATATACAGAGCACAGATAGATTATATACCACATCTCTATCATATTTCACCTGAACCGTTCCAAATAAATAAAAATTTTCATATTACTACCAATACCTCTTGATATTAAAATTCAAACCTAGCATGCCCTCCATCTTCAACACCCTGAATCTGCTCCATATTCAGCAGCCTGCGCTTCAGCTCTAAACCACCGCGAAAGCCCGTCAGCTTGCGGTTTGCGCCAATAATGCGGTGACACGGAAGTAGCAAGGGAATCGGATTCGCCCCGTTCGCCGCACCTACAGCCCGCACAGCCGAGGGTCGTCCGATCACGGCAGCGATATCGCCATAGGTACGTGTCTCACCGTACGGCACACGCCCGAGCGCTTTCCATACCTGCTGCTGAAATTCGGTACCGATCAGGTCAAGCGGGATGTCCTCTGTATAAGCTATCCTTTCTCCTTCAAAATAGGATATCAGCCAATCCATCATGCCGGTTTGTTTTATCGCTTGCTCATTCGCCTCCGGCTCAGCGCCAGGTGCAATTTTGCCAATCCAGTTGCGCCAGTCCTCCAGCGTTTCGTTCGGCATAACGACCCGGCACAGCCCCTTTTCGGTTGCTAGCAAACTCCATGGACGACCGTCCAGCAACATCGTGGCATACATCATCTTTTGCCTCATTCCATATTCACCCTCTCTTTATTTTGAGCCAGGAGCTTGTCTGTTTGTTCACCTTGCGTTTCATGCTGTGGATCACTTGTTTGTCCTCCGCTGTTACCCGGTACGATTCCGTAATCTTCTGGAGTGCTTTGTTGTACGTAAAATCGTCAAGCGTATTGTGCTGCAAATACGCCATGGTCACTTCAGGCTGTTTTACATACGCAATCGAGATTGCCCAAGCGACCGCCATTTTCACATAATAGGCCTCATGTTTAATCTGATCAAGTAACGGTAACACCTGATGAATGTAAGGGGAATCCACATAAAAGTTCAACAGCATGACCACGGCAAACCGGATTTCATACTCCTGATCTGACTTCAAATAAGGCTGAATGAAGTTCCACATTGCATCCATATGCGCTTTCGTATATTTCAGTCCGGCACAGAAGCTGTCACACACAGACCAATTATCGATTTTGGGCACAAAAGCCGCAATACGTTTTGACACTTCGTCCAGATCTGCTTGAACGTGACCAATCACCATCGCTTGCAGCATCACTTCTTCAAAATAGTCATCCTGCGCCGTATCCAGGTACGTACGCCAGTCTGCAGCGGCAATCTGTTTGGCTATTTTGCGGATCGTCGGTAATCGCACACCCATCACGTTTGAAATATTCGGTATAAGGGAGGCTGCGAATTTCTGGTATTCTGGCTCAGCCAGGCTGAGCAGTTGTGTTCGAATATCGGTTTCCAAGGGCACTGGACCTCCTCATTGATTACTGTAAAACAAGTATATCCTGAGTGCTTTCTTTTGTAAGCCCATCTCGAATGTTTGAGCAAGATTTCAATATTGTTTAACAACGAATGCATTCCGTTTAAAAATATGAAGCGCACCATTCAGGAAAGGAGTGTCATTATGAACGGTTCTCAAACCAATAAAGAGCTCTCCGTTGAGGAGATCACCCATCAACTGACACAGCATGTACAATCCCAGAATCTGCCGGAATTCTATAAACTCGTGAAGGAACTGCGTCCCTATGATCTTTCACTTATCTATAAAAAATTCCCTGAAGACGAAAAGAATCGTTTTCTTCTTCTATTTAAACCGGACACACTTGCCGATCTGGCAGAGAACCTGAAGCTTCACGAGCAGGCTGAACTGTTTGAACGACTCGGGCCAGAGCGTACACTGGAAGTCATGCAGCAGATGGACAAGAGTGACCTCATTCGCTTCATGCACGACCTGCCAGCGAAACGCAGGGAAGAATTGTTATCCAGCATGAATCTGGATCACTCCGCCATCATCCGCTCTGTACTCAGCTATCCACCAGAGACAGCCGGACGGATCATGACCGATCGCTATCGGACATTATCCACCCACGACACAGCAAAGGAAGCACTGAAGCAATCACAAGGTACGCTGCACCTCTCCCCTTCCAGTTACCTTTATGTCATTGACGATGAAGGTAAGCTAGCTGGTGTCGTTAGTTACCGCTCCCTTGCTCTGGCCGATGACAAAACCAAAGTGGAACAACTGATGACCAGACGTGTCATTCACGCCACCGTAGATATGGATCAGGAAGAGGCTGCCCAGTTGCTCCAGCGTTACGAATTCATCGCCGTTCCGGTCGTCGATGAGAATAATAGGCTGTGCGGGATCATCCAGATGGATGACGTCATTGATATCATTATGGATGAGGCCAGCGAAGACCTCGCCAAAATGGGTGGCGGCGGTAAAGATATTGATTTTGATACCAAACCTCTCGTTGCCGTCAAACGCAGGTTGCCTTGGCTTATTTTGCTGTTATTGATCGGCTTAATCTCGGGAAGCATTGTGGATTTTTTTGAAGATACACTAAATCAGGTTGTGGCTCTTGCGTTCTTCATGCCTATGATTGCGGGTATGACGGGAAATACAGGGACGCAATCCCTTGCTGTCGTCGTACGCGGACTTATCGGACGCAAGCTGGACAAATCAACGGTACTCGCTCTGATTGGACGAGAGATTAAAGTCGGTACGATGATCGGTCTTGTCTGCGGTCTGCTCATTACGGTCATTGCTTATTTCTGGCAAGGAGACTGGTTGCTCGGGATGATTATCGGTGTATCCCTGTTTCTCACGCTAATCATCGGCACACTGACAGGCACATGCATCCCGCTCCTGCTCAGCCGTTTCAAAGTTGATCCCGCTGTGGCATCCGGCCCGTTGATTACAACACTGAACGATATTCTCTCCCTGTTTATCTACTTTGGGATTGCTACATGTTTCATAGGAGCACTGATGTAGATGCAGTGCCAGTATCTTGATAGATCAAAAAGACCCTGATCAATAGATCGAGGGTCTTTTTGAAGCTGTCATGTCATTATACGGTTCTATTTATACAAACCTTTAAGCAGCCCGTTTATTTTTGTTATAGATATCAAATGCTACCGCGAGCAGCAACACCAATCCTTTGATTCCTTGCTGCCAGTCAATACCCAGACCGATCAGGGACATCCCGTTGTTCAGCACACCCATAACCAGACCACCGATGATCGCACCGAATACGGTACCGATTCCGCCCGAAGCTGACGCTCCACCGATGAAGCAAGCTGCAATGGCATCCAGCTCAAAGTTCGTACCCGCTCTTGGCGTAGCCGCATTCAGACGTGCGGCGAAGATCAGACCGGATACAGCCGCAAGTGTACCCATGTTCACGAACACCCAGAACGTTACTTTTTTCGTTTTGACCCCGGACAGTCCTGCCGCTTTCTCATTGCCCCCGAGAGCATACACATGTCGTCCCATCACGGTACGATTCATGACGAAGGAATACACCACGATCAGCACAAACAGGAGCACCAGAATATTGGGGATACCCGCATAACTTGCGAGTACGAAGGTGAACAGGTTCGTTACCGCTGCCACTACGATCAGCTTAAGCAGGAACAGCCCTTGCGATACAACTTCGAATCCATACTTGCGCTGGGAAGCTCGTTCCCGCAGTTCATTCACAATGTACCAGATGGTAAGTGCAAACCCCACAATGATGGACACCAGACCCAAACCCGAGAATTGTACATCCGGCAGGAAACCGGAGCTGATTTTTTGAAATCCAGCAGGGAAAGGAGATATCGACTGCCCTTCCAGTACAATCATCGTCAGACCACGGAAGAGCAGCATGCCGGCGAGCGTAACGATGAAGGCGGGAATCCGCACATACGCAATCCAGAAGCCCTGCCATGCACCAATGAGCGCACCGACCAGCAGCGAAGCAATGACTGCGAGCCAAGCTGGAAGCTGCCAATCCACCATCATGATGGCGGCTACAGCACCGACAAAGGCCGCAATCGAACCGACGGACAAGTCGATATGCCCTGTGATAATGACCAGCACCATTCCAATGGCGAGGACAAGAATGTAACTATTTTGCAAAATCAGGTTCGTAATATTAATTGGCTTGAGCAACAGTCCACTAGTTAACACCTCAAATAGAAGCATAATGACAACGAGGGCAATGATCATGCCATATTGACGTATATTATTTTTGAACAGTTTAGTTACCGTTTCCATGCTTACCGCCTCCAGACTTGGTCATATATCTCATCAGTGTTTCCTGCGATGCCTGTTCCCGGCTGACTTCACCCGTAATTCGTCCGGCATTCATCACATAGATCCGGTCACACAGACCCAGCACTTCCGGAAGCTCTGATGAAATCACCAGCACACCCTTGCCTTCGGCAGCAAGCCGGTGGATAATCGTATAAATTTCGAACTTGGCTCCTACGTCGATCCCGCGTGTCGGCTCATCCAGAATGAGAATATCCGGCCCGGCAAAAATCCATTTGCTCAGTACCACCTTCTGCTGGTTACCTCCGCTCAGATTCCCGGTTTTCTGCAGGATGTTTGGTGCCTTGATGTTCATGCTTTTCTTCATCTCTTCCGCAACCAGCACTTCCTCCTGCTCGTTCACAACGGCATTACGGGTCAGTTTACCAAGTCCGGTGAGGGAAATATTGCGTTTGATATCATCCATCAAAATAAGGCCATATTCCTTGCGATCTTCTGTCACATAAGCAAAACCATTCTGAATCGCCTCGGTCACACTGTTGTTCTGAATCGGCTTGCCGTCCTTGATCAACTGCCCCGAGATGTTACGACCATACGATTTGCCGAAAATACTCATCGCAAGCTCTGTACGTCCTGCGCCCATTAGTCCCGCGATCCCTACGATCTCGCCACGTCTGATGTTCATGTTGATCTGATCGAGCACCTTACGCTCGACCTGATGCTCGTGATACACCGTCCAGTCTTTTACTTCCAGCACCACTTCACCAATCGTGGCATGACGTTCAGGGTAGCGGCTCGTCAGATCCCGTCCAACCATTCCGCTGATGATGCGATCCTCGGTGACGTTATCCTTTTTCATATCGAGCGTTTCAATCGTTTTACCGTCCCTCAGAATCGTCACCGCATCCGAGACCTTGGACACCTCGTTCAGCTTGTGAGAGATGAGGATACAGGCGATTCCCTGTTTTTTGAATTCCAGCATCAGTTGAAGCAGATTTTCACTGTCGTCTTCATTCAACGCTGCGGTGGGCTCATCCAGAATAAGCAGACGCACTTTTTTGGAGAGCGCTTTCGCAATTTCAACCAGTTGTTGCTTACCTACTCCGATGCTGGATACCAGGGTGTTCGGGTTTTCATCCAGACCTACTTTGCCAAGTAGTTCACGTGTCCCGACAAAGGTTTCCTTCCAATTCACGATACCTTTGCTTGCACGCTCGTTGCCCAGATATATATTTTCCGCAATGGAGAGATACGGGATCAGCGCCAGCTCCTGATGGATAATGACAATGCCCATATCCTCGCTCTGCTTGATATCTTTGAACTCACAAGTCTTACCTCGGAATAAAATGTCCCCTTCATAGCTTCCATGCGGGTATACTCCGCTCAGCACCTTCATCAGCGTAGACTTGCCTGCGCCATTTTCGCCGCATATGGAATGAATTTCGCCTTCCCGAATTTTCAGGTTGACGTTCTCTAGCGCTTTGACGCCCGGAAACGTTTTGGTAATGTTCTTCATTTCAAGAATAATGTCCGTCATGGCATGTACTCCTTTCCTTGGATGATGCGTTATGGCACACCGATCTTTTGCATCGTATTTATGAGCGCCCTACCTATTTCATCGCACTTTACGGTAGGCCTATTTCTTCTTTGGTGTAATACTTACTGCCTACAATATCTTTTTCCACATTGGTACGATCTACAGAGATCGGGTCGAGCAGATACGCAGGAACAACCATTAATCCGTTGTTATATGACTTTATGTCATTCACCTCTGCTTGTTTTCCTTGCAAAATGCTGTTAGCCATCTCCACCGTTTTCTCGGCGAGCTTACGTGTATCCTTGAAGACCGTTTGGGTCTGCTCTCCGGCTACAATGGACTTGATGGATGCCAATTCCGCATCCTGCCCTGTAATAACTGGAAGTGGTTTGTTCGGCTTGCCGTAGCCAATGCCCTTCAGAGATGAGATAATCCCGATACTGATTCCGTCATACGGAGATAACACCGCATCCAGATTATCGCCTGAATAGTAAGCACTCAGCAGGTTATCCATCCTTGATTGGGCCAAAGCCCCGTCCCAGCGCAGTGTGGCAATTTGCGCCATCGTCATCTGTTTGCTGCGGACGACCAGTTTGCCAGAGTCGATATAGGGCTTGAGCACGGACATTGCACCGTCGAAGAAAAAGTATGCATTGTTGTCATCCGGTGATCCACCAAACAATTCAATGTTAAACGGCCCCTTGCCATCCTTAAGCCCCAGCTTCTGTTCAATATAGGAGGCTTGCAGCACCCCGACTTTAAAGTTGTCAAACGTAGCATAGTAAGTCAGATATGGCGTGTTACGAATAAGCCGGTCATACGAGATGACCTGAATGCCTTCATCATGTGCCTTCTTGATGACATCGGTCAGCGTGTTGCCATCAACAGAAGCGATGACCATGACATCAACGCCTTTGGTAATCATGTTTTCAATCTGGGAGATTTGATTCTCAACCACGTCTTCGGCGTACTGAAGATCTGTTTTGTAACCTTGCTCCTGAAACAGACGAACCATATTCTCGCCGTCTCCCACCCAGCGTTCCGACGATTTGGTAGGCATGGATATACCGACATATCCTTTCTCCTTGCTTCCCACATCACTTTCAGCCAGATTACAGGCTGAGAGCATGAAGGACATCACCAGAAGCCAGATGAGTATTGCTCCTTTTTTCATATGAAGTTCCCCTTTCCTCACGTCATCGCGTTCAGTTGGAATCTTAAGATAACGCTTACAACTTATAGATTATCGTCTAACTTATCGTCCCTCTCTGTATCTCATGGTAGCATTTCGCAACCAGCGGGGTCTTTGCAGGTTTTGAACCTTTTTTATAAAAATTTAACTTTTGATGGAAAAGGGCAAAGGAAAAACCCACCACAGGCGGTTAACCTTTAACGGTGGGTTTATTTGTAGCCTATTGATATCCATACTTCCGATGATGCTTCGAAATCTACACAGAGCCTGCGCTGGAACTGTCTGTTCCGCCATTTTTACGATATTGGGCAGGCGAGATACCCATCGTTTTTTTGAACGCTGTGCTGAAATAGTGCTGTGTATCATATCCTACGCGTTCAGCGATGGTATGGATCGGGAGCGACGTGGAGTCCAGTAGCTGTGCGGCTCTACGAATACGAGTATGAGTGACAAGAGTAACGAACGAGTCATTCAACTCTTTTTTCAACACACGACTGAGATATACTGCCGACACCTGCAAACGGGATGCGAGTGATTCCAGCGTCAACTCCCGTTCTGCGTACTCCTCCTGAATCAGCTGCCTTGCCCTGCGAACGAGCGGAGAGAGCTTCACTTCTTCATATACCTGTTCACGGCAATGCCGATACGTACCCGGCACCTCTTCCAGCGTCCCCCTATGAGGTTCAACATGGGCATGAACAGCGATGTTCAGGCAAGCACTAATCTGCTGCTCCAGCAGGAGTGTAATCTCCTCAGGGGTCTCCTGCCACAGGCAGATCCCGATAACACTACTAGCATCACGAAAGAGTACGTGCGGATGATCTCCGAGCAGTTCTGCTATGATATTTTCCATGGCATACAGAAACAGCTGACGATCATTCTCCCTCAGTATGGTCTGACGCGCCTCGGCAGCAGGCCAACGCACCACTCCAACTTGTACAGGCGATACAGACGGCAGATGTAGAAAAGCAAGTTGCTCCATCAGACTATTACCATCTACCTGTCCTTTCATCCACTCCTGACAAAATCGCTGACGAAGGAGCGGAATATTGCGTTCAATCTGCTCTGCCGCCTGTCTGACATAGGCTGTCCGCTGATGCTCCTCATCCAGACGCTGACGTAACCGCTCCAGTGCAGCACTCAATTGGTCTGCTTGTACAGGCTTCAGGATGTAATCCTCCACCCCGAGACGAACCGCTTCTTGCGCATAAGCGAATTCATCGTGCCCCGATATGATCAGATACCGAACCCCGGGGCACTGTTCCTGTAAAGCACGAATCAGTTCAATCCCATTCAGGAACGGCATATTCATATCGACTAGCACGACATGTACATTCAGCTCAACTGCCCGTTCAAGTGCTTCTTCACCGTCCTCAGCTTCACCGACAACCTCCATGCCAAGCATAGCCCAATCCATAGCCTCTCGGATTCCTTCTCGAATAATCGGTTCATCGTCGGCAATCAGCACACGATACAGGTTATCCATTGCATTGGCATCGACGGGTGTCACTGTATAATCCACAGCCTTCTTCACTCCTTCTCTTGTCGATCTTGGTTATCTTGGGGCTCAACCCGGGGAGGTATTGTTACAGGCATATCCCGCATCAGTGGATGAATAATCGTAACGCGGGTTCCCTCACCCTGCCTGCTGTCCAGCCAAATCCCATAGTCACTGCCAAATGATAATCTTAATCGTGCCTGTACATTCAACATCCCGTAACTTTTACCCGTCCACCCCGGTGAAGTCGATTCCAGACTCTCCATCGGCATATCCAGTAGCTGCAGCATCTCCGCCAGTCGTTCTTCGCTCATTCCGGCTCCGTCATCCTTAATTGTCAGATGTAACCGCCCCTGCTCCACATTCGCTTCTATGGCAATATGACCTGGGCCACGTCTACCCTTAATGCCATGGTAAATCGCGTTTTCCACCAACGGCTGGAGTAACAGCTTCAGCACATACAAGTTCTGAAATTCTTCCGGGACATGGATGGTGTAACCAAGACGATCCCGATATCTTGTCTGCTGAATCTGCAGGTAACTGCTGATATGTTCCAGCTCGGAGTGTAGCGGAATATAATCCTGTCCCTTACTGAGTCCGATTCGAAACAAACGGGACAGTGCCCCAACCATATCGGACACACCGTCAGCGCCTTCTTTTCGAGCCATCCAATGAATCGTATCCAGCGTATTATATAAAAAATGAGGCTTGATATGTTCCTGCAAACTGCGCATCTCCGCATCCCGTTTCTGCCTTTCTCTCAGCTCATTCAGCGTAATCAGCTGACGAATCTGACTCAGCATTCGGTTAAAACTATTTCCCAGCATGCCGATCTCATCGGCACGATCACTCCAGCGGCCTGCATTGAGATTGCCTGTTTCGGCTCTACGCATATAAGACATCAACCGAAAGATCGGCTGCGCAATGGAGCGGGAAAACCACAAGGATGCACTCAAACCAAACAAACACACGACAAAGACAAAACTGACCACGTAAAACTGAATCTGTCGCACCTCGGAGATCGACTCTTTGGTCGGGAACACCCCGACCGTTCTCCAGCCCGTAAAGGTAGATGACTGATACATGAATAATAACGCTTCGCCACCCACATCTTTCGTAAACGTTCCGCCCTCTCCCGAAGCAAACCAGCTCGCCGGAATATGTTCAATGAGCGGATGCTCCGGTTTATACACACTTTGTCCTTCGGCATCGGTGACCATGACATACCCAGATTTTCCAAGGGTTACATTACGAGCCGCCTGTGAAACGGACCTCAACTTGAGGTCAATGAGTACAGCTCCCTTTACAAGCCCTGTCGTTTCATCCGTGACAGAGCGGGCGACCGATACAATCTCATCATCCTTATACCGGACATGGGTGGTCATGTTGCGCTCTCGCGGCTGACCCAGTACCGTGAAAATTCCTGGTTGCATTGCAGCCTTCCGATACCAATCCTCCTCGGTCAGACGTTGCTCCTTTCGAGGATACATCTCATTGCTTATATAATCACCGTTACCGTTCACAAGCACGATACCTGCAATTTCCGGGTACAACGTTGTGAATCCTTGCAAAGTCTGTTTGATGCCATACAAACGGTTCTGTTCAGATTCCGTATACGCTTGGCTGGCTTGTCTTTCGATGCGTTCACGTTCTTGTTCACGTGTGTTCCCGTCTCCGCCGATCTTCTCGTCCATGAAAGCATTAACGTCTGGTTCAAACGCTATCAGGTAGGTCATATTTTGCAAGTTCTCCATCTTGGTATTCAACGCTTCATTGACCTTGCCAATCAGCTGCATCGTATGTCCCTCTACCTGTCGCTCCACGACCCGTTCTACCGTCCAATTCACGAGCAGACCCAAACCAACGGACGGCACGATGGCAAAAAGCAGAAATAGCAGCATCAACTGGTATCGTAGCGGCATGTTACGCAGACGCAGGCGGCGTACACCGTTCACAAGCTCAGAGCGCCATGTTCTCTGTTTATTTGGCATAATAATCATCCACATTCGAACGTGTCACGACCGAGATTCCCGTATCTACCGTTACAGGTAGCGGTGCATTTTCTCCTGAAGGCGAAGGCGCAGGCACAGTCAAGTGATGATGCAGATGGAACAGATATTGGAGCGACCAATATCCCATGTTCCAGGTCCCTTGTGCAATCGTAGCGGATATTGTGCCATTTTGGATCAGATCGAGTGTTGCTTTGTTCGTGTCAAAAGAAATAATGTGCAGCTTCTGACCATTGCCTGGATTGGCATTTTGAACCGCTTCCCCGGCTCCGGCGCCTCCCGTTGCCTCGGTGACAAATATACCCGCCAGCTTCGGATGTGCCTTCATCATCCGTATCGTTTCATCCCGGGATTTCAACGTATCTCCATGTCCATCCGCGATTTCAACGACCTGCATATTGGGGTATCGCTGCTGAATCGTTTCGCGGAATCCGTTGGTACGTTCCTCATGATTCTGCTGTCCCGGCAACGTTAATACAGCGACTTCTCCTTCACGACCGAGGAGCTCGGCCATTTTATCCGCTGCCGTTACGCCTGCCTTGTAATTATCCGTTCCCAAAAAAGAATACGCCTGGCTCCCCGGTGCATCGGCATCGAACAAGATTACAGGAATATCCGCTTCCACAGCTTTATTGATCGCTGGAATTAACGACTTTGGATCAATTGCGGATATAGCAATGCCTGCAGGTTTGCGCGCAATGGCCTGTTCAATCACCGTGATCTGCTCTTTGGCATCATACCGTGTAGCCCCGCGATATTCGACGGTCACGCCCAGCGCATCCGCGGCATCCTCAAAACCTTTCAGCGGGCTCTTCCAATATTCCAGCCCGGACTGAAACGTAATCATCATGTACGTCTCACCCAGATCACCGCGGAGTCCGCGGTTTTCCCACGAGCTGTTTACCTGACTGGTATATTCAAATCTCAATACATACAATGCAAACGCCGCAATCAGCACAATATAGATCAGCAGCATTTTTTTCATTTTTGTTCACTTCCTCAAGTGGTCTATGTCAGTCTGTACATCCTCACTCCGTTATCGATTGTAAACGCAATCATTCAAAAAGGGAACCTCTCTGCAATAATGTACTATAGCTCTGGTCTGCTCCGCCGTATGATTACGACAATGAACGTGAAATTTGAATCTATCATCGAAGAAGGAGCTTAACATGAATATACTAACCTTTTTAATCTACTGTATCGTTGTCACTTTCACACCTGGCCCCAGCAATATTGTCATTCTCTCTTCCACACAAAAAGTAGGCGCACGCCGCACCATGCCTTATGTCTGGGGAGCTACCTTAGCTTTCGGTCTGTTGCTGACCGCGTCTGCTTTGTTAAATCAGCTTCTCGCTGACGTCTTGCCAGGCATCTTGCAAGTCATGCAGATCATCGGCGGCATTTACATGCTATACCTCGCTTATCAGGTCTATCGAATGGGCTCTACTGAAGCCGCTCCCCAGGCTATATTAGGCTTTTGGAACGGTGTAATGATGCAATTCGTGAATCCCAAGGTTGTACTGTTTACCTTCACCGTCATTCCAGCTTATGTACTTCCTTACGTCGCTGCAGAATCATGGTCTGCGTTCTTCTATGTTATGCTGATTACATGTATTGGTTTTCTGGCTTACTCCAGCTGGGTGGTGTTCGGCACGATCTTTCGATCCTTGCTGAATCGTTACCAGCGAACATGTAGTATGATGATGGCTCTTTTTTTGATATACTCAGCCATTATTGTATCAGGTGTGATCTAAGGACTTATTTCATCTGAGGAGGTGTGCGGTATGGAACAGTTTAGCTACAAAAGATCAGAAGACGTGCTGGCTCTATCCGCCAGCTTCACCGATTTTACCTATAAAAAGCATTGCCATGAGGAATATGCCGTAGGCGTAACGCTGCGCGGCATTCAGCAATATCATCTGGAAGGTCACTATCAGGCCTCACATCCGAACGGTGTCATGTTGTTTAACCGCGAGCAATTACATGATGGAAGTTCCTATGATAAAGAGGGTATTGATTATGTGATGCTTTACCTGAAGCCTGAATTAGTTGAAGAAATTATGGGTAAAAAAGAACTTCGCTTCTCCACTCCCATCGTCTATGATCCGAAGCTTGCCCGAAGCATTCTCATGCTGAACGATGCCGTGCAGCACAGACAGGACGAAGCCGAGTGTAGCACCCGGTTGTTTGAACTGGTGCATATGCTGGCTCAGGAGGAACAGCCTGCAAGACTCTGGAAACCTCAGGACAGCCTTGTTCGCAAAGCAAAAGAAATGATGTTTTGCAGCACCGCAGACGTACTTAAACTGGATGATCTATCGGCTGCGTTCGGCCTGTCGAAGTTTCAGTTTATCCGTGAATTCAAAGCCCATACTGGCTTTTCACCCTATCAATTTTTCCTGAACTGCAAGGTCGAACATGCCCGTCAATCGCTTGAGAAACATAGAGACATCTATACCGCCGTGGCTGACTGCGGCTTTGTCGATCTGACCCATCTGAACAGACATTTCAAGCGAGTATTCGGTGTGACCGCGCATGATTATATGGTACAGCTCCAGCGTTAATATAGAGTTACAGTACTCGGACCGTATGCTCATCACCCACCGAAATCAAAAACACAGCTGAAAAATCAACATCCCCTTACGGAGTGTATATAGGTCCATAAGGGGATGTTTGGTCAGGTAAATTCCACTGCACGCTGCGTTCACTGCAGCTCTTGTCCTTCATATGGCCGCTCTCATACAAGCCTTCTATATATCACATACAACTCTTCTATGATAACAATACAGATGCTTTAACTATAAATATTATGCTCTCCGCTGTTTCTTTCTCCACAGCGAGCCACCTACCAGCGCAAGTATGACAACTGCACCCCCAGCATATAGCGAAATCATCCACGGATTGCTATATCCACTGCTACTGTCCGTGAAATCATCAGAGCTTACAGGAGTGCCTTTGCCCAACATATTAATTGCTTCTCCAGCCTGTTCAATCTGAAGATTACCGCTACATAGGCTGCTGTATAATTTGCCATCCTTATCATCCTGATTAGCAAAAATAAGATAAGACTGATCTTTTGCCAATGTTATTCCACAGGCACCTTCGCCCATATTATTAATCAATATGGTTGTCTTTTTTGCATCTACGCCTTTCCAGGTCGTGTCTACATCCAGCGTATATTTCTTATATTCCCTACTACTGATTATGGAGTCGCCTCCGATCTCGACTACTTTCCCCGTAAATACAGCGCTATACGTTTCCAACTTATCCTTGACACTGGATTCGACACAACTGCACGCGTATGCCCGCTCCCCTGGCCAAACCATCACATTTGCTACAAAAAACAACAGAACTAAAACGGCCGCCCCCACTCTCCTCATCCTTACATTCTCCCCCTTTGAATTATCTTGAAGCCTCTCTTATCTTATTAACGTCTCCATTTTCGTTTTTGTTTGTTTTATTGTAGAATGTTAACACTATGTTTCGAGCGAACAATACTTTCGTTCAACAACGATAACTATAATCAAAAACATCATGGATGACGGAGGAATTAACATTTGAAGCACAATTTGACGAACAAAATCTCCATTCCGCTGCTGGTTGCAGCGTTATGCCTGTTCGCTTTTATCAGCATTGCGCTGTCCATTAGCGATAACCAGATTCATCGTTTTGATGCTGTACTCATCGACTTGATCCAAGGCATGGAATCACCTGGAATGACCCGATTTATGCAATTTTTCACCTGGATTGGTAGTGAGCTTCAGGTCGTTGTTATTACGGTCATTGTCATGCTGATCCTCTATGTTTTCCTACGCCACAAACGCGAACTGCTCTTTCTTGCCATCGTGCTTGCAGGCTCTACGCTACTGAATGCCGTGATCAAGCTGCTGTTTCAACGAGCTCGCCCAACTATTAACCGCATTATCGAAGTAAGCGGGTACAGCTTCCCCAGCGGACATTCCATGGCGGCGTTCAGCCTTTATGGCGGACTTGCCTTTCTGATCTGGAAACATATCCCGACCTTTGCCGGGCGTGTATGTATGATTGCAGCCAGTGCTGCCTTTATCCTGATGATCGGCATTAGCCGGATTTATCTGGGCGTACATTATCCTAGTGACGTCGTTGGCGGTTACTTTCTGAGCGGGTGCTGGTTATTCACCTGTATCTGGTTCTACAGACGTCATTTGCAGCGGCTGTCTGAATTACAAGCCAGAAGCTTCGCCTAGTCGCATGTTACATGCTTCATCGTAAAAACCCCAACGACCGAAAGATCGTTGGGGTTTTGTTATCTTTTGATTACAGCTGTTGAATTACAATTTCTCTCCATTAGAAGCAATCACATCTTTGTACCAGTAGAAGCTTTTCTTCGGTGTGCGGCTCAAGTCACCGTTGCCATCATTATCTTTGTTGACATGAATGAAACCATAACGTTTCTTCATCTCACCAGTCGATGCACTTACAAGGTCAATACAGCCCCACATTGTATAAGCAATAAGGTCAACGCCGTCTGCAACCGCTTCTTTCATCTGCTCAATATGACCTTTCAGATAATCAATCCGGTAGTCATCCTGAATGGAGCCGTCTTCTTCAATTACATCAACCGCACCCAGACCATTTTCCACAACCATTAATGGTACCTGATAACGATCATAGAGGTGGTTCAGCGTATAGCGTAGTCCTTTCGGATCGATCTGCCAGCCCCAGTCGGAAGCTTCGAGATAAGGGTTTTTGATACCACCCAACAGATTTCCTTCCGCTCGATCCAGCGATGCATCCGCACTTTCCACGAGAGACATGTAATAACTGAAGGAGTAGAAATCTACACAGCCTTCACGCAGCGTCTGCTCATCTTCCGGTTGCATTTGAATTTCAATGCCTTCTTCTGCGAAGAAACGTTTTGCGAATCCTGGGTATGCTCCCCGAACCTGTACATCGCCACAGATCATGTTGGACAGTTGATCTTTCTTCTGTGCAAGCAAAATATCATCCGGGTTGCACGTGTTCGGATACGTTGTCATGAAAGCAACCATACAGCCGATTTTGAAATCCGGGTTGATCTCGTGTCCCAGCTTCACCGCTTTGGCACTGGCCACGAATTGATGATGCAGCGCCTGGAACCGAGTCTGTGGCTGATCTACGCCGTCCGTCAATGTTTCTTTACCTTCAAACAACAATCCACCTGCCATATATGCACCAAGCGGCATTGTCAGACAGTTAATTTCGTTAAAGGTTAGCCAATATTTTACCTGATCCTTATAACGATTGAAGAGGGTTGTACAATAACGGATGTAAAATTCGATCACTTCACGAGAAGCCCAGCCGTTATATTTTTGTGTCAGGCCAAACGGTGTCTCGTAGTGGGAGATCGTCACCAATGGCTCGATATTGTGTTTTTTCAACTCGGCAAAGACGTTATCATAGAACTTCAAACCCTCTTCGTTTGGCTCCAGATCGTCACCGTTCGGGTAAATGCGAGACCAGTTGATCGACATGCGGAACATTTTGAAACCCATCTCGGCCATCATCGCAATATCTTCTTTATAATGTCCATAAAAATCAACCGCTTCATGGCTCGGATAATAGGTACCCTCTTCAAGAACAGGTGTAATTCGGCGCGGCGTGGTATGCGTTCCGCCTGTCATCATATCCGATGTGCTCGGCCCTTTGCCATCCTTATTCCATCCGCCTTCAAACTGATTGGCAGCCGTTGCGCCGCCCCAAAAGAATCCGTCTTTCATTTTCATCATGCATTTCCTCCTCTAATATAGACGGCTACTAGAGCACGTCTGTGATCTTCAATCCACTAAAATACGCTGAGAACTATAACGTTATAGTCCAAGTGTAGCACCCATACCCTGACAACGGTTGTCATGATATAATTGGGTCATGGAACATAACCGATTATTCCGAATGTTGTTGCTGTTGCTGGAAAAAAAGAAAACGACCGCCCCGGAGCTTGCGCGCCTGTTCGAAATCTCGGTTCGCACCGTATACCGGGACATTGACCGCCTGAGCGCGGCAGGCATTCCCGTCTACACAACAACGGGCAAACACGGCGGCATTCATCTGATGGATCACTATGTCATGGACAAATCGCTGCTGAACGAGGATGAACAGAATGAAATTTTGCTGGGCTTGTACAGCGTCAGCGCCATTCCTCATTTGAATAGTGCCCGGATGTTGGGCAGGTTAACGACCCTTTTTGATCATAAACTGGACTGGATTGAATTTGAGTATTCTCCTTGGGGCAGTATTCCCGAGCAAGAGATGCAGCTATTTAATCAGGTGAAACAGGCGATATTCGCAAGTCAATTGCTATCGTTTCATTATATCGATTCCAATGGAGAAGCGAGTGTGGAAACGGCGCTGCCGGTGAAGCTTATTTTTAAAAACAATACATGGTACTTCAAGGGTTTAAAACAAGCCCCCCCTGTGACATCCGATTCGTCAGACACCTTCATCACGTACAAAATCAAGCGGATCACAGAACTTCGCTTTGTGCCCGGCGCTTACGAGCGTACCGAGGTATATACGTTGAAAAAAGAGAATTTAACTGCGGACAGTAATAAAGGTCAAAATAACGACATGGAAGGAGAAACTAGGGAACAGCCGGATGAGCAGATCGAACTCGAACTACTCTTTGAACATTCAGTCGCCTACCGTGTCTATGACCTGCTTGATCCCGCTATCATTCAACAAGAGCCGGATGGCAAGTTGCGAGTCTCTCTTCAGCTTGATCAGGGTGAACGGCTGTACTCTTTTCTACTGTCCTTTGGCTCGAAAATAAAGGTGATTGCACCTATAGAGGTGCGCAAAGAGCTGCTTCGCAGACATCAAGAAGCCGTCGCACTTTTATTGGAAGATGATGGGCACAAAGCCGAGGATGATGGTACAATATAGTATGGATCTATACCATTTTATTTTAAAATTGGATCAACAGGCATATAGCGATGTTGGGAGGACACACATGAATCAGCAGATCAGACATAATAACGTGGAACGCTTTAAAGGATTTGGCACATTGTATGATCAAAACAGACCCGCTGCTCCCCGCGAAGTCGTCGATATTTTGACTCATTATCTGGGCAAGAAACCGCGCTTCGTGGCTGATGTTGGCTGCGGAACAGGGTTATCTACCTGGATCTGGCTGGATCATGCCGAGCGAGTAATCGGTGTGGAACCTAGCGAGGATATGCGCTCCGTGGGCATTGCGAAATGGGAAGCCGCAGGCAAACCGGATCAGCTTCGTTTTGCGGCCGGAATGTCACATGACCTCGGCCTGCCTGATGACAGTGTAGATATTCTGACGTGTTCCCAATCGTTTCACTGGATGGAGCCCGAATCCACCTTGCGCGAGTTCGCACGGGTGCTGCGTCCAGGTGGTGTTTTTGCCGCCTACGACTGTGACTGGCCGCCAGTATTGGACTGGCAGCTTGAAGCAGCATACCAGCAACTGGTGAGCACTGCGGATGAGCTTGCTTCACGTTTATCGAGCGCAGGGCAACAAGCCCATAAATGGAGTAAAGAAGGCCATTTGCGGCAAATTCAACAATCCAGGCTATTCCGTTATAGCCGGGAAATTGTGTTCCATCATCAGGAGCCATTCACAGCTGAGCGTTATGCCAACCTGGCTCTTAGCCAAGGCGGACTTCAGACAGCTTTGAAGCTGGGCGCCACGGAGTTGAATGACATGGCAGATGACTTCAGACGCCGGGCAGAGCTTGTTTTTGACGGAAAATCGAAAGAAGTGCTGTTCTCCTATCGCATGCGAATCGGTATCGTTTAAAATAAAAGCATATCAAGATATAAAAATATACGAATGATGATTCTTGAAGGGTTGTGACCGCTTTGATTAACAAAGAGGTGCTGGAACAAGATCGCCTTTTCATCAAAAGCTGGCTGGACGCATATTTCGATTCTCCTCACCGCGATATTCTAATGTCTCATCCAGCCAAAATGGAAGAAGAGGACTATGGCGTTCCTTCGAATATGCATGATGGCGAGGTGGATGAAGAGGAATGGGTTCGCTGGAGAATGCTGGATTCAGAGGTTACAGTAGATCAGATTAACGAATTAGTTGCTAATTATGTTAAGCCTGGTTCGGGTATGTATAGCTCATCTTTCTCTCTGCCGCCGCTCTATACGGCCTATCTGAGTAGCCGATATGTTCTGAATGTGTATCTTCGCTATGAAGGATTTACGATCGAATTACCGAATCTACCTTCTGACTACCCCCTTCGGGAATTACGCAACCTCTGGTCATCATGGGAATCACTCATTAAGGCGGGATATATTCCATTTGCCTCCTATGAAGATCATGCGGGGCCTGTCTGCTGGGATACGAGTAAACCAAATGATGACAATGATTATGCTGTTGTGTGGTTCGATCACGATATATTAACAGAAGAGGGACAGCCCAGCCGGGAGCAGCTTGAACACTACGCACAGCCTCTTTTTCACTCTTTCCGGGCAATGCTGATGCGTTCTCCTTCAAGCACTCGTTCTTAATTTAATTGTAGAGCTACAAATAAAGAGCGCCGTTCCCGTTCATCGTCCGCTTTGACTTGGGGAGGGCGCTCGAATATTATAACTCTAATTTCCTGAAATGAACCGCGAGAATGCTACAGTTCCATTTTGTACAGCTTTTTTAAAGTGATGCTAAGGATAAGCAGATCAAGATGAGAATATTAAGACGAGAAAAGATGATTCAACTGTTGTTCCTGCACTTGAAGAGCAAGAGCCACCTTGGAAGGGTCCTGCGGCGAATAAAATACGTTAATGATATGTCCCTGCTGAACCTGCGACATCGCAGAGGGCAGTATTTCTTTTTGCGTAGTCACCTCAAAGGTTTCACCATTTGACTTCGTAATACTCAGTTTAAGCTGTAGCTTGATGTTGCCATTCTGTCCGCTTCCCATAGGGGTAACGTCCATAATTTTAGCCAGCCCCTTCTCTCCTGTGCGCGCAATATCTACCATCTCCGGTGCTATACCTTGCTGCATCATCTTTTCATTCAATAGTTGCTGCATATGCTCTTGCGACACCGTTCCATGGTGATCCAGCCCGACTTTGCGCTCATCCTTCTCGGAAACGACAAGCGGTATGATGGCTCCCGGCTGCAACTGGGACAACAAGGTCAAAGGAACGATGGTTCTTAATTCTGTATCATACGTTTCCCGGCCTTGACGAGACACTTTCAGCATCATTTTCACTTCCGGCTGTTCATTAATATAAGTGCCCGTCTGCTGAATACTTTGGATCACACCCACTGCTGGCAATCCCGATTTGATCTTGCGCTGTCCCAAACTCGTACCGAATATAGACGAAATGACCAGTAAACCAATTCCTCCAAAAAGCATCGGTTTAAACCACCACGCCTGCATAACCATAAACGGATCATTCCACAGCCACTGAGCTATGAACGGGGAAAATCCTGTCCCAAATACCATCAGTAATCCAATCACTCTAAAAAAACGACTCATCTCTATCACCCTATCTATCTAATTTATGCTTATACCTCTGTTTACTGTGTATCTTTCTATTTACGTATGTCTATTTCTCCTTGTTATCTGTAACAAACAAACTAAAAGTTATAATTTTTTCCAAACACATCTTACCTTTATTTACATTTTCCAGCCTTTGGTTATTCGCCTGTTGAACCTTTCAATTCAAAGTTGAACTCTTGCTGTACTTCAAACTCCTTCACACCTTGCCACCTAAACTGAAAGAAGTCCCATATAAATCAGTTCAGAAGGATTCGCCGGATGCTGTCCCAAACCGACACGATCACCCACACGCGGAATCTGCAGCTTGGACACCAGTGTTTCCATCGTGCGCTGATACGTGCGACCACCCGTTTCAGTGACTTCAAGTACAAGCACCACAATAGGATCAAAGTTAATTAATTTTCCCGTATCCGTTACACTGATCACGGTTCCAGTTGCCGTCAGTGGCAGCGATCCGCTTGCAGCCAGTTGTGCCTGCTTAGCCGAGTCCAAACTTTGGTTGATGGCATCCCGATGTTCCTTGGGTACAAATCCTTTCATCATCATGCCCGTAAGCCCTTTGTTCATTACGCGATCTGCTTTGGCAACAGCATCTTCCTGTTTGTTTTTACGTGTAAACCATCCCAACATATCGAACACCTCATTTGTTTTTTATTGGTATGATTAATTATAAACACAACATAGCCTATATGAATACAGATCTGGACACATACAAAAGAACCGAGGAGATGTGCTGCTTAAGACAACATTCCATCAATTTATTTGTAGCTATGCTTACTTTTTCCCAATAAAAAAATTGTTCTTACCGACTCAATGAGGAATAAGCCA
This sequence comes from Paenibacillus polysaccharolyticus, assembly GCF_023714295.1. GTDB lineage: Bacteria > Bacillota > Bacilli > Paenibacillales > Paenibacillaceae > Paenibacillus > Paenibacillus polysaccharolyticus_A. The sequence continues at coordinate 279,628 of NZ_JAMAUN010000003.1, forward strand.
TTTATTTTTGTGAATTTGTCCGCTACTTGGCTCTGATTACAGTTACTCAGAGTGGTCAAATTCCTATTTTTAGACGAATGCACACTCGGCACCTTAGCTCTATTAAAGATGCTTATCTAGCAAACATTCAGCAATAAAGACAAACTTACAGCATACATCTACCATCTACCGCACAAAATTCACACACATATCTCTTCAACATTTAAAATATTCTACTGAGAAGTTGAAGCTTTGCAACCCATTTATTTATTCTAACGATCTCAGATAAGCTTATTTGAGCAAAATAGGCCATTCTGAAATTGTAACGATCACGAGAGAGCTTATTTCACTGAAAAACAAAGAAAAAGTCCAATTCGGCACTGATTTTCCTAAAATAAGCTCCACTGTGATCATTAGGATACCAAACGCCTGAAATTCGCAGAAATAGCGTCGCTGGTGATCGTTAGACAATAAACCTCCTTATATTGTCCTATCCTGGCTTGTCTTAATCTACTCTACTCTTAATTCACCTTTTGCTTGTCCTGTCTCATTGCCTTACCTTACCCTGCTACAATCTATATCCCTTTACATTACTGCATCTAGCCAAGCGGTCCGATACTTACGATACACAATACGTTCCAGACCTACTCTATCTGTTCTATCTTATCCTTCTACTTCCTAAATTCCCCTTAACCGATCACCTTATGCCTGCACTGCTTTCCCTTCCTCCAAATTTCAATCGATTTACCTTACCTACCTTACACCTGCCTTACCTGCCCCAACCGGCCTTAAAACTTAACCTTTACTTCGTTCTCCGAAGCAAATACACCAGCTTGCGATAATAACCTGCCGCCTCTTTGTACCGCCGCTGATCCTCACTCACCACAGCCAATCCTTCATATAAGGATTCCAGGCGTAGCGGTTGCTGCACAGACTCAAAATACGGCAGACAAGCCAGGGCTTGAGTTATAAAGGTGGCCTGTTCCCCGTGTGCCAGCGCCAGCTGACTTTGATAAAAAACCGCGTTCATTCGCTGATCCTCTGTGACAGCACAACTTAACAGTTGATCCACACTTTGCGCCAGCATGCCCCAATTTTTCCGAGCGGAGGCAACCTCACAGCGATACACCAAAAGCAACGGTTTCATCGCCTGCTGCGTCTCCTTCGTTTCTGCCTGGAGCAGGTTTTCGAATCGCTCAATCTCAGTCTGCGCCTGATCTAACTCTCCTGACATCGTCAACATGACAATTCGATTGTTCGCAATAGCCGTCACCAAATCTCCCTGATTTCCGGCGTAGACCAGATTCGCCTCAGCCATCGACAACGCGGACAAAGCTTCCTGCAACAGTCCCATCGTAAAGCAATATCCGCTGTATGCCACGTACAGACTGGATAAACGATGAAACAACCGCTGATCATACACCTGTTTCATCGTCTGTTCAAATGTGCGCTTAGCATCCTCGTACTGCCGGGTATGGATATATGCCTCCATCTGAATATTCTGGGTCGACAGCCATAGCTCGCTTCCAGGCTCCGTCAGGGCGCTCAGTCTGGTCACATGAGTGAGCACGTCCACAAATGCCTGCTTGGATCGGTAGTATTGAATTTTGTAAAATAGCAAAGCTTTCGTAAGCGGCCCAGGTAGGTGCACGTCATCCGGTCGACCATATTTCTCCAAATAAAAATTCAGATACGATGTATGTATATATTCATGCGCAGCGGCATCATTTAACTGCTGATAGTAGACCGCCTTCATCAAAGCAGTCGTCAGTTCCACCATAAGTGAATCATCCTGATCCTCCAGAGCATGTACCGTTTCTTCCGGGATCGCCGAGGCTGGCAGGGACATCTGTACAAAAATCGTTTCTGCTCGTGCCAATGTCTGTTCATCCTGCGCTGCTGTCCGCAACAAATAAGAGGAGCTTACACCCAAGCGCTCAGCAATACTCACAGCCAAATCGTCGGGCAGCGGATAACGCTCTGCCAAGATGTTTGCAAAGTGTGCCTGCGTAACCAGACCTTCTACGAGGTCTTTGCGTGAGATTTGTTTTCGTTTGCTCAAAAACTCGATCCGTTCTTTCAGCATAACTAGTTTATCCTTTCATTATGAAGGTCTTCTCTTTCTCTATAGCGAGTCTACCATCTCATCATCCCCAAATGAAAGCCGAGTGGCCACCCCCGTACTATCCTTCCAGCAAAATTGACAAAACGGTTTCCGTTTCGGACATAATTGTTTTACAATAGGGAAGATGTATACGTACAATATACGAAAAAAGCGTAATGAATCGATCTAAAGTTACACATGAATTGAACACGAAAGGGTGCCACAACAATGATTATCAAACCAAGAACACGTGGTTTTATTTGTACAACTTCCCATCCTGTCGGCTGTGCGGCACAAGTGCAGGAGCAGATTGACTATGTAAAATCTCAGCCAGAGATTCAAGGGCCCCGCAACGTGCTCGTCATCGGCGCGTCCACAGGTTACGGACTGGCTTCGCGCATCGTCTCCGCTTTTGGAGCAGGCGCTAATACAATTGGTATTTACCGTCCCTCCAGCTCTACGGATAAACGAACCGCTTCTGCGGGGTGGTATAACTCTGCGGCATTCGAGAAGGCTGCGGATGACGCAGGCCTGAAATCCTACAGCATCACTGGTGATGCTTTTGCCAATGAAACCCGCGATAAAGCTGTCGAACTGATTCGCAGCGAATTGGGTCAAGTGGATCTGGTCGTATACAGCGTTGCTTCGGCACGCCGTACCGATCCAAATACAGGCGAAGTGTTCAACTCTGTGCTAAAGCCGCTTGGACAAGCATACACCAACAAAACCGTCAATTTCCATACAGGCGAGATCACTTCAGTAACTCTCGAAACTGCAACAGAAGAAGAGATTCGTCAGACAGTTAACGTCATGGGCGGAGAAGACTGGGAACTGTGGATGGACGCATTGCAACAAGGCGGCGTACTCGCAGACAATGCAACAACCATTGCCTTCTCTTACATTGGCCCTGAACTAACACACGCCATTTATCGTGATGGATCCATTGGTCAAGCGAAGGCTCATCTGGAAGCAACGGCACGCAAAATGCATGAGCGTCTGAGTGCGACAGGCGGACGTGCTTACGTTACCGTAGCCAAAGCACTGGTTACCCAATCCAGCTCGGCCATTCCAGTTGTGCCTCTGTATATTTCCGCCTTGTACAAAGTGATGAAGGAAAAAGGACTGCATGAAGGATGCATCGAACAGTTGCAACGGCTGTTTGCGGAGCGTTTGTACGCTGGCGGTGAAGTTCCAACAGATGAGCAAGGACGCATTCGGATCGATGATTGGGAGATGAGAGCAGACGTGCAGGAAGAAGTGGCGAAGATCTGGAACGAGTTGACGTCTGAGAACATCTATGACCTGTCCGATCTTGAAGGTTACCGCCGCGAGTTCTTCCAGCTGTTTGGTTTTGAAACCAATGGCGTCGATTATGAGGCCGACGTGGATCCAAACGTTGAAGTACTTCATCTCGTTCAGTCATAAGTTTAATGTACATTGCATCCAGGGAGGAGCTGCCATGCTTCTCCTTTTTTATTTCCATACGTCTCCTTCCATCCTTCCACGCACACATTCATCACCTTTTCCTGACCTACTCCGCTCGAAGAGAAAATAAAAAGAAGCACCACCATCCTGGATGATCTGCTTCTTGTGTTTGACCTTTTGTAATTTTTCCTGCTTGGATGGCGTGAGGCGAACATGTTGCGATAATGCCCCATAATCCCCATTCACTCTTCGGCTTTGCTCGGGAGTCCATTGTCCTGATCGTGTTGCTTTACGTAATGCTTTTTGTGTCTGTGTACGTGCCATAATGATGAACACACTCCTTCAGTTGTACTATGTTCAATATATCATGTGTAACGTTGCAAGTGAAGGTGCAACTATAATTGAGGACTTTACATCTAAGTAATCTTAAACTTGTTTAACGAAAAGTCATAACGTCTCTTTAACCATTGAAGTGACCTACTTATGATGTTTGTAAATACATATGTATGAGTGATCCAATAGGACGTTCAAATTTTTAAAAAAATAATCCCAACCTTTATTTCTCCTGGCACACTATATAATTGTCAGGAATTACAGACGCAAATATGGAGGAAAAAATGGATTCAATCAGTAATAACGGAAAAGAAGCCGCGGAAGCGATTCGGAACTATGTCAAACCGATTTTCGGTTTTGCGTTAAACCGGGTCAAGCACCGGGCGGAGGCGGAGGATCTGGCTCAGGAGATTATGCTGCAGTTGTTGAAATCCTTCTCTGGGGCGCGGGACATTAGAAGCCTTGACGCTTACGTCTGGACGGTTGCTCGATACACTTGGGTGAATTGGTTGAAAAAGCGCGAGCACGCTCCGCAAGTGATCGAAATCAACGGTATGTCTGAACTGTCTGCCGCCCCTTCCCGGGAGCCGCTTGACCGGTTGCTGGCAACCGAAGCTTCACGCGAGCTGCGCCGAGAAGTCGCGTTTCTGTCCGACATCCATCGACGGATCGTGGTCATGCACTACTACGATGAGCTTAAAATCGGCGATATCGCGATTGCTCTGAACATTCCAGTAGGCACGGTGAAGTGGCATTTGAGCGAGGCTAAGAAGAAGTTACGGAAAGGGATGAAACGTATGCGTACAACAGGAACTTTAAGTGTCAATCCGGTCAGCATGGGGGAAATGGGCCATTCGGGTTCGGCCGGCAGTTTGGGCGAAACCAACGATTTTCTTGGACGCGCCTTGGCGCAAAATATCGTTTATGCGGCTTATCACAAGGCGCGTACCGTACATCAAATCGCGGAGGAACTGGGAATGCCGCCGTCTTTGTTGGAAGGCGAAGTCCGGCACCTGGCTGATTACAATTTTCTCCTCCAAACCTCTCCCGGTAAATACCAAAGCAATACCATCGTCTGGGACCTCTTCGAGTTGGCTGTAGCCGGTCACCAATTTTGGCAAGATTGCGCTGCCGAAGTAGCCGATGTTCATTTTGACGCGTTAATGGAAGTTCGCCGTCAAGTTGAGGATAGCGGAGTGTACGTTCCGGACGACGACTATAACTTCCTGCTCTGGACCTTGCTGCCCAAAAACATCGAGGAGCAATCCTGGCGGAGCATGCCAGCGGGCGAAAACTTCGATGCGGTCGCACCAATGCGAAAGGACGGAGGTCAATATATTGCCTATGCGGCGTTAGATCGAAGCCACTATCCCGATCCGGGTTTTGATATGGGTAGTTACGTCACCTTCGGTCCTTCGATCCGCTACGTCGAAGACACTCCTTTATACTTATGGCAATTCAATACTTACTGGAGCGACCGCGAGACGGATTGGCGTTTCCTGGAATACCGGAATGTCGAGATTTGTCATGCGTTCCAACAAGGGGAACTGCCCGACAACGAAGATAACGCCGAGCAATATTCGTTCCTGCTGGAGAAAGGATACATCCGCAAGACGAAGGAGGGGTACAAGTTCAATGCGGTTTGGTTTGACTCTCCGCAAACGTTGGATCGGTTGAACAAGGCAATGCCGGATTTGTCCGCTCTGTATGCGCCTGCTGTCGGCAAACTCTATGACAAAATGCTCAACCTGTTCCTGCAAAATCAGCCGAAACATTTGGAGCCGCAGCTTGCTTACATGGTGAGAGGCAACACCGGCGGAGGCCGGCTGGTCGCTTATATTTTGAAGCATTTGATCGATAACGGGAAGCTGAAACCGCCGTTGCCGCACCAGCAGAAGACGATTTCAACCTGGATGGGACCAGTCAAGTAAGCCGGTTCGGAATGTATACGAAGAACGTATGAAAATGATTGAAAACTACCCATGATGCATGTGCGTCATGGGTAGTTTTCAATCGCAATTATATATGCCGGATTTCTCCTTTACCTTACTGACATCAGGATCGCTTGCGCCGAGACTGCCACGTCTCAATGGGTTCGTGGTCATGCTCTTCGATCAGTTCCATCGCTTCGTCCAGCCTGCGCGACTTAAACAGGGCAATCAGCTCGATCAAGTCCTCGCGATCCAGCAGTTTTACCTCATTCACCGCAGCCAGCGTGCGGCAAGCCTCCGTGTACCGGGCAGAAGTCAGTACAATGGAACGATCGGCCTCATAATAACGCATCGATGTATAAATCTCCTGCACTGCACTAAGACCAACCGGATGATTCGCCCCGTATCGTTTGGCCTGAACCACCGTGCGTCTGCCCAGTCTGTCCACAAACACGAGGTCTGCACCGAAATCCCGACTACTCATGGTTTTGTGAACCTCGTCATAACCAAGCTGCTCGAACAGATTGTTGAGATATAACTCGAACTCTGACCCATCCTCCATTTTATCGATATCCTTGATTGAGATTTTCTGAGGATTCGCTTCACTTCGTATTCGCTGCCCACGATAAATAATCCGCCGAGTCATCCAGGTTAACAACAACAACAGGACAATGCCTGCGATGACCCATAAGACGATATTTTCACTCCAATTCATGTCGTTTCTCCTCATCATTGTTACTTCGTATTTCTCTTGTCACAGCCCTAAATATATCAAACTTCAATAGTCATCTAAAGAAGATGAATTCCCTGTAACTGTTTGACCTCTTATAACATCGCATTATCACATCCAGGGTGTAAAAAGGTTACAGCGTGTTCGGTTGAATTCGACTAGAAATCAATGGTAGAATTCTACAATCGGTGTTATTTTGACCGAAGATGAAAGGTGGTTTATCACTTGCATACTACTTATATGAATCGTAAACGCAAGTCCACGACTTGGGCTGTTCTTGTGCTCGGTGGCATGCTTCTCTTGAACATGAATACTACTACAGGATACGCGGCGGCATCCACAGAATCCTTGCCTAAACCGACATGGACCTCTTCCTCCCTCATGTTAAATGAGGCTAATACGGAAAAGGACGTCATGATCAAGAACATTTACTCTGTACCTGCTAAAAATCTGGTATATGTACATGCTTCTCAGCCCGTAACCAAAACCAGCAGCAAAACAACGCTGGACTGGCAGCTCGATTCACTTCAAGCACTGGATGCCAAAACAGGACAGCTCAAGTGGAGCACCATTTTCCATGAGAAAAACGGCCCTTATACAACCTACTCCAACTCAGTATATGCAAGCAATGGTACAGCTTACGTGTATATGGAGTATTCGGATAAAACCAAAAAATTATATTCTTTTAATACGTCAGGCAAGGTCAACTGGGTAAAAACCGTGAACTCGTCAGCAAACATCTCACTGATGGATAACGATAATCTACTGGTCGCTACAAGCCAGGGTGTACAAGCCAACGGCTCAGTACGTTCTACCCTCTCTCTATATGACAAAAAAGGGAAGCTGTTGACCGAAAAAACAATTGCAGGCACCGTGCTCAAAGCGGCTCAGGGCAGGATTGTCGTCGATGCGAGCAAACAGGTCAAATCGGGTAACTTCTGGCAACCGGCTGCCAATCCCAAAATCGAAATCTACGACCCATCGTTAGAACGTCTGTCCTTCTATCAATTCCCGGCTGATGCCAATACACAAGGAGATGGTGGCGGTGAAGCTTTGGCCATTCTGGATGATGGTTCTGTTCTGATGCGTGCCAACTTCGAAACCGCCGGCAATCGCTTGATGGGATTCGGTTCGGACGGCAAGCTTGCATGGGGGCGTGCAATCGCTGGGGATGCGTATATTCAAACAGCGGGTAACGGGTACACCGTGCTCACTGGCTCCAAGCTCGAGCTATACACGATGAAAGGCAAAGTGACAGAACGGATGTTCAAGGATGCTCAGCCTGTGCTCATGCATGTTGACCGTACACAAGACGGACAATACCAGCTTGATTTTGCTAAAACAGGATATATTCTGAACCCGCAGACATTGGAAGACGTGCATGTGTACACCGTCAGCACTGCTGTTCCTTCATTAGAAAGTATCTCCACTTATATGAATGATGTGATCTATTCGATGAAGGGTGAAGCTCTTTCTAAGTATGCACTCAAGTCGTCGTCGGCTAAATAATGAATGTTGCTCTTACCTGACATAGCTTTAGTCAAGAAAAAGCCGGAACAGCTCCTCGCGGTGCTCTCCGGCTTCTTTTATTTCCAATTCTCGTTAATGAATTCGTCCCTACCGGACAGTGCCCGGTCTTCCTTGTAATGCTTCTCGTTTTTCTTATGATAGTCCTGGTGGTAATCCTCTGCCGGGTAAAAAGTTACGGCATCCCGAATCTCGGTCACGATGGGCTGATTGAACCGTCCACTGGCCGCGAGTTCCTGTTTGGATTGCTCGGCAAGCTGCCGCTGGCGTTCATTGTGTACAAAGATGGCGGTACGATACTGCGATCCTCGATCCTGAAACTGTCCTCCATCATCCGTGGGGTCAATCTGAGGCCAGTATAATTCTAGTAAGCGCTCGTAAGGGAATACATCTGGATCAAATGTAATCTCCACGACTTCCACGTGCCCCGTTTCCCCAGTCTTCACCTGCTCATAAGTCGGATTTTCGACATGGCCACCTGTATAACCTGATACGATACCGTGGATGCCTGGTTGTTCTTCAAACGGGGTAACCATACACCAGAAACATCCGCCGGCAAACGTTGCTTTTTCCATTCCTTCAACTCCTCTGGTTCAAAACAATATCATGAAAGCATGAGCGCAGACACGCATTCATTCCTACATTGTAAAACAACAAGAGGTTGATGGAAAGCCACCGCAATGGCTCTTCATCAACCTCTTCATTCAGCTTCGCTTGGAAGCATTCCTATCCGTATGGTTCATACAGCTTTCAGCTGCACCCTAATTTCTTAGTCAGGAACATCGCTTGCTCTAATTTACCCGCGGCTTCGTCCCATCGAACGGAAGATCAAGCTGACAATCGCTACAAGCACAATCGCACCAATCAATGCTGGTACAATGTGGAATCCGCCCATCTCAGGACCCATGTCTCCAAGAATCACTCCGCCTAACCATCCACCGATAAAACCAGCAACGATATTACCAATAATACCGCCTGGGATGTCACGACCAACAATCAGACCTGCGAGCCAACCAATGATACCACCGATAATTAATGACCATAACCAACCCATATCATTCACCTCTATTTTAAAGTTTTTGTTGCGTCTGACTACTATTAACCGCTCCGAAGGCATTTAAACAACTAGCATTAAAATTGTTACATATTACCATTGTCCAAAATGCTTCCTTCTCTGCTAACAGGCGCTCCGCGAGTGCATGACTACAGGCCGTGTCCGTTTCCGGCATCTCATCAGCATATGGCTGCGATATGTACCTCCCGAAAGTCATTGTATGTTACCAAAGACAAGGTTAGTATACCCAGCGAAGGTGAATTTATATTTATGGCTCAGAACCATTTATACTCCAAACTTTATAGTCCATCAGAATGGTATCAGTCAACGTATTAGATCAGAAAACAAGACTCATATAACAGATCAATAAAATCCAGCCCGACCCTTGCCCGGTTGTGCAAGCCAATTATGTTTATGACTTTTGTCCAGTTCTCCCCGCATGGACTGAATGACCTGAACAATATCGGTTTGCCCGTTCTGATGCCATTCCAGGGCAACACTGACATACAATTCCCCGAGTTGTGCAAGCGAGAACGTATCTGTCAAACGGGCTGCCTCGATCGATCCTTCCTCACCTGCAAACACGCTAAATCCACGTTGCCGCAAATACTGCAAGCGTAAAGCTTCATCAGGCAGCGGAATCTCATAGGCCCGGTCGAATCGTCCGGCACGATTCATGAGACCTGGATCGATTTTTTCCGGATAGTTGGTCGTGCCGATCAAAAAGATTCCTTCTTTGGACGTCGCACCATCCAGCGTATTCAGGAAAAAGGAGCGAACTTCATCCGGCATCGAGTCGATATCCTCAATGATCAGCACCATCGGTGCCAGTCGTTTGGCTGCATCAAACACTTCACGCACAGACTCACTATTGGTGTATTCGGTAATTTGCCAGTACGCAGCCGGGCCAGGAATACTGCCTGCTATTGATTTCACGAGCGTTGTTTTTCCGTTTCCTGGATGCCCATAGAGCAGAATGCCGCGTTTATAGGGGATATCATAGTCCCGGTAAAAGGATCGATCCGCTTCAAAGAACTGATCCAAGGAGCGAAAAATATCCTGTTTGATCTGTGCGGAGAGAACTACATCTTCTCGGCTCACCGAACGAGTTATGGACTCCACGTGACGGTCACTGCCATTACGAGCATCCGTGTAAACCGTTACTTTCTTCATATTTTGCTGACGTTCGCGTTCCCTTACACTTCCCAGGAAATGCTTCATCTCTTCATCCCCCACAGCGAACACAAAATCTTCACTGTAGATCCCGTTCTCCCGGAAAAAAGGTACCCGTACCAAAGCTACGCCCCATTGGGGATAAGCAAATACGTTGTTGCGGATGGAATAATGTACACCGTATGTTGGTACATCTCCATCATCATCGTAATGCAGTGCTTGGAGCTCTAGATCCTCAAATATACGAGCAACAAGCTCAACCTCGTCACTTCCATTCTGCAAGTCTTCCCGCAGCAATTCCCAATATTCGTTGTTCGGATCAGAGCTTGAATATAACTTGTATTCAACGCCGTAGCGCTTCCGAAGCGCATCACTAATTCCTCGAATCAGTCTCGAATAGACCGCGTACCCTTCAACCCGGATACGTGTATCATGCTGTTCGTCATAGGAGTAGATGGCTTTTTTTTCATCCATTGGATTCATCTGTTTTTCGTTATCGTTCATCATTTCGCTCCCTTTACCGCAGCAAGCGGTTTACATTTGGCTACCACTTGTGCCAGTCTGGCGCCGGTAACACTATCTATAATCTCATCAACGTTTTTATAAGCCTGAGGTGATTCATCAAGAATGGATTCCAAGGATCGTTGGTTAACAACAATCTCGTCTGCCGTTCCTACACCAAGGGCTGTAGCAAAATCCTCAACCGTCACCAATCGTTTTGTTGCAGTACGTGACCGTATACGGCCCGCACCATGACATATCGAATAATAGTTGTCTGAGCCTTCTGGCTGACCGACCATGATATAAGAGGCCGTACCCATCGAGCCAGGAATCAAAGCCGGATGCCCTGTAGCCATGTATGGTTTTGGATTATCCTGATGGCCTGCAGGCAATGCCCGGGTTGCTCCTTTCCGGTGTACAAAGACCGAACCACGCTCCTCATGGGACTCCTCCCAAGCATAGTTATGCATCAGGTCGTACAGTGTCCGGAATTCGCATTTTGACCCAAATACATCCCGGAATGCTTCCCGGATGGCATAGGCGATGAGGTGGCGATTCACTACGGCATAATTCAAAGCAGAATACATCATGTTGACGTAATGGCGACCTTCCGCATGCTCCAGCGGGGCAAATACCAATCGGGGATCGGAAGTTCCAAGGTCCAGCCGCTGCATGACTTTGGCAATCGCTGCCGAACTTGTCTGGCTGACATATCCGCCCCATGCTCTTGAACCAGAATGAATCATCACAGCTATCTGTCCATTATAAAGCCCCCAAGCCTCGGCCACTTCACGATTTTCCTCGGCAATCTCAATCGCCTGAATCTCGGCAAAGTGATTCCCGCCACCCAGTGTACCGAGTTGACGATGCGAACGATGCCAGGTCATATCTGGAACAAGATTCAGCACATTCTCATCATACGTAAATTTGCTACTTTCCACATGCGTCAGGGAAGTAGATTTTTTCGGTGTATAACTGTCCGGAATATATTTTTTCGGCAGTCCATGCAGTCCCTTTTTTACAATGTGCTCTAGCCTTATATCTGAGAAATGGCCACGCTGGCTAGCTTCCATCGGTAACACCTTTTCAATCGCTTTAACCAATTTGCGGCGCAACTTTACCTCTTTCAGATCATCCTTATGCAGATTGGTCAGATGCACTCGCATGCCACAGCCGATATCACTGCCTACGATAGAAGGTGATACATATCCGCCCTGTGCCTCCCATACCGCTGTCGTTCCAATACAGGTTCCTACACCGACATGCACGTCCGGGGTATAACCCATATAAGAAATGTTTGGAATCTGCAAATTATTGTTAGCCATCTCAAATACTTTGTAGTCCAGAGAAGAGAATAATTGCTGTGCCGCATATACCGTAAGTTCTCCCGCCGGTAATTTCACTTGATGGCGATAATTTTCGGCCATGTTGCTAAAATTTTCAATATTGTTCATCTCGTTATTCATAAATAAGTGTAATTCCTTCCTGTTCCGTTCAGCAAATTTAGTTTTGCTGCGTGTTTTTTGAAAAAATACATAAAAAAGCCATGGACTGATCGTCCATGGCTTCTACTGCATGACAATAACGGATAACAGCACAATGGAGTTTGCGCCTGTCATCCATCGCTGGATACCGCGAAGAACACACATTGCCTATAGCACTACACGCTGTACTCTATAAACAATATGCCCGTTCTTTATGTCGACCGTATGAGGCCAAAAAGACGATGAGCCGGATATACAATTGTGTTAAACCTTCTGTGTCCTAGATTCAATCCATAACCTAACGTCATGTCTTTCGGCCTCCCTTCATCATTGATATGTATATATTAATAGCACATCTTTTCAAATGTCAACCCTTTTCTTGGAAATTAATGCACTCTTATGTTCTAGCCAATTAGAAACAACAGGAGGTTGTCCGGGGACAACCTCCTGTTGTTAAAACTTTTTATTCGGTTTATTCACTGCTATATCCGTCATATCATCAGATAAAAGACATTCTCATGATCTGATCATAAACCTTAGAGTTTAGCCTGCTCCTGCAATTCCTCTACAGGATTCTCATCTTGCTTTTCAGGCAATTTGGATGAGAGAAACCATCCACATACCGCAATCGTGATCAGCACAACATAAAAACCGATTTTCCATATTTTATTTTCCGGGAAATGCTCATCCAGTACGCCTAAGGAAGGGTGAGCCAGTGTAATTACGGACAGTTTAACCCCTACCCAACCTACAATTACAAAAGCGGCAACCTCAAGCCCCGGACGGGAATGAAGCAATTTCACGAAAAACGATGCTGCAAAACGCATGATAACAAGACCGATAAAACCGCCGAGGAAGATGACAATGAACTGTCCGCCATCCAAACCGCCAATTGGCGGCAAGCCGCTTGGTGGCAACGCAACTGCCAAGGCTACAGCTGCTAGGATAGAATCTACTGCAAAAGCGATATCTGCGACCTCAACCTTAAATACCGTCATCCAGAAACCGGATTGTTTTTTCGGTTTTTTTGGTGTGTCATCTGCTGCTTCATCTGTTTTATTCCGACCACTCATCACCTTTTTGACGATATGGTTTATTGAAATGTACAGAAGATACAGCGCTCCAATTGCTTGAACCTGCCACACATCCACCAGGAATGAGATCAGGAACAACGATCCGAGACGGAAAATAAAGGCACCCATGAGACCATAAAACAATGCCTTTTTACGCTTCTCCTCCGGCAAATGTTTAACCATAATGGCAAGCACCAGAGCATTATCTGCTGCCAATAACCCTTCAAGCACGACCAGGACCAAAAGTACCCACCCGTATTCTAATAATAGTGCTGGTTCCAACATTGACTCCTCCTTCATATGCTTATGATGTACAAAAAAAAGGACCTTTACCATTGCTGGTAAAGATCCTTTTATAACCACAAAAAGAGACCTTTACCGAGCATAAAAACTTGGTAAAGGTCTCGCTAACAACAGATCGCTGCCAATAAAGCCGGGGATGCGATCCCGAATTGACGACTTTACTGTAAAAGCTACTCCCCTTTAACAGGAATATGTAGTTTTAGTTGAAACCGGTGAATAACCTGTTTACATCATATTTCATAACATAAAATAAAGTCAAGCTTTATTTTCGGCGTTAAGGGCTAATTTTCGAAAAACAAAAAAATCATAAATCATATTGCCCAGCGGGATAAATGAGATGAAAAATAGTGCAATGGGACGGCGCAAACGCCACTTCTGAGTTGTATATAAAGATACCATAAACAAGAGATACATTAGAAACAGAAAACCATACAGGTTCCCGAACCAAGTCACCGCTTGAGGCATAACTCCTGCATCCCGAAGGGGAAACGCAACGAACAACAGCAATACATATGAAATCCCCTGTAACCATAACATTAGCCGGAAACGACCCAGCATTGAACGTAACATCTTCTTCCTCCTGCTTCTATACAATACGCGCTAATTGAACCCTGTACAGTATATCACAAAAGCAGTGTCGATTTGCATCCGGCCAAGCTGTATTATATTCCATGTCTTTTGTATGTTCCAATATACGCCTCACAGGAGCCAAATATCCACCTCTCACATACAATGCATGAAATGTGTCATGAACAATGTCGGACAAGGAGGAGTGGATTCATGAAAATCGTTCTGGTTGCACCAGAGAAATTACCTCTGCCTGGCAATGGTTCCGTGGAAATCTGTATATTAGGGATCGCACATGATCTTGCCCGCCGTCATCAGGTAATCATTATAAGCCGTCTAATACATGGATTGCCGGCGCTTCAACAGATTGGGCAGATAACAGTTCAGCGAATCTCTGCATCCGGTGTCGTAGATTATACCCGGTCAGTTATTCGTTTGCTTCGTACACTCGATGTTGATGTAATTCAAGTCGATAACAGACCTTACAGCATGGCTGCCATTAAACAGGCTTTCCCGCAAACACCCGTTGTCCTCTATCTGCACTCACTTACATTCGCCCAACCCGGGCCAAGGAAACTGTCAATGTTGAAAAAAGCGGATTGTATTGCCGTGAACAGCCAATCGTTGAAGCGTAGACTTAGCCGCCGTTTCCCTGCCGTGAAGAAACGATTAAATGTTGTGCCACTAGGTACAGATCTTGATCGCTTCCGCCCCGCTGCCAGCAATGAAGAACGGCTTCACTTACGTGAAAAGTTTGGAATCACCGGACGTTTCTCAGTCCTGTATGCAGGTAGGGTCATCCCTGGCAAAGGGGTCGATATTCTTATTCGTGCTGTTGCTTTAGCACAAAAAAAAGTACCTCTCCATCTGGTTATCGCAGGCAAGGGTCCTCCAAAGTATGTGCGCTTATTACGTAAACTGACACAAAAGCATAACGTACATGCCACCTTTTTAGGGCAGATGAGTCACGAACAGATTGATCAACTCTATCGAAGTGTCGACTGCTTAGTCTGTCCTTCACAGAGCCACGAGGCCTTTGGCTTGGTGAATGTAGAAGCTATGGCCTCCGGTGTTCCTGTTATTGCATCCGATAATGGGGGTATCCGGGAGATTATCCATTCGGGAATGAACGGATACTTGATATCAGAGTATAAGCAACCTCAGCAGTTTGCTTTATGCTTGCACCAGCTGGCTACCCAACCTGATCTTGTGCAATCCATGGGAAAAAGCGGCCGGGAAACAGCAAGTTCTCACTTCAGTTGGTCAAGAACAGCTCTATATTTGGAGGCAGCTTACACAAGGCTCATCCGTTCATGAGCCTTTTTTTCTTGATCAGGCTTTCTCGCGGAATTGCCATTCTGTAATCATTGAGTCCATCTGAGTTACAGGTACATGCATGATTTCGATCAGTTCAATAATGACCATATCCTTCATCATAAATCTCACTTTTGCACAAGTTTGTTGGTGGAAGGCATCGTAGAACCCCGCCCCAGTCCAGCATCCATGAGGGACAGTCTCGGCATGGTTCACAATATAACCCACCTCCCCGATTGGAGGAATAACTACTTTAATGGCTTGATGATCCAAACGATTATCCGGATCCTTTACAAGATAAAGTGTATCCCCCACATGCAGAGCCTGTGCTCCATGATAGTTTTCCATACCCATCAAAGCGGCAAAAATTTTGTTGCTCATACAAAAGCTCCTTTTTACAGATATTCCTTGGCATATGGCTATAAAGCCTTATCATCTTTATAGTGCTCCAACCATTCCAAAAGTTGTTTGCGAATCTCTCTCCGATACTCGCGAGGTTCAAGTACCTCAGCCTCAGGACCGAATTGGTTTAACCATTGCAAAAATTCACGGCTGCTATTCAGTGTTACTTCAAATAACAAACCACCATCCATAAGATTTGTCATTCGTGGACGAACAAACATTTCTTCTTCTTTTATGTAAGGGGCCACCTTTTCGGAGAATCTCACCTTAAAATGAATATGCTCGTCCCCTCGGTCAACAGACCAAGTATTCTTCATATATTGAGTTATATTGAAGTCGCCCATATCAAATGCAGCAGTGGTTCTTGTTACATCCAGAAAGCGGCTAATGCGAAACAATCGAACTTTCTGCTGTAGATGGCAGTACCCAATCAGATAAAATCGTTGGTCACGCGGTACAAGATAATAAGGGTCTATTTGCCTAACCGTAATCTCGTTATCGGTGAGCGTATGATATTGCGCTTGAATCGTCCGTCCGTCTAAAATCGCTTCGATAATGGGAATTAACAAGTTAGGATCCTTTCCCTCTTCACGATAAGCAGGTATCCCCATCCGAATAATTCCTGCAATATTTTCCACAATTTCACTGTTCCTTGTCTTTTGTTTGGTATGTGCCGATATAACCTTATCAAATGCTGATTCAAATTCAGCAGGTAATTTTGTAGTATCGACTAAAGCCGGAAGCATGCAGAAAAGCATGGCTTCCTGTTCGGTAAAATCTAAAGGATACATGGCAAACTCACCGATAAATCGATACCCCTTTCCATATCCTTCGTTCATAATGGGAGCAACCCTGTCCAAAATCCGGAGATCGCGATAGATTGTGCGCACCGTTGTACCACATTTAAGCGCCAATTCCTTAGCAGAGATTCCGGGATTAGCCTGTATAGCCTGAAGTATACGCAGCAGACGAATTAATTTCTCTGTCATGTAGTTTCTCCCCTTCGATATTTTATCGGCAAGGAAAACTAGTTCCTTTAGTTCATGTCTAAATCTTTAGTCCCAAATGTTTTTTCGCAATTTCACCTTTTACTTATAGTCCAATTGCACTTTTCCCCTCTCTAAATATACATTCTCTTACTTGCTTGCGTAAATTAATAACCCAAAATCTGATTTTCCTAAGCCTGAAAGCCTATACAAATATCTAAAGAAAATACAAAAAAAGCCCTATCTCCGAAGAGAAAAGGCTTATAAAGTTCTATTTCATTCTTATAGTTCTATTCATGCATCATGAACAATTTATTCAAAACATGCAGCATATGATCACATAATACCGGAATGTCTTGCATCTGCTCCTCGTTCACTTGCCTGTCAAAATAAACACTGGCAGAAACGTTAAATGATACCGGAGCTTCTCCAAAAAGATAGTGGATATGCTGAACTATCCGCTGATCGGGCCAATTTTCCTGCATGACCGCCTGAACGTCGTGACAACGCCGCTCCGGCTCTTTTGTTGCCCACGCAAAACGAAGCTCCAGTCCACAGCCGGGATGGCTACCTGGGGTCTCCAGAATCTCTGCGGCTATAGCCTGCAGCGAACTTCTCAGTACCACTTAGGCAGTAACAGCCGTATGATCTCTTAGGCAGAACTGCAAGGTGAATTCTCGGGACATGCTTGCCAATTCTAATTGATCCCTGCGGTGAGTAATGTGAATACTCTCATCCAGATTGTCCAGATCATAAAGATAATTCTCGAAAGCTACTTTTAAATTATCGTATATCGTGGGGTCAAACATAGGACAGACCTGCTTTCATTTCGATTTAATCTATCTTCACGTTGTACCACAAATACAACCCTTAAATCCATACGAAAAAGCCCAGCCCACAAAAAGTGGACCGGGCTTGGCTATCATTTACGCAGAATTTTTGAAATTCCAGCGTTCGCCTATTCTTCTGCTGGTTGACCTTCTTCTGCTTCTGGAGCTGCTTCATCAGCAGAAGTCGTTGGTTCTTCCTCAACAGCTTGCGGCGGCATAACCGAAGCCACGATAGAATCTGGTGATGTCACGAGCGTCAAACCTTTATCCAGTTTAATATCGCCTGCTGTCAAGCGGTCACCAATTTCCAGACCACTGACGTCAACTTCGATCGAAGTTGGCAGATCTGCTGGCAAGCCTTCAACCTCTAGTTGTGTTTCTTGCGTCTGGAAGACACCGCCTTCTTTGGAACCAGCAGCAGTACCTTGGAAATCAATCGATACGCTAACGCTAATCGGTTTGTTTTTCGAAATCTGTAAAAAGTCAACGTGTAGCAAACGTCCATTACGCTCCTGCTGATCCTTAATCAACACAGGAACCGTCTTTCCGCCTTCTACATTAAGGTTAAACATCTCTGAGCGGCCTGTACGAGCCATTTTCAGCATTTCTTTTTCATCCACATGTATAGCGGCACCTTCTTGTCCCGGTCCGTATACTACGGCAGGAACTCGTCCACCTTGTCTTAACAGGCGCAATGCTGCACCTTTCTTTTCAGTTCTTGGCGTTGCTGTAAGTTGAGCCATTTTTCCGTTGGATTTCATGGTTGAACATCCTCCTTCAAGGGATCCCTACTTTGATTTTGTTGGCAAGCTCTGCGGCTTCTCTCATAGACCAAAACAGTCTTTTTTCTGAGGCCATATGTTGGGCCATATCTATATTTACCCCAATGATCCAGCATCTAAAACATGAATCCGGAGTTTTTTATCCTTTTTTTGTAATTATATATGTGTTTAAACATACGAAAACAGCCGGAAATCCTTCCGACTGCAAGATTGGTGGTGCTTGGAACGATGAAAGAATTCCCTGTTCAAAAGGTACAGAGCAGTAAACATCATGCACTATTCAGATCATCCGTTTCATTATTTTCTCGCACAATCTGCATCTCGTCTGATCCACTTTGCACCATAATTTGCACGTCTCCATCTTCAGGCAAAATATCTACATAACGATCTCCGCAAGTGTCCTTGGCCTCCCACTCATTCCGCCTGATGATAAAACCCAGATGATGCAGACCAGGAGCTACACGGAACCGCGCTTGTGCAACATTGCCTGCCCGCTCTAAGCGAATGGCTCCATCCTCCATACCCGTTCCCCATACCCAAACGTCCCAGCCATCATAACAGCTATCCGCTCGTTCATAACAGACGGTCACGGTTCGTGACAGATATCTATGAACCGTAACCGCATATGCCGCACGAACGGAGCCTACTTCTGCGACGATCATTGATTTCCCCGAAGTCAGCGCCCTCACGATTCCCGCGTGACTTACGGCAGCTACATCCGAATGAGCGGAACTCCAGCGAATATGAGCATCTGTAAGGGGTTGCCCATATTGATCCAACACCAACGCACGAAAACGACTAACTCGAGTTGTATATAACACCGGTTCACCTATGATCTCAATTCGTTCAGCGTGGCGGATATCGACCTGAACGGTACAAGACGTTGTGATCGAACCGACGCTTGCCGTAATGGAAACTACACCTCGAGCCAACGTACGGATGGTGCCATCTTTTTCTATACGAACCATGTCAGGATCGGAAGAGTTCCATACCACGGGTACATTTTCTAATACATTGCCGATATGATCCCTCACCGTTGCTCGTAGCAGAGCAGTCTCCTGTGGAGCAAATACCCTGCGCGGAAGAGCGATTTCCAGTGCGGCTGGCTCTGACTGAGTAGTGAGCTCCTTGTCGTACAGAACCATAAGCGACCAACGTTCCACCTGAACCTCGCCCGTAACCGTCTCGATCACGTCGGTTCCAGCGGTATGATGATTCACGACAACTTTCCACTCACCCTCATCCAGGTGTATGGTCTGAGGTTCCTCCGAGCCGTTATAAATGATAATTATCCGATGCCATGAATCTTCGTTTGCCCCATGTTCAATCATATACGCAATAACGTTCCCATCCATCCGAATGAAGCGAAGATGTCTGCGAACCTGTTCGGCCTTAATCATACGGAACGCCGGATGGGTGCGACGCAAGTGAATCAGCCCACGATAATAGTCAAATACAGGCCTGAAGCGGGATTTATTGGCCCAAGTGATCGAATTTACTGCATCACCGCTTCGATAACTATTATGATCTCCAGCCTTGGATCTTAACATCTCATCACCGGCATGCAGAAAAGGTATTCCTTGTGAAGTAAGCAAGATGCCAGATGCAAGAATGGAACGACGAACCATTTCATTGTGCAGCACATCTGCTTCATCGACGTATCGATACGGATCTGAAGCCTTAACCGCCGACTCGGCACTGCCCCCCTCCACAGGCTGTCCGTCTTTCCACACAGGAAAGCCCAGATCATGGCGAAGATGGAGCGAGGTTGCTATTTTATCCCAGAGATTCAGGTTATCATGGGCGGTCACATAATTTACGGTTTCGGCAGGGGAAGAGGTGAAGTCATCCAGTGCTCCCGCCACACCTTTGCCTATTTCATACGCCAAACCTTCGGCACCCGTGATGAATCCTCTACTGTTGCCGTCACTATCCCCTTTGATCGCACTTCGAAAATGGTCATTGAATACAGCAAACCCTCTGCCTTTCTGTGTTCCCTTAAGAGTCTGATGCCCCAGTGGCGAGTCTCCTCCCATCCAAGGCTCACCATAGATCAGAAAAGCAGGATCTATCTTTTCTTTTAACTCACGGGTAAGCTCGCTCATGGTGTCCAGATCAATCAGTGCCATCAGATCAAACCGGAATCCGTCAATATGATATTCTTCCGCCCAATAGTGCAAGGAGTCTAGAATATATTTTCGTACCATAGGACGTTCTGTTGCCAGTTCATTCCCTACACCTGAACCGTTGCTGAGTGTGCCATCTTCATAATGGCGATAGAAGTAACCAGGTACAATTCGCTCAAAAGGGCCTTTTTTCACACTGTACGTATGGTTGTAGACGACATCAAGCACAACACGGATACCTTGCTGGTGCAAGGACTGGATCATCGCTTTGAACTCCCGAATGCGAACAGCAGGTTCTCGCGGATTCGTCGAATAGGAACCCTCAGGAACATTATAGTGTTGCGGATCATAGCCCCAGTTATAGGGTACTTTGGCCGTTCGATCGGTGTTCTCTACTGCGAGTTCATTTACCGTCTGGTAATCGGCCACAGGCAGAAGATGTACATGGGTAATCCCCAGTTCGACCAAATGATCGACGCCAATTGAGTTGCCAGCCTCATCGGTAAGCCCCGTAGCCGTAAAAGCCATATACTTTCCCTTGTACGGAAGTTCGGCCTGGGGATCGGAAGAGAAATCTCGTACATGCAGTTCATAGATGATCGCATCAACCGGGCTTACAAAGGCGGGCTTTACATCTTGATCCCATCCCTCTGGATGAGTCATATTCAGATCAATGATCGCCGTCCGTTGCCCATTGGCTGTAACTGCTCTGGCGTAAGGGTCCGCTACTACTTCTACCCCTTGATCATGATGAACGATGCGATACATATAAAAGTGTCCTGCCCAGTCGCCCGAAAGAGTCCGTTGCCAGATCCCGTCCGGGTCACGTGTCATCTCAAATGCCTGACCGTCCTCATGTTGGGTCACCTCGCCAAGATCGTTATACTCTCCCTCATATTCGAAAACTAATATATTAACCAGCTGTGCTGTAGGCGCCCATACTTTGAACGTACTCGCAGCACTGGTATAAGTTAAGCCAAGATCGTTGCCTTCATAACAAAAAGAAGTCCATTCCGGCATCGTTCTCACCGCCTTTATATCCTTTAATTTCGTATTGTCCCGATGTTACGAAGTGGGACGCCTTTTGTCAACCCGGGGTTGTCTGTACTCAACATATCGGTTAGATCGAAACAATTGATGAGCAATCGCTTTCATCTATCATATGTAAACAAGCGCAGCGGTTGACAACGTATGTACCTATGGAATCAAAAAAACACCCTCTTTTGATATCAAAGAGAGTGTTCTACTGTGTGACTTTTAAACTGAAATACATCGTTATGACTCACTGCCCTGTTGTTAGATAAAAACAGACATTTTGTTATCCTTGTACAAGCCTACTTTCTTCAAGAGGACTGCGAAAATAATACGGTCATGGATAATATGCTGACCTGTACTTGATTGTTGTTAGTCTCTTGATTGTCTGAGCTGCTCTTGGTGCTCTTCTTGCTATGCTGAGTCTGATCGTGGATGTTATTGTTGCCCTCCATTTCCTCCGTAACCTCGATGGTACGAAGCGTATTTACACCAGCCTGTCCATCTTCAACAACCACTCTCCATGCGCCTGAAGGGATAGAGATCCGATGAGATTCTTTGGTCGCATTGTAGATCACGATAATCCGTTGCCATGCATCATTCACATCTGCACCCTGCAACTCGAATGCTAAAAGTCCTTTATCTTTTTGCAAAAGTCGAACATGCTTCTCAATCGCTTCGCGTGTACGCAGGCGAAAAGCAGGATGCTCCCGCCGCAGGCGAATCAGGCCACGGTAATAGTCGAATACGGGCTTAAATCGTTGCTTCTGATCCCAATGAATAGCGTTGACCACGTCTCCACTCTCATGGCTGTTGGCATCTCCGTACTTACTTCGCAGCAACTCATCTCCTGCCGCAATCAGCGGAACACCTTGTGAGGTAAGTACAATACCGTTTGCAAGAAGGCAGCGTCTCACGGTTTCGTTTCCGAGCACATGCGCTGGATCGATCTGAAGATAAGGATCAGCCTGTCGCACAGCCTCTTCCACATTGTCGAACCCCCGGATACTCCCATCCTCATCATACGTCAGAAAGCCTAGCTTATCTTGTAACCCTTGTGTACGCGCCACCTTATCCCACAGATTAAGATTGTCATGTACAGTTACATAATTAATAGTCTCAGATGGACCTTCCGTAAAATCATGAATAGACCCTTGCACGCCTGTCCATAACTCCGATTCTTTCCCGTCTTCACCCGTCGCAAAACCTTGGCCGTCC
Organism: Paenibacillus polysaccharolyticus; assembly: GCF_023714295.1. Lineage (GTDB taxonomy): Bacteria > Bacillota > Bacilli > Paenibacillales > Paenibacillaceae > Paenibacillus > Paenibacillus polysaccharolyticus_A. The sequence continues at coordinate 302,502 of NZ_JAMAUN010000003.1, forward strand.
CCATCACTGTCTCCTTTAATGACACCACGGAAATTATCGTTAAACACTGCAAAGCCTGCTCCGCGCTGTGTTCCTTTCAAGGTCATCTCATCACCCAAAGGTGATTCCATTGCTCCCCAAGGTTCGCCGTATAACAAGATGGAGGGAGCTACCTGAGTATGAAGCTCGGATGCGAGCTGTTTCATCGTCGTAACATCCATCAGCCCCATCAGATCAAAACGAAAACCGTCCACATGATATTCCTCTGCCCAGAAACGCACCGAATCGATAATAAATTTACGAACCATAGCTCGTTCTGTTGCCACTTCATTGCCTGTGCCTGAACCGTTACTGTACGTTCCGTCGGCATGCTGACGATAATAATATCCGGGAACGAGCTTCTCAAATGAACTCTCCGCTGTATCAAACGTGTGGTTGTACACGACATCCATAATGATACCTATCCCTTTACGATGAAGTGCAAGCACCATGGACTTGAATTCACGAATTCGCGTTACGGGTTCATCTGCGCGTGATGCATAAGATCCTTCCGGAACATTGTAATGTAGCGGATCGTAACCCCAATTATAGTTAGAGGCATCCTTAGGATCATCATCTACCTTCGCCTCGTCTACCGTAGCAAAATCAAATACAGGCAACAGGTGTACATGTGTAATGCCTAGTTCAACCAAATGATCGATTCCAAGCGTATTACCTGTTGCATCTTGAAGCCCAGTCTCGGTGAAAGCCAGATACTTTCCTTTGTTCGCAATCCCGGAAGAAGCATGAATGGAGAAATCCCGGACATGTAGCTCATACAGGACAGCATCCGTGGGATGACTCAATTCGGGACGTTTATCCTGTTGCCAACCCTCAGGGTGAGTCTCTTGCATGTCCACAATAACACCCATTTCACCGTTCATGGTTACGGCTCGCGCGTAAGGATCAACCGTGATCGTTGAAGTTCCATCGGCAAAAGTTGGCTTGAACATATAGCGATAACCTCGTAAATCCCCTTCCACTTCTAAAACCCAAACATCCTGTTCACCGGAATGCATTGGGATGTTGCTCTGCTTCAACGCGTTCGGGATGTCATCGGGACTTCCACCTGTGAGGGGTGGGTACAGAAGCAGTTCCATTTGAATCGCAATGGGAGACCAAACTTTGAAAGAACAAACAGCCGGTTGAAGGGTAACCCCCAGATCCCCCCCTTTATATGTACTCGTGATCGAAGCTATATCTGTTTTCCGGGCAATCTGCTGTTGCTGTTGTTGAACTTCGTCAATCATATCAATTCCCCTCTCGGTGAGCGTCGTATGTTATTCATGTAAAACGGAATGTAGAGCGTGGTGCCAAGTGAGTATCAGGAAAGTGCTCCTTACCCTTTATACCCGTTCAACGGATCAAGCATAATCTGTTTATACAAAAAAGAAGTAGCCGTGACGCAGACTCACATCACAGCTACTTCGTATATAAAGCTTCTACTTTTATTTCAAACCCGTCGTTTCGCTAATGAGGTACCTGCGCTTGAAAATCATCACGGCTGGATTGATCTGCATGATACCACACCACATCTCCATCTCTCGTCTGCCATCTTATCCCCTGTTCATCCGCTGGACTTCCATTAAAACCTTCCAGTTTCCATTGATTCATTAATGGGGCGTGCATATATTGCAGATGAGGCGCGAGTGTATTGCCATTTTGTAACGTTTCCAGATTAAAGTTCACTACAATGTATCCATCTTGCAGGAATACAGGAGCCTTGTCATCTAGCAAAGTTTCTCGGGTCAGACGCTCCAGATTCGTGCCTTTGGGAACAGCATATACATCGGCTGGCAGGCTATATTCTCCGTACCAGCGCTGTATGGCGGCATTCGCCCGATCTATATCCACCCCGGAAGGAAGGTCTGTTTTTGGACCTATGAGTGTACGAATCTGTGACGGGAGAATCATCCAATCGTACCTGCCCGTCCAAGTTTGACGATGTGACGTCTGGGTCACAAACCGAACCATCGCCTGTTCCAGCGTATACAACTGCCGATCTTCTGGTGTCCATTCATGGATGTACTGATAGCGTGCTGTATCGCTGAGTTCCATTCCAGGCACGTTTCGTAGCCTTGCGTTCAGCACTACATAACGCTTCTCAACATCCTGTGCAGATCCAATACGGATAAGTTGCTGCTGCCCTCGATGGTAGTACAAATCCACTTCCTGCCTCTTGGTTCCGTCTTTGGGGATATAAAAGAAAGTTGGTGTGATTCGGATACCATCCTGTTTGCCAAACATGTTCCCCTTGGTCTTCACATCAAACTTAAAGTGATAACCTGTCTTCACAGCGACATTGCGGTATCCCTGCACAGGGTGGCTACCTGGGCGGATTGGCAAAACATACGGAGCCAGGTTGCCCCTCGGATCTCCATCAATTTCATTTGTTCCTGTCCAGTAGTTAACACCCGTAGGCTCGGGACTTCCTGGTCTTTGACGAAACACCCTCTCCCAATGATAGTCCGCGATATCTGTGATTCGAAAATCATACAATCGCCCAATGACCTCCACAGCTACCGTATCCGTTGCGACATGATGTGCCAGATCCGTATTAGCATCAGGTTGTTCTGTGAACTGTATGGGTGCATTCTCTGCGATGTTGCGGAACTCAATCTGATAGGCGCCTTCATCAATCCAGACAGGAAGCACAAAGGTAGTATCCAGTTGATTGACGGAAATATCAACCCAGGTTTTGGCTGGAATAAAGCTACTTTTGCCATCCGTGTAAACATCGAACGGGAAACGCACCTGTTTACTGCGAAAATACTTCCCGTGATCGCGATTTCCGTAACCTGGATAACGTACTCCATCTAGATGTTGTCCTGACGTGGGGATACGAACCAGGAATGGACGCTCCAGAATTAACGCCGCCCGCACAGGATCTGGCTTTGTTTTCTGATTATGCGGCTGGTCATCCGAAACCCAAGCATAGTTGACCACTGGTGTATGTACCGTGACCGGATTGATACCGGGAATTGAAAACCGCTGATTTTGTCCACCGTTTACGTTTTCAGGGAGTAGTCCGTAGAATATTTCACCCGTGCTCGGCTGATCTGCTCTGTTCATCAGTGTGTTCTGAATGGTTAATCTGTTCTGATAAAACACATCATCCCCGATCATATGAGGCTGTGGAATCATTCTAGGTCTGGGGGCTTCCTTCTGGGCTGGGGTATTATTCATAATAGTCGTACCATTAAAGTCCACTTTGTCATTGTTAACTGTATTCTCCTGAACCACCGCTTCTGCTTCTGCTTGAAAAAGTGAAGTTTCCATCGGCGTAGGCGGCTCAGTGGAACCTCCAGGGACAGTCTGGGTACCCAGATCAATCTCACGACATGGCGAAGGTTTAACATGGCTCTGCACAGCAGTATCCGTCATAGATTGTAGAGTTGGAGGTATGTAAGAATTTGGTGTCAGCGTAACCACACCTCCGTAACCACCAAGCGCATAGTTAGACACCTTGGCTTCATTTAATTTGTAGACCTCTAAGTTATCAATCTGCCAATAACTATATCCCCTTGTTACTCGCATCGATCGATCACCTGGCACATCACGTTCTTTGGGCTCTGGTTGTGTGCCTGGATCCCCCTCACCGCGGGAAGGTCGGCCTGGTATTGTCCACGTTTTGTGGTACGTCTTCTTGACTTTAACATCATAGGTCACTGTGCCCGTCATGTTCACCCATCGGTGCTGAAACAAGTATCCTTTGGCGAGAACATTTGCATACAAATCTTCCGACGTTGGGATTCCACGTGTAACATCAAATTTCTCGGCACCCCGGATGTCTGCTCTGAGCACCCCTTGAACCGAAGGATCCATCACTTTAGCTTCAAGTACTGCGCCTCGACTTGGTGGACTGATGCTCACCGGACAGGCATTCGCAGGATCGTTTCCTGGATCTTCACCGCCCATGTCTCCTCCACCTCCGCCATTAGAGCAGTCCTTGACCTCAAGCTCTTGTTCAGCCTGGTCATCTATACGCTGGGCGGTATCCAGAAAATGAGCTTTGATGATCGTAGTACCCACAATACCCTTTGTTGTAATTTTGCCATCAGCACCGATTGTCGCCACAGAAGCATTCGAACTGCTCCACGTCAATTTGGGATGCACCGTTAATTTACGGATACTTCGATCCGATTTGGTAAGGACCGCTTCCGCCTGCAATGGTGTTGTCGTAGATTTACAGGCATTAGGCAGGTTCACAACCAGTCCCGGTTCGGACGTCACGGTAACGGTGGCTGTATCCGAAATGAGATATGTACCATTGTTCCAAATTGCACGTACCGTAACCGTTCCAGGGCTTTCCGCTTTTAACATACCTGTCTTTAGTTCAATGCTTGCCACCGCTTCGTCCGAAGAAAACCATTTAATCTCCGTCTCCCTGCCAGATACATCGACCCCCTCACTCCACGTTGTGGAACCATAGCCTTTGGTCTTTACTTTGGCTACCATCTGTTTGGTCTGGCCAATGGTTAGGGTAGTATCAGGTGTAACGTCAATTTCTTTTTCTTCCTCTAGATCACCTGCCCAAATGATGTCCATAGGGGTGAAGTAGGCTACGTTGTACTTTGGACAGCCAGCAGTTGTTCTACCACCATTATCAAATGGCTTATGCTCCGTTGGTACATGATATCCTCCAGTGATTGTCCTGATCCCAACAACAGTTGATAAGAACGGAGGTCTAATATCTCCTATACCAGTATACGAATTTTGATCTGCTCTTCCTTGATATTTAACATCATGAATACGTATGTTTTTAACTTTATTAGTATCAATTCTTGTAGAATTGTAATCAGGCCAGTCTGTTGGTGGCCAATTACTAAAATCTACACTATCAGGAACCTCTGTAGCTGCAGGAAATGGATTTGAGCAACTCCCTGCATTATTTGCATAGGTCGGTCCTCCTGAATGATCAGCTCTAAATTTCCCATTATTCTCTTGGTACCAATACACTCCTGGATTTCCCACTCTAGGGTTCGCTAGTATGGTAACATACTGAGGGCTCTTCATTCTTTTAGGGCCATACTCACTTGTAACAGCATTTACTATGTTTGACGTCAATATTAACGCTGTGAGTTGTAAGATCAACACTCCAAATAATATAGCTACACAAGAATATATTACTTTTCTCATTACAACCTACTCACCATCCTACTGAACTATCTTTGAATTCTAAATTCACCTAATTGATCTGTTTTCAGAGAATAAGACCACGATGTGTTTCTCAGAGTTGAAGTAACCCAAAATCTTTTTTGAATACCCTTCTTTAATAATTGTCCCGAGTCCATAGGTATTGTATTAATACCTTGTTTCTTAGCCACATCCAAATTGAGACGATTAAACTGTATTAGTGAATCAGGTAACCCCCTATTGAATGTGATCAAATTAGAACTTTCTAAATTAGATTTGAAGGAAATATCTACAAAAGTCCTATATGAACCACTTGCATATTTTTCAGGCATAAAAAGCTTAGCATAAATTCCTTCTGGTTTACTTTGAGTCGCATCCACAACGATAAAACGATGAATTTGTAATACTCCAGACTTGTTACTAAGGCTAATATCAGCTTCTGATAGATCTGAAATCATGACAGAGCCAGAGCTATACTTATAATTACTAATCGTCGTTAAATTCGTACCTGTCGTGCCCACTTCCCGCATCTCGTTCAGGTCGCTGTACTTGGAAGCATCTGTTCCCTCCACGTCCATGTAGCGAAGCAGAATAGCGGAAACCTCTGCACGAGTCGTCGTATCTGCTGGTTTTAACGTACCATCTTGAAATCCACCGACAATGCCTGTTCCGCGCACTACAGCGAGGTACGGAATCTGCTCATCACGGATCGTTCCGCGATTTACTTCGGGTGTGGGCAGTAGGGTGTTTTTCGTATCATTAAAAGCATTCTGAAAACTGCTGTCTGACTTGATCAGTCCGTTTGCAATCCACTTCATCATTTCATATCGTGTCAGTTCCGTATTGGGCTTAAAGCCGCCTGCATAATCACCAGCGTCAATAAAGCCTTGTCCCACCAACTGGCGGACAGCCGTTTCAGACCAATGTCCTTGAAGATCAGAGAAAGAAGACTGCTCCTGCCCCTGAGCATTCTCGATTCTGGTCGCGCGAGCTAGTATTGCTGCATATTCCCCGCGGGTGATCTTACCATTCGGGCGGAAAGTGCCATCCTGATAGCCGGAAATCAATTTTTTCTCATATGCTTTTGCAATCGTTGCCTGAGCCCAGTGTCCTTTGATATCGCTGAACCGACTCCCTACGCTGTCGCTCACTCCAGCACTAACCACTGTCGTCCACTTCCCAGACCCCATTCCAAAAGAAAGACATGTACCTGCCATCATGACTGCTGTTAACAGCCCTATCATATAAACAAATCTTCTTTTCTTCTTAACTTGAACCACTCGCTTCATCTTCAATCTGTTCACGCTCCTATGTACCTTAGTATGGGGATGCTTCATTTGCTCAAACGGATGACTTGCTTATCAAACATAAGCCAAAATCCTAAATATGGAATTATAATCAATATTCTACCATGTATAACTAGTATTTTGGTATCATTTTCATACCTCCCCATGATTCTAAGGTGACTATCTCCCCCTCCTTGAGACCTAATATTTATCCTAAAAAACAAAAAAAGGCCATGAATCCGCAGATTCATAGCCTTATGCTTTAAGGTGTGGTCTCACTTATTAAATTATGGAATTTATCCTCTTTTATAGAATAAACTTATTCCTTGCATGAAATCAACCTTTTTTTATGGCAGTCTCATTTATTTCCCGTTCAGTTCTTTATACGAAGCTTCCAGTTCTGTGATCAGCTGGTCACCGCCTGCTTTTCTCCAGTTGGCAACTTCCTGTTCCCAGCCAGCATCATCGATCTTGCCCATAATGTATTTGGTCTGCGCATCCCAGATCATCTGATCCAGTTCCTGACCGCGCTCTGTATAGATCACCGAGGACAGCGTAAGTGCAGGATTAGCAATTGCATACTGTTCATTTTCTCGAGCCATCTTCGTGCCTTTCATACCAATAGGAACGTCGACCAGTTCAGGCACATTGTATCCTTCCACACTTAGCAGATTATCACGATATGGTTTAACCTCACGCTGATATGCGTCGAAGTCTTTCAATTCCGTTTTACCGTCAGCGGTCTTGCTGTAGTGCACATCGAGTAAACCACGCAATTGCAGCGTGCTGAGTTCCTCGTCCATCAGCTGATCCAGGAAGGTGAGTACCTTTTTGAGTTGCGCTTCATCCGTTACAGATGCTTTCGGAATGACAAGCATACCGTAGTTTCCAGGCTCACCGGCAATGCGAATGCCATCTGGCCCTTGAAACGGCGCTACATCAATGACACCATCCGGTGCATTAGGTGTGAGCCGTTGCTGGGATGATTTCCCGTTCTGAGCAACACCGTTCAGTTTCATAGCAACGAGACCTGAATCCATTTTTTTGTCCGCATCGGAAGGGTCCAGTGCAGGGAAATCACTATTGATCAACCCTTCATTAAACAATCGCTTGAACAGCTTCATCGTATCCACATATTCAGGAGTCAGAAATTCTGGTGTTAATTTACCAGCGTCGTCTACACCCCATTTGTTGACTCCACCAATACTTACAGCAATCCGGGTCAGCGGTGAAGATACACCCTCGTTATACTTTTTAAACAACAACGCACCATACGTATCTTCCTTGCCATTACCATCTGGATCATCCTTGCGGACAGAACGCATAACCTCATACCAATCATCCAGATTTTTCGGGATATCCAGTTTCAGCTTATCAAACCAGTCTTTCCGATATACGATTGCCGTTCGTCCGATATCCCGGAAATTCGGGATGCCGTAGATTTTACCTTCGATCTTGATGTTATTAAAATGAGCCTCCGACTGGGCAGACAAGTTTTTGTAATCTTTCAGGTAAGGCCCGAGTTCCCAGAACAATCCTGTCTTTGCCGCATTAAAAGTTGTGGGTACATAATTGACACGCATAATCGTTGGCATCTCCCCTGATGCCACCATGACATTGACTTTGTCGTCGAACGCCGATTGCGGAATCCACTGCACGTTTACATCGGTATTCGTGTATTCCTCAATCTTCTTCTCGATTGCATTTTCCTTGGCGGGTACATCACCCACCTGCATCAATGAAATGGAAATGGGCATTTTTCCTCCCCCGGCGGCTGGAGCTTTTTCTCCCCCACATCCAGCCAGCAAACCGGCAGACATCGCACCAACAATAACGAAGCTTCCTACGCGAAACATTGGACTTTTTGGACTCATGAACCATCTCTCCTTTTGGATAAACCTATTGTTCAGCGAACTTGCCCTCATTCCTCAATCATAGATGCCTTCATCCTTATAATGTATGCGCTATCATAATGTCTTGGAGAAAAGAACCGGCGTTATGCCAGTTCCATCTCGACCCCTGCCAAAATAAATGGAGCAACCGATTTCGGATCATTGATCCGAATCGATTCAGTCACATAGTACTCGTAGGACCCGTCACGATAAGGAGTTCCTCCAAGGCCCGCTCCCCCATTGCACTGTGTCAGGGAAAGCACACCCTCTTGGTCTGTTTGCAACAGATGCTGCAACAGGCCTTGATATCCTTTTTCCGCAATCGCTTTGAACTTCCCGCTCAAGTATCCTTTGCGCACACCCTTGGCAAGGGCATATACAAACATCGAAGTGCCCGAAGCCTCCAGATAATTCCGCTCGCGTCCTGGCTGATCGAGCAGATGCGGCCACAATCCTGTCTCCTGATCCTGTACATGGATAAGCGCATTTGCGAGTCGCTCGAAAATACCGATAATCTGTCCACGTTGCTCATGATCAACTGGCAGATAATCCAACGTATCTACAACCGCCATCACGTACCAGCCCACTGCCCGGCTCCAGACATGTGGCGAACATCCCGTATCTCCGGAGCTCCAGCGTTGCTCCTTGCTCTCGTCCCAAGCGTGGTAGAGCAGACCACTGCGTGGATCACGAGTTTGTGCTTCCACCAAAAGCAATTGCAAAGCAGCCTTGTCAAACCACTTCTCTTCACCAGTCACGGCTCCATATTGAGTCAGATAAGGTGTCGCCATATACAATCCATCCAGCCACATTTGGAACGGATAGATTTTCTTGTGCCAGAAACCGCCCCCACTTGTGCGCGGTTGCCCTTTCAGTTGCGTCATCAGCAACTCAGAAGCTTTGCGATACTTTTCCTGACCTGTTTTCTCCAGCAGGAAAAATAGTGATTTTCCCTGGTTGATCTGATCCAGATTATATTCCTCAATCGTATAGGACCGAATCGATCCGTCTTCCTGAATGAAATGATCCATAAGTTCCTGAATATAGTCAAAATATCTCTGTTCACCTGTACGAGCGTAGAGTTCTTCCAGTGCTTTGAGCAGACAACCGTTCTCATAATGCCAAGTCGCATACAGCTCATGGCTGCGATAACTCTCCATAAACTGGTCGGCCATGCGCATCGGTGTATGTTGTAACGTTTCCTTCATGATCAAACCTCCGGTTTCGCTCCTTATTGAGCCTGTTTTTTGTAATCCTCGGCATATTCCTCGCGGATTTTGGTACCGCCTGCATTAGCCCAATTCTCAATTTCTTTTTCCCAGCCGCTTTGATCGATCTTGCCCATAATGTATTTGGTTTGCGCGTCGGCAATCATCTGATCCAGATCTGCTCCGCGGTCACCATATGTTGGAGAATACAACGTCAATGCAGGGTTTGGTACTGCATGTTCTGCCAGTTCCTTCACCAAAGCTGTTCCTTTTTCTCCAAGCTCGGTGTCCTTCAGTTTAGGTACATTGTAACCATCAACATAAGGGAAATTATCCCGATATGGCTTCACTTCACGCTGGAAAGCATCGAAATCACTCATTTCCACTTCGTTGTCTCCGACTTTGGTGTAATGTTTGCCTTCCAGACCACGCATTAGCAGCGTTGCCATCTCTGGATCCATCAATTTATCCAGGAAGGAGAGCAAGTTTTTCAGTTCCTCTTCCGATTTTACCGTTGCTTTCGGGAAAGCCAGAATACCCGAGTTACCTGTCTGTCCAGCTACACGGTCACCATTTGGCCCTAACAGACCGGCAATATCTACAACACCGTCCGGATTATTTTTTGACAGACGTTCCTGCTGGCTCTTACCATTCTGTGCCACACCTACACGCATGCCGACAACACCGGAATCATACTTTTTCTCCGCTTCCGTTGAATCAAATACAGCGAAGTCCTGGTTCAACAATTTCTCTTCATACAAACGTTTCAACAAATCCATCACTTGCATATATTCCGGTGTCATGAATTCTGGTGTAAAGCTCCCATCACTCTCAACCTTCCATTTGTTCGGTGCGCCAAAGCTCACACCAAGACGAGTCGTAAAAGAATACTGATCTTCGTTGTACTTTTTGAACAACATCAATCCAAACGTATTCGCCTGTCCATCGCCATCCGGGTCGGAAGTAGACAATGTCTTGATCGTTTCATACCACTCATCCGGTGTTGTTGGTACTTTCAGATTCAACTTGTCAAACCAATCCTTGCGGTAAATAACAGTTGCCCGTGCAATATCGGAGAATACCGGCACGCCATAAATTTTTCCTTCAACCTTGATGTTGTCAAAGAAACGTCCGTTTTGGGCAGAAAGGTTTTTGTAATCATTGAGTAAAGGTCCAACTTCCCAAAATACGTCATTTCGCATCGCATTCGTTACCGTCGGGTTATATTGCACCTTTACGATTTTCGGCATGTCGCTGGAGGCGATCATGACATTAATTTTGTCATTGTACGCAGATGCCGGTATCCACTGGATGTCCAGTTTGGTTTTGGTATATTCCTCAATTTTTTTCTGTACATCGTTGCCCTTGCTCGGCACGTCACCCACCTGTGCAATAGCGATAGATACATTCTGCACGCCGCCTTCGGCAGCCTGACCTTCATCTGATCCGCATCCTGCCAGCAAACCGGTCACCAGAGCCAGTGTACTCAGGACAGCTACGGCTTTCTTTTTTGTTGCCTTCATTCATGAAAACCTCCCTTTTGATATACAGTCACAGACTGGTATTCACAATTCAGTAATACGCTTCACACCACACACTGCCCTAATCAGCCTTTTACCGAACCGAGCATCACTCCCTTGGCAAAATGCTTTTGCAGGAATGGGTAGACCAGCATAATCGGAATAGTCGAGAATACGATAACGGCCATGCGAATCGTAAGCGGCTGGATTTCAGTTTCTTCAATGCTCGTATCTCCGATTCGGCTCTGTGCCAATATGACAATTTCACGCAGCCAGACTTGTACAGGCCACTTCTCACTATCGTTAATGTAGATGACGGCACTGAAGAAGCTGTTCCAGTGTGCCACGGCATAAAAGAGTGAGAAGGTAGCCATCGCTGGCATCGAAAGCGGCAACACAATGCGGAACAAAACACTGACATCGTTACAGCCATCAATTTTGGCCGCGTCTTCCAGCTCATCTGGGATGGCTTGGAAGAAGTTTTTGAGTACGATCAGGTTGAATGCACTGATAGCCGTTGGCAACATCAAGGACCAGAGTGTGTCGGTAAGGTGCAGGGATTTAACGACAAAATACGTTGGAATCATCCCGCCACTGAACAACATCGTGAACAGTACACCCAGCAGGATCGGCTGGCGTCCGCGCAAATACTTTCTGGATAACGGATAAGCCATAAGTGATGTAAATAACAAGTTAAGCAGTGTACCGACAACCGTAATATAGATCGACACACCGAGACTTCGAATCAATGTATCTGTAGAAAAAATGTAACGGTAAGCTGCCAAGGAGAATTCTTTGGGAAAAAGGATAAATCCGCCTTTAGCCACTTCATGCGGGCTGGTAAAGGAAACAGCTAAAATATAAATGAATGGGATTACGGTCACGATACCAATTAATAACAATAAGCCATGATTCACAAAATCAAAGATCCGGTTGCCCCATGTTTTATCCTGTTGCATCTATTGTTCACTCCTGTCTGATGAAGAGCGTCTGCCACTGTTGCATTAATAGACGCCTTCCTCCCCGAATTTTTTGGCTAACGTGTTGGCACCAAGCACCAGCGCCAGTCCAACAACCGACTTAAACAATCCGACAGCAGCACTATAACTGTACTGTGCCTGGGTAAGTCCCTTCGTGTATACGTAGGTGTCAAATACCTCGCCCACATCACGGTTGGTAGGTGTCAGCATCAGGAAGATTTGTTCAAAGCCTGTATCCAGGAAGTGACCCAGACGCAAAATGAGCAAAATGATGATGGTACTCCGAATCGCTGGTAACGTAATGTGCCAGGTCTGACGCCAGCGGTTAGCACCGTCAATCCGAGCAGCCTCATAAAGCTGCGTATCTACGCCAGAGAGTGCCGCCAGGAAGATAATTGTGCCCCAGCCTACTTCTTTCCAAATGGATTGTCCTACAATCATCGTACGGAACCATCCTGGTTCAAGCAGAAAGGCAATTTTTTGTCCCGTCAGGTTGTAGAGCAGTTCATTGATTGCACCGCCTTCAGTCGTGAACAGCATGTAGAACACACCAACCACAACAACCCAGGAAACAAAGTGTGGAACGTAAACCAGTGTCTGCACGAAGCGTTTAAACCGCTCCCGCCTAACCTCATTCATCATGAGCGCAAGCACAATAGGTAATGGAAAAAAGAAAACCAGATTATAAATCGCAAGTAAAAACGTGTTTCTAAATAAGGTCCAGAACTGCGGTTCTCCAAAAAAACGCTGGAAGTGTTTGAATCCTACCCAATCACTCCCCAGGATGCCTTTGTACGGCGTGTAATCCTGAAAAGCCATCGTAATCCCATACATCGGTATGTATTTAAAGATAACAAAGTAAAGCACTCCCGGAATCAGCATAATGTACAGCCACCGGTTTTTGATGACGTCCCTCCAGAGCAGGTTTTTGTCACTGCGGGTAGCGGGCCTTGTTCGAGCAGCCGTTTCGGCTTTCATAGTGTCTTCCTCCCCACGTTGGAAACGATTACAAAAGATCACTTCCTGAATTCATGTCTCCATTGTGGCGGATAATCGAATCACTGGCTATCATCTCGTTTTAGCCTCTTGTTTTTCCTTGTGTATCAAGGGTTTTAACCACTTAAGAATGGCTGGCGATACTTGAAATGAACTGCTTTCAACCTGCATGTTCCTGGTTTAACTATGGCTTATAAGCTGCGAATGGGCTCAAAAAGAAAGTTAAATTGAACGACAAAAGCCTGCCTGCCATGAGGGCAGAGCAGGCCATGTTCTCTAGCGTTGCTGCTCCCGGTACTTGCCGGGAGTTGTTCCTGTTATTTTGCGAAATGTACGGATAAAAGCTGTCGGGTTCGTGTAATTTAATTTTTCGGCGATTTCCGATATTTTTAAATCTGTCGTCTGTAGCCACGTTTTGGCTTTTTCCATGCGGTACTCTGCTAGATATTCGGTAAAATTAACACCCGCTTCCTTCTTGAAGACCCGGCTTAGATAGACAGGATGAAAGTTCAACTCCTCGGCACAAGCCTCCAGTGATAAATCCCGATCATATCGTTCCTCGATCAGTCGAATCATCCGGCGGGCGATATTCATATATTGTGACTCCTCTTGTTCCTTCCAGTAACGAATCACAGGCAGAAATAAACGCTTACGGAACCAACCCGTCATCTCGTCCAGTGTAGATAATTTCAGCAAGTATGCCATGGAAGCTTTCTCACCAAGCACTTCTGCCACATCTCCGCCCTGCTCTTGCACAAGTTGATATACCCGTGACAATAACTGCACCATGATGACTGGATACTCGCTGAAATGCAGCTTTTTATCCGCCAGTAATCCTAAATATTGTGTAAAATAGATATCTGTTTTTTCTTCGTCTCCCTGTTTAATCGCTGAAGCCAACTGATCTTCGATCATTCGTAACTGCGTATACAGCGCAGCTTCCATCTGACCTCTTGGTTGGATGTCCTCATAATGTAAAATAATACGGCTACCCAAGCTGACTCTGCCTTGCAACGCTTCTTTGCTCTCTTGATAGGCTCTAGGCGTATCTCCAATGCTGGAATAAGCCCGGCTAATACCTATGCTTACTGGCAGATTCAGATAGGTTACAACCCGTTCACGAATCCATTCGGCCTGTGTGTGCATCCATTCCTTCAGCTGTATCTCATCACTCAGTTCAGAAGCAAGCACGGTAACCTGCGCATCATCTAGCATGACCGGTGTGAACCGAATCTCGGAAGGAATCAACTCACCTACCATATTATTGACCGCAAATAGCAATAGATCCCGATCCTGCTCCTCATATCTCGTGCCTTCAAGCGTATCAATCTGAAGCATCAGCACGCCCAGATGTGACCAGCCGGTCGGGAAATCATACAATTCGCCCTGATATCTGAAATCTTCTTCCGATATTTTACCTGTCAGCAGCTTGGTCATGAAAAACTCCTGAAGATGCACATGTTGCCCCTTCATCTGCTCACGCATCGTTCTCTCCGAGCTGAACAGGGTAGACAAGCGTTCCTCAATATAAATAAACTCATCCTGACGGCGTCCAGCTGGAGGAAGCGGAGAATCTAACCCTTTGGTAAACTGCAACAGTCTAGAGATTGGTGAGTACATGCGCCGGCTACCGTAGATGGCCACAAGCCCTGTCACCAATAACATGACTAACGTCGCCACACCGGTCACCACTGCGATTTTTTGCGACTGGGCTGTAATCTGTCCAAGCGAAACAACCGATACGTATAACCAGCCGTTTAGCGGAGACTGCCTGTAGCTGACGGCTACGGGTTTGCCCTCCACTTCTGCGCTGTAAAAACCTTGTGCTTCCCCCGTTGTCTGAACCTTCTCCTGAATGTCTTGGTTGAGCAGATCGTATTTATTTCCATAATTCGTGTCATTCAAAAAGTATTTCTGGTCTTTATCCAGAACATACAAATCACCCGAATTCGGATTCCGGCTCAAAAAGCTGCTCAGCTCTGCATCCGCAATATCAATGACAAGGAACCCTTTCGGTTTCACATTTGTGGGCACCATCGGAATTTTAAAAACCATGCTGACTACATTATCAGAAGAGATTAAGGTAGGAGCCTGTTCCGTTAAAGCCTCACCCATGCCAGCAGATACAGGCACACTCTCTTTGGATGAACTTTTATTCTGAGTCACCCAGAACAAACTGTTGGTGTATGTAAGATAAGTTCCGATTCGGTCTCGAATGCTGAAATCATTAATTTTACCAAATGAACGCATCGATACGACCCAGTCCTGTTCCAGATTTACAAGGTAAGCCTGATCAATACTTGTGACCGCCTGCAGATTGTTAAAACCGGATGTCAAATCACGAATTTCCTGAAATTCGCTACTATTCAGCGGTTGCTTCATTGCACGAAGCACCAACGGTGAATTGACGTACTGGATTGAGGACAGTTGTAAACTTCGTAATACTTGTTCCACTCGCATCTGAGTCTGATGTAGTATCTGAAGATTACTCTCGCGCACTTTCTGTTCGATATCACGCGAGGCAATCGTATACGAGACGGAACCAATCACAATGACTGGCAATGCCCCAAGAATCATCGTAAAGCAGAGCAGACGCAGTAGATATTTAGGCAAGAAGAGCATCTCCCTTTTATAAAAAATCGCTTACATTGGATTAAATTACTATTGTTATTTTAAAACCCAATCATAATCAAGTCCACATCTTTATTCAGAATTGTTGACTTGAAGTGATTTCCAGTTTATATTACATGTATATTCCTCAGGTCGAAGGAGAGATTTTGATGTCGGTGAGCGTTCTTAACTAATCAAGTTTCATATTCAGGAGTTTGGCTTTTCATGACACTTTTGCCGTCAAGGCATACGTGTGTTTCATGACGCGTCAGATCCCTGTACTTAGTTAAGAACAGCGGAAATCAAACATCGCCTCCGGGATTGCCTATGTCCGGGTCTATTTCCGCGCTGTGTTCAGCGCGGATTTTTTTGTTAGACCTTATATGGACCTTGCTTTCCCATACGTTCAGGGCGGAGAATGACGTTTGTTCATTCTCCGCCCTTTTTGTGTTTTCCATGAGGAATATTTTTCACTATATAAATTGAACTAAAGATTATTCACACATGCACTCCGATGACAGAATAACCTTCCAATCGCTGTTATCCCCAGATTTTCTTGATTCCCTTCTAGAAAGGATAAAATCTGACGATCAGCGTATGCTTCCGATGCAGCTTTCTTGCAGAAAGCTTTAGGCGAACGCTCCGCTTCTTCAGGTCTTTTCTGTCCTCTTCGTTTCCGTGTAAATGAATAGCTCAATTTATATAGGCACACAAAAACATTACACATGAAGGAGAGATTTAAACATGAACAACAATACCAACATTAATAACTACAACATGACAGCAAATATTAAGAGTTCAAACGAACAAACCCTAACCAGTCTTGGCTTCCATCATATTCAGAAAAACATTGCAGACTGCGCCCTTTCCTATCTCGGCAAACGTTATGCCCGTGAACTCAAACCGATGACCGATGTGCATCTGATTCAGATGCGTCTGGACGAAGCTGCGGAGGCCACAGCTCTTGTCCGTTTTGGGGCGAGCGTGCCCATCCCTTCGCTGGAGGGGATGGAAACGATTATCAACCTGCTTGGCACGGGATATCTGTTCAGTGAACGCGACTTCAGTCATCTCGCGCAATTTCTACACAGCTGCGCACAACTAATGAAGTATATGGATAGCAAATCCGGCGTTGCTCCGATCGTTAGCCGTTATGCATCCTCCATGATCCTGATGGAATCCTTGCGAAGCGAAATTGAACGTTGTATCCACAACGGTCGAATTCAGGATCAAGCGAGCAAGGAACTCGTACGGATTCGAAAAAGAATGACCGTGCATGAGGAACGCATGAAGCGCAAGCTGGATTCACTGGTTAGCAAGCACCGTTCGATCATGCAGGAGCAGGTCGTGAGCCAGCGAAATGGAAAAACCGTACTGCCCATTAAAAAAGAGTTCCGTAAACAGGTTAAAGGCAGTGTACTCGACGAATCGGGTAGCGGCCAAACCGTATATATCGAGCCAGCCGAGCTGTCGGGACTGCAGATGGAACTCTCTTCACTGCAAGCCGAGGAGTCCAGGGAAGAGATGAAAATCCTTGGAGACTTGACTTCTCTGGCCGAATCGTACAGCCGGGAAATAGCATTGAATACAGAAACCGTTGGTATTTTGGACTTCCTGTTCGCCAAAGCAAAATATGCGGCGGCTATAGATGGTCGATCCGTACGTGTTAATAGCAACGGTAAAGTTAAACTGCAACGAGCGAGACACCCCTTGATGGGGCCGTCCATGGTCCCGCTTGATTTTTCCATCGGATACACTTACTCGTCCCTTATCATTACAGGCCCGAACACAGGCGGTAAAACCGTTGCACTCAAAACATTGGGGTTGCTCACTCTCATGATGCAATCTGGGCTGCTTGTTCCTGTGGATGAGAGAGGTGAAATGGCTGTGTATGAACAGATCGCAGTGGATATCGGCGATGGACAGAGTCTTGAGCAGGCACTCAGCACATTCTCGGCGCATATTCGGAATATGATTACCATTCTGGAGCAGGCGAATCCTTCCACGCTTATACTGATTGACGAGATGGCGTCAGGCACAGATCCTGGAGAGGGCGTCGGACTTTCCATTGCTATGCTGGAGGAATTGCATCACCGCGGAGCAACCGTGGTAGCTACAACACATTTTGGGGAAATTAAGCATTTTGCCTCAGCCACATCTGGATTTGAAAATGCACGCATGGAGTTTGACACCGCATCTCTCCAACCTCTGTATCGACTTCGGATCGGAGAAGCCGGTGAAAGCTATGCATATTCGATCGCGCTGAAGCTGGGCATGCCCCAGCATATCATCGCTCGTTCCAAATCTGTTGTGGATGAAGCTCTCACGAAGAACATGATGCAAGATGTTGCAAAAGAATCGCAATCACAAACAGATAGTGAACATCACACTACCTTGCCTGTCTCTATGGAACACACTGATTCTATAGAGCAAAATGCACATACGACCGTCCCAAATAAGACTATATCTCCAAACGGTGCGCCTCCCGTCTCCAATTCGGCACCAGCACCAATACGTGCTTTTCGTAAAGGAGACCGTGTCTACGTTGCCTATCTGGATCAGGCAGGTATAGTAAGTGAAGAAGAGGATAACCGTGGACAGATCGGGGTCATGATTCGGGGCCGCAAACTAAAAATTCATAAGAAACGTCTGCGTCTGCACATCTCTGCTGATGAGTTGTATCCAGCCGATTATGATCTCGACATTGTGCTGGAAAGCAAAGAAAACCGCAAAAAACGCAAACTCATGGGGCGCAAGCATGTAGAGGGATTACAAATTGAGCTACCACCGGAAGAATGAAGGCACGCCCACGCATTTAAAAAATCAACCTGTGCATATGTTACTCTCATACGGGTACTTGCGGTGTAGATGGAGTAAGTCACGATTATAAAAGTTGGGAGCAAAACCAATGTATTTGTTATACTGAAATCAACAAAAGGTCACTGCCCGGATTGTAAAACAATGTAAAGGAGGGAGATAAGCCATGTCTGATCAACAGGACAGCACTCCTGGCAAAACGCTCAATGCGCTGATATGTCCACTTTGTGGGGAAAGAAATGCTTGTGCCTATGCTGAAGGTAAACCACATTCGGAATGTTGGTGCGGCCATGTTTCCTTCCCCGAAGGTGTGTTTGAACGCATTCCAGCCGAGAAACGCGGCAAGTCATGCATTTGTCAGCAATGTTTGGAGAACTATGTACGTGAGCATGAGTAACTATTTTGCTCTAACCAGCTCTTATTCGCTAAAAGCGATATGAAGAGCCTATTGTTAACTAGGGCGTGTCTTGAAATCGACTGAAGTGCATCTTTTACCCCCTTTTCGCCCCCTGCTACGTCACTTCCCCTTGACGTGCCCCGGCACGCCTGCGGGAAACTTCCTTACTTGGAACGAAAATTCGGCAAAATCTGCTTTCTTCAGCGTTTTCAGACACGCCCTAGAATCGAAAAATAAAAGAAACCATTCCCTCTCAAATGGAACTGTATCATGAATTTGAAGGGATGGTTTCTTTATATTGGAGACTTAAGTTCATTATTACGTTTGGTATCTCTATTTCATCTATCTTTCTGTATAAACAGATAAGTAAACTTGCTAACGTCCCAGCCTTAGTGGACCCACGCTGAGCTTTCAATACACTATGCCAGACTTCGATTACTGTTATACAAACCGATTACATCTGTTTGTACTGCTTCACTGCCTCCACCAGTACCGGATGATTCTCATCCATACCAGTATAGTGCGATAATGCGGCTTCAACGCCTTTTTCGCGAATCATGCTTTGTAGCTCCACCGCTTCGGGATCATCAGACACATCAAACTTGCAGGCAGCGGCCATTCCCATGGCGAGATGTGTCACTGGCATGTCTTCTTCATACGCCAGAAGTGCCGGGCGAACGAGACGATCATTCGGGGAAAGCTTGCGTAGTGGCGAGCGCCCCACACGGGTTACCTCGTCGGTCAGATAAGGATTAACAAACCGCCCCAAAATTTTTACAATATACTGCTCATGCTCTTCCGGGTTGAAGCCAAAGCGTTTTACCAGCACCTGACCCGTTTCCTGCAATGCCCCGTATACAACGGATTTCACTTTTTCATCGGCAATGGCCTTCTGAATGGTATCATATCCGTGCACATAGCCGATATATGCCGCAACGCAATGTCCCGTATTCACAGTAAACAGCTTCCGCTCAATGTACGGTTCCAGATCATGCACATAAACGACACCTTCCATCGGTTTGAATACAGGCGCCATCTGCGAGCGATCCACTACCCACTCGTAAAAAGGTTCCACCTGAACATGCAACATGTCTTCATGATTCTGGATGGGTACAATCCGGTCTACGGCCGAATTGGGAAAGTAAACATATTCATTAGCAAACGCACGAGCCTGCTCATCTAGCAAAGCATATACATGCTCTTTCAGCTGAGCGCTTCCACCGATCGCATTTTCACAAGCGATAATATGCAGCGGCTTTTGTACAGAACCTGCACGTCTTCTTTGCTCCAGACCTTCTGCGATTCCTGGTGCAATATGCTTTAGTATGCCTACACCAACTGCGGTTGTAACCAGGTCAGCTTCCGCTACGGCCTTAGCAACTGTCTGCAACTCCCGTCCGTCAATGGCTGTTACTCCGGTTACGGTCTCCTGATCTTTGCTTTCGTTAGCAAGCTCTACGGTGTACTCCCCACGCTCCCGAAGAGCATTCACTAGTTCCTGATTTACATCCGAGAACGTCACTTCATATCCGGCACGGGACAGAATCAAGCCAATAAATCCGCGTCCGATGTTACCTGCGCCAAAGTGGAGGGCCTTCATAGCTCCATTTCACTTTCTAGAATGGTGATGACTTCTTCAGCGGTTTTCGCATAGCGCAGAGCTTCCATATTTTCTTCCTCGGCGCAGATCACCGCAATGCTCGTTAGAATCTCCATATGTTCGCCGCCTTGTGCCGCGATGCCAATGACCATATAAGCTTTTTCCTCTCCAAAATCGACCCCATGCGGGAACTGAATCACCGAAATTCCGGTGGAGAGAATGAACGCTTTGGACTCTTTTGTACCATGCGGAATAGCCAGTCCATTGCCGACATAAGTGGATACGATCTCTTCACGCTCAATCATTTTGTCGATGTAATCCCCAGTGATATGGCCTGCATCCTTCAAAATCTGTCCTGCCATACGAATCGCTTCGTATTTATCCTGAGCCGTCGCGTTCATGATGACTTTGTCTGTTGTTAACATACTCATGTTATATACCTCCGATTTCATTTTTACTACGATAGAATCCCACTAGTTCACGGGACAGGTAATGAATAATCTCATCCCTGTTCCCTTTGCCCAGCAGTGTAATCATCTCTTCTTGCAGCAATAGTGCACTAATCTCGCTGAGCACCTCCAAACTTTCTTTGGACAACTCCTTTGGCCCCAGCATTAGTAATACATGACTGACACCTTCCGGGTCCTCCACTGTTCGAAGCAGAGGTTCCTCTAGTTGAAAAAGACTGATGGACGGCTTGTAGATACTCTCACTCCGTGTATGGAAAAGGGCCAGCTGTGTCCCGGGAATCTTCTGACTTCCCATCAACTCGCGAACCTCAAGCAACTTGGCAACCTCGCCCGGGTCTTTCAATATGCCTGAGCGATGTGCAACTTTACACATTCCAAGCACACTTTGAGCAAAATCAAGATGCGCATTATCCATTGCATGTACCTGAAACTTACCGATAATGCGTACAATTTCGAGCAGCGTTGCTTCCATTCCGTCCGCATCGGAGATCCTACGAGTGGGTGTCTCCTTGCCCATGTCGGGGGATTTGCGATGTTGCCGCTGTAACGTTGTAGTTTTGATAAAATGTCGCAAGCTCTCGCTTTCTTCGGCTGTCAATAGCGGACTGACCTTGTAATACTGATCTTCCTCCATCGGTAAATCGACTGTAGACAACACCAGATCATACTCATCGGTTGGCATTCGTGCGGCTTCGTACCAAGAGACACTGTCTATAATCTGGATCTCCGGAAATTCCTTCGACAACCGGCTGGATAACATGCGCGAGGAGCCAATGCCACTGTTGCATACAACGATGGCCCGAATTTCCTGCTTCAACGCTCGTAGTCGTTCAATGGATGCACCAAAGTGCATGACTAGAAAACCGATCTCCTCATCCGGCACTTCTGCTCCCGGCCATGCATGTAACACAGACCTTTTCACCTGTTCAAAAAGAGTGTCATAATCCTTGCGAATTTGTTGCAGCAGTGGATTACGTATCATCTGATGCCCTTCAAGTCGCTCCATTACCGGTACCATATGTGCAATTAAACCTTCACGTAGCAAGCGGTCTTCATGAAACGCATAACCTGTTCTTTGTTGCATCTGGTCCGTAAGCGAATGCACCCTGTCCATCAGTATCAGATCATCGATCGGGAGCAGTCGTGAAGAATGAATCTGCTGTTCTGTCTCCGTAAGCAATTGGTGAAAATAGGCTTGCTCCTCACCAGAGAAGCTGACTTCAAGCTGTGAGGATAGAACACTGCAGAGCCGCGAAGCCATGAAAGTCGGCACTCTCTGCTCGTGCTGCTCCGCCACGGTTTCGGCACCTTCAACCGTCTTAGCACCTGACGAAGAACGTTCTATATTAAACCCTTTACGTATCCGAACCACAGCAGCCGATAACTGAATGAGCAATTTCATGTACTGCCGTTCAGGTATCTTTTCAAGCCATTCGATATCCGGCTGCCACAATGCATTTTCAATGGTAAGTACATCGCTGTGACCGATCATGCTGAGCAATTTTTGATTAACGATCGAACCTCCTTGCTCAGGCTGTCTACCAAAGAGATCCGACTCATCTAGCACTTCCAAAGCAAGCGCTGCAATGGCTCTGCGATAAATCGCTTCACTTCCGGTAATTTTGACACCATAGCCTCGCCTTCGAACAAGCTTCAAACCCGCCTGCCGAATACGTGATTCCAGATCATCCAGATCGGTGGTGGCCGTCGAAACGGTCACTTTCAGATCCGAAGCGAGAGCGAGCAGTTTGACCGGTTCAGCTTCATCCAGCAGGATGCAAAGCATGAAGAGCTTACGCTCTTCAGGCGTAAACTCTACATATTCATTACCCTCCAGTTTCTGGCGTAATGCACTGAGGTCATCCGAACCGGAATCAATACGAATTCCGGTTCCCGACTTTTTTTCAAGACGCATACCGAGTGGTTCAAGCCACTGTTCGATCATCAGCAGCTCACGATGCACGGTACGTGTACTCACTTTTACTTCAACCGCAATTTCACCCGCCGTGACTTCATGGGGATGCTCCAACAGGAATTCCACGATTTCACGTTGTCTTTTGGTAATACTCATATCTCAGCCTCCGGCTCTGGGAAAACGGCTACCCTTGTTTGAAGCTGGCTCGCAGTCTGCTCCCTTTTACTTCAAACGTTCAACAAGCGCATCGTATTCCGGGCTTTTTAGGAAGTTGTCAATAGATATATGCTCTGCATTTGGTGCTACTGAACGTGCACGATCCGTTAGTGTTTTTTGCGTAATAACAACGTCTGCGTCTTGCGGAATTTCACTGATCGCTGTGTTAGTTACAGCAACGTCAATTCCTTCGGCTTTCATTTTCTTGCGCAGAATCGAAGCACCCATTGCACTCGACCCCATACCTGCATCACAGGAGAAAACAATCTTTTTCACATCTGCTTTTGCCTTGGATGCAACGGAAGTTGCGATATGCGCTGCTCTGTTCGCTTCATGGTTATCCGGTGTGATGGCTGCATTTGCCGTGTTGCCTTGGCTCTTCATATCTTTCATTCGGCTAGAGGCCTCTTCCAGATCTTCTTCCTTCTGTTTACCGGTTTTGAGTAGCAGAGAGGCTATCAGGAAGGAAACCACCGCTGCCACGATCACCCCGGCAAGCATCGGGATATATCCACCTTTTGGTGTCAGCAGGAAGTAGGCAATGATACTGCCTGGTGATGGTGCCGAAACCAATCCTGCGCCAGTTAGCATGAACGTTAACGTACCCGCTACACCGCCGGCAATGGCTGCCAGAATCAAAATAGGTCTCATCAGAATGTACGGGAAGTAAATCTCATGAATCCCGCCGAAGAAATGAATGACCACCGCACCAGGTGCAGAAGATCTCGCCATTCCACGACCGAAAAAACAATAAGCGAGCAAAATGCCTAGTCCCGGTCCCGGGTTAGACTCAAGCATGTAAAGAACGGATTTCCCTAATTCTCTTGCCTGATCTGTTGCAATTGGCGTTAAAATCCCGTGGTTAATGGCATTGTTCAGGAACAATATTTTACCCGGTTCAATAATCAGATTGACGAGTGGTAGCAAGCCCAGGTTCATCAAACCCTGTACGCCAGCAGACAACACTTTGCTAATGGCCTCTACTGCCGGCCCGATACCGAGCAAAGCAAAGATCGCCAAAATACCGCCGATAATTCCTGCCGAGAAATTGTTGACCAGCATCTCAAAACCGGCTCTGATCTTGCCCTCAATGGATTTATCGAACTTCTTGATCACCCATGCACCGAAAGGCCCCGCAATCATGGCCCCGAGGAACATTGGAATATCCGTTCCGACAATGACACCGATGGTCATAATCGCCCCGACGACACCACCACGCGTGCCATGCACCATCGTACCCCCGGTATAACCGATCAGTAGCGGCAGCAAATAAGTAATCATCGGCCCTACAAGCTGCTCTATTGTCGCATTCGGAAACCATCCTGTTTTAATAAACATCGCTGTAATTAATCCCCAAGCAATAAATGCTCCCATATTGGGCATGACCATACCGCTCAGAAATCGTCCGAAGCGTTGCACACCAACACGTAACCCACCTTTGGAATTGGATGTTTGATCCAAATTACTCATTGGTTTATCCTCCTTGAATCAAGTCATTATTCTTATGAAAGGGGTATCATTGTTCCCCTGCTGTAATCCTAAGCGAGAAACCCTTCCTGTTCAATCAAATGAAAGCGTACTTTCGTCATGAACAATGATGACAACATTGGATTATGTAATCGCTTTTAATTAGGAATATATGCTCAACCCTTTGATACGCAAGGCTTTTCTTGCCTATGACTTTATTCATATACAACATACAAAGCAATAAAATAGCTTGGTCCGTTTGCATTTTTTTTATTCATGATGCTATGTCACTCCTACTTAAATTCCTCCAATATGCAGAAAAAAACAGCAAAAAACCTGCATAAGCTCATAGCTCACGCAGGTTTAAATAGCAAGATTTTTTATATTCAATTAGGATCATATATATGTCAATAAGTACAAATCAACTCGACAATCCAGTCGAATTCTATTCCTCAGTATGTTTAAGATAAGCATCCGCATTCAGCAATGTGGATAATGCAGTCGTTACATCTCCATCGACACGGATTTCGATCATCCAGCCTTCTTCGTAAGGAGAGCTATTCACCAGTTCTGGCGAGTCCTGCAAAGCTTCATTCACTGCAACAATGGTGCCGCTGACGGGTGAGAACAGATCAGACACCGTTTTGACGGATTCAATCGTACCGATGCTGTCTTCTGCCTTTACACCGGCTTCAAGATCAGGCAATTCCACAAACACAATGTCACCCAGCTGATGCTGCGCGAACTCGGTAATGCCAATACGTACGGTATCCTTCCCTACGGTTTGCACCCATTCGTGCTCTTTACTGTACAGGAAATCATTTCTCAATTCGCTCATCGATATCCGCCTCGCTTTTCATTAATGAGTGCATGCGTTCTTTGACCTTCACCTTTTTCCCAGACAATAGCGTATGATATTTCAGATTCAAATGTCAAGTTAGCTCACAGTTTATTTAAATTTGATACCTCACCGTGTGTAACCTCACACTACTCTTTCTGCATATAATGGTGAATATTAGAATAGTAAGCGCCCTCTTTTCAAATAGACGAACATTAATTTTCATTAAACATTAAATATTCGTATTTTACACAATATTAATGATATTGTTCTTGACATCATCGTAAGATTCACGTTTTAATGAGAAGAGCAACTGAAGTTAATTGGACTACGTATGAACCGCGGATGAATGTAAAGGGAGAGACTGCCCGTACGCCCGGTTTGGGGATGTGCATGAGGCGGCGCCGAAGGAGTAAACCACCGACAAGCGGGGGTGAATCTCTCAGGCAAAAGGACTTTTACAGGACGCAACTCTGGAGAGCATCTAATCGTCCTATACGGATGTTATGATCACCCAAGGGGAAACCTGTCTGAATAAACGGCGGGGTAACTCTCAGGTACAAGGGACAGAGCCTAAGAATACAGCGTGCTACTTGGCATGCCGGTTCTTTGGCCTGTCCTTTTCCTTTTTCCCAAAAAATGAATGGCAGGTTCTAGGATCGCACTGAACATAACCAATGAAAAAATGTAGAACAGTTGGCTGTTAACTCTCGATTACTAACATTACTTAAGCATTAATGATGCGGCTCACAGAACGTGTTTTCATACTTGGCCTACTAAGGCCCATGACGAGGTGATTGGATGTCTGATTTATTAAGAACACCACTCTTCCCCCTATACGCGCAATATGAAGGTGTACGTTGCATTGATTTTGGCGGTTGGGAGTTGCCCGTGCAGTTTAGCGGTATTCAAAAAGAGCATGAAGCCGTGCGCGAGCGCGCTGGGCTGTTTGATGTATCCCATATGGGCGAATTCACCGTAACGGGTGAACAGGCAGAAGCCTTTTTGCAAAACATGACAACCAACGACGTGAGCGCAACTGTACCAGGTCAGGCACAATACACACTGATGTGTTATCCCGATGGCGGTGTAGTGGATGATCTGCTCATCTATAAACTCGCGGAGCAACACTACATGCTGGTCGTCAATGCCTCCAATATCGACAAAGACTGGGCATGGTTGCAGGAGCACATTATACCTGGTGTGAACCTAACCAATGATTCCGAGCAAACGGCGTTGCTTGCGCTACAAGGCCCTTTAGCGGTCGATATTCTCTCGAAGGTTACAGGTTCAGAGATAGATGCAAGCTCCATCGAACCGTTCCGCTTCGTGCAGCATGCCGAGGTATGCGGAGTAAAGCTGCTGCTATCACGAACCGGTTACACCGGAGAAGATGGCTTTGAACTGTATGTTGCAGCTGATCAGGTAGCCCTCGTATGGAACGGACTGATGGAAGCCGGTGCTGATGTAGGCCTCGTTCCAGCAGGACTTGGTGCACGTGATACACTGCGATTCGAAGCGAAGTTGCCTTTATACGGGCAGGAATTATCACCAACCATCTCTCCACTGGAGGCAGGGCTGGGCATGTTTGTGAAACTGAACGCCGGGTCTTTTATCGGACACGAAGCTTTGTTACAACAAAAAAATGACGGCCCTGCCCGCAAGCTGATCGGCATCGAAGTGCTGGAGCGTGGCATACCGCGGCCCCATTACCCGATCTATGCGGATGGCGTTCAGATTGGTGAAGTGACGACCGGTACACAGTCGCCGACCTTGAAACGTAATCTGGGGCTTGCCCTGATTGACAGCAAATATACTGCACTGGGTACACCACTGGAGATTGAGATTCGTGGCAAAAAGCTAAAAGCCGAGGTCGTTAAGACCCCTTTTCATAAACGGACGCGTACGTCAAAGACACCTACCCAAGGAGCTGAGCAAACATGAGCAAGCACCGCTACATCCCCATGACAGAACAAGACCAGAGCGCAATGCTGGCAACAATCGGCGTGGATACGCTTGAAGATTTGTTCAAAGATATCCCGCAGGAGATTCGTTACCAAGGCGAGTTGCCTGTCTCCTCCAAGCTCGATGAATATGCCTTAACTCGCCATATGTCAAAGCAAGCTGGCTCCAATGCCAACTTTGAAACACACGCCAGCTTCCTCGGCGCAGGCATCTATGACCACCACATCCCTTCAGTCATCAACCATGTCATTTCCCGTTCGGAGTTCTATACAGCCTACACTCCTTATCAGCCGGAGATCAGCCAAGGAGAATTGCAGGCTATCTTTGAATTTCAGTCGTATATTTGTGAACTGACAGGTATGGCGGTAGCCAACGCGAGTATGTATGACGGAGCAACGGCCTTTGCAGAAGCTGGTAATCTTGCCGCCGCAGCTACCCGTCGCAAACAGCTTATCGTATCTCGCACCGTGCACCCTGAAGCCCGTCAAGTATTGCAGGCATACGCACATGGCCTCAGTCTGGAGATTGTAGAGATTGGTTATAAAGATGGAGTTACCGATTGGGATGCATTGCAAGCGGCTATCTCAGACGATACCGCAGCGGTTATGATTCAAAACCCGAACTTCTTTGGTGCCGTGGAAAATGTAAAACAGGCCGCCGACCTTGTGCACACGCACAAAGGACTGCTCGTGGTGAGCGCCAACCCGCTGTCTCTCGGTCTGCTGGAAGCCCCAGGCAAGCTGGGCGCCGACATCGTTGTAGGCGATGCGCAGCCCCTCGGAATCGCCGCTTCGCTTGGCGGACCCACTTGCGGATACTTCGCCGTGTCCCAGGCTCACATGCGCCGGATTCCTGGTCGAATCGTCGGCCAGACGACCGATCGCAACGGCAAACGAGGCTTCGTGCTGACGCTGCAAGCCCGCGAGCAACACATTCGCCGCGAAAAAGCGACATCTAACATCTGCTCAAATCAGGCGTTATTAGCGCTTAGTGCCTCCGTCTATATGTCCACGCTGGGAAGACAAGGCATGATCGATGTTGCTGATCTGAATTTGCAGAAGAGTCACTATGCACGAAATATGTTAACAGCTATTCCCGGAGTGAGCCTCACTTTTACTGCTCCTACGTTTAACGAGTTCGTCATCCGGCTCCCTGAAGGAACCGATGTGGATGCTCTTCAGCTGAAACTCCTGGATGCAGGATTCATCGGCGGTTATGAACTCGGACGTGAATATTCGGAACTGGCAGGACATATGCTCATTGCGGTCACCGAACGACGCAGCAAAGAAGAGATCGATGAATTCGCACGTGTATTGGAGGGATCGCTGTGACTCAGGAAACGACTACAAAAGGTACTTCATCGGAAACATCTAACCTACATCAGTCAGTCAATGAGCAGACTGGAATGGACTCGCAAGCATTAGGAAAGTCGACCAGTCCGCAAGTCGCACCATCCGTTGCTCCCGAACAAACTCTAATTTTCGAACTGAGTAGTCCCGGGCGTGTGGCCTATTCCTTGCCGGAATGTGATGTTCCCCGTCAGCATGCTGATACGTTGATTCCCCGGGAAATGCTGCGCTCGGAAGCGGCCGCGTTGCCGGAAGTATTCGAGGTTGATGTTATTCGTCATTATACGGCATTGTCTCGCCGCAACTTCGGGGTAGATAACGGCTTTTATCCACTTGGTTCCTGTACAATGAAATACAATCCAAAGATCAACGAAGATGTAGCACGTTACAACGGCTTTGCCAAAATCCATCCGTATCAGCATGAATCCAGTCTTCAAGGTGCTCTCGAACTGCTCCATACTTTACAAAATGATCTTGCAGGTCTGACCGGCATGGATGCCGTAACCCTGCAACCTGCTGCCGGAGCACACGGGGAATGGACCGGACTTATGATGATTCGAGCTTATCACGAAAGCCGTGGCGAACTGCGTACCAAGGTTATCGTACCCGATTCATCGCATGGCACGAACCCGGCCAGCGCAACCGTAGCTGGATTCGAAACGGTGACAATCCCGTCGCGTATGGACGGGTTGGTCGATCTTGATGCTCTCCGTGCAGCAGTCGGTTCAGATACCGCAGCACTCATGCTGACGAATCCGAATACGCTCGGTTTGTTTGAAAAGGATATTCAAGAGATTGCTTCCATCGTGCACGAAGCTGGCGGATTGTTGTATTACGACGGAGCCAACTCCAATGCCATCATGGGTATTACACGTCCGGGAGATATGGGCTTCGATGTGGTGCATCTGAACTTGCATAAAACAATGAGCACGCCTCACGGCGGCGGTGGTCCTGGTGCCGGACCTGTCGGCGTGAAGAGCCGCCTGATCCCGTTCTTACCTAAACCGCTGGTTGTTCAAAATGATCAAGGCATGTACGCTCTGGATTACGAAGGAGATCAATCGATCGGCCGGGTCAAAGCCTATTATGGCAACTTCGGTATTCTTGTTCGTGCTTATGCTTATATCCGCACTTATGGACCAGAAGGGCTTCGCCGTGTGTCCGAATGTGCTGTGCTGAACGCCAATTATATGATGGCTCGCCTGGCACCTCATTACGAGATTCCTTATCCTGGCGTGTGCAAACATGAATTTGTCATGTCAGGCCGTGGCCTGAAGCAGTATGGTGTACGCACACTGGATGTAGCCAAACGCCTGCTGGACTTTGGCTATCACCCGCCAACCATCTACTTCCCGCTTAATGTCGAGGAGTGCATTATGATTGAGCCAACGGAAACCGAGAGCAAAGAGACGCTGGACGGATTTATCGATACAATGATCCGTATTGCGAAGGAAGCCGAAGAAACACCGGAATTGGTGCTCAACGCTCCGTACGGCACGCCGGTAACTCGTCTGGATGAAACGACCGCAGCACGCAAACCTGTATTAAACTGTGCTTGTAGCTAAATAAGTTGTGCTTAATTTACACGGCCCACTCCGTTAAAAGAATAATCCCCTTGTGTATGATGAGGCGTTCTCTCCTTCTCACAAGGGGGTTTTCTTTATCCTTTTATCGCATTTGTAACATCAGCCGCCGTTTCACTTGTCAGAAACAAAAAAAGCCGGTCTCCACTACTACGTGGACACCGGCAATATTGCTGCACTAAGTCAG
This sequence comes from Paenibacillus polysaccharolyticus, assembly GCF_023714295.1. Taxonomy (GTDB): domain Bacteria; phylum Bacillota; class Bacilli; order Paenibacillales; family Paenibacillaceae; genus Paenibacillus; species Paenibacillus polysaccharolyticus_A. Next base: position 332,952 of record NZ_JAMAUN010000003.1, read on the forward strand.
CCCTTTATCGGAAAAAGAAAGACCTCAGATCCGGAGGAAATTCCGGCAAAATTACGCTTGAATGCTTTGAACCAGTTCAACCACTTGTTCAGCGGTTTGCATTTCCAACGCTTTGGCAGCGAGTTCCTGCATGTCCGCACGGGACAATTTGGTGATTTGGCTACGCGCTGGCAGAATGGAAGTTGCGCTCATGCTGAACTCATCCAGTCCAAGACCAAGCAGCAATGGAATTGCTGTTTCGTCTCCTGCCATCTCACCGCACATGCCAGCCCATTTACCTTCACGATGCGCTGCATCGATAACCATTTTGACCAAACGCAAAATAGCTGGGTTGTATGGTTGGTACAGATAAGATACACGTTCGTTCATCCGGTCAGCAGCCATCGTGTACTGAATCAGATCGTTAGTACCGATACTGAAGAAGTCTACTTCTTTGGCAAATTGATCCGCCATCACAGCTGTTGATGGAATTTCGACCATGATCCCGAGTTGAATGCTGTCGGAAACAGCGATCCCTTCAGCAACCAGCTTTTCCTTCTCTTCGAGCAGGACAGCTTTGGCTTCACGGAATTCACCCAGTGTTGCGATCATAGGGAACATGACACGCAAGTTTCCGTGTACACTTGCACGCAGCAACGCACGCAATTGAGTACGGAAGATATCCAGACGGTCCAGACACAGACGAACTGCGCGGAAGCCGAGGAATGGATTCATTTCTTTTGGCAGATCCAGATAAGGAAGCTCTTTGTCTCCACCGATGTCAAGTGTACGAACTACAACAGGTTTGCCTTCCATTTTTTCGAGTACCGCTTTATAAGCATTGTACTGAATGTCTTCGGAAGGAAGCTTGTCTCTGCCCATGTACAAGAACTCGGTACGATACAAGCCTACCGCCTCGCCGCCGTTTTCCAATACACCAGTTACATCGTTCGGCGTACCGATATTTGCAGCCAGTTCCACATGAACGTTGTCCACCGTAACCGTTGGTTCGTCACGCAGTTTTCTCCACTCCGCACGCTGTGCATCATACTGTTCCTGTTTGGCACGGTATTCAGCAACGACGTCATCTGTAGGGTTAACCAGAACTTGACCGTCCAGACCGTCAACAATGATCAAGTCTCCTTGTTTCGCTTGAGCCAAGATGTCTTTCGTTCCAACCACAGCCGGAATCTCAAGCGAACGAGCCATGATCGCGGAGTGAGAAGTACGTCCACCGATGTTGGTTGCAAAACCTTTTACGTATTGGCGGTTCAATTGAGCTGTATCAGAAGGTGTTAAATCCTCTGCAAGCACAATCACTTCTTCACTGATTTCAGCCGGGCTCATGAAGTCGATACCAAGCAAGTGATTTAGCACACGCTTCGTAACGTCACGCATATCTGCAGCACGCTCTTGCAGGTATGCACTCTTCATGTTTTCGAACATCGAGATGAACTGGGAAGCTGTTTCGTTCAGTGCAAATTCTGCATTGATCATTTCATCAGCGATCTTCGCTTTTACCGGATCAATCAGTTCCGGGTCATCCAGGATGAGCAAATGCGATGCAAAAATCTCTGCTTTTTTCTCGCCGAGCTCTTGTAAAGTACGCTCTTTGATCGCCTCAAGCTCAGCGCGGGATTTACCCAGCGCCGAGTCAAGTTTAGCGATCTCTGCGTCAACGTCGTTAATCTGGCGTTTTTCTACAGAGTAGTCAGGATGCTCCAAGATAAACGCCTTGGCGATAGCAATACCCGCCGAAGCCGCGATCCCGGAAACATTAAGCATTAATTTCGCCCAACCCTTCGTTAACCATAACATCTGTCAAAGCTTGAAGTGCTTCAGCTTCGCCTTCACCTTCAACGATGATGCTGATGGTGTCACCTTGCTCCAGACCGAGGGAAAGAACGCCCAGAATGGATTTCAATGTTACTTTTTTGCCGTTAGCTTCTGCGAAGGATTCAGCACCTTTGAATTTGTTTGCTGTATTAACCAGGGCAGTTGCCGGACGTGCGTGGATACCATCTTCGTCTGTAATTCTGAATGTTTGTTGCATTACAATCATCTCGCTTTCGGTAGTTTAGTTTAGGCATTGCGTATATTTACACTTGCTTGCCATCGTTGGAACAGTTCTTATTTTATCTCAATGATCGGCTGATCGCCAACTTTGAGCACGCCACTCTTCTTCAGAGTGACGGTAGAGCCTTCTGGCAAGTTGGTGAATATCACCGGAGAAATGATCGATGGAGCGTTCGCTTTGACATACTCCAGATCCACTTCCATAATCGGTTGTCCTGCAGATACCAAGTCACCTTCCTGAACCAGTACGTTGAAACCTTGACCTTTCAGCTTCACCGTATTAACACCTATGTGAACAAGCACTTCCTTGCCGCCGTCGGACATAATGCCAACAGCGTGTTTGCTTGGAAATACATTAAATACTTTACCATACACAGGAGATGTAATCGTTCCGTCATGTGGCAAAATGGCGAACCCGTCACCTGTCATTTTCTCAGCAAAGACCGGATCAGGTACATTCGTAATATCCATCAGCTCACCATTGACTGGCATTACGATATCCTCTGTGACAATGCGTTCACCTTGTTCTCCTTGTGCTTTCTCCTCTTCAGGAGTCGGTTTAACTTCAGCAACTGGAGTTGGTGCAGGTGTACGCCCTGCAATGATATCTTGCATTTGGGACTTGATCGTATCGGAACGTGTTCCGAAGATGGCTTGAACATTATTACCCACTTCAAGCACACCAGATGCACCCAATTGTTTCAAACGATCTTTTTGTACATTGGATTTCTCATTCACTTCAATCCGCAAACGAGTAATACATGCATCCAGATGTTTAATGTTTTCCTTCCCGCCAAAGGCTTCAAGGATATTGTGAGGCAGATCGTCCGTGGAACTTGAAGAACCGCCGGATGCTGTTTCCGCAGATGCTTCCTCACGTCCAGGTGTTTTGAGATTGAACTTGCGAATGATCAATCGGAAACCGAAGTAATAGATCACGGCAAGGATCAAACCGACGATAATCACGTCCCACCATGGTGTACGGTTTGGAATGATACCAAAGATCAGGAAGTCAATGAACCCGCCTGAGAAGGTCATCCCGATTTTGACATCAAGCAATTGCATCGTCATGAAAGACAGACCCGCAAAGATACAGTGTACCGCAAACAAAATCGGTGCTACGAACAGGAATGAGAACTCAAGTGGTTCTGTAATCCCTGTCAGGAATGATGTCAGTGCAGCTGAACCCATGATACCCGCAACATATTTTTTATGCTCAGGTCTTGCTTCATGGTACATCGCAAGTGCGGCTGCTGGCAAACCGAACATCATGAACGGGAATTTACCCACTTGGAACGTTCCTGCAGTCAACGCAACGCCATCACGCAGTTGGCTGAAGAAAATCTTCTGATCCCCGCGGATCACATCTCCGGCTTTGTTCACATATTCACCGAACTCAAACCAGAATGGGGAGTAGAAAATGTGATGCAGACCAAACGGAATAAGTGACCGTTCCACAACACCGAAGATAAAGGCCGACAAGGTCGGGCTGGTATCCACCATGAAGTGGGATATGGCATTTAATCCGTTCTGGATTGGTGGCCAGATGACCACGAGCAGCAACCCTAAAAGCAGGGAAACTACTGAGGTAACAATAGGAACAAAACGTTTACCTGCGAAGAATCCAAGGTAAGATGGTAGTTCGATTTTGAAGAACCGATTGTAACACAATGCTGCGGCGATACCAATAATGATACCTCCAAACACCCCTGTGCTTAATGTAGGAATACCCAAGATACTTGCATACCCAGGTACTTTGCCGATCATAGCAGGCGTAACACCTACCGCAGAACCCAAAGTTACATTCATAACGAGGTAACCGATGATCGCTGCAAGTCCTGCAACACCTTCACCACCAGCAAGTCCGACTGCCACCCCTACAGCAAATAACAATGCCAGATTGTCAAATACGATCTGACCCGCATTCATCATAATGGTTGCAATCGAGTTTACCCAAGGGGTATCAAGCGCAGTCGCATATTGCAAGAAATCCGGATTCACCAACATGTTACCGATTCCGAGCAGCAAACCTGCGGCTGGAAGAATCGCTACAGGCAGCATGAGAGCTTTACCTACTCTTTGCAATACACCAAAAAGCTTCTTAAACATGGCGTTGTATTCTTCCTTTCATTTCAAATGTGTATGTCGTGATGCAAGCAAGGGAACACAAAAAAGGCATGAACTAATAAAAGTGAACTGTGCCAACCTCAGGGTATAGCATACCCTTAATAAGGTAGAACAATAACACTCTAATTAACTCATGCCTGATCGAGTCAGTAACACGTCGCTTATGTTTATTCAGTTGCTTGATTACGGTCACCATTGTAGCACCACTTCAAACGCATTGCAAGCCTTTACAGAAAAAAACGTATTTTCGCTAAAATTTCTGACATGATTTCACGTATTCTCTTCTTCTTTCCGCTGATTCAGCCGTTGCAGATGAATGGTTAAATAACCAACTTCTGCCGGATATACAGGTAGCTTTAAACGCTTTTCCATCACTTTAGTAAGCTTCCATGCAAGCGAGTACATTTCGGGGTACTCTAATTTGAGCAAGGAATCCAGCTTATGCAGTTCCTCCACCTTATCTCCACGGCGTACACGTTCCAAGGCAAACCGAAGGTGAGTTAACAGACGGGAATAATCCAAAGACTGCATTTCAAATGAATAGTCGAGTTGGTCTGCAACCAGGTTTACCAGATCCGTAATTAATTGAGAATGCTCTCGTACTTGGGATATGTTCTGGTTCGTCATCGCACTATAGATATGCAAAGCGACAAAACCAATCTCATCTTGGCCAAGATCTACGCCCATCTTTTCCTTAATTAAACGAACGGCATATTCCCCCATCCGATACTCATCTGGATAGATCTCTCTTGTCTCATATAAAAAAGGATTTTGGATGATTATTCCCTGCTCCTTGCGTTTAAGGGCAAAAGAAATATGATCTGTTAACGCAATATGAATATGTTCATTAAGCGGAACGTCCGTACGCTCTGCGATATACGTAATGACTTCGTTAATTATCTCGATCAGAGCTTCATCCACCTGCGGGAGGAGTTGCTTGTACTGCTCCTGTTCCTGCTGGTTTTTCAAAATAAACATCTTCTCCACAGCCGTCAGTGGGATATCATCATTCGGCTTCCTGTTAAATCCAATGCCTTTGCCGATGACCACCACTTCGCCGTGTTCAGGATGCTGTGCGATAATTACATTATTATTTAACGCTTTATCTACATGCAGGCTGCTCATTTTTGCACCTCTTTTTTTCACACCATCTTGGATGTGCCTGACACATCTTCAACCAAACCAAAAAACATCCGGAGCGGGCAAACCGCGCCGGACGTCTCGCTTAAAAAGTAACAAAAATTCGCCATAAGGTCAATAGACCAGCCATGTAATTAAGCTGCCATTTCTTACTCTTTACTATCGCTACGCTCTACAATGCTCTCGATAATAGGTGACGTCTGTTTTACTGATTCACTCGATGGCACAGCCACTGGTATAGCCGTTTTCGATTTGGTCAATCCTTTGATCAGTTGTTCCACGTCGATGCCTGACACACTTTTCAACATCTCAGGTGCAGTAGCCATCAGTTCCGTGACGTAGTTGCTGACACGTGCAGCACCCTCGCCTTTACCTGTATCTACGACCGTCAACTTGTCAATCGAGGAGATTGGCTCAGCGATTTTACCAGCCAGTTCAGGCAACATTTTGACGATGATATCGAGTACCGCAGCTTCGCCAAACTTCTGGAACGCCTCAGCCAATTTTTCTTTGGCTTCCGCTTCGGCAAGACCACGCAGACGAATAACTTCTGCATCGGCTGTACCTTTTGCACGCTCTGCATCCGCAATGGCCTGACCTTCAAGCCGCTTTTGCTCGGCTGTTGCTTTGGCTTGGGTTTCGATAGAGTATTGAACTGCATCGGCTTCACGCATCCGTTTTGCTTTATCCGCTTCCGCAGCCTGTTCAACGGCATAACGATCTGCTTCCGCTTTTTTCTTCACTTCCGCATCGTATTGTTTCTCACGCACCGTAATTTCTTTTTCCTGCAGGTCAATCTCACGTTCTTTACGTACGAGTTCTACTTTCATCTGCTCTTCAACAACCGTCTGTCTTGCACGCGCTTCATGGATATGATAAGCCTGATCCGCTTCCGCCTTGGCTGTATCCTGATCACGTTTAAAGGCTGCTACTTTCAATTCTTTCTCTTTGGCTGCCTCAGCAATATTGGTATCACGCAGCAACTCGGCCTTCTGCCCTTGTTCTTCAGCATTTGCCTTCTGAATCCTTGCATCCCGCATCGCTTCCGCTTCGGCAATTTCTGCATCCCGTTTTACGGCTGCAATTCTTGGTTTACCGAGTGCGTCCAAATATCCCTGTTTATCGCGGACATCCTTAATGGTAAAGGAAACAATCTGCAGACCCATCTTTTTCAGATCCCGTGCGGCCACGCCTTGAACCTCTTGAGCAAAACGATCTCTGTTCCGATATACCTCTTCCACTGTCATCGTACCGAGAATGGCCCGTAAATGCCCCTCCAGCACTTCCTGTGCTTCGCCCCTCAGCGCATCAACCGGTTTGCCGATAAATTGCTCCGCAGCCGTTGCAACGTCTTCTACAGCGCTACCAACCTTGATGATTGCCACCCCGTCAGCAATAACCGGAACACCCTGTTCAGTGTACACTTCCGGAGTGGATACATCGAGCTTGTGTGAAAGCAATGAAATAAATTCCGATTGTTGGAACACAGGCAGGATAAACGCTCCGCCGCCGCGCACAATTTTAATTTTGCGTCCTGATTCATCTTCTGAAATATTTCTGCTGCCCAGGAATGAACCGGTTACAATCATCGCTTCATCGGGACCTACCGTTTTGTATCTCGCCCAGAAAGCTAAACCCAGAATCAAAATTACACCAACAACCACAACAGGAATTAACAATACATCCCAATCCAGATTACCCATTCACATCTCTCCCCTTATCTCGTAAGTATGAAAATTCATTTTTGCTATCGTCAGTTCCCCGCATTATTCAGGGAATTTCACTGACCTAGACATCTTTAAGTACATTTTCCTCCCACTCGGATACACGCAATACTCCATCCACCACATCGATGATAACCACTCGTGCACCCGCCGCAATGGGGAGCTCTTCAAAGCTAGATGCCGTCTGAATGGTGCTTCCTGATGCAAAGCGAATCATGACTTCACCAAATCCGTTTGCCGGTACCGGAATCGTAATCTCACCAATTTTTCCCGCTAACTCCTTCATAGAGAAAGCAATTGAAACGTCACTGTTACGCATCGGCTTGATATATGCGAAAAATACCAGCATGGCTGCAGCAATACCGATCAGCAGGGATAAGATCAGATTCGACATCACACTAAGAGAGCTGTACCGCGTCAGTAGTATGCCTGCTCCACCAAAAGCAGTGATGGACCCCGCCAGTACAACAGGTTTAAAAAAATCAACACCAGGTATTTCGAAAGCACCATCCAGCAAACCGTCAATCAAGTCACCCAGCACCAGACTCACGATGGCAAAAACGGCACCTCCGATGAGACATCCCCAATAGATTGCTTCCATCCCCTCTTCCTCCTCTCCGCTGCAATTTCTCCCAACTGTACATCCCACATGTAAATAAATACGTACATCTAGGCAAAATGTTTCAAAATCTTTCCTGAGTTGTATTGAGAAGCCGCTAATGGGTATTAGCATCATAAGGTTCAGGAATGCTCTATTTCTCTCTTCCGTGCAAATGTTACGGTATGGAATTACAGAAGTGATTTACAATAGTCCAGACATCCAAAAAAACGCAAGCCTCCAGCAGGAGACTTGCGTTTATGTCAGTAGTTCAATGAAGTCAAGTTTATACGCCAACCTTCTTATCTCATTTACAGCGAAGCTTTGTAGATGGATACCACATCTTCACGTTGCAACTTATTAAAGTTACCGAACGGTCCAAACAGCATCGCTTTATCCGCCATAACCTCGATCTGACTGTCATCGATATCATAGTCAGCCAGACGGTTCGGTGCACCAATGGATGTCCAGAACTTGCTGAGCGCATTAATGCCTTCCTCGGCAATCTGTCTGTCGGATTTACCTTCAGGGTTCACGTCAAACACGTTGATCGCAAGACGTTTGAAACGATCTACCTTCACATCCAGGTTATGTCTCATCCAGTGTGGGAATAGGATTGCAAGTCCACCACCATGCGGGATGTCGTAGACCGCTGATACAGCATGTTCGATATTGTGCGTTGCCCAGTCTCCTGCAAGTCCCATGTTCAGCACGCCATTAAGCGCCATCGTTCCGCAATACAGAATCGTTTCACGAAGTTCATAGTTCTCCAGGTCATCCACCAAACGAGGAGCTGCTTCCATTACTGTACGCAGAATCGTCTCGCAGAAGCCGAGTTGAACAGGCGTGTTCGGATCCAGATGGAAATAATGCTCTAATACGTGAGACATCATGTCCACCATACCGTATACCGTTTGATCCTTCGGTACCGTGTATGTATTTACGGGATCAAGAATGGAGAATGCAGGGAATGAATGCGCACTGCCCCATCCGAGCTTCTCTTGTGTTTCTTGGTTTGTGATTACCGAACCGGAGTTCATCTCTGAACCGGTAGCCGCCATGGTAAGCACTGTGCCGAGTGGAAGGGCGTCTTGTGCAACAGCTTTACGTTGTGCAAAGTCCCACATATCTCCATCGTATTTCGCCCCAACAGCAATCGCTTTGGCACAATCAAGCACACTACCGCCACCAACAGCCAGAATGAGCTCAATACCATTCGTCTTACACAAGTCCACGCCTTTATGTACAGTGGACAGACGTGGATTCGGCTCTACACCTGCAAGCTCCGTTACTTCTGCTCCGATTTCCTTGAGCAAACCAAGCACTTGATCATACAGTCCGCTACGTTTAATGCTTCCACCGCCATATACAAGCAGAACCCGTTTGCCATATTTCGGCACCTCGGTTTTTAGCGCTTCGAGCTGGCCTTTACCGAAGATTAGACGAGTCGGGTTATAAAATTGAAAAGATCTCATGATCTATAATCGCCTCCAATGGAGTTTAATTTTTAGTGCAACCTCAATTATAGTACCCCTTTTATAGAAAAACAAATCGATAGCCGCTCACTTTAGTTCAATCCGTTGATCTTCAGATGTGCTTGAAGAAGTTCATTCACGGATGGCAACTCTTCGGATTTCGCCCATGTTGCAGCATCCCATAATCCTGCCTGATGAAAAGCACGCGGACAATGAATGAAACATTCCTCGACTTCAACAATGACGGCTGCTCCAATCGTTTTACCACTCCAGTTCATGCTTGCGATGAATTCTTCATCCTTTGTGATCCGAGCTGTTCCATTGATACGCAGCACTTCATTCAAACCCGGAATCACAAACAACATTCCTACTCCTGGATCTGACAGAATGTTCAACAAGGAATCGATTCGGCGATTTCCTGGGCGTTCCGGGTACACCAGTCTATACGAATCAAATACACGAACAAAGCCGGGTTCATCCCCGCGCGGTGATACATCACATTTGCCATCCTGATCCGAAGTGGACAAGAAGAACAAGGGTGACTTCGTGATGAAATTCTGAACATGCGAATCCACAAATGGGATTACTTTGTTACGCACACGTTCGCTGGATTCTCCAACCATGCTTTTAAGTTCCTTGGCATCTGAGATAAACGGAAGACTAAGCGGCTGCTTTTCCAAATAAATCGTCCCCTTTTCCTTATGTAGTGTGGTCATTCTAACTGTTCTTCTTTCGTTCCTTACTCTATTATACATCTCGAACCATGCCAAAAAGCACCCGTTCACAATTGAACGGATGCCAAATGGTCTTCCTACTCGGTATATCCCATACTACTTACGAAGCGACGGAATGCCTGACGTCCAGCTTCATCATGTTTGTACACACCTGCATGCTCCAGAATTTCGGAGAATTTCAAACCTACCTGCTGTTGTACAAGTGCAACCGCTTCTTCCTTCGTCAAGCTGGAGCCATGCTCCTGCTTCAACTCTTCTGTCCACGGTACATGTTTGTTCAGCTCGTGATCCGCTGCCTGGGCAGCTTCTGCAAGCTCTGTATTACCCGCCAAGATGTCGGCAATGCCATCCAGCTCTTGTTTCAGGCGTCCTGGCAAAATAGCCAGTCCCATGACTTCGATCAAGCCGATATTCTCTTTTTTCAAATGGTGCATTTCACGGTGTGGATGGAAAATCCCTTCCGGATGCTCGTCATTTGTACGGTTGTTACGCAACACGAGATCCATCTCAAAACCGCCATCCGCACTACGGCGAACAATCGGAGTTACCGTATTGTGAGGTACCTTTTCCCCATCGATCTCACTAAACGCTTCGATCTCTACTGCGGAGTCACTGTAGACTTTCCACGCTTCATAGACCGCGTTACCCGCTTCTAGCAATTCTGCAGGATCATGTGAATGCAAACGCATCACGGACATCGGCCATTTGACAAGGCTAAGCGTCAGCCCTGGTGCATCCGCATGACGGAAGACCGCCTCTGGCTGTGCGTTTTGAATGGCAAACGTATGACGTCCGCCCTGGAAGTGGTCATGGGTCAGAATGGAACCGCCCACGATTGGAAGATCGGCGTTAGACCCGATAAAGTAATGCGGATATTCCTGAACAAAGGCAAGCAATCTGCGCAAAGTATCCTTCGTCAGTTTCATCGGCACATGATCATGATGGAAAATAATGCAGTGCTCATTGTAATACACGTACGGCGAGTATTGGAACAACCACGGCTCATTGTTAAGCTGCAGCGGAATGACACGCAGATTCTGGCGGGCCGGGTGATTCACCCGACCAGCATAACCTACATTTTCACGACACAGCTGACATTTCGGATATACCGGAGGTGGAAGCAATTTCGCCATAGCGATTTCCTTTGGACTCTTCTCCGGCTTCGAAAGGTTGATGGTGATCTCCATCTCGCCATAAGCGGTATCCTGCGTCCAATAGACGTTCTTGGATACGCGATCCATTCGGATGTAGTTCGAGTTAATGGATAAGTCATAAAATTGCGATGTTGCCGCCTCGATGCCTTCCGTTTGCTCCGTATGGCGGAAAGCACGCACAACTTCTGAAGGGCGCGCCATCAGATGACCCATAATTTTCGCATCCAGCAGGTCACGGAAGGTATCGCTATTTTCAGGAATGAGTCCAATCGTATATCCATAGTCAATGAGAGTGTCCAGCATGGTCTGTGGACTATCAGGAACTGTAGCATGCAATTCACCGGCATAGGGCTCCGAGAATCCGAACTGTTCCATCAGCAGGTTGCGACTGTAATCATAGTCCGCTTCCTCGATCAATTTTTTCTGTAAGGCAAATTCGACCAGACGCTCAATGGCATGCAGTGCTTCCTGCTGCTCGGGTGTACGCTCTGTGGCCTCTGCTCCAGGTTGAGTCTGTGACATAAGATGTTCGCCTCCTAGTTTTTTCCGTAGCCTTCAGGGCGTGATTGATGCCAGTTCCATGCGCTTTGAATGACATCTTCGAGATTGGTCCATTTTGGGTTCCAACCCAGAACGGATCTTGCTTTCGCAGAAGATGCCACCAGCACAGCCGGGTCACCTGCACGACGTGGTTCCTGAACAACCGGAATATCCAGGCCTGTTACTTTTTTAGCGGTTTCGATCACTTGTTTTACCGAGAATCCAGTGCCGTTACCCAGGTTGAACACGTTGCTGTTCTCCCCTTTGCGCAAGTAATCCACTGCACGCAGATGCGCATCAGCCAGATCACTAACGTGGATATAGTCGCGGACACATGTGCCATCCTCTGTTGCATAGTCATCTCCGAATACAGCGATATGCGAACGTTGTTTCAGTGCCGTTTGCAATACAAGCGGAATCAAGTGACTTTCCGGCTGGTGATCTTCACCGATTTTGCCACTTTCGTGTGCACCGGCTGCATTGAAGTAACGCAGGGAAACGTATTTGATATCCTGCACTTTGTCGAACCAGGACATCATGCGCTCCATCATCAATTTGGTTTCACCATATACATTCGTAGGCTCCGTACGGTCGCTCTCTTCGATCGGCACTTTCTCAGGCTCACCATAAGTTGCTGCTGTAGATGAGAAGACGATGCGACGTACATTCGCTGCATTCATCGCTTCAAGCAGGCAAAGTGTGCCGAATACGTTATTATCGTAGTATTTAGCCGGTTCTTTCATGCTCTCGCCGACGAGCGAGTTCGCCGCAAAGTGAATGACGGCATCAATTGAATTTTCCGCGAACAGCTTCGTCAAGATTTCCTTGTCACGCAAATCACCTTCATATAACTTACCGCCCAGCAATGCCTCGCGATGTCCTGTTTGCAAGTTATCCAGTACAACGACTTCTTCGCCACGTTCGAGCAATGCCGCCACCGTATGAGATCCAATATATCCTGCTCCACCTGTCACCAAAATTGCCATTTTACTTCGCCTCCTTGAGTTCGTTAACACCTTCGCCTACACTACATACATAGAAATCACCTTTGAGACCGGTGCGTGCTTCATATGCTGCACCCACTTCACTCACAAAACGTTCCACATCATTCTCATGTACCAGAGACACCGTACATCCACCAAAACCTGCACCCGTCATACGTGCACCCAGTGTTCCTGGAATCCGCTGCGCTTCCTCAACCATGACATCCAGCTCGATGCAGCTAACTTCATACAAATCACGCAACGATTCATGTGAAGCATTCATCAACTGTCCAAACGTATGCAGATCATTGTTCCGCAGCGCTTCTACGGATGCAAGTACTCGTGCATTTTCTTCTACAACGTGCTGAGCACGCTGTCTGACTTTCTCATCCTTGATCTGATCCTGTAAGGTGTCAAACTGCTCCGGCTTCAATTGAGCCAGGTAATTCAGTGCAGGCAGCTGTTCCTTCAAAATGGCAAGTGCCTGCTCGCATTGAGAGCGCCGCTCATTGTAAGCCGAATCAACCAAACCACGGCGTTTGTTTGTGTTACCGATAATCAGTTTGTAAGCACCTGTACGGAAAGGAACCTTCTCGTACTCGAGCGTATCACACATCAGCAGAATCGCATGATGCTTCGCCCCGTTGGCTACAGCAAACTGATCCATGATGCCGCAGTTGACACCAACAAACTCATTCTCTGCTTTCTGGGACAAAAGCGCAAGCTCCACGGTGTCAATGTCGGATACCCCTTCCATGGATTGAATCGCATACCCGGTGAGAACCTCCAGAGATGCTGAGGAGGAAAGTCCTGCGCCATTTGGTATTTCACCGTGGTAGAGAAAATCATACCCTCTCGTCACTTGCACACCTTTGCCTTGCAGCTGTACCATGACGCCTACCGGGTAGTCCGTCCACTCCCCCGTTTTCTCCTGACCAATGGAGGCTCTGTCCAGAGTCCCCTCGTAAGCCATATTGGTAGAAGCCAGCTGTAATGCGTTATCCGTACGTTCACGAATGAGCAAGGTTGTGCCAAACTCAAGCGCGGCCGGGAGCACATAACCACCGTTATAGTCGATATGTTCACCAATCAGATTCACACGCCCAGGGGCATGGAATACACGGATGTCCGCTCCACTTTCTCCGTACCTCTCAATAAACTTTTGTTGCAAATCAGTTACATTCAAAGCTGATGCACCTCGCCTCTTTGTTGTGGTTTTCTTAATGTTATTATACAAGGAAGTGATCTCTGTTAAAATGAAACCATGTGTGATTCATATGGATAAATGTGACCTTTAATCATATAATGAATCTAACGACTGAAGCTCTAATCAACGGAAAGAAGGATTTCACATGAAAGATTCCAAAACAAATCCGGCAGAAACATCCCATAACACAACAGGTTCATCCAGTTCGTCTAGCTCCAGGCCCTCACAGGAAACAGCCGTAAGCAAAAGCGGAGCACTTAGTTATTCGGTTGCCTCCAATCCCACCTATGATAACCGAGGGGCACTTCATGTCCTGTTTGCTGGTGCAAGCCAGACTCTCCCTGGACATGCACTTGGACCGAAGCTATATGATTATTATCTTTTGCATTATGTAGAAAAAGGAGCCGGTACGTTCCGTACGGAGCTGCACACCTACGATCTCGCCGCAGGTGATTGTTTTTTGATCCATCCGGGACAACTGGTAAGCTACCAGTCCCATAACCGCAAGCCGTGGCAATACCGCTGGATTGCCTTTACAGGCAGTGAAGCTGCCGGGCACGTCGAACAGGCCGGGTTTAGGCCCGAGAAATCGGTTTTTCATGCCGGTACAGCCTGTGACATATCCAACTGGTTGTCGGTCATGCAGGACGCTTTTGCCGAGCGAAAAGAAAGCGCCCATTATACATCACTCGGTACACTGTACATGATTTTAGCCGAGGCCCAGACCCATCTCACCGAGGGACAGACATTAACATCAGGAGAATCCTCCATACGGCGGACGGTAAAACAGATGATTCAATATATGTCCACTCAATACGCTTACCCCGTATCCATTGAACAAATGTCGGAGAGTCTCGGATATAATCGTGCATATCTCTCGCGTATTTTCAAGCAGGAAACCGGACTCACCCCTGTGACCTATTTGTTGAAACTGCGGATCGACAAGTCACGTCAATTGCTTCGGGAACGTCCAGACTTGTCCATTGAACAGGTATCTGCATCTGTTGGTATGCCTGATGCTCTGTATTTTTCCCGTCAATTCAAACGTTTCCACGGCGAAGCCCCCACTCTCTATCGGGAGAAACTGCTTGCGCATCCGCTTCGCTCAAAATAAAAAAAGTGCATCTTGCCTTATGGCTAAGATGCACTTTTGGGTTGTGATTTATTTGTACACGCTCCCCATATAAGGGACAGGTTCTAATCTTTGTTTTTATTCGTAGACTCCGGTTTCAAAATCGACTCAATCCGCTCCAGTTCCTCCGTGGAAAACTCCAGCTGACTAAGCGCAGCTACGTTCTCTTCAATCTGAGACGGACGGCTTGCGCCAATTAGCGCAGACGTGACTCTTCCATTGCGCAGTACCCATGCCAGTGCAAACTGGGCAAGACTCTGACCACGGGATGCCGCAATCTGATTCAGAGCACGTACCTTACGAAGTGTTTCGGGAGAGATATTATTTTCATTCAAAAATACAGAAGGACCTTTGGCACGGGAATCTTCTGGAATGCCATTCAAATATTTGTTCGTAAGCACACCTTGCTCCAATGGACAGAACGCAATACTGCCTGCTCCGTATTCGTCCAGCACATCCTGAAGTCCATCTTCAATCCAGCGATCCAGCATGGAATACCTTGGTTGATGAATCAGCAATGGCGTACCTAAGCTTTTCAAAATCTCTGCCGCCTGTCTCGTTTGCTCTGCAGGATAATTGGAGATACCAACATAAAGTGCCTTGCCGGAACGAACCAGTTGATCAAGTGCCATCATTGTTTCTTCCAGCGGTGTATCTGGATCATAACGGTGTGAATAAAATATATCCACATAGTCCAGTCCCATTCGTGTAAGACTCTGATTCAGACTGGAAATCAAGTATTTGCGGGATCCCCACTCACCGTAAGGTCCTGGCCACATATAATATCCGGCTTTGGTGGAGATAATCAGTTCATCCCGGTACGGTTTCAGATCCTGAGCCAGCACCTGACCAAACAGTTGCTCCGCTGAACCTGCAGGTGGGCCATAGTTGTTTGCCAAATCAAAATGAGTAATGCCGAGATCAAACGCGCGTGTAATCATGTTGCGTCCATTCTCTACACTGTTAATTCCGCCAAAATTATGCCACAGTCCGAGTGAAATCGCTGGCAGTTTGAGGCCCGAACGTCCCACGCGGTTATATTTCATCGTTTCATAGCGTGTTTCAGCAGCTACATAGACCATCATAAATCCCTTCTTTCCACAGGTTCGCGCATCCTGATCCAAGCCTTAGCCGGAGGATGCTGTAATTCAGTCCATTTTTATAAGGCAGAAGTTACTTCACAACCTTGGTTACCCAATAAGCTGATTCACTAACAACCTTAAGTTAACCAATAAGCTGGTCTACACCCTTCATTACCTCGCCAATCGGCTCTGTAATCAACAAGTCTGCCCGGTGATCGTAAGCGGTTGGTGTGGCATTGAGCAGAACGGTGTGTTTTCCCTGAAAATACGTAATTAATTGAGCTGCTGGATATACCGTCAACGAAGTCCCACCTACAAGCAATAAATCTGCTGAAGACAGGGCGTCGATGGCATGATACAACGTTGCCTGATCCAGTTCTTCTTCGTACAAAACTACATCTGGCTTGACCACACCTCCGCATGATGAGCAACGAGGTACAACCTCTTTCGATTGCATAATGTCATGCAGCGAATAGAACTGCTTGCAATCCATGCAAGCATTGCGATGAACCGAACCATGAAGCTCCAGCACATGACTGCTGCCTGCCTTTTGATGCAAACCATCGATGTTTTGCGTAATGACAGCGTGAAGTTTACCTTTCTGCTCCAGCCTGGCAAGTAAACGATGACAACCATTCGGTTCCGCATCGGGATGAAGCATTTTCCCCCGGTAAAAGTCATAAAAAATATCAGCGTGCTGATCAAAAAAATGTCGGCTTAACAGTTCCTCTGGAGGATAAGGGGAGTGCTGCTCCGTCTGGTACAGTCCCGCAGCCGAGCGAAAGTCGGGAATCCCGCTTTCCGTTGAAGTTCCGGCTCCTCCGAAAAAAACAATGCGTGAGCTTTCCTGAATCCAGGCAGCCAGTTGCTCTGTTGCGTTCATCCTCTCTCCTCCTTTGATTTCCTTATACATACGAACATAGCGCAGGATCTATAACACAATACCTAACTCATCATAATGACGAATGACGGCGTCCGCATCATGCAAATGCGCACTCTGGTCCGATGAAAGACAGTACCCCAAAGTATATGTTGCTCCTGCATGGCGGCCCATTTGCATATCACCGTTGCTGTCTCCAATGACTACAGCCTCATGAGGCTCAACCGCTAATTCCCGGCAAGCCAGCAGGAATGATTCACCATCGGGTTTGCCGCGCGTTACCCGGTCACAGCCTACAATCGAACTGAAAAAGGAACGGATGCCCATCCAGTCCAGATGTGTCTCAGCCGCTAATGTACTGTCGGAAGTCACCACTGCAAGCTGAATGCCTGCTTCCTTACAACGTTGTAGTAAATCCAGTAATCCAGGCATGGGTTCAGCGGATTTCCGCTCTCTTACAGACTTCATCGCTATACTTGAAAACTGGCGTATCGTTGTAATAGCTTCGTTCCATGGCGTACCCGCAGCATAGAGCTGACCTGCCAGCCAGCCGTTACATTCATCTACAGTTGCAATGGCGAGCGGCCCTTGCACATCGTAGCCGCTGAGATGACCTTCCGAATCATGAACCGTACCCAGCACATGTTCGAGTTCCACCGTAAAAGAGGCATCACGTTCTCGCATCCATGCTTGCATTTGCACGAGCATACTCTCGGCCCAAGGACCCCATAATTGAAGAAAATCCAGCAAGGTGCCATCTTTGTCAAACAGAATTGCCCTGCAGGGGATCTTCTCTCCCTGCACCTGTAGCCAAGCCACTCACCCTCACCTCCGCTGAAAAATAGACTACTTGATGGTATCTAACCAAGATAACAACGTTTTGACCGTCTGCTTCAACTGATCCTCTTCACTAATTGATGGCTCACCGTCACCCTTCTGATGACCATAGTCACCAAACTGAGCGTGGTTCCCTCCTTCAACGGTGTAATACACGGTATCTGGTGGCAAATACATGCGTCCAGCCTGATACTTGGTCATATTCACAACTCCATCATTCGTGCCGAGAATGGATAAGGCCGGAATATCCAGCTTCTGCACACTTCCTTTTTCATCCGGATAGGACGCCAGGAAAAAAATGCCGTGAAGGGCATCTGGATGTGCCACTACATATCGTGCAGCCATGGAGCCACCTAACGAGTGACCACCCATGACGAACTGCTCTTCAGGGTATGCTGCCAAAATATCATCGGCCAGATCGGGTTTGATTACAGCCAGATTTACCGGCATCTTAGCAATAATGGTATGATGACCAGCTGCAGCGAGCTCATGAGCAAGAGGAGCATAACTTTCTGGTTTAACTAATCCGCCAGGATAGAAAAGCACACTTTTTCCATTTGCTTTAGGTTTATCCGGCTTAAAATCGATCCAATTCTCCTGCTCACTGACGGTAACCCCGCCGGCTGTTTCCATCGCAGCCTGCGCCGATTCCTGTGGGCCGTAAGGCGTGAGCAACTTCCATGCAACATATCCGCAACCAATAACAATGAGCGCCAAAAGTACGAGCAGAAACTTGCCAATGCCCCTCTTCTTGCGCCCCGTATTATAACGATTTCTCAACATCATTCACCTTTCTACACTTCCGCAAATTACCGCGGCTTATGGAAGCGGGAGCCCGCTTGTCGCAGGCTCCCTTCCATCTTGAAACATTATTCAGCCTTGGCTTTGCGATAAGCTTCCATATATTGTTCCGCTTTGCGGCGGACATGACTCAAATCTCCCGTCTTCACAGCTTCCGACGTCAGATCAGATCCGATCCCGACAGCTACTGCCCCACCTTTGATCCACTCACCAAGATTGGACAAAGATACACCGCCTGTTGGCATGAAGTTCGCCTGTGGCATAGGGCCTTTCATCGTTTTGATAATGGATGGATCATACAGGTTGCCAGGGAACAGCTTGATAATATCCACGCCAAGCTCCAGTGCGCGCTGCACGTCAGCAATGGTCATGACACCCGGTAAGATCGGCACCCGGTACAAATTACACATCTGAACGGTCTCCGGGTTAAGAGATGGTCCTACGACAAACTCGGCACCCGACATAATCGCAGCTCTCGCCGTTTGCGCCTCAAGCACAGTTCCTGCGCCAATAATCGCGAATTTCTCCGGATCCTGCGTATTCCAATGATACACACGGCTTAATTTTTCGATCGCTTTGAGCGCACCCGGAACGGTCATCGTAATTTCGATAACCTTGATCCCACCCGCGATTGCCTGCTCGGCCATAGCAATGACCTGGTCAGCCGAATCTGCGCGCAGAACCGCCACCACACCATTGTCCGTCATCTTTTGCAACAGTTGAAGCTTCTTCATTTCATTCTCTCCCTTGTCCATGTGGTGGTTGTGTATACAAACTTTACATTTTTAAAGAACGAAGATGAGTCATCCTGATTTTAACTGAACTTAACGCTCGACGTGAGCAACATTATTCAGCTTGGCCTCAACCTGTGCCCATGTCGGAAGTGCTTCCCAATCCCCGACGGCCTGGATAACCATTGATCCGTTCAAATTACCAAGCCTGGTCGCCTCCTGCGGAGTATATCCTTTTAACAGACCCGCTAAAAAACCTGCACAGAATCCGTCTCCAGCACCAACAGTATCAAGAACCTGATCTGCTTTAAAGTACGGAACTTCCGTTAGGGTACCATCCGCAAGTACGTAGGTCAAATCAGGCCCACCCTTAACAATGCACACTGCATCCATGGCAGCTAAGCGTTCAAGCACCTTCTCATCGCTTTCTTCGTTATATAACAGTTTCATCTCATCCAAACCTGGTAAAAAGTAATCAGCCTGCTCAGCCAAACGTAGTAATACAGGGCGTGCCTTCTCTGCTGACCATAGCTTCAGGCGCAGATTCGGATCGAAGCTCACTTTCACCCCTGCCTGCTTGGCAATATGTATGGCGGCTTCAACCGTGGAAAGACCTGATTCGCTAATCGCTGCAGTAATACCTGTGACGTGCAAAATCTTGGCCGCGGCAATATATTCCGGATCCAGATCATCCGGTGTCATTGCACTGGCCGCGGATAACTTCCTATAATAATGCACCGAAGCTTTCCCGGAAGCGTTCTCACGAATCATCAGACCTGTAGGTTCATGATCACTTAATTTGGCCCGGGATACATCCACACCTTCGCCGCGAATAGCTTTTAGAATCATGTTTCCGATCGGATCGTTGCCAAGCCGTCCAAACCATCCGCTGGTATGTCCAAGGCGCGCTACGCCAATGGCCAGATTGCTTTCGGCACCTCCGAACGTCTTGTCCAGTGTAGCTGCATATTCAAGCCCTCTCGTATCTCTGGCCGTCAGTAACCCCATACTCTCCCCGAATGTAATAATATCAGGGCTTTGAAAGGGACTCGTTGACATATTGCCTTCCTCCTTAATATTGACTACCTCATCTTCTTCTACCATTGTCATCCCGTATGCAACCGTTGTCAATCCCGAAGCATTCTTTTTGTTGTCACATCTTTGAGAAAAGATAACGCTTACTATTGTGAATTAAATCACAATAACTAGAGTGAATCCATATTAACCTTAGTACAGATGTATATAACGAATGCAGATAAACTTTTAATGAAGTTTTCGAGGGGGCTACATCATGAGAAAACAGATACTGATTCAACATGATCAGGAATCTTTCTTTTACAATCTTCGCTTTATGTTAATTGTGTGCGTACTTGCGGGAAATGCACTGGAGCCACTCATTACCCGCTTTGCCGGAGCGGAGGCATTGTTTCTGTGGATTTATACGTTTCATATGCCACTGTTCGTTTGGGTGACCGGATATTTTGCCAAACCTTCTATCCAGGGTGCCTCGGGGCGCAACGTGCTGAAACAGATTGCACTACAATATCTTCTGTTCCAAACGTTATATGCATTGATGGATGCGACCGTGTTTCATACACCACATATGCGCTTATCCTTCTTTGCACCGTACCTGTTGCTATGGTTCCTTGCCAGCCATTTCTGCTGGAGGTTACTTGTCCGTCTCACCATCTCTTGGAAACCTGTATATCGGTTGATTGCTTCAATCGCACTGGGAGTCATTGCCGGTTACTTGCCTGTCGACGGTTTTTGGCTCAGTTGCAGCCGCACCTTTGTATTTCTTCCATTCTTCGTAATTGGATATGACTATGGTGCAGCCATCCGTGCGCGCCTGCTTCCAGGCTGGGGCCGTAGAGTAGCCGGAATCCTATCTGTTGCTCTGCTGGTCTATATTGCATATGGCGGTTTAAACATTCCGCAAGGATGGCTGTTTGGAAGCAAAACTTATGCAGAACTGGGGCATCAGGAGTGGTATGCCGGGATTTTTAGGCTTGGCGTGTATCTGCTGGAGATCATCTCCGCTACGCTTTTCCTTGCCTGGGTTCCGAACTTGACCTCCAAACTGACGGACCTGGGTCGTCGTACTTTGTACGTCTTCCTTTTACACGGATTTCTTGTACGGCTTGCGATCTGGTCAGGAATCTACAGTTATATGGGTAGCGCACTCTTCATCCCAATTATCCTTGGTATTGCTGTGCTCTTCTCGGTTACTCTGGCTCACCCGCTTGTACGGCATACCTTTAAAGTACTCATTGAGCCGGACATCTCCCGGATTTCAATTCATCGACATGGTGTTTTCAAACGTTCTGCTTGAGATTTAACTCACTCCTATTATCCAACCGTTTCCATTTAAATTGTTTCAGGCTGGAAAAACTGTGGTAATTCAGCATACACGATGCAAAAAACAACTTATCATGGTAAGGAGTGATTTGTAATGGCACAAGGGCAGACATCTGAACGCAAGATGAGCAGAGAAGAAGCCGGACGGTTAGGCGGGAAAGCTACTTCAAGAAACCATGACCGGAGCTTCTACCAGACGATTGGTAAAAAAGGTGGCGAAGCGACTTCCGACGCTCATGATGCAGATTTCTACAAGGAAATCGGACGTAAGGGCGGCGAAGCGACTTCCGAAAACCATAGCAAGGAATTTTATCGCGAAATCGGTCGCAAAGGCGGAAGTAGTTAAACTGAGCTTATAAAACACGTATGCCATTCAAAGCGAACCTCGCTTTAAACTTAATTCAGAAGCCAAACTCCATGTTAATGGAATGTGGCTTCTTTTCTATATGTCTATTGATTGTAGAAATATGACGATGGTTGTGATAGACTCTATAGAAAAACCGGGTGTTCACGGGTTTAAAGCAGCAAAGAAATTCACAAACTACGGGGAGCCAGACACCAGCCCACGGGGTATTTTTTTTGCAGAGTACGGATGAAATTAAACGACAGATGAACTGCCATTTATTTTTCCATTCATGTTGCTCAATATTATAGTTTTGGGGGGAATACACCATGTCAGCCAATAAAATGCGTTCCGATATGATCAAAAAAGGGTTTGACCGCGCACCACACCGGAGTTTGCTCCGTGCAGCGGGCGTAAAAGAAGAGGATTTCGGCAAGCCGTTTATCGCGGTATGTAACTCGTACATCGATATCGTACCTGGTCATGTTCACTTGCAAGAGTTTGGTAAAATTGTTAAAGATGCCATTCGCGAAGCCGGCGGCGTTCCGTTCGAATTCAACACCATCGGCGTTGATGACGGGATTGCAATGGGACACATCGGTATGCGTTACTCCTTGCCAAGCCGTGACATTATTGCGGATTCCGTGGAAACGGTTGTATCTGCTCACTGGTTCGACGGCATGGTTTGTATCCCGAACTGTGACAAAATTACACCTGGTATGATGATGGGCGCACTCCGTTGCAATATCCCTACCGTATTCGTAAGCGGTGGACCGATGAAAGCCGGCCGTGACAGCAACGGTAAAGCTCTTTCCCTCACTTCCGTATTCGAAGGCGTAGGTGCTTTCCAGGCGGGTAAAATCGACGACAAGAGCTTGCTTGAGCTTGAGCAGTTCGGTTGTCCAACTTGCGGATCATGCTCCGGTATGTTCACCGCGAACTCCATGAACTGTCTTGCAGAAGCGATGGGACTGGCTATGCCGGGTAACGGAACCATTCTGGCTGTTGCTCCAGAACGTCGTGAATTTGTCAAACAATCGGCGAAACAGTTGATGGAACTGATCAAACTGGATCTGAAACCACGCGATATCGTAACTGTAGAAGCCATCGACAATGCGTTTGCTCTCGACATGGCGATGGGCGGCTCTACGAATACGGTACTGCATACACTGGCTCTGGCTCACGAAGCTGGCATTGAATACCCGATCGAGCGTATCAACGAAGTTGCTAACCGTGTTCCGCATCTGGCGAAACTGGCACCAGCTTCTGACCTGCACATCGAAGATGTTCACAATGCAGGTGGCGTAAGCGCGGTTCTGAATGAATTGCTCAAGAAACCAGGCGCAATTCATGCAGATTGTATCACGGTTACAGGTAAAACCATCCGTGAAAATGTGGAAGGCCAAGAAATCAAAGATACAAACGTAATCCACAAACTTGACAACCCCCACTCCGAAAAAGGCGGACTGGCTGTATTGTTCGGTAACCTCGCACCAGAAGGTGCAATCATTAAAGTAGGCGCTGTAGATGCTTCGGTTGGCGGATACCACAAAGGTCCTGCCATCTGTTTCGACTCCCAGGAAGAAGCACTTGAGGGCATCGCTAACGGGAAAGTTAAAGAAGGACATGTCGTAGTTATTCGTTATGAAGGACCAAAAGGCGGACCAGGTATGCCTGAAATGCTTGCGCCAACTTCCCAGATCGTAGGTATGGGACTTGGTGCCAAAGTCGGTCTGATCACGGATGGACGTTTCTCCGGCGCATCCCGCGGAATCAGTATCGGCCATATCTCTCCAGAAGCAGCAGAAGGCGGCCCGATTGCCTTTGTTGAAGAAGGAGATATCATCGAACTCGACCTCAACAACCGTACGATTGAGTTGCAAATTAGCGATGAGGAATTCGAAGCTCGTCGTGCGAACTGGAAAGGTTTTGAACCAAAAGTCAAAACCGGCCTGCTGGCTCGCTACTCCAAACTTGTAACCAATGCAAGCAACGGTGGCGTACTGAAAATCTAGTTTGGATGAAGAAGCCATAAGTACTGAACCAAAGATATAAAATTGAAAAAAGATGGGCTATGCCACGCTGGCAGAGTCCATCTTTTTTCATTTGAAATGTGTATGGGAAATCTTTTCAGAAAAATTGCAATATAAAAATGATAATTAAATTTGTGTATAAGTCCGTTACACCCTCATCAGAAAATTCAGTTCTCATCAATGAATTTAGTTCTGTTCCGTTAAAACTTCATTTTCTATAACAAAAGACTCCTCTTCAGCTTGTTCAGCTAAACCTGAAGCAATCGTATGGTGTTGCTGCCCATAACGTTTCAACAGCTCCTCAACAGGCATCACAATCATTTTAGGCACCAATTGATCTGCACGCTGTTTTAAGCGTTTTTGGCCTGCCGGATGAATAACGCTGAGCAACAGCCTCAGATATAACTTGGAAGCCAGGCTGAACGGGCCTGGTGCCAGCTCATGTACAGCGAACCCAAATTTTTCAGGACCACGGTTAATCATGCTAACGCCATAGAGCGCCTTTGCTGAACGTAATTTGGGATCGGCAGCAACAACCTGTGCCAGGTCCGGTAGTTGTTGTTCCATCGTACGAATCATACGAATAGCCAAATGCATCGTTGAACGGGACGTAACACCAAGTTCGAACAATTTTTGATTGTCGAAATGTAACTCTATAATGGGATCTCCGTTCTGCATCACATAACCATGTTCCATCTCAACTCGTGCACCGTGGTATACACGTGAACGAAAATGAAGCATCGGATCTTTAGGTGAAGCGGCTCGCAGATGATATACCCAGTGAAACAGCTTTTCCCAGCCTAACCACATAGCAACCACGGCACGTTTCCACAGCTTCAGCTTCAATCGGGGTTCCACTTCTTGCCTGAAAACCACTGCCGACGATTCGTTTATTGCGCTACCATTCATCAACGTGTCCACGCGTACACTTTCCAAGCCACGTCGCTCGGCTTCCTGCAGCAATGCCTCCAGCGCCTCAAGCATCTGCTCTGGTGCGTGTGCATCTGCTCCTAAGGTGGTGCCGCGATCATGGAGCAGCATCACCTCTCCGCCGTTTAATTTGTTCAGCATACGTTTTTTTAATTGCTCGGCACCTACGCTGCATTTCCAGTCCTCAAACATGGCGGACCACAGAATGATCTTGCGATCTTTTTTACTGAAAAAATCAAACAGGTTCATAATGCCCC
Organism: Paenibacillus polysaccharolyticus; assembly: GCF_023714295.1. Taxonomy (GTDB): domain Bacteria; phylum Bacillota; class Bacilli; order Paenibacillales; family Paenibacillaceae; genus Paenibacillus; species Paenibacillus polysaccharolyticus_A. Next base: position 358,073 of record NZ_JAMAUN010000003.1, read on the forward strand.
ATGGCGGACGGTAATAACAGGTCTTTTCACCCGTGATTTCTTGAATGATCTGACCTGTTCGATCGATCTGATCCCGAACCGTTCGTGGACGCATCAACCAGTTTGTTTTGTGGATATAATTATGAATTCCGATTAAATGCCCTTCCTCATGCATACGTCTGACTAACTCCGGATGACTTGCTGCATGCTCCCCCACGACAAAAAAAGTTGCTTTCACATTGTACTTACGTAACAGTTCAAGCAAACGGGGCGTATACAAAGGGTCAGGCCCATCATCAAATGTCAGGGCATAGTATGTTTCACTTTTCCCCCTTCTGAACACACGAAATCCGAACAGTCTGCTGATCAAACTTGGAATAAAAGCATAAAAAGAGGACAGATACAATAACCACAGTAAAATACTCTGAAGCATCGTTGTCATGATGTCGATTCCCCACTTCTCCTGCTAATTTACGGCCATACGGCACTTTCTAAAATAAACCGCCTTTAATTTTATCATAGTTAGTTCTTTTCTTAAATGCTATTTCCTCAAATCCCCGCTTTCATGTACAATAAATACAATCTAATTTCTGCCTGTAAAGGAGTCTATGCCCATGTTGCCGCTTTATAAAAAGTACGGGCGCACCGTGTTTGATATCGCTCTGCTCGTGTTAACCGTGTATGTGATCATGTTTGCTTTTAGTAAATTGTATCATATCGCTGCACCCGTTTTTCTTTCGTTTATTGTCTTTTGGATGATTGAGCCCTTAGCCAAATTCCTTCATCGGAAAGGATTGCCCAAAACAGCCGGAACTGCCATATCAGTGTTATTGTTTCTCGGGCTCATTGTAGCTGCCTTTTTCGGTCTAGGCTTTTTTATCATTTCACAAATTTCCGATCTTCAGCTCAATTTCCCGGTGTATGTTGAGATGATCCAGCGTGAATTCACGAACCTGGTCTTGCTCATCCAGGATAAGTCCAATGCCCTTCCAGACGGTATACTGGACAAAGTTAATGAATATTTCGCCACACTGTCGGGCATTCTTTCCCGTTGGGTCACTAGTGGAGCACAGTTCATCATCGGCTTTCTTAGCTCATTCTCCACATTTATTACCAACTTCGGAATCGCAATCATTCTGGCATTTTTTCTCAGTATCGAGATTGAATCCTGGCGCAAGTTTGCTCGTACCAAAACGCCCAAAACATTAAAAACAGCGAATGAATTTATGCGCACACACGTGTTCAAAACGATCCGTTCCTATATGAAGGCACAATTGATCATGATGCTTATTACTTTTGTATTGATATATGCGGGGTTGTTGATTCTGGGAACCTCCAACGCCTTTACAATCGCAGCAGTCTGTGCCATCTTTGATCTGGTGCCACTGCTTGGTGTTCCAGTGATATTTATTCCGTGGATTGTTTATTTGTTTATCGTGGGCAATACTACGCTTGCCATCGGCTTGATTGTCGTTTTGGCTGTGACCATGCTGACGAGACAACTGTTGGAACCGAAAATTTCAGGGAATTCCATCGGTGTTTCCTCTGCTTATTTGATGCTTTCGTTTATGTTAATTTCCCTGTCGGTCTTCGGACTCGCAGGTGTCGTGTTATCTCCTGTGCTTCTGATCTTATTAAAAGAATTACTACAGCAAGGTTATCTGCAAAAATGGATTCATCTGCCCACTGACGAATTCGAATCGTCACCATTAGTAGTTGATTCTCCTGCTCCCGATGTTTCAGAGAGAACAGAACATGAGTAGATGACATGCTCGTGATCTTTTCCTGTGAAGCAATCACGAGCACTCCGCCAGATAGTCCATAACTTTGCGAAACAGAGCTGTAGCCTGATGTGAGGCTTCTGGAGAGACATTCTGTACCAACACAGCAACCGCGTATCTCGGCTTCTCTACGGGCCCATATCCTATAAACCATTGATTGTTTTTGGCTTTCCCATTTTGTTGTACCTGAGCTGTCCCTGACTTCCCTGCGACGTGCCATCTCGCGTGTTGCAGGGATTTTCCTGTTCCCTCCCGTACTACGGTTTTCATCCACCTTAACAGCAGATGGGCTGTGGTCGGAGAAACCTGTCCTTCTGCTGAAGGAGATGCATGTAAAGGCATGTCCAGCATCGTACCTCCATCCGCGTAACGGATTCGTTGCACAAGCCGGGGGGCATTTACCTTTCCATCATGCAACAATGTCACGATCAGGTTTGCTGCTTGTAGCGGAGTCACCAGAACATCCCGCTGTCCAATGGCTGTCTGAATTTTGGCTCCTTCGTCTGCAGACTTCACGGCTTCTGTCCGAATACGCCCCGGTTCTTCATGATCAAAATGTTTTAATACCGGCATCCCCGCGATATGTTGTGCCTGCCAGCCGACAGAACGTGTAAGCCCCAGGCGATCAGCGGTTTGTTCCAATTGCTCCATGTGCAGTCTACGTGCAGTCTCAGCGAACACAATGTTACATGACTCCGCGAATCCCTTTTCCAAATTCAATTCACCATGTCCATGCTCTTTCCAGCAGGATAGTCCATATTTTCCATAAGCTCCTTCGCAGTGGAACTTCTCATCACGGGAAACAATCTGATTTTCCAAGGCTGTTGCAGCCGTTACGATTTTGAATATAGATCCGGGTACAGCCGCTTGAATTGCACGATTCCCCCAGGAGGATTGCTGCGGATCGACATGCTGCGGTTGATAAAAAGGAACGGATACCATTGCTCGTACATCCGCATTTGTAGTATCAAGAACCACGATGGCTCCTTCCTTGAGCCCGGATGCTTCTGTTAATTCTTCGATGCCTTGCTGTATACGTGCATCAATCGTGGTTTCCACCACTAATGGATAGTGCGAATTCGTAGGAGCAATTACGCGCGGCTCCATCTCTGGAATGACCTGCCCATTTCCTGATACCATACGTGTTATTAATGTTGGTCCTATACCTCTCAGCAACGGCTCCAGCGTTCTTTCCAGCCCAGCTGCTCCCGATTTCATGGCAAAAGGTTGTTTTACTTCATCTTGGTGTCTAGGCTGTCTCCCATAATTCTCGGGATGTTCGCTCAAATAACCTAACCACTGGCTTCCACTCTCCTTCGGGAAATACCTCGTCATGACAGGATACACATCAGCTCCTCGAAGGCGTATGTTCCGTACATTTACAATTTGAGCATCCGTTAACAACACAGGCTCTGGACCGCCTCCAGTCCAAAGATGTGGCGTGTTCACCTTATGCCATTCCCTTTTTAACCGGTTCACATCTGTATGAAGGAGGGAGGCTAATTGTTTGAGCTTGAGATCATGTTCATTACTTTTCCCGCTAGTTGGGTAAAGCACAAGCCCCCATTGCAGCTTCCCTGTTAATGGACGCCCGTGGACATCCGTAAACTGCCCGCGGCCGGAATCCAGCATCACACCCTGTTCACGTTGCAGCACCGACATCTCCCGCACGGTCCGCTGAAACCCGGGCATGGTTCGGTTCACTTGAACCATTTGAATCCAGCCAAGTCTCAGTATCAATACCGCGAAGAGAAGAGTAAGTCCGGCGCTCATTATGGCTATACGATGTTTCCACACCAGTTGCAACTGCACACCTGTTCCACCCTCATCTTTTTCGTGTATTATGCGCTGTCCTGTCTGGAATTATCCGGTAAACCTAAAAAAACCTACCCCGATGAAGAGGCAGGTTTGTTTGTAATTTTCAGCTTTTTGCCTGCTGGTTACACGGTAAAACGTGAGAGGGTTTCTTTCAGTTCAGTCGATACATTCTCCAGCTTGCCAGAGAGGCTCACGAGTTGATTACTGATGTTTTGCTGTTCACTACTCAAGGAAGCTACTTCCTCTGAAGTTGCCGACGACTCTTCAGCAACAGCGCTGACATTACTCATCGCTTCAGATAACGTTGCTTGAGATTTGCTCAACTCTCCAATGGAGCCTGTAACCATACCCAGACGTTCCACGAAAGCAGCCATCTGGTCCTGTACAGAAGCAAAGATCACATTTGTATCTTTTACAGCATCCATCTGTTCCTTAAACAAAGGATATGCATCGGACAGAGCTTTTACCGTTTCGTTCATCTCTGACATGATTTTGTCGGTAATTTCCCCGACCATATCAATGGACTGTCTAGACTGCGCAGCGAGTTGACGCACTTCATCCGCTACGACCATAAAGCCACGGCCAGCTGCACCAGCACGCGCTGCTTCAATCGTTGCATTCAGAGACAAAATGTTGGTTTGCTTCGTAATATTTTGCATAACATCGAGCACCTTTAATACAGAGGATGTGCTCTCTTTTAACGAATCAACTTTGTTAACCAACGCTCCAATCATTTCTTCGGTCTTCTGCGTTTTGGTCATCAACTGATTCAGATGCTGTGTTCCCGTTTGACTGGATTTCTCCACATGACGGGCAGAACTGCCCATCTCTTCATTAGCTGCAATCACACTTTCCATCTGACGAGAGATATTATCCGTCAACTCATTGCCTCGTTCCGCTTCCGTTGCCAGACTGCCTGCACCACCAGCAATTTCTTCAGTTGCTACAGCGATCTCAGAAGCAGATACGGCGGTTTTCTTCGAAGCATTGCTCAGTTCTGTAGCTGTGTCCAATACTTCCTGTGCAGAACGATTGGTCTGCTCGACCAGCTTCGTGATTTGTTCCATCATCGTATTAAATGCAGCGGATAGTTGCCCGATCTCATCTTGAGAACTATACGGAGTGCGTACTTTCAGATTTCCTTTTGCACCCTCTTGCATCAAATCTTTCAATCCGCTGAGCGGACGAGCAATCATACGAACCATCCAGACACCGATTACCACAGCCAGAGCTGCAAATGCAAGTGCCATCCACAAGGTCATTGTCAAGATGCCTTTGGCATCCTTAACCAGCATCGAAGTGGGAACCATACCGACCATCTTCCACGCTGATGAATCCAGCGTACTGTATACAGCCAGCATATTCGTCGACTTGCCATCGATATCATATTCCGTATTTGTACTTCCTGCAGGCTCTTTCAAATCTTTTACGAAGCCAAGTTCCGTTTCTTTTCCCGCACGCCCCGCGACGGATGAAGCAACGACTTTGTTATCCGGAGCAATCAATTGAATGACCGAGCCTGCTCCCAGATCCAGTGATTTAAGTTGCTCTTCCAGCACCTCCAGCTTCAACTCAATAATCAGTACGTAAGACTGTGTTGTACCTTGCAAGTTCTTCATTGAACGTGCAATTTGGAAAGTCTGAGTCGTACCATCATTCTTTTCTTTTGTTGGGAGCCAGCGGTAACCTCCCTGTGCTATGAGGTCTTTATACCATGATTCCTGACGCACACTACCCATCGTTGAACTGCTGTTGCCTGTTCCCATAACGGATTTAGATTCATCTGTTGGCACCAAATAAATCGCTTCCATGGATTTGTTTGTAAAAGCTACATTGGATAACTGTTTATTAATTGAACTCGAATTGACGAACGTATCATATGCCGTCAGATTCGGATCAGACATTTTTTGAAGCAATGACTGCATCTCTGGATCAAAAAAGATCTGTGTAGACGTATCCACAAAGCGCTCCAAAATGATATCAAGCTTCTGCTTGGTTTGATCAATCGTTTCCTGATTGGCTCTGGATGCATTAGCCTCGATCGTATTTTTAGCCTTGGAATAGGATAATAGACCCAAACTAATAACGACAATCATAATGGCTGCGAAAAAGATTAAGAAAAGTTTAACTCCTACAGATTTGACTGGATTCACCTTTCTAATCTGTTTGTAGGAATTGCCTCCAAGTCCTTTCCAATCACGATTCTTCAGTTGCTTCTTCAACCAATCCATTTTGATCCAATCAAACCGGATCTTACTGCGATCAAATTTGAAAGGCTTTTTATGTATCCCTTCTTTTTTGATTTTGACCGGCTTAACTTTCTTCACGTTCTGTGTCTTATCAGGCTTAGCCTGCTCGGGTTGTGTAATGTGTTCCCCACTGTCTTTATCCTTCTTTTGTACCAATCCCAATCACCTGCCAGTAATTTTCTTGTTAGATTTTTCAATCTCTCCCCTATAAATATGTAGTATTCGACAGCTTTCCTGCTTTCCCTCCATTTCCTCAGAAATATATTACAACTTTTTTCCTATTTTTCTATAAAAAAAAGACCCCCATATACCGATATACGGAGGTCCAATTCTGCACTTTATAACACAAATTTGTGATTCATTAACATTATTTTGTAGCAAACTAGGAATATAAGCCTACTTCTTTTTCCGCATCATATCAAAATAAGAAACTGGCTGATCTACTTTCATTTTCACCAGTTGCAACGGATGTCTGGCAGCATCCAGAACATTGCCTTGTTCATCCTGAATTTCTCCTACCACTTGTTTGAAAAAAGTACCGTTGGGACCGAAGAACTCGATTTCATTTCCCGGCTTAAAGTGATTCCGCTGCTGAATAGTCGCCATGCCCGTTTCTTCATCATAGCCCATAACCAGACCAGCAAAGTCGTAAGGTACTGCTTTCTCTTCCGGCTCATAGATATGATCTTCATGATCAGGGGTGTCATAGAAGAAACCGGTATTCAGCGGACGATTCGCCGCTTTATTCATTTCTTCCACCCACTCCGGTTTCAACACATAATTTTCAGGATCAGCCATGTAAGCGTCAATCGCCTGACGGTATACGTTGACGACCGTAGCTACATAGTGAATGGATTTCATCCGTCCTTCGATTTTGAAGCTGTCCACACCCACATCAATTAATTCCGGGATATGACCGATCATGCACAAATCCTTCGAGCCCATGGAGAAGGAATTATCCTGTTCCTGGAACAGAGGCAACTGATTATCTCCCAGTTTAAACGGAGCAGGAGCCTGCATCTGCATCTCCTCTTCGCTTACCCAGACCGCATCTTCTCTCGCATCCTCGAACAGATCATACTTCCAGCGGCAAGACTGACAGCATCCTCCACGGTTGGAGTCACGGTCTGTAAAGTGATTGGACAATACACAACGGCCCGAATAGGAAGAACACATCGCTCCGTGAATGAAAGCCTCGATCTCGATATCCACATTCGCCTTGATCTCTTCAATCTCTTCAAAGCTTGTCTCACGGCCAAGCACAACCCGTGGCAGTCCTTCGTCCTTCCAGAACTTCACCGCTTGCCAGTTCAATGTGGACTGTTGTGTGCTAAGATGCACTTCCAGACCCGGTACTGCACGCAAAGCTACTTCAATGATGGCCGGATCGGCAACGATAACTGCGGAGATACCTGCATCATACAGGTTCTGCAAGTATGCTTCAATGCCTGCCACATCTTCGTTATGGGCATAGATATTCGTTGCTACGAATACTTTAGCTCCATACTTTTTCGCAAATTCTACTCCTTCACGCATTTCTTCAAAACTGAAGTTATCTGCGTTGGATCGAAGTCCATAAGCCTGTCCACCGATATATACGGCGTCAGCCCCATAGTGAATCGCAAATTTTAATTTTTCCAGATTTCCCGCCGGAGCCAAGAGCTCCGGTTTATCCAGACGGTTACGTTTACCGGAAAACTTCCGTTTGACCGCCACTGTTTCCATCTTGTTCACCTCGTCTATTAATACACTTGTTCTTTATAGAAAAATCCAAATGACAATTCCCGCTCAGGGTCCTGTAGCTCACGGACCTTACGTAGCCATTCTTCGTCGTATGCATAAGCATCTGCGTCTGCCTCATAAAGATCTATCGCTTTACGATAAGCACGAACAACCGCTTCATTGTAAGCAAGAGATTTCAAAATCCCCTCTACCTTGAAACTGTGCACACCTGCTTCCATCATCAGATGAAGATCTTCCAGAATGCAGATGTCCTCTGAACTCATAATATGCGTTCCATTGATGTCCTCATAAATCGGAAACTTCTCATCTCGTCGCTCGGCTTCAATCAAGAACAATCCGCGCTCCTTACCAAGATGCCCGTCCACTGGACGTCCTTGATGAGCCATGTAACTCTGAACCAGACTGCGCTTCGAGTGATAAATATTGGTCATGCCATGAACCTGCACCTGCGCCTCCACTTTTAAAAATGGAACCATCTCCGTGATTTCATCCATGTTCAACTCACGGGCAAGAACAACGCGGCTGGCCCCCTTGGTTCCCCAGTAGTTGGCCGTTGCATAGTTTGTAGACGTCATCTCTGCGTTCCAATGCAAATGAATATGCGGTGCATGTTCCTTGATCGCAGCCAGTACAGATGGATCATTGAACTCGACCGCGTGCACGCCAATTCGGCCTAACGCTTGCACATAGTCAGGCAATTCTTTTAATAATTCATTCGACATCAGGTTGTTCATAGAAACAATAACCCGAGCTTCGTGTTTGGTAGCCATAGCCACCACTTCTGCAGTTTCTTCCAGGCTAAAGTTACCTGGCAGACGCATGCCAAAGCGATCATCTCCGATTAATAAAGCGTCCGCTCCCGCTCGAAGCAATGCTTCTGCTTCTGTTACATTTGCTACTGTCACGAGCAGTTCATGTTTTGTACTCATCTAATCCCCTCCGCTTATTGCGCAGCCTTACTTTTGGCTATATTTTGCTGATGTTCCTTGTATGTCTTGGCAAACAGATGCCCTGAAGTTCCATCTTTTTTCGTTACATAGAACAGATATTCCGAAGCTTCTGGATTTAACGCTGCCTTAATGGACGCTAAACTTGGACTGGCAATGGGACCTGGTGGCAGACCTTTGTTCAAGTACGTATTGTACGGACTCTCTACCTTCAAGTCTTTGAAAAACAATCGTTCCTTCGGTTTGTCGAGCAGATATTGTACAGTTGCATCAATCTCCAGCTTCATATCTTTATTAATTCGATTGTAGATTACCCCTGCTACCAGTGCACGTTCCTGATCTACGACAACTTCCCGTTCCACCAGCGATGCAATCGTCAGCAGTTCATGCAACGAAAGTTTCTTTTCATCAAGTTTCGCTTGCAAATCTGGAATGGAATTCACTTTCGTCTGAAACTCTTCCAGCATTCGCTGCATCACATCATGAGTGTTGCTGCCTTTTTTCATTTCGTAGGTTTCAGGAAAAAGATAACCTTCCAATGCGTAGCGAAGTTCTTCATCCAGGGGGATACCCTTGATGATATCCACATCGAAGGCTGAAGATTCATTGGCCAGCTTAAGGAAGTCCTTTTTATCGACAATACCCTCAGCTGAAAGCTTGTCTGCCATCTGCAAGACGGTGTAGCCTTCTGGAATCGTAAACTTCACCATTTCTTCGGGTACAACCTCGCCGCTACTCAGTTTATGAATAATCTCATCGTATGTCACGCCTGGATTCATGGCATATTTCCCCGCCATAAAATTACTGCCTAGCTTCTTCCATTTTAAATAACCTTTGAACACGAGACTGTTTCGAATAAGTCCTTCCTGTTGCAGCTGATCCGCAATTGTGGATATACCCGAGCCGCTCTTGATTTCAAATACAACTGGCTCGGAAGAAGCCTGCACCGGACGCATCATGTTCCATACATACCCGCCAGCTCCTCCAGCCAGAACGAGCAGTACGAGTAGCAATATCCCTATGACCTTGCCTTTCAACAGAGACACAACTCCTTTACACAACCAAAAAGAGCGGACTTCTCCGCCCTTCCGGTTTTTTCGATTTGAAGCTGATTAATCCTCGTCAATCGGGAGTGTACACTCATCATATAGCTCCGAGATGCTCTCCCACTCATCGTCGTCATCAATCGTAACTAACTCCGGCATGATCTGGTCCTCACTGCCAGGTACAACCCTCAGCAGTTCAACCTCGTCATACGGACGCAATGAACTGCGGAGCACCGCGTACTGCTGCCCATGTACCTCAAATTCAGCGAGCAGTTCATACGGATGTGATTTACCGTTCTCTTCCTCGAGCTCCACATGAGCACCGAATGCCAGACGCAGCGAATCTGTCCATTTCAGGTCTTTGCGATTATATTCCGTCATTTAGTTCGCTTCCTCTTCATCTTCAGCAAGAAATGTATTAAAGGTCTCCTCGACGATATCCCACTCGGCATCATCTTGGATCACAAAAAGTTTGATATCATCGCCATCTTCTTCATAACGGAATGCATACACATCCGTCTCGCCATCTTCAGGTTCAACCGGAGCAACCATCATATACTTGGCCTCCGAACCGTCCACTTCGAATTTCATGATGACTTCGAATTCCTCTTCGTTACCCTCATCATCTGCAATGTAAATGATCTCAGCTTCTTCTTCCATACCCAGTTGATCTTCAGCCATTGTTGATCCCCCTCACCTTGTACTATTGGCATCCAAATAATTTTGCAAAATCAGGCTAGCGGCCATTTTGTCCACGACCTGTTTGCGTTTTTTGCGGCTGACATCCGCTTCGATCAGCGTACGTTCTGCTGCCATCGTTGTCAGCCGTTCATCCCAAAGGTGAACAGGTAAATTCAGTTCGCCCCGCAGGCGTTCAGCAAACGCAATGCATAGTTCACCACGTGGCCCTACGGTGCCGTTCATGTTTTTGGGAAGCCCAACCACAATTTCGCTGACCTCATGCTCTCGCACTAACTCAGCAATTCGTGTGAACTCACCTTCATCCCGGCGGCGTTCAAGCACTTCCAATCCCTGGGCAGTCCAACCGAAGGCGTCACTGACAGCAACTCCGATTCTGCGGTCCCCATAGTCCAAACCTAATTTTTTCATCATGCTCTCCCATCCTGGGCCCGTTCGGAACGATACTCAATCGCCTTTTAGACACCAGTCTGTCTTCTGTCGGTTCATTGCCCATTTGCCTGCACGGCTGCAGACAAACGGAAGTGGCGTATATTACCGGTGATTGGCCAGATAAGAACGAACAAGCTCTTCAATCAGCTCGTCGCGCTCCTTTTTCCGGACCAGACTGCGTGCGTTGTTGTGACGCGGAATATACGCGGGGTCGCCGGATATCAAATATCCGACGATCTGGTTAATGGGATTATACTCTTTATCGACCAGCGCGTCATATACCGTGAGAAGAATCTCTTGTGAAGATGCTTCATGTTCGTCACCTTTCACATTAAATTTAACCGTCTTATCCATGGAGTCCATTGATGGCACCTCGCTCCTGCATGAACATGGGGACCATGTCCTGCCGAATTGATTTCTGTTTATATAATAACATATTCTGACTGCCACAAGTACACAAAGGATAAGGCAATTGTGTTTTTTGCTTGTCCTTTACTGGCTGACGATGGAAATCGCCAATTTCAATGCTTCATCCAGCTTACTTGCGTCCTTGCCTCCCGCCTGAGCCATATCCGGTCGTCCGCCGCCGCCGCCGCCGCATACCGCAGCAACTTCCTTCACAATCTTACCGGCGTGCAGACCTTGTTTCACCTGTTCAGCAGGTACTGCGACTACAAAATTCACTTTACCGTCAGCTGGCGCGCCGAGTACGAGCACGGCATCCGGCAGTTTCACTTTCAGCTCATCCGCAACGGTACGCAGCGCATCCATATTCGGTGCATCTACACGAGCGGCCAGCAATTGGGTATTACCTGCTTGTACCACCTGATCCGTCAACTGGCCCGCTTCCATCGCACTGAGTTTGCTTTGCAGCGACTCAGTCTCTCGCGCGACTTCTTTCAGTTGCTGATTCAGACCTTCGATCCGCTTCGGCACATCCGATACATTCGCTTTAAGAAGGGCTGCGGACTGTTTGAGCAAGTCCAGCTGGCTTTCTACATACAGATATGCACCGCGCCCAGTAACAGCCTCAATCCGGCGTACGCCCGATCCGATTCCGCTTTCGCTGACAAGTTTGAAAATTCCAATCTCTGAAGTATTATTTACGTGACAGCCGCCACAAAGTTCCAAACTGTAATTTCCAATTTGAACGACGCGCACGATATCTCCATATTTTTCGCCGAAAAGAGCCATAGCTCCCATTTCCTTCGCTTCATCGATGCCTTTCAGCTCAATGTTTACGTTCAGACGATTCCATATCTGCTCGTTAACTTGACGTTCAATCTCTGTCAACTCTTCCGGCGTAATACTGCCGAAGTGAGAGAAGTCAAAACGCAGACGCTGCGGTTCCACCAAGGAACCAGCCTGATTAACATGCGTACCCAGCACATCTTTCAATGCTTTGTGCAGCAAGTGTGTTGCCGTATGGTTTTTAATGATATCGCCGCGTTTGGTTTCATCCACTTCTGCTTGAATGACATCGCCCACGCGAAGCTCACCAGACTTAATCGTCACCACATGCACATGCTGTCCTTGCGGAGCCTTGAACAATCCTTGAACAGTTGCTACAGCACCAGAACTGCGAAGCAAGCCTTGGTCACTGACTTGACCGCCGCTTTCTGCATAAAATGGAGTTTGATCCAGAATAACTTGAGCAGTCTGTCCTTCTCCTACAGAATCTGCAAGAGCCTCTCCTGTAACAATCGCTACCACTTTTGCTTCCGTCAACAGGTCAGTATATCCAACAAACTCGCTTTTAACCTCCAGGTCAGCCAGCGGTCCCCCTTGAATCTTCATACTTTCGTTCTCTTGACGCCCTGCACGCGCACGATCACGTTGCTCTTGCATGGATGCATCGAAGCCTTCACGATCTACAGTCAGACCATGTTCAGACGCATAATCCTCAGTCAAGTCAAACGGGAATCCATACGTATCGTATAGTTTGAAGGCCTCCGGTCCGCTAATCACTGTGCGTCCTTCGGATTTGGCTGTAGCGCTAATATCTGCCAGAATGGCAAGCCCGTCTGACAACGTTTCGTGGAAACGTTCTTCCTCGGTTTTGATCACTTTGGCAATAAATTCTTGCTTCTCTACCACTTCCGGATAGTACATGCCCATCACTTCACCAACAGTCGTTGTCAGCTCATACAGGAACGGACGATCCAGACCCAATACTTTACCGTAACGAACGGCACGGCGCAGCAAACGACGAATAACGTATCCACGGCCTTCATTGCTTGGAAGTACGCCATCACCTACAGCGAATGCCACCGTACGGATATGATCGGCAATGACTTTGAGCGCAACATCAATCTCAACGCTGTCGTTATATTTTACGCCTGCAAGTGCAGCCGTTTTCTGAATCATCGGTTGGAACAGGTCCGTGTCAAAGTTGGAATCTACATTTTGCAGAATGGAAGCAAAACGCTCCAGCCCCGCGCCTGTATCAATATTTTTGTTCGGAAGCGGTGTATAGCTGCCGTCTTTGTTATGGTTAAATTGCGAGAATACAAGGTTCCACACTTCCAGATAACGCTCGTTCTCCCCACCTGGATACATTTCAGGATCGTTCACATCGTTACCGTAAGCTTCCCCGCGGTCATAGAAGATTTCGGTACAAGGTCCACATGGGCCTTCGCCGATATCCCAGAAGTTTTCGTCTAGCTTAATGATACGTTCAGCTGGCAGACCAATTTTTTCATTCCACAGCTTGAAGGCTTCTTCATCTTCAGGATATACGGTAACGGACAGGCGATCCGGATCAAATCCGATCCACTCTTTGCTCGTTAGGAACTCCCAAGCCCAAGTAATCGTTTCTTCTTTGAAGTAATCACCGATGGAGAAGTTACCAAGCATTTCAAAGAACGTATGGTGACGACGCGTTTTGCCGACATTCTCAATATCGTTGGTACGGATACATTTTTGCGAGTTTGCGAGACGCGGGTTCTCCGGCTTCTCCCGTCCATCAAAATAAGGTTTCAGCGGTGCCATACCCGCATTAATCCACAGCAGGGAAGGGTCGTTGTGCGGCACGAGCGACGCACTCGGTTCAATTTTGTGACCTTTACTTGCAAAAAACTGGATCCATTTGGATCGGATTTCACTAGCTTTCATACTGATTGCCCCCATCAAATTATAAGTTCCGCAGCGAGATCGCCCCGGTTGGTTAACAGATTGTTTTGTACATTTTTTTGGTAACGCATCTGTAAAAATAAACACAAAAAACGCCCCTGAATGATCAGGGACGATGTTATCGCGGTACCACCCTGGTTATTGTTCATCTCCCCTTATTGAAAGGGTTCATCACCCATCATTGAAAGGATAAACGAACAATCGCCTCGTTCATGCGAGTAACGGTCGCGCCCGGCAGGGTTATCCTGCACTCCGAAATTAGCTTTCTGCCGCTTCAACTTTCAAGACTCTCCCAGCCAGCGAACCCAGAGCATGTCTGAATTCAAAGAAGTCTATTCTCTGAGGAAAGGAACCCTCGGCATACTTCATTTCATCATCGATTTTAATTTAGCAAACATACATCCTCATTATATCGATAGAGTGAGCGAGTGTCAACGCGCCTTCTGAGGCGATTCCAGATGGCTCCTGCCTCTCTTGCCCTGCTTGTTCACTCGGTTCTGCGTTTGATGTAATAGGCGAAAAAATGCTGCACAATCACCTTCAAAACAGCAAAGACCGGTACTGCCAAAATCAAACCGACTATACCCGCTAGCTCTCCACCAACCAGAAGCGCAAAAATAATGGAGAGTGGATGCAAGTGTAGCGTTCGTCCCACCACCTGCGGGGAAACTACATTGCTCTCCAGCACCTGGCAAAGTGTGTTCACCGCGATGACCAGCAATACCATTTTGAAAGAAACTGTTGAAGCCATCACCACCGCAGGTGCCGCCCCCAGAAAAGGACCCAGATAAGGCACAATGTTGAATACAGCCACGATACTTGCCAGAAGCAAAGCATAGGGCATATCGATCACAATATATCCGATATAGGCAAAAATCCCCACAATAACACAGACGATAAATTGTCCCCGGATATAATTGCCGAGTGCGGTGTCGATCTCTTTCATCACGGAAACAATGGCTTTACGGCGAGAACGAGGCAGATAAGCCACTACTGTGCGTTCGAACACATCAAAATCTTTTAACATATAAAAAATCAGAAACGGCACAATAAATACGTTAAACAGCACATTAATCGTTGCTCCGATATTATCCATTAGCACGGTAATCCCCTGCGTAAGTCGGTCTTCCATCTGGAAAAACCAACTGTTCATGCCTGTGCGTATGCTTGGCGGCATTAATTTGTGATCCATATTGTTCATCAGGTTTTGCGCCCGCATGGACAATTCCGGCATGTGTTCATTTAACTCTTCCAGCTGTTCAATCAAGACAGGAATAACATTCATTAAGATGACTCCGATACAAGTCAGAAAAAAAGCATAGATTAAAAGAACCGCAATGGAACGAGGGACTTTGCGTCCGCCAAGCATGCTCACTATCGGATTAAGCACATAAGATATAATGAGGGCAACGATGAACGGGGCTAGTACCGTTTTCAAGAATCCATAGATATGTAATAATAACGGCCGTAACAGCCAGATAAAATATAAAATGATCAATCCGAGCAAGAGCCAGATCGCGTAACGAAACATTTTATTTTTGGTTAGTTGCTCCATTTCGATTCTCCCCTTTGGACTGGCCTCTACAGTTCAGTATATGGACTGGCTCTGAAAGTCAGTATATGTAGGAGAGGGAACTTTTATTAACTCCGTGCAAATGTGGCAATGAAAAGAGGTAGGAGAATTAAAATATGTTCTGTATTCGGCATTGCATAAAAAAACGCCCTCCTCTAAAAAAAGAGGAAAGCGAATTTTATGAATCATTGACTCATATAATCAACCATATGCTTCCTGACCACTATGTAACTACATCTATATCCATCTGTCGCCAGATTGCGACATCATTAAATGACATGCATTGTCATGAAACCGCATATAGAGGAAGTTAAACCGCGTATTAAGAAGAAGCGTGAATATGTGGGAATTCTTGTGGCAACTCTTCTCCGAAGAACAAATCATCCAGAGAGCTCAGCGTACCGTCCTCTTCCACTTGATACACAGACATTTTCTCACCGTTTACCGTTAACTCAATAAAGCATCCCCAGCAATAAAACTGATGGGAGCCAATTTTCCCGATATCTTTCGAACTACAATTTGGACATTTCATATTCATTCACCTATCCATTAACAGAATGAATGGCATTTTCCAAGCGCTGTTCACTCAGTGGCGGTACCATAATGGCACTTTCTCCGATAGACATATCACTTGTACATGGCAGCCATTTACGGCCCTCGATCAGATCGGACACAAAACCGTCCGTAATTTCAATCCCTATTATTGTATTTCCCAACTCCTGGTCAAAATAAACATCAGAGACACGTCCGAGCAGCAAACCTTCTTCGGTGAGCACGGACATCTCCTTCAATTTAGAACGACCAAGGAGGTACGTGTATTTTATGTCGTCGGCCCCCGTCTTGCGGACAGCCTGTTGATTACGGATCATGACGGCATCTTCGCCATAGGCAACGATATCTTTCCATTGCACCATTTTGACATGATTGGTAAACAGGCCCTTATTCTCAAGTTCAATGCCTTCAATCTCCCAATCATCATTCACAATGAAATCCTGGATTTTACCGACCTGCTTCCCGTCCTCAACATCAAAAACAGCAAGCCCGATCATTTCCTGAAGCTTCATCGCTGGGTCCCCCTCATCTTCTTCACATTGTATAGGCGCGGCGCTATTGCTAGGTATGCCCAAAGTTGATGAGTGGCAATCAGACGCCGATCATCAAACCGCTTCTATTCAACCGATGAAAATGGAACTTCTCCCCTCCTTCTGTTCCATATGTAAAGAACCCCTTAAGGTTTATTACGTAGCCGTTGAAGAATGGTTCCAATTTTTTCGGCGGTTGTGATGATTTCTTTTGTAGTATTACCCAAACCCCAGCTGAATCGAATCGCAGACTTCAAAACTGCTTCTGGCAAGTTCATCGCTTTGAGTACGTGGGATACTTCCAAGGAACCAGAAGTACAAGCTGAACCACTTGCTACGGCGATACCCTCCATATCCAGGTTCATCAGCATCGTTTCAGTAGACACCTCGGGAAAGCTGATATTGAGAATATTGGGAAGCGTATAATCATGATGTCCGTTGACATGAAAATGTTCTGTCCCTACATGAATGGCAAGCTGATCAAGCAATATTTTTTTTAATTCCAGTGCATGCTGCAGGTGCTCCTCTGCATTCTCGGTAATGATCTTTAGCGCCTCTGCAAAACCCGCAATCCCCGCAATGTTCTCTGTACCTGCACGACGTTGTCGTTCCTGTAATCCACCATGTGATCTGGCTTCCAATGTTACACCGCGTCTAACATACAGCGCACCTACACCCTGCGGTCCGTTAATCTTGTGCGCAGAGAAGCTAATCAGATCTACAGGCAAGTCACTACAGGAAATGGGTTGGCTACCCAATGCTTGAACCGCATCGGTATGAAATAAAATATCATGCCGACGCGCAAGTTCACCAACCTCACGAATCGGCTGCATCGTGCCTATTTCGTTGTTGGCATACATCATTGTAATCAGCACGGTGTCAGGCCTGATGGCTTCACGCAGTTCTTCCAGCTTAATGCGTCCAGACTCGTCCACAGGCAGATAGGTTACATCGTATCCCTGCCGTTCAAGTTCTTGGCATGAATGCAATACAGCATGATGTTCAATCTCCGTCGTAATCACATGTTTGCCTTGATCTGCTCTGGCAGCAACAGCACCAAAAATCGCCAGATTGTCGCTCTCCGTCCCGCCACCTGTAAATACAAGCTCGTCCGGTTTACATCCCAAAGATGCCGCGATCCTGTCTCTTGCTCCACTGACCGTGCGTTTGGCTTCACGTCCAAAGGCATGAATGCTGGATGGATTACCATATTGCCCTGTCATCACGTTCATCATCGCTTCTGCGACGCGCGGATGCATAGGCGTCGATGCGGCGTGATCTAAATATATACGATTCATCGTTGTCACCCCGTTAGTTGTTGGAATTTATGATGTCATTGCACTTCTTGGTCTGGCTCTCTAATGCTTTTATCTCTGTTGGCACGGCTAAAGCCCCCATTTATTTGGGGGCTTTAGTGTGTTGTCTAGATGATCAACCTAAATGTAGAACATGTACGAATCTTTCTTCTCCTGATCCTCGAACGTAATCAGATCTTTCAACGTTGTTGAATCCAATACATTGGCAATGCTATCACGGATGCGCAGCCACAAATCACGTTTGGCCGGGTCATCTTCTTCCGTAAAGTCCACTGGCGAGATCGGTCCTTCCAGTACACGAATAACATCCCCTGCGGTCATGGTTGCAGGATCACCTGCTAGAATATAACCGCCATATGCACCGCGGATACTCTTAACAAGACCAGCATTACGCAACGGTGCAATCAGTTGCTCCAGATAATGTTCAGAGAGCTGGTTGCGCTCAGCAATACTCTTCAAGGATGTTGGACCTTCGCCGGTTCTTGCGGCCAGCTCCATCATGATTGTGAGGCCGTAACGGCCTTTTGTCGATATTTTCAAAGGAGTCACCTCTTTCAATTTTCAAAAAAATACATCTAATCCTCCGTATTCCGATCATAACCTTCAAGTAATGTTAACATATCTGCATACGTTATGGAAAAGAAAGATTGACGATATTGCAAAATGTGCGCCTGGAGTGGACACTATCCAAAATTGGCCGGGTGTATCGTAAGTTCGTTCGGGTTATGCTAGAATAGTAACGAAACACATTTATATATAGAAATGGTGATAACGATGTCCAAAGCTAATGAAAATACACGGGTCGTCGTTGGCATGTCCGGAGGTGTGGATTCATCGGTTACCGCATTGCTTCTGAAAGAGCAAGGTTACGATGTCATCGGCATTTTCATGAAAAATTGGGATGATACGGACGAGTTCGGCCATTGCACCGCTGAAGAAGATTCAGAGGATGTGCGCCGGGTATGCGAACAGATCGGCATTCCGTACTACACTGTCAACTTCGAGAAAGAATACTTTGATAAAGTATTTACCTATTTCCTTGATGAATATAAGTCGGGTCGTACGCCGAATCCGGATGTCATGTGTAATCGTGAGATCAAATTCGGTGAGTTCCTGAACAAAGCGCTGGATCTCGGCGCAGATTATGTAGCGACAGGCCACTATGCGCGTCTCATTGAAGAGGACGGCACGTTCAAATTGTTGCGCGGTGTGGACAACAACAAAGATCAGACTTACTTCCTGAATGCTCTTAATCAAAAGCAACTCTCCAAAGCCATGTTCCCGATTGGTCACCTGCCTAAACCGGAAGTGCGCAAAATTGCTGAAGCTGCCGGTCTGTACACGGCTAAGAAAAAAGACAGCACAGGCGTATGCTTTATCGGCGAGCGCAACTTTAAGGAGTTCCTGAGCAACTATTTGCCAGCCAAAGGCGGAGACATGGTTGATATCGTAACGGGTGAAGTCAAAGGCCGTCACGACGGTCTGATGTACTACACCCTGGGTCAACGCCAAGGACTTGGCATTGGCGGTTCCGGCAACGGTGAGCCTTGGTTTGTCGCGGATAAAAATCTGGAGAAGAATCAATTGCTCGTGGTGCAAGGCGATACTCATGCCAGCTTATACTCTACAGGTCTGACAGCTACAGGTGTAAACTGGATTGCAGGCGCAGAGCACACACCGAATGTGCCTTTCCGCTGCACAGCTAAGTTCCGTTATCGTCAACCGGATCAAGGCGTTACGTTGACCTGGAAAGAAGACGGTAGCGTGGATGTACAGTTTGATCAACAGCAAAAAGCGATCACGCCAGGACAAGCCGTTGTTTTCTACGACGGAGAGGTTTGCCTGGGCGGTGGTACGATTGATCAGGTACAGAAGGTCCCTGTACCCGCGATGCAATGACAGGACTTACCTTCACTTGAGAGCGGTGAAGCCAATTCCATGTATTCCTACAAAAAAAGCCGTCTTTCATGTAATACCATGAAGGACGGCTTTTTTCCTGCTTTTTTTTGCAAAAAATTTAAAATAATTTAGTTATGCAGTAAGCCAGACTCCTGCCAGACAACCTAACACACCCACCACGACTGAACTCGCCACGTAAAGAATTGCTCGAGCTTGTTGTTGCTGTCCCATCAATGTTAATGTTTCATACCCAAAGGTAGAGAACGTGGTGTACGCTCCGCAGAAGCCAGTTCCCCATACTACCCACATTGCGTCTGGCAAACTTCCTGCTTGATGCCCGCCGTACAACATTCCCAAAATAATAGAACCGCTGATATTAATTACCCACGTTCCCCAGGGAAAGGCGATTCCCACTCTACCTGAGACAACCTTTCCTAGACTATAACGGAGTAGTGCGCCAAACACACCTGCTAGTCCAATCCAGATCATCATTAGGCATCACCCTCTCTGGAGGGGACACTTAGCATTCGCTTGCCCAGCTTGATACCAAGAGCGCAGAGCAGTAGCCCTACCAACACACTCAAAAGGAGATAAGCCGCTGCTTTCAACCACTCTCCGCCCTCCGATAAACGAACGATATCCAGTGTAAACGTGGAAAAAGTGGTGAAGGCTCCCGTAAAACCTGTGCCGATGGCAAGGCGGAGCTGAGGAGTTATTTTTCCCGGAATAGTTATAGTTAAAAACCAACCCAAAAACAGGCTGCCGATCGCATTGATCAACAGCACTGCCCATGGAAAACCTGTATTGGCCGAGGGAAGCATCAGTTGAATCGTGTACCTGGTTAATGTGCCCAGAAATCCGCCGGCTCCGATATATGCTAGCTCTCTCATCAATACAGCTCCCTGCGTCGCTGTTGATTCAACCTGATCTTCGACTCATTCCCCTGCTCTGTTGCCTCATAAAATACCCTTCGAGAAAGCTGTTTGGGCAGATACTCCTGTTTCACATAATGTCCCGGATAGTTATGAGGATACTGATATCCTTCATGTCCCAGCTTCGCGGCACCCGAGTAATGGGTATCCCTCAAATGCAGCGGCACTTCAGCCGACTTCACCTCATCAATGGCGCTCATCGCTTTGGATATGGCGGTATATACCGCGTTGGATTTCGGACTTTCCACCGCAAACAAAATAGCTTGCGCAATATTCAGCTTCGCCTCCGGCCAGCCGTTATTTCGGTACGCATCAAGCGCTCCTATTGCTTGAGTCATTGCCTGTGGATTCGCCAGTCCAATATCCTCACTACTTGCCGCAATCAGGCGCCGGATGAACGTCATGGGGTCCATGCCCAACTTCTCCACCGCATACAGAAACCAGAACAGTGCCGCATCACTCGAACCACGAATGCTTTTGTGAAAAGCGGACAATACGTCATACTGCGTGGACTCGTCTGCCTTGACAATGGGACGGCGGATCGACTCTTCCGCAACAGCCAGCGTAATATGAACCGTTCCATCCTGCTCAGGCGGTGTAGTGAGCGCGGCAAGCTCCAACGCATTCAGGGCACGGCGAATATCGCCATTCGCCATCGTAGCAATGTGCGCCAGCGCTTCATCATCGGCTTTCAGTTCCATAAAACCAAGACCTTTATCTGCATCGCTTAACGCTCTGCGCATCGCAATCAGGGAATGTTCCTTATTTAAAGATTCCAGTTGAAAAAGGGTGGAACGACTCATTAAGGCCCCGTTTACATAATGAAACGGATTCTCTGTTGTAGCCCCGATAAAAATAATGGTGCCCTTCTCCACTGCTGGCAGCAACGCATCTTGACGCGAACTGTTAAAACGATGTACCTCGTCGAGGAAGAGAATGGTCTTGGTTCCATACAGTTGCTTATTCGTCTGGGCCTGCTCAATGACTTCGCGCACATCCTTGACTGAGGCATCCACCGCGTTCAGCCGCACGAATTGCCCTTGGGTATGCTGCGAGATAATGTGGGCAAGCGTTGTCTTGCCACATCCCGGTGGCCCGTACAACAGGATAGATGAAATCTGATCAGCTTCAATGGCTCGGCGCAGCAGCTTTCCTGGCCCAATAATATGTTCCTGCCCTATATACTCATCCAGATGCTCAGGCCGCATGCGGTCTGCCAATAGTCTGGCTTGTGGTTGTGTATCCTGTTGAAACGAAAATAAATCCATGTGGTTATCACTTCCTTAACGGATTGCCAATCTGATACTCAGTTATAACGTGAATCAAAATGTTGAAATGAATCTCCAATCGCTATCATATCATTCCTGCGGAAGCATAGCCATAAATGCCCCAAGCGCACTGCTGACAAACGCATCCTTACGAATAATAAATCTTGTCATCATACGGTTCATGCCAACCGGAAGAGCATATTTACGCAGCAAACCACTTTTGATCTGCTGGCGAATGACGATTTCAGGTAATAGAGAGATGCCCATTCCAGAGGCTACGCCACTGATAATCGCCTCGAGCGTCCCAAATTCCATAATAACAGGCCTGTGAACACCACTCAGAAGCATCCAGTCCTCCAAAATTTTACGGTAAGAGCACCCCATACTGTAAACCAATATCGGCTTTCGGATTAGTTCCTCCTCTGACAGACTTGGAGACGATATCACAAAAAGTTCTTCATCAAATACATCCACGGATTTAATATCAGGATGATCGCAAGAACAACCAATAAATGCGCCTTCCAATTCATACCCGATAACCTGGTCAATAAGCATTTGTGAATGACCTGTAGCCAGCGCTAGTGAAACTTCCGGGTACTGGCTGTAATATGTTGCAAGAAGACGTGGCAACCTTACCGCCGCGGCTGTTTGTATGGAGCCAATTTGCAATGGGCCAGACGGTGTATTGGTAGCCTGAAGCGCTTTGGATGCATCGTTCAACAGACCAATAATTTTATCTGCGTAAGTTAGTAGCGTTTGTCCCCCTGGAGATAACGTCATTCCCCGATTGTGACGGATAAATAATGTTGTGCCTACCTCCGCTTCCAAGTGCCTGATGCGTGCCGTAACGTTGGATTGAACGTACCCCAGCTTGGCTGCAGCTCTGGTCAGATTTCCTTCCTGTGCAACACATTGAAATATTCGAAGATCCCCGCTCTCCATCATGCCTCCGCTCTGACATCATTCAAAATGATATCCAGTTCATTTGTAATCATTATACTCTCTTGCCAGAGCGTACTACAATGATGACATATTCATCTGTTGTTCGAAATTCAATGGTTGAAAACAAAAGAAGGAGTGTTCGAGATGACATACTGGACCAATAGAGTGGTTTTAATTACAGGCGGAGGAACAGGTATAGGCCGCGCGGTCAGTACCTTGCTGGCTGAACGCGGTGCACGGGTCGTATTGAACTATTCTCGATCACAGCAAGCCGCAGAAGAAACCGTTCAGCATATCCTAAATCAAGGCGGGCAAGCATTTTCCATTCAGGGGAATATTGCAAATGATAAAGAGGTTCGCCAAATGGTCGCAAAAGTAACCGAAATCCATGGCCCCATCACCGACCTTGTAAATAATGCGGGCATGACCCATCATATCCCCCTCAGCGATCTGGAAGCTGTCACAGATGATATCTGGAACGAACTGATGGATGTAAATGTGAAAGGTATGTTTCATTGTGCTCGTGCCGTAACCCAAGGAATGAAGCAGGCCGGTGGAGGTGCCATTGTAAATATGGGCAGTATTGCCGGCAGCACCGGTTCGGGTTCATCTCTTCCATACGCCGTATCCAAAGCAGCAGTACATGGTCTGACTTTATCTCTAGCCCATGCACTCTCCCCGCTCATACGTGTAAATGCCATCATTCCTGGAGCTGTCTCCACACGTTGGTGGGCTGGCAATGAGGAACGAATGCACCAACTCGGTGGACAATTGTTACTACAGCAAATCGCTCAGCCAGAGGACATCGCCCACATGGTCTGCGCTGCTCTTGAACAGCGATCCATGACAGGACAACTTATTACTGTCGATGGAGGACAGACATTATGAGCGCAACAATTCATAATCCGGCTAGAGCGAAACGCGTACCAGCTTCCTTAAAAACAGTCAAATACGTCGTATTGATTATCGTGACAACGCTCATTATGGGAACTTCTTTTCCTGTAGGTAAAATAGGACTCAGTTACGCACCACCTTTTCTATTGATGGGCTTGCGGTACATCCTTGCTGGGGGTTTGATGGCCCTGGCCCTGCGTAAGCAACCCTTACCGAGGGGATGGCGAGCCTGGGGTAAAATCATGCTCATCGGCTTGTTTCAATCCGCCGGGGTGATGGGCTGCGCCTATTACAGCATGAACTGGATTTCATCCGGTGAATCGGCCATTATTACATTTACGAATCCATTGATCGTCATTGTTCTTAGTGCGCTACTATATAACCTGAGATATCGATTAAGCCAGTGGATTGGCGTAATTGTTGGGTTTGTCGGCATTTTGTTTACCTTTGGATGGCATATGAGCTTCACCCCGGGGACCTGGATCGGTTTTGGCGGAGCAATTTCATTTGCCGTATCCACACTCCTGATTAAGCGCTGGGGTGTCGATTATGACACTTTCGTGCTTACCGCTTATCAGATGCTTGCTGGAGGTGTAGCATTGCTTCTGCTAAGTGTATGGACGGAGCAGCCTCATTTTACAATAACTCCAGTCTCCCTCCTATCGTTGTTATATCTAACGCTGATTTGTTCCATCATGCAGTTTTCCCTCTGGTTTTATCTGTTACAGAACAGTGATCCCGCCCAGACCAGCAGCTACCTGTTTCTCGCACCGTTCTTCGGCGTTCTTTCAAGCTGGATTTTGTTGAATGAAGAGGTTCAATGGTTTGTCGGGGCTGGAGGAGTACTAATCGGGGTGGGCATCTATCTGGTGAACCGCCGTTCAGCTAAGAAAAAACAAGACGTATCTCCCTCTGTAACCTCAGGATAAGAATACTGCCTTCATCTTCCTAGGCAAAAAAGGCATGACGCAGAACAACCTGCGTCATGCCTCTATATCTATAGAGCTTAGTACTGTGTGATCCATTTATCTATGAAACGGTCTCATCAGGCCAGCCTTGAATCGTAACCTGTTCACCTTCAGGATTATGCGTTGCCGCGGCATACGCCGGCATGTTGCCGTCGTGGAATAACCACAATTCATGCAGAGCCCGTGTACAGCCGACATAGAGCAACTTCGCATCACCCGCGCCAGGATAATAGTGCTCCTGATCAACATCAGCCACGATAGCTGCATCGAATTCAAGCCCTTTGGACAGATACACAGGCAAAATCGAATGTCCACCGCTGTACTGCTTTTTACCACCGTCGATCAGGTTCAAATCCCAGCCCGTCGCCTGAAGCTCACGATGGAGTTCTTCGGCTTCATGCAATGTTCGCGTCAGGATGGACACCGTACGATAATCTTTCGCGGTAAGTATCTTCAGTGCCCGCTCTAAACTCCCCGTCCGTCCTTCACTTCCGTATGCAAGCGTACGCACCGGATCACCGCTCCGGAACACGGGAATCGCCGTAATCCCACTCTTTACACCCTCCTCCAGGATGGTGTTGGCATAATCAATAATTTCCATCGTTGAACGATAGCTTCGGGTCAAGGCAAAATATGCATTTTGTTCTTCCGGGAACAACGAACTCATCTCTTCCCACGTATGAACACCACGGTACTCATGAATACCTTGGGACAAGTCTCCCAAAATAGTGAAGGAATGTCCTTTCACAAACTGATCCAGCAGCGCAACATGAAATGGCGAGAAGTCCTGGGCTTCGTCAATGACAACGTGGTCAAAACGCTCCGCTCCTTCAATGTCATGCACTAGCGTATGGATATAAACCAGTGCCGGCAGGTCCTCTTCCCGAATGACATCTTTCTTCAAATCTGCACCAGTTTGTTTCATGATTGCTTTGGGTATCAAGTTGCTTAGTTCAGCAGGTACAGCCCTGCCTTTCACTGCCTTGAACAGCTGTTTGTACAACGTCAGCGGATTGTATTCAGGCCACTTTTTGGCATAGGATTTCTCCCGCGTTGCTGCCTTTTTCTTACGTTCTTTACGCACGGTTTCTGGCATGGGCTTTTTCAATTCCATCTCGATCCAGCGGTGAACCCGTGCCATGACCCGCTCTTTGCGTTTGGCCAGCGGATAATGTTTGTACTCCGTTCCAAACCAGTTATCGATCTCCTGTTTACTGAGCACCGCACCGTCCCATGGACTGAAATCACCATCCGGCACAGATGCTTCTTCCATCCCAGACAACCACTCCCGGATCAGTTCCATGAAACGAATCGAGCCTTTGTAACGTCCAGGGACATCATCGTTCAGTTCAGGCCGAGTAGCAGGGGTTTCGAACCACGTCTGCAACGTCTCTGACGCATCTGCAAGTGGCATTTCCAGCCCTAGCAGATTCATCGCCCAATCGGGAAAGGTTTGCTGCTGAATGTCTCCTACACCGAGCTCTGGCAACACATCCGAGATATAATCGAGGAACATATGGTTGGGTGCAAAAATAACCATTTTTTCCGCCGACACCTGCTCCTTGTACTGATACAGCAAAAAAGCAAGGCGATGCAGGGCCACTGTGGTTTTCCCTGATCCGGCGACCCCCTGAATGATCAAGGCGGTGTTTCTCGCCGCCCGAATGATCTGATCCTGTTCGGCCTGGATCGTGGATACGATGTCCCGTAGTTTATTGTCCTTATTTTCACCAAGGCGGTACACGAGGAACTCATCGGATACGGCAGGCTGGTCACTGTCCCGGTTATACGTATCTGCCACACGTTCCAGTATGCGCTGACGGATCACCACATTTCGTTTCAGGTACACCAGACCTTCAATCAGTCCTTCAGGGGCTTCATACGTTGCGGAGGCTTCTCCTCCGGTAAAAGAGTAAAACAGGCTCGCGACAGGAGCGCGCCAATCGATGACAAGCGGATGCTCACCGATCTCTTCGCGGTCTACGCCGATTTTGCCAATATACAGCGGTTTCCGTTCACCACTGCCCTGCTCTTCGAAATCCAAGCGTCCGAAATAGGGTTGTTGCGCGCTCTTGGACAAGGCATTCCGGCGTTCTTCACGTCCGGCTTCCAGCACTTGCTCCGTGAAATCGTGACCGGTATACACCGGAAAGTTCCGCAGCCGTGTGAGCTGACGATCCACTTCATCCATCGTTCGCGCTAACCTGTACTCTTCTTCTTGATAGGCACTTTGAAAGCTGTCTGACATGTTTCAGTTACCTCCTAAGAATAGTTGTTTGCTCTGCATCGCTGTAGATCGCGCAATACAAAAGGATACCCAATATATCACAAAGGGCAACTGAAAGCCATATCCATTTTCCATATGAACAAATCAAACCATGAAGTCCTTGCCAAAAAAAGAAGGACTCTGTTGAATCATACCTTCACAGGTATCGCAGAAATCCTTCATTCCTCATCTCTTTATTTGTCGAGTGCTACTCTTTGTTTTGTATTTCTCCATTGCTGCTTGTACTACCTTCTCCATCCTGTGCCACAAATTGCTTTTGTGCAAGCTCCCGATATACGGGATGTGTGTTGATTAATTCTGCGTGAGTTCCCGTTCCAGTCACATGACCATGTTCTAATACTACAATCTGATCTGAATCCACGACAGTGGACAATCGATGTGCAATGACAATAGTAGTTCTGCCCTCCATCAGATTGGATAACGCCTGCTGAACTTCGTACTCGGATGTACTGTCCAGACTGGAGGTGGCTTCATCCAGCATCAGAATATCCGGGCTACGCAGCAACGCACGGGCAATAGCGATCCGCTGACGCTGGCCCCCGGATAACTTCATTCCGCGTTCGCCCACTTCGGTGTCAAAACCTTGTGGCAGTTTGTCGATAAAGTCAGCCGAATAAGCCATCTCCGCGGCTCTTCTGATCTCAGGCATCGTTACTTCACGATTGAGACCATACGTGATATTATCCTTAATCGTACCTGCCATCAGCGGACTTTCTTGTGATACATACCCAATTTTGCTACGCCAGGAAGCGAGTGAATACGTTGTGATCTCTTCTCCCCCATACGAAATGTGACCCGAATCAGGCAAGTAAAATTGCTCCAGCAAGGAGAACAGCGTAGACTTACCACTTCCGCTCGGACCCACAATGGCTGTTACTTTGCGAGTAGGCACCGTTAGATTAATGCCATGCAACACTTCTTCGCCTCTAACATAAGAGAAATGTACATCGTGAAACGCAATCGTTTCATTGCCCTGGGGAGCCAGCTTTGTGTTATGATCCGGTTCTTCCTCATCCGCAAGAATCGCCTGGATGCGTTCGGTAGCACCTACGACTTTTTGCAAACGTGAATACAGCGTTGTGAACTGCCCCATAGGCATTATAACTTGGAAAAGTAGCAGAATGAACGCAACCAGTTCCCCCGGCGACAATATCCCCGAAGCAACCCGCATCCCTCCGACACCAAGAATAACGACGAGCACAGCCGTCATAACAAAAGTAAACAAAGGCCCGATCAACGCCAGAATGCGTGCTTCCTGTAATCCAAAAGCGAACATTTTACGAATGCGGGAATCTCCCGCCTCCGATTCCTGCTTCTCGGTTCCGTACGCTTTGACCAAACGGATTTCACTAATCACCTGACTGAGCACCGACGTCAGTCCAGCCATCTCATCCTGCTGTTTTTTGGAGATTTTGTACATTTTTCTGCCGACTGGCAACAAGATCAGCATAGTCAGCGGTACCAAGCTCAGAATGATGAGTGACATTACCCAGTCCAGATAAAAGAGCAGTGCCACCCCACCGATTACCGCAACGATGTTAGAAACAAATGATACGAGATAATCCGCAATTAATGTCATAATCTGACTGGTGTCATTGGTGATGCGGCTCATTGTATCCCCCGTACGATTGCGGTCGAAGTATGGCATACGGAGGGACAGTACCTTGTTCCACAGCTTGGTGCGGAGCGTCGCCACGACACGTTGCCCGGCATAATTCAACATATAGATGCTAATTCCTGAAGCAATGGCTTGGATCACAAACGCCCCGAGTAGCAGAAAAATCACCGATTTATTTAGAGCAGATGTGGTCAGTCCATCAATGAGACCTTTGGTCATCAAAGGAACGATAAGTCCCGCCGTCGTTTGAATCAATGTCAAGATGAGAGCCACGGTCAGGATCAATTTTGGTGGATTTGTGGAAGCGATCAGCCTAACAAAATCCTTGAATCCTTTTGTTCCGACTTTCGGTTTATTCGACTCCGAGTGTTGCTGTTGCTGTTCTTGCATTCCCTGTTCTTCCATCCATCTTCCTCCCGTTCTCTATCTCATCACTTTTTGTTTTACAAGATACCATGCAATACAAAGTTCGCCAGGAACAGAATCGAAATGCCATACATAACGACAGGCACTTCTTTTCCTTTTCCAGCGGCCAGTTTGGCCAGCGGGTACGCGATAAAGCCAAAGGCCATTCCATCCACAATGCTATATGTAAAAGGAATCATGACCATGATCAGAAACGCCGGAAATGCTTCGGTAAAATCGCTGAAATCCATATCTCTGACACCCTGTACCATCAAACCACCGATGATGATCAAAATAGGGGCAATCGCACTGTCGGGAATATACCCGAGCAGCGGAATGAAGAAAAAGGTCGCGCCGAACAGCACAGCTGTTACCAGCGGAGTCAAACCCGTACGGCCACCTGCCGCGATGCCCGCTGTAGTCTCCGCTGCCGCTACCGGCGGACTGCTACCCAAGATACCAGCCAGCACCGTGCTGACCGACAGTGCACGCAGACTGCCTTTGAAACGTTCCGGACGACCAATCATATTCGTTTGCGCGGTGATGAGCCCGATATTTTCAAACACAACAATCAACAGCAGCAGAAAAACAGCAATCCAGAATGCAATATCCGCCAATTTTATTAGAGATAATTCACCAAAAAGACCCCCATATTGCCGCAGTGCTTCCAGTGCAGATACCGCTTCACCGGGATTTACCGCTCCGAGCACATAAGCCAGTCCTGTCCCAATTAAAATGCTGATGAGCAAACCGCCTTGCACATTTCGGATAAATAAAATAACGGCGAGCACAAGTGTTACACATGCCGTAATGACATTGGGATCATTGAAGTGCCCGATGGCAACAAAGGTTGTCTGATGGGCAATCACAATGCTGCTCTTTTGCAATCCGATAAAGGTTAGAAACAATCCGATTCCAACCGTGATGCCATGCTGCAGATTTTTCGGGATCGCTTCGCTGATCATTTTATATAACGACGTAAAGGCAACAACAGCAAACAAAGCACCAGTAACAGCCACTACAGCCAGTGCTTCCTGCCAAGTCAGTTTCATCGAGTGCACAAGCGTGTATGTGAAAAATGCGTTAATTCCCATGCCGGGCACTACAACAATCGGTGATTTACCCCCAAAAGCCATCAGTAAACATCCTGCAATGGATGTGAGCAATGTACCTACCATGGCCGCCTGCAACGGCATCCCCGCATCGGAAAGAATCTTGGCATTCACCATCACAATATAAACGACCGCAAAATAGGATATGGCGCCAGCCACAATTTCCTTCTTCCACTGATCTTCTGGTTCCATGCCCAGTTGTCTGGACAACCACCCGTGTTTCATTTGTTCTGTTCCCCTCTCTGACCGCAAACCATTATATATGTATCATCATTTCGCGCAGCAAAACATATCATACACCGTTTTCAAAGTGAAGTACATGACGTAATCCTGACATATCGGCACCAAAAAACGCAGGTGCTCATGGCACCTGCGCTTCATTTGTGTATCTGTATAAGATTTAGCTTAATTTATCTGTTGTTTCGGCTTATGCCTCTGACTTCTCTGCTTTCTCAAGCAAGTCTTTCACGGCAACACTGACCATAATCAGTCCAGCTACCGGTGGAACAAAAGCGTTACTTGCCGGCGGCTGTTTCGCTTTGCGAATCTCCGGCGCATTCTCTGGAACGATCTTTTGCGTCACGTCTGCACGTGGCTTCAATGGCTCCTCGGTAGAGAATACTACCTTCACTCCCTTTTTGATGCCGTCTTTGCGCAACTTGGTGCGCACCACACGGGCAATCGGGTCCATGGACGTTTTCGAGATATCCGCAACCTGGAATTTCGTCGGGTCCATTTTGTTCGCAGCGCCCATGCTGGAGATAATCGGAATTTTGCGTTTCAGACACTCTTTAATAAGATGTATTTTGTAGATAATCGTATCGGAAGCATCCAGCACGTAATCCAGATCGTACTTGAACAATTCCTCATACGTTTCTTCCGTATAAAACATGTTCAGCGCAATGGCGTCACATTCCGGATTGATCAATTTCACACGTTCTACCATCAAGTCGGCCTTTTTCTGACCTACCGTGGTGGTAAGTGCATGAATTTGCCGGTTGATGTTCGTGATATCCACTACATCTTTGTCGATCAGAATGATCCGGCCAACGCCACTGCGGGCAAGTGCTTCTACAGCAATCCCGCCCACACCGCCGATGCCAAGTACGGCTACTGTGCTACTTCTGAGCGTATTCAGACCTTCAGGTCCGATCGCAAGCTCTGTTCTTGAAAATTGATGGAGCATTGAAAATCGATGCCTCCTTTATTTCTTTTCCGCGACTGGTTTACGAGCTACACGGATATGAAGCTGTTCCAGCTGTGATCCATCCACTTCGGAAGGTGCATTCATCAACAGATCGGTTGCACTTGCCGTTTTCGGGAAAGCAATGGTTTCGCGCAGATTTGTGCGTCCTGCCAGCAGCATCACGAGACGGTCCAGACCAAAGGCGATACCGCCATGTGGTGGTGTACCGTATTCGAATGCTTCGAGCAAATAACCGAATTTATCGTTAGCTACTTCCGGTGTAAGTCCAAGCGCAGCAAACATTTTTTCCTGTACATCACGTTTGTAAATACGCATTGAACCGCCACCGACTTCATAACCGTTAAGAACAAGGTCATAAGCTTGGGCACGGATTGCACCCGGATCTGTGTCAAACAGATGTACATCTTCGTCTTTTGGACGTGTGAACGGATGGTGTTCCGCCACATAACGTTTCGCTTCTTCATCATAGCCGAGCAGCGGGAAGTCCACAACCCAAGCAAACTTGAATTTGCTATCATCGATCAGACCGAGTTGACGTCCGATTTTCAGACGCAGGGCACCGAGAACATCAGCAACCACTTTTTTAGTGTCAGCGGAGAAGAGCAGCAAGTCGCCTTCTTCAGCGCCTGTACGCTCTTTAACCGCTTCAATCTCTTCCGGCGTAAAGAACTTCACGATTGGCCCTTTGAACTCGCCGTCTTTTACTTGGATCCAAGCGAGGCCTTTAGCACCGTAACGAGCAGCGAATGGTCCGAGATCGTCGATCTCTTTGCGGCTCCAAGTACCACAGCCCTTAGCGTTCAGTACTTTCACTTCTCCGCCTTTTTCGATGACGGAAGCAAATACTTTAACACCGCTGCCTGCTACGATATCGTTCATTTCCACCAGTTCCATGCCAAAACGCAGATCCGGTTTGTCAGAGCCGTATTTGCCCATTGCATCAGCATACGTAATCCGTTGGAATGGCAATTCCAGTTCAATACCTTTTGTTTCACGCAGCAATTTCGCCATCAACTGTTCCATCATTGGCAACAAGTCATCTTGTTGCAAGAAGGACGTCTCGATGTCGACTTGAGTGAATTCCGGTTGACGGTCTGCACGCAAGTCCTCGTCACGGAAACAACGAGCGATTTGGTAGTAACGCTCAAGTCCACCAACCATCAACAATTGTTTGTAGATTTGTGGGGATTGTGGCAAGGCGAAGAATTCTCCTTCATGCACACGGCTTGGTACGAGATAGTCACGCGCACCTTCCGGTGAGCTCTTGGTCAGGATTGGTGTTTCCACCTCAACGAACTCTTCTCCGTCCAAGTAATCACGGAACACTTTAGACGCTTTGGAACGCAGTTTTAATGTTTCAAACATTTCTGGACGACGCAGGTCCAGGTAACGATATTTCAAACGCAGGGATTCGTCTACCTCAACGCCATCTTCGATGAAGAATGGAGGTGTTTTGGCTGCATTCAACACTTCAATCTCCGTAATTTGAACTTCGATCTCGCCTGTTGGCAAGTTTTTGTTTACGGTCTCTGCATCACGTTTAACCACTTTACCTGTTACCGCAATGACATACTCACTGCGTACACGATCTGCAATTTGCAATGCCTCACCGGAATATGCCGGGTTAAACACGACTTGTACAATTCCGCTGCGGTCACGCAGATCGATAAAAAGTACGCCCCCCAGGTCACGGCGGGTCTGTACCCAGCCGTTCAATGTTACCGTTTCACCGATATGTGCGTCTGTTAATGCGCCGCAATGATGACTTCTTTTCATAACCAAACTCCTCTTATGTGAAATTTCCGTTCTGTGCAGACAAGCATGTAGCTTGCCTTCCACATTCCGGTTACGTGAAGATATATATTCGAAAGGCATGCCGTCTCTGGAGATTACCATCCGTACAATCGGGATCTATTCACCATAGCCACTTGCCGATTCTACGCCTGTCATTCCATCGTAGGTTCTTAACGATTTCCGCGTACCGCTGCCACCAGATCATCCAGCTTCACGGTCTGCTGTTCACCCGTATCCATCGCTTTGAGTGAAATCTCGCCACGCTCCAGTTCGTCATCCCCAAGGATCGCCGTATAACGAGCTTTGAAACGGTCAGCCGATTTCATTTGTGCTTTCATTTTGCGTCCCAGATAATCACGCTCACCGGATAAGCCGGATTGACGTAACTTGAACAACAGTCGATTGACCTCACGATCCGCTGCCTCACCCAGAGCGACAAAATATACGTTCAGCGGAGCCAGTGTTGTTACTTCGATATTCTGGTGCTCCAGAATCAGTTGGATGCGCTCTAGCCCGATACCAAAACCGATGCCAGGCTGATCAGGTCCGCCAATATCGCCAACCAGACCGTTATATCTGCCGCCCCCACCAACGGTATCAATGGCTCCAATGCCTTGTGCTTTTAGCTCAAATGCAGTCAGGGTGTAATAATCCAGCCCTCTCACCAGACGGTTGTTCACCGCATAGTCTACGCCGAAATCGTCCAGGTACGCTTGTAGTTTAGCAAAATGACTCAATGATTCTTCATCCAGGCTGTCCAAGATGGACGGAGCCCCAACGAATTTATCCTGATCCACCTTACAATCCAGTACACGTAACGGGTTACGCTCCATCCGGGACTGGCAGTCTTTGCAAAGCGTATCTTTCATTGGTCTAAGGAAACCCAGCAGTGTCTCGCGGTATTCCGCCCGACTAGTTGCATTCCCCACCGAGTTAATTTCCACTTTGACATCCTTTAGGCCAAGCTCTACACACAATTGATAACCGAGTGCAATAACTTCAGCATCAATTGCCGGATCAACTGCACCAAGAGCTTCTACACCGAACTGGTGGAACTGACGCTGACGACCAGCCTGCGGACGCTCATACCTGAACATCGGACCGATATAATACAGCTTGCTCACATCCGGTTCGCCATATAGCTTATTTTCTACGTAAGCACGAACTACGCCAGCTGTTCCTTCTGGACGAAGTGTCATACTACGATTGCCCTTGTCATCAAAGGTATACATTTCTTTCTCAACGATATCTGTCGTTTCTCCTACGCCGCGTACAAACAAAGACGTTTGCTCAAAGATCGGCGTGCGAATCTCGCGATAATTAAAACGTCGACACAGATCCCGTGCTTTTTCTTCTACATACTGCCACTTCTCCACTACACCAGGCAGCAAATCCTGCGTTCCTGTCGGTTTTTGAAAACCCATCTGTATCCCTCCAGCATTGATTTTCTCTGTAAACGTTAATTCGCAATGTACACTTGACCACTTCGATTGTAGTACCATCTTCCGATCGCTGTTATCCCCGGATTTTTTTTGATCCAATTTCAAAATGTTTAAAATCCGGGGATAAAGGCGAATGCTTCGCTTCTACAGATTGGTTCTACACTCTACGTTCCGGTGTACAGGGAGAATCAACGTGAAAACAAAAAAATCCCTCGCCCTTTGTGCTTATCAAAAGCAAACAAAGGGACGAGAGATTGTATATACATTCACCCGTGGTACCACCCACATTCCGGAAGCCTGAGCCTATAGCCGTTCAGGTTGTCGCTGTTACGTCAGGATGTTTCCAATTCTACATCCAGATCAACAGTTCTTCCGCTCTACGTATAACGCACGTCATGCGCAGGCCGGCTACTAAGATCCGCAGATTGTCTCTGCCTTGTTCGCCGTCTGTTCTCAAGGAAGTCATTCGTCCGTTCATCAAGAGAATCCTTACAGCCTGGGGGATTCCTCTCTGGTCATGTGGGTACGGAGTACTTGGTCCCGTCATCAAATCAGTCATATGTTTCAAAAAACGACTTAAGTTGACTATAGTCAACGTATTATTTTCTGATTGTAATGAACCGCAGTACTAAAGTCAAGGGCTAACATGCAAAGATAGAAAAAAATAACCTGCACACGGTGTGCAGGTTCAAAGGATATATAAAAAAAGGGGGTCATGTCTGTTATTATAAACGCACATTGTTAAAGGCTTGTGTTACTAATATTACAGGAATATTACAAAAATGATAGCGCTTTAATATGGGGTTTTCCCACAATATCTTTTCTTTTTCGCCAGCACATTTGCAGTATACAACAAATCTTCGCATATAATTAAAAGCCCTTACGTCTTCCCGGCAATTAAAACCGGGCAATGTAAGGGCTAGCTTAATATCTATTGATTTAATCGAGTTCTTCCACATAGGCATGGTTAGAGCGAAGCTTATGAACAATCGCATCATAATCCTCATCTCTTACTTTGGCAGACAGAACATAATGCAGGTCATCATAATCGGCCGAAGTTACATCTGCGGCATCCAGCATATCTCCGTCCTCATTCACTCTGTTGCGAGGATCGCGTTCGGCGTCACGATTGACATCGGTGACAACAGGAATTACATTTTCGCTAGCTGGAACCCCGGGAGCAGCTCCTACACCCATTGCTCCATTCGTACCTACGCCACCAGCCGTATTATAAGGAACCAGTGGAACCATAACTCGTGTATCCCTGCCAATGGCAGCATCCAGTTGACCTACTTCAAGCTGCTCGGTATGGAACGTCAATAGTGAAGTTCTTGCACCCTCCGCCTCGTCCTCGGTTCGAAAATACGCCTGAATATGTTTTGCCATGTCAAACCCTCCTTCATGGAATAAAATATATCATTTGAATGCCATCCACTTATTCAGTTTACCCTCTATGCTTATATTACTTTCATTAATTCACGAACAAATGCTGGTTCATCTTCAGGTGTACGGGATGTAATATAGTTCCCATCCACCACTGCTTCATGATCTTTGAAGTCAGCTCCTGCATTTACCATGTCATCCTTGAGCGGAGGATACGATGTAATTGTTCGGCCCTTGAGCAAATCTGCGCTAGCTAAAATTTGCGGACCATGGCAGATCGCAGCGATGGGTTTGTTAGCTGCGTTAATTTCCGTAACAAACTTCAGGATATTTGCGTCTGTTCGCAAATTTTCCGGCGAAGACCCACCCGGAATAACGACAGCATCATAATCTGATGCGTTAACCTCTGAGATCGCTTTGTCCGTCGTATAGGAAGCCTTGCCTCCTTTACCTTGAAGCGTTTCACCGGCTTTTAACCCGATAATGTGTACCTCATGTCCAGCCTTCTTCACCTCATCGTACGGAACCTTCATTTCTGAATCTTCGAACTCATTCGCAAGCAAAAAAGCAACTTTACTCATGATCTATGGTCTCCTTTCCGTATTCGAATGTGATTAAACCTGAGAGATTAATTCTATCCTTGGCACTTCTTTTGTGCCTCGTTTTGTTATTACCCCAAGGAGTGCCTTTTATAACAATCCATACATTTTGAATTGATTTTGCGGCCCGCCTCTGGGAACATGAAATGTGAATCATACAGCAAAAAACCCCGGATTGTCAGACAACCGGGGTTTTGAGCATAACTATTTTGTTTTATTACATGGTTAAGCTATGGTCGTGGAATATGCTCCTGCCTGTCTTTATCTGATGTTTGCAACATCCACAATGTGGACAAATGAGCAGCGGCAGAGCGGGCAAGTTGAAGTGACTCCGCCAGATTGCCAGGCATCATTAGCGGCTCGTTCTGGTTCTTGGTTACTTTTGCAGATTGGCGCATAATTAAGAGAAACTCCTTTGGTCAACAAAGTTACAGCTACAATGTAATACCAACGTTTACTTCTCTCATTATGACCTCTTCACTACCCAATTATGCACAATTTCAGCCTCGCGAAGGACTTTCTACCATCAGGGTAACCGGGCCCCAGTTCGTAAACGTAACATCCATCATCGCTCCGAAACGTCCCGTTTCCACCTGAATCCCTTTATCTCGCAACAACTGATTAAACGTTTCATACAAACGTTCAGCTGCTTCTGGACGAGCCGCCGCAGCAAAGCTTGGGCGTTTGCCTTTACGACAATCACCGTACAGCGTAAACTGTGAAACGGACAGAACTGCACCACCTACATCCAGCAGGCTGAGATTCATTTTTTCCTGTTCATCCTCGAAAATGCGAAGCCCGCTAATTTTGTCTGCCAGGTAGATGGCGTCTTTCTCCGTATCCTCATGAGTTATGCCTACAAGCAGCATTAAACCGGACTCGATTCTGCCTGTTAATTCATCTCCCACGGTTACCTGAGCCTCTTTACAGCGTTGTACCAGCACTCTCATCTTACGGACTCCTTACTGCATAATTCGGTGTACAGAATAAACGTCCTTCACCCGTTTGATTCGTTCCACAACGGCTTGCAGATGATCTGTATTGCGAATCAGAATGGTAACGTGCACCAATGCCAATTTATTTTTATCCGTCCGTCCGGTGACAGCAGATATATTCGTTTTACTTTCCGAAACAGCCTGAAGCACCTCGTTGAGCAGTCCATTGCGATCATGACCTGTAATCTCGATATCGACACTGTAGCTCGATTCGATATTCTCTTCCCACTCGACTTCAATCACCCGTGCTGCCTCTTCTCCATCCGCACTTGTAGGGATATTTGGACAGTCACTGCGGTGCACAGAAACGCCGCGGCCGCGTGTAACATAACCGATAATGTCATCTCCGGGTACAGGGTTACAACACCTTGCAAAGCGAACCAGCAGATTATCAATGCCTTTGACACGAATGCCGTTGGTTGGTCTGTTTCTGCGTTCAGGAGCCGGCTTCAATTCACGCATCTCGGAATTCAGTTCCAGCAAGTTGGATTCTTCCTGCTCTTTACGAAGCTTTTCCGTTGCCTTCGTGACGATCTGAGCCGCTGTAATCCCGCCAAAGCCAACAGCCGCTAGCATATCATCGATATCGTTAAACGCAAATTTCTTCGCCGCTTCCATTAGCTTGTCATCGGTCATCCACGCAGAAGGATCTAGTCCCATACGTTTCAGTTCGCGCTCACAGCTCTCCCGGCCTTTTTCTACGTTCTCTTCACGGCGTTCCTTCTTGAACCACTGTTTGATCTTCGCCCGTGCGTGTGAAGATTTCGCAATTTTCAACCAGTCCTGGCTTGGGCCGTAAGAATGCTTAGAAGTTAAGATTTCGATAATATCGCCCGTTTTGAGATGATAGTCGAGCGGAACAATTCGGCCGTTTACTTTGGCACCAATGGTTCGGTTCCCCACCTCGGTATGAATGCGGTAGGCAAAGTCTAGCGGTACGGAGCCGCTTGGCAATTCAATAACTTCCCCTTTTGGCGTAAATACAAACACCAGGTCAGAGAAGAAATCCATTTTGAGCGATTCCACAAATTCCGAAGCATCCTGTGCTTCATTTTGAAGTTCAAGAATTTCCCGGAAAAAGGTGATTTTATCCTCAAACTGAGGCCCTGCCGCGGTTCCTTCTTTATAAGCCCAGTGTGCCGCGATACCAAACTCGGCTGTACGATGCATATCCCAGGTACGAATCTGTACCTCGGTTGGTTCCCCGTTAGGTCCCACCACGGTTGTGTGCAAGGACTGATACATATTGGCTTTTGGCATGGCAATATAATCCTTGAATCGTCCAGGCATCGGCTTCCATAATGTGTGGATAATGCCGAGCGTAGCATAACAATCCTTGATATTATCCACAATAATACGAATCGCAAGCAGGTCATAAATTTCGTTAAACTGCTTGTTCTTGGTCGTCATTTTTTTGAACACACTGTAGATATGTTTCGGTCGTCCAGATAGGTCTGCTTGAATACCCATCTCTTCGAGCTTACTTGTAATGCCGTCCATTACGGTGTCGATGTACTGCTCACGTTCTGCACGTTTCTTATGCATCAGATTTGCAATACGGTAGTATTGTTGCGGATTCAAATAACGGAGGGCGATGTCCTCCATTTCCCATTTGATCGCAGAGATCCCCAAACGGTTTGCAATCGGACAGAAAATCTCCAGTGTCTCATACGAGATCCGGCGCTGGCTCTCTTCCGACTGAAATTTGAGGGTCCGCATATTATGCAGACGGTCAGCCAATTTAATCACGATGACACGGATGTCCTGCGCCATGGCGATGAACATTTTGCGGTAGTTCTCGTTCTGCTGTTCTTCCTTGGAGCGGAACTGGATGCGTTCCAGCTTCGTCAAGCCGTCAACAAGCATGGCACACGTATTGCCGAAATGAGTGCGGATCTCTTCAAGCGACACCGTAGTGTCCTCGACTACATCATGAAGAAGTGCTGCAATAATGGAGATGGTGTCCATCTGCATATTCACAACAATGTCGGCAACCGCAAGCGGATGCAGAATATACGGTTCTCCCGATTTTCGCGTCTGTCCGTGGTGAGCCTGATCAGCAAATTCGTAAGCCTCTCGTATGCGCACCAGATCGGGTTCTTTGATATACGCCCCGGCCTTCTCGAGTAATTGCTCTATGCCCATTCTGATCTGTTCCGTGTCCTTTCTATACAAAATGGAACCCGTGACAATACATCAACACAGGTTCCCCGTAAAAGTAATTTCCTATAATTATGACGCTTTGCCCGTTTCCCGTCAACTGCTGACGAATAAGAGCGTTTATCCAATTTTTTAAAATGCTCCGTAGTTATCCATTATTGCCGATAATTGCTGAAATAGAAGGGAAATCTGAGAAAATAAGTGATTTACAGTCCAATTCTGAAAATTGTTATTGCTAATTTGAAAGAAACTCTGTAATCTATTGAAAGTTTGTGTATCGGAAAAGGAGATGAGGTTCGTTGCAACGCGAAATTCAAGTTAATCAGAAGATGCCTTTTGGGCCAGGTGCATTATTAAGTTTGCAGCATTTGTTCGCTATGTTTGGCAGTACAGTACTGGTACCTAACCTTTTTGGAGTGGACCCTAGCATGATTCTGTTGATGAACGGAATTGGTACGCTACTGTACATCCTGATGTGTAAGGGGAAAATACCCGCATATCTGGGATCAAGCTTTGCTTTTATTGCACCGGTTATGGCTGTTTTGAAAGGCCACCCAGAGAATGGTTACTCCATGGCTCTCGCAGCTTTTATCGTAACAGGAGTCGTGTTTTGCCTCGTTGCACTCATTATTAAATATGCCGGCACAGGCTGGATTAATATTGTATTTCCACCAGCTGTCATGGGTGCGATCGTAGCCCTGATTGGTCTGGAGCTTGTACCTGTCGCCGCCGGAATGGCGGGTCTCATTAATTCTGATCCTGTGAACAACCCCGGTTGGGTTCCTCAAGCCAAACCTATTATTTTATCCATGGTCACGTTAGGAATCACCGTCGTCGGTGCTGTAACCTTCCGCGGCTTTCCTAAAATTATTCATATCCTGATCGGTATTGTGTCCGGTTATGTCCTCGGGTACTTTTTGAAAGAAGTGAAAACAGAAAACATTGCTAATGCTGATTTCCTCTCTCTACCAACCATAACTACACCTACATTTGATTGGTCCGTCATCTTCACAATTTTACCGGTAGCACTCGTCGTTATCGTCGAACATATCGGGCATCTACTTGTTACGAGCAGCATTGTGGGCAAAGATTTGTCCAAAGACCCTGGACTGCATCGCTCCCTGCTTGGTAATGGTGTGTCTACCATTCTGTCTGGTTTCGTGGGATCTACACCGAATACAACGTATGGCGAAAATATCGGTGTTATGGCTCTGACTCGCGTCTACTCCATTTACGTTATTGGTGGTGCAGCCGTAATTGCGATCCTGCTCTCTTTCTCCGGCACGTTCTCGGCACTTATTGCGAACATTCCAGTACCGGTTATGGGTGGTGTCTCCCTGCTTCTGTTCGGAGTCATTGCGGCTTCCGGTCTACGCATCTTGGTTGAACAAAAAGTGGATTTCGCCAAACCAACAAATCTGCTTCTGACTACACTCGTATTAGTTATCGGACTTAGCGGTACGGAAGTTTCCTTCTATGGTGTGCATCTGAAAGGCATGGCGCTGGCTACGATTGCCGGAATGCTTCTCAGTCTGTTGTTCAAATTGTTTGAGGTACTTGGTTTATTGAACGAAGACAGTAAGAAACAACCAATTATCGAAAAAACACCTGACTAAGCATCACATGAAAAGAACAAATTGTAAGATTTGCGTATGCTTATCTCAATATAGAATGGTATTTCTTCACGTATCCCATCTTCAAAAAACAATTCAAAAAGCCTGCCCTCCCAACGGAGAAGCAGGCTTTTTGCTAATCATTAATGCTGTATATTATTTCCCGGGAAACTTGGGAATTCAACTTACATTACTCACAGCAACTCATAAACTAAGGCGATTTACGTTTTAGTAGTTCATCAACGTAAACACATTCATATTCTCAGGCAATTTACCGCGGCCATTCAGATCTGTCAATTCAATCAGGAATGCAGCACCTACCACGTTACCGCCCAATTGTTCAATCAGATTAATGGAAGTTGCAATGGTTCCACCCGTTGCGAGCAGATCATCTGCGATCAGGACATTTTGCCCTTTCTCGATTGCATCTGTATGCATTGCTAGTGTATCCTTGCCATATTCGAGATCATAGCCTGCTTCAATTGTTGCTCCAGGCAATTTTCCGCTTTTGCGAATTGGAGCAAAACCAACACCGAGAGCGTATGCCAGTGGGGCGCCCACAACGAAACCGCGTGCTTCAGGTCCAGCAATGACATCAATTTTCAGTTCAGATACCATCTGTTTCAGTTCATTGATCGCATTGCGGTACATTTCTCCATCTTTCAACAATGTTGTAATGTCCTTGAAGCTGATTCCCGGTTGTGGAAAGTCAGGAATGACACGAATATACTCTTTAAAATCCAAAATAATCTCCTCCTAAAATAAATACACAAACTTCCATCTAAGATACGCCCTTCATCCGGGATACCATCCATTGTGTCAGCTGAGGTGTAGATGCGTCCAGCATCACCTGCTCTGTCTCAGCCATATTTTCCAGCGCTTGATAATGACGTGCTGAAGTTAAATCCCGTTTTGGCGGGTTGTCCGCAACTGTGATTTTGCCGTCTTTCCGAGTAATGAAGGCCAGCTCTTCAAAAACATCAAGCATCATTGTGATCATACGTACAGAACAACCACACTGACGACTGAGCACAGGAATGATCTCTTGTTCCTCCACAGGTTCCGCTTTCCATTTGAACACCAGCATATAAAACCGCTTGAACAGTTCTCTGGAGGGCATCTGAAGTCGGTCTCGACGGTTGCCTGATCCATGCAGAAGGATGATATTCTCGGCTCCGCTGAACAAAGCCAGCATTGCATCAAGTTGTTCCGGAGTTTCCGGCGTATCAAACACAAATAACGTCCGGACTTCTTCCTGCCCATACTGCTCTGCGGCAGCATTACACGGAAATAACCCGACCTTTCTATCATATACCCAAAGGCACGGTTCATACAATGAATTTCCCTCAGAAACATTGGTTTCTTTTCGAACAATGGCCCCAATCGATCCCGCTTTATATCGCAGATGTACGTCAAGCGCACTCAGGAAGTGCTTCATTGCAATCAGCGGTTCAGCATGTCCGCGGAGATCAAACACCTGTGCCCCAGGAACGTGGATGTCCTGAAGCATCATCTGAGGCTTTCTCATGCCATTCCATTCATTGATGGACAGTTCTCCCATCACATCGATGACAGAACCAGGAGTGAGGAATTCAGCAAGTGCCCCCTTGCCAAAAGCAACGGTTTCCAACTGGAGGCCGTCTTGTTCAAGAACCAGCTTCAAATGGCGCTTTTCCCGCCCCATGGTTCTGGTTTCTTTGACAATTACCTTTCTCAATACAAAGCGTGGTGATGGATTGCTCATACCAAACGGCTGTAATCGGTCAATTTCCTGGATCACCTTGAGTGGCACATCACTAATTCTGCATTCATCGTCAGCCAGACGCTGAGGTACAAAATCTTCTTCTGTTAACAGCGTGGCAGCATATTCATTTAAACCCGCCTCAAGCTCTTCCAATTGATCGCGATGCAGCGTCATTCCTGCAGCAGCAGGATGTCCACCATAATGATCCAGACTATTTTTGTTCACTGTGAGTGCCTCATATATATCCAGGCCTTCAATGGAACGCGCAGACCCTTTGCAGACGCCACTCTCGGGATCGATTCCCAGAATCAGTGTTGGGCGATAGTATCGTTCCAGCAACTTGGATGCCACAATGCCGACTACACCAACATTCCACCCTTCACCCGCCAGTACGATAACATCCGGCACGGACCCGGAACGTTTCTCAATTTTCTGTTCCAGTTGTGCTGTCGCTTCCTGTAAAATACCCTCCACGACTTGTTGCCGCTCTCGGTTCAGTAGATCGAGCTGACCCGCAAGGGTATGAGCTTCATCCAAATCTTCCGTCGTGAGCAGTGATACCGCTCTTCCGGCATGGTCTAATCGTCCGCTAGCATTAATTCGTGGAGCCATGGCAAAAGCAATATTAATGGATGTTACCTGGCTTTGATCCACACCACTAATCTCAAGTAATGCACTAACTCCAGGAAGTTTGGAACCTCTCATGGATTCGATCCCGTAACTGACGATTACCCGATTCTCGCCTTCAAGCGGCATCAAATCCGCCACTGTTCCAATCGCTGCAATCTCCATCCATTCACCCGGCACCTCACCGATCAATGCCTGAGCAACCTTCAACGCTACACCAGCGCCTGCCAGGCCCTTGAACGGATATGGACACCCCGGTAGTTTCGGATTGATCAGTGCGTAGGCCTCTGGCAGAACCTCAGGGGGTTCGTGATGATCCGTCACAATGACTTCGAT
The DNA here is from genome assembly GCF_023714295.1 of Paenibacillus polysaccharolyticus. GTDB lineage: Bacteria > Bacillota > Bacilli > Paenibacillales > Paenibacillaceae > Paenibacillus > Paenibacillus polysaccharolyticus_A. Next base: position 402,095 of record NZ_JAMAUN010000003.1, read on the forward strand.
CCCCAGTGTTGTAGCATAAGCAATCTGTTCTACAGCGCTGATTCCCGTATCGACAGTAATAATTAACGTAACCCCTTGCTGTTGAGCCCAGTCCAGAGCATGATTATGAAGACCGTAACCTTCATTCGAGCGATGAGGAATATAGATATCGTATGAGGCTCCTAAATGACGCATCAGATGGATCATAAGCGATGTACTGGATACTCCATCGGCATCATAATCTCCATAAATTAAAATATGTTCTTCTCGCTCCAATGCCAGCTTGATTCGAGGAATGGCCTCACTCATGCCTAGTAGCAGATAAGGATCATGCATCTGATTCAAGTCAGGATGTAAAAAACGTTCTGCCCCCTCTTCATTGTGCACACCTCGGCTTACAAGCAAACGTCCAACTAGAGGGGAAACGGAAAGCGCCTGCGATAGTGCCGCAGCCGCCTCCAGATTGATATGTGGTGTATTCCACCGATATTGCGAATATAGCAACGCTAACGCTCCTTTCCTGATCTACGAGATCCCAGCGCCATTACTGAATTAATGTCGCTTCATGATCGGGCAGTTCATGATTGGATTTATAAGGATATCCAGGATCATAAGGTATAGCCTGGATCTGAACTTCTTTTACATGACTGAAACGTGTTAACAACAATGTCTTGGCCCGATTTGCAATTTCTTGCGCCTCCAAGATGGAGATTCTGGGATTCACGCTTACAACTAACTCAATGGTAACATCATGTTCCTGCTCCCTTGCAACCAAATGTTCAATCGTGATAATACCGTATACCCGTTGTACGGTTTCCTTGTAATCCGCAGCATCCTCTTGCTCAAGTTCTTGAACAAGTGAACCGTAGACCGTGTCTACAATCATTCGATACCCTTTATACAAAATGAAACCGGAAGCAATCAGAGCAGCGGTTGGATCAAGGTACAACAGCAGGCTCAAACCGGTCTCTTCCCCTGCCATCGCGCCGATGATACCTATTAAAACCGCTAGTGAACAATATAATGCACGTCGGTGTTGCAAGGCATACGACATAGCCTGTGACTGATTTCGTTTACGAAAATATCGGTACTGAAATTGAAATATAGCTTCTTTCACAGCTAACGCAGCAACAGCTACCAAAAGAACAGACTTTCCAGGTGCTTCGAGTTCACCACTGGATAGACTGCTTAATGCGGAAATAGCCAGCTGTAGGCCTCCCATCAAAATAAGCACTGCTAACAGAACCGTCATGCCCGGTTTTGCAGCCCTTGCATGTTCTCTTAGCCGTTCCTTTTGCACCTTGCCTTTGGATTGAACAGATTTTGAGGGGAAAAGAGCAACCAAGGAAGAGGCGGCTTCAGAGGCAGAATACAAGCCATCAGCCAGGAGAGATTTGCTATTCGCCATGTATCCTACTCCTGTTTTGATGACGGCAAGTGCCATGTTTCCGACGATCCCGCTCCATGTTGCCGCTTGTGCGGACCGACCAGCTTCTCTTGTCATGTTGATTCCCCCTTAATTCTGTAATTAACGTTGCAAAACCGCGCCTGGCAGACGCGGCTTTACATTCCGATGTTTAGTTAGAAGCTTTAGCCGCTGTTTTTGGCTTGTTGACCTGTTTACTTTTAAGTGTGAACCATAGCGGAGCCGCGATGAAGATGGAAGAATACGCTCCAAAAAATGTTCCGATCACCATCGCAAGAGAGAACATGCGAATGGACTCACCACCAAAGATAAACAAACAGAGTGAAGCGATAAACACAGTAAACGTTGTGTTTAGGGAACGAGTCATCGTTTGAGCCAAACTATGATTCACTACTTCACGAAGATCAGCTTTCGTTGATTTTTTAGCAAAACGAAGATTCTCACGAATCCGGTCAAAGATAACGATGGTATCGTTGATCGAGAAACCGACAATTGTCAGAACTGCCGTAATAAAGGTCAGATTAACTTCAAGTCTGAAGATGGAAAATACACTGATAACGACAAAAGCATCATGGAAAATGGAAATGACCGCAGCAACTGCAAATCTCCATTCAAAACGAATCGCAACATAGATCATAATCCCGATACTTGCTATAAGCACTGCGTAGATTGCATTGCGTTCCAGTTCCTTCGCCATCTCAGGATCAACTGTATTGACCTCATAAGATGCTTTTGGATCAAGTTTACTAAATTCCTGCTTGAACTTACTTTCCTGATCTTCAACAAGAACATTGGAGAAACGAACATTTACCCGATCTGCGCCCGGCGTGATGTGCACATCACCCTCCTTGACACCCATGTCCTTGATGATCGGATTAATCTGCTCCGTTGTGATTGCTTTGGATACTGTGATATCCACATTGGAGCCTGATTTGAAGTCAACCGCATAGTTCAGTCCTAACCAGAGCAAACTGACTATCCCCGCCACGGTTAGAATAATCGAAAAGATATAGGCAAGTTTACTACCTTTTATATAATCATAGTTCCAATTAAAGCGCACGAATTTCACTCTCCTTCACTCCGAAATACTTAGGCTTCTTGATCACGTTACCCCGTACAAGCAAGGTTAACAGGAAGCGAGAGAAGAAAATATTCGTGATGATACTGGTGACAATATCGAAAATCAGTACGAGTGCGAAACCTTTAACTGCACCAGTACCCAAGAAGAACATTACAGCTGCTGCAATAATGGTTGTGATATTGGAGTCAATAATCGTACGGAAGGAATGTTTACCGCCAGCCTTAACGGATGACAAAATGGATTTACCACTTCGCATTTCTTCCTTAATTCGTTCGTACGTAATGATGTTTGCATCAACCGCCATACCTATACCCAGAATAAAGGCCGCGATCCCTGGGAGGGTCAGTACAAACTCTCCAAGATAGAAAATCGCAAGGACTAGCCAAGTATGGGTGATTAGTGCAAAGCTCGCGATGATACCTGGTACGCGATACAATCCAATCATGAAGATCAGAATGATGATTGAGCCAATAAAACCGGCTTTAATCGTCTGATCCAAAGACAATTTACCAAGAGTTGCGCCTACGCTTTGGGAGTATTTCTCCGTAAGTTTCAGCGGCAGTGCACCCAGGTTAATAGTATCACGAAGCTGATTCGCTTCTTCACGTGTATAGGAACCTGAGATTTGAGCAGATCCGTCAGTCAATTGCTGTCTAACTTCGGGTGCCGAAAGCAATTGATCATCCAAATAGATCGCAAGAGGTTTATTGATCAGACGTTTTGTGATTTCAGAAAACTTGGCTTTGTCTTTTACTTTAATGTCGATCATCGGCTCATTTAATTGAGTGAAGACCACCTTCGCTGCATTTTCGACAAACTCATTACCGCGAAGCTCAATTTTGGAGTACTCGCCTTCCTTGTCATCCGGTGCTTTACTCCGGAAGGTCAGAACAGCGGGTTCTTTCATTTTGGCTCTAACCTCAGCCTCATCTGTAACCCCTGCCAGTTTCAACCGAATCCGGTTGGTTCCTTCTGTAGTTACTTCCGGCTCGCTTGTTCCGAGCGCATTGGCACGGCTTTCGAGGCTTTTGGCTGTTTGCACCAAAGAGGCTTTGCTGACTTGCTGCCCTGCTTCGAGCGGCTCTGCTTCATATAAGATCTCGTAGCCTCCCTTTAAATCAAGGCCCAAGCGTATATTTTTGAGCAGCTCCGGGCTTGTACCCACCATAACCCCTGTGGTGACAAGCACGACCAGAATGAAACTGATAATTCTTTTCATGCCGTTCCTAGATCCCCTTTCGTTCTCAATATTCCTATTATAGCGATGCCGTAAAAAGCAGTCAATTTTCAACAAAAAAGATCCCTTTCGTCTAGAAAGAGGACCCCCGGTATGCAGACACCGTCATAAAGTTCATAAAGCTTGTTGCTTTCAGTGACAATATGTCGTTCACCAGTTGGTGAAGCGGTGGAATACCCTGTTTTTCGTATTTATGACTGACACAATTCCAGACATCTTGGCTGGTGACATATTCGTAACCGACAAGCCTTAATTCCTCCGCCTTACTTCGGCAGAGTATCTCTATTGACTGTTCCAACTCCACATCATTCATTTCTTCCAACGGGGAGCCTCCCTTCTTACATCCGAGCCTTTATGCGGCACCAATACTACATCATTCGACCTCACCCTTTCATATTCCTTCTTCTCGTATATGGTTCTTTTTGTTAATCGTGTCCAAGTTGTCATGAGATGATGAAAGACCGGCATAGGATGAAGTACAACGGCTTTGTCCCATTAATGAGGATAACCAGTACCTTCAATGAGGATAACCTGTACCTTCAACCGGGAAAGAGGGGTAGTTTTGAAGAAACAGACATTTATTCAGGGGGCCATGATCCTGCTCGCTGCAGGCATTATCAATCGGATTCTCGGCTTCATTCCGAGGATCGCACTGCCACGCGTAATCGGTGCGGAGGGTGTAGGCATCTATCAACTGAGCTATCCCTTTTTCATCGTGCTGGTGACACTGATTACCGGGGGTATTCCTTTGGCTGTGGCCAAGCTTGTCGCCGAAGCCGAGACGGGTGCTAACCGTTATTCGCCACAACGTATTTTGCAGATTAGCCTCAGCTTCACGCTCACTCTCGGTGTCGTTTTTATGTTTTTATGCATCCTGTTTGCCCCTTGGATCACCCAATATGTTCTCACAGACGAGCGAGTGTACCATACGTTTGTCAGCATGAGCCCTATGATTGCTATTATTGCAGTTTCAGCAGTGTACAGGGGGTATTTCCAAGGTAAGCAAAATATGATGCCTACAGCGATTTCATCCATTACTGAAACCATCATCCGTATCATTTTTGTGATCTGGTTTGCATGGCTGTTGCTACCTAAAGGGATTGAACACGCAGCCGCTGGCGCAATGCTTGGGGCCATGGTTGGAGAACTGGGCGGAATGCTGGTTCTGCTGTGGAATTATGCGAAGTTTAGAAAGGAACAGGAACTTCCTCTCTCTCTTCAAAGAACGAAAGTTTCCTTTCCTTCATCGAAGTCTGAAAAAGAAGCTCATTCCAGTTTGAGGGAGAAAGACGAGCACTATACAGAATCTGCCCCTTCTCAGAGAAGATTAATTCGCCGTTTGCTAGCGATATCTGTCCCTGTTACCGCAGGTCGTCTTGTCGGTTCTTTATCCTATCTCGCAGAAACGATCGTGACAGCCCAGAGTCTCGCCATCGCCGGTATTGCTAAAGGGCTAGCCACAGCTCAATATGGTGCATTACAAGGGATGGTAATTCCCCTGTTGCTACTTCCGGGAGCACTGACTTCTTCTCTCGCAACATCACTCGTACCCTCCCTGTCAGAAGCTTCAGCCAATGGTGACCGTGCGCTCATTCATAAAAGAATGCATCAGGCTCTGCGGTTAGCTCTAGTCACTGGTGCACCTTTTTCTGTCTTTATGTATGTGCTTGCCGAACCGATGTGTCTTCTACTCTATAATGATGCATCGATTGGAAGCATGCTAAAGCTGATGGCTCCTTTTGCCTTGTTTATCTATATTCAAGCTCCACTACAGGCTGCACTGCAGGCACTCGATCGTCCGGGCAAAGCTTTATTAAACACGTTTATCGGTGCTGTCATCAAAATTACGTTGATTTTATTGCTAGCCTCGCAACCTGAGTATGGTATTTTCGGTGCCGTCATTGCCATCTGTATTAATTCAATGGTTGTAACCTTGCTTCACGCGGGCAGTGTGCGCCGGTTATTACAATTTCGCTTCAAGCTTATGGATTGGGTCAAAACCGGCGCTGGCATGTTCATCATGGGTGCTGCAACCCTGCTCGTCTATGAGCATACAGCGGAACTATTTCCGTTCTGGCTTCGAATGATTTGTGCGCCTCTCACAGGTCTGCTTGTTTACTTTATGGTCATGGGTTTAACCAAAATGATCGACTTTCATGATCTGTCACGTGCTCCCCTCATTGGTTCATGGTTCAAACGGCGCACTGAAAAAAAGTAGTTTTATTTTTTGTCTTCGCGAACGCTTATATATAACTTGCCATTGTGATCAATTGAGCATATAAACACATCTTTAAAATCGTTAATGCCTTTTTGCTGGATTTGATTTTTCAGCCAGAAGCGTGTTTTCTCGATCATTTCCAAATTTTCATCCTGCACTTTCCCATCCATGATCAGGGGCACAGGTAAACCCTCATATTTGATGTTGGGGAAACCTTTCAGTTTAACATTTTCTTTTTGTTGCTTAGATGAATTAGAAGAACTGGAACCCGAATCCGAGCTGGAAGCAGAACCCCCAGAGCTCTGATCTTTCGGAAACACGGTCAGTTTTCCCGTTGTTTCCAGGAGCGCAAAATCTACATCACCGATGCTGTCAATATTTTGTTCCCGTAACTGGAGCAGCAAATCATCCAGATTATAACGTTGCTTGCGCATTTCATCTCGATGAAGCTTGCCTTTGGAAATTAAAACCGTAGGTTTCCCATCGATCATCAGACGAAGCTTGCGACTTTTCAAACCCACATAAGCCATACCAATTTGCATAACAATGACTGTCAGCATCGGAGCAATACCATGAGATAGCGGTTTTTTAATGTCCTCAATTACAAAAGCAGCCATCTCGGCAAGCATGATCGATACGACCAGATCAAACATTGATAATTTGCCGATCTCTCGTTTACCCATAACACGAATAGCGCAATAGACCAAGAAATACATGAGTATCGTTCGATATATGTGAGGACCGAAATCAGTGAAATTCATAATAGGAACCTCCTTCGAATTTCAACATTGTACAGAGATCTGGAGTGCAATCCCTATTTTGACCTGAACCTCACATGCTCATGCAGAAATAATCCGTTCATTTAATGGAAATCAGTTCATAAGTCAGAAGGCTTGACCATACACTGTATTAATTTCAAACTTGTACAAGGGGGTTGCATTATGCAATTGATTCGCCGCTTGTTCTCATTTCGGATGTCCAATCCAATTCTGTCCGGCCTCTGTCATGCTTTTATCTGGATGTTTATCGGAGCATTAATTCTTTCATTTTTCCTGTGGATGAGCGGCATGCGAGAACAGGATCTTTCCACCTATACTTATGTAGTTCATGGTTTGTCATTGCTTATCGGTGGTTTCATTGCGGGAAAACGTTCGGGTGAGAAAGGATGGTATTACGGTGGCTTCACAGGAATCGTTTATGGGCTTCTTGTGTTGCTCATCGGATTCTTGGCGCTGGATGCTTCGTTTAACTGGAAGGACAGCTTGCAGCTACTCAGCGCGTTCTTTATATCGGCTCTTGGCGGCATCTTTGGAGTTAACACACAACGCTCATAATCGACTCGTCGAATTAAAAAGAGAACCGGATCTACTTAAAGATCCGATTCTCTGTTCGGGAATATGCCGGTTGCATATTCTCATCATGTATACCATTATTCAGCCGTTTCACGACTTACAGCGCTGCTAATCGCATTACGGTCAAACGTGAGTTTGGTAACATCGTTTACACGCAATACCACCATGTCGTCTGTAATTTCAGCAATCGTACCGTGAAGACCACCGATCGTTACAATTTTATCGCCTTTTTTCAGCTGACCCAACATCGCATTACGTGCCTTTTGCTTTTTGTTCTGTGGACGAATCATCAAGAAGTAGAAAATCGCGACCATCAGTACCAAAGGTACGATCAACGAAAAAATTCCACCACCAGCATTAGGTGTTGTTGCAAGCATTCCCTGAAACATCAAAACTCCCCCTTATCGACTATACGTACAGTTACTGCTTGTTGCATCGGTTCCGCAAAAACCTCAATCAGAAACCTTTGTCATTGTCATGCAGACCATATTGATCGAAAAATTCATCCCGGAAATCAAGCAAACGATCTTCCATTATGGCTTTACGCACATTGCGCATCAAGTTCTGTAGGAAATGAAGATTATGGATCGTTGTGAGACGCAAGCCAAAGGTTTCATCTGCTTTGATCAGATGGCGCAAGTACGCTCTGGAATAATTGCGGCAAGTGTAGCAATCACATTCCGGGTCAAGCGGCCCAAAATCGGTTGCAAACTTGGCATTGCGAACGACCAGACGTCCCTGACTTGTCATCGTTGTTCCGTTACGGGCAATCCGGGTTGGCAACACGCAGTCAAACATGTCCACTCCACGAATCGATCCCTCAATCAATGCATCGGGTGAACCTACCCCCATCAAATACCTTGGTTTATTGGAAGGTAGCAAAGGCACCGTGTAATCCAATACACCATACATCAAATGTTTCGGTTCTCCAACACTCAGTCCACCAATAGCATACCCCGGGAAATCCATGGAAGTCAAATCAGCCGCGCTTTGACGACGAAGATCTTCGTGCATGCCTCCCTGTACGATGGCAAACAAGCCTTGATCATGCGGACGAGCATGACTTTCAATACAACGCTCCGCCCAGCGAGTTGTTCTTTCGAGTGATTTTTTGACGTATTCGTATTCAGCTGGATATGGAGGACATTCATCAAATGCCATCATAATATCTGATCCCAAAGCATTCTGGATTTCCATAGCCACTTCAGGGGAAAGAAACTTTTTGTCACCGTTCAGATGGGAGCGGAAATGTACTCCCTCTTCGGTAATTTTACGCATCTCACTAAGGGAGAACACCTGAAAACCACCGCTATCTGTCAAAATAGGGCGATCCCAGTTCATGAATTTATGTAAACCGCCAGCTTGACGGATAATTTCATGACCCGGTCTCAGGAACAAATGATACGTATTACTCAGAATAATCTGAGCATCCATTTCCTTCAATTCTTCGGGACTCATCGTTTTTACTGTTGCTTGTGTGCCGACCGGCATGAACGTTGGAGTCTCAATAACACCATGAGGTGTATGCACACGTCCCAGACGCGCACCAGATTGTTTACACGTTTTGATATGTTCGTACGTAATTGCTGCCATTGGTTATAATCATCCTCTAAAAGTTAATCGGTTTATTAATATATCAACATCGCATCGCCAAAGCTAAAGAAACGATATTTCTCCTTGATGGCTTCCTCATAGGCATGCATAATATGCTCTCGACCTGCAAGAGCACTAACAAGCATCACTAGTGTTGATTTCGGCAAATGGAAATTCGTCAACATTCCGTCAATCACTTTGAAGGAATAGCCGGGATAGATGAAAATGCTCGTCCAGCCGCTACTTTCCTGCAATACACCGTCTTCGAATTTACTTCCTACCGTCTCCAGCGTTCTGCAGCTAGTAGTACCCACTGCAAACACCTTATTACCACGTTCTTTCGTCTGGTTAATCAGTTCAGCCGTTTCCTGTGATAAAGAATAATACTCCTCATGCATAACATGATCCTCAACCACGTCCACAGACATTGGTCTAAACGTACCAAGTCCAACATGTAGGGTAATAAATCCAATATTCACACCTCTAGCACGAATCTGATCCAGCAACTCATCCGTAAAGTGTAACCCTGCTGTCGGTGCAGCTGCAGAGCCTTCATGTTTGGCATATACCGTCTGGTAACGCTCTCGATCGTCCAGCGTTTCCTTGATGTAGGGTGGCAGCGGCATTTCACCAAGGCGGTCCAAGATTTCTTGGAAAATACCATTGTACTCAAACGTTAACGTACGTGCACCCATTTCGCCTACTTCATTAATGACAGCCTTTAATTGATCACTAAACACAATGACAGAGCCAGCTCTCAGCTTTTTACCCGGCTTGACGAGTGCCTCCCATTGATCACCTGCGACATTTTTAAGCAACAGCACCTCGGCTTTTGCCCCAGTGTCCTCTTTAGTTCCAAAAAGGCGGGCAGGCAATACACGTGTGTCATTCAAGATCAGTGTATCTCCTGGCTCCAGCACTTCGATAATATGAGGGAAATGGTGGTGTGCAACCTCCCCTGTTTCTTTGTTCAACGTAAGCAAACGAGAAGCGGTACGATCCAGTAACGGCGTCTGAGCGATTAATTCCTCTGGTAACTCAAAATCATATAAGTTCACATTCATGTTCTATTCATTCCTTAATGCTTTGATATTCTTTTTCACTTTAATATAAGCTAAACTAAAGATTTTCACACGGAACACTACGATGACAGAACAACCTTCCCATCGCTGTTATCCCCGGATTTTTTTAACTCCCTTTCCCAAGGGGCAAATCCAGTGATAAAGGCGACGGCTTCGCTTTCTCAGGTTTTTTTCTGTTTTCTCCGTTTATGTGTAAATAAATATAGTTGAGCTTATATAAATCATTGTCTTTTATTCCTTAACAATAGTTGCGTTTTGGTAATAGTGTTTCAATATCGTCTGGTAATCATACCCTTCGTCAGCCATACCCTTGGCGCCCCATTGAGATAAGCCAAGTCCATGTCCATTCCCTTGACCAATAAACATAAAGGTCTGACCTTGTGTCACGGCTCTTGCTTGACCATCTGCACTCATCACAACCAGTGCATTGCTGGATGAGGTACCCGTGCCTGAGGCAGACAATACTGTGGCCCCCTGTGATCCGGTTTTGCTGACTTTTTGACCGTCAGCGCCTAATACAGTATAACTTCCGGTCCCTGCAATATCAAATAAAGTGCTTGGTAATCCTCCGAGTGCTGAGCGGTACGTATCCGCATATTTAACAGTCAACGGTTGCCCGTTGGCCGTAACTTCCAGTGCTCGTCCGGAAGGTCCTCGCTTGGTCACTTCCAGCGTTGAGATAGAGGATGGAGCGGCTACAGTGGTCTTACCCTGCAATGTCTTGACCAGTTGTGCTGAAGTAAACGGCCCTCTCACCCATGCATAATCATTGGATTGAGCCACTTTTGCCAATACAACAACTTCCGTTCCGGGATTGATCTTGGCAACCGGTTCAACATTGGATTGGATGAGCGGAATCGGTCTTACGTTTGTATTTTGAGCCGTTACGGTCGCTTTGGAGAGTCCAGCATCCGTCTTCGTTGTCAATTCTTTTATATTGTCCTCACGAATATATCCGCTCACACCTGAACTCATCAACACATGATACCATGTATGCAGTCCAGCCTGCGCAGACAGATCGCCACGACTGTCAACGTTTGTAAATACACCCGCCCCACCGTTCCATACTTCAGAAGGATGAGCAGTTTGACCTCCAGCATTAGATGAAAATACAGCTTCTACAATTTTGCCTTCACTTTTGAGCACCTCTCCAGCCGTTGCATCCACCGCACTCGTTACTTTGTCATTCTCAGAGTTCATTCCGTTGTATGCCTGACTGAGTGTGGTATCTACAACATTGGCGATCTTGAAACGCTCACCCTGCTGGAGCGCATAGGAACGGGCAGCTACGGCCTGCACTTTAAGTGCTTCCGTTGGCCAAGAAGAATACACTTCTGCACCGACAACCGAGTATAAGTACTGTTCCAGTGGCACGACGTTAACTAAAGCCAGATCCCCATTAACGATGCTGATCTCCATATCTCCGCGATATGTACGCTGGGAGCGCTCCACAACTTTTATGCCGTTGCCACTTCCTTGTATCATTACCTTGGAATTATTGCCTGCAATCGTGTAATGTGGAGCCGTTTTAAGGGCTTCCATACTCATTCCCACATCCTGACGGATAATCAACCCCGAACTGTTACCTACAGGAGAAAGGCTAATGCCAGCTACACTGGCTTCTACACGTTGCTTCAACGTAGATAACTCCGCTGCAGATGTCGCTTCACCAACCCATACGGAATAAGTCTGGTTGCTTCCGTCTAGTTGCAATACAGGATAAGCTGTAAATCCCCCTGCAAGCAAAGTTGACTGTGCTGCTTCTGCTTCCTGAAGAGAATTGTACATCCCGGAAGACAGACGTTCGCTGCCGGTTATAACCGGTTTCTGTCCCGCTAATTGAACCGTAGCTGTCTTTTGTACCCGAGCGATGGCTTGTCCTGCAAGTGCTGCTGTACCGTAATTACCGGTGTATAGCTGATACAGTGTTTTGCCGTTATACGTCACCGCATACATCAAAGGTTTATCAGCCGTAGCCTGAAGCAAATTTGCTGCCGCTGCGGCGGTTTTGAAATCAGCAGTCTCTAATACTTTTACGCGAAATCCATCTGCACTAAAACGGGTTAGCCCCGATGGAAGAGTCACATTGGTATCACCAGTCTGAATACTCCATGAACCTGTTGATTCAAGCGTAATTAGAGGTGTCGTTGATTTATAAGTGCTCCCTAAATTCGCAAACATAGCTACCCGAATCAATTGTGCATTATCACCAGCCGCAAAAGCTGGTACTTGCAAGCTCCCCACTGTCAACAGAGTAGCCGCCAGTACCTTCAATCGACGACTCCACTTCTTCGTGCGTATTGTTTTTCCCACAATCAGGCTCCTCTCCATACATGTCTTTCACTTTATATCGGTCAGTTTCTCGGAGATTTCAACTTCCTGTTCAATTTCTAGGAATTCCGTTCACTGCTTATATCTAGGCGATATCGCCTTCTCCATCTATTCTCTCAAGGTTTTCGCATCGACGATGTGTAAGGGCTGAGACTTACTTGCTGTCTCTAGGTGGTACAGGCAAACCAAGATGATGGTAAGCTAAATCAGTAACTACACGTCCTCTTGGCGTACGCTGAATCATACCGATTTGCAGCAGATATGGTTCATACACGTCCTCAATTGTCTGAGATTCTTCCCCAATTGTAGCCGCTATCGTATCCAGTCCAACAGGGCCTCCCCTAAAGCTGTTAATCATAGACTTGAGCATCTTGTGGTCAATATCGTCTAAGCCACGCGGATCAATTTGCAGGCGTTGCAACGCCTCTTCAGCTAGTGCTTGTGTAATAATGCCATCACCGCGTACTTGTGCAAAATCACGTACTCTTTTCAACAAACGGTTTGCAATTCGCGGTGTCCCTCGCGAACGCAAAGCGATCTCTTCCGCAGCATCCCCAACAATCTCTACGCCCAGAATATCAGTGGATCGTGAAACGATGTAGGCAAGTTCATCAACCGTATAGAACTCCAAACGACTAATCACACCAAAACGGTCACGAAGCGGAGCTGATAAAAGTCCCGCGCGTGTCGTAGCTCCTATTAACGTAAATGGAGGCAAGTCCAAACGAACGGAACGTGCACTTGGTCCCTTGCCGATCATGATGTCCAGAGCAGAATCCTCCATCGCCGGATACATCACCTCTTCAACGGTACGATGAAGTCGATGGATCTCGTCAATGAATAAAACATCCCCCTCTTGCAAATTCGTCAGCAGAGCTGCCAGATCACCTGGACGTTCAATGGCAGGGCCTGAAGTGGTTCTCAGGTTTACGCCAAGTTCGTTTGCAATAATATTCGCGAGTGTTGTTTTACCTAGACCCGGAGGTCCATATAACAGCACGTGATCTAGTGCTTCATTCCGCAATTTAGCGGCTTCAATATATATTTTAAGATTTTCCTTCACCTGATTCTGCCCGATGTATTCATTTAGATATCGGGGACGAAGGCTTAATTCAACGTTCTGATCTTCCATCATCAGGTTAGCGGATATAATCCGTTCATCCATGTTCTTCCCATCCTTTTCTTGCAGGTTACAACTCTAGTGCGACTATTAAAATAAATTAACCCGTGAATAACATTTGCAGTGCCCGCTTCATCAACACATCCACAGAATCTGCGGTCGTGACATCTTTTTTCAGCTTGAGCCATACTTTGTCCAGTTCACTATCCGTATATCCAAGCGCCTTCAGACCTTCACGAGCCTCATCCCATGAAGACCCGCTTCCAACCTCTTCGGATGGCGGTGCAAAGAGACCTGTTGCATATGCTGCTGTACCGAAACCGTCCAATTTGTCCTTCAGGTCCAGAATCATACGTTGTGCTGTTTTTTTACCGATACCCGGCAGTTTCGTCAAGAATGTCAGATTCTCCTGATAAATGGCTGTGACCACATGATCAGGCGTGCCACCGGCAAGAATACCAAGCGCCACTTTTGGCCCAATTCCAGATACTTCAATCAATTTGCGGAACAAACGCTGTTCCTCTCTCGTCACAAACCCAAACAAAAACATCGCATCTTCACGCACATGATGATGGGTGTACACGATGATCTCGCCTTCCTGCTTGGCAAACGCATAGGGGTTCGGACAGAACACACGGTAACCCACTCCATGAACATCCAACACAATATAATCACTTTCGACATGCATGAACTGTCCTCTTAGAAAATCAATCATTTTCGCAATACCTCATTCAACTTGGAATTTAGTGTATAAGAATGTGCATGACAAACGGCAACAGCCAGTGCATCTGCAACGTCATCGGGTTTAGGCACAACCTGCAGACGAAGGAACATTTTGACCATCTCCTGCACCTGTTTTTTCTCCGCTTTACCGTATCCTACGATTGCCTGTTTGATCTGCATTGGAGTATATTCCGCAATCGGCAAACCTTTCTGAGCAGCTGCAAGAATCATCACCCCTCTAGCCTGGCTGACAGACATCGCTGTTGTTACGTTACGGTTAAAAAAGAGTTTCTCCAGTGCGACTGCATCTGGTTTATACTTATCAATCAGTTGCACCATGCCCTCATATACGTGAAGAAGCCGATCCTCATCCGGTGTATGAGCCTCCGTCTGAATACATCCATATTGTACGGGAACAACCTTGTTCCCGATTTTATCTACAAATCCAAATCCCACAATCGCAATACCCGGGTCAATTCCCAAAAAACGCAAAACCATCTCTCCCTCACAAAAGCGAACATATGTATCGTTCATTTCATTATAACAAAAGATAGGCCCTGGCGGCAGGAAAAACTTTGTCTACACCAAAGCTTGTTATATTTCGTGATCTTTCTTCAAAAGTTTCATTTTAAAAAGGCGATTAAGTGAAAACGACAAAAAGGACATCCGCACGATGTCCTTCTTTAGCCATGTCTTCACTTCTCTTCATATCCGTTCTCCTCAGGTAACTATAGCCCCTCTGATTTAGAGGTTATCTTTCTTGTTTTATTCCTTGTTTTATTCCTTGTTTTCGTTGGCTATCCTATCCTCCATTGCGAAGTAAATGATGCATTTCATCCACAGCAAAGTCACTGAACGTCGAAATTACACTGTCATATTCATCTTTGTCCTGAATGCGGATGCCTTCTTGCAATTGCTTCAGCACTCCTTCAGGCAATGAACTTTCCAGCGTACCTACATCGAGTTGAAAAAACGTGCGAATAACGTTCTCTTCAGCAGGTTTGCCTTCATACAGATTGAGATGACCAACAGCATCAATACTGATGTATGCTTCTTGTTTACAAACAGGTGAAAGATCATCCACACTTTGATTGAGATGTAACGTATCTGATGAAGTGACCTTTGCATCCCACTCAGGATGCTGAGCAAGTAGTATTTTCAATTGAGGGATATCCATTCTCCCCAGTTGTTCAGTTTCAACGCCACAAATATATTTGGTTTGCAAAACGACACGTATTAATTGGTCTGTACTTGTTTCAAGCTTTTCAACAATCACCTGAATCTCTTCTTCCGATCGTTGTTCCTGTTTAACTGAGGCCATTACATTTACCGCTTCACCAAAATCGGTTGTTAGTAAACGCTCGACTGCTGCAGATATAGACAAACCACGGTATGCTAATATCGTAACCGCACATATAGCGGCAACCATCCACAATGTTCGTTTCCATCGCCGCCATCGTCTCTTTAACTGTTTTCGTAAGGTGTACCTATTCACATAAACCCCTTCAATCACTTTTTTAAACTTATTGTGACCTAATGGGTAAACCTTTATGCAAACCAGTCTCATTGAACACTAGAGTGGCTTGACCGGACAAGTTACAGTAGTCGAGATACTCAAATTTGTGAAGTAGATATCTTTTAAAGAACAAAAAATCACTATCTAATTAGATAGTGATTTTTAGAAAATCGGGATGACACGATTTGAACATGCGACCCCCTGGTCCCAAACCAGGTGCTCTACCAAGCTGAGCTACATCCCGTTATATATACCGGCGAGAGGACTCGAACCTCCACGGTTTCCCACTCGATTTTGAGTCGAGCGCGTCTGCCATTCCGCCACGCCGGCAAAGTTTAGAATTAAGTTATAATGGCGCGCCCTGAGAGATTCGAACTCCCGGCCTTTTGATTCGTAGTCAAACGCTCTATCCAGCTGAGCTAAGGGCGCAAATATTGGAGCGGAAGACGGGAATCGAACCCGCGACCCTCGCCTTGGCAAGGCGATGCTCTACCGCTGAGCCACTTCCGCATAATAAAATTATAAAATGGCGGAACCGACGGGATTCGAACCCGCGATCTCCTGCGTGACAGGCAGGCATGTTAGGCCAACTACACCACGGTTCCAGATCACTTTCGGTTAGGAAAGCTACAATTGCGGGGGCAGGATTTGAACCTGCGGCCTTCGGGTTATGAGCCCGACGAGCTACCGGGCTGCTCCACCCCGCGTCATTAGAAAAAAGATATGGTGGAGGCTGAGGGGATCGAACCCCCGACCCTCTGCTTGTAAGGCAGATGCTCTCCCAGCTGAGCTAAGCCTCCGTAATTATGACCCGTAGGGGATACTCTCACTTCGTTCGAGACTGCGAAGCAGTTGCTAACGAGGCTAATCCTCCGACGAACCTTTGGGATTCTCATCCCACTCTTTAGTTATTAAATAACTATGACCCGTAGGGGATTCGAACCCCTGTTACCTCCGTGAAAGGGAGGTGTCTTAACCCCTTGACCAACGGGCCCTAATGGCTCCCCGAACAGGACTCGAACCTGTGACAACTCGATTAACAGTCGAGTGCTCTACCAACTGAGCTATCAGGGAATAATATGTATTAGAAATGTAAATGCAATTCACCATACAACGTCTACAAGCAGAGCCTGTTTTCTATGTAAGATGAAAGAGTTCGCTTGGCGGCGTCCTACTCTCCCAGGACCCTGCGGTCCAAGTACCATCGGCGCTAGAGGGCTTAACGGTCGTGTTCGGGATGGGTACGTGTGGAACCCCTCCGCCATCGCCACCAAACGAGCATTTGTTTCACAAATGCATTCGCGTTCCATTCGGTCCATCACAGCGGTGTGGATGAATGGTTCAGCGCATATTCAGAGTGTTGTTCTCTGAAAACTAGATTCGAAACGAAACTCACACGATTAAAACTTGCTATTGGATAAGCCCTCGACCGATTAGTACTGGTCAGCTCCATGCATTACTGCACTTCCACCCCCAGCCTATCTACCTCGTCGTCTTCAAGGGGTCTTACATACTGGGAAATCTCATCTTGAGGGGGGCTTCACGCTTAGATGCTTTCAGCGCTTATCCCGTCCGTACATAGCTACCCAGCGGTG
>NZ_JAMAUN010000040.1:0-457 GCF_023714295.1 Paenibacillus polysaccharolyticus
TTCGTGACCGGCGCCTTAGTCTTCGGCCAGCCAAGCGTGCAGGTGAGTATCTATCCGTTCCGCATGACCAACGCCAACATGGAACGCCACAAATACTCCTACTACGCGGATTTCTGGAAACAGCTCAAGCCTGGCTATGACTATTTCCAGCAGACCCACAAACCGCCGATCGTATCAGTGACCGACGGCCGCTATGTGGTGAGCAAGCCGCTCAGCCACGAGGTTGTCCAGCCGCAGCTGGCCTCAAACTACACGCTCCCCGAGACAAAATAACGCCCACTCGCCTGGCATGATCTTATGCCAGGTTTCATTGGCCGTCAGCGGCTGCGTGGCGATAACCGTGACCACATCGTTGGGTGTGGTCTCGCGTTGAAAGTCGATCTCCACATCCTGGTCCAGCAGTTTTGCCACGCCGAACGGCGCTCGCCGGGTGATCCAGTGCAGATTGGTCGAGCAG
>NZ_JAMAUN010000041.1:0-457 GCF_023714295.1 Paenibacillus polysaccharolyticus
GGGCTGACCTGCGCCTGGCGACTGGCCGGACACCATCAGGTAACGCTGTTCGAAGCGGGCGCCACGCCGGGCGGCCACACCGCCACCGTGGATGTCGCCACGCCGCAGGGCACCTGGGCCATCGATACCGGATTTATCGTCTACAACGATCGCACCTATCCGCGCTTTATGGGCCTGCTCAGCGAGCTGGGGATCGGCGGGCAAAAAACGCAGATGAGCTTCTCGGTCCACAACCCGGCCAGCGGCCTGGAGTACAACGGCCACAGCCTGACCTCGCTCTTCGCCCAGCGGCGCAATCTGCTGAAGCCGGCCTTCTGGGGACTGCTGAGCGAGATCGTCCGCTTCAACCGCCTGGCGAAACTGGCGCTGACCGAGGCGCTGGATCCAGGCGCGACGCTGGAGAGCTTCCTCGCCCGCCACCGTTTCAGCCCCTTCTTCGCCCGCCACTATATTCTGC
>NZ_JAMAUN010000042.1:0-453 GCF_023714295.1 Paenibacillus polysaccharolyticus
TCTTTAACACTACTGGCAATAATGACAGGCATCAGTTTTATCTCATTTTGAAAACTGTGAAGCAAAATAAGAGTTAGTTCGTACCAGATCAACTACTTTTTATCGTATTCCGCCGCAGAAAAAACGTCGTACTGTGACGCGACGACGACCGGATATTTTGTGACAGCGATCCGGTCATCAACAGCACAATCTTATTCGACGCTGGCGATATGCTGCAATTTTGCCAACTCGTCAGGATGATTTCCCCTGTTGTTTTTCGCGCAATATCTCGCCGCAGCGCTGCTTGTCCTGACGCAGCGCCTGCTGTTCCTGCGGGCTGAGCTGGCGCCAGGTATCCAGCATCCGCTGCCCCAGCGCCGGAAGGTAATGGGTTTTATGCAGCGCGTAGTCAGAATTTCCCCCCTCGACGATATTCTGCATATCGTGGAGGAACTGGCGGCTGTCGTCATGATC
>NZ_JAMAUN010000043.1:0-448 GCF_023714295.1 Paenibacillus polysaccharolyticus
GCCTGGCAGGCGAGAAAATCCGCCTCCGCCAGCAGCGGCGAGTGGAACAGCGGATCGTTCCCGGGATCGCTGGGAGCAAAGCGGTGCCAGATCCCCAGCTGCGGCTGCGGCAGCAGGCGGCGAAGAACCTCGCGCTGCTGGCGCCAGGCCGCCTGGCGGGCCGCTTCGCTGGCCTGCGGCGACCAGTGCCAGACAAAGCGCCAGCTGTTGAGCGTGGCTGGCGGAAAATGGTTGGCGGCGAGCTGCAGGAAGCGCTGCAGCAGGTCACTGCGGGTGGTGACGCCGGTGTGCAGGATCACCTGCCAGCCCATCGCCGCCAGCCAGCTAAAAATCTGCTGCAGGTTGTACCAGCAGGCGTAGCCGGCCATCTGCGGATCGTCCCAGCCGGTGCCGAACAGCCGACTGCTGAGAAAGGGATCGTTGATATCGATGGCATACACCGGCAGGG
>NZ_JAMAUN010000044.1:0-426 GCF_023714295.1 Paenibacillus polysaccharolyticus
GTTCTACGCTGGTGGACCGTATCGTTACCGGTTATCCGCGCGATGAAGTGGCTAAACTGGAAGAAGAACTGGGTTATCACGATGGTTTTCTCGACACCGCTGAACACTTTTACCTGTTTGTGATTCAGGGACCGAAATCCTTAGCGACTGAACTGCGTCTGGACAAATATCCGCTCAACGTGCTGATTGTTGACGATATTAAACCGTACAAAGAACGGAAAGTGGCAATCCTCAACGGTGCGCACACCGCGCTGGTGCCGGTGGCGTTCCAGGCAGGGCTGGATACCGTAGGTGAAGCGATGAACGATGCTGAAATTTGCGCATTCGTTGAAAAAGCTTTCTACGAAGAAATTATTCCGGTACTGGATTTGCCTCGTGATGAACTGGAATCTTTCGCCAGTGCAGTCACCGGGCGTTTCCGTAACC
>NZ_JAMAUN010000045.1:0-423 GCF_023714295.1 Paenibacillus polysaccharolyticus
CCTGCATGCGGCACAGATAATGGACTCTTTCACGCTACTGAGTATCGATGTGCCTGATGAACTGATCCAAAGCGCAAACATGGATGAATTACCGGACAACTGGGCTGATGAGGATGCGCCTCAGGAACTGGCTGATTACGGAGATGCCTGGTCATTTACCAGGAGCTCGGTTGCACTGCGTGTTCCCTCAGCCTTATCGCCGGTAGAGTTCAATTATCTGTTAAATCCTGAGCACCCTGAGTTTTACGGGATCGTGCAGAAGGCTCAACAGATACCGTTCCGGTTTGATAGTCGTCTTAAACCTGACAGGAAGTGAAGCAAAGGAGGAGAGGGCGTTGTCATGATGCCTGGCGCTCCTGTCCGGTGTCACGGCTTTGTTGAATAAATCGAACTTTTGCTGAGTTGAAGGATCAGATCACGCAT
>NZ_JAMAUN010000046.1:0-421 GCF_023714295.1 Paenibacillus polysaccharolyticus
GTGCCGCACCGGCTGCGCGACTTCGACGACCATCGGCTTGCCGCCCTCGACGTCGTCGACGCGCACCTGCGCGACCCGCACCGCGCGATTGTCGTACTCGGCCTCGAACACGTACGCATGGTGCATGCGGCGCACGTTGATGCCCTGCAGCGGCAGTTTCGGATCGCCGGCGAGTTCCTGTTCGCCGTCGCTGATCCGGTAGATCAGCGCTTCGGCCGGATCGGAGAACATCGCCTGCGCGAGCGGCGGCACCGTGAACGGCGCGTCGGGGCCGGCGATCTGGATCTGTTTGGAGATGGCGGTCGCGAGATCGGCGAGCGAGCGGTCGATCACGTGCTGCGTGTACTGCCACGCGAGCCAGTAGGCGATCAGGCCGCTCATCAGCGCGAGCATCGATAGCGGGGCGGCGAGGCGCCGGAGC
>NZ_JAMAUN010000047.1:0-420 GCF_023714295.1 Paenibacillus polysaccharolyticus
GGAGCCAGCCGCCGAAGGTGGGATAGATGATTGGGGTGAAGTCGTAACAAGGTAGCCGTATCGGAAGGTGCGGCTGGATCACCTCCTTTCTATGGAGAATCGTCTTCTGCAACGAAGACATTCAAATAAGCAAGTTTAGTGAACTTGCAAGCAATGCTAAGTTACTACTCCATTTGTTCAGTTTTGATGGAATTTGAGGGGCCATAGCTCAGCTGGGAGAGCGCCTGCCTTGCAAGCAGGAGGTCAGCGGTTCGATCCCGCTTGGCTCCACCAATAATTTCATCTATTTGTTGTGTTCTTTGAAAACTAGATATCGAAACGAAACAAACGCGAATTAGAACATTCCTTTTTAGCTGAACTTGTGTATAACAAGTTTCAATAAAAACGGTAGATAATGCAATTGCGATGGTATCGGGTGGG
>NZ_JAMAUN010000048.1:0-413 GCF_023714295.1 Paenibacillus polysaccharolyticus
TGCCTATAAAGCCCACGGCGCACAGATGAACTATGCCATCGGGCTGGCCAGCCATGACTGGGTGCTGTGCATGGACAGCGACGAAATTCTTGATAATGACGTGGTGACGGCCATTCAGGCGCTAAAAGCGGGCGAGGAGCCGGACCCAACCTGCGCCTGGCGTTTGCCGCGCTACTGGTTTGTGCTCGGCACGCAGGTGCGGACGATCTACCCTATTTCTTCGCCGGATTACCCGGTGCGTCTCTTTAACCGCCAGCAGGCGCGGTTTAACGATCGGCCGGTGGATGACCAGGTGGTCGGACACGCGAGCTCCGTCAGGCTGCCGGGCTTCGTTCGCCACGATACCTTTTATTCGCTGCATGAAGTGTTTAATAAGCTGAACAGCTATACCACCCGGCTGGTGAAGTACCAGC
>NZ_JAMAUN010000049.1:0-413 GCF_023714295.1 Paenibacillus polysaccharolyticus
CTATACGTTATTAGCAAGTGCAGGGGCGACAGGTATAACTGGTGTCACTGGGGAAACAGGAGTAACGGGTGCAACCGGTATTGCTGGAGTAACCGGAGCCACAGGAGTAACAGGATTGACGGGTGAAACCGGGGTGACTGGTGCAACGGGCACAGCCGGAGTCACTGGAGTCACTGGTGCAAGCATTACGGGCGCAACCGGAGCGACAGGAGTCACGGGATCGACGGGTGAAACCGGGGTGACTGGTGCAACGGGCACAGCCGGGGTCACTGGAGTCACCGGTGCAAGCATTACGGGCGCAACCGGAGCAACGGGAGTCACGGGATCGACGGGTGAAACCGGGGAGACTGGTGCAACGGGCACAGCCGGGGTCACTGGAGACACCGGTGCAAGCATTACGGGCGCAACCGGAG
>NZ_JAMAUN010000004.1:0-390937 GCF_023714295.1 Paenibacillus polysaccharolyticus
GTGTTTCAGGTTGGCCATTCGGGTCTACCTTTAGCCAGCCTGCTTTGGACCAGTCCGACCACAGCTGCTGATCCTTTACACGTACGCGAACTTGTACTTTTTGATTCACTGGTAACGCTTCGCTAGTGGTCCAGCTTCCGCTAGATAACGTGGTATTCTGCTCTATTTCTCCAGAGTCTAGGAGTACCGTTCCTTTCTCATCCAAAACTTGAATGTGGGAGGAAACAAATCTAGTATTACTACCTCCCTTTTGTTCCCACTTAATTAAAGGCTTTCGAGCTTGAATAAGCTCTATTTCATTATTTGATTCTGCAGGAAAAACAAGTTTTACGGTAGGCTTCATATCTTCTATTTCTATCCAATTACCCTCTGACCATTCACTCCACATGTATCCATTATGTTCTCTAACTTGTATCTTCCAACGACCATTCGGCAGAAACTCACTAAAAACAAGCTCACTCTTTTGGAGATTTTGGAACTTTTTAATCTCTCCAGAATCATAGTATATTTCTCCATTTTGATTAAGAATTTGGAGTTGCTGTTTTGAATCCTCACTATAAATCCAACTTTCATCAATCCACTGTATAAGCCAATTATAAGTCGACAATTTAGTAGGCTGATACTCATCTCCAGTAGGTTTGAGAATCTTAATATTGGGTTTCTCTACCATTTTAACTTTTACTGGAACATTACTCATTTCGAGAGTACCAATACCAAGTTGGCCTTTAGAATTATCACCCCAAGACCAAATACTACCATCCTCTGAAAGAGCAAGAGAATGTTTGTCTCCTCCACTAATATCAATAATGTTGGATAGTTGTTTAATCATTTGTGGCGTGCTGGTTTCTGCCCCAAATTTCCCATTCCCAAGTTGACCATTCATATTGAGTCCCCAGGTCCAGACATTCCCCGAATAATCAATAGCTAGAAAGTGATTAGCCCCACTTCCCACTTTTTTTATGTTATTTGCATTTGGAACTCTATAAAAGTTTCCTTGTGCGTTTCCAGCCCATACAGTACCGTTCTTATCAAGTGCAATAAATTTTTGCCCATAAGTAGAAATGTCTATTATATTTTCCAAGTTATATAATTTAGTTGGTTTATCTCCGTGCAACTGCCATACTTCTCCGTTAGACTTAAGTGCTAATGAACCTTCAATTAGCTTAGTCCCATAAAATCCTTTTATTTCTTGGGGAGTACTATAAGATTCAATTCCCCATCTCCATACCGTTCCATCTTCCTTTAAAGCATATTTATCCGAATAAATACTTATGTCGATTACATTAGCTAGTTTTATTTCACGTACAACCTTCTCCAGATTAGTCGGGTTTAACTCGACTACCGTTTTATCACCTCTAAGAGCTAATAGTGTATAACGGTTTCTTGCTAATTTAGTAATCGAAGGAAGCTTATCTAATAGCGAAGAAACATAACCTCTTTTACCATGAAGCGTATTCTCGCCCCACCCAGACATAATTCCATCTTCACTAATACTAAAACTTTGATCTTCTGAAGCTACTAAACGATGAACATTATGTTTGATTACTTCATTATTTGTTTTCACTACAACTACGCTGCTCATAGCAGATACGTTTCCACTTACATCAACTGCGCGAACAGTGAAAGAATATTCTACATCTGGTTCGAGACTATCTATAGTAATAAACGTATCTGATGTACTCTTGACAAAAATCCCATCTTGATATATTTCATAGTGATAGAGTTCCTTATCATCAGTTGACTCCGACCAACTTAACTCTACATCTGTGTTATTAGGAAAGCCCTTTAGATTTTGAGGCGTAGTTGGAGGTGTGGTGTCTGACTCATCACCAAACTTCACCTCTTTTGGAATTAATACTTTAGGGACATATCTATTCTTTCTTCCCCACATCCATAAAGAACCGTCTTGCTTTATAGCTGACATGAATGTTGGCGTAACCTGCACCACATCAGTATCATTCATATTTAATACTTTAAGCGGAGCATTAATTACCTTATCAGGTAATCCAACCCCTAATCCACCATCTCCTTCTGGATCATTATACCCCCACGCCCATAACTCTCTATCTCTGGTTAGTGCCATGAGTGGAGTATTTGTTCCTACTGTTTTATCTTCATTCAATACTAATCTTTTAATATTTTGAATGTTTATCCTTGTGGGAACATAGACATAGTCTTCCGTTGATCCAACTCCAGCTTCACCACTCCCGTTGCTTCCCCACGAGTATAGTGATCCATCCTCAGTAAGAACAAACGCTGCAAATCCAGCTGTTTCAATTTGTTTCACAGGGGAGCCGATAGGTATAAGTTCTGGAGCATATACTAATTGTTTCTTTGTTCTATTTTCTTTACCTAACCCTAACTGAGCTAACATATTGTTTCCCCAACCATATATAAGTCCATTGTCTTTAAGAACAAAATTTGAATTTGATGCTATGGCTATCTTTTTAACTTTACCAGCAGAAGAAACAACTTGAGGAGTATCTATTTTTTGTATTTTCCCAGTATAAGGGATTCCGAAAAGTTCTTCTCCACCATACCCCCAAGTCAACACACTCCCTTCTTTTGTCAAAGCAAGAGCATGCGTTGAACCAAACTCAATAGAAATAACATTTGACAATTCCTTGATAGCCTCAGGTTGAAAAATAGACGAATTTGTACCATTACCAAAAGGAATTTTGCTATTTCTCGAATCCTTTTCTATATCCCCCCATCCCCAAACAGTATCATCCTGTTTGAATGCATAAATCATTCTGTTGTGAATTTTGATATCCTTTGAATTAGCAAACCCAGTTATCTTTATTGGCTTTCTACTGTTTATGGGTTCTCCTCCCCAACCCCACACAGTTCCGTTTTTTTCAATAGCAATTACAAAATCCATTCCCTGATAAACAGATTTTATATTTTTCAAATTGCTTATCTGTATTGCTTTAGATTTACTTGTGTTAGTACCATCTCCCAGCTGACCTTTAGAGTTTTCTCCCCATGTCCATACAGAACTGTCACTTTTTAAATTGACATGAAAGGATGCATTACTGGAAAAGGAAGGTCGAATAGGCGTTGTAACTTTAATCAATTCACTAAAATTTGATGTGTTATCAGCGTGATCCCGAGCAATAATTTTAAAGTTGTACATAACATATGGATCTAAGTCCCTATAAATCCATGTTGTCTCTTTGGTTGTAAATAGTAATTCACCTTGATCATTATAGATATCGTAATTTGCTATTTCTATATTATCTTTTGCCCCCGACCAATTTAATTGTAATTCATCATGCTTTAGATTAGATATCTCAATTTTATCTGGTGGAGACGGGGGGGTCATATCATAACGTATAGTACGTTTAGACACCGTACTCAAATTTCCAGCTGAATCAATTGCACGAGCATATACCGTGGTTATTCCTTCATCAGGTACTACAAAAGGATCAATGTACTCTTCCCATTTACCACCTTCTCCCACCTTAACTTCTAACCGTGGGCTCTGTAAACCATAGTTACCTTTATCAATAGAGACAAGAACCTCCTCATTAGTCCATTCTTCAAATGCATTAAGCAGGGGAGTTGGAGGAGAGGTTCTATTGATTCGAACAATATCGTTATTTGTATCACTTATATTCCCTGCAAAATCAATTGACCGAGCATACACTGTTCTATTTTCAGATGAAACCTTAAAAGGAACGGTATAATCAATCCAATTCTCTGTTATTTCAGTACGGTACTGAGACTTACTCGTCCCACTTCCCACATCTTCTCCATCAACAATCGTTACCGTAACATCTCCATTTGTCCATCCTGATGGATTCATATTTATACTTGGGCTGTGCGGACTTGTAGTATCAATATTCAATTTTAGTTTTTTAATTTTTTCGAAATTACCGGCTCTGTCAATAGAGCGATAATAGATAAGAGGTTGAGATTCATCCACTTCCACTGGAACACTATATTTAATCCAATTTACTTGATCAAAACTGTACTCACTGTAGTCTACACCTGATTGGGTATCTTTGGAGCTTAATTCAAATCTAACAGCTGTTGTATAATATTCTTGTTCTCCTTTTGTACCTCGAATTATAGGAGTGGTAACAGGGGAATATGTATCTTTCTTTACACTGATTTTTTCTTCGAGCAATGGTTCCTTGTTCCCATTAACATCAACAGATCTATATTTTATAACGTAAACTCTATTCTCTGATAAAACAAAGGGACCATTATAGGTTACCCAACCTCTATCCTCATCTATGGTATATTCTGTTGTCTGTGTTCCACTTCCCGCCGTTAACATAACCTTTACCGGACCATAGTATACTCCATTCAATCCCTGGTTACCTGCAGTTTCAATTCGAGTAGTCGGGGGGCCGAAGCCCGCCGATACCTTTTGTAGATTATATGGAAACAAATTAAATATAAGACTAAACAAAACTAAAATATTTATAATTTTTCTTCTCAACTTCATTCTCCTCCAAAATAATATTTATTCATTTGACTTTTCCACTATGTGCCATTTTTTTTCTAATAATGTTGGCGGAATATAGGTTGGCTGGATCCAGAAATATTCACCATTTGGCTCCAACTGCCCCAAGATGAAGTTGCCTTTATCATTAATTTGAAGTTTCCATTTACCGTTCGCCACAGCTTCACCCGAATCAATTAACTTCACTGCTTCATCCCAGTTGAACCTTTTTCCAGGCAAAGAATCGACAAAATCAATTAATGCTCTATGCTTTTGTTCCAATTCATTCTGCATTTGCTCGCTAGACTCAGAGTCCCAAAGTTCAACAAACTCGAAACCCTTCAGTTTCGAAGACAGAATTAAATTACGGAACTCATCGGTAACTAATGAAAAAGAGCCAGGGTCTTGAGATATTTTAAATATAGGATGATTACTGTAATTAATGTCTGTTTTAAATGCATATTCATTAATATAAGTAAGTCTACCTTCAAACGTTGAATAGTCAGATTTTTCAAGATCAAGAGCATTAATTACATTAATCGTGTTGACAAGGCATAGCTCAGCATCATTGTTTTGAACAGGCAAAAATTCTACAAGCCCCCTCAATAAGGGCTCAACAATTTGTACAGTTTTTGATCCAAAACCAACAGTCAAACCATCAAAATGTGCTATATCTTTTGTTCTTCCTTTTTTTCTTGTTAATACTAGTCCAGATTCCCACCGATGCAACATAGGCATACCTTTAAAATCAGAATCTGAAGTCTTAAGAGTAGTTTTTTCTAATTCCGGATTTTTAGAACAAGTAGTAATACTCATCACGCTTCTATCAGTTGAAAGTCTCCAAATTTTCACAGCGAATACACCTCACCTAATTTATTTTCCCCAGAACAAGTTTCTCAGACATTAGGTCTTTACGCACTTCGTTTAATGCATGTAATATTTCACTTTCAGAATTTAAATTTTGTATTCTTGCCCATACATAATCAAAATACTGTGCACCATGCCTTCCTTTATGTGACGCCCAAGTAACATAAGTATCCTTATCTACCAGTATCTGAGCTGTTTTACTTCCATTAGGAATTTGACTTCCCGTAGGTAACCAAACTCCATTAGCAGCAGAATTTAAGTCTATTTTATACTTTTCCATTTTCTCTCGTAAATTCTTTGCGGATTGATAAGTTTCTGTAACAGGAACTAAGTGATGTGCTGCCCATCCTTTCGCCTCTGGCTTAGCGACTCCAGCAAGTTCCAACTGCTCTCCTAAAATTACACTATCTTGCTTGCTCTTAGTTTTTATATTTTTTACTTTAGAAGGCAAATTTTTATAATCGTCAATTGTCAAAGAACAAGTATGATTGTGCGTCCATATACCAAGCTCTGTGACATAAAATGTATGATACTCATCAACCGTAAAATTATATACCTTTTCCCTATTATTAGAGACTTCAATTGTTTTTATAGGTAGATAATTATTATCACTAGTTTCAAGTAAGTCACCAATAATCAGTTCATTGGTAAATTTCCATCCCTGATCTTTAACATAGAACGGATGATTCCCCGTGACTTTAATTTGCTGATCTTCAACGTACAAGGTATATATTTCTTCAATTTCTTTTTGAAACAATTGAGTTACAGGCTTGTAGTCGATACTTCCTGTTTCTTCATTTTTTGATAATACTAAATCTCCAACTTTAATATCCTCTATAGACTTAAAGCCTTCTTTAGTCTTAATAGGCGTACCAGATGCAAAACAAAAACATCCGCCTACAGTTCTTTTAAATTTAGCTAGTCCTGCTATTTGTTTCTTTCCTTTATTGAAGGTTCCCACTACTGGAATCATATTGGCTCCAGCTGTTAGAGCCTCTAGATAATTACCTTGCACCAAATATATTAAACCATTACCAAATTCAGATACAGAACTTAGAATCGGAATCATTGATGTTTTATCTAAAGAACGATGAATATAATCAAGAGGATCTTCATTGGGTTGCAACAACAAACTACTCTCAGCAAATTCCCAAAATCTTTCTAAACCATTAAGACCGTACATAGCCTTAGACCAGCTATCATAGCCAGTTAATGGATTTACATCATCACCAGTAAATATATATCTAACATAGTAGCTATAGCAGGCCTCACACTTATCCTTGTTTTTACTTGTGACTTCCACTCTCTGCCCCGATTTTCCATCGTAAAAATCTTCAGGAGGGGCAGGTAACCAGTTAACTTGATTTAATGGATTATTAGCAACTACAATCAAGAAAATCTGTGCCAAGTCTCTCCTGCCCTTAGGATAAATCATTGCCTGATAAAATCCATTTTTGGCCCAATAACTTACTGAGTAGCCCGTTGAGTGACTATTAGCATACAGTTGACGATTTTCTGTTACATCGCCTTCCCATCTAAAAGTTGTAGTGCTGCCTTTAGTTCTACTCCCTAAGCTTTTTTTGTATATTGTTGCGTAATTATTTACAGTAGGAAATATCTCCAATTGCAAATCAGAAGTATTTATTCTATTTTTGTATTTCATTTCGACATATTCTGTCTCGTAATCAAAGGGTGTAGGATCAAATGAAAAGCTAGTAGAACCCATACTAGCTGAAGCAGCAATACGTCCGAAATTCTCAGATTCTTTACCGTATTTTATTTCGTTTATCCATAGAGAGATTTGATAATCTCCTACATCAGCTGATGCATCAACTAAATTTCTACCTACTTTTAAATAATACTCACCCTGTTCCAAAAAACGAACTTTGTCACCATTTGCACTAAATAATCCGTAAAGATTCGATTTTGAATCTTCAATAGAACCTGAGCCCTTGAGTAAGTTTATGAAAATCTGTTCAGACTTCTCCAGCTTTATTCTAAAATAGTCAACATCATAGAGAGAATTCGTTCTAAGTACTGTGCCGCTAGGTTCAAACTCCTTTATTTCTCCCCACTCTAGTGGAATAGCAGTCTCCTTCGTACTGTGGAAAGCATCTTCTACCACTATTCTTGAACGTACTGCTAATGAATCATAGCCACTGAGGACAATATAATAGTTGACTCCAGCCTGAAGATTTATTTCAATCTTCGAAAAAGAACCACCATACGGTTTGGGACCCTTTACATCATCGTTAGATGCAACTAAATTTCTTCGAGATTCGTCACTGTATATTTGTAGTACCGTATCTTGATTCTCTCTTTTACCAAGATGTCCATAAGTAAAAAAACGATACCTCCCAGTTTGACTAGGCTTGAATTGGAAATAATCTGATTGATCCACATTTAAAGAAGAATCCAATGCTTTACGAAGTTCAAGAGTCTTATAGATAATCGGAGTTCTACTCACCAGCAAACGAGCATATATATCTGCTTCGCCTACTCCGTTGACACGAATGTAATAAGGTTTTCCTTTGTTAAGTTCCATTGATACAAGTGAAAACTCTGAATCACTTTTATCATCGTTATAACCTATTCTTTCAGAAAGTTCTGTGTCAGCAAATATCTCTATCTCTGTATCGTTTTTGTTAGCTTTGTAATTCCCGCCATAGTAATTTGTAGAAATATTATATATGCCGGTCTCTTTAGGAATAAACAAATAAATATTACTATCTTGTACTTTCTCATTTATATCTACAGGAATATCTTCTTGCAGGTAAGGAATATTAGATTTAACCACTTCTGCTGTCAATCTTGTATTTATATTATAATCCCCATAACCTTTAACCTTAACATAGTAACTACTTCCTCCTGTAAAACTGCGGCTAATTTCTGAAAAAGTAGTATCCTGATAATCATCATTTTCTGCTAGCAGATTCTTTAATTCCTTATCAGAATAAATTTCAAGAATGGTGTCTTCATCTTTTTCCAAAATACTAGTAAATATTTTATATACACCAGTAGTTGCAGGTTTAAATAAAAATAACCCTTGTTTTGATTTGAGCTCTGTGGGACTGAATAAAATTAATTCAATAATTTTAGTAGTAGAAGTAACCGTTGAAAAATCACTTTCAGATGAATCGTATACAGCAGAGACTCCTACAGAGTAAGTAGTCAGTGGTTCTAAATCTTCGAAAATGTAAGTAGTATCATTAACAATTTTGGTATTTTGTCCATTAATTTGAACCTTATAGCTTTGAGCCTGCTCCATCTCGTCCCAGGATAGTTTTATACTGTTTGAAGACGGGGTAGCTACTACTCCAGTGGGATTTAGATTAACTGGGTAGTCAATACCACCTAAAATAAGTGTGTAAGGCTCTCTGCCGTAGTCGTTATTCTGACCGGAAATTTTGAAGTAATATCTCTGTCCTTCTACGATGTTTAATTTAAATTGGGTTGTAACTCTATTAGAATTATAAATTATATCATCCATTTCATTATATACAGTGACGTTGTAGTTTTTACCATTAGGTACTATGAAGCTGATATCAACATTTCCCGTAATATCAGAGTCAAGTCTGTAGAAATCAACATCAGAAGTTGATGAAATATAAGAAACGTAGCTATTGCCCAAATTAATATTTTTTGACATTTCTTTGGAATCATTAATTTCATAAGTATCCAAAAGATCAGGTTCTGCTGTAACAGTTATGGTAAATTTATCGTCATAAATACCCGATGGACGTGCTGGATATTGATAATGAATAACATAATCTCCAGGTAAAGTTGCACTGGATGTTTGCCATGTAAATGCTATTTTTTGATGCAGCACTGGATTATTTACCGTATGTGTCGCTAAAATATCGGAAGGGTTTGACTTTCGATACACAATAATGTTAATTTTACTGTGATTGTTATTTCCATTCTGATCGCCTTCCAACTTTAAAGATACCGTCGCACTCTCCCCTGCAACAATACTCTGAATCTTCCCAACGTAATCATAAGATGCCTTAGATGTTCCCCCTTCTGTAACAGGGTCATATATAATATGATTATCATAGTCTGTTTTTTCAGTTAATGGAGAAATGCTACCTGAAACTATTCCCAAAGCCTTAGCAACATTAACAAGCCCGCTTCCATATTCATTTGATTTTCCTAATGGAGTAGCCGTATCTAACAAGTGATTTTTGACTTGGCTGGCATCCCATGTAGGATTCATAGACCATATTAAGGATGCTGCTCCTGTTACATAAGCGGCCGAAGAAGAAGTGCCAGAAAGAACGCCATACCCCCCATTTTTTCCAGTACTTAGAACATCTTCACCTGGTGCAACTATATCCAGTTCAAGACCAGTGCTAGAAAATGAAGTTTTTGAATGTGCAGAATTCACAGCACCTACAGCAATTACTTCAGGGTATTTAGCAGGATACATAATTGTATCTTCACCATAGCCTGCATTTCCGGCTGAACCAATAATTAGTATGTTTTTTTTGCTCGCAGTTTTGATTGCATCATGCAACATTTCACTATATTCTTCACTTACGAAACTCATATTAATTACATTAATATCATTCTCAATCGCCCATTCAATACCCTTGATCACATAACTTGTAAAACCTTTCCCCTCCTGATCTAGTACCCTCACAGAGTATATTTCAGAATTTGGATTAACGCCTTGTACTCCGAACGTATTATCCAACGCAGCTATAGTTCCTGCCATATGTGTTCCATGGCCATCGTCATCTATGTAACTATCTTTATTATCTAGGAAGGAAACTCCACCAGTTACGCTCAAATCAGGATGATTTGCTATTCCTGTATCAAATATAGCTACCTTAATCTTCTTTCTAATTTGGTTTGACTGTATGTCAACCAAATGTGAGCCTATAGAATAGTTCCCCCAAGGTATTGATTGTCTATCACTTGATACTGAAAAATTTCTTATAGAGTAATTACCAGCCGTTTCAATCTCCTTGTCGTATTCAATAGATTGAACATTATCTGTGTTAAGTAGCTGATTCACTTCCAAATCTGAAAGTTCCATTACACTTGTCTCTAGTGCGTTCATTTGTCTTTCAATTTCGTAGTTTCTCAGCGTGTCACTGAACACAAAACTCTTTTTTTCACTAGGCTTCTTTAACTTAACTATGTATCTCTTTTTTGGCATCATTGAACTTTCATAACTACGTACATCCTCTAATTTTTCACTTGGTTCCTCATTGGTTACATTTGAATTTAATCTCGATTCTTCAATTTGATCTTCAATCCCGTTTAAACCTTGCTGCTTATCACCGCTCCCTTCAATCATTGTCTCTTTTTCTACTTCTTGACTTTTTAAATCATCAGTTTGAGCCTGCACCGAGATCAAACTTAGATTCGAAACGAGTACTACCATAATTAATAAAACTATTAAAACTTTCTTCATATCTTTCCTCCTTGATTATTATAAACATTGTTCTCTAACTTACACTTTATCGGCTATGAGAGAATAATAATTTATACCCCTATAAAAAATTCTTAGAAAATTAATCTTATATTACAATCCAATATAAAAACGATCCCACGAAATAAAAAACGGGACCGTTTAATATACTTAATTTTATTTTAGCTTGCCCGCGATGACGGATTGAACTGCATCTGTTTATTATGGGAATCACGTGCCCGCAGGCTTGTACCTGGAGGTGTGATGATCAGTGCCATCAGCAGTGAACCCGCACAGAGTACCGCAATGACGATAAAGGTAAGATGGAAACCACCCAGTAGCGCACTGATAAATGATCCGGCCAAAGCACCAAATCCGAACCCTTGGTAGATCACGCCATAGTTTTTGCTTTGATTTTTCAACCCGAAGTAATCGGCCACAATGGCTGGGAACACGGTAATGTTACCACCAAAGCAGAAGGCAATCGCTGCCACGCAAGCGAAGAAGATTCCAAAGTTCAGCGGCACCAGACTCAGCGTCATGACAGCCACGGCTGTAACGAGCAACGCTCCGGCGATGACTTTCATCCGTCCTACTTTATCCGACAAGGCTCCCAGAATTATACGACCCGCTGTGTTAAAAATAGCGACCATGGCCACCGCATTTGCTGCCGTTGCCACGTTAAGACCTGCGAGCTGTACGCCAATATCTTTGACAATGCCGATCAGATACAGACCGCTCATACATGCTGTGAAGAAAATACCGAAAAGCATATACGCCTCTTTTGTACGAAGCATTTCTTTAACTGTATATTCATGATGGACTTCTGCAGGTTCACTGACCGCGCCCTCTTTGGCATTCACCGGAGACTGTTCACGAACCACCGCTTCACGGATCAGGAATGATCCGGCAACAACCAGTACAAGAACGATTATCCCCCAGTACATAAAGGCTTGCGCTGGGCCAACCGCACTAATCAGGGCAGAATTCACATATTTGAACAATAGACTACCGGTACCAAAAGCACCTACCGAAATACCCGAGATCAGACCTTTACGTTCAGGGAACCACTTGATCAGATTGGATAGAGAAGTGATATATGCTGTGCCGTCCGCAAAACCAACCACAAACCCAGCCAGCAGATACAGCAACGTTAACGAGCTCACCTGAGAACTTAGAATAAGTCCAAGCCCGAGTACCACCCCGGCTACACGGATCAAACGCCGAAGCCCCCAGCGCTCTTGCAATCGGCCCGCAAACAAGGTAGCAAATGCCAAAGCAAAACTCGTAATCGAAAAAGTTATCGCGACCGAGCTGACGTCCCATCCGAAACGATCAGACAGCGGTTGATTAAATAAACTCCAAGTGTAAATGGTGCCGAGTCCCATTTGTACAATAATTGTACCCAGTACAATAAGCCAGCGGTTCATGGATAAAGATGATGTCGTGGTTGAATTCAATGCTGATGAAGCGGATGAAATAGCTGCTTTCATCGTAATCTCCCCTTTGCCGATGTCTGTGACATGTTGAACATTCTTTGTACCATTCAAACATACTTGAATGCGTTCACAAGACCATCATACATGAAAGGGGATTCATAGAGCCGTTTGCAGCATGAGTTGCATCAAATACGGAATGAAATGCCGTTATATGCGCATGAGTTGCCTGAATTCTTTGACTTTGCCACGACTGACGGGCACTTCGGCTTCCAGATCGCGCAAACGAAGCAGATACGTATTGTTAAACCAAGGCACGATCTCACGAATTTGGACAAGATTCACGAGGTAGGAACGATGGCAACGGAAGAAGGCATCCTGCGGCAAGCGACTGTGAAAATCGGAAATGCTGACCGGCATCGTGAACTCTCCGTTTTTGGTATACACCTTAGTGACCTTCTCCTGAGCCTCTGCATAATAGATATCTGCCGAATCAGTGACAATGATATTGTCATTGCGCAGCAAATTGACCCGTGTTCCTGTCAAATGATCCGCCGCCTGTGATGGAGAATTAGAAGATATCGGTCGCTGCTCCAGTCCTTGATGTGCCTGCCGTACGCCAGAGCGAACCTGACCTTCTCTTGTGTCATGTCCTCGCTGAGCCCCATGATCATTTGTTGACGAATGTTCCTCTGCACGCCGATATGCCCGGTTCTCCCCCTGCATTAGGCTATCCAAGTTCTCCGTTTGCTCCTGATCGCGTTTGAAGGTCAGCTCCAGCTTGTGCAACATGGCTGCGATCCGCTTCTCGTCATAAGGCTTCAAAATATAATCAAAGGCTTCCAGTTCAAAAGCCTCAGCCGCATGCTCCTTATAGGCTGTCGTAAATACGATGTAAGGTTTACGTGCAAACTTGCCAATATGATGTGCCAGCATCATACCGTCCAGCGAAGGAATGTTAATATCGAGAAATAGTACATCCACTTCCTGCTCCTGCAAAAATTTAAGCACATCCAGGCCATCTTCCAGACAATCCACAACATCAATCTGGCTATGCTCGTGAATGAGATAACTCAATTCTTCGCTTGCCGGAATTTCATCCTCCACAACTAAGGCTCTCATCCTTCTTTTGTCTACCCCATTCAACATGCCTTCATCTAACGCTTTCATCGCTTCATCATCACCTTGATATGACATCTCCTTTGGGTACATCAAATAAAATCTCGGTCCCTTGCTCTAACCTTTTAATTATCAGGCCTTGTCCATAAATCAACTTCACACGCCGATGCACATTATATAGCCCGATCTGATTGCCCGGCATACGGTCATGATAGACCTTCTCAATAATATCTGCGCTGATACCTGATCCCGTATCACTCACGCTAATACGTACAAAATCAGAGTGATCCTGCACCTGAATCCGCACGGTTCCAGGGCCTTTAACCTTCAGAATCCCATGTATAATCGCGTTTTCTACGAGAGGCTGAATGACCAGGCTTGGAATATGCACTGCCACTTCATCAATCTCGTAGATAACCGTGAGTCTGCTGCCAAAGCGCGCTTTTTCAATCTCCACATAATTACGGACCTGCTCCAGCTCTTTATGGATATCAATTAACTCGTCTGACAGCTCCAAGTTGTAACGCATGTAACCCGAGAGGTTAACAATAAGTTCCCGCGCACGATCCGGCTTGGTGCGTATGGACGAAGCGATAGCGTTCAGCGCATTGAACAAAAAATGAGGATGAATCGTTGTCTGTAATGCGCGTAATTCCGCTTTGTTCGCCGCAGCCTTAATCTCCTCTACGCGAGACACCTCCATCTGTGTGGAGATAATCTGAGAAAGTCCCACAGCCATCGTTTGCAAAGGATACGTAATTTTGTAGGCTTTACGATAATAGATTTTAAGCGCGCCCGTCACATCGCCCCGTTCTTTCAGGGGAATGATCAGCAACGAGTGGATATCCGGGGTTTTCTCATCTGTTACATCGTTACTGATCGTAATTTCCCCGCTGGAGATCGTCTTCTTGGTCATTTCACTAATAATCTCATTGCCAATATGATACCGTTCCTCGCCAAAACCAACATAAGCCAAAACATTCCGTGTATCGGTGATCGCTACCGCGTCGGCCTGGATATCTTCCTGAATGATTTTACATATTTTGCGCAGGGAATCCTCATCAATGGAGCGGAAATAAGGCAGTGTTTTATTCGCAATCTCCAATGCCAGCTTGGCCTGACGGCCTGCAATTAACTCCTTTTCCCCCTCCACACTCTGCACCAGAAGTACGATCAGCCCAATGTTCACCTCACCCAAAATCATCGGCAGTGCAATCTTCGAAACGATATCTGCTCCAAGCGGGTCAGGATACGAGTATAGGAGAATCAGCAGCATCGTGAGCCCTTCAATGATCATGCCTGCCCCAATACCGATCATCCAGCGTTTGGATTTTGGGGTGTATTTGTGAATGTAACCCGACACCAACCCCGCAAGTATACTTGTGATCAGGCACGGAATCGCGGTTATGCCATCCATATCGATGAGGTAACGATGCACCCCGGACACGAGTCCCGTAATAATGCCCACCGGTGCCCCAAATAAAATTCCACCTGATAAAATCGCAATGATCCGCACATTAACAAGAGAGCCTTCAACGTTGATGCCTGTATATGTACCAAAGATGGCAAACGCACAAAATAACAAAGTTACCGCAGCATACTCCTGCCATCTTAACTTGCCCTTTTGCAAAATCTGCCTGAACCGCGGCACCCGCGACAGAAAAAACAAAAATATAATCAGCAGCGCCGCCC
Organism: Paenibacillus polysaccharolyticus; assembly: GCF_023714295.1. Taxonomy (GTDB): domain Bacteria; phylum Bacillota; class Bacilli; order Paenibacillales; family Paenibacillaceae; genus Paenibacillus; species Paenibacillus polysaccharolyticus_A. The sequence continues at coordinate 14,987 of NZ_JAMAUN010000004.1, forward strand.
GCTCAAACAGCCCCAGCAGCATCGTAAACATTTCCAATCCATCTTCCTCCACATCTATCTGAAAAAAATAACAATAACAACGCCAGATCACCCTCATGCATCCCACACTGCGATATTGTATCCGCACTACTCGTATGCAACAGTTTACCCTCCCCTTTGGAGGAAAGCAAAGGATATCCTGTGAAAATCGTAAAAAGGCCAACCGAACATCCGGTTGACCTCGTTCCACTGCATTTGGATCAGCTAACAGTTGAAGCAAATATTCGTCTAATAAAATAACTTGGTGTACAGCTCCAGGCATGGCAATAACTATTGATCAGATTACTGCCATACGGAGAATATGTCTTGTCGTCGGGATTATATAGCTCCCAGAACGTATCTGCTCCATCCTTTACCATGCCGCCCCAGTATGCTCGAATCTGCGCCAAGGCCTCTTCCTTTTTTCCACATTGCAACAGCGACTCTACGTAATGATGCATCATGTAAGGCGTGTTCATTGGAATTGCTTCCTTATGATTCATCAACCGTTGCAACAATGACCATGCCGCATCCTTATCCACCACTTCAGCCAGAATCATCCAGACCTGCGATGCCCACGATACCTGACGTCCCTCACCACTAATGAAGAAACCTTGTTCCTCATCCCATAAATAATGAAGGGTAGCCCGTTCCGCCTGCTGAACCTGCATCTGAATCTGTTCCTCTTGCGCGGACAGCCCCAGTTCCCGGGCAATCCATTGCCCTCTTTTCATGCCATAGATCAATATCGCCTGTGCACCTGCCTGTTTATTCAACTGCTCATGCCAATCGAGGAAGCAATACCACGTGTCATCATCCTGCACAACACCACGTGCATCCAGCCGTTTCAAGGCAATGTCGATCTGCTCTCTGGCAACAGGCCACAACACCTCCAGTGTCTCTCGATCCTTCGTTGCCTCGTAATAGTCCCATAATGTAGTGATGAAAAATAGGGCATAGTCATACAAGTAGATGTCATCTACATAAGGCTCCGGTTTTTCGTACAGGCACGCACCTACTTGCCCACCTTCCAGCCTTGATCCGGCAAACAGGTATAAACAGCGCTTCACCAGATCATTACAGCCAAATGTCTCATAGTTGACCAAGGCTTGCAAACGCAGATCACCAATCCACAACCGACGATCCCGTTTCGGCCCATCCTCAAATACCGTTTGCATACAATCCCGAAGAGTACGAATTGATACCAGATCAAGCTGTGCGAGCTCTTCATCGATGTTTTCCGGCAATGGCGGTATAGCATCCATCGATGCGGAAGTCACCGCCCTACAATAAATATCCTTGATCTGGATATCATACCGAATCGATGTGTCCAGTACTTCAATCTTCAGATAACGAAAGGCATATCGACGGTTCAACGTAACTGTGCCAGGTAGCACATCCACATTAAGCACCTCATCCTGCAACCAGGAACGACTAAGCCACCCCTCATATGTGGAAAAGTCTTCAGCAACCTCACATGGCATCTCGCCAAATGTCAATTTTAATCTCAAAGGTGCATCTGCATTGCTTCGGACATTCAGCAGTGACAGGGTTACATAACCGACGAGATGCTGGCCAAAATCCAGTGTTATCTCGTCTCCCTTGCATAGTGTTTGCTTGGGCAAAACAGAAGCCGGGCCTATCGTCTCCATCCGCCATCCTTGAAATGCATGTGAATCTGACATGGAACGAACGATCTGCTCGGGATATACCGTTTGCTCGTGGAGCTTTGGAATCCATTGCTGCGACTGATCCATCCATGATTCGTTTATGATATGTTCACCCATCTTGGTTTCACTTATAATCTTTTCACTCATGTCAGGTTCCCCTCCTTAACCTTTAACTGCACCAACCGTCATACCACCAACAAAGTATTTTTGTAAAAATAAAAAGACCAGCAACAGCGGCAGTGCACACAGAAAGCAAGCTGCGAACAATACATTCCATTGGGTCGGATTTTGCTGATCCCCCAGAAATCCAAGCATCGCCAGAGGTAAAGGTGATTCTCCGGCTCCGGAAATAAAAATCATATTAAAAAAGTAATCGTTCCAGATCCATACCCCCTGCGTAATAATAACGGACACCGTCACTGGAAGGAGCAGCGGAAAAACAACTGTCCAGAAACGCTGGAATAATCCGGCACCATCAATATGTGCAGCCTCCTCCACCTCTTCAGGTACACCACTGCGAATAAATCCGGTATACAGGAAGGTGGAAAACGGCAAGCTGCAGGTTATAAACATAAAAATCGGAGTATACTGGTTCGTCGGAATATGCAGCGCATTAATCATCTGCACGATAGGGATCAGCACCATCTGAGCAGGCACCACGAGCCCGGACAGAAAAAATAAATACATAAACTTGCTGAGCTTTGTTTTCAGCCGGGCCATCGGATATGAGGCCATCGCTGCGAACAGGACCACAAAGATGACCGATACCCCAGTTAACACAACGCTGTTCCATAAAGCATCCAGAAAATGCATACGCTCGAAGGCAGCTTTGTAACTTGCCAGAGACATACCTTGAAACAGGACGAGCGGATTGGTGTTATCTTTCGGATCACGCAATGAAGTCGAAAAAGCAATGATCAATGGAATCAGATTCAACGCCATAATCAGAATGACAGCGAGCTGGGTAAACCCTTTTCCCATCCATTTACGAGAAGTCATGCCGACACCTCCCGCTTGTTCATTTTCAGTACAAATACCGCCGTAATAACGATAATTACAGCAAAAGATATGACACCAAGCGCTGAAGCCTTACCAAAGAGCTGCTCGGTAAATGCCATTTTATAGATTGAAAAGATTAACGTATTCGTCGCTGTACCTGGGCCGCCATTGGTCATAATAAACGGAAAGTCAAACGCTTTGAGCCCGTTGATCAAGCTAAGGGTTGCATTAATGGTGATAGCCGTTGCCAGAAGAGGTATCTTCACATGTCTCAACAACCGCCAAGGACCGCACCCGTCGATCCGACCCGCTTCTAACAGATCATTCGGGACTGTTTGCAGACCGGCCAGGAAAATAATCATCGTAGTCCCGATCGTTTTCCAGATTTCCACAAAAATGATGGAATACAAGGCTGTTGAATAATCACCGAGGAAATTCAGTTCACTCGCAATACCCAGTTTATTCAGAAAGGAAGAAATCAGCCCGTAATCCGGCATGTATACGTAACTCCAGAGAAATCCCACAACGATTGCGCTGAATAGCGTAGGAATATAGGCCAAAGAACGGTAGATTCCGGTTCCTCTTATTTTCATATTTAATAGCAAGGCCATCCCCAAACCGATTAGATTACCCACAATAACCGTAACAAACGTATAGATTAATGTGTTTTTCAAGGATACACCAAGCACATCACCGCGAAACAAATCTTTGTAATTGTCCAATCCGATATAGCTAAACGCCTGAGCATATCCGTTATAGTCCGTTATACTGTACTGGAATAACCGCAGAATCGGGAAAATCCAGAACGTCAGGTAAAAAAGTAATGCGGGCACAGCAAACCAGTACATGGACTTTTTCATGACAGTCGAGTTCATCTTGCTCCATCCTCTCCAAGAAGAATGCTGCCAGGGAAGTAGCTAAAATGCGCTTCCCCATGGCAACAGACAATATCATCTAATTCCTTGATCAAGTATTTTTAGTCACACTCTAGTTTTTTCACAGCTCTCTAAATTTGCTTTCCATCGCAGCTGCGACATCTTCAGGTGTTGTCTTTTGTCCAGCGATAATCTCTGCGAATTTGGCTTGCATGACATCCGACACTCCCGCAGGCCACATCTGATTGCTAAAATATACCGAGTTGCCTGTTTGTTGATAGTTGTCATTCACTTCCTTGAACAATTCCTTCTCCAATGTCACGCCTTTGTACACACTGATTGAACTGTTGGAAGCCACAAAAGCTTTGAACAACTCTGAATGTCCGTCAAACAGATAATTCAGCACTTGCTTCGCTGCATCCAGATTGGCTGATTTTGCATTGAGTGCATAACCGGCCGATGTTGCACCAGATACATATACCGGTTTGCCAGAATCATTGCCTGGAAGAGAAGAGAATCCGCGAGTGAAGTCGGCTGCACCTTTGGATGTCATGGAAGCGTAATCCCATGTACCGGTCAATGTCATCGCTGCTTTGCCATCAATGAACAGCTGTGCTGATTGTGCACTGCCGATACCCAGTGAGTTCTTCACCACGTAACCTTTGTCGTACAGATCTTTATACCTTGAGATTGTTTCAATCCACTTTGGATCGGTCAGTGATTTCTCACCTTTTTGCAGCTTTACATCAAAATCCTTATCATCCGGGTATACCATGTTGGCCGCAATCTGGTACATTCCAAATTGGATCACCCACGGATCTTTATCTCCCATAGCAATCGGTGTGATTCCCGCATCCTTCAACTTTTGGCATAATTCCAGAAACGAAGGCCAATCTTTCGGAAAATCGGAGTAACCGACCTGTTGTAACAGTTCCTTATTGTAATAAGCCCCCAGAAATGCAATACCACCCGATACGCCGTATGGCTTGCCGTCCACAGACATATCATCCTTTGCACCTTGACTGATATTATTCCAGAACTTCAGGTCAGACAGGTCAGCGGCAAATCCGGCTTTGGCAAAATCAACGACTCCACCTGCTGAATTTTTGGGGAAAATCCAGAACATATCCGGCCCCTGTCCAGCTGCCAGTTTCGTTCGTACCGAGGTGTTGTACTGATCATCAGGAAGCTTCTGCACTTCCAGCGTGATATTCGGAAACTTTTCCTTGACTAGACGAGGCAACGTTTCGAGTTCGAAGTCCTCCCCTTCCGACGCCTTGTTTCCTGAGAGCATCATCGTCAACGTGATCGGTTTGGCAGAGTCACCGGCTCCCCCATTATTGTCGGAACTTCCCTGTTCCTGACTGGCAGAACTACATGCGCTAAGGAACGTCATTAGCAACACTAAAGTCAAAGGCCACAGTTGTTTTCTATTTTTCATCTTGTCATTCCCCCGATTCATGTTTATTCTTGCTTTGTGCACATTTTCATCATACGGCGTTCATTAGTACATTTACTTTAGCTTGTGTGGTGCACTATTTTTAGAATTGACATTCGCAGGGGAGCACGTATGATTCTGTTCAATATCAAAACCAAACTGTTTCTGATCCTCGTTCTTGTGTCGATCATACCCATTATCGTTGTATCCCTGAGTTCCTACCGAAGTTATACGAAGCTGGTGAATGAGCAGACTTCTCTGATAACATCCACAACCATCGGCAATTCGGTCAAAAGTATGGAAGAGATTTTGCAGAACATTGACCGGATTTCGGTCACTCTTCTTCAGCAGTCTTCCAATGCAACCGCTTACAGCACAGTTAGTGATGAACTAACGAAGCTGAACAATACGAATGATCAGTACGACATTTTTATGATACGTAGCAAGCTCAAGCTGATCTTTGAAAATATTTTGCTCGGATACAATTACATTAATGGTCTCTACCTCTTCACACCGGACGGAAAATGGATCAGTTATGGAAGCAGTGGCACGGATCTGCGTTTAGACTACGTTGCTCTTCAAGATCAATGGTATCTCGACACCATTCAGCGTAAAGGCGATTTATATGTTGGTGAGGTGGGCGTTAAACCTTATATTATCAATGCCAAACCGTCGATCGGTTTCTCCAGAGCCCTTTACGATCCGAACAATCATGAGTTTCTCGGCGTATTCATGCTGGATTGCGGGATGAACATTTTTGACGGACTGAAACGGAATCCTGCGCCGAGTCTCTCCAACCTGTATTTGGCTGACGATCAGGGGAAAATACTATACTCCACGGAAAGCGACCAGATCGGACATCCTCTTCCTGCCAGCTTTAATCCGGCAATGGAGCAAGTGAACAGTAGTTCACAGTATAAAACCATTCAGGATAAAATGATGACCGTTATGCAAAAGGTGCCTGGACATAACTGGAATGTGATTGCCAACATCTCTCTGGAACGCTTATACGAGCAGTACAACATCTCTCAAAAGCTATTTTTGTATGTTGCTGTAAGCTGTGCTGTAATCTTTCTACTCTTATCCTTTTTCTTGTCCAACCTGATTACCAAACCGATCATTGAATTAACCAAAATGATGCGTAAGACCAAATCACATCAGTTCGTGAAAATCAGACCGCAAAAAAGCAAACATGTGGATGAAATCGGAATCCTCTATCATGAATTCGATAAAATGATGAAGGATATTGATACCCATATTCGGGAGAGCTATCAAAATAAAATCCTGACACTCGATTCACAGATGAAAGCACTCGAAGCACAGATCAATTCTCATTTCTTATACAATACACTGGAGTCAATCAACAGTATTGCAGAGATTGAAGAGGTCGAAAGCATTGTCGTTATGACCAAGTCACTCGGCGATATGTTCCGTTACAGCATCAAAACAGATAGCGAACGCGTGACCGTCAGCGAAGAGCTACAGCATGTTGAAAATTATATGGCCATTCAACAGATCAGGTACGGAGATAAAATCAACTTTGAGCTTCAAGTGGAACCTGAGATACAGAATCGTCACATGCTAAAACTTCTGTTGCAACCGCTCGTGGAAAATGCAATTTACCATGGTCTGGAGAACAAACGTGGCAAGGGTACGATTATGATTACCGGCAAGGTTCAAGATGAACAGATCATCTTTGAAGTATGCGATGACGGCGTAGGCATTGCGCCTGAACAGGCAGATGAGCTGAGACAACTACTATTACAGCCGCCAGAATTCGTTTCTGTCGGTCAAAGGCTCAAGCAGAGCATTGGCATTAAAAACGTACATTCACGAATTGTTCTGTATTATGGTGACGGATACGGGTTGACCTTCCATAGTGAGGTTCATCGAGGAACCCGAATTACCGTAAAGATTCCAAGTCTTTGAGAGTAGAGGTGACGGCTATGTATACGTTTATCGTTGTGGATGACGAACATTTGATTCGTAAAGGTCTGTTAAAAAAACTGGAGGCATCGGAGCATAAGATGACGCTGGTTGGTGAAGCAGACAATGGAGCCGAAGCATTGGAATTGATTGAATCCTTGAGCCCCGATATTGTCTTCACAGATATGCGCATGCCCGAGATGGACGGGCAATGGTTAATTCGAACGGTGAGCCAGCGTTTTCCTCATATCAAACTCATCGTGATCAGTGGCCATACTGATTTTGATTATATGCAGGAGGCCATCTCGGCCAAGGTAGTCAATTACCTGCTTAAACCGTTTAGCCGGGACGAAGTTCAACGTGCCTTGCAACAAGCCATACGAACGATTGAACAGGAGCGCGCGCTGAAACAAGAGGTTGTTCAGCTGACTGTGGAGACAGAACAAATGAAAATCGATGCTGACCATCAGGCTTTTCTTCATGTTGTGCTGAGTCCACATCTGCCCGCGAAGCGCCCTATATTCCGTTCCCGCGAATTCGCTGTCCTTCTGGAAGCCAAACTTCTGATTTTTATGATGATCTATAGTCCTAAACCCTTCATCGTGGACCATCTTCCATCTTTTCCGCACAGTCTCTATATCCCGCATCCTCAATCAGAACAACTTGTTTTTCTCATGATGTGTGATCCAGGCGACACAGTTGCCGAACTGCAAAAACGTGCCGTTCTATACGCGGAGCGTATCCTTGCAGAAACAACAACAGCGGAATGTTGTATCGGAATCAGTCTTCCCTTATCCGATGTAAGTCGTATTCGTGATGCTCATCATCAGACTATTTTAGCTCTCGACCAACGCTCCATTACCGATTTCGGTAAATGTTATACCTATGCAGAGGAGAACAACACCTTGTCTTCCTTGCGCTGGAGCAGGTCGCATGAATTACTGTTTTCCATCGAAAGCGGCAGCGTATCCAAAGTGCAAGAGTTAATCGCTGATTTCTTTGCTTTCTTTCTCCAGCAACCTGATGCTTTACTAGCACACCTGAAAGAGCAGTGCCGGGACATTGTGGCCGAAACGAAACGCTTGCTGCAACATTATTTGCAAAGCAGTAGCAGTAGCAACGGAAATGCTTCCTCCAGTCTCGAAGCCGTGCTTGACATTTCATTCGATATGGAATCCATTCGTCAGTATATGGACAAGGTGTTGACAGGGACAGCATTACTGCTTCAAGAATATAATCCTTATCGATCCGATCAAGTTATCGACAACGTCAGGAAATATATCGATGTTCATTATGCCAAAAATTTAACGCTGGAATGGGTCTCCTCCCTTTTTTACCTGAACCCAAGTTATCTCAGCTATCTGTTTAAAGAAAAACACGGCGAGAACTTCACAGATTACGTTAACCGCCTGCGTATCGAGCAAGCCAAACGCGCCTTAACCTTAACCTTAACCGAGGACAAAGTCTATCGCATTGCCAAGCAGCTTGGTTACGATAATCCAAAATACTTCTTCCGCGTATTTAAAAAAGTAACCGGACTGACACCCGAGGAATTCCGGAAACAGTACAAAGTTACGTGCAGCACCAAAGAACCAGGTCACGAGTGATGACTTGGTTCTTTGAGGTTTGCCGGTTCGTGCAAGGGTCTTGCATCTCGTACTGTGAGATTATGTCTACACTACTCGTATGCCGCAGTCTTCCCTTCCAAGTGGAGGAAACCAGAAATTATCCTCTCTAAAAATCCAAAAAGGCATTTCATCAAGTCATATATGACTGATGAAACACCCTTCTTTACATTACCATACTCTTTTGAATGTAATGTGCCTTTCAAAAAATTCGTATGCACATTAACGGAGAGAGCAGAACCAATCTGAAGAAGCGAAGCGGGCGCCTTTATTACCGGATTTTACCCTTATAAACGGTAATTCCAAAAAATCCGGGGATAACAGCGCTCGGAAGATGGTACTGCACTCGGAGTGTCCCGTGCAAACCCCTATATGTTTTGAAGTAACACCATCACATTCAACTTTACCTGAACATACCCCACAACTTGATCAAATGAAACGTATTGTTTGGATCAATCTTCTGCGCGATGACAAAAGTGACAAATTGCTCTTCCTGTGCAGGCGAGAAGTTCTCATTCATAATGACTGCCGACGATTTAATGAGCCTGCGCACCTTCGCTTTATCCTGCAGGTCGGCCTTCGTTACGCCATCGATCAGCTTTTTAATCCGCTCTTTAACCGCAGGATTTTTCATCTTAAGTTTGATCCGCTCCACCAGCTGCGGACTAATTCCATATTGTTGGTAACCCAAAACGTACAGCACCTCCCAAAAAATGAACTCACTTCTTATTCATATGTCGGGAGGGCTTGTTCACTTGTCACTTTTTACAAAACATGCCTTAAAACACATCCAGCACTTAATCGATCAGATCACCCTTGAACACCTGCTGTTGCTGAAGAAAATCACGGAGGGGTGTATAGTCAACAGACGTCCAGAACGTAGCATCCGCAATCAGATCAGATACATCATCCCGAGCCTGCTCCAGTATAGCGAAATCCGCCACCATATCGGCCAGACGGAATTCAGGCAGCCCACTCTGTTTGGTGCCAAAGAAATCACCCGGCCCCCGGAGATCCAAATCACGCCGTGACACCTCGAATCCATCCTCGGTTTCGGTCATGACCTTCATGCGTTCCTGCCCGACCTCTGTCTTCGGATCAGCAATAAGCACACAATAGGATGCATGGGCACCACGTCCAACACGCCCCCGCAGCTGATGCAGCTGGGACAAACCAAAACGGTCTGCGTCCATAATGACCATCAGTGTGGCATTGGGTACATCGACTCCGACTTCTACCACCGTGGTAGATACCAGAAGCTGAATGTCATTGCTGTAAAATTCACGCATCATTTCTTCTTTTTCCGCAGCTGTCATGCGTCCGTGGAGAAGTCCCACTTTGTATTTGGGGAAGTTCTGCTGCATCTGCACATGCAGATCAATCGCATTCTGCACATCCAGCTTTTCCGATTCCTCGATCAGTGGGCAAATCAGATACGCCTGACGTCCCTGATCTACCTCTCTCGAAATAAAACCGAGCACTCGCTCCATCATGTCGTGCTTCACCCAGTACGTGGAGATCGGAATTCGCCCCTTCGGCCGCTCCGATATCGTCGACACCTCAATATCGCCAAATGCCGTAATCGCAAGCGTCCGCGGAATGGGTGTTGCGGTCATCGTTAATACATCCGGATTATACCCTTTACGTCTCAAAACGCTGCGCTGATTCACCCCGAAGCGATGCTGCTCGTCCGTCACCACAAGGCCCAGCTCCCGGAAAAAGACATCTTCCTGAATCAGGGCGTGTGTGCCCACCACAATATCCAGCATTCCCATCTGCAAGGAGGCGATCAGATCTTTCCGTTTGCGTCCGTTTACACTGCCCGTTAACAGACCCACCGTTACGCCAAAAGGCTCAAACAGCTTCTGCAAGGATCGCATATGCTGCTCTGCCAGAATTTCAGTCGGCACCATAAGCGCTCCCTGAAAACCAGAGCGCACCGTCGTATAAAGTGCAATGGCGGCAATGACCGTTTTGCCGGAACCTACATCGCCTTGAAGCAACCGATTCATCGCATAGGGTGAACGCATATCATGCAATATTTCAAGCTCTACCTTCTTCTGTGCATCGGTTAACTCAAACGGCAAACTGCGCACAAACTCTCGAATCGTCGTATTGTCCGTCGTGTGCACCATACCATCCATCCGATTCCGATTCAGCGCCCGAAATGCCTGCATTTTGAGCTGGAACAAAAATAACTCCTCATACACCATCCGCTGTCTGGCCCGCTGACCTTCCTGATTGTCCTGCGGACGATGAATACCGGCTATTGCCTGCTTCCGTGGCATCAGATTATATTTTTTAATCAATGCCTGTGGCAAAATCTCCGGAATCATCTCACCGTACTGAGTCAGTCCCTGGTTAATCGTCTTGCGCATCCACTGCTGCGTGACCTTGCCCGTGACGGAATATACCGGTTGCAGTGTGCCTGAACGTCCATCGCCTTTATCCGGGAATTCCGAATCAGATACGGTAAGCTGCATACGCTTTTGTTCCCATTTCCCTGTAAGTACAATTTCCCGGTTGGGCGTAAGCTGGTCCTTGAGAAAATGGCGGTTAAACCACGTTGCCGTAATCATCCACTCTTCCGTCATAATCTTGCAAGTCAGACGGGACTTTTTACCGTAACGTTGCAACACTGGAACACCCATAACCTGACCTTGTACCGTAATTTTGTCTCCGTCTTTTACCTCACTAAGCGAACGCAGACGATAATCTTCATAACGAAACGGATAATACTCCAGCAAGTCTTTCACACTAGAGATGCCAAAGGCGTGAAGCTCTCCCTCTTTGAGAGCACTCACGCCGTTAATTTGCTTGACTGATATTTCTTCTAAATTCATATCTAATCCCTCATTCCGGAACAGGCCACATAAAGATAGCAGTAACACCGGGTCCGACATGACTACCGATAACGGCACCGATATTCGTATAAATCACTTCATTCAGTGTAAAATGACCTCGCAACTGTTCCGCACAAGCCACTGCTGACGCGGGATCGGCCGTGTGACCTACAGCCAGGTTGACTCGCTTCCCAGCCAGATCCTTCTGGAACAGTTCAATAATACGTGCCATAGCCTTTTTATGACCTCTGACTTTCTCTACGGCGTAGATGACGCCTTCTTCATCGATAGACAGGATCGGTTTGATGTTTAGCAACGTTCCCAAGATCGCCGAGGCCCTGCCAATCCGTCCGCCTTTCTGCAGATACTCCAGCGTATCCACCAGAAAAAACAGCTTACGGGATTGCTGCATTGTCTCCACAACAGCTGCAATCTCAGCAACAGACTTGCCTTGTTCAGCAAGCTCGGCAGCATGTACAACCATTAGACCATACCCGTAGGAAGCCGATTTTGAATCAATGACCGTAAGATCCGCTTCCCGTTCCAGTAGAGACTTGCCGAGCATCGCCGATTGATACGTACCACTCATGCCCGAAGACAAGTGTATGGATACGATAGGTCTGTCCGGGTTTTCGTCCAGCAAACGCTGGTACACGTCCATAAAATCGGTAGGAGAAGGCTGAGAAGTGGTAGGCAGGACTGCGCTCTGCCTTAACTTGTCGTAAAACTGCTCCGACGTCAGATCCACTCCATCCCCATAGTTTTCTTCTCCAAACAACACACGCAAGGGAACCACATGTATACCGTATTTACGAACCAGTTCCTCAGGAATATCCGCCGTACTGTCCGTTACAATCGCAACCTTGTGGCTCACTGGCTCTCCTCCTCTTCACATCAAGTGCTATCATGCATGTTTAACAAGTCATTCGTTCAGCGTCTAAAATCGATAGTGATTGGCTTGTGAAACAATCGCAATTAGGACTCTACAGAGAACAGATAATAGTAAACCGGCTGTCCTCCCTGATGTACCTCGACTTCCGCGTCAGGATACTGCTCTTCCAGCCATGCTACAAGAGAAGAAGTAATCTCAGCGTCAGCCTCTTCCCCCTCAAGAACCGTAACCACTTCATCTCCGCTCTCCATCATCTGTCCAAGCAGACCCTCACAGGCATGAAGCATGCTCTCATCTGTCGCGACAATTTTGGAGTTATAGATCCCGATATAATTTCCGGCTTTGATATCCAGCTCATCATATTGTGTATCCCGAACGGCATGTGTCACTTGTCCGGACTGCACGCGGCTAATGGCCTCCAGCATCTGTTCACGGTTCGTTTCCGCAGACTCATCCTCTTGGAAAGCAAATGCCGCTGCCATCCCTTGTGGAATGGTCTTGCTTGGAATAACCGTAATCCGGCGCTCATCCTCCAGCAATTCACGAGCCTGCTCAGCAGCAAGCACGATGTTGGAGTTATTCGGCAAAATAAAAACTTGATCCGCCGCAATCGAACGAACGGCTTTTACAAAGTCCTCCGTGCTTGGGTTCATCGTCTGTCCACCAGACATCACCACATCTACACCCAGACTTTTAAATATTTCCGCAATGCCGTCACCGGAAGAAACCGCAATAAAGCCATAAGGTGCCATTTCATCAGCCGGAAGGACCGCTTCTTCCAATGTGCTTGTCTTCTCTTGCGGGATTTCAGCAAAGAGATCAGGTGAAGCTGCAATATCCATGCCCGCGCTCAGCAGGTCCCGGTGCTGTTCACGCATATTGAGAATATGAATCTGCGTAATCTCTCCATATTTCAAAGCCAGATTCAATACATCACCAGGTGTCTTCGAATGCACATGAACCTTGATCACTTCATCATCTGCAATGATAATGATCGAATCTCCATTTATTGACAACGCTTTCCGGAACAACTCTTCATCAAATGCCGCTCCTGCATTCTCGCCAAGCTCACGATTGATGAAAAACTCCATGTCGTACAGGAATTCAATATCTTCTGTTTCCAATCTTGCCTGAGCTGACAGAGGCATCTCAGGCGTAATTACCTGTGCTGACCTCGTTACAACCGGTTCGATTGCGGTTGCAGGCGTTTTCACCGGTGTCGCTACTGAAGAAGCAGATTCCTTTTGTATTGAGACACGTGAATTACCATCCGTTTTCAATAGCACTTCCATAAATCCTTCGTAAATATATACAAGACCCTGACCACCCGAATCCACCACACCAACCTGCTTTAAAACAGGCAGCATCTCTGGAGTCATCGCCAGTGCTTCTTTGGCTTTTAATAGAACTTCGTTCATTAATTCAGTGATATCATTCGTCCGTCTTGCATAGTAGCTGGCATGTTTAGCCGCTTCTTTGGCTACGGTAAGAATAGTTCCCTCCACAGGTTTAACTACAGCTTTGTACGCTGCGTCAACCCCATTTTGCAGGGCGGCTGCGAATTGTATCGTATTCAATTCTTCATAAGGAGCTGCTGAACGGCTGAATCCACGGAACAACTGGGATAAAATAACCCCTGAATTTCCGCGCGCGCCCATAAGCAAGCCCTTCGATAGTATTGCGGCAGCTTCTCCGATGGAAGCAGAGCTCTTTCTTTTGATCTCTGCAACACCAGCAGTCATCGTCAAATTCATATTTGTTCCCGTGTCACCATCTGGCACAGGGAAAACATTCAGGGAATTGACATGTTCTGCGTGCTGCCCTAGTTGTTCCGCTCCGGCGAGAACCATTGCGGTGAAATCTGTTCCATTTAAAGAACGTATACTCAAGTGAGAATTCCCCTTCCTAGCTTGATACACGAACAACTTGCACCAAGAATCAATTTGGTCTGTTCATGCGCTAACGCGGCTGCGTTATTCTTCGTCCATACCTTGTCCGGCACAGGCATACAATACAACATGTCAGCCGGATAGACGGTCTGGGCGGCCGGACTACCAATATCCTGCATTCTCTGCAACCCGTTATGCGGGCATAGGGATATGCACCGGTATCAGAAGCCGACATGAATGCCGCATGGAGACTGGTGCCAATGATGGAATGCCGCATCTCACAGCGTTGCCAAAAAAGCAAACCTCCAACCTCTACGTACGGTTTTTTCTCCGGCATCCCGCGGCAACAGCCTATTCATGGCTGTACTATGGACTATTCAACATTGTACTATATTAGACAAAAGAAATAAATAAAGTTTTTGGATCAGTTGACGAAGCTTTTTTGATTATGATATTATATTTAAGTATTGTTTTATGCAGGTTAAGTAATGGAAATGATCCGGCCAAGCCGGCTTGAACAACCCATTAGCTACTGAAGCCTGGTCTTTAGGATCAGGAAAGAACAATTAAGTCCTTATGGAATGACGTTTGTCTCTCCCGAAGGCACTGGTTATTTTAGGATAGGAGGTGTAATCTATGTCTCGCAAATGTTATGTGACAGGTAAGAAACCGGGCACCGGTAACCACGTATCCCACGCTAACAACCGTAACCGTCGTTCTTGGGGCGTAAACGTTCAGAAGGTTCGTATTCTCGTGAACGGCAAACCAAAACGTGTATACGTAAGCACCCGTGCACTGAAAGCCGGTAAAGTGACTCGCGTATAATCACGCAAAGCTACTATAAATCGGGTAAGCAAAAAGCACCTTGTTCCTTGCAGGTGCTTTTTTGGTGCTCCAAAAAGCACATGTCCAACACACAGGAATGGCCGCCGCATGGCACATCTCATACCGATCTGGTTCTCCAGATGAGCGCCCTGAGCCAAAACGGCGGTATTCGACTAACTGTGCTGTTAATCAGATCAGTTCTTTTGAAACGTATTCAGGATCGCCTTTACAAACCCTCCCAAAAACTTCGGCAGTTTGAATGTGTAAAATTTCATACTTCACCCTCCCCATCTCGCTCATGCATCCGCCGTATCCTATGCTTCAGGCCTTTTTCACCCAAACACGACAAAAAAGGCTACATGAGAAACCTGCTCATGTAACCATATTTATGCGGAACCTGCTGTCCCTATTCCACAATGACAAGCCTGAGATCAGCCCATTTACGTTTGAGTAGGGATGTACTGATAAACGGCGATCATAAAAACACTCATGAGATAATACAGTATGCTGAAAATGACAAAAGTAATCCGATGTCCCTTCCGGTCAAACTTTCGGAAATACATGATAACCACAGCGACCCCAATTAACGACGTAAGCGCATTGAATGGAGCCTGGAGAACTGAAAACAGTGCAAGTACCAGGCCCGTAATCATGCTTCCCGCCATTGTGAGCAGCGTCTCTTTGAAAGTCATAATTTATCCCTCGTAGCTGCTACGAATCTCGGCAATGGCAGCGGCTCGGTCTTCCCGTCCGAATACGGCACTGCCAGCGACCAGAACGTCGGCGCCAGCTTCCACAACGAGTGGAGCTGTGTCTGCAGCAATACCGCCGTCTACCTCGATATGTACGTCATGACGTCCTCTCTCGTTCAGCCATGTGCGAATTTGCTTGATTTTGTTCATCGTACCGGAAATAAACGCTTGTCCCCCAAAACCTGGATTCACCGTCATGACAAGAACCATGTCTATATCATCTAATACTTCTTGAATGGCACTTGCTGGAGTACCAGGATTAAGAGCAACCCCTGCCATTATTCCCTGCTCTTTAATCAGATGAATGACACGGTGCAGATGCACGCATGCCTCAGCATGAACTGTAATCACCGCTGCGCCGGCTTTAGCGAACTCTTCCACGTACCGTTCCGGATTCTCAATCATTAGATGAACGTCAAGCGGCAATGTTGTATGAGGGGCAATGGCCTTAACAATAGCAGGACCGAGTGTAATATTAGGAACGAAGTGCCCGTCCATAACGTCAACATGAATCCAATCTCCGCCTGCTGCTTGTGCTTCGGCAACCTCTGCACCTAATTTGGCGAAGTCAGCCGATAATATTGATGGGGCAATTTTAATCATATTAATACCTCCGCTTCTTATCTTTCATTTCTGTCAGGAACTGAACATAATGCTGGTATCGAATTTCAGAGACCAGACCTTCCTCCTTGGCTGCCAGCACTTTACAGCCTGGTTCATGCGTATGTGTACAACCACGGAACTTGCACTGATCAGCGAACTGGGCAAACTCGCGGAAACAAGTGGATAATTCCTCCACACCAATCTCCAGAAAGTCCAGCTGACTGAATCCCGGTGTATCCGCAACAAATCCGCCATTATCGAGTGGAATGAGTTCCACATGTCTGGTCGTATGTTTACCGCGCCCAAGACGCATGCTGATTGCACTCGTTTCCAAGGTAAGACCTGGCATCAATGCGTTCAGCATCGATGATTTGCCAACACCAGACTGACCGGAAAACACGCTGATCTTGCCCGCAAGGCGTTCTCTAAGCAGCTCACTGCCTTCTCCAGTCCGTGAACTGGTCGAGATAACCTCATACCCTATCTGCTCGTACATCGTCTTCACTTCAGCCACGATATTCCGATCCTCAGCTTCTGGATCAATCAAATCCTGTTTCGTCAGTACGATTAGGGCATCAAGTCCGGCTTGTTCAATATGCACGAGGAACTTATCCAGGAGATTCAGGTTCATATCGGGCTCTTTGACCGAAAATAGCAAAACAGCCAAGCTGACGTTTGCTACCGGCGGACGAATTAACTCGGTCTCTCGCTTGTGGATCTCATCAACGGTTCCTTCCCCATTCTCTGTGAGCATGTAGCTTACACGGTCACCAACAAGCGGAGAAGTGCCTCTTTTGCGAAAAATCCCCCTGGCTCTGCATTGAACGGCGGAACCTTCAACCGAAGGAACCCCGTTGTCTTCTACTGGCATGACATAGTAGTAACCACTTAATGCTTTAACGATGATACCTTCTGGCACAGCTCCGTCGCCCTCCTTCAGATGAGTAATATTCTTTCCTTACGTCAGCATAAGCCGTCCTTATGGACGGCCTGATGCGTTGATAACTCCTTTTTTCTTATCCTCTTTATGCTTGCCTGGACCTTTATCCGTCTTCATTGCTGAAGTGTCGCCTTCCTGATTATCCCCTTCTCCATCAGCCGGGGTGGAGTCAGGTTCCTTTTCTTGACCATTGTCCCCGCTACCCTCATTGTCGCCATTCCCTGGATCAGGGGTATTGGCTGGCGGTGCTTGCGTGTTCTGTTCAGGGTCGATGGAAGGTACATTCACTGTACCGTTCTTCGCTTCACTGTAAGACACAACATACGTATCCAGGAATTTACCGTCACGATAAACGGACACAGCCCCATTTTCATTCGGTGCGAGCACAAGCGGTATGGTCAGGACTTGAGCGGAATTGATCGTGCGTGTGCCCCACTCCTGATTTTTGCCGCGTGCATCTTCATAGGTGATGCGAATTTTACTATTTTTCCCCACTTCTTTTGGCGATACGTTGATATTAAAAGGATACTGCAGTGCCTCAGGAGGATACCCTGTGCTTATAAAGATGGTAATCTTGTCACCAGGGCTTACATCTGTTCCCGCTTCTACTGGCCATTGTTGGGTTACTTTACCCTGTTCTACCGTATAACTGGACTCTTCCTGTACCTGTCCGAGCACTAGTCCCTTTTCTTTCAACATTTGTTCCGCTTCACTGCGCGTATGATTTTTCAGATCAGGCATTTTGACCGTTTCAGTTCCCTTGCTTACGGTTAACTCAATCTCAACAGCTTCAGGATCAAATTCTTCATTTACACCAGGCGTCTGGGCAATGACGGAACCTGAAGGCACTTCATTGGAGAAATCGTCCTTACGCTTGATTTGGTCTTCCTTAAGACCAAGCGCAGTCAACTTTTTGACCGCTTCAGCATAAGGCTCAAGCTTAACGTCAATCATTTTCACCAATTCTTTTTCCGCGCCAACACTTAGCTGAACCTCAGTACCTTTTTTGACCACATCGCCTTCATTCCTGCTCTGGTCAAAGACAATGCCAGGGTCTACATTTTCTTTGTACTGTCGAATGACTTCATTGCTCACTACCAAACCCTGTTCCTCCAGCAGTTGGCGGGCTTTTTCTTCTGTCTGATTGACTACGTTAGGCACCGTTACCTCAGGTACGACAAGCATACCTTTGACATACCATACCACCCCAACCATGGCAATCAAAATAAGAACCGTCATGGATATGATGAGCGTTGGTTTTTTCCAGTTTTTCTGCTTCGGTTTACCCGCGTTCTGTTCCTGATCAGTTTCCATCACAGGCACCGCTCCGGTAGACTTCATTCCGCGAGGTTCCGGTTTGATGGCTGGCATTACGCGCGTCTGATCAATGTCATCCTCATCCGGAAAATCAACCTTGGACTCATTGCGGCGCTCCGGCATAAGACATGTTTCTAGATCATGCTGCATTTCTTTGGCTGATTGATATCGCTCCTGCGGATTTTTACGCATGGATTTCAAGATGACATTTTCCACACTTTGCGGAATGAGCGGATTGAATTTGCGCGGTTCATCAAATTCTTCCTGTAAATGTTTCAAGGCTACACTGATTGGACTTTCCCCGAGAAAAGGAAGCTGTCCTGTTAGCATCTGATAGAGTACAATTCCAAGAGAATATAAGTCCGACTTCTCTCCAGTCACAATACCCTTGGCATGCTCTGGGGAGAAATAGTGCACTGAGCCCACGACAGAACCAGTCTGCGTGATCGTTGTAGAGGTAACCGCACGAGCGATCCCAAAATCTGTTACTTTCACACGGCCATTTCGGCCTATTAATATGTTATGCGGTTTAATGTCCCGGTGAATAATCTGATTATGATGTGCGTGATCCAGTGCATCCGCGATCTGGGAAGCAATGTGTACCGCTTCGTCGACCTGCAACGGCGCACGTTCCTTAATAATTTCATTTAGGTTTTTGCCCTCAACGTACTCCATAACAATATAATGGACGTCATCTTCCTGACCTACATCATAGATGCTGACTACGTTCGGATGTGAAAGCGATGCCGCTGATTGTGCCTCTCTCCGAAAACGGCGAATAAACTCTTCATCGTGCACAAACTGTTGTCTCAGCACTTTAATTGCCACATTTCGGTTCAAAAGCAAATCTTGAGCTTTGTAAACCAGAGCCATGCCGCCACCACCGACACGCTCAATGACTTCATAGCGTCCGCCTAACTGGTGCCCAATCATGACTCACACCCCGTTTCCGTTTGTAGGGCGTCTTGCTGCTGAGGTTCAAATAAAGCGAGAGTGATATTATCGTCTCCTCCAGCAAGCAATGCCAGCTGTAGCAGTCGATCTGCACGATCTTCCAGTGGAAGTTCAAGATTACCTGCAACCTGAATAATCTGCTCATTGCTGACCAGGTTACTGAGTCCGTCACTACAGAGAAGCAGTACTTCTCCTTCGTCCAATCGTACAGCGTCCATATCCACCTTCACTTCCGCATCCGTGCCAAGTGCACGGGTAAGCACATTGCGACGTGGATGATGAGACACGTCCTCCTTGCTAATCTGACCATTTTTGTACAATTCATTCACCAATGTGTGATCTTCGGTCAGCTGGAGTACTTCCTTACCTGCAATTTTGTATGCACGGCTGTCCCCGATATGTCCAATCACACCTTCGGCATCATTTAACAGAGCGGCGACAACCGTCGTCCCCATATTATGATATTTATCGTCTGTGGATGCGGTGCTGAAAATGACTTCATTCGCATGAAGAATCGCGTCGCTAAGCGCAGCTGATAGGGATGCATGGGACAAACCTGGCTCAAGTGTTGCCAGATCCTGTACCAACGTTTCCACTGCAAGGCGGCTTGCCGTATCTCCAGCAAGATGTCCCCCCATGCCGTCCGCAACGATCCCCAGAATATATCCTGTATCCAGATTCCGAATCCAAGCTGAATCTTCATTCACCGAACGTACTCGTCCGATATGGCTCACATGAACTGTTTTGATCAAAACGCTCTCACCTCAACTCCATATGCTTTGCACGAAGCTGGCCGCAAGCGGCAGCAATATCATGTCCCTGTTCACGGCGAATCGTTACATTAACTCCCTGTTCCGAGAGAATTTTCTGGAAGTTAAAAATATCACTTCTAGATGTTCTAACGTATTTGCGCTCAGGCACATGGTTAACCGGGATCAGGTTGACATGGCATAACATGTTTTTGAGCACACTCGCCAGTTCTGCCGCATGCTCTGGCTGGTCATTAACACCGCCGATCAATGCGTACTCAAACGTGATTCTCCGGCCTGTCTTAGCCAGATAATAGCGGAGAGACTCCATCACATCATCAAATGGGAAACGACGGTTTACGGGCATCAGTTTGGAACGCAAGGCATCATTCGGTGCGTGAATCGAAATAGCAAGATTGATTTGCGTGTCTTCATCTGCAAACTTATAGATGTTCGGCACGATTCCACTTGTAGACACAGTAATATGGCGCTGACCGATGTTCAGACCTTTTTCGTGAATCATAATCCGCAAGAACGTCATCGTCGCTTCGTAGTTTTCAAATGGTTCACCCGAACCCATGATCACGATGCTGCTGACACGTTCACCTCGCTCATCCAGAATTTTCTGAGCCTGTACGACCTGAGCAACGATCTCTCCGGCTGTCAGGTTGCGTTTCAGCCCCCCGAGCGTGGACGCACAGAACGTACAACCAATCCGGCAACCAACCTGCGTTGTTACACAGATGCTGTTTCCGTAGTTATGTTTCATAATAACCGTTTCAATCGCATGATCATCATGCAGACCAAAAAGGAATTTCACCGTGCCATCCTTGGACTCAAACTTCGTAATTTCCTTAAGGGTTACGAATTCAAACTGCTCTGCAAGCTTCTCGCGTAGCGTCTTGGAGAGATTGGTCATTTCACTAAAATCATTGACACGTTTCACATAAATCCAGTCAAAGATCTGACCGCCGCGAAACGCTGGTTCCCCGTTCTCCACAGCCCATTGCTGCAGTTGCTCTAGGGAAAAATCGTATATAAAAGGTTTCATTTTGTTTTCAACACCTATTCCTTTTTTCTTTTCATTTGCATTTCTTTTGCTTTCCATCGTTTTACTGCATTCGTCCTATTCTATCATAAACGGCACTTTACATCCATGTATACCCTGGAGACCCGTTCTTCATGCATTATAACATCTCGCTATTGCCATCGCATCCTGACATCGTTTTATAAACGAGTTAGTAATCACCAAGTCGCCTCTCACAAAGAAATCCGCCGAGGGTTTTCCTCGGCGGCCTTCCTTTAGTGCTCTATTAAACGTTTAATTGGCCGTTCTTGTCAACCTTGCGATGTAGAAACCGTCACTGTGAGCGTGTTGAGGCAAAATCTGAACACCGCCATTCACGGCCTTCAAGCCCCTGCTTCCTGGCTGTGACCATGCGGATGTTTCGATAGCCTTATACTCTGGATGACGATCCAAAAAGTCCGCCACCATATCCTCGTTCTCTGCCGATTCGATGGTACAAGTGCTGTACACCAAAATGCCCCCCGGTTTGAGCAGTGGCGCAACGCAATCCAGAAGTTCTCGCTGCAAACTGGAGATGTCTTCAATGTCGGCTGAGGATTTAGTCCACTTCACATCCGGCTTGCGACGAATGACCCCTAGACCTGAGCAAGGTGCATCCAGCAAAATCCGGTCAAATGAAGACTCGGCATAGCGCTTGTTTAAATCAAGTGCATCACCAGTTACCGCATCAATGCAACTTAATCCAAGACGTTCAGCCTGATCCAAAATAAGCTCGCGTTTATGGGCATGAACATCGTTAGCCACGATGCGTCCCCGGTCCTGCATTTTCTCTGCTATATGAGCGGTCTTACCACCAGGAGCTGCACAGCAGTCCAACACAAGTTGTCCCTCTTCCGGTGCTACGGCTTCAGCAACCAGCATAGAACTTTCGTCCTGAATGGAGAAAAGCCCATCCCGATACCATGACGTAAGAGCCATATTGCCTCCGCTGCGAACCAGAATACCGTCAGGGCTAAGATGCGAAGCTTCAACCACTGCCCCTGTGCTCGCCATCTCCTCCATCATCTTGTCTCGTGTTGTCATCGTCGTGTTCACACGCACACTCACTGCTGGAGGTTCATTATTCGCACGGCAGATGGCTTCTGTTGTCTCTTCCCCATATTGAGCAATCCACCGCTCCACCATCCACAGCGGGTGAGAATGCTCTAGTGAGATCCGTTCAGCAACTGGCAGATGGGAAGGAACGTGCAACTGCTCCTTGTTTCGAATCATATTCCGCAGCACACCGTTAACCATACCCGAGATTCCCTGATGACCAAGCTTCTTGGCCAGGTTCACTGCTTCGCTGACGACGGCATGTTCCGGAATTCGATCCAGGTAGATCAATTGATACGCACTGATCCGAAGTAAACTACGCACCCAAGGCTGTAATTTTGCTATCCCCTTGGCAACAAAACGCTCCAGATAGTGATCCAGCGTGTTTCGTCTTGCAATCGTTCCATATACCAGTTCCGTAGCGAGTCCTGCATCTGCAGAACTAAGTTCTGCCTCCTTAAGGCGGCGGTTCAGTTCCAGATTGCTATATGCTCCGTCTTGCTCTACTGCACTCAGTACCTTGACAGCAAGAGCACGAGCAGATGTCTTCGGTTTCTGCACACGTTCCTGAGTCCGGCTCCCCTTAGCAGAAGAAGCCGGAACAGTATTTTGTCCTGCACGCCGACCTTGGCTACCAGAAGAGCCCTTGCTAGTCTGACGATGAGTAACGTGGCCGCCTGCATTTCCGTTGCCTGCTGCCTTACGTTCTTTTCCTGAAGAATGTCCTGATCTTGAAGTACTCATCGCAGCACCATTCCAGGTTTCAATGTTCCACCGCGTGCAAAGTCAGCAGCTTGCATGACTTTTTTGCCAGCAGGCTGAACTTCTGTCAGCCACAAAGAACCATTGCCTGTCTTGATTTCTATGCCTGATTTGTTCCATTGCAACACGGTTCCCGGCTCGGCTTGTCCAGCACTGGAAACAGATGAAGCTTCATTCTTCACCTGATCTGGATTGCACGCTGCCCAAACTTTAAATACCTGTTCATCCCACATCGTGAATGCACCTGAAAAAGGAACAAGACCCCGAATCTGATTGAACAATTCACGGGATGTACGGCTCCAGTCCATCTTCTCGTCTTCACGAGTCAGATTACGAGCATAGGAAGCTTCCTCTTCATTCTGAGGAACAGCTGTCGTTTCGCCTGCGATGAGGCGTGGCATCTCCGCCTGAAGCAGCTTGGAACCGGCCTCACTCAATTTGGTGAACATCGTGCCGGATGTATCTTCATCCGTTATCGGAACTTCCACCCGGGAGATCATATCGCCTGTATCCAGACCTTCTGCCATGTACATCAACGTGACTCCTGTGACAGATTCTCCGTTAATTATAGAACGTTGTATTGGAGCTCCTCCGCGATATTTAGGCAGAAGAGATCCGTGCACGTTCACACAGCCGCGAACCGGCATATCCAACACCGCTTTGGGAAGAATCTGTCCGAATGCGGCTGTCACAATCAGATCTGGTTTCCATTCCGCAAGGCGGGCTACCGCTTCCGGATCACGAAGTTTGACAGGCTGAAACACCGGCAGACCGTGGCGTTCAGCTGCGGCCTTGACCGGTGTAGGGGTAAGTACTTTTTTTCGTCCCTGCGGTTTATCCGGCTGTGTTACTACGCCAACCACATGATAGCCTTCCGCCATCAACATATCGAGAGAAGGAACGGCGAATTCAGGTGTTCCCATAAAGACAATATTCAAATCGATCACTCCTTAATTACGACGCGGTCCAGTTTGCTCTGGGGCAATTTCATATACTTTTTCAGCAATATCTGTGAAGAGCACACCATTCAAATGGTCAATTTCGTGCTGGAACGCACGGGATAACAGACCGCTACCTGTAATAATTAATTCTTTGCCTTCCCGATCCAGACCTTTGACGGTAACCGTCTCAAAACGACGAACATCGCCGTTAATTCCTGGAATACTCAGGCAACCTTCGGGTCCAAACTGTTCTCCTTCACTAGCAATGATCTCCGGGTTAATCATCTTGATCAGCCCTTGCTCATCTCCTGCATCAATCACAATCAAACGTTTCAGAATGCCGACTTGCGGAGCAGCAAGACCTACTCCTTCTGCGTCGTACATCGTGTCTGCCATATCATCAAGCAACTTTTGCACATTCGGTGTAACTTTGGTTACTTCCTTAGCTCTTTTGTGAAGCACCTCATCTGGTTCTTTAACGATAATACGAATCGACATGTTGTAAGCACCTTCCTAATTCTCATCTTAGTTTCTAGGCAATAATCTCTATTTCGTTGTTCATATCAATCTATGTTTATACCGCTTGTTCACATCCACATTTTTCGCATCAAAATGCGGTAAAATGTCTACATTAACATCTGCGGATCTACATCAAGGCTAATAAGTAGCTTCTGGGCCTGAACATCATCGTCCATGCGACGGGCCGTTGCCAGAGCCAGACCGATGGCATCCACATCCCCACGCCATTTTATCATACATTGGAATCGGTATCTATTCTTGATCCTTGGAATTGGGGAAGCTACAGGGCCAAGCACATCAAAGGCTTCGTTACTGAAACGGCCAAGACTGCCCAGCCATCCGGCAGCATTCGCCTTCTCTTTCAGCAGACGCGTATAGTTTTCAGCCAATCGAATCAGTACAGGAAGCTGTTCGTGCGAGAAGGTCACCAGGATGAGACGACAGTATGGTGGATACTGTAAATTTCTCCGATGCAGCAACTCCTCCTTCACGAAGGATACATAGTCATGCTGGCTTGCATGTCCAATGGAGTAGTGTTCTGGCGTGTAAGACTGTACAAATACTTCACCCGGTAATTGATGACGGCCCGCCCGCCCTGCCACTTGTGTCAACAGTTGGAAGGTTTTCTCGGCAGCACGGAAATCAGGCAAGTTAAGAGCTGAATCCGCGGTGATAACTCCAACGAGTGTCACATCAGGAAAATCGAGCCCCTTAGCAACCATCTGGGTTCCAAGCAACACATCGGCTTTTTTCTCCCGAAACTGTTTTAACAGCTTTTCATGCGCACCTTTCTCCGTCGTAGTATCCACATCCATACGGATCACCCGAATCCCTGGAAATAGCTTAGCCAATTCCTCTTCAACCCGTTGCGTCCCTGTACCAAAATAGCGAATATGCTCACTTCCACAATCCGGGCACGTTTCAGGCGCTGCTTCTGCATACCCGCAATAGTGACAGCGTAAATTGTTGGAACGCTGATGATATGTCAAAGAGATGTCACATTCAGGGCAACCTGCAACGTATCCGCAGCTACGGCACATCACAAAAGTTGAATATCCACGCCGATTCAGCAGCAGCACCGTCTGTTCTCCGCGCTCTAAACGCTCTTCCAACCCTTTGTGAAGCGCTCTGCTGAACATGGAACGATTGCCATCCTTCAGTTCTTCACGCATATCGATGATCCGTACATCGGGCAGATTGTTGCCAAGTGCTCTTGTAGGCATCTCTAACAAAAGAGGTGCAAAATCATCGTTACTTTGTGAACGCGCAGCATAATAACTTTCCAGGGAGGGCGTAGCCGAACCGAGAACCACTACAGCCTGGTGCTGCTGTGCTCTTTTGACAGCCACATCACGCGCATGGTATTTCGGCGTTTCTTCCTGTTTATAGGAAGTCTCATGTTCTTCATCCATAATAATGAGTCCCAGACGGCTGAATGGAGCGAAAACCGCAGAGCGGGCACCAATCGCAACTTTCACCTGACCTTCCCTGATTTTACGCCATTCATCATAACGTTCACCACCGGAAAGACGACTGTGCATGACCGCAACCTGATCACCGAAACGTCCTTTGAAGCGCTCCACCATCTGTGGAGTAAGAGCAATCTCGGGCACCAACACGATAGCCTGCCTGTCCTGATTAATACACTGCTGAATGGTCTGCAGATAAACTTCGGTTTTACCGCTTCCGGTAACGCCATGCAGAAGAAACACTCCATGACGATGTTCCTGCAACCGACTATTGATACTGCTATATACGCCTTGTTGCTCGTCTGTCAACTTCAGCGGCTCTGTCGGTTTAAAACGTCTACCCTGATATGGATCACGAAACACTTCCACGTCCTCTGTCACAACCAAACCTTTTTCCTCAAGCCCCTTAATCGTTGCCGCCGAAACTTGCAGCGTAGACAACACTTCCTTCAAGGGCATGGGTAACAAATCTTTCATCTCCAGCAAAAAAGAAAGAATCTCCTTCTGCCGTTGAGCTTTTGATGGGAACGAAAACAACGCTTCTTCCGCGACGGCGATATCCACAGCCAGATTCACGGACTTCATCGTTTTTTTATTCAGCTTATCCTTAATCGCCTGACTTTCCAAAAGTACACCGCCAAGCAACAGCTTTTTGATCAAGGCTGCATGGTTGGGGTATTTTCGGCTTAATTGTTGCAGCGGAACCTGCCCCCGGCTTTTGACAAAACGGATAATATCCTGCTGTACTTTCTCGGTTGTCGATTCCTCTCCCCACACAAACAGAACGTCCTCGTTAGAAGATTCACCTCCAACCTGTCCATCCAGTGCATCCCCTAGTGAAATGTAGCGCTCCGCTTTTCCTTTCAGCGCTGTTGGCACCATCACTTGCAAGGACAAAATCCGATTGCTCGCATATCGCTCGCTCATCCATTCTGCCAGCTCCACCAGATCCTTCGATAGGGGCGGCACAATATCCAGTAGCTCCTGAATAGGCTTGAGTCTGAACGATTCCTCCCCCGTACGGGGAACCAGATCCACAACGAACCCTTGCACGGTACGATGTCCAAAAGGTACACCTACCCTGCTTCCCACCTCAATCCATTCCTTCATGGAGTCGGGAATCAGATAATCAAAAGGCCGGTCGGTCTGCTTCACAGGCACATCGACAATGACCTTGGCAATCTCCATCTTTTAATTCCTCCCGGCAATGCGCTCCGCCGCAATTCGGAGCAAACGATGCGCCACATCTTCCTTGGACATCAGCTCAAGCTCCTCAACCAACCCATCACGGTCATAAATAAGCACCGCGTTGGTGTCTGTTCCAAATCCTGCTCCCGAACGGGTGACATCATTGGCTACGATCAGATCACAATTTTTCCGTTCCAGTTTCTCACGTGCATACATCTCGATCGACTGGGTCTCGGCAGCAAAACCAATCAAATACTGATGGGTTTTCCGTTTGCCCAGCGTCTCCAAAATATCTATATTTTTCACAAGTTCGAGCGACAACGTGTCGCCTTTTTTCTTGATTTTTTCCATGTAAACTTCTTTCGGGCGATAATCCGCGACAGCGGCTGCCTTAATGACGATATCTGCACCATCCCACTCACGGGATACTGCCTCATACATGTCCTGGGCAGACTGTACGGGTATGATCTCTATATTTCCTGGCGGCTGTGCCTGTGTATTACCCATCACAAGCTTCACTTCAGCCCCAAGATCACGCGCAGCAGCGGCGATGGCAAATCCCATTTTCCCAGACGAATCATTCGTAATATAACGAACTGGATCAATGCGCTCGATCGTACCACCAGCGGTAACCACGACCTTTTTACCATTTAAGAGCGAATCGTGTCCTGAATACAGACCTTGTAACGACTGCTGAATATCATCCTGCTCATCCCCTTGTGCAACCGATTCAACACGGGCTTGTTCTGAACGACTCAACGATACCGCATCACGCTGCGCAAAAAAACGCTCCACCACATCCACGATAGTCTCCGGTTCCTCCAGACGCCCTTTGCCTACATATCCGCAGGCCAGAAGTCCTTCACCCGGTTCAATCATTAATGTGCCCCGTTCAGCCAGCAGATTCATGTTGTGCTGCACCGCCGGATGATCATACATGTGTACATTCATAGCAGGAGCAATCATCACGGGTGCAGTAGTAGCAAGTAGAGTCGTTGTGAGCATATCGTCAGCCATCCCGTGTGCCATCTTGGCAATGACATTCGCGGTTGCCGGAGCGACCAGTACCAAATCAGCCATGTCTGCGAGATTGATATGCGAAACAACCGCTGGCTCACGTTCATCAAATGTATCTGTATATACTGCGTTTCGGGTCAACGTTTGCAGCGTTAATTCGGTAATAAACTGTGTCGCCGAAGCGGTCATAATGACATGAACATCCGCTCCCTTTTGCACCAGTTTGCTGCATAATGTTGCTGCTTTGTAAGCTGCTATGCCTCCTGTTACGCCAAGCACGATTTTTTTACCGTTCAACATGTTCAATATCCCCCGATAATGTTAAGACATCAATACAAGTATAAATACTAGGGCGTGTCTGAAAACGCTGAAGGGGGCGAAAAGACGGTAAAAGATGCACTTCAGTAGGTTTCAAGACACGTCCTGGTTCATCGATCTGATCAGGCTTATTCGTAAAAAAATAACAACCTTTCGGTTGTCAAAATAATTCGGCGCTCGCCGTATGCAGTTGAAGAGCAGCCCGGAGGCTTACTCTTCTTCTTCGTCCTGCCCTTTGATCACAACAAGATGATCACCATAAATCTCTTCCAAAGCAACGCCAACCTGTTTATGGGACTTTGCGTTTCTAAGATCGGATTTCTCACCTTCGCGAAGCTGTCTCGCACGGCGGGAAGCAGCAACAACCAGGGAATACTTGCTGTCGACTTTGTTCATCATTTCATCAATTGAAGGATACAGCATATTAACAAAACACCTCTTTGCTTTAGTATAATCACAAGTCGCCGCCGGACAGAACCTTATGTTGCGTGTCCTCATGTACAGGAGGCAGTCCGGAAAGAACCTTAACCTTAACATGATATGACAACTGCCCCATGAATATCGCTGTACGCGGCGGCAAAAGGGATTATTTATTGATCTTACAATGTTCGGCGATAATGATGCTTTCTATTCGTTTGCAAGCCGAATCAATCTCATCATTAACCACGGCATAGTCATAATGCTCAAGCAGATTGATCTCATCGACTGCTACAGACATCCGGTGATCAATCGTTGCTTGGCTTTCCGTGCCACGTCCTTGAATACGATCCTTCAACTCATCCAAAGAAGGAGGAAGCAGGAAGACAAAAATCCCCTCAGGGAATTTCTCCTTCACTTTAAGTGCACCCTGAACCTCAATCTCCAGAATAATATCTCGGCCTTCATTGATCGTTCTCTCCACAAAATCACGCGGAGTGCCGTAATAATTACCGACATACTCTGCATGTTCCAGCAGTTGATCCTCGGCTATCATTCTCAGAAACTCATCATGAGAGTGAAAAAAATAGTTCACTCCATGTTCTTCGCCCATACGTGGCTGACGAGTGGTTGCTGAAACCGAATAAGTTAAATTCGGCACTCGTTGGCGCAACGCGCTGCATACTGTACCCTTCCCGACCCCGGATGGGCCGGACAACACTATCAGTAATCCCTTAGACATATTACACTCCATTTTATTCGTCGTTATCATCATCTTTCGAAGAAAGACGATGGGCGACCGTTTCAGGCTGAACTGCAGACAGAATAACATGATCACTATCCGTAATAATTACGGCACGTGTACGTCTTCCATACGTTGCATCAATCAGCATGTGACGATCTCTAGCCTCTTGTATAATTCTCTTGATCGGCGCCGATTCCGGACTCACGATGGATATAATCCGGTTCGCCGATACGATGTTACCGAATCCAATGTTAATGAGTTTGATTGCCATAATCAGGTTCTTCCCCCTATACATGCGACTCTTTTGCCGAAATTTAGCCGTTCATTCGATATTCGCCGCTTGCTCACGAATCTTCTCCAGCTCCGCTTTCATCTCGACAACACGGTTCACCAGAGCCAAGTGGTTGGCTTTTGATCCAATCGTATTAACCTCACGATTCATCTCCTGAATCAGGAAGTCCAACTTGCGGCCTACCGCTTCCTCGCTCTTTAACAATTCTCTGCATTGTCCAAAGTGGCTAAGTAAACGCGTAAGCTCCTCTTCAATGTTGGAACGATCAGCAAAGACTGCGATTTCCATACCCAATTTATGCTCATCAAAAGGGAAAGAGCCGTCCTCCTGCAACTCCGTAAGACGCTGTCTTAACTTGTTGCGGTAATCGTTCACCACAGTGGGTGCAAGTGTAAGCATCTCCGTATGCAGTGACTCCAGACGGGTGATCCGCCGCTCCAGATCATTGGCCAGATGAAGACCTTCACGAGCGCGCATCTGCTCCAAACTGGACAGAGCTTCGTTCAATCCGGTCTGCAGAACCTGCTCCCACTCGTCTTTTTGTTCCTCCTGTACGGAGCTTGTCCCATCCGGTTGAACCATAACATCCGGCAGACCCAGCATATCCACAATACTCGGCTTGCCCTGCAATCCAAATTGAGACTCAAGCCGCTCTGCAGCCTGCAGATAGGCCCTGACCGCCTGCTCATTCAGAACAGCGGGGAGAGCCTGGTCTTCCTCTTTTTCTTTCATTACATAAACATCAATCCGCCCACGTTTCAAGCGGCTCTGTACGATCTTTCTCAAACCATCTTCATAATACGTCCACTCTCTCGGAAGACGCATCATCACTTCGCAATAACGATGATTGACTGATTTGATTTCCAATTGTACCTTGTAGCCGCCAAAATGAAAGGCGGATTGACCGTATCCGGTCATACTGAATGACATCGGCATCACATCCGTTTTACTATTGTAATTGATTATTAGGGTTGAAACAAGTAGGACATTGATGCTTCGACTTCTCCCAGACGTATTGAGTAAGCTCCGCCGTCATGCCATAGAACATAAACGGAGTCATCAGATAGATACCCTTGAAGTGCTCTGTAGCTACATCCAGCAGCTCTTTAGCAATCGTTACGCCCATGGCACGCCCCTCTTCACCTTCCAGTCCCGCCATCCGTGAACGCACTTCATCGGAAAGCTGGATACCTGGAACCTCATTGTGAAGGTACTCTGCGTTTCGGCCGCTTGCGAGTGGCATAACACCGACAAAAATGGGAATATCCAGATGTTTGGTTGCCTCACGCATCGCAACAATCAATTTTGGATCATACACCGGCTGAGTCATAATATAGTCTGCCCCAGAAGCAATTTTCTTCTCAAGCCTTTGTACCGCTTTGTCCAGATGCTTTACATTCGGGTTAAAGGCTGCTCCAATAACAAAACCGGCTTTTTGTTTTAAGGGTTTACCCGAAAAGGCTACACCATCATTCAGCTGTTTAATCATTCGTATGATTTCAAACGATGTCAGATCGTACACGGAGCTTGAACCAGGCAAGTCACCAAACCTTGCAGGGTCGCCAGTAACGGCAAGCACATGGTTAATGCCGAGTGCGTCAAACCCCATCATGTGGGACTGAGTTCCGATCAAGTTACGGTCACGACAGGCGATATGCACAAGTGCACGAAGTCCTGTACGATCCTGCACCAGATGTCCAAGTGCCATATTACTCATACGTGTTACGGCAAGGGAGTTGTCAGCAAGCGTCAGAGCATCCGCTCCAGCGGCTTTCAATGTTTCGGCACCCTTCATAAATTTGGCAACGTCCAGATCACGCGGGGGATCGAGTTCTACAATGACCGTGTGGCGTTGTTTGACCAGATCAACGATGGTTGGCTGGCCCCCTCGTCCTGCGCGCTCATCCACATTCTCATGAAGTACAACGCGTGACGTAATCTCGGCAGGATCAGGTTCAGCAATCGGCTGAGGTACGTAATCCGCAAGCGCTTCTTTAATCGCAGTGATGTGATCCGGCGTTGTACCGCAACAACCGCCGATGATGCGCGCACCAAGATCCGCGAACTGAACTGCCGTTTGCCCAAAGTACTCTGGAGTTGCTCCATATCGGAATTGACCATCCACATAGTCCGCCGCACCCGCATTCGGATATACGGACATCGGAACACCAACGCGTCCAGAAACGGTTTCCATCGCGCGCATGATTCCGTTCGGGCCGGAGCGGCAATTGAAACCGATAACGTCAGCACCCTGCTCGCGCATGATACGAAATGCTTCAGGCATCGTGTAACCGTCCAGCGTATGGCCTACATCCTCTACCGCGAATTGCCCAATCACAGGCAGGTCGCTTAGCTTGCGTGCCTGCAAAAGAGCGATATCCATCTCTTCGATATCATAGAACGTTTCAAGCAGGATCCCGTCCACACCTGCGTCTAGTAACGCAAAAATCTGCTGTTGATAGAAGCGTTTCAATTCACTAGTAGACACGTTTGTCCGTTTGCCGCCGCGAATCGAACCTACTGCACCAAGAACGTAGCCCTCTGCCCCTGCGACTTCTTTCGCAATGCGTACGCCCGCACGGTTCACGTCCTCCACCTTGGACTCTAGCCCAAATTTAGACAACTTGTCAAAGTTAGCCGAGTACGTATTGGTCTCGAATATATCCGCGCCCGCATCACGATAACGGCGGTGCACATCAGCCACAACTTCAGGTGAAATCAAGTTCAACTCTTCGTAAGATATCCCTACCGGAAATCCCATTTGATATAGAAATGTCCCCATCGCCCCATCACCAACAAGAACACGTTGCTTCATCACTGTACGTAAATCTGCCTTCATCCCGTTTCCCCCCGCCTGACTGTGATCGTTTTCATACTAATGTAACACAAAAAATGCTTAAAAACGAAGAAAAACACAGGTATTTACTGTATGTCCCGCTCCAGTGGACATTCCTGCAAAATATGTACTGAATGCGTCCTTTATGACCGGACATCTTGTAAAAGCTTATGCACTTTGGAGGATAAAAAAAGAGGCCTCGCAGGCCTCTTTCGTGTAATCTTTACATTTTCAGTAAATTATGAAGTAAATCCTTTGAAAACAACTTCGGCTGGTCCCGTCATATAAACGTGGTTATCCGATTCATTCCACTCAATGTTCAGATCTCCGCCTTTAAGGCTGATTACAGCAGTACGATCTGTATGACCATTTAGCACAGAGGAAACCAGTGTTGCACAAGCACCTGTTCCGCAGGCCAATGTCGGACCTGCACCGCGCTCCCATACACGCATGTCTACATATCCCCGATCACGTACCGTCGCAAATTCAACATTGATTTTTTTCGGGAACATCGGATGAACCTCAAGCAATGGCCCCCATGTTGTCAAATCAAAGTTCACCGCATCTTCAACGTAGATGACCGCATGAGGATTACCCATAGACACCGCTGTGAATTTGAATGCATGTCCATTCGCTTCAATGTTGTGATTGACCACCGGATTCGCATCTACTGTTGTAGGCACTTGAAGACCATTCAGAATCGGCTCGCCCATGTCCACTCGAACGGTCTCTACCTTGCCATCCCGGATATTAAGAGTTACAGGTTGAACGCCTGCACCAATCGTTTCAATCGTAATCTGTTCGCGGTCAACATGCCCATGATCATACACATACTTCGATACACAACGGATCGCGTTGCCACACTGCTCTGCTTCCGAACCATCCGAGTTCATGATACGCATCTGAAAATCCGCCTTCTCCGAAGGCAGTATATAAACCAGACCGTCTGCTCCGATACCGAAGAATCGATTGCACCATTTTACCGCGAGTTCAGCAGCATCTGCCGGAAGTTCCTTTTCACCAAATACAACGATAAAGTCGTTGCCTAGTCCGTGCATTTTCGTAAATTCCATATCTTGCCCACTCCTTTTGGCCGTCTGCCGCCAAAGCTTTATAGTTTATTTATAGCTAATCTTCATATCATGCGCACTAAGCATACAAAAAAAGCTATCCTGCAAAATATCAAAGCCTTCGCTTTGAATCATTTTGAGGATAGCATATCGAAACGGGTTATTAAAAGGTATTGATTTTATGCTGAAAACTTTGTACTTTTCGGTACGAAGCGTCCCGGACCGCCCATGCGGCGACGATTCCGGCGACCACCCCAGACACTGCCAGCACCCATAAGGAATGTTGGAATGCCTGCGGCGACGATACAAATGGCCCATTCGCGTAGACCGAGAGGTACCGTTTTGAAGATGGGTTGCAGCGGCTCTACATACATCACCACCAGCATCAGCACAACCGATGAGATAACAGCCAGAACGAGATATTTGTTCTGCAACGGATTGCGGTGAAAGATCGAACGTGAACTTCGGCAGTCAAACACATGAATCAACTGGGCAAGCACCAATGTAGCAAAAGCGACGGACTGAGCTTTAAGAAGCTGACCAGGATGATCCGGTGCGGCCTGAAGTGTCAACCAGAAGGCACCGAGCGTACATAGTCCAATTAATACACCACGGCTAATGATTTTCCAGCCCAGCCTGCGGGCAAAAATATTTTCCTTTGCGCCGCGAGGTTTGTGCTCCATCAAATCTTTTTCCGCCTGATCCACCCCGAGCGCCATCGCTGGCAAACCATCGGTCACCAGGTTTACCCATAGAATCTGGATTGGCACGAGTGGCAACGGCAAGCCCATCATCATAGCAAAGAACATCGTTAAAATCTCGCCGACATTCGAAGCCAGCAAATAACGGATGAACTTGCGAATGTTCTCATAGATGTTACGCCCTTCTTCAATAGCCGCCACAATGGTGGAGAAATTATCATCACTCAAAATGAGAGATGAAGCTTCCTTCGTCACATCCGTTCCCGTGATGCCCATGGCAATCCCGATATCCGCGGCCTTGATCGCAGGTGCATCGTTGACGCCGTCCCCAGTCATCGCAACAACGTGTCCTTTGCGCTGCAACGATTTGACGATACGCAATTTGTGCTCAGGCGAGACTCTGGAGAACACATAAATATCATTGACCGTTTTATCCAATTGTTCATCCGTCATGCCTGCCAGTTGCTGCCCGCTTAACGATGCTCCGCCGCGCGGGAGAATACCTAGCTGATGAGCGATCGCTTCCGCTGTTGTTCCATGATCTCCCGTAATCATGACTGTCCGGATACCCGCTTTGCGGCATGTCGCAATCGCATCACGAACTTCACGGCGAGGTGGATCGATCATGCCGGCAAGCCCAACAAATACAAGCTGGCTCTCAGCTGCATGCTCGTCAGCCACATGTTCCTTCGGCTTGACTTCACGATAGGCCATACCAAGGACTCGCAGAGCGTTACCAGCCATACTTTCGTTGGCAGCCATCACTTTCTGGCGCAGCGTGCCGGTGAACGGAACCACCTTGCCTTCCCACAAAATGTAACTGCAATGCTCAATCAGTACGTCAGGCGCCCCTTTGGTATACACCATACGCCCACCTTGATGTTTGATCATAACAGACATCCGTTTTCGCTCGGAGTCGAACGGGAATTCCTGCTCTCGATCGTATAATTCCTTGAGTCCTGCAGAAGTAAGACCCATTTTAGAAGCCATGGCTACCAGCGCACCCTCTGTCGGGTCACCTTTTAACTCCCAGAGCACTTGGTTAGCGCTAACTTGCTCCTCCTCATGCTGACCCTTCTTCTGGCCTTTCTTGCTCTCTTTTTTGGTCTCCTTGCTCTTTTTCTTGCTGGCTGGATCGTTTACAATCGTCTCGACAATACTGGCATTGTTACAAAGTGCACTGATCTGTAGCATTCTTCGTAAGGACTGGTCATTTTTCAGCTCGATTATTCGATCATTTTCCAACATGTGACCTTCCGGTGCATAGCCATCTCCTGTGACCTTAATACTGCGCCCTTCAAGCCACACGTTCGTTACCGTCATTTTGTTCTGTGTCAGTGTACCTGTCTTATCTGAGCAGATCACCGACGCACAGCCTAATGTTTCTACCGATGGCAGTTTGCGAACGATAGCCTTGCGTTTGATCATGCGCTGTACACCTAGCGCCAGCGCAATCGTAACGATAGCCGGCAATCCTTCCGGTATGGCTGCCACGGCGAGGCTGACACCTGCCAGGAACATGCCTACTGCGGGTTGTCCATGCAGGATACCTGCGACCACGACCATCACCGTTAACCCCAGTGCAACAAAGATCAGAATTTTGCCTAACTGTTCCAGTCTGTGCTGTAGTGGGGTCTCCTGTTCCTCCGTATTTTGGATCAGATCAGCGATTTTGCCCATCTCGGTGTCCATACCCGTCCGAATGACGACTCCTTTGGCTGTACCGCGTGTGACCATGGTGCCCATAAAACCGATGTTTTTCTGATCCCCTAAAGGAACATCTTCACTGGCTATAGGTCTGCAATGTTTGCTGACAGGCACGGATTCTCCAGTGAGTGCCGACTCCTCTACATCGAGACTATTGGTTTCCAGCCAGCGCACATCCGCAGGAATGCGGTCACCACTTTCAACCATGATGATATCTCCCGGTACCAATTGCTTGGCCGCAAGGTGTACCTCCTGTCCCGACCTGAGTACTTTGGCGGCAGGAGCCGACAACTGCTTCAGTGCCCGAAGAGAACGTTCCGCACGGAACTCCTGTACAAATCCTAAAATAGCATTCAGAACAATAATTGCCACAATCGTTACCGCATCCAGATACTCTCCAAGCAAACCGGATACCAGCGTCGCTCCCATAAGAACTAACACCATGAAGTCCTTAAACTGATTCAGCAACAGGGTGATCGGGGATATTCGCTGTCCTTCGCTCAGTTCATTTGAACCAGCAATTTTCCGCTTCTCTGCTGCCGCTTCGTCCGTCAACCCTTCCTGCGGGCTCACGCCGAGAGTTTCACGAAGCTCTTCGTCGTTTAATTGATGCCACTTGGTATGTTCCATGCTCCAAAATTCCCTCCCAGTCCTATTTCATCTGCAATGCAAGCTCACATGTTTCACCGGCATGCTGCAAGGGCAGGATGTACACTGTGCCGGACAAACTACCTGCTCTATATGTATTCGGACAGGTCCGTGAATAGCACCCGGAAGCTGAATCCTTTCCCTCATGGGCAGAATAAGCTAAAATAAAGGTCTGCGAAGATTACTGCGCAACTACGTATTTGGAAAAACGCAACCAGTCATCGTTATAACCAATGTTATTACATATGCTGCGGTTGCCTGTGAACCGTTATAGATGGAGCATTGAGCATGAATTGAAGTCATTGCAGATGCTCGTATAGAGAGGAAGTGGACAATATGGCACTAGACGGTATCGTAACCCGAGCCATCGTACATGAGTTGCAAGGTTGTATCGGAGGACGTATC
Source organism: Paenibacillus polysaccharolyticus (assembly GCF_023714295.1). Lineage (GTDB taxonomy): Bacteria > Bacillota > Bacilli > Paenibacillales > Paenibacillaceae > Paenibacillus > Paenibacillus polysaccharolyticus_A. Next base: position 52,459 of record NZ_JAMAUN010000004.1, read on the forward strand.
AGCAAAATTCATCAGCCTAATGGCCATGATGTGGTGCTCACCCTGCGCGCTCAGCGCGGCAACAGCAAGCTGCTTGTCTCGGCAAGTCCGACGTACCCGCGTGTACATTTTACGGAGAAAACATTTTTGAATCCCACAGAAGCTCCAATGTTCTGTATGCTCATGCGCAAACACTGCGAAGGGGCTATCATTGAAAATATCCGTCAGATCGGGATGGAGCGGATCATTCATATCGATGTGCGTCAGCGGGACGAGCTTGGAGATGTTTCGGTCAAACGAATCATTATCGAACTGATGGGACGTCACAGTAATATCATTTTACTTGACCCTGCGACAGATACTATTTTGGACGGTATCCACCATGTTACGCCATCCATCAGCAGTTACCGTGTGATCATGCCTGGTTTTTCCTACACTGCACCGCCAGAGCAACATAAAATCAACCCGCTAGAGGTATCCAAAAGCGAGTTCGAGCAGATGCTTGCTACTGCAGCAAGCGAAGATGCAAACGAAAATGAAGCGGGAGCACAAACAGAACCAACAAAAACGGCTATAGAAGTAAAAGCAGACGCTTCACGCTGGCTAGTCAATGCTTTTAGTGGAATGAGTCCGCTGATTGCAAGTGAGATTGCAACTCGAACCGTTTCCGATTCAGATCGTATTGAGGCAGAAACACTTTGGACTGCTTTTGAGTCAGTCATGGAATCTGTCAAAGAACATCAGTACACCCCTGTAACGGGACTGAATGCCAAAGGCAAAATGATTTTTTCTGCCATTCGACTGCAGAGTATTCAGGATCAAGAAAAAACATACGATACGATGAGCAAATGTATGGAGGATTACTACGGGGACAAGGCCGAGCGGGATACCGTTAAACAAAGAGTAAGCGATCTGCTCCGGTTCCTGCAGAACGAGCGTAGTAAAAACATTAAAAAGCTCGATAATCTTAACAAAGACTTGCTTGAAGCCGACGATGCGGACAAGTACAGATTATGGGGCGAGTTGTTATTCGCATCCCTGCACTTGGTCAACAAGGGTGATAAGCGTGTAGAGCTGGTTAACTTCTACGATGAAGATCAGGCCAACATTACGATTCAGCTTGACCCACTGCTCACACCATCGGATAATGCACAGCGTTACTTCAAACGTTATAACAAATACAAAAACAGTTTGGCTGTCATTCACGAGCAACTTGGGAAAACGAAGGATGAAATCGCCTATCTGGATAATCTGCTTCAGCAGCTGTCCATCGCCTCGATGAACGATATCGAAGAAATTCGAGACGAACTTGTACAGCAAGGTTATCTGCGTGATCGGAACAAAAAAGGCAAGAAAAAGAAAAAAAATGATCGTCCAACTGTACATCAGTTCACTTCATCAGAAGGAATTGATATTTTGGTTGGTAAAAACAATCTACAGAACGAGTATGTGACCAATCGTCTGGCATCCGCGAATGATACTTGGCTACATACCAAGGACATTCCGGGTTCCCATGTCGTCATTCGCAGCACTGATTTTGGTGAAGCTACACTGGAGGAAGCAGCTCAACTCGCCGCTTATTTCAGCCAAGCGAAGGAATCAAGCAGCGTGCCTGTGGATTACACGTATATTCGTCATGTACGCAAACCAAGTGGTGCGAAGCCTGGCTTTGTCATATACGACCATCAGAAAACTCTGTTCGTAACACCAAACGACGAATTAATTAAAAGCTTACCCTCTACGATAAAAAATGGATAAGCCGCCACTCTTCTCAACAGATAAAGCGTAACGATAACCTGAAAAAGTCCCCTGCCAGCAAAGGCTAAGGGGACTTTTTCAGGTTATTTTATATGTTTAGAAAAGTACTATATGTCACTCTATTTATTAACTCTTAATTGTATATTTATTCAATTTAACGTATAATAACACCTTGTTAATTAAATGAATACATATAATGAAGGATGTGTGCTATGCCTATTCATATTAGAGAAACCCGCTCGGATGATCTAAAACCATTGACAGCATTGATGCATGACTACGTCGTAGGTTTCTACAATAATCCGTGGCCCGGTGACCAAGCAATCGAACTTTTGATTAACAATCTGCTGAAGAAGCAGATCGGCGCTCAATTTGTAGCAGAAACAGACGGATAGTTGATTGGATTCGCTACGTTGTTCTTCACGTACAGTACGATGAAAGCGGAACGTGTAACGATTATGAATGACCTTTTTGTCACGGAAGCATTCAGAGAAGGAAAAACCGAATCCAATTTATTCGCACGCTGTCAGAAATATACGCATGAACATGGATGTGCTCATATGTCTTGGATCACAGCAGTGACCAATGAGCGTGCACAGCAATTGTTCGAACGGCTTGGAGCCAAACGTGGCGATTGGGTAAACTATTCAATTCAAGGATAAACACATCCTAATGATGTTACCTCTTACTATGTGCAGCCGCCTGCAGTCTTTCGAGCACATCAAAAGGTACCGTCTTGCTACCCAGATCTCCATGAAAAACAACGCCTTGTCGTTCGCCATGGTAATCTGAGCCACCTGTTACAATAAGATCATATTCCCTAGCCATTTCAGCATATCTACGTTCCTCTCCCGGGCCATGGTCAGAGTGAAATACCTCCATGCCATCCGGAAGGGATTCTGTGATAATTCGGCGTACTAATTCATCATCGCTGTAGAGACCAGGATGCGCTATTACCGCAGCCCCTCCCGCTGCTCTAATCCAGTCACAGGCATCCTTAGGGGTAACTCGGGGTACTGACACGAAACCAGGCTTGCCTTCAGCAAGATATCGATCAAATGCACCCCGTATGTCGGTAGCATATCCCTTTTTCACCAACACATCAGCCATGTGAGGTCTCCCGATACTCTCATCTGGCGCTAACGGTCGTCCAAGTCCATCCAGTACTTCCTGCCAGCTTATATCCAATCCTAGTTGCTGGAGCTTGCCAATAATCAGATGATTCCGTTCCTCTCTCGCTTCTCTTAATCCACGCAACCGTTGCAGAAATAACTCGTCCTCCGTGTTCACGTAATAACCGAGCACATGAATATCTTTACCACCAGCCCGCGTGCTGATTTCTACTCCAGCTATAACATCAATACCGTACTCTTTTCCCGCTCGCTTGGCTTCCGCTACACCAGCTACCGTATCATGATCCGTTAAGGCTACCGCAGCTAGTCCTCTCTGTTTTGCAAGCTTCACGTTATTAGCCGGCGGTTGCATACCATCCGAAGCCTGACTATGCGTATGAAGATCACAGCGTCCTTGATGCTGATTCATTGGTTACCCTTCCTCTCGTTTTAAATTACAGCCGATGCACTCCTAAACCCGCTCTCCCTGCTCGTGCTCCTGTTGACGCAAATACCCCAAAAAGGCAACAGCCGACAAGGGTAATAAAGACGACTTTAGGTGAATGGCATAAAACTGGCGTTTGAATTCAAGCCCGCGAATATCCACGATATGTACAAGCCCCAGTGCCAGTTCATGTTGCACGGACGAAGGAGACAACATCGTAATGCCTACGCCAGCCTCCACAGCCGATTTGACCGCACCTGTACTCCCAAGCTCCATGACCACATTCATGTCACTCGGGTCTATTTTTTTCTTTTGCAGTTGACCTTCCATCACCTGACGAGTGCCTGAACCTTCCTCACGCAGCACAAAGGCGTAGTTCATCACCTCTTCCAAGTTGACTTTTCCACGTCCTGCCAGATCATGACCTGCTGGTACAATGAGTTTCAGTTCGTCCTGCATCACAGGTTCGACGATCATATCCGGGTGATTTACCGGTGCTTCAATTAATCCAAAATTCAACTGATGCTTCAAAATCTCATCCATAATCTGGGTCGTGTTCATCACTTTCATTACAATGGAAATATCGGGATACTGCTTTGCAAAAGGTCCAAGCATACGTGGTAACACATATTCACCAATGGTCAGGCTTGCTCCAAGTTGTAATCTTCCCTGCAATTTCTGCGTAAAAGCAGACATGGCTTCATCGGTCTGACGAACCAGTTCTACACTTCGCTTGGCGTGAGGCAGTAACGTCCTCCCTGCCTCGGACAATTCTATTTTTTTGGTGGAACGATGCAGCAGTTTAGTCCCAAAATAGTCCTCGAGCGATTGGATCTGCATCGTCACGGCCGGTTGTGTCATATGTAATGCCTGCGCTGCTGCGGAAAAACTCCCCTTCTCCGCTACCGTATAAAAAATGTGCAACTGATGAAAATTCATATCTTCGCCCCTCTTCTATTACACTTACTATATTGTATCCGATTTCCAGTCTGGCAACAAAAAAAAGCATGCAGCTTGTCTGCATGCGTTAGTACAAATCATTCTTCACATCTAATACATAAATTTTTATGATTGCAATCTCAAATCTGTTTCATCATCTATGCTTCCGGCTATTTTTGACCAGCGTCATTCTTCTGGAATGCCTCAGCCAAGAATAATATGACTTCAGATCTCTCAGTTCAATCGTCTCCGACATACGTCCCAAAAACGTCACTACAATCATTTTGTGCAGCGGATTGCCTGTAATGTCATATTCTCCTTCAAGCTCTGAAAACTCAGCAACCACCACTAGATCATCGTCAATCAGGTATACATCCTGCTCATTGCGGTAATATGGTGTCACCCTGTCCTGCTTCAGACACTCCCATAACCAAGCCGCAATATGGTCATCATCACTACGCGCAGGCTCAATACGGTCTGCATACCGCATCTTTGCATGATGGGTAATGACGATGTCAGCCACTTTCTTGTCTCCGAGAGCCACAAAAAACGGCTCGTAGGTGCTCCAACGTTGCATCACCTTATCACGCATGGGAATCACTCTCCACCAGATAGGACTTTCTATCTATTTATTACCCAATATATTACAACATTAGTCCCGTAACAACAAGGCGTAAGTTTAACTTTTTTCGCAAAAGTTCATTTATGTTTATTTTAGAAAAGAGCGACCCAGGGGTCCCTCCTATGTTCCCTGCTATATTCCGTAAAAACTTGTTTTGTCCGCTGTTTTGCTAGCATACTCGGTTTTAATTTCGTTTCGATAGGAGCGCTCGATTTTGCGCACATAGGAAAGCCGCTTTACGTTTTTCATCGTATCGTCAGCCCGTTCTGCATTAACATACATAACAACATAATGCATACGGCGGGAGATATAATGCACGGTACCGTATTTTTCGAGATTGCGGGCCGCTTTCAAATCACTAACCCAAATAATAAAACCTGTTCTTTCCGCAAACACCATCGTTCCCCGCCCTTCTATAAATGGAGACCGGCCCTCGAAAGGCCCGGTCTGTTCAAAGTCTAAAAACTATAATGGTACTATCTTCAAGTTTAACTGCACCCACATTTGCCGCCGCTGCCACAGCCGCCTTTAGGATTGGGATCGTTACTCGGCACCTTGATGGTAGTTGATACAGCAAAAGCAATGGTTTCGGACATTTGGAACAAAATCTCATCCAATGCTTGCTCAGCCTGCTTGAAACGAATTACAGCTTCGAAGGATTCCAGTTCTTTCTCTAGCGCTTTCACCTGATCTTTCGCTGCGTGATAGTCGGGATGAAAGTGACCAAAGCGCTGTGTTTCTTCAAAAAGCTCTTTTTTGGCATTCAGTCTCCGGATACCCTCTTGAATCTCAGAACTTGTTTCGACTTGCTGCTTCCAATATAAATAATCCGATACTTCGGCAGATTGGTTAATCATGTCGCCCAGTTCATATGCGCCCGTTAACACTTGGGCCATATCGACCGTGTTTATTTCCGCTACGCTCATGAATTATTCATCCTATCTATATATAAAGTTCTACTTAACGTAGACTACTTCATCATAGCATATCCACGAAAGGTTAAGAAGAGTTTTTCCTCGATACTAGACATCATCCGGTAGAATAAGACGCATTGTCTCCCAGCTTTCCGGGGAAAATGTTCGCCATTCCGTGTGTGATGTAGTTTCGCTCGTATCCAGAATACACCATCCTTCCAGCATCCACCGTTCATGTCCTTCCACCTGATGTGGAATCAGAACAAACGTTTCCTCACCTTTTTGAATGCCTAATTTCACCTGCCAGTCAATCGCTTGGATTGCAATTTGACGTGCTGTCGACAGGTGATACTTCCTCCATTCTCTGTGCCATTTCTCAGGTACGTTAGCCTTCCTGTCGTTCCATGCCAGTTTTTCATTCACTTCATGGCTCAAGTCAGTCTCTGCGTCTTCGTGGTTCGCTGTTATACCAGACCTAAACGGTAATTGCAGTAAACCTTGAGTCCCGCCGTTGTAAAAGAGGGGGAAATTATGCGTCAATCCGCTGTTCCTCTCACTTTTCCGCTGTTCAGGGTGTTCAGGATTCGTAGCAAACACCAGAATATCTTGCTTATCTTGAACCATCCCGCCGACTGTTGCCCAGTCCTTTAACGTAGCAAACAGATGGTCGGGAAGTTCCCCGTGTCCATGGCTATGTAAAAAATCAGCGATGTTTCCCCACTTCACTCCACTCTCGGCAGCGATTTCCATTCGTTCTTTGGTTAACCGATAGATTGTCATCTGGTCGCGCGTGATCCGTTCACAGTATTGCTCAAGTCTCCAGCAGACTTCAGCTGGCACATCGGGCGGCACCATAACTTCAAAATCGGGCTGCACATAAAATTTGCCGGATTGTACCTCTTCCTGCTTGTGTAGCCAGTCTAAATGATGAACACCACAATCCGTTCGCGTATTCAAGAACTCAACGGGACGGATCAACCAGCGAAATGCCACCTCACCATCCTCATCCTCACCGATCTCGCCGAACCCCCAGCCAGCTAAAGCATGCAACCAGCCTATAGACCTAGAATTACCTCCTACGTGTAGTACACGGCACCATTGATTCACTCCAGGCGCAAGTACCGCCAGCTGATAGCGAAAATGCTGCATTTCTGATCCAGACGCGCCATATCGCTCCATGCATAATCTAAACACTTCACCGTGCATCTCGAACCAGGACAGCTTGATCCACTGCTGCAACTTATCTTGCCTAATTTCAAAACCACGCTCTGTTTGTTTTACCAAGTTTAAGCAAAGTAGCATATCCAGCAGAATGACCACATGCACTGGATATAATTCCTCATGATCATAAGTAATCCCTAACGGTTCAAAATCCTCTTGAGCCACGATCGTTAACATACTTAACTTTTGTATCGTTCTCTTATGTATTGTACCTTTTCCAGTGACAGGCAGACCTTCTCGATCCATCCAAGCAAGGAGATGAAGTAATTCCCCTACGATATGCGGTTTCCCTTCCTTTATGACACGCCGAACAGAACCGACCATCGGTTCAACAGTGCAGTCAACACGAGCTGTACACGTTAATGTCAACTGTGCCAGATGACATTCAGGGATATGAAAAGAACATTCTCCCCAGCTCTTATATACGGATATAATCCATTGTTTACGGCGCAGCATGGCAAAAGCAAGCTTCGCCTCTGCTCCACTTAATCCCTCCTTAGCCCATGCCTCCGAAGGCAGAAGAGAAGAGAATGTTTGACCTGCATATTCGTGAAAAAGAGCTCCAAGCACCCGTTGCTCCGCTGACGTAAGTGCAGACCACAGTGCCGGATCAGCCAACCTTCTCGATTGCATCGATTTCTCCACTTCAAATTCGAGATCAGACATCTGCAATCCCTTCCCCTTCTTCAACATATTAGTGAATCGGTTCCTGCTCATGCACAATGGCATATTCATAACCCTGCTCTACCAAAAACATCTGGCGATTTAAAGCAAAGTCCTGTTCCTTGCTATTTTCGGAAACCAGTGCATAGAAATAAGCTTTGTTCTCACCTGCTTTGGGGCGTAAAATCCTTCCAAGCCGCTGGGCTTCTTCTTGCCTTGAACCAAAACTGCCAGAGATTTCAAGGGCTACCGCAGCATCCGGCAAGTCAACCGCAAAATTGGCGACCTTGGACACAACAATCGTGCGAATTTCGCCTTTTCTAAAAGCAGAAAACCAGTGGATACGTTCCTGTTGTGACATGGACCCAGAGATTAGAGGTGCACCAATTTCCCGGGCAATCATCTCGAGCTGGTCAAGATATTGTCCAATGACAAGTGTGGGTAGATTTTGATGTCGTTCCAGTAAACGCTTCACAACCTTTAATTTCGCCGGATTTTCAGCTGCCAGCCGAAATTGATGTTTACCCTCTGCCTGCACATAAGTCGATCTTAACTCAGGCGATAAGGGCACCCTCACTTCCTGACACTTCACTTCTGCAATCCAGCCTTGATGCTCCAGCTCTTTCCATGGCATATCATATAATTTGGGTCCAATCAGCGAGAACACATCCTGTTCGCATCCATCTTCACGAATAAGCGTGGCAGTCAAACCCAGACGACGAGTAGCCTGAATGTCCGCTGTAGCCCGAAAAACCGGAGCTGGCAACAAATGCACTTCATCATAGATGATCAGTCCCCACTTTCTCTCTTGTAATAGATGAATGTGAGTGAAGTCCGCATCTTTCGATTTTCGATGAGTCAAAATTTGATACGTGGCCACCGTCACCGGTTTCACCTGTTTTTTCTGGCCCGAATACTCTCCAATCTGCTCATCGGTAATCGTTGTTCTATCCTGAATCTCCTGTATCCACTGCCGGACAGACGTTGTATTGGACGTTAAGATAAGACATTCGCATTGCAAACGTTCCAATACAGCCATGCCAATAACCGTTTTTCCCGCTCCGCAGGGAAGTACCAGAAGTCCGCTACCGCCGACGCCTTCACCATCTTGAAAAGCAGCCACTGCCTTCTGCTGATAAGGACGCAGTGTAAATATCGTTTGTTCTTTCTCTCCGCATCCGCTAGACACACTAATCGTTGAATCATTAGTATTAGACCGCCAGCCAAATGAAAGCTCGCTCCCCTTCCGATAACCGGCATAATCCAATACAGGATAACCAAGACGTGTCAGTTCCCTCTTCAATAAACCACGCTTTTCTCCTGACAACACAAGCTCATGCACGCTCGTTCGTTCCATACGGAAAGCAGATATCGATTTGATGCCGCTCAAATCATCCAGCAATTGCTCGTCTTCACTAGTTAGGCGCATTTGGGCATGGTCTGGCTCGGCATGTAACTTTAATTTCCCGTATTGCTCCATTATTCTACACACATCCTGAGTGAGAGCCGCAGGCACATTCCAGCGTGACACTTTCTCAAGACTCTTGATCACCCCTTCTGAATTCCAGCCTAGTGCCGCAGCATTCCACAGCGATAACGGCGTGATCCGATAGGTATGAAACGTTGCTGGTGTCTTTACAAGTTCGGCGTACATACCGAGCTCCGCTCTGGCTGTTTCAAACTCAGGATGCCCCACTTCGAGCAATACCGTAAAATCACGCTGTACTATACAGGCTCCCTGCGGATTGAACATCTCCATCTTTCCCACTTCCATTCCTAATCTGTATCATTCGAACAAAGTTCTGATCCGTACAATCCGGCCGCAACCTGTATTTCATTCACAACAAAAAAAGCATCCTGTCCACACCTAGGTATGTTCAGGATGCCCAACTATAGTTTTCAGCATTCAGCTTGCGTAACCCTTCGCCATGGCCACAAACAGTTTCACGCCCATCTGCATGGCGTCCTCGTCAAAATCAAACATCGGATGATGATGCGGATACACCGCATTTTTCTCTGGGTTACCTGCACCGACAAACATGAAGCACCCCGGCACCTTTTGCAAATAATACGCAAAGTCCTCTGCAGGCATCAGCATCGGAGAGTTCTGCACCCGATCCGGACCAAATATTGCCGTTGCTTCACTGAAGAAACGTTCAGTCTCCCGCGCATCATTAATCACCGGCGGATATCCCATGATGTATTTCACCTGTGTTTCCGCACCATAAGCGGCCCCTGTTTGCGCCACCATGGAGAGCACACGTTCTTTCATATTCGTTCGCGTCTCTTCGTCAAACGTTCGGACCGTGCCGCTGAGCTTGCACTGCTCTGCAATCACATTTTGCGCAGAACCCGCCTGCATCGTGCCAATCGTGAGTACTGCAGGACGTAGCGGATCAACGGATCGGCTAACGATAGTCTGAAGCTGCATCACAAGCGCGGAGCCCGCAACAACACTATCAACAGTAGCCTGTGGCATGCCGCCGTGACCACCTTTTCCCTTGATATCAATGTAAAAGTCATCTGCCGCAGCCATCATCGGCCCTGCTGTGCTTGCAACGACGCCAGCAGGAAGCGGCGTCCACAGATGAATGCCGTAGATCACGTCTACACCTTCCAGCGCTCCGTCTGCAATGACCTGAACAGCGCCACCTGGCAGCAACTCTTCCGCAGGCTGGAACAGAAAACGAATCTCACCCTCCACTTCCTGCTTATGACGGCTAAAATAAAGCGCGGTTCCCAGTAACATCGCAATATGGCCATCGTGACCGCAAGCATGCATCGCCCCGGGTTGCTGTGAGGCATATTCCACATCTTTCTCGTCCTGAATCGGCAACGCATCCATGTCAGCCCGAAGCATGACTACTGGCCCGGGCCGTTCCCCGCGAAGTGTTCCAATCACCCCATGGCCGCCTATATGACGTTTTACCTCAATACCAAAGCTCTCCAGCATGTCTGCCACAAAAGAGGATGTCTTCTCCTCATGAAAGGAAACTTCAGGATTTCGATGAAGGTGACGCCGCCATTCCACCATGTGGATCTGCAGATCTTCCCACCATATATTCGTTGTCATGTAATCCCATCCTTTCGATCATCAGCAGGGCTTGTACATAGCCCCAAACCTTCCTCTACAAACCTATTGCTGTATATTGTAACAGAATTACATGAAAACCGATACGAAAGGGCTTTAGAAAGCTTGCACGGCGAGGGGAAACATACTATCATAAACTAGAGAAACATACGAGAATTATACTCGGAAGCTTATGAGGAGGATCAAACGCTTATGATTTTTGAGAACACAGGCTTGGATGGCTTGAAAAGCGACTTGGCATACCTGGATGAGAGCGCCGAGAAAGTCGGATTCGTCCGGTGGCAATGGGAATATTACCGTGCTACATATGACTACAAAATCGAAGATGAACAAACCAACTCAGAATACTTTGTACGCATTAATACGCGCGCGGTAGAAGGCAAACTGGAGAAACCCGACACGGTTCTGGCCGTTGAAGCCGTTTATCTGGGCAAAGCTACTTTTCCGCATGGACTTGATTACGACTCTTCCGTTCCGCAGCCAGTCGTGAAGCTGGCCACCCAAAAATTGCAGCAGCTCAAAGAACTGCTCGAAGCTTAGGCGGGCCAGATCATGAAACAACAAACGGCCCAGACGAGAACGAAGAGAGGCACGCCGGATTTTCAACTGCTAATCCTCACTTTATTGTTGGTGGGCTTTGGACTGGTGATGGTGTTCAGTTCCAGTTCCAGCATCGCAATTGCAAGCGAAAGTTTTAACAACGATGCCCTTTACTTCACGAAAAAACAACTTATATGGGCGATTATCGGTCTATTTGGCATGTTTTTTGCCATGAATATCCGCTTTAACAAGTACAAGAAACTCTATGCACCGTTTTTCCTGTTCACCACCGCACTACTCTTACTTGTGTTGGTATCCGGTGCCGTGTTAAATGGCGCAAGAAGCTGGATTCGGGTGTTTGGATTCAGTTTGCAGCCTGCAGAGTTCGCCAAAATCGCAATTATTTTATATTTGTCCGCACTTATCACCAAAAAGGGCGAACGTTTCCGTGATTTCAAGACTGGATATTTCCCTGTCCTGTTCATCGTCGGATTTATTGCAGGATTGATCATGCTTCAACCAGACTTTGGTACCTGTTTCATCCTGGTATCTACCTGCGGTCTTGTCATCTATGCTGGCGGAGCTAACATGAAGCATATTATGGGTTCTATTCTTCTGGTTGCACTTGGTGGTGCACTTGCTTTTGGAGCGAGTGCCCTATTTTCCTCCATGTCTCCGGATAATCCTTCGGTGGACAGCACAGCGACAGCGAAGCAGAACTACAAAATCGGACGAATTCAAGCTTTCTTGGATCCTTTATCAGATCCCACGGACGGAAGTCTCAACCTTTACCGGTCTCTGGTTGCCATCGGGGACGGCGGTATTACAGGTTCGGGCATTGGACAAGGCACCATGAAGCTGCATTATTTGCCCAATGCCTATAATGACTTTATTTTTTCCGTTATTGGAGAAGAGCTAGGTTTCATTGGAAGTGCACTGTTCCTGCTCGTTTATCTGTACTTTATCTGGCGAGGCATTATCGTCTCGTTACGCTGCCCTGATCCTTTCGGAACGCTGGTGGGTATAGGTATCATGGGACTTATTGCGATCCAGGCCTTTATCAACATTGGTGGAGTCACTCAAACGATTCCCGTAACGGGAGTAACACTTCCGTTTATTAGTTACGGTGGGACCTCGCTCTTTGTCATGATGGTAGCGATGGGTATTGTGTTAAGTATTTCACGGACCAATAACCTTGAAGCCATCAAGGAAGAAAAAACAAAATCGGTAACGGTGCAGACACGCACCTCCCCTGCACTTCGTTCACGGGATGCGATTCGCCGAGTTCGTTAATGAACCAATGAACGAAAAAAGACTGTGCATCTAAGCAGATGCACAGTCTTTTTTGGAGTTTCTTTGTATAAAGATAAGGAACAAAAAGAGATTTGTTCATTCCATCGTGGAGTCTAAAGATTTACAGATCGTCGCCTTTGAAAGAGACACCTTCTACCTTCACATTCACTTCGACTACACGTAATCCGGTCATCGTTTCTACCGCTTCTCGTACATTCTGCTGAAGCATACGGGAAACTTCATGAATCGGAGTTTCGTACAGGACGATGATACGCAGATCAATGGCTGCTTCCAGCTGACCGACTTCCACGCCTACGCCTTTCTGTACGTTTTTACCACTGAGACGCTTCGCCCAGCCCTCTGACAAACCTCCAGACATTGCAGCGATTCCTGGCGTTTCCATTGCAGCCATTCCAGCAATTTTCGCAACCACGTCATCGGCAATCCGGATGTTTCCGCTCTCCATTTGAAGTTGTTCTGCCATGCCACATCCTCCTTCACTTCGTTACTCGTATTTTAAATCCTTTCCACCCTAAAAAGCAAATTTAACTGTAAAAGATGCGTTTACAATGTGCCTCCCTTTGGTTATATTGAAATATGAAATTAATCGCATAGGTACATAACGTGAATTTCAAAACAAAATATGTAAATAACCGAGGTGTTTTTTGTGAGAAACCGGATTTCATCTTTTTTGCTGATTGCATTTTTTGCTCTCAGCGCCATCGCCCACTTTTTGAAATGGGATTCGATCCTGCAGTTCGTCATATCTGCCATTTCGGTTATTTTTGTGGCCGGTTTTTTAGGTAAAGCCACCGAAAGTGTAGCGCACTATGCCGGTCAACGACTAGGAGGATTCCTAAATGCCACCTTTGGCAATGCAGCCGAACTAATTATTGCCATTTTTCTCGTTAAAGAGGGCTTGTTCGACATGGTCAAGGCCAGTCTGACCGGTTCCATTATCGGCAACCTGTTACTCGTGCTAGGACTTAGCATTTTTGCCGGCGGACTAAAATATAAAACGCAAAATTACAACGTTTCGCTTGCGGGACTGAATGGCTCTCTGATGATCGTTGCGATTATTGCCTTATTCGTCCCTGCTGTATTCCTGAACACCCACTCCATCACACAGCGGGATACGAATACACTTAGTCTCATTGTGGCCGGATTGCTTATTCTAGCTTATATAGCGTGGCTCATCTTCTCGATGGTCACACATAAAAGCTATCTTGCCGATGTAACGGATGACCAGGATGAGGAGTTACCCCATGAGCATGCTCCTGCATGGTCGAAGAAAAAGTCGATTCTCTATCTCGTGATTGCTACCGTTATGGTCGCATTTGTTAGTGAATGGCTGGTCGGCACACTAGAAGTATTCACTTCAGAGTTTGGACTAAGTGAGCTGTTCGTTGGTGCATTCCTTGTGGCCATTATCGGTAATGCAGCCGAACACAGTGCAGCCATCATGCTTGCGATGAAAAATAAAATCGGTGCCGCTGTTGAAATAGCCGTCGGCAGCAGTTTGCAGATCGCACTATTCGTAGCTCCAGTATTGATCTTTGTAAGTTATTTCACAGGTCGAACGATGGATATCGTGTTTACCACGATTGAACTAGTCGCCATCGGGGTGTCCGTTTTTATCGCCAAATCGATCACGCAGGATGGTTCCACCAACTGGTATGAAGGCCTGCTGCTGCTTGTTGTTTATGTGATTCTAGGCGTTTCATTCTTCTTGGTATAACAGAAATGTTGATTGACCGTCATACCACTCCTGCATACATCAAGAGACAGTCGAGGAATTGATTTCCGCGGCTGTCTTTTTCACTTCTGCTACATCATCAGACAATACGCCTTTAAATACAAAAAAAGCATGCAACGGAATGTGCATGCCTTCTATTCTGACCCGCGCGATAGCAGGCTATTGCTCATTCTTTTTGTTCAAAGCTTCATATAAAATCGCCAAGTTCCGCTCAAGCGCGCTAACCATCTGCTTACCTGTACCTTCTGGAAGGAGTCCTGCACGAACGGCAAAATCAACTTCCTTGGAGAACCCATACATCTGTGTATCCAATACTTCCTCATAGAGAGGGCAGTAGCGGGTAGCCAGATTCTCCATCTGTACTTCAATAAGCTTCTGTATTTTATCTGCATCTTCTTGAAGAAGACTGATTGCTTTCAGGTTCAGCTGGTCCTGCAGATCAGATGAAGTCATGCATCATTTCCCCCCTATGTCCCAAAAATCGCGTAAAGACGTTCTACCTCTAATATTAGACGAAATGAAGAGCTAATACAAGAACCTGACCAAAATAACCGCACGAGTTGTGAGCTCTGTTACAGCCTTTTCTACCTTTCTCTAATTCACTCTAGGGGACATTGTGTTCTACTATGATTAAAAACACCCCTGCCCGAAGGCAGAGGTGTTTCTCAAATGATGTTATTCAGATGCGATGTTTACATTCAGGCCATGCTTTGCAAATACTTCAGACATTGCTGCCTTCGCTTCATCTGCATCCGGGCCATGAACATGCAGTTCATAACTGTGCGTGCTAATCAGCGTTGTAAACAACCCAAGAATACTTTTTACGTCAATATACTTGTTTTCCGAATGAAGCACGATTGAAGAAGTAAACTTGCCTGCTGTTTGAGCAATTTCCACTACAGCCGCGTTATTACTCGACATAGGAATCCCTCCGTCTTTTCACTATTGGTATCATCTATTAATTACCACTACATGATACCGTGAATCCGCTTTCCTAGCAACTGCAAAATACAGTTCCTATTTCAACTGGTCCGGATTCAGGCACTCCAGCTCAGGAATGACAAAGATGCCATCTTTACGGATCAGCACATCATCGAAATAGATTTCGCCGCCGCCGTAGTCTGGACGCTGAATCAATACGAGATCCCAGTGAATGGATGAGCGGTTTCCGTTATCTGTTTCTTCATATGCCTGGCCTGGCGTAAAGTGCAGGCTACCTGCAATTTTTTCATCAAACAAAATATCTTTCATCGGGTGCAAAATGTACGGATTGAAACCAATCGCGAATTCACCGATATGACGCGCCCCTTCGTCTGAGTCCAGAATTTCATTCAGACGTGTCGTATCGTTGCTGGATGCTTCTACAATCTTACCGTCTTTGAATGTGAATTTGATATTCTCAAACGTAATTCCGTTATACAGCGTCGGTGTGTTATAACTTATCGTTCCGTTAACGGAGTTGCGTACAGGTGCGCTGTAAACTTCGCCATCCGGAATATTTTTTTGCCCGGAGCACTTCTCTGCACCGATACCTTTGATGGAGAAGCTCAGATCCGTACCTGGTCCCGTAATCCGTACTTTGTCTGTACGTTTCATGAGACTCGCGAGTGAGTCTTGCGCTTTGTCCATTTTGGCATAATCCAGGTTACATACGTCAAAATAGAAGTCTTCAAATGCTTCGGTGCTCGTGTTCGCCAGTTGTGCCATGCTTGCGTTAGGGTAACGAAGCACCACCCATTTCGTATGTTTGACACGCTGTTCGCTATGTACCGGATGGGAGTATAGGGAGTTGTACAGTTTCATTTTTTCCTTCGGTACATCGGACAGATCATTCACGTTCTCTCCCGCACGAATGCCGATATAACAATCCATTTGTTTCATACGGTTCAGATCAATCTCTGCCCACGTTTTCATCATCTCTTCCGTAGCATTTCGGAACATTGCACGCTGAACGGTTCGATCCGTCAACTGTACAAAAACGTTACCGCCTTTTTTGCCCACTTCTTCAATAATGGCATTGATCAAATCACGCTCTGATCCAATCATCTCAACCAATACATTTTCGCCGGGCTGCACATCAACAGAATAACCTACCAGGTTCGCTGCAAGCTTCTGAATTCTTGGGTCCTTCATTCGATAAATCCTCCTGTCATCTGCCATTCAATGAATTGAACAACGGTAAATTACGTTACTATTGTAGCACGCACCAGACATCCCGTCAGCAAGCAGTCACAGGTTTTATTTATTGATATGATTTAAAGTTCACATCGGTTACCAGTGCTTCTACATTACTTCGGCTACTGTTATCGCTATATTTCACCTGACTTTCAGAGGAAAGTCGCATCGGTAAGCTGGTTTTGCGATCGACCGTCAGATGATAGACGGTATGCACCTCAGCCTTTTGAATTAACTTCTGCATCGTATCCTCGCCCTGTTGCCATACCTTCTGCAATTCCTGCTCAAGTTTCTGCTTATTCGCACCCTTCACTTGCCCTGCTTTGTGCATGTACTCTGCCCGAATGGAATCCATCTCATCTGTCAGTTGGTCTACAGCCCAAGCTTTGGCATCCGCTGGCTTAAGCTCTATCCGCAATATGCGTGTTTGACGGCCTGAGCCATATTCGGATTGAATCGTTTTATTCATTCGATCAATCTTCTCTAATTGCGCAATGGGGTTATAACGGGATAAAGATCCACGTAATGGTTCATGCTGCGCTGTTAAAGCATTCCATTTTCCTTTTTCACGCTGAAAAGAGGCGCTGAATCCGCTCGGTTGGCCATTATTTTTCACCGCGTTTAAACTTATTCCTGAGTCCGCTGCAGTCACGGCACCTGGTAATCGGGTCTGCAACGTCAGCCGGTCATGGTCTTCCAGCTTACCTTCAAATTTGAATTGATTTTCAAACATTCCACTGTTTTCCCGTCTTAATCCAGCCTGTCCCTCAAACGTCAACGTCTCTTTCCCGGCTATGCCGGATAAAGCCAGAGAAAATATTTCTTCCGGCGTCCGATCATGCTGGAGCATCCCGCACCCCGAAACAAAAGCCAGTACAAGGCAAAGGATTAGCGATAAAGTAAACGTAGGCTGGCGGTTCAACATGTCTATTCCACCTTTCAGTCATTTTCTCCATAGATTGCCCTCACAATATGTGCTTATACTTCCTTCTTTGCAGTGAGCTGAACCACATGGAGTTTCATACACATACCGTTCCAAAAAAACAAAAAAAAGAGAAACGACTCCGTGACCGGAATGTTTCTCTGTTATCGTGCACCTTCCTGTTCCTCTATGACAATTCGATTGCGGCCCCCGTTCTTTGCACAGTACAGCGCCATATCTGCTCGGTAAAAAAGGGACTCTACACTTACCTTCTCATCCATCCAGTTCCATTCAGCAATGCCACTTGACACCGTGACAGACGGCCTCGTCTCGGCTTCAACTCGGGTACGGATCAGTTCCGCATAAACAAGCGCTTGCTGAATTCCGATCTGAGGCATGTAGATAGCCAGTTCTTCACCGCCCCACCTTGCGCAAATGTCCTCAGCTCGAACCGAACTTGTAACAATGTCACTGACTTGTTTTAATACTTGATCCCCGGTTTGATGACCGAAGGTATCATTCACCTGTTTAAACTGATCGATATCGACGACAACCAACGAACCGCAGTAATCATTGGCCTGGCGTTCGTGAATAATGTTATCCAAGTAATGTCTCACGTACAGACCAGTCAACATGTCCAGATTAGCCATACGGCGTACCTCGGCGTGCAAGGTAGCATTAGTTAGGGCAAGACCAAGATGAATCGATAACATTTGTAGCAGCCTGTAGTTCTCATAGGAGAAAAAATGCTCCCGCACATGGGCAAGCAAAATAGCACTCTTTACATGTCCATCCACTCGAATTGGTGCTGCTATCAGAGACATCGCGCCTGTCAGTTCCATAAAACTGGAAGTTACTTTATCAAACTGCGTATAGTCAGATATAATCAACGGTTCTTCTGTCTGATACATGTAACCCGCAATCCCAGAATCCATAGGATACGTTTTGTGACGAATCTCTTTTACATTGGTGGACATCACCTCAAACCTGTTTGTACTGTCATTCAATTGCAAAATGCAGCAAAAGTCGGCTTGGAATATATTCTTAAACTCTTGTTCGGAAAACTGATAGATTTCCATCAATTGCAAGCTTTTATTAAGGCGTTGTGTCAGATCGTTGATTATACGAAGTTCCTGAATTAACATATGGGATTGTTCATGAAGTTTTGCATTTTCAAAGGCCGTCCCTGCTGTATCGGTCATCATTGCAATCAATTGCAAATCCGACTCTTCTATCAATTCATCGTTCATTTCGATATGAAACACACCGTATATCCCCTGCTTGCCTTTAAGTGGCAACCCCACCTCAATGATTCGTCTATCGAACTCCTCAGACCGAGAGACAATCAATCTGCCCTCCATAAATGAACGAACACAGATATCTTCTCCACGTTCCTGAATAAAGAGGGGTTTAATCCGAGGATTAAAGCTTCTCTGGTCCTGAGACATATAGAGCACAATGTGTGTAGAAGGATAGAGGTAGTCCATACTGACGAAGACTTCGTCCAATATTGCCCCGACATCCATTTTGTCATGCATTCGCTGTACGATCTGAAAAAGAATCGATCTTCGGTGTTCCTCCCGAGCTGTTTGTTCATGTGCGTGTAACAAGTCCGTCATAAATATGTATTCAAATCTTCGGTAAAAGCAGGTGCGATAATGCATTGCCTCAGATCGAACCACAGCTTCTGACGTTTCGGATCGGTGGGATTCAAAGACCAGAGCAACAAACACAGCAAACATAACTTGGTTAATTCTTGAAAACAGAGGCTCAGCAATCAGCAGATACTCCCCATGCTTAGTTATTCCGCGTCTCGATAAGGTCTGTTCCTTTTCAGTACACTCCAAAACCATCGAACGTACATTGATATCTGAATCGGCAATCTGGCCGGAGTCCTCTCCTATGCACTCTCCTTCCGTACTCCAAACACTGTATACAGCAGATGGCCCACCTGGCACAGAATCTTTTTGGCTTGTCCAATCCGTGAAGGCTTGCCCTAACAAACTGCTTAAATATGAGAAGTCAAAAGGTGTGATATCCATTTTCTGCATCCACAACGCATGGTCTTCATGAGATGGAAGCACAGTAAACGATGTGGAATCGCCCGCACTTCGCGAATTCAGACTAGCAGGTAAACTTCTTAGATGTTCCAACATGTCAGGCGCTCCTTTGCACCGTTTTTGCATCCCCAAGGATGCATTAATCTGCATCAATTATCGCAAATCTGCAAAATATTAGCGAAACCTTGATACATAAGATTGTTTAAAGTTAAGATACCATCTATTTTACTCTGTTTGAAGCTTTTTTGCACTCATATTTCAGAAAATTGTCCCATTATTTTAGGCCTAATGACCTATCGACAAATTTAGACGTTTTTCTGGCTTTATGTATTGCTTGACTTTACTCCTTTCAGAATGTAGAATAAATTGTTGATGAAGACTACTAAAACGGTCTTTAAATTTGGGCATTACCGGTTGTGTCACCCTCATTCTTTTTGTTGCTTTCAGGACAGCGGCTGAACTTTCCTGATCGTTCTATGCGAGGCCAAGCCCGCATCAACAAATTGGAGCGCAAACAGAGCCCTATATGAACTTTAACTAAAAAGGAGCTACTTTAAACATGGCACGTTACACTGGTCCTAAATTTAAATTGAGCCGTCGCCTCGGCATTTCCCTGAGCGGAACAGGCAAAGAATTGAAACGTCCTTTCCCTCCAGGTCAGCACGGAGCTAACCAACGCAGAAAAATGAGCAACTACGGTATGCAGTTGCAAGAAAAACAAAAATTGCGCCACATGTACGGTTTGGGTGAAAAACAATTCCGCACATTGTTCTCCAAAGCGCAAAAAATGCAAGGTATTGCCGGTGAGAACTTCATGTTCTTGCTTGAGTGCCGCCTTGACAACCTCGTTTACCGTCTTGGCTTTGCTAACTCCCGCGCTGGAGCGCGTCAATTGGTAGCACACGGTCACGTAACAGTAAACGGTAAAAAAGTCGATATCGCTTCTTACCAAGTAAGCACTGGCGATGTAATCGGCTTGCGTGAAAGAAGTCGCGGTCTGACTTCCGTTAAGGAAGCTTTGGAAAACCGCAATCATCTTCCAGCATACGTTGAGTACAACGAAGCAGCTGTAGAAGGTAAATTCATCCGCTTGCCTGAGCGTGCTGAATTGTCCCAAGACATCGATGAAAAACAAATCGTCGAGTTCTACAACCGTTAATCGTTGGATCACAACAAAAAAACAACTGTTCGAGATTTTCTCGACAGTTGTTTTTTTGTTGTTTTTTCATCCCTTCCCCCAGTCCCTCTTCATTCCCCACCTCTACATAACGATAATATAGTTATCTTCTTTTTTTGGTGAGGAACCACCAGCATAAAGAAACACGCACAAGTAGAAAGACAACTTAAGGGGGCTTCACATGTCATTTTTTCGGAATACCACGCTTGCCGTCAAGCTAGGATTACTGCTCGGATTAGTGCTCCTCTGCTCGATCGGCGCATTAATTGCCTTTAACACCAAAGCCATATATGACAAAAGCCTACAATATGGTGAAGCCGTAGCGGAACACTCAGCAAGTGCAGCTACAAGCGAATTCATGACCGACATCAACCAGGTAAAAAATACGCTCGACAGTTTGAGTACCACCCTCCTGGACGCTTCAAAAAATGGGACGCTAAGCCGTCAAGATATCGTAAGGCTTTTGGAAGAATACTTGAAAAAGGACGAAAAAGTGTTTGGGTTTTATACCGGATGGGAGCCCAATGCCTTTGACGGCAAGGATGCTGAACACGTGAATAAGGATAAGTATGATGATGAAACCGGCCGGTTTATCCCTTACGTTATCCAAGATGGAAGCTCATTGCATTTTGAACCGCTCACTACTTATGAGGGAAACAGTGAAACCAGTAAATATTATCAACAGCCGAAGGCGACCAAAACCATATATTGGTCTGAACCCACTACGTACAAGGTTGCCGGTAAAGAGACCTTGCTCGTATCCATAGTTCTGCCTTTGCTTGACGAAAATAATACCTTTCTTGGCATCGTTGGGGCCGATTTTACGATTGAGGGTTTCCAGCAAAATATTGCATCTCTGAATCCAGACCAAGGCTATGCCATGCTGATTACAAGTGAAGGGCACATTGCTGCGCACGGCTCAAGACCGGAACTGACCAAAGAGAATGCCGAGCTCTCTTCCAGTACCCAAGCACTTATTCAGCGGATCCAGTCGAATGATACAGGGTTCTACACTACGGTTGACAATGGCAAACCAGAATTATTTATTGCGGAACCTGCCAAGCTTCAAGGCTCCGATTCTAGCTGGCATCTATTATCTGCATTACCCAAAAGCGTGATACTCCAGCCTTTTTACGATAGCTTAAAATGGTCTGTACTTATTGCTGTATTAGCGGTACTGCTGCTCGCAGGAGTAGTCACATTCACGATCATTTCCATTGTAAAACAGTTGAACAGAGTAAATGTAGTAGCCGGCCAGCTTGCCGAAGGCGATCTAACTCAGACATTACCTGTAAAATCGAAGGATGAGTTCGGAGTCATGGCCACTCACATGAATGACATGATGAATACATTGCGCCATACGATTTCTGTTATATCTGAACACGCCTTATCAGTAGGTTCAACTTCGCAGCAATTAACCGCCGGGGCAGAGGATACGAGCAAAGCCGCCGAACAGATGGCTCTTACCGGAATGGAAGTGGCAAACAAGGCGGAGAAGCAAGTTCAGGAGTTACTACATTCCTCCCGTTCGATGAACGAAATATCCACGGGCATCGGAAGAATAGCGGAGGCTGCTGCCGAAGTAAGTAGTACATCCAAATCAGTGACGGAACGAACTTCATACGGAACAGACAAGATGCAGGCAGCTATCCATATGGTGGAGAGCGCAAACACATCTGTTCAATCCTCCATGACTGCATTGGAGCAATTTAAACAACGCTCGGAAGAGATTGGCCATATAACGGGTATGATCACCGAAGTGAGCCGTCAAACGAATCTGCTTGCCCTCAATGCTTCTATTGAAGCTTCACGAGCGGGGGAACACGGACGCGGCTTTGGTGTTGTAGCTACCGAGATTCGCAATTTGGCTGAGCAATCCAGACAATCGGCTGCGGACATTGCCACGTTGATCCAATCGGTTCAACAAGAGGTTCATGCTATCGTTGAAAATATGGAAAAAGGAAGCGCTGAGGTTACTCACATTGCCGATGTAATGAACGAGAGTGGTGAGCTATTTTTATCCATCTCTTCACAGATCACCAATGTGAATGAACAAATTGCACAAGTCTCCACTATTGCCAAACAGATGTCAGACGAGTCGCAACAGGTCGATTCATCACTGGAGCAGCTTAAGACGATTGGTCTGGAAACAGCAGCACACGCCAGTGAGGTTGCCTCAGCTTCTGAGAAGCAACTTGCATCCATGGAGGAAATCACTGCTGCATCCGCTTCTTTGGCACATCTCACACAAGAACTGTTAGAACTCATCCAGCGTTTCAAAACCTAACGATTATAAGGATATATTTTTAAATTTCACTCTTTTCGATATAGACCTTGAGGCTGGCCTGCTTAGATGCAGTTCCAGCCTTTTTCCTTACTTTTGCAACTCATGAAATGTCGTCGGATATCACATGCTATATATCATAATCCATTCCAGATTGGCAAATTTCGACCATTACTTGTATTTCTCAGGCATGCAAACGGGTCTTTTTATGCTATAATTAGTGCTGTTAAAAGGAGGAAGACACTGAATGGTTGATGTTACTAAGAAAAAGCCTGAAGATCCACCTGTACGCAAGCGTAGCTTTGCACGCAGACTAGGTAGCTTCGTTATGTGGATGGTTGTCCTTGGATTCATGGGCATACTTTTCGTCGGCGGTGCTTTAATGGGTTACGTCAGTTCGATCGTCAAGGACGAACCTGTCCGGTCAAGGGCACTGATTGAACAAAAAGTCGGCGAAAACTCCATCACAGGCTTTGCTTACTTTTCTGACGGTAGCCCAATTGGTCAACTTCGTACGGAAGAAGACAGGCGTCCGGTCACCTTTGACCAGATCCCCAAAAAGGTTATTGATGCCGTGATTTCGATTGAAGACAATCATTTTTACGAACATAAAGGTGTAGACATGAGCGGAACACTGCGTGCCGTGAAACAAAAAGTGCTGAAAGAATCAGTACAAACGGGTGGCAGTACGCTTACACAGCAATTAGCTAGACGTGTATTTTTGAATTTAGACCGTACGGAGGATCGTAAAGTAAAGGAAATTTTGCTTTCCCTTCGACTGGAACGTTTTCTGACCAAAGACGAGATTATGACTGCCTACCTAAACAAGGTGCCTTTCGGTAATGGTTCGAGCGGTTACAACGTTTATGGCATCAAAGCAGCGGCTAAGGGATTGTTTAATATCAATGATCTCGAAAAAATAAACACAGCTCAGGCTGCTTATCTGGTTGGATTACCCCAGTCGCCCTCTTCCTACTCCGCCTTTAACGGTAAAGGCGATTTTGTAGAGGATAAATTTGATCGCGCCATCAATCGTCAAAAACTGGTCCTGCGTCGTATGCTTGAACTTGGCAAAATCACGCAATCCGAATACAACAATGCACTTGCCTTTGATATCAAAAGCTCGCTTGCTCCGAAAACCGTTAAAGCCTATAACACTTATCCATACCTTATGATGGAAACGGAACGTCAAGCAGCACAGATTATCATGCAGCAGCTGAATGCCGACAAAACTAAGACAACAGGCAAAAGTACAGACGCTGAAGCATCACAAAAGGAAAGCGGTGCCCTGTTGGAAGAGGCTCAGTCACAGCTTCGCACAGGCGGATATCGCATCTATACAACAATTAACAAGAACATTTACAAAACGATGCGTACGATTGCCGAAGATAACAGCAACTTCTCAGCAGATGACCCTGTTAAGGGGAAAGAGCAGACTGCAGCGATGCTGATCAATCATAAAACAGGAGCAATCCTCGGTATGATTGAAGGCCGAAGCTTCCAGGACGAACAGATGAACTATGCAACTCAAATGGTGCGTCAGCCAGGTTCCACGATGAAACCTATCGCAGCTTATCTACCAGCGCTGGAGGAAGGTCTTATTCAACCGGCCTCCATCATTGACGATGCGCCAATTATCCTGAAAGACGGCCCTAGCGGATACCATATCGCGAAAAATGCGAACAACCGCTATCAAGGTTTGGTAACCGCTCGTAGAGCATTGAATTATTCATTGAACATACCTGCCCTGAAGCTTTTTAATGAGGAAGTCGGCATCGATAAAGCTTGGACTTTTGCGAAAAAGCTTGGCATTACAACCATCCAGAAGCAGGATTATCAGGCCCAAACCGGTGTACTCGGCGGACTTCAATACGGTGTAACTGTAGAGGAACTGACAAGCGCCTACGGTGCAATTGCGAACAAAGGAGTCTACAACGATTCCTACATGATCAGCAAAATTGTGGATTCCAAAGGAAATATTGTATACAAACACGACAGCGAGCCCGTACAGGCATTCTCTGAGCAGACCGCCTATCTTATGACGGATATGTTGCGTACCGTTATCACAGAGGGGACAGCCGATAAAGTACGAGAAAACTACAAGTACAGATCTAGTGTACCTATTGTTGGCAAAACAGGCTCAACCCAAAACTATGCAGATGTCTGGTTCGAAGGATACACACCGGATGTTACGCTCGGTGTGTGGGTTGGTTATAAACAACCGATCAATACACTGGAAAACAAATCACAACGCAAACGCGCTCAGCAGCTTTGGGCCAAAATAATGAATGAAGTGGTCCAAACGCAGAAGGATCTGTTTGTCACCAACTCATTCAAAAAACCTTCCGGTATCGAAACTAGGACGGTCTCAGCATACAGTGGCAAGCTTCCAACGTCCCTAACCGATAAATTTGTTACTGACATTTTCAACAGCAAATTTATTCCGAAGGACCGTGACGATGCTGTCGCTAAAGCGAAGTATATTACCTACAACGGTGTAAACTACATTCCGCGTGATGAAACACCTGCGGATATGTTGAAGGAAAAAACGGTTGTGAAGCGTAAGAAACCGATCTCCGATCTCATCAAAGAATTGCAAAATGCATTTAAACGGATGAGTCGTCATGAGTCGCTTGCATACTATCTGCCTGAGGATGCCGGTGCTGATCTGCCGACTGAGGTTGATCCACGCACGGATAACGGCAAAGCTCCGGATGCACCTGGCAATGTTCGCATCTCCGTCTCGGGAGAACGGGCATCCATCACATTCAATGCTACACCTGAAAGTGATGTTGTTGGGTATCGTCTCTATCGTTCAGTCGGTGGAGCAGGATTCCAGAATCAAGGCCAGGTTGTACTAACAGGTGAGTCCAGATCGTTCTCAGCTTACGCAACAGCTAGTGGCAACTTCGCATTCTATGTCACCGCGGTAGACGTTGCTGGCAAGGAATCTGCGCCAAGTGCAATTGTGAGCAGTGCAGGCGCTGGTGCACCTGATACAGAAGTCAAAGAGCCTATTGAGGTACCTGGTACGGTGGTAACCCCTGGAGAAACAGTCAATAACAACAATGCACCCACGACGGCTCCAAACACACCAGGCCAAGTGAGCGTGACAGCACTCTCCCAAGGGCTTCGTATTCAGTGGGCATCGAACTCAGAAGCGGATGGCGTGCAGAGCTACGCTGTTTTCTATAGCGAGACAGGTTCGGAACCCTTCACCAAGATTGGTACCACTTCAGGTACCAGTATGGTGTATGGTGTACCGTCATCCACAGGTGGCTGGTTCAAAGTATCTGCCAGCAACAGTGTCGGTGAGTCCGCATCCTCGGAAGCGATACACTATCAGCCTTAATCGGCTGACAAACAGTTGTTATAAAACGAATGAAGAAGCCGCATGTTCAGTGTGAATACACTGACATGCGGCTTTATTTATGGTTCTCATCTGGTTGCCAAAACAAATACGACCTTTTTCCCAGAAACTCTACCTAATACTCAGTCCTCAATCGTGGATAAGTCACCTGTTGGCAAATCGAGTTCCCATGCCTTCAATACACGGCGCATAATCTTACCTGAACGAGTCTTCGGCAATTTTTCTTTAAATTCGATCTCACGCGGTGCTGCATGAGCGGACAGCCCCTCTTTTACAAAACGATAGATCTCTTCCTTCAGCTCCGGCGTCGCCTCATACCCCTCACGAAGCGCGACAAACGCTTTAATGATCTCTCCCCGTGTCACATCCGGTTTACCGATCACGCCAGCCTCAGCAACCGCTGGGTGCTCTACCAGTTTACTTTCCACTTCAAACGGTCCAATGCGCTCGCCAGAAGAGTTGATGACATCGTCGATGCGTCCCTGGAACCAGAAGTATCCGTCTTCGTCCATGTACGCTGAATCCCCGGATACATACCAGCCTGTCAGTCTGAAATACTCCTCATACTTCGCTGGATTATTCCAGATTTTTTCCATCATCGACGGCCAAGGTGTGCGTATCGCCAGATTCCCCATACTGTATGGTGGTAGCTCTTGTCCACGATCATCGATAATGGCTGCTTCAATACCCGGTAACGGACGTCCCATGGAACCTGGTTTAATCGGCATACCCGGGTAGTTACAGATTAACTGTGCTCCCGTCTCGGTCATCCACCACGTATCATGAATTCGTTGACCGTACGCTTTCCAGCCCCAACGTACGACCTCCGGATTCAGCGGTTCCCCTACCGACATGACATGACGCAAGCTACTCAAATCATGTTGGGCAATCGTCTCGTCCCCTGCGCCCATGAGCATACGGAATGCCGTAGGAGCACTGTACCATACACTTACCTTGTTTTTTTCAATTGTGCTGTACCAATCCTGCGGACTAAAACGACCGCCACGAATCACATTCGTTACCCCGTTAAGCCAAGGGGCGAAAATGCCATACGACGTGCCTGTTACCCAACCTGGATCGGCAGTGCACCAATATATGTCGTCTTCTCGCAGGTCAAGTACAACTTTACCTGTATAATAATGCTGAATCATCGCATTCTGAACGTGGTACACACCCTTCGGTTTCCCTGTTGAACCCGAAGTGTAATGAATCAACAGTCCATCCTCACGCGTCAGCCATTCTACTTCCATATCATCCGAAGCCGCAGACATCTCGGCATCAAAATCAATCAATCCCTCCTCAGACTGTGAACCACCGCCGACAACAAAAATATGTTTCAGCTCTGGCAATTCGGAACGTTTGATCCGTCCCAGAAGCTCGGGCGTGGTCACAAGCGCGACAGCACCACTGTCCTCCAGTCGATCCTTCACCGCCGTTTCCATAAAAGCCTCAAATAAAGGACCCGCTATAGCGCCCACTTTCAAAATTCCGAGCAGACTGAAATACAGTTCAGGACTTCGTGGCATAAAGATAAACACACGATCTCCTTTAGCTACACCATATTTACGCAGCACATTACCAAAACGACTCGACTGCTCGCTCAGATCTGCGAAGGTATAAGCTTCCTCACGAGAAGCATCGCTGTAGAGCAGAGCTGTCCTCCCGCCTCTGCCCTCAAGGACATGGCGATCAATCGCCTCATGTGCCATGTTCACTTTTCCGCTGGCGTGCCACGTAAAGTGCCTTTCTACCGTTTCCCAATCGAACCGGCTTCTTGCTTCCGTATAATCGCCCAGATTCGATTCAGACACCACCGTTTGCAGCATCTCATTATGTGCTTGACTCATGCTTGCCAGCCTCCTTCAA
Source organism: Paenibacillus polysaccharolyticus (assembly GCF_023714295.1). Taxonomy (GTDB): domain Bacteria; phylum Bacillota; class Bacilli; order Paenibacillales; family Paenibacillaceae; genus Paenibacillus; species Paenibacillus polysaccharolyticus_A. Next base: position 80,646 of record NZ_JAMAUN010000004.1, read on the forward strand.
CTCGACATTTCGATTCCCTTCAGGGTTCATTCGTATTGCCTCTGTGTTGACTGAACTTCCAGTTAGCGCTTACATTAGTAGAGAGAACTTCTCATCATGTGCTTGCCTGACCCAACCGATGCACTCAAACGGTGTTGAAATGTGAACATTTTTTGTCAACGCAATTATAGCAAATTCGATCAAACATCGTCTACGGCTTTTCATTTTTTTGGTTTTTTGCTATAAGTAGGGGGAGAGGAGTATGAACCATGGAGCATATCAAGAAGCATCATATACGTTCCATTCTCAAGTCCGGCCACCGAATTACGGTTGAGGGCCCCGTGCCCGCAGAACAGATTATGGAATTGAAGTTTCACTCCGATCTGGATGCCTTTCGGCGCCCAAAAGAGCAACAAGAAGCCATTGCTGAGATTGCTGCCTTACCCGAAGGGCGAATTATAATTGCCCATGAAAATGATACCATCATCGGGTATGTTACTTTTCACTACGCAGATGAGTGTGAACGCTGGTCCGAGGGCAACATGACAGACCTGATCGAACTTGGAGCCATCGAAGTCGCAGACGAGTATCGCTCTCTGGGAGTTGGCCGTGAAATGCTCCTTACTGCGATGCAAGATACGTTTATGGAGAACTATATCATTTTCACAACAGAGTACTACTGGCACTGGGACTTGAAAGGCAGCGGACTATCGGTATGGGATTATCGCAAAATGATGGAGCGGCTGATGCAGAACATTGATATGACCTGGTACGCGACAGATGATCCTGAAATCTGCTCCCATCCTGCGAATTGCCTTATGGTTCGAATCGGCAGTCAAGTACCCATGACCTCGGAGGAACAGTTTGATCGTGTCCGCTTCCGTCATCGGTTTATGTATTAAAGGAAAAGGTAAAAGGTGCGAATCACAAAGACTACATAAAAGAACCGCCTCGCAGAGCATTCTCCGTCGTAAACGGAAAATGCATCTGTGAGACGGCTTATTGGTGTCTCATTTCGGATTATTCATGTCATATTGCGGGTTAGTTGCATGGTGCGAATCACATATGTTCCAGCATGTGCTCAACAATACGGTGAGACCTCTGGGAAGACTGCACCGTAAACTCGGCAAAATTCACATGTGCGGAACCGTCTGCCTTGTCAGACATGCTGCGTAGCACAACGAAGGGTACACGGTTCATGTGACACACTTGAGCCACCGCCGCCCCTTCCATCTCTGCACAAGCACCGTCCATCTCTGTGTAGAGCATGTTTCCGGTCTCTTTGCTGGCAATAAACTGATCACCTGATAACACCTTACCAATCCGGTAATGAGCGCCCTGCGCCTTGCACGCTTCTTCAGCGAGCGAAATTAAAGCAGACTCCGCTGGGAATGCCGATGTCTCCTGATACGGGATCACTCCGCGTTCGAATCCTAACGGCGTGACGTCCATGTCGTGCTGTACACATACCGAAGAGATAACCATGTCGCCAATGTTCAATTCGGGATGAATCGCTCCTGCAACACCTGTAAAAATGATCCGATTCACCTGAAAGCGATCGATCAGAATCTGCGTAGTTACCGCCGCATTTACTTTCCCTACGCCTGACTTGCATACCACAATCTGTTTGCCAAGCCACTCACCAGCAACATATGTAATGCCTGTCTGCTTCACTGTCTCATGCTGTTTCATGCCCTTGAGCAGAAGCTCTACTTCCTCATCCATAGCACCCATAATGCCTATCATTTCACGCATTGTTATATCCTCCCAGTTTCCGGTTCTCGATGTGAGATCAAATCATTACCCAAGCCCGTATTTAAGCACAAAAGCTCCGTTTCCGGAGCTCCTGTACAATCAAAATCTATGTAGAGAGAATCTTAATCTCCCTTTCGCTTACTTAATCATAATCAATTAACCCGCGTGACTTACAGACAGACGAAGAATGGTCTCATGCGGCAAAATCACTCTCGGATTCTCCACATTTTCTTTCTTCATCAGTTTGGTGAGCAATCGCATCGCTACCGCACCCAGATCATACATTGGCTGAGCAACAGTTGTTAACTGCGGACGCACCATGGAAGCCATACGAATGTTATCCACACTAATGATGGAGAAGTCATCCGGTACTTTCAGGCCATCGTCCTGAATGCTGTGAATTGCGCCAATAGCCATTTCATCGGTTGCAGCAAAGATCGCAGTCGGTTTTTTCTTGAGTCCAAGAAAATATTTCATTGCTTCCACACCGGATTCATAACGATAGTTACCGATGCGTACCAGATCCTCTTGATATTCAATACCTGCGGCTTCCAGTGCTTTCTTATACCCTTGGAAACGTGCAAAACCGTTAGCCGGATCCTGCAACGTTCCACTGATCATCGCGATCTCTTTGTGACCGTGGCGAATCAGTGTGTTGACCGCATCAAACGCCGCTGCTTCATGATCAATATCAACAGAAGGGAATGTGCCCTTCTCATCACTAGTTGCACACAATACGATTGGAACTGCTGCAGATTGGAACGCTTGAATGTGTTCATCGGTTACCGTACCGCCCATGAAGAGCAGTCCGTCCACTTGTTTCTCCAGCAGGGTGTTGATAACACGAATTTCTTTTTCTTTCTTTTTGTCCGCGTTACACAAAATGATATTGTAATGGTACATATTCGCAATATCTTCGATTCCGCGGGCAATCTCCGCAAAGGTGGAGTTCGAAATGTCCGGAATAACGACTCCAACTGTCGTTGTCTTTTTGCTCGCCAGACCACGGGCTACCGCATTCGGACGATATCCGAGTCGTTCAATTGCTTCATATACTTTTTTCCGCGTTTGCGGTTTGACATTAGGGTTATTGTTGACTACCCGTGATACCGTTGCCATAGACACTCCAGCTTCACGTGCCACATCATAAATGGTTACCGTCACAGTACTTCGCTCCATTACCAGTAAATTTTCATTCCATTTTCATTAAGATTTATATTACGACAAATTATTGCAATAATCAATTAAAATAGGCTCTAGGACTCACTTAAAGTGTTTGCAAGCATCTTACTAGTAATCTCTGAATGGGAAGTATGCCATACCGGATTTCCCTTTTTAACCAGGATAACTTGGGGAGATTCGTGCTTAACACCTAGCCTCTCGGCTGCTTCGTTAGATACCGGGCGGTCTTCCACCACGTAGATGATGCCATATTTCACGCTTTCATTCGGAGAGTTTTGCAAATAATCATTCATCTCCTGATAAGCATGTGCGCTGATCGGACAGCGAGTACTATGCTTGAACAGAAGCAAGGGTTGATCCTCCGTCGCCTGCACTGCGGAGTTTAGCTGTTCAATACTTGTCATTTTAGTCATGTCAGCCATTCGTTATACATCCCCCTTAATCAGCAATAACGCCATGTGTAGCGTTTTCACTCTTCGATATCTTAACAAAAAGTGAGCAAAAAATCCAATTTTCATGAAAACAAACATTTTACACGTCAAAACTAGACGGCATTTGAGAAATGCGCCTGCCATACAAAACCCGACAACTGTGCCAGTCTGCGCTCCGTATCCTCAATCCATGCCTTGTCTTCCGCTTTGTGTGCGTAGCTCATAATATCGAGCAATAGATTGATTCGTGCCTCTACCGCCTCTTTCATTCGGTATTCCATCTCTTGATCCGTTGCCTCCGGCCAGGCCAGAAGCTGTTCGTGAAGCAGGTCAGCCAGTTCATTCTGTTCCCCAAAAGAGACATCCTGCTTCACGGGCTGTTCACCCAGTTTACTAATACATTCTGTCAAATCCGGTTTCACCGGCTGTAACACCTCGTATGATACACAGTCTGCACACGCAAAAACAGGTACATTACGAATTTCTACCTTCTTGGCGTATACGACCGTTCTTAATTCCAATTCCATTACATGTCCACATCTGCACGACTTGCGCACAACCATCACCTCATTCGTTCTTTACTCTCTATGTATGTACCATTCGACCTATTTCCGCCTAAATCCTGCTGTAAACTAAAGGTTGCACAAATTACCACTGTCACCAGATGAAGGTTGTCGAATGAAGGCCCGGGTTGGTTTGAAATCGTTCTATCTAGATGAGAACTTGCACTTAAACATACTTAAATTAGGAAGCCAATTAGCAAATCTGGTACAATATAAGACGCGATCTGCCAAATTCATTATCGAAGGAGAGTTCATATATGAGATTATCAGGTCAAAAAGTCATCGCACTGGTTGATGAAGAATTTGAAGATCTGGAGCTGTGGTACCCGGTATACCGCGTCCGTGAAGAAGGTGCCGAAGTGCATCTGGCTGGCGAGCAAAAAGGAAAAACATACGTCGGCAAATATGGTGTTCCTGCTACCGCTGAATACAGTTTCGATGAGCTCAGCAGTTCCGATTATGATGGAATACTGGTGCCGGGAGGATGGGCTCCAGATAAACTACGGCGCTACCCCAAAGTGCTGGAGCTTGTAAAAGAGATGCATGCAGACCACAAGCCGATCGGGCAAATCTGCCATGCAGGCTGGGTACTCATCTCTGCCAAAATTTTGAACGGAGTCACCGTAACCTCAACGCCAGGCATTCGGAACGACATGGAGAATGCAGGTGCGATATGGAAAGATGAAGCCGTTGTCGTGGATGGGCATATCATCTCCGCTCGTCGTCCACCGGATCTCCCTCCTTATGGAAAAGCTTTCTGTGATGCACTCGCTGCAAAAATAGCCAAATAACAGCAAGGTAAAACGAAAATAAAGAAAAAACCGCTATGCAATCCTATGCATGGCGGTTTTTATATCTTTTGGAAAAAGTGGTACAAAAGTGAATATATTAATTTAAAGGTATTGCTCGTCTGCTAATGCGTGCAGTCAGTTTACTTTAAGATGCGTTTGATCCGCTCTGATCGTCAGGACTGCCGCTCGCATCATTAAATATCTGCAAACGCTGTTCAATTTCACTGCTCGTTCTGAGGGTAAAACACTTGCGTGCCTCCTCCTTCGCATCAGCAGCCGTAGTATTCAAAACTCTATGCTTCACGCGCAGCAAGGATTGCGGAGACATGCTGAGATGACGAATCCCGAGTTCCAGCCATAGCGGAATGGAGCGCTCGTCCCCTGCCATCTCACCACACACACTAACGTCAATCCCAGCCGTATGTGCTGCGTCTACGGTCGCTCGTAGCATACGCAGCACAGCCGGATGATACGGATGATACATATGAGCAATCTGTTCATTCATTCGGTCTACTGCTAGCACATACTGTACCAGATCATTCGTTCCGATACTGAAGAAATCTGCTTCTTCCGCAAGAAGATCTGCAATCATCACGGCAGCAGGGACCTCAATCATGATGCCTACCTGAATATTTGCATCGTAGGCCAAGCCCCGTTCATCCAGATCAGCCATCGCTTCCCGAAGGATTTCGTTGGCTTGTTGCAACTCCTCAACCGATGAGATCATGGGATACATAATTTTCACATTGCCCGCTGCGCTTGCGCGTAGAATGGCCGTCAGCTGCGTTTTGAACAGATCTTTACGATCCAAACTGATTCGAATGGCTCGATAGCCCAGAAACGGATTATCTTCTTCCGGTAATTCAAAATAATCGAGCTCTTTGTCGCCCCCAATGTCGAGTGTGCGAATTACAACCGCCTGTCCAGCTGTTTTCTCGGCAACAAGCCGGTACACCTCATACTGTTCCTGCTCTCCAGGGAAGGTCGAACGATCCATATACAGGAATTCAGTTCGGAACAAGCCTACACCTTTGGCTCCGTGTTTCAAAGCCAGATCAAGCTCCTTCACGGAGCTGATGTTGGAAGCAAGCTTCAGCACAGATCCATCCTTGGTCACCGCATCTACGGTGGCAAGCACCTGCAACTGTTCTTTTTTCTGCATCTCCTTGTTGCGAAGCATCGTGTAACGTTCAATGGTTTTGCGATCCGGGTCTGTGAATACCAACCCATTATCACCGTCAACGACAAGCATGTCCCCTGTTTCGACCGGCATGCCAAGACTCGCTTCCAATCCGGAAACGAGAGGGATCCCGAGTGCACGTGCCATAATGGCCGAGTGAGACGTTTTACCTCCAATAAGCGTAACGATACCCAAAACATAGCTTGGATTTAAATGCGCCAATTGAGACGGTGACAGCTCTTTAGCAACGAGAATGTAAGGTTGTGTATCTGAAGGTAACGTAATCTCAGGTGCACCCAGCAGATGTTTAAGCAGGCGGTTACCGACATCCTTGATATCGATCGCCCGCTCCTTCATATATTCATCTTCCAGAAGGTCAAACATGGTGACAAAGTGGTCTATCGCCTCTTTTACCGCCACCTCTGCCGCCTTATACTGACGCTCAATAATGCCACGTATTTCATTCATGAAAACCGGATCTTCCAGAATCGCCAGATGCGCATCAAAGATGCTGGATTCCTCAGGTCCTACAACTTCTTTAAATTCATTTTTGATATATTCGATCTCATCCTTCGATGTCCGTATCCCCTCGTACAGCCGTTCGAATTCCTGGGCAAGATCCACCGAATCCATCTTCTGGTCGGGTAGATCCCATTCCCAGCTGGGCAGGACAAATGCTTTGCCGATGGCGATGCCTGCAGCTCCATTGATGCCTTGTATCTTCATTCTACCCCTCCAACGTTCCTGTCATAGAGCACCACGGACATGACGGATGCCTGACCTTTCTTCACTTGCTTGAATGGAGCAAAACTCCATGATTTTACACGATCCGGATTCGTAATGACCATCGGAGTCGTGAGTGACGCCGCTTGTTCACGTAATACGGCTAGATCAAACTTGATCAGCAGTTGTCCAGGCTCAACGGTATCCCCTTCTTGTACAAACGCTTCAAAATGCCCTTTCAGCTGTGAGGTATCGATCCCGATATGAAGCAGAACCTCCAGTCCCTCTCGTGTAGAAATACCTAGGGCATGCATCGTCGGATACAAATGCATGATCGTCCCAAAGACAGGCGACACCAGTTCTCCTCGCTCCGGTACAAAAGCAACACCGTCTCCAACGAGCTTGGCTGCAAAAATCTGATCTGGCACTTCCTCAATCGGGAGCATTTTCCCCTGCACAGGTGCTGCGAACAGTACCTGTTGCAAATCCCGTTCCAGCAACTTCGCAATCTCTTCCCGAATCAGTTCGGAATATGTGCCGAATACAACCTGCACGTTACCGCCGCCGAGCTTGATCAGTCCAGCAGAACCCAGATTCTTCATTGCACCCGTATCGATCAACCGATCATCGTGAACCGTCAGACGCAGGCGTGTAATACATGCCTCCACCTGCACGATGTTGCTTTTCCCGCCCAATGCTTCGAGAATCAACGGAGCTTGATAAGGGATATTTCCAACCCAATCTTCCAGCATAGACCCTTCTTCTCGCCCTGGTGTCGGAATTTTGAACGTACGAATCGCCCAGCGGAACAGAAAATAATAGACCAGCCCATATAGTATGCCAATCGGAATGAGCTTCCAAGCATTCTCAGACAGATGGAAATTGAGTATGTAATCAATAACGCCAGCCGAGTATGAGAAACCATGCCTTATATCTAGCCAATAACTTAGCCACATGGCCACCCCGGACATGACTGCATGTACGATAAACAGATACGGCGCCGCGAAAAGAAAAGCAAACTCGATCTGCTCGGACACCCCTGTTAAAAAACAAACCAATGCAGAAGTCAGAAACGTTTTTCTGATTTTTGGTTTTAAATCTTCCCTGGCCTCTTGAATAATAGCAAATGCAATCGCAGGGATAGCAAACATCATAATCGGGAAAAGTCCAGCCATGAAAAATCCAGCTGACGGATCACCAGCAAAGAAACGTGGTAAATCCCCTTGCACAATATTTCCACTCGGCGTTTCATAGGTTCCTAGCTGGAACCAGAATACGTTATTCAGCAGATGATGAAGCCCAAAAGCAACCAGCACCCTGTATAACACACCATAGATGAACAATCCGAAACCGCCAAGACTGTATTCCCATGTTGCAATGGAATTCAGGCCATGTTGCAGAACCGGAGCAAGCCATAACATAAAGCAGGAAAAAAGAGCCGAACAGAGTCCGACGATAAGCAAAACAAACCTTGATCCGCCGAAAAATTGCAAGATTTCGGGCAGTTTGATACTTTTGAACCGATTATGCATTCCACCGGCTAACGCACCGAGTATAATTCCAATTAATGATGCAGGTTGCACCGTGCCATCCCCGAAATTTCGGGTAACCTGATCATAGATAACGATACCAGCCAGCGCTGCAAGTCCAGCTTGACCGGCCTGGTTGGAGAGCCCCAGCGCCACACCGACAGCGAACAAATACGGCAAAAAATAAAAAATACCGTGTCCGGCCACGGTAGACACTTCACCAACAACTTTCATTCCCCAGGCGTCCCAGGGCAGACTGCCCACACTGAGCAAAATGGCAGCAGCGGGCAGGACCATTGTAGGCAGCATAACCGCTCTTCCGAGCTGCTGCAAGGATCCGAGCCAATTCATGGCGACCTCTCCTTTCTATCCTAGATGGTAAGCTTTACACAGCATTTTGTCAAAGCAAAAGCATCATGTTTAACAGGAAAAATCCCGTGTCTTAGAAAAGACGCGGGATGTTCATTACAATCCTGAATTGGATATGCGATGCCAAGAACGAATTCATGACGACAGCATGGCCTCTTAGCCGCGGCCAGCGCCGCGCAGAACGATGGAATCTTCTACCTTGATACAACGATTGGTGACTGCAGTCATGCCGTTCTCTGCCGCAATCTGGACAGCCTCATCGTTATGAATGCCGAGTTGAAGCCATAATACATTGGCCTTGATCGCAGCAGCTTCACGAGCGACTTCCGCGCAGAACTCCTCACGCCGAAAAACATTAACAATATCTACAGGCTCGGGGATATCTGCGAGTGTGGCATACACCTTCTCGCCAAGAATCTCTCCCTGTGCTTGCGGATTAACAGGGATAATGCGGTATCCTCTGCTCTGCATCGCTTCCGCGACCATATACGAGGTACGATCTGATTTGTCCGATAAGCCGACAACAGCGATGTTGCCTGCATTGCGCAAAATGTGTCCAATTTCTTCTCGAGTAGGGTTGTTAAATTCCATGTTCAAGCACCATCCTTTTCTGCTTAACGTGTTAATTTACTCTTTTACCCACTGAACCGAGGCGCCAAGCGCCTGCAAATGATCAAAATATTGCGGATATGACTTGGCTACATGGTGTGCATCTCGAATACGGATAGGCTGCTTGGCTCGCAGACCCACGACAGTAAGCGCCATAATGACACGGTGGTCATAGTGAGCATTAATCTCTACGCCGCCCTCGACACCTTCCGGACGCCCGTGTACGATAATCTCAGCCTGACGCTCCTCAACGTCCGCTCCAGCCTTGCGCAGTTCATTTAAGTAATCCGTAATTCGGTCACATTCCTTGTAACGCAGGTTCTCTACATTATAAAACCGTGACGTACCTTCCGCAAATACTGCTGCCGCTACCATAGCCAATACGGCATCCGTAGCCGCATCTCCGTCGAATTCAACCGCCTTCAATCGGCCATTTCCTTGAACATGAACCACATCATTCTCATGAGTGAGCGGCACTTCCATCATACGCAACACATCGACGATGGCACGTTCCCCTTGCTTGCTCTGCTCCATCAGCCTGAGAATTTTCACATCAGACTGTGTAACTGCTGCGGCAGCAAGTACGGCAGCCGAGCCAGGGTAATCCCCTTGCACAGTATACGTTGTTGGCTTGTATGCCTGTCCGCCAGGTACACGGAAGGACATGTAATCATCGCTTGCGTGGATGATGATCCCTGCTTGTGCAAGAACCTCCAGCGTCTGACCGATGACCACTTTGGATTTCAAATCATTCAGAACCTCAATTGTGCTGTCTTCAGCAAGCAACGGAGTAACAAACAGCAAGGCGCTCAAATACTGAGAGCTTACAGAACCAGACACGCGAATATGTCCGCCTTTGGCCTGACCGCCTTTAATTGTAATCGGCAGTCGTCCTTGCTGATGCTCTACCTGTACCCCCATTTGACCAAGTGCATCAATCAAATCATCATGCGGCCGTTTACCCAATGAATCCGGGTATGTATTCACAAAAGTTACCTCAGGGCATAGTGCGGTAACCCCCATCAGGAAACGAAGTACTGCCCCGGCATTGCCTACGTTTAATTCACGTACATCACGGGGGTGGCTTCCGAAACCTTGAATGACGATTTTGCTGTCGTCTTCTTCCAGCACAGCGCCCAGATCGCGAATACATCTGCGCATCGCATCGCTGTCCTCACTATGTGCCGGAAAATGAATCGTGCTTGTTCCTTCCGCCAGCGCAGCGGCCAGCAGGTAACGGGTGGTGTAGTTTTTGGAGGACAAAGCTCCGATTTCCCCGTTCAAATTAGGGGTAGGGTTAACAATAACGTCCATGGATGATATTCTCCTTTTATTGATTGTAGTGGTGAAGCTGCATAAATGGTTTTAGTGAGTCTCTGTAAGGCCAAATTGACATCCCCTGGTTCCCTTGGGTATCATTATAGGCGTTAAGTCCATATAGAAAAGAGGACCTGAATATGACACAAATCGCAGAAATTCAACCATCCGAGCTACGTCGCCGTTTACAAGCGGGGGAGAAGCTACAGATGATAGACGTCCGCGAGGACGAAGAGGTCGCGCAAGGCATGATTGCCGGTGCCAAACATATTCCACTGGGACAGATTCCAGATCGCTTGTCGGAGATTGATAAGTCCGGTGAGATCGTGATCATCTGCCGTAGCGGCTATCGCAGTGAACGAGCTTGTGAATATCTGCAACAGCTTGGATACGACGGCTGTACCAATATGGTCGGCGGTATGCTGGAGTGGCAACAGGAAGATTAAAAAGTTAGGGCCACTGTTATCGCTGGCGAACCTTTCAATGTATTAACCTCCAATGGAGCACACACTCTGCTTTTCCCAAAACGGGCCCACATGGCCCGTTTTTCAATCTTCCTCTCTCGTTCAACTTCGATGATAACAAGCTTAGACGCGGTAATGCGCTAAAATTAAATGAGTCACTTCGGCCGCAGACAACGCAGTAGTATCTACCGTGTAATCCGCAAAACGATATGCATCTTTGCGTTCTTCCATTATCGTGCGAATGCGTTCCTCGGCATTACCTGCAAGTAGTGGACGGTTATCACACCCGCTCACACGTTCCACAATGACCTCAGGGTCTGCGGTTAGGGCAACAACCCAGCCATTCGCTGACATCGATTCACAGTTATCCGGACGAAGTACGACCCCGCCTCCAGTTGCAATGACCTGTCCTTCGTTTTTAAGGACCGTGCACAACACCCGGTTCTCTACGTCACGAAAGTACGCTTCTCCCTTGCCCGAAAACAATTCCGGAATGGTACAGCCTACCTCCTGTTCAATCGCGGCATCCACATCGATTAACCGGTATCCCAGCTCATGAGAAAGCATATCAGCAACAGTTGATTTGCCCGTTCCCATCATGCCAATGAGAATAATATTTTTAGACTTGCTCAAGGTGTACACTCCTTTAATTCAAGCATTTCGTGAGCACTTTTGTCCTATCATAACACAGCCCTGCGAACGGGGGAAGGCCATGCCTGTACCAAGCTTCCTTTCGAGCCACGACCGTATATACTGTCCCTCCTCTCCCAATGATCTTCATTCATTCATTCATTCATTCATTAATGTTACTCAACAGACTTTTAGTTTCTCTTATCGTATGAAAAAAGAGGAACCTGGTGGTTGTCGGTTTAAACCGATCCTCCAAGTCCCTCTTTACATGCTATGATTCGAATACTACTCCATCCAGTTGTGATGGAAGCTTCCTTCTTTGTCGACACGTTTGAATGTGTGTGCGCCGAAGTAGTCACGTTGTGCTTGCAGCAAGTTTGCCGGCAAACGTTCTGTACGGTAGCTGTCGTAGTAAGACAACGCGCTGGAGAAGCCTGGTACCGGAATACCTTGTTTTACCGCAACGGCTACCACTTCACGCCATGCATCCTGGTAGGATTCCACGATGTTTTGGAAGTATGGATCAAGGAGCAGGTTTTTCAGGGCTGCATCTTTGTCGTATGCTTCCTTGATGTTTTGCAGGAACTGTGAACGGATGATGCAACCCCCACGGAAGATCATCGCGATGTTGCCGTATTTCAGATCCCAGCCATATTCGTCAGATGCGGCACGCATCTGTGCGAAGCCTTGGGCGTAGGATACAATTTTACTGGCGAACAGCGCTTTGCGCACGCTCTCGATGAATGCTTTTTTGTCACCGGAGAACGCTTCGGCCTTAGGTCCGCTCAGGATTTTGCTTGCAGCGATACGCTCGTCTTTCATCGCCGACAAGAAACGGGAGAATACGGATTCCGTAATCATGGACAATGGTACGCCGAGATCCAGCGCGCTTTGGCTTGTCCATTTACCTGTTCCCTTTTGTCCAGCGGCATCCAAAATGACATCTACCATCGGTTTGCCCGTTTCCGGATCGTATTTGGAGAAGATGTCCGCAGTGATCTCAATCAGGTAGCTGTCGAGTTCGCCTTGGTTCCACTCTGTGAAAATTTCGTGCAGTTCTTCTACGGAAACGTTAAGTACGGATTTCAGCAAGTGGTATGCTTCACCAATCAACTGCATGTCACCGTATTCGATACCGTTATGCACCATTTTAACGTAGTGTCCCGCACCGTCAGGTCCGATATATGTACAACATGGGTCGTCACCGACTTTGGCCGAGATCGCCGTCAGGATCGGTTCCACCAGTTTATAAGCACTTTCTTGTCCGCCCGGCATAATGGAAGGTCCTTTCAGTGCACCCTCTTCACCGCCGGATACGCCTGTACCGATAAAGCGAATGCCTTTGTCTTCCAGTTCTTTGCTGCGGCGAACCGTGTCAGGGAAATAGGCATTTCCGCCGTCGATGATGATATCTCCTTGATCCAAATGAGGAAGCAATTGCTCGATAGTAGCATCTGTAGCTTTACCTGCTTGTACCATGATCAGAATTTTGCGCGGGGATTCCAGGGAGGCTACGAATTCTTCAATGGAGAATGTACCTGTCAGGTTTCTGCCTTCGGCTTCTTTCAGCAGGTCATGTGTCTTCTCTGGGGAACGGTTAAATACCGATACTGAAAATCCTCTGCTTTCAATATTAAAGGCCAAATTTTTACCCATGACTGCCAGGCCGATTACGCCGATTTGTTGTTTTGTCATCTGGTCCTCCATCCTTTACTCCAATTAATTTTATTGAAAAAAAATCTCAACAATACACCCATTTTAACGGTTTTATGTATGAAAGTGAACCCTCCACCCGAGCCGGATAGCGGGAAATCGCTGTAATCAGCAAAGGTGTTCATCGTATTTTCATAAAATACGTTATTATAGTAAGAGTAATGAATCACCATCAGAGTGGAGGAACTTGTGAATGAGCTATGAGCAGCTTTCAAACGAAGAACGGTTTTCACTGGATATCCGTAGAACTTTTCTTTTGGGAACGTATATGAATGAATGGGGTATGCCTAAGAGCAGAATCGTACTTTCTAAAACAGAGCGAAACATTCATGTGGAAATCTATTATTTCCCTGCAACGTCGCAATCAGAGATCTCCCGGTTTGTTACTGTAGGTTTATCTCAAGCTGCCCGACCCTTAGGGGAACAAGTCGCTGCAGAGTGGATGCTTGCGCTACCTTCCGATTTAGGCGGTGTAGGTGTAGAACGTGTCAACATCTACTTGGCAGATATCATTACGCATCATATCGAAAATGCTCCAGATTCGGATATCCCGCGTGTGATGAAATCAAGTACGCTAGCGCCCACAGAATGGAATGCGACTGCCTTACTAATCGACGAATTGCGGGGAGAAAAGGAAACTCTCGAACTTATTCATATTGATCAGGAGACAGTCCCTCTGTTGTGGGTCATTCCGATCACCCCAGATGAAGCAGATCTAATCCTGGAACAAGGGATTGAGGAATTTGATACTCATGTAGAGAGTTCGGACTATTCCATTATTGATCCTCAGCGTCCGTAGACGAGCGGAAAAGTACAAGTCCAGAGATTCAGAATCCAAAACTAACATTCCCTCTACATATCAAGGGGCCGCCCCTAGTCCGTTAATGACCTTTGGGAACAGCCCCTTTCAACAAAAACGATGCTCAAACACGCTTTGTCTCATCCTTCCAGCATCAGCAGATGCCCGGACAATCGCTGCAGTGCTTCACGGCATGCATTGGCCTTCTCTGTATTATCGATCTGTACAGCATCATACAGGCGCTCCAGTTCATCATCGATCTCCATACGCAGTAGCATCAGCCGTTCTTCGCCTTCGCGCGAGAGGAACATTTCTTCCATCTCTTCCGCCGTAGGCGCAGGTTCTTTTTGAAAAATAACCCGTTGCTTGAATCCCGACACTTCCACCAGACGAATAACTTCACCAAACAGAATATTCTCCACCGTCATCTGCTGATCCTTGAAGCGTTTCACCACAGCATGCCCGCGTGTATCGCCAATCAATTTCTCCAACCACTCTGCGAGCTTGGCATCCTTGATCAGATAATCTCCTGTCATTTTATAATTCCCACTGCGTGTTTGTTGAAAACGGAGCTTTACCAGCTTACGTCCGGTGCGGACTGACAGGATAAAGAAGGATTCGTCCTCGCTCCAATATAGTGAATACCCCTCACGAATTAGGTCTTTGATTAGATTTTGGATATGCCGACGGTTGAACCGCAGCTCCAGATTGCAATATTCAACTTCATAACTCTTGTTCACGGCACTCCCTCCATCTGTACCGGATTGGCTCCGGCCTCATGTTTCAAGCGCTTGTGTTACATCGGCTTACCCTATTTTATACTTCATTTTATGTAAGGGTACTTGGTTATTTGACTATTTTTCACGGAATACGAATCCGAATTGAAGCTTTCCGCAGGTGCACAGGGGCAAGCCCCCGGTAATTCATTGTATTACGGACGTAAAAGGGCAGAAAATACAGCTGACTTTCTGGGGGCACAGAAGAAATTCGAATCTCTTCTGCTCCAATTTGTACAAGTGACAAAATCATGATCATTGTGTTGTACAGCCGGATGCCTCACTTCATTTGCACTAATTGACGACTCCCAGGCATCACATCACAACAAAAAAGAAGATCCTCAACCCTGATCAGGTTATGGATCTCCTTATTTCTATCCTTCATCTATCCAGCAGGTGCAGTACGATAAGGCTTGCGTGCCAACACAAAGTGAACGACGAAAAGTCCTGCCATTACAAGAGCGCTAGCGATAAACGGAGCCGGATGACTGATGTGGTCCCACAACAACCCCGACACAATCGGACCAAAAACCATACCCGAACCTTGCAAAGTAAGGAAAAATCCCCAAATTGCCCCCCGTTCCCCTTCCGGAATCAGTGTGGCAACAAATGCATTCCAAGCCGGAAGAATCATCGCATAACTTACGCCGACAAGCATGACAATGCCGAAAACAACAGGAATGGCTGTCACGATCGAGAAAACAAACAAACTGGCTGCCGCCATCAAAAACCCGATATTCAGGAACGGCTTCGTGCCGAACTTGTCCACCATTTTCCCAACAGGAAGCAGTGCGATGACGGTAATCCCTCCTCCTGCAATGAGCAGTAGGCTGTACAGATTGGGCGAGATATTCAGATCTGTTCGTGTATATAGGGTAATGACAGGGCTAAGCAGACCAATCACAAATGACTGCATAAACAGCGCAGGATAGACCAGCGGATTGACATTAAGCGTGCTGCGCACCCGATGTAGCGTACGCTTTACGCTCTGTTGCAACCGAATAAACGGGGTAAGAAGATTCGGCTTGGCCGGATATTTCTGATTTGTGGGCATTCGGTGTTCTCCAGCATCTCCTGCTTGCCCACCTTGTGCCACAACGCGGCCCGGAAGAATTATAGCAACCAGGATGACCAGAATTGCACATCCCATGAGAACGAGGAAGATTGTACGGTAATCATGATCGGTCCGCTCCAGCAGCCAGTTCATACCAACAGGACCGAGCCCCGTGCCCCCCAAAGCCGCCATTTCCAGCGCACCCATCGCTGTTCCATTTTTGTTCTGCGGGCCTGACATCGCAGTTACTCCCGTCATTGCACAAGGCCACAAAGGCGACGTACCGATTCCGAGGATGAGACAAGCCATCGACAGCCCGACGGCACTTTTGAGAAAAAGAATCATGATTACGGCAATTAACGTACAGATCAGAGCCGTTACCATCGTGACGCGAAAGCCGATGCGCTCTGCCGCCCAGCCTGAAGGGGCTCTGAACAGATTATCCCCCAGATATTGAAGAGCAAATGCTACGCCGATAACGCCAGCAGACAACCCCAGAATATTGTCCATATATACGGGGAGAACGGCGACCAGCAGTGCCCCCTTGATGATCTCTACTAGAAAAAGTGTCAGCCACATCGCGATAAAAAAAGGCGATCTCAGAATCTTGGCTGGTTTGATGTCGGTTTGCATTCTTTTTCCCCTTTCAAGGTTCATTTACCGGTCCTCTACACATAGTGTAACCGGGCACATGACAAGCAAATCTCACCAATTCAAAAATTTGTCGTTCATACCGCTTGCATTCAGTGCTTATTTTGCTATACTCATCTTTGTTTACCATTTTACTTAGGAAGGGTTGTGACAGCACTGATGAATCACCACCGTACGCCGCTGTTTACCGCTTTGAAAGATCACGCGGCACTCAATCCCGTACAGTTTCATATTCCGGGACATAAAAAAGGATTGGGAGCGGATACCGAATTCCGTGAATTTATAGGCGATAACGCCTTCTCCATAGATTTAATCAACATCGCACCACTCGATGACCTGCATCAACCCACAGCTGTCATTCGCGAGGCACAGATGCTGGCCGCGGATGCCTTTGGAGCCGATTATACCTATTTTAGTGTACAGGGTACAAGCAGTGCGATTATGACGATGATTCTATCGGTATGCGGACCTGGGGACAAAATTATCGTGCCCCGCAACGTACACAAATCTGTCCTGTCTGCCATTATTTTCTCAGGAGCCAAACCTGTATTTGTGTCTCCTGCACAGGATGTTAACCTTGGCATCGATCACGGTGTAACCATTCAATCGATCCGTCGTGCGCTTGAGCGTCACCCGGATGCCAAAGCTCTATTGGTCATTAATCCAACCTATTACGGTGTATGTACGGACCTGAAGTCTATCGTAGAGCTGGCTCACAGCTATCAAGTGCCAGTTCTGGTGGACGAAGCACACGGGGTACTTATTCATTTCCATGAGGATCTACCGCTGTCGGCTATGGCCGCTGGAGCCGATATGGCTGCCACAAGTGTGCACAAGCTTGGGGGGTCGATGACACAGAGCTCTGTGCTGAATCTGAACACCAAGAACGGATTCGTCAATCCACAACGTGTACAGACCATTTTGAGCCTGCTGACATCCACATCCACGTCATATATATTGCTTGCATCGCTGGACACCTCCAGACGTAATCTGGCGCTCCACGGCCATGAAATTGCGCAAAAGGCCATTGACCTTGCAGAGTTTGCACGACGTACGATTAATGACATTGATGGCTTGTACTGTTTCGGAAAAGAACTGTTAGGCACCGAAGCTACTTTCAATTATGACCCAACCAAAGTCACAATTCATGTGCGCCATCTCGGCATTACAGGCTACGAAACCGAGAACTGGCTACGTGAGCATTATAATATCGAAGTAGAGCTTAGCGACATGTACAATATTCTGTGCCTTATCACGCCAGGTGATACAGATGACAGCGTGAATATCTTGCTTAATGCGCTTCAGGATCTGTCCCGTACTTATTATCAGGTCAATCCTGCGCATGAACTGGTTGTCAAAGTTCCAGACATCCCGCAGCTGATGCTGACACCCCGCGATGCTTTTTACGGAGATACCGAGGTTATTCCTTTCAAGGAGTCTGCTGGACGCATTATCTCGGAGTTCATCTATGTGTACCCGCCAGGTATTCCAATCCTACTTCCAGGCGAGGTTATTACGCAAGAAAACATCGATTATATCATTGATCATGTCGAGGTCGGATTGCCGGTTAAAGGACCCGAAGACCGTAGCGTAACTAATGTCAAAGTTATCGTAGAAGCTGACGCTATTTTCTAAAATGGCATTCAGGTCTGAGATGAGAGCGTGAAAGACACGCAAAACTAAAGAATTTGAACATAAAGCTTGAAAAGTGAAGGATCAGGTCTAACACCTGGTCCTTTTTAATTTCATTTTTGGTGAATCTCTGTCTCCGCACCAGCCTGACAATCCAAGCCAACAACAAAAGACCCCCTGAAATTCAAGGAGCCTTCATGTTATATTCCAAAATATTGACTATTCTTGGGAAGCAACCAGTTCGTTGTATGCCGCTTCAACACGGTTCCACTCTGCTTCGTCTTCAATATTGTAGAGCACCATTTCCTCGTCTTCTTCTTCCATACGCAGGATGATGCCGTCAGCTTCAGGATTGTTGCGTTCCAGCAGAAGTGCATAAACGTGATCTTGCACGTCAAACGTTTCTACCAAAACCATCTCCACGTCTTGACCGTTCTCATCAGTCAATGTGAGAAGGATCTCTTCGTGTTCATGATCGTGATCATGGTCGTGACCGCAACCGCAGTTATCTCCATGCTCGTGTTTGTGATCGCTCATTGTAATACCTCGCTTCATCAATAGAAAATGTGTAACCTTGCATATCGTAACATGTTCACAGAGCCAGGTCAATTTACAAGGACAGCGTTTATTGGCCTTTAATCATTTAAGGCTGTAATGATTTTTTCGGCGACCAGAACATAATTGCTGTTTGCATTTTCTTTAATATGAAAACCGACCTGATATTTGCCAGCACGACTAAAATCATAAGTGAAATCATACGTACGGAACCAGAAGTTGTCCTTCTGCGTAGCCAGATCCTGTGCCTGAATATCCTTTACCTGACCGCTCGGATCCGTTATGGTGACTTTTACGGCAGCCACATCGGCTGTGAGACTATCGACCTGTGAGAACACGTTAAATTTCAATTTGCCCACGTTAACGTTCCCAAAAACAGTGTCTCCCTTGAAGAGAAAAATATGTACGTTCGGCTTAATCACCGTTACTCGCTTGTTAGTATTGTCCCACCGAGTAATGCCTCCAGCCTCTCTAACAGGTACATAAGTCGTTCCATCAATCAAATAACCACCGTCAGACGCTTCCTTGCCGTTGATGAGCACACGAATCTTCTCGTTCACAGAGTCCGCAAATAATAAAGACCCGCCCAGCAAGGAGAATACCATGACACATAGCAGCACTCTTTTCCATTTCATCCCGTCAATATACCCTCCCTTGCTGTTAGCTTGTATGTAGATTTATACTGCGAACGGCTCCACAAAGTTGCGCTGTTTTTCATCATTTTTCATTTTTTATCCAAAATATTTACCACGCTCTGGTAAACACAAAAAAAAGGCTATCCTCTTTTCAGGATAACCTATTGTCTCGCTTATTATATATGCGTCATTAGACGAAGTGTCATGAAGATACGTGGCGAGTGAGAATACAGGGAACCCCTATGCCGACTGTCCCGCCTTCTCTCATTCGTGCAGCATATTCCGTCCCTCGTGAGCAAGGTGTCTTGCAGCGTTCACATACATCGGATGTGACCAGCTTCATGGATACACGCATCTTGTCACTTTTTAACGCGGGAGCTTTTTTTCCTTTTGCCTTTGCCATCACGGATTCCCCATTTCCCATAATGCTGACTGAATAGTGCATCATATGGGGAAACGCCCAATTGTGTGAATACCTTAGAAAACGTATTTAAATACTAAAAAGATAACGAATAGAATCCCCCCTAGAATCAGCCAATTGCTGATCTCCCACCAAATACTTCTTCCTCCACCGGAGATGAGTTGCTGTGATTTCTCTTCATGACGCTGCAGGTGTGTGTATGATTCCGATCCATCCGGCGGCTTGTTAAAATCTTTAAAATCCATATCATGCACCTCTTTTTCGGTGATCTCAATTCATTTTGTAATTTGATTTAGTTGGATAAGTTTGCACTTTTATGAATAGTTACGGCGATATCCACCCAAAGTTTCAACATACATTTATTGAGTTATAGATTGTATCTTAACTCCATCTCACCGAAGCCAAAGTTTAATCCTAAGCGAGTATAAGCAAAAAACCTCCAATTCCTCGGAGGTCTTTCTCTGTGGCATTTATTTCATTCTATGAGGAACGTTACGTAACCTGTCTGCTTACGCCTGCTCCACTTTAACGTTAACATTACCTTTGATCGCTTTGGAATAAGGGCAATATTCATGAGCAAGTTTCACAAATTTTTGAGCCGTTTCTTCATCCAGACCGAGAATTTTTACTTCAAGCTCCACATCCAGCTTTACACCACCATCTGCCGGGTCCGCTACCAAGGCAACAGTTGCAGATACTGTGCTGCGTTCAATCGTTACATTGTGCTTTTTCAATTGAAATTCCAACGCAGAGTTAAAACATGCACTGTATCCTGCTGCGAACAATTGCTCCGGGTTAGTCGCTGTTGTGACTTGACCTCCAAGTTCAGGGGGTGTAGCTACATCCATCATAAATACGTTATCCGGGGATTGTACGATCCCTTGGCGTCCACCTGTATTAATAACTGTCGTTTCATATAGAGTTTTCATATTAAAATTCTCCTCTTCCGATTTAAGTTTTTGTTATATGTTTTGAACATGTTTTCTTTTAACTTGTCTACAAATTGATTGTATACAATTTAATTTGGTTTGTAAATAGTTTTTTAAAATAAAAAAAGAGCGACCTTGTAAGGTAGCTCTCTATATTGTTTTAAGGCAAAACCAAAGCACAAACATTCGTGTAATCTCAAATACCTAGCAATGGAAAACGGAATGACATCTGAGTTTATTGGGATGTATCCGATTTTGATGTTTCAGATTGCTCCGTTTTTTCACTCTGTTGATTTTGATTTCCGGAATTACGATTGAACCCTGGGCCTCCAAATCCACCCCTCATGCCGTTTCCTTTGAGACCATCTCCCAATTTGTTTAGGTCAACGGAAGATGCATCGATCAGCTTATCCGCACTCGCTTTTTGCCCTTCTGTAGTGGAAGGGATCGTTCCATCAAGCTGTCCTTGAATGCTCTCGGCACGCAATGTTCCTAATTTGGTCAATTCAGCAACAGCTTCTTTATACTTGTCATATGTCACGAACGCAGTCGCATCATTTTTTACGTAATCCGTAATCAGATTGTTTAACGTCTCTACCGTTTGCTCAAATTTTCCGTTGGCAAAATAACCGTCCACGATCTCCTGCAAGTATTCATGGTACTTCGCTTTGTACTCAGGAACCTCCAGCAACTTGCTTAGAATCGGCCGTTCTTCCATCGTTACGCCCGATAACGGAGTATCAATGGCAAGATTGACCACATCGGATGCGGAACCTGCCTGGAATCCACCAAAAGCCATATTGTAGTCCCAAGGCAACATACTGATCTTGCCGTTATTCTCGTATAAATAATAGTTATGCCCCATATTGGATGTGTAACTATCCATGTTCACAACCACATTATGAGCTGCAAAATATTTGAGCACAGCATCCACATCCACATACTTCTCAAGATCGGTGCCCGAATTCAAGTTTTTGAGTGCCTCAACCACACGTTTTTCATCTTCTTCCGTCGTTTTGGTCCTTGCATTATCAAAAATGCCAGAATAACTGGACACTTTATCATCCGTATACACTAAGGATACGCCGTTCGTGCCGCCATTCATTCCACCGCCTCTGCCGAACCCCCGACCACCCTCTCCGCGAGTGTTGGCAGTCTGAGATTTGGCATCGCCTGTTCCTTCACCTTGATCGCTTGGTGGCTCCATGCCTTCAGGAGGCTGACGGTCTCCCATCCCTCCAGCATCCCCTTCTGTTGGCGGGTTCCCCATTCTCATTGGGTTTCCCATTCCGCCCGCTCCCATATTGCCATCGTTATTGGGTTTGTAGATCTCTCCTTCACCATTCTTCGCACGTGCCAGATATCCGCTGTCTATGTCTTCAACAGCCAAATATAACCCCCACGCCTTTCCGTTTACGTTAATGTTGGCAAAAGAAAACAGCGGTGCATCAACTCCGATATAACTCATGATGTCATAGCTGAGATACTCTTTCATATAACTGGCGTCGGAAATCATATTATTCACGACCATTTTATCAAGACCATTCCAGGTCTGACCTTTGACGTATTTGTCAAACTTGATTTTGAAACTATACCGATCGGTTGAATCGTCCTGTGCCACTTGCCTCAAACTGGAGTTTCCTTTGGCTCGTATACCTACATTTTCTATTGTTGTTCCATTGATCGTTACATTGGCCTTGATATAGTTTTCCTCTGTTGCCGTATCCAGCATCTCCTGCCAGGCATCCTCATCTACATCAATGGAGAAAGACATCACTTCTGTTTTATTGAAGTTTTGTGTGTAATCCAGCGTTTTCGCCTGATCCTCTGTGGATTGGTTCTCTGTAGTTGTAGTCGTTGTTGTTGATTGCAGAGCTCCACTCTCATTGCTACAAGCCGCTAATAACATCGAAGCAATCACTGTAGTTGTCATAACATTTCGCCATTTGTTGTTTATCATGCCATTTCCCACCTTTTGTTCTCTTTTATATTCCTGCTACAGAGAAGTTTAAAAGAGAAACCTTAAATGGAACTGAACAAGCAAAAAGAGCCGCCTTCTAGTGCGACTCCTCATAAACATTTCTTTTTTCACTTCTACTTTATGGTGGCTAAATGCATCATTCGACTTTTTTGCTATCTTTCAATTTACCGTTGCCATCCAGCTCATAGGATTGGTAAATGTCATTAGAGAGCGTTAGAGATTCCAGAATCTTCTCCATAAAGGATGCTGATGCCTTGGTACTGAGATGGTCGCCGTTCCAATAGTAA
This sequence comes from Paenibacillus polysaccharolyticus, assembly GCF_023714295.1. Taxonomy (GTDB): domain Bacteria; phylum Bacillota; class Bacilli; order Paenibacillales; family Paenibacillaceae; genus Paenibacillus; species Paenibacillus polysaccharolyticus_A. Next base: position 103,601 of record NZ_JAMAUN010000004.1, read on the forward strand.
TGAATCAAGAGACGATTCTGATTATACGGATGTTTAATGGCATACGCTCCGGAATGTCCTGCTGTTTTCATGGCATCTTTCCAGTCCATACCGATGTTACCTGCCCGGTCGTTCATGCTTTGTTTCAGAGCCTGCACAATACCATTTGACTTCGCATTACCAACAAGAATGAGGTTACTGCTGCCAATCTCACGTTTCAGCTTCTGCTTCAACTGTTTTCGATCCCGAACTACATCGTACTTCATGCCAAATACATCAAAAATCTGAGTTAACTTGCTGGTCGCTTGTTCCTGTTGTTTTGCTGCTTCTTTGCTCACCTGATCTCCAAGTACAATGGTTAATGGCTCCCCTCGAAAGGACTTTTCCATTAAACGAATCATCACTTCGTAAGGCAGATTTGGAATGTTATTCAACACTGCTTCATACTGCGGCTGATAGGCATCATGCATATATGCTGCAAGTTCCTTCTCCGACATTTGATATTCCTGCTTAAGCTCGAATCCTGGCTTCCTTAGAGCGTTTTCCATGTCTTGGCGCTGTTCTTTGCCAAGCACATCCTCAATAGTACCAAGTAATCCATCGATTGTAGCGTTTTGATAGACAAAGCGATTAAAATACTCCTTCATGAACGCATCAAATTTTTGTTCACCAACAGAGCGATATAATTGATAAATGGCCTGACGTCCCTTTTGGTAAAATACATAATTAGCCATGTCTCCTACTTGTTCATTCGTAGAAGCAATGGGTAGATCAATAGGTGACGGATCGAGCTGAATCGATCTGAACCCTCCCAGCTTATTGCCCTGCTTTTCTAAAAAATACACCGTGGAGAACTCGGCAAAACCTTCATCCAAAAAGGATTCCGTTTCTGAATTGTTCCCGATTAAAGCATGGAACCACTGATGTGCAATCTCATGTATAAACGTGGTATCCTCTTCAGGCGATAACCCCGCAGGACGCTGCGGCATCTGTATTAATCTTGAATACTCCACGCCAAAGCCATCCACATAAGTCTCGATGACACGAAATTCGGGATATGGATATTTACCATATTTCTCACTGTAGAACGCTATGACTTTAAATGCATAATCAATGTATTTGTCCACCGCAGCTTTTTTGGCAGGATCATCACCCGAATAAAAATATTCCACGGTTAGACCATTACGCGTCTCACGTTCTACCTTTAAGTTGGCGCCAGCAAAAAAAGCAAATTCTCTGGTGTTCGCTGCGTGCGCTGTAACCACTTTCCGTCCTTGTTCAGTACTGTTTTTGGAAGTGATATCTCCCGGCATGACCATCTGATATGACTCAGGCACATTGAACTCAACATCGAAATCGGATGAGGTATAGTAATCACTCTCGAATGAAGTGCTGTACGGTGTCTTATTCCATTGATGTGTAGTCTCGTCATACACAGACATCACAGGAAACCAATGTGCTCCGTTGACCTGATCCTTGTAATACGATATTCGTTGCATGCCATAAGGAATGTCGATCCGATAATCCACTTGGAAAGTAATTGACTGACCCGGTTGTAGAGGTGCCTTCAATTGTACATGTAATGCCTGATCTTTCTTATCAAAAAGAAGCTTCTCTCCTTGCTGCGTCACTTCCACAATATCCATCCCGCCCAAAAAATCTGACGCTTTCTTCTCCGGGTGTTCTTTGGCTATTTGCTCATTCTGGTCTGTATACATAATTGTTTGTGTTGCTTTGGATCGATTCGCATCTGCATAGGTATGCATGACCAACTCTTGAAGGGTATCTTTGCTCGTATTCGGGTAGGTCACCGTCTGGCTACCCTGTATTGTCATATCTTTTTCGTCCAGACGTGCTTTGATCTGGTACTGAATCGGGGATTGTTCTTGAGACATGGCTTGTTGTGAGCGCATGCGAAAAGCTTGTTGCATCTGGAACGCTTTCTGCGTTGTCTCAGAACTCGCAGCCAAGCTCTCCCCCTTCGAAGAGGTGGCATACGTAGTGTGGATAAATGAGGATGTTGTGAGCGCCAGTACCATTGTGCTTAATATGGCCTTTTTAATCACGTTTTTGTTAGTAGAATGGTTTTTTGAAGCGTGCATTTTCTCTCTCCTCTGTTGTATGTTGTTTGCTTACTACAACAATAAGAGATCAATCTTACGTTGAATTTAGGTTTGGTTTAAATTTTGTTTAAAAATAAAAAAAGAAGTCCTGCTATGCAAGACTTCTCACTATAATCAGTAGTGCACTCCCCCTCACCTGTGTCAACTCCCTGAATATTTACTTTCACTCGATAAATGTCCCAAAAACTCTTTAAGTCTAACCTTGATCTCTACTGAAATTTTCTCTTTGCTGACGTAAACAACATCAATCATCGTACTTAACATCATTTTCTTCTTTTCCGTTGACGCTTCATCAAAAACATCTTGCCAAACCGGAATATACTCCATTAATGTTTCCAGTTCAGACAATTCAATCTTTTTAGAGGATAGTATTTTTTCAGTTTCATTCATCTCTTTGGTAGTTTGAGTAATCTCCAATTCCTTCTTCTCGATAAGATCATTAAGCATCTTTGGTTTGAAGGCGCTTTTGCCCATAATTGATTTTGGGACTTCGGCGTTAAGAACGGATAGCTCATTATAATGTTCTTCAAGTATAGACTGCAGCTTTTTAATTTTTTTCTCTTCCTCATTTGATATTTTGTTTTTGATTAAATCCATTTCCGAACTAAAATCTATTGTTTCGAGTTGATTTAAGTGACTATTTACTTGCTTCATTACTTGTCTCTCAACCATCTTAGAAGAGAAAGTAGCTTGACCACTACAATCGGTTTTCCCTTGTAATTTTCCGGTGCACCGATAACTTTTATTTTGATTGTATCTAAATATTTCTCCATTAGCAGCCTTATATTTATTCACAAATGTTGTTGAAGTTAGCCTTGAGTTACAACACCCGCATCTCGCTATTCCAGTTAGAAGTAAACTTCCTTTTGTGCTCATCGGCACAGAACTATCATTGTTTTGCTTACTTTTGGGATTCTTTTTTTCTCTAATATCTTGAGCTGAATTCCACTCTTCTTCGGATATTATCATTAATTCAGGAATAGGTTCAGAGAATACGGCGTCTCCCGATCCTTTCCTATATCTCATTATTCCTTTATAGATAGGGTTTTTAAGTATGACATTCACAGTAGCCGCCCCCCAATGTTTAGCCTTTCTTGTGGGAATATTCTCTTCGTTCAACAATTTAGCTATCCTTAGTTGTCCGTATCCTTCGTCTAGAACCAGTCGGAACATCCTTTGCACAACCAAAGACTCTTCTTCGTGTATTACTAATTTAAGCAACACCTTGCCCTTTTTATTAAATTTGCCGGAATCAACACTTCTATACCCATATGGTATACCGCCACCTCTAAATATGCCATCTTCCACCATTTGCATATGCTTTTCGTTCACGCGATTAGAAGTTCTTCTACTTTCTCCGCTCGACTGCCAGAATCTAAGATAGTTAATCACCCTATCTGCATTTACTTCAATTTTTTGTTGCCCTTCTATTACAGACCACATTTCAATTCCTCTGTTTACAAACCACTCAAGTACAAATGGTGTCTCATCATCTTTTCTACCTAATCTATCAAACATGAATACTAGCAGTACATCGAATAATCCATTTTCAGCGTCATCTTTAGCCTGTTTAATTACATCTCGGTTGGAAGCAGATACTTTGAAACCTGAGACTCCTCTTTCAGAATATTCTTTTACTAACTTCCACCCCTCCTGCTTTTCAATCATTCTTCTACAAGCTCGCTGCTGCATTGGTATATCATTTCCATCCAACTGTCCTTTTGTAGATACGCGATATAGGGTTGCAACCCGTTTAATTTGCTTCAATTAATTCACCACCATATCTTTTTTCTGTTATATATTCAAAACTCTCTATAACTGCTTTTACAATTAACTAGTACTTCGATTATAGCATTAAATCAATAAAATATATTAAAGACCACCCCATATTTTTGTAGGTAGTCTTCTGGTTCGTACCATATTCAGTTATCTTTCTAGATAGTAGTTTTTCATTTGAATTAAGATAAAGCAAAAAACAGCCGTGTATGGGCTGTCTCGGCTGTAAATATTGTTTTATGTATAGGACGAGTGGGGATCGAACCCACGACCCTTACCCTGTCAAGATAATGCTCTCCCGCTGAGCTATCGCCCTTCATTAATTAGATTATATACAGTTACAATTTTTGATTCAATTGGACGCCTCATATATAAATCAAAATCCAATGAAGTAACAGTATCATACCAAGTAAACGTGTTCATTGTCAATCACTAAATTGGTTTTAAATCATCCATATTGGAGCACAATAATGGAAAGCTTACAATATTCTGCAATAGGAGAATGTATAGTGATGATGAATAAAAATACTGACCAATCGCTTAATCCACACCATAACAATAAACACCATAATAAATACTGGAAGCTAACTGCTACTCATGTTGCTGTTTTGCTCATTCTCACCTGTACCTTGACTGGTTGCAGGCTGGAACGGGACGAGCATACGGTACAATTTCAGCAATTGCACCAACCGAATGAACAAAATGAATCGCTGCCTGTCTGGATGGACGTCTACTCCAAATCCGTAAATCAAGAGGTATACTCCCCTCAGGGAAACAGTGAGTTATTGCCTTGAATGGCAGAGTCAGATCTAGAGCCTTTATCAGAAGTACATACTCACTCTTCTTCATCCCATTTGTGTGAGTATGCCTTCTTGGTCACATAGTATAACAAAGCGATCATGCCCGCCGACATAAGCAATGTAATGGTCATAATAGCCGCCATTCCCATGACTCTCCCCTCCTCCAAAGCCCCAATATGTACCAAACTTAACTATACAGGAAAAGTATTTTTTTGTATAATGCAGTCTGAACTTGTGCGCATGGAGCAGAAAGAAGGAATCGAATTTGGCAGCAGAGATTAGTTATGTCACAACAGAAGAAGAATTAAAGCAAGCTCTTGGTATTCGCCGTCAGGTTTTTGTTGTTGAGCAACAAGTGCCTGAAGAACTTGAAATAGATCAATACGATGTTATCAGTCCTGACGTGCATCATGTATTGCTTCATACCGATGGGCAGGCTGTCGCCACAGGTCGTCTGATCTATTACAGCAAAGATACGGCCAAAATGCAGCGAATTGCTGTACTGGAATCCTACCGTTCTTTCGGGTATGGACGTGTGCTCCTGTTAGCGATGGAGGAGCTTGCTCGCGAGCTTGGATTAACCTACTCGCTGCTGGATGCCCAGTGTCAGGCGCAGAAGTTTTACGATAAACTCGGTTACGAAGTGATTTCGGAAGAACCTTTTTACGATGCCGATATCCTACATGTCCGTATGAGAAAAAGCTTATAAGCCAGTAGCACAACTCCGTATCACAGGCACTACCTCCATTACAGAGCTAATCTCGGAATGTTGCAAAGAATGCATACTTCTCCCGAATTCGGACAGGCTAACAGGGTAAACCTATTCCCATTTGGTCATAGAAGGAGAGTGTGACATGATGGATCAGACAACACGCGAAACGTTCACAGCAGTACAAAAGAATGGTGACGGTGACTTGACCGCCTTCCAGACATCGACAGGCCGTATTTTGGATTATCAGCAAGCTCTGAACGAAGTGAAGGCTGGAACAATCGCTGGTGTGAATGTATTCAAAGGCAAGGATGGAGAAATGTATATTCGCGGCGATGCCGACGGCGACCCGACCAACAACCTTGACCAGCTTCCGAATTTCTGATAAATGTATTCACGATACAGCGCCAATCCTTATGGATTGGCGTTTTTGCTGTAACTTCTGCAGAAGTCTGCTACACCTAGGCGTACTACTCGCCCCTCAACGAATCAGTAATCCGTAAAATATTTTACTGCATTGCCAGCAGGTTGAGCTTTCCGCATGGGCTTGGGTTCCTGTTCCCAGGCCTGCAAAATCTGTATATTTTCCAGCGTAGATCGTTGAGGCCAAGAGATATATCCGTTCTGTTCAAGCGCCTGTAGTGACTCCCGTATGTGCGCCGGCTTGCGCCCTGTCTTGGTTTCCAGTTCATCCATACGTGGAATTCGACGTTGCTGACCTGCATAGTTGACAATAATACGCAATATTTTACGTTCAAAGTCGTTCAGCATACTTCAGTTCTCCCTTCCGATTCCGATCCGTTACAGGGCGCCATGCCAGAATATTTTGCTCCAGAAAAGTCCGGGGTACCCCTTCCATCCCATCAGATGCCCGAATTACTCCGCCTCGCATGCTGTTAATTCGAATCTGCCGTTGCGTAATCTGTCCCGCACGATCCATGTACACAAGCTCCACCATCTGGCCAACATACTTTCCTAGCATGGTCATCCCTCCAATAAGAACGTTTGTTTTTATTAACCATTATATGCGAACATAAGTTCTTTATTCAATAACAAAAAAAGGAATTTAAGAAAATAAAGAAACCAGACATGCTCCGCGTAAAACGGAAGTCTGGTTATTCAGGTGAAGATGGGAAGGTAACTCGTAACTCATATTATGCTCATTGAGAATAAGAACTCATTTCCCAACGTGCTAGTGACGATCTGATTCAGAAAATTGCACTGTTTTTAACTGTTGCGTATTCGGATTAAAATCCACATTAACATAAACAGCAAATTGCTTGCCGTCTTTGGCACGAACCCACAGCTTGAACTGTTCTCTGGACTGATTCGCGCTAAGCGACGAACGGCCGATATGTTTGTAATCCAGAATGTCGACATTGTACTTCGTTTGGGTTTCCTTCACGGCGATGATGCCCCATTTCGCATATTCCGGAATGTTGCTGCTTGCTGCAGAAATGGTCGTTGAGATGCCTGCGAAACCTAGAACAAGCGTTAATATCGTTATAAAAAGCACTCTCATGCATTTCACTCCTTGGGAGAATGTGTTTTCTGATATCGTGCCCGTTCGGATTACATTTTACACCCAGATTCGCAAAATCCAGACCACTGGCAACAGCCAAAATGGAATAACCGGCATCAGTTTAACCAATGGATCTACCTCGGAAGTATTACTGAAGCTCATCCCCCAATCCCCGGAAAGAAAATCCTGCTCTGCCTGGGACTCTTCTGTAGGCTCTAAACCATACTTCTCCATAAGTATTTGCCTTGTCTGTTCATCCACCTTAACATCATCCCCCACACCGCTTGCTACGACATGTGCACCGTTTATGTACGTTAACATCATGATTAAACTCATCATTAAACATACGATATGTATCCATCTAAATCTCATATGTATTCCTTCCTTTCTTCTTCGAATCCATGACCAAAGATCAGCGCAACACATAGAACAACTTGTCTGATTGTACATAATAATTATGAAAATGGAAATACCAAACGGTGAACCATTCAACATGTTACTCAAGCAGGTGTAGCAAATAGTACATGCCCCTTTAGACCCATTTCATAGTTTATCTGTTTAAAAAATCCATATTTCGTGTAATGGGCTTTGACTGACCAAGCTAAATCCAACGTCCGCCCGAGTCCATTTTCACCCCATATTCGAGGAGGTTATATCTGCATGTTCAAACGTCTGGATGAAATTTTGATTGAAATTCCCAACGTCGAAAAGCCTGATCCCAATGCAGCAGCAGCTATACAGGAATTACTTGGTGGTAAATTTGGAGAAATGTCCACACTGAACAACTACCTCTACCAATCCTTTAATTTTCGCTCCAAAGAAAAACTGAAGCCTTTCTATGACCTTGTCATGAGTATTACGGCCGAAGAATTAGGACACGTTGAGCTGGTATCCCATGGAATTAACCATTGTCTCCGAGGATCAACCGAATATAAAGAACCTGATCAGACGCCGCTAGGTTCCGTTAAGGATGCAAGGCTGTCATATCATTTTCTGGCAGGTGCACAAGGCGCGATGCCTTTTGATTCGATGGGCAATCCGTGGACAGGTGCCAATGTCTTCAACAGTGGCAATCTGGTAGAGGATTTGCTACATAATTTCTTCCTCGAATGTGGGGCCCGTACGCACAAGATGAAAGTATACGAAATGACCGATCATCCCGCAGCTCGCGAAGTTGTCGGTTTCCTGCTCGTGCGTGGAGGTGTGCACGTGGTGGCATATGCCAAAGCGATTGAAATCGCGACAGGTGTCAATGTAACCAAACTGATCCCAATCCCTTCTCTGGATAACAAAGCCTTCAACGAGGCTCGTAAATACGAAGAAAAAGGCGTACACACCAAGCTGTACACCTATAGTGATAAAGACTTCAATGCCATCGACCAGATCTGGAAAGGCACACATCCCGAAGATGGACAACCTCTGGAGGTCATTCAGGGCATTCCTCAAGGCTTCCCAATCCCCGGCGCTCCGGCGGTGGAGGAAGAATTCGCACCGGGCATCTCACAAGAGGACTTCAAGGAGATTGCACGTCGCCTGAAAATGGCGGGGAATATTGCTGATTAAGAAACAGGTTGTAGTTGGCCTATATGAAAGAAAGCCCTCAAACTCTACTGTTTGAATGCAGTAAAGGTCTGAGGGCCTTTAGAATTAAATAAATAAATTGAATATATGTAGTTACTCCTTAACAAATTGCAATTTTCGGACAAACGTACCGATTTCACGACTATAACTGGTTCAGCATAGGTACGATGACTTCGTCCAGTTCCTCAAGTATCTCGCTATCCGTGGGACATTTTATGATTCTTTCTAAATCAGGTTTTAACATACGCAGACATTCTAAAGGTAATCGAGAGATTAGCCCAGTCAGCATAAAATACTCCCAAGTACAGTCTCTTGTTTGAAATACATATTGAATATGAGGAATCAATTCGTCTCCGAATCTTAACAGCAAATCCTCCACGGGCTTCGAAATCGGCCAATTCCCATCCTGCAACCACTCCATAAGTTCGGGTAAAATATCTCTCAGTTCATCGTTACTCCGTTTGGCAAGTTTCTCTACGGATTCGACATCAAATTTATCTTCAGGTAACATCGTTCTGATATTCATTCGTTATTCCTCCTCATACCAGCCCGGATTATCGATCGTTTGAATTTTCACACCATACACATGCTCCCATTCTCCATCACAGTTCTGATCATACCTGTGTTGAATCCACGTTAAAGTCTCCATAACTAACCTCTCCTAATATTCGTGCAGTTGTTCCACTCCGTGAATTCGATTCAATTCCGTTGCCAGTTCTTGAAACTCCGCTTCTTCCAATCCAGCAATAGATAATTCGTAGTATTCCACATTCTCAAATATCCGGAATCCATATTTTATTGCCCGCTCTCCATCTAGGAGAGGATCGAACACAATAACGTTAACAGCACAACCTTCATGTTGAACAAAAAATTCAATCTCATGGACATTTTGAATGATGAAACAATCTACTTGTCCCGTCCGTGTTGTAAGTTCTTTGAAAGGCAACATTCTTGTCTGAAGCACAGTGTCATACTTCCGGCCTAACTTCTGTGTAATTTCATACGAGTCCTGGTATATAACAATTCCGATTGGGAATGGATGCGAATAAAATGCACGGATAATCTCAATCGCTTTTTGAGCCCGGCTTTTATCTATGGGGAATGAGAAATAGTAATTATTCATGAACAACCTCTCTATTTATGTACTATTTATATACTATCTATTATTGATCAGATTACCCATGATTCTTATAAGATCAACTATAAACTAACGTTACATTTCCATCCGCTAGCACTTCTTTTAACTGTTGAAAATAACCCTCTTTTAAATACCATTCATGATCTACATTTTGAAGAATAATTACGAATGGTGCTTTGGCTCCAAATCCACCACAAAAGCAGTCGGACAAACTATCCAAGTTAAATCCATAGTATCCTCCTGGACCGTTAATAGCCTCACCTAAGGCACAATAAAAAGAAGAGGAGTCCTCAATGTTAGTCGCATCCATGTGATATATGCCATTCTGCCGCTCCTGAGAATGAAGCTGGGTTCCTCGATATAATCGGGCAACTTCCAACCATCCGATTCGTTGTTCTAGAGATAGGCCTACCCATTCGTTCGTATTAGCTAGAGGTTTTCTTCGCATATTCCAAATGAGTAGACTCTCTTCTGTTGCCACTTGGGACAAATCCCCAACCAGTTCAAACTGTGTTAAAACTTCATTAAATTCTGTAAATCGATTATATGAAAGAGGTTCTCTAAGTACAAAATAATATGATCCTATTGAATTCTCTTCGTGATCAAGAATAGTAATCTCTATATTGTTAATACTAATTTGTTTCTCCTTACAGTAAGCTACCAACTCATCATTATATTGAAAATGCACTAGCGTTACTTTATGAAAGTCCTCATCACCGACGGTTTCGGTAAAGTTTCCAGTCAACCTAACCAAATCCAAGGATTTTCCAATGGTCAAACTACTCTCTTCATCAACTAAAGAATACCGATTGATCATCTAGTTTATAACTCCTTATCATTTTGTGACTTGCCTTAATTCGTAACTGTCTCTAAAATACGAAGTGTTTTAAACGATGATGGATCATTGGCTTTGGAAGCATAAATTACCGGGCTCTCTTATTGACTTAACTCAAAAATTTCTGCCGAGTCTGCATCAATACACTGTTGCAATAACTTCACTAATTGCTCCCGATCTAAATTCTGAAAAGCTTCGGAAGTAAATGTTGCTAAAATATAATCGAAAACGACTTCCTTACTTCTTGAGATGTACACATCATAATCAAAAGCGGCGACTGTAAAGTTCTCAGGTAATGCATATATTTCGAGAGATTCAATGTCTTCACTATTCTCAAAAGATTTTAAAAGCTTCTTTTCCATCCGAGCTAAAGTTTTAATTTTCTTGCCGGAAAATAAATCTCCAGAAATTCCAATATAATTGGGCTCAAGGTTAAGACTGTTGATTATTTGTTTCGACAAATGATAAAAAGCTTGCCATTGTGACATATCATCTGATTCTATTTTTCCATACAAGACTATTGAAGTCGTTAATCTTGAATCCATATGTTGCCTCCACATTGGAACTTTAGAATACATTATAAATATTCCTTCCAAACATTAAATAAATCAATCAATTGTCTTTCATCACCTCTTTTTCTTACATATGCCAGAGAGGTGTTATAAACAATTGCAATTGCATTCATTTCTACTTTCCCAAACCCTTTTATAACTGGGCGGTTCACATATACATAATTTTTAGGTGTATGAACAACTCCCCAGTCAAGGCTAGAAAATAAATTTGTGAAAACTGTACCAAAGTATATGCCTATATCAATAATAATTGAACTAGTTTCTTCATTAAACTTTTCAGAATTTTTAAGTACCTCATCTCTTAACCATTCAGGCGTCATACTAATTTCTTCTTCCAACTCTACTGCCGTCTTTGGAACCATCGTAATTCGAGGAATAAACCATTTCCACAAAATCCCCAAAGATTTTTCTGATAAATCCAAGTCATTTGGAGATGCACCTGTCATCTCGTGATAAAAAGCTCTCAGTACTTCTATTCTTTTTGGAATCTCAGAAGTAAACCAGCCAAGATAAGTCCTAGCTTCTAATTTTGTCATAATCTCAAAGGGTACAATTTCAAAAGGAGCTATCATTTTATCATACATAAAATCAACTCATTTCAGCCAAGTAATCATCCTTTAACCTGCTACTACATATGCAATATCTTCGAAATATCTCTTTAGTGACAGCGTTTTTTCTTTAATGACTATATTAACTAATGTATGAGGCCAACGCTTAAACGCAGCAATACCACCAATGTTATCCATTCTCGGCCCTTTTTCTGCGTCATATCTCCATTGCCCACCGAATTGATTCCTGATTATTTCGCCAAAACAATAACTAACATAATAAATTTCATCTTGCACAAGTCCTTTTATAACAAGTTGATCCAATATCTCAACGCTCTCCGAGCTATGTAGATTAAGTTTGTTATTGTTCACAAAATTTTCAATTGGATTTCTCCAGTTTCCCTCTAAATAATTGGGCGCAGGAGGTGGAGTGAATTCTGTGTTTTTAGCAAACCATGGTAACGCAAATTGTTCTATAATTTTTAGAAAATGTTTAAAAATGCTTCTTAGTTCTTCTTTATCTTGATACATGTACCACTCATTTACTTGATGCCTCTCAAGCTTAGTACTACTTACAGATTTCGAGCCTGTTTGAAACGTACACCGGATTGCATTGGGTTCCCAATTGCTTTTATCAATCTCAATATATTCTTGTACATATCCTTCTCTGGATCTAACAAAAACCCAAGGATTAGAAGAACCTTCAAACTCAAACGAAAGTTCTTTTAGGCCATCCTGCAACTCTTTTAATAGTATCTTAGTAAGATTCATAACTTTCCTCGTTTCTCCAAGTGATCACATTATAATTCTGTATGCATTTAAAACAACTCTTAAAAACCGTTCCATCCCACAATTATTGTCTGAGATACAATTCATTTCGCATAGCTGTATTCCTGTATTGATCAAAAAACAATACTCTATTTCTGCATCATCAAGCCCTTTAGCTTTCATCATCTTTCGAGAAGATTCGGAATTAGATTTTTGAATAAAAATAAAACAACTCTCGGCATCATTGATAAAAATATCACTGAAAAAGTCAAAAAACTTGTCCTCATGGGCTAGATTATGGCACTTAAAAGTAATTTTCTCTCTTGCTTCAGATTGCGAAAGTGAACGACAATATACATCTAAAAGGGCCACGCGGAGCCCATCCATCGGAGAAGCATTTTCAATATCAAGACGTGAATACTTGTCTACAATTTTTAAGACATCATCTGCAGTTGCCCTGATCACACTATTTTCCTCCATACACTGCCGTATTCAAACAAGTGGAGAGGAGAATTCGACTATTCATCCCCTGTAATCACTCCACCATAAGATAAGATATGTATCTCAAGCCCAAGTCCTAAACCAACCATTTTTTTCATCGTCACATGTGAAATCTCCAGCCCCATTTGACCATAATCTGATCTTAAATACCCGCTTATGTTTACTTCCTTGTATTGTTTAATCAAACTATTTATTTGTTTGCAGTTCTGGTTCAACTTATCCAATAAATTATTCAGAGCCTCCTCGGGCTCGGCGCCTTTCGTTATTAACACATCAAATGACCAGATATCATATGGAGCCTGAAGTTCGCCCCCCTTCTTTATGGATTGTCCCCTTCTGGTAATCGATTCCGGTTTCATTCTTAATCTTTCACTGATATCATCAAAGTCCAAGACCTCATCACGTATGAGAAATGTAAACTTACCTTTCATTTTCCATTCCTTCCGAAGTGCATTTCGTTACTGTTGCACTCAATCTTCTTCATGTCTGCTTTAATAAATCGAGAAAAATTCATCGGAAAACTCACCGTCAATTGTATACTCAATATTATAGCCGCCCTTCCTCCATCATTTTATCCTACTTGATCTCCGGCTTAAAAGAACTATTTTAAAATATACGAAACATTATATTTGCTGATCCAATCTATAAAAATCTTCTCTTAACAACTGTGGGCGCACGATTTCAGCAAGAGAAATAAAATTTTTCTTAATATTGATTGTATTCTCTAAATACATACTGAACATCATCCCCCTCCCTTGACCTATCAACCGCTATTGTCGCGTCATTACAAGCTGTTTTGTGAGGCTTAAACCGGGCAATAGTGTACATGGAGAAAAGGCCATGTTCTTGCATGATTCGACAATACGACGTCTGGAGACGATGAATCCTCGTTCCTGAAGCTTGGCTCTTCCTTCGCTTCATAATAGAACGTGCTTTTGGCGATGTCGAGGACGGCGCACATTGCTGATATCGAGTAACTATCACGGTTATTCTGGATGATAGCTACTTTCGTCCCATGATCAGCGCGGCTTGCTTTAAAATATCATTCTCCATACGTAGACGCTGGAGCTCTTTACGCATAGCGATTAATTCGTTTTCTTCAGGCGAGCGGTGCTCATAATTTACATTCACACAATCCCCCCATTAAACCAAACAGTTACTCACTTTGGGATTCAGTACTAATTTGATAATCATGCGCGTTGTTTGCCACTATTTTAATTTTGTTCAACTGACTACCGTCTCCATATTTACCAATCGGGACGATCATCACGCCATCGCGAATGAATAAACTTAGCAACCCTTAGCCATGCCGATTTACTTGGCACTAATCGGGGAGAGAAAAACCTTGAGGGTGTTAATCCCCAAGGTTTTAGCGTTAGTTATCAATTTCAGCTTTCATTTTGTAAAATAAATCTAAGTGGTACTTTTCTCTCTCCATTAATCCGACATGATGGTCGAAATTAAACGCGATTTCTTTATAGCCAAGGATCGTTGAAATTTGTTCGCGATTTGGTTCACCTATAAAATTGAAGTACCAAGAATTTGGAATTTTTTGATCAATAACTTCGAACCATTCATACGGAAACCATACCGGGTCAAGATTTAAATCGGGGTCCTGATGATCAACTTTCAATAAGTAAAACATGTAATTATCCCAATGGCCGATCGAATACACATTAAATGTTGCCCCAATAATTAACGACTCACATTGATAATTTATTGGGTAACCTGCCTTAGTGGATAATGAATCGCTTTTATTAGATATACATTTTACTTTCATAAAGTACCTCTCTAGGAATTACCTATCCTTAAATTTGAAATCATCATACTGCCTAGTTTAATATTTTTCTACCCCATTAGCTGTCTATCTTGAGCGTATTCCCATGGCTCTGAACAAGCAAGTCTCCAACCTTGAGATCATTGACAAACGTCCATTCTTTACCTTTCACATAGAACGGATGAGTGAAGGTCGATTCAATCACTTGGTCGCCAATATGATCTCAAGTATCCGTTTATATTTACTGAAACTATTAATTGGTTTGCATTTCGGGGTCAAATATCCAAATAATTCCCAATAATTCATTAAAGTGCAAAACCTCATCTCATTATTTTCCACGGAGATCATTTGGTTACTTTCAAGGCTTGATTAATTTTGTCCATATCAAATACTTCCCTACCGTGGTCTGCCACAGCATATATTTTCAGCCAGAATGCATCTTCTTCAGCATAACTTTCGATCGCCTCTTGAATAATCTTTTCTGTTAATTCTTTAACTATAATATCGGGCTGCGCTGGAGGAATAAAGGAAACATCCTCTCTCTCCATAAATTCAATCACTTGATGCATAGCTGTTCGACTTACCTACAGTTCTTCCGTTACTTTTTTAGTAACATCCTTTGAAGAATGACTTAATAAACTAACTGTTCTTGCCCATCTATCACTAACAGGTCATCGTAAATCTCCCCTGACATCCTATAAAACAACTCATATCTGCCAATTTCCTTGCCGTCGTAAATGATGGGGACTAAGGCAATAATGTGAGAATATTCAGGTTCATTCCAATTTATTATGCAATAAACTTTTTCTAATTCTAGCATTAATTTTTCAGAGTAGTACTTTCCAAAAAACAGTTTCTCGTCTTCTGGAGACTCTGCCAAGTAGTTGTTTACGCACGATAAGCAATAATTTCGTGCTGTAGATTCTACATTATGGGACTTAGCCCAATCTACTATCACATTTTGATCAAACATTTTACCTCCACTAAAGCAAATTAAAATTAAACATATCCTTATTCGGAGTCACACCACTTTTTCAGTTCAATTAAACAGGTATCATCATGAATTGCAGGTTCATAACCAAATTTTACAGATTCAACATCATAACGTTCCATAAATAGATAAAAATATTTCAATAATCCTAGACTTTTTCTTTGTCAAAAATACGATCTTCGATTAGTTCTATCTCCGAAAAGTTAATCTCAACAGTTCCTGATTCTCCATCAAATGACAATAGAAGAAGGAGCTGTTCCAAAGTTATACCCAAACGAAGCTTATCTACAGTAATTGTACCCGTCCCCGGGATGGTAAAAAATTCAGAAAAGCTTGTTATGTCTTTAAACTCCTTATTTCTTTCTTCCTCTTTATCATAAAAATTCGAAGATATAATATTATCTGGAGTAAGCTTGAAATCATGAAAGAGCATATTATTCAAATATTCCGTTCTTAAGTCAAATACTACTTCAAGAGACTCCACATTTACACCTCTTATCATTTGAAAATCGATCCATTACTTCCTTTTCCCACGCCACCAATACCTTCCCCACACGCCCACCACACCACACAACAGTAGCGCACAGTATGCCCAGGCAAACAGCATCGCAAGTCCTAACCCGATGTTGGCATCCAAACGTTCATCGGTGATGTAGGTATACAATGCAAAAGTAAGCGGTACAGCGCCGACGACAAAAAGTCCCATAAACCAGCCAGCCAAGATTCGGGAACCTAAGCCTTTGTTAATCCCCATCAGATTACGAATCCCCAACAATAACAACGATAAAATTAAAAGAAAACCGAGACAGGTAAGTAGTATTTTAGTCAGATCTGACATGTCAATTGCCTCCTAGTAGATAGACTGTTTGTCAATAAACTTCACTGCTTCTCGTAAACATATTATACATTTCAGTCAAACTATACCTATCATTACCCAAAAGGAGGTTTCTTTTTGTGTTTAATGCTCCTATTTTTACTGTTCGTATCATTTTACTGGCCTCTCGGTCCTTTAATAACAAAAAAATACCCTGGTATACTATACCAAGATATATTCACTATTCTATCGAAGCTTCAGGAAGAACGATGTGAATTGAAAGTAATGGTTTATCAAAATTCACCGTTGCACCTATGGATTCACTGATAAATCTGAGGTTCACATATAATGTATTGCCTCCAAGGAAAGGTGCTTGTGATAAAGCAAATGATTTTCCATTCACAAATGCTGTCGTTTTATTCTCGCTTAGTTTTATAACTGTAGCACCGTCTTGACTGCTTGCCGTCACTGTTTTGTTCATATTGTCCCAACTTACTTTCATATCACATTTCTCGAATATTTCACGAAAAGGAACCATAGATACTCCTGAGTATGCAACAATCGCATCAAAATCCAGTTTCTCGTCGTTTATGTAGATAGTCGCCCGAAGTGCCTCTCCTGCTGCATAAATACTCGTTGAGCATACAGACATGATTAAAAGGATAAGACCAAACGTAAATAATTTCTTTTTCATATATTTCCCTCACTTTCTTCACAAATTTTCGTCAGCTATTATTGTAACGGTAGTATCACTACTTCTAGTAATAGAAGCATAATCTGTAAGAGGAGCATTGAAAGCGCTATTAGACGCTATAGGCACTGCAACATCATTGACTTCTATGTTAGAGGACGATGCTACGCCATATCACTTTGTTCTTCGTATTTCTCTTTGATCTAATTAATGTATTTTTATTGAATTTCCTGACAAAATGATAATACTACTTTTCTCCTTAATATCAATATGTACATATACAAAAAAACTCGAAACCGAAGTTATTACTTCGTCTCAAGCCTTTTGTATGATAATTGAATTGTTGCTGTCATTACTTACTATTCACGCAAACATTCTTAAATTCACACCCTGAGCTATGCACCAAACTGCGCATAGTGCAGGCGACTGTAGATGCCGCCCGAAGCAAGCAGTTCCTCATGACGTCCCTGCTCTGTGATGCCTTGCTCGGCCACGACTACAATGCGGTCTGCATTTTTGATCGTCGCCAGTCTATGAGCGATAACTAGTGTGGTGCGCCCTTCGGACAACTCAGCCAGTGATTGTTGAATCGCGGCTTCCGTCTCGGTATCAAGCGCAGACGTTGCCTCATCCAGAATCAGAATCGGTGGATTCTTCAGGAACATACGAGCGATAGACAAACGCTGCTTCTGTCCACCGGACAGCTTCACGCCGCGTTCTCCAATCAGTGTATCCAGTCCTTCCGGCATGGACAGAATCAAGGATTCCATCTGGGCCCGACGAGCCGCCATCCAGATTTCTTCTTCAGATGCATCCAGTTTGCCATACGCAATATTCTCCCGAATCGTACCATCGAAGAGGAATACATCCTGCTGCACGATCCCGATCTGACTGCGCAAGGAATCCAGTGTCATGTGCTGAATGTCCTGACCATCAATCGTGATGCGCCCTTCCAGCACATCATAGAATCGTGGCAGCAAACTGCAAAGTGTTGTTTTCCCCGCACCCGACGGACCGACCAGAGCTACAGTTTCACCGGCACGAACACTTAGATCGATACCCTGAATGACCGGCTCTTGATCCGAATAACCGAAAGTCACTTGCTCGTAACGAATGTCTCCACGTAGATGGGATACCGGAACAGCATTAGGGCGGTCCCTGACATCCGGCTCCATATCAAGCAAGTCCGTATACCGTTTGAAACCTGCAATGCCTTTAGGATAGGTCTCTATAACCGAATTAATCTTCTGAATGGGTGTCAGGAACACATTGGACAACATAATAAAGGCAATAAACTCCCCATAGGTCATGCTGCCGTTAATGACAAACCACGTTCCGCACACGAGCACAAACAACGATACCAGCTTCATCAGTACATAACTGATGGAAGAGTTCCACGCCATAATTTTGTATGCAACCAGCTTGGTTTGACGGAAACGACCGTTGTTTACAGCGAATTGTGCTTTTTCATACTCTTCATTGGCAAAAGCCTGAACCACGCGAATACCCGTAATGTTGTTTTCAACACGAGCATTGAAATCGGCAATATCCCCGAACATTCGGCTGAAGGCTTTGGACATTTTGTTCCCGAAATACAAAGAAAGATAGATAATCAGCGGCACAATGATAAACGTGAGAATCGCCAGATTCCCATTAATGCTCATCATGATACTGAAAGCACCGACCAATGTCATCACGGCAATAAATACATCCTCCGGACCATGATGGGCAATCTCTCCGATATCCATCAAATCATTCGTCATGCGGGATACCAGATGTCCGGTCTTTGTATTGTCAAAATATCGGAAGGATAACTTCTGCACATGGTTGAACAGACTTTTACGCATATCCGTCTCGATATTGATCCCCAGCTTATGTCCCCAATAGGTTACAACGTAATTCAGGAATGAGTTCAGCAAGTAAATGCCCAGCAGTCCTAGACACGCCCATAGAATCCAATCCCAGCGTCCACCTGGCAGCAGATCATCTACAACCCGGTTCACAGCTAGCGGAAAAGCCAGCTCCAGCAACGCAACCAGAATTGCACAGGTGAAGTCCAGAATGAACAGTTTTTTGTACGGCCTATAATAGGCAAAAAAACGACGAAGCATAAACCTAGTTCCCCCTTACGGCAATCCTCCGTCAACATGATGATGATTACCTTCTATTTCGTCCTGCTTAGAAGATACAGGAAGTATGGTGCACCCAGAATGGCAACGAGAATCCCGGCTGGAATCTCCGAAGGTTGCAAAATGACACGTCCCAGCGTATCCGCGACCAGAACGAGCAATGACCCAACCAGAGCAGATGCGGGTAGCAAAAACTGATGTTTTGGCCCAACGAGACGACGCGCCAGATGAGGCCCAATTAGGCCAACAAAACCGATACCGCCGCTTACAGACACACAGGCTCCTGCCAAAACAGCTGCTGCAGCAAGCAAAATCATACGTTCACGCTCTACAGGAGCACCGAGACCACTTGCTGTCTGATCCCCAAGATTCAATACATTCAGTACACGTGCCTTCGCCAGTACCAGCGGTACAAGCACCAGGATAAATGGCAACAGTGCCCAAACAAACTTCCAATTCGAGCCCCAAATGCTTCCTGCGAGCCAAGTGGCCACAAATTGATATTTCTCGGGACTAAGTCGCAACGTTAACACGATCATAGCTGAACTGATACCGGCTGCGATCCCGATTCCCGTGAGCAACATACGGGTTGGCAAGATGCCCTCCCCTTTTTTGTAGGAAAGGATATAGATTAGAAATGCTGCAAAGCTTGCGCCAATCAGTGCAAGGATCGGAAGCAGAAAGATCGGAGCTGCTGTCGTCGTTGGAAAAAAAGAAACAAATAGCATCACCATAAGCCCCGCTCCAGCATTAATACCTAGAATCCCAGGATCGGCGAGTGCGTTTCGCGATACCCCTTGCAGGATACAGCCCGACAACGCCAGACCCGCCCCGATTAGAACAGCAATCACAATACGAGGCAGTCTGAATTCAAACAGGATCAGCTCCTGTTTCGGTGTACCGCTGCCAAACAACGTCCGTAAAACCTCCAGCGGTGAAAGCTTGGTAAAGCCGGTATTCATACTGATAATAAAAGCGGTAATAATCAAAAGACCAAGCACAATAAGAACAACGATCCCTTTTGTTTTCTTTTTGCGCTCTGCACCAACCATAGTTGAGGAACCCATCTTACAGCGTCCTCCTTTCTTTCCGCGCCAGATACAGGAAGAACGGCACCCCGATGAGGGCAACCAATGCGCCAATCGGCGTTTCGTAAGGCGGGTTAATCATACGTGCTGCCAGATCCGAAAATACAAGCAAAAGGCTGCCCATCACGGCAGAACAAGGAATAATCCAGCGATAATCGACCCCAACCAGCTTCCGGGTAAGGTGGGGGATAATCAGACCGACAAATCCGACTGCACCCACGACAGATACTGCAGTACCTGCCAGGATTAGTACTACAATCAAACCGACCAGCTTGATCACACCGGTACGCTGTCCCAATCCAACCGCAATCTCCTCGCCAAGACTGAGTAACGTAATTGAACGAGAGATGATCATACCCACGATCAGTGCAGCGAGCACCCAAGGAAACATCACTTCAAGCTGAGACCACTTCGTTCCGGCCACCCCTCCGGCAGTCCAGAAGGCCAAGTCTTGTCCGATTCTGAAGTAGAGCGCAATCCCCTCACTCAGCGCAGACAACATAGCCGATACCGCGGCTCCAGCCAGCACGAGACGCAGCGGCGTCAGACCTGATCTGGATGCTGCACCGAAACCATACACAAGTAGTACACCAAGTCCTGCTCCCAGGAATGAGTACATAATAATGTACATATATGGCAGCCCCGGGAAAAAGGCAAAACAGATCGCCAGTGCAAAGCCGGCGCCAGCGTTCAGACCAAGCAGTCCCGAATCGGCGAGCGGATTCCGGGTCATGCCTTGCATAATCGCTCCGGCAACAGCAAAGCAAGCACCCACCATCGCTCCGCCAAGAATACGAGGCAACCGAATCTCCCATATGATCTGATGGGGTGTCAAGTCAGGGTTAAAGTTAAATACCGCCTGCCAGACCACGCCGAGTTGAATATCAGCAGCACCAAATGAAATGGACAACGCCATACCCAGAGCAAGTAGCAGAATACCGCCTGTTAGAATGAGAGTGGCTGCCCATGGGCGTGTATGGATTTTCGCTGTAGGTGACTCCTCATTTGAATGCGTGGAAGAACCGTTCAAGTTCATACTTGTCCACCCGTGTTATGAGTGAAGCTTATTAACCTTATGTACATAACAATCACCTCTCCAAAAATACCGCTTCTATTGATATTGATTCTCATTCCCATAGAATATTGTAAGGGAATCCTCCCAGTCTGGCAATGGACAAAAAGGACAACTTTCTTGCAGATATGAATATTTCCGCATGAATATGCACGAAAAAAGGCTATACAGCGCCTCAAAGCTCCTGTATGGCCTTTTCTTATTTTGTCTTGCATATGATATGTCTTGCATAATCTAATCCAATTATGACATTTGCTCAACGAGTCCGAAGGGTCATCAATGAAGCCAGCACATCCGGAAGATCGGTAATGATGCCTTGTACTCCCATATCCATCATCATCTCCATATCGCCGGGATCATTCACGGTGAAGGGATAGGTGACTATACCCTGAGCAAGAGCAGCACTTATTTCCTCTTTGGCCACAGCCAGCTTATACGGATGAAGGCCCGATGCCTCAAGTTTAGCCGCGTAATCATAAGGACGATACAACTTCTCCATATATAAAAGCGCAGTACGAATGTCCGGCGCGATGCGCTTACACTTCACAAGCGAGGCATGATTAAAGCTGGATAGAACAACCTGTTGCTCCATGTTCCACTCCCGAATAACTTGCATGACCTTTTCTTCCATCCCCTTGTATGGAACGATGCCATTTTTCAACTCTACATTAAGCAGAATTCTCTTGCCTTGCACCAGGTTAAATAACATTTCCAGTGAAGGAATAGACTCTCCGGCGAAATCCGAATGGAACCAAGAGCCTGCATCAAGAGTCCGCAATTTATCGTAGGTGCAATCTTTAACCCAGCCTTCGCTTCCCGCCGTCCGTTGTAAAGTTTCATCGTGGATTAACACCAACCGACCATCGGCTGACATCTGCACATCCGTCTCGATTCCTGTTGCCCCCAGTTCCAGAGCTCGCTCAAATGCAATCATCGTATTTTCCGGGCATACCGCAGATGCACCACGGTGGGCAATAATTTCGATTTTGTTCAATCCAGACCCTCCTGCATTCAAAGTGGATTCTATGAACTTTCACTATATACACCATTTGTCATACACGTATTAAGAGAGCGTTTAATTGTATACTGGCTTGTTCATTCAGCACGGGTCTAACATTTAAAGGGCTGGGGATTCACTCATTTTTGCGAACTCAATCTAAAAACCGACATAGTATAATATCAGTCGTAGACAACTGCACTCCGCTGTAAGGAGGTTGCCCTTTGAAACCGTTGAAATCACGAACAAGGAAGCACTCGATCCCTTCCAAATCTTACTCTGCCCAAAAGTGCTCACCGCACCATTCAGCGAAGAATAGATCAGAACCCGGATCGAAAATCAGCACGTCAAGACCTCCCGGATCACGACAAACGATTCCGCGAGCTTCTGTTCGAGGACTCTCTTTACCTGACAGAACAAGTAATCAGTCCGGCGTCATCGAACCCAAGCAAAATAAACTGGATAAACTGGCCTTTGTTGCGGCTATCCTTGCACTGATTGCTTCTGCTATTGGACTATACATTGCCTGGAAAACACTTATTCTACCCAGCGATACTACGGAAATCGTTGTATAGTTTCCAAGTAGATAGCTCTATCTCATTGCTTATGGGATGGAGGTCTTTTTCTAGGCACAAGCAAAAAAACCGTTCCCCTGAAACGCCGGCAGTTGCCGGCGTCTCTTTGGAAAGGCCATTTTCTTCGAATGATGCCGCGAGTCAGCATGCATCTGTTATAGAATGGTCTGCATTACAGTACGAACGTGCGGGAGATGATAACCAGCAAGATAAACAACACCAGGATTGCGCCTGTTGATGTCCATACACCACCACCGAAACCTCCACAGTAGCCGTAACCTGCTCCTTTGAGATCGCTCATGAGTGACACTCCCCTCTTCATCAAAGTACACTATAGACTATGTCCGCAAGCGTTATTTGCTTGGGCAGATGGGGAAGTTTTTCACTTGAAGCAGCAGGTTACGGCTTACCCTTTCTATAGCCTTTATTTTCCGCTGAGTTCAGACCATTTCTGAGTTAATTCCTTGGGGATGTAGGCGTCCATCTGAGCAAGCAATTCAGCCGGATCAGACTCAAGACTCCACAGACTGAGATGTGATGTGTTGGAGAATCCTTCATGAACACTGTGCTCCACCATTTTCATAAGTGGTTCATAATAACCGTTCACATTCAAGAGGCCTACAGGTTTGCGATGAATGCCGATCTGTGCCCAGCACAGTACCTCGAACAATTCTTCGAACGTGCCCATACCGCCCGGAAGTGCGATAAATCCATCGGATAGCTGTGCCATCGTCGCCTTCCGCTCATGCATCGTTCCCACTTCAATCAGTTGAGTAAGCCCGCCGTGAACCACCTCACCCCGGAATAAACCCGTGGGCATCACCCCAATCACTTCTCCGCCTGCCGCCAGAGCCGCATCCGCGACTGCCCCCATCAAACCCATACAAGAGCCACCGTAGACCAGCGCATATCCGCTGCTCGCAATCTGTTCCCCCAAAAGGGTAGCATGCTTAATATAATCGGGATGATTTCCCGGGTTAGACCCTGCAAAAACACATATCCGTTTCAAGTGGTTTCACTCCTTTTTAAGATCTATCTCCTTAGTATATAGCACAAATGTCATTGCTATGTTACAGCATGTTAACAGAACACATGCACAGCGTTATAAGAAGTTTATATAAGAGAAAAAAATACCCGGCCGTTTGCAGCCGGCCGGGTTCCCAAATCCATACACATTCATTTAGAAGGGGTTGTTACTACCTACTATAAGGTCGAAACATTAATGCCGTGTGATCGCAGTATGAAAACCATATTAAATTTCAACAGACTATCGTATGCCACGCCGCGAACGTACCACAAACATGTGCTTGTCCTTGCGAAGCAGACGGCCGTCTTCAAGCTCGACCTGATCTTCGTCATGTCTTACAATCGTGGTCGATAACGCTACAATTTTGGCTCGCCGCCAAATCATAATCTGTGACTTGAAATAGATCGCATTTTCAAACTGGATTGCTTTTTTCATCACATACCCGATCTTGTGGACTTCAGAACGCGCTTTTTTCAGAGGCAGGCTTTCGTCAGGAAGTGGTTTGATCATTGCAATATTGTCAAACGATACTTTAATCCGTTTCGGTCCGATTCGAACACATTCCGTCTCTTCATCCCACTCTACCAGCGTTCCCTTTAGAGGCTCGCGAATTCCTGTTGCCCGGTATACTGCTACTTTTCGTCCAATCCAATGTCGCAATGTGCTCGCCTCCAATCTATCTAGTTTTCAGGTATTGTCCAATCGATCGGTTTAATACCTTTGGAGACGAGAAATTCATTAGCTTTGGAAAAAGGCCGACTGCCAAGAAAGCCGCGATGTGCAGCTAAAGGGCTCGGATGTGTTGATTCCAGCACCAGATGTTTGTCTCTATTAATAAAAGCACCCTTCTTCTGAGCGTGACTTCCCCATAGCATGTACACCATAGGCTCATTGCGTTCATTCAGCTCACGAATGACGGCATCCGTGAACGTCTGCCAACCCAAAGCCTGATGAGAGTTCGGCTGGCTCTCCCGAACCGTCAGAACCGCATTGAGCAACAACACACCCTGCTCTGCCCAGTGAATAAGTGAACCATGCTTTGGAACAGGCACGCCCAGATCGGCCTGAAGTTCCTTATATATATTTTTCAGTGAAGGCGGTACGCGCACCCCCGGTCTGACCGAGAAACTTAATCCGTGAGCCTGACCCGCACCGTGATAAGGATCTTGACCAATTATAACGGCTTTCACCCGATGATACGGGGTCAGCTTCAAGGCAGAGAACAAATCTTCCTTGGGCGGGTAGACCGTCTGTGTTTTGTATTCCGCAGCGAGCGCATAACGAATTTTGTCAAAATACTCCGCTTCCGTCTCCTGCTTCAACACCTCGTCCCAATCATTTCCAAACATAATATATAGGCTCCTTTCCCTTGATGAATACATATCCGTGTAGCCCGTTTAGAAGAGCTCTTCCCTGCAAGAGTCACATGTCCAGCGACTCATAGACTATCCACCATTTTAACATAACCGTAGTCGACAGACCAGAAGTGTACGATGATGAGCAAGGAAACCGTCCAGATAAATAAAAGAAACAACTCAAAAAGGGACGAAACAGAATACGTTCTGCTCCGCCCTTTAATATTCAGTCTGTATATACCCGTGTTCATCGTAAAACTTACCGATGCTATACGTGTACGGGCAGCTCCGGCACCTGTTGTTGTTCCGTCTTGTGGCCCACCAATACCCGACTAATTCTGCTCAAGCCTTCCTTCAAGACAGAACGAGGGCAAGCCAGATTCAACCGAATGCAGCCTTCGCCGTTTGCCACAAACATTCCCCCGTCCTCCAGCAATACGCCTGCTTGTTCCGCAAAAAACAAAGGCAGGTTGACATTCTTCGGTGCATATGGCGTAATATCAATCCACGCAAGGTATGTGGCGTCAGGGATGTGAAAAACGGCAAGCGGCAGATTGGTTTTCATAAAATCATCAACATACGCAAAGTTATCATCCAGGTAAAGTTTTAACTGTTTCAGCCATTCATCGCCATGTTCATAAGCCGCTTGAGTTGCCGCAATACTTAGCGGATTTTTGAAGCCGTAATGACGTGCCTGCCAGGTCTCCCTTAGTGCTTTGTTCGGAATGATGACGTTCGAAAACATCAGACCTGCCATGTTGAACGTTTTGCTAGGAGACATACAAGTTATAATTCGGTCGGTATCCGGAAACAGTTTGGCGAGTGGAGTATGCGTTGTTCCCGTACGAAGCAGATCACAATGGATTTCATCCGAGATGATCCATATCTCATTATTCAAACAGATTTCGCCTACTCGCTTCAGTTCCTCCGTGCTCCAGACGCGTCCAGATGGATTATGCGGATTACAGAAAATGCAAACCCGTACTTTCTCGTCTCTCGCCTTCGCTTCAAAATCGTCAAAATCAATCGTATAATGCCCTTCTTCATTTAACATGTCCGAACACACCAGCTCAAGCTGGTTATGGTCTGCTGCCGCTTTGAAAAATCCATAGGACGGCGTCAGGATCAATACCTTTTCGTCCGGCTGGCAGATATACTCCACCAGTTCATAGAGCGCCGGAATAATCCCATTCGATGTCTCCAGATGCTCCTTCGGGAAAGACCAGTCATAATATCGTTTCATCCAGCTTGCTACCGCTTCGTAGTAACTCGGGTCAAAAACTTGCGAATACCCCATAATGCGGCGATCCAGGCGTTCTCTCACGGCATCCAAAATCTCGGGGGGTGTGGCAAACTCCATATCGGCAATCCACATGCGGATGAACTCCTCATCCTTAAACGGAAATTCCATCTCACTCGTTGCGTTGAAAATATATTGGCGGAAACCATCTGTATTCATCGCGTTGGTTCCGGTACGGTCAATGATCTCATCAAAATTATAGGATGTGTTCACCTTGTTCATCTTGGTCATCTTGGTCATGGGGATTAGCTCCTCTGTCTTCTCGTTTTAGCATTGTCGGTGCATTGCTTCTAACCCTATTGTTCCATGCCGCCCGAGTTGCATCAAACGCAAGAGAATCTACTCAAAAGAAACAAATCGCTTTCCATGTTTCCTCAGAATAGTCTTTTCACTGAAAAAGTGATATATTTCTGATAGGTCCTGGCTTTTAAGAAAGACTTTTAGCCTATTTGTCTATTCTCAGGAAACACTTCGGATCATTCAACTCGATAAGGAGCACCCCAATGAACAACATCAACCAGGAAGTGGGCAAAAAAATACGAAACTTCCGCAAATGGCGCGGGCTCACCGTACAACAACTGGCAGACCAGATTTTCAAGAGCAAAGGTACTCTTTCCAAATATGAGAGTGGTGATATTACGCTGGATCTCGTCACACTGCACCAGATTGCAGATGCGCTGAACATTCAGGTCGAGCAGCTGCTTTACCAAGAACCGAGGCATGCGTCTCCGCTGATGAACACGGTCCAGTCCAGTTTTTTCAAAAACTCCACCCGCTTCTATTCGTACTTCTACGACGGCAGGAACAACAGTCTCATCCGCTGCGTGATCGACATGATGGCTCAGTCGGATGCCAACCGCTATCGGACGGTGATGTATATGAATGTGAAGGATTTTGACAATTATCAGGAATGTGAAAATATGTACTGGGGTCACACCGAGCATTATGATACGCTGACTACACTCATTTTGAAAAATCAGGCTACGCCACTGGAGAATCTGTATATTAATATTTTGGCATCCTTCCAGGAATCGGAGAAAAAATGGGGACTTATGGCTGGTGTTTCATTCAGGCCGTTTATGCCCATTGCACTGAAAATGCTTTTCTCCCGAACACCGTTGCCGGAAACACCCGAGCTATACAATGAACTGAAAATATCCAAAGAGGATCTGCGCACACTTAAAATTTATAACATGCTTGCGGTAACTTAAACGGGGACCCGAATAAAATAAAAAAGACACTTGCCCAAGCTGTTTTACTTACCAGCCCAAGCAATTGTCTTTTCTTGTTATCTAGAGATGTTTTTTCTACAGATGTTTATTGAATCCTTCTTTTCACAACCGCACCCGGGTTACTGCACCTTAATGTTTAATCAGATCCAACGTTTCATCAAACTGTTGTTTCTGCTCCTCAATCTTATGCTCATTTCCAATAACACACCGATGCTGTTGCTCCAGAATGGCAGAGACAAATCCGGCAAACCCGATAATATCGCTCTCTTTCGTCCCAAGCACCTCATCGCGCTCCTGCTGCAGATCAGCTTCGGTCACATTGGACAGATAACATTCCAGCGAGAATGCCCCTTCACCGTAAGGCGTTCTTGGCGCATCCAGATCCTGAATCGCACCGATGATATAACGGGTCATCTCCCGTTCGTCGGCACGGAAATCGTTCAGATATTGCGGAATCTCCTCGTATACTTTATAGGTTTTATCCAGATTCGGGTCGCGGTAGGAAGCCAGATAACTGTCCCCATTCCGTCTAAACCCGGACATACAGCCGTAAGCGCCACCTTTGGCACGGATATTGTTCCACAGATAGTCCAGTGACAAGATACCCTGTAATACACGCAATGAGCCTGTATAAGCATACCCTTTTTCAATATAATTCCCGGTTTGCACCACATACTGAACTTCGGACGGAGAACGGAAACCTTCGTTATGTGTTGCAGGCGTAAACGCAAAAGCTTCCTTCGCCACTTCATGTGTGAACAACTTGGCTTTCAGAGCGGACACCTGCTCTTCCAGACCTTCGTATCCTTTATCGTCTGCCGTGTAGCTGACAAGCAGGTTCTCCGGTCTGAAAATGTAACCCATCAGCTCTTGCAGGCTAGAGGACAGCTCTTCTTTTTTCGCATCAAAGTTCGCCTGTAGATCCTCAAGCCACTGATAATAAGCAATCCCGCTAACCGCCTCACGGAAATCAGCAACGGCTGAATGTTTCGAGGACGATCTGGCAATCCCTGCGGAATGACCGCTGTTGATCAGACTGCGCTGCAAATTACCTTTCACCTGAGAAATGATCTCGAAAAGTCGCTTGGAGTTGTCAAAACGGGACGTAAACACGATTTCCTTGATCATATCAAAAGCAAATCCCAGTTTGTCATACAGTACTTTTGCATTGAACTCATAGGTTGCTTTGAAATCGTGAAGCTGATGCGCATTCGCATACGACCCAACCCCGCTGTTGATTCCGCCGGAATGGATATGAATTTCATTTGATAACTCGTTAAACAAGTAGTTTTGAGTGTCCACGTAACCAAGTACGTTTTTGAGCAATCCCACATAAGGCAACAAGCGGCGCGGTACTTCCTTGATATCAAACAACAGTCTCAGATAACCGATGCCATTCGTATACAAGTTATGGTGCAAAATCGTTGTGCCGTCCACGTTGTTCAGCGTTTGGTACAGTTTAGACGCCTTCGTATCGATATCCTCAATAGACAACGTCGGGATCACCTGCTGCTGTTCCTTGGTGGAAGGGGTGTTCTGGTACTCGGCAAGCGCTTCGGTGCGCTTAATCATATCCTGCACCTCTTCTGGACGAAGTCCGGCCTGCACCGATTTCAACCGCTCCTTCAGCGCCTCTTCCTTACGTGCGTTCAAGCCTTTGTCCGGTGTGTGCGCAACAAAAGATGTATGTGTATTTTGTAATAGATACTTCTCAATCAGTTGTTCGAAATAGCCGTCTTTCATTTTGGACCGAAGTTCTGCAAATACATCATTCGCTTCAAAATACGTGAAAGGCGCTTCCTTATCATACAGCCAGCTTTGGAGGGAGGAAAGTCCGTAGATCAGGCCTTTCGGCATGCGGCCAAAATCTGCTTCCCGGTGGTTAAACTCATAAGAATTGATGCCGGCGAGCAAAGCTTTCGGGTCAAAGCCTTCTTTTACAACACGCTCCAGCACTTCCTTGATTGTACCGAGAAATTCGTCCTTGCTGGACAAGTTGCTCTTCTTCAGTCCCACCGTGAACACGGGCTGATACAAGCTATCATCATAAGAGCCGTAGACATCCTTCGCGATGCCTTTATCCAGCAAGGCTTGCTTCAGAACAGCTCCCGGTGCGTTAAGCAGTGCGTATAACAAAATCTGAAACGCAATGTTCAATTCCTTATCCAGACTTGTGCCAATCACCGCATTATAGGTCAAAAAGCTATTGTCTACTTCGGATTCCGTGCTTCCCGCAGAGTAGGACTTCACCGTATCCACCCGTTTTGGGAAGGCAGACTGCAGTTTAATCTCGGAGTCAATCTCGATCCGATCATAGTTGCTCAGGTAATGTTCATCCAGCCATTGCAGTTTCTCTTCCATATCCATATCCCCGTACAGATAGATGTAACTGTTGGACGGATGATAGTACCGTTTATGGAAAGCAAGCAATCCTTCATAAGTGAGATCCAGAATCGCCTCCGGGAAGCCTCCAGACTCGCAGGAGTACGTCGTATCCGGGAAAAGAGAATTCAGCACCTCTCGTCGAACCAACCTTTCCGGCGAAGAAAAGGCACCCTTCATTTCGTTATATACCACACCGTTGTATGTCAGTTCGTCTTCTGCAGAAGTCAGGTTGTAATTCCAACCTTCCTGCAAAAATATTTTTTCGTTCTCATAAATATTCGTATTTAGTACCGCATCCAGATACACATCCATCAAGTTATGGAAGTCATGATCGTTCCGACTCGCAACGGGGTAGACGGTTTTGTCAGGATACGTCATCGCGTTGAGGAATGTATTGAGTGAACCCTTAAGCAGCTCCACAAAAGAATCTTTGGCCGGGAATTTTTTCGAGCCGCAGAGCACGGAGTGTTCCAGAATATGCGCTACCCCTGTATCATCTTCGGGAGGTGTGCGAAAACCGATGTTGAACACCTTGTTATCATCACTATTGGACAACAGTACGATATGAGCACCCGATTTTTGATGTTCCAGCAGGTACGCATCGGATTTCAGTTCTTCGATTCTACGCTCCTGTAATACCTTATATGGCTTAAGCTGTTTCAACATAAACTTTGAGTCCTCCGTCCATAGATTGTTGTGTTGGTTGATGGGAAAGGTAATATATGCCTATCGACTAGTATACACCATTGTGACCTCACTTCATAAAGAGACGCCCAAATCCACTTTCTGATATGTATTATGTGGAGGTTGTATTTATGAACCACGGGGAAAAGAGAAAGGTTGGGCTCCAAAAAACACCCCATCAACATAAGCCGATGGAGCATCCTCTTTTAATATTCACTCACTTCAAACGTCAGTACACGATCAAATAGAATGTAATCCTTGCGGCTTTTAAATGGGCCTTTGTTGTTGTCGTGCTTATCCATAGCGCATGATGCATTTCCGCTTCCTGCTTGTTTCGTTTCATACCAATTGATGAAGCTGTTGACTTCTTGCATACTCAGATCGAATTCTTTTTCAAGTCCGCTAGTCATAGTTACTACAAGTATGGCCCGGTTACCAGATGGCTGTTCTGGTTCCACTGGATCTTCACTTTTTAATGAAAGCTTCTCGACTGTATTCAGAGTGGCACTTCCATTATTTCCACCAATAATAAATATTTCTCCATTAACACTCACTGCTGTACTTTGACCTCTAGCAAACGTTAAAGCTGTAAATGACCTAACTTCATTTGTTTCAAGATTGTATACTTCTACTCGTGATTGAGAGGTAGTGTATTGAAGAGAGGTAGTATTTGCAAGTCCCCCAAGCACATAAATTTCCCCATTGTAGACGGCTGTAGCTGAACCAGCAGTAGCTGTTTGAAAATTGTTCTTTTGTATCAAAGTGTTGTTAGCTACACCCAAAATTTTACAATGCAAACGTTTACAAACATATAATTAATATGGTATATTTATCCATGGTTGGCCAACCTAATTATATGATAGTTCTTCGATATCTTTAATTTCAAATAATAACTAATACTGAATCTAACTTTGTTGTTTTAGTATATTTAGGAGGTTTGAATATGAAAAGATTAAGAAAATTCTCTATTTCTGTTATGGCAACTGCTTGTTTATTAGCATTCGGTTCAGGTTCTGCATTAGCTAAAACGGGTTGGGCTGATACCTTTGAGACAGCAGAAGTGATGTACTCAAGTGTTAGTCAGAATTCCGGATTCAGTGCAACACAGTATTTAGATAGCATGAGCGATAATGATTATTATGTTGTGGACAACACAAACGGTTCTTCTGTTATCACATTTGGCGTTATCGCTACTCCACCACCTAATTTCGATATTGTTATGGGTGTTATTAAAATGGATGCAAGTGGTTCGATACTGTCCATTCAAATGGATAACTGGAATGGACCTGGGTATGCAGAGTCCATTGGTATGAGTGCTAAACCTGGTGAGAAAGTTTACTTCAGAATTATGGACAACGGCATCAACAACTACAACCAGCCTTATACAATTCAATTTACAAAATACAACTAAGCAATATTATGGTTCAAATCAAAAAAGACTCCCTACTTCAATCAGGGAGTCTTTTTCATTCTAATAATTTAAATAACTCGCCATCTCATGAATACCATGAGTGATAAGGCATATGTATGCGGGCATAAGGTTTCTAAAACAGCCATTATTTGTCCCAGTTGTGGCGAAAGTTTGGGTAGATACAGCACATCATCAATCACTGGATCAATTTTTGCTAGGGTTATTCTTAGGCGTTTTTAGTAGTGCAGTGAGTGTGTATCTTATAATAAATATGTTTGAATCTATACAAAAATATTCACTAGTAAATAGAAGCCGTGAGTTTCCTCCCTTCTCGGGATCGGCTTAGGGACTGAATAACATAAAATTGGCTACGCTCATCTTAACCTGGCCTTTGAATTTTATTTCCCCGGCTAACTCGTAATCACTTTTAATTGTCTTCTCCGTTGATTACATGGTTTGAATGGGCCAGCGAATACCAAAGAACCCCACGTGTTATCGTCTACCTTTTGCAACTGCACCAAATTCAACATCCATCATAGCCAGTTTCGTAATCTCTCGAATATAATCCGCCCTGGTATCGACATACGCTGTGTGATGAAGAACATAACTATCATGGTATTACCTCCTTCCAAACGTAGAAGCATTCACAAGAATAGACGCTATTCATCTTTATACCTCTATGGCTATTTAGCGATAACATCATCAGTGAACGCAGTCTGCGCCTTGCTCTAGGCTTTCAAGAACGTGTTGTTCTGCGCCAAAAATTCCACTTGTTTACTGAACGCTGGACGGGTTCCAGCGGCGTCTTTATTTCTGTTTGTTTAGAATAAGTAACTAGCGGTTCCAATGTGTCCAAATCAATCCGAGTTATGACCCCGCCCTCTGCATAATCTGCTGTGAATTCCCCGTATTTAAACTGAATCATACCAACCGTTTCTGGTGCATGTTCCTTCAAAATAAAATATGTGGCGACATCTTGCTCCTCTGTTGTCGGTATGACATCTCCAGTTCGTTCACCTGTGTTTACTATTACATTTCCTGTTTGTTTTTCGTAGTAAATCTTCATTCCGATCTGCATAATTATCACCTCCGCTTATACTTTAAAAGCTTCCCAACTTACATTTGCCGAACCGCTGAATACGGGTAGTCTAAAGGAATTTTCTGTCATAGCAAACCCAGTAGAGGGTAGCGTTGTTCCACTGAACTCCTGGACACGAACGAAACCTCGGTTGGGCACTTCATTTACTTCTGCACCTAAAATAATATAATTGGAATTTGTACCACCAATTGTTGGTGCACCATTCTTAGTTGTGTAATCATAAGTTCCCATGGAAACATAATTGAAATCTCCTGAACCGTAAAAGGATCTAAGTATAACGCGATTAGGTCTAAACCCTAAACCTGTTACAGTAATATAAAAATAAGCATCTTGAAATCCAGTTGTAGGAAACATCCGCGAAGAAGATATGGTAGAATTTCCAGAAGCGTATGAAGCACCTGCTGAAAAAGTTATTGGATAATCATATATACCAGGATTTAATTTTTGTGCTGCTCCGTTCGGGGCGATGATTGTAGGCGAAGTATCCCTTGTTATCAGCATCCCGGCTAATAAACCCGCATCCGTCCCGATTGTCTTGATTGATCTGACATCCCCCGCTACTGCTGTTCCATACTCCCCCCCTTCACCCTGCAAGATAAAAGCCGTTCCGTTGTATATAAGCGAATATATAGAGTTAATCCGTAGTGCATTGGCAGTCATGGCACTACCATTTGATTTAAGGACACTTTTAGCACTAAGTCCGTTTACAATAATTGTTACTGCACCAGTATTAGTAGCGTTAATTTTGACCGTGATTCTTAGTCCATCTACATATGCTGTAGGAGCTGGACTTAGAGTAACGGAATATAAGTTTCCGCTATTAGTAGTCGTACCGTATCCATCTCGATTATTGATGGTCGCTTGCGCTGATTGAGTAGCAGCCATAACCTCTCCAAGCGCCTTTTCAGTTGGCACTTCGGATTCGGATGTTCCATTTGTTTTATTTGATAACTGCACTTTACCTTTTTGTGTCAGCGAAGCATCTGGAACATCGATTTCGCTAACCAACTGACGAAGTTCTTCCAAATCTTCCTGTGTTGCAACACCCTCATCGATCTTTTCAAAGATCGTATTAATTCCTATACGACTCACATTCTCATTCCCTAAAGGTAAGGGAAGCTTCAATCGATTCGTTTCAATTGGCATGATTAATTCCTCCATTTTGTTGTTATTAGGTCTATACGATGCAGATCAAAAGTTGTTAAATGGTCTGAGATTAAAATTAAAAATAGCGCTCCAATGTAGGAACGCCTTGTTAAACAATATTATTGTTTAATGCATATCACAATTAGATTACAGCGGCTACTTTATCTCAACTGGCTGATGGTACTCACTCCAGACTTTCGAGTAAGCTGAATCCAATGAACTTATTAAACCTTTTAAAGAACGACACTCGCTAAAACTCTGTTTCATCGGAGAGATAATTGGGAGCATCTAGTCGCGAAGAGTTAATTCCTTTAGATGAAGTTGATTATACTTTCAAAATAGTCAGTTGCTCATTGACGAGAAGTTTAAATTCCTGAGACTCCAATTTTTATCTTTAAAACAAAAAAAGATCACACTCAACTTGTTTAACAAGTCAAATGTGATCTTTTCTGTAAGATGCCGAGGACCGGGATCGAACCGGTACGGTAGTCACCTACCGCAGGATTTTAAGTCCTGTGCGTCTGCCAATTCCGCCACCCCGGCGTATGTAATATTTTCTTGGCGACAAGAAATATCTTACCATGAATAAATTAATAATGCAACCCTTTTTCCTAAAAAAATGAAACAGGCACTGCAAGCGCCAGCTCACAGTGCCTAGAAAGTCCGAGTTGCGGTCCCGGACTTTCGATAAACCATCTATATTAAGGGAGGTGTGAGATAAGAATACCTCTCCAACATTAAAGGAACCTAAAATCAGCATTAAATTAAACTAAAAAAGCAAAATAGGCTTCACACGCTCCACCTGCTCCTCACTACACTCTACAAAAATTAGCATATGACCTTGCAATAGCCAGTCCTCGTAATGACGTGCGTCAACTTCCGGAATGCCTGCTTCTGTCAGCGTTAAGACCAGATCATCCGTCTCACTTCCAATCTCATTGCCCGCTAATCTTCGCACTGCCTTCCCGATGGATGCGGTCTGATCCATTCGTTTTCCGAGCCCTGCTAATATGCCCTTCAACGCTCCAAACGCTCCGTCCGTTCCAGCACCTTTTAGTGGTTTGGGTAACCCTGTCCTCTCACTGATCATCTCCAAATCCAGCTGTTCCTTGCCTACAGCCCCCAAATATTGATCTTGGATGCCTTCCTTCTTTAAGGCATTCAACATAATAATTGCTTCGTGCTCCGAACGAGCAAGCCCAACAAACAGTTTCGTCATGCGGTTCCCCTCCTCTTCCTGATACCTTATATAACCCTGTAGTTTATGTTTAGTAACGTATCTTCACTTGCTAAGTCAATTCACCTACATCAGCTTAATCATTTCTCTACTGGAAATCTATACCTAGTTCTGATAGACTAGATAAAGAAGACAAATTAACCATTGAAAATATCGACATATCGATAAACATCTTATAAATCAGGAGCAATGACTTATGAAAAAAGAGGTAGAAATTGCCATTCGGCGCAATCAACAGATTATGGTTCGGAATACAATCGGCCAGACCGTAACCGGTTTTCCGGAACGCTCAGCAGACAGCTCCATTCTCTCCTTACGAACTGTACAGGGAAATGTGTGGATTCCGTTTGATGAAGTCGAACAAATCACTCGCCTGTTAACCCTTCGCTCTCACCATCTGGGTACAATGCAGCTTGTGTAGACACTTTGTCATCATGCTTATTCAATTCAGTTGCTCTCAACAGAGAATTTAAACATACGCTAATAGATAAAGATAAAATGTAGTCGAGAATCCTCGATGTTCTACTACAGCCACCTTATATTAAAAAAACCAGACGCCTCTAACGTCTGGTTTTTCTTATGATGACTGATAATAATTACTTCACAACAAATTTAACACGCGTACCATCCGGATATGTACTTAGTTGATTGCCCACCCATGAGCCTGCACCGCGATTATCCTTTGGCGTAATGTACTGGATATCTGCATCTTTACCACCCTCCGCACACATCGCCATAGGCCACTCATCCCGATCCTTGCCTTTTTTGACCGGTACACCTTTCAGTGACAGTTCCCTGTTTCCTTCAGCACCTTTCCGGTCAATGGTACAGACATCGGAATGCCCCGCTTGAATCGCCTTTCGGATATGGTTTGCTGTTTCGGGATACCGCTCTGCCGGAAAAGTAATCGTATGATCTACACTCTTGTCGGTTGTTTTGAACGGAGACGGAATGTCCAGCGGCCACTCTCCTCCATACAAGGCGTACAGAGCGATCACGATCATGCCCACTAACGTCAGTAGTTTGCTTTTGAATCCCCGGCTTGCTCTCTTGCCTCTTCTGCTGCGTTTCTTACTCATGATGTGCCTCCCCCATGTAACACTAACATCCCTAGCATTATAACAGAACACCAGTTCGTAAAACAATCCATTTCACAACAATATTTAACATAACAAAAACAGCCGGATTCATCCGGCCGCTCTCTGCATATCTTATCCTGTGTTATATATACTCTGTGCACTTCGAAAAGGCACGGTCACTTGAAACTCGGTTCCTTTTCCTTGAGCACTATCTACCGTAATACTGCCGTTCATTAATTCCAACAGCTCTTTGCAGATGGTTAAGCCAAGGCCACTTCCCCCGAACCTTCTAGCATGGGAGATATCGGATTGGGTAAAAGCATCGAATAATTGGCTGATCTGATGAGAAGGAATTCCGATCCCCGTATCCCGTACAGAGAAAGTCAACATTGTCTCCTCATGTAATTGTTGCTTTACGTCCACGAGTAGCTGCACTTCTCCTTGCTCCGTAAACTTAATGGCATTGCTAAGCAAATTATCCAGCACCTGTCTTAGCCTCAACGGGTCGCCCCACAGCACATCAGGAATATTCAAATCAGCATGGCATACTAAACGGATTTGCTTATTCATGGCTGCCAGCTCATGGGTCTTCACGATTTGCTGAATCAGCTTCAATGGCTGGAATTCGATATGTTCCACTCCCATTTTGCCTCTGCCAAGCTTCGCCATATCCAGGCTGTTGTTTACGATGTTCAGGAGTGCCTCTCCGGATTGACGTGCCAGATCCAGGTATTCTTTTTGTTCTTCGGTAACATTACCCATTCCCGCAAGCTCGATCATGCCCATAATACCGTTTAGCGGTGTACGAAGCTCATGATTCAACTTGCCGATGAATTCCAGCTGGCCCCTACTTGTTTTCTCAGCCATAGACGCTGCCGTCTTCAGCTGTTGCTCCGCATATTTCCGTTCAGAGATATCATATTGAATACCGACAAAATAAATACACTCCCCGGATTCATTGAAAATAGGATCAATATTCAGCTCATTCCAAAATTTTTGACCACTTTTGGTATAGTTTAAAATATCTACCTTAATGGATTGTTGTTTATTTATTGCTTCCCGAATACGTGAAACGGTTTCGGGATCTGTATCTGTCCCCTGTAAAAATCGGCAATTCCGTCCGATCGACTCTTCGTACGCATAGCCGGTTAATCGGGTAAAATGGTCGTTAACATACATGAGCGGAAGCTCAGGCGAGGTAGCGTCAACTACCGTAACGGAGGATTTTAATTTCGAGATAATAAATTCCCATTGCATGGGAAGTTGATTATATAAACTCATGCCTGTGTCTCCTCCATCTCACATCCTTAACTCCAGATGGTATGTGTTGATATTAAACAATCTATTTTATTGTACCACAGTTATTCAAACAATGTAGTTCTTGGGTAATAGTTCTTAATCATATCAATCTTTATCCATTCACATGACCTGCCTACGCTCAGAATTACACAGATAAAGTTTATTCATCATCGTCAGTATGTTGATTGTCTACATTTTTTCCAGGCGCAGACCTTAAAGGCGGGGCCGTTAATGGTTGACGAGGAAGGAAGATCGACGATGAAAACTCTCTTTTTTATATTTATGGTGTTGTGTATCATCAATCTGTGTTTCCCCAAGTTTGGCTGGTATCTTCGCTATGGTTGGATTGTACAAGGTGAGACGGAACCCAGCAAATCTTACATGACTATGGTGCGAATGTCTAGTTTGTTTATGTTGCTTACTGCTTTTACTCTTGCGATGGCATAAAAAATAAACTTGTAGAAAGACCAGTTACCTCCTGCGTAGCTGGTCTTTCGTATTGCACTGACGGGAATATGACAACTTTATTTGTGGTGTTACTGCCGCATGCACCGTAAGATAAATGATAGATATGTATCGTTGCAGAAAGGAAAAATTGGTATGAACATCGCATTTTATCCATTCTGGGCTGCCAGAACCTTACTCTCACTTATACAAGTGATCTTGATCACAACCTTGACCTGCCTAATATACACACAAACGGAGTGGATTGGCTATGCAATGCTTCTCCTATGCTTCTACCTGCTAGCCCATGTAGCAGCAAAACTTATATTCCCTATGATGATGAAACGCTGTACATTTTCGAAACTCCTGATTGGTATTCCTTTGACCAAAGCATTGTTGCTCATCGGGATCGCATCCTCTTTGCCTCACCTGAGATTACATAGTACGCCTATCTTTATCAGTGCTGTCGTTCTTTCGGTAGCGATCCGCTGGGAAGCACTGGTTCTAGAGGAGCTACAGCCAGGACTCCTGGAAGGTGAAGATATATCCAAAGCGAGCAGCTTGCTCTCATTTTCAAATTATACGGTAGCTGGTATTGGACTCATCATGACGATCATCGCGATCCTATATTTAGGGCAAACCCATGTACTATGGGCAGCTGTGGCCCTTTCACTAGCTACATTGGCCCTGATTTTGACCGTTTATCACTTAACGCATAGACTTTCCAGTACTTCAATAAGTCTGGATACCAGACGACCCTTGCATAAATAAAAAAAGACGGGCAAGGTCAAAACTGCTCGTCTTTAGCTGATCGGCTGCTTCTTTTCAAGCAGCTTTTTCGCTCTTCTTTTTCGAAATGTATCCTGGATCTTCTCGTATCTTCCCCGTCACCTAATCCAATCGGTAATCTGTTAGCGGCTTGCCTTTCTTATAATACAAATGGGGCGATAATATATTGAAAAAAATGTGCACATCCGGCAAATCAGCCTTCTCTAAAATAGACTGCATGGACGATGCAATTCGATCATGTATCTCCTGATCACGCTGAAACATCAAAATCTCTATTGACGCCGGGGATGGTGTTAAGGCTTGTACATCATGACGCTCTGCTTTCATTCGTTCCTGCGGAATATGAGTAATTAAGGCCATTTGTTCGGTAATTTGAGGCACAACTTCCTCCAGCTTAGAACCCGTAAATCCTTTGAATCGTATAAACGGCATTGCAATCCCTTCAATCTCTGTTAGTAGTCTCCTTATGTGATTTTAAGCACATTGTTTTCAGTTGTCAAATGTCATTCATGTCATATTGGACTGTAAAACAAGAGCAAAGCCCCACCAAAGTCTTGGTGGAGCTGATGCATGAGCGTCTGACCGTTATCTTACAGCCAGAAAGATTTGGTGATGATGACGAGCAAAATGAAGAGAACGAGAATTGCGCTAGTCGAAGTCCACGCTCCGCCAAATCCACCAACATTGCCACAACCGTATCCAACATGACTCATTTGATTGGCCTCCTTTGAATTTCAAGGTATGCCATAACATATGCGTATTTCCCTCAAGTGACCGGGCGAATGTCCAAGTCTCATGGCCCAATCCTTGGGAGTGTATCATCTTCAATGATAAGGGCTTTCCTGTCGGGCCTGTACGTTGAATCTAGAATAAAAGCAGAATCCCCACTAGTTCAGGTATGACTTGAACTATGGTGCTTATCGTCTTATGTAACTAACCTCTAATTCCTTCGATCTGATCAAAAATGGCTTGTCCATCATCACTAGAATCCCGGTCAAAATCTTTTTCAAGTGAGATCAGATCGCTCATACTGTTGCTATTTCCACTGAGAATGCTAAGAGCCCCTACAAGCCATAACAACGGAATTAACAAAATTGACAGGACTTTTTTCATCGCTCTCCCTCCTCCCTCTCATCATTACTTAAATTTGGAATTAATACCTTTTAGTAATACGTAAAAAAATGGAGCAGGGTTTCATTTTAACGTCATTCAATTAATGTGCTGGTTATGATCCGGAGATCTCTCTAAACCGTTCCGAAGTGCCGCGGCCTCTTCATGGTTCGGATCTATTTCAAGTATAAGGCGAGCGTAGTCAAGAGCCTCCTGTTCCATTTCCAACTCATAACAACACACGGCCAGATCATACAATACCGTTATCTGTTGTGCGTCAGATTCAGCAGTTAGCACGTCCGGGTTACCAGTCGGTAGTTCCTCTAAGAATATTTTGGCCTCTTCGTACATGAACATCTCCAACAATAACTGTCCTGATATGAGCGCAACCTGATTCCGGTGTTCCATTGCATAATAGGACGACCACATCCGTTTGATGCCAAATTGAAGGTCGAACATCTCCTCATCGCTCGCATCGTCCAAAAGCTCCTTGAACCGGGGGAATGAAACCATCAGAAACTCGGCATCGTACCCACCCAATCGCCAGAAAGCCAGAAGTTGTCTGAGATTCATCTGTTCCACTTTAAGGTCTGCCCATTCTTTTAGACTAAAGAAATCATCTGGACCAAATCGTTCAACAAAGCGATGATAAGCCAGCCTTGTATTCACATAACGGTTTGGCTCCTCCAGCATTAAAATCATCCCAACGTTCAGATCCTTATAATGATGTGCCGTAAAATACGTAGAAGCACCCTGCTGTTCCATTACGGCCTTTATCGCATGATAATTAGCTGAGAGCGAGAAGCTGCCATGTAACGCGAATTCAGGCGGCTCTGCATATTTCCAGTAATCCAGCCGATGATCCCCTTTATCCGCCGTAATTAACACATAACCTGACCGGGAAAGCTTGCTTAATCGTTCGAGACAGCCTAGACCAGCGGAGGGAATCAGAATATGCGAATCCTCCAGCTCGGCTCGGTACAGCGAAATCAGTTCGGAGTATGGGTAAGTCTCTTCCGTATAATCGGGTGCGGGACGATAGTTATATTGAAGTGTCATTTTTTCCAGGATCTCGGCAGGTTTCTGTTCCGCTGCATGCTGTGGAAGTTCAACAAGTAGATCACACTCGAACACTTGCCCCTCCCCGATGTAGATCAAATCCTGCGGAATACTATCAAAGAAATAATTGGCGATGAGCAGCAGTGGTTGCTGCAAGTCTCCTTGTGTTACCGTTTTTTCCGAAATAATCAGATTCAACTCTGTATCGCGTATCGCATCAAAACGCGCAAAATCCAGTATCCCCTGCTCTATGTATGCTTGCATCGACGGATGCTCTTTCCACCCCGTTACATTCTCCATAGCCAGGTCTGTCATCACATAACGGAAAGGCGGTAGGTCCATGCCCGCAATTTCCTTCAACGCACTCAGCTTATTTAGCACCTGATGAGCCAGCCGACCTGCTCCTGCACCAAGTTCAATGATGGTAACCATCTCATGCTGTCCACCTTGGATCGCCAGATCCTGTAAAAAGCTAAAAATCATTTCAGCATAGGCTGTTGCAATGAATGGATTGCTCGTAATATACTGTGGCACCTGGTGATTCTCCCAAGCTTCCAATCCCATCTGTTCATAATAAGCTCTCTGCCAATCCCAAACCGGCGCTTCACTAAACCGGACATACCGGCCTTCGTTCTTCATCATCACTTATATCAAACTCGCTTTCTATCTATTGATTAGGACCAAGTCATCTGATTCTATGAAAAAAACAATTATATCATATCCTTCTTATTTTACTTTCTATACTCTATTTATTCTTCCCCGAATACAGCGCGTCATTCCTTTCTACCCTCTCTACAAAAAAAGCCTGCTCCGCATGGAAACAGGCACAACGCCAAATAAAATTGAAATACATAAACTTCGTAGCAAATCAAAAAAAAAAGATTGGATTCGCATTTATATTTCTTATAAGCGAGTAACCATTAGTCAGAGTATAAGACACCGTCAAAGTTCTCTGGACCTACACGAACAGTACCCAGCAAGTTCGTGCTAATAAAAGCAGTATACGTTAATTGTGGTGTAATTGGCGGATTGAAATCGTCGGCAGAGAAGGTAATAACCTGTGGTGCCAGAACACTCAAGTTAAATGTGGATGTTGCGGAGTAAATGACCGGATCTGTTGAGACAGTTCCCCGAACTACTGTAATCGTGACACCAACGAGTGCCAAAGGAAGTTGCAACGAAACAGTTCCTTTGAATTGAACCCGTGGATTCGCGCCGATACCGGCTGTTGTCACCAAACCAATCTGTCCAAACAACTGGGGAGTGTTAATAACAAGAATTGGTATGGCGATGGAGTTAGCCAAACTCGCATTTTGCGAGGTTCTTGCATCAATTAATTGAGTCATGAAATCTACCTCCTATAGGTGGAATTGAGATAGTATATGCGAGAATCATCATCTGGCATGGACATCCATCCCCTTACTTGAAAAAAGTTAAAGTCCACTAGGTGAAAGGTAGAGACACTCCGCCTCTGCCCGTAATATAAACTATAGATTAATGCTATAAAAACAGAAAAAAACCCTTGCATCGCAAGGGTTCTAAAATATGGGCCCTACAGGACTCGAACCTGTGACCAATCGGTTATGAGCCGACCGCTCTAACCAACTGAGCTAAGGGCCCTAGACAAAATAATATATAACAGTGCAGATGGTCGCTGTAAACCACCAAGTAAAGCTATATTGCGGGGGCAGGATTTGAACCTGCGGCCTTCGGGTTATGAGCCCGACGAGCTACCGGGCTGCTCCACCCCGCGTCGTTAAAATTAATAAACAGCGACTTAATTAATATACACCATTACTCCATTACAAGTCAAGGGGTAATCTCAGGGAATAAATCGTACACCATACCGACCTTTACGTGAACGATATACTTCAAC
Organism: Paenibacillus polysaccharolyticus; assembly: GCF_023714295.1. Classification (GTDB taxonomy): domain Bacteria; phylum Bacillota; class Bacilli; order Paenibacillales; family Paenibacillaceae; genus Paenibacillus; species Paenibacillus polysaccharolyticus_A. Next base: position 147,119 of record NZ_JAMAUN010000004.1, read on the forward strand.
TTCTTCGGGCTCATTGTGTCCGTAAATCCAGCCATCCTGCTCCAGTCTTTTTGCCAGGCAGCCTGCTTGAAATTTCGTTGCATACAGCTTGCTGAAATATATCCATTTCATCCTGCTCGTCCTTTCCAAAGGAATCATATACTGCTGTTACTTGTAGAATACCCCAAATTCGTAAAAATAGCCGCCAGAGATGAGAAAATCTCCAGCGGCCTCATTATTGATGATAATAACTTATTGGAATGTTGCTTTAGGGTCTTTTTTCAACTTCGCAAGCATCTCGTTCCCTTTGGCTGCCCATTCACCCAGTGCTTCTTTTGGTGTCTTTTTATTTTCTAACACTTGATTAAAGTACTCCATACCTTTGTCGCTTACCTGCCACAGTCCAGGCATCTTCTGATACATTTTATCGAGATTGGTGCTCGTTGGCGGCACCGGCTTCAACGTGTAGAACGCCTGAATATTGTAATCCAAACCGTCTTTTGGTTTAATGAAGCTTTTCCGGGATACCAATTCATAGCTGCTACGTGCCTTGATCTTCGCCCAATCCTCGCTATTCATATACTTGATCAGTTCCCAGGCATCATCCGGGTTCTGAGCAGAGCTGTTGATCGCCATCAAGCTGCTCAGATAGATGTTCCCTCCGACCTCAGGAGCCTCTGGATGAACGGGTGGGGTAACAACGTCCCAATCTATTTTCGTAAAATCTTTCATTTTATCTGCATTTTTATTGGCATCAATTAACTGATTGATGTAATTATAATCCCCGATCGCCATCGCTGTTTTGCCACTAAGGAACAAGTCACCCTGAACCGGATCGTAACGTCCTTCTGTTTGCTGATTCTGTGGTTCGTCGCCTTTCGGGATCACTTTGTCAATCGCCAGCTTGCTGACCGTACTCCACACTTTCTCCCATTGCGGAGAATCTACGGTCATTTTCTCTGCCTTATCGTCAAAAACCTTCAACTGCAACGAATTATAATACTGCTGCATAGAATAATACGGAGAACCTCCGTTATATGTGCTGAACGACATTCCGAAGATATGGTCTTTCCCTTCGCCTTTAGTAAGGCGAGTCGCCAGATTAAAGATATCGTCCCAGGTCATGTTGTCCGTTGGCGGTTCGACACCCGCTTTTTCAAACATTCCCTTGTTATAGAACAAAGCAGAAGAAGAGAACGTCGGTGTCAGCGCATAGATGTTCTGGTCACCCAGATCTTTGATCCCCTCAAGCACACTTGGCACAATATCGCTGGTGTCAAATTTGTCTTCCTGCATTAACGGATCAAGCTGCTTAACCATATTCTCCTGAATTAATGACTTAATCGTAGCCGTATCCGCTACAACGACATCCACCGGATTATCTCCCGTCATAATTTTCTTCAAGCTCTCCATGGTATCTGGCATTTCGTTAGGTTGTTCGGAATTTCCAAAGCCATACATGCTGCCCTGATCAACCGCAGGCACGATTTCAACCGTGACATTTTTGTGCGTAAGCTCAAAAGCATCCGTAAATTGCTGACGGAAGTAGCTATCATCCTGTCCTCCCCAGAGTGTCGCTACGCGCAGCACGCGCTGTTCATTATCCGTATTCTCACTTGCTGTACATCCTGCGATAAGCGGCAAAGCCAGTGTTGCTGTTGCCATGATGGCCAGCACACGTTTTCCCCACAACCTGTTTTTCATCTCCCAGTTCCCCCTCTTAAATTATCTTGGCGGTGTAATAACAATACGTTCACCGTCAAACTCCAATGTCGCCCGGCTATCAATGGACAAGGCTTCCAGATACTCTTTTGGCACCTGAAGCCGCCCCGCACGATCAATAATGACAAAAGCTTCATGAACGTCAGGCGCGCCTGCTTCAGACAGCCCCTGATCGTCATCCAGATTCGGATTGCGTTTCACAAATTCAGTACTGGTCAGGCCGTCCCGAATCGCAACGATCCGATCAACCTTACCAGCAAGCGTCAAGTCATGGGTAACAATGACAATGGTGACGCCGAGTTCCTTATTCATTTTCCGAAAAATGTTCATGATCGTATCACACGTCTCGGAATCCACAGAACCTGTAGGCTCATCCGCCAGCAAAATCTTTGGCCGATTGGACAAGGAAATCGCAATGGCTACACGCTGCTGCTCCCCGCCCGACAGTTGATGCAGTTTGTTATGCATTCGATCCTTCAGACCAACCCATTCGAGTAGCTGCATGGCGTACTTACGATCACGTTTGCCACCCAGAATCATCGGTGTTTCTACATTTTCCAGTGCGGTGAGATAAGGCAGCAGATTGCGACCGTTATTTTGCCAGATAAATCCAACCGTGTGACGTTTGTATTCCACCAGTTGAGCATCCGTCATTTTAAGCAGATCCCAATCCCCAACCACCGCCGTGCCAGCGGTAGGGCGGTCCAAGCCGCCAAGGATGTTAAGCAGCGTTGATTTACCACTACCGCTGTTGCCGATGATCGCCATCATTTCGCCTTGATTGACGGTCAGATTGAGACCTTGAAGGGCAACGACTTCCACATCGCTGGATTTAAAAATTTTGACAAGTCCTTCGCATTGGATCACGTTTACCTCTCCTCTCCCATTTTGACCGCCTGATGAACTCTGAGCCTGCGAATCTGCCAGAGCAACATCGATGCTCCGATGATCAACATAACTACGGTTACGCCGTACAGTTGCAACATATCCTGCTGTTCAAAGACGATGCGGAATGGCGGAACTTGCGCAGACACGTTATCGGTCGTTTGCAAGAACGGCAGGAAGAGCCTGCTTGAAACCTGACCGATACTAATCCCCAGCAAGATCGAAAGCCCAGCGGTGAACACCTGCTCCAGCAATAACATACCGCTAAGTTGTGCTCTGGATAGACCCATAGCCCGCAGGACACCGAACTGTACCACGCGTCCCGAGAGGTTAAAGAACCAATACAGCACGTAACCGATTAACGAAATGATCACCGATACAAGGAATCCCAGACTCAGAATGCCGAATACTCCGCCTCTGGATGGATGTTTTCCCTGAGTAACCAGTTCAGTCCGCACATCACGGACAGAGGATAGCTCAATGCCTTCTGCCGCAAGCTTCTCCATTAATGGAGCCACCTTGGCATCCGGTTTCATTTTTAACCATACCTCGTAGGGCATTAGCGGAACCTGATCATAAATATAATCCAGATTAGCCACGAAGAATGGCATCTGATCCGGGTATTGTGAAGGCCAGTATGGAATAATGCCAAAAACAACAAATTCGATTGCTTGACCTTGTATCCCCATGGAGACCATGTCTCCCGTTTTGAGCTTGAACTTGTCAGCAAATTTCGAAGAGATCAGTACAGCCCCTTCATATTTACCAAGCAAATCAAGATATTTGTAAGGATGTGCAGGGAATAGATCGTTACGGAACCAAGCTACTTTGGCAAAGTCAACATTATCAATACCGACGAGCATCCCTTGTCCGCCAGATTTACCCGAGACAATAATGTTGCCCTTCGTCTGCAGTACCCGTGCAGCATGCTCCACACCGTTTAGTTGGCGGAACACTTCAAATGGTGGCTCGGAGTATATGATTTTGGTTGGCTGCGATGAACCGCCACCGCCACCTCCTCCACCAGGAGCTCCGCCACCACCATTTCCTCCACCGGCCCCTCCGTTGCCTCCACCTTGCTGCCCGCCGCCTGACCCGCCGCCCTGTCCAGAACCTCCTGGCTTCACCTCGGGGGTTCCTTCCCATACCGTTTGCATAATAACATCCGAGCCATAACGGTAAAGCGTGCGCTCCGTCGAATTCAAATCAATGGTTCGCGCTGCGGCCGAGTTATATACTCCAAGACCGAGCGTCAGCACTAATAGAATCATGAGCGGATAGTAGGATGAAGATGAACGGGATAACTGTGTCAACGTCAGATACATTGGAACTGGCAATAACTTGCGTCCGATCAACTGTATCAGTTTCAAAATCCATGGGAACAAACGCAGGAAAAACAGTCCAAGCGCAAAGATCGCTAGCGCAGGTACAAAGAACAGAAACGGCTGCACCTGTAACTGATCCGTCGTCATCCCCGTTTGGAACGTCAGCATCTGACGTTCATAAAACAGATAATACCCGTATCCCGCCAGACCGAGCAGTACCACATCAAGGAACCAGCGTTGCCAAAGCGGCGCACGATCGGTACGTGCCTGGCGTCTTTTGGCGGATACAATGGTTGCCCGTGCGTACGTAATCGCTGGAATCAGTGATGCAATAATGGCTACAAGTACCGCTACCATCCCAAGCAAAATCGCTTCTTTGGAGACCCCAATCGGAATAGATTTGCGATCCACAAAGGATAAGAATCCACTTGCCGAGCCGATACTCTTCGCCATGAACCATCCCAAAAACGGACCAACCACCAACGCAATCGCGCCCAAGAAAATACCTTCAAGCAGATAGAGCGAAAAGATTTGACGAGCCGAAGCTCCGCGGCTGCGAAGCACAGCAATGTCACTTTCCTGTTTTTGCAAGGATTGTCTGGCATTCATCGCGATAAAATAAAAGACCATTGCAATCATTGGCGCAGCGAGCGTAAACAACATCGTCTGCAGCTGCAGACTCTGGCTACGGAATTGTTTGAGCAGATCACCGAAGGTAATATCGACCTTGGTATCTTTCAGCCGCTGATAGAGATCAATATCCAGCCGTTCCAACACTGAGCTTAGGCCAGATAACTGACTGGTTTGAACATCTTTCAGATCAAATGCATAATACCAGCGTGAATTCTGCAGTGGAATACCCTTTTCTTTGAGTAATACGTCGTTAAAAACCGATTCATTCACATAAAGTCCATTCATCATACCGTCGAAGCCTTGAACCCAATAGGGACTATTCGGATTGTCGGCCTTGAAGGAACCCGTAATTTTCACACGCAACGTGATATTCAGACCACTGTATATCGGGTATTCCAAAATATCACCCACATGCAGATCATTCCGGTACATCCCTTCTTCCAGCATCACAGCTTCGATAATGTCGTCTTTAACCTGATTCCCTGGTTTGACACCAGCCGAGTAATTCACCTGATCATCCAGCCCACTCATCGTACCCAGAGTCATACTCCGCACGCGGCTTGCATCCACTTTGGTCGGATCTTCAGGATTGACTTCTGTACTGCGAATGGATCTCGAATTCACATACGTATGAAATGGAAATCCAATATCGCGAGGAACATCCTCACGAATGTAGCGATCCACCTCATCCAGTCCTCTGGTATCGGTTTTTGCACCCCCAGGTGCCTGATAACTCATCAACAGCGATCCTGCTGGCAAACCTTCACTGTTATCCTGCAGCGTCTGTGCGACAACCCGTTTCAACGCACCATCGGCATACATTGGAATACTGACGGTGAACGCTACCGCCACAATCAAACCGATTAATGTGCTGAAGGTCATCCAGCGTGTGTTCCACATTTTGCGGAACAGCAGCCGAAGCAATGGCAGCCCCATTAGCGTCCCACAACTTTCTGACCAACCGTCAGACCCTTCAGAATCTCGACATCAGTTGATGTCTGCTGTCCAACCTCAACATCCACTTCACGCTTGCTTCCATCATTCTCGATCACCTGTACATAGGTTCTGGAACCGATGGAGCGCAGAGCAGATACAGGAATGACAATTGCGTTCTCGGTGCGCTGAGTTACGATCGAAACCGTTAAAGGCGTACCGCGTTCTACATTTTTAGGCATCTTCGCCAAGGTAACAAGGACATATTGATCCAGCGTTTCCTTCGCCGGAGGTGAGCCTCCTTCGCCCTGACCTGATCCATTGCCATTATTGTTACTTGAAGCATCCGCCGTAGGCATTGCTTTGATTTTGCCAGCCACTTTGCCAGCACCGTTGATGTCAACTTCAGCCTTCATGCCAGACGTAAATTTCTCTAGATCCTCCTTGGCAAATGTAGCTGCCACAACCAGGTTGGACGTATCCGCAATGGTCGCAATAGGATCATACGCTTTGACCGATGCGCCCTTCTCCACTTGAACCGCAATCACGGTACCTCCAAAGGGAGCCGTCAACGTGGATTGTCCCAGCTTTTCTTCCAGATCGGCAAGCTCCTGACGAAGTTCTTCAAAAGCAATAGTCGCTTCTTCAAACTCCACCGGGTCCATCTCGTCCTTCTTGCGCAGCGTTTCCTTCATCTGTACTTCCGATTTGCGAATCTGAAGCCGCTTGCCGCGAATCTCCTTCTCCACACTTGTTACGTCTAGGACAGCGAGAACCTGTCCTTTCTTCACTTTATCTCCTGTTTTTACATTCAATTCCTTAATGTGCATACCATCCAGCGTAAAATATACTTTTTCTTCACGCTGACTCATCATCTTTCCACTACCGCTCACCTTTTTCTCCAGCGTCTCCGTACGGACTTCATATTCCGGCTTTTTGGAGATCGTTGGCGGTGTTATTGGTGGAAGCACCTCTTCCTCCGATTCAGATGGCAGCAATGAACAGCCTGACATCGTTGCAGCGAGTATTGCACCAAGTACAATAAGCGCTGTGCGTTTCCCCCTCTTCGGAACGGCACCTTTACGTGAGAAATCTGCCGTCCGCCATTTCATAAACATGGTCCGCAACCTCCAAAATTGTAGGATCGTGTGTAGTCATACATATCGTTACTTGCTCTACTTCAATGATATTGCGGAACACAGCCATAACCTGTGCACCCATTTTGGAATCCAGCTCCGCCGTTGGTTCATCCGCAAGCAACAACCGAGGCCTGTGTGCAATCGCTTTAGCGATGGCCACCCGTTGCTGCTCCCCCCCGGACATTTCAAAAGGTCGGTGCTTCACCCGTTTGCTCAGTCCAACCAAGTCCAGACAGTGACCTACTCTGTCCTTCCATTCCGATCGCGGTACATCCGCCATACGGAGCGAAAGCTCTACATTTTCCCAAGCAGATAATAAAGGCATAAGTGCATACGCTTGAAAAATAAATCCGATCTCTCTGCGCCGCAAAGCTGTTCGCCGTTGATCTCCCCAATCCTGAAGAGGCTGTCCGGAGAATAAAATCTCTCCGCTCGAAGGCTGGTCAAGTCCGCCAAGCATATTCAGCAATGTTGTTTTACCTGAGCCAGACCGTCCTTTCAGCATAACAAGCTGTTGCGGCTTTACTTCCATATCAATGCCTTTGAGCACATGAATGATACGACTGCCTGTCTGAAAGCTACGATGAACATTGCGTACCTCCAACACGGGTCCATCATACGGAGGCAACAGTTCCTTTCTCGGCTTCGCTTTGGTCTTCTGCGGTGTTTCCTCTATGGCTATAGCCGTTGCAGACTCTTCCATAGCAGACACCTCATCTGACGTGAGCGCTTCCTTGCTTAGAGGCTCGGGCTCCGTTATGTACGAAGATTCTTCCGATGTAGCCCTTTGCTCCAGCATAGATTGTGCCTGTTCGCGTTCTTCACTCGATTGGCTCTTGGCAGTTCTTTTCCTTGAAAATAACTTTTTCATGCCAGCAATCACGCTCATCCTCTCTTGTTATACCGCGCATTTCCTTCATGCGCCCTAAATCTAGAAATCTGTTCCATGCTACACTGAATTATAAACGACTGCTCTCCACTAAAAGTTACAAGCTTTTTACAACGTCAGTGTGAAAAAGTTAATATTTTGATGAACATAACAAAAAAGCACCCCAAGTTACGGGATGCCTCTTGATTATTCGATTGTTTTCCCGTCATTACGGGAATCATTACAATTTTGATACCGTTTGCTCAGTAGCAGTCTATTGTTGATGCGATGATATTATTTTCCAAATGAAGAAGGATCTTCGCGCCACGATTGAAGCAGTGCAAAATCACTCTCTTGAATGGTTCCTTGAGCCAACGCAACATCCATCAGCGCTGTATAATTGGACAGCGTTTGTAGCGGTATACCGGCTTCCTCGAATGCTTTCACACCTTTGTCCAGCTGGTAGCTGAAAATGGCAAGAACCACGAGTGGTGTCGCCCCTGCAAGCCGTACAGCTTCTGCCGCTTTAATCGAACTACCTCCGGTTGAAATTAAATCCTCGATCACAACTACTTTCTGCCCTTCGCTGATGAGACCTTCAATCAGGTTTTCCTTACCGTGGCCTTTCGCCTTATCTCGAATATAAGCCATCGGCAGATTAAGCTTCTGAGCTACCCATGCAGCGTGCGGAATGCCTGCCGTTGCTGTACCTGCGATTACTTCTGCATCTGGATACTGGTCACGAATGATCGCGGCAAATGCCTCGGCAATATCGTTACGGATCTCAGGATAAGACATCGTCAGCCGATTATCACAATAAATTGGTGATTTGATGCCGGATGTCCATGTGAATGGCTGCTGTGGACGCAGTGCCACCGCTTTAATTTTTAGCAACTGGGAAGCAATATGGTTTGGAATTTGGCTAAGTTCGATCATACGTTCAACATCTCCTTCAAAATGGTCTCTGCCGCTTCACGCGGGTTTCGTGCACCAGTAATGGGTCTGCCCACAACGATGTAATGACTGCCTCTGCTAATGGCCTCACCTGGTGTCAGGACACGTGTCTGGTCGCCTAGGCCGCTGCCTGCTGGGCGAATGCCGGGGGTCACTGTGCGAAAATCACCGCCACATGCTGCCCGAATCGCTGGCACTTCGAGCGGAGAAGCCACCACACCATCGAGCCCGGCTTCCTGCGCCAGTCCGGCATAACGAACGACCGCTTGCTCCACACTCCCAAGGATACCGATCTCGTTATTCATCGTCTCTAGGCTCGTGCTGGTCAATTGCGTCACAGCGATAATCTCAGGTCTTGTTAGCGAAGGATTAGCAGCGAGTGCCGATTCCGCGCCTTCACGTGCTGCACGCATCATGCTGGTCCCGCCCGCCGCATGTACATTAAACATATCCACTCCAAGACGTGTGATGCTTTCGGCTCCCCCACGCACGGTGTTCGGAATATCATGCATTTTCACGTCAAGAAACACGGAGTAGCCTCTCGCTTTCAACTCCCGGATGAAGTCCGGACCCGCTGCATAGAAAAGCTGCATACCGACCTTGAGATAACAGGGAATTCCCTCAAGAGCTTGTACCAGTTTCTGTGCCTCATCTGCCCCCGGATAATCGAGTGCAACCATCAGACGTCCAGCCATTTCATTGAAATTCGGGTGATTCATATCCCAGCGCCCCTTCCGCGTGCTCATTTTTTCCGTTTTTGCCCGATATAAAGGACATCCCGCCAGCCCGCGGGCTGACTGATGTCCTTCATCAAGTGACTATTCATTATACAAAGGCCGGCATAGCCTCCGAGGAGAAGTTGATCGTTTGCAGCATGATCAGCAGCGCACGAATGGTATCCAGGGAAGTCATACATACCACACCATTCTCCACCGCTTCACGGCGGATACGGAATCCATCACGCTGTGGTGTTTTACCTTTAGTCAAGGTATTGAACACAAAGTTCGCTTCACCACTGCGGATCATATCGAGAATGTTAGGTGAGCCTTCGCTCAATTTGTTCACAACGGTTACCGGAATGTTAGCCGCTTGAAGCGAAGCTGCCGTTCCGCCAGTTGCCATGATTTTGTAACCCAGTCTGTAGAAACCTTCAAGCAATGGTACTGCTTCGTCCTTGTCTTTGTCAGCGACAGTAACCACAATGGCTCCAGTAGCTGGGATTTTCATTCCCGCACCGATAAGACCTTTGAACAGGGCTTTCGCATAGTTCGGGTCACGTCCCATAACCTCGCCTGTTGATTTCATCTCAGGTCCGAGCGTTGGTTCAACACGGCGCAGCTTCGCGAAGGAGAACACAGGTACTTTGACCGATACGTGATCCGTTTCTGGCCACAGACCATCCACATAACCGAGGTCTTTCAGTTTTACGCCCAAGATCGCTTGTGTTGCCAGGTTCGCCATTGGAATGTTGGTTACCTTACTCAGGAAAGGAACCGTCCGGGAAGAACGCGGGTTAACCTCGATAACATAAACCTGACCCTCGTGGATAACAAACTGGATGTTTACCAAACCGACTGTTTTCAGTTCTTTTGCTATTTTAATCGTAATCTCTACAATTTTTTCTTTTAGGTCTGCAGACAGATGCTGTGGCGGATATACCGCGATGGAGTCACCGGAGTGTACCCCTGCGCGTTCGATATGCTCCATGATACCTGGAACCAAGACCGTCTCACCGTCACAGATGGCGTCTACTTCTACTTCTTTACCTAACATGTAACGGTCGATCAGAACCGGATGCTCCGGATTGATTTTTACCGCTTGCTCCATGTAAGTCAAGAGCTCCGCATCGGAGTATACAATCTCCATCGCACGACCGCCCAAAACATACGAAGGACGAACGAGTACAGGGTATCCAAGGGATTGAGCTGTTTCCACAGCATCGTCAACGGAAGTGACCGTTTTACCTTTCGGTTGTGCAATCTCCAGACGGGAGAGCAGACGCTCGAACTTCTTGCGATCCTCTGCTTCATCAATGCTTTCCAGATCCGTTCCGAGGATCGTTACTCCTGCATTGCGCAGCGGTGCTGCCAGGTTGATCGCTGTTTGCCCGCCGAACTGCACGATAACGCCTACCGGTTGCTCTTGTTCAATGACGTTCATCACATCCTCGAAGAACAACGGTTCGAAGTACAAGCGGTCAGAGGTGTTAAAGTCTGTGGATACAGTCTCCGGGTTATTATTGATAATAACCGCCTCGTATCCTGCTTTCTGCAATGCCCATACCGCATGTACTGTGGAGTAGTCGAACTCAATACCTTGACCGATCCGGATCGGACCCGACCCAAGTACAACCACTTTTTTCTTGTCCGAGGGCAATACTTCATTTTCTGTCTCATACGTCGAGTAGTAGTAAGGTGTTGTCGCTTCGAACTCGGCCGCACAGGTATCTACCATTTTGTAAACTGGACGAAGGTTCTCCTCTTCACGGCGTGCTCTGACTTCTGCTTCCGTCGTCAATGTACCTCCAGGTTGACCTTCGGCACGTAATTCAGCGATAGCACGGTCCGTAAAACCAAGTCGTTTCGCTTGGTACAGCGTTTCGGAAGTCAATTCCGATTCTGCGCGAACGCGGTCTTCGAACTTAATGAGCCCTTCAATTTTATCCAGGAACCACCAATCGATCTTGGTCAGATCCTGCAGTTGTTGCAACGTATACCCTCTGCGGAAAGCTTCCGCGATCAGGAACATACGCTCATCGTCTGCTTTCATCAGACGTTCGTTCAGCGTAGTTTCATCCAGTGTCTCTGCACCTTTCAGGTACAGACGGTGTACACCAATCTCCAGGGAACGAACCGCTTTGTGAATGGACTCTTCGAACGTACGTCCAATCGCCATTACTTCGCCTGTTGCTTTCATCTGTGTACCCAGTTTGCGGTTCGCGGATGTAAACTTGTCGAACGGCCAGCGTGGAATTTTGCTTACGATATAGTCAAGTGTCGGCTCAAAACAAGCGTAGGTTTGGCCTGTAACCGGGTTAACAATCTCATCCAGCGTGTAACCCATCGCGATTTTGGCAGCCATTTTCGCAATCGGGTACCCTGTAGCTTTGGAAGCTAGTGCGGATGAACGGCTTACACGCGGGTTAACCTCGATAACATAATATTGGAAGCTATGTGGATCAAGTGCGAACTGTACGTTACATCCTCCCTCGATGTTCAGGGCACGAATGATTTTCAGGGAAGCGGAACGAAGCATTTGGTACTCACGGTCAGAGAGCGTTTGGCTCGGCGCCACAACGATACTGTCCCCTGTATGAACACCTACCGGGTCAAAGTTTTCCATGTTGCAGACTACGATGCAGTTATCGTTTTTGTCACGCATAACCTCGTACTCGACTTCTTTCATGCCAGCGATGCTTTTCTCTACCAGACATTGACCAATCGGGCTGTAACGAAGTCCTGCTGCTACGGTTTCGCGCAACTCTTCTTCGTTTGCACAGATTCCGCCGCCTGTTCCGCCAAGCGTGTAGGCCGGACGCACGATGATTGGATAACCGATCTCACCCGCGAATTGCAGGGATTCTTCCAGCGTTGTAACGATAACACTCTCAGGTACGGGCTGTTCCAACTCACGCATCAAATCACGGAACAGATCACGGTCTTCCGCTTTTTCGATGGAAGTCAGTTGTGTTCCGAGCAATTTTACGTTTTCGCGTTCAAGTACTCCCGCACGTGCGAGTTCTACGGCCATGTTCAGACCTGTTTGGCCGCCCAGTGTTGGCAACAAACCGTCCGGACGTTCCTGACGAATGATTTGGGTTACAAAATCCAGCGTAATTGGCTCAATGTACACTTTGTCAGCCATATTGGTGTCCGTCATGATTGTTGCAGGGTTACTGTTAATGAGTACAACTTCCACGCCTTCTTCTTTCAGAGCCTGGCAAGCTTGCGTACCGGCATAGTCGAACTCGGCTGCTTGACCGATGACGATTGGACCGGAACCAATCACCAGGATTTTTTTGAGATCTTTGTTAATCGGCATGTTATTGCGCTCCTTTCACTGCGGCTGCCAATACGGCTTGACGCGGCTTTTGCGGGTTAGTGATCTTGTGCTCACGAATCATCTCGATGAAACGATCAAACAGGTAGCTGTTATCATAAGGTCCTGGCGCTGCCTCCGGGTGATATTGTACGGAGAAGGCAGGATATGTTTTATGTTTCAGACCTTCGATGGTCTTGTCATTATTGTTGATATGTGTAACTTCAAGATCTGTGCTTTTCACAGATTCTTCGTTTACCGTGTAACCGTGGTTTTGGGATGTGATGAAGCAACGGCCACTCTCCAGTTCTTTAACCGGGTGATTGCCTCCGCGGTGTCCAAACTTGAGTTTTTCCGTGTCTGCGCCTGCTGCCAGGGCGAACAACTGGTGACCCAGGCAGATACCGAAGATCGGATATTCACCAAGCAACTCGCTGATCATGTTCACGGCATGAGGTACGTCTTTCGGGTCCCCAGGGCCGTTGGACAATTGAATGCCATCCGGGTTCAGGCGACGAATCTCGTCAGTAGTTACGTCATGAGGCACGACGACAACGTCACAGTTACGTTTGCTGAGTTCACGCAAAATCCCTGTTTTTGCGCCGTAGTCGACCAGTACGATACGTTCTGCTGTTCCCGGGCTATTGTACACATGCTCTGTTGATGTCATAGGCACCTGGTTACGCAATTGCTCAATCGTAGTGTCCCCCATCATCTCCAACAGTTCTTCGACAGGTTTCGATCCTGTTGTGAGAATTCCCTTCATTGTACCGTGGTGACGAATCCGGCGAGTCAACATCCGTGTATCAATCTCGCTGATCCCTACGATGCCGTATTCTTTCAGCAGATTATCCACGCTGTACTCTGCACGCCAGTTGCTCGGCGTTGGCTCATGGCGTCGTACCACGAAACCGTGCACGTATGGACGAATCGACTCAAAGTCATCCCGGGTAATTCCGTAGTTACCGATCAATGGATACGTCATCGTTACGATCTGGCCACAGTATGAAGGATCTGAAAGTACCTCTTGATAGCCTGTAATTCCCGTATTAAAAACGACCTCTCCTGTCGTTTCACCTTCCGCACCAAATGCTTTTCCGGTGAACAGCGTGCCGTCTTCCAACAATAATCTTGCCTGTCCCTGCATCCCATTTCACTCCCTCTGTGTTTATCCAAGTTGAATTCTTGGAGTTGAACATAAGTGATGTACGTTAGCTGTAGCTTCATGGTCAGAAAACCTTGCGATCGCTGTTATCCCCGAATTACTTTAATTCCATTTTTCAAATGGAGTAATTCGTTGATAAAGGCGAGCGCTTCGCTTCTTCGGGTTCTTTCTGCCCACTCCGCAGTTACGTCCCGCGTCTATGTTCAAAAGCAGGATTCAACTTTTCTTTGTTGCGTCTATTTTGACTCAAGGCTTGACTTGCCTTGAGTTTGTTCATAAAAAGTGTTTACTGATCAAGCTTTTAGTTCGTTAAAAAATAGTTGTTATGAGTGCCATTGTATCTTTTTAACAATGTATTACGTCAGCATAGTGCTGTTTTATTGCTCTAACGTGTTATTCCACACACTTTTGCCATCCACCCATGTGTGTACCGGCCAGCCTTTCAGCTTCCAGCCTGTGAACGGTGTGTTTCTGCCTTTTGTTGCGAACGTTGCCGGGTCAACCGCCTTCTCCTGATTCAGATCAATCATCGTCAGGTCGGCAGGTGCTCCCACTTCCAGCTTGCCCGTATCGAGTCTGAATACACGAGCCGGATCAGCCGTCATACGTTTGACCAGGAAGTCCAACGTCCACAAGCCCGTTTCAACAAACTTGGTGTATAGCAGCGGGAAGGCCGTTTCGAATCCAACAATTCCGAACGGCGCGAGCTCCATGCCTTTGGCCTTCTCTTCTTCGCTATGCGGTGCATGGTCAGTCACGATCATGTCGAGCGTTCCATCCACCAAACCTTCGATACAAGCCTGCACATCACGTGGTGAGCGCAGCGGCGGGTTCATTTTCCAATTGGCATCCATGCCCGGGATATCTTCATCGGATAGAACGAGGTGGTGCGGACATACCTCGGCGGTCACCTTGATGCCGATCGATTTCGCCAGACGAATCAGACGAACCGATTGTTCTGTACTGACATGGCACACATGATAGTGTACCCCTGTTGCTTCTGCTAGCAGGATGTCGCGGCCTACGTGAATGGCTTCGGACTCGTTCGGGATGCCTTTGATGCCATGGCGCTTGGAGAATTCACCTTCAGTAACGTATCCGCCAACCACTAGCGAATCATCCTCACAGTGTGCAATCACTGGCATATCCATGCTTGCTGCGAGGCTCATCGCATCCTTCATCATCTGCGCGTTCTGCACACCTACACCGTCGTCCGTGAAGCCGATCGCACCCGCTGCTTTTAATGCGGCAAAGTCGGTCAGTTCGCGGCCCAATTCGTTTTTGGTGATCGCTGCATAGGGTAGCACCTTAACCAGCTCTGCTTCCTTCGCTTTATTCAACACCAGTTCCACAACCTCGGGCGTATCCGTCACCGGTCTTGTATTTGGCATGCAGGCAATGGTTGTAAACCCGCCTTGCGCAGCGGAGCGAGCTCCTGTTTCGATTGTCTCTTTATGTTCGAATCCAGGCTCGCGTAGATGCACATGCATATCGATTAATCCAGGGATCACCAGCTTGCCTGATGCATCGGTTACCTGCTCTGCTGACTTCTCGGCGTTCCGTACGATTTCATCTTCCGGGCCAGCGATCGTTTTAATTTTACCTTCTTCTATAAGAATGGTTTTCCGTTCAAGTTCCCCTTGTTGATTCAAGACGTTTGCGTTTTTTATCACCTGTACCATAATTGCCCTCCGCTTCGGTTCTGTCCAGCAGGTTAGATCCGCTAGATGAATGTTTTATCGTCTACTCTCTCTTCATTGGTGTGCAAGAACATCGTCTCGCCAGCCTATGACTCTATGCTAGGCCCTGTTACAGCTTCATCGCACGTTCCATAACCGCCATGCGGATCGGAACTCCGTTTGCCATCTGTGGGAAAATTCGTGAAGCTTCACTCTCTACTACCGCATCATCGACTTCAACGTTACGGTTCACAGGAGCAGGGTGCATAATAATCGTACTTGGCTTCAGGCGTGACGCCCGTTCTTCCGTCAATCCGTAGTGTTCGCGATAATCCTCAGCTGAAGTGATCAGGCCATGTTGATGACGTTCCAGTTGAACCCTGAGCATCATGACTACATCAGCATCCAGCGCTTCTTCAAGACCTACATAAGGTGCGTGCTCTGCAAGCTCCGGCGCTTGCATCGTTTGCGGTGCGCAGAAACGTACATCTGCACCAAACTTCTGCAGTGCCCACAAGTTAGAGCGTGCTACCCGGCTATGCATGATATCTCCGATGATTGAGACACGTAAACCTTTCAGTTCACCAAATGCCTTCCGCATCGTGTAGAGATCAAGGAGCGCCTGCGTCGGATGCTCATTATTGCCATCTCCCGCATTCACTAGCGGCACACTGACCTTCTGAGCCAGTTGTTGCAAGACACCAGCCGGTTTCAAGCGAATCACCCCTGCATCAATCCCCATGGATTCGAGTGTTCGAACCGTGTCATAGATCGACTCTCCCTTTTCTACACTTGATGCAGCTGCTGTGAAATTCAATACCTGAGCTCCCAGTCGCTTCTCTGCCATTTCAAATGAAAATCGGGTGCGGGTACTGTTCTCAAAGAACATGTTCGCTACAAAGCGGGACTCCAGGATCGGCACGAGTTTTTCCTTCTGTGCTTCCCAGTAGGCTGCACGGTTCAGAATGGACTCGATCTCGTCACGGCTAATGTCTTTTAATCCAAGCAAGCTCCGGTCTTTCAATGCTGTCTGTGTAATCATCATGCCTGCTCCCCTCGGTTCTGTATGATTTTGACCTCATCCTGTCCGTCTGTCTCCATGAGTGCAACCTCGATCTCTTCTGATTTGGATGTCGGCACGTTTTTGCCAATAAAATCAGGTCTGATCGGTAGTTCCCGGTGCCCACGGTCTGCAAGTACTGCCAGCTGTATGTTCTGTGGCCTTCCACAGTCCATGAGCGCATCCATCGCAGCTCGTATTGTGCGTCCGGTGTACAGCACATCATCGAACAAAATCACTTTTTTGTTATGAATGGAAAGTGATTCAGGTGTCATAATCAACAGTTCCTTGCGATTCGTCTGGTTATCATCCAGTCGGTCATCACGATAGAGGGTTACATCAAGTTCTCCCCAGGGAACTTTGGCGCCTTCAATCTCTTCGATCTTGGCGGCGATTCGTTCGGCCAGATACACTCCGCGGGTGCGGATTCCAACCAGCACGCAATTATCGATGCCTTTGTTCTTCTCCAATATTTCATGGGCAATCCTTGTCAATGCGCGGCGGATCGCCGTTTCATCCATAATGACATGTGTCTCTGTGCTCATGCGTTCAGCCTCCTCAGGATTTTCCTTCGAAACCATGGCCCCGTGACGAGGAGAACAAAAAAGACTCCTTGCCGTGTTTATTGGCAAGGAGTCTCCGAACTTCAGACGTCGCTGAAGAAAGTTTACTCTCGGGATGCATCATTATATCTGCCGCAGCAAATAAACGATGAATCGTTCACGTTACCTTGCCAGTCTCACGGGACTGATTTAAAGGTGCTATTCATGTCGTGCATATGAGGAACCTCACAGAGTTCTATCTCCATATGCCCGTTTGTCTTCATGAATTATGACAGAAAGACAACCCTCTGTCAACACCTCACCATCGCAGGTGCAAATCCTCTGCTTCGTCTTATTAGAATCAGCATTTAGGCGACAAAACATCCATGTCACATCACATGTCATTCGTCATTTATAATTATACAACAAACCTGCATATTTATCCATAGAC
The DNA here is from genome assembly GCF_023714295.1 of Paenibacillus polysaccharolyticus. Lineage (GTDB taxonomy): Bacteria > Bacillota > Bacilli > Paenibacillales > Paenibacillaceae > Paenibacillus > Paenibacillus polysaccharolyticus_A. The sequence goes on from NZ_JAMAUN010000004.1 coordinate 164,492, forward strand.
AATTACAACCTGTTTCTAATCCAAATAACACCACCTGTCCCCTATTTTCAAACACTTCTCCTGAATCTATGAAGCCGATGAATCAGTCTCCTTTCAATTGGGGAAGTTTATACACACGTTCATTTATTAAATCTGCCTTTTTTCCGATATACATATAGCTTAGGGAGTAACAACGTAAGGAAGGTGACCTTATCCCTTCACTGTTATAGCTCCCTTCATTATTTTGAAGGAGGACACCATGCGTCACATATGGCAAATTTACAAGACAGACTGGCTACATATTTTCAAAGTACCCACAGGTGTATTTCTGATCGTCGCAATCATATTACTGCCAGGTGTATACGACTGGGTAAATGTCAAATCCGTTTGGGACCCGTACAGTAATACACAAGGCATCAAAATCGCCGTAACTAGTGAAGACAAGGGTGCCACGGTTACGGGTACTGCCATTAATATTGGCGATGAGTTAATGAATAGTTTAAGTCACAACCACAAGCTGGGATGGACATTTGTGAATAAAGCCGAAGCTAACCGAGGTGTTCAGACCGGTGAGTATTATGCCAGCCTGCTCATTCCTGCTGATTTTTCATCACGGATCACGGGCATTGTGGATGGAAAACTGGATCGACCGGAAGTCATATACACAGTCAATGAAAAGGTTAATGCCATCGCTCCCAAAATAACCGGTTCGGGCGTATCCGCCATTACAACGCAGATTAATGAGAATTTTACCGAAGCCGTCAGTGAAGCAGTGCTTACCAAGCTGAAGGAAGCTGGCGTAGAGATTAATGCACAGTTGCCAACGCTACGCAAAATGGAAAGTGGCATCTTTTTGCTGGAGAAAAATCTGCCTGAAATCCAGACAGCTGGTCAGAAAGTGCTCGAAGTTGACCAAGCCATGCCGGAGATTGTAAAACAGGCTCAAAAAATTGTTGAATTAGAGAAAAGACTGCCTGAAATTAATGAAGCTGCTGAATATGTACTAAAAGTACAGCAATATTGGCCTCAGATTAAAGCGGCTGCTTCAGAGGTGGTAGCCTTACAAGATCGAATACCGGAAATAGAGCAAGCCGTCGCCCGCATTCAAGAGGTTGATGCCAACTTCGGACAAGTTTCTGGAGTGATTCAAACCGCCCTGGATAAGACCAATCAAGCTCTTGCTATCGTTTCTGATGCTGAGCAGGATTTGGATAAGGTGTCCGAAATTTCTGATAACGCAGTGCAGTTTGCTAATGGATTAAATCAATTTGCAAGTTCCAGTCAGGAAGCTTTCCAATCGATTACGCCAACGATTCGGCAAAATCTGATGTTCGTGCAGCAAATAACAAACGTAGCTGGCGATATGTTCGAACAATTAAAAGGAACCGATTGGAGTAAGTTGCCAAGCGCTGATGACATCGACCGTCTTACTTCTCGTCTAGGCACTGCAGTAAAAATCATGGATAGTATGTCTGATCTGTTAGGCAAAATCGATGCTCTATTGCCCTCTCATCCACTGGCAACAAGGATACAGCAATTACAAACGATATCCGAACAACTTCAGCAACAAATAAAACTGGCCGGGATCATCAGTACAGCCTTGCGTGAGAATACAATCCCTCCCGCAGATGTTGTTGCCCGATTAAATGAAATGAATAGAAACATTAACACCGGGATCAATCGCTTCCTAAGCACCTTTGATAGCCAGATTGTTCCTGCGCTTACGGATGCAACCGATCAGCTAAAGTCTGTTCTCTCTACGTCAGCTAATACGTTGCAAGCAGCAAAGGAGCGTCTTCCCGACATTGCAGCAATTCTCGCTACAGCGAAGGAAGGCATTCAATTTGGTCAAACGGAGCTGGAAAAAATTCAGGGTGATCTACCCGACATTCAGGCTAAGGTGCATGAGATTTCACAAACCGTTGGCACTAAGAGTGAATCCTTTATCCGTGCTTGGAATGTGGTGTCTTCCCTTATTCAACGTGATCTGCCCAAGCTGGAGGATAAATTAAATGCGGCTGCCGATTTTGTTCGTAATGATCTGCCTCAGACGGAGAAGCAAATTAGCAAAGCGTCCAGCTTTGTGCAGCATCAACTGCTCGATGTGCAACGAGGAGTACATCGCGTAGCTACTCTTGTTCGTAAGGACTTGCCAGAGCTGGAAAGTGCAATCCGCAAGGCTGCCGAGAAATTAAGAGAAGTCGAGGGCAATAATCAATTTGCCGAGCTCGCCAAATTGTTGCGGGGGGATATTGAAGAGGAAAGTGCATTCCTCGCGAGTCCAGTACAGATTAAGGAACAAAACCTGTACCCCATTCCGAATTACGGTTCAGCCATGTCACCATTCTATGCCGTATTATCACTATGGGTAGGTTCAACATTGTTAATATCCCTGCTGCGTGCGGAAGCAGAAAACCCGGAGGGCACATACCGCGGATATGAACTGTATCTCGGTCGCCTAGCTACTTTCTTAACCGTTGGTTTATTGCAGGCGATATGCGTTACAGCGGGAGACATCTGGATTCTGGGGACGTATGTCGCAGATCAATGGTTTTTCATTGTATTTGCCATGCTAGTGAGTGCAGTGTTTGTCACGATCACATATACGCTTTTATCTGTATTCGGTAATATTGGCAAAGGCATCGCTATTATCTTCATGGTGTTTCAGTTCTCCAGTTCGGGTGGTACTTTCCCAATCAGCATGACTTCGCCCTTTTTTCAAGCGTTAAATCCGTTCATGCCGTTCACTTATGCGATCAGTCTGCTACGTGAAGCTGTCGGTGGTATACTATGGTCAACAGCCATAAAGGACATCCTATGGTTATGTCTGTTCATAGCGCTTAGTCTTATTCTTGCTCTCTTGTTAAAACGACCATTAAGCAGCTTAACGAAACGTTCTGCTGAAAATGCGAAAAAAACGAAAATCATTGCTTGATTTGTGTATTTAGCAGTACCTGAGTTTCGCAAAAGAGGCCTCTTGAACGTAAGTTCAAGAAGCCTTTTTCTTTTTGTATTACTACACAGGATATCATCATGTGCTGTGCCACGCTTTTCATTCAATTCTTTTTACAGATCCGCTCATCGCTGTGTAGAGCGTTGCTGTTCCAGCTGTTCATAGGATTGTTTAATCGTCGACAGGGTTTCAAAATGACGATAGATGTTGTTCCCCGCCGTGACAAGCAGGGACGCTACGAGCAGTCCAATCAGTACTTTTTTACCCAACCCGGAGCGCAGACTGCTGATAAACATACCACCAAGCAGATAAAAAGCAAACAAATAATGTCCGGCGTACAGGTACATATCATACTGGTACACAGCCAGCCCGAATCCCACAACAAGGTGAAGCAGGAAAGCGAATATAATGTACGGAATTAACGTCCACACACTGCGCTCCCGTATACCACAAATGAAACCTGCCAGCGCGAGGAGCAAAAGAAGTATACCTGTCATCTGAACATAAAGCGGATTAGAACGGGTAAGGTCTGTGACAAATGCGACCATACCCGGATCAAGCAGATGCACTTGGGGGGATAACATCGGATTGATCGTCAGCAATACTAACGCTTTATAATGTGCCGCCCACTGGAAAGGTGTCGCGTAACTCGTGCCCCCATTTTGAATGCCTAACAGCCAGTTGCTTATCCAGCTTCGGCCGCCAAATGCAACATACTGAATGGCTGTTAACACTACAATCATTAGCACGGCGAGTGACATGATGCCGATATATTTTTTCCAACCTGCCTTGCTACGCCATACTTGCATATTAAAGAAGAGAGCCCCGGCAAATGGCACGATATTGGTTGAGGTCAATCCGAAGTTAATCGTCGCAAATAACGCATTCGGGACATAACGGACGTGCTTCTGTGCACGCGAATACTGCAAGTATAGAACAGACAGAAGAATAACAAACTGCACATACGGATACGAGTCCGGGATAAAAGCTGTAAACATAAGGTACGAACTGAACCCAAACAGCATCCCGAACAACAACGGTGTATGTGAGGATTTCGTTTCATTTTGGCTTAGAAAAACAAAGACCAGTACAACTGAACCTGCATTCACAAGGGATTGTAATATCAGAAAAAACCAATTGCCCCCCAGCAGCTTGGAAATAGCTCCGAGCGTAACCGCCAAATAAGATATTAAGGGGTGAATAACCGAAGAACTGTTATCTCCGTAATACATCGAAGGATCAAAATTAAACAGGTTAAGTGGAAATACCGCTGTATTAAACGGTGTATATTTTCCCAGCATCTCTGCGTTTTGACTGATATACATAATATAAGAACCATTCATCAAACCATAAAAAAGAGCAAAACCGGCGAACAAAACAAAAGCAGTCCAAGTCACTCTACGGTCATAAAATATGTAATCTAAAAATTTCATGCGTTCACATCCAATAGTTAATGATAAAGATTAGAAATATAAAATCCGGTCTAGAGTACCAGCAAGCATAGTCCGCCCATTATACAGATAACGCCGATCCATCTCATTGGTCCTACCGTCTCCTTAAAAGCCCATCTTGCAATAATAAGGGTCCAAACGTAAGTTAAAGCGTTCGCAGGCAGCACTACAGTTAGAGGCAGAAACTTCAGTAACACAATGTTAAGTAGTGCACCCGTTCCATAAAAACCAAGTCCGATCAGCACATGCAGTCGTTTACGACTCGTTGCGTAAAATTTCAACCCAGCCCCGCCCATCGCTCCGCATAGGGTCATCATGATTAACACAGCAATCATCCAACTATCGATCCACACTGGTTAATGTCACCCCGATTCCCAGGAGCACAACAGCCGCAAGCTTTTGTACCGTAATTTCTTCACCAAGCAAAAAATATCCGTAGATTAGAGCAAAAACATAACTGGCACACATCAGCGGATAAGCTACCGAGAGCTTTTCGCGTGCGAATGCCTTAATCATCAAAATGGCTCCCATGCCGTAACATAGAAAACCCACACCCATGTAGATCCACTCCGTCAATCCCCACTTCCAGAACAATTGCCCTGTCGCCGTCAGGAAAGCAGAAGCCAGCATCAACCATTTGCCGGTGTGACGTGAACCTATTTCCCCCACGTTAACGCCTCCATCTCAGGAACACGTTTATTTACAAAATACCGCTGACGCACAAGCTGCATGACGGGAAGATCAGATAAAGAATCGGAGTAGGAGCAGGATTGCTCATAATCAATTTCCATGTTTTTCTCGGCCAAATAAGCTTGAATCCGGCGTACCTTTTCTTCTCCCTTACAATTGGCACCTTCAATGATGCAGGTATAACCATTCTCATGTCGAACAAGTTCGGTTCCGATCACATGATCGACCCAAGGGAAATTTTTGAAATACTTCATATACGCATACGGAGAAGCCGTTACGAGCAACACGTGATATCCAGCTTCCTTCCGATGTTGCATCTCTACACTCGCCTCCGTAAATATGGAAGTTCGGAGGTGGGTATCGAAAAAATGCTCCAGGTCTTTTTCAGACATACGTTTGATTTCTTGAAAATAGGAACGTTTAACTCGTTCAACCGTCATAATACCCGCTTTGAATAGGAAGGTATGGAATGCAATGACAGGCAGACGCCATACTTGCCAAGGATAACGTCGCACACTATAAAATACAAATTGAAACATGGAGTCACTGCGTATAATCGTTTTATCGATATCAAAGATCGCAACCTTCGTTCGTTTCACCCTGATCCCCCTCTATACTAAATCTCTCTATGATCATTCGAAAATGGCAAAAATCGTAATCACACTCACTACATACAAAATAACCGTAATCAGGATAGGCTTGTCCTCAAATAAAACCCGGTCCGGTGATCCGCCCTGATTTTTCATATGGATCAGATACAAATACCGGAACATGCCATAAATCACCAGTGGAATGGTCCACATCAGATGAATAGTGCGATCTGACGTAAAGGTGAACAGTGAATAACTGATGATGGTTGCTGTCGTGACGATCGTGTTGAACTGATCCAGTAACGTTATCGAGTAATTATCCAGCACTTTACGATGTGATCCTGTGTTGCCTTCGAGCAATGTAAGTTCATTTCTCCGTTTACCAATCGCAAGGAACAGCGATAACAACATCGTGCAAATCAGAAACCAAGGGGTGAACGGCACATGAATCAATACACCACCAGCAATTGCACGAAGCACAAAGCCTGCCGCAATGGTCATCATATCCAGAATAACGAGATGTTTCAGTACAAAAGAATAAGATACGTTCAGTAGGAAATACACAATGCACAATACACCGAACAACGGATTCATCACAAAAGCAGCTCCCAAGGAAAACACAAGGAGAGCCATTCCGAATACTATTGCATGTGTAGGATTAACCTGCCCTGAAGCGATTGGACGGAATTGCTTAGTCGGATGTTGCCTATCCCGTTCCCGATCTACATAGTCGTTCAGTATATACACACATCCTGCAACAAGGCTAAATAACAGAAAGCCAATCACTGTTGAAACAATGGTCTCCGTTCGGATTTCCTCAAATGAAAATAACAATGCTGCAAATAACAACAAATTTTTAGTCCACTGTTTAGGCCTTAGCAATTTAAACAAACCAGAAACGGTTCCAGCATTACCTACAGCAGAAGACGCGTCTTGCCGTGATGAAAACAATAGCAATAACTCCCTTCAACAACAATTCTAACGGATTAGTCTATACAAATAACGTAAAGACTTAATCATAAGTTGCTTGGTTATTTTTGTAAAGAGGATAAACGATATATTTTGACATAAAAAAGAGACCGGTACCGGTCTCTTTTTACCCATTATGGTTCATATTAACGCATGTTTGAATTAAAATTCAAACTCTACATCACTCAGACGACGTTTGATTTCAGCAATAACACGTTTCTCTTCTTCTTCGCCACTCGCAATGAATGTAACAGAGAAACGAACAAAGTTACCTGCATCATCCCAAGGTACGGATGAAATCAGCTTCTCACGAATTAAGAATTGGGAGAAGTCTTCTCCTGACTCGAAACGACGTCCACCGACCACACCTTTTGGTGCTTCAACATAAAGGAAGAAAGAACCTTTTGGTTTCTCTGCTTGGAAGCCCAGCTCGTTGAGTGCTGCAACCAGCATATCGTGACGGCGGGAATACTTTTCTGCAATTTTCTCCGTAATTTCAGGATGATTCAATCCGTAAGCCGCTGCCTTCTGAATCGCGATGAATTGACCGGAATCGTTGTTGTCCTTCACATCACTGAATGCTTTGACAACGAGAGGATTACCGGCTACAAAGCCAATTCTCCAACCTGTCATGTTGTAAGATTTGGAGAGAGAGTGCAGTTCTACACCTACATCTTTGGCTCCTGGTACAGAAAGGAAACTGAAAGGCTTTTTGCCATCATACGTCAATGCTGCATATGGAGCATCGTGAACAACAACGACATTGTATTTTTTCGCCCATTCAACGACCTCTGTAAAGAATTCCACTGTTGCACTTGCACCAGTCGGGTTATTTGGATAGTTCAGATAAAGCAATTTTGCACGTTTAGCGATATCTTCAGGAATAGCTGTCAGATCAGGCAAGAAGTTGTTCTCTTTGGTCAATTGAATATTGAATACTTCTCCACCCAAATATTTCGTGTGTGTGCCCATTACAGGATAACCAGGCACAGTCATAATCGTTACATCACCTGGATTAATGAAGCAAGAAGGTAACATTGCCAAAGCCGGTTTGGAACCGATGGAATGTACGATTTCTGTATCCGCATCAATACCATCCACGTTAAATACGTTTTTCAGGTAAGCAGCTGCGGCTGTTTTGAATTCAGGAATACCATTATCGGCGTACCCACGGTTCTCTGGTTTAGCCGCTTCTGCAGCAAGTGCAGCAACGATGCCTGCGTCAGCCATCTCGTCGGGTTCACCAACCCCAAGGTCAATCAGTTCGACATCGGGAAAGTCTTTTTTGGCCGAAGCTTTCGCGCGTTTGATTTTTTCGAATTTATAGATGTTCGTGTCTTTACCATAGTTGGAGCCGCCGATACGGTCGGCAAAATTAGTTTGGATATACGTTTCCTGATATTTATCGATACTCATAATGTGTTCATCTCCTCATTTTGACGCAAATTTCTCATGTTTTAATATGAAGCATTTGAGCATTCAACACCATGGACAAAATATCCGAACATTTGTACTTTCTTCAAAGGTCAGCGGCTTCTCAGCGAAGCGAGTACATCTTCCATATCCTGCGGAATCGGTGCACTGAATTCCATGTATTCTCCTGTGGAAGGATGCACAAAACCAAGTGTTGCCGCATGCAGAGCCTGTCCATTCATTTTGATGCCTTTGTTCCGCCCGTACGTCGGATCACCAACAAGAGGATGACCGATAAATTTCATATGCACCCGGATCTGATGGGTACGCCCTGTTTCGAGCTTTAACTCGAGCAAGGTATAATCGTTGATGCGCTCCGTCACTGTAAAATGAGTCACTGCATGTTTGCTGTTACGTTCGGTGACTGTGTACATTTTACGATCATTCGTGTCCCTTCCGATCGGTGCATCTATGGTACCTTGATCATGACTGAGATGCCCATGAACGAGTGCAATATAACGCCTGTTCACACTGTGCTCCTTCAACTGGGCAGCTAGTGAAGCATGCGCCCGGTCGTTTTTGGCCGCCATAATCAAGCCTGACGTATCCTTGTCAATCCGATGTACGATCCCTGGACGCAGTTCTCCGTTAATACCGGAAAGATCCTTGCAATGGTACATTAGAGCGTTCACAAGTGTTCCTGATGTATGCCCCGGTGCAGGATGTACGACCAGTCCACGTTGTTTGTTAATGACAATCAGATCACTGTCTTCATAAACCACTTCAAGCGGGATATCTTCCGCAATAATCTCCACCGCAGCAGGCTCGGGAATCTGTAATACGATCTGATCTCCTTCTGACAGCTTCGCGTTGGACTTCACCAGAGCACCATTGACTGTAACTGCACCATCTGCAATCCATAGTTGCACTTGCGAGCGAGACACGTTATCTACAGCATCTGTAATATATTTATCCACACGTTCCTTCTTATGTTCAGCGGCAACGATCCATTCCATACGTTCCTCGCCATTAAATTGCTCATCGTTATTGCGTTGTTCCTCATTCAAATTACTCATGATGCTCATTCCCTTCAATCTTCGCGGCCGCTTTTTCACGACGTCCTTCCAATAATGTCTCCACAATAATCAAAGCTACCCCGATACAGATGGCCGAGTCAGCAATGTTGAAAATCGGAAACGTGTAACTCCCAAAATTAAGCTGCACAAAGTCTACAACTTCCCCCGTCAACGCACGGTCAAGGAAGTTACCAATCGCTCCTCCAAGCACTAGGCTAAGCGCTACTGGTAGCAATTTGTGCGGGGTATCTTTTACTTTTTGCAAATACCAAATCAAGGCGACAACCACAATAATGGTCACCACAATAAAGAACCAGCGTTGATCCTGCAGGATACCAAACGCTGCACCTGAATTTCGATGGGAAGTGATGACAAAAAAATTACCAATGACCGGAATTTCTTCTCTAAGCTCCATCCGGGTAGCAATCAGATACTTTGTTCCCTGATCCACTAGAAATACGATAAAAGCAAGGATATAATACACCACGTTTGTTGTCACTCCGTTCTTGTCTTTTCCAGCGATACCAAGCATTCGCCAGACTTATTTATTGTAGCACAGCTATTCAGAGATCGTCCATGACGTGGCAACCTTGCGAAGCAATATTGGCTTAGGCGGATTGGAAAAACCGATAACATTTGCCTTCTGTAATCCTGCTCCAAAAGGCACATCCTAGAACGGAGAAAAAACCGGATTCCAAATGGAATAGAAAGGGGAAAGCCATGTCACATTTTACAACCGAGCAAATGCAATCATTGCGTTCCCAGCTCTTGTCAGATAAACGGGATATCGAACACCGGTTGTCAGAGAACGAACACTACGGCCTTGGAGACTCATTAAAACTACAAACAGGTGAACTGTCACCGATTGATAATCATCCTGGTGATCTTGCCACAGAGGTATATGAACGAGAAAAAGACATCTCCTTGCTGGAGCATGATGAATTTCAACTCGAACGTATTGATTCCGCCCTGCACTCAATTGAAGAAGGTCATTACGGTACATGCGCTGTCTGCCAGCAACCGATCCCTTATGAGCGTATGGAGGCCGTTCCATACACAAAGTACTGTAAAAAGCATCAACCGGAAACCATCGTTTCCGAGAATCGGCCTGTGGAAGAAGAGTTCCTCGCCCCATCATTTGGACGTACCAGTCTGGACGAGCGGGATGATCAGAATGGTTTTGACGGCGAAGACGCTTGGCAGATCGTGGAGAGTTGGGGCAACTCGAATTCCCCGGCAATGGCGGAAAACGGTAATATCGACAGCTATGATGTGATGGCTATTGAAGCTACGGAAGAGCTGGACGGCTTTGTTGAGGCTTACGAAAGCTTTGTCGCAACGGATATTTATGGCCACGATGTTTCCATTGTACGTAATCGCCAATACCGACAGTACCTGAAGAATGGCGAGGGCTTAGGATTACTTGAACCAAACTCAGATGACGATGACACGTATTAAGTGTTTGTTTAGAGCTGTGCAATCTAAAGCCTTTTTTCAATACGTATTCATATCAAGCTGCCTTTGTACGATTCGTACAATATCAGCAATATAATCTCCGACGATGGGTAGATTTAATGCACCAAGAACCTGTAACACATAGATAATGGTGGCCGCGAAAAAAGTAAATCCGATGGCAATTCCTACACCTCTGGCTGCACCAGACAAAAGATTCAGCCCGATTAGCTTCCACGGCCGATTTAACAATTCCGTATACTGTGCAATACGTGAACGCTCCAGCTCACTCGCAAGACGGTTGGTTAACGTATGTAATTCTTCAATTTTATCATTCGCCGTGTCCACCTTTGCTATTTCCGCTGCTGCTGTTGCACTGGACTCAGCCGACTTATCCTGTTCGCTCATGTTTCGCTCCAATCCTTCATGAATATAGATCAAACGAACGTGTATCTTTTCTAAAAAACTGCACAATTTAATCATTGCCTTATCGGTGGAAAAACAAACAAAAAAACAAATGAGCCCAGCTTCAGGAACAACTTCCTTCCTTAACTGCGGCTCATTTATTTTAACCTTATTTATCCTTGTTCATTACGCTTCAATATAGATTCCGATGCCTTTGCCTCCGGCTTCTACACGCTCCATACCATCCACTTGACCGAATGTCACGTCCGTCACCAGTACATTTTCACGCAGAACATCGTCGAATGCTTCAATAGCTGCTTGAATATCCGCATCCACATCCAGCGTCAGGCGCACTCTTTTCTCGATTGGCAGATCCAGACGTTTGCGGGTATCTTGTACCGCCCGAACTACTTCACGTACCCAACCTTCTTGCTCCAGCGCGGTTGTGATTTCGGTGTTGAGAGCTACCGTCAAACCATAACCGGATGCGGAAGCAAAGCCTGATTTAGCCTGTTTCTCAACGAGCAACTCCTCATCCGTCACCTGTAGCTCCTCCCCTTCCGGAGAAACGACGTTGAATGCACCATCCGCTACCACTTTACGGGTCTCATCCGCCGTCATGCCTTTGAACAAGTTTTGCAGGAAACCTACGTTTTTACCGTATTTTTTACCCGCCACTTTAAGATTCAGCTTGAGAGTGAAATCAACAAATTCGGCATCGTTGTGCTCTGTACGGATTCCTTTGACGTTGATCTCTTCCTTGATGATCTCTTCATAACCTGCCAGATCGAAACCTTTGTCAAGGGATACGATCAACTCGGACAATGGCTGACGCGTTTTGATACCTGTCTCGTTACGAACGTTACGCGCAAGCTCAACCACACGTCGAGCTGTTTCCATATCTTGTTCCAGATCCGCATCGATTAATGTTTCATTCGCTACAGGATAGTCATCCATATGCACACTTTCGCCAGTTGTCAGGTTGAGGTAGATATCCTCAGCCAGCATTGGAGTGAATGGCGCAACCAGTTTCGCTGTAGTCACGAGCACCTCGGTAAGGGTACGATACGCATCCAGCTTATCCTCTGTCAAACCACTTCCCCAGAAGCGATCACGGGAACGGCGGATATACCAGTTGCTGAGCTCATCTACAAAGGCTTCGATCGCTTTGGAAGAGTTCAGGTAGTCGTTCACGGACAATGCTTTTTCTACCACAAGGATCAGACTGTTCAATCTGGACAAAATCCAGCGATCCAATTTGTGAGCAGACACTTGGAATGGGTGTTCCTGTGGATCAAATCCATCGATGGTCGCGTATAGCGTCAAGAATGCATGAGTATTCACCAGCGTATCCACCATTTTGGATTTTGCTTCCCCTACGATGCCTTTGGAGAAACGTTTGCTGTTCCACGGTGCACTGTCAGACAACAACGCCCAGCGGAATGCGTCCGTACCGTACTCCTCGATAACTTCCCAAGGATCGATAACATTACCTTTAGATTTAGACATCTTTTGGCCATTTTCATCCAGTACGTGTCCTGTTGCCATAACGGCTTTATAAGGCGCTTTGCCTGTCAAAAGCGTGGACACTGCGAGCAGGCTGTAGAACCAGCCGCGCGTCTGGTCAATCCCTTCACAGATCATATCCGCCGGATATTGCTGTTCAAATACTTCTTTATTTTCAAAAGGATAATGCTGCTGCGCAAACGGCATGGAGCCGCTGTCGAACCATACATCGATCACTTCAGGTGTACGTTTCATTTCGTATTTGCCGCAAGAGCTGAGCACCTTCACTTCATCCACATAAGGTTTATGCAATTCGAGATTTTCCGGCACGTCGCCTACGGCACGCGCACGTAATTCGGCAATGCTGTGAGGAGCAAACTGTTCACCTGTCTCTTCACACACCCAGATGTTCAGCGGCGTTCCCCAGTATCGGTCACGGCTGATGTTCCAGTCCACGAGATCTTCGAGGAACTTCCCAAATCGGCCTTCACGCACATGACCCGGATACCACTCCACTTCACTGTTGTTGGCAATCAACTGATCCTTGATGGCTGTTGTTTGGATAAACCAGCTGTCCATTGCGTAGTACAGAAGTGGAGTATCGCAACGCCAGCAGAACGGGTAGCTATGCTCGTATTTCTCTTTGCTGAACAGACGGCCGTTCTCGGACAAGTATCTTACAATGTCGATGTCGCAATCTTTTACAAAGCGACCTGCAAAATCAGTCACTTCTGCTACAAACTTACCTTCCAGATCAACCATGTTTACAAAACTGATGCCATTCTCGCGACATACACGGTAGTCATCCTCACCATGTGCAGGAGCCAAATGAACGATACCCGTACCGCTTGCATCCGTTACAAATCCTGCACCAAGCACGATGTTTGTTTTCTCAGCCTGTACGTAGTTAAATGGCGGGCTGTACGTTTTACCGACCAGGTCTGCACCTTTCAGTGCACCGATGATCTCATACTCGCCTTTGCTATCTTTCATTACTTTTTCCACCAGATTCGTTGCCATGATGTACACTTCATCGTTTTGACGTACACGCGAGTAACCCATTTCGGGGTTCACAGCAAGAGCAACGTGAGAAGGAAGTGTCCATGGTGTCGTCGTCCAAGCCAGTATGAATTCTCCGCTGTCTTGTAGCTTGAATTTCGCTGTTGCACTCAGATCTTTAACGTCCTTGTATCCTTGTGCAACTTCATGCGAACTCAATGTTGTTTGGCAGGAAGGGCAGTATGGACTTACGCGGTGACCGCGGTACAACAAACCTTTCTCATGGATCGTCGCCAGGATGTTCCACACACTTTCGATGTAGTTGTTGTCGAGAGTGATGTACGGATTATTCATATCCGTCCAGTATCCGATCCCTTCCGTCAAATCACGCCATTGCTGCTCGTATTCAAAAACACTTGCTTTACATTCGTTGATAAATTTCTCCACGCCATAATCTTCGATTTCCCACTTGTGGGAGATGCCCAACTTCTTCTGTACACCAAGCTCTACAGGTAAACCATGTGTATCCCATCCCGCTTTACGCACAACGCGGTAACCCTTCATCGTGTTGTAACGACCCACAAAGTCTTTGATTACACGTCCGAGAACGTGACCGATATGTGGTTTACCATTCGCTGTAGGCGGACCTTCATAAAATACGAAGTTCGGCTTACCTTCCCGGTTCGCAATGGAGCGTTTAAACGTATTCTCCGTTTTCCATTTATTTAACACACGTAGTTCTCTTGCACGTGCTTTCTCTTTGACATCCACTCGTTGCATGCTGTTCGACTTCCTTTCTGTTGTTAAGATGAATCGATTGTAAAACATTAAACATACACCATTGTAGCTCAATAGATTCCGCTCACCGTTTTCGGACACAAAAAAACCTCGTCCCTGGAAAGGGACGAGGTTCTGCTCGCGTTACCACCCTAATTCTGTTCATCACAAACCACATTCAGGTTCCCCTGAGTATGCTCTGTCATCAACAGCGCTTAAGCCCCGCTAAACTGACGCAGGGTACCGTTATAACGTACGGTTTACGGTTCAGCTTACACACGGCAATGCTTTCACCGCTTCAGCGTCACTTCTCCGGGGAGATATTCGGCTATAACTCATCCGTTGGTTTGCACCAGACACCAACTCTCTGAGGGATGAGATCATAACGTACTGAGCCCGTCATGGAATCACTATTCAATATGAATATAGTTATAGCTTCTTTACCCGCAAAAGTCAACCGGGCGGCAGACTAATAAATCTCTTTCATCTCCCGCTCACGGTCACGCACTTCCTGCTCGCGGCTCTCCAGCGCTTCCCAACCATCCTGTGTCAACAGTTCAAGCTGAGCTTCAACCAGCGTGCGGAAACGCGCGCGATAGATGGATGCCTGTTTCTTCAGTTCTTCCACTTCCAAAGCAATCTTACGAGATTTTCCAAGTGCTTCGTTAACGATTCGGTCTGCATTTTTTTCTGCTTCCTTCACGATTAACTGAGCTTCCTTCTTCGCGTTATTCTTCACATCGTCAGCAGCTTCCTGTGCAATGATGATCGTTTTGCTAAGAGTCTCCTCGATGGTAGCAAAATGATCCAGCTTCTCCTGAACGGACAGCAACTGATTGCTCAGCTCCTTGTTCTCGCGGATGACGCCTTCATAGTCTTTGATGACTTGATCCAGAAATTCATTGACTTCATCCTCGTCATACCCACGCAAGCGTCGGGAGAATTCCTTGTTATGTATGTCCAGCGGCGTTAATGGCATGCTGTCCACCTCCTGTAAAAATTCCTTCTCACACTTAGAGAAGGTTTGCAGCATATGGGTTCCACCCATAAGGCCGTACAAAAATTTGCCGAACCTGAATCCAGCAACTTTAACGGAATGCAAGTTCTGTCACATGACGTAATTAGAGTTCCAAATATCTTGCACTTTAATGTATATCGGAAACACCGAGTATTTTTTTACCTTTACGTTTAACATTTCGACAAGAATTCGGATTATCCTGCAACAATCTCAAGCAAATTTCCCGATTTTCACACGGCAACGTCCCTTTTTGGTCATTCCATCTTGTTCCAAGACCTTGAATCGGCCAAACCCTTGAACGGATACCACATCCCCCGCCTTGAGTGGCTTCGATGGGTCTTCCACCACTTTCCAGTTCACCTTACAGCGCCCTGCCTTGATTGGAACCAATACTTTGCTTCGGCTCAGCCGATAGACATCTGCACAGATGCCGTCCAGCCGCAACGATGCAACGGTAATATCTATCGTATCCAATTTCGTCGCAGACCATTTCATCTGGTTCAATGGTAATAACTCTGTGAATACATGCAACCGATGCACCTGATTCAATTGAAGCGATAAAAAAGCGCCGGTCTCTGCTGCCACTACAGTATGGCAACCATCCTCCAGCACTTGAATATCTCCAATCTTGCCTCGTTTCATCCCGAGACCAAGCAGGGAACCCATATAGTCCCCATGCTCCAGTTCCGAGATTTTCTGATCGTCAGACGTAATGCTAAGCACCTGCATCCCCATATCTTCCTCATCCAGGTATCGATAGTCGGGTGCAATCAATGCACGTTTGCGTTCGGCCGCTTCGTAACCGCCGTCCAGACGAATCTGAACGTCATCGGTACGGTTGACCAGGGTTTGGAGAATAAACACTTGCCTTGGATCAAGAAAATCGGTGAGCTTCAGATCATGAAACTTGCTCGCACGTTCAATCCAATCGGAAGCTTTATCCACAAAGTCCCGCTCATCATGGCTAAAATGTTCGTAAATATCAGCACTCATCTATGTCACCCTAACCTAAAATGTCAAATATTGAACGATAGAGAGTAACCCAACAAGCGCCAGTCGAAGAACAAGCAGCGCGACAATCGGGGAAATATCCAGCACACCGAACAGAGGCGGGATAAACCTGCGGAAAGGACTTAAGTAGGGCTCTACAAATTTGCCTAACAATTCACCGATGAAGCTCTCCCGTGCATTGGGAAGCCATGACATCAATATGTAGACAATAACCATGTAAAAATAAATCTGGTATAGCGTACCCAATATACCTTCAATCATCTGATACAAAAAAGGCTCACCTCATTCTGTTATAATCTTGCTCGCTGTCAGCCAGTATCTCCGTAATGGTTCCCTGAATTTCAACCGTATCTGGCGTACAGAGAAAAATGTTGCCGCCAATTTTAGATATACCGCCGCCTAAGGCATATACCGTGCCGCTCAGAAAATCAATCACACGTAAAGCCTGATCTTGACGGATTCGCTGCAAATTCACAACAACGGTACGATGCGACCGCAGATGGTCGGCAATCTCCTGTGCTTCGTCATAAGAACGAGGCTCATAAAGGACAACTTTTACATTTTTCTGGGAATGAATGCTAACCACATTATTACCCCTTTGGTTTCTACGTTTATCAAGTGCAGAGGTTTCATTTTCCTGCTGTTCAGGCTCGTGTTCTTCCTGGGCAGCAAGGCGCTCCCGCTCTACAATCTCTTCCTCTTCCTGAAGTCCCAGGAAATTCATAAATTTATTCATTACGCCCATCGTGTTCCCTCCTCTTTTCCTACGAGAATTGATCCAAGCCGCACCCAGGTTGCTCCTTCTTCAATGGCCACTTCGAAATCGTTGGACATGCCCATGGACAACTCGGTAATCGGCTCAACTGTCAATGCTTGTCCATTCAAATCTTCTCTCAGTTCACGCAAACCTCGAAATACAGGACGCGTCAACTCTGGATCTTCCTCATGAGGCGCCATTGTCATAAGACCAATGACCTTAAGGTTGTTGAACGATTGAATTTCCTTCAGAAAAGAACTTGCCTGTTCAGGCTGCAGACCGTACTTGCTCTCTTCGCCTGAAATGTTCACCTGCATAAACGTGTTCACCTGAATTCCAAGTGAAGCAGCTTTTTTATCCAGCTCTTTCGCCAGTGACAAACGATCCAGTGAATGGATGTACGCAAACTTGCCAATGACGTCTTTCACCTTGTTCGTCTGCAAATGACCAATAAAGTGCCACGTGCCCTTCTGTCCAAAGGCTTCCCATTTCGCCTGTGCATCCTGCCAGCGATTTTCTCCAATATGCTCAAGACCATGATCCAGCACAGCACCCGTCGTTTGTAGTGAAACATATTTCGTGACCGCAATCACATTCACATCCTCAAAAGGCCGGTTACTGCGCTTACACGCATCTTCAATCTTCTGATTCACTTGTTGTATACGCTCCTCCAATGACACAGAGGATCACCTCTCTTCCAGCCCAATCCAGCTTGCCATTCTTCCCGTTACCCCATTTTCCTTACGATAGGAAAAAAACAGTTCGGGATGACAACTTGTACACCATGTTGTACATTCGATATGATCCGGCAATATTCCTGCTTTCATCATAATGTGTCGATTACATTCTTTCAAGTTTAACATCGTTTTTCCATTCGCAGCAGGTGTATATATGCGCTTGGAAGCAGATGGATTGTATTCATCATTACCCTGAGGTTCATCCAACCAAACCCGAACATGCTGCATAACAGCCTCATCCACTTCGTAACAGCAATCCCCGATGGAAGGGCCAATAGCCGCTCGAATATCCTCTCTCCGGCTTCCATACTCCCGCTCCATCGTTTCCACCATAGAGACGGCAATACCCGCCACAGTGCCTTTCCATCCCGCATGAGCAAGACCTATAGCCTGATTCACCGGATCATAAAAATACAATGGAACGCAGTCAGCATAAAATGAAGTCAGCAGTATACCAGGCACATTAGTCACCAGACCATCCGTATCCTGCAATGCGGATTGGCGATCTAACAGCCCTCTGCCTTTGTCTTTAGCTCTAATGACAGCCACTGCTTTACCATGCACCTGTTCTCCACAAGTCCATGCTTCCAGCGGGAAAGCGAGCTTCTCCGTTACGAGACGGCGATTATGAAGCACTGCCTCCGCATCATCTCCAACGTGATACGCACAATTAAGTGTAGCGTAAGGTTCCTGACCAACGCCGCCATGTCTGGTTGTAAATCCAACCGTTAGCTGCTCAAACAACTTTTTCCAAGGTTCAATATATAATAACAGCGGATCTTGATCACCATGATACGTTTTCTCTTCAATATCCTTAATGACATCTTTGTCCAAAACAAAAGCTTCCATTCTTCATCACCTCACAACTTTCAGTTTACCAAATGTGGATGCATTCTGTCTCATTTAAATCGTTCTTCGTTGACTCCGATCCAGCCGTTCCAATCGTTCGGTTCGCTCCGCGCGGCCTTGTTGCTGCTCATCATATAACCGTGCTTCACGGTCCCGCTCATCATACGCTTGTTCTTTCACCTCATCCATTTTAACCAAAATAACATCGGAGCCAATCTTCACAATGTTCCTCCAAGGGATAATTAGATCTGTTCCCCCTCCAAATAACCCCATAAAACGGCTATATCCTGGGACTACGATGGCTTCAATTCGCCCCTGCTTCAGATCCAGTTCCAGGTCACTGATCTGGCCAAGACGTTTACCATCCGTAATATTTATGACATCCTTTGTTTGAAAGTCAGAAATTTTCATGCCGCGTGACATTGACTCATTTGTATTCACTCTCATTCTCCCGCCCCCTGTTAAAGCTCATCTGCCCGTTCAGCATGCCTCTATACCAATATATGTGCTGAAGGAGAAAAATGTACTGTTTTTCGCTTGTTTATTACAACAGCCAACTCGGGCAAGAGTACACTGGACTAGGGGCTTCCCTTCCTTTTGCGCAAAAAAAGACGATCAATGGAATGATTCTCCGACTGATCGCCTTTCTTGTTAAATATCATCCTACGACTTCACATGTTTCTGCATCTGCTGTATGGCTGATTTCTCCAGACGTGAAACCTGGGCCTGCGATATCCCGATTTCATCTGCCACTTCCATCTGGGTTTTCCCTTCAAAAAAGCGCATCGACAAAATCATCTTTTCCCGTTGACCGAGACGGTGCATCGCTTCCCGCAATGCAATCTCCTCAATCCAGGACACATCCTTGTTTTTGTCATCACTGATCTGATCCATCACATATATCGGGTCTCCCCCGTCATGATAAATCGGTTCAAACAGCGATACCGGATCTTGAATGGCATCCAGTGCAAAAACAACATCTTCCTTCGGCACATTCAGTGCCTCTGAAATTTCAAATATCGTCGGTTCGCGTGAATTTTTATTTGTCAGGCTGTCACGAACCTGGAGTGCCTTATAGGCAATATCCCGTAGTGAACGGGATACCCGAATCGGATTATTGTCACGCAGATACCTGCGAATCTCACCGATAATCATCGGTACTGCATAGGTTGAAAATTTGACATTCTGGGATAAATCAAAATTATCAATGGCTTTCATCAGGCCGATACATCCAACCTGGAACAGATCATCGACAAACTCCCCCCGATTGTTAAAACGCTGAATGACACTGAGCACCAGACGCAAGTTGCCATTCACTAATTTCTCTCTTGCTGAGCGATCATGGTGTTGCTGAAGGGAATGAAATAATTCCCGCATTTCGATATTGGTGAGAACAGGCAACTTTGCGGTGTCCACGCCACAAATCTCGACTTTGTTTCGGGTCATCGTGATTTACCTCCCAAGGAGAAACATTAATGTACATTATCTCCGAGGCAGGCTTTTTTATTCGTCGTTGGCATCCTTGCCAGTAATACCCAATCTTCTTTTATCACGGGATCAGACCATTTTGTTGAACTCTTTTCGCAGCCTCTTAATGATTCTTTTTTCAAGCCTGGAGATATAGGATTGGGAGATTCCTAGCAGATCCGCCACATCCTTTTGCGTTTTTTCTTCGCCATCCGTCAAGCCAAAGCGAAGCTCCATAATCATTCGCTCGCGATCCGTCAGTTTCTCCAGTGCCTTATGCAGCAGCTTACGATCTACCTGTTCTTCAATATTTCGATAGATTGTATCGTTCTCTGTACCGAGTACATCGGATAATAAAAGCTCATTTCCATCCCAGTCAATGTTAAGCGGTTCATCAAAAGAAACTTCAGTACGAATTTTACTGTTACGGCGCAGATACATCAAAATTTCATTTTCGATACAGCGCGAAGCATAAGTCGCGAGCTTTATTTTCTTTTCCGGATCAAATGTATTCACAGCCTTAATCAATCCAATTGCACCTATGGATACCAGATCCTCGATGTTAATACCTGTGTTCTCGAACTTACGTGCAATGTATACCACCAAACGCAGGTTACGCTCAATTAACATGGCACGGATGGCCGAATCTCCTGACGATAACTTCTGAAGCAAATATTCCTCTTCTTCCCGTGTCAATGGAGGTGGAAGTGCCTCACTTCCCCCGATGTAATAGATCTCTTCACTTTTCAGCCCAAATAGGAACAACAAACGATAATATTGTAGCTGGGCAACCAATTTCCATTTCACAAGCATGTAGGTTCCTCCTATACCACATTCAGCGGCTTTTCTGTGGGTTCTGCGGATTGAGCCTTAGACTGCGCAGAAGCAGCTTCTTGCACCAGTTCAGGATGAATCACGGCCTGATATTTCCCGTCCGAGGATAAAACGCCCCCATCTAGCCCAATCAGAACTTTTGTTGTCACATAATCCGTTCCATCCATCGTTACTGTAACCCGATCCGGCTTGACCGCCATCATAAATGCTGTTCCTTTATTAATCCCCCGATAAGGAACTAAGCGCAGACGATCCTGCCAACGAAAATGTTTCTGATCCAGTTCCATGATGAGATTTTCCGGTGATTCGTTTTTCAGCCTAGAGTTCCATGAATCAGGTAACATCGTTTGCCACAACGAAACCTCCATAACCATCACCGGCATCCGTGACAAAGGGTCTGTGAGCTGATTTCCTGTATCCAGAAGGCCTGTACAAGACACAACAACCTCATCAATGCGAACCTCAACTTGACCAAGGTAAGTGGACATACGATCTGATTTACGTTTGGCGCCTTGCACAATTTTGAATAAAATGAGCACCGCGAAGAATACAATGAAAGTGAACCAGAACGCAACCTTCAGATCAAACGACATGCCGCCAGATGCAGTGAACCAGATGCCATTAAACAGTTCTCCTGAACTCTGAAGCATATAATGCACGCCCAGGATTCCTCCGGCTGCCACAAAATTAATGACATAAAATGTACCCAGCGTCCTCACAAAAGCCTGCAGTCCCTTATATCCAAACGCGATACTCAACATCACAAGAGAAAAACCAAACTTGATCAAAAACGTGAACAGGAAATCAAACTGCGGTACAAACATCATCACGACATATAACGCGCCAACGATGGCCGATAACAGCCATCTCCACCAGACCAGCTTCGTTTGGCGCATCCAAGCAGTCAATCCAATGAGAGCTCCATCAATACATAGGTTTGTCAAAAAGATCAGATCGACATACACAACCACGCTCTTCACCTGCCTGCATCCAACCTATCGAAACGAATGGTTACAACCAACCTCACATCAGTCAGATTGTATCGATCTCACATGACTCAGGGCGGAAACAACCCAAATGCTACGGATTGATATAACCTAAATGCTTCATCATCTCGATATTTATAAGCATATTCCCAAGTATACGGAGCCTCCTGTTCAAAGTCTGTCTAAATGTGGGAGCTTGTCTCCAACTATTTTTGTCGGAATGACGCAGCCGAGTTGTTCAGAATTTGTTCATTCCTGTATGTTACGCTATATAAAAAAACAACAAAAAAACCCGGCTGCTGCAAAAGCAGCACCGGGTTTCCCAGATATTTACCAAATTATTCGTTGTTGTTGTTACGGGAACGATTACGTAAAAATGTCGGAATGTCCAACTGATCATTGCTTGGCTGGTTTCCGAATGGACGAAGATTCGGTGAACGCGTCTCTGCTGGCTCTGATGCTGTAGCAGGTTTGCGTACCGGTGGAGCAGAAGGTTTGTCCTCAAATCCAGTGGCGATGACCGTAACCTTGATCTCCTCTTTCAGATCTTCATCAATAATCGCACCAAAGATCATATTCACTTCCGGATCGGAAGCCGATGTCACGATCTCCGCTGCTTCGTTCACTTCATACAGGGACAGATTAACACCGCCTGTAATGTTCATGATTACGCCGCGTGCGCCTTCAATAGAGGTTTCAAGCAAAGGACTCATAATGGCTTTGCGTGCTGCTTCAGCTGCACGGTTCTCACCCGTCGCTTCACCGATCCCCATAAGCGCGGATCCCCGCTCGTGCATGATCGTTTTGACATCTGCAAAGTCAAGGTTGATCAAACCGGGTACTGCGATCAAATCGGAGATACCTTGTACCGCTTGGCGCAATACGTTATCCGCTTGGCGGAATGCTTCCAGCATCGGTGTCTTTTTATCTACAATCTCAAGCAAACGGTCATTCGGGATGACGATCAGTGTATCCACTTTTTCCTTAAGTGCTTCGATGCCTTGTTCTGCATGGCTGGAACGCTTGCGGCCTTCAAAAGTGAAGGGACGTGTCACAACACCTACAGTAAGGGCGCCACACTCTTTGGCAATTTCAGCGATCACAGGAGCTGCACCCGTACCTGTACCACCACCCATACCAGCTGTAACAAAGACCATGTCTGCACCTTTCAACGTGTTCATGATCAGGTCACGGGACTCTTCAGCTGCTTTTTTACCCACATCCGGATTGGCACCTGCACCAAGACCACGAGTTAATTTATCACCGATTTGCAATTTATGCTCGGATTTTGCCAGGTGTAGTGCCTGAGCATCCGTGTTCACCGTAATAAATTCAACACCTTGTACACCATTTTCAATCATTCGGTTAACAGCGTTGCTTCCGCCGCCGCCTACTCCGATGACTTTAATCTGAGCCAAGCTCTCCATCTCAAAATCAAATTCCAACATATAATTCCATCTCCCCCTCAATGTGCATGGATGGCCCGTCCAATTTTTGATTTGAACCGAATCAATTTCATATATCGACGAACGAAAGCGTTTATTTTAGTACCAGCGCATTCAGACGGCCTCAAGAATGTATGAAATGGATCCAACCTGTTATATAAATTCACTGAACATATTCTTCAGTCGTTCGAACAGACCGGGTTTTTGCTCCGATTCCTGTGCCGCATTCGGCTTCGGACGGCTTGTCGGTTTCTTGCTGTTGGTATTGCTGTTGCTACCGCCATTGTTGCTCGAGGGCCTGATGCGTAAACTGCGAATAACATTGTGCAAAATACCTACACCACTGGTGTAACCAGGATCACGGACACCAATGTAATCTGGAACGGCAACACGTACCGAAGCAGCAAGCTCATGCTGTGCAACTTGCAGAACACCAGGCATAGAGACTGTACCACCCGTTAGTATATAACCTCCAGGTAGCTCGTTGTAACCAAGGCGTTTGACTTCTTGTCCAATCATCTGGAATATTTCCTGAACCCTAGGTTCAATAATAGCAGCCAAATCTTCTTGGGAAAACTCCTTGTCCACATTGCTTCCAATGCGAGTGACTTTGAACACCACATCTGCCGCAGCATCATCAAGCCAGGCACAGCCATATTTCAGCTTAACTTTCTCCGCCTGATCCGTCAAAGTACGTAAACCATAAGCAATATCATTCGTTACAAATTCCCCGCCGATTGGCAGTGTTGAAGTCGCAACCAGGCTATCCTCTTCAAAGATAGCGATGGTTGTTGCTCCTGCTCCGATATCCACAAGCACAGAGCCCATCGTTTTCTCATCTTTGGATAAAGCTAACTGGCCTGCTCCGAGTGACATGAGAACGAGGTCACTCACTTTTAATCCCGCTTTTTCCACGCAGCGCAATAGATTATGTATCGCGGTTTTGGCTCCGGTAATGATGGTTGCTTCAACTTCCAGACGAACACCAATCATCCCACGTGGATCTTGTATGCCCTCCAACCCGTCTACAACATATTGCTTGGCGACTACATCAATAATTTCCCGTTCGGGCGGAACCGCAATAACTTCGGCTGCTTTCAACACCCGCTCCATGTCTTCTTCTCCGATCTCACGATCTTCGTTCGATACTGCCACCACACCGTGACTGCTCATCAGTCCAATATGATTGCCTGAGATTCCAACATATACTTCGGATATTTGAATACCCACCATACGTTCTGCATGATCGACTGCATTGCGAATCGACTGCACCGTCTGATCGATATCTACGATTACACCTTTGCGAATTCCTTCCGAGTCGGCAGATCCAACTCCAATAATATTAAAGGTTCCATTATTAATTTCCCCAATAATAGCGCGAATTTTGGATGTACCGATGTCCAAACTAACAATGATGTCATTGTTGCTCAAGTCTGTGGCACCTCCTGACTCCAATAGTAAAATACGTTCGGGTTTAAACACTCATTAAAACATATTCAACACAGCTTAGGCTTTCCCTCTTTTTTCTACAATTTTTTTGGGTGCCAAGTTCTGGATGTGAAACATAAAACCTTGAAGAAAAAAGAAGGAGGCAACTCATATGCCGTAAGTTCAAGTGTACCATTTTTTCTTCATCTCAGAAAGAACAAGTTTCACACATCAACCGGTACTGAAGCCCGATGCTGTCTACACTTTTACGCAACGAACAGCCAATTAGTACAGGCATCATTGCCCGGCTCCCGGCTCAGCGTCATCCTCTGGATTATCCGGTATAAACGGCACATACGTATCCGCCTCAAGCATCGTAATTTTGCCAGGTCGTTCGGTCTCGATCACCTGATTCAAATACTCCACTTTATCCGTTAAAAGCGATATCGTTGTTATCACTTCAAACTGTGACTTGGTGTACATGCGAATCTGATCCGGAAAAGAGGGTGTCGGGTTGGGAATAATTTCGGATATGTCCGTTGTCAGTTCGTTCGGAATTTGAGCCAGCGCCTCGCTCAGTTTCGCTTTGAGCGGATCATTTGGTTTCCATTGTGTCAGAATCGGCTTTTCTACAGCAACACCGATCGTTGGCGGAACATTCAAGCTAGTCCCGTTGGACAATATGGCTTTAAGCGCCCCGCTTGTGTCCAGTTCATAAGCGACTGTAGAAAACTCCTGTACCTTGATATGAATCGTACCCGGAAATTGCTTGTCCACAGTAACCGTCGAGACAGCTTTAATCGTTTTAAGACGTTCAATGATTTCAGTAGCGCTTGTACCAAAGAACTGGTCACCTTCCTTCAAACCACTCTTTTCAAGCAAATCCGCAGTGGCCGTGTATACATTACCCGTAATTTCGATCGCTGATATACGGCTTACAGAAGAACGAAAGAATAATACAGCCAGCAATACAATAAATAATAATAATAGGATAATTACAATTTTACGGCTTGTGTTTCCTTTTGGGCGATTCTCCTTGAGAACCGGAATTTGACTTTTAGGCATAATAACGCTCCACAAAGCCTCAGGCCCCCTCCTCTTCCAAGAAGGGGACGCCAAGGACGTTAATTGGCAAAATCCAACTGTTTCGAAACAGTCGACTGTCTCTCCACTGAGGCTCCAAGACTCTGGAATAACTTTTCGATCTGGTCATATCCCCTGTCAATGTGGTGCACTTGCTCCACTATGGTTTTACCTTGAGCCGCCAGACCCGCAATCACTAATGCTGCACCCGCGCGAAGATCTGTCGCCTCTACTGTAGCCCCATATAATCTCGGAACTCCGCGGATAAAGGCTGCATTCAAATCAACCGATATATCCGCTCCCATGACATTCAGTTCATCCACATGTTTGAATCTTCCTTCGAACACTGTCTCTTTCATCACACTGAATCCGTCTGCCAAACTGAGCAACACCATGATCTGTGATTGAAGATCCGTTGGAAACGAAGGATATGGAGAAGTCGCGATACGATCCACCGATTTTGGGCGGGTCATACAACTCACAGTCATTATATCATTGCAGACTGTGATTTGAACACCAGTGCGCTTTAACACATGTATAAGCGAAGTAAGATGTGCCGGATTGCAGTGTGTAAGCGTAACATTGCCTCGGGTCGCAGCAGCGGCAATCATGACGGTTCCAGCGACAATTCGGTCCGGTATGATTTCATAGGTGCAAGGTTGCAACTTCTCAACGCCATTTATCGTGATTGTATCCGTGCCGGCACCTATAATTCGGGCCCCCATCGCATTCAAAAAATGTTGCAAATCTTGAATCTCAGGTTCCCTCGCCGCATTGAAAATTGTTGTTGTGCCCTCTGCAAGCACAGCAGCCATCATGATGTTTTCAGTGGCCCCGACACTTGGAAAATCCAGATGAATATCCGCACCTGTCAGATTAGCTCCGTGACAGATAATTTGCTGATCTTGCTCTTCAATCTGTGCCCCGAGCGCTTCCAGCCCCCGAAGGTGAAGATCGATTTTACGTTCTCCGATCGCACAGCCACCCGGCTGGTATACAGACACTCTCCCAAATCTCGCAAGCAACGGCCCCATCAGAAAAATGGAAGATCGCATTTGCTTCATAAGATCCTCTGGCACATCATGTGACCGGACGAGCGACGTATTAATCGTCACTGTTCCCTGCTCATGCCGACATGTGCATCCAAGTCGTTCCAGGATATACAGCATTACTTCGATGTCCAGCAAGTGCGGAACGTTGTGCAGCGTAATTTCTCCGTCTGCGAGCAAACTTGCGGCCATAATCGGTAAAGCGGCATTTTTTGCTCCATGGATGCGTATGGATCCTGATAGGGGTCTCCCACCTTCAATCACCAATTTGTCCAATGTATCACCTCCGGGGTTTACGCTCACCCACTGCGAAGACATACGATACCAGATGGATACCGCCTTGAGATGATATAGTGCTTTGAATAGACTGCATAAGGGTGATAACGTCCTCTGCTGTCGCTTGGCCTGAGTGAACAATGACATCCACATCCATTGTCCCCAGTCAATCTCAGCGAATGAATTATCCGTGACACATCCGATCCATGAGGCTCCGCAATCCATCCCTTGGTTCCACCGATCATTGCCAGCACTACCGATTGGCAAACTCACGGTCTTCCCCTAGTTGCATCTTTGCCGATATGATGCTGTACTGCGGTATCATGGAACGATTGTCACGATTTATACCGTATCTTATGTCAGTCCCGTCTGGTGTGTGACAATCGCCCATGAAAGCGTCCAAACGACTAATGTCGTTTGGCTGCAAGACGTTTAATTTCGTTTACAAGCACTTTTGCCGCATCTGGTTTCCCTAATTTTCGAGAAGCCTCTGCCATCTGTTTACGTCCTGATTCATCATTCATAATGCCTGCGATGGCTTCGTACAAACCTTTGCCTGTAAGCTCTCTCTCCAGCATCGTGAGCGAGGCTCCTCCTTTTTCAAGGGTACGTGCATTAGCTTCCTGATGATTGTTGGTTACGTTTGGTGATGGAATAAGAATCGATGGAATACCCAGCGATGTAATCTCCGCAAGGAACGAAGCTCCTGCACGGTTGACAATCAAGGAAGTACAAGCGAGCACTTCGGGCATGTTATGTACATAAGGCAATACATGCAGATGATTAGGCATCGTTCCCAAAGAACTACGGATCGCTTCACGGGTTTCATCGAAATAGGTCTCACCTGTAACGTAAACGACATGTACATCATCCACATGTTCAAGCATTGGCGCCATTTCAATCATCGCCTGATTTATCGCTTTAGCCCCGCGGCTACCGCCAACGACGAGCACAACACGGCTGTCCATCGGAACCCCTAGTGTTGCAAACCCACGATCCCGACTCGCCTGAGCTACCGTTGTTGCTCTCGGGTTACCGGTGTAGATTACCTTTTTAGCTCCCGAGAATGATTTTTCAGATCCTTCGAAACTGACAGCAACCGTATCTACATAACGCATGAGGAACTTGTTCGTCAGTCCCGGGATTGCATTTTGTTCATGGATTACGCTTGGAATACCTAGCTTTGCCGCTGCATAAACTACAGGTCCGCAGACATAACCGCCTGTACCGATGACAACATCCGGCTTGAATTCTTTCAGCATTTTTTTGGATTCCCGAACTCCTTGAACGAATCGCATAATTGTTTTCACATTTTCAAAGGATAATTTACGCCGAAAACCTGTAATGTCAATCGATTTAAAAGGGATATCTTCCTGAGGAACCAGCTTACTTTCAAGTCCTCGTGTACCGCCAATGTATAAAAACGTCGAGTTGGCATTCTCCGCCTCACATTGTCTTGCTATGGCCACGGCCGGATAGATATGTCCTCCCGTACCGCCGCCACTAAGAACGACTCGCATCGTATAAGTCACCTCGCATAACGGGATAAATTCAATAATATGCCCAGTGCGGTGAGCATGAGTGTCAGTGACGAACCTCCATAACTGATCAGCGGCAATGTAATTCCTGTGACCGGCATGAGTCCAATGACTACACCGATATTTATAATGACCTGCACAGCAACCATGCCAATAATCCCCACAGCTAGCAGGCTACCAAAAGACTCCGGAACCGTCATCGCTACACGCATTCCTCTCCACACCAGCACCAAAAACAATAATAATACAATCATTCCACCAATAAAACCAAGTTCTTCCGCCAAAATACTAAATATAAAGTCCGTCTGCGGTTCAGGCACGTAACTGTACTTCTGCCTACTCATCCCTAGCCCGAGGCCAGCCAGTCCACCTGGACCGATCGCATAGAGCGATTGAATGATCTGATAACCCGCACCTAGCGGATCAGACCACGGATCCAGAAACGCTGTAATTCGCTGCAACCGGTAAGGTGCCGCTGCAACAAGTGCCGCGAATCCTGCAACCCCACCAAGCGCAAGCAGAGCAAGATGTTTCATTCGAGCTCCAGTCGTGAAAATGATCAGCATCGATGCACCCATCATGACGGTGCCTGTTCCTAAATCGGGTTGCAACATAATTATGCCAAAAGCAAGCCCCATCAGCCCAAGCGGAGGTAACAGCCCCGTTGTAAAAGTTTTAATTTTACCAGGGTCTTTGCTGAGCCAGTGAGCCAAAAACAAAATCATCCCTAGTTTCATGAACTCGGAGGGCTGGATACCGAACGAACCAATTCCCAGCCAGCTACGCGCACCGCCGCGAACGACACCGATTCCCGGGATTAATACAGCAATGAGCATGATAAAACAGATAATTAAGATCGGTTTGGCATACTTTCGCCATACTCTATAGTCCACATTCGCTGTTACAAACATGGCTGCTAGCCCAAGCACTGCGAATAAAATCTGTCTTTTCACAAAATAAAATGAATCGCCATAGTTGCGGAACGCAAGTACTGAGCCTGCACTGTACACCATAATGATGCCGATGGCAAGCAGAGCCAAGATACAAATCAGGAGCCAAACATCCGGCGCCGGTCGCGTCTGTTTCATCAGGAGGCCACCCCTTGCATGGAAGTAGGGGCTTTTCCACCCCCCTACTTACAAGTTATGCGCCGCCTCTTTAAAAATGCGTCCCCGTTCTTCATAGGAGGCAAACATGTCCCAGCTTGCACACGCAGGGGATAACAGAACAACATCCCCCGGTTCAGCCAGCTCTGCTGCTTCCTGAACGGCAACCGTCAACGTACGGGCAGCGTCCTCCTCATTATCGACGACCTTAATATGCTTTAGTCCCGCAAGTTCAGCAACTTTAGCGATTTTAGCACGGTTTTCACCAAGAACCACTAACGCTTTGACACGTTCCTCCAATACCGGCAAAAGTTCCATCATATCCGAACCGCGATCCAGTCCGCCCGCAATCAACACAACAGGTTCCTTGAAGGAATTCAGTGCCATTACGGTTGCCTTGGAATTGGTAGCTTTTGAATTGTTGTAATAAACTGAGCCATTACGTTCGAGCACATACTCCAGTCGATGTTCGACACCCTTGAAATCAGCGAGCGCAGCAGCCAGCTGTGACGGGTCTGCACCAGCCGCAATTGCAATAGCTACTGCAGCCAATGCATTAGCCACATTAAAACGTCCAGGTATGCCAATGTCCTGCACATCGATGATTACCACTCGATTGCCTTCGCTATCCGCATAGATCACCTGGCGCTTTACATCATCCTCTTCCCCATCGACATAAGGTGGATCTACATATACGCCTGTATCTAGGTTTTCCGTCAATGAGAACGGAATCAATCTCGCCTTGATATAAGGAACGAGTTCACGGCATACCGCATCATCCCAATTGAGAATAGCAACGTCATCTGGCTGCTGATTGGCAAACAGCTTTGCTTTGGAAGCCACGTAATCTTCCATACCGCCATGATAATCTAGATGCGTCTCTGCCACGTTAAGGAGTGCAGCAATACGCGGACGAAATTCTACCGTGCCTTTGAGCTGGAAGCTGCTCAGCTCGACGACCATCCAGTTATCCGTGGTGGCTTGCTCTGCAGCCTCACAGAGAGGTGTTCCAATATTACCAGCGACAATGGGATTCAAACCTGCTTGTTCCAGCATATTTCCTACCCAGGTTGTTGTCGTTGTTTTTCCGTTAGAACCGGTTATCCCGATCATAGGCGCATTGCAAAGGTGATATGCAACCTCTACCTCGGTCACCACCTCAACACCTAATTCAAGCGCTTGTTGCACAGGAGCAGCATGATAAGGAATACCGGGGTTTTTGACGACCAGCTTCACATCACTATGAATAAGATCATCCGGATGGCCCCCGCATACAACAGAAATTCCCAAAGCCTCCAATTCGGAAGCTTCGGGACACTGTTCCCTGTCTTTTTTATCATTTACGATAACGTTAGCCCCTGCACGATGCAGCACCTTGGCAACTTGTACGCCGCTCTTCGCAAGTCCAAGCACGACGACTTGTTGTCCACGATATGTTTCTGGATGATTCATAATTTACAACCCCTTGTTGAGATAAAGTCCAAGAGCGGCCAAAATAGCACCTACCGCCCAAAAGGTAATGACAACCCGCCATTCCGACCAGCCACTAAGCTCGAAGTGATGGTGGATTGGGCTCATTTTAAATACACGTTTACCACGGGTTTTGAAGGATACCACTTGGATCACAACGGAAAGAACCTCGATTACAAAAATACCACCGATGACAAGAAAAAGAAGTTCTGTCTTCGTAACGATGGCAATTGCACCGATGGCACCGCCGATTCCAAGTGAACCCGTATCGCCCATAAACACCTTGGCCGGATGCGCATTGTAAACCAGGAATCCAAGAACAGCCCCAATCATGGCAGCTGCACACACTGCCGCTGGCATCGACGTTGCCTGCATGGCCACAATAGCAAACGCGCCAAAAGCAATCGCACTGACCCCGGAGAGAAGGCCATCCAGGCCATCCGTAAAATTAACCGCATTGGTAATGGCCAGCATCATAAACACAACAAACGGATAATAAAACCATCCGGTCCAGTCAAACGAAACCGAAGTTCCCGGAATCGAAATTGCGGTGCTATGTCCATTTTGAATAAGTAAATAACACATAAGGGCACTGAAAAGCAGTTGCCCCAGCATTTTTTGTCTGGCAGTCAGTCCAAGCGAACGCTTGAAAACAATTTTGATATAGTCATCCAAAAAACCAATGAGACCAAATCCCAGCGTAGCGACAAGCAATACATAAAAGTCTGTGTTTTTGACCGCTGAGAATTTAAGAAATGCCAGCGTGAACGCAAGTAAGATAACAACTCCGCCCATCGTTGGGGTTCCGCTTTTTTTCAAATGGCTCTGAGGTCCGTCTTCCCTGACCTGCTGTCCGAACTTCATCCGCCGCAAGAGCGGAATGAGCAGCGGTGCGGCAATCACCGCCAAAATAAATGAAACGCCGATTGTTAACAGTAATACCTGAAAATCCATGGGTTCACCCCTCTAGTCTACTCGATTCTGTAATGGTGCCGTCTGGAGTGTCTGAACTACGTCCTCCAGTTTCATGCCTCGTGAGGCTTTAAACAAAACTGCATCTTTCGGATGAAGATTCTCCAGCAGATAACGGGTCAATTCTTCTTTGTTATCAAAAGCATGAACAGCTTCAGCTGCCATATGCTTGTTTGCTCCCTCAGCAATATGCACGGATAATGGACCGTACACCAGCACTTTATCCAACTTATCAGGAGTAATATACATCCCGATCTCATGATGAAGTTGCTGCTCCTCCGAACCTAGCTCCAACATATCTCCCAGTACAGCTACTTTCATCCGGTATCCTTTTAACCCTTCTAACACATCTATAGCAGCCTTCATGGAAGTCGGGCTTGCATTATATGCATCATTCAGGAGAGTAACTCCGCTCACCGCCTGAGTGACCTCAATACGCATACCTGTCAATTTCAGCTGTGATAAGCCTGTCGCCATATTTTCCTCATTCATCCCAAAATGACGTGCTACGGCCATGGCAGCCAGACAGTTGATTACATTGTGTGTACCGAGCAAGGGAAGGTTATAGGCTTTGTCGCCAGACTGCTTGGTTGTAAACACCATCCCGTGCTGTGCATTCATCAGCCCTGTTGGATAATCGTCATTATCCTTTTGTAACCCGAATCTAAACCGCTGCATGCCTTCAGGCTGCTTCGTTGCAGACTCTTCAAGCACCTGAGCGATTAAAGGCTCGTCTCCGTTGTATATGAGTAATCCGCCAGGTTTCATACCAGCGGCAATTTCAGCCTTGGCTCTAGCAATTTCAAGTCTTGAGCCAAGTTGAAGCAGATGGGATTCACCAATGTTGGTGATGAGTGCTACATCCGGCTGTGCAATGACAGAAAGGTCATAAATTTCGCCGCGACCACTCATGCCCATCTCCAAAATAATGATTTCCGTATCTGGAGTCATACTCAATACCGTTAGTGGCAGACCGATATGATTGTTAAAATTACCCTGGGTTTTATGCACCTTGAACGTGGTAGAGAGAAGCGCGTTTACAATATCCTTGGTTGTTGTTTTACCGTTACTGCCTGTAATGCCAACGACAGATGCCTTGTTCTCATGAAGATAAGCTGATGCGAGTGCCTGTAGTGCAGTCAGGGTATCGTCCACCAAAATGACAGCTCCCTGCGGAGGAGCACCGTGATTCTTTTGCCACATCGCACCCGCAGCATCTTGCTCCAGACAAGCTTGCACAAACTCATGTCCATCAAAACGTTCTCCCACCAAAGGAATAAACAGACTGCCTGCCACCGGTTTACGTGAATCCGTGAATACCCCTTCGGCGATCACTTCACTATAGACCCCGGCGTCACTTAGTGTGCCACCACACATCTCGGCGATTTGCGCCAATGTTCGTTTTATCAATTGGATTTGCCCCTTATCGCTTCTTTGGCTATGATCCGGTCATCAAAATCGGTCTTGGTTGTTCCGATAATTTGATATGTCTCGTGACCCTTGCCCGCAATCAATACTACATCGGTCGGGCTTGCCATTTCAATAGCCTCATGAATGGCCTGACGCCGATCCACGATCATTGTGTACCGCTCAGAAGGAACGGACTCTTCCATTAGACCTTGCTCAATGTCTTTTAGAATCAGATCGGGATCTTCCGTCCGTGGGTTGTCAGAAGTCACTAATACAAAGTCACTGTACTTCGCAGCAATTTTACCCATCAACGGGCGTTTGGTGCGATCCCGGTCACCGCCGCACCCAAATACGCAGATGACACGACCTTCTGCAAACTCATTGACTGTACGCAGTACATTCTCAAGTCCATCCGGTGTATGGGCATAATCAACGATAACCGCGAATGCCTGACCTTCATTGACAGCTTCCACCCTGCCATCCACACCCGGTACGGTCTCCAGACTACGCTTGATTTCTTCCAGTGGCACACCTTCCACCAGCGTTGCCGAGATGGCCGCCATCGCATTGTACACGTTGAACTTGCCTACCATACGCAGTTCAATGTCCGTGCTGCCCGCAAAAGTATCTACATGGAAGGTCGTCCCTTGAGCTGTGATCGAAATTGCAGATGCACGAACATCCGCCTGTTCTCCCATGCCGTATGTAATAACCTCAGCAGCCGTTACAGAAATATAATAATCCGCGGCCGGATCATCCGCATTGATCACTGCATACTTCCGCTCGGAAGCATCTTCCGCATAACCGTTACCCAGGCGAGCAAAAAACAACCCCTTAGCTCCGCGATATTCCTCCATGGAATGATGGTAATCGAGATGATCCTGTGACAGGTTCGTAAATACCGCTGTACGGAAATCCGTGCCTTTCACACGACCTTGCTCCAATGCATGAGAAGAAACTTCCATCACACAGCATTCCGTACCAGCCTGAACCATATCATGCAAACTACGTTGCAAATCCAGAGCTTCAGGTGTAGTTCCCGACATCGGGTAAGTGCGTCCATCGTATCGCATCTGAATGGTGCCGATCAGCCCCGTTTTCTGACCATAATCGCTCATAATTTTTTCAATCAAATAAGTCGTAGTTGTTTTACCGTTCGTTCCCGTTACTCCGATCATTTTCATCTTGTGGCTTGGCGAATCAAAAAAGAAGTCAGACAGCACTGCCATCGCAAATCGACTGTCTTTCACAATCAATTGCGGTACTGGCAAATCAAGCTGCCGTTCCACAACGAGAGCAGACGCTCCAGCTTGCACAGCTTTATCTGCATAATCATGTCCATCGACTGTATGTCCCGGAAGACAGATAAACAGATCACCCGGTTTGACTTGCCGGGAATCTGTCTGAAGGTTGTGACATTCTGTATGGGGGTCGCCCACGAGACGAGCGGTAATCAACTTGGATTCAAACTGTTTTAAAAGCACATGAATAACCTCACTTTTCCAAATATACTTCTGTATCCACAGATTCCTATAGTATTAATATCGACCAGATCACCAAATAATGAAACGCGATCCCCTGAATTTTGTTGCGGTGTAAGACTGAATCTCCGTTTGAGTCCGTTCAAGAGCGTTACTTAAAGCTCCATTAAAGTACTTTATTCGGGCTTCGTATGATCATGCCCATCCTCTTTCAGGACATTGCCCATATAGATACGTATCGTTGAGCCTTGTTCTACTCTTGCTCCTGGTTTAGGTGCCTGATTAATTACGTATTTGCCACTTCCCGACTTCGCCAGCATAAAATTCATGTTGAGATCCTCGTACAAATCTTCCACCGTAGCCCCAGTAAGATCAGGAACCGTCACAATTTTGGTCTCCCCATATTTATACTCTTTGGCGAGCTGGTCCTTACGCACAGGCACATTCATATAATGGAGCGAATCTTCCAAAATATTTTGTACGATTGGGGCTGCAACGACACCGCCAAACTGAATTCCCTTTGGATTGTCTACAGCGGTGTATACTACGATCTGCGGATCATCAGCCGGAGCAAATCCGATAAACGAAACGATATGCTCACTCGACGAGTAGCGCCCGTTAATAACTTTCTGGGCTGTACCTGTTTTACCTCCAACCCGGTAGCCATCGATAAATGCTGGACGCCCTGTTCCTTTGGCCACGACACTTTCCAACGCTTCTCGTACTTGCTTGGACGTATCTTCCGAGATGACTTGACGTACGAGTTCAGGCTTTACTTCTTCAAGCACCTCTCCGGTTTCTGGATGTACCCATGCTTTCGTAACGTAAGGTTTATAGAGCTTCCCACCATTGATGGCAGCCGATACCGCTGCTACTTGTTGAATAGGGGTCACGGATACCCCCTGCCCAAAGGCCGTTGTTGCAAGTTCAACAGGACCTACATTTGCTAATTTAAAAAGAATACCGCTTGCTTCTCCGCTAAGATCAATCCCGGTTTTGGCACCAAAACCGAAATTTTTAATGTAGGAGAACAACGACTCTTTACCCAGCTTCTGCCCCAAAGCAACAAATCCAGGGTTACAGGAATTCTCCACCACCTGAAGG
The DNA here is from genome assembly GCF_023714295.1 of Paenibacillus polysaccharolyticus. Classification (GTDB taxonomy): domain Bacteria; phylum Bacillota; class Bacilli; order Paenibacillales; family Paenibacillaceae; genus Paenibacillus; species Paenibacillus polysaccharolyticus_A. Next base: position 200,773 of record NZ_JAMAUN010000004.1, read on the forward strand.
AAAGTCTGGCTTCCATGTCCGCCTTTTTTCCAACAGCGCAAGCGTGCTCCGCCAACTTCAACAAACCCGGGATCAAAAAATTGATCCTGCTGCAGGTTTACCTTTTTTTCTTGCAACGCAGCAGCCAGCGTAATAATTTTGAAAGTCGAACCCGGTTCATACGTCATCCAGATGGGCAAGTTCCGGTTATAAATCTCGGAAGGATATTGCTGATAATCTGCCGGCTCGTAACCCGGCCTGCTAGACATCCCTAAAATCTCGCCTGTTTTGGGATTCATTGCAATAGCCAAAGCGGAATTGGCCTGAAACTTGACCATGGCTTGATCCAATTCCCGTTCCATAATCGACTGAATGGATTTATCAATAGTCAGCTTGAGGTTAAGCCCGTCCTTCGGTTCCACATACTTCTCAGATGAGCCCGGCATGAGCCTTCCGGCCGCATCGGACAAGTAGGATACACTGCCATTTAAACCATTCAGCTTGTCATCATATCTCTTTTCGACACCAGTCAGTCCCTGATTATCAATCCCTGTAAATCCGAGAATATGAGCAGCCAGGTCATCATACGGGTAGAAACGTTTGTTATCCTCGGCAACAACGATACCCGGAAGCTTCAAATCACGGATGCGCTGAGCTTTCTCCATCGTAATTTTGCGGCCACCGGGTTGTAGTCGTACAATCAATTCTCGTTTCTTGATGGTTGCCAGCACTTTCTCTTCTGTCATACCTAATAGCGGGGCCAGCGACTTGGCTGTTGTCTCCGCTTCCTTCACTTGAGCCGGGATCGCCATGATCGTTGGGGTTGTCACATTGTAGGCTAGAGAAGTTCCGTTTCGATCCAGAATCTCTCCCCTTTTAGCCGTATACGGAATGTTACGACGCCAAGATTCCTCCGCTTTGGCTGACAGCTCCGGCCCTTCCCCCAACTGTACATAAGCAAGCCTAATGACCAAGGCCGAAAATAACATAACCAGAATCAACAAACTCCATAGCAATCTGCGGCGCAGATTAACACTTGTTCCCTTCACGAAAAGATCCCCCCACTCGTCCCAAAATCATGAACTGTCTCATTCATGAATATTCAGGACAACCGGGGGTTAGAACAAGCTGTCTATGCGGTCTATGGCAGGGAGGCCCCTTCACTAGCTGGTTTACCAGATGTTTCGTCTTGACCCTTTTGCTTGTCAGACTGACTCTGATTCAAGGTACTTCCCGGCGGTTCATCTCCATCCGTTTTACCCTCATCAGCTGTTTTCGTGTTTTTGTCTTGGTTCTTCGCATTCGGATCAGAAGAGTCCGGTGCTTCATCAGCAATACCGGTTACCGCTGCCTTCGCTGTCTGTAAGGTTAGCTGCACCGTTCGTTGCTCACCCGACACCTGCTCCTTCTGTTTCACGACGTATCCTTCACCCTTGACTGTCACGCCTACCTTCATCAGTGAAAGAACCTCCAACGCATCACGGAGAGATTCACCCGTTAGATCTGGAATCTTCATTTTGCTGCTCTCTTCTGTCAGTAAGTAGACTCGTTGGCCTGGATTCATCGAAGCACCCGCTTGCGGGTACTGGCGAATTACATTCTCACCCTGACCAAGCGTGACATAAGCAATTCCGGAGCTGAGAAGCTGGCTTCTGGCCTGTTTAGCCGTTTTACCACTCAAGTCCGGAGCCTTAGCTTGTACAACAGCTACGTCTTTTGATTTTTTGTCTGTCGATTTGGCTGTATCTTTCGGTATGCCCATATATTGCAACGTCTGGCTTACAACCTTTTTGAACACTGGAGCCGCTGCAGTTCCTCCCCCAATGTTTGTGCCATCTGGCTGGTCAATCACAATCAACATCGCAATCTTCGGATTGTTGACCGGTGCAAATCCAATAAACGAAACGACGTCTTTGTTTTTGCTATATTGACCGTTGATAACTTTTCGCGCTGTTCCTGTCTTGCCTGCAACCCGGTATCCTTCAATATAGGCATTACGTCCTGTACCAATAGTCTGATCTGCTACGACTTGCTCCAGATACCCGCCAACAAGCTTGGCCGATTCTTTCGAGATGACCTGTCGAATCACTTTTGGCTTGATCTCTTCCGTTGTGCCATCATTCGGATTCATAATCTCCTTCACGAGATGAGGCTGGAGCAACTTACCGCCGTTTGCGATCGCCGAGATGGCAGATAACTGCTGGATCGGAGTCACTTGTACAAGACCGTGGCCATAGGCAGCGGTAGCAATCTCTGATTTGTATACCAGGGGTTTGATTGGCGAAGCCGCTTCACTAGGCAGGTCAATGCCCGTCTTTTTACCAAAACCGAATTGATCGATATAGTGACGTAGCCGCTCTCCCCCAAGCATGTTGTACCCCAGATTAACAAAAGCGATATTACTGGAGCGTTTGACACCTTCAAGGTAAGAGATTCTTCCGTACGTATGTCCGTTATCACTAATCGGAAAACCGCCGATGTAAATACGCTTGGATTCAAACGTTGCATTCGGATCAAACAGCTTTTCCTCTACGGCTCCCGCAAGCGTCACAATTTTGAACGTGGAACCTGGTTCATAGATCGACTGCGTGGCATGGTTGATAAAATTTTTCTGATCCGGCGTGCTCGCATACGTATTCGGATTAAAGGTCGGCCAGTTTGCCATCCCCAGAATCTCCATCGTGTTTGGGTCAGCCGCGATGACGGTCATACTTAGCGGGTTATATTTCGCAATCGTCTCTTTCATTGCACTCTCAATATAAAACTGGATGGTATCGTCAATCGTAAGTTTCAGGTTTTTACCATTTTTTGGAGGTAAATAGTTATCCTGTGAATCCGGAAGTTTAATGCCTTTGGCATCCTTCTGGTAATTCAGGAAACCATCTGTGCCTGTCAGCACATCATCATACGAGACTTCAAGCCCATTGACAGCTTTGCCATCACGACTCATATAACCTAGCACATGAGAGGCCAGAGATTCTTCCGGATAAAAACGTTTGGATTCCTGCGTCATGACAATCGCGTTACCCGCCTTATACTGATCCTGTAGCTCTTCACGCAATGCTTTGACTTTTTCCGCGAGCTCAGGACTAATCTTATATCCTTCACTGCGTACTTCACGTTGTTGAAAAAAATCGCCATCACTTTTTTTCGCTGTAACGAGAGCACGCATCTCACCCTCATTTTTCTTGAGTAGTGCCGATAGCTTATTGGTCACTACGTCTTCAATACCTAGTTGATTAATCAAAAGCGGATTAACTGAAACGGTATACGCTGGCGAATCCGTTGCAAGCACATTCCCATTTCGATCCATAATCGTTCCGCGAGCAGCCTTAATTGTCTGTTCTCTTTCAATAAGACCAGCCGCACGTTCTTGCCATATCCCACCATTGACTACCTGAATAAAAAATATACGGGTTACGAGTACAAGAAAAAAGAGGGTAATGAATCCCCCTATTAACAACGTGCGCATTTTTATTCTTTTTACCATCGATACACCTCTTTACTTGCTACTGGTTGCCTTCGAGGATGATTCAGTACCTGTCGATGTATTCGTTGTTGAGCGAGGTACAAAAATAACATCCTTGTCGGAAGCTTCTACGTAACCCAGCCTTTTTGCATTCTCCACAACCTGATTATTCAATGTTTCTCTCTCTACCTGTAAGTCGGCAATGGCTCTCTCAGCCTCTTTAATTTTTACAATGGTTGACTGAGCCTGCTTATTCAGTTCATAAATATGAGCGTAACGAGACATCAGCGCACCACCAACAACAATGACAGCGAAGAGTGTGATCAGGTATAAAAACTTTTCGCGAGCTGGCAGACCTGTGCGACGTGTCACGACTTTGGTTGTTTCCTTGTACCTCTGCTGTGTTACACGTTCCTGGGCTTTTTCTTTGACCGCTAGATTGCCGCGTGTATATGCCATTCGAAGGCTCCTCCTCCACTTTTGTTCTACAATTTCTCAGCTACACGCAGCTTGGCTGATCGTGCACGAGAGTTCTCGGTCAGTTCCGCTTCTGTTGGAATCAGCGGTTTTCGGTTGACGAGACGTAAAGTCCCTTTCCCACCGCATACACATAACGGAAAGTCAGGTGGACATGTACATTTTTCAAGATAGCTGCTGAAGATCTGTTTACATATCCGGTCCTCAAGGGAGTGGAAGGTGATAACAGATACGCGCCCCCCTGGCGCTAAACAACGAACAGCCTGATGCAGTCCTTCTTCAAAAGCCCCCAGCTCATCATTTACAGCAATACGCAACGCCTGAAAACTTCGCTTTGCAGGATGTCCTCCTGTACGGCGGGCTGCTGCAGGAATACCTTCTTTGATCAATTCAACAAGTTCGCCTGTCGTTTCGATCTCAGACTGACTACGATGATTCACAATAACACGAGCAATCCGTTTGGAAAACTTCTCTTCACCATAGCGATACAGAATTCGCGCAATCTCTTCTTCAGGCCATTCATTCACAATCTCTTTAGCCGTCAGAAGTGCATCCTGGTCCATACGCATATCAAGCGGCGCATCGTGATTATAACTGAATCCACGTTCTCCTTCGTCAAACTGTGGTGATGACACACCAAGGTCATACAGAATTCCGTCAACCTGCGGTACACCATCCTTCATAGGAACATCGAGGTCTTTGAGGACCTGCTCCAAATCTCTAAAATTGGTTTTCACCAATGTAACCTGGTTTTCATAAGCAGCGAGCTTCTCGCGTGCATTGTCCAAAGCCCAATCATCCTGATCAAGTGCGATCAGACGTCCCCCCGGACCTAGCTTGGATGCAATCACGGAACTGTGTCCCGCCCCTCCTAAAGTGCAGTCCACGTATATACCGTCCTGCTTGATGTTTAATCCCTCGGTTGCCTCTTCTTTGAGTACGGTTATGTGGTGAAACAACCTGCACCCCTCCTTACTTTATAAGTCAAAATTGAAATCGACCAGCTTTTCGGCAATGTCGTTGAATGCTTCTTCGGATTGATTGAAATAACTTTCCCATATGCCTTTGCTCCAAATCTCCACCCGGTTCGACACGCCAAGAACAACACAATCCTTGTCCAATTTGGCATACTCTCTCAGGTTACCCGGCAGATTTACCCTGCCCTGTTTATCCAGTTCGCATTCAGTTGCACCTGAGAAAAAAAACCGTGTAAATGCACGTGCGTCGGATTTCATCAGCGGCAGTGCTTTGAGTTTCTGTTCCATGACCCCCCACTCCTCCATGGGGTACACGAAAAGACACTGGTCCAAACCTCGTGTGACAACGAAAGTGGAACCAAGAGATTCGCGGAATTTAGCCGGAATAATGACCCGGCCTTTATCATCAATGCTATGTTGAAACTCGCCCATAAACATTGCCGCACTCACTCCTCACCCATTTCCCCCACTTTGCCCCACTTTCCACCACCTAAGCATAATAGATTCGGTTAAAAAAATCAAAACCCTTCTTGACTTTTCTGTTTTTTTATTTAATTTCATCAAAAAAACGCCTTCGATCCTGTCATTCAGGACCAAAGACGTTTCCCGGTTACGGGCGATCGTATGTGCACCCGTACATGAGCCATATCGTCAATACACCATTCTACTACTTTTGAAACAGTTTAGCTGTTTGTAATTATTGGATAACTTTTAAAATTTCCAACTATCCAAGTATTTTTCTTGCTCAGCGGACAAGGAATCAATGGCAATATTCAGGCTTTCCAGCTTGTAACTCGCCACTTGCTGGTCAATATCATAGGGAACATTAACTACGTTTTTGCCCAGAGATTCATAGTTTTCACTCACATAACGCAAACCCAGTGCTTGCAGTGCAAATGTCGTGTCCATGATCTCGGCCGGGTGTCCGTCAGCGGCTCCCAGATTTACCAAGCGTCCTTCCGCGAGAAGATACATTTTACGACCATCTTTGAAACGGTATTCTTCAATGTTGCGGCGCACGGTACGGATGGACTCGGAACGTTTGGCAAGCTCCGGTTTGTTAACCTCAACGTCGAAGTGACCTGCATTACTAAGAATAGCTCCGTCTTTCATAACATCGTAATGTTCACCTGTAATAACGTCCTTGTTGCCAGTTACCGCAATAAAGAAATCACCCAATTTTGCTGCTTCCAGCATCGTCATAACCCGGAAACCATCCATATGCGCTTCCACGGCTTTGATCGGGTCAATTTCAGTCACAATGACATTAGCACCCAAACCTTTTGCGCGCATGGCCACACCCTTACCACACCAGCCATACCCAGCTACGACAACATTTTTACCTGCAACTACCAGGTTCGTTGTCCGAATGATACCGTCAAATGCAGACTGCCCCGTGCCATAACGATTATCAAACAGATATTTGCAATAAGCGTCATTTACTGCAACCATCGGGAATTTCAGTTGTCCTTCTTTCGCCAAGGCTTTCAAACGGATAATACCTGTTGTCGTTTCTTCCGCGCCCCCGCGAATCGTAGCCGCAAGATCAGGACTTTCGGAAGCAATGATGGTTGCGAAATCCCCACCATCATCAATAATGAGATCAGGCTTTACTTCAAGAGCACGGAGTTGCAGTGCTTTGAATTCAGCTGGCTCAGGATTATATTTCGCATAAACAGTCACACCGTCTTCTACCAAAGCCGCACATACATCATCTTGAGTAGACAGTGGATTACTGTGCGTGATCGTCACTTCAGCCCCACCAGCCTGAATGACTTTAGCCAGATATGCGGTTTTAGCTTCCAGGTGAAGACAAATCGATACCTTCAAACCTTTAAAAGGCAAATCCTGCTCGAATTGACGCCGAATACGGTTTAACACCGGCATATGTGCCTCGACCCAATCAATTTTCAAATGGCCCTCAGCAGCAAGTCCCATATCTTTAACGATGCTGTTTTGCAATGCAGATGTGGTCACATTATTTCCTCCTTCAATGTGTTTCTTCTATTATAAAGATCAATATAATCTAAATAGATACTTACATGGGTATAACCTTGTGTTCTCCCCGGAAGTCAGCAGATGCTTGAATCAATTCCTCAATCCAGTCGGTTCCATAACGATTCAGGTAAAAGAGTGCATTATGTACTCGTTCCTGGGGTTTACCCATTGGGAAAAGAGCATTCTGAATACCGTTCCAATGCCTCAAACTCACTTGATGTTTATCCTCAATGGCCTTACGAGTCTGACGCTCCAGATACTGAATCTGTTCGTTCATTTTGGCCAAATTCGCTTCACCTATCCGGTTCAATCCGGGATGCACTTCTGAAACCTGATCCAGCAACGGACGATAGAGTGTCATAAACTGCTCACGGATCTGGGTGAACTGCTCATCAACCTGGAATGTTTCCTGCTGAGCCAGCCACAGTGCTTTCTTTTCTTCCAATTGGTTCTGTACATCCTGGAAAGAAAGTCCGTATTGTTTCATATATTTGGACTGCACATCCTCCATAATAGTGAAGGAGAGACGTGGCAGCAATATTGGCATTTGTAGACCAAAATTACGGAATGCTTCTCGGGTCAGACCCCAATATGCAATTTCTCCATGCCCTAAAATAACCGCCGCCACAGGTAGCAGTGAGTCTTGCATCAAAGGCCTGGTGAGTACATTGTTACTGAAACGATCAGGATGATCCTCCAATTCTTTCAACAAGCGCTCCTCCGTAAAAGATACCAGCGCTTTACGGTCTTGATACAGATTATCTTTCAGCGTTAATAACAAACGGGTTCCTTCATGAATATAAAAGAGATTGGCCCCGTCTTCAGCAACTTCTGCTGGCATAGAATAACCCGCTTGTTCTACAAGCGATGCTCCTTGCAAATAAGCTTCACGTAACGAATCATTTTTCCGGATCATTCGCTCGAATATGGGCTTTTCTAACTTACGCAATTCAGGGTCAGCAGCATCCATAAGTACCAATCCAGTGTCTGCAAACAAAGCTGATATCATTCGCGCAAACGCATCACTTAGATTAGTGCTGCTCTGATGGATTTCTGTAATCAGCTTGATCAACCCCGGCTTATGAATGGTATCAGGCAATAATTGTTCTACTTGCTGCAGTACCGTCCTCCACTGATCCCACTTCACTTCCACACGACTTACCGAATCTCTACCTTTGAAATGTCCTTGCAGTTTGATTTTGTGAATCTGTCCTTGCGTATCAGGCAAATACGTATGATTTACTTCATCCCAGTCATGGTCTTCACCTGCAATCCAAAACACAGGAACAACGGGACGTTTCAACTTATGTTCTGCTTCACGCGCGGCTGCGACTACGCTGGCCGCCTTGTATATCACAAACAATGGTCCAGTGAACAAGCCGCTCTGTTGTCCCCCTGTAACGACGAATGCATCCTCTTCAACAAAACGGGTAATTGAAGCATGAACCTTGTCATGATCATTTACTCGCTTATTATATAAACGTAAATACGCCGCCAGTTCACGACGGTCAACACGTGTATGCTCCGATTGTTTCAGCCATTCAGCACGCGCGTGGAGGCCATTTTCCCAGCGAATGTCATATTCATAAAGGCTTCGCGCAGCATCTGCCCTACAGATATAATCCTCTGCCAGCTTTGATCCGCTGCGGAGCGCCTCGGTAATCCCTTTCATGAGGTCTGCCTCCTATTCTGCTTCTAAAGAGCCTTCCTTGATTGTACCGAATTCAGTAGCTCTTCGTCAAAGCAAAGTCACAAATAATATAAAAAAAACCGCCGATTTAAATCGGCGGTTATGATGTATATAATAGCATATTCGTTTTCGAAACTATTATACGTAAGGTTCTGCAACCCAGTGTCCTTTGGAAACCTCAATCAATTGAGCATTTTCCAAATTATACGGGTCATTTTTAGGAACGCCCGAAGCATTCTGGATTGGTCCGGATTGTTCATCTGGCAACAAAATGCGGCGTTTATTTGCTTCTACTTCCGGATCTGGAACAGGAATAGCAGAAAGCAATGTTTTGGTATATGGATGAATCGGATTGGCATACAATTCTTCACTCTCAGCCAACTCTACCACTTTACCCATATACATAACCGCAACGCGGTCACTAATATGTTTAACCATGGACAAGTCATGCGCGATAAAGAGATATGTCAATCCGAGACGCTGCTGCAACTCCTCAAGCAATTTAACGACCTGAGCTTGAATGGATACATCCAAGGCAGAAAGCGGCTCATCACAGATGATAAATTTAGGATCAACCGCAAGGGCACGCGCAATCCCAATCCGCTGCCTTTGTCCACCAGAGAATTCATGCGGATAACGCAAAGCATGACTTGGATTAAGACCTACGAGATCCAGCAGCTCTTCTACCCGTCTCTTACGTTCTTTAGAGCTAGTTGCAAGCCCGTGAATATCCAAAGACTCACCGATGATATCCATAACGTTAAAACGCGGATTTAGTGAGGCATATGGATCTTGGAAAATCATTTGCATGTCTTTACGCATTTCTTTCATCTTGCGTGGAGACAATTTGTAAATATCCGTACCGTTGAAGTTCACACTTCCGCCAGTTGGCTCATAAAGTCGCAGAATTGTACGTCCAGTTGTCGATTTACCACAACCTGACTCACCTACAACACCCAGTGTTTCTCCTTCAAAGATGTCAAAGCTCACGTCATTTACAGCTTTGAGAATATTGCCTTTGCCAAGGTTGAAGTATTGTTTCAGGTTTTTCACTTGAACCAAAGGTTTGTTACTTCCTTTGACAATACCTGCCGGAGTTGGTTTTTCTTTTTTCGGCTCGTCCAGACGCGGAAGAGCGTTCAACAATTTAATCGTATAAGGATGCTGCGGGTTACTGAAGATTTCAGCCGTTGTTCCTGTTTCGACAACTTCGCCTTCCTTCATGACAACCACACGGTCACACATGCCGGCTACAACGCCAAGATCATGCGTAATCAGCATAATGGATGTTCCAAGCTTTTTCTGCATGTCTTTCATGACATCCAGAATTTGAGCCTGAATAGTAACGTCGAGTGCCGTTGTCGGCTCATCCGCAATCAGCAAAGATGGACGACAAGCGAGTGCAATTGCAATCATCGCACGCTGACGCATACCACCAGAAAATTGGTGCGGGTAATGATTCATGCGAATCGCTGCATTTTTGATACCTACAAGTTCAAGCATCTCAAGGGCAGCTTTGTTCGCTGCCTGCTTGGACATATTTTGGTGTTTACGCAATACTTCCGTAATCTGTTTACCAATTTTAATTGTAGGATTCAAGGAAGTCATTGGATCCTGGAAGATCATACCGATATCTTTACCACGAATGGATTCCATTTGTTTATCTGTCTTATTCAGCAAATCCTGCCCGTGAAACGTAATCTCTCCGCTCTTAACTTTCGAAGGCGGGGAAGGGATCAATTTCATGATCGTCTGAGCGGTAACACTTTTACCACTACCGGATTCACCTACGATCCCTAGCGTTTCTCCTTTGCCAATTTCGAAACTCACATTTTTAACGGCATCAAATTCACCCGAGCGTGTCGAAAACGATACACTTAAGTCTTTGACTGTTAAAATCGGCTCCATAATCCCACCTCCTCTTTCTATTTACGTAATTTCGGATCAAGTGCGTCACGCAGTCCATCACCGAGCAAATTAAATGCAAGCATTGTAATAACCATCAAACCAGCCGGGAACCACATCCGCCAAGGATACAGCGTCCAGCCTGTAAGTGCGTCATTGATCATCGATCCAAGGGAAGATCTTGGTGCGGATACACCTAGACCGAGGAAGCTCAGGAATGCCTCAGCAAAAATCGCATTTGGAATAGACAATGTCAAAGTAACGATAATCGGTCCGACTGCATTTGGCAACAAGTGGCGGAATAATTGACGTCCAGTACTTGCACCCATCGATCTTGCAGCAAGGATAAAGTCTCTATTTTTGAGTTGCATAATCTCACCACGTACAATCCAGGACATACTAATCCAGCCTGTAATGGTAAGGGCAATAATAATCGTTGTAAGACTTGGCTCCAAAACAACCAGCAACAGGATAACAACCAGCATGTAAGGCAAAGAGTACAAAATCTCGGAGAACTTATTCATAACTCCGTCAACTCGTCCACCGTAGTAACCCATGATCGCACCGTATATAACCCCGATCACAAGGTCAATCAGCGCCGCAGCAAGACCTACTGTCAAGGATACACGTGCGCCGACCCATGTTCTTACCCATACATCACGACCCAGATCATCCGTGCCGAACCAGTGTTCCGCACTGGGAGCAGCATTCGAATTAAGCAAGTCATTAGAATAATAATTGTACTTCGTAAACAAAGAAGTTGGTCCAAATATAGCAAACAGTACAACAAGCACCAGCACACTTAGGCTAATCATTGCAGCTTTATTCGTTGCCAGTCTGTACATCGCGTCTCTAAAAAGGGAAATACTTTCTTGCGGCTTCACCGCTGCCTGACTGTTCAGGTCAGTGTTCGCCGTTCCATTATTGTTATTATTCGTGCCAGACAACGTTATGCCCCCTTCCGGCTTTCCAGCTTAATTCTAGGATCTACCAATACGTAAGCGATATCTGTAAGGAAACGTGCAAACATCAAGAGAATACCATAGAAAATAGTAATCCCCATAATCATGGTGTAGTCACGGTTTGTGATACTTTCTACAAACACTTTACCGATTCCGCCAATGTTAAAGATTTGCTCAATAACAACAGAACCCGTGATAATGTTAGCGGTCATTGGACCTACATACGTAACTACTGGCAAAATACCGTTCCGTACAACGTGCTTAAACATGATGGCAGGCCATTTCAACCCTTTAGCTTTAGCGGTTTTAATGTAGTCTGCATGTAGAACTTCCAGCATGCTTGAACGCGTTAGACGTGCGATAAAGGCAATCGGTGATGCAGACAGAGCTGCAACCGGAAGCACATAGTCAAGTGGACCATCAAAGCCCATAACGTTGAACCATCCGAGTTTGAAAGCAAACACATACTGTAATAAGGATGCTAGCAAGAAGCTTGGTACCGCAATCCCGATGACGGCAAGAACCATCGTTACATCATCAATTAGTTTGCGATGATACACTGCTGCAAGCAATCCCAGCAGTACCCCCACGATAATGGAAATAATGATCGCAAAAACACCAATTTTCAAGGATGCTGTGAATGTCTTCGTAATCATGTCTGTGACACCTTGGTTGAGATAGTTCATCGAAACCCCAAAGTCGCCTTGCACAATATCACCAATGTATTTGAAGTATTGCACATACATCGGCTTGTCCAGACCATATTTTTCTTCAAGAAGGGCCCGAATCTCAGGTGATACTCTTTTTTCCGATGTAAAAGGGTCACCAGGAATGGCTTTCATCAGGAAGAAAGTCATCGATGCGAGTATGAAAAGCGATAGCAGCATAAATAGCAGTTTTTTCAAAACGTACTTAACCAACCCTTGCACACCTCCACAAACAATATTTTGTATACAAATCGATTGTAGAATTAGACCGCAATAAAGTCCAATCCATTTATCGGAAATTTCAAGAATTATAAGGGAAATCAGTTCACATACAAAAAAATCGGGATATATATGGAATTCCACATATATATCCCGAAGTAATCATATTAGACTTCAGAACAAACTTACTTCTCTTCCAGATATGCACGAGTGAAGTCAATCGCTCCACTGAAATCAAGTTGTACACCTTTCAGGTAAGGCTTAGTCAAAGATACGTTAGTGTAGTAGTAAATTGGCATTACGCCCATTTCATCTTGAATCAGAACTTTTTCTGCGTCAGCAAAAGCAGCCATACGTTTAGCTACATCTGTTGTTTTTACAGTATCTTCGAGGTCTTTATCATACTGTGCATTGCTGAATTTAGAGTCGTTGTTTGTGTTTCCAGTTTTCCACATTTCCAAGAAGTTGAACGGATCGTTGTAGTCCGCAGACCAGCCCGCACGAGCAACTTGGAAGTTTTGTTTTTGACGGTTATCCAGGAAGACTTTCCACTCTTGGTTTTCTGTTTTCACATCAACACCAAGGTTCTTTTTCCACATATCAGCAATAGCCAAAGCGATTTTCGCGTGACCGTCACTTGTGTTGTAGATCAAAGTAATTGCAGGCAAAGTAGTGTAACCCTCTTCTTGCATACCTTCAGCAAGCAACTTTTTCGCTTCATCTACATTTTCAGTGAAGTAATCATCTTTGTGTTCTGTACGGAATTCTTCTTTTTCACCGCGGATACCAGGAGGTACAAAACCGAATGCTGGAATTTGTCCACCTTGTGTTACTTTATCAACAATCAATTGACGTTGAATGGACATTGCAAATGCTTTACGGATTTTAGCGTTGTTGAACGGTGCTTCATTTACGTTAAACTGGTAGTAATACGTACTTGCAATACCAGTTGCTTTGAACTCGTTTGGCAGTTCAGCTTTCAAAGAAGGGATTTGGTCAGACGGGATCTCACCGTTAGGTGCACCTGTGTAGTCCAATTGTCCTGATTTGTAAGCTTGCAGTTCAGAAGCACTACTGTTTGTCAAAGACATATTAATTTCAGACAATTTAATGTCAGACGCTGCATGGTAACCATCGTTTTTCTTCACAACAATTTTTTGACCTTTAGCGTATTGATCCATTACAAATGGTCCGTTAACGATCATGTTTTTGTAGTCTGAGAAAAATTTATCATTCGTGTCAGCAGACTTGTGTACTGGATAGTACGTATAGAATGCTGTAAGACCCAAGAAGTAAGGAGTTGGATTTTCCAATGTTACTTCAAGCGTGTGCTCATCCGTAGCTTTTACACCCACTTGGGAGAAATCTGTGATTTTAGTACCTTTGAAATTTTTATCTTTGCTCATGTTGAAACCTTCAGCACCCTTGATGTAGTACAATTGGTATGCATAAGGAGAAGCTGTTTCCGGTTTCAAAGCACGTTCCCAAGAACGAACGAAATCTTCAGCCGTTACAGGATCACCGTTGCTCCATTTTGCATCTGGGTTCAGGTTGAACACGTATTTCAAACCATCTTCAGAAATTTTCCAGTCCTTAGCAACACCAGGTGCTTCTTTGCCGTCAGCATCGATGCGTACAAGACCTTCATACAAGAATTTCAAAACTGTGTTCGTTTGGCTGTCTTTGGCTTGAGCTGGGTCAAACGTAGGAGGTTCAGCTGACAAGTTAATTTTCAGAACTTGATCTTTGGCAAGACCCTTTTCTCCGCTTGCAGAATTGTTATCTGGTGTGGTACCTGTGCCTTCATTTTTCGATCCGCACGCTGCAAGTACGGTACCGAACGCCAAGATCAGCGTCAAAAGGACTAATAGACTTTTCCTTTTCATCTAACTTTTCCCCCTAAATTGATGTGGTTTATGTTTATAGATTATACAACCACCGGTCAAAAAAATCTACATTACTTTTTCAGAAAGTAATGTTTTTTTCAGTTTTCGACAAAATCGACACATCTTTTCGGGATTTTGCGTTATGTAACCTTACATCTGATTCATAATGTATCTAAATAATCCAAATAAAGTAAACAAAACATAACCAAAACTCATCATCACAAACGACATGCGCCATACGGCACGGAACATTCTTCCCCCGTCAACCTTTCCTTTTAGTCGATTTTGCGCACCTCCGATAAAACCAAGCGCTATTAGTATGAGTATTAATGTCAGATAAAAACCAAAGTTCGAGTCAAATGTTAAGTTGAATAACGCAGATACGGAGAAAATAAGGAAAAATGTAGTGACATCCATAGCTGTTCGCAGTGCAACGGACTTATCTTTCTTCCATACCATCATGCTCCAATACACGAGGAAAAAAGGAAAAAAGGGCAATATACTCAATACGATGAAAAAACCCATTAACTCACCCCTTCTGATTGCATACCTTGGATCAAATGAAAAAGCATTTCATGAGTAGGTACTTTCAGATTGAACTCCTTTGCCATTCTTATGATTGATCCGTTAATTGATTCTACCTCTGTTGTGCGTTTATGTAGTACATCTGCCAGCATGGAGGACGTATTCGAAGCAGTGCCACGGCACACTCCTTGGATCTGATCCCACATATCCCCTTCCAACTGCACGTTCATTGCCTTATACACGTTCATTGCCTCATCACACAACTGGCGCATGATGCTAATTCGTTCTTTCTTATGAAGCAATTCACCATTGGGAATTCTCCATATTGCCGTAAGCGGGTTGATCACCGCATTAATGAGCAGTTTTCTATATATCGGCTTATCGATTTCATTCGACACTGTACAGTCAAATCCTGCCTGCTGCATAACCTTAGCTAAAGTAAATATTTGTTGTTCATCTACTATTTCCGCGTTTGCTTTAGTCGAACGCTTACTCACGCCCAGGAGTGTTTCTGCATAACCAGCCCGGCACACCTTCCCCCCGGTACGTTTTGCCCCTTCCGTTGTAATCGCACTACACAGCCATGCATTGGAAAAAGCAGCCTGTAGCTTCTCCAGATGACCAAGACCATTTTGATAACAAGCAATCTTTAATGACTGCCGTGACTCTACCGTTAATGTTGCTGTCTGTTCAATAAAATCATCAATATGAGTTTGCTTCACAGTAAGTAGTATCCAGTCTCCAGGTTTCTCGTTCCAAACATTCGCCAGCTGGGATGCTGGGTAAGCCTGAATCTCGTCTGGCCTAATATGAATTTCTCTATCCTTCTCCATAATGGTCATTCCTTCTTGTTTGAGCTGGCCAGCTTGAACTGACGTTCTAGTCCAAAAACGTACACTTATACCTGATGTTTGCAACTTTCCTCCATATAGAAGTCCTAACGAGCCTGCTCCGACCACATCTATAATCATACAATTCCCCTGCTTTCATTATTTCGTATATCTCTCCTATGTTTCCCGGCAAACTTTCTTCTTCTATATTAGAACAAAATACATACAACTAAAAACCCGTCATACCAACCGTATGATAACGGAGGTTTGGCGGGCAAATATTACAAGGTTACTCGATTTTCGAAAATAGCTACTCAATCCGTTCCAAATTTCCGTTAGCATCCATTTTGAATCTTGTCTTGAGTTCTTCTTCTTCTTCGGATAAAAAGGCAAGCCTGCGTGCTCGATCCATAATCTGGATTAACGCTTTGTAATCATCGTTGACCACACGATAATCAGTCTGAACCTCATTAACTTCCTTGGAGAGTCGGTCGTTCTCACAACGTAATTCAAGCAATTCGTCTTCTTTTTCTCGTAATTCCTTTTCAAGCATTTTAAGCTGACGATTACTCTCCTGTACAGTTCCCTTCCACTGTCTTAGGAAACGGATGACCGCATCCATAGACAAGGATTCATCCGACACACCTTCCGACTTAAAGATACCTTCATCGGCGTCTAATGTTGTCAGTGCAGCAACTTGCGGACCCAGCATTGCCGGCTGTTTTCTAAGGTAGCTCCGCTTTTGCCTTTGTGCTTTAGCATTGCTGATCGCTGATTCATACTTTTTACGTACACAACTGTTCCAACGGAACCCACAGGCGGCCGAAGTTCTGCCTATTTTTTCGCCCACTTCTTCAAAAGCGGCTAACTGCGTACTGCCTTCCCGAATATGACGCAATGTAACCTCCGCCAAAATCAAATCATCCTCTGTGCTCCAAGCATCCTGTCTCACTGCAGTCATGCTATAATACCCTCCTAACACCATCCTGAAATAACCGTCCCCATAACCGGTAACCCGTTATGTGAATTAGGTATAAAAGTTGCTTTACTCATTCTTATGCCTCTCATAGAGTTCATAGAATTGATTTCATACTAAAATGTATTTCCACATTCAGGTTCCCTCATACGTGATTAATATAATTCCTTATACATTTAATCGGAGGCTATTAAAAAAAAGAATTCGCTTTCATACCCAAATTTGTTTACACGTTTTTCCTTTGTCGGTATAATATTATGTAGACAATCTATGAACGTACATAAGAGAGGAGGATTTACCGTGGCACGCATGTTTCGGGTACTCGGGTTCTTCACGCTTGCGATTGGCCTGATGGCTTTTGCAGGAGACTTAGTCGAAATGGCTTTACTTTTCTTCCTGCAGACTGCGTTTTTTGTCCTTTTGGGATACTTGAAGTTTACAGAACGTACGTATATATTGCTCTTCTGGGGTTATATGATCGTAACGTTCACAGGGTTCAGCTACTGGACCGTATTCGAAATGGGACTGCCGCTCTAATCCGCCAGCAGCATCAAAGCAATCCGGCTCTTGTCGGATTGCTTTTTTGTTTTTAAGATTACATATGAAGATACGGTGTTATGTAACCACTAAGGATATTTTGCGTAAGGATTTCATATATTGTTTGGAAGAGTACTCACCTGCAGGATTTTACAAGGATTAAAGAAAGGAGAATGATTGTGAAGCATCGAAATGGCCTAATCGCCATCTTGTTCATTATCATATTGTTTGTGCAGCCGTCCTCATCATACGTTTATGGAGAAACTTCACCTGAAGACACGCAAGCTATTCTGCAAAAGACATTATCTATTGTAGAGATTGATCACGAAATTAAACGTATTACTGATCAGCAGGCACAATTAGCCAAGCAACGTGAGACACTATCTGCCCAACTGAAGCAGCAAGAAAAGGAAATACATATCCAGCAAGACCGAGCCGGAGCTGTTGTAAGATCCTATTATACGGGAGAGCGTGACAGCCTGCTCATGATGGTGCTTGGGGCAAGATCATTTAAAGATTTGTTTGTTCTATATGACTACTATCAAGTCATCATCGGTAAAGACCAAGCTGTACTGGACAAGTATCAGACCCGTTACAATCAACTGCAGCATACGTCCGATCAAATCCGCCAAACCTCTATAAAGCTCACCGAGATGAAATCCAATCTAGAAAACCAGCGAACAAGGGTAGCCTCACTGCAAAAAGAAGTGGATAAACAAATAACCGCCAGCGGTGACGCGGCAGCTATCCAAAAATTAATGAATGAATTAACGTTGTATTGGGAAAACGTCGGCATATATGAGGTAAAACGTTATTTCAAGGCATTGGCATCAGCCATGCAAAACTTGCCCGATTTTGTACAAAAGCAAAACGGAGCCATATCTACCACGGGAACAACGTATACCATTCGCATTGGCGAGGACGAATTAAATGCCTTTTTGCGTTCACAAAATGAAATTTTCGATGATTTTTCGTTTGCATTCGATCAGGATAAAATTACAGCTTCGGGGAAGCGCGATCAGTTACAGCTCAGTATTGAAGGCCACTATACGGTCGAGAACGAACCGCAAAATTCTATTCGTTTTCATGTGGATAAGCTGGTATTCAATCAGCTTGAACTTCCTGACACAACACGCAACATGTTGGAGAAAGAGTTCGATCTCGGTTTTTATCCGCAAAAAATACTGTCCTTTGTCAAAGCTACGGATGTTTCCACAGATGAAGGGGTTTTGGAAGTGAAATTAGCGATTTCATTTTAGGGATTTACTGTTTTTCTAATGCTGCTCACATACTGGGCAGCACTGATCTCCCCTTCGAGAAGCTGTTGTACCCGTTTTCGGAAACGATCGATCATTGTTTTATTTTCAATTGCTTGCATCGGAGATTCTTTGGCGAGCCACGACTGATTTGAAGCCATATTATACCGACTCTCAACATCCCCGACTTCCTTCTTATTCTCTTGTTGTCTTGCGGGCAAACGATTGGTTTGTTTATACCACTTGGTCTGCGTTACTGCAGAAGACATGCCTTCAATCCACCGACTTGCTGCATCCGTTTCCACAGTTCCTGCTGTAATGACCATACTTCTGGACTCCACCGCCTGCAAAGCCTGTAAAGAGACCGGTGAAGTAAATGTCCCGCGACCTTTGGCAGCCTCATCCGCATGTAAAATACGAGATAGTGTAGATACAAACATCGGAGTTGGCACCTTGTATTCCGAAGCAGATAATACCGGATCTGCAGACATGGTCATAATATAAGGTTGGAGCTCGCGGAGCAAGCCGACGCCCTGTTGAGATTCATTTGTTATAGGTATAAGCTGCATTTTTAGAATCTGGTCTGGGGCCATTCCCGGCGGCAAATAACTCAACCACGCACCTACTCCGTAAATGTCATCTATATTCAACGAAATCAAAGGTGTGCTCTTTGTTTGAGATGCTTTGATTAACTTGGACCATTGCTCTCTATTCTGCGGGAAGTCCTGCAACCCCGCCTCATTCAAGTATGAGGCCGTTACTCCCATCACATAAGGATCCAAATCAAAGGGCATGGCCCATTGATATCCGTTCCATTCTGTCATTCCTCGTAACTCAGCAACCGAATCGCCAAGAGCTTTGGAAAGCGCTGTCGCATTCAAAGGAACCAAATATCCTTTTCTAGCATAATGTTGCACTTGATCACTATCTAATAAAATAATATCTCCGTTCTCCCCCAAGGAAAACTCCTGATCCAGCACCTCTTTATACTCCTTCGGTTCCACATTGCGGAGATTAACTTCGACGTAAATAGAAGTCGCTACTTCTTTAGCCACTTTTTGAAAAGACGCAAACTCCTCTGCTGACATGGATACCATCACATCAAGAGGGGCTCTAGTATCTTCATTACGGGATGAAACACCCGTGTATGTATCTTTCTCTTGATTTCGTCCCTGATTATGCTGCGAACCTCTAAAATCAAAGCTAGGTGAAAGGATTGTTAGCGAAAGCAATAAAACTGCAAATAAAACAACCTGATGTCTACGCTTCATTCACTCTCCCCCCCTTGAAATAACTTATTTTATATTTTCTCGCAACCATTATTGTAACAAATATATAGTGCCCTTGTCCTATCCTGCCAAAAAACACTTTTCTTATATTTTGCATATTAAGAGCATATCCAGTTCTGTATAACATTTGATTTTATTTTTTTCAGCAAAAAAGCCGACTGTAAAAGTCGGCTTGCTCTTAAAACATTTTCCGGGAAATAAATCCAGCTTTGAAACGATCGAAGGCATGTTATAACAAGTCAGCCGCAAGTTGTGCCAGCTTGGAACGTTCTCCTTTTTCAAGCATAATGTGGCCACTGATTCCTTCTTGCTTAAATCGTTCAACAATATAGGTTAGACCGTTGCTTGCGGAATCCAGATAAGGGTGATCAATCTGCTCAGGGTCACCCATTAGAATAATTTTACTTCCTTCGCCTACACGGGATACGATGGTTTTCACTTCGTGACGGGACAAGTTCTGCGCTTCATCAATAATGATGAATTGTCCGGGAATCGATCTTCCACGGATGTAGGTCAGTGCTTCAACTTGAATGCTGCCGAGACCCATCAATATTTTATCAATATCTCCGGCTTTTTTCGTATCAAATAAAAACTCAAGATTGTCATAGATCGGTTGCATCCACGGACGAAGCTTCTCTTCCTTCTCTCCTGGTAAATACCCGATATCCTTGCCCATCGGCACGACGGGTCGTGCGATCAGTAACTTCTTGTATTTGTGATCATCCTCTACTTTCAGCAATCCTGCTGCCAATGCGAGAAGTGTTTTCCCTGTGCCTGCTTTCCCCGTTATCGTCACAAGCGGAATATCGTCGTTCAGCAGAAGCTCTAGCGCCATCCGTTGTTGTGCATTTCGGGCGCTTATTCCCCAGACGTTATCATTACTAAGGAACAATGGCTCCAGCTTCGTACCTTCCGTATTCACTTTAAGCAAAGCTGATTTGTTCGTACCCATCTCATCCTTCAGAATGACAAATTCATTCGGGTAGAGAGAATAGGACAATTGCAACGGTTTGATCGGCAAGAAACGATATGTGTAAAACTCATCAATGACAGACGGGTGAACTTTCAGCGCCGTATATCCCGGGTACAACTCGCTAAGTCCAGCAGTCCGATCCGATAAGTAATCCTGTGTGATCAGTCCAAGTACGTCCGCCTTGATCCGTACAAGAACGTCTTTACTGACAATAACAACTTGTCGCTCCACCACTTCTTTTTCATTCTCTTCAATCTGATAATTCAGCGCGACGGCCAAGATTCGATTGTCATTGGACACTTCCCCGAACATTTCCTGAACTTTCACAAAACTACGGTGATTAAGCTCAACTTTTAGATTGCCTCCATTCGCAAGAGGTACGCCACTGTGCAAGTGGCCCAGTTCCCTGAGTCCATCAAGCAGTCTGGACACGTTGCGTGCGTTACGGCCGATCTCATCGGCGTTTCTTTTTTTGGAGTCAATCTCCTCCAGTACAACCGCGGGAATGATTACCTCATGTTCTTCAAAGGCAAATATGGCATTGGGGTCATGCAGAAGCACGTTG
Source organism: Paenibacillus polysaccharolyticus (assembly GCF_023714295.1). Classification (GTDB taxonomy): domain Bacteria; phylum Bacillota; class Bacilli; order Paenibacillales; family Paenibacillaceae; genus Paenibacillus; species Paenibacillus polysaccharolyticus_A. The sequence continues at coordinate 221,993 of NZ_JAMAUN010000004.1, forward strand.
GTATCCAATACAAAAATCTTTTTCATTCAATCCCCTCCAAAGCGGCGTCGTTAAAGGCATGGGCTGGAACGTGTTCTCGGGAATGACGAAGTTGCTCTTACGAGCCTTCCGTTTCCCCTCATTCCCGAGTTCATCTTGATCGTGTGATCTTCAGCAGCGGCATGGACAATCATGCTCCCATACATAAATGTATTCGACTAGGGCAAAATAATTGTCAACCATTCTGAAAAACTCCAAGAAAGGATGAACATTTATGAAAATGGGGATATGCACGCTGCTTCTGATCTTTGTTCTTACCGGCTGTAATTCTTCCACACGTAACGCTTCACAGGAACCGCACGAGATGCATCCAAGAAGTTATGGAGGAAACATAACAACACAGCAAGAAGATCGAATGAATCCTTCACGCTTAGATTACTTCAACGAAAATACAGGCGAGGTACATGATCTCAATATTGCGGATGATACGGAAATGGGCCGAATGACAAATAAAAAACGAGTGAGCCACCTCAAAGCACTTGCCAAGCAAGTTGAAGGTGTGCAGGATGCTAACTGCGTTATACTCGGCAACACAGCGGTAGTCGGCATTGATGTGGATGGTAATCTCGAACGGGCACGCGTTGGCACCATAAAATATGCCGTTGCAGAAGCTTTGCGCAAAGATCCGGAAGGTGTGGATTCCATCGTAACCGCCGATGCTGATGTCACGGAGCGTATCAAAGAAATTGGTGAGCATATCCGTAAGGGCCATCCCATTTCCGGTTTCGCTTCAGAACTCGCCGATATGGTAGGCCGTATCATTCCACAGCTTCCGAAAGACGTCAAAGTTCGTCAAAACCCGGATGAACCTGCTCAGGATCAATACATGCAACAACACACATCGGAAAAAAGACAACAAAAAGCCCAGTGATTTCTCACTAGGCTTTTTTCATGGCCGCAAAAACTTGCTCATCGAGCTTCTCTGCAGCACGTTGGTCGTATATTTTGACAAATTGAGGCACAGAGGACAATTGAGCACCATAGAACAGGGCATTCCTCACCGCTTCAATCCGAATGTCGAAACAGCACATATTAAAGGGTACGTCTTGCAATGGGTCTTGTTGCACGGAAGCACGTCCATTGACCGCATACACCATTTCTTCGCCAAAAACAGTAATCGTAACCAGCGGATTGTGTTTCATGTTATTTACCAGACGGGAACGATGATCAATTGCCAAACGAAAAGTTGATGCATTTTCAGCATAAATCCAGGAGATTGCTGTAGAAGTCGGACCTCCAGATTCCACATCCACGGTGTTAAGAAGCACAAAGGTCTCGTCTTTAAATTGCTGTAAAAGAGATTCTGTTAACTGTGTGACGGCTTCGGACATTCAACCAGCCCCCTAACCTTCTTTATGCAATTCTCATCTTGGTTGATGTTATTATAGCACACCACGAACCGAGCTTCCAATCCCTAAAACGGTTACTATTCTTTTGGTGATGACGCTGTAACTTTACCTGAAAGTGTATCTTGCAGCGCCTGTTTGGCATTGGCCAATTCTGTCTCATTAACATATACATAAGGACTTCTCCACTCCCCTGTAACTGGAGTAAAGTGTACATCTGCGGTGGAAATGTTCCAATAGGTCGCTATAAAGTTTTTCATTTGTTCGGATTCCACATCCGTTGTCATGTTTTTATCTACCGCACTAATCACTTTGCCAATCTTGGTTATTCCGCCAAGCGATTTCAACTGATCCAGCATGGCATTCATTACCTGACTCTGGCGTTTATTGCGATCAAAATCATTGGATTCAGCCGTTTTTGGTTTACAGTTGGACTTGCGATAGCGAACAAAATCAAGTGCCTCTTTCCCGTCCAAATGTTGTGGGCCAGCCTTCAAATTGATATCTGTATTGTCAGCCGTATCTCGGTAACACATATTTTTATCTACCGTAACATCCACTCCGCCTACAGCGTTTATCGCGTCACGAAAAGCCTGAAAATTCAGAACGGTTGTATAGTTGATATCCACACCGAGGTACTTTCCCATCATATCCTTCATCTGGTCCTCTGCCTTCTTGCCAGATGTTTTTTCTTGTGTTTTAAATCGCGGGTAATAGGCATTCAGTTTGTTCGACTTATATCCATCCAGCTGAATACGCGTGTCACGCGGTAAAGATACCACGGTGGCAGTCTTTGTATTCGGATTAAGTGCAGCAACCATCACAACATCTGATAAAAACGTACCTGTTTCGGGACGGTTATCCGTACCAAGCAGCAACATCGTAAGTGGTTTGGTTGAAGCCGACATGCCTGGAGGAACGGGTTTATCTATTCCCGTATTCGCAACTTGGTTGTATAGCCAGTACACATATCCACCACCGACTAGAATACCAATCACAAGCAGGCTGAGGAATACCCTGACGAATCCGCGCATACGCTTCTTCTTCGGAGCCTTGTCCTTACCGCTCTTGTAGCCTGAATTACCGGATGCATTCGAAGGTTGTCTTCGTGGAGGCAGTCCGTTTGAATTTGAAGTCATGTTCTCAACACCTTTATCACATCTGTTTGGTCTACATAAAACACAACCGCTTTCCCAAGGGAAAACGGATGTGTTTATGCATAGACAGCATTATGAGTTTCGAGCGGAAGCTTCCGCTTTTTTCTTTTGACGACCTTCAACGAAATAACGCACGCGCACTAACAGCATCAGACCAACAGCCACCAGCAAACATTGAATGATGGGCAACTTATCGATCTGGAAAATAAGAAGCATGAATGTGCCCATCGCCATCAAGATATACAACACAATCTCCTTACCGATTGGCAATTTCTGACGTACCCGAAAGACCTTGTTATACACGTAAGTAATCAGTACAAAGATGACGATATAGGCGATGATCGGGTGTGATGCAAACCATGCTTGCATGTTAAGGCATCTCCTTTCATGATCATGCTGTACAAAATTCAATCATTGGCGGGACTTTACTGCTGCACAATGAGATTCTTAGGCGCTCGTTCGACCGTTCCGGGTTCGGATCGTTCTTTTGATCGCTGTTGTCCCCGAATTTCTATGAACACTCTATCAAGTGTTGAAATTCGGGGACAAAGGCGAGCGCTTCGCTTCTTCAGAATCGATTCCTCTCCCTCCACTACCAGTGGCGAGAGACAGGAATCGTTCCATCGTGCAATAATGTCCCTTCAAACATTGGCTTTTGTACCTCTTAGGGTAGTGGGTATTACGCGTTATTTTGAGCCATTTTGCGTTGTTTTTCTGCACGCTCACGCTCGGATTTGTTCAAAAGCTTCTTACGAAGACGAATGGATTTCGGCGTGATTTCACAGTACTCATCATCGTTCAAATATTCAAGCGCTTGTTCCAACGAGAAGATAATCGGCGTTTTGATTTTGACCGTATCGTCTTTACCCGAAGAACGAACGTTAGTCAGTTGTTTTTCTTTACAGATGTTAACAACGATATCATTGTCACGTGTATGCTCACCGACGATCATACCTTCGTAAATTTCTGTACCTGGCTCAAGGAATAGTGTACCACGATCCTCAACACCCATCATTCCGTAGAACGTAGATGTACCTGTTTCAGTCGAGATCAGCACACCTTGGTGACGTCCACCCACTTGACCGGATACAACTGGAGCGTAACTGTCAAATGCATGGTTCATCACGCCATAACCACGAGTCAATGTGAGGAAGTTCGTGCTATAACCGATCAGACCACGTGCAGGAATCAAGAACTCCAGACGGACTTGACCAGTACCATTGTTGATCATGTTAACCATCTCTGCTTTACGTGCGCCCAGGCTCTCCATGACGGAACCCATGCTTTCTTCAGGGATGTCAATCAACAAGCGCTCAACAGGCTCCATTTTCTTACCGTCAACTTCTTTGATGATAACTTCTGGTTTGGATACTTGAAGCTCATACCCTTCACGACGCATATTTTCAATCAGGATACCGAGGTGAAGTTCACCACGTCCGGAAACGATAAATGCATCCGGGCTCTCTGTTTCTTCAACACGAAGAGATACGTCAGTTTCCAATTCTTTTAACAAACGCTCGCGCAGTTTACGGGAAGTAACCCATTTACCTTCGCGGCCTGCGAATGGACTGTTGTTTACGAGGAATGTCATTTGCAGTGTTGGCTCATCAATTTTCAGAACCGGCAAAGCTTCAGGGTTGTTCGGATCAGCAATCGTTTCACCGATGTTGATATCCTTAATACCTGCGATCGCCACGATGTCACCTGCGCCAGCTTCCTCTGTCTCAACACGTTTCAGACCTTGGAAACCGAACAGTTTCTCGATACGAGCTGTTTTGCTTTTGCCATCACGCATAATAACAGTAACGGATTGGCCTTGACGGATCACACCGCGGTTTACACGACCGATAGCGATACGTCCAAGGTATTCATTGTAGTCCATCAGCGTAACGAGGAATTGCAGTGGCTCTTCAACGTTCTCTGTTGGATGAGGGATGTGACTTACGATGGTATCGTAGATCGCCATCATGTTGTCATCTTGTTTGGCAGGATCGTCTTCCATGCTGGATGTTCCGTTCAATGCGGAAGCATATACAACAGGGAATTCAAGTTGTTGATCGTTGGCACCCAGTTCGATGAACAGGTCAAGTACTTCATCAATAACCTCAGCCGGACGAGCCGCTGGACGGTCAATTTTGTTTACAATTACGATTGGAGTCAGGTTGTGCTCCAGTGCTTTACGAAGTACGAACTTCGTTTGTGGCATGCAGCCCTCATAAGCGTCAACAACGAGCAATACGCCGTCAACCATTTTCATGATACGTTCAACTTCACCACCGAAGTCGGCGTGTCCAGGTGTATCTACAATGTTAATCAGGTAATCTTTATACGTTATAGCCGTGTTTTTGGCCAAAATCGTAATACCGCGTTCACGCTCCAAATCGTTGGAGTCCATTGCGCGCTCCTGTACAGTCTCGTGGTCACGGAATGTACCGGATTGCTGGAGCAACTTGTCGACGAGTGTTGTTTTCCCGTGGTCGACGTGGGCAATAATCGCAATATTGCGAATGTGTTCTCTTGAATGCATGGTTTGTATCCATATCCTTTCCAATTTCAATTCTTATCTACTAAACTTCCCGCAAAATCGCAGGTTACTCACAAAATAAGCGTCGGTGATAACCCGACGCATGTCTATATCCCTTATATTATAGTTTATCATAGGTAAAAATCAAGATATTTCGCTCGAAACTCCGTTGGTTAAGACCGGAGATGTTTACCATCCCCTGCCTCGGCCTATACGCCCTCGCCCAGCAAGCAACCAGACTCCACCCAAAATAAGCAGAACAGCGAGTACATAAATGATCCCTGTCTGTAACAGCGTAAACGCCAACAATACGATGGATACCGCCCCGATAATTAGGGCAGCAGGATAGACAAATTCGGGTCTTCGCCGCTCAACTGCGCCATATCCAAGCAGACCGACAGCTATTCCAAGCAATAGGATTGGCCACAAATTTCTCATTAGCCCGGCTCCCCATATGTTCGTTATGCTGAACAGTACACCATACACCGTGAGAACTCCCGCAGGCATTAACGACCAGGACGGCGCAATTCGGGCATAAAACAATGCATAAAGAGCAATACCTGGCAGCAATAACAACAGAGGCCAGAAATTTCGACCAATAAACCCAAACACGCCTAATTTACCGAGCAAAATGACAAGACCAGCAACTACAATAAATAGTCCGATTGCTCTTTCATTCTTCATTATAATCACCTCTTGTTTTCATTAATTATGTAATTTCCAAACTGTGCTACGTACATAAACTGACATCCATTTTAAATTGCAAAAACAAGCTTAGCCTGATGTTTACAGTGTATCTGATGTTTCCACAAAAAACTATACCGATGTCGAAAATGAGTCTTCCTAACCCCGGTAACATAAACCTAACGCACCCAACCTTAATCTGTATTCCCCCTTAAGACACCTTATATAATATTAAATAACCTTACGACTCAATGGTCGCTTCCTTACAAAACAGAAAAGGTGTCCTTATGGGACACCCCTCAAACCGAAAACTTATTTCAACTCATGTTAACATCTAAGCATTCCGGCGAACGAATCTGTGTGCCCCTCCCGCCGCTATAACCAGACAAGCCAATGCTGCTGGCAACATCGCATGAGCCTGTGCTGCCATTCCACCCAGCCACTCCCCTAGCTTCGGGTCTCTCATTAACATTTCTCCTGCGGTAAACGCCAGGATCCCTGAACCCGCAAACACCAGAATGGGAAACCGTTTAAGCAAACCCACAATGACGCCGCTGCCCCACACTACAATAGGAATGCTGATTGCAATCCCTATAACAATTAGAGCCAGATCTCCATCAGCCAATGCAGCTATTGCTAATACATTATCCAGACTCATCACAAAATCAGCAACCAGTATTGTCTGAATTGCCTTCCAGGTCGTAGATGCATTACGGATATGTACTTCATCTTCGTTTTGGAGCAGTAATTTCAGTGCAATCCAGAATAATAACAACCCGCCTGCCGCTTGGATAAAAGGAATACCCAGCAGGAGTACAGCTGCAAAAGTAAGTACGCAACGTAACAGCACTGCACCAAACGCGCCCCACCATACCGCTTTTGTACGTTGATCTGGAGGTAAATCTTTGCTCGCCATTGCAATGACAACCGCATTATCTCCGCTCAGCACCAGATTAATCATCAAAATTTGAGTTAACAGCCACAGCGTATCCATCTCCTCATCCCCCCACTCTAACTTGTATGTGGAAATTGTACATGCTATTCTTATTGATTGAAGAATATATAGGGAGTGACATATTGCCATGGAGCTGTTTAGTCCCACATTTTGGCTGGCCTTGTTAAACGTTGTCTTTATTGATCTAATCCTGGCTGGTGATAATGCTATCGTCATCGGTCTTGCAGCCCGAAATCTGCATCCTTCCGTGCAAAAGAAAGCGATCCTGTACGGCACAGGCGGTGCACTTCTCATCCGGATCGCGGCTACAGTCGTTGTGTTATGGTTATTGAAGGTACCTTGGCTCCTGTTCGTAGGAGGACTACTCTTAGTCTGGATTGCCTACAAACTGCTCGCTGATCAGGGAGATGAGCACAATGACATTCAAGCAGGAACTTCACTCTGGGCGGCTGTTCGTACGATCATTATTGCGGATGCAGCTATGGGACTAGACAATGTCATTGCCGTAGCCGGAGCTGCTCAGCAACATTTGGTACTTGTCATCCTCGGACTGCTGATCAGTGTTCCGATTATCGTTTGGGGCAGCACCTTGTTCATCAAACTGATTAACCGCTTTCCCTGGATTATCTACGTTGGCGCTATTGTATTAGGTTATACTGCTGCCAATATGATTACAGAAGAGAAACGAATTATGCCTTTTTTCACAGAGCATCCAGCACTCCGCATCCTGTTCATCGTTGTCGTGATAGGAGGCGTTGTTTTTGCGGGTTACCGTAAGCGAAGCACAAGTAAGAAAGCTCAAGCTGAACGGCAACGTTCTTATTCATAGACAAGCTAGGGATATGGAAGCGATATAAGCAACACGCTTACGTGACAACGTCTCGCACAAAAAACAGGACCGACCCTTCTCAGATGGGTTAGTCCTGTTCTTTGTTATGTTCTATTTACATTTCATTTGTTATGTCTACTTCTAATGTGGCATGCCTACAATAGCAAATACATTTAGAACCAGTCATCCTTCATTTCACTGTTCTCTGATTGCCCTGACCATACTGAAGCTTCCCCCGCATGCAAAGTTATTGTTTCTGTCTGTTCCACCGCTTGATCCAGCCATTCAGACAGATGGCTCATCGTTGCTTCAATTTTGTCCACAATCCGAAGATTCGGATTGGTTGATGGGGATTTCGGAACAAACAATGTACAGCAATCCTCGTAAGGCAGAATCGAAATATCATAAGTTCCAATTTGTTTGGAAAGTGAAATGATTTCCTGCTTGTCCATCATGACCAGCGGTCTGAGCAGAGGCAGGTCCGTAGCGCGTCCGATGACATTCATGCTGGGAAGAGTTTGGCTTGCCACCTGACCCAAACTATCGCCAGTGATCAGTGCTAGTGCACGTTCGCGTTCTGCCAGCTTGGTGGCAATTCGTAGCATGGCTCGCCGCATTAAGGTAATAATTAGATTATCCTGACCCAACTGGGTGAATGCGGTCTGAATCTCTGTAAACGGAACGAGATGTAACTTGATCGAACCGGCATGATCTGCAAGCGCACGCGCAAGATCGATCACTTTTTCTTTTGCCCGCTGACTTGTAAAAGGATAACTATAAAAATGCACGCACTCGACTTCAAGCCCTCGGCGCATGGAAGACCACGCAGCTACGGGACTATCGATCCCTCCAGACAAGAGGACCATTGCCTTGCCATTCGTTCCAAGCGGGAATCCGCCTGCGGCAGGAATAACTTCACTGAAAATATACGTACCTTGTTCACGGATCTCTACACGAAGCTCGATATCAGGGTCACGAACATCGACCTTCAACTGCTGGAATTTGCGTAGAATCGGTGAACCGACGAGATGATTTGTTTCATGAGAAGAATGCGGGAAGGCCTTCCACACTCGGCGCGCATTTACCTTGAAGGTCGTGACTTCACCAAATTCCGCAGCTCGTTCATCCATAAAGGCAACCGCAGTTTGTACAATTTCGTCAATCTCGGAAGGTGTGACTTTCACAGGACTGATGGACATCACACCAAATACACGTTTGAGTACGGGAATAAGCTGTGTGTGGGATTCACCGCCAAGATCCACGTATACTCGGCCATATTCTTTACGCAGGCTTGCACCTGGATAAGGCTTAAGCAACGCCTTGACTTGCGTGATGATGGTTTTTTCAAATCGAGCACGATTTTTTCCTTTTAACATAAATTCTCCAAAACGGAGAAGTAACATATCATAATTCAACATTAAATTTACATCCGCCTTTCGAGTGGCCGTAACTGCGCCACCATCTGATGCAGTGCCTTTTCCAGCATAACCGCATCCTCTTCTGTATGTTCATCACCGAAACTAATCCGCAATCCCCCAGCGGCACAGGCAACATCTCTTCCCATCGCAAGCAACACCCGGCTTGGTTCAGCCGAACGCGATGAGCAGGCAGACTGGGTGGACACCGTGCATCCAAGTTGCTCTAGGGTATGCAGTGCTACTTCTGCTTTCATAGCAGGATAGGAAAAATGTACAATATGTGGCGCTCCGTCATGGGTACTGTTGAGCTCGAACTCCGGGATAGCAGCAATCGTCTTCATCACCCGGTCTCGGAGTATGCAAAGGCGTCTTGAAAAATCATTCTGCCTCTCTGCCGCGATCCGCATTGCCTTGGCCATGCCCACAATCAGAGCCGTATTCTCCGTGCCTGCCCTGAGCCCATGCTCCTGTGAGCCACCAGATAACAGTGGTACAAGCTCTACGCCACTTCTCACATAGAGCAGCCCGGCACCTTTCGGCCCACGGATTTTATGAGCGGACAAACTATACAGATCAGCCTTCCATTTGGTTGGTGCAACTTGCATTTTTCCAAAACCCTGAACACCATCTACATGAAAAAGGACTCGCGGCGCTTTTTTTTTGAGCAGATTACCAATCTCTTCTACTGGATGAATCGCACCCGTCTCATTGTTCACATGCATCAGACTAACAAGTACGGTATCCGGACGAACGGCTTTCATTACCTGCTCAGCAGTGACGACACCCGTTGAATCTACAGGTAGAAAAGTTATTCCCCATCCCCATTGCTGTAACTGCAGCATACTCTCATACACAGACGCGTGCTCCGTTGCTGTCGTTATCATATGTTTTCCACGTGAGCTGTAACGAAGCGCAGCACCCTTGATGGCTAAATTATTACTCTCTGTTGCTCCGGATGTAAATACGATTTCATCTGCTCTTACACCGATTGTAGCAGCACAGCCCGTCCGCGCCCGGCGTAGTAATTGATCTGCACGTTCTCCGTATCCATGAATCGAAGACGGATTTCCGAACTGTGTTCCCATAATTTCCGCCATTGTACGAACCACATCTGGATACGGAGGAGTGGTTGCTGCATAATCAAAATATTTCAAAACAAGCTGCACCTTCCTTATTTGTTGGTTCATTAACCTATAGTGAGCATTGTACCACGATCTCCGTACAACACAAAAAAAGACCAACTGAAAGCAAGCAATGAAGGCTTGCCTTTTAAGCTGGATCTCTTTGTTCGGCACATACTTCGAGGTTGTCCCTTTTAGATCATATATTTGGAACGAGCCCGCTCCACTTTAGTAATATAATTCTGTGTTTCCACAGGCAGCAGGTGAAGCATGCTCATCAGTTCATTATCGTTTGTAACGCCAAGTCTGGACAGCCGTCCAGGGCCAGCATTATAGGCGGCCAAAGCCATTTTCTCCTGCCCTCCAAAACGCTGGAGCTGAAGGGATAAATATTTGGTCCCCGCATCAATATTTTGACCCGGATCAAAGGAGTCACTCACACCAAGTCCTGCTGCCGTACCATCCATTAATTGCATCAGACCCTTCGCACCTGCCGAAGAAACAACATTCGGATTGAAACCAGATTCTGTATCGATGACCGCTTTGATTAAAGATTCAGGTACGCCGTACTTGGCACTGGCCTGTGAGATCAACGTTTCGAAATCCGTGGGCACCGATTTGCCGGAATCAGCTTGTCCCGTACTGCTCATAGCAAGCACTGAATTCAGATTAACTGCTTGGGATGAACCCGCTGTATTCATATCCGGACTATAGGTACTACCAAGTTGCAACCACAACAAACCGTCGTTGGATCGCTTTGAGGTGGTTGCATGATTCTCCGTATCGTTCGGACCACCCGTATTCGAACTTAACAATCCATCCATCATATTTGAAAAGTCTGTCGTCGAACCAGTTGGCACAGCTGATCCGTTCGTTTGATTATTGATATTGGACAATTGCAACTCCAATAATTGCCGCGAATTGCGTGGATCAATTTGCATGAGTTAACTCCACTCCCGTTTCATTCAAGCTAGATGACTTTATTCTACATGGTTTTACAGACAGGTTCCATCATTTTCATAAAAAATAGCTGATTAGACGTTGAAAATATGCACAAATATGAAAAAACCTTCTGATTCACCATAAGGAAGTGAATACAGAAGGCTTTATTATTGTCCTGAGATCTGAGGATAACTCTCTCATCCCATGAACAAATGTCCACTTTTTATCGAGCAAAAGGAATCATAAAAAAGTAACTCAACGTTGCAACGATACCCAATCCGATGGACCATGCTCCTGCTGTTTTCCGGCCATTCACGAAGGCAAAATAGCCAAGTACAGCCGCTGCTGGACCCAGTACAATAGACCACATAAACAATGATGCAATACCAAAAGCAAGACCCATATAACCTGCAACGCGGCCCGAAGACTCCATTACACGGTCAGCTTCATGTTTTTGCGGTACTGCATCGGAAGACACGCGGTCGCTCTCCCTGGTTCGCACGGCGGCTCTCGGTGTTATCTCTGCACCGTATTCCTCACGATATGCTTTTCTTGGATAATCCACACGCTGGCGCTGTTGTGTATCCTGCGCTTCTGTGTTGTAACGATCTGAATGTTTGTCTTTGAAATCATCATTCTTCACGTGAAAGCACCTCCGTTAATGGATTGGATGACTGCTTATTTGGGTCTGAATGTGTGGCAGCATGTAGCTGAAGAGGTACGGGCATGATCATGATGATCGGAGTCAAATGTCTCTCCGGCAAATTCCTCATGCAGACGACGGGTGGCGTGCTGGTCAATGTCAATCATGATGGCATCGGCCTGGCAAAAGTTGTTTTCTCCCCAGAAATGACAGTTGGAAACGCTACATTTGACAATTGGTTTGTCATGGCTCATTTTTTATCACCTCGACATCTAATGTTCCCACGCGCCAAATCCGATATTCTTCGCCAAAATGCCAGATGATAACATGTCTCAGGATATACATTTATCTAAAGCCATTGAGGTGGAAACGAACGTTCCATCTTTACGTCAAAACAAAAAAACCGCCACAAGGGCGGTCTATGTTTAACGAAATATTAAGCGTGGTTACGTTGGCTTTGCATACGACGCTGGGTCAGATAATCACTCTCGTAGTAGGCCAAGTCGTCACGCAGTTCTTCATAAGTCTTGGAAATTTCCAAAATGACGTCGCGTACGGCACGAATCGGCTTATCACGGAAACGGATAGCATCCTGACCTGTGTAAGCATATCTTCCGTCCTCAGAATAGCACTCATTTTTCGGATAGAAAAAGCTGTTCACACTTTGGTGATACGTATTATAAAGAGCCTTTTCGGCAAATTCGACATCAAAATTGGCACGACGCAGCACAACGCCAAGTTTTTCGTAAGAAACTTCAGAAAAAACGAGCAAATGACGGAGATCTGAAAGGAAACCTTTGTAGAAGGCGGTTGATTCCTCCGTCTGGTTCTGATCCAGTTCAGGCAAAGCATTTTCATTCAAAAACTTTTCGATCCGATCGATCGCCGGTTTTAACTTTTCTCTGGTTGACTCACATGTTTTTTGTACATTGGCTGCTGACATAAAGGTAGCTCCCCCTTAAATAAGTCCTTACATTTTTACATCCAGGTCGGCCAAACCGTGTTTGTTTCCTGACCTTTTGAATACTCAGATATAATCCTACCATAAAAAGTTGACGAGCGGTATCCCTTAATCGTGCTTTCCATTCCTGTCATGATACACGCTTCAAAACAAGCGATGACTCGAAACTCTTTTGTATAAAAATATGTGCTTCTCCTAACGATAACTACATCCGTGACAACGACGATGCCTTCCTGCACGCCGTATGGTCATTGCCAAAATGAACGAGGAGGTTCTGTCTTATGTCCAGACCAAGGTGGATTAACTGGGCTCTCGCAGCGGGTGCAGGCGCATTAGCGCTGACCTTACTGCTTCCAACATCCAATCGTACCATACCAAAACCCAGCGCTATGCAAGAAAATCCTCAAAAGGAACATGCAAGCAAACAGCGTTTGAAAGTCCAGGATATCAAAGCCACCGATCTGCTGACACGTGTGGACGCCAAACAGCACCTCGGAATCATACTGGATAAAACGAACAAGATGACAGCTACACAGGTAACCCGTTATATGAAAGAACTTCAAGATTCACACGGGCACATGCGATCTATTCAACTGATGAATATGCATGACTCGTCGAGTAAACGATTTGATCGTGCATTCAAAGAAGGAAGTAAGCTAGAGCAACAAAGATTATCTCATGCAATGAATTTGGCAAAAAAAGCAGTGCACAAGCATCAAAGCTTCGAGTCCTCATCGTTTCCCCTCGGGAAAGAGAAATATTTTGTAATGGCACAGCCCTCGAAGGATGGCAGACGAGCCATCATCGCTCTGTTTAGTCAAAGCGTACTGAATGCCGTGGAAGAGCATCAGCGCAAAAATTTGCGAATGATTCCTTACCCACGAGAAGGAAAATTCAAAATTGAATCCGTGCATCCCGACACGTTAAACGAAATTACGGTAAAAACCGGGCACGACAACGCCAATGCAAGCCATTTTTACGAAAATGAAATCGTCATTCGTTTCCGGCAAGATCCGGGTGAACGAGATATGCGCATGATTCGTTCTGACGTAAAAACGCAGTCTGCTCGCAAACTCGGATATACGTATGTTTTTCGGTCTGAAACGATGAATTATAAACAACTGCGGGATTATTTCGGAAGTAAATGGAATCCGCTGTATATGGAACCTCACTATATGTACTTAACCAATGAAACGGCTGCTGAACAACCGGATGTACCTATCCCAAATGATGTACTTTTCTCTGATTATCAGTGGAATTTGCCTGCCATCGAGACAAATCGCGGGTGGAATATTACGAAGGGCAACAAAGATGTTATCGTAGCCGTGGTAGATACAGGTGTTGATGTGAATCACCCAGATCTCAAAGGAAAACTGCTTGAAGGATACAATGTCGTGAGTCCAGGCAACAAACCGCTCGATGATGTCGGTCATGGCACCCATGTTGCCGGTATTATCGGAGCAATTGTGAACAATAACGAAGGTGTAGCCGGCATGAGCTGGTACAATAAGGTGCTTCCTGTAAAGGTACTGGACAACTCGGGATCAGGTACAACGTATGCGGTTGCCGAGGGCATCATTTGGGCAGCCGATCATGGCGCCAAAGTCATTAACATGAGCCTCGGTAACTACGCGGACGCTCAATTTCTCCATGATGCTATTAAATACGCTTTTGACCGGGATATCGTACTTATCGCCGCAACCGGTAATGATAACACGGAGCGTCCGGGATACCCTGCTGCTTATCCCGAAGTTTTTGCTGTCTCTGCTACAGACCCGGATATGAATAAAGCCTCCTACTCCAACTATGGCGACTATGTGGATGTCATGGCTCCAGGATCAAGTATCGCCAGTACGTACCCGGACAATCAGTACGCGGCTCTGTCAGGCACATCCATGGCCAGTCCGCATGTCGCAGCACTTGCAGGATTAATTCGCTCATTGAATCCGGATCTGACCAATACGGAGGTTATGGATCTGATGCGGCAAAGTGTAATTGATCTAGGTGAACCCGGGCATGATAAGTACTACGGTTATGGTCAGATTGATGTATACAAAGCGTTGCAAGCCGCATCGGGAAGCAGTGCTCCGTTACAGTTCTGGCCTCAGCATGTCAGACAGCAGATGGATAACACGCTGAAAAAATATATCCGAGAATAATTTAGGGAATAACCGTTACTCTTCAGATCATCTTTCACCCGGAGTAAACAGTGTACATGTTCCATGGAGAATTATACGAGAAAAACAAAAGCAGCTGCGCCCCGGGGCGTATGCTGCTCTTTGGTTTGACTCTTTTTTCCCGGGGCGTTAACTGCGATTAGCGCTTGCGAGAAGTCGAGCGGGCTTTGCTTGATTTTTTCACAGATTTTTTCTTATGGCTGGATACATACATTGGACCTTCTTCTCTTATAACAACAGGGTACATATGATGAGGTATTGGAACACAGTGATGTTGCTTCACAACTTCAATCGGATGAATGACAGGTACGATCTGTGGAATGTAATAATCCTGAACAACCTGAATCGGGTCACATACAATCGGAGAAACCTCTGGACAACAATGGTTCATCATTTCAAACCAACTCCCTTTCAAGTGATACTATAACCTATTGCAGTGAACCCGATGTGGTATGGATGGATGTCCATATAGTTGAAAATTAAATGAGCGGTAGCCTGTCCGCCGTTGCCCCGCCTTGCTGTGATGAGACCCTCTCAATGACAGTACACAGAATTCGAAGCCCTTGCTTCAGCGCTTCGCTACTCGTCACAGTGAAGCATATCCGTAAACTCGTTGTGTCACTTTCCGCAACATAACAGGCTGAACCAGGCAAAAAAGACACGCCAGCAGCGAGAGACTGCCGATGCAGTTCATGCATGTCCATATTCCCCTGCAATTCGAGCCATAAATTAAGCCCTCCCTCAGGAAGACGCCACTGCATCTCGTTCGTTGCATACTGCTCGAGCACCTCTGAGGCGACACATAAGCGCGAGTAGAGTTCTTCTCGAAGCTGATGAACGTAAGTGTCATACTGTTCCTGAATATAAGCCTGAAGTGCTTTCTGTGTTAATAATGGACTCCCCAGATCGGCCGTAGACTTCGCGGCCACAAGCCGGGTAAGCACACTTCCATCGGCTATAGCACAAGCTATACGGCAACCGGGGGAGAGAACTTTGCTGAAACTTTTAATGTAAACCACATGCCCCGCACTATCCATGGACTTAATCGAAGCCGGTGGCGGCTCACGAAAGTATAAATCTGCAAACGGATCATCTTCAAGAATGAGGCAGTGATAACTTTGTGCGATATTTAGCAATTGGGCCCGTCTTTGAGTACTCATCGTCACACCTGTCGGATTGTGATATGTAGGGATCGTATAGATTAACTTGGGCGGATATGTATCACACAAGCGGGTAAGCAGATCGATACGCATACCTTCATTGTCCATAGGAACGGTAATGATTTTGGCTCCTCGACTCGTGAACACATCTATAGCCCCTGTATACGTTGGTGCCTCCATATATACGACATCTCCAGGACCGATAAATGTACGAGCTACCAGATCAATCCCCTGCTGTGCTCCGCTTGTAATTAACATTCTTTCGGGCGTAACTTGCAGTCCGCGAGAAGCAAAATGTGTTGCAAAAGTCTGTCTTAGTTCCCAATCCCCCTGAAATGATCCATAGGCCGCCATGCGCTCTGCATGATCTGAGGACAAGTGATAGGCGCTATTGATAATATCACGCATGGGTAATAATTCGGGCTGAATGGCTGACATATGCAGTTCATAACGGACTTGAGGAGATGCGTCAAAATGCCTCCACAGTTGCGCTCTGGGCAAATAATCAACCAGCGTCATCTGCCAGTTCAGCGATGCGGCCGAGTCACTGTTGCTTATTCTGTGGGCAAGATCTTCATCCCCTGTGCGATTGATCTGTGTGGAAGGCTCGGTTCCAGCTACGTAGCACCCCTTCCCCTGAGAGCAACGAACGAGTTGTATAGCCTCCAGTTCCGCATATGCTTTAGTTACAGTTACCAAACTAACGCCTAAATCAGCGGTCATCTTACGAACAGATGGCAACCTCGTTCCCGGTTCAATCAACCCTGAGCGGATACGATCTGCAATGGTCAGAGCAATCTGCATATATAATTTGGTACTGCTTCCTCGTTTTAGCTCAATATGCATGTCTACTCATCCCCTTAACTGTTATGATCGTTGTTTTACTGTTATAGTGCGCTACGTCTAATATAGTTTATAATATCAGTATAACAGTGAATAACAGGAGATGAGAATAATATGAGTACACCTTGGTCTAAAATGGCACAAAACACCCCGTCCTCTGTCGTTCGCGACATGTTGCAGGCTGCTCAGGCACCTGGAATGATATCACTTGCTGGTGGATTGCCAGCACAGACTTCATTTCCACTGGAAGCTATACGCCTGGCGTATGAAAAAGTATTTATGAGCGGATCAGCCGCTCTTCAATATGCTGAAACGGAAGGTTACCGTCCTCTTCGTGTCAAAATCGCCGAGCGTCTGGAATCGAAAGGACTTCCGGCCTCACCTGATCATATGCTTTTGACTACTGGGTCACAGCAATCAATTGATCTCATCTGCCGAATCCTTTTAGATCCCGGTGATCGCGTGCTCGTGGAATCACCCACTTATCTAGCTGCCTTGCAAGTCATTCAATCCTATCAAGGAGTATCTCATGGAGTCGCTTGTGATGATCACGGCATGTTGCCTGAATCACTCGAGGAACAGCTTCAGTTGCATCGTCCTAAACTCGTCTACATTAACCCTACGTTCTCCAATCCGACAGGAAAAGTTTGGTCACGGGAAAGAAGACAACAAGCCGTAGATTTGTGCCGTAAATATGGTGTACTTATTCTGGAAGATGACCCTTACGGCGAAATCCGCTTTAACCCGGAACAGCTGGACGTACCCGCTCTAGCTGCACTCGATGCCGCTTCCTATGAAGGACCATCCAACGTGATTTACACCAGCACCTTTTCTAAAACAGTAGCCCCAGGTCTTCGTACAGGCTGGATTCTGGCTGCACCCGACATTGTCAAAATCGCTGCTCGGGCCAAGCAAGGCGCAGATTTGCATTCGAGTAGCATTGATCAGCGGGCACTCCATGCCTTGCTTGAGACCTTTGATTTGGATGGCCACATTCGCCACATCTCTCAGGACTATGAAGAGCGCATGAAAAAACTAACCACACTCATGGCTTCTAAATCCTGGAATGGCATTACATGGAACTCCCCACAAGGCGGAATGTTCCTATGGCTACAATTACCTGAAGGTATGCTCGCCAGCAATCTATTTACTTATGGCATTCAGGAAAAAGTGTGCATCGTGCCTGGAGATTCCTTCTATGCCGGCACGCCAGAGCTTAACCGGATGCGTATCAACTTTACTCATACTGACCCAGAACTTCTTCCTGAGGCCGTGGAGCGAATGGATCGCGCGATTCAGCGCTGGCATGCTTCCAATCAATCAGACCATGTCGTTACCATGTAACTGATCGATAAAGCATGAAAACTGTAATCATCTGTAATTGATCACCATAACCGTTAACCGCTTATTCCATGTATGGGATAGGCGGTTTTCTTAATAAACAAAACAAAAAAATAAGGCGGCAAACTCGTTAAACCGAATCTGCTGCCTTATTTTATATAACCTGTCCCGTCGTAAACAGGAGCATTTAATTTTGAAAGTTGTTGTTGCAGTTAGGAAAGCTTACCGTAAGCCGGGTTCTGTGCTCTTCGTGGTTCAAACGGGAACTACCCTCCCACCAGAAGCGACAATCATCTATCTAGGCCATGCATTGCTGCACAGCTCAAGCGACCAACCTAGACACACCTCGGGCTAAGGCTGTCTCCTCCAAAGAGGTGACCGTGTCCCATTAGGTCTTGCTCCAGATGGGGTTTACCAGGAACGAAGTCACCAGCGTTCCTCGGGGTCTCTTACACCTCGGTTCCATCCTTGCCTGTGCCGGGAAACCCGGCCATCGGCGGTCCATTTCTGTGGCACTATCCTTCAACTCGCGCTGACTGGACGTTATCCAGCATCCTGCCCTGTGGAGCCCGGACTTTCCTCTCGTGGCAACAAAGGCCACCAGCGATTGTCTGTCAAGCTTTCCGAACAACATTACATAGTATACAGGCATTTGCTGTCCCACACAAGCTAAATATTAATGGAAATCAGGCTACATGCTCTCTTTTACAAGAAACGAAATACTTCAGTATCCGCCTCGGATGCAGTGACCTGAGTCTCGTATCGTTGATCCGCCAGTCGGGCACGAAGCCAATCTGCCGTTTTAGGTTTCATGATTTTCTCCGTGTTATGACCCGGATCAATAATGCACATCCCCGCCATAATCGCGTCATGTGCCGTGTGGTAATCAATATCTCCGGTTACGATGACATCCGCGCCCTTGAAACGTGCAGTAAGCACATAACGGCTACCCGAGCCTCCGAGCACAGCCGCTTTCTTGATTCTTTTGTTCAAATCGCCGACAACGCGCACATGAGGCACATTTAATTGGGCTTTCACGACCTCTACCAGCTCGCCAAGTGTTTTAGATTCCCGAAGAGGACCAAGACGTCCTAGGCCAAGTGTACGCCCTTTTAAATCCATTGCATAAAGGTCATATGCCACTTCTTCATAGGGATGCGCTTTTAACATCGCCTGAATGACCTTGCCCCGCAAACTTTGAGGTACAACCGTTTCAATCCGCATTTCTTCCACACGTTCCATCTGTCCCTGTGATCCGATAAAAGGCTGAGTCCCTTCACCGGGTACAAATGTGCCTTTTCCTTCGGTGCTGAAACTGCATTTATTATATTGACCGATGCTGCCTGCTCCAGCTTCCAAAATCGCCTGCAGTACCTGCTCGTGATGCGTCCTAGGCACAAAAACCGCCAGCTTGTACAGCTGGTCTGTATGCACATCCTCCAGCGATTCCTTGCTCTCTATACCAAGTGCTTCAGCCATCCAATCATTGATGCCGCCCTCAGCTACGTCAAGGTTCGTGTGACTGATGTAAACCGCAATATCATGCTTGATCAGCTTTTCATACAATTTACCCATAGGCGTATCCGTGCTGAGTGATTTAACGGGACGGAAAATAATCGCATGATGGGCAATAATCAGATTGGCCCCGATCCGAATCGCTTCATCCACAACCTCGTTTGTAACGTCCAGCGCTACAAGTACATGGGTAATATCTTTTTGCAAACTTCCCAGCTGTAGACCGATACGGTCGTCCGGTACAGCCAGATGTTTAGGAGCAAGTTGCTCCATCCATTGAATTACGGTTTGACCTTTGGCAAACATGCCAATACCTCCTTCAAACTCGTGATAAGCTGTTCCACCTCTGCTGCTTTGTCCCTGGAAGAATCTTGATCGGACTTGGAGATGGACTTCAACACGCTCTGTAATTTGAGTATCTCACTTTCCCATTTGGCAAAAAAAACATCTGTTGCACGGTCCACCAAGTACGGCCCCATGCGTAACAGCAAATCTTCAGTCAACTCCACCTCACCCTGCAGGGGTCGAGCACGGTATACCTCATCATTCGTGATTGGGCTGCTTCCTTGCGGCATTGCGGTAATAATTTCATAAATCTTGCCATCCTCTTCAAGAAGTTGCTCAGCCACGACAACCCAATGATGCTGGAGTAGCCAGCGTCGCAAAATATCCTCGCCTACATTGGGTTGCAGAATCAGAAGCTGCACACCTTCTAGTTTGGAGATTCCCCGGTCTAGAATGGAAGCGATCAGTGCGCCGCCCATGCCAGCAATGGTAATTACATCAACTTCTCCAGCAGTAATGACATCGAGACCATCTCCACGACGTACCGTGATTTGCGATTGAAGTCCGGCATCACTGACCTGTTTAGAAGCCGCATCATAAGGACCCGGATTGACTTCCCCAGCTATTGCACTCACCGCTTGTCCACTACGGATTGCAGCGACGGGTAGTAAAGCATGGTCTGATCCAATATCCGCCAGCCGACTACCTTCAGGAATTTGGTCATGTATTTGTTGTAATCGATTCGAAAGTTTCATGGGGCACCTACACCATTCATTTAATTTATTGATTTGCATTGCGTAAAGAAAAGCGATAAAATAAAATCCAATCAAACATTTCAAGGATGAATTTCCAAAAGAAAGAAATCTAACCGTTCAAATTAAAACGAAAGGAGACCCCGCCGCCGCCAAAGCGTCTCGCAGAAAGTCTCCTACAGTTTAATTATTCGAGGAAATCCTTAAGTCGTTTGCTTCGACTCGGGTGACGCAATTTACGAAGAGCCTTGGCTTCAATCTGACGAATACGCTCACGAGTAACACCAAAAACTTTACCAACTTCTTCAAGTGTTCTCGTACGTCCATCATCCAGACCAAAACGCAGACGAAGAACATTTTCTTCACGCTCCGTCAACGTGTCCAGAACATCTTCAAGCTGCTCTTTCAAAAGCTCATAGGCAGCAGCATCTGCCGGAGCTAATGCTTCCTGATCCTCGATGAAATCACCGAGATGGGAATCATCTTCTTCACCAATTGGTGTTTCCAAGGAAACCGGTTCCTGAGCAATCTTTGTAATCTCACGCACTTTTTCTACGCTTAAATCCATCTCCGCAGCGATTTCTTCAGGAGTCGGTTCGCGTCCAAGTTCCTGCAACAGTTGACGGGATACCCGAATCAGCTTATTAATGGTTTCTACCATATGCACAGGGATACGTATCGTACGTGCTTGGTCAGCGATTGCACGTGTAATCGCCTGACGAATCCACCATGTCGCGTACGTACTGAACTTGTAACCCTTTTTATGGTCAAACTTCTCTACCGCTTTAATCAGACCCATGTTGCCTTCCTGAATCAGATCAAGGAACAGCATTCCGCGTCCTACATAACGTTTGGCAATACTTACAACGAGACGAAGGTTGGCTTCAGCCAGACGGCGCTTCGCTTCTTCATCCCCGTTTTCGATCCGTTTTGCGAGTTGCACCTCGTCATCAGCTGACAACAAAGGTACACGTCCGATCTCCTTCAGGTACATCCGTACAGGATCATTAATTTTAATGCCCGGTGGCAAGCTTAGATCATCATCAAAGTGGAACTCATCGTCTCCCTCTCTGCCGCCATTTTCGGAATCATCGTTGGGACGAAGAGTTACCTCTTCATCATTTTCGTTCACAACATCAATACCGAGGTCACTGAGTTGTTCGTAAAACTCATCCATTTGCTCTGCATCCTGCTCAAACGGAGAGAGTTTCTCAATAATTTCCTTATAGTTGAGTGAAGCTCTTTTCTTACCTGATTCAATCAATTGATCTTTAACCTGATCCAGTGTCAATTCTGTTTCTAGTTCAGTATGCTGATCATTCGCCATAACTCGACTCCCTCCTCCCTAGAAACATCCAAGTCATCCAGACGTTCACTGTCTCTCTAGGGCAATCATCTCAAGTGCAATTTGTGCCGCGCGTACAGAATCACCTGCCCGCTCTGCAGCAATCATTTCTTCCTTTTTTAAATCGTACTGTTTTTTGCGCGGATACTTCAACACTTCCCTGATGCAATCATCGAGCACTTGGACGCTCCATTCACCCGGGCCATCCATCATCGAGATTGAGCTGACCGTCTTTTCCAGACGATCATCATGCAACGAAGACATAAAACGACTTGTATCCGGCGGTTTGCCCTGTGCATAATAGGCATATAGATAAGCAGCAATTGCTGCATGATCATCCAAGTTAAAAGCTTCGCCAAGATGTTCATTTACATACTGAGCCGCTTCATCATCCTGTAACATCCAGGCAATCAGTTTGCGCTCAGCAGCATGGTATGCCGGCAACAGATTGGGTGTAGGCACCTGCCTATTTTGTTGCCTACCATTATTCCACCTTTTCGAGTTATTATCCCCATAATCCTCGTTATTTTTCATCGCTTCCCGTTCCTCGTTACATTCTTGCTTCAATGTTTCGAAAGAAACATCGACTTCAGCAGCAAGTTCACGAAGATACACTTCACGCTCTGTTGGTGAGGACAAGGGAGCAATCAATTTCACTGCTTCTTTGGAATAAGCGATTTGTCCGCCGCCTTCTAGCAGTATATGGTTTTTCTTGAGGTTTATAAGCTTAAATTTTGTAGTTGTTACGGCGCCATCAACAATCTGGTTACGGAATCGTTCACCGCCGTGCTTACGAATAAAATCATCTGGATCAAGTCCCTCAGGAATGAGTGCCACCTTAACCTGCAATCCAGCCTCCTCCAAAATGGGGAAGTTTTTCATTGCGGCAGCCTGTCCGGCTCGGTCGCCGTCATAACAGAGGATAACCTCATCACACATGCCCTTGATCATTAAAGCCTGATTCTCCGTAAGCGCCGTTCCCATGGCTGCGACACCATTCTGAACGTCCTGATCCCACGCGGAGATCACATCACCGTAGCCTTCAAACAAAATGACCTGTCTCTGTTTCCGTATTGCATTTTTAGCTTGGTGCAGATTGTAGAGAACACGGCCTTTGTTGAACAACCTGGTTTCTGGCGAGTTCAAATATTTCGGCTGTCCATCCCCCAAGATCCGCCCTGCAAATGCAATCGGCTTGCCACTTCTACCATGGATCGGAAACATGATTCGATCTCTGAACTTGTCCACATATCCGTGACCTTCACTTCGTTCTGACAGAAGTCCGCCTCGTTCCATCTCATCGAGTGGATAAGTGCGCTTCTCCAGAAATTGTACGAGCGTGTCCCAACGATTTGGCGCATAACCAATCTGGAACTGATCAATCAATTTGTCACCAATACCTCGCGAGCGTAAATATTCCATGGCCACTTTGCCATGCTCTGTATTTTTCAACAGAAAATGATACAGCTTCGAGGTAAGCTCATAAGCTTCCAGCAGACGTGCTGTCTCCGGATTTACATGAGCAGATTCACGACCCTGCCAGTCACCCATGGAGATATGACTTTCTTCTGCCATCGTTTTGACAGCCTCGGGAAAGGATAACCCTTCGATTTCCATCCTAAATTTGATGGCATTTCCGCCCGTGCCGCAACCGTAGCAATAGAAAATCTGTTTCTCAGGTGTAACGGTGAACGAAGGCGTCTTCTCGGAATGAAAAGGGCAGAGGCCTTTCATATATTTCCCCTGCTTGGTCAGATGCACAAATCGGCTTACCGTATCGACGATATCATGCTGTTGCAATACCGATTCAATAATACTTTCGGGTATTCCGCCTTGTCCGGTACTCATCTCGGCCACCTTCATCTCTTCTAACACGTAAATATAATTCGATAAACTTACACATTCTCCTGCAAATCTTTCAAAAGTTTTGTCAGTTTATGTTGAAAAATTTCTCGATCCTGCTCTGTAAAGGGTTTTGGGCCTTTTCCATAATGCCCTCTGCGCCTGGCTTTGGCCGCAGTGTGGCGTGAATCGAGCATAAAATCAATATCTCGATCGTTAAATTCTCGGCCTCTAAACGATAAAACATAACAACGTTTGCCAAGAGCCAACGCCGCGAGTCCATAATCCTGCGTAATAACCACATCATATGGCTTAATATGATTCGCAATGTACAGATCTGCGCTCTGATCACTGCGATCCACTTGCACGGTTCGTGCTCCTTCTCCCCCCTGCAACAAATGATCAAAGGAAGAAACAAGCAATACAGGAACCTGAAAGAGACGTGCGGTATTGGCGATCTCCGTCTTGACCGGGCAAGCATCTCCATCAACAACGATGTGACGTATATTCAATTCACTCAAACCTATACCACCCGGTTTCATAAAATATCTGCATATTGTAATATACGACCTCAGTCATTGAAAATCCTTCTGAGTCTAATGGAGAAAAAACAGAGGCTAAAAATACGGAGCGGTTGTCCAAATCATTGAGCAACCCGTTCCGTATATTTATACCCTCATATTTCGTTCTTTAATACTGTATTTATGTTTTGCTGAATTGCACAAAGATAATCATTGAACTGCAGTACTTATCCAACCAGTTTGGAGAAATCAGCAAAGCCTTTCAAATCTTGATCTATGGCAGCAAGAAGAGCCAGTCGATTCGCACGTACCGCTTCATCTTCAGCCATGACCATAACAGAGTCAAAGAACACCGTGATGGCTTCCTTCCATGCTGAAGCAATAGCCAAAGCTTCTGAAGCGTTATGTTTGGACAATGCATCGCGATAGGTTTCGTTCGTTTGATTCCAAGCATCAAATAGCTGACGCTCTCCATCTTCTACAAACAGTTCAGGATGTACCGAAGCGTTCGATGCTTTGCTAGCCAAGTTTCCTACACGGTTGAACGATTCCAGCGTTGTTTTGAATTCTTCCGCTGCCAGCACGGCTTTCATCAACGCTTCACCTTTAGGAACGATTGCACTAATATCATCGAATCCGGAAGCAATCACTGCATCAACAACGTCATAACGAACCGTTTCCGACAGCAATTTTTTCACACGCAATGCGAAGAAGTCCTGTAAATCTTTACGCACCTCTGCATCTGCACGTTTCAACAGATTCATCTGAGCGTGAACTTCAAGTGCTGCGCCGAAGA
Source organism: Paenibacillus polysaccharolyticus (assembly GCF_023714295.1). Classification (GTDB taxonomy): domain Bacteria; phylum Bacillota; class Bacilli; order Paenibacillales; family Paenibacillaceae; genus Paenibacillus; species Paenibacillus polysaccharolyticus_A. Next base: position 247,189 of record NZ_JAMAUN010000004.1, read on the forward strand.
CATCAGACAAGGTCAGTGGAAGTTGATGATCCAGCAAAATTTGTACAATACCTGCTGCCTGGCGGCGAAGTGCGTACGGATCCTGAGAACCTGTAGGAATAATGTTAATAGAGAAACATCCTACAATGGTATCTATCTTATCTGCCGCACTAACAATCGCACCCACAAGAGATGCAGGAGATTGATCACCAGCGAAACGAGGTTGGTAATGCTCGAATACAGCCTTAGCAACTTCTTCTTTTTCCCCAGCTTTCCGAGCATAATCCTCACCCATCACACCTTGCAATTCAGGGAATTCACCAACCATCAGCGTAACCAGATCGAATTTACAGATATCTGCGGATCGGCTAACCGATTCAGCCACATCACTGGATACTTGCAATTTCGTAGCCAGGCTATCAGCAATTTTACGAATACGGCGAACTTTATCCCCTACCGTGCCAAGTTCTTCTTGGAAAACGATACTTTCGAGCTTGGACAGCGCATCTTTGATTTCCAACTTTTGATCTTCCTCGTAGAAGAATTTTGCATCCGACAAACGGGCACGCAGCACCTTCTCGTTACCTTTAGCGATAACATCAAGGGAATCACTGCCACCATTACGAACCGTAACAAAGTAAGGCAACAACTGACCTTCCTGGTTCAATACAGGGAAGTAACGTTGATGCTCACGCATGGAGGTAATCAAAACTTCCTGCGGAATGTTCAAGAATGCGGAGTCAAATGTACCAAACAATACGGTTGGCGTTTCGACAAGAAACAGTACCTCTTCAAGCAAATCTTCTTTAATAGCAATATTCCAGTTTTTCTCGGCAGCCAGTGCTTCGATCTGGGAAACAATCATCTGCTCACGTTCGGAAATATCCGCAATGACATGCTGAGTGCGAAGCACATCCACATATGCCGAAGGCTCGGGTACCACAGCTTCATTGCCCAGGAAACGATGTCCACGGGTTACATTACCCGCTCTTACGCCCGTTACTTCAAGATCAACCACTTCGGTACCAAACAATGCAACAATCCAGCGAATCGGACGAACAAATTTGAAATCATAGGACGCCCAACGCATAAATTTCGGGAAAGTCATGGCGTGTAATACGGATAACAAACCTTCGCCAATAACGGATGATGTCTCTACACCTTTGCTGCTTTTCGTTGCATAAATGTATTCAACACCGTTCAGTTCTTTGAAGGTAAACTGATCAGGCTCAACACCTTGACTACGCGCAAATCCGAGTGCAGCTTTGCTCCAGTTTCCACTGTCATCCAGCGCTATTTTGCGAGAAGGCCCTTTTACCTCTTCCTCCACATCTTCCTGTTTGTCGGCTACATTCTGAATCAGAATGGCTAGTCGACGAGGTGTCGCGTAAGCGTGCACTTCACCATAGGCAATTCGCGATGAGTCAAGCCATTTCACAATACGTTCCTGAAGTTGTGCAATGGCTGCGCGCATAAAACGTGCAGGCACTTCTTCCAGACCAATTTCAAACAGCAGATCTTTAGACATTCTCGGCTCCCCCTTTCTTGATCAGCGGGAAGCCCAGCTTCTCACGCTCTTCCACATATGTTGCCGCCACTTGACGAGCAAGGTTGCGGACACGGGTAATGTACCCTGTCCGTTCTGTTACACTAATCGCGCCGCGCGCATCGAGCAAGTTGAACGTATGGGAACACTTCAATACATAGTCGTATGCCGGAAATACCAGATGCTGTGCCATCGCTTTATTTGCCTCTTCTTCGTACATATTAAAAAGGGTAAATAGCATTTTCACGTCAGAAATTTCAAATGTATACTTGGAATGCTCATATTCAGGTTGACGGAATACGTCGCCATAGGCAATACCTTCAACCCATTCAAGATCAAATACATTTTCTTTTTCCTGTATGTAGGAAGCAAGACGCTCCATACCATACGTAATTTCCACTGCTACTGGATTCGTTTCGATTCCACCGACTTGCTGAAAATACGTAAATTGCGTAATCTCCATTCCGTCTAGCCATACTTCCCAGCCAAGACCCGCGCAACCAAGCGAAGGGTTCTCCCAGTTGTCTTCGACAAAACGGATATCGTGCTTGAGCGGATCAATTCCCAGACGATTCAAACTTTCCAGATAGATTTCCTGGATATTATCCGGAGAAGGCTTGATAATGACTTGGAACTGGTGATGCTGATACAACCGGTTAGGGTTCTCACCATAACGTCCATCGGACGGACGGCGGGAAGGTTCCACATAAGCCACTTTCCAAGGCTCTGGTCCAAGTGAACGTAAAAAGGTCATCGGGTTCATCGTGCCTGCCCCTTTTTCCGTGTCATATGGCTGAACGATAATACAGTTATGCTCGGCCCAGAATTGTTGCAGCGTCAAGATCATCTGCTGAAAATTCATAATCATGCTCCTTTTCGGGTAGTTTGTTAACAAGCATAGGAGGTGTACGGGCAATAATAAATAGCCCTCGCCACACTACGCCTGATGTACAGACGTAGGGACGAGAGCTATTCCCGCGGTTCCACCCTACTTGGCCAGATCAAACAATTCCTCGTCTAATCTGGCCCACTTTTCCGTGTCTTTTCATGCTCCCGAGTGCCTTGTTCACAAACCGATTCAATCAGGCTCTCACCGTCCCTGACTCGCTTATCATTGATGCACGCGCTAATTCTCTCAGCTCATACGTATATCAATCATATTCTGAATCCAGTTTCCTACTTTCTCGTTCAATGCATGTCTCCAAAAAGAGAATTTATATTTCATAATATATAATCTGAAAGATGAAGTCAATAATTTTTTTAAAGTTTGAACACAGTTCAAATCCCGTACTTTTCCATTTGATCCAGGAAAGAACGGGATTTGAGATGCAGACCCAACTGGTGATCCATGAAAGCTCGCATGATCTTTTTAATTTCATCACGAGTAGAGTCACTTACAGAGATATTTCCTAAGCGTTGCAGGTCCAGTTGCACAAACAAGCGCAGCAACTTTAAAGTCTTTGGACTAACGGACATCGCTGGTGGGTCAAAATGTTTACATGCCCTACATAAGACACCGCCAAGTCTGGGACTAATAAATAATTGCTCATCCGGGCGCTCTTGGTTGCACGAGATGCATTCATCCAGCTGTGGTCCGTAACCAGCTGCCTGTAATATTTTCATCTCGTACAGACTTATGATGACCAACGGATCTTTATCTTCTTTCAAAGCCTGCAAACAAGCCTTTAATTGCTTGAACCAAAACGCTCCCGTCTCTTCATCCTGAAGCACTCGATCGAGCAGTTCACATCCATAAGAAGCATAGGCAGCCTTCACCAAATCTTCCCTGAGCTCATGATTGGATTCGATAATTTCTCCAGCATTCAGTGTACCGAGACCGGTGTTGCGAAAATAAACGTATTGACCATAAGTAAAGGGCTGCACTAGTGCAGCATGCCGACTTTTGGGCTTTTTGGCACCCCGAACGAGTACACCTGCTTTTCCGCCACTTTCAGTGCAAAGCGTTACAATCTTATTTCCCTCACCATAGTCCATGCTGCGGATGACAATGCCTTCCACTCTGTATAACATGCCTCGTCACCTAACCATTCCTGAATCAGCTTTTTATTCTTTAGCTTCTTCATCTTCACTCACTTCCCTTGCAGTATCTGACTCCTGTCCTGACGAGTTACACGTCTCGGTATATAACAAATAGGATTCTACATCCCCTGTCATTGAAAATACCTTCCATGAAAAATCCCGCATCGGAAATTCATCCTCTCTTCGGAAATGATGTCTGGTTATACCCGATAGGATGGAGTCCTGCAAGGAAAACTATGTGTTGCAATTAATGGATAAACATTTTGCCCCGAGATCACATTTCGTAAAACTACTCTCGGCCGAAACCAAGGTCACGCAGAACGCGATCCTGATTTCTCCAGTCTTTTTTCACTTTAACCCACAGATCCATGAAAATTCTGGAGCCCAGAAGATTTTGGATATCTTGACGAGCCCGCTTACCTACTTCTTTGAGCAACGCCCCTTGCTTGCCGATAATGATTCCCTTTTGTGAATCACGTTCTACAAAGATGACCGCTGATATATAAACGACACCGTTATCCTGAACTTTCATATCTTCAATCGTCACGGCGATGGAGTGAGGCACTTCTTCGCGTGTCATTTGCAAAATTTTCTCACGAATCAGCTCTGCACAGACAAATTGCTCAGGGTGATCCGTTACTTGATCGTCCGGGTAATACTGCGGCCCTTCTGGCAAATACTTACCGATCTGCTCAAGCAACGTGCTCACATTGCTGCCAAGCATAGCAGATACGGGCACGATTTCCGCGAAATCATGCAGTTTGCGATATTCCTCAATCAAGGGAAGCAAAGCCTCTGGTGCAATTTTGTCAATTTTATTCATGACCAAAATGACAGGTGTCCGCACACTTTTCAATTGTTCCGCAATGTACCGATCTCCGCCTCCCATACCTTCGGAGGCATCGATCAGGAACAAGGCAGCTTCAACCTCGCCAAGTGTATTCAAGGCTGTTTCATTCATGTAATCCCCGAGCTTGGATTGACGTTTGTGAATTCCCGGTGTGTCCAGGAAAACGATTTGTTGTTCCTCGGATGTATACACGCCGTGAATTTTGTTACGCGTGGTTTGCGGTTTGTCCGACATAATAGCAATTTTCTGACCTATCACCTGATTCATCAAAGTGGATTTACCTACGTTAGGACGTCCGATAATTGCAACGAATCCGGATTTGAATGCTTGTTTTTTCATATGTTCCTCCTCAGGCGCCTAGGCCTGGAATTTTATTTATTTGTTGGCAGAGTTTAAGTCTGAGGGCCCAAACGCCCATGGCAGCAATTCAGCAACTGTTGTTTCTAACAAGTCGCCTTTCAAATTACCCAGAATGACTTTCATATCTGGCTCACACAATTCAAACATTACTTGGCGACATACACCGCATGGAGCAATTGGTCCTTCGGTATCCCCAACGATGGCCATCGCTTTGAAACTGCGCGGCTTGTGCCCTCCGGCAATAGCACTGAACATCGCGGTACGCTCAGCACAGTTACCCGGTGTGTACGCCGCATTTTCAATATTGCACCCATGATGCACATGTCCTTCGCTATCCAGCAATGCTGCGCCTACCCCAAAATGGGAATATGGCGTGTACGCTTTTGTACGTGCCTTTATCGCTTCCTGCATTAACAAGCCATTATCCATTAATTTTTCTCTCCCTTAGGGTGTGTATAAAGGTGTGCTCTTTGAGTTAAGTTGATTCGAAGCTTTGGGGATTACACTGGGGCACTCCGATGACAGAATAACCTTCCGATCGCTGTTATCCCCGGATTTCTTCAATCACTTTTTCCAAAGTGAAAATCCGATGATAAAGGCGAACGCTTCGCTTCTTCAGGTTTTTTCTGTCCTCTCCGTTATCGTGTAATCTCTGGGAAACCAACTTAAAAACAGAGGCACACTTTATTGGTGGTATGCATTTAGAACATTGGAACCTTTGGATTACACTGGGCACTCCGATGACAGAATAACCTTCCGATCGCTGTTATCCCTGGATTTTTTCGATCACTTTTCCCAAAGTGAAAATCCGATGATAAAGGCGAGCGCTTCGCTTCTTCAGGTTTTTTCTGTCCTCTCCCTTATCGTGTAATCTCTAGGAAACCAACTTAAAAACAGAGGCACACTTTATTGGTGGTGTGCAATTAGAATTAGGATAATAAAACCTTAGAACCTTTGATTACACTAGGGCACTCCGATGACAGAATAACCTTCCGATCGCTGTTATCCCAATAACATTCTCAGACAGGCAAGGACTGGTTTTAGGAAAACAATACATCCTATGATGACAGCGAACACCGCAGCCAGTAAAACTGCTCCAGCCGCGGTGTCTTTTGCCGCTTTTGCGAGCGGATGAATATCAGGCTGGGCCAAATCAACAGCGGCTTCTACGGCTGTGTTCATCAATTCAGTGACCAGCACCATAAATACAGCTGTCAGCAATAACATCCAGTCCGTTCTGGAGATGTGGAAAAAGAATCCGGCTGCACACATCAAAATAGCTACTCCCGTGTGAACTCTAACATTCCGCTGCGTACGCAAGCCGTATGCAATGCCTTCCAGAGCGTTGAGAAATACAAGACCCCAGGAGCGCCTTCTCATTATCGTGTCAACCCGGCTTGAGCAAGAACAGCTTCCTGTTTGCCCATCATCTCCGCCTCACTTGCTTCATCCTGATGATCATAACCAAGCAGATGCAAGAAACCGTGAACAAATAGGAATCCAAGCTCACGCTCAAAAGAGTGTCCATACTCTTCACTCTGCAATATCGTCCGCGGAACAGAAATAATGATGTCTCCAAGGACATCTGGCATTTCTTCCATTTCCTCGTCCTCATCAAGCTCGTAGATAATGTCGAGCTCTTCATCCACCGATTCGTTCATCGCAAAAGACAATACGTCTGTAGGACGGTCGATCCCACGATAATCACGGTTCAGTTCGTGAATCTGCTCATCGTCAACAAACGTGAGCGCGACTTCTCCTTCCGTGATTCCCTCAGCTTCACCTGCGAGAGTCAACAATTTCTCCAGCATCGCGATCATCGGTTCTGTAATTTCTTTATCCTGTTGCTCATTATTCCATGCGAGGTTAAGACTCATTCTTTTATAACTCCTGTCTGCTCGTAATATTGATTAACCGGCTTCAGGTGCCGTCGGTTTAGGTTTCTTGATCTCTTCCGGATACTCGATTCTGGAGTGGAAAATGCCCATGACCGTTTCCTTTAATGTTTTGGCCACGATATCCAGCTCACGCATCGTAAGGTCACAATCGTTAAACTGATGATCATCCAGGCGACCTTTGATAATTTTTTCAATCATAGACTCTACCTGTTCCACCGTTGGCTTGCGTAACGAGCGAACGGCAGCTTCGACACTGTCGGCAATCCCTACAATAGCAGACTCCTTCGATTGTGCTTTCGGTCCCGGATAACGAAAATCTTCTTCCGTGAAATCCGGTTCAATCCCCGCTTCTTCCGCCTGACGCAGCGCCTTGTGGTAGAAGTAATGGAGGAATGTAGTACCATGATGTTGTTCGGCAATATCCCGTATCGGCTTCGGTAGCTTATAGTCCTTCTGCATCTCAACGCCATCCCGCGCATGCGCAACGATAATGGACTTACTTAGTTTGGGATCAATCGAATCATGCGGATTCTCCATATTGTTTTGGTTCTCGATAAAATAGATAGGCCGCTTGGTCTTCCCGATATCATGATAATACGACCCTACGCGACAGAGCAATCCATTGGCACCTATAGCCTCGGCAGCCGCTTCGGACAGATTGCCAACCATAACGCTATGATGATACGTACCCGGTGTCTCTGTAAGCAGCTTACGAAGCAATGGATGATTTGGATTCGAGAGCTCGACCAGTTTAAGTGCCGATAAAATGCCAAACGACGTTTCAAAAAAAGGCATCAGCCCGATAACCAGAATAGCTGTCAATATCCCGCCTGCAAAGGCATATCCAATGCCATAAAGGGTTGTTGTTCTGTTCCAATCCCCTGTATCGATTAAAGCCAGTGTAAAAACAGCTAAAGATCCGAACAGACAGACCATGATAGCCCCTTTTAAGATGGTTGACCGCTGACTTGCTCGGTGCGTTGCAAAAATGGCCACAAACGAAACGACAACTGCAAAGAAGCCAAGTTCAAAGTCAAAAAGCTGACCCTGGTGTGTATTCAGAATAATACTGGACAGTATGCCGATAAGAATCGAACACACAAATGCAAGCGATGTATCCAGGAGCAGCGCAATCAGCATCGCTCCGACAGCCACCGGTGCCAGAAAACCAATAAATGGACGTTCATTGGTCTGAATTAAAGCTGTCACATGCATGACAACAATCGAAATAATAAAGATGAGAACAAGCATAAGCAGTTGGGCGTTATTATATTTGAAATGCGTTCCGCTGCCTTGCTGAATAAACATTAAAATCGCTGCCGACAGCATACAGGAGAACAAAAGCAATCCCAGCTGCGGCCAGTAGTTGACTTCATTTTTCAGCAAATCGTTCTCATTAAGCAGTGCATACATTTCCGGGGTAATGATCTCCCCTTTAGATACAAGCGTGTCACCTTGCTTGATAAACACCGTCGGTGTATTCTCACGAGCTCGGACCTTTGCTTCCTTGGTACCCTCTTCATCATAGAAACGGTTAGCCGTTACCACCAATCGTGTAAGCTCCTGTACCACTTCACGTTGCGTACGTTTGCTAAGCGAACTTGCACTGACCATCTCTGCCACTTTCGCCCGTGCAGTTGTAGCTTCACTAACCTGATCTGTCATCAATCTCGCTACAATGTCTCGCGCAACAGGTTTCATTTCCTGAATATCATCCGAAGTCAGACGTGAGATTTTGATATACGTTTCTTCAGGAATACGGTAACTCTGTTCCTGCACGACGTTTCGAATCTCTTCCAGCAACGTGTCGGAGTATGTACCTGTTTTCCGATTGTTATTGATATAGTTAGACACAAAGTCTTTTTGACGCTGCGGAATCTCATCCCGATAAATATCAATCTTATCCTGGCTTGAGATCTGGTCGTCCTGATTCAAGCGGTCAATGCGATCCAGTAGCGTTGTCATCAGGTTTTCATTACGCATCTGCACGATCTGATATATCGGCTGCACACGTTCAGCCGCTTCTTCCTGTGCTTTCAGTGTAGCCTTGTTATTCGGAATCTGCATTGGCGCAGCAATGTCTACTTCACTGCGAGTGCCTTCCTGAATGTCGTAGCGCTCAGGTAACAATTTGGAAGAAAGACTCACGTAAAAGAGGATCACTAAAAACAAAAAGAGAAGATAGCGCGCCCACACGCTATACTTCCATCCTGTCGCTCTATTTTGAAAAGATTTGCCTTTTGACATTTCTTTCGAGGTCACTTTAGACAATCCCTTTCTATGCTTGATTTTCTGCGGCGTGGTTGTAAGCCACAATGATTTTCTGGACGAGGGAGTGACGCACGACATCCTGTTCGGCGAAATGCACGAATCCAATTTCCTGAACTTCACTCAGGATCGTACTCGCTTCCACAAGTCCTGATTTTTTGCCACGCGGTAAATCAATCTGTGTCACATCTCCGGTGATGACCATCTTGGAACCAAACCCAAGACGGGTTAAAAACATTTTCATCTGTTCAGGCGTTGTGTTCTGTGCCTCATCCAGAATGATAAAGGAATCATCGAGCGTACGCCCACGCATATAGGCCAAGGGAGCGATTTCAATTAATCCGCGTTCTAGAGCCTTAGCCGTCTGTTCTTGTCCCATAACGTCGTATAGAGCGTCATACAGAGGTCTTAGGTACGGATCTACTTTCTCCTGCAGATCCCCTGGCAGGAAACCCAGACTTTCGCCCGCTTCAACCGCAGGCCGTGTAAGCACAATGCGTTTGGCACTACCCTCTTTGAGAGCGGCTACAGCCAGCACAACAGCCAGATACGTTTTACCGGTTCCGGCAGGACCAATCCCGAATACAATATCCCGTTTTTTAATCGTGGTTACGTAGTGTTTCTGTCCAATCGTTTTTACACGAATTGGTTTACCACGGTATGTCGTCGTAATTTCACCTTTAAACAGATCCAGCAGCTGATCCGCACGCAAATCTTTAGCAAGCTCTATCGCATATTGGACATCTCTTTCAGTCAACACATACCCATTGCGAATCAATTGCAGTAATACATCAAATAGTTGTTCAAGTGATTCCACCTGTTGCACAGTACCAAAGATATTAATCTCTGCTTCGCGTGAAGCGATCTGGGCTGGAATCTCGGATTCAATCAGTTTCAGAAAAATATCTTGGGGTCCAAACAGAGATTGCCCCTCTCCCGCACTTTGGAGCGAGATTTGTATACTGCGTGTTTGCTCTGACAAATATCCTCATTCTCCTTGACTATGGACTAACGGAAGTTCTTCCGCGATGCTTTCTTCCACTTCAAATAATACTTTCATATAAACTTTACCATTCTCTTTCTTCTCATGCAAAATTTTTTCACTTAAAATTTTTGTGCCTTTACCGTTTTTGGCTAAAATATCATTTCTTGCCCCTTCCAATCCCTTCGTTTTAGCCCAATCCACACCTTGCTCTTCCTGATGGAAATTCGTTTCCATATCCTTCTCTGTCATCCATCCCATCGGCAAAGTGAATGAACGCCAGGTCAGCGGTTTGTGATACGTATCCGTGTCATATGAACTGAAGGGCGTTTTTCCGTAGCCCCATAGTTGAATCGCCCAATCTCCAAGCACCACGTAAAATCGTTCTTTACTTTCCCCAGTCATCGTCTGATATTTCTGAATCAGGGGAACCTGGATATCATATTCCCGCCAGACCATGCCTCGGACTTCGCCTTTGGCAACAATCGTTTTTGTATTTTCCTCATCACCCAGGATGCCCGAGATCAGCACTTGTCCTTTCTTTACACGCGTGTTTTTCTGTACTACGGGGCGTCCCTGTTCAGCATAGATTTGAGTAACCACCGCATCGGATTTACTGATGAGATGCCTTGGATTCAGTAGAGGCTCGCGCTTAGGTTGTGCTGACTCAACAACCTGAATCGTAACCCTTGTTCCCTCTTTCGTTACGCCAATCCAGGTCACATCAGGCAGTGCCAGCGCCAGCTGTCTGGAGAGCTTGTCCTGGCTTTTCATTCGGAACCCCCATTGAAAGGGGTAGATGCCTTCTTTTTTAGCGGCTGCCAGCACTTCATCTGTCGGAATGGTTACATTTCCTTTCACTTCTACATTCCAGATCATGGAAGATAGCGCGAATAGCGCCGCTACAAAGAACAGCATGCCCCCTACAAAGAACTTTCTGCGAAACAGTCGAGCCAGAAAAAAAGGAAAACCGCTACGGTGCGTAATTTTCACTCTGCAGCCTGTCCCTTTTACAATAGGACGCAGTCTGAAAAAATGCGGAAGCAAAATGCTCATCTCCGCCTGGCGTCCGTCCTGTGCACGTAGATCCCATACACTCAGTCTCTGCTCCGTTATCGTATTAATTAATGTCTCGATATCTCCGCCTGTCACTTTGATCCGCACGGCTCCCCGCAATTTATACAGACTAGGCTGCTTCATCCGTTCCCCTCCACTCCATTCATATGAATATCCAGAATTGTGCCTTCGATAGCTACTTCATCCGGCAAAATGTTACGTATGACCAAAGCGCTACCTTTGATCTCCAATTGACCTTGTGACAGAGCCAGTACGATGCGATCCGGCGTGAAATGCACGACACCGCGATGGTTCTCTATATACAGTTGCTTACTGCCGATCAGGGTTAACCGTGGCATATCATAAAGCACATCCTGCGGCAGATCCAGCACCTCACTGGTCCATCTGCGCAGCTTGCGGCTGATCCGGGTCATTCGAAGGTCTTCCCCCTTCCTCTACAGTTCAACTTATGCGCAAATTCAGGAAATTATGAAGAATTGGTGAGCGGTTCCGTACATATTTTGCTGAAAATACAGGCATACGAAAAAAGCCTTTTCTGGAGGCTTTATACTCCCCAGAAAAGGCTTCGTTTCTTCTTCCATATTTGCATGAGTTAGCCCGTCTACAGCTTACCTCTTGTACCGAAAGGTTGCTTCGAACGGGGAGGACCGAGTACCTCTGCCCATAACACCCCTGTTCGGATATCTTCCGGTCGGATACGGGATGTACCTGTATTTATATTATCTGTATCTTCCAGACTTGAACTTGATACAACTGGAGCACTTGCTGACGAAATTCGATTCAATCTTTTCTGTACCGCACGTTGCTGCTCTTCCATCAATCTCATCTGCTCATCTACCGAGCTCCGCATATTTTCCAAAGCGTGCTCACCCATGTCACCAGACGCTTGACGAGATGACGTAGCAGGCTCTGTTCGCGACGGATCATACCTTTCGTCATACCTTTGGTCGTCATAACGTTCCTCGTCATAGCGCTGATCATACTGCTCTTCATAACGACGGTCATCCGATGCAGACGACTGCTGTGGAGCAGCATTTCCTGAACGCCGATTCGCGTCTTCTCCCCCGCCAAATGTCGGCATTCCGTTACCGGGACGCTTCTGATTGGGGTTTGCAGACTTCCCAAGCTTTCCAAGGACTGAAAAAAGGGCAAAGGCAATAACTGCTACAACATATAGATTGTTAAATACCCATTCGAATAGGCTCATATGCACTCACCGCCTATCTTCCGTTTTTGGAATCACCTTGATCGCTGGAATTCGAACCTTCAGCTGGTTTTCCCAATGTGCTGCGCATTTGAGTATCGGCTTCAATGTTTTTCAGATTCATGTAATCCATGACACCAATTTTACCGTTGCGGAGCGCTTCAGCCATTGCAAGAGGTACTTGGGATTCAGATTCAACAACACGTGCTCTCATCTCAACAACCCGTGCTTTCATCTCTTGCTCTTGCGCTACAGCCATCGCACGACGTTCTTCCGCTTTTGCCTGTGCAATCCGTTTATCTGCTTCAGCTTGCTCTGTTTGCAAGAAGGCACCAATGTTTTTACCTACGTCTACGTCCGCGATATCAATAGACAAGATTTCAAACGCTGTTCCAGAATCTAGTCCTTTAGATAAAACGGTCCGTGAAATAAGATCCGGATTTTCGAGAACCTCTTTATGAGAGTTTGATGAACCGTTTGTACTTACGATACCTTCACCTACACGCGCAATAATGGTTTCTTCTCCAGCACCACCAACGAGGCGATCAATGTTCGCTCGTACTGTAATTCTCGCTCTTACGTTAACTTCAATACCATCTTTTGCGACAGCAGATACTACCGGAGTTTCAATAACACGAGGGTTAACACTCATTTGAACAGCTTGTAATACGTCGCGGCCTGCCAGATCAATCGCTGCAGCACGTTCGAATTCGAGTGGAATATTGGCACGTTGCGCAGCAATAAGCGCATTAACAACACGGTCAACATTACCCCCAGCGAGGAAGTGGCTTTCCAACTGATTCATGGTTAATTGAAGACCCGCTTTTGTTGCTTTGATCAACGGGTTAACGATCCGGCTTGGTGTTACACGTCTCAATCTCATCGCTACCAGTGTAATGATGCCAACACGTACGCCGGATGCAATAGCCGAGATCCAGAGCATAACCGGGAAAAAGCTGAAAAATACGCTCAGTACGATAATAGCCAGCACCGCGATGAGCAAAATCGTGATCATTGGATCCATAGATTAAATTCCTCCGTTTGCAATATGTTTTTTGTAAAAGAGAGCATCAGAACTGACGCTGATTAATCCGCTGCTGAAACATCACTTCACCACGTTGCTCGCAGCTTGGCAACATGGTTATGTAGGCCGCCGAAGAGATGTCATCACTCCGGCAACCACAGAATTACACCGGTAGAGCCTGTTGAACAACGATCCGGGTTCCTTCTGCTTTGATCACGATAATTGGCGTATCTACAGGAATAAATCCACCATCTGTGACCACATCAATTCGCTCACCATCAATCATCGCTGTTCCTGATGGACGAAGTGGTGTAAGGCTGATTCCCTGCATTCCGATCAATTCCTTACGCTCCGTAGCAGAGGAATATCCTTGATCGGCAGATAAACGGTCACTTAGTATAAACCGGTTCCATATGCCTCTGTCTTTGAACACAACAGCGATAATCGCTACAACGACAAGTGCGGCTCCAAAAGCAATCCCAAGAGAGATAAACGCATCACTTGTGTCGTACGCTGCACGAACAACACCCGCCACCAGTGCGATTGAACCGAGAATACCGAGAATCCCCATGCTGGGAATAAACATCTCCAGAATCATCATAATCAGCCCGACCGTAAATAATACCCATGTTTCTGCTCCGGCAAACCCCGCAATATAATTGCCAGAGAAATAAAGAACAAAACATACAATCCCTACAATTCCTGGAACTCCAAATCCAGGCACAATCAGTTCAATGATGACCCCGGCAATACCAAGGAACAGCAGTATGGTCATCACAATTGGATTGGTCAAAAAGGTAGATATATTCTCTGCGGCAGTGCGTTCCAATTTGAACACATCTCCTTGACTATATCCAAGCCATGCTGCTGCTTCCTCAGGTGTGTTGCTGATATGGTCTGCATAACCCACTTTCAGCGCTTCCTCAGCGGAGAGAGCAATAATTTCACCTTTTTGTTTGGTTTTATTGATCTCAGGCATCTCTACCACCATATTGACGTCAGTCATGCCAGCTGCGATCTCGCCATCACGGCCACTCTTCTCTGCAGCTCCTTGCATTTTGCTCTTCCAGAATGCAACCAGCTTGGGATCGTCAACATGTTTGCCTGTACTGTCTACCATGGCCGCAGCGCCAATCATGCTGCCTGGTGACATTACGATCTTATCCGCATTCAGCGCAAGAAAACTTCCTGCGGATGCAGCATCACCCCGGACAAACGCCAACGTTTCAATAGGAGCATCTTTAATCATTGTACCCAGCGCTTCTGCTGTATCCACACGGCCTCCCGGCGTGTTGATATCAAGAACGATCAAGCCTGCATTCATTTTTTCTGCTTCTTTGAACCCGCGCTCCATGAATTTGCCTAATCCCTGCTCGATTGGTTTATCCACCGGAATTACGTATACGGCGCCGCTTTTCTCAGCTGCATGTGCTGACGGTATCCCAATCCAGACAGGAAGTAAAAGCGTCAGCAGCATCAAGAGCATCATTGACCCCGTAAGCTTCTTCCGGCGCTTTCCCCTCACATTAGTCCCCCCTTTTCCAATAATGTTATACTGTCCAGCTTATGGTATTTATTACGTACAATGCAACATTACGTTTCAAAAACTTAAAATTATATTTGAATACTCCGGAAAATGCAAGATATATATCCAAAATCATGTTTTATAACCAATATTTTTTAATTTTCCACAGGCATTCAAATGACAATTTAGCAAGATAATCCAGATAAGTAATCTCTGTTAAATCTTAGACGACTACCATGTGCCCGACTTATTCGCGGACATCGCTCTCAAAAGAGCTATTCCGCGGTTTCAGATATAGATAAATAGGTAATGGAATAGCATAAATATGAAAAAACACCCCCTGACACGTCAGGAGGTGTTTATTGAATTTGCTTTATTGCAGAAATTGTTGAACTGCTTGATTAACCAGTTTGCCGTCCGCTTTGCCTTTGACTTTCGGCATAAGGGCCGCCATCACTTTCCCCATCTCGGCTTTCGAAGAAGCACCGGTTTCCTGGATGGTCTGCTGTACAATAACTTTAATTTCTTCTTCGGTAAGCTGTGCAGGAAGATACTGGATAAGTATTTCAATTTCCGCTTCGGCATTTGCCGCGAGTTCTTCGCGACCTGCTTTGCCAAATTCTTGGAGGGCATCTTTGCGCTGTTTGATTTCACGACTCAGGATATCAAGCACTTCGTTGTCATCCAAATCTCTTTTCAAATCTATTTCAAGATTCTTGATCGTCGAACGAATCAACCGAATGGTGGAGAGTCTGAACTTGTCCTTACTCTTCATCGCTTGCTTCATATCTTCGTTCAATCGTTCGCTAAGATTCATGTAGTTAAAATCCTCCTAAAACTTTCTCTTACGAGCAGCCTCGGACTTTTTCTTGCGCTTTACGCTTGGCTTCTCATAATGCTTACGTTTCTTCACCTCAGCCAAGACGCCATCTTTAGCGATGGAACGTTTAAAACGGCGAAGTGCAGCATCAATAGTCTCGTTTTTGCGAACTTTAGTTTCAGACACCAGTTTTCCCTCCCTCCGACCAGACCGTCCAAGAGCAATAACACGGTTCATCATCTTTCATTATAGGCGAAAGGCAATAAAAGTGTCAACCTTAACGTGATCCCTTAATATTAGCTGAGCTACAGCAATTTATCAAGTGCAAAAACAATATTGCAACCTGAGTGCATCATATCGTGATCTTATTGGTGTGAATCAGACAAACTTGTGAGCGCCCCAAGTCTGGTTCCGCCCAGCAAATGGTAGTGCAAATGGTGCACTGTCTGCTCGCCATCTTGGCCACAATTGTTAATCAGGCGGTATCCCGATTGTTGCACGCCGAGCCGATTGGCAGCCTCCTGTGCAGCCATATGGATTTCTCCGATCAAGGGCAGATCCTCTGCGGTTACATCATTCATGGAAGCGATATGTTTCTTCGGAACAATCAACACATGGGTCGGTGCCGCAGGATGAATATCGTGAAATACGACTACATGATCGTTTTCCAGTACTTTGTTGGAGGGAATGGTGCCCTCTACAATTTTGCAAAATAAGCAATCCATCGTACAATCCCTCCTTCCTATGAGTTCGAATTATGTATACTCCTATATCATACTAAAAGTAAAATCGTACGTCCAATGCCTGGCAGATAACTTCTTTCCTCTCTGTAATCATCTGTAAAAGAAAAAGCCACACCTGAAGGCAGGGGTATCCCATTGCCGAGGTATGACCGTGATTGTATTATGATTTCTTTGATACGGATTAAAAAGGAATTTAAACCATTTTAATAGTACGGCAGTAAGGTTAACGCCGTCAGGGCAAATAAAGGCAGAACCAGCCTGTTGAAGCGTCTGCGGCCATATCCATAATAAGGGTAAGGAGCAGGGTACCCGTATCCAGGATAAAATCCACGAGCAGGTGTCGCCGGATACTGAACCATCGGCATCATATTTGGAGCTCCGTTTGCATGGCCTGCCATGACTTCATTGCCAACCGGAACAGCCAAATAAATCATCTCATCATCCACGTTCTCTACAATACCATCATAATGTGAACCATCATTCATCTGAATACATACATAACGATGGATATGATCCTTACACAGTTTCTTTGCCGTACTTTTATCCATGCCTAATCGCCTCCCAGTTCAGCTCTTCTTCACCCTTCATCCTATTCAACTCTGGGCGGATTGACACTGTGTTAAAGACGATTTGAAAAAGAATGAAAAAGAAGCCCCTCGTGAGCGGCCTTCCGAAGAAGTCCGGCTACGCGGACATCTATACAGGAAGCTTCCTGAACAGATGTCCGTCGGGGGGCTTAAAACAAGTTTGTCGGCTTAGCTGTAGTATAACAGCAGGTTGAACCTGTATCTGTGATGAAACTCACTTGTTATCGTGAGATATCAAAAAAAGAATTATTTTTACAAATGAATTATTTATTAACTTCCTGGACTCATAAGTTTTCCATTACAACCCTGGAGCCTGTCCCCGCATCACCAGCCGGAATCACGACCAGTTTGCGTTGCAAACGCGCACGCAGTTCAGGAACGTGACTGATGATGCCCACAGCCAATCGATCGTCATGCAATTTTTCCAGTGAAGTAATGACCGTATCCAGCAGTTCCGGGTCCAATGTGCCGAACCCTTCATCCAGGAAGAAAAATTGTAGCGGATACTGCCCACGCAACTGAATCTGGGCGGATAGTGCCAGCGCCAGCGACAACGAGGTCAGGAACGTTTCTCCACCAGACAAGGTTGATACCGGACGTTTCACACCACCGTTGGCATCGTCACAGATCACAAAGCCGCCGCCCGAATCCACTTCAAGGGAATACCTCTGCTTGGTAAGGAAGCGCAGACGCTGGGAAGCCGCATGACTTACCTGCATCAACTGCTCTTCGGCAATGTACTCCACAAATGTATTCCCCCGGAACGCGGTCTGCAACTTGCTAAGCAACTCGCCCTGGTGACTGATCTCCAGCCGTTTCGTCTCCAGCTCCGTCCAGCGAACATGACGTTGCTGTACATCCTCCAGATCCCTTTCGGCACGTGCTTTCACTTGCAAGGCCGTTTCATCCTCATATCTGGCCTGTTTCAAACGTTCTGTGCAAGCGATCCACTGTTCCTCGGTCACAACCGCACCATCCAGTTTCCGCTCCAGTTCACGTAACTGAGAAGCAAGTTCACGTTCTCGTTCACGATGATGCTGAATTTCTTTCTGTAGCCGTTCTGCTTCCTCGGCAGCCAGCGCCGCCTGAGTGACAGCGATATCTGTCTCGAACGCGGATTGCTCCAAGAGCAGCCGCCAGCGCTCCTGTGCCAGTTCCAGATGTTCTGCAGCTGATGCGGCGGCCTGCCCAGCCATTACGTCACGTTTCACCGATTCCTGCTTTTGTGCATCCGCTTGTTTGAATCGCTGTGCAGCTAGCTCAGCAGTCTTGCGCAGTCCATCCAGGCGAGCCTGTGTCTCGCGGATCAGATCTTCTACCCGTTGCTCTCCTACCCACTGGCGCAAACGCTCTTCTTTCTCGGCCAGTTGTTTGCTGCCGCCTTGCCATTCGGTCTGCCACTGGATCAGCTGCTTGTCGAGTTCCACCAGCTTCTGCTGCAATGACTGGACAAGCTGCTCTTTCTCCTCAAGGAACGTCACGCTTTTGGCTAGACGTTCCTTGATGTCTTCGGCGCGTGCATCGCGCTCCTGCATCGCTTGATAGAGGCCTGCGGCCTCCTCCTGTGCGATGTCAGGCAGTTCCGCGGCCCAGCGGCCCTGCAATGCAGCCGCCGCGGCTTCGCTCTCGGCCAGCTTGCGCTCTGCCTGGGCGAGCCCGGCACGGCCGGCCTCTTGCGCAGCTGCCGCTTCCATGCGGCGCTGCTGCGCGCCTGAAGCCGCCTGCTGCAACGCGGCGGCTTCGCTCTGCAGCGGCGCTGCTGCGGCAGCCAGCGCCTGCGCGGCCTCGCGCAGCCCAGCGGCACGCGCTGCCCAGCCCGCCGGAGATCGCCCATCCTCGGGCGATCCGGCAGGCTCGGGCTCCGCTGCCGCAGGCGCGGCCTCGGCTGCGGCCGTGGCATCGCCGGCCGCGGCGCCAAGCTGCGTCAGCAGGCTGCGACGTTCGTGCAGCTGCTGGCGCAGCCCAAAGCGCAGCTCCTGCAGCTCCGCATGCAGGCTGCGTAGCAGTTCCAGGTCCGCATCGTCTGCGTGCGGACCTTCTCCCGGCGGCGCAGCCGGGAGAGGGTGGTGTGCGGATCCGCACACCGGGCATGGCTCGCCGTCCCGCAATTCGGCGCGCAAGGCAGCGGACAGCCGGTGCATCTCCTGCTCACGCATCGAACGGCGTAGTTGCTCCTCCGCACGGCCCAGCAAGCGCTGTTCACTGTTAATATCCTGCTCACAGGCAAGCAAGGCCTCAAGACCTGCTGACGCCTGTTCCACCAATTGCTGGCGCTGTTCGGTCAGGCGTCCCTCTTCCGCAGCCGCCGCCTCCAGTTTGGCAGCCCCTTGTTCTGCAGACTTTTGATAGGTCTGCATGTCCGCGTTATGCTGTTTCACCTGCTCGAATGCTGTATCGATCCGATGTTTCAGCTCAAGTGCTGTTTGTAGCCGTCTGCGCTCATCAGACTTCACTTCATTCGGTTTGAGACTCTCCTGCAATTCCTCACGCCGTTTGCGTCCACGCATTTGCAGTTCCTGCTCTTTATCCAGCTGTTGTCTCAGCGTTGCCTGTTCGGCCTGCCCTTTCTCCATTAACTGTGCAAGCCGTGAACAATCCGCCTGCAAAACATCACGTTCCCGTTGCAGCTCTTTGGCCTGTTCCAATTGATCCAGACGCAGGAGCAGTTTGGGTTCTTCTGCTCCAAGCTGTTGCCTTGCCTCTTCTGCCTTTTCAGCTTCCTGCACAGCCAAACGTTCATGCTCCGCTGCCTGTTTTCCAGCAGTTTCTGCCTCCAACTGTCGCTGCTTGTGGGCTTCTGACGCGTCCCGAGCTGACTGAAGCGCAGGTAGCATCTTCTCCGCTGCTCCCGACCGTTTCAAACGCTCCTCATCGGCTTCAATCTGTTCCGCCTTGGCATGGAGTTGTTGCTGTTCTTGCAATCGCACTTGTTGTTCCTTACTCAGCTCACGAATCCAGCCGAATTGTTCTGCTTCCTTCACGGCTGAATCCAGCTCTTTCCGTGAGGATTCGGCGTGCTGAACCGCTGCCTTAAGCAAATGTTTTGTTTCTTCAAGCATTTCTTTACTGGCATTGCCAAGTCCCTGCTGCTCCGCAGCAAGGGATTGATGAGCCATATCATTATCCTTGACCCGCCGACTTAATTTAATCGCGAGTTGATCTCCATACTTCTCTAGATGAAAGAGCCGCTGAAGCATCTGCCTCCGCTCACTGCCTTTCAGGGAAAGGAACTCGGCAAATTTGCCTTGCGGTAATACTACGGCTCTCGTAAAATCATCCATTTTCAGACCAATGACGTCTTCAACGCACCGATTGACTTCTGCCAGCTTATCAGCAAGCACTTGATCTTCCCCATCAATCGTTTCAATAAACTTGCTGACCGTATTACTAACGGACACTTCATTGTTACGCTTAAAACGCCGCTCGACCCGAAATCTACGAGTTCCCGCTGCCGAAGCAAGCTCAAATGTAAAAGCAACCGATAGAGAATCTTCAGCATGGTTCATAATGCCCTGTGTACCATTGACTGCCCGTTCCACTTTGCCATACATGGCAAGGGTGATCGCATCAAGCAACGAAGATTTTCCGCTGCCCGTAGGCCCGAAAATACCAAACAAACCTGTTTCGGTCAGTACCGTAAAATCAATCTCCTGCATCTCACGATAACTTTGCAGCCCGGCGACTTTCAATAAAATCGGTCTCATCGGCCTTCGACCTCCTCACGCACGCCCGGCTCATCTTCATCCACTAGCTCCAGGAACAACTGTACTAGGCTATCTTCCGGTAGAGCTCCACCCGTTTGACGCTGATAAAACTTGCGAAAAAGCTCATGCACGGGCAGTTCTGAACGCTGTTCCATGAATCCCGCGGCCTCCATCTCCGGATATACCGGACGAATATGGATAATGCCTTCATGCGCTTTACGCAACTGCTGGATTTCTTTTAGCGACATCGCATCCTCCAACCAGACCTCCATATCAATGTATGCCTGTGAGTCACGTCCCTCGTCCAGCCAACGGTACACTTCGGCCAAACCACCTCTCGCCTTCCAACGAACGAGTGGATTGCCTGAGGTCAGCAACACTTCTTCCACTTGTGCAGCTCCACCTGGCGTAAGGTCCACCATCGTAACGGATTTGCTCTGCCCTGCTTCCGAGAAGCTATATGCCAGGGGAGAACCACTATATCGGATCAAGCCGTCTCCTTTGACGGCTTGCGCACGATGGAGATGTCCCAGTGCCGTGTATTGAGCCCCCGTAGACAGGGAAGAAGGATCTACAGTGTACGCTCCCCCCACCTGAATAGGCCGTTCAGAATCGCTCTCTACTCCGCCTAATACATAAATATGACTCATAGCGAGATTCACTGTATCGGGACGAAAGGAAGAAGCCAAACGTTGCATTAACATCCCTACTCTGCGGCTGTATGCTTGACGTAGTACGTTTTCGTCACCATCTGTGGTTAACAGCTCATTTAATCTCGCTTCCGAAGGATAGGGCAAAGCCGCAATATGTGCTGTCTCCCCGGTTCGACGGGTATGAATAGTCACAACCTCTGACACCGGTGTACCTACTAACGTAATTCCCTGTCTGTTCACAAGCGGAGTTACCGAGGCTACACGTTCGGGTTGATCGTGGTTGCCTGCAATGACAACAAGTGGCCTGCCATTTTCAGTCAAACGTGCTGCCGCCTCATAAAACAGCTGTTCCGCCGACGCAGGCGGATTTACCGAATCGTACACATCTCCAGCCATCAAAATGGCATCAGCCTGCTGATCGTCGGCTAGTTTGACGAGTTCATCGACGAAATCCTCCTGTTCACGAAGCCGGCTTCGTCCCTCCAGTGTTTTCCCCAGATGCCAGTCTCCCGTATGCAAGATACGCATCGTCCGTTCCACCTCTTTCCACTACATCTTCTATCATTCCATCTCTCGCCCGTCGCTCATTGAACAAGAGGCATTCAAAACGCAAAAACTCTCTAAACCTTTTATAATTTAACCGCATGACCGCCATCGAAAAAATAAAGCCACATGTGGTCGACTTGGCGACCCAATATATCTTCAATTGCCCGTTTATACAGCCGTAGCTGGAAACGATAGTTTTCAACCAGAGGTTCCACTCCTCCGCGATGTTCAAGCACTCGATCCGTCTTGTAATCTAGCAGAACAAGTTCACCATCAACCTCATAGAGACAGTCAATAATCCCCCTGACGAGCACCGTTTCATCCTGCAGCACAGCCTGTACTCTATCGTTTTCACTGTGTATCTCCTGCTCCTCGTTTGGCCGTAACCCACGAATCCATTCCTCAGGAGATTGATCTGCCGGGAGACCATACGTGAACGGGATTTCCCTTCGAATCCACGCCGCACGCAACATCTCCATTCCTGGTTGTGTATCAAAAAAAGCAATCAGTTCACTTCGTTCAATCGCCTCTGCTTGATAAGGAAGCAATATTTGAATCGCCAGCAGGCGCGAAATCGTCTCATCCACAATCGCTTCATCCACAACAGATCCATCTACAGGGAGATGCTGCATGAGCGTGTGGTACACCGTTCCCCGTTCTGTTCCTGTCAGTTGCCGCTCTCCCATGAATTTGGGACGACGCAAGTGTAATTTGAACGAAGCTTGTGTCGCTGGACTCGTCTTACTATCATTGCTTCCATTCCACTTACTATCACTGCCTCCAGTCCAAGCTTGCTCCTGCAACTCTTCCATAACGGGGTATGAAGTATCCTCCTGCGTCGATAACAGACTCTTGATTTCGGTTACCGAAGTGCTCGCCGCCACTTGTGAAGCTGATTCATATGGATAGGTCCAGGAAAGCCGCTTATCTATCTCACGCACAAGTGCATTTTGAACATTAACTTCCAGAACCTCTTCACTGTTCGCTTTTAATTCTGTCCGTTCATCCGTCTTCTGATCTGCCGTTACCGATTCAATCTCTGAAACCGGATTGGCTTGTATGCTCCCGGTGTTATCGATCACTTCTGTCGATGGGTTTAATCTGACGGGTTTCGCCGCATGCAGAGCAGCCAATCGTTCTCTCCGCAATCCAGTTAATTCATCTTCTTCACGCTCCACAAGGTCGGCGTGTTGCTGGAGAGATACCCGATCCGCAGCAACCACGGATATGCTCCAGCGTGATTCATCACTCGCAAGGCAAGCCGCATAAGAATCACGATCACCTGCAAGCTCACGCAACACCGCGGCGTCCCGGTGTCTGATCAGCGCTGGCCCGATCCAATCCAGATAATTCCGTCCCGCAGCAAGCAGATAATCGGGTAGCGCAAGCTCTGGACTGTCTTTAACCTGTGACCAGGTTTGGGCCTTTTTGGCAGCGTCCTTCACGGTGCCTACCAGTACCATCTTTTCTTTTGGACGGGTTAAAGCCACATACAGCACTCGCATTTCTTCCGCCAGCAGTTCAAACTGAGCACGGCGACGAATAGCCAGATTGGCTAATGTAGGATAAGCCACCCTGTTGTCACGATCCACAAACCTCGGCCCAAAGCCAAGTTCCTTGTGCATCAGAAACGGTGCATGCAGATCTTGTTGATTAAACATTTTGGAGATACCGCCAACAAACACAATCGGAAACTCCAACCCTTTGCTTCGATGGATCGTCATAATTCGGACCGCATTATCCTGTTCCCCTGAACCGCTGGCTACGGTGCCCAGGTCTCCGCCATTTTCCCGCAGTCTTGAGACATATGTCAGGAACCGGAACAGCCCGCGGTTTGCAGTTGCTTCCTCATACTGACGCGCCCGATCATACAGAGCCTTCAGATTACTTTGGCGCTGCTGACCACCAGGAAGTCCGCCAACCCAATCCAAATATCCGGTTTCCCGATAAATACGCCAGATTAGCTCACTTAAACTGCCTTGTCTTGCCTCGAGTCTCCACTGTTCCAACTGACGCATGAAATGAATGAGTTTCTGTTGCAACTGCGAGTGCGCGAGTTCTTTTCCTTCTTTTCCATCCGTAAAGCCTGCCTCTTGTTCACTCGCTTCCGTGTGCAGATCAACTCCCGAATCAACATTCATCTCCGCAGTAACGGCTGATTGGCGCTGAGCCTGTTCGATTTCTGACCAGCCTTCTGGCCACTGCATCTGAACCAAATCGTCCACATTCGAACCCTGTCCAGGCTGAGAACGTTGACCAGTCATATCGGAGGCACTTCTCCACTCTCCTGTAGCAGAGACAACGGCATCATAGAAGGACTGTCTTTTATCCCCCAGACGAATCTGAGCAAGCTCTTCTTCATCTAACCCAACCATGGGAGAACGAAGTACGGAGGCCAGAGGAATATCCTGTCTTGGATTGTCCACAAGCTGCAACAGAGATAACATCACTTCCACTTCCGTAGCTTGAAAATATCCCTTGCTCTGCTCTCCACCTGCAGGGATACCCTGCTGTCTGAATTCCTCAATCATCAGCGGTGCCCACATCAGCGTGGAACGCAACAAAATAACAATGTCTCCATAACGTGCCGGACGCATCGTTTGCAAAGCCTTGTCATACACACTCAGCGCAGGCTTGTCTGTCTCTCCGACCATCTCTCGAATACGCCCTGCGATGGCGCGCGCTTCCAATTGAGCCGTTTCGAGTTCGGCACTCTCCAGTTCTGCAACTGCGGTTGCATCCACACCGTCTTCCGTACCTTCCGATACATCGATTCCGCTGCCTTGGCGATCAATTAACACAAGCTCAGGTGTGTAGGCCTCACTTCCAAGTGTATCTGTTGGAAAGGAAGCCCCGTAAGCCAGCTGAGCCCGTTCATCATAAGCGATCTCAGCGACCCCTTCATTCATCAACTGTCTGAATATGACGTTGACGGAATGCACCACCTCAGCACGACTACGGAAATTGCGGGCAAGGTCGATTCGTTTCCCCGTTCCCGTTGCTATCCCTGTTCTTGTACCATTCTCTCCGTTGTTCTCCGTATCCACATGAATACTTGGAGTATAGTTACGATACTTGTTCATGAACAGGCCGGGTTCAGCCAAGCGAAAACGGTAAATGCTCTGCTTAACATCACCGACCATAAATCGGTTACCTGGATTCTCTCTGGAGATCAGCCTAACGATATCCTCTTGAACCGTGTTGGTATCCTGGTATTCATCCAGCAGTACTTCATCAAAACGTGCACGATATTCCATCGCCGCATCTGACGGCATTGAATGTTCAGGGGTCGAATCCTCATGGCGCAAAATGTGCAGACAATAGTGCTCCAGATCGTTAAAATCAACTTGTCCGCGTTCCTGCTTCGCCTGAAGATACCGTTCGCCAAAAGTGCTAACTAGACGAGAAAGCTCCTGCATCAGCGGCGCAGCCTGTTCCAGCTCCTGCCAGAAGGAGAATGCACTCCTTCCAAAAAGTGAACCTTTCAGATCAGCGACTGCCTTTTTGGCCGTTTCCCGCAATTCCTTCACCTGTTCCTGTAGCTCAGGATCGGTCTGATCTTTTTTACAAGGCTTCAATTTGCCGAATGCAGCTGGCTGGAACACCTCAGGCAACCTATCCCAAGGCATGATCTCAACAGCGGATAAAAGCTCTTCAACCATCGCCAAATCCTCTTTGAGTGTCTCCGCATAAGGTGCAGGACCCTCCGGTTGCAACGAAATCTGAACCCCTTGCCGCAACAAACCCGCCGCCCCGCTCAAAGCGAGAGCCGCATCCCGTAAAATGCTCTGCACCCATGCAGATTGCCCCAGTGCCTCTACACTTTCCACCTGAAAAGCTTCAGCCATCTCCATCAGCCAGTGATCTGGCCAGGAATGGCTTCGCGAGAAATCGTATAAACGCTGTACTAGCCGGTGCATTGCATCATCATTTCGCTCTCCACTGAACCAGTCCACCAGTTCGCGAAACGTACTGCCCTCGTCTTCTTCGCCATACTTCTCTTCAAACAACTCCTCCAGCAATTCCTGACGAAGCATCTCAGCCTCATTTTCATTCAGAATTCGAAAAGCCGGATTTAGCGGAATCTGCTGATAATACCTTCGAATGACTTCCATACAGAAGGAGTGTAGCGTTGTAATGGATGCTCGTCCAAGCAACGACAACTGCCTGCGCAAATGCTCCTCCTCCGGTTGCTCCTCAAGCGCACGCTCCAGCGCTTCCCGAATACGCTGTTTCATCTCGGCCGCCGCCGCCTTCGTGAACGTGGCTACCAGCAAGCGGTCCACGCTGAATCCTTGGGAAGGGTCTGCGATTTTGCGAATAATCCGCTCCACCAGAACAGCCGTTTTTCCCGATCCTGCAGCCGCGGCGACCAGAATATCTTCTCCATGTTCAGCAATGGCGCTCCACTGATCATCACTCCAGAAGCTGCCTTCCGGTTTAGGCATATGCATCATAACGTTTCCCCTTCCTTGCTGTGAGACAACATATCCCAAACTTGCTGTTTGCCCGGTTTGGACAGCAGTTTATAGTCGTTCCCCTCAATATTTTCATCAAACTGACAAAGTGATTTATAAGAACAGAACGTACAGGCGATCTCCTGCTGTATCCGATACGGTTCAATGGCTGTATCTCCATCTGTAATGCGAGTGCCAATCTCGCGAATATTACCGCGAACAGCAGCAAGCAGCGTATCCCATTGTTCTGGCGTCGCAACAGCAGCACTGCTGTAAAAGCTACCATCTGCTTTTAATGCCACTGGGATAATCGCGGAATGTCCTTTATCAAGAGTATTATCCATTTGAGCAACGGCATCACGGTCAGCGAGTAGCAGACCTTTCATTTTAAAACGTTTCAGAAGTTCCTGTCCTGCCTGTTCCGATGTCATACCGTTTGCAGATTGCAGTAGCGGATTATGCACGTGGAAATAGAGGGTGCCTCCTGGCATCGCCGTTTCCCCTAACCATTCCTCAGCAGCGCTGAGCAGCACCTCCAGATAGGTGAGCATTTGCAGCGATAGCCCGTAGTAGACTTCATGAAGCTTTAGATCTGTCTGACTGGATTTATAGTCAATTACTCTTAACAACAGACCGTTCTCTCCTTCAGCGACATCCACGCGGTCGATCCGGCCGACAATCTCCAGTACACACCCATTCTCCAGTTCAAAACGCAACGGCGGCAAAGGTTTCCCTGGACCAAAATCCAGCTCCAATCCAATCGGTTCAAAACTACCGCGTCTGGACTGTTCACCCAAAATAACGGATGCCCGGCTGACGATATCTTTTAATTTACGGAAGATATACCCATAACGCTTTGTGCTAAGCAAAATTTCCCCTTGGAGTTGCGGAGCGATCTGCTCCACCGTCTGCTCGGCTTCCTGGCGACATTGTTCGGGTGTCAGACTGCCCCAGCTACGATTTTCCTCACGCAGCCGCATCGCCAGTTGACTCAGTGCAGCATGGAATAGTTGCCCGATATCCGGAGCTTGAAGGCGATATAACTGCCGTTCCTTCAGCTTCAGCCCATGTGATGCAAAGTGAGAGAATGGACAGGCTACAAACCGTTCCATCCGTGAAACACTCGTTCTTACCTCCGTACCGTACAGCCTGCGGCTGGTCGAAGTATCCAGTCGCCGCGCACGGTTACGATAAAAGACAGAACCCAGCAACCGCTCCAGCTGAAGACGACTCGCTTCCCGGTTCACATGCCAATTGTAGACGGCCCACCATATTTCAGGAATGTCCTCTCCTCTACGCCATCTGCGCAATTGTCCAATCAGCATGGAGAGGCTTTGTTCTGGATGAATCGCGTAAGAGAGGTGCACGGATTCCAGATCCGAGACGGGCGGCTGAGCAAGCAAAGGCTGCTCTTGCAATCCAAACATTTTGCGAACATGGCGCACAATCTCGGAAGGGAGTAGTGACTTCCCCTCATCATCTGCGACCGGATAACTCAGCCATAACTGCTCGCTAGCTGCTGTCAGAGCGGTATAGATCAGAAAACGTTCATCCAGCATAAGTCTGGTTGCACTAGGGCCAAGGCTCATTCCTCGCTCGGTCAGCATCAATCTTTCCTGCTCAGTCAATACACCGTTGTCCTGAGGGATCGCTGGCAGTTCTCCATCAACCGCTCCAAGAATAAATACATATTTCATATCACGTAAACGTGTGCGATCCATGGAACCAAACAGCACCTGGTCTAGGGCGGGGGGAACAAGCCCCAGCTTGAGTTCAGTCAGTCCCGTCTCCATCATGCCCGCAAACAAAGTAATGTCCAGGCGTTCATTACCCATCATATCGACCATCTGATCCAGTAGATCCAGTACAGCCCCCCACATTTGTCGATGCTCTCTGGAACGCTCCGGGTCACCGTGTGTCTTGGCCTCTGCAGACATCTGATCCAGCTTATGTGCAATGTCTGCATCCTCTAACAGTCCGAATAACGCCTCGCACTGAGCGGCAACCGTTTTGGCTTTTTTCATTCGTTTCTCAAAGGTACCGAGTGCCGATGTAATCAAGGTTCTGCAGTTTTCCATCAACGATAACACTGCATCGCGTCCTCGGTTGCTTCCTTCCTGACCTTGATCCTCCAAAGACAGACTCGGCACATACTTCCACGCCTTACCATCCGTCCAACGATATCCATGAATACCGCAAGCAAGCACATAGTTCTCCAGCTGATCCATATCCTCACGCGTAATTGAACCATCCAGCGGAAGCAGCAGATCCGTTTTGACACAGCGAAAAACATCTTCGTACCTCCAGTTGCGCCGAACGATATCCAGTGCGGAACGAATGAATTCAGCCAACGGATGATGCAACTCACTTCGTCTTCGGTCCAGAAAGACCGGAACATCATAATCCCTGAATAACGGCTCCGCAATATCAGCATAGCTCTCCAATCCACGAACAAGTACCGCCATGTCTCGATATCTCGCTCCATCCTCCTGAGCCAGACGACGCATTTCACGCAGTGCACCTTCCAGCTCTGCCCGGCGATTCTCCGCAGCCATCAGGCGTATACCTGAATCCTCACCCTGACTTCTCCAGCGAATACGCCGATCAAAACCGGCCTCCAGATGGGCAAGTCCTGGCCGCTCCTTGAATCTCGGCAAGATTTCATCATGGAGAACAGTTGTATCGGCAGACACACCCAAATGTTCAGCCATTCCTTTAAGACGCACATATGCACTTGCCGTTGGATAAAATAATTCAAGTTCCCCAGGGAGCACACCTTGTTCGTACGTGCGATCAAGCGTCAGGGAAATCGTTACAGACGATGCTTGTAACATGAGTTGTCCAATGACACTCATCTCCTGCGGGGTGAATCCATGGAATCCGTCAATCCAGACCTCGGCTCCCTGCAACCATGTACTTTCTGGCAAACGACTTGTCAGTTCATTCAGTGTATCTTCATCATCTATATATAAATCCGCCAATTCCTTCTCATAATCATGGTAGATCAGATTCAAATCATGGAGCTTATCCTCCAAAATAGGTGAAGCCGATGCGATGCTCCACGTTGCAAGCCCTTCTTCGAGTGCCGAAGCATGAACTTCATAACGTTTAAACTCACTATATAAATTAGTCAATTCCCCGATAAAGCCAAGCTGGCTTCCCGAAGCAGCAAACAGTCTCAGTTCTTCTTTCCTACGCTGAATGACTTTATATAAAAGCATCTTTTTGCCCTCGGCTCCGATCGGAACACGAGCAGAACCGCCAGCCTCCTGCATGACGCGATAAGCCAGACGACGAAATCCAAGAACTTCGGCACGCATCGTACCTTTGATATCTCCCGAAGATACCAACGCCTGCTCTGTCCGGAACGAGCTTTGTTCGGGAACGAGTAAAATCAACGGTTTTCCTTGGGGCTCCTGTCTAAGCAGAGATGTAATTTCTCGGGTAATCAGTGTGCTCTTACCACTGCCTGCCCGGCCAATAACAAAGCGTACGGACATGTGTCATCCTCCAAACTGCACGTACAAGATTTTAATTTCCAGTATACCATACCTTCTCCGATTCGGAACATACGTTTGCCATGATCCACCAAATAAGAACACAATATAGCTAATGAAAAAAAGCCGCCGCCTGTTCAATACAGCCAGCAGCTCCCTATGGATTGACGTTTATTACCAAACTCGGTGACAGATACGTCTAGTAATTGTTTTCAAGTTTACAATTTCGTTAAATGAATTCATGCTCTACAGCCTTCTGCAAGGCCTCGAAAAAATCACGGTTTCTCTGGCTATATCCCGGCTTGTTCAAAATCTCAAATGTACGTTCGATCCCCTTTTGCACTAATGCCCGATCATTGGTAAGCAATCCGTAGCTTAAAATCGTTACACAGCAGTTAAAAAGATCACCCGTAGGCCAGTGATGCGGTCGTTTGGTCAAATATTCATCAACAGCAACAGCTTGATCTATGCGCGGCAGCAAATACTTGCTTTCAGCTTCCTTGAACCTGTCTGCTGTTTGCTGAGCAGCTTCTTGTATATTTTCAGAGGAAACAAGAACAGAATGTTTTTGCTGTGTATACCTTTCAACACTATTGCCGAAGCCGACTGGAGCATTTGAGATCAACGTGATTTGATGCTTTTCAAGAAAAGTACGTAAACGTTCAGTGGCAGCTTCATAACGGCAGGCCATGACTGTAAACACAGCATACGGAGGTTTTGAATGAGTCAGATGACTATGTAAGCTCCAAACAATGCCCGGCTTGACATTTTTCTTGAACGCATAGTCCGTCGGGCTAGAATCAGGCTCTCTATATTCCACATACTCCTCTGGTGCAATGAATTTCCCTAATTCAGTATAAAACTGTTTTCGAATTCCCTCTTTTAGATTACGCATGTCAATGTACGCCTGCCACGTCTATCATTACGCGTTTCAAATAACATCCCCGTAACCATAGCGAGCAGACCTCCTCCTTTTTTCAAGTTAAATCCTGCGGTTGCTAACCTAGATATAAATGAGTCGGAATGAAGACTGAACACTGTATCCTTTTCAATCAATAATATAAGCTGTTCGCCAAGAGCAAGCTTTTCTTCATAAATAAAATACCCTATAAGATGGACTTTTTAAAGTGTCTATCTCACAGGGTACATAAGTCATTCTATAAATAGAGTATTCTTAATTTTTTTTGCTTCTCACTTCAAAAATAGCGAATTTCAGGTAATGCCCTTCATCTACGCCCAAAATTTGCGGGTGATCCTTACCGGCTGCTTTCCAGTCGATTAAACGTAATACCTTACCTGCATCTTCAGCTGCATCCGCAATCGTTTCCAGGAAGAGGTCAGGACGCATGTGGTAGGAACAGCTTGCGGTTACCAAATATCCACCCTCGTTGACCAGTTTCATGCCCTGCAAGTTGATATCCTTGTAGCCGCGGCAGGCCCCTTTGACAGCTGATTTTGTTTTGGCAAAGGCAGGTGGATCAAGGATAACGACATCAAACGTTTTTCCAGCACTGGACAACGCTTTGGAAGTATCTACCTTTTGCTCAGATGCTCGTGCTCGCGCATTGCGCTCATCAAGTCCTTTGACTTGCTCACGCAGATATTGAAAGGCGTCGGCTACCACGAATTCGACCCGATCTGTGAATCCATTTAGCTCCACATTCGTTCGCGCACTCTCGATGGCGTGCTCAGAGATATCGAGACAGGTTACTTTTTTCGCTCCATATTTGCACGCATTCAGCGTAAAGCTGCCGGTATGAGAGAAACATTCAAGCACGGTGGCACCGTCCCAATACGGAAAAGTAACCACTTTGCCACCCTTGTTCACAGGCAACAGCTGTTCTGTTCCTTCATGCTCGACCTGTTGCACGGTGATGCCGCTTTTGTACCCCCAGCCTTTCATCAATGGTTCAATGGCAGCCCGGTTTTCACGCTGGTCGAAGAAGTAACCTGTTTTCTGTCCTTCCACGATATCCACCTTGATAAGTAGCCCATTTTCGGTCACAGTCACATGACGCGGGCATTCTCCATAGAGTGGTCCTTTGATCTGCTCCAGGCCTTCGAGTTCACGGATCGATACATCACTGCGCTCATAGATACCTTCCGGCTGCATCACTTCAATGAGAGCCTGCACTATGGCTTCACGACAACGATCCATACCCAGTGTAAGAATCTGCACAACTAAAATACTACCAAAACGATCAACGATCAATCCAGGTAGGAAATCAGCTTCACCATAAACAAGACGGTAGGCTTCGCCATCCTGAATGAAGCGTTCCCGGTGACGCAGACAGTCATGGAAACGAGCCGCAAAAAAGGCGGTATCCATCTGTTCAAACTCCAAAGGCTGGTACGAGACTACACGAACGGTAATCTGGGAAGCCGGATTATAATAACCTGTCGCCAAATAGCGACCTTGATGATTCAGTACATTGACGATATCACCCGGTTCCGGGTTGCCGTCTACGGATGCAATTTCATTTTTAAAAATCCAGGGATGTGCATGTTCCAACCGCTTTTTGCGGCTTCGTTCCAGTGTAACGGATGACAAGATTGATCCACTTCTTTCGTAAGTTAGTTGAAAAGATAGGTTTGGACGGCAGAGGCCGCTCCGGGAACGAATTGATCCTATGATCGCTGTTGTCCTCGGATTTTTTGGATTCCCTTCTCAAAAGGGAAAATCCGATGTCAAAGGCGAGCGCTTCGCTTCTTCGAATTCAATTTCGTCCCCTCCGCTACGTTTGCCGAATCACCGTATCTTTTGAATTGGGAGCTGACAGTTTTATGACGCTCCGGGGACGAATTGATTCTACGATCGCTGTTGTTCTCGGATTTTTTGGATTCCCTTTCTTCAAAGGGAAAATCCGATGTCAAGCCTATGCTTCCGATGTAGCTTTCTTTCAGAAAGCTTTCAGGCGAACGCTTCGCTTCTTCGGATTCAATTTCGTTCCCTCCGCTACGTTTGCCGAATCACCGTATCTTTTGAATTGGGGGCTGGCAGTTTTAATTCCTCTTGTGCTTGTCATGCTTGTCTCCACTTCCTCATAGGATAAGTGATAAGGAATGGGAGGGGAGGAATGATTCGGAATGTTCAGAGAAGTAATTCTGCCTCTGTTATATGGGCTTATAATCTTTTTTGGCGGTATGAAGCTGATGGAGACAGCGCTACAGCGCATGGCGGGGCCGATGCTGGCAGGCTGGTTAAACCGAGCCACTTCTGCCCCATGGAAGGGCATGGCATTCAGTGCAGGAGCGACCGCTCTACTACAGAGCAGCACTGCCGTAACGGTACTCACCATAGGACTAGCTAATGCGCGCTTAATTACCTACGGACGCACACTCGGCATTATCTTGGGAACCAATATTGGAACTTGCTTAACGACAGAGCTTGTCGGTCTGCAGATCGGACGTGCTGCTCTGCCGTTGTTGCTTATATCTCTAACAGGCTGGGCTGTTTTTGTTGTCCTAGGTGAACGCAACCAGATTGCTCCTGAACGCACTCGCCGTACTTTAGCGACGATCCAATTCAGCTTTCTTGCAGCAGCAGGTTTCGCTCTCGTCATGACGGGCATTCAAGTCATGCAGTCCATCGCCGTTCCACTTCGGAGCATGGGTGTATTTCAATGGTTTCTGGAGCGTTCGACCGATAGCCTATGGTGGGGTTTTCTTGCCGGTGCGTGCCTGACTGCGCTGATTCACAGCAGTGCCGCAGTTATCAGCATGGCGATTACACTTGCAGCGACAGGCGTACTGCCTGTAGAGATCGGCATCGCCATTGTGATCGGGTCTAACGTCGGGACCTGTATCACTGCTGTTATTGCAGCCGCGGGCGGAGCTTCCGCAGGCAAATTTGTAGCAGCCTCCCATGTTGTGCTCAACATTGCGGGAGCACTGCTGTTTATGCCGCTGATTGGCCAGCTGCATGCAGCGTCAGCCTGGCTGTCAGCGGACCACGGGGCACAGATTGCGCATGCCCAGACCCTTTTTAACATCATCAGTTCATTGCTGGCTTTACCGTTCTGTTACTTGCCCATCTGGCACAAAAAAACACCTGTGTTTGCCCCGGCGGCAAAGAAACCTGTCGCTTAATAAGTCCTCATGATATCCGCATTATTGGCGACAGAATGTGTAGGTCAGTAGACCATCATTCAAACGTAATGTCGTGCTGTTTTATACGTTAATGCCCAGTTTGTTCAGGCCAATGCGCAAAATGTCATCGTTATTATCGTATCCATTCTGCCGCTGTTTGGACCATGCTTCATCTGGAGCATACCAATCCACACCTTTAATCTCTTCAATCTGAGGCTGGAGGTCACCGCTCTGTGCTTCAACGAGATAATAGTGCACTTCTTTGTCCACTGGACCAAACTCGGCATGTTGGTACGTGTAAGCAATGATATTAATAGGCTCCACAATGCGGCCCACCATACCCGTTTCTTCCAAAATCTCACGGAGCGCCGTCTGTTCGATCGTTTCTCCATCTTCCATTTTGCCCTTGGCAAGTGTCGTTTTACCATAACGGTCTACGATGAGCTGGATTTGAATCTGGCCATCCTCACCTGTTCTGTAGACAACGCCGCCTGCTGAAATTTCTTTTTTGTTCATGATGTTTTCCCCCATCTGACTTCAATTTCTTTTCTTGGCAAAGAAGGACCTCATCTCCTCGGGTATTTTCCCCAAGGAAATGAAATCCTTGTACATAGCGCCTGAATTACATCGCGGCGGGTTTCACATTCTCTTCCAGTACACGAACCAGCGTACCTTGGCTTTCATTGGCACCGGCTTCAGTCAACTTCACGCGGCAAACCTTGCCTACCATATCCGGCGTTCCATCGAACACCAGTTGAATGTAGTTGTCACTGTATCCGTGCAACTTGCCACTGCCTTCGCGGCCTTTTGCTTCACCTTCAGGAATAACCTCGAGCACTTGCCCAACGAACTTCTCAGCATACTCCAGTTGCATCTGCTCAGACAGTTCAATCAGCTCATGCACACGTGCATTTTTGATTTCGTCATCCACTTGGTCCTCCATGCGCGCTGCCGGAGTACCTGTACGTTTGGAGTATGGGAATACGTGCATTTCCGAGAAACCGATTTTACGCATCAACTCGTAACCGTTACGATACATCTCATCTGTTTCGCCTGGGAAACCAACAATAACATCGGTCGTGATCGCAACATCCGGCATCGCCTCACGTATACGCACCATTTTGTTATAGAATTCTTCGGTTGTATATTTGCGGCGCATGCGTTTCAGAACAGTGTCATCTCCTGCTTGCAACGGAATATGGAAATGACGAACCAGTTTATCCGAACGTTTGATTACATCCAGCATCCGGTCATCAATCTGACTAGCTTCAATCGAGCTGATCCGGATACGCTCCAGACCTTCCACTTTGTCCAAATCCCACAGCAGGTCGGTCAGATCATAGTTATCCATGTCATCTCCGTACCCGCCTGTATGAATACCTGTCAGGACAATCTCTTTATAACCCGCTTGTACGAGCTGATGTGCCTGCTGAACAATGCTGTTTGCCTCACGGCTACGCGAAAGACCACGGGACCACGGAATGATGCAGAAGGTACAGAAGTTGTTGCAACCATCCTGAATTTTGAGGAACGCACGCGTACGGTCCGCGAAATCCGGTACATCCATTTCTTCAAATACACGTGTTTTCATAATGTTACGGACCGCATTGACGGGCTGACGGGATTCCTGAATTTCATTTACATATGGCAAAATTTTATCCCGATCCTGGGTTCCGATGACCAGGTCCACGCCAGGGATATCCAGAATCTCGGCAGGAGATGTCTGTGCATAACATCCGGTTACCGCTACAATCGCATCCGGATTGCGACGGATGGCACGGCGGATAATTTGACGACTCTTTTTATCACCTGTATTCGTTACGGTACACGTATTAATCAAATAGACATCGGCTGTCTGTTCGTCGAAGTCTACCTGTTCGTAGCCCTCGTTTTTGAACAATTGCCAAATCGCCTCTGTATCATAAAAGTTAACTTTGCAGCCCAAGGTGTAAAACGCCACGGATGGCATAATTACATTCCCCCCATTTCTCCAGATTCATATAAAACACAAGTTAGTGCAGCCATACCAGCCGTCTCGGCTCGCAAAATGCGCTTGCCCAGTCCAACAGATATCGCACCTGCCTCATCGGCCTGAGCCGTTTCCTTCTCGGAAAATCCACCCTCAGGACCAACAACAACCAGCACGTTTGCTCCTGTGTCAGAAGCAAGCTGCTCCACGAACGGCTTCAGAACATCTCTAAGCTGTTTACCGTCCTCTTTTTCATAACAATAACATACCAAATCGTAGTCCCCAAAAGAAGATAACAGCCCTTTCCAGGAAAGCGGCTGCTCAACGGTCGGAATACGGTTGCGATGGCTCTGTTCAGCAGCTTCCTTGGCAATTTTCCGCCAACGCTCCAGACGTTTGCCTTCCTTCTTGGCGTCATATTGCACAATCGTACGCTCTGATAGGAAAGGCACAAAGGATACGGCTCCGATCTCCGTACATCTTTGGATGACTGTCTCCATCTTGTCCCCTTTAGGCAAGCTTTGTGCTACCGTTACATTCAACCTTGCTTCGCGATCCATTACCAGCGGTTCCAGGATCGTTGCTTTTACTTCCCCTGCTTCAATACTATCGATGGCGACCAATGCTTCTTTGGAGCTTCCGTCGCTGACAATCAGCTTGTCTCCGGGTTTGCCACGCATGACTTTGCCGATATGACGGGCATCATCGCCTGTTATCACCACTGCATGTTCACTGAACTGCTCTGCAGATACAAAATATCGCTGCATATGTTGTCCACCCATTCTTTCCTGTTATGACTGGAATTCTTCCTGCTGGAAGCAGGCAAGAATCCAATCGCCACAGATGATCATACAACTTTTATGTGCTTATGACCAGCACTACGGTTCGATTACTGACCATTTATGAGCTTATATTAAAGATATAATTCAATAACGAGACCAACTAAATCCCGGTACATGTCATTAGCAAACAAATATAGGGGTTGAATTGTGACTGCCTGTAATGGCGGAATAATTAAGATCAACAGGAAGACAATGATGGACCATTGTTCCACACCCTGAAGCTTGCGGCTAATCGAAGGTGGCAACACATCTTCTAGAATGCGGTAACCGTCAAGCGGCGGCAGAGGAATGAGATTAAACATAAACAGGAAAAAGTTCGTGACACTAAACATCGGCAAAAATGTCATTATAGCCGTGACGACCCGCTCATTCTCAATGTTCCCCAGCACGCCTGATCCAAACAATATTCCATAGATAACTGCACCGATAATAGCCAGTAGCAGATTGCTTAGTGGACCTACTACAGATACGATCGTTCCCATGAGTCTCGGTTTGTCAAAGTTGGCACGGTTTACAGGGACAGGACGCGCCCATCCAAAACCCGCGATTACAAGCAACAGCACGCCCAGCAGGTCAAAGTGCGCCACCGGATTTAATGTGACTCTTCCAAGCAACTTCGCTGTAGGATCACCGAATTTATTCGCAAAGTATGCGTGCGAAAATTCATGTATCGTAAATGCAATCAGAATGGTCACTAGGAAGAAAGGCAGTTGATCCAGCGGAAGACGGAAAATCCGATCTAAGAAATCCATAGACTACCTCTTTCTGGCTTCAAAGGCTAGCCAGTCCTCTTCACGCTCGATTGCGTGAACTTCAAATCCTGATGCCACCAGTGCATCATGTACAACCTGCTCCTTGTTCTTCCAAATGCCCGAAACGATATAGATCCCACCAGACTCCAGTGCATTATACACATCATCAACGAATAGCAAAATAACTTCAGCCAAGATGTTGGCCACAATAATTTTGACTGGCAGCTTGACACCTAGAGCGGGGTCTTGACTTCCAAGCACAGACAATAGATCACTTTCTTTGACCGTGATCTGCTGCTGCATCTTGTTCAGTTCCACGTTTTCCAACGCACTTGTTACCGCAACCGGATCAAGATCAAGTGCCAGCACATGCTTAGCACCTAGATGTACCGCGCCGATAGCCAAGATGCCGGAACCTGTACCCACATCAATCATTTCCTCGCCACCCTGAATGACCTTTTCCAGTGTACGTAAACAGAGCGTTGTCGTTGGATGCGTCCCCGTACCAAAAGCCATTCCTGGATCCAGTTCGATAATTTTCTCATCTGGACTCTCCGGCGTATATTCCTCCCACGTTGGCTTGATCGTCAGACGATCGGATATGCGCACCGGTTTAAAGTATTGTTTCCAGGCCGTTGCCCAGTCGTTTTCATCAACGGTACGTGTTTCGTAACGAATCTCTCCGACATTAATTCCGAAATCGGGTAATTCTTCAATTCTTGGATTTACTTCTGCCTGCAAGACAGTCATGTCTGTACCTTCGGAGAAATATCCTTTGATGACCGCGAAACCTTCGGGAATATCATTCAAAGGAACGTCATATAACTCGCCATACGTCGTATCCCGTTTTTTATTTAAAGTACCGGACTCTTCGATCGACACCCCTCCAGCACCCGCTTCATGCAAAAAATTCGAAATCATCTCCACAGCTTCTTCTGTGGTATGTATTGTTAGTTCATGCCATAACATACGTGGTTTTGCCTCCTCATTATTCAAACATCCCAACTATTGTACTACATATGCAAGCCGGAGCACAAAGCATACTCGTAAAAGAAAACAAAACAGGATATCCGCAGTGAAACCACTCGAATATCCTGTCCCATTTTTCGGTACCAGTCGATCTTTCTCATGAACACCACTAATAAAAACGTCCGCCGTTCTGTGTGATCATCTCCGCAGCTTGCGGTAAAGAATCGTGAGAAACGGATACCGTCAGCAGAATGCCCTGCTTCACACTTCGCACTGCTTCTTCTGGTGCAGGGTCATAAACCTGTCCTCCCGATAACATCTCGGACTCATCACTGATTAGAGCGAGTACGTTCAGCTCGCCGCTGAAGCCGCCAACCACTGCTGTTGGTGAATGCTCTTCTCCCTCGATATCATTTGACCCAGCCGTCCTTTCATTCTCTCGCATACTCTCGATGCGTAGCTGGTTCGGATGTAGCAACTCCAGTGCTCTGCGTGCAGATTCAGCTTCAGACCAACTCGTAAATACAGCCTCTAGTGTGACCGCCGAGCGATCTTCAGTCATGAATTTCTCGTCCCTGACGGCGATCCGCTGCCTCGCTACGGCGCAAAGCTTCGATATCCTCGTGATCGGCCAATTCTGCGCTGAACTCCACATCCTCATTTTTCGCAGATTGCAGACGTTTCATCTTTTCCGTTTTCGTTAAAATTTCACCTGGTCGTTGTCGATTAGCCATGTTGTTCTTCCTCCTTTTCAAAATCAGATCATTCCACCGGCTTGTTCAATAATTGACATCGCCCGGTGGTGCACCTCTTCATCCACAACGACAGTTAATAAGATATCCCTGCCTGTAGGGCCCCCTTGTCCTCCATCACTCATTCCGCTTGCGGCTGGGTCTGCCGCAGCCATAATGCCTGAGCTGGCACTCATTTGCATCGCATCAGGTATCCAGGATGAGTAGCTGCCGGAGATACCCGGTTTGTAAGATGCCCCGCTCGGCCCTACACCCGCATAACGGCTAAAACGATTAATGGATAGGTCTTCCACTCGCAGCGCCTCCAATTTTTTGACCGCTCCCTGTGCCTGCTCAGGGCTATGAAAATAGGCCAAAATATTTTTCTCCGTCATTTGCTTCACCTGCTTCCTATAGTTCTCCAACTTGTATCTGTTTAACAGATCGTTCCCGCCATGCTATCTTTCCGCAACCCAGCCCAGAATATTCCGAATTGCCGACAGTTGGACACATAGAATTACATCGGATTAAACTAATTTACATAAAAAAGACACCTTCGATCATCAAAGATCATCGAAAGTGTCTTCATGCTACTTCATATATAATCAGTCGCCGCGAAAGGCTCGTTTAACTCGATCAAAGAACGATTGCTCATGCTCATGGGTTTGTTCGCCATCAAGTGCAGCAATTTGACGAAGCAAATCTTTCTGTTCGTCACTCAGCTTACTTGGAGTAACCACAACAACCTTCACATGCTGATCTCCTTGTCCCATACCGCGCAGGCGTGGCACGCCTTTGCCTTTGAGGCGGAAATACGTTCCGGTTTGTGTACCCGCCGGAATTTTCAGCTTCACTTTTTCGGTCAGTGTTGGGATTTCGATCTCGTCTCCCAGCGCCGCTTGAGCAAATGTCAACGGAATTTCACAGTAGATGTCATCGCCTTCGCGCTCAAAGAAGTCATGAGACTTCACACGAATCACAATGTACAGGTCGCCTGCTGGACCACCGCGCAGACCGCCTTCACCCTCGCCTGTCATACGCAACTGTGCGCCGTCATCCACACCAGCTGGAATGCGAACATGGATTTTGCGCTGTTTGCGAACTTTACCGCTACCGCTGCACGTTGTACATTTTTCTTTGATGATCTGTCCAGTACCGCTGCAATTCGAACAAGCACGGCGATTCACCATACGACCAAATGGTGTATTTTGAACCACTTCCTGTTGCCCGCTGCCGTGACAGACCGAACAGGTTTCCGGCTTCGTTCCAGGCTTGGCCCCTGATCCGTGACAAGTATCGCAGCCCTCGGTACGTGGAATCGTGATATCTGTTTCCTTGCCGAATACGGCTTCCTTGAACTCAATGGTCATGGTGTACTGCAGGTCGTTCCCCCGTTGCGGAGCATTCGGGTCACGACGCCCTCCACCACCGCCAAAGAACATATCAAAGATGTCGCCGAATCCGCCGCCACCAAAGTCTCCACCGCCAAAACCACCTTGGTTCGGATCGATATGACCATACTGGTCGTACTGAGCACGCTTCTGGCTGTCACTTACAACATCATAAGCTTCTTTTACTTCTTTAAATTTGGCCTCCGCATCTGCTGCCTTGTTCACGTCAGGGTGATACTGACGGGCGAGCTTACGGTAAGCCTTTTTGATTTCCTCGTCGCTTGCATTTTTGCTTAGTCCGAGTACCTCATAATAATCACGTTTTTCAGCCACTCTTCCACCCCCATAACATTCACCTTATCGCACATCGTGACAAAAGGAAAGTCAAAGCACGGGAGCCCCGGCTATGACTTTCCCTTTAATCCGAACGTCACCGATGTTTTAACTCGCAGCAATAGCGAATTAATTATTTTTTATCTTCATCCACAACTTCGTAATCCGCGTCTACAACGTTGTCACGTTTCGCAGAACCTTGTTGCTCTTCGGCACCTTGAGCCGCTTGCTCCTGAGCTTGAGCTTGCTCATACAGTTTAACAGACAACTGTTGAACGATCTCGGTTAACTCTTCTGTAGCTGCTTTGATGTCTTCCAGATTGTCGGAAGCCAGCACGCCTTGCAATTTTTCTTTGGCAGCATTTGCTTTTTCTACTTCGCCTGCATCTGCCTTTTCGCCAAGGTCTTTGATCGTTTTGTCTACAGAGTAGATCAATTGGTCTGCACTGTTTTTCGCTTCTACAAGCTCTTTACGTTTTCTGTCTTCCTCAGCATGAAGTTCAGCATCTTTCATCATTTGCTCAACTTCAGCATCGCTCAGACCGCTGGAAGAAGTGATCGTAATTTTTTGTGTTTTGTTTGTACCTTTGTCTGTTGCAGACACATTAACGATACCATTGGCATCGATATCGAAGCTAACTTCAATTTGCGGTACACCGCGTGGTGCTGGAGGGATATCTCCCAGCATGAAGCGACCAAGCGTTTTGTTGCCAGCAGCCATCTCGCGCTCACCTTGCAAGACATGAATCTCAACGCTAGGTTGATTGTCTGCATAAGTGGAGAACACTTGAGATTTGCTTGTAGGGATCGTCGTGTTACGCTCGATCATTTTCGTAAATACGCCACCTGCAGTTTCAATACCCAGGGACAGCGGAGTTACGTCCAGCAATACTACGTCTTTCACGTCACCAGTCAGTACGCCCGCTTGTACAGCTGCACCCAAAGCAACAACTTCGTCCGGGTTAACACCTTTGTGAGGCTCTTTACCTGTCAGTTTTTTGATTGCTTCTTGCACCGCTGGAATACGTGTGGAACCACCGACTAATACGATTTTGTCGATATCGTTAGGTGTCATGCCCGCATCGCTTAGCGCACGGCGAGTAGGTTCAAGCGTACGCTCAACCAAACCAGCAGAGAGCTCTTCGAATTTCGCACGGCTGAGGTTCAACTCCAAGTGCTGAGGAACGCCATCAGCAACTGTGATGAACGGCAGGGAAATCGTTGTAGTCAATACGCCGGAAAGCTCTTTCTTCGCTTTTTCAGCTGCATCTTTCAAACGTTGTACCGCTGCTTTATCTTTGCTCAGATCAATACCTTGATCTTTTTTGAATTCATTTACGAGATAGTCAATGATCACTTGGTCAAAGTCATCGCCGCCCAGTTGGTTGTCACCGCTAGTTGCTTTAACTTCGAAGAAACCATCGCCCAGTTCCAGGATAGATACGTCGAACGTACCGCCGCCCAGGTCATATACGAGAATGGTTTGGTCTTCGGATTTTTCCATACCATATGCCAAAGCTGCTGCTGTTGGCTCATTGACGATACGAAGTACTTCCAGACCAGCGATTTTACCCGCATCTTTAGTTGCTTGACGCTGGCTATCATTGAAATAAGCTGGAACAGTAATAACCGCTTGAGTTACCGTTTGACCCAGGTATGCCTCTGCATCAGCTTTCAGTTTTTGCAGGATGATCGCAGAGATTTCTTGTGGAGAAT
The DNA here is from genome assembly GCF_023714295.1 of Paenibacillus polysaccharolyticus. Taxonomy (GTDB): domain Bacteria; phylum Bacillota; class Bacilli; order Paenibacillales; family Paenibacillaceae; genus Paenibacillus; species Paenibacillus polysaccharolyticus_A. The sequence goes on from NZ_JAMAUN010000004.1 coordinate 289,741, forward strand.
AATCTTTGCTGTCGATCGTTTCTTTGTGGGATGTACCCATGTGACGCTTGATGGAAATGATCGTGCGATCAGGGTTAGTGATCGCTTGACGTTTCGCTGTTTCACCAACGACACGCTCGCCATCTTTTTTGAAACCTACAACGGAAGGAGTAGTACGCGCACCCTCCGGGTTTGGAATAACTACAGCCTCGCCGCCTTCCATAACGGCTACGCATGAGTTGGTTGTTCCTAAGTCAATACCGATTACTTTGCTCATCCGAAAATTTCCTCCTCAACAATTTAAAATGTACAGGCACTTGTCAGCCTTATTGTGTTAGTTAGTAAGTGATCTGCTCTATGTGTATAAAAGCTGTATATTAAACTTCGTCCCTTAGTTCAGCCCCGGATTAAGAGCTTACTTTAACCATTGCCGGACGAAGTACTTTATCCTTCAGCATATAGCCTTTTTGAACTTCTTCCACAACGATGCCTTCTTCATGCTCATCGCTCTCCACTTGCATAATCGCTTGGTGGAATTCAGGATTAAACGGTTGTCCAACCGTTTCCATTGGAGTCAGCCCTTCGTTTGTCAGCACGGTTTCCAATTGACGCAAGATCATTTGGAATCCTTTGGCAAAAGATTCAGTTTCCGTACCTTCCGGTACCGTAGCCATAGCGCGCTCGAAATTATCCATCACTGGTATCAGTTCGGTGACCAGCTTCATCGAAGCGTATTTGGCAAGCTCTTCTTTTTCCTTCTGCGTGCGACGACGGAAGTTATCAAAATCAGCTTGCGCACGTACAAAGCGCTGCTGTGTTTCCTCAGCTTCTGCTCTCAAACGTGACAGCTCATTTTGCTCCTGGCCTGTTATCTCTTCAGCCTGTGCTTCTGCAGCTGCGGCCTCATTGACCGGTTCCTGTTCAGCGGCTGTTACTTCTTGCTCTTCTGTGAATGATTGCTCCTCTTTCAAGATGTTCACCTCCTTATAAGAATGAATCGTAATTCCCGTTGCTTATTTGAAGCGAGTCGTCAGCATCGTTGTAAGATCACGGGATAATGTATTTAGAATATGGATGACACGTGCATAATCCATACGGGTTGGTCCCAGAATTCCAATGGATCCAAGTGCCTCGCCGTCCAATGAATATGACGCTGTAATCAAGCTACAGTTCGCAAAGGCCTCATGATCATTTTCGGTACCGATTCGTACCTGAATTCCAGACCCGCCGGGCACTGGCATCATCAATTTCATTAATGTTGGTGTCTCATCTAACAAGTCCAGAATATCCTTAACCTTTTCCACATCTCTGAACTCAGGTTGTGTCAACATATTGGTAGCGCCGCTGAGGAATAGACGATTGTCATGCTCATTGTCAAACGCGCTATTAAGTACCTGCATAACTTCCTCATAACGTGTAATGTGACGCTCCATCTCTTGGCCCAGCTCGGTATAAAGACGTGACTTCAGCTTGTAGATTGGTACGCCTACCAATTTGCTGTTTAACAGACGAACCACATTCTCCATCTCAGCAACCGAAATCTCGGGTGGGATTTGAACTGTCTTGTTTTCCACCTGACCGGTGTTCGTCACAATAATCGCTACAGCTTCATTCTCATTCAGCGGGAGCAACTGGAAGTGACGCAGTGAGGTGTGGAACACCTCAGGTCCAAGCAGAATCGAAGTATAATTGGTCATATGAGACAAAATGTTGGAAGCATGCTGAATAACCTGTTCCATAACATTCAGCTTCTCTGCAAAAAATGACTTTAGATCATCCAGTTCCTGCGGCTCCACCTGATTCCAGGGAACCAAATGGTCGACATAATATCGATAACCCTTATGAGAAGGTATACGTCCAGCCGAAGTATGCGGCTGTTCGAGAAAACCCATCTCTTCAAGGTCGGCCATTTCATTACGAATCGTTGCCGGACTATATCCAACATCTCCTCTTTTGGAGATGCTTCGGGACCCTACGGGCTCAGCTGAACGGATATAGTCATCCACTATAGCGTTCAGAATCATTCGTTGACGCTCTGTTAACATGGTGAGTATTCCCTCCTTCTGACTGTACTGTCCCATGTCGTTAGCACTCCAGTTAGATGAGTGCTAATCGGTAATACAAAAATACCAAACTGACATGATCATTGTCAAGTCAGTTTGCGGAATGGGATCATCTATTTATAGTATAGGCCAATAACCTTCACTTATAACGTATATTATGCACCTTGATGCTGGATTTCTCGCTCCGCAGGATAATGTCTCAGACTGAAACGTGCCCCACCTAGCGGTGAGTCACTATACACCAAATCTGCATGGAGACGCGTTGCCAGTTGCTTGCTAATGGTTAGCCCCAATCCTGTCACACCATTATTTCCTGTATAAAAACGACGAAAAATATGCTGTCTGTCATGCTCATTCAAGCCTGGCCCATCATCATCGACATGAAAAATCCAGTCCGCGTGATCATCGGCAGAGAGTTCCAATGTTAATATCACTTGCGTTTCGGTATGGCGCACAGCATTTTGCAACAAGTTTAGCAGAATCTGAAACAATTGCTCACCTGCTGTTTCCACGATGAACGAATTGGCTTCCGCTGTCAAATGTATTCCTCGCTGAAGCGCAGTTGGCATAAGCAGATACACTGCTTCTTCCGCCATGTTTTTCAGGTCAATGACTGCCACAGGCCATTCCTCATCCACAGTTTCCAGTCTGGAGAGCTGAATCAGTTTTCCAACCATGTCAATAAGGCGTTGCGACTGGGTAGCAATAATATCAAGTCCCTGATCCGTGGAAACGACCTGATCCTGAATGGCATACACGTAACCTTGAATGGACATCAATGGTGTCTTAAGTTCATGGGATACATTTTGCAAAAACTCCAGCTGATGCCGGTGATGGTCATCAATTCTGTTACTCATTAATTGAAAGGTCTGGATCAATTCGCCGATTTCTGTATGGTCAGCCTGAAGGAATTGATCTCTGTCAGGCATGTTTGGCTCATACTTGTTAACAGCCTCTTTCAAGCGATTGAGTGGCTGTACCGTTCGCCACACGGCGAATAATCCTATCAACAGAATGACAACAAAACTTGCGGCAATCGACAGAAGGGTTGTTCGAAACAACGGAATGTACATTGCCCTGAGTGACGATAGCGGAGAATACAAGATCACTCGAAACTGTTTATGTGACAACTCAGCCTCACTGTATAGGACCTTTTTTCCATTTAAAATCATATAACCTTCGTGTGTACCTGGGAATCCTTCCAATTTCATCCCCACACGTCCCGCACTGCTTGAGGCGACAATTTTATCCTGCCCATCAATTACAAAATAGTCCGCATAAAAGAGAATATCTTTAATAAAAAAACGAAAACTGTCATTGTCCAGATCCTCCAGATCATCTACACGAATGATCTTGACAGCCTTCTTCGTTTGTCCATTTAATTGCTCTTTGACCTGATTGAGCAGAATATCATCAAAGAGGTGTATAAAAAACAGTACCGTAAACGCCACAGTAACCAGCATACTTGCAAACAAGGCGAGCAGCATTTTGCTGCGTATTGTCTTCATCGTGTATGTACAGCTGCTTTATAGCCGAACCCCCACACGGTATCAATGGTCAGTGTAGCTTGAACCTGTGCAAGCTTTTTACGAATCCGTTTCACGAGATCATCCACTACACGCACTTCACCGTAAAAATCATAATTCCAGACCTGTTGGATCAACTGTTCGCGGCTGAATGGACGATCCAGGTGTTGGGATAGAAATAACAAAAGCTCGTATTCCCTTCCGGTTAGTCCCAATTCTTCTCCACTAACATTGACACGTCGGAATTCTTCTGAAATCTGCACGTTGCCTATACTAAAATAAGACCCTTCCTTCGGCTGATGCCGCTCCGTTTCTTTTAGTTCAATCCCTTGTGATAAGCGACTGCTGTGTATCAAACGAAGCATGCCTTTCACTCTCGCAACCAGTTCACGAGGATTGAAAGGTTTGCTCAGAAAATCGTTACATCCCAATTCCAGCCCATTTAAACGATCGATTTCCTCTCCTCGAGCCGAGACCATAATAATGGGAATTTCAGTGAAGGTTCTCAGTTCCGTCAAGAGTGTAAGCCCATCAACCCCTGGCATCATAATGTCGAGAATCAAACAGTCCGGCTTTCTCAAGCGCACTTCCCCGACCAGCTCTCTGCCGTGTGCAAAGGAGGTCACTTCATATTGTTCCTTCTTCAAATAACCTGCAATAAGTTGCAAAATATACGGATCATCATCCACTACAAAAATATGCGGCATCGGCGTTCACCTCGGCATGAATATAACACTTCTGATATGTTTTTTATTAAATATGTTACTACTAATGTAACAGAGTCTGTACTCAGATTCCAAACTTCCATGAATGGCCTAAATGTAACGTTACAAACACCCAATTCAACATGAAAAAGACGGAGTTCCCTATAAGAGAGCTCCGCCTGTGTACGCCGTATATCATAATGTCACTGATGCGTTAAATTATGGACTGGATCTGGTACAGTGAGGGCATCAGAGCACAACTTCTTATTTATGGGATGAGCTTGATTTTGCTGCCTCGTTTTTGTTTGTAACATTTGTTTTGGCTGGTGCTTTCGTAGCAGATGTTGCAGCTTTATGAGTTGTCACGGTAGCTGTTTTATGAGTTGCTGTTTTTGGAGTTGTTGTTTTCACTCCAGTTTTTGGCGAAGTTGTTTTGTTTACAGTCGTCTTAGCTACTGGCGTTTTAGTTCCTACCGTTTTTTTAGCTGTTGCTTTGTGCGCTGCGATTTTGTGAGCGGCTTTTTTCGCTTTGTGTGCCGTTTGTTTTGCTTGATGCGCAGTAGCCTTTGCTGTTGCTGAAGCTTTGTGTGAAGCCTGTTTGGCGTTATGAGCCGCAGCTTTGGCTTTATGTGTCGTTGTTTTTGCTTTGTGTGTTACTGTTTTTGCTTTATGAGCAGTTTTTCTGCCCTTGTGATGCATTGCTGTTGTTTTATGAGAAGCCCTTTTTGCTTTGTGAGTCACTTTTGATTTGTGCACAGCTTTTTTCGCTTTATGCTTCGCCACTTTTGCTTTATGAGCAGCCTTTTTGGCTTTATGCGGTACTGCGCTCGCTTTGTGAGTTGTTGTTTCCTTCTTGGTTGTAGCTGTTGTTTTGGAAGGGGCCGCTTTAGCTCCTGTCGTTTTTGTCGGCGCTACAGTGGATTTGGCTGCTGGAGTGGTTGTTGATTTTGTTGTTGTAGATTTGCTCGTTGAGCTAGCCGATGCTCCAGCTTTTTGTGTTTCAGACGGTTTTACGGAATTCACAACAGGCGTTGCGGCAAAAGCACTACCTGCTCCACCAATTACACTCATCGCTGTTACCAAAGCTGCTACATGTTTTGTCCATTTTTTCATGATCGGTCACCTCATTCTTAAGATTGAGCTATCTGCATACTCCCTGCTTCGTACGTTGAAAACCTTGTTTTTATCCCTGTTCTTCAACTGTTCCACTGTGAAGTTTTTTGCAGATCGCTTATGTAAGTTCATCTTAACAAGAGGATGTGTGAGAATAATGGAATAAGTGTGTGAAAAGTATATGAAAAAACGAGCACCAAAAAAGACCACAAGCCCTTTGAAACCTTAAGTTCCTTGGGTTTGTGATCTTTATCTTTTTATTCATATAAACGTATAACTACGCTGACACATTCAGTTCTTTCAGAACCGCAATCTCGTCACAGCAATCCTGCTTGCTGCAATGAACGCAGTCCGTCCATACTTTCTCAGGGAAGATTTCTTTTTCCACAACAGCAAAACCATTTTTCAGAAAAAAGGAAACTTCATACGTGAGAGCCATCACCTTTGGAATCTGTTGTCTCTCCGCCTCTTCTACAAGCCGGTCAAGTAGACGGGACCCGATGCCAAGCCCTTTATACCCCTCTGAAATGCCCAGTGATCTTACTTCCACCAGGTCATTGCCCAGACGACATAATGAGCCGCAGCCTACGACAACTCCATCCACCTCAGCCACAATAAAATGCTCCAGCTGCCTTTGCAGTACTTCCCGTGAACGCGGAAGCATGATCCCACGCTCTGCATATCCCTTAATCATTTCAAACAGTGGTTCAACATCTTCCGGTACAGCTTTCCTGCATATAACCGACATCCAGCTCTCCTCCTATAACGACGCTTTCCGAGGAAAGCTAGCTTCGTAGTTGTTTAAATTAACACGCCCTGTAAAACAATATGAATAAATATACAACAGAGCGTATAGAATTTCAAGCTACGAATTTAGCGATATAGAGCCGATAAACTCCGCAAAAACGTCATTGCCGAACAGAATACCTTGTTCACTCAGTTTAAAGCCGTCTGCTGTCCGCTCAAGCAATCCTGCATGCAACATTTTGCCCAGCGGTTTCGCAAATACATCCTCCATGGATTCCCCGAACTGATTATGGAATCTTGAAGATGAAGCGCCCTCCAACATACGGAGTCCTACCATTAAGTAATCCTCCATCGCTTCCGCACGGCCAATCTCGAAATGATCCAAACGAGGCAGTCCCGCACGTGATGCTTCCACATAAGGATTAATCCCTTTAATGTTCATATGGCGTTCACGGCCCACGTAACCATGTGCACCTGCACCAAGTCCGTAATAATCCTCATTGCGCCAATAGGTGATATTATGACGGCTCTCGAAGCCAGGTTTGGCAAAGTTACTGATCTCATACTGTTCATAACCTGCTTCTTTCATGCGCTTCATTAATAGAAGATACATCTGCAACTCATCATCTTCATGCGGAAGAGGTAATTGATTTTTTTGGTACAGGGTATGGAAAAGGGTGTTCTCTTCTACCTTCAGGCTATAGATCGAATAGTGTTTCAGATCCAGTTCCAGCGCTTTGTCGATACTTTCATTCAACATCTCCACCGTCTGGTTTGGCAATCCAAACATCAGGTCAATCGACAGGTTATCCAGTCCCGCCTTACGTGCGTTCTCTAAACTGCGATATACATCATCTGTATTATGAATCCGGCCAATGCCCGTCAGCAGATCATTTTGAAAAGCCTGTACGCCAAAGCTGACACGGTTCACGCCGCCTTCTTTCATCGCGGCCAGCTTTTCGGCATCCGTCGTTCCCGGGTTGGCTTCCATCGAAAATTCAATATCGTCTGCCCAATTCGGGAAATAGGTTTTGACCGAACGCAGGAAATAAGCCATCTCGTCCGGTTTCAACGCGGTTGGCGTTCCGCCGCCGACAAAGATCGTTTTAATTTCGCCTGGCGGATTCGCCTTGACGGTATGCTCCATCTCCCGTTCCAGCGCCTCCAAGTATTGCATCACAGGCTGATCTTTCAGAACATAAGAATTAAAGTCACAGTAAAAACATTTATTTGTACAAAATGGAATGTGAAGGTACACCGCTTGGGGCGCACCTGTTTTCTGGTTGTGTGCTGCAAGTGTCACGGTAAGTCCCCCTTGATTTGAAAAAAGGAAAGCCAGTTGGCTTCCCTTTCAGCTAAAATGTTGATTTATATAAAGTGATCTAACAATTTACACATTCCACTCCAATGACAGAATAACCTTCCAATCGCTGTTATCCCCAGATTTTTTTGATTCCCTTTCCCAAAAGGGAAAAATCCGGTGATAAAGGCGAACGCTCCGCTTTTTCAGGTTTTTTCTGTCCTCTCCGTTAAGGTGTAAAAATAGTTCACTTTATATAGTTTGATTACCAGTAATTCGATACGCACAATCTGTGATGTACCTAAAATTAAATTATTAGAATGCATTATTAATACACACAATCTGTGATGTACCTAAAAATGCATTATTAATGCATTCTCTGATACGCAAGATCTTGATGTACCCAGAGATTGCATTTTAATCATCAATTTTCAGTACCGCCATAAATGCCTCTTGTGGCACCTCTACGTTACCCACCTGTTTCATCCGCTTCTTACCTTCCTTCTGCTTCTCCAGCAGTTTCCGTTTCCGCGAGATGTCACCGCCGTAACACTTGGCAAGTACGTTTTTACGCATCGCTTTAACTGTTTCACGAGCCACAACCTTGGTGCCCACAGACGCCTGAATCGGCACTTCAAACATTTGCCGCGGAATCAGTTCGCGCAGTTTCTCACAGATAATACGGCCGCGATTGTATGCACGATCTCTGTGAACAATAAAGGACAGAGCATCGACTTGTTCGCCGTTAAGTAGGATATCCATTTTCACCAGATTGGACTGGCGGTAACCGGACAGCTCATAGTCAAAGGAAGCATAACCTTTGGTGCTTGATTTCAACTGGTCGAAGAAGTCATATACGATCTCGGACAACGGGATCTGATATGTAATCGTAACCCGTGTTGTGTCCATATATTCCATATTGATAAATTCACCGCGTTTATTTTGGCACAGCTCCATTACCGTTCCGACGTAATCATTCGGTACGATGATTGAAGCCTTCACATAAGGCTCTTCAACGTAATCAATCCGTCCTACCTCTGGATAGTTGGATGGGTTATCAATTTGAATCTGCTCGCCGTTAGTTAGCGTTACGTGGTAAATTACGCTCGGAGCCGTTGTGATCAACGGAATGTTGAATTCACGCTCAATCCGCTCCTGAATAACGTCCATATGCAACAGTCCAAGGAATCCGCAACGGAATCCAAAGCCGAGTGCGCTGGAAGTCTCCGGCTCAAAACTGAGTGAGGCGTCGTTCAGTTGCAGCTTTTCCAATGCTTCACGCAGATCCACATAGTCCGATGTTTCAATCGGATACAGACCACAATATACCATTGGATTAATTTTACGATATCCAGGTAGTGGTTCAAGGGTTGGATTTTTCGCGTCAGTAACCGTGTCCCCGACTTGAGTATCGCCGACGTGACGGATACCCGCAACGATAAATCCTACATCCCCGACGTTCAGCTCGTCCACAATAGTCATGCGCGGCTTGAACGCTCCTACTTCGATCACTTCAAACGATTTGTTTGTGGCCATCATTTTGATTTTGGAACCCGCCTTGATTTTACCGTCAATAACACGCACATACACGATAACCCCTTTGTAAGGGTCGTAATGCGAGTCAAAAATCAGCGCTTTAAGCGGCTGGTCCGGATCACCTACAGGTGCGGGTACGCTCTGTACCACTTGCTCCAAAATTTCTTTGATCCCGATGCCGGCTTTGGCCGAAGCCAATACAGCGTTGCTGGTATCCAGTCCGATAACATCTTCAACTTCCTGCTTCACCCGATCTGGATCGGCACTTGGCAAGTCGATTTTGTTGATAACCGGCAAAATCTCAAGATTGTTGTCCAGCGCAAGATATACGTTAGCTAGTGTCTGCGCCTCGATCCCTTGTGCCGCGTCAACGACTAGCAACGCCCCTTCACATGCCGCAAGACTACGCGATACTTCATACGTAAAGTCTACGTGTCCTGGTGTGTCAATGAGATTCAACAGATACTCTTCACCGTCGTCTGCCTTGTAATTCAGGGCAACCGCTTGCAGTTTAATGGTAATTCCGCGTTCGCGTTCCAGATCCATCTGATCCAGCACTTGTTCCTGCATTTCACGCGATGTCAGCGCACCTGTGTACTCCAAGATCCGGTCCGCAAGTGTTGATTTACCGTGATCTATATGTGCAATAATTGAAAAGTTACGAATTTTACGTTGTCTTTCCCGAATGTCAGTCATTCCTTACCCCCAGAAACAGCCTAGTGTCAATCACTTCATTATAACAGTTGCTGCAAGGTGCATCAATCCCATGATGTTTTAACTTTATAATAAAGTGCACTGGATGAGTGCCTCGAAGGGTTAGTTTTCCTTTATTCCATCTGCTTCTATTCATCTACTCCGCCAAAAAGAGAGACAACCCACTTTATACCGCTGTTTGACAAGTTTTGCAGCAATCCCGCCGTTTTTTCCGCTAGCACGTCTACCGGAGCCTTGTGCTGATCTGCCCCAAGCACCTGGCTTGGGGTCTGGACAGGAACGAACGGCTTTTTAACCTCGGTCTGCGCAGGCTCAGCGGTTACAGGTTTATTTTCCTCAGGTGAGGGTTCTGTAGTCGCCACTACCGGGACATTGTTCACAGGGTTATTACGCTGAAAACCACTGCCTGCCAGCTGCATGCCAAGCAATACACCAAGTAACATAAGCACACTGACAGAGACCGCTTTTTTGCCAAATTTGGACATCTCAGGAATCTCCCTTCTTCTATAGATAGCTAACAAAACAGACCATCGCTTCATTACCTTCTGCAGTGCCTACGTAAGTTTTTCGAATCTTTCCTTCATTTATCCGCCCTTGGATACCGGTTTCGCGCTTGCTTTATCTACGTTTTGCTCGTTCCAATATACTTCCGCGATCATATGCGCCAGAATTTTGGACGTTCGTTTCAACTCATCTGCCGTATTGTCAATGCCACCAATTTCGATGAGAATGCTGTTCGGGGAAAGCGTTTGGTTATATTCTCCATTGTTACCTCCTCCGCCATTCTTCCCCCACACCCCTCGGGATACCCCCGGATACTTCGCTTCCAGCTTTTTGTGGATTTTCGCAGCAAAGGCTTCATTTTTGCGCCAATTTGGATTTTCGTGCCCGATAATAAAATATACCTTGGCATAACTCTGATCACCGATGGTAGTTGTCGTTTTTTTATGCCGCTGGGAATCCCGGTGAATATCAATGAGATATGTCAGATCATCATTCTGAGCAAGCGCCGCTTTGACAGTCTGTCTGGAGTATTTATAGGAAAAGTTCCAATTGTAATCTTTTATTTTCGTTTGATAATCTTCCTTCGCATGCTCTACTCCGACGCCCAGCTTCTCCAAGCTATCCGATAGATAGGTTCCCACTTGAAAAACATTACCTGTCGGTTTACCCGAGGAAGGATTATCGCTATCCGTGCCTAGCAGTGGATTATATCCTTCACGCGGATGAGAGTGATAGATAAGAACCGATTTTTTAGCAATGGACGGATTCCCCTTGCCTTGCCCGTCCCCTTTTACCGGTGGGTCCTCATCGACTGTACCCTTTCCCGGATCATCTTCACCGGAAACGTCTGGATCATCCTTGCCCGGAGGTACATGCAGTTCACTTCCTGGCTTACCTTCACCTGATGAGGTTGCTTCTGTCAGGCCTGGGCCCGGCTGATAATCTTCAGGTGCTTCTGCCTTGGTATTGCCAGAACCGGGACGGAGCAAAACAGGCTGATTCGCTCCCATGCCTGGCATTTCACGTGCGATTAAACTTTTGGGATCCTGAGGATTCACGTTCGTGAGCAATTGAAATACAAAAGAGGTTAGATTTTCACCGGAAATCTCTGTGTTCTGTTCCTTCTGAGTAAGATGAGGTACTTCCATACCCAACATGTCCACAAAAAAGCGGCTTGAGACTGAACCTGCAAATCCCTTCATGGAAGAAACAGGCGAACTATTTAACCGTTTCTCCGCCATGCCTCCAAGCCCGAGTGCAACAAAGAAGAGGGCAGATATGATCATAAGCAGCAACAGTGTACGGCCCATGGCCAGCACATGCAGACATCTTTTTTTCCACTTGCCAATGTTCCATGCCAATATCTTGTTCATTCTTATGTCTCCTTCCCTTGCAGAACAACTCTTATACTTCAACTCTATGAGAGTATTCAATTTGATAGAACAGGAAGTAGAAAGATGAAGGCAACAAAAAAGAAAGTCCGATAGATTCGGACCTTCTTCTCTGTTCCATATTAGGGGATTCGTCTAATGTGTGTAAGCCGCAACGTTATCTGGATTTACTGCTTCGTGAAGAGCCGCATTAAGTCCGGTTGCAATGACATTGGCGATGCCTTCAATGAACTCATCAATTTCTTTCGGGGTGACGATCAGGTCATGTCCGAGCGGTTCAAGCACCTCTTTTACCAGACTCAAGCGATCCTCTTCACCGATGTCATCGAGCATGCCCATGATTTGTTTTGTCTGATCGGTTTCCTGACGAAAGTGAGAACGCATCATTTCGATGACGTTGTTCACGATGGTCGAAGCATAACATACCGTTGGTACGCCGATGGCAATGCAGGGAACACCCAGAATTTCCTTCGTTAATCCACGGCGTTTGTTACCAATACCAGAACCAGGGTGAATCCCGATATCGGCTACCTGAATCGTTGTATTCACTCGTTCAAGAGAGCGGGAAGCGAGCGCATCAATGGCGATAATGGCATCAGGACGGGTACGCTCAACAATGCCCTGCACAATGTCACTCGACTCAATCCCTGTTGTACCAAGCACACCCGGAGCAATAGCACTGACCTCACGATATCCAGGCGCCACCTGATCCGGTACCAATTCAAAATACTGCCGGGTAACCATCAGATTCTCTACAACCAACGGACCAAGAGAATCTGGAGTTACTTTCAGGTTGCCGAGGCCTACAATCAGCACCTTGGAATCCTTGCCGATGCCTGCCTTGGTCATAAACGCTTCCATTTCTCGTGTAAATTCGGCAGCCACCCGTTCCTTCAGTTCAGTATCTCCGTTGCGAAGGGAAGGCACCTCAAGTGTGACATAATGGCCTTTTACACGCCCTATGGCTTTCGCTGCTTCATCATTCAACACATCAATCCGTGTGATCGTAATTCCGTCTTTCGTATCTACATCCTCACGTAATCCGGGAATCGTCTGTCTTTGGCTGCCTTGTGCCATTTCTTTGGAATCGATAGCCAAATCCGTGCGTACGATATAATTTTGCAAATCAAGTGTCATTTGTGTCCCTGCCTCCCTTATTACATTTGAGCATATTGTGTGGGAAAAAGGCAGGCTTTATGCAACATGCCAAACAACGATGCAAAATCTGTTGCAATTTACATGCTAGCGTGATAGAATATTTTAAGTTGTGAAACGTTTGTATTCATGCGAATGCCTTACAGGAGGTGAATGTAATGCCAAACATCAAATCCGCTGTTAAACGCGTAAAAACGAGCGACAAGCGCCGCGCACTCAACGCTTCTCAGAAGTCTGCACTCCGCACAGCTGTTAAAGCTGCTGATGCTGCTCTGGTAAGCAACGAAGTTGAAACTGCTAAAGCTGCGATTCAAGCTGCTTCCAAAAAGCTGGACAAGGCTGTAACTAAAGGTCTGGTTCACAAAAATGCAGCTGCACGCAAAAAGTCTCGCTTGGCGAAAAAACTGAACGCTCTTTCCGCACAAGCGTAAGAAGCGTTACTTATACGAACCAATGGAAAAATCCTGAACAGCATGGGCTTTCAGGATTTTTTAGCATCTGTTTCGCTAAGTAAGGAGAACATACCATAAAAAAACAACCTGAACATCTCGGATCGTACGTTGAAATATCAACACACGGAGACTTCAGGTTGTTTTTTTTGCTTTTGCCTAAGGCTATGCACCAAGTCTTAACAAAAATAACTCCAAGCCAAGAACCTTATCCACAGCTCCTGTTTTCATCTGATAATCCAGCTCACTCAAGTGACTCAGAATCTTCCGTAGACGGTCAGCATCAAACTTTCGAGCCTGCTCCCCGGCAATTTTGATCGCGTACGGATGCAAGCCAAGTTGACTGGCGATCTGCTGCTGTGAGTAACTTTGTTGCCCGAGTTCCTTGACCTGAATCATAATACGGAACTGCCGCGCAATCAGCGCTGCGATCTTGATCGGTTCTTCACGTTGTTTTAAAAGTTCATAAAAGAGTGCAAGTGCTTTTTCCAACCTCAGGTTGGCCAACTCCTCCACAAGTGCAAATACGTTCTGCTCCGTGCTACGAGCCACCAGTGACTCAATATCTGCACGACGAATCGTGCCTCCGCTCCCAGCAAACAAACAAAGCTTATCCACTTCGGCAGATAACCCTTGCAATCCCGTTCCAGCATAACTGACTAATGTATCTGCCGCCCCAGCTTCGAAGGTCACTTCTCTCTGTTTTGCAAGTTTTACAATCCATTGAATCAATTCTTCTCCACTTAGCGGTGCAAAGGCCAGAACAACGGCTTGTTTCTTGGCTGCTTTCACCAACTTTTTCCGTTCATCCAACTTGTCCCCTTGCGCTAAAAAAACGATCGTGCTGTAGTCAGCGGGATTATCCATATATGTAATCAAGCGATCTACCTGATGTTCTATTTTGGATTCCTTTCCTGCGGTAAACAAGCTGGTGTCCCTTACAATAATCAATTTGCGCGGAACAAGAAAGGGAACCGTTTCTGCTTCTTCCACAACAGCCTCAATCGGTGTTTCGGAGAGATCATAGGGAATAACTGCAAAATCCTGATGCTCCTCTTCAATAACATGGGTTTTTAACATCTCTGTAAACTGCTGTATCTGGTACTTTTCCGTTCCATACAGCACATAGATTGGCGCAGTTTCCCCGCTGCGTATTGCCTTTGTTGCGCTTTTCACATCCATCCACCGTGCCCCCTTATCCCTCTTATCCTACCAGAAAATACACAAGACAACAAAGGGACCTTCATCCATGTACGGATAAAGGCCCACTGTTCTGCATCTATATAAACGCAAGCACAGCCATTCTAGAAATAGCTGGCGTGCGGTCATACGACGTCAGTTGTTGGATCAGAAAAAGGACGTTCTTTAGTTATATCCAGTATATGCTTGTTCATTGGAAAAGGTTCTCTTAAAATGCCGTGCAGGAACCTTATACCAGAACTATTTTACAGGTGAAACATTAGATGATGTACTGACTTTGAAGGTATCCTTTGTAATCGCTCCGTCTTTGTCCATTTCATAATTAAACTGCAGGCTGTCTTTGGACCAGCTTCCCGACTTTAACGTACCTTCTACACTCCGTTGCTCTATCAGATTCAGTACATCCGGATCATTCGCAGATTTCGCATAAATACTTAACTGGTCACCAAGCAACATAACAACATAGGAACCGTCAGGTGATTTCCATTCCTTTGCTCCCGTTGGTGCAGCAATGCCTTGTTCAGGAGCCATCAATCCCTGCTGTGCTCCAGCAGCACCCGATTCCGTTCCGTTTCCTGCATTGTCAGTGTCACTGCCTTGAGCTGGGGTATCCTGGTTTGGAATGATTGTTTGAGCCGAAAATGTCTCGTCGAGCTGGTCATTTGAATCAGATGTACTTCTTCCATCCTTGTCATTAGGAGTGGAAGCACCGCCTTCGCTTGTATCCGGCTTTTTCTGCTCCGTTCCCTGAGCTGAATCCATGCTCTTCTGAGTATGACCAGAGTCAGAAGAAGGACTTGAATTCACCTCTTGTTTGCCTTTGTCCTGAGTAGACGGCCCCTCTGTGGAAGGCTTTGCTGACTCTTGTTCATTCGAAGCATCTGGAGTTTTCAGTTCTGTTCCGTTGCTCTCGTCAGGTTGATCCGCGTTCGGTTGCATAGAACCTTCCGTCACCGGATCATTTGACGAGTCAGGTGCAAACGTACTGCCTTCTGCTTGGTTCGTTATGTCTCCTTGATCGCTTCTCAGATACATCCTCTGTGCAGACTGCTCTTCACTGTTGCTATCTTGCGATGCCCCCGAGCTCATGAGCATCGAATCTGCATTCTCAATCTGCTCTGGCTGATATCCCCAGATAGCAAATCCTAATACAACAGCCGCGGCCGCTGCACCCACAGACATCCGTCCCACCATCGAATTAAACCATTTGGTCTTCGCTTTCTGCTCACTTGAACTTGAACGCTGTAGACTCTCAAATGCCGCAGGGACAGGACTCATTTCTTGCACGGTACTGCTTTGTTCTTTACGCGCTTCGTCAATCGCATCCAATTGAGGCATAATGGCATCAACCAGACTAAACTTCGGGCTTACTTGCGGCAAATCTTCCAGTTCCCTGGATAGAGCTCTGAGCATACTAAAATTTTCGGCGCATTCCGGACACTTGGCCACATGCTGTAGCATCTGCGTCGTTTCCGCCTCGCCCAGATCATGATCCAGATACCGGTGCATCCATTCCACCACCTCTTCGCATTTCATCCTGTCACACCACCTTTCTGATACTCCTGTAATAGATTTTGTAGCTGTTGTCTGGCTCTAAATAAGTAAGACTTCACCGTATTTAGCGGAAGATCGAGACAATCCGCAATTTCGTTATAGGATAAATCTTGCAAATATCTTAGAACAATGACGGTCCGATGATGCTCCGGCAGCTTGTTGATCGCTTCCTGAATGTCCTTGGCCACATAAGTCGACATCACTTCGAATTCTACATCCTGCTTATCCTGAAAAACCATTTCGTGTTCATCGATGGACACGGAAGGCTTGGTTCTTCTGAACTTGTCAATGCAGATGTTCGTTACGATGCGTTGCACCCAGGTTTTGAACTGGGCTTTTTCTTCATAAGAATTAATCTTGGTGTAAATACGGATCAACGCTTCCTGCGCAGCATCCAAGGCGTCCTGTTCATTATTTAGAATGTAATATGCGGTCCGATAAACATGCTGTTCAATCTCCCGCAATAGGGTAATTAGAGCGTCGCGATCGCCCGATTGAGCGGCTCTGATGAGTTCCGGCTCTACCACAAAGGATCCCCCTCTCCCTGCAACCTTACTGACGTAATCATCGATAAAATTGTTGCAAAGTTAAGTATATTTTAATTTTCCATCACAAAATAACGGCATATGTATAAGGGCCGCCGAATCTTATCTTAGAATAACAGAAAATGCAAACGTAGTCATCAAACGTCTGACATCACGGATTCCAGTACTTACACGACTCAAAATAAATGCAACGGCATACATTATGGTTAAGTACTTTTAAAGGCTTAAAAATAAAAAAAGTCGAAATTTGTCCAAATTTAAGCTTTTTTTAATGCATTTTTCATGAAAATGGTGTATTGTAAATTTACATTCATAAGACGAGGTGATGAGCATGCCAGCTCTAGCGAAAATTCAACAATTAAAAGAACAAATGCCAAAAGAATATCAAAGCATTTCCCACTTTGTGGAGCACGCTTTGGAATCAATCGACACCCTGGTTGAGGAGCATCGGAAATATGTAGCTGCACAAGCGTTGTACGGCGATAAAATCGTCGGATCGGAAGAACGCTTGTACAGAGAAACGGTTCTGGATGTCAGAGCACAACTACTGGCGACACTCGAAAAAACCGTTGAAGACATTCTGCACAAAGGTGACAAACATTGGAATAAACATTTCAAGGACGGCGTGGAATAAATAATACTATCATCTATATTCGATGAACAGACCGGATATGAAAAAGCCCCTACCATCATTGTTCTCTCTTCGAGAATCTAATGAGGAAAAGGGGCTTTTTTTATACTTATAACTAAAAATAAGCCCATTTTCAGGATCGGAGCAGTGCTTGCGGTTCTATAAAACCCAGTCTGGCCTATGTTGGGTTCGGAAATTTATTTTTCCTAGTCATCCTGGTTATCCCCCTTGTTCTGTATCAGCTTATGCCGCACATCTATCTTCCCATCGTTCACTCTCACCTGTACCTCGCCCATCTGGTCCGTCCGATAAATCTGTGAACCTGTCGCTTCCAAACGTTTCATCACACCTGGATTCGGATGACCGTAAGTATTGTTTACTCCTGCAGAGATCAGTGCAGATTTGGCATTCCAGTACTGAAGCCATGCTTCTGACGATGAAGTTTTGCTGCCATGATGAGCAACTTTAAGAACATCTATAGATATATGTGATTGTAGACGCGATATAGATGTAGCTGTTGAAGAACTATGATTTCTGCCATTGTCAGCTATACCGTCCATCCATTCAGGCACAACACCTATATTGGTTTCGCCGTTCGGAACAGTTCTCCCCGATTTTTGAACGCCCTGTTGAAAAGAGGCCAACATTGAACCATCCTGAATGTCATACAGGATGTTCTGTTCCGTTGCTGCTTCCATATCTCCGGTAAATAGCAGTGACGAGCCCGCCATATCCAGCAAAAAAACGACCGACTCACCGTTCTGATTCTCAAGAGTTGGCACACCTCCTGATGGATTAACCGGCCCATTCCGCTCTGGTGAAATAAAATATAAAGATGTCTCCCGATCCGGTTGATAAGTCATGCCCTGATGTATAGCGAATAGCGGGATTTGGCGTTGTATCGCTGTATTGAGGAGCTGGTCAAATTTCTCTTTTCCACTCGTCGTTCCGTTAAACATCAAGCGTTTTACTGGAATCTGGTCCAGGACAGCCTGTAGCCCACCAGCATGATCCTGATCCGCATGGGTCACAATGACTGCATCAAGCTGGTGAATACCTCTCTTTTTTAATAAAGGAACAACAATCTTTGCACCTACCTCATACGGATCACGCCTCGTTTTCCATGAATGCTCGCTGCCACCAAAATTAACTGTGCCTCCACCATCTACAAGGATATGTTTGCCCTCTGGCGTAGTAATCAGTGTACTGTCTCCCTGACCAATGTCCAGAAATTGCACTACACCTGTTCCCGCTGAACGCGGCGTCTGATACGCCCACCATAATCCGGCTATTAAACAGATCGCAAGTACAACGCATAAACCTCGCTGAACTTTGCTCATTCGCACCTCACTATAGAAGCCTGCACCCTTAGATGTAAATACGCTTGCATACTCTGGCCAGGCGATACTAGCGCCAAGAGTAGAGAGTGAACCATGATCTGATGTTGCTCTTCGAGTAGGCAAGGGATCGGGCGCTGAAAGTTGCAAGCGATTGTTCGCTTTCGCTGTGTAAAGTGATTGAGTGTCAGCAGACCGTGAAGAATTGAAGCCTAATGCTAGTGTAGAGCCCCTTTGTGTAGCACCTCGTGAAGACATATCAAGTGGCGCTGTATCCTCTTCTGCAACATGAATATTTTGGGGTATCTCACCGCCACTCCGCTGATAGAGCAAATAAAGCAACACATATAAAATCACATAATAGGTTGCAATCCATAATAAGGAAGGTGTAGGCCAGATCATCACAAAACCTGGCAAACTGTTCATCCATTCCACACTGAGAAAGGTAAGTTGATTCAACTGAATCGCAATCCATGCCAGAAGTTTCGCAAGCGGAAGCCACACAAATGATAGAATCATCGCAACCGTACCTAAGGGAAGCACTACAGCACTAATCAAAGACACCAGCAAAAAATTGGCTGCAAAAGACAACAACGAGAACTGATTGAAGTACAGAATCGTCACTGGGAAAGAAATCAGCTGCGCTGTCACCGTAACTGAAGCTGTGGCTGCTAAGGACTTGGGCCACTTGTAAAACAATCTGTTGATAAGTGGCATGTAAATCATCAGCCCGGCAGTCACCAGAAAAGAGAGTTGAAAACTGACATTTAATAAAAAATAGGGATTCCACCAGAGCATCAGCATAGCCGCTGCACTGATGATCTGAATTCCATCTCTGGCATATCCACGCTTCGCCATATACAGACCAATCATAGACATCATGCCTGCCCGAATGACCGATGGAGAACCGCCCGAAAGCAGTACATATGCCGGCACGAGAACCAGCACAATCGTTAGAGCTGTTTCTCTTGTTAGTCTCAACCATGATAAGAGCATGAGCAATGAAGCCACATACACTGCAACATGGGTACCTGATATGGCGAGGATATGAGTTAATCCGAGCTGAGAGAATTGACTGTACGTACCTGGATCAATATCCTTCGCCATGCCGATGATCAGCCCTTTCATGTAACCTGCCTGTGGCTCAGGAAACAACCGATCTACCGCCGAACCGAGCAGTTGTCTTGCCGAATCTGTCCACCGTAGGATGTTTATTTTCCCCAGCCCTTCAGGAGACGAAACATGAACCGAACTGGCCCCCTTCACTTTAACCATCCAATGAATATACTGCGTCCTTAAATAGCTGCGATAGTCAAATCCCCCAAAATTTCTGGCTTTACCAGGAAGAACTAGAGAGCCTGACAGTTTCAGCTTATCCCCTCGCCTCCAAGATGCTGCTGTCTGCTGTTCCTGTTCTTCCATTAATCGAACTTGCACAATGACTCGTTCATTTATTTTGTCTGAGGATCCTGGTGACTTTAGTGACTCCAAGGCAGGATCTGACGAGGAAACTTTATTCTCTTTCTCTACTTCCTGCTCCGTTTCTTCGGGCAGCCTCAGAGAAGAGATCTGCATCTCAAAACTTGCCCGATCTCCATCCACCTGCACATCCGATACAAGTTTCCCTTCAACCTGAGCATCTAACCCATCAATTACATCCGTAGAGCTATGTAAATATGCTGGCAAGGTACTGTAATTACGCGAATCATTCCATTCCCATTGTATTAAACCACCCGCAAAAGCGGTAACTAAAAGAAGACTTGACCACCCGCGAATATTCATGAAACGAAGTAAGACCGGAAGACATGCCATTGCCCCGACGACTCCCCAAAATAAAGCCCATCCCATCAATAAACACGCCATGCTACTACCGCTCAACCAAAAGATTGTAAAGCGAAGCAATGGTCTATCTTTCATTACATCCCTCTCCTCTCCGCTGATCTCCAAGACTATAAATACACAAAAAAAACCCCCGGAAGCCTGTTCAGGCTTGCCGGAGGTTCTTCCCCGTACGCATGAAACTTATATTGAAGAAAACATATCCCAGGTGTATATGCTCTGACGTGATCTGGGTCATTCAACCTGTTTTAACGCGTTCTTGTTAGTTGCTTACGGTCATCATTGTCTCCCGAGGAGGCTGGTAATTGTCCAGACTACGGAACAAAATGCCTTTCTGCTGCATCATGTTTTTCACTTTACTTGTATCTTTGGGATATGAGCGATGAAATACAATCTCCGTAACGCCGCTGTTCGCCAGCATGTTGGCACATGTCCAGCAAGGCTCATCGGTTACATATACAGAGGAACCTTCGCGGTCAATCCGATCCGTGAATAAAAGCAAGTTCTGCTCCGCATGAATGGTACGAATACAGCGCTGTTTTTTAATCATTTCCTCCTGTCCGTCCGTAACCACAAGCTCGTATTCTTCCGATATCATACAGCCTTCCTCGGAGCAATCTGCTACTCCCATCGGTGCCCCGTTATAGGCGGTACCCAGCAGTTTTTTCCCTTGAACCAGAACAGCTCCTACATGCCGTCGCGGACAACGGGAACGTGTCGATACCATATAAGCAATGTCCATAAAATACGTATCCCAGTCCTTGCGAAGCTCTATTGAACTCATGCCGTTTTCTCCTCCCGCCTTGAAGCTATTACTAATGTGCTGAACTTTTAGCGAATCTGTACATTGGGAGCCATCTTCTCCAGCATCTTCATGCCTATGCCCTTCACCTTGGTAAGATCACTAACTTTGGTAAAGGGACCATGTGCATTGCGATAATCCACAATGGCTTGAGCTTTCTTCTGTCCAATCCCCGGAAGCTCCGTTAGTTTGGTGACAGATGCTGTATTCACATCGATCTTGCCATCATCTGCCGTCTCACTGGTTGTTTTGTCAGCCGGTTTAGATGCCTTGTCAGATATAGATGTATGGATTTCACTTAACTGCATCTCTAGCTGAGCCGGTGGAATGCCTTGATTGCTTGATACAGTAGGAGCAACATTAGACTCCTGAATCTTCGAGCCCTGTGCCGAAGCTGCATCGTCCGATTGTCGCTCGCTCACATCACCTTTAGGCTTACCCTTAGCTGCATTCTCGGGTACCAAAGCAGCCGACTGTTTAGCAGAAGGATCCTGCTCACTTGTCGGCTGATTGGAGCCGAGCTGCATCGGTTCCCAGCCGCTAGGTGGCTGTTCACTTTTGCCCGACCATAATATCAGTATACATCCAACCACTGCCGCAGCAATGGAAAACGCTTTGTTCCATCTCATCTTCCGCACACTCCCTCATATTCAAAATATAGATCATTTCGAACACGGGCGGTGCTTCCGAACCGTTTCATGATTTCGCTTATCTAAGTTACATAATTTCATGTCATGTGAACCAGACCCTGATGCATACAATAGAGGGAAGAAACTGCGCCATTACCGTAAAGCATGAAAGGAGGCCTGAACCAATGAAGGTTGGATTTATCGGAACCGGCAGCATGGGCAGTCTGTTGATCTATGCCCTGATCCAATCCGGTGCACTGGAACCCCGTCAGATTGCAGCAAGCAATCGAACTCCATCCAAAGTACGTCAGCTTTCCCTCCGCTACCCAGGGCTGCATGAATCTCAGAACAATCGGGAAACAGTCATTCGCAGCAACATCATCTTCCTGTGCGTGAAACCGCTGGAATTCAGACATGTCATTGATGATATCCTGCCTGTTGTGAATTCCAATCACATAATTGTCTCGATCACCAGCCCCGTGCAGCTGCGCCATCTGGAATCTTCACTTCCTTGCAAAGTCTCCAAGGTTATCCCCAGTGTTACACATCAGGTTGGCAGCGGAGCAAGCCTATTCATCCATGGTGAACGCATGACGGCCGAAGATCGCTCTCTGCTCGAAGGCCTGATGAGTCATATCGGTAAACCGTATCAAGTGGATGAAGCCTGCACCCGAATCACATCTGACTTTTCGAGTTGCGGACCCGCATTCATATCCTTCTTTTTGGAGCAATGGATTGAAAGTGCAGTGCGCTTGACAGGTATCAAGCGCGCCGACGCTTGTGCTCTTGCTGGTGAGATGCTTCTAGGAACAGGCAAATTGCTTACCGAGGGAGGTTATACTCCACAGGAACTTCAGGCCCGTGTCGCTGTACCTGGCGGAATAACCGCTCAGGCACTTGCACTGCTGAGAAACAACCTCGATGGTGTTTTTGATAGTCTGATCCATACAACACATGAAAAATACGATGAAGATTTAGTCAAACTGGATGAGGTATTCCGTGCCAGCGAGATTAACCGGCAACAATATTAACCAGTTTGCCTGGAACGGCAATGACTTTGCGAATAGTCTTGCCTTCCAGCGCCTGTTTCACAGGTGCAAGTTCCATCGTGTAGTCCTGCATTCCCTGTGCATCCAGATCCTTCGCGATCGTCGCACGAGTTACAATTTTGCCGTTCACTTGAACTACGATTTCCACTTCTGCATCCACAGTCATGGACTCATCGTATGCAGGCCAAGCTACGTAAGAGATTCCACCCTCATGTCCAAGACGACTCCACAGTTCCTCTGCCATATGCGGTGCCAGAGGTGACAGCAATTGAACAAAGTTCTCCATCGCTTCGCGAGGCAGCGTCTCTGCTTTGTACGCGTCGTTGATGAAGATCATCAATTGGCTGATCGCCGTGTTGAAGCGCAGATGCTCCAGATCTTCCGTGACTTTTTTGATCGTTTTGTGTGCTGTGCGTTTGAACTCATCGGTTCCACCGTCAGCTGTGATTTTTTCATTAATCGCACCAGTATCTTCGTTAATGAACAGGCGCCATACGCGTGACAGGAAACGATGCATTCCCTCTACCCCGTTTGCGTTCCAAGGTTTAGTCGCTTCAAGCGGCCCCATAAACATCTCATAGAGACGCAGTGTATCCGCTCCGAATTCGTTAACAATCTCATCTGGATTGATGACATTACCGCGAGATTTACTCATTTTCTCATTGTTGGTTCCCAGAATCATACCTTGGTTAACCAGCTTATGGAAAGGCTCTTTCGTGTGTACGACACCCAGATCATACAGCACTTTGTGCCAGAAACGAGCATACAACAAGTGCAGTACTGCATGTTCTGCTCCACCGATGTACAGATCAACGGGCAACCACTGCTGTTGTTTCTCCTGTGAAATCAGTTCTTTGTCATTGTGAGGATCGATAAACCGCAGGTAATACCAGCAACTTCCCGCCCATTGTGGCATCGTGTTGGTTTCGCGGCGAGCTTTCATTCCCGTCTCCGGATCAACCGTATTTACCCAATCCGTGACGTTAGCCAGTGGGGACTCCCCTGTGCCTGAAGGTTTAATCTGGTCAATGTCAGGCAGCAACAGCGGCAATTGATCTTCTGGTACAGTCTTCATCGTTCCGTCTTCCAGATGCAGAATCGGAATCGGTTCTCCCCAATAACGTTGACGGCTGAACAACCAGTCGCGCAGACGATAAGTCGTTTTCCCTTGTCCTTTACCGTTCTCTTCGAGCCAAGCGATCATTTTCGCCGCGGCTTCTTCATTGTTCAATCCGTTCAGGAAATCGGAGTTCACATGTGCACCGTCACCTGTGTACGCCTCTTTTGTAACATCTCCGCCCTCAATAACTTCAATGATATTCAGGTCAAACTGCTTCGCGAATTCCCAGTCACGTGCATCGTGACCCGGAACAGCCATGACAGCTCCCGTTCCGTAACCAGCCAGTACATAGTCAGCAATCCAGATCGGCAGCTTCGCTCCGTTAACCGGATTGATCGCGTATGCACCTGTGAACACACCTGTTTTGTCTTTTGCCAAGTCCGTACGTTCCAGATCACTCTTACGCGCAGCCTGCTCCTGATAAGCTTTTACTGCCTCACGCTGTTCTTCGGATGTAATCGCGTCAACCAATTCGTGCTCTGGAGCCAGAACGGCAAAGCTTGCGCCGAACAATGTATCTGCACGGGTTGTGAATACTTTGATCACTTTTTCACGGCCTTCGATGGCAAAAACCACTTCAGCCCCGGTCGATTTGCCGATCCAGTTACGCTGCATATCCTTAATGCTTTCCGACCAGTCCAGCTCTTCCAGATCTTCCAGCAAACGCTCCGCGTATTCCGTAATTTTCAGTACCCATTGACGCATCGGTTTACGTACAACCGGGTGTCCGCCACGTTCACTCTTACCGTCAATAACCTCTTCGTTCGCCAGAACCGTGCCCAATGCCTCACACCAGTTCACCGGCACTTCATCGACATAGGCCAAACCTTTATTGTACAGCTGAATAAAGATCCACTGTGTCCATTTGTAATACTCAGGGTCTGTTGTACTGATCTCACGATCCCAGTCATATGAGAATCCGAGAGACTTGATCTGACGACGGAAATTGTCGATGTTGCGGAATGTGATATGACGCGGGTGCTCCCCCGTATCTAGTGCGTGCTGCTCTGCTGGCAGACCAAAAGCGTCCCAGCCCATTGGATGCAGCACATTGTATCCACGCATCCGTTTGTAACGGGATACGATATCCGTTGCCGTATATCCTTCCGGGTGACCTACGTGCAGTCCTGAACCGGACGGATATGGGAACATATCCAATGCATAAAACTTCGGCTTGGACGGGTCCTCACCTGTTTTAAACGTTTTGTTGTCATCCCAATATTGTTGCCAGCTTTTCTCCATCACTTGCGGCTGATAGCCGTGCTTCGGCTGATGATTCTCACTCATCTATAATTCCTCCTTCAGGTTATACGCGCTTGATAACAACAAAAAAACCTCAGCATCCCATAGCGTTTGCAGCGCTAGGGACGAGAGGTTGAATTCCCGTGGTACCACCCTAGTTAGCGGACGAACGTGCTTCGTCATCCACTCCCTTTAGACCTGTAACGGCGGTTAACCGATGCGGATTTCCAGTCCTGCACACCAGGCATAGAACTTTGTAATCACCGCATTTCTCCAAGGCGAGTTCGCAAAATACTGTCAATCGGCTTGCACCAACCGCCGACTCTCTGTCATGTACAGCACCTACTACTGATCCTTATCATCGAAATATGTATACAATATAGGAAGCATTATATAAAAATGCAAGCTCAAAGTCAATATGACATGTCACAATCCCTTTTTCAGAGTCAGACTTTATTGCCCTTCACATGCATACTGGTCTTGCTCACATTGTTCTAAACCGTTCGATGCCTTCCTGCAAATTACGAATCGTCCAGTCGATATGCTCCTTGTTATCATACTGACGGTAATCACATTCAATCCGTAACGCAAGATCAAAATACAAATCGTACAAACTTCTGCGCTTCCGCTCATGATCCGTCTCAAGCTCACGTCCATATCCTTTGAGGAAACCCGGAGTATAGTTAAAATGACTGAAATAATGCTCCATGAGCGGATCGCCCCATAACGAGCGTTCAAAATCAATAATGGCCGTAATTTGCTTATCCTGGACCAGCACATTGCCATCCCACAGATCCCAGCTGATCAGAGAAGACTCTGTCACCTCATCCAATGCATCTGATTTCGCATCAATTAAACGTCTCAGCTCATTGTAATCCATGGCGATGTCTACTCCCGCCTCTTCACCATCCGCAAGCATATCATGCATAAGCATCAAGAAAGCTTCTCTCCACGTCGCACGTTGTCTGTCCTTTCCGGAAAAATAACCAAACCGCTCTCCCTTAATCTCGTTAATTCGCTGGTTATACCAGCCTAACTGCTGTTCAACCGCTTCCTGCTCTTTGGCAGTAAACTGTGCTTTCACATGGTTGTATGGAATCCCGGTCATAAACTCCATAATGAAATACTGAGCGGGAGCCATGGATAGTGAGGCATCGTATGCAAGTACCAAAGGCACAGGAACATCCTTAAGCTTGGCAACAAGCTGGAGCGCTTCCACTTCGGCCGTCATTAAATCCTGTTCACAACGCATTAGATTGGTCGTAGCCGCAGGTGCAATTTTAAGGACAACTTTCCGTCCATCGTCAAGCAAAATTTTATAAGCATGGTTAGCCCAGCCATCGATCATTTCCTCGTAATCTTGAATTGTTACAGCAAGGTGATGCTTAATGATTTGATCCAACTGTTCTTTGGACAATCTCGTTTTATATGTACTTTCCATCTCTACAAATCCCCCTGTGATTAGAATATGGTTCTCATGTTTAGAAAACGCTTTCCGATTTCCATTCATTATGTATCTCTTTGCTTCAAGCGGCAATACTTTTTATCATATCTGTTCAAAAAAAACTGCCTCTAGCAACATACTTACGCGCTGCACAAGGACAGTTTCTTTTCAAATTCATATAAATTAGTTAAGCATCGCTATTCGTATCTTCTTAAACATTCATTTTACAGCCACGTAAAACAATCGCTGTGCGTGGTCTCCAGCTTCTTTCCACTCAAAGTCTGCATACACCTTCACATCCCGGAAGCCCGCTTTACTTAATTCAAGCTTCATCCAGTCCGGATCATAAGCGCGTTGCGTATGAACTTCTTCGAATCGCTGATAGGTATCTCTGTTGCCCTCATCCAATCTAGAAAAAATGCTCAGATGATGCTCTATCTCACACCGCTCCTGATCAAAATCACACGTCCAGATATATGAGACCGAGCGTTCATCTAACACAAAAGGCTGCTCCTCATCATACCGAATCAATGTATTTGGATGGTGTACGTCAAACAGAAATGTACCTCCCAGCTTCAGCATTTCATACGTCCGCTCGAATGTTCGAATGACATCTTTTGATTCCAGCAAATAGTTCACACAATCGCAGAACGAAATGACCGAGTCTACAGGTTCAGGCACTCTCCAATCCCGCATATCTTGCTGTACCCACCGTACACTACCTTCCCTGTACAGACGGTGTCCCTGCGGTGTCGCTTCCATTTTGCTACGTGCAACAGATAACATATCCGCGGAGAGATCAATACCCGTGACTTCAAAGCCAGAATTCACCAGCGGGATCGTAATGGATCCCGTTCCACAGCCAAGCTCAGCCACACTTTTGGGCATGCCATGCTGTTCCCAGGCTGTTCTTGCAAACCTTATCCAGTCCGGATAAGGCATATCTTCCATTAATTCATCGTAAACATAGGCAAATTTCCGGTAAGACATGTCGGCACCGCGCTTTCAATTTCATTTTCCTCATCGGATTGGATCAAAATTTCAAACTAAAAAGCAGGGCTTCCGGTGTTTACCCAGTCTGGCCCTGCCTTACTTAAACCGCTGCATAAAGCATCGGCTCCATGATACATACAGTATTTCATGCAAAATGAATGCTCTAACTCAAAACACCCATGCCGTACTCGGCTATGCTTTACCTGTGTCTACTTCTCTTCCTGCTGTGATTTTGGCGCAGATTCAGACAAGTACGTCCAGTTTTCCTTTTGTAGCACCAAGCCATCTTTCATCAGCTTACCGAGAGCACGTTTGAACGCGGATTTACTAATGCCAAAACGTTGTTTGATAATATCCGGCGGTGTTGCATCGGAATAAGGCATGCCACCCATAGGGCGCTCTTTCATAAATGCAAGCAACTTGTCTGCGTCTTCGTTACGCCCAACTTCTTTACGCTGCGTCATAGCCAGATTTACACGACCGTCTTCACGCACCAGCGTAACCCGGCACTTCACCTTTTCACCCAAACGCAACATATGGCTACGCTCCGAGGAATGGATCATACCAATCGCTCCAAAGCCAAGCACACCGCCATCTACGAGGACAAACGTGCCCATCTGAAGTGGCTTGTACACCAAAGCTTCAACCCACTCATTCACCCATGTTGTTGGAGCGTGGAAAGCAAGCGGAGCAAGTTCACGTTCTCCGGCCAATTTGGCACGCAGACGTCCTTGCTTGTCATGCTCCATGATCACGAACACCGCATCCCCAACTTGGGGACGAAGTTCTTCAAGCTCAGGCAGTTCGCGGATGGGAAGCAACAACTGGCGACCAAGGCCCATTTCCAGGAAGCAGCCGAGGCGCGGATGCACATCAGCTACGACCAGTCTAGCCATTTCACCCAGCGTAAGGTAAGGCTTTTTCATCGTAACAGCAAGGCGGTCTTCTGTATCAAAGAATACAAAAACCTCCAGCGTTTCACCAATCTTAATATCCCGAGTCAGCTCGGTATAGTGAAGCAATACATCTTCCGATCCTGTCGTCAAAAAGTAGCCGAATGGTGACACTTCACGTGAAACCGGCAGCGAGACGACTGTTCCTGCAATCAAACTCATACCGTTTCCACCACTTTGGCGTCAGACCAGAGACGCTCGATATTGTAATATTCACGCTCATCGCGGTGGAATACGTGAACCACGACATCGCCAAGATCCATCAGCACCCAGCGTGCAGAGTCCATGCCTTCAATACCTTTAATGGTTACACCGGCTGTATGCGCCTGTTTACGAATCTCTGTAGCAATGGCCTGCACCTGTGTATCCGAGTTACCGTGGCAGATAACAAAATAATCGGCAACCAGTGAAATATTGTTCAGGTCAAGTGCTACAATGTTTGATGCTTTTTTATCGTCAGCGGCAGCAACCACCATGCTCATAAGTTCTTTCGATGATACCGTCATGAACCAACCTCCATAATCTATAATTGTGTAATCAAGTCATTACGTGAGAGCACCGTAAGCGGGTAGATGACACGGCGCTGGGAGAGCAATAGGGTGATCGTCGAATCAAACCCGGCGATCAACCCTTCCTCCAAACTACGCTGTGCCTGCTCGCGAATGTACTCTACACCCGGGAAATCACGTCCCGGCTCAATATAATCGGCAAGGCATACCACTTTGTCCAGCAGACTCATCCCTACCCTACCAGAAGTATGCCACCGAATGGCGTTAATAATCTCGGAATCGGACACACCATAATCCCGTTCAGCTACAAAGGCACCCACTTCCGAATGCCAAAGCTGCTTATCATGATGTAAAAGTTCTATATTTAGTCCGTTATCACGAATAACGGCTTCCATCTCGGCTACCGGCCAATATTTGGCCACGTCATGTAAAATCGCCGCTATATCCGCTTTTACCGGATCAGCACCATACTTTTCAGCCAAGACAACGGCTGATTCCATGACACCCTGAGTGTGTTTCCAGCGTTTGGCCGGCATCTGTGCAGAGACAGCCTCGATTAACTCCTCACGGCTTGGTGCCATATAAACCGCTCCTTACAATGTATTGATGAACCGCATCCGGGATCATAAACCGCACCGAATGCCCCTTCGCAAGTCGTCTGCGTATCGCCGTAGATGAAATATCAACAAGAGGCATCTCGGCCAGCAGAACCCGTCCCTGCAATGCATCCGGTAAATCGTCCAGATGTAGCTGGAAGCCCGGACGTCCAACCCCGATAAAAGTCAATCTGGATGCCAGCTCTTCAATCTCTTCCCATTTGGGAAGGTAGTTCACCATATCCGCCCCAATGATAAAATAAAACTCATGCTCAGGGAAGCGGCGCCATAATTCACGCATCGTGTCAATCGTATAAGATACGCCGCCAAGTTCCATTTCAATTCCTAGTACCTCATATTGAGGAGCTTGCTTCACAGCTGCCTCAGTCATTTCCAGGCGTTGTTGCCCCGTCGCACCTGCACTGGGTTTGTGAGGCGGGACATGGGACGGCATAAACCAGATTTCATCCAGTGCATGCGAATCCCTTGCCGCTTCCGCTGCCAGCAGATGCCCCATGTGGATCGGATCAAACGTACCGCCCATGAGGCCGATCTTCACCCGCGCCACGCTCCTTATCTTGGAAGTTCGATTTGTTTATTGTCGCGTGATTCTTTGTACAAGATAATTGTACTGCCAATCACTTGTACAAGTTCACTGCCTGTTTCGCGAGCTACTTCTGCAGCAATTTCATTTTTATCATCAAGGTTATTGTTGAGCACTTGAACTTTCATCAGTTCGCGCTTCTCAATGGCCTCTTCGATGTGGCGGAACAAATGCTCATTCGTGCCCCCTTTACCAATTTGGAACACAGGGGTCAGATGATGAGCTTGTGACCGCAAAAAGCGCTTTTGTTTACCAGTTAACATGAATACTTCATACTCCTTATGTTGAGCAGGCCCTGCACATAGCACGAGGCTGATTCAGGGCCTGGCCGTTCAATTATTATTTTTCAAAACTTTCCAGTACTGCACGTCGCATCGTATCGACAGGGGCAGGGACGCCAAGCCAGTGTTCAAATGCGACTGCTCCTTGATAAACAAACATCCCTAGTCCGCCATGCACGGTGCATCCGCGCAAACGGGACTCACGCAGCAGACGGGTCTCTAGCGGGTTGTATATCAGATCACTGACAGCTGCTCCTTCACGGATCCATGCAGGATCAACGGGCACATCATCCACATGTGGGTGCATGCCCGCTGCTGTCGTATTGATAACGATATCTGCCGTTGCGAGTACCGCCTGAGCATCCTGCATTCCGTTGCCGGAGATGTCTCCCAGAGCATGACCTCGTAAATCCGTAGCAAGAGCAAGTGCTCTGTCAGCCGTGCGGTTCAGAATGCTGATCTGTTCAGGCTTTTCGAGTGCAAGCGCATAGATAACACCTCTTGCCGCGCCTCCTGCACCAAGAACAGCAATCCGTTTCCCTTCAAGCTGAGGAACAGCCTCTTCTTTCAACGAGCGCACATATCCGATTCCGTCGGTATTGTACCCTGTCAGCTTGCCATTTTCGTTCACGATCGTATTTACTGCTCCAATCAAGCGAGCACTGTCATCGATCACATCGAGGTATTGCATCACCTGCTCCTTATGTGGAATCGTGACATTAACACCACGATAACCCAAGGCAACAATGCCACGAATCGCAGCTTCGAGCTGATCAGGCTGCACATGTAGCGGCATGTACATTCCGTGCACACCGGCTGCTTGCAAAGCAGCATTATGCATGGCCGGGGATTTGGAATGAGCAATCGGATCACCCATTACACCCAGCAGTACGGGAAGTGAAGAATTGAACTTATTTTCTGCCGACATCGATACGCCTCCGATCTGATCCGTTGTTGGAATTAGGTCCCGCCATCCAAACTAGATCAGGGAAGGACGAATCTGCACCCGAATGCCTTTTGGAACATGGACAGCCACTAAAGCACCCTTATCTCCGTTAACCTTGATCCAGCCCAGACCAGAGATGAATATGTCCGACTGACTGCCACGTTTAATCCGGAATTCATGTCTCGTCCATTCCGGCATCTCAGCGGCATTCTCAAGGGTTGGCGGAGAAAGCAATTCTCCGAGGTGATCACGGTACAGATCATCTGCCCGTTCCAATTTTGTCCGATGAATATCCAGCGCAGTGCTGATAAAACAAGTGAACGATTGGCGATCCCCTTCAATAAAATCAAACCGGGCCATCCCACCGAAGAACAGTGTCTGACCGGAATTCAATTGATATACCGCAGGTTTAAGCGGTTTCTCAGGCATAATTGCAGCCAGATCCTTACGGGATACAATTTCACTGAAGCGCCAAGGATACACAATTCCCGGCGTATCAATAATATATTTTCCATCGTCTAGCGGAATGTTCACCATATCCAGTGTCGTTCCCGGATAACGCGAGGTCGTCAGTTCCTGTTCCAGATCGCTGTAGTCTCGGATCAAACGGTTAATCAGTGTCGATTTACCGACATTGGTTCCACCGACAACGTACACATCCCGATCTCCACGGTACGTGCCTACGAGCTCAAGCAAACGATCGAACCCTTGGTTTTGCTTCGCACTGCAGAGCACAACATCTACTGTTCGCAAGCCTTGTTCTTTGGCTTGCTTTTGCACCCAGTTCCGAACTTTGTTCCAGTTGGTGACTTTAGGAAGCAAGTCCGTTTTGTTCACGGCAAGCAATACCGGATTGTTTCCAACAAAGCGTTGCAAGCCGGAGATAATACTGCCATCAAAATCAAACAAATCAACGATATGAATGACGAGCGCATCCTTATCCCCGATTTTGCTGAGCAGTGCCAAGAACTCGTCCTGATCCACCGTAACAGATGATGACTCATTATAATTTTTGATACGGAAACAGCGCTGGCAGATGACCGGTTCACGGTCAAGTGCTTTTTCTGGAAGATATCCGGGCATATCCGGATTTTCCGTTTGTAAATTCACGCCGCATCCACTGCATCTTACGGCAATGTTGCCGTTATGCGGTTCTGTCATTTCTTCTTTTCCTCCTCAAGCCATAAGCCTTTCTTACGCAGATTCGACAGAGCAATCCGTTCTACTCTCCGATTAAAGCGAGTCATAAAGCCCTCGTCCCCGATGGAAATCGGCAGCACCAGAACTGTATATAGTCCAAGTCTGTTCCCTCCATAAACATCGGTAAGCATCTGGTCCCCTACAACAATTGTTTTTTCGGAAGTAAGCTCCATCATTTTCATTGCTTTACGAAACGGTACATTCGATGGTTTGCGTGCACTATGCACAAACTGGATATCCAGCGGAGTCGCAAACAGGGAAACCCGATTCAGATTGTTATTGGACACAATCATGAGCTTGAATCCCACCTCTTTTACACGCGCGAACCATTCGATCAATTCCGGTGTAGCATCAGGTGCTTTGGCTCCAACAAGCGTATTATCCAGGTCAGTTATGATTCCACGATACCCTTGAGCGTACAGTTCTTCCAGATCAATATCAAAAACTGTGTCTACACGCAGCTTGGGCATTAACATTTTAAACAAAGAAGTCACCTCAGTTTCATACGACACACTATATCACAAATCTGTCTTTCCTGAAAATGCAAACACCCTATATCACGTTAAAAAAAGGAAAACGGGACGGGCATGATCTATGCCCGTTCCGCTTTCAGTTCCTTCCGCAGCTTCAAAGCTGCCTGATAGACAACCTTCCAATCATCGGCGGTTACGGTTGCCGGACTGTAGCGGGTCTGTTCAAATTTCATAAGCAACTCTTCCAGAGTGCCTTGAGCAGATGGGATAATCTGACTCCAGCGAGTTACAGACTCGCGAAGCGTTTCGTCCCCACTTCGCGTCAGGCCTCGTCTTCTTGCATACCGAATCCAGCGTTCGGTCTCAGCAAGCACCTTCTGTTCAGGGGTCAGCGGTCTGCCTGTCCGCAGGCGAAGTAACAAGAATCGCAGCGAAAGGCGGTTGCGCCAGAACATATAAGCAACCCACAGTACGATAATTGCAACTGCAATCCAGATCACAAAGGTTGGAATCGCAGCCGCAGTCTGTTCAGGAGCCGGTGTCTGCTCTTCTTCTTGGACTGGTTCTTCCTCTGGTTGATCTTCCGGTTGATCAGCCGGCTGAACTTCCGGTGCTTCGGTCAGCAACGGCATATCGAATCCCGGTGTTGCTTCAACCGGAATCCATCCGTACTCACCAAAATACACTTCCGCCCACGAATGAGCATCTGCATTCGTTACTGTGTAAGTCGTTTCAATGGGGGCGCCTGGCTGACGAGGAGCCTGCATGTCCGAGTTCAGCGACATCTGTCCAGGTGCATAGCCCTTTACCCATCGGGCTGGAATGCCTTCCGCCCTTGCCATCATCACAAGCGCAGTGGAAAAGTAGTCACAATACCCTTCACGAATATCAAACAAGAAACCTTCAACAAAATCATTGCTCACTTTCCGGGACAGATCCGGATTGTTGGTGTAGTTGAAGTTTTGTTGTAAATAGTCTTGCAGTAATGCTACTTTTTCATACGGTGTTTTTGCAGACGCAGTAACCTCGGCAGCGAGATCCTTTACCCTATCAGGAAATCGGGAAGGTAATTGTAAATACTTGTCCTCTGCCGGATTGCCGGTATACAGAGCATCTGCTGATTTGGTACGAAGCTCGTCTTCCACGATAATCGGCACTTCGGATACAACCGTATAGTTTTTGGGATATTGCGGTTGCTGACGCGATGTGACCACGTGCAACTCCGCCCGCTCTGTATTCCAAAGCATACGATCCGCTCTTTCTTCACCATTCACCAAGCTCACTTGTGATATGGCATACGCACCAAACAAAATGGGATATACCGTGTCATTCAACATCGTTACTTTCTGCGTGACTTTTTTCGTTTTTACTTTACCAGCCTCTTCATTTTCCAGCGTTTGACTGGCTGACACATTCTCCATAGAAGCACGTCCAGGCTCATCCCAGCCCGTACCCGTATATTCAGAACGTGTTTCCCCTCGCCAGTAGCTTCGGTCACTGGTCGTGATTGACATGACTGGGGTGTAATCAAAGTTAAATCCTCCGCCAAGCTGACTGTCCTCGCGGCTGTATCCTGACTCCGTCGCTGTAGGAATATCCAGTACTCCATTCCCGGATTGATTTGCGGATGTTCCCGTGTAATTCCGCCAAGCGGTGTACGGATCGGTCAAGGTTGGCGGAATTTCCGGCATGTTCACACTGGCAACAATAATTAATGAGAAAATGATAGCAATATTCGCCAGTATTTTATAAGGATACCGAATCATTCGTTTCCAGCCCTGCGGGTACTGCAGCTGATAATTACGGAAGTGCTGACATACGAGCCACCCCATACCTGCAAACATTACCCAAGCGATCTCAACCCAGAGCGGAATTTGAGTAAAGGAATCCAATATGCCTAGAGATATAATATTAACTCCCAGAAACACCAGAATACGGCGGGTTGAGTTTACAAGGCGAAGTGCAGCCTCCAACATTACCCATGCACACAAGGAAAACCAGACATACGGAGGCATGTGCAAGATAAATTGCTCCACACGCTCTGTTAGCGTTCCATAAGGGATGTAAACCATGTAATCAATCAACGTTTTATGCAAAATATATAAGAGAACAACAGCCTTGATTATCGTTCGATACAGCATTCTAAAGGGAAGAATGACCTCCAGAATACTTACAGCCGCCAGAGTCCACAGAACCAGCGAAGTCGTCTCGGTATACCATGACTCTTGGGTGAACGATATCCATTGCAGCGCAATGAGAAATATCCAGAGCAACGATGCCGCATGATACCAGGATCTTTTCAATCCCAAACTTTCATTTTTTATGGCATTCATACCGAACCTCCCCCCATAACCGTTGGAAGCTCCTGCAGATGAGCAACGGTGAATGATCTCGTGCCCCTGCCACGCAACATGGCGTTCCATTCCTTACTTTGGCGGGATTCATTGGAATCAATCAAAATGTGACATGGAGTCATGCCACGTGTATCTGCCCAACGAAGTAGCTCAATTATCTTTTCATCTTTTTGTGGAGAAACGACAACAAAATAAGCTCCCTGTGGGAACTGACGCGCTATTTTCTCAACTCCAGGCAACAAGGTAGCATCTTTGCCGTTATCCTGGATATCCACAAGATGATGCATCATCTTCTGCCGTTCAATCAGACTTTCACTTGGAGGCATGAAGGATGACTTATCAGCCAAGGTTAACAACCCCATGCCCATGCGTTCCCTACTACCATAGTCTAGCAGAGAAGCTGTAGTAGAAACGGCCAGTTCGAATGCTTCACCGTGCGGATAACTTCCGGCGAGCGCATCGAGTACAAGAATGGTTTTAGGCACAGACTCATGTTCAAATTCTTTAGATTTCCAGTTGCCTGTTTTGGCTGTGGCATTCCAGTGAATGCGAGAAAGACGGTCCCCATAAACGTAGTCACGCACACCGTTGATCTGGGTTGTTTCCCTGCGAGAACGTGTTAAGGCAGTCTGTGGTCCTGATAAGCGCGACTTGCGATCATACAGTTGCCAATAAGGAATAAATACCGTACGAGGCAAAACACGGAATTCTCCACTGGCCTTGAATGTTCCACGATGTTCGATCAGTCCAAAAATATCTTCGCTAGCACATTCCGTTTCGGAAAAAACATATTTTCCGCGCTCAAGCGGAGGTGTTTGGAAGGACAGTTCTCCAC
Organism: Paenibacillus polysaccharolyticus; assembly: GCF_023714295.1. Lineage (GTDB taxonomy): Bacteria > Bacillota > Bacilli > Paenibacillales > Paenibacillaceae > Paenibacillus > Paenibacillus polysaccharolyticus_A. The sequence continues at coordinate 326,058 of NZ_JAMAUN010000004.1, forward strand.
CCCCCCGCATACTCGGAATCAGACTTTCCTTAAACGACCACGATTCTCCATTGTGTCGGTGCAGCATCTCACGAACAACAACATATGGCAGCGGGAGAAACCCCGGGATGGTCAAACTAAGCTTCACCTGGACCTGATCACCGGCATGAAGCAGTTCTTCATGATCTAGTCCGGAAGACAGCCTCCGTACGCCCTGAGCCCGTTTCACACCGCTGAATCCAGCAATCGCAAGATACAGGCAAAGTAGCGTCACCATGGACAAAAGCATAAGTGAGGTCTTTCCTCCTTGAAATAAAACGTACGCAAGGCAGCACATCCACACCACGGCGATGCCCCATACGCGAGGGTGGCGTAAGCCTCGATGGACTGTAGTCAAAAGCGGTCTCATCAACTATTGTCCCATCGATACAGGCACACGAACCTGCTGTAATACAGCGTTCAGAACGGCCTCTGAGCTCATGCTGTCCAATCTGGATTCGGGACGAAGTACAATACGATGAGAGATGACATACGGAGCCATCGTTTTCACATCATCCGGTAACACGTAGTCTCTTTCTTGCAAGAAGGCAAAAGCTTTTACGGCCATCATGAAGGAAATCGCAGCCCTTGGGCTAGCTCCTAATAAAACAGAAGGGTGTGTGCGCGTGTGGCGAACAACATCCAGCAGATAGTCCATCACAGGATCTCCGATGAACACTTCTTTAATCTCTTGCTGGATAGCCGAGATCTGATCCATGTGAGTCACGGATTCAAGCCGATCTACCGGTTGGCCCGACTGATGTTGCTTCAGCAACGTCTTTTCAATATCCTTGTCGGGATAACCGAGACTGATTTTTAACATAAAGCGGTCGAGTTGTGCTTCGGGTAACGTATACGTCCCCTCAAAGTCAATCGGATTCTGTGTAGCACAGAGCATAAAAGGATGCGGGAGATCATACGTGTCACCGTCTACGGTCACACTGCGCTCTTCCATGACCTCCAGCAATGCAGATTGCGTTTTCGTCGTTGCACGGTTTATCTCGTCTGCGAGCAAAATATTGGTCATAACCGGACCCGGTCGGAAATAAAAACGCTCATCCTTCGGATGGAAAACAGAAACTCCTGTAATATCACTTGGCAGGATATCAGGATTACATTGAATACGCCGGTATTCCCCGCGCATGGATTTCGATAGTGCTTTGATCAGCTGTGTTTTGCCCGTTCCCGGTACGTCTTCAATCAGAACGTGTCCACCTGCTAGCAAAGCTGTGAGTAAAAGTTGAATTTCAAAGGATTTCCCCATAATGCAGGATTCCAGATTTGAACGAACTGCAGAGATGATTTGGATCGACTCTTTGCGCACAGGCATGTGGTCTAACCTCCTAAAAAAGCATACAGATTTCCTTTTATTGTACATGATCCAACGTCACGAGTACACTCGAAGGAACTCACAATTTGTTTCCAGTCGTCAGCTTCACCGCATTTACCGCATCGGTACGACAAAAAAAAGCCACGGATCATATAGATCCGAAGCCTTTGCTTATCACAGTATATATTTTAAATTTAACCTTTTGGACGAACAACCAGTGCCGCGAGAAAAGAAAAGATAATCGCCGACGATATCCCTGCCGCGGTGAGGTCAAAAATACCGGTGATTACGCCAATCCATCCCTCTTTTTCCAGTTCGGTTAAAGCTCCGTGCACCAAAGAATTTCCAAAGCTTGTAATCGGAACCGATGCCCCTGCACCAGCGAATTTCACCAGAGGGTCGTACAAACCAAAGGCATCTGCTACCGCGCCAGCCACCACCAGTGTACTCATTGTATGCGCGGGTGTTAGCTTCGCACCATCCATCAACAGCTGTCCAATTACACAGATCAGACCACCTACGATAAAAGCCCATAGAAATTGCATATCCCTTACCCCTCCTGTTCAATTGCGACAGCATGTGCTATACAAGGAATACTTTCACCCTGCTGGTATGAGAGTGGAGACAGGAGCGCTCCTGTTGCAACTACAAGCACACGCTTCAGATCCCCTTTTTGCATCCGGTTCAGGATGTGACCATAAGTAACTGTAGCAGAACATCCGCAGCCGCTTCCTCCAGCAACGACTTGAGGCTGATTTTCCCGATCATAGATCATGAGTCCGCAATCGTTAAAAACAGTCTGCTCCATCGGAATCCCTTCTTTATGCAAAAGTTCCTTCGTTATAGGCAAACCTACTGAAGCCAGATCGCCTGTAACGATAAGATCATAATATCCTGGCTCCAGCCCGGTATCTCTAAAATGAGAAATAATGGTATCTGCGGCTGCCGGTGCCATTGCTGCACCCATATTAAAAGGATCTTTGATGCCGAGATCCATAATCCGGCCAATCGTGGCTTTCGCTACAAACGGGCCTTGTCCTGTGCGGGAAACGACACCACAGCCAGAACCCGTGACGGTGTACTGTGCATACGGCGGTTTCTGGGAACCATATTCCGTCGGATATCGAAACTGTTTTTCCACCGTACAGTTATGACTCACTGTTCCGGCAAGCACGTAATCCCCGGCACCAGAATCGACAATCATGGAAGCTAGCGCTAACGTTTCCATTGAGGTTGAGCAGGCTCCGAATACACCAAGATAGGGTGCACCCAGCTGCCTTGCCGAAAATGAACTGCTGATAATCTGGTTCATCAGATCCCCGCCGACAAAATAATGCAGTTCTTCCTTGGTAATATTGGCATTCACCAATGCGAGCTGGGATGCCTGTTCCAGCAGTTTACGCTCTGCTTTTTCCCATGTTTTTTCACCGATCTCTAAGTTGTCATATACGTAATCAAAATCAGAAGATAACGGCCCCTTACCTTCATCAGGGCCTACAACGGTAGCTCTGCCTATAATTCGCGGCTGATGTTCATACTCCCAAGTCTGGCGGCCCAGCCTTTTCATAGATGTCCACCTCCAAAACCCAAAAAGGCATACACAATCCCAATAATAAATGCTGCTACAACCCCAAAAACAATGACAGAACCCGCCAGTTTGAACATATTTGCTCCAACACCGAGCACCAGGCCTTCAGCACGATGCTCCAAGGCAGCCGAACACATGGAATTGGCAAACCCTGTGACAGGCACCCCCGTACCCGCTCCCGCCCACTGCGCAATTTTGTCGTATACACCGAGACATGTCAGAATAACCGAAATCAGAATCATGACAGCCACCGTAGGACTTGCGGCCTCCTTAGATGTCATGTCCATTCCAGCCATAAACGCTTCCTGGATCGCTTGTCCAATCAAACAGACGGTTCCCCCCACCAGAAAAGCTTTGATACAATTTTTAAAAATCGGACGTGAAGGTTCATGTTTTTTGGCGACTTTTTTATATTCCTTCTCATCCATCGACAGCGATGAAGTTTTCTTCTTTCCAGTTGCAGATTGTTCTGGCAAGCACAGGACCTCCTTTATGTGAATGGTTTGCAGTTATAGCTGAATGGCGATTGTGGAGCACGTCTATACATTGTTTGTTATTATCGGGAAGGTTATGTATCCGGCGAGAAACAGCAGATGTTTCCAAAATGAAAGAGATGGGGAAGTTATATAAATCACGCCGCTTAGTTGTAGTTCACAACCTGTTTGGTCTATAAATAAAGAAGAATGATGACGAGTAAAATAAAGAGTACAATGAACAGCACCTTCTCATTTCCTTCTTCAGGAGGCTTCATCTTGTATCCCGGCTCCTTCCTACGCTTAAAACGTCGTTTAACAGGACAGCCTGATTACAAAGAATATGGCTCCCTTTTATAATCATATGCATGAAGACAACTCTAAGATTGAGACAACAGCGGACAGAAAAACGGAAAATCCAGACTAAACACGCAAAATCATGCCTTAAAAACGTAACATAAACATGGACATTCACTTGTGCAAGGTTCATACTATAATGTGACCAGTGGTTAATAACGAGTCCTTTGTACGAAAAAAAGGACAGCAGGACAGCAACCGTTTTATTGTGACCTGATATACATATCAACAGAGGAGTTGTTAACACATGAATGAAAAAACGTTGGACATGTTTCGCACGTTAACGGAATTCCCCTCCGCCTCCGGCTTCGAACGTGAACTGCGCGGCTGGATGAAGGAGCAACTGTCCGCATATACTGATGAATTTGTACAAGATCGTTTGGGAAGTCTCTTTGGTGTTCTTCGCGGAGATGAATCTGGCCCAAAAGTCATGGTGGCCGGACATTTTGATGAAGTTGGTTTTATGACAACTGGCATTACGGAGACAGGTATGATCAAATTCCGTCCATTAGGTGGGTGGTGGAGTCAGGCTGTACTGTCACAGCGCCTTCAGATCATTACTCCTGAGCGCCGCATTACTGGTGTGGTCGGATCTACGCCTACCCACTTGCTGGATGAATCACAGCGCAGCAAGCCAGTAGACTTGAACTCGATGTATCTGGATATTGGCGCAGATGATCGTGCGGAAGCAGAATCATGGGGGATTCATCCGGGAATGCAGATCGTACCGATCTGTGAATTCACACCGATGGCAAACCCTAAGAAAATTATGGCTAAAGCCTGGGATAACCGTTACGGTGTCGGTCTAGCTCTTGAACTGATGGAAGAACTGCATAAAGAGAAGTTACCGAATATCCTCTATTCCGGTGCGACGGTTCAGGAGGAATTGGGACTACGCGGAGCACGTACAGCAGCCAATCTCATTCAACCGGACATTTTCTTTGCTCTGGACTGTAGTGCGGCTAATGACATGACGGGTGACAAACAGTCCTTTGGTCATATCGGCCAAGGTGCATTGCTTCGCATCTTTGACCCAGGAATGTTCACGCATCGTGGAATGGTGGAGTATGTTAAGGACACTGCCGCTTCCAATAAGATTAAGACACAATACTTCATCTCGCCGGGCGGTACGGACGCAGGTCAGGTTCATTTGAGTGGTACCGGTGTACCTTCTACCGTAATTGGTATCTGCGGCCGATATATTCACACCTCTTCTTCCATTATTCATACCGATGATTATGATGCGGCTAAAGAATTAATTGTGAAGCTTGTGAAAGGTCTCGATCGTACAACGATGGAAACCATTATTAATAACGCCTAATAAAAAGATAACTCAAAAATGTTGAGTCAAAGAACAAAGGGATACTTATCGAATGAATTTCGAGAGTATCTCTTTTCTTTTTCTTTTTTCGTTGATCCGTCATGCGATTAATTCTTTCGAACATATGGAGTAACAGATACATAGGATATTAAACAATTGATCAGCGGGGGACTTTGTATGGCAATGGGCAGGAACGGAAAATCAAATAAAGGTTCCAGAAAATCAAATGCCGCAAATGCCGCAAATAGCCTTCTGAGTGGCAATCTCAAAGGTAAAAAACTTGAACTGATTGTTGCCGCGTTATTGGTTAGCGGGAAATTAAGAGTAGATGCGGTCACGCTGTTTAGAGAAGCCACATTAGTTGTAGAATTAGTGGGCCAGTATAAAACACTGCAAAAGGTTGAACCTTCTAATTCAGATAAACTCGTACAATTTCTAGATGAAACGGGCCGAGATATGACCCTGAACGATGTGATCCAGGCTTTTCAACAGCGTATAAATTCCTAAATGCCAAGCAGGAAAAGAGGTGCTGTGATGTCTGAGTTTGACGGAGTCGGTTTTGCCGAAATGCTAATTGTACTAATTCTTATTGTTTTATTAGCATTTGGTTCTACAGATATCGATACACTTAGCGGTACACCTACTAAAGTCTAATTTACTTATTTCTCGATATGTAACCAAACAACAGCCATTCCGAGGCAGTAGAGGCTTAGCGCGACTATTAAAGCTATGCTCTTGATTTCAGAACGCCAGTCCATAATAAACGGGCTGGCGTTTGTGGTTGTACTACAGAAATAAAGGCGAGAATGCAAACCAAGCCAAAATCAGTGTCAGGATCACGCAGACATTTTCTACAACAGCTCCATGTTTGGTTCCCGTACTCATCAGATTAGCCCGAATACGCAGCTTTAATGGCGGCAATGGACGAATCCCCCGATTCGTCAAGGAATCGGCAAGCAGATGAAGTGCATAAGCGGATCCTCCAGCGACCCAAATTTCTGGGCCTTGCTGCTGCGTCGTACTATACAGTAGACTTGTCCAAACAGCTGTCCCGTACAAGGTATGCGTCAATCCCCTGTGTGTAAGTGTCGTACACAACATAAGCAGGCTGCCTGCAATCAGATTCCACGGAGCAAAAGCATGACCATAAAAGACCAAGCCCAATCCAATGGCAAACATTAATACTTTACGCAGTGATCGCGAAGGCAGGAACGACACAAGCCCAATGAATACAGCAAGTAGCAGATTCCACGGTTTGGCCGGAACGTAAAAATACACAAACACAGCCGCAGGCAAAAGAATCGTCTGCAACAGTCGAATCAAACTGCTCGGCAATGCTTTCGATACCAGCAATGAATTAGGCTCATCAATATCTGGCAACAACGAGCCTATTAGTGCAACGGTTACAGCCGGAGCAGTAACCTGCATGCCAAGGAGTTGCAACACTGAAAGTGAAACGCCTGTACCGATAATCAGGTGGGATCTTCCCATCATGATGCAAAAACGTCCTTTCGAGAAAATAGGGAACGTAACCGACCCCACTATGATCATACCTCGAACCAAAAATAAGAACAATAGTTCGTATTTCTCATTTCTAAAAAATATTTTTGTTTTCGTGACGGTCATCACACTTATTTTAATATGAATGATCTATCGTAATTAGTGAAATAAATCACATTATGATTGAGTTAGCCGATGTATAATTCAAATATAAGCCATTAAAAATGTTGGTAAATGTACAGGTTTATCCAAGGGAGGGCTACACACATGAACGGAAATAAAGAAAAATTAGTCGTCATCGGTAATGGTATGGCCGGAATCAGCACGGTGGAACAAATTCTAAAATTAACTTCACGCTTTGATATTACGGTTTTTGGTACAGAACCTTATCCTAACTACAATCGGATTATGTTGTCCTACGTACTTGAAGGTAGTAAAACGCTGGATGACATTGTCCTTAATGATCTCCACTGGTACGAGGACTACGGCATTACGCTTCACACAGGAACCACGGTTGCCCGCATTGATGCCGAGACTCGTGAAGTAGTAACCGAAGATGGATACCGTGCTCCGTATGACAAAATTATCATTGCAACAGGGTCAAATTCTTTCATCCTCCCTGTACCCGGACATGACAAGCAGGGTGTCGTTGGTTTCCGCGATATCGCCGATTGCAATATCATGCTGGAAGCTGCAAAAGCATACAAAAAAGCAGCTGTCATCGGGGGCGGACTGCTAGGCCTGGAAGCTGCCAAAGGACTTGTGCAACTCGGTATGGACGTTACTGTTGTGCATCTTATGGATGATCTGATGGAACGCCAGCTCGATCCTCAGGCTTCTGCCATGTTGAAAGCTGAACTGGAACGTCAGGGAATCAAGTTCAAAATGGGCGCTCAAACTTCCGAACTACTGGGTGGTGAACGGGTTGAAGGTATACGTTTTGCCGACGAATCTGTGCTGAATGTTGATTTTGTGGTCATGGCGGTTGGTATTAAACCGAATATAGCGGTAGCTCGGGAGAGTGGGATCGAAGTCAACCGAGGTATCATCGTGGATGACTACATGCAGACTTCACTGAAAGACGTTTACTCTGTCGGAGAATGTAATGAACATCGCGGTGTGTGTTACGGACTTGTGGCGCCACTGTTTGAACAAGGAATGATTCTTGCGAAACATATTTGCGGAGTCGAAACAGCTCCGTATGAAGGCTCGGTTGTATCCACCAAATTGAAAATTTCGGGTGTAGACGTCTTCTCTACTGGCGAATTCATTGATAGCCCGCAACATAACGTAATTTCGCAAAAAGACGACTGGAAACGAACGTACAAAAAAATCCTGCTTCGTGACAACAAAATGGTGGGTGCTGTACTCTTTGGTGACATTACGGATTCCGCTGAACTGCAGAAACTGATCAAAAACCAGACGGAAATGACAGATGAATTGTACAGTTCCCTTATGGGTACAGGTTGCGGCGGTCATAAAAAAACAACTTCTGTTGAAACGATGCCGGTGGATGAAATCGTATGTGGATGTAACGGCGTAACCAAAGGCGCCATCGTGGATGTCATCACCAATCAGGGTCTAACTACAGTTGACGAGATTAAAGCCTGTACAGGTGCAACCCGCTCTTGCGGAGGATGCAAACCAGTGGTTGAACAGATTTTACAATACGTGCTTGGAGATAATTTCACTGCTGGTGGCAAACAGGGAATCTGCAGCTGTACAACTCTCGGACGGGATGAGATTGTAGCTGAAATCCGGGAAAAAGGCTTGCAAACGAGCAAGGAAGTCATGAATGTACTTGGTTGGAGCCAGCCTGAGGGTTGCTCGAAATGTCGTCCGGCCATCAACTACTATCTGGGCATGATCTATCCGGACACACACGAAGATGAAAAAGAATCCCGGTTTGTTAACGAACGTATGAACGCCAACATTCAAAAAGACGGAACATACACCGTTGTACCTCGGATGTACGGCGGGGTAACGACACCAGCCGATCTGAAAAAGATCGCTGACGTTTCGGTTAAATATGATATCAAAGCGGTTAAAGTGACAGGCGGTCAGCGTCTTGATCTCATCGGCGTCAAAAAAGAAGATTTGACTAAAGTGTGGGCTGAGCTGGATATGCCTTCGGGTTACGCTTACGCGAAATCGCTTCGTACGGTTAAGACATGTGTTGGCTCCCAATTCTGCCGCTTCGGTACACAGGATTCGATGGCCATGGGTGCGAGAATCGAACGTAAATTTGAACGTCTCGATCTGCCAGCCAAATTCAAATATGCCGTGAACGGCTGTCCACGGAACTGTGCAGAGGCATGCACGAAGGATATCGGGATCGTCGGCAATGATGGCGGCTGGGAAATCTTCATCGGTGGTAACGGCGGGATCAAAGCAAGGCTCGCTGACTCGCTGTGCAAAGTCAAAACCGATGATGAACTGATCGAATTGTGCGGAGCTATCATGCAGTATTACCGCGAGACAGGTAACTATCTGGAGCGTACTTCGGAATGGGTAGAACGCATGGGTCTGGAGCACATCCGCTCGGTTGTTGTGGATAACGTTGAGGAACGTAAAGCGTTGATGGAACGGATCGAGTTTGCCCTTGCACAGGTAGAAGAACCATGGCAAAAAGCGATTCGTGATGAAGAAGGCCAAAGCAAAATGTTCCATAGCATTGAAGTTACGGCTCGCCCGTAAACCAAAGTAGATTATATGAGATTCAAGTAGAGAAACAAATTGATACAAAAGGAGTGGTTTACGATGACAACCAAACAAACAGGCACGTATTTCCCGGCTGGAGCTATAGATGAATTCCTGCCACGCATTGGCAGAGTTGTCGAGATCGAAGATCTGCAGCTTGCGGTATTCCGTGCTTCGGATGGCACCATCTTTGCTGCTGACAACCACAACCCCCACCCTAAGGGTGGGCCGCTGGCGGAAGGCATAGTCTCTGGACACTATCTCTATGATCCGCTGTACGACTGGAAAATTGATTTGACAACAGGTCAGGTGCAAGCACCAGACAACGGTCAAGTGCAGATGTATCCGGTCAAGGTAGAGAATGACCAGGTCTGGATTGCTGTATAACCTCTGCTCTACCGTAACAAAGGGGATTGCGATTGATGTTGACTAATGGGGGAAACCGTGATGTATACACCAAGTGTTGAAGGAATTATTGAAGCTGCCGTCAAAAAGAGAGACCAGATGAATGCAAGTTTGCCACGTTACATGGTCGCTGCCTTAATGGCAGGCGCATATGTGGGGCTCGGCATTATCCTGATTTTTAGTATCGGGGCTCCGCTGCTTGCCGCACACTCACCACTGCAAACGATGCTGATGGGCATGTCCTTCGGACTCGCCCTGACGCTGGTAATCTTTGCCGGGTCAGAACTGTTCACAGGGAACAACATGTTTTTTACGATGAGCACACTCGCCGGACGAACCACAGTGAATGATACGCTAAAAAACTGGGGACTTGTTTTTCTCGGCAACTTGATCGGTGCCGTCCTGCTCAGCCTGCTGATTGTAGGGAGTGGTCTGTTCAAAGCAGCCACCCCGGAGCATCTTCTGTTCGTTGTTTCTGCCAAAAAAATGAGTGCTCCAGTAACTGAGCTTTTCTTCCGCGGCATTCTCTGTAACTGGCTCGTATGTCTGGCCATCTGGATGTCTGCCCGCTCCAAAGAAGATATCGCCAAACTGGTTCTCATCTGGTGGTGTCTGTATGCCTTTATCGCAAGCGGTTATGAGCACAGTGTAGCCAACATGACCCTCCTGTCCCTGGCGTGGCTGTTGCCTAACCACCCGGATACGATCTCGCTGGCTGGTTGGTTCCACAATATGATTCCGGTCACACTTGGTAACATCATCGGTGGCGCCCTGTTTGTTGGTATGGCCTACTGGTACACTTCACCGGTACGCAAAAAAGCATAATACACCTCCTGCAGACTATGTTCCTGATAGTATTACTATTAATAGTTTCATGAATACAAGATATCCTTACTTTCACATATACTCAAAGCCATGTGAGATACTGAATCTGATTCAGCATCCCCCATGGCTTTTTGATCTTCCTTTTACAAATTTACATAGGGTGTATAGATCGTTAATCTTCGGTTAACATAACCACAGTATAGTCGGTGTATCGACCACCCAAACTAGCAAAGGATGATCACATTTATGGGAATCCATACGTACTTCCGATCACTGAACGATCTTGAACGTATCATTCGTACCCCTGGCAAATTCAAATTCGAAGAACATTGTGTATCCGCCCACTCCTGGAAAGTCGTGCAATACGCCAAAACACTCGCCGATATCGAAGAACAGCAAGGTGTAAGTATCGATTGGAAGAAGCTATACGAGATCACCAGTAGCCATGATTATGGCGAAATTTTCATTGGTGATATCAAAACACCGGTCAAACACTACTCGCTGGAGCTTCGTTCCATGCTGCAACAGGTGGAAGAAGGCATGGTATCCCATTTTATTAATGAGAATATCCCATCTGAGTTTCAAGATATTTTCCGCAGACAACTGCGCGAAGGTAAAGACAACTCCGTTGAAGGGCTTATCCTTGAAGTAGCTGATAAAATGGATCAAGTGTATGAAGCATTTGCGGAGCTACAACGCGGCAATACGGAAAAAGAATTCATTGTCATGTACCGCTACGCATTGATCAAGATCAAAAATATAGACCTCCACTGTGTTCGTTATTTCCTCAATCACATTCTGCCTGACATCATTGAAGAAGGTAATCGTTCCCCGTTTGATATCCGCAAAATTACGGAAGAAGCATTATCCCAATAATCAGCTCAGCCCTCCGGATTGTCTTGATCCATGGACAGAGCTTTTTTTTGTTCCTGCCACTGTTGCCGATACTCGCTCGGATACAAGCCCGTTTTGTTTTTGAAAATCCTGCTAAAATAATGTGAATCCGCATACCCTACCGCTCCGCCAATGGTCTTGATATCCATATGCTCATACGCTGCAAGCAGACGTTTTGCCTCGTTTAGTCTCAGACCCGTCAGGTATTTCAATGGTGTCTCCCCTGTTACCTTTTTAAAACATTTCCCCAGATAGTCTACGCTGAAATGCATCTGTGCTGCCATATCCTGCAATGTAATCTCATGCATGTAGTTTTGTTTGAGATAGAGCTTGACCGACGCTGCAATATCTTCCGTTTTCACCTGATCCTCCAGCACGACACTTACATGTGACAGTGAATCCACAGCGCTTCCCAGCTTCAGCTCCATCGCATCCAGCAGCGCACGAAGCTGTTCTTCCGACAACGGTTTAAGTAAATAATCTTCGACTTTATAATGGATCGCCTGCCGTGCATATTCGAACTCATGATACCCGCTAAGGATAACAATTTTAACATGCGGGTAAGCAAAATAAAGATATTTCGCTAGTTCAAGCCCGTTCATCACGGGCATCTGAATGTCGGTAATGACCAGATCAGGTACACTCTGTTCGATAAGTTGCAACGCCTCCTGACCATTTCTCGCCTCCCCGATGACTTCAAACCGTGTATTCAGCTCTTTGAACTTTCGTGACACATTACGACGAATTAAAGCCTCATCCTCTACAATTATGGTTCTGTATTTCATCATCATATTCATACGTTCAACCCTACTCCTTTCGAATGGAACCTCTTATACGAATGCTGACACCGCCGGTAGATTTATTTTCGATACACATCCTGGCTGCCGGACCATACCATAACTTCAAGCGAGCCCAGATATTTTTGAGTCCCATCCCGTTAATCTCAAGCTGAGGCATTTGATCCCATTCCTGAGATTCATCGATATAATGCACAAGTTGTGCGAGCGTTTCAGGCTCCATGCCTGGGCCATTATCTTCAACGTGAATCTGCCAGCTCTCCTGATCGATATGCAATTCACCTGTGATATGCAATTTCCATGGCAGTGTATCACTCAAACCGTATTTCATCGTATTTTCGAGCAAAGGCTGAATGATCAGCATCGGAACCCGGATATTTTTCATCTCATCAGGGATCGAGAACTCGTAGTGCAAATCATCCTCAAAGCGAATTTTCATACATTCAAGATACCGTTCACAATACTCAAGTTCGTGAGATAACGGGACGCCGTTTTTGCCAGAAGTAGAGATATAACGAAGCATAGAAGCGATATGATCGCAGAACACCACGATCTGTTTATTCATGCCCTCCTCCGCCATGATGCTTATATTGGTAATGTTGTTGTATAGAAAATGCGGGTTCATCTGCGACTGCAATGCCAGCAACCTCGCCTCTGTTTCCCGGGATTTGATGGCCATCTGGTCCTGAAAAGACTGCACAAGCTGCTGATTCAACCGGATGAAGGTATCATTCAGCTCTGCCAATTCCCGGATGGACGCAGGATGGTCCAGCTTGAATAACAACTGACCAGCCTCCTGACCTGACATCAGGTCGTTTTCACCTGTTTTCTGGATAATGCGCTGCAACCGATGAAGCGGCAAAGTAACCCTTTTCGAGATCAGATACGAAAACATCAAAATAATCAACAGGGTAGCTAGCGTAGCACCTGCAAAGAACAATGCCATCCGGTTCAGATTGGCGAAAAGGGACTGCTTGGACTGCATGACAACAACAGTCCATCCGGTTTCCTGCGATGTCATATACGTCATCATCTGCCTTGACCCCGTAGGCGAATGGGTGACTTCCTGCATCGTTTCAGGCGGAGATGTACGATGTTGAATCAGTTTCATATCTTCCGAATAGCCAGCTGAAGAGGAATCAGCATCTATCGTGGCTGAAGGAAGCGGGTACAACAAGGTATCCTGCTCATCCAGCACATAAACTCGAAGTTCCTTATTACCTGCTTGCAGTTCGTGCAAATACTGGAATAGGTCTTCGGCAAGCTGCAAAATTTCAACGACACCCTGACTGACGTAATTGCCATCCTTGTAAACCCGTGTAAGCGAGATATAAGGTTGATCCGTTCTCCCTTCCCCGGTGGGCATGGGCAATGCGCCACCTTGTAACAGACGAATGACACGCCAGCCGCTCCGTTCCCAGGTTTCCTTATACCAGGGGCGCTGCTTCAGATCTACCGGAAGCTGTCCGTTGAATACTCCCGCCCCCAGCATCTTTCCATTCACATCGTAAATGTTAGCCTGTTTGGCCGTATTGGAGCTGCTAATAATCGCCATAATGACATCAATGAGTGTAGTCGTGTCCTTATACAGCGAGGGGTCACTTGTCATCGTTCGTTCAAACCCCTCTGCCGGAGCCAAGTAATGACTGAAATGCTCCTTGACCAGATTGGAATATACGATGTTCATGGAGAAATTGTTCATTTTCACAACTTCCTGATCCAGATGACTAACAATGGACAACCCCAATTGTTTTTGCTGCTCTTCACTTCGATGACGAATATCACTGGTGAGATACACATATAACAGGCCAGCCACAATAAGGGAAAACGTAATAAATACCGCTGAATAATACGCAAACAAACTCTGTTGTAATGTTCTGAATCGATACCGCAATTCCATACCCCCGTCTTCATTATCAACATCTGCGTATCTTCGATGACTTCGAAAATGTCCACCTCGAAGAACGCTTTTGTCTATTGAGCCTACTCGTTATTCAAAGTAAAGTTATCCACATAAGAATACGCTTACATAAAGCGTTTCGGCAAGTGCATAAATGATTGAATTTTAGGGAGGTTCAAAATGAGAAAACGATTTCTTTTTTCAATGACAAGTATGCTGCTTCTCTCTGTCCTGCTGCTTGCTGGCTGTAACTCGAACAAAAACGCGGAAGGCACAGGCAAGGTCACACTGACCTTCGGCACAAGCCAATCCGGTATTCCACGAACGGGGATTATGCAGACGATGGCGAAGGAATACGAGCAGGAAACCGGGGTCAAAATTGATTTCCAGGTGGTTCCTGACGCGCAGTGGCGTGATCTGATCAAGGTAAAACTGGCTTCCGGTGAGGCTCCTGATATTTTCAATGTAGATGTGGACCCGCTGAGCATGCCAGCCAATGTCAGACCAGAAGAAAATGCAATTGATCTGACCAATGAGGAGTTTACGGGACGGATGTCAGAAGAGATCTTGCCTACCGTCAGTCATAATGACAAGGTATACGGGGTTTCTTTTGCCCCTACGAAAATCTGGTATGTGTACTATAACAAACGTATCTTTGCTGACCTAGGTATTGAGCCTCCTACGACCTATGCCGAATTCAAAGCGATTAGCCAGAAAATTAAGGATAAAGATATTATTCCATTCTATCAAGCTCCAGCAAGCGGCTGGTATCAGGTGCTGCCGTTGTTCGAGACCGGGCCAAACTATGAGCAGAAGGCCGCAGGAACCTATGAAAAGCTGAACAATAATGAGATGAAGGTCGCAGACTTGACCCAATTGAAGACCGTTATCGAGCAATTGAAAGAATTTGCTGATCTTGGCTATTTCGGCAAAGACTTCTTATCCAATACAGTAGAAGCGGGCATTGAAGCATTTGGACAGGAAAAAGCTGCAATGCTGCTGCGTGTTCCAGGCACGGAAAAGGAAGTCTCTGAAGCCTATCCGGCGATGAAAGATAATATGGGATTCTTCGTGATGCCTTGGGGAGACAATCAGACGATTGGTGTGAACCCCGGCGGTTCAGCAGCCATGTTTGGCAACAAAAACAGCAAACATCCCGAAGAAGTGTTGAAGTTTTTCCGCTGGATTACCGAGCATGATCATCTGCAACAGGTGTTTGATGGAGGCGAAGGAAATCTGACGATCTGCTGGCCCGAGATCGAACCGAAGCTGACACAGGACTACATTGATTATGAGAAAAATCATGAGAAGGGCACCGTCATGCAGGCTGCCGTAAAATATATCGATCCACAATGGATGGATATCGGTAAAGACTTGTCAGGTATGTTTGCGGGAGCGATGACCCCTGATCAGATTCTGCAAAATATTGATAAACGCCGCGCCGAACAAGCCAAAGTGCTGAAGGATGAGAAGTGGCAGTAACAGCCGGAGGTTATTTCGGAAACAAATGCATAACTGGAATGGAGTTACTCCATCGGTCAAAGCTGGGGTGCTTCTTCCCGTTTGGCAGGAAGGATTGGTGTTACGGGTTATGAATACGAACAAAATCTACCCTTGGTATTTCTCATCCGGAGCGATTTTACTATATCTGTTGTTCATCGTTGCTCCTGCCCTGCTGGGTATCTATTATTCTTTCACCGATTGGAACAGCTACAGTTCGGAGAAAAACTTTGTTGGTTTGGAGCATTTCCGCACGATTCTGGCAGGTGATCCAACCTATCTGCTTTTCATTAAAAATACAGTGCTGTTTACGGTGGTTACCTCCATCGCCAAAACCGTTCTGGGCTTGTTCCTTGCCCTGCTGCTGGTCAGCGGTGTAAAAGCTGCCAATTGGCATCGGATGATTATCTTTTCGCCCCAAGTCCTCTCCTTCCTGATTGTAGGTCTGGTGTTCAAAAGCCTGCTTGATCCGAACAACGGGTTCGTTAATGTTACACTGCGTTCCATCGGTTTGGATGCACTCGCCCAGAACTGGTTGGGCTCTCTCACTTGGGCGATGCCATCGATTATGGCTGTCGATACGTGGAAAGGCATGGGGTATATCATGGTGCTTTTTATCGCAGGACTGCTCGCCATTCCACGGGATTATTATGAAGCTGCATCCATCGATGGTGCGGGTTTTATTCAAAAGCTGTTCCGTATTACCATACCGATGCTGTTGCCTACCGTCACCATTGCCACCGTGCTCAATATTACGTATGGCCTGCGTGTCTTTGATGCGGTATATGTGCTGACCAACGGCGGCCCGGGCAATGCTACGGATGTGATCAATACGGCCGTTTATTCATCTTTTGCCAAAGGGTACTGGGGGCTCGGGAGCGCGCTATCTACCATTCTTTTTGTCATCATGGCGATCATCTCTTTCTTCATCATTCGTTTGATGAATCGAAAGGTGGAATATTAATATGCGGTTTCGAAAAAAAATCATGTCTCTGACGTTAAATGTACTCGCCTGGCTATTAAGTCTGGTTGTACTGATTCCATTTGCCGTTATCCTATTGAATTCATTCAAGTCAGACGCCGAAGCCAAGGTACTGAGGCTTACGCTTCCCGAGAAATTTATGTTTGAAAATTATAAAATCGTCTATGAGCAAGGACACTTGGGAGGTTCCTTTTTCAACAGTCTGCTGCACTCGGGCGTGTCATCTCTGCTGCTGGTGTTTGTCGTGGCATTCTCTGCGTTCACGTTATCCCGCAATCATTCGAAACTGAGCAAGTTTTTATACTTTTTTCTGATTCTGGGCATCACACTGCCACTAAACTATATTCCGCTCATGGAAGTGATGAAATCACTCGGGATGATCAACTCCCACGCAGGCATGATTCTGCTCTATACCGCGATGGGCATTCCCATCTCCCTGTTCATCACGTATGCGTTTGTGGGCAACATTCCGAAAGAGCTGGATGAAGCTGCAATTATGGATGGTTGCAATGGAATCAAGCTGTTCCTTCGAATCATTGTACCTTTGTTAACCTCAGTGCTGGTTACCGTATTTGTTCTGAATTTTCTGAGTGTCTGGAATGAGTTCACTGCGCCGCTCTATATGCTGAACACCGTAGAGATGTGGCCAATGACGCTGGCGGTTTACAATTTTTTCGGACAATTCAGCGCCAAATGGAATCTAGTCAGCGCCGATATCGTACTCACCTCGCTGCCAGTTCTGATCGTATTCCTCATCGGGCAAAAGTATATTGTAGGAGGTCTCACTTCCGGTGCAGTGAAAGGTTAGACCGGATTGTAGCTTTTATACAAAAAAGCCCTCGTCTGAACCAACTGTACGCCGTTTAAGGTTAAGAACGGTATACACGGATCAGACGGAGGGCTATCTCGTTTCCTACAACACTATAAATGTATTAATCATGCGCAAGACCGCCCACATCGGGAGGTGAAGCGATATCACTGCTCTGCTCCAGTGATTTGATCATTTTCAAACGTGACGTGATAATCGCAATCAGAATAACGAACAGGCCCGCAATGATAAACAGCAACGCTATGCCTCTGCCAGGTCCGGTTCCAATGATCTGACCCACGGAGGATGCCAGCGCTCCCCCCTCCACTAGCAGTGGGTTAAACACATGGTCCGCCAGAAATCCAGCCAAACTGTACGCGATAATGAAACCAAGCTGGGACAGGATACCGATAATCCCCCACACTCTGCCCTGCTTTTCATTGGCAATATTGTTCCGCACCAACACATCTGCACTCATATTAACAAATGGCAGGGAGGACAGGAACAGAAAACCCGCAAAGATAATAAAGTAAATGTTCGTCGATACACCCAGTAAGGAGAACGCCAGACCACACATGACCAAACCTGCAACCAGCACACTCGCATATTTCTTCGTCATGGTAAAAATACCGATGCACAAGCTGCTGATCAGCATACCGATCGCACTAACGGACTGAAACGTTCCGAGTGTTTTGGCATCGGTGAATGAGAGCAACATTGGGCCAATGAGTGTTTCCAGGAACCCGAGATAGAAGGTAACCAGAGAAATGATAATAACGAGTAGCAACACGCCTTTGTTGGTGACAACCTCTCTCCAACCTTCCTGAATATCGGTCGTCCAGTTGCGATCGTCCTTTTCCTCTCGCTCCACCTTCATGCTCTTGCGAATAACGAGTACGGCCAGAATGGCAATCAGGAATGTCGCAATGTTAATGATCATAATAACTTCAATCGTTGTCACGCTAAGCAGAATACCTGCGATAATCGGTGAAAACAAAAACTTGGAAGATTCAGCAAGTTGCACTAGGCCACTGCCCTTGGAGAACTGATCCTTATCCAGCAAGTCAGTTGCTGACGCTTTATATGCCGGACTTTGCAGCGCCGAGAACACCGAGCTGAACGCCACACCCACATAGATATGCCATAACTGGATATCACCCGTGAGCATGATCGACAGAATAAAGACCAGACCAGCCGCAGAGCCAAGGTCACCAATAATCATCATCGTACGGCGGTCAAATCGGTCAGCCATCACCCCTCCGATCGGGCGAAGCAAGATGTTGGGCAAAAACGTAAATAGCGTAATCAGCGCAACGCTGGTTGCAGTATTTGTTTTTTCGAAGGCATATACCCCCAGAGAGAACGCGGTCAGTCCGATACCAATCATCGAGATCAATTGACCAAACCAGACAATCAGAAATTTACCAAATGATTTGTGAGCAGTTTGTTCCATGGTTACGACTCCTTTACTTGTTAAGCTTGATGTGGGAAATATAGTCCCGTGACATAGGCAAAACTTCCATGTTCAGCACCCAGAACCCGTTCCATAATCTGACTGAATGCTCTAACCTTCTTCTGAAACTCTTCTTCCTGCCAATGAAAAATGCCCTGATCCAGCAAAAACTGCGAGGAAACGAGTAAAAACTCAATGCTCTCCTGAGGAGCAGGGGTATGAAATACCCCCTCCTGAATGCCCTGTTCTACGACTTCTGCCAGAATGGGGCTGAGACGAAGAACCGTTTCAACCAGACTTTTTTGATGCATTTCTACATTTTGCACGCTGTGCAATTGCTCGATCACGCCAAGCTTGCGATCATCAGGCTGATTCTGGGTCATAATGATGCGGAAAATTTTATCATGCGCGCTGAGCTCGGGATCTGCCACGACACGCCTCGCCGCAGCTTCGCCGCTCATAATAAAACGCATAACGATGGCATGCATAACCTCCTCTTTGGACTGGAAGTAGTAATAGAATGTGCCTTTGGCAATATCACAAGCCTGGAGGATATCCATAATCGTTGCTTTGGTATACCCTTTGGTCACGAACAGAATTTCGGCCGCATCCAAAATTTCATTTCTGCGTTCCTCCGGATTTTTCATCAATCTCATGTTCTGTCCTCCATTACCTCTCGACCGACTGTCGGTCTATTCTAGTCATGAAGCTCTAAGTTTAGAACCCCATTTCCGTCAACCATTGTCCTAACCGACTTTCTCTCGCCTTCAAATCCTGTTTGTCCCGGTCATACTTTCCGATGTTTTTGTCTGCAACCAGATTGCCGTCCATCATAAACAGTACTCGTTCCGAGCGGGCTGCAACTTTAACATCATGAGTCACGAGCAAAATCGTCGTTCCTGTGGCATTAATATCACCAAGAATGTCCATGATCTCATGTGTTGATTTTGAATTCAGCGCTCCAGTAGGTTCATCCCCGAACAAAATATCCGGATTGTTGATCAAAGCCCGGCATATTGCGATCCGTTGAAGTTGTCCCCCTGAAGCTTGGGTAATGTTATGCTCAGCCAGTTCGTCGATTCCCATTTTTTTCATTAATGACATTGCACGGTTGTTAATCGTGTCCCGGTTGCTGTTTTTGGCCAGATAAGCAGAAAGGATGATGTTGTCGAGCAGATTTAAATTTTTGAGCAGATGAATGTTCTGGAAAATAAAACCCATTTTGGTCAAGCGTAGACTCGCCAAATCTTTCTCCGGGAAAGCCGATATTTGTTTACCGTTGAAAAACACACTGCCTGCACTGATTTGATCCATGCCACTGATGTTATAGAGCAGGGTCGATTTACCCGAACCGGACGGGCCCATAATGGAGACAAACTCTCCTTTTTTGAGTTGCAGATTAATATCTTTCAGAATGCGCTGTTCTTCATTCTCGCCAATCGCTACGGATTTATTCACATCTCTAGCTTCTAGTATTGTTGTCATCTTTGTTATGCCTCCCTATTCCACTATCATTTTCGAAATGCTAGTTTCCCGAATCGACTGAATGCTGATCCAGGCTGTAATAATGATCGTTCCTGCCAGCAGCAATGGACAGAGTACATACGCCTGCACCGGATCAATTACAAATACAATCTTTGAAGCACCAAAAGAGGACATAATGCCACTCACCAGCATTGGACCCAGTGTATTGGATAAGATTGTGCCTGCGGCTACACCTACAATGAGGATGACCAGTGACATCACAACATACTTTAATTTGATCTTGGATAACGCAAAGCCGATGCTTCGCAATACAGCAATATCGTTGTTATCTTTGGCAACCATCATCTGTAGGAACAGTGAGGTAATCAAAATAGAAATGAATACTCCGATGGCCAGTGCAAGTGTTGTCACCAGCTTTAATTGCTGAATCGTACCACCAAGCGTTTGATTCAAGTATCCTTGAAGATCCGTTACACGCGCTGGCGAGAAATCTTTCTCGTATGTTGCAATTTTGGCAGCCATCACACCGCGGTCTTTCAGATCCAAGCTGACTACATACCAGAGCACACTATCTTTGTTGTATGGCAAAAGTGCCTTTGCTGTTTTTCCGCCATTCGTCACATCCTGATAAATGCCGCTGACCGTCATCACTTGGTCTTGACCGCCCACTTGCAAGGTCAGCTGATCCCCCGTTTTAAGTTTGAGATCATTGCTGTTTGCATCCGAGAGAGCAATCTCACGATCTGTTGCTGGGGCATTTCCACTTAGATAAGACAAAGGAAATACACTGAAATCTCCGCTCTCCACGCTCAGATTGTCGTAGCTACCTTCTGCATTACGAATCTTGAACTGGCTTGTTACGAGAGGTGAATATTTTTGAACATCCGCATCGTTTTCAATTTGATTCACCAGACGAGCATAACGCTGCTCTACATCATTCGTATGCTTAAGATCGATTCGAATATCACTTTGCCCTACACCCATATAAGATATGAAGCTTGGAGCCTGAAGTGTGTTCAAAAAGTTAAGCGGTACGATCATAATAAATGAACTGACGATGAATACGAATAATAACAAACGGAACATTTTGACACGTTGCATCACGTCTTTTAACCCAAGGAAAACAGGCACGGAAGACCAGCGATTACGTGACAGGTTTAAACGGTTGCGAACGATCTGTGTATCCCCCAAACTTCCAGTGCGAAGGGCTTCCACAGCAGAGATCGAACGAAAACGGCGAAGCACTGCACGGCAGAACAGAACAACCATGGTGAATATCAAACCTGCTGCGAGCAGGGGCACGGCGAAATGCAGTAATGTAGCCGGTGCTTTCCCCATATACAGCATAATATTAGATACAAATAGCTGGTTTACTCCGAGGGAAGCGATGTAACCCAAGATGGAAGCCAAACCTGCCATAAACACATATTTGACCAAATAGAGCCGCTTGATATCGTTCTCTGAGATACCAATGGCTTTCATGACACTGATCTCGCGGTAATCTTCCTCAATAGTGGCAAGCATGGTAAAACGAATACACAGCATCGCAATCAGAATCAGTACCAGGCTGACCAAAATAATAACGGCTGCAATAATTCCGTCTGTCATCCCATTGAGAATCTGGAACAAACCATAGGTCACCACCGGGCCAGCGTTAGGAAGCCCTGCATTTTGATAGGCTTGGGTGAACTCGCTTGTTTTGGAAGGATCATGCAGTCGGAACTCAATGAGATATTCCATCTCTCCGACCCCTTGCTTCAATTGCTCTATATCACTCGGGCTTACGATAAAACGCTTCGAGTGCACAACAGATGGATTCATCTGTGCATCACGCACAAAATCAACAATGGTGTATGAACGCTCAAAAGTCCCATTATTGATCCGAACCTGGTCACCGATATTTAATTTATTTTGCTGTAAATAATACACAGGTACAGCAATCTCGCCATCACGAACTTGGATAATCTCGCTATTCAGATTCAGTAAATAGTCGAATTGCTGATTTTGTGTAACAAAGTCAATATCCATGACGGTATTTTTCTCGGACTCTGCACCAAGATAAAGGTTGGCTCCATTGATGTTAACCATCTCGACAATCTGATGTTGCTCAACCATTGCATTTCCTTCAGCCCATGTGTTCACTTTGGCCTGATCCAGATCTCCAGAGTGCATTTGCACAAAATGAGGTGTCCTCGATTCAGAGAACAAATACTGAATGGAACTCGTCAGTTCCATGATCATTCGAGAACCGGAAGATACCAGCAAAGCAGCGAGCAGGACAAAAATAAACAGCGCAGCCGTAATTCCTTTTTTCCTCATTAAGTCGTTTCTCAGCATTCTCAGCAGCATAAACTAACATGGCTCCTCTCATCTATCTACTATGTTCAGTCGTTCTACTTCTGGAGTCATAAAGCTTGTCAGATAATGCGCCACTGTTGAAGGGTGGTGCATGATGAACATATGTGTCCCCTCTCGAATGGTCTGAAGCTTCATCGGTACATCAAAATATCGTTCCCATTTGAGTGCTGACTGAAGGGGAACGGCATAGTCCCGTTCTCCCCACAGAAACAGCACTGGCAGTGAAAGAGGCTGACATTCAAGTGTCGCTGCGGATTCCAGCATGCGAAAATCTGCCCGAATTACAGGCATGAAATACTGCAAAAGTTCTTTTTCGTGGATGAGCTCTTTCGGTAGACCGTCATAGGAAAAAAGGTGATCAATCAGATGCTCATCAGACATCTGGTCATAACGGTTCAATCCACATTCAGCAGGCGTATTGCAGGCAGATAACACAAGACGCAATGTCTTTGCTACATCTGGAAGCTCCTGTTGTAACCGCTGAGTAACATAATAAGCTGTAATTCCGCCCAAGCTGTGCCCAAACAAGGTTGCGCCAGATTTAATTATAGGCAACAGTTCGTTCGTATAAAGCTCTACAAGTTGTTGCATATGTTCCAGAGGCTCTTCCGAATTCATCCCGTGACCGGGAGGTGTGAATGCCCATATTTCCGTATCCGGGAGATGAGGTACTAAAGGATAAAAACTCCGAGAGTGTCCACCCAGATAAGGAAAACAGATCACCTGCCTGTTTCCCCTACCCTTCTGCAGTCGTTCAAGATAAGTCTGTGCCATCACTCCATCACCACCGTTAATTGCTTTATTTCGCGTCTAGAACATATGCAGGAAATGTCTGGAGCGTTGTGTCGACTTTCTTGCGCTTAAAGACGATATGAATGATAATTGCCGAGGTTACGAAAAAGAAAAATTGCATGATCTGTACTTGTGGATTGAAGTAATACAGATCAATCTGACTTCCTGTAGCGACAAGCCAGAAGGCCAGAAGATAAAACAACAGCGTACCCTTGGTAGCATTGAAGATGTAGCTCTGAAATACGATGAACGCCATAAGTTGCACCACGTAGTATATGTATGTGGTTGAGGTGCCAAATGATGAAATTAGATAACCTGGAAGCACCCATAGTCCAAACAGGAGTCCTGTAATCAGACCGCTTGTTACATTGTTTTTTAACTTGCCTTGCAGGAACGGAAGTAAGAATCCAATCCAGCCAAATAAACCGCCGATGAGCCCCGTCTCCTTGAACAAGTTCAAAATGCCAAGCCAGATCATTTCCGGTACACTATATGTCAGATCGGGGACCGGTATGCCGAATAGCAGGGAGCCAAAATGCATCGATGAAGCAAATACGATGGAAATACCGATAATTACAGGAATCCAGAACAGATCTTTTTTTCGCGGAACCAGCTTCAAGAACATGCCTTTCAACGCGTCTTTGCCACCCATTAAATAACATGTAATTAATCCGGCAATGGAAGGAGAGTACAGAGCAACGATAGCTAACGGATGCATCAGATGCAGTTCACCAGTGATTGGTACAATAAAATCAGGAAAGAACATGAACAAGCTGGCAATACCATAACAAGTACCGAAGGACATCGCCAGAAACAGGTACATATACTTATTGGAAGGACTGGCTGCCGGGCTAGACACTGGACGAACAGATGACTGATTGGCTGTAATCATTGGGCCACCTCCTTGGCAGCAAGCTTTCTCTCAATGAGATCATGCAAACGGTTAATGGTGCTGAAATTGGCCAAGTCCAGATCATCATTTCCGATCTCAATCTGGAATCTGCGCTCTACAAAATCCACTAAACGCATCGCAAAGAGTGAGTTGACAAATCTCATTTCAAAATAGTTGTCGTTGTCGCTAATTTGAGCGTCCTCATGTTCCATGGTAAGATTGTTTCCGATAAACTCTCGAATTTCCTGACGATAATCCACTGCTCTTCCCCCTTGTTATTGATGTTGTCTTTCAGGCACACAAACTTCAATATAGTCCGGAAACTCCACAACCTGCTTCAGATCATGCGAAAAGACGATCTTTCCGTCAGGGTCTGCAGACAGCTGTGTAAAACCAGCAAAACGATAGCTGATATTCATCATTCGGTTTCTGCCGGTCTCTCTGAAATCAGCAAGCATCTGCTTACCCTGTTGCCTCGCTTCACGCATGATATAAGTGAGCAATACACTTCCTGCCCCCCTTGACATGACGCGGCACGACATCAGCAGCATGTTCAGTCTCCATATATCCGGCTGCTTATGAATAAGCGCGAGCCCAATCTTTCCATATGTTCCGTACTTGTCTTCAAGTTCGCACACCAATAGCAAGTAATCCTGTGAAGTCATCAACTGGTGCAGTTCCTCATAACTGTAAGTGATCCCTGTAGCATTCAACTGATTGGTACGAACCGTGAGCTCTTCCGCTCGTTGAAGATCATCCTCTGTCGCTTCATAGATCGTAAACTTCATGCCAAGTGAAGCCAGAAACTTCTCCGAGGGACCTTCATACTGTTCTTCAGCCTGCTTTCGAAGTGTATCTGCCTGATACATCTGTCTTCTGCGGGAAGAGTCTGCTGTAATAAAGCGAGGCATCAGTCTCGGGTCATCCAGCATCGTCTCATAGTGATCTGCATGAAGAATCTGAACATCCGCATGTACACTTTTCACTTCCTCCAGTTCAAAAGGCTGGTCGTCCACAAACAAGATGGCATCCATTCTGATATTGATGTTCTGCTGAATACGCTGAATGGATATGGACTTCGCATCCCAATGAATCTCGGGGTATAAAAAATACTCGGCAATGCCCAATTCGGTAAGTTTGGCCCAAGCCAGCTCTGGGTCATTTTTACTGGCAATGGAGTGCAGTATTCCGCGGCGGTCTAATTGTTCAATCACCTCCTTTATTCGCGCTTTTAGCTGCACATCCCCGGATTCAAGCAAGACCCCGTTCCAAATCGTGTGATCCATATCCCATACGACACATTTGATATCCTTCAATCGCTCCATGGTCCTGCCTCCCTTTAGTTAATAGGCATAGAACCCTTGCCCCGTCTTGCGTCCCCAGTGTCCAGCATCCACCATTTTCTGTAATAGCGGACAACAGCGAAATTTGGGATCCTGATAACTGTCGTACAGCACTTTAAGCGAATGCACGACGGTATCCAGACCGATCAAATCTGCTGTTTCCAGCGGACCCATCTGATAACTAAATCCCTTTTTCATAATGGTATCGACCTGCTCAGCTGTAGCAATACCGTCCTGAACAATAAAAGCTGCTTCATTCATTAACAAATGCGAGAGTCGGTTCGATACAAAACCCGGCAGATCCTCGATGACGACCGGATTTTTGCCGAGAGACTCCAGAAACGCTATCATCTCTTGCTCTGTCTCAGGTGTTGTATGATGCCCTTTGATCACCTCCACCATCGATTTAACCGGAACCGGATTCATCAGATGTACACCTATGGCACGTCTTGGATCAGGTAAAAAGGAGGCCAGCTTGGTTACTGAAATACAGCTTGTGTTCAACGCGTACAGAGCATCTGGACGGGCCTTTTGACTCAAACGCGCATAAACTTCCTTTTTGGACTCTATATTTTCGGTCACATTTTCAATAATGACGTTAGCCTCTTCCACACCTTCGTCCTGTATTTGGAACGAAATTCGATCCATGATGATATCGAGCGGGACCTCACCGTATCCTTGTTTCAAGAAACAGGCTGAACGGTATTCACGACGTATGACATCAGGTGCCTGAAGGATCACGGACTCTGAATGATCTTGCAAAATGACCCGATACCCCGCTCTGGCAACATCCAGTGCTGTAGCACATCCCATAACGCCTGCGCCAATGATTGCAATGAGCTGATTATGCATACCTAACCTCTCTTCCTGTTGATCTGGCGGCATTAGACAAGTTCATCGTAGAGCTCTTTCATCTCCGCAATCGCCGCAGGGACACGCTCGCTGAACCAGGCCACATCTTTCATGTCCAGCATAATGTTCGGATACATGCGAGAGAGTGTCGATACAAGAATGCCGTGCTCCGCGAGCTTGCCATTCAACAAAATATCAAAGGACATCAATTCAAATGTATAATCGGCTGTACTGCTAAGTTCTTCGGTGCAACAATGATAGGAAGCGCATCCCGCTGGGCCTTGAACAACAAGGGGGAGACCCACCTTCGCCGCTTCCCTTGTGAGAATGTCATGAATCATCTCGGCGTGAAGATTCATACGATTCATGGCTTCTCCTCCATTGCGGCCCAACATTTCGAGCGTTGCTTTCACCGCGGCTGTGCCTAACGGATAACCGTTAAACGTTCCCGCATGAATTACTTTTTTGTCCACCAGCAGCTTCATAATATCGGCTCGTCCAACTAGAGCAGACACGGGAACACCGCCGCCAGCAATCGCTTTGCCCAGCGTAGTCAGGTCGGGCGTAACACCAAACATCTCCTGAGCCCCGCCAAGTCCCATGCGAAACCCTGTAATGATCTCATCAAAAATAAGTACAACCTGATGATGATCACATAGTTGTCTCACCCTTTGCAGATAACCTGGAGCTGGCATGACTCCGCCTCCGTTTACACAAACCGGCTCCATGATTACTGCTGCAATGTCATCACCATGTTCAACAAACAATTCTTCCAAACGGGCAGCATCGTTCCAAGGTAGCAGATAGGATTGGGATTCCATGACATCCCTTGCCCTTCCCTGTGTTCCCTTCATGTCACCAGGATAGTCCGAAGGTACGGGCAAACCTGTTCTGGGCGTTTTACCGCCCATAATGTTATCTGAATTGCCATGATAATGACCTTCAAAACGAACAAAGCGATTTTTGCCTGTCCAGGCGCGGGCAAGGCGCAGTGCATTTTGCACAATTTCTGTACCCGATAACCCAAACCGGATCATCTCAGCCGAAGGTACATATTGGTGGATTAACTCCAATGCCTCAGCGTCCAGATCACAATGGCTTACCGACAGAACACGATCAATCGTATCCTTCAGGCATTCGTTATATTCCTCGTTACCGTGCCCTACAATAAGTGCACCAAAGCGGGCATAGAGATCCAGATACTCACGGCCGTTCATATCGGTTACCCTGCTTCGGGATGCATGGGCAAAGTGTAGCGGTGTCTCCTCCCAGGGAAGATGGAAATTATAGTGCACACCGCCAGGAAGGTGTTGTTTCACTCGCTGGTTATACGCCATCATATTTGTAGTAATCATCGCGCTTCGCCTCCCCGGTATGTTTGAATCCCTGCCGCATACATTGCCAGGAGCTTCGACTGATCCTGCGAATCATCCAGCGAATAGGTAGTGATTGAAGTGTCGTACTCGGCAATCATATTTCTCACACTCTGGCCTGGGCCGACATCCATCCAAATGCTCGCACCCACCCGCCGAATTTGCGCTAAAGCCTGAATCCAGTGAATCGGCTGCAACAGCTGAGCTGTCAGTAACCTTGGGATATCCTCTGCTGCTTGTATGAACTCTCCATTCACTGTGGAACATATCGCAAATGCAGGCTCGGTAAAGGAAAGCTTAGATACCATCGCTTCCATCTCAGGCTGGATAAATTGCATCAGTTCGCTATGATATGGCGCATCTGCTTTCATAGGCATCATGCGGAAGGGAATGAATTCCCCTCCAGCTTGATCCACGAGATCATCCAGCAAACGCAAACCTCCCACCTCACCTGCAACAACGAATTGGTTAGGTGAGTTATACCCAGAGATAGTCACGTAATGAACCTCTCGAATATTGGCAACGATGTTTTCGAGTTCTGCTTGACTCATATCAACGACAATCCCTGCTCTGCCCTTCTGTTCCTGTATTGCACGATGCATCAATGCCCCCCGTGAAGCCGAAAAGCGGACTGCATCTGCAAACTTTAATGCACCAGCAGCCACCAAAGCAGAGATCTCACCTAGGCTGTGACCAATCGCATAATCTGGATTAATTCCAGTCCGGCGAACGAAGGAATCAAACAACGCATAACTTGCTGTAAGTACAGCGGGCTGAGCATATTCGGATTGTGTCAGTTGCTCCAGTGAGCCGGCCAGAATCAAATCTCTGAGATCAAACCCGATAACCTCACTCGCTTCGGCAAAAATCAACCGGACTTCCGTTTCTCTCTCTAAGAGATCACTGCACATCCCGATATATTGGCTACCTTGCCCTGGAAATAATGCGCAGATCGTCATAGCCCACCGCCACGCTTGTAATAGGTTTTCAGCCCATAGTGTGAGATCATCTCCTGCTGCATCTGGGAGGAGCCTTCAATAATCTCCAGGATTTTAGCCTCCTTGTACAGTCTGGATACCGGATACTCACTGCTAATTCCATTGGCTCCATGAACCTGGAGCGCATCATTTGCCACTTCTACTGCAATTTTGGATGTGAAATATTTAGCAATCGTTGTTTCCATGACAGCCTGCGGGTCCTTGGCTTCTCTAAGCTCGGCTGCCCGCAAACATAGCGCTCTTGCTGCATGGACTTTCGTTACTGCATCACCAATCATGCCGCGGATGAGCTGGAAATGACTGAGTTTCTGGTCAAATTGCTTTCGCTTGCGTGAATAGGTCACCATGGAGTCCAAAGCCTCCTGCGCTATAGCGAGTCCTGCCCAAGCGATGCTATATCTGCCCTGATCAAGCGCACCGCTTACGATGTACTCAAAGCCTTCATGCATACGCCCAATCAGATGGCTTTTGGGCACACGAACTTCATGAAGATCAATTTCAGCGATTCCTGTCTCGCCACCAACCATTACACCCTCGATGGCTTGCGTCTGCACACCGTCAAACTGACGTTCAACCCAGAATGCTGTACTCCTCCCTTCTTGGGAGGCAACAATAATGAACACATCCGCTACGTCTCCAAAGGTAATCCACTTTTTCTTTCCATTAAGTACATAACAGTCCGCTTCTTCCCGCCAAGTTGTCTTTACGTTTTTGGCATCCGACCCGATCTCGGGCTCTGTCAATCCAAACGCTCCGATCCATTCTCCACGGACCAACTTGGGCAGCCAGGACGACTTTTGATCTGGCGATCCGAAACGTACCAAGGTTTCGCTCACCAGTGAAGTATGTACCGTCAATAAGCTTCGAACCGCCGGAAGTGCTTTACCAAATACTTCCGTTAACAGTCCGTATGCTTTGGGACCAAGACCCATTCCCCCATACTCATGTGGAATAGATGCAGCTAAATACCCTCTTTCGGCCATAGCACGAATTAACGAGCGGGGGATAGACTGCTGCTCCTGAATTTGCCGGGCATAAGGACGAATCTCACGGGTAGCAAATAACTCGGCTTCATGGAGAATCTCTTGCTCCTGTTTCGAATCCAGTTCAATCATTCGACTGCCTCCCCTTGAAGAAGCGATTCATGAAGATATGATGCGAATTCTGCAATCGTCTTGTATTCAAACAACGCAACAGGACTAATATCCACCTGTAGTTGTTTACGTGTACGATTAATGATCTTGAGTGCCTGAACCGAAGACAAACCTATTTTCAGGAAATTCGTCTCTTCATCAATCTCATCAGGCTCCTGTTTCAGTGCGGCAGCGATTTCGCCTTTAATAAAGCCTTCAATCTCTTCTCTTGTCATATCAAGACCTCCGTCCCTTGATTCACCTCTACCCAATGAGCATGTGGCTCAAATGGATGAGTTGGTAAATGCACGATCTGACCCGTTCCATCGGGATGCAACTGTCCCCAATCCAGTGAAGTACCTCGCACGTAGAGCTGTCCCAGCAACAATGCTAATTGTTTTTCCATAGTAAGCGTTGTCGCCGCAGATAACTGGATATACTTCTCTTTGCCTGTGCTTCCCTCAGGTCTGACCCCTTCACCCGTAGCCAGCATCACAACAATATCTGCACCCACCATGGGGCAGCTTGTGTCCTGAATACTTCCGGATGTTATTTTATTTCTTAGCATCGTTGTCAGCTTATCCGTAGATGTAACGGAATCTGCCATATACTTCAACTTGAGCTGGGACAGTATTTGTTCTCCACCATCGATGCCACGAACCTCCTGGATGGAAGGTACGACTCTCATGAGGGATTCAAGCAGGTTGACCCAATACTCCTGATCAGCCAAATCCAACTTATTTCCTCCAACAACGATGTTGACGCGGGCGGATCTGCTTCTTGTTTTGAAGCCAAATTGCAAGCTTTCCTGACTCCACTCCCCGGTCTCTTTTACTGCGACAGCGGCACGATAACGGTAATGCTTTCGATACCTGTTCCGTGTGAAGCATACGTCCGTTAGTCGGAGATCCGGATGTTCTTCCATATAATGTTTGGTGTTATGAATCAGCTTCTGTAACGCCTGCTCTGACTTGGCTGAGAAGGTTAACAATTGATCCCGTTCCTTGTCCTGTCCCCAACCTGCGGGTGCATTCCACTCTTCCAGCACAATATGAGCATTCGTGCCCCCAAGACCAAATGAACTAATACCGGCTTTACGCGTTTTTCCTTGGGGTACCGTCCAATCTTTATGCTCATTAACGATATAAAAAGGAGACTGTTCCAGTCGAAGAGCTGGATTAGGGTTATTCATATGCAGACTTGGAGCAAGTTCCTTGTGCTGCATACTAAGCAAAACTTTGGCCAGACTGGCTCCACTGGAAGCTGCGAATAAATGTCCAATATTGGTTTTGACTGAGCCTAGGCCGATAGAGGTTCCTTCACCGTATCCTTTCTCTTGAAACAAACGGAGTAACGCATTCACCTCAATGGGATCGCCAATTCTTGTTCCTGATCCATGTGCCTCGATATACGAGATTTCTTTTGGATTCAGGTTGGCATCGTCATAGGCAGCACGCAGCACTTCATACTGTCCCTGAGGATTAGGTGCCATAATGCCCAACGAGTACCCATCGTTATTTACCGCTGTGCCACGGATCACGCCATAGATATGTTTATTCGTGCGAACTGCCTCTGTTAGCGGCTCCAGGTATACAACTACTGCACCCTCACCAATAACCGAACCATCAGCTCCCTGATCAAACACCTTGGTATGTTGCGTAGAAGAGCATATTCCCGCATTACGCGATAACTGGTGCACATGAGGTGTTGCCAAAATGCTTGCTCCGCCTACAACAGCGCCAGAGATACGTTTGTCCTGAATCGTCGCCACCGCTTGCGTCAAGGCTACGAGAAAGGAAGAACAAGCTGTATCGATGGCTAGCGCCGGGCCCGTGAAATTGTATAAGTGTGAGATGGATGCCGCTGCAATATTGGACATATTGCCAACCATCGCATGGGAGTGAACCTCAAATCCTTTGCTACGATTCATGTAGTCCACAACGAGATCAAAGTAGGAGCTGGGATTAATTCCAACATATACACCGACATCTCGTTTCTCCTCTTGATCCACAATCATGCCTGCATCCTCAAGTGCCTCATAAGCAACCTCCAGCAATTTACGGTGCTGAGGATCCATAAATGCAGCTTGTTCCGATGGAATCTCGAAAAATTCATGGTCAAAGGTGTCCGGGTGCTTTAGTTCGCCAATCCAATCATTCCATTCCGGACGCTTGGAGCGAGCAGCCCTTTCCAGACTCACCCGATCAACACTGTCCAATCCTTGAACGAGATTGCTCCAGAATTCCTCTTGTGTATCTGCATCAGGCAGGCGAAGGGACAACCCTGTTATTGCGATCGCTCGATGTACATTCAACTGATGATCTTGGCGTATTTCCTTTTCGAGTGACCTATTCTCTTCGGGAAGTTCTTGAAGATATTCGACCATTTCTTGTACCGTTCTGCCAAAGACGAGTACTTCCTGTCCCAGTTCACGTCCCATGTGTGCAGACAACTTATCGAGTAATTGATAGGCAAGAATGGAGTTTCCACCTAGTGCCAGAAACGGAATATCCACCGCTACTTTCTCCACAGGCAACTGTAGAACTTCAGCCCAAGCCCCACGCACAGTTTGCTCCAAAGATAACGGATGAACGATCTCCGTAATGAATTGTGATTGATTTTGAAGAAGCATGGCGTCAATGGCCTCGATATCCTTGTTAAATGCACCGCCCTCATACTCGTTTCTCAGCATAAAACGCTGAACTTTGCCGCTAGTCGTTTTCGGAATAACCTTAATTGGAAGAACATGGGTAATCTCGATTCCTAGACCAGCTCTCATCCGATCTATTAAGTCCTGCCTTATTTCCAGGAACTGCGGTGTACTCGATTTGAATTTTACAAATACAAGCAGTTCTTCCGTTTGGGTAATGTTATTGAAATGTCCCACGACCGTCAGATTGCCTCTTGGAATACTGCCATTTTGATATAAAATCTCTTCCAAATCATGTGCGTAATGATTTTGTCCACGAATAAAAACGATATCCTTGATTCGTCCACTTACAACTAGGGAGCCTTCCGCCATAAAACCAAGATCCCCCGTCTTCAGCCATCCGTCCACGAACAGCTCCCGATTGACTTCTGGCAGATTGTAATAGCCGGTAGTTACCGATTCCCCGCGAATCTGGATCTCACCCACCGTGCGCTCATCGACAACTTCGCCTTGCTCATTGGCAATTCGAATCTGGATTCCCGTCATGGGATAACCTTCATGCACAAACTCAATCAAATCTGCAGGGTCATGAACAGCAGCATCTACCGGAATCGCTTTTCCTTGTTGCACAAGTGCTTTACGTGACATTTGTTCGATGCGCGGTTCCTCTTTCAACCTCCAGGTACACACACCCACAGTTGCCTCGGCCATGCCGTAAGCAGGAAACATCATATCCGCACGGTAGCCACATGAACTGAATTTTTGAGCAAATCGTTCAATGACTTTGGTCGATATGGGCTCAGCACCGTTTAAGGCCATGCGTAACGAAGACAAATCAAGTGAAGCCAATTTGGAATCCGGGATCTTTTGAACCATCCATTCAAAGCCAAAGTTTGTACAGCAAAACCACTTTCCTTGATGTTCCGCAATTTTGCGCAGGAATAAGTAAGGTGATCGTACAAAGGTATACGGAGACATAACCATTAAATTAGCAGCGCTAAGTACAGTTGTTAGGTGTTGTCCGAACATTCCCATATCATGCGTATGAGGCAACCAGGTAAACACGTTATCTCCTTCTTCAGCACCAAGAAACGTTTTGCATGCAATACTGTTCGCTATAATATTGTGGTTTGTTAACTGTACCCCCTTAGGGATACCTGTGCTTCCCGATGAAAACTGAAGAAATACAACCTCTTCAGGAGCAGTCAGACTTATTTCAGCAAGTGTATGACTTGCCTGAAGCTTGCTAACGCTAATGCAGTTCAATCCCTCAAAAATTGGACTCTCAGCAAGCTGTTCGTATTTTGGCAAAAATGCTTCTTCTACGACTACCACAGGTTTCCCGAGGATTCCCCATATTTTCGTGAATTTCTCCAGACCAGCTGAACCCGGCTCCCAGGAGGCAGGAGGACTGACCGGGGCGACAATAATGCCGCCCAGAATACAAGCCCAAAATGTACGATAAAACTGCTGTGAATGATCAATCTCCAATATAACGACTTGTCCCTTAGTTAACCCGTTCTCAAGCAAGCCTTGAAGATACAGACGTCCTTGCTTCAGCAGCTCAGGATACGATTCAAACTGTTCTTCGCCGGATGAACTGATATAAGTGATTCCCTTATCCGGATGTTTGTCAGCGATATACATAAGAAGTTCAGCAACTGTTGCATAATGCTCCGGCACAATCAACTCCGGCCCTCGTTGTATGGATTTACTGGACATGTTGCACCTCCGCTGCCTCATTATGAACTTTCACTTTTACATTCTCGTAACTGCCGAGTTGCTCCTCAATCTGCTGTTTCAAGAGCTCCGTATCCAGACCTGTATGACACCCCAGGTGCACGTACACAGAATTTTCATCGTATCGAATGACCCATTCCATGTATGCGAGGCTCGGATTAGACCCGGAGTCATCGATCTGTTCGAACTCTGGGATGGTCTCCTCGCTGGAGATAAAGCCCTGGAAGTTGAACAAAATAAGTTTCCTTGGCTCCTGACCCGGCTGTCTGTAGGCTGTAGCCAATTGTCTTTGAATTTTGGAATATGGAGACGTCATGACCGATTCATCTGTCAGCGCCATAAAGTTAATGCTGTGTCGTTTCGTGAAGTCCAAGCGTTCCACCAAATCTTCCTGAGCAAAATCAGCATGCACAAGAATCGGAATCAGATCGAGGAATTCACCTACGTGATCATAATACGTTTCTTGTCCATACTCTCGGCCATAATGCACAAGCGCAACAGGCAACTCTTTCGCATTCAGATAAGAAGCGATAATGCCAGCAAAGGATTTAAAATAGTTCCACCAGGACTCATTAAGATCTTGGTCTGTAATATCTGTACGCGGTATTTCAACCGTCATCGCTGAAGGCGCTGACTCGCCTGTGGTGATTAACAGTTGATTCATAACGCTACTATTGCAATGTTGCCAAGCCTGAATGGAATACCGCTCCTCGAGTTCATGCTCAGTGATGTTAACAGGCCCTCGAGACAGCATGTTTACATAATCCTCATATTTGCGTATCTCCAATGAACCTTCTGCAGCGATCATTCCAGATTGCTGATTACGGGCAATTGCCGACTCAAGTTGCTGCTTAATGATCTCGGCGCTCATGCCATCAAAGGCAAGGTGATCGAAACTCCAAATCAGTTTGTGCTTACTAGCTCCTGTTCGCAGAATACACAGACGCCATGGCAATCCATCGAGTGTATGCGACTTGTGTAATAGCGACTGAATTAGTTTGTGCTCCATTTTTTCCAGCGTAGCAAGGGCGTAGTGACGAACATCAAGATATGGAATGAGTTGTTGCAACATATCTGCTGCTTCGGACAAATCACACTGATGCCACTGTAACGTGTCTTCCTCATATATAATGCTGTGTAGCAACTGATGACGGGCAATCACCCCGAGAATCAGTCTTTTCATAGTAAATTCATTTAAATTACCCTCCAATATGGTTGTAAAACCGCTTGCTCGTGCAGTTGTAGAAGCATGTGCTCTTTGAATTGGAGATAGTGGGAAGCGACCGATAACAGGTGTTCCCGCCATGAAACTTGAAACCTGATTACAATTATTCAAGACATGTGATACCAGGCTGTCTAATTGTTTCTCATGAAGTGATATGTCTTGGGGAACTGCGATAGGGGACTGAATCTGCAGGCTTTCTTCGAATAAACTGGATGGAGAATTCAGCATTTCCAGCGAATTCGCTAACGCTCTAACTGTAGGATATTGGAATAATTCGCTCACACTGATGGCAATTCCTTCTTTTGACAAAATTTGCGTGAGTGCGATACCTTTAAGCGAATGTCCACCATTTTGGAAGAAATGATCGGTTACGCCAAAGTTCGGATTACTCAGCACCTTTCTCATGGCTGCAAGGATTTTTTGCTCTATCTCCGTCAGGACAGAATCTGTCGCTGTAGGAACGAACTGCGCTTCTACCAGATCAGCTAAAGCCTTCCGATCCACCTTGCCGTTAGCATTAATAGGCAGATGATCCATTCGCCAGATCTGTGCAGGTACCATGTATTCAGGCAGTCGCTTGTGCAACTCTGCTCGAACATCGTCAACCGTTCGTGCAACGCTGGATTCACACGTATAAAAGGCAGTGACATATAAACTTCCAGATGCATCTGTCGCTGTCATCACAAAAGCATCCCTGATTCCCGGAAGCTGCTCCAGGCAATTGTGGATCTCCGATAACTCAATTCGGAACCCCCTGATTTTCACTTGAAAATCAGATCGTTCAATAAAGATCAAACGGCCATCATGTAGACGCTTGACGATATCTCCTGTCCGGTACATCCGTTCGCCTTTGCGGAAAGGATCAGCTATAAAATGTTTTAAGGTCAGCTCTTCCCGGTTCAAATATCCAATACCTACCGCATCCCCGCTAATATATAACTCGCCTGGCACATTGGCAGGAACAGGATTCATATCCTCGTCCAGAACATATAGAGCTGTATTGGACAATGGATAACCTATAGGCAGAGAGTCGGTATACGGCTCTGTTTGCTCCAGTAAATAATAGGAGGCAAAGAAAGTCGCTTCTGTTGGTCCGTATCCATTTAACAGTACGCCTGGTCCGACACATGCCATTGCTTTATTTGCGTGGCTCACGGATGCCGCTTCGCCCCCAAACATCACTCTGCGAACATGCTTCAGGCATGCTGCATCCCAATCCACCAGCATATTAAACAACGAGGTTGTAATGAAAAATACTGATATTTGCTGCTGACGAATCACTGCCGCCAGACGTGCCATATCGAGAATGGTCTCTTTTGGAATAAGTACCAGGGTAGCCCCATTAATTAAGGAAGCAAAAATATCAAAGATCGAACCGTCAAACGCATAATTGGAAACTTGTAATACCCGATCCTCAGGCACTACTGTCACAAAATTGCTTTGCTTCATCACTTTAATGACATTGCGGTGACTCATGACCGTGCCTTTTGGCGTTCCGGTCGAGCCTGACGTATAGATGATATATGCCGGATCGACTGCAACAGTCTTTATCTGCTGGACTATAGGCTCTACAGACCCTCCTGAAACAAACGAACCCAGTTCTACAGACGGAATCATGATACGTGGAACCGCTGATTTCCATGCAGAGACATACGATTCTTCGGTCAAGAGTATTGAAGCATTACAATCTTGTAAGATAAACTCAATACGAGCTGGCGGTGAAGCCGGATCAATTGGTACATATTTACAACCTATTGTTAGTGTAGCAAGGATACTGATCATCTGGATCGGTCCGCGGTCCAAGATCAAAGCAATACTTGAGCCTGATTCCACGTCTTGTTCGAGCATACTGGATGCAAGCTTCTGAACTTGTGCATACACATCAGCATAACTCCATTCCTCGTTCCCCCACACCAAGGCTGTCTTCTGTGGATGTAATTGAACTTGTTCCTCAAATAGTTCGGGAATTGTTGCTTCCCGCGGATAGTCCATGTGGTTGTCGTTGACACCGAACAACAGCCATTCATCCTCTTCAGGCACAGTTAGCTTGATCTGACGAACCCGCTCAACCTCTCCTGTGACCATCTGAGTTAAGATATACCGGAACTTGCCCATCATCATTTCCATGGATTGTGCATGAAATAATTCAGAACGATAATCCAGTTCAAGCGTATACAGTTGGTGGTGTTCAACGATCGTCCAGGTCTGATCAAACTTGGCATCGAGCTTGCCATCCATCCAGGGTTCAACTTGTAATGTCCCTGCTTCAAGCTCATTCGTACCCATATTAATGTAATTAAGGACAATATCGAAAAGCGGATTACGGCTCCCATCACCCATCAGATCAAGCTTCTCAACCAACGCTTCATATGGATAGTGCTGATGTTCATAACACGATAACAGCTTGCTACGAACCTCGTTCAGATAAAGCTCAACAGGCTGATCCTTGTCTAACATAGTACGAATGGCGAGCATGTTTACAAACATTCCCATGACGTTATTCAGTTCTGGCTTCTCTCTTCCGGCTACAGCTGTGCCCACGACCAGATCATGCTGTCCCGTGTATTTGGAGATCAACACATTTAAAGCCGCCATGAACAACATGTAGGGAGTCAATCCCTGTTTTGCACAAAAATCATTAATCTGTTCACTTAACTGTTCTCCAAACTCACTGCTAATTCGGCCACCCTGGTTAGAAAGTTCTCCACGTCTCGGGTAATCTGTAAGCAATTCGACAGACGCAGGCACATCCTTGAATTCTTCAAGCCAAAACGCCTCATCTTCGGCAGCATGCCCGTCTGATGTAGATTGATCAATCCATTCAGCATAGTCCTTGTACTGAATCGATAATGGTTCTAAAGATTCCCCACTATATAACCGGGCAAATTCTTGCATAAGAATCGCGATGGAACTCTGATCAGAGATAATATGATGCATATCTATGAACAGAATATGTTCGTCATCGGACAGGCGGGCAAGTTTTACACGAACCAGTGGTGCCTGGGTCAGATCAAATGGTTGCAGCCATTGCATCAATTGCTGCTCCGGCTCTTCTTTTTCAAGTTCCAGCAACTCCACTACACTTGAAACCTGATCCTCAATGACCTGGTATAGTTCACCTTTAAGCATTTCAAAGCGCGTACGAAACGCCTCATGCCGCTGTACGAGAGCATCCATCACCGCTGTAAATTGTGCCGTATCGAGCGCTCCCTTCAACCGGTACGAACTTGCAAGATTGTAGGCTGTGCTCTCGCCTTGCATCCATTCATGTACCACGAACATTCTTCGTTGCGCAGAAGTCGTCTTGTATCGGTCTTTGTATGCTGCTGGGAAAATGCTGTCTCCTGATCCCGAATAATCCAACCCATTGTCTTGTTGCTGATCAATCCATGCCACCATACGGGCAAGGACAGAATGATCGAACACATCCTCTAGTCCCATAGCAACTCCGAATGTTTCCTTGACTCGGGATGCCAGAGTGATAGCTTTGAGAGAATGTCCACCAAGCTGAAAGAAATCATCCTCGGAGTTCACTGATTCACAACCAAGCAACTCTTGCCAGAACTGAGCAGTGGTGTCGTATACATCATCTACATTCAAACGGACTCTACTCTTGCCTGTGTTCGCCTGTTCTGGTAATGAAGTCTGAGAAGCCGCAGTTTGAGGTACACCCGTAAGCAGGTACAGCGGAACATCATGCTTATGAACGATTGGATCGAACGAATAAGTCGGGAGAGATATCTTTTGCCCAGAGCTCTGTCCGTTAATATGTGCCCAATTCAGTTCGATGCCTCTGCACCAGCAATATCCCAGTGTTTTCATGAAATAGATATCGGCTTCAAGCGAGCTGGAACGATCTCCAGTAAGATAGATAACCTGCGCATCCTTCAATATATCGTTGTCTACAAGCTCTCCGTTCTGTAGCGGACAGGCTGATACCCAAAGTATCTTTTCCGCAGATTGCACAAGATTCCTCGATGTGCCGATCGTACTCATTGCCTCAGACAAGGCACCTTCTTGTGTCTGCCAATCTTGACGGCTATATAAGAGACGCACTGCATGAGCCAACTCAAGCGTATTGCTAATGACCTGTCCGACCAGTTCACCGACACCTTCTCCACACATTCCATCCGGTTTAACCCCTGACTCAATCAACGTTGCAAACAGAGCGTACTGCACCACAAAGCAATACATAAATTTCAGGTCTGAATCCCGAATCGGCCTGCCTATACTTTGACGAAGTGCATACTGTTCCTTGGATTCAAAAAAGCTCAGTACTTCTTCAAAGTGCTGCTTGAATCGTTCAGACACTAGACTACGATACCTGGAAGCATAAAGTTCCCGAATCACGTGTGGTTCCCATAAAACAT
This sequence comes from Paenibacillus polysaccharolyticus, assembly GCF_023714295.1. Lineage (GTDB taxonomy): Bacteria > Bacillota > Bacilli > Paenibacillales > Paenibacillaceae > Paenibacillus > Paenibacillus polysaccharolyticus_A. The sequence goes on from NZ_JAMAUN010000004.1 coordinate 366,120, forward strand.
CCCCACGGATGTAGAACATTATTTTAGGCTTATCCCCCTGGTTCACACTCGCTTGTGCTTCATGTTCCTCCACCTGATCTTGCGAAGGGACGTAGCCATCCACAACGACAAGAGCTTTACGGTGATTAAATCGGCTTCTTCCCTCTTGCAATGTCCAAGCAGCGCTCGGCATCTGTTCCGGCATTTTTTCGAGTGCTTGTAAAACCGAATGATACGTTCGATCCAGAGCGGATTCGCTCTTGGCCGAGAACGGGAGTAAGTGTACAGGCTGATACACACTTTGACTCTCTCGTACGGGCGGTTGCTCCAAAATCACGTGAGCATTCGTGCCGCCAATCCCGAAGGAACTTACCGCTGCGCGCAGAACCTGCTGCTGATCTTTGAAGTGTTGCGGCTCCTGATTAATGTAGAAAGGACTGCGTTCCAGTTCCAGCATAGGATTGCTTCTTTCCATATAAATCTGCGGCGGAACTGTTCGGTGATGCAGCGTTAGAACGGTTTTGATAAATCCGGCAACACCAGCTGCAGCGTCCAGATGACCGATGTTTGCTTTGACCGAACCGAGGGCGCAATAATTACGTTTATCCGTTCCCCAGGACTGTCTAAGTGCTTCGATCTCGATGGGATCACCGAGCTTGGTGCCTGTCCCATGTGCCTCCACATAATTGATTTCCTGTGGAGACACCCCCGAGCGGTCAAGTGCGGTTTGAATGACCTTCACCTGTCCGGTAACACTTGGCGCAGTATATCCGATTTTATCCAATCCATCATTGTTAATCGCTGATCCTTTGATCACCGCAAAGACCTGATCCCCATCGCGCAAAGCATCATGAAGCGGCTTCAGCACAACCATGCCGCACCCATTCCCCGAAACCGTACCTGAGGCCTGTTCGTCGAACGCTCTGCAATGCCCGTCCTTGGAATAGATCATGCCTTCATGCCAGTGATACCCTTCTTTGAGCGGATAAGAGATAGACACTCCCCCTGCGAGAGCCACGTCACATTCTCCCCGAATCAGTGATTCTGCTGCCTGATGAATCGCGACGAGCGAGGTCGAGCATGCCGTCTGCACAGCCATACTTGGCCCTCTTAGATTCAGCTTGTGAGATATACGTGTCGTAATATAATCCTTCTCATTCAGCGTCATCGCTTCAAAAGCTTGCAGCAGATCACCTGAACGACCCAGGAATTGAACCATCCATGGTAAACTCAATCCGCTTCCGGCAAATAAACCGATGGAACCGGAGTACCGGTATGGATCACAGCCCGCATGTTCAAGCGCTTCCCAGGAACACTGATGAAGCAGTCTAATCTGCGGGTCCATCATATCGGACTCCTGATACGGGTATTCGAAAAATCCGGAATCAAAATACTCGGTATCTTGCAAAACGCCTTTGGCTCGAACATATTCAGGATGTTTATACTCTTCAGGCCGCACCCCTGCTGCTGCCAATTCTTCTTCAGTCAGTCGGGTAATGCCGTCCTTACCTGCCATCAGATTATCCCAGAACTCCTCGATATTTTTTGATCCTGGAAAACGACCGGCCATACCTATAACAGCGATATCCGATGGGGAAGTGCTTCTGTTCCTGCTGTTCACGTCGGCATCTGTTTTGATGTTTATCACTCTTTCTTGCATCATTGAAGGATCAGGTTTGACCGCAATGCTCGTGCTCGCGATGGATTCCCCGGATACATGTTCTTGCTCATGTTTATTCTGAACAGGGACATCCACCGAAGTTAACATCTGTTCAGACATCAGATGATCAACGAGCGAAGTAATGGAAGAGTGTTCAAACAACTGCACAAGCGGAATATTTTTCCCAAGATAAGCATTTAACCGGTTATTAATCAAGATCAGACCTAGCGAGTTACCCCCAATATCAAAAAAGTGCTCTTGTACTCCGACATGATCCCGGTTCAACATCTCTTTCCATGTTTCAACCAGCATCTGTTCCAGCTCTTTGCGAGCCTGTTCTCTTCCCACTGGAGAAGAAGAACCAGCCATTAAAGATGGAGCTGGCTTCTCATTAGCTTCGATCGCCTCAATCGCTCCAAAGTCAGTCCATTGAAGGGCATTCCGATTCAATTTGCCATTCGGCAGAACTGGCAGCTTGTCTAGACGAATGATGCGTGAAGGCATCATATACTGTGGCAACCTCTGTTTCAGCCAAGACCTGAGCAAAGTATCCTGCTCTTCCATATTCGATACACTTATGTCCGGCTTCAAGCTGTAGTAGAGCACCAGTTGCAACTGCTCAGGCTGGTTTCCTTCGACCTTCACGACGGCTTCTCTCAAACGTTCATAGCTCATAGCCATTTGCTCGATCTCGTTTAATTCGATCCTGTATCCTCTGATCTTCACTTGCTGATCCAAACGTCCCGCTAGTTCGACCTCCCCGTCCTGCAACACACGAGCCAAGTCACCTGTCCGGTACATACGTCCACCCAGAACCTTTGCATTGTCAATGAACTTGGCAGTCGTTTCGGTCAGATTATTCAGGTAACCTCTGGACACCCCGCGGCCTGCAATGCAGAGTTCCCCATAATTTCCGGGAGGCAATAATTCACCCTCTTCATCCACGATATAAAGCTCCGTATTAGCAATAGGTTTGCCAATCGTGATGAGTCCAGATTGTTGCAACTCTTTGGTCGTTGACCAAATCGTCGTTTCGGTAGGGCCATACATATTAAAGACACGGGCAGACGAATATTTTTTAATATCCATCAGAAGTCCTGCCGGAACACTTTCTCCTCCGGTAAGAACACACCGAAGATGAGAAAGTACCTTCGCAAATTCCGAATTTTCAACAAACGCTTTAATCCGGGATACCGTGCTGAGAATATGCGTTACGCCATGCTGCCTTATCTGGCGCGCGGCAAGAACGGGATCAAGCTGTTCCTGCTCGTCTGCCAAATATAGAGAATGCCCTGTACACAAAGGTGCCCACACTTCAAATCCGAAAATATCAAAAGATACCGTTGTTACACTAATCATTCGATCTGTTTCATATTCAAAAATGTTTCGTTGCCTGATGTCTTCCACAAAATTGACCATCGCTTCGTGAGCAATCATCACCCCTTTAGGCCTTCCGGTGGATCCAGAGGTGAAGATGACACAAGACAAGTCAGAAGATAGAACGTCCACATTCGGATTAATAGTTGAACGTTCGTCAGCAAAATCAGGCTCATAAACGATGCGTTCGCCTTCAAAAGCCACGACATTGGCCTCATTAGCAGTGCACAGTAGCAACTTCATCTTGCTATCTTGCATCATGTCCAGAATACGCTGTGGTGGAAATGCTGGATCTATAGGCAGGTAAGCTGCACCCGCTTTGAGTACTGCGATCAACATAATAATGAGAGTTTCATCCCGGCCAGTTAATATGCCTACAGGTTCATCTCTACGTACCCCTCGATCAATTAGCTTCCAAGCCAACGCATTCGCTCGCTCATTAAGCTCAAGGTAGGTAAGTACCTTGCCCGAAGAAACAATAAGTGCAGTCTGGTCTGGTGTACGCTCTGCCTGTAGTTCAAACAAACGATGCAAGCTCAGGGTATGATCATAATGTAAAATGGGTCCCGCCAACCGATGAACCTCAGCTCCCGAAGCACGCTGGACTCGTTCATACAGCTTACCTAGAGGTGCATCCGGTTGTTGCACAACCTGCTCACATAGTTCAATGAATTCCTGAATCATACGCTCAACCGTTTCATCCCGGAACAGGTCTAACGCATATTCAATATACCCTTCAATGACTTGCTGCTCCCTGTTCTCCTGACATGTTAACAACAGGTCATAAGTTGAGACTCCGGTCTCCACAGGAATAGAACTGAATTGAAGTCCATGAAGTTCAAGATCATGCAGTTCCATGTTCTGATAATCAAAACACACATCAAAGATGGCATTACGGTTCAGTTCCCGCTTAAGTCCAAGCTGCGTTACAAGCTCATTAAATGGATACTCCTGATGTGCAAAAGCATCGAGTGTATGCTGTTTCAGCTCTTGTAAAAAAGCGGTATAGGTCCGATCTGATGCTGGATAATTCCGCATGGCAATCATATTCACAAACATTCCGACTGTTTCTTTCCATTCTTCCTGTAACCTACCCGCTACGGGGGTCCCGACTACGATGTCCTGCTGACCTGTTCGACTCGCTAACAGAAGATTCCATACACTCAACATCACCATATACATGGAAACTTCCGTGGATGAAGCCAGCTTGTGCAATCGCTCCGTTAACGAGTGGCTCAACGTGAAATGAACTCGTTCACCTTTCATCTCTCGCTGTAATGGACGATCATGATCAAGTGGAAGCTGCAGTACAGGCGGTGTTGGACTCAACCGTTCCAGCCAGTATGTTTGATGCGGCTGATATGCCTGAGAAGTAAGACGCTCCTGTTGCCAGACCGCATAATCTTTGTAATGTAACCGGACAGTGCGTTCCTCCCCAAAGTACAGTGCATTGAAGTCGCGTGTAATCAACTCAACGGAAGTACCGTCCGCAATAATATGATGGATATCAAAGAACAACAGATGCTTGCGCGCTCCTGTTCTAATCAGGTTCACTCGCATGAGTGGAGCCTGATGAAGCTCAAAAGGACGAATCAGCGTCTGAATCAAAGCAGAAGTCTCTTGTTCATCGGCTAAATACTGCTCGGTAAAGCTGAAATCTAAAGGAACGGATGCATGAACCATCTGCACCACCTGATCTCCGCGTATTGCAAACGTCGTTCGAAGCGCTTCATGACATTGCACCAGCTTTTCCAGTGCAGCCTCTACTCTGGCATGATCCAAATCTCCTTCGATCAGGGTAGCCGACGGCAAATTATACGCCGTGCTATTTGGATCCAGCATGGATTGAGTGAACATACGCATCTGCGCAGATGAGATTGGATAGGCATCCATTATCGGCGCAGCCTCAATCATGTTCTGCTTCTGTACTTGCGGCTCAACCATTGCAAAGAGATGTTCCGCCAGTTGGGCTGGTGTAGCATGGTTAAACACATCCGCAACCTCTGCCTGAATCCCGATGGAAGACCGAATCGATGCGGACAAACTGACTGCTTTGAGCGAGTCTCCACCAACGGCGAAGAAATTAACATGCTCTTCCAGGTCATTTATGCCAAAAATCGTTTCATACGCCTCCAGAACAACCCGTTTCATGGCCTCCAGACTACCTGCATAACCTCCCGCAACGGAAAGGGACGTGTTGCTATATTGTTCACTCGACTGAGGTGTATGTCGACTACTGCTTGTTCCTTCCAACGTCGAACCACCAATAAGCGACTGGCCAATTGGATAATGCTGCTTATCAAAATGATAGGTTGGCAAGGAGCATTTGCGGCGCACGTTCTGTCCCTTGAGTACTTTCCAGTCCGGCTGAAGGCCCTCGCACCATAACTCGGCGATTCTGCGGTTTGTATATAGCACGTCCGGTTCTGTTTCTCTAACGTGACGCAACATATTCAATACGGTTTGTGTTTCCTTGGACTTAATGTGCTGTCTCACAAACGAGCTTAATGTCCGTCCTGCCCCAACCTCAATGAATACAGCTTGTTCTTCCTTTAACATTTCAGCCAAGTTTGCTTCAAACAACACCGGCTCTAAAATATGCCTTGCCCAGTAGTCTGGACTTACGATCTCATCCGGCAAAGCCCATGTTCCGCTCGTATTCGAAAGCAATGGAATCCGCGGGCTGTGTAGCGAATAAGTCGACAGACTGTGTTTGAACTCCATCGCTGCATCCTTCATCATTGGCGTATGGAAGGCATGAGAGGTTTTTACACGAACGCATTTCCAGCCGAGTCTTCCGGCCTTATCTTCCATTCGGTCAATCGCCTCTGCCGTCCCGCCAATGACACTGGAACCTGTTGTGTTGACTAGAGCCAGCCACGTACCTTCTTCCAATTGGGATTTTACCAACGGAGAATCCTCCATGATGACGAGCATGACACCTGGCTGTTGTTGCTGCATCAAACGTCCCCGTAGCCTTACGATCTGTACAGCATCTGCAAGATCAAATACACCTGCAACCACAGCTGCTGTCAGTTCTCCGATGCTATGTCCGATCATGCCATCTGGCCTGATGCCCAGATCAATCAAGGATTGAGCCATGGCATAACTGGTCATGAATAGCGCAAATTGGCTGTACTCCGTCTGGTTAATTCGCTCTGGATGCTGATTACCGTATACAACAGACAGAATCTCTTCTCGCTCTTCTTCAGGAAGCAGATCCACAATCTGCTGTACATGCTTCTTGAACAGTGGTGCAATGCCTGACTGTTCTGTCGATTTGTACAATGCTGCACCCATGCCCTGATACTGACTGCCCTGCCCAGGGAACATAAAATAAACCGGGCGCCGATCTTGCGGCGAATGAACCATTTTTGCCTTCTCCAGCTGACGCATGAATTGCTCGGGATCATCTTTCCAGCTTTTATCCAGAACCAGTGCCTTACGATAAGCAAAATCCGTTCGACCGGTCTGCAATGTCCACGCTGCATCCGAAATGGATAGCTCTGGATGCTGCACGAGATGCTCCATAATTTGTTCAGCAGTGCGGCTCAGCGAGTACTCTGTTTTGGCTGAAAAAAGCAATACATTGACATCATCATCCGGACTGCACTTGTCCATCTTTGGAGCCTCCTCCAACACCATGTGAGCATTCGTGCCTCCCACACCAAATGAATTAATCCCTGCACGCAGAACACCAGCTTCACCTGGTTTCCAGTCCCCCCCCTGCGAGTTGACCTTGAAGGGCGTGTTTGCAAAATCAATCTTCGGATTCGGTTGTTCATAATTGGCGGTACCCGGGATATATCCTTGATCAAGACTAAGTGCAACCTTAATCAAACCAACAACGCCAGCCGCTGTATCCATATGTCCCACGTTGCCTTTTACTGAGCCAAGATAACAGAACTGCTTTTTCTCGGAGGCAAAAGCACGTGTCAACGATTCAACTTCAATCGGATCACCCAGAAGTGTGCCTGTGCCATGCGCCTCAATGTAACTAACCGTTTCGGGATCAACTCCGGCTGCCTGATACGCATCCTGAATGACCTCTGCCTGACCGCTTACACTTGGTGCAAGGAAGCTAAGCTTCTCCTGACCGTCATTATTAATGGCTGAACCTTTAATGACACCGTAAATATGATCTGTATCTCGCAATGCATCACTTAACCGCTTCAACACCACGATCCCCATCCCATTCGAGAACACCGTGCCGCTTGCAGCTGCATCAAATGGACGGCAATGGCCATCCGAGGCAAACATCATGCCATCTTCGTACACGTAGCCACCTTCATTCGGCAGCTCTACTGTAATTCCACCAGCCACAGCGACATCACATTCTCCAACGATTAAAGACTGGCATGCCAGATGTGGAGTGACCAAAGACGTTGAACATCCCGTAAGAGCTGTATAAGCAGGACCTCTAAGGTTCAACTTGTAGGCCATGCGAGTAGCCAAAAAATGATTGGTACTGAGTGTAAATGCTTCATATTTGCTGCTGTATCCCGCATCCCCGAACAGCACTTGTCGATACCACTCAAAGTCATCCGATCCACCGAGGAAAACGCCGACTTTTCCTGCTTCATCAGGTCTGCACCCAGCATCCTCAAATGCTTCCCATATTCCCTGATACATTAGTCTGAACTGAGGGGACATCATTTTAACTTCGCCAGGTGTATAGTCGAAAAAGCCAGCATCAAACTCCTCAATCCCGTTGACTCGCCCTTTGGCTTTGACATAACGAGGAGAACGCAGCAATGCCTCGTCTACACCGAGTGTCCTCAGTTCCTCATCACTGTAAAAATGAATGCTCTCCTCTTGTGCCATCAGATTACGCCAGAATTCATGAATATCCTCTGCTCCGGGTACATTCACGGACATCCCTACAATGGCAATATCATCACGCAGAATACCCGCTTTCCGTACAAAACGTTCTTCTCGCAACATCGGTATCCGTGCTGTCTCCTGTTTCTGTCCCAATGCTGCAAACTGCCGCAGTGTAGGACGCTCAAAAAAGCGGGGCACTGGGAAATCCACATCAGTACGATGCTTTAAACGATTATGAGCCTGAATAACGGAAAATGAATTGCCACCAAGTTCAAAGAAATGATCATCTCTCCCGACTTTCTCGACACCGAGCACTTCTGCCCATACCGCTGCAATCTGCCGCTCTAATTCCGTGGCTGGAGCAACGTAAGACGTGCTTGAAGTGTGAATATGAGTGGTATCTGCAATTAGTGCATTGCGATCAATTTTTCCGCTACTATTAAGTGGGAACTCCGATTTATGTACAAAAACAGATGGAATCATATAGGCTAGCAGAGATTTGGACAAGTGTTCTCTCAGATCAGCCACGGGCAATTCCTGTTCTGACAGATAGTAGGCATACAGTAAACCAACCCCTGTCTCGGATGATTTCATCACAACAACGGTTTGAATGACTCCAGGGTAGGAAGAAAGGGTATTTTCGATCTCACCTGTCTCTAACCGTGCACCCTGAATTTTGACTTGAAAATCAATGCGTCCCAGGTACTCCATCGTTCCGCTTGGCAGGGATCGAACCATGTCCCCAGTGCGATACATCATTCTGTAATGCTCGGGGTCCTTCCCTTCGTCAAAGAAAGGGTTAGGAACAAATTTCTCCCTTGTCATTTCTTCCAGGTTCAAATATCCTCGTGCAAGACCTACACCGCTTAGACATAGTTCCCCCGGAATACCCAAAGGCTGCAATTCATTCCGGCTTCCGACGACATACCATCTGGACTCGTTCAGCGGGGAACCAATGGGGATGTTTCCATGCCCCTCATAGGTACTCAATGGATAATGCGAGATCCATATCGTACATTCCGTAGGACCGTATACATTATCCAGGCTTGCCCGGATATTCAGTCTATTGAATTTTTTAATGATATCGGGTGTGACGGCTTCTCCGCCCACAAATACCCATTTCAGCGTGTCCAGTCCGGAGAGATCAGAACGAAGTTCCATCGTCTCGAGAAAAAGACGGAATAGTGTCGGCACAAAGTTGATATGAGTCACCTGATGTTCAGCTACTGTAGTCAATATCTGGTCCGGGTTCTTCTCCTCGCCTGGCGGCAGAATACTTAATGCTCCCTCACCCATAAACCAACCAAACAATTCTGTACAGGATACATCAAAGGTATACGCTGTTTTTAACATATACACATCACTCGCTTGTACTGGAAAACGACGTTCCAAATCAAGCAATGTATTGACCACACTATGGTTTTCAATCATGACCCCTTTAGGTTTGCCCGTTGATCCTGACGTGTACATAATGTAGGCGAGACTGTAAGGATCTAGAGGCTCTTCGAGATTGGAACTGTCTCCCGTGTATACCATCCCATCTTCTGTGTAGATATAGTGAGCCGGAAGCGAGTCATCCTCTGCTTCTGGCCGGATGGCAATAACGGTGGATATATTCGCATCGGATAAAATGTAGGCTTTTCTGGATACCGGATAGGAAGGGTCTAGGGGAACAAAAGCACATCCAGCCTTCAGAACAGCCAGCAAGGCGATGACCAGATCGGAAGAACGTAGCATTTGTACGCCGACTGCCTCGTTTTCGGTCTTTTTCCGTGCGATGATCTGTTTTGCCAATTGATTGGCCTTTGCATTAACTTGTGCGTAGGTTTGTTTTTCTTTTCCTTCGAGTAGAGCGACTCGTTCTGGGTGCTTTGTTACTTTTGTATGAAAAACATCGATGATATGCTGCGGAGTGTAGGGAAAATATGAAGTTTGGTTAAAATGCTGCAGCAACTGATCCTGCTCATCCTGCATCAGCAGACTGTATTCACCTATGCTCTTCTCTGGTTCTGTTACCAGTTGTTGCATGAGATATACGAAACGCTGACCCATTCGTTCAATCGAGTCTGCACGAAACACAGTCGGTTTATATTGCAATTTCAGTTGTGTACCTTGAGGTGTGCTATTCAATACAACCATCAGATCGCCTGGAAATGTGACCTTATCCTGTTCCACAAGCTTGCTTCCCAGTAGATCCTCCTCATATGAGTCATACACAAAAGAAATATCAAATACCGAAGGCGAACCAGGTTGTACCTGTAACATACTGTCTCTCACGATCAGGTTATTGGGATAGCCAATGTGTTTATACGTATCGATCCAGGCTGCAGTAACTTGCTCAAGCAGAGATCCAAATTTTGTTTCGAGATCCATCTGGAACCTCATGGGCAACATATGTACAAAACAGCCAATCGTTTCTTCCAATTCGAAACCCGGACGATGGGAAAACGGAGAAGCAAAAGTGATATCCTCTTTACCCGCATATTTATTCAAGAGAATGCTGAATGCACCCATGAAAAACATAAATACAGTAACCTCGTGGTCCTTTGACATCTGTGTAATATCCGCCATCAACGGTTCGGGAATATCAAAACGCAGCTCATGCCCCGCACCTGTCTGCGAACCGCCAGCAGGATAGTCATGCTGTAGTGCCAGGGGCTCCGCGCCGTTCATTTTGGATAACCAGAACTCACGCTCTCGGTTATACTTGTTCTCCTGTAACTTCAAGTTTTCTGCTTCAATATAAGAGATAAAACCTTGATCCTGTTTTACTTCCAAAGGGAGATCCTGCAGAATGCAGGTGTACGTATGAAGAAGCTTATTTTTTAAAAGTTCCAGTGACATACCGTCACAGATTAAATGGTGGATACATAAAGTAAGAACATGTCTGTTCTCGTCCATATGTACAAGCATGATTCGAAATAGAGGGCCCTGCTCCAATATGAAGGGAGCCTGAATACATTCTTGAATGTATTCCTCCAGTTGTTGTTCCCTGCCATCCTGATGTGCCTGACTCAGATCCCACAAAATCAGTGAGTACTCCATATCATCATGGATCGCTAGAACCGGTCTGTCCTGTTGTATTTCGATATGCGTGCGAAGCACGACTTGTTCATGCATAAGCAATTCAATGGAACGTCGAAAGGCTTCAAGTTGAAGCCTTTCGAACTGTATCGATGCCGAGATGTTATAAGAAGATGGATCATTTACTTGGCAATCGAAATAGATTCCCTTTTGTGTTTCGGAGAGTTCCACGGTTTTACGTACCATCACGACCACACCTCATTCATTAATTGAGATTCAAGCTGTGTTGTCATAAATCCAGTCCCTGTTTAGCTCATTACCCAGATGCCGCCAGCCCATACGGAAAGAACCGTGATAAACGTTTGATAGACGACATCCATAATCAAATTGCCGATACTGTCCCCATCTGCCTTGCGATTTTTGATCATGACATAAGTATGTGACCACAGACCACTCAAACCATATATGTACATCGTAACCAATACACCAACCCAAAAGTTCCCTTGAAACCAGATTGCCATAATGCCCATAACGCCAAGTCCGACTTGGGAGAATCCATATTTGACCTGAAACGGTCCTCCTGGCCAACCTAGCATTTTGGCTGTCTGTTCTGCTCTAGCAATGTTAACCACGTAACCAATAACACCTACAAGTCCAAATGTAACCACAAACTGATGAAGCAATAACACTCTGCTAATCTCACTCATTTCGCCAGGAAAACCGAGCATCCAAAGATGAATCGTTCCTGAAATAAGCCCAAATAACCATAGAACCAAAAACCACATCGCTGTTTCACTCCTGCCAATTCGTTATTTTGGAATCATTTGTAACTAAATGGATTAATTTGTAGATAACCACATTATATAATCGCTTTTACATTTGTCAATTCGTACATAATTTTCTATTTTGTCGAAGTTTTTACCATTTTTCTTCTCTTATACGCAATGAATCTATCACATCTAGTTCTATTTAACTTGAAATTATCGGGACTTAAATACCATTTTTACACATAATAAACCAATAAATGTTTCTTTTTTAACACTCCAAAAGAACCACCACTCATTTATTTCATGCTCAAAAAAATTAAATAACCATCGGTTGATTCTTTTTACCCATATATTCAGATTACTTTAGTCATCTTTAAAAATAATAAAAATTGACAACACTTATTCATGTAACTATTATAGTTACATAGATAAACACTTTCGTTTCACACATCCACAGCCACTGCTTGGAAGTTGTTTTGCCTTAATACGCCATAGGTGGGCTGTACATACACGATTGTTCGACAATGAAGCTGCTAACGATGCAAATATTACAAACCACATTTTAGGAGGAAACAAAATGAAATTGTTAGTCACAGGCGCTACGGGTCAACTTGGTTCACTGGTTGTTGACGCGTTGTTGAAGACAAACGCTGCAACAGACTTGGCTGTTAGTGTTCGCTCACCAGAAAAAGCAGAAGCATTGCGCTCGCAGGGAGTAGACGTTCGTCATGGGGATTTCGATCAACCGGAAACGTTGGAGAAAGCCTTTGACGGTGTAGACCGCCTGCTACTGATCTCCACAGACGGTGATAACGAGACACGTATCCGTCAGCACCAGACTGCTGTCCAAGCTGCCAAAAAAGCAGGTGTCGGTTATATCGCTTATACAAGTGTAGTCAACGCCGAGCACAACACGCTCTCTCTTGCTGAGGTACACCGCAAGACAGAACAAGCGATTCGTGAGTCTGGCATCCCTTATACGTTCCTGCGTAACAATTGGTACCTTGAAAATGAAGCTGGCAGTGTACAAGCCGTAACACATGGTGCTCCTTGGGTACATGCCACGAATGACAGCCAGGTTGGCTGGGCTACTCGACATGATTATGCTGAAGCTGCTGCTACTGTACTTGCAGGCGAAGGACATGAGAATAAGGTCTATGAATTGTCTGGTAAACTGCGCACACAATCTGAGCTTGCCGCCATTGCTGGTGAAGTGTTGGGGCAGGAGATCAACGTGCAAAATGTCGACGATGCGGCTTATGCGGACATCATGAAAGGTGCAGGTTTGCCTGATTTTGTTGTATCCATGCTGGTTGAAATGCAAAGCGCTATTCGCCAAGGCGCACTGGCTGTAGAGAGCGATACATTGGAGACATTGCTTGGGCGTCCAGCTCAACCGTTAAGCGAAGGTTTTAAAGCTATTTTGGGTAATTAAATTCGTCATGTTGCCCTCACGGTAACATACAGGATATAGAAAAAGGGTTGTTCCATACGTCACATGATGACGGGGGACAACCCTTTTCGTATACATTATTATGGAGCTCTTCGAACAAAACTTACACATTCTTTAACCTAACTAATCGATTAACCTTGCTCAATATAACGCGATGGAATCACATCAGCCAGCCAAATACTCTCGTTGCCATGGTAAAAAAGAACACCCTCACGTGCGGCCTGCCCTGCCTTAACGCGTAGAATAACAGGCTGATCATCTCGCCTTTGTCCAACTTGACGTGCCGTATCCATATCAGCCGATAGATGCACATACTGCCGTTGCCGTGGCTGCAAACCGTGCTCCATGATGGAGGACACAACACGTACGGGTGTACCGTGATACAACCATTCGGGAGGCTGTGTAGCTATTTTGGATATTTTTTGCGGAGTAGAATGACCATAAAGTGCACGAATTCGTCCAGCATTGATCTCGTGCCGCTTTTTATTGGAGACCGCAATCATATGTTGCAGATCATCTTCTGTTACATTACGCCACCCCGGGCTTTCGTGCAAAGCGACGAGCAATTGTGAAATCTCGACCCATCCCTCTTCATCCAGCTCAAGCTCGTATTCCCATGGCGCATGTCTCAATGCATAGGAAAGCTCTTTGCTCAGTTTCATGTAGTCCATGTCTCTCACCTTCCCACATCTATCCTTGTTGCTGTACTGCCGCCAAAATCTCTTGAATATTACTTGCCAGCGCCTCGTGATCCTCCTGCGCAAATTGAACATGTCCGTTAATACCGCGATGAATAATCGTATTCATCACTGGATGAACCTCATCATTGGATGCAACACGAATCAGATCGTCTGCAAAATCAACTGCCTGTTGTTCACTGTAATTAAACGGTTTGATCAACATCCGAATGCTCAGCGCATGAGCCTGGGGTTCGGCCAGCCGATCACGATGAGTAATGCTGTACACCGCACCAAAACCAAAAGCGGCGAGCACTTGACGTTGCAGTTCTGTCGTTTCTGCGAGTGGTGTGCCGATTAACTCACAGACCTGATCCACCATCTGCTCCAGTTCATGGGCTGCTGCTGCCAAAATAACATCATTCTGATCATCCTTGTTCATAAAATCATTCATATCCATACTCTCCGTTCTATCCTTTATTCCATATCGGGGACGGCAGATGTTTGAAAGCCTCTTGATGGATACCCGCACGATTCAGCGCTTTTCGCAAGCGAGTAGCAACTTCCATGAAATAAACTTCAGGTACCCGATCCCCTGCAAACTGCTTCAATAGATAATCGTTTTCCAAACCTTGATACAGTGGATGCAAATCTTCGACTAATATTTTCTTCATATCTTCACTCGTAATACTAGCCGTCATGCTACATTCATTGACGAGTGTCTGCAGCGTATCTTCTGCAGCCTGCTTGTCATAGGACGGGTGAGATACGAGATACTGCAGATCATATAGATCCTTGAACCTCGGTCTCACAATCGTCTGATGCAACTTCCAAGCGACTTGAGTGGACAACGGAACCGTGTAGGGAACTACAAAAAGCTCACCTCTTAACGGTTGGTAGTTTAACTCCACAGGCTCTGCATCCAGCTTCAGATTAAATGAAATATCAAGAAAAAGCTCATCTTCGTACCGATTCCCTTCACTGGACTCACTCTGGATCGCATAGGCGATATCGGTATTCACCGTTGGAAAGTCATCATCCATTGCGTAATCAATTTCACGCCAGAATGCATTCTCACGAAAGCTGCGAAAATGGACTCCATCATTCAGATCAAGTTCGGTCACCTGAATCATCCAATCCGTAAAAATCTGCTTGGCCTGATCCGCATGTTCAATCGTACCTTTATACAAAAAGTCGATATCCTCAGCATAGCGCAGACTTGGATTCTCCAAGTACTGTCTCGTTAACAGGCTACCTTTCAAAATAAAGGATGAATGGACTAGCGTAGCCCGTTTCAATAACGCTTCCAAAACAATAATTAATCTCTCGTCTTCATTGAAGCGATGTATGGGTATTTCATTCCCGTTTCTCGTCACAACTGTTCCTCCAATCTTATCTTAAACACATCAAGCTGGTTCAATCAGATCCAGCCCCGATCCAACTCTTCCCGAGTATCATATATACACAGCTCATATTGTTGCTTGATTAGTTCAATTTGATTGCTTTGCAAAATGTTATGAATTTCCTCGACGCTACGATAAAAATGATCTGCATGCTCATACTCACGCACAGTTACAAACCTTATACTGCCATTCTTATGGAGCGAATTACGGGAGATATGCCCCTCTGTCCCCGCACATATATGCTTCAGCCTATTCACATCTTCGACTTGAACCTTACCATGCCACTCAAAATAAGGTCTGGAATGAGGCACCATCGGTTGCTTGAAAAACCGTTCCTCCTTAGCCGGTATCTCTACTTTTGTACGTACCACAGTGAACCCGTTATTCCTAAATGTTATTGAAATCTCTTCAATGATACGCTGTACATCCTGAAAATCCTCGCTATGGACAATGCCCGTAATCATGGGTTGATGGATGTGCTCTCCCTGATCGAGTTCGATCAGGACCGGTTTTACGTTCTCTTCTTCACAGATACGGATAAAAGTTTGCTTTTCTTGCGGGCTCAGGTCACTCAGGGTAACATGAAATTCAAACTCCATTCGTTCACAACCTTCTTTCCTCCAACGTGCTTATACTAGATTAACTCTACCTTTATTATAGTAAAACCCAAAATAGTAAAAAAACCAAATCTTCTCTGCAGATAGAGTCGATTTGGTCTCCTTTAAACACCACAGCTATACGCAACACAGTCTTACTTCACTTTCATTGAAACTCACCACGGTCAGGCCGTCTCATGTTGGTTCTTCGGCTCTGGCTCATAGACTTGAGTATGCTCGTTTTCCTCATGCATCCACTCCACCATACCTGGTTTGCGAACCTTCCACACCAAGGCCTGAATGCGAAGCGATCTTCTCACCCAAAACAGAGAGGTACAACGCTTCTCCGAACGCACCATAAGTCCCCAATGAATGACCCGGGCAAGCCACGGATTGACATATTCATTGTGCTTGCGGACGGAAGGCAATTCATCTTGGAACAAACGTTGCTTCACATCCATAGGCGGCTGACCACAAGTCCAGTAATGAAGCAAGGCAGACAAACTATAGATATCTGACATGGGTCCCTGAACCGCTTTCTCGGAATAAAATTCAAGCGGCGAATACCCTTTAGAGGTAAAAATCGCCTGTTTTGCTCCGGTCTGCATCGGCCAGCGCACAGCCGCACCAAAGTCCAGCAATTTGGGCGTGCCATCCTCCATCACCATGACATTGGAAGGTTTGACATCCCGGTGGAGAATGCCTTGTTTATGAATGTAATCCAGCGTATCCACGAGCGGCAGTAGCGTATCGGTAATAAACTCGGGTTGCAACGCATGGTTACGCTCCTGTAAATAATCGGTCAAGATCATGCCGGCGCAATATTCTGTGACCAGATATCCCGTATCATTGGCCTCAAAATGATCGACATATGTAATAATGTGAGGATGATTAAGAGATGACAACAACTCACCCTCCTGAAGAAATACAGATAACAGTTCATGGAATTGTCCGCCGTATCCTCGGGATGCACAAAATACACTGCGCTTGTCTGACTGACGTGCAGCAATCCGATGGGGGAAAAATTCCTTTATAGCGACTTTGGCACCTGTATGCCGATTCCGCCCAACATACACAATCGCTAATTCACTACTAGTCAATACCTGTCTTACCTGATATGTATCATTCAAAATGACATTGCGTTGCAAAGCCATATTCCAGTTGTTTTTTCTCATCCCAAACCTCTTTTCAAGCTTGTCGATCGGAAGACTTGCCGCATAACGACGAATTTGATCCTTGAACGCATCGGAAATAAATCCAACCAGACAGTCAAATCATCGCTAACCATCTTTATAAACCATACACCACCGTTTGAAACATTTTTCTCGCGGAAAGTGCATTTTCGTTCAAGCTTCCGTTTCCTAGATCGAAGATGCAAGCACTCTTCTATACATAGTATCGACAAAAGGGGCAGTTTCGTTAATCTGTTCGTAAAAATGCGAACTGCCCCATGTTCCTATGCTAATTGCCTCTAATAATGCTTATTTAAAAATTGCTGAATCTCCTCATTCATCTCTCTTAATACATCCTGAGAAGGGAAGTGGCCTGTATCATATTTGATCGCCTGTACATTCGGAATAATCTTCTGAGCACGGTCAATACACTTATCTCCTGGGAAAAAGACATCCTTCTCACCCACCAGAAGTAATGTAGGCGAGGTATAATTTTCAAGTTCTTCTCTCTCTGCGAGTTTGGGCAAATCCTGCTCCAAGCTGACATATTTGAATATTTTGCCGATCAAGTTTTTATCTGCTTCCTTCATACAATGGCATGACAGGTTATCCGTAATCTTTTGCAAAGAAGCTGGCGAAGAAGTCATACGATACTTAACGAGTGGAAGTGTAATATCATGAGCGGTTTTCATTTTGGAATTGACAGCAAGACCCGCGGGAGCTACCAGTACCGAGCACGCAATACGCTCCGGAATATACGTAGCTAATCTCAAAATGATGCCGCCGCCAAATGAAGGACCAATAAACGCACTTTGTTCAATATTGTAATGATCCAGCAGATCGGATACCCACATCGCCAAGCTGTCAAAACGAGCCGAAATGCTCGTTTCTTCGCTGTACCCGGGATGTCCGATCGTATCCGGCGCAATAATCCGATAGGATTGAAATAATGAAGAGAACCAGGACAGAGTCATTGGATTCACACAATTGCCACCCTGAAGAATAAATAACGGCTTGCCATCTTCCGGCCCAGTCAGCAACACATGTGTTTTCCCAAAACGTGTCTCCACATACTCTCTTGTAAATCCTTCGCCCAGCTCACTCAAATAAATTTCGTATTCTTCCAGAATACTGCTCTTGCCTTCTTCACTTCTATAAATGGAACTCATGTCTGCCTCCTGCAATGTGTACTCATCTCACCTGTTCCAGTGATCAATAGCCGGAATCCCGGCCCAAAAAGATAAAGAGGGCCTGTTAAAATGACAGGCTCCTCCATATGTGCGACTTATCATATGCTGATGATTATAGAATGGAAATTGGAAATTGTAAATATCGTTTCTAATAGACATGCTTATCTTTTTTTAACTCGAGTAGAAGTGTCACTTTCGGCCATAATCCGCCTTGATCTCGCCCCACTGTTTCGTCTGCCATTTGAGCACTTTATTCGTGTACGTATTCGTGCGAAGCCACTGCTCTGCCCGGTCAATCATCAACCAGATTTCTTCCGTTGAGTTGTCACGTGGGAGTGTTGTCGCAACTTTTTTTTGTTTCAGCCATTTCATCGCGTTCACCGAATCGGTGTAGACCGTTTTATTACTACCTTCTTTTTTGAGATAAGCCAGCGCATGCACAATCGCCAGAAATTCTCCCAAATTGTTGGTGCCTTTCGAGATCGGGCCGACGGAAAAAAGCACCTCACCTGTGCGGGTATCCACACCTTTATATTCTACTGGCCCTGGGTTGCCTCGTGTGCCTACGTCAACAGAGATGCTATCATAGTCCACTTCCTCGGATGTCTCCATCCCGGCACTTCTGCCGCTGCTGCCTGACTTCGACTTGGAAGCGCCACCTGCACTTGAACCCCAGTTCCCTTTCCAGCCAGCACGATACGCTGCTTCGGCAGCTGCCTTGGATTCATATGATTTATATTTGGCTCCGGCATATTGATCTGTCTGTGCTTTGCATGCCGCCCAAGTATCATATACACCGGGCTGCTTCCCTTCCCATACCACGTAATATTTCTGTTTTGCCATGCGTAACCGCTCCTTTGTTTACTGCATCAATACCCTATTGTAAACGAAGAGGTGGTTGAAATGAAAGTTCGTTATTCGCCTCAGCGCCAGAACAGAGGTATAACCAGAACGGATGAATTAAGTATACTCCCTCTCATTCCAGAACATTCTAATAAGCAGAGTACACACACCGGAAGAGAAAGGATGCTGTGCATGGATTGGATCTGGAAATCCGTCTTACTTGTTCTCATTGGCATGATCCTGCTGCGAATCGCAGGTCGCAAATCGATCTCACAGATGAGTGTTGCGACAACCGTTATTATGATCTCCATCGGGACCACGATTGTGCAGCCGATTGCCAACCACGAACTGGGGAAAGCAATTGGCTCCGCAGCCGTGTTTATTGCAACCTTGCTCATCGTAGAGCAGCTACAGATGAAATATAATTTTTTTGAACGTATCATGAGCGGGCGCTCCAAGGTTGTTGTGGAAGATGGTAAAGTCATCATTCCGAATCTGAAACGAATGCGTTATACGATGGATCAGCTAGAGATGCATTTAAGACAGGCAGGAATTAAAAGTGTAGAGGATTTGCAGACAGCAACGGTCGAACCCAACGGGCAACTCGGGTATGTCCTGAAACGACACGCTCGCCCAGTGACTATTGGCGATCTGGAAGAGATTTTGCGTAACTACACCATTACAACTAAACCTGATACGGATCTACAACACAAGTTCAGTAAACAAAGGCCCACAGAGACGAGTACGAATTCAACAGACATTTTCGAAGAGGTCATCAACGGAGATCACACTCACCCTGTTAGTCCCAAACTTCAATAAATACACTGCTTACTTTATAAAAAAGCGATAATAGGCCACCCTGGTAGCCGTTTCTCTATTGTTCAAACCAGGGCGATCTATTTCAATGTAGGAGTTACTTGACATTAGTTTGATATCAAATTATATTACAGTTATGAAAACAAGAGATGCTGTTTCACTTATATCCAAAATTAAAGAGAAAACCAGTCGTTTTATTTTGACCGAAATGGCGGCACAGGGCATCCACGATCTGGCTACATCCCATGGAGATATCATCTATGCACTTTACAACCATCAGCGGTTGACCATGGCGGAGATTGCCAAGAACATTCGCAAAGATAAATCGACGGTAACCGCACTTGTGGACAAATTGGTGCGAACCGGATACGTCGCCAAAGAGCGAGATGCAATTGATTCACGCATCGTCCATGTAGCTTTAACCCCCAAAGGCGAAGCATTACAACCGATTTTTGAGAATATTTCACAGCAATTGCTGGACACCTTCTATACGGACGTTACAGACGATGAGAAAAACGAACTGCTTCGCATTCTGATCAAAATACACGATAACTTTTAATTTTTTTTGGATTAATAGTTTGATATCAAACTAAATTTAGAAGGAGGATTTATATGATAGATTACACGCAATATTTACCTGAACATGAGGTAGAGCGAATCGGTAAACATGAACTTCACGTTGAAGTATACAAGGGAAATCAAGGATCAGGCACAACAACGATGAGCACCCATCCTCCGCTGTTATTGGTTCACGGGGCATACACAGGTAGCTGGATGTGGAGTAAGTATATCCCCCATTTTGTCGAGCATGGATGGACTTGTTATGCAATGAATCTCAGAAGCCACTATAGAAGCCGGGTGATGGACATGACTCAAATTACGGTGGAGGATTATTTGGAGGACATTCGTGAGGTGCTATCCCTGCTTGATGAAGCTCCTATACTGGTGGGCTTTAGCATGGGCGGTATACTCAGTCAAAAGATTGCAGAGACCGCTGAGTTGGCAGGTTTAATTATCATCGACACCAGTATTAGCCAAGAAGTTCATGATGCCCTCCCTTACCCCTTGAGTGCTCGAATAGAACCAGGACTGATCATGCCAGCACCTGTACGCGAAGAAAACGAAACGATCGATGAAACCGCAGAGGATATCGCTTTTCAACGACACTATCTGCAAATGGAATCGGCAAAAGCATTTCGAACCTTTTCCGCCCTTTGCGGGGCAAAAGGGATATCCATTGATGGAAGCCTGATTACTTGTCCCGGTCTGGTGATCAAAGCTGTGTTGTCTGAGGACGAGGAACAAAGAGGCCGATTAACCGCGAAGCAACTAGGAGCCAGTTATTTTGGGCTTTGGGGTACAACACATACAGGTCTACTTGTGGGTCAGCGATATAAGGAAGCTGTAGATGTGATTCTGGAGTGGCTTGATTCCAATTATTCGGGTAAAA
This sequence comes from Paenibacillus polysaccharolyticus, assembly GCF_023714295.1. Lineage (GTDB taxonomy): Bacteria > Bacillota > Bacilli > Paenibacillales > Paenibacillaceae > Paenibacillus > Paenibacillus polysaccharolyticus_A. The sequence continues at coordinate 387,351 of NZ_JAMAUN010000004.1, forward strand.
AAACGGGCTGAAAGAAAAGAGCAACCTCCTTGGAGATTGCTCTTTTCTCTTCTCTCTTTTCACTTTGCTTATTCCCTGCTTATTCCCTTATTCCCTTAATTCTTAATATTTATTTAATTAGTTCCTTACTCCCCAACGGGTGATCTGCTTCAATTAGAATGAACATTCCCCCTTACTGCTTTGCCCTTTTCTTGATCATATAAATAACTGAAACGATCAGGAACCATACGGGTGTTACAAACAATGCCACCCTTGTGTCCTCTGCGAGCGCCAACACAACGATCACAAAGGCCAAGAACGCCAGAATTAACACATTGGAAAATGGATATAGCGGCAGTCTGAACCGACTTTGACGTGCCAGTTCGGGTTGAGTACGCTTATATCGGAGATGGCAAATCACCATGATTCCCCAGACAAATATAAAACATACCGTTGAGACACTGGTAATCAGTGTGAAAACCCCTTCGGGCATGATATAGTTCAGCACAATCGCGATAAAGATCACAATGGTGGAGAAAAAGAGTGCATTGGCTGGAACCTTTCTTTTGTTTACACGTGCAAATGAATTAGGGGCATTTTGGTCTTTGGCCATAGAATAAACCATACGGCTTGTACTGAAAATAGCGCTATTACATGCCGATGCCGCAGACGTCAGCACGACAAAATTAACCACTCCGGCTGCCGCCGCAATCCCTACCGCCGCAAATACCTGTACAAACGGACTTTCGGTTGGCACAATCGCACTCCACGGATAGATACTCATAATAATCAGCAAGGCTCCCACATAGAAAAGCAACACTCGAATGGGAATCTGATTAATGGCTCTCGGAATGACTTTCTCCGGATTTTCCGTTTCTCCTGCGGTCAGCCCCACCAGTTCCATGCCTACAAACGCAAACACGACCATCTGAAATGATATGATGAAACCATGCATCCCATTCGGAAACCAGCCCCCGTGGCTCCAGAGGTTCGTGAAGCTTGCAGCACCCTGATCTGTTGTAAAACCTGTAAAGATCATATACAAACCGACCACGATCAGTGCCAGAATAGCGATAACTTTAATTAAGGCAAACCAAAACTCCATCTCTCCAAACAGCTTGACCGTAGCCAGATTCATGCCCAGCAAAATGACCAAGGCAATCAGTCCCGGCATCCATTGAGGTACGTTCGGAAACCAAAATTGTGTGTACAGACCAACAGCAGTAATATCCGCCATCGCGATAGATATCCAGCAGAACCAATAGGTCCAGCCCGTAATAAACGCCGCCATATTTCCCAGGTAATCACGCACGAAATCCACAAAGGAGTGATACTGCAGATTGCTCAGCAATAACTCTCCAAGCGCTCTCATAATAAGGAATAATACGATACCTGTAATGATATACGCGAATAGGATCGATGGGCCGGTGAGTTGAATCGTTTTGCCCGCTCCAAGAAACAATCCTGTTCCGATCGCCCCTCCAATCGCCATCAACTGCACATGCCTGTTCTTGAGTCCTCTTGTCAACGTTTCTTCCTGCATGGTACACCACCACTCTCTTTCTGCGCATGCTCTCTGTGATGAAAAAATAATATACCATCTAATATATATTATTCTGCAGGCGATACCTATACTTCTTTAGATATATTTATGGAAATTAGTCATAAATAATTTAAAAAACATACAAATTCATTAATAGTTTCTATTAAACCTTTTTATTTACAATCCAAAAATTCTAATCAAAATAGCAACTAATGTCGATATATACAAGATGAATTTTTTTGATTTTGGAGGTCTATAATGAAAAAACGACATAATAAGAGAAATATAAGAAAAAAAACAACAGCTGCCCTATCTTTAGCGATGATATTAACTTCTCAAGTATCTCCATTTGTTCAAATTATGAGAGCTTCTCCTCATCCGGAACCCAAGGAGAATTTACATTCGCTCGCTAACAATAAAGTAGAACTTAAGATGGCCCATAGAAACAACTACATAGTTTCTCATAACAATAGTGATAACACAATTAAAGTTTCAACTGAATCCGGGAACTCTTTAAGTTTAGAACCTTTAAAAAAAGGAAGCCCCTTCTTTAATTTAATCGTTTCTAATATAGATAATACCTTCGTTCAATCCTTTATAGTCAATAACTTAAATACTGGAAATGATGGGGTTTTGGATATAGGGGATATTGTAAATTTCCTAAACATCTCCCCATCTTCTGCTGTCACAAGTGATGTTAAAAATATGTTAATGGGGATCAACTCCCGTGCTTTCTCCAATCCGAGCACCCCCGATTCAAACCTTGCACCTCTGATTGTCAGCTCACCTGTCCTGACCTTTGATCCGAATTCGAATTTGTTCTACCCAGGTTTCTGGAATATTGCAGACTTTTTCCAAGATCCTAACCAGGATTCGCTTTCCTACGCGATTGTCCAACAGCCGGATGATCTGAGCGGGCTCAGTCTCAGCTTAAACTGGGGACAGGAACTGGCTTTCGGCGGGGTGCCGACCATGCCAACCTCCTTCACCGTGCGGGCGACCGATCCAGGAGGATTGTATACAGACCTGACAAGCACACTCCAGTTTGTACCCGAACCTGTCTCGCATGCGATAGTGGATGCGACTGGGACACGGACACAAGTGGATCTCAATGCCTTCTTCCGGGATCGGGATAACGATCCGTTAACGTTTGAATTAAACGGGACCAGTCATGCGGCGAATGTGCGGATTGAGGACGGCCTGTTGACTTATAGTGGCACCATTCTTGCACCGGTTCGCATGGGAGTTACTGCCACCGATCCGCAAGGTTGGTCGGCTTATAATGTAGTGGAAATCCAAGGGGACAATCTGGCACCTCTCACCGTCAGTTCCCCTGTCCTGACGTTTGACCCGAATAAAAATAGATTCTATCCGAATGTTTGGAATATTGCAGACTTTTTCCAAGATCCTAACCAGGATTCGCTTTCCTACGCGATTGTCCAACAGCCGAATGATCTGAGCGGGCTCAGTCTCAGCTTAAACTGGGGACAGGAACTGGCTTTCGGCGGCGTGCCGACCATGCCAACCTCCTTCACCGTGCGGGCGACCGACCCTCGGGGATTGTATGCCGATTTGACCAGTACACTCCAGTTTGCACCTGAACCCGTCTCCCATGCCGTGGTGGATGCGACTGGGACACGGACACAAGTGGATCTCAATGCCTTCTTCCGGGATCGGGACAACGATCCGTTAACGTTTGAACTTTCTGGCACCAGCTATGCTGCGAATGTTTCCATCAAAGACGGCCTGCTAACGTATAGCGGCACCATTCTTGCACCGGTGCGCATGGGAGTCACTGCCACCGATCCGCAAGGTTGGTCGGCTTATAATGTAGTGGAAATTCAAGGGGACAATGTTGCGCCTCTCACCGTCAGTTCCCCTGTCCTGACGTTTGACCCGAAAATAAATAGATTCTACCCCGGGTTCTGGAATGTATCGGACTTTTTCCAAGATCCTAACCAGGATTCGCTTTCCTACGCGATTGTCCAACAGCCGAATGATCTGAGCGGGCTCAGTCTCAGCTTAAACTGGGGACAGGAACTGGCTTTCGGCGGCGTGCCGACCA
>NZ_JAMAUN010000050.1:0-411 GCF_023714295.1 Paenibacillus polysaccharolyticus
TGGTTATAGTCCGGAAGAACTATTGGATAAGAATTTTTCGGAACTGATTTATGAGGAAGATTTAGAAAAGACCATCAGGATCTTCCATTTAACCATTCAGGATGGGGGAAGTCAGCAAAAAAATCAATTTCGACTGAAGCGCAAAACAGGCGAATTTATTAATCTAGACACGACCACTATTCCGATCATTGTCGACGGACAAATTGTTGGAATGTATGGCATCGCGAAAGATATCACCGAGCAAATCAGAAATGAGGAAATGGTTCAGCATTTAGCCTATCATGATTATTTAACTGGTCTCCCTAACCGAAACATGTTGAATGCACTTCTCACGAATGGGGCCATAACGATTGAGAACTTAGCCGTATTATTTATCGACCTTGACCGATTCAAGATTGTCAATGATACATT
>NZ_JAMAUN010000051.1:0-406 GCF_023714295.1 Paenibacillus polysaccharolyticus
GTTGCTATCACTATCGTCATCTACCATCTGCCAGCCCGTCCAGTGAGGGAAATCAGCGTCACTAAACTTTTTAATACTGGAATCAGCAAGGTTGATCACCCCTTTACCACCCGGGTAATTGACTGTCATCCATAATGGTGCGTCTGCCGGTACCAGTGTTTCATGGTCCGTGTTGATCACTCGCCCAAAGCGAAGTAATTCAAACCCGGCACTTGGGCTCTCCTTATAATTCCGCATCGCGGTTTTATAGAGATTGTATTCGTAGTCATCACCATCTGCATTAACCAGTGGTTCACCCAGCAGATCATATTTTCCGTCAGTCTGCGTATTTTTCTGACGAGTAACCATCGTGCACTTGCCTTGGGCCAGAGTCATGCTGGCATACAGAGGCACATTGCTGGTATAT
>NZ_JAMAUN010000052.1:0-405 GCF_023714295.1 Paenibacillus polysaccharolyticus
GCCAGCACCAGCGCCCAGTTGTTGAATAGCACGCCAAAAACAGAGGGATTAATCGCCCGGGCGATCATGCAGCCGACGATGGCCTGCGCCGCCAGATAACAGGGGCGAGGGATGCTCAACTTCACCCCGCGCAGGCTCAAAATGAGACCGGCGATCAGCGGCCCCAGCAGCAGCGCTGCCGGCAGGTGTATTCGTAACAGCAGCGAGGAAAAGAGAACAGAGAGCAGCAGCAATATCAGCCAGTGCCCGATCGCGCGACGCGACGCCAAGATGCACCACCCCGGAAAAAGGATTAAAAAACCAGTATATACAGGTTTGGCCCGCTTTGCAGGCCGGGAGGCCGGCGACGTGAGTCGCCGGCCTGGCGGGATTATTCGTCGCCCTTTTTCTGACTCAGACCATATT
>NZ_JAMAUN010000053.1:0-400 GCF_023714295.1 Paenibacillus polysaccharolyticus
GAACTTGTACTTTTTGATTCACTGGTAACGCTTCGCTAGTAGTCCAGCTTCCGCTAGATAACGTGGTATTCTGCTCTATTTCTCCAGAGTCTAGGAGTACCGTTCCTTTCTCATCCAAAACTTGAATTTGAGCATGGCTGAATACGGTTTGTATCACATCCGTTTGAGTCCAGCCCAAGGTTGGTTTGGTTACGCGGGATAATGAAGGAGTTTCGTTCGTACCCGAAGGGAATGTCATTGTTACCTCTGGTGCAGCATTCCACAATACAGGAACAGGTACTCCTTTTGAGGTGGTGGTCCCGTCTCCTAGCAATCCACCCTGCCCCCAACTCCATAAATCCCCATTTCGCAGCAGCACTGTGCTACTATTCGTTCCCCCTACAATCTGGGCTCCCCGATT
>NZ_JAMAUN010000054.1:0-392 GCF_023714295.1 Paenibacillus polysaccharolyticus
GAGGGATACTGAACCTTCTCCCTCACTGATTGGCGTTGACCTGCAACGCCAGGCCTCCTTCGCTCATGGCCGCCCGACGGCCAACTAATCTGACCGCGCAGCCATGCTGCGTGTCTCCCTGTAGACGAATAAGGGAATATTCATAATGGACGATTTAACCCTGCGATATTTTGATGCTGAAATGCGCTACCTGCGCGAGGCGGCAAAAGCGTTCGCGCAGGCTCACCCCGATCGGGCGGCGATGCTGGATCTCGATAAAGCCGGTACGCCGGACCCTTACGTTGAGCGCCTGTTTGAAGGCTTTGCCTTTTCCGTAGGTCGCTTGCGCGAAAAAATTGATGATGATCTGCCGGAGCTGACCGAGGGGCTGGTCAGCATGCTGTGGCCGCACT
>NZ_JAMAUN010000055.1:0-389 GCF_023714295.1 Paenibacillus polysaccharolyticus
TTTTCGTTGAGGATGAGTTCACCCTGAGCGCTGGGATCTTGTTCAAAACGCAAGGTGCATTCGACTTTACCGCGAGTCAGGCGGGCGCGAATGCGCTCGCGTACCACGGGCTCCAGACTACGGAACTGCTCCGGCAGGCGGAAGTACGTTTCCAGATAGCGCTGGTTTACCGAGCGCAGCTCCCATGCGGCGCTACCCCAGTCACCCTTGATTTCACGGCGGGCATAGGCGGTCATACTGCGGATCATAGGCGTTCCTGTTTTCGTAATAATGAATGCAAGGATTATAGCCGTGCGGGCGGTGACTTAACAGGAATAGTGATGAAATACTTCAAGGACGATTGTTTTAAGGGATATCGCTGCAAAGTTATTTTCGCCAGGGGCTGTAGG
>NZ_JAMAUN010000056.1:0-386 GCF_023714295.1 Paenibacillus polysaccharolyticus
TAAAGGAATGTTCTAATTCGCGTTTGTTTCGTTTCGATATCTAGTTTTCAAAGAACAAGCTTGTAAATCTTGTTGGTGGAGCCAAGCGGGATCGAACCGCTGACCTCCTGCTTGCAAGGCAGGCGCTCTCCCAGCTGAGCTATGGCCCCATATATTATTTAGATGTTTAAATGGTGGGCCCTGGTGGACTCGAACCACCGGCCTCACCCTTATCAGAGGTGCGCTCTAACCAACTGAGCTAAGGGCCCACATTATATAATTCTTGAACCCGTAATGGGTTACGCTTGGCGGCGTTCTACTCTCCCAGGACCCTGCGGTCCAAGTACCATCGACGCTGAAGGGCTTAACGGTCGTGTTCGGGATGGGAACGTGTGGAACCCCTTCGC
>NZ_JAMAUN010000057.1:0-352 GCF_023714295.1 Paenibacillus polysaccharolyticus
TTCGTAGTCAAACGCTCTATCCAGCTGAGCTAAGGGCGCAAATATTGGAGCGGAAGACGGGAATCGAACCCGCGACCCTCGCCTTGGCAAGGCGATGCTCTACCGCTGAGCCACTTCCGCAAAATAATATGGTGCGGTCGAGAGGACTCGAACCTCCACGGGGGGTTAGCCCACACGGACCTGAACCGTGCGCGTCTGCCAATTCCGCCACGACCGCAAAATATGAAAGTGAGTCATGAAGGATTCGAACCTTCGACACCCTGATTAAAAGTCAGGTGCTCTACCAACTGAGCTAATGACTCATAGTAAATGGCTGGGGATATAGGATTTGAACCTATGCATGACGGAGTCA
>NZ_JAMAUN010000058.1:0-347 GCF_023714295.1 Paenibacillus polysaccharolyticus
TGACTCCGTCATGCATAGGTTCAAATCCTATATCCCCAGCCATTTACTATGAGTCATTAGCTCAGTTGGTAGAGCACCTGACTTTTAATCAGGGTGTCGAAGGTTCGAATCCTTCATGACTCACTTTTACTACATGCGCGTGTGGCGGAATTGGCAGACGCACTAGACTTAGGATCTAGCGTCTTTGACGTGGGGGTTCAAGTCCCTCCACGCGCATCCCTTATTTTGCGGAAGTGGCTCAGCGGTAGAGCATCGCCTTGCCAAGGCGAGGGTCGCGGGTTCGATTCCCGTCTTCCGCTCCAATATTTGCGCCCTTAGCTCAGCTGGATAGAGCGTTTGACTACGAA
>NZ_JAMAUN010000059.1:0-339 GCF_023714295.1 Paenibacillus polysaccharolyticus
TAGGGTTCAGCGGTATCGTGGCATTTGACCCAGCAGTAGCTCCGACGTATCCAGCCGGTCAAGTGGTGACGTTCAACGGTAGCACGTATGTCACCAATGTAGCCTCGCCAACAGGCACGCCGGGCACTTCCCCGGATTATACGTTATTAGCAAGTGCAGGAGCCACAGGAGGAACAGGGGCTACTGGGGCAGGGGTAACTGGTGTCACTGGAGAAACAGGAGTAACGGGTGCAACCGGTATTGCTGGAGTAACCGGAGCCACAGGAGTAACAGGATTGACGGGTGAAACCGGTGTGACTGGGGCCACGGGCACAGCCGGGGTCACTGGAGCCACCGGTG
>NZ_JAMAUN010000005.1:0-338687 GCF_023714295.1 Paenibacillus polysaccharolyticus
TTGCTCTTGCAATGTAAAGTGTTTTTTTGACATTTGCTTGACCACCGCTCGTTTTTTATTCATTGTACACAAAAAAGACCCTACAAGATGACCTTTTTTAAGTGTCCATCTTATAGGGTACATTTTACTTAGGCGTTACGTCCTTTTTGAAGTCATTGATTTTGATCGGCGAAAACAGCCATGGCATTACACATAAATGGTGCTAGCCCCTCTCCAAACTGATCGATATTCCGCGTGAAACGTTCGTCATCTACATACATTTGGCCAAGAGCTTTGAAAGCTTCTGGAGAATAGCTCCCCAATTGATTCAGAACCATGTACCACTGTTTAATCTCGGCCTGTGCTTCGGCAGATTCGGGTGCTGTGTGGCGAATGGCCGCCAATCTTCTGAAGACATCATTCATCTGATCAGACAGTTCTTTCTGTTTGCCAGCCGGCGGGTCATTTAATTTCTGGTTCGTCTCATTGACGGCGTTGTCACCCCAGCGTTGACGTGCTTCCTGTTCGTACGGATTTTGACTAAAATCAAAGCCCTGAAATTGTTCTTTAGGGGTCATTTCAATCTCTCCTCTCAGATGTAGTACGGTTCTATCAATGGTGGTAATCATTTGATCCAGACGCTGGCGTTTCTCCAGCAAAATGAGTTTGTGCATATGCAATGCTTCCTCCGCATCAAAGGCAGGATCATCTAAAATGTTTTTGATTTCTTTCAGCGAGAAGCCGAGTTCTTTGAAAAATAAAATCTGCTGGAGTCGTTCCAGATTGACATCCGAATACAATCGATATCCGGCAGGAGTGATCTCATCTGGAACAAGCAGCCCGATCTCGTCATAGTGATGCAGTGTGCGCACACTGATCGAAGCAAGTTCGGAGACTTCTTTTACTTTCATGGCCATGGGTGGAACCTCCTTACAACATGAATTGTACAATGTCACGTTACGTGAGAGTCAATATGTTAATTATGTGATGGTGGAGGATCATAGGAATTCCAAGCAAAGCTTGTGAAAAATAAGGTTTTTCTTCGTTAACATGCTTAAGTACCTTTAATGCTGTATGCAAAACCCCTGCTCATTTCTGTAAGCTTATTAAAGATAGCAAGTGAACATTCGAGCTATCCAAAATACAGAGTAAAGGAGCTTTCATTGTGATTTCAAACGAGATGTATTCCATTAAAGATGATACATATGCCCAAAAACAAAGTCTTCCATGGGCGGCTCTGCTAGCGTTAGCTATGGCAGGATTTATCTGCATACTGACTGAAAGCCTACCAGCTGGACTACTCCCTCAGATTGCCTTTGGTCTTGGCATAACGCAGGCAAAAGCCGGACAACTTGTTACGTTGTATGCTGCAGGCTCTCTGGCAGCTGCAATTCCGCTGACTGTGGCAACACGCGGGTGGAGGCGTAGACCTCTCTTGTTGTTATGTATTATTGGCTTTCTTCTATTTAACACGGTGACTGCCGTATCTTCGGTATATGTTGTAACGTTGATTGCGCGTTTTTGTGCAGGAGTAGCAGCGGGGGTGTTATGGGGAATGACCGCTGGATATGCACGTCGCATGGTGCCCGACCCACTAAAAGGAAAAGCTATAGCCGTTGCTATGGCAGGTACACCTTTGGCATTAGCGCTTGGTGTTCCGATCGGTACTTTTTTGGGGACGTATGTAGGCTGGCGTTTAATCTTTGGAACGATATCTATATTGACGCTCGCGCTTATCGTATGGGTGTTCTGGAAAGTTCCAGATTATGAAGGCGAGGTCAAGCAGAATCAACTCTCACTGCATAAAATCCTGTTTCTTCCTGGAATCCGGCCTATTTTATTTGTGGTGCTTGCCTGGGTGTTAGCTCATAATATTTTGTATACTTACATTTCTCCTTTTCTGGAAAATACAGCACTGGCCCATAGAGTTGATCTGATTTTACTCCTATTTGGCGTAACTTCAGTGGTGGGTATTTGGATTATTGGACTGCTGATTGATCGCTACTTAAGGATACTGGTGCTATTAAGTGTTGCGATATTTGCTTTTGCCTCAGCGGCGATGGCAATCTGGAGCAATCAGCCGGCTGTTATCATTATAGGGGTGATTGCATGGGGATTGACCTTTGGCGGAGCGGCAACGTTACTCCAAACAGCTATTGCACATGCAGGAGGCCGCAGTGCCGATATCCCAATCGATGTTGGTAACGGCATGGAATCTAGGGATCGGTGCGGGAGGTATGGTCGGTGCTATCCTGCTTCATTGGAGCGGAGCTAGATTCCTGCCGGGTTCCTTGGTGATATTGTTGTTTATCGCTCTTCTCATCACGTTGTGCTCTAAAAAACAAGGATTTCCTAGTTCACCTTGAAATGGTGATATCTAAAATAGAAAAGATGAATGGTTAGGATTCCTTTGAGATCAGGAACTGGGGTTCATCAATTAGGTTTTTGGATGCAATAGGCGAGGACATTGCGATAAGTGTAGTATAGGTTCCGTATTTGTCACATTGATTTCCGAATGCCTCTAAATCTGCAATAGAATCTGTCATGACTTTCAATAAATAATTGTGTTCTCCACTGACGCGATAACATTCTACAACTTCGGGTGACATACGGCAGAAATCAAGGAAAGCAGTGCATTCTCTAGTCTGAAATAGTAGATAGGATGTACTCTGTTTTCCTAATTTTTGCGGATTAATGATGGTGCGGTACCCTTCAATAACACCACTTTCCTCCAGTCGTTTTACACGTTCCGTGACGGCTGGCTGTGAAAGTCCGACCAATTTTCCTAATTCGGTCATGGACAATCTGGCTTGGATTTCCATATGAAACAGGATGTTTCTATCGATCTGATCCATAAACTCACTTCCTTTTATTCTATAGGTGATTTTTCGGAAATGCTTTTATATTCATAGTAATTAAAAGATAATGATTTGTAAATGTGAAGCATTATAACAGAAATGATTTATATATTAAATATGTTTGGGATGGAAGGGAGGGGGACGAGATCGATATGTGCGTGATGCAAGGTGGGAAGAAGGTGAGAAAGGCGAAAGGATTTAAAGGAAGCAGAAGGAGGTATGGGGCGCTACAGGATGACCAGTTTGCGGAAGGATAAGGATGAAAAAGGAATCAGGAGGATGTATAGGTTGTAGAACGAGGCAAAGGAGGCGAAGAATAAAACAAGAATGCAAAGGCTGCAGACCGAGTGGCTGCACCCATTGCATTATCGGGCAGGGAGCATGGCTATGCCTGCTCCCGGCGGGTGATCGCAGCGAGCTGTGCAGTCGCTGCGTGCACATCGGCCGCGCCCGCGATGGCGGAGATGACGGCTACGCCGTCGGCTCCAGCCGCCATCACGGCGGCCGCGGTATCGGGCGTAATGCCGCCGATACCGACCACCGGAACTGCGATGCCTGCGGCGCGCAGTTCCGCAACCCCGGCGGGACCCAGCACAGCGTGGGCATCCGCTTTGGAGCGCGTCGGGTACATCGGCCCGACGCCAAGATAGTCTGCGCCCGCCTGCACGGCACGGCGGGCTTCAAGGGCGGAGTGGGCGGATACGCCCAGCATCCGCCCATCTCCGATGCGGGCGCGTACCAGCGCCGCGTCCGCATCCTCCTGGCCGACGTGCACACCGTCGGCCTCCACCGCCACAGCCAGCTCCACATCATCGTTCACGATGAACGGTATCCCGTGCTGGCTGCACACCTCACGAAGCCGCAGCGCAAGCGTTATGCGGGCTTCGCCTGCCAGTGCACCAGTTCCCTTCTCGCGGAACTGGAACAGCGTGATGCCGCCAGTGATCGCCTGGCGGAGCACCTCCACCGGGTCTCGCGTCGTATTGACGCTACCCATCACCAAATACAACGGCAGCGCGCGGCGCACCGCTTCCGCATCCCATCTACGCATCAGCGTTCACCCCGCTGTCTGCGCTGGTACGCAAAGTGATTCGTTGGCCCGTGCCCGGTCCCGAACCCCAGCTCATCTTCAATGGCTGCCTGAATGAATGCTCGCGCGGTCGTAACGGCAGCCAGAATAGAGGCACCCTTCGCCAGTTCCGCCGTAATGGCAGCAGAGAACGTGCAGCCGGTTCCATGGGTATGGCGTGTCATAACACGAAGGTTCTCCAAATAATGAAAGGAATGCCCGTCATACAGGACATCGATAACCGTACCGCTGCCCGTATCATGTCCTCCTTTAATCAAGGCATATGTTGAACCCATCTGCACCAATTGCTTTGCGGCTTCCTCGCGCTCACTCAGGTTCCGAATCGAACTCCCGATAAGTAGTTCAGCTTCCGGAATGTTAGGTGTGATAACCAAAGCAAGAGGCAGCAGATCTTCCACAAGTGATTGCACAGCCTCCTGCTGGAGCAGAGGTGCACCTCCTTTGGCAACCATCACGGGATCAATAACCAGATTTGACCAGTCGTATTGCTGACATTTTGCCGCAACAAGACGAATAATCTCGGCACTATACAGCATACCTGTCTTGATGGCACGCGGCTGAAAGTCGACTCCCGTTGAATCAAGTTGCTGGGCAATGCCGTCGTAATCAATCGGAAACACGCCTTGAACCCCTGTAGTGTTCTGCGCGGCGATTGCAGTAATGACCGTCATGCCGTATACACCAAGTTCCTGAAAGGTTTTGAGATCCGCCTGAATTCCTGCACCGCCGCCGTTATCAGACCCGGCAATCGTTAACGCTTGAGCAATATTCATCACACACCTCCACGAATCTGACGGATTTGTGCATGCTCGGAGAACAGCGAAGGTGTAATCTGCGCCAGTTGATTTAACAATTCAATCTGGAAGCTGCCTGGCCCCTGATGAGCCGTTCGTGCTGCAGCCTGTTCAGCGGCTACACCGTAGGTTGAGACAGCTTCCACCACACTGTTAAGCATGTCGCGCCCCGGCTCGGCAATCGCAGCAAAAGCACCAATGACTGAGCTTAGCAGACAGCCTGCCCCGGTAACTTGGGTGAGCAATGCATGTCCGTTGCTTGTGAGGAAAGTATGATATCCGTCTGTAATAATGTCGTACTTGCCCGTAATAACGACAATACAGTCAAGCTGTTGCGCGGCCTTCTCCGCAATGCTAATCCGATCACCCTCGCCAACCCCAGCGTCCACACCTTTGATATTCCATGGCACACCAATGACATGAGCCACTTCGGCGACATTGCCTCTTAATACGGTAAGACGAAGCTCACGAACCAGCATCTGTACCGTATCGGTGCGATATGTCGTGGCTCCTGCACCAACAGGATCAAGGACAACAGACACATGATGTGCATTGGCTGATTGTCCGGCTAGACGTATCGCTTGAACGACCTTTTCATCCAATGTGCCGATGTTCAGAACCACCGCACCAGCCATTCGAGCGACATCAGCGACTTCTTCATGAGCATAGGCCATAAACGGAGAGGCTCCGAGGGCAAGCAGACCATTTGCGGTAAAAGGAGCAACCACAAGGTTGGTAATATTATGAACCAAAGGATTGAGTGAACGTACACGTTCAAGATAAGACATCCAAATGACCTCCTTATTTTCAAATGATGGATATGGTTATGAGCGAGACGACTAGCTGAAATACAAAAAAGCCCCGCCCATTTCCGGAGAAATGAGCAGAGCTATACGCTTGAACTGAAGTTGATCCCCATCTAGGATAGAGATCCCCTACTGCCAATAAAAGCCGCTCCACTTCCCTCCGCTGGTATAATCCAGATCAGGTTCAAAGGGTCCGAATCGTCGTATTCGTCTCAGCCGCAAGGCTCCCCCAGTGCAAATATACAAGATATGCAGTTATGTCCTCAGCATATATCCATCTTGGCTTAATGTAAATAGGGAGGGCAGTTGAGTCCTGAAATTACGGTGAAAATATACTGGACTTTCGTACTGATCCTCTGATTACGATTTACCTTGGCTCGTTAACCCGATATAATGGGGATTGGCTCATATGGCCGTACTACGAATGAGGGCAGGACCGTTGTTCCTCCCGGCAGAATGGGGACCCTGAGTTGAAAACGTTTAAGAAAGTATATATCGAAATTACGAGCATCTGTAATCTGGCATGCAGCTTTTGCCCGCAAACGAAGCGAGCCAAAGGATTCATCGACCCTGAAGTCTTTAATAATATATTGGATCAGATCAAACCACACACGAAACATATTTACCTGCACGTCAAAGGGGAACCGCTGCTTCATCCCAAAATTGACTTGCTGCTGGATATGGCTCATGCCAAGGGATTTAAAGTTAACATTACGACCAACGGTACGCTGCTGCCGAAGACACAGCATAAGTTATTGGGTAAACCTGCACTGAGACAGATGAATTTCTCACTGCACAGTTTCGACGGTCATGAAGGTTCGACGGATCGTGACGGATACCTACGTAACATTTTGTCCTTTGTACGTGAAGCGGTGAAACACAATGTCATTGTTTCGTTTCGATTATGGAATCTGACACAGGATAACTTCACCAATGCACAGATGAATCGAAATCGGGAGACGCTTGAGGTGCTGGAACGGGAATTTAATCTCGACTTTCGGATTGAAGAAAAGGTACTTCCGGGTAGCGGCGTAAAAATCGCACCTAACGTATATTTGAATCAGGATCATGAATTCCAATGGCCAAGTCTCGATGCCCCTGAAGATGATGGGAAAGGTTTCTGCCATGCACTTCGCAGTCAGGCAGCTGTGCTTGTCGATGGAACCGTGGTTCCATGCTGTCTGGATGGAGAAGGTGTCATCAACCTTGGTAACATCCATGAGAAGTCTTTTTCCGATATTGTCGATGGAGAGCGTGCAAACAATCTGGTGTACGGTTTTTCCAAACGTGAAGCCGTAGAAGAACTTTGCCGCAAATGCGGATATCGCCAGCGTTTTGGAGCGGGAGCTTGAGACGGTGTGGCACATTGTAGGATAATTTCTAGTGAAATCAGGCTTGTCTTGTTGAAGTATAGATAAAACGTTCTACGGCCCTATTGTCTGCCATCAGACGATAGGGCCTTTTTTTATGGGATTTAAAGGTAAAAGCAGCATATTGCGAGTTAATATCGGTACATATCAAAAATTCGATATTCAAATAACAAGGCTTTCCATCTGGATTTATGCTAAAAAATGTAAATCTGTTCTCGGGATTATTCCTGTAATATCCCTTTTTTTGTAGGATTAGGACAGGTTCCGAGCGTTGTTCTCTTCTGCAGTTTTGTGAGACAAGCTAGCGTGCTTGGAGGCAAATTCACTCATATTAAGGGAGGATGTTGATGATGAAAAAAATGTTAACGCTGTTGTTGTCCGCCGGTCTGGTCGCTTCCATATTTGGTGTATTACCCGCAGCGGCTGCGCCAACGGTTGTAAACTCAACGATTGTTGTACCTAAGGGCACGACGTATGATGGACAGGGAAAAACCTTTGTGGCTAATCCATCCACCTTGGGTGACGGTTCTCAAGCAGAGAATCAGAAGCCGGTCTTCCGGCTGGAAGCAGGCGCTACACTGAAAAATGTCATCATTGGTGCGCCAGCGGCAGACGGTGTACATTGTTATGGTAACTGTAATATTTCGAATGTGGTATGGCAGGATGTGGGCGAGGACGCGTTGACGTTGAAATCGTCAGGAACGGTGAACATCACAGGCGGTGCGGCATACAAGGCTTATGATAAAGTGTTCCAGATCAATGCGGCAGGCACAATTAACATTAAAAACTTCCGTGCCGATGATATCGGCAAGCTGGTGCGGCAAAATGGAGGCACAACATTCACTGTCAACATGACTCTTGATAATTCCAACATCTCGAATGTAAAAGATGCCATTATGCGCACAGACAGCAGCAGCTCCCAAGGCAAAATTACGAATACCCGTTATTCCAAGGTGCCAACGCTGTTCAAAGGATTTGCTTCGGGTAAAACGAGCCAGTCCGGTAATACGCAGTATTAACCATTCATCGTTTTAATGCGGATGTTGTTTATTCAATTAAGCCATATGCACCATACAGGGTGGAGCAGAGCAAATGCTGCTTCACCCTGTTTTTTTTATGCTCATAGCCATACGGCAACATTCAGCCAATTTGATTTGCATATGGGCAACAGGAAGCATCTTGTGATAACATGTGCACTAAACTAACTGTACCAATCGCATGGTTAAGAGGGGATACATATGTCAATTCGCATCAAAATGCTAGTTTCGTTTACGGGTATGCTTGTTATCAGTCTCTTGTTTATTTTGCTTACAGCAAGTCTCTATACGATTGCCGCAACAGGGGATTTGCAAAGTTTTCGAGATATATACAAAGTCCATTATCAGATCAATCCACTGACGGAACAGGGAGAGACGATCTTTCAAGAGATGAAGTTTACGGCGAAAAGTAATCCCGACGAGCTGCAGGACAAGGTATTGCTCCGGGAATTTGATATGAAGCTTCGAGCCGAGAAATCCGGGCTCTACGTCAGACGGGAGAACAGTCCGATCTTTGAATCACGGACATTCCATCAACCTGGACTTGGACAGGCACTTCCTGCCTATGATCTGAACAACAATCAGATTCGAAGCACATTTAATATCGGTGAGCGTTTCTATGCGTATGCCAAGTTTGATTTTCAATATTCCGATGGAGAACGGGGCAGCATCTTTGTTATTCGGGAAAGAAGTCCCTTTGCAGAACTGACGCGCAAGCTGTTACCTGTGATGTCTCTCCTGTTGATTGGTGTCCTGATCATCGCTAACCTGCTTTTGTTCCGCTGGATCACACGCAGTTTTATTCAGCCGTTACATCAGCTCCGAAGTTCGGCCGACCAGATCAAAAACGGTAATTTGTCTTTCAAGCTTGAGCCGTCCTCCAATGACGAAGTTGGACAGCTTAGTGAGGCATTTGAGAGTATGCGGAATCAGTTACAGCACTCCAATGAACTAAGGCAGCAAGATGAGATTAACCGCAGAGAGCTGATCTCCAACATATCGCATGATCTTCGTACGCCGATTACTAATATTAAGGGATATATTGAGGGAATTCGGGATGGGGTAGCCAACACACCGGAGAAGATGGACGCTTACGTGAACATCATTCACTCCAAAGCGGTTAGCATGGATAAACTGGTGGACGAATTATTTCTATACTCCAAACTGGATTTGAACCAGGAACCCTTTGTGTTCAATCCGATAGATCTGGTTGATTTTATAGAGGATAGCATTGAGGAATTGCGATATGATCTGGAGGATAAGGGCGTATCATTGGACTGGCATAACGAAGCCTTAGGCTCCGTGGTATCCGCTGTTGATCTCGATAAATTGCAACGCACAGTAGTTAACATCGTAGAGAATGCACTGAAATATATGAAGGATGACGACAAACGACTCCGCATTATTCTTGAAGCCGGTCAGGAGTGGAATACCATTACATTCCAGGATAATGGGAAAGGCATATCCGAGGAAGATCTGCCGCATATATTTGAGCGTTTCTACCGAGCCGAGCAGTCACGCAACTCGTCTACGGGCGGAAGTGGCCTCGGGCTGGCTATTGCCCACCAGATTGTAGCTGGACATGGTGGTATAATCTGGGCAGAAAGTAAGCTGGGTGAAGGCACAAGCATCCATATCCAATTAAAACGGCTCATAGATGAAAGGGGGAGAAGCCATGACTGATATTCTGATCATTGAGGATGAAACGACTATTGCCGAATTGGAGCGGGACTATTTCGAACTCCACGGATTTACGGTAGAGCTGTGTCATAACGGGGATGAAGGTTTGCGCCGTGCTTTGGACGAGAACTACCGACTTGTCATCGTAGATTTGATGCTTCCAGGGATGGACGGGTTTGAATTATGCAGGCTCATTCGTGAGGAGAAGGAAGTACCGATCCTTGTCGTTTCCGCGAAAAAAGAGGAGATCGATAAAATCCGCACGTTTAATCTCGGTGTCGACGATTTTATTACGAAGCCGTTCAGCCCAAGCGAACTGGTCGCAAGAGCCAAGGCCCACTTGACCCGGTACGATAGATTGCTTGGCAAGAGCAGACCAACCGAACAGGATGAAATTCACATTCGCGGACTTCACATCGACAAGGGATCACGCCGTGTATTTTTGAACGGAGAAGAGGTGGGCATTACCACCAAAGAGTTTGACTTGCTTGTATTTTTGGCGAGTCATCCGAACCGCGTGTTCAGCAAATCCGATCTGTTTGAACGAATCTGGGGCATGGAATCGAATGGCGATATTGCAACGGTGACGGTCCATGTTCGCAAGCTGCGCGGGAAACTGGAGAGTGACCCGAAACATCCGGAATACATCGAGACAGTCTGGGGTGCGGGTTATCGTTTCACCGTATAAGTTTAGAGAAAGATTCGACGCAGTTTATATTTTGTTAATATATTTGTCCTTTGGAGTTTCTTTTTATCCCCTACGCTATAGATAGATGCAGCAATTACCTATAGAGGGGAAGAACATTTCATGAATCTTACAGCTCGTAAACTAGTAGCACTATTAACCATAACCGCATTGGGAACAGCGACACTCCCATTCACAACACCTCAAGCTCAGGCAGCCGGTTTCACGACTTCTGTCTCTGCTATGGCTACACAGCTTACGAATCAACAGGTGCAGGCGGCCATCAAGGAACTGAACCGTTTGGGTATCATGCACGGATATAGCGATCAATCGATGGGTGAACTTCGGGCGATCACACGTGCAGAGTTAGCTTCATTGATATATAGAACATTTGATTTGCAGGACAAGACAGGAGACATTGCAGCAACGATAACGGATGTTCAAGCGAATGCTTGGTATGCGCCCTATGCTCTGAAAGCAGTGGAGATGGGCATCATGCAGTCCGTCGATGGCGAATTTCATCCTCAAAGCCTGGTAACGGATGCGGAGCTGGAAGAGGTCGTATCTAAAGCGTTAAAACGGGATGTAAAGTCCGTACATCACTGGATGAGTGCTTTCTATGAAGATACAGGCTCTGTAACACGGGGCGAGACCGCAGTGTTGTTGCAGAAGGCGTATCAAGCTATTCCTTCGGATCAAGTCCGCATTGAAAGTATCAAACCGTTGAATAATATGACGCTCGTGATCACTTTGGATAAGCCGCTTACGGCAGAAGATGAAGTGTTTGCCAAATCCCGAACAGACTTTGCGTTCAGCGGTGGATTAACCTTAACCAACATGCCTCGTTTGAAAACAGGCTCCGTTGCTACATACATCGTGCCGACATCCGTTCAACAAGCCGGAGAAGCGTACACTCTGACATATAAAGGACAAAATGCTGGTTCATTCAAAGGCAGTGACGTTAAAGTAAATATGACTCAAGTGCGCCAGGTCACGAATGATACGTTTGAGATTGAAGCTTTAAAGGAAAACGGAGTAGTGGATTACGGTTATATTATATCGGCATACAGCGCTGGTCGCGGGGCTAATGCTTTCATTCTGAACGATCAGGAGCAGGCAGACGGCAAAACATATCAGATTATTTCGTCCATGCAGGCAAGACAAGTTACGGTTACGCCGGAAAATGGCGAGCCGATCATTGCCAAGTATGTACCTTTTACTCAATCGACAGATGGCAGACAAGAACCCAAATTCCGATTGCCAGAAGGCCAGATTCTGAAACCAGGTGTATCTTATACCGTGACTTCCGAGTGGGCCAATATTGAACAAGCTTCGTTTACCGCGAAATCATTCGAATCATTAGTCGTTGAGAGTGCCAGAGTTGCAAGTGATAGTGCCGTTGAAGTGACACTTGCCCAAGATCCGGGAGATGAACTATTCTCTGGACGGAGTGTTACCCTGACCTCATCAGCTGGGCAAGTCCTGACAGCTACGTATAAATATTCGAGCCGGAAAGGGGCAGCAGGTGTATTTGAACTTGCGAGTGGGGAAAAACTCATCTCCGGAACAAACTATATGCTGAACCCGGTTGGCGATTGGAGCGTCGCATCATCGGTAACGGTGGTACAACAGTAAGGAGAACCCATGAACAAATCCTTGATGCTGATCATCTTGATCAGCAGTGTGCTATTCGTTCAAGGCTGTATGCTTAACGAAAAAAGTAACTCAAAGGAGGGAAGCCGTATGGCCTCACTAAATCAACAGTTATTCAGTGCAGCTGAAGCAAAAGATACCAGGAGTATCGAAAAGCTCATTCAGGAGGGAGCGGATGTTCAGGCTCAAGATCAGAACGGAAGAACGGCCTTGATGATTGCGACGTACAATCAGGATACCGCATCTGTGCAAAAGCTGATTGAAGCAGGAGCGGATGTTAACCAGCAGGATGACATGTTGAATAGTCCGTTTTTATATGCGGGTGCTGAAGGATATTTGGATATTTTGAAGCTGACTATTCAGGCAGGAGCAGACCCTGCTATCACAAACCGTTACGGAGGAACAGCACTCATCCCCGCTTCAGAGCATGGATACGTCGACGTGGTTCGAGAGCTGCTGACCAATACCACGGTAGATGTGAACCATGTGAATAAATTAGGATGGACAGCATTGCTGGAGGCGATCATTCTAAACGATGGCAATGAACGGCAACAGGAGACCATTGAATTGCTCATTCATCATGGGGCTGATGTTAATCTGGCTGATGGCGATGGTGTGTCTCCCCTTCGTCATGCCAGAGCAAAAGGCTTTAAGGAAATCGAAGCTATATTGATTCGTGCGGGTGCAAAGTAGTGTAGTGATATGTTAGTACTGCCTGCAAAAGGGTATCCGGCAAGGCGGTAACGAAGGAAATAACAAAACGGGATGGAGCAGCTTTTGGCTGTCTCATCCCATTTTTGTTGATATGCACTATTTTTCCTCAGGCACTTCAACGATAACCTTGTCTTTGGCTGGAGCAACAGAGCCACTTGCAATAGAGCCAGCCTTGTTCAATATCTCGTAGGCGGTTTCCTCCAGCATGCGGGAGTACTTGAAGGATACGAGTGTTTTACCTGCAACAGAAGGACGTGTTCCTGCTTCGGCCACAGATTTCGTTTTAATAAAGAACAAATCACCGATCGTTCCGGCTTGCTTGGCCAGATTTGCCTGCCATTTCAGCATGGCGTTGCCGTTTGTAATTATATAATAGCTGACCAGATCATTGTCCTCAATCATGAAGAAGCGATCCTTTTTACCCTGCTCAAAAATATAAGCTGTCGATGAATCCACGGGTCCAAGCGGACTTTTCACCTGCAGGCGCGGTTGACCGAGACTTGAAAGCCGTGGCAGCTGCAATGCTGCTTCACGGGCTACCGTCAAATTGGAGCTGGTGTAGTCCTTCACTACGGAAGCATTGGTGGTGTAAATATAAGCTTCCTTGGCAGCCTGATTCCAGCGTACTTGTGCGCCAAACGTCTCACCAATGGCACGAAGTGGAAGCATAGCTTTCCCTTTGACCAAGATTGGAGTCGAGGACAAGGAGGCATTTTGTCCATTCTTTTTCATCGTTTTGCTATTGGGTGTCAGCACGTATTGGTCACTGCTTGTTTTGATGGTGATTTGTTTGCTCTTATTATCATAACCGAAGGTATAATCTCCGAGAAATTGCAGTTCAGTCAGGGCAATGTACGTGACGCCTTGGCGGATGACCACATCGTATTCTGCAGGCATATTGTTAATATAGGCCATAGGTTTTGTTGTAGCAGCCGCTTCAGCCACCGTAGGCGTGAACAGTGCAGGAGTTACTCCTGCGGTAAGAATGGAGGCGGCCAGCAGCATCTTCCATTTTTTCTGCTTCCAAATTGAGTTGTGTGATAGTGTTGTGTTTTTCATAATCAATCTCCTTTCAGATCATTAGACGGACTGATTATCCCAAAAGTTGCATATTAATGGAACATCAACGTAATATTAATCTAATTCCTGTATATTAAACTGTTAAGTGAGGACGTAAAATAAAGCTCCGTTAAGGGAGGCACAAACGTTGTTAAGTTGGACATACAATAGGGTAGGAGGATATGATTTTTCCAAAATTCATTCGGGAAACAGGTAACTTTTTGATATGGGGAGCGTCTTATATGGAAATAACTTCTATTGGGGGATGAATGTGTGTGAAAAAGGAGCCTAATCAGAACATATGGGGTTATACCCGGTGCGTTACCTTAGCGGGAATAACCGTGCTATTGCTGACAGGATGTGTGAAGCCAGATTCCCAACCGGATGCGTTGAGCGGACAGGCTCAGGTCTCAACAACACAGGCAGCTGATACGAATGCTCCAATTCAAGTCTCCAATACGATTTATAACAACATACCGTTGCCCGGTTCATCATCATCGCTCCCAGCGGAGCAGATTTCCGTCAAAATCCCCTATAAAAAGGGAGAACGAATAATACTCCGAGAGGGCTTACCGCTTTTCAGTGGCCGAAAGGATCACCGCGCTGCGATAGATCAGATGAAGATTACATACCTTACTATACCGAAGGAAAAGTATACGTTGACTGGGGTTCAGGGGGAGTGGATGCAACTCAAGAACCAGCAGCAAGATAGTTACTGGCTTCCTGGCTGGTATGCGCTTAAGCAGAGTGACAGCATAACGAAAACCGATCCTCATACGTTCACTGTTCGTGCCGGCAGCAAATTATATCTCACTCCGGACAGCACGATAACTTGGCCTTCCGACCAGGCGATATTGAAGAAGGCACTCATCGTGGCTGAGTGGAAGGATTGGGTAGGCGTCTCCGTTGCTCCCCGGATTTGGAGCAAGGAATGGACAGGTTATCATCATGCACTGCTCTGGATCAAGAAGAAGGATCTCAAACGTCAAATGCCTGTTTCAGATGGATGGTTTGTAAGTGAGCCGTCGTTACCAATCTCTATGATCCGCCATCTAGTAGATACCAA
Source organism: Paenibacillus polysaccharolyticus (assembly GCF_023714295.1). Lineage (GTDB taxonomy): Bacteria > Bacillota > Bacilli > Paenibacillales > Paenibacillaceae > Paenibacillus > Paenibacillus polysaccharolyticus_A. Next base: position 14,792 of record NZ_JAMAUN010000005.1, read on the forward strand.
GCTGGATCAGACGACGACCACCAAGCAGGTTGCCAAGTGGTTAGGGGAGCCGGATTGGAAAGAGCAGTCCAGGAATCTGAATGAACCAGGTGATCCGATGCGGGTTAGACAGACCTGGAGATATGAGCGGCAAGATGCACATGTATTGTTAACATTCAATAACAACGGCAAGCTAACTGAGATTCGCTGGAATATGCCAGCGAGTCAGAATAACGAGGCAGAACTCCGAAGTTACGAGCGTATGGGTACGTTTAGTTACATCACTCAAGTTGCAGCAGGGAAGTCTCTCCCGCCAACACTACCCTGGAAACCGGAATGGGTGAACCAGGGGGACCTGAACTATACCTTTTTACAAGCGGGTACAGATGATGTGCTCCTCATGAAGGGAGACGATGGCGGGTTTAGTGGCATGCATTATGATGATTCCTACTACGCGCTGGATCGGCATACAGGGAAAATGCTCTGGCGAGTGCATAACGGATACGGCCCTGCTCAAGCGGTTTTAAATACCAAGCGGGATGCCGTTACACTATATACAAGTTATGACACGGACCGCAAACAATATCTGGATCGTATACGCCATCTCAACCTGAAAGACGGAAGGATCTTATGGGAATATAAACCTGAGGGACAAGATACGCCAAATAAAAGTACAAACGAGAACAATTCTGCCGACGATATCGTGTGGGTGAACGGCATCAAAGCTGCCCGAAACGTAGTTATTGTAGATATCTCTGCGGCTCAAGGCTCCAGTAACGGATGGATTCATGTGCTAAATAGTTCAACCGGTAAACGGTTATGGACTAAGAAATTAACGACAGGATATCAATTGATGAATCGGAGTGCCGACGAACCTTATGTTCTGTATCAGGAGAAAAATCAGCTTGTTGCCGCAGATCCTCTAACGGGACGAACAGTTTGGCAGGTGGAGGCAGGATCATCCAATACAGATTTTATCGAGAACAACCCTTATTTTGATGGTATCTATCGTTATGATCCGTTTGGCTCAGGGCCTCTTGAGCGCTGGATGCTACTGGAGGATCAATGGGTGTTACTTGATCTGACTTCTGGAAAGAAGCGATCTCAATTTCATGCCCTTCCAGGTCAGCAGTTGGAGGTGCTGAATGACGGTATGGTGCTGATTCGTGAAAATCAAAAAGGAGATCGTTACGGTGATTATGGAGATTATACAACCTCTTTATTTGACCCAGATACAGGCAAGATTCGCTGGACGGTTGATACGAAAATTGAACGTGGACTTCTAGAGGCGGATCAACTGTATGTCATTAGAAATGGATATCCTGCTGCAGTGGATTACCATACCGGGGAGACACGGTGGGATGCACAAGAATCTGTTGGAGCAAACCAATATTCGACCAATCAGGGAAGTTACCTCATCATTGGAGATCGTTTGTTGCTTCCGCGAAATGAAGATTTGCTTGTGATCGATAAAAAGGACGGTACTCTACTAGGACGTGTGCATGATGTCGTCATGGGTACGCCAGAGCATCGGGATCGGGATGCGAAGAATGGCATGATCAACCGAATCGACGATAAAGTGTATGTCGGATCAGCTAACGGACGTTTCCGTGTCTTTCCAGTTGATCAGCTGGAAGGAGATATCTCTTTTTAAAAGCTTGTCTGGGCCGCCATGTTGTTTTATTATAAATGAACAGGATTGCTCGCGCTCCGGTTATCGGCTGTGCGGGCTTTCTTCATGTGTTCTTGAAAGATTCTTGAGAGATACTTGAAGGAACCATACATGATCATTCACGGGAGGAATCTCCATGATTTCATTATATGGTGTGAGCAAACGGTTCAACGAGCGCGGTTCCCGTGCGGATCAGGGATTTGAGGCCTTGCGATCCGTCTCGCTTGAGATAGGTAGAGGTGAGATTCATGGCATTATTGGTTCCAGCGGGGCAGGAAAGTCGACCTTGCTACGGATGCTCAACGGTTTGGAACAGCCTGATGCTGGAGAGGTTACCGTCAATGGTCAGCGACTAACCGGAATGAGCGAGCAAGACTTGCGTCAGGCACGCAGATCCATCGGTATGATTTTCCAGCATTTCAATCTGGTCAGCAATCGCACGGTGCTGACCAATGTGAGTATGCCGCTGGAACTCGCGGGGAAATCTCGAGTGCAGCGGCGAGAGCGAGGCTTGGAAGTGCTGCGATTTGTCGGCCTGGAGGACAAAGCGAACCAGTATCCGGCACAGCTGAGCGGAGGACAGAAGCAGCGCGTTGCTATTGCCAGAGCACTTGCCAGTCATCCAGCTGTATTGCTCTGCGACGAACCAACATCTTCACTTGATCCGCAGACAACAGGTGGAATATTGGAAGTGTTGCGCCATGTAAACGAGACAATGGGCGTAACCATCGTTGTTGTTACCCATGAGATGGAAGTGGCGCGTCGATTATGTCACCGTATTACGGTGATGAAAGAGGGGCAGATTGTGCGTACCCTGTCTGAATCGGAAGTTCGCAGTATCCCGGTTCCACAGCCGGATATCCTCACCTCACTGCTTGTAGACGGCACTCTGGTTGGAAAAGGAAACGAAACGGTAAAGGAAACGGGAACCACTCCCCAGCCTCTGGCGGAACAGGAGGACGGGCATGATGTTACCTGAGTCGGTGCTAAAATATCAGCATGAGATCTGGCAGGCCATTGGTGAAACATTTGTAATGGTGGGGATTTCTATCGCGGCAGCCGTGCTGGTCGGTTTGCCTCTCGGTACGCTATTGTACCTGTTTCGTAAAGGGCAGCGATACCAGAATCGAGTCTTGTTCACGGTTCTGGGCAGTCTTGTGAATATCATTCGTTCCTTTCCATTCCTGCTGCTGGTCGTGTTCATGATCCCGTTTACTCGGATGGTTGTAGGTACATCCATCGGTACGTTAGCTGCAACTGTGCCTCTGTCGGTCATTGCTATTGCTTATTATGCCCGCCTGGTCGAACAGGCTCTACTTGATGTGCCTAAGGGAGTCATCGAGGCGGCCTATTCTATGGGAGCATCAACCGTGCAACTCGTGGTTAAATTCCTGTATGTGGAAGCACGGTCTGGTCTTGTTCTGGGACTTACCACAGCAACGATCAGTTTTGTTTCCTATTCTACGGTGATGGGGATTGTGGGCGGTGGCGGTGTTGGTGATTTTGCTATTCGTTACGGTTACCAGCGCTTCGAAACGGAAATTATGATATTTACCATTGTTATCATGATTGTGCTGGTACAGACCATTCAATTTACGGGCAGCCGACTGTCTCGCTGGCTGGATCGCAGATCCTGAGGAACGTGCTAAAAACGACTACACAATACAAAGAGAAGGGGTAAACATCCAATGAAAGCAAAATTAATGCTTATGTTGCTCGCGGTTATGCTCGTTGTATCCGCCTGTGGTAAAAAAGAAGAAACGCCTGCTAATGAGGGGGCGAAGTCAGAAGCACAAGCCGGACAGGAAGTTACACTAAAGGTAGCGACATTGATTCCGCCAATGACGGATGTACTGGATATCGTTAAACCGCTCCTTAAAGAAGATGGCGTAAACTTGGAGGTTGTGGTGCTGTCAGATAACGTACAGCCGAATACAGCGCTGGCGAACAAAGAAGTGGACGCGAACTTCTTCCAACATGTGCCGTACATGAAACAATACAACGAGGCGAACAATGCGACCCTGGTTCCTGTGCAGCCCATCTACAACGCGATCTATGGCGGATACTCCAAAACCTACAAATCCATTGATGAATTGCCGGAAGGTGCAACGGTTGCGATTGCTAACGATCCTTCCAACATCGGGCGCTCCCTCGTTATGATGGAGCAAAATGGTCTGATCAAACTCAAAGAAGGAGTGGGCTTTAACGCCACGCAAGCGGATATCACTGAGAATAAAAAGAACTTCAAGTTCAAAGAAGTGGATTTGCTGATGCTTGCCCGTATGATGGATGATGCAGATTTGGTAGCTATGACTCCTGCCTATGCGAGCCCGCTCGGTCTGACACCTAAGAAGGATGCGTTGCTGACTGAGAAGGACGATTCCCATTTTGCAATCACGTTGGTAGCTCGTGAGGATAACAAAGACTCCGAAGCCATCCAGAAGCTGGCTAAACGTATGGCTGGTCCTGAAGTGAAAGCCTTTTTCGAAAAGAACTACGCAGATATCGCCATTCCAGCATTCTAAGGTATAGGTTAGTATAGAGATTTGAACATTAAGATCCGAGTGAAATTGCTCGGGTCTTTTTTTTGTAATCTAACTTCTGTTAACAACTGTTTAGAAACTTAATAGAAACGGAGTTAAATTCGTTTAATTTAGTTAATAATTTTTTTGTATGTTGGTGCAATATCAATTTAATATGGAAGAGGTAGAGTGAATTGTCGTTGAAAAACAAAAAAACAGGTTGGTTAGGAAAGATTGTAACCGATTTTAAGGTCAAACTGATCATGTCCTTCATTATCTTTTTGGCGGCCCCTTCCATCACCATAGGTGTATTGTCTTATAACAATGCCAAAGAGGAAGTAACGAAACAAATTCTACATAGTGCAGAGGAAAATGTGAATTTGGCTAATAGTACGATTGATTTAATCATCAATGTGAAACGCAAGCAGGTTGAATATTATGCGAAGGTTTTCACCGCAGACACTATGAAAAATTCAGAAGCAAACATGCTGGAGGAAATAAAAGGATTCATCGGGCAGAACCCGGATGTGGTTCTCGTCAGTGTAGGTGATCAAAATGGCAAATATTTATCTTCTTCGGATGCAACCACCCCGCAAGATTATGATCCGCGAACCAGACCTTGGTATACAGAAGCGATGAGTCAACCAGGTCAGGTTATCGTCACAGACCCTTATACCTCAACATCAACGAATTCAGTTACGGTCTCCATAGCAAAGGCATTGGACGACCGCTCTGGTGTAGTCAGTCTTGATCTGGATTTAAAGGATATTAGCAGTAGTATAAGCAAGATCAAAGTAGGGGAGCAGGGATATATGGTCTTGCTGGATAGTAGCAAAAAGTATATCTATCACCCGAACAGCCCATCTGGATCAGAGGCGAAAGAGTCATTTTGGGCAGAGGTATTTGATAACGAATCAGGCACATTTGATTATGTCTATAATGATGAACTCAAGTTTATGTACTATTTAACGAATGGTTCAACGGATTGGAAAATCGCAGGTACGATGTTCACCTCCGAGGTGGATGAGGCGACAGCTCCAATTCTGCATCGTATGATGATTGTGTTGTTATCTTGTCTTGGAGTCGGGGCTGTAATCATCTGGCTTGTCATGCGCTCCATTATTAGACCGATCAGAGAATTGAAAAATCAAGCGATACAAGTAAGTGAAGGAGATCTGACACAAACCATTGTAAGTAAAAGTTCGGATGAGCTTGGTGAACTTAGCGACGCTTTTGGCAAAATGCAGACGAATCTGCGTTTGCTGATCCAAAATGTGGAGCATAGCGCAAGTCAGGTCGTTTCCTCATCGGAAGAGATGACGCAGAGTGCAGAAGTGACCAGTGCCGCGAGTGAACAGGTGGCCAGAGCCATTCAGGAAATTACGCTCGGAGCCGAGAAACAAATGCATGGTATTGAGCATAATCATGAGGCCATGCGCGAAATTACGTCTGGTGTAACCAATATTTCGGAGAGATCAGTTCATGTGTCCGAATTAGCCAAACAGACCACATTACAAGCAGAAGAAGGTGGCCACACGGTTAAGCAGACGGTAGATCAGATGAAATCAATTCAAGAGACCGTCTTACAGATGAGTCGTATCATTCAGACATTGGATCAACGTTCTGAGCAAATCTCGGCCATCACAGAGCTGATGGGAAATATGGCAAAACAAACGAATCTACTAGCTCTGAATGCGTCGATTGAGGCTGCACGTGCAGGTGCACACGGGAATGGGTTCGCCGTAGTAGCTGGGGAAGTTCGTAAGCTCGCAGAGCAATCCCAGCAGTCTGCTCAAGATATTACTACCCTGACTTCTGCCGTCCAAAAAGATACATTGGAATCCGTTGATATGATGAAGAAAGTGGCTTTAGAAGTCGAACAAGGCATGGAAGTTTCCACTGAAGCTATTCAGAAGTTTGAACGTATTCTGGAAAGTATGCGCGAGACCACGCCCCAGATTGAAGAGATTGCAGCCACATCCCAGCAGATTACGGCTGGAGTGCAGGAGGTTGGAGCTGTATCGAGTGAATTGGCAGGCATTGCTTCAGCAAATGCCTCAAATTCGGAGGAGGTTGCCGCCTCATCGGAAGAACAGCTGGCTTCGATGGAGGAGATATCCGCTTCTGCAAGAAGTTTGTCAAATATGGCAGAACATCTGCAACGTCTGATCCAGCAGTTCAAGTATTAGGGAGAGGGAGCCGAGAGGCTCCTTTTTTATATGCCGTGTAGTTATTTTGAGGAAGTTTTTGGATTGTGTATCGAAGGGTAAATGTTAGAAGAAAGGAGGAGAAACTGGGGAGAAATAAGGCAATATCCGCGATTGAATAAGGGGGAGACGCGTAATATGATTTGATTATTGCAGAGATACAATCGGCCAATCTGGTCTGTCTTTTCGTATGTTAAACAATGCTAAAGTCGTAAATTGGATGGTGAACTTTGCTACGCGATCTCGTTTTGAATTTTACATTAATTTTAATCTTTGTCTTTCTCATTCATCATTATCTGAATCAATCGAGTAATCGGCATAAGCCTTCGTTGACCTCTCGCATGATCATTGGGATAGCGATGAGCATGTTAGGTACTGCGTTATACTACTTCTCCATCATATTAGATGACGGCACGATGTTAAATTTTAGATCCATCGTATATCTTCTTGCTGCTTATTATGGTGGGGGCGGGACCGCATTTATTACCTTTGCAGGTTTGTGGCTGTTTAGAATTAATGCTGGTTTTTGGCCGTCCATTGAAAATTACGATTATGCATTGTACGAACTTTTTTTTGTTCTAGCTGCATCCCTGAATTTCAAGTATATACATCAATTTAATCTCCGATGGTTCTCCGGATCGCTCTTATTCATTTCGGTTTACCAGTTCACGATGGTACTGACGTATCCATCGACACCTTATAGTCACTGGATTACCTTACTGTCTCAAATTCTATGTATGCTACTGGTTGTTCTGTTCATCTATTTCCTGACTCAGAATCATCACTACAGACAGTTAGTGGTGCAAAAAGAGCAGGAAATGCTGGAGATGCTGCGCAGACAGCCGGGGTTTACATTTAAACTGCGCAAGCTGAACGGGAAGTTTGAATTCCTTTTGCTTGAAGGGGAAATGTTGTCTCATCTAGGTATGGACATGCGGAGTCTTGAGGAAAGCTTTCAATTGGGAAATATTAAGGCCCTGCCCCCAGATAAAATTCAATTTCTGAAGACACAATTCAACCGTGCCTGGAGAGGTGAACACTTTTTTTTCGAGATTGAGCACAAAGGAAACTATGCTTTGGTTAAGCTTGGGCCTTTTTTGGAGGGCAAGGTGGTGAAGTATGTCATTGGATATGGACTTGATATTACAGAACACCGTGCTGTCAGGCGAAGGATCCAGGAAAGTGAGGAGCGCTATCGTTTGCTGGAGCGAGTGTCCTCCAATTGGGTTGCAGGATTGGACAGTACGGGCAACATCGTGTCCATTAATCACAAATTTCTTGATGTCCTCCAGGCGGATCGGCAACAGGTCATTGGTCGTGCGCTTGCAGATTTGCTCGTGATGGAAAAATCAGATTGTTGGGTTACCGTATTGCAAGAGGTTCTCTCGTCTAATACCAATCATGAGGCGGAATTAACCTTCCAGATCGGAAAAAGTGATGAATTGCATGTTCGCGTTCATCTTTATCCGCTTAAGTCATCCGGTTCCAATGAGCAGATTAAGGCTGTCTTTCAAGATATGACAGACCAGTATCGCAGAGTGAAGGCGGATAAAGCCAGTCAGGCGAAGAGTGAGTTTTTGGCCTTGATGAGCCATGAGTTACGGACGCCACTGAACAGTATTACCAGCTTCGGTTCCTTGCTGCAACGAACACATCTTACGCCTCAGCAGCAGGACTATCTAGGCAAGATCACCGTATCCTCACAATCTTTACTTGCGTTAATCAATGATATTCTAGATTTTTCGAGAATTGAAGCAGGTATGTTTAATGTGGAGAATGTCCCCTTTTCCCTGGAGGATGTATTTAAACGAGTGGCGGATCAGATTAGTACAGCTATCGGTAACAAGGATATTAAGATTATTTTTCATACCGATCCCGAGCTGCCTTTAACGGTAATCGGTGATCCATTCCGGTTGGAGCAGGTTCTTATTAATCTGCTGAACAACGCCATTAAATTTACGGATGAAGGGTATGTCATATTTCACGCAGAAGTGCTGGCACTTGAGGATAAACATGTTGAAGTTCGGTTCGAGGTAGAGGATACCGGGATTGGCATCTCCCCCGAACAGATGGAGCGTTTATTTGTTCCCTTCAGTCAGGCCGAACCATCAACCTATCGTAAGTATGGAGGCTCTGGCTTGGGCTTGGTCATTTGTTATCTCCTGATCACTTCATTGGGCGGCAGTCTACAAGTGGAAAGTGTACTTGGTGAATATAGCATGTTTACATTTGAGCTGGTGTATGAACTGACAGAAATAGAGGATCGCTCTTTCTTGCCAACCTATCCATTGTTGTATGCAGTGAATGATGTGATGATTGTGGAAAGTGACAGAAGAGTTGCAGAAAATCTGGAGCAGATGTTGCGTTCATTTGGTCTCAGGCCCAAAATCTATCCTTCATTTCATGAAGTGCTAGACAATAACAACTATGATTACGAGAGGGATGAATCGTCTTCTCTCCTGATCATGCTCGATATGGATATGATGCATGTACACGATGATCTAAGCTGGCAGAGGTTAATGAACATGCTGCATGGTACCCGTATTCATGTGTTAGGGTATACGCGTGGAGTTAGCGAGAATGTTCTTGTAAACAAACAGAATTCTATATATCCGGAGGCCGTTCTGTTTAAGCCGATTACCCGTGTCGGGCTGTTTGAAACGTTGCTGACATTACAGGATGGAGAAGTGCAGAATTTGAGCCGAATTATAAATCAGGATGCGTCCTCCGAACGAATAAATCAAGGAGCCATTTTAGTGGCAGAGGATCATGAGATCAATCAGATCGCCATTCGGGCGCTGCTTCAGCAGTTGGGCTTTGAAGTGAAACTGGTGAAGGATGGGGAAGAGGTACTGAGCGAGTTGCATGTTCAGCCGTGGAAGCTGATTTTGATGGATTTGTTCATGCCGCGAATGGATGGATTAGAAACTGTTAAACACATTCGTCAGATGAGGCAGTACGATCACTTACCCGTTATCGCACTTACGGCAAATAGTTTAAAGAAAGATCATAAGGAATATATAGAGGCAGGTATGAATGCCGTTCTGACGAAACCGATTGATGAACAACAGCTCCAAGATATATTGGCAACCTGGATTGATCTGAAGGGTTTACATGACATCAGGGGAATTGATACGGACAAAGCCTTGAAACAGATGGATAACAAACCGCACATTTTGCAGTACGCGTTGAATAAGTTTGCTTTAGAATATAACGGGTTCGAGAAAAAAATTCAGACTTATCTTGAGCGAAAGCAAATGAATGAAGTTGTACGGAGTACACATTCTCTCAAAGGTGTTGCAGCCCACCTGCATGCTGTGAAACTGCTGCAGGCCGTTCTGCATCTGGAATCACTTCTGTCTGTTTCATCTTTCGAAGGAGAGTTCACCTCTATCCTGCAACAGGTACAGCAAGAAATCGATTATATTTCAGAGTCATTACCATGGTAGATATGACTAGCAGAGGCCATGCCTAAGGTGTAAATTTATACCCGACTCCCCATATGGTTTGAATATATTGGGGATTTTTTGGGTTATCTTCAATTTTTTTGCGGAGTTTCGTAATATGTACATCAATGGTCCGATCATTAATATAGGCATCTATTCCGCGAATGGCCTCAATCAAAGCGTACCGACTGAACACTTTGCCAGGATTCAGCACAAACAGCCTCATGATTTCAAATTCAGAAAACGTAGTTTCGACTCTGCGATTGTTCAGCAGGATGGTTCTACGTGCCAAATCAAGGCTTAACCCTGTTTCGGTTTCGGTCACTGCAGAGTTCTCCATTAAAGCATAGCGACGCAAAACGGCTTCGATGCGTGCCTTGAGTTCTTGCATGCTGAAAGGTTTACAGACAAAATCATCTGCGCCGTCGGTTAAGGAACGAATACGTTCGGACACCTCAGTTAATGAAGAAATGACAATCATCGGTAGGGAGGTATGCTCACGCACGATGGCGCATGGATTTTTCCCCCCTGAATCAGGTAACATCAGGTCTATTAAAATGATATCTGGTCTAGTTTCAAGCTGTGGAAGCGCACATCCGATGGTGTCCACACGATATACTTCGTAGCCTTCACCTTGTAAGTACAGGGATAAAGTGTCGCCCAGCATGTTGTCGTCCTCTATAATAAGCACTTTAGTCATGGTGTTCCTTTCTGAATCCACGTTATATAGGTATGTTAGGTAATGGATGTCGCTCTCCCTGGCAAGTAAGCAATTCAGGATTCATTAATTCGATCAAGCAGTTGCATGAGCTTACGCTCTGTTGCCGTTTCTGGTGCGGGTGTATAGATGCTGCATCGCAAATCGGAATTACCTTGAATCTGTAATGAGGTCAGATCAAACAACATTTTTCCTGCTTTCGAATGTCTGAATTCGATCCATACATCAGGAGCGCTGCTTACACTGCTCTGTTTCCACAACGCTTGAAAATCAGGGTGGCGATTCATCATATCATCCAAAAATAAATTATACCATTCATCGTCGACATAACGACCATAATAGCCACGAAAAATAGATAAAAATCCGCTGACGAAGTCCTCCCAGTTCACTGCAAGCCTGCGTAACTCTTTTCGATCAAATACTAGACTGATCATATTCCGCTGCTCTAAGGGAATCTGTTCAAAGTTCATAAAAACTTGAGCGGCGGCCTCGTTCCAGCCGACGATGAAACAGCGGCGATCAGAGATAATGGTAGGGCAATATCGAAGTTCCTGCAGAATCTTTTGCAAAGACGGATGAAGTTGAAGCGTGTCTGGTTCCGGCACGGGCAGATCTGAATAATGCTCCGTCGCTAGAGAAAATAAGTATTTACGCTCATCCGGAGTGAGTCTGAGAGCAGAAGAAATGCTGTCCAGTACAGCATGTGAAACCTGAATGTTTCGTCCTTGTTCCAGCCAGGTATACCAGGTTGTGCTGACGTTAGCCAATTGGGCGACTTCTTCTCTTCTCAGACCTGGTGTTCTTCGCCGGCCACCGGCGGGCAAGCCCACGGATTCCGGAGAGAGTTTGGAACGCTGTGTTTTCAGAAAAGTGGATAATGCCTGTAATCGAATCGCATCACTCAATGCTTCACCTTCAATCTGTTTATCATGGTAGTTATTATACTATGATAATTGACAACTTGTAATAGGATATACAGAAATGGCACTATGAATGCATAAGCATCAGGAAACTGAATGAAGGACGTTATAAGGAGGGCAATCGGGATGAGTATGGAACGTGTTGTGATTACAGGTATGGGTGTGATCTCTCCACTTGGTAATGATGTAGATACATTCTGGAACGCTTTGAAAGAAGGTAGATCGGGAATTTCCCCAATCGAACATCTGGATAGTGCAGCATATAGAACAACAATTGCAGGAATGGTTCGTAATTTTGATGGTGAAGCTCGATTTGGACGTAAAGAAGTTAGGCGTATGGATCAGTTTGTGCAATTTGCTGTGGCGGCAGCAGATGAGGCACTATCAAATTCAGGTCTAGTGCTGGAATCGCTGGACCGGGAGCGAGTAGGTGTATATATTGGCTCAGGTATAGGCGGTATTCAGACTTTGATGGATCAGGGAAGTGTCTTGTCGGAACGCGGAGCATCTCGAGTAAGTCCAACGCTTGTTCCCATGATGATATCCAATATGGCGGCAGCCACCGTTAGTATGAGATTCGGCTGCTGGGGGCCGACGCTCTCTCCGGTAACGGCTTGTTCCATTGGCAACACAGCTATTGGTGAGGCGTATCGGCTGATTCGCCACAGAGGAGCAGATGTGATCTTTGCCGGAGGTACAGAAGCGGCGGTCACAGAGATATCGCTTGCGAGTTTTGGCAATGCGACAGCGTTATCTACCAGAAATGAAGCTTATACAGCGGCGAGCCGACCATTTGACGCAGGCAGAGACGGATTTGTTATGGCCGAGGGGGCGGGGATTCTGGTCGTGGAAGCTCTGTCTCATGCACAGGCAAGAGGAGCAAATATTCTGGCAGAAGTTATCGGATATGGAGCTACTTCCGACGCGTACCACATGGTCGCCACTCATCCTGAAGGTCGGGGAGCTTATCTGGCCATGAGGGCAGCGTTACGCGATGCGAATCTGGAGCCTCGAGATATCGGTGTGATCAACGCCCATGCGACCAGCACAGAGGCAGGTGATCTTTCTGAAACGAGGGCAATAAAACAGCTTTTCGGCGAGTTGGCCTATCATATCCCCGTAACAGCGAACAAGTCCATGACAGGGCATATGCTTGGTGCTGCAGGGGGAGCAGAAGCGATATCTCTCGTTCAAACGCTGCGGCAAGGCATCATACCGCCAACCATTAACCAGGAGCAGAGAGATCCTGAATGTGATCTGGATTATGTCCCGAATGTCGCGAGAGAAGCAGTCCTGCAGACAGGGATGTCCAATTCTTTTGGATTCGGCGGACATAATGCGGTTATTATTCTTCAGAAGTATTCAGCATAAGCAAAATGGATTGAATCATTGAGAGGAATAAAACAAACAGCGCCGCCAATATGGCTGCGCTGTTTTCATATGGATGCAAGGGATCAAGACGTCAGTGAAGTTGAATCCGCAATGCTTTTGCCACCTCTGCTCAGCCAGCTTACCCGCCAGCGGGATTGCATGAAGAGAACAAGGCACATGGAAGCGGCAGCGATGAGACTGAGAATAACAAACCCTGGCGTGTAAGATTGATAAGTGCTGTACAGTTGACCCAAAATGAGTGGCAACGCGTAACCTCCCAAACCTCCGGCAGCACCTACGATACCTGTCATTAGACCAATCTCGTTGCCAAAACGTTGCGGAACCAGCTGGAATACAGAACCATTCCCGGCCCCAAGGCACATCATGCCGAGGAACAGCATGGCGATGACTACGGGAAGCGGCGGGAGGAAGGACACACCCAGAAGCATGATGCATGCGCCGGAGTACAAGAAGGTAAGCATCCGGGTTCCACCAATTTTATCGGCCAGAAAACCACCAACAGGCCGGAAGAAGCTGCCTGCAATGACACAGAACGTCGTAATGTCGGCGGCATGAACGGCGGAAAGCCCATATTGGGTATTAAAGAAAATGGTCAGATAATTACACAGTCCAACGAAACCGCCAAAGGTGACACAATAGAAGGCACAGAAAACCCAGGCATCTTTTTGCTTAAGCAAAATCCCGTACTGGGATAGTTTCTTAGGTTCTGGTCGATTCGGACTATTTTTGGCGAAGATGGTAAAGAGGATAAAAACGATAACAATCGGGATGATCGCGAGTCCGAAAACAACTTCCCAGCTGCCAAAATGAGTGGCCAGACGATTGGCAAACAATGTAGCAAGAACCGTTCCGCTATTACCTGCTCCGGCGATCCCCATAGCAAGTCCTTGATGTTCTTTAGGATACCACTGGCCTGCAAGTGGGAGGGCGGCTGCAAATGAAGCGCCCGCTACGCCGAGTAAAAGAGCTACGACATACAGTTGGCTGAGCGAGTCTACCCATAACCAGCCTAATAACAACGGAACTAGCGTGAAAAGCATACCGATCTGAGCGGTTAATTTGGGACCAATGTAATCGGACATGAAGCCAAGGACTAGCCGCAGGATGGAACCGCCGAGAATGGGCAGGGCGACCAGATTTGCTTTTTCTAATGGGGTCATCGGGTAATCCATAGCAATAATGACAGCGAGCGGACCTAGCATACCCCAGATCATAAAACTGATATCAAAATACATAAATGCTCCGAACAGCGTAGGCTTATGCCCGCTTTTCCAAAAACTTTTGCTCTCTACCATTCCTCATCGCTCCTCATCCAAGTAGGTTCTTTTTTTATATCTCTAATTTTCCGTTTAGGCATAAAAAGGCCGCAAGCCGTCCTGGACTAGAACGATTTGCGGCCCCGTTGCCGACAGGCGGTACACGTCTTTGTGCTCCCGCTTCTGAGATGATCACATCGCTGTGATTTTGATTCAAATTATAAAAAGGGAAAAAGATAATGTCAACAAAAATAACATTAAATTTTGTGATATTTATTTTTTAGTCTAATTATCCATATTACATGTCAATTTAGTTGACATATATCTTGAATTCAATTAATCTGAATTTAATAAGAATCTACACAATGGCGTGTAGAACTCGGAGGCAATGGCGCCCCTTTTCCCATATGGAGAAGGGGTTATTGCGTTTTCAATCAGAAAAGGGGTTGTTCTGTTTTAAATCGAAAAAGGGGTCTTTGCGTTTTAAATCAGAGAGAGGCAATTCGGTTTAGTTTGCAGATGTGAAAGGGATAGGGGGCGGCCCATGAGTAGAAAGAAACTGGTAGTTATCGGCAATGGTATGGCTGGAGTGAAATGTGTAGAAGAGATTATTAACCTGGAGCCGGATATGTACGAGATTGTCATCTACGGGTCGGAACCTCGCCCCAATTACAATCGAATTATGTTATCCAAAGTACTCCAAGGTGAGCATTCCATACGGGATATTATCATCAATGACTGGACCTGGTATGCCGAGCGTAATATCCGGCTGTGTACAGGTGAGACGGTTCATCGGATTGACCCTCGTACGAAGTTCATTGAGACGGAATCTGGCAAAAAGGAAACATACGACATATTGATCCTCGCGACAGGATCTTCTCCATTTATTCCGCCGATCCCAGGCATCGATAAGGAACGTGTAATATCTTTTCGGACAATCGATGACTGCAATCGCATGTCAGATTACTCCAAAGAATACCGCAAAGCGGCTGTCATCGGTGGTGGATTACTTGGGCTGGAGGCTGCAAGGGGACTGTTGCATCTGGGGATGGAGTCGGTGGTAGTCCATAATGCCCCTTATATTATGAATCGACAACTGGATTACGAAGCTGCAGCGATGCTTCAACGTGAGCTTGAAGATCAGGGCATGTCCTTTCTTTTGAATAAAAATACGCAAAAAGTTACCGGACGTTCACAAGCGCAGGGTCTGCTTTTCACAGATGGATCCAAACTGGAGGCACAACTGGTCATTGTTGCTGTCGGGATTCGCCCGAATGTGGATCTGGCCAGGAGAAGCGGCATTGCTACACATCGTGCTGTTGTGGTTGACGATCATATGCGTACCAGCGTACCAGATATATATGCCGTGGGAGAATGTGCAGAGCATCGGGGGATCAGTTATGGTCTGGTAGCACCGCTGTATGAGCAGGGAAAGGTGCTGGCGCGCACATTGTGCGGACAGGAGGTGCCGGGCTATGCAGGTTCTGTTCCGTATTCACAGCTGAAAGTCTCGGGGGTAGATGTTTTCTCGGCAGGAGACATCAGTGACGAAGGGTTGCAGACGGCCATTCAGCATTTGGATGGTGTTCAGGGCACGTACAAAAAAGTGCTGATGCAAGCTGGCAAGGTTAGAGGTGCTATTTTGTTTGGCAACACGGTTGAGGGCACGGCCCTCCTTGGTCTGGTACAACGTGTAGCCGATGTGGCTGAGCTTGCCCCCAAGGAAGATACGCCAGATCCTGCAGTAACAGCAGCAGCTGCGCTTCCAAGCCAGGAAACGGTCTGCGCTTGCAACAATGTAACCAAAGCGGCGATCTTAAAAGCCATTCAGGAGCAAGGGCTGGAAACGGAAGAACAAGTGAAGCAACAAACCAAAGCTTCAGGTTCATGCGGTGGTTGTAAACCTATGGTAGGCGCTCTGTTGAAACACGCTAAACGTGTGGAACTTGATGGAGGTGTTAGCACAAGTGCTGAATCAGGCGGTACGAAGGAGAAACCTGCCGTGCTCCCTGTATGTCACTGTACGGAGATGAGCCACGCAGAGCTGAAGCATCGGGTGAGCGTTATCTTTGAGTCATATGCAAAAGAAGCTGACATTTCGAACGTTGGATCTGGAGTCCTCCCATTGGAAGACAAACAGTTCAATTCACTGTTGAGGGGGCTGAACTGGCATTCGGAACACGGGTGCCCGGTATGCCTTCCTGCAATTCGCTATTATGTTTGTGTTTCAGGATTAATGCAGTCCTCCGCAGAAAATGATGCGAAAACAGTGCTGAAGACAGACCTTTACGGACTGGAAGCGGAAGATTTACAAGGGGAACTTGTGCAGGGACATGATCAGATGGTTCACATCTATTCGGAGCGACATGTACCATCATTGGCTTCTAGTATTACTGCAAGCGATCTGGAGACGAGACTTCGTACCGATTGGAAAACAGCAGTGATGCCTTCCGAAGTGAACATCGCTATTGCTTGGGGTTCTCGATCCCCGGTGAATGTACTGGTTTCCGATGTAGGCCTGCAGGCTTCTCCGGCTGGATGGGAAATTTACGTCGGAGGTCATGCCGGGCATCCGGTAAAGGAGGGCTCCTTGCTCGGGACAACGGAATCAGAGCAGCAAGCGTTCATTCTCGCATCGGCCTGTCTGCAATGGTATCGACAAACGGCTTGGTTTGATGAACCTTTATGGATGTGGACTGAACGTCTGGGAGTGATGTCGATTCGGGAAACGCTTTTGAATACACAATTCCAGCGAGAACTTACGTTTAATCGCGCACAGGAGCGCGAGAAGGATGTTGAGCGTGGAACGGAGACCCTTTTTGAAAACCTCATTGCTCAGGTGAAAGCTTGAAAGCTTACATGAATAACCCGGAAAGGCAGGAGAGCATGATGATGGACGCGGTAAATACAGACCAAGCGAAGTCGAGGTTATATGTAAAAGAGACCCAATGTCCTTATTGCAGTGTGCAATGCAAAATGTCCGTAGAAGAGCTTGCCGCTCCCGTTGCAGGTCAGAAAGTAGCGGAGTATATGGTTCAAGGCATGCCCAATAAGGCTTCGCAGGGCCGCCTGTGCGTGAAAGGGATGAATGCTCATCAGCAAGTGTTCAGTTCCGAGCGTTTGATGTATCCGCTCATTCGCCGTCAGGGAGAATTGGAGCCGTGCTCATGGGATGAAGCAATGCAGACGATTGCTGATCGGTTGCAACAGCTACAAACGACGTATGGTTCTGATACCGTAGGCGTATACGGCGGAGGATCGTTGACCAATGAAACCGCATATCTGCTTGGAAAATTTACCCGCGTAGCACTCGGCAGCAAGTACATCGACTATAACGGCCGCTTCTGCATGTCAGCAGCAGCTTCTGCCGGTAGCAAAGTTTTCGGAATGGATCGTGGATTAACGTTTCCGCTTTCGGACATCCCTAAAGCAGCATGTATCATACTGGCAGGAACGAATGTAGCTGAGTGTCAGCCAACGCTCTTACCGTATTTTAATGAAGCGAAGGAAAATGGAACGTTTATTATTGTGATTGATCCTCGTAAGACAGCAACGGCAGCCATTGCTGATCTTCACCTCCAAGTGAAGCCGGGTAAGGATGCACTGCTGGCCGATGCGATGCTGAAGGTAATTATGGATGCGGGCTTGGCTGATTCCAGCTTTGTTCAGAAACGTACGACCGGATATGAACAGCTTGTGCAGGAGATGGAAAGTCTCAATCTTGAGCAGGCCGCAAAAGCATGTGGGGTCGAACTGGACTTGATCCGTCAGGCGGCAATGGCTTATGGCGAAGCACATACTGGCATGATTATGACGGCACGCGGGGTGGAACAACAGACGGATGGACACATGGCTGTCCGGCATTTTCTGAATATGGTGCTGGCAACCGGAAAGATCGGCAGAACAGGTTGCGGATATGGCGCAATTACCGGACAAGGAAATGGACAGGGGGGACGGGAGCACGGACAGAAGGCAGATCAGCTACCAGGATACCGTTCTATTGAAAGTGAGGAAGACCGTGCATATATAGCATCTGTCTGGGGAGTAGACCCTACTCTTTTGCCAGGCAAAGGTGTATCAGCTTATGAGATGATGGAACGTATCTATGAGCAGGACATTCGCGCATTGCTTGTGATGGGTTCTAATCCGATCGTTTCAAATCCGAATGTAAGCTTGGTAGAGGAAGGTTTACGAAAGCTTGATTTTCTCGTCGTAGCCGATATGTTTCTGTCTGAAACGGCCAGATTGGCCGATCTTGTACTGCCCGTAACCGCTTATATGGAAAATGAAGGCACACTCACTAATCTCGAAGGGCGTGTTCTCCTGCGGGAACAAGGAAGGTCTGCACCTGGAGAAACGTTAGACGATTGGGACATTT
This sequence comes from Paenibacillus polysaccharolyticus, assembly GCF_023714295.1. GTDB lineage: Bacteria > Bacillota > Bacilli > Paenibacillales > Paenibacillaceae > Paenibacillus > Paenibacillus polysaccharolyticus_A. The sequence goes on from NZ_JAMAUN010000005.1 coordinate 33,282, forward strand.
TGTGCCGCATTGCCGAGAAGCTGGGCAAAGGTTCGTTGTTCCAATATGCGAAGGCTGAGGATATCTTCAATGAATTGCGAATTGCGAGTCGTGGCGGAGTAGCGGATTACTATGGAATCACCTATGAACGACTGAGAAATGAACAAGGAGTGTACTGGCCTTGTCCTTCTTTAGATGAGCAGGGCGAGGGAATGTTGTTTCATGAACGATTTGCTCATGTCGACGGAAAAGCTACGTTTACTCCGGGAGCCAGTCTAGGGTGGGATGATGTTTCGGAAGCTTTTCCCTTGATTCTAACGAATGGGCGTATTCTCGCTCATTATCTAACAGGTGTGCAAACACGCAGAAGCCCAGCACTTGCTGCTCGTGAGTTAGAGAACTTTGTGGAACTGCACCCGTCAACGGCAGCTCGCCATCGCATCCGTGACGGAGAGTGGGTAGAGGTCCAGTCGGCCTACGGAAGCTTCACTGTCCGTTCGCGAATCAAGGCATCCATCCGCGAGGATACGCTGTTTGTGCCCATGCACTGGGGCGGAATCCAAAATGTGAACCGGGCAACGAGGCCTGATCTGGATCCCTTCTGCCGAATGCCTGGATTCAAGACAGCGGCCGTGAAAATTCAGCCTTTGCGACTGGTCTGATACATTATATTTACTTACTATTTAAATATGGAATAGCTGCACATCTCATGATGTTTCGTGGGGTGTAGCAGCTTTTTGCGTTATATGTGCAACGGCGTGCCGGGGCACGTCAAGGGGAAGTGACGTAACAGGGGGCGAAAAGGGGGTAAAACGTGCACTTCAGTGGGTTTCAAGACACGCCCTAGTTCGCTGGTTCGATGGAAACATGAATATTGGCCCATGAAAGAGGTGAGCAATTTCGTTATGATGTTTATTAGGGGTACATATGTACGTATTTTTTCTGTTTTGAAATCTATTGCTCTCGGGTATTAACTCTTGATTGAATGGGATTTAGCTATTTGTAATAAATTGGTTTTTTGTGGGTGGAGTTATGAATGAAGCTATGCATGAAGTTATGAAAGGAGACACGATGCATTGAAATTATGGATTACAGTGAAAAGTCTGGGCAAACGCAAACCGGCTCTTGCGAAACAAGCCGCTGAACTTCCGGAAACAACAAGTACACTTCGACTGCTTATCGAGAACATGGTTGAACAACAGGTGCAAGCTTTTCGAGAGAGGAAGGACGCAGCGGGGATGCTTGCTTATCTGATGCCTCAAGACATCGACGCGCAGGGTGCTACGGGAAAAGTGGGTTTTGGCACAATACATGGCGAGGGCGTTCCTGATCTTGGAGAGGCGAAGGAAGCCGCGATACTTGCTTATGAAGACGGAATGTACAAAGTATTTCTGAATGATGAAGAATTGGAAGATTTGGATCAACCACTGAACATAGAGGATGGAGCTCATGTGACCTTTATCCGCTTCACGATGCTGGCCGGACGTCTGTGGTAAGGGGAGCAGAAGTAGTATGACAAGGAGGAGAACAGGATGAATCAGGAAGATCAGGTACAGGCGTATATTGAGGGATTACAGGAGAGAGCAGCTACGCTTACAGAGGCAAAGCTGGACGTAGCGAAATATGTGATAACGTTGGCAGAATCAACTTACTTGCGTGGGGATGAAGAAGACTATTTTAATATAGAAAGACAACTTATCAACCTTGCGATCGAGAAGCAACAGCCATTATTCCAGCCGATCCTTGAGGTGCTTGAGCACTTGGCCTCTGACGGGTTTGTTGCCAGATTCCGCTATATTGCTGAAGGTGCGACGCTGTATCCATATAGTACAAGCTATGAGCGCAGACCTTTCCGGACCGCCGATCCAAGACAACATGTTGTTCATGTGATGCGCAAGTTGCTTGGTTTATTCCGGATGGAGGCAAGAGGGTTTAGTTTGAACGAGTATTTAACCATTCGTGAGCCAAACATGCTTCATCAGCATGAGTTCCGTGCGGTATTGCCGGACTGTATTGCCTATGAACTGGATCATTCGAACCTTGAAGTCAAGCAGGCACTGCACGATATTATCTATGGGGATAATCAGGCTGCGTTACTGACAAACGAGATGATTAAAGGCATTTTTATGAGTGAACAGGCCGAAGCCTATCACATGGTGGGTGAACTCTTGATTGCAGCCAGACTGCAGGAAGGACTTCGCCAGAGCATTGTGGAACGAATGGACGAAGGCACGTTAGAAGCGTATATTTACATATTAAAAATCATTCTGGACAACAATCTGATACGGTTCAGCTCTGTCGTCAGAGCATTGGGCGTATGGACAGGGATCGGGATTGAAGCGGCCAACCAGCGTGTGGCAACACAATTACTTGAACAGGTCTACGAAGCGCTAGTACATGAGGATATTCGTGAGGCGTGGAGACAGGAGAAAAATGCTAATAAACTATACATCAGTCTGTGGGCCACGGCGGTCATTGAAGAGAATGACCTGCAACCTAAGATTACAGAGATCATGGAACAGGGTGAGATGTACCAGAAGATCGTAGCTCAGTACGTTCTGGCTAACAGCCAGTACCTGGGGCTTCGTCTTGCTATGGCGCGTAATCATCTGGGTGTTCAGCATCCGGAACTGATCCACTGGGTTGTGAAAAATTATACGGCGGCGTATTCGCACAATTGGAGCTTTGAAGAGGGGGAGCACCAACGCAGTGTCTATGTGCCTCGCTGGGATGTGCTTGAAGATAAACAGGCACGCCGCCATGATTTTGATCAATTCAAACAGATGCTGGATTTCATTCCTAAGGGCGGTGCAGGCGGGCCTTCAGGTGTGCTGGATTTTGTGCACTATCAGATCGATCGTGATGACGTCATCAAAAAAATGTTGTATTTGGCTGCTTATGATATGGATGCGGACTGGATTGCTGAGATTATTGCTCTCAAGGATCGATTAAGCCCCGAAATGCGCGGAGAGCTACTGTCGCATTTTGTGCAAGAGCCTGATAACGAGGTGCAGCGCCAGTTTGTGTTTGAAAGTTTGTCTGACAAAAGCATGAGTAACCGTGAGAGTGCATTGCAAAAAGTGAAAAAGTTGGTACTAACCGAAGATGAGCTACAGCAGATGGAAGTACTGTTAAAACTCAAAACGGGATCACTCCGGCAAAAGGTGATTCAAGCCCTGTTGTTGCAACCTGTTGAGAAGTTGAAAGATTCAGTTCAACGATTACTAAAAACGAAGAATGAGCTGCAACGTCTGGGTGCACTTGAACTGTTAACGGAGATTAAAACGGATACGGCACGTGCAGAGCAACTGGAACAGCTCAAGCCATTCGCAGAGGAACTAGAGAAGCCTACAGCCAAGGAACAGAAGCTGCTCGACAAACTGTTTAATGAAGGAAGTCGTTATACGGCCTCCAATGGCTATGGTCTATTTGACCCGAATCAACGGCAAACGCTGCTCGATGAAGAACGTGACCTTTCTGGCAACAAACCGAAGGATATATTTAATATATCACTGGATAAGATCAGTGCCTTCATGAAAGGATTAAATGAACTGGTTCATGAGCACAGGGATCATGAATATGTGGTGGAGTACTATGCAGGTTACAAAGATACCCTGTTAGTCGGAACCAGCCTTCGTTCCAAGGTTCCTTATGGCGATCGGTCGAAAATGAAACAACTGGATCAGTTTCCGCTGGATGAAGTGTGGAAGCAATATTTCGAGCAAAACGGTCTGAGCAGTATTGAACTGTTACAGCTATATGTCGAACTGCAGTTAGGCAAGCTGAATGGCACATTGGATGAACATTACTCTTTTTATCGCGAGCAGTATGATTACGACAAATTAAGAAAGATGCCATTACTAGAGGGTTGGCGCAAAACATTTGCTGAACAGACCTATCCATTGAATGAGATAGTGAAGCTGCACGAGATGATGGGCACACTGCCATATAAAGATCAGGTTCATGCATTGATCTCGGCTGCATTTCTGGATCGTGATTCAGCTGAAATCTTCGAGATTGCAGAGAAGGCATGGGGTTCCATTATTTTAAGTATGCCTGCAGAGCATATGGAGAAGGAAATGGGAATGCTTCAGATTCTGACTGAACCGTGGAAATATATTGTCCGGAATGCCGTGTATGACGACGCGAGCTTTAAGCGATATTTCCAGACAGCCTATCAATTCTCTCATCTGGTAGAGCCTTACCATCCGTTGTCTCTCCTGTCACTTGACGATTTCCTGCGAGCCTACCAATTAGAGCTGATTGATAATCAGGAGATTTACCGTCAACTGATGGTTGGACCGTTCCGTTATCTGTTCATCCGTGACATGACCTCGGCTCGCACAGAGCGGATCAAAGATGATCCAAAGCTGATTCAACTGCGCGATACGGTGGTCAATCGCATTCTGGAGATTGAACTGACCCGGGGGGAACTATCTACTGAAGTGAGTAATCTGGCTATGAAACTGGAACGCATTGAAGGCATGGAACATTGGGTGCATCTGGTTGCTGCCATGGATCAGGATACGTTTGTTCGTGGGTATATTTATAGTTATGGTGAAGGGAATACAACGCGTAAAGAAATGTTCAGTTATCTGATTAAGCACTGTCATCCACGGGCTGGGGAAGATGAACAGTTGCTGGCGGAATTGCTGCAGAAGTATCCGGTTAAGGAGAAAAAGCTGCTGGAAGCCGCCATGTATGCACCGCAATGGATGGAACTTGTGGCGAAACATCTAGGCTGGAAGGGGCTTCGTAGTGCGGCTTGGTACTTCCATGCTCACATTAATGAACAATTCAGTGCGGAGAAGGAAACAATTGTTGCGCATTACTCCCCAATTACGCCGCAGGACTTTAATGATGGGGCCTTTGATATCGCCTGGTTTGAAGAGGCTTACGCTGAGGTTGGAGAAGAGCGATTCAACCTGTTGTACGATTGTGCGAAGTACATCTCGGGCGGAGCCAACCATCGCAGATCACAATTGTTCGCAGATGCAGCCCTTGGCAAACTCAGTCTGAAGGACATGTATGATTCGGTAGCAGACAAGCGGAATAAGGATCACTTACTGACCTATAGTCTGATTCCGCTGGCAGAGGAACGGGATCGGGATGTAAGAGAGCGTTACGACTTTATCCAGAAGTTTCAGTTGCAGAGCAAGCAGTTCGGGGCGCAGCGGCGCGCGAGTGAAGGATTAGCTTCACAGATTGCGCTTGGTAACCTTGCGCGGAACGCGGGTTATGCTGATGTAACACGTCTCATGTGGGATATGGAAGCGCGTAAGCTGGATGAGGTGAAATCGTATTTCGAACCGCATGCACTGGATGACGATACGACGGCTCAACTCGTCATTGATGAGGAGGGGCAGGCTGATCTCGTCATTGTTAGTAAAGGCAAAGTGCTGAAGTCCGTTCCTGCTCGTCTCAAAAAGGACGGATATATTGCAGAGTTGAAGGAGCTAAAATCCGATCTGGTCGATCAGTATCGACGGGCTAGACAGGAACTGGAGCGCTCCATGGTCGCAGGCACAGCCTTCACACGTCAGGAGATTGCAAGTCTGATGCTTAATCCGGTCATTCATCCGCTACTCAGGACGTTGATCTTCAAGTCAGGTGAGCAGCTTGGAAGATTTGATGTTGCATCCGGTGGTTTGCTAGCCCCGGTCGCAGAGGGAGTTGCCTATACATTGAAGGAAGAAGATCAGTTGCTGATTGCACATCCGCTACATTTGTATGAGAGTGGCAAGTGGAGTGAATTCCAGCGCGATCTCTTTACTCGTCAGGAGCGTCAGCCGTTTAAACAGGTTTTCCGCGAATTTTACCTGCCGAATGAAGATGAACTTGCTCAAGGTACGGTCTCTCGTCGCTACGCAGGATATCAGATTCAGCCGAATAAAACGGTAAGTTTGTTGAAAAGCCGTCAATGGACGGTAAGTTATGAAGAGGGATTGCAAAAGGTGAGTTATGAGCATAACTTGATCGCTAATCTCTATGCGATGGCGGACTGGTTCTCTCCAGCAGATACAGAGGCACCTACGCTGGAGACCGTTCAATTCTATGATCGTCGCACGTATAAACCTGTAGAATTGAAGGATGTACCACAGGTGTTCTTCTCAGAGGTCATGCGTGATATTGATCTGGTAGTTAGCATTGCCCACGTTGGCGGTGTGGACCCAGAGGCAAGTCTTACAACCATAGAGATGCGACATGTTATTGTGAATGAGTCTTTGCGTTTGCTCAAGCTGGATAATGTGCGTTTGGACGGCAATTACGCACGAATCGATGGTGAGCTGGGGGAATATGCCGTTCATTTGGGAAGCGGTAATGTCTTCAAGCAGGCCACTGGTGCAATGTATATCGTGCCTGTGCATAGCCAGCACCGGGGAAGAATCTTCCTGCCATTCCTGGATGAAGATCCAAGAACCGCTGAGATTTTGTCCAAAATCGTACTGCTGGCTGAGGACAAGAGAATCAAAGATCCGCAGATTCTCGCACAGCTTCAGCAATAAAGATATATATAGCATGGATGTGCTCGAATAATTATAGGCCGCCTCACTTGGGGCGGCCTATTGGTCATACCATTTTTTAATGAGAAAAGAAGCGGTGTAATCTATGGATTGGATTGGCTATATAATGCTGTTGTTTGCAGATGTTGAGGATGACAGAATATGTTAAGATATACGCAGGAATCAAGGTACATACGAATGGTACATGAGTAAGTACGGATGGGATTCTGCGCTACATTATGTTTTCAGCAGAGGAGAGTGCATAAGATATGTTAATGGTACCTTATCGGGAGCAGGATCACGCCAAGTTAGTAGCTATCTGGGAGCGTGCTGTTCGAGCAACACATACATTTCTGGAGGAGCATCACATTCTGTTTTATAAAAAGATGGTCGGTGAAGCTTTGGAATTCAAACAAGTCGAGGTCTGGGAAGTGCTGGATACCGAGCAAGAGCCGATTGGCTTCATCGGTCTGGACAATAGCTTTATTGAGATGTTGTTTGTAGACGAGTATTTTCAGGGACAAGGCGTTGGGCGATTTCTGGTTCATCAAACGATGAAAATGAAGGGCACTGAGCTTAGAGTAGATGTGAATGAGCAGAATGAGGATGCAACCCGGTTTTATGCGAAGATGGGATTTGTACAGACAGGACGATCCGAACTGGACAGTTCAGGTAATCCTTTTCCGTTGCTTCATCTGGAGATGAAACGAGCAGGGGCCTAATTCAGGGTGAAGCATCTGTTATATGAGTAGATCATGAAGCAATCTATACAGGAAACTTGGATGATCGAACAACCTGGAGCGGCGGCTTTATCTCCGGATGGACAGCAGGTAAAGTAAAACCCCCGGTGGTATCTCCAGAGTAGAAGAGATACCACCGGGGGTTTTGGGTTTCCCTCTTACCATGGGCCGCTGTCGTTAGACTGGGCAGTAAGGAGGACCTTTTTTCGATAATTAATGTGCCTCTTCATCGTCCAGGAAAGGTTTGTTCACCGCATAATACATAAAGCCCATCAGCAGTACGCCGCCCACCAGATTGCCTAGCGTCACAGGCACCAGGTTGTGAATCACACCACCGAATGAGATCGTGCCCGGGTGGTTTAACACAAGCGCAATCGCAAACGTACACATATTCGCAATGCTGTGCTCATATCCCGAGATGAAAAAACAAAATACAAAAAGCATCATGGCAAACATTTTGGCGCCATTCTCTTTCATAAACATCGGCACAAAGAACGCCAGACACACGAGCCAGTTACAGAGGATTCCGCGGAAAAAGAGTTGCATCGCTGGAGCTTCCATTTTGTGCTCGACTACACTGAGTAGGAAACCGTTCACCTGTGCCGAATCGAACAGTCCCGTAAGATAAATCAACAGGGCAAATACCGCCGCGCCCATCAAGTTTCCACTGTAGCTCGCAATCCACAGCTTAACCACTTCAAACCAGCGCAGTTTTTTGCGTAATGCCGCATAGGTGTAATAGAACGTATTGCCTGTAAACAAGTCACCGCCGCCATAGGCAATCAGAATAATTGCCGCACCGAACGTAATGGCTGCCATAGGGTATGTGAACGGGGAATTCTCCATATAGAAGAAATTGCCCGTCTTAAAAGCCACGATGACCCCGAAGCCGATGAACATACTGGCTAGCATGGAGCGTGACAGGTATCGCAACAAACTTTGCTTGTAGATTTTGTGTTTCTTCAGAGCAAGCTGCTCGACGCCCCGTAAACCTTCCGTTTCCATAATTCCCCTCCTGTATGTAATCAACCAAGTTTTCTACATTATACCTGTAATTTGCTTCAATAGTGGACCGAAATGAAAGAATTTAAACTTTATATCATTAGATCGCCGAGAACGTTGGCGGCTGGCGTATGTACGTTTCTGTAGAAAACATCAAGATGGGTAACCAAAACACAGAAACACTTAATGCAGAAGCATTTAACACAGAAATACCTAGTTCATAAACAACTAACGTAGGGTGCCCTTCCACAGGGGAAGGACTTTAAGTTATATGGGATCAAGCCCCCGCTTGTATAGCTCCACGGGAAAGGGGAACATGCAACTCTGCCAGATGTCATTCAGCTGTGCTTCTGTCCGTTCATGTGGAACATGCTCTTCGCTATAAGAGCGTTCCAGCTTATCGCGCATAAACGCTTCTGCATGGGGACTAGGGCGAGAGTGAAACTGTTTGGAAAAATCGCCGTGAATGTCTGCCTCTCTCAGTTTGCTAAGAGCACTATTGATTAAGGGACTGCCTGCATACAACAAAGATGAAGTCTCTTCACATTCGAATTTGAGAAAAAGAAGTGCCTTCTGAATGGCATGAATCTCGCCTTGAGTAAGATGTACCGCCTGAGTCGTTTCCTCTGTTAAATGTTCATCAGCTTGTTTTGGTGACTGCTGTTTATCGTTCAAACTCATTAATGATCACGTCCCGAGATAGATTGAAGTTCCCGTACTGCCGCAGTACCGAACTCAGGATGCGTTTGCAGTGATTCCAGCGCCAGCACAGTATGCGGCCGGTGTTTGTTTGCTTTTACAATATCGAAAGCGGCACTCTGCACCAGAATGTAGGCATCCGACTGAATGACATCCAGAGCCAGCTGAATTTCAGCTTCGGTAACGGGGAGCAGGGCTAACGCCATTAAAGCATAAATCTGAACGTCCTCGTCTTCTTCCGGATTACGTACCAGCAGTCCTGCTGCTTCACGAATGTTATGCAAAAGGGGGGAAGCTTCCGCCATACCCAGAGCGCGCCAAGCTTCAATACGCACCAGATCTTCTTCCTGTGTATTCATACCAAGAGCAAGGACTTGCCGAGTTATTTCTGCATCATGTAATTCGATGATCTGACGAAGCGCTTCCTGTTTTTCCTCTGAAGTCGCTGAATCGAAATGATGAGCTCCAATTGCATAATGTATTTCTTTATCTTCATTAGACATGTATATCATTCACCTCCTGAATAAGTTCAAGATTGGGGCGGGAGCTGTATTGGACGTGCTTGAAGCGCTTCTTCTACAATCTGCTCCGCAGTTAACTCACGTTCATCCCAGAAAATCAGATTACTAACCTCCGCATAAGGCAATGCCTGTTGCACATCTGTTAACATATCATCTAACTCCTGCTCAGTTCCTTCTGCATTCATGATTTTGTGAACTAATACAACGAGATGTTCATGATTGGACATTGCTAGTGCCTCCTGAATGATGAAGTGGATTGAATGAATAAGATGGTGCCCGTTCCGTTTAGTTTAATATAGGCTCACTCCATGGATCATATTTTACGAAAATGGGTAGCATTTTTGGTGCTAATGTGAGATGTAGCGCATCTGACTTTTGAGTCTGATAAGAAATGATATAGTCCCCAAAGTGCGGCTCATATTCAAAGCGTTCAAATGTGATCGTTTGATCTGGATATTTGACAGCTACGTATAAAGTTGTAGCCCCTCTAGCCAGTAATTCCTTCACCAGAGGGATCTGAGCAGCCAGCAAAAATACAATCAGTACAATGATAGTGCGTTTCATGTAACGTTTAAGAAAACGAGTCAAAAACAAATCCCCCTATCTGATGACCATGTCTAAGCATTAGTCTATCATTGATAAGGGGAAAGTTCATGGTAAAAAGGTCGTTGTTTAGTGCATCGTAATCGCGATATTGCCGAACTGCTCGCCGTTTTCCAACCGTTCAAACGCCTGTGCCGTATTATGCAGTGGATAGATGCTGTCTATTACAGGGCGGATCTTATGTTTATCTACCCAATCCAGCATCTGTACAAACTCCTCACGGCTGCCCATAGAAGTACCGATCAAGCTGATCTGTGGAAAAAAGATCGAACGAATCGGCAGATGTAAGTCATCGCCAGAACTTGCGCCAAACATGACGATGCGGCCGCCGGGTCGGATGATCTTATCGTATTTAGGAAACATGGCTTGTCCTATACTGTCCAGAATGATGTCTACAGGCTCATCAGAATTCATCGTGTCATTCCAATCCGCATGACTGTCCAAAGCTTGATGAGCCCCGAGACGTAATGCCTCAGCTCGTTTAACCTCACTTCTAGATGTTACGGTGACCTTTGCTCCCGCAGCTAAAGCCATAAGAAGAGCATACGTTGCGACACCACCTCCGATTCCGGGAATCAGAAGATGTTCGCCTGCTTTCAGCCCCCCGCGAGTGAACAGCGCACGATACGCCGTCAGTGCAGAAAGAGACAATACACCAGCTTCAAGCCAGGAGAGATGTTCAGGTTTGGGCAACACATTGCTGGCAGGCAGTGTAATATATTGCGCTAGTGTTCCATGCGAAGGGCCGCCGACTATACCTGGAACGACAGGCACTTCTGCGGTATGCTCCCAGCCGAGCGTCGGATGAATGATGACTTCTTGGCCTATGGAGATATGTTGCACGTCTTCGCCAACTTCTACCACAATGCCTGCCCCGTCCGATCCGGGAATAAGCGGAGTGTCTTGAGGCGTACGATCTGACATAATGAAGAGATCCCGGTGATTCAGTCCAGCAGCGCTCAGCTCTACAACGACTTGTCCGGGGCCTGCTTCAGGTGTTGGACAGGTTGAATATTGAAGACCTTCAAGGCCGCGATGACCTGAATGGATGATTGCATTCATCGTTTTGGATACGTTCATGGATGTTACCTCCCTGTATAATATAGTTACTCTGTCATCGTGCTTAGTGCTCTTATAGAGTAGATGGACGACTCATTACGGAGTCATTGTACAGGTGAGATGGAAACACGTAAAATAAACAGAAATGAAGGTCAGTATCAGGAATAATGATAGATAAGAATACGTGAAGAAATGAAGAGTGTTTAGCTTGATGTACGACATCTCAATAGGGCGGAATGCTCTGATATAAAGACAAGCAGGTGAGAAGAAAATGGATGCAGGGGATTTGAAAATATTCCAGGCGGTTGCCCGCGAAGGCAGTATCACTAAAGCCGCCACCGCACTTAATTATGTTCAGTCCAACGTGACCACACGAATCAAACAATTGGAAGATCAGCTTCAAGTGCCGTTGTTTCATCGCTCCAATCGGGGGATGCTGCTCACTCCGGCAGGGGAGAACCTGCTGGGATACGCAGATCGAATATTGGAATTATTAGATGAAGCAGAGCAGGCCGCACAGGAAGGAAGTCCACCGACAGGAAATCTTCGTTTGGGTTCGATTGAGACTGCGGCTTCTCGTTTTCTGACACCGCTTCTGGCCGAGTACTGCGCATGTTATCCGAAGGTACGTTATTCCCTTGTCACTGGTGGTACACATGAGCTGAATCAGAAGGTTATAGCCCATGAATTACATGGCGCTTTGGTGTATGGCCCGGTCAAACATGAGAAGCTGAATTATATAAAAATGTATGACGATGAACTGGTGCTCATCGTTAAACCGGACGAACATGACATGTCAACACTGCTCAGCAAGCCGATGTTATTTTTTGAGGTTGGATGCACGCACAGAGCTCAGGCGGAGGATTTTTTGAAAACCCAAGGGGTTGATTCATTAAATGTCATGGAATATGGGACACTCGATACCATTATTAACGGCGTTACTTCCGGGTTAGGCGTGTCCTTATTGCCCCGTTCTTCGGTGGTTCAAGCGGCATCCAGAGGTGAGGTGCAGATTGTATCATTGCCTGACCCGTATTCTCGTCTGGAAGTAGGATTTGTTTATGCTCATGGTGAACATCGTTCTAACGCGCTTCAAGCTCTAGTGGAGATTATGACGATACCGGAACAGTAAAGGAGAGGTTGATTTTGGTTAATAACAAATTCACGCTTGCCGACGCATTCGGTCAGGCGGCGTACATTGTAGGCGGGCACGGCAGCCGCAAAGTGAAAGTGCTGCAGGAAGCGCTGGAACAGGTGGATGGAGAAACGTTTAGTGACCACTACGGGAATGGCTCAATCATTGATGAGTTTCAACAGGAGATGGCAGATGTGCTAGGGAAGGAATCGGCGGTGTTTTTCCCAAGCGGCACGATGGCGCAGCAGATTGCCCTTCGCATCTGGTGTGACCGGGCAGGTATCAAGCGAGTGGCGTATCATCCGCTGTCTCATCTGGAGATTCATGAAGAAGATGGGCTAAAGGAGCTGCATCAGATCGAAAGCATTTTGCTTGGCAAAGCGGATCGATTGATTACTCTCAGCGATGTGAAAGCAATTAAGGAGAACTACGCCTGTTTGTTACTTGAATTGCCACAACGTGAGATTGGCGGGCAACTGCCGGCTTATGAGGAACTGGAAGCGATCTCGGCGTACTGCCGTGAGCAAGGGATCAAGCTGCATCTGGACGGAGCGCGCCTGTTTGAGATCACGCCTTATTACGAGAAAACACCAGCGGAGATCTGCGGTTTGTTTGATAGTGTATACATCTCTTTTTACAAAGGTATTGGCGGCATTGCAGGAGCTATTCTTGCTGGGGATACGGACATCATGCAGGAATCCAAGGTTTGGAAACGGCGGCATGGCGGCGACTTGATTGGCCTGTATCCGTATATTCTCAGCTCCCGGTATTATTACAACGAACGTGTTGGCAAAATGGGACATTATTACGAGCAGGCCAAGGAACTGGCCTCACTGTTCAATGCATGCTATGGGATTCGCACGATCCCTGAAATTCCCGTTTCCAATATGTTTCACATTCACTTTGCACTTGCCGCTTCGGAGGTTGAACCACTGCTTGTGCAGATGGCGCAGCAGTTTGATATCGCGATTACATCTTATCTGAACAAAACCGGAGGCAACAGCTGCTCATTCGAAATGTCGACAGGGGATCGATACGATACGGTGCCGCAGGAGAAGCTACGAGATGCACTAACTTGGCTGGACGGAGAGTTGCAAAACAGATGAAATTCGTAGAGCTAGACCCGATTCGGGATTTGTTGGTGCAGGCATATGGAACATCGATGGGGAGTGGCAGTAAACCTGAAACCGAGCAGGACATCGACAATTTTGAGCAAAAGTACCAAGTGAAGCTGCCTGCGGCGTACCGTGCGCTGCTACTAGAATTCGGGGCGTGCAACTTTGGTGACCCCGCTTTGTATTCAGTCAAAGAGCTGGATTGGGCGTATCCCGAGTTTCTGGATGCATATCGAGAGTACGAGAAGGAATACGACCTGCCTGACGGGCTGAAGCTTTTTCCAATCGGCGGATTTGGTGAGGGCAGTATGGCTGTTCTGGATGAATCTTCTGGCAAAGTGCTAATGCTCGTACATGACAGTGGAGACGATGTTCCTTTAGTAGAAATCGAGTCCGATTTCTGTGCACTCATGACGATGCATGCCGAGTCTGCCATCTGGGTGGAGGAGCAGATGAAGTAACGGGGAGAGGGGAGGTGTATCAGGTGTAATGGATATTCGAAAGTTACGCTACTTTATCGCCGTGGCGGAGGAACTTCATTTCCATCGTGCGGCCGAAAGATTAAATATGACTCAGCCTCCGCTGAGTCAACAGATCCAAAATCTAGAAGAAGAACTAGGTGTTAAGCTGTTGGAACGTACGAAAAAGATGGTTAGGCTAACACCTGCGGGAGCCGTATTTCTAGATCAGGCAAGACTAATTTTGGCTCAGCTTGAACGATCTATCCATCTCACACAGAAGGTTGACCAAGGCATCGTTGGTCATATAACGGTAGCTTTTGTGGATTCGGCTTCAGGCAGTATGATGGTCGATATGCTAAGGCGATTTCGAGCAGCGTACCCACAGATCGAAATTACACTGCGTGAGATGACATCTTCTGAACAGCTGCAGGCACTGCAAGATGGACAGATCCATATTGGATTTTTACGATATCAGGAGCATACGCCAAATGTGTCTTTCCGGATCTTCCAGGAAGAAACGTTAATGGTGGTGGTTCCAGACGATCACCCTTTGGCAGAGCAGATTCAAGTGTCGATTACTGACTTGGCGGAAGAGGATTTTATTTTGTTCCCTAGCCATTTGGGCTCACCATTTCATCGTCTCGTTCGGGAGTATTGCAGGGAGCATGGGGTAGAACCGCGAATTACGCAGGAAGCAATCCAGATGTATACGATTGTGAACCTCGTTGCTGCAGGCATGGGAGTTTCCATTGTTCCTTCTTCGGTGGAGGTGTTTCAGCGCAGAGGTGTGGTATTTTTATCTTTAATAGAAAAACCGCCCTCCGTGCCCTTATACATGGCATGGCGGACGGACATGAATCAGGGTGTGGTCACCCGCTTTATACACATGGACAAGAGCGACTAAACTATATTAACCCGTCAGGACAGGATTTCTCTCAATCCATTTTCCTAATATTTCATCAATTCGAGTGAGGATATCCTGATCCAGTTTCACACCGGAAGCTTTCACATTTTCCAGTACTTGTCCTGGCCTGGATGCCCCAATAATCACTGAGCTGACGTAGGGATGATGAAGAACCCAGGCAACAGCGAGTTGAGGAAGAGTCAAACCTAGTTCCTTCGCTAGAGGAAGAAGCTGTTGTACAGCAGTCAGCACATCATCGTGTAACCAACGACCGGCGAGCTTGTTGAAGAAGGGTTTCCCTGCTTGGGCTGCTGCTCGTGATCCGGGCGGCACTGCTTCATACGGAAGGTATTTACCCGATAGTATGCCTTGAGCGAGTGGAGACCATGTAATCTGTCCCAGACCTGCCTGTACACTTGCGGGCACAACTTCTTGCTCAATTACACGCCATAACATCGAATACTGCGGCTGACTTGCGATGAAAGGTACACGCAACTCTTTAGCTAGTGCGGAGCCTTGCTCAATCTGAGCAGCTGTCCATTCACTAACCCCAATATAATGAACCTTGCCTTGACGAACAAGATCAGCAAACGCAAGGAATGTCTCTTCCAGTGGAGTGTGTGTATCATAGCGGTGAGCGTAATAGACATCGATATAATCTGTTTGCAATCGTTGTAATGAAGCACTGCAGGCTTCCATAATATGTTTGCGGGAAAGTCCTCTGTTATTGTGACCTGAGCCGGTTGGATGACAGACTTTGGTGCATAGTTCAATACTCTCTCTTGGTACTCCCTTGAGAGCCTGTCCCAACACAGTTTCCGCCTTGGTATCCGAATATACGTCTGCCGTATCAAATGTCGTAATACCTTCCTCCAATGCAGCTTGGACACAAGCTTGTGCTGTTGGATCATCAACTTGTGATCCATGTGTAATCCAGTTGCCCAGCGAAATCTCACTGACGGTTAAACCGCTGTTTCCCAATTTGCGATATTCCATTTGTCATGCCTCCTTACTCATCTGGACTCCATTGTAGCAAGTGCAGATAATTAGGTGAAATATCTATTAAGCGCATGATTGATATGAAAAACATATCACAGGTTAATCAGCTCTCCTGAATATATTTACGATAGAGGGCAGGTGTGATTTCCTCGAACTTTTTAAATATTTTAATAAAATACCCCGATTCATTAAATCCCAGCTCATCGCTGATCTGTGAAACGGGCATGTCTGTGACCTCCAGCAGTTGCTTGGCCCACTTGATTTTGAGCTTGGCGAGATAGGTGGTGAAGTTTTCACCCGTCTCCTTGGCAAACAGTCTACTGAAATAACTTGGACTCAGGTGGCACAGATCGGCTGCTTGTTTAAGAGACACTTGTTCGCTCTTATGGCTATGGATATATTCAAAAGCAGGCTGGAGTACCGGATTGAGACTCTCCGTATCACTTGGACTATTTTTGAGATAAGCGTCCGCAATGGCATTGGTCATTTCCTTTTTGATCGATTCGATGTTGCGGATTGAATACCCTGGCAGGATGGTGGACAAGTTGACGGACTCCTGATTGCCTGAAGCTTTCTCGAACATCTCCACCAGCAAGTTTTTGTTCAGCGCTTCCTCGACAATATAGTTGCAGAGCAGGGATAACATATTGGAAATCTTCACGATCTCCTCATACGTCATGACAGGTAATTGGTCGTAATCTGCCTGCAGCTCCTTCATTTTCGCATCATGCATCGGTACGTTTTTGGACGTCACGATCTGCTCCAGATCGCTTCCCTTCTCGGGATCGGCCAGTTTGACTTGTCCGGCCATGACCGCGCCAATATATTTTCCGTCAATCGTAATCGGAATCGCAATATCAATGATATTGAAATGACATAGATAAACGTAAGGTTCGTTAAGGCGGACAGCTTCCAAACCGCCGCGAGAATCACATTTTTGGCAGTAGGGAAGAAGCTCAGGGTCTTTGCGAACGTTCTGGCAGAAAGCCTGACAGCTGCTGTGGCTGGTCACGGGTATACCTTTATAATCAACGGTAAGAATAGCAAGTTTGGTGACGGTGGCGAGGGAATCCTGAAGGCGCTTCCACTTGTCCAGATCCAGTATTTTATTGATGTGCAGATATTCTTTGATCATGTGAAAAACCTCCGTGGCAGACCGAATTCATCGATCGGAGAGTCGTTAAAAAGTTGAAAGTTGTACATATTAAGACGTGAACAGGACGGGTAATGGAACATGGGAGGTCAAAATTCACCCATCTCATGACAATAACATACCACGATTATGTGAAAAAGCAAAAAATTACGATTGCAAATTATAATAATTTGTTATCAAAGTCCACTGTAAACCTCTTGCTTCTGCGTTATATTTAGGTCAATTGCAACAATTAAAATTTGATGTAACACGGAGCGAGGCACCTTAACCTCTGAATTCAAGTCAAGAAGGACAAGCGTTGCTGCGCAAAACATTCTATCGAATCTACTTTTAGGAGGCATATCATATTATGAGAAAAGCATTTATCAGCCCAACCAAATACGTGCAAGGCGAAGACGAATTGTTGAACCTGGGTTATTTCGTAAAATCCTTCGGAGATTCTGCATTGTTGATTGCACACCCGGACGATGTACAGCGTGTCAAAGCCAAGCTGGATGCAACAGCAGAAAAATTCAATATCACGTTTGTTGAAAGCGGTTTTAGAGGCGAATGTTCACGTGAGGAAGTTGCTCGTTTGCAAGAAATTGCGAAAGAAAAAGGCTGTACGTGCACGATCGGTCTCGGTGGTGGTAAAGCCATTGATGCTGCAAAATGTGTTGCTGAAGGTGATGCATTAATCATCTGCCCAACGATTGCAGCAACAGACGCACCGACAAGCCACTCGGCAGTATTGTACACACCAGAAGGTTCTTTTGACGATTATGCATACTTCAAACAAAGCCCTAGCGTGGTGCTCGTAGATACAACGGTTATTGCGAATGCACCAACACGTTTCCTCGTATCCGGTATGGGAGATGCGTTGTCAACTTATTTCGAGGCAAGAGCAACAGCAAAATCTTACTCCCGTGTGAATGCAAGTCTGCCAATGGGTTCCCGTGAAGGG
This sequence comes from Paenibacillus polysaccharolyticus, assembly GCF_023714295.1. Lineage (GTDB taxonomy): Bacteria > Bacillota > Bacilli > Paenibacillales > Paenibacillaceae > Paenibacillus > Paenibacillus polysaccharolyticus_A. The sequence continues at coordinate 51,098 of NZ_JAMAUN010000005.1, forward strand.
TACACACCTTCTGCTGTAGGAACGAATGCAGCACTGGCACTTGCTAAATTGTGTTACGAAATGTTGCTGACGGACGGCGCTAAAGCAAAAGTAGCGAGTGACAGCAATGTGGTAACTCAAGCCCTGGAAAACATCGTAGAAACGAACATCTTGCTGTCCGGTCTTGGATTCGAAAGCGGCGGTTTGGCTGCAGCTCACGCGATCCACAATGGTCTGACGGTTCTGGAAGGCACACACCACTATTTCCACGGTGAAAAAGTGTCCTTCGGTACGATTGCGCAGCTCGTTCTTGAAAATGCACCGACCGAAGAATTACACCAAGTGATGGATTTCTGTCTTTCCGTAGGATTGCCTGTAAGTCTGGCAGATATCGGCGTAGAAACCATTACACAAGAAGAATTGTTGAAAGTAGCAGAGATTGCGTGCATTCCAGAGGAATCTATCCACGCGATGCCATTCCCGATTACTGTTCCTGAAGTAGCCGCAGCGATTGCAGCAGCTGACCGAATCGGACGGGAGTACAAAGCACGCCAGGAGGCAAAATAAATGAAAAAAATCATCAACCAAGCTGAACATGTTGTCATGGAAATGTGCAACGGGATTGCGCTTGCGCACCCGGAGCTGGAATTCCTGAAAAAATATAAAGTGATCAAACGCAGAGAGATTCAGGCGGATAAAGTCAGCCTGATTAGCGGCGGCGGTAGCGGTCACGAGCCAGCACATGCTGGTTATGTCGGTAAAGGTATGCTGGATGCAGCGGTATGCGGAGATGTATTCGCATCCCCTTCCCAAATCCAGGTATATCAAGCGATCAAAGCAACGGCAAGCAATAAAGGTACACTGCTTATCATCAAAAACTACAGCGGCGACATGATGAACTTCAAAAACGCAGCGCATCTGGCTGAAGAAGATGGCATCAACGTGCAATATGTACGTGTGGAAGATGACATTGCTGTGCAAGACAGCTTGTATACGGTAGGACGCCGCGGCGTGGCTGGAACGGTTCTGGTTCATAAAATTGCCGGCGCAGCAGCGGAAGAAGGACTTAGCCTGGAAGAAGTGAAGGCTGTTGCCGAGAAAGCGGCGCAGAACGTGCGCAGTATCGGTTTTGGATTCACGTCTTGTACGGTTCCTGCCAAGGGAACACCAACTTTCGAAATCGCGGAAGACGAGATGGAGTTCGGGGTAGGTATCCATGGTGAGCCGGGTATTCGTCGTGAAAAAATCGTCTCTGCAGATGAGCTTGCAGGACGTATGGTGTCCGCATTGCTCAAAGATATGAAGCTGGATCAGGATGCGTCTGCCGAGATCGCTGTGCTTGTGAACGGTTTTGGTGCGACACCTCTGCAAGAACTGTACTTGCTCAACAATTCAGTTCAACGTGAGCTTGCAGGACATGCAGGTCTTAACGTAGCGACGACATTTGTAGGCAACTACATGACCAGTATTGACATGGCGGGTGCATCGGTAACGATTCTGAAGCTGGATGAGGAATTGAAAACCTTGTTGTTTAAGGAAAGCGACACACCTGCATTTAAAGTGTCTGGCCCTCCAGTGGCACAAGTTGCTTACTCTGAAGCGCTCGAAGCAGTTGTGACGGAAGATGCTCCAGTATCCTATGAGGTGCAGACGGTTGCATCAGCAGCTGTTGTTGAAAACAATCAGTTTTCACTGGATAACATGGTTTACCTGATCGATAAAATGGGTGAGATCATCATCAAGAACGAAGTGCCGTTCTGCGAACTGGATTCGCATGCAGGTGACGGTGACTTCGGGATGAGCGTAGCTAAAGGCTTCCGTCAATTGAAGCGCGAGTGGAACACCATCATTAACGAAGAGAAAAAAGATATCGGTTCATTCCTCGATGCATGCTCTCTCGTCATCATGGAGTATTGCGGCGGAGCATCCGGCCCAATCTGGGGTTCGGCATTCCGTGCAGCGGGCAAAGCAGTTGGCGAGAAGCAACAATTGAATGTCGCTGAGTTTGCTGAAATGATGCAGGCAGCGGTACAAGGCATTCAATCAACAGGTGAGCGTTCCTTCGGACGCGGTGCGGTTGTAGGGGATAAAACACTGATCGACGCACTCGTCCCATGTGCAGATGCCTGGACGCAAAGTGCAGAGTCTGGCGATGACTTCAAAGCTGTGTTTGCCAAAGGTGCAGCCGCAGCGGTAGAAGGTGCGAAGAAAACGGAAGATATCGTAGCACGTATGGGACGCGCAGGTACGGTCGGTGACCGCAGCCTGGGATATCCGGATGCTGGCGCGTATGCGCTGGGTGTTATTTTCACCGAACTGTCCGAGTCTTTGAAGTAAGATAGAATTCATTAAAATAGTTTGAATGACGATATAGATTATACAGAACTATACAAACCGAATTGACACAGGTGACGGCGCCGGAGTCCGGCGTCGTTATGTGTGCCTTTTTTAGGCCATAGTGAGTCAATATTTACATGTACTCATTTACATCGAATTTGAATAATTAAATTTAGATTTATTGTTGGCTTGTATTGTTAACTGCATTATGACATGCTGTTTTCCCTCATTTTATGAACGGAAGCGTATGCATAGTGATATCTATTTATCTATATAATTTGAACTATTAAATTACACAATAACGGAGAGGATAGAAAAAACCTGAAGAAGCGAAGCGTTCGCCTTTATCACCGGGTTTTCCCTTTTTAAAAGGGAATCAAAAAATCTGGGGATAACAGCGATCGGAAGGTTATTCTGTCATCGAAGTGCATGTGTAAACATCTTTAGTTCAACTTATATCGCATTTTATATTACTAAAGGAGCCAACCAATGAGAACAGTCACATCATTCTTGAAAAAACCGCAGGGGTTGCTGGTTTTATCACTCGTTCTGGTCATTTTCGGCAGCTTGTTTGCCGGCATGTTCAACACATCCTTCTATTCCGTCAAGGTTAAAGAGATCAAATTCCAGGCTGACCACGGAACGCTGTCGGGTCTGCTGTACATGCCGAAAGGCGCGGGTGCTGATGACAAAAGACCGGTCATCATTACAACGCATGGTTATTTGAACACGAAAGAAATGCAGGATGCTCCTGCCATTGAGATGTCCAGACGTGGTTACATCGTGCTCGCACTCGATATGTATGATCACGGGGATTCCCGCTGGAGTGCTCCTATTCCGGTGAAAGATATGTTCGGCACGTTCTGGATTTATTCTCAATTCGATGCAGCTAAATATATCTATGATCAGGATTTCACCAAAAAAGATGATAAAGGTAACGCATATGTTGCTGTGAGCGGTCACTCCATGGGCGGATTCTCGACACTGCTCTCCATGTACATGGATGAGATGACTGCATTGCAAACTGGTCACCGCATGATCTATACAGGAATCTCTGTAGGCGCGGATTATTCGTATGCGGCAGCCGTGGCTCCGCAAGATCAGCTGCAAGCAGCTTTTGGAAGCCGTACAGTAGGGATGATTGCGGGTAAATATGACGAGTTTTTCTTCAATAAATCCGACGAAGAGAAGACAGCCGCTGAAAAAGAGATCAAAGGTACCGTAATGCGCAAAGATTTTGCCGCTACCATCTCGGGGAAAGCATTCCTTGGACTGGCAGCAGATGCGCCAAAAGCGGAAACGGACAAATTCACGGAAGTTCAGTCCGGTGACCTGATAGTTGATGGAAAAGTGGTACGTCCTTCGCAAACGGGCGAGCACATCATGTTCACACCGAATCAGACTCACCCGTGGAACCATTTCTCGCCAACAACTACGGGACATCTGATCGACTTTTACGCACATGCTTTCAATGGGGTAACGTCACCGAACCAGACGAATGTGAATCTGGGATCGGGAAATCAGATCTGGTGGGCGAAGGAAGCCTTTAACTTTGTAGCCTTGATCGGTTTCTTCCTTATGATTGTACCGTTGATTACGTTGCTACTCAGACTGCCATTGCTGCGTAAAGCGGTTAGCAACGAGATCGCAACAGTTTCCGCTGCGGTAAGCGGCAAGCAAAAAACGATCTACTGGCTTGCGATTGCGTTCAGCACGCTGATTCCGGCTATTCTTTTCCCAACGCTAATGGATAAATCGGCAGACGGATTGAATGTATTGCGTGTCATTGCTCTGATCTTGTTGATCGTAAGTGTGCTTGGTGCAGTCATTGGATTTATCTTGGCTGGAAGCAAAAAGAATAATTATGCGGCAAGCCGCCGGATGAAAAACATGGGCGTAGGCAGCGTGCTGCTCGTCATTGTATCCCTGGTGATGTGGATTGTGTTTAACTATGCGAGTAAAATAGTCGTTACAGGCACCTATTTCAATGAACCAACGACGAACCAGATCGTATACTGGGCGTTGGTATCGGCGTTGATTATGATTCTGGTGACCTTTGCATTCCACTATTTCTCCAAAAAGGATGCAGGCACTCGTTTCAGTGATTACGGCATTAGCCTTAACGTTGGAACCATTATTGCAAGCCTTGTGACAGCCGTACTAGCTATTGTTATCGGCTATGCACTATTGTTCGCAGTACAGGCGATCTTCGGAACCGACTTCCGAATCTGGACATTTGCGGTACGTACGTTTGAACAGGCACATTTCGTGACTGCACTGCGTTATGCACCACTGTTCCTGATCTATTACTTTGTGAGTGCCGTTGCTCTGAACGCCAATACACGCGGCAAACGCGGGGGGATGTTCCTTGCGATTGTACTGAATGTTGGCGGACTGGTATTGTGGATGCTGGCACAGTATGGCAAAGACTTTATGACAGGTGTGGCGCTGTATCCAACTCAAGCGCTGAACGGCATTCTGTTGTTCGCACTGGTGCCATGTCTGATCATCGCTGCCGTATACGCACGCAAGTTGTTTGAAAAAACGAACAATGTATGGCTCGCGGCATTTGTGAATACGTTGCTGTTTACGATGGTGACGGTGGCGAATACCGTTCTCTTCTGGAACTTGGTTTAATGTGAAAAAAGATATGGCGTGGCCTTAGATTACACTTGACCACTCCGATGACTGACTATGCTTTCGATCGCTGTTATCCCCCGATTTTATTGAAGTTTTTCCTTAGGGGAAAATCGGGTTATAAAGGCGAACGCTCCGCTTCTCCAGCATTAGTCTGTCATCTCCGTTCCGGTGTAATCGATAGGAACTCCCATATCCAACGTTTTCAAATTAAACGTTGGATAGAATATAGACCGCTCTGTGGGCTTGGCTTACAGAGCGGTCTTTTTATGGCTTGAAGGGAGTAGAGAGTAGACACACGGGAACGTCACAGCCAGAAAACCTTACGATCGCCCTTATCCCCGGATTATGTTGATTGATTCCCTTATGGGAACAATCCGGTGATAAATGCGAACGCTATGCTTCTCCAGGTTCTTTCTGTCTGCTTTGTTCTTGGTGTCTACAAAAGCGAGCATTCGTCTGTCATCTTCGTTCCGGTGTAATCGATAGGAACATCCATATCCAACGTTTTCAAATTAAACGTTGGATAGAATATAGACCGCTCTGTGGACTTGGCTTACAGAGCGGTCTTTTTATATTTTCATAAAAATGAACGTTGAAGTAGCAATATTGGCTTTAGCTATGGGAAATAGTGTAATCTGAGAGTAGTTGTAACTTACTTGAACGAGAAGGGAACGAATCCATTCAATGACTCAAAAAATTTACTATGACGCTGCGTACACGCGCGAGTGGCATACACATATTACCAATCGAGTGACGAAAGAAGATGGCGTATTCGTTACGCTCGCCGAGACGGCATTTTATCCGCATGGAGGCGGACAACCGTGTGATCTGGGACAGATTGGCGGCATTGCGGTTCTGGATGTGAACTTGGAAGACGGTGGAGTGTGGCATAAGCTGGAGCGTGCCCCGGAGCAGGATGAAGTGCACTGTGAGCTGGATTGGGAGCGAAGATTTGACCACATGCAGCAACATACGGGCCAGCATTTGTTATCGGCAATTACACTAAAACTGACGGATGCGATGACACTCAGTTTTCACCTGGGTACGGACTACGCAACGATTGATGTAGCTACAGAGACGCTTGACCCGGAACAGCTGGCTGAAGTCGAGCAAGAGGTGAATCGGCAGATTGTTCGTAATGCTCCGGTTCGCTCATCTTGGGTTACCGCGGAAGAGGCGGCGCGACTGCCTTTAGTGAAGCAACCAACGGTAACGGAGGACATTCGCATCGTGGAGATTGAGGGTGTGGAATACAATGCTTGCGGTGGTACACATGTGGCGGCAACGGGCGAGATTGGCATCATTAAGTTGTTGAAAACGGAGAAGATCAAGAGTAACACACGAATTTATTTTAAATGCGGTACGAGAGCTTTGAACGAATTCACGGCAATTCAGCAGGTGCTGAACGGCATTACGACCAAATTAAAGACAAGCCGGGACGAGCTTCTAGAGCGTATTGAGAAAATGGAGCAGGAACAGAAACAGCTGCAAAGCGAGCTGAATGCTGTAAAATCCACCAACGACGCTTACTATGCAGAGGAACTGCTTGCGGCACGTGAAGGGCTGGTTATTGCCCAGATTTTCGAGGACAAATCACTCAAGGACATGCAAAGCCTTGCTACCAAACTTACGGAAGAGCATGAGGGTTTGGTGCTGTTTGCCAGCATCTCGGAAGCGAAGGTTGTGCTGGCACAGAACGGACAGCCGCCGGAATGGGCGTGCGGACCGTTTTTCAAAGGAAATCTCGGGGCTTACCAAGGCAAGGGTGGCGGCAGTGAGAAAATAGCTCAGGCGGGATTTGCGAGCAGTGAGGATGCGCTTGCGTTTTACGAATTCACCAAGGAGCAGCTTGGACACCATTCCTAAAGGTTGAAGGAGGCGGAAGCATGACAGAACGTATTCCGTGTGTACGCGAAGGATGCGACCATATGATTTTACCAGCAACAGCAGCTAAAACAGGTGGGTACTGTATGCCTTGTAAACAGGAGATGGAACGGGAGGCACACCAGCGTTATATTGAAGCGAATCGGCGTGATGTTGATCTGTATGAGGGCGTTACGGACGCGGCGCAGATTCTGAAAATCATGCATGACCCCCGGGCATATAACGAACTTATTCGATATGTACCGTATAAATACACCATGGAACAAGTGTACCTGTCCCTTTCGGCAGAGCAACAACATGAGATGAAGAATTACGCAATGGACTTGATCCGTTCAGATGACGAGGATGGCGGTAAGGATATCTTGCTGTATCTTGTTTGTTACCAGGATATGCCTCTGACGGCGGAAATTCCTGAACTTTTGGAGAGGGGTATCGTTTATCCAGCTGTTTTGTTCAAAAGCGCCTCTGGCAAGACGCGAGATCATCTGATTCAGCAGGTGAACAACGATGAGGAGAATCGTAACCACTTTCTGATCATGCTGGCCTACATTGGTGATGAAGTTGTTGTACAGCAGTTCTGGGAGTGGAAGCTTTCTCCGCCCGAGTGGGCTGGAAAACTATATGTCGCACCTGAGCGTTACACATTGCAGGCAGGGTGGGAGTTAACCGAAGAAGGTCAACGCAGAGAATTGTTTATTACTCCAAGTTATTCATTGTATGAAGTAGGAGACAATGATGGAGAGGGAAGCCATAGTGCAGATCTGAAAGGTTCTCCAATTGCTTTACTTGTACCAAGCTCCACTCACTGCCCGTGGTGCAGCAATCCATTCATTAGCTTAATGAATTTACATGTGAAACATCCATCGCTTCGGTCTGTTCACTGGAACTCTCCACAACTTGATGTGCAGACTTGCTTGGTATGCAGCAGTTACAGCGTGGTGTACATGGAAATGGATGCAGAAGGGAATCCGATCTGGAGCAAGTATAATGTGAAGCCCGACGGATTTGATGAAATTGATGTAGAAGAGATGAGCGTAGATGTTTCGGGAGTTAGCTCGAGTAGCTTAGATGTAGGTAGCCTTGCTGGCGAGGGAGAATGGTCAGGAGGGGCGCAGGAGCAGGTACAGCGACGTTGGTTCCGTATCGCGTCGGAACCACGTCAGCCTTATCATGGCAGTGAGTGGGCAATGGAACCTTCTATATCACAGGTTGGGGGTCACCCCGGCTGGGTGCAAGATGCGGATTATCCAGTATGTCCAGCCTGCTCTGCTACGATGAAAGCTATCGGACAGTTGGACGGTGAGATGATTCAGGAGAATGGGGAAGGTGTGTATTACATGTTTGCGTGTGAGCCATGCCAGATGACAGCAGTATCGTATCAGCAATCATAATATAATCCACCCACTTTCTTATCGTTTTCCAGCATGAAGTGACTGTTGTCATAAAACCTGACATCGTTGTAATATATAATCATTGATCAGCTTCGTGGAGAGAGATAAATTACAAAATGTCGGCAGGAGTGGGAACGATGGAAATAAGAGTGGATGATTTGAATGGAGATCAGGTAAAAGCGCTAATCGCGGAACATTTGATGGGCATGGCAGCGGATTCACCGCCGGAAAGTATACATGCACTGAATCTGGATGGACTGAAGAAACCCGAGATTACGTTCTGGTGTGCATGGGACGGAGAGGAACTGCTCGGTTGCGGGGCGATCAAGGAACTGAACGCGGAGCATGCTGAACTGAAATCGATGCGTACGGCTGCCGCCCACTTGCGTAAAGGGGTAGCTCGCCGAATCTTGGCTCACATTATTGAAGAGGCTACGTCTCGCGGATATCAGCGTATCAGTCTGGAGACAGGTTCAATGGATTCTTTTATCCCGGCACGCAAGCTGTATGAAGACTTTGGTTTTGCATATTGCGAGCCGTTTGCGGACTATATTTTAGACCCGAATAGTACATTTATGACCAAAGTTATTGAATAACCTTATAGATGATGAATCATAACGGAAACAGCCAGTCTCTCTAGTATAGGGAGGCTGGTTTTTGACGTTTATTTATGTGTTGAAGTGTTTATGGATTTGAAGAAAAAATGAAACATTTGATACAGTTCATACAGCGTAAAAAGTGATAAACTAAAATTCGGGGTTTGAACGCTGTGACGCACCAAAGAATGGAGAGTGCAGGAGAATGCTCTACTGGTGGTTTGAAGGAATGAACCCATTGTTCGTTGGATTCGTATTGTGTCCCATATTGGCTGTGATTCTGGGTGTGTGCTGGTATGCTTCGAAATGGTGCAGTAGGACAATTGCTTTGGGTATATCTCTTTTGCTGCCTTTGCTGTATATCACTAGTGATTGGGGGACGTTTACCGCCAATCTGGATGCATGGCTACTTTATGGAATAGGGTATAGTTTGATAACATGGGCAACTTACCGATTACTTTGTACACTTAAAGGGTATAAATCATAGGCATGTCATAAGTTTGGGATGAATTGGCCATACAGATTGGGTGGGCTGTTTCATCATGGATAGGGTATACTGGACTTTATATTGCTCAAAAATAGACAAGGATTACAGACGTTTTTGTACCTCAGGAGGATTTCAATTGGCTCAGACTCAGACGGAAGAATCATTACAGAAAAAATTAAAACCCAGACACATTACCTTTATGGCGATGGGGGGCGTTATTGGGACAGGCATTTTTAAAGGCAGTGCAGGTACGATTGGACTTGCAGGCCCAGGTGTTATTGTAACGTACATTTTTGCCGGACTGTTGTTGCTTGTGGTTATGGCTGCGATGGCAGAGATGGCTACGGTGTACAAGAACAGAAATATGAAAGATTTTGTACAGGAAGCGTTCGGTAGCCGAGTTTCGTTTATTATGGGATGGATGTACTGCTTCTTGTGGTTATCGGTATGTGTCATCGAGGTTATTGCTGCGGGCAGTTTCCTGCAATATTGGTTCGCGGACGTACCACTATGGATGCTAAGTCTGGCGTGTGCGGCATTTATTATATTGGTGAATTTGCTCAGCGTGGGTGTGTTCGGTGAGTTTGAGTTTTGGCTGGCCGGGATCAAAATTGCGATGATTATTATTTTTATCGTGCTCGGGGCAGGGCTGATCTTTGGTATTATTCCAAGTGACAACACACCATATTTACAAAACTACAAGCAGGCGGGTGGGTTCTTCCCGAACGGATTGACATCGATCTTCTCTGCACTGCTTGTGGTTATGTTCTCGTATGGAGGATCGGAGTTGATCGGCCTGACCTTGACGGAAACGGAAAATGCGGAGAAAGTGATGCCCAAGATCGTGGGCAATTTCATGTTCAGAATAATCTTGTTCTTCACGTTGCCGATTCTGATTATCTGTGGACTGATTCCTTGGAACGAGATTGGGCCGGAAAGCAGCCCGTTTGTACAGGTACTGGCGTCTACAGGTTTGCCGGGTGCTGCACATATTATGAACTTTATATTGGTGACGGCGGTGCTGTCCGCAGCGAACTCGGGTATCTACGGGGCATCCCGTATGATGCATTCGATGGCCGTCGGTGGGGAGGCGCCTAAAGCACTCGCCAAAACCAACCGTAACGGCAGTCCGATCAATACCTTGCTGGTGTGTACCGTTGTTCTGCTGGCAGGTTCCTTGTTAGGATTGTTTGCCCAAGATCAGCTATTTAGAGTGTTGCTTGCGGTTCCGGGCTTTGTTGTGATTCTGGTCTGGATCTGCATCGCTGCTTCTCAGCTTAAATTGCGTAAAAAGTATCCGGTGCAGCCTACATTCAAGGTGTGGGGATTTCCTTACATCACCGGAGCTGTTGTCTTGATCCTCAGCGTCATTGCTCTGATGTTTGTGTTTGATGAAGGCAACCGGTTCAGTATTAGCATCTGTCTCGGGGTACTTGCATTGCTGACGATCTGGTCTTTGATTCGATTCCGCAAAATGAATAACAAATCAGCTTAAAGAGGCTGAGTAAAAACAAGGTACAGATGATCTCACATTGTTGAGATGTCTGTACCTTTTATCTTATATGACAATAGTAAGTTTTGAATCGGTGCAGTGGAGGGGCATCTAGGTCACAAAGACTGTTACAAATAGGGATTACTGGGGGTAATAGGAACTAAAGGATTAAGTCAGGAGTCTCTACGAAAAGAATTTCAATCCAGTTATACTGAATCCCATGTGCTGGTGGATGAACTGGCATATATGAAACACAGAATTTTCGTGTAACAACGAAATACATAATTAGAACGATATCGATAACGAGGTACACCATGACAACGATTAAAGTAACTCCGGAACAGCTATTGTCCGTTTCAAAACAGTTCGCCACAGCCCAAAGTCAGATTGCTCAGATAAATCACGTCTTGAAACAACAGCTGTTCGAAATTGAAAGGCAGTGGAACGGGAGCACCAAGGAACGATTTTATGCTGATTTTATCGCAGCGCAACGAGTGATGGACAACTTCAGTTCACTCTCCCTCTCGATTGCCAAAACGCTTGAAGGACATGCGGAGAAATTCAGACTGGCGGATCAGCAGACTACGCAATCCTACGATGCCAATTGTATGCCGCCTCCACCGGATGAATGCCGGGCTCCCACTGTAGACAATCGTAATGCTTTTCAAAAACCGGTGGATAGTTTGAAAGAACTGGGTACTGGTTTTATGCAGGCTGCAGATGACCGCTACCAGAAGCGTTACGACAGTGTCGGCGGATTTCTGGACTATTGGACGTTTGGTATCCCAAGTGGTCTGGTGGAAGGTTACATGGATAGAGCGGATAAAGCCTTTAATTCTGCCAATGATACAGCCAATTGGCTGACATTTGGCATCCATGGTACAATCCGTGAAGCGATATTCCCCACGAATGCCTGGTCCAGCGAACATTGGGCCAATATGATGGGCATGGGAGGCATGATGGTCGGCGGTGGCCTCACCGCTAAGATGATCAAACCGCATAATTTACTGACCTCGTCAGGAGGCGGCGCCAAGGTTAGTGCATTTAATCGTTTGCCTGAGGCGGGACGGATGACGGAAAATAGTAAGATTACTCGAACAGGCGCAGAATGGGATGAGTACTTACGTTCAAAATATGGTGATGATAATGTTACATGGGTGAATAAAAATAATTTTGAGTATTTGGACGGTTTTGACGATCATCTAATAAATGCACAAAGTATTGTAAGGAAAAAGAATAAAGGGATTGTCGGAGGTCACAATTTAGAAAGTTTCGAAAGGATTTTAACAGACCAAGGTTGGAATCTTGAGGAACTTATTGTTTCGAAAACACCACATCCTACAATATCTGGAGTCCTCGAGATTGATTATAGAATTCCGGCACTTGATAAGGAATTGAAAGTAATAGCTGATCAGTATAAAAATATTCCAAGTCCTAAGACTGTATATGATCCAAAAGTAATTTCAAATGAACAAATGATACAATGGGGAAAAGAAGCGATGGCGAGTGGAGAGATTGTGGTTAGGGAAATTCGTGGAACAGCATCGAACGGTCTAAAATTCACAGGATATCTTAATGAAAGTGGAAAAGTAACCAACTTCTTTCCGACGATATCAGAATAATGTATAGGAGGATGATTTTGATGAATGCCAAATTAACAGAAAAAGAGTTAATAGATATGTATTATCGACATCTTGAGGGAAAATATTTTTTAGATGCACTTAAAAAATATAGCGTTGGAGAAGGGTATGGTGGTAGTGAGAGTGTTTGGTGTGTTTTTGCTGGTGAGATAGATGAGTGGGAAGAAGAATATTTTGGAGATACGGGGGTTTGTTATTTTTTTGATTATCCTGCGGTAGAGAAAGATCAGACAGTTGTACTGGATTACTCCACTTTTTATCAGTATCTATGGGAAGCCAGTATTGACTATTTAAAGAGTAATCCAAATGTTAAGGATGAGGTTGAAGTTCGACTAATAGAAATCAAGCAAAAGTTTAATATTGCATAAGCTGGGTAGGAGTATACCTAACTCATAGCATTAGATATTTTTCATGATTGACCTTTTATCCGATCAAATCATTTTATGTAGAAAATGAATATACAATTGTTATCTCAGACAGAGAGACTCTCTCGAAACATGACCCACATAAGATGATAAAGTAACTACAGACCTCCAATTACCATGTTGGAGTTTTTCTTTGCCTGAAATCCTCTAAAAACCTCGCTAAATAACTCTTTTTAAAGTCCCTAATACCAAAGCGAATACGGAAATGATAACGTTTTTATGTAAATCCAATATTTTCTTGCGTAATTCGACATATTCGTATACTATTTTCCCATACTTAGTGCTTCAAACATATGTTTTTTGGGTACGGCCTAGTCAAAAAGGCTTGGGTTCGTGGGGAGGAAGAGGGAGCAAATGATCGGTTTTTTCAGGAAACGTCTGGTTGTGCGCATTGCGGCTATTGTTACACTGGTCATTACGATTATAGCTGCGGGAAGTATGCTGACGCAGATCGCTAATGTGAAACTTGCTGCGCAGGGGGCTATCACAAGCTACAATATTCAGATTGCCGAGAGTTATGTGAAGCAATTGGATACAGCATCATATGTGGACTTTGCCAAGGACCCCAAGGAAAATGAGGAGTATCTTCGTATTCGGGATGAATTGGATGATTTTCGAGTGCGTATTGGTGCCATGTATGTGTATTTCGTCAAAATTGACGATAAAGGAACGCCGCTGATCATGGTGGATGGCATGAAAGATGCGGATAAAGCTTCAGCAATTAACGAAGTAACGGACATTCCTGCAGATGCGGTGCAGAAGTTGCTACAAGGGGAAACAGCAAGTTCGCCGATCATTAACAATCCAGAGTACGGTAATTATATTTCTTCCTACGCTCCAATTCTGAATAGCAACGGTACTCTTGCGGGTGTAATTGGTATCGATACAGGGATTTCTGTTATCGGAGGTATCGAAACCGATATTTTGAGATCAAGTCTGCCGTTGTATGTGATCCTACTGCTCGCTACTCTTGCAGGTATTGCTATAGTGATGTGGTTTATCGTTAGAGGACTGCGCCCTCTACATCCGCTGAAATCAAGTGTGGAAAAGATGGCACAAGGTGAGCTTGCCGAAGCTAATCGCATTTTGACAGCCTATCGTTTGAAGAGCAGAGATGAGATCGGAACAACGTATCAGGCGATGATACATATGTCTGGGAATTTAAATAAAATAGTAAGTGACATGGTTGGAGGAGTAGCTTTAACAACCGAATTGTTATCCGAATCCACGAAAGAGTTTAATCGGAGTACCGAAGAGATGCTCGCGATGAGTAAAACAGTGGATCGTGCCGTTGAGGAAATAAGACAAGGTGCGCATACACAGAAGCAGAGTGCAAGTGACAGTGCGCATGCTATGGAAGAGATTGCAAAAGGCATCAACGATATATCTGAATCCTCCAATGTGGTATCGGATGCGGCAACAATGGCGCTGACTACGGCGGAATCGGGTCAGCAACGCATGACGATTATGAAGAAGCAGATGGAAAACATCTCTGCAGTATCTGGAGAGGTTACCACGATGGTGCAGGTGTTAAACAACTATTCTACTGAAATTGGTGGTGCACTGCATACGGTACGTGACTTCGCAAGTCAAACCAAACTGCTCGCGCTTAATGCCTCCATTGAGGCTGCACATGCGGGTGAGCATGGAAAGGGTTTTGCGGTTGTGGCAGAAGAAGTGAGGAAACTTGCCGAAGCCTCCAGTTCGTCTATGGAACGAATCTCGGACTTATTACTTCGTATTGAACAGGAGTCACAGCAGATAGGTTCCCGAATGGGGGTTACTGCCCAGGAGATTGGTCAGGGGGTCGTATTTACAACTGAAGCAGAGCAGGCCTTCTCACAAGTCGTGGATGCGTTCCAACTAGTTACCCAGCGTATACAGGAGGTCTCTGCTGCGGCTGAAGAAATTACGGCCGGATCGGAAGAGGCAGCAGCTTCAGTCAATACCATTTCACAGATTTCCGCAGGGGTGTCGGATCACTCGGATGAGATATACCGTTTGATGCAGGATCAATCGGTGATGTTCCGTAAGGTGGCCGAAACGTCTACGATGCTGGAACAGCAGACGCATGAGATGAGTGAAGCGGTGAAAAAGGTGAAGGTGTAAGTAAAACCATAAGAAGCGGGAGTCCTTTACCGCACGATTATAGAAGAGATGAAGAAGAATACAGGGTAGAGGCAACTTAATTAAAGACAACGAAGTAAAGTGCTCCGCCTGAGTGGCGAAGCACTTTTTTTGCTGAAGGAATATAATATACAAGCATGAACAGCAGATCATAGATGACCGAGTTCAATCGCTTGTTTGAAGCGCCGGGCAAACTGTTCTGCCGCAACTGCAGCCTCCCTGAATTCCGTCTGCACGAAGCCGATCTGCATCTTAGGTTGCTGAATCTCGGTAATCTCCACCATCTTAATTAATCCTTCCTTCCAAAGCGGATGTTGGTGAAAGGAAAAATCATGCCCAATAGTCGCGGCAATATTATTGGTTAACACGGTGCTGATGGCCTCCGAATTATTGGTCTTGAATAAGATGGATAAAGGCCCATATTCGTAGGTGAATTCTTGTAGAAAATCCTCTATGAAACCGTCCCGATATAACGCAAGGTTATAGTCTTTTAGTTGCTCAGGCGTCACACGTGTGTGCTTGGCCAGTTCAGACAGTTGATGGGTGCATACAACAAGCTTGCTTGAATACATCGGTGTAAAATGCAACCCATCCAATTCGCGCAGCTGTTTTGCGTATATGGCGATAAAGCCCAGATGAGTTTTATTGCTCCGAATGTCCTCAATGATTTCCATTGAACCCTTCTCTTCAATTGATAACCTCAATTGTGGATGATCCCGTTTCATATCGGCAACCAATTGCACCAAGTAAGGCATAACACTCGGGAAAGTAGCTACGTGAAGATCACCGGTTAGCGTAGCTGTCGTTGCATTTAGGGATTTTAATTCATCGATTCGCTGTAAAATGTCCAGTGCTTTGGCGATAAATTGTTTACCCTCCGGTGTGGGATGAGTGCCCTGTCTGGATCGCTCGAATAGAACCAACCCCAACTCTTTTTCCAGACGTTGAACCGATTGACTAATCGCAGATTGCGTGACATGAAGATGCTCTGATGCGGCAGAGAATGATTGCGTTTTGGCGATTTCAACAACGTATTCAAGCTGTTCCAGATTCATGCGACCATCCCTTTAACATTAGTATAAGTAATGTTAACATAAGTATCTATAAATATGAATAATGAATGAACAGGGATATAATATATAGACAAGCAGGACATTCTTTTATTAACAGTTTAGATAAAAAGGGGATGTACAGGATGAAGGCAGCAGTCTGGTATGGTCATAAAGACGTGCGTGTGGAAGATCGTGAGGTTCCTGTTGCGAAGTCAGGACAGGTTCAGATCAAAGTGGAGTATGCCGGAATTTGTGGCAGTGACTTACACGCGTATCATCATGGTGTAGGTATTCAAGAGGGAGAGAATCATCCGCTTTCAGGACAAAAAGCGCCGCTGACACTGGGGCATGAGTTTGCAGGAACAGTAAGTGCTCTAGGTGATCATGTAAGCGGTATCAGTGTGGGTGATCGCGTGGTGGTAGAACCTCTCTACCATTGTGGAACGTGTGAGTACTGTATTCAAGGTAGATACAATCAGTGTACTCAATTTGGTTTTGTCGGATTGAACGGGGATGGCGGTTTTGCCGAATATGTAGTCGTGGAAGCATATATGGTGCATCCGATCCCGGATCAAGTATCCTTTGAAGAAGGGGCACTTGTTGAACCAACTGCGGTTGCTTTTCATGCCGTACGTCACAGCAAGCTGAAAGTGGGAAATAAGGTTGCTGTATACGGAGCTGGGCCGATTGGTTTGCTGACCATCTTGTCAGCCAAAGCAGCTGGGGCATCTGAAGTGTACGCTGTCGATGTATTCGAAGATCGTCTGGAACTGGCGGCTAAACTTGGCGCAATTCCGGTAAATAGTAGCAAGGTGGATGCAACACAAGTCATTACGCAACAATCTGGCGGGATTGATGTTGCATATGAAGCAGCTGGCGTGCAACCGACGATGGACAGTGCTGTGTCCGTGATTAAAAAAGGTGGAGAAGTTGTGGTGATCGCCGCAATTCCGAACCCGCTTCACGTAAACTTCTTCGACATGCTGGTAAAAGAAGCGAATCTGACGGCTACACTAGCGTACCGACACATCTTCCCTGAGGTCATCTCACTCATTGCAGAAGGCGCACTCGATGTGAAGCAGGTAATCACCAAAAAAATTAAGCTGCATGATGTTGTGCAGGACGGGCTTGAACTGTTGATGAGCGACAAGAGCCATGCGAAGATTCTGATTGAGATTGGCGGTTAAGCTCAGGTTCAAGATGCTACTCTTGTAACGTTATGATATCAGATTTAAACGAGAAGGCTGTTCCACTTGTCATCTACAGATGGCAGGAGGAACAGCCCTTTGTTTTATATTTATGGGATAAAGAGACATAACATTCTCCAGAATGCAAGATTACTTTTGACAAGCCTAGTAATTCCGCACTACGATGTCGTCCTTTAAGCCCTTATCTTATCTCGTAACGATAGCAGATTGCCTGCCCACCGCCCGCTACGGAACTGAACTCCGGATCTTCGATAAAGCCAAAACGTTCATATAACCGGATAGCATTAACCATCTGACCACCGGTATAGAGATAAACTGCGTTTTTGCCCAGCTCCTTCGTGGATTCCACACACCGCTGAAGCAGCTCGCGCGCAATGCCATGTCCTCTCCACTCGGGATCAACACCTAGCAGACGGACAAATGGATAATCAATCGGCAGTTCAAAATTGGGATAGGCTTTATGTGCCGTTTCAAACAACTGAACGGTACCGACAATTCGATCTTCGATCTTGGCTACCCATAATTCAGTCAAATATGGATTGTCCACAGATTCGCGGATATCTTTCAGGTAGGCTTCCCAACGATCCGATTGCTCAAAAGAACTCTGGTATTCCGCGTAACTGGCAACCAGAATGTCAACAATCTCAGCATGTTCAGCTGGGGAAGCGGGATGAATCGTTATGGCAGCCGTCGTCATGTTTAAATTCTCCTTTTCTTATGAGTAAAGTAGGGAATAGTATTTCCTTGCATTATAACACAGGGGATTCAATCCTCTATATTAGAATCTTCTATAAGAGATTTCAACATTTCTATATCTTTAAGAAAAAAATCTAACGATCACCAGAGACGCTATTTGCCGCTTTTTAAGCGGTAAGAAATTCTAACGATCACCAGAGAGCTTATCTTGGGAAAATCACCCGTTTTTCAACCCAAAAGGCTGTTTTTTAGACAAATAACGTTACTGGTGATCGTTAGATTTTCAATCAATCTATTCTGAGTTAAATAAGCTTCCTGGTGATCGTTAGAATTTGGCCCAAGCCCAAGCACGGACTTAAGTGCCCAAGTGCCCAAGGGTTAAAGTGCTTATGTGTGGATGATCTCGTCAAGCATCATCTATATTAACCATTACTGACAGGCTGTTCGCTTCTATCCGGTTCTATGCAGGCGCTTATAAACGATTGAGCTGCGTGCTGTATAGATGATTGCGATATTCGGTTGGCGTACTTGCCTCGTGTTGCTTGAAGGTGCGCAGAAACAGCTTATAGTCACGAAAGCCGCATTGGGCAGCAATCTCCTTCACACTGGCATTGGTATTGAGCAACAGTCGTTTGGCACGATGCATGCGTTCGGTGAGGATATACGTTTTGAGTCCGATTCCTTTTTCCCGTTTCACCATTTTGGAAATATAGTCCTTGTTGAAATTAAAGTGCTCCGCAATCTCACTCACCGTGATATTCAGATGCAGATGGATATCGACCCATTTACAGATATGATCCACCACGGCGTTATGCGGGCGATAGTCTGTGCGCAGATTACGTTCCATTTCTTTGAGAAGTAATAGCGAAGCAGCATCCGCCTCTTCGGACGAGAAGGAGGACACATGAAGCAACTGTTTGAACATCTGATTTGCCATAGAAGGAACCTGAATGGTCGAATGAGTTGGAAAGTCACAGAATAAACCAGGTGCTGTCCCGTAATGCATCCAGTAGAAGCTCACAGGTGCATCACTGATCTGGTAACCATAATGAGTCCGACCCGCCTTTAAAAATAAAAGATCCTCCGCACGAACGACGTATCGTTTGTCCTCCTCCGCAATATACATTTCACCTTCCAGCATCAAAATGATCTCATGCACCGGCATGCTTCGACGCATATGGCTCCAGTTGCCCTCGGATATGAATTTTCCGCATAAATAGTGCTCCACTGGTTTTGACATAGGACGGATTTATCCACCTTTTCTTGGATTCTGAGTCTGCTGTAACTGTAGTTTATTTGATAATATGAGGACATTCAAGGGTGGAATCTAGATGGCGGAGATAAGTTCTGGCCTAAATACAACACGGATTTTATCCTTTGTCTCTAAATCCAGCCTACTGAGAAGAAAAGAAAAGAAACCATATGAGGTTATTACATATACCAAAGGAGCGAGCCGCATGATCGATACGAGAAAAGGATTTCTGGGCCCCGCACAGGTTAACTTGCTGGAAGGTCCATTTCAAACGTCACAGCATATCGGAGAACGCTATTTGTTATCACTGGAGATCGACCGCTTTCTGGCTCCATGTTATGAAGCTCACGGCTTGACTCCACGCAAGCAACGTTATGCAGGCTGGGAGGCACGCTCGATTAGCGGACATTCCCTCGGACACTACATTTCGGCTCTCGCGGTGACGTATCAAGCGACGGGGAATTCCACCTTAAAGCACACGCTCGATTATGCTGTGAGTGAACTGGCGGCAATTCAACAGACGACGGGTAGCGGGTATATCGGAGGTTTGTCTGAAGAGGCTTTCCGGATTGCTTTTCGTGCGGAACATATCGGTGGATTCAACATCGGTGAATATTGGGTTCCGTGGTACAGCGTGCATAAAATCTATCGCGGTCTGATTGACGCTTATCAAATGACGGGCAATGAGCAGGCGCTTGAGGTGGTTACACGTTTTGCGGATTGGGCAGTGGATGGACTGAACTCCATGACCGAGGAGCAGATCCAGACGATGCTGCTATGTGAGCATGGCGGGATGAACGAAGTGTTTGCCCAACTATATGGGATTACAGGAAAGGCAGCCTATCTGAAGGCTGCTCGGCAGTTTACACACCAACTCATTCTGGAGCCGCTAGAGCAGGAGCGGGATGAGCTGCAAGGTAGGCATGCTAACACCCAGATTCCCAAAGTCATCGGCGCAGCCGAAATCTACAACCAAGACCCTGCACAGACGTCTTACCGGACAGCGGCACAATTCTTCTGGAGTACGACCGTGCAGCATCGTTCTTATGTCTTTGGCGCGACGAGCATATCCGAGCATTATGAAGCAAAGGGCATGGAGAGCCTCGGCATCAAAACCGGGGAGAGCTGCTGTACCCACAACATGATGCATCTGACGAAGCAACTGTTTGCCTGGAACCCGGACAGTGCTTATATGGACTATTATGAGAACGCGGTCTATAACCATATCCTTGGCACGCAAGACCCGACTACGGGCAATAAAACCTATTTTGCCTCAACTCTTCAAGGACACTACAAAATCTACGGCACACGTGATACGGCTTGGTGGTGCTGTACCGGATCAGGCATGGAGAACCCGGGCAAGTATGCTGAGGCGATCTATTATGAGGATGAGCAGGACTTGTATGTGAACCTGTACATCGCTTCCGAGCTGGAGTGGGCATCACAGGGACTAAACTTAAAGCTGGAAACCGACTTCCCCTATTCGGAAAAAGCAACCCTGACAATCACCGAAGGCGGCGCCTCGGCTTGTCTAAGACTACGCGTGCCGTCCTGGCTCCAGGAGCCGATGACGGCAACCGTAAACGGGGATTCGGCCCAGTCGTATACACGTCTGGAACCCGGCTACTTGTCCATCGACCGCACCTGGTCGGCGGGCGATGTCATCACCATTACGCTGCCGATGGCACTGCGTAAATATACAGCCCGGGATGATGCCCACAAGGTGGCGTTCCAGTATGGCCCGATTGTGCTTGCCGGTGCGCTGGGTAACGAAGGGCTACCCGAGGATACCATTATCGACGAAACTGCGCTGAATCCAAAAACAGCTCCCGTGCCGGTGATCCAAACGGAAGAAGAGGATGTGAGCCAGTGGATCAAGGTTGTCGATAAAGGCACACTTACATTTGAACTTAGTGAGGAAGTGACGTCCACCGGAGAAGCTGTGAAGATGATCCCGTTCTATGATGTGCATCATGAATTTTACACAGTGTATTGGGCGTTGAATGATGAAGGGGATGCGCTGGAGAAAGCGTTGAATGATATCACCATCGACAGCGTGCAACCAGACGGCCAGCAGGATGAGATCGGGCATCAAATGGAGAGTAACTGCCGCGGAGAGCAGTATAACGGCTCCGGTACAGACGGCCGCAATAAGTTGTATATGTGGCGTGAGGCATACGGCGTGAATGGAGCAGCATTCAGCTACCGCTTGGCTGTAGACTCGGATGCCCTGAATCATTTGTACGTAGCCTATTGGGGCGGGGACTATCTACATTTTGACCGAGAGGGTATCCGATATGAAAGGCAATTTAATATTTTGGTGGATGGTATTGTTGTCGGTGAGCAACGCATTCATATGAACAAGATCGGAGAGGTATTCCGTGCCAACTATGAGATCCCGGAAGAAGTCACCAGAGGCAAGGAGAGTGTAACCGTAACATTCCAGGCTATCGGGGACAGGGGCTGTGCGGGAAAAGTGACAGAGGTTCGCACAACACGCAGCAGACTCGATTTTTTCGTGTGAGCGTCTGAGGAAGAAGCCTGATGGACGTCCCAGCACAAAGCTCTAAATTCTAACGATCCGTACGGAGCTTATTTGGTCGATTCAGGCATGTTGAGAAATCTAACGATCACCAGCGACGTTATTTCAGCCAAAACGGACTAAAATCAATGAAATCGCATCTCAAATGTGAAAATAACGTTTCTCATGATCGTTACATTCTGGGCTGAGCTAAAAAACGCCAAATAGCGTCATCTGTGATCGTTAGCCTATTGAGTAGTGAGTAGGTGGGATTCGGATGTGACGAATATTAACTTACAAAAGACGAAATGGAGATATTCGCCGTTTCGTCTTTTTGGCGTGCAATTCTCTCGCGAAATCTCTTTCTCGCACCCCATCCTACTCCAGCCCGCCAAGACAAGTCTATATAAAAAATGACACGTAACCTGATTTTCCACGTATTACCGGATAACATTTCATTTACCACTAACGAACCTCCGTAGTTTCTGGTTGTCCAGCAGTTCTTCTCATCTGCAAGTTGCGAAGCTCGTTCTGTTTTGTCCGTGAAAAGAATAATGGGATAAGCTCTATCCACGTATATTACTATGAAGAGTACTGCTCCGACATGATAGCTTATGGAGCACCCATACCTGCCCGGTTGTTCTTTTAAATATCAGGCAAGAATCATTTAAAGATCTTTTAAATCCACTGGACAATCACTCAAACTTCAAGTCAAACATCTACTTTATAGCGCTCTAATATTAACGTAAATATCCCTTTCCATTTTCCAATCCTATCCACCTGAGAGCGTTCACATCATGTACAATAGGAAGATGAGAGGGCAGGGAGAATACGACATTTAATTCTAATATCTAACATGAAAGGAGGCCTTAGGATCGACCATGAGCAGGTACATACAATTGTTTGGGCTCATCATCGGCATCGTGGCCGTGAATGTTCTGGCCTTCTCCCCGGGTTTTGCTGGACTTGGATTCGGAGAGAATGCGTTCCAGACCGCACTTTCCGTGACGCTACTCTTCGGAAGCGTACTTGCACTTTTCTATGGCAGTTACAATGTATTGTTCAAACAGCCGGTGGTTTTACCCGTGAGACAGATCGAAACCCATGAAGATTATGTAGAAGCTTTATCCTTTTACAGACGCATCAAAATCCTTGAAGAAGATATTACGCTGGGGCTGTCCCAACTGAACCGGATGAAAAAAAAGAAAGAGACATTGATGAATGTGCTTCATCAACGGTTTGACCCCGGCGAGCTGAGTTTTAAGAAATTCGCTTCGGTCACGGAAGAGGTAGAGAAGCTGTTATATCTGAACATTCGCAGCATACTGAATCGACTGAACGTCTTCGATGAAGCCGATTATGCCAGCATGATGAAAGCCAAATCGCCTGCGATCCCGCAGAGGATTTTTCAGGAGAAAACGAAAGTGTACAACGATTACCTGACCTACGTGAAGGATTCACTTCACACGAATGAAGAGATTTTATTGAAGCTGGATCAGCTGTTGCTGGAGATATCGCGCCTGGACAGTGTTGAAGCTGGAGATATTGAGCAGATGCCTTGTATGCAGGAGATTGATCAGTTAATCAAGCACACCAAATTATATAGACAGTGAGGGGTTGCACCTATGGCAAAGAAGGGAAAGTTTTTTCTCATATCCATGATCATGTTAGTCCTAGTATTTGGTCTCGTTTATGGAGGAATCACACTGACATCGAACTTTGGCAAGTCTACCACACAGGTCACGACCGAAAATGCAGGTAAGGAACTTGGCAAATTGTACGCGGACATTGCACCAGCTACGGCGGAACCGGTGAAAGGACAGATTGATCTTGATCCGGTTGATGTTGCAGAATCCCTTCCGGACATTTCCAAATTCCCGGTTACAGTGGAGAACACCACCAATGATTTCGTTGAAATTTTCTCTTCCACCGAGAAGTCGGGTAGTGGCGTGGATGGATGGTTAACCGAGGTTGCAGAGGCTTTTAACCAAGCAAAGATCACGGCCGGCGGCAAACAAATATCGGTCAAAATCCGTAATATTGCTTCCGGTACCGCAACGGATTACATCAAGTCCGGTAAGTATGTACCCGATGCCTTCACCCCGTCCAATGAGTTGTGGGGCGAGATGGTGGAAGCCAGCGGAGTGAAGACGAAGCTGATCTCGAAGCGGCTTGTTGGCAACGTACCGGGAATCGTCATCTCCCAAGCCAAATATGATGCACTTGTGAACACTTACGGCTCCGTGAACGTCAAAACGATAACCGAAGCTATTGCCAACAATGAGCTTACGATGGGATATACCGACCCGTTTGCCAGTTCTACAGGACTGAACTTCCTGGTTACCGCATTAAATACGTATGACAGCGCGAATCCGCTGGGCGAGAAAGCCATTCAAGGCTTTGAGAAATTCCAGGCGAATGTGCCATTCACAGCGTCCACCACGATTCAGATGAGGGAAGCGGCCAAGTCGGGCAGACTGGATGCTTTTGTACTGGAGTATCAGACCTATGTGAATACAGCTGATCTGAAGAGCGGATATGTGTTTACCCCATTCGGTGTAAGACATGACAGCCCGCTATATGCTCTTGGTCAACTGCCGCAGAACAAACAGGAGATCATCCAGAAGTTTGCTGATTTTGTCACGCAAGAGCAGTATCAGAAAAAGGCAGTAGAGTTCGGCTTCAACGGCCTGCAAGATTACAAATCGGAGCTGGCTACGGTGGATGGTGGAACATTGCTGTCCGCGCAGAAAGTCTGGAAAGAGAAGAAGAATGGCAGTAATCCAATCGCCGCTGTGTTTGTAACGGACGTATCCGGAAGTATGGCGGGGGAACCGCTTAACCGTCTTAAAGAATCTTTGCGCAAAGGTCAGAAGTATCTCGGTACGGACAACAGCATTGGTTTGGTTTCATATTCCAGCGACGTGACGGTGAATCTGCCGATAGCCAAATATGATACGAACCAGCAATCCATGTTTGTCGGAACGGTGGATAGCCTGCAAGCAAGCGGGGGAACAGCGACATTCGACGGCATTGTGGTTGCGATGAAGATGCTGGAGGATTACAAAGCAGCCAATCCTAACGTGAAACCGCTGATCTTTGTCCTCAGTGATGGCGAGACGAACGAAGGACATTCGCTCAAAGATATTCGAGACCTGGTGGAGACGTACAAAGTGCCGATCTACACGATTGGATATAACGCCGACATCAAAGCTCTGGAGAGCATCTCCAGCATTAACGAGGCGGCGAGCATTAATGCGGACACCGACGATGTTGTCTACAAAATCGGAAACCTGTTCAACGTACAGATGTAAGTCAATTTTAACGTGCATATGTAAGTTTATTTTAATGTTCAGACGTAAGGACGGATGTAACTAAAAGGGGGAACTGCGAATGTCGTTTACGATGGAAATACCGAGCCAGAAGGAAATTCAGAAGGTGATTGAAGAAGAGATCAAACCGGTGCCCGCCGAGGTGGCGGAACTGCAACAGGTAGCAACTTCGAATGTGGATATGATTATGAACCTGGACCTTGAATCTCTGGAGAAGCGCAAAGAAATTTTGCAATCCATTGACGGCTTTGGTATGAACACGATGCGATCCTCTTCCGAGAAAAACGCGTTGCTTCAAGTCTCCGTTGGACATCTGTCCAAGACGGGAGACGAGGGCGGTCAGGTTGCCAAAGGCTTGACCGAGCTGCACATGCAACTGAAGGATCTCGACCCGAGCGTGGTCGATTTCGCCAAAACAGGCTTTCTGGGCAAGCTGTTCAACCCGCTACGCGCGTATTTCCTCAAATACCAGAAAGCCGACGCCGTCATCGCCGATATTGTCGTTTCACTCGACAAGGGCCGCGCCACGCTGCGTAACGACAACACCACGCTTGAGATCGAGCAGCAGAGCCTGCGCGAACTGACCAAGCGGCTGCAGAAGGAGATTCAGCTTGGCATGTTGATGGATGAATCCATTGATACACAGATTGAGACAGCCAAGGTTCGCGGGGAAGACCCTGAGAAGGTGCGTTTTATTACCGAAGAAGTATTGTTCCCGCTCCGTCAGCGTGTCATGGATCTGCAACAGATGCTGGTCGTAAACCAGCAGGGGATCATGGCGATTGAAGTGGTCATTCGCAATAACAAGGAACTCATCCGTGGCGTAGACCGTGCGAAAAATGTGACGATCTCGGCGCTCAAGATTGCAGTCACCGTTGCCAGTGCGTTATACAATCAGAAGATTGTCTTGCAGAAAATCGAGTTGCTTAACCGTACCACCAACGATCTGATCGCCGGTACATCCAAAATGCTGAAGGATCAGGGCACGGCCATCCAGAAGCAGGCTTACGAAGCAAGTATCTCGGTGGATACGATGAAGCAGGCTTTCACGGATGTGCTGTCTGCCCTGGACTCGATTTCGGTCTACAAACAAGAGGCCTTGCCAAGAATGCGCGAGACGATTGGTCAGTTCCGTGAACTGGCGGAGACCGGGGAACAGCAGATTCAGCGATTGGAAAAAGGACAGAAGCTTGGTCTGTAGTTATCATATTTTATATCATAAAACACAAAACGGTTGGCCCTTTAGTTCGGGGTCAACCGTTTTTTAGACGTTGCATATAAACAACATAGGGGATAACCAGGACAAGAAATAACAGAGCTACAGTGAGGGATAGGAGCAGACCGTTATTAACGAGCATCCAGGCGCCCAGTGCCGCGCCAATGACAAAAATAAACCAGGATAGTGCCAGCACAGCCCACTCGGATGCAGGAGCTTTGCCACGTACAGCTTTGGCCAGAGCCTGACCGATCCCAAAAAGCGTACCCGAAACAAAGCCTTTGCCTACATCTGCATGCGCAACCATCTGGTGCATCGTATTTTGCATGCCCATCGCCATGGTGAGCGGAAATATAATATAATGCGTGTGGAACAGGAGCGACAACAGGATTGCGAAGAGAAACAATACACACTCCACGCTCAAAATAAGGGTCAGATGCCATTTCCCCCATGACTCTGTAATGAAAGTGCCGACAAACGCCCCTGCAATAAATAAAAGAACGACAGTCCCTGTCGTTGCCCATAACGCATAATCTGCCTCAAAAAGAGCGATGCCCAGCTTGGTGCTGTTGCCGCTCATGAAGGATAAATACACTTTACCCAGCCCCAAATATCCAATGGAATCGATGAAACCGGCAAGCAGTACAAGAACGGACGATAACAAAAGCCGGGAAAATCCCGGCTCTAAACGTTCTACCGTGTGTCCGATACTTTCGTTGTTAACGTTCGGGGAAGACGAGTCACGTACGGAATGCATAGGCATCTGTCCTCCATTTTCAGATAACCATAGGGTTCACTTAATATAGCTTAAGTTTATGTTGCATTCCCTTAACTGAGCTAATCTCCGGGAATGAACCTTGCGACTCACGTATAGCCTTCTTGGTTATTTTCCCTTGTTCTGATCGGGTGCAATAAACAGCGTATCGTTAGGAAGCTGTTCTGCCTCATCACGGGACATGCCGAGATTCGTGGAGAGCACGTCTACCGGGTTGCCTGCGATCCATTCACTAAGATCAATGGCTTCATAGTGTCCGCTGTTGAATCCAATCAGTACACGGCAGACGTCATCACCCGTGTTTTTGATATAATGCCCCGCACCCATCGGAGCGTACCCGACATCTCCAGCTTCGAATTGTTCAGTGACAGCCTGCCCTTCGGCGAGAAATACCGTCATTTCGGCACTGCCACTAATGTAATACTGCCACTCATCCGCATTGGGATGCCAGTGCAGTTCCCGCAGAGCGCCTGGTTGAAGCTCGATCAGAGAACCCGCCATCGTGGTGGAGATGGGGAAATCTTCGACGGTTACCGTACGCTGCGTACCGCCACCTGGCGCGCGGCGTGGCTGTTTGGCATGCAAGGGATAACGATGCGGCGTGGTCAGTTCAGAGTTACGGCGATAAGTCGCAGAGGAGGAACTGTCATCGGGTACCGGGCCTTTGGCAAAATAGGCTTCGCCCTGATTGAGCTTGCCTGCTTGTTCGAGGGAGATCCCGAGGTTCTGGGCAACAATGGCGTCTGGCGTCTGAGTCAGAAAATCAGTAATGCTGAACGTATGATCCTCCGAGAAATCCCCATTGTCAAAAATCAAAATGAAGTGGCATTCGTCCGGCCCGAGACCCTGTATGGAGTGACCGTATCCACGCGGAAAGTACCATACATCTCCGGGTTCAAAGGTATCGGTATACGCATGTCCGTCCGGATGGATAACGGTGGTGCGGCAGGAACCGCTGATCACATATGCCCACTCGGCCGCATTCGCATGCCAGTGCAGTTCACGCATGCCGCCTGGTTCCAGGCGCATGGATACTCCCGCAATGCCGATGGATGCGGGGAAGTCGTGAACCGAGGCTCCGCGGGTAATGCCGCCGGGACCGGTACGGGGTTCTTTTTGCTCAAGACGATACTTGAAAGATTTCATCATCATTCCTCCTGCCTCAAATTTGAATCCACTAGATAATGTGTAAATAATTGAATATAACTATAATATTATACCCATATTTTGAGAAATTATTCATTTTTTCAATCGTTGTGCGGGCGTAAAATGAATAATTTTGAACAACTCTTCTGCCATATAAGTAGGGCTGTGCTTGAAATCCTGTCTGATCCACTCCATGATCATGCCGAATATGGCATGAGACTGATAACTTGCGAGCAGTTCCGGGTTAATATGGGGCGGGAAAGTATGAGTCAGATCCTGCAAAGACAGATCCCGCAGCACATCACAGATCATACGCTGAAAGCTGGATGAAGCTTCCGATTGCACGACGAGAGTGTAAAATTGGGCGTGCTGATGCACATGTTCGAAGATGGCAATGGCGGAAGAGGGCATTTGCCCCACTTGAAAATCCTCCATCCCCTCGTAAGGCTTGCGGAAAGAAGTCACCAGATCGTGAGTCACATCATGCAGGATTTCGTTGAACAGATCTTCCTTGTATTGATAA
This sequence comes from Paenibacillus polysaccharolyticus, assembly GCF_023714295.1. Classification (GTDB taxonomy): domain Bacteria; phylum Bacillota; class Bacilli; order Paenibacillales; family Paenibacillaceae; genus Paenibacillus; species Paenibacillus polysaccharolyticus_A. Next base: position 79,817 of record NZ_JAMAUN010000005.1, read on the forward strand.
TGTCTGTAAAAGGTTCCCCGATTCAGATCAGCTTGTTGCACAATATCCGAAATAGAGATTGCCTTGAAATTTTGCTTCTGCATCAAATGAAGCAGTGCCTCCTTCAGGGCGGCTTTGGATTTGCGGATTCGTCGATCCATCGCGTCTGATGTTTCAGGCATTGGAATTCCTCCCGGGTGATATTTATTAAAAGATAATATACAAACAGGTGAGAGCGTGTTGTTTAACGTACATTAGGAACGTTTTTTACTGATTGTATCGAAAAGCTATGACTTATTATACTAAGGATAAGAGATAATGAACATTTGTTTGTTATCTTTATGTAAACGAATACATTTTAAAGGAGGCATAAACAAATGAAACTTCAAAATAAAGTGGCTATTGTCACAGGTGCAGGATCGGGAATGGGCAAAGCCATTGCCACATTGTATGCGCAAGAAGGAGCCAAGGTCGTTGTTTCCGATATCAACGAGGAAGCAGCTGAGGCTGTCGTTCAAGAGATTCAGGCAAACGGTGGAGAAGCCTTTGTTCTTCTGGCTAATGTAGCGAAGGAGGAAGATGTCCAGCAACTGATTGATCAAACGGTGAGTAAATACGGGACAGTGGACATTCTGGTCAACAATGCGGGGATCATGGATGGGATGGAGCCAGCTGCGGATATTAGCGATGAGCGGTGGGAGAAGGTTTTTGCCGTGAACACAACAAGTGTGATGCGCACTACACGCAAAGTACTGCCGATTTTCCTGGAGAAGAAGCAAGGAGTTATCGTCAATGTTGCTTCAGCTGGTGGCTTGCATGGTGGACGGGCCGGAGCCGCATATACGGCATCCAAACATGCTGTAGTGGGGTTTACCAAAAATACAGGATACATGTATGCCGAGCAAGGCATTCGTTGTAATGCGATTGCACCAGGAGCCGTTGCGACGAACATCGGGACAACCATGACGGACATTAACCCTTTCGGTGCGGGACGGCAGCAGCAGGGGATGGCCATCAATCCACGGGTAGGAACGAGTGAGGAGATTGCCAAAGTGGCTCTGTTCCTTGGATCAGACGAGTCCAGTTTTGTAAATGGTACTGTCATTACGGCTGATGCAGGCTGGAGTTCGTATTAATTTGTTGGCAGATCGTGCCTTGGAGTACAGGATAGTTCTGCCGCTTAACAAGGACAGGGAAATAAAGTGAAGAAAATAGAGTGGAAAAAATATAGCAAAAAAATTAGTCATTGAAAGCAAAGGAAAAGCCGCAGAAATGCGGCTTATTTGGCATCTGTGCTCATCCCATATCATGCCTGAGTTTTTAATAAGGACAAACGTTTGCACTTTACAAAAAAATAAGGTAGAGCGCTTAACTCAGGAAGGGCTTTGCCTTCAAATATAGGGAGGACTCACGTACAATCAGGCGGTGCGGGATAATAACCGGATTCTGAGCGAGAGGCTCGTTGCCAAGAATCTTGAGTAAAACCTGAACTGCGGTATACCCGAGCTGGTATGTGCCAATATCAATGGAACTGAGCGGAGGCGAAGCAAGTTCGGACAACGCGATATTGTTAAAACTGACCACACTGATATCCTCGGGCACTCGATATCCCAGCTCCGCGAGTGCTCTTAACACACCGAAAGCGACATTGTCGTCGATAACTACAATGGCGGTAGGCCTGTCGGGTAGCGACATAAAAAGGGACATTGCCCGGAAGCCGCTTTCCTGCAGGAATTCACCCTCCACGATCCAGTCGTTCGTTGGCATTAACCCGGATTCTTCAAGAGCGTTCCGATACCCACGCATGCGATCATGCGATAACGTAATATCCGGCGGACCGCTCACAAAGCCGATGCGTGTGTGTCCCTGTGCAATAAGATGTTGCGTTGCATCATACGCGGTCTGCACATTATCGTTGTCGACCATAGGTGCATTCGGATGTGTCTCACTTCGGCCAATGAGCACAAACGGGAATTTTTCCTCTTCGAGAAAAGAGATGATGGGATCGTCCCGTTTGGAACCGAGCAACAGAATACCGTCGACCCTGCGCCCATGCACGAGACGTGAAATGGCCTGTAATTCATCATCGGAGGACGTCTCGGTGGACAGCAGTAACTCATAGTTGTTACGAGTCGCATGGGTAATAATGCCGCGCAACAACTCTCCAAAGAAATAATTTTGAAAAAGTTCCTCCGCAGGACGGGGGAGCATAATTCCAAGCGTCTGCGTTGTTTTGGATACAAGGCTCTTAGCCATCATATTGGGATGATAATTAAGTTCTTTCATAATTTGTTTAACTTTAAGAGATGTTTCCGTACTGATTCTGGGATGGCCTGAAATCACCCGTGACACTGTAGAAGGGGAAACACCCGCCAATTTGGCAATATCCTTGATCGTAATCATGTAAAAAACCCCTTCTGATTCAATCATTTCAACATTCTCCTATGGTAATGCAAAGGGTACCAGAAATCAATTGTTAACTCGTTAACCCGGAATGTAAGTAGAGCAAAATAAAGGAAGAAAGAGTTAGATCGAGGAAATAGGAAATTACTGTGAACAAAATTCAGGATATGGTTAAATTTAAAGGAATATAGCTTGTGCAAACGTTTGTGCAAATAAAGTTTGATATTGTATGATGTGGTATATATTATAGCGCTTACATCATTGGATTTACATACTTTTAACTTGTTTACCCCTACATATCGAATGTTTCAGTGACCTTGTGTTCCGTTTTGAGCAAACGTTTGTACAACGATTCACATGGAACATAAAATCCTGACTAGATACGGCGTTTAAAGGGTGAAAAGCGCAAAAATTTCTTGAACTACACAGAGGGAAAGGGGACATTTCACATGAGAAAATGGCAAGGCACAGTTCTGTCCATCGGAATGGCTTTTACACTAGCCGCATGTTCAACCGGAGGAGGAGGAAGTTCTACTCCGGCAGCGCCAAGTGATAATCCAGAGGATACGGTGCAGCTGACTGCAGAGAATCTCCAGCCTGAGGAGGGTGCAACACTGGTCATCTGGGAGGATAAAAACCAGAGTAGCTTTATTGAGCAACGAGTCAAAAAATTCGAAGAAAAATATGGTGTCACGGTCAAAATGGAGGAGTTGCCGCCAACAGATCAAGTAACCAAGTTAACGACGGACGGCCCTGCCGGGCTTGCCGCGGATGTCGTTGTGTTCCCGCATGACAAGATTGGCAGCGCCTCGGAAGCAGGACTTATTCTGCCTAACGATATCTTCGAAGCTGAAACCACAGCCAATACCAGCGAGAATGCGCTGAAAGCGGTGACGTTCAAAGACATTTTATACGGATATCCGTACAGCGTCGAAACGTATGCCCTCTTTTACAACAAAGCCTTGTACCCCGAAGCACCGAAAAACTTTGACGAAATTATCGATTTTGCCAAAACGTTTAACAATGCCAAATCCAATCAGTATGCGCTGATGTGGGAATTACAACAATTCTATTATAACTACGCCTTCCTGGCATCTCAGGGTGGATATATCTTTGGGGACAACGGGATGGATAGCAGTGACCTCGGTTTGAACAACGAAGGAGCGCAGAAAGGGGGAGAATTCCTCCAAAAGCTGAAGGCTGAAGTGCTGCCGCTCAAGATGGGCGATGTGAACTACGATATCAAAAAAGGACTGTTCTCCAGCGGCAAGCTGGCCATGGATATTAACGGACCTTGGACCATTGCCGACTATCGCAACGCCGGAGTTGATTTTGGGGTCGCTCCCCTTCCTGCTATTGACGGCAAGCCGATGACCTCCTTCTCGGGTGTGAAAGCCTATTACGTCAATGCGTTTACCCAGTATCCTAATGCTTCCAAGTTGCTCGCTGCATTCCTCTCGAACGAAGAAGCCCAGATGGAGAACTTTGACATGAACGGTACGCTTCCAGCGAACAAAAATGTGGCGGCAGACGCCAAAGTACAGGAAGATCCGATCAACAAAGCCTTCCTTGAACAATTCAACAACTCGACACCGATGCCTTCCCTTCCAGCCATGGACAGTGTATGGGGACCGATTTCGTCAGCCATTACAGATATTTGGGACAGCGGCAAGGATGTGAAAGCTTCACTCGACAATGCTGTGAAACAGATTAAGGAGAGCCTGGCAACCACGCAATAATGACAAAACAGCGATGACACGATGAACGATGAATGATACCAAACGGAGAGGAGGGAGCATATGCGACAACCGCATGTCCCGGTGTCAGCCCAGCCCAATAGGGAAAAGCAGCACCGGATGACGGCAGCCATATGCTCCATCATACTGCAAGGTCTCGGACAGTTATACAATCGGCAGTGGATTAAAGGCATTGTTCTATTGCTGCTGGAGGGAGCAGGGCTTGCATACCTGCTTCCTCGGCTGTCCCAAGCGGTATGGGGGATATGGACACTGGGGGAGAACACACAGCGTTTTGTGAAAGTAAATGGTTCAACGGTGCTTCAAAAGGGCGACCATTCCATCTTTTTGTTGCTTGACGGAATTATTGTGCTGCTGGTCTTTTTTGTGTTTGTGCTTGTTTACATTCTGAACATCCGGGATGCGTATATGACCGGACTTGCAAGAGAGCAGGGGAAACCTACGCTGGGAGCCGCGGCAACGATGCGTAATGTGATGGACAAAAATTTTCCGTATCTGTTCCTGTCCATCCCGGCACTCGGTATTCTGTTTTTTACAATCATGCCGATTCTGTTCACCGTTACGATTGCGTTTACGAACTATGCCGCACCGGATCATATTCCACCAGCCAAGCTGGTGGACTGGGTAGGGTTCAAAACATTTACGGATCTGATCCAGCTCAAATCCTGGAGCCAGACGTTCTACGGGGTGCTCACCTGGACAGTCATCTGGGCAGTCTTGGCGACAGTAACGACGTACTTCGGCGGCGTGCTTGTAGCTTTGTTAATTGAACAGAAAGGCATTCGCTTCAAAAAGTTGTGGCGTACCATTTTTATTTTGCCTTATGCCATTCCACAGATTATCTCGCTACTATTGATGCGCAATCTGTTCAACGGTCAGTTTGGACCGATCAATACGTATATGCGAGCGTTCGGACTGGAAGGCTTGCCTTGGCTGACGGACCCGTTCTGGGCCAAAGTTACTGTCATTGTCGTCAACATGTGGATCGGTATTCCGGTCAGCATGGTGCTCATTTTGGGTGTGCTTACCGCTATTCCGCGTGATCTGTATGAGGCAGCCGAAGTGGACGGCGCTTCCGCGTTCCAGAAGTTCAAAATTATTACGATGCCGTTCATTTTATTTGCCACGACACCGGTGCTGATTATGCAGTTTGCCGGGAACTTCAACAACTTCAACGTCATTTTCCTGTTAACGAACGGTAACCCGCTTCGCGGAGACTATCAGTATGCTGGGGCAACGGATTTGCTGGTGACCTGGCTCTACAAACTCACGCTCGACAATAATAAATTCAACATGGCTTCTGCGGTAGGCATCATCATCTTCCTGATTATCGCTACCTTCTCCATCTGGAATTTCCGCCGCTCCAAATCATTCAAGGAGGAGGACATGATCCAATGAAGAAACGCAACAATCCGATTCGTTTGACGCTCAGTTACGTGCTTTTGCTGATCATTGCCGTCGTATCCGTTTATCCTGTGCTGTGGATTTTTCTGTCGTCCCTGCGTCCCGGCGCGGCATTGTTCAGTGAACGCTTATGGCCGGAAAGTTTCACTCTTTCTCACTATGGAGAGCTGTTTAACAATCCGTCCTTTATGTACGGCAGATGGTATATGAATACGCTGAAAATCGCCTTCTTCACGATGATTTTCTCTACATTAATGGTGACGCTGGGCATGTACGCGTTATCCCGGTTCCGTTTTCGGGGGCGTAAAACGATTCTGTCCACCATGCTCATTCTGGGCATGTTTCCAAGTTTCATGAGCATGATTGCCATCTATATTATTTTGCTGCAAATCAAACTGCTCGACACGCATGTTGCGCTTATTCTGGTTTATTCCTCAGGCGCAGTGCTGGGCGGATTCATTGTCAAAGGTTTCTTTGACACCATCCCGCGCAGTCTGGATGAAGCAGCTCGTATCGATGGTGCCAGTCATCTGCGTGTGTTCACCAGCATCATCCTTCCGTTATCCAAGCCGATGCTTACATACGTCGCCTTAACCAGCTTCACGGGGGCATGGATGGATTTTATTTTTGCCCGGCTCGTGCTGCGTACCAAAGAAAATTGGACTCTGGCTGTAGGAATGTGGGATCTCGTAAACCGGTATCAGGACAGTAACTTCACGATGTTTGCTGCAGGAGCCGTACTGATTGCTATTCCAATTACCCTGCTGTTTGTATTCCTGCAGCGTTTCCTCGTTCAGGGTCTGACAACAGGGGCATCCAAAGGTTAACATCTCTCTACGGCCTCCAGAGATCAACATCACTTCATAGCATACAAAGGGCAAGATGAGCCGCACTTGCGGCAATTCAATCAGGCACTTCCGCAACGTCATGTCTTCGTCGACTGGCCACGCTTCGGAAGTGTCTGCCTGTGCTTAGGTGTACAAGGAATTAAATCAAGGCTGTCTAATTCAGGGTTCTGATTAAGGCTTGCTTGTTTAGGGCTTCTAATGAAGAAAAAGGAGGAACGTGATGTATGGGCATGAACCCTTCCAGTGAGCCTGAAGCTACAGTCTATCCAGGGGGACAAGCTACTCTGCAGAGCAGTGAAGCTCCGCGCACCCTATGGCGTAACAGGACGTTCCGCAGAATCCTGTACGGGTATGGCATATCTGTTTTTGGGGACTGTTTTAATAGTATTGCCATCAGTCTGTGGGTACTTCAGACAACGGGCAGTGCTAAGAGCATGGCTGCTGTGCAGATCTGCAATATGGTGGTCAGTTTTCTATTTGGATCAGTAGCGGGTACGGTGGCCGATCGGCTGGATCGAAGAAAGCTGATGCTGGCTTCAGACGTGTTTCGCGGTGTGATCGCTTTGCTGGTTGCAGTTAGCCTGTTCAGCTGGCATGTACCTTTTCCTGTATTGCTGTTGTTGCTCTCATTATCGATGTTTTCCAGTCTGTTTCAGGCCCCAGCATTTCATGCTTCCGCTGCCAGCATCGTGGGTAAAGAACACATCCAGCAGGCAACGGGTACCATTCATCTGGTGGACAATCTGGCTCGTATCAGTGGTTTGGCGGCAGCCGGGGTCGCTGTAGCTGCGTTCGGCGGTTTTGTCGCCATCCTGATTACGGGGGCAACTTTCCTATTGTCTGCAATCTGTGTCCTGCTGGCAGGGCGTTTTCCACAGGTGATGCGTGCCAGTGGTGACCCGAAATCTTTTACACAAGCGTGGCGCAGTTCGTTTGCTTACATCTATCAGAGTCGACTCATTCGTTCTATTGTTTTACTCAATCCGCTGCTACTTCTCTTTTTTATGTCAGCCATGATGCTCATTCAGGTGATGGCTGTTAACGTATGGAAGGCGAATCCAGTTCAATTTGGTTTGATCGAGACCTGCATTCCTCTGGGGTATATGATTGGATCAGGGGTATTGATTGCTTCGGGAAAAAGATTGAAAAATCGCGGGCGCTGGGTCTTTATCGGCTTACTTGTGTTAGGGCCTGTTTATATGCTTATGGCGAATGTATCCTCGCCTCTCATGGCCTTGCCGCTTATCATAGGTGGAGGAGCCATGTTTGCCTGTTGCACGATGCTCACCCAGATTATGCTTCGCACCGCTGTGCCAGATGAGATGCAGGGTAGCGTTTATGGTGTCGTTGGCACCATTACAAGTACAGCGCCGATTCTGGGGCTGACAGTAGTCTCGATCTTTGCGGATCACTGGGGTGCCGCCGCCGTATTGGAAGGCGTAGGGATGATGTTGCTTGCAACAGGAATCGTTGCCATCACAACCTTGAAGTCCATTCGAACCTATACTTAGATATTCATACAAATGAAGACAGGCGGTTTTTTCAACAAGATATTAACGAAACATTCTCTATCACAAATCCGATCACATAGCAAAACCCGGAATATACGCTACATTTGCGTATTCCGGGTTAGCTTGTGTATTCAATGATATGAAGTTCTTACTGCCAGTTCACCGTAACGGTGGCTGTTCCGCTTGCTGGTGTAGTGAATGTGTGGTTAGAACCGGTTTCCCATGTAATCGTTGAACCGTTTTTCTTGAAAAATTTGAACTCCAGCTGTTTGCCTGCCGGTACGCTGACATCATAGTACCAGGTTGGGTATTGATGGATGACCTGATTGAATGCTGGTCCAATGGCAGTGGAACCGGTGCTCCAGTTGCCAAGCTCGGCTACATTGCCTGTCAGATAGAGGTTCTGTCCAAGCGTTGTGGACGCATTGTTTACGACGAAGCGAACGGTGACCTGATCGCCAGTCAGGATGGTGAAGTTGTTGTAAGCATTGCTGTTTACTCCGCTCGCCGCAACTTTGACTGCATAGTTGCCAGCGGCAACGGAAGGGATGGTTACTTTAATCTGTGTATCTTCCCAAGACGTAATCGCTGCTCCGGTAACCGCTGTAGTGCCGAAGTAGACCGTGCCTTTCGTCGAGCCGAATCCACGGCCATCAATTGTCACCACATTACCGGGTTTCCCCATAACCGGACCAACATGACCGATGGTTGGTGTTGTTTCGGCAGTTGTGTATTGCCATACTGCCGTTGCACCCGCAGCAAGGGTGAAGTTGTTAATGCTACCGTTCGTGGAGGTGATGTTATTTCCGTTCAGCACCCCGCCAAGTACATCCGTGTATGAGCCTGTAGGCAGGGAAGTGCTTAATCCTGTAATGCTTGCAGACGTGGAAAGATTGCGGTTTACCGCGACAACGGCTACACTCTTGCCGAATTTACGCTCATAAACATATACATCATTATTAATCCAGCGCTGCTGAGTGGAACCGTAGGCAATGGCCGGATTGGATTTGCGCAGAGGCGCGAGTTTACTTATGACGTTAAAAGCTGTAGTGGATTTGGAGAACGAAGGCATTTTGGCACGGTTATCCGGATCGCCATTCCCCGTCAGATACTGTTCAGTACCATAGTAGATGGCAGGTACACCACGTGAAGTCAATGTGAAGGCCAAAGCCTGTTCCAGACGGCGATTGTTGACTGCGCTTGTTTTGAAACGATCCATATCATGGTTGTCGATGAACGTCACTTGATCGTTCACTTGGTTGTAGTCCGTAGCTGTGCTGTTAATCATGGAATCCAGAGCGTACATGTTGGACGTGTTATCACGGAACACATTACGCACCGCAGAGTTAAAGCGGAAGTCGAGCAGGCTCATACCAGACTTGTTAGCAAAGTCCTTGTTATCTGCATCGGATGCAGCCGATCCCAGGAACCATTCTCCAAAAGTGAACACGGGTTTGTGTGCGTAGATGGAGGACATCCAGCTCTTTTGCCAGCCGAGAGGCATATGTTTCACCGCGTCCACCCGAATGCCGTCAACGCCCATATCAAGCCACAGTTTGATGGCATCTTTGAAGTATTTGTCGATGGTCGCATTATTGTGGTTGAAGTCGGCCAGGTCATATAAGTTTTTGTAGATGCCGTTCTCCAGGGAAGAGAAGTCGGAGCCGCCATTGTGATGGAAATATCCGTTGGTATCATTGGTATAACCGCCTACCAGTGTACCGTTATCGTACAGTCTGCCATTTTCAGCAAAAGAGGTGTCGGTTTCCATCGCTGGAGAGGTGTGGTTCGGTGCAAAGTCAATGACAATCTTGATTCCTTTGGCATGAGCCGTCGTAACCAGGTTCTGAAAATCCGCCATCGTGCCAAAGTATGGATTGGTCTTTTTGAAGTCCCGAGCCCAGTAGCCGTGGTAGGCTGTGTTGGTTACACCGCTGTAGTTGATCGTTGCAAAAATATTTTCGACAGGCTGGGAGATCCACAACGCTGTGACACCCAGATCACTGAAATAGTTATCGTTGATTTTGTTGATTAACCCTTGCCAGTCTCCGCCGCAGTACAGCTTCAAATTGCTGCATGTGGCATCATAAGCAGCTCCGGTAGGGTTGTTGGAGGGATTGCCATCCAAAAAGCGATCCGTAAATACTTGGTAAATCACATCTGTACTGAAGCTCTGTTTGTTGGTCACAGCGGTGTCCGGATCGGCGTATACAGCGGAAGCTGGCAAGAACGGCAGGGCGCTGCCGGCAAGCAAGCCGAGGGTCAGTGTAGTGCTGAGGAATGCGCGTTTGGCCATTTGAAACATGGTAATCCACCCTTCGTGAATGTAGTAGTTTTTGATAAACAACCAACGGACTTTGAATTATAGCGCTTACAATAGTACAGGTTGATTCACTGAGATGTTTGGATTCCTCCTTCCGGGCGCAAACGCAGGCAACCCCGGTATCTCCTTGGGGAGTTACCGGGGTTGTCCTAAACCACTGGGGTTTAAAAGCATAGCCCTCGAGTTATGATCACAACGCTATCTTAAGAAAATTTGGTTTTTATGTCAATAACTTTTTTCTGAGTATTTTTTTTCTATTTTTATATTTACAAAAGTATCCCGCTCGATTTAAACTATTCGCAGATTCAATCAAATTAAGGGCTATGCTTTCCGGATCAGCTTGTAATTCGGCTGACCTATCCGGGACAACCCCGTCTCTCCTGAGGCGGGGTTGTTTGTTATCACCTAGGATTCACAGCAGAATCCGGGGGAGGTTTGCTTAGTTAGTTTGTCCTGAGGGAAAAGGAAGAGAGAGGCGGTTGATGGCAGTGAGCACAGGATCGGTTATAGCGTGTCTGAAAAACATTCAGGCATCGCAGCTCGGCAATAAGAGAAACATTTACGTATATCTTCCGCCAGGTTACGAGGAGCAGATTGAACGGCATTACCCGGTGTTGTACGTTCATGCAGGACAGCGGGCTTTTGGGCCATCCAGTCCGGGAAACGAAACGTGGCAACTTGACCTGGCAGCAGATGAACTCATCTCTGCTGGCCGGATTGAACCCATCATTATTGTTGCGATTGCCCACGTTCGTCCGGTTACCCGCAACGAGTTCTATCACTACGTTGATGCTGAGCAGGAAGCAACCGGCATAGGAGGCTCTGGAATTGAATACGAGCAATTTATTATTGATGAGCTTAAACCGATGATTGATCAGCGATACCGGACAAAGAGAGATAGAGATAATACGGGATTACTCGGTTCCTCGGCAGCTGCATTATGCACCTTGCATATCGGGATGCGTCATCCCAATGTGTTTGGCAAGCTGATCATGATGTCTCCGTACTTTGTGGATGCACAATTGGATGAACAAGCTGAGAATGGACTGCGGGAGAAAAACATGTACCGACTGCCGGATACCATTCCGGATGTGGACATGTGGGTGGATATTGGAGACACCGAAGGACTGTTCTTGCTTGAACAGGTGAGAAGGGTAGTACAGAAGATGCTGGATCGGGGAGCGGATGCAAAAAAGCTGGCTTACTTCGAACAGGCAGACGCTTGCCATCAGGAAGCGGATTGGGGAGCACGTGTGCAATTCCCCCTGTTGTACATGTTCGGCCAAGAAGGGCAACCGACTTCATTAGAGCTATATGGCAGAGATGTCATCGGACTAGAAGGTGGAATGCAGGTAAGGGTTCAGGCGCGGTTCCAGTGTGATAACGGTCTGAGTCAGAACTTACTAAGCGGAGAGTATGTTTCAAGTCATCCCGAAGTTCTTCAGGTTCTTGCAGACGGTACGCTGATTCCTCAGGCCATAGGGAGTGCTACAATTACGCTGGAATCGGGTGATTTAACGGCTACACGAGATTACAGGATTATATCTGAACTAACCCCCGTTGTACAAGTCTGTATGCAGGCAAAGCTTACACCAACTTTCAGGTCATCGGAGCCATGGGAAGAGTTCATCTACGGCGGGATGGGCATGAAGCTTACGCATGCAGGTGATGGTCACTATGAAGGCTGTTATCTTATTCCGCGAGACAGTGGCTTCTCTTTCCGTTTTACCCGTGGTTTCCGGCAATTCGAGACGGATCAGGAAGGCAATCCCATAGCCAATCGAGTATTTCGTGCAACCGAAGACATGTCTCTCCACTATCATATTCAGGCTTGGGGCAGTGCATCTGCCAAAGTAGAAATAGGAGGCTCCATCAAATGATAATCCATTCCTTCGCTCCAACACTGGACATCCCTTACTATTATCCATGCAATTTCCCCTTGATTCATGAAGTGCTTGAGCGGCAGGGTTCCGTTTCAAGTCTTGCCATGCTGGCTGCCAGCCGATTATATACGCTGCCATCATGCGAAGATAACGGCTTGGTGAAGACTTATTTTCACAAGCTGGATTATGAGGAACCGATCTGGAAGATCAATGACCAGCGGGAGCTGGGCAGCTTTGAGGAAGGAAAAATAGAGATTCGGCGGCAGCTTGAAACGGGCAGACTTTTTTTGGCCACAGGCACCAGCTATCATCTGCCTTATTGCGACGACTATCACAATCCCGAGTATATTAACAAACATGTCAAACAAGGCTCAAGGCATTACCTGATGGATCATTGGCTTGCCGTGTATGGCATGGATGAAGACCATATGTATGTCTACGACCCTGTGTTTTACAAGTTTAAAGGCAAGGTGGAACATGCAGCTTTTCATGATTTTTGGAGAGGGCATCAAACGATCCCTGAACTTGCAGAGGTTAAACGGAAGGAGACGCTGCGAACCTACGGAACAACGGATATTCAGGCCAAAGTCCTGCTGGATTCGCAGGGGTACCGGGAGATGCTGGCCCAAGCATTGACTACTCAGGTACATGAATTTTTGACAGGTAGAACGATCATGGAGGGAGCACGGCGTTTTTATTTTGGATATGCTGTCTCTACCAGTCTGATCGATGCACTGGAAGGAAATTTAGGAGGGAATGCAGAGAGCGAAGCGCGAATATCGGGTTTGCTTTTTGATATGCGGTGGAGTCGATATTATTTCCGGGATGTACTCAAGGAGTCTGCTGAGTGGCTGGGTGCGCCGCTTGACCAATACGCCAAGGAATATGAGAACATCATTCTCCGATGGGAAAAGGCCAATCGTTTGCTTCAGGTGGCAAGGATGAAGCAGCGTGAAGGGTGGCAAGCTCAGTTGTCAGGTGTAGTGCAAGAGCTAGCCGCAGATGAATACAACTGGTATTCGTCGTTAAGAAAAGCACTGCCTCAAGCTTCCACATATCCGCGGCAATCCCAAACAGGTATAGACAACGAAAATGAACACAAGGCAGCTCTGCTGCGCATTGTACTGGATAGCTGCCGGGAGCTGAATGCGTATCATAACACATTCATTGCCTTGGATGAGGGCGGTAATGCACCACTATATGGTCGGGATGGACGACTGAATTCACTGGAACTGGTGTCTTTACTGGCTGTAGTAGAGCAGGGCATTGAAGAGCATTGGGGAAGAGGCCTGGGGAACGCTCTCGCCGAGATTGCTGCTGCTTCCTTGCCGGAAAGCCCGTATCAGACGGTCGGCTCGCTGGTGAATTATCTTGCACAGCAACAGACCTTGGGCAGTGATGGGGAGGGTGTGAGGTGATTGATTTTTTGCTAGAGCGATTTGCGGCTCACGGGCAGCACCCGGCGTTTATTTGGGAGGATCAAGAGTACAGTTACGACTGGCTGGTTCGTCAGATTTTTCTCATGGGAGAATGGATCGAGAGAGAGGGGATATCGGGGCAAGTTGTCACATTGGAAGAGGACTATTCTCCCTATGCAGCATCGGCAATGCTGGCATTGCTTGGAGCAGGGTGCATCGTACTTCCGATCGACCGTAATTTGGTCGAAGCGAAACGGGACGAGTACGTAAAGCTTGCACATGTAGCTGTACGCTTGGGTGTAGACGCAGGCAAGCTTTTGGTGAGACAGATACGCGAGACTCATGAAGAAGAAGCGATGCCGTCCATTTTGACTGAATTAAGACTGGAGCAGGTGGGCGGATTAGTTCTGTTCTCCTCAGGCTCGACGGGAGTAAGTAAGGCGACGGTTCACCGGGCAGACCGGTTGTTACAAGCCTTTCGGCGGCAGGTGCGTCCGCTGCGTACTATCCCCTTCATGATGTTTGATCACATCGGCGGGGTGAACACCATGCTACAATCGCTATCCAGCGGCGGGTGCCTGTGTATTGTGGTGAACCGTACTCCGGAGGCAGTGTGCCATACCATTCAGAAACATCGTGTACAGGCGCTGCCCGTATCCCCGACATTTATGAATCTGATGCTTTTGGGAAAACAAGACGAGCATTACGACCTTTCCAGCCTGGAAGTGGTCTCTTATGGCTCGGAAGTAATGCCTGAGTCGGTTTTGGAAGCCTGGACCCGGCGCTTTCCGAGGATCAGGACGATTCAAGCTTACGGCATGTCCGAATTGGGGATTTTACCAACACGTTCTAAAGAACCGGGTTCGCTGTTATTTTCCATTCAGGATGACGAGGTGAAGTGTCGCGTTGTAGATGGAGAGTTACAGATTTATACCGCAACGGCGATGATGGGTTACCTGAATGCTCCGTCTCCTTTTACAGAAGACGGTTGGTTGCGAACGGGAGATGAGGCAGTGGTGGAGGAAGGATATATCCGCATTCTGGGTCGGCGTTCCGAGATTATTAACGTAGGTGGCTGGAAAGTGTACCCTGCTGAAGTGGAGAGTGTGCTTGAAGAGATGGATGGCATTGAAGCGGCGGTAGTTACGGGAGAAGTGAGCGGGATAACAGGCCAGCAGGTGAAAGCGACAGTGCGACTCGCGGGCCCTAGTTCACTGAAAGAGCTTCGCAGGGCTATATGGACTTATTGCCAAGACAAACTACCCGCATACAAAATTCCGCAGAAAATTGTGATTACAGAGGAAGCGTTGGTCAGCTCCCGTATGAAAAAGGTCAGAAAGCCGGTATGATCGCCGCCGGATCATGCATAACCGCTTAATCAGAGGATGATCAGGCTGATGAATCCAATACAATCCATGAACTGGAGAACGCATAAATCCGAAGGGATGTGCGTTTTTTTTGTTCATACAGGAGAGACGTTGCTTCAGACGTAAGGGTGTGCTTTTTATACAAAAAAGGGCCGGACGTTATTCACGTTCAGCCCTTCGGAATTTTACCCTTTACCAAAATCATGCTTCTGCTGGCTGTTTCGCCTCACATTGCAACAAAGAGAAGCCGTATGCGCCGAGCTCCAAGGTCAACTTGTTCTGTCTTGCCTCAACCGAAGCCGCAGTATACAAGTCACGCCATACGTTATGATCTCCCCATCCAAGCTCCAGTGTACGAGGCTCATCACTGGCATTGATCACCAGTACCATACGTTCTCCCGTCTCCGAATCCACACGTTCCATAGCAAGGCAAGGATCACCTGCTTCGGCATACATAATCTTTAACCCCGCGCTGCGCAAAGCTGGATGTTTCTTCCGTACCTCAATCGTATGGATGAAAAATTCAAGCAGTTCCCGGTTCTGTTTGCCCACGTCCCACTCCATACATTTGCGGCAACCTGGATCATATCCACCGTCCAGTCCGACCTCATCCCCATAATAGACGCAAGGCGCACCCGGATAGGAGAAAAGCAACGTGACAGCCAATTTCATTTTGCGTATATCGCCATCACATAACGTCAGTAACCGCGGCGTATCGTGGCTGCCCAGCAGGTTAAACGCTGCTTCGGTAACGGGTTGGGA
Organism: Paenibacillus polysaccharolyticus; assembly: GCF_023714295.1. Lineage (GTDB taxonomy): Bacteria > Bacillota > Bacilli > Paenibacillales > Paenibacillaceae > Paenibacillus > Paenibacillus polysaccharolyticus_A. The sequence goes on from NZ_JAMAUN010000005.1 coordinate 95,472, forward strand.
GTACGCAGCAAGCAGTTTGCCGATCTCGTTGGCGAATTCGAGTCCATCCAGCTTGCCATGCACGGCATAATCCAGTACGGAGTTGGTAAAAGGGTAGTTCATGACTGCATCGAACTGGTCGCCTTGCAGCCACATTAATGAATCATGCCAGATTTCACCGAGCAGGTAAGCATCGGGCTTGATTGCTTTGACCGTCTGACGGAATTCACGCCAGAACTGGTGATCCACCTCATTGGCCACATCCAGTCGCCAACCGTCAATATCCATCTCCTCTATCCAGTAGCGTGCAACCTCAAGCAGGTACGCTTTGACATCCGGGTGCTCCGTGTTGAGCTTCGGCATGAGCGGCTCAAAGGCAAAGGTTTCGTAGGTTGGAATGCCATCCTCAACCCGTGGCGGCCAATCCTTGATGTAGAACCAGTCCGCATAAGGGGAATTAGCGCCATTTTTCATTACGTCGACAAAAGGAGGAAACTCTCTTCCCGAATGGTTAAATACAGCATCCAGAACGACTCGTATACCACGAGCATGACATGCGTCCACTAGCATTCTCAATTGTTCATTCGTGCCAAACTGAGGATCAACTTTCAAGTAATCCGCGGTATTGTATTTATGGTTGGTCGTGGCCTCGAACAATGGACAGAAATAGATGGCTGTGATCCCGAGTTTATGAAGATGATCCAGATGATCCATCACGCCTTGCAGGTCTCCGCCAAAGAAATTGGTAGGTGTAGGCGTACCGCCCCAAGACTCAGCGTTTGCTGGCGTTAGAGATGGGTCGCCATTCGCAAAACGTTCGGGGAAAATTTGATAAAATACAGCATCTTTAACCCAGGCAGGCGGTTCAAAAATATCAACCGGATTCATGAATGGAAAATCAAACATTTCCAGCGGATGATCCGGCAGTGCCTGTTCAAATCCTCGCTCTGTCATCCACACAGAATCTTCCCCCTGGATTAGCTGAAAGGCATAACGAAGTCTGCGGTAAGGCGGAGATGTCTCGGCTTCCCAGTAATCAAACATTTCGTCCCGGGCGAAAATTTGCATAGGAATATGTGTGATCGTCCGATCCCAGGCATATTTATCCCCTGTAATCGCAATGACGGCATCCAAATCTCCCCGTTTGGACCGCAAGCGAATATGCATGGTTGTGCGATTATACGCATAAGACCAGTTCAGTTTGGGACGATGATAAATGGCTTCTAAAATCATAGATATCACTCCTTGTCACATGGTTAAATGCAAAATAGGGCTAGAGAATGCCGTGAAAAACGCGTAGAAAACGCAAAAAAGGCACAACCTCTCATGTTCACGAGGTTGTACCTTTCGGCAGCATAGCCTTTTGATTATACGGTTATTATACGAATTATTTTTGCAAAAGAAAACACTTTTTTTCCTTAATTATCAATTAATTATGGAGCCGAGTATATTACATCTGGAATCCCAGTTGTTCTCCGTATGTCTTAACTTCTTTGAGGTACTGCTCGATGCTCTTCTTACCCGCAGCAACCTTGTCATTGCCCTGCTTGAGGAACGTACGGTTTATTGTTGTTTTAGACACGGCCTTTTTGAACAACTGATAACCTTCCAGTTGTGCGTAGCTGCCTCTAATCAATTTGTCATGGATTTTTTTCAACTCCGTATTCTCCGGTTTGATCTGCTTCAGCATGGAAACATACTTTGTGTAATTCGGGATAGCTGTGTTGTTTAACGTCAAAAAGAAAGATTTGCGATTGGCAGAGGTGATGTATGTGTTTCCGCCTATGGCGTTTATAGCTTTCGTTTCATAAACAGCCGCTGCTTCCAATGCATCTAAATAATCCAGAAAATCTTGGTCATCCGCCGTAAGTTCCTGTTCTTCCTGGTTGATTGTCTCTTCCGTGTTTACTTCGTCCGAAATCACAGTGGAATTGTCTGCTGCCGCAGCGTAATGCCCTGTTGGAAGAACTATGCCGCCGATCAACGCCATACTCATCAGGATCGAAAGAATCCAATGCTTTTTCATAATGTCCGTCCCCTGTCTCTATTTGTGATTTTATTCCAAGGGATAATCTAACATAAGAAGAGATTCATTTACAGGAATAATTTAGGAATAAATGATGAGTTATATGAGCCGACTCTAAGTAGGAAAAGTACAAAGTACGGTCAAATTATTCATAAATATAAGACTTTTATGTATAAATATTAATTTACTTGTATACCGTCACATCATGAAATAGAAGGATAGTTCAAGTTGTATTTGGACCAGAAGAAGTAGGTGACAATTGACATAAGTGGTTACACCAACGTTGGATAATATCGATTTATATTATATGTATTAACCTGAAATTTGCTTTTATAGCGGCGTTTATAGAATAAATGAAGCTGGATATGAATCGTAAATATTTTTCCAAATAAGTGCTTGTCTAAATCACCCAACTCCATTACAATACAATTGATAATGAGATTCAATATCATTTAGAACGAAAAGGGGAGACGGGTTCCATGTTTCGATTCAGTAAAAAGGTATATATTTATGCATCACTTATTCTTATGATTTCGCTGCTGGCTGGCTGTGCTTCAGGGGGAAGTGCGGGTACAACCAATACAGCAAGCTCAGCAACAAGTGGTAAAAGTGCTGAAGGTAGCACGAATGGAGATCAAGCGGTCAAAGCTACAGACGAGACTCGGGTAATCAAACATGCCATGGGGGAAACAAAAATCACGGGAACTCCGCAACGAATCGTGACACTGTTCCAAGGTGCGAATGATGTCGTTGTTGCACTTGGCGTGAAACCGGCAGGTGTCGTGGAATCATGGGTGCAGCAGCCGGTATATGAATATCTGCGTAAAGATCTGGATGGCGTACCGCAAGTAGGTCAGGAATCCCAGCCGAATCTGGAAGAAATCAACAAGTTGAAGCCTGATCTTATTATTGCTACCAAAATTAGAGATGAAGAAATCTATGATCAGCTGTCCCAGATCGCACCAACGGTCGTGACCGAAACGCTGTTCGATTGGAAAGAAACATTGAAGATGGTCGGGGAAGCAATGAACAAAACAGAGCAATCGAATAAGCTACTTGCCGATTGGGAGACACGCGTAGCGGATTTCAAAGAGAAAATGGGTGACCGTCTGCCGATTGAAGCAACCATTACTAACTTCAGAGCAGATCAGGTTCGTATTTTCTACATGGGTTATGCAGGTAAAATTCTGAAGGAACTTGGATTTACAAGACCAGCGGGCCATGATGCAGATAAATGGGGTGTTGAACTGACATCCAAAGAGGCCATTCCGGATATGAATGCAGACATGATTTTTAATTTCAATTCAGGTACGGATACGGCTGCGATCGAGAAAAATTATAAAGATTGGACGAGCAGTCCGCTCTGGAAAAACCTTGATGCTGTGAAAAACAATCAGCTGTACCAGGTCGATGAGGTAGCCTGGAACATGGCAGGCGGATATACATCAGCCAATATGATGCTGGACGATCTATACAAGCTGTTCAACCTGAATAAATAATAACCGGATTAGGATCTGCCATGCACCAGAACTTTCGTTAGCAAAGTGTATGGGCAGGCAGGTCCTGTTTCACTTCATAGATGAAAGAGTGAGAGTATGTTTCCCCTTTTTACCAAGGCAAGTGCGAAAATATACGGGTTAGTTGGTTTGTTCATTCTTATGCTAGTCGCTGCAACCGCCAGCATGATTCTGGGACGCACACCGATTACGTTTCATATGTTGTGGGATGCGGTTCAGTCCTATGATGAAACATCAGTAGAGCATGTGGTGCTTCTGACAGAGCGATTGCCACGCACGATTATTGCGGCTGTTGTAGGGGCAAGTCTGGCTGTTGCAGGCGGACTGATGCAGGCACTGACGCGTAATCCGCTGGCATCCCCGAGTGTGTTCGGAATTAACTCAGGCGCCATTTTTTTCATTGTTATTGCTGTTGTTGTACTGTCCGTTTCATCCTTGACCACGATGATGTGGTTTGGATTTGCCGGGGCAGCCATATCAGCAGCTATTGTATATAGTTTGGGTTCACTGGGGCGTGATGGCCTGACGCCAATCAAAATTGTATTAGCGGGTACCGCTATTTCAGCCTTGTTCGCCTCCTTCACCCAAGCGATTCTTGTGCTGGACGGCACGGGACTGCAGGATGTTCTGTTCTGGCTTGCCGGTTCGGTAAGTGGACGAACACTGGAGATTCTCTATCCGGTTCTACCTTATATGGCGGTAGCCGCAGTGGTGTCGTTATTTATGGGGAGAGCTATCAATTTGTTATTAACAGGGGATGACATTGCCAAAGGCATGGGACAGAACGTACTTCTGGTGAAAGTGATGATGGGAATCGTTACGGTAGTACTCGCGGGTGGTTCTGTAGCAGTTGCCGGTTCCATAGGTTTGGTGGGTCTGGTCGTACCACATATCATGCGTGCATTTGTTGGCAATGACTACCGCTGGCTTGTCCCGTATTGCTTCTTGGGTGGAGCGATATTGCTAATGTCAGCTGATGTCGTAGCAAGGCTGGTCATTATACCGCAGGAAGTTCCGCTGGGTGTAATGACGGCATTAATCGGCGGACCCTTCTTCATCTATATCGCCCGGAAGGGGGTGACGAAGATATGAGGAAGATGCTGACATATCGGAATAAAAAAGATACTGTTTCCATTCAAGTGGAACGTAAGTCCGTGATGGTCATCGCTGTATGTGTCCTTCTGTTTCTGGTAGCAGGGGTAGTCGGAACAAGCTTAGGCAGTGACTTTATTTCTCCACTGGACGTCCTTCGCACCATCTTTGGACTGAATGCAGGAGAGCATGATTTCGTCGTGCTGACACTCAGGCTTCCACGTGTGTTGTTATCTCTGCTTGTCGGGGCCGCACTGGGAATGTCGGGAGCACTGCTCCAGGGAATTATCCGTAATCCACTTGCCTCACCTGATGTCATCGGTATAACGGGTGGTGCTGCAGTGGCAGCTGTAGGATTTGTAACATTACTGGGTGGAGCCGTAAGCATTAAATTGCTACCACTCTTTGCGGTCATCGGTGCGATGGTAACAGCATTCATCATTTATATCTTGGCCTGGAAAAAAGGAGTCAGTCCGATCCGGCTGGTGCTGATCGGTATAGGCGTATCGGCTATAACGGGCGCTGGCACGACCTTTATGTTGATTTTAAGCCCGTTCTATACAGCAAGTCAGGCTTATATTTGGCTAACTGGCAGCATCTATGGAGCCACATGGACAGATATTCAGACGATATTACCTGTGATTATCATCGTTCTGCCCCTCGCCATGTGGTTTGGTCGCAGTTTGAATGCACAGGAGTTCGGAGATGACCTTGCCACAGGGCTTGGCGTTACGGTGCAGTGGCATCGATCTGCCTTGTTATTATGCAGTGTGCTTCTCGCCGGGATTGCTGTGTCTGTCGCAGGTACGATTGGCTTTGTGGGTTTAATTGCTCCTCATATTGCACGAAAACTGGTAGGGCGGATGTTTGGAAGTTTGCTGCTGGTATCCGGCTTTGTAGGTGCTTTATTGGTATGTACAGCCGATCTCATTGCCCGAACGGCATTTCTGCCGCTGGATATCCCTGCAGGCGTATTTACCGCAGGAATTGGTGCACCGTTTTTTCTGTATCTATTATTTAAGAATCGAAACCATTATTGAGGAGGAGAGAGCCGTGAGTATTCTGGAAGCCAAACAGCTTACCATCTCTTATGGAGCAGATCCGATTATAGAAAACTTGAACCTGACCATTCCGAAGGGAGAGATTACAGTCCTGATCGGCAGTAATGGTTGCGGCAAATCGACGCTGCTGCGTACGATGGCAAGACTGCTGAAGTCCAGTTCAGGCACTGTGCTATTGGATGGTGAAGAGATTGCAAAGCTACCCACCAAAGAAATCTCAAGACGCATGTCTATTCTGCCCCAAGGACCGACGGCACCGGAAGGTTTGACCGTGAATCAGCTGGTTCGTCAAGGACGCTATCCTCATCAGACATGGCTTAAACAATGGTCGCGTGAGGATGAGCGCATGGTTGAACTGGCTCTTGCGTCTACACATCTGACTGAACTTGCAGATCGTCCTGTTGATGCGTTATCCGGTGGTCAGCGTCAACGCGCATGGATCGCGATGACCTTGGCACAAGGTACAGAAACATTGCTGCTGGACGAGCCTACAACGTATCTGGATATGACACATCAGATTGATATTCTGGATCTGCTGTTTGAATTAAATGAACGGGAGGGGCGTACCATCGTGATGGTGCTTCACGACTTGAATCTGGCTTGTCGATACGCACATCATATCGTTGCGGTGCACAACAAGTCCATCTACGCAGAGGGTAAACCGGAGGATATCATCACTCGTGATCTCGTACGAAACGTTTTTCAGATGGAGTGTGACATTGCTGTAGATCCGTTATTCGGTACACCCACCTGTATCCCGCACGGAAGAGGCAGGAAGCTGCATGAAACGCAGCAACGTTATACACAGATGGCTTGATAAACAAGAGCTTCGAGGCACCTGTTGGTCAAAGATACCCGTAATGCTGAATCGGTACGTTTGCTATGCCTTTTTGGCAAATGCTACGATTCTTATAGCATCATGGACACAGCCGTATACGTCATGTTCTTACGGCCATCCATCCCCCAAATTATTCCTCAGTACCATCAATTTATTGTCATGTGGATAACGAAACAGGCAAGCAGAGGATTTGGAAACTCCATAGCTTGCCTTGTTTGTTATGCCTAAGTATGCCAATACTCCACGATTACAATGCCAATACCCTTCTGAAATAAAGATATTTTTTCCCTGAAAAGTTTCATATTGACAACGGGTGAATAATTACCATAAAATAGATTTTGTGTGATACTGATAATCATTATCAATAAAATCAACCGATAGGAAGGTCGGATATGAATTTACTTCGTTCCAAATGTTCCGTATTTCCAGAAGGTTTTGAGAATCTACAGAATCGGCTGATTCTGAACAAAGCAAGAGAGATGGGGATCGGGTGCGAGTTGCTGGTGGATGGTTGTGAGGATTTTCTAAAACTGTCCTTGGAGCACAAACAGATCATCATTAACAAAACGAGAACTCACCGGCTACCGCTGATCGCTGGACTGCTTGCCAAGAATAAACAGGCATGTAATCTGATCCTGCATGAACAGGGGATGCCAGTTCCTCCTCATATCGTTGTAGCGGCCATGGGAGAAGAGGCCGAAGTTTTCCTTCATCAATACAGTTCCATCGTAGTCAAACCGCTGGATTCGAGCAGCAGTCAGGGGGTTACGCTGGATGTACGCACCGTTGCTGAGCTGGAAGCGGCAATTCATCTCGCAACCCAATATGGCAGTAGCATACTGCTGCAACAATATGTCATTGGAACCGACTACCGGGTGCTGATTATCAACGGACAGGTAGCGGCGGTTAACCAATACCGTCCTGTGTATGTGACGGGTAACGGCAGTTCGTCTGTCCGTGAACGGATTGAAATGCTGAACCGGAACCGCATGCAGGACACAGAGATTGGTGTGTACGAAGCTTTCCCCGCGATTGACCTAGAAAATACTCATCTGCTGGATACATTGCGTAAGCAAGGACTTGCTTTGAATGACGTCTCTCCTGTGGATCAGGAGATTGAACTGTATGACCTCCGTAATTCGGCAGCCGGAAAGATCAGTGAATTTTACAGCGATTGTACGGATGACATTCACCCGGATAATGCCCGCATGATGATACAGGCAGCCCGAGCGCTCCAGATTGACGTTGCAGGTATCGATGTTCGCTGTAAGGACATTCGAGTACCTATTACAACGGAACAGGGAGGCATTCTGGAGGTCAACGCCTTGCCAGATCTCACTCACCATGTGTATCCACATGGCGGCACGACACGAGACGTTGTTCGGCAGTATCTGGAATATCTCAGTCAGAGTTAGCGCTTAGCATTATTCAATAACGAATGTACAGGCAATTGGGCCTGAATCGATGATAAGGAGCGTTAGAGAGTTATGTCAGTAGAGGTTCAGACGGAATACCTGAAGCTGCAGAACGAGAAGGAGTCCAACGCACGAGCGTACCCACGGCATTTCCCGCTCGTCATCAGCAAAGCTCAAGGCATCAAGATCACGGATACGGAAGGCCGTGAGTATTACGATTGTTTGGCAGGTGCGGGCACACTCGCGCTTGGACATAACCATGAATCAGTCATTGGTGCTATTCGGGATGTTCTGGATCAGCAGATTCCATTACATACACTCGATTTGGCCACACCACTTAAGCTTTCGTTTATGCAAGAGATATTCTCTTTACTGCCCGAAGAGATGCGGAATACATCCAAAATTCAGTTCTGCGGCCCAACGGGAGCGGATGCGGTCGAAGCCGCAATTAAGCTGGTGAAGCATGCTACAGGCGGGAAGTCCATTCTGGCTTTCCAAGGTGGATATCACGGTTCAACCCAAGCGACGATGTCGATGAGCGGCAATTTGAGTAAAAAGGAAAACCTGCAAAGTCTCCTGCCGGATGTGCATTTCTTGCCATTTCCCTATGAATATCGTTGTCCGTTTGGTGTTGGTGAAGGCATGACTGCCCGATTAAGTGCACAGTATATCGAGAATGTACTGGATGATTGCGAGAGCGGAATAGCTGCACCGTGCGGAGTGATCGTAGAAACGGTACAGGGCGAGGGTGGAGCGATTCCTGCAGATATTGAGTGGCTGAGAGAGTTACGCCGAATTACTGTGGAACGAAATATTCCGCTCATTATTGACGAAGTGCAGACTGGCATTGCACGTACGGGTCGAATGTTTTCGTTTGAACATGCGGGCATTGTGCCTGATGTCATTATTTGCTCAAAAGCCGTAGGTGGCAGTCTTCCCATGTCGGTTGTGATCTATAAGGAGGAGCTGGATCAGTGGAAACCCGGTGCGCATACGGGCACATTTCGTGGCAATCAGCTGGCCATGGCAGCAGGTCTAGCTACGCTCCGTTATATTCGGGAGCAGAATGTGATGCAGAACGTGCATCTGCGTAGTGAGCAGTTCATGGCAAGGTTACAGGCGATGAAAAGCCGTTTTGCCGAAATTGGTGATGTTCGTGGCCGCGGGCTAATGATCGGTGTTGAAGTGGTTAACCCGCAAGGGGGTAAGGATCGTCTTGGACATTATCTACAGCATGGTGAACTAGCGTCCATTATACAGCAGCAATGTTTCCGTAATGGACTCATTGTGGAAGTTGGCGGACGTCATTCTGCGGTTGTGCGTTTCTTGCCGCCGCTGAATATTACGGAGAAGGAAGCAGGCGAGGTACTGGCGATCTTTGAACAATCCGTATCGGAAGCCATTGCATTAACGCCAACTTTATGCTGAGTGTATCACTGCTTCGGCGGCATGCGGTTTTACTTGCCATTCTGCTGGGAGCCTTCACGCTTGTGCTTACCAACAGTGCCTTTAACCTGCTGATCCCGTATTTTATCGAATATTATGACATTTCCGCCACGGCGGGCGGCTGGATCATTGCCCTGTATATGCTCGCCATGACATTAACGATGCCGCTGGCTTCCCTAGTCGTAGATCGGCTGGGGCGTAAGCGGACCTATATGCTCGGTATTTGCATCTATGGAGTATTTTCGGTGCTCGGTGCATTGCTCCATTCCTATATTGAAGTATTGCTACTTGTAAGGTTCATGCATGGTGTGGCAGCTGGCCTGATGATTCCTTTATCCCTTGTGTTGCTGTTCGATGTCTACGGCCCGGAGGTTCGAGGACGCATTACGGGTGCATGGGGACTGCTGCTGATGCTAGCTCCTGCGGCTGGACCGACCCTTGGCGGATTTATCATTCAGTATGGAAGGCTGGAGATGCTGTTCTGGCTGAATGTACCCTTGGCTGTTTTTTCATTGATCGGCTGTGGACGAGTGATTCAAGCCTACACACCTGCTCGCAGGAAAAAGTGGCATCCATCCAGTGTGATACGGCTTGTTAGCGCAGTGGGTGCACTCAGTCTGGGCGTACAGGTGTACGCCAGCCCAGCAGTAGCTCCATGGATATCATGGACACTGATTGTGCTTGGCCTAGTGCTTCTTATTCGTTTTATCCAGGTTGAAAATACACGTGATGAACCGCTGATACGTTATTCGTTGCTACGGAGAAAAGGTGTATTTCCTCTTACCGTTCTGATCTCTACGATTCAGGATTGTGTCATGTTTGGCGTGATTTTTGCGGTTCCCCTGCTTTTTCAGGAGGTATTTCAGTTGTCTCCAGCGCTTTCCGGTGCCTTGTTCATTCCGCTCTCCATTTCTACGAGTCTGTTCATGTGGATCGGAGGAAACTTGCTGGATCGCGGGAGGTCACTTCAGTTTATCGCTTGGGGCACATTGCTGGTATCGATATCTATTCTGACGTTTGCCTTTCTGCCCATGGGGGCGTCCATATGGATCATCGGGGTGCTCATGGCGTGCCGGGGCATTGGCGTAGGACTGTCCGGTATGAGCATTTCTGCAATCGGACTGCAGGCGTTACCTGAGGAAGACATGCATGAAGGATCGGTGCTGTCCACAACGGTTGAACGACTGGCTTCATCGTTTGCAGTCATGGGCATGACGCTGTATTACGATATGCGCTGGCAATGGCTCGCCGAACATGGAAGATCGATTGAGTTAGCGAAATGGGGAGCCGTTAAAGAAATATGCGTAGGTCTTGGTTGTGCCATTCTGCTGACGTTACCTCTAGTCTTACTTATAACTCGAAAGAAGGTTGGCTTCATTGTTCAAAATGGAAAACAAACTCCGGTCCAAGGCGGAGCAACAGGCCGATGAGCATTCCTGCAAGTTGCTACTGAACTGTTATATCCGTGAGCTTGGGCCGAAAAAAGCTGAACATATGCAGCTTAACCCGGATACGCTGACGTATACGATTGCTTTTCCAACCAGCCGTGTAAGCGTGATGGGGTTGCTATCCTACTACTCGGCGATGGGGGAGCATGAATATCTCAGCATGAACTGGAATGGACAAGCCGTGCATAGCCGGGATCTGGTACGCTGGATATCGTCTGAAATTAGTGGAGATCAAGGTCGGGGAGCCGAACGCGTTCGTGAATTTACTCAAAAAGTGGAGAACAGTGTGGCTAATATGACCTTGTACATGGAGCAGGCGTCCGATCTCGGGATATATGACTATATTACCTCTGAACAATCCCTGCTGTACGGTCACCCGTTTCATCCTTTTCCCAAAAACTCCAGGGGTTTCACTGCCACGGATGTACAGCGATACAGTCCAGAACTTCGAACCTCATTTCAGCTCTGTTACATCGCCGTAAGGCAGGATGTGTATACAGAGGAATGGGTACAACATGCGGACAAAATGGATCTGCATCAGCTTCTAGGAAGCCATGAATGGTCTGTATCCAAAGAAAAGCTGGCCATGTATGGGATTGTGCCAATCCATCCGTGGCAGTATGCGTATATCTCCAGTCTGGACGAGTTGCAGTCCTATATCGTTGAAGAAAAGATATTGTTGCTCGGCCATGCAGGGCCCCTTGCCTATCCGACTTCTTCCGTACGTACAGTATACATTCCGGACTGGAACTGCAACATCAAGCTGTCGCTGCATATGCAGATTACGAATATGATTCGCACCAATAGTGCCGAGCAGATGCGGCGGACACTGGATGCGTCCAATTATGTGTGGCAACAGGGCTGTTTCGAAGCGGAGCCTTGTACCCATATCGCATATGAGACAGGTGTAGCGACATGTAAGTTTGAGGACGAAGAACTTACCCGATTATTCACCGTTGCTTATCGTCCGATTGAGTTCGACGCTGCGAGTACCTATGTATTGTCCAGTCTGGTGGAGTCGCCATTGCCAGGAGCACCATCCCGCTTAGTGACCATGCTGTGTGGTAGACAGGATGATGCCGATGTCGTTGATCGTGACAAGGTAGAGCAATGGTTGTCACGATACTTGGACTGTTCACTGTTGCCGCTTGTACGGGCGGCTGGAGAGAAAGGCATTCATTTTGAAGCCCATTTGCAGAATACGTTAGTGACGCTGGAGCAAGGCATGCCGGTTGCTTTTATCGTACGTGATCTGGAAGGGGTCAGTGTAGATGAGCAGCTAGTGGATGGATGGCAGCGGCATGAGCAAAGGGAGATTCTAAGTTCAAAAGTGTCCGAGCTGTTACGTTATTCGCGTGAGAAGGCATGGGCGCGAACCTCGTATTATTTTATCGTAAACCATCTGGGTTCGTTAATTCATGTATTGGCTCGGGATGTGAACGTATCGGAGGAATACTTCTGGATGCAGGTACGTGAGGTGCTTGAGGAAGAATGGGCACGAACAGGTAACGCTTATGTGGAGCATTTGCTGACCGCAGACGCTTTTCTGGCCAAACAAAATCTGGTGAGTTGTCTCACGGGCATTAGTCAAACTCCGGCTTATGTGCCGGTAGGTAACGTCATGAAACGTTTAGGGAGTGAAGCACGTGAGATTCGCGAAAATCGGTAATGAGGCAGAAGAGAAGAAGGAAAGTAAACCAGCAGAAATGTTAAAAACAGAGACAACTGAAATAAGCGGAACAAGTGGAACAAATAAGATTAACAGCACGAGTGAACGAAGCGGAAAAAACGAACAAAACGAACAAAACGAACCTAATGAATCACACGAATCACCCCAATCTAATGAATCACACCAATCACAAATTGTGGAAAAAGGACTTAGAACGCCAAATGACAACGCAGTCCCTGTATATGTGGAAGTTCAGGAAAGGATCATACGCCAGGCGCTGGAAGCGATGTGGTTCGAAGATATCTTGGATCGTCAGTTGAACGGGAGTGAGTGGTCGACCTGCGGTGTTACTGCAACTGGTGAATCCGTGGTGTATACGTGTGACGCAGAGCAGAAGTTTTCGTTTGCACGGGTGAAGGTGAAGGTCGGGTCGATCAAGCGCGAAGGCGTTGTCTGCACGGATCTGGATGTGTTTTTGGAAGAGATGGTGCTGAATCGTTTGCAGGGTGCAAAGCTGACGGCATTTGTTCAGGAATTGCAAGAAACGATGGCGAAAGACAGTCAGTGCCGGGCTTTGCTGCCTCTTCGCATTCCGGCAGGGGATCGTCACTACGATGCGCTGGAAAGTCACATGACTGATGGTCATCTGTATCATCCAAGCTACAAGTCCAGGTTAGGATTCTCGCTGAAAGACAATCTCGCCTACGGCCCCGAGTTCAATGCCGACGTTCCACTCATTTGGGTTGCGGTGAGAAAAGAATTGGCTCAAGCGGCTATTTCCGATGGATATGATCTGGCAGCACTGCTGGAACAGCATCTGACCAGGGAAGATTTGCAGCAATTCCGTCAGGTCATTTCGGACAAAACGGCTTCCTTACATATGGATGCTTACGTATTCATTCCGATTCATCCGTGGCAGTGGGAGCACGCGGTCGAATCTATATTTGCCAAACAACTAATGGATGGAGACATCATATATCTGGGGGCTTCGGCCTCAGCCTATCGTGCGCAACAATCCATTCGTTCCCTCTCCAATCGGGAAAATCCAGAAGCACCTTACATCAAGCTGGCTTTGAGTATTACAAATACGTCTAGCACACGTATTCTCGCCCAACATACAACGCAAAACGCACCCCTGATTAGCGACTGGCTGGGTCAATTGATACGTGAAGATGAGCTGTTGCAGCGCGAGCAGTTTGCCATTTTAAAAGAAATCATGGGTCTGTCGTTTCGTTACGAACAATTACCTGTTACGCAGTACGGCCGCGCTTATGGCACCCTGGGTGCGATCTGGCGTGAAAATGTATCCGTTCACCTGAATGCAGGCGAGATGGCTTGGCCACTGAATGCTCTCATGTTGGTGCAACGAAACGGAGTTCCTTTTATCCAGGAGGCGATCGAGCGTCATGGGGTTCAGCCATGGGCAGAGGCCTTGGTGCGTACACTTACACTGCCTGTCATTCATCTTTTGTATGCGCACGGAATTGCGTTTGAATGCCATGCCCAGAATATCATTTTGGTACTGGAAAACGAGTTGCCGAAACGCATCATCCTGAAAGATTTACATGATGGCGTTCGTTATGTCCCCGATCAGTTGCTGCACCCGGAACGTGCACCGAAGCTGCATCCTGAACCGGAAACTCATCGCAGTTTCAATCGATATTCGTTCATCTATGCCGGGGATGTGTCGGAGGTACGCGACTATACGTACGATGCGTTCTTTTTTATCTGCATGACGGATATTGCGCTGTCGTTGGAGCGATATGGTTTGTCCGAAGAAACGTTTTGGAAGCTGTGCGCTGGAGTAATTCTGGATTATCAGCGGCAACATCCCGAGTATGCCGAGCGGTTTGACATGTTTAATCTTTTGGCAGAGGATGCCCTGATTGAAGAGATGACGAAGCGCCGTTTGTATGGGGATGGGGAGTTATATTTCCGCAAAACAAAAAATCCACTCCGGCTAGCCAAGGATATGCTTGAACGGAAGGATGAACTCAAACCGAAGGAAGAAGACGAACAGAAGGCAGCAAACCGATGAGGAAGAATACGCTTCAGGAAAAGATTGCTCGCAAACAGCAGGTATTTGGCCTATTTGTATCGATTCCGCACCCGATCATCATCGAGATGATTGGTCATGCCAACTATGATTTTGTCATCATTGATCTGGAGCATACGGCAACGTCGATGGAATCGGTAGAAGAGATGATAAGAGCCGCCGAACTGGTTGGTATTACACCACTTGTACGTATTGCGAAGGTCGAGCGCACGGTAATTCTGAAGGTACTGGACTGCGGGGCACAGGGGATCGTGATTCCTCATGTGGAGACGCTCTCGCAAGTGAAGGAAGCTGTACATCATGCCTATTACCATCCATTGGGTATGCGCAGTCTTAACAGTGGGCGTCCAGGTGTATTCGGTAAATTTCCGCTAACGGAATACATTACGGAAGCCAACTCGCAGGTGATGATCGTGCCGATGATTGAAAGTGTGAAAGGGGTACGTCAGAGCTCGGAGATTTTATCTCATCCGCAGGTGAGCTTTGTGCTGGAAGGTGCAGCGGACTTATCACAATCACTTGGTGTGCCTTGGCAGACCAACCACCCGGATGTGAGAGAAGCACTAGGCGTATTGTACGAGAACGCGCAACAATTCGGCGTACCTTATGCAACAGTCACCCGAGGAATGGAAGATATGGCGGTATGGCGTGAGCGTGGTGTGCACATCTATGTGCTGGGGGATGACCGGAATACGGCATTTCGAGCCTACGCCCAAAAGCGGAATGACTATGGAAGCGCAGGTGAACAGTTATGAAAGCCAGTGTACAGCAAGCCTTAGATGTGATCCAACGCCAAAAGCATGAACCGATCTGTGCGTACATTTACGATCTGGCAGGTATGCAGGAGCAGATCCGCGGCATGTTGCAAACGATGCCATGGAATACGAAGTTATTCTATGCCATCAAAGCCAATCCCGATCCACGTATTATTGAAGCGCTACTTCCACTCGTGAAGGGTTTCGAGGTGGCATCTATTGGCGAGCTGCTCAAGGTTCGGGCGGTGAGCCAGGAAATTCCGATCCTGTTTGGCGGCCCGGGTAAGAAGGAGAGCGAGCTGAAGCTGGCGATCGAGCATAACGTGAGTTATATCCATGTAGAGAGCCTGCTGGAGTTGCGCCGTATCATTGCGATTGCCAAAGAGAGAGAGCAACAGAAGCCCGAGGTGCGTGTGCTGCTCCGCATCAACTTGCGAAGTACCTTGCCACAAACCAAAATTGTGATGGGCGGTGGCCCAAGTCCGTTTGGTATCGATGAAGAGGCGGTGGAGGAAGTGATGGAGCTGATTCGTGTGGAAGGCGCGGGTTCGGTTCGGTTATGCGGATTCCATTTCCACTCCCTGTCGAACAATATGGACGCCAGACTGCATGCCGAGATGATCGAGCTATATTTGCAAAAGGTAGAGCGCTGGCAACAGCAATATAACTTGCAGGTGGACGTGGTCAATGCAGGCGGAGGGTTTGGTGTGACATATGACGGGAGTCCGGGCTTTGACTGGTCGTTGTTTACCACGCTTTTGCAGCAGAGTGAAGCTAGAAATCGTCTGGCTACCCGAGGGGGAGAATTGTTTTTTGAATCGGGTCGCTTGTTAGTGGCAGATCACGGTTATTATGCAACCGAGGTAACGGATATTAAACGTTCGCACGGACAGATGTTTGTCATTTTAAGGGGAGGTACACATCATCATCGGCTGCCTGCATCATGGGGACATAATCATCCCTTCCACATTGTATATACGGATCGATGGAAGCATGAGTTTACAAGACCTGAGGTGCGGAGAGAGCGAGCTCATATTGTAGGTGAATTATGTACGCCGAAGGATCGTATGCACTCCGATGCAGAGATTGACCATTTAAGAGTCGGCGATGTGATTGTGTTCGAAAAATCCGGTGCGTACGCCTGGACGATCTCGCATCATGATTTCCTGGGGCATCCGCACCCGGCATTCCACTATTTGATGGAGGGTGATGAACATGTCAACGTTAATGCAACGTTCCAGTCGGCAAACTGCTGAACAGCAGGTGATGTCCGATCTGATGAATAGCCTGCTCGCTGAGCAGTTACTTCCACTGCAAGGTCACCGTTTTGTTGATTTTGCTACTGCACCTGCACAGCTTCGACAGTTATATCAGGGGTATGCTCAATGGGAAAAGGGTAGCGCGAAGAAACATGTACATGACATTGTCGATGAGCAGAACAAGAGTGGGTATAACTCCAATGAGTATAACTTTACGCTGGATAATTTCAGTGAGAGTAACTCTACTGAGGATCACGCTAGTGCTCAGGATATGTCCGTTGTTACGCCGCCTTTCAGTCTGGGTTTGCATACCGAAGGTGTAATTTGTCTAGTTGAAAACGGAGTAAGACAAGGCATTCAGTGGGTTCAGGGATCACCGATCTATCAGCAATATTCGGATGGAAGCTGGACGATGCTTGATACTCCGGCGGCCGTGGGGCGTGCGGTGTTGAAACGGGCGTTATCCGAAGATGAATTTAAGCAGCCGGGTGTGGCAGATTTTCTGGCAAGTTTGGACCTGGCTGTAGAGCACTATGAACTTGGTTGGAATCAGGTGCAGACGTTGTCTGCTTACCGTCCGAAGTCCGCATATGAATGGTTTGTGAAAAGTGAGCGTATTGCTGCGCTTCGGGATCGCCCGTTCCATCCTTCTTCCAAAGCAAAGGTTGGATTCAGGACCGAAGATGTTAAGACATACGCAGCTGAGTTCGGTAAGGAGATTCGATTGCGCTGGGTAGCGATTAAGCGGGATGCTGTGCAACAGGGATGTGAAGACGGCTTGTCGATTCTGGATATGCTGTATGATGCTCAGCGAGAGGAAGTTCAGGCTGAATGCTCTCGCAGAGGTTTGTCGATGGACGAGTACTTGCCTATGCCCGTGCATCCTTGGCAGCTGGAACACATCATTTTGCCGCGATTTACGAAAGAAATCGTAGAAGGCAGCGTTGTGGTGCTGGATGCGCAGATTGGAGATGTATTTGCTACGTCATCTCTGCGGTCGATGGCTCAAACGGCTGAGTCTGCACTCATGCTCAAGTTGCCCGTTAGTGTGCTGTCGCTCGGTGCCGCGCGATATCTTCCGGTTGTTAAGCTGCTGAATGGACTTGTGGGAGAGAAGATGTTAAGGCAGGCAGTGGCTTGTGACGAGACATTGAAAGAGAACGTGTACATGTGTGAGGAGCAGAACTGGTGGGGCTTCATGCCGGAGTCCATGGGATTGTTCGACGATCACCCGCGGCATCTGGCAGCACAGATTCGTGTCTATCCCGCCGAACTGCTGGATGATGGCTACAAAATTGTGCCGATGGCTGCACTCGGCGTAAATCTGGATGGGCACCATCTGCTCACCGAAATCATGGGCAGGAATCTGAGTGTAGAAGATGTTCTGGAGTTCTACAATCAAATTGCGACTACATTCTATGATATCGTGATGCGTTTGTTCAAGGTGGGGGTTGTACCGGAGATTCATGGTCAGAACTGCTGTCTGGTGTTGGAGCATAATCAGGTGGAGGGACTATTATTCCGGGATCATGACTCTGTGCGTTTGCATCAACCGTATCTGGACAAACATGGAATTGCTGATCCGGGATATCATATTCGTCCGGGGTATTCGAACAGTCTCTATAATGAGACGATCCAGAAGCTGATCTTTTATGTGCAGTCCCTTGGGACGCAGGTGAATCTGGCTTCGATCATGGAAGCGATGAGCGAAGTGTACAACATCCCGGAAACGAAGTTCTGGGAGATCACGGAGCAGGCCTGGCGGGAAGCACTGCACGAGGTGCAGCTTCCCGAGACGGATCGGTCCACGCTGGAGCGCGTGATCTTCGAGAGCGAGGCGTGGCCTGTGAAGTTAGTTGTCCGTCCGCTGCTTGAGGCGGACGGTGTGCCAGGCGCGATGCCATCGGGCAAAGGCCAAGGGTGGAACCCTTTTTACAAGGCGTAGGATTGGATGGGAGTATTCCTCCGATAACTTAACAACGCTAACGATCTCAGATGAGCTTATTGGAGTGATATAGGGTCCTCTGGAATTCTAACGATCACCAGGGAGCTTATTTCGCAAAAAACATAGGTTTATCGCCTGTTTTCACTTCCTTTTCTCAAAATAGGGTTCCCTGTGATCGTTAGAAAATAAAACGGTGTGATTCTGCCCAAATAGCGTCTCTGGTGATCGTTAGAAAAAGGGACAGGTGGTAAGGGGAGGGGCTGAAGTTAGCGAGGCTTAATTAGAGAGCCGTGATTAGAGAGATAAGACGGGGAACGTAAAACAGAATTTCAACTGATATCAGCCATCTAGAGGTGGCCCGTGCGCGGGTTGCCTCCTTTTTTTGCTTTTTTTTTGATGTTGGTTTCGTCGTAGATCGTGAGATTATGTTAAGGTGCCATACGATAAAAGATTAATGCCAGATGTGAAAACGTTCACTTTTTTGTTTGATTAGTTAGATTAAATTACGTTACAAAGATGAGAGAAATGGTATAATTGTTGCATTGTTAACTACCGAGAAGAATTTTTTATCATTTTACGAAAAGGTTTTCGATTTGAAAGCGGAATTAGGCTGTTTAACGTAATAAATTATTCAACCAGAAGAGAGTGAGAGATGGCATGAATGCGAAGAGACTTTTTAATAACGGATGGCAATTTGCCAAAAGTGATTTAAGCGTTACAAAGCGGACGGAGTCTAATACAGATACTGATCTTACTAAAGATGCGAATTCTACTGAGCAAACAAATCTCACCGAGCCAACGGGTCGTATTGACCCTACACAGCTGACTGAGCTTTCCTTCGAGGCGGTTGAGCTGCCTCACGATTGGCTGATCTACAATACGCTGGATTTATATGAGAACAGTATTGGGTGGTATCGCAAGACGTTTGAATATACGAAGGATGAGCAGCAGGTGATTCTGTGTTTCGACGGGGTATACATGGATTCATCCATATATGTGAATGGGCAGTTTGTTGGGGAGTGGAAGTATGGTTACTCTGCGTTTGAGCACGAAATTACGAATGCGTTGTTGGACGGGGTTAACGAAATTTTGGTCAAAGTTGTGCATCAGAGTCCGAACAGCAGATGGTATTCCGGGGCGGGTATCTATCGTAATGTGTGGCTGAAAACGAGGAGTCGCAATCACATCGTAACGGACGGCATCTATGTTTCCATAGAGCAGCAACCCGATGGCTGGCAGGTGGAGGTAGATACAGAGCTGTGTCTGGAACAGAATCAGCGTGCGCAGTTGCTGCATACGATTCTGTACAACGGTGAAGTCATTGCATCCTCTCAGGCGGAGATAGTGGCGAGCGCTATAGATGAAGGTGTTGAAGCACATGAACATCCAATTCAGTTTACAAACAGCCAGCAGCTTAACGTCCTTAATCCCAACTTATGGAGCCCGGATAAACCCCATTTATATGATCTCGTAACAGAACTACGTCTGATCTCGGGAGAGCAACATGAGGAGCTTATCGAGTCTGTTCCACAGCGGATCGGGTTCAAACAGGTCAGACTGGATGCCAGCGAAGGATTCTATCTCAACGCTGTCAAAATGAAATTGAACGGTGTCTGCGAACACCATGATCTCGGTGCATTAGGGTCAGCGTTTAATGTGACAGCGCTGAGAAGAAGGTTTGTTTTGCTGAAAAAGATGGGAGTCAACGCGATTCGAACCGCGCATAACATGCCGGCGAAAGAGTTCATGGAACTGGCTGATGAGATGGGCATGCTGGTGGTGTCCGAAGCATTTGATATGTGGGAACGGGCGAAGACACCGTATGACTATGCCAGGTTTTTCACCGAGTGGGCACATGCCGACGTAAGAAGTTGGGTGAGACGTGATCGGAATCACGTCAGTCTGATCATGTGGAGCATCGGGAACGAAATCTATGATACCCATGCGGATGAGCGTGGGCAGGAAGTGACGCGCATGCTGATGGAGTATGTGCAGGAATTTGATCCGAAAGGAAACGCACGGGTGACGATTGGTTCGAACTACATGCCTTGGGAAAATGCCCAGAAATGTGCGGATATCGTGAAGCTCGCTGGCTATAACTATGCGGAAAAATATTATGACCAGCATCATGCCGAACATCCGGACTGGATTATCTATGGTAGTGAGACCTCTTCAGTTGTGCAAAGTCGGGGCATTTATCACTTCCCATATGAACAACCTGTTCTGGACGATGATGACGAGCAGTGCTCGGCACTCGGAAACAGCACGACCAGTTGGGGAGCGAAATCGCCGGAGTATTGCATCATCGCTGAGCGCGATCATCCGTTTTCCTTGGGGCAATTCCTTTGGACAGGGTTTGACTATATTGGCGAACCGACGCCGTATCATACGAAAAATTCGTATTTTGGACAGTTGGACACAGCCACGTTCCCGAAAGACTCGTATTACATCTATCAAGCCGCCTGGACGGATTATAAAAAAAGTCCAATGGTGCATATCTTCCCTTACTGGGATTTTAGCCCTGGTCAGATCATTGATGTTCGTGTGTGCAGTAATGCGCCCAAAATTGAATTAAAGCTCAATGGTGAAACCATCGGAACGTATGATATCGACCATGCCCATGGAACCCAGTTGTCCGGCTGGTGGAAAGTGCCGTTTGAAGAAGGTGAGCTGAAAGCTATCGCATACGATGAGCATGGTACGGTGATTGCCACCGATGTACAGCGTTCTTTTACCGATGCGAAGAAAGTGTGCCTGTCGACAGATCGTCAGGAGTTGCAGGCTAACGGAAAAGACCTCGTTTTTGTAGAGATTACAGTGGAAGACGAAGCAGGCCATCCGGTACACAATGCCAATAATCGTGTGCAGGTGAAGGTGTCCGGTGCGGGACGTTTGCTCGGTCTGGATAACGGGGATAGCACGGACTATGACCCGTATAAAGGGCTTAGCAGAAGGTTGTTCAGCGGCAAGCTGATGGCGATTATCGGTTCAACGCATGAGGCAGGAACAATTCAGGTCGAAGTGTCTTCGGAAGGACTAGAAGGAGCAACAGCTACATTCGAATCTAAGGTAGCGGATGTGGAGCGAGAATCCATAACAGTGGATGCAAAACCTGTCTTCATGAAAAATGAAGAGCATCCTGTACTGACGGGCAATGCTCAGGAGATTCCTCTTCGCAAAATTGAAATCATCAGTGAATCAGGACAGATCCTTGATGCCTCTAACCCGGAAGTGATGGTTACAGCCAAACTGTACCCGGAAAATACCACTTATCGGGATGTGCAATGGTCTGTTGTAAATGATGCTGGCATCGTGTCCAATATTGCCAAGGTAGAAGTGATCACTTCTGGAACAGGCGACGAGCCAGGTTCACAGAGTATAGACGTAGACGAGAAAAGGCATAGGGTCAGAGTATCAGCTATGGGCGACGGGGCGTTCCGCCTGCGTGCAACCAGCCACAACGGTACAGACAAACCCAAACTCATCTCCCAACTGGAGTTCAAGGCAGAAGGTTTGGGTACAGCCTACAAAGATCCATATGGATTTATCTCAGGTGGCCTGTATGACTATACGAAAGGTGATGTGGGCAACGGTAATGAACGTGGCGTAGCTACCAGCAGGGACAGCGAAACTCATGTGGGCTTCCGCAATATCGACTTCGGCCTATACGGCTCGGATACGATCACGATTCCCATTTTTGCGCTGTCGAGTGAAACATATTTCATTCAAATCTGGGAAGGTATGCCGGGTGAAGAGGGCAGTGTGATGATTGCCGATGTCGTGTACGACAAGGAATCGATATGGAATGTATACCAGGAGGAGACGTACCGTCTGTCCAAACGACTCAGCGGCATTACGTCGATCTGCTTTGTGCTGAAACAGAAGATTCATATTAAGGGCTTCTCGTTTGAACGCCAAAGCAGGGCTTTTGAAACCAATGCAGCTGCGTCTTGCGATCATCTGTACGGAGATACGTTCACGATTGAGAACGACCGTGTGGCAGGCATCGGGAATAACGTTTCGCTGGAGTTTGAACAGATGAATTTCACAAGTGAAGGCACGTCGAAACTAGTGATCTACGGCGCTTCAGCGATAGATAAAAATACGATTCATATCCGCTTCTCGGGTGCGGACGGGCAGAGTAATCAATTGGTGGAGTTTACCCAATCTGAAGGGTACGAGGAACGGACATTTGAATTGGAGCCGGTATACGGCGAGCAAAAGGTAACCTTTATTTTTCTGCCAGGTAGTCAGTTTGACTTTGGCTGGTTCCGGTTCGAGAAGTAAATAAGGAAGAGCACATACACCTAAGTACCATGCGCAAGGAAACGTACGAATTATACAAGTTTATATCAATAATAAAAAACACCCCTAGCGACAATAAATAAATCCTCCTGAAATCTCAGATGCTGTTTCTTAACAGCCATCAATTTCAGGAGGATTTTTTCAGTTCGTGTGAAAGCCTAGCTATCTAAGCCTTTTACAAGTGTTAATTTATATGCGTATGTGCATCGCATCTGGTATTGCCTATACCCTAATCTACTTCACTTCATCAATCGTTACTTTGGCGGTGTTGCTATCCCAGGTTACGTTCAGCCCAAGCCCCTGAAACATGTCATAAGGTGCTGTGGTGGCTCCAGAGTAGTTGCCAATGGGTTCACGTAGCGATATAACCTGTTCTTCCTGCGGGTCAAGCTTATTTAAGGTGGATACCGTGTATTGCAGTTCATTCGGCTTGATCGTAATGATCCGATCGTTATATTTTAAGGTATAGTGACTTATTAATCCTTCTGCGGTATGCACTTCAAATGTTGCTCCAAGTGTTAACGCAATCGTTTTGATCGGAAGTTGGAGCGTTCCGCTCGTTTCTACTGCAGGATATACGGATTGTAGTAACTTGCCGTTCACATAGATATCTGTACCTAGCTTAGCTTGAACAGGGATGTACACCATGCCTCCCGGTGATGTGGCCGGTGCACCTGCCTCCTGATATTTGTCACCACCCCATCCCCAGACGTTTCCATCGGAGGAAAGTGCAAGACTATGGTAGTACCCGGCAGACACACCTTTGATATCCGATAACTGCTTTATTTTCCCTTGTTTGCCCGTTACGGTTTTTCCGAAGCTGTATACCTCGCCTTTTGTAGTCACCAGAAGTACATAATTGGAGCTTGCATCCAACGTTTTCACTTTAAGTTCGTGGTGGTATGGAATCCGTTTTCCTTGCCCATCCATTCTCCAAACTCTACCTTTCGAATCGAGCACCATCAGTTGCCCGCCGTTACTTGTGATGAACGAGATATTGGTGAGGCCTTTGACTGGCATTGCTTTGGAAGGGGGACTGCCCGCTTTATCCGCTTCTTTCCATGTCCAGACAGAACCGTCTTTTTTCAACGCATATCCATCGTAACCAGATAGAGTCGTTTGCACGACATTTTTCAAACCGCTGACTCGGTGCAGGGTAGGCTTCTTCCCAGCCTCCTCGTTCATCGTGTTAGGAAGCTTCTGAGGTGGGGTCTGCCAGGATTGAACGGTACCATCCCGAAGGAGGGCTACACTCATGAAAGATCCTGCGGTAACATGTCTAGCATCGGTGATGCCAGGAACTTGACTGGGGGTTCTGCCATCTCCCCACTGCCACACGGTTCCATCTGCTTGAACAGCTAAACTGTCCCCCCCACCGGAGTTAGAGATTGCTGTGACATTGGATAAGTGCGGAATACGGACAGGGCTGAATGTATGGCGATACCTCACCGTGTCGCTGATTCCCAGCTCTCCTAACAGGTTTCGTCCCCATGTCCAGACAGAAGCGTCACTTCTTAACGCCACCGTGTAATAGTAACCTCCTGCTACTTGAGTGTAGTGGAGCTCCTGAACTGTATTGGTAGTTAGAGAGGATTTAGGGGAGGAGCCCGGAGATGAAGCCGAGACTGCTCGATCCGGAGCGCTCCCCGTGAAAGCCTGCTCGTCCTTGGCTGCGTAAGTAGTAGACACTGAAGGCAGCGTAGCTATGAGCAGAGTAGAGACAACACCAGCTGAAATGATAATTTTACTGAAGCGGCGAATGGCTGCACTTTGTTGCTTGCACGCCGGCTTGACCAGTGAGGAAGAGAGTGCTTTTTCTGTTGTTACATGATTAGCTTGATTATCGGAATACATAAGATCGCCTCTTTTGGAAGGTTAATGGTAAAAATGGAATTGCTGTTAAATAAACGTAAGAACTAGCATGAAGGTTACATGAATTGAAGAAATTTCACTAAAAAAGTTGCAGGGGATGTTCCAAAGTTCGGACACTCATTTTCAAAAAATGTAACTTATCCAGTCCAGGTCACGTTGTACATATGAGGTGATTGCAATGGGAAAATATTTTATTATGTTATGTCTGGCAGTTGTACTCGCAACAGGCTGTAGTCCGAATGATCCGCAGCAGACTGTCGATCCGGTAGAGAAGAAAAATCCTTTTCCTGCTATAGTTGAGCCGCATAACGGAGAGCAAGCAGAAAAAAGTGGAGATGTTGTCTTCCTCCATAGAGAGATGCGAAACCGAGAGAAGTGGGAGTCTTTTATGCAAAATGTGAAACAGAATCAACCGGATAACGTCCGGGTCACCATGTATACGATTGAAGGCGATCCCATCATCCATGAGCTAAGTTATGACGGTACGCTGTTTCGATCCACCTATGATGCCACAAGAGATAAGTATGGCTCCAGAGAAGAGATCACGACGAATACTTGCAAGGGATTGGAACTGACCAAAGTCGAGCGAGGAGAATCATTGTACGTCTTAACCGATTGTGAGAAGCAGAATGTATTCTACATTCCAAGCATGCAGGAGGAAGAGAAGAATAGTGAATTATGAATGATGAAAGTGGATGGACTCTGAAGGATGAACATTGAGAGGCATATCGATGAAAAAGAGGTGCCCGGGTGGGATTCTTTTGGGATATGAACAGGTTTATATAGAGTAGGGTAGATCGCCGAACTTTTATTTTTTCCTATGAAAGGGGTCATCACATGAGAGATGCACTAACAGATTGGCAAGCTTCATCTCAGTTCTATCATTCGGTACTTGTCCAGAGACAGCTGGCCCCGATCTTGCAGGAGACATGGTTGAAGCAGCTTATGGAAGGGATCATGTGGGTGCTTCTGGGTATCATTGTTGTTCAATTACTATTATGGGTGAGGGCTCGCTTGAGCAAGGGGCCGTTCACGGACGAAGAGGTGGAGCAAGCAGATCCACTGTTTCTCGCCTATTTGCGGAGCAAGGGCAGGCTGAAGTTGAAGGACACGCAGGCGACCATGTTCCAGTTAATTCGTAAGGGCATATTGTCAATGCGAGTTGTGAAAACGAAAGGACGATATCGGAATGATCCAGGGGAAAGCAATCCTCAACTTAGACCCAAAACAACGTTGGAGTACAGTGTGGAATCCTCGGTTACTAATAGTTCGCCGGATGAACAGGGTCTGTTGCAATGGCTATTCTCTACCTATGGTTTCGGTAAACAACGGCTGAGGCTCGATGCTTTGGCCGGACCAAGCGAAGGGGAAAGCAAGCGGAGAGAAGCCATGAAATATTACCGGCATAAAGAGAAGTCTCTGAGCGAAGGCGTTCAGTCGTGGAAAGAACAAGTCGTAGAGACGAGAGACTGGGGACAGCTGATTCGAACACCGTTGCTTTTGCGATTGCTTGTCTATGTCATGTTTCCTATTCTGATGCTCCTTACAGGTATCGTGTGTTTTGTAGATCGTGTGTCTGTGCCGGGCGTGATAGGTCTGGTAGTTACGGTGGTGATCTGGTTCTTGGTCATTCGGAAAATTCATGTGCGTTTGCTCTATCAAGCGGCTTGTGTAGGATTAATAATCAGCCTCACCGTGGCGATTAACGGCAATTCAGCGTTTACTTCATCGCTATACAGTATTATATTTCTGTCTATTTTTGTTCGTCTGTTCTTGCCTGCTAGAGAAGTGGCTCCTTCTGAGAGGGATTGGGAGGCCTCTATGCGTCACTGGCGTAAACGATACAGAAAGGGCATTCCAGTCGAGCGCCTGAGTGAGTCGCCAGAAGTGTTGGAACAGATCATTCAGACCGCTCTGGTGCTGGGCATTGGATCACGATGCGTACGCAAAACAGATTGGTCTGTGTTACAGCAACACCATGATCCAGAGCTCAGACGCCTTGCGGATCGTGAACCTGCATCAGATAACAGTGTACCTGGATCAACAACATTAAAACATACACCTCTATTGGTGCTAGCTTTGCATCTGCGGGGCATATTCAGGCCGATGTTTGCGGCAGAGTTTCCATTTGATCGCACCAATTATATCTTCGCCACGATATTCCCTGACTCGGGTGGAAGCAGCGGTCACACTTCGGTCAATACGGATAGCTACAGCGGGGACGGTCATCATCACGGATCAGACAGCGGGGATTCCGGCGGAGGCGGGGACTCGGGCGGGGGTGGAGATTAATTATCATGGATTGAAATGATGCCTCCGCTGAACGCCTGTTCTTCATATGGAAGCCGGAATAAATACATCAAATTAGATATGATTTACGTACATGTGCAAGCTTGGCTGACTAGAGTAGTTACCTAAATACTGAATTGTTGAGGAAGGAAATGATTCTTCTGTTCAATTCCAAAGATAATTTCAGTTTGTTAAAATTTAGGTATAACGACTATGAACAGGTTTGGTGGTGAAAACGGCATGTTGCGGATTCAGGTACACCCCGATGAATTGGATGCCAAGGCACGTTATGTTCAGCAATGTAAATTGGATTTGGACCGAATGGTTCGTGAACTGGATAAATCTCTTAATAAGCTGCAATCCGAATGGTCGGGGGTTACACAAGAAAAGTTCTTCTGGGATTTCATGGAGGTCAAGCATGTTTTCCCGTCAACACTCGGCATGTTGGATAATATTCAGAAGGAGTTTACCTTCATTGCAAATAATTTCAGGACGACAGACAGCACAGGTGAGGTGGCTCTGTACATTCCCAATGAGTTGAAACCAAGTTTTTTCACTGGAGCCGTGGACAAAGCCATTGGTGACACCGTTACAGGTCTGGGCGAGACAGCCGAAGCACTCATCTATAATCCGTTAAGCACATTAGGCAGTTTGGCTTATGCGATGACTATAGGTAAGGTAGTTGACGCTGGACGTGGACTCGCTTTTGCTTGGGATGCGGCCTGGGGCAACGGAACAGCACGGTCTGATATCAAGCAGTTTGTGGATGAAAAGAAGAAGCAACTCGACGAGGACGAGTCAGGTTATGTTAAAGGTGCGATGGTCGGCCAAGCCCTCTCTTATTTTATCTTCGGCAGAGCCTTACACTCGAAGGAACGTCATGAATCGGGTGGAGGTGGGGGAGGTAAGAAGGGGACTGAGCAGGGGAATGTGAAAGAGGAAAAGGGTAAGTCAAGTTTTATAACCAATCCTGCTGAAATGAAAAAGCACATCATCTCACCAGAAGATGGATTTCAAGCATTTCTTGAGAGGAAGTATATTGATATACGAAAATCAGGGATTGAAGATATTAGCACAGTAGCTAAAAATACAGGATTGGCAGACGAACAGGTATTGAACATGAAGAAGCATTTGTTTTTAGATACAAAGGATTTATCTGTAGGTGGTAAGCCTTATGAAAACTTATATTTCCAAGCAGATCCTGATGTTGCACATGCATGGCAGTTAGCTCAAAAGGGAGAACTAAATGACAAACAGAAAGCCTGGTTTAGAGAGCTTGCGAACCATGAATTGAAAGAAAAAGAACTAATGGATGGAGGTATGCCTTTAAGAGACCCATCCACTTGGAATGGAAAAGGGTTCGATATACAACCTGAGAAGAATGCACATGATAAGGCAAATTTAACTGATAAACAACCTACACGTGATTTCCCGGGTTATGACAAGTATAAGGAATATGAAGAGAATATTGATAAGGACCTGGACTATTAAATTTAGAGGTGAAAAAAATGTACTTAAATGATACGGTATGCAGAATAAACGAAATTAACTGGGGAAAAGTTGGTACTATTGTGTCTAATGAAGATGCAGATTTAGGGTATGAATTTCTAAGAAGGTTGGCTTTATTTTATAAAAATGAGGGTCTTAGACCCCAACCACCGATGTTTACTAATATAGCCAAATTACTTGGTGATACTGAGAATGAATTTCCGATTGCCATGTATTGCAATCCAGAGGTTCTGGAATTTATTGATGATTACCAGTATTTAAAAAAAATATTTGAATTTTATATACAATTATCAATATTTGTTGAAAAAAAACCGGAATACACTGTTTATTTACATGTATATGAGCCATTAATCAGAATATTGGAAAAAGGAGGATTTTTCGTCCTTAGGCCACAAGAATTAGAAATACAAAATGTAAAGTATATACCATTGAACAACTGGTATGATACGTTTTCAATAACTGAGCCTTATAATATCAGTGAATAACTTCTACTACATAAAAAGTAGGGGGATAAGCCTATGGAATATTCACTTAAACTAAATGTGTATGGATGTGAACTGGAGAGAGTGCTGGTGGGAGATATCCAGACTGATGAAGTAAAGCAGGTAAGAGGGAGAACTATAGCAGAAGCTGTAGTTCTTTTTTATTGGGCGGTTGTAATAGTTATTCGCACACTCTCTGCATGTGCAGAAGACATAGTATAGGGCATATATACTGTGTTTACTGGCCTAAGGAGGGTGGCGACTTTGGAGCATACGAACAAGGTGAAAACGACTCTTCACTCATTAAGAAAGAGACATCCTTCAACGAAACGCTGTAACAAGATTCCGAGAAAACGTAAGAAACGGTATGTGATACGTAAAGCTGTGGGAAGAAAAAGATGTGCTTGCAAGCAACGCGTGAGACAAAAGAAAGTATCCCGCAGACACAGAAATAGTACATTCTCTGGAATAGGAAATATTCCTCTCGCCTGTCCTGAGCCCACTATGAATTCTACCCCCGCTAAAATGGAGGAAATAAAAACTGTCAGTCTTCCTGACACGCAAGGACTGATCTCACAACAAGGTTTCCAAGGCTTGGCAGGCCCTCGGGGTGAGCAAGGTGAAGCTGGCAGTACAGGGGCACTAGGTGCGGCTGGTCCTCGCGGCGAACGTGGTGAACCGGGAAGCACGGGAGCCCAAGGCCTGATTGGCCCTCAAGGTGTCGCAGGTGAGCAAGGCACCTCTGGAGTGCAGGGACCTGCTGGTCCTCGTGGTGAACAAGGCGAACCGGGAAGTCCGGGAGCTCAAGGTCCGGTTGGCCCTCAAGGTGTCGGCGGTGAGCAGGGCCCCTCTGGAGTGCAGGGACCTGCTGGTCCTCGTGGTGAACAAGGCGAACCGGGAAGTCCGGGAGCCCAAGGTCCGGTTGGTCCTCAAGGTGTCGCCGGTGAGCAAGGGCCTCCCGGAGTGCAGGGGCCAACTGGGCCCCAAGGTGAGCAAGGACCGCCGGGCAGTATCCCCGGAATTCAGATCATTCCTACATCTGATCGCTACTTTTATTTCCCTGACACTGATTTGGATTTGTCGAACTCGGTTACAGTTGCTGCTGGTGAATTTGTTAATGATGAGGGAGGAAGTATATCTCAATTCGCAGGGATCGGCATGACGAGTTACTACAATCTTTATATTAATGGGATCGTGCAACCTGGCAATTCGTATGTGTTAACTGCAGATGATTTATTTATTCCGTCTCAAAGCGGTGTCCTGTTTGCTGAAACACCAGTTATCATTGAGATTGTTCAATTAACAGCGGTAATCCTAAATAATTGAAAATGGTTATATCATCTTATCTCTCTGCCTTCACTACTCTCAAATCTACTACATATACTATGTCAGGTAGGAGGTGAGAAACATGCCACTGGTTACACCATTTCAGAACAGTTTAAGATTCGCCGCGACTATAGGGGATGGAACAGGAACCGGAGCAACGTTTGCAATCGCTGCGACGGCTTTTACAAATGATGCAGGTACAGCCGCAACAGCTTTTCCAGGCACGTTCAATTACTACAATCTCTACGTTAATGGCCTTATGCAAACAGCTGACACATCTTCGGTTACCACCACTACACTTACCATCCCCGGCGGAGATGCATTAAATGATGGCACCCCAATTGTCGTACAATTTGTAGTGTCATAAGGATTGCTTGAAGTGATTTAACAAAGCATTGTACGGCTTCTATCTGTGATAGGAGCCGTTTTTTTGCTCAATACGAATTCAGCTTGCGATTGTGCATACTTCATTGCATGACAAGGTCCACAAATCTAACAAATTTGGATTAGCCTTCAGGAACAGACTGATACATGGTATATCCGTTTTCTTCACTGGAATATACATACTCAGGATGTTCTATTGAACGATACAATTTTGTGCCTGGAGGCAATACAGAAGCCATACCGGATTGAAACTTTTCATTTTTTTTATAGTTCATGGATATTTGACCGTATGGAGTAGTGTCTACAGATTTAAATTCTGTTTCGTTAACGGTTTTGACCTTCTTATAGAGAATCGACTCGATTAAAAATAGATCACTATTTTTGTCCTCTTTCATTAAAGTTTGAGCCATTTCTTGAGTAGCGCTAGTTTCTGTTGTACAGCCAACTATGCTAAACAATATGACAGTAGATAATATAAATGAATAAATAACTTTGGTTACCATTTCAATCCTCCTTGTATCGTTTTTCCGTGATGCTTGGTTTAACTTCTGAATAAATAGTAATATACATATGTTACCATACCACAAGTAGAGGTGCTGTTTGCTATTCCATCCAAACTACTAATGAAATTTCTCACGTGCTGGACGATAATAGAGTAGAGACCATATTTACCAATACCAAGCAATATCAATGGAACACAACTACATATCCACAACCATTCTAACCCTCGCGAGGTACATTCATGAGACAAGGCATATATGAACAGCTTATCAACACAATCACCAGGCAGGAGATTTCGGCGCTTGACCCGGATGTGTATCACATTGGGACCGAGAAGCTGGATGCGGAGGAAGCGCGTAAGCTGCTGTCCACGTATTTGGCGGCAGTGACACGGCGAGCGCTCAAGATTGTACGGGAACAGACGGAAGACAAGATGGCCGTATTAGAGCAGATTCGAACCTGCAATGAGATTATTGCAACCCTGAAAGGCACATTGGGGGAAGAGGAGTATAACGACTTGCAACTGGATGAGCGGGGTGAGGTGCTGACCCATGTGTATTCCAAGCTGAACAGCATCCGTGCCATTCGAGATACCAAAATCATTCGCCCGGATACGCCGATTGCCCAGAGCTCGTTATTCACAGGGGCCAAATCTGAACCAAGTATGCTGCTGGAATTGCAAAAAGAGATCGTGACCGCCGACCGGATCGATTGGCTGGTGTCTTTTATCAAATTCAGTGGGCTTCGCCTGCTGCTGGAACAACTTCAGCAATTCACATCAGGTGGGGGCAAACTGCGGATCATTACAACCACCTATATGGAGGCAACCGATCTCAAGGCGATCACCGAACTTAGCAAATTGCCGAACACCGAAATCCAGATTTCGTACGATACCAAAGTCACGCGGCTGCATGCCAAAACGTACATTTTCCACCGCGATACGGGATTCACCACCGCTTATGTCGGCTCTTCGAACCTGTCCAACCCGGCCCTGACCAGTGGCATGGAGTGGAATCTCAAGGTGACGGAGAAGGATTCCCTGGATGTGCTGCGCAAGATCGAAGCAACATTCGAGAGTTACTGGAATGATCGCGAATTTACGAGATACATACCTGATGATCAGGAGCATGAGGCACAACTGAGAGCAGCTCTGAATCGCAAAAAAGACCAATCCCGACACTTCCACCTCGACATCCAGCCCTACGATTATCAAAAGGAAGTGCTCGAACAGCTGAGCGCCGAGCGCACGCTGTATGGACGAAACCGTAACCTGATCGTCGCCGCCACAGGCGTTGGCAAAACGGTCATATCTGCCTTCGATTACAAGCGATTCCGCGCAAGCCACGCGGGAGCGAAGCTTCTTTTTGTCGCCCATCGGGAAGAGATTTTGAAGCAAAGCCGGGACACGTTCCGGTATATCCTGAAGGACATGAACTTTGGCGAGCTACACGTCGGGAGTCACCGGGCGGAGGCATTGGAGCATCTGTTTGTCAGTATACAGAGCCTGAATGCCATGAAGTTAACGGATATCACCAGTCCAGATTATTACGACTATATCATTGTGGATGAATTCCACCATGCTGCTGCACCTTCCTACCAGAAACTGCTGTCTCACTACGAGCCACAGATT
This sequence comes from Paenibacillus polysaccharolyticus, assembly GCF_023714295.1. Classification (GTDB taxonomy): domain Bacteria; phylum Bacillota; class Bacilli; order Paenibacillales; family Paenibacillaceae; genus Paenibacillus; species Paenibacillus polysaccharolyticus_A. The sequence continues at coordinate 128,276 of NZ_JAMAUN010000005.1, forward strand.
CTGCTTGGACTTACAGCAACGCCTGAACGAATGGATGGCAAAGACATAACCGCGTACTTCGATCATACGATTGCCGCCGAGATCCGTCTGACGGATGCCATCGACCGCAAGTTGCTTAGCCCGTTTCAATATTTCGGTGTCACGGATACCGTTGATCTGTCCCAAGTGAAATGGTCGCGTAAAGGCTATGACTTGAACGAACTGGAGAAGCTCTACACTCATAACAAAATCCGTGCCAATCAGATCATGCAAAGTCTGAACCGATACGTCACCGATCTGGATGATGTGAAGGGACTTGGTTTCTGTGTAGGGGTAGATCATGCGCTGTATATGGCTAAAGTTTTCAATGAAGCTGGAATTCCATCTATAGCGCTGCATGGTGGATCAAGTGAACAGGAGCGTCATTCTGCAAAAGGAAAACTGGTGAACGGGGAACTGCGCCTGATTTTTGTTGTCGATCTGTACAATGAGGGTGTGGATATCCCTGAGGTGAATACGATTTTGTTCCTGCGTCCGACCGAAAGTTTAACCGTATTTCTGCAACAACTCGGTCGTGGACTACGTATGGCAGAAGGCAAAGAGTGCCTGACCGTGCTCGACTTCATCGGGCAAGCGCATCAGGAGTACCGATACCAGGATAAATTCCGCGCCCTGATCGGTGCGACCAAACATTCCATCTCGTATTATGTCGAGAACGGCTTTTCGAACCTGCCTCGCGGCACTTTTATTCAGTTGGAAAAACAGGCCAAGGATTACGTGATGCGTAATCTAAAACAGATGAGCCGTAATCGCAGAGCGCTGATCCAGAAGCTGCAAACGTTCCAGCAGGACACTGGACTGCCGCTGACGCTGGCTCATTTTGTAGAGCATCACGGGATGACACTATATGAATTGTACGGTGGACGTACAGGTAAAAGGTATTTCCGCGGCCTGTTGGCCGAAGCGGGGCTAACCGAGCCAGTAAAGGATGAGCAAGAGGAATATATCCGCAGACTGCCGTCTGTGCTGACAATCAACTCCCGAAGCTGGCTGAATTTCCTGATCGACTATATTGAAAAAGGGAAAGAGCCCACCACTGCCGATGAACAGCGCATGTTGATCATGTTCTACTACACCTTCCACCGTGCTGCACCGGAGAAGCTGGGGCTAAGCAGCATCGAAGAAGGGATTACACGCGTCCTGTCTTGCGCAGCATTCCGGGACGAGCTTGTGGATATTTTCAAATATAACTTGGCTCACCTGCGATTTGTGGATAAAAGCCATGCGTTCCCGTACACTTGTCCACTGGATATCCACTGTATGTACTCCATCGACCAAGTGCTCGCCGCCTTCGGCTACTGGAATGTCGAGCAATCGCCAACCTTCCGCGAAGGCGTCAAATATTTTGCCGATGAACAGACCGATATTTTCTTCATTACACTGAACAAATCGGACAAAGACTTTTCTCCTTCCACGCTGTATGAGGATTATGCGATCAACGAGCGTTTGTTCCACTGGCAGACTCAGAGTCGGGTATCGGAGCATACGGCTACGGCGCAGCGGTATATTCATCATCGTGAGACGGGGCATCGTATCGCGTTGTTCGTGCGGGAGTACAAGGAGGAGAATGGTTATACGTCTCCATTTGTCTTCCTGGGTGAAGCGGATTACGTGAGTCATGAAGGGAACAAACCCATGAGCTTTGTATGGCGACTGCGGGAAGAGATGCCAGCGAAGATGGTGGCGGTGGCGAATAAGTGTATTGTTTGAGGAATTAAATAAATAAGGGGATATAATAAAATTAAAAGTAGTAATATAACTTATTTTATAATGTTATATATTCCACATATATTTAATTTTCTGATATTTTTGTTTTCAAAAGACATAAATATGAAAGTCATAGTTATTTGGTCAACAATCATACTATTAGCTTTTCAATTTCACAAGAAGATTAAAAAATCTTGGATTGCATATTGTTTCTTAGGGGCAATTTCATTAGTGCTTATCCATTTATGGACCGTAGAATTCTTTTTTGTTTTGAGCACGGTGACGATACTATTTATACCTGTTTATATTCTTGTTGTGTTACATCATGTTATAAATGATAAATTGAAATTAGGCATTTATATTTCCGTTGTTATTATGCTTATGTTAAGTTTAGTTATGTTTTTGGTTCTATTTTTTGTTTATTATGCTTTCCTTATAAAAGTATTTGAACAATATTCGAGCAATAATATGTTAGTTTATATAGTAGGATACCTAACATGGGATATGTTGAAAACCCTTCTGGTAGCATTGTTTACATTAATAATTGCTTTCTATATTTTCGAATCTCTTTTTAAGCTTGTAAAGACTAAAGTATTGAACAATAAATCTCGATATCAAATCATATTTATATTTCTATTTTCTTTGTTTGCCTTAATATTTCCTGATATGGTATTTTCATATCTCTACCTATCTTTCGCTGAGACAAGTGAGTCATTAGAGTTTCTTAATTATGCAGATAACTTTGATATAGGAAGTATGATTGTTTTTTATAGCAAAGCTTTTTATTACACTTTTTGCTTACATTTTGCTGTTCCTATGCCTACAACTGAATTTTATTTTAATATGCAAAATTCAATTATGAGTAACTCTTATATGAAAATAATTCAATTCCTTCATTACATACAAAACAAATTGTTGGAATTACACTTATTTGCAGCGGGGATAGCTACCCTTATGTCGAATGCTTTAGGATTACAGAAAAAAGAAGTTAAAGAAAATTAATTCAGGGGTGCATCATGATTATCTACAGCAGTAACGCATTAGCTTTCCGGGAATCAGTTGATAATAATCAGATTACACTTCAAATTGAGGAAGCCTATATTAAAGGTATGGGGAAGAGACCAAACAAAGGTGAGGTAAGAGCTTGGAATAATTCGATGCAGTTTATGGAGAAAATTATTCGCAATTCTAAGGTTGCAGATGACTGCGGTATATTGATTGAATATAATATTCCTTCTACAAGTAAGCGAATAGATTTTATCATTGCAGGTCAGGATGAACAGAAAAATGACAACTTTGTGATTGTGGAGTTAAAACAGTGGGATGCAGTCGAGGCTATGGATCGTGAAGATATTGTGAGGGCATTTATTGGAGGAAGAACAAGGGAGACACCACACCCTTCGTATCAGGCTTGGTCATATAAACAATATTTAAGTGATATGAATGAGGCTGTTTATTCCAAGGATATTAATGGATACTCATGTGCATATCTACATAATTACAGAACGGTTCATCCTGATCCCCTCCAATATGATCAATATCAAGATATTATACGTGAAGCTCCCTTGTTTTTAGCTGATGATACATCTAAACTTCAAAATTTCCTAAAACGGCACGTAGGTCAAGGGCAGGGTGTTAACTTACTTTATTTAATTGAAAATGGTAAGATTCGTCCCTCTAGAAAGCTAATTGATCATATTGATGGATTATTTCAGGGAAACTCTGATTTTGTATTGCTTGATGAGCAGAAGGTTGCATATGAAGCTATAATGAGTCTCGCCAAGCAAACAGATGTTAAACGAACCATTATTGTGGAAGGTGGTCCTGGAACAGGCAAATCCGTAATATCCATGAATGCTCTTGGTGGATTACTCCGAAACAAGTTAAATGTTAAATTTATTGCCCCCAATTCATCATTTCGAACAGTTATGGTAGAAACTTTGACAAAACGACAGGCTAAAAACAAGACACGGACAAAGATGTTATTTTCGGGATCGAGTCAATTATACAAAGAACCAGCTAACATGTATGACGTGCTTGTTGTGGATGAAGCACACCGATTGAAGGGCAAAGGAGCATATCAATACTTTGGGGAGAATCAGATCGAGGATATTATTAAAGCTTCTAAAGTGAATGTATTTTTCATAGATGATTTTCAACGCATTCGACCTGAAGATATAGGTTCCATTGCAGAGATTAAACGTTTAGCAAAAGTTTATAATTCGGAAGTGCATGAATACTCACTAGCAGCACAGTTTCGTTGCTCCGGAGCAGAGGGTTTTCTAAATTGGGTTGATAATGCATTGCAAATTCGCCCTACTGCTAATTTCGATGGGTGGGATCAAGATTCTTTTGAGTATAAATTAATGGACTCACCAAATGAATTATACGATCTTATCAAAAGTAAAAACGATCAGGGGTATAAAGCAAGAATGCTAGCGGGATTTGCTTGGAATTGGACTGCTGATAAGGACGGTAATCGCAATGGAGAAATTCCTGATGTGAACATTGAAGAACATCAATTTGCTATGCCTTGGAATGCTCGTTCCATATCAAGCACTTGGGCTATAGATGAGAGTGGTATAGATCAAATTGGATGTGTTCATACGTCTCAGGGTCTTGAATTTGATTATGTGGGCGTAATTATAGGAAATGATCTAAAGTTTGATTCAGAAAAAATGAAGCTTTATTCAGAATATGATGAGTACAAGGATAGAATGGGGAAAAAGGGCTTAAGTTTAAAAACGAGGAGTTAACTAAGCTGGTGAAAAACATTTATAAAATTTTGATGTCTCGGGGGATGAAAGGTTGTTATGTTTACTGCCGGGATAAAGAATTGATGAGTTACTTACAAAGTAGAACTAAAATACAATGAATTATTGATTGCACGTAATGAATAAACCCTATCATTCTGATAAGATGGTAGGGTTTATTTACATTAGTATTCCTTTTACAACATTTTTAGCTGTGCGTATATGTTCTGAATTAGAGTCTCTTAACAGTTGTACAATTTCCTTGATTTGTTTCTCATCTTCGGTTACTTCAAATTCTTCCTCCACATACGCAAATAATTGAATTAAGTTCACTTCAAGGGACTCAGCTATCTTTGCTAAGTTCACCAAAGAAACGTTCTTTTCACCACGTTCAATCTGACCTATGTATGAAAAATGAAATCCGCCTTTTTCTCCGAGGGATTCTTGTGAATACCCTCTTTCTTTGCGTAGTGCACGAATTCTGGCTCCGACCAATTTTAAAACTTCTCTATCCTCATTCATGGTATTCACCTCTCTATGTTCAAAAGTGTAGTCAAGTTTCCTAAAGGTAAACACCAAACGAAGAATACAAAATATAAATTTGATTACTATGAGTATCATTTTGTTGTATAATATTGGTATTAACTCATTGGAGGGATGACAATGGCAAGAAATTGGTCCATTACCGAAGCACATTGTAATCACCAAGAAGATTCTACTCCACGTTTTCAAGGATCTTATGACTCTATAGAATCTGTGTCCAGACGTAGTCCAGATGACTATATAGTGCGTAATACCATAATGGACTATCACCAGCATACAAAATATCACATCAAACTTGCCAACATCATGCATAGTCACAATCAGTTCCAGGCTTGTCTGATCCTCTGCGATTGTGCGCTAGCTTCTATGGTCAAGGCGTTATATATCCAAAAGTATCATGTAGTACATCCATCGAAGGAGCTTACCATGAATGAGATTTTGAATATAGTGCATACGGATACTGTGCCCGGACTGGATATCGCTTTGTTTATCGGTACGATTCAACATATGTCTTCCATAGAAGAGTTTAACCAGGATCGGACGCTAAAACCAAACAACATCAAGAAGCTGCTTCAACGAACAGAAGAAATACTAGAGGAGTTAGAGAACCGACTGATAAATGATATAGAATTGAAATAAACTATTAATTGAATGTAGTGGTCAGCTTTATTAAAAATAGGACTTCAAGAGTACAGGTACTTAGCGAAAGTTTTTTATAATAAGGAAAAATCAGGATATTGGACGGATGTATATATCACGTACTTCTGCTAACATAGTAAAATCTTATTTACTTCGGAGAGAAATCTATGAGTACAATTAAAGTAACACCAGAGCAACTACTACATGTATCCAAACAGATCGAGCAGGGAAGACGGCAGCTGGAATCAATACGAAGTGACCTGAGCGCACGGATCGGTTACATCGAGTCACAGTGGGAGGGTGCCACACAGGAACGGTTTTTCTATGATTTTCAGCAATCTCGTCCTGTACTGGATCGTGCACTGGAGAGTATGGTGAAGTCCTCTCAAGATCTCAAGGCTATTGCTGTGAGATTCCAACAAGCGGATCAGGAACAGGTTAGCGTGGGGGCAGTTGCTGGTTCGATCGCATTGCAGAAATTGGTGTCTGATTCGAACCATAATCCGGACACACCAGAGTACACGATGGTATATAATACGCAATTCCGTAAAATGATGCCAACGGATAAAGACGGTAATGTAATACCAGAAACACTTCGTGCGTATGAAAGAGATACCGGGTCACTGGACATGAAATCTGCACCTGATGTTGGGCCTGAGGGTGAGGATATCATGCAGTATCAGGTCGATGAATTGAAGAACGGGGTATACCCATTCTCAGGAGAACCCGTTTCTGAGAATAGGGCTAGACTGCTAATAACCAGTCTGCAAGCCAGTAATATGTTGATGGCTTTTGCGGGAATGTATAATAGGGGGTACAAGGTTCCGAAAAGTGGGTTAAAGCTATCAAAAGATATAGCAGCGAAGCCCGGTCACGTTCCCAACAAAACATTGCATGATAATCCGATACTCAGCAAAACGAACAAAGGATTAGAAGTACAATATACTAACCATGCTGGCAACAGAATTGTATGGATCGAGCAAAATCCTAAAAATATACCTCATGCTATAGATGCTGCAAAAAATAGCCGTGATACAGGTAAAGTTGTTGAGGGGAAAGTCGGTGAATTTGTAGAAAGTCATGTTGGGGTAACTGGATTTGGAGTGGAAGTTAAAAATGTGGACAATAAATTAAGAGTTACGGATCTGGATGTTGTTACAAACTCGCAAATTATTGAAGTGAAAAAATCAGCGGGAGCAGTGAAAATAGACCAAATCGATAGACTCGTGGATATAAATCATAAAGAGTTTTTTAATCATAATAAGAAGGAAGTTGTTTTATATATTGACGCACCGCTGGAAAATACGGGTCCAATTGCATCTGGGAAAATCGATTATGCAAAAAGTAAGGGCGTAAAAGTAGTTAACTCGTTGGATGAATTAAGGGAGGTACTGAAGTAATGGCATCGGCTTTTGTATTGGTAGAAGAGAACAGTAATATATCCATAGATCGTTTGGTGAGAGATATACGACAAGTTTGTCTGGAATCAAACCTACATTTAACTGATGGAATTCAAGATGTAGATTCAGAGCAGAACATGAAACATTGTGCCTTGGGTATTTCATGTCCAAACCAAGAAGAGTCAGACCATGGCAAGGTAAATAATACGATCAGAGTCGATGTGTACGATGAACCTGCTCTACATCAATACAGAGAGCTGGAATGGAGAGAGGATGGGCAGGTATACTTTAACACACTTATTATTGATGAGGTTTATCAAAATGAAGAGGTCACGCTGACCTTTCTGTATAATTTTCTTACGAGACACCCACAGATGATAGTTTGGATAGAGGAAGATTGGGTGTATACATTGTCTGATCTGGATAAAGCTTTGAAAACTTCTAATCTCTCTGATTGGTGTTATGTGAACCCGAATTCCTTATAGGTAACACGAATTTCGAAGTAGGCCCATCTCAACTCCTAAACGAGTAGTTATGGGCTTTTTTTACCTCTTATTTGCTCCCGCCACTTTACAAAATCAACCGTTCACCATTCATGGCAAATGGTATAATGGCAAAAAGGGAGATTCTGGCGCGGTGCTGGAAAGCTGCCACAGTAGAGAGGATGATATACCACATGCCTACATACAACAAATTGGTACGGGACAAGATTCCGCATATTATCACATCCAGCGGTAAGGAGTGTCGGACGCGCATTCTGGACCCGGAGGAATATAAGCAAGAATTGAGAACAAAGCTGAGTGAAGAGTCGGAAGAATACATGAGTGCAGAAAGTGATCAGGAAGCACTGGAAGAACTGGCAGATATGCTCGAAGTGATCCGGGCGCTGGCAGAGGTTCATGGAGCTAATGCGGCGCAGCTGGACAAGCTGCGTGCAGATAAAGCCGAGGCTCGCGGAGGATTTCAGGAGAGAGTGTATCTGATCGATGTCGACGAAGCTTAATGTAAAACTGATTACCGACAATCTGGCCGATGAACTTATTACCCGGATGCAGCATGCGTCCGGGATTTATATTATGACGTCTTTTATTATGCAATCTGGAGTCAAGCTGCTTGCTCCGCATTTGAAACGAGCGGCAGAACGCGGGGCAGAGGTGCGAATGCTCGCGGGAGATTATTTGTACATCACACAGCCTGAAGGATTACGGGCACTTTGTGAAGTTGATTCACGAATCGAAGCAAGACTTTGGCGAAGCATGGGTACTTCTTTTCACCCGAAAGCGTATCTGTTTGATCATGAACATGGGGAAGGCATGCTGATTGTCGGCTCATCCAACTTTTCATTCACGGCGCTCAAGACGGGTTATGAATGGAACTTGGCAATGAATGCCGAGGCGGAGCCGTATACGTTCCAGTCGGCTTTGGAGAAGTTCATGCAGAGTTTCTATCACGAGACAACTTTGCCAGTGAACCCGGATTCCATCGCGTTGTATGAAGAAGAGTATCGGCAGTATCACCAGAAGAACCCGGAGATGATCCAGCGGATCATGGAGATGGAGGAAGCGGAGTTTGGTACAAGGCTGCCAGAGGAGGAGACCGAACAAGAGTCTGCTGTCTTTTCTCTTTTGCCTATTCAGCCGCGATTTGCTCAGTTAGATGCGCTCGAAGCATTGAACGCCACGATGGAGGAGCAGTATGAAAGAGCCATGGTGGTGATGGCTACAGGACTTGGTAAAACTTATCTGGCGGGTTTTTTCGCCCAAAGGTTTAATCGGGTTTTGTTCATAGCGCACCGGGAAGAGATTTTGAATCAGGCGAAAAAATCGTTCCAGCAGATCATGCCGGAACGCAGTCATGGGATATTTAACGGCAAGCATAAGGACGGAGAGGCAGACTGTGTGTATGCTTCGATCTATACGCTGAGTTTGCAACGGCATCGGGATGTGTTTGCGGCTGATGCCTTTGATCTGATCGTGGTGGATGAGTTCCATCATGCGGCGGCGAAGACGTATATGAAGGTCATTGAATATTTCCGTCCACAGTTTCTACTCGGCATTACGGCAACCCCGGATCGACTGGATGGTAAGGATGTATATGCGCTGTGTGACGGGAATGTCGCGTACCAGATGCATTTTATCGAAGCGATTCGGCGTGGATGGCTTGCGCCATTTCAGTATTACGGTGTATTCGACGATACGGATTATTCGCAGATTCGCTGGATCGGCACCAAGTATGATGAGGAACAGCTTATGTCCGTTCAGCTGCAAGAGGAGCATGTGGAAACGATCTATGCGGCCTGGATGCGGCACAAGCAGACGAGAACCATCGGTTTCTGCTCATCCATTCGTCAAGCGGACTACTTGGCTGCGTATTTCCGCAGTCAGGGGGTAGAGGTGCTTAGTCTGCATTCCCGTACATCGGAAATGTCGCGCGAGGAAGCCATCCGGCGACTGGGTGCGGGAGAACTCGAAGTTGTGCTGACCGTAGATCTATTTAATGAAGGAACGGATATTCCAAGCGTAGATACGCTACTCTTCGTTCGTCCAACCGAGTCACTTACCGTATTCACCCAGCAGGTAGGTCGCGGGTTGAGGTTAGCCGAAGGAAAGTCACACTGTGTTGTCATCGACCTGATCGGGAATTATCGCAATGCGGATGTGAAGCTTAGCCTGTTTGATGTACGGGGAGAAGAGGAACGCGGTGGAAAAGCGCTGGACGTAGCTATACCGGAGGTTCCGGATAACTGCGGCATTCATTTGGAGACCCGGGTAGTGAATCTGCTTCAGGAACTAAGCCGCAAGCGGATGCCACGCCGCGAGAAATTGCATCAGGATTTTCTGGCTGTCAAACGTGAGCTTGGTCGCATCCCGACTTATCTGGAGCTTCATCTTATGGGGCAGTCTAAAAGCATCGGATACCGGAGCGAATTTGGCTCATATGTCGGTTTCCTTTACTGGGCGGAATTATTATCCCCGGCTGAGGGAGAAATCTATGTTCGGCATGAGGCATGGCTGCGAGATGTAGAGAAGACGATCATGAACAAAAGCTATAAGATGGTCGTGCTGCTCTATATGTTGGAGAGAGGCGAGATACACTGGATGGAACCGATCACACCGAGTGAGATGGCTGAATTTTTCCATACGTACCTGACGGAAAAGGAGTATCGGAAACGAAAGGACTTTTCGGATAAAGGTAAGGTCGCGCTCACGGAATGGAATGAGAAAACGGAAAGTGAGATCAAGAATCTGATTATCGACATGCCCATGTCTAAGTGGAGCAGGGCAAAGGGAAGTATGACGTGGTTCGAAGATGGCGTATTCTCGTTGAATATAGAGGTGCATAACTCAGAGGAAAGAGCAGTGTTATATCGCTGGACACGGGAAATATGTCTGTATCGGTTGCATGCGTATTTTGAGCGGGGATAAACTCTCTTCAATTCTAAATCTTAATATAGCTTTATCTTCAGATGGGATTAATATCTCCAATAGAACTAGTATAGAGCATTTAAACGAAAACCAGACTACACACCCTTTTAGAGTATGTAGTCTGGTTTCTATTTTTCATATCTTGTTTTCCATAATCGATAAATATAAACAGCAATGAGTATAAACGTAGGTATGATTACGGGTTGAATTAAATTGCCAATAGGCAGGGAACTCATAAGCGAAATGACGTAACTGACTATTGCAAACCCAACAAACAGTGCTAGATTCCCAATGAAAAATTGGCTGACAGGTTTCTTCTGATACCGATACATTACAACAATCATTGCGATCACAAATATTACGAGGAACATCGATTCTGAGAGCGTTGTCCATCTTCCAAGCTGGCTAATGGAGTCAACACCGTTTTGTGTAATGTTCGTCTCAGAAAGCCACTGTTGAGCATGGCTTAACCGTGTATTCTCCCAAATAACATACATGCTGTAACTGATAAGTAATAGAACCATGTATATAAGTAAAAAGAGTGAGAGGAGCCTTTCATTTTTGGTTTGCATGTAGTGTCACCTCTTTTTTTCATAGTGCTTCTATCTGTCTAAGGCTGTGATCTGATGGATGGATTGGTAAACCTTAACATAAATATAGTTATTAAGAAACCTAATATGCGATTATGAGATACATTACTACAAAAGATTCAGGAAAAAAGAATGAATTTAATCTGTACCTTTGCACAACTGCGAATTTTAAATGTGGAAAATTGTGGTGGACTAGTGGATAATGAAATTATAGCAAGTTTAGATCATTAGAATTAGGAGCGATTGGCATGGCGAATACAGTACCAGAAGTAATTCCGAAGAAGGCGACAGCAGGAGAACGACTATTATTTGAGACGTTAAAGAAACTTCTGCCTGAAGAATATATCATTTATTATGAACCTGAAATTCGCGGGAGAAGACCGGATTTTGTCATTATCGGACCTGATTTAGGATTGCTGGTACTGGAAGTGAAGGATTATACCAAAGGCACGTTGTATCAAGTGAATCGGGATGAATGGACGCTTCGTAATACAGCAGGTGAGTTGGTCACTGCCCGAAGCCCTTTGAAGCAAGCGAGGGATTATGCTTTTTTGATTACAGACCAGTTGAAGAAGGATAAGAATCTGATCAAAGAGGGAACACCAGGATATTTAAAATTCAATTACGGCTACGGTGTGGTATTCAGTCGTTTGAAGCAGCAAGATTTTCTACACATGGACCTATACAGTGTAATCGATCCCTTATTTGTACTGACTAGAGAAGAAATGGACCCAGATGATGAAGATTTCTCGGCAGAGATATTGATTGAGAAATTACTACATATGTTCACGGTTCCTACTCGGAATCGTTATAGCTTGACACATGAAGATATACAGGCGATCCGCTACCATCTGTTTCCTGAAGTGCGAATCAGTGCGGAGCGCAAAGAAGTTGTGCCTCATCAGGATCAGCTCCTATTATCCTTGCATAATATTAAGACGATGGACCTACATCAGGAGAAGATGTCGAAGCAGGTTGGGGATAAGCATCGTTTGATTCGCGGTGTTGCCGGTAGTGGTAAAACGCTCGTTCTTGTCAGTCGTGCAAGCATGCTCGCTAAGGAGCATCCAGACTGGAATATCCTTGTACTTTGCTATGGTTCAACCTTGTCACAGTATCTAAAACAGGCCATTGTACAGAAGTTGGCGGAGCCTGAGGATTTATTTGATTTTGCTGCGCAGACTACGTCTTCCGAGCTCCAATCTAATATTCAGGTGAAAACGTTCCACTCGTGGCTTGGACAGCAGTTTCGAATCATAGACAGGAAACTGCCCGATTTGTTGGAAAAGGTGGAACAGGGGCAACAAGAATTACCGAAGTATGATGCCATTCTGATTGATGAGGGACAGGACTTTGATGCAGATTGGCTGAGGCTGGTGAGCTTATGCCTCAATGATGAGACGCAGTCGCTGTTACTCGTAGAGGACCGGGCACAAACCATCTTCAAACGTAAAAACAGCCTGGCACAGGATACCGGATTAGACTTCCGTGGTCGTTCCAAGATTTTAACGATTAATTACCGGAATACGGCACAGATTGTGCAGTTTGCCTGGGATTTCTATAAAGATCAGTCCAAGTTACAGCAGAAAGTTATTAGTAACGGGGCTGATGCGATTGAGATTATTCCTCCTCAGTTCACGAAACGCAGAGGTCCTGAACCTCTGATCTATCGAAGTAAGAGTACAAAACTTGAAATGGAGTTTGTTTCAAAATCCATAGACTATTTACGTCGTGAAAAATCATTTGCTCTGAAGGATATTGCCATTTTGTACAGGGTACAGGAATCCAATCAAGTAAATATTATTGAAGAATTGGGAAAAACTCTGGACGATAACAGTCTGACGTATAATTGGGTAACGCGGGATGATCAGTCCAAGAAGAATTTTAATCGCGAAGAGGACAGTATCAAAGTATTAACGATTGACAGTGCAAAGGGACTGGATTTCAGAGCCGTGTTTATCATCTCGATTGAGACAATGCCTCGCAAAGCGGGGAAAGAAGATGAAGTCGATGAACGTGAAGTGTCTCGTTTCTATATCGGAATGACACGAGCGTTGGAATGGTTATTTCTAAGCTACTCTGGAGAATCCCGATTCACCAAATATCTTGATGAGGTTCAACGGCAGAAAGCGAATAATCCTACATCTGGTTCTGCATCCCTTGTGAAATAGGCGGTAAAGCTAAAATAAACAAAGAAAAGCTTATCATTACTTCATCTTATTGAAGCGGATAAGCTTTTCTTGCAATATGGATCTTGAATCTGATGAGTAGTCCAGTATCCTGGCTGTTCTGGATGCTTAGTGAAGAGCAATTTTAGAATCAAGAAGATATGCTCGCCCATTTAATTGATGAACTGGATAGCTGTTTAACCGCATCATTAATCTGGCGTTCGAACATTATTCGATCCGGATCATCTGTAGCCTTGTCCATCATATTCTTCACACTATATCCTGTGATGCCATCCACAGTTATCGTTCCATTGTTCTCAATAAACGCAAATGGTACGTAAACGGCTTCGCCATTACTTTTAATGAACCAGGCATTCGCTGTTTCGTCATACTCCTGGAAATTCACCAAATATCCTTGCACATGATCCCAATCCTTTGCTTGTTCGCCACTTTTCATATCAATTAAAAATTTCTCCAGATAGTTGATGGCAGCAGTGACCATCTTATCTTTGTATGGTGAATCGCTATAAGGTTGATGCGGCTCTTGGATATCTATTTGAGTGTAATCTACAACAGAATGTTGATCTATGGTTGTGCAGGAAACTAGCTGAGTACTAAAAAGTAAAAATAGCATAAAAAGGACATGCTTCAATGAGATCACCTTCCAGTAGATTTGATAAACACAGGTAAACGCAGACACATACCTTTATTGTTACAAGGCGTTAGATAGACTACGTTTTTTCAATGATCAATTCATAGAGTTATTTGATAATTTCAGTATTACAGTATTACATTTGGAATTCGAAATAATTGCTCAAATCTTTTGGTGGGGAATAATACAAGTTAATCTAGGAAATTCCTATAGTAATCATTCTACTATAATTATTTGTTTATAGAGTGAATACATAAATCAGCAAAACAATATTTTTTCTATGAAACTAAACCCGTTGCGATCACGTTTACCACAATAGAGAAGTTGACAATAGAAACTGAAACAGAAGGGATGACATTGCTATGAAAAAATGGATACTGTTTGCTACCGCACTATGCGTTGTCACCGTAGCCGGTGCGCTGTATGCTTCAGCTACCAAAGCTAGTGCAGCGGCATCCACAACAGCCTACACCTTAACCGTGAACGGCAAAGAGATACAGACGAGTAAAACGGAACTGATGCCTTTCGAGCAAAAGGGGACGGTTTTGGTGCCTTTGCGCGCTACGGCAGAGTCTTTGGGATACAAGGTTAGCTGGTTGCCAGCAGAGAAGGCCATTCGTGTAGAAGACAGCATTCAATCCGTTATCGTGAAGGAAGGTAACACGCTAGCTAAGTTTACGGGTAAACTGAAAGTCATCAATCTGACTCAGGATGTAGAATTGCCTGTGCCCGTTCAATCCAGAAAAGGCATAACCTATGTGCCTGCTTCATTCTTTGAACCTTTTTTCAACGAGGTTATTGTAAAAGAGGGGAACGTGTCCATCTCAGCGCAAATGTCGAGCATCCAATAGCTTCATGTCCACAACGATGTTTGAGTTAGATACGATATGGGTCGATGTTTGCAGACTGTTCATGGAAGGAAGTCCGATCCATCCGAACCTTACCTTTGAAGCCATGCCCCCACAACGGAGCATAAGTCTTAAAGGTTTTTTCTTTTTTCAGGCGGGCGAACAAATCAACAAAACAAAATAAGATCAGACCAGATATGCAACCAAAAAGACTAAAGCACATCAGTATGTATATTACTCAAATAAATTCCTGTAGTCAGTACGTATATTACCGCCCCTTTTCAACGAAAATATGGAAGAAAATACACCATCAAGATTCATATTCCATAATCTCGTTCAAGTTGGGGATTACGCATTTTTACAAATGGACACATGTTTCAAAAAACGCTTCCAAAATTTCAATTCTGCCCTACCTTTTCGGCTCAGAAGCTGAGATAATGGGGATGGCTAATCCGATGAAGGATTTTAGACGACATAAGGGATAGCGGTTACATGCCGCTTGCATATGAAATGGGAGGAATAGAGATGACCACACAGGTAACAGAACTCATTCAATCACAAAAGGGACAGGCTTTGCTTGCGCAAATGTACGGACCACAGCATGTAGAGGAGCAGGGTGCCCGTTACGAGAAGCTGGACGCTTCGTTCCGCGAGCATTTCGGTGAGCAGGAGCACATGCATCTATTCAGTTCCCCGGGCCGCAGTGAGATCGGCGGTAATCATACGGATCATAACCATGGTAAAGTGCTCGCGGGAAGCATTACGCTGGACACGATTGCCGTGGCTGTGCCGACAGGCGACAACGTCATTACGTTTTACTCCGAGGGATACGACAAAAAGTATGTCATCAACCTTGCTGACTTGAAACCTAATGCGGAAGATGACGGTACTACCGGATTGATTCGTGGTATGGCAGCTGGCTTTGTAGAGCTTGGATTCAACATTGGTGGATTCAAAGCGGATATCTCCAGTAACGTATTTGCGGCTTCGGGTGTCAGTTCTTCAGCATCCTTCGAAATGTTGATCTGCACGATCCTGAACCATTTCTATAACGATGGCAAGCTGGATGTCGTGACGCTGGCGAAAATCGGACAATATGCGGAAAATCATTACTGGAACAAACCGTCCGGCCTGCTGGATCAGATGGCTTGTGCATATGGCGGTCTGATCTCGATTGATTTTGCAAATCCGGCTGAACCTGTGATTGAGCCTGTGGAATGGAATTTCCAAGAGAACGGATATTCCCTGGTCATCGTGAATACAGGTGGCAACCATGCCGACCTGACAGAAGATTATGCTTCAGTGCCTAACGAGATGAAAGCCGTTGCGAAAGCACTTGGCGCTGAGTATGTTCGTGAGATTTCAGAAGAAGATATTTATGCCAAATTGCCTGCAATTCGTGAAGCAGCCGGAGACCGTGCGGTGTTACGTGCATTGCACTTCCTGGCTGAGAACAAACGTGTGGATGGACAGGTATCCGCTTTGCGCGAAGGACGTTTTGCTGACTTCTTGTCACTGATCACTGCATCGGGTAACTCTTCATGGAAATGGTTGCAGAACGTGTATCAAGGCGGGGCTTCCCGTGAACAAGAGATTTCCGTGGCACTTGCCTTGACCGAGAACTACCTGAGCAACCTTGGCGATGGCGCATGTCGTGTGCATGGTGGTGGATTCGCAGGTGTTATTCTGGCGATTGTGCCAAACGAGAAGGCAGAAGAGTATATGAACTGGATGCACGGTATGCTGGATACACCAGTTATTGTCGTTAACGTGCGTCAGCATGGTTCGATCTGCTTGAATGCAGAACTGAATTAATCAGGCGGGTTATAGCTATAAGAAGACAGAATAAAATAAAAGCGGATTCGGGTAGGATATTCCTTCCGAGTCCGCTTTTTATTATAGACTGAGATTCACCAATAGCCTCATGCAGAAATTTTGAGATAGTCACTGCTTTTGCAGGAATCGAATTGACGATATCTTTATATTGACGAATGCTGTACTCAATTCTCAGCTACATTACGCATTTTGGATGCAAACAGGAAGCAAGCGAGAATGTAAACGCCACTTAGTAACAGGTAAGGCAATTGCAGCGAGAACAGACGGTCGAAAAAGGTTTCGCTCACGCGAACGAGCAATCCGCCCAGCAAGGTTCCAATAGCGCTGATGCCAAACGACAGGAAACGGAACACACTGCCTACACGCCCGAGCAGTTCATTCGGGACGGAGCGTTGCAGGATCGAAGAACGAACCACGTTATAGACAACAATGAAGAAGGCTGCACAGAAATACAGACCACCCACCACATAGGCATTGGACGTCAGACCAACAGCCCCATAGAGCAGACCCATCGACAGGATGGACAAAAGAATTAATTGCTTGGAACTCCAGCGTTTTCGCATATAAGCTACAGCCTGACTACCCAGAATACTACCGATGGTTGCAATCGATATAAGGATGCCAAATGCATACGCTTCCAGTTGTAATACTTCACGTACAAAGAAAATTTGAGTCACCAGAATCATAGAGAACATTAACGTAATCGTAACCGACAAGATGGCTAGGCCGCGAAGAAACCGATCTTGAACCACGTACTGGATACCGGACCACATCTCACGTCTCCAATTTTTCATCGGACGGGTTTTCTGCTCTGATTCATCTGGAGTCGTTTGTTTCGCAGCTCCCGCTGACGCCTCTTGGGCTTGCGATTCTTTGGATTTCGTCGCAGGCTTGAAGCTACCTCGCAGACCCATAATGAGTAGCAGTGAGATGAGAGCCGTTACGGTGTCGATGGCAAAAGGATAGACGATATGCATCGTAATAATAAATCCGCCTAACGCAACGCCCAGAATATCACTGGTAATCAGCTGACCAGCCGTAAATTGGCCGTTGGCTTTTTCCAGCTTTTTCTCATCCACAATCTGAGGAATAATCGTCTGCACGGTGCTGTCGAAGACAACGCGGCTTAGACCAATCCCAAACATAAACAAGGCAAGCAGCGGTATACTGATCCACCCTCCCCAGATACAGATCGTTAGCATGAATAGAAACATCATACGGGTAAAGCTGGCTCCGACCAGCATATGTTTGCGTGAATATCGGTCGATGAGCACGCCAACTGGCAAGCTAAAAATAAGCCAGGGCAGACGCAAGGCTGTCATCGTAATGGATGCGTATAACGTATCCGTCGTTAGCGTGGAGACGAGCCAAGGGACAGCGGCAAGAGTTAATCCATCCCCTAGAAAAGTAAGGGAAAAGGCACCGAACAGCTTGGAGTAGTTATGTTTCGTAGATTTTGATTCGATTTTCATTCGTTCCTCCGTTTCGTAGATGAAATGTTGGTCTTTTTTCATACTAGCCAGGTTGACTGTTGAATTGGAATAATATAAATGTATGATAATGTAAACTGGATTTCAATCCTGAATTTGTAAACCGATTGCGTATCATGTGATAGAATATTTAGTAAAACAGCAAACTTGGCCGTCTTTTACAGTGTTATTTAATGTAGTTGAAAGCATTGAATCGAGGAGGTGAGTTTATGAATAAACCGAACGGCAACATGAGCCAGGAAGAGACGCGTTTATACGAGGAACTTCGTTGTGCACTGGAAGACGTGCCACAAGGGAAAGAACGGGAGCAAGTGATGGAGCGACTGATTCGTCAGTTAAAGTCCGCCAACTGGCGCAATCGACGTTTGGATGGGATCAAGGAGTACTGGAGGGAAGCTAAACCAGTTAAGTTATGGATCTGGATTGCCGCTGGAGCAATGGCTCCTGTTGTATTTTTCTGCTTATTTATCTGGGCATCCCTTTGGGTGGAGTGAAGCGTGATGCGTGGTTGAAGAACGATTCATATAGCACGTGTAAAGATGCAATGGATATTAGTGTTCTGGTAACAACGTCCTATGAATAAATCAAATAAAGTAGGTTTAGATTAGGATGTTGATAATGACCATTTACTCATTTATAGGCGTTGTTATACACGATATGTATTAGATGATCTATAATGATTCTACTTCTTTGGAAAATGCAGGATAGCTTCAATCCTATACGTGTACACCAAAAAGAGCCTGATGTAGTATCAGGCTCTTACGCAGGGTCAAGCTGGTGACATTATATTCTATTTAGAGGATTTGATCGCATCAGGTACTGAACCGGTTTTTACCGTATACGTATCATAATCAACCATTGCAAAAATTTCCTGATCTTTGTGTCCTTGTACATACCCTGTCAGTGAAACCGTATGAGATAGATCCGCGGGGATGAACTTATGATCTGTAAACACAACGTCAATGTCGTAAGTTTCTTTGAAATAAACCAAGCTTACTTCCTCGGCCTTTTGGATAATCTCCTTTTTTTCGCCGGACATACAACCTAATAAAGTAAGTGCAACCGTGCCTAGTATTAGAAAAAGAAAAAATGACTTTTTCAATATTTCACCTCATATTCCTAATATTGTCGTTAGATATTGTGCATTATACAACTTCTTCTAAATTGAGAAAAGGATGATTTGATTGAATTCTTACAAGCCGGACGAATTATATATGAAAATATCAGAACTTGCTTATACGAATGTCCCTGCTGGAAGAAGTAATGTTTTGGATAAGGATGAATATAAAGATTGGACTACAGTTGAACCTGATGGTGCAGAATTGCATAGAAAGTATTCCGGGTTTGATGCAGTTGTACTTGAGAATCCAAAAACGAATCAAGTAATTATAGGTTATCGTGGAACAGAACCGGCAGGCAAGCTTACAGATAAGGCAGCGGATTGGGAAACAGATGTCTTCGACGTTCTAGGCGGTAGAACCAGAAGACTTGAAGATGCAGTGAACGACCCGGAACGTTATAACATTTTTAAGAATAGTCCATTTAAAGCTATAGTGGATAATGAACAATGGGAAAACAATCAGTTTCACCAAGCTGAGGAACTATATGAGGTGGTACAGAAGGCATATCCTGACTCCGATATTACGGTGACAGGTCATTCTCTTGGTGGTGGCTTGGCTCAATATGTTGCCGCTCGGAATGATGTATCCGGGATGACCTACAGTGCCCCAAGTGTGATGAATCTGCTGGATGATGCCAGCATTGCCAAGGTTAACGAAGGATACTTCGATAACAAAATACTTAATGTTGTTCATCCCAATGACTCTGTAGGTGCGGGCGGATTAGTCGAATATGACAGACATGTCGGTGTTACCGTATATAAAGGGCAAGATTTCGAGTCGGCCAATGCGATGTACCAGGATTGGAAATTTCAGTTACAGCTGAAACTCCCGTTTCAACCTCTGGGGGCTGGATCACCGATGCTGGTGCATGATTTAAAACTCGGTTTTGATCTGGATAAATTGCAAATGGGCAACATTGTCAGACTCATGGATTCCTTTTCCAAGGATGAGGGGAAAGGGTATCACTCCATGAAACAATATCGTTTTGATGAGAAAGGGAACTTGATCGGTCCATTAATTGATCGGAAAACAGGGGCTACCTTCGACATCTCACCTAGGTGGACTGCGCACCAAGAGGCTCTTTCGGCCTTCTCTAAGATTACCTCAGGAGCTGTCGGCACTTTGATATCTGCTATTGCTGGCAACCAAGGGGGACTAGGCGGAGGAAAGATACAATTAACACCGGAAGAGTTAGCTCAGTCTGCTCGTGAAATGAGAATGAGTCTAACTGGATTTTCCAGTGATGCGCAAGCATCGATTCAGATGTTTCAGACGCATATTTCCACAAGCGAAAGTCAGTCTTTTACCCCAATTGCGTATAACGCGACAGCTACCCTGCAACGGATCAATCGTTGGTACCAGGAATCGATTAGTGAGATTGCAGATTACATTGAGCGTAAGCGAGAAGATTTTGTCATTGCAGACCAGCAGTAAAGAACAAGGCATCTTATTCAGACTAACAGGAGGAAGGACATGGGCAGAATTTCCGTATCCTTATCAGACTTAAGAAGAGCAGTTCAGCAATGTGAGCAGTTACAACAACGGCTTATGCAGCAGGAGCAGAAAATGCGAACGATCCATGGAAGATTAGAGCAGGATTGGGTAGGTGCATCGGCAACTGAACTAACCTCCAAAATGCAGTCTTTTGTAGAAGGAGCCTCCACTAAACTTGCCGAACTTGAAGCCCATAAAGAGGAACTCAAACGATATATTCGTAAGATGGAGGAAGCAGATCGGGAAGATCGCAGAGCAAGACGAATGTCTCACTAACCTTGAATACGGCGAATAACGAGGAAATAGTTAGAATCGGGAAGCAAGAAGCTCCGAGTCTAACTATTTATATTTATAATATAAATGTGGCTGGCCTGAGAGAACGAGGTGGGCTGTTACTTATTCATCACCTTGACCTGATCTTGCACATATTCATGGTAGTCACGAAAACTGTTGATGTGTTGCAGGGCATCTGTTTTCGCAGACTGGATTTTAATTTTTCCGGACGGAGGATTGTTTTTCATCTGGGTGACTGCATTCTTGGAGCCCTCAATATTTCCTGACATTTCCTGAATCCGCTGCAATAAAGCAGGGTGACCTTCATATTGGAGCATCTCGGCGAGTGGTCTCATCTCTTCAAGTTTTTGACCTGAACGCTCCAGCGTTGTCATGACCTGATCTCCATCCGTGTTGACGCTTAGAGAAACCATGCGATGGATATGATCTTTCTCCATTCTTTCCAGAGCTTCTAGGTGAGAAGCTTCTAACCGTTTGGGATCTCCCCAGCTTCGGGCTTGTTGTCCGCTCGGGTTCGTTTGCTCGGCAGTAGGCATGTTGTTACTGTTGTTGCCATTGCCGCATCCCCAAACTAGAGAGGTACATGCCAGTATCGCTCCAATAGCAACGATGCGTTTTAAACTCATGTTGTCACTCCTTCAATATTTTCCTGAAGGTAGTATGAGCTATTTTTTCCAAAAACATGCCTGATTTTTTAAGGATAGATCCCTATTCAGCATGATTAGGAAGTAAAACAGGATAGGAGGGGATAGAATGAAAGTGATCAAACGCATTAACAAGCCGTATCTTATCTTCCTGATATGGAATGTGCTCATGGTTTTTGCCGTAGATGGAATGACCATTAAGCATGAAATGGGTAAAGGGGTATCTGGGAATGGCAATCTGGGTATTCTGGCTTTATTTCCATCCGTGCTTACATTTCTGATCTTATGTTTCTGGACGGCATATGTCACGAAATGGTGGTTCTATGACCAACGCGAGTATTGGGGGAGATGGGGCAATGCGGTGGTCAGTGTTGTTGCCGCAGCATTGTGTGTATTGTCTGTCTTCTGGGAGATTTACATCTTTGAAGACCTGCGCGTACAGCTTAACGGTTATACACATGACCCGGAATCAGCAGTATATCGTTTTGGATGGCTGAACCAATATACGAATACGCTATACTACAACTTTCCGATTTTACTGTTTGGCGTATCCTTCGCAGTCATCATCGGCTGGGTGCTGGAGCTAGTGCAGCGTTTACGCTCGAAGTCTTGATGGCAACGTTTGTTGCTTGTCCAGGTGCAGAGCCTGATTGTTATTTCCTACCTTTATATCCATACCTACGTTGAAAAAAATGATGTCTAAAAGCCCTCCTGCTGAACATGTTTGGTGCTCAGCAGAAGGGTTTCTTCCATTACACTTTCCTCTTGTATTTACCGGTATACGGAATCGTCAGGTGAATATTTAAAGTTTCAATGGAATCCTCCGTGAGAATGAGGTTTTCCCCATCCCCGGATAACTTGTGCCACAGTTTCGGGTTTTTACGATACAGTTTTTCTTGCAGACCGTATACGTCTACGCCCTTTTTCAAGCCATTCTGATAGGTTTGCATTATCTGTTCTTTGAGTTTGGCTTCACTCAAGCGGGTCATCTCGTCATAAGTCATGGGAACGAGGTATTCATACAGTGCGGTCAGATATTTGGCATCAATTCGAAAGGTAACTTTCTCTCCTCGGATAATCGGCTCTATTTTTATTGTGGGCAGTCCAACACTGAGTGCTCCGTAGATTACATCATTTTTTTGAACCAGTAGAGGAGCCCGGCGCATACCTTTAATCAACCAATGATAGCCGGACAATTCGTCTCGAGACAAAAAATTGAACTTTTCACCCATCCTTTCAAAATAAGCTCCTTCAATCAGAAACAAGTCATGTTCCTTTTTATTTTGCAGCCATAAGTCCTTGTTTAAGGCAATGACAGGCAGATACGTCGTGGTTGCAGGATCATTATGCTTGGCAATCAGTTCGAAGCTGAGTACAGGCGCAAACAGCGAATTTTCCATGTAACTGGGCAACGGATTGTGAAGGATGCTGTCCAGTGGAGACAAGTTGTAGATTGAAGCGGTGCTCAGAATGTTCAGCAAAGGCTCCCTTGTACCGTATACCCAAGTGGTATACCTTGCTTCCGGGAATCGTCCAAGCATATCAAATACATCCTTGATGTGTCTTGTGTTTAGCACACTTTCAGCCATAACGATGGCTGTGACATGTCCCCAGGCGATGTGAAGCTGCGAGGCACGCCATAACTCGTTAATGGCGAGACTCATTGTTTTTCCTTGAGCGTGTCCGACCCAGATGGGAGGGGCTTCGGCTGTTTTGCCTGAATTATCACTTTTGGCTATGCTCGAAAAATCAAGAGTCTGCACGTAAATATGATACATACCGTCCTTGTATTCGATACCAATCGCTTTGGCATAGTCTACTTGCTGGATTTCATATGCGCTCCAACATCCGGTGGTCATGATGCATAGCGACAGACTCAATAAACTCAGTAACCAGCGTTGTAACCAGCTAGGTAGTATACGGCTCATCGACCTTTGCCATCCTTGCGCGGTTTTTGTGTCTCCAGGTAGACAGGTCTACGTTTTCCCAAACCCGTAGGGACTTTGAACAGAGAGGCAATAGCTTGTTTGAAATTCAGCGGTGTTAAGGGTGTAAGATATGGGATTCCAAACGATTTTAAGTCCGTCAGATATATTAGAAAAAGGATCATGGACAGAATGAACCCGTAAATCCCCAGTGTCGCTCCCAAGATAAAACAAAGAAAGCGCAAAATGAGTATAGAACTGGTCATGACTTGATTGACAATGGTTGCTCCAGCTACAACGGTAACGGCGATGACGACAATCATGAGCGGAGAGACCATACCGGCCCGAATGGCTGCATCTCCGATAATTAGACCACCGACGACGGTTAACGTCTGTCCAATGGCGCTAGGCAAACGGACGCCGGCTTCCCGGAACAGCTCCATGAGCAGCATAATGAGAAACATCTCAATGCCAGACTCCATAGGAAGCCCCATGCGGCCGACAGATATCGTTGCGACGAGGGGAAACGGAATTTGATCCATATGGAAAGAAGTCAGCGCGATATAGAAACCGGGCAAAAATATAGTGACAAATAGACCAATGAATCGAAGCAAACGCCCCATGTTCACCGGAAGGAAGGGGAAGCTGGCATCCTCGGGTGATTTAAGTAGCAAAAACAGGTTTACAGGTCCGATAATCACACTGGGATTACCGTCTACGATCAGAACGAAGCGACCATTCAGCAAGCATTCCGATGCAAAATCAGGTCTGCCCGTGTAATGCGTCAATGGAAACAAGGTGATCTTGGCAGGTGAGAGCAATTCTTCCAGATCATTTGCCGTCATAAGACGTTCGGTTTGAATGGCATGGAGACGATGTTTTATATCCTTGATCAACTCTGGGTTGGCAATGTTTTTCATATACATCAGAGCCACTTTGGTTGCTGAACGTGATCCGATGAGTTCGATACTGCATGCAAGTTCAGCCGTACGCAACCGGCTACGAATCAAGGATACATTGACTGCAAGTGGTTCAATAAAACCATCCCTTGCTCCACGGATCGAGACTTCTGTCGTTGACTCTTCTGGTGTCCGTGTAGCCATATTGGAGATATCGATGCTCCACATGGTCTGCAGAGAGGGAAGGCATAGGAGCAGATGCCCTTCAAAAACACGAAGCGATATTAGCTCCGTTCCATACTGCGCATCATCAAGGTCAACGCTGTTCCATTGTAGGTTAATATTTTTTTCAATGTCAGACTTGCGTATGAAATGTGTGATCTCGTAGGTTCGCTTCATTTCCGGCAAGATGATGTCATGGATAATCTGTGTATCGACCATGCCGCTGCAATAAGCGACAACGAGCTTCATCTGTCCGTCACCAAGCCGGTGGCTGTCGATAATCACATCATCGGAGCCTGCAAAAAAAGTTTCCAGATGATGCTGATCGATACGGAACCGTTTAGTCCCTGGACGGGTTGGTTTCGTTCGCGGCGTTTGAGCCATGAGCAGGAGCCTCCTTGTCCTTTTTATGAATAAGAGCGGCCAGTGTCAAAAGAGTGGTGATGATTGCCACGTAAGAGAGCATGGCTGGAAACTGAATGTGATCGACATAATAATCAACGTAATCAATGCGCCACCACTGAATAGCCAAAGCGCACATGATCAGCGTGAGACAGAGGATGGTAATGTAGCGTTTCTTAGGTCTGCGGATATCCAGCAGATCAACAATCAGGTACATGGAGATGGCAACACGTGCAAATGAACCACTGAGCCATTGGTAGATCGAGAGAAAATCAACGTGCTGAAACAGTTTGCCGATATTGACGAGTTTCCATTGTTCGTATGGACTGTTCCGCTGTTTAGCCGCTTCTTCTGGCCCGAATTCAACAATGGCTCCGAGTGTAGGTCCCAGCGCCATGCTGATCATGAAGAGGCCAAGCAACAACACATGCCACCAGCGTAGCTTGCCTTTAATGTCATGTTGAAAGAGCATCAACACCCAGATCTCCATGAGTCCCGCTAGAGAGTAGATCATTCCTCGGATGACGGGAGTCCAGCCATGTTCCATCATGGGGAAGAGCTGACTGTAATCTTTGTATTTCATATTGGCCGACATGACAAAGTAGCCAAGCAGAATGACCAGAGGTAATAGAATACTGGATGTCATTGCAATCGAACGAATGCCTTTGGCTGCTGACCAGGCAGCAACCAGAGCACCTCCACCAGCCAGCACATAGGTCGGTGTAAAAGGGAGATAGGTGGATACCGTCCAGTTGGTGGTTTCATATAAGGTGTGTGTCCCTAGCGAGAAGAGCAACAAGACCGCAGTAATGCGAAAGATCCAGGAGGGAACGACGCCGAACTCACGCGTGATCCAATCGGTCAAGCGCTGTCCGCGAATACGGCGGATAATGATGTACATCATACCCAGGAACAGCATGAACAATGGCGCTGCAGCGAGAACAGAGAGCCAGCCATCTCTTCCGGCCACATCCAGAATGGCGGGGACAGACAAGACGTGACAGACCAGCCCGGCACTGAGCAAAATAATGGAGATGGATAACCAGATGGTGATCTGTCCTTTTTCCTGATCCATGTCCATCCCCTCCCATTTCGATGTGTTTTCGTTAGATTGTACAGTCTATGAGAAAATGATTCGTTTTTCAGATTTTTTCACAGAAAAATCAGCCCGAGATGGACGGAGGGGAAAGAAAGCTATAACATATACGATATAAGGTATAGGTCAAGGTATGAAGCAGAAGGTATGAGAAGTGAGCTCTCGCTCACCACTTAAATATTCTAACGATCTCAGATGAGCTTATTTAAGCGAAATGGGGAGTTATGGAATTCTAACGATCACGAGAAGCCTTATTTTGCTGAAAAGACAAGATTAACACCCATTGTTGAACCGATTCTCCGAAATAAGGTCTCCTGGGATCGTTAGAATATAAAAAGGTGTGATATTGCTCAAATAGCGTTCCTGGTGATCGTTAGAAAAAATATGCAATCGGTCCCGGGGCTATGGAGTAACAATGGCATCGCCTTATCCTCATTCGTGACTGAGTATCTGCATCTTCTTCAACAGAGTATGGATAAGCACTTGTAGCACCCGATCTCACTATGCAGCACCCAATCTCACCATGTAGCATTTCATGTCACACTATGGATCACTCAAGATACGAGGGAGGAAACTTGCGATGACACAATCAACTAAATCACCTGAAGAGATCAAAGTAGGCTTTATTGGAACAGGCGTTATGGGAAAAAGCATGGCTGGTCACATTCAGCGTGCAGGCTATCCGCTTCATGTATACACGCGCACTGCCGCTAAGGCAGAAGCGCTCGTGAAGGAAGGTGCTGTCTGGCATGAAACGCCCGCAGAACTGGCTGCTGCTTGTGATGTGATCATCACTATGGTCGGTTATCCCAAGGATGTCGAGGAAATTTATCTCGGAGAAGGCGGGCTTGTTGCTCATGCCAAATCAGGTTCAACCCTGATTGACATGACGACTTCCAGCCCGCTGCTGGCTGCGCGCATCGCCGAAGCTGCGGAAGCCAAAGGTTTGCATGCCCTGGACGCGCCTGTATCTGGCGGCGACATCGGCGCAAGGGACGGCAGGCTGTCCATTATGGTGGGTGGTGACGGGCAAGCTTTTGAAGCGGTTCGTCCGATCTTTGAGCAGATGGGCACCAACATTGTGCTGCAAGGCAAGCCGGGCGCCGGACAGCATACCAAAATGTGCAACCAGATTGCCATCGCCTCTGGCATGCTTGGCGTATGCGAAGCACTCGCCTATGCCAAGATGTCGGGGCTGGACGCGGAGAATGTGCTGAAGAGTATTGCGACCGGTGCAGCCGGAAGCTGGTCCCTCAGCAACTTGGGTCCGCGCATGATCGCAGGCGATTATGAGCCTGGATTCTATGTGAAACATTTTATCAAAGACATGGGCATTGCACTGGAATCTGCTCAAGCGATGGGCATGAACACACCGGGACTGGCTTTGGCGGAATCGCTCTATCAGGAAATATCGAAAAATGGCTTGGATGAGAAAGGTACACAAGTGCTCTATACGTACTATCTCCAGGCTTAGAAGATGAACATGGGAAGACAGCAGCGGACTCTTTTGCTTAGGGAAAAGGGGATGCTGCTTTTTCTTTATATCTTGAAATCGAAATGAACTTGATAGGGATTTGATATGGAATTATTATGGATTTAATGTGCGTCTAAAGTCGCAGGTTTGGGTATATACTGTCGTGCACATTTAACGAAACAATGAATTTGGCCAATGTCTCTTTATTTTTGTTCGACTTTATCCGACATAAGGTATAGAAGTTTTCATGTAAAAGGTTCTACACATCTACATAAACCATAATTCATAAGCTATATTTTATTAACCATTCCAAATAGAACGGAGCTTGCCCATGTTCAAGAAAATTTGGTCTCTGTTCAAGGCGCAGCCAGAGCTTGTGAGCCCGCTTACCGATTCTGTTGCAGCATCGGCTCTGCAGCCAGTTACAGCAATTCCTCCACGTCTGGCCCGTGGTCGGCGCAAAAAGAAGAAGTCCGAACCCGATTGGATCAGCACGCCGCAAGAACCAACAACCGCCGAATTACTGCTTGGTTTGCCCAGTGAATATAAAGTGTTGAACGATCTGCTGGTGACCAATCCGAAGTCGCGTTCGGGATATTCCCAGATTGATCATGTCGTGATTGGCCCGCGGGCGATCTTTGTCATCGAAACCCGGAATCTGACAACTGGAGAGATTCGCGGGGGCCGCCGCGAGGCAAATTGGTCCGTGAGCAGCAGCAGGGTCAAAATGTATAATCCGCTCATGCAACACCGCGCTCATGTTGAAGCAATTCAGGCACATCTCGGAGATTACAAGCGTGTTCGGCTGGTTTCCATGGTGACGTTCACGAACCGTTGCCGGATCAGTGTTGATCCTGCGGTAAGGTATGTTAATTCCGATGAAATGATTATTTATGATCATGAATTGGTGGAGACCATTCAGCGCAAAACGGAACGACTGGAGACAGAGCTTCCGGAGACCTTGTATCAAGAACAGGACACTCAGGCGATCTGGAACATGCTGAACGCTGTAAATTCAACGGATCATCAGATTCGGGCCGAGCATATGGCGAAAGCTAAAGGAATTAAATAGGCAATTTATAAGCAATTAAACCGCGAAGATACAGATACACGAGTAAAGGTGAAAGCGGATAATTTTGGAATAATGAGTCACTAGATTTACGGGGTTATCGCCATCTATGCACTGTAATGGGCATGGTTTCAAATCAGAGTAAGTTAAGGCTCGGAAAAATAAATGAAACAGGGATATACCGGGTCGTCGTGCGAACCTTGGAATATCCCTGTTTGCGTTCTATTTAACCATTAAGGTAAATGAAGCGTTTGAACATGGCTGGTGTGCATGAACCTCGTGGAACCTTCAGCATCAATGACTTCAAGCAACTTGTCGTTGATACTTTTGAGTAGTCCTGTCTGTTCAGGTTTGTAACCCAGATTTAGGATGACGAGTTCTCCGGCCATTTTTTGCAGCTGTTGATCGAGTGTGCGAGATAGCGAGATGGATGATGGCTGTATGGGGAAATGTTGATGTTCCATCGCAAATGGCCTGCTATTGGCGGGAGAAGGAATCATATATTTGAGATGATGGATGGAAACATAGACCGAATGATGCAACGGAGAATAGAAGATAAAATAATCGTTCATGATGCTGGTAACATAACCGTGTAGCGTACGCCCACCAATGGAAATTTCACTAAATCTCCCGCGAGCATTCATTAGTACTTTTCGATAAGAGATGTTGTCATGGTCCATTTCGGGATCAGGTGAAGGTACGTCCATGCTAGTAGAAGTTGCCTCTGATTTCGTAAAATGCATCGTTTGAATATGATGAAGCGGCACATAAATGTAGCGATGATTACCATAGACAACGATGATATCTTCTCCTGCATCAATGACCTCGCCCTGAATAGGCAACTTGCAGCCGGATAATTCAAACTCTATCGTTTTACCTAACCACGTCGTTGCAGATTTCACAGTATACCTCCTCTCAATACAGCATAGCCACCCAGATATATAAGGAAAATAGGCTGATAATTAAACTGATGGGTATCACAATGAAGGTTACTTTCATATACTGTTTCCATGAGACCCGAATATGGTGGGTCCGTAATATATACATCCAGATTAGGGTGGCAAGCGTGCCTATGGGTGTTAATAATGCTCCGATGTCACTGCCTAGTATATTAGCGAGATATGCTAGATGAAGTTGAGTATCGCTCAAATGAAGGTCTGTAACAGCGAATGTTCCAATCATGACCGAGGGCAAGTTGTTGAATAAATTAGACAGCACCGTTAGCAATAACCCGGATACAGCAATCAGACTGGCATTGCCTCTTTCGGCAATCGGGCCTGTGAATTCGGTAATCCATGTTGTCATCCCGGCTCGGTGAAGACTGTCCACAATAATATAAATGCTGAAGGCAAAGAGAAGAATATGCCATGGCGTCTGTGTGACGACATCTTTCAGTCCTGATCGTGTACGATACCACCGTACAGCAAGCATCAGAACCACACCGGTAATGGCGACGATTTCCATGTGTATACCGATCTGCTCAGCCAGAAAGTATCCTGCCCGGATGAACACAACAATCCCGATACAAACACGGAACAACCACCAGTCTACATTCGTTTTGGAGTTATCCGATTCGGATTCTGTGGTCTGCAGTGGATGATAGCCTGATCCAGATGAACTTTGCATGGATACGGGGAACTGATGAATAACTTTGGGTATGCTTCTGCGAAAATAATAGAGTAACAGCAAAGTCATAGCGATAATTCCGAGCATGGATGGTACAAACATCATCTGAGTATAGGTGTTCAGGTTTAATCCGACCATTTTCAAGGCGATCAGGTTAGCGAGATTACTGAGTCCGATCGGAGCGCTGGAAGCTGTAGCGATGAGTGCACCAGAGATGAGGTAGGGCAACTGCTGATGAATTTTGAGACGTAACATAGAACAGATTCGAATGATGATGGGGGTAGTGATCAGAATGCTACCGTCGTTGTTGAAGAAGATGGTCATGAGAAAACAAAGCAATAGAATCAGCCAGAACAATCGGAAGCCGGAACCTCGTGCCTTTTCAATCATGTTCACAGCGATCCAGCGAAAGAAGCCGATGCTATCCAGAATAATGGACATGACAATGGTGGAAAGAATCGTAATCGCTGCGCCAGATACAATTTCGAAAATACCCAGGATGTGCCCCAAACTGCTTACACCGGTCAGGATAAGAAGCAGCGCGCCAAGCGAAGTGGGGATCGATTCATTTAATCCGCCAGGCCGCCACATCAGGAAAATGACAGTGATGATAAATACCCCGAAGGTTAACCACAACTGGTAATCAGGCATTTACTGTGATTCACCTCCCAGGGGGAGAAGTCCTTGTGAAGACTGTTTCAGATGTTCATGAGTCGAAGTGGGCCTTCCTGGCATAACGATCCAATACAAAGGCACACCTGTCAAGACGATTGCGATAAAGATCAGCATGATCATTCCCCCCTTTAAACTGGTAGTAGCTGGGCTTCTTGTTGTTTACAAATTACCGTCTGCCTCCGGACTTATTTCCGCGAGATTGATTTCCCCGTGATTTGTTACCACCCGATTTATTCCCGTGAGACTGATTGCCACGCGACTTGTTGTTGCCCGATTTATTTCCCTGTGATTTGTTACCGCACGCTTGGTTGCCTGCACTGCGATTCCCTTGGGAACGATTGCCGCCAGACTGCGTATTTTGTGTTTTGTTTCCTTGGCTTGTGTTTTTACCGTTGTTATTGCTATTGTTGTTGCTGCTTCCGCGAACCAGAGAAACGGACTTCACATGCTGTAAAGGAATACGGATGATCTCCTGATTTTTCATCGTCAGAATTAATTGATTCTGGTTGGCATCGGCCAGAATGCCTTCCACTTTTTCCGGGCCTCCACGGTTGATCTGTACAGGACGGAAGCGAAGTGCCTGCATAACGCCAAGGAATGTGTTCGCCGGAATCGGATTCCCCATAGGTCCTCTGGCTCCGCCGGAACGACCTGTGTCAGTAATACTTTTGACATGAGCATCATTCACATACACCATACCTTCTTTGCAGCTCACAGCCATGTAGTCCCAGCGTACATCCATTAATGTGCCTTGGATTGAATCGGGTCCACCACGATTAATCTTGACTTCCCTTCCAACCAAACCTCTCATTCCCTGACCATTCATAGACATTGTATTTTGCCCCTTCCCAGATATAAGTTCAGATAGGCCGCTGACGGTTGTTCGTTGATGTTTGTTGAATCCCTGCCACTCGTCATTGGAGTCTGTCTGTAGTTTAATCATATGTGTACCTAGCATCTCAGGAACCAGCAGACAACCATTTGTATAGCAAATTGGCAGTAATCTATGAGAAAAATGGTAATTTATAGATTGGTGTGATATGTTTTCAGCAAATTTACATTGTGACTTCGCGGATGGTTCCACAAATGGGCTGTGCATTCGCCCTTACGGTCTGCTGTGCTTGTGCATAGGATGATGTAATAGCCTACGGGCTTAACTCACAGGTGACCGAAAGGCGGATGGAAATGACTCTACCTGTCTACCACATCCATGTGTCGACGAATGAATACCAGCGATTAACATCGAACATATGGTCAGAAACGTTTGTGAACGGCACGATGCAGATGGACGGCAAGCAGCTTCCCATTCGAATTCGGTACCGGGGTGGGCATACACGCGCTTATGAGAAAAAATCATTCGAGATTCGCACGGCAAGCCGTACGTTCCATTTCAATGCGGAATATGATGACCCTTCACTGTTACGGAACGCACTTTCATTTCAGTTCTTTGAGTCCATTCGAGTTCCGGCACCTGCTACGCGCCACTGTGTGCTGTATCTCAATGATCAACTCGCAGGGGTGTATGTAAGAATTGAAGGCGTGAAATCTTCTTATTTTCGCCAGCGAAGAATGCCTGTCCGGAGTATTTTCTATGCCGTCAACGACAATGCCAATTTTGCATTATCAACCGGATCAACTCATTCAGAAAACAGCCAGTTATCTGGATACAGCCTGATCCGCGGCAATACAGAGGACCGCCGAAGGCTACGCAGGTTTATTCAACAATTGAATATGAAGTCCAAGATGGATCTGTTTCGTTTTTTACAATCGCGTGTGGATATTGACAACTATTTACGATGGTTGAGCGGGGCTGTGCTGACAGGCAACTTCGACGGCTTCCATCAGAACTATACATGGTACGAAAAAGTGAAAAGTGGAAAATACGGTATCCTACCTTGGGATTACGAAGGGACTTGGGGGAGAAATTGTTACGGCGCCAAGGTCAATCCGAATCTGGTTCGCATTCAGGGGTACAATAAACTTACGGGGCGATTGCTCGCATTCCGCACGTTCCGTGAGCAGTACAAGAAGCTGATGAAACAACATCTGGAGGGTACCTTTACGGAGAAAAGAATCATGCCGCTAGTATATCGATTACACGATGGAATCCGGGAAGATGTAGGGAACGACCCTTATATGAAGTGGCCCATGAATGTTTTTCTGAATGAACCGGAGAAGATTCGCACGTATGTGAGAGAGCGCCGTGATTACGTGGGCACCGCGTTAAAACAGCTGTAAAAGAATGCCCAGGCAACGGGCGACGCTGCCTCGGGTATTTTTTAATAAGTTATATTTCGAAAGCATACGCTTCACCAGATTTTTCCATTGAAAAAGGGAATCCAAAAAATCTGGGGATAAGCTGCCTTCAAGGTTATTCTGTCATCGGAGTGGACTGTGTAAATTCTTCAGTTCAACTTATATAGCATGTTTTTGAGCAGTCGATTGCAGGTTAAAATTTGAGGTTAATACTAAGAATGAGAAGAACATAACGGTGTACAGATGGAAAATGCGATATAATAGTCGTATTGGTTACGTGAAATTTTACATAGCTTTATAAGGAAGAGAATAACGGAGCTGATGGTGTGATTGTAATGCAGTATCGCCAGTAACGTGCTCCGGGCCGGAGGAATGGGAATGCTCAAGCTGTTCGTTCACTTGAAAAAGTACCGGGTCGCCGCCATTGCAGCGTTAGTTATGATGCTGATTGAATTAACGGTGGAGCTGGCTCAGCCTTATCTGATCTCCAAAATCATTGATAATGGCATCCAGCAGGGAGACCTGGCCGTCGTATGGATGTGGGGTGGCGTGCTTGTTGTCAGTGCGGTTATCGCATTTGCCGCCGGGATTGCAAGTTCTTTTTTTGCCTCGCATGCGAGTCTTGGATTCGGGTATGATCTGCGAGAGAA
Source organism: Paenibacillus polysaccharolyticus (assembly GCF_023714295.1). Lineage (GTDB taxonomy): Bacteria > Bacillota > Bacilli > Paenibacillales > Paenibacillaceae > Paenibacillus > Paenibacillus polysaccharolyticus_A. The sequence goes on from NZ_JAMAUN010000005.1 coordinate 162,213, forward strand.
ATTGTATGACAAGATGCAAACGTTTTCCTATGCCGTGTTCAACCGTTTTGCGACATCATCGCTAATCACCCGGTTAACCGGGGATGTGACCCAGGTGCAGGATACCATCTTTATGAGTCTTCGCTTCATGACCCGTGTTCCGCTTGTAGTGATCGGAAGCATGATTATGGCAGTGGTGGTCAGTCCGAGGCTAGGATTGTTGCTTGTTGTTATGGTGCCGGTGTTGCTTGTTGTTGTCATCTGGATGATTAAAAAGGCAGCGCTGCTGTTCCGTAATGTGCAGCGCAGACTGGATGCCGTGAACGGTGTCATCCAGGAGAATCTGACAGGCATCCGGCTGATCCGTGTTTTTGTACGGATGGGCCACGAGATTGAACGCTTTGCCAGCTTCAGCGGCAAGCTGATGAAAGGCACGATCTCCGCGCTTCGCCTGACGGAGACCACGATGCCATTCATGCTGCTGATGATGAACGGTTGTATTATCGCCGTACTTTGGTTTGGTCGGAGGGACATCGTATCAGGTTCGGCAACCGTTGGTGAAGTCGTTGCGGTGATTAACTATCTATTACGTACGATTGGAGCGATGTCGGCGCTTTCCTGGATTTTGGTTACATTTTCACGGGCGAGTGCTTCAGCACAGCGTCTGAATGAAGTGTTTGAAACCGAGGATACGTCAGAGACGGAGCGTACGGGTCAGCGGGAACAGGCCGGACACACGGATGCCCAAAGTTCGTTGAACCCAATGCATAGCTCTGGTTCCATACAGCAGGAGCAGCGTACCGTACAAGGTGAAGTTGAGTTCCGCGCAGTGGGTTTCAGTTATCCCAATAGCGAGATTAAAGTGCTGGAAGATATTACATTCTCTGCAAAAGCAGGTGAGCGGATTGCGATTATGGGAGCTACCGGATCAGGAAAATCCTCGCTGGTGCAACTCATTCCACGTTTGTATACGGAAGAACAAGGTAAGGTGCGCATTGATGCTACAGATGCATCCGAGCTGGATCTTCCGACCCTTCGTAAAGCCATTGGTTATGTTCCTCAGGAAGTCGTACTGTTCACGGGTTCCGTGCGTGAAAACATTGCCTGGGGACGAGAAGATGCCACGATGGAAGAGATTATGGAAGCGGCAAAGCGGGCTCAGATTCATGAGACCATCGAGCAGTTGCCGAACGGATATGATACGTTGCTCGGTCAGAGGGGGTTTAACCTTTCGGGTGGACAAAAGCAGCGCCTCTCCATTGCGAGAGCTTTGGTACGCCGTCCAAGCATTCTTATTCTGGATGACAGCACAAGTGCACTCGATGTAGCGACTGAAGGCAGACTTCTAGATGCACTTGAAGACCTCTCCTGTACGACGTTTCTTATTACGCAAAAGATCAGTTCAACCACTTCGGCCGATCTGATTCTGCTCCTGGATGATGGACGATTGATTGGACAGGGAAAACACGAAGACTTGATGGAGTCGTCGGAGTTATACCGCCGAATTCATGAATCACAATATGGGGAGGGCGCACAGTATGTTCAAAGCATTCATTGAGCCTTTCCGTCAGCCACGGCCTGTTCTGGATTCCGAGTCACTCCGTTCAGGAGGCCAGCGTAAGCCGAAAGTGAGAGCCAAAAACTGGTCAGGCACACTTGGTCGGATCTGGAGCTACCTCTCACGTCGCAAAATAAAGCTTTCGCTAGTGCTGCTGATGGTATTTGCCAGCTCTGGGCTGGCTCTACTTGGGCCCTATATGGTCGGTGTAGCAGTAGACCAATTTATCGCTGGAGAGGTGACCAGTTCAAGTTGGACCTGGTTTCTACTTGGACTGGTAGCGGTGTATGTGCTCTTTTCACTCACATCCTGGCTCCAGAATATTTGGATGATTGAAATTGCGCAGGAGACCGTATTCCGTATGCGTTATGATCTGTTTGCTCATCTGCATAAGCTGCCGATTCCGTTCTTTGGGAAGCGCCAGCAAGGTGAGATTATGAGCCGGGTCACCAACGATATCGAGAACGTCAGCAGTACGCTGAACAGCTCAGCGATTCAGATTTTTTCGAGTGTGTTAACGCTAATCGGCACATTGGGTGTGATGTTGTGGCTCAGCCCGTTGCTTACGTTACTCACATTTATTGTTGTACCTCTAATGGCTCTGGGGATGCGCTGGATAACGCGCAGAACGGGTCCGCTTTTCAAAGAGAGACAGCGCAATCTGGGTGAACTCAACGGTTATATTGAGGAAACGTTATCCGGACAGCGGATCATCAAGGCCTTTTCGCAGGAAGAACGGGTCATTCGCGGCTTTGAGGAGCGTAATATGCGCATTCGTATTTCCGCATTCTGGGCACAGACGATTTCAGGTTTTATTCCCAAACTGATGAATGGACTCAACAACCTGAGCTTTGCAATCGTAGCGGGGATTGGCGGTATTTTGGCGATACAGGGTTCCGTTACGGTAGGGGTTATCATTATTTTTGTGGAGTATGCGCGTCAATTCACACGTCCGTTGAACGATCTGGCGAATCAGTGGAACACGCTGTTGTCTGCGATCGCGGGGGCAGAGCGGGTGTTCGAGGTGCTGGATGAGGATGAGGAATCCAAGGATGAAGGGGCTGCGATTTCCTTGGATAATATTCAGGGTAACGTTCGGTTCGATAAAGTGTCCTTTGGATATGATGAGGGTCGTGATATTCTGCGCGATATAAGTTTTGAAGCGAAGCCGGGCGAGATGATCGCGCTGGTCGGTCCAACAGGAGCAGGGAAAACGACACTGATTCAGCTCTTATCCCGCTTTTATGATCCGACAAGTGGAACGATTACGGTGGATGGGCACAAGGTGACAACCATTCGGCGGGAAAACCTGCGTTCGCACATGGCGTTTGTGTTGCAGGATTCATTTTTGTTCCAGGGAACGATTCGTGAAAATATCCGGTTCGGACGTCTGGATGCAACCGATGAAGAAGTGGAGATTGCCTCCAAGCTGGCGAATGCACATTCCTTTATAATGCGAATGAAGAACGGGTATGACCGGGTGCTTCAAGCGGACGGGAGCGGCATTAGCCAAGGACAAAAGCAATTGCTTGCCATTGCCCGGGCCATCCTGGCTGATCCGTCCATTCTGGTATTGGACGAGGCGACCAGCAGCATTGATACGGTGACCGAGATCAAAATTCAGGAGGGGCTGGAACGTCTCATGCATGGCCGCACCAGCTTTGTCATTGCCCACAGGCTGAATACGATTCGTCAAGCCGATCGGATTCTGGTACTTAAGGACGGGAAATTGCTGGAGCAGGGATCACATAACGAACTGCTGAAGCAGGGTGGATTTTATAGTGATCTGTATAACAGCCAACTGCGGAAGAAAGCACAATAGAGTGTAGGCTGGCATGAAGCAAGCAGGAGAGTGGGACTTAGGCTAGCGATGTAACAGCAGAAGGATTGGGGCCCGGAAGGGGGCTTCAATCCTTTTTTGATATGCTGGGCGAATGAATAGAGAACACCAACAGCTTGCTGTTTGAAAAGATGTATGTGGAGATATACGAAATTAATGAATGGTAAAATATACCATGACGTGATAGGGACAGGTGGATATACTGAAATGAGTTTGGTGTTCCCAAGGAGGTTGTCCATCTGTTTTGAAAAATCCAAAACTTGCACATCGGCTTATATTCTTCAATATTATTTATGGATTAACGCTTGTAGCCTATCCGTATGCACTGATGATTAGTTTGTTTTTTTATGGCTATCGGGAGTCTGGTGACCACCCATTATTAGATACGATCGCGGCAATCCTTATGGCAACGTATCCCATGGGTGTATTATTTTCCTTCGTATGCTGGGCGTTCTATCATTCGGGCAAAAGTAAATGGGCTACCGCAACTGCAAATTTGTTTCTGGTCTGGTTAGGGGCTTTTCTCATTGTACTGCTTCTCTCGGATTCATTGTTTTAATAGGGCAATGTAGATCCTACTACTGATTCCATAGTCTTCGTTCCATAAAAAGTAAAAAGGGCGAAACCGGATAAAGCCGGCTCCGTCCTTTTTCACGTACTCGTTTAATTCTCGTTTTCTCACAATCCAAACTTCAGTTGGTCACCTTCCAGTTATGCACTTCCCGAACTTGTAATGGCTGATTCCTGCGAATGAAGTCTTCCACCAGTGCGGCCATGTCCGTAGCGCCTTCGTGCAGCACCTTTTTGCCGGGATACATCGCATAATCTCCACCGCCTGCCGCGCGGTAACTGTTCATCACGACAGAGTATGTACTACCCATCTCCAGCGGTTTTCCATCACGTTCCAACTTCACCACACGGCTGCCTACAGGCTGTGAGATGTTCAGTCCGTATTCGATGCCAGCCCACATGTCGTAATTGTAGTGTTGAGGTTTGGGCTGCATATACGCCGGATTTACGATGACTTCCCCCGATATGTTCAGTTCGAAATAACGTGCAGTCTGCTCTAAAGCCTCCCGAATATCCTTTCCGCTGAGTTCAAGCACAGTTAGAGTGTTGGGATAAATAAAGTTTGATAACACATCCCGCACCGTAATTTGCTTGCCGAAACCACGAGCTTCTTCGCTAAGCATAGCCGTATTGGAAAGCTGGGCTCCGGTTGCTTCCATCTGAACCTGGTGTACAAAATCAATAAAAGGATGCGCCTGAAGCCGCAACTGTGTCGCGCTGGAGATCGATAAATCCCCGTCTCCGGCTACTTCGCCTATCGGCTGATCCAGCCATGTTTGTGCCGAAGCTTCCAGCTCATTAGTTAGCTTCATTACTGCAGGATCAGGCTTTAGGTTAGGGTAATCCTCAAGCAACAGCAACTCCGCTTTTTTCTCCGTTACCACCCATTTGCCCGTGTCCGGTGATTGCTGAAGTTGCACAGACACTTGACCGAGTCCACTGCCATTAAACCCTGGTTGAATTACAGTTACTCCATGGATTTCGCCGGTCAATTGGCGATGCTGATGACCCGTCAGTAGTACGTCAATGCCATCAATATCTCGGCAGATGGCATATGCCTGATTTTCCCCCGTTAAACGCTCGGCCGGTTCACCCGTCTCCAGATCACACTCGAATCCCCCATGATAACTGACCACCAGTACGTCGGGTTGTTCATGTTCCCGAATGTACTTCACCCAAGTACGAATCGTATCCATCGCATCCATGAAATGCAGCCCTTCAATATTTTTCGGATGCTCCCAGTTGGGGATGTAATGGGTGGTTGCACCGAGCAAGGCGATTTTTACACCACTAGAGAGTGTCCTGATCAGATACGGTTCGCCAAAAGCCGGAATACCTGCTCCTTGAGGGGCAAGCGGCAGTTCTGCAATATTGGCAGACAGCCAAGGAAAAGTGGAACCTTCCACTGCACCGCGTAACAATTCCTGACCATAGTTAAACTCATGATTACCCATGACCGCCGCATCGTATCCAAGCTCATTTAAGACGTGAACAAAAGGATGCGTCTGCGCTTTGGGTGCATGAGAAGCTGCATAAGAAGCCAGAGGGGAGCCTTGCAGCAAGTCTCCATTATCGATTAACAGTAATTCAGGCGAACGTTCACGTTCCTGCCGAATCAGGGAAGCCAGCAAAGCAAGACCGGCATGACGATATGCGTTGGTATTGTAATGGATCGGGCGAATTGCTCCGTGAAGGTCACTTGTGAACAAGATATCGAAGTTTGTCGTAGGGGGAATGCGTGTCATTTTACAATCTCCTCTAATATATAAGTTTAGATATATGGCATAAACCGTAGAAAGAAGCAGAAGAACTAGCCTGAATAACGGGTGTAAAGCCTTAATCCAAACGTAGTTTCTCCGAATTCATCGACCATAATGAGCCTATTTTAACAGAAGAATGTCACGTTGACAGCCTGCCAGGAAACTTTACAAAACTCCAAATTTCGTTTCACATCACGCAAATATTTGCCAATTATAGTAGACAAGTATTGAAAATAAGAAAAACTTTTGGAGGGTGTTCGATTGAAGAAGTCGGCTTTATTTTTACCATTGTTGATTTTGGTACTGTTCCTGAGTGCATGTGGGTCTAATGCTACATCCAATTCGTCAAACGGCGCTGAAGCCAATTCAAGCGCGTCCGGCACATCAACCGACACAGCAGAGAAAGACAAAACCGCTGAAGGTTATGTACCTACGGAACTGACAGTGCAATTCGTTCCTTCCCAGAATGCAGACACCCTTGAAGCAAAAGCAAAACCGCTGGAAAAACTGCTTGGCGACAAGCTGGGCATCCCGGTAAAAGTCAGCGTATCCACGGACTACAACACGATTATTGAAGCGATGGCTTCCAAAAAAGTAGATGTAGGTTTCCTGCCTCCGACAGCTTATGTACTTGCGAAAGAAAAAGGAGCAGCACAAGTTATTTTGCAAGCTCAACGTTTTGGTGTGAATGATGAGACGGGCGCTCCGACAGAGCAACTGGCCGATTCGTATAAATCGATGATTATTGTCAAAAAAGACTCCCCGATCCAATCGGTTGAGGATCTGAAAGGCAAGAAAATGGCTTACCAGAACGTAACGTCTTCCGCTGGTTATGTATGGCCTGCAGCCTTGTTGCTGGATCGCGGCATTGATCCGCTCAAAGATGTACAGCCTGTAACCGTTAAAGGCCATGACCAAGCTGTTCTTGCCGTATTGAACGGTGACGTAGATGCAGCAGCTATTTTCCAGGATGCCCGTAACACGGTTTCTAAAGACTACCCGAATGTGTTCAAAGATACACGTGTACTTGCTTTCACTGAGCCTATTCCTAACGATACGATCGCCGTTCGTACCGACATGAACGCAGATTGGACAGCGAAGATCAAACAAGCCTTCATCGATATCGGTAAAGATACAGAAGGCCACCAGATCATCAAAGAAATCTACACGCACGAAGGTTATGTGGAGTCCGATGACAGCAAGTTCGATATCGTTCGCCAGTATAACGAGAAAGTGAAAACCGAGTAGTTTTTCGTTCCAACAAGCCATTCGTGACTTTGCACAGTGAGCAGGCCAGTTCAGCGTGATTGACGCTGTTCTGGCTTGTGCCGTTATTACAAGTTTCAACTATATAAGCTGAAGTGGAAATTTTTACACAATCCACTCCGATGACAGAATAACCTTCCAATCGCTGTTATCCCCAGATTTTTTTGATTCCCTTTTCGAAAAGGGAAAATCCGGTGATAAAGGCGAACGCTCCGCTTTTTCAGGTTTTTTCTGTCCTCTCCGTTCAAGTGTAAATGAATAGTTCAATTTATATAGAAACAACGGAAACGATATAAATATTATGGATGAAAGAAGGATTAACGCGATGATTGAGCTTCACAACATGACCAAAACGTATGCGAACGGCACGAAAGGCCTCAATAACATAAATTTGAAATTTAAGCAGGGAGAATTCATCGCGGTGGTCGGTTTGTCTGGTGCAGGCAAATCCACTTTGCTGCGGTCGATCAACCGGCTGCATGATATTAGTGAAGGTGAAATTTTGATTAACGGCAGCTCCATTACCAAAGCACAAGGCAAACGCCTGCGTCTGATACGCCGGGATATCGGCATGATCTTCCAGAGCTTCAATCTGGTGAAACGATCCAGCGTATTGCGCAATGTACTGGCTGGTCGGGTGGGGTACCATTCCACACTTCGTACCATTTTGGGTCGTTTTCCGAAAGAGGATGTGGAACTGGCCTTTGATGCATTGGATCGGGTGAATATCTCGGAGAAGGCTTACTCTCGTGCAGATCAGTTGTCTGGTGGACAGCAGCAGCGTGTGGCGATTGCCCGTGTACTCGCTCAGGAAGCAAAAATTATTTTGGCCGATGAACCGGTTGCCTCACTTGATCCGCTGACGACGAAACAGGTCATGGATGACCTGAAACGGATTAATCAGGATCTCGGGATTACCATGATTGTTAATTTGCACTTTATTGATCTGGCGAGAGATTATGCGACACGTATTGTTGGTTTGCGGGCAGGGGAAGTTGTATTTGACGGTCCGGTGGAAGAAGCGACGGATGAGCGTTTTGCTGAAATTTACGGCAGACCGATTCTGGCGGATGAGTTGCTGGACAAGCAAGCTGTGCATGAGCAGGGAGAAGTGCTGGTATGAAAGGACAATCCAACGTTTCACTTGAACATGAAGGGCGCTCAGGTGCAGGCAAGGAACCTGGCTCAAGCCCGAAGCAGATCGTGAATCGCCCCAAACCACCGGGGAAGACCAAACATCTACTGACGTTAGTCATCATCGTGCTGCTCTTGTGGGCGAGCGCAAAGCAGACAGATGCGAGTTTTGCCGAACTCTTCACGGGTTTCCCGGAGATGTGGAAGCTGCTGAAGGAAATGTTTCCGCCGCGCTGGAGTTATTTTGACAATATCGTGCAGGGCATGCTGGAGACGATCCGTATGGCTTTGATCGGAACAACGATTGGTGCCATTCTTGCCATCCCGGTCTCCATCATCTGTGCGGGGAATCTCATGCCGAGCCGCTGGATTTATTATCCGGCACGTTTTCTATTAAATCTGATTCGAACCGTTCCGGACTTGTTGCTGGCTGCGTTGTTCGTTGCTGTATTTGGACTGGGGCCGGTTCCGGGTATTCTCGCACTAGCTGTATTCTCGGTAGGTCTGATCGCCAAGCTCACGTATGAAACGCTGGAGACGATTGACAAAGGGCCGCTTGAAGCGATGACCGCTGTGGGCATGAATCGAATTCAGCTTATTGTGTACGGTGTCGTACCGCAACTGGCAGCCCAGTTCACGTCTTATGTACTGTATGCCTTCGAAATTAACGTACGTGCCGCCGCGATCCTTGGACTCGTTGGAGCGGGTGGTATCGGACTTTATTACGAAGCGACACTTGGATTCCTGGAGTATGACAAGACGAATACCATTATTATTTTCACACTGGCCATCGTTCTGATGATCGACTATGTGAGCACTAAGCTGCGGGAGAAATTGTTATGATGAAAAATGAAGCGAGCCGTATTCGGCCAAGACCCAAACCACGGAAAAATCCGCTGCGCTGGCTTATCATTCTGCTGTTAATTCTGGTCTATGCGTGGGCGCTTGCGGGCGTACCCTTTACCGGATTCAAGGAAACCGCTGGACAGATCATGAAAGCTATTATTGCGGGTATTTTCTCGCCCGACTGGAATTTCGTCTATTTGCCGGAAGGCGAGGATTTGCTGCGCGGACTGCTGGATACTCTGGCGATTTCTGTGTTAGGTACTGTGATCTCCGCTGTGCTCTGTATCCCGTTTGCTTTCTGGTCTGCACGGAATATGAGCGGCCATCGGGCGATCTCGGGCGCGGGTAAAATGATGCTTAGTTTCATCCGTACATTTCCCGAGATTATTATGGCTCTCTTGTTCATTAAGGCCGTAGGTCCCGGATCATTCGCAGGGGTGTTAGCCCTTGGACTTCACTCGATCGGGATGCTGGGTAAACTGTACGCAGATGAGGTTGAAAATATTGACTACGGCCCGTCCGAAGCGTTACTGGCTTCCGGAGCGACCCGGATGCAGCAGCTATGGTTTGCCATCTTGCCGCAGGTTATTCCGGGATTCCTGAACTATACATTGTATCGGTTCGAAATTAATGTTCGTTCTGCCACGATCCTCGGTGTGATCGGTGCGGGCGGGATCGGAACACCGCTGATCTTTGCACTCAGCACACGCAACTGGCCGCGTGTCGGCATTATCCTGCTCGGCATTATCGTGATGATCACGATCATTGACCTGATCTCGGGGTATATTCGGAAGAAGCTGGTGTAGGTAACGGAATGAAGTGGTAGGAAAAAGGACTATCTTTTGCTGGATGATACGGCAGGAGGTAGTCTTTTTTCTGTTGTTTTTAAATCTACAGGCTCTAAATCTAGCTATGTGTTAGTAGTTGCCTAATTTTTCACTTGAAATAATTTGTAAAAATAGTTGTACAATTTGCTTGATTCTCTATTCAATTATTTGTAATTTATTCCGATTTTAATATGAGAAGGAGGTGAATTTCATTTTGAGAATTATTTTACCTATTATCGCATCGATATTGAGTATTGGAGGAGGATGGCTTTTTGCCTATTTAATATTGCTATTAATGCTATCCGGAGACGATGGCCTCATTATCTTTGACGTTCCTCCAGCAAGTCATACTCTCTTGTATCTTGTGTTAACACTTCTCCCCTTTGTTGTCGCGGTGTATGTACTTAACAAGAAGGAGAAGTCAGGAATAATTGGAACCATTATCGTTTCTTTTATAGCATCTGTTGTAATGTATTTTATAGTAGTTCCAAACCAAAGCGCAATTCTCGACTTTTTTAGAACGCCTTCGAAACATGTCCAATCGGAGATTCAAAGTCAAGTTCAAGAAGTTATTGATCGTAACCAACTGCCATTTGTTATAGATCAAAAAGTAAGTGAAAGACAAACCCAGGATGAAGCGATTCGAACGGTTGTCTATATGAATACGAAAACGGAAGGAGATTTACAAAAAAACGAGATTAAGCCACTAGTTAGTATGTCATTTGAGACAGACGTGAGGCTAGTTATTATAGACAAAGCGAATGTCAATCATGTCTCAATTGTAATTGACAAGGGCAAAGAAGTAAGTTGTAGTGATGAATCTTATTGTGAATAAATTAGTAGAGAAGAGAGTGAGCTTATATCGTGAGAGAAACATTTAATCGAAAGTTCGCATTGGTATTTATTCTTGGAGTTATTTTTTATTTTGGTTTATTTAACGGGATTTTTATTGAAAACAAAGCTCATGCTGCAACTAATGTATGGGCTGAGAAGAGCAAAGTCAAGTTTGGTGAGAACATAAGAATCCACTAAAATTTCGATGACAGAGCACATGCAGTGAAAATTAATACTTTTCGTAATGGGAATATGATAGATACACGGTTCAACTTCGATACCTCCATTTCAAATATTTTCAATTATTCCTCGTACAATGAGGAGGGAACGTATAAATTTGAAATTATTCCTCTGGATGTAAGCGGATATAGTGAACAAGTTAGTGTAAAGGTATATAAGCATAGAGTTATTTTTATTCCAGGGATCATGGGTTCAGAATTGTATTTAGGAACTACGAAAGTTTGGATTCCTGAAGGAGAGCCGTGGACTAAAATTTCAAAATTACAGATGAATAATCAGGGAGATTCTTTGAATGTACTTAAAGTCGGAGCACCAGAAGAAGAGTTTTATAAAACAATACATGATTATTTAAACAAGAACTTTTTTGTTATTGATTTTGGATATGACTGGCGTTTGGGGGCTAACAAAAATGCTGAGCTTTTAAAAGATAAAGTGACTGCTGCAAAGGCATCTTCTCCAGATAGTAAAATTTATCTCGTGGCCCATAGTATGGGAGGGATTATTGCTACAGAGTATATTAATGGGGGCAACGGAAGAAACATTGATAAACTTGTAACAATAGGCACCCCTTACTTAGGTGCCCCAAAGGCTGCATACATATTTGAGACTGGAGATGCAACGAATAGTTGGAAGGATTTGGTAGTTAATGGGTCAATTAAAAAAATAATGCCTAATATACAGTCTGCCTATGAATTGTTACCTTCTAAAAAGTATTTTTCATTAAATAGTACGCAATATCTTTCAAAAATGACCTATTCAAAAAAACCGATAGGTAGATCATCAAATTTTGAAACTGTTAAGTTTCCTAACTATGAATCTACAAAGAGCTTCTTGAGTTCAAGAGATTGGTCCAATGATACAATGATAACTAGAGCTCAAAACTTTCATGACAGCCTTAATATTATCAACAATTTAAATTCAGTGGACTCTTATTACATAGTCGGAGATAGGATACCAACATTAGGTGCGATGACATTGTATGATGATAATATTGAGCACTCGATTAGGGATATGAAGTCAATACAAGGGGATGGTACGGTCCCTGTCATTAGTGCTAGTGTAGGTAAAAATCTAGTTGCCAGCAAAACGTATTATATTAAGGAAGAACACACTAAGCTTCCAGGGAACGTAAATGTTCAAAAACAAGTTGAAAATATACTTTTGGGTAATCCAAGTCAACTTGCTCCTAACATCCGCAAAACCAACGAGTCTGGTAAAACATTGAAACTCAAAATTGAATCACCTGTTGATTTGAACGTGTACGACAATTCGGGGAATCATTTGGGATACAGTGCGACAGGAGAGTTTGAAGAAAATATTCCGTTTGCGAGTTTTTATACCGATGGAGAGACAAAAATTGCTCTTTTGAATGATGGGGATTATAACGTAAAACTACAGGGAACGGGTTACGGGGACATGATTTACTCTCTGGTCTGGTCCAACGAACAAGATGAAGAAGTCAGAACAGTTAGATTTGATGAAATTGCTGTGACTCCTAACACTATTTTTACTTCTGGGACCAATGCAAACGGTCAGATCGAACTTAGAATTGATGAGAATGGTGATGGCAATATCGACAGTACCATTACTCCTTCAGTTGATTTGGATGCCGCAGGCACTCAAGATGAAATCAAACCAACGATTAGCTCAGCCATGCTAGGTGTAAAAGGTGTGAATGAATGGTATGGAAAAGATGCTGCATATAAATTAACAGGTAAAGATGATGAATCAGGACTTTACAAGGTATTTTATAGCTTAGATGATTCTGATTTTAAAGAATATACCGATCCTATTCAATTGCCTGAAACAGGTATTTATAAATTTAAATCTTTTGCGAGAGACAAAAATAGGAACGACTCTGATGTACTTGAGGAAACGATTAAAGTAGACACAACTAATCCTACCAATCCGAAGATGGTTGTAGAGCCTTTGAAATGGACGAACAAGTTTGTCAGTGTAACACTGTCCGATGCGGAGGATAAAGATAGCGGATTCCAAACATATCAATACAAAATTGGTGAGGATAGCGAATGGATTAATTACAAAGAACCTGTAATCATCAGTAACGAAGGATTGCACAAAGTGTTCGCTAGAACGCTAGATAATGTATTCAATACAAGTGAAGTAGTCTCTGGAGAGGCAAAGGTAGACAAAACTCCTCCTTCAAAGCCAACAGGTTTTAAAACGGTAGTGAGAGATATTAATCAATTAAAAATTAGTTGGGAGAGTTCTACTGATAACGTAGAGGTAGTAGGATACGATGTATATTTAAATTCCACCTATATCACTAATGTTAAAGATTCCGAATACACATTTACTAATTTAACAAAGGGGACCTCTTATTCTATAAAAGTAGTCGCCCGAGATGAAGCAGAAAACTCATCAGAAGAGGGACTGTATTATGAAAGTACTCCATCTAATCTTATAAGTACCAAAACTAACCATACTATCAGAATGAAATCGGATGGAAGCGTATGGAGCTGGGGAAATAACGCAAACGGACAACTCGGCGATGGAACCACAACCAACAAAACGACCGCAGTGCAGGTGGAGGGATTAAGTGACATTCTAGCCGTTGCGGCTGGAGAAGCCCACAGCTTGGCATTGAAACGGGATGGAACCGTGTGGGCTTGGGGAAGTAACTCGAGTGGACAACTGGGTACAGGAGATACGAAGACTTCTCTTGTACCAGTTCAAATTCCGGGGTTAGAAGGTATCATTGGAATTGCATCTAGTTGGGAAGCGAGTTATGCCTTAAAACAAGATGGGACGGTATGGTCGTGGGGAGTCAATAACACGGGACAATTAGGAGATGGCACATCCAATCGACGGCTTTCACCAGTGCAAGTCACAGGTATCAACGGGGTCAGTGCATTGGCGGCTGGAAGAGGTTTTGCTTTGGCTCTTAAAAGTGATGGCACCGTGTGGGGCTGGGGAGACGCCAGTTCGAATCAGCTAGGAAACAAAGGACAAGTACGAACGGTCTGGAAAGCAGAAATGATAACGGGGCTAAATAATATTAAGAGTATTGAAGCCAGCCAGAGTGCTGGATTTGCGTTAACGCAAAATGGAGATCTCTATCGTTGGGGATCGTCTTGGGATAGTACATTTACACCGATTAAATGGCAAGTTGGAGTGAAGGCGGTGTCTGGAGGCAGTGCTACCATTCAAGTCGTGAAAAATGACGGAAGCTTGTGGGTACTGGGGGCAAATGCGTATGGGGAACTTGGTCTTGGACATACGCAATCCACAACTTCGCTGATGCAGAACAGGAATATGAGTAATGTGGTCGCAACAGCTGGAGGAGTAAGTTCGGCATTTGCAATCAAATCTGACGGAAGTGTGTGGTCCTTTGGATATAACGACAAAGGCCAGCTGGGAGACGGGACGGTCACGAACCGGATGGTACCGGTTAAAGTGTTGGATAACGTGGCTCCGCAAATCAAGTTAGGTTACCCGACTGGAAGTCAAGGAACACCACAGGTAGCCAACATTAGTCATCCGTCCGTTATGTGGACCCAAACGGATGCAGAACTGACGGTATTTGCCGCGTATCAAGTGCAAATTCTGAATGAAGCTGGTCAGATCATCGTGGATACCGATGTAATCAACCGGGCGGTGACTGCGTCTATGAATTCGTGGACGGTGGATCAAGAGTTGCCTGTGGGTGTACCGCTGAAAGTCCAGGTGCGAGTAAAAGATGAAAGCGCGTGGTCCAATTGGTCCGAAGCAGGATGGATGACCATTGGAGAAGAGGGACATACGGGCACGACCGAAGCCCAGATGTCAACAAGCACTTCCCATAGTGTACTCGTGAAACCGGATGGAAGCGTATGGAGCTGGGGGAATAACGCGAACGGACAACTCGGCGATGGAACCACAACCAACAAAACGACCGCCGTGCAGGTAGAGGGGCTCAATGATATCTTAACCGTGGCGGCGGGAGACACATACAGCTTGGCGCTGAAACGGGATGGCACCGTGTGGTCGTGGGGAGGTAATGTGAATGGGGAACTAGGTACCGGAGATATGAAGGCTTCTCTTGTACCGGTTCAAATTCCGGGGTTAAAAGGGGTTGTAGGGATTGCGTCCGGCTGGGATGCAAGCTATGCACTAAAACGAGATGGAACCGTGTGGTCATGGGGAGCTAACAACTTTGGACAATTGGGTGATCGTACATTCAATCGACGACTGGTTCCTGGGCAAGTCCCAGATATCAACGGGGTCAGTGCATTGTCAGCCGGAAGCGGCTTTGCACTGGCACTTAAAAGTGACGGCACCGTATGGGGCTGGGGAGATGCCAGTTCGAATCAGTTGGGAAACAAGGGGCAAGTCCGAACGGTCTGGAAAGCCGAAATGGTTGCGGGTCTAAGTAACATTAAGAGTATCGAGGCAGGCCGTAGTGCTGGGTTGGGGTTAACAGCAAATGGAGATCTCTATCGTTGGGGATCGGCAGGATTGGAAAATGTACCTACACCGACCAAATGGCAAGTTGGAGTGAAGGCGATGTCTGGGGGCAGTGGTACCATTCAAGTTGTGAAAACTGACGGAAGTTTGTGGGTGATGGGCCACAATGCGTATGGCGAACTCGGTCTTGGACATACACAAGCCATCACTTCGCTGATACAGAACAGGAATATGAGCAATGTAGTAGCCACAGCTGGGGGGTTCAATGCAACGTTTGCCATGAAGTCCGACGGAAGTATATGGTCCTCTGGACAAAATGACAAAGGGCAGTTGGGAGACGGAACGATCACGAGCCGCATAGTACCGGTTAAAGTGCTGGATAACATGGCTCCACAAATCAAGTTAGGTTACCCGACTGGAAGTCAAGGAACACCACAGGTAGCCAACATTAGTCATCCGTCCGTTATGTGGACCCAAACGGATGCAGAACTGACGGTATTTGCCGCGTATCAAGTGCAAATTCTGAATGAAGCTGGTCAGATCATCGTGGATACCGATGTAATCAACCGGGCGGTGACTGCGTCTATGAATTCGTGGACGGTGGATCAAGAGTTGCCTGTGGGTGTACCGCTGAAAGTCCAGGTGCGAGTAAAAGATGAAAGCGCGTGGTCCAATTGGTCCGAAGCAGGATGGATGACCATTGGAGAAGAGGGACATACGGGCACGACCGAAGCCCAGATGTCAACAAGCACTTCCCATAGTGTACTCGTGAAACCGGATGGAAGCGTATGGAGCTGGGGGAATAACGCGAACGGACAACTCGGCGATGGAACCACAACCAACAAAACGACCGCCGTGCAGGTAGAGGGGCTCAATGATATCTTAACCGTGGCGGCGGGAGACACATACAGCTTGGCGCTGAAACGGGATGGCACCGTGTGGTCGTGGGGAGGTAATGTGAATGGGGAACTAGGTACCGGAGATATGAAGGCTTCTCTTGTACCGGTTCAAATTCCGGGGTTAAAAGGGGTTGTAGGGATTGCGTCCGGCTGGGATGCAAGCTATGCACTAAAACGAGATGGAACCGTGTGGTCATGGGGAGCTAACAACTTTGGACAATTGGGTGATCGTACATTCAATCGACGACTGGTTCCTGGGCAAGTCCCAGATATCAACGGGGTCAGTGCATTGTCAGCCGGAAGCGGCTTTGCACTGGCACTTAAAAGTGACGGCACCGTATGGGGCTGGGGAGACGCCAGTTCGAATCAGTTGGGAAACAAGGGGCAAGTCCGAACGGTCTGGAAAGCTGAAATGGTTGCGGGTCTAAGTAACATTAAGAGTATCGAGGCAGGCCGTAGTGCTGGGTTGGGGTTAACAGCAAATGGAGATCTCTATCGTTGGGGATCGGCAGGATTGGAAAATGTACCTACACCGACCAAATGGCAAGTTGGAGTGAAGGCGATGTCTGGGGGCAGTGGTACCATTCAAGTTGTGAAAACTGACGGAAGTTTATGGGTGCTGGGTAGCAATTCGTACGGCGAGCTTGGTCTTGGACATACACAAGCGATGAATTCGCTGATACAAAACAGGAGTATGAGCGATGTCGTGTCCACGGCTGGAGGATTCTATGCAACGTTTGCTATAAAGTCTGATGGAAGTGTATGGTCTTTTGGACGAAATGATATTGGGCAGCTGGGAGACGGGACGGTCACGAACCGGATGGTACCGGTTAAAGTGCTTGGTCTGGATAAACCAACTCTACGCAGTATGAAGTTTACACCATCTTACTTTACTGTTGATCTAGGTGAAGATCAGAATAATGAAAATAATTTTGAAGAGGGAGATGTTACCGTTACGCTATCTGTATATGGATTAGATGGAATTAAGGATGAATCTTTTACAGAAACCAAAATGCTTAAAATCACAAATTACAGTGATGAATTACAAGAGATAGATAGAGACAGCGGTCAGTCACTTTTACAAGACATTAACTTCATTGATGGAGTTGCTACGTTTTCTCTAACTTTGGATGCGGAAGGGCTTCAAGAATACGAATTTGAGTTAGAAGGATTTGAGGATACAAAAAAAGTAACTTTAAATGTTGAATCTAAAAATGAAAAAGCGGAAAAAGTCTTAACGTTTGTTTCTTTGCCATCTGATGAAGCTATCAGTGGAGCGTCTTTTAGTACTCAACCAGTCCTCAGAATTTTAAATCGTAACGGAGAACCAGTACCAGACGCTGTAATTACAGCGGAGATTGCTGGTGAAGTTAGAGGCTCACTGATTGGTGCGGTCCAGATCGTTTCAGATGCAGAGGGTTACATTAGATTTGAAGATCTGGGAGCTGTCATTGAAGAGTCTGAGGGAGAAATAGTCGTTAACTTTAAGGTAGCTAACAGTAATTACTTTATTTCTAGTCCAATGATCAAAATTAATAGTCCTGCTGAACCTAGTGGTATGGATTCAATCAGTTCAAAACTTACCAAATTTAATAAGCTTAAATAGTGACGTAAGTTTTGATTTTATAAGGAATTAAATGATGCAAGAAAACAAAGAGCAGTAGACTAATGTTTTTTTATAGTCTCTGCTCTTTGTACTTTAATCCTATTACCGCTTATATCATTCATTTATCCGTATAAGATACCGATGCTCTAATTAAAGGGGGCGTGGGTTATTATACGGATTATTTTGTTGATTCTAACGAGCGTTCTGAGTATTGCTGGAGGACTCGTATTATACTGAACATGGCGCTAACGCTGTTCCCATTTGTTGTTGTGGTGTATTTCCTTAAGCGAAAAAAAGAATATGTGTTGATTTAAATGATCGTGTAGCTGTTTATCGCATCCTAGATATTTGGTTTTATGTGGTTCATTAATTCTTAGAAATTAGATATATTGGTAAAATTAGAATGTTGTCTGTGTTACAATTGCAGTAGTGGCAAGATGAATAGATCGTGTCGGTGTTGCCTGATGAATATAGCAGCTGACAAGTTGGAACGTACATAATGATGTTGGATGTGGCTCGAAACGTTAACTTTTAACGTTAAAGTTGGCCTTTTTGCAAGGAGGTAACTATGCTATGGAAAAATTTTATTTGATATGGATCGTGTTTATGGTGCTTATATTGCTGTACCGAATGATCTTTCAGAAGTTTAAAAAGCATAACAGGGAAAATATCGGACTCAGTGCAATTCTTATTATTTTTATGGGTAGCGGCGCTTCATTTACGCAGATGAACCTTATTTTTGTCATTGGGTTCCTGGCCTTTGCGGCTTATTGTGCGGTGTGGAACAGTATTCTTTATGTAAGGGACGGTTATGAGAAACCTCGACTGAGATGAGCTGATTTACGTTATGTGTAGGGAAAGTGTAGAGATATGTGTACATGTAGGTGAGTTAACTCTTATGGATTGAGGGGGCAAGGTCCTGTTGAACCTAGCTTGAATCGCTAACGATCACCAGAAGCCTTATTTAGCCTAAAAAGTCTGCATTAAAATTCTAACGATCCGCACAGACGCTATTTGTTGCAAATTGCCCGATTTATCCCTCAAAATATTGAAAAATAGCCAAATAGCGTCGCTGGTGATCGTTAGAATTTTAAATGTGGAAAAAGGGGGCAAATAAGCTCTCTCAGGATCGTTAGCGCTGAGGGAGTAGAGGTTCAACGGTTTAATGGTACGCCAGAAATGAAAACACAATGCAACCATAATAAAACCACAATAGAACATTCCAAAAACTACAAAGATCTAAAAATGACCTAAAAAAGACTACAAAAAAACCGAAATCACCGCAGCTTCTTTCTTGGCCGTTGGGTTGGTTTCGGTTTTTCGTTATGGTTTACGTTGCTACTTTCATTACTACATTCGTTTCTATCGGTGGTTACTATATTCGGTTTGATCTACGTTATGCCTAAGTTTCTGTTCATTTTCGGTGTGTTTACTTCTACTTATATTGCTACTTCGGTTCGGCACTTGCGCCTACTCTATTCCTGCATCTACATCTAATCCTAATCTTAATTTATACTAGCTCGCCAATGGCAAAGCAGCTTTGCTGACTTGTACCGTGACGGTTTCCGTACTGGTCACACCTGCGGCATTCACAAGCTCGGCACGATACGTATACGTTCCGTTCGCACGACCGCTCAGGTCGGTTTTCGCCGTTTGAGCAGATGGTGTAGCAGCGTTCAATACTTGCGTATCGATCAGTACGTCATTTTCATAAAGACGATACTCGGTTGCGTTGGTACCCCACCAGAGGTTCATCGTTACGGTGTAGTTGCCATCGCCGTCCCAGTTGTTTTGAGACAACACGGCTTTAGCTGGAGCCGCGTTCGCAATTTGAACCGTTAACTCATCGCTGCGAGTAGCACCTTTGTCGTTGATCAGCTTGGCAACATACGTATAGGTTCCGTTCGCTTTGTCTTTAATCGCCGTTTTAGCAAACTGTGAAGAAGGGGAAGTTGCTGTTAACTTTTGCGTATCCACAAGGACACCGTTCTCATACAGCTTGTACTCGGTGGCATTTTCACCCCACCACAGATTCATGCTAACGTTGAATGAACCATCAGACAGCCCGGTGGTATGTCCGTTATCGGAAGAAAGCACCGGTTTACCCGGCGCTCCTTCGGCTGGAGTAGAAGGGTTTTCGCCTCCACCTTGTTCTTCCGAAGCTACAACGTCATCCAAGCTTCTTGGTTTCAATTGATAGACATCTTTGAAAATGGCAGACACACCTGTGATATCAATCTTGTCACCAGCAACATAAGGGAAAGTCGTTTCACTCACACCGGTACGCGTATCCACACGCACATGTGTGCTTGTCCCGTCCGCAGCTACCGCATCAAATTCAAATGAACCGGCTGGTGTAGCGCTGATGATGTTCTGAACTGTTACATTTTTCAATTGAACGAGTTGACCTTGATTCGCATCATTTATGGCTGTAACCAGCGCTGGAGCTGGAACAGAAGCGGTTCCAGTTTTCTCAATCGCAACCACATCGGTTAATTCGAACTCGCTGTTGTAGATCGTTGTGGGTGCAGTCACTTTCACTTTGTCACCTACATCGAATCCGCTCGTGTGCTGGAACACGTAGATTCCCGCTGTATCATCCTGAAGATAGAAGGCTTGTCCGCCAAAAGAACCCGGTTTCGTTGTGATAACACCTTCAACGGTAACTGTAGTGCCAACCGCTTTGGTGCGTGCTTCGGCTACGCTAATGGTTGCTGGAATTGGACCTTGTTCTTCAGGCAGTGGCTCTGCAGGTACGTTAGCAATGCTTACCGCACTAGTAATCAGGTTGCTACCGTTCAGACGAAGACGCAAGCTGGCATTACCATTCGTGCCTGGCTTGATGCGTACATTCAGATCTTTGATCCCGCGTCCTTTGCTGTCCGACGTTACGCTAAACGCCGAGCTGTATCCGTACGAAGTTGGCCATGTTCCGCTGTCATTCTGGATCATAGCTACCTGTGTTCCACCTGTCAGATAAATACCGGCACTGTAACCGGAAACGGTAGTGTTGGGAGCCATATTTTCTACAACCACACGAATCTGGAAGTCTTCGGCATTCGGCAATGTATCTTGCTTCACGAAGCTGTACGCTGCGTTAGCACTGGATGCAGGGCCGCCATAAGAGCCTGGCTTGAACGTTGAACGATCATACCACTTGTATCCGGCCGCAGGCGCAGCCCAAGGTTCAGCTTGCGGTTCAGTGGAAGCCGCTGGCTCCTCGAATGGTAACAGCGCTGTAGCTGTATCCAATGTAAGGCCGTTTACTTCGGACAGCTTAGTATAGTTTTCTTGTGTCGCCAGCCAGTTTACCGTATTCACGAGTAATACAGCATCATCGACTTCTTTGAAGCCGTCATATGTTGTTTTGCGTGTGCCTGTTTCTTCGCGCAAATATTTCGGGGATGCATCTTCCACCGGGGAAGAGTCACCGATGAAGGCCGCTTTACCTGCACCCAGTTTGGATACAGCCACATATGGACCTTCTTCGATACCGCCACCGTTATATACACCTTGGTCAACGGCGTTATTCCATTTGGCATTCGTTTTTGGCAAGTACACAATACCTTTGGCTTTCTCCGGGTCTGTGATCGCCAGCGTGGAGCCTGCGTGCATCGCTACAGCAGATACGCCTTCGGTAATGCCGAATGCTTGATTCGCAGGTACGATGATATTGGCATTAATATCCCCGAGTGCGTTATACCGGAAACGTACGCCGAAGTTATCGGACAACCAGTCCGTGCTGGTTACATCTTGCATGGCTGCTGAATTGCGCTCATCTGTGCTCATGCCTTTGGTTGGGTCTTCGTATGCACCGCGGCGATAGCCGTTAATGACTTCAGAACCATCCCAGCGATTTTTGTTACGGTCGGCATTGTAGTGATCTCCAATGAAGAAGATGCTACCGCCGGATTCAACATATTGTTTCAATGCCGCTTGTTCAGACGTTTTGAAAGGAATTTGAGGTTCTGCAATGACAAATACGTTGTATTCTTTCAGATCATCATAGGTAAAAGGTGTCGTTTTGCGCAGTTCTTTTACATAATAACCGTCGTTCGCCAGAGCATTACCGAAATCCGAGAAGCCACCGTCAATAACCCAATCGGCTGCTCCGGCAGTCTGACCGTGCGAATTGTCGAACAGCACTTTCTTACCAGCGTTCTGGTTAACGACCTTGGCTTGAATGAATGGTGCCGGGTCTGTCGGTCCTTCCGCATGAACCGAAGCATCTCCGTTCCATAATCCGATCTGAAGTGGCAAAGCCATGGATAATGCCAGGAGTGATTTTAACCAAACTCCCCGCAAACGTTTCATTTTACCCAACCAAATCCCTCCCAAATATTAGTTGATTCATGAGTTCGTCCATATTCTACCACATGAAAATCTCACATAGTCATAACAAATTGTAAAAATTAGATCGAACTTTGTAAAATTAGGTATTTCGGCATATGAATAGGTCATTTGGATTATTGGTTGTTACAAGAATGGAAATAATAATGTGGTGGATAACGGAGTAGGGGAACACAACGTAAAAAAGCCATCTCTACGAGATGACTTTGGCACGAATACGATTGACGGCGTGGAAAACGGAAGATTTGATCATGCCTTCACTGCGGTTCACCATCTGGGCTGTTTCTTTAATGGAATACCCATGGATCAGGCGCAGCTCCAAAATTTTGCGATGTTCGGTATTGTGGATATGGGAGACGATTTCGTTAACTCCTTCATTAATCTCCATCTGAGGAGTATCAACATGGTGCGCAGGGGTTTCCAGCCGGCTGTCTCGGCGTAAGGTCCGGGTACGTCTGCGAAAGCTGTCCATAGCCAGGTTACGGGCGATGCGTTTAAGATAGTAGAGAATTCGGTCTTCAGGAATATGGACAGTGACGTTCATGAGACGGATAAAACAATCCTGCGCCAAGTCTTCCGCATCCTGCGGCTGTTTGACGATTTGGGATAGATACCTGGTGATTTCTGATTTATAGTTAATGTAAGCATCATTAATCTGTGTGTGGTTCATAAGATGTGAATCCCCCTTGGATATGGATCAAACCTTGGTTCCGGTCCGTTTGGCGTTCTGTTAATGCCAGTATAGCGGGAGGTTGTTTCCAAAAGGTTCAGAGTTGTATCGGAGTTGTAACATTTCTTGATTTCCTCTGTTCAAGCAGTCGGCTTGGGATACAGAATATAGACAGATGAAATTCATAGAGCAGGGAGATTACGAATGTATTATGAGACCAAAAGAGATATTAATCATCGAAGATGAAGAGTCCATTCGCGATATATTGTCCTATTCGCTTCGCAAGGAAGGGTTCGAGATCAAGGAGGCGGCTTCGGGCAGGGAAGGATTGAATTTGCTGCGGGAGTCGAGGCCCGATCTGATTCTACTTGACCTGATGTTGCCCGATATGAGCGGCTTCGATGTGTGCAGACAGTTGTCTGTGAATTCCAAAATCCCGGTAATCATGATTACGGCAAAGTCCGATATGCTGGATAAGGTGCTTGGTATGGAACTGGGGGCCGACGATTACATTACAAAGCCTTTTGATATCCGCGAAGTGGTTGCCCGCATCCGGGCTATTTTCCGCCGGATCGATCTCATCAGCGAAACGCTGGAGAACCAGTCTTACGAAGTCGTTAGGTTAGGCAAACATATCGAGATTCGTAAGGATGAGCGCGAGGTGTGGAAGGACGGGGAACGAGCAGGGCTCACCAACAAGGAGTATGATCTGCTACTCTTCCTCGTGAACCACCACCGCAAAGTACATACACGTTCAGAGCTGCTGGACAAAGTGTGGGGATTTGATTTTGCAGGAGATACGCGTACCGTGGACATCCATGTGCAGCGCATTCGCAAAAAGCTGGACAGCGGTGATCAAGGCATATCGATGATTGAAACGGTATTTGGCGTAGGGTACAAGCTGAATATTCAGGTGCAGACATGAAATGGACGATTCAGTTCAAGATGGTTGTGCTGTTCTCGGTGATCGTTTTTATAGGTTTCTCGGCACTGCTTATTCTGTCCAACAAGGTCGCTCAAGAGAATATGTATCGTGAAGTGCGAGAGGATATGGTGCAATCCAAAAAAAATCTGGATATCGCCCTGAATCAGTACTTTCTCATCCATAACAAACGGATCAGCAAAGATTCGCTGGAAGCAGGCAGCCGGGAGTTGGAAGAGCAGATTGGCTCTGCTGTGGGTGGGAAAATTACCCTCTATCGTCCCGATGCCTCTATGTATGGCTCCAGCACCAGTGAAGGGAAACTGGTCAAACATACAGAGATAGAGGATTTGAGAGAAGCGATGCAATCTCGCATTGCCTATACGACAAAGGTGGATCAAGGACGGGTTGTCGCAAGCCTTTCTTTTCCGATTCAGAGTGACCAGCAACTTGTCGGCATTGTGCAGCTCGAAAAGGATTATACGGATCTTTACCGGCGCAATATGCGCTTTCAGGATACAATTAAGCTGTTCGCAGCGACGATATTTGTGTTCGTTTTCATTGCTTCGATTTTTATTTCCCGGAAAATTACACAGCCGATTCGTGTGCTGACGAAACGTTCTGCTGAAGTGGCCCAAGGTAGCCTGAATGCGGATATTCAGATTGCCACGAAGGATGAGATTGGGGAACTGGCGGCGAGCTTCACGGTCATGATTGACCGGGTAAGAGAGCAGATCGATGTGATTGAGCGAGAACGGGACGAAGTGAAACAAGTACAGGCACGAAGCAAAGTTTTTTTTGACAATGTGACACATGAATTAAAAACACCGCTGACGACTATTCTGGGCTATGCGCAGATTTTGCGGGATAATGGATTCACCGACCCGGATTTCTTCGACAAGGGCATGAATTATATCATCAAGGAAAGCCGTCGTCTGAATACGATGGTTGCGGATATTTTGGAAGTGTCCGTGTCTTCGGCAGTGATTGAGAACTACCGTTTTGCACGGGTTGACGTCTCGGAAGTTATTCGGGAAGCGTGTGAGGACATGTCGATCAAGGCAGGCAAATACAATATCGGCATTCATTACGAACTTGAAGAAGAGCTATATGTACGGGGGGATCGGGACAAGCTGAAAGAGGTATTCCTGAACGTACTGGATAACTCCGTCAAGTATAGTGATGTGAATTCGATCATTGAAGTGCAGTCCTCGCGTGAAGAACAGTCTACTGTAATTATGATTCGAGATCAGGGAGAAGGCATTGGTGCAGAAGCCCTGAATCATGTGTTTGAACCCTTTTACCAGGATAAGGGCATGAACCGTGTCGAAAAAGGCAGCGCCGGCCTGGGGCTGTCGATTGTGAAAAACATTGTGGAGCGTCATGGAGGAACAGTGGAGATGAAAAGCATCATGCGGGAAGGGACGCAAGTCCATATCCGCCTGCCGGGGGATCGAAACACATGAAATATACCGGCTTTTGGCGTAAACATCGCGATAAGCTGATGCTGTCCGGGCTACTCATTGCCTTTGTCGGGGGGATATTCGGGATTGGCAGTCTGTTCAGCATGAGTCACCTTAAACCACGTACTGTGATATTGCCTGGTGAGCAATTCAACAGTCGTCTCGCGCCCCCATCGAGCAGTACAATCCAAATCGAGTCAGCGACTAAAATTCCGAATGATTTTGTTATTTATGATTTTGATATGGGGGATCGGAATACGATTGTTGTTAACAGTACCGAACGTTCGTATACAGGACTGCGGCTGCTCAAGTTACATCTGGATGATAACCAGGTGAAAGAGATCAGTGGCAACACGGATTTTGGCGTTGTACTGAGCCCGGATCGAACCAAGCTGATGTATGCTCAGTATCGTTCGGGACAAGCCCAACGCACGGCTTTTATATACGATATGAAAAGTGGTGAACGAACCAAACTAGGCAAGGAACATTCCTATTTCAGGGAGTTTCTCAGTAACGACACATCCATCAGTCATGATGATCGTGGTTTCATTCAGACCAATCTGAGAACGGGCAAAGAAGAGATCCTGTTTTCCGATGAGGTCATGATGAAGAAAGTCGGAGTAGAGACACATGAGGATAAGTCGGGCAAGAATTACATCGTTATTGACAGTTTTGAGATTAGTCAGGATATGAAGCAGGCTTATGTTCTGGTCATGCACAAGGATGATTTTGCCGTCTATCGTGTGTCGCTGGAGAAAAATCCGGACGTGTCCTTATACCTGAGATCGAAGGATATCCAGCAATACCATCTGTTGAAAAATGGGGATATGATCTTTCAGGGTGAAGTGAATCAGGTGCAGGGACTATATCGATATCAGGTGGAAAAAAATAAGCTGAACTTGCTGGCCAAGGGCACATTCTGGAATTTTGATCTGAGCGCGGACGAATCCCGAATTGCTTATCTGAATACATTGGAAAATCAGAAAAATGAGCTTCATATTGCCTTCCTCAATGATCAGAACTTGTCCTCTGATACGGTGATCTACCGGAATATCAACAATTTTATCAAGCTGAAATGGTTTGAGGAAGAACTGTTCATGGCAAGCAGCACCGCCAGCAAGAGTGAGTTGTATCGTTTTAGCTTTAAGGCATGGTAGGTTTATGACAGGAGCACTACCCGGCGAGAGGTCGATTCATGTAGAGAATTTGCTGCCACAGCCTTAGTTTTATTCAGACATTAGAAATAACATATATCCCTGCGGGCAAGTATTGTACGCTCTGCCGCAGGGCTTTTTGTGTTGACATGTTACAAGTTGGATACAACTGCGTCCTGCCCCGATACATCTGCGCACTATAATAAAGTGAGATACACAGAAATACATAATCAGGAAATGGAAAGGAAGACAAGCCACGAATGCTTCAAGTTGAACAGGTATCCCATGCCTTCCGCAATGCACAGGGCGATGTTCCCGTGCTGCAAGATATTAATCTGACGATTCAAGAGGGGCAGATGGTTGCGCTGCTGGGTAGTTCAGGTTCAGGGAAGTCCACACTGCTGAATCTGATGGCTGGTTTGATGAAGCCAACACAAGGCAAGATTTGGATCGCAGGACAGGATATTGTGCGTTTCAGTGAGAATCGTCTGGCGGAGTTTCGGCGTAGTCACATTGGATTTATATTTCAATCCTACGAGCTGTTGTCCAATCTGACGATCCGGGAAAATGTAGAGTTGCCTCTGGTATTTATGGGAATAAGACCATCCAAACGTAAAGAAAAGGCGCTTCGCCTACTAGAACAAGTGGGGCTCGGCGATAAGACGAATCTCTTTCCGTCGCAGTTATCAGGTGGTCAGCAGCAACGGGTCAGTATCGCCCGCTCGCTCATCACGGAGCCTTCGGTCATCTTTGCAGATGAACCGACGGGTAATCTGGATACAGAGACCGAGGAAGAGATTCTTTCCATTTTGCAGCAACTGAACAGAGAGATGAAAACAACCTTTGTCATTGTGACACACGAAGCCGAGGTGGCTGAACAGATGCAGGTTGTACTGACGTTACAGCAGGGGAGATTGGTCGAACAGCAACAGGTTGCCCAGTTGCAGCATGTATGAGAGTTCATGTAAAAGGAGAGGAACAGTGAGAATACGGGACATAGTGCGCATGGCCTGGGGACAGATCATTCGGCGCAAAGTGGTCACATTACTCTGTATGATCGGTCTGTCAATCGGTTCGGCAGCGATGATTATTGCACTGAGTGTGGGGCAGTCGGTACAGACATACAGCGAGAAAACGTTGAATGATAACTACAAGATGGACGAGATTACGATCAGCCCGAACGAGGGAATCAAAACGGGAAATGGAAGCGGCGGAGGCACGAAGAGTAACTTTGAACGCGGCGCGCTGACGATGGAGAAAGTTCGGATTATTCAGCGCCTTCCTCACGTTGTCGCTGTGGCTCCTATGCTGAAACTGGATGCGCTCGATATGGTGCTTCCGGATGGGCGCAGCTCCTACGTGGAAGTGATTGGAACCGAGATGCAGACGTTGAGCGGGTTCGGATACAAATATACACAGGGCAGCGGAACTGGAAATGGCCGAGTTGCAATTGTGAATTATGGAGCGACCTACGGCTTTATTGATTCCAAAGTGACTCAGAAGCTGTTTGAGCAGTTGAATTCCGATCCCTATAACAATGATCTTTTGCAACAGTACAACGAGATGATGATGAAGCAGGATCAACTGATGCAGCAACGTATACAATTTCGGTATGAGGATTTTACGAATGGCAGAAAGACCAAGATGAGTGGAACGATACGTGTATCGGGTGAACTAGCCAAACCGTCCAATATGGATGATATGAGTGCTCAGAATGACAAAAAAGTATATGTTCCGCTGGATACAGCACGTGCTCTGCAGGATGAGCTGGGATTGCAACAAACGGACAGCCCGGCACTCAAACGTCTCAATTCCGCATTGGTGAAGGTAGATAACAAGCGGCATGTGGCTCAGGTGGAAGAGCAGATCAAAAAGCTGACGTTAAACACGCAAAGTAATCTATTTCAGGAAGAGGCCATGGCAGGGCAGCTTGCGATGTACCAGAAAGCAGCCATCGGTATTGGCGGTTTTATTATGGTGCTGGCTTCACTGTCCATTATTGTGGCAATGATCATGTCCACGCATCAGCGGCGTAAGCAGATCGGGGTTATGAAGGTGCTTGGCGCCAACCTGTGGCAGATCCGTCAGATGTTTATTGCGGAGGCAGCCATGCTGGGATTCATTGGCGGTGTGGCTGGGGTGGGAATTGCCTTTGCCGCGCTCGGCGGGGTGAACCAGCTACTCGCAAATCAGATGGCAGATCAGGCGGGCGGACCGATGACAGTAATCATTCAGCAATCGGCATTGCCGCTGGGGATTGTTTTTGCCGTACTTGTCGGTGTGGTATCGGGTATCTATCCGGCCATCAGTGCATCGCGAACCAATGCGCTAAGTGTGATTAAATCGATGTGATGGATCTACGGAAAGGCTAACGTGCAGGGCTGAACGTGGAACATTTGAAGATATGAACAGAATTAAACTTTTCAGTGGAAGGGAACTAAGCATGAAGAAATGGATCAGCATCATCACTACGATTGTACTTATGGCAGGTGCAGGGTATTGGGTATATGAGAAATACAAACCCCAGCCGGAAGCGCCCGTTGAGACTCCTCCGCCTATCACTTTTGATGTGACACAGGAGACGATGACACAGACCATACAAGTGAAAGGGAAATCGGTCTATACCGAGCAGACGGACGTGTTTGCACCGTATGCTTCCAACATTAAACAGTGGCATGTCAAGAACGGGGAACAAGTGAAAAAAGGGGATGTTTTGTTCACGCTCGATACGTCGGCATTACAGACAGAAGTCAGTCAGATGCAGAGTGACCTGGACAAAGCACGGTTAGATGTGGAGATGAATCAGATCAGCATCGACCAGGCCGGCATGACCGAAACATTAGGTGTGACGGAAGAGGAACGTAAAAAAGCATTCGCGGACCGGGAGAGCAAACGTCTGGCGAACGAGCTTAGCCAAAAGGCTTTGGTTCTCAAAGAACAGGAAATCCGCAAGAAGCAGGATGTTATGAGCAAGGCAGTGGTGCATGCCGCGACCACAGGGATCTTTCAGTTGAATGAGCAGGATAACAAAACACGGGCCGTTACGGAAGGGCAGTTAATCGGCTCAATCACGAACACGGGCAGAATGAAATTCAATACTATTGTTGGTGAGGAAGAGATGTTCAAGCTGAAGGAGGGCATGCCGGTACAGGTGCGCATGAGTGCGCAGAAGGATCTGAAATTTACCGGAAAAGTAAGCAAGGTATCCAAATTTGCCCGGAAAAGCACGGATACCGATCTGAAGCAGGCCTCTCAGTTTGATGTTGTCATTGATCTGAAGCCGGATGCTCGCATGTATGGAGGTGTCAGTCTGGAAGGAGACATTGAAACGATGCGCAAGGACAAGGTGACTGCCGTATCGAGTCTCGCCATTATGCGTGATCAGCCTGAACCTTACGTGTTACTGGATAAAGGGAACGGACAGACGGAGCAGCAAGCGGTTAAGACAGGCATGGAATCCGGAGATAAAACCGAGGTTGTTAGTGGTTTGAAGCCAGGGGATGTTGTTGTTATTCCATAGGGGGATGTGAAGGTTCATTGCGGTCTTGTGCCGTAATGAGCCTTTATTTGTTGCGACAGAGAGGAGCAAATTCCTTCTTTTTATGTGGAAAAAAATATAATTTAATTTATATAATTCAATTTACAGTAATATTTACATGTCGTATAATCACACTATAAGGAGGTGAAAAAGGAGTCATACGCGAGATCACATTTTTTTCAAGTTTTAATGGAAAGCGCTTACGCAAGGTTAGTTGCATTCAACGTTCTCTTCACACTTCAATTCCAAGATGATGATTTAACTACTCCACCACGGTTTACTCTCAAGATTCAACCCCCACACAAGCTCACACACAGCAATTCTACTGAAAACACCCGACGTTTATTTTTATTTGCTCTTTGACTTCAGCCCTTTTAATGATGGAGGTGACCGAAACACCACACATTTTTTCATGCACTTTGTGCCATGCATCCTGCTTCTACACAGAGGAACAGCAGACATGAGTCGAGACCAATCTTATCTAAGGGAAAGGTGGAACTATGAAGAAAACATTGAAAACCAAATCAAGAGGCCGGAAGCTGCTGCGTAAAGGTGTAAAACAAATGATGGCAGCTGCGCTGCTTGCAGCAGGGATTTTCCCTGGCATGTCTCCAGGTGTGACACAGGCAGCGGAGGCGCATGTGAACAATCCGTTTGTGGGCGCCACGGCTTATCTCAATGAGGACTACTCTGCACTTGTGGACACCTCTATTGCAATTACCAGTGATGCTTCGCTGAAAGCGAAGATGGAAACGGTGAAATCTTACCCTACTGCGGTATGGATTGACCGTATTGCAGCCATCTATGGCGGGGCCGAGAATGCTGGCCGCAAGAGCGTGGAAGAGCATCTGGATGCGGTTCTCGCTCAGAAGAAGCCAGGCGTACCTATTACGGCTTCCTTTGTCATCTATAACTTGCCGGGTCGGGACTGCCATGCCCTCGCTTCTAACGGGGAGCTTCCTTTAACCCAGGCAGCATTGCAAACGTATAAAACGGATTACATTGACGTGATTGCAGATATTTTTGCTGATCCTAAATATCAAGACATCCGCATTATCGCTGTTATTGAGCCAGATAGTTTGCCTAACCTGGTAACCAATCTGAGCACACCAGCTTGTGGTCAAGCGGCTTCAACGGGGATTTATGAAGCTGGGATTAAATATACGCTCGACAAGCTCCATGCGATTCCAAACGTATACAACTATCTCGATATCGGTCACTCCGGCTGGCTCGGATGGGATAACAACCGTTCCGGAGCAGTCGCGCTCTATACCGATGTAGTAGGGGACACGCTTGGTGGACTGAGCAGTGCAGATGGATTCATTACGAATACTGCCAATACCACACCACTGTCCGAACCAAACCTGACCAACCCGGATCTCAACATCGGTGGACAACCGATTCGTTCAGCGAAGTTCTATGAATGGAATCCGTACTTTGACGAAACCGATTTCACAGCGAAGTTGTATGCCGATTTCGTACAAGCAGGATGGCCAGCGAGCACAGGTTTCCTCATTGATACCAGCCGTAACGGATGGGGCGGGGTGAATCGTCCAGCTACAGCTACAGGAAGCAATATCAATGACTATGTAAATTCAGGTCGTGTGGATCGCCGTGAGCACCGGGGGAACTGGTGTAATGCAAGCGGAGCAGGTATCGGAGAAGCACCGAAGGCAGCTCCGGGACCAGCGCATCTGGATGCCTATGTATGGGTGAAACCGCCAGGTGAATCCGATGGCTCTAGTTCCGAAATTCCGAACAATGAGGGTAAAGGCTTCGACCGGATGTGTGATCCAACGTATACCACGAAAGATGGAGTGCTGACTGGTGCATTGCCTAACGCGCCGGTATCAGGTCACTGGTTCCATGATCAGTTTGTACAACTGGTGAAGAACTCCTTCCCTGTACTCTCTGAGAATGGTGGGGGCAACCCTCCAGGTGGAAACACAGCACCGGCAGCTCCTGCCACGGTAACAGCTACGGCTGGTAATGCTCAAGTAACGTTGACATGGGCGGCATCAACAGGTGCGACCAGTTATACGGTAAAACGTGCGCTGACGGCATCCGGTCCATTTGCAACGGTTGCTGCCAATGTCAGTGGAACAACTTACACCAACACGGGCTTGACGAATGGGACAACGTACTATTATGTCGTGACAGCGAGTAATGCGGCAGGCGAGAGTGTGAACTCTGCATCGGCTATGGCAACACCGGCAGCCGTTGCAACGGCTCCGGCGGCACCAACAGCGTTGACAGCAACAGCTGGCAATGCACAGGTGAGCCTGTCATGGACAGCTTCGGCAGGTGCGACAAGCTATAACGTGAAACGTGCACTGACGGCATCTGGTCCGTTCACGACGATTGCATCGAATGTAACTGCGACGTCGTATATTAACACTTCGCTGACCAATGGCACAACTTACTATTATGTGGTGAGTGCGGTGAATGCAGCTGGGCAAAGTGCTAATTCTACGGTAGCGTCCGCGACACCAGCAGGTGTGGTTGTACCGACTAGCAATCTGGTGGTGCAATATCGTGCAGGGGATACCAATGCAACGGATAATCAGATCAGACCGTTGTTCAACATCAAAAACCTGGGCAGTACTGCCGTAAATCTGAGCGATCTGAAACTTCGTTATTATTTCACCAAAGAAGGTTCGGCAGCAATGGATTCTGCCATTGACTGGGCTGTAGTTGGCGCAGCCAACATCGACCGTACCTTTGGAGATGGATATGTTGAGCTGAGCTTCAAGTCCGGCGCAGGAAGCATTGCTGCGGGCGGGCAATCCGGAGATATTCAGCTTCGCATGTTCAAAACGGACTGGTCCAACTTTGACGAGAGCGATGACTATTCCTATGATCCAACCAAAACATCCTATCAGGATTGGGACAAAGTTACGCTCTATCAAGGGGGCAGCCTTGTATGGGGAATTGAGCCTTAAAGTTCATATATTTGATGATTTAGTGCTAAGGCACGTGTGAGTGTACGCACAACTTATCAAAACAGAGCTGTTTTCTGGTCATTCATTGACCGGGGGCAGCTCTGTTTTTGTCTAACGATCTCAGGAGAGCTTATTTGGTGAAAAAGAGACATGATGAAATTCTAACGATCCGTAGCGACGCTATTTCGATGAATTTCGGTGATTTCGATGTAATATGCCTTGTTTGGGAGGAAATACGGTCACTGGTGATCGTTAGAATTCAAAAGTGGTTGAAAACGACTGAATAGGCTCCGTGGAGATCGTTAGAATTTTTTAGAAGGACGTGTTTGTTGAAGAAGCATAATAGGATAAATAAGCTTGGAGCGCTATCCGACGGTTTGGAAGAATGAGATATAATGATAAGCCTTTGAAGATTGTTCATTTTTCATTATTTACTGTTGTACACTCTGACCGAGATACACTGAATATTGATCGTTTTGCACGGATATTTGCCTATGGTTAGGCGGTAAGGATGACTATAATAGTACCCGATGGATGGTAACTCTTGCTACGAAGGAAGTAAAGAGAGTGGAAGGGGGATCGGAGGAACTGGAGAAGGAAGTACGTCAGGCAACTAAATTCTTTCTTGAATTTCATTTCGCTTCATAATGTAAGCGCAACCATTTTTCCTTTGATGTATGAAAATGAACCTGACCTAACATGAGCACGAATCTGATCTTCGCATGAACACGAAATTGACCAGACCATTAACATGTTCAGGTAGAAGTATCATTACCCATTCTAACCAGGGAGAGTGAAGGTTGATGAACTTAAGATCAGTAGAAGATAATCGAATTAAACATAGTAACAGCACTGACGATAGAACCCATGTCAGTACGAATGTCAGCCAAAAGAAGAGCGCTAGCACTCATAGGGCAAAACGATCGCGCATACCTCTCGGGGCCAAAGTGCTCTCTTCTGCACTCAGCTTGGCTTTAATTCTTAGTGGAACTGCCGGGATCAGTGGAGCGGATGCTTCACAATCCCAAGCTCAATCTCAGGGGAAAAGCATTCAACTGGAGAAGCTGGATCGCGGGCTGGTAGCGGCTTCGACGTCCGAAGGTGTTTTTCTAAGCTGGAGATTGCTTGGGGACGAGGCAACAGGGTACAGTGACAAGGGGCTAACCGGGACGGATTTCAACGTGTATCGGGATGGCAAAAGAATTGCAACAATCACAGACAGCACGAACTATGTGGACAGCACAGGTACGACATCTTCACGTTATGAAGTTGCCGCCGTGAATAACAAAGGTAAAGAAAGCAAACGAAGCGCATCCGTCAAACCTTGGGCGAACGGGTATATGGATATTCCTTTGCAAAAGCCGGCTGACGGTGTGACACCTGCGGGTGAAGCTTACACCTACAGTGCCAATGACATGAGTGTTGGTGATGTGGACGGGGATGGTCAGTACGAATTTTTTGTGAAGTGGGACCCCTCGAATGCCAAGGACGTATCGCAAAAAGGATATACCGGCAACACCTACGTCGATTGTTATACGCTGGACGGACAACTGTTATACCGAATCGATCTCGGGGTTAACATTCGTGCGGGAGCGCATTATACGCAGATGCTTGTCTATGATTTTGATGGAGATGGCAAGGCTGAACTGATGTTCAAGACCGCTCCGGGCACACAAATTATGAAGTACAACAAAAAGGGCAAACCAACCTCACAAAAGTACATCACACTGCCGAAGGAAGATCGCAAAGCCGGGGTGACACACGAGGACGATTATCGCCTCAGTGCGGAAGGGTACTATGACCATGTGGTCGATATGTTCCGGAACTGGCATAAACACGAAGAGGTTGTAAAAGGAAACTGGCCTGCGACATTGGAAGAGGCGTTTGGGATCGAGAAAAAATACAGCTATCCGTTATCCCAGCAGGATGCGGAAAGTCTGGCCGACTATTTTATAGATGTATACGCACCGCAGCGGAGCGCCCGCAATGAATTGCGCAAGTTCGAAGGGTTTATTGTGGACGGGCCGGAGTATATTACCGTGTTTGAAGGCAAGTCGGGAAAAGAATTACAGACCGTCCCGTATGAACCCGAACGTCATGATGACGGCCTGATGTGGGGCGATTATGCGATGGCACGCATTGAACCGGCAAACCGGGTAGACCGTTTCCTGGCCGGAGTTGCATACCTGGATGGCAAGAAACCGTCTGCGATTTTTGCACGCGGATATTATACTCGCTCCACCATGGCTGCCTACAACTGGGATGGCAAGAAACTGAAAAAAGAGTGGATGGTAGACAGTGGCTGGACACCGATGAAAAATCCGTTCAATGACGGGCCACATGGTGTAGATGGCACAGACCCGCAGTACGGTTCGATTACAACACAGGGAGCGCACTATTTCAGTGTGGCGGATGTAGACGGTGACGGCAAACAGGAGATTATCTATGGTTCGGCTACGATTGACCACGATGGTAGTGTGTTATATAGTTCCACCGATGTGATGCCGCCCGAGAGTGCTGCACCGGGAACGATTGCCCGTCTAGGACACGGAGATGCACTGCATGTGGCAGATATCGACCCGGATCGCCCGGGACTGGAGATTTTTATGGTACATGAGGGCGGACCTTGGGCGCCGTACGGATATTCCCTGCGTGATGCGAAGACCGGAGAAGTCATTTATGGCGGATATACAGGCAAAGATACCGG
This sequence comes from Paenibacillus polysaccharolyticus, assembly GCF_023714295.1. Classification (GTDB taxonomy): domain Bacteria; phylum Bacillota; class Bacilli; order Paenibacillales; family Paenibacillaceae; genus Paenibacillus; species Paenibacillus polysaccharolyticus_A. The sequence goes on from NZ_JAMAUN010000005.1 coordinate 197,725, forward strand.
ACGCGGTATGGTCGGAGATGTCGATCCAACCCGGCGCGGGCTGGAGACATGGGCTGTCGGATTATGGACGGCACAGGGGGAAAAAATAAGTGATCAGGCGCCCGGAACCAATATGAGCATTCGCTGGGCCGCCGACATGACCACCCAAATCGTAGACGGTGCCATCGATGTTACGCCTACAATCAAAGACTGGACACGCGGCACAGTGCTGACCGCGACAGGAACCTTAACCAATAACCACACGAAAGGTACACCGTCGCTGGTTGCCGATGTATTCGGAGACTGGCGTGAGGAGATGCTGGTGCGTACAGCCGACAGTTCAGCGATCCGCATCTATCTGAGCACCGAAAAAACAGATCGCAAGCTGTATACGCTCATGCATGATGCGATGTATCGTGTAGGTATTGCTGGACAGAATAGCGGATATAACCAGCCTTCGTATCCTTCCTTCTACATGGCATCGGATATCGATTGGTCGAAGGTGACGTTGCCGAACTTCTATACTCCGGGGAAAGGCAAAGGGGATAAATAAGACTGTCCGCTTGGATTTAGCAAGAGAAATGATGTAAGCTAACCGCAAAAAGCTCTGGAATTCGCTTCTGTGTAATGATCACGCAGAGACCTTCCAGAGCTTTTTTGTACTTCCAACTACTTCTCGATGTCTTCAGTCAAGTGTGTTGCGGAAGCGAATGATTCCAGCGTATATTGACCGTCCTGAATCAGTAACTTGGTGATGGAACACTCGGGAACGAGACGTTTCTGCTCAACCAGGAAATTCGGATGCCATCTGTTCAGTTCTTGTTCGGAAAACGTTTGCACCAGGAAATCGGTAATCAGACCGCCATGGGTAGCCAATACAATATGACTGCCGGTTGGCGCCTGTGTTGCCAGTTCGTCGAGCAAAGAGGCCAGCCGTGTGCCTGCCTGTTTGGCGGAGTCACCAACATGTGGAATGAACTCCGGGTCTGCGGTACACTGGTCCCATAAAGCTACAAATTGTTCAAAAGTCTGCTCGGGATCATCACCCCAATTGGCTCGCTCACGCAAGCGTGCATCTTCCGAGACATCGGACCGGGTAAGGGAAGCAATGGCTTCGGCGGTTTCTTGTGCTCTCCGGAGTGGGCTCGCTACGATCCGGTGGATGGGATATGGAGCGTTCGAGAAATGCCGGGCGGTCAATTGAGCCTGACGGCTACCTTCGGCAGTAAGTGGCACGTCTCCAATATCACTTTTTTTGACACCATGTCTGACCAGATAAAAGGTTGTACTCATCGCATGAAATCTCCTTCAACATTGGATTTAGAAATGGCAGATCATGATATAATGATTTTATACTAAGCTTATAGGAACTGAACGTTTCGATCCATTACAATTTGGAGGATATTAATATGAAAAAATTGTTTTTGTCATCTTCTTTTGTTGACACAGCAAGCTTGTTGAACACACTGGAAGAAACGTTAAACGGAAGAACCGTTACCTTTATTCCGACGGCTGCCGTTCCTGAACCATATGATGCATATGTACATGCGGGCAGAAAGGAGCTTGAGAAGTGGGGACTTATTGTACAAGAGTTGGAAGTATCCACGGCATCTTCTGAAGAAGTAGCAACCAAGTTGCAACACAGTGACCTGATCTACGTATCGGGTGGCAACACCTTTTTTCTATTACAGGAGCTTCGCAGAAGTGGAGCAGAGAAGTACATACAGGCTCACATCCAAGAAGGGAAAATATACATCGGAGAGTCGGCGGGTTCCATCATTCTCGCCCCGGATATTGCCTATGTGAAAGCTATGGATGATTGCGCGGTAGCACCGGACTTGTCCAGTTACGAAGGGCTGAATGCGGTTGACTTTTATCCCGTGCCGCATGTGGGTTGTCCCCCATTTGTAGAGTCGGCAGCTCAGGTCATGGATGAGTATCAGTCCACATTGCCTCTCGTGCCGATAACGAACTCCGAGGTTATTATCATGGACGGAGACCAGTACCGGATTAGTAGCATCTAACGTCAAGTTTTATTCAAGAATAGAGCAAATACATCTGCATGCCATGTCGCGCTTGAAGGGAGGTTGTAGGGATGGGGACGGGAACGGATCATACACAATCCTTTTCGGGCAGTCTTTTTCAGGAACGCCTTCGAACCGAAGACTGGGGACCGCGTTTTTTCGCTTATTATTACAAACAATGGGATGACTATCAGATGTCTTACCACACGCATGATTCCACGGAAATTATGTACATCATTACGGGCATGTGCCGAGTGGATGTGATGATGGCAGACGGAAGCTCGGAACAGGCGGTGTTGAAAAAAGGACAGTTCATCCTGCTGGATGCAGGGGTTTCCCATCGGCTGTTGGTGCAGGACGGCGTGCCGTGCCGAATGCTCAATGTAGAATTCGGTTTTGCGCGTACTGCATCTGGACAACTTACCATAAAGCAACTTGCGCTGGAAGAGGATACGGTTCATGCTTTTCTAACTCGATCTACTCCTTATCTTGTATTACCTGACCCGGAAGAAGTGTATCACACGATGAAAAGCCTGGTGCTTGAACTGGATCAGCGTGGTTTGCTGGAGCAAAGGCAAGTACAGACACAGGTACAGGTACAGGCACAGGGGCAGAAACAGGAACTGGAACAATCACAAGAGCAGACGAAATCTGGACCTCCTCCTGTACACATGCGGGTGATTCCTGCCGAAGAGCGAATGCTTCATCGTGAAGCCCGAAACCTGAGCTCCCCGGAGCAGGGAACGCTGGTACGCACTCTTTTTATCCAATTGCTCGTTCGGATTGCAAGACTGCGAGGCGAGATGGAACGAAGTGCACTGGATCAAACGGAGCTCTATGTCAAACGTACGATTGAATTCATGCATCACAATATGGATCGCAGTATTCAGATGAAGGATATCGCGGCAGCAGTCAATTTACATCCAGGGTATTTGCACCGCATTTTCCGTAATTATATGCAATGGACTCCGACTGACTATTTGACGATGTTACGGATGGAGAAGGCCAAGATGTTGCTGCAGCAGACCAATATTCCCATCTCCGAAATTTCAGATTATGTGGGTGTGGGCAGTAGGCAGTATTTTCATATGCTTTTCAAAAAGTATACGGGCCAGACACCTGTTCAATATCGGGGTTCCATGGAGCGAGAACAGTGGAGCTACCCGGAGGAATTGGAGTAGAAGCAGGGCCGCCGGGCTGGAACAGGAGAGTAGAAACTAACTGTTGAACTGAAAGGGTATTCATGATATCCTTTGTTCAGAAGTAACCCATTCGTCGATAATGTAGCATGTAATCTCATATATTCAGGATTGTGACTGTTCGGCAGGCGATACCTAAATTGTTCGTAGTAAACATGGTTGTGCATGTTGCTGCTTCAATTTAGGTTTTTTTTATAGGAGATTTTGATTTTTCGAAGAATTTTATGGAATATTAAGGGGAAGAGCCTGTGATGAGTTGGGGGTGATGCAGATGAAAATTAGGAAAATCTTTAATAACAATGTGATTTTACTGACGGATGATGACGGGCACGAAATGATTGTGATGGGCAAAGGGATCGGGTATAACAAACATAATAGTGATGTGATTGATTTTTCACAAGTGGAGAAAAAGTTTGTCGTTGAAAAAGCAACGTCCGATAAACTGATGGGTCTGATCGGGGAGATTCCAACGGAACATCTGGAGTTGTCGAATGAAATTATTGAATATGCCGAACAACAGCTTGCCCTTAAATTCAGTGACAACATCTACATCACCCTAACGGATCATATCAGCTTCGCACTGAGAAGGTTCCCTGAAGGCATCATCGTAAAGAATGCTTTGCTGTGGGAGATCAAAAAATTCTATGCAGCCGAATATGAAGTGGCCTCTAAGGCGCTCCATATTATTGAGCAGAAAACAGGCGTGAAGCTGCCGGAGGATGAGGCCGGTTCCATTGCTCTTCATTTTGTGAATGCACAGCAGCGTGGACAGGATATGAAACAAACGTATCAGATGACGAAGATTGTTAACGATCTAGCCAACATTGTGAAATACCATTTTGGAATAAAATTGGACGAAAACTCGATTAATTACAGCCGTTTCCTCACACATTTGCGGTATTTTGCGTACCGAATTCTGCATGATGAGTTAATTCCGGAGGATCGGGATTCTTTATACGATCATGTAAAGGACAAGTACCCCGAATCGTACGCGTGCGCGAGAAAGATTAGAAACTACCTGGAGATTAACTACGAGAAGAAAACAACGAATGAGGAAATGGTTTATTTCATGATCCACATTCACCGGGTCACGAACCGTGAGCATGATCTGGCGGAAGAATGAAGAAATATGGATACAAACTTATACATTAGGGATTGTGACTGTTCGGCAGGCGAAACCTGAACTGAGGCTTGTGTATTGACTAAGGTCAGTAAACGAGCTTCAGTTCAGGTTTTTATTTTGTCATCGTAGTATGTCATGCGAATGCATGAAGTGAAGATTTGAATTGTAGGGATTATACAAAGTATGGGGGGAACAACATGGATCATCTCAAATTAGCTCAAAACATTGTAGACCGCGTTGGAGGAAGGGAGAACATTCAATCGCTGACTCACTGCGCTACCCGTTTACGATTTGTCTTGAACGATAACCGGAAGGCCGACGCAGATACGCTCGAAAACACGACAGGCATCCTGAAGGTGGTTGAAAGCGGCGGTCAATTTCAGGTTGTTGTAGGCAATGACGTGTCGGAGGTGTACAAACATATCGTTGCAGAAGGGGAGTTCGATGGAGCAGGTTCTGGTGAAAGCTCTGAAAAAGAAAAGAAGAGCATTCGTTCAGTTATCTTTGGCTTGATATCGGGCAGCCTAACGCCATTAATCCCGGTATTTGCCGGAGCGGGCCTGGTCAAGGCGCTGTTAATCGTTCTTGAAAGAGCAGGATGGATTGCTGTGGATAGTGGAACGTATGCCATATTGGCTGCGGCAGGGAACTCTATCTTTTATTTCTTGCCGATTCTACTTGGGATCACGATTGCGAAAGTTCTCAATGTGAATTCTTATGTGGCAGCAGCGATCGGCGCCGCATTAATGGAGCCTAATTTTACGGCTTTGACAGCAGCGGGAAATACAACTCATTTTCTAGGCATTCCTGTATCGCTAATGAACTACGCTTCGTCGGTCTTTCCGATGTTTATCGCCGTTAGCATCTACGCGGTTCTGGAGAAGTTTTTGAAGAAAATCATGCACAAAAATGTGCAGTTGTTCGCGGTCCCGTTCTTCTCCCTTGTCATTATGGTACCTCTCACGGCCATGTTGATTGGTCCATTCGGGCAATATGTAGGTCAGTGGATCGGGGATATCGTTAATTTCCTGATTAACAGCAACTCTGTCATCGCAGGTATTATTCTGGGGGGGACGTGGTCCTTCCTTGTATTGCTTGGACTACACTGGGCAACGGTTCCTATTATTATGGGGAATCTGAGTGCTGGGGGCGATCTCATTGCACCTCTTGCGGCAACATCCGTTGCGGCTTCGATGGGGATTGGTCTCGGGGTATTCCTGAAAACAAAGGATAAAGATCTTAAGGCTTTAAGCGGTTCATCTTTTCTGTCTGCGATCCTGTCCGGGGTTACTGAACCTATTCTCTATGGTATTATTCTGCGTTATCGCAAAACACTCATTTATTTGGTAGCCGCTGGAGCCATTGCCGGTGGACTTATGGGATATCTCGGCGTGAAGCTGATTGTGTTCAATTTCTTCCTCAATGTGTTCACGCTGCCGGCCCAGAGTCCAATGTTGTATTACATTATTGGCGTGTTGACTGCGATTGCGGGCGGAGCCTTGTGTGTGGTGCTGTTTGGTTACGAGAGCAAGAAAAATGACCAGGTTGCTGAAGGTCCGAAGGTACAGAAAGACGAGAATAACCAGCACCCAACACCTGAATCGTCCACGGCGAAAATAGAACAAAACGCTGCCAGAATCGATACGAACGCAACGATGGAAAGCCTGATTACGAGTCCGCTCGAAGGCAAAGTGATTCCACTTCATGAAGTGGAGGATGTCGTATTTTCCTCGGAGTCAATGGGGAAGGGTGTAGCCATTATTCCGTCCAAAGGTCAACTCGTATCCCCGGTTGACGGCATCGTGTCGGTCACGATGAAAAGTGCACATGCCATCGCAGTCACCTCGGACGAAGGCGTGGAAATTCTCATGCATATCGGCATAGATACGGTGAGATTGAAAGGGAAGTATTTTACTCAGAAGGTTCAGCAAGGGAACCGAATCCGTAAGGGAGAGGTACTGATTGAATTTGATATGGATCAGATTCGGAACGAAGGTTTTAAGCTGACCACGCCAATTGTGGTGACGAACTCCGATCAATTCCGCGATATTACGCCGTTGCTGTCAGAAGGAGCGGTTGCTGTCACAGAGGAACTGTTATCTGTTCGATCCTAAATCTAATCAAATCTAATCAGAGAGGAGAAGAGCAAGATGAAGCTGATTGTTAATGCAGATGATTATGGTATTACCATGAGAGTAAGCGAAGGCATCATTTATGGAATGAAACAGGGTCTGATCACAGATACCTCGGCGTTGGTGAATTCCGTTCATTTTGAAAAGAGTAGTGTCATGGCCCTTGAGGCGGGCATTACGGCTATGGGGGTTCATCTGAACCTGACGTTCATGACCCCTGTACTGGAAGCTTCGGCTGTTCAGAGTATCGTGGACGAGTCGGGCCGTTTCTATCGAAAACCTGGGCTTATTCCTTCGACCTATGATCCTGGGGAAGTACGCGCGGAGTTGAAGGCACAGATCGAGAAGTTTCTCTCTTCCGGGCTAACATTGAATCATCTGGATACCCATCATGGAGCGAGTGTGAAAAATGCACAAATGTTGGACTTGGTCATGGAACTGGCCCGGGAATATAACGTTCCCATGCGAAGAGATGATATCTTATCTCCGGAGTTGAACGGCAAGCTTGTGGATGCGGGGATTCGGTCTACGGATATATTGTGTGGTGATCCGGCTATGCCTTCTCTGCAGGAATCATGGTTACGCGGGGTATTGGATCAGTATAAGGGTACGGAAAATATCGTTGAGATTGCTGGACATCCGGGGTATGCGGATGATGAACTGCGAAGTATCTCATCTCTGGTAGAGGAGCGTGAGCATGATCTTGCGGTGTTGCTCAATCCGGCACTGAGGGAATATGTGGAGGAACAAGGGATTCAACTCATTAGCTACAGTCAACTGTAGTTGAGGATATGAGAAGAATTGAGAATAATAAGATAAGATAAGATAAGATAAGTTAGGATTTTTGACACTCTGTCTCCGAACAGGTCATGATTTTGATAACGCTCTCCGTAGCTCTGTTGTTACAATGAACCCATGAAGCAAGTCATTAACCGAAGCCGGAAGGTTCGGATTACGGGAGGACATGTACATGTCATTCAAAGTAGCGTTTATCGGGGCGGGTAGCATTGGTTTTACAAGAGGATTGTTGCGTGACCTGCTCTCCGTACCGGAATTCAATAACATCGAGATCGCATTCTGCGATATTAATCAGCATAATCTCGACATGGTCACCGAGCTGTGCCAGCGGGATATCCGCGAGAACGGATTGAATATTGAGATTCAGCCGACAATCGATCGGAGAGAAGCGTTGAAAGATGCGAAGTACGTTCTCTGTACGATTCGTGTAGGGGGGCTGGAAGCTTTTGCAACCGATGTCGATATTCCGCTCAAATACGGGGTGGATCAATGTGTTGGGGATACGCTGTGTGCAGGCGGCATTATGTACGGACAGCGTGGGATTGCCGAGATGCTTGAGATCTGCAAAGATATTCGCGAACAGAGTGCGCCGGATGTGCTGCTCCTGAATTACTCCAATCCAATGGCGATGCTGACATGGGCTTGTAACAAATACGGTGGTGTGCGCACGATTGGACTATGCCACGGCGTTCAACATGGGCATCATCAGATTGCGGAAGTGTACGGACTGCAAAAGAGTGAAGTAGATATTGTTTGTGCAGGCATCAATCATCAGACATGGTATGTTCAGGCGTCCCACAAAGGCAAGGATCTTACGGGTGGATTGCTGGAAGCTTTTGAGAAGCATCCCGAGTATAGCCGCACGGAGAAAGTTCGGATCGATATGTTGCGCCGCTTTGGTTATTACAGTACGGAATCGAACGGTCACTTAAGTGAATATGTGCCATGGTATCGGAAGCGTCCTGAAGAAATTAACGACTGGATCGACATGGGAAGCTGGATTAACGGTGAAACAGGTGGATATCTACGTGTGTGTACGGAGGGGCGTAACTGGTTCGAAACGGATTTTCCAAACTGGATGAAGGATGATCCGATGCAGTACTTACCGGAGAAACGCGGTGAAGAGCACGGCTCTTATATCATAGAGAGCCTGGAGACGGGACGTATGTATCGGGGTCATTTTAACACCGTGAACAACGGCGTGATCTCCAACTTGCCGGATGATGCCATTATCGAAGCACCGGGTTATGTGGATCGTAACGGCATCTCGATGCCGCATATCGGCGAACTGCCACTCGGGCCCGCAGCCGTCTGTAATGTGAGTATTTCCGTGCAGCGCCTTGCAGTGGAGGCGGCAGTCCATGGAGACGATAAGTTACTGCGGCAGGCATTCATGATGGACCCGTTGGTGGGCGCGGTTTGCAATCCGAAGGAAATCTGGCAGATGGTCGATGAGATGCTGGTTGCACAGGCGAAGTGGTTGCCACAGTACGGTGACGCGATTGCAGCTGCAGAAGTGAGACTTGCTTCGGGTGATCTTATTCCAACCAAGGCATACGAAGGCGCTGCACGTCTGAAAGTTAAAACGGTAGAAGAGATGCAGCAAGATCGGGATGCCGCGAACAAAAATGCGGGCGAGTCCGATAAAGGCAAGGACCGCGAGAAGGTACAGAAGTAGAGAGTGGAGAAACAAGAGTCATTATAGCAGGATAACAATAACCAGCGCAAAAGCATAAAAACAGCATGATAATGAGGCATAGATAACAGCGGGAATGAAGTGGAAAAGAAGAGAAACGAGGACGGAGCAGCATTAGAGCTGCTTCGTCTTTTTGTTGTGGGCACATAAAAGCAATTACAATGCGCAATATATTACCTTTACAGACATAGTAATATGTCTTATAGTATACTCAGAAACAAAGGCAAGAACGAAGAATTAAGATTGAAGATTGAAAAAGTAGAAAGAAAGCAGCGAAAAGTTAGAAGGAGAGTCGGTGAAACGCACAGATGGATGTTCAAGTGATTAACAGTGATCTGATTCGGGGCAATATTGATCCCATTATTTTGAGTGTGCTTATCCCGTCAGATAACTATGGATACGGCATTATTAAGGAAATATATCGCAAAAGTGGAGAGCAGTTTGAACTCAAGGAACCTACATTGTATTCCAGTCTGAAACGGCTGGAGAAGAGTGGGTTCGTGGAGTCCTATTGGGGAGAAGAGACGCAGGGTGGAAGGCGGAAGTACTACCGGATTTCCGGCCAGGGACGAGAAGTTTATCAATTACAGGTTCAAGCCTGGCATGCAGCCAAAACGTTAATCGATTGCATGATTGCCACCGGTGAAGAAGGAGATGAGTAAGGATGACACTGGAAAGACGGATTAATCGGCATCTGGACGGATTATTTGCAGGTGCACAGGATACACAGGAGCATCGGGAGTTGAAAGAAGAAATTCGCAGCAATCTCGCCGCACGAATAGATGATTATCTGGCCGGAGGCATGAGCGAGGAGCGGGCATTCCAGACAGCTATCCAACATATTGATGGTATGGAACAAATCATGAGTGATTACCGACATGTGAAACGTGTCCCTTACTGGACAGCACTGTGGCAATCCACCTTGATCTACAGCCTGGTTGCTTGGATTATCACGATTCCTACACGAGTGATGTTGGGCGGCGCTGCTCTAAACAATTTGCTTCTGATCATTAGCCTGATCGTGGGAGCAGCTTATGTATTTTATTTGGTAAGCAACAGAGGGGATGAATCTTCCGATCAGGATAAGACAACGCCGATTCGTATGCCGATTTTGAAGCAGTGGCAGCGCAGAGCATGGTGGCTGTGGGCAGCCGTTATGCTTGCGTTTTGGGGTACTCAGGCGGCATTGCGGTTTGGAAGCAATATTTGGTTTAACCGACCCATTCAGGTGGATGGACCCTACCAGCTCGCTGTCATTTTGATTGCTTTTGCGTTACCGCTGCTTAGTATTCTTATTCCTTTGGTCGTGCACCGGGCATACCGGATCATCAGTAAATATGAAGTGAGTGATGGCATATGAACAGAAAAAATGGGTGGATTGTTTCCTTGTTTATTATCGGGCTGCTCAGTCTTGTCGTGGTGGAAGGTTTCATTAATCCTAAAATTGCGGCAGATCAACGCCAATATGAAGCCGGGCAGAATAGTCCGCTGACGCATGATTTTACCGCTTTGGCTCAATATGAGAATGCATACATGGGGAATTTTTCCAATCTCAGTCACCTGAATCAGAGTCTGCCGTTACATAAGCAGTTGGATGGCTATCAGCTTTTTCCTGAGACATTGACGGCTCAGATTAACTACAGTCTGAATACAGATAAGATGGATGCGGTGCAACTTGATCGAATCCTCGTATATAACGCTCTTGCAAACTTTGTACTGATCGATAATCTGGAACAGATTGTCTACCAGTTCAAAGACACACAGGTTGTGTTTGAACGTAAGCTCGCGGAGCAGTGGGCTGGAACAGAGCTTAGAACGCTACAAAATTCGGAGCGCTGGGATTCGATCGTACGCCAGAAGCTGGTGGAACCGGCTGAAGTGCGGGCTGTATTTTCACAAATTGTTGACAATTCTTAGGGTTGAATTCGCTGGAAATGGGCAAGGTGCTCGACTCTTCTCTCATGCTATGTTATTATAAGTCTCTGATAACGTGGTAACGAACTAAAGCGTTTAAGCTTGGTCATAGACATGGAGGGGTACGAGAGATGAGAAAGAAAGCAATTCTACTATTATTTATTAGCATATGTATGATCATTATGGCGGGCTGTTCCAGCTCGGCAAGTAAAGACGAGAATACGATTATTGTAGGGATCGACGATAAGTTTGCTCCAATGGGATTCCGGGATGAGAAGAATGAAATTGTCGGGTTTGATATTGATTACGCCCGTGCAGCAGCGGAGAAAATGGGTAAAAAGGTAACTTTCCAGCCGATTGATTGGTCTTCCAAAGAGTCGGAGCTGAACAGCGGCCGGATCGATATGATCTGGAACGGATATACAATTACAGATGAGCGTAAAGAGAAAGTGCTTTTCACCAAGCCTTATCTGGAGAACAGTCAGGTTGCAATTACTCTGGCAGACTCTCCGATCACCAAGCTTGACGAACTGGACGGCAAAAACGTAGGATTGCAGGCACTGTCTTCAGCGGCAGATGCGCTGGCGGCAAGTCCTCTGAAGGATAAAGTCAAAGCTTCCGAATTCAAAGATAATGTACTGGCATTGACTGATCTGAAGACGAAACGTCTGGACGCAGTTATTATTGATGAAGTGGTCGCAAGATATTATATGTCTAAGGAAGAAGGCACCTTTAAATTGCTGGATGAATCACTGGCACCAGAGCAATATGGCATTGGGATCAAAAAAGGCAATGAGGAACTTCTCAATCAGCTGCAAAATGCGCTGGATGAGCTGAACGCGGACGGCCAAGCTGCTGAAATCTCTAAGAAATGGCTCGGTGAGGACAAGGTTCTGAAGTAAGAAGGATCATTTGGGATTAAATTGGTGAATTTGAAATTAGCCAGGTGAAATACACCTGACAAATAATGATGTGAGCTTTTCCCAGTTGGGGAAACTGTACTCACGAAAACGATGACCCCGTATTCCATGATGGAGCGATATGCTTCCAAGGAGTGCGGGGTTAACAGATTAGAGGAGAACTAATTCATGAATTGGGACTACATTTCAACGATTATAAAACCGATGCTGGAAGGTGCACAAACAACGATTTTCTTATTTCTACTTGCGATTGTGTTATCGGTACCCCTAGGATTCGCGGTAACGTTGGCGATGCGAAGCCAGTTCAAACCGCTGGCGTGGATTGCACACACATACGTCTATGTGATGCGTGGGACACCGTTACTTTTGCAAGTATTATTTTTCTGTTTCGGCCTTCCATTACTTCCGGTCATCGGAGAGTATCTGGTCTTTGATCGTTTCATTGCAGCGGCCATCGCATTTATTCTGAACTATGCAGCTTACTTTGCAGAAATCTTCCGGGGCGGATTGTTGTCTATTGATAAAGGGCAACATGAAGCGGCCAAAGTGCTTGGACTCACGAAGTGGCAGACCATGACGAAGGTCATCATTCCACAGATGGTTCGGGTAGTACTGCCAGCGACAGCAAATGAGGCAATTACGCTGGTTAAGGATACGGCATTGCTCTACGCTGTAGCTGTACCCGAGTTGCTCTATTATGCCCAAGCCGCAGTGAATCGGGACTTGCAACTCATTCCATTTTTCGTGGCGGCGATTATGTATTTGCTTATGACTCTGGTGCTTACCTTGTTATTCAAGGTTCTGGAGAAGCGCTTTTCGTATGAATAAATCAAATCTGTTCAATTAAAGGACTGTCTGCATATGACCTATAGTATAGAAGTAAATCAGTTGAAAAAATCATTTGGCACACTGGATGTGCTAAAACAGGTATCTTTTAACGTGGCGCCAGGGGAAGTCATTGCGGTTATCGGGCCTTCGGGTTCGGGGAAAAGCACAATGCTGCGCAGCCTGATCCACCTGGAGGATATTACGGGCGGAACGATTCGCATTCAGAATCAGACACTGGTGCATGATGGGCGATACGCCGCTTCTGCCGAGATTCGGAAGATTACCGATCGTATGGGCATGGTGTTTCAGCATTTTAACTTGTTCCCGCATCTGACCGTACAGGCTAACCTGGAACTCGCACCGAAGACGTTGAAAAAAGAGAGCACCAAGGCGATTCGCAGCCGTAGCATGGAGTTACTCGCCAAAGTCGGATTGTCGGACAAGGCCGATGCTTATCCGGCGAATCTGTCCGGTGGACAGAAGCAACGCGTAGCGATTGCCCGTGCCCTGATGATGCAACCGGACATCCTGCTCTTTGATGAGCCAACCTCAGCACTCGACCCGGAACTGACGGGAGAAGTGCTTCGCGTCATCAAGCAATTGGCACAGGAAAACATGACGATGATGATTGTCACGCACGAGATGAGTTTTGCTCGTGATGTTGCGGATCGTGTCTTCTTCATGGACAATGGCGAAATTGCCGAGCAAGGCCCGCCGGATCAACTCTTCGGTGCACCCAAGCTCGCACGTACCCAGACGTTTCTGCAGCGGGTCGATCTGGAAGGGTAATGGCGAAACGCGATTTAAAACAGGCGCGAATGCCAAGCTCCCATGAAATCCCTAGGGGATTCGCACCTGAGAATAGGCTGATTTGAACCCTTTTGGAATATTACCTTGAATATTTTAAGTGTTTTATATAAGATGAAACTAATTAGTAGAAGAATTAAACGAGAACACGTAATAAAGTATACAATCTATGCTTTTATTACGTGTTTTTTCGCTGTCGCACTTTGTATGGAGTGCGTGGATTGAAATATCGAATCGGCGATCAGCGAGTTTCGGACGAATGCGTCGCACTCTGTATGGAGTGCGTGGATTGAAATCTCAGGAGAGCCGCAGAAGAGGGCTGGAAGCCCGGTCGCACTCTGTATGGAGTGCGTGGATTGAAATCAACCTACCTAGGTTGCAGGCATGAACTGCATGTGGTCGCACTCTGTATCGAGTGCGTGGATTGAAATGAGTCGTTGTATGAAGCTTCGCGCAGGGTTATTAGTCGCTCTCCTTCTGGAGTACCTGGATTGAACTCTGATTTTCCCGGCTTCGCTCGCACCTAACACGCTAACGATCACAGAGAAGCTTATTTTCTCGTTTCGGCGACCTTTGGAATTCTAACGATCACCAGAAGCGCTATTTGGACTGAAACCCTCAAAATGTAGCGTAAATCGCTGTATTTCAAATAAATAAGCTTTCTGGTGATCGTTAGATTTTATAAATGCCTAAAATAGGCTGAATAGCGTGGCTGGGGATCGTTAGAATCTGGAAAACCGGAGATCGCCCACACTAGTGTGCATTTAGAACGAAACTTTCCCCATAGATAATATAGGTGAGAGAAACCTCGAGTTCATACGATCTTTCCAAGAGACACGCACCACTATTTTTGATAAAACTATGCCAGTTGGTTGATGCAGTCTTTAGTGTTATAGTTTTGACTGCGGGTGCATTTTACATATTAGGAGTATGATCAATATGCTACTTATTACTAGAAAATTAATAAATCGACTAAGCGAACCTTACAAAGATGCAGATATGCTGGCCTGTTATGTTACGTCACAAGCGATTTCCTCAACGACAACTCGAGCTATATTGCTGATCAATCATGACGTGCTTAAAATTTTGTTCCTCAACGTATTTTCTTCCAAAGTTTTTCAAATGGTTCGAATACCACTTTCAGATCTGGAGCAACAGCGACTCAAATCCGGGGTTTCGTTGGCATCGATATGGTCATTTCAGTCTCATGGTATTCATTATCGATTTAGCATCATTAAAAAAATGCTTACGCTCGGTTCCATGCAAGCAGAGTTTCTACAGTTTATTGATGAACATGTTGTGAGAGCCTGACGATAAGTATAGAATCTTTTTGCTTATAACATGAAGCCGGCAAAGGTTATTTTATTATAAAAACAAATTCAAAAAGGCATATCCATTGTCCCAACTCGCTGCATCACAGCTAGTCTGACATAAAGGATATGCCTTTTACATTTCTATAACCGTTTGTGTTGATATTTATATTAAATCCAACATGATAGCTAAGTTTTATACCAAAGCTGAATATCTTATCTAAGCTTGAAGCACAGCTCCACTACCAAGACTTTCGTTTTCTACCGTGTGATGTTTCAGGAAATACGTTAATGTACCGACCAGACCGAGAACAGCGAAGATACACAGAATGCCGATCTGATCCCAGGCAACGCCGAATTGTCCGCTGGAGATGACCGCTTTGTATCCCGTTACGGAGTACGTCATTGGTAGCCACGGGTTGAACACTTTCAGCCAGTTCGGAATGAGTTCCAGTGGGAACGTTCCCGCGCTGGTGGTGAGTTGGAAGATGAGCAGCAGGATGGCAATGAATCGTCCCGGATTTTCCAGCCAAGTTACCAATGCCTGAATGATGTACATAAAGCTCAGACTTGTCACAAAGCTGAACAAAAGGAATAACGGCACACTCTGTACCTTCAGGCCAAGCCCGTACAATACCAGTCCGGAAGCGAGCAAAGATTGAACGCCACTAATAATGGTGAAGGCAAGGGTTTTGCTGACAAATCGATTCCAGCCACTTGCGTCACTTACACTGCTGCCACGTGTTGGCACCACCAGCGTTGCAATCAACGCACCGACAAATAATCCGAGTGATAGAAAATAGGGCGAAAAACCTGTGCCGTAGTTGGGCACTTCGTTTAATTTGTGTTCATCGACATGAACAGGTTCGGCATACATCGTAACCAGTTCATCGGTCTTTTTGACACTGCTCGTTTGTTGCGCAGCGTCGTTTAATTTGGTGGCGAGTTCACCGGAACCGTCCGTTAACTTGCTCGTGCCTTTTTGCAGCTTACCAGCACCATCAGCCAACTTATGAGAAGCGTCCGTAAGGGTGGAAACTCCGCCCTCCAGCTGGCTAACGCCAGACAACAACTTACCTGCTCCAGCATTCAATTGCTCTGATCCTGTTGCCAATTTGGCACTGCCAGCGGCGGCTTCGTTTAATTTGGCATTGAATTGGTTGAGTCCGGCACTGAGCTTTTCTTGTCCGCCGGATAACTGTGCAGCGCCTTGTACCAGATGTTCTTCACCTTGAACCAACTGGCTACTGCCTTGATGCAATTGTTGCTGTGCAGCTTGCAGTTGCTGACTTCCGGCAACGAGTTGCTGTCCGCCTTGATAAACCTGCTCACTGCCAGCGGCAACGGCCTGACTAGCCGCGAGTAACTGTTGAACAGCGGGGCTGGCTGCCAGTTCGGGACTGGACTTTGCTAATTGAGCCAGACCTTGGGCGACCGCTTTTGCGCCTTCGCTGACTTTGCCGCTACCTTCCACGGAAGTTTGCAGTCCGGCGGTCAGCTTGGCACTGCCTTGTTCGGTAGCTGCGAGTCCGGCGTCCAGTTTGGACGCGCCTTCTTGCGCAGCTTGGATACCGGCATGCAGCTGTTTACTGCCAGCTGCAGCCTGCGTTGCGCCGTCACCCAGCTTGATGCCGGCGGCAGCTAATTGTGCGAGACCACTGGATAATGTGCTCGCGCCGGAGTGAAGATCACCTGTGCCTTTGGCGAGGGTGGCTGTGCCTTCTTTTAACGAAACGGCGCCGGTTTGCAGCTTGCCTGCACCGTCAGCCAGTTTCGCCAGGTTTTCTTTTAACGTAGCCGCCCCTTCGTCCAGTTTGCTTGCTCCATCATGGATTTTACCTGCGCCATCTCCGGCATCCGCCAAACCTTCCGAGATTTTCTCGACCTTATCCAGCAGGGTTTCGGTATATGATTCAGTGACTTTGGCAGAGACTTTGGAGCGAATCTGTTTCACCGCCGTACCGCCGATCTGACCTGCAAGGAAGTTGTACCCTTCGTTGGGCTCGTAGATCAGCTCTGCCGGAGCCGGATGCTCATCCATCAGGGTCGTTGCTTTTGCGGAAAAATCTTCCGGAATGACAATGGTCATGTAATATTTGTTATCCTTCATGCCTTGTTCTGCCTGGTCGCGGGTGACGAACTGCCAGTTGAAATCATCGCTTTTTTTCAGCTCATCGACCAGATTCTGACCGACCTCAAGCGATTTGTCATTGTAAACTGCACCCCGATCCGTGTTGACCACGGCGACAGGTAATTCATTCATTTTGCCATATGGGTCCCAGAAGGCGTTCAGGAACAGTCCGCTATATAACACGGGAATGAACAGCACAACGAGAATTGGAATAAATACTTTTGGTTTCTTGAAGGCGGATTTCAGATCCTGCCCAAATACACGCAATGATTTCATGATGTTCTCTCCCTATCTTACGCTTATCCCTTGTTTCTCTATTTAGTATAGTATGTGTGCGTCTGCGGGCGTTTCTCTAGTTGGGGGATAATCCATTTTTGAGAAAAAGACCTACAAACGCTTTGATCTGATCCTTGTGCAAGGTAGGATGCGCTTTATTCCAATCGGATGTTAGGCTGACGTATAACTTCAGTAGCACAAACGAGACCAGCTTGGGATCGTCGCTCCGAATCTGCTGTAACTCCATGGCCCGACTAACCTGACGCTCGAGATATTCGAGAATGGCTTTCTCTACTTTTTGCAGACCCTCTCTCGCTTGGGGTGTTCCGAAATCGTTGACCTCTTGGAAAAGCTTGATCAGTAGCTCATGCTCCTCCCGGTACTCCAGCAACGAGTCCATACTCTGATGCACGTTATCCAGAAAAGAGTTTTCCTCCTTCACGGTCTGCTCCGTGATCCGTTTCATGTCTGCAATAATCGAGCGCAGGATCTCATCAAACAATTCTTCTTTGTTCTCGAAAAAGGTATAGATCGTTCCTTTGCCCACATTGGCCAGTCTCGCCACTTGCTCCATCGTTGTGGCTTTGTAGCCAAACAGGGCAAAGGATTTCTCGGCAGAGTCCATCACCTGTTGCCTTCGATCTATCGTTTTCACGGCTATGCACCTCCTTGGGGTCTGACGTGTGTAATGGGTGAAGCGGGTAAAACACAAATTAGGACTGACCACTTTACTGTTTTGGTCAGTTGGTCGTTATCTAATGTAGCACTTGTGTATGGAGTTGGATGTGATCTATGTCATAGTTTGAAAAGTGGACATTGTGATGGTGGGGTGGGGAGAAGTTGGGAGAGTAGAGTAAGGTGCGAATGTGAAGCTCACATGAAAACCCCGGGAGATTCGCACCTTGAAAGTAGTGAAAATAAGGTCTTTTGATACCTTTTGGTAATAATGAGCTGGAAAAAGATTGAATTCATTGGCGGTAACACATAGAATAGTAGTGAAAAAACGTTGCATTGTGACGTGTAGGAAAGTACTATACTTGTTTTTCGCTGTCGCACTCCGTATGGAGTGTGTGGATTGAAATGGTAGTCGGATCAAAATGAACAATCGGCCTTTGGATCGCGTCCGGTGTATACCTCTTCTTCCTCTAGTATAATTAAACTGGGTAGTCATGCTGCCAATAGATTCGGAGTTCCGAAGATTAGAAGTTTTGAAGATGTTATCCATATATCTACCGATGAGGAGTGTCAGGACATGTCCATACATCACATAGGTCAAAAGGTTACTTTTGCCGATATCAAAACGAGGTTGCCTCACGAGAGCTGGATGTATACACACAATGAAGCACATGATGGCGAATTTGATGCCGAGGAAGTATCGCTGCATTCAGGTGATCTTCATATCAATGAGCTGTTGCTGGATGAGGGGCCTTTTTTAATTATGGTGGAGGGAAATCTGATCGTTGATCGTTATATTGGAAACACAGGATCGGACGCGGCTGCTTCTAACCTGGTTGTGCTTGGTGATCTTACAACGCCTTATATGCTCGTTGGAGGGCAGGAAATATATATTACAGGTAATCTTTATGTGGAGGATATGTTCTGGGGAGATTACAACCATGGAGAATTGACGGTGAGAGGGAGCGTAGAAGGTGGGCTGCTAGTAAGTACAGAGCAATATGGAATTCAGGTTCAAGGACAGCGGAAAGTGAAGCGTCAGCTTGAAGAGTGGGAGGATTTCGGACCATGGCAAGGCTTTGACATGCTGGAGTTATTTGTTCCTGAGTGTGTAATTGACGAAGATACAGAAGAGCCGTTTCCATGGCGAGAAGAGATGATAAAGAGGTTACAGCAGGGACAGCCTATCATTAAACGAGAGTATATTTATGCCGCAGAACTAGCGCCAGATGTACCGGATTGGTTCGAAAATCATCAGTTCACCGCTGAGAACATTGAGCGTCTTACTCACCCTTCATTATTACCTGTAAGAGAGCAGGGTGAGTTGCTGAACAGCTATGAGTTTTGGGTGGATGGACAGTTTTGCCGAGGTTCTGTCTACGGGGATGAGTATACGGAAGGCTATTTCCGGAGTCTGTATTTTCAAGACGACCAAGGCTGTGCATTGTTGCTCAAAATAGAGCCAGCAGGCCAAGCTTCAGGCTCTCTTAATGAACTTGCTGAGCAAGCGGGCACTCCTGTCTGGATGATCTCAGGCGCATATCGTTATGTGAACAGTGAGAACTCCGAATGGAGCGTATTTACGGAAGACTCACCTTCGGATATTCAGCAGTTAAGCAACCGTGGATGGGATACTTTGCTGCAGTCCGTATCGAATTACCAGTATGTCCGCACCTTGATTTCGCCGCAACGTATTCGTGAATTATTAGCGTTGCCTATCGCGGAGCCGTATGACGATTATTATGATGATGACCGGCATGGGTTGTGGATTGAAGACTTCTATTTTGCATTTCGACAAGCAGGTCAAATGTATAATGATGTTCCCCAGCCAGCTATGCTGCGTATTGGTAGAGAGTATACGGATACACAAGGGGAGACGAAGGTCGAGAAATACTTCTATACGCTACACCGGCATGCGGACGGCACGGAAATTGTGTTAATTGAATACTCGGCTCAGGAGCAAGAGGATGAGGAAGAGCCGTTGTTGCTTGAACTTCATTATGTAGGTGGTCCTCAATTACTACATGCCGTTCAATTGCTGGAACGAGGACGCAAAGAGCTGATGCAAGCGAATCAGGATCTGCTGGATGGGGAACTGCCCTATGCTGTTGAATCCTTTGCGAAGCGATATTGGAAATCCAAAGGATATCTTAAATAAAATAGCTACACTATAAAACAAGGCGCCTAGACAGGATATTGCACCTGAACGAGCGTCTCTGTTTGGAGTTCGTCGATTGAAAAATGTGAACTTAAGTAAGTTGTTAAAAAATAAAAAAAAGATGCTCGTCTGAGCACCTACACACTGGGATAATTTAAAATGTACAGCCAATTTGTGGTGTCTATGAATTTCTCTTTTTCAGATGTAATCATGTTCGCAACGTTAATTATTGCGCTCCTGACATACATTGATCGAAAAAAGAAATAACCCGCCATAGGTTGGAGGCCTGGCGGGTTATTTCTTCACCTTACGAAACACACTTGGAGGATTATCCATCGCAAATGCTGTACAGGAGTAGCCATTGGCCTGGCTACTCTTATTTTTCCTTACTTTCATTTTATTAAACATTCATGCGACATACAACCGATGTATACATATTTTTATTCTTTAACTTTAACAACGAAGCGCAATAGTACAATATTGATAGAGACTCGGAAAGGTGCTGACGAACAAACGATGAATAGCGAGCAAATCAAGTCACTTATCGGCGCGACCTCTTTGGAAGAGTATGTGCAAAAGGGAAAGTTGCCGCAGTGTTTACCAGCAGATGTTCAGATCACATTGAAGAAGGTTAGAGCACAGGCGGATGAAGTGTGGAGTGTGGAAGCGGAAAAACTCGAAGTAATTAGCTTTGATTACGAAGGATACACGGTGAATATGACATTCCAGATGGACGGGACGTACTTGTTTGATAGTGTGGATGTTTGGGCCGAAGTAGGGAACGGCGTAGGAGTAGCGACAGAAATAGATGTAGAGTCAGATTCAGGTTCAGTAGAGTCTACTTTAGTTACTTCTAAATTAGCTGCAATGGAGACAGTAGAACGTATTCAACAATTTGCGGCAAATTTGGGAATGCAACTGGAATGGTTCGAAATGGGTGATGAGCGAGTATGCCTGATGCCCAGCGCGGTGACGTTACACTATTTGAAGCAGCAAAATAGATGGAAGTTGGTTAAAATTGCGGGAGCTTATCGAAGCGTGGACAAAGTTAGGGCCGGCCTGAGCCGCATAGCTGATGCGGTGAATTAGTCTCGGACGAGCGCTAACGATCACAGGAGAGCTTATTTGGTCAGTTTATGACCTTTTCCAATTCTAACGATCACCACAGACGTTATTTGGAAGAAATACAGCAGAAAACGTCGGAAAACAAGGTGTTTGGAACAAATAAGGTTTCTGGTGATCGTTAGAGTTCTATGAAGCAAAAAATCAGGCAAATAGCGTCTCCTGAGATCGTTAGAATGAACGTCAATCAGAGCAAGCTAAAAAACCAAGGCATGAGTGCACAAACACTCAAGCCTTGGTTGATGGTACTTCTATGGCGCATACCGCCTATAATCAGTACTTGGTGATATGCCTGCAATTCCTCACAATTTCTGCGGGTTCTTATGCAATACAATTCACAACGACCGCATAATCTGTACTTCTCTCCTCCGCGGTATGCCCGCCCTGCCAAACTTCTCAGCTTACGCTTCTTTTACCTTAAAGAACGAGATGAGTTCTTGCAATTGCTCGGATACTTCAGCTAATTCGTCGGATGCGCTGACGATGGCAGCCATGGAAGTTTCCTGTTCGGCGATGGAGTTCTCGATGAGTTTGCTGCTGCTTGCTGCTTTGCTGACACTTGCAGACAGTTCGTCTGCCGTTGCGGACATTTCTTGTGTGCTTGCCGAGATTTCCTCGGTGGAGCTGGAGATATCCTGAATCTGGTTCGCTACTTTGTTGGTAGCGGTCAAGATATCTTCGAAGAAAGCTCCCGTTTCCCGCGTAACGTTGAGGCCTTTTTGTACTTCTTCCGAACCCCGTTCCATCGCGTCTGCCGATTGTCCGATATCTCGCTGAATCTCATCGATTAACACACGAATCTGGGTTGCAGATTCTTGGGACTGTTCAGCCAGTTTACGTACTTCTCCAGCCACGACTGCGAAGCCTCGTCCTTCTTCTCCAACGCGTGCTGCTTCAATGGAAGCATTCAGGGCGAGCAGGTTGGTCTGTCCAGCGATATCCGTAATGATACCGACAATGCTACTGATCTCATTGGAACGGTTCTCCAGAGATTGAATCGACGCATAGGTGTTCTGGACCGCACTTGAGATCAGGCCCATTTGGTCGATAACCTGTTGCATAATTTCATGTCCGTTATTCGAGCGTTGCTCCATGCTGAGCGCTTCATCGGCGACTTCAGCCGAGCTTCCGGCAATGTTCTGCACTACGGTAGACATCTCGGTCATGGCGCGTGCACTTTCTACAGTTGCTTTGTCCTGAGAGACGAGACCTGTTGAGATTTCACGGATGTTGGTGCTGATCGATTGGATATTATCGTTGTTTTTCGCCGAGATATCCAGTAGTTCTTTCGACGAATTCGAGAGATGACGAGATGTATTTTTGACTTTGAACAGAGTGGTATTGAAACGCTCGATCATCTCATTGAACTTTTCGTTAATAACTCCGAGATCATCTCGTCCTGTCCGAATCGTAACGTTCAGATTACCTGTGCTTACTTCCTCAATGCCTTTCATGAGGTCACGAATCGGGCGCATGGTTTTCTTCAGCATAATAAATTGCAGTACCATGAACAGAATCAGGAAACCGACCAGATACATCAGTCCGTACAACAGTAATTTATTCAGCCCTTTGGGAACGGCACTTGCATCAACATCAAAGTACAGTGCTGCGTAGATGGAGCCGTCTGCCTTTTTGATTGGATACATCAGTGTTGTCCATGTTCCGAAATCATCGGTATAAAAATCACTAAACGCAGGTGCACCGGTTGCATTCATATCATCGAGACCATGCTCAATCTGAGGAGATAACGGATAGTTTGTACCGGGCAGATACTTATCTTTCTCAAACGGTTCAACCAGACTGGTTGGAATCGCATAAATCGGAGCACTCTTTTCTTGATCCAGCTGTGAACCGAAAATGTAAGCTTGCGCGATATTGGGATTAAAGGTGTGGATGGAATCTAGATATTCCTTAAGCTTACTCTGATATGTATCGGAATAACTCTTCTCGGATGTAGCCTGTTCAACCTGACTTGTGTCCAGATCCTGAGACCATTTCAAGGTCGTAATCTCAGCTTGATCTTGCAATTGCTTGATTAATATACTTTTTTGCAACTGATAAGCTGCGGTGATCAGAATAATTCCAATCAGAGCGATGCTCCCGAATGAAATGATCAGATTTTTGGCGAAAAATGGCATGGTGCTCCAGCGAAGCTTTTTAAACAAGGTCATTCACTCCTCCTGTAAAATTAAAAAGGACTTCACCTGGACGTCGTATACGCTAGTGTTGCATTGCTTTCATGATGGATAGACATCTCCAATTACGATGAGATTTTCAATGTCGTTACAGATAAGAAGACTATAGTTGCTAATTATATTGTGTTTGTTCTTCACGTATATGAACTCCAGGTAAGTTCTACTCCTCAGTTATATCGTTATTTCGACATATTAATGTTAGATTTTTCAAACAAAATAGGACTTATGGACTGGAACTTTTGGATTATCTTCGTATTTTACGTAAGAAGTGTCATATTGTTATGAGTGTTCTCTCCTGATTCGAATTACGAAAATGTTATTTTCTAAACAAAGAGTTATCTGCACTTTTAGGACATGTGGCATGGAATCCTGATCTTGAATATCCCAGCCCCATACATCTTTTGACACAATTACGGAGAATGCGTAAACGACTAGCTAATATTTTAGAAAAAAATGTGATAAAGGTCACAGTCAGGTTATAAAAAATGTGTATGTCACCGCCGATAAGTCTATATGTGAAATCTCTAAGCAGAACCCAATCTGTCAGAGATCAAGACAATTTAATCGTGAAAAGGGTGGCTCACACACATGCGTAGCATGAGTATTGGTACTAAAATCAGTTTGATCGTGATTGGTATTTTCATTTTGTTCTCCTCGGCCGTAGCGGTCAGCGTTCTGATGGAGATGCGAAATGGCATTAAGACCTTCGCTACCGAAAAGGCGAAACGGGACCTCGAGATGGCGAATCACATTTTGTCATACAAATACCCGGGAGACTGGGCCATTAAAGATGGGCAGTTGTACAAAGGCGATGCATTGCTGGAAGAAAATTTTGATCTGGTGGACGAAATCGGCAATGCGTCAGGGGATACCGTGACCCTTTTTCGCGGAGATGAACGAATCGCTACGAATGTAATGGTTGACGGGAAACGCGCCATAGGTACGAAGGTGTCCGAACAGGTGGCACAGACTGTTTTGCAGAAGGGTGAAAAGTATTTCGGGGAAGCTGTTGTTGTCGGACAGAAGACTCAAACTGCTTATGAACCCATTAAAAACGCATCAGGAGAGATCATCGGTATTTTCTATGTGGGTGCTTCCCAATCATTAATTGATGTGATTATCTCTTCGTTTCTTCGAACCTTTCTGATCGTCGTTGGTATTGCGATGTTGATTGCCATTGTGTTGATCGTTTGGTACGTCCGCAGGGTGAGAGCCAGAATTAACCGGGTATCTCTTGCCATTAAACGTGCAGGAACGGGAGACTTCACACAGCCAGTGGTCGATCATGTTAGAGATGAGATTGGCATGCTAAGTGCCGGTTACAATGAAATGAGAAGTAGCTTGCAGGGCATTATTCAAGGCGGTCTGGACGCAGCGGATAAAGCAGGTCATTCCACGGGATTGCTGCTACAGATTGCGGAGCAGACCGCAAGTGTGTCAGAACAGATTGCTGTCTCTGTGGAACAGGTCGCGCGAGGGGCCGTAAGTCAGACTGTAAGTACGGACGAGAATCTGCAAGCGATGGAAGAGGTGGCTATCGGCGTACAGCGTATAGCAGATAGAGCTTCCAGCATTGCAGATGCCGCAGTGTACTCACGGGAGCAAGCGGACACTGGAGGACAAGCGGTGCAGCTAACGGTGGAACAGATGGCAGCCATTGAAGCTTCCGTCAGTGCGACGGATGAAGTGATTCGTATGCTGGAGGAGAAGTCTGCTCAGATCGGTCAGATGGTATCTGCTATTCATGAGATTGCAGGCCAGACGAATCTGCTCGCGCTTAATGCTTCCATCGAGGCGGCAAGAGCGGGAGAGCAAGGTAGAGGTTTTGCCGTTGTATCTACCGAAGTGCGGAAGCTGGCTGAACAGGCTGGACAATCGTCGAGCCAGATTGA
Source organism: Paenibacillus polysaccharolyticus (assembly GCF_023714295.1). GTDB lineage: Bacteria > Bacillota > Bacilli > Paenibacillales > Paenibacillaceae > Paenibacillus > Paenibacillus polysaccharolyticus_A. The sequence continues at coordinate 222,904 of NZ_JAMAUN010000005.1, forward strand.
AGCGCTTGTCGGAGCGATGGAACAGGACATGTTGCATTCCTTGGCAGCGATGGCCAAAGTGAAGCAAGAAGTAAGCGAGGGTTTGCGACTTACAAAAGAAACCGAACAGAGCTTTACCCAGATTCGGGATACGAACCTGCGCATTGCAACAGAGATCGAAGATATGGCGGCGACCAGTGAAGAGATGTCGGCAGGTGTAGAGCAGATTGTGGCATCGGTGAACGAGATTGCACGTCATGCACAGACGGCCAGCACCAATTCTCAACATGCCGCCGGGTCTGCACAAGAGCAACTCAAATCTGTGGAGCAGATCAAGGAGTCCGCAGCGATGCTGTCTGATGTTTCGGCAGAACTGCAAGCATCCCTGAAACCTTTTAAGATATAACATGTAGCCTAGGCTTCTCCATAATCTTTCGACACGATCCACCTACAGATTGAAGTGAAATTGCATCAAGTCCACCTGCGGGTGGACTTTTATTTACTTTGGGCTGGTTATACTGTTCCTAGATGGAGCGGTAAGAAGAGACGTAATATGAAAGAAAGTGAGGAATGTTAGATGTTGAATATGGTGATTACAGGTTTGATTATTGTATTGTTATCGATGAGGGAAAAAGAGGTTAAGCTTGATCGCATGTGGATGTTACCTGTGATTGTTGCGGTTGCAATCTTTTTCAATATATCTCAAGTACCACTTACAGGGTTGACGTTACTCTTTTATATGTTGTTTCTGGTCATTGGTTGCGGGATAGGCTTGTGGCGTGCCTGGATGGAACGGTTGCGGGTGGATGCGTTGACTGGCAAAGTGATGTCTAAAGGTTCCATGGGCACAGCTATTGTACTTATCATCATTATGCTGGTTAAGCATTACATCAGTACACTGGATGTACATCACATCAGTACACTGGATGTACATCACAGTGTGGTTGCTCTGAGCAGTGCATTGTTATTTATACCGCTCGGAAGTATTGCTGCTCGTCGGTTTATCATTTATTATCGGGTTCGTCACATGCAAGCTGCCAAGGTATAGTTTTCAACGTATAGTCAAAATTAAACTGGAATCCTTACGAGGAGTCATCTGATCAGGCTCGCTGGATCCAAGGTGACGCGAAAGGGAAACTTATGCAGAATCAAATGGTCACGTTGAATAACATACGAAAATTTATAGCTGATCATACAGGGGATATGATTCTCAGTCTGTTGCTACTGTATAATCTGGTCAGCCCAATGGAACTATTCACCTGGCTCGGTTTGTGTGCAGGTCTCGTTATCCGTTTGCCTTACTTTGTACTGGTCTGGACACCTAACTGGCTAAAAAAAGATCGGATTCGTACGATCATGATTGGTTTAACCTGGGCGGCTACGCTTCTCTATGCGGCATTGTTCCATGCAGAGTATCGTATTTTTGAGCTTACCTTTTATCTCATCGGATATGCTGCGTTGAATCTGCCCGTATTCCGTTCCTGGTGGCTGGGGTTAATCATTCTCGTGGGTAACGGGCTATTATTGTATGCTGCCGGAGTGGAGTTACATCTGATTTGGTTATATACGATGGCTTATATTGTTACGTACATTTTCTGCTGGGGAGCACGGATCAAGCGGGAGAGCAGGCGAGAGAGCGAGCGTCATTATGCCGAATTACAGGCTGTACATGACGAATTGAGCCAGGCACATGATGAGCTTCAGCATACGCATGAAGAACTGGAGCGGGCAACCGTGCGTTTAATGCACTATGCGGTGATTGAAGAGCGGGGACGAATATCAATGGATTTGCACGATAGTATCGGGAATCGTCTGACATCGGCTATTGTGCAACTTCAAGCTATTCCATATATGATGAAGGTGGACGCGACTGAAGCGGATAAAGCCATTGGCACCGTGCTGGATGTGGTGCGGCATAGCTTGCAGGAAGTGCGGACGGTGGCTCATCAGATGGGGAGCAGCGAAGCTGGGCTTGGGCTGGTTGCGCTGAACAGTCTGGTCAGTGAAGTACAGAAGTTAACCGGTTGTTCCATTGAACTGCGCTATGCTGGGCCAAAGGAAGCATGGTCGCAGGAGACGTCCGAACTACTGTACCGGATTCTACAGGAGGCGTTATCGAACATTATTCGTCATGCACAAGCTACCCAAGTAAGCGTACATATCAAGGAACAGGAAGAGGACCTGTTCATGCAGGTAGAGGATAACGGCGTATTCATCCAGCAACAACTGCTTGTACCGGGTTTTGGCTTATCCAGTATGAAAGCAAGGTGTGAGAGGGTTGGAGGATCAATGACCATCGAAGCGATCCATCCGCACGGGATGAAGCTGACTGTCTGCATTCCACATGGAGGCATAAAATCGACATTAGGAGGAGGGGAGCTATGACAGAGAAATCAACGATTCGTGTGCTTCTAGTGGATGACCAGCATCTGGTCAGGCATGGGTTGCGTTTCATCATTAATGCCCAGCAAGATATGGAAGTGGTTGGTGAGGCAGGGAGTGGACATGAGGCGGTGAGGCTTGCGGCAGAGTTAAACCCCCACGTCGTGTTTATGGATGTGCAGATGGAGGACGGGGACGGACTGGAAGCCACACAGGCTTTACTGGATTTACAGCCTGAATGCAAGGTCGTCATCTTAACGACGTTTGATCAAGAAGATTATGTATATCAGGGAATACGTGCCGGGGCCGTAGGTTATCTGTTGAAGGACGCCGCGCCGGAAGAACTGATTGATGCGGTCAGGGCGGCTTATCGCGGTGAAGCGATCTACAGAACTGCTGTTGCGGCGAAGGTGATCGGCATTGCAGTGCGGTCCCCCGGAACATCAGTCCAGGATGAAAAAAAAGCCAAAGAAGCTGTAGATTCAACCTTCGGACAAGAAACGAGAGAGCTCGCATCGCTCGCAGATGCCTTCACGGGACGTGAACTTGAAGTGTTGCAACAGATGGCTTACGGTCTAAGGAATGAAGAGATTGCCCGAAAGTTGTTCATTGGCGAAAGCACCGTAAAGACGCATGTACATCGCATTTTGCAGAAAATTCAGGTGGAGGATCGCACGCAAGCAGTGGTTTTTGCCATTCGAAACGGTTATGTAAAATAAGCATACAGATGTAGGACTACAAATAAAATAGAAATAGGCCCTGTACCGTTCAAGCGGTTCAGGGCCTTCTGCTTTTGTCGGATAGGTTGCTGTCTTTTCGTGGTTAACGTTCGGCCTTATAATTCGTGTGATCCGTGTGTTTGGATGGATCAGCCGCACGCGCAGGACGTGAGTGAGCTTCGGTACGTTCAGTGCTCGTTTGCTGAGGCGAGTAGAAGTTAATGATGTCGTCAACCGTGGAAAATACAACGTGTTCACTTGCTTTATAATGATCTGTTGGAATAAAAACCTCTTTTCTGTGATGGATATAAGTGTAAGGAAAGTGCTTATACGGATACTCCGATGACAGAATAACCTTTCTGTCCTCTCCGTTATTGTATAAACAGAAAATCCAAACTTATATAGGGAATGGTGTAGAGAAAAACAACGAAGTAAGTGTCGGTGGGCATAAATAAAGGGCTGCCGGAGGCAGCCCTCGTATCAATTACAGTTTAGTAACGTTCTCCGCTTGTGGACCACGGTTACCTTGAGTTACTTCGAACTCTACACGTTGACCTTCGTCCAACGTTTTGTAACCATCACCTTGAATGGCGCTGAAGTGAACGAATACGTCTGTTCCTTCTTCAGTTTCGATGAAGCCAAATCCTTTGTCTGCGTTGAACCATTTTACTGTACCTGTTTGCATGTGATTCCTCCAAAAATAATAAGTTTTGTACGACCATTGGTATGAGCTGCATTCAATAATTAATGCTCATTCGGTGGTTAGACCGTAGACGTTCTGTCCACTAATGTATCGACCTATATCATCATAACACGCGTACCAATATAAGTCAATTTTTGAATGTATTTTCTAAAAAAAAGAGCGCCCATAGAAGCGAAATCCCTTGCCAGACGGGATAAAATGCTTCATCAGTAGATCATATTTTCTCACCAAAAAGAAAGCGATTACATGTATTTGATTTTATTGTATATTATGTTGGAAACCTTGCGCTTTATGATATCGGTTAAAGACCTTGCATAGTCGTTCGTTAGAGAAAAGGGAGGAATCATATCATGTACCGGGTTCTGCTCGTGGATGATGAAGAAGATGTTCGTGAAGGATTGATTGTCGAGGTGGATTGGGAAGCACTGGATCTGCGCATCGTGGGTCTGGCCGAGAATGGGCGCGAGGCTCTGGAGATGGCAGAGCGGGTAGATCCTGACATCGTGATTACCGACATCAGCATGCCGTTTATGGATGGATTGGAGCTGGCACGAAGATTAAGAGAGCGGAATCCACTAGTGAAGGTCGTTATTTTAACGGGATATGATGAATTTGATTACGCTAGGCAGGCGGTATCGCTTAGTGTGGATGAATATTTGCTGAAGCCTTTCTCCGCCGGGCATCTTACCGAACTGCTCACCAGATTGCGTGCCCAGATGGAGGCGGAGATCGCGGAACGTGAGGACGTACAACAACTGCGGGAACACTATCGCGCCAGCTTGCCTTTATTACAGGCGGATTTGATTGCGACGCTGCTGCATCGCCAGAAATCTTCAACATATATATTAAGCCGGGCAAGCCAGTGCGGGCTGGAACTGGGAGGCAGACGGTATGGCGTATCGATTCTTACATTGCATCCGACCGAAGATCCGGAATTAAAGCTGTTTGCAGCGCTGAATATTGCGGCAGAGGTATGGGCGGATCACAAGGCAGGCTATGCCTTTATGCATCAGGAGACGGTTGTGCTGCTCTACGTAGAACCGCTGGACGGAATAGAAGGGGAGGCGGAATACCTGCAGCAGCAAGCACTTGAAAATGTAGTGCGAAGCATCCGTCACTATTTGCGCGTGCCTGTCACGATTGGGTCGAGTCGGCTTGTCGACACTCTTCCCGATGTGAAGCATGCCTATGAGGATGCTTTGCTGGCGCTGGATTACCGACTTGTGCCAGGAACGGATTCTCTGATCTACATTGCGGACGTGGAACGACAGGCCGCAGGCAAGCTGCGTTTTGATGAATTGAAACAACAGACGTTAACCCGCTGTTTGAAGGCGGGAACGCAGGCAGAGCTGGAGCAAGGGCTGCAGCTCATTTTCCGGGAAATTACGGTGGAACACGGGCGCAGTGATATTCAGTTGTATTTGATCGAAGTATTAACTACCGTTTGGAAGGCCGCACAGGCTTCGGGTGAAGAGATGGAGGATATATTCGGTGCCGGATTCCAGCTGTATACGGATCTGTTCCGACTCCCGGGTCTGTCCGAGGCACAGCATAAGGTGAGTGAAGTCTGTCTGCTTGTACAACAGCGAATCTCTAGCGGACGTCAGCATGTATACAAAGATATTGTGGAGCAGGCGCTCACGTTTACGAAGAAACATTATGCCGATCCGGATCTGTCCATTCAGAAGGTATGCGCACATCTACATATCAGCTCCGGTTATTTTTGCAGCATTTTCAAAAAAGAAGTACAGCTGACCTTCCTGCAATATTTGATGCAGATTCGAATGGATGAAGCGAGGGAACTGCTCCGCTCTACGGAGCTGAAGTCGTTTGAGATAGCCGAGAAGGTAGGCTTTGCCGAGCCGAATTATTTCAGCTTTTGTTTTAAAAAGCATACCGGCGTCTCGCCCAAAGAGTATCGGAAACAGGCGACTACGACCCCTGAAGGTTCCCCTCAATGAGCTGGAGCCCATTATCCGCACGAATCAAGTCTATTGTGATGAAGCTCCGCTTGGTTGTACGTTCGTCCAAGTTCAGCAGTATTCGTTCTATTATTACGTGGTCTTTCTCCATCTTCATTGTGCTGGTACTCACCATTATGGCGATATTACTGCATGACAAATTCACCCAAGCTGCGGAGCGCAGTGCAGAACTGTCGACCAGACAGATCGTGGATCAGGTCAGTTATAACCTGGAGGATTACGTGCGCAGCATGTCCCATCTGTATCGTGCCATTGAGGAACATATGCTACGGGACGGTACATGGGAAGGGGAGCAGGTGGACAAACAGCTGGATACATTGCTCAGCAGCCGGGAAGATATCATTTCCATTACACTGCTCGACGCGGACGGACAGTTGCTCAAGAACAGGCCGGCTGCCGAACTGAAGCGCAGTGCTCACGTCACTCAACAAGGATGGTTTCAATCGGCCCTACGTGTACCTAATCATCTGAGCTTCTCCTTGCCTCATATTCAAAATATGTACGCTGGACCCTATCAATGGGTCGTTTCCATGAGCAAGGGCATTACCATCAAACAGCAGGGCCAGGAGAAGCAAGTGATCCTGCTGGTCGATATCAATTTCAAACAAATGGACGAACTGAGCAGCCGGGTGAGCCTGGGGCAACGGGGTTACGTCTATATTATTGATGAGAGTGCTGGCAATATTGTGTATCATCCACAGCAGCAACTCATGTATATGGGACTGAAAAAAGAAAATATTGAGCAGGCTCTCGTGGCTACGGGGAGTTACGAAGATGAGGCGGATGGGCAGAAAAGGCTGAATACCGTCAAATCGGTGGCCAATATCGGTTGGAAAATTGTCGGTGTGGCGTATCTGGATGAAATCATGACAACACGTCAGGAAGTGAACGGATACCTGATTCGTGTGCTGGTTGTTGTGCTGGTGCTTGTCATTGTGGTATCCCTGTTTCTCTCTTCGAGTCTGACACGTCCAATCCGGTTGATGGAGAGAAAGATGAAGGCGGTGGAGCGAGGGGATTTCAACGTGGAGCTGCCCATAACGGGACCGCTTGAGGTCGAGCGCCTGGCGCGTAGGTTCAACCTGATGGTGAACAAAATCCGTAACCTCATGGATGAGATCATTCATGAACAGGAGCAGAAACGCCGTCTGGAGCTGGAGGCACTACAAGCTCAGATTAATCCGCATTTTCTGTATAATACGCTGAATTCGGTTGTACGCATGGTTGGCATGAGCCGTAATGATGAAGTAATCACGATGATTACGTCACTCTCCCGATTATTTCGCATCAGTCTCAGCCAAGGGAAAACGATCATTACCGTCCGCGAAGAATTGGAGCATGCCCGTCATTACCTGACCATTCAGCAGATGCGTTTCAAACACAAGTTCACTTTCAATATTCATGCGGATGAGCAGGTGCTGGACTGCCTGACACTGAAGCTCATTCTACAGCCGCTCATTGAAAACGCCATTGTACACGGTATCGAGTATCACATGGACGAGGGAAGTATCGAGGTGCATGTGCAACGTGAAGAGCAGATTCTGGTATTTCGCATTACAGATAACGGTGTAGGCATGTCGGAGGAACAGATGGCGGGATTGCTCAGCGGCCGTCCGGTAGTGAAGAGCGGGGCGGGTTCCGGTGTCGCTGTACGTAATGTGCATGATCGCATCCGGCACTATTATGGCGAGGGATATGGCCTGGAATTCGCAAGTGAGCTGGAGGAAGGCACTACGGTATGGATTCGGATTCCTGTTCAGGAAGAACAGAAGGAGGACGGGATGAATGATGGACGATAGCCCAGTCAGTAGCAAAAAGAGTAGCAAAATGAATAGCAAAACGAATAGCGAATCCACTGGTGAAACCAGCAGCAAAATTAATAACCAGAACCAGAGCACACGCCGTGTATTGGCAAAAAAAAGCCAGGCCACTCTTCCCGGTTCCCCGGGATTATGGCTATTCAAAGCCTTGTGCCAGGCAGCTGCAGCCTGCTGCCTGTTCATCTGTGCCGCCTGCGGCATGGCAGGGGCGGATCAACCGGCGTCGCCACAGCGCATAGCGCTGATTACGCCTGCGGGCACGGGGGAGCTCGCCGAAGCGATCCGCCTGGGAGCTGAGGCAGCCGCCAAAGAGCGCGGCGCACAGCTCATTAGCGTTGAAGCGTATCCCGTGGACTCCGCTTCACACACCTCATCTAATGCGGACTATGCGGTAAGTCCGCCATCTGTGGGCACACCCGCTGCAGCAAATCGGGATTATACCCGCAGTGAGCGTGAACAAGCCCAGGTTCGGGCAGCCGCACTCGCCTTGAAACAAGGGGCAACCGCACTGCTGGTTGATCCGTTAAGTGAAAATGCCCTTGCTGATATTATTCGGGAGGCAGAGACGGTGAGAACGGATGGAGGTATTGTACCTGTTATTGTGCTCAACGATGAGTTCCCTGTCAAAGGCATCACCAGTGTTATCTCCATGGATAATCTTGAGGCAGGACGTCAGGCCGGGCAGGCCATAGCCGAATTACTGAAAGGCCATGGTCATGTTGCTTTAGTAGGCCCTGACCCGCTAAGCGCAGGGCTGGTTCTGCGGGAACAAGGGATCAAGGAAGCGTTGCAAAACTATCCAGGCATCAACATCATCCCCAAATCCGTATGCAACAATAGGGATGCGTGCTGGCAAGCAGTCAAGCAGCTATTGGATCAGCATGAGCTGACCGGTATGATCGCCCTGCAAGAGCCGGCATCGCTCGGCGCGGCAGATGAACTGCATCGACGCAAGGATGAAAGGCAGATCAGTATTGTTGGGTTCGGTAGCGAACAACAGCAGCTAGAGCAACTGCAGGAAGGTGTGTTCCAACGACTGATTGTGCAGAACGGTTACAGTGCCGGTTACCTGGGGCTTAATCAGGCACTAGCCAAACTGAAGCGGGAGCATGTTCAGACAAGGGTCATCCTGGAGACCAAGGTCGTCAGCACAGACAATATGTTCTGGATGGATAATCAAAAGCTCTTATTTCCGTTTGTTCAATGAAGATTAGATCATTGAACCCTATTTTAAAAGGGATTTATATAAGTTGAACTGTTTATTTTACACATTAACGGAGAGGACAGAAAAAACCTGGAGAAGCGAAGCGCTCGCCTAAAAGCTTTCTGAAAGAAAGCTACATCGGAAGCATATGCTTATCCCCGGATTTTCCCTTTTAGAAAAGGAAATCGAAAAAATCCGGGGATAACAGCGATTGGAAGGTTATTCTGTCATCGGAGTGTATCGTGTAAAAACTTTTAGTTCAACTTATTTAGTATAGATGAACTGATGAAGATTTCGATAGAACAGATGAAGATATTGTATTCGAAAATAATGTAAACCCTTTCATAATAAAGACATCGGTAAAGCCGAATGAACTTGGGGGAGGTCATGAAGAATGAAAAAGAAAACGTGGATGACATTGTTGCTTACGGTGTGCATGGCGGTGGCGGCAGGATGCGGCAACGGGGGAGACGGCGCTGGTGGGAACGGAAGCGCGGGAACAGACAGTGGCACGAAGGCGGAAGCCGGAACGCAAACGGAAAACCCGAAAATCGGTGTTGCCATCTATAAGTTTGACGATACGTTTATGACAGGGGTAAGAAACGCCATGACTGCGGCAGCGGAGGGCGTAGCTACCCTTGATATTGTAGACAGTCAGAATGCGCAGCCGACACAGAATGAGAAGGTCGACCTGTTTGTATCCAAGAAATACAACGCGATGGCGGTGAATCCGGTAGATCGGACCGCAGCAGGTGTTATTATCGACAAGGCGAAAGCGGCTAATATTCCGGTAGTATTCCTTAACAGGGAGCCTGTAGCGGAGGATATGAACAAGTGGGATAAAGTGTACTATGTCGGGGCAAAAGCGGAAGAGTCCGGTACAATCTCCGGCCAGTTGATCGTGGATTACTGGAAAGCACATCCGGAAGCTGACAAAAACGGCGATGGCAAGCTGCAATATGTCATGCTGAAAGGTGAACCGGGTCATCAGGATGCCGAGCTACGCACCAAATATTCGGTTCAAGCCATACAGGATGCAGGGATTGAAGTTGAAGCATTGGCTGAAGATACGGCGATGTGGGATCGAGTCAAAGGCCAAGAGAAAATGCAGGCATTCCTGGCTTCGCATGGCGACAAAATCGAAGCGGTACTGGCAAACAATGATGACATGGCACTTGGTGCGATTGAAGCATTGAAAGCAGCGGGTTATTTTAAGGATGGCAAAACAATGCCTGTCGTAGGTGTAGATGCTACAGCTCCAGCGATTCAGGCGTTGCAGGATGGTACCATGTTAGGCACCGTGCTGAATGATGCCAAAAATCAGGGAGCCGCAACGGTTGCACTGGCGGCTGTTCTTGCCAAAGGCGAGACACCAACCAAAGATAATACCAAATTTGATATTACAGACGGGAAATATGTCTGGATCGCATACAAAAAAATTACGAAAGACAACATTGCCGACGCCCAATAATAGCAGCAGGGAGGGACGTATGTCATCTTGGCAGCGTCCTTTTTTTGCCGGTTAGATGAAAGGGGAGGATAGAAGATGCAGTCACCTTATCTGCTGGAGATGAACGGGATTTCCAAAGCATTCCCCGGCGTGCAGGCGCTCAGTGAAGTCACACTGAAGGTGAAGCCGGGAACCGTTCATGCGTTGATGGGCGAGAACGGGGCGGGAAAGTCAACTTTGATGAAATGTTTGTTCGGGATGTACCGTCCTGATGCAGGCACAGTGCGCATCGAAGGCATGGATGTAGAGATTCCGAATTCGAAGGCTGCATTACAGCAGGGTATATCCATGATTCATCAGGAGTTGAATCCGGTTCCGCACCGTCCGGTGATGGAAAACATATGGCTGGGACGATTCCCGATGAAGGGGCTTCTGGTGGATGAAAAGCGGATGTATGCCGATACGCTGGCACTGTTTCAGGATTTGAACTTGGATATTGATCCGAAGGCACTTGCTGGAACGTTGTCTGTGTCCAAAATTCAATCGATGGAGATTGCCAAAGCGGTATCGTTTCACTCCAAAGTGATTGTGATGGATGAACCGACCTCATCCCTTACAGGTAGAGAAGTGGAGCAATTGTTTACGATCATCAGTAAGTTGCGAAGCCGCGGCGTGTCCATCATCTACATCTCACACAAGATGGAGGAAATTTTAACGATCTCGGATGAAGTGACTATTATGCGAGATGGAGTTGTTGTAGGCACTTGGGACGCTGCGGATCTGACGACCGACCTGATTATTACACGTATGGTTGGACGTGATTTAAGTGAACGATTCCCAGAGAGGCTTAATGTCCCTGGTGAAGTCATTCTTCAGGCGGAGGGTCTGACGTCGAATCAGCCGAACTCGTTCCGGGATGTTTCGTTTCATCTGCGCAAAGGCGAGGTGCTTGGCATTGGCGGGCTGGTTGGTGCGCAGCGGACGGAACTGATGGAATCCTTGTTCGGACTGCGGGGACTTGCTTCGGGTACGATTACCATTCACGGTCGAAAGGTGAGGATTAACTCGCCTGCTGCCGCCAAGCGTCATAACATAGCACTATTAACCGAAGAGCGACGAGTGACCGGAATATTCCCCGTGTTATCCGTCTATGAGAATACGATTATTGCAAGCCTGGGTCGTTATCAGAATCGTTTGGGCTTGCTGGACGAGAAGAAGGGACGCGAAGAGGCGCGGGAACAGACGCAAAAGTTCAGAACCAAAACGCCTTCAGTTAACACACTGATTCGAAACCTATCCGGAGGTAACCAGCAAAAAGTACTGCTGGCTCGCTGGCTCCTGACTGAACCGGAGATTCTATTGCTGGATGAACCCACACGCGGAATTGATGTTGGGGCCAAGTTCGAAATCTATACGATCATTACGGAACTGGCCCGGCAAGGCAAAAGCATTATCATGATCAGCTCCGAGATGCCTGAACTGTTAGGGATGTCGGATCGCATTATGGTCATGAGCGAAGGACGCCTCACCGGCATTGTGGACGGAGCCGAGGCGACAGAACAGCATATTATGAGGCTGGCCGCGCAGCAGCGGATGGCTGGTCAGGAGGAACACAAATGAATACAACCCTTGTTCATCAAGTGAAGCAATATGTGGCTCAGCGTGCGATTTTTATTGTGCTGATCCTACTTGTTATCGGTATCGCCATTGCCGATCCGAACTTTCTCGCATTTTCCACCCTGCGAGATATTTTACAACAATCCTCCACTCGCGCGATTATCGCACTGGGTGCGGCGTTCATCCTGGTGACGGGAGGCGTCGATCTGTCGGCTGGACGCGTAGTTGGTCTGACAGCAGTGGTATCGGCATCGATGTTACAGATTGATACGTATGCCAATCGCTTTTTCCCGGATCTGCCGCAATTATGGGTGGGCTTGCCGATCGTAATCGGCATCATAGCAGGGTTGCTCGTCGGTTTAGTAAATGGTCTTATCGTTGCCAAGTTACATGTACCCCCTTTTATTGCCACACTTGGTACGATGGTCGCTGTCTATGGTCTGAACTCGATCTACTTCGATACAGAACCCAACCAGTCGCAACCCATCGGAGGACTTAGACCGGATTTCACGACAATAGGATCAGGTTATATTGATCTGGGTGGAGGTTATTCGATCCCCTACATCGTGCTCATAGCCATTGGAGTTGCACTGATCTGCTGGGTTGTTTTCAACAAAACCCGTCTGGGTAAAAATATGTATGCCATCGGCGGAAACATTCAGGCCGCTCACGTATCCGGTATTCATGTCGCACGAAACCTGATTGCGCTGTATGCCATTGCCGGGGCTCTCTATGGACTGGGTGGCGTGCTCGAAGCGGCTCGTACCGGCGGAGCAACGAATAACTACGGTAACATGTACGAACTGGATGCCATCGCTGCATGTGTTGTTGGCGGGGTGTCTACGGCTGGTGGAATCGGAACTGTACCCGGTGTGATGGCAGGCGTGCTGATCTTTGGCGTCATTAACTATGGTCTCACCTTTATCGGGGTAAGTCCTTACTGGCAACTGATTATTAAAGGATTGATTATTGTTGCGGCTGTGGCGTTTGATATCCGCAAATACATGGCTAAGAAATAACAGGACCTCCTCTTATTCTTCCAGAACAAGTTACCTAATATGGAAAAACATCAAAGAAGCCAGCCCTCATCCATCGAGAGCTGGCTTTGAATAGTTTATGATGAATTTGGCGTTGTGAAACAAGTATAGCCATATTAATGTGCACATTTAAACATTTCAATGCATTCATATGTCCTATTGTTTTTGAAAATTATACATTCTTGCGAATTTTAACAGCTTCCAATAATCGACAACATCAGCTAATCATAATCGATATAATATTTGTGTATATGTTGGAAAGTGTGACTTTTGTCTAAGGGGGCGAGGCTATTTGCTAAGTTACACAATGAAGATGGTAATTTTCCCAATAGGTTGTCTGCTTGTCATTGTATCCTCTACTGTACTGGGACAAGCATCGCATCCAGCCTTGATGATCGTCACAGGGATTTTGCTAATGATCAGCATATGGGCGGAACGGCGTTATCCATTTTTAACATGGGTTCAATGGTTAATCCTTGGTGGATTTCATTATTTCAGTCAATTAAACTGGTGTAATTTGCTCTATTACATGCTCATCATATCTATGATTCAGAACAAGCAGAGAATGGTACAGACCTTACCGATTTCAATGCTGCTTATGCTCCAGTATACGACCATCAGGTTGTCTTATGTCCAGATAGAACCATACAGTTTGCTAGTGTCATTATTTGATTTACTGACCGCGGTAGTGGTTATTTTGCTCTATCATACTCTAATGAACAGTGAGTCCGAAAAAAGGAAGCTTCGGGAAAAAAATCGCTTCCTCACCCTTCATGATCCGCTGACGGGATTGTTAAATTATGAAGGATACATGAAGGTGCTTCATAAGACGTTGGAGGAGGAACGAACTTTTCTCTTGATTCTTTTGAATGTCAACAATTTCAGCGGTTACAAAAAAGGATCAGATGATCCCTGGTGTGCAGTCATTAAGGGTATCGGAAAAAAAATCACGAATCAGTTCCCCGAATCTTATGGTATATCGAGGTATGCGGGTGACAGGTTTGCCATTGTGTTGCCACAAATACCCTATATCGAAGAAAGGATGTCTTCCTTGCTGTCTAACCAGCTGCAGGGATTACAAGTAAGTTATAGCATATCGAGTTATCCAAGGTTATCACAGACCTTGCAGCAATTCATGACCATTGCGGAAGATCAACTGATCGAGCAGCAGCGCAGTCAGTGGATTAAAAATGAAGAGGAAGTGTTTCGTTCCGAAAGACTGCGAGCTGTAGGTGAGCTTGCTGCAGGAATGGCACATGAAATCCGTAATCCACTCACCGCAATCCGAGGTTTTTTACAACTATCACGTGGGCAATCTTTCAATATCGCACCGTGGTATGAAGTGATTATGAGCGAGGTCACCAGAGTCACCGATTTAACGGGAGAATTTTTACAATTTTCCAAACCTCAAGTCCATCATATGAAACCGGAGAAGCTATCACTTTGTCTGGAGCGTGTTATGTCTTTGACCGAATCGGACGCGGCTTCCAGAGGACATCGGATTACCCTTCAGGTGCGGGATGAGTCGGTTTGTGTGAACATGGATCGGGATAAGATTGTACAAGTTCTAATTAATCTGATTCGTAACGCATTTGAAGCGATGTCAGACCCCGGAGAGGTACATATTGACATGATACAGGAAGGGGATAACGTGCTGATCTCCATAGCGGATACGGGGAGCGGGATTCCTGAGCGTTCGTTAACCGCGATTTTCAACCCGTTTTTTACGACAAAGGAGGAGGGAACGGGATTGGGGCTTGCGCTTTGTCAAAAAATTGCTCAGGATCATAACGGTAGTATTACCGTTTCCAGTGAAATGGGGGAAGGTTCTACTTTCACCTTGTGTTTGCCTGTGGAGTCGGGCGAATAGTCACTTTTATATGCCAGACCAGCGCAAAAAGGGGGGATAAAGCGTGCTGGGTTCTTTAGCAGTATGGAATAAACAAGGGCTATCCTACGAACTCCATCGGTCATTGATTACGATCAATCATCGATGGAGTTCCGGGATGCCCTTATTTGCGTAAAAAGGATTTATACAGAGGTATCTTGAGACGTACGCCCGGGTTTGGGAGAAGGGGAGATCGACAACCTGCGCCACAACCATTCAATTGGACCTAGTGGATATTTGCGTAGCCAGAGGTGTGAGAATAGCATTAATAACAGACAAATGCCAAGCCATATCAGCAAAATAAACAGAGAAGATGGGCGTCCGCCCAGACCGAGTCCCCATCCATAAAAGAGCACAGAGGCAATGATATTCTGTACGATATAACAACTCAGCGCCATCTTGCCAATTTCACCGAAACGCTGGAACAGCTTGGGGAAAAGACCTTTTTCCAATCCATAAGCAATGATTCCGAGATAACCGAGGGTCAGTACTGGCGCGCTGATATAGCGTACCCAAACATCCATAATTCCACCGGGAACGAGCAACAGCAGATTCATAGGAATACCTGCCGCAAGCCCGATCATCATCAGTTTACGGCGCTTACGGCGTCCTGATTCGTCGTTAGAAAATACACCTGTTCGCATGAGCAGTGCCCCTAATAGAAAGAGGAAAACATTCAGTGGGATAATAGCTATCGATTCTGCACGGAAAAAAACAAAATTATTGAGCCGGAACATCACTTGTTCCCACCACGTTCCAGAAGCGTACAGGTGTGTAAGAGTATCCATCCCGTTAAAGGATGAACCGGATTCAAATGCCAGCAAGGCTGTAATTCCCGTAACACCGATCACATGTATGCCTCCTGCGATCACCATCATCGTTAGCATAAAGCGTCTGGAGCGGTGAATAATCAGCGAAACAATCATGCCAGTAATGGCATAACTCATCAATACGTCATATTCCATTACTAAAATATAATGCAATAGTCCGTCCAGCAGCAGAAGTGCACATGACCAGATATAGACACCGGGCCATGCGTAGCCTTCACGAGCTGCTTTTCGGCGTTTCAATTCCATGCCGGCTCCAAATAGCAAAGTGAGCATGCCTAGAAATTTTCCATTCACCAAGATGAGCATGATCGTCTGCACCAGACGATCTCCTGAACTCCACCACGGTTCAAGCACGTTGCCGAATACCAGGTTCAGATCACCAAGGTAAGCAAAAATCCAGATGTTGGTTCCCAAGGTTCCAATAATCGCAAACCCCCGAAGAATGTCGAGTAGGGCAATTCGTTTCATGAAGTCCTCCTTTTTTTGGTACATATGAATTAAAAACAATATAACACAAATGTATTAAAAAGAACTATTAAATTTTAAGGGATATCAGGGCCATGGGGAAGTGGTCATTTGTGATTCGCATTTTAATGATTCGTAATTTGGAAAATATGGTATTATCTATTGAATGCAGTGTAATCTCAGAGGCAAGCTAGTTTATCGTGTGTATTTCAGATTTAAGTCAAAAAGGAGGCACCTGTGTGTTTAAAAAACAATCTCTCAACCTTACAACGATGAAGTGGAAAACGATCGTAGCCGCTTTTCTGGCAGTAATGCTATTTATGATGTCCGTGGTTCCGGCTCTTGCAGCTTCTCCAGGAAAAACCGTAAATGCATCAGCCAAATTGGCTTATAACCTCAAAGGACTCAAATTTAATAGGGTGGTACAGAAGGCTTATATAGCAGACAAATACGTATACGTAACGCAGCGGGTGAATACGACATGTCAACTATCCAGACTACTAATCAAAGGCAATAATGCCGAATACGTGGATCATATGACGATTACGAACAGCGGGCACTGCCAGACGCTGGATATGTATACGTACAACGGAGCGAACTATTTTTATTTTAGCTCCAAAGCGGATTCATCATCTGATAACGTCTGGTCACTTCAAGTAGCTCGACTTCAATATGCTGCTGGCAAAACTGTAGATTATACCGACCTTCATCGGTTTACTTATATGAACTATGCGAATAAAAAGGGTACGAAACAGGGAACGACATATCGAGTTGATGGCGGTGGCAACAGCAACTACACCGTGTTCCGAATTCAAACGAGGGAAAATGGAAAATCAAACACGGATAAGGTAGTCTGGTCTGTCTACGATACGGCTGCATTAAACAGATTGCTTGATCAGAACAAACAGGTCCGCATGGACAGCCCTGCGGCAATTAAGGCAGCTGTTTCCAGTTTCACGCAGACGGGCAGCGGAATAATTCGGCCAAATGGGTCATTCCAAGGAGTAGACTTGCTCGGTAAGACTCAAATATTTACATCCGGCGGGGCCGAAGGAGATACACCTCAGATTGCTAAAATTTCCAGTTCAGGCGTGTATCAGTCTCTTGTAAAAATAACGAATGTCGGAAAACACGAAATCGAGGGTGTACAAAACAAGAACGGGAACGTCTACTTTCTGATTGTGGCCGATCCAGGAAATAAATCCAATGGGCAGAAAATATATTACGTTCCGGATAGCGTGTTTTAAGAAAGATTAGGTGGGCCTCTGAGACTGCACCGCGTTATAAATTCTATGGAATATTAAACGGGTGTGTTAGCCGCCACCTTTGCTATGAAAGTGTAGAGCAAAGGTGGCGGCTTTTTGGCTTTATGGAAGATTTGACCTGCTCCGTACGAGTATGCTACATTGTTATTAACGATTTGTTAATAACATATTGTTAATAACAGAATGAGGTGTATGAACCATGTCTCATGGAGACAAAGCGTTTGATCCAGTTAACATTAGCGAGGAAGAGTTTTTAAAAACCTATGATGCCGGAGATTACGAACGTCCCTCGGTTACTGTGGATATGCTTGTATTTACGATCCGAAGCGGAGAACAGGAAAATTACCGCAAGCTGGCGGAACCGGAGCTTGGCTTGCTGCTGATTCGCAGGGGCGGTCATCCATACCTCGGGCAGTGGGCGCTGCCAGGAGGATTCGTCTCCATGGATGAATCACTGGAGGATGCTGCCCGGCGGGAATTACAGACGGAGACGGGACTGGACGATATCTATCTGGAGCAGCTGTATACATGGGGAGATGTAGGGCGCGATCCGCGTACAAGGGTCATTAGTTGCTCTTACATGGCTTTGGTGGACAGCAGTGAGCTGGAGCTTCAGGCGGGTGATGATGCCAGCGATGCAAGCTGGTTCCGGGTAGAGCAGAAGCTCATCGAAGAGAAACGTCATATTCATGAACGCGGACGGGTGACAGAGCGCAGATTGCAACTTATTTTGAGCAATGAAACAGAACAGTTGTCCGCCGTCGTAGAAACCAAAGAGCAGGTAGAGGGGCGCGTGCGGAACAGTAAATTGAGTATAGTGCATGTTCAAGGGATCGCGTTTGACCACGCCCAGATTATACATTATGCGTTAGAGCGGCTGCGTTCCAAGATTGAATATACGGATATTGCGTTTAATCTGATGCCGGAGAAATTTACGTTAACGGCGTTGCAGAAAGTGTATGAGATTATTAGCGGCAGAAAACTGCTTGCAGCTGCATTTCGGCGCAAAATGGCAGACTGGGTGATTGAAACGGGGGAATATACAAGCAGTGCGGGTCATCGGCCATCCCGGCTGTACCGATTAAATCCGGAGAGAGAAGTACTGTAGTTGGAGTTGGTCATGAGTAGAAATAGTTCAATCCGAAGGATGTAAGCAATCGTTTGGAATGGAACGATTAAGAGGTGATATGTATGGAAAAGTTTACGTTTTTCTGGCAGACAGCATCGCCGTTCTCCCAGTGGTTTAAGGCTGATTTTACGGTGGACGGGGTTCAGTATACAAGTGCAGAGCAATATATGATGCATCAGAAAGCACTGCTCTTTGGCGATCAACAGATTGCGGATAAAATCATGAAGACCCGTTCGGCTTCGGTGCAAAAAAAGCTGGGGCGCCAGGTCACAGGTTTCGACCACACCATATGGGAAAGCGAGTGCCAGCGCATTGTCTATGAAGGCAATCAGGCAAAATTTACACAGAACGAGGATTTACTGGCGGCTTTGCTCGCCACCCAAGGCACAACACTTGTAGAGGCAAGCCCGGATGATCGGATCTGGGGTGTGGGGCTGGCGGAGGAAGATCCGCGTATTCGTAACCGAAAAACATGGCGAGGAACGAACTGGCTAGGTGAGATTCTTACTCGTCTGAGAGAAGAGATAGGAAGGGATCGACATGAGTAACTTCGATAAACCAAACAAACACAACAACATCAGTAATTCAAATAATACGACCACCGGGTCTCGTAATTCTAACGCATCAACAGATAAGACTGGCGTTAGCTCCCGTTCCGGACGTTCACGTATAGCACATCAGACGCTGGAGATTCTGGAGGAAGGCGTGTATGTAAACGGATATGATCGTGCTGTTCATATCAAGAAAGACATGGAGCAAGCCATTCAAAATTCAGTTCTCTATAGGCCCGCGGAGCTTTCTCAACTAGGGGAGAACTTGCGCAAAGAAGGAAACCCGGCCCGGATGGAAGTAACCGGTGAAACGACGCTGGCAGCAGCAGCGCGTCTAACCCTGGAGGAAGGCAAAACGGATGTCGTTTGTCTGAATTTTGCATCGGCCAAAAATCCGGGTGGTGGTTTCCTTGGTGGAAGTCAGGCTCAGGAGGAAAGCTTGGCACGGGCAACAGGGCTATATCCATGTATTGCCCAGATGACAGAGATGTATGAGTACAATCGCAAGCAACGTACGTGCCTCTATTCAGACCATATGATCTATTCTCCAGATGTTCCCGTGATCCGTGACGACTACGACCGATTGCTGGATCAATATTACACAACGGCCTTTATCACCGCTCCAGCGGTAAATGCAGGTGTAGTCAAAGAGCGGAAGGAAGCAACAGATGCAGAGATCAAGTCGGTCATGAAGCAACGCATTCGATATATATTGGAGGTTGCCGCTGTACAAGGTCATAGAACTATCGTACTTGGGGCCTTTGGCTGTGGTGTGTTCCGGAATGAACCGGCACAGGTGGCATCGTATTTTGCCGAGGTTTTGGATGAAGAAGGATACAGGGACTACTTTGATCACATCGTATTTGCCATATATGACCGGAGTGCAGGACAGCGAACGTGGGAGACCTTCAAGCGTCTGCTAGCATGAGTGTGAGCAGGTGAAGCAGGAGAAAGCAAGGACGTCATGTCATAGAAAGGGGAACTAACTTGCAATTTCATGAACGACAGCAGGATTTGTTTGAACTAGAGGATCACTATGCGCTGGCACACTGCATATCCGCCGATGCGAGAATGGGTAAAGGAATCGCGGTGCAATTCAGAGAGCGGTTTGACCTACAGACTCTTCAGGAGCAGGCGAAGCTCGAGCCGCTGGAGATTGGGAGATGTTATCCGGTTGGAAGGACGCTGAATCTTGTGACCAAAGCCAAATTTTCGAATAAACCTACGTATGCATCATTAACCCAGGCGGTTGAGTCTATGCGGGATGTCTGCTTAGAACAGGGAATTACTGGACTGGCTATGCCTCGAATCGGTTGCGGGTTGGACAGATTGAAGTGGGAGAAGGTCAGCGTAATTATTCAGAATACGTTTGCGGAGATGGATATTGAAATCGTTGTATGCACAGTATGATCGAGTACAATCGGTATGCTGTATCTAAAAGAAAAAACCTCAGCTGGGTAAGGAAGCGTGCGAGGTACAGGGAGTAAGACTATTACGAAGTCTGATCCCTGTATTCATTAAGCTCGGAGCATGAATCATATGCCCTGTGCTCTCGCAATCGCACTTCCGTTACTGAAGCGAGGTTTTTTTGTTTTTATGAATAGGCGAAGCTGGGTTTATTTTTTGGAAAACATCTCTTTTGCTTCATCCATAGCCATCTTGTTCCCAATGGAAGAATAATCAAGCCAAGGCTGTGCCCCGATCGGATACACATGACCTGCTTTGACCGCTTTCAGCCCTTGCCAGATTGGATTGCTTTGCAGCTCTTTGAACATCGTTTGTGCTTCGTCATCCGAGTTAACCACGACAAAGATGGCATCGGCATCATAGTCTGGCAACACTTCACGGGATACAACCTGATATGGCTTGGAGGTATCCATGTCTTTGATGCCTTTGGCTGGAGTCAGTCCGAGATCATCGTACAAAATAGGGCCCATGGGACGGCGTGTGCTGAATACGCGTAATTCCTTGGCTGTGACACGAATAGCCATGACAGTGCCGTCACCGATCTGATCATGAATCAGTGATTGAACTTCCTTTGTTTCCGTTTCGTAGTCCTGAATATACTGCTCCGCTTCTTTCTCGCGATTTACCAGCTTGCCAATCTCTTTCAGGTGATCCCGCCATGTGCCGTTGTCCAGATTGAACACATGTACAGGTGCAATTTTTTCGAATTTGGCCACATCGTCACCGGAGAATTCCTCATCCAGATAGATGACATCCGGTTTAAGTGCAAGCAGTGCTTCCATATCAGGGTCCTTGACCGGGCCAAGCGGCGTTGTATCTTTCAGGCGATCAGCCACATGGGACAGGAAACCTTTTGCTTCCCCGCCGATGACAGAACCGACAGGCGTGATCCCGAGGGACAGCAAATCATTGGTCAGGTGGATGGACATGGAAGCGATACGTGGTGCACCTGAAGCAGCAGTGCTATTTGAAGCGTCTGCGGAGGTGTTTGTGTTAGCATTGGTGTTTGAATCGTTCGCGCCCGATGTGGACGTCTTGGCCGTTCCGCAGGCTGCAAGTACCAGCACCAAACTGATCGTTAGCATAAGCATAAGATTTTTCTTCAACATAAACATAATTCGCGTTCTCCTTAAACATCTCATGGATGAAATTCATATTTTGGATAAGCTTTATTTCGTTCGTACCAGCAGGTATAAAAAATAGGGCGCGCCAATCGCGGCTACAACAACACCCGCCGGTATGGCATTTGGTGCAAATAATGTCCGGCCGACCGTATCGGCCGTTACCAGAATCACCATGCCGATCAGCCCGGCGGCGGGAATCAAGTGCCGGTGCAGTGGCCCGACCAGTCTACGGGCCAGATGCGGGGCAGCGAGCCCAATGAAGCCGATACCTCCAGCCACAGATACGCTGACCGCAGATAAGGCAACGGCGCAGAGCAGAAGCAGAATACGCCGCGAACGCACAGGTGTGCCGATGCTGGTGGCGGCGGCATCGCCTAGATGGAAGGCGTCCAACGTTTTGGAACGGCTCCAGATATAGGCAATGCAGATCACGGTCCAAGGTAGCAAAGCCTGTACATGAATCCAGTCACGCCCCCACACACTGCCTGCAAGCCAGCGTGAAGCGAAGGAATACGTGTCCTCGTCGAGACGTAGTGACAGATAGAGCGTAAGCGCATGAAATCCAGCAGCAACAGCAATGCCGACCAGAATCAGTTTAATTGGTGATACGCCGCTGTTTCGGTCATAGGACAGTAGCATAATAATCAGCGCTGCAGCTACACTGCCGGCAAAAGCAAAGAGTGGAATCAACAGTGCTACTGAGGTATCCATGCTGAACGACAGGCTGACAAAAAACATTAGCCCAAAAGCCGCCCCGGCATGCAAGCCCAGAATCCCCGGATCGGCAAGTGCATTACGTGTAATGCCTTGCAGCGCAGCACCTGCAATGCCCAATCCAGCTCCGGCCAGAACAGTGACCAGAATGCGGGGCAATCGGTAGTCAAACAGGATGATCTGATCCTGTTCGCTCCCTTGTCCCAGCAAGGTCTGCACCACGGCCAATGGGGATACGCGAACTGTGCCTGTATTGAGGCTGATGAGAATCACCAATGTTGCGAGACACAGCAGAACAGAGCTGATAAGTACGGCTCTTTTGCCCCGAGAGGTTTGATTAAACTTCTCTAAAGGGGATCTGAAGAGGAGTTTCATTCCCTGTTTCTTCACTACAAAGCCCTCCTTTCTTTACGGGCCAGATAGAGGAAGAACGGTACGCCGACAAAAGCGACCATAATACCTACCGCCAGTTCCTGAGGCGGATTCACGATACGTGCCCCGAGATCAGCGAGCACAAGTAGAATCGCCCCGAGCAGCGAAGACATCGGAATGATCAACCGATAGTCTACGCCAACCAGTTTACGGGAGATATGAGGGATAACCAGCCCTACAAATCCAATCGAACCTACAGCGGAGACGGACACCCCTGCGAGCACAACGACAGCGGCAAGAGCAAGAAAGCGAGTCCAGCGCAGGTTCATCCCGAGATTAATGGCGACCTCTTCCCCCAGAGACATCAGCGAAACACGACGTGCGAGCGGCATGGTGAATAGTAGTGTGAGCAGCAACACCGGAAGAATCAGTTTTAGATGGCGCCATTCTATTCCTCCAAAACCTCCCGCATACCAGAAGGCCAGATCCTGGCTCAGATCAAAATAAATGGCTACTCCTGTGCTCAGAGAACCGAGCATGGCAGCAATGACTGCACCCGCAACCGTGAGTCTGATTGAACTAAGCCCTCCGGGAGCAGCCATGCCAAGCAGGAAGATGAGCAATGTACCGAGCACGGCTCCTATAAACGATAAAAGCATAATCCATCCGTAAGATAATCCCGGCCAGAACGCAAAGCTTAATGCGACGACAAACGTTGCTCCAGCGTTAATGCCAAGGATGCCGGTGTCGGCCAGTGGATTACGGGTAATGCCTTGCATCAAGGCTCCGGCTACAGCAAAAGCTGCTCCAATCACAGCGGCAGCAAGCACGCGTGGCAGTCTCAATTCATGAATGATCTGATGCGGTGTCAGAACCGGGTTGTACTGGAAAATGGCTGTCCACACGGTTTCCAGTGTTAAGCCTTTGGCTCCTAATGAGATGGCAACAAACATGCTGATCAGCAGGATCGCGATGGCAGACAGAAACATTAGCCCAACGGTGACTGCGGATCGTTGAGTCTTGGACGGGCGATGAGGCAGTCCCGGATGTTGGATACGGGTCACTCCTTTATAACAAATAACATCTTTCGTTGTTATTGATTATCATTATCAATTAGTGAATATTATAAAATCTTAATCCAGGCCCGTACATGGCATAAATTAAGATTTGGGAAATGGACATTTTTTAGATTACAAAAGTGCGGGCCTGTTCGTCAACATCGAGAGCGCTTCCTCAAGCTGGATGTTAATGGAATATGGAGCGTACACAACCCAAGCGTTCCAATCTACAAGATGCACACGGCCGCTACGGACGGCGGGATGGCTGTTCCATAGCGGATCATTCTTTAATTTTTGCAACAATGTTGCCGGGTGATGCAGGTTGTCTGTCGCAAGCACAAGCACATCGGCTTCTAGACCGTCCCATTCTCCGGGTGTGAAAGGCATCCAGTTGAAGCCGATCCCGGGAGCCTTGCCGTTCAGTTCCGCCTGAATACGCTGAGGTGCGCCGAGTTGTAGCGTCCGGTAAAACACATGACCGAAGTTCCGGTGGCTGTACATCCGCGGCCCTTTGGCAGTTAATGTACCTACAGCTACAGTGAGGCCGCCAGCCTGTTCTTTGATCTTCTTGCGTGCACGCTCTGCTTTGCGCTCATGCTTGTCCAGCCATTCTTTGGCCGCCTGAGTCCGGTCTACAATCGAAGCGATCTGTTCCAAATGGCCGAACATGTCGGTCTGGTTCCATGGAATGGTTATGATGGGTGCAACATCACCAATATGTTCCATCGCTTTAGCCGTAGCGTTATCTTTGGTCAGAATCAGGTCGGGATTCACATCGAGAAATGCCTGCCGCCCTTGTTCCCACGGTTCATAGGCATGAAAAGGCATGGTAAGCGAACGGGGCAGATGTGGCAGATGGCCTTGAATCTGTGCTGCACAGGGTGTGATGCCAAGTGTCATCAGGTGATCGGTATAGGGATAAGAAAGTGATACAATGTTACGATGAACTTGCTTGGTATAAGCCGTTGGTGCGTAGCCGGCATAATTACGAAACCGTCTGCTGAAATAAAACTCGTCACGGTAACCGACCTCACGGGCGACATCACGAATACGCAGATCGGAGGTCAGTAACACTTCCTTCGCCCGGTTCATACGCAAATGAGTAATATATTCGATAGGATTTTTGTGCATCCGGCTTTTGAACAGTTGAGAGTAATAGGACGGATGCATGCCGGCCAGTTCGGCCAGGGTATCCAGCTTAATCTCGTGCATATAATGCTGCTGTATATATTGTAATGTTGATTTTAACCAGTACTCGGGATCATCCTGTCCCTGTTCCTCGGCAGGGCTTAAATTTTCTTCAGGCCAGAGTAAATAGAGTAGTTCGGTTAATAACAATTGTGCTTTGATTTCACGGGATGCTGTTTCGTTATCGGGATGTGTAAGTTCGATCAGTTGGGTAGCGATACGTTGAATGCCGTAAAAGGGCCCTCGAATCCATCCGGCAACAGGTGAATGAAGTTCACGTTCATAGATGCGCTTCGCTTCTGTTTTCTCCGTCACTCGAAACAGGTCAAATTCAAGAATGTACAACTCCGTATCATGATCTGCATCCGACACAAGTTCAAGACGGGTTCCGGGTGGGTACAAACAGGCCGCTTTGCGAACAACACGGGATGGCTCGGCATCCACAATCTGTGTTCCCGTGAAGCGATGCATATAGATGAAGGTATGATGCGGGAGTTCGTCCGTCTGCCACTGGAAAGGCTGCTGTGTGTTAACATGCTCTGCCCGTCTAAGTTCAACCAAAGCATGATCCAGGAACTGGTGCAGTTCATTGCGAGCCGTTGCACGTGTATTTATATGATTTAAATTGCCGCTAGGGCGTACAGTCAGTTCGTCATCTGAAGGTATGCGGTTATGGCCTTCATTAGGCTCAGAGATCATGGCGTACCTTCCTTTCATTGGGATCATTGTGTTCTTCAATAGGGTACATGTGCTCATGGTATGTCTCCAAGTTATCTTAGCAAATCTGTTGCGGAATTGAAATGTGATAAAGGGAAGCAAGCTTTTCTGACGAAAACGTTTCTTTTTGGTAAAATAAGAGAGATACCATGTTGGCTGGTCTGAATCATGAACCTTGTAATACGCAAATTGGTAGTAGGGAGGATGTACGTATGACACAGACAGCGGGACAGGATAAGGTACGATGGGGCATTATGGGCACGGGATGGATTGCATCCCAGTTTGCCAAGGATTTGGCACATGCGGGGAATGCGGTGAAAGCAGCGATTGGTTCACGAACCGCAGGTAGTGCGGAGAAATTTGCAACCGAATATGGTTTTGAACGCGCTTACGCTTCATATGATGAATTGCTGCGAGACCCTGAGGTGGATATCATCTATGTGGCAACGCCGCATCCGGTACATAAGGAAAATGTGATGGCCTGCCTCGAAGCAGGCAAAGCGGTACTTTGTGAGAAACCGTTTACGATGAACTCACGTCAATTGGAGCCGCTCGTGGAAACGGCGCGAGAACGGAAACTTTTCCTGATGGAGGGCATGTGGACACGCTTCCTGCCGCCGATTGTACAGGCAAGGGCATGGATTGCGGAAGGTCGTATTGGTGAAGTACGGATGGTGCAGGCAGACTTTGGATTCCGCATCGGCTGGGAGCCGGAGGGGCGGCTGCTTAATCCCGATCTGGGCGGTGGTGCGCTACTGGATGCCGGAGTTTACCCGATCTCTTTCGCGTCGATGATCTTCGGTGAACAACCTCAACATGTATGGAGCACAGCACACATTGGGGAAACGGGTGTGGACGAGCAATTCTCTATATTGTTGTCTTATTCCGAGGGGCGTTCGGCGTCACTAAGCGGTGCCATTCGTTTGAATCTGAACAATGAGGCGGTAATCTATGGTACGGAGGGCCGAATTCGTCTGCCTTTTTTCCTCGCAGGCAAAGAAGCTTATTTACATGTGAACGGACAGGACGAGCCAGAGAAGTTTGTGGATGATCGGACTTGTCTCGGGTACGCATTTGAAGCAGAAGAGGCGGGACGTTGCATTCTGCAAGGTCGAACAGAGAGTAATACCATGAAACTGGACGAATCCCTAGAGATCATGAAGCTGATGGATACGGTTCGGCGGCAGTGGGGATTGCGCTACAGATTGGAGTAAGTGTCGCTGGCTAGTGATGGGAAAGGCCTTATTTATAGTGACTTAGATACACGCAAGCTGGATGGAACGCTGGAAATGCCGGGCGTGTGAGAAGTCCCACGCTTATGGCGAGTGTTTTCTTTAAGTGATGTAGTCCAGTTAGTTTATCGTGATGGCATCTGTTGTTGTATTCGCAGAGATAAACAAAGGGTTGGCGGGTTGGTTAAAAAGGGGCGCTGGAGTTGTACAAGCCTTGCAGTTGTATAACGGAAGAGTGAGTAATAAATAGCTACTCAATTAGGCGAAGTAGGCTGTAGCAGTTGAATTTTTCCATCGGGAGGGAGTGCAGCAGTTGATAAAGTTTCTGATTTCGGGATTTGAGCCTTTTGGCGGTGATGCTGTCAATCCGACGGGAGCGTTAATGGAAGCATTAGCGCATGAGGTGATCGAGGGAGCAGTATTAAAAACCGTGTTGCTACCTGTGAATTTTGATGAGTGTGCAGACATGCTGATTGCAGAGATGCAGGCCTTTCAGCCGGATGTTGTTGTTGCCTGCGGGTTGGCAAAAGGTAGAACGGCAATTACGCCAGAGCGCATCGCCATTAATGTGAAGGACATTCCGCCCGGATCTTATGCGGACAATCAGGGGCAGCGCCCTGTGGATGAGCCGATTGCAGCCGGAAGTCCCGATGGTTTATTTTCCACCTTGCCCATCCGGGCGATGGTCAATGATATGACGGCTGCGGGTATACCGGCAACGGTATCCAATACGGCAGGAACGTATATATGTAATAACACGATGTACCGGATACTCGATTATATTCGGTTGCAACAGTTGTCTGTGCGAGCAGGCTTTGTTCATTTTCCGGCTTCGACAGAAATGGCTGTGCAGGCACCTTCTGTCCCATCTCTGCCACTTCCAGTGATGCTGGATGCACTGCGATCGATGATTCGCACGGTTATGTCGGAGAAGGAAACAAGTAATTAAACTGCCGATATATCAAGCAGTAACGAATAGCTAGGTAACCAACAAAAAGCGGATCCGGACAATCAACACTAATCAGGCAACCAACAATGATAAACTAATAACGAGGCAAACAATATATCAATAACCTGGCGACAAACAACAAACAAACCAAACTAACAACCAAACCGATACAACGATACAACGAGGAAACGAATACGAGGAAATCAATAACCTAGGTAATCAATAAACTAATAAACAATCAACAACCAGGTAACCCACAAACAAACCATAGGCTATAAGCAAGCCATAACTGATAAACCAACTCAACGAATAAAAGGGCAACTCCAATACGTCACAAAGGTGGCGAGAAGACTTGCCCTACTCGTATTTGATTAGTTTGGTTTTTACACATAATATCTCCCAATCATAGGGGAGTTTTACGAGCTAGTACCCAATATGAGGGTGGAAACCTTGTGTAGACTCAATCTTACGGCGTGTTAGGGCCAATGATACTGCATGACTATCTGGCGCAATTTCTAACGATCCCCACAGACGCTATTTACACCAATTTGGCGGTTTTAGAATTCTAACGATCCGTAGGAACGCTATTTCACCGAAATAGACCAGATTGAGATGAAAAAGGACCATTTTCGGCTAAATAAGGTTTCTGGTGATCGTTAGAATTTGCAGACTGCAAAAATGAGTCAAATAAGGTCTGTCAGGATCGTTAGAGATAGACGGTACATAAAAGATAGGTCAAAACCTTAAGGAGTAGTAGCTCCGGCTAAGTTCAGAGTTAAACAACATGGAAACATTCCAATACCAGCCGATAGAGAGCATTGCAACGTGAAGTTTAGATTTTTAACAAGTTCAAGTCAAACTCGGGAACAAGTTTTTCTTGCATGGCACGACCAAGCAGGGCCGTAATCGCAGCATAACCGTCTTCACCCAAATTAGCACTGAATTCGTTGACGTACAGATCGATATGTTGAGCGGCTACTTTGGGGTCCATCTCTTGTGCATGCTCCATGACATATGTTTGCGATTCTTCAGGATGAGCCCAAGCGTACTCCACAGAGGCACGTGCCCAGCCGGCCAATGCGTGAGCATCCAGATCGCGTCGGGCAATAATGGCACCGAGCGGAATCGGCAGGCCTGTGTCATTTTCCCACCAGTTGCCGAGGTCAGTCATCAGCTGCAAGTTATAGTTTTGGTACGTAAAACGTGCTTCATGGATAACCAGCCCGGCATCGATTTGACCATCACGAACGGCAGGCATAATTTTATCAAAAGGCATGACGACAATTTCACCGACACCGCCAGGAACATTTTGCGCGGCCCATAGACGGAATAACAGATAGGCTGTCGAGCGCTCGCTTGGTACGGCAACACGTCGTCCAGACAAGTATGACGGGTCAGTTGTTCCATCAGCTGTTAAAACCAAAGGGCCGCAGCCTCTGCCCAGAGCACCGCCAGCAGGTAATAAAGCATAGTTTTCCAATACATAAGGTAGCGCTGCATAAGAGATTTTCATCACTTCCGGAATGTCTGGTCCAATTGGACTTGCAGCAAGACCGTTCGTTATATCGATATCCGCATAGCGAACGTCAAGCTCAGGTGCACCAGGAATCAGACCGTGTACCCAAGCGTGAAAGATAAAAGTATCGTTAGGACAAGGGGAAAAAGCAATATTCATGATGTAATAACCTCCCGTAAAATAGAACTTGCTGCCTGGAGCGCATCCAGGGCATCCTTGATGCGCCAAGCGTCGCGGTCGCGTGGACCGACCGCGTTAGATATGCCACGCAGTTCGAGCACCGGCAGGCCGAACTGATGCGCAGCTGTTGCTACGCCGAAGCCTTCCATGCCTTCGGCGGCAGCATCCGGCACGCGGCGCAGTAGCTCCGCGGCCGTCTGCGCGGTTCCGGTCGCCGTGGACACGGTGACCGCAGTGCCCCCGCTGACAGCGAGCCCTGCCCGCTGCAGCTCATGGCGCAGGCGCGCGGCAAGCACCGCGTCCGCAGCCACACGGGACGAGCCGAATCCGAGCTCGTCCACAGAGAGGAAGCCGTCTGGCGTCTGCGAGCCCAGATCGGCTGCAACCATGGCGTCGGCTACCACGAGGGAGCCGACGTCTGCACGGCCGGGGAACCCGCCGCCGATGCCGGCACTGATCACCAGCCCATAGGCTGTTGATCTGGCGCCTGTCCCGGCAACGGGCCCCGGCCCTGAAGATGCGGCTGTGCCTTGCGCCGCATCAAGTTCCTCTGGCGCGGCCTTGCCGTGCGCCAGTTCACGTGCCGCTGCTGAAGCGAAAGCTAGGGCAGCGGCAGTTCCGGCAGCGGCCGAGGCAGGGCCAACGCCCGCTGCAATAACATCAAACTGTGTTGCGGCATCATCACCCAAGCCGCGAAGGATGGCGTCTTTTTCCGCGTCCACAGCCGTTACAATCAGTATGCGTGAAGAAGCGGAGAGAGCGGCTGTAGAAGCGGCCTTATCAGAAATCGTACCTTTTGTTATGTTCATGAGTTGTTTACCTCGATTTTAATTGTAATAGTAGATAGATCGGCGTTGCCAAGCCCAGCATGCATACGGATAGTGTTTAGAAGGCTATCTACTTTAGTATTTTGCAAAAATTCATCATTCGTGTGCATACACACACACATAACCCGAACTCAAACTCGTAACCATACACTTATACGTATATAAATGTCCACTGTATGGAAACAAATTCATTCTTTTTGTCTTTCAAAGAGTGGACAGTACTCTCCAAAAGAGCATGTCCCTCCGCTAATGATTGTAACACCATATATAGATGGGAAAATCAAAATTGTTATTTTTGATCTATATGTAGGTTGGTAGGTGAAGTGTGTTCTTTTAAGAAAAGTGTCCACCTTTTGATAAACAAAATCCCCAAATGTACACGACAAGTGGACAAGTTACAAACACGATCATGTCCTTTCCAAAAGCCGGAACAGCGAATAGCGATTAGCAAAATGAAATCTTTCCGCCATACTTTTACTCACACTTACTCATCACACTCACACTGACTCTAACTCTAACTCATCCCATCTTAGCTCTTCCCACCTCACCCTAACCCACCCTGACTCATCCTAACTCATTCTATCATTTTAACTCATCACTTCTCTAACTCATAACTACCTCTCTATCTCACCCTCACTGACCTTGTTCATATCTCGTCATACCTTTTCATACCTCATCTTTAATTCATCCTAACTCATACTAAGCCATTGTAACTCATCATAACGAAGGAGCAGGTGCAAAACAATCTTTCGAGCTTATTCGTACCAAGTCCAGTTTAGAACATGTTCGCACCAGCCCAAAGGAATATCCCTCTGATTTTTTAAAAAATAACATGATCGTTTTTTTGCGCTCTTTTTATATGTCAACTATACCATATGGATTGGTTTTATAAACATTTTGCTGTTCCCTAATTCACGCATGGAGTTAAAGTTAAAGATTGACAAACTGTATTAACTGTATTATTAATAGTAGTACAGATAGTACACCGAGAGTACACTAACAGCAAAACAAGCAAGGCGACATACTAAGTTAAGAAAGGAGGTGCGGGATGTTCGAATTGGATGTACGTAGCCGGAAGGCGATCTATGAGCAACTGGTCGATAAAGTCAAAGAAATGATCGTATACGGTATTCTGAAACCCGATGAGCAGCTTCCTTCCGTTCGGTCATTATCAACACAGCTCACCGTGAACCCGAATACAATTCAGAAGGCATACCGTGAGCTTGAGCGAGAAGGTTATATTTATTCCGTGCAGGGTAAAGGAAGTTTCGTATCACCATCTGTGGAACATCCGAAGGAGGCTATGAAAGACGAGATCAGAGAATCCTTGGTGAAACTGATTGCCGAAGCTTCGTTTTCCGGTTTATCCAAGGCGGAGATGACTCTTTTATTCGAAGAAGCGATGGCCCGTATAGAGAAGGAGGTGCCCCATGATTGAGCTGAATCAAGTCGTTAAAGCTTTTGAACAGGAAAAGGCTGTCGATGGCGTAACAATGTACATAAATAAGGGGTCGATCTATGGTTTACTCGGTTCCAACGGGGCAGGCAAAACATCGTTGCTCAAAATCATTGCCGGTATTTATCGTCAAGACCGTGGAACAGTGCGCATTAACGGAGCCGAGGTATACGAAAATTTAGACCTGAAAGGCCGCACTATTTTCATGGCAGATTCACCAAACTTTTTCCCGCAATCTTCGATTACGCATATGGCTGCATTCTACCGCTCAATCTATCCAAGCTGGAGTGAGGAACGTTTCAACCAACTCGGGGCTGTCTTCAAATTAGATGTAAAACGCAAGCTTCATCGCATGTCCAAAGGCATGCGCCGTCAGGCTGCGGTATGGCTGGGACTCAGCTGTATGCCTGAGGTGTTGCTTATGGATGAACCGATTGATGGACTCGACCCTGTCATGCGCCAGCAGATCAAAAACCTCTTGTTTCAGGAAGCGGCGGAGCGTCAGGTGACCATTATCATCTCATCCCACAATTTGCGGGAGATCGAAGATCTCTGTGACCATGTAGCCATCATGCACAAAGGCCAAATTATCGTGCAGAAGGATCTGGATGACCT
This sequence comes from Paenibacillus polysaccharolyticus, assembly GCF_023714295.1. Lineage (GTDB taxonomy): Bacteria > Bacillota > Bacilli > Paenibacillales > Paenibacillaceae > Paenibacillus > Paenibacillus polysaccharolyticus_A. The sequence goes on from NZ_JAMAUN010000005.1 coordinate 255,340, forward strand.
TAAGTCTGATACACACAAGATTCAGGTTGCCTTCCGCCACCCGGATCATGCTGATTTATTGAAAGAACAGGTTCATATTATGCATGAAGAAAAAAGAGGAAGTGTCTCTTTGTATATTGTTAAAGGTCATCGTGAAGATGTTACGGCGCAATTTCGTTTGCACGATCCGTATCTGCTGGATGTGTTGCCGCTGACACTGGAGGAGATTTTTATCTATGAAATGGAGGGTGCCGGGTATGACATTCAACCAATTATACTTTAACCGCGGTATCCTGTACCAAAATTTCAGGCAGCACGGATGGCTTGGTATTGTTTATCTCTTGTTATTATTAACGCTTCCGCTATTTATCGGCACAGAGTATCGAGATTATACGGAGGAGATTAGTACTCTATTTAAAGTAAACGGGGAGTTTCATTGGTTTCTTGCAATTACGGTGCCGGTTGTGATGGCTTTGTTCCTGTTCCGTTACATTCAAGCAGGGGGGCCTGCGGATGTATATCACAGCCTGCCGCTGAAGCGTAGACATTTGCTCACGATGAACCTGATGACTGGATATGTAATGATTCTGGTCCCCATCTGGATTACGGCTGGAGTTACCAAGTGGATGTCCGTAGCTCTGAATGAACCCGCTTATGTTTTTAACGACAGTGCAATCTGGATGTGGGGAGTAACCATAAGCATTGTCTCTCTGTTCATGTTTACGCTGACAGTTGCGGTAGGGATGTGTATCGGGCAATCTATTCTACAGGGTCTGACCGTATACGGTATCTGCCTAATTCCAGTAATCTTTTGGGGAGTCTTTGAACTGCATCTGAAGCGTTTTTTGTTTGGTTATCCGGAGAACATTTTTCGTTTCAAAATCGAGACTATTTCTCCTATTTCCCGCGTCAGCAGTTTCAGTTATGCGATTCCTGGATGGGGCGAACTTAGTATTTACGCTGGGATGACCGTACTTATGATCGTTCTATCGTATCTCTTTTACCGTAAGCGCCATGTAGAATCGGCAACCCAAGCCATTGCATTTCGCATTGTCAAACCAATCTTCCGTTTTGGATTTATGTTCACGATTGTATTGCTTAGTGGCGCTTATTTCTCAATGATTTCCCCAGGCGATTCCCGGATATGGGGCGTTGCAGGTTACATCATTGGAGGCGTTGCGGGGTACATTGGAGCTGAGATGATCATTCGCAAAACCTGGCTGATCTGGAACAGTAGCTTATTACCACAGTTTGCTGTATATGGAATTGCAACTGCACTTATTCTTTACGTGCCTGTGGCAGACTGGAATGGTTATGCGACAAATGTGCCGTCGAAAGACAACGTCGAGAAGGTTCGAATTGGCGGGGACCATACGATCTATGTAGATAATCAGATTGTAAAGCTGGATGATGAACAATTCTACTCTAATGACATGGGATATATTGATGCTGTCCTTGCACTTCATCAGAAAATTGTAGATTCCCGTCAGACGTTGAGTGAGAAGGGACAAAACCGGATTATACCTGACCAAGAGAGCGTCAGGGTTGACTACAAATTGAAGAATGGAAAGACAATATCACGGCAATATAGCGTTCAAGAGAGCCGTTTTCAACAAGAGTTTGAGCATATGAAAAACTTCGAAGATTATAAAGCAGTCAGTTATGGAACCTATGCACTCGACGATGACGTTCGCAGCGTTGGGATCCGGTCAAGATTGACTAGTGATCGTGCTGTATACATCAGTAACCCGCAGCTCATTCGTGAGTTCAAGGCTCTCTTGAAAGCAGAAATTTTAGATCAAACGTATGAAGATCAAAAATCTCATTGGGAGTCGTATGCATCAGCTGAGGTTTATCAAGATTACCGGGATGGATTATCGTCCAAGCAGATTTTGGATCAACCTAATCTTAGCTCCACATACGAGATTAAACCAACCTACACCCGTTTAATTGCATGGCTCAAAGAGAACAAATTGTATGATCAGTTGCAGGTCTCTGTAGATGAAGTTGCTTCTGCCCAGTTTATTAAACAAGAGATTAACAGCACGGGTAAAGCTATATATGTCTATCCTGACCCGCAATTCATAGATGAAAATCTAAAAGGAAACAAGAAGGTAGCCACCAAGAACAAAGAAATTATCAGTCAGTTGCTCCAGCGGCAAAGATCAGGTTACTACACCGATCAGGGTATCTTCTATCAGATCAAGCTTAATTTTAATAAAGGCCAGAACGTCTATATGATGTTAGAAGAGGATGATCTTACCGAGGATATGAGAGCCATTCTAATCGATCTTTAAATTTTTCTTTACTTCAGCTTGACCAAACGAATGAAGTGGAATATATTTGAAAAAGTGAAGATCTAAGCGATTCGTTGAATCACTGAATCTAATATGGAACGGCTCAAGAGGGAAGCACCCGTAAGAGCAGGCATAGGCCTGACTTGCGGGTGCTTTTTTGTCGTTCGCCGAACGGATCGCTGATGTTGAGTCTTGAACTGCAAGGGAGTCTTACTCTGGACGCTGTACGGAACAATTATTGGTATATACAGGGTGAATAGTGTCGCGGACTTCCATACTAATTTTGAGAAAAAGGGGTGCAGAAGGATGATGTATTTAAGACCGGAGAAGAAACGATTGGTAGAGCAATTTACGTTGCCTCGACAACCAATGGAAACGTGGAAGAGGCAGTCAATGTGGGTGCAGTTTTTTCATTTTTGGTTAAAGCTACTGGTCGGACATTCGGTTTTAAGAAGATTGAGTGTGATGTTTGTTGCAACGTACGGCATTGGGATGATATGTAGTGCAACAACAGTTCACGGTGAAGGGATTGAGCTGAATGTTACTGCGCAGAAAGCCTGGAATACAGTAGTGAATAAGGCAGATGCGCAAACGGAACGTTCCTTACTACAGACATACGAAAGTACCGGGAAATGGATTTCCCAAAAAGAGATGTGGGAACAAAAGATCAAGCAATTACATACAACGAACGCTACTGAGTTGGTGCAGCTTCGAAAGGCAATCAGTAATACCGATGCAGCGAAGCTGGCTGCTCTTCAGAAGTCAGTGGAACTTACGCAGGCACGTTATGAACCTTTATTCAAACTTTATAGCTCACTGAACAAACAATGGTCTGCTTCCAAGGCTCTCCAGAGCAAAGAGTGGAGTTCGGCCATTCGTACACAGGCTGACACGCTAAAACCCTTGGTGCAATTGGCACGTGAGGATATTCGTGCGAAGAAATTGAGCCTTGCTGAAGCACGGAAGCGGAAAAATAAGGAGGTGAAGCGGCTGCGAGCGATGTTAAATGGCACAAATGCTGTAAAAAAGCAGATACAAACGGCCAAGAAACAAGTCAGTTTGTCCAGAGAACGGTATTCGGATGCGCTTCGTAACTTTAAACAAACCCTAAAAAAAGGTGAGCCTTCACGTGTGCTGAGTAGCCTGAATTCCCTGGTTTCTTCTGCTGAGAGATGGACGGTTGCGAGCCAACATATTCACACGTTAGAGCAAAAGGTGTCTACGATCTACGTTACAGTAAGCCAAGAAATCCACAACAGATCCAAATGAATGAGCCTGATCCTGCAAGAAAATTGCATGGGAGAAACTAGATTTTTTCTGGTGCGTACACCTCTATAATAGAACCATTCATTGAACATGGAGCGAGGTGCAGGCTGGTGCAGATAGAGAGCAGAACGGGTTTGAAACGAAAGCGTTACTGGATTCCCATCAGTTTATTGCTCCTGATTATCGGTGTTGTAGGAGTAGGCTCACAATTCACACCCAGAATAACAGTACTTTTGCTAAAGACAGGGATTGGATTGTTTACTACAAATGAAAGCGACAAGGCATCGTTTATTTCGGAAGGGATAACCCGTGTTACCGATGTGGCCTATGCAGATGGAGGTCGTAACAACAGTACGCTGGACATTTATTATCCTTCCGCAGCAACTAAACCCTTGCCAGTCATATTGTGGGTTCATGGCGGCGGTTGGGTTATGGGTGATAAAAAAGACATAGCCGATTATGCGGTGCAGTTAAGCAAACGTGGTCATGTGGTGGTCAGCATGAATTATGCACTTGCGCCGAATACGACATACCCTGTGCCCGTAATGCAAACCAATCAGGCTCTAACATATATCAGAGATCATGTGAGTGAATATCAAGGTGATCCGAGCAACCTGTTTCTTGCTGGTAATTCGGCTGGTGCCCAGATTGCAAGTCAGACTGCGGCGCTGCTTACGAATCCCAATCTGGCAAAACAAATGAATATAACGCCATCAGTGGAATCTGAACAGCTAAGAGGAACACTTTTGTTCTGTGGGCCATATCAATTGCGTACTGCCGAGAGTACAGGCTTTCCGTTTATGCGAACGTTTCTCTGGTCGTATACGGGAAGAAAAGCATACGAAAATGATCCACATCTGGACGAAATGTCAACGGTCCTTCAGGCTACAGCCGCGTTTCCACCATCATTTATTACTTCCGGTAATGATGATCCTTTGACCGTACAATCGATTGAACTTGCGGAAGTACTAGAGCGGCAGGGTGTCACGACAGAAACGTTATTTTTTCAATCATCTTCGGAGAAGCTGGGACATGATTACCAGTTCGAGCTGGGAAGTGAAGCAGCGCAGCAGGCGCTACAGGCATCCGTGCAATTTATTCAGGCTCATAAAAAAGAAAACTGAAGATACAAAAAAAATTCAAGTTACATCGGCATTTTAAAAAAGGGTGTCACAGCGATTCACCATGAAAGAAAACCATGACATGATGACTGGGACACCCTTTATTTATTTATTTATTTATTTATTGGCCAGAACTAACAATCTGCGCATAGCTAATTCAACTGTTGCACGTGGACAGGCTACGTTGATACGCATGAATCCGGCATATTCTTGGCCGAAGACAAGCCCACTATTGAATGCGAGTCCTGCTTCATGAAGAAGTTTCTTGCTTAATTGCGCATGAGTCAACCCTAATTCCCGGAAATCAACCCATAACAAATAGGTGGCTTCAGGAAGGTACAGACGGATACCTGGCAGATGCTCCGCAATAAATTGCTGCACGTATTCCATGTTGCCCCGAATATAAGCAAGACATTGATCAAGCCAGTCTTCGCCACCGTTATAAGCGGCCTCGGTTGCTACGGCTCCTAGTGTGCTGATACTGGACAATCCCATGGTACGCACGCCTTTGGCGAACTGTTCCCGCAATTCGGAATTAGGAATGATAATGTTTGAAGAACTTAATCCTGGGATATTAAACGTTTTGCTCGGTGCTGTGCAGATGATGCTGCGAGCTGAGATCGCTTCCGAGATCAGACTTAGCGGTGTATGTGTTCCACGTTCATACACCAGATCAGCATGGATCTCATCGGATACGACGAGCACGTTATATTTCAGACACAGTGACGCAAGAGCCTCCAGTTCCTCACGACGCCATACTCGTCCAACCGGATTGTGAGGACTGCACAGGATCAGCATTTTGACCTTTCCATTCTGGAAACTTCTCTCCAAATGATCTAGATCCATGGTGTATTTCCCATGTTCTTCGATCAATGGATTGGTAATGAGTTTCCGGCCTTGATCTCTCACGACATCATAGAACGGAGGGTATACCGGAGTTTGGATGACTACAGCATCCCCTGGTGAAGTAAATTGTTGTACTGCTATACTGAGCGCAGGCACGATCCCCGGCGTGAATACGATCCAGTCCGCATTGATTTTCCAATTGTGGCGGCGTTGCATCCAGTCTGTAACAGCTGCATGATAGGCTTCGGTTCGCAGAGTGTAACCAAAGATACCGTGCTCCATCCGGGCCTGTAAAGCTTCAATAACAGCAGGGGGAGCAGCAAAATCCATGTCGGCTACCCACATAGGAAGTGCATCTGCTACACCAAATAACGGCTTTAGCCCGTCCCATTTCTCGGAAGCGGTAGATAATCGGTCAATCGGTGTATCGAATAAACGTTGATTTATCATAACAAAGAAGTCCTCCCTGGTTCATTCATTCGTTGTTAGTCCTACAAACAAGACATCATTATCTAATACATCTTGTATTTTCGCAACTTCTAAACCATTTTTATATGACCCAAGTCCTGATTTGTCGAGATATCGTTTACAACCTGCTATCAAGTACTTATGATATGGCTAACATGAGTTGGAAGTTGAAGGTTTATTTATACAACTCATTGTTATAAGAACTGAATTCATCGGCAAGATATCTTTTATAACCCGATTATTCCACTCAATATGTAATACTCATCATTATTATTATACTGAACTTTGGAGGCGAAGGAACATGAAAAACAAAAAGTGGTTGATTGCTGCAGGCGTATTTGGCATGGTATTAACGGGATCAGCAGGTGTCTACGCAGGTACGCAACTGGAAACAATCAAAGCCTATCTGAATCACGGACTTGCTATTGAAGTAAACGGACAAAAGTTTACACCGACAGGTGATCAGGGCAAGAAGCTTGCGCCCATTACGTATCAAGGCAGTACATACCTTCCGGCACGCTCCATTGCTGAAGCTTTAAATACAGAAGTGAAATATGACGCCAAAAATAATAAGGTAAGCATCGGTGCTTCAAGCTCATCAGGCGGGTCTACATCCACTGGCGGCGGTCAATCCACATCTCCATCGACAGGTACGAACACACAAGCTCCAGGCGTAAAATCCAAGTACTTGCCAGCAGATTTCCCATTGCCTAAGGATGCAAAAGCGACCAGCCTGATTGAGAATGTTGTAGATGGCAACAAAAAAGTAGTGCTGATCTATACATCCAAAGAGAGCCTGAGCACCCTCGCTTCATCCTACAAAAACTATTATCAGAATAAAGACCTGACTCAAAACAGTGAGGATATTCAAGCTGACGAATTCAGCATTTTAGGTCGTGAGGAAGGTAAGTATGCGGTAACGATTACAGGTAACCCATCTTCGGGCAATAAAGATTTGAACGAAGTGACGGTCATCTGGGGAGAAGAATAAGCAAGTTCGTATGTTGTCTAATTCTTAAAATAAAGCAAGCCGATATGCCTGTAATGATTCGTGATTACAGGCATATCGGCTTTTTGCGTTTAAAGTGCAGGGTATCCATGTAACAGTCTTTCGGTCAATCTTTTCGTTCATCTTCCATGAGAGGTTTACAGATATTCGTTAAACCACCCGACGATATGCTCTAAACGTCGCACCCTTAGATGTGGATTGCCCGAGCGAGATAGTTCATGGTTGGCTCCAGGGAAACGAACGAGACGGGTCGTTTGCTTGCGGCGTTTCAGTGCAACATATAATTGCTCGGCTTGCTCAATGGGACAGCGGAGATCCTGTTCGCCATGAAGAATAAGCAGTGGTGTCTGCATATTGCCGACATAAGCAAGCGGAGAATGTTTCCACAGTTTTTCCGTGTCCTCCCATGCATTACCGCCAATCTGATCTTCTGTAAAGAAATATCCGATATCACTGACGCCATAGAATGACAACCAGCTGCAGATGGAACGCTGGGTAACAGCGGCTTTGAAGCGGTTCGTGTGTCCCACGATCCAGTTCGTCATGAACCCGCCATAGCTGCCCCCGGTTACGCCCAGTCTGGATGGGTCAATGAAGGCATAGTGGGACAAAGTATAGTCCACAGACTCCATAAGGTCCCGGTAATCGCCTCCGCCGTAATCTTCACGACAGGCATTCACGAATTGTTGCCCATATCCTAGCCCTCCACGCGGATTGATATATATCACAGCATAGCCCTGAGCAACAAGGAGCTGGAACTCATGCATAAAAGTAAAACCATACATCATATGTGGGCCGCCATGAATCTCAAGAATGGTCGGAACTTTGACACTCTCAACGACACCGTGAGGTTTCATGATCCACCCTTGCAGCTTCAGCCCGTCCGAGGATTCAAACCAGAAGGTTTCCGGTTTACTAAGCCAAATGTCCTGTTCTAGCTGCGGGTTACTGCTCGTAAGACGGACAGATTCGATTCCGGGGTCTTCTGGTTGTTCATACAGATACAAGTCTCCGGGATGTTGTGTACTCGCAACAGCCGCGACGATCTGGCCCTGTGCCAGCTCCGCAAACTGATAGATCTCGCACTCATCTGGCAAAAGATAATCGGCACGACTTCCATCTAACGCAAATCTAGCGATACGCACGCTACCATGTATCGTAGCAAGGCACAGAATGGAAGAGCCATCCTGTGAATAGACCGGACCTGTCGTAACGAGGTGAGAGCGCATGTCACCAACAAGGCTGTGGTTCAATTGTACATCCCAATCTGCACTCAGACATTCAGGTGTTCCACCCGATATCGGGAGTGTATACAACTTCGCCAAGGTAGCATTGCCATAAGAGCGGTCACTGGCGAGAAGGGCCAGAGATTGCGCGTCAGGTGCATAACTAAGCCGATAGAAGGTATATCCTTCCGGGGTTAGTTGCTGTAGATCTGATCCATCAGGTCTGGATGTATACACATGATTGGTCAACGTAAAGTCGCTATGATCCGCGCCCTCTTCAGGCATTTCAGTAATCCAGGCGATTCGTTTTCCATCCGGAGACCAAGCATAGTCCCCGATATCATAGTGACCCGTCGTAACAGGAATAGCCTCTGCGCTGATTGGCGCGATAACAAAGAGATGGGAACGTCGTCCATTCCATAGCCCTTCGCTGTCGGATTTCATGCGAATTCGGTCCACGATGATTTCTTGAGGCAGTGAGTTTTCCTTATGATCTGTGTTGTAACCTTCCGCGGACGTTGAATCTGGTTTTTTATCTATCGTTTCGACTGAAGACTTTACAAGCAGTGTCCTGCCATCTGGCGCCCATAAGAAGGAACTGACGCCATGCTGCAGGTGACTAATCTGCTGTGCTTCTCCGCCATCCGAAGCGATGAGCCATACCTGGGATTTTCCCTGCACTTCGCGTATAAAAGCAAGCTGTGCCCCATCCGGCGACCAAGCTGGGGAATGATCATTTTCTCCAGAAGTGAAAGGTCTGTCCTTTCGACTATCCAGATGAAGTAGTCTCAGGTGTGAGCGATAGCCATCGTGTTTTTCATTTACTTGCCGGCTAACATACACCAGATGTCCGCCTTGAGGAGACGGAACCGGATCGTTAACCCATGTAAGCTGGTACAAATCTTCCGATGTCATGCCACGTTGCTCGTTCATCGCTTGTCCTCCCACTAGTAGTCAGATTGGATAATTTCCTAAGCTTTCCATTTATATTAACGGAAAGACAAGTACAGGACAACAACTTGCCGAATGGAATGACATTAAGTTTTTTTACAAGGAAGGAATAGATGCACAGGAAATGTTTAGGCCTAGCCCGAATGGTTTAATGTACAATGCAATTCCTGTTTTGAACTGCACATGATTTAGTCACAAGAAGGAGGAAGTTATGCTTGAATACATCTTATGAACAGCATGTGGAATATCCGAGCAGGAAACGAATGGCTTTGATTACGGCAGGGGCAGCGCTTTTTGTGAGTGCCGGATTCTTTCTGATGTTTGACCGATCTTCAGGTGCAGGTACTTCCATCATATCCAGTGTTCTTGGTCTGTTGTCTGTCCTCTTTTTTGGCACATGTTTCTTCTATAGCCTGGTAAAGATGATCCGAAAAGAACCTTCCTTTGTCATTAATGAACAGGGGTTTGTTGATTCTTCCTCTTATATCTCAGGCGGGGCAGTGGCCTGGAGGGAAATTGAACATATGTTTATGTATGAACTGATGGGGCAAAAAATGATTGGGGTTAAACTGCAGAATGAGAAAGCATTTATGGAGCGTCATAACGGGATGAAGCGCAAGCTGATGGTGGCGAATAGCCATATGGTGGATGCAACCATCAGTATTGCGCAAAGCAGTATCACTTTGCCAATCGACGAACTGTATCTTATGATGATGAATCATTGGAAGCATGGTAAAGGCGGCAGGATTTACGTTTTGAACGGGAGGAAATAATACATATGGCTTAGAACGGCAGGTCTTTGAGGCCTGTTTTTTTGTGTGTTCAAATAACAACTGAAAATAGGCTTTACAATACCAATTCACTAGTGTACTATGTAACTAACACACCAATACAGAAAGGAGCGAGAACATCGTGCCTATCGAATTTGATAACAATTTACCGATCTATCTGCAGATCATGCAATATATCAAACGACAGATTGTAACCGGCGCCCTCAAGGCAGGAGATAAAATTCCTTCGGTTCGTGAACTGGCTGCCGAACTGCAGATTAATCCAAATACAGTACAGCGTACGTTCCAGGAGCTGGAGCGTGAAGAAGTGGTTGAGACGAAGCGGGGTTTGGGCAGATATGTGACAAGTGAGGAGAGGAAAATCATGATGATCAAGAAAGAAATGGCCGGCGAATTGCTGGATCGTTTCCTGACAGGAATGCAAGAGCTTGGAATCGAAGAACAGGATATTGTGTCCATCGTGACGGATGCTTTGGCAGAAGGTAGTCAGGGGAAAGGGGAGAAGACACATGAGTAACATTCTTGAACTTAATCAGGTCAACAAGACATATGGGCGTAAACAGGCGTTACACAATGTCTCCCTGAATGTTGCTCCAGGACGAATTGTAGGTCTCCTAGGTAGCAACGGAAGTGGAAAGAGTACACTGATGAAACTGGTCGCAGGTTTGCTACATCCCGCTAGCGGTAGCATTCAGGTTACAGGTAAGGCGATTGGACTGGAGACGAAGTCACTCGTTTCATTCATGCCGGATCGTCCGTTAACCGAGAAGTGGATGAAGGTTCGTGATGCGATCGCATACTACCGTGATTTTTATGCCGATTTTGATGAAGAAAAGGCACGGGAGATGTTGGAGTTTATGAATCTTTCAGCGGATGAGCGTGTTAGTCATTTGTCCAAAGGTATGAATGAACGACTGCAGTTAACACTGGCATTGTCTCGTAAGGCGCGGCTCTATTTGCTGGATGAGCCGATCGGCGGCGTGGACCCGGTAGCCAGAGGTAAAATTCTGGATGCGATCGTTAAATTTTACGATGAAGACAGCAGTCTAATCATTTCCACACATCTGGTGAATGATATTGAACGCATTTTCGATGAAGTGGTCTTTATTCGGGAAGGCAAGGTAGTTATGCATGAGGAAGTCGAGACAATCAGGCTGAAGCATGGGAAAAGTGTGGATGAGATGTTCAAGGAGGTTTATGCAGAATGATGACATTGTTGAAATATGATTTTAGAAGAAACTGGAACACCTTGCTGGCAGGGTTAGTCATCCTCATTATTGTTCAACTGGGTCTGATGATATTTTTGTCGTCCGGTGTCACTGCAAATTTGCTTGGCATCATGGCATACGTCGGGGCAGGAGTAGCCATCTATGTGAAGACGATAAAAACCTACGCTGCCAATATCCGCTCCTACAATCGTCGTCTGATCCCGGTCACGGGTCTGTCTCATGTGTTATCACCTATCATTTTTGGTACAATTTGCGGACTGGGCTTGCTGCTGATAGGCTTCCTCCACGCTTACCTCTACATTACGATGAAACTGGGGCTTGATCTGTCTGCTTATATTGGTGTCAACATAAGTGTAGCTGAGATATGGAGTACTTTGTTTTTTGCAGGTTGGATTGTTCTGTTTATGACGATCATGATCTTTTTCTCCATTAGTGTAGCGGGAACGTTCCGCTGGAAAACAGGCCCATGGATCGGGATTGTCACGTTTATTGTTCTGATTAACCTGCTTAGCTGGTTGGAAAATGTTATTTTTTCAGGAAAGTTCAGTCCGAATGATCTGTTTCAGTTCACCGAAGAAAGCACGGGTATCTCATTTTCAGCCAACGGTGTTATATGGGCGGATGGACGGTGGGGGACCACGGTGTTTGAAATGGCACTTGCCGCGCTTCTCGTATGGGGTATTATTTATATGAACACGAAAAAAGTGGAAGTCTGATCCCTGCTTTAGCAAAAGAATACAGAATGGATACAACGGGTGGCAGAGCTGCTCGTTTTTTCTTTTGGCAGAAATGAACGGATATATGCACCCTATTCCAGTTTGAATACGTAAATATATGTATAATAACCGCGAATAGGGTAATTAAAGATGGATTCGCATGATGAGCATCATTAGACATTACAACATCGGGAAGGGGAAAGGGATATGCAATTGTACTTCAGAGATAACTTTTTCAACGCCGGATATACCGAAATTTTGAATGCCGATCAGGAACAGGCAGGGCACCTGGATTTGAAAAGTATGTTTGGATCATCACTCGATGTATCGGATGAAAATGGTCTGGTATGTAGCGGCAAATTCCGCATGTTGACGAATCGCTGGGACGTGACCGCAGCAGATGGCACACATCTGGGGGTACTAAGAGCGAGATTCAGCTTTTTTAGCAAAAAGTATGAGTACGATGCGGGCTCACGTGGCATCTATGATGTATCTGCTCCGGCATTTTCGCAGGAATATGATGTGACTGATGGATCGGGCCGCGTTGTAGTAAGCTTCCGTCGTACCAGCGGTTGGTTTAGTTCAGGGGCGTTTGTGCTGGATAATCAATCCGAATACTTGGACACTTATGAATTGGTTGCTGTGGTCATGGGCGTGCACGCGATTAACAAAAGACGGAACGCAGCCAGTAGCAGTAGTTCGTAGATCTGGAATGTATAGGGATTTAGCTCTCAAAATTACGTTCATCTACAAGGACGAAGTTGAGGCGATTGATCTGTTCTAGGCCGGTGGAGTAGCGGTCAGGTCAGATGCACGCCTGCATCATTTCGTCCTTTTTTACTGTGTATCGTGCATCCAACAGAGAAGACGAGATCGAGGAGTTTGCTAAGTGATAGCTCTTAAAGCGCTGGTTTGTGCTAATCCCCTTGCGCAGCCGTTTCACCACCCGGCTGTATGGACTCGGAATGCGCATATCGTGCCAGTACCTTGGCAGCAGTCTCGGACATGCGCTCCTGCAGGGCCGAATGATCGATGATCCGAACACGTTTACCGAGAAAACGCATTTTGGACAACACGTAATCGACCTCGTTTCGCGGAACCGTCAGCAGAATCCGGTATATATGACTCGCTTCGTTATATGTAACCTCTCTCTCAAAGCAGGAGAAGGCATACATTATTCGGGACAACTCCGCATTGAACTCAGGCAATACCTCGATGGTGATCGACGTTTTACGTTTTTCCGTGATCAGGGCGATGCTAGCTTTGTATCGTGATGCGGCCTCCGGTTTAATGGATCTGGCCTCAAGCTTGGTGATGCTATGCAGCTTGGTAGACATTAATCTGGCAAAGTGCGGGGCATACCAGAGCACATACCATTCCTTTTTGACCATGGAATATTCCAGCTTATACGGGAACCCGAACTGCTCCTGGCTTGTGCGTCCGCTACGGATACGACCTGTCATTTGAAAACCTTCACCGTTCAGGATCATCTGCCGTAACGGCCTCAGCAGGGGATGAGAGACGCTGCTCTCCTCACTTTTGGCTTTTTCCGTCAGGTAATCTTGCAGATTCAAGTGCTTTTCCCCGTCCAGCATGTTGTTTAGTTTGGTCAAGGTTACGGGGGTTAAGGCTTCTTGTGCAGCCGGATGCTCCATCATCATACGGAGCCAGGCTCGCTCCTGCGAAGTCCAGGTGAACAGTCCGGTTTCATTCAGTCTCGTCATGATCTGGTAGTTGAACATCTTCTCGAACAGGTTCATAATACGCCGCAATCTCCTTCCATTCTTCGATCATTTCCTCACGCAGCTTACGCGGAGCCAGAATCTCACAGCTTGAGCCAAAACTGCGTAGCCAAGGTTTAATCTCTGTTGTACCGTTTACCTGAATTTCATACAAAAAGCTATGATCCGTTTCGGGTGTAATGATTCCCCATTGTCCTTGCAGCCGGACGCGATCCAGAATAAAGTTACGCTGACCATCTCCCGGGTGGAAAAAGCGTGCTTGCACCGTCACGGTGCGGCCTGTATCGACAAGCCAGCTGTATCGGCTGATGTCAGCCCACTCTTTTTTCAATGCAAGCATATGTTCTTCTTCAATAGGCTGAAGCTCCTCCAACTGGGTGATGCCCTCCATCCGAAACTTCACGAATCTCCGTCGGCTCTGATAACCGATGACATACCAGCGCCCATACTGGTGATCATAAACGACTTCAATCGGGATGATCCGATTGGAGCTTCCGCCAGCCTCGCGTTCAAACTTGGGATTCGTATTTTGCGAGCTATAGCTGGACGGTTTCTTCGGTGAAAAATACTGAAACTGCACACGTTTTCGCTGACGGATCGCTCCAAGCAGGGGGTACAGATGGGCTTCGTCCAGAATACGTGAATAATAATGATATTTATAAATATATGGCTCCGTCGCTTCTTCTTGCGGATAACTGGCTTTAATTATTTTTTTCATACTATCGCGGAGCAGATAGCCTTGCACCGATGGAACCTGTGTGTTCGCCATCATATCAACGAAGTCGTATAACTCCAGCTGTTCTTCCGGGGTAAGCCGTGTCAGCACATCCTGCTGTAACGAATAACGATAAGGACGTCCGCCGGGCTCTTTACGAATAACACCGACTTCCTCCAGATACTTGAGATCCGAACGGATCGTTTTCTCATCCGGCAGGGCCAGTTCTTCCGGCAAATCGGCACAGCAGGCATCCAGTAATTCCATCGCGGTCAGCGCGGAGTCTTGAAGGGTATGTAAAATGACGGATAAGCGCTCCACTTCGGTTTCTTTCATGGATTTGGCACGGAAAAGAAATAGTAGCAGAGGCTCGGCAGACTCGCCGTACTGGAAACGAACAAGGTCGGTCATCTCTGAGCCCATTTCACTGTCTGTGCGTTGATTGGTCAAGCTCTGACGAATATCTCGCAGCTTGCGCTGTGTTTTATCAAAGGTATGTACAGAAATGCCAAGTCTTTTGGCATACTGCTGACGGTTATAAGCGCCGCTGGTCAGAGACAGCATACGCAGGAACTGAATTTCTTTATCAAAGCTTTCTTTAGCCATGTGTCTCACTCCCGATTGGACTATGTATTTTTCATTGTATCAAGATAAACGCCTGTTTTCATGGCAAAGTTGCTATATCTCGCTTAAATCCATGACATTGCAATTCAACTTACTACCATTCACTTCACTCCAAGTTACTGCAACTCACTTTAAATCAAGCCAAGTCGCCATACTTTCACCATGTTCGTGGTTGATGGTCTCCATGCATAATAAGGATGTGAAGCGGGGCAGTGAATTAGCTCGGCTGATCTGATTTCCGAGGCGCCTGGGAGGGTTACTTCGACTGTTAATCGACCAGGTCGTTGGTTCGAATCCAATCGCCGCCGGTTATGGCGGTGTAGCTCAGCGGTAGAGCAGGTAAAACCTTCCCCCTTTTTCCTCGGAAACCTTCTATAGAAACGAAGAAACGTTGACCAACAACGTTAGATGTTCCACATAGATGAAGCACAGCATTTTACGCGTAGGGAGGTTATGTGCGATGAGTAGAGCCAAATCATTATTTAATACACCTCAATCTGTAGTACATAATCATGATGGATATGCAGCTTATGAGCGATTGGTCGAGGAACAATATGTACAGATGTTGACGACGAATACGCTTAACAATACGTTTTATGCGGATGAACAACAGTTGATGCAAGAAGCGGGGAGCAGCCATCAGGAGATGGCAGAACTGGATGCAAACTTCATGGCGAAGGCTTTGGTATATGCTCGAAATGAAGGTTTCATGCGGCTTCAGCCTTTGTATGGGCTCGCCGTATTGTCCAAGATTAATCCGGAGCAGTTCGCAAAAGTGTTTGCTCATGTCGTGAAGACGCCAGCGGATCTGGCCGATTTTCTGACCATCCTCAGAGGAAGCGGGCGGGGAGAGGGAGGGCGCGCAGTGAAGCGTCAAGTCAATCAGTTTCTGAACGAAATCAGCGAATACTGGGCCATAAAATACAATGGACGCGGGCGTGGATACAGTCTGGGGGATATGATCGCTACTGCACATCCTAAGCCAAAGGATGAGAAGCAACAAGCTTTATTCCGTTATTTGCGGGGGCATGAGACCAGTCTGGTAGACCTTCCGCAACTACAGGCACTGGAGAAACTGAAAACGACACGTAACCCTGCCAGTCAGCTTCATCAGATTGAAAAAGGGAAACTGCCTTATTCGGTCGTGACCTCGATCCTTCAGCCGACGCGTCCGATTTGGGAAGCTTTGATGCTCCAGATGCCGATGTTTGCGCTCCTGCGTCATTTAAATACGATGGATCGTGCCGGAGTTTTTGCCAAAAAGAAAAATATCGCTTACGTCACACGTCGTCTGACGGATGCCGAGGCATTGCGTCAATCGCGGATATTACCTTTTCGCTTCGTCAAAGCGTATGAGATGGTTGAGCGTGCAGAACTGCGGGAAGCGTTGCAGCAGGCCGTTGAGCTATCCGTTCACAATCTGCCACGGTTGCCGGGAAGAACAGCTATTTTCCTCGATCGCTCGGGCTCCATGCAGGGAGACTACTTACGTATCGGTTCCGTGCTCGCACTGGCGCTATACAAACAAACGCAGGGCAACTCCTTGTTCTGGTTATTTGATCAACAGGTTGAAGATGCCCGCCCGAAGCTGGACGAGGGTATTCTGGCGCAGGCATATCGAATTCGTGCACAAGGTGGAACCGATACAGGAAGACCTGTACGAGAGCTACGAGAGTCTCAAGAGACGGTGGATCGCATCATTATGATTACGGATGAGCAACAGAATGAGGGGAGTCCAATGTATGCCGAGTTAGAACGATACCGACGCGCCATGAATCCGGGGCTGCAGGCATTCATTGTAGATATTACCCCTTACCGGCAGGCTATGGTTCCGCCGCGGGATGGTCAGACTTTTTACATCTATGGCTGGAGCGAAGCCGTACTGACATATATTGCAGAGACAGCAACAGGGTATGAGACGATTGCCGAGCGTGTACGGAAAAGTCAATTTTAAATGAAGGAAGAGAAGGAGGAGGGGGACAGATATGAGTGAGGTGGAACAAACAATGAGAGACATCATCGCGAAGCAGCTAGCGCAGATCGAGCAGGAGGAGCAAGTTCGCATTATTTATGCCTGTGAGTCAGGCAGCCGGGCGTGGGGATTTCCTTCGCAGGACAGTGACTACGATGTGCGTTTTATTTATGTCAGACCGTTGGAGTGGTATCTGTCGATTGAAGAGCAACGGGATGTGATTGAACGTCCGATCAGTGACCAGTTGGATATTAACGGATGGGATATACGCAAAGCGTTGAAGCTGTTCCGCAAGTCCAACCCGCCGCTGCTGGAGTGGTTACAGTCCCCGATTCAATACGATGAGCAATATAGCGTAGCAGGGCAGATTCGGAGTCTATCGCCGCTAACGTTTTCACCGAAATCATGCTTGTACCATTACCTGAACATGGCTAAGGGAAACTTCCGTGATTACTTGCAGGGCGAACAGGTAAAAATCAAAAAATACTTTTATGTGTTGCGCCCTTTGCTGGCCTGTGGCTGGATTGAACGTTATGAAACCATGCCGCCGATGGCTTTTGACGAACTCGTTGAGACCTTGGTTCCAGCGGGAACACCTCTGTATACGGAAATTCATGATCTGTTACGCCGGAAAAAAGCCGGAGACGAACTGGATATGGAGCCGCAGCTTCCGGCCATTCAAGCTTACATTACGGCTCAAATTGCACATGTAGAGCAACTGGCTACCGAGATTCAAGGACAAGCGACTGTGGAGATTGAGGTCTTAAATCGGATATTACAATCAGCTGTACAGGAAGTTTGGCAATAAATAAAATAAATAAATGAATGGATGGAATTAGAACTCACAAAATGGGTTGAAGATCAACGAAAGGAGGAGAAGATATGCATTTGATTCTAAAAGCAAGTGGGGTGAACGCAGGGGTTGTATCCCATCTGCTCGCCAAAAATCCGAATAATGTGTATGACCGGACAGATAAAGGTGTGCGTGTTCGGATGGTCTACACCAAAGCGAGTGAGCAAGAGACGGAGGTGTTGATTCATGCCGAGCCTGATCCGGTCGATCTCGTTAGAGGCACACCGGATGGATATGATATCACACAATACATCAATGACCGTGAGTTTGTGACCAGCAGTTTATTCTGCTCTTACATACGGAATGCGCTGGGCACAGCTCTGAATGGCAAACCGAAGGAAGACTATGTGCGATGGGTGGATCATGCCTTTGAACTGGAGCTGAAGTTTGGCCCGGTTGCCTCTGATCTGCCTGACCGTGTGGTGGAGGAGTTGTTCTCCTGTTTGGGATATGACATTACTGTGGAACGGGGAGAGTCGGCGTATTCGTTTGACCTGAAAAATCGAAGTACAGTTCGTCACATCACCCTGCGAGGTAAACAAACGGTACAACAGGCTTTACGTCAGCTATTTCTGCTGATTCCCGTGCTGGATAACTACAAGCATTATTTCATCAGTGAGGATGAGATTGATAAAATCAACCGTTATGGTGAGGGCTGGTTAGATGTCCATCCGCTTAAGGGACTTATCGTTAGACGTACGCTGCATTTTGCCGAACTGATTCGGACGTATGAACGTCAGCATGGAGCTTTGGATGATCAGCATTCACGGGTAGAACAGCCAGCCAAGGCTGCGGAAGCAGAAGGTGATTTGAAAAAAACATTAAAATCGGAGTCGGCAATATCCAGGCATGAGGATAAGAATCCGAATGCAGACACAGTTCAGGCCACAAGTGCAGATCGAGCTGATGACTCGTCCGAAATACCTGTACGATTAAATGATTTACGTTACCGAGCGATTACAGACATTGTGGCTTCGTTGTCTGAAAAACGCCGTATTGTGGACATGGGTGCAGGTGAGGGGAAGCTGTCTGCACGTCTCGCTTATATTCCGGGAGTGGAATCAATCCTTGCTGTTGAGCCTTCCGGGCAATCACGTCTACGGGCGATGGAACGTTTCGCCAAGATGCAGGATCGGGCAGGGGTTCAAGCTATGCCGGAACCGATGCTTGGTTCCCTGTTTTATTTTGACGAGCAGTTACAGCATCAGGATGTCATGATCCTATGTGAAGTGATTGAGCATATTGAGGCATATCGTCTGAATGGCATTATGGAAACGATTCTGAAAGAGTATCGGCCGCAAGTGCTACTGGTTACTACTCCGAATAAGGAATATAACGAAGTGTATGCGATGGAGCAAGAGCAGTTCCGTCACCACGATCACCGCTTCGAATGGACACGGGAAGAATTCAATGGCCGATGTGCGGAGTGGGCAGAGAAAGGCAATTATGCTTACGAGATCAGGGGTATTGGTGAGGAAAAGGAAGGCTACGGACAGCCGACACAACTGGCGATGTTCACACGGGGAAAGGAGGAGCATGTATGAGAAACGAAAGGCAAACAGGTGCGGGTGATCACAAGCGTTCGCACAACGGAACAGATGGAATGCAGCGACAAATCGCAAGCCATACGCAGGATAGACAGCGAGAGATTCAACTGCCGCATACAGGCATCGTAGTGCTGATTGGTCCATCGAACAGCGGAAAGAGTACACTGCTTGCAGAACTTGTGGAAAAGGATGTCATCCGCGCTACCGAGATCGTCTCGTCCGATCAGTTCCGCATGTTGGTAGGCGACGACGAGTATGTGGAATGGAGGCATCGGCCTCGTAGTGAAGCGGATGTGTTGTATGCAGATTACCAGCAAGTATCGGCCAAAGCATTTGAAGCGATGGAAGCCATACTCGCCACACGTTGTCGTCTGAACAAGCTGACCTGGGTGGATGCGACTCATCTGTATCCCGAGGATCGCGGACGGTTAATCGAGCTGGCACGCAAATCCCATGTCCCTGTTATCGCGGTAGTACTGGATGTACCGGAGCATGTATTACTTGAACGTGATGATCAGCGTAAACATCCGCGTGGCCGTCAACGCGTAAAACAACAGGCACAGCAATTCAAACGTACGCTGCGTGCGATCCGTGATGAAGGATTCGATGCCAGTTATGTGCTGAAACATCCATATCCTGTGACCTTTGTACGCACAACGAATCCGTTGATGTTAGACATGGGAGCGGGGATTGATATCATTGGCGATATCCACGGTTGTTATGATGAAATGATAGAAGTTGTTCAACGTATGGGATACGTCGCTGAACAAGAAGATGGCTTGATGCGCCATCCCGAAGGGCGGAAACTCGTTTCTGTCGGGGATGTAAGCAGCCGTGGGCCGGAATCGTTACAATGTTTGCTTTTCTGGCAGCAGCACTGTGCCGCTGGTCTTGCTTATATGGTTGACAGTAACCATGGCTGGAAAATTGCACGTTATCTGGACGGCCGTGATGTCACCTTAAGTCATGGGGATGAACGGGTGGAAGCTGAATTGCTCCAGCTTGAACAGGAACAAGGCAGTGAAGAGGCCACTAGGGTAAGGGAGTCGTTGAAGCATTTTCTGCTGAATGCACCTTCTCATCTAGTGTTTACACGGAATGGAGTAAGACAAGTGGTTGTCGCCCATGCCGGGATACGGGACCATTTTATCGGCAAACAGTCGAAACGCATTCAGGATTACTGTCGATATGGCGATGTGGAAGGAACGGATGATAAGGGGCGGCCCGTACGTAAAGACTGGTACGTGGATCATACGTCCGGTGAATGCATTGTCTGGGGACATGATCCAAGGCCATACCCTACGATTGTGAATGATACGGTGAATATCGATCAGGGGGTTGTGTTTGGCGGTATGCTCACGGCGTGGAGAATGCCGGAACGGGAGAGTGTTAGTGTACCGGCGAAGCAAGACTATGCCCAAGATCCAGACAGTCCGTTGAAACGCTGGAATCAGCAACGGTTTGCACCGCCCAACATCCGCAAGTTCAAGGACGGTTTTACCGTTCAGACGGGTTCGCGGTTGAATGTCGCTGTGCAGGGAGAAGTGGCGCAGACGGCACTGGATACCTTTTCTCATTTTACCGTGCCACTGGAGGAGCTCGTCTATATCCCGCCAACGATGAGTCCGCCGCCGGGTGAATGTTCGGTAGAAGGTTTTATGGAGCATCCGCGAGATGCATTCCGTTATTACCGTTCTCAGGGCGTGACCCGTATGGTAGCAGAGAAAAAACATATGGGTAGCCGAGCGATACTGCTTCTGTTCCGCGACGAACAGGCTGCATCGCAGCGAGTAGGCAGACCGATGTTGGGGAGCATCGTGACACGTACAGGCCGATCCTTTTTTGATCCCGAGACAGAACAGAAGGTGCTCACCAGATTACATGCAGACTTGACCGTAAGTGGTTATTTTGAACGGTATTCCACCGAATTTGTATTGCTGGATGCAGAGATTGTACCTTGGAACCTGAAAGCGCGGGAGCTTATTGCATCTCAATATGCGCATGTCGCTGAGGCAGCGCAGATGGATCGCAGCATTGTGATGGACAAAATTCGCGAGGCTATGAGCGCGGGCCGCCACGTTGCGGACTGGTTACAGGAAACAGAGGTTAAACTGGCGAATGCGCAGACATTCCGGGATGTGTTCCAATATTATTGCTGGGATGTGCAGGATATTGCTGACATTCGCATTGCACCGTTTCATACGCTGGCTCACAGTACGGGAACCTTCTGGGAGCGTACACATGAGTGGCACATGCAACAAAACCGTGAGCTGGCTCAGTTGTCGTCGTTGATGATGGAGACGGAATACCGGATTATTGGGGATGAAACGGATGAGGAAGAGGTCATTCGCTGGTGGGAGGAAATGACGGCTGAGGGACATGAGGGGATCGTCATCAAACCGGAGACATTCCGCAGCTGGAATGGTAACAAAATGATGCAGCCTGCGCTCAAAGTTAGAGGACGTGCCTATTTGCATCTCATCTACGGCATGGATTATTTGGCTCCTGAGCATGTGTCCCGTCTTCGCAAACGTAAAACGTCCAAAAAGGAGCGACATGCTCTACTTGAAAGTGCTTTGGGCATGGAAGGGATCGAACGTTTTGTGCGAGGAGAGTCCGTAGAACGAATTCATGAATGTGTGCTCGCCACATTATCGCTGGAATCGGAACGCGTAGATCCTCGTTTGTAGGTCGTGGTTCATGAACGAACTTGAAAAGGAATGTAATTGGATGATTTTCCATCCAGTTCCATTCCTTTTTTGCGTTGTACAGTTTTATCGGTATATACCGTTTGTACTTCGCTTTCTTTCTTTGTTTGGTGAAGCCTAGTGTTGGTGTTTTTGTATAAATAGCACCTTTACATGCACCGATAGTAATGGTGAGTTTTCCAATAAAAGGACTCAGAAAGGAAGCGAAGACCATGTTTAAACGGGTAGAAAATGAATTGGAGTTTGCCATGTTCAATGGGATATGGACAACGGTATGGAATGAGAAAGGATTTGAGTTTGAGTTCTCAGAGGTGTTTCTGGAAAGATATGTGGTGGTTACGGAGGAAGGCCATTATGTAGGTTCGATTGAAATCAAACCTTACGCCGAAGATAGTTCCATGAACGAAATCGGTCCCTTTCTGGAGCATCCATTGATTCAGGCAGAGATGGGGCATATTGCAGAGATCGATAAACTTGCTATTTTATCTACCTTTCGGGGGCGATATGTTACTGATTTATTATCTGCGATCGTTCATTATGCAGAGAGGCACCAGATTAGTTATTACGCCATGTTACTTGAACCGGTGCTGATGAGAGCTTTGCGCATCTCTTACCATGTGCCGATTCAGAAAGTCGGGGGAAGAGTATTCTATAAGGGGGAGGATGTGATCCCATCTATTGTGAATGCTCGGGAAGTATATATGAATAAGGAACGGTTTACATGGCTCATTGATCCAAGACATAATGTGATAAAAAAATACAAATAACTTCATGTAACAACATTAATTCGACATTATTTTTGTTGTGTTTAGTGTATATTTTCATTAAAGTCGCTATTTCAGCGACTTTTTTTCGTTCCCAGACAACAGTGCTTATCTCAATATATAAATTGCTTTATGGTATAATAACGAGTTAAGAACAGGAATTTTTTGGTCAAGACGGTTTTTTTTCTAAAAGTGACGGGTTAAACTCTGGATGAAATGATAGGGTGATCGGGATGAGAAGACTTGAGTCTGGTATGTCAGTGGACAACGAATGTTTTTCTGATATTTTAAGGTATGAAAACGAAACGATAAGCGGAACGACCGTAACAAACTCGAATGTTGGTTCGCCTATATTCTGGAATTGCACTCTGCATCAGCTTGTATTTGATACCTGTGATCTTACGAATGCGAGATTTTTTGAAGGTAGCACAGTGGATCAATGTACATTTATTCGGTCCGACTTGCGCTCTGTTGGTATTGGCAAGAACGAAGCCGTGTTCACCAATTGTGAATTTACCTCCTGTGATCTGAGAGGCATGACTTTGGAGAATGCTACGTTTATCAATTGTACCTTTGTTAAATGTAGATTCAATGACCGGATTTTACAAGCTGCGAATATCGTCAATTGTTCCTTTGCTGGCAAGTTAGTGGATATTACGTTTGAGGGAAATGGTAAACAGAAGCTAATCGTCAATTTAGAAAACGGCATCCTTGACGGTGTTCGTTTTGTAGGCTGTGACCTGACGCAATGTATTCCGCCGAAGTCCAAAAATCATCTGTATATGGAACAGGTATCCGTAGTTGTAAAAAATGCTTTGGCGAAGCTAGACGATAACCCTAATCTATCTGACGATGAGCGGAAAATACTGGTACGCAGTCTGCGCAAGCTTGACGGTATGGAACAATATATTTTTAACACCGCATATATGAAGAAGATATATGGTGATGTTTTTGTTGAGCGATTTTTCAGTAGTCTGGAATCATATTAGTTGCATGGTATGATGAAAATGGAGGCCTAAGGGCCTCTTTTTTTGTAGCAAAGATGGGATTATGGAATCAGTCTAATAAACCAAAGCCCTATATCTAATCTGTCTATTCTAGGTAATAATTATAAGAGAAGTTAATAGCATTGGAATCTCACTACGTAACGAGGGGGTAACCTGTATGGCGTCATTGATTTTGCTGGTGAAACAGACGGAGGACGATGAAAAGGTTATTTATCGATTCGGACCGAATGAGCGGAAGATGGGCCTCATTGAGATGAACAAGATCAAGGAAAGTGTGAAGGAACTAGAGCCTGTGCAAGTGGATGGAATCAGTCCCAGCTTTTTTTTCAATAAGGCAGCTCAGTGGCTGGTACGATGTTTGTTCAGAGAAGGCGGCAAGTTTCCAGACCGAACCACGGTTGAATCATAGTCTTTCGTAAGTCTTCTCATAAGAAGGCCGACAGACCATTGGGATAGTATCAGGTGATAACAGAATTGGCGTATCATAGAAGAAGTCCAAGTGCAACGACTCATCGCTGCGCTTGGACTTCTTTGTATTAGATATACGTTTAATTAGGGATGTGAGCTTAGTTAATTATTAGAACGTTTTGGCATATGAAATCAGTGCCGTAATCGTAATAATGTTCAGTAGAGTGGAGATCAGCACCGTCTGGGCAGCAAAATCAGGTTCGTTGTCATATTCCTCCGCAAGAATGGAAGAGTTGACTCCGGTAGGCATGCCTGATGCGATAATGAGTGCCTGAGCCGCTATGCCTTCCAGTCCGAGCAGCAGCACAATGCTGATCCCGATTGCCGGACCAATCAGCAGACGTAGAAATGTGCTAATATACACATCAAGACGATATAAGCGAATCGGGTATTTCACGATTTGTGCCCCGAGTGTCAGCAGTGCAACGGCAACCATGCTTTGCTGTGCATAGGTGAGTGGCATGGACAGAAATGTAGGCAAAGGCAGCTTCCACGCCTGAAACAAAATCCCTAGCAAGAGCGCATAAGGTACAGGCATTTTCAGAAATCCAATGATGACTGCGCGGTAGTTTCCTTTGAGTTTCGCACCTTGGATGGAGAGAACACCGTATGTGAAGGTGAGCAAAGACTGCAAGGACATGACCAGTGCCTGAATGGAAGAGGCGAGCGGGTCACCCCGGAATACCAGTGCGTTAATCGGTAGACCATAGTTGCCTGCGTTATCCAGCATGATACTATTGTTGAAGGCGGCTTTCATGCCTTTGTTCATACGGAACGAGCGGGATACTACAGAGCCTATAATATAGAGAATGAGTACATAGATCGCGTAAAAAAGCGTAACCGTGCCAAGCAGCTCACCGGACATATTCGAGTGATACATGCTCATAAAGACGGCTGCGGGGGTAATACAATAGAAATTGATTTTGGCGAGGGTGTACAAGTCCAGCTTGAACACCTTTTGCATCCAGGACCCGACAGCGATCAGGAGAAAGACGGGCAGGACGACTTCTAACATGATGTCTGCAATCATTGGTTCAGCTTCCTTTTTCATGAAAATTTCAGTTCTTTACGGAAAACACTTCGATCATTATATCATTTTATACACAGCTGCAATGGCATTTGATCAAAAAAGTTCAGGAGGTGTTTCCTTATGATCCCGGATCATCTGGATACTGGCTTATCGATTTTGTTTATTGGATTCAATCCCAGCATTACCTCGGGAGAGACTGGTCATCATTATGCGTACAAAGGCAATCGTTTCTGGCGCATTCTGGAGCGTTCCGGGTTAACCCCGCGTTTATATGATGCAACAGAGGATGGTGAACTATTGAAGCTGGGATATGGTTTCACCAATATCGTAGCCCGTCCAACGAAAGGCATTGAGGATATTACGAAGGAAGAGTATGCGGAAGGGCGCGAGATTTTGCGGAAAAAGCTGGAAACATACCGGCCGGATATCGCTTGTTTTGTCGGCAAAGGCGTATATACCCAGTACAGCAAACGCTCCAAAGTAGAATGGGGACTCCAGGATGACCCGGTTGTGAAAGAGATTCAGGAGTTCGTTGCGCCTTCATCCAGTGGACTTGTACGCATGTCGATGGATGAAATTGTGGCAATCTATGCCCAGCTTGCGGATTTTGTGGCCGAGAAGAACGGTGCAGAATAGGAAAAATCGGCGTACTTCACGATATCATTCGTAGATTTGAGTTCACCCCGTTCCGGTGATGGCCGGAGAGGGTGGATTCTTTTTTTTTGACGATAAAGTGAGAGATTTAGGGAGCAACTTCCGTCTATATAGTACAGAACCATGCATGGACGCTGTAGAGAAGGGGGATTACATGACACATCTGATACCAGAGGAGGAACTGATTCAGCGCATTATAGATGGGGATAAACAGCTGTTCAGCGTGCTCGTGGATCGATATAAAAATAAAGTCTACGGCATCATACGCGGAATGGGCGCAAGTCACCCGGATGCGCAGGATCTCGCACAGGACACATTTATTCGGATCTATCGATATATGCCGACCCGTAGAGAAGGCAGCAGTTTCTCGGCTTGGGTGTATACCATTGCGGTGAACATCATGAGGGATCATATGCGGAAAAAGAAACCGATGATGACCGCCGATCAGGAGATCGAATCCGTCAGTGAAGACACACCTGAGAAACGCTTGCTACACAAGGAGATGAAGCGGGAAATCCATCTTCAGCTTGAACAGTTGCCGGAAACGTATAAGCTTGTACTGCTCTTGAAATACACCAATGAGTTGACCTATGAAGAGATCGCCACAATTACAGATATGAATGACGCACAAGTGCGTAATGCACTCTATCGAGGGAAGAAAATGCTGAGAAAGCAGATGGAACGTAAAGGAGGTTTATCGACCTATGAAGCCTATTTCAAGTGAGCAGGACAAGAAGCAGGATCGCAAGTGGGAAGAGGAGCTGTTCCGCGAGGGGCCGGATGTAGATTTTACATTACAAGTGATGCAGAAGCTGGATCATGTGTCTATGGAAGAGCCTCATGTGCAGGTACCATGGGAAACCAAAAAGTCGCATAAGAGGACATGGATTTATCGAACGGGAATCGCTGCAGCGGTTGCGGTACTGATTGCAGGAGGAGCTTGGGCTGCTTGGGATCAGACAAAGGAAAAGCCAGCTCAGCCGCCTGTAAACGCCGTAAATATTCCTCCTTTGCCCAACATTCCTGTCCCGGAAGTTCTGAGATATGCCAACTTGTCAGACGACTACAAACGGCTTCAACCGCTTGGGCTTGTCGTGAACCCGAACATTGATATCGATGATCAGGGGTACAAACTCAAGATTGAAGATGTGCTTGTAGACGGTTCCCAACTTATACTTATGTTGCAGCAAACGGCACCTGATGGCACTGGAATGTATCTGCTGGGCTCGAAAGTGGAGGATATCCACATTACAGATGAAAAAGGTAATCATGTTGCTGAGCTTGCACGTGATACAAGGCAAGGGAATGGTTCTTTGAATAAGCTGGTGTTTCAGTTAGATCGAGACATCCCTGATGAAATCACGGTTCGTGGAGATTTCGGGCATTTAGATGTAGGAGATGGCTATGGCTATGATGTGAATACCAAAACCTATACGGACAAAAAGGTCTCCGTAGACTGGAGCTTTCAGTTCAAACTGGATATGACCCAAGCCAAAGTGATGTCCAAAGAAACCCCGATGAATGCGTCCTATACAACACCGGAAGGGCTGGAACTGGCTATGACACAATTGGTGCAGACGCCAAACGGAACCCGGCTTGATCTGGAAGTGAATCTGAACGACGAGCTTCGCGCTAAAGCAGGAGAAGATTGGGCAAGGGACATGGATATTCTGTATCATATTGAAGTGAAGGACACGGGGGAGTATCGTATTTTCAACGGGGGCAGACCCAATGCGCGACAGGCCAAATTCCGTTATCGAGATTTAAGTCAAGTGAGTTCAGGAGGCCCACTTAAGATATCGGAGACGTGGGACCCGTCTTTGGTGACACTGAATGCAGACAATATTCGCTTTGTCCTGGACGGTTACACGATACCTGTGAAAGAGGGACAGACGATGGACGTTGATCTGGATAAGGCCAAGAAAGACGTCAACTTCCATACGTTTGCTTCATTTAATCACCTTGGGGATCAAATCGAATTGTACCGGTTTAATTATCAGCGTGGACTGTCAGCGGATGACCAAACAATCGGTGGATCGGGGAATGAAACTTCTCTTGTGCTGGAAGGAAGCGGTTTGTTCCAAAATGAGTTTTATGGTGATCATTGGCTTGCAACAGATTCTGCAGGGAAAGAGTATCCCGTTGAGATCATGGGGATTAGAAACCCGGCCAATCTGAATGAACAGTATGTTATCGATGATGTGAAGCTGATTGTCATTGGTTTTAACAAGGATAAGGGGACGAAATTGACGTTAAAACGAACCGTGGTGCATCGTGATTTCGGGGATGTGGACTGGAAAGTAAACCTGGCGAGTGATTCAAGTATGCCTTGGGATCAATAAACCTCTTCAATTATGAATTATAAAGAAAAGAGCCTAGCATCATTAAGAATGCGAGGCTCTTTTTTGACGTAGATAAACCATTAAGCCGAATCTCTTGGAATCAATGTGGTGGATAACATAACCGTCTCTTTCGGTGTACCTGGGCGTTCGATTCGACGCTTCAAAGCCTCGACGGCTCGTTGCCCAAGTTCCTCTTTGCACAAATGTACCGTAGTCAGCGGGGGAGATGAGGTGGCAGCGGTGTACACATTGTCAATTCCGATGACCAGGCAATCCTTAGGCGTGGATAATCCCATTTGCTGAAGTTTGTGCATCCACTGTAAGGCGATATCGTCATTCGCCCCAATCCACGCATCGGGGCGTTCTTCAGCAGGAAGTCGCTCGATGGTGTCAGCGAGCTTGTTCACCCATTCCCCGTTTTCATAGGCTACATTCCAAGCTTGAAAGCCCACTTCTTCCCTTACCTCGGTATGAAAATGATTCAAAGCCAGCTCGATTCCAATCTTACGCTGTGCAAAACTTGCGGCACGTCCGTCATCGGTAATCAGACCGATGCGTCTGCATTGCTTCGACAGGAGATATCTGGCCGCAGTAATGCCAGCTTCCAGATTATCATGACTGATCGTATCACAGTTCAGCAAAGGCTCCTGATGATCGACCAAAATCATGGGGTGGCCTGTCTGTACCAGTGTTTGCAGCACGGTATGCGGAAAAGCGCCCATAACGATAATTCCGGCACAGCGCGTCCAATCGAGATGAGGTGCGATGGCTTTTTCAGGTGAAATCTCCTTGCCCGGCAAGTCCAGTGAAGGTGACACAATGACGTGATGCCAGCCTTGCTCGTTACAGCCAGAGATGATGCCTGACAGCACACGCTGCCAATAGTGCGGCTCACCCCGGTTAAGCTGATTCATACATATTAGGGCAAATGGAGGTTCGATTGCATGAGCCTTATTGGTATTGGCAGTATGGCTCGCCGAGCCGGGTATATTCTGGCGATACCCGAGTGCACGGGCAAGTTCCAGAACCCGTGCACGCGTAGATTCGCTTACACCGGTTTTACCGCTGAGCGCGCGGGACACGGCATATTTGGATAACCCCAGCTGGTCAGCCAGCGTCTGGATCGATACTTTTCGAGACATATGATTACTCCTTTGATGTACAGATGGATAAACCTGATTTTATCAGTAGGTAAATGACTTGTGTCATATGGGTAGCCGATTGAATAGGAAACTGATTAATTGTGAATTGACGTGCTTACATGGAACAGGTAAACTTACAGGATAATAACGTTATTATAAATTATAATAACGAAAATAACAACAAAATAACAACAGTCCTATTGAAAGGTTATTCTGTCATTGGAGTGCAGATGTAAACTCTTTAGTTGGGCTAACTTATAAAAAAGGAGAGGACTCCCATGGATCAGTTCAGATTACCTAAAATTCCGATGCCCGAGTTGGAATTACCCCAAGCTGTTCGTGATGTTTTGGCTGAAGCGGATGAGCATTTGAAGCACAGACCGAAGCTGCTGGCTCAGTTCCATAATTGTTTTCCGAATACGCTCGAAACGACCACCAAGCTGTTAGATGACGGTACAACCTTTGTTATTACGGGAGATATCCCCGCCATGTGGCTCCGGGATTCGGTGGAGCAAGTGACCCATTACGTTCCGCTGGCGAAGCATGACGCGCAGTTGCAACGGATTATCGGAGGGCTGATTAAACGGCATACGTTCTATGCGGATATAGACATCTATGCCAACGCTTTTAACGAAACGGACAATGGCTGGCACTGGGACGCGAATGATGAGACAGAAATGTCACCTTGGGTATGGGAGCGGAAGTTTGAGCTGGATTCGTTGTGTTTCTCCATGAAGCTGGCCTATACATACTGGCGTGAGACGGAGCTTACAGACATCTTTGATGAACGTTTTAAAAAGGTCATGGAGCAGATCATGCACCTGTGGGAAACGGAGCAACGGCATATAGAGCAATCCCCGTATCGATTCATGCGCCGTAACTGCCCGGCGCACGATACACTGCGTAACGAGGGAATGGGGATGCCAGTAAACTATACGGGCATGATCTGGTCGGGCTTTCGCCCAAGCGACGATGCCTGTGATTTTCACTACAATATTCCGTCCAATATGTTCGCCGCGGTGACGCTGAGCCAGATGGGGGAGATTGCAAAATGGGTATTCCGTGACGAACAGCTGGTGAGCCGTATGGCGCGCCTGGAGGAGGAAATTCGCCACGGCATTGCCCTGTATGGTACCTACCGTCATCCGGTGTATGGTCAGATTTACGCTTATGAAACGGACGGGTATGGCAACGTCTGTCTAATGGATGATGCGGGCACACCAGGACTGATGTCGATTCCGTATATCGGATATGTTTCCGTGGGTGATGTGGTGTATCAGAATACACGGCGTTTTATTTTGAGTAAAGAAAATCCGTATTACTATGAAGGAACAGCGGCCAAGGGCATCGGTAGCCCGCACACGCCTCCAGGGTATATCTGGCATATGGCATTATCCATGCAAGGACTAACGGCAGACAATGACGCGGAGATGCTCGCCATGATTGATTTGCTGGAGAACACCGACGCGGGAACGGGGTATATGCACGAAGGTTTTCATGTCGATGATCCGGATACGTATACGCGTCCATGGTTCGCATGGTCCAACAGTTTGTTTGCGCAATTGGTGTACAAAGCGATGAAGAAGCGTATTTTGTAGGTGAATAAAAACAGCCGTTCCAATGTTGGAACGGCTGTTTTCCTTATGCTGCTGGAGCCTTCGTTACTTGAATAACTTATACCAGTATAAAGTGGTATCGATATTAGGGGTATAGGACTGTTTGAGTGTGTCGGCTCCACCTAGTACAAAGCCCTGTTTTACATAAAATCGGCATGCACCCAGATTGTCATCTTGTGCTTCGAGGGACATTCCGATAAGATTTTTTTGTTTTGCCCATTCTTCTGCTTTATTTAAGAGCAGCTTTCCGACTCCGCTGCCTCTATACTCTTTTTTCGTAGCAATGTTTTCAATATAACAGAAGCGATTCCAATCCTTAATGATTCTAATCTGTCCTATACAAACTTGATTCATATACGCTAAAAACAACATTTTATCGTCCTGGTTGATATATTCGTCCCAATCCAGTTTGTCATCTGGAAAACGCGTTTCCTTCGGCTCATCAAAAAGAACTTCTTCATAGGACCATTGTCCAGATTGTAAACTGGGGATGATTTTACCGAATAACGTAAAATCATCGTTAGTCGTATGGATATCATCCACTAAGTCCGCATTTAATGGAGAAATCATAATTTTACTTTCACTATCCAATAAGACTCACTTCCTTTTATGGCGATTGAAAATATTTATTTAAACAACATTAACCCTAATCTTGCTCAAGCTCAGGATGACGGACCTGTTGTTTTCAGTAAATCTGCAATAAGCACCTTTTGTCCGGTACGTGCGCTTTCGAGGGACGCGAGAACCATAGCCATGCTGTACTGGTTGTCACTGCAGTCCGTTTCGGGCAGTCGATTTTCTTCAAGTGCAGCAAACATCTCTTCAAGACAGCCGTGGTGTCCGGTTTTGTCCATTACAGGCAGTTCGGTTTCGATTCGTTCAGTGCGCTGGAGGAAAGATGGTTTGCCATCAGCCTCCAGTGCGAGTGTGTTGACCGCTTCAGCATAGATGTCGTCATGACCATCCCAGATGGCGGTTCCCTTTTCACCTGTCACGCGCCAGTTTGCTTCCCAGGATGTAGGCACGCCCTCGGTACACCAGGACCCCCGATAATCGAACACAGACCCGTCGGACATTTCGAAAATGCATATCGCCATCGCATTGCCCTTATACCAGGAACCTGGAGGATTGAATTCGTGACAGTACACCGACACCGGATCTGCACCGAGGATATAACGCGCTTGATCAAAGGTATGTATCGCCATATCCAGCAAAAGCGGGCTGTCCATGAGGTCGCGGAAACCGCCAAAGTGTGCTCCGATAAAGAAGTCTGCTCCTGCATATCCCGGCTTCCCAATCGTTCCGCTGGAAATGAGCTGCCGATAGGCACGGATGCGAGGATCGAACCTGCGGTTCTGCATCACCGCTTGAATACGTCCCGTACTGCGGGCAGTTTGCACAATGTCCGTACAGTCCGAGAAGGATTCTGCCAGCGGTTTTTCGCCAAAGACGTGGCAACCGGCCTGTAGCGCGGTCATCGCAATATGATAATGGCTGGAAGGGATGGTCACATCAAATACGATGTTGGCATCGACAGCTTCAAGGGCATCACCAATATTAGTAAAGGTTGGACAGGATAAATTGTGTCGCTTGGCAAAAGATGATGAAGCTTCCTCGTAGAGATCAACGAGTCCCACGATTTCCGTATCTGGTCGTTCTTTGGCATAGTCCGCCCAAGTGTTTGCCATTGCCCCGCAACCTGCGATGATAACCCGATAAGGGTATGTCATGTGCTCAACTCCCTCATATAGATGCATAGATGTTATTGATCCATGTTATAAGTTATTGTTCCATGCGAGAAGTGCATGTGATTGTGACGAACATTTGTATTTTATGGGCACATGAGTAACTGAGTCTTTCAGTCTTCATGCCGTTATGTCTTTACACCGGATTGGGCACAAAGCTGCCCCCGCGGCAATGTTTTAAATAATTCAACGCATGTACTTGCCCGGTCATCTCAAGTTCGTCCCGGTACACCGGATCATGCCAGCCTTCAATGTCGATGGTGCCCTGGTAACCGTTCTGGCGCAAAATGGTGATGATATCTGCCCAATTGCTGTCTCCAAATCCTGGGGTGCGATGCCAGACAAATTCATTCGGTCCATGTACGCCGTGTTCTTTGACAATATCCCAGGCAATGGTTGCGTCTTTGCCATGCACGTGGAACACTTTCGGAGCCCATTTGCGAAGCTGTGGAATCGGGTCAATCAAGCTGACCATCTGGTGACAGGGTTCCCATTCCAGCCCCACATTTTCATCAGGAACGGCATTAAACATCATTTCCCAAGCGGTCGGGTTATGGGCGATATTCCAGTCGCCGGTCTGCCACGTTCCACCCATATCACAATTTTCAAAAGCAATGCGTACACCTCGGTCTGCCGCCCGTCGTGCCAGTTCACCGAACACTTCCTTGAACCGTGGAATCGATTCGTCAATCGGTTGATTGGTCAGACGTCCGGTAAAGCCGGAGACGATATCTGCCCCAAAAAGCTGTGCGTGGTCAATGACTCGCTCCCAGCTTGCCAAGGTGTCAGCGTTATCCCCTGTGCCGGTGAGCGGATTACCAAATACACTTACAGCCGAAATGGTGATGCCTTGTTCGTCAACGATATCGCGGACACGCTTGGCGGTTTCTGCCAGATCAAGGTTGCCCGTGCTTTGCCAGAACGTCAGGTTAAAGGATTCGAAGCCATGTTGCATAATCTGCGGAATGACCCGAACGGCATCATGGCCGCCTACAAGGGTTCCGATACGAATGGATGGATTCATGGTTGTAATTCACTCCAATATTGGCTTATAGTACTTCGTGACACACTCATTATAGCCTTGGATCTAAGGGAAGGCTCTAAACAATTTTGTGCTTTATTAGTCGGATTTTGTGGTAAGGGGGAAAAAACCATGCTGGACTTGAAAGCGCTTCACGAAGATACGCGAATTGATCATAAATCTCATCCGTTTCAGTTATTCCAAAATCGCTGTTCTGCGAAAAAAATGGAAGAATGCATTTTATATTTGCACTGGCATGAGCACTTTGAATGGATCATTATGCGTAAGGGGAGAGCGGTATTTCATATTGATAGCCGACCTTATGAAATTGAGGCTGGAGAGGTTATTATCATTCCGGGTGGTGCCCTGCATGTTGGATACGCGTTGGATGAAGGAGATGTGCATTATGACTCGGTTGTGGTCAATCGTGCGTTATTTCAGGATTTTACGAGCGATCCAGTTCATGAGCAGTATGTTGCGCCTTATCTGGAAGGCAGTGTGCGGTTTCCGGTCAAACCAGCCGCAGAGAATGCAGCCTGTGCCGGGTATTATTCTTTATTAAATGAAGCTGTGGAAGAAATGGCGATGCAACCTCCGGCGTACCAGCTTGTAGTGAAGTCCAAGCTACATGCGTTATTTACGCTCATGGCCCGGACGTTTATGCCGCATCAGTTGCGGGATCGAGCGGGTGCAGTGTATTTTCCTAACCGCGAGCGGTTCAAACAGTTGATTGCACAGATTGAGGCTGATCCGCAGGAGAAATTGTCGGTTGGTGAAGCGGCAAGCCAAGTGGGGTTGAACGTATATCATTTCTGCAAAATGTTCAAAAAGCTGACCGGACGTACGCTCGTAGAATACGTAAACGGATGCAGAATGAGTGAGGCTGAGCGCTTACTGCAAGGCAGCAACCTCACAGTCACGGAAATCGCAGCTCAGGTGGGATGTGACAATGCGAACTATTTTACAAAATTATTCAAGCAGTACAAAGGCATGACGCCTTCGCAGGCAAGGGGAATGAAGGAAGGGTGAGGGGAAGGGCGGGAAGATGCGGTTGAAAGGGGAGAAGGCTTGAAGAGAAGGAAGGAATGTGAAGGCAAAAAACCACCCTGATCTAGCCCACTATTGGCTAAATCCGGGTGGTTGGGGGAAGGGTTGGATTCATCGCTTGCTGCAGTGCGGTCTATTTCAGAAATCTGGAGAACAGTCGATTAGCTTTCTTTGAGAGATCTTCCATTTTGAGATTAGCCTGATCCAGCTGATTATATGCCCATTTAATCGTTTGCAGCATGCGGGGGGAGATGGGCGTACCTTTGATACGTGGATAGATGTTGTGATAGGCCCACACGAGATGCTCCCAGCGATGGTCGTCTCCCTCTTGAATATACTCCGATACGTCGAGCACTTTGCCGCGTCCATTCTGGAGAAGCACATTTTTGAGATGGATGTCGCGTGGATTCAGTCCAAGGCGACGAACTGCTTCTCGCGCTGCGTCTACATCGAGCATGACCTGCTCGGGGACGGGGATTCCTTTTTCCAAACATTCCAGCAAGGTGTCTCCAGGTTCGTAACTGATAACAAGTATATTTCGGCCGCTACCATAATACGTTGGGAAGTAAGGCAGGCCCTGAAGCTGGGCGTAGACCTGTTTTTCGTTATTTAATTTATCTAAAGCATGATCCGAATACATTTTGAAGGCATACTGTGGTAGCTGGTCATACGTAAATACAGCCGCATCCGTTCCGATACCAATGCAGTTCAATCCTGCTGCCTCGCCGATGATATTCACCAGCTCATTCCGATCGCTTCCGATGACTTGAATTTGTTGTAATGCTGCTTCTGCCTGGAACCAATCCGGCTGCTTCATGGGTGGCGCCTCCTTTTGGATATGCCCGTACATATTTTCCGTAGTTATTTACGTAATAGGTTAATACCGTTCGTGCTCAAATTCAACTTTTTCTAACGATCACGAGAAAGCTTATTTCGCCCCAAACAGCCACGTTCAAATTCTAACGATCCGTAGGAACGCTATTTTGCGAAATTCGTCTGTTTTAACCCATTTTCAGGTGAAATTCATGTAAATAGCGCCGCTGGAGATCGTTAGATTTTTAAAAGCCGTCAAAATGGGCAAATAAGGTCTGTGGTGATCGTTAGCCTCGGATGGAGAACGTGCAGATGATAAGTGAAATGGACTTCTCATCATCCTGATGTAACTATATAAACGATACGTATCGTTCCTCAAACGGTTGCGTACACAAGAAAATAACGGAAGCCGGGTTGCGGCATGACGGCCAGGGCTTTATACTGTGAGCAATAAAAGGATCTTTCAGCCAGATGTATGCTAAAGGTAGATATATAGAGTGAGTTCGGATGTTATGTTTTACAGATCAGTCCTACGATACGTCCCTACAGTACGGCACGCAGCATTGGTATGAGTAGATCCGATATACAGAAAGGCAGATTATCATATGGCACAATACCCGCAGTGGTCTTATTCGCAGTCGCGGGCGAGTATGTTCGATGAGTGCCTGCGCAAATATTATTATCATTATTATGGTGCCCATAACGGCTGGAAAACAGAATCAGCGGATGAGATGCAGGTACGCTTGTATCGTCTGAAGCAACTGAGTAATCTATATCTGGTATTTGGTGATCTTGCACACCGGATGTGTGAGTCGGCAGTACGAAGCAGAGAAGAAGGAAAACCGAAGCCACGGGAAGTTTTTTTGGAGAAGACGATACGTGATTTGCTGAACCAGGCATACAAAGAGTCGATGAATCCGGAGCAATGGCGACTCAATCCGAAAAATCATACGATGTTGTCGGAAATTTATTATGGCGATGATACACTGAACGACCGGGTCGCAACCATTAAAGAACGCGCAGGAGCCTGTGTAGGCAACTTGTATCAGACGCTGACATGGGAAGATTTGTCCCGTGCAAGTACAACGATTCTGGAGATTGAGAAATGGGATACGATGCAGCTGCATGATACGCGTGTGTATGTGAAAATGGACTTATTATATCGACGCAGCAACGGCAATATTGTCATTGTGGACTGGAAGACGGGCAAGGAGGATGACTTCTCCGATCAGTTAATTTTATATGCTTCCTATGTAAGAGAGCACTACCAGGTTCCACTGGAGCAGATTGAGATTCGGGTGGAGTATCTGTTGACGGGCAAACACAAAGAGTTTGCTGCAACCGAAGAGGACATTCGCAAAGTAGAGGAGAATGTCGGGCGTTACATCGAGGAGATGCGCTCCTGTGTGGCCGATGAGTATTACAACCGTCCAAAGGACATGTCCTATTTCACCCCAATGCCTTCGCACCGTGCATGCCGGGATTGCAACTTTCGTGAGGTATGCAGTGAACGAGTGGTTTAATGAGCTTGGCGCGTAACCTGTACTATAATCCATCCTAATATGCGTCCTATATGTCAAAAAAAGAAGCGCAGTGCCCGGAGGAATCCTCCATGGGCACTGCGCTTGTGTGCGTTCCACAGGCTGGACAATTTGCTTCCAGGTGGAACGGCCAGAAGATTTATTGGACAGCTGCGGCATCTTCCAGCGCCTGTCCTGCAGGTACGTAGGCGTGCCCGAGGTCACGGGCAACCGCCTCATACGTGATATGTCCATTCAGCGCATTCACCGCGCTGCGAATGGACGAACTACCGCGAATCGCGGTGGCTGCACCATGGTTCGCCAGTTGCAGCGCATAAGGCATGGTGGCATTGGTCAGCGCCACCGTGGACGTACGCGGTACGGCGCCAGGCATGTTCGCCACCGCATAATGCACGACACCATGTTTCACATAGGTGGGTTCATCGTGGGTGGTGATATGATCAATGGTCTCGACGATCCCGCCTTGATCAATCGCCACATCCACAATGACCGACCCGGGTGCCATGGTCTTCACAACCTGCTCGCTGACAAGTGTTGGCGCTTTGGCGCCTGGAATCAGCACCGCACAGATCAGCAGGTCCGCCCCGGTGACGGCGGACGCAATATTGGAAGGGCTGGATACCAGCGTCTGGATCTGATTGCCAAAAATATCGTCCAGCTGGCGCAGCCGACTCAGATTCAGATCCAGAATCGTGACATCCGCCCCCAGGCCAAGTGCAATTTTGGCCGCATTGGTACCTACCGTACCGCCGCCAATAATGACAACCTTGCCGCGGCTTACGCCAGGCACGCCGGATAACAGAATGCCTTTGCCGCCTTCTGTTTTCTCCAGAAGCTGCGCACCGATCTGCGCAGCCATCCGACCTGCCACCTCACTCATAGGTGTGAGCAGCGGGAGAGAGCCACCGACTTCCAAGGTTTCATACGCAAGGGCAGTCACCTGTTTTTCGACCAGTGCTTTGGCGAGAGCCGGCTCTGCGGCGAGGTGCAGGTAGGTGAACAAAATCAGCCCGGGGCGAAAATAACCATATTCACTGGCAAGAGGTTCTTTCACTTTAAGGATGAGCTCGGCATCCTGCCATACCTGAGCGGCTTCTTCAACAATCAGGGCGCCAGCTTTAACATATTCTTTATCCGTAAATCCACTGCCAAGTCCCGCACCTTGTTCGATAAAGACCTGATGCCCGGCTGTCACAAAATCAGCTGTCCCGGCAGGAGTCATCGCTACACGATTTTCATTGTTTTTGATTTCTTTGGGAATCCCGATTCTCATAGCCATGCACCTCGTCCATTTTTTGGTTGTTAGCTTATACTACAAGTTTATGACTCCATGCGTCGTTTTGCACCTTACACAATGTCTAATTTTTAGGATCAAGACTCAACAATTCGTCGAAATAGACTGTTCAGGACACATGTCTTTGGATTATAATGTAAGAAAAAATAACACTAAGAGGGATCGACTTTGCGAAATGACCGTGTGTTTACTGTCAGAGATATCCTGCAACGGCCGGTATTTAGTCAAGCACGGCTCGCGGCAGGGAGAGAAGGGTTGGAACGTCAGGTAGGCTGGGTTCATGTGCTGGAAATTACCAATGTGTCCCCTTTTGTAAGCCCACATGATCTTATTTTATCCACGGGTCTATGGCTTCAGTCTGAAGAAGGGCGTGAAGCTTATCTGATGCAGCTGATCAACCGTGATGCAGCTGGATTATGTGTCGAGTTTGGCACCAGCATACATGCGATACCAGAGTCATTGATCGAACTGGCAAACCAGTATCAGTTTCCGCTCATCGTATTTGAACAACCCGTGCGTTTTGTTGAGATTACGCAAGATATCCATTCTCTACTTATTAACCACCAACACCAGCTATTAAAGAGCCTGGAGACGTATTCCCGTGAGCTTCAGCAACGCACGTTGCAGCGTACAGATATGTCGGCGGTTCTCGACCTGCTACATGCCTATGCGGCAAAACCTGTGGTATACATCTCGTCGATGGAGGCCGGGAGTTTTGTGCCAGAACTCGCTCCAGACATGGAGCAGGCCATCTATAGCTGGTACAGCCAGGAAGTGGAACGGCTAAACCTGAACGACTCCGATACGGAGCTGTGGTTTCATATGGATGAGGAGAGGGCTTTGCTCTGTTATCCCGTGGTTTGTTTTGGCCAAGTATTTTCAGCCATAGGTATGATTGTGCACCCGTCGGCAACGGTAGAATATCTCAAGCTGTTGCTTGATTACACAGCCAAAGCTGCAGCTACGCTTACGCTTCGTTCACAATTTCTTGAAGAGAAGATGGTACGCAACCAGAATGAATTGATTCAGGATTTGATGAATGGCCACATTCAGCAGGAGGAACAGGCTAGAACACGTATGGGGCTTCGCTTGTTAGTGAAGGGACAATACTGGTTCGCGGGAGGTCTATTGCAGATTGAACATCGCATGAAGGGGACGGGCCGGGAGCGAATGGAGGCGAATCATCAGGACATTCTCGTATTGCTTCGCTCACTTCTGAAGAAAAATCATCTAACCAGCCTCATCATGCTGAAAAATAATCAAATCTACCTCTGTTGTGCCAAGGAAGAAACACAAATTGTCTCTGAACAGCCACTGATCCAAATGTTAGAGAGCATCACTCAGGATATGAAACGGTTCGCTCGCTCGAATCTGAAACAAGTCGAAATTCATGCGGGCTTCGGCAAACTTCGAAATCAACTAACTCTTCTGAAGGATAGCCTTCAGGAAGCGGTCCAGGTTATTGAAGTGGCGAGGTCTGTCAAATTAATGAAACATGTTCACTTTTACGATCGTATGGGTGTATATCAAATGTTAAAAGCCATGCCGCTTTCATTCCTGCAATCCTTTGCGAACGATCATCTGGGTGTGCTTATAGAGCATGATCGAAGCCATCAGTTGCGATTGGTCGAAACATTGGATGCCTATCTGGCGAATTTCGGGTGCAAAAGGGATGCGGCCGCCCAGCTGTTCGTTCATCGGCAGACTTTGTATAACCGACTGGAGAAACTGGAAGAACTGCTGGGACCAGGTTATATGCAACAGGGAAAACGTGTGTGCTTGGAGATGGCATTGTTAGCTAATGCCATGATTGAAGGTGGAGATGGACAATTGTCATGACAGTAACGTTTTTGGATATGGGCATTGCTTGAATAGAAGGTGTTTTTTTGCTCATTTACAGCTTGTTGATCCGTCGTATACCTCGTAAGGCACGAGACCGGCGACGGGACCCTGTATTGGAGAAACGGCTCCGATAGCGTTCGAATGCACGGGAAGAT
Organism: Paenibacillus polysaccharolyticus; assembly: GCF_023714295.1. Classification (GTDB taxonomy): domain Bacteria; phylum Bacillota; class Bacilli; order Paenibacillales; family Paenibacillaceae; genus Paenibacillus; species Paenibacillus polysaccharolyticus_A. Next base: position 295,881 of record NZ_JAMAUN010000005.1, read on the forward strand.
GTAGCCTGAAGTGGTGAGGTAGATGTTACAAGGCGATATGGAAATGTCATACGCTCAGACCTTCGTTCCCGTCTGTCTTGTGGATCAGCAACAGTTAAACCGGTAAGGTTTAACCATGCCTGAAGCTTACTGGAATGGATGCCAAGTTGTCCGCTCAAATGAGAAATGTCGAGATGTTTTTTCACACAAATCCGCCTTTCCTGAATTATCGGGCTGGAGTAGGATACGAAAGGAAAGCATGAAACCAAGTCGGTAAAATCGTGTGTGCAGGCTTGCTCAGGGTGTTTGGCGGAGTGTTGCGTTTTGTGATATCCATAAACGGCGTGGTTCGATAAATGTAGAAGAGGCACAGATTTGCCTTTTTCTATAAATTGGCTTTTATCAAGATTCTAACATTTCGGAAGCGATTGCGCGTCTCAATATAGTCTCATTTTTATATAAAAGTAAGCTACAGTAAAAGTACCAGTATCTAGTACGGAGGATATATATGGGGAACGGAAGTGAATCTCGAAAGCAGAAGGTTGCTAGGGACGAAAAGCGTTTCGTTGGTCGAGCCAGAGAGCTGATGATCCTGGAGCAGTGGTTTGAAAATGATGAAGCGCCTATGACTATATTTTCAGTTACGGGTATGGGTGGTATTGGGAAGTCTTCGTTACTTTCAGAAATGCTGTCCATCGCTAGAGAGCAGGAAGCAACCGCTATATGGATGGATGGACGGGCATGTGGCACAACGCCCTCCGTGTTTATGGATTATTTTAGTTCAACACTGGGACTGGAACTTGGGCTGTTGAATAGCCAGGGCAACATTCTGCTATCGTTGTTGAAAAGCATGCCCAGAGAGAAACGGCTCGTTATTGCAGTAGATAACTACGAGGAACTTGCATTGCTCGAGAGCTGGTTTATGGAAGTTTTCATAGCGAAACTTCATCTAAGTGGGATACTCATCATACTTGCATCTCGTTCAGAGCTTTCAGCAACATGGCGAACGCATCCCAGGCTGTATCAGCATCTGGTTCAATTGCAGCTGCAACATTTTACCGCGGATGAGATTACGGAGTATATTGCAACCGCAGGTTCATTAAAGCCGAGTATGGCTGGAGTCATTACGAGAATGACGGATGGACATCCGCTGGGACTTGCTCTTGCAGTGGAAGCGGCTGATCAGGAGCGGAATCTTCCTCATGCCGAGTGGGCTGAACTGTCACATATGATCAGTGCCCGGCTGTTACTTGAACTCACCACGCCACGTCTGCATCCGATGGTGGAGGTGTTAACCTTGCTGGAGACAGCAAACCAGGAACTCTTATCCACGGTACTGAATGTACCCGTTAAACAGGAAGAATATCACATGCTGAGACGGATGTCTTTCATTCGTTCCGCGCCGGACGGTCTGGCCTTGCACGATATGGCCCGGGTACATTTGATGCGGGATTTCCGGCAACGTGAGCCGCATCGTATGCAGTCTATGCGGATTCGGATTGCAGAGTTGCTGAAACCACTCCATGAACAGGCATGTGCACTTGGGAAGCGTCAAATTGCGAGAAAGATGCTGTTACTCTGTCAGGAATCTATGCTCCAGTTTCGCAAGTATGCTGATGTCTCACGCGATTCTTTGTTCACGCCGCTTGAACCAATGAAGCAGGCTGACCTACCCTATCTTCACAAGTTGCTAGGGCAATGGTGTGAATACAGCGTTGAGCCTTGGCAGGCCGTGAACTACGGCCCTTTTCTGGATGAACTGGCTCATCGTTGTCCTGAAGGCATCGTAATAAAGCGGGATATGAAAGGTGAAACGATTGCGATGTTTATTACCGTGCTGGTGCATCGGGAGATCAGTGATTTGCTTTTAAAATATTTTCCAAATGAGATGAAAGAGTGCTTTACGCCAGAGGAATTACAGAATGATCCGGATGAGAGTGATACACACTTCGCATTGCTGGCTGCGGCGAGAGATGATGTGCCTGGATATACACGTGAGGAACTTGTCGGATATATGACACTGGATCGTTTGTCGCTCCTGGGAGATGGGGCGAGAGCCATTCTTGTTGCGACCAATCCACATCTGAAGCTGTTTCTGCGGAGTATTGGCTTTCAGATGAGGAGAACGTCCACTCGTGCGTGTGATCGGTATGAAGATCAGGCAGATGTGCTGGAACTCGATCTGCGTAGCGGGCAATTCGGTGCATGGGTGATGTCCCTTTTGCATCCAGACCTCTCGGCTAGTGTAATACGACCCCAGGCAACGGATTCGAATAACAGGGTTTGGTCCGAGCAGGAAGTGCGTAAAATGCTCGGACACCTTCGCTCACCCGGAGAGCTGCAAGAATACGCAGATAGAATTACAGGTGTGAGGGACGGCATTCAGTTACAATTATATATTCTGGATCTACTGGAAGGCAGAATACATGGGGTGTCTCCTCAGGATCAGAAGCTGTTACATGCGGCTTACTGGGCCCACGCTGGCAATCCGACTGCCGCAGCGCAGGAGTGTTCAATGAGCAGGGCTACCTTTTATCGCCATATTCGAACGGCACTGATTCGTTTAGCGAGAATATTGTAAAGGGGGAAGAAAGATGGTCGCACAGAAATAGCAGAAGCCATCGTTGAAATAACAAGAACAAGGCAAAAATGAAAACCAAAACAAAAATGAAAACCAAAACAAAAATGAAAACCAAAACAAAAATGAAAAGCAACAACCAATAAACCCGCAGTAAAACGGGAAAGATCCGTAACTGCGGGTTTTTCTAGCTGATTCATCTAGCTGTTCATAAGTAGCATCCCCGCAAACTCTAACGATCAGGAGAAACCTTATTTTGCCCAAAATCGCCATGTTGAAATTCTAACGATCCGTACGGACGCTATTTCGAGCAATTTGCCCATTTCATCCCATTTTCAGCAGGATATTAGCTGAATAGCGTCACTGGAGATCGTTAGATTTTGAAACCACGCCTAAATGGGCAAATAAGGCTTGTGGTGATCGTTAGAGTCGCCAGAAACCTTATTTGCTGGTTTCTGCTCTCGGCGCTGAGCTTTCTCTGATTTTTCCTCAAATTCTCTGTATTCTATCGCCTGCAACGGCAAGGGTGGAATGTTCTTCGTTTGCTAGCCGTGCATTATGTTCAACTGTAAAAGCAAGCGGTAATCACCGCGGAAGTTATAGGTTATATACCAAGCCGATTCATACGGTTGTAGAGTGTAGCTCTGGAGATGCCAAGTTGTTTGGCGAGTGTTCGTTTGTTGCCGCCTGCGGCCTTCAGGTATTGAAGCAAAAGCCGGGCCTCATACGCATCCATCTGTTGCTGATAAGAGGAGCCGGAACTTTGTTCGGGGAATGTAACACTTGGGTTAGCCGCTTCCCGAGCAACCGCTGCAAGATGGTCAGGTCCGTGACTCTCTTGTTGGGAGTCTGTCACATTGGGGTCATGCGCTACTTCTTTTCCCGCAGACTTGAGGTTGGCTACTGTATGTTCCGGCTCAGAAGGTACGTTTACTTTCGCTGATGTCAGCGAATCAGGCAAGTATTCCGGCTTGATCTCACCATCCATCGTTAGAATGGTCAGGCGCTCAATCACGTTGCGCAGTTCCCGGACATTCCCCGGCCAATCGTACTCGAATAAACGTTTGAACAATTCTGGAGGAATCACTTCAATATGACGATTGTAGAGTAGCGAGAATTCTTGCAGAAAAGTCTGGGTGAGCTCATAGATATCTTCTTTACGCAGCCGGAGCGGCGGAATAATCAGATTGATGACATTCAGTCGATAGTAGAGATCCTCCCGGAATTGATTACGCGTAATCATGGCAGGAAGGTCTTGATTGGTTGCAGCAATGATTCGGCAGTTAGCTTGTTTGGTGCGGGTACCCCCAACCGGAAAATAACTTCGTTCCTGCAACACACGAAGCAGCTTGACTTGCAGTTCAAAAGGCATCTCCCCAATCTCATCCAGAAAAAGAGTGCCACCCTCCGCCAGCTCGATTTTCCCCTTTTTCCCCTTAGGGTCTGCCCCGGAGAAAGCGCCTTTCTCGTAGCCAAACAACTCGCTCTCAAACAATGAAGCGGGAATGGCCCCGCAGTTAATCGCGATAAAAGGAGCAGTCTCCGGTTCACGAAGATCATGGATGGCTTTTGCGAAGAGTTCCTTGCCCGTGCCACTTTCCCCCATAATGAGTACCGTAGCAGGGGTGGTGCTGATCTTGCGAATAGTCTCCAGACATTGCCGGATAATTGGACTGCTACCTTTGATACGCGCAAAAGGATCGGTCTCGGGATGAAGCCTGGCAACGGCTTTTTCCAAATGCTGAATTTTGGAGGACATATGCAATAATTCCTGGTGCAGACGAATTTCAGTTGTGATATCGACCTCCGCAGCGACTGCACCAACAATACGACCATCCAGCCTGACAGGGCGGGCATTGATTAGGGCGAACAGATCAGACCTGGGTTGATGCTGTTTGCGGTAGACCGATTCACCGGTGTATAACGTTTTGAGTGATTGAAGTCTTTCGGGTGGGAAAAAGTTGGCGGCAGGCTGACCGATAATATCGGTTTTGCGAATAGAAAATATATTCTCCGCACCGGATGTCCAGTACGCCACCTTGGCTTCTTCATCGATTAAAGATAGTGCGGAACCAGCTGTCTCAAGCGTAGTTTCCAGATATGCTTCCATCAGTCGGTAGGATTGATAAAATGAGTTCATGACATCGGATGCCGTGATATAGCCGGTCCATTCGTCACGATCATTTTTGACGATGAGAATAGAGCTCTTGGCAAACAAAGGAATCACTTGTGCCAGTTCCATAGAAAGTGAGATCAAAGGGACAGGGACTAAGAACGATGGGGTAACCGGAAAAGGGTCGGGTTCTGTTGATTTAGCAGAAGATGTGGAAGGCAGGCCTTTTTCACCAGGCAAGTTTGGTTGATCCAGGAAGGAGCAATAGAGATAAGCGCTTCCTGTACCAGAACGTACAAAAACAGGTCGAGTTACGTTGATATCTGAATCCGCATACGGGAGTGGAAGAAGCTTTTCCTGAACGGAGGATTCATCGTAAATGTGCATGTCTGTTCGTGTCAGTTCTTTTAGAGTAGGTAGTAAATGTCTCATCAGGATCACCTCGATTACAACATACGGATTAAAGTGATAGGAATTAGTACTATTATATCGCTCCAACAGAGTTGTGTATATATTTTTTGACATCGATTGTTCGATTGTTTTGTTTTAATAACGCTCACCCATTTTGTTGTTTTTATGTATACGTTTTCTTTAGGTGAAGATAGGAAAAAATGTTGATTTAGCTACAGCTTTTAACTTATTTCAGGTTTTTTTATTTATTTTGTGTCAATTTATATAACGCTCATTATTTGTGAAAATGTATAAATATAAGAAAATATGTAAAGATGGAGATCAATGTGAGGGTAAGATACAAGATTATTAGTGTAGAATTTGTCTAAAATTTTGTACATTAAATTTTGTGTATTCTTATTTTTTAGACATATATTCTTGTTTAGAGTGAACGTTTAAGTTTGGCAGTGCTGCATCATCGGAAAAAGGAAAAACCATGCACTCCAGAATGACTGGGTTGCATGGCGTGAAGGGCTATCTCTTACATCAATTCTAGCGAAACATGTTCTTCACAACCATCCAGAGATTCGCAGGTTTCTCTGCCAGACGGCGGGTATAGTAGGGATACCACATCGTGCCATAAGGGACATAACAACGAATGCGATAACCTTCTTGTGCCAGACGCTCCTGTTCACTCATGCGTAGACCATATAACATCTGGAATTCAAAGGCTTCAGGAGAGATATCCCGGTCCTTCGCGTATTGTTTCGTCCAGTTAATGATGTGATCATCATGGGAGGCCACAGCGGTATAAACACCTTGATCCAGATGATGACGAATCATCGTTTTGAACTGGTGAATGACCTCGGACGTATTTTGATATGCGACGCTTGCAGGTTCTTTATACGCTCCTTTGACCAAACGCAGCCGAATACCTTCCCGAATCATATCGCGGGTATCCTCTTCCGTTCGATGCAGATAAGCCTGCAATACGGTACCTGAGTTATCCAGCCCTTCCGCATGCAGTCTACGTACGATATCAATGGTTGCTTGGGTGAACGGACTGTCCTCCATATCAATCCGGACGAACAGTTCATGTTCCTTCGCTCGGGCGGCGACCGCACGAATATTCTGGTACCCTTCTTCCGGATCAAGTGCCAGCCCCATCTGGGTCGGTTTCAGTGAAACATTGGAGTCCACACCGCTATGCGCTATACCTTCAACTAACCTCACGTATTCATCCCTGTAAAGTGCCGCCTCGCGCAGATGGGTGATCCCCTCTCCCAGATGATCCAGTGTTGCCATAATGCCTTTGCTATTTAAAACGCGAATTTCTTCCAGCGCCTCTTCCAGCGTATTACCAGCTATGAACTTGCCAGCCAGCTTTTTGCCGTATTTGAGAGACAGGTTCTCTACGGCTTTATTGCCAGCTACGGTTAACAACGTTTTGCGATATAGTTCCGTTCCGACACTCATCGTGGTTCCTCCCTAAACATTCATGATTGTATATTTACATATCTAGCAAAAATCGTGCCAAAATCTGTTGAATGCGATTGCTGATGCCCTAATTATTTTGTGAAAATTTTGATATAAGACGAACAAAGATAATTTACACGAGCACTCCGATGGCAGAATAACCTTCCAATCGCTGTTATCCCCAGATTTTTTTGAATTCCCTTTTTAAAAGGGAAAATCCGGTGATAAAGGCGAGCGCTCCGCTTTTCCAGGTTTTTTCTTCCCTCTCCGTTTTTGTGTAAATGAATAGTTCAACAGTTAAACATTTTTTGAAAATATTTCATTCTCAAGCGGAGTTGGCATGCTTCTTGCTTCATATATTTGAATGAGACGTAAGTGCTGCGTGAATCCGAGCAGCGATCCAGCAAACAGAACCCACATCCTGAAGGAGGAATCATTGATGAATATCCCTTTTGTTAACGAACCATTTACAGCTTTTACGGTGCAAGCGAACCGGGAAGCCTTTGAGGAAGCGCTCCATAAGGTGAAATCCGAACTGGGACAGGAATATCCGATGATTATCGGTGGGGAAAAAATAACCGGCAACCGCACGTTAACCTCCGTGAACCCGGCTGCTAAGGATCAGGTGATTGGAACGATTCATCAAGCGGATCGGGAGCTGGCCGAGAAGGCCATCCAAACGGCTGCGGAAACGTTCCATACCTGGAAACATACGGACCCGAATGAACGGGCCCGTTATCTCTACAAAGCAGCTGCAATCATGCGCCGCCGCAAGCATGAATTCTCCGCCTGGATGGTCTATGAGGCGGGCAAAACCTGGCCTGAAGCAGATGCAGATACGGCTGAAGCGATTGATTTTATGGAGTTCTATGCAAGGGAAATGCAGCGTCTCAGTGAGCCGCAGCCGCTTGTACGGATTGCTGGTGAAGATAATGAACTGACTTACATTCCGCTTGGTGTTGGCGTGGTGATTCCGCCGTGGAATTTCCCGCTGGCGATTATGGCAGGCATGACCTCGGCTGCGTTAGTTTCGGGCAACACGGTGGTGCTAAAACCGGCAAGCACTACACCGGTCATCGCTGCAAAGTTCGTGGAATTGCTGGAAGAAGTGGGTCTGCCAGATGGGGTAGTCAACTTCTTGCCAGGGCCAGGCAGTGAGGTGGGTGATTATCTTGTCGATCATGCACTGACACGTTTTATCAGTTTCACAGGTTCCCGCGATGTCGGTCTGCGGATCAACGAACGTGCTGCACGCACCGCTCCGGGTCAGAAGTGGATCAAACGTGTGATCGCCGAGATGGGCGGCAAGGATTCCATTGTGGTTGACAGTGACAGTGATCTGGAACTGGCAGCCGAGTCGATCACAGCTTCGGCTTTTGGTTTCTCGGGACAAAAATGTTCAGCGTGTTCCCGTGCCATTATCCATAAGGATGTATATGATGAAGTATTACAAAAGGTGCTGGAGCGTACGAAGAAGCTGACGATGGGCAGTCCGCTTGAAGTGGGAAATTACATGGGACCTGTCATTGACGATAAGGCGTATGCAAAGATCACCGAATATATCGAGATTGGCAAAGGGGAAGGACGTCTGGTTCATGGGGGAGGTACCGGAGATCCGGCAGGATTCTTCATCGAGCCGACCATTATTGCAGATGTGGAACCGCATGCCCGGATTTCGCAAGAGGAGATTTTTGGCCCGGTGCTGGCTTTCATCAAAGCCGATTCATTCCAGGATGCGCTGGAGATTGCCAACAATACAGATTATGGTCTGACAGGTGCGGTTATCTCGCGCAATCGGGCTCATCTGGAGCAGGCAAGACATGAGTATTTTGCAGGTAATCTGTATTTCAACCGCAAGTGTACGGGAGCTTTGGTAGGGACACATCCATTTGGTGGATTTAATATGTCGGGTACCGATTCCAAAGCAGGAGGCAGGGATTATCTGTTGTTGTTTACCCAAGCGAAGCTGGTGTCTGAAAAATATTAAATGACGTTTGAGACCGCATGTATGTATTGACATGCTGACAAGGGCTGAACTGTATGGTATTATTCCTGCAAATCCCAGTGTTGCAATGAATAGTATCCAGCTTGACATAAGGAGGGCATCGGATGTTAGGTGTTCAGTTGGTGCAGGAACAGCGCTTCCGGCTGTCCATCACGCCGGAAATGAAGCAGTCCTTTCATTTGCTGACCTTGTCCGGTCAGGAACTGATTCGTTATTTGCAGGATGTCGCAGCGGATAATCCGCTTCTTGAACTGGAAGAGCAGTCGGTTTATTCTTTTAAGCCATTAAGAAGAAACAATCAGCAGGTGTATCCTTCCTATGACCCTCTGCTTCAAGCCAAAGGAACAGCGCCTACGCTGGAACAAATCCTTGCTTCGCAAATTCGCACGATGAAAATTCCACATAGGCTGGAGAAAGTGGCGGTCTATTTGGCTGGATGTGTGAATGCTGATGGTTACTTGAAGGTTGAGCTATCTGAAGTGCAGGTTGAACTCGGATTGTCCATGAGCGAACTGAACGCAGGAATTGATTTGTTGCAGTCCCTGGACCCTTCGGGTGTAGGGGCGCGAAATCTGCAAGAATGTTTGCTGTTGCAGATTCAGCGTGACCCAGCAGCGATTCCTTATGCCGAGCGTATTGTGCGGGCAGGGCTGGAGGCGTTGGTTCCTTTTCATCCCGGGCGGACAGCAGGCAAGTATGGTATAACTTCGCGGGAAGCACAAGCAGCATACGAGTATATTACTCGTCTTGACCCTAAGCCTTGTCGATCGATAGGCTGTAATGAACGTGCTCATTATATCGTCCCTGATGCTACTGTAGATATGGTTCATGGAGAAATGGTGCTCAAGCTGCTTGCAACAGGTAATCCGCGCGTAACCGTAAATGAAGCTTGCAACAACTGGATACAAGAGTCGTCTCCCGGTGAGATCTGGGTGACTCGGGCAGCTGAGGCGAGAGCCGTTATACGCAGTGTACAACAGCGGCGCAGGACATTGTTACGTGTGATGACGGCCATTATGGAAGAGCAAAAGCGCTTTTTAAGTGAGGGCCCCGCTGCACTGGTGCCGCTTAATCTGGCTGCGATTGCTGAGAAAGTACAGATGCATGAATCAACAGTTAGCCGGGCCGTGAACGGAAAATATATATACACTCCGTATGGGGTTTACGAGGTTAAGGCTTTTTTCGATTCCGGTATTACGACCGTGTCTGGAGAGCAGACGTCTGCATCGGCTGTCAAACGGCGGCTGAAGGAAATCATTCGAACCGAGCAACTAAACAAGCCTTACTCAGATAGCCAATTATCTGCTCTCCTTGAGGGCGAGGGCATCATCATTTCTCGAAGAACCGTTGCGAAATACAGGGAGGAGCTTCGAATTCTGTCCTCCCTGGAACGAAAACGCTGGGCTTGAAGTATATACGTCTTATCACGTTAAGTCTGAACGACTCTGTATAAATCTGAAATTTATCGCATCGAATTATACTTCAAATAGCCCCGTTATCCGTTGACTAACGGATAACGGGGCTTCTTTAGAATTTTCAATCTGAATTCATAAGATCAGTGTGTTTACATGCGCTCCATGTTACGCAGGAAATGTTCTCCGGCAATCCCCGGCGTGGTCATCTGTTCGGGATGTAGAATCTCTTCCAATTCTTCTGGAGTCAGCAAACCTCGCTCCAAGATGATTTCCTGCAGGGTCATCCCGGTTTTCAATGCTTCTTTTACAATCGAAGCCGCTACGTTATAACCAAGATGCGGGTTCAGCGCAGTCACGACACTGAAGCTTTGTTTCATAATCAACTCGCAGCGCTCACGATTGGCCTCCATCTCTTCCACAGCATACCGTGTGAAGACGTCAATACCATTATTCATGATTTTCAGTGATTGTAACAGGTTGAATGCAATAACCGGTCCCATCACATTCAGCTCGAATTGTCCGGCTTCACAAGCCATGCAAATCGTGTGATCATTCCCCATAACTTGGAAGGATACCTGGTTGATTACCTCTGCCATGACCGGATTGACTTTCCCGGGCATAATGGAAGATCCCGGCTGACGTGGCGGCAGAAGCAGTTCATTAAGTCCGGCACGCGGGCCTGAAGCCATCATGCGGATGTCATTACAGATTTTGGACAGGCTGACGGCACATACTTTCAGTGCAGCTGAGAGTTCCAGGTACGCGTCTGTATTCTGTGTCGCGTCAACCAAATCATCCGCGGTCTGTAGCGGCAGGCCAGTCACCTCTGACAGATACTCGGTAACCTTGACGATATATTCCGGTTTGGCATTGAGTCCTGTACCTACAGCTGTTGCCCCCATGTTAATCATAAGCATACGTTTATTGGCGAATTGAAGACGTTCAATATCCCGTCCAATCACGCGCGCATAAGCACCGAACTCTTGTCCAAGTCGGATAGGCACGGCATCCTGTAGATGTGTACGTCCTACTTTGACAACATCGTTGAACTCAATTTCTTTTTTGTGGAAGGCTTCCTGTAGTTTTTTCATCGTGCCTAGCAGGGTCTCGGAGAGCTGATACGCCGCAATACGTAAGGCTGTTGGCACAACGTCATTGGTAGACTGGGACATGTTTACGTGGTTGTTCGGATTACAGTGGAAGTAGTCTCCCTTGTTTTTCGTTAACAGTTCAAGTCCGCGATTGGCCAAAATTTCGTTGATATTCATATTCATGGAGGTGCCTGCACCACCCTGAATGGAGTCTACAATAAAATGATCGAGATGATGGCCTTTCATCATTTCATCCGCTGCCATGATGATGACTTCCCCAATCTTGTTTGGGAGCATTTTCAGTTCCATGTTCGCCATCGCTGCCGCCTTTTTAACAGCAGCCAGTGCTGTAATCAGTTCGCGGTGAACCGGAACACCGGTAATCGGGAAGTTCTCTACAGCCCGCACCGTCTGAATTCCATAGTACGCATAAGCTGGAATTTCTTTTTCGCCGATAAAATCTTTCTCCGTCCGTGTGGACATAGTAGACATCTCGTTCGCCTCCAGTGGCATCATAAAAATAGTTCGGCTCCAGCGTTGCTGAAGCGCACTCAGTATATCATTTAAGCAAAATAGATGCCAAGCTAAATGATTCTTTCATTGAAACCGATAATAATTTAAATTGGGGAATTTAAAATTTCATATCATGAATTACAGCTACAAGGGAGGGATACCAAAGCTTGTCTTATTCATTATGAGCTTTATGGTATGAAAGTCATGCATGAACGATATGCAAAAGCTAAATAGAGCGTTTTCAGTGATATATGTCACATGAAATTTGGTACAAGATTGGTAAAATAGGAAAAAAGAACTACGGGGTGCGAACATGAAATGGACTTTAGGGGCGAAGACTGTCGCAGGACTGGTACTAATTTCAATTATTACTTACGGAACTAGCGGCTTTTTTATTTTCTTTGTAAAAGATTGGATTTCGCTTGATATGCCAAACTGGCTGTACATATCTATCATTCTGCTTATGGGAGTATGTTGGAACGGAATTCTCGGCTGGATTGCTTCCCGCTATCTGACTCGTCCGATTGTTCAGCTGTCTCGTGCAGCGCAGCAGGTATCTTCCGGTGATCTCACCACGGAGATTCCGCAGCGCCGTTCACAAGATGAGCTTACCGTATTATATGATGCGTTCAACGTAATGGTTTCTAATCTGAGAAGTATCGTGAATGATATTGCGGATAGTACGCGGACAACCTCTCAGAACGCACAGTCATTAAGTGAAGCCATTACGCAGGCTGCAGAACAGATCGAGATGATGTCTGAGGCCGTGGATCATATTGCGGTTGGCGTAGAGGATCAGAAAGTGACTTCCCAGCATTCCCTGATTACCGCTGATGAGATGTTGAATGATTTTCAGAAAATGCAACATCAGTCTTTAGGTATGACCGAATTGTCCGGTAAGATGGAACGTTCGGTGGATCATACCAAAGAAACCTTCTCATCATTGATGAAAGGCATGGATGAACTGGCCGAGTCTCACAATCGTTCCCGTGATATTATGTTGCTCTTGGAGAAGGAAGCTTCCGATATTGAAGCGATTACGCAATCGGTCAAAAATATTGCTGAAGAAACAGGGTTACTCGCATTGAATGCTTCTATTGAAGCGGCGCGTGCAGGAGAAGAGGGCGCAGGATTTGCCGTTGTAGCGCAGCAGATTCGCAAACTTGCTGATGAGAGTAAAGATTCCGTTCATCGCATTAATGAACTGATCAGTCGTGTACAACAACGAATTCGGGAAACGGTGGAGCTGAGCCATGAACAGCATGGACTTGTTGTCAACGAATCAGAACGAACGGTTTCCGTTGATCAGACGTTGCTTGAATTGACAGGCACGGTTGAAGTGTTTATGCAAGGCGCTCATGATATTGGTTCCAAAATTGCTGAGCAGACAGGGCGCGTAGAGCAAACGCATGGTCATGTGAAGAAGATCCAGGGAAAAGCTGGTTCCTTCTCTGATGAAGCGAAGCGCATCATGGATGCCGCGCATGAGGAGACTGCAATCATGGAGGAAATATCCTCTTCAGCAGAAGAATTGAGACAGTTAACAGATCGGTTACTCGACAAAACCAAAGCATTCCGGATGCAGCCTTGAGCTGCTTCCGGAGTGTTTTTTATTTTCCGATCAAATTAGGGCTTGTCTTGAAACCTGCTCAGTTTTCAGACACGCCCTAGCTTATTATGGTAAAAGACGAACGTTTTTTCGTGTGATTGAAGATTTGTAAAGATTTTTTAAGAAAGATTAACAAAAATGCAACGCGCGGGCGATAAATGAAGATATAATAGGATTATCACAACAAAGAAGGAGCCCAGTATATTGAAAACTTGGACAGGTATCCTGCTGATGATTATTTTGGCGGTGGCTACACTTTCAGTGACTTCAACTGCCAGAACGACAAATGAGTCGCAACAACAGCTTAATATAGACGAATCATCCAGCCAGACCGCAGCGGTCGAGGCTTCCCATATAGATCGAATGAACGATGCAGTGAACAGAAACAATGAAATGATGCCAGTTCAAGCAGATGATGTTTCCGTGGCACCAGAGAATAACGATGTTCGAGTGTACCCGATGAGCGTTGAAGGCTCGGGATATATATATAATGGCCTTGTGGTTGAGGCAGACGGCAAGAAACGTGAATTTAGTGATTGGAGAGCAGAGGGTGGATCGTACAAACCTGAAGTGCATGAACTGGATTTGAACGGTGACGGTAAAAAAGAGATTGTGGTGTTGTATTCAGAGGGACACGGTACGGGGATTTATTTGGGCCAAGCTCACATCCTTGATTCGGTTTCCCTGGAACTGATGAAGATGCAGTCTCTGGATGATATTGTGAAAGAACATGTACAGTCCAAAGTGACTGCAGCCGCTGATCAGATTAAGATCGATATTACCGTGGATGGGGTTCCGGCCGAGTCTTCCAACTTGGAGAAGGGGGCCGGTCATGGCCTCTACAATGATGAGTTACAATTTGGTCGTGTGACTTATTTTAGTATTGAGAGTGGCAAGCTTGTTGTTTCCACATCGGGTGCATATGGCGATGGATTGTATGCTGGCGATTTAACGTTTTCTTATGTGTTTCAGGATGGGCAATGGAAGGCAAACGACTTGAAATATAGTATGGAAGTATATGAAGAGGAATATTACGAATCATTTGATTGAGTATTTTATGAGATTGTGCTGCAGCACGAGATCTTAGATGTAAATACCTAATAAAATATAGGACATGCCATGCCAAGCGTGACCATTGGATGGGGCTGAAAAAAAAGGAGTGACTACAGCCTCATTTTGTGCTGTCTTGAAATAAAAAAAGTTGCGGAAAAATGCTGAAAACAATTGACATTCACGCTTTAGTCGTTTAAATGTATAAAGGACAACTCATTTAAACGTCTGGGAGGGAATTTGATGAAGAAAAAAGTCGTACTTGGTTTGATGGTGGGAACGTTGACGCTTGGTATTGGAACAGGTGCTCTGGCAGCTACAGGCTTGGAACAAATTAAGGCATATCTAAACAGCAAAATTACGTTGAAATTAAATGGCGAGACAGTGACAGCCAAGGATGCGAATGGTAAGACGGTGCTGCCGATCACATATAACGGAACCACTTATCTGCCGGTTCGTGCAGTGGGTACGTTGCTTGGAACAGAGATCAATTATGACGGTGCAACTTCATCCGTTCTTATCGGTGGAACAAATGGGTCTGCGCCAGTAACCAACACAAAAGTAACGCTGAGTGCACTTGGAACTTCCGTACTGGGATCTACTGCTTGGCACACCAAAGACCCTAAGGATACCACGTACAAAGGCAAGGATTACAAAGATGTTTATCTGCATAATGACCCTACGAAGCAGGGAAAAGATATTCAGATCAATACAGGTAAAAAGTATTCTTCTCTGCACTTGGAACTTGCCGCGCTGAAGGGAAATCAGGAGATTCATATCTATGATCAGGATCTCGCGACACTCAAAAAATTCAATATCACTCCGGAAAACGGTATGATGAGTCTAGATGTAGATGTGAAAGGTACAGAAGCTGTCTATGTCGAGATCGTATCTGAAGATCCGGGTTCAGCCCTGTTTGTACCACTTACAACATCGTATTTGACCAAGTAAAACAGAATGTATCCGTTTGCTACCTTATAGGGGCAAGGCAATCATAAACATAAAAAAAGCGATGACTCACCAGGTAATCCATGAACCGAGTTCGTATTGGGCTTGCCTAGCGATCATCGTTTTATTTTTATTTCATTGAGAATCAATGTGGACGTACCCGGCAGTTATGAATATTAGCGGATCATGGTATCCAGCGGTTTCAGGTTTGCTTCGATCTCAGCGCGGCGTCCTTCCAGGAACGGAGGTAACGCGAGTGATTCTCCAAGAGAGGCGAAGTCCTCGTCCGTATCGAATCCAGGTCCATCTGTCGCAAGCTCAAACAGAATACCGTTAGCTTCACGGAAGTACAGGGAACGGAAGTAGAAGCGGTCTACAAAACCGGAGCTTGGGAATTGGAACTGATGAACTCGGTCAACCCATTGTCTTAATTCTTCCTCATTGTCTACACGGAAAGCGACATGGTGCACACTCCCACGTCCTGGGCGCTCCTGCTCCAAGTCATTGCGCTCCTCCAAGTGAACTTCCGAACCGCTACCGCCTTCGCCAGATTCATACACAAGCACATCAGGCTGACCTGGAGTAAATGCAGGATAGCTGCCTTTTGCTCTAAATCCAAGCAGTTCGGTGAGCACAGGTGTAGTGAGGGAAGCATCCCGCACAGTCAGATGAATTGGGCCGAGTCCAATGATGCCATACTCCGCTGGCACGGGGCTTCGATCCCAAGGTTTACCCCCGGCAACTCCGGAGTTATGTTCATCGGAAACGAGGATCAGCCGCATACCTTCAAAGTCTGTAAATGCCAGCGTCGCTCGACCTCCGCGTTGTACAATCTCGCCGTGAGGTACTTCATATTCGTCAAATCGCTGTGCCCAATAGGCAAGCGCTGCATCGCTTGGCACACGAAGGGAAGTGGCAGAGATGCTGTTCACACCTTCGCGTGTACGTCCAGCCATCGGAATTTCGAAGAAGGTAAGCTCGGTACCTGGATTGCCTTTCTCATCTCCATAAAACAGGTGATAGACCGAAACGTCATCCTGATTGACCGTTTTTTTGATTAGGCGCAGACCCATGATCTCCGTATAGAAGCGGTAGTTCTGATCGGCATGTGCGGTAAGCGCGGATACGTGGTGAAGTCCTTTAATTAACATAGTATATTCCTCCTGAAAATAAGGTTTAGTAGATAGCATAAGTTTTAAATCGAGTGCTTGTTTGTGCAAAGCAAGAAAGAATCCATTGAATCACAAAGGTTAAATATTATAAATTCAGTTACTAACTTTTAGTATGTTTTTTCTTGGTTTTATCTTAACATAAAGATATTTAAAATACAATACTTATTTGCAACGAGGCTGGACAGGTTTAGAGATCGGTGGCAAAATGAGAAAAGTTACCATTCGCGTTATAAGAAGTTGCCACTGTTAGCCAGAACAAAAGGAGAGAAGAAAGGCATGGCCTATCCACCTTGGCTTGACCCGTACGATGCAGAGCCTTTTGCGGCATTCTCGACTTCACATATTGTAGTGATGATCATCATTTTTTCACTTGTTATCCTGTTATTTCTTTTTAGGCATCGGCTTCGTTCCATGTCTGAACGCTTAAGGCGGCTTGTACGCATCAGTTTGGCAGGGTTCATGATCAGTTGTGAGATTGTACTGCAAATCTGGTATGTGTACGGAGGAGTTTGGAGTTTACAGACTTCACTACCGCTGGAACTGTGCAGCCTGTCGTTATTATTATCAACGCTTTTATTACTGACGCGTAAAAAATGGTTATTCTCTGCCTTGCTTTTTTCAGGAATTGCTGGTGCTTTGATGGCTATTGTTACGCCAAATCTTGGTTATGCTTTTGCTCATTTCCGTTTCATTCAATTCTTTGTTGCACATGCGATGATCATTCTTGCTCTTCTCTATATGACCTGGGTGGAACAACTTCGTCCTGGATGGAGATCTGTTGCCGGCTCCATGATATTTGTAAATATCGCGGCGCTCGTGGTATACGGTTTGGATGTATTGCTCGATGCGAATTATATGTTCCTGAGAGATAAACCGGGCACACCGTCCGTCCTAGATATGCTCGGGCCTTATCCCGTATATATACTTGGGGAAGAGGTACTGGCTCTGGTGTTATTTTCATTGTTACACCTGATGCTCTTTGCGATTCCCGAGTGGCTGAAACGAATTAGTGGCAAAAAGGAAAAGCACCAGCCGCAGACGTATTCCAAAAACTAACTTTCCTGAATCCGAGTTTTAATTAAGATAACCCGCAAACATTCTGATCATCCAGAAAATTTGCGGGTTTGTTATATTTCTGTCATCGGAGTGGGCGTGTAAATAAATAAGCTCATCCACGTAGAAGGGATTCGGCACCATCCACGTAGATTCGTGTGCCTGTTACATGTGAGGCTTCATCTGAAGCGAGGAAGAGCACCAGATTGGCGACTTGCTCCGATGTTCCTGGTTCACCTTTGAGCGGATGCTCATGTCCCTCAGGAAACTCAACTGGAATCTGAACATCTTTCAGATCATCTGATGGATACGTATTGTCATCGATATTGGTATCAATCGCTCCTGGACAAACGGCGTTGACACGAATCTTGTAACGAGCCAGCTCCAGTGCCGCCATTTTGGTGAAAGCCGTTTGACCTGCTTTGCTGGAAGCGTATGCAGAAAATCCGATGCCGGAGAATACCCGGTTGCCGTTAATGGAACTCGTTATGATAATACTGCCGCCGCGCTCTTTCAGATGAGGGATGGCATACTTCACGGTTGCAAACGTGCCACGCATGTTAATCTCCATCGTCTGATCCCAATCTTCGATTTTCATCGTTTCAATTGGAGCCATGGCGCCATTAATTCCTGCATTAGCAAAAACGATATCCAGCTTGCCTGCTTCGGTTGCCGCCTGGTTGATGGCTTTCTCTACATCTTCCGGCTTGGAGATATCACATTCGATCACGTAAGCTTCGCCACCGGCTTTTTCAATAATCTGTTTCGTTTCCTCTGCGTTCTCGGGTGTACGATCTAGCATATATACCTTGGCTCCTTGCTCGGCGAATCGAATTGCAGAAGCCTGACCGATACCGGAGCCGCCCCCAGTAACAATTGCGACCTTGCCTTCCAAACGTTGTTCAGCCATTCATTGATCCCTCCATGTATGAATTGTCCTTGAACACTCTACTTCTAAATACCCGACATGGGGGAGGTGAATCATATGTGCTCATATTAAAAACAGGGCCCCAGCTGGGCCCTGTTTTGTTCAGAAATTATAGTATGAAAATAATCTCATGAAGTAACATTAAATTCATACGTTTCATTCGTATAACTTGGATCATAGGATGTATAGACAACTTGGTGTGACCACTTAATTCCCTGATTACTTATGTTTTTTCCAGTCCATGGAGCTGTTATTCAGCAGATATTCAAAGTCATTGTCCCGGCGCTTCTGCTCCGCCTTGCGAGCCTCCTCAGCTTGTAAACGTTCCTGTTCTTTGCGCTGTGCTTCGGCAGCTTTGGCTTCGTCAGCCTGCGCTTTAAGCTTCTCGAGCACATCACTGCTCAGCAGATCTTTCAGCGTAGTCGGTTTGTCCTGATTCTGAGTCTTGGGAGCTGGTGTATGTCTTTTGGATTTTGCCACTTGGAAAATCTCCTTTCAAAACATGAATCATCATCCATATCATTTTTGTAGTCATAGTATATCAGGTTCATGTTGTTCATTCCATAAAGTTACAGAGCAGATGCAGGAAATAGGGCATGTCATGACGAATGAAGACAGGTATAAAACCATATAATGGTACCGATACTACGACTATTCCCTGAAGAAAGGAGTCGTTGTTCATGGAAGCAAACCGTAGTTTGTTGAAAGGGCTTGCATGGGGGATGGCCTTTAGTTTCCCACTATGGATTGCGGTTATCGGGTGGCTACATTTATTGGGATGGATGAATTAAGGGGTTATCACATCCCAAAAAAGAGGTTTGGGTTAGTTACTTATGTAAACGTTATCATTAAATAAGCTCTGCTCTGTGACACATGCACAGAACAGAGCTTTTGTTTGTTCTTAGAAGAGAGGTTACTTTTTCTCCTCCGTAATCTTCACAGGTTCTGGATATTCCAGTCCGTGTGTATCAACGGTTACTTTTTTCATGACTTGGTCCGTAACCGGCTTGTCTCCTTCGCCGATTTGTTGTGCTGCAATTCCGTCAACCACGTCCATTCCTTCGGTCACTTTACCAAAAGAAGCGTAGGCGTTATCCAGATGGTCTGCGTCAGCCAACATAATAAAGAACTGGGAACCAGCTGAATCCAAATTGTCTCCACGTGCCATGGAAATCACTCCGCGCGTATGCTTCAGATGATTTTTGTGACCGTTAGAGGTGAATTCACCTTTGATCGCATAACCTGGTCCACCTGTACCTCTGCCATCAGGATCACCGCCTTGAATCATAAAGCCCGGAATAACCCGATGGAAGATCAGGCCATCATAAAAGCCTTTGTTCGCCAGGGAGATGAAATTATACACCGTATTTGGTGCAATTTCCGGATACAGCTCAATGACGATCTTCTGCCCGTCCTGCATCTCAATCGTGGCTACAGGATTAGGACCTTCTGGTGCGGCTGGAACCGGAGTTTGCGTAGCATTGCTTGCGGGGCGTACACATCCGCTCATAACGATCAACAGCATCGCAAACACAAGCGAGACTGCGGTTGTTTTTTTCCACCGTAAAGACATGAATATGTTCCTCCTTGGTTCGTTGTTATAACGAATTTTATCCAATATAGTTTGATTAATTCTTCAACTATCATACCGTTTCTAGGCTCTGAATGGCAATGCAAGCCGTGTTAATTCAGTGAACTGGGGATGGTCATCATAAGAGCATGGGTGTAAAATAAGGAAAATGCTTCCGCATCAGGGGGACGTACGGGTCTGTTCCGTCCGCTCCAAACACGGCAGTCCCGGCGTCAGTTACGGAAAGGACGGGCGGGTATATGAACTTCTCGTGGAAGCGTAATCTGATCATTTTATGGATCGGTGTCTTTTTTTGCAGTACGGCGTATTCCATTTCGATTCCGTTTCTTCCCTTATTTCTAAGCAGTGATCTAGGCGTTCGCAATCATCTAGAATTCTGGTCAGGCCTTTCGTTTGGCATTACGTTTCTTGCAAGCGCTCTTGTATCACCCTTCTG
Organism: Paenibacillus polysaccharolyticus; assembly: GCF_023714295.1. GTDB lineage: Bacteria > Bacillota > Bacilli > Paenibacillales > Paenibacillaceae > Paenibacillus > Paenibacillus polysaccharolyticus_A. Next base: position 316,228 of record NZ_JAMAUN010000005.1, read on the forward strand.
GGGATCATTAGCCGATAAATATGGACGCAAGCCGATGTTAATTCGTTCAGGGTACAGCTTGGCTGTCCTGTATCTGATTAATTTTTTTGTACAAGATCCGTATTCACTGATTGTGGTTCGACTGTTCCAAGGATTGCTTGCCGGATTTGTTCCTGCGGCGATTGCTCTTGTGGGCACGAACACACCTGAAGAGAAGACCGGATATGCTTTGGGGATTATGTCCACTGCTGGAGCTACAGGGGGGATTATCGGTCCACTGATTGGTGGACTTGTCAGTCATTATTATGGCAACCGGAGTGCGTTTCTATTTTCGGCGATAGTCGTGCTGGTGTCTGCAATCATTGCAACCTTCTGGGTCAAGGAAGAAAATTTTAATCGTAACAAGGCACGTTCGCATGTTATGGATGATATTCGTGAAGCGAGAGCGAATCGTGTGTTTGTCACCGTGCTTGGCATGATGGGCATCTGTACCTTTTCGGTGATGATTCTCGAGCCGCTATTAACCGTGTATGTCATGGAGATGGGCATTCAGCCTGATCGGGCTTCCTTAAGCTCAGGGATTATTTTCTCGGCGGTAGGGGTTGCAACGGTCATTATGGCTCCGCGCTGGGGCAAGCTTGGGTCAAAGATCGGTTTTGGAAAAGTGTTAGTGATCGGACTGATTGGCGGGGGAGTGGGCAATCTGCTGCAGTTTTTCACTACAGGTTATATTGCATTTGGCATCCTGAGATTTGTCTACGGACTCTTTTTTGCGGCCGTGTTTCCTGCCATCAATGCGATGATTGTACAGGTGACTGAACCGGCATTTCGGGGACGTGCATTTAGTCTGAACCAGTCTGCGGCCCAGATCGGAACGATGGCAGGACCGATTATCGGCGGTGTCCTTGGCGGCTGGCTGCCGATTCGCTGGATATTTATCATTAACGGTCTTGCACTTCTGACTACTGCGATAGTGGTCAAGTGGTCCAGGCTGGAGCATAAGCTCCCAGGAGTGGTTAAGCCTGTGGAGAAGTAATCTTTATAATAATAGGAAGAAGATGACCCTGGTTTGTAACAGTCATCTTCTTTTCTATAGCATCCGGAGCAAGCTTTGAAGTGAAATGAAGAGAACCCCTTGTTAGGAGTTCTCTAGTATCACATGATCAAATTCAGCACGGAGTCTATACATACACATCTGTACATAAGGTGACGACATTTACTTTTAAACTTATTTACTTCATTTATGACCCGAAGAGGGTTTATCTGAGGTCTGTTCGTCGGGAATGGCATGTTTGACCGCATCGCGCTGATCTTCATCTTCCAGTGCATCAGGGAAAGAATCTTCTGTAAAGAGGCCAAAATCAGGATCGATATCCCGCTCGGTAACAAGGTTCTTATTTTCTTTAACCTGTTCTTCCTCATTGTTTTTGGTCATGTCAGCACCTCCTATTGTCAGAATACGCAAAACAAGACATCTACTAACGCGGAGGCAGAATATTCTGCTGTGGTTTAGCGTCAGCTCCAGCCCCGTTTAACAGATCTGTACCATGCAGGGCATCGGGGTCGGGTGCGGCAGGATCAACCGGGCTGCCCGGTTGCACCAGATCTGCATCGGGTACGGATTCCAGTGGAGTTTCCGCCAAACGGGATTCCAAACCTTCTTCGTCTACAGCAGATGTAGCAACGGGTGGAAGCTCCGATTCTTCCATTTCAATTTCAATGCGGCGCCCAGAAACTTCATCAAAGGTATCCATGTCGCCTTCGGGTACTTCGGTTTCAGGCGGAATATCACGGGACCTCTGGTAACGGTCATAATAGCGTTCACTTTCCACGTTGCTAATGGGTTTATCAGACATCATCAGCACTTCCTTTCATAATTTGTTTATAGTACAACGAATTCAAACAAGGTAATGCCATCATTTCAGCATTTTATCGTCATTCCAAGCATGATATTGTCCCCGTAAACAGACCAGATTATGTCAGGAATTCGTTAAAATTTCGGGAATACATATTTCACGAGGAAGTAGAGAAATCCAAAGAAGATTATGATATATGCAGCGTATTTAATAAATGTAGAAGCGACCATACTTGAATCCGATTTGTGTTGTACATCCTTATGTTCAACTTCTACCGTGCGATGAGGCTCATTCATGATAATCATCTCCTTGTTTAGTGAGTTTTGCTTTGAAAAACCATTACACATGATCCGCTGGATTGAATCGTGCCAGCCGTTTTTACAGCATTTCTTGTTTTGCCTATGATATGATGAAGGTTGACTACACTAGGAGGGGTGCCGCGTGGACTGGTATACATTAGGCAATATGATCACACGTATTCGGATCGGACAGAAAGCGTCCACACCCGGATTTTCTCGTACCGTCATTCGTCGTCCGGATGGATTGTTCTGGGTTGGTGGCATATGGTCAGGTCAAGTTGTTCAGTTACGTGATTTTTTGTTCTCTGATATATGGACCATCTACGATGATGAAGAAACAGAGCAGTGGCTGGAATTTCGAACGCGAGTGGAACAGAAAGAACGTGAAATGATCGAAAATCAGTTTGAGGACTTGCGAAATTAGCAGTTATTATAACAATTAAATGGTAAAAAGACTATAAATCTACTTATATGTGAATTTTAAATTTACGTAAGAAGGTGACATGATAAACGGTGGCGAATTGATAGGATGAGGGAGAAATGAAGAAGCCAAAATAACAACTTTGAGGTGCTGTGAATGAGAAATGTGCCCAAAGCTATTATCATCTTGTGGATGACGATATGGGCGATTCTGTGTATGCCACATGGACTTGTACTTGCCGCACCAGAAGAGATTCAGCAGCCTGTATCCATTACAGGATGGGAAGTGAAATGGGGGGACGCTGGAGACCAGGGCTTCATTAGTGAGGTCATGGGCCAGGACGAGATATGGGAGAAACGGAGTGCTGAGCGGATTGTAGACAGTACTAAAGAACCATCCGGTTCGTTGTGGACACGTTTGACAATTCCTCATTTGACTGACGGAAGTTCAGCGATTCGTTTCGAAAATATTAAAGGTACTCATATTGTCATCTATCTTGAAGATCGGAAAGTATATGAGAATTACCACTATAATTACGACAATAATGCCGTTTTTTTACCGCTATCTGCAGAAAATTCGGGGAATAGACTTTATGTTTGGGCGCAAAATGAGAGAGGATGGTTGGGCATTCAAGGTGATGTCCAGGTCGGGCCATACGCCATGTTGCAGGAGAAATATCTCCATAATGGGTTAATGGATATCATTTTGGGTTCGACTTTTGTATTTACCTCGCTCATTATGCTGAGTTGCACATTTTTTCTGGGTCAGTTTCATAAAGGGCTATGGATATCGCTATGTATCGTGATGGGCTCCATCGGGACAATGGTGATTACTTACTCTCAGTTCTTGTACACTTTTTATCAAGTGTATGGTGACATGTATTCCATTCTGTTTGACCTAGCCATGTTGCTTGGGATGCCTGCACTGTGTTATTTCTTTGAGCAAGTTATTGGTCCCGGTATACACGGGGTATTCACCAAATTGAGAAAGGCGCAATGGGCCTATTCCATCGTTTCTGTGTTTTCATTGTTTGTATACGTGATATCGGGTGGACAATGGGATCTATTGTACAGTCTGCTTGTACAGCATGTCGTGGGCATTATACTGGTTATTGTACTGACCATCCTGCTCGCTGGCACGATCGCCCGGGCACTGCAACGTAACCGTGAAGCGATCCTGTTAGCTGTTGGTTTCGGTACATTTTCACTAATTAGTGTCCTGGAACTTCTTTGGTACTATCAGCGCAACGGGGCATACCATCTGCTCTGGTGGAAGTGGTCCATGGTTGCATTTGTCATCTCATTGATTGCTATTCTTGGTAGCCGGTTTGCAGAAAAACATACCAAAGTGTTAGAGTACTCCAAGGAATTGGAGCTATTCAACAACGAGTTACAGCGATCCGAAAAGATGGAGATCATTAGCGAACTTGCCGCTTCGGTTGCACATGAGGTGCGTAACCCCCTTCAGGTGACGCGAGGGTTTCTGCAACTTATGACAGAGCAAGAGGATAACAAAAATAAAGGATATGTACGCATTGCTTTAGAGGAACTCGACCGGGCTTCCGGCATTATTACGGATTTTCTGACCTTTGCAAAACCGGAATTTGATCACATTGTTTCATTAAATATATCGGATGAATTTGATCACATCGAAGGTATACTTGTGCCTATGGCTAATCTGGAAGGCGGAAAAATCACTACCGATATCCCGCCGAATATCTATATTCGTGGAAACTCTTCCAAGTTCAAACAGGCCTTTATCAACATTATTAAAAATAGTATTGAGGCGTTTCAGGGAGGACAAGGCCAGATTGATATCTGGGCATACTCACAGGATGGCAAAGTTAAAGTGCATGTCAGAGATAATGGTGAAGGCATGAGTGAGGAAGCTTTGTCCCGATTGGGAGAACCGTACTTCTCCAATAAAATCAAAGGCACTGGGCTAGGTATGATGGTTACCTTCCGCATCGTGGAAGCGATGAATGGACAGATCAGTTTTACAAGCACAAAAGGGGTAGGAACAGAAGCTGTTGTATCTTTTCCCGAGTTCGTTAAATGACGGACTCGGGGTGGATATCCAGTATAATGTTCTACCCCTGATTTTTATTTAGCTAAGATTAAAACGATCTCCACGGTCCACAATTGACGTCATAATTGACTTTGGAAGGGTTGGGTGGAATGACCAGAACATAATCATTTTGCTGCTCCTCGACTGTGCGAATCCGGATATGATCAGGAATCGTAATACCAAACGCTTCGCGAAGTGCCTGCTTAGGATTGGAATGGAGTTGTTGTCTGAAGTGTTCGTCTGTCCAAGCTTTCTCAATAATATCCTCATGCAACGTTTTTTCTGACACCATCATCGTCAACATTCCCTTCGTATTTAAATTAAACTGAATCGGCTTGTCCCGTAAGAGAAGGCCCGGATTGTGGTTCGCTGATCCAGTAGTGAAACCCACCTCGGTAAAGTCGTTTTTTATGCTGTTCTACTTCCTGAATAGCTTGTACCAATGAGTTGCACAGATAAGAATTCAGGGCGATGAATTGTGGCAGCGCCAAGTTAGAAGATGCAATGATGTCATTGAAGTGTTGAGCTATGTCTGCGTAACTGTTCATCAATTGTGAGTTATATACATTATGGTGTATAGATTCATTAAGCACATGACTCGTCGGATATTCCTGTTGGAGAGCTCTGGATAGGTGAGAGAGGTAGCTGTTGTAGTTGCCGTGTACAGCATCCATTTTCGTGTCTGTAAAGTCATCTGTCATCTGTAGAGTCATGAGAACGATATCCAGTGCACCGCAGACCGAAGAGATTCGATCAGGTTGCCCTAGTAAAAGCAGGGAACCAATGACTCCTATTTGTGTCGGTGAAGCTTTCTGGGCGATGAGAAGAGGGTTACACTGAAAGTAATCTACGTGTAATTCACCATTTACGCTTACTGCCCAGTCCTGAAGAACTTGTCTAAATTGATCCCAGAAGAAAGAAGAGGATTCAAATAATGCGTTGTAGACTTGAAGGGCATCCACGTAGCAGAGATTCCCCAAAGATAATTTCAGCACCGCATCCTCCGTTGGCTCATCCATGACATCATCCAGATTAAGAAAATACATCATGTGTAACAGGCAAGCTGTGCTAAGCTGATGAGCTTGATCCGGCGGAAGTCCTTCTGTGTGCTGCATCCATAGCGGAGTAATGTAACCGATGCAACTGTGTCCCGAATCTCCCCTGAGCGGGTTAAGCAAACGGAGTTGTTTAAGCGCATGCTCTGCCAGTGAGTCAGGGTATTGCCGAAGGCGCTCTTCAACGGAATCAAACACGGCCTTCACGTCAAGCATATACGGATCTAACCAATCTCGATGCATGATATGAAAACGTCCTTCCTGCATTAAAAGTTGGAATATGCAGTCAGATCAAGAAGTTACATACAGTATATCTCAAGTATTCTGAAAAAAATAGGTTTTTTTGTGATCATTTGTGAGAAAATTGATGACATTTTGGATTTTATAGCATAAAAAGTTGTAATTTGGGCTGAGACTAAGAAGAAAGAGGATATAGAGACAGGAAAGGTGGATAAACAATGAGGATACATTGGAAATCGTGGCTGGCCGCCAGCGCAGCTGTTATCATGTTCGCTGTTGCACCAGGTCAAATCGTATTAGCTGATCCCGCTTCTCCTGTGGAGCGGCAAGATGAAAACCTGATTGAGTCTGTCGGAGGAAACAAAAAGCCTTGTATGCATGCAGGCCATGGTCTGTTTATGATCGGAGAAACAGCCGATTTGCTCGGAATTGGACTCCGTGATTTGAAGCAGCAGATGCAACTTGGCAAAACCTTGGCTCAGATCGCGAAGGAACGCAAAGGACTCAGTGAAGAACAGTTACTCCAAAAACTAAAACCCACGCTGTCAGAGCGCTTGGATCTGGCCGTTAAAGAAGGTTGCCTTACCAAGGAACAAGCTGCGGCAGCGAAAGCCAATATGGATGGGAAGTTAAAAAAGGTAGTGAATACCCCGCTTACCGAATTACGGCGTGAATTTACGCACCATGGGAATCATTCCATGGTAGACAAAGGGGCAATAGCGAAATTTATCGGGATTTCACCTGAACAATTGCAAGAACAACTGCATGCGGGCAAGTCTTTGGTTGAAATTGCGCAAGCGAAGGGCATCAGTGAAACGCAGTTGGTAAATCAGTTAAAAGAACAATTAACGGGTGATCTGCAAAGATTTGTTCATCAAAAGCACCATAGTCATTCCGTTCCAGTTCATCCGGGACTCGTGCCCGGTCGATCCACCTCAACCGAAGTGAGATGATCGACTTCATAGAACGAGGTAAATAAACTACTGCACAAGATGAGTAAGAATGTTCAAGAGCGTCCTCCGCAGGGGAGAACGCTCTTTGTCTGCTTTTACATGTCTGAGGGCCTAAGGGGTGAATTTTGATTCTGAGTACGTCTTCCAGAACCCGTCAATGAATTGCTAAAAAAAGTAGCTTGACGGGCCTTTCTACGTGTTAATCCAACCCAAAAACGAGAGCCTGGCAGTTTGGATAATGTCCAACTGATTCCAAGTGCAGTCACGGCGGTGACCATGAATGAGATTATCGTTACAGGCAGATGCCACCCGCTAAGGTGCAACGGTCTGGTAACATATGCGATGGCATAAATCACCAAGGCATGGACTAGATAACCGCCGAAGGAGTAGCGTCCAATCCAAGTGAGAAGACGCTGAAACCATAGGTTTTTACCATGTAGCAGAACAAGGAAACCGTAGAGCATAAGCATCTGAGCCATAATACTGATGAACGTACTAGGTTTTAGGTACGTAGAGATATTGAGGTTCATCGTATCTTCTGACCCGCGCAGTACAGCGTACCCCATCCAGATATACATCGCGACAAAGACCGCAATCATGCAAGGGAGCATTCTCATCGTCCAATTCCTCCAGCTTTCCACCGTCCAGGCGCATACCGCGCCAAGGAAAAAGTAGAACCAATACATGAGCCATGAATATGAACGATATTCCAGCATGCTAGACCAGGGCTCTGGCCACCATTGTGTCCAGTCAGCCATATCATAATAAGACCATTTCATAAGCCAGAGATAAAATAGGGCTGCAACGAGTATGATGGTTAACGTCACCTGTTTCGGCGTAGAACGCTTGAGGTTATCGAGCCTTTTACGAACAGCATGAGCCCCCGCGAGAAATAAAGGAAACAGGATATAAAATTGGAACACCATCAGCACAAACCACAGGTGATATCCTGTCTGCGGTATAAATAGCTCATGTACAAAGCTTCCCAGATCCGGCATACCGGAAGTCCAGAACGTAGGAGTAAACACACGTACAGCTAACCAGTAGATGAGCGTCCATATGAAGAAAGGCATATAAATATCACCAAATCGCTTCCCGATGAAGCGGGGATAATCCGGCTTCGTATGGCGATGGTGATAGAACAACAACACACCCGACAGAAATACAAAAGTAGGTGTGCCAAACCTTGTCAAATGATAAATCATGGTCAGCATCACGGAATCAGGTTGCTCAATATCTGGCCGATAGATGTATTCAGCAATGTTATGCTGCATGACGATAGCCAGAAAAGCTAATCCGCGAAGTTCGGTCCATTCGGCTATTTTCGGCTTTTTCATTTCCATTCCTCCCTTATGTAGCCAGGGTCATCATATAAGACTACCCTCCAAACATTAAGGCTGCATTAAATGGCGAAAAAAGGAATCAAAAAAAGACGGCCTAAGCCGTCTTTTTACTAGTTATGATGTGATAGTTCCTCATTTGATTCTCCAGTTACTGAGCTATCAGAGGAAGACTGGTTATCTTCTTCAAATAACTTCTGAATGTAAGCTTGAAGCTTGGGCACATTCACACCTAATACCTGAGCAGATCCAGCCCGCTCATTTGTAAGCAACTTGTTCGGTGGAATCTGCTGCTGGTCGATCTCGTTCACACGAATATCAAAGCCGAGTGAAGCGAGCTTCAGCATTTGGGTCGGGCTCAGATCTGTTTTGATATAAGGAGCAATGGCTTCCAGCATCTCAGGGATTTTAAAGAGCGAAGTGGTGCTCTGCATCTTCTTGGCAAGTTCGGTCATAAAGATGCGCTGACGCTCTGTACGTGTGAAATCGGAGGTTGCATCATGCCGGAAACGGACATACTGGAGGGCTGTCTTGCCATCCATATGTTGCAGCCCTTTTTTCAAATCAATATCATACATGTGTTTATCCGCTTTGCTCGTGTAATACATATCTTTTTCCACATCAATATCAATCCCATCCAGCGCATCAACGAGAGCCATGAAGCCTGTGAAGTCCGTGTAGACATAATGCTGAATCGGTATACCGAGCAGATCGCTAACCGTCTGTTTGGTTAATTCGGCTCCTCCATAGGAGAAGGCAGCGTTAAGACGGCTTTTCCCATGGCCTGGAATCGCAACATAAGTGTCACGAAGCACAGAGAATAAGTGAGCTTTCTTCGAAACCGGGTCAATTGAAGCGACCATCACCGAGTCCGAACGCCCTGCGTCATCACCTCTTGAGTCACCACCAATTAACAAGATATTTACTCTCTCCTTGCCATCCCATTTCGGAATGACGACCTTGGGTGTATCCGAGCTTTCCGTGTGGTTTGAATCAAGGTTCGAAGCAGGTGAATCGCTAGATGCTGCGGTCGAAATGCTATTGGCAAAATGAACGATTGAATATCCGTAGTAGACAATGACACCTGTTACCACAAGAGCCAAGGTCAGGGCTGTACCCCATAACCATTTTTTTAACATAATCTCACCTTTCTTATGTAGAACTGATAGACACCCCAAACTAGTTTAACAAAAAGAAAGCAAAATGTCCTCCTTGATTCCGAAAATACATATAAATTCAATATTGTTTTACGAATAGTTCGTTGGTTGAGGTTGTAACACTCATTTAAGGGGTTTTTCTACTTTTTGGGAAATTCGTGACTATCCGCAGGGAGTGAATATCTACTTCGGTTAGTTCAATGAAAATATAGTCTATTAAATATACTTATTTCATTGTTAAGAGAAACTTTCTCGAAATTAAGATTTCATATATTCACTCGAAGAATATCTATGTCGATATATTATATAGATGTACTAGTTTATTGGAGGAAGTTGGAGGAGTGGGCATATGGGAAAAATGCGGGGGAACGCATTGAGAAAAGTGAAATTTTCGATTCGCAGCAAATTGTTAACTGGTTTCTTGATTGTTTTGGCACTGCTTATCTTTGTTAGCGTGTACACACTAACACAAGTGTTTACAATGGCTGACAAATCAAGACAGATTGATAAGACTTGGATGCCAAGTGTAACCTTGCTTGGAATTATGAACGGTGATATATCTGATGTCGAAAGACTGGGACTAGCGATCATAGTAGAACAGAACCCAAGTGAAACGGAGAAACTGAATGAAGCTTTAAAAGTACTGCTTGCTAAAATGGAAGATGAGCGCAAACAATTGCTTACTTTAATAAAGGGTAATCCTGAAGCAGAGCAACTGTACGAACAGTTTTCTACGAATTATGATTCTTATTTGCAAAAAATGCCTGAATTCATCGAATATGGTCTCAAAAATGATTATGAAACGTCTAGCAAGCTACATACTGCAGCCTATCCATTGTGGTATACAGCTAACGATAATATTATGAAATTAATTGACCTTGGCAATAACGGAGCGAAAGAAATTTCTGCCGGATCTGTTAAACTTGCTGAGAACGCATTTACAATCATTTTAGTTGTAGCGATTGTTGCAACATTGCTATCCTTATTCATTGCACTTTTCATCGCAAGTATGATCTCTCGTCCGGTTAAAAAGATGAGTGAAGCTGCCGCAGCGATTGCTGAAGGTGACCTGACAGGTGAGGCAATTACATTGAAGAACCGGGATGAGCTGGGTGTCCTGGCAGAATCCTTCAATACAATGAGTCAAAATCTGCGTTCGATGATTCAATCCGTATCGGAAACATCGGAGCAAGTTGCGGCTTCATCCGAAGAACTTCTCGCAAGTGCAGAGCAAAACGCAAAAGCTTCAGAGCAAATTACTGAAACCGTGGAAGAATTGTCTGTAGGAACATCGAATCAGGTTGATATTGTGAAGCGTTCTTCGCAGGCGATGAATGAGATGGCTTTGGGTTCAGAACAGATTGCCGAACTGGCTCAAAGTGTATCCGTATCCGCTGTGGATGCGGCGAATCAATCATCGGAAGGAAACAAAATCATTCAGCAAGCGGTTGAACAGATGGGATCGGTTCGTAACTCCATCGCTTCCTTGAGAGAACTGGTTACAGGACTCGGCGAACGTTCTGCCGAGATTGGTACGATCACTGAAGTAATCAATAACATTGCTCGTCAAACCAATTTGCTCGCTTTGAATGCGGCGATTGAAGCGGCAAGAGCAGGGGAGCACGGTAGAGGTTTTGCTGTCGTTGCGGGAGAGGTGCGCAAGCTGGCGGAAGAATCCTCCGCTTCTGCACAGCAGATCACACAGATTGTACAACTGATTCAGCAAGATACGGATCATGCGGTACAAGCTGTGAAAGTAAACAGTAATGAAACAGAAGCCGGCATTGAATTGGTGGCTGCAGCTGGCCAAGCCTTCGAACAGATTTCGGACGCTGCCAACAAGGTCGCTGGTGAGATTCAAGAAGTATCTGCCGGTTCTGAGGAGATGTCAGCTAGCACAAATGAGGTTGTAAGTTACGTAGGTCAAATCTCCAATATTGCTTCGGAAGCCGCGGGTTCTGTACACAACGTATCTGCTGCAACCGAAGAGCAGCTAGCTTCGATGGAAGAGATTGCTTCCTCAGCTGGATTGTTATCCAAAATGGCGGAGGAATTGCAGGGACAAGTGAACAAATTCAAAGTATAGATTGCAAAAGCAGATCGTCAAAAAAAGCTGTTTCTTCCCGGCATGTCCGGTGCAGAAACAGCTTTTTTGTCATATCACGCTGATCAAGTCACAACAATGTTATTTCAGAAGTCACCAATGTTGATATTTCAAGTCAAACAAACGACTATAATGGTAATTAATGGTGGAAATTACATGGAGTTACCACCATGGAGAGGAGCGAGGTCACTCAGAATATTGGGAAGCATTCATCTGGAACTTTCGAGAAAAGGAGATGAACATGATTTATGAAAGGGCGCTGGTGGAGACGCGTTGCTATGGTAACGTTATCGGCAGGACTTCTCGCAGGGAGCTTTTCTATGAATACAGGATTACGTCAGGCGGATGCGGCCGCCGGAGATCATAACTATGCCGAAGCACTACAGAAGGCTATCTATTTCTATGAAGCGCAACGCTCAGGCCCGTTGCCTGCCAATAATCGGGTTGAATGGCGGGGCGACTCGGGACTGCAGGACGGCGCCGATGTCGGTGTCGATCTGACCGGCGGCTGGTATGATGCCGGAGATCATGTGAAATTCGGCTTTCCAATGGCAGCTTCTGCAACGATGCTGGCTTGGTCTGTCGTCGAGTATGCCGATGGCTATGAGCAAGCTGGACAATTAGAGGAGATCAAGGACAATATTCGGTGGGCAACCGACTATTTTATGAAAGCGCATACCAAACCAAATGAATTATGGGGACAAGTCGGAGGCGGCAATATCGATCATGCTTGGTGGGGACCTGCAGAGGTAATGCAGATGAACCGGCCTTCGTTCAAGATCGATGCTTCCTGTCCGGGAAGTGATCTGGCGGCAGAAACCGCTGCTGCACTGGCGGCGGCGTCCATCGTATTTGCGGATGATGATCCAACCTACTCGGCGAAGATGCTTCAGCATGCGAAAGAACTGTACAACTTTGCAGATACATATCGGGGAAAATACACCGATTGTATTACCGATGCTGCTGCATTTTATAATTCGTGGACGGGATATGAAGATGAGCTTGCCTGGGGCGGAGCATGGCTTTACTTAGCTACTAATGATAACGCTTACTTGTCCAAGGCGATGGCAGCTGCAGATCGGTGGTCTACAAGCGGAAATTCCGCGAACTGGCCCTATACCTGGACACAGGGCTGGGATAGTAAACATTACGGTGCCCAGATTCTGCTTGCCCGAATTACCTCCAGTTTAAATATGCCGGAGGCAACAAAGTTCATCCAATCAACCGAGCGCAATCTCGATTACTGGACGGTTGGCACGAATGGAGGGCGTGTGACCTACACCCCGGGCGGATTGGCGTGGCTGGATCAGTGGGGTTCACTCCGGTATACGGCGAACGCAGCATTCATTGCATTCGTGTACTCCGATTGGGTTAGTGACCCTGTGAAAAAATCCAGATATCAAAATTTTGCGACTTCACAGATGAATTACATTTTAGGAGATAATCCTCGTCAGAGCAGTTATGTTGTGGGGTACGGAAAAAATCCGCCACAGCATCCGCATCATCGTACCGCTCATAGTTCATGGATGAACAATGAAGATATTCCGGCAAATCACCGTCATATTTTATACGGCGCCATGGTGGGAGGACCAAATGCGTCAGATCAATATACGGACGATATCTCGGACTATGTGAGCAATGAGGTGGCGACGGATTATAATGCGGGCTTCACGGGTGCACTCGCCAAGATGAATCTGCTCTATGGACAGAATCATCAACCTCTGGCGAATTTCCCTGCTCCTGAAGTCAAAGGTGACGAGTACTTTGTAGAAGCTGCTGTGCGGTCATCAGGCTCCAATTATACGGAAATCCGCGCATTGCTTAACAACCGCTCAGGTTGGCCTGCACGGATGGGAGATAAGCTTTCCTTCAAATATTTCATCGATTTGAGTGAAGTGTATGCTGCGGGACGCACCGTATCCGATGTTCAAGTCACAGTATCCTCTACTGAAGGTGCAACCGTTTCTCAACCTGTCGTCGTGGATGCCGCCAAACGGATCTACGCCGTTACAGCAGACTTCAGTAATACCAAAATTTATCCAGGCGGAGAGGGGAATTATCGCAAGGAAGTTCAGTTCCGGATTACCGGACCGCAAGGGGCATGGAATCCAGCGAATGATCCTTCCTACCAGAACCTGACGACAGGAACTCCGGTAAAAAGTGCACACATTCCTGTATATGATGCTGGAGTGAAGGTATATGGACAGGAGCCGGGTGTTACACCCGTGACCGTGCCAGTCGCTCCTACTGGAGTGCAAGCTTCGCCTGGCAACAATCAGGTGACGCTGAACTGGACTGCCTCCGCTGGGGCTGTATCGTACACGGTGAAGCGTGCCGAGGTTAGTGGTGGCCCGTACACAACCGTTGCGACAGGTGTGAATGGATTGACGTACACCAACACAGGATTGACGAATGGCAAGACGTATTATTACGTGGTGACCGCTGTCAATACAGCCGGGGAATCGCCAGCTTCTGTTCAAGTGCCTGGGACGCCGCAGGCCGGTTCAAGTGTGCCAGGGGCTCTTACTTTAAGTGGAACAGCAGGCAACAATCAAACGGTGTTGTCATGGACAGCGGCATCTGGAGCTGCCAGCTACAAGGTACAACGTGCTACTGTCAATGGTACGTATGCGGATATAGCGACTGGGCTGACTGTGTTGACCTACACGGACAACACAGCGCTTAACGGAACTGCGTATAGTTACCGGGTTGTTGCCGTAAACGCAAGTGGGCAATCGTTATCTAACGTGGTTGTACTGACACCTTCGGGACCGCCTGTGTCAACGGGTACGCTGGAAGTGCAGTATCGAAGCGGAGGGTCCGGGAATTCCAGCAATGCGGTAACCCCCCAGTTTAATGTGAAGAACACAGGCACACAGCCTATTGATTTGAGCACGGTGAAAATCCGGTACTACTTTACCAAAGATGGCACAGAGGATCTGACCTTCTGGTGTGATTACGCCGTGGTGGGTACAGCCAATGTGCAAGGCAAGTTTGTGAACGTGAATCCGGCAAAAGGAACGGCGGATACGTACCTGGAGATCAGTTTTACCTCTGGAGCGGGAAGTTTGGCAGCCGGAGCAGAAACGGGCGTGATTCAGGGACGTTTTTCAAAAAATAACTGGAGTAACTTCGATCAGAGCAATGACTACTCCTATGATGGTTCCAAGACTGCTTTTGCTGCATGGAACAAAGTGACCGCGTATCAAGGCAGTACCCAAGTATGGGGGCTGGAGCCGTAAATCAAAGAACTTTGACAGGCAAGAGGCCAAAGAACAGCATGGGCAGACCAGCAGCATCGATATTAAATTTCCACTATTCCAGGGAGGTATATATTCATGTTGAAAACAGCTGCAAAAAAGAGTTTAACTGCCATGCTGGCAGGAACCGTCATGCTGACGGGATACACGGGACTCTGGGCTGGTCCTGAAACGGCACATGCTGCCGATCAGGCGATTGAAATTCAGGCCGATGGAGTGAATGAAGCTCGCTTTTTGCAATTATACGGTCAATTAAAAGACCCGGCGAACGGATACTTTTCTCCAGAAGGGATTCCTTATCACTCCATTGAAACGTTGCTGAGTGAGGCACCGGATTATGGACATATGTCTACGTCGGAGGCGTACAGTTACTGGTTGTGGCTAGAAACGATGTATGGTCACTACACGGGCGATTGGAGCAAACTGGAAGCAGCCTGGGATAACATGGAGAAGTACATTATTCCGGTGAATGAAGGGGACGGCAAGGAAGAGCAACCAACGATGAGTTTCTATAATCCGAACAGTCCTGCAACATATGCAGCGGAAAAACCATTCCCTGACCAGTATCCTTCCAATCTGAATGGTCAGTATGCAGCAGGTAAGGACCCACTCGATGCCGAGCTCAAGGCAACCTATGGTAATAATCAGACGTATCTGATGCACTGGCTGATCGACGTGGATGACTGGTATGGATACGGAAATCTGCTGAATCCTTCTCATACAACAACGTATGTGAATACGTTCCAGCGTGGGGAGCAGGAGTCCGTGTGGGAGGCTGTTCCTCATCCATCCCAGGATGATAAATCATTTGGTAAAGCAGGCGAAGGGTTCATGAGTCTGTTTACGAAGGAAAATCAGGCACCATCGGCACAGTGGCGTTATACCAATGCAACGGATGCGGATGCGCGTGCAGTACAGGTACTGTACTGGGCGAAAGAGATGGGCTATAACAATACGGAGTATCTTGATAAAGCGAAAAAGATGGGTGACTATCTGCGGTACGGGATGTACGACAAGTATTTCCAGAAGGTCGGCAGTGCGAAGAACGGTACACCAACCCCAGGTACAGGTAAAGACTCCAACATGTATCTCATGGCTTGGTATACGTCATGGGGCGGTGGATTGGGTCAAGGCGGGGATTGGGCATGGCGTATTGGGGCAAGTCACACGCACCAAGCCTATCAAAACCCGGTTGCAGCATATGCCCTGTCTGATCCGGCAGGCGGCTTGATTCCAGAGTCACCTACAGCCAAAGCGGACTGGAATGCGACGTTAAAACGTCAGCTCGAATTCTACACATGGCTGCAATCCCATGAAGGTGCAGTTGGCGGCGGGGCAACCAACAGCATTGGTGGTTCCTACGCATCTTACCCGGCAGGTGTGAGCACGTTCTATGATATGGCTTATCAGGAAGCACCAGTATATCGCGACCCGGATTCCAACACGTGGTTCGGATTCCAGGCATGGCCGCTGGAGCGTGTGGCGGAGATGTATTACATCTTGGCAGAGAGCGGTGACTTGACCTCTGAGAACTTCAAAATGGCTAAACAGGTCATTACAAAATGGGTGGACTGGACCAAAGATTATGTGTTTGCTGGTGAGCGCCCTGTAACGGATGCTCAAGGCTACTATTTGAATGCTGCAGGACAGCGTATTCTCGGTGGAAAAAATGTTCAGGTAGCAACAACTCCGGCTCCAGGCGAGTTCTGGATTCCAGGTGGTCAGGAATGGCAAGGACAGCCGGATAAATGGAATGGATTCAGCACCTATACGAATAATCCAAACTTCCATGCCATTACTAAAGATCCAGTACAGGATACAGGGGTACTGGGAAGTTATATCAAAGCATTGACGTTCTTCGCAGCTGGAACGGAGGCAGAGAACGGTACGCTCAGTGTGAAAGGTCAGGAAGCCAAAGACTTGGCTCAGACGTTGCTCGATACAGCTTGGGATTACAATGACGGAGTAGGTATCGTTACAGAGGAAGAGCGTAAAGATTACTTCCGTTACTTCGCGAAAGAGATCTATCTCCCGGCGAACTGGACGGGTACGTTCGGTCAAGGTAATACCATCCCAGGCACAGCAGGTGTACCTTCCGATCCGGCAAAAGGCGGAAATGGCGTGTACATCGGATACTCCGATCTGCGTCCTGCGATCAAGCAAGATCCGGCTTGGGCTTATCTGGAGAACAAGTACAAAACATCTTACAACCCGACCACGAAGCAGTGGGAAAATGGTGCACCGACCTTTACGTATCACCGTTTCTGGTCACAGGTTGATATGGCTACCGCTTATGGAGAGTTCGACCGTCTCCTTGGTGACAGCGAAACACCAGGCGTGGAAGCACCTGCCGCTCCTGCAGGTGTAACTGCTGCAGGCGGTGACAAACAAGTGGTCTTGAACTGGAATGCTGCGGCGAGAGCAACTTCCTATACCGTAAAACGTGCCGAAGTGAACGGTGGCCCGTATACTTCTGTAGCAACTGGCGTTAGCGGTTCTACGTTTACAGACACCGGACTGACGAATGGAAAAGCATACTATTATGTCATTACCGCTGTAAATAGTGCTGGTGAGTCCGCGCCATCTGCGCAGGTTACAGCAACTCCGCAGGCCGGAGTAGCTATACCAGGAGCCTTTACCCTGAGTGGAACAGCAGGGGATGCAAAAGCTGTGCTGAACTGGACGGCTTCAACCGGAGCGGCAACCTATAACGTGCAGCGTTCGATAGGTACAGGTGCGTATACCAATCTTGCGACAGGGCTGACGGCACTGACGTATACCGATGCAACAGCAGTGAATGGTACGGCTTACAACTACAGAGTGGTTGCCATCAATGCCGATGGACAGACGAACTCGAATGTGATTGTGTTGACACCAATGGCTGCTCCGATTTCAACAGGAACACTTGAAGTGCAGTATCGCAATGGAGGCTCGGGGGCTTCAGGCAACTCACTTACACCACAATTCAATGTGAAGAATACAGGTACGACGGCCATTGATTTGAGTAAAGTGAAACTTCGTTATTACTTTACGAAAGATAGTGCCGCTGATCTGAGCTTCTGGTGTGACTATGCACAGGTTGGCAGTGCCAACGTGCAGGGCAAATTCGTAGCTGTGGAGCCGGCAAAAGGAACCGCAGATACGTATCTGGAGATCAGCTTCACTGCTGGGGCAGGTAGTTTGGCTGCTGGGGCTGAGACAGGAATCATTCAAACACGCTCGTCCAAAAACAACTGGACGAATTTTGATCAATCGAATGATTACTCCTTCGACGCTACACAAACCGCATTTGGTGCATGGACAAAAGTAACAGCATACCAGGATGGCGTGAAGGTATGGGGAATGGAGCCATAATTGAATCAGCAAGCGGAGCATGGAATGAAGGGAAAGGGTTAGTTTCAGGAATTGGGGCCGGGAACGGAAAGTCTGATCTTTTATTCCAATCTGCTGGTGAGTATACTTCCGATGAAAGGCCGGGGAGAAATCCCCGGTTTTTTCTCGTGTTCAACGATTTAAATCCATTTATTTTCATTTGTGAAAGAGGGATTCCAGATTGAAGCGAAATGAAACGTAGTAATGTTTTCCAGTTAGATGAGGAGAAATATTAAAATCTAGTGCATAGGTTGCATGCGCGTGCAGCAAAGGTCTGCCTGACCAAAACGTGGAAATCTAAGGTGTATCAATTAGTTACAAAAAATTAACCGTTCATTCCGTGTAGGGTATGCTCTATTTTTCCAGTCGAAGAACGTTTTCCCTGATCCTTAGTGCTCACACTTGTCTAAACCCTTGCAGGACTTTGGGCTGATGAACGTTAGAGAATGCCCGTTTACAATAAGGCGAGCCGGGAAGATGGCTTCTTGGTTAAAATTTTGTAATATCCGGAGGGACACGACATCATGAACTGGAAGAATACCATTGTTACGGCAAGTGTAACAGCAGCAATGCTGATGGGAAGTCTAACAACGGCAGCGCTCACAGGACAGGTATCCGCAGCAGCGGCAGATCAATCGAAAGTAGAAGTCATCTGGGGTGTAAACCTTCGAACCTCACCAGCGTCATCTGGTAAAGTCATTCGTATGGTTTCCAAAGGAGAAACATTAACTGTGCTTGAGCAATCCGGATCGGATTGGTATAAAATCAAAGATGCTTCTAATCGGACAGGTTATATCTCGTCTTCATCCAAATACACACAAGCGATAAGCGGTGGATCAACAACAGGCAATACGGGCACGACTAGCGGTTCAAGTGGCTCGGGTTCTAGTCAGGGCTCAACAAGTCAGGGAAGTGTTGCAGTAGAGAAGGTTATTGCGGCCGGAATGAAATACATGGGGACACCCTATAAATATGCATCGGATCGCGACAGTACGGCAACGTTTGACTGTTCCAGCTTTGTAAGGCGAGCTTTTATTGACGGACTTGGCATTACACTTCCGGCAGACTCACGCCAACAAGGAGATTATGTGAAGAAGAAAGGTACGGTCACAACGAATTGGAAGAACCTGAAACGTGGTGATCTCATGTACTTTATGTCTTACAAAGGCACTTCTGCATCAGCCTACAGTGGCGTGAACAAATCTCGGGCGACGATTACACATACGGGTATTTATTTGGGGAATGGTAAAATATTGCATACATACTCCAACGCTGGCGGCGGTGTGACAGTAAGTGATATTGCCGGCAAGCACTGGGAATCCCGCTTCCTGTTCGGAGGCAGTGCGTTGTAGGACAGTGACATAAAATTAAAATACCTTTCATTTGACCGTTATTTTGACAAATGAAAGGTGTTTTTTTGTGCTTTAGTTTACAAAGGTGCTATTCCATCGTGATAGAACAATCGGAACAAAATGTCTTGATTGTAGTTACCAAATCCTTCACCATACAGGGTCATCCCGCCTACATGCCGAGCATCTTCCTCTACAGAGAGACGTAGCGTCCACTGATTGCGTTCCACTGGAATGTCAGCGAGTGTGATACTCGACAGATGCTGTCCATCGATGAACGTGCCTTCATGGGTTATGCGTAACACTTTAAGCATGCCATACTGATTAACGATATCACTCCACCAGTCAGGCGTGAATATGCCGCGTCCATTGCCGGAGTCACCGGGGCTGGTCCATTCCCCTAAACGAATGCCGTTCAATGTGAACGTAATATCTGAAGGCCAGTTTGGATTAACGGAAGGGGCTTCTGATCCGATCTCCAGTGACAGCTCAATGGCGTCAATCTGCTGCCCGGTTAACACGTAGTTTGGAATTTTATACTCGACAAATCCGCGCCCCATCCACAAGATATGAGCATGCATCCGGTCCGGGTCCAAAAAATAACGAGGATCATCATATTGTCCAATGACATGGTCAGATGTCGCTAAACCGCAGGTAGGATATACGTCAAAATGCGTGTAGTGCCCGACAGGGATGGAAACCTCGTGAAACTTGCGGGATGTTCCGGTTTCTTGAGGCATGGAGATGCCAATCCAATCGACAGCCAGGCTGTTCATTTTATGTGTGCCGCCATCCTTGCGTACCATTTTGGACTGAATAATGCCGACATCTTGAAGTTTGCGGACATGCATGGTAACAATTGCGCTACTCAGTCCGAGGGATGCCGCTATATCTTTCACATTCATTGGTGTCTCAGCCACAAGGCGGATAATCTGTAGCCGAACTTCACTGGCAAGTGCTTCATATAAAGGGAGCCATTCGGCATCGGTATTTGCTCTGATCACAGATGTTCCTCCAATTTCGTTTATAGAATTAAGTTAAACATAAATTCAATGAAAAGAATAATATTTTTCGAATTTCGGGTTGAAATATGTGTTGTTATCGATTTTAATATAAATATGAACGTTGATCCATAGAATATCAATTAATTTTTATATTAATCTTAGGGAGATGAGATCATTCATGGAAAAAGCGAAAATGACGGTGGATAAAGATTTTACAATTGGTGAAGTGGATAAACGTTTGTATGGCTCATTCATTGAGCATCTGGGACGTGCTGTATATGGCGGAATTTATGAGCCAGGGCATGCTTCAGCCAATGAGCAGGGGTTCCGTACAGATGTACTGGAAATGGTGAAGGAGCTTCATGTGCCGATTGTACGTTATCCAGGTGGTAATTTTGTATCCGGTTACAATTGGGAGGATAGTGTTGGGCCTGTATCTGAGCGGAAGCGCAGGCTGGATCTGGCATGGAGAACGATTGAAACCAATGAATTTGGTTTTAACGAATTTGTGGATTGGGCTAAACAGGCTAACTCCGAAGTGATGATGGCGGTTAACCTGGGAACACGCGGTGCGGATGCTGCCCGTAATATCGTGGAATACAGCAACCATCCGGAAGGTTCGTATTACAGCGACCTTCGGATTAAACATGGATATAAGCAGCCACATGGTATCAAGACATGGTGTCTGGGCAACGAAATGGATGGCCCTTGGCAGATTGGGCATAAGACCGCGGAAGAATATGGACGTACAGCCGTGGAGGCAGCCAAAGTCATGAAATGGACGGATCCAACGATTGAACTCGTCGCGTGCGGAAGCTCGAACCTGGGCATGCCATCATTCCCGGACTGGGAAGCAACGGTCCTGGATCATACGTATGATCATGTGGAGTATCTGTCTCTGCACCAGTATTACGGTAATCCGGATAATGATACGCCAACCTTCCTGGCACGCTCGTTGGAGATGGATCGTTTCATCGATACGGTGAAAGCGACATGTGATTATATCAAAGCGAAGAAACGTAGCAAAAAGACGATGTATCTGTCCTTTGATGAGTGGAATGTCTGGTATCACTCCCATGAGAATGACTCCAAAATGGACGCATGGCAGATTGCTCCCCCGCAGCTGGAGGATATTTATAATCATGAAGATGCACTCTTGGTGGGTTGTATGTTGATTAGTATGCTCAAACATGCGGATCGGGTCAAAATGGCTTGTCTGGCGCAACTTGTCAACGTCATTGCTCCGATTATGACGGAAACGGGCGGAGCATCTTGGAGACAGACGATCTTCTATCCATTCATGCATGCATCTGTATATGGCCGTGGTACGGCACTTGTACCTTTGATTCAGTCACCGAAATACGATACGAAACAAATTACGGATGTTCCTTATCTGGAAGGGATCGCGGTGCATAACGAGGAGCAGGAAGAAGTAACCGTATTCGCAGTGAATCGTCACTTGCAAGAGTCTCTGCCGCTTGAAGTGGATCTGCGCAGTTTCGGCAAATGCAGCCTGATCGAGCACATCGTTCTGGAAGCAGATGACCTCAAAGCAGTCAATACCGCTGCACAGCCTAACAATGTTGTTCCACATAATCGCGGAGGAGCAGTAGTATCCGATACGCTCATCACCGCGAGTCTGGCGAAAGCATCCTGGAACGTGATTCGTTTAAAGGTGCAATAAGAGGCTTGCGGTGGCTTTGAGAGGCCATAGAAACCACTGTAGCGCTTCGAGATCGTAAGATATTGGTGAGATAAGGTTGGAGTAACACGAGCGTTTAAGTAGGCTCAACCTGAAATAGGGTGAGTTTAAAGTTGGTAAGTAAGGCCGATGTTTAATAAAAAACGGTATGCGACTACTCGCATACCGTTTTTTTGTGCCCCAGTAGAGTGCCCCAGTAGAGTGCCCCAGTAGAGTGCCCCAGTAGAGTGCCCCAGTAGAGTGCCCCAGTAGAGTGCCCCAGTAGAGTGCCCCAGTAGAGTGCCCCAGTAGAGTGCCCCAGT
>NZ_JAMAUN010000060.1:0-335 GCF_023714295.1 Paenibacillus polysaccharolyticus
GGAGCCAGCCGCCGAAGGTGGGATAGATGATTGGGGTGAAGTCGTAACAAGGTAGCCGTATCGGAAGGTGCGGCTGGATCACCTCCTTTCTATGGAGAATCGTCTTCTGCAACGAAGACATTCAAATCTAAAATCTAGCCAGGTCGGCTAGTTACTCACTCGTTGCTCAGTTTTGAGAGCTCAAACTCTCAAACGTTTGGTGGCGATGGCGAAGGGGTTCCACACGTTCCCATCCCGAACACGACCGTTAAGCCCTTCAGCGTCGATGGTACTTGGACCGCAGGGTCCTGGGAGAGTAGAACGCCGCCAAGCGTAACCCATTACGGGTTCAAGAA
>NZ_JAMAUN010000061.1:0-335 GCF_023714295.1 Paenibacillus polysaccharolyticus
GGAGCCAGCCGCCGAAGGTGGGATAGATGATTGGGGTGAAGTCGTAACAAGGTAGCCGTATCGGAAGGTGCGGCTGGATCACCTCCTTTCTATGGAGAATCGTCTTCTGCAACGAAGACATTCAAATTTTAAATCTAGCCAGGTCGGCTAGTTACTCACTCGTTGCTCAGTTTTGAGAGCTCAAACTCTCAAACGTTTGGTGGCGATAGCGAAGGGGTTCCACACGTTCCCATCCCGAACACGACCGTTAAGCCCTTCAGCGTCGATGGTACTTGGACCGCAGGGTCCTGGGAGAGTAGAACGCCGCCAAGCGTAACCCATTACGGGTTCAAGAA
>NZ_JAMAUN010000063.1:0-300 GCF_023714295.1 Paenibacillus polysaccharolyticus
TTGCGCTCGTGTTCGAGCTGTCACTTCCCTTGGTTTGCTTGCGCAAAGCCAAAAGTCGTTCCATTTCGATCACTCGCTCCAGCAATCTACCTTATAAAACACTTCACTTGTTTACACAAGATCAGCTAGGATGATTGTTGTTCGGTTACTTGAACCGAGCAAGCATTCATCCCTAAAGGAATGTTCTAATTCGCGTTTGTTTCGTTTCGATATCTAGTTTTCAAAGAACAAGCTTGTAAATCTTGTTGGTGGAGCCAAGCGGGATCGAACCGCTGACCTCCTGCTTGCAAGGCAGGCGCT
>NZ_JAMAUN010000064.1:0-295 GCF_023714295.1 Paenibacillus polysaccharolyticus
TAGGGTTCAGCGGTATCGTGGCATTTGACCCAGCAGTAGCTCCGACGTATCCAGCCGGTCAAGTGGTGACGTTCAACGGTAGCACGTATGTCACCAATGTAGCCTCGCCAACGGGCACGCCGGGCACCTCTCCAGACTATACGTTATTAGCAAGTGCAGGGGCGACAGGAATATCTGGTGTCACTGGGGAAACAGGAGTAACGGGTGCAACCGGTATTGCTGGAGTAACCGGAGCCACAGGAGTAACAGGATTGACGGGTGAAACCGGTGTGACTGGGGCCACGGGCACAGCCGG
>NZ_JAMAUN010000065.1:0-280 GCF_023714295.1 Paenibacillus polysaccharolyticus
CCCACAACCCCAAAGAGCAAGCTCTCTGGTTTGGGCTTCTCCGCGTTCGCTCGCCGCTACTGACGGAATCACTATTGTTTTCTCTTCCTCAGGGTACTTAGATGTTTCAGTTCCCCTGGTATGCCTCACACTAACCTATGTATTCAGTTAGGTGTAACTGGATATTACCCCAGCTGGGTTTCCCCATTCGGACATCCCCGGATCAAAGCTTGCTTACAGCTCCCCGAGGCAGTTTCGTTGTTCGCCACGTCCTTCATCGGCTCCTAGCGCCTAGGCATCC
>NZ_JAMAUN010000066.1:0-277 GCF_023714295.1 Paenibacillus polysaccharolyticus
CCGCTCGACTTGCATGTATTAGGCATGCCGCCAGCGTTCGTCCTGAGCCAGGATCAAACTCTCCAATAAAGATGAATTTCGCAGCGTCGTTAAACGCGGTGTAACTCATCGGGGTATTGAAAAGAGCATAAGCTCATTTTGAATCTGACGAGATTAAATCTCATTGTTGCTTTCAAAATCATACAGTTCGAAGACTTGTACCGATTTTTCCAGCGTCGATCTTGCAAGCAAGATCGTTACTCACTCGTTGTTCAGTTTTCAAAGATCAAACTTGTTC
>NZ_JAMAUN010000067.1:0-274 GCF_023714295.1 Paenibacillus polysaccharolyticus
GTGCCCGGCGTGCCTGTTGGCGAGGCTACATTGGTGACATACGTGCTACCGTTGAACGTCACCACTTGACCGGCTGGATACGTCGGAGCTACTGCTGGGTCAAATGCCACGATACCGCTGAACCCTACGCCGGTAGCTCCCGTCGCTCCCGTAATGCTTGCACCGGTGGCTCCAGTGACCCCGGCTGTGCCCGTGGCCCCAGTCACACCGGTTTCACCCGTCAATCCTGTTACTCCTGTGGCTCCGGTTACTCCAGCAATACCGGTTGCACCCG
>NZ_JAMAUN010000068.1:0-259 GCF_023714295.1 Paenibacillus polysaccharolyticus
GCCACCAAACGAGCATTTGTGAAACAAATGCATTCGCGTTCCATTCGGTCCATCACAGCGGTGTGGATGAATGGTTCAGCGCATATTCAGAGTTGTTGTTCTCTGAAAACTAGATTCGAAACGAAACTCACACGATCAAAACTTGCTATTGGATAAGCCCTCGACCGATTAGTACTGGTCAGCTCCATGCATTACTGCACTTCCACCCCCAGCCTATCTACCTCGTCGTCTTCAAGGGGTCTTACATACTGGGAAATCT
>NZ_JAMAUN010000069.1:0-259 GCF_023714295.1 Paenibacillus polysaccharolyticus
ATACCATCGCAAAAGCAATTAAGTACCAATTTATTGAAACTTGTTATACACAAGTTCAGCTAAAAAGGAATGTTCTAATTCGCGTTTGTTTCGTTTCGATATCTAGTTTTCAAAGAACAAATCGTTTGGTTCGGGCCGTTCACGGATGTGTCGGTCGAATAAACGAGTTGGTTTGAGAGTTTGAGCTCTCAAAACTGAGCAACGAGTGAGTTGAAAGCTTTACGAAGTAAAGCTCGCTTCGGAAGCATGCTTCCTGAAG
>NZ_JAMAUN010000006.1:0-328683 GCF_023714295.1 Paenibacillus polysaccharolyticus
TGAGTTCTATTACAACCGCAAGCGAATGCATGGTGCGCTAGGTTATCTTTCCCCTGCTCGTTTTGCGAAGAAGTTTACGGACAAATCCGTCGCGTAAGTGTCTACTTTCTTGACATAGGTCCACCAGGAATCTTATTTTAGTAAAAACACTCTATTTTCATCAAAAATGACCCTCTACTCCGAAAATAACGTCTCTCCTGATCGTTAGATTTAAAAAGATCCGAAAAACACCGAAATAGCGTCGCTGGTGATCGTTAGAACTTTGGAGCACGGTTAAAGACCTATTATTTCTAGTTTACTCCATCGTTCGTCCTTAACCCAAAACGTTCGTTCCCTAACCCAAAACTTATCTAATTCACGTATCCCGCGTGACCTTTGTCCATCAAATAATCCATTTCCGCATCCAAAATACTTTCGACAGTCAGCTCGTCAAGCTTCACATCTTTGCGGCTTAGAATGTAGTCAGACAGATCGTCGCCGTCAATATCGACGTCTTTACCTTTCGCATTCTCATGTGCCTTGTTGATGTAAGCTTGCTCATGCTTCAATACAAGTTCGATATTTGCTTTACTGGCCTTTGTTTTGTCCGCGATATATTGCATCATTTCCTGCTCATTAATTGCGTTGTTGTCTGCCACGTATGTTCATCTCCTTGGTTATCCTTCTTGCTGTCATTGTAGCATAGGTTATCCCATTACGGGCAGAACTTATGCCCGGCCTTTTGTGGCGGCCTTTATGACAATGTGCTCATTTTCGCCAGTTGCCACCTTAGCATCCGCACCTACGATAACCGCACATAAAATGTAGCCCCCTCGCCCACTACACTTTTGGCGTAAATCTCTCCCCTATGTTGCTCCACAATAGACTTTGCAATGGCCAGACCCAGACCATGTCCTCCGTGTTTGCGTGCTCGGGATGCATCCGTGCGATAGAAACGGTCAAAAATCCGATCCAGATGCTCTGGCGCAATCCCCTCCCCCGTATTGGATATGGTCAGCATGACATCATGGTTCTGTTTCTGGAGTGTAATGTTCACGGCTCCTTTGGGTCCGGAATATTTCACGGCGTTATCGAGCAAGATCAGAATAACCTGTTTGATCTGCTCCGGGTTTCCGTGAACCATCTGATCAGGATCGATGCTGTAATCCAGGGTAATATCTTTTTCAAAAATCACAGCTTCCATCGGTAAAATAATACTTTCCACCGCTTCACTCATATTAAACCTGGTATGGATGAGGGTGGAACGTGAGTCCTCCATCTGAGTCAGATACAACAGATCATTCGTTAGTCCAGACATTCGCTCGGTCTCCGATTTGATATAGTGAAGCCATTTGGCCTGGCTTTCAATGGTCTCCTCCTGATTCGCCAGCAAGACATCCGTGTTCGTATTGATGATTGCCAGAGGTGTTTTCAATTCATGGGAGGCGTCGGCGATAAACTGCTTCTGTTTCTCAAACGCTTCACGCACAGGCGCAATGGAGCGGTTGGCAAAATAACGGCTCAGGAAGTAGATGACGATCAACATAATCAGTCCAACCACGGTAAAAGTGTAGATCAGATTGGTCAGGATACCCTGTTGCGCAGTCACATCCATGAATACGATCATGTGCCCGTCCCCGCTTGGATCAACCACATAGGCCCAGTCCGTGCCGTCCAGTGCAAATTGTCCAGTCCACCGACTACTGTCACCTTGACCGGTTTTCTCCTGATCTACTTTTTGCAGAGCCTGTGTGTAAAACGAGTCCTCCATATCAAACCGCGAATGGGTATCGGTAATCTTCCACTGCTTATCGGTCTGAATCATAAAAGAAACCGACCGGGCAGGAGGTGCGCCGAAATCTCCACCCGGTCCTCGATACCCACCGAAGTTCCCACCGCTCATGCCATTACTGTTATTGCCCCCACCCCTACTCGGAGAAGAGGGTACAGTTGCCGATCCGGAATTCGTTCCCGTTCCTGTCCCTACTCCTGCTCCCCCGTTTTGCCCTTCACCTCGTGACTGCTGAGCACCCAAACCAAACGGGCTATGGTAGAAATCAGATACCTTATACAGCTCCATATTCGTCTCGCGTTGCACATTCTGGTACGTAATGGTGTAGATCGTTACAAAAGCCACCAGCATCATAATCGAGATCGACACCAGATTGACAATCAGGAACCGATTACGGAGTTTCTTGAACATTAGCTCATCACCTCAAGTACATACCCCACGCCCCGAATCGTATTAATGCGGACAGCCGAATTCAGGAAGGTTAGTTTTTTGCGTAAAAAAGAGATGTAAACCTCCACGTTGTTATATTCCACATCCGAGTCGAATCCCCATAACTTCTCAATGATCTGCTCTTTGGAGGTGATCGCCTGTTTGCGGGTAATCAGCAGCTCCAGCAGCTCGTTCTCCTTTAGATTTAATTTGATCTCTTTACCCTGTGCACTCAGCTTCAACTGAGTGGTATTCAGTTCGATATCACCAAACTTCACCCCATCCTCGGGGATCACTTCTCCTTTACGTCTTAAGGCCGCCCGAATCCGGGCAAGCAATTCTTCCGTGGCAAAAGGCTTCGCAATATAGTCATCGGCACCGTAATCGAGGCCAGATACTTTGTCCGATAGTTCTCCTTTGGCTGTGAGTAAAATAACCGGAGTATGGTTTCCTTCACTGCGGAGCGTTTTAAGCACCGTTATGCCGTCCATCTCCGGCATCATAATGTCCAGCAGTAACAGGTCGTAGATGCCGCTCTGTGCATAATCCAGTCCTGACCTGCCGTCGTGGACCATGTCCACGGAGTAATTATTTTTTTTCAAAATCTGAGATACGGCCTCTGCCAAATGAACCTCATCTTCCGCAATTAAAATTCTCATCCTCTATTCATCCTCTGCTCACGATGGTTTGTATGTTCTTATTCTATCAATTAAACCTTGAATCAACCTTAATAATTGGAACACCGACACGGTATAGATGAAGCAAAAGAAATGTTAACGCAATGTAAAACGATTTAAGATTCATTCAAGGTTGCTTCGCTAAGATACAGACATGACAGCAACACACCACACATCCAACATAATCAAAACATACACCAACTTATCCATACCCGAAAGGACTGAACCGTCGTGGCGATTGAAGTATTCAACCGATATGAGAGCAAGTACCTGCTGACCGATGAGCAATACCAGCATTTCTACAACGATCTGCTCCACTACATGGAACTGGACGCCTACAACAAAAAACATGAGTTTTACTCCATCAGTAATCTGTACTTCGATACACCGCAGGATTCACTGATTCGAGCGAGTTTGTCCAAACCGAAATACAAGGAAAAGCTGCGTTTGCGAGCTTATGGTGTACCTGAAGAGAATGCGAAAGTATATCTGGAGATCAAAAAGAAAGTGTTCGGCCTCGTCAACAAACGCAGAACAGCGCTGAAGCTGGATGAAGCTTACGATTTTGTCCGCTCGGGACAAGCGCCAGAGCTGGCCGACTACATGAACCCGCAGGTGCTGGAAGAGATCAAATATTTCCTCCGGCTCTACGATCTTGAACCTAAAGTGTATCTGGCCTACGAACGCAAGGCGTTGTTTGACAAGAACAGCCGCGACCTTCGCATTACGTTTGACACCAACATCCGCAGCCGTAGATATGATCTGAAGCTGGAACAAGGAGATTACGGCGAACCGCTCGTGAAAGACGGGCGCTGGCTGATGGAAGTCAAAGCCGAGAAAACCGTTCCGATGTGGCTATCCCAACTACTGTCGGAGCACGGCTTGTACCGGACCGGATTTTCCAAATACGGCAATGAATACAGACATCTGGTGAGAACCACCAATCTGAATTATCAGAACGAACGAGAGCTTATCCCGGGTACTGATTTCAATCCTAACGATGCGGCCCCGGCTACTCCACAAGAAGAATTAATTAGAGAAAGAGAGCGTGTACTCTATGCTTGATGCCCTTTTCAGTTCCGCCCTAGAAGATTCAACCTTGAGTTTCAGCAGTGCTGTTATCACGATTGGACTTGCCATTATTCTGGGACTTATCATCAGCCTTACCTATATGAAAACCAATCAGGCCACCTATTCACAGAGTTTTACGCTGACTATGGTTGTGCTTCCCGTGATCGTTGCCATTATCATTCTGCTGATCGGTAGCAATATCGCCCGGGCCTTCAGCTTGGCGGGAGCCTTCTCCATCATTCGTTTCCGCAGCGCTCCTGGTGATCCGAAAGACATTGCTTACGTTTTGTTCACGATGGCATCCGGTCTGGCTTGTGGTGTAGGGGCTTTTGGTTACGCTGTTCTGTTCACCGTTATCCTGTGTGTGCTGATGTTTGTACTGAACCGATTTAACTTTGGCGGGAAAAAGAGTCAACAGAAGACGCTCAAGGTTACCATTCCCGAGAATTTGAGTTATGAAGAGGCTCTGAACGAAGTATTCCATACTTTTAATATCCCATTTGATCTGAAAAAAATCAGAACGACCGAACTCGGTAGCCTGTACGAACTGGTCTATAACGTCACGATTCACGAAAGCGTGAATCAGAAGCAATTTCTCGATGCCATCCGTACCCGGAACGGCAATCTGGATATCTCGTTAACGATGAGTCCAACGACAGAATATTAAAATTTGGAAGAATAGTTCGCTCGCTTGTTCGATTACCCACCATTATGATTTGGAGAGGAACGATATATATGAAGAAAAATACTCAGAAACGTAAAAACATCATTACAGGCAGCAAACTGTGGTCCATCGCCATGATTACCAGCTTGCTCGCGGCATGCAGTACTCCGGCAACGACAAGCAACACAGCCAATGCAGCCGTCTCCACAACAGGAACAACCAAAATCGTATCCGTCAGCGAGTCTACGTCCGTGAAGTATGCCGATCTGGTCTCCCTGGATGCCGATGATACGAATGTCAGCTGGACTGAAGCGGATTCAACCATGATCAAGCTGAACAGTACGTCAGCAACAATTACAGGTTCGGGTGCAAAGGCAGCGAGCGGTTCAGTTACCATCTCGGAAGCAGGCACTTATGTGCTGAGCGGTGAGCTAACCGACGGCCAGATCGTGGTCAATGTTGCCGATAAAGGTGTGGTACATCTCGTGTTGAACGGCGCAACCATTCATGATAATGACAGTGCAGGAATCTACATTCAAAAGGCAGGCAAAGCGGTGATTACGCTTGAAAAAGGAACCAAAAACGCCGTTTCCGATGGTAAAACATACGTATATGCAGACAGCAGCACCGATGAGCCGGATGCGGCCATCTTTAGCAAAGCCGATCTTACGTTTAACGGTGCAGGTCAGTTGACCGTCACAGGCAACTATAATGAAGGGATTACAAGCAAAGATGATCTGAAAATCATCAGCGGCTCCATTAACGTCAAGGCAGCCGACGACGGCATCAAAGGCAAAGACATGGTTGCCATTCAGGCGGGTACCATTACTGTTGATGCAACAGGTGACGGCATTAAATCGACCAATGACACCGATACCAGCAAAGGGTTTGTCGCGATTGCAGACGGTACCTTTAACATTCAGAGCGGCAGCGACGGCATTCAGGCGGAAACCGCACTTGTCACCGATGGCGGTACGTATAACATCGTGACGGCTGGCGGCAGTGCGAATGCACCTGCCAAGGTCGAAGAAGGCCCCGGCGGAGGCATGGGCTTTGGCGGAGGGCGAGGCGGGTTTGGTGGTGATGGTGCTATGAATGGTGGCACGCCTCCAACCGATATGGGCACACCACCGGATGGTGAACCACCTGCCGATATGCCGGCGATGCCGGGTAGCAGCAGTTCAAACACAGGCACACAGACAGGCAATAACACCACAGCGAATGTCGGAACCAAAGCTACAACCAGCAGTAGCGGGACATCAGCCACTTCAACCAATTCTGCTGCACCTACTTCTTCCAGCGCTGCTGCAGCAAAAGCCGATTCCAATGCTGATGCAGACAACGCTACGACTACAACAGAGGAGGAATCAACAAGTGCTAAAGCACTTAAAGCTGGCGCAGACCTCACCGTGAATGGTGGAACATACACAATTGATTCAATGGATGATTCCCTTCACAGCAACAGCAATGTCACTGTAAATGACGGGACCTTCACCATTCAATCCGGAGATGACGGCATTCATGCGGACCAGGCACTGACGATTAACGGTGGAACGGTCAAAATCACCAAAAGTTATGAAGGACTTGAAGGTGCAATCATCACCTTGAATGACGGGGATGTTGATGTAACGGCTTCAGATGATGGTGTAAATGCAGCTGGTGACCTGGCAACGAGTGACCAAGCAGCTGGCACAACGGATAAAGCCGCAAGTGACGGTATTTCTGCTACAGATGCAAGCAAAGCAACCACGGGAACAACAGCTGCCACTTCGACAACCGGTACAAATGCCAAAGCAACAGATGCTAATCAGCAAAACCGCGGCCCTGGCGGCATGCCGGGCGAATCATCAGGCAATAACGAACTTCACATCAACGGTGGCTCCCTCACCGTAAATGCAGGCGGTGATGGGCTGGATGCCAATGGTTCCATTACAATGACGGGCGGAACGGTTATCGTGAATGGCCCAACGAATAACGGTAACGGGGCACTGGATTATGACGGCACATTTGTAATCAGTGGCGGATATCTGGTGGCTGCGGGAAGCTCTGGTATGGCGCAAGGCACTTCCGATGCGTCAACGCAAAATACAATTGTGATGACCTTCCCTGAGACACAAAAAGCTGGAACACTCGTTCATGTTCAGGACAGCAAAGGCAACAATATCCTGACGTTTGCACCAGCAAAAGACTACCAAAACGTAGTCGTTAGCTCACCGGATCTCGCAAAAGATGGATCATACGTCATTTTCTCTGGCGGAACATCGACAGGCAAAGCGGTGAACGGTCTCTACACTGGCGGTACCTATAGCGGTGGAACTCAAATCGTTGCTTTCCAATCCACAAGTAATGTGACCTGGGTAAACGAATCAGGCGTAACGACAGCACGCTCCGGCATGGGTGGTTTCGGTGGAGGTGGACAAGGCGGATTCGGCGGTGGGAGAAATCGTTCGCAATCCGGTACATCTACGGACACAACGGGTACGACAAGCACAACTGGAACTACAGGAACTACGGATTCGGCAAAGTAACTAAATTTAATAAGCTGATTGAATAGAGGGCAGTTGCCACTGCCTGACCCAAGTAAATTAAAAGTCATGCTCTGATTTCACAATCAAAGTGAAATTGGAGCATGACTTTGCTTGTTTTTCCCCAGAGGAAAATAAGTCATCTAACAGGAACCTGTCTGCCTAACGCAAATATCGATATATATTCTAAAGGTTTTCTAACGATCGCCACAGAGCTTATTTTGCAGTAAAACGTCCTTTTCGGATTCTAACGGTCACCACAGAGCTTATTTCCAGGAAACAGGCCAAAAAACGGCCAAAATATAGCTTTTCTACCGAAATAGCGTCACTGGGGATCGTTAAATTTTTAGAATGGTTAAATCCAGCCAAATAACGCCTCTGGTGATCGTTAGAAGTTAGCTGAGACGAAATCAAGGATAAGGAGGGAACCATTTTACAGCTATAGAAAATTCCAACCTTCCCTACTCTCAAAAAGCGTACACATACACCTTGGTTCGCAACGCATCGCGGCAGGTGATGGTACGTAGCGGCTCTTTGCCCGGCAGTGCAAAACAGACGCTAATGACCTTTGCACCCGTCGGCAGCTCGCGTTGGAACTTGTCCACGAGCCGAGTCATCGCACCCGGAAACAGATAACAGATCACACCATCGGCATGCGCATAGGAGCAGGTGTAAATGTTGCCACGAATGAACCGCAGACGTCCCTTGAACGAATGCTGTTGTCCTCCAGCGCGGCGGAGCCAGATACTCAGCCATATCAGCCATTGAGAAATCCACAGTGGGATGAGTGAGTTTTCAATGCCAGTCAACCTTTTGCCAGGACAATGCTTCACTACATCCATGCCAAGTGTTCCCCATCCCGAACCCACTTCCATAATATCTGCATAACCCGTTATACGATTGACCTCCTGTATCACTACCTGCCTGACCGGGCGGGATGTCGGCATGGGCGAGATTCCATTTTTCCAGCTTACGATTACGATCCATACAACGGCGACAAGCGTTAACACAGCGATGAGCCATGGAAATAATTGAATAATCATCATGAACTCATCATAACAAAGGGAAGCTTTGGAGGTCTATGACCGTGCACAAGCTTCCCTTTCCTATGTTTATATTCCTTTCAAAGGCATGATCATTATTACTTGGCAGTACTGTTTAGAGGATGGGATGCAATTATTCACCCGTTTCCCCGACATGAGATTTCATGTATACCCCTTTTTTGTACACCGATTTAATCGTAAAATGAATGCCCAGCTTGCGATTCGTGCGGTAAATCAACGAGTTAATCTCGTCGATGCCCACCGGATCACTCTCCAGCATTCCTCGTTCCGGCCACACCTGCGCAATAATTTGCTCCCTCGTAACAAAGTGGTCCAGCTCGCTGTACAGCAGCTTGAATAATTGGTATTCCTTCTTGGATAAAGGAATTTCATCCTCGTTTACCTGAACGGTCTGCAGATGATCCTGTAGACGCACACCCTCACCGAGCAAGTCCGATATACGATATTCTCTCGTCTCCCCGAGATCACCTTCCACCCGAAGGTGAATCAAACCGTTGACCAATGTCAGGCTGTCCCCTTCACCAAACGGATATTTCTCATATGGGACGAGGCGTTGCCCGTTCAATTCGGTTCCATTTTTGCTATCCAGATCCTCGATCCAGAGCTGTTCTTTCGTGTCATAATGAATGCGGCAATGCCGCTTCGATATCATCTGATTATAGATGGACAAGTCCAGTTCACTGACACCTGTGTAACGCCCCACCGTAATCGAGCGGCCCTGGCTCACATAGGCGAATGAACCATCGCTCTCCTGTCCCGGCGTACGAATGACGATTTTTGCCGTCTCTCGCATGTTATTCCCCACCTTTAATGTCACTCGATCTCTATCTTTTCAATGAATATAAGTTGAACTAGAAATATATACACAAACACTCCGATGACAGAACTACCTTCCTATCGCTGTTATCCCCAGATTTATTTGATTCCCTTTCTATAGGGAAAATCCGGTGATAAAGGCGACCGCTCCGCTTTTCCAGGTTTTTTCTGTCCTCTCCGTTAAAGTGTAAATGACTAGTTCAACTCATATAGTACTGATAAATTCATCAGATTTGTTCCATTGTTTGCGTGCCTGCCATTTCATATAGTGATATACAGGAACACCATAGACTTAAACAGGCTTAAACATTCTTTACTCATTCTATAACTATACCAGACGTTGTGCATTTTTTCTCATAACGCCCTGACGGACGCTTTAGCTTATTCAACAAGAGAGGTATTTCCCATGAAGAAAAAAACCATTTTGATATACGTACTGCTTGCCTTCGCTCTATCTATGACCGTAACCGTATTATCTCGCGTGAGCGGCGATGGCGGTGTATCACCAGAGGGGACATCGGCCTCCGAAATTTCGTGGCTTCGGATGAACAATCAACCTTAAATGTGGCAGCTACTCTATTATAAACGCGACTCCTGTGCAAAACGTTTCACGAATGTCATTTTAGCTGTGGCAGATGATAGTTCAAGCAGTAATATGTTAGTAGATTATTATGAATTTTTCAGTAAAAATCCCTTGAATAAAAAAGACCTTGAAAGGCAAAGCCGATCAAGGTCGAATTGAAATAAGGTCAGTGGATGTTCTTACTAATATGTTAACTTGTTATTATCTACTTGTATTAGCCGATTTTGGCTATACAAACGAAAGAACTAATCTTTAAAATTATAACCTCCTTTTCGCGGTAGCAAGTCTTCGAAATCGCAAGAAGCTATCGCTTCAAAATCATTATCCCATAACTTTGTCAGTAAATTAGATATTTCTAATATAAAACTATGATCATCTGCATCTTCTGTTGGTTCAATTTCAAGGTAGTACCTGTAATATAGAAAGCCACCATTCCCTTGATCTCTTTTTTCTTCGTCAAAATCACCGTTATTAAAAATAAATATTTCAGACTGCTCTGTCAAAATACTTGACCCACTAATGGTACTCATGAAAATGGTTGAGACCGTATTTAGTAACATCTCTTTATCAAGATCGCTATCCACAAAAATTTTGGTGAATAAATCAAACTCCTTTTCCAATGAAACCACCTCAGATCATTTGATTCGTATAAATGGAGGATTATCGAAAGGTCCACCTTTTTTAATAATTGAAATATCGACATCCATACCTAGCTCTTGTTGGAGTATTTCTCTAAACTTGCTCAGTTTTGCTTCTCCTGATTGAATTTTCCCTGTTTCAATAGCATGAAACATCGTTTTTTCCTTAGCAGACCCTGGATTAGGCGGTCTAACCTTACTAAAAGAACTTTGTATTAACTCATCAAATTGCTCTCCCGAAACTCTAATAGCTATATCGATATCTGAAGTAGGTTTTGCTGTTCCTTTAGCCCTGCTACCTTGAATAACTATATCATCACTTATATGTCCTACTTTTTCCCGGATCATCGATGATACTTTATCAAATTGTGCTTGCGTGAGTCCTTGCGGTACTTTGAGTCCTTGTCCTATCCCCTTACCATTTGCAGAACCAGCAGCCTTAGCTCCTGAGCTTCTTTGAACTGCGGTACGTTCGGCCTGGGTCAGTGAGGTGGAGTAGGCAGTTTTCTGGTTGCCAACCCTAGAACCTCCTCCTGGCATCATCACCACGCTGAAGAAAGCCATATCTAAGTTGGGATTTATCACCTCATCCCGATACATCCGTTCTGCTTCAGCCGCGGTCATATTTTTCTTACTGAAATTATACACGGCTTGCAAGCTATCTACATTGTTTCCGAGACCACCATGGTATGGTATTCCCGCACGCTTCAGAATATCTTTGGTCAGTTTCCCTTTGTTTTGATCAATCAGTTTGTTCAGCACCAGCGTCTTCTCAAGCGTAATCTCTTTGGCCCCTGCCGAAATAGCAAACTTGAATTGATTGGATGTTACGTTATACGAAAACCCTAAACTCGCTCCCGACTTTTTCGTTTCTTGACTGTTGTAGGAGATAACAGTCATATTGGTCATGCCGATCGTCGTAGTCGTTTTTGTCTGGTTCCCCGTTTCTTTTGCTGGCAAATACGGTCCTGAGTTACTCTTGGTAGTTATCCCGGCAATATTTGTGGCCTTGTTCCATTCACTTGCCGTTACATACCCTCTTTGCGATACCGCTTTATTAACAATGCTGTTTATCGTATTGATATTGAATTGAAGCGGTGTTACTACTGTTTCCTTCGACTTAGGATTATTACGGATAGCTTCGGCTGCTTTGCTAATAGCCGCCTTTTCATACTTATTTGTTGCATTGTAGTATGCAGAGGTCAACGCAATGATGCTACCTTTTGCCTGGACATTCAGCTTGCTGTCAGATTGCTTCCAATGTCCCGTCGGGTCTGAGTACATGATTGGATCGTTGTGTACATAGGTGTACAGGTTGAGCGAAAGTGGATCATTGTCCTGTCCTCTATACGTGTCCTCTGTCAGGAAGCGTGCAATCTTCGGATCATAATACCGTGCGTTAAGATAGTACAGTCCACTCTCTTCGTCATACTGGTATCCGCTATAACCAATCGGACTCTTAACCCCTCCAGTATTAGAGATGATATTACCAAATGGATCATAATCGTATGAAGCTTGAACTGTACCATTATTGTCGACCAGTGCGGTAACGTCTGCATGACCGTTGTACAGATAGGTGTAGCTTCCTGCTGTACCCACTGTCCGCATGATCAGATTCAATCCATATAAATTACGCGCTGTCTGTACTCCGTTTCCATCTGCTTCAAGTACCACTTTGTCATACTCGTAGAGGTATTGCATCACTCCCGTAGCTGTCGTTTTCTTCACGCGTAGCCCGTCACCGTTGTACTGGAATGTGGACAGTCCACCTCCAGAGGTTGTGGAGATCAGCTGATTCCAACCGTCGTACGTCATTTGTGCAGTGCCAGCCTGAATTTGCGCCGTTTTCGGATTATCCGCTGGCTGTCCATCGATGAACATGCCAAAGGACGGGGTCACTGGATTTTGTGGATCAACCTGCTTAATGATCTCCTTGGCAGAGTGAATCATATTGCCATTGTTATCATAAGAGTAACGTGTCGTTGCCTTTGTCCCCGAAACATCCACAACAGTCGTGGTGTTGAGACGATTTTGCTCGTTGTAGACGTAGGCAGTCAGTGTAACACTACCACCACTCGTCACCTTCTCACTGATACGGTTGCCGGAGGCATCGTATTCATAATCCGTTCGTTTGGAACTCGGCTCCGTTACACGACTCAAACGGTTCAAAGCGTCATAGACAAACGTAGTCATACCTTTGTCCACACCCTGAAGAAGCTCCGTCTTAGAGGTTTGGTTACCTGCTGCATCATAAGTATAGTTATACGTATCGAGCAGCTTCGCTCCCTGATAGTTGTTCAGTGTACGTAGCAGATTATTGCTGTAATAGCTGTAATCCACTTTGGTTCCATTTGGATAGGTCAGGCTCTTTCGATTACCATTTTCATCATAGGTATACGTCGTAGCCGCTCCGTTTTTCGACCCGATGACCTGATAAAGACGCCCTGTCTTATCATGGATTCGGCGGGTATAGTTTCCTTTCGGATCTGTCGTGTCTTCCGCAACAAAACCTGCTGTCAGCCCCGTTGTCTGATCCATCAGGAACGTAGAGCTTCCAAAGCCGGGAACCGACTTGGTCACAACCCTGTTCAACTCATCATACGTTCTGCTAGTCGTGCCGCTACCATCCGTCATCGTTAACGGATTGTTGTTGCTGTCATACGTATAGCGGATAACGTTGTCCTTAGCCGCAGTCTCCAGATCAGAGCCGGTGACTGTCTTGGACAACAGTCGATCATGAATATCATAAACATAGCGGGTTACATGACCGCTACGGTCCTGCTTGGCTGCCATCTGCCCACTTGGCGTATACGTGTAACTCTCTGTTTTACCTTCATTGTACTCATATTTGCCTGCTGTCCCGCTACGGCCACCAGGGTCCATTTTACGAATCAACAGATTGGCAACATTGTACTCGAAGGTGGTTGTCAGATCACGTGGATCCGTCTGACTCAGCTTATTGCCAGCCAAATCGTAAGTATACGAGGTCTTCTCGCCCAGTGCATTCGTGACTGAAATCAGACGCCCTAACATGTCATAGGTGTAGCGAGTCACTTGGTCATTGCCATCTGTCTTGCTGTCCATGTAGCCAAAGCTGTTATAAGACTGCAACACCATGTTCCCTTCCGGGTCTGTCGTACTCAGTAGCCGGTTGTTGCGATCGTAACCATATTCGGTCAGTCCCCAAAGCCCGTCGAAGGATCGAATCTGCTTATCGCTGGCATTGTACTCCACCTTCTCGGTAGATACTCCAGAAGCATCCACTGTCTCAACCAGGCGGTTCTTCGCATCATAGATGAACTGCGTCTTGTTTCCGAGCCAATCCGTCTCGCTTGTCTTGTTGCCATTCTTGTCGTAAATGAATGTTGTCTTTTGCAATCTGGCCTTTCCACCTGCGTCTGTCACTGTAATGATGGACTGGTTCAGGCGGTTCAGTTTATCATAGACCTTCTCGGTCGTTACACCATTGCCGTCCGTGACAAACCGCGGATTGCCATTGGCATCATAACTCGTCTTGGTTGTAATGGCATCACTACCATCTACAGCCTGCTCGGTATGACTCAGTACAAGTCCATCTTTATTATAGGTGTAGCTACCTACAGTACCCGTCGAATCAACACTTCTAATTAGATCGCCGCGTAAGTCGTATTGATTTATTACCTTGTTCTCGGCAATGGTATCATCGCCCGGAGAAACCGTTGATCTGGCTTTTCCAAAGGCATTGTACACGGTTCGAACCGTATTACCGTTTCCGTCCGTTACCGCAACAAGACGTCCAGCCAGGTCATAGGTATTCGTCTTAACCGTGACTTCCGGCTGAGTGTAGGATGGACTGACCGTTATGGCAATCTCACGACCGGCATCGTCATAGGTCGTTCCGTTGTACACCCCGTCAGCATCGATTTCCGCAATATTGCGACCGGCTCCATCGTAACTGTATTTTTTGGTGAACTTCAGATTTCGATCTTTAGACACCGCATCCAGTTCAGTAACAACCAGGTTCGCAGCGTTATACGTACGAATCAAACCGTATCCGGAAGCTGCCCTTCCTGTAATGTTTGTACCTGTTCCGGCTTTGTAGCCTTCTCCATCCAGTTCTTTAATTACATTACCGTTCTCATCGTAGACGTAAGCCCGGCTTACAGCCTCCGTCCACTGGCTTGTTCTTTTTTTATTCGACGGATCGAACTTTTGCTCGGTGAACTTCTCTGTGACTACCAAAACCCGATCCATTTTGTCATATGTGTACTCCGTGCGGCTCATCTGTGCCAGAGGCTTCGCAGGATCGTAAGCGTTTGGCGAAATAATGTAAATCTGCCGCCCAGCCAGGTCATAACCATTTAATGTTGTGTTACCTAACCCATCAATCGTTTTTACTAGACGATTACGCTCATCATACTCATACGTTGTCACTGTGCCTCGGGGGTCAGTTGTCGACAGCACATTTCCCGCCCAATCGTATGTTTTGGATGATTTCATTAGTACAGGCTTGCCCGTCTCGTCCACATTCTGTTCCTGTTCACTCAATTGACGATTCATCAAATCATAAGTATACACCGTCTGTTCCCCATCGGGTGTACGGAGGGACAACAGGTTGCCCTCGGCATCATACTCATAACTTGTCTCCAGAATGGTGCCCCTCACATCGTCGACTGGCTTGCCAACGAGATCCCTATTTTGAACATGCAGTTGTTTAGCCGTTACCTTGTTCAACTCGTTATATGCATATTCAGTGATGATTGCCTCGTCCTTACTAGTGTAGACATCCTCCCGAATCTGACGTCCATCGTCATCATATCGGTACAGCGTCTTGGCTCCCGAGCTGTCGGTTACGGACTTCACATTTCCATCCGCCTCATAGGTGTAGGAAGTCCACATGGTCCGATCGCCAAGCGGAATCCGATACAATCCGACCGCTTCCTTACTCGTAATTTCGGACAACTTCCGGCCATTGCGGTCGTACGTCAATCCCTGATACTTGAATTGATTACCTTCGAGAGGTAACCATGTACCCGTTAAACGGCTAAGCCCGTCATAGCGATAGTATACGGTGTTGCCTCTCGCATCCGTCTGGGAACTCACTGTTCCACTCAGGTTGTACTCCGTTGAACGTGTGTTGCCGTCTGGGAACTTGACTACCACTTCCCGGTTGGCATAATCATATGTCCAGTTTGTAACTGCACGCTCACTGTCATTCAGATACTCCGTCTCCGTCTTCTGCCATTGTCCTTTGGACAAAATTGTATAAGCGTATTCCTTTAACACCAACGGTGCAGAAGCAGGATCAGATTTGAAGGACTGTCTAATCAGGCGGTTCAAGATATCGTATTGGTACAAATTGATGCTCTGATTCGGTAGCGTCTCCGATACTTGGTTACCGTAAAAATCATAGGTATAGCGGGTTATGTTTCCAAGCGGATCGGTCTTTGTTTTCAGATTTCCGTTTGGCTCATATGTGTAGCGGTAGCCCACTGCATTGTTACGATAGTCAAAGCTTGGTGGTGAATCAGAAGTCCCGTCATCCGAAGTGCTGTACTGATTCGGAGAGACTTCCTGGATCTTGAAGCCTTGGGCATCGTACTTCGTAAAGGACGTCTGTCCCTGATCTTGGACCGTTTTCACCACTTGTCCATTCTTGTTGTACGTCACATCTGTGCGATAGCCTTCCGGCGTGATCGTCGCTGTCTGCCAGGAGATATTGTTATATTCCCATGAGGCAGTATTACCGTCCGGATCGGTCTTAGACTTGAGATTGCCCTGACCATCGTAGGTATAACTTGTGACGCCCCCTTCAGGGTCCTTCATCGTCTTCGGTTGGCCGTTAGCATAATACGTATAGGTTGTAATCGCAAAAGGCGCCGGGTCAGCTGTCACCGAATAGGCATCCGTTCCGTTAAGTGGCTCAACCTTTTTCAACAAGTTAGTCTTGGAGGTATCATAAATATAGTATGTTTTGTTCCCATTCTCGTCCGTCTCCGAGGTCAGGTTGTTCCTGTCATCGAACGTATTCGTGAATATACTGCCGTCGGGATTGGTCGTTACCGTCAGATTACCGCTAGCATCGCGAGCATATAGAGTCACATTCCCGTGTCGGTTAGTAATCTTTTTCTCTTCGCCGTATTTATTGTAATTGTTAGCATCGAGATAATATTCAACCGTCGCCGTTTTCCCTTCCGGGTCCTGGGATTTAATCACATAGAAGGCCGAGTCGTACCACTTCACCAACACTCGACCGGACGAATCCTTGATCGTCGTTCTACTGTTGCCCGTATCATAGGTAAAAGTCTGTGCATTACCATTGGTATCGGTATATTGAGTTGCCCGATCTAACGTTGCACTACCTGATGCATGGTTATAAACAACGGATTCCAGTACATTACCGGCGCCATCTTTCACTGAATTCAAGAAGCCGGAAGTATCGTACTCATATCGCGCTATCACATTTCCCATTGGATCGGTAACCGTCTGAAGACGGTTATTCGCATCATAACCGTATCCTACTTTTCTTCCAGCCGGGTCCGTAACCGATGTGATCAGGCTGCCCGTATACGTGATGCTGTATTTACGGCCCACAGAGTCGGTCAATCCATTCACTTTGCCACTTGTATCCACAGCAATCGTGATGGTGTTCTGATTCCGATCCTTCATCCAGATCAAGTATCCATTGCTATTGAAGCCGTAAGTATACTGATCTTTAGTCGTCAACACATGTGTGTTGTCTCCAAGCTTGACGAGTGTGCTCCTGGAGTCGTTCGCGGTATAGGTCCCGTCAGCATTCTTAACAAAAACCATCGACTTGCCATCTGGCATCTTGGCTATCTTGAGTTGGTTGTTCGCCGTATCGTCTTTCAGGCTCCCTTCGAATCCGAAGGTCCAGCCACGTCCCATCGTACTTGTGGAACGGGTATCCTTCGAGTTATAGGAACGAGTAATTCCTACACTGAATCCGGGAGATGCAACGCTCATATCCGTCACTTGTTTGCTATAGTTACCCGTGGCTACGTTAACCCCCTCTTCCCCATAATGGATTTCCTCCATCAGAGCAGGGGAGACGGTTACTGCTTGCGTTTCAATAACACTGTTGTTAGAAGGTACTTTCGTCCCTGGCTTAGGCGTAGTCACTGGGGAAGGTTCACTCTCGACTGTCCCCTCCAAAGCTCCTTGCGCATTAAGCAGACCACCGCTGCTGACCTTACCTTTAAGACCCTGTAGCGGCGTTACAGTGGATTGCATACGTGCAGCAAGTCCATTGGCATTGAGGTCGGGGAACCGACTTTGCAATAACGCAGCAACACCGGTTGCATACGGAGCGGCCATAGAAGTACCGCTCATGTATGCATAATCCCCACCTGGAGCTGTGCTGAGGATACCCTCACCTGGAGCAGCGAAGCCTACTTCAGAGCCATAATTAGAGAAGCTAGATAATGCCCCTTTATTGTCAACTGCAGCAACAGAGATGACATTGGGCAGGTCAAAGGCCGCAGGATATATCGGATTGGCCGACAGATCCTGACCTTTGTTGCCAGCACTGGCGAGGAAAAGCATGCCACTGTCAGCCATTGCTGAACGCAACGCTTCATTGTCATCGGCGCCACCAAAGCTCACATTCATGATTTTGACGCCCATTTGTTTGGCGTATTCGATGGCCTCTATAGCATCGCTTGTATAACCCGTGGTACCGCTGAAGATTTTTAGCGGCAAGATCTTCACGCGAGGAGCCACACCGATAATTCCGACGTTGTCCGCTTTAGCGGCAATGATGCCAGCGACATGCGTGCCGTGCTTGTCCTCTGTCGCACTGTCATAGACACTGTTGTCACCATGGCTGAAATCCCAGCCTTGAACATCGTCCACATACCCGTTCCCATCATCGT
Organism: Paenibacillus polysaccharolyticus; assembly: GCF_023714295.1. Taxonomy (GTDB): domain Bacteria; phylum Bacillota; class Bacilli; order Paenibacillales; family Paenibacillaceae; genus Paenibacillus; species Paenibacillus polysaccharolyticus_A. The sequence goes on from NZ_JAMAUN010000006.1 coordinate 18,113, forward strand.
CAACGCCGTTACCGGCAATTTCTTTAGGATTAGTATAGATCTGTTCAGCCAAATCGGGATGTGACGTATCGATGCCGCTATCCAGCACACCCACTACTACAGATGGGTCACCTTGAGTTACACTCCAGGCACTAACTGCCTTGATGTCCACACCAGCTATCCCTTGGGAGAAGCCAACCGTCTGTCCGCTGTTCTTCAGTCCCCATTCGTCCTCAAACCGCTCATCAGTCGGAGTAGCAAGAATAGATAGCTTGTAATTGGGCTGCACGGATTCAACATTTGGATCACTCTGCAAGGTGGAGATTACGGCACTAAGTTTGTCGGTATCCCCAATCTCCAGAACCTCTGCGTTGTCATGGAGATGCTTCTTTCGTTTCAGCTTGCCTACCTTCCCCTTGGTCTTGGCTTGCTTATCAGTAATAACGTCAGTAGTCACTACATTTTTCTTATATTTTACAATCAGTTCGACCTTATCTCGGTCCCGAGCAGAAGATGCAGGTACATTGGATGATGCAGCGACGGCTACACCACTGCTGGACAACCCGTTTAGAATCAGCGCAACGCTCAGCCAGATCGCTAGCCATTTTGAATAATGCTTCATAAGTTCCTCCTAATAGTTCCACATGAACTTCCCTGATTATTGCTTGTCAAAAACGCTATACGTAATGGAGGAACCTCCGCCGGCTTTCGCGCTGAAGCGAATGCTGTTCAATACGCCTGTCCAGGACTCGGCCTTGTTGACCGCTTTATCACTAGTAAACGTAATGCTACCCGGTTTGAAGCTAACAACCGTAATATCTGTCCCTTCAATTCTTCCGGGACCTAATTCTGCCTTGCCCGTCAAGCGTGAAAGATCCTTGACTTCCATAACATTCGGATCATAAGCAACCGTCATGCTATAACGCGTAAAATCCGTTACGTCGCTGGCAGTCAGGCTAAGATCAAATGGCTTACCTTTGGTCATGCGTGCAGTCATCGTATTATTGACGATAAGAGGACTCCAATCTCCGTTGCCTGCAGCATTAATTGTACGAATCCGGTACCGATGCTCCATTCCTTTAGCCGCGCGTCGGTGAACAAAGCTGGCATCGGTCACGGGAGTCTGTACCTGCCCGTCTACCTCTACCTCGTAGTTCCATGCACTTGGCTCTTTGCTCCATGTGAGCGTCACCAGCGAGCCATTGGAACGAACGGCAATGTCGGCAGGTGCTTTGGAGATATCAGGCAAGGTGCGAATCGTGATCAACTCGCTCCAATCCCCTTCAACGGCGTCGGTCTTAGCCCGTACCCGGTAAGTGTGGTTACTATAAGGATCTAGCAACAGATCGGCATATCCGTTAACACCGAATGTACTAACGATGCCACCACCGGCCATCTCTACCTCATAGTCAAGAGAAGCACTCGAACTTGCAGTATTCCAAGACAAGGTAACTGCATCTTTCCCGGCTATAGCCTGAATGCCATCCGGCACAGCTGGTTTGACCGGAAGAGTAGTCACTGTAATCACCTTGGACCAATTGCTGTTCCCTCCCCCACCATTAGCCCGTACCTGCAAAGTATGCGCACTCTCCGCTGTAAGCCCACTCTTTGTAAAAGACAACTCGGTCACAGTAGAGGATTGCCCATCCACCATCACTTCATAATTCACTGCACCTGCTACTGCTTCCCAAGTCAGCGTCATAGCAGTATCTTGCAGACGATATTGGACATTGCCAGGTGAAGGCAATAGATAGGTAGTCTGTGTCATTGGCTCACTCCATGGACCAGTTCCCATCTCATTGACTGCCCGAACCCGATAGGTATGTGTGGTTTGGGGTGCCAGTCCACTAATGCCTGCTGTTGTGGTGTCTCCCGCATTGCTGATGACGCCATCAGCTTCTACCTCGAATCCGGTAGCATCATCCATCGGTTGCCACGATAAGGTCACGGAGTTGTTGGTGCTATCACCTGTAAGTCCAGCTGGAATACCTGGCACATTAGTTGAAGTCATGACCGTAGCACGCACAGACCAACCACTATTTCCCCCGCCGTTGATCGCTCGCAGCCGATACGTATGTTGACTTCCTGGCTGGAGATCCACAGCCTTATATTGTGTCTGCTTGCCAAGCGAAACGATCTGTCCGTCCCATTCCAACTCGTAGCCCACAGCCTCTGCGACATCCTCCCATTGCAACGTGACCGTCCTGGCGGTTGCCTCGCTAGTTATGCCTTTCGGTACTGCTGGAACAGGAAGCAGCGTCCGAATCGTCATTGGCTCACTCCATGAACTAAAGATACCGTTCTCCCCCGCAGCACGAACTCGGTATATATGTACACTGTTAGGGAGCAATCCATTTTGCTGATGAATCAAGCCGTTGACGGATTCTGTGGCTCCAGTTATTCCGTCAGCCTCCACCTCATAGCCAATCGCGCCATTTACAGCATCCCAGGTCAATGTCACACTGTTCGGGGCTGCACTCAATCGCAGTCCGGTCGGAACAGAGAGGCTCTTCTGCACTGGACCGATGCTGGCTCTATTGGAAAGTTCCGTTTCTACACCTTCGGTGTTACGTGCTTTAATTTGAAAAACATATCCCTTGCCACTGGTAAGACCCGAGACTCGTATTTTCTTCAAGCTTGGAAGCGTCATCCATATAGATTGAGCCGTTAATCGACCATCCGTGCCTAGTGTCTTGCCACCTGACAGCACCTGATATTGTGTCTCAGAAGGGTTATCATCGGTTACTACCAAAACAGCCGTTGTGGAAGTAGATGTTGTAGCACCCAGAGATGGCGTTGAGGCTTTTGTATACACATCTATAGGTTGTGCACTAGGTAACCCCGAATTGGTGCTGTCCTTAAAATCGGCGAATACTGTGTATTTCCGGTTCGGTTGCAGATTACGATAGGTATAGCTGGCCGGGCTAGGCAGCCAAGCCGTAATAAAGTTTCCCAAAGTAAATCGAAGCGTATCCGCCGTGTTGCTAGTCGTTCCATTCATCGTAATTGTCGTATTCGTAGAGTCGGCCTGAATATTGGTACGAGACTCCTGATTGAACACTTGAAACGATACCGTTGTTTTTACTGTTTGAGTGCTGTTATTAGCTGTAAAGGTTAATGTATGTGCACCGTTACTCAGGCCAGCCAGTTTCGCCGTCTCAAAGGAAATCAGGTTGTCCCCTGAGCTAAGTACCACCGATTTCCTTTCTCTCGCTGTGGTCTCACTGTCTATTGCGTATTCTACTAAAACAGGCGTTCCAGATGAGCCGGATAGATGGACTTTGGGTGTCATATATTCACTATTAGTCACAAAAATAGGCTTGCTGGACATACTAATCGATTCTGAGCCAAGTTGACTGTTAGTGTTTGAACCCCACGCTTTCACCGTTTCGTCGTCCATTAACGCTAGGACAGAATCTCCCTTTTCTGCAAGTTGCATTACTCCATTTAATCCTTGAACCAGGATCGGATTCTGCTCTGAGGTCATATTTCCGATGCCCAGTTGTCCAGCATTATTACTCCCCCACGCTTTCACGGTACCATCGTTCATTAAGGCCAACGTATAAAAACCACCCGCTACTAGTTGCTTCACTCCTCTTAAACCTTGTACAGAGACTGGACTCGCTTGCTGAGTCGTATATCCGATGCCCAGTTGTCCAGCATTATTACTCCCCCACGCTTTCACGGTACCGTCGTTCATTAAGGCCAGTGTATGATTGCTACCCACTACTAGTTGACTTACTCTTCTTAAGTCCGATACAGGTAATGGACTCTGCTGCTGAGTCGTACTTCCGATGCCCAGTTGTCCATAGACATTATTACCCCACGCTTTCACGGTACCATCGCTCATTAAGGCCAGCATATAACTACCGCCCGCTACTAATTGGCTCACTCCTCTTAAGCCTTGTACAGGTAATGGACTCGGCTGCTGCGCCGTATGTCCGATGCCCAGTTGTCCATAGTAATTATTCCCCCACGCTTTCACGGTACCATCGTTCATTATGGCAAACGTATGATTACTATCCGCTACTAATTGGCTCACTCCACTTAAGCCTTGTACAGGTACTGGACTCGACTGCTGCGTCGTATTTCCGATGCCCAGTTGTCCATAGTAATTATAGCCCCATGCTTTCACGGTACCATCATTCATTAAGGCCAGCGTATGATTACTACCCGCTACTATTTGCTTCACTCCACTTAAGCCTTGTACAGGTACTGGACTCGACTGCTGCGTTGTATTTCCGTTGCCCAGTTGTCCATAGTTATTAGAGCCCCACGCTTTCACGGTACCATCGTTCATTAAGGCCAGCATATGATAACTACCCGCTATTAATTGCTTCACTCCACTTAAGCCTTGTACAGGTACTGGACTCGGCTGCTGCGTCGTATTTCCGTTGCCCAGTTGTCCATAGTTATTAGAACCCCACGCTTTCACGGTACCATCGTTCATTAAGGCCAGCATATGACTACCGCCCGCTACTAATTGGCTCACTCCTCTTAAGTCCGGTATAGGTACTGGACTCGGCTGCTGCTTCGCACTTCCAATGCCCAGTTGTCCATCGACATTATTACCCCAGGCTTTCACGGTACCATCGTTCATTAAGGACAGCGTATGGCTACTACCCGCTACTAATTGGTTCACTCCTCTCAAGTCCGGTACAGGTACTGGACTCGGCTGCTGCGTCGTATTTCCGTTGCCCAGTTGTCCATAGTTATTAGAGCCCCACGCTTTCACGGTGCCATCGTTCATTAAGGCCAGCGTATGATTACTACCCGCTACTAATTGCTTCACTCCACTTAAGCCTTGTACAGAAACCGGACTCGGCTGCTGCGTCGTATTTCCGTTGCCCAGTTGTCCATAATCATTATTACCCCATGCTTTCACAGTTCCATCGTTCATTAAGACCAGCGTATGATTACTACCCGCTACTAATTGCTTCACTCCACTTAAGCCTTGTACAGAAACCGGACTCGGCTGCTGCGTCGTATTTCCGATGCCTAGTTGTCCATAGACATTATTACCCCATGCTTTTACGGTACCATCGTTCATTAAGGCCAGCGTATGGTTACTACCCGCTACTAATTGCCTCACTCCACTTAAGTCCTGTACAGGTACTGGACTCGGTTGCCGAGTCGTATTTCCGATGCCCAATTGTCCAGCATTATTATTACCCCACGCTTTCACGGTACCATCGTTCATTAAGGCCAGCATATGACTACCGCCCGCTACTAATTGGCTCACTCCGCTTAAGTCTGGTACAGGTACAGGACTCAGTTGCTGAGTCGCACTTCCGATGCCCAATTGTCCATAGTAATTATTACCCCACGCTTTCACGGTTCCGTCGTTCATTAAGGCCAGCGTATAACTACCGCCTGCTACTATTTGCTTCACGTCAGCTAAACTCGATACGAAAACAGGATTGGACTGCTGCGTCGTATTTCCGATTCCCAGTTGTCCATTTGAATTTCCTCCCCACGCCTTGACTATTCCATCACTTGTTATGATGAAGGAAGAGTTCGAAGTACTCCCTGAAAAGACAGCAGCCATTCCTTGCATCTCTGCAAGATTCGCAGTCATAGTCATTGGAGTATCAGCCCAGGCTACCGAGCCGTAAGAATTCATTCCAAGAAGCAAACATAATATCATTAAAATAGAGCTAACCTTCCGCATCACGCCACCCCGAATTTACCAAAATTTATAGTTTCCCATGTTATTACATACTCACGTTAGCAATCAAAATTCGGCTGCTCCCCATGTTCCTTCCATCACCCGCCCATATCAGAATAAATCCGAAAAAATAAACCTTACCAGGAACATGGCACCAATTGTTGTTATCCCCTACCCTTCGACATGAATAGGCACATAGTACCAAAAACATATAGTCGAATACTGTCGATTTTTGTAAGTGAATTATATTTATTAAATAAGGTTTCTAAAACATCCAAAACATTGAATTTCCTCCTATATCCCTTAGATATCCAAGCCCTTTTTAGGGAAATACTTGAAGTACTATTTGCTATGATTTCTATCCGTAAAAAAAAGAAATGGCACGGGACTTTGTTCCCATACCATTCCAGATTCCAATTTTAATTATAGAAGTTAAATAACCTACCATTTAGTAGAGCAAACAACCATACAATAGACTATTAATTTAGATCAAATCGTTACCATCAACCCTTTTCATCATCTGAATCATTAGATTCACCTGATGTACTTATATCGAATTCCTTCGAGTCTTTACTCCCCTCAACCTTCGCCTGAATCTCCTCCATCCGGCTGGATACCTTCTGATACAGATACGAAATACCCAGTAGCAACAGACCAAAGCTGAAATACGCGATGATTTTACTGCCCGCCGTCAACAGACTGACATCGTAGAACACCATCTTGCCTGTGGCGAACAGCGTCAAACCCAGACCGAGACGGCGGATCATGACATATTTTCGACGGAACCCGTACGCGATATAGAGAATAGCCAGCACCAGGTAGATCAAGCTGAACATCAGTCCTACGTCGCCCCACTGGAACTGAATGGTCAGGAACACGGTGATGACGCCGAGCAGGTAGATTCCCGCAATAACGGGATACCACTCGACACTTTTGAACTGACCACGAATACCCGCAATGAGCAGGTCTCGGCCCGCGAAGAATACACCCACGTTGAAAATAATAAGCACAATCAGTCCGACAATCTCGGCTACCGTATGTTGCTCTACACCTGGCTGCAATGCAGGCATTGTTAAGGTAACAGCCAGTGCAATACAGCATCCGATGCCATGCAAGAAGAGTGTATATCCCCGCAGGAATGGATCACGAAGCAGCTTCACTTTGCCCAGTCCATACGCCAATGCAATCGTCAGCGCAGCAAACATAAGCAGCTTGTAAAACATGTATAACAGGAAGGTTTCATCCACGGCTCTGACATACAGTTCGTTGGATTCGTAGAGTACGTATAACCATACGTTCACGAGGGTTACGTACCTGAATGCATCCAGGAAACCGCGCTCCCATGGAGCATAGTTGAATCGCCTTCCCATTCCTTCGGAGGCGTTTCCGCGCAGTGCCCAAGCATAATACAGCGTAATGAGCAGGGTACCTAGCGTAATACTGGAGTATTTTAACATGAAATACGATTGTTCCCCTACAAAGAATAAGGACAGTAGATCATACTGCACAAAGATTACAATACACAGTAGCACGATGCCCCAGCCCGCACGCTCCACTGCCTTGAATTTTCTGAAATGTCCAAACGTAACAAGCAAGACACCTTCAATCAGCCAGCCCATCGACAGCCATTTCGAACCAAACTGGAACGGAACAAACAGAATGGTAAAGGTGAGTGACGTAAGATAAAAAAGTAGAATGGTCTGCTTCTCCTGCGCCATATGTCGCTGAACCAACCTCGCAAGCCCGAGATAGACGAGTGCAAAAATAACTGCAAGCAAGCCCTGTGCATCATTCCAGCCCGCCGCATCAAGCAATACATATAAAACAAGACAACTCAGGCTCGTATTCATCGCTAATAAGGCAAAATCCCACCAAGTCAGCTTCACCCGATGTTTAAACGGATACGCAAGCGTAATACCCAGATACAGAGCAAACGTCACCACAGAATACAGCATACCTACCTGCTCACTTGGCGATAGCCACAGCAGAATGAGCATAGATGGCGCGTGGAACAGGAAGCTGATGTAATGCACCACCGGCCAGCGCTGCCAAAAGGAAATCAACACAATGATGCCATTCAACAATAACAGATAGATCATAGCGATATAGACCGCTGTGCCTTCCAGTCCAAACGTAAACAGGTACGAGAAGAAAGGCAGATACCCGCCTACCAGACCAAAGGAGCAGATCGTCTTCGACTGATATCGCAAGGACAGCAGGACGGACACCGACGACACCAGCACGGATAAACCCAGACCTGTATACAGCCCGATAATATGCAGCAGGAAATAACTGTAGAATATCGAACCAAACAGCACAGATATACCTCCGCCGAGCAGTCCCATTGCAAATGTTTTCTGTTTCCGGCGGAACAGCCACTCACCGCCCACAAGCATCAATATGCCAAGCAGGAAAAAGCCCGCGCCCTTCATCTCATCGCTAAACCACGTTGAATACGAGTACCGGAAGGCTGCGCCAACCCCCAGAATCAGGAGCAGGATCGCCACCTTGTTAATCCAGCTCAGCCCGATCCGCATCTCCATCCGGTTTTGCTTGATCCGCCGCTGGATCGTCTCTTCGCTCAGCTCCTCCTCCGCCATCTGCTCATAACCATGCTGCAGCTGCTCCCGCACAGCCTCGGCTCTCTCCCATACCGCCTGTTTGTGTGATTCGATACGTGCATTGACCTCGGTTGCCAGATAGGCAATCCGCTCCTTCATCTCAGCCGCATCCTCTTGCAGATGCTGGGAAGCCTGATTGAAGAGAGTATTCAGATTAGACTTGGTTCGGTGTTCCAAATCACTGATCTGGTCATTATGTACTGCTGTTTTCCCTTGAAAATATGTCTCCATCTTCTCCCGGGATACCCGGATCAGATTCAGCTTCTCGTCCAGCATCTGCTCGGACAGTGCCATGCGAAGACGCGCATTCTCCTCTTCCATCTGGCGTGCACGCAGTTCAAGCTGCTGCAGCTTAAGCTTCTGGGCTTCGGTCTGCTCCAGCAGCTGTTCATTACGTACAATGAGATCATCCGACTGGTATTCTTGCAGCAGCGCCTGATATTCCTTCGCCAGCTGTTTCTGCTGCGCCTGAACCTGCTCAAGCCGATCCTTAAATTCCTTCATGGACTTCCTCCATTGGTTGTCATAAGATGTTTCCCTAAATTTTACTATACTTATGTCAAAAATAGAGGTTTTCATGATAATTTTCCATCCGTTGCACTTCTGAGCTTGCGATATAAAAAAAACACCAGCACTCCAGATCTGCGATATTACAGATGCCAGAAGATGCTGATGCTTATTTATTGAAGCTGTATACGTTGAATAAAAGATTTTACACAACCCGCTTCGATGACAGACCAACCTTTCTCTACTATAGAAGGCAGTAAGAAAGTAATTTTCCTTCTAGCCGTCTTAGGGAGTCGGTTTAGGGATTGGTTTTTTCAAAAATACACCGTAGGATAAAGCCCCCAGCAGCAACAGCCCTGCGCCCAGCAAAAATACGTTATTAAAGCTGCCTGTCGTGTCCAAAATGTATCCGGTTACAACAGGAGCAAGCGCAGCACCCAGAAATCCGCCAAAGTTCTGTATCGCACCCAAGGAGGCTACTTGTTCACCCGGAGCAATGTCTGCAGCCAGTGTCCATATGACACCTGATGGCAGCTGCGAAGCAAAGTAACCTACAGACAATAAAACGATGCTTACCACCGTACTGTCGATAAACGGGATAGGCGCTACCGACGCTGCGGCCAGAATCGCTCCACCAACGATAGGAACCTTACGTGAGGTCACTACATTTACACCTTTTCGAATGAAAAAGTCCGAGATTAACCCGCCCAGCAGTACGCCGATTATGCCGGCTACGAACGGAATCGATGCAATCCAGCCCGTCTCCTTCAGCGTAAAGCCCTGCTCCTTCTCCAGATAGCTCGGCAGCCATGTCAGGTATACCCAGATCGTAAACATAATGCCGAAGTTTCCGATGATCATAAACCAGGTGCTTTTGTGTTTGAACAAAGAACCCCAGTTTGCTTTGGGAGCATCAGCGGCTTTTGCTTTTTCCGTACCTGTGCTCTGTTCAGCTGCAGCCTCCGGCCCTTTGATCAGCTGCTTTTCGGCAAATGTCGGATCACGATACACCTTAAGCCAGATCAGCATAATAATCAGACCAATGACGCCGACAAAAATAAACATCCCTCTCCACGTCATCGTCAACATTAGAACCGTCAAAAGCGGCGGTGCGATCGCATTCGCGATCTGTGATCCCGTGTTAATTATCGAGGTTGGCAGTCCACGCTCACTCTTGGCAAACCAGCGCTCGGTTACCTTCAGACCGGAGGTGAAGAAAGGAGATTCGGATACACCCAGCAGCATACGCATCGCGTATAACAGGGAGTATGTATTGGTGAACGCACTCAATATGGTTGCCGCAGACCACAGCCCAGAAGCCCAGGCAAACATCTTTTTGGGTCCAAACTTGTCCACGAGCCAGCCCGCTGGCAGATTAGCCAATGCATATGGCCATAAAAAGGCGGATAACAGCAATCCCATTTGCGTGGAAGACAGTCCGAATTCTGCTGCTATCGTTGTATTTGCAATGCTTAGATTAGATCTGTCCAGATAGTTTACAACGGCACCCAGGAGCAATAATAAAATGATGCCCCATCTCAAACCTACTTTTGGTGCCTGAGGTACCGAAGCAGGGGATGGCGATGTTTTTAACGTTGCCATGGAAGTCACTCTCCTTAACATTTATAAATACTAAATTACTCAAATTATATAAAATGAATAAATATGGAAGTGAAAGATTCGAACAAGCCCTGCTACTCCCGCGGTAAAGGGAAGGTTCCACTGAAGTATACGTTTTCATAACTGGGTAAAACCTCTTTATCCTGCTGTCCCAACAAACTCCAGACTCTCGTCCCCCTGCTTGCTCACAACGACCAGCTTGGCGCAGCCCCTGATCGCTGTGAACTTCGTTTACACGTGCACGGGTTATCTGATCTGCTTGGAGCCGATTAGCGCGCAGCAGCTACAGCTTGCAGAAAATCTTCCGCAGCCTTCGTTACTCGTCCGTAATCACCGGAATCCTTGGCCGCTTTGGTGATATAACTGCCGACACCAACGCCAACACAGCCAGCCGCAAGCCACTCATGCACATTTTGCGGTGTAACTCCACCCGTAGGCGCAATCGCAGCTTGAGGCAGAGGCGCAGACATCGCTTTAACATACTGGGGCCCTACCGCTTCTGCCGGGAACAGCTTTACGATATCCGCTCCTGCTTCAAGCGTCTCTACGATCTCCTTGGCAGTGAACGCCCCACTAACGGTTACCGCCTGGTAACGGTTAGCCACCTTGATCATATCCGGGTTGAGTTGAGGACTTACCAGCATCTCTGCTCCAGCCAGTATAGCAGCTCGCGCCGTCTCCCCATCGAGAATTGTACCTGCACCGATCAGAATACCTTGGGAAGCATATTTACGTGATAAAATCTTGATAACATCGAGTGCTCCCGGTACACTCATCGTAATTTCGAGTGCCCGGATTCCTCCTGCAATTGCTGCTTCTGCAACGGATAGTGCCTCTTCTTCACTTTCTGACCGAATAATGAGTACAATGCCGGTTTCGGCAATGGTATTCAAGTTCTCCAGCTTACGCCACATATCTGTATCCCCCTTAACTCATATGTCTATATACGTTAGACTACAGCTTTTACACCATCCACTCCGATGACAGAATAACCTGGAGAGTAGCGGTTATCCCCAGATTTTTACGATTCCCTTTCCAAAGGGGAAAATCCGGTGAACAGCGTATGCTTCCGATGTAGCTTTCTTGCAGAAAGCTTTCAGGCGACCGCTTCGCTTTTTCAGGTTTTTCCTGTCCTCTCCGTTCACGTGTAAATAAATAGTTCAACTTATATAGTTTCTATTAATCTGCACTTCCATAAGCCTACTCTTGTCTTTGCGGATACAAGCGATCACCGCTGTATCCCAGCTGACCGGAGAGCTTCCACGCGGCTTCTTTAACCAGCTTTACAATGCTGGCCTCACGTTCCGGGGTCATGCCGGAATACATGCTAGCCACACTGATTGCAGCCACAGGCTCGTCCCACTGATCGTAGACAGCAGACCCGATGCAGTACATCTCCAGATGATCCTCACGGTCATCAATCGAATAACCGCGCTCACGAATCTCCTGCATATCCTGCAAAATATCGGGAACCGTCACTTTAGAGTAGGATGTGCGCGAAGGAATCTCGCCGTCTCCCAAAATCTCCAGCACCTTGCTGGTCGGAAGAGCTGCAAGCAACGCCTTACCCAGCCCGGTAGTATGCATATAACGGCGGGAGCCCAGCTTGGCTGTTGGACGCATCACCGAATAACTCTCCGCTTTGTCCAGATATACGATCCGTCCCTTGTCCTCAATGCCAAGAAAGGCCGTGCTGCCTGTCTGGCGATTCAATTCCTGAAGCAAAGGCCGGGCCATATGGGGAACACCCATATTGGACAAATAAGCCATACCTGTCTCAAACACCGCAATTCCCAGGCGATATGTCTTGAGACGTGCATCGTCCATTTCAATAAAACCTTTGTGCAGCAAGGTCTGAACGAGTTCAAAACCGCTGCTCTTAGGCATATTCATTTGTTTGCATATTTCATTCAGTGTTAACGGAGCACCACTCTTGGCAAATAAAACGAGTAAATCTGCTACACGCTCCGCAGATTTATTCATGCGAATATTGTCCATGTTATCTCCTTCAAATTCTTCGACGTCGAAGTTCGCATATGTGAACTTATTTCACATCACCGAACGATGCCCTCATTATAGATCAGCCATTCCGAAAATATCAACCGCTTTCCTAAAATTTTTTTTCTGATTTCTTTTTCCCAAAAAGGGATTGTTTTTCTGAGAGAAACCGTTTACTCTAGAAGCAAATGTTCACCAACACGAATCTGGTTCGTATATGCGAACTATTTAGAGAGTAAAATTCATTTACGATCGATTATGATCCTGATATTCTGTAGGGGGAATTGCGCATGAAACCTGTACTGATTTTCCTAATCGGCTCCGCTGGCTCGGGTAAATCAACCATTGGCAAGAAGCTGGCTACCGAGCATCACTTTTGTTACTTGGATAAAGATGTTTTGTGTAACACGTTTACGGGCAAACTTCTGGAAACGCAAGGATATTCACCTCATGATCGTGACGGCAACACCTATTACCGCGATATCGTGATGGATCTGGAGTACGAAACGTTACTCAACGTGGCCAACGACAATCTGCAACTGGGCAGATCGGTTATTCTGGACGCGCCTTTTGTTGGTTATTTTCATAAAAGCGATTACATTGACGGGTTGGTTTCCAAATACGGATGGGAACAGGTCACTCCTGTTGTGCTTCGGGTCGATGTAAAGATGGACGTGCTTGAACAGCGCTTGCGAAATCGAGGGTTGGAGAGGGATAGATGGAAGCTGGAGCACTGGAATTCTTTTGTTCAAGGATTGAAATCCAACGTCTGTACGTGGGACAATATACAGCTGATCTCTGTAGATAACAGTTCAGAGGAGCTGGATCTGGAACAGCTGACTTCACAGCTGCCTTTAGCTGTAACCTCTCTTGGTTCTTAGCGTCTTAATCTAAGCAAAAAAATATAGACCTGGCACCGGGTTTAATACCCATAACCATACCTGTACGGTAAAAAAAGAAAAGTACACAGAGAGCAAGCGCCCTGCTGTGTACTTTGGTGTTTTTTATCTTATCATCAGCAAGGCGCGAAGCCCCACTGCTCCACACCGCTGCCAATCTAGCTTTTATCTGCTGCATCGCTTTTCTTTGCTGTGCCACTTTCATCCGTCGATTCCGGCTCAATCAATTGCGTTGTATTCGGATCTAACCAGCTCTTAATCATACCGCGCACATAAGTCAGATCTTCATCAGACAGATCATAATACCACGTACCGCTGCGCATCTTCCCATCGCCTTTCAGCATGTAATTGCTGATAGTTGGAATGCTGTCCTTCATATATAGAGACTCGGCAAAATTCACAATAAAGTCCGATTTCATATTTGTTGTAAAATTCGATCCGGCAATCTTGATGATGTCCGGGATTTTGGTCAGATTTTTGACCTCCATCGCACGATTCATGAAGCTACTTAGGAAAATCCGGTGACGCATCGTACGGTTGAAATCGGAATCTTCCCGATAACGCACATATCCCAGCGCCTCTTCGCCGTTATAGATCGGTTTGTTAGCTTGCACGAACAGCTTCTCATGCGCTTTACTTTTGTTCTCAATGTCTTTCTTAATTGGCAACTCCACGCCGCCCACCGCATCAACAATATCCTTCAAACCGTGAAAGTTAATCGCAGCATAGAAATCCACTTTGTTTTCCAGCAGCTTCTCCACCGTATCCATCGCCATTTTGGCTTCGCCGTGGGCATAAGCCGAGTTGATCTTGGACTTCACATCACGACCCACAATTTCGGTATAGGAGTCACGCGGAATGGATAACAATAACACTTTATTATCCTCTGGACGCACGACAGAATAGATGATCGTGTCCGAACGGCTTGGCTCATTATCCCGCTGGTCAATGCCCAGCAACAACAATGAAAAAGGATCGGTATGTTGAACAACAGGCGCATCCTTATCCCCTGCGGCTTTATACGAATCATCCAAAGCTTCCTTCACCGTACCTGAGGCGAACAGGTTAAATGCCAGCACAACGAGCTGTTTCTGATAGATGAATCCGATGCCTCCGAGCACAATCAATAAGCTCAGTATGATGATAAGGGGCTTCTTCCATTTTTTCTTCGGTTTCTTCGGCTTCCGTCTAGTTAAATGTGCAGCACTGTTTTCCATCATATCTCCTTTAGTTGCGGTTTCTTCATTCATTTAACTATATTAATAACACGTTTTCAATAGATTACGTTATAATCGGCTATACAAATACTGGACACCAAAGGAGCGATGAGAGATGGAGTATCGACGTTTAGGCAACAGCGGTCTGCGCGTATCTGCACTCGGTCTGGGCACAAATGCATTTGGCAAAAGAGCCGATCAAGCCGCTTCAACCCGTATTCTTCATGCAGCACTGGACCGTGGCATCAACTTTATCGACACCGCCAACATCTATGCTGGCACAGAATCAGAACGAATTATCGGACAGGCACTGGCCGGTCGGCGGGAAAACGCTGTGCTTGCAACCAAAGCCGGTTTGCCCCGGCATGATGGTCCCCATGGGCGCGGTTCCTCGCGCTACCATCTACAGCAAGAGCTGGAACATAGCCTGCGGCGTCTGCAGACGGATTATGTTGATCTGTACCAGATCCATACCTTTGACCCGCATACCCCGCTGGATGAAACCCTGCGCACGCTCGACGACATGATTACGTCCGGCAAAGTGCGCTACATCGGCGCCTCCAATTACGCCGCCTGGGAGCTAATGAAAGCCCTCGGCATTAGCGAGATGCGCGGATATGCGCGGTATATCTCCACGCAAACCAGTTACTCGCTCGCCGATCGAACACCTGAGAACGAACTCGTTCCGCTGTGTCTCGATCAAGGTGTAGGCATTATCCCGTATTTCCCTCTGGCTGGCGGTATCCTGACGGGAAAATACAATGGACAAGCCAGTATTCCGTCTGGCTCCAGAGCAGATACCGACCCGTCGTTCAACCGCTTCTTGCTGGAACACAATATTCGGCTAAGCGAGCAGGTAAGTGCCAAGGCAGAGGCCGCCGGTTGCTCTCCAAGTACACTATCCCTCGCCTGGCTATTAACTCGTCCGGCCGTATCCACCGTAATTGTAGGAGCCACGCAGACGGAGCAGCTGGAGCACAATCTGGCCAGCCTCGATCTCAAGCTTTCGGGTGAATTGCTGACTGAACTGGATCAGCTGAGCGAGGATTTCCGTTATGGCCAGCCATTCGCATCCTACAGACTGGATTAGATTTTAATGACAAATAAACCTTCCAACCTTACATGGTTAGGGAGGTTTATCCATTTTTCGTCATTTTTCGCGCAAGATATATCATGAATCCACTTCATGCAAACGAAAGCATGATAAGTAAAAGTAGTATTTCGTATTATTGTTCTGCTCTGTGCCTGATGAATTCTTGCATGATTTCCATATAACCCTCTTTACGATCCGCGAGAAGTTCGAAGAAGTTTTTATCCGATTCCTCCACGAGATTCATGCCTTCAATCGCCAGCCTTGTGCCTTCCGGTGTTGTCGTAATGATATTCGCCCGTGTATCCGTCTGATGACGCTCACGCTTAACGTAACCTCTTTTTTCGAGGGCTCGTAACACTTGGGAGGTAACATTAACGTCTACATTGGCAAAATGAGCAATCTGTACCTGGGTAACTCCCTTGCCTTCCAAGTCACGCTCATTAAGCCATAAACAAGTATGCAATAAAATAAATTGGGGCTGTGTCAGATCAAGGGGCTCTAATACCCTGCGCACTTCCTTCTGCCACATCGTTGTTACCTGCCATAACAGATATCCGGGACTATCTTGCGGATTCGTGTATCGTGAGCTTTTCATTGTTCTACCTCCGTGATGTACGATCTTGTGCAACAGAGATGTATGTATATATCATACATGGTATAACGAATCTGTTATAATAACGCTTCGAAATACACTTCCGTTGCATCTCTATTCATTCATCTATGAAATAATATAACGATTTATCGTGTAGGAATAAACTGTTTTATCCATTGACCAAATCCCTGCGGATTTCGACTCTGAATCAAGATGGTGCCCTCTCCTCGAAAACGGCAAACCAACCCTTCCCCACTCGTCACACTGGACAACCAGCCTTGGGATGCTTTTTCGATGCGATAATCAACGTAATGAGGCCAAGCCACCAAGTGAGCATTATCGACAATAATCTCTTCGCCAGCAGCCAATTGTATAGGATGTATCGCACCATATGAGGACAGAAACACAGTGCCTCGTCCACTGATTTCAATTATAAAGAAGCCTTCTCCGGAAAAAAGACCTTTTTTCAGATTCTGCATTTTGGTATTCACCTGAATGCCTTCTGTTCCTGCCAGAAATCCGTCTTTCTGTACATAGAGAGAGTACGAGCCATCCAGTTCTACAGCCTCCACACTGCCCAGAGTTGATGGAGATAACAAAATCTCCGCGCTTCCCCCGGCGGCCGTCAATTCCTGAAAGAAAAATTTCTCTCCACTCAGCATACGGCCAAATCCGGCGAGCATACCGCCTTCTGCTGATCCTTTGAGTTCAACGGTAGGCGACATGGACACCATGGCTCCACTTTCAGCCTTGAAACGCTCTCCACGCTGTAAATCTACCTTAAGCATAGCAAATGCGCCGTCGTATAGAATTTCGTATTTCACGGTTTCATCAGCTCCCTGTCATTGTCGGTAGTAAAGTCATTGAGTCCATTATCCTCCAGCACGGCTGCTTTGTCGCCATATTCCTTGATGATATGCTGGTCACCCCAATTACATAGTGCGGTCAGAATGGGCTCTAAACTCCGGCCGTATTCACTCAATTCATACTCTACCTTGGGTGGCACCTGATTGTACACGATTCTTTTTACAATACCGTCATTCTCCAGCTCCCGTAGTTGCTGCGTTAACATCTTTTGGGTGATTGCGGGCATGATACGCTTCAGATCACTGGTTCGTTTCTTTCCATGTGTCAGGTGACAGAGAATAACACATTTCCATTTGCCGCCAATAACCTCCAGCGTTGCTTCGACCGAGATATTATATTTTTTGCGCTCCATCGTTGTCTTCCTCCCTGATGCATCTATGATTTGCTTCCGTTCATGCTAATGTACAGGCACCAAAAAGTACGTAGGGTACTAAAAAGTACGTACTGTTCATGTCATACCGAATAATTCATAATAGCATTTGCCGGTAAGCAAATCTACATTCTAGGAGTTGAACAGGACATGCATCATGAGACAAAACACAGCACTTGGGCGCTACTGGCATTAGCAATCAGCGCTTTCGCAATCGGTACGACGGAGTTTATCAGTGTAGGACTCTTGCCACTGATCGCAAATGATCTTCATATTAGTGTATCTTCAGCAGGGCTGACCGTTACCATATATGCTCTGGGTGTGATGTTCGGTGCACCGATTCTAACATCACTTACATCGGCTATATCACGCAAAACGTTGCTGCTCGCGATCATGTTGGTTTTTATTGCCGGTAACACCCTGGCATCATTATCCACCGGGATTACTGTACTTCTTATCGCACGGGTGATATCTGCTCTCGCACATGGCTTGTTCATGTCGATTGGCTCCACCATAGCAGCTGATCTGGTACCAGAAGGCCGCAGAGCAAGTGCTATTGCCACGATGTTCTCGGGACTGACCATTGCAACGGTAACCGGTGTGCCTATCGGTACATTCGTAGGCCAAAATCTTGGCTGGCGGGCAGCCTTTATCCTGATTGCAGCTGTTGGCATCCTTGCCCTGATCGCTAACCTCTTGCTTGTGCCCTCAACGTTACAACGTGGTACACGTACACCCTTTCGGGATCAGGTGAGACTCGTAACACGCGGTCGTCTGATGCTTGCTTTTATCATCACGGCTGTAGGCTATGGAGGCACATTTGTCGTGTTCACATACTTGTCTCCGCTATTGCATGACATCAGCGGTTATTCGGATCAAACGATCGCTATCATTCTGCTGTTGTACGGTGTGGCCATTGCCATTGGTAATATGATTGGCGGTAAAGCAGCCAACCGCAAGCCATTGAAGTCACTTCTTGTCATGTTCATTGTACAAACGATCATCCTTGGCATCCTGTATTTCACCGTTCCATTCAAATGGGCTGCACTGGTGACCATTATGGGCATGGGCTTGCTTGCTTTCATGAATGTACCTGGCCTTCAAGTCGTTGTGGTTACACTCGCAGAAAAGTTTGCACCGCAAGCTAAAGATGTCGCGTCAGCTTTTAATATTGCTGCGTTTAACGGGGGGATTGCTATAGGTGCCTATCTGGGCGGAGTCGTGAATGACTCCATCGGTTTGATCCATACCACATGGGTCGGTGCATTAATGGTGCTCATTGCGGCAATCCTGACAATATGGGCGCAACATCTTGAACAGCAGGTTACGACAAACTCAGACAGGTTGGAACCAAACCCTGTTAAGGTCTGATCTAGAAGAAAAGCACCTTTCTCGTTATAGATCAGAGACCGCTCGAATCCGTATCCAGCCTCATATTATATATCGACAGACTATATACGTTACTATATAGGTTGGGCGTTATTTGATCTAGTATGATTTAATTTTGTATCATGAATTGTTGGCAATATCACTTTAAATGGAAATATAAACAGATTTCAAGGAGGATTTCTCATGACAATAGCAAAAAATCTACAATCGACTACAACATTGCATAACGGTGTTCACATGCCTTGGTTTGGCCTAGGCGTATTCAAGGTCGAAGAGGGATCAGAACTGATTGAGGCGGTGAAAAGTGCAATCAAACACGGTTACCGCAGTATCGACACAGCAGCGATCTACGGCAATGAAGCAGGAGTTGGACAGGCCATCGCTGAGGCATTGCAAGAAAACGGGTTAAAGCGCGAAGACCTCTTTATTACCTCTAAGGTATGGAATGCTGATCTTGGATATACGGAAACACTTGCCGCATTTGATACCACGATGAACAAGCTGGGACTGGAAGTTCTCGATCTATACCTGATTCACTGGCCCAAAGCCGGCAAATACAAGGGTGCTTGGAAAGCCATGGAGGAATTGTACGCAGCAGGCCGAATCCGTGCAATTGGCGTAAGTAATTTTCAAATTCATCACCTGCAAGATCTGATGCAGGATGCACAAGTGAAACCGATGGTCAACCAAGTGGAGTACCACCCGCGTCTAACGCAGGAGGATTTAAAATCATTTTGTAAGCAGCATGGCATTCAGCTTGAAGCCTGGTCACCGTTAATGCAAGGCGAATTGCTGGACAACGCGGTACTCACGGAGATTGCTACATCCAAGAACAAGTCTGTCGCTCAAGTCATCCTACGCTGGGATCTGCAAAATGGCGTCGTGACCATCCCGAAATCCACGAAAGAGCATCGGATTATCGAAAATGCTGACATATTCGACTTTGAGCTGTCCACTAAGGAGATGGAACGGATCAACTCGTTGAACGAGAATGTGCGCGTAGGTCCGGACCCGGATAACTTTGATTTTTAAAACTTAAAAACTACATCTCTAAACCGTCAAGCAAAGTCGATTGTTCATCCATCGGCTTTGTTTTTTGTTTCATCCTCTTCGTTAAACTGGTTAATCAGTTTATCCAGGATCACGGACTGCCTGATTACCTCAGGGTGTAGAAATCCGTTATGTTCCTTCGCCAGTTCATGCAGCCGTCTTCTAGCCCGCTCTATTCTCAACTGTATAAGCATGCTTCTTTTCATCAAATTCAGCCCCTCTGAACTATTTTAGAATTTGATGTCAGATAATAGAATATTACTTTAAAGGCACAAAAAATATTTAGAAATAAAAAAAGCGTTTCCTCAAATTAGAGAAACGCTTCCCTTATTCTAATGAACCTACATTATACAGTCCCAACGATCTCTCAAGTAGGTTTTAAGTACCCCACCCGTGCCCCATTGTATTTACAATAATAGGGATAGACTCAATAATAGCAAAACTACATAGCACCAAGCAGTATAACATTTTTTTTAGCATTGAGTTGATACACCTCTCTTGATAGTTTTTTAAATATTTCCTTTGCTGCAGCATCTGCGAAATCTCTATACTGCTCAAAAAGGGACATACAAGTAATTATATTCTTTCCACTATTTATTATAATTGATAACTTCAAAGCTTCTAATGTAAGATTTACCGCAGAAGTAAAATCTTTGTTTTCGTTGAATCGATATATGGCTAGATCAGTTAAGAAATGCACATAGCTCTCTTTCAAAATTACAGATTGATATTCACCAAACTCCGTTTTCTCCGATTGATAGGGTATATATGCTGAAAAACGATTCAAAATCCTGTCGATATTGAAATGATACAAGTTCGCCGCCTTAGTAATGTGCAGTACAGCAATGAATATTTCATCTTCGTGTAATGCTATATAATCCGTGTACTCTTGTAGAACATCCACTTCTCCAGACATCAATCGATACATGAGTGTGTTGGCATCAGCCCACTCTGTAAATTGTCCAATTATCCGTGCGGCTTCTTCGTCTTTCTCTTGTATCCAACTCTCACCGTGTGCATATAAAGCCACAAATTCTAAAGCTCTCTTATAGTCTCCACATTCCTCACTAGCCGTGGCTCGAGCCAGATAGGCATATAAAATATAATAATATATAGGTCGCCCTGTCAGTCTTTTTACCTCCGATGGCCGCACTGAGCGGCATTGTAAATCATATTGTATCGTTGCGATCCGGTGCATTTCTTTAGCTAATGTATCCACTTTCCCCCACTTATGAACCATTCCAAAAACATGCATTAGCTGCTTTAACGCTTCAAGCTGATTGGTTTCATCGAGACGATTAACATATGTCTCAAATTGGGTAGCTACTCGGACATTTTCCTCAATGTCTTCTCCTAGTTCAATTAAAAACAAACGGTACTGACACATTGCAAGACGTTCAGAATGCTGGTACTTTTCTGCCTCACACACACCTCTATATAAAATTGCCGCAGCCAAATGTTTGTTATTCTCGAATAATTCTTCAGCTATATCAAATAATATTGGAACATAAGAAAGATCTTCTAGAATACGAATCGTGACTTGCCGGATACAATCTACCCGATTAAAATCTGCACACCGAAATATAAATGGTCGAATACGTCTGATGGAAACTAGAAACGAAAAACATTCCTCTATGTAATCATTAAAAAAATAATCTTCTGGTAATCCCATTCCATATGTAATTGCTGTAAGTTGATTCATAGATATAGGTCTATTTCCTTGTAATATGCGGCTGAGCGTCCCTGAATTTATACCTGATGTCAAAGCAAAGTGAGAGTGTTTAATATGATTATCCTCTATGTGTTGCATCAGTTTCTCGCGAATTGAATTTGTCCACCCCATCATACTCACCTCCACAAAATACAAAAAATAGGTTAAAAAACCATATATATCTATACTAATTAAGAATCAACCATTGGTCAACAACAAATGTATCATCTAACAACTTCTTTTCAAAAGGGAGCTGCCTCAGTCCATTGTCCATTGAAACGCCTGGCGAGGTTCTTGGAGTGAACAAGCACCAAAGAGACTGTGTATAAATTCCTGATCGAATTTAGACACAGTCTCTGCTTTTTTTCAAACCACAGACAGATAGAAGGATCGTACATCCTTCTATTTAGTTGAATGGCTTCCAGCCATCCTCCCCTGACAGAACGAGGGACAACGCATACTCGGCTGCTTCTTCCTCCGTCAGTATGTGAGACCAGGGCACGCGCACATCTGCATGTCCGGCTCCTGGCCCGGCACTTTTATATTCGGCGTAATTAACCGTGGTTTCCGCTTCGACCTTGTTCCAGTTATGCCAGCCTTCCCGTTTCACATGTGCACCCAGCCAGCAGTTCAGGAAACAGACTTTGGAATGATTACGCCACGGCCTGCCCAGATACACCGATTGCGGAGGGGCATTACTGGTCAGATCACATTCGACAAACACATATCCGTAACGAACATCCTCTGGTGTAGAAGCCGCTGTAATCCAGCCATTCACATGTCCTTCTGCAACCTCCGCTTCCGTCAAGCGACTCTTCGTGAAGATCTCACAACCCTTGAACACAACCGTAGCCGAGCCAAAAATAAAGTCGATATCCCCTTCGATATAACAATCCTCGAAGTACTGTCTTAACTTCCTGCGCTCGGCACCGTCACGAGGCCCACCGAAATAACTGCGGTCCAGCGGTTGCTCAGGCAATGGTCCAGTAAAGATCGTATCCTGATGACCGATAAAACGGCATCCGCGGAACACAGCACGATCCCCATCCACATAGACTGCTAGCGCCTGTCCTACCTCGCTACCTGGCCCAGCCGAGTTCACGAAAGAGATGCCTTCCGCCTTGAAATCATCAGCCCCGATAAACGCTGTGTACGAATGGAATGTATGATACTGTGAACCGTCGGGAAATCGCTTGAGTGCATGGTCATCATAGGTGATAATCGTCTGCTCGGCGCCCTCACCAATCAGATGGATGCCCGGCTTATCCATGTGCAGCTTCTCAACATACACGCCTGCCTTCACTCGGATCGGAAGGCCTTGAGTACCATGATCTGGATGAGCATCCACTGCCGCCTGAATGGTTGTATAATCTCCTGATCCGTCAGAAGCAACCGTAATACAGGGAGTAGATGACTCCAACACGAGATCCGCTGCCGAGCGTTGCTCCGTCATGGCAAACGCTCCATTTCCAGTGCGGCCAGCAACAACGGAGCAACTCCCATAAAGGAATCGCTTACAATAGCCTCGCTAACATAGTAACTGTACGAGCCATCACGATCCAGACTCAATCCCGCTCCGTGGCAGATGCCGTTCAACCGAACGCCTTCAGTGGTCTCCTCCATTAACTTGGACGTAAGCCCTTGCCACCCTTTTTCCGCCGCAGTTCTGAAGTGAGGTTCCAGATAACGCAAACGTACACCTTTCGCAATTGCATATACAAACATGCTTGAGCCTGAAGCTTCCAGGTAGTTTCCTTTGCGGAATCCTTGATCCAGCACCTGGAACCATAGTCCGCTCTCCTGCTCTTGTACTCGTACCAAGGCGTTACACATCCGCTCAAAGATACCAATAATCGTACCCCGTTTAGGATGATTCAGCGGGAAATGTTCGACACTATCCACGATGGCCATGGCATACCAGCCCATAGCTCGGCTCCAGAAGTGCGGGGAACATCCAGTCAGGGAATCTGCCCAGATCTGCTCCTTCGATTCATCCCAGCCATGGTATAACAATCCGGTACGTGGATCACGTGTCTGGCGCTCGACCAGCAGAATCTGATGAGCTACTTCGTCAAATAACTCTGGCCGCTGAAACGTCTTCGCATATTGGGAGAGAAAAGGAGAAGACATGTACAGTCCATCCAGCCACATCTGGAACGGATAGATTTTTTTGTGCCAGAAGCCACCCTCGGATGTACGAGGCTGCCCTGCGAGCTGCGCTGCGAGCAGATGAGCAGCTTCTGCGTAGCGCCCATCCTCGGCATCATCAAGTAATGCAAACAGGTTCTTCCCTTGATTAATCTGATCCAGATTATATTCTTCCAGGGAGTAGGTTCCGATAGATCCATCTGGCTGTACATACAGATCCATATGTCTTTTCATAAAATCGATATATTCCTGCTTGCCGTATTCTTCTCCTGTTCGTGCCATAGCCATTAACGTCATGCCTTCCACGTATGCCCATCGTCCTGAAGGGAATGCATGGAAACCATCCTCGTTACATTGCTGCATAATCGTTGCTGCAATTCGCTCAGACCAGGATAACTGCGTCTGTACCTGCATCGCGTTACCTCCTAGTAGTTTGTATTGGTTCGAATACAATAACGTGCATCGAATCTGTTACTAGCCACTGCTCTCATTCTACTCATTCGTTCTAAGCTATAATTTGAACTAAAGATGTTTACACGCTTACTCCAATGACAGAACAACCTTCCAATCGATGTTATCACCAGATTTTTTTCGATTCCCTTTTATTAAAGGGAAAATCCGGTGATAAGCGTAGGCTTTCGATGTAGCTTTCTTGCAGAAAGCTTTTAGGCGAACGCTTCACTTTTTCAGGTTTTTTCTGTCCTCTTCGTTGGTGTGTAAAATAATAACCCAACATGGGATAGTTCTTCATTCAATTATACATTCACTTACTACTTTTAGAGCTGAACTAGCTTTCTATAAAAGCCGGCATTACTGCCGGCACGTTGCTGTTGAATTACGCAGATTCAGCTTCGGCTGGATGACAACCGGTACATCCACCCGCTCGTCACGAATCAGGGATACGATGAGCTCTGCCGCCTGAGCGGCCAGTTCATCCAGTGGTGGACCAATGGTGGTCAATGCCACTTCGGCATACTGCATATCCGGCAGATCGTCGTAACCGATAATCGAGATATCACGCGGCACGCTGTAGCCGGCTTCGAGCAACGCCCGAAGTGCTCCCCGTGTCACAAGGTTGTTCAAGCCGATAAATGCCGTGGGAGACTCCGCTCCAAACGTATAGTTCCGGATCGCGAAATACCCGTCCTCCCACGAAGAATGCGCAGGCAACACATCTTCCTCATTAAAAGCCAGCCCTGTGCGTTGCAAGGCTTCCCGATAACCTTCCAGCTTCACATGCTGCGAGTTACCGATGAATCCAATTCGGCTGTGACCGAGTGACTTCAGATGCTCCACGGCCTTGTACAGCCCCTCCTTACGATCAATCTTGATGTAAGGAGAATTCGGGGCTTCATCTGTACCGAGTACAAAACACGGCATGTTCAGGGTCGCAAACTTTTTCCAAAATGCATCCCGATTGTCCAGCGCATAGTCCCACAAAATACAACCATCGACACGCAGCTGGCTGAACACGTCCACCCCGTCATCGGCCACAACCAGAATCATCTGATATCCTCGCTTCTTCAGTTCGGTATGCAGGCTACCCGAAATGTTGGAGAACAATGGATTGCTCAGTTCGTCCAGCACAAAACCGATGATATTGCTTCTGCCGGTGGAAAGCTGCCGGGCCAGCATATTTTTCCGGTATTGGTGTTTCTCCGCTACCGCGAGCACCTTCTGCTTGGTCGCCGGTTTGATCCGGGGATCATCATTCAGCGCTTTCGATACCGTGCTGTAGCTCACCCCCGCCAGTTTGGCAATATCTTTAATGGTAATCAAATTGAATCAACACCTCTCATATGCCTGAAACCTGTTTCTTATTTCTGTGCAGCTTTATAGCGATCGTATTGTGCTTGTCTGCCTGCGATCACCTGTTCAACATTCATGCTTTTGAGTGTCTCGATGTACTTGTCGAACTGATCGAGGCTTGCATCACCACTAATAAACTTGAAGTTCATCTCTTCTACATATGTGGTAATGTCAGGCATGGACATGCTCTCTACGCTCGCTTCATCCGGTAAAGCATACACAAACGGGAACGGCTCACGCACATATTTCTCTAATTCTTTGTCCAGCTTCGCATGCCAAGGTGCAACGATAGAATCCGCTGAATCCGTGGACTGGATGTTTGGCAGGTTGACTGGGCCAATTCCGAGCTTTTGGATATATTCATTGTCTTTACCTTTATCCGTGAATTTCTTCACGCCATTCTCTTCTGTATACGTATCATCCTTGATGCCCCAAGTGTAATATGTCTGTGCTTCATCACTGACCGCATAATCCAGGAAGCGGAAAGCCAGTTCCGGATTTTTGCTATCTTTACTGATGCCGAAGATACCACTAACCGGTGTACGTCCGATGTAGAACTGATCTCCATGTGGCCCTTTTAATGGTAGAATACCTTTGATGATCGGCTCTTCGGGCTTGTAATCCTTGAAGAGCGGGCTGTAAACCATCGACATATACCAGCTGAAATTAAACGTCGCTCCCGTTACGTCTTGCGAGATCCGTGAAGTAACCTGGTCGCTTGTGGTACTGGCGTAGTCCACCCCGAGCAGACCTTCTTTGTACAGACCATTCAAGTAAGTCAGGTATTCCTTGTAAGCAGGCTCATAATAGCTGAAGTGCACTTTGCCTTGATCGTCTGCATAGAAATTGTTCGATAGATCAAGTCCAAAGGCTGGACCGAAGGCCATAGGGATAAACTTCGATTCCATGGACAATGGAATCTCATCGGCTTTGCCGTTGCCGTTCGGGTCTTCTGTTTTAAATTTGCGCAGCATCGCTGTGAACTCATCAAGCGTAGTTGGCTCAGATAATCCCAGCTTTTTGAGCCAACGCTCATTCACCATGAACACAGGCATGTAGTTACGCGTCAGCGTTTGTTGTGGAACATAATACATTTTACCATCTGGCGTGGTTAAACTGGCTTTCACGGATGGCGACTTTTCATATATTTTTTTGAGATTAACGCCATACTTCTCTACCAGGTCATTAATCGGGATGAACAGACCGCTGTTAATGTACTTCATTAATTGATCCTGATCCGGCAGGTACACGATATCCGGGAGCCCTGTGCCGGCAGCCAGCCTTGGATTAACCGCATCCGCATAGTTTTGAGGAGGGATCAGATCCCAATCTACTTTCACACCCGCATTGCTCTCAATTTTCTTAACGATGGCTGCGGTGGACAGATCCACGTTGGTTGTCCATGCGTTCGTTGCCAGGACTGACAGCTTCGCATCCGGTTGATCCGTTACCGGCCCAGCACCGGTATAATTGAAGGCTTTTTCTGTACTCTCAGGTGTTTTCCCCGCATCGGTCCCTGCACCCGTTCCCCCGCTACAACCCGCCAAACTGATCGCAAGTATCGCCGCAATTACACTTTTTCTTCCTGCCCCTTTGACTTTCATCCATCATTCCTCCTTGGTATGAACCCTTTTGAACTCCCTTGAATGACTTGCTTGAATGACTTGCTTGAATGGCTGTGGTGCTTGGTAATGCACTCTATCCTTTCACGGCTCCGAGGGTAATGCCCTTAACGAAGTACCGTTGGATAAACGGGTAGATCATCACGATCGGCAGAATGCTGACCACGATAGATACATAACGAACCTGCAGCGATGAAACCGCCAGTGCACCGGATGTCATCGTACCGCCCATCTTCTGCATAACTTCTGGCGAAGCCATGATCAGCACCCTTCGCAGGAACATCTGGAGCGGTTGCATATCCTGTTTGCCTAGATACAGTAAGGCTGAGAAAAAATTGTTCCAGTGGAATACGGCGTAGTACAGCGTCAGCACGGCTAGTGTAGGCTTGATAATTGGAACGGCCAGACGATACAACATCGTCATCTCATTCGCTCCATCAATGCTTGCGCTTTCAAAAATTTCATTCGGAATGCCTTCAAAGGCCGAGCGGCAGATCATTACGTTAAACGTAATCACCAGTACAGGTAGCACCATGACCCAGCGAGTATTATACAGACCAAGCGATGTGATCAGCATGTAGACCGGAATGAGTCCACCTGAGAAATACATGGTGAAAGCGATAAAAAAGTTCAGCTTGCGCCGTAGAAAAAACTGCTGTCTCGACAAAGGAAATGCAGCCAGGCAAGTTGCTACAATGTTCAGCAACGTGCCCACAACGGTATACCAGACCGTGTTATAGAAGGAAACCCATAGTTCCTTGTACTGCAGTACCATCTTATATCCTGAGAGAGTGAACCCCACAGGCCAGAGCACCACTTTTTGTTTATCGATGGCATCAACCGAGCTGAAGGAAATGCTGACCACGTACAGGAATGGATATAAGGTGACTACAACCGCCAGAATGGTCAGCAGGTAGACGAAGACATAGAATAATCGGTCACTTCTCGATTTTTGCATACAGGCTCTCCTTTGGATCAGTGTTTGTCTTACCAGAGTGACATTTTGGTCAGGCGGCGAGTCAGGGTATTAGCTGCAAAAACAAGGATAAAGGTGATAATGGAGTTGAATAGTCCAATAGCTGTGGCGAAGCCATAGTTCTGACCCTCAATCCCCATACGGTACACATAAGTGGACAGTACATCTGCCGTTTCATATGTGGCTCCGTTATAGAGCAGGTATACTTTCTCGAAACCTACGCTCATAATACCGCCGAGCGACAGTAGTAGCAGAATAACAATGGTTGGTTTGATGCTTGGCAGGGTAAGATGCCATAACTCCTGGAACTTGTTCACGCCATCAATTTTGCCGGAGTCATACATCTCGGGGTCAATGCCCATAATGGCTGCGATGTAGATGATGGAGCTGAAACCAAAGCTCTGCCAGATGTCTGAACTTGTGAAGATGGTACGGAACCAGCTGGCATCCATCATGAAGTTTATTTTTTCCATACCGAGTCTTGCGATTAGAGTGTTGATGATACCGTCTGTTGGTGATAGGAAGTTGATAATAATGCCGGCCACCACAACGGTGGAGATAAAGTGAGGAAGATAAGTTACGGTTTGCGCGAAGCGTTTAAAGGTTCGATTCTTAATCTCTACGATGCAGACTGCAAATAGAATGGGGATGGAGAAACCGAACAAGAGTGGCAGAAAGGCCAGTAAAAAGGTATTTCGCAATAGCCGCCAGAAGTATATCGAGTTGACGAACTGCTCAAACCAGCGCAGCCCCACCCATTCGCCACTGAACATGCCTTGACCCGGTATAAAGTTGCGAAAGGCAAGCAATACACCCGGCATGGGCAGATACATGAAGATGAGATAATACAAAAAGATTGGTGAGAACATCAGCAACAAATACTTATCCCGCCGGATCAGACTGAACAGCGTGGACATGCGTTTTTTCAACGTAAACACTCCCCTTCGTTCCAAAATTACAACGTTTGAATTTTTTGATAAAAAAAATCTGTTCCCCTGTAATACATCTGATATTAGGCTAACTCCAATTTTGTAACGACCTATACTATACCGCATAATCACAAGAAAAATTGCATTTATTCAGTCTCGTTCATGCCTCAACTATGCCTTTTCAAATCTTACATCCCCCATAATTACAACGTTGTAATTTTAATTTAAATGTATACGCTTTCATAAACTTTTTCTCATCTTAGCAGAGTCTTGAATGTTTAGCAACAACAAAATCAGGAATACCCTTTAATTTTTATAACGCCATGCCCCGAGGAGCAAACGTGAATATTGCATGGTACCCGCATTGGAAAAAGAAAAAAGGGCAGAAATAGCGTTGCTATTCCGCCCCAACATGTATTACAACGACGTATCATAACTGATTGCGAAATTGCATCGGTGTTACACCCTTAACGCGCTGAAACGCTCTGTAGAACTGACTGACGTGTGAGAATCCCAATGCAAAGCTTATTTCCGTCACTGATTCGGTTGTATTGCGCAGACAACGAACGGCTTCCTCCACACGTAAATTCAGTAGATACTGGTACGGCGTTGAACCTGTCAGCATTTTGAACGAGCGCATAAAATGATACCTGCTCTGATGTGCTACCGCTGCCATGGAGTCAATGTCCATCGGGTTTGTGAAGTCACTGTGAATATACTCTAATACACGCTGCATATGAGGATCTATGCCCAAATTACTCCCGTTAACTCCAAGGAAATGTGGACGATTATTGCCAGAAAGCAATAGCCCCTCTGGGCTCCCGGACCATATGGAACCAGCTTCTCTTGCTGCTCTATGCGAATGCTCGGGTCCAGACAATATGCGTTCAAGATACTGCTCTACAGACAGCTCGGTTTCCTGAATGAGCAACGGGTCCGATTCATCCTCCAGCCCAGTCACATGCCATCCTCGGAACAGTCTGCTGATCTCTGCAGGATCAAAAGCTTGGGTGATCTGTAATTCAGAATGAACTGATCTTGAACCGCGGTCTACTAATCCTCTTGGTAGATTACGAAACTTGATGACAATGACGGCTGCGTCCGAACCGATCTCAAAAAAGTGCTCCGTTCGGGGATGGGCGATAATTCCGAATCCAGCCTGTAATGTATACGTCTGTTGTTCCTGCACCAGCAAGCATTGACCTCTAATGGGCAGGGTTACCTGATACCAGTCATCATGCATATGAGGTTCATTGGCGAACCCGCCAGAAGCTTTCCATAACTCCAAACCATTGAATGTCATATTTAATTCCATCGTTTCTCACCTGCTGACATTATAGCAAATCGTGCTTAGATTCCAAGCACTTTTCACAAAGACAAGCTCTCTAGCTATCTTTTATTATGAATAAAAATATTCGAGGTGATCTATGATGGCTCAAGCCGCTCTAAACAAAATTCAACTAAACCACGCAGCGAACTGGGCCCTTGCAGGGGTGAGTTTCGCCCATCTGCTGAATGATGCCATGCAAACGGTTGTTACGTCAGCCTTCCCGCTGTTCCAACAGGCCATGCATCTCAGCTTTGCACAGATGGGCTGGATTGCCTTTGCACTAAACATTACTGCTTCGGTGCTGCAACCACTGATCGGATATATATCCGATCGCAAACCCATGCCTATTCTGCTGCCCGGCGGCATGATATTTTCCCTGTTCGGGATTCTGGGCTTTGCCTTTTCGTCATCGTTATGGATGCTACTCGTATCCGCGTCGCTGATTGGTATCGGCTCATCCATTCTTCATCCCGAATCCTCACGTGTTGCCCATCTGGCAGCCGGTCGAGGCCGTGGCATGGCACAGTCCATCTTTCAGGTTGGCGGGAATACCGGACAAGCTATTGCCCCCCTACTGGTTGCTTTTGTACTGCTTCCGCATGGTCAGTTACAATTTCTGTGGCTAATGGCCTTTGCACTTATCGGCATCCTTATCCAAGCTTCCGTCAGCCGTTGGTATAAGCACAAGCTAAACGCCGAACGTACCCGACTTACGCAACCCAAACATATTACACCACTTGAAGCTGAATCAACGTTTCAGCCCGTGAGTCGAAAACGAATCGTTATATCCATGAGCGTTCTCATCCTGCTGCTATTCTCCAAGTTTGTTTATATTGCGGCTATGACAGGATACTACGCCTTCTATTACACGGATGTGCATCGTCTTCCACTCTCCAAGGCGCAAGTCTGCTTGTTTATCCTTCAATTTGCAGGCATGATTGGAACCCTACTTGGCGGGCCACTCGCAGATCGTTACGGGCGAAAACCGATGATCTGGTTTTCCATTGCTGGTACCGCTCCGTTCTCACTACTGCTTCCTTATGCAGGCCCTGTCCTGTCTATGGTGCTATGCGGTATCATCGGATTAATCCTGATGTCGGGCTTCAGTGTTATTATTGTCTACGCTCAGGAATTGCTGCCGCGTCACATTGGTACAGTATCTGGACTGTTCTTCGGCCTGTCATTTGGTATGGCTGGACTGGGTTCGGTTGTCATCGGTTCTCTGATCGATGTGACCAGCATTTCATTCGTCATCCGGCTGTGCTCCTTTTTGCCCCTGATCGGCGTGTGTGCTGTATTCTTGCGCAATGATCGATCCGCTAAAGCTTAGCAAGCTATTGATAATTCCATAACAGTTCCAATACAATAAGTTGAGAAGCGGAAGCGCGATATTGAACAGAGAGGAGGAATCGTTAGATGATCATTGATGTACAGCATGTGACTTGGAAAAGAGGAGATCTCACTCTGCTGCACGATGTCAGCTGGCGTGTAAACAGAGGCGAACACTGGGCGCTGCTTGGCCTGAACGGCTCTGGCAAAACAACGCTCCTCAATATGATTACCGGCTACCTGTGGCCTACGGAAGGCAACATCTCGGTACTCGGTCATGAATATGGCAGTGTAGACCTGAGGGAGCTTCGGAAGTCGATCGGTTGGGTGAGCTCCTCCTTGCAAGAGAAACTATACGCTTCTGACCGCACGCAATATGTCGTGATTAGTGGGAAACACGCTACGATCGGTCTGTATGACAAACTGGCAGACGAAGATTTGAATCAGGCAATGCACTGGATGCAAACACTGGGTTGCCAGCATCTGTGGGATCGTGAGTATCGCACTTGCTCGCAGGGGGAGAAGCAGAAATTGCTCATTGCCCGTGCCCTGATGGCGAATCCACAGCTGCTCATTTTGGATGAGCCTTGTAATGGGCTTGATCTATTTTCCAGAGAGCGTCTACTGGATAGCATCAGTGAACTGACAGCACGTTCAGACTCACCTTCGCTGATCTATGTAACGCATCATACCGAGGAAATTTTGCCCGTCTTCAGGCACAGCCTTTTGCTCCGTCGGGGTGAAGTTTTTGGGTGTGGATTAACCGCTGATCTCATGACACAGGACGTATTAAGTGATTTCTTTGAAGCCCCAGTAGAAGTAGATCAGCATGGCGAACGAGTTTATGTACGGGCAGCAGCATCTAAAGGTTAGAATTATCTGTATCCAAAAGGAACAGAGTGAGGCGGAATAAACAGTAAAACCCAAAGACTTATCCACATGTGGATAGTTTTTGGGTTTTCTACTCCTATATATTGTGTTATCCACGGTTTTCTGTGTAAAACTTTCTTCAATCTGAGTATAACTTCGATTCTATGTTTGCCTCTTCCTTAGCCTACTTCCGTGCGGAGAGAAACAAAAAAAGCGGAATACGCCGTCTGCGCTGATACGTCTCTTCATCGACGAATTCTGCACGCTTAGGTGCTGATTCACGCAATTGCTCCACTCGGAATCCAGCTTCTTGCAGGGCCATGTAATACGATTCAATGGTACGGTGCATTTTTTGGACGGAACCCCCAAGCCACTGCTGCTCCCGATACCCCTCGACGAAGTATTGATCTACGATCCAATTGGTTCGTGTTCCGGAGGGTTGCAGCGTTGAAGTAATCACCGGGTGCTCTACCGAGAAAACAAAGGTTCCATCTTTTTTAAGTGCCCCATACACTTTACGAAAGAGGCTTTCAACATCCTCGATGTAGTGGATCGCCAGTCTTGAAATGGCAAGGTCATATGAATGTACAGGATACGTCCACTCTTCGAGATAAGATTGCTCGATCCGGGCATTCAATCCCTGAACGGACTTGCGGGCAGCCCGAACCATATTCGTTGAACCTTCAATACCTGTATAAGACAAGCCATTATACCTCTCGCCAAGTAGTTCTACCGCAAATTTTGCGTCTCCACAGCCGAGATCAAGAATATGTTTACCCGTAACATCCCCGACCAACTCCAGCATAACCGGTCTCTCCAACGTATCATTGGCGTTATCCCGGCCTTGCCGACGTTCCATATACGTCTCAAATACCTCATTATTATCGTAAAAATCAGAACCTCTTTCACTCATATCTGCACTGACCCCCATTCTATGAGTTATACACTAGTGTGGTTCACCCTGCTGCGGGCTATAATCTGTAAAAGTATACCGGATTAAAGCATCTCTCACCATAAAAAAAGCTGCTTGCCGGAGCCCACTCCGCAAACAGCCTTCTACTTTGGTTTGAGGTGTTTAATTCCTAGCCAAATCGCTCAGTTTTGTACCACTTGCTCTCGCGTTTACGAATCTTGTCCATCAGCAGATTGTAGAAGGCCCGGATCGAAATCAGAATAAAGAGCTGAGCATATGTGAAATAGGATACACATGCGTAGATGAAATTCCGGGTGTTGCTCTGCCCGATATCCGCTGCCAGTGCCAGATTGATCTGTAGAACATAGATAAAATACATCAGTGCCCAACCAATGACCAGGTAGACGTATGCGTCCCCGGCAAACTGGAATGGAGAACTGACCTCCGGTTTGAATATTGCGATAACCTGATAAACAAGGTTCACCACAAAGATAATGTCCGACACAATAATAGCCAACATAAACCAGAAGTAACTGACCGCATAGTAGAGAACAAGCAATTTATTGCGCCAGCTGGAACGATTGAACAGATTATGAATGTTATCCAGGACCACCTGGTAGTTCCCCTTGGCCCAGCGTTCACGCTGTTTCATGTATACACCAAGCTGCTCTGGCTCCTGCTGATATGCTTCCGCTTGCGGCGCTAGGGCAACCAACTGGCCCCGGTTCATAATTTCAAACGACAACGCCGTATCTTCCGTAATGGCGGTCACATCCCAGCCGCCGATTTCCCGGATCAGGCTTGTCTTAATAATATAATTCGTGCCCGGAATGGTCCCCAGCTTGAACAGCTCCCAAAGCCCGGTGTGGTAGACACGCTGAGACGTTATAATTTCGAGATTAATACATTTGGAGAGGAAGTTCTGCCCACGGTTACGCGCTTTGTTTCGGCCAAATACAACCCCGTACTGTTCAGGATTCTCCAGTGATTTTTGTGCGAGAAACATCAGTGAATTTCGTTCTGGAGCAGCGTCTGCGTCAAATATACAGATCCAATCGCCGGTGGCCAGTTCCAGTCCGTCGTTCAGCGCACCGGATTTCCCCCCCGTACCTTTGCGTTCAAGTACCGTGACGTTACGGTGCACATAACTGGTCTGTCCAAGGAACGATTTTAACCGATCGGCTGTGTCATCTGTGCAATTATCTGCAATGACAATCACCTGCACCTTATCCTCAGGATAGTTCAGTCGCAAAATATGCTCCACTGTTGACACGATGACCAGACCTTCGTTATGAGCAGGTACCATAACCGTGACGTTCGGATAATGATCCATTTTTTCCGGAATCTGAATGCCCTTCTTCTCCTGCTTGTGGATAAAACGAATAGCCCCGGCCATAATGACGATCGATTCGAACACAGCGATCCAAATACTGAATATCGACAAGATCAGAATGAAATCAGCCATCCGTTTTCCTCCGATCATACCTTCGAATTACCCTAGAGCGAAATCGGAGCGTGGCGATCGTTAATCCGATGGTAAACACCACAAAAATACAACTGACGGCAATACAGATCGGGATAAACCAGGACATATAATCCATAAGCCTCGCTCCTTTCGGTTAAATATATTCCCCGATTAAATCCGTCTCCGTGTTTCGTTCCAACGCGGCAAGGACAGCGTCCAGATTGTCATACTTGCTGAATTGTTCCTTCTGAAAAACCAGTGCGCCTGATTTGATAATGGTCTGGAGCTGGTTCCCCTTTTTATCGAGCACATCCATATCCATAATATTTTTTTTAATCCTGCGGGTTAACATCGGTAAGTAATCCACATTGACCATCGGACACAAAATGACAAATCGTCCGCGGTCCACAAAAAATTTGTGATCCTCGTATCGAATTTGCTTCTGAATCGACTGTGAGATCTCAAGCAGGAATTGGGAATACCGAACTGAACCAAGTGACTCCTGCACAAGCGGCAGAAATTCAATCTTAAACATGGCGATGCTGAATCCATAGCAGTCTGAATAACGTCTGGCAAGGTTGCTCTGTTTAACCAATGTATCTCCAAGCGCTTCCTTATTGCCCAGCGTTGTATCCAGATCGATCTCTGGATTGTGATCCTTCATCTGCTCCAGACGTTCAATCACCCGTGCACTACGCACAAGTCTTCTTTTGATATAAGCAGCAATTGCCGTGTTCGCCGGAATAAGTAGCCACCAGGAGAACACGAGCGCATTGGGTTCTGCAAAAGTCACGAGCCACACAAAATAAGTGACCAAGTATATAAATATCAGTACGACGGATACACCAACAGGAAGCAAAAGCCCCGCGGCTAGAACCCCTAGTGACGCTACGCTAAATACAACATCCAGCTTGGTGTAGCTTTGATTCATGTACAAGTGGAGATATACAAAGAACTGCTGTACGATGGCGAGACTAATCAAGATGGCGTAACCCCAGGCCAGACGCTGGGTAGGTGCGTTATTTCTCATAGTCCTCCTTCTCTGCATCGAATTTCAGAACGACTCGGTGCCAACACCTCTTTTTTTATAACCTAAACTTCAACAAAAATCGACAATTAAAGACAATAATATAGTAACATATAATCTTGGATTATATAAATAAAAATTTACTTTTTAAGAAAATTATATAAATAAGTTTCACCAAGCAACGGAAACAAGTTATCAAACAGGTGGGTGTTTCCATCAAATACGTAACCGCCCGGATATCGTGTGTCTTGCCCTCGCAGTGTGATCATATGTTGATACAACTGCTTTGCCCAATTTGGATCACCTGAGCGAACAGCAAGCAGGATGGATAAACCATATACCGATGCCGATTCATAATCTACGGCTGGTTTCTGTGTTTTACGATCATACTGTCCAGGGAGCTTGCCCCGAGTGCCGAACTCTTTTTTTAGAAAAGCAATCAGCTTGTCGGGTTTGTGCCCCATCTCCATCACATGATTGGCAACGATGAGCTGATCAATCAGATTGACTTTCTCATCGTAGATGTAAGCCTTGGACTTTACATTCATGCTCTTCGGATAGAATAATCCATCGTCAGGCATTTTATGCAGTATATCCTCGTACCTGCTGTAAACGTCAGGACCCAGCATCTGATGGTCTCTCATCGCTTCCAAGGCGAGCAAATCCACATAGACCAGACTTAAGGTGTCCGTGGAATGTCCACTTTTGAAATCATAAAAATCAACCAGGTACCCCTGTTGCTCGGTTCGCTGCGTTAATGTTCGGGAAAGGGCCGATGCGGTCGCCAGTTTGTCTGCTCTGCCTTGATTCCACCTGTCTGCCGCTTGCAACAGAGCCCCCATAATCCGCAGATCGTCACCCAACGCGTTGGTTGCCACATGGGATTTCCCTTGAGGATCAAGCTTCCAGGCGATATATACGTCGGGCCTGATCACATAGTATGTCTGGAGCTGCTTGTAGGCCTGCTCGAACATAACTTCGTTATCACTTGCCAATGCATACTGCATCCACAATCCAAGTGACTCCGATAATGCCTCTCGGCCAGCAACGATGTCTGCTCTCTCCGACGCCGCTTCCTGCAAATAGGTTGCAAGTGTGCCATTCGGATTCGTCATATGTTCCTTAACAAAGGCGACTGTAGGGGACACCTTCTCCATCACAAACCGCTCCCTCCATAGCACTACAATCGCTACAGTTACAACAATCGCAAGTAATATGTACCATGAACGCTTTTTTCGGAAAATAAACTTCACACCATTCCTCCTGACGGGAATATATGACGGAGCAACTGAGCCACTTCTTACATTTTTGGAAGTAGGCCTTATCCACAGTGTGCGCTTAATCATGGATATCCATGTATGAGCGGCGTCCGCCCTTTTTAACAAATTTCCAATCGACCTCGATGTTATGTCTCATCTTCCGCAGCAACTGGATTGCTGTCTCAATCTCTTCCTGTGTCAGACCATCCAACGTTACCTGATCCGAATGCACGCCTTCTTTGCGAATAAACTGCCACGCTTCAAGCCCAGCCTCGGTTGGATAAAGCACCTTATTCTTCTTATTACCCAATGCCGGCTGTTTGACAATAAAACCGTCCGATTCCAGTTTGCTAATCGCTCTTGCTGCCGTTGTACGATCCACCTTGATCAGTTCAGCCAGCTGATTCGGAATAATACCGGGGTTCTCGCAAATACGGTACAAATACAAATACTGCCCTCGGGACAAGTTCAGATGCTGAAATTCCACATTACTGATGGAATCCAGACAGCGGGCGATCATGCCAATCTCGCGCAACACTTCCCTCGGCTCGGTCGGTTCTTGCGATTTCTGTGATTCGTCGTTCGGCTGATTCAGTTCTTTGGCTACGTTAGGTTCTTTCGGTTCAGTCACAGAGCTCACACCCCTATAAAATTGTTGCATTCGCAACATAATTAATGATATAACTACACTAGTTCAGTGTATCACTTTCAATTCCATTCCGATATCACATTACAGACAAGCAGAGGAGAACGATCCATGAATATAACTATTGTTGAAGCAAACACAATGGAACTACTCGAGGCCTGCTTAGCCATTCGTATGGCCATTTTCGTGGAAGAGCAAGGCGTACCTGCCTCCGATGAATTCGATGCATTTGATGCGCTAGGTACCGAAGCACGCCATATCCTGCTCTATGTGGATGGTGTACCTGCCGCCTCCTCCAGACTACGCATCGTAGAGCAAGTGGCCAAGCTGGAACGCATCTGCGTGATGCTGGATTACCGCAAGCATGGTCTGGGCCGTGTATTAATTAACAAGCTGGAGGAGATGGCCAGAAAGGACGGATTAGAGAAAGCCAAGTTGCACGCACAGGTTCAAGCCTCCGGCTTCTATGAACGTCTTGGCTATGCTCCGGCTTCCGATGTTTTCATGGAGGATGGCATTCCCCATCTGCTGATGACAAAAAAGCTGAACTAAGAGACATCATCTCTCCGTTCGAAATTAGCTTGCAACTCAAAGAAAACGCCTCTATCTTCACTTCGTCAGTGAGTACATAGAGGCGTTTGTTGTGTTTTTTATCCCATAGCCAGACGGCCGGCATCTGATTTTGCAGCTGTTTTTACATCTGCTTTAGCTTCCGCATTTTTCATCTGCTTGCTACGTAGCTGTCCGCAAGCCGCATCAATGTCTGTACCATGCTCCATACGTACCGTAGAGTTGATGTTGTTCTTCTTCAGCGTATCATAGAATCCCAGAATACTCTCCTCCGTACTGCGCTGGTACTGGCTATGCTCATCCACCGGATTGTACGGAATCAGATTCACGCTGACCATGCTCTTACGACTGGACAGCAGTTCTGCGAGTTCAGCCGCATGTTCGCGCTGATCATTCACATCCCGAAGCAAGATGTATTCAAACATGATGCGTTTGTTTGTTTTCTCCAAATAATAATCCACCGCATCCATCAATTGTTCAATCGGGAATGCCCGGTTGATCTTCATGATGTGTGTACGCAGCTCGTTATTCGGTGCATGCAGTGAGATCGCAAGGTTGACCTGCAGACTGCTATCTGCAAACTCCTTGATTTTATCCGGCAATCCGCTTGTAGACACCGTGATGCGCTTTGCTGCGA
Organism: Paenibacillus polysaccharolyticus; assembly: GCF_023714295.1. Taxonomy (GTDB): domain Bacteria; phylum Bacillota; class Bacilli; order Paenibacillales; family Paenibacillaceae; genus Paenibacillus; species Paenibacillus polysaccharolyticus_A. Next base: position 57,224 of record NZ_JAMAUN010000006.1, read on the forward strand.
GAGCTAAACCTTTGCGATCCTTGATCACTTCGATGAAGTTGCTCATATGTTCAAAGTTATCAAATGGTTCGCCAATGCCCATGACCACAACGTTCGTAACGCGCTCGCCTTGACCCGCTGCATCCAGATGCCGCTGTACATGCATGATCTGCTCTACAATCTCTCCAGCGGAGAGGTCACGGCTTTTCTTGATTAGGCCACTGGCGCAGAAGCTGCATCCGATATTACATCCGACCTGTGTCGTGACACAGACAGTCAAGCCATATTTTTGCCGCATGAGCACTGTTTCGATCAGATTTCCGTCCTGCAAACGGAGCAGGAATTTCACCGTACCGTCTGCCGACTCCTGCTTCACATGTTCACTTAGTGAACTCATCGTGAAATGTTCCGTGAGCACATCCAAACATTCTTGACGCACATCGGACATGCCGTTAAAATCATGAACCCGCTCCTGGTATAACCACTCCCAGATGCGGGACGCGCGGGATTTCTTCTGCCCATGCTCGGGCAGCCAAGTACGTAATTGCTCTAATGTTAATCCATATATGGATGATTTAATCATGGTATAAACCTCTTTTCGCAAAAAGCATATGGTTCATCGGTCGTCTTACCCAAAAAACCTCTACTCTGTATTGTCCCAAAATTAACAAGGGAACACAAGGGCTTTTGCATTTCTTCCAAGAGGTTTTATGCTTGGTAAATCTGCGCAGACGGCCTAGAAGTGAATAATGCCAGACGTATGCAACAGAACGAGCAGGACCAGAATAGGTGCAACATAACGAAGCATGAAGAGCCAGATGCGGAACCAGCCGGAGCTCAGACCAGCTGCTTCAGCAGCCGTTTTCCAAAAGTATCCCGCAAAGATCGTAACCAACAATCCACCTACAGGTAACAGAATGTTGGATGCCATAAAGTCCATCCAGTCGAACACACTCTTCGATCCGATCTTCCACTCCGGGAACAGTCCGAGTGACAACACGGAAGGTAGACCTACGATGAATACAGCGAGAGCGATGCTCCATACGGCACGATTACGGCTCCACGCAAAACGCTCCATGAAATATTTAACGGGAACCTCCAGCAGTGATACTGACGATGTTAACGCTGCGATTGCCAGAATAATAAAGAATAATCCAGCAAACAGAAAACCCAGCGGCATTGCAGAAAACGCTGCAGGTAGTGCGATGAAAATCAGGGAAGGTCCCTGGTCGGGCGCAATGTTAAACGAGAAGGTTGTCGGGAAGATGATCAGACCGGCAATAAAAGCATAAAGCAAGTCTCCCGCACCGACGGCAACCGTTGCTGCACCGAGGGATTGGCTTTTATCTACATACGAACCATAGGTGATGAGAATACCCATACCAAGCGAAAGCGAGAAGAAGGCATGTCCAAGCGCAACCAGTGCCGACTCCGTTGTGAGCTGGGAGAAATCCGGATTCAGGAAAAAGGAGACCCCGGCACCTGATCCTGGCAGTGTAACTGCACGGATCATTAGAATGATTAGCAGGACCAGCATAGCTGGAATCAGAATTTTGTTAAACTTCTCAATTCCGTTCGATACACCCTTTGCTACAATCCAGCCTGTAATCAGAACGGCAACCAACTGCCATACAATCGGCATATAACCGCCTACAAAACTGTTAAATTGTCCGGCATAATCCGAATTGTTAAACAACGTGCCGCTGAACGAAGTTACGGCATATTGCAATGTCCAGCCTGCGATGATGACGTAGAAGGACAGAATGATAAACGGTGTTAATACTTGCAACAGGCCAGCCGCCAGCCAGCCTTTGTGCCCTCCTGCTTTAATGAAAGCCGTCGCTGCGCTACCCCGTCCACTGCGTCCAATAGCCAGCTCGGCAAGCAGCACAGGCAGACCGATCAGCAAAAGACAGACAATAAAAAGCAGGAAAAAAGCCGCTCCCCCATTTTCGCCCGTGATATAAGGAAATTTCCACATGTTACCGAGACCGACGGAACTACCGATGGCCGCCAAAATAAAACCGGCACGCGAGAAACGTTCCCCTTTGCCAGCGTTGTTTGGGTCTAAATCAGACTTACTCAAATTCATTGTATCTACTCCATCACTTTAAAGTTTTCCCGTAATTATATACTAGTCCGCGTGTCAGGTCATGCAAAAATCAGTATTTGTCGAAAATTCACCAAATTGGAGATGATTTCAGGATGAATTCAGTATGGGAAAATAACCTGGAACTTAACCATTTGACCATTTGAATATCAACAAATTAACCCTGAGTTTAAGCTGGGAAACACAAAAAAGAGATGTTCCAGACAGCTCTTCGCATAGCCACTGAAACATCTCCTCTTTTTAATCGGTGATCTATACATCGCAGTGTATTGTCCCGCACATGTGTATCGTTTTCGCTTGATGCTGTCTAGATTTTGATCTCTAGCAACTCATATTTGATTACACCCATCGGAGCATTTACATGAATCACACTGCCCACTTCTTTGCCCATCAGCTCTTTGCCAAGTGGACTCTCATACGAAATTTTATTGTTCGATACATCGGCTTCTGCTGGACCAACGAGCTGATATTCGATCTTCTCAGCAAATTCAAGATCGTTCAACAGTACTGTTGAACCAATGCTTACTTGACTGGAGTCTATATTGTCTGAACTGATTACTCTGGCTTTGGTCAACATTTTCTCCAGAATCAGAATGCGGGTCTCCATAAATGCCTGATCATCTTTGGCTGAATGATACTCACTGTTCTCCTTCAGGTCCCCGTAACTGATCGCAAGCTTCAAACGTTCTGCCAGTTCCTTGCGTTTCACCGTTTTCAGTTCCTTCAGTTCTTCCTCCAGCTTTTCCAAGCCTTCCTGTGTCAAAATCACTTCATCATTAGCCATATTTTCCATCTCCTAATCCTGCTATCTATCTCTATTCTAACCTATATCCACTCCTAACGGTTAACATACCCCGGAAAAACAAACCAAACTCCCATTTGTCGAAATAAAACCGCACTTGAAATAGGATATCCACACCCTTAAATCGCTGTATTTCCGATCACCTGAACTGTACCGGTACAATTAGTGTAAACACGTGTGTGAATTTCAGACGTTCACTTATACAATGAATTCAGGGCCGCACTTTTCACGTCTTTTTACTTGCAGCCCATGATATGAATTGAGGTGATCGAGATGAATGTTACTTTGACTCCATCTGAAATAAACGCTTATCTGAACCGGATAGGTATCGATTCGATCAAGAAACCCACTTTAGAATTCCTTGCCGAACTGCAACAGGCACATATCCACCATCTATCTTGGCAAACGATCGATATTTTTGCAGGAAGACCTGCTGGAATCGATCTGCAACAATCCGTGCAACTTATCCTGCAAGGACGCAGCGGTTACTGTTTCCATTTGAATGGTGCATTCAGTGTTTTACTTCACTCCCTTGGATATCAAGTTCATTGGCACCGCGCGGGCGTTCAGCCGCATGGAGAACAGCCCCGTGTGAACTCGTTCCATCTCGGTCTGTCCGTCTCTTTGCCAGATGTGGACCCAAACGTGGAACGTTGGATTGTAGATGTCGGTCTGGGAGGTATGCCCTTTGAACCGCTCCCTCTTCGTTACGGAACCTATGGACCGGCACCGTTTACTTATACATTAATGCCCTCTGCCGTTGTTCCCGATGGATGGCGGCTTGAATACGAGCCTAACGGACCAAGTAAGGGAGTCGATTATGATCCCGAGGAGCTTACCCGCCTGGAAGAGTTTATTCCCAAGCATGAATTCTACAGCCAATCCGTGGAATCGCCCTGGCATAACACATTTTTGCTCCGTCAGAGAGATACAGGCCACAGCTACGAGCTCAGGGGATGCATGCTTCGCACGCATGGAATCGAAGGCATTAGCAAGACGGAAATTCAAACCTACAATGAGTGGAAAGACGTACTAACCAAGCTTTTCTATGAGCCGTTGGTGAATTATACGAAACAAGAATGCCGGGAGATGTGGGATCGAATACAGATTGCGCATGAAGAATGGAAAAAAAAACAACTAGCCTGATCCATTGGGGAAAAACGCGAGATAAGGATAAATATAGAGGAAAGCCTGTCATCCATGCCGAATACAACGTTTAGGTGATAAATGATGATAACTATACAAGTACTGCTAGTACCCTCTGTGATACCCGAAGTATACTGGGATCTTTTTCTGTCATCCGTCTCTGAGGAGCGGCGGGCACAAGCTTCTCGTTTTATACATCAAGCGGATGCCTACCGGTCAGTGCTAGGTGAAGTGCTGACTCGTGTAACTTTAAGCGAAATAACTGGAATAGAGGCAGAAAAGCTTTCCTTTTCCCGCAACATCTATGGTAAACCTTGCCTCGCTCAACACTCTGACAGGCCATTTAATGTCTCCCATTCCGGGGACTGGGTTGCTCTAATCTCCGGAGGGACAGATGAACTCGGTGTAGATGTGGAAAAAATAAGTCCGATCGACCTGCGGATCGCAGAGCGTTTCTTCTCTCCACAAGAGAATACGTATCTGGCAGCGCAGCCTATCGATCAACAGTTAAATACCTTTTATAGCCTGTGGACGCTAAAGGAGAGTTACATTAAAGCTATAGGCACAGGTCTGTCGCTACCGCTGGATTCTTTTGCTATTCTCCCAAGCCAGTGTGTACAAGGGCAACAGGTTGGCGATCTCAGTTGGCGTTGCATGCAAGCTGGGCACGCAGAGTTAACAGGAATGCTGCAGCAAAAAGGGGAGCAACTGAGCAGCGATGCAGAAGGTAATCAAAACATACGCATCATGCCCCATCGTTTCTACACCCAACCTCTAGATGCAAAACATATGCTGGCTGCCTGCACCGCCGATGGTGAACTGCCAATGAGAACGGAAGTTGTGACGTTGGATCAGATGTATACCAAGCTAGTGAAAAACGCTAACGCTGGGAGATGATGTGTTTATGTGTATGTCAGACCGGTTGGCAGAGGAGGTTGAAGCAAAAAACAGGGCCTCCCCCAAGAAACTTTGCAGTAACGTAACTGACGTGCGGGCGGTGTCTTCTTAGTCATTACTCGTCCTTCTGCTTCAACTTGAACCGTTAAGCCCCCATAGAACGTGACCCTTTAGTCGTCCCAAAGAACCGAGAACACATAAAGAAAAGGACAGCGATAAAAATGAGAACGAAAACTAGAAATTCAATCTTGTAGCCAAAGCGATAAAAAAACGTGCCTGCCATGGGCCCAATTGTCATCCAGACATAGCGGAAAAAGTTGTAAACTCCCGTTGCACTTGCCCGATGATTTGGCATTTCATCGGCCAATATCGTGATCTGGACGGGGAGCGATAATCCAAGAGTCAAACCAAATATGGCTAAACTTATCGCCAGTGTGGAAATCGACAGTGACGCTGTTACTACGAACAACAGTATGGACATCATATTAAGTGCCGCTAACAACAACAGCAACTTTTTAGCTTTGAAATACTCCTGCAGACGTCCGCCAATCATGCTTCCGATGACGATACAGACCGATATAGGCATAAACAGCCACCCGATGCCGCTTGGCGTCAGGTCATATCCCTCGATCAAAATATTCGGAAGCAGCACAAGTAACGTATAGAAGACTGCATACTGTACAGAACCTAGTACAACAATCGCCAGTCCGATGCGGTGAGTTAGTACCGCGGTCATCTGCTGAAGCCGAAATTGTCCCCCATTAACACGGAGCGTCCATGTCTCTGGCAAACCCAAAAACAAAATGAGCCAAAACGATAAACTCACAGCAAACAGAAGCCAAAATAAATGATCCACGCCGTAATGTTGTCCTACAATACCACCCACGACTGGCCCCAGACCAGGCCCGAGTGCTACCAACATTTGATAGATCCCCATAGATCGTCCCCGTTTCTGCCCTTCAAACAAATCTCCGATGATGGTAATGGCTGCTACCGAACCAACGGCAACTCCCATAGCCTGCAGCGCCCGAAATATAATTAATTGTGTGACCGTATCAGATAGCGCTACACCAATCGTGGCACATACATAGAACATAAATCCGATCAATAACATTTTACGCCTTCCATATCGATCCAGTAACGGACCGTAAACGAGCTGCATACAAGCAAAAAATATCGGATAAATGGAGATTGATAAGTTAACAGCGTCTTGAGAGGCTTGAAGCTTCTTTGCCAATTCCGGTAACAACGGCGAGTAGAGGGTTTGAGTGAATGGACCAAAAAACGCTGCCAGAGAAACCAAATAAACCAATAACGTTCTGCGCATCTTTCCACCTCCATAATCTCTATTTACAACGCTAATCATACAAAATATACTTACAAAAGATAAGTACACACTTTTTAGTGCAAAACTTACCGGAAGGGAAGTGTCGTTAGAGAATGTCTGCTATTCAATATGAATTCAATGGCAAGCAGTACCAGTGTCCAATCGAGCTTTCAGTCTCTCTCTTCTCTGGAAAATGGAAAACAACTATTATATGCAAATTAATGGATGGCACAAAGCGATACGGGGAATTGAAGAAGCTCATCGACGGGATTAACCACAAGATGCTTGCTGAACAACTTCGTGAGCTTGAACAGGCAGGAATTGTTAACCGCAAGGTCTATCCTGTCGTGCCGCCCAAAGTAGAATATGCTTTAACGGAACTGGGTGAACAATTAACGCCAGCCATCCGTCTTTTACAGCAGTGGGGCAGTCAGTTCGCAACAGAGCTCCCTCAGGAGTCCCCTGTTCAAATCTCCGTTCCTTTATCGGCGGATAGCTAGACCATCCCTAGTCTCCCCCGCAAGCGTACATCCAAAAAGGCAGCCTTGTGCATGATGAACATGCGGGGCTGCCTTTTTCAGCTTACTTTCTACTTTGTAAGTATTGAACTAAAAAGTGCGTACTTACTTTTATAAAGTCGATTGACTATGATGTAAGGGTAAACACACCTTCCGCAGAATGGAGAGAAAAATATGAAAACGTTGATTATTGTCGCTCATCCCGATCTGGCCTCATCACGGATTAATCAGGCTTGGGTACAAGAATTACAGCAGCATGATCATATTACCGTGCACGACTTATACCGCCAGTACCCCAAAGGAACGATCAATGAAAGCCATGAACAGTTGCTACTGGAGCAGCATGAACGCATCATCTTCCAATTCCCGTTGTATTGGTATAGTAGCCCGCCACTTCTGAAGTGGTGGTTCGACACCGTGCTTCAAGCCGGATTTGCCTATGGGCCTGACGGGGGCAAGCTGCAAGGAAAACAGATAGGCGCAGCCGTTTCGACTTTTGGTACAGCTGAATCTTATCAGTCAGCCGGAACCAACCGCTTCACGATTGAAGAGCTATTAAGGCCTCTGGAGGCACTGGCACGTTATGTTGGAGCAGACTACCTACCTCCATATTCACTTCATGATGTATCTCATGTAACCGATGAGCAGTTGGAGCATAGCCAATCACAGTATCTCCTATATGTAAACGCTCCTGCGGAGCAAACCAAAGTTCAACAATTGGGCTCTTGATGTCCTCTTCGGTCCAGCTTTCTCCACGGTAGGTAATAACCGCCCGCAAGCCGAACAACTCAAAGAGGGCTGCTCAGGTCTATTGTATTGACCTGACGCAGCCCTTTAAGTTACCAACACAACACAATCAAACCAGATACAATCTTATAGCTCGGCTCACTGCTGAGCAGTGCTTCTAGTCCCGGCTCCGCAGTTTGCTGAGCAGACGAAGGATTTCAATGTACAACCATACCAACGTGACCATCAATCCGAAAGCACCGTACCACTCCATATATTTTGGTGCCCCATGCTCCGCACCACCTTCAATAAAATCGAAATCCAGCACCAGATTAAGCGCAGCAACAATGACAATCACAACCGAGATGCCAATACCAATCAGACTATTTTCATGCAGATATGGAACCGTGATACCGAACAGACCGAGTATAAAGCTAAGCAAATACATGATCATGATGCCACCCGTTGCAGCCACCACGCCTAGCTTAAAGTTCTCTGTTGCTTTGATTAACCGCGTTTTATAAGCCATTAACAGTGCAACAAACAACGCCATAGTCAGCAAGGCCGCTTGCAACGTAATTCCGTTGTACAAAGACTCATAACTTGCCGAAAGTGCACCCAAGAACATCCCCTCTGCTACCGCATAGATCGGTACAAGATAAGGAGATACCACCGGTTTAAACGAAATAATGAGCGCCAAAATGAAACCCACAATTAATCCACCGTAGGCAAGCGGCATCACTTCTTGTCCCTTAAAAAACATCATCCAGGTTGCAAATGCACTGCCCAGTAAGATGATCAACGTGATGAACGCTTTGTTCACCGTTCCATTAATCGTCATGTAATTCTGGTATCGATCCTCTCCATATCCTCTGTTCTCAAATGTGCTGTCCTTCAGTGTGGGGTTACCGCTACGACCGATCAACACAATCACCTCTTCTTATGTATTGGGTACATCTGTAGAACCTATGCCTAGTGCCACTTCCTTGAAAAGTGAACTTTTCAGCTTCTATACTTGCTACGTAGAACTATATTTATAAAGGGAATGGGGATGCAATCCATCGATCACATCCCGTCCACCTTTCACAAAAAACCAGGACATATGTCCTGTATGAATTTGAAGCTTACTTACTCCTGCAACTTAAATCATTTTCCTACTTATTTATACAGCACCTTGTCTACATTATACTTCGCCCGCATCGTGTTGATGATATAAGTCTCGTAAATTTCACGATCCATCGGATCTTCTACCAAGCAAACTTCAATCTTCGTGACTTCCTCACGGTGATTCTTCATTGGGGATACCGTATCTTCAAAATGCTTTTTGATTCGCGGTCTTAATTTTCGTGCTTTCCCGACAAATAACAACTCGTCAGCAGCATTATAAAACATGAAAATCCCACCTTGTTCCCGTGTAATCAGGTGGAAATCAGTGAATCCGTAAATATGGCTTAACTGCGGATTTTCCTGTTTAGTAATGGTCACATCTGGTGTTGGAACGGTAATCTGAATCATCCATTTCACTTCCTCTATATTCTATAGAAATACATCCTAACACATATCATAATCCGACACCATTTCGAGTTATAAGAAGTACAATTCACGGAATTTTCGCTTTTGCGACAAATATTTCAAAAAAAAGGTTAACTTCCCTGATTCAAAGTGGTACTATAGGGGTATGAGGAAGAATTTGGGCACTAAGACATATGTCTTTGTATCCACGCTCGTCTTATAGGGCCTAACATGTTTTATCTTTTTCATACTGAATTCGGTAACGTGTACACGAGAAGAGGACAGTTAGTAAGAACCGTAGCTTTGTAGTAGATTGTAGATTCACCGTCTATACGAAAACCAATTGCAGCAAGCAATGAATGGCAATAATTAGCCTTTAAAGACTTCTTTTTATTACAGCAACAAGTTTATCATCTAGAATTAGAATGATATAGATCGCATAAAGCATAGATGGTAGATTCACGTAGAATTATACAAACAAGTATTTCTAGAGACTAGTCAGAACATGTAGATGTAGCCAGTACAGGATAGTATCGAACTCTTAGAATTGAACAGGCTTCACCCCCAGCCCGGCAGATGAGCCAGGGCTTTTTCACGTTGTGCGTACAACTCAGGCCACCTTAGCTACGAAACAGAGGTATCGTGGTTCTTTCTGCTGGGTTTATAATATGGCAAGATACCAATAGAGGGAGTGATGGGATGTATTCCGATCTGCAATTGACAGAGGACCGCCCTGTATATATACAAGTCAAAGATTATTTGAAGCGGCTAATGTTAAAAGGCGGTTTGCAACCCAATCAGAAGCTACCTTCCACCCGTGAGCTGAGCTCGCTGATGAAGGTAAGCCGTAGCACCATTCTGCTCGCCTACGCAGAGCTTGAAGAGGAAGGGTTGATCTATGCGCTCAAAGGTAAGGGTAATTACGTCAGCACACTTATTGAAACGCAGCACACCCATGCATTACATTGGCAACTAGACTGGACGGCAGAGGTAAGCGATTATGCGATTCAGGCTGAGCAATATGATCTGATGAAACATGGCTCAGGAGCCGAGCGCGGTGAAATCTCGTTTACCAGTATTGCGCCGGATGAGAAATTATTTGATCTTCAAAACGTGAAACGGGCCTTCCTGGATCGCATGTCACTTGAAGGTGAAGTTCTGCTCAATTACGGCTACGCGCAAGGATACAAACCGCTTATGAATTATTTGCTGCACTATATGGAAAACAAAGGGGTCGACCTTAAGGGTAAGGATATTTTGATTACGAACGGGTTTACGGAGGGATTTGACCTGGTGCTTGGGGCTTTGCGCAAGAAGAGCGGCAAAGCGCTCTGTGAGAATCCTACACATCACACGGCGATCAAAAACCTGAAATTACACCAATTTCAGCTAATTGGTATCCATATGGAACCGGATGGCCTTGATCTGAAGCAGCTAGAGCAAGAACTATCTGGAAGTGCATATGATCTGGCATATCTTGTGCCCTCGTATCACAATCCGACCGGAATCGTGACTTCACCCGCAAAACGGACTGAAATTATACGTTTAATGAACGACTATCAGGTTCCAATCATTGAGGATGGGTTCAACGAAGAGCTTCGCTATTCCGGCTCTCATGTCTCACCCTTGATCGCCAGCATGGGTAAGGGTAATGGTCTTATCTATCTCGGCAGCTTCTCAAAAGTTTTGTTCCCCGGGCTACGTGTGGGATGGATTATCGCGGATGCCGCATTGATCGATTATCTGGAAAGCATGAAGCGGGCTCGCAGTATCCATACGTCTACTCTGGATCAGTCCCTGTTATATCAATATTTGAGCAACGGTAATTTTGAAAAATACTTGAAACGGGCTCGTACAGAGTACAAGCGAAAATACGAACTCGCCGTGCAATGTCTAAAACGCCATCTGCCGATGTGTCAAATATCCGGAGCAGGCGGCCTGCATCTGTTCGTGCAGTTTCCACCGGAGGTGCGAACAAGAGAGTTGCTGACCGCCTGTAAGGCAAAAGGGGTAACCTTTACTCCTGGAGACACCTTTTATCTGGAACCCGGTCAAGGGCTTCACACCATGCGGCTTGGATTCTCCAGAGTCAGTGACGAGAACATCCGCAAAGGCATCCGTATCATCGGGGAGACGGTTGCAAGCATGATGAATTGATTTAATAACATTAAGGAGGATATTCACATGAGAGTCGGCGTTATTATGGGCGGTACATCTTCAGAACGGAATATATCTCTGCTCACCGGGCAGGAGATGATTGCGAATTTGAACAAAAACAAATACGAGGTCGTACCGATTGAGCTGAATTCCAAACGGGATTTGATCGACAAATCGGACGGAATCGATGTCGCCTTGCTTGCCCTGCACGGAAAATACGGGGAAGACGGTACGGTCCAAGGCACGCTTGAATCACTTGGCATTCCCTACACGGGTTGCGGCGTGCTTGCAAGCAGTGTATGCATGGATAAGGACATGTCCAAACAGCTCATGCGGCAAGCCGGAGTACTTACAGGAGATTGGCTCCAAGTTAACAGCATGCAAGACTTGTCCTCTGTGGCTGTCCAGCACTTGACGTATCCAGTCGTCGTCAAACCCAACTCAGGCGGCTCCAGCATTGGCACACAGATCGCCCATGAGCTATCAGCCCTGCCTGCGGCGGTAGAAGCTGCTCTTGCCTGGGATGACAATGTAATGATCGAGCAATACATCGAGGGCGAAGAGATTACCTGCGCTATTGTAGATGGCAAAATGCTACCCGTGATCTCTATTCGTGCCAATGCTGCTTTTTTTGATTATGCAGCTAAATATGATGATAACGGTGCGGATGAGCAGGTCGTGCAGCTTCCTTCAGAACTGCATCAGCGTGTAGAAGCCGCAGCGTTAACCTGTTACAACGTTCTCAAATGCAGTGTCTACGCCAGGGTTGATATGCTGATTCGGGAAGGTGTGCCTTATGTGCTGGAGGTTAACACCTTACCGGGGCTTACCCGGAACAGTCTGCTGCCCAAAAGCGCAGCCGCTGCCGGGATTTCTTTTGCCAAGTTGCTCGACACCATCATTGATCTGTCTCTCAAAGAACGTTCCGGGGAGTTGTCGCGTGTATGAGTCTAGATGTAAATATTCGGCATAGCACCAATCAGGATGTACAGGACATGGTTATTCTCATGGATCAACTGGGATACCCCACAACCTACGCCGAGATGCAGGAAAGATACGCTCATATCGCTGCTGATGCCAATTTTACAACGTTGGTAGCCGAAGTACGCGGACGTGTAGTGGGACTGATTGGCATGCAGACATCCTATTCATATGAAAAGAACGGCAGACATTGCCGCATCATGGCACTGGTTGTTCATGAGCATTACCGCGGCTCCGGTATCGGCCGTCAGCTTCTACTCGCAGCTGAGCAGTGGGCAGCCGAGCAGCAGGTGGACTCTCTATCGCTAAACAGCGGCAATCGTGCAGATCGTGAAGCCGCGCATGCATTTTATCAGAGGATGGGTTATACGGCTGGCAGCACCGGATTCAGTAAAAATCCACAGCTGCTGCAACACAATTGAATGCAATGCGGACGGCCAGGCGCGATTACCGTAAATTTATCGCATATATATCTCAGGATGTCATTCGATGAAATCTAAACAACAAAGTATGCCCTGCCAAGCACTAATGTGGCTCGGAAGGGCTTATTGTGTTTTTACTTTCTTATCTGACTGATTAGTACTTGGCAGATTGCGCACCGTCAATCGGAATGATGGCTCCGTTGATAAAGGGGGATTCACCAGACAACAGGAATGCGACCAGGCGTCCGACTTCCTTGGGATCACCCAGACGTTTGGCAGGGTTGTCCTTTACAAACTCTTTAGACGCCGACTGCCAGTCATTCGGGTTAATCTGTTTGAATGAACCGATCACCATATCTGTCAAAATGGCTCCCGGAGCTACTGCATTGATGCTAATACCGTGCTCTGCATATTCAATCGCAGCATCCTTGGTCATGCCTGCAACGGCATGTTTACTTGCCCCATAAGCGATCTGATTAGGCACAGCGCGAATACCACCGACGGAGGAGGTGTTGACGATAAAGCCCTCGCCTTGCTTTTTCATCACAGGCAGCACATGTTTCAAGCCATAAAATACGCCTTTTAGATTAATGTCGATTACCTTGTTGAACATTTCAGTTTCATAGTTTTCGATCAAGTTCTGCTTGCCCTCAATGCCCGCGTTGTTGAAAAAAGCATCGATGCGTCCGAACTTGTCCACGGTGTCCCGAACATATTTCTTAACCGCTTCTTCATCGGCCACGTCTCCCTCGATTAATAGGAACTCAGCTCCGTTCACTTCTTCCGAAATTAACCGCTTGGTTTCCTCCAGTGCCTTCATGTTAACATCCACCAGGGATAGCTTGGCTCCCTCCCGCGCAACTTCTACTGCAGCCGCTCTTCCAAGCCCGGAGCCACCACCTGTAATTAAGACAACTTTGTTTGCGAACCGTTCTGTCATGGTATAGACCTCCTAATGATTTTTAGATCATCCATACTTCAGTACCCGTTTCAGATTGCGAATTAACGTTGATTCATCAACTCATATGCCTCTACCAATTTCGCAACGGGAACTCCATTGATCTTCATTCCCTTCACCTGGCATGCCTCAAGCTCAACACCTGACAGATCACAATCGACAAAATGACTGCCCCTCAGGTCACAATGCTTCCACTGCATTGGTACACGGTCGGCACCAAGATGTGTATCCTGAAACTGAACTCCGTCCAGCGCACAAAATTCAAACTTGGTATTTGTTAAACGTAAATCTGCCAACAGCATTTCCGGCATATTCAGGTTCGTTAATTTGCTTCGCTCAGATCACAATCAGTGATACGGCTGTTCCTCATTGTACTGGAGCTGTACCACATCGAATCCAAATTGGCTTGAACATGTTCACGTTCTTTCTCTCGATTATGCTGCCTGCCCTCGGCATCGATCTTCTTCTCATAACCGTACTCTGCATCGGAGGCATATATACGAACATAACCGAGCTTTTCGTAAAAATGATGATTACTCGTCTGCCGACCAGAAGTCTCCAGCCTCCAGCGCAGGATATGCGGGAACACGGTCTCAATCTGTCTGATCGCTTGTGAGCCTACACCGCACCCCTGGCAGACAGGGTCGATATAGATTTTGTCCAACCTTGCGATTCCATATCCAAGCACATTTATGCTCACGCCACCAATGGCACAGCCATCTGCTTCCACCACATAATAGTCCCACTCGCGAATCACATATTCATGGAGACGAACAGCGTTATATCCCGGAGGACAAAGATTGCTATCCAATTTCTTCTCTCCGTTAGCCCAGACGTGCATGGCATGATCAAAAGCACGTGTACAGATTGCCGTCAGCACAACGGCATCTTCGTGTTCTGCTCGGCGCAGGTTTATCGATAATGATTTGGATATAATCTGGCTAGAAGCTTCCCCATCGGAATTCGTGCTGTGAAGTTCAAAATAATCATAGACCTCCCCGTCAGACAGGCGTCTCCGATTCACATACTGGAAGCATGTATGCTCCAGCACTCTACGAGAAGCTTGGTTGTTCGTCTTCACGATGCCTACAATCCCGTTTAACGATGTATGTTCGAATAGATACGCTATCAACGCCCCAACCGCTTCTGTGATATAACCTTTGTTGCGGTGATCACGTGAGATGGCGTAAGCTATCTCACGATCAGACGGATCAAGCATATCGTTGGGAAACACACCACACCAACCGATCAATTCCCGACTCTCCTGATGAATTACCGCAAGCATAACCCGCACATCTTGCGGATCAAACTGCTCATAATTACCCACAACGAACTGTAAAAACTCACTTAGTTGCTCTTCTGTCATCTGCCAATCGGGTAACAGGTCCGTAATTTCAGGCTGTTGAGTTAAGGCAGCCAGAGTGGCCTGGTCTTGCAAGTTAAAGGGACGTAACATCACTGAATTAGCAACAATCGAAAATCCATGATTCATATAAAACACCTCTTAGGGATTATTTTGCGATGACACGACAAAAAGGAGCACCTCCAATAGAGGTACTCCCGTATCGTTTCATCCTTTCAGATCAAACGCCGAAGCTCCTCGTAATGGGTCAAAAAGGACAGACGTATCCCGTGTTGGTCTAACGGAATTTTTGCGCCTTGTTCTTTTCTACAACATTACGAGAAATCTGGCATTCTCTGAAATCCCCTTCCAGTTCACACATCATTTTCAGCTAAACAAATTATATTATGGACGGTCAATAAAAATCCAGCCAGTATCTTGCTCTTTGTCCACTGTGGCTCCAAGCGATTCGGCCATGAAGCGCAGCGGCACGTAAGTCTTGCCGTTTTTGCCCACAAAGGCGGATTCCACCATCGTAACTTCTTGCCCCGCTACGGTTGCTTTCGGAGAATCTACCGTCAGTACGATCTCGTTACCAGTGATGTCGTCAATGACAACGATCTGTTTCGAACCTTTCGTCCATTTCACTTCAGCATCCAATTGCTCGGACAGATACCGAACCGGTACAAAGGTTGTATTTTTGACGGTAATTGCACCAAACTCTTCGTCTTCCGGGTAGAGGAAGATGCTTTTGGTTGTAATCTTCATCTCATTTTTCAGGAGTTGATAAACGAAAGAATTTGGATCAAAATTACGGAGCACCTGACCCGGTGTAACTTCCCCTTCGGCCAGCTCCATCACACCACGGGAAGCATCTACTTCATCCACAGTAACTGCACCGCCGATATTCCATAGCTCACTGTCTGCAGTGACAGTTACGGCACGCACTGGCAAGTCTTCTGATGCAGGTACGGCCACCTTCAACAGCATCTTTTGTTTACGAATATCCAGCTTGCTGTCGATGAAGAAGTCCATGTTCAATTTGGTTTCCGGACCAAATACTGTTTTCAGCTCCGGTGTATCTTCCAGTAGGTTGTTTAGTTCCTGATCATAGTTTACCAAAATACTGTCCAGACCTTCTTTGATCATGTCATATATGGATGTGACTGCTTCTTCCTTCGATTTTGGTACGATAGTTGTCATTTCGTCCTCTTCCACACCTTCCGTACCTTCCAAGCCCATATAGCTTTCGAAGACAGGGTACAGTACATCATACAGGTCTCCAATCAACTGCTTGAGACCTTGCTCATCCTTGGAAATACTCGCCAGGAACGGCTTAACCATAGCAAGTAACTCTTCACCGTTAATCTCCATATGCAGCTTGTTCAGAGACAATGTTTCACCATTTACGGCTTCCTGAACAGAAGTAACGGATATGTTTTTCGTATTGGACAGATGTTTCATGACAAATGTTAATACCTTTGGAGAAAGCTCCTGCATCTGTTTCTCCAGCTCTTTTGTATCTATAGGAAGAAGCATCGTCTCTGCTCCCCCAAGTGTACCCAGAGATATGTAAACCGGTTTCTGCGCACCATCGACATCGATGGTCATGCCCGACTTGTCCATAGATAGATGGAAAGGTAGTTTCGTTCCTTCGATGCTCACCGATCCTTTGACCGATGCCGTATTCTTGTCCTTCATCTTGGCATGTTCAATGTTCAGTGAAATAGAGTTAATCCGCTTGATCATTTCGAGGTCTTCATCGGTTGCGAATTGTTTATCCGGTTCTATGTTAATATGCATGGATTGTTTAGTCTCACCGGATTTTACATTGGTGTTATTGATCGTGGCTTGGCCAACATCAACTCCGCCCACGGCCTGACAACCTGTAAGAATAACTAGTAACAGGACAAGCGGTACTGCCATCCATTGGGATAACTTACGACTCATTATTGGGATCTCCCCCTTAGCAAAATATGGTTCATTCCATATTATGAGGGCACTTGGAAACAATGTAAACGGATACGGTTAAAAATAGGCCAAATAGGCCGGAACACGTCCGGCCTATTGGTTCTTCTATCACTCATATGTCATAACATGCGCGTGAAAACATGCTGTTTCATGTAATATTTTCAGACTATTCCTGTTCCTGATCTTCCGCAGACTCTTCATCTTTCACTTCATCTGCCGGTGTTGCAGGGGTCTCGAATTGATCCGGTTCATCGTCTTGAATCGCTTTGTTCTCTTCGTTCTGATTTTGTGTCATAATCGCTCTCCCTCTCTTCAGCGGAATATCATCAAGGCACTGCCTTGTTTGTATCAATAACCGGATAGCACATGTATCAAACATGATGCGTTGATTTTTGCGACAACTAGCCTTTTAGAACACATAAAAGATAATCCCATTGCCGTTCTCTACGGTGACTTGAAACAAAGCCTGAATCATATCAATGGTCTGTATGATCTCCTGGAAAATTTCTTCGCTGTCCCAGCCTTCCATTACGGGATATACCCCTTCAGCAAGCATCTTGTCCAAGCTGAAACGCGTCCTCACATCCTCAGGAGTAAGCTGCTCCAAGGCCATATACGCTTCAAGAACCTGCTTGTTATTAATTAAAAACAGGTCCATATCCGAATAGTTCCCAAGATACTGCTGACTAGCAAGCGGCACAACGTATCCTAGCGGGGGTTCTCCATCCACCAGGGTACCATTCAACGTAAACTGCAACATCTGCCACGTTATATCGATATCCAGATCGACCTGACAGTCATGCACACTAATCTCTCCAGACCGAATGGAATTCACCATTTCATCCGTTACGACCACAAATCTGCCCGACATACCCATCGCGTTATCCCTCCTGACATTTCCTTCTATTGTTCCCCATTAACCGTGCATGTTACATCAGAATCGGGGTAAAAAGGAAAAAGGGCACAATTACGTCACCTTATGATTCTGAGATGGAGCATAAACGAACCTTTATCCTAGGAGGATACCCAGATGAAAAAATTTGACTACGGCCTTAATTACGAGGAACTCGATCTGCGGAAGCAGCCTGAATTATATACCGTTGGCCGGGGCGAGCAAGGGGTGCTTATGGTGGAGCCCTACAAAAGTGAGATTCTGCCGCACTGGCGGTTCAAAACACCTGAGATTGCGACAGAGTCATCAGCGAAGATCTATGAACTATTTTTGGAGTATAAGAAGAAGGGCGATTTCATTGGCATGGATATGGCTCGCAAGTTTTTGCAGATGGGTTATACGCGCGCGAGACGATATACGAATCATAAAGGCGGTCGAAAATATTCGAAGAAGGATGGCTCGATCTTACCTTACCAGAACGACCCAGTGAAGGCGGAAGCAGCAGCCATTTTCAAAGCGCAATGGGAGGTAGCGAAGAAAGATCCCGACTACGTGAAAATGATGAAGGAGCATCGGGAAAAGTACGAGTCAAAGGAAGACTAGGCAGCGCATCCTTAAAATCATTGAACAGCATTAACGAATGCGCTTAGCTTCCAGCCACTATCAAGTGTATATCAGTCCCTGTAATTCAGGCTTGTCGTTTTTCAGCTTTGCCACCTTTGTAACGTGGTCTTAACATGCTTCCTACAATTCGTAACATGGACTTGCGTGGCATGAGGCGGGAGAACTGTGCTGTCCAGTAATTCCGGGCCCCTGGTACAGCATAAGGCTTGCCTTTTTCCAGTGCCCTCATAGCCACTGCCACGACATGCTCAGGTGTATCTCGTTTGCCCACGGAGGCTTCATTAGCGCCAACTACCTGAAAGAACGACGTCTCGGTTGAACCCGGGCATAGCGCCAAAAATTGAACACCACGCTTCTTGTTTTCTTCATATAACGCCTCTGTAAAAGAAAGTACAAACGCCTTTGTCGCCCCGTATACCGCCATATATGGATCAGGTTGAAAGGCCGCCGTCGAAGACACATTAATAACCGTGCCATTTTCCTTCCGCAACATGCCTGGCAAGAAAAGATGCGTCATGTTTGTCAAAGCCAATACGTTCAACATGATCTCATCCTGTTGCCGGGAACCTTGCAGTTGTTCAAATAACCCATGAGTAGCGAATCCAGCATTATTGATCAACATATCGATCTCTATTCCACGATTCTGGCATTCCTCATATACCTTCTGTGGCGCGTCTAGTTCGGAGAGATCCGAAACAATCACTTCAGCACTTACCTTATATGTACGTTTTATACGTTCTGCCAACTGTTCCAGTTTGGACTCTGTTCTTGCCACCAGCACAACATGGATACCCTTGGAAGCCATTTCGAGTGCAAAAACTTCACCTATTCCTGAGGAAGCCCCTGTAATAAGTGCCCACTGACGTTGTTGTTTTATCACTTCTCATCCGTCCTCTACACTGATTTTGAACACGTGTTTCTTATAGGTAACACTGTTTCTTTACAGAATCATCGTAACCATTATTCAGGCTCCTGTCAAATTCGATCTGTTAAATTTGACTTCAGGATGTTGTTCTCACTTTCAAACCTCCGATTAAATTGACGTGATCTGGCGTAAAACAGTAGAATGACCATAAGAAAGGAAACGTCATCTTTTCTGTTGAACAACAATACGGTTATGAGGATGAAATCAATGAAGGATATACATTCAGGTTCCGCTGAATCTACACATACGGTAACAACCTTACAGGAAGCCAGGCTCCAACACTCGGATAATCTGCGGCAAAATGTTGTCCATGCTGCTGCTGCTTTATTACAGGAACATGGACCCGAAGCCGTCACGGTACGCCGCGTAGCTGAACGCATGGAATGCTCTACCAAGATCATATATAACCTTTTTGGGAAGAAAGAAGGGTTAGCCAAACATCTATATTTAGAGGGATGCTCTGTTATGGCCCAGCGTTTCGAAGCTATACCCCGGCAGGAATCATTCAAACAATATTTTCGTGATCTGGCCTACGTCTACTGGGACTTCGGCATTTCTCAATCCAGCTTCTATCAGCTGATGTTTGGAGGTTCATTTTCCGAATTCAAACCGGACGGAGAGACGTTGCAGGGAACAGCGACCGCACTAAAGCAAGTGTCTTCGTTAGTCGAGGTAGCGATTGAACAAGGAATGATTCAGGTACAAGATCCCCTGCTTGCGGTGCGCATGATCTGGGCTCCCTTACACGGTGTGATTCATCTGTACCTGGGTGGACATATTGAAAATGAAGAAGCTGCCAAAACCCTATATGATCATACGTTATCCATGGTTATAGACTCTCTTGTGAACAAATCTGCGAATGGATAAACACAGGATGTGCGTATGTAGAAACGGTTAAAATTAAACGTAAAAGGAGCCTATCCGTTGGCGTTATACGCCTAGGACATGCTCCCTTTCTTTTGCTACTCTATTTCGGTGTACATGAATAGATCAATTGAGATCAACTACAGCCGGCTTAGCGCGCCTCTTGATTCTCTGCTTCCCAGCGTGCAATTTCCTCACGAACTTTCGGCGCTACTTCTTTGCCCAGTAGTTCGATCGCGTGCATAACCTCATCATGCGGCTGTGTACCCAGTGGTGTATGCAACATGAAACGGGTGATGCCAACCTCTTTGCGCAGATAGATGATTTTCTCAGCGACAGTGTCCACATCTCCTACGTACAGCGCACCTTCTAGACTACGTGCCGCATCAAATGTTTCACGCCCGTAATGTCCCCATCCACGTTCACGTCCCAGCTGGTTCATTACTGCTTGTGCAGGGAGGAAAAACTTCTCTACTGCATCATCGGTTGTATCGGCAACAAAGCCGTGAGAGTGGGAAGCAACGGTTAACTTGGAAGCGTCGTGTCCAGCATGTGCGGCTGCTTTTTTGTACAGCTCCACCAGAGGTGCGAATTGTTTTGGACGACCACCGATAATGGCAAGCACCAGCGGCAATCCGAGCAGACCTGCACGGACAACCGATTCCTGATTACCGCCGCTGCCAATCCAGACCGGAAGCTTCTCCTGCACTGGACGCGGATAGATGCCTAGGTTGTTGAAGGAAGGGCGATGCTTGCCGGACCAGGTTACTTTTTCCGACTCCGTCAGTTTCAAAAGCAAATCCAATTTCTCGTCAAACAATTCATCATAGTCGCTCAGATCATAACCGAACAACGGGAATGACTCAATAAATGAGCCACGTCCAGCCATAATCTCTGCACGTCCATTCGAAATGCCGTCCAACGTTGCAAAGTCTTGAAACACACGTACTGGATCATCCGACGACAACACCGTTACCGCACTGGTCAAACGAATATTTTTCGTCTGCGAAGCTGCTGCTGCCAGAATGACCGCCGGAGACGATGCTGCATAGTCCGAACGATGATGCTCCCCTACGCCATATACATCCAGACCCACTTGATCTGCCAAAACAATCTCTTCCACCACATCACGAATACGCTGTGCGTGGCTAATCACTTCTCCTGTATTTACATCTGGATTTGTTTCTACAAATGTACTGATTCCGATTTCCATAGTATGTTCCTCCTTGTGTATGAAGCGATCCGTCGCCCATCTAACCTATTGTAAGTAGGTCACCTTTTGTTATTTACCTTTATATTGGACTATTTTGAGCAAAAACACAAGTACCCCCTGTTTCCAGAGGGTATTTTTTCTTCTACAACTTCCTTCCGATATACAACAGATGGGACGAGATTCCCAGAATGGAAGGGTCTTTGGCCGCCTCAATCAAGTATTGAAGCAGTTTCTGCTCTTCACCGCGTTCCCTCCAATATTGCTGCTGCTCATCCGTGATCATTGCTTTAAGGCTGGAGGAACCAATCAGCTGGACAGTCTCGAAGTCGTGCTGTTCCATGAACGGCACAACATCCTGCACATGAAAATAGTATGCTCCCGTAAAGCGGCCCTGATCCTGATGATCAAATGTGCCTCTTTCTACAAAAGACCGGATCGCATCCATCCTATCATTGGGCCTCCAATGATTCGGCGATTGCAGTGAGTTGATACTCATCCGCATCCGGGTCTGTACCGCCACAAATACAACGCCTCCCCGCTTTGTTACCCGATAAAGTTCACGCACTGCCGCCTTCCGCGCTTCTTCCTGTTGCAGATGATAGAGCGGCCCCAGCATAAGCGCCGCATCATAGGTTTCAACGGCAATCCCGTTCAGATGAGTCGCATCCAATACATGAAATCCCTCAAACTGCTGTGTCAGCCCAAACGCCTCGGCCTTTTCTCGTGCTTGTTCTACGGATGAAGGTGTAAGATCCGATAACGTAACCTGGTATCCCCGTTTGGCGAGTTCCATCGCATATTTCCCCGGCCCTGCACCGTTATCCAGAATCAGACCGCTTGGCGGAAGATGTTCGCGAATATAATGCATGTTAATGATGAATTCAATGGGTTCACGCTCCAGCCTGCCCCACTCATCAAAATCGGAATAATATTGAATAATGCGCTCTCGATCTCTATCCATCTCTTGTGCACCTGCCCTTTTCTCTGGAATTAAGCTTGACAGAACATCAAAAAGACCTGCCGCCTCAGCTAAGAGGCGACAGGTCTGACCTTCGCGGTACCACTCTTTTTGTTCATAGACAGGATTATACCAACCTATCCCTCCATAACATCTCATGACCTGATGACGTAGGTTACCCGTCAGAATCTACGTGGAACGCATTCGATCCTGCCGCTCACAGGTGAGTTGGGGACAGGCTGGACTGTCTCTCACCGAATTGACAGTTCTCTGAACCACGCCATATACCTTAATACTCCTGATCATTGCGTTTGTTATTTTAATTTTACCAAGTATAGTTCTCCTAAATATTTACTGTCAACTCTAAATTGGGATTTACCCTAATGCTTCTCTGCTTCTCTTCACAGCCAAAAAAGAACGTTCACTTCCACAGCAATGCAGAAATGAACGTTCTTCATGAATGAAGACAAGTATATTTAAACTCACGTACAGTGCCGCCACTGAACGCCGGTCTAGATTTTTTTCACAAATTCGGACTTCAACTTCATCGCGCCCAAGCTATCGATCTTGCAATCAATATCGTGATCTCCATCGATCAGACGGATGTTCTTCACTTTGGTTCCTTGTTTCACGACGAGTGAGCTGCCTTTCACCTTGAGGTCTTTAATGACCGTAACGGTATCCCCATCATTCAGTACATTTCCATTGGCATCACGCACAACTTTGGACTCCTCGGCATCCCCTTGATCTGCTTCCAAAGACCATTCATGTGCACATTCCGGGCAAACGAGCAAAATTCCGTCCTCGTACGTATATTCCGAATTACATTTCGGACAATTAGGCAAAGTAGACATATGTATTATACTCTCCATTCTAAAATTGGCTTACATGCAAGTATACGGGATTTGGGCCGTTTGTTCCATACGATGGATCACTGCAACACGGTTTAACTTATATGGAAGGTTCCACCTACACCGGATTTAAACCAAATTTAAACTTGATTCTACCCTTGCTTTAAGGAAATCCGCTTAATATATAACTATCCAAACCGTGTAACGAAATCATTTTATAAACCTAACGGACATTGTCCTCTGCTTATATTTCCATGCCAAAGGAGTTTCTGCTTATGTCATCCTATGTTTTCCCCATTCAGACCGCGTTTATCATCTTTGTTATCGCCTCCATGTTCCTGCTGGTACCTTGGTTAATCTATGGTTATCGCAAAGACGGCTTTTTTAGCTGGTCCCGGTTTGCCGTCAGCTTTTCTTTTATTTTCTTCCTCATGGCTGCTTACTGCCTTGTGATTCTGCCGCTTCCCGCGACTCGAAATAACTGTGCTGGCCACGCAGCGAATGCGGTTTATTACAACCTTCAACCCTTTATGTTTGTGAAAGACATTATGAGGGAAACACCCATCATCTGGTCTCAACCCTCTACGTGGATCAACATGATTAAGGGCCGAGCTTTCCTGCAAGTGCTGTTCAATGTATTACTGCTCATGCCACTGGGGGTATACATCCGGTATTTCTGGCAAAAGAGATCATTCTGGAAACACGCCTTGGTGGCTGGTTTCGGGCTTTCCTTATTTTTCGAAGTCACCCAACTCACCGGGTTATACGGATATTTCAGTTGTCCTTACCGACTGTTCGATGTGGATGATCTGATGTTGAACACCTCCGGTGCAGTGATTGGATTTTTCGCAGCCCCGCTAGTGTTGGCCTTGTTCCCGTCACGTGAGAGTATTCAGGCTAAGCGTGAGCAAATCGTGGAGCAAAACCGCGTCTATCCTGTGCCACAGCTGCTCGCACTACTCATTGATGGTATTGTGGTGGTGATTATCGCCAATCTCATGTCAATCTTCACCTTAACCAATGATATCCAGGATGTAATAAACACGTCCACGGCGATGGTTATTGTTCTGTTCTTTATCCCATGGGTTCGCAACGGAGTTACACCGGGCTCTGCCGTTCTCCGGTTCCGATATGTCGATCGTCAAACGGGTACTCCGACGCTTTCAACGCTATTGAAACGATTTATTGCCATCTATGCTCCGTGGCTTCTGGTAACGATGATTCAACTGGTAAGTAAATATGCATACCCTAACTATCAGGAAGATGTCATTCAGCCTTATCTCGTTTGGATCTCCCTTGGTGTCAGCATGGTGTACTTCCTCGTGTATATCATTCTGTTCATCCATGTGTTGCTTGTAATTTTCTCGGGTGGAAAACGTTCCTTCTACTTCGACGAAGTCTCTCGTACGCGAGCCTCGCGTAAATAATAAATAAATGTTCTCTCTCTAACTGAGACGATTACCTAGCCAAAAAGGCGGCATCTCATGGTTAATCCATGAGGCCGCCTTTGTATTTTTCAGATACCGAATCTGATATCGAAATTTGTTACTGAAATCTGTAAAATTGTTGAACTCTCTGCATAACATCAGACTTGTGAAATCAAGGGTGCCTTACTTAACCCCAAGCAGTTCGCGTTTAGAAGCCTCTGGATCATGAACAACTTCAATCTCATGGTTGAAAATGAGGGTCGCCCGTTCCTCACGATATTCAGGCCATTCGATTCCCGCTGTCTCCGGTTTACCATTCTTCGCAAAAGAAATCCAGGCATCCTGTACCTTGAGAGCAAGCGCTTTAGCCGCTTCATCCGGCACAGCCTTCATGAATTTCAGTGCATCCAGCGTGTTAAACACAAAGAACATCTCAATGCTGTGGATCGCTCTTTTCAGAAGGGGATGCTCTGGCATTACCCAGTCAAAACGGTACATCCACACCGGGGCATGCTTCTGCTGTGCAGATGCATACTGTAGTGCTGATCGCCAGAAGAACATATCGGTCATGACTTGAGCTTGTCCATCCGCTGTCTTCGGATAACTATCCGCGATAGCAGCGCGATTCTCCAGATCCGGCGTCATGAAGTCGACACCCTGCACCATATCAATTTCGTTCGAGAATGGTACATCCGGCTGAATAAATAACGATCCCTCATGCAGTGTTGTGCCGATAAGTACAGATACATCCTGTGCGAAGCCCTCACGAACAGCCTGAAGCGGTATTTGAGGCAAAGTCTCACCATCGAGCACAGGTTGGAACAACAAGGCCATGCCTGCTCCGCTCTGCTGCTTCACCGTTTCTGCTGCCGCCATAATCTGCTCTACCGGAATGCTGTTCAGCTTAGCCAGGTTGTCTCGATCTATACCAAGCACCTTCAACATGCCCTCACGCAAAGCCGAAGCTTGCTCAGACGGCATGAGCTGCGAAGCACCACTCTCCATGATGGCACGTTGGAACAGCCCTTTGGCTGCTGGCATCGCCATTAATGCGGCAATACTCATACTACCTGCCGATTCGCCGAACACCGTAACCTGATCCGGATCACCGCCGAAGGCAGTAATGTTATCTTTCACCCATTGCAGCGCAGCTACCTGATCCAGCAGGCCTGCATTGGATACGTAGGAATCACCCAGCGGAGCCATATGCAGGAATCCTAGCGGCCCAAGACGATAGTTAATCGTCACCACGATGACGTCGCCGCGAACAGCCAGCTGTGTGCCATCATATACAGGCAGACTGCCTGATCCGGTTACGAACGATCCCCCGTGAATCCAGACCATAACGGGAAGGGGCTGACTGCTTTCTTTTTCGGGTGCCCAGATGTTCAGATACAGACTGTCTTCCGACTCTGGCGGCTTCTGCCCGCCCATCCACTCTGAATCATGACGCGGTTGTATATTCTCAGGCCCGAATTCGGTCGCCTGTCTGATTCCTTCCCATGACTCGGGCTGTACCGGAGCTCGGTAACGCAGCTCTCCCACTGGCGGCTTCGCATACGGAATACCCTTCCATACACTTGCACCGTGTAAAAGCTCGCCTTGAACCGTACCATATTTCGTTTGAACCTGAAGTTCTCGCATTCCGCTTCTACATCCTCTCCGTGATTAAATACATTCATTGGTAAACATGATTAGAGCTTAATCAGGCTAAACATGTGTATATATTTGAGTATAAATCTTCGACATACCTATTTACAACTTTGCCCAGATGAATACATTGGGTCATACCCTCTTTTGAGTTGGATTAAAAAATTCGATCTAAAAATTCTCCGAATGTATATCCCGTACTATAAAATTTTTCAGCAAGAGCAACTATGCTTTTGAGTAGAAAATTAGACGTATTAAAAATAATAATGCCTAGTACAGATATAATCACAGGCAACATCCATTTTCCATATAAACTCCAGTTCGTGTGCCTCAAGGTATGCCATCCCTTTACCAAAATAATAAATTCATTTACCAAAACGATTATCCAATTTCCCAACGGGATACATTTATAATACGACCTATATTCCAAAAAATACAATATTTAATAGTAATGAGATTGCAGTAAACATGGAAAAAAACAGAGTCATGCTTATACACCACTCTGCTTATATCGCTATTATTCAACTCACCGCTACCGGATATCGCACCGTATACTCAGCACCTTCAACCCATTTCCCGGCAGCGAAGTCCCGCCCCTTCACAATCACCCGATCCTTGTAAATCTCTACATGCAGCCCTTCGCTACCCTCCAGGTGCTCATCTTCATCCGTCCATAGATAGGCGACAGAAGAAGCGTTGAACATGGTTGGCAGCTGGCCTGCACCATCATACATCGTATGCGGTGCTTGCAGTTGCCAATGCGTATGCCCGGAGAACAGAATCGCTTGTGGGTACTTGGCCAGCACGGCCTTCAGTTCTGCATCCTGATTCACGCCATACCAGCCTTGTGCCTGAAGCGATCCCGCAACGGTGTCCATCAGGGGTTGGTGGATAAAGAGAAAGATCGGACGATCCAGTGCAGCCTGTTCAGCCAGCTTCTCATCCAGCCACTCCAGTTGTTTAGACGACATCTCACAGTCCTTCGGATGCGGTTGTTCCGTGCCAAGGAAGATATAATGATATCCATCAATCCAGTGATCGTGATAACTTCCCTTCATGCCTGTCGCCGCTTCAAAATCAATCAAACGCCGATGCCATAAATCTGCTACAGTTATTGTTTCAGCGTTGGTTCTAGCAGAAATTTCTGCCTGAACTTCTCCACGTACACTTCCTTCTGTATTTCCACCCTCACTGCCATCTACACTGCCTTCTGAACTCCCCACTTCTCCTCCATGTCCGGCCTGCCCAGACAACATAAACTGGTTGCCAGCCAGCTTCTGTATCAGCGCCGCTGACTCCTCCGCTGTCTGCTTCACCGGATGCTCTAACTCCGCATCTTGCTCCAGCAGTTTAGCAACATGCCCTTCGGTCATCTCAAGTAATACCAATGGCGGCTTCTGCCAGATGACTGCACCAATATCATGATTACCTACTGTGAAACGAATCTCCGGCAACTTCTCCGCATATTGCTCCCAGATTCGCTGCCATTCCCGATACTCGCTCGGCAACCCGCGGTCGGTTACATCACCCACATGCATAATGCCACTGCTTCTATCGCTAAACGAAGCTATATCTGCCAGCGCCTGCTCCAGATGCCGGTTATGAATATGATCTGCCTCGTCCCGTACATGTGTATCCGTGATCACCTGGAAGGTAGCCAGTGGCTGCTCAGTAGTACTCATTACGAATCACTCCATTTCAGTCCAATAATGCCTATCAAAATAAAACCGATCCATACCATCGATGTCAGTCGTAGCCGTTCACCAAAGAAATAATGCCCCACCACGCCAATCATCGTGATCCCCACGCCTGACCAGATCGCATAGGCCACAGCCAGCGGCATATACTTGACGGCATAATTCAGAAAGGTGAAGCTTGCGGCGTAACAAACAAACATCATCACGGAAGGCCACAATCTGGAGAAACCATCCGACACTTTAAGTAATATCGTGGCACTCAGTTCCAGACCAATGGCAAGTGCCAGCAACAACCAGCCCAGATAAGTCTGACTACTCGTCATCGGCCTAACCCACCAGAGAGCAATTCATGGAACGTCTGGATTGTGCGATCCGCCAGTTGTATTTTCCCAGACTCACCAATGCCAATCTTGTAGCCTGCTCCTGCAGCTCTCGCCATCTCCATATCTCCGTCCGTGTCCCCAATCACCATGACTTGCTG
Source organism: Paenibacillus polysaccharolyticus (assembly GCF_023714295.1). Taxonomy (GTDB): domain Bacteria; phylum Bacillota; class Bacilli; order Paenibacillales; family Paenibacillaceae; genus Paenibacillus; species Paenibacillus polysaccharolyticus_A. The sequence goes on from NZ_JAMAUN010000006.1 coordinate 85,654, forward strand.
CGCCTGTACACTGAGTCGCTCACAGGCAAGCAGCAACATATCGGGAAACGGTTTTCCGCGGTCTACCAGATCCGTTCCAATGATGACATCGAAGTATGCGTCCAGCCCCATCCATTGCAGATGTTTGACTGCACTTGCCGTTTCATCGGCTGTGACTACGCCCATTTTCACCCCCTGACTCCGTGACTGCTCCAAAAACTCTCTCACACCGGGTAGCGGATGCGCTGGACGATGTACCTCCATCGCTTCCTCGGCCTGTGCGAGGCATGCTCTTACGATCATTTTGGCTTCTGCCCAGCTGAGTCCTGCACGATATCCATGCCACGTCAGCACGGCATATACTTCATCCATCGTACCCATGGCGAGCGGGCCCCGGACATCATAACCGTTCATCCGTCCCTGTTCATCGTGAAACGTGCCCCAAATCTTTGGAAGATCGGCTTCATCCATCTCTAGACCACGCATAACCAGTTGTTCTCTGAAATCATTCAACACACAATCCGTCCAGAACCCCCACATGCCTGTAAAATCAAGCAACGTCCCATCCTTATCAAACAGAATGGCTTCAACCTGCACCTGTGTTCTATCGTCTACTTTATTCTCTTGCATGGACTAAACTCCTTGTCTGTGATCGTAATGAATGGAAAGGGCGGTACGTGGTGTACCGCCCTTTTTGCTTAGGCACTAAAGCTTATACATGAGAGGGGATGCAAACTTCATGTAATACAATGAATTATTTTGCAATGCGATCCAGTTCTTTCTGTGCTTTCTCTTTGGCTTCCTTCAGCGCCTGCTCTGCAGGAACATTGTTGATCTGTACTTTATCCGCTGCTTCTTTCAGGGCATCGTTAATTTTGCCGCCCGTTGGATCACGGAATGGAGCTGAAGCATGTGCTGCCTGTTGCAATGGTACCGTAATCTGTGGATGCTCTTCACTAAACTTCTTGAAGTCTGGATCTTGCTGTGCAGATTGGCGTACCGCAATGTAACCTGTGTTCATCGACCATGAAGCGGTGTTCTCGGTTTTGGAAAAATACGTCAGCCATTTATACGCTGCCTGTTGTTGCTCCGGACTAGCCGCTGCCGGAATACCTGCAAGGATTGCACTCGCTACAGGTTTACCTTCGCCAATGCCTTCCCAGCCTGGCTGTTGCATGGCCGCTACGATTTTAAAGTCCAGATCGCCTTGGTCACCACTTGAACCGGTGTATCCAGCCGCTTTATTTTTCATCACATCGTCAATGGTTTTGTACCAATACTCCCAACCTTGACCGCCATACTGGATGCCCATGATTTTGTCTTCGTTGATCCATTTGCGGAACAGTTCCCATGTCTCAATCCATTCGGGGGAGTCGATCATCACGGTTTTACCGTCATCACTGAGAATCTTGCCTCCCTTGCCCATAACCGCATCGATCATGTTGTCTCTACCCCACATCGGCTCCCAGCCATAGAAAGTGGTTTTACCATTCTCCTTCTTGGTCATCTTCGCGGCAGCCTCGGCAAATTTCTCCCATGTCGTCAGGCTTGCCGGGTCAATTCCGTTCTCTTTGAAGGTATCCATACGGTAGTACATAATTTGCGTCGTGCCATACATCGGTAAAAAGAACTGCTTCCCATCTACATTCCCTTGTTCCAAGAACGTTTGAATGAAATCATCTTTTTTGAATTCCGGATCAGCCGCGATCATCTCATCCATAGGTGCATAGTAACCTTTGCGCGCCCAGTCAATATTGGCACTCAGAACGGCAGCAGGTACTTTCTTGGACGCAATGGCCGCTTGAAGCTTCTGCTCAGTCTCGGTGTAGTCCGCTTGTACAATGCCCTTCACAACCACTTCGTTCTGCGAGGCGTTGAAGGCATCGATTTTCTTTTTCATATTGTCGCCCAGATTACCGCCCAGCCCATACCAGAACTCAATCTCTACCGGTGCTTTGGCTTGTGTGTCCGTGCCGCCGCTAGCAGCAGCCGTTGAATTTGATTCTGCCGGGGCTTGTGTCCCGCATGCAGTTATTAATGCGAAGCTTGCCGCGAGTACCAGCGACATTCCGCCTTTCCAGCTCAGCTTCATTTTCTTCTTCAAAGTCATGTCTGACTTGTTCCAATTCATTGTTGTTCCTCCCGTTTTTAGGTGACTTTTTTAGGCGAAAATGTGAAGCATATCAATTCTTGTTTACGCCAGCCGTCATGTTCACACTCTGCATGATCGTTTTCTGGGTGAACACGAAAAGAATAAGTAAAGGTGCGATGGTAAAAGCACTTGCAGCCATAATCTGCGGCCAAGCCAGTCCATAGGCACCGCCTTCCACGAAGAAACTTCGCAGCCCGGCAGATACCAGCTGTAGGTCAGGGTTTTTGGTGATAAGCATTGGCCAGAAATAGTTGTTGTACTGTTCGATGAATGTAATCAGCACCATCACGGCGAAGCTGGAGCGAACGAGCGGTGCAATAATCGTCCAGAGAATGCGGAAGTGTGATGCTCCATCCAGCTGTCCAGCTTCCACGAGTTCATGAGACACCTGCATAAAGGCCTGACGAATCAGGAAAATGGAGAACACACTGACACAGTTGGATACGATCAGACCTGTGTAGGAATCCAGCAGATTCAGCTCGCTTAACACCAGATAACCCGGCAGATACACTGCCGTGCTGGGAATCATGTACCCTACCAGAATGATGCCGGTTAACGTGCCCTTAAGGCGGAATTTCATATGAGTCAAGGCGTATGCCATCATGCTGGAGTTCACAATCTGGAGCAGACAGATCGCTATGGCGACCCCGGTGCTGTTCAGCATGTACCGTGCAAACGGCGCGGCGTTCCAGGCATCCACGTAGTTCTGCCACAGAAATGTCTCTGGCCAGAAGGTTGGCGGGAACTGCCAGATTTCATCATTTGTTTTGAATCCGCTGATTACCATCCAATAGAACGGAAAAGCAGTGGCAAGTGCAATAATAGCAAGCACCAGATAGCGAAGGATCGCACTGATTTTCACCTTTTTACGGGACAACTTCTGCATCTCCCTGGGTTTCATTTGGCTCGTTTTACTTTTGGGCATGGTCATTGTCATTAGTAGTGCACCAGGCGTCTGCCTAGCAGGAAAGACACTCCCGATAACAGCACGCAGATCAGAATAATAACTACAGCGATCGATGAAGCTTCTCCGACGTTAAACGATTCAAAAGCAGACTGATAGTACATATACAGCAAGGTTCGAGTTGATCCAGCAGGTCCACCTTGAGTCATGACGTTAATCTGGTCGTAAGCCTGTAGCGATTGAATAGTCAGAATGATCGAAAGGAAAAAGGTCGTTGGTGAGATCAGCGGCAACGTAATGCTTCTGAACTTGTCCCAAGCTCCCGCCCCGTCAATCGAGGCTGCTTCAAGCAGATCGGACGGCAGATTCCGTAGAGCTACCAGATAGAACACCATTGCCCAACCAATGGACTTCCACAAGGTTACAATTAATACAGCAACAAGTGCCCAATCCATATCGCGGAGCCATCCGATCGGTGATACTCCCACCCAACCCAGCATCAGATTGGCTAGTCCCACTTGCGGTTCAAAAATCCATGACCAAGCGATGGATACGGCAACCGTTGGTGTCACCCATGGTGAGAAGAGTAATGTGCGAAAAATACCGGATGATTTCATTTTGCTATTCATCAGCATCGCTAGTGCAAGTCCTCCCACAATCGTAGGGATCACACTCCCGAGTCCGAACAACAGCGTAACTTTCAAAGATCGATAGAATTCAGAGTTCGTTAGCAGGTACGTGTAGTTATCCAACCCAACGAACAGCTTGTCCGGGCTCATGAAGTCCCAGTCCGTAAAACTGAGATATACGATGTATCCCAGAGGTCCCAGCCAGAAAATCAACAGCGGGATTAAAGCAGGCAACGTGAATAGAACCGCCTCCGACTCCCTCCAACATTTCAAACGCAATTCTCCCACTCCTTATTGTCCAAATTTTCTTTAACAATTGGCAATTTATAGATATATATTGGCTTGTTTAATCTTCTGTACAAAAATGATTGTACATTCGAATTGAAAAATCTATTTCGGGGTTGTGTTAAAATTCGAAGGAGTCATGTAAAATATGAATATGTTCGTGGAAACGTTTATTCTATTGCCGAGGTGACATTGTGGGAAAAGAAATTGCCGGGAACCCGAATCATTTATCGTTACCTGATCGGTCTGCACTGAGGGAGAGAGTCATCGAGGCGATTGCCAATACGATGGATCTCTATGGGGTTAATCATACGTTTGGTAAATTGTATGGTGTGATGTATTTCGAAGACCGTCCGATGACGCTGGAAGAGATGAAGACCTCTATGAATATGAGCAAAAGCAACATGAGTTATGCCGTTCGTTCGTTAACCGAGTCTCAAATGATCTATAAGCTGGACGAGAAAAAGGAGCGGCAGGATCAATATGTGGCGGAGACTGACTTCTTTCGCACGTTTCAAAACTTTTTCGGATTAAAGCTGCAGCGGGAAGTGGATGTGATGCTGGAAGGCATCCGCGAGGTCATCCCTGACCTGACAACCATCATCTTATCGGAACGCACGACTGCACAAGAACGGGAAGAGGCATTACGAGATTTGCACAAACTCCAGCATGCAGAGCAATACTATGTCTGGCTTCAAGGATTCGTGGATCGGCTGCGAGAGGGTAAGCTGTATGAACAAAAATCAGAAATACCGGAACAGCAGGACTAGCCCTTCTGAGCATAGACTTAAAGATGGCGGATCTTAGCAGAATAAAATTAGCTGCAAATATGAGATTGAGATCAATCCATTATGAATAAACATATACAACAAAGAGCTGTACCCAGCCGATGAATGGCTTTGGGGACAGCTCTTTTGAAACCTACATATGTCTGAGTATAAAAGATAAACTTGGCCTTGATTCAAAATACAAATATTTGGAATCCGTTGTTTGAATGTAACATGCACCATTCCACTTATCATCTACAGGAAAAAGGATCGATGTGAATTCCACTTTTTCTGCAGAGTCATTGCCATTGTTCATCTGTATTGTAATTGGTTCATTATAGACATATTCTATGGCGCCACTCTTTTTTATATCATTGACCTCATCTTCTGATAACGGAGCATTGCCACCTGAAATCATATCTCCTTTTTCAAATACGATTAAAGAGAGAAGCTGATCAAAAAGTTGCGGATTTTCTTTTTTATTAATTGATTTCTGTTCTTCAGCGCGATAAAGATTCATCTGATCTGGCTCCCACGTCTCCCGTTCACTGATCGAATCGAGATACCATCCTAGTGTGAAGCCTAAAGCAACCGCGATGAGCAACATAATATAAACAGATTTATTAAGCTGCATCCCTTCACCTCTCATGCTTGTTTACGTTAGGTACGTTAAGCCAAAAACCGGGAATATCATTCCCGGCTTAATTATTATATTTTTTTCAAGTTACAAGTATACCATATTTATTTTGATGCCCTGTAAGCAAGGGTGAAATCTTTAGATATTGGTGTTGTCTTATTAGTCTGAGAGTTGAATACGTCAAATTTTAGTTGTAGATTGCCGGTGGTATTTTTTGAAGACCCGTTTCCTTCGTAATTAAGTACAACCTGATAAGTGAAATAATGTCCATTATCAGTTCGTCCGCTGTGATCTGTAGATTCCTCTAACTTAAATTTACTAGCCAGTTTTTCACCCGCAGCAGAGACTGGGCTTCCTGATAAGCTAACACCTTGACTGCCAAGTGTAACCTCTCCTGATGTAGATGTTGCAGTGTTTATATACCCTATTACATCATTGATTGTACTCCCATACGGAACAGCACTTAATGTTTTCTTAATAAGACTAGTAGCGATTTTATCACCAACTTTTTTCAACCCTCCATTAAAAGCTGAATTATCGTAAATTCTTCCTTGCTGGAACGTCCTAATCATAGTTGAATAATCACCTGACCCAAAGGCAATCTTTAAATTTTTATATTCGAACACATTGTTTCCATAGTATGTGTAATTTCCAACCTTAGTGTGCTCTGCAATCTTAAATTGAGCAATCCATGTGGAGTCGGATGAGGTGACATTTACATGTTTGTAGCTAAGATATGGTAAAGACCAACATTGTGTATAATCTGTCCCCACATAAAATGAAGTATAATATGTTGTAGGATTAGTCCATGTAGAGAATGAATTCAATGCCATCGGTGCAAAATCCAAATCTGTTTTCCCAGAAGCCTCTGCTATTGAGGTTTCAGTTGTTGTGATTTCCTTAACCATTTCAGGCTCTGCTAGCCCTTTGAACCAAAACATTTCTTTTTTATTGTCTTCTTTCTCGGCAAAAGAGCCCACTTCTAAACCCCTCAATGCTTCGGGTAAATCCGTCTCAAAAAGAATAATATTTTTATCGCCATCAAGTAAGTATAGTTTTAAATGAGGCTTTTCCTGTAAATCACGGTTAATTAAAAGGTTATCATTCTTGTTATCATTAAAAATCTCAAACAATAAAACCGAATATCTACCTGTTTCATCTGTCAAATCTCCCACAATACTATTAATACCATTTTGAACTTTATAACTAGCATGCAACAATCCAAACAATTGAACTTGTTCTTCACCAACAGTCACATCAATTGAAACATTTCCTCCACTTAAGATAAAATTATCGAGTTTCAAATCATAATTCTTTAGTAATTTTTGGCTCTCGAGTGATTTCCTTTTTTCCACCTGACCAACCATAGATTCATTAAAGGCATCAACTGATAGGGAAATTCCTTGGCCCCTAGTAACTACATCTAAAACTTGTGATGTATTATTTTCAGCAAATACACTTGTTTGCAGAAGTGATCCCGTTAGAACAACAACTGCCAGTATTAAGATCTTTAGCTTTCTCATACGTCACCTCAATTTTAAATTTTTAGACTCCCAACCATAAACTCGATGTTTACGAGCAGGCTTACAGCTAATTAAACATTCATTCCGATAGATTACCCCCTCTTATGTTTAACTATATAAAAATTGTTTATATTTGTAAATAATACTAAATGCTCATATTTATTTAAATATAAAGCATCATTTTATATATATTTGATTTTAAGTGAACCAGAAAATAATAAAGACTTCACCACCTATTTTCAAGGTTATTAAACCTGAAAAATACGGTGGTGAAGCCCTTTAATCACTATATAGTGTAATTGAAAAAAAAGTCTTTTTTATTACTTCTGTGCCGCAGCTTCAATATCTGCATATGCCCAGTGAGTTGCAGTCACGTCGCTAAAGGATGGCGTGGCCACTCCCGTCAGCGGTGTACGTTTGAACAGGACGTTCAGCACTTTTACCGCTTCTGCACGGGTCAGCTTGCTGTCTGGTTTGAATGTGCCATCATTGTAACCCGTCATCAGACCAGTGGACTGCACATAGGCAATCGCATCGGCTGCCCACAGATCCGCGGCTACATCCGTAAAGGAAGTGGCTTCCGGTGCTGTTTTTGTGGTATCCGTTGTTGTTACAGTGTTCGTTTGTTGCTTCTGCAACCAACGGTACGCGATTGTTGCCATCTGTGCACGCGTAATCGAACCTTCTGGTGCAAACGCTGTGTCACTGAGACCGTTCATGATACCTGCAGCCTGTGCTTTTTGAATCTCACTCGTTGCCCAATGTGTTGCGGCTACATCGGCAAAGGTTGTACCTGCCGCCGTAGCTGTTGCTGTTTCACCCGGCAGATTACGAGCTAGCATTGCAGCCATCTGTGCACGTGTAACGAACGCATCTGGACGGAAATCGGCACCGAAACCTTGGATGTATGGCTGATTTGTCTTTTGAGAGGCTTTCAGCCCATCTACGACAACCAGTGTAAACGTACTGAACTTGGTTACCGTAAACTCAATGCCTTCGCTGTTATTAGCCAGTTTCACGAGTTTGCCTCGCAACAGTTCTTTCGTACCATCACTGTGTTCAATGTACACAGCCAGGTTATCCAGAATCTGCTGACGAGCTGCCGCATCGGTTGGCAGGCTGTTGCCCAGTGGCAAAGTCAGCGTCACTTCACGGCTCTGCATATTCGTTTCGATCTCAACTGGACGAGCCAGTACACGAACATTCGTATTTGGAGCAACTTGCTGAATTACTTGCTCTTTCTTCGCCCGCTCTTCCAAGTCTTTGCGCTCGGATTCCTTTTTGAGTGGAACCACGCGGAGGTACAAGTCTTGATCGAATCCGGCAATGGACTTCGTTGGAATGGAGATTACAGCATTTTCGGTCGAAATTTCCAGTTTCATCGAACCGTCACTTAGATCTTTGACAGCTGTTTTTGGGACTTCGACCCGTGTCTCGGACACGGCATCTTTCGTATCTGGAATCACAATGCGTGCCGTATTGCTACCCAATTGTTTTGCTTTTTCAACCGATTCCTTGGCAATCGCATCTGTCATTTTGACCAAATCTTTAACCGTACCGTTGGTTTCGGTTGTACGTGTGATTGGGGTTTTGGTCAAGTTTGTGCCGTCAATACCGTTCACATCCACCACGATCTGCTCTTGCTTGGTCGTTGGTGCAGGTGTGGACGTCACTGGTGCAGATGATCCACCGCCACCGTTACCACCTGCGTTGTTGCCCGGGTTAGGTGTGGAACCATTCCCATTACCGCTGTCACCGTTGGCTGTGAAGACAATCTTTACAGCGCGTCCTGGCAACTCATCACTAAACGCTTTATGACGAACCCATACTGTTTTGTTACCGCTAAAATCCAACTTCTGAATGGAAGCCAGATCAATCCAATTCAGTTTGCCATCGAATGAAATTTCCATCGTATCATTCAGACCTGTTATTTCGTTTTTAACGTCGTTCCCTTTTACATTAGGGGCAGTAAAGAAACGATTAATTACATATTGTAAATTCCCAATATCCTCATAGCTGTCTTGTTCATCAAGTACCCATTGTGCCAATTCCTTTTGATCTTCCACGCTAAGCTCTGCTCTTTTGGACAGGTCGAGGGCACCCGTACGATTAAAATTATATTTGTCGAAGAAAGCCTCACCCTCCATTTGAGCTTCCATAGCACTTTGGAGCCACTGACTCATTGGATCAATTTTGGTGGCCTTTTCAATAGATTGATACGGAGCAGTCAAAAGCCCTAACACTACCATTGGTTCCACGATATCTCCTTGGTAGAGTCCTTCCAACTTTTCATAGGCCATCGAATACAGATATTTATAAGCAAAAACATTTTTGTCTACTTTATTAGTGAGTTTCAAATATTTTTGACCAATGCTTCCATACTCTTCTGCTTCTTGGTCGTTAAAGTACTCTGATATATCTACCATCTTTTGTGCAAGTAGATCCAGTTTATTGCTCAAAGCAGTAAGCTCCGTTTGTTCCCAAACAGATTGTGCCAACATGCCAAGTTCAATCATGAGTTGAACCTGATTTTTATTCTCGTAATCTTCACTGACGTATTGGATCAAGAATCCTGCAATGAAATCTTTAACCTGAGGATTTAAATTTTCGTAGCCGTCAGGAAATTTAATTTCTAAAGCCGGATCTTCCATAGCATCACGCATGGCTGTTTTATTTCCACTTTTCCTCGCGGCGTTCAAGACAGACAATACATTCGTGTTATTATCACTGGAGAAAAATTTGTCAAATGCGGTCTGGATTTGAACAAAGGATTCGTACCCCCCATCTGGCCGCTCCGCAATCATGTGATCTGCGAGTGCATTTGACTTTTGTATATCTTTCTTGATTCCATCTATTTTCTCTACATCTATCGGAAAGCTCATTTTAGGATGTTCTAGGTTTTTGTTGTAGTCCGCAATCTCCGATTGAATTTGTCTCAATTGGAACATCGAACCCAACATTTCATTAGTGGTCAGCGCCTTGTTAATTAAGGGGGTGAACCTTGCTTCATCATCGAGAGAAGTTAATAATTTGAATACAGACGACGGACCCTTTTTAAGTTGTAGCTCAAGCATAGCCGCTGTGATACGTTTTTCAATGCCTGAGAATTCAGAATATTTACCAACAAACTGATAAAACATACTGTCAGGGGCAGGTTGATCCAGATAGTTAACTTGTTGCATTTGCTTCGTATATAGTTCATCAAGTGAATTCATTTCATCCGGTCCACCAATGTCATGAATGAATTCAACCGCCTTTAAAGCTAGCTGCACGAGGTATTCAACTTGCGCTTTATTGGCGTACCCTTCACTGGTTGGTGGATCTAAATTAAGCATATAAACTGCGATATCATTCTGATCCTCTGAGGATAATTGCTTGAAATCAGGCGTAGCTATGAAGTTTTTATCGCTCAGTAGTTCAACAGCATCAGCTATAAAGTTGTTTGCGTTGCCTTTTGCTTCTTTTATTAATTCGTTGTACTTTCTCAGCCCTGGTTCAAAAAACGCATTAAATGCTTTTTGCACGTCGGATACTGTTTCGTAGCCATCCTGCTTGTGATCAAGCATCCATTGAGCAAGTAACTCTCTTTGGGATACATCATTTCCCACAACCATAGAGAACATCTTACTCATATCAACCGGGTAAATATGAAAATTAAGACTGGGATTTGCACTGGCAAAGCTGGAGCTCATTAAGTGATCACCAAACATCCCTTGAAGTGCCACATCCATATCCGTAACATTGTCTGCAGCGTTGATAGAATGGTAATCATTTAGCGTTTTGATCAAAGCTTGAAGTTGACCATTGTAGTTAATTGGATTTTTATATTCTCCTAAAACTGGCTCGAACATGATGAGATTAGTGAATATAAGCCTATCTACATTGCTTAATGTACTGTACTTTGCACTTGCTTCAACCATGGAACTTGCTTGATACACCGGAATAGTAACATCCGCAATACTGTAAAAAGCATATGTCTCATTCAGGAGATTCTGTACAGTTGTTGGATCTAATGTTTTAGGTAACTTGACCAAGTTCTGCATTAACATAAAAACATAATCAATTTGGCGTTGATTGCTATACTCTTGCCCGCTTGGCAAAAGTAAAATCATACCGCGAGCAAGTTCTTTTTTCTGTTCTGCATCGAGCGGATCATACAGTGTAGTTTGATCAGTAATATCTATTAAACTGCCGTCCTGAAGCATATCTTGGACTTTATTGATCGCATCATCAATGCCTTCATTCTGATTTCGAACCTGATTCAGTTTTTCATATCCTGTCAATGGATCAGCACTTGCAACTCCTCCTGCACTAACAACCTGTAGCAATAAAACTGTAGCTAATAGGCAACTTACCAACCTTTTAAAATACATTTCCCTGCTCCTCCTCATCCCATTTTCAATTGAAATTGCAGATACCCTGAGACGTAAGACCTATTTTAGAACACAACAATAAACAGATTCTAAACAAGAAATGATAATAAAAGGAAAAAAAACCACTCCATAGTTGAAAATAGAGTGGATTTCTTCATATTTTTCGTCAAAATTCATCATTTCAAAAAAAATTTAAGCGAAACTTCTTGTTAACGGTCCAGATTTACCTGATATTCACGCAGTCTCCCTTCATAAACCAGCTTCAGTTGCTCACTTTGGCAAAAATCATCCGGGGTTACGAGCATTTCGATACCTCGTTTAACCCAATCATCTCACTGGTTTCACGCATGGTGCTTGCATCTTTCTCGCTCAAGGAGTTTATGTAGCAAATAGATAATTAAGCTCTTTTCCTAGCTCTAAGCTCTATAGATTTCCATTATACTTAATGTGTTGCTTTTGAGGTTGAATAAAATATTGATTAAAATAAATTACTAATACTTATACATAAAACTTAAAAATTTAATTAAATGTAAATATATTGATATAAATGACATAATGTGATAACATTTAGATGTAAAATAAATCCAATTTTTTAAAGGTGCGTGTGCTATGAAAAATAAAATTCAGTAGTGCATCTCTAATTTACTTTCGTCTCTTGGTGGTTTTAGTTTCTAAGTAATTTTAGTTTAATGAGAATATTTTTAAGTTTTTTGTGAAAAAAAACACTTATATATCATTACTAACTTCTTTGATACCAATATGTTTAGAGGAGATGTTTGCGTTGAAGAATATTAAAAAAGTATCTATATCTAGTTTGGCTACTTTATTGATGATTCTAACACCTACACAAGCAATTTTCGCTGAAGAAGTTTTGACAAATAATACTGTTCAGTCACAAGAAACGCAGCTCTTAAGCAATGTCACTTTACAAGGAACAGAATGGGCACAAGTTGGACAAGAAACCAAACCTATTTACATGAATGGGGAGATAAAAATTGTGTTTAATGGTTCATTTGGACAATCTTGCTATGCTTACGCCGCTGATCAATATAATAATAAAACTTCCTTAGGACGAATAGATTATGATGGTTACTTAAAAGTTAAATTGTACGGTTACTACAAAATTGGATTAGACTTTATCAACCCTTCAAGTGGTGGAGCTTCTTTTTACGTTATTTATTAATAACTTCAGAAACCAAAAAGACTTCAGGTGAAAACTGGTGTCGGTACAATACCGACACCAGTTTTTTTAGTGTTTTATTTTACCTTGGAAATTTTCATCCTACCCTACTCTCAGTGTACTCATCGTAAAAATACAACTTCTAAGCAAACGATGATGAACATCAAAAAAAGCAGCCCTCTGGCTGCTTTTCCCGTTTTATATTTATCCGTCCAATGATCTATGTTTCTCCGTCTCCTGGTCGTTCTTTGTTTACTTCAACTGAATCTCCTTCTCGGACATCAGCATGTTACCCTCATCATTGGTAAAAACAAATGTGGCTTTTCCGCGTTCACCCTTCATCTCGTCCGAATAGATAAAGCCTGAAAACTGTCCATTGCCGCTAAAATAAAAGCCGTCCTCTCCGTTCCCGCCATGCTCTATCGCTTCCTGCATCGTATTCACAATCGTTACCGTGTTGGATGTCCAGCGCATTTCCGTTAGGCTGTAACCTTTGGGCACTTGTTTGATCGCAAAATCAAAGCTGTTGCCTTCACTCGGTTTATCCGATTGATCAATGACAATATCAATATCCTCTGACATTGCCGCTGCGTTAGACTGCGTCTGCATCTTGCCCTCTTCACCTTTTGCGCTATTCTGATCGTTTTTGTTTTTGGCCTCTGCATTAGGTATAGATCCCTGTCCAGCATCCTCGATCGGTTGCTTGGATTGCGGGTAAGCGTGCTCCTGTACAGACTCTTTATTATTTTTAGCACCACAGGCACTAACAACAATGACCATGCATAACACGGCTGTATACAGTGCAGATCTCTTGATCACCTGTTTCATACGCCATCTTCTCCCTTCGTTCTTCTTGCATCCTTCACACACAGATTAGAACATGAACCTTATTCATCACTACACCATATCGTCCCTCATGAAGCTCCATAATATGTAAATGACTTAAAAATACAGACTGCACCTGTTCTTTCGTAGTGATGAGTGTATGAATTTTCATGCAAAAAGAAGGGAATCAGACGTGTTATTGATACTTATGATTAATGTTGGAATTGCGGCAACTCCAGCACCTGTCCTGTCTGAATGGTACCGTGCGACAATTGGTTTGTATCTTTGAGCGCTTCGACATAAATCCGAGTATCCATCTGATCCGGTTTGTTCGCAAGAGAGATACTCCATAGTGTATCCCCCGAAGATACAACAACTTTTTCATTCAGCAGTACAGGCTGATCACCTGCGGACACCTTGAATACTACACTGCAGCCAGCAATTAATACGCTAATCGTAATGAGCAACTTAATTATCGCCGGGCGTGTGATCTGATCTCGTAGAAAGAGACTTGAATTATGTTTTTCATACGAAAATTGCGGCTTGGTTCTTAGAACCTGCTCAGGTTCATGAATGCTTTTGTACGTGGAATATTTCATTTCCATCTGACCCCCGATTGTTATCTTCCTTTTTCGTCAATCTTCAACTTACTTGCCTATATAAGTTCACTTAACAACACATTTTTTATCTCTCTGTAAAACTAAATAGGCATATAATACTACCTTTTAATCAAATACATAGGTCTATGTTATCACTTGATTCTAAACAAATTCTGAACAATGTTCGGTCTGAATAAACAAAAGATTCAATTCGAGAATAGATGCCTGATTTTCGGCGATGGGACGTGTGATTCTCTCCTATAATAAGGGAAAGATTGTGATTCTACTGGAGTAAGGACGTGCGGCTTATGATCTCTGCAGATCTAAAGGAACAGTATTACCAGGCACTGATAGCCAAGGATTCAGAATATGAAGGTTTATTCTATGTCGGTGTTAAAACAACGGGGGTATTCTGTCGTCCCACCTGCCCGGCTCGGAAACCTAAATTTGAGAACTGCGAATTTTATGAAACCGCTCAGCAAGCCCTGCTTGCGTCCTTTCGACCATGCCAGCGATGCCGGCCTTTATCTCACCCCAATCATGTTTCGGATGTGGTTCGCATGCTGGTGGAGGCGGTTGAGAAAGAACCGGAAAAACGCTGGAAAGGGCAAGATTTCAAGGCACTATCCATTGATGAATCTACTGCTCGCCGTCAGTTCAAAAAAAGATTCGGGATGACCTTTGTCGAATATGCTCGCGCGCGGCGAATGGGACTAGCACTGAAACATATTCGTTCAGGGCGCACCGTCATCGATAGCCAACTCTCGACCGGATATGAATCCAGCAGTGGATTCCGGGATGCCTTTTCAAGAATTATGGGAGCTGCACCTACACATATAGATGACGAACGAGTAATGAAGGCTGCCTGGATCGATACAAGGCTTGGTCCCATGATGGCTATAGCGGATGAGCAAGCTTTGTATTTACTCGAATTTATTGATCGCAGAGGGCTGGAACGCGAGGTAGAACGTCTGCGCAAGCGCACCCAATCTGCCATTGTACCTGGCACAACAGCACCTATACAATCCATTGAACGAGAATTAAATGAATATTTCGACGGCAAAAGGACGGCGTTCAACACGGCGTTGTTCTGTTTAGGAACACCATTCCAAAAACAGGTATGGGATGCACTGTTAGCCATTCCTGCTGGGGAAACGAGGTCTTATCAGGAGATTGCGAACGTCGTTGGAAAACCGTCTGCATGCCGGGCCGTAGCCCAAGCGAACGGTGCAAATCAGCTAGCTATTGTTATCCCTTGTCACCGTGTGATTAATGCAAGTGGTGAATTGGGCGGTTATGGCGGTGGACTGACACGGAAAAATTGGCTGCTACAGCATGAGAGACAGATGTCATTACAGTAGGAATTTACATTAGCAGCACCTATTTCTATAAAGGAAGTGAGTCAAGATGAAAAACAACCATTGTATACAGAAGGAAAAAGCTGAACAGTTTCATCGATATCATGTGAAGGGACAACCACTCGTACTGGTGAACGTGTGGGATGCCGGGAGTGCACAGACCATTCAATCTGCAGGTGCCAAAGCGATCGCTACGGGAAGCTGGTCTGTTGCTGCTGCTCATGGGGAGCAGGATGGTGAAGTTCTTCCGTTCCAGTTGGTGCTTGCTAATCTCGCACGTATAACAAAGAGCGCAGATCTGCCTGTAACCATCGATATAGAGGGAGGGTATGGCAGGTCTGTGTCAGAAGTAAAGCAAAATGTGTTGCAAATTATTGAACATGGGGCGGTGGGCATTAATATCGAGGATCAGTTGCCCTATGGCGAAGGCCTGTACAATCTTTCAGAACAGTGTCTGAGATTATCCGCTACTCGCCAAGCCGCAAGTGAGGCAGACATTCCCCTTTTTATCAATGCACGCACCGATTTATTTCTGCAAAAGGCTCCTGAAAAACATAATGAAGCGTTAGTTCGCGAAGCACTTGTACGGTCCGAAGCTTACGCGGAAGCGGGGGCGAGTGGTCTGTTCGTTCCAGGTTTACAGGATCATCAATGGATTCAGGAACTCTGTGAACGTTCACCAATTCCCATCAACGTAATGGTTACCTCCAGCGAACCTTCACCCAGGCAACTAGCCGCATTAGGAGTAGCACGAATAAGTTACGGGCCTTATCCTTATCTGCAAGTTCTGGAAAACCTAAAAGCACTTGGGCAACGTATTTTAACAGGAGCATAAGGATTATACTGATGAGGTGTGTTCATGCCACCGTCTCTCATGGACAGAGGGTAGGATGTTTCCGACCTTCACCTGTGGTATAATCCCACTACCTAACAGTAACAGGAGGCACATATGCTTAACGTTGAACAAAAGCTTGAAATTTTGGAATCGTACCCTCAGCTGCAGCGCAAAAATGTTTCTCTGGGTCGTGTGAATTTCCACTACGAGGACAGTGCCTACGAGAAAAAGATTGTAGCACTCCATATTCACCCGAACGGGAATGGTTATATCTATGCGGGGTTATTGCCGAACTACGAGACGGATGCCAAAGGGTTCGTCAATGTTCGTAATTACTCTGAAGCGGATCTGCGCACTTTGCTGGATGCAACGCTCAAAGCGATGTCACATAATCCAGACGCAGTTGAAGTGACTGAGAAGGCACCGTCCCCTAAACCATCTGCTCCGGTCACCCTGTCATCAGGCGGTGGAATCTGGATCAATGAAGAGGGACACACACTTACTTTAAAATATGACAATGACATGTGGTGTGTATATGCTGGTTCGGAGCTGGAGATGGCTTTTGAATCACGTGGCGAAGCTGGCGAGTATCTTGAAGAGGAAGGATTTAAACCGCAAGCTCAAGCTTAGCTTAAAGCACCCACCGCCAGAGAATACAAAAAACACGAGGTGAGCATACGCTCTCTCTCGTGTTCTTTTTGTTACCTTGCCGAATTCCTCACCTAACTCTCATATCCCTAAGAAGAATATGTTCACCCTGTAAGTATTTGACTGACCTTTCGTTAATCTTTGCTACCTTTTCGACCAAGCGGGGCATGCTTCATCATGGGATACGTGGATAGAAGCAACGCTCCGCCAACCAAGCCCAGTACGGTAAAGAGCATCATTCTGTTTAATTCTGCAATCCAAATCATCAATTGCCCCATGTTAGCAAATGCAATCAGCAGTGACGCGACCAGACCAAAGCCAAACAACAGAATCAAGAAATTACGGAGGCCCAGCCGAATCCAGCAAACCGTCAAGAAAACAGATAGACCAAGTACCAAAAAACCAAACATCAAGTCAATCCACAGGTATGGGAACACGACATAACTCGAAGAATAGAGCATTCCCGGTTGGTACAACGTGACCTGCAGCCATCCCCCGACATTCAACAAATGAACACCCCAATAAATCAAATGCAGAATGACCATCGTACCCACAACCATAAAGGCCCCCATCATATAGAATGATTTCATGAATTGAATCCGCGTACTGCCCATACCAATGGCTACCGGGTATAGCGTGATCAGACCCGCAATGGCAAATGTACAAATCCCTCCGTACATCGGCCCGAATAACTGTGAGGCATAACTGACATGAAACAGAAAACCAATGGCGACATAGACTGCCGTCAACCCAAGTGCAATGGATGTAAAGATGATCAGATATAAACGCATGTCGTCTAAAATCAGCCGATTCGTTCCTTTTACTGCATTCATGCTCTCACCGCCTCCTGCTTCCGCGTTACATTTATCAGATAATCCTGGAGCGTTGCTTTTTCAATGGAAAGCCCGTAATGTTGAGCCTTGGCTACCCATTCTTTCGAATACACATCGTCAATCATTACTTTGCTGGTTGTGCCCATTCGAGCAGAATCAATAATATTAGTACCTGTAGAGGCCATCTCCACATCTTGAATTAACCCTGTTAGAAGAACCCCGCGTTCGCGTACTTCCTCCATCGGGTGATGATATAACACTTTCCCTTGATGTACTACAATCAGGGTTTCGCATAAAGGCTGTACCTCTTCGATATGATGCGTTGATATCAGAATCAGACGAGGGTTATCTTCATACGTTTCCAATACTGCTTCATAGAAAAGTTTTCGTTTCTCGGCATCGAGTCCATTCGTAGGCTCATCCATAATCGTTACACTTGCGTTACTACACAGCCCCAGTATAATTTGAGCAGCTGTCTTCATGCCCTTCGAAAATTTACTCATTTTCTGTTTGGAAGGCAGTTCGAATACATCGATAAGCCGCTTGGCAAGCTGTTGATCCCATTGTGAATGGAAATGTGATCCGATGCTGACCAGATCTTTTATTGTCCAATTTTTACCAAGCGGATGATTCTCCTGGATATAACATAGATGTCCTTGAGCAGACAGATTGTTGTACGGGGTCTGACCCATAATCTGAATGGTGCCACTGTCAGGGCTATTGTGTCCGGCTAGCAAACTCATCAGCGTAGTTTTACCGGCACCGTTTCTACCCCAAATCGCACCAATTACAGGTTCACTCTCGTGCAGGGTGACATTGTTCAAAATAGAGAGTTTATTCTTTTGATAGCTGTAACATACCTGCTCCATATGGATCATAGTTCACTCTCCTTATCCTTCTTACCACGAATCAGATCAATAATCATGTCCTCGTCCATCCGAATACGTCTGGCTTCTTCAAGTAAAGGTTTGATGTATTCTTCGTAAAAATGCTGCTTTCGTTCAACAAGCAAGGCTTCTCTGGCTCCCTTAGCAACAAACATTCCCACACCTCGCTGTTTGTATATGATGCCTTTGTCCACCAATTCCTGCAGCCCCTTTCGCGCCGTAGCCGGATTGATATTGTAAAAGCGTGACAGTTCATTCGTCGAGGGAGCCTGTTCCTCTACTCTCAATCTGCCCTCCACAATATCATCCATGATCATCATGGCGATCTGATGAAAAATAGGCTGGGATTCATCCAAAGTCGATTTCATCTGTTTCCAACTTTCATACATAATGATTCGTTACATATCTTATCTGTGGATTATTGTTTTCTCTTAGTTAGTCGGTTGGTTACTCATGTAACTAACTATAGTATACAAAACCATCTTTGTAAATAGGCTACGATTAGTTCACCAGCTTCTCCATACGTATTCGGTTATATTGGTTCAGGAGAGCGTCAAGGATTACGGATTGTCTGATCACTTCAGGATGAAGAAGACTACCATATTGCAGGTGTATCTGATGCAGCTGTTGTCTCGCGTCTTCGATCTGTGATTTTAATTCCATACGATCCATAGTCCTCCCTCCTTTTGTCATATTTTAGCGTATTATGCCAATCGATAGTTTTCTGGGGATATGACAGTGTTCTTTCTTATGTGCTTATACAGCATTTATGGCATACAAAAAGAACGCTTCTGAAGGAAATCAGAAGCGTTCTTTAGCTCAGGCTTATGTCCCTGAACCTTATATCGTATGCTTATCAAGTTCCAAATCCATGGTCATTAGGTCTCATAATTTCGGGGTTCGGATTCTTCGTGTCTGGGACAGGTTGCGCAGCAGGAGCTGTGATGGAAACCACGATACTACATGTAGCTATCAGCAAAGCCAACTTTCTCTTCATTAAGTTTCTGCACCTCACTAATGATCATTTTGTATTCCTGTTTCGCCGTCTCCGATGCGAATTCCCTGTATTGCTCAAACAGTCCGACTCCTCTAAGCATACCTCGTCCACTGCTAATTTCAATAGCAAATTTTAAACTATTTAGAACACATCTTATACCTGAGTGGTACTCGTCTTTCCTTAGATAATATGCACCCAAGTCCAATAAAAGTCGTAAATATCGATCATCCGTAACCTGACTGCTAACTTTGCCAATTCGGTTACTCTGCTCCTGATATATGAAATACGACCGGTATTCCTGTAAGACATGATCGATATTCTGGTTATAATGCAGAGCTGCCTTGACGATATCACAAAGTGCTGGGAAAATTTCGTTCTCTTTGGTTGAGATATAATCCAAATACTCAGGTAACACTTCAAATTGCCCAGCCATCAGCTTATAGATATACTGATTAGCTTCCGCCCATTCATGAAATTGATTCATGACCACTCTTTCTTCTTCATCGGGTTCTTTTACCCAGCTGTGATTAGCATATAAAGCTACATACTCAAGTGCTCTATGGTAATCCTTCTGATGATAGTAGGCGCTTCCTGAAGCAAGATAGGAATACAGTATATAAAAGACAATGGGTCTCTTGGTCTCCTCCTGTTTCCTTCTACCATTAAGCTCATAATGAACTGTAGCTTTTATTTTTAATTTCTCGGACAGTTCCTGTACTTTGTTCCATCTATGCAAAGCTCCGAATGCGTTAATCAATTCATTTAACGCATCCAGTTGATAGCGTTCATCCAGCCGATCCACATAATATTCAAATTGGGCCGCGATAATAACATTCCGCTGCTGATCATTCGTCAGCCCCAGCTTAAACAGACGATACTGACAGAGCGCAAGCCGCTCGGAATGTTGCATCTTCTCACTTTCAGCGATTGTTTCGTATAAGAGAGTTGCCGGTTTCCATTTACCAGCATGGTAGAACTCCTCTGCCACCTCAAATAACATCGGGATATACGAAAGATTATCCATCATCAGACGAACAACATCTTCGATACAGTCCAGCTTATCCAGTTCAGCACATCGATGCAGAAAAGGGCCTAACCTCCGCCAATCCGGGGTTGCGTGCACAAAGCACTCATCAATATACAACTCATAGAAGTGGCCCTCTGCAAGCTTCATGGCTGCCGTAATACGGTCCAGTTGCTGCATCGAGATGGGTCGATTCTTATTTAAAATGTTGCTGAGTGTTCCAGAATTAATTCCGGACATCTCTGAAAATAAACTGATCGACATCTGCTCACGCTTCAAATAATTTGCTAAATGATCGCGTATCGTGGTTGTTGTCGGCTTCAAGGGAACACCACCCTCCAAAATAAAAACACCAAAAGCAAGATTACAGGTATATGCAAAAGTAATTATATGTAATATATACGTTCTTTTCAATAAAATAATTTCAACTAATTTGTATTAATTACATTTTAACCCTTTTAGGATGAGAAAATATGTATCTATATTTTATATCGAAATGGTCTGTTCTTCCAAGACCTAACTGCACAAAAAAACACGAGCCAGGCAGGCTCGTGTCATTTGTCCGAAAATTAGCACACATTCGGCGTATTTCACGGTTATTCCATACTAAATCTAATGTGACTTATGGCAGGACATTCCCTGCAGCGCGATAGATTTCATACCACTCTGGACGAGTGAGGTGAACCTCACCTGCTTTCACGCAATCTTGCAGACGTTCAATATTCATTGTGCCTGTCACAGGTTGCATTTTAGCAGGGTGACGAAGCAACCACGCAATCGCAATGGTCGTGTTGCTCACATCATACTTCGCAGCGATCTCATCGATCTTCGCATTTAACTCCGGGAATTTCTCATTGCCAAGGAATACACCCTCGAAGAATCCGTACTGGAATGGAGACCACGGCTGAATGGTGATATCATGCAGACGGCAGTAATCCAGAATGCTGCCATCTCGGTTCACCGCAGCATCATTCTCCATATTCACGTTGATACCGCTATCGATCATTGTCGTATTGGTAATACTCATCTGTAGCTGGTTGGCTACAAGCGGTTGTTTGACATATTTTTTGAGCAATGCGATCTGGTTCGGGTTCTGGTTGGATACGCCGAAGTGGCGTACTTTTCCCTCACGCTCCAACTGATCGAACGCTTCAGCCACTTCCTCCGGTTCAACAAGGGCATCCGGGCGGTGCAAGAGCAATACGTCCAAATATTCCGTTCTCAGACGTTGCAGAATGCCATCCACCGAATTCAGGATATGCTCTTTGGAGAAATCAAACATTCCCTTGCGAATGCCGCATTTGGATTGAAGAATCAAATTTTCACGAACTTGGGGATTCATCTGCACAGCATCAGCGAAAATCTCCTCACACGTCCCTGTGCCGTAAATATCAGCGTGATCGAAGAAATTCGCGCCTACTTCCATAGCAGAACGTACAAAATGCTCCGCGTCCTTACTGTCTAATGAATTGATTCGCATACAACCTACAGCAACTACAGGCACATCGAGTGCACTGCTGCCCAGTTTAATGGTTCTCAAGATGTTTCCCCTCCATATTCAAAAGTAGTGTGTGTGCATGAGACCCTGATACATATCCATATATGTAATGTCCATGCCTGTCTTCCGTCTATGATTGTGACATATATCTGCAATCGGTTTCAATAGACTTTCCCCACATTTATATGGAGAAATGATTTGTTATAAGTAATACTGCCCAGCTTTGGGCAGAAATCATTAATCTTTTTCCGGAACGATCACCTTCATATAACCAGGCAACACACGAATATCAATCGGTAAAGCAGGGCCTTCCTCCCCATCCACATTGGTACGAATGGTTTCGTCTGAGCGAACATGCACTTCTTTGGCTGTAAAATAGTCCACGTCCTTATGATTTTTGAGATTGCCGAAAAACAGCGAAGTGCCTAAGGTCAAGCTATTGAATACACTGATATTTCGAATCACAAAGCAGTGGATCATGCCGTCGTCTACCTCTGCATCCGGTGACAGTTTTTCGAACCCTCCAACCGAGTTGGTAAGTGCCGCCACAAAAAGCGGTGACTCTCCCTCCCAGAATTGCCCGTCGTATTCGATCTTCAAAACGTTTGCTGGTGTATTTACTAGATCCTTCAATCCTTCTTTCAAATAAGCGAATGACCCCAGCTTCGACTTTTCCTCTGGCGAAACAGAGAACAACGCTTCCGCCAAGGAGCCGGCAGCCAGCACATTAGCAAAGAGTCGTCCATTCACCATACCCAGGTCTACCAACCGGGTCTGTTCGGAACGTAACTGCTCGATTGCTTCCTCTGGATCGAGGGAGATATGTAACGCCCGTGCAAAATCATTCACTGTTCCCAGCGGAACGATGCCTAGAAGGGGACGATGTTCCTGATCCAGCATACCGTTGATCGTCTCATGTAATGTGCCATCTCCCCCAATGGAAATGACCAGATCACATCCGTCCTTACAGGCATGCAGACCGTAATGAGCGGCATCGCCTTCCCCGGCTGTTTCGTTAACTACAACTGCGTATGTTTTGGATTCCAGAATAGCCTGAACTTGGGATACATATTGCTCTGCTTTTTCCTTGCCTGACGACGGATTGCTAATGATCATTGCTTTCCTCATCGATACATCTCCCTCTCCACATATAACCTCTGTACATTCTTACCCTTTTCATCAAGGGGTTGAATACAGCGTGATGCAAATATGTTGAGCCTCATGCAGATATTTATAATTTGCACAAAATTATACTGAAAAAGTGCAGGGCATGACCCTTATCATATAGAATAAAGTATAGTTAGATAAACGTTATAAAATAACGGTTCCTATATCCCCAAGACGGGTTAATAATAAGAGATGTTATGATTTGGAGGGAAGGCATGTAATGAAGAGAATCACACTTTTAATGTTGATATGTATTCTAAGTATAGGTACGGCGGGGCAAGCGAGGGCATACGTGCTCGATGATTCAGAACATTCCCTCATTAAAGATCCCGCGCTTGAAGAAGGACTGAAGCTGATTCTAAACATTCCCGTAGGCGAACCCCTGACGTCTAAGGAACTGAAGCAGCTTCGTGTGGTAGATCTGAGCAACGCAGGCATTCAAAGTCTTTCCGGGTTGGAATATGCCGTGAATTTGACCCATCTGCGTCTGTACGGTAATGAAATTACGGATCTCACACCACTGGAAAACCTGACAGGGCTTCGCGAGATTGACGTTCGTAACAATTACATTACATCCATCCAGCCTCTTGCTGCATTACAGCAACTGGGACGTCTATATATCAGTAACAATTCGATATCCTCCATTGACGTTGTGCGGGAATTTCCCAGATTACATACACTGCATGCCAGCGGCAATCAGATTCTAAGCCTTGACCCTCTAACAGAGCTGCGTTCGGTGAAATGGCTTGAAATCTCAAATAATGATATAACCGATCTCACTCCACTTGTGGAACAGACTAAATTAACGCAATTGAATGTAGCGAACAATCATATTTCATCACTGGATGCCCTCGCAGAGCTACCAGATACAGTGCGTGAACTTAATGTGGCAGGTAACCATATATCACATCTGGCACCCCTGGGCCACATGACTAAATTGCGGAAACTGGATATCTCGGGTAACCAGATCCAGCAACTTAGTGACATCGCAACATTAACAAACTTAACGGAGCTGAATGCGGAGTCCAATCAGATCTATAATCTGGAGCCGCTACGCAAGTTAACCAAACTAAACGTCTTGAAGCTATCGGGCAACCGGATATGGGATCTGACACCAATCTCGGAATTATCCTTCACACCGGATAACTCAGATGTACAAAGCGTAGACAACATCTCTGCTTCCACTTCTATGTCCTTAAACACACCAAATGTTATGACAGAGGCAACTGATGCCGGGCTTACTGTACATAACAATTATCTGGATGTGACAAGTGGTAGCCACACGATGCAGCTACTCAACCAGATGAATGTCAGAGAGCAGAAACGTACGCCACAGGGGCGTTTTCAACGCCTGATCGAAGGATCTGCCACGGCATATGTGGGCGACCGTGCATACGAACTGGGTGCGGCGCCTTTCATTGATGAAGGCCGGACGTACGTACCTCTGCGTTTTGTATCCGAGCAGTTAAATGCTCGTGTGAACTGGAACAGCGGTACACGTGAAGCAGTGATTACAGAAGCGAACCAAACGATTCGCTGGAGCGTAGGCAACAAACAGGTCACTATTAACGATGAACCCATCATGAACGATGCTCCACTGTTGATGAAGGATGGCATTGCCTATGTTCCGATTCGATTTATTTCAGAGCAGCTCCATACAACCGTTGGATATATCGCCAAGAGTAAAACGATTCTGATCTTCGAAAACAAATAACTCTATCCCCGCTAAATTCTTAGCGGGGATTTTCCACTTTTCAGAGGAATAGGGTATATCGTGCTACCTATATAGTGATCCTTAATTACGGGCATTATAAGTGTTATAGGTGCAGTAGCTCACTTCCTACCACTCGATCATTGTTCATTTCCAAACGAACCACCTTGGATTAGGGTAAATATTGCACGGATTAGCACATCTGCTTTTGCAGTGGAAGTTGGTATACTAAACGTAATCAAAAGGATTACTCACCAGCCTACGAGGAGGATCATCATATGACATTTACGTTTAACGGATATTCCACTACACCCGCAAATCCATGGAACGAGTTATCTGCATCACCTACCAATGAAAGCGCTAACTTAAAACTAACCGGTGAACAGCATCAGCTTGTCGAAGGTTTCGGTGGCTGCTTCAATGAACTTGGTTATTTGGCTTTGGCCCATTTAAGTGACGAGCAGCGACACGAAGTCATGCATTCCCTGTTCCACCCGGAAGGGGAGCATCGGTTCACGATCTGTCGCCTGCCGATTGGCGCGAGTGATTATGCAGAGCAGTGGTATAGCCACAACGAAGTAGACGGAGATGTGGCCATGGACCATTTTTCCATCGAACGAGATTTTAAATATTTGATCCCTTATATCAAGGAAGCTTTGAGTTATAACCCGGATTTGCAGTTATTCGCATCACCATGGAGTCCGCCAACCTGGATGAAGTTCCCCAAAGCGTACAACTACGGAACACTGCGCTGGGAAAAGGACATTCTCGAAGCCTACGCTTTATATTTTGTGAAGTTTGTTAAATCCTACCGTGAAGCGGGCATTACAATTCATCAAGTTCATGTGCAGAACGAAGTGATCGCAGATCAGAAGTTCCCCTCCTGCATGTGGACAGGTGAGCAGCTACGCGAATTTATCGCGGATTATCTAGGGCCTGCTTTTGAGAAGCACGGTCTGGATACGGAAATCTGGCTCGGTACGATTAACGCACCTGATCCGTGGGAAGAACTGATGAAAAAGAAAACGACCGGATTCGATGAATACGCTGGACTGGTGCTCAGTGACCCCAAAGCCTACTCCTATATTAAAGGGGTTGGATACCAATGGGCTGGCAAACATGCCATTCAACGTACCGTAGCAAGTTACCCGGAGCTTCGTTACATGCAGACCGAAAATGAATGCGGGGATGGTCATAACTCGTGGAACTACGCCAAGCACGTGTATAACCTCTATCAGCACTATTTCAGTAATGGCGTCAACGCCTATATCTATTGGAATATGGTGCTTGAGCCCAAAGGACGCAGCACATGGGGCTGGGAGCAAAACTCGATGATCACCGTTGATCCTGCAAGTAAGGACGTCACTCGTAATCCAGAGTATTACGTCATGAAACATTTTGCTCATCATATCGTTAACGGCGCTCGCCGGCTTGGCCTCTCTGGCGCATGGAGCGGCAAAGCCGTTGCTTTCCGCAACCCGGATAACAGCCTGGTAATCGTTGTTAACAATCCGTTCCCGGATCGCCGTGACCTTCACTTGACGTTCACCGAAGGACAGACGATTCATGTGCAGTTAGAAGCTGATTCCTTTAACAGCATGGTGATTACAGCGAATTAAAACAGTAATTCAGAACAGCGAGAAACGGAAGTAAAATGCTGATATACGTTAAAAGAGCCTGTCCCATATCATAGCGGGACAGGCTCTTTTATGAGGGGATAATGCAGGTTAACTGATTTTTAACAGATAGAGTGATTCCATTCTGCTTGTACTTGTACTAAAGTTTATACAACTGGACAAACACCAACTCTAAGATCTGTACCTGGGCTTAAGGATTGTTCGCCAGGTAGGTTTTCAGCCACTGCATTGCAGGACGCTCTGTGCCGTTGCTTCTTACCAGGTGGGAACCACTAGTCCAAGTTTGGTTTTCGTTGTAACCCCACAGCGTAACACCTTTAACAGCCGGGTGCTTCCAGAGCACAGGGAACTTCTGTTGGTAACGTTGCAACTGGGTATTGTCATCCCCAGTCATGTCTAGCTCGGATACATACACTGGAAGGCCTGTTGCTTGCAGTTTGTTCAGAACAGTGTTCATCGTGTTCACAGATACGTTGTCCATATTGAAGTAGTGCGCTTGAATACCGATGCCATCAACGAGGCCTCTGTTTTTCAAAAGGTTGATGATTTGGATATATCGATCTGCCTTCGCAGGATCACCGATAATGCCGTATTCATTGATCAGCAACTTGGAATTCGGGAAGGCTTGTCTTGCTTGTTGGAATGACCAGATGACCCAATCCCAGCCCGTCTGTCCATCTCCGCCAATCGCATTGTGGAAGGCTGGCTTCGCATGCAACGGCTCATTGACTACGTCAACAAACTCCGCTTGGGAATAACGCTGCCCTGCCGCTCTGATCCATTGGATCACTTCGTTTCTCTGATCATTAGCAGAGAGGCCATTCATCCAGTTAGGTGCCTGATTTCCCCAAACAAGGGTGTGGAATTTGAAAGGCATTTTATTGTTTTTCGCATAGTTGTAGGCCATATCTGCCTGGCCCCAGTTCATCACATTACGCGTACCTTCTACCGCACCCCACTTCGTGGAGTTCTCCGGCGTCACCTGATTCCAGTACGGACTGAAATTGTTTGGTACCTGGTTAGCTATAATATTCCCCAGGAATTTACTGCCTTTAGCCAATCCGGCACTGACACTGCCCACCGCGACTGACGCGGCCAGCACACCTGCCAGAGCAAGCGTACCTACCGTCTTAAACCATTTGGACTTCAACATAATATTCCTCCTTGGTTTGGTTTATTTTATAAAGCGCTTACAAGGACATCATAATGGATAATTTTGGTTTTATACACATATAAAACATACTATTTACTTTGAAAAGTATACTTTATATTGCTTTATCTTTTTTCCCTGCTTTATTCAACTGTATCGAACATATATGTTACATCAGCGTTTACATTACCTTGATGTTTCTCTAGTATGGATTGATAGATATCATTACACACATCAGAACACAAGGGAGATTACACATGCGTACACATGGTTTAAAACGTTTCGCTAGTTGGTCATTGTCCATTCTATTAGGCACTTCCGTGCTACTCGCTCCGCTCGCTTCGGAAGACGCTCACGCAGCTGAAGCAGATCCTGAGACTAAGATTACTTTACTTGGCACATCTGATATTCATGGTCGCTTTATGCCATGGGACTACGCACTGGATGGCCCCAACCCTGCCGGAAGCATGACACAGCTCTATACGATGGTAAAAAAAGTTCGTGCTGAGAATCCCAACACTATCCTGCTCGATGCAGGAGATATGATTCAGGACAATTCTGCCGAATTGTTCAATGATCAACCCCAGTCACCGATGATGGTGGCCATGAACGAGATGAACTATGATGCCTGGGTTATGGGGAATCATGAATTCAACTTTGGCCTGGATGTGCTGGAGAAAATCTCTTCTCAGTTCAAAGGCCAGGCGCTTGTCGGTAACATTTTCAAAGAAAACGGCGACCGTTACATGCCTGCCTATACCATTATCGAGAAGGACGGTATCAGAGTAGGCGTAATTGGTATGAACACCCCGATGATTACCGAATTTGAAAAGGGAACCCATCACCTGGATGGTGTCATTGTCAAAGACCCTGTAGAAGAGACTCGCAAAGCCATTGCCGAACTGAAAGGCAAAGTGGATGTCATGGTTGGCCTCATGCATATGGGATTGGATAACGAGAACGGTAAACCGGGAACCGGTGTCACGGACATCGCCAATGCCAACCCGGAGCTAACTGCTATTTTTGCCGGACATATGCATCAGCTGATTGAATCACAGACGGTGAACGGCGTGCTGATCTCCGAGCCCAACAAATACGGTACACACATGTCACGAATTGACCTGACGTTTGCTAAAGAGAACGGTAAGGTTGTGCTGAAGAGTAAAGAAGCGAAGGCACTCGCTGTCAAAAAGGCAGACGGCACCTATGAGGTGTCTGACCCCTCCTTGGAAAAAACACTGCACCCGTTCCACGAGTTCGCCCGTGCCGATGCCAACATTGAGGTAGCGGAGTTGAAAGGAACCAATCTGGTTCCGGCGGATGAGATCAAAGGCATCCCTGCCGTGCAGATTCAGGAAACGCCGCTGTCTGATTTTTTCACCGAAGTGATGCTCCATTATAGTGATGCTGACGTTGTCGCGCATCAGATCGATAATGACAAAGCCAAGCTGGACGTTGGCCCGATCAAGAAAAAAGATATTGCGTTTAACTATCAGTACACGTTTGGTGAAGTGACGGTATATGAAGTGACCGGACGTGATCTGAAGGATTACATGGAATGGTCCGCAGGATATTTTAACTCTACCCGTCCCGGGGATGTAACCATCAGTTTTGATCCGAAGCGACGTGCTTCCAAGTACAGCACCGATGATTTCTTCGGCGGTGTGACCTATGAAATCGATCTGACCAAGCCATATGGCAGCCGCATTACCCATTTGAAGTACAGTAACGGAAAAACGGTTCAGGCAGATGATACACTCAAGCTCGGCATGAATGCTTATCGGATGGAGGCCCTGGTTGCCAAAGGTGGGGCGCTCGAAGGACGTACGTTCAAGCAACTCTGGTCCTCCAAGGATGCTTCCGCCTTTGGTGAGATTCAAGGCACAATCCGTAATCTGTCTATCGCATATCTGCAAGACGTGATGAAAGGTGTCTACGAGCCGAAAATTCAGCAACATTGGAAAATCACTGGCGTAGACCTGACTGCACCGGAGCGTGCAGATGTCGTGGAACTGATTAATGCTGGTATTATGAATGTGCCGACAACAGAAGATGGCAAGTACACCAATATTGCCTCCATTAACATTTTGGATGCAGTAACTGCAGATGAGATGGAATCTTTATCTTCCACAGCAGGGGTAGATGCAAGCCAATTTAAAGGCGTAAAAACGAAAGGTGCTTTCTACCAGAAGTTGAACAAGGCTCGCAAAGCTGCAGATAGCCAAGGAAACGGCGGGAACTCCCCATCTCCTGCACCTGCACCGGAGAAACCAGTAACTTCAGCGAAGCCAAAACCAACTCCGGTTCCTACACCTGGATCGCCGAAACCAGGCAAACCATCTGTGCCTTCAGACAATGGCAAGCCAAGTGTCGCAGTTTCACGCAAACAAGCCAAGGTTACGGCTGCTCATCTGAATGTACGTGCAGGGGCATCCTCCAAATCAAAAGTGATTACTTCCGTACCGCAAGGTACGATACTTGAGGTAGTTAATACAGGTCATGCCTATGGCTGGGTCAAAGTGAAGCTGAATGGACAAATGGCATACGTTTACGGCAAATATGTGAGTATCCTAAAATAACACTATATGTATCAAGGCGGTACACCCATGTAACGATGGAGGTATCGTCTTTTTCTTAATATGGGTCCACTATCGGGGAAGCTCCCTTTAGGACGATACAAATCGTTTCACGTGGAACGTTGCACATATAAAAGGAGCATCGTAGAGTTTCCTCATTCCCTGATTTGAGGGACTCATTTCATCTAACGATCTCCAGAAACGCTATTTAGTCCATTTTATGCGTTTTTATTTTCTAACGATCTCAGGAGACCTTATTTGGGCAAAATAAAGTGAGATCGGACGCTTTTAACGTGTTTTCACCAGAATAAGCTCCATGGTGATCGTTACAATTCCAACACGCTCTATATCGTTCAAATAAGCTCATCTGAGATCGTTAGATAGTACGGTGCGGGAAAAGACCATAACTACCTTCACCGATATACGATATATAGGGACGAACTGCTATTCAGAAGGTCAGTCTCTTTATTTGCCACGCGCTTTTCGTGCACATAGAGTATAATAGGCAGGTATATGATGCATGTACGGTGCAATGCTGGTAAGTAAGAGTCAGATCATTCACTTCAATCCTTACTGAGAACAAAATAACGTGAGCAGACTGCATTTCAAAACTAAACGCAAAAGGGGTAAACGATGAGTAAGCAGTATTTTAAGGATTATGGCCTGGGGGAAGAGATCGTCAAAGCACTGGACAGCCTGGGTTACGAGAATCCCACCGAAGTTCAGACCCGTGTTATCCCCGTGGCACTGGAAAATCAAGACCTTGTTGTGAAATCACAGACAGGCAGCGGCAAAACAGCCGCATACGGCATACCGCTCTGTGAGCTGGTGGACTGGAACGAAAATAAACCACAGGCCTTGATTCTGACCCCCACACGGGAGCTGGCTCTGCAGGTCAACGAAGATATTACCAACATCGGGCGCTTTAAACGCATTAAAGCTACCGCACTGTATGGACAGTCCCCTTTTCACATTCAAAAAGCCGAGCTGAAACAACGAACCCATGTGGCTGTCGGCACGCCAGGCCGGGTTCTGGATCATATTGAACGGGGCACGCTACCGCTGGATCGCATCGCATATCTGGTCATTGATGAAGCAGATGAGATGCTGAACATGGGCTTTATTGAGACGGTACAAGCGATTATTCAGGCATTGCCGCAGGAACGGACAACGATGCTGTTCTCCGCAACGTTCCCGGAAGATGTGGCGAAGCTGTCCCGCCAATATATGAACACCCCTGTAGAAATCGAAATTAGAGCTAGCGGACTGACTACAGCAACGATTGAACATGCCGTGATTCGCACGTCGGAAGTGAACAAAACTGCGTTGCTTCAGGACTTGTTTATTACGGAAAACCCGGATAGCTGTATCGTTTTTTGCCGCACACAGGAGAATGTGGATAAGCTGTTCCGCGCGTTGGCTGATCTGGACTATCCGGCTGATCGTATCCACGGCGGCATGGAGCAGGATGAGCGAATCGAAGTCATGAATGCATTCAGACGTGGACAATTCCGTTATCTGATTGCTACCGACGTTGCGGCGCGTGGAATTGATATCACAAACATCACCCACGTCATCAATTACGATATCCCGCTTGAAAAAGAAAGCTATGTTCACCGTACAGGCCGCACGGGTCGTGCAGGAAAAACAGGAAGAGCCTTCACTTTGGTCACGCCAAAGGATGGCAGACGTCTTGCGGAGATCGAATCTTATATTGGATTTGAGATTCCTGTGGTCAAAGCACCTTCTGAGGATGAGGTAGATCGCTGCCGGGAAGCATTCGAGAAACGTCTCAAGATCGCCCCTGAACGCAAAAAGGACAAGCGTGAGCTGTTGAACCAGCAGATTATGAAGCTGAACTTCAACGGAGGGAAGAAAAAGAAACTTCGTGCAGTTGATTTTGTAGGAACCATTGCGAAGATCGAAGGCGTAAGCGCAGACGATATCGGAATTATCACGATTCTGGACAACGTGACGGATGTCGAAATTCTGAATGGCAAAGGCCCGCTCGTGCTGGAAGTTATGCAGCATACCACGATCAAGCGTATGCAGCTCAAAGTGCGCAAGGGCCATAAAAATTAAAACGATCAAACGATAAAACAACGAGCAACGAAGGTAGAGACCAATCCATTCGTTCGCTTTTGAACCCAAATCAGAACCAGGGACATTGACGTTTTGAAGTCTGTCCCTGGTTTTTTATCTGAATACACAACTGAGATTCCATTCTCTAGGATGGCTTTAGATATCAACTCACTTTCAGATCCCACACCGTCATTTTCATATCTACTTTTTCTTCTTGCGCACCGTTCCATCGTGGATAGAATAACGAAACAGCTTATCTTCTGCGCTTCCTTCATCATCCGTAACTTGAAATGTCCCTGTATCCGCTGTTTTGTACACCCCTCCTGTCACAAAACTGAATACAGCCTGATCATCCTTGCCCCAATATCTGTTTAACATGACAAAAGATTCCCCATCGATGCCTTTTACGGTACGTTTGCCGTTCGCATTATAGAGCCCATTCCGGTCCTTGGCCCAGCTCTGGGGATCAGCTTCGAGCAGATGAGTAAAGCTGGCACGGTCTATTTTTTTATTGGCTATGCTCCAGAGATATACCCGATTCGCATCTACAGCCCAACTACCGGATGGTGTAAGCACTCCAAACGTTGCCGCATCCGCTCCCTTGATCCGTTGAAGTACATCATCAGGATGACCGAAAGGCTGACTCGTACGCGCATACTGCGCATGATATACGTCGTTCTGATCTCTGGATAAACCCAGATGCTCCGTACCGCCTAACAATTCAAATGTGGATACATCCGCTCCCTCCATACGATACCCGTTATAATAAACATGCTGCTTGTCCCGGCCAAATCGCCCCCCAAGTGACTCGAAGCTGTCCGGATCTGCTCCGCGGATAGTACGCCACTGAAAATAAACCCGATCCCGATCACGCGCAAGCTGTTCGTCTAGCGGTTCAAATGAACTTCGATCCGCGCCGCGAACCAGATTGAAGGTTTCTTTGGCATCTCGCCTGTACCCACCGCCGGACTCTGTCCGATAAAATACGGAGGTAGCCGTGGCATACCAACTCCACGCAAGTTGCACCGCGTCATCTGCATGATGAGCGTAGTCAGTCTGCCACCAGCCAGGTGTATCTGGATAATGCTCCCGCAACCAATCGACCATCTCATGTTTATATTCATTGGCATAACGAAGGCCACTCGACAAGTGAAACAGATGATCCTTATCTGTACAGTAATCATGCCGCGCAATGGCTGAACTTGTATCAATTTCATCGAACACATGAAAATGCTGGCTGTCTTTGACGTATAGTCGATGTTTATCCTTTGCA
Organism: Paenibacillus polysaccharolyticus; assembly: GCF_023714295.1. Taxonomy (GTDB): domain Bacteria; phylum Bacillota; class Bacilli; order Paenibacillales; family Paenibacillaceae; genus Paenibacillus; species Paenibacillus polysaccharolyticus_A. The sequence goes on from NZ_JAMAUN010000006.1 coordinate 119,183, forward strand.
AAATAAGGCGTCCCTGGCAACAGTTCAAAGCTGCCTGGATCGGAGGGAGAAACGGGCTTGTCCTCCAGATAGACATGCTGCGAATCAGAGCTGTAATCCTCGTGTACGACGCGGAATGCTTCCGTATCCCGACTGAACAAACTGGCCTTGTTCGTACGAGCATTGAACCACCATATGCCCTGATGATCTTTTAGATAGGCAAATGTCAGCCAGCCTTTGGAGTAGGTCGCCAAGACTTCAAAACCGTCAGCAATGATACCGCCTTTGACCAGTACCATCTCTCCGTCCTCTTTCTGCAAGACCACTAGCGTATTTGCATTGATTACAAAGCGATCCATAACCAGTCCTCCTCCAACACTAGACTACATCGTCAGAAGTTATAAGTGTGAGCCACCACTGGCATCCACACATTGTCCTGTCATCCAGCGACTATCCGCCGAGGCAAGAAAGGCAGCGATATCAGCCACATCCTCGGGTTCTCCCCAGCGATTCATTACAGACAGTCCGGCAGCATACGCCTGTCCCTGTGGGTTCGCAAGTGTTCCTGCATTCATTTCGGTATTAATGATTCCTGGTTGTATGGCGTTAACCCTGATCTGACGGCTTCCCAGTTCTTTGGCTAGCAGCTTCGTGAACGTATCCACAGCCCCTTTGGTCATACTGTAAGCAAACACCCCTGGAGAAGCCACGCGTGTAACAAAAGAGGAAATATTGATGATACACCCTCCATCCCGAAGCCGGGAGACAGCCTGCTGCGTCACAAATAGCGGTGCTTTTACATTAATTCTCATGACATCCTCAAAGGATTCTTCCGTCGTTTCCTCCAGGCTAAGGATCTGGCCTATGCCAGCGTTATTGACCAAAATATCCAACTTTCCTTCTTGTCCGTGCTTCTGAACAGCATTATCGACCTTCGCAAACAGTGCATGAATGCCATCTAGCGTGCTTAAATCAGCTCCGATGGCCTGCCCCTGTCCACCATGGTCTATGATGTTCCGAACCACACTCTCCGCTTCCGCCTGCCTTGTTGCAAAATGCACAAGAACGTATGCGCCTTCCTGAGCCAGACGAATCGCAATGCTCCGGCCAATGCCTCTACTCGCACCTGTTACTAAGGCAACTAGTCCTTCCAGTCTTCTGCATGTCTCGTTCATAACGTCATCCCCTTCAATGAATAATCTGACCTTCGCAAAGGCTCAGGACAGTTATATCACGAGAAGACAATCACAATCTTGCTCTTATATTCGGGCGGTACCTCAATCACTTGTACAGTCCCAAACGGTGATGAAGATGCTCTCGAATCTCTGTTTGATTTCGTACTTTAACGATCAGCGCAGGTGTGTACTGCTGTTGTATGATTTCAAAAGAAAACTCCGGACTGGACGATGAGGGAACCGTCTGAAAAAACTGATAGAAATATAGGCCATTCGGTTCGTCTGAGCCTCTATACTTATACGGTGCCTGATAAATCAGGTAAGGCATTTGGGCCAGATCAGGCTTAGGAGAATCTCTCTTTTTATCGTGATTCGACAGCAGATTTATCCATCGCGGGTCCTCGCCCATATCCTCAATTAAGTTATAACGAGATGCCTTTATTTTCACATTCTCCAATATGAGTTCAGTCACGTCGGCTGTATTCTCTCTCGCAAAACCGTATACGTACCCCGCCTGACTCGGCTCCTCGCTATGATCGGTGCGGCTCAAACAGGCAAAGTACAACGCGCGTAGCGGAGACGCTGTAAGTTCCAGCAAGTTCGTAGGCAGACCTTCATGGTGACACCAGGCTAACACATGCTCGCGCTCCCACTCTCCCGCTTGATCTGCCATATCTCGGACATAATCATTTACTGCATCCACATAATATTCCGGGTTATCTCGAAGCAATCGCGCTATTCCTGATCGAAGTAAGGACGAGGATTGAGTGGAATACACCTTGTTTTCTCCACGATAATAATACCTATCCAGACCTTTCGGTAACTCTTCGATCATCGCCATATAATCTTCTACCGAATTCACCTCATAGTGTACGACATTACTCATAACACCCAGCACCTCCAGTGCCCATATATGTTTTATCCTTGATTTCCCTACAAACATACTACCATTTACATACGACTTCATCTGATCTTTGGCTTCATATCACAGTCAATGAAAAGGAATTCATGCTCTTGCCGCTTATTCACCAACAGATGATGCTATGTTCAGCAATCTCTGAATTGTTCACTTGCTAAATATTGTAAATCAACTACAATAGATTTGAAAGCGCTTTAATTATTCTCTAATCTATATGGAGGTGTACGTAATGGGGAAACGCAAGACGGTCTGGCTTCTGGTTTTCACACTCGCATTAACGATGTTTGGTCTACATCCTGAACGAAGCAACGCGGCAAGTGTAGCAATTACCAATGGTACCGATTGGCTTGATACGGCTGGCAATCCCATTCACGCCAACAGCGGTAACATCCTGCAGGTAGGCTCAACGTATTATCTGTATGGTGAACACGCGGTGGGCGGTAAGTTTGACAGCGTAAACGTCTACACCTCAACGGATTTGAAAAATTGGACCTTCAGCAATGCCATCTTGACCAAAGACTCCGCGACGGAACTCGCCTCCAGCAAGATTGAACGTCCCAAAGTGATCTATAATGCCTCCACCAAGCAGTATGTACTCTGGGCTCATTATGAGAACGGTACAGATTATAATCTCGGCCGCGTTGCGGTAGCCACAAGCAGTACACCCAACGGCAAATTTACGTATGAAGGCAGCTTCCGCCCGCTTGATTATGAATCTCGTGACATGACTGTTTTTGTGGACACGGACGGCACAGGTTATCTCGTAACGGCCTCCCGCAAAAATGGCGGTGCGAATGATACGATGGCTATTTTTAAAATGAATGCAAGTTATACAGGGATACAGTCGTTCGAAGGATGGTTGTTCGAGAATGCATACCGCGAGGCCCCGGCTGTTGTGAAAAAAGGAAACCGCTACTACCTCTTCACCTCCCAAGCGGCCGGCTGGTATCCGAATCAGGGTGCATACGCTACAGCTACTTCAATGACCGGGCCATGGTCTGCACTAACGCCTTATGGCAACCCGTCTGCCTTCGGCTCCCAGATCCATGATATTGCCACGATTCAGGGCAGCAGCACCACTTCGTATATCTATATGGCGGATCGCTGGAATCCGATGAATCTGGGCGAGCACAAACATATCTGGTTGCCCCTCACGCTGAATGACGGCAATGGAACGGCATCGCTGGAATGGTATACCACATGGAATATTGATGCGGCAACAGGTCAGATCACGTTACCTGCTCTCGTCAATCATGCCCAAGGCAAGACAGCCTCCGCCAGCTCGACGGCCTCTGGCTCGTCCCCTTCCCTTGTCAATGACGGTAACTATCAGACCTCATGGGTGGCTTCCTCCAACAGTTGGCCTGCGTGGTGGCAGGTCGATTTTGGAGCACCAAAGACCATTACGGAGATTAACACTTCGTGGTTTATGTATAAAGGTTCCGAGGGATATTACAAATACAAAATCGAAATTAGCAACGATGGTGTAAACTACTCCACGCTGGATCGCACCAACAATCTGACATATGGTTTCACCACGGATGCTGTGCATTTCACGGCACGCTATGTGCGAATCAATATGGTCAACGCCGTATTGTGGAACAATCCGGGCAACTGGTATACCCCAACACTGCATGAAGTCAAAATGCTGGGCCCATCCATGCCTGAAGCTACAGGCTACAGCCAGTTCGCTTCACACAATGTACCGGATCGCATGATCCGTCACGCCAACTATGTTGCTCGCATTGATGCGAATGTCACCCCGGCTTTGGATGCCCAGTTCCGCGTTGTACCGGGTCTTGCCAGCACTACAGGTGTTTCGCTGGAGGCAATCAACTACCCTGGTTATTTCCTGAAACGTAATGCGAGTAATAAAATTGTACTTGAAGCCTTTGCCAACACCACTGCTTACAAAGGAGATGCCACCTTCCTGATCAGCCCCGGCTGGGCTGACAGCACCAAAGTATCTCTTCGATCGTATAGCCAGCCCGGATATTACATCCGGCATTATGATTATGTGCTACAGCTCGATACGGTGAATGCCTCCAGCAATGCTACAGTGAAGGGGGATGCCACGTTTGCACGGATGAATTTCTAGTGCGAGAAAGCAGTGCTTCAACTTCTCTCTACGTATCCCTGTTGCCTTCTAGGGAATTCGGTATTCAGTTCTAGTGTCACACCATCTGGCTCCCCCTTATCCATTCGATGCTAGGGGAGCCTTTTGAATTTCAGAGACTACAACACTTCTTCCTAACATTAAGCAATAACCGAATTAGAGAATTGAAAAACGAGCTTAGGCCCATCCTCACAGCCTGTTTCCGCTTCGTTCTCTTCATACACCCCTTGAGTATAATTAGATACCGTCTTGCGCCAGAAATGCTGACTCACTTTGTTTTTCTCCGCTGCATTGGTGAATAGTACCCATTTGCCACGAAACCTCTCAAAGATTGCTGTTGCCGCCTGCTCTGCAAGTCCAAATCCGCGGAATGGCTGCAGCAGGAAAAAATCATGCATGAAATAGTCGACGTCCTGGCGGCAGTAAGGCGGCGTGGCGACAAAGGCAAAGCCGGCAGGCATACCCGATACCGTCATAAGAAAAGGATAGAGACGCTCCGGGTCTCCCCACCATACGTTTTGCACATCGTATTGATCCTGCAGTGTCCTGTACTCTGAGCCGGCTTCAAATATGCCATGTTCGTTTGGCCTGTGTCCTTCTTGTAATCCGTAATGACCGGACAGGTCGTGCAGATATAATGGGTACATATTTTTGATCATATAAGCCTGCTCCCGATTCGTCAGTTCAACTTGAATGTTCAATAGATTCACCCTTTCCGCTTAACTTTATAGCACCACATTGCTGTGCATGAGTCATATGCTCTTGATTTCATTGTAAGGCGGGATTCTGTAGACGAATATGGAACATTCTTTTGTTAATCAATGTCGACATACCAAAAAGCCACATCCAATCGCTCGAATGTGACTTCAATAGGAATCTTTTGTTCAGTTTGTTCATCTGTTTTTACGGTTTTTCCTGCAGTACACGATTTTTTTGATGCTGTCGATGGATAAGCAAAACCGCGCTGCCAGCTGCTCGATTGTCTCGCCCTGCGTATAACGGTTACACATCTCGCGGTTGCGTTCCTGTATCCACTCGCGGCTGCCCGAACGCTCCCCCCACTTGATACGTGCTTCCTTGGGCTTGGGAATGTAGATCAACCCACCGGGGAATCTGCGCTGAATTTCCTTGATCAAAGCCTCTGGAAGGATGGCATCGGCATTTGTATATTTCACATTACTCCACTCCTTAAATGATTTCTTTAAGGCAGCAGAGTCGTGCGAGAAACTTTAAACATTATGCGTTCAAATCAATGATGGCGGTAAAATAAATCCTGCTCTATGCAAACAACCGCCGTTGTTCCTCGCATGGACTCTGCACAGAGCAAGTGGTTAAACCTGTTATGAATCGAATCATGGTAGCCCCCCTTTCAAAACTATATGTTCTAGTCGGAGTTCCGATCTCCTCTATTCCTGCCTGTACTGTACCACACTTTGCTCAAGCATGCTGCGGACCTGCTCCTGCAATGCTGGCGGAGATATCACCTTCACCTCGGGTCCATAGGAAAGCAGTCTGCGTGCTGTAAAAGAAAACTCCGCACGCGGCACAAGCCCGCACCATTCCTGATCGACCAACGCTCTGAACAACACATCCGATGCAGCCATTCTGGCCCCGAATGCTGTGAAGCGCAGCACGACTTCTTCGCCCGCTCTATTCTCTGTTTGCTTCAGCCACGCCTTTAATGCAGGCACCGAATCATCCGTCTGATCCAGCACGGTAAGCTCACTTATTCGGTCAACACGGTATAACAGTACTCGATCTTTATTCCGTGCAGGCATGTACCAGTATCCTTGCTCATAATAAATGCCGAAGGGATACACGCTCACCCTCTTCCATCTACTGCGAGCATCATACCTAAACGTAATGGCCCTCTTCTCCGAAGCGGCTGTTAGTAGCTCTGATGTCAATGCATTCACATGGTCACCGGGATGCTGAATGAACGCAATGTGATCCCTCATGCCTGTGATCCGTTCCTGTACATCCGAAGGCAGTGTGGAGAAATACTGCTCCGCCAGATGCCCACGGATCGAACCATACGGAAAATCAGGAACCTGTTCCAAATATTCAAGCATCATGAACAGACCCAGTGCTTCTTGCTGCGTCAGTTGCATTGGAGGTAGAATCCGATTAGGCAACACCCGATATCCGCCATTAACACCCACCTCGGTATATAAGGGGAAGCCCATCGTCTGTAATGCATCCAGATCACGCTGAATGGTACGAACCGATACGTCAAATCGTTCTGCCAGCTCACGAGCTGTAAACTTATGTCTGGAATCCATAAGGCGCATCATTGCCAGCCTGCGTTGATTCAATATATCCCCACCTTAACTACGTCACTTTTTGTCATAGAAAGATTGTAACATATGAGAGCCGTTCCACGAACGCAAAGACACTATAACACCTTGAGAGATTTTGCCTTGCAGGCAGGCTCTCCGCACATAGATGTAGAATTGTAAAGCATCTACCATTAAATGTCGGGAGTTGAAACCATCGATGACCAGTAAAGAAATTTTCCCTACAGATGTACGTGAAGTTCTGGATTACATTGAACACGGCGATGTATTGAAGGGATCATATCATTCCATCACCCATGGAGGTGCAATGAACGGAACAGCGTCCGAGACACAAGACCCGTATACGAACCTGGAGGAAGCCCTGCAATTTTACCAGGATGAGGACGTTGAGCCCCCTTATCATTTTCTATTAGACATTACCGCAGATGCCTTAGGGGATATTCCGCCTGCTTCTGGTGATCAGGAGAGGTCCCTTGACCGCGCGTTCATTCTGTATGAAGAAGAACAAGACTTCTATGGCATGATGAAGAAAAAATTAGAGGGACAGTCCCCGGAACTGGGCCTGAAGCCTGATCAACTTAACCATCTTGCTGATATCGTCAGCAGTGATCTACTTCAGATTGCGAGAGCCCGATTGTTATGCAAGGAGCCACATCCGTATTTTGAAGCGATGTTGAATGTCTATAAAAATCAGGGGCTGCCTGTCGGCTGGATCGGAAGTGAATTTGCCAGTGAAGGGCACTTCGTCATATACAGTCATCCATAATATACGCAAGTTACTACGGCTAACCCATGAGCACAGAGGCTACGTTTCCCCAGGGTTCCAAAAAAACTGAAATCCACATAAAAATAACATTGAATTATTTTCCATTACAGGTTATGGTAAAGACAGCTTAGCGATAAGCAAGTTCCTTACACGAAGGGAGAGGTTTTAAATGGCTGCTACTTATATGGATATGGTGGTTCAGTATTAAAACCGAATAGCTGGCATATCTGAAAAAAGCGGGACGACTCCCGTATTCTTTGTTATGCCATCCAAAGTAACCTTTCGTGAATATTGCTGTTTGCAGATACGATGAAGGTCGTATCTTTTTTGCGTCCTGATGCCGCAGAACAGTAGCTTCGTAAGAGGCTGCTTGTTTGCGGCATTTTTGCGTCCAAAAACAACATTTAAAGGAGCTAACCTTATACCCATGATGAATTTAAAATCCTACGGATATATCGAAACAGAAGAGGTCCCCGATGGATTATTACCTGGAAGAATTACAGAACTTCGGCGGGAGCAATTCACGGTCATGACAGAGCGCGGTGAAGTCACCGCAGTATTGAAAGGTTCATTTTATTATCAGGCGGATATGCCAACTGACTTTCCTTGTGTGGGGGATTTTGTCCTGCTGCGCTACAACGATATCGGTGATTCCCTGATTGTTAAAGTGCTGCCCCGAAGGTCCAAATTCTCACGTGCAGACTATGCAGGCCATGCTGCAGGCTATGCAAAAACGATATTGGAGCAGGTTGTCGCGACCAATTTCGATGTTGTATTTATCCTGACTTCGTTGAACCAAGATTTCAATGTGAATCGCATTCTGCGTTACCTGACACAAGCCAGACAAAGCGGCGGTGAACCGGTCATCATTTTGACTAAGGCAGACCTCGTTACAGAAGATCATGCCATGCTCACGGAAGTTAAACAAAGGATCTCCGATGTACCTGTTCACGTGATCAGCAGTCATACTCGCTTGGGGCTGAACGAACTGGACACTTATCTAGCACCAGGTCAAACCGTTGTATTTCTCGGCATGTCTGGCGTGGGTAAATCCTCTCTGCTCAATGCATTAATTGAAAATGACGTCATGAGAGTGCAGGCGATACGGGAGGACGACAGCCGTGGACGCCATACCACAACACATCGTCAACTCTTTATGTTGCCTTCGGGCGCAATGGTTATTGATACGCCTGGCATGCGTGAGCTTGGGCTTTTCGATGCTGATGAAGGTATTCATGCAAGCTTTGCCGATGTCGAAGCATTATTCGCTCAGTGCCGCTTTACTGATTGCCGCCATCAGACCGAGCCTGGATGTGCAGTTCTCTCAGCACTCGCGGACGGTTCATTACAGCAAGAACGGTGGGAGAATTATATTTCCCAGCAGTCAGAGAACAAGTATGTACAACACAAAACGAACTACCTCATCGAAAAAAGAGCAAAAAACAAAATTTACAGGATTCAGAGTAAACAAACCAACAAAAGCGGAGGTCGGAAGAAATGAATAAGACGAAGATGACGAAAATAAAGATGCAAACGTTAACTCATGTTTTAAACCAATATTTTAAGAAGAACATTATTGTAGCGGACTATCATACAACCACTCTACATGGCGGAACTGTGGGTAACGTCAATCTGGTAACAGGAACAGCCGAAACCGAAGATGGCCAAAAGTTTCCTTACCAACTTGTACTGAAGGTTCAGAAACAATGGGAACGTTATAATGATCCCGGTTCCTGGCGCCGGGAATATGATCTGTACATGTCTGACCTCGAAACAACATTCTCGGAAACCTTTCGCTGGCCCACATGTTATTACGCGGAGATGAATGCCGAGGAAAATGAATTTCAGCTGTGGCTGGAATATATCGATGGTGTGTCCGGTCTGGATCTGTCTAGTGAAATGGTTGAACAGGCTGCACTGGAATTAGGGCGTTATCAAGGTAAACTATACGCAGAACAGCCCGCAGTGCTGAAGAGTCTGAACAACCTGAGCCATGCCGATCTCATGAAAAATACGTATCTGCACTATCGCTCATGGCCTGTCGTTTATGATTACATCCGTTCTGAAGACTGCGAGTTCCCACCCCATATCCGGCAAATGTTGATCGATATGGATGAACACTCGGACGAAATATTTGCTCGTATCGAACGGCTGCCGCTTGTGTTGAACCATCGGGATTTCTGGGTGACCAATCTGATCTATGCCGATGGGAAAATCGCGCTCATCGATTGGGATACATCAGGATGGGGATACTTTGGAGAGGATATTGCCAGCCTGGTTGCCGATGAGTGTGAAATTGAGCATATGGTGGAGTATTATCAGCGCTGTGTTCCTGCGTATTATAAGGGCTTTGCGGATTATGCGAAGGCTCCCCCACTCGCTGACCACTGTGTACACGAGATGATTCTGTTCGTGTTCGGATACAGATGGGTAGAGTATTATGTACATGCCGAGTCCGATGCGGATAAGGAAGAAAACCTGCGTATACTCCAGAAAATCTATGAAATGAAACATAGCCCGCTACAGGCATAAACGGTGCGGTAGTTCATTGCTTATCCAGGCTTTCGAGATCCCTCCTTGGCTGTACTTTAAGTAAATAAGCATTTAAACTACGTCAATTATTGGCATAGTTTTAATGTATCTTATAGGTATTACAAAAAGGGAGCGATGAATTATGAATAATTCAAATTCAAAAGCGATTCTTTACATTGCCATGAGCCTGGATGGATATATTGCCCGATTGGATGGCACGTTCGATTGGTTGCTTGATGTGGGTGGTGATGGCGGCGATAACGGCTATGCCACATTCTATGAAACGATTGGCAGTGTGGTTATGGGACGTTCCTCGTACGAGGCCGTGCTTACCATGCCGGGAGACTTCCCTTACGCAGATCGTCCGACTTATGTGCTTTCTCGCTCAGAACAACCACCTGCACCGCATGTACAATTCACAACCGAGAGCGTAAAAACACTCATTCCCCAGCTGAAACAGTCTTTCGATGGAGATGTTTGGATTTTAGGCGGAGGCCAGCTTGTTCAATCGGTGATGGAGCAGCAGTTATTGGATGAGATTGAGGTGGCTATCATCCCTAAAGTGCTGGGTGAAGGTATTCCCTTATTTCCAAAAGGCACCGTGCCCACCCTGCTTAAAATGATCCGTACTCAGACGCTTGGGCAGATCATTTCCATCCGTTATGAGGTGCAATGCCATCTTGCAACAGAGGGTTCATTAGAATTAAACGACCAGACTCGATAAAAACACTCGAAGAAGACCGCACAGCGTCCTGCTGCGCGGTCTTTCGTTACCCTTGGGTATATAACAACCATTGGGAGAATCTATATAAGTTGGAGAGTTTATTTACACAAAAACGGAGAGGACAGAAAAAACCTGAAAAAGCGAAGCTATAAGCTTTCTGTAAGAAAGCTGCATCGGAAGCATAGGCTACGCCTTTATCACCGGATTTCCCATTGGAAAAGGAAAATTTAAAAATCTGGGGATAACAGCGATTGGAAGGTTATTCTGCCATCGGAGTGTTCCATGTAAAAAATGTAGTTCAATTTGTATATTATAGAATTCGCCCGATGTACTCTGCTAAAACATCAGCCGCCCGGCGATGTGATCGATCGCCAGGGTGTGTTCTTGCACCCATCGTTTCCTCGGTCGTAATCGGAAGCTGAAGGATTGAAACAGCATGATCTCTTGTTTGCTTGTGATATGCATCCACTGCACGGTAGATCGCGGGCAGTAAAGAAGCTCCAAGCATGCCATAAGCCCATATGATATGCGCGTGCGGGTTATTTTTTCGCAGCTTAATCAGGAACTGCTCCACCGCCTTCTCGAATTTGGCCAAGTCCTCCTCATGATACGTCCCATCTTCGTTTAGGCGTTGCTTGTATACTTGTCCAGTGATTGGATCTGTCCAAGCTGGAGATCGGAATGCGCCATCATCGTTGCTACCCAGATTGACTACAATAATATCAGGCTGCCAGGAGTTGAAATCATGTGGCTCCAACGCGCCGAGTCTTTCATTCTGCTCCCCCTTCAGCAGACCGCAGACCTGTTCATAAAACTCCGGGATATTGCCATTCGGATTGTTGTCCCAACTGCTCAGCACGCCCCATCCGCTCTGAGAGATGACACGATACTCTGCATCCAATACCTCAGCGGTCATGAACGTATAATTGTGTAGCGCACTGAACCACATCGGTATCCAATCCTCTTCTGTCTTCGCCCCAATCGCTCCTTCGCCTGAGGTGATGCTATCTCCGATGAACTCGATCTTAAAAGGTTTCTCTTCTATAGGTAGGAACGTGCCATCTGCCTTCACCGCATGAAACTGAAGACTATGGCCCGGGTCAACACTCATCGCCTGTACATCCTTGATGATACGTACATTTTTGACCGCATGAGGATTCATGCCACGAAATACACAGATCCAGGCTCTGCCCCTGATTAACATCTGACGGCTTACCGGAACACCATTGATAACAATGCTGATCCAGGGCTCAAGTAGATCGTAGGACGACTCGATCTCTACCCAAAATTCCGTCCCCCGTACGTTAAATTCGACTGCACTGCCTGTCCAAAACAAAGGGATTGGTGACTGCCCCGCCGTGGTTCTACCATGTATTTTTATATGCTGTAAATCCGAAGTGGAAACGATCTCCAATTCCTCATTGGTGCGACTATTCATATAGAGCCTCCTGTTATAATTACTTTGAAAACTAACATTTCATTAATGAAGTTCTAACGAGAATCTTATTCGCGTTGATCTCCGAGTGCTGTTCTAAGTTCTAAGTGTCACACTCTTTCGCCCATCGGCACCTAAACTACCTGGAATGGAGCGTGTCCTGTCTCTGCATAACGGAGCTGCGTCGGTTTACGCAGACGCAGACTGCAGATCAGTCTAAACACGGCCCGTTTTTGCTCCACCTCCACCAGCGTAACATCAATCCATAGGGGAACCAGCGGGGCATGCCAGCATAAGAGATCTACCGCCTCATCCACATTAAATAGCCGATGCTCTACATTCTGCGGAGCCAGCACAACCAGCCTCATCATCTCGTCTGCACCGTTCAGGGATTTATCCAGTTCGGGAGCAGGCTCTACGAGCAAGCGAATCTCTTCATACTCCAGTTGGTCCCGCTCCCTAATCTCATCGATTGCCTGAAGCAGATGCGCTCGGAAGATCACTTTATCCATCTGAGTTATTCGCTCCATAAACCAACACCTCCCGCTCGTGCATAACTGCTTATGCTACCATTCAAGTTGTTTTACTACTATATGTATTACGCACTTCAACAAAAATCCCCTGCAAGTAAACCTGTTCAAGTTCATCATATCAGATGTGCTTGCGTCACGGTTTACCCACAAGGGATACGTTCATTTATTTTGAAAATGGAGGGGCTGCAATATCCATATATTTCTATGGATCTGCTTGTTACAGCACCTTGCCAAGGAACGCCTTGGTTCGCTCATGCCGCGTATTCTGAAAAAGTTCCTCCGGCGTGCCTTCTTCGACAATATAACCGCCGTCCATGAAGATCACTCGATCCGCAACCTCACGCGCAAAGCCCATCTCGTGTGTCACCACAATCATTGTGATTCCTTCATGCGCAAGGTTTTTCATAACTTGCAACACTTCCCCGACCATCTCGGGGTCAAGAGCCGAGGTTGGTTCATCAAACAACATCACACTCGGATTCATAGCGAGCGCGCGTGCAATCGCTACACGTTGCTGCTGTCCACCAGACAGCTGCTCGGGATAGGCATCTTTTTTCTGAGACAGCCCTACCTTACCAAGCAGTTCCATCGCTCTTTTCTCGTTTTCGGCTTTGCTCAACTTCTTGATATGCTTGGGGGCCAGCATGATATTCTCCAGCACGGTCAGATGTGGAAACAGATTGAACTGCTGAAATACCATGCCGACATTGGTACGCAGCTCATCGATGTTGGTCTTGGGTGAAGTGACTTCCACTTCGCCAATAATTACTTTGCCTGACGTGACTTCCTCCAAAAGGTTGAGGCAGCGCAGGAAGGTACTTTTGCCAGACCCCGAAGGGCCGATTACACATACCACTTCCTGCTCCCGAATCGTGGTGGAGATATCTTTCAGCACCTCGTTCGCGCCAAACTGTTTCCTCAAGTTCTCTACCGTAATCATCGGATTGCATACCTCCTTTCAATAAATCGGGAAGCCCGGGATAAGAGCACGATAATGATCAGATAAAATATGCCGACAACACCCCAGATTTCGAATGCCCGGAAGTTGGATGAAATAATAATTTCCCCGGTCTGTGTCAACTCCGCAATACCTATGGCTGATAACAGTGACGTGTCCTTGATCGTAATGATGGACTGGTTCACAAAAGTAGGAATCATGCGCCGTGTTGCTTGCGGCAGCACCACGAGCCACATCGTTTTGAAACGGCTTAAGCCTAGGGATCTTGCGGCCTCATGCTGCCCTTTGCCAATGGACTCGATGCCTGCACGGAAGATTTCCGAGATGTATGCCCCAGCATTCAAGCTAACCGCAATAATTCCTGCGGTCATGGCCGGAATACGCATATCCAGGAACACTGGCAGACCAAAATAGATAAAATATACCTGCACCAGAAGCGGTGTGCCACGGATGATATCCACATAAAGTGAAGCCACAAGCCGCAACAACCGATTCAGGGAGGTGCTCATCAGACCGGAGACTAGACCGATCACCATCGCAAAGATGAGCGAGATCACAACAATTTTCAACGTAACGACCGTTCCCTCTAACAGAAGAGGCAGTGCGTCCAGTATGACTTGCCAGGAGGAATCCATCCGTACCACCGTTCCTTTCTACTTCGCTACTGTTCCTAGATATTTCTCAACAATCTTGTCGTATTCGCCGTTTGCCTGCAATTTTTTCAAGCCATCATTAATCTTCTTCTGTAGTTCAGTATCACCCTTGGCTATAGCAATCCCGTAGAAGTCACCGTTCAAGCGGTCACCAACGATCTTAAGCTTGGAATTGGGGTCAATGGCAATTTTGTAAGAAACAACCGGGAAGTCTTCGAGTGTCGCATCCGCGTTTTTATTCGCTACTTCCTGATACATGGATGGACTATCATCAAAATATTTCACGGTTGCACCATAGGTTTTTGCATATTCATCAGCGAGATTAGCACCTGACGTTCCCTTTTTAATCGCAATCGTTTTGCCTTTCAAATCCTGCGGACTCTTAATATCATTGTTAGCTTCATTTACGATTAAGGACAGTCCAGCTTGATAATACGGTTCTGAGAAATCTACAACTTTTTTACGCTCATCCGTAATACTGATGCCTGCAATTGCGCCATCCAACTGATTGGCTGTAATGGCTGGAATGATACCTTTGAAATCCATCGGCTTGATCTCTACCTCAAAGCCTTCTTCTGCCGCAATCGCATTCATCAGGTCAATGTCGATCCCAACGTATTTTCCATCCTTTTGAAACTCAAACGGAGGGTAGGTTGCATCTGTACCAAACGTATATTTTGCCGCTCCCGATCCATTTGCAGACTGGGCATTGCTGTCTTCTCCTGATTTTGCTGCGCCGCAGGCACTGAGTGCCAGAGCAAGAACTGAAGCCATAACGATGGATGCTACCTTTTTCATGGAAAAACCCCTTTTCCTGATTAGAATGGAATCGACTGAATCGATCATTTGCATTTATGTACGTATTGTATTTCTGCACCTACGCAAACTTATGCTATCCTACACATTTTATTAACAAAGAATGATAAATAAATTAACACAATGATCTTTTTGACTACTTTTTTGTATAAAAAGCTAGATAAAATATATAAAAACCTTTAATCATGTAACTTTATATAACAAAAAAGGACTCTCGAAAACAATTCTCGAGAGTCCTAAATTACACATGCATGTGCTGCGATATTCGTTTCATTCACTTGCTGTTTTAGTTATTTATTTTTTCTACCGTCTCCATGCAAAACACTTGCAAGAATTTCTTAATATTGACCTTGCTCTTGTTGTCGCTTACCTGCTCCTCTTCCATCGCCCTCATCTTCATACGCACGTCCTGAAAATCAAAATAAAGCGGCGCATAATGCTCAAATTTATGATTGCTGTAATCCGTAAGTCCGATGGACGCCAGATTCGTTAGTGCCGTCAGAACGGTTCTGCGGATGCGTTGCTCCATCGCCTTGCACTCCTTCTCCACTTCCTTAGGCGTTAGCTTGTACTTCTGAGCCACAGCTTCATAGGATTCCTTCAGAGGTGGCAACTCGGAGGCCTGCTTCTGCTCAATAGCGTACTCCATCAACGCTACAATATCTTTGCTCCCACTCTCACCGATGATGCCCAGATCCATTAATATACTTCGTGCCGAATCTCGCACCGTTCGGGTCTGAGCAAGAGCCGGGGCCTCTACCAGATTGAGCCGAGCCATGGACTGTTTAACCTCCTGCACATAACGCTCATACTTCCACTGCTCATTCACTTTGTTGAGCACATGCTCCACTTCGACCCGGTTAATCGGTTTGTGAATGAAAAACTCAATTCCCTTCTGATAAGCCGCTTCCACCATCTCTTTGTTGACCACCTGTGAGATCATAATCAATTTCCCGCTATAGCCGCTCTGCTTCAGGTTCGCCACGGTTTCAATCCCATCTTGATCTGGCATTAGCAGGTCAATCAATACGACATCGGGTCTGAGATCCAGAATCATACGCTGTCCTTCCAGACCACCTTCGGCCATGCCCGCCAGCTCTAAGGTTCCACTATTCTCAATAATATCCTGTAGCATGCTGCGACTCACCACATCATCATCCACGATCAGGATCGAAAGTGTCATGGGCATCGGCCTCCTTCATTAGATTGACCCTAGGGATCATGACTGTGAACACAGTACCTCGTCCGGATGGAGCAGCTGCTACCTGAATCTGTCCTTCCAGGGACTGAACGATATCACGTACATGGGACAGACCAATACCTGTAGCAGCAATGCCAACTTCATTAAATTTGGTCGTATAACCGGGTTCAAAAATAACCCCGCGCTTCGCGTCAGGTATACCCTTCCCCGAATCCGTAACCACAAAATGCACATCCGTATCCTGTTCAAATACCCGCACTTGAATCATGCCCTCGTGCTCAATCGCCTCAACCGCATTAGCCAGCAAGTTATTCAAGACCGTAAGCAGCGGAATATAGTACGGTGACTCGCCTTCGAACTGCTGGTCGATTTCGATCCTTACCTGTTTGTGTAACATCTCACTGTATTTTCGATTGGCCTTACCTGCAAAATGCACTACTTCCGACAGACTCATATTGACTGTCTTTTCGTTATCATAAAGCTTCAATAATCCGGCCAAAATGCGCTGCGAATCCTTCTTCACTTCATGAATCTGTTGAGCAATGCCCAAGGTTCGCTGGCTGTATTCGTTCATGTCCCGCTCTCGCAGATCGCGGTATAGCTCATAACTGTTAGCCGTAATACCTTCAATGGTATTCATCGCTTTTTTCAGGTAAAAAACCTCACCGTACAATCCCGAATTCACACTTAACATCTGTTCCATCCGCTTTTCCTGTTCTGCGTGCAAGAGCCTGATCTGTCTGACTGCAAAACTGTTGTACAGCCCAATGACAAAGTAACTTCGCAGACCGCCCACAATCAGCAGATACAGCCATTCGCGCATATAAAAAATATTCGTCCCACTCAGCACTCCTCGCACGAATAACTCCACCAGGTTGGAGGAAAAATCAATACCAGTGATAATACCGCTGAGCAGTAGCGGAGGAATCTCATGAAAACGGCGCTTGATTTTACTCAGCCCATAGGCAAAGACCACATAATACAAACCTGCTCCCAGGTTATCCCGCAAGCTTTCGAGCATGGATAAGGTGTGTATATGATGAATCAGGTCAGCCGATTGGAACGCTATGCTCGCTAGCCCCGTCAGAATCCCTGTTTTTATATAAGATAAATGGGGCATAATCATCAGCAAAAATAAAAGAATGCTGACCCCGAGGCCGATCCGGAAATAATCTTCCCGAAAGGGATTAATTTTGAACTGTGCACCAACGGACGTAGCCAAGGCAACGGCGATCATCTGCACATTCTCGTTCTTGACCCAATTGCGCATCCCTTTTCCACCTACTATCCCAACGTTCATAAGCCCTTGCCACTGGGGCTCGCGCTTCTGATGTTAAATATACTAACATACGAAAGAAACATTAGGAATAATTAAAATTTGGGGAATATATGATCTTCGATCCCAGGTAACCTAAAAAGGACCAAGTGTTTACCCTGTTTTAATTTCTCGCAATTTAATTGTATAATATATAAAGTAGCAAGTCAGAGATCTATTCTTCAGAGAGGAAGATTACACATGTCAGATGTTAATCAAAGTTTTGGACAAGCCCTGGTGAAATCCCTGGTTGGAGAGCGCGGACATATTCGTATCGCCAAAGCACTACCGGATATTGATGTGGAGCTTGCAGGACGTACACACGAGGCCATGCCTTATACCATCTACCAATTGGTCAAACATATGCACTACTGGCAGAATTTCATGCTGGAGCATGTGGAAGGACGCAAGCCGCAGATGCCAGCGAGCGTAAGCGAAAGCTGGCCAGTGGAGACAGGCCCACAGGATGAAGCAACGTGGAAAGAGGATATTCAAGCATTCCTGAGCGGTATTGATCAAGCGGTATCCATCGCAGAAACGGCCCAGTTGAATGACCCACTGCTCTATTTCCCAGGAGAGACAAAGGGTGGATTGTTACGTAATATCGCTTCACACAATTCGTATCATCTGGGCGAAATTGTGTTGCTCCGCCGTTTCTATGGCGCATGGCCGCCACCTGGTGGCGGATTCCCGGCATAATTGTGTAACACAGATCAATGCTCTATCTATCCTGTATTACAGACGAGAAGCCACAAGGGTCCAGCCCCTGCGGCTTCTCGTCGATGTGAATTAAACTTCCGGTCGCATTAATCCTTGAATAAACGTCTCAAAGTTCGGTGCGAGGGGAGTGATTTTACGCTGTTCTTTATCTACGTACACGACCTCTGGCTCGCCATCATTGCCAAAGGAGCGGTAGTCCAGCATAACAACCCCTGCTTCAGAAGGTGATTTGGCAATGACCACACCAATCTCCGGATAACCATCACGTTCAATCACGGCCCAACTCCCCTCTGCACCACATAGCGCATGGCGTTTCTCGCGGCCGATGCCTAAGATCCCTTCAATCTCGACATACCCGGTTTCTCCAGACGCTTCGTTCGTCACCGGGAAAAAGCGGTTATACGGAATGCCGCCGTTATGTTCTTTCATCATCTCAATATAAGAGACAGGCAAGCGGAATACCAACTGCTCCTCCACCGATTCGATCAAGCCATCGCTTGGTGGATCGGACACATATTGCTCCAGAGCCAGCTCACTGTCATTCCAGAACTCACCCGATACCGGGACGGGTGGATCAACATGCATTACAGGTATAGATGAGATTACCGCAGGTGACTCTTCGGCAGCTGTCTTTTCCAACGCGTGATCTTCATACTCTTCACCCGTAACGTCCTCATCGCTTTCTTCGTGTTCATCTTCTTCATCTCGGTTTCGAATCCATTCCAGAAACTCCAGTGTATCTTCGTCGCCCGGCTCCAGCTCGTCGGATCGTTCAAAAGCTTGTTCTGCCTTGTCGTATTGTTCCAGATAATAATAAGCAAGTCCAATCCGATACTGCCAGAGCGGGTCATTTGCTCCCTCTTCGGCCACGGTCAGGAATTGCTCCACAGCTTCTTCATAACGCTCCAGATTGTTTAAAGCCCGGCCCAAGTGATTCACTAGCTCATAGTCTCTCTCTTCCGCAGGAATCTCCTGCACTGCTTCTACAATTTTCTCGTACTCGTCTTGCTCATGCCAAGTTTCCAGTTGTTCCAATAACTCTTCGTTCATCATCGTGCCTCCGTTCCTTCTTCTCATCATTATGTATTGAAAATTATACCACTATACGGAACCGCTTCTCCAGCAAAGAGGGAATCTGTCCGAGTAAGAAGCACATTTTAACATGAAAATCATAAAAAAAGCAGCCCGACCTCATGTTATCCATTCAGTCAGGCTACTCAAGCTATTGCTTCCTTCGTTAATTCAGCAGTTCCACACAATCGTACACCCAACCAGCACTTAACCAATTGCCAAGGTCGCTGGAGCCGCTGATTGGTGTAATGGTGATTGTATTAGCACCGTTAACAAAATGTGATGCAGGAATATTCCAGCTAAAGGTAGTATTGTTGCCCCGGTACGTGCCGATGGTGAAACTGCGTGAATTAGGCTGAGCGGAAGGAGCTGGATTACTTAATGTGCGTCCATTAATAGTTACACTTGGTCGCCCATTAATGTATGCAGCTGTAATACCGATATTCAGCACATGTGAGGAGGATGCCTGCGCTGCATTTAAGTTAAAATTCACCGTTGTAGGCGAGTTCTGGCCCCGGAATTGAATAGCCGGAAAACGATTCGTTGCACTGCCCGGAGTATACGTTACCGGCCCCCAGCTTGGGTTGCGACTGTCCGAAGGATGACGAATCGGAATCGTCTGTCCGTTCAGGAATTCCCGTGGTGTCCCGTCCCAGTTCCCAATCCGCCAGATGCTGGAGGCTTTGCTCGGATCATTGTTGATGGTGCGGGTATTCACAGTTGTCGTTTGTCCCGCGTTCACGTTCACATTTTCCGTGTATACGGCAAGCTCACCTTTATACACCGTCATGGTATATGTTCCCGGAATCATACCGTACTTGGTAGCAGACCCGCCAGATGATGTATTTGCCCAATACTGGGCGTTGCTGTTCGCAAATCCAATCGTGTAGGCGTAACCTGCCTCCATGCCAGAAAGTCCATTTAACACCACATTACCTCGGCTGCTCACCCATCCTTGCAGATTCAGTCCCGACATCCAGCTAAAATCAGGTGCCGCAGGTGTCCCTCCAGTTGTAAAAATAAGTGCATATGGCCCATGCAAGCCGAGACGCCAGTTCTCCGTCTGGGCATGTCCCGAGTTCATATAATTATAGACTTCCGTTTCAGAGCCGCTTTGGAACTGAATATCACGGAAGAAAGGCCCGCCCGAGCTTTTCTCTCGGTTGCCGTACGCCATGAATACACCAACTCCGTTGCCCGTTACCCCTCGAACAGACAGGTCCTTCGCCTGATCATTACCATAATATTTAGAAGCTGACTGTCCATTCGCGAATCCGAATACATCCTGACTCTCAATTGCCCCGGTATTCCCCCGGTTGTTCGAGTTCACAGGCACTCCAGTCAACACATTCCCATTGCCGCGGAAAATATAACGCAGTTCACCAATAGAAGGCTGTGCCGTAATATGGGTTGCCATATAGATGATGTTCTCGCCGCCACGCGAAGCATAATAATGCGTTAATGTACTGGTAGAAACGGTGATTAATACCGTTGAACCCGAAGGGGATCTATTCCACGTCACATTCGCGGATGACCCTAAACCTGAACCAATGTGTGATCCTCTATTGCTATTCAGCTCCGTTCCGTTCATCTTGGCCGAAATGATATCGCCATTGGTTTTGTTGACCACATACACAAGCCCGGACCCGGTATTTACCTCGATTCGGGAGCCATTGTCCGTCACCTGAATGGTGGCTGCATGACTTTTTGAAGCAGGAAAAGCAAAAACGGAAGCAACCATGGCGATGAACAGCAGCATACTCGTCCATTTTTTTACCAAACGTTGAGTCATGTGAATATCCCTCCTGATTATAATCACATTGTGAAGCGCTTACATTTTGATGTATGCTCAACCTCTACGGTGGATTTTGATGTGTGCCTCATAGTTGCAATACTTCGTTGCGTATTAACCTCCTTTCCCAAAACACCTTGCGATGAAAATATTCTTACAATTTCATTATTATAATACCATTATATTACATATTCGTACAATGGTAAGCTCTCGCCCTTATCTTGTTTAAATATCAAAAATCCAGCCACTCCCGATCTGTTCGGCAGCCTTCTTGCTAATACGCACTGAAGGTTTTTGCAACTGTAACCCAGCTCGTTCAGGTACCGAAAACCGCAGCAGTTTTGTTCTGTTTTTAATCTCACTAAGTAATCATCCATATTTTACTACAAACTCAGATGACATAGATGTCTACAGCATCATTTACAACAAAAAAACCAAAACGGCTCGTATATACGAACCGCCTCGGTAATCTTGATCTATCAAATAAAGCGAGATGAGCTATATAAGATTCTAATCACAGACCTGCAATCAATGACTTGATTGTACTGTCACTTTCCAGCGCACGGATGATGATTGTTACCGCTTCAGCACGAGTAGATTTGCCATTAGGCGCGAACTCGGAAGCCGTCAATCCATTAACCAACTTCGCAGAGGACGCCTGTTCAATGGCTGCAGCTGCCCAGTTATCAGGTTTCACATCGCTAAAGCTGATTTTCGTACCTGTTGCAAGTGTGTTCAGATCCAGTACACGAGCCATGATAGTAACCATCTCGGCACGAGTGATCGTTGCGTTTGGCTTGAAGGAGCCATCCGCATATCCGCCGATTACACCTTTTTCTGCCAATGTGCCAATGTATCCAGCTGCCCAGCTTGTGTTTGTATCTTTGAAGCTGTTGGCTGCTTTATTCTCGCCAAGGCCAAGTGCACGGGCAATCATCGCCGTGAATTCAGCACGCGTTACAGAGGCATTTGGCTTGAATGTGCCGTTCTCATATCCGTTGATGACACGCAGTTTCAATGCAGCATTAATATTTTGGTTAGCCCAGTGTGTAGAGATATCACTCATCGCCAGTTGTTCATTTTTCGTTGCTTCAATCGCTGCATTAACATTGTTCAATACGTCAGCTTGGCTGACAACATCCGATTTGAACGGATTAGTGGTTCCGCCACCCGGATTTGTAGTATCCTTAACAGCAAGAGCAACACGGTCATTTTGATACACAACCTCCGTTGTATATTGGCTTGGCAGACCTTTCACTTCTACCGATGCAAATTTACCATTCAGTTTGTTTGCATCAAATTTGATCAAAGTGAAGTTGCCTTGTGCAGGTACATAATTGTTGTCAAAGTTCACTTCCAGCTTACCGTTCGCATTCACTATACCTTTGACATCCAATACATCACTCGCAGTACTCACATTCAGCTCCAGCGTTCCGCTTGAGGCTTGTGTGAAGTCACCTTTAATGTTCCATTTACCCTCAACTTTCTCTGCAACCGTACCGCCATTATTCATGACAGAGCCAGCACCAAACGCATTAGCTGAATTACCTTCCAATGTACCTGCCTTAACCTCAGTACCTCCAGAATAGGTGTTGTTGCCTTGCAGATGAAGAACACCACTACCTTCTTTAGTTAGCTTGCCTGTACCAGAGATGTCATTGCGCCATGCGTCTTTTGCATTAAATCCACCTTTAGCCGCATCCATAACCACGGTTACATCGGTGTTAAATGCGCCATATCCATCTGCTGCCGCGAAGAGGTTAAGACGTCCCCAACCTTCCGGATCATCCAGTACCGGATAGCCTGATGCAATACCTGTAGTCGCCAGTACCGCGCGACGTTGTTGATCGTTCAGGTAAGGCTGTCTTGTTTCAAGGAGTACTTCCGCACCTTTAGGCACCTGTACTGCCTCCGTTGTGGAGCCGATTTGCGGGAATCCATACGTCATGCGCTCTGTGAATTCGGATTTGTTGCGAGCATAGTTGGTAAAGCGGTCCTTACTTATGCCCGTCTCTTTCAAAAGAATTTCATGGGCTTGAGCATATGCCTGCTCTTTCAACTCTTTATTATCCGGATCATTCAGTGCAGATGCTGCAAATGCCGTTGCCAGCACACGGCCGCCCATCACATCCAGAGGGGAGTGCATACCGGCTACAATTCGGTCATCACCCATTTCAGAAGCACGAGTCATAAGCTCCTGGTAACGTTCAGGCACAGCGTAAGCAAGAGCAATAGCTGCAAGGTAGGACGCATTCGTGTGACCGCTCGGGAAACCACCATCCGTTTCCGGTTTGCTGCTCTGCACGGCAACCAGCGAAGGCACGATCAGTTGTTCACCCTGCCAGCGGAACGGACGTTTATATTGGTAGAACATTTTCGCCTGTTGTGTTGAAGCGTAATCACCGCGAACTTTGCCGATCAGATCCACCATTTTTCCCAACTCGGAGTTGGAATCCCCTGCTTTGTTGGAATCGTTTTTATCCGAATACTTGGTTGTCGCCGCATCTGCCGGAATACTTGTAATGGAAGTAAACGTGCCCGACTTTTCCCGATATACACCGGCCAGTTTTCCCAGACCCTCAACCGCGCCATAGGATTGATTCGTACGGTCTGTATAATACGCAGCATCCTCGTCCGCTTTGGAACGTGTTTTAGCACGTTGTGCCACATAATCAATGTTGTAGTCCAATACGGCGCTATTTAGCTTCGTACCATTATCCCATGCACTTCCTGGTGTCCACAGGTCGAGGAACTTGGATAACGTGCCGATCGCCGGATTGCTGGATACCGTCATATTATCCGGTTTGTTATTTTTGTACGTGTCTACGAAGTAACCCCATGCCGGTTGTTTCGGTAAAGCCACGGTATCATTATTCTGTGCTGCAAGTGCAGCGCCTGGTGCAATAGAACTTGTCAGAACGACCAAACCTAGAGCAGCAGTGAACAATCTTTTCTTGTTTTTGTTTGTAGCAACTTTTGTTTTCAAATCATGTCGACTCCCATCGTTTAATAGTTGGTCTCGGTTCGGTCTCAATGTAGCATTGCAGCCGTAAAACCGGCAATAAAACAATTTCGTCATTGTATCAATTTCGACGCAATATCATAAATCCTCAACATTTTACATGAAGTTAATATAAATCGTGAACCTTGCAGAATGTGAGTAGTGTATAATTTGGGCCGGGAGGAATGTTTGATGAAAAAGTGGAGCTCTGCATGGGCGGGACTAGCCCTTTCTTATGGTTCAATCGTCATCGTTATTGTGCTGCTGATCTGCTCATTTTTCTATATCTATTTCTCACGCAGTTACAATGAAGAATTAAGAAATAAGAATCAGCTGATTCTTGAAAATACAGCACGTACTATTGAAGGAACCGTACTCAAGCGGGTGCAGCAGATGTATGTTGACCTGTCTCTTGATAAATCGGCCAACATTCGTCTCTTTGCCGATCAGGAAGATCGAAACGGATTAAATCAGGTGGTAGATCTGCAAGAACTGCTCAAAGCCAAGGTAGCCGCTAATACTGATATTGTTCAAGGCATTCATCTCTATTATCCTGCACGTAATATTATGCTCTCCTCGCTCTATGGACTACGCTATAACGCGGATCAGAGCGAAGGGTCTGTGTATTATGCGGACTGGCTTCAGGAGATGCGCACCAGTAAACATAACAGTCTGTGGACGCCAGCACGTCATATTCCAAAGGACATTTTCTCCAGTCAGACAAGCGAGAACACCAATGGTTTGTTTACGTACGCACATAGCTATCCTTTTCGCTCAACAGGAGAAACCAGTGATGTCATTATCGCCATAGATGTCAAAGAAGAAGCCGTGAATACCATCATTGAGAATATGATGCCTTCCCAGTATCAACATACCGTGATCGTCAATGCTGCCGGGAATGCAGTGAGTCGAATGCAAGAGCAAAGCTCCGGACAGTCTGATATGTACACCGTAAGTCTGAAGAAGACTCTTGAGCTGGGCCATGCCAAAGGTAGCTTTGACGAGAAGATTGGAGATTCACCTTATGTAATTTCCTATCAAACGCTACCATCCACCCAGTGGATGATCTACAGTGCTACGCCATCCAGCTATTATTATGAACAGTCCATCATGATCCAGAAGCTTATTCTTGGGATCTGTCTAATTGCCCTGTTGATCGGGCTGATCTTATCTGCCGTACTTGTGCGTGCGAATTATAGTCCGATTAAACGACTGGTAGGCCGCATTAAGGATCTTTCAGGAACTGCATCTCATCAGGCTACCAATGAATTTCGCCTGATCGACAATGCTTTCCTTCATCTCAAAGAACAAGTGAATCATCTCGAAGAGACTGTACATGCGAACAGTGCGGCTGTAAGGCACAAAGCCGTGCTCAACCTTTTGCAAGGTAACCCGGAACACAGGCCGTGGAAAGAGGAACGTTCCGCTCTCGGTATCGCCAGAAAATATAAAGAATACTGCTGTATGCTGATGAACACCGGTGCAGCACTTGCCGAAAGTGGCTCATCCAAACAGCCAGAAATCATTGCCAAACTGATGCATGGGCTGGAATGCTTGTCCCTGCAAGATAGCCGTCTTATCGCAGAAGAACTGCCGGATAAGCGACTTGTCGTTATTCTATGTACGGATGTAGCTTCAGAAGCATTATTGGACAAGTTCGCCGAGCTGCTGCTTGCAGAGACACGTCAGCAGCTACAACCGGACATCCAGCTGTCTACAGGCTGTTGGGTCAAGGATCTCCGTGATATTCATCAAAGCTTCAGCGAAGCGCAAACTTTGATGAAATACGCTTATCTTTTGCCAGAGCTACACATTCTGAAAGACCATTCCCTGCTTCAGCGTGAGCACAGCCTGGACGAGATTCCGCAGACTCTGCTAGCCAAGTTCAGAGACAAGCTTCAGGGTAGGCAGCTTGATGAGGCTGTAGGCACTATTGAACAAGTGGTTGAGCATATGCGGGAAGGACAGTTCCCTGCGGATTATTGCCATTTTATCCTGTCAAATATGGTGTTCATCTACTCGGATGCTGCCAAAAACGTGCGTTATAAGCACCCATTGCAGTTTGGACACCCTGATCTGTATCACGAATACACAAGTCTGCATGATATTTTGGCATACCGCGACTGGCTGAAAGCGTCGATCACTACATTTATAGAAGAAACGGAGAATCGTAACAGTGATCGGGCTGTCTCCACCATTGAACTCGCGAAGCAATATATCGAAGCCAACCTTTCCGACGATCTCTCACTTGAGACGGTTGGAGCCAAAGTGTTCCTCAGTCCCAAGTATCTGAGCAAGCTCTTTAAGGAAGAAATGGGTGTCACCTACACTGACTATGTCACATCAAGGCGGATGGAGCAGGCCAAAGTGTTGATTGAAAACAACAACATGACCATTGACCGGGTCGCAAGCTCGGTTGGTTACGGCACAACCGCCTATTTCATTAAACGTTTCAAAGAAATGTACGGCTGTACACCAGGCAATTATGTACGCAATCTCTCTTCGGCAGCGATATCCGAGGCCAGGTCATAAAGATAAGGGATAAGGAGGATGGATCGGATGAAGATGAAGGAACAGATGGCAGGAGCGAAAATTCCTTATCGCTATCGGATATTTCTGACTACGGCACTACTGACGTTGATGGGCGTTATTGTTGGCGGCTGTAATCTGCTGAACGGACCCAATGCCATGGTCGAATCAGAGTCCGGCGGCACGTCCTCCCCTCTTTCGGGCAAAGCCAAATATCATATCTCGTGGACGTTGCATCAAAATCTGCCCGTTCCGCAAGATGCCGAAATATTGAAACAACTGGAAGAAAAATTCGATGTCGATCTGGATATCTGGAATATGGAAAACAATAAATATGAGTCGCTTCTCGATATGAAGCTAGCCCAAGGCAACATTCCCGACCTATTTCGTATCCGTCAGCCGCAAGATCTGTTGAAATACCAGCAGCAAGGGGTGCTAGCCGAGATCCCGGTAGAGACGCTGAAGCAATATGCACCGAATCTCATGCGTATTATCCATGAGCAAGCCCCGGCCTATGAACATGCAGGAGTCATAGACGGGAAATATTACGGCATCCCTGCCATTAATCCAACGAATATCTATCGTACACCGGTGGTATATCGCCAGGATTGGCTCCACAAACTGGGCTTGTCCGTTCCGCAGACACTGGCGGAATTCGAGAAGGTTATCTATGCATTTACCTTTGACGATCCCGACGGCAATGGCATCCAGGACACGTATGGTTTATCCAACGAAGGCATGAATGTGGTATTCGGAGCCTTCGGTCAGATTGTTTTTGCAGACCAGCTGTATTTCGGCACGAAGGACGGGAAGAAAGTTATTGGTGCGTTGCAGCCCGAAATGAAGGAGGCACTGACCTACCTGCGGAAGTGGTACAAGGATGGTGTGATTGATCCAGAGTTTGTCACAGGCGAGAATAAAGGTGGGTACAAACATCTGTCTCATACGTTTATTAACGGTAAAATCGGGATGACCTCGATGGGGAACTACTACCACTGGATTCAGGATGGCAATTATGAGGATTGGCGCGTTGAACGTGACGGGAGAGTGGTGAAGAGTCCAGTCCAAGCAACGTTTAATGTAAAAGAATTAACGGCCAAGTTCCCCGAAGCTCGGGTCACACTAGGCAGTCCCTTCATGGGACCTCACGGACAACGTGGCTCCAAAGGAAATGACATGTTAATGAGCTTCACCGCCATCGGAGCAGATGCGGTCAAGGAGCCCGGCAAACTGGAGATGATCCTTCGTATTTTGGATGAGGTGAGTGCAAACCCTGATTCAGATAAAGCAGCAAGTATGGTCTACGGCGTGCAAAATAAACATTGGGTCTGGACACCTATCGAGCCACGAAACATCGTTATTATGCCGCCGTATGACACTATGTTCGGTTATCAGAATACGATTGGTGCCAATATCGGCATGACAGTTCCGCTGAAAGAGACGGGAGAACGGGAACAATGGGCTTCAACGCTACACCTTGATCAGAACGGCATTTATAACGCGCTAGAGGTCGCTACACCCGCTCTGGCGAAATATAGCGATTCGTTGATCCGGTTGAAGAACAAAGCCTATATCTCGTTTATTACAGGTGAGCGACCACTCCGTGAATTCGATGAGTTTGTACAGGAGTTCATGTCTGCAGGTGGTGCAGAAGTGGTGAAAGAAGCGAATGCGTGGAAGAAGTAGGGGAATGAGGATTGGAGGAAGTTTCTCGCAGGCGTGCCGGGGCAGATTGTGAAGGGAAAGTGACGCAGCTGGATTGAAAGGTGAAAAAATCCATTTCAGCGAGGTTTAAGACACGACCTAGGCAACACGCTCAACTCTAACGATCACCAGTGACCTTATTAGGCTGATTTTCACACATTTAGAAATCTAACGATCTCCAGCGACGCTATTTCGGTCAAAATGCATTAAAGACGAGGATTTTCCACTGAAAAAACGCAAATAGCGTCATCTGTGATCGTTAGCCGCTGTCCAAAGCTTCGGGGACTGGATCTTAGCTAATTTATGCATCTCTAGACCAGCTGAGGGAGAAGAAACAATAGACTACACAACATCACCGTCAGAATTGCAAAACAAACTCCAGCCCACATAACATATTCTTTGGGTGCCTGAGGATTAATCACTTTACACATAAAGTAAATAAAGAAATAGCTAACCAACGCAACTAACACCAGAATGACAGGGGTAATGGTCATATTTCATGCCCCTCCTTCTTGGCTACCGTCAAAAAAGCTCAATCTTCTCCACGCTTGATCGGACTGCTTTTATCCGCTTGAAACTTAATGACCACCTCGTCATACTGCTGTTTCTGCGCTTCGCTTAGACTCGCAACATATCGCTGTCTCGCCTGTTCAAATTGCGCATCTGTCCCATAGCGATAGTAAAAATAAGGGCTGAATATCTTGTCTTTTAACTTTGCATCGTTCTTATATTCCTCGTTCTCTTTATGTTTTCCCTGTTCGTTTCCTTCAATTTCTTCATTCCTTACATTGGCTGCTATAACACCCCGAGGATCAGATATAAGCTGCTCAATCAGCGGAATCTCGTGTTGTGTAATGTACTCCATCATCGATAGGAGGCTGTCCCTAAATGCCTCTTTCCCCAATAATTCATACCACTTTATCTCCGAATGCTCATAGTAACTTTCCGACAGTCCTGTGTAGGACTTATGCTTGATATGCGTAACTTTACAGTGCAGCATAACTTCTATACTCGTTCCTGCTGTATTATGTCTATTGGCCTGCAAATAGAAGGATATCAACAATTCCTTCGTTTTCATCTCGAGGGCTTTGCGGGATTTAACAACCTTGAAGCCAGTGAGTGGCAACAAGCTCTGCAATGATTTTAATGTGAACTCGATCAACTCAGTGGAAGATGACTGCTCGTTATATGCATACTGGCCGAGAATGGCATCCAGGCTCGTATTGTGACTTGAGTTATTATTCATGTAGATTAGATCACCCCTTATAGTCACGCCAAGGTTACTATAAAATGGAACTCATCGTCAAATGAAGTCATGTTAACATGACTCTCCCATTGATATGTTCCTGCATAGCTTCTGAACCAGCCTAAAAAAGAGCAGCCTAATGACTGCTCCTTCTTCACCAGTTGTGCTAATTGTGCTCGCACATACATACTCATGGACTTCCAACACAACACAGTACCTCACATTACCCAATCCACTCCAAATCATGCCGTCCTTGTACGGATCAGGCCAGATACTCCGCCATAATCTGCTCGATATCATACGGTGTCACACCTTCATCGACCGCATAGATCGTATCGGCCTGCTCCTTTGTATCCACCAATTCACCTCTCGCTGTGGCATGCAGCATGAACAAGTCATACAACTGAGGTTTGCGTAATGAGGTCATTGCTTTACCCATCAGCACGATGCCTCCCCGATTGCCTTCCACATTGTTGTAATAGTCCGGGTACCTTGTCAGCGCTAGATCCGTCCAGATGATCGTACGGTCGACCAGATCCAGAATGACGGGAATGGCAATCTGCGTATCAGCCGTAATATCGATCTTGTTCTCCACCGTGGATGGTTCATAGATTTCGCCCGAGCCGGGTTTCTTGCGCATCATCCAGCCTGCAAAACATTCCGGCAAGTTGCAGTACGGATGGCTGGTGAAGGAGTGAAGTGTGGTCACCACATACCTTCCGCCATAATTCACAATCGAAGGGATATGCAGATCAATAAACTCACTCGCCCCATAAGGTGCAGTCACAATATCCCCGCTATGGACAGCCTTATATTTCACAGACTTCAGATTCGTATATGAGATATGTTCAACATAGTTCCAGTCCTTGTCATACATGATCGCAGACAGGTCAATATCCACACGCCCTGTAGGCGTACCATCGACCTCGCCTTCTTTCCACCAGCTGAAGAAACGAATCGTATCGCCCTCCCCCATCGGAATACGGCTTCCTCTCACAATCGTTCGTAAGGCTTTGCTCGCGGAACGCTGTGAAAAAGGCACCAGATAATGCTGCAGCCGCTCATCGACATACGTCTTCCCGAGCGAAGGGAATTCAGCGAATCGTGCGATTAGAGCCTGCTCGCATAATTGCACCACTTCCTGACAGACCGCTACATTCAGCTCTGGCAGCTCATTTGGGATGCCAACCGCCTTGGCCACATTGCCTTTCGGAAAAAACACCCGCATTTTTGACGCCTCATTCCGCTGTGCGAAATGCTGTCTCACCTGCAATAACACCGGCGTGGACACTCGAGCGGCCACCTCTCCAAAAGCAAGCAGCACATATTCTTCATTGTCTGTAATGCGCAGCATATGATCTAGCTTCCGTGCAAATTCACCCGGGCGCTGAGACAACAGGTCGATCAAGCTCCAGATATTCCGATACTGGAACGCGAGCTCCACGCTGCCGTTAAATGTTGAGAACGGCTTGTTATTTCGCAGGATATCAAAGGCTTCCTGGCTCCGCGGATACCGTAGCTTGTATTCGGATGGGTGCAAAATCTCCCCCAGCCGAATCCAGCAATCCTTGTAGCGCAGCATATCCTCCGTGATGGAGCCGCATTGCTCCAGCAAGCTGAGGAGCAGGCGGCGCTCACGGCGTTTGAATTTACGAAAAGGCGTGGCGGTTGCCAGACTGACATCCCCTTCCGACCAAGAAACTGCCAGTCGGAGCACATCGCTTGCCGTTTTAAAATAAGACCCGATACGTTCCATGCTTGCCAGTTCATATTTCAATAACACCGCAACGACAAATCCTACATTCTCCTTAAACGGAATCTCCTCAGGCAGCATGGTCTCAACATCACTCGGATCGGCATGTTTCAGCGCGTGTTTGATATCTTTCTTGTCGGTATCCGAGATGGAGCCCTTCGCTTCGATTAACTGACGGATTAGCTTCTGGAACGCTTGCTTGCTCCCCAGATCAATGATTCTCAGCTTCGTTTGCTCCAGGGAAGGAGACCGCGCACCAGCAGTCATAGCCGAAGGCTCACAATCGTCGAGCGTAAGATGTGTCACGTAATGAAGCACGGCATTTAAATAAAGCTCCGCTTCGTCTGCTTCCATCACCTGCTCCGGAAATCCCGCATACATCGGTTTGTACTTCACATGGGCACCGACCATCACTTTCAGGTCTTGGACAAGCTCCCCAATCAATGCTGCAAATTGTTCTTCGGACAGCGTCCGTAGTGCCTGCATCAGCTCATTGGAGAAGGTAAACCCAAGTGACTCTATATTTTTGAGTACAGTCGCCAGAAGATTTTTGGGCAGTCGATGCCCCCTCTGTTGGTCAGGCTCGATCATCAATTTGCCGGCTCTGCGCACATAGATACTGTTCATTTTTATATTGCTGTAATTTACATCTTTATTGTTCATGATCAAAGAGTCCAGGAAAGCCATATCCCTAATTAACATTTGGTGGTTAGCTTGAGAAGGAAGGAATATGATAGCCTGGACGCCTCCTCTCTGATTTGAAATCTTCAGGAGAGCGGCGACCCTAGTAATCTCCAATGATGTAGAAGGAAGGACCGCCATAGCCTGAAGGCTAAGAGTTCGAAGTTCCGAAGTTCGTCCCCCGAACCTTTGGTGAACTCATCATCTCAGATTTTGGCATCCATGAGCAGGGCGAAAGTATTACGACATGAATTTATACAGAGGGAGTGCTCGAACAGGTGTCGAATAGGATGCAAAGAATAGAAACCAGAGAGTACAATGAAGAGCGAGGCAGAAGTACAGGAATCCAAACGTATTTATGAAACGAGGTTATCCGAAAATGAGACTCCACACTTTATATAATGATTATATTCGTCTTCAATTCCACCTCCCCCCGGAACCCACACAAGGGGATATGATAATGGCATTTGGTCAATATGAGGATGAAAGTACGGCTTTATTTTTCACTGATCACCCGGATGAAAGCTTCTCAGGCTGGATGGCCGAATTATGCCCGAAAGACCCCTACTATGGATCGAAGCCGGACTGGAAGCCCTTATTAGCTCAAACCTTTGAACAACTGAATGTATATGATGAGATGATTCTGTACTACCTGCTGTTCACGATCAATAGCACCCTGTCCATCAATTCACACAACACTTACAGCGAGATGAATGATCTGATGAAAAAATATAGCTTTCTCCAACTGTCCCATCTGCATGAAATAACTTGTTTAGACGATGAGCAGAAAGAGAAGCTGCGCGACTTTTTCTTCTTTTTCTACCTCTACGCTCATCCGGTCAATGAAGAAACTTTACACGCCTGCTCATTTCATACACAGCATTTAATCCATACAAGAACGAGCATTCCACTCGAGGATTACTTTGCTACTTATTATGATTTCTACACCACACATCGAGATAATTACGTGGAACAAATTGTGATCTCAGCAGAGGAGATTCAAGCCTGCAAAACGTTAACGCTGGAGCTATTACATGCCGTTGAGGGCCGTTCTCCCAAGTTACTCCTCCCTTCTGTAAAAGGATTGGAGCCCGTCATTCAACTCATTAACGACGTCGATGGAATGCTCAAGCTATACAAGGATGATCCTGTGGCATTTTGCCAGATCATTAGAGATTTGCTCACTGATGTCATGAGGGATGTGGCGTTTGAAACAAATGCTGGTGCTAATACGAATACCGACAACACCGCCAATGCCAATACGGAAACAATTCGCGTTGTTGCCGAAGGTACTTCCGATAATTCTAGATCATACCGAGAGTACTGTCTTACTGTTCTGCTTCAAAATTACGCTTCATATATCCTGTTCTTTGATTTTAACGACATTCGAGTATTCATAAACGCTTTTCAAGATACCCCCAAGGAGTGCCGTTTCATTATCAGCAAAATGTTCACAGATACCATCTTTCTACAGAAGATGATACGCCAGCAAAAGATCGATCTGAACAAGTATCCCGAGGTGACCCAATTCTTTAATGAAGAAGCGAAACAGGGGTACTTGTAATACCCATCGATACAACGGGAAGGAATGGGATAGGATGAATAGCCCATGCTCTTGGCATAGAAAACAGCCTCATTCATGAGGCTGTCAGAAGGTATACCCTATTTATATTTTTCATACGCCACATATCCCAGGTAAGCAAATGCTCACATATTCCTGGTTTTCCATTCCTGATACCATGACTCCACTTCAGGTCCAGGGTTAACTCCTGCCTCTTGTTGTAGTGCTGCTGCCAACTGATGATATTGAGCAAACACAGGGTCTTTATTCCCTAACCGATCATACAGCTTCATCAAAGAAAGGCTGACCTCCTCCATCATCGGGTCAAATTGCTGCATCTGGTGGTACAACATCAGGGCTTCATTGGGGTGTCCCGATTCAATGTAGTATTGCGCCAGCTTCAGCGCATGATTCTGCCAGAGCGCATGCAATCGCTGACGTTCCAGCTCCGCCCATGCGTAATCATCCTCACCGAAATACTTGCCTTCATATTGATCCGAAACATATCGATATTCAGCTAGTGTAGATAGCGATAATGAAGGCAATCGGTTAAGACGGCTCTCCCACTCTTCCGCATCAATCCGGAGTTCGCCAGTTTCCAATATATAACCGAATTGTTGATAGCGTACCGAAATCCGGCCCTCACCTATGAATTCGTTCAGCATTCCACGTAACCGATGTATGCCACTGTGCAGGTTTGTTATACCTCTCCTCTCATCGAGCTCCGGCCATAACAGCTCAAGCAGGGTGTCACGTTTGATCGGTTTATTGCGATGATGGAGCAAATACGCGAATAGTTCTCTGATTTTGGTCGTTCTAAACTTCAGGTGTTTGGGCGCTTCATTCGGATGCAACTGCACCTGAAGCATGCCCAAGCAGTGAATTAACATTCCTCGCTCTGCTGTGTCTTCGATCACTTCCACTTGTGCTGGTACAGCTCTGCGCTGGTACATCTTCATCGTTTTATCCAAACGATTCCGTGTGACGGGTTTCATAATATAATCCAGCACTTCAAGCCCATAAGCCGTCAGTGCATGTTCGTTATAAGCTGTTGTGAAAATAACTTCTGTTCTGGGAGAAACCTCATGAATTCGTTCAGTTGCTTCGATTCCATTCATCCCCGGCATCTCAATATCCATGAAAACGAGGTCAGGCATTTGTTGCTTAATTTGCTCTATCGCTTCTTCTGCCTTCAAAAAAGTACCGATGACCTCGCAATCCTCTCTCTCGACTAACAATTTATTTAACCTGCTCAGAGCGAGATTTTCATCATCTACCAAAATCACTCTCATATGCACAGCCCTCCGACTCACTTGATGGTCCATTAATCTATAATTTTACCATAAACTTTGGATTGCGAACGCTATCAATTTGGTAATACGTCTAAAATTCGAAATAAAAAAAGGACGCTCATTGAACATGACGGTGCAGGAGTTAGACGAAACTTGTCGAAATTAAAATCTGCCATGAAACCAATAACGAATATAAAAATACCTAGATATGTCGTGTTGTCCCTTGTCTTTTTAACCATTTTACTTAGCTTTCGCTGGATATGGTCCGCCTCTTTTGTTATACCGGATCATCCAGAACCCGTTCGAGGCGTGTTGGATCTTCGCGGTTGGGATTTTGCTGACACTTCCCCGATCTCTCTGGATGGAGAATGGGGGTTCACACCCCATGCATTGATTTCTGGCGGAGAAGATAAACATACGAATTCAGATATGGGGTCGGACAAGCCTTCCACCTGGGTCCAAGTGCCGAGTGATTGGCGCAAAGCGTTACAACCACCTTCTGCTTCGTCATTCGGATATGGAACGTACCAGCTTCGTATACTGCTCGACCCTTCGGTGAAGGAAATATCCCTCTGGGCTCAGAAAATTCAAACCTCATCCATCATCGAGATCAACGGAACCGTTGTTGCCCAATTTGGGCGACCTGCTAGCGATGCCCAGAGCTATCAACCAGAAAGGACTGCATTTGTAAGTTCGTATGCACTCGACAAGACAAGTGAACTTACTCTACTTGTGCAGACAGCCAATTTTGACGACCCATTCAGTGGAGGCATTACGCGTTCTCTATACTTGGGTTCTCCTGAAGCCATCGGAAGTGAACGGGGTCTATCCATTGACTTGCAGAAAATTACGTTTGCCATACTGCTCCTCCACAGCCTGTATGCTTTTGTCATGTTTCTGTTTATCCGGAAGCAACGGGCGCTGCTCACGTTCTCGTTGTTAATACTGGCCACAGCCTTAACGGTTGTATCTGACCATGACGGCCTATTATTAAACTGGCTTCCACTGAACTTCACATGGATGGTTAAAGCCAAGGCGATTTCATATGCTTCATTTGCGCTTTTCCTTCTTATGCTGGCCAGAAGCTTTGCGAATCCGAATCATGGGCGAAAGCTCTTTCTTGCATATGCCGGCG
Source organism: Paenibacillus polysaccharolyticus (assembly GCF_023714295.1). Classification (GTDB taxonomy): domain Bacteria; phylum Bacillota; class Bacilli; order Paenibacillales; family Paenibacillaceae; genus Paenibacillus; species Paenibacillus polysaccharolyticus_A. The sequence goes on from NZ_JAMAUN010000006.1 coordinate 155,087, forward strand.
TTGTAGGAGGATATCTATTATTTTTGCTCATTGCTCCCGTAACGCTTGTGTACCGAGCACTTCATACTCAAATCCCTGATTTCCTGTATTTGTTCGCCATTGGTTGGTCTGTGTTCCTGTTCTTCAAAATGGCTGCAGCCAAACAAAGCGACGCGAGCTTTTTGCTCTTTGCAGCAATGAGCAGTATGTCCAGTGTGCTGTGGGGAATTGTGAACTCACACAATGAAATCACCAATGTGTATTATCCGATCGATGTCATTGCAGCCATAATTGGCTTTGCGGCCTACTGGTTCAGGAAATATTTCCGCAATGCCACTGAAATTGAGAAACTGTATGAACAACTCAAAGTGGAGGACCAGCAAAAAGATCAATTTCTGGTGAACACAGCGCATGAACTGCGGACTCCATTGCACGGGATTATTAACATTGCCGAAAGTATTGCCGTACGTGAACAACGCGAACAGCGTCAATCCGGGGGACAACATACGGAAGACATGAAGCTGTTAGTGAACATCGGAAGACAGATGTCGCAATTGATTGATGACCTCCTGGATGTCATTCGTCTGCGAGAAAAACGCATCATATTGCAGAAAAAACCGTTATCCCTCGCCTCCGTCATATCCGGCGTCATTGGCATGTTCCGTTTTATGGCGGAAGGCAAGCGAGTCCAGATCATCGTAGATACTCCCGATGGATTACCACTGGTTCAGGCGGATGAGAGACGACTTGTTCAGATCTTGTACAATCTGCTGCATAACGCGCTCAAATTCACGGATGAGGGTACCATTACCGTATCGGTCAGGGCAGATAAAGATAGCGTCATTATGCAAGTTTCGGATACGGGCACGGGAATTAGCGAGGAGTTACAAGAACGAATATTTGAAGCTTACGAGCAAGGTACTGCTCAAGCACGTTTGAGTGGTGGGATTGGGCTCGGGTTAAGTATCAGCAAACAGCTCACAGAACTTCATGGTGGTGAACTTACCGTGCAGTCCGTGCTGGGACAAGGATCTACTTTTCAAGTTTCGTTGCCACGAGGAGATACACCTGCCTTAACCGAACAGACCGATCAGACGGAGCATTCGCGATGGGGTGTCCAGCATCTGAGTGAGGTCGCTGTGAGCCTAGATGAAGAGCAACATCCTGTGAACCCCGTCATACCTGGGAAAACTACTGCTCGCATTCTCGCTGTCGATGATGATCCGGTCAACTTACGTGTACTCATCTCGATGCTGTCGAATGAACCCTATGATATACAACCTGCCACTTCAGCGTTAGAAGCCCTGGAATTACTAAATACGCAGTCATGGGATTTATTAATTGCCGATGTGATGATGCCTCATATGTCCGGTTATGAACTGACAGAGAGCGTGCGTAAACGTTATTCCGTATCGGAGCTTCCTATTCTGTTGTTAACGGCCCGAAACGAACCTGCCGATATTTATGCCGGATTCATGGCGGGTGCTACTGATTATGTGACCAAGCCTGTTGACGCTGTAGAGTTGAGACATCGCATTGGTTCATTGATTGTGTTGAAACAATCGATTGATGAGAGATTGCGGATGGAAGCTGCTTATTTGCAGGCACAGATCCAGCCTCACTTCCTGTTTAACACACTCAATTCCATTATGATGCTCAGTGAGATCGATACAGATCGAATGCAGCGATTGGGAGATGCTTTTATCGAATATTTGCAGACCAGCTTCCACTTTGTGAATTCGGAGAAAATGGTGGAGATCACCCACGAGATTGACCTTTCGAAGGCCTATCTCTACATTGAGAAGGAACGATTCGCGGAACGATTAAACGTAGTCTGGGACATTCCAGAAGATATCGATGTGATTCTTCCTCCGCTCACCATCCAGCCGCTGATTGAAAATGCCGTTCGCCATGGTGTCCTCAGTCAAGTGGACGGCGGGACGGTATGGATTCGCATCGTTACCCAAACCGCCGGCACGCTGATCGAGATCGAGGATAACGGCTCAGGCATGCAGCCGGAACAGATTGAACGAGCGCTCGCATGGCCTAAACCGAATCCGCTAAAGCCTGGAGGCATCGGGTTGACCAATACCCATCGGCGCTTGAATCAGCTCTATGGACAAGGGTTAAAGATCGTCAGCTCCCCTGGGCAAGGGACGAAGGTTTCCTTTTTTATCCCTGACCAGACCGATATGGATTCGTTATAAGTTCATTTTCGCCAAAACTAAACCACAAAAAGCTGAGCCTGGACTTGATCCGGGCTCAGCTTTTTTGATTCATTTCCTGGCTTCATGAAGCACTTTATTCATTACACGTGCAATGCTTGCTTCTCATCCGACAATCCCAGCGATTTCGCCGTAGACAGATTCACCTCGCGTAATAGATCGAGATTCTCTGCAAGCGAGATGCCGTAAGACGGGATCATCTCTTTGATCTTTGGTTCCCATGCCTTGATATTCTGCGGGAAACAACGTTCCAGAATCTCCAGCATGACTTGAACCGCCGTCGAAGCACCCGGCGATGCGCCTAGTAATGCCGCAATGGAGCCATCTGCCGCAGTTACAACTTCGGTTCCAAATTGCAGTGTGCCTTTACCGCCCTGAACGGTGTCCTTGATCACCTGCACACGCTGACCTGCCAGCACCATATCCCAGTCCTCACTCTTCGCACTCGGCACGAAATCACGCAGTTCCTTCATGCGCTGTTCCTTCGTTAACATGAGTTGTTGAATAAGGTATTTGGTGAGTGAGAGTTCCTTCACACCTGCCGCAAGCATTGTTAAGAGGTTATGCAACTTCACCGAAGCAATGAGGTCTGCATTCGATCCGGTCTTCAAGAACTTCGGTGAGAAACCAGCGAATGGCCCAAACAGCAGTGACTTCTGGTTGTCGATGTAACGTGTATCCAGATGCGGTACGGACATCGGTGGAGCACCTACGGAAGCTTTGCCATATACTTTGGCATGATGCTGTTCCACGACTTCCGGATTTTTGCAGACCATGAAGATCCCGCTTACCGGGAAGCCACCGATATGTTTACCTTCCGGAATACCGGACTTCTGGAGCAGGTGCAGACTTCCGCCGCCCGCGCCGATGAAGACAAATTTCGCCCGATGACGTTCAACAGCTCCACTCGTCAGATTTTTCACGGTCAATTCCCATGACTTATCACTTTTGCGTTTAATGCTCTTCACGCTATGTTTATAGTGGACTTCCACCTTTTGTTCCTGTAGATGTTTCAGTAGCATACGCGTTAAAGCACCAAAGTTAACGTCCGTACCGGAGTCAATCTTGGTCGCCGCTACCGGCTCGCTACTTGTGCGGTCTTTCATCATTAGCGGCATCCACTTCGCCAGCTCTTCCCGGTTGTCCGAGAAATCCATGCCTGCGAACAGCGGATGGTTTGACAAGGTGTCGTACCGTCTTTTCAGAAACTGCACATTACTCTCGCCATGCACGTAACTGAGGTGAGGAATCGGCATAATGAAGTCCCTCGGATTCCGAATCAGACGACTGTTCACCAGATAGGACCAAAATTGCTTGGAAACCTGGAATTGCTCGTTCACCTTAATGGCTTTGCTAATATCTACGGTTTTGTCTGGTCGTTCAACAGTATAGTTAAGTTCGCACAGCGCAGCATGCCCGGTTCCGGCATTATTCCACTCATTCGAGCTTTCTTCTCCTGCCGTGGCAAGCTTCTCAAAAACCTTAATATTCCAGTCTGGTGCCAATTCTTTAAGCAAAGTTCCCAAAGTTGCACTCATAATTCCGGCACCGATCAAGATTACATCTGTACTCGTTTGTCCCTGGCTCATGTCTACCGTCCTTATATCCTATATTTGCCAAAAGGATGTAAGCGTTATCGATTTGGCATTGGCTGCAAGCCCACTCTTCGAGGGTTCACGCCTTGTCTGAATGAATATAACCTTGAACTAGTGTATCAATAATATTGAGCAATTTAAATATGCAATTTCAAGATATTTGCTATTCCCTCAGTATACGCTAGTTTGCCGCGGTTCGTTAGCCCGGTTATAGGCCTGAAAGATTTATTTGTTCAAAGCAAAGAAGGAATTTTTCATTCGCCTGGTAAAAGGCCTGTTTTTAAAACATATGATTCGCTGTGAAAAAGAGTGCACAAAGAGCCGCATGCATCATAACCTTCGCATAACGGCTCTTATTATAGAAAGAAGTTAGTCCACACGCTCATACGCGCGGAGTCCTTAGAATATCGAGATCAGTTCCTTCGTATACGGATGGCGTTCTTCGGCGAACAACGCATCCGCGCCAAATTGGTCTACGATCTGTCCGGATTGCATCACGATAATTCGCTGGCTCATCCGGTGCACCGCTGCCAAATCATGTGAGATGAACACGTAGGACAAGCCCAGTGATGTCCTTAAATCAGTGAGCAGTTGAAGGACAGCTCCTTGTGAAATGACATCCAGACTGGCAGTGGGTTCATCCAGCACAACCACATCCGGCTCAATGCCGATGGCTCGCGCAATCGTCACGCGCTGCCGCTGACCACCACTCAGCTCATGGGGGTAGCGATTTGCCAGTTCACTCGGCAGTTCTACCGCCTCTAGCAGCTGTTGGATGTAAGCTTCTTTCGATGTATAGGTGAAGTGTGTGAGCTTCGCATCCCGACCTAGTTGCTCATAGGGATCGATCAAGGATGCTCCGATGGTGAGCTTCGGATTTAGTGCAGCCGAAGGATTCTGGAAAACAATCTGAATCTTGCGACGGTGCGGGCGCAAACGGCGTCCATCCAGCCGGGCAATATCCTGCCCGCCAAGCTGGATCGAGCCATGATCTGCGTCCTCAATGCGCAGCAGACAGCGGGCCAGTGTGCTTTTGCCACAGCCGCTCTCTCCGACAAGACCCAGGCATTCGCCGCGATTAAGGGTGAACGAGATATTGTTTATGGCGGGATGTTCCGCACCAGCATAGGTGCGGGTGAGTTGTTCCACGTGTAACACGACTTGGCTGGCTTGGCTTCTCACTCCGCTCCCACCTCCTTCAAACCAGACTTCAATTCATTACTCAATACAGGCGCTGCTTCAATTAATTGGCGTGTATATTCATGCTGGGGATGATCCAGAATCCGGTGTTTGCCGCCTGATTCCACAATCTTCCCTTCTTTCATGACAGACAAGCGGTTCGCATATCGGCGCACATGCCGCCAATCATGCGTAATGAACAGGATTGCACAGCCCGTCTCGGCTTGCTTGTGCGCGAGTAGTTCCATTACTCGATGCGCGGACATGCTATCCAGCGCTGTCGTTGCTTCATCGGCAATGAGCAGACGTGGGGAGAGCATGAGCGATGTAGCAATGGATGCGCGCTGCAACTGACCCCCGCTCAGCTGAAACGGATAGCGGCGAAGCAACTCGGGACTGAGTCCAACGGATTCCAGCGCTTCTGCGGCACGCTTTTTACGGATCGTAGCAGACTTCTCACCGTGCACCTTCTGATATTCATCAAAGTGTCCGCCAATGCTGCGAAAAGGGGTAAATGCTCCCTGATAGTCCTGAAAAATATACGAGATATCGCGTCCACGCAATGCGCGCATCTCCTTCGGTTTCCGTTCGAGAAGGTTATTGCCTTCGAACAGGACACGTCCAGATGCGCGCAGGTTGGTCGGCAGCAGCTGTCCGATCGCCTGCGAGAGCAGGCTCTTGCCACTGCCGCTCTGTCCCACGAGCGCCATGAATTCCCCTTCGCGGACGGCAAGGGACACCTGATCCACAATCGTTCGCTCTTGGCTGAAGATGCTCAGCTCCTGGGTAGAGAGAATCATGACTGCACCTCCTTTTTCACATCGAACCGGTCTCTCAGGTAGTCGCCCAGCATATTCGCCAGTAGTACAACCAATACAATAGCGAGTCCTGGAAAGACCATTAGTTCAGGTCTGGACTGGAAATAAGGACGGGAGTCATTCAGCATCGCTCCCCATTCAGGTGTTGGTGGCTGTGCGCCTAGTCCAATGTAGGATAAGGATGAGATCAGCAGGATGATTTTGCCGAGATCCAGACTCGCCAGTACCAGCACATGACCTGCAATATGCGGTAGCAGATGTTTGGTCATGATTCGTGCATCGGACAGACCGTTCGTTCGGGCTACACGGATGTAATCCTTTTGCGACTCGGATAGGACAGTGCTTCGAACCAGACGCGCGTAACTCACCCATTTCACGATAACAATCGCCAGCACCAGATTGCCGATGCCTGCACCAAGCAGACCGCTCAGTACAATCGCCACGATGGTGTCCGGAAAAGCCAGAAACGCATCTGCAATACGCATGAACAGCTTGTCGATCCAGCCGCGTTTGTACCCTGCGATCAGGCCAAACGGAATGCCGATTAGCAACGCCGCACCGAGTGCAAGCAGGCTGTAACCGAGCGTCTGACCGCCGCCGAGAAGCAGACGTGTCAGTACATCACGGCCCAAGTGGTCGGTGCCAAGCGGATGAAGCGCACTGATCCCTTGCAACCTGCTGCGCAGGTCGGTGAGGGTATGATCATGTTTCAGATATAGAAAGGCATACAGGGAGGCCGCGATAGCGAGCAGTGCAAACAGCATGCCGATGATGGCCTGCCAGTTGTGCTTTTTTGTTTTGGTTGACTGCATGCGCAGGGGCATCGTTTTCATCGGTGGGCCTCCCTTTCCTTCAATTTCATCTCTGGATTTAAATAACGGTAAGACAGATCTACCGCCGTATTCACCAGGAACACGACAACCGCCATGATCAGGATGTATCCCTGAATCAATGGATAATCGCGCTGGCGAATGGCATCAACCACCAGCTTACCGATCCCCGGATAAGCAAATAACACTTCAATTACCACAACACCGCCAATCAGACTGCCCAGACTAACTCCAAATACGGTGATCACCGGAGGCAGACTGTGCCTGAAAGCATGTAGGAAGAAAATACGCCCCTCCGAAAGCCCTCTGGCCCGGGCAGATCGCACAAACTCCTGGCTCAGAGAGTCCAGTAGGCTAGAACGTAAAAGACGTACATAAACGCTGGAGATAGCAAGTCCCAGCGTCAGTGATGGCAGAATAAGTGAAGTAAATCCGTCCCGTCCCATCGTCGGCAAACTGCCGAATCGCACGCCGAACAGGTCAATCAGGATGAGTCCCAGCCAGAAACTCGGAACCGCTGCGCCCAGAATCGACAGAATGCGGCTACCTTGGTCAATCCAGCTACCCCGATAGAGTGCTGACAAAGAGCCGAGCGGAATGGCCACGATGACCATGACCAGCAGTGACCCGATTGTCAGCTCGGCTGTTGCCGGAAGTGCGCGCATCAGTGTCTGCATCACCGGCTGGCCTGTTGAATAGGACACACCAAAGTCCATCCGTACAAAATCCAGTAGCCATCGGCCAAACTGCACGGGAAGCGAGTCATTGAAGCCCATTTCCTCGCGCAGTGCTTCAACTTGCTCCTTGCTCACCGATAATTCCTCAACATTCAGGATAGTCAGCACCGGATCGCCGGGAGCAAGCCGGATGAACAGGAAGCTTACAAACATAATGAAGAGCAGGAATACAAATACCTCCAGAAACTTGCGAAGCAAAATACGAAACATTACATCACGTCCAGCTTGTTTGTGATCATGTAATATTCACTGCGCGTGGTGACCCAGTTTTTCACCTTTTTGCCGTTGTAGGCCACAATCGTTGCAGGATGCAGTACAAAGGAGTTCAGCACGTTATCATGTACGTAATTCGCTGCTTTCTCTGCCAGCTCCGCGCGTTTCTGCGGTTCTACGGTAAGGTTCAGTTCGTCGATGATCTTGGTCAGTGCCGGGTCTTCCGATCCGCTAAAGTTCAGCGCGCCCTTCGGATGGTATGTCGCATTCAGATAATAACCCGCATCCCCGCGTGGAGCGGTCAGATTACTGTATGTAGCGATGTCCCAGTCCCGGTTGGAAGCCATGTATTCTTCCGGTGCATCAATCTGACGAATCTGTACATCAATTCCGATCTTTTTCGCATCCGACTGGAATACTTGTGCAATGAGCGGCAGATCAGCGCGTGACGAATAGGTGAGTAATGTCAGCTTGAGTGGTTTGCCGTCTTTGGTCATTACGCCGTTTTGCTGGGTGTAGCCAGCTTCGCCAAGATATTTTACGGCCACATCTGAACCGGTCTCCGTTGTTGCATGTGTGTATTTAGGCGCAAAAGGCAGCGATGGCAGGAACGGGCCAATGGCAGGTTCGCCGTATCCAAGCAGGATTGTATCGACAATGCCTTTACGGTCGATTAGCGCATCCAGTGCTCGGCGGACATTCACATCCTTGATGCTCTCCCGCTGCATATTCATCGTTAACTGGTGCACGCGGAACGTAGATGTGGACTCAACTTTCAACCCGTCGATGGCTTTGAGGGATTCCAGACTTTCCACTTCCGGGCGGTAGACAACGTCTACTTGACCGGACTTCAGTGCAAGTGAACGGGCGTTAGCATCTTCATTAAACGAAAATGTCACCGAATCCAGCGGCGAAGCCCCGTCCCAATATCCGTCATATCGGCTCAGCTCCAGCTTGCTGCCTGCCGTGAAGGAAGTCAGCTTGAACGGGCCTGTTCCGACAGGCTTGTTCACAATATCCGGCTCACTGACATCAATAATCGCCGTGTTCGGGTTCACCAGCTCCGAAGCAAACTCCGGGAACGGCTGGGTCGTTGTGATCTCCAGTTTGTTCCCCTCGGCTTTGATCGTATCCACCTTCAATGTATTTTGGATGGCTACGTTCTCCTTCAACGCCCGCTCCAGAGATGCTTTTACCGCTTCCCCTGTCATCGGTTTGCCGTTCTGGAACGTCACATTGTCGCGCAACGTAATCGTCCAATGCTGACCATCTTTACTCTCCCAGCTCTCCGCAAGCCACGGTGCAACGGTCAGATTGTCCTCATCCAGACGTAGCAGCGTTTCCGTAATGCCCGCACGCAGCGGCACATAACTTGAATCCACATGCGGATCAAGCGAACTGGTGGAGAAGTTATATAGAAAGTGAACGTTCTTATTCCCTTGGGTATTGGTATCGCCTTGCGCCGCCGGGCTAGATGTGGATGCTCCGCAAGCGGTAAGTAATACTGCCGCACTCAGGGCCAAGGAGATTAGCGCCAGCAAAGGCTTCTTTTTCGTAAACAAGGTCATGCCCCTCTCTCATTCTTATTCATGTGGTCGTTAATCGTAATCATTATCATCTGAACAATGAGTATTATCTTATCGTAATGATTACGTTTTGACAAGATATTTTTGGTTCGTTGCACGTAAAAAAATCCGTCTCTCCAATGAGAGCGGATTTGGGATGTTTTTTTGTACATGAGATGCGTATTGGCTTTCCTTAATGACTTTCCTATTGCTTAAAGCCATTTTTTTATTTTCCCTCTTAAATTTAGCTAATTTTCGACAATTTTATACAAATTCTCTTGTAATAAATTGATTCTTTTGGGTCTTGTTCCTTTTTAAAGTATTTAATAACATATAGTTACTATTTCGGATTTCTTATTACAGATATATCACCTTCATTTTTATCTGATTTATGAGTATAAGTAACAACATAATTTTTACCTTCTTCTATGACATTCCACAGATTTTCATCATCTAAATATAACTTGAAATTCTCAGAGTCTTCACTCTCCATATTTTTAACTTCAATCCAGTAAGTTGAATTAGAAGAAGACTTAGAAATGACAGAAACCAAAGCATCAGTTGTTGTTTTTGAAACACTACATGAACTTAATATTACAATTAAAATTATAAAAATAATTAAATTTAACTTTTTATACATTTATATCTCTCCTTAAATAATATCTTACTACTTAGAGGAGGTGAAGAAAAGGGATTTAAATCGTTTATAAAAAATACTATTTTAGGAGGTACCTTCACTATGAGAAAGCTAGCTTTTTCTTTTCTAACTTTACTATTAACTTTTTCCATATTATCAATTGATGTATACGCCTCAGATGTAAAATATTCAGAACAAGAACTTAATGAAATCCTTATCGATTCAGGTATGCCAGAATACGAGGTCAATACTTATGATTTCGATTTAAAGGAGACTATTGTTAAAAATTCTGGTGAGAATTTAGAGTATGTCACTTCTTCAACTCAATCATTCATCCGTAATGAAGAGACCGGGGGAACTAATAAACACCTCAAATATAATAACTCCACTAGCTGCGATTCCGAGAAGTGATCTTATTTTTAGAATTACCGTTTTTAACGGTGCTACATCTTCACAGAAGCAGATATATGGGAACTTCGAATGGTTAACTACTGGTAAAGGACCATCTCAGGGTCCATCAGGTATAAAAGATGATCGATTTTCAATTGCAATTCCTGCTGGATGGGAAATTCAGTCTGGGAGCTATGGTGCCGATATGTACAAAAGCTTTTTCAATATTAGTAATGCCACTTGGTTGGGATGGGTGAACGATGGTACAAACGGTTTTGCTAATGGTGGAAAACCAGCCTCAGATGGGTATAGCCTATATGGTGCATCTTGGGAATTGACTCCTGCCAATATCAATTACAGGTATAAAGGGACCACTTGGTTTACTATGAGAAAAGTCAACTCCTCGGCCGTGAACAGAGCAATTGTCTCATATATGGAAGCAAAGTCTAATCCTCTTGGTCAATTTGGTGTGTCTCTAGCATGGAAAGCTCTTGAGGTTACCTACACACCTACAAGTGGTAGTGTAAACACAGCAAATCAAGATATAACTTGGAAATAGAAACTACTAATCATAATAACAGGTTAACTTTCCTGCCCTAATAGAGTAATAGCTCTATCAAGTAGACAATAAAAAAGAGGGATTTTAATTACACGGCGACTTTCTCCCGGAACTCAATCGGAGAAGGCCGCCGTTTTTTTGAGAAACGTTCTTCATTGTTTTACGGTTCTTCCTGCGCTTTAAGATTTACACTTTCCTCTGGACTATGAAATGCTTCTTCGTCAAACGGCAGTGGTAATTCTCAAGATCGACTTAAGTCTTTGAAACACCTAGAAAAACATACAGTTTTGACAGGCAATCATATACTTCATTGTTTATTTTTCTCCTGGAAGAAACATAATTTGCCTTGAGAGGTTATTCTGGATATGCTCCAACTGTTGTCTCGCCTAATCCACTTGATTCGATACGTGATGTAATTGCTCAAGGGTCACTTTGATTATACTCATACGCTTTCTCCGCTCATTCGAAATAGGATTATCCTATGTTAGCAGAAGTATGAGATACAAAACCATCCAGCTAACATCCTAAATTTACCTATAACCCAACATCCTACATACCACTCATCGGTGCTATAGTCCTAAATTCATATACCCATATTTCCAAGCACATCCTACCATTTTCAGTAAACCTCAAACAATACTTCCTCATTTACTGTCTAATTAATCAACTAACACCGTACAATAGTTTATTAATCTCCAATAAAAAGAATAGCCCTTGCACAGGCAGAGGCTACATTCGATTTCCATTCAACAGACTTCAGAACATATCATATTGACGTTTATTGTTGTGACCATGCTCTCAGTCCCGCGTCACTTAAATCTATCGGAGCCTGCTTAGACATATATTCGGCATTTGCCAAAGGGAAGACATATCTACCTGTTCTAATCTCACCATGCCGCATGCTAACCCTTCCGCCTCGTTCAATCAGAAGTATGAGGGGATCGTACAGATCATGAAACTTTATTGCTTCTTCAATTCCAGACTCAACTAAGCTCAGCCATTCTAGATACGCTACACAAGTTCCTTTCATAAAACTGTTCGTTAACTCGCCTAACCGAGGGCATTGATCCATTACATCTAAAGTGGAATGATGTCCAAGTGCGCGAGCAGCATTGAAGAATGGATAGGATGTTTCTAAATGGTATGTCGTAATCAGTAATGCTGCTCTTCGGATATACTCCTGCACCAATGCCATATTTGAGGGATCATCTACTCGTGCAGAAACATTCCAGTTTATACGCTCTATTCTCTCTATCCCTATCACGAGCAAATTCATGAATACCCCCACCTCTTCTTCCTTAACTGACTATCCGTTCCTGTTATTATCCCACCAAATCTCCATGCTCTTAGAATATGTACAAAATAACTTCTTCACTGTCAAAAGCATTCGGTAAAATCCGCTGTAAATGCTCTACTCTACCTTTCATATACTCCAGATTGGCTCCGTCCAACCGCTGGATAGCCCATTCTCTCAAACGTTCCAATTCATCCAGTGCATCCTCAAGCTGATGGAAGGCAATCTGGGAGCTATCCTGTATAATCGAGATGCCCAGTTCATGAATAGCTCTCTCCCAGTGCTCATCATAAAAGTCCTGAGTGGAGATATTCTCACTAAGCGTTAGTTCCGATTCCCGGTCATCTAGTTCTCCGCTGTATCTATACAGCCCCACCGACATCATTATCCCTCCAGCCCATTACGATCTATGAGATCCAAGGAATTATCGCTAATATCTTGTACAGGGATCGCCAGATTTCTCCAATACATTAGTGGATATGCTGCATCACCTACTTCCAGTTCACCCTTTCGTATATTAAAAGTCCCGTCTCGTTCGAAGAATTTCAACATTGGCTCGTGCAGATCAGCATTTTGAATCGCATCATCTACTCCTAGATCGATTAATTCGCACACTTCCAGATAGCTATAACAAACGGCCTTCATATAGACATTATGAAGTGTATCCAACTGGGGACAAGCACGGTACACATCAGCATCTATCTCTCTTCCAATCATCTTGGCAAAGCTAAATAGGGGATAACCATCTGGGAATAGGCTCAGCTTGTCTAGGAATACATTCACACGTCTTAGATACTCACTGATTAATATGTGATGTGAGTTTTGGGGAGAAAAGCTATCCATTTGAAACGAAATCGCAGACAAACGCTCGATCCCTTTAGCTAATGTAGCCCCCATATTGTTACCCCTCTCCTCGTGATCCTTTTCAGAGTAATCCCGCCATGTCCTTCTCAATAAAGTTGCCTTCCAGCACATCAAAAGGCCAGTCATAAATGTCAGGATTCTCTCGGCAATGTGAGTCCATAATGAGCTGACCGTTAGACCTCAAAAAAATCACTCCAGATGAACTATCTGTCAGTGCTACATCTTTATCCAGTTGTGCAATTAGTTTATTCACCGCTTGAAAGATAACCCGTAGTGCTTGTTCTGGCGAATATGAGAAAATCGTAACAGAGACGCAATAGTTAATATTTAGACTTAACTCTTCCCTTGTAAAACTCACTAATTCATCATCATCTTGCACAATACAAGAAAAGTTGGAATTCATTAATGTGCAGTAATCATCCTTGCATGACATGCGAGTTTCTGGCGAAACTGACTGTATAGCACTCATTAATAATGTCGCTAGGTGTTTCGTATCTTGTTTATTGAAAACATACAATGCTAGTTCCATAAGAAGACCCTTCCCGATCATTATTCTTCTAAGTTGTTTAAGTCGAGCGGTTCCATATCTATAAACTTATCGTACCAATGATTTAATGGAATATGCGCACACCCTACCACGTTTAATTCTCCTGGCTTGAGTACAACCAGTCCTTCTCTTTCAAAGATTTTGATGAATGGTTCATATATAAGTAAGTAATCAACATAACCATGATCCTGATCAGCCAGCTTCGCTAACTGCAAGTAGTATTCAAAAACTTTATAGACATACACGTTACTACCATGTGTTCCCATGGCTTCCACGTTGCAATAATTTGAGATTTCAATCTCCTGTTCATCCCCAAGTATATTGGCAACATTAGCTATGAAAGGAGGCAAAGTTCTAGTAGACATATCTCTAAAGAAGAGTGCTAATCTTCTTAAAAACTCGCGCGCTAAATCAGCTTCTATTTCGGAAGAGCTCGTTCCTACGCTTTCCCAATGGATCGCATTAATCCTTGTTATTGCCGCTTGTAGATTCACTCCAACCACCTCTTGTTCATTTCCGTTCTTAGGAGCAAATACTCAACATTCATCCTCTAATTTCGGCACAAAAGGTGAAAGAAATGGATCTTCTTTCTCTGCGATCTCGCCTCGTATTAACGTGTACACCTTGAATTGATTAGATGATGCTGGATCATCACTATCTCTTACGTAAAGAATGCCGTAGGAACCCGGGGCTAACTCACCTGTTTTTCTGAAAACTTCAATCGGATTATAATCGGTCTCAGGTTTGTGGTTATCAAGGCCAGCAATCCAAAGCTGATAGTCACCGTTAACAGCCCTCAGATCTAGTACACCTGAAGGCCAATTCAACTTCGCAATGTACTTCTGCAACTCCTGAATAGCTTCATCATATCGATCCTCATCTTCTTCAAACGAGGCACTTTCCCTAATTGTAGCCCATCCATGGTATTCGTACATGTTTCCATCCCCTCGGGGTTTGTCTTATGTAAAAATACTGACCTTATGATCTGACAGCCCAGATAGTAATTTCTTCTCAAAATTTTGCTATAAACCGTTGCACTAAGTCAGCGTACTCTTCTTGTTCCTCTTGATGAGGCCATTCGAATTGTGGAAGACTAGCATGAATATGCCGGAGTAATATTTTCAACTGTTCCATATCCTGAAATTCACCCAGTTCGATACCATACAAGAGCTCTAGCAAATGACCTTCATACATCTCCCCAGCAAGAGGATCCTCGGACAAAATTTCCATCGCCTTTTCTATACCCAGTTCCAAAAACACACGCTGACCCAGCATTCGGCTTACATCTTCTAAGTTTAGATCATCTACTTTTTTGTTAAGCAACCTACCATACCACTGCTCCAAAGCCACAGGATTACTGTTGCCAATCTGGCTATCATAATCTATACAGTAAATGTCCATAATCCGTTTACTCAGGTGCACCCCTCCGAATCTGGTCAGATTATTAAGCCTCTAAGAAAATCCTCCAGTACCCTTCGTTCCGCAATGCCTGCCCCAGACAGTGCAGCAGCCACACGCTCTAGTAACAGAGGCTCATGCATTAATCTTTGTTTATGCTCAGGGGATGTATAGCTCCGTAGTGTATCTATACATATTACAAATAACTCTCTATCCTCAATAGTCATTAGAGACAGCAACAATTCAAATTCATGCATCTCTCGAGTACTGTCCAAGCAGTATGCAAGCTTTTTCTGCCAGTTGAGGGGTTTGCTCCATGCTTCTCTAGATAAAATATGCCAATCATCTGGATTAAAACCTTCAAGAATTTCTGTGGCTATAACACAGCCGTCATCGTACCAGGAATCAACTGTTGTCTCGGCGGATAAAAGATGATCAAGTTGTTTGTACATACTTCTGATTACCCCATCCAATTATGATGTCATTCACTTTTAGCTCTTGGTAAAACGTCTGGGCATCCATCTAAATTTATTCATTTTGAGAGGGGAAGACTGCTATAAACGGTGGATGTCCTGTTTCTTGATTTTGCAATAAACTGGGCTTGCGGAATCTCAAGCTTGTCTGCAATTCTATGATAAGTGCTTCATCCCCTGGATCTCGAAGCGAAACTTTTACCCACATGGGGCACAGCGGAAGTCTGCAACCTAACATTTTAATAACCGAATCGACATCAAAAAAACGACCTTCTAAATTATCGGAGTTCAGCATTCCACGGTGAATGTATTCATCTGTAGAGTTCAGCGTCTTCCCCCTCTCTTCTACAGGAGTAATGATAAACGTGCTGTGATTCCCCAGTTCCACCTTATGATAAGTAGACAACTCATCTAGTGTCTTAAGTAAATATCCTCTGAAGGAATCGAAATTCATATATTTTATCAAATGGATCACTCCAAATTAAAAAGATACACAGGTGATGGATTTCTTCCGATTCTACATGCTTTCTTCAGCCTTCATGCGGAGCCAATCCCTTGCTTCCTGCCCTTTGAGAATTAGAGGTTTATCGGCTGAACCAATATGAATGCTGTGAAAATTGGCCTCTTCTATTCCTTTGATGTTTCTTAACGTTACTCCATCAAACAAAACCCCTTCAAACCTTGCCTCACTCAAGTCTACATCTGTTAATGAGGCATGGCTAAAATCAGTTAAAGAGAGGTTGCAGGCTGAGAAATTACAGTTTTTAATTGTTGCATTATCAAATCGTGTTTCCCATAGATCGCCTCTTGAAAATCGAACTTTATCCACGTTGGAGTTGGAGAATTCTGCATATGACAAGTCTGATTTGTAAAAATCACAATGAGTAAAGTTGCTATTTTTATATAATGACGAACTTAAAACAGAGGCATGAAAATCTATATTGTTAAGACTCAGACCCTCAAACGTACAACTAGCTATAAATGACTGTTCTAAACAAATATCAGAGATATCAAATCTACGAAAATCAACATCTTGCAATCGAAGTTGCTCACCTTCCTGACCGCTAGTATCAACCCATTTTGTATGAAGTTCGAATCTGATATACATATCGTTTCTCATCCGTCCCTCGTCCTCTAATCCATGTAAGAAACAGCTGTGTTAATAACATTAGTCAATTTTAATTCGGGGTATTTTTTGTTAATATCCTTGAGCGTGTTAATATATTCAACACTTTGAAGATGATAAGCTATCTCTTCGAATACCTCACTGACCCAAAGAGCTTCCTCTTTACTACACTTTTTTAGAAAATCGATGGTATCTTTTTCATTTTGGCTTAAGACATGAATTAGTTCCTCTCTATACTTCTCAATAACGGGATCATTCATATGAAGAACCGCTCTTTTTCGTATGATCTCCCTAACTTCTTGGTGCATGTAGATAGACCTGCCCTTCCATTTTAAGTTGAGGGCTCCTGCTCTAAATCAGACAACTTCGCATTCATTCTTGCAACATTCTCACTTTTCAGTAGTTTAGCGTTGAGTTCAGAGATGAAATCCAGAAACAGATGTGTATTACGTATGATTTCCTCTACGAAGGACTCCAAATTTATAGAAACCCCACTCCATGTTGAGTACTTGAATTCCTCAAGCGGTTCAGTAATAAATAAGTCCATAACTACTTCACGATCCGTATCTTCCACTAAGCTAACTAGCAGTTCTTCTCCAAGTGCTTTAAACTCCAACCATAGATTAGCACTATCAGGAATTCGATAAGCAACGTATGGATTCACTCTCAACATCTGAGCCACCGTCAATAAGTCAACAAACCATCTGATGAGTCTCTCATTACCGAATGGGCAATCATCAAAAAACATACCATACGTACTTCCGTTGAAATCCAATTCCATCATTCCATCTATATCTTGTTTGGCCTGATCAAACTGCTCTGCGGACATTTGCTCCAACGAGTCCAAATCATCTATGGCTTTAAATGAAATCGTGAACATATTTTGAGCACACTCCGGTCCCACTCAATCGTATTCAATATACACTTTGCATCCGTTTGTTATAGCCTTTTCAAGAAAAGCCGTTATCTGATGCGCTACTCCTGGAATGTCAGGAACGATGTTTTTTACTTGTTCTAGTTGCTCACCACTGGCTTTATTAAGATCAAAAGACTCGAATAAACGAATAGCCGCACCAATGTTTTGTATTTCCCAAGGACTCCCATCGTACCACCCTTCATGAGCACAGTATTCATGTAATATATATTCATCAGAAGGGGCGTACTGAGTCATAAGATCAAGTAGCGTCTCAAAATATCCAATCCACATTTTAAGAATATGCTTTTCAATAGGACTCTCAAAGAAAAATGAAATTTCCGGTTGTCCCTCATATCCAATATAATAGGTGTCATTAATTCTTTCGTTCATAATATTACTCCTTCCAATGTCCTTGATCTAAGATTCTGACTTGCTCAGGTGTCGGATTACCTGCTTTCCTTGCAGCTATGGCATCATACCATTTGTAACCCTCAACCCACTCGTCTGCTCCAATCTTATAGAAAGATTGAGGTTTATTTCCACCATTACCCGGAATTGTCCTTTGGATTACCCACGTATTCCCTTGATCAACAGGTGCACCCGATGTTCTTGTATGCCATCTCACCTCATATTTATATGTTCCATCATTCCATTTGTAAGTTATCTGTTCGTATCCATCATTCATGGATTTGGCCTTCATTGTTGCACCGTCAGGGATGTCAATGGGAGCAATCTTAGCATATTGTTTTGATATTGCTAGTTGTTCATTTTCATCCATATCAGAGAATTTTTTATTAGGCATACTAGCATTGTTTTTACTTTCATCTAATCTTTTATTCGCTCTCGCCTTATGATCCTCTAAATTCTTCTTCATCTTCACTACCGCCGGATGAGAGGCAGGCAAGCGAAACGGCCCTTTGCGCCCCGGCATACTTCCGCGAACCATCTGAAAAGCCATTAAAACCTGACTGAACTTCAGAGAAGTCACCATCATTTGTGCATATCGATCGTTCACTGGTTCGCCTGTGAAAGGATGAATTCGATTTTCAAAGGCTTTAATCTGCAAAGCAAAAATATCTTCCCCAGGTTCCTCAGTCCCTACGGCTTGCATCCGATTAAAGTCCAAATGTCCCTGATCCTTTTGATACGCCTGCAAGGCCGCCTGATCAGTAACACCATCCTCATTCACAGGCATCTGTACCAGTTTCCCAAACACGTTGACTTGCGCCATCCGGTAGCCTTTATCCTCCGAACCCGCATCACTTCCCGAGCTCCTCATCATGGCTACCGCACCCACGGCACCAATAACACTACCTAGACTGCCCTTCTCCGAATCTGCCTGCTCAAACCTCGTAGCAATATCCTTTAACTCTTTTGAAGTATACAACATGCTCTCCAGTGCTTTCTGTAATACGGTACGTGATCTTGCAAAATCACCATAAAAACGCTCCTGCGTCACACCCAGCCATACGGCCTGAAGAAACATGATCTGCCTTGAAAGGTTATCCTGGATATGCTCCAACTGTTGTCTCGCCTGATCCACCTGATTCGATACGTGATGTAATTGTTCAGGGGTCACTTTGATTGTACTCATACGCTTTCTCCGCTCATTTGAAATAGGATTATCCTATGTTAGCAGAAGTATCATATGTAAAACTATCCGGCTAACATCCTGAATTTACCTATAACCCGACATGTGACACACCACTCATCGGTGCTATAGTCCTATATGCATATACCCACATCCAAGCACATCCTACCATTTTCAGTAAACCCAATAACGCTCCCTACTTTATCCGCGCCAAAAACACCCGATACTGCTCAATCTGCTCCTCCGTCGCCATTTCTCGCAACGACTCCAATACCGCTATACACTTGATAATATGCCTCTCCATCCCCAGTCTGTCCGCTACACACATCGCCTTCAAAATAAAGTCCACCGCCTCCTGTGGCCTTCCTATCCACTGTTCATATAAAGCCCTTTGATAACAATAATGGTACATATCATCGTTGTTTAATGAATCCATTCCCACTCCTGACCCATCAACCTTCTCCTCAATCATCTGTATGATAAAATCAATCCGCCACCCATGCCGCACCGCGGCCTCTGTGACCACCTTCAACCCTGACAAACGTTCCTCCGGATACTCCAGCAAAAGGTTCACGTACCCTTCCAGAAGCTCAACCTGCCCCGCTTCAATCTCTAGTGCATAACGATGGATTTCGGCTTTCCGTTTGAACTCCTGCACAACTTGTAGCTCTGCCTCATCCAATCCTTCCATACACCCCAATGTTGCATACTGCCGGATACACTCTCTCGCCTGATCGATCTGCCCCAGCTTCTGATAAGCCATACCTCGCATCATATGGCTCAATCCCATGTAATAAACCAATGGACGTTCCGTATGAATATGAAGTTTAGACCCACCTTCCTGTTGACACTCCATCCGTTCTTCATATATACACTTCGCGCACTGGTACAACACGTCCGCCGTCTCCAGCACCTTGCTCCAATTTTCAAAAGCCACAGCCATATCCAGCATCTCAACGATAATGTCCGGTTTGAGGGATTTCAGGATCGATGATCGCAAAAAAGGAAGCCTCCTTATAATATGAATATTAGAGATAATGAAACAAAGCTATCTATGCTTTACAGTGTAGCCTTTCATTTATTCACTTTCAGAAACTCCAAAGAAGTAGTACAATAAATCAAATATAGTACTTAATCGCAGTTTTTTCAATAGATTTTACCGCCTTTAAGTCTCTGCTAAATACATCGATACTCTCCTAACCTGTAGGAGAGGTGGTTATTATGACAAAATTACGCAATTCGGTTGGAGAACGGATTAGGGAAATACGGAAAGCGAAGGGTTTAACACAGCAGCAACTTGCCGAGCTTTCAGGTTTAGACGATGCTTACATTGGATCTGTAGAGCGTGGAGAGAGGAACTTTTCAATTGATACACTAGAGAAAATTCTTAAAGGTCTGGATACTTCGGCACATGACTTATTATATGATCCAATTTCAACTACTCATACGAGTGATTTTGTTCAATCAAAACGTGAAGCAGTTGATGAATATGGTATTATACTTAGTCAACTCAATATTCAGCAGCATACCGCATTGAGAAAGATACTAAATGAGATAAAAGATGCTTTTCTATAAATGAAATAGGACACCTAGTAAGGTGCCCATTTAAGTTAATTAAACCTTGATTAATCGTTTCTGAATTTTGTTCCAATGGCGCTTTATTTGCTTATAAATCAGGCTATTGACATTATTATTCTTCTCAAACTCAGAATGAGCTCTTTTAGCATAAGAAATAAAATTACCGTAACCTTTATAATTTCTCCCTAAATGAGTATATAAAGAGTAAAGTTTCTTTCTACCTACTTTTTTCCCTCTTTTTATACTCTCTTTATTTATTATTTCAACTTTCCGATATGCTCTATGGTAGTATTTATATAAACTTTTCTCTCTCAGAGTTACATTAATCCCATCGAAAGCAAAACCGAGGTAATCTAAAAACCCACTTTCTGTCCCATCCAATTTTCGATAAATTGTATTATTATAATAATACATACACGAAGTTTTATTCACACCCATTTCAATCTTATTGTCTTCTACAACTTTTTTTATATAGTTCTCATGTTCTTCATTTTTATCAGTGGAATTTTCATCAATTGGAATGACAATAATTATATCATCGCTGTACCTTCTATATATCCCTTCTCTTGTTGATGCATACTCCTTCAATCTTTTATCAATGTCATACGCATAAACATTAGCTAAAATTGCACTTATAGCAGTCCCTTGCGGTATTCCTTTTTTTGTTTTATTCTTATATATTTTCACTCTTTTTCTAAATCCCCTGAACTCTTGTGGTGTATAATATCGCTCTTTTGATCCTTTTCTTCGATCCGCTTTATCTAGATCTCTTTCTATATCATGCTTCTCGACCCAACTATACCGCGTGACGTGTTTATAAACATTCCACCAATCAGTGGACAGTTCCTCCCCTCTTCCAATCACACTAATCAAACGCTCTTTAAGTAAAGCATGATCCAAATTATCAAAGTAACTTGAAAAATCAGACACAAATATAAAAGCCTTTTTTTGATTAGTTATAAATTGTATTACTTCGGCTGCGAAGTGTATATTATTTTTTCCATTTTTATTATTTCTATAGGCTAAAGAAACTTCACTAAAACCTTCCTTTTCACAATAATTATTATATATATTGTTCAACAGTTCTCCATAATACTTAAATATGTATCCATCCATGTGTGCAGCATAAAATATCTCTCTGTTTTTGGGTCTTAAGTTAAGTTTGCTTTTGTGATATTTCCTTGTTACTAATGTGTAGTGTATGAACGGATAAAAACTATGAGAGGCAATATAAGAGGGATTCCTGAGGTTACTATTCACAGTCTTTGATACTGATATCGGCTTGTCAAAATGCGGAAACGGTTTCGTTACAAATTTTAAATTTTTCATTTTTTGAGTGAGCTTTAAGGGCCATTTCACTGCAGCTGTTAGACCCTTAAAGCTTTAACCCTTTCCCAAGGCTGCGTTTCATTAAACACTTATACTATAATTAAGATAATAGCAATGTGGACTGGAGATGATTCGGATATGATAACTGTAGTTATTGCAATCCTATCAATTATGTGGCAAGTATACAGATTTGACTCTGAATATCTTGACAACAACTCATCCACTTCCCTAAAGCTCTAATGCTGAAGGCTATTTTATTTTATTTCATTTAAAATGTATTTTCAACCATTTTACGTGAAGAAATCTAAATATTATCAACTAACACTTGGCTGTTAAGCTTGGTAGCTAACTCAATAGGAGTGTACAGATCAACATCTGATGAAGGAGTTGATAGTGTTACTATCAGAGTATATCTAACCTCTCTATCCCAACTATTCAACCAAGGTCTTTTACTCCACCATCCGCTAATCGGATAAATCCCAATCATATTGCTGGTCGCCAACTCCGAAGCAGTTGTTTCCCATATATCACTATGAATGGAACCTTTATTTCGAGTATTTGGCCCTAATGTCCAATCTATATTACTTGATTGAGCATTCCCATCTTCCTCTTCTCTAGCTGCTTCGTTTATGCGTTTTATAAATTGTGATTCTGTAGCTGATCCATTCATATCAAACCTTAGCCCATAAGATGCATAAGCATACCTACTCTTCCATCCTACTTCACCAGGGCTAGGCTCAATAAAATAAGATAAAGTTATTTTTAACTTTACATCTAATTCTCCCAGAGAAAGGAGAACCTCTTTAGGCCATGGAAGCTTGTGTAAATGCATTTCATTTAAAGCAATTGAAGATTTATGCTTCTTAAAGGGCTTTAGTTTAGATTGCAATACCATACTTACATTGTTCTTTAAACAAAACAATGCTTGGTCAAGATCTGGGACCCCATAGCCACACATTCTAGCCAAATCATGATAATGTTTCTTTGCATCTCCAAGTAAAAATTGTCTCTTCAACTCATCTGTCCATTTAGCAGAGTGAACTAATAATCCTCTTACAGTCTCCGGCCAAGCTTGTGGATATTTAGACAGTATTTGTGCAGCCATCCACGATGCTTTAGCTGTCGCTGCACTTGTAGCGTTAAACATAGTAAACTGTTCACTTTGGAGTCTATGAGATGTTGTCAATAGACTATGGTTGTTATCTGTCCAAGCACCAAATGAGTCTACTACTAAGTTCCCACCTTCTAACACAATCTCTGGTTTAATAGGCCATTTATTCTTATCCCAACTAAAGGAGGTCGTACTGTTGGGTGATAATCCACCTTTAGGAGCTAAAGGTACATAATTCTCATAAGGTTCATGTAAGTCAGTGTATGCACCAACAGTCAATGAATTCCACGATTGCCCCGGATTCTGTACTACGCTAGTATAGTTACTATCAGGGTAGTCTTCCTTTTTATTTATCTCGTTATTCCCTGCAGAGACTATAAACATTTTATGTATTTCATCAAGGTTACCAAATGTTAATTCGTCTAATGAGGCAGACCATGATGATGGTCTACCATCATCCGTCTGATAGTGTGGAGCTGTCACAGCCATACAAATTATTCTCTGTCTTTCGGGATAATTAATTATTGCGTTACTTATTATTTGTTTAGTAATGTCCCCATATAACTCAGGTGGGTTATGACCATTATCAGGAATAATTTTTAAAGATTCAATTCTATGAGATATTTCTATATCGTCTGAACTTGACAAAGCCTCTTTTAGATCTCCATACGCAACTACACCACTCATCATTGTACCATGTCCTGCTATGTCTGATACTGACCATTTCGTGTTATATGTGTAACAATCATCATCACTTAATAATGGACTAAGTAGCATATGTCCGTTATTTACTCCCGTATCAATAATACTTACACATATATTAGTATCGTCGCTTACATTTAAGCGCTCAATAAGATCAGATGACCATTCAACCTGATCTTTGTTTTCTAAATCCACAAAAAAGGAAACTGCTTCTGACGCTCTTCTCATCTCAGCAATGTTACCGTTACCCTTTATCAAATCATGTAAATTCTTCCTATTTGCTCTAACCATAAGTACCCTGCGCTCGGGAAAGTTGATGTAATTATCCTTTATTTCTAATCTAAGAATATCTCTAGCTAAAAGTAGAAATTCCTCATAAATTTCTTCACTATTACTACTGAGCCAAACTTCACACCATACGCTCTCATCTTGAGGTATCCATTTCTTTTCACTTACTCCCCAGAATGACTCTAAGAACGCCTCGTTTATGTTTTCTATCCCATCAATTAATGCCGCGTTTTTTGGCTTTCCAGCGCTAGTATCTTCAGTCATATATTTTTGTAGTTTGTTCAGAAATATATTCCGTTTATCTTTTGGAATAAAAACTGTTGCTAATCTTTCGACTTTTTCTCCCACCTTTTGTTCCCTTATATTTAATAATCTAATACCGTCTTTTCTACTTTCGAGACTTTCAAATTTTATGTCATAGCCTGGTAAATTTTTAAATTCAGCATATACTCCATCTTTTGAGAAAGTAGCAACTGAACTTACTGATTCATTAGTATTAACCCATAAGCTTTCAAATTGTTTTTGTAATTTTCTACTATGTGTAAGTCTATTTCTTTGAGGAAATTTCGAGCCCCCTTGCCCTTTTCCTTTGTAATTGTGTGCTTCTGCTGTGTTAAGAAAGAAATGCGAGAAAAATTGATCAGCCATATCTCTTTCCTCCTATTTATCTAATTTTCTCTTTTATCATCTTCTTAAGTTGCTCGATATCTACTATCTTTCTATCTGACATGATGGCTTCTTTAATAGCATCATCACAAGCCTTTGTTAAATCTGCATGACTTAAAGATTTACTAAGCGTTAAAATGCTATCCATATCTGCATCGTTAGGTGTAAATTGTCCAAGCCTATTGAGGATCAGATCTGGTATTTGGTTTTCATTAGGAAGCGTGTAATTTAATACATCATCAAATCTTCTAAATAATGCGGGGTCTAGAAGCTGGCGGTTATTAGTTGCTGCAATAATTAAGCTTTCCGAGCTATCTTGTTCTATAAATTGTAAAAATAGATTTAAAATCCGTCTAACTTCTCCGACATCATTATCTTTACTTCTATCTGTTCCTATCGCATCAAATTCATCAAATAAATAAACAGCTTGATTTTCTCTGATAGCATCAAACACTATCCTTAGTTTAGAACCTGTCTCTCCCATATACTTGGTCATTAACTTGTCCATTTTTATAGTACATAACGGAAGTCCTAACTCACAAGCAACTATAGAGGCAGTAAGTGTTTTACCCGTTCCTGGCTGACCCTCTAATAGTATTTTCCTTCTATTATTCAAGCCAAATTTCTTTAATTTATCTCTTTTTCTATACTCGTTTAGTACACGATTAATTCTTTCTTTCAACTCATTTGTAACAATAAGCTCACTTAATTTTCCGTAACTAATTGTTATATCAATTAACTCACTGACATCTTTATTAAATTGAATCAAATTTTTATCGTTATCTGACTTAGAATTTAAGATATTCCTGATTTCTCTTGCAAATGAAGTATGGCCTAATTTTGCCTCATGGGCAGCTAATTGAAGAACTATAGTTCTGAATCTATCATCATTCTTTGAGACATGTGCTTCAATTAACATCTTGATCTGATTTGCTGTTGCCAAAATTTCCAACCCCCTTTTCTTGAAATTTTCGTCTATATAAAGTCAATTGATACTCATCTACAATTATAGGATGTAAAATTCATTAGTGCTATATCTAGGATCATTTATTACTATATAGTCAATATAGTTTATGATTTTTAAATTTTCACATTACATGAAGTATTATCTCAAGCTCCTGTCCTAATAGTATCTGTAAATATTCCCCTGTTCCCTCACACCACATCCCGCACCAACACCCCATACTCCACCCGGTTCCGGCCCTTTTGCTTCGCCTGATACAGCGCCTTGTCCACTGCATCAAATAGCTGAATTAAATAGCGCTCGCCATCTTCCGGCACGTCTTCATCCTCATACGTAAAATCATCTATCGATAGAATCCCGACGCTAATGGTAATTGCTATTTCTCCCATCCCATAATTCAATGCAATCCGGTTGGATTCCACGGTCTGTCTTACACGCTCCGCCATATCAATCGCTAGATCATGCTCGGTATGCGGCAGGTAGATCATGAATTCCTCTCCGCCATAGCGGGTCAGAATATCAGTACTTCGCACCGATTGCCGGAGTGCCTCCGCTGTGCGCACCAATACTTCATCCCCAACAACATGACCATAGTGGTCATTAATGGCTTTGAAGTGGTCAATATCGAGCAACATGAGGGAGAAAGGCATTTTATATTGAAGGTTCGTGAGTACTTCATGATTCAGATGTTGCGTCAGGTAACGGCGATTATAGCACTGCGTCAGACTGTCCGTCAGCACCAGCTCTTCCAGCTTGCGGTTGGCATCGGACAACTCCTGCCGGATCAGATCCAGTGCCTCATTGCGCTCTTGTAGCGTCTTGTACTGCTGGTTCATCGTTTTCGCATAGAAGCGCTCCTGCGAGACATCTTGGAACGTCAGCAGATGCCCTAGCGGTGCAAGAGCGGAGTCTACAATCGGAGAAGATTGCAGAATATAGTGGCAGAGCTGGCCGTCTTTCTCTACGATCACTTCGATCTGGCAAAGCTCCATTTTTTTCAAACGATACTTGTTCAGGAACTTCCGACTATTCCCCTCCACAGACACCCCGGCGAGAAATGCCTCCATGTCCCAGACATCCCCTACATGTTGTTCTATGAAAAAACGAGAGGCCTTGTTCACCTCCACAATCACTTCGTTCTCATCCAGCACCAGAATGCCATACGGGATCGTATTAATGACGTCCTCATGGGCGATGGAGACCAGATTGAACACGTTATACCTTTTAATCACATACACGAAGAACAGGTCGGACAGGAAAATACCCAGCGAGGTTAGACCCGGAATAATTGGCAACCAGCGGCTCAGTAGCACATTGAGGACCGCATCCAGCGTCGCGAACATGGCCAGCACAAAAATACCCCAAAGGGTGATTTTGACCTGCTTTTGAATCATCGCGGGAGTCTTGGACGAGAATACGGCCCGAAACATAATGACGAGGGAAGTCACGAAATAGCTCACCAAAATGAACATGACCACCCAGAACCATGGGCCATAGGCACGCTCGATATAACCGCCCTCCAGGGGGATTACAAAATCATGCCAAGGGTTCGCCACGACCCCAATTGCTCCGATCACAGCGGGCACAAACAGCAGCACCAGCCGCCTTTGGCTTAATCGTTCCGCATAACCGGTAATAAATAACGTCAGCAGCAGCCACCCGCTCCCTAGCAGGGATACCGCCACAAAAGACAGCAAAACATAGAACAACTGCAGGCCCGGATCATCGGTGAGCGTACTCGCAAATTGACAGAACGGCCACATCATCATCAAACCGTGAAACAAAAAATATACCTTATGTAAATTGGTAATTCTAACGGTAGCAAACACATACACGCCCACACCAAACAATAGCACGAATAACGAAAGATCATACCACACTAATGGGTTCACAAATCTTCTCCTTCTTGGAAGTGACACTGTTCCATAGTTATCAGGGAAATTCTGATAAGTTGATATACTTTTGAATTTTAGTACTATTCTACTTCTGTCATTTTGTTATTTATGATATTTCTAAAAGCACTTATATGGGATGTGTACTTCAGATTTTGCACTTCTTCAAAACTCCTATTACGCACTGGTTAAATTACCCATATCGTACCACACCCCTGATACGCTGAGTAGCCCATTCACTGGAAGTCAGCCCAACCTCTGATTGAAATCGCATTCATTTTTTGCACTTTTGTGAACGTTTTATTTGAAGACTCCACGTCAAAAAAAACGCCCAGCTTGCAACTGAGCGTTATCCAGCCCGTAACGGAATACGTAATCTATTTTATTGAAAAAAAAAAGCTTCACTACTGGTAACTCTCCTACGTCCGTGCTATTTCTATTTTTCTTTTCAATCTATTCATGACTAGCTCATGATCCATCAAAGGTTCTTTAGCAGAAATCTGTTTCTCCGCAACGATTAAACGAAGTTGAAGCTCGTGTCTTGCCTCAGTTAATCCGTTATTTCCATGAAATTCGTTAGAAAACTGTTTGCTTCCCATAAAAATCAGACTCCCTTTTCGTACCTGATATCAACGCTTCAAGTCCACTTACTTCACATCTGCCAACGGCTCATTGTCCGAGAACAAATCCGGGTTTTCCTTCAACATCTCCGTAAGCACCTCGGTTGTTCTCTCAGCATCACAGACACTTGCAACGGCATCTCCAAAACTCCCTTTGTGCATCGCGCCTGCTTGAACCAGTACCTCATCCACCTTCCAGAAGTGCTCTGACCAGGATAAGCCGCAATGTCTGCGTGAAGGCACGGAAATTTTAGTTCCATCTGGCAAAACAGTATACAGCATCTCATGTTCATTCGTCATTCTGCCCGGAATGTCCACCCACTCCTCGATTCCATGAATAAACGTGTTCCGCTTCAAGTCCACCCCCACCAGCAGGATTGTTGCTTTGCGATCAAGTAGCTTGCCCCATGCAGAACCTCGTGCACATGGCGTATCGAAGAGATGATCGTCCTGTATAAATGCCTGTGCGTCCTTCCCTAATGCAGCTACAGAGTGTGTAGGATGCCAGGAACGGACAACGTTAGGACGTTTACGGAACAACTCCGGCAGAATGCCCACACAACAGGAAGACGTTTCCACGTGGAACAATGGATTACTTTTGTTAATGGTAGACCACGTATGCGTAGGCAAAACGAGCAACCCATCCTTCATATACTCACTCAGCGCATCCAGTACGGTATCTGCTCCGCCTTCCACCTCTCCCATACTCTTCATCGAAGAATGCATCAACAAGGTGCCGTGACGATCTATGCCTAATTCCTCTAGCTGCGCGATAAGACTGTCGTATGTATGTGTCATCTTGGAATAACCTCCTTAGGAATCGATGTGATGTATCGAAAAATAAAACAAAGAGCCGAGATAGGTTCTCGGCCTCTGTAATTACACTTTTATACGGCAAGCAGATGCTCGCTTTAACGTTGAATACGCTTATGAATTTGATCTCTGATACTCTGATCATACTTCAGGCATAATCGGATTACAACTGAGATTCATCCTTTGGAATTGGAATCAAGGCGTGGATTAAAGACCTTAGTGATGATTCTAAAACGATATATACACTTTATAATCTCATAATTCCATGTTTGTCAGTATGACTATTTAATAATCACGTACTCCAGGTTCACCAGCTTCGCATACGTGACGATCTGATCTGTCGTCAGGTTCAGGGATACCACCGTATGGTGTCCGCCACCGTTCTCAATCCAAGCTTTAACGCCGTCCTGGAAGTTCGGTTTTACCGTCCACAACACACGAGCGACTGGCAGATTTGGCGCAGGAACCGTTGGTTCGAAGGCAGAAACTTCGTTGATCAGCAATTTATAGTGCGTACCGAAGTCTGCCATGGATACCACGACCCCTTCGCCAGCTTTGCCGTCAAATACGAGACGAGCCGGGTCTTCACGATCGCCAATTCCAAGTGGAGATACGATGATTCTTGGTTTTGTGCTAGCAAGTGTCGGGTCAACTTCAAGCATGTGAGATTGCAGAATGGCTTCTTGACCAGATGCCATTTCATACGTGTAATCTTCCATGAAGCCCGTGTTTTCGTTGTGAGCCATAATTTTGAGCAAACGATCCAGTGCGGCTGTTTTCCAATCCCCTTCACCCGCAAATCCGTAGCCTTGAGCCATCAGGCGTTGTACGGCCAGACCCGGAAGCTGCTTCATGCCGTGCAGGTCTTCGAAGTTCGTTGTGAAGGCTGTGTAACCGCCGTTATCCAGGAACTTTTTGATCGCAATTTCATAGCTTGCTTGCACACGTACACTAGCTTCCCATGCTTCTTTGCTGTTCTTGCCATAATCGAATTCATACAGGTCCGCATATTGTGTGATCAACTCATCGATCTCTTGCTCGGTTACAGCGTTTACGTACTCGACGAGGTCACCAATGCCGTAGTAGTCTACTGTCCAGCCAAACTGGATTTGAGCTTCGACTTTATCCCCTTCTGTTACCCCTACGTTACGCATGTTATCGCCGAAACGGGCAACTTTGATGTTAAAGCTCTCGTTGTATGCCACCGCTACGTCCATCCAGTCTGCAACCTGCTGTTGCACTTCCGGACGCTCCCAGTAACCCACAACAATTTTATTTTGTTTTCTCAGACGGGCATTAATGAAGCCATATTCACGGTCACCGTGTGCTGCTTGGTTCAGGTTCATGAAGTCCATGTCGATGGTTGCCCATGGAATGCTCTCGTTATATTGCGTTGCGAGGTGAAGTAATGGCTTTTGCAGCAATTTCGTACCGCGAATCCACATTTTTGCTGGAGAGAAAGTATGCATCCAAGTGATGACACCCGCTACTTCGTCGCGGTAGTTCACTTCTTTCATGATGCTGGTGATTTTGTCTGCGGTTACAGCCAGATCTTGCAATACGAGTGGATAAGGGAGTACGCCGCTAGCGTTAAGGGCATCTGTAATTTTCTGTGCGTTTGCTTTAACTTCACCGAGTGCTTCTTCACCGTACAAATGTTGTGAACCGACAACGAACCAAAACTCTTTTGCTGCTGTTGCTGACATGGAATCATCCTCATTTCATTAATTTATAGTTGGATAAATTGGGTTACACCGGGTCACTGCGATTGCAGTACCATCTTTCGATCGCTGGTTATCCTCGGATTTCTTTCCATTCCCCTCTTAAGGGGGAAATCCGATGATAAACGCGAGCGCTTCGCTTCTTCAGATTGGTTCTGCACTCTCCGTTAATGGTGTAAAAAGGTTATTCAACTTCGGGTTGGGCAGTGTAGTTACACCAGGACACTGCGCAGACAGAATAATCTTCCGATCACTGTTATCCCCAGATTTCTTTGAACCCCTCATATATAAGGGGAAATCCGGTGATAAAGGTGAACGCTTCGCTTCTACAGCTTTCTTCTGTCTGCTCCGTTAATGGTGTAAAAAAGTTCTATTCAACTGCGGGTCGGGCAGTGTAGTTACACCGGTCACTCCGATTGCAGTACCACCTTCCGATCGCTGGTTATCCTCGGATTTCTTTTCTTTCCCTTCTCAAGGGGGAAATCCGATGATAAATGCCAAGCATATCCTTCCGAAGTAGCTTTCGTGCCGAAAGCTTTTAGCTTCGCTTCTTCAGATTGGTTCTGCACTCTCCGTTAATGGTGTAAAAAAGTTCTATTCAACTGCGGGTTGGGCAGGGTAGTTACACCGGGTCACTCCGATTGCAGCGTCCCAACCTCTACAGTTCCAGATTATTTCTGGCCGTAGTATGCGTCTTTGCCATGTTTGCGTAGGTAGTGCTTATCCAAAATACCTTGCGGCAGTTCTTTGGCAAAGTTGTTCAGCTGGCGGGCGTATAGGTTCATTTTGCACACTTCCTCCAGCACAACGCTGTTCACAACAGCCGACTTGGCGTCTTTGCCCCATGTAAATGGTGCGTGACCATGCAGGAGCACTGCCGGAATCGCCATCACATCCAATCCGCGTTGTTCGAACGTTTCAATGATTACACGGCCTGTCTCCGCTTCGTATCCGCGATCAATCTCATCCTGGTTCAGGAAACGTGCACATGGCACAGCTCCGTAGAACGTATCCGCGTGAGTCGTTCCCATGACAGGCACATCCAGACCAGCTTGCGCCCAGATCGTTGCCCATGTGGAGTGCGTATGCACGATGCCACCAATTTCCTTGTAGTGTTTGTATAGAACCGCATGCGTAGCGGTGTCCGAGGAAGGTCTCATCTCCCCTTCCACCACGTTACCGTCGAGATCAACGACAACCATGTCGCTGGCTTTCATTTTTTCATAATCAACTCCGCTTGGTTTAATGACGAACAGACCGCTTTCCCGATCAATCGCGCTCACATTGCCCCAAGTGAACTTCACCAGTCCGTGCTTCGGAAGCTCCAGATTGGCCTCGAATACCTCTTGTTTCAGTTGCTCTAACATGTTTAGTTTCCTCCGTTCTCTACCAGATGCTCTACAGCGGCGTGCTCAATGGCAAGTCCTCTCCGATAGCGTTCAATAAATGCTTCAAATCCCTTCACATCGGCAGCTTCCGGAGCCACTTCGACCCCTTCGACATCCTTGAACACTTTTTGCTCCAGGAAAACATCCAGCGTTTCTTGCTCGCCTTTGTCCTTCAGGTACGAAGCCAGCAAAGCCATACCCCACGCGCCGCCTTCACCAGCGGTAGACATTACCGATACCGGAACGTTCATAGCCGCCGCGACGATTCGCTGACCAACTACAGGTGTCTTAAACAGACCACCATGTGCCAAAATGCTGTCGATCGCCACCTGTTCCTTCTCGGTCAGGATGTCCATACCCAGCTTAAGCGCGCCAAAGGCGCTGAACAGATGGGTGCGCATAAAATTCGCCAGGTTAAACTTGCTTTCTGGAGAGCGCACGAACAATGGGCGTCCATGCTCCAGTCCTGTAATATTTTCACCGGAGTAGTACCCGTAGCTAAGCAATCCGCCCCCATCCGGGTCGGCTTCAAGCGCCTTGTTAAACAACACGCTGAACAGCTTGCCTGAATCGGCCTCGATGCCCATCGCCTGAGCGAACTCGCGGAACAATCCGACCCATGCGTTCAGATCACTGGAGCAGTTGTTAGCATGTACCATGCCGACCGGACTGCCATCTGGCGTAGTCACCATATCAATCTCGGGATACACGCTGGACAATTCCTTCTCCAGAACGATCATCGCAAAGACTGACGTGCCCACGGAAATGTTCCCTGTCCGTTTGCGCACACTGTTTGTCGCGACCATACCTGTTCCCGCATCACCTTCTGGTGCACAGAGCGGAATCCCCGATGCCAGTTCTCCTGACGGATCAAGCAGCTTCGCTCCAGCTTCCGTCAATGCACCTGCATGTTCACCTGCGAGGTACACTTTAGGTAGCAAATCCTCAACCTTCCACGGATAACCTTTGCCAGCAATATGCTCATTAAACTGATTGATCATTGCCGGATGGTAATTATGCGTTGTCTCGTCAATCGGGAACATACCCGATGCATCGCCGATCCCAATCGCCTTATTGCCAGTCAACAACCAGTGGATGTAACCCGCCAGTGTGGTCAGGTAATCAATCTGAGGCACATGTTGCTCTCCGTTCAAAATAGCCTGATACAGATGGGCAATGCTCCAGCGTTCAGGGATGTTGAATTGCAACAGTTCTGTCAGCTCGCGTGCAGCCGCACCTGTCGTTGAGTTACGCCACGTACGGAACGGTACGAGCATTTCCCCCGCCTGATCCAGCGCGATATATCCGTGCATCATGGCAGAGAAGCCGATTGAACCTACAGTCGTCAGCGGTACACCATACTTCTGCTCTACATCCTGCTTCAACTCACGGTACGCCGTCTGCAAACCCGTGATGATATCCTCCTGATCGTACGTCCAATAGCCGTCTTTCAGCAGGTTCTCCCATTCATAACTGCCAGAGGCAATCGTCTCAAAATGCTCATCAATCAATACCGCTTTAATGCGCGTTGATCCAAGCTCAATCCCAAGTGAGGTTGCTCCCTTGGCAATAGCTTCTTTCACATCCACATGACTCGTCACTTCCACATATCCCCTCTCTGCTCGCCATCTACGTCCGTGGAATGGCATGTATTCCAACTGCACCCTCGTAAGGTGCAATCCACCACCTACGTTCGTGGCTATAATCTATTTCAGCATTCCAAGAATGCGCTTTCCTGTACTGACAGCCTTAGTATATTTTTTGTACGTACATTTGTCAATGAGATAACGAAGTTATACTCACAAAGGACTATTTTTGTAAAATATTCAATTGCATCAACGCATTTTAATTTATTTCCCCTATAGAAATGTAAGGTTTAATTCGACAAAATCGTAGCCAGTTGTACGCAACATTTAATAAAATGTACGGTTTCTCTTGCAAGTAAAGTGAATCATGCTAGAATATGTACGTACAACTTGAGCCATATTGATATAATATAGACGTTACAACGAAAGAAGTGGACGAATTGAAACCTAAATACCAAGTGATTATTGATGATATAAAGAGCCATATCCTATCCGGGACTTACAGCATCGGCGTGCAGATTCCTACTGAATTGGCCTTGCAGGAGAGTTATAACGTGAGCCGTCAGACCGTTCGTAAGGCCATCTTGGAGTTGTCTAACGAAGGATTTTTACGTAGCGAAAAGGGTTCGGGCACCTATGTCAGCAATCAGTACCGATCCCGAGCAGGCGGCAACACTTCCAAGAAGACGATCGGGGTCATTACCACCTATATCTCGGACTATATTTTCCCTTCCATTATTCGCGGTATCGAGCGTCGTCTGAACGAGGACAACTACTCGCTACTGCTCGCCAGTACGAATAATGATGTGGCACAGGAGAAAAAAGCACTTGAGATGATGCTATCTTACGGCGTGGATGGTCTGATTGTTGAACCGACGAAAAGCAATCTGTACAACCCGAATATTGCGTACTATCTGTCCTTTAAAGAGCAGGATGTGCCGTTTGCGATGATCAATGCCTTTTATGAGGAGTTAGAGGTCCCCTTTTTCTGTCTGGATGATGTACAGTCCAGTTATCTCGCCACGAAGGAGTTAATCTCCAAAGGCCACACCCAGATCGGGATTATTGCCAAGATGGATGATTTGCAAGGAAAATACCGGATGAAAGGATATATCAAGGCACTAGGGGAAGCAAAACTGAGGTTCCATCCCGAACATGTGCTCTCGTTTGATACCGCATCGAAAGCGGATCTATCCGCAAACGTGACAGCATATCTGCAAGAAAATCGGGAAGCACTCACCGCGATTGTTTGTTACAACGATGAAGTTGGGCTGGAAGTGGTGCATGCTTGCCGCCAGCTCGGTATTTCGATTCCGGATGAGCTGTCCATTATTGGTCAGGACAATTCATATATTGCCAAAAATGCCAACATAAGACTCACCACGCTCACGCATCCCCAAGAGCAGATGGGTCGTGATGCTGCCGATTGGGTTATCCGCAAGTTGCAGGGAAAGAAAGACCTTCCCGATCAAACCTACTATCAGCCTGAGCTGGTGGAAGGCGAGACGGTGAAGGAGATGGAGATTGAATAAACATCCTCATGCTCGCATTCCTATTTTTCTCACATTCTAGCCCATATGCTTACTCTATTCCGTAAGCACAGAAAACGCTGTGAGCCAGTAACTATGGATACAGTAGTGATATAATAATAGCTGGGGCACGGAGTAACATATACTGTTCGGATAGCGTAGAGTTCCGTACGATTTACGTTTATTTACGTTATCATCAGCAATACAATTTTGGATAAAAAGAGCTCAGGAGGTGATCTCGTCATGGTTGAACTAAACGGCCTATCACAACCAGCACATCTGTCACCTGTGGACTTGAACAGCATGCGTGCCAAAACGTTGGGAGATTATCTGAAATCGCGACGCGCACGGCTTCAACCGGAGCAAGCAGGACTCGCCAAGACTCATGGTCAACGCCGGACACCTGGGTTACGCCGAGAAGAGGTTGCCATACTGGCAGGGGTTAGCGCAACCTATTATACGTTTCTGGAACAGGGTCGAGAGGTAGCCGTCTCCCGAGAAGTTATCGAGAGTATCGGTCGGGCACTCCAGTTGTCTCCCGACGAGCACACTCATCTGCTCGGCCTATGGAATGGTAATGAACCTGAGATGGCACCGCCAATTACCTCGGAGATCACTCAGCCTTGGCGGGATATTGTGAATCAGATGGCGTTTCCTGCGTTTATCACAAATGATCGTGCCGAGCTGCTTGCCTGGAACACAGCTGTCGACAAATACGTATTGGATTACACTTCACGTGCTCCAGAACAACGGAACATGATGTCTAGCTTATTTACAGATCCGGAAATGCGCGCTCGACTTATCAATTGGGAGGAGATGGCGGCACACTCCGTTGCCATATTCCGTACCTCTTATGATAAATATACACTTGATCCGTGGTTTCCCAAGTTTGTAGATGATCTTTCCAAAGAAAGTTCTGAATTTGCATCGTTATGGGAGCTGCACCACGTAGAGGCAAAGAGGGTTACGCGCGTTTACTACCAACTGCCCGACCAAGAACAAGCTATCGCATATGACATTAATTCGTTATCATTCACGCTGGATCACCCGGATCTGCATCTGTGCATCTATTCTCCATTCAAAGAACAGGAATCTTAAACAGCGCTTGCCCCTCTTCTTTCACGAATCGTATGATCTACACTTCATTTACCACCGTAGTCCTATACAAGACAACCAGAATAATGCCATCCTGGTACTGCCGTTACTAGCATAAGCATGCTGTGGTTGGGGTAGTAACTGCGAATTAGAATGGAATCATGCCTTAAGCATAACGATGAAGGTACTATACTCTTTAATTTGCGGAAAAGAGGGATGATCGGATGGAGTTTAATAATAATGGAGTGGTAAAAAGAAAGTTAGGTTCACTTGGACTTGAGGTATCCAAGGACTGTTCGGAGGTAACGAGCAGCTGGTTGGTCGAGCTCTGAAAGGCCGTCGTGATCAAGCCATTCTGGCGACCAAATTCGGCATTGTATCTCCAAACATGAAGGTACTCGGACACCCGGCGTATGTCAAAAAATCAATCGATTCCAGCCTGCTTCAACTGGGCACCGATTACATCGACCTGTACTATCAGCATCGTGTTGATCCGGACATCCCTATTGAAGAGACCGTTGGCGCTATGGCTCAACTTGTGCAGGAAGGTAAAGTCCGCTTCCTTGGTCTCTCGGAAGCAACGGCGGATCAGATCCGGCGGGCACATGCCATTCACCCCATCACGGCGGTCGAAACAGAATACTCGCTCTGGAGCCGCGAAGTGGAGGATGAGGTGCTACCTGTGCTGGATGAACTGGGTATCGGTTTTGTACCCTATAGTCCCTTGGGACGCGGATTCCTGACTGGACAGATTCGGACGTTTGATGATCTGCCCGCGGATGATTACCGCCGCTTCTTCCCTCGTTTCCAAGGAGATAATTTCAATAAAAATCTGGAGGTCGTTCGGCTGATTGAGCAGCTTGCCGCACGAAAAGGCTGTACTACACCTCAACTGGCTCTAGCCTGACTGCTGGCGCAGGGGGAGCAAATCGTACCTATACCCGGTACGAAACGTCTAGAGCGGTTGCAGGAGAACCTTGGTGCATTGCAGGTCACGATCACACCGGAAGAATTGGCCGAGATCGAACACATCTCGCCCAAAGGGTTCGCAGCAGGTGAGCGCTATCCTTCGTTTTCCTGAGGTCAGAGTTGAATAAAGAATAAGAACAGGAAAAAGGCTGCCGTTCGGCAGCCTTTCTTAACTCACTTTTTAAATCTACTTATACTCATAATCTTCTTTTTTTTATTCCTATCTACCACTCTCCGTGCCCTTTAGCTACGGTCTGTTGCCGGAAACGTCAGAATCACCGTCGTACCCACTCCCTTCTCACTCACATACTTGATCGTTCCATTAACCTTCTCCACGATGTTGAAGCAGATCATTAGCCCAAGTCCCGTACCATTCGTTTTCAGCGAGTAAAACGGGGTACCCAAAGCTTTAACCTCCTCCTCCGTCATCCCACACCCCTGATCCACAATTTTGATCTCCACCTTCTGCTTCACAAGTCTTGCTGTTACATGAACCATGGCTCCCGTATCCGAGGCTTCCAGAGCGTTCTTGATCAGATTAATGATCACCTGCTTAAACTCAACGGCATTCATGAAGATCGTGCAGCCCTCTTCAATCTCGATATCGATATGTTTATTGGACAACATGGCATAGGAGCCCAATAGACTAGCTACCCCCTCAAGAACCTCTTGCACATCTACTTTCTCATCAACCAATATCTCTCGGTTCGGTTTGGCAATGGATAAAAATTGGGAGGTCACCTGTTCCACCGTATTCAACTCATCGATCATCAGCGCGAACTTGGATCGATCGGCAGCATCGAAGGCTGGATTTTGTTGATACAACTGCAGGAATCCCCGAACCACCGTTACCGGATTACGAATTTCGTGCGCAACCGCTGCCGTTAGATGTGCAACCATTTTGAGACGTTCGGATTGTTGTACCTGTTCGAAATATAGTTCCTGCTTTCGGATCCGATCGAAGGTTAAATAGAAAATGAGAAATAGAAGTAGCTGACTCGCAATGATATTAATCAGATTGCCAGCCAAATCTATATGTATATATTGGTACACATTATCTTGATTATGGATATACGTCGTCACTATCACAAGCATCACGGTATTCAAGCTGAGCGAAATATAAAACAACTTGAAATCATAGAACAAGATCGCGAGTGCGGGAAGCAAACAGATCATAATGTAAGTTGTCCACGTCTGAGGATAGATCAATGCTAGCGTGTAGAAATAGACAAACCCGAGCAATATAATACTCAATCGGAATGCAAACGTTTCATATCGGGGGTAAATGAGTAGACATACAGGTATCGTCACAACACATAACAAATGAATGACATAGCCGATGGTCATACCCTGAAGCTCTGCGGTAGATACGGCTAATCCGGCTGCCATTAGAAGGATCATTAAAAACATCGATATGTAATAGGTCTTCCGGTTCATCGGACTATGTAATTCCTTCATATATTCACCACCTTGTTCGTGAATTTCATATATATAGTATTGTATCTTATTTCCTGTATTACCTTCCATGGATGAGAAATAATTTATTTTGGGCCGCACCAAAATAAGCTGCATGGACATATAGCCCATACAGCTTATTTCGATTCGTGCAACTGTATATTTACAGCACATTCTATTTAAAAATGTACTCGTAATTAAAGAATAACCCCGATTACGCAAGTATTTACCTATTAAGGTTTAATTACTGAGAGCAGTGACTCATTACCGTCCGAAATGACCGTTACTTCCGGTGCAAACTCGGCGTCTGAGACATGCAGAGTTTCTCCAATCTTCATTGCACTGATATCGAACTCGACCACGGTTGGCAGATGGCGGGGCAGCGCCTCCACTTCAATAGCAGCTAACTGAATCTGCATAACTCCACCGTACTTCGCATCCTCTGGGGTTCCGTTGAACTTGACCGGGATTTTGGTACGTAGCACTTCATTGTTCTGCACCTGCTGAAAATCGACGTGAATCAAATCTCGTGTAACCGGATCACGCTGCAGATCTTCCAGCAATACGGTAAGTGAAGGTTTTTCTTCGAATTGCAGTTGGATGAATCCGGACGCACCTTGGTTCAACCATTTTTGAAAGGGTACCGACGGGATATGAATCATTTCATTTTCTGTGTTTTTGCCAAAAACAATACCCGGCAGGCGACCAGATTGGCGCAAATTCTGTAATCTGGACGGCCTTAATTTGATACGGGTTTCCGCTTGTATAAGAGTAGTCATGCTATGTTCGCTCCTCTATATTCTATGATTTTCTGTACTCGTTCACTTTCCATCATCCAACATTCCCCTACGGGGGCTAAAGAGAGAAACATAGCATCACCACCTCCACACGGCCTCATTTTATAACCATTAAATGTAAACTCCCATAATATACAGCAAGGCACTCTACTTGGAAAAGTAGAATGCCCTTGGGATGCTTCCAGCCTATCATAGAAACCCATGTTTGTCGATGAACCGACCAACTGTACCATGATATTCATCACTTAACAAATACATACATTCGGTATATTATAGAATTGTAGCAAAAAATTATAAGAAGAGAGGAGTTTACACTTTGAAAAAGACACTCTCCATGCTTATCGTCATGAATTTAGTTCTTACCCTTGCCTTTAGTTTCAGCGCTTCCGCTAACAATGATACTGAGGGAAAGGGACTGCCGGATGCACGCATTACGGAACAGGTCATACAGCCAGACACTGAGATCATCACTGAGCTGACCGAGGCTCCCACCGAGTTGGATTCTACTCCATTGAAGGAACACCAGCTCAAGGAAACGGTTAACCTGAATGAAACTTCTGCTACTTCCAAAACACATAAGCAACAAAGTCTACTGGCTACTCCGCAATCGGAGGATACAGATAACACAACAGCCGCAGCTGAGACCACTACATATACTGGCTACATCCAGGAGCAAGGCACCTCCAGCTATTTATACCCGATCTACGTACAACCTGGGCACATTCTGCAAGTACAGATGGATAACCCTGCGTCTGCGCAGCTTGATTACGATCTATATCTCTATGAATTCGATATGTCCACCGGAGAAGTGAATCCGAATCCTATTGATTACTCCATCTACGGGACATATTTGAACAATTACGGGAACGGGTCCAGAACCTTATCTGAAAATGTAGGCACGAAAAATATCACTTCCGGCGCCAAAGCCTACTTAATTGAAGCCTACGGCAAGGTTGGTGCCAGTATCAATGAGCCGTTTATCCTGGCGGTCTCCACAAGCTCGACATATGATGCCTTCGAGACAGACGAGAACGCGCTACGTGCCTATCCGCTTACTGTTGCTGTTGGCGGCTCTACACTCGCTACTCGTTCATTAAATTCGGAGATTGATCAGGATTGGTACAAAATCACCGTTCCTGAGAGCAGAAACTATGATGCGATGCGTATCACGCTGGACCAGGCTTCAACGGCGAATGGTTACAAAGCTGAATTGTACGGGGCTTTAAGTAACAATCGAATGGCCTTGATGCCGACCACGAACGGTAACGTATCGTTAGGTACAGGTACTTATTATTTGAAGGTTTATACCACCAACACTTATTCGGACACCAACTATTCACTGCATTTGCAGCCTGTATTACGTGCAGACAAAATTGTCATTACGGGTTACAACTCAAACGGCGGCCCTAATGATTACCCTTCTTACGCCTATGGACGCTACTACCGTATCACGGGATCAAGTTTCACGGTGACAGGGGTAGCGGCTACATCCGATAACTATGCCGTTGCTAATGCGGAGGTTGAAGTCATTTGGGCAAATGATGCCTGGTCCGAAAGCAGCAACAACCGTTATCGCAGTGCCAAAGTCATGACCAACAGCAGCGGGCAGTTCACGGCAACGTTGTCCCTGCCTCCTTCCGCCGGTAGCCTCAGTCAGTACTTGCCAGGAGCCATAAGCTTCACCCATTATTATGATCTTTGTGCTGTGGTGGCTAGAGTGACGAGTCGTCCAAGTGTGAATACGACTGATATTGTGTATCACTTCGCCTACAGTATTTATGGCGGTTGATTGAATCAAGAAGAGCAACGAGCGGTGAAAGATAGCCGTCCGTTGCTCTTTTTGTCCATTTTTATTAAAAATATGGAATATTGTTCCGATAATAAGATGAGAAAGGATTGATATGGAAATTAAAGCATTTATTCTCGACGAATAGGGGTGTTTACGAATGAAGGTTTCAAGCACAACGCCGTTTGACCTCAATGCCTACACTCATTCACAACAACGCACAGGACAAGCGAATCCATCAAATCAACCAACGATGATTACGGGGAAGTTCGATTTGTCTCATGACATAGATACCGTGGAGATCAGTAACGCTTCCAGACAGCTTGTCTCCTCGGATGTCGTGAACCATTCAGCCGTTTACTTCGGCACCGTTCAGATCAACGAGTCACTGGAACGCCTGCTCAAGGGCCATTCTTCTGAGGTTAAAGAAACGGTCTATGGCATTATTCAATCTAACCTGATTACGGATGTAACAGATAAGGACGATCGATCCGCTTTACTCGAACTGGGTCTAACTCAAGCACAATACATAGCGGACAACTACATAAAAGGCGATCAGGCCACCGAGTTCATGAATACGTTCCGTCAGATTGCAGCAATCTCCACAACCAGAACGATCAACCCTGAAACGAAGCAAGTTCAGTATGATACACCACCACAACGGCCGGTTGGTGCACCAGAGGATTACGTGGATCTCAATTACATGATGCGTAAATTCCAGCCTCAGACCTATGATAAGTTGCAGGACGCCATCGTAAACAACAAAGACTGGAGCAGCATTCTACAGAACTTTGCGAAACAGGCCTCCACGAATCAGGCATGGATCAAAGAATACCGTGAGGATGCGGCCCGTTCTGCTGATAACCTGCCCATCCCGAACCGATTTGAAAATGCTGACACGACCAACCTAAGCTCATTTGTCCATGCGGTGAAAGAGATCATTACCCGGACCGATTCGCCAAACAACAAGCTGCTAATCGATAATATCGAAGCTTTTATGCGAAAGCTTCAACCCGAGGGTAAGGCTACCTAACTAGTCGTTCCGCTCACTGCATATTAAAAAGCTCCACGCCCCGGTTTCATGGGAGTGGAGCTTTTGTTTAATTCGTTCTTGTTGCTACTGCAACGTCAGCACAACTTTATCGCCGGATCGGGTGATCTTATAAATCCCTTTTTGCATGTCGATGCCGTAGTGCTTTTTCAGTAGCATTTTCGCATTCAGATCTGTCTCAATCACCACAAGATAGTCGTAGCCGCTTAGCAGATTGTCCATGTTATCCTCGTAGAACAGCACGATACCGTCCACATTGGGAGCATATAAGAAGTATCTACCCACGTATTGCATGTAATAACTGGTCACCTGTTGATCTCGGTCAGAGCCGTAAAACAGATACTTGTTACGATCTTCCTTGCCGCCCGTGTACCAGCGGTCCCCCGTCACGCTTTGAACCTCGTAGGGAAGAGTTTGATCATACGTTCTGGTGATCGAGATCATACCGTTATATTCGGACAAGAGCGTCGTTGCGGCGAGTGCCATACAGGCGATGATTCCTTGCTGATATTGCCTCTTGGTCTGCACCGTCTTGAATGCTTGATAATCAGGAACCTCACCAATGCGGTAATGGAACGTACGTTCAATGTCAACAGCTGCACAGAGTACCAGTCCACCGGCAAAGAGTACAACGATACTTGAAGCGTAACGCTCGAACCCAGCCAGCCGGATAGCTTCATCCACAGGCATGGAGAACAGGTATAGCGCCAGAATTCCGGCATAATACAGAACAACGACCACGTTCAGGGCAATCAGCGCTTTCCAGAGATTCCACTTCTTCTTGAGCACCACATAGGCCACAATCGAAGCGGCGATTGCTGCAATTTCAAAAATAACAATCCCCAGCACGGGCCTGGAAGTAATATCCACACTTGATTTCAGGAAGAGCACGAGAATTTCCCACTTTTGCTCTGCTGTTTTACCCGACTTTAAAGCCGCAGCAGCTCCCTCGAACTTGTTATTCACACCTTGGAATACCGTTGCCATACGCCAGCTCCAACTGAAATACGGCAGCAATGCCCCTGCTATCGTACCGACCACAGCGAGTCCAATCTCCCAGTTCGCACGCTGTTTATTCGTAAGCCAGATGTATACGAGAAAGATCAGACCCACGGCAGCAAAAATGATGCCTGTGCTTTTGATTACCGTCAGCAGACCTGCCAGCGGCAGAATAAGGATGCAAGCTCGCTTAAGATCATGACGATACTGATATATGGCTGCGACCATCGCGAGTGCATAAATCGGAAGCAGGAAGTCTACCAACAGGTTGGTAATGCGAATCGTCAGGTTGAAGAAGGACAAGGTCGATAAACCTAACCCAAGAAACGCATATAATAGGAACCTTTTTTTCTCTGACACGATGCCAAACATGGCGTAGAAACATGAAAAGATCAGCAGCCCCTGCGCCAGTAACATAATCGGCTGGGCATGTCCCATAAATCGGCAGATGTAATAGATAAACGACGACGTACCGAGCGGGTAATTTTTAAACTCAATCAGGTCCGAATTCGGTGTTGGAAACGCATTGGTGCTGAGCATCTCCTTCACCACAATCGCCCAATGTGAGAAATTATCGTAGTGAGTCAGCTCCGTGTGGAACAGAATGAGCAGAAATATGCAAACCCCGCCGAGAAAACTTAATTGAAATAACGAAAATGATAATGACCATGTGCCCCGTTTACTTTGGTACAAAGCCTGTATCACTCTGCCTCTAAACAGCAGTAAGCCTATGACCAGCACAACAATGCTGCCCGGGAAGAGCTGCCCTGCTAACCCGGCAAAATAAACGATACAGGCGATAGCCGAGAACACAAATATCGGAATAAACTCCCACCGGATGGACATCACTTTACGGACAAACTGCATATAACCGACCATCGATATTATGAGTAAAATGCCCATCACAAGTTGAAGCAAAAACAGCATGTCTATCTCTCCTAACCCTCTTTGGTGAACCGCTCAGCTTGTGGACGAATCAAATCACTTAGTAACTGATCAATCAAACCACGCCCCAAGATCTCATCGATATTCTCTACGGAGAGAAGCACTTCACGTTTGTTTGCCGTTGTTTTTCCCGTATGTTTCAAGACCACTTCAATATTGCTTTCAGTGTAAAAAGTAACCTCTGCACCTTCTGCT
This sequence comes from Paenibacillus polysaccharolyticus, assembly GCF_023714295.1. Lineage (GTDB taxonomy): Bacteria > Bacillota > Bacilli > Paenibacillales > Paenibacillaceae > Paenibacillus > Paenibacillus polysaccharolyticus_A. Next base: position 199,502 of record NZ_JAMAUN010000006.1, read on the forward strand.
ATCTTCCCTTGCAGATTGGTGGCAGAGAAGAAACGATAATTAAAGCTGAGCAGTGTGCAGCTCGCATGATTCGTAAACGTTACGGGAAGATGAAGGGAAAGCCTTGGCATCTTCCGCTGATCCGATTTGGGCTGCACAATCCGTTTTTTCACATTACGCAGCATGTCGTCATATGCAGTGTCCCATAGGTTCATCTGCTCCGGTAGCGAGTGCTTACGGTCATAGATGAGCTGCATGTAATGCCGGTTATCCGTCTCACTGAGCGGTTTAACCGTTGCGGAATAGCGCCAGCCTTCGCCATCTGCTTTTACATATACGATTACTGCATCAAGATTAGCCTCGTATCGGCTCGATTGGACAACCAGAGAGATGGTCTTCTGCTCTGGTAGATAAATCGGGTACGGTACATAAAATGCAATGCCATTTTCCGAAAGATCCACTGTCTTGGCCTCGTAACGCAGCGTGTTGTCCGGATAACGGATGATCACGTCCTCTTGTGCCCGTATCCGTTCATTCTCCCGGTATGCTCGCCGCCCGATCATAAAGAAGAGCGCATAGAACAAAGCAATCATATTGTGAACGAGCCAGAAGATGATAATACTGCTGAAAAACAAAGCGATGCCGTACTTGCCGTTCACGTACCTGATAATCGCAGCGATGGACAGAATCAGCAGGAAAATATGCGGCAGTGCATATTTCATTGATGCGATCCACTCGCGTCCGGTGGAACGATTTTTATTCGTCACCTTGAACTTACGCTCACGGATACCTATCGTCTCCAGAATGACCGGCCAGATCAGATATGGCATGAAGATCGTATCAATGACCTGACTCCAGCGCTGATTCCGTATATTACTGGACAGGTAACGCATCGACAGACTGTAAAAGAAATACGATGGCAACCAGAAGATTAGAATCTGCCAAAAGGTCGTATTTACGATCTGGAAATCAAATAAAGCAAACAGAATGGGGGACAAAATAAAAATCAGCCGATTGAAAAAAGACCACCAGTATAAAAAACTGCTCACATAAGTCACTCTAGTCCAGAAAGGTAACTTTCTGGAGATCGGTGCACGCGTATTTTGCAAACTCTGAATGATGCCTCTCGCCCATCGTATCCGCTGTTTAATCATGCTCGGGATCGTGGTCGTTGTCTGTCCTGCAGCCTGTACCTCCTGCGTGGCATACGTAATATATCCTTCCTGCTGTAAACGGATGCTCGTCTCAAAATCCTCCGTGATGGTGTTCAGTGGAAACCCACCGATATCCACCATCCCTTGCCGGGCAATCACTGTATTACTGCCGGTATACGCAACCGCATTGGACGCATTGCGCAGAATGTTAACCTCGCGCGAGAAAAAATCCTGCTCGTTCGGAATACCCTGCTCCGCATATAGGTTGAATTGGAACAGATCCGGGTTGTAAAAGCTTTGCGGGGTCTGCACCAGCCCCAGCTTAAAGGTTGGATCGATCTCCTCTTCACGGCGAAGGCGCCATTCTCCGTTTTCTTCGATAAACGTGGAGAGCATGAAGTAGGGTACGGTTTTCATCAGAAACGTATGCTGCGGAATCATATCAGCATCAAAGGTTGCAATGAGTGGAGACGATGTCTTGCTCAGGGCATTGTTCAGATTGCCGGATTTGGCATCCTTGTTGCCAGGGAATCCCAGATAACCAATGCCGAACTGCTTCGCCAACTCTTCTACCGCAGGTCTGGCCCCATCATCGCACAGGTAGATATGTACCTTCGATTTATCCGGGTAATCCATAAACGTACAGGCATTCACCGTTTTATACAAAAGGTCAACGGGTTCGTTATGTGTGGCGATAAATACATCGACGTGCGGGTAATATTCATCCGGGATCACCGGAAAATCGAGCTGCGCCCGTTTCTTTTGCATCTTTTGAAAAAATAACTCAAAGGTCGTCCCTACAGTAACCATCTCCGCCATAATGAGCAACATGCCAAAGATGACATTCAGCACCCCTTCTCCCCATGGCAGCGTAAAGAACATACGCCAGATCAGATAGATGGTCATGAGGATCATCGTGATGATGAAAAAAACGTTTTGCCTTTTCTCGTTTTGCACTACTGCCGCTTCCTCCTTGCTGCAAATACCCACCTCCGCTGCAATTGGAAACTTAGCAGGAACAGGATGGCATCACAGACGAATTTCGCTGACTTCTCATCCACGAGGAATAGGGTATGGAATAAATACACGCCTGTACTCGACAACAATATAACCAAGCCACATAGCGTTAAGTAACGCCACAAACTGCCTCTGCTGTCTTCCTTCCGAAACACAAAATATCGATTCAAAACATAATTCACGACAATTGAAATGACTCGGGCAATCACGGTCGCGAGCAAAATTCTTAAATAATGCTGATCCCCCATCAGGGGACGCAAAAAATCGATCAAAAACCAGGCAATCCCCAAATCAACGACAGAGCTGGCAACCGACGAGGATATAAAACGAAAGAAATTCGAGAACAGCACCCCCATCACCCGGGCACTATCCTGAATGGCTTTGAAATGTGTACCCGCATTGCCATTCTCATAGATGACCTGAATGGGTACCGTATGAATGGCAATACCTGACTGAATACAGGAGATCAGCATCTGTAGTTCATATTCAAAACGCTTGCCGCGTACATCCAACATAAATGACAATAACTCTGTACCGAAGGCACGAAGTCCCGTCTGGGTATCCGACAGTTTTTTTCCATATAACAGCGCAAAAATAAATGACGTCATCCGATTACCAAACAAAGATTTAGGTGGAATATCGCCCTCACTGAAATCCCGCACGCCGAGCAGTAAGTCATTCGGACGACGTTTGGCTTCCTGAGCAATCCGATACACATCCTCTGCAGCGTGTTGCCCATCTGAATCCGCAGTAACTACGTAGTGAGCCTGTCCGTAATGCTGTGTTATGTAACGAAATCCGGTCTTTAGCGCCTCACCTTTCCCCTGATTCTGTGCGTGTCGCAACAAGATGCATCCATTATCTTCTAATTCTTCGAAAATGTGCTGGTATTTCTCGCCAGAACCATCATCTACAATGACCAAATTCGTAAAACCGTAGTCTCGCAACTGACGTACATAGGATAAAAGTCTATCATCTGGTTCCAGCGAAGGAATGAGGATGATCGTTTTGTCCTTTTCTTTTGCTATAATCATCCGAAATGAGCCCCAATTCGACATATTTTCATGAAAATTTGGCGTATATTAGCGTTAATATCTTCCTTGAATATAGGAGAGTATACCATCGAAAAGGTAGGTCGTAAACGAGAAATTTTGTAATCTAATGGTAAAAAAGTTTTAGATTTTCATGCACATATGTTAGTCGGAACAGACTATATCACTCTGACATATTAATCACTCCGATCCTTATAAATAATAAAGAACCGTCCGTCTATTAAACGGGCGGTTCAGATTATGTCATATGACTTAGTCAACAGCGTGGTGAAATGAAAGAATACTATTAGATATGAAGTACAGCAGAACCTCCCTATAAAAATGCCGCCGGGATCTCAAATGCTATTGAATACTTTTGTTCATACTGTCACTTTATGATTGTTATTCACATTTTTGTTCTGATACCGGACAGCCCACTTATATACGAAGGTTAGAAGAAATCCGGTCAGGCCACAGATTGCCGCAATAACAAAGGCTCTCTGATAACTGCCATCTGTACTATACACATTCCTCATAATGGACGGTCCGAAATAGCCGGCCAGTGCGAATCCAATAAACATAATCCCATAATTCACACTGTTGTTTTTGGCTCCAAACTGATCTGCCGTGAAGCCTGGGAATACCCCCATTAAAGAACCAAAACTTAAACCAATCATTGAAATTCCCATATAAAAAGTACCTACGCCGTTCTCTCCTGAAAAATAAAGCATTATCAGGCCAGCCACAGATAAGAGAGACGTAATGGCAAGTGTATTGATTCGGCCAATTTTGTCTGAGATATATCCGGCCAGAATCCGGCCACCTGTGTTAAACAGTGCCAAGATCGATACAACTGTTGTTGCCGCAGCAGCCGATAAACCAACCATTTTCTGCGCTATAGGCGAAGCTTGAGAGGTGCACATCAGTCCGGCAAAAGCTCCGCTAATTAACAGCAAGATCATCACGTAGAAGATCGGGCTTGCAAGCATGCCTTTCCAATTCTTATCTTCTCGTGGAGAACGACCAAGTTGGACAGCGCTCGGTGTCCATCCTGACGGAGTAAAATCAGCCGGGCATTTCTCGATAAAGAACGAAGCTACGCAAATAATAAGTAGAAAGGCAATCCCTATAATCATGAATGCAGAGGTTACCCCCGAGCTGCTAATTAACACATTGGCAACCGGAGGAATGATCACGGAACTTAACCCATAAGCAGCCGTCGTTACACCCCCAACCAAGCCGCGTTTGTCCGGGAAAAATTTAATGGAGTTGCTAATCGTACACCCGTAAACCATTCCTGTTCCCAACCCAAGCACAATCCCATAAGCAAACACCAAAAAACCTACAGATGTGGCAAAGCTGGATAAAATCATGCCTCCCCCAAATAAGATCCCTCCAACCAGAATGACCTTTTTGGGTCCGAACCTGTCATTAATCCATCCGCCCGATATCATCGTAATGGGTCCGACTGAATTGCAGATCGTAAACGCAATAGCCAAATCCCCGGGTGTCAATGTACGTCCTGTGAGACCACTTAGATAAGCTGCCATTGGAGCAGCAAATACACTCCATGCATAAATGGATCCAATACATAGGTTGATAAAACAGCTTGCAATCAGAATAATCCATCTCTTTTTTGTCAGTTCCACTGAGATCTTTTCCCCTCATGTTTGTATTGTGAAATATTTCACTAATATATGCGATAAAGTGTAGCACAGCTTTTTATATTCATCTATGACAACACGTATAGCTTTATCAGGGATTTTTTGTAGTTACCTAACAGGGTAGAGGTTCTCATATTTAGACGAATGGTAGCTTATGCCAGAACCAGGTTTGAACTAAAATAAGATAAGAGTCGTTGATCCTGATTTAATCCTGATTAAAGGCTGTGATATCAATGTTATTTCAACGGGACAAATGGTTTCAGTATCGGGCCTTTCGCAGTGTCCCTTTGCTCGCCAGACGATTGCCAGAAACACAGTTGCTTGAGAAAGAAACCTTAGACCATATGCTTCTGCAACATTCAAGTGTCGTGCTGAAACCCTGCGACGGACGTTATGGGAGAGATATTGTGTTCATCCGGCGGCTGAAAACAGGTACCTATCAAATCCAAATTGAGAATAATATCATTACCCTGCAAAACAAGAGTGATTTACAGGATTGGTTTGATCAACTCCACAAGGATCGTGAGTATATCATCCAGCAGCGTCTGTATTTAGCTCGTATTCGGCAAAGACCGTTCGATCTTCGTATCATGGTTCAACGTCAAAAAGCAACTTCATCTGCCTGGAAGGTAACCGGTTCCTACGCCAAAATTGCGTCACGAGGATATCTGGTGACTAATGTGACCAACCGTACCATTCCTGTTATCAAAGCATTGCAACTAGCACGTGTAGGTGGACGAAAACTGCTCCTTCATGTGGAGCGCACTGCTCTGTTAGCTGCCAAGAGCCTCGAAGTTCACTACCCTGACCTAAGACAAATCGGTTTCGATATCGGCATCGACAAGAAAGGCCAAATCTGGATCATTGAAGGTAATTACCGACCCGACCTTCGTCCGTTCCGGCGCTTGAAAGACTCATCGATGTATCGCCGAATCTTGTGGTATCAGAAGCATTAATTTCAAGTTTTACGATGCAAAGAAGCCACTCTCCCTTAACCTGGAGAGTCGCTTTAACTTTTCGATAGAGACTAGGATCCTTTATAATATGAATAGCAAAATCACAACTCACACAGGAGAATACATATGAAAATTGTTAAGAGTCACCAAATCCCTGCTACAAAGCAGAATGATTTTTTTGTTGAACATTGGGGAAGTCCGAAGATGGCCATCTCAACAGGTGTCTATCATATTGATAAGCTGAATGGGTACGCTGTACTGAATGAAGTTGGAGACATTAGAGGTTATATTACATACGTTATGCATGAAGATCGTTGCGAAGTGATTTCTCTAGATAGCCTAGACGAAAATCAAGGAATTGGATCAGCCCTTTTGGCGAAAGTTGAGGAAACTGCAAAGCGAGCCAAACGGAATCAGATTCAGCTGATCACCACAAATGACAACCTACATGCCCTCCTTTTCTATCAAAAAAAAGGATATCAGATTATTCGGATCATCCCAGATGCAGTTGCAAAGGCAAGAGTTTTGAAACCAAGCATTCCTCTAATTTCTGAACAAGGTATCCCCATTCGAGATGAACTGCTTCTGCAAAAGATTATGGTTCCTAATAGCTGATCCGTTTAGTGATGCAGATGACCCAAACGCCAAAAAAAGCGACTCCCCGTTAATCTGGAGAGTCGCCTTTTAACATACTTTTCCTCTTTTTTATAACATTGACATCATCATTAACATTTCCGACGACGTCTAGCCGAACTTACTACACGCGTTACCCGGAATTGGTTCGGGCCCACCTGGATAATCGCGAACTGGCTGTATGATGTTCCTGATGACGTGTACGGTTCTGCCTCAATATTTCCACTCGGTGTGATCACAGTAGCAGTAATTCGAGTCACCAGGCAAACACCACGCCCCGAAGACTGCCAAGTCCCTTCACGTTGTACACTGTAACGGTCATTGCTACAGAAGATAGACGCATACTCGACCGTTCCATACGCATTAAACGAAGTAGAGTTATAAATCTGAACTGGATCATACCCACCTGTAGGTCTACGATTTCCCATTCTCAAAACCTCCTTATTGTTGATAGTTTATTAGATGCAATAGAGCGATTTTGGTGAGGGATAGACGTGGACAAGGCTGAAAAAGTGTATTTGCCTTACAAAAAAAACCACCCGCCATGTTAGCGAGTGGTTTGCAACTGCTGTAGCAATGATGAATTAAGAAGCTTTCGCCGCTGCTGCTTTCTGAATTAATGCTTTGGCATCATTTATCGAAAGGCCTTGCTTAGGTTCCAGCATTTTTTTGTCTATTGCAATGAAAATACCTTTATCAATCAGTTTCGCTAGTGGTTTCACCGCGTAAGCTGATACCGACTTTCCATCTTCGAAGCCGGCAATGATCGTTGCCGCTTTCGCTTCGGATGCCGGACTGTTCACCAATTTGGACAAAATGGTTGCTGCCTCTTCCCGGGTGATATCACGCTCAGGATAGAAATTACCACCGTAGCCTTGGATAAATCCGGCTTTCATAGCTTCTGCAATGGCATCGGCATATGTTGCATTCGCAGCAACATCCTTAAATGCAGGCGCTGTAGATACTGCGTCAAGCTTCAGCATATCCACGAGTGCAGTTACGAATTCAGCACGAGAAATAGGTTCATTGTTCACCGGTGCTGGAATTTCTGTTGGCTCTGTAGCAACACCAATATTTGTGATACGGGCTTCTTTTTTAGCTTGAATATCGCCACCCTTGAATGTATCTGTGATGTATTTGTAGAACACATCCAGATCAATTGGGCCAGCCAAGGAGGATTTTGCATCCAGCAGCACTTTGTAGTTGTCTCCACCTGCAGCCATGAAATTGTTCACGACAGCCGTGTATGATTTTTTAGGATCAACTGCTGTACCATCTTCCAGCGTAAGAGCTGTCACACGTTCAGCAACCGGCTTGCTAAAGTCGGCTGTGTATTTCAAACCGGCAATTTGCAACGTTTTTGTATTTGGTGTTCCATCTGCATTGGTACCCCATTGCTGTTGCAGCAACGTTTTCACCTGCTCACCTGTCAGCTCCAGCTTCACGAGTGTATTACCGAAAGGTTGGATTTTAGCCAGATCTGCAAAGGTTACATCCCCTTTTGGCAGGTCTGCACGAATACCACCTGGATTCATGAAAGCAAAGTCTGCCATGCTTGCTTTATCGCCAAAGTCTGCTTGACGCATCGCATCTGCGATCAGGTTGCCCAGTGGAGCTTCGTTATTGTAAGCATCCGTACGCAAAACGGTACCATCTGTTGTACCTACTGGCTTGGTCAGCTCAGGGTGTTTATCCAAAGACTTTTTAATGATAGCAAGTGTTTCAGGATCTTCTTTAACACCCTCTTGGAACGTGGTTGTTACAGTCGCCGATTTCTCGGTTACATCTCCCGTAACAGGGTCAATCATCAGCTTGATATCTTCAAACGCCGTACCATAAGAGTACGCTTGCACGATCAGTTTGCCATTCACGACACCGTTCGCCAGAGCGTGATTGTCACCCGCAACGATGACATCAACAGGAGAGTCTGCAGGCAAAGCTTTTGCCAAGTCAGCCGCTTCTCCAGTCGTTACCCCTTCTTTGGTCGATGCTGGGTCATGCGCCAGAATGATGATCGTTTCAACGCCTTGGTCTTGCAATTCTTTTGCGTATTTATTAACAGCTTCAACTTCTTCTTCAGCGCTCAAGAAACGTACACCTGCTGTACCTGCTGGAGATACTTTGTTCGGCGTTGATTTCGTCACGAGTCCGATGAATCCGATTTTTACGCCGCCTACTTCTTTGATCACATACGGTTTAATCAGGGGTTTACCTGTAGAGTTTTCAATCACATTTGCATTCACATAATCAAATTTGGCACCGACATGAGTTACTTTACCTTCTTTTGGATCAAGTCCGCCAAAAATTTGAGCCTTCAATGCAGCAATCCCTTGGTCAAATTCATGGTTACCCAGAGAACCTACATCAAATCCCATCATATTCATCCATTCCATCGTAGGCTCATCACGATCAAGGGATGAGACGGGAGCGGATGCACCAACCGAATCTCCATTATGGAACAGCAAGGAATGCTCGTACTTAGCTTGAGCTTCTTTGAGATAGGTTGCTAGAATTGGAGCAGAACCTGCCTTTTTATCACCTACTATAGATGTTGTATCCAGTTGGCCATGGAAGTCATTAATTCCGATCAAATGTACTTCTACATCTTTGCCTGCGGCAGAAACGGAACCCGCTGCGCCGAATAGCTGAGTAAGTAATAATGTAGCAGCGGCTACACGAATGGTGCTTTTCCCCAACACTTTTTTCCAAGACATGAGTAAACAAAACCCCTCTCCAATTTCATATCCTGAGATATTTTACCACAGTTCAATTCATAAAAGTGGTTAAATCTATTAAATCTATGTAAAAAAATATGAAAATGATAGAAATCCTTATATTGAAAATGTTTCATTTTATATTTTTTACTTGCTATAGTGGAATAAAATGTTATATATTTTCTTTGTAATTACTTTCCATCTCTGTTACATGAACAACCCTCTTTCACCACCTTCCTGCAACTCCTGAAAAGCACATTTAAGCTCAATACCAGATAAACCTATATCCTAGTATTTCATTTTCCTTTAAAGGAGGTGAACCTGAGAGCTCTGTACATATGGCTGTCCCATGAATGACCACTGGGAGATGTGTTGATTGCTCTTTCACCACTTCTGACCGAACGCTATGTTGCATTACGGCAATACCCGTAAGCGTTTGTTGTACTGCGCAATTTGCATCAACCATTCTAAGGAATATAGGAGAGTGTCCAATGAAAAAGCTATTTTTCCCAAAATCGTTCCGCATTTTTATCGCGTGTTTGCTGATCCTGGCCTTTGCTGTACCCACAACAGCCTCTGCAGGCTACCTTGGAGATAAATTGTTGATCGGTCAGAGTATGCAAAAAGGGGACTATCTTACCTCCCAAGACGGCAGGTTTTCAGCCATCTGGCAGGATGACGGGAATTTCGTAATCTACCAGAACGGCTCTTCTCTATGGAGCAGTGGCACAAGTAAAAGCGGAGCACTTTCGTTTAAATTCGAACAACAATATGGGAAGCCTGTCATCTATAAATATGGAACGAAGTGGCAAACAGTTTATCAATATGCTTATCGTTGGGGAACCAACCCGGCCACAGGGAAGTATGAATACTATTATGGCCCGGGCTGGGATACCGTACTGGTAACAGATACAACCAAGCTGGTAGATGCCTGGTTTGCGAATACTGCAGCATGGATTCCTGGTCACCACGGAAGCACGCTGCCAACGGATACAACAGGGGATACATTCATCATGCAAAACGACGGTAACCTGGTGCTCTACAACACTACCTTGACCAACGCATATTATCCGAATAGCTGGATTCCTGTCTGGGCTTCCAATACAGGCGGCCGTTAATAAGATTGATACCCGTGGCTCCAGGGCCGTGATCATCATTACGATGTTATGTAAAAAAAGCCGAAGAAGGGACTCACCCTACCTCGGCTTCTTTTCGTTTTTTTATACAATGAAGCATTCTCCCAAAGGATACACTTCATCTGCTTGACCACGATATTGGAGCGAAGTTTACCACAGATCTTCCGGGATGTATTTCAACATCGTTTCGGAACCATCTTCATTGATTTTATACGTATGCGTTCTTGTTGCTTCCTCAAGATGCCCGAATGACCATCTGCCCATACGGTTATCTGGGTAAGAAGCTTGTACCCCGGTCAAGGGACCTCTATACAACATCCCATTGATCATTTTGACAGCTTCCTCTCGGGTAAGCCTACTGTTGGGTTGGAAGGAGCCATTTTTATATCCTGATAGGAATCCAAAACGGTATACCTCGTCGATGGACTGCTCCGCCCAGCTTCCACTGATATCGGTAAATGAGCTGATTCTCAATATATTGTTCATCTTCAGCTCTCTTGCAACTCCCAGATAACGAGCAATGGCTGTTGCCAGTTCTGCCCGTGTGATCGGTTGATCTGGCTTGAACGTGTTATCTGCATAACCTTTAAATATCTCTTTGTTTACAACTGCTTCGATATAATCGGCTCCCCAGTAACTTGCAGCAACATCGCTAAATAACTGTACGTGACGAACCTCATCTTGCAATTGCAGTGTCCGGGCAAAGATAGCAGCTATCTCTGCACGCGTAATAAGTCGTCCAGGTTTAACGTTGCCATCTGGATATCCCATAATGTAACGGGCATGCTGATGTTCATAGCGGTTAGAATACAGCATCACCTTGATCAAGGACGCATCATCTTGTGTATTGGTGAGCGTAAGCTTGTGATCTGTTCCTATGTTAGCCGTTATGTTGCCAAAATCTTCGCCTTCGTTCATATCGTTAACCTTGAGTTTGAACGTCAGCTTACCTTGCGTTCCTCCCGTCAGTTTACCAACATTCCACTTGAGTTCTTGGCCTGTCAAAGCACCGCCGTTCGCATCAACCAAACTTAGCCCTGAAGGGATCTTAGCTTTGACGTACACACCATCGGCATCAACCGTGGTTTTATTGGCATAAATCACGGTGAAGGTAAGGGTATCTCCTTCCCCACCCTTCATTTTGTCGACTAGAATCGCTATAGCGAGATCGATAGACCCCGAAGGCGTCGTAGTTGTTGGAACAGTTGATGGTGGAGTTGAATTCGTCGGTGAGTTTGATGCACCCGTACTCGTTCCTGATCCTGATCCTCCAGATGTTGTCAGGGGTGTCATGCTAAAGTTATACAGCACAATATCCGTACCCACATGAATCAGCGGTTGGCTTGGATCAACAACCCTGCTATCGAAATCCTTATATCCTGCCTTCTTCGCAGTTAAATAATAGTCCGTATGCGGAAATACCATAAAGGCATATTGCCCTGTCGCATCACTTGTCTGCGGGTTGGCATTATCCGCTGGTGGGAAGTTATTCACCGGCGGCAAGTTAACAACCGTTCCGTTACTGTAATGAAGTGTAACAACAGCACCGGTTATCGGTTGACCTGTCACGGAATCCGTAATTGTACCGTATGGGTCAATGAGTACTTCACTGATGCTGATCTGTCCGTCTGCATTAATCTCGGTGTTCACGTGCCCCACAACGATAGGTTGTGTCCCGCCTCCTGGAAGCGGAATGTTATAGACAACTTTTGCCGTATAGTTGCCCTTGAGCACGCTGTCGATATTAAATGTTCCGTTCTGGTTAACTTGACCTGTATGATCGCCATTGCCATCATTGATCAACACGTTGTAGCCACCGCCCACAGTGCCATCGAGCATTGCGGATGCCCCTTGTGTCTTGCCAACCAGGACAACACCTGATACCGTTTTATTCGCATCAAAGGAATGGCCATCCACGCTTCCGTTTACAGGTACGCTCTGATTAAATATGACCGATTTCTTCTGGCCGCTGACTTCAACTAGCTTTGTAATCGATACATCGTAGGTTACATTCCCCTGGGGTATAGCAATGGTGTATGCTCCGTCAGCTCCTGTAACGGCAACAGCATGGAAATCAGCAATGCCGTCTCCGTCAAAATCTTTACTCACTTTGATCGAGGAACCGGCTAGTGGTTGTCCTGCTTGGTCTGTAACAACACCTGTAATAACGCCGGGGGTAATCGTAATATAGATTGTGTCACTAACCTGAATACCCTTTTGGCTATCATCAACGGTTGCCGTCAGAGGTATGGATACCGATCCCGTACCCCCAAGAACCGCTGCGGTAAAGGTTGTCTTTGCAACGCCTTCTGCATCCGTCAGAACCGTTATCGTATTCGTGTTTCCAGTAAAATGGCCGTACGTTGTATTCGGTACTTCAAATACAACTTCAACGCCTGCCTGAGGACGCCCCTCTTTATCAGTTATCACCGTCTTAAATACGGAGGTAGAAATGCCATTACCAAGAATGGATGAGGGGTTCGCTGTTAATGTGATGTCGTGATCTACAAGTTCAAAATCCTCAGTGATATGTCCATTCGGACTAACGTTTGCTGTGGATACTGAAACTTCTCTATGTGCTGGGCTATATCCATCACGTACAACTTCCAGGACATAGTTATTCATAATGACGTCCTCAAAAGTGTACTTCCCGTTTACGTCTGTTGTCGTTCGTCCTGTCTCTTTGCCTGCAAGGTCACGCAGGATCACGATAGCACCGGATACCGGCTTCTGTGTCTCCTTAACTGTAATTGTTCCATCAATGCTCGGGTTAATAAAGGTGATTGTTACCGTAGCCTCGTTGGACTTCCCTGCTGCATCAGAGGCGCGATATTTGAACGTCACACTGCCAGAGACTTCTCTTGCTGCCGCAAATGTGAATGATCCGTCCAAGTTTACATTCAGTGTTCCCTTGTTGGACTCGCTGAGTGAACTGACATCCACAGCAGTGAGGTTACCATTGTCTACATAGGTAATATCATTCAATAGAATACCCTTCTCCACTGAAACGGTCAGGGTAGCTCCTGCGACAACCTTGTAGCTGTCATTCTCAGCTGTAGGCAATTGGCTGAATTTTGCATAATAGTCTCCAGCTGAAGAAACCGTCAAGGAATAAGCTTTACCGGTACTTACAGGCGTACCTGTGCCTTCCTCGTTGTCATACCATCCTACGAAGGCATAGCCTGAGGCTGGAATTGCTGTAATCATTGCCGATTCGCCAATTCGGTAGACACCGTCACCATCTGTTGTACCACCAACATCACCAATAACATGAGTCGTGATCGGCACTTTGATGGTAATCGTAACGGTAGCTGAGCTCGAGTAGACAGTCCCGTCATAGGCCTCGTAAGTAAACGTTACATTACCAGATGCATTTGCCTCCGCAACAAAGGTAAATGATCCATCCGGGTTCACATTCAGTGTGCCTTTGCTTGTGTCACTAATCGAGCTGACGTGGTCCACTGTGAGTGGATGATTCTCATCATCGGTATCGTTAGAGAGTAAGCCACCCTCAACCGGAACGTTCAGTGTGCCTCCGCTCCTAACGTTGTAGCTGTCGTTACTTGCGGTTGGCTTATGCGCAGGTGGTGTAATGTTAATTGTTACCGTTGCTACGTTAGACCGGCTAGATCCGTTGTCGGCTTGGTAAGTAAACGTTACGCTACCCGATGCTTCTGCTTCCGCCGCGAAGGTGAATGATCCTTCGGGGTCCACACTCAGTGTGCCTTTAGTTGAATCACTAATCGAACTGATACTTACAGCAGTAAGTACACGCCCCTCGCTATCCGTATCATTGAGCAAAATGCCCTCTTCTGCTGGTATCGTAAGTGTCGTTCCTCTTACAACGCTGTACGTATCATCCGAAGCGAACGGCAACAATGTGTATTTTGCATAATAATGTTGGTCGTTCTGAACCGTGAACGTGTAGACTGCATCCGTACTTACAGGAGTCCCTGTACCTGCCTGATTGTCATACCACCCTGCAAATGTAAAGCCGTCAACCGGAACGGCTGTAATGGTCGCAGATTCACCAACGTTATAGGTGCCACCTCCTGTGACCGTGCCACCAACATCTCTGATAACATGGGTATTGATCTCAGCTGTGGTCACGTTGGTTACATCCGTGGATACCGTATTCGATACCAGGTTAATTCCCGTAATTACAGCAGTATCGCTATCTAATGTCTGCGGCGTGCCCGGTGCAGTTTTCGTAAAAGTAAGCACCCTGTTATCATTGGCCTGAACATCAATCCCTGTCTGGTTTTGCCCATCGCTAGTGACGCTGAGGCCTGTGATAGCCGAATTTGTATAGTTATACAGGGTCACTTTATAATCTATAGACCCGTTAATCGGAACGGTTGCCGGCCCTGTCTTCATAATCCCCATCTGCAAATCAAGCTTCCCGTTGTTTCCAAGTCTCATGATGGCCTTGCCATTATTCAGCGATTCCTCGGTTACATACGTTGCGCCGATTCCACCCGTTTTGGAAACGGTCTGTTTACTTGTTAAAGCCTGATAATAGGGACTGTCCGCAGGTGGATGGAAGTACGCTGCCGTCTTGGCTCCATCACTCGCATTGCCCGCATTGATGTAACGTGATGTGTCACCCACCTGATTAGGTGATACCTGAAATGTCGGTTTTACTTTATAACTGATTTTAAAAGAACCGCCTGCTGGCACACTATAGTCTCCAGGTTGCGGACTTGTCCGGTTCTTGAAGCGGTAAATATGCGATTGCATATCATCTGCGTCAATATACCATGTAAGACTGCTAACGCCTGCGACGGTTTTAATGACCGCCTTACTTCCATACCCCGCGAATGCGTACGCTGTACCACCGTTTATATTCGTACTTGTGTCTACTGTCGCAACAGCATCCCCGATTTTTAACGTGGACAGATCCACAGCAAAATCATTGCTGATATCGTCTGCAACAACGATAGCACTGGCGATATCCGCCGTTTCCGCACCGTTCCCCAGATCCGTGGTTTCCGGTATGTTAAGAAGCGGAAGTATCGTTGTGGTAGCCTCAACATCATTGGTTAAACCAGAGAAAGCCGACTTTACAATGTCATACGTTGGGGCAAATGTATAATAATTGCTGTATACAAAGGATTCTGCATAGTTAAACCCAATAGGTCCCTGAACCGCATAAGTTTTCAACATATCATAGGTGTTTTTGGCTGTACCATAGTTATAATTACTATCTTCTTTGTTCGTATCGACTCTTTTCGGGTCGAGTCCTGCCCATGCATAAACGGGTTGATTACCGTTATAGGGACCATTAATAGCCGTTGTAGAGCCAAGTCCCACAGTATATACCTTGGACTGGGTGGATTCTCCTCCATTGTATTCGGTATATTTATGATCCATAAGATTTTTCATATATGCGCCAGTAAGAATGGTCAACGCCGCAATCTCTGGATGTCCTGTACTTGCCAGACCAGTTCCGGCTGTTTCCGGAACATACTTGCTTCCGTCTGTACCATTCTGATTATAGTTCGAGACTGTGGTAGCATCAGATACCGCATTAACAAAATCCGTTTCAAAGGATTTACCCTTCGGTGAATTGTACCATGCTTTCTTGGCATGAATTGCGGCTCCATCAGATAGCAGGAATAGATAAGGCTGGCGTTTAGGGCCTTCTCCTTTCGTTCCTATATTACTCATCGTTTTTGAGACCCCGTACATAATACCATCCTGCGTTGGTGTTCCACCTCCCAGTGAAACCGCAGATTTTGATCCAACAGCGCTGCCGTCCTTAGTTAGATTACTGTTCAATGTGATGGTCTGATTTGTTGCATATTTCAGATAATCTTCTGTTTCATGACCTGAGTTGAATTGATAATGACCCAGTTCCATAAACGTGCCAAGGTGGTTGGAGGAAGCAGATCCACCGAACCAATATACTGCAACGCGGTTATTCGGATTTGCATTCATCACCGTGCGAATGGCTTCATTTGCCGCCTTTGCCATAGCTTCTACTCGGTAATATAGACCCGGCCCACCTGAGGTGTCTGCTATTTCTTTACCGCTTAGGTTCCCCATAGATGAACTCATATCCAAAATAAAAGTCACATCTGCCGCAGATCCGTTCGCATTGCCGTTCCCGCCAACGCCTGGATTCGTCGAGTTGGATGTCATATATTCCTGTGCTAAGGCAGATAACTGAATGTTGAATGTACCATCATTCTCTGCCGTAACACTCTTGTCTGTCCAGATCCGTCCATCTGAGGCAGCTGCCCCGAAACCAGCAGGTGCTGTATCTGTGACCGGATCGGCCGTTAACTTCACCCGATATTGCTTGTAGTTTGCCTCTGCTGTGGTTGGAGCGTTATCTGCATAGGCTACTGAACCTAATAATGCAGATAGACCGCTCCCTCCTAGCATTAAACATACCGTTAGCACAATAGAAATGATTTTTTTGATGCTTTGGGTCATATCCTTTTTGCCTCCATATAAAATTAAAATGTAACTGGTTCCTTTGCTGTAGATAAATGTGAATCCCCTCTCATATATGCAACCCAGTTAACTTGATATAGGGAATTCTTATACTCAACTTACAATTCAGTGCTCTCACAAAGGGACTCTACTAATGATATGACCTACTTTCTATATCAAAATGATTAGCGAGGATTAGTATAACCTTTGTCTCTAAACAAATACTGAACAAGCATTTATTGAGATTATTTCGTTGCTACTTCACTCGTTTTATATGTTTACCGCTTCAAAGGAATGGTTATGGTTTCAGTAACATTGGGGATTCGATTTTAACAAACACAATGAGATGCACCTTCAATTCAGATGATGAACACAATTAAGGATGTGATGATTTGACAGGAGTTGTAGGCGTACTAATGTTAATCATAGGTCTAATTATGGCCATATCACCTTACTCCTTTTGGTATTTCAGGTTAGGATGGAGACTTAAAGATGCCAAGCCTAGCGATTTAGCTTTACGTGCTGAGCGGTGCTTAGGAGTAATTTTCGTCATTGTTGGTTCCATACTCATTGTCTCAAGCTGCTCATCTAGTCATGGGACAGACCACGACTGGGCGGACCACTTCAAAGAAAAGCTCTCTGCAGGGCAATTACAAGAAATCAACATCGGCCTATTTAATCCAGTAACATTAACGGATGAAGAGACAAAAACAGTTACTGGCATGATACAACATGCAGAGCTGAGACCTATGGATTTCGAGGAAAGTTCTGGAGCGAGCAACATAGGGGAAATGATTTTTAAAGATGGTACTCGATTGGAATTAATCATTTTTGGATCATCTGGTGGTATTGAATTGCAATCCGATTCTATCGATGCACATTATGAAATCGTAAGTGAGGAATTAAAAAGTTGGTTTCGTTCAAATTATACTAATCAATAACAAGAGCCCCATCCTGCCGGGGCTCTTTCTTCTTGTCTAAGAGATTAGATTGGCTGTCAACAAATACATATATCACTTCAGATAACTCGCGTTAGACCCTTCTTTTATAAAACCCAACTTTTGTATCATATAAATTTTTTTTATATATCTGGAGTCCGTGTTTATCTGGTTCTAATCTGACTCCTGCGTTAATTCTAGTCCGCCTTGCCCGATTCTCCAGTATAGTCTTCAGTTAAATATACTAAATTTGTTGTTATACGAACTACTTTTGGTATAGGTAAAAATAACTACTATTTATTTCGAAAAAAGATACTTGATTTACAAATCATATTCATTTTGGTATCTTTAAACCTCGACAAATTACAATCCAATATTTAGGAGGTTTTATCTTGAAAAAGTTAATGTCTTTGTTCCTTGCGACTACATTATTCACTTTTTCTCTAGGTACTAGTGTTTCTGCATCTGACGAAGTATCTAAAGATCGTATCCAAATTCCAAGTAATACCGTATATAGTTTGGATGCTAAGGGTGAGAAATTAGGCAAATCAGCCAATTTTGATTCCAGTAGTGTAGATATCAAATCTATGGAGAGTAACGGTGCAGATTCTGTTTCCTTATCCGGTAACGTGAAGACTAGCACTGGAGAAAAAGAATTCCAACTTACAGGTGGGTTAAAGAAGGCTGGTTATACGGACAGTCTGATTGTAGGAGAATTAAAGGATAACAAGGACAATTTTGAAGTTGTCTACTTCGGAATTGATCGCAAACCCAACAGCAATCTAGCTTTATTGCGAGATAAATTCAAGAATGATGATACTGTTGTTAAACTGTATTTGCTCGAAAAGAATACAAGAACCTTTACGTTTCTAGAAACGGATCAGTTAAATGATAAACTTCATACAGATCAGATGTTTAACAATTCGGGTGCTTTTGAAGATGCAGAACATACAGACATGTTTTGGTACGGGAAAGTATTTGAACCCGTTCGAGAAGAAACCAACGATGGATTAACAACATTTGCTGCGTCTCTGGCAAGTGGTAAGTCGGACAAAACATATACTGCAGTATACAATGCGGGTGTTGCTACAATAACAGAAAAAATGACGGTAAGAGCCTATGTTGAGGGTCCCTCATCTCTTAGTGGAGGTTCTGGGGACTTTACCACAAAACTTTATCCCCTGTCCGTAAGTACGACATCTAACGTAGGAACCGTTAACTCCAAAACCTCAGGCTGGAGAATGGGAGTTCATCAAGATACAACCCTTGAAGCTTATACAGCTCCTGGGGATGTAATACGGTCTATTATGTGGGATTCATCTTATAGTACACTTGGAAAATTAAAACTGAATGTAGCTTGGGGACTGTCGGTTCCTAATACAGGTTTGTCTTTTGGAGTAGGGTATACGAATTCACAGAACATCGCAGCCGGAACATTAAAGGTATATGACAATAGTGGTAGCAGTAAGGTCAGAAGATCAAAATTAACGATTCCGAAAAGTCAAAGACTGGAGCTTCCAAGCCACTCCTTTGATTCTGTCATTAAAGTTGGTCACTACAGTACACCAAAACAGAAAACATTAAACCTCAAATTCACTTATTATATCTCAAACATTCAGGATAATTACAACGCAGCTACAGGACCACAAACGCATAATCTATCTTTCTCTTACAACTCGAAATAATTCATCAAATCAAAACCACCCGCTATGCGGGTGGTTTTTTTCGTGCGTTTCACGTACTCAACGGGCTAAAGCCATAACAAAAAGCCTTAGGGAGGCCCTAAGGCTTCATCGTTTTATTTAAGTAATCCGAGTTTATTTTTATGATGGGATAAACTAAATATCTCATCGTCATCTTTTGCATTAGTTACGCACCTCGTCGCGAAGCTTCAAAAACACCTGATAGCTGCGTTCAGCACAGGAAGAGATCGACACCGGATCGAATCCAACCAGATCGGCGTACAGCGTGTCGTTTAGTGGAGCTGTCCAGGATTCGGGCAACTGTGCTGCCCCAAGGCGCGCACCCATGATCGACCCAACCGTAGCTCCATTACAATCGGTGTCGAGCCCACCATAAACAGACGTGACAACTGCCTTCTCAAAATCATTGCCAGCATACACCAGAGATGCTGCTACCAGTGCAGCATTGTTATTGGTATGCACCGCATCATAATGACTGAACGTATCCCAAATCCTGCTGACCAAATCCCGCTCGTTCCGAGCAGAGAGTCCAATCTCCATGCCTTGAAGCACATCTGCGGCCAGTCTGCTTGTCTTCGGAATCTCGCTGAGTCCAATTTCTACAATACGCTCGCTATTATTTTCCACGAACGCCGCTGCGATCATCGCTGCATTCAACATCTCACCATAAATACCATTCTTGACATGAGAAAAGGAGGCATCTCTCCAGCCAAGTTCGGCTGCCAGTTCAGGTCGTCCGGCTACACCATATGCCAATCCGTCAGCGCGGATTGCAGCTCCGATCCACTCGCGATATGGATTGAGATGCATACGTACACGTTCCTGGCGTAGTGCCCAATCCGCAGGTTTATCCGATTTCAGATGCGAGGTCTCCTGGGCGAAATTCATGTATGCTTGTGTCTCCGCTGTACATACCTGGCTGTAGGTCAAACGATGATGCCACAGCTTTCCGACGTCCCAGGAATCCCAGTCCAGCCCCTTTTCCTCCAACAACAGCAAGCCCAGAATGGTGTAACGAATATCGTCATCGCTCTCCATAAAACGAATTTTCTCCCGGACACTTAAGGGTCCCAAATCTGTCAAACTCAAGCCATACTCCTGCTCCGCACGGGAATGTTCCGGAGCATAACCTCGAATGGGCCAGGCATCCGCACCTTTGAACCAAAGCTCGACATTCTCCCATCCTGGGCGCCCATCCTTACCATAGAGATAATCCGGGTGCTCCAGCGGTTTCCCTAGCGCACATCCAACACTTCGCCCGAGCCAAGCCCCGTAAAATTTATCCCGCCATACTTGCTCACTCCAGTCGCCTTGAAGTTCACGAGGCCCCTCTGGACGCAAGGCTCGAATATCTTCAAGACCCGAAGGTTCTATATAAGGAAAATCAGCGGATACCTGAATTTCCATCAATTCTTGGTAGAGTTGAAGCAGCTTGTTCTCATCATTAGCGGCCTCGTCCCATTTTTGCGTATACCCCTGGGTATTACAGCCTTCCTCACCACGTTGAAGCAGTTCAAGCCGCACCGTCTCTCGCAGGTCAGTCCAGCCTGCCATATTAAGAATCTCCTTGTGGAGATTGCTGTACACGAGCGTCAAGAATAGCAAGTGCATCATAGACGAGACGAATGAAGGCATCACGGTCAACATCCAGTAGCACGTTCACGTTAGGCTCACGATCTGTCTTCGTGCGTAAGTCGCCAACGGTCATTCCGCGTGTGTACGTTCCCTGTGTTTCAATCGTCACATCCAGCATTTTGCTTTGGAACAACTCAGGCTGCAGCAGCCATGCAATGGCACAAGGGTCATGCAGTGCATTTCCATGGTAACCCATCTTTTTGCCGTAAATCGAGTAGAAGTCCAGCAATTCCCCCACCATAACTGATACAGGACCTCTTGTTTTCAGAGCTGCAATCTCCTCATCAAAAATAGCTGCTTTGTCCGTCACATCCAGTCCGCTCATCGTAATCGGAATTCCCGATTCAAATACAATCTGCGCTGCCTCCGGGTCAACGTAGATGTTAAACTCAGCTGTACGTGTCACGTTCCCATAGGCAATGCCTCCACCCATCATCGAAATGCCTGCAATACGTGATTTGAGTTCAGGATACGCACGAATCAGGGTAGCAATATTGGTTAACGGACCAATGGGCACAAGCGTGATTGGCTCATCCGAAGACAGCAACAGATCGCGGATAAACTCTACAGCACCTACCTCGATTGCACGAAAACGACTTGGCGGAAGTACAGGACCATCCATTCCCGATTCGCCGTGAGCTTCTTCTCCGGTTACCAGGGCACCCAGCAACGGTCCTTTTGCACCTTTCGCTACCGGAATATCGGCCCCGACAAAACCGAGAATGTTGAGCGCATTATTTGTAATCTTCTCTAAGGTCTGGTTACCACCCACTGTGGTGATCCCCTTAATCTCCAGCTGCTCTGGGTGGGCAAGCGCCAGCAAAATGGCAATTGCGTCGTCGTGTCCTGGGTCACAGTCAATAATAATAGGTTTCGTCATCGTTATCTCCTCAGTTCGTTTTTTGTGCGAGCTTACGTCTCTTCTTGCGTGTCTCAGCAATCGCATAAACAATTAGTCCGACCACGGTAGCCACATAAGGCAATGTGCCGATTAGCTCAGCTGGTATCTTAAGCACCTGCAATGCATTAGCCAGTGCCTCCGCTCCGCCGAATAACAGTGAGGTCAGGGCTGTACCTACGGTTGTACTGCGTCCCATGGACTCCGCTGCGATGGCAATCCAACCCCGACCGGCAATCATATCTCTGGTGAACAGAGACAGATATCCCATCGACATGTAAGCCCCGCCCAAACTGGCGAAGAATCCACTCAATAGCAAAGCCATATATTGAATTTTTACGACACTGACACCTACCGACTGCGCCGCATGCGGATTCTCACCGACGGAACGAATCTGCAGACCTAGTGGCGTACGTTTCAATAAATAATAGACAGCAATAACAGCCAGAATGGAAGCATAAGTCAAAATATGGTGACCTGACAGAATCGGGCCGAGCACCGGAATTTGTTGCAACAGTGGAATGTCTATACTAGGTAACACCTTGCTTGGCAAGGACGTAGATGAACCTTTGTCTCCACTAAGCAAGTACAGTAAAAATACCGTTCCTCCTGAAGCAAACATATTTATGGCAACGCCGCCGAGAATAATATGCGTTTTAAATTTAAGTGTGAAAAATGCAAGCATTCCGGCAATTGCCGTACCCGAGAGGACGGCACCGAGCAACCCGATCCAGGCGCTGGCCGTGTAGGAACTGACCACAACTCCAGCCAGCGCAGATACCAGCATGATGCCCTCCATACCGATGTTGATAATCCCTGCTCGATTGGAGATCAACGCACCTAAAGCCGCGAACAAGATCGGTGTTGTAACCCGTAATACGGAGAAGGCAAAATCCGTCGTTAAAATGACGTTCAGCAGGCTATTCATGTAACTTGGCCTCCTTCAGCAGCATCCGATTCTTCCAGAATTTCAGGAACTGCTCCGCAGAGATCAGCAAAATAATGACCGCTTGAATAATGGAGATCATCTCGGAAGGCACATCTGACAAACGAGCCATCAGATCCGCACCGATACGGATATAGGCCAGAAAGAGCGCAGCACCAATGACGGAAAGAGGATTGTTCTTGGCAAGCATGGCTACAAGTGCACCATCTAGTCCATATCCCGGCAATGCCGTCCATTGAAAGCGATTATACATACCCAGCACCTCGACCGACCCGCCCATACCGGCGATGAAACCTGCGATTAGATGAACCAGAATGATGACTTTTGCTGTTTTCATACCGGAGTATCCGGCAAATTCGCGATTGGCTCCCGTCATGCGCAGCTCATATCCCCACTTCGTGCGATACATGAAATAATGAGCAAGAACAATCAACACCAGCACAATAATCAGCCCTGTATGCAGCCGTGTGCCTGGCAATATTTTATCCAGCTGTGCCGTCTCTGCAAATTTATAAGATACATTCGAGAATGCTTTGGCATCACGCAGGTGATAGTTCAACAGATACAGGCCGATTCCAAAAAAGATGCTATTAAACATGAGTGATGTCACCAGTTCATTCGCGTTCCATTTGGCCTTGAGATAACCCGGAATTGCCGAGAGCAGTGCACCTACGATAGAACCTGCCCCAATTGCCACAATCGGGTGCAATATGCCGTTCATGCTTAAATGTATTGCCAGAATGGCTGCAACGATGCCTGAGATATAAAAGATACCCTCAGCACCCAGATTGAACATATTCGTTTTAAACAGGAGTGATACCGAAAGCCCTGTGAACATGAGCGGAATTGCCATTTCCACAACGTTGCCCATACGGCTTAAGGTGGACAGCGGCTCAAACAGAAAGATACGAATAGTCTCTACAGGCTGGCTGCTTACAAGAGAGATAATAATAAATGCAATAGCTAAAGAGATCAGAATGACTGCGGCCGTGCGGTATACTTCAAAATATTTTAAACGGATCATGGGGAAGCCTCCTCCTCATACTGCTCCTGTTGCTCCTGCTGCTCACGAATCCCAAGCATGTAGAGACCCAGCTCCTCTTCGCTTACGGTTGACGGCGAATCCAGCCGTGCGGCAATTTTTCCGTCATATAACACAAGCAGTGTGTCACTCATTTCCAGGATTTCATTCAGATCAGCCGATACAAGCACAATTGCAGAACCTGCATCCCGCAGCTCTAACAACTTCTGATGGATAAACTGTGCCGCTCCAATATCCACCCCGCGCGTAGGCTGCTCCGCAATGAGCAGATCCGGCTCAGTCGAGCATTCACGGGCAACGACTACCTTCTGCATATTCCCCCCAGACAACATACCGATTGGCTGTGACGGGCCGGAGCACCGGACCTTGAATTCCTCCACCAGAGAACTTGCCAGCTTTTGAATGGATGACATGCTAAGAAGCGGCCCTCTATTCAGCGATTTCGAACGATAACGGGTGGAAATCAGATTGTCTGCAATACTTGCCTCACCAGCTGAACCCTGACGCATTCGGTCTTCCGGAATATAGGAGACACCGAGCCTGCGAATCTCACGGATATCTAATGAACGAATATCCTTTCCCTTCATCTCGACCTTACCGCCTGCATAGCGGTTTCCCAAACTTCCGGTTAGTCCTTCAACGAGCTGACTTTGTCCATTGCCTTCCACGCCGGCGATCCCGACAATTTCTCCTGCGCGAACATGAAAGCTGATATCCGACAACAGTGCCTTGCCTTCCGGATCAACTGCCCCTAAATTCTGTACAGACAGTACAGGCTCGCCATAATTCTTCTGCGTTTTGTCATACTTGAGCACAACATCCCGTCCAACCATCAGCCGTGATATTTCTTGTTCTGTAACATCTGCAATGTTAAACACACCCTCAGAACGTCCGCCGCGCAAAATGGTAATTCTATCGCAGATCGCTTTCACTTCTTTCAACTTGTGCGAGATAAACACAATGGTATGTCCCTTCTCTTTTAGCAGTTTCAACTCTCGGAACAACTCTTCTGTCTCCTGCGGGGTTAATACGGCTGTAGGCTCATCCAGAATGAGTATTTCTGCGCCGCGTAACAGAGCTTTCAAAATCTCTACCTTTTGCTTCATCCCTACGCTCAAATCCTCAACCTTGGCCCGGGGATTCACGGATAGGTTATACTTGCGAGCGGTTTCCTCCGTCATGCGGACAGCTTCTGCATAATGAATACCTACGCCGCGTCTCGGCTCCATGCCGAGCACCATATTCTCAGCGACGGTGAAGGAAGGAACGAGCATGAAATGTTGATGCACCATACCAATTCCGAGCGCAATGGCATCTTGCGGGTTACCTAGCTTGATCTGTTTTCCCTTTAACAGAATCTCACCCTCGCTCGGCTCTTCCATACCAAACATCATCTTCATCAGTGTAGATTTGCCCGCCCCGTTCTCCCCAGCTATGGCATGGATTTCTCCCTCCTGCAAGGAGAACTGAACATTCTTGTTAGCGACCACCCCATTGGGGTAAACCTTTGAAATATTTCGCATTTCCAACAGTACGCCGGACATGTATGTTTCTCCCCTCTACTAGCAGTTTGCACAAAAAATGTACAGCCGAAAATGCATCAATGATCATGACTACATCTCCAGCTGTACAACATTAAACTCGATTATTTCTCGCCGATAATCCATCTAGAAAAACGAAAGGTTACGGTTTCACGCTATTACGGATCGCTTCGATCTCTGACGTCTCCATGCCCATCGCATTAGATACGGTAATCTCTTTGTTTTCGAGCTTCTTCTTGATCTCTTCTACCTTCGCTTGCAGATCCGCTGGGATTACACTTGTATAGATGTCGTTCTCTGCAATGCCGACCCCGTTCTCTACGAAGCCCATCACCTGGCGTTTTCCTGTCTCCAGCTTGCCTTCTTTTGCTTGCGTCACGGCTTCCAGAATCGCTGTGTCGATCTTTTTGATCGCAGAGGTAATGATTAGATTGGCTTTGGAAGGGTCTGTCTCTTTTAGCAATGCAGCCTGGTCCGAGTCTACGCCGATGGCGTACTTGGACTTTTCCTTCGCCGCATCGAAAATACCCAGCCCTGTTCCACCTGCAACGTTGAAAATCACGTCAACTCCCGAGTTATATTGAATAAGCGAAAGTTCTTTTCCTTTGGCTGGATTAACGAAATCTCCTGCATAGGATACAGCGACCTTAATATCCGGGTCTACGTATTTAGCTCCCTCAATGTAACCCACGAGAAAAGCATTGATCCCCGGAATATCCATACCGCCCAGGAAGCCGATCAGGTTATCCTTGTTGGCATTTGGCATGTCCGACTTGGTTGCGAGCGCCGCAACCGCTCCTGCCAGGAAGGATACTTCATTAGTAGAATAGGACATATTATAAACATTAGCCGGGGCGTCCTCGATATCCGTATCATAGTTGATAAACGTTTTGTCAGCATGCTGCTCCGCAGCCGCATTAAACATCTCTGTAATTTCAGAGCCACCAGAAATGACGATGTCCCAGTCCTCAGCAGAGATATCGTTAAAAGTTGGTTCCCACTTCGTTTTGTCTGTACCCATTTCAATGACCTTGGTTTTAGCGCCCAATTCGGACTTAACTAGCTCCAGACCATGATTAGCAGCGTCGAAGAAGGATTTGTCTCCCAGTGTGCCTGGAATCAGCAATACCACTTTCAGTTGATCGGCCTGCTCTCTGCCATTGTCCGTTCCTGCTGAACCCGTTTCACCAGTTGTACCCTTCGTGCCTCCACATGCGGACAGAAGCAACAACAACGCTACCATACAAATTACCAACGCATTCTTCTTCATGTTCTTTACTCACACCCCTGTTTGTTGTTAAAATCATGGATAATTCGTTGTGTTAGCAGCCCAACTTTACAAATCAGGCAATTCTCAACCTAAATCTAAATTGTAATGCGTTTTCTTTACTGCTATAACCGAACGTATTAACTATTAATTTCGTTTAACATTCGTTTATGAGTATGATCATAACAAAATCAAACCATTATATTTATATGATTTCGGTCGCTTTTTTGTACGATTCGGCTAATTGTCGAAATTAGGGGGAAACATTAATGGATCAAGTTCTATATGTTGTCAGAGCCGAACATGCCCGGTTCACACATATCATCCCTCATCACCATGAATGTTATGAGCTGGTTTACTATTTTAAAGGGAACGGGACATCCATGATCGGAGAGCATAACTACCAATTTCAAGCTGGGACCTATGCACTTATTCCGCCATATCAACAGCATGATGAGGATCATCGGGGGGACGCTGAGGTACTTTTTGTTGGATTTCAGACGAATCTATCTGAAGTTTCTGAGCTGCAAGGTATGCATCAGGATGACCGTGAGCGAAGCATTCATAACTACATGCTGCAGTTGAACACGGAATATACACGGCGGGGTGAAGGCGCTCAGGACTACCTGAACGACCGTCTACACCATATGTTACTGCACTTGCTCCATCGTGGAGGCAACACCATGTACCCTCTGTTCTCCGGAGATCGACTCCAACATGTGCTTGCGTATATAAATGAACATTTCACACAACGTCTCTCCATCGAGATGTTAGCAAACATGTCCGGATATAGCTATGATCGCTTCCGGCATCTGTTCAAAGAGAAATACGGAGCCTCCCCTTCTCGATATATGCTAATCAAACGCCTGGATTACGCAAAGCATCTGCTTGCCAGCACACAGATGTCCGTTTCGGATGTCTCTGCCGAGGCTGGGTTCGTGAATGATGCTCAATTTTGCAACATGTTCAAAAGAGAAACTGGCATAACCCCGCGTTCCTATCGCAAAAACTTGCAGATCAAGAACATCTAGCTAGCGTAAACTAAAAAACCGAATGCTCCGTCAAGGCAGCATTCGGTTTTTTATCAAGATCAAACTTTATCGACAAAGATAACTACACTGCCGAAATGTTTCATGAATCTTTTGTGCCCAGGCCCTTCTCTGAGGGACGGCCTTCTATACACGTACATAACCGAAGCGATTCTGTTATCTTTGGACAACGGGAATCCATATCTCACTCCTGAAGTTGGGAGATGACACATCTTTGCCTTCATTCCACAAGATCTCCGGTCCTCTCGCCACCTCATAACTGGAAGAAGGAAACCATTCGGAATAGATTCTCCCCCACACCTGTTGTAATGTTTCCGGGAACGTTCCAACCGCTGCGAACACAGCCCACGTCATTGCGGGAACCTCTAACTTTGAAAATCTTTCTGGAAACTCCTTGGATGTTGTAGCTGCACCTATATAATGATCAAGCTCGCCTTTTTCCTCCATTCGCCCTTCCGAGAAATTTACAGAAGCTGAAATCAACCCCTGTGGTTCAACATTGGAAAGCTGCTTCAATTCGCCAATGTCCTCACGGGTTAAGCTATGCCACATCGAAGCAATTTCCGGATTCACTCCGTCAAATTGAATGGGTACCCTTTTCATTATGCCTACAATATGGAACGATTCCTTTTCAACGATACGATAATTCATTGCATGTCCCCCCTGAACAGTTAATTGGAAGGCCATTCGTGGATAAGCTACTAAAGACGACGCATGAGACCTGACCGATGAAGGCGTTATCCCGTGCAATGCCTGAAATGCCCTGGAAAATGCATCTGCCGATTGATAACCATACTTCACAGCCACATCTACAATTCTTAAACCACCAGCCTGAAGTTCGAATGCTGCGAGAGTCAGACGTCTCCTTCGGATGTACTCCGACAATGGAATATCTGCAAGAAAGGAAAACATTCTTGAAAAATGATAGTCAGAACACCGGGCTAGTCGCGCTGCTTCCTTCATATCGATGTCTTCCTCTAGATGGTCTTCAATATATTGCAAGGCTCTATTTAGATTTACCAGCGAATCCATTCAAACGACCTCCTTTCAGGTATAGACTATCAAGAGTGGGATGCTCACATCCGACATTTCATGCACGGATTTGTGGGGTTACATCAAAGATGGAATTTACTCCTTTCACCCCTCATACGGACATATTCGGTATACCTCACGGTGATCACTCTTTCTCTCATAACTTCTGATTTTCATCTATTGTACTTAAAAAGTTCGTCTATCACGCTTAAGAAAACTGACAAAATCCGGCTACAGGGTGTTCTATTTCAGTACCGATTTTGGCGAAAATATATAGCGAACCAAAACCGAATGGATAATCCCCATTCTCTCGAATCAATGTATCGGGATAACCATCCTCATCGACTTGGAAAAAGAATGACAGTGACTCTTTCTTGAGTTCTGCAAAATAATAGTCCTCATCCTGAATCAATCTCGGATTACCGCCTACCTTAATCAAAAAGGGCTGCTCCATGGATTCTTCGTCCTGGCTTCGTTCTCCGTGTGAGATGGAGTGTCTTATCAGACCCTTGTGAGTAAAGCATTCCTGGGTGCTTTCCGTTGAAACTGGATGTTCAAACACCTTGATTGAGCAATGAGGATAGATGTTATTTTCCAGATAACTATCACGATTTTCAGGAATAAAGATCGAAATCATGCTTTCTGGTTTGAAGGGGTGGTTAAGGCTCAGATAAAATGCATACTTATGATTACCTTCATGGATGCGTTCTGCTTGGTCGTCGAAAAAAACGGGTGCATTACCGCCGATCCAGCCTGCTCTATGTGCATCGATTAAGAACGGTTTGGCATAATAAACTATAGATTCTACTCTAGTCGTCAACATATTCGCTTGATTCTCTATCGTCACTCTAAAACTCCCTCTCTAGAAATCTAATAATCATTGTTCTATTCGCATGTAACACTCATCTCCATTATAAAGAAGACTCCTCTCTAATCCACCTACGTTTAATCTCATTCCTGGAACTTCATTAAAAGTTAGGGGATAACACAAAAAAACGTGTCCTCTAAAGAGAACACGCGAGATGAAACCCATTCATTTCGTGTTGTGGCATCGACCTTAACGCTTTACAGCCACTACCGCTAGCCGGCCATTTTCAGTCGAATACTCACATGTGGACAGGACAACGAGCTTATCACCGTACTGAGCTGTTACACCTGTGTCATAAAGAGCGAGTTTTTTGATATTTTGAACATATGAATCGAACTCGGTGGATGTCTGTACATCCCCAATTTGATAGTACTTAAACACGTCATCTGATTTACGATACACTTTGGATAGAATCACAGCGAAGATCTCGTACTCTTCCTTCTCGTAAAGCGTGCTAAACTCAAATGTAGCGTGTTCTTTATAAAAGCTTTCACTCTTGTACTTCATTAGATCTTTAAACATCCAGCCACTCTTCATATGATGTCCGTGAATCAGCAAAATATCTGAACCCCTGATCTGGCTATGCCTGTCCAAAAAAGGAAGGCCACCTTGGGTTTCCTTCTTATCGAAATCATGATCCAGATAATAATCCGCATCCTGTGGATTTTGCATGACAGGATACTCAATTCGAGTGCCGTTAATCTTCAGCCAGCCCACAATGTCCGAGTTCCGCTCGTAAAGGGCTTGAAATTCAGGAAGCATAACTCGCTTTTTCTTCTTATTGAACAAAAAAGAGGGGATTGTATCCCCTCCGTTTTTATTCGACCCTTCCTCCCACATGCTCGCCAACTCATCTATT
This sequence comes from Paenibacillus polysaccharolyticus, assembly GCF_023714295.1. GTDB lineage: Bacteria > Bacillota > Bacilli > Paenibacillales > Paenibacillaceae > Paenibacillus > Paenibacillus polysaccharolyticus_A. The sequence continues at coordinate 230,005 of NZ_JAMAUN010000006.1, forward strand.
TTCTGTTGCTCAGCATAATCTCGCAGCAGCGTTCTCGAAATACCGATGAGAGAGAATACTAACACAAGGGAGGAAATGGCGATAAGAATTTTTTTGGTTTTGCTCATGTTCTTACCGCCTTTCCGGTCATTAAATATGCTTTTTCTTCTTGTTACCGAGCAAACAGAAAACAATCGTGATCAAAGACATTAGTGCCAAAATCATATAGAACATTGGCGATATGCTGTTGTCCCCTGTTTTCGGAGCATCGTCCAACTCGTTGCTAACGTGATCCGTAACCTGGTCACCATTGCTCGCTCCACCGTTGCCATTGTTGGTTCCGGTGTTGCCCGTGTTTGTTCCTGGCTTGCCGTTATTGGTTCCACTGTTGCCGTTGTTCGTTCCCGGAGTACCGTTATCGGTTCCATTGTTGCCGTTATTCATTCCCGGAGTACCGTTATCGGTTCCATTGTTGCCGTTGTTCGTTTCAGGGGTACCGTTGTTGGTTCCTGGAATACCATTATCGGTCTCACCGTTCCCATTGTTCGTTCCTGGAGTACCATTATTGATTCCCGGGATACCAGGGTCGGTTCCACTATTGCCGGTGTTCGTTCCTGGAGTACCGTTGCCCGTTCCGCTGTTGCCGCCGGAGCTACCACCTGAACGGATTGGCTTCATTGGTACGTCGTATTTGACAATGTCAAAATCTACAGAAATTGTACTGCTTGTGTGCGTTTCGTATCCGTCCTTCGTTACGACCAGATAGTAATCTGCTTCAGGGAATACCATGTACGCATAGAATCCATTGACGTCGCTATCCTGCTCTGGACTCTTGTTGTCATGCGGCGGGAAATTCGGAACCGCCGGGAGCGTTACTTTTGTACCCGGAATGCGACCTTTATCTCTATTCCGCTGTGTATCCGCATAATACAGTGTAACTTTGGCTCCTTCAATTTTCTTGCCCGTGCTCGCATTTCCTGTAGTTTCATCATAGACCGTACCGTAAGGGTCAACTAATTCCTCAGAGATATTCAACTCTCCGTTAGCTTTCACGTCAAGTTGCGTCACTTTAAGGAGCAACTCCTCACCAGTCTCCACTTGATAACGAACTTCCATGGTGTACTTCTGTTCGCTTAACCCTTCCACGGAGAAAGTTCCGTTTGAAGCCATTGGAAAGGCCTTAGGGCTACCATTTTCCGTAATATAATTACCGTTCCTGTCCTTCAAGTAGATATACATATGGCTGGTATACAAGTTGTTAAATAACTCGGTTGTTCCGTCCATTTGTTTGAGCAGAATGATACCTACAGCCGTAATATCCGCTGGAACGGTCTCGTCTGTAACACTGCTATTCACATTCGCTTTTTGTGTAAACTTAACAGGTACATCTTTGCCGCCTACCCGATACACCTTCGTATATGTGATTGTGTAGTCCGTATCAGCTACGGCTGGAACAGCATATTCACCCTTCTCGTTCGTCTTAATCTGAAGCTCTTCGCCTGTCTTCAAATCGGTCACTGTGATGGATGCATTCGGAATGATTTCTCCTGTATTGTTGTCACGCAGTACACCTTCCAGATAAGGGCGAGTATTCTTGAATTTAGCTTCAGCCACGTTTTTCTCCGGAATCACACCCGTGCGAACAAAACGTTCAGGGTCCGTCACATAACCATCTTTCGTATAATCATTCTGGGTTACCGTATACTCAAGAGATGACGGCAGTCCTTGCACAACAAGTGTCTGGCCATCGGTAAGCTCGAAGTGATCACCGTTCTTGATTACGCCCTTGCTACCATCTGATTTCTCATAGACATAGAACTCATCTGATCCCTCACCTGTGAAGGCGATGGTGTACTTAAACAGCTTGCTCTTATCTTCCTCTTTGCCTTTCACTGTGTTGCTGATGAGTAGTCCGCCCTTCAAGACGCGCACGTTCGTGAATGGAGCTTCTTCATCCATGCCTTTCATCACTTCGGTATAATTCCGTTCCTCCGGAGTAGTCATGTATTCATCGGTCGTGTAGTCTTTTTGGCTAACGGTGTATTTCAGATTTTTAGGCAAACCTGAAATATTCAATGTCTCTCCATCCTTAAGGCGGAAGGTATCGCCAGACTTGATCGTACCTGCACTACCATCCGACTTCATATAAGAGTAACTTTCAGCTTTGCCTGTATTCTCAAAGTGAATGGTGTACTCGAACTCCTTCGTCTTATCGCCACCGTTGCCCATGACCGTATTACTAATGGTCAGCTTATTAACGATTCGTTCGTTGATGAAGTCCGCTTTATGATCACCTTTGTTCACAATAGAGCCGGATAGCTCTCTCGTATCAGGAGTTGTCGTATAGCCATCAACGGTCGTATAATCGTCCTCGGTTACGGTATAGCTCAGATTCGCAGGCAACGCCGGAAGAACTACAGATTCCCCATGCTTGAGGACAATCTGGTCTCCATTTTTGAATGTTCCCGACGTATTATCCGACTTTTTATAGGTATACTCTCCGTCCTTACCTTCACCAGTGAAGGTCACGGTGTATACAAACCCTTTGTTCGGATCACTTCCGTTGCCTTCTACCTTATTGGTAATGGTCAGCTTGCCTTGGGCAGGTGTAGGCACAACCAGCGGTTGATCGGAGGTTACTTTTACTCCGTCTACCCAGAGCGGTTTCCCCGGTGTATTTCCTACATAAACTTGATAAATCCTTGTCGTAGGCAACCAAGTATTTGTATCAATATATGTTTCCTTCAGCTCATAGTAGCCTGGGTCAGGGAATAGCAGATTAAGTTTCCCTAAACTATCGGTTTTCCCTTTGGTAACTGTAGTTCCATTGTCTTTTTTATAGAGTGTAAATTCTACGTCTTTAAGCGGATTTCCATTCGGATCTACTTTTCTTAGAGGCAACAAGGCATTCGAGCTTGAACTGCCTGCTACGTCTGAGCTGTCCAATGTACTTTCGCTTCTGGCACTAACAGCACTCAGACTGTCATCGCCCTCCAGTTTTACCTCGTTGCCCATTTTATCTCCGGCTTTCGCTGTAGAGGGATCAACTTCTGTCTGGTATACAAACTGGTAAAACTTATTAGGGTCATTCATTTTGAATTTCAGAACCGTAGTTCTTCCTGCACCTGGTGCAACCTCTACTTGAACTTCGCTATTTGGGTCGCTTAGGTCGAGTGCTTCGCCTCGTTCCAGAGTACCACTAGCTGTTAGTTTCGCTGGATAGACAGCCATACTAGGTGATGTCAGTACAAGCTTTCCGTTATCTTCATAACGTAGGTTCATGCCTGCGCCAAGGGTATCCTCCAGATAAACGCCCTGTTTCATGTTAAATGGTGGAGTATAGTTTACTGTCCATTCCAACACACCTGGAACAGGTTTCGTTACCGATTTGCCTAAAGTCTGAATAGGTACGATAATCTTACGCTGTTCAGAGACAATCTTTTCGACTCCACCCCAAGACATATGAAGGTCAGCTTTGTTATATAAAACCTGCTTGTCGGTGCCATTGGTGGTGTAGTCGTTCAAATATTCCTCTAAAGCTGAGTTAGAAGGTCTTGCCTTCACTAAGATAACATAAGGACTTTCCAATTTAGAGAAAGTGAACGTTCCCACGTTGCCATTATGGATAAAGGAGCTTACGACATGAGCATCCGTGCCTGGTTCAATAATGGTTTTGGCATCGTTTCTCGTACCGTATTCTGTACCTGCACCATTGTCGGAAAACCCTTTCCAAAGCTCATAATCTTTACCTTCAGAAAACGGAACAAACTCCCATCCTTCAGGCAAAGTGTCCACCAACTTCATATTGCTAATGACTCGATTACCGCCATCTTTAGCCATTTCTTCTGTGTTATATCCAGGCATGTTTACCCCTAGACGGAAGGTGACTGTTTTGGTTGTCCGGTCATAAGCCGAAATCGTCCATGGATCATTATTATCGTTTCTAATGTAACTGTTAACGTTATTTGGGGTAACATTTTCGAGTGTGCCATCGACTTTCAATGGTCTCGAAGCAAAGAGCATATCCTTGTTCAGCATACGCAAGTGTAGATTGGCACTGTTTTGTGCTTGTCTTACGGTTTCCCCATCAATGAGCAAAGCACGATTCGAACTTGTTTTCCCTACGTTGATGTCCTGTCTAAAAAGGATATCTGGGTTGGTCTCCAGTGCACGGAAGCTGAAGGATGCGGAATTTTCCGTATACCCAGTCACCTTAATCAAGTCCGCCACCACTTTACCATCCACCGTTAAAGGGATCGCCTTCATCGTCAGATTGGTCGCGCCCGTTTTCAGCGTTCCTGCCTTGTACTGCTTCCAAAGTTGAGCGGAAGTTACATTTGCTTTGATCTTCGCAATGGTTTCTGCACTCACTTCACCATTCTCATCTACAGCGTTGTCCAAGACGTCCAAATTACCGCCATGTACCAGGACATCATATACCGCCGCATTCGGCAGAGCATATTGTGGAGCAAGGTTGACTGTCCACGTGATGCTGCCTTGGTTATAATCCTCTATTGAAACAGCGCCTGATTTTGTAAAATTGTGCGCACCGATGTTGACGATAGCCTCGTCCGTTACTGCGGCAGGTCTTATACCCGCTTTCACATCGTTGTTCTGTATGCCAGCCGGTGTATCCAAATTCCAGTTGGCACGAGGATCAATTTGAAAGCTGGAACCACTGATTACTTTGCTTTTAATAATTAAATCCACTTTACCGTTAATATTTCCAAAAGAATACACGCCGTTTGCATCCGGTGTAATGGGTGTTACTCCAGAATCGGTGCCCTCCTCTTGCCATTCAGCCGATACAAAATTCAGACCGGCAGGTAAAACATTGGTAATCGTAACGTCCTTCAACCCATTTTTGTTATATCGGTTAACTGTGACTCTCCAAGTAATAGTTTCACTCGCATGATCGTAAGAAGCACTGGATTGAATCCAGTCGGGAGCAAAGGACATCTCCAGCCCGGCCTGCACCAGCATGCTAGTGTCTTGTCTCAGTTCCACTTTACCAGTCGTATCCCGATGGCTGCGCCCCAAATTGCTTGGTGGATTCCGATACTCGTAATAATACGATTCCTTAGGAATCCAGGTTTTATATTCAACTTTGGGATCGGGACCTGTTCCCGATGGAAAAATGTAAGTCAGCGATCCGTCTGCTTCAACCACTGGGGTCACGTTCTGATCGTTAACTTTGAAGGAACCTTCCACATAAATACCGCGTGAATTTCCAAAGCCTGTATTATATGCTGAGGGATTCGTATAAAACGTCTTTCCGTCTAATGGCAATTTGATCGTTTTATCAAACTGATCAGATGCAGATACGGTTGACTGCCAAGTAATCGCACCTTCAACGAATTGAGCCGGCTGAAGCCCGCGATAACTATACTGATCCCATCTGATCATTCCAGGCGAGGTCAACGTGATACCGTACTCTGCTGTAACATTGGGATTCTCTAGCTGATATGTACTACCAAAGATGCTGACAGGTTTTTTATCGCCATAATTCAATCCTGTTACATCTGCATCAGCTGTCGTTTCAAAGCTGAAAGTAATACCCCGTCCTACCCCATTGAAAAAGTTATCATCACCGTCGAAGACAACTCGAATGCTGTTTGGAGTAAAATAGGTCGTACCAAGCTGTTTGGTGCCTGAGTCCGTCTGTGCATACAGGGGTCTCGTCGCTGTCGGAAGCACGACTTCCTTAAAGTGATCTTCTCGTTTCAGCTCAATCCAATCACCCTTTTGAATGTATTTCTCAGGATCTGCATTCGTTGGATTGGAATCATCCCCATTGACGGGTACCTTGAGCCCTTCGGATTTGAGCGTAAATGGTTGTCGTCCCTGAATAGTGCCGTTCTGATTAATGACCACATTCCCTTGCTTCAACTCCAGCGGAAAGGATGCATTGGATCCCATAAATACAGATGTTTTATCCATTGGGACTGCTGCCATCATTAAGGATTGTTCAGGTACATCTTGTACTTCCTCCGATCCCGAGGACGGTTCGTCCACAATCGGTGAGTTGGGCTCGTTAGCCGTTTCCTTGGATGGTTCGTCCACAATTGGCGAATTGGGCTCGCTAACCGCTTCCACTTCAGTATCGTTAGGTACACTCTCTGCATATGCAGCAGTAGAGAACATCACTGTCTGCATAACAAGCATAATTGCCAGAAATAAGGACAATAACGGTTTACCTACATTGCGTCTTTGCTTCAATACGAGAATCTCCTCCATTTCTAAAATTTTGGCGGGACCGAGAGACTTTTTTTCTCTCCCCCTACCCGCTTTTCTCCTTACGATAGGAAATTGATGAAAGATCTCATCAAATTTATATGGCATACCTGACCATTATAAATTAGAGGTCTAACCAAATTCTGACCACGGGTATATATGCCCTTATAGACGTGTTTTGCACTGAGTTACTTCTATTAAATATGTGCTACATTTTAGCGATAATATGGGTCACGAATCTTATATAGAAGCAAAAAAACGCCCTGTCTACTGATTTAATACTCAGTAAACAAAGCGAAAATGGAGAGCCTGAATTCAATTTTTAATTTTTAATTCTAATTTCACATCATATTTATTCCCTGCACGATGTCGACGTGGCGTGCTATTCTATCAAATCTATTCGGGTATATACGGAAGATCCAACATCTTCGGAACGTTGATCACATGCTTTTCCGTATACGTGAGAATACCCTCTGCCCCGTATTCACGTCCAATACCCGATTGTTTGAAGCCACCAAAAGGGAACCGAACATCAAGCCCCTGCACAGCAGCTGTATTGATCATCGTCGTTCCAGCTTCGAGCTCACGCGCCAGGGAGATGGCATCCTCTTCTTTTCCCCACACAGAACTGGTAAGTCCATATATACTTTCATTGTGCAGTCTAATGACCTGCTCTTCATCGTCAAATGGCAGAACCGGAACGGTAGGACCAAATTGCTCCTCCACAACGATCGGATCATGAAAATCGCACTCCAAAACAAGCGTAGGTCGCAGGTAGTAGCCTTGTTCAAACTGCTCTTGATCCAGGATTTGGCCAAGAGCAATGACCTTGGCCCCGCGTTTCTGTGCATCTTCAACCAAACCATTCACGTACTCTCTCTGCTTCAGGTTATTGACGGGCCCCACCGTCGTATTTGGATCAAATGGGTCACCAATTCGAATCCAACGATTGGCGGCCTCTATATATTTTTCTACAAATTCATTATAAATCGAACGGTGTACATATACGCGTTTGGCAATCATACAGATTTGGCCTGTCGTCAAGAAGTTAGAGATGACAATCCGGCGCATCGCTCGCTCATCATGAACATCAAAGCTTTCCAAGAAGATTGCCGCATCATTCCCACCAAGCTCCAGCGTCATATCTTTAATCGTTTCGGAAGCGGCTTTGATAATATGCTTCGCTGTCGCGGTTCCACCCGTAAAGGCGATTTTCGTAATAAGAGGATGACTCGTCAGTTCAACGCCCACATCCGCATCACCGTATACAACATTGATTACACCAGCCGGGAACTCGCTCGCAATGATCTCTGCCACCTTCGCCGCCGCCAGTGGTGCATATGGACTCGGTTTAAGCACGATCGTGTTGCCCGCAAGTAAAGCTGGAGCGATCTTGATCGTAGATAGAGCAATCGGGTAATTCCATGGACTAATCGCTGCCACCACACCTATTGGATCATAGGATACAATCGTTTTACCATGGTCATGCTCGTGGATCTCTTCCGCCAGAACGGCTTTAGCTTCATCACAAGCAAACTCCATCCACATCAGCGAAACAAAAATCTCACCATGTGCATCATACAGCGGCTTACCATGCTCTCTAGACAGCAATTGCACAATGTCATTCTCTGCTACTCTAATTTTCTCTATCGCCTTGCGCATCCGATTTATGCGCTCTTCAACGGAGGTCTGTTTCCATGTTTTAAAAGCGCCTGCCGCCACTTCAATAGCGGTGACTGCCTGTTCTTTGGTCGTGACTGGAAAATACCCTACGATTTCAGATGGATTAGCCGGATTTTCTTTGGCTAACTGCGAAAGGGATTTTGCATGTTGACCGTTAATAAAAGCTTCAACTGTAACCGTCTCTTGATCTGCTTGAATTGTCATATGAAATCCCTCCGTTATTTAGATAAGTTGAACTAAAGATTTTACACAATCACTCCGATGACAGAGTAACCTTCCAATCGCTGTTATCCCCAGATTTTCTTCGATTCCCTTTTTAAAAGGGAAAATCCGGTGATAAAGGCGAGGCGGTTGCTTCCGATGTGGCTTTCTTTCAGAAAGCTTTTAGCTCCGCTTTTTCAGGTTTTTTCTGTCCTCTCCGTTAATGTGTAAATGAATCCAACTTATGAAAACTTATTAATTCCATACTTCCTCTGCAATTTCCTTAACGTAACGAAGTTTACGCCATTGTTGTTCTTCAGTTAAAATATTGCCTTCTTCCGTAGAAGAAAAGCCGCATTGTGGGCTCAAACAAAGCTGCTCAAGAGGTACGTAGGTTGTCGCTTCTGCAATCCGCGCTTTGATCTGCTCTTTATTTTCTAATTCGCCGGTTTTCGATGTGATCAACCCAAGCACGATTTTCAAATCTGTTCGATTTACATATTTTAATGGCTCGAAACTACCTGAGCGCTCATCGTCAAATTCTAAGAATAAGCCATCTACGTTTAAGCCTCCAAAAATAACTTCGGAAGCATAATCGTAACCACCGGTTGAGAAAAAGTTGGATTTATAGTTACCCCGACAAATATGCATCGTCACAACTAAATCTGCCGGTTTATGAGCCAAAGTTTCATTAATCATACGTTGCATCGTTTTCAACTCTACTGCCGGTTCCAACCCTTTAGCGCGCAGTTTATCATGACCAGCCTCTGAGAATAGGTCTGCCCAAGCTGTATCATCTAATTGTAGATAACGACATCCTGCATCATAGAAGGCTTGAATGACCTTTTGATAGGCTGCAATCGTATCCTGAAGGAATTGCTCACGATCCGTATAGCTGTTGGCGCCGTTTTCCAATCGATAGAGAAGCATATTCGGACTTGGAATAGTTTGTTTTGCCACGGCGTCCACTGCATGTTTTTTCAAAAACTTAAAATGATCCACAAAGGGATGCGTAGAGAAATCAACCTTACCTACAACTCGAATTCCGCCCTTGCGAGTCTGCATGTTATGGAATTGAGGTCCATCAATCTCCTCATACAGCTCTACACCGTCCAAACCACCCAGGAAATCAAAGTGCCACCAGCTTCTGCGAAACTCACCATCCGTGATAGCGAGTACGCCATTTTCTTTTTGTTTTTCAATCAATCCGATGATCTCTTGATCTTCCACATCTCTTAGTTCTTCATATGTAATAGTGCCAGCTTTATATTGTTCACGCGCCTGACTCAAGTTCGCAGGACGTAGGAAGCTTCCAACATGATCGTTACGGAATGGTATCATAGAAAAATCTCCTTCTAACATTTAGTTTCCTGAGTATAGCATGATCAAAATGATTACCTGTAATATGAAAAAAGCATGACTGGTCATAGCTTTTAGCAATAACAAAAAGAGTTCAACGGCAAAAAATCCACAACCTCATAGGGAAGTGGATTTATAGGGTAGAGCGAGATGCTGTGGTCATCATGATCACGACCATCTCATGTGCACTGGAGAACAAACGTAATCATTTTGGACTGAATATAATCGAGATACGGAGCTCGGTCTACTTGCTGAGCGCCAGCATTGATGATTATAGCTGCTTAATGATTCCTTCCAGCTCATCGACCAAGCCTTTTGCATGTTCAAAATCGGTATTTTTCAAAGCCAATTCAATCTGCATTTCAACAGCCTTTTTATTTTGTTCATTTTGCAAATAGTCTTTATTGAAATGACTGGCGTATATCATCTGTCTGAACTTGCGCATACTCATTTTTCTGATCGTCTTATTCTCAATGATGAGTACATAATCCATACCGTTGACGACCGAGTAGAAATCATGCGAAACCATGAGGATCGCGCCTTGATATTCTTCGATGGCTTTCTCCAGTGCAATCTGCGAATAGATATCCAGATGGCTTGTCGGTTCGTCAAGAAGCAACAGGTCCGCTTGCACCCCGGCAGCTTTAGCCAGTTGAAGCATGTTTTTTTCGCCGCCGGACAGTGATTCGATCTTTTGATCCATGATTTCGCCTTCAAAGCCGTAGTTCACAAGATAGGCTCTGATCTCATCATACGTTTCAAACCCGGCATCGATGAATTCATGTAGGATTGTATTCGAATCTTTGAGCGTTTCGCCTTGAAGCTGTGATAAATAAGCCAATTTGAGATCCTCATTGATTTCGATGGATGGCTGATTGTTTTTGAAAATATCCCGAAGCAACGTTGTTTTTCCAGTACCATTGGGGCCGATGATGGCCACTTTATCTGTCGATTTGATCTCGAAGTTCACATCTTGCAGAACTAACTCATCAAAGGAAACACTATAGTTATTGACCTTGATCGCGATGCTGTCTTCCACTTGATGATCCAGGCCAAACCGAATATTCGGCTGCTTGATGTCGACAAACGGTGCTTTGATTCTGCGCGCTTCCAAACGTTCTTGAAATTTCACTCTCGCTTTTAACGCTCTTCCTCTGGAAGCTTCCGAATTAATCGTTGCTATGGCTCTGAGATTTTCGATGACACCATCGTATCTTTCGATCTCTTCCGCTTCAGCAACTGCGATTTCCTGCAGTTCAATCTTCGTCTGAAGCAAGGAGAAATTATACTCGATATATCGTCCGTCAAACTCCTGAAGCTCCATGTTCTCAAGGTGAATGATTTTGTTGAAGCAATGATTCAACAGATAGCGGTTATGCGTAACGACGAGTAACATGCCTTTATGGGAATTAATCAATTTTTTTAACGCATTGAGATTTTCAAAGTCTAGAAATACATCCGGTTCATCCATGATCATCAGATCCGGACTGCGGAGCATTTCCTTCATGACTTGAATAAGCTTGAATTCGCCACCGCTTAAGGACGATAGCCTTGCATCCTTCAGCTTCATGAGATTGGCCAGATTCAACTGTTTATGAATGGTGTTTTCATAATCATCTCCGCCCATAGCCTCCAGTGCGTCCAAAGCCAATTGCACTTTTTCCATCAGTGAATCCATATCCGATGTGTTGCCCATTTCCGCATATATTGCTGTGATCTTATCCTGAAGCTTGATAAATTCTTCTGCGATATATTCAAAAACCGTCATTTCGGTCGTTGGGTCTACCTGTGAGAACTGACTCATATACCCGATTGTACAATCCGGATCGATCTCCAGCTTCCCCTCGAACAAATGTCTTTCCGGATCCATCAGGATTTCAATCAACGTACTTTTGCCACTACCACTTGTGCCGATAAAAGCGCAGTGTTGGCCCTCTTCGAGTGTAAATGAAATGTCTTTATAAAGTTCTTTCTGCGGAAAAGAAAAAGATAAGTTTTGGGCTTTGATCATGGTGTTACCTTTCTTGGTATCTAGAATAGTAATTTATTGTTTGGGGTTGTTACAGAACGTAAGTTTGAATAAACCTGAGGTTGTCGATTCTCAGCGTAACACTGATTGAGGGCGAGTACAATTGATTTGTATTTCTAGGCCGAAACCAAAGTTTGGCTATGTCGATTACGCATATGACCAAAGAAACCATGTCTTAAAGAGAAATCTGTATGCCGCCATATGAGGGCAAGCTTTCTAAATCCTCTATATTCTCTTTAAACTGCACGTTTAAGGGCATCCTTTGTCGGATGTCCCTGTCGTTATGCGTTATTACGGACGACTAAATAGCTTCATAAAATGGACATAGATCGGGTGGACCATAAGACCTGTCGGGCTTACGGAGTATCTTTTTCCCGTATCCAAGCGGCGAATTTGTTCCATTTCATCTGTGTTCAACTCAAAGTCGAATAGATCACTGTTCTCTCGTATTCTTCGAGGATTGGACGATTTCGGGATCGCAATAATGCCCCGCTCCAGATGCCAGCGCAAAATGACTTGTGCCACCGATTTTCGGTGTTTATTAGCGATTGCGAGCAGTTTCGGGTGCTCCAGCAATTCTTTGCTCCCCTGACCCAGCGGGCCCCAGGCCTCGTGCAGAATCTGATTTTTCACCATATAATCATGCAACTCTTGTTGCTGGAATTCCGGGTGTGTCTCGATCTGATTCACCATCGGCAAAATCCGGGCATGTTTCTTAAGATGCTCCAAATGCTCGATCTCGAAATTAGCTACGCCTATGACTTTGAGCCGGCCTTCGTCGTATAACTCTTCTATCGCTCTCCAGGCATCCACATAATGAGCACCAGCAAAATGAATTAAATACATATCGAGGTAGGTTACGTTCAGTCTTTGGCACGTTTGCTCGAATGTTTTTCTTGTCGCGTGGTATCCGAGATCCGTTGTCCATGCTTTCGAGGTGATGAAGAACTCCTCTCGAGGAATATCACTTTTTCGAATGATTCGCCCTAGCGCTGCTTCATTCCCGTAGATTTTCGCAGTATCGAAATGGCGATACCCAACTCGAATAGCTTCCTCAACCGTTCTTTCGAAAGACTCCCCTTGCTTAATCTTATATAGGCCGAATCCGAGTTGCGGAATATCGACTCCGTTTGATGCTTGTATTGTACGTTTCATCGAAGATCGTCCCTTTCATTGGTTCGGGGTCGTGATTCCGTGGCTGGCTCCTCGCATTGTTCAAATAGCTTATCAATTTCACTCGCCAAGTTTTTCAACGACTTCAGCTTGCTTCCGGCGTCCAGCCGATAAAAGTTACGAGTTCCTTCTTTGTGAACGCTGATAATCTGCGCGTCTTTCAATATTCTCAGGTGATGCGATACAGCAGGCCGGGAGAGGTGTGTTTGCACTCTGATCTCACCCACACGCATTCCCGTTTTCTGCGGCCCTTGAATCAAGGCCATTAAGATCGCCTGCCGAGTCTCGTCTCCGATGGCATTCAGCACCTTCTGGTTGTTCTTAAATTCGATCGCGATTGTATTTAAAAATTGCTGTTCGACGGAAATCTCCCCTTTTCGTTGAACCGTTTAATTCTTTTGACGAATATAAGATACCACGATCTCAGACACAGCAGCACTTCGGGAAAGAAATCCAAGAACAACATTTTTCCAGTTACTTTTTTCAGTTATAAGGGGTTCTCAAAAAATTGCTGTTACTTGTGGTGGTGCGCTTCACCATGTTGTCTAGAGCATATAGCTTTATAGGCTAGACATACTGATCTTCCATCTACTACATAGATAGCAGTGTAAATCAACTAGGCCATATTTTCAAAATGAAATGTGTTAAACTTAAACGAGCATTGCGTGTCTATCCTAAAGAATGCTACATACCTGAATGTACGCCGCTTATACAACAAATATAGTTAGAAAGGAACTGCCATGAAGCGTTCTCCGAAGCAACCAATGAAGTCATTATTAATGCCTGTGATTCCCGGTGGAATCATGACGATTCTTATACTTTATTTGGATTACTTCCAATTCCAACTTGTTGAAAAGTTCATACTGTATGCGGCATTCGTCATCGTTCCTCTTGTCATTTTACTTTTGAGATATGATGCACAGAATAAACAGCAACGAATAATGTTTGTTCTTATGAAGTGGCTTCAATATCCTGCCGCGCTTCTTACCCTATTTTCCGTCATGAGCAATAAGATGTGGGGTTTCGAAGGCACGGCAATACCAGGCATGCTCTCCCTGGGTTGGCTACTGTTCACACTACTGCTGGGCATCTATGGCTTGACCACGATTGTGATGGCTAAAGGAAAAGCAGCGGAAATCGCGATTGGCGCGGGACTTGTTTATTTTTTTATCGGGGGAATATGGTTTACGTTATATCAATATCAAGTGGAGCTTTTCAATGCCAATGTTACTACGCATGCCTTAAGCTCGGTTCACTTTCATTTCTCATCTGCGATCGTTCCGATTTTCATTGGTGCACTGGGACGGATTATGGCGAAAAAAAGCTGGTATCCCTGGGTCGTTGCCATCGATATTATCGGACCGCTATTGATTGCTTTTGGTATGATTTTCTCCAAGCCGATCGAGTACGTTGGTGTCGCTTTGTTCGCTTGTAATATTGTGGTGTATACAGCTTATCTCCTGACTTACTTGAGGAAAAATAATTTAAATATGAAGGCATCCTTCTTCCTGGGCCTTTCTTGCCTGGCCTTTTACACAGTTGTTATCATTTCCATCTTCTATCCGTTACTGAAAAAGATGTACTCCTTAACCATACTCGACTTTATACCTATTTACGGAGCTCTACACGCATTTGGTTTTGTCTTATGTGGACTGATTGGATGGGTGTACGTGGTAGACTCTAGCTCTAATCAGAAGTGGGAGATTGGCAATGAGGGTAGATCAGTTGGAACATCTTTATGAATTGGGTGAAAGTGGTTTAGACTAGCCCATCGGCTTCAGAGGAGTAGTTTAGCAAGGTTAGTGCTATAATAGGGATCACATAAATAACATTCATCATTTGCCAAGACGGCGATGATTAAGGAGATTGAATTTTGACGAACAACCATGATACTGAAGCAGTTAACGGACTGCCGGAAAATTTTGAAGAGCTCAAACGAGCGGCTAATCGGACATCAAGCTGGAGAGACAGACTGAACGCGGTGAACGAACTGGGGAACTGGGATACAGAATCAACCATTAAGTTGCTGCAGAATGTTTTGAAAAATGATCAAGTGTTTCAAGTGCGCGAAGCCGCATATCTCAAACTCAAACATTTGGGCGAAGATGTACAAATGCCTGCCAAAAACAAAGGCGAGCTGTTCAAAGGCACTCACAAAATTTTGCTACGGATCAAAAAAAGCCTTCCCGAAGGTCACACATTCGAGGAATTCAAGGAAAAACTGCAAAAGACACGTCTGGATCTCTATGATACTTACGAGGGCGACAAAGATGCTGAGTTCGACTCCTGGCTCCATGGAATTTGGGAGACACTAGGTAGAAGATAAGATGTTTGCTGTTCACCATATGAATAGACGAATGCAAAATAATAGCCAAGTAAGAAACCACTCCAAAGATTGGAGTGGTTTCTCTATTTCTTCAGGGTCATCTCCATCAGATCAATGTCACCAGAGCAGCTGTTCATAAAACATCCATCTTCCTGTCTCTCCCATTACATTGATTTTCTAGTATAATAATGGAAAACAATAAAACATTTTAAAATGAGTCTGCCTTAAGCTTGCAAGGAACGCTTACGAGCTGTTTAAGGTAGGGAGAAGGAGAGCTGTTATGGAATATCATGTATCCATACACGGGAATGATCAGGGCAAGGGAACAGCCGATCAACCCCTTCGTACCATATCACGCGCTGCGGCTCATGCCCTGGCTGGTGATACAGTTATCGTTCATGCCGGAGTATACAGGGAATGGGTTAACCCGGCGAATGGAGGAACAGCGGAGCATCGAATCGTCTATCGATCCGCAGGAGACGGGGAAGTCGTCATTACAGGAGCTGAGCGGATTACCGACTGGAAGTCCGAAGGAAATGACGTTTGGAGCACCGAAGTGCTCAATTCGATCTTTTCCGTTCGTAATCCCTTTGAGGTGGAACTCAGTGGAGACTGGTTGTTTGACGGGCCCTTCCCGGTTCATCTCGGCGACGTCTATTTGGATGGCAAATCATTGTATGAATGCGCTAATGTTGAAAGCGTTCACAATCCCGAAGTTTGGTCCCAAGCCAAGTATCCCGAGGATTCACTGTTAAAATGGTATGCCGAGGTCGGTTCTACCACGACGAAGATCTGGGCTAGTTTTGGCGGAAAAGATCCTCGTAAGGAAAATGTAGAGATTAATGTACGCCCTTATTGCTTCTGGCCCGAGAAACCAGGATTGAACTATATCACCGTGAGTGGCTTCACATTGCGTCAAGCTTCGCCTCAATGGGCACCCCCTACGGACTACCAGGAAGGTCTGATCGGACCACACTGGAGCAAGGGCTGGATTATCGAGAACAACATAATCAGTGAATCCAAATGTGTTGGTGTTAGCCTAGGTACCGAAATCGGGACAGGTCACACCAACGCTTTGGAGAAGCGTAGTAAAGGCGGGACTCAACGGGAGCAGGAGGTTATTTTACGCGCATTACGCTCCGGTTGGCATAAAGATCACGTTGGCAGTCACATCGTTCGAGGGAATATAATTCATGATTGTGAGCAGGCAGGTATTGTGGGTCATATGGGCGCAGCTTTCAGCCACATTTACCAGAACCGGATTTATAACATTCATCACAAACGGCTCAGACACGGTGCCGAAGTCGCGGGAATTAAACTGCATGCTGCACTAGATACTAAAATTAATGAAAATATAATGTATAGTTGTTACCGCGCGCTTTGGCTTGACTGGCAGGCACAGGGCACTCGGATTAGTCGTAATGTATTTTTCGACAACATTTCAGAAGACCTCTTCGTTGAGGTATGCCATGGTCCATATATGGTGGATCACAATCTATTCCTCTCACCTATGAATTTCAGAAATATGGCTCAGGGCGGGGCATTTGCTCATAACTTATTTGCTGGCCGATTTGTCGTCCGTTCCGAAATCATGCGGATTACGCCGTATCACTTCCCTCATGAGACAGCCATGGCGGGATACTCCAATATCACTGGAGGAGATGACAGGTATTACAACAATATCTTCTTGGGTGATAACAACGCTGACACCAATAAGGAACCTGTTCCAATCACCTTTTTTGAACATCTCCCCCTCAAACCAAGGGATGCCATTGGAGAGAACGGGAAGACGGTCATGGATGGTGTGCCGGACGATTCCATTTGTTATCTGCATGCTGTGGGACTTGGCGATTACGATCAATATCCGAATGTGAAAGATAAGAAGTGGTGGGAATACACCAAAGAGGAGCTTATGGAGCTTGGCGATGCCGCGAAGGATTTCTTTATAGGAAACGCTGTTCTTCCGGTAGCTATGGGTGGCAATGTATATCTCAATCATGCGGTTCCAAGTCATCACGAGTCAAATGCGAAGATACATTCACAGAAGGGCATAAACATTGAGGTTGATCCTGCTCTAGGTAAGGTGCACATTCAGATTAATGAGCCCGAATTGCTTCGGGGCACCTCTGCCATGGTGATTACCACCGACCTGCTTGGAAAGACGTATCACGCCGATATGAATTACGTGGAACCCGACAGCACTCCATATCGCTTCGACTCCGACTTTTTCGGCACAAAAAGACCCGATGCAGATGTCACACCAGGTCCGTTTGAGTTGAGCGAGAAGGGTAATGTTGAGTTTGAGTTTGAGATTTAGATTGTTATTGAGGGTCCAGTCACTTTGGGTGACTGGACCTTTTTTGTGTGAAGCCTATATTTCGATAATCAGGAAATAAGGCTTTGCTTGAAACAACACTCTAATTGTATTTGGGATAGCCTCTTACTTCAAAGAGGTTCAGATCGTTTCTGATCTCAGAATGAAGTTCGTCCACTAATATCTTTAGGATTGTTATGGAAGTGGCTACATTGCTCATTGGAGCAACGAAAACATATGATAAAGTTACAGAAGCCTATGTTGAGAATGCTATCAAAAATGAGTTTAAAGATGAACTTCCCTTCTTAGTCACTCGGAATTCTTTAATTGAGGAATTTGGGCTTATTGGAACGAATGAATATGTGAAACTTAAATTCGGTACTAGTGACTGAGGATTAGAACATATCTTAAGCAAACAATAGTAGTAACGTTTCAGTAGATGGTACTTGTGACGTTAAAAAGTATAGACTTGTTGTTAGTAGCGACTATGAAGTAGTACTTTATATCCTTTGGGCTGGAACCTAGCTGAATCTAAATCAAAACGATATACTAATAAACTACAATTCCATCCATTTAATACATGTTGGACGAGTTTTCGTCTTGAAAAATTCTGTGCACGCATCAGTCATTTGTTTAACTGTAATAACCATTGTACTTGCTAAAACTACTTCTGCGCCATGAACATCCTCGTAAAAGGTAACCGTTTCGTCCCTAATATTGTCATCACCGTAAGAAGCAAAAGTTCCCTTTTGTTCAGCATCTAAAAAGTACAACACACAATAATCATCCCGAACAAAAGCACATAATTGAGGGGCACCACTTCCTTCAAAGGTAAAAATAAACTGATTGGCATTAAATGCTGGACGATTTCGAATAAACTCAATTACCTGCGATTCTTTATTTATTACAATTTCTCCATTAAAATCATTAGCATACATTTGTAAGACCTACTTTCAGTAGCATAAAAAGGGATTTCCTCACCTATACAAGTCCTTGAGGCACATAAGCTAAAAAGAGTTTAAGAGCCCTCCTTATTTATTCTCATGTCCAATTTTTCACCCTACTTGTGGTACGGTTCTCCGTATCGGGTCTATCGGCGTAAATTGTGCTGCGATGTACCGTAGTCAAGATTCTATACCCGCTTGGTGAATTTCCATCAAACCTTAACATAAATGAAATGCCACCAAAGTAATCAGTAAGATAATTTCGCTAAATAGCTTCGGAGGCGTTATCAACGGGTATTCCTTACCCAACAACGATGCTTCTTTGTAACGGTAGAATCCCGGGCCCATCTACTATTATTTCGAGAGCTTGCTCAGAGGTGATTTTTTGATTCGGATCTCCGCTGCCTCGCACCAGGCGGCAGTTCTCTAAAGGGCTTTTCCGGATCTACTTGTCTTCTTCATTACATTTGAAAGCAATATAATTAGTCCACTTTATTATTAACTAAACATTCCGTCAATATAGAAAATCTTATTTCAATTCCTTTATTTGTTCCCTAATTCAATAACGGAACAAATTCTAATTCAGACATTTAGCCCAAAGCCTACGCACATACAAATCTATTTTACACAATAAAAAGGCTGGGCGAAAAACCGTAAGGTTTTCCGTCCAGCCTTTTGGCATATTTGTCTTGCAAGGAAGTGTGAACTCTCCCTAGTCGCCTTTATGAGATTATTCTTTATTCATATTCAAAAGCATAACAATCGCTTCCGCTCTTGTTGCTTGTTTATGAGGATTAAACGTATTTACCCCCGTTCCGTTCACTATACCGCGTTCTTGCAGCATGGCTACTACGCTTTTAGCCCAGACTGGGATTGTCCCGTCATCTGCGAAGGAAGTAACGGCATTCGGGTCCAGTGGCAGACCAAATGCTTTCCCCAGCATCGTCGCCATCTCTGCGCGCGTAATTTTTGCATTCGCCTGGAAGGTACCATCGCTGTAGCCGCTAATAATGCCCGCTTGCACAGCTTGTGCTACCGCAGCCTGTGCCCATTCCCCAATGGTCGCTTTATCTGTGAAGGTCAGCGCTTCGCCTGCTTCCTGAACCTGCACTGCATTCATCAGCATGACTGTAAACTCCGCACGGGTTATCGTTTTACCTGGCTTAAACGTTCCGTCATCGTAGCCTTTCGCGATTCCGTCTTTGACTGCTTGCTTGATGCTTGCTTCAGCCCAATGTCCCGCGATATCGCTAAATCTACTTTCAGGTTCGGTAGGGGTTACCGCCCCTTCATCTGACACAGGAAGCCCTGTCGCCTGGTCTACAACAAGTACCGCGAACTTCGTAAAGTGATCAACCTCTACTGTAATCGAATTTCCACTTGTCTTACTGCCTTTCACTTCTACCCATTCTTTCTTCTCTTCATCGAAATAGAAGACCGCAACCCCTTGACCGCTCTTCACATGACTCGCATCGAAGGTAAAGGTTAACGTTACAGGCTTGATGAAATTACCCGGAATGTTTTTCAACACTTCATATACCGGGCTTGCTAGCACCTCTTTATGAGTGAGAACACTTTCCGTATCCAGCCATTTTGAAATTGTTAATTTCAGTTCCTGATTGACTGCGCCTACAGGAACAGTAATCTTCAACTGATCTTCCAGACTAACCTCGCCAAGTGATCCAACTGGAAGCGTTAGACTGCCGTCTGTTGACGATACTTTAGCTGGCGTTGATGGTTTTGGCGTCGGCACGATAGCTGGTGTTGACGGTGTCGGCGACGGAACGGTAGGTGTTGGTGTGATCGGTGCTGCTAGTACGGTTACCGTATAGGTCGTTTTCGTTTTTCCATCCTGCGCCGTCACAACGACCTTGCTACCTGTCAATAATGCAGTCGCAAGATCAGTCCCATTCGCCGCATACACCTCAAATGTCGCATCTGCAGATGGAGTGATAGCGGCCTTCAATGCGGCTAACGTTGTTCCGTAAGGAATGTTCGTCAGCGTTTCATTGGCCGTCCCGCCTGTGCTTACGGTTCCAATTGTAGAGGTTAACGTTGAAAGGGTGCTGACCCATTTCGCAAACAATGTCTTACTCGCCGTAATCGTAAAACGATCTGCCTCCGAATAATTTTTGCCGGATCCATCCGCTAAGGTATTCCATCCCGCAAAGGTGTAACCATTTCTGACCAAATTGCCTGTGTTTCCACTAACGCTAACCGTATCTCCTCGAACATGAGAGGTTTGGGCAATCGGCAATTCTCCACCCGTTTTACCATTTCCGTTATAGGTGACTTGAAGCTCTGAGCTCCGCAAGTAAGGATATCCATTATTAACTGCGGAATCTATTGTCCAGATCTGACCGAAATCCCAATCTGTATAACTGGCTTGCGTCTTCATCTCCGCTGTCGTTAGTGCCGTCCCTACACTCGGTTGTCCGGTTGTCTCACTCTCGTAAAAGCTATTTTTTAACGCACCGCCACCCATCCCAACTAAGCCGCTTAAACTTCCTTCTCCTGTTAGGGTAGCCTTTGCATAGCTGTTATCGACACGAAACGAGTTTGCTGCAACTAATCCCGCTGCAACATTTTTCCCATCTACGCTTCCATGGAAGTAGCTATAAGATAGTGGTCCATCATTCGATCCTACAAGCCCACCTGTGTACAGACCGCTAATACTTCCGATAGCAAAGCTATTTCTAATCGTCCCCTCATTATAGCCGACTAACCCGCCTGCAACGTCCGCCGTTCCGCTCACATTTCCCTTATAGAAGCTATCGCTAATTGTGGAGAAGTTATCACCAACCAACCCGCCTGTATATGAGCCGTCCCCCCCGCTTACACGCCCTGTGACGACCCCGCTGTTTGTGATGTTTCCATCGCTCGCTCCAACTAGTCCACCTACATAGCCTTTACTGCTGACTACATCGATATTTTCCAGAATGACATTATTGACCGTCGCGCTTCTCTCGATATAGCCGAATAACCCTGTAAAATCAGAACTTGTTGTATTTATCGTTAAATTCTTGATCGTATAACCATTGCCATCGAAGTTTCCTTCAAACGCATTGTACCAATCGGAACCGATTGGCGCCCAGCCTGCTCCTTCTGCATAGCCGCTCAAATCGATATCCGCTGTTAACTTAAAGCTCGAATCCAAGAAATCTCTAATCTTATTCAGTTCAGATGCCGTTCCAATCAGATAAGGATCCGCTACTGTTCCCGAGCCACCGGAAAATAGGAACTTTGTTGCCGGGAATGTTACCGTCACTACACCGGAATCGGCTGAATTGGTGACAATCGTCGCACCTGCTACCGTGAAGAAATTCGCAGGCACCCCCGTTAACCCATACCCTCTCTTGGGTGTAATCGTCAGGGTAGCCGTGTAAGTCTCTCCCTGAGCATACCGGGAAGCCACCTCTGGAGACCAAGTCACGGATGCGGTATATTCATTTGTATCTATCTGTCGAATTGGCTCTTCGCCCACGACTGGAACAGCTAACCCGCTGATCGCTGCCGTCTTAATTGCCGTTGGAGCACTCATCGTCACGGTATACGTAGTCTGCGTCACTCCATCTTCAGCGGTAACAATGACTTTTATGCCCGTCACCAGTTCAGTGGCTAACGTGGTTCCATCCGATTTGTAAATCTGAAACGTAGCATTCGCCGCTGGCGTGATCGCTCCCCTCAGATCTGCCAAACTCGTACTGTATGGAACATCGGTTATGGATTCATTAGCTGTTCCGAGTTGACTTACTGTTCCGATTGTCGAGGTCAGCGTAGCATCTGTTTTTAAGCCGATATGTTCCTCAGCTACCAGTAACTCTTGCTCATAAGACGCTGGGTTCTCATTGTCGGCAAGGAATCTAACATAGATTTTATCGCCCGGTTGCACAGAAATATTATCTACATTTGTCCCTGTAATACGTTGAAACGCTCCATCATTCACCTTATATTCCATCAGGCTCGTCACATTATTTAGCTTCGTTCCATACTGTGACCCTTTCTCCAACGTTGCGGTTGAAGGAGCTGCTGATCGTACAATCTTATAGCTCTTGCTCATAATCGGGCTATCTAATTTCCCCGGATACACCGCCATCGCTTTGATCGTGACATCGTCGTTGATTACGATTGGCGTGCCTGAATCGTATAATGCACTAGCTCTTGTCGGCGTCTCGCCGTTTGTCGTGTAATAAATTTCAGTATCCGCTCTCTCACCCGTAAGCGTCACTTCTGAACCTACCGCGACAGATCCATCTGCAGGGTCTGGGGAAGCTACAGGTTCAGCATTCACAAATATTCTTAATTGAGGATATTGATGAGGTGAAACAAACCAAATCTGATCGAAATCCCAACCTGCAAATGTAGCTTGGAGCTTCATTTCTTCTGTACTTTTTCCGTTCCCTACACCACTACTAACTCCTGTCGTGATTTGGTCGTAGTAGCTATTAATAACGAGGTTAGATCCACCATCACCTACTATTGCGCCTTGCTGCCGAGTTGCTGCTACGTTTCCTGTAGCATACGTATTTTCGATCATAACCGTTGGATGCTTAAATCCAGCTATTCCACCCACATTACTATTCCCCGAAGCGGCAGCCATCGAATAGCTGTTTTTAATCGACGAATTGTTAACAGCTTGTCCAACCAGTCCTCCTACATAATAACTCGATCCCGATACGGTACCTGTTATATAACTGTTCGAGATCTCACCCTCTAAGCTTCCTGCCATACCTCCAACAACGCCATACCCTATTATACGGACATCTTCCAGACCAATTGCCGTAACAGAACCAGTATCCTTTATAAAACCAAAAAGTCCAACAAGAGAATTAAAAGGAAGGTCTATATTCAATCCTGTAATGATATGCCCGGCACCATCCAATGACCCTGAAAAATTATTGATCGGCTGCCATGACGTACTACCGTCAAGACCATTGCCCTCCTCAAGAAACGCTGTCAGGTCAATATCATTTGCCAGTTTATAATGCTTGTCCGGATAATCACGAATAACGTTTAGTTCCTCCGGTGAAGTAATCAGATAAGGATTCTCTACCGATCCATCACCGCCGCTAAAATCAGCCGCAAAAACCTTACCTCCTTCTGTTGTAAGCAATCCCGGCATACTGCCGATTACCATCATCATGATAAGTAAGAGCGCCGTTACCTTCCTACCTACTCGAAATCTTGTACTCATGTCGTTTTCTCCTCCATACCACTATTGAATTCGGTCCTCAGTATAGGGCCCAAGCCATAAAAAAAACACTAACCAAAGTTAGTGTCTCGAAAATATTGTAGAAAATAGCCTAATTAATGAGTTCCAACTCCTTGGCGCGGGCAATCGCCTGACTTCTTCGTTTCACTCCCAGTTTGCCATATACGTTATGAATATAACTTTTGACGGTTCCTTCTGTTAACCCGAATCGATAGGCAATCTCTTTGTTCGACAATCCATCTGTCAGCGCGTACAAGATCTCTGTTTCACGATTCGTGAGTGATTCGAAGACCTGCTTTGAAGCTACGGCAGGAGTGGATGATGGTTTAATTGACGAAACAACGGGTGAATCACTCTGGCCGCGTGATTCATTCAACGATGTTACATACATCATTTGGGCAATCATTTGCTCTAGCATGGTCCGCGTATCCGGAGTAAAAACGCCGGCGATGAGACTGTTCTCCAAGTAAAGCGCGAAGGGCGTTCGTTCGTTTGTGAAAAGAACAGGCATACACAGTACGGATTGGGACTGGCGGCTACTCATCGAAGGATCAGCCGAATAAGAGCTGTACAAAGCATCCTCAAGTATGACCGACTCTCCTGTTTTCAGAACATATCTGACAATCGACTCCCCATACGAAGCTCCCTTGTGATCGCTCAACGTACCTTCTTTTTCAATGGCGCAAATTGCTCCTTCACTATCGCTACCCACAATACAACCTCTTTCCGCACCCGAATAGCGGATAGCAAGCGCCAGAAATTGATCCATGGTATGACAATGGTCTACTGATTCCATCCATTCTGGCTGTTGCTTGAATTGCCGATTGTTCGCAATACGCCAAGCCATCGCTTCAGAGCTGATATCGATTGCGCCATTCTGCTCTGTGACTGGCTTGTCTTCCTCCACTCCCTCATTCGTAGCTGCTCTTAACTCTGGATGGCTAGCTCTCAGTTGAACGGCTTTAGCCGTAGCACCCCATCTTGAATAAGCGTCGCAAGCATCAGCCATAAGTGCCCTCGCACCGCTCACGCTCTCCATATGCCCATAGAATACAGCGGCTCGTTCACAAGCAATAGCCTCCATGAGCCCCTCTCCTGCGTGGCGAGCTGCTCGTATAGCCTTTTCGTATAATTGTGCGGCATCGACTCTATTGCCCTCTATCCGATAACATTCAGCGGATAACAGCAAATAAGTAGACGAATCCTTGCCGCTATAGCCAGACCATCGCTTCATGGCACGCAAGTGCTTACGCAGCTTCATACGGATCTTCTTCTGCTCGTTGAGTGACGCTTCCGAGTACATAGCAGCAAGCGTCAACGAATGATACATCCTTTGTTTACGAACATGCGGCCGCGTCTGGAGGAATGTATTCTTCTCCCCTCTATGGGCCCATTCAAGAGCTTCATGGTACCGACCGAAGAGATAAGCAATTTCCAGGTTACAGGTACACGTGTAATAGACCTCGTTATTCACAAAATCCTTGTATGTCTCGTTCAGTAATGGCGTAACAGGGTCATCGTGATCTTCAGCCCCATCTTGCATTTGTGCGATATACGATTTTGCCCTCCGGAAAATGTTGCGTGTGACGCCGTCCACAAGCTGCTGCGAAGTCTCTTCATACGCTTGGATCCGTGCAGCTAATGAATGCAAATTCTCGGTGTAGTTGGTTATCGTCGTCATCATCGCAATGTTAACATAGGTTAGATTAGTCGATTCCATCCCGGCTTGGATCGATTTCTCAAACTGCTTGATTCCTTCATCCGGGTCGATAATTCCTACGAGACCTTTCAGATAATACAATCGGCTTTGCAGGTCTGCGCTATCAAAAAAAGAGGCTAGACGGGATGCCTGATCTACATATTGAGTCCCCGTACGGAAACCTGATATTTTGTAAATAACCATCCCGTAGCTGGCAAGCATAAAGGAGAACGCCTCATTGTTTCCATGCTTTAGACCATATCGTACAAATCTTGAGAATAACACAGCTGATTGCTCAATACTTAGTACATAGGCAGGGAGCGAAATTGCCATGACCAAATCTGACAATGCTTTATAACGGGGATCAGAATTAATCGGTAAATGAGAAATATCGTTAGCCTTATTGAACAATGCGCTTTGGGTGAGTAAGATTTCCTTGATCACTAATGCTTTGGAAGGCTTGCTTGGGAACTGCCAGCCCAACTCTGCCAACGCCTGCTGCCCAATATGGACAGCTGTATCATCCTTCTTCAAATACGAATACATGGCAATACGGATCAAATAAATACGGGAACGTTCCACATCGTTCGTTGTACAAGACATCAAGTTCGCCAGTAGTTCCTCTGCACGATCTGTATGACCACACATGTATTCACATTCGGTTATCTCCAGCATGATACGGTAATCAAGGGAGGCTGTATTCTTCCAATCACCATCAGACAGACGTAAAGCAATCTTATAGAAGTAAAGGGCAGACGCAAATGCGGTTGATGCCTTAGATTTCAATCCCGCCTCATAGTTAAATTCAGCCAGCTCTCTTTTCTCTGCGTCATCCTCTATCTTCTCACTACCCAAATTCAAGTGGTGTACCCGATCAAAAATCGTAAATCCACCTTCATTGGATAAATCATCGCGTATCACCCGGCCAATGGTCAGATGTAAGCTCGTTTTGTTTGATTCAGACATGGTCATGTAAGCCGCCTGTTGAATACGGTCATGCAAAAATCGATAACGTTCCACATCGTCTGATGTATCGCTCTCATGTTCTCGACAGATTAGCCCCTCTTCCTCTATAGCATGCAGAAGTCTGCGTACTTGCAGCAGAGGATGTCCACTTACTAATGAGATCGTTAATGAATGGAAACGATGTCCGATAGCGGCACCTATCGCTAACAGCTCGATTTTGGCAGGGGATAGCATACGAATACGAGCCTCAATCAAGTGGGCAATGTCAGGATCCTCAGGGATTTCCATAATGACAGATGGATTCCATGCCCATGACGCTTCTATCTCATCATAATAAATCTTATTCTCCCGATATAACTTATCTAGCAGACGATTCAAATAGAGGGGATTACCGCCTGTTCGGTGGTATAACACCTCAGCGAGCGCACGAATACGGGCTGAATTCTCATTCAGAACATCGGATACGAATTGTCTCACTTCGATATAGGACAGCGCCTCCAGATGGATATGATGGACAGATAATTGTGATTCATCGTCCAAGGCAAACGACTCTGCCATCCATGCTGCTGCATCTACTTTATTTCCTTCGTTTGTCTTCCAGCCTGGAGCGAACTCCTCCCGAAACGCGCTGATTACTAGTAAACCAGGTCGTGCCTGATCGTGTACAAGGGTACGAAGAACATCTATCGTGGCAGGATCTGCCCATTGCAGATCATCGAGGAATATAATTAAGGGATTCTGCTTATCCACAAACACCTTGATGAATATGGGTATTAACCGGTTAAAGCGAATTGCAGCCTCCGCAGGATGTAGCGGTTCTATCGCTGGAATGACATCGAACAGCTCAGCAGCTTCCGGTAAAAGCTCTATAATAACAGCTGCTCCCTGGCCTAAAGCCTTTGTTAATTGCTTCTTCAGTTCCGCTACTCGATCCGGCGATTCACTCCATATTTGTCGGATTAGGCTTCGCAAAGCTTCTAGTAAAGAAGAGAACGGAATGTCGCGATTCATCATATCGCATTTGCCGCTAATGAACCGACCTCCATCCCTTCTAACTACCGTCTGAAGCGCTCGGACGAGTACCGTCTTGCCACTGCCTGCACTTCCGCTGACGAAAACGAACGAGGATTCACCCTTTTTAGCCTGTTCGAAAGCATCTCTTTGAGCTGCTTCTTCCCTTTCACGTCCAAAGAGAGTCTGAGGAAGCCGAAACCGGCTGGCCTCATCTGCACGGGCGATCTCGAAAGAAGTCAATTCTCCCTTTTCTTCCAGCAATAAAGCGCACCGCTTCAAATCACTTAATAAACCATAAGCACTCTGATAGCGCGCCTCCGGATCCTTCGACAACAGCTTCATAATAACAGCCTCAAGCGAGTCGCTCAGATCTGAACGCCATTCACTCAGCGGCTTCGGTACAACAGCAAGGTGCGCATGTATCCATTCTTCCACACTGTGTGCGTGAAACGGCAGACGGCCTGACAGCATTTCATAATAGAGCATACCCAGGGAATACAAATCGCTACGCCCGTCTGGGATATAATTGATTTTGCCCGTTTGTTCGGGAGACATATAGGTGTAATCCGTCAGTTGCGAATCTGTAAGAATAACGACTTCCCGATTGAACTGAATACGGATATTCGCCGGATTCAAATTCCCACATCGTTCCTTCCGCTTATGAGCATGATGCACCGAATCCGTCAGTCCTATTGCTATATGTAAGAAGGTACCGACTTCCATTAAGGCACCGTCCATCAATTCATTTAAAAGAATCCCTTCTGTAAAAACCATCCCTGTTCCCTCTCCAATCCGAACGCAGTGCTTCTTGTTATTTTATCATTATTTTTGGGATGTTAGAGCCACGAATTTAATATTAAAGGGTATTATATGACGAAGGGCTTTGCTTATTTATGATACGGTTCACCCCGATTTATCTTCACTGCGCGATAAATCTGCTCAACCAACACCAGCCGCATTAATTGATGCGGCAGGGTCATTCGCCCAAAGCTCAAGCGCTGCTTCGCGCGGCGCAACACCTCATCGGAGAGCCCGTGGCTTCCTCCGATGACAAACACGACATGGCTCGTCCCATACGTGCCGAGCTTGTCGATCTCTACAGCCAGCTCCTCCGAACTCCAGAGCTGGCCATCCAGTGCGAGCGCGACGACATGCGCCTCGCTCTTCACATGCGCGAGGATGCGTTCGCCCTCGCGCTCTTTTACCGCCCTTACCTCAGCTTCGCTCAGGGTATCGGGCGCTTTCTCGTCTGCGACCTCGATCATCTGAAACTTGATGTACGGGGCGAGTCGCTTGGCATATTCCTGAATGCCCAGCGTTAAATATTTTTCCTTCAATTTGCCTACGCCAATAATTTGAATCAACATCTCATCATTCCTCCTGAATCGTCCTCTTGCCATCCAGCTATATGTTAGATGCTTCAATCGCATCGTTCATCCACACCAAGTTCATTCCAAAAACTCTAACGATCACCACAAACCTTATTCAGCCCGAATTGCCCACTTTTAAAATCTAACGATCACAGATGACGCTATTTCCTCCAAACTGTGCATTTTTCACCCTGTTTGAGGCAATTTTATCAAAATAAGCTCTATACGGATCGTTAGAATTTCAACCATGCTCATTCTCCCCAAATAAGCTCTCTCATGATCGTTACAATTCGCACTCGCTAACCACGCCCTCAATCACCACCCAAAGCTCTAGCCCATTCTGCTTTTACCGCTCTCCAGCTCTTACATGCCGATGCCTACGCTACGCCTTGCCGCTCCACACTTACCTTCGCAAAGTTCTGCAGTCACCCTTTCTCTTACCGCTAAAACTCGCTAATTCTTAATTCTAGTCCACTGTCACTTTATTTCGCATGGCTCTAAGCGCTTTTCCTGCCTGCGTCTTACCACTTTCATTCTCTCCGCTCTCCTCCTTGCCCCAGCCCATTCGCTCACCAACACACACTCACGCCACAGCCTCTCGCTCTCCCCACAAATACAAAAAGAGCGCTCAACACGCTCTCTCTGCACCTTGCTGTGATGTTCATACCGGATCGAACCAAGACTAACGCCAAGCGCTCTACCGCTGCTACGCCATGCACAACAACATCATCATCTCATAGCAACATCCAATAGCACCCCTGGCGGCCTGCTCTACAGTACGCTAAACGACAAGGAATTCCGCGTGCTGATCGCACTCAGCGCATTTGGCAGGCGGGTCCCAGTCGGCAAATTCCGTCTCCTTCAGATCCACGATATCCGGAGCGTCCTCATATTCATCTACAAACATGTCGATGGCAATGTCCACGTGTTCTTTGCATACAACGTACATCCGTTAAGCATCCTTTCTGTCACCAGCTATGTTCCCGAATCACAACCGCTTATCCCATTACAGGATAGCCACTTCTCAGTTCTATCACACCTGCCGCGGAAAAGAAACCCCTACATCGCTGATCCGCGCAAAAACTTGCCACTCTTGCAACGAAAAAAGCCTCTTCCTCAAAATGTGCACATCTATCTTTCCCATAAGATCAAAAAAGCACCCCCCCAACGATACCCACCCACAGGTATCCTTGCTGGAATGCTTCAACTTTAATTTTAACTTCAAGCGTCCATTCACGTTTTTACTCTTATCCTTGCTCTGCCCTTGTCGTTACCTATACTCTACTCTTATTCAATTCTTAACTTGCTTCTTACTCCTCAGCTACCAGCCTACTCCAATCCCGACTGCGCCTTCGTGAGCAGTTTTCCGCTTTGAAAAGCAATTACTGCGTTGCCGCCGTTGCCCGCGGTGCCTTTATAGTTGTACACCACCATGTTCTCCGCTTCACTTAGCGCTTCACCTTCACCGCCTAGAATGTTGATGACCTCTTCAACAGTCATGCCAACCTCCAGCTTCTCATACTGTGCAAACGTAATCAGCACTCCGTCTCCTTTTCCAGCAGATCCGTTGTTTCCGCCAGCCACAGGCTTCTGACCGCCAGTCCCTTGTCCAGCAATGCCAGCTGTGCCAAATTCGTTCAGCTTTTTCTCAAGTGCAGCAATTTTCCGTGCTTGCTCATCACTTTTGATTCCCTGCTCGGTCAGCTTTTTCTCCAGCCCAGCGATCCTCTCTTGTAGCGCACTTGTATCTACAGATGCAGCTGGTGTGCTCTCCGATCCACAAGCTGATAGCAATAGCATCGATAATGCTAGTCCTGTTCCGCCAAGTACCTTTTTCTTCAATAGATTCATCTCCGAATCCCTCCATTCTCAGATTAGCCAGTTAAATCACACGTTATCCAGCTGTTATTTGCAACAACGATCTATGTAAACACATTAAGAACAGTTTACCACACAGACACATATATGTATCTGCGCCTTTCGTTTCAAGTCTTTCTATCTATATAAATTGAACTAAAGGTTTTACACAATCCACTCCGATGACAGAATAACCTGGAGAGTAGCTGTTATCCCCAGATTTTTTTTAATTCCCTTTTCCAAAGGGAAAATCCGGTGATAAGCGTATGCTTCCGATGTAGCTTTCTTGCAGAAAGCTTTCAGGCGAGCGCTTCGCTTTTCCAGGTTTTTTCTGTCCTCTTCGTTAACGTGTAAAAGAATAGTTCAACTTATATAGTTGTGTCCTGCCCTACCCTTAGCTTCTACCTCATGCCCCATGAACATAAAAAGAGTGGTCAGATATTCTGATCACTCTCTCTACTCTCATCTTGTCTCATGATCACTTTATCAGTATGACCATGTTCCATGACATATGATCATTTCAGTGAAAACAACCTGCACATCTTACCCTACTGTCACAGCCCCACAAACTTCATTAGCTCGGCAGTCTTACTCCGGTTTATCGGTCAGCTTCACAGAGATCTTCTCCGCTTTACCATCCCGATAGAACGAAATCTCTAGGGTATCGCCGATCTTTTTCTTATCGTACAGGAATTTCCGCAGGTCCAGCGTGGAGGTAATTTTTTGCCCATCAAATTCCGTAATCACATCGTTCAGCTTCATACCTGCCTCGGATGCCGGGCCGGAAGCCTCTAATACGACTACACCGCTATCCACGTGGGATGGCAGTTTGAGGTCCTTGCGCTGATCATCATCCAGTGGAGCATACGGATTGCTCAGATCAACGGTGTACACGCCAAGATAAGGACGGGATACTTTGCCGTTCAGCAAAAGGGAATCCACCGTTTTCATCACTTCGTTCATCGGAATCGCGAAGCCGAGACCCTCA
The DNA here is from genome assembly GCF_023714295.1 of Paenibacillus polysaccharolyticus. GTDB lineage: Bacteria > Bacillota > Bacilli > Paenibacillales > Paenibacillaceae > Paenibacillus > Paenibacillus polysaccharolyticus_A. The sequence goes on from NZ_JAMAUN010000006.1 coordinate 261,353, forward strand.
ACGCCGGTATCCGAAATTTTCATCGTGTTGATGCCTACAACCTTGCCGTTCAGATCAACCAGTGCTCCGCCGCTGTTGCCTTCATTAATGGCTGCATCTGTCTGAATAACGTTTTGCTCCCAGTCGTATACCCCGTCCTGATTAATCGATACGGGCAAAATCCGATCCGTATAACTAACGATCCCCGATGTCAGCGTACCACCAAGACCCAGCGGATTACCGATTGCCAGTACCGTCTGGCCGCGTTGCAGCTTGCTGGAATCACCGATTTCCGCCGCGGCTCCTAGGCCTTTATCGTCCGTTGATAGTACCGCAATGTCGCTCACCCGGTCTTTACCTACCAACTTGGCTTTATGTGTTTCCCCGTCCACCGTCACGATCTCCAGATCACTGGCACCTTCCACGACGTGGTGATTGGTCATAATGTAGGCTTTGCCATCTTCTTTTTTGAAAATAACCCCGGACCCCAGCGCGGAATCTTCCATCGACAGGCTGCTGCCTGTTTTATGATTCACGATGCTGACGACCGAAGGACGTACTTCTGCCGCAGCATTGATGATGCGGTCATACGGGTCAGCGACCTGTGCGGTCTGTGCAGTTCCACCACCTTGACCTGCCGCATTCGCCAGAGGCAATTGAGATGCAGGCTGGCTGATGAAGCTGAACAGCGTGACCGTCACGATGGAGCTGATTACCGAACTGATCACGGCTACCTTAACGGTAGAACTGAATTCCGAGCGCGATTTACGCGGATTGCTCCAGCGATCACGTGCGCGTCTTCCGCCTCCCGGGCGGATGATCTGAAGTTTGCCTTTCTGTTCAGGTTCGGCGCGTCTTGATACCTTGGTTGAATAAAAATCGTCTCCAAACAATCCCATCGTGATCCTCTCCCCTTCGTTGTCACGCATCAAGACCCTGACTGCCGCCCAAGTTATAACATGGTATAACGATAATCGTCTACGTTACCCCATGCCTTTTTTGCATTTTCACAAAATGGTCTTGCACATCGCCGCATCCCGGAACCAGACCGGGAACAACGTATATATACAACAGGATGGCACTGCATCCGTGTGCTCTATCAATTATGCTCTCGCCTATTGCGAGATTCGAGATTCCATTTCATACGCAAAAACAGCCAAAATCATAATACTCCTTATATACTAAACACTTTATATCCCAAAAAGTTGCATAATTACGTAAATAAACGTAAATTTTCGCGATAACTCCCTTAACAATAAAGGTTCATACTATCTATCACCACAAAACGGGGTGTGCTAAGCGCAGTTCTCTCGAATTCATTAAACTTTTTCAAGCCATTTCCACTCCGAGTTCCAGGCAAAAGAGGGTCAGTTTCAGCATACACATCCTGCCCAGAGAATGTTAGCGGCAAAAAGAGGAATGTTTTCCCCCCAGCCTGACTACAATAATAGTAAAAGAACAATTCAAAGCTTCATAGAATGAAGGAGGATTCCCCAATGGAACGTACACGAACACTCACGGCTATGGACGAAGTTCATATGGCGGCCAAGCTGGCTGATCTCAAAGAAGAACATTACTGTAACACACTGGCGCTCAGCACCATCATTGAACTGCTTATCGATAAAGGCATCCTCACGCGCGAGGAAGTGGAGCGCAAAGCCGCCGAACTGGACAGCTTTATGGCTCACCCACCCTATCCCATGGTGTAGGTCGATCATAATACGTATCACAGAGCTTGAACTCATGATCCCGATAAAAACAGCCGCGGCTTTCCATCGCGTCACGCACCGACATTTTAGCCAAATCCATCATATTATGATCCCGGCTGAGATGTGCCAGATACGTTCGCTTGATGCGTCCGTTCATCAGTTCACTAAGCGCCGCACCCGCGGCTTCGTTCGACAAATGCCCGATGTCACTCAGAATCCGGCGCTTGGTGTTCCACGGATACCGCCCCATGCGCAGCAATTCGACATCATGATTCGCCTCCAGCACGAGCACATCCGAGTCCGAGATCGCATCGCGAACCTTGTCGCTCATATATCCAAGGTCTGTTGCCACGGATAGCTTCTCGCTGCCATCGTCGAACGTGTAACCTACCGGTTCAGCCGCATCGTGCGAAATGCCGAACGACTCTACGCGCAGCGAGCCAAAATCATGCTTTTCACCCGTTTCAAAAATCCGCCGGTTCTCCTCCGGAATCGCTCCGATCGACTTCTCTAAAGCCGCCCACGTATTCGTATTTGCATAGATTGGTAAATTATATTTCCGAGACATCGCGCCTAGTCCTTTAATATGATCCGAATGTTCATGTGTCACCAGAATGCCATCCAGTTCGATTCCCGAAATCTCCCGTTCCAGAAATAATGCCTCCAGCCGCTTCGCGCTAAGACCCGCATCAATCATGAGTGAGGTCCCCCCATGCTGAATGACTGTGGCATTACCTGTCGAACCACTGGATAACACCGTAAAATATATCCCCATAACGCATTACTCCCCTGGTTTATCTGACTTGGGACTGAATACATCCCCGCTGATGCCCTGCACGTACAACACTTCGCCACTTTCCAGCACGAACCGCCATGCCGGCATCGCTACCTGTATATCTGAATTGAACAACTGGCCGTAGTAGCCCAGCTGTATGTCTTTCACAATTGCATTGTTTGGCAAAAAGTTTTCGATCAGCGTTCCCAGCGCCTTTGACGCCGGAAGTACCTGCTGATCGCTCTCCTCGGCGGTGGTAATCCGCACGGGAGTCTGATGATAACCCGTGATTTTCTGATCGCTGTAGAACAGCTCCAGACTCACGTTAAAGAGCGGCCATTTGCCGTCCACCAGCGGGTGGAGCACAAAAGCCCCATCTTCCGCCATCAGCTGATCCAGCCGGTACGTGCCGATTTGCGGAATCTCCGCCTGCAGCGCGTCCGCGAGCTCGCTTGGCGAGAAGATCAGCTTGCTGTCCACCGGCTCCTCCAGCTCCACTTCCATACCCGACTTGTCCTCTTCGTTAAACTCATAGGACAGCTTCGGCAGCTTCGGAGTCTCATTTGGAATTGGTGCCAGCACCTGGATGCCCTTCTCTTCCATCGCCTGCTGTGTATTATCTGCGAGCGAGGTGAAGTCCAGATTGGCTCCGGCCGTCTCCCGCGCATCCATCCAGATCTGATATCCCAGCACCAGATTCAGCAGCAGAAATGCATAAATTAATACATTTTTCGCTCGTCCCCAATCCAGACCATTCACCTCCTTATTTACCTGATCGCCTAATATATCCTTGCTTCCACGTTGCCAACGCAGCCTCGTATCCTAATAACCCGTAGCCAGGCACACGTTTCGCCTTCTTGTTCAGCTACTTAGAGTTTGTTTGAGCTCGTTTTGTCTCGTTTTGGCTTATGTGACTTTGGTTTTGCTTGGCTTGGTTTGACTTGTTTTGGCTTGGCTTTGTTTACCTCTATGCCGATGGCCCCTTCAGGCTAACGATCACCAGGAACCTTATTTGCCTCATTTCAGGCTCATTTTAATTCTAACGATCAGGAGAAGCCTTATTTCGCGTAAATTCAGACTTTTCAGCCATAATTAGCTCATTTCCACCGAAATAGCGTCTGTGGTGATCGTTAGGTTTTCAAAACGTCGCAAGTCTAGCATATAACGTCTCTGGTGATCGTTAGAATTCCAGCCGCGCATAAATGCTTTCGATTTAGTCCCAGCTTCTAATTTTCCTGTTTATAGAAGGATAACATCCTTCTTGTGTTCTGCTAAGACACCGTCGTTTCCTCACCGTTGCCAAAACGGATCACCCAGACGGGGATCAGCTTCAGCCCATCCTCTATGGTAGATGGACGATATGCCGGATATACATCCACGACTTTGCGATTTCCACCAGCTACTTTGCGTATCAAGTTTTTCAGTTTATCCCCGCCGGGCAGCTTGATCGACTTCTTCGTCTCCGCACCTTCGTTGAGATATTCCAAGGACCGTTCATAACTCGACACGGTCTCCTGCTGCATCTCCATGTTGATCATGCCGAAACGGAATTGCATCGAATCTAAGATGGGAAAACTGCCGTAATACTGCTGGAACTGAAGCTGCGTTTTGTTGTCAGCCGATCTCAGCATCATGCGGGAACGTCCTTTCCAGCCCCCATGCTGATTGACGAAATCTACCGCAGACAGCGCATCCTTGGACGCATCACTCTGCCCTGCAGGCGGTGCTGCCGGGTCTGTATAGCTAATCCAGCGCTGCTCCTGCTTCACTTGCAGACTACGTTTGCTATCCGTATAGATCTCTGATCCATCCTTTTCCCGAATATTCCGGGTCATGCTCGGATCAAAAAACAGACTGCGCTGCATCTGCTCTACCGTGAACTGTCCTGTCGGCACATCCGCCTCAATCGTATCCAGTGCCTGCGCCGGAATGTAATACCCGCCTTCCATCAGCGTATATGGTGTCCAGCTCGTCCCAAAATCGACATGTTGCTGCACATCCTGCACTGTCAAATCTGCCTGGGTAGCCTCATAGACCACATCTCCCTTGGCACTGAAAAACAGCGCATGAGCCTTTGTCTCGTCTGGAGTGGTGTATATGGCAATGCGGTTGATTGTCTCTCCCTGAAAAAGCGAATCCGTGCCCAAACGCATCACGCGCTGTAACAAAGCCACCGGCATGCCTTCCTTAAATGACAATTCGAAGCCAGGGCTCTCCTTACGGATCTGGTCCCAATTCACTGACTGCACATTACGACGCTGAAAATCCTCGAACGTGCGGCCTTTCAGCCTAGAATAGATTAATTGATAGAACGTGTTGCCCGGATAGAACACCGTATGTTTATCCTGACCCAGATGAATAATCATCTGATTCGGGAAAATTAACTCCTCAATATTGCGCTCTTGACCCATATTTTCGGTCTTCACGTAGTTTGTCTCCGAGGTCACCACAGAGTCACCGCCCCCAGGAAGGCGATAGATCAGGAAGTAACTCTGGATCAGACTGGCTGCAACCAGTGAAGCGAGCACCAGAGATTTAATCCGTTCCTTCAAGGTGCTCACCTCCCTTATCACGCATTGGCAATGTGAATGTTACCGTTGTGCCAACGTCTACCTCAGACTCCAGAGAGATGCTACCATCATGAGCTTTTACAATTTCCCGGGCAATGGACAATCCAAGTCCTGTGCCCCCCATGCTGCGAGAGCGTGCTTTGTCAACGCGGTAAAAACGTTCAAATATCCGATCCAGATCACGCTGCGGAATACCCATACCTGTGTCAGATACGGAGATGGCTATTGTATGCTCATCGCTGCGCCGGGCGGCAATCGTAATGGTGCCGCCCTCCAGCGTATACTTCAGCGCATTGGATACCACGTTATCCAGGACCTGATCAATCTGATCCCGATCCAGCGGAACTGCTGGAATGTCATTCTCCACAGACAGGACAGACTGAATATCCTTCTGGTGCATCTGGAAGGAGAACCGGTCTGTCACTTCCTCCAGCATCTCCAAAATATCGATAGGCTGCTTGCGCAGCAACGCTTCTTTGGAATCCAGTCTGGACAGGTGCAATAGATCGGTCACCAAACGGATCATGCGCTCGGTCTCATTTTGAATAACACCGACAAAACGTCCCGCTAGTTGTGGATCTTCCAATGCCCCGTCATCCAGCGCTTCGGCGTAACTTTTAATCGTGGTCAGCGGTGTACGCAGCTCATGTGATACATTCGCTACGAACTCACGCCGGGAGTTTTCCAGCTCTTCCTGCTCCGTTACATCCTGAAGCACTGCAATCGTACCGGTGATTCCTAGCTCCCGCCGGTGCACGGGCGTGAACGTCATACGAATCACGACCGGCTCCTCCTGACCTGCCGGAGCAATCTGGAGCAATGTTGAGCCGGTGAAACCACTTGCCAGCACTTCCGCATCCTCCGGATCAATACCCAGCAGGACGGCAAAATGCCGGCCTTCGATATCCGATGGACGCATGCCCAGAATGCTGCTGGCACGGCGGTTAACGAGAATGACCTTGCCATACTCATCTGTCGCAACAACACCATCACTCATATTGGTCAGGATGGAGGTCAGCTTCTCCTTCTCCTCTTCGTTCTGGGAAAGAGCATCTCGCAACCTGCTGGTCATATAGTTAAAGGCCTGACTAAGCTGACCGATCTCATCTGTCCCAAATACCGGTGTCTGCTGATCAAAGTTTCCTTCCGCAACCGCGGTTGCCCGCCTCGTCACTTCCTTAATCGGCTGGGTAATTGTATGTGACAGAATAACACCTAGCACCGCCGTTAACACCAGGGCTATCAGAATACCGGAAATGAAAATCTTGTTAATGCCCTCCATCGTTGCGTACAGCTCGTTCATCGAAGCGGCGATGTAGACCGCACCAATAATTTTGCCACCGGATAATACCGGCTTGGCTACAACTTTTTTGCGAACATTATCCTCGTCTACGATGTATTCCTCATTATCCCGAATGCCTTGTAACGCACGGCTGACAACGGTCTGAGTATTTTTTCGCCCGATATAATCAGAATGTGAACTTAGAGAGGTGGTAAGAACCTTGCCACTGGCATCCAGCACCTGAATCTCGGCACCGTTGATGTTAAACAAATTGTTTACCAGCACACGCAGGTTTTCCGTTTTGTCCTCTCCAGCCTCTGCCTCTCCACCAGCCATCGTCTGACCCACTAACACCGACAGCATCTCTGCCCGTGCTTGCAAATCCTCCGTGAAGTTGCTAGTCAGCGAGTTCTTCATTGCACTTACAAAATAAACGCCGATCAATTGCATCGCAATTAGAATCAGCAGCACATATATAATAATTAATTTCGCCTGAATCGTTCGAAAGAACGAAAATTGCGAGAATCGGCCCATTATATCCCCACGCTTTTGGCACTGCGCACGAGATAACCAAGTCCCCGGCGAGTCAGAATTGTTTCCGGCTTGCTCGGATTTTCTTCAATCTTCTCCCGCAGCCTGCGGATGGTCACATCCACTGTACGCACATCTCCAAAATACTCGTATCCCCATACGGCTTGCAATAGATGCTCTCGTGTCATAACTTTGCCTGAATGCTTAGCCATATAATAGAGCAGCTCGTATTCCCGATGCGTCAGATCAAGCGGTTCCCCGCCCTTGTACGCCGTATACATGTCCATATCAAAAGCCAGATCAAACAGCCGCAGGATCTGCTTCCCTTCTTCCTCTGGCGCTTCCACAATCGTTGCGGGTTTCTGCTGTCTGCGCATCTGAGCCTTGACCCGCGCAAGCAACTCCCTTGTGCTAAAAGGTTTGGTTACATAATCATCTGCACCTAGCTCCAGACCCAGAACCTTATCGATCTCTCCATCTTTGGCTGTCAGCATAATAATGGGGATCTCCAGATGAGCACGCACCTCGCGGCATACATCCATCCCGTCCTTGCCCGGAAGCATCAGATCCAGAAGCATGAGATCCGGTTTCTCGGATAACGCCAGTTCGACCGCTCGAATACCATCAAACGCACAGATGACCTCGTATCCCTCTTTTTCCAAATTAAACTTCAGAATATCTGCGATGGGTTGCTCGTCGTCCACCACCAAAATCTTCCCCTGCATCGGCTGAATTCACCCCTATATCCTGCTTAATCCGCCACTGGCGCTGTCTCTCTAATCTATTCTATTGCTTATAATCCATATCGTGTTGTGTGTTGAATATAGTCAACGACTTATACTCTCTAGTTTAACATACCTGAGGCACCGTCACATCCCGATCCCCCTCTTGGAAGCCGTTTCCTGTAAAAATATTTCACACCAAAAAACAAGGCCAGCTATACAGCGGGCCTTGTTCTGATCTCAGCATCATGACGTGATGCCTTGTGTCCTATACTCAATCTCGTGGCCTATCTCTAATTCAGATAGGTCATTGGATTTTCTGCTGAGCCATTTTTCAAAATTTCAAAATGCAGATGTGTTCCTGTAGAACGTCCGGTATTGCCCATAACGCCAATGCTGTCACCCTTCTCTACCACCTGGCCAACATCAACGCCGATGCTATTCAAGTGGCCGTAGAGTGTTTCATATCCATTGCGATGGTTAATAATGATAACATTCCCATAACCGCTCTTTTGTCCTGCAAAAGTAACTACACCTTCATCTGCAGATTTCACATCGCGATTACCGACCAGATCGACACCTTTGTGCTGACGCCCCCAGCGTTGACCGAAGCTGCTACTCATGGTCGCATTGGATACAGGCCATGCAAACTGTCCTGTGCCTTCGCCAACCACTTTGGTTCCGCTCAAGACAACCTCAGTCACGGCTGTTTTGAGGACTTCCTGACCCAACCATTCTTCACGAACGACTTCGCCGTTTTCCTTGGTGATACGATACTGCATATTTTTCAACCCGCTTTGGCCTGGACGAACCACTTTCGTCGTACCTGCCTTCAGTTCAGCGCTTTTGCGCACCTCAACCTGTGGTTTCACTTCAATCTGCTCTACCACTTGTTCCACCGATTTAACTGTGATTGCTGGCTTCGGTACCGTCAGAGTCAACTCTTGTCCGATCTGGAGCGATGTCTCCTTGATACCCGGGTTATGTTTGCGAATCTCGCTTTGCGTAATTTCATATTTAGCTGCGATCGAAGAGATGGTATCTCCTTCTCGAACCGCGTAAATAACAGGCGCGTCTTTACCAACGGTTAAAGCTTTAACCGCCTCGGACACATCCCATATTTTATTCGGGTCCGCCTTCACCGTATCCGTTGTCACTTCTTCCTTGATGTCTACGGATTTTAACGTTGTACTCGGCCCGTTATCTTTTTTGGAGGAATTAGCCGATACCGACTTGGTTTTCAGTGAGCTTCGTACAGCCGATGCCGGTATGTATTTGCTCTGTACTTGTTGCAGGATCTTGTCTGCCGTTTCCTGATCCTTCACAATGCCGACGACTTCACCGTTCACTTTAAGCTCCACGCCTTTAGCGTAAGCCGTTAACATGTTGCCCAATTTGTCCAGCGTTTGCTCGCTGTTCACTTCGGGTTTATATGCCCTTACCGTTTCCGTTGTGATCCCGTCTGTGTTCAGCACCATCTCTGCATCCGGATACTTCTCCCGATATTCTTCGGTTTTCTTCGCGAACAGCTGCTGAAGTTGTGCCTCATTGGCAATGGTTCCAACTTCAATGCCTTTGACTATTACCTTATAATAAGGAACCGTATTGGATGCCACATATTGCTTAACTCCGAATCCAACCGATGCTGCAATCAGAATGCCACAAGTTGCGGTAATGATCCATTTGCGCGATGACAAAATTCTTTTCTTATTTGAACTGAAGTTGGACATGCTCATGCTGTTTTTGTCTTCGGCCGTCCGGTGTTCCCCGGATTGTTCGTGTACCCGGTGTTGATCCGGTTGGCGTTTGCCTCTGAAACCTTTCATGATTCTCTCCTTTTCAGTACTTCTTAATCCGCATTTTTAGTCGGACTTCACCTCACGGTGAGTCTTATGCAAGTAAGTTCATTATTATGATGATTTGAAAAAACAGGACTTTAGCTGTGCTCTTAAAAGTGTCAAAATTTTAACCTTTTATCACACCCGTATACTTTAACACAGGTTTTACAGTCATTTCAACTCTTATCCTTACAACGCAAAGCCGCGTCCTATCTGGTTTCCCTGATATATCCATTGCATAGAGCGTCTGTTCCATCACCCATTATGCCTCAACTTCAGTTATACTATGTACTTTTTATCTCAATCTAAGACTAGGTTCTAAGACCTACTGAATTGCATTCAATTTTTCATGTAAATACAAAAAAATCCCCCATCAGAGTACCTCTGATGAAGGATTAAAATCGACTTGTTCTATTCTTAGTCTGGCAGGCTCATCACGCCTAAAGCAAGATTCATTTTCGCTTATACTTGGTTGCACCTATGATAAACCGCTTTTGTTGCACTTCCCAGAATCCATGCCGCTCCATCTCCAGATGAATCTCCCATAATGGATCACGGAATCGTTCCGCCGTAAAATCAGGTACTTGCCAAGGGATGGTGTTTAGATAATAAACCAGTGCCCCGATATCATAGAAACGCTGTACAGGCGTAGCTTCACGCTGGTTCCAGATGTGGAAACCGTTTTTCACCAACTGATCTACAGCGAAATCCAGTTCCCACCCAGCATAATCAGATGGCATCGGAATGCCTAATCGATCATTAATCTCAAGGCAGTCCGACCAACCTACCTGCTGTGTCAGAAACACTCCACCTTCTGAAAGCACGCGCCAGACTTCCCGTGGATCATACGATTCATGCCGATTGAGAATTAGATCAAACTCCCCATCTGCAAAAGGAAGCTGCGTATCCTCCGTTACAGGATATACATTTACGCCTAACGGGCTAAGACGATCCTTCGCAATCGCTATATTTGGGGCATATCCTTCCGTTGCACAGGTGTATGGCGGTAACGGATACAGACTCGACAGCAGCTCGCCACCGCCTGTGCCCATATCCAGCATTCGCTTCTTATCCTGCATGCAACTCCGTGCCATCTCCCCGTAAGACCAGGGCAACATGCCACTCTGCATCCGTTCGGTACCCGTAATATATCCAAAATCCCAACCATGGAAAGGCTGTTCTGCTTCCTTCAATCCTTGCTCAAATCGTTTCTTCATTTCAGCAAGTTGTTCAGTCGGTATCATTGATGATGTATTTATCGTATTTTTAACACCTGTATTATTCGATGTATTCATAGTTATTAGGCCTCCAATAGTCCATTTTCATGCTCTTCTCCGGTATCGGTACAACGTACCTCTGGTACAAAGGCATGAACGGAGGGCCACGACTCCTCGGCCTGAGATCCGGTGTTAAGGAGAGGTTCTGTTGTTATATATCGTGTTCTTTACGGTTCATTCTCATATACTCTTCCTCCTGGGTAGGTACGTTTCTCTACTAATTCAGGCAATTATATGGGAAAAGTGTCGTGAATTTCAACATGGATGTTTCATTTATCCAGTTTAACTGGTCGTTCTAGTTGGAGGATGCAGGGCTAAGAAGTTGCAGCATGCCTACTTATTCCGCTTGCAATACTTGCATCAAATCATCGTATTCTTCACTCGTAAGATACTTCGAGATCACCTGTTCAATCTCTCGCAGTTCCTGCTCGGTCAGTCCACCCTCCATCGCTCCTGAGATCTGTTGCATTTCCTTTTGGGGTAGCTTGTTCATCAACAGCGTGAAAATACGTTCTTTTTCCTTCGTTGGCAGTTTGTCTTTGGCACCTGTAATGTCATCTGGTGTAACAATGATTGCATCATTGCCCGTCGTATCGTTACTGTTGGCTCCCTGACCACTTGGCGTGTCACCTCCAGCCGCTGTTCCGTTGCCATCTACTACTCCATTGCCAGAATCACCGCTTGTCCCTGATCCACCCGTTTCATCGTTGCTAGATGTTCCGGAGTTCGTCGTTCCGTTACCCATCACCGAAATTGAATTCTCCGGAGCTTTTTCCTCTTCCGTTCCCGTCGGCTGATCCGTAGACGTACCCCCGGACTTTTCTCCCTCACTGGACTGCTTGCTGCCCAAGGCCCCCTGGAACATACCCATCAAACCCATAGGCTGACCTTCCCACTGTATATTAAAACTAGCAAGTAATGACTTGGCATACGATTGCACAATTAAACCTGTCGTAAGCAATGTCAGTGAACTGACCAGCAACACGATAAGTACCATTTTGACAAACCACATCAGTAACTTCATCTCTGTTTCTCTCCCTCCATATACATATCATTCGTTCAACGTATATCCTGTTAGCCAGTATTGACGGAAATCTCGGGATTATATCGAAACAGACACAAAAAAACCTCCAGTCGCTGCTGGGCAGCAACAACTGGAGGTGTATCTGTCATTCAAATATCATGTTATACGTAGATTGGCAGAACCTGATTTGTCTGCTCACGGTTACGGCCTACAGAGAAGATCGCAATAGGAATGCCTGTCAGTTCAGATACACGCTTCACGTAGTTCTGTGTGTTCACCGGCAAGTCTTCCAGCTTCTTCGCTCCTGTAATGTCCTCGCTCCAACCTGGCATTTCTTCGTATACGGCTTCACATTCAGCCAGCATTTTGAGGCTTGCCGGATAGTGAGTGATAACTTCACCACGGAATTTATAACCTGTGCAGATTTTCACGGTATCCAGACCTGTCATAACGTCCAAAGAGTTCAATGACAGCCCTGTGATGCCACTTACACGACGAGCGTGACGAACAACCACACTGTCAAACCAGCCCACACGACGTGGACGTCCAGTTACTGTTCCGTACTCATGGCCTGTCTCACGAATCTGGTCGCCGATCGCATCGTGCAATTCGGTTGGGAATGGGCCGTCACCTACACGAGTTGTATATGCTTTCGCTACGCCAATAACTTGCTGAATGCGTGCTGGCCCAACACCAGAACCGATACATACGCCGCCTGCAGACGGATTGGAGGAAGTTACATATGGATATGTACCTTGGTCCAGGTCCAGCATCACACCTTGTGCGCCTTCAAACAGTACTTTTTTATTCTCATCAATGGAATCATTCAGCACAACCGATGTATCCTTCACATATGGACGAAGAATTTCTGCATAGCCGAGGTAATCTTTCAGAATCTCTTCCACATCCACCGGAGTACCATTGTATACTTGCTCGATGACACGATTTTTCTCTTTAACCAGGTGACGCAGCTTCAATTCAAAATCTTCTGCATCCAGCAGATCCACCATGCGGATACCGATCCGGGCAGATTTGTCCATGTAACAAGGGCCGATCCCTTTGCCGGTTGTACCGATTTTGTTCGGTCCTTTACTCTCTTCCTCCAGCGCATCCAGAACCATATGATAAGGCAGGATGATATGTGCACGCTCGCTGATGGACAGGTTCTTCGTTGTAAAACCGTTATCATGAATATAATTAATTTCTTCGATAAGTGCCTTCGGGTTGATAACCATACCGTTACCAATCACACAAGCTTTGTCTGTGTAAAAGATACCCGATGGAATCATCGTCAATTTATACTTTTTGTTGTCGATTAGGATTGTATGACCTGCGTTGTTACCTCCTTGGTAACGAGCCACCACATCCGCGCTCTCGGCCAAATAATCCGTGATTTTACCTTTGCCTTCGTCTCCCCATTGCGTTCCCACTACAACTACCGTTGACATAGTTAACATACCTCCGTGGGTGCCTTGCGCACCTTTGTATTGGTCTGTCCGTCCTCTATCCCGGCAGGCATGTTACGCAATAAACCGACTGAGAAGCGTGCTAACGGACAGTAAAAATGTCCTTCCGTTACATTCAAGGGAAGGTTTGCGCTGCTTTAACGCAGCAATATTAGTGTACCAGTCCCCTTTTTCAAAGTCAAATGAAATGGCGAACAATTTGATAAGCTACTAACTTAATGTTCGGAATTATGGCCGTATTTCACAGCAAAAAACCGGTGATTCCAGTCTGGTTTACGTTGACTGCATTCACCGGTACTTTTACATTTGCCTTCATTCACGCTATATAAGGTATGAATCCTGATATTCAGCCGTGTTATTCTCCGATTGCTGGTTGTACCGGATAGCCTGTGTACCCCTGTTCAGAGTATCGCAGTCTATCCCCTACATCGCGAAGGCATCATTATGCGCCCTCTCGTAATTGACGAATTTATTGAAGTTTTTCAGGAAGACCAGCTCTACCGTACCTACCGGACCATTACGCTGTTTGGCAATAATGATCTCAATAATATTTTTCTTCTCGGTTTCTTGGTTATAGTAATCATCCCGGTACAGGAAGGCCACGATGTCGGCATCTTGCTCGATCGAACCCGATTCCCGCAAGTCACTCATCATCGGACGTTTATCCTGACGTTGCTCTACACCCCGGCTAAGCTGAGACAAGGCGATAACCGGAACTTCCAGTTCCCGGCCAATCTGCTTCAGTGTACGTGATATCTCCGATACCTCTTGTTGACGATTTTCTCCGGCTTTTCCACGTCCACTGATCAATTGAAGGTAGTCGATCAGAATCATACCGAGACCCTTCTCTTTTTTCAGACGACGGCATTTCGCACGAATATCAGCTACCGTGATCCCTGGCGTATCGTCAATATAGATGTTGGCTTCGTTGAGAGCGGCAATACCCATGGTCAGCTTCTGCCAGTCTTCATCACCTTTGAATTCCCCTGTACGCAGAACTCCCGCGTCCAGGTTGGCCTCGGCGCAGATCATACGTTGTACGAGCTGTGCCGCGGACATCTCCAGACTGAAAATGGCTACCGTTTCTTGCGCCCTGATGCCTACATTCTGAGCAATATTCAAAGCAAAGGCTGTCTTACCTACAGATGGACGTGCCGCTACAATAATCAAGTCACTACGCTGGAATCCGGCAGTCATCTTGTCCAAATCGATGAAGCCGGAAGGGATTCCCGTTGTCGTTCCCCGGTTCTGATGTAGCGTCTCGACTTTATCGAATACTTCCATGAGTACATCCTGGATTGCGATAAAACCACTACTGGAGCGTCTGTTGGAAATTTCCAAGATGCGGCGCTCTGCTTCGCCGAGCATGCCCGCGACATCTTCTCCACCTGTGTATCCTTCGCTTACGATCTGCGTAGCTGTACGAATCAGACGACGAAGCATCGATTTCTCTTCGATAATCTGCGCATAATAATCCACGTTGGCCGCTGTTGGCACACCGTGTGCAAGCTTGGCAAGGTAGCTGACGCCACCAATGTCCTCCAGCTCGCCTTTATCCTTCAGGCGCGAAGTCAACGTAACAAGGTCAATCGGTTGATTTTCCTCACCCAGCTGAATCATCGCTTCATAAATCAATTGATGGGGCTTATCGTAGAAATCCTCGGTTTGCACCCGTTCCATCGCTGTAATCAGAGCTTCGCTCTGCAACAGGATTGCACCCAGCACTGCCTGTTCGGCTTCCAGGTTCTGCGGGGGAATCCGGTCGAATAACATTTCGCCGCCCATCTTACTCCTCCGTGACCTGTACCTTCAAGGTTGCCTTCACTTCAGGGTGAACCTTGACGATCACTTGTGTTACACCAAGCGTACGAATTGGATCATGCAGCTCGATTTTACGCTTGTCTATTTTCAGACCTTTTTTGGCCAGGGCTTCCGCAATTTGTTTGCTTGTAATGGCGCCGAACAGACGGCCACCTTCACCTGCTTTTGCCTTGAGTTCCGTCACTTCTGCTTCCAGCTTCTTCGCGAGTACTTCGGCTTCAGCTTTCTCTTCCTGCTTGAGTCTTTCTTCAGCTGCCTTCTGATTATCCAGTGTTTTCATGTTGCCTTCTGTTGCTAGACGTACAATTCCCCGTGGCAACAGGAAGTTCTGTGCGTACCCTTCCGATACTTCCTTCACTTGCCCCTTCTTGCCTTGACCCTTCATATCTTTTATAAAAATGACTTTCATTCGAATAACCCCTCTTCCTTTTCGATTTCAGCCAGGACGTTCATCAGCCGTTTCTCCGCTGCTCCCAGCGTTCCTTCAAGCTGCACCGCAGCATTCGTTAAGTGGCCGCCGCCACCTAATCGTTCCATAACGACCTGGACATTCATGCGCCCCAGTGATCTCGCGCTGATGCCAATCAGTCCATCCGGACGCTCACTGATCACAAATGAGGCGACCACGTCGGTCATGTTCAACAATGTGTCCGCCACCTGGGCGATCATCATCTGTGAAATCTTGTTGCCTGGGCCCGTAACTGCCAGCGCAATGTTCCCATATACCATTTTAGCATGCTTTATGATTTCTGCCTTAGCAATATATTCTGACAGATCCTCTTTCATCAGCTTCTGCACCATAATGGTATCTGCGCCACTGCGACGAAGGAAGCCAGCTGCTTCAAATGTCCTCGAACCCGTATGCAACGCAAAATGTTTCGTATCCAGTGTGATGCCGGCGAGAAGTGCCGTTGCTTCGAGTGGAGTAAACTGTACCTTTTCGTGAATATATTGCAGAAGTTCCGTCACAAGTTCGGCGGCAGATGAAGCATAGGGCTCCAGATAGATCAGTACTGCATCATTAATAAATTCCTCACCCCGGCGATGATGATCCACTACGACCACACGTGTTGCAGATTGCACGAGTTTAGGTTCCATCGTCATTGAAGCTTTATGGGTATCCACAACAACCAGCAGTGTGTGCTCTGTCATCAGCTGCGTTGCTTGCTCCGGCGATATCAGAGCTTTGGATAGCTTCTCGTCCTTGTTGACCTGTTCCATCAGCCGTTCAATAGAAGGATTCATCCCGTCCAGCACAATACGAGCCTCAACGTTGTACAGACTCGCTGCCTTCCACACCCCAATAGATGCACCGATGGCGTCCATATCCGGCATTTTGTGCCCCATGACGATTACCCGGTCACTCTCCTGCATCAAGTCCCGCAGGGCATGGGCAATTACCCGCGCTCGAACGCGTGTGCGTTTCTCCACTGCATTGGACTTTCCACCGTAAAACGATAAACGTTGACCCGACTTCACAGCCGCTTGATCCCCGCCTCGTCCGAGTGCCATATCCAGACTTGATTGTGCCAGTTCTCCCATCTCACTGATGCTGTCTGAGCCCGATGCAAGTCCAACGCTTAGCGTCATTGGCACTTTCAGATCGGCTGTCATCTCCCGGACTTCGTCCAGAATAACAAACCGGCTCTGCTCAAGTTCCTGCAGAGACTTATGATTCAGCATCATCAAGTAACGATCCGATGAAAGGCGACGGAGATACACGCCATATTGCTTCGCCCAGGCTGTAATCTCACTGGCAACTCGTGCAATAAGCGCTGTACGTTGCTGATCATCCATGCCTTGAGCAGCCTCATCCAGATTGTCCAGAACAAGAATGCCCAGAGCAATGCGTTCATTCTCATATTTGTCCCGCAAAATAGCTAACTCGGTGATTTCGTACACATATACGTACCGTTCCTGCGGGTTGTGAATTACACCGTAATACCGATCATCCAGTTGGAATTCATCATGGAATTCCTTGGGTGTCGGTTCTTTCGATCCATCCTTATCCTTCTTCTCCTTCGGTTGGGGAAGATGTGGGAACAGGTTAAGCAGTGAACTGCCGACGACCGTCTTCTCATGGAACATCTCTGCAACGAAGCGGTTATGCCACTCTATCGTACGATCCTCGCTGTACAGCACAATTCCGAAGGGAAGCATGCTAACTGCTTCACCTTCCATGCGTTTAATACGAATGGTAAGGCCATTAATATAGTCATTGAGCTCCCGGCGGAATGCGAGTTCTGCCTTGATCATGACGATTCCCAGCGCCGAAGCCAGTATCAGACTAATCAAACCAAGCGTCCAGTTATAGATGGTAACCAACATCACTAGTAGCAACAGCAGTATGAACGCCCATACGGTATAATAGCCGTGCCAGCGTTTCTTTAGAAATTTAGGCATGACTCATCACCCTATCGTTTTGATTTCGATATTGCCTCACGGATCGGGAACGCCAGGTCGATAATTCCGACAATGCGGAGCGGACCAATGAAGAACACTGCCGCACCCAATAAAAACGGAATAACCGGATTCCATCTTCTGGTATGTGAGAGGAAGAAGAAGAAACCGATGGCCTGAATCATGAAACCAAGGTTAATTAATGGCGACAAGTTCATTGCAATCATCTTCCAATACGATCCGTCATTTTGTCTGGATACTACCTCAATAATCAATGCGAGGAAATAATACCAGATCAATGCACGTGGCATACGCCATTCTCTTGCAGGTGGTAGTTTGGATACGTTCAAGCCCATGACACTCAGAATCGGACGAGCAATGATATGTGTAATGAATGCCATGACCATCGACGTAACGACCAATGCAAAAGGAATCATTAACTGCGTTTGTTTAGCAACATCTTCGGTCATTTCAGGCGTCCAAACGAAGCCATTGATCATCTGATTCGAAGAATTCGTAAGCGGTTCAATCGTTAATTGCACCACATCCCGGATATAACTGGACAGATCAAATTGGAAAATGAGACTGCCCACCAAAAGTAACAAAAGGTATTCCGCAAGCATTGTTCCGGCACCTGTCATTAAAGCAAATAACGCCGATTTTTGATTTTTATAGGCATGACCCATAGCGATGGCCGGCAAAATTAAGATCACCATGAACAACAGATAAATCGGATGGACCATGACCAAAATAATAGCAACCGGCACAAGATGCAAAATAAAGGATTTTACAGATAGTGAGGCATACAAAATGACTCCCGGAATCATCATAAAAAATATAGAGAGCACCGATAAAGGAGTTAATAGTGAAAGCAGCAAAAGTAAAAGCACTGCACTCCAGACAGCTGATTTAAAGCTAAATTTCAACAAATTCACCTCTTACGCATATGATCTTCTAGCGCGGAAATATCCTGGTACCAGTCTTCAAGCTGGTGACCCTCCTGTTTATGCTTTTTCAACTTCTCTACAAGCAGAGCATCGAGGTCCTTAAACGGAATACCGAGCCGGCGGCCCAATATGTAACTGCTCATCATTAAACTGGCAAGACTATCTCCGATTCGAATCGTGCTGCCTTCCCACAATGCTTTGAATAATCGGGATACCTGATCAAGTACTTCGGTTTTCAGCCATTCAATCACTTTAGCCCGCTTGGCTACATCCAGTTCTTTAGGCATTTGACGAAAGTCACTCTCCCCCGAAAAAGCTTTATTCTCGATTATAGCATAAAAAAGGGGCCTGCAAAATTACCCCCAAAAACGAAGAAAGTCTCCGAAACCCCATGTCAGGTGTGATCCCGAGCCCCGTATGTCTTATTCATATATATTCGTAATAATCGCTGTGATTATCCCTGTCAGCATCATCATTCTGAAAAGACTTCATCTATTTAGCCTTCATGGACTCCTTGGCAACAATTCCTTCGCAGTATTCAATGATCTGACTACGTCTTACAATCCCGATAAAACGTTCCATATCATCTACGACGGGAACAAAATTCTGTACCTTGGCTAGGTTAATTAAATCCTCCATATTGGCATCGATGGATACCGGCTTGATATCGAGTCTTAGTGGAACGTCCTTGAGAAGAAATTTTGAAGCGTTTTCAAACGATATCTTTCCTTCCGCATTTTTCATATACCACAACAGATCGCCTTCCGTAACCGTACCAATGTATTTACCTTCCTTATTCAAAATAGGCACTGCTGTAAACCGATGATATTCCATCCGTTCCAGCGTTTGCCGCAGTGTAGAGTCCGACGTCACACATGTAACCTCTTGTTTGGGTAGCAAAAAAAATGCGATGTTCATACCCTCATATATCCTCCTTGTGTATTTCTCGTTCAACTAGATCGCTCAACTTATATTATACGTTATAGAACGAAGGATGTTCCAAAAGGATGAAGATCTTACAAGATGAAAAGTCTCACACAAAGAAAAAAACAGCAGCCCGCTCATTAAACGTACTGCTGATTGTTGTGTAAGACAAACCATCTGTATGGAGTTAACTATTCAATCTTCTGCCGGTCAGGGATCATGACTTCACCGGCTGGGGTCGATTGATCCATCCAGTTTTTAATCAGCTCTTTGGCATATTGGACATCTTTCTCATCGGCACGGCCATAATAGATGCCATTCTTACGCATACCTTCGCTCAAAATCGTAAAGCTGGAAACCTGTGGTTTCTCCTGTGTCAGCACTTGTTTTGCCAGATCAATGATAAAGTTTGGCTGCATGTCAGTCTGAAAATTATCACCCATGATCTGGAATAGCTCAGGGATCTTTGCAATTTGATTCAGGTTCAACATCTTGTTTGCAAAAGCATTCAGGAAAATTTGTTGCCGGTTCGTGCGGTTAAAGTCACTGTCTTCCCGATATCTCACGTAATAGAGTGCTTCCTGCCCGTCATAGATCGGTTTACCGCCTTTAATCGTGAACTTTTCATGATTTGGATCTTTGTTCACGATATCCTTATCAATCGGTAGTGATATGCCCCCGAGGGCGTCAACCACCTTTTTGATCCCCTGAAAGTTAATCGTTGCGTAATAACCTACGTCCGCATCAAGAAACTTTTCCACCGTACTGATGGACATATTCTCCCCGCCGAAGGCGTAAGCATGCGCAATTTTGTCATAATCATCTGTCCCGTCTTTGTCCGCGTCTCTTCCTACGATCTGCACATAAGTGTCCCGCGGAATAGATACCAGCAATACCCGCGATTCCTTCGGACGAACCACAGCATAGATAACGGCATCCGAACGTCCACGTGACTTCTCATAGTCTCGTTTATCGGAACCCAGGAGCAACACGGAAAATGGTTCCTTACGATATACGGTCGGATCAGGCGTTTTATTGCCTTCCTGCGGCACGTAAGAATGCGTTAGCTGTGCTTCTACGGTATCCGCCAGAAACAGGTCAAATGCAGCCACAGCGAGCTGCTGACGGAAAACATAACCGCCAATGATTAAAACGACGAGGGATATAAGTGTTATATAGAGGCCTTTGCGACTTTTTTTCTTCTTTTCTTTAGTTCTGCTTTTCATCCGTCGATTCCTTCTTCACTCTCGAAATTGAAATTCATTAATACCCATTAAACGTGAGCAACGTCTGATGACACGCAGTTCTCCAAACTTTTATTTCTCTTTGAGCCGGAGTACCGCTGATGCTCGTTCTATTGTAATCATTCCTGCATCATGAAAAGTTACAATCGGGTTAAATTGAAAAGAACAGCGAACCCTTTTTCGGTTACAAAAGGTTCACTGCTCCTCTATATCTTCTCATTTTACTCTCTACATATTATGTGGATCCCAACGATCCATCTGGTTTCTGCTTCTGTTTCTCACTTTGACGAAGACGCCCCGTTATAAGGGCCACAATCAAGGTTAACACGCTAAAAATAACTGCTGACCAGAAAAGTCCATTGTAACCCTGGCCTGTCGTTTGATGTACAGCCTGGAGCAACGTTTCCCGTATGTCAGCATCCGGAATCTTGGATAACCCCGTCATGAGACTGGAGACATCATTACCGGATGCTCCACCAGAAGCATATTGCTCCAGTGCGGCTGGTGGTACTTCGATTCCTCGATCCGCCAGACCTGACTGGATGTTCGAGCCCAGGTTAGAAAAGGAACGTGCCAGGAATCCGGCGAAGATCGTCGGTGCAATCGCCATTGCCATTTGGCGGAACAAGGAACTCGTTGCTACCGCAATACCTTTATTGTTCTCACCTGCCTGTTCCGTCACCAGAACGTTGACTGGCGCACCCAGCATCATACCAAAACCAATGCCGACAAGGGTACTCGCGATAACAAACTGCCAAATCTGCTCTACCCACAGCGGGAATAACAGGAAACCAATGGCAGAGAGCAAGCCAGCTACCGACAATGTCCAGATTGGCCCTTTGCGGTCAACGAGGTACCCTCCTCCTCCTGCTCCAATCCCGGAGGCCAGAGCGAGCGGTGTAAACCAGTAGCCCGAAGCGGTGCTTGATACGCCTAGATATTGCTCTACAAAGCCAGGAATGAAGATAACGGAGGCCAGAATGGCTCCTGAGGAAAAAGCAATGAGCAACGTCCAACGGAAGGACGCGATGCCAAGCAGTTTAGTGGAAACGACCGGTTCGCGGTCCGACCCTTCCAGCCTTTTTTCCATAAAATAAAAGATGACCAGCACAGCTACACCCACTAAAAAGAAGCTATAAAACATAGGTGAGGCCAAGCTTTGAAGCATATTCACACCGTCGAGATTGCTGAAGCTATACATCAGACTCAGTACGCCTAAAGTTAAAACGGCTATGCCGCTCCAATCGACAGCTGCTTGGCTTAACTCCTGTTCTTCCTGGATATAACGAATTCCGGCAACGAACAGCAGGATTGCAATCGGTACGTTGATGAGAAATAACCAATGCCAGTTCCCCGTAATATCAAGGATGAATGCGCCAATGTTAGGGCCAAGAATAGCCGCAATGCCGTTCATACCTCCCAAAAGACCCAGCGCTGTACCCTGCCTTTGAGCAGGAAATTTGCTGAGAACATAAGAACTTGCAATGATAAATATCCCGCCCCCACCAAGCGCTTGAATGACCCGGGCGATCAGGAAAAAGGTAAACGAAGTACTTAAAGCGACAAGGAGCGATCCGGTTCCGAACAAAGCAACCTCAATCAGAAATAGCTTTTTTCGTCCAAATCGATCGGACAGCTTGCCCGCGATTGGTACACTGATTGCAAGCCCAAGCGTGTATAACGTAATCGTCCAAGCCCCCCACGTTGGCGACACACCAAACGAGGCATTCAATGTAGTGAGCGACGATGTAATAATTCCGTTATCCAGTGCAGCCATAAATACACCCACAGCGAAAAGGATCAATGGCCATTTCATTTCTTTTTGCATCCCGGATTCCCCCTTCATCTGATTTTGTACGTTCTCGTAACAACTCCTAATACGATCTATATAAACCTGTATGAATAATAATGACTCACTGGTCATTTTAAAATAAAGCGAGTCTATATGTCAATTGATGAATATATTCAGATACCAAAAAGTAGCATTAGCTATCCATTTCAATGATGCATTTCTCTATCTCATGAACCTCAAAAAAAGAGGTTGTACCCGAATTCCGTATAGGAATCAAAGTACAACCTCAGCTCATAACTATTGCATCAGATGACGGTTCAGGAACTTTTCTATAGCACGGTACAGATCCAGTTGATTCTCTACATTGGCGTAGCCGTGCCCTTCGTTCATTTTCAACATATACGGCACATCGACTCCGCGTTTGCGCAGTGCTTCTACAATTTGATCAGACTCTGCCTGTTTGACACGTGGATCATTGGCCCCCTGAACAACAAGTAGCGGTGCTTTCATTTGATCCACATGGAAGAGCGGTGAGATCGCAGTAAGCAGCTCTTTGTCCTTCACAGGATCACCGACACGCTCATAAAACAGATTGCGCCCTGATTCCCAATATGGCGGCAGCGAGTTAAGCAGCGTAAAGATGTTGGATGGACCCACATAGCTAACCCCAGCAGCATATACATCCGGGGTGAAGGCCAAGCCAGCGAGGGCTGCATAACCTCCGTAAGATCCTCCATAAATAGCGACTCGCTTCGGATCAACTGTACCTTCTTTCACCAGCCAGTTTACACCATCCGTGAGATCATCCTGCATGGCTTTACCCCACTGTTTGTTTCCTGCCTCTAGAAACTTCTTACCATAACCTGTTGACCCGCGAAAGTTAACCTGGAGGACTGCATATCCACGACTTGCCAGAAACTGAACATCCGGAATATATCCCCATGAATCACGTGACCACGGTCCACCATGCGGAAGAACAACTAAAGGAAGATTCGATGCCGTCGCACCTTGTGGCAGTGTCAGATATCCATGAAGGTCCAGGCCATCCCGAGACTTGAACATAATTGGTTTCATATCTGCCATTTTGGTCTCATCAATCCATGGAGCCGTATCCGCCAGCTTATCGAGCTTGCCTGTTTTGGAATTATAGAAATAATATGTGCCCATCGATTTGTCACTGTATGATATAAAGAGTGCCTGCCCATCATCACTTGTGCTTATAATACCAACCTCTTTGCCAGGCACCTTGGCTTTGATATCCTGCATGAGTGTCTTGAACTCGTTGTCAAAATACTCATAGTTGACCTTGTCTGTCTCATAGACTGCTGCAAGGATCTTGCCTTTTTCTTTGGAAGGAATAACATTGCTGACATCCACATCTTTGTTTTCAAAAAGAGTTCTGGTTACCTTCTTTGTTGCCAGGCTATATTCCACGACAGCCATCTTGTCTTGCTCCAGATTGGATACTGCGTACAGGTTTTTGTTGTCGCTTGTGAACATGACAGGAACAAACGTATCTCCTAGATCTGTGGTAAGCAGCGGCTGAAACGGCTGATCTTCCGCATCACGGTACAACAAGGAAGATACATTGCCATCACTGGATATGGCCACACGAATTTTTCCTTCATGGTCTGTCATCCAGCCAGTAATGTTACCCGGATTCTCCGCGGCAATAACCGCCTCTCCTGTCTTGATATTGATACGGTAAACGTCAAAAACTCTCGGGTCACGCTTGTTCATGCTCACCAGAATTTCATCTGGAATATTCTCCAGAGGATCAACAAGCATCGCTCTTGTGTTTGGATAAGGCGTCAGATCTTTGCTATTTTTGCCATCAATATCTGTAACATACAGGTGATAGTTCTCATCTCCGGCTGCATCTTTCGCATACAGCAGTTTGTCATTCGTTGCCCATGCAAAACTAGCAATACTGCGATCTGTTTCACTTGTAATACGTACAGGCTTATCTTGACCATTTGTCGTAACCACGATGTTCATCCGATTGTTCCACGGCTCCATGTAAGCCAGATGTTTGCCATCTGGTGACATTTGGAAACCTGCCTGAGCAGGCTGTTTGAAGAAGTCCTCAAGCGGTGTAACCCCTGCTTTCTTCACATCAAGTCCTAGGGCAAGGTACAGAGCACTCGCAAATTCCCCATGTGTTACTGCTTGTTTTGCATGAAATGCATTACCTTCGATAATAAAATGTTGTTTAATTCGGACAGCGTCATTCACATGTACAGCTGGAATTTGGTCAGTATCACTGTAGACCACCTGGATCCCGTTATCCTTCAGTTCAAAAGCTCGTGTAAACAACGAAGCCATCTGAGCACGTGTGAGCGGAGCATCTGGCGCATACCCTCTGATATTACCTTGAATGAGATCACCTTGTTTCAGTGCATAAATGGCTGGTGCTGCTGCATGATCGGGCAGAACGTCTGCAAAGCCTGTAAGGGTTGCCGGAGCTTTCAGTTCAAGCACCCGCTGTAAAATAATCGCAGCTTCAGCACGTGTAATAGGTGTTGCTGTTTCTCTCATTCCATCTGTGGTGCCATCTATGTATCCCAGTTGTTGCAGTGTCTGTGTTGCCTTGGAAACGATCGATTCCGATACAGCTGCGGTAGGCTTGACTGCTTCGGCCGCCTGTACAGCAGGTTGAATCAAGGCAATCGACATGGCTATAGACAGCGTGAGTACATGCACTTTTTTGCTAATCGAGTTCAAATGTTTTCCTCCTTATAAGTGAATGGCAGGATAATATGGAACTATACGCATCCTATTCTACTATAATTATCCATATAACAACAGCGGCAACTCTCCTTGACACGGAGGTATGTTTAATTTACCTTTGTGTTCGAAAATCCGTAATTCAACAACTTGCGTGTTTCAACAAACCGGCCTTCTCTCGTTTCCGATCCAAATATAACCGAAATTAGCCGTTTGCCATCCCGCTCAGCCGTTCCAACGAAATGATATCCTGTATCCTCATCATATCCCGTCTTTAATCCATCATTACCTTCATAAGCATAAGGACCACCGATCGAAGATAACATCCAGTTTGTATTGCTCATATAAATCCCCTTTTGGTGCAAGGAAACTTGCATTTGATTGGAAACTTTAAGGATTTCGGGATGATGGTTAAGTAAGTATCGGGCAAGCTTGCAGGCATCCATTGCAGTCATTAACGTTTGACCGTGGATATCCTGTGGACGGTAAGGACCAAGCATAGTTTCGCCTAAACCTGTGGAGTTGGTGAAGTGTGTGTCCCCTGACAAACCGATCTCGGCAGCCTTCTGATTCATCCTCTGTACAAATTGGTGCTCTGAACCGCTAATATGTTCGGCCAAAGCAACGGTAGCATCATTAGCAGAGTATACCGCCACCACCTGGAATAGTTCCTGAACAGTGAATCGATCTCCCTGCTTGAGTGCAAGCTGATTCCCGCCAACAGAACTGGCATAACGGCTGATATTAACAGGATCATCCCAACGAATATCTCCTCTTATTGCAGCCTCCATTACAAGCAGCTCGGTCATTAACTTGCTGACACCTGCAGGGGCAATCTCTTCCGAACCATTGTAATCCATCAGTACCTGTTCCGAATTCATATCCATCAAAACAGCCGACTCTGCTTTGATGCCTGGTTTACCAACCAGCATGTCCGGTTTTACGCCCAAATATATAATAACTAGTAAAGTGAATAACATTCCTGCGCGTTTCCACCATATTTTCATCGATTCATCACCTCTTACCTATATAGACGTAGCAAAGAGGCGTTTTGTCTGCATTTTTTTGAGAAAAAATTAAATTTTTTTTATTTTTTGGTTACAAAAAAAACATGGACTCCATACACCCCATGCCAGAGTGTTGGAATCCATGTTTATTATTGATTACTGAGCAACAACTGGTTTGTCTGCATTTACAGCCAGATCGCTCAAGTATACGCCAGTTCCATCACCGATCGCATAGTTCATTACACGTTTGTTAACTGGTGATACCACAGCACGATACAATGTTGGGAATACTGGAACTTCATCTACCATGTATTGTTGCCACTCATTGTAGATCTCTTTACGTTTTTCTACGTCAAATGCTTCGGCAGAGATACCACGTGCCAGCAATTTGTCGTTCTCTTCACTGGAGAAACGAGGGAAGTTATAGAGTGCATCACGTCCATACAGACCTGATGGGTCTACGTCAATACCAACGCCCCAAGCTGCTTGATACACATCGACATTTGGATCATCTTTACCTGTGTTACCCACACGGTCGTAGAAGTTGTTAAACTCGATCATTTCCAAGTTTACTTTCAGACCGATTGCTGCCCAAGATTGAACATAGTAACGTGCGAGTGGCTCAGCTGTGTCGCCACCTGTCATAGAAATAAAATTGATTTCAAGTGGTGAACCATCTGGCTTCGTACGGAATTCTCCGTCCATTTTATAGCCAGCTTCGTCAAGCAATTTCTTTGCAGCTTCCGGATCATATTTCACACCCGGATTGTTGGAATCATGAAATTCAGGGTGAGAAGGCGGAATCAGCGTTGTTGCATTCCAGCGAAGACCATTGTAGAAACGTTTACCTACCTGGTCATTATCTACAGCCATCCACATCGCTTTACGCAAGTTTTTATCTCCCATTTTTGCGTCAGGATTGGATTTAACTTTATTGTTTTCGGCATCCCATGTTCCCAGTTTGAAACCGATGTACGTATACGCACGGTCGATTGCACCTAGGAATTCAACGTTGGAGAGATTCGCATTATCTTTATACTGATCTGTCGGGAAGGAATCTACCAGATCTACACCGCCAGATTTCAGCTCTTGAACAACCGTTGTCGGGTTGATTACTTTCAATGTTACTTTGTCCAGTTTTGGAGTTCCACGCCAGTAGTCATCGTTTTTAACAAACGTTACAGACTCACCTGGTGTGATCGTTTCTACTTTAAACGGACCAAAACCAATTGGCTTCTCGCGTACTTCTTTAGAAGAAGACATTTTCGCAATATCCATGTTACCAAAAATATGTTTCGCTAATGGATATGTCCACACGCCGCCTGTCAACAGGGACGGTGTTGCTTCTTTATACGTAATGCTGATTTTTTTGTCACTCAGCACTTTAATACCAGAGATTGTTTTTGCTTTTCCAGCATGGTATTCTTCCATACCCACAACACTTGTGAAGTTGGAATCATAACGCGGGCCATCATAGCCTTTGCCACCGATAACTTCATAAGCAAATTGCAAATCTTCAGCCGTTACCGGCTTGCCATCATGCCAGTTTACATTGTCACGAATCGTGAGCGTAAACGTTTTGCCATCTTCGGATGTTTCGTATGTTGCAGCACCATCATTAGTGTAAACATAGTCTTTATCCCAAGTCAGCAAACCTTCGTCAAACCATTGCAAAACTTGCGCATCCGGATTACCGGAATAGAAGTTAAAGTTTAATGTACCTTCAAAAGCAGTATCAGATACGAGACCAAAGGTAAGCGATCCACCTTCAATAGCTGTACCTTCATTCTTTTTAACATTACTGAAGTCTTCAATGGAGTAAACCCCTTCTTCTTTAGCAGGTTTTTCTTCCGTTTTCCCTTCTTCCGTTTTGGCTCCTGGTGCAGGAGTAGCTGCTTCTTTCTCGGAGCACGCCGCAAGCGCCAATACAAAGACCAGCATCATCGTGAAAAATAGTCCTCGTGAAAATAATCCCTTTTTCATGAACCTTTCCTCCCTTTTTTTAACCTCTTCTTTGTCTTGCATCCGTCGCACGTTTCAAGGCTTGTCCGACATTATTTATACTCAACATCAATACCAGGATCAGCAGTGATGCAGGTAGCCATATCCACCATCTGTATTCCAAGGTTTGCGGATTACGTGCATAACTTACGAGTGTCCCAAGACTTGGTGTGCTTTCTGGGAAACCAAATCCTAGGAAAGACAACCCAGATTCAAGACCAATATTAGCTGCCAGGTTCAGTGTCATCGTAACAATGATAATTGAACTCAGGTTGGGAAGAAGCTGCGATACAATAATTTTAAAATGAGAAGATCCAAGTGTTTTGGATGCTTTGATATACTCGAGTTCACCCTCCTGAAGTGCCTTGGATCGAATCAATCTGGCAATTCCCATCCATAGGAAGGCGGTCATAATGAGAGAGAATGAAACAATGTTATATTTGGGTACAGCTGTTACAAAGGCGATGACCATCATCAAGAATGGCAAGATCATGAAAAAGTCCACCACACGCATGAACATATTATCAATCATTCCGCCAAAGTATCCCGAAAGAACACCAACCAGAATGCCAATGAATCCAGTCATTAAGGTTACCAGAATACCGATGGTTAGAGAGTTCCTTGTCCCAATAACAAGCTGACCAAATACATCTCGGCCGCCATAGTCTGTCCCCAGCCAGTATTGCGCGGAAGGCGGCTCATACAGAGCAAACAAATCAACTTTAACAATATCGTCCTGATTCAGGATCATGGAAGTTCCATATACAAGAAGGATGACAAGCCCCAGGAATATGAGCGAAACGAGGGCTACTTTGTCCCTGACCAACTCTCGCCACACGATGCTTAAGCCGGAAGGGCTTTTATCAACCTTCTGTGAAGTTACAATAACATCATTGGTCTTGCTCATCTGTTTTCACCCCGAAATCTTCAAGTTCTTACTTAATGCGAATACGCGGATCGACCAATCCCAGAATAATATCAGACAGCAGTGAGCCTAGAATCGTAGCAATCCCATATAATAGTACGAGTGCTGTGACTACACTGAAATCTCGTAACGAGATGGAATTCAGGAACAACTGTCCCATACCCGGGTAGCTGAATATACTTTCTATGAAGATGGTCCCGCCAATTAGCCCCGTAATCTCATACCCGAAAAATGCAGCAATCGGCAACAGGGAGTTTCGCAAAATATGTCTGTTGTAGATTCGGGATTCCGAAGCACCTTTCGCTCTCGCCGTAAGTACAAATTCTTTATGCTTGATATCAATAATTTCACTGCGTAAATATTGTACCGTGGACACAGTCGAGATTAACGCCATTGATAATGCTGGCAGAAGCAAATGGTGAATCTTGCTTATGACATATTCGAATGTCCCTGGTGTAAGCCCCGGTGCCACACTTCCCCCGGTTGGGAACCAGCCGAAACGGAAACCAAAAATCCAGACCATAACCAGAGCGAAAATAAAGAGTGGAGCTGCAAAACCCAGGTACGTATATCCTGTAATTAAACGGTCGGACCAGGTATCGTTATAACGACCACTGATAATACCGAGTGGGATCGCAATAAGATATGTGAGAATCAGCGTTGCCAGAGCAAGCCAGAATGTATTGGCAATCCGTTGACCAATCAGGTCTGTTACTGGCATTTTGAAACGGAAGGATTGTCCGAAATCACCCATAGCTGCATGCCTGATCCAGTCCCAATACTGTATATACCATGGATTATTCAATCCTAGCCGTTCACGCTGTTCTTCTAGTGCTTTGGGATCAATACTCGGATCAAGCAGTCCCGTCAACGCGTCACCTGGCATGGCTTTGGCCATCAGGAAGACCAGAATACTAAGCAAAATTATTTGAGGAATCATTATAAATATTCGGCGTACAATAGTTTTCCACATATGGCCTTCAACCTTTCTGAGGTAAAGCTACCCGGTGAGTATCGGAAATGGATTGGAGCGAATAAGCAAGCCCTTCCTCATCGAAGAAATTGCGGTATGAATTTTCATACTCGGATTTGATCTGCTGTCGGAAAGCTATCATTTCCTCACGTTTGGTTGGGTCCATATCCGGAATCGCTGCGATAAGACGTTTGGTATAGATATGTTGGGGATTTTCAAAAATATCATCCGTTGTCCCTTGTTCCACATATCGACCTTTATACATAATTCCAATCTGGTCGCACATATGACGAATAATGCCCAGATCGTGGCTGATAAACAAATAGGTCAGATTCAGTTCTTTCTGAATTTCCTGCATGAAGTTGAGAACCTGGGCTTGTACAGATACATCCAGTGCAGATACAGGTTCGTCAGCGATAATCAGTTTGGGTTTGAGTGCAATGGCACGAGCGATTCCAATCCGTTGACGCTGTCCACCTGAGAATTCATGCGGATACTTGTAGATAGACTCCGGACTCAACCCTACCTTCTCTAATAAGCTACCGACCTGTCTCTTCTCTTCCGTTGCCGTCAGTCGTTCATAGTTTCTTAGAGGCTCAGCAATGATGTCCATAACGCGCTTTTTCGGGTTAAGAGACGAATAAGGATCCTGGAAAATCATCTGTACATCCCGCTGAAGCTGGCGATCTTTGCGTCGTTCTTTGGTCAAATCCCTGCCATTAAATAAGATTTTGCCGCCTGTCACATGATTCAGACCAATCACAGCTCTACCTGTGGTTGTCTTGCCTGAACCTGATTCTCCAACAAGCCCATAGGTCTGTCCTTCTTCAATGGAAAAGCTGACATCGTCAACCGCTTTGACACTGCCAATCTCCCGTTTTAGTAATCCTCCGCGAATCGGAAAGTGTATTTTGAGTCCTTCTACTTCAAGTAATGCCATTATGTTATGCCTCCTCCGCTTGATCAGGGAAATGAAAGTGCTGATAGCAGGTACACCTTACGAAGTGTCCTGGCGCAATTTCATGCATCTGCGGGTTATCTTCATGAGCAGAGTCGCTAATCCATGGAATTCGGGCCTTGAATCTGCACCCCTGCCTTGGAAGATTTTTGAGAGAAGGTACGATGCCTTGAATGACATGTAATTTGGATTTTTCTTCAGTAATCGTAGGGATCGAGTTTAATAATGAACGTGTATAGGGATGTTTTGCATTGGTCATCAATGTAACAATATCCGCTATTTCAACAATTTCTCCTGCATACATGACGGCTACACGATCAGCCATCTCGGCCACTACACCAAGGTCATGCGTAATAAGGATAATGCCTGCGTTAATCTCATTCTTCAGCTCTCGGATCAACTCGAGAATTTGCAACTGAATGGTCACGTCAAGTGCTGTTGTTGGTTCATCGGCAATGAGCAGTTCTGGCTTATTGGCAATTGCGATCGCGATAACAATACGTTGCCTCATGCCGCCAGATAATTCGTGGGGATATTGCTTATATATTTGTTCGGGACGTGGAATCCCTACCTGGTTCAATAAGTGAATAACCTTATCCCGCTTCTCTCTGGAAGACAGCTTCGGTTGATGAAGAGTGAGAATCTCTTCAATCTGTTCACCTATTATCATTAGAGGATTGAGTGCGGATAGTGGATCCTGAAAGATCATGGCCATTTCTCTTCCGCGCAGTTTGTTTAATTGATTAGGGGATATGTTGGCGATATCTTTCCCTTTATAGAGAATCTGACCTTCGATTTTGGCTTTGTTATGCAATCCCATCAGAGAAAATGCAAATGCACTCTTACCTGAACCTGATTCTCCTACAATAGCCAACACTTCATTTTTCTTAACCTTAAGATTAACGTGATCGACTGCTGCATAATAGTTATCTTCAATTCTGAATGATGTCGTTAAGTCTCTGACTTCCAATAGCTCTTTATTCAAATCAATCACCCTAACCCTGTAATTTCATCAGACTGTATTCATAAGTAGAAGAGTGCATCCACTGTATATTTCCATGTTGTTCCTTAAATTGAACAAAAGTGTATACAAAATACCTTATCGTTAACAGAATCAAGATTATAGTCTTCAATTTAAACCATTGGTCAATTAATGTTGATAATTCCTAGCGGAATTATAAATACAAATAATTACTGTAATCATACGTGTAATTTAAGTTAACGTCAATCTTTATTTTGGGATTTATGGAATAAATGTTTTCTATGCTACAGTTTTGGGTAATAGTTTTGGCTAAAAGGTATCTATAGCAGGATTTTAGTGTGAGAGTTAAGTGTGCTCGGGTGGAATTACAACAATATGAGGCGTGTGTACAAAGTTTTTTTGTGTTTATATATAACATGTCTATGACATAATGTGTAGAGTTAATAGCAAATGATTTGGGAGTAACTTAGTTAGTGTAAATTACATGTCACATTTAGGGGTATTTTGTCGTTTCATAGAATCTCTGCTTAGAAGTCATATGAAGCTTATATATATACATTTATTTAAGGTTTGTAAGATAAACGTAAAAATCTAGTTATTATAGTATAGTTTTATTTAATTGTTGCTGTAAAGAGTTAATTGTTACTTTTGAACATTTATTTTACAAAAGAAAGAAAAAAGTCCTGCAAAAAGCAGGACTTTTCTAATAAATATTCATAATTACGCATATATAGTATTACCTTTATGGTGCGATTGGTGGCCTTTTACCACGTTTCAGATCACGAATGCTTAAACCAAAGTCCATCTGCAAATGAGGATAATCCGGAAAGTTAGTCCAGTCCCCACCCCAGGTAAAACCTAGCTCTTTAGCTAAATCAACAACCTCCATCCAATCTGCTTTACCATTGCCATTATCATCTCGTTCCATATCCCAGACAATATCTCCATCAGGGGTTCTTAAGGCAAAATCAATGGCAAGCCCATAGTTATGATAAGACTCTCCACCTCTTGCATTGGTGACAATATTACCAGAAGATGAACGTCCTTGTGCAAAGAGCGCATCTTGTTCCTCCACACTCCGATATCCATGCGTAATCACAATTTCTATACCTCGCCTGGCAGCCTTACGAACTAATATGCCTTCACTTTCAGCAACAACTGGATGCAAACCGGTAATTGGTAATGGCTCAGGAATTATTTCATCTTGCCATATCCCTCCCAAGTCTCCTTTTTGTTGCAACCATACAAACACAATAGATAGAATAATCGTTGCGATGATCCAATTTCTCAGGCTTTTCTTCCTTCTCTGTCTTTGCTTACGTAATGTTGGATTCATATGTTCTCCTACACTTTTTCTACTCATCAAGCTTTAATTCTTTTTTAAAGGCTTCATTTCAGGTAAACTAACTTCTATTATAATTCATCTCAGCTGTGAAAGCTCTTCTGCAAAAATTACATGATTATACGTTTTCATTTTCTTAAATTTTCATATGGTATCCTTATTCTTATCCTTAGATTTATAGTATTTAAGAATACAAAAAAGCAGCCGGCTATAAGCCGACTGCTCTTGTATGCAAACTGAGTAAAGACTACTCAGTTGTGTATGGCAGCAATGCGATTTGACGGGAGCGTTTGATTGCAATCGTCAGCATGCGTTGATATTTAGCGCTAGTACCTGTTACACGGCGTGGCAAAATTTTTCCACGTTCGCTGATAAATTTACGAAGCAAGTCCGTATCTTTATAATCGATGTGAGTAATTTTGTTCGCTGTGAAGAAGCACACTTTACGACGTTTATTGCGACCACCACGACGTGCCGGTCTTTTATCGTCTCCGCCTTCTCTTTGCTTGAAGCCCATGCTTTTCAGTCCTTTCCTATCATGTAACCCATATCTCGTAACGAGTATCGGCCCACGTTAAAATGGCAAATCATCATCCGATATATCAATCGGTTTTCCGTCATCGGAAAAAGGATCCTGATTGTTGCTACGCGCAGCATTGTTATTGCTTGCACGTCCGCCGCCGCCTCCATAAGAAGGCTCTTCACGCATAGGTTGTCCCCCGCCGCTACCGCCTTCACGGTTAGCTGACTCCAAGAAACGAACATTATCGGCAATGACTTCGGTCACGTATACACGCTTTCCTTCGTTATTCTCGTAGTTCCGTACTTGAATGCGTCCTTCGACTGCAGCCAGACGACCTTTACGCAAATAGTTTGCACAAGTCTCGGCAAGCTGTCTCCAGGTTACGACCGGAATAAAATCTGCTTCCCGCTCTCCTCCTTGGCTTGTAAACGGTCTGTCTACGGCCAAAGTAAATTGTGTCACGGCTACTCCTGCTGGAGTGTAACGCAACTCAGGATCCCGGGTTAACCGGCCGATCAGAATGACACGGTTCAACAATGTAATCCCCTCCTTCTGAGCGTATTAGTGCGATAATCACGAGTTGTCGTCTTAGGCAGACTTAACGTCGTTGGTAATGAGATAACGAATTACTTCGTCAGAAATCTTCATGAGACGCTCAAGCTCAGTAACTACTGCTGGTTCAGCAGTGAAGTGTACCAGAACATAAACACCATCACGGAATTTCTTGATCTCATACGCAAGACGGCGTTTACCCATAACGTCGTGAGCTGTTACCTCACCACCGCCGTTGGAGATGATGCCTTGGAATTTATCGACTGTAGCTTGAACAACTTCTTGCTCAACGTCAGGACGAATAATGTACATCACTTCATATTTGCGCATAATTTTCACCTCCTTGTGGACTCTGGCCCTCAATCCAGGTTGAGAGCAAGGAACGAGCACAAACTCGAACTATATTAATATAACAAATACGCAAACGAAATGCAAGCAAACGTTCCCTGTACATATTGGTACATAATCCCCTCATGTTTAGACTCCAGATGGAACACACTACAGAAGTAACACTGATCTCATTCTGTGGAGGAGGCTACTTATTATGGGTGAAAGAACCGAGTTTGAACCAGGGGACAAAGCACCGAATGATGGAGAGTACACTGAAGTCGGAGAGAAAAGCTTTCACACGGAGATTAATGATCCAAAGCGAGTGACCTTGAAAAAAGGCGAAGCCTTTCCGGAAACGAGTAATCACAACCGCAAGTGGAAAAAGCTGACCAAAGCACGCGTCCACTAAGTTTTTTTTCAGTACTACGTATATAAAACGGTAGTTAGCACATAATACAATCAGGCGGTACACGAGAGAGGTGTGGTTCCGTTGGACAACGAAGCCGATTTTTCGCTGTTGGAGATGCATCACGTAATATAAGAAGCTTGTGGGTGTGTAAGACTTTAGTCCGAAGCACAGGTATTGCTGCAAGCAGTACAGCCAGCGTTTCTGTCGTTACGACCGATTGTGATCTAACTAAACATGTACCGCCGGATAAAGAGCCCTTTGGGGCTCTTTATTTTTTATAGATAACCATTACAAATAACCACTATATATAATTCGAAGATATATATAATTCGAAGAAACAAAAATAAAAAGACTTTCCAAATGGAAAGTCCCTTCGACGTTGTTTATAATGACTCCAGTCCATGGAGTTATGTAAGTATTACATTTTTCGCTAGATCTAAGTGACTTAAGTGGCGGAAAGGGTGGGATTCGAACCCACGCACGCTGTGACACGCCTAGCTGATTTCGAGTCAGCCCCCTTGGGCCTCTTGGGTACCTTTCCGCAGCAAAATTGATTATATCACGCTTGTAGAAGGAAAGCAATACCTGTACGTTGCCCGCATGTAAACGCTATTTCGCCAGTACATTTCATTGCACCTATCCGGATAAATTACGCACTAAACTGGGCATTTGTTATGCTCTTCTACCTTATTCTCAGGACTCCGCATCCTCTTCAACCGAACGAAGTACTTTTTTCATATTTTTCTCAAATTTGGCCCGGGGAATCAACACGCTATGCTTACAACCAACACACTTGATCCGGATATCCATCCCCATACGAATGATCTCCATCTCATTGCTTCCACAGGGATGCTGCTTTTTCATCTGTACAATATCTCCAAGCTGGAAACTTTTACGCTCCACCTGCACCATCTCCCTCATCATTATCCATCGCAGCCGCCTGCTCTAATGCAGCCAATTTGCTTCTCTCATGGTACTCCAGTATTTTCTTCACATCTCCCTGAATTTGGCGTTCGACCGAAGACCGGGAGTTCGGCATACATTCCGCTACCACACGAATGACATAATCAGAAGTGGACATCGACTGAATACCTAGCACATCCGGTACCTTCACGATGTTCAGATCTCGTTCTTCAATACCTGCGAGTGATTGCTTCACTAAATGTACGGACTCGTCCAGTGTCAATTCCGCCTTCATCGGGATATCCACTACAGCGAGCGAATTAGACATCGAATAGTTAGTCACACTTGCAATTGTACCATTCGGAATGATGTGTACTTCTCCCTGCCAGCTTACCAGTTTTGTTGTTCTTAGGCCAATGACTTCAACGGTTCCTTTGAACGTGCCTGTCTGAATCACATCTCCTACAGCAAACTGATCCTCTAAAATAATAAAGAATCCGGTAATGACATCCTTCACTAAACCCTGAGCACCAAAACCAATTGCAAGCCCGAGCACACCGGCACTAGCTAACAGTGGCCCAACTTGAACATTGATCTCCGATAACAGTAACAAAATCATAATGAAATTACATGTTATCGAGGTCGCATTTTTCAACAACTCACCAATCGTTACGAATCTGCGCGGGTTGACGCGAATTTTGCCTTCCTGCTTCCGTGCCATCGAACGATCAATAACCCTGGACACCACTTTAATGACAATACGAGTGATAATAAAAATAATGAGGATGCGAATCGAACTGAACATGATGTTAAGCCACATATCCGTATCCGAAATTTTAGCCCACACTTGATCGGTCCAACGAAGGGCATTAGTCACTGCCTGTTCAGCTGTATCAGGATCCTTTCCCTGGGCAAAATAAAATGACATCGTGTCTGATCACTCCTCTACATCGGTATGTTATCATAGCTGTCTTCGGTTTTGAAATAGAGGCCGCGAATCTCAACAAACTCATCACGAATAATTTTCTGTACTCGCATCAGATCCTCTTTTGGAAACTGAATACACAGTGCACAGCCCGCTGTAATCTCCTTAGGTGTCGGAAACAAGTCAATCTCGATCTCAGCAAACTCTAGCAGCATCTCTGCTCGCAGTGCCTGCTGCGTTGAATCAAACGCAATCAGCATCCAATCGTCCAGCCATTCGTCCATGTCCTGCTCCTTTCAAGCAACAACCACTCTCAGGTAAAAAGCCTGTCCTTCCGAAGTATAAAACACTCTACCTTTCCATATACTGATACTACTATTCCAAGGGAAAGGATAGATCCTATGAATCCTACTTCGCGTTCCTTTTCATCACAAGATCTGACCAGCCTGAAAGTTCCTCATACTGATCCTGGTGTTCATTCCGCCATTGTACATCGTTTAATGTTCCACCTCTATAAGGCCCATTCCTTGCAAAACGTAGTGATCGTCTGCATCGGTACAGATCGCTCCACAGGTGACTGTCTCGGACCGCTAGTTGGTACGTCACTGGCAAAATGGGACAGCCCCCTGTTCCATCTGTATGGCACATTAGATGAGCCCGTTCATGCTGTAAATCTGCAAGACACGCTCCACAAAATATACAGCACCCATCACAATCCGTATGTGATTGGCATTGACGCCTGTCTTGGCCAATCCTCAAGTGTTGGTTGTATCCAGGTCGTAAACGGCCCGCTTAAGCCCGGCGCAGGGGTAAATAAAGAATTACCGCCGGTCGGCGATATCCATCTGACAGGTATCGTTAACGTCGGCGGTTTTATGGAATACTTTGTGCTTCAGAACACACGGCTTAGTCTCGTTATGCGAATGTCTGAAATTATAGCAAGTAGTCTGTATTCGGCCATTCGGGAATGGCACACCCGCTCTACTCTGCTTGCTGTGCCAGAGTAATAGCTTCCTTTTCCTCTGGGGAAAGTGTATACGTTGACTCTCCCCCTTTTAGAGGTTTTGCATATACATATGAACCGTCACGATTAAATAATCCTGTAAGAATCATACCATCCTGGCTTTCATTAATCATGGCTATCGAAAAGCTCAGGTCGCTACCACGCTCTCCATAAGCGTTGTATCTTTTCACACCGACCTTGCCCTGAATACGAGCCAGCTTCTGCAATGCTGTTTGCAACTGATTTGTTTGCAGCTTGTGTTCGTCCTCAATACTGTCCATCTGAATCTTCAGATTAATCAATAGGGACTCCAAATCCTCCACACCACTGCCAGCCATCATGGCTTCGTATTTACGTTTAAACTTCCGTAACTTTGCTCCTTGTGCAATACTCACGATCAGCAAAATCACCGTAAGCAATGCCAACCCGCCAATAATCCATAACAGCTGTTCCAGAATCAGCTCATTTAATTCAGCCATGTAAGTGCAACTACCCCTCTATGTTTTTGATCAGATTCACGTCTGTCCGTAGTCCTTAGCTTTTATTATAAATCAACCTGTTATTCAAGGGATTAATCATATATTTCCATTTTAAATAACAGAAGGTTGAAAAATTTTATTATTCCTTACTTCACTGCTGTCAGCTCGATAATGGCTCGAATAAGTTCATCGACCTCTTCATGGGTAGAATTGTATCCAACGCTTGCTCTGACAGCCCCGGTACCTGTTGTACCTGCTGACTCATGCGCAAGTGGAGTACAGTGAAATCCTGAACGAACCGCAATACCATAATTCCGATCCAGCCGGAATGCAAGCTGAGCTGAATCATATCCCTCAATTATAAAGGATACTAATCCTGAACGAGGTTGTCCAATGTCCGGGCCCAACAGTTGAATACCTTTGATCGAAGAAAGCCCATTCATTATAAGTTGCGTTAACTCCCACTCATGCTGATAGATGGAAGCAGGTGTCATGGCAAGTACATGCTTCACCCCCGCTCCTAACCCAGCAATCCCCACCGTATTAGGAGTCCCTGCTTCATATCGATCTGGACGCACTTTAGGCTGTTCTACTGCCTCGGATTGACTACCTGTACCTCCATGAAGGAGAGGTTGCACATCAAGCTCAGGAGCGATGTATAAGCCGCCTGTACCTTGGGGTCCTAGCAATCCCTTATGTCCTGGAAAAGCGAGCATATCGATGCCTAGTTTCCCTACATCCACTGGCATTATCCCAACACTCTGAGCTGCATCCACCAGTAAAAGAGCGTGATGTTGACGGCATAGTTCTGAGATTTCTCCGATTGGCAAAATGCTCCCTAGAAGATTAGAACTGTGCGTACATACGACCAAACGGGTGTTTTTCCGAAACATCCGCTCCATCTGTTTTAAGTCTATGGCTCCATAAGCTATGACGGGTACATAATCAACCTCAATCTTACCCTGTCTGCGAAGGAACTCCAGAGGGCGCCGAACTGAATTATGTTCCGCCATGGTGGCTATAACATGATCACCCTCTTGAAGCACACCCTGAATTGCAAGATTAAGGGCTTCTGTTGTGTTTGAACCAAATGCAATATCATTAGGGTTTTTAATACCAAACAGATTCGCTAAGCCTTTTCTCGTTTCAAACAAAACCCTGCTCGCCTGCACAGCCATACGATGACTCCCCCTGCCTGGGTTAGCCCCTGCAAATTGAAGGGCATTCATCATTGCCTCACCAACAGCAGGTGGTTTAGGCCAGGATGTTGCTGCATGATCCAGATAGATTGTGTTCTCCATCCTCCTACCACCTCAGCTCATAAGAATTAATTACAGGATTTGTTTACAAACAAAGAATGACATATCGTTTCTCCAGAACACAGAGTCGATATGTCATGACATGAGTAGCTCTGCATGTTGTTAATGATGCACCCGAGTTGTTATTGCAACAGTTCTAATAATCGTTCGAGATCTTGTTTGCTATAGTAGTTGAGCTCTATTTTACCTTTATCTTTCTGACCATGTTTAATTTTCACTGTCGTTTTAAATCGTTCCCGAAGTGACTCTTCCAAGGTGTCAATGAACGGATCTTTCTTCTTTAGCTTGGCCTTAGCCTTCGCTTCACCTGATTTGGAACGATCAAGTTGTTGCACTGCCTCTTCCAGCTCACGAACACTCCACTGCTGATCAATGGACTGTTTAGCCAGCTGTTTGACCAGGTTCTCATCCTTCACACCAACAATGGCACGTGCATGTCCCATCGACAATGTTCCACGTGAAACATGATCCTTTACTTCCTCTGGCAAAGCCAGCAACCGTAAAAAGTTAGCGATGTGAGAGCGTGATTTACCGACCTTTACGGACAACTCTTCTTGGGTCAAAGAGAATTGATCCATTAATCCTTGGTAGGCTACTGCCAGTTCCATTGCATTCAGATTCTCCCGTTGCAGGTTCTCAATCAGGGCTATTTCCATCACCTGCTGATCATTAAACGTACGGACAACAGCTGGAATGGTAGCATTACCACAATACTGTGATGCCCTAAACCTGCGCTCGCCTGCAATAATCTCATATCCTCGGAGTACAGGACGAACGATAATGGGTTGGATCACGCCGTGCTGCCGGATCGATTCCGCCAGTTCATGTATTGCTTCCTCATCAAATGCTTTACGCGGCTGATAAGGGTTAGCCCGCAGTTGACTAATCGGGATTTCTACGACTTTATCATCGTCATTAATTGAAAGCGAAGGAATGAGGGCATCTAGTCCTTTTCCAAGCCGCTTACTCATAAGAAATCACTTCCTTTGCGAGCTCTAAATACACTTCCGCTCCTCGGGAACGGGGATCATACGTTATAATGGATTGCCCATGAGATGGTGCCTCACTCAGCCGTACATTACGCGGAATAATCGTTTGATATACCTTTTGCTGAAAATACTTCTTCACTTCTTCTATAACTTGAATGCCCAGATTCGTCCGAGCATCAAACATCGTTAGTAACACGCCTTCAATCTGAAGAGAGGTATTTAAATGTTTTTGCACCAGCCGAACCGTATTCAGCAATTGGCTTAACCCTTCCAATGCATAATACTCACACTGAATCGGAATAATCACGGAATCGGAGGCTGTTAGCGAGTTGATCGTCAACATTCCGAGCGATGGCGGGCAATCAATAAGAATGTAATCATAATTATTTCTCACTTGTGCGAGCGCCTTT
The DNA here is from genome assembly GCF_023714295.1 of Paenibacillus polysaccharolyticus. GTDB lineage: Bacteria > Bacillota > Bacilli > Paenibacillales > Paenibacillaceae > Paenibacillus > Paenibacillus polysaccharolyticus_A. The sequence goes on from NZ_JAMAUN010000006.1 coordinate 302,411, forward strand.
TTCAGACGAACTTCTCGCGATATGGTGGATACCAATTCGATCTCGGCTCCGGCAAGTTGAATTGTTGCAGGTATGATATGAAGTCCCTCAATTTGTGTCTCCGCGATTGCCTCTTGGGGAGGCACATCATTAATCAGAACATCATATATACAATTCGCCACATCTGCTTTATTAATTCCGACTCCGCTCGTTGTATTTCCTTGGGGGTCAATATCGACAAGCAGTACCTTTTTCCCAAGTGAAGCAAGTCCTGCTCCCAAGTTAACCGATGTCGTTGTTTTCCCCACACCGCCCTTTTGATTTGCTACGGCCATAATCTTAGACAATACCTTCACCTCAAATAAAATAGGAGTCTTTTCTTGTAGGTTGTGAGTTACAGTTAACAATAAGCAGGCGGCCACCGTCCACAAGAACAACAACTACCGTTTCCTTAACAGAACGATTTGTTCCCTTCACGTCGCATGAAAAACGGACTATATAGACAGAAAAAGCGGCCATTGCCGCCTTAAGCTTCAATTATTTGCGTTTTGGAATATGAATAACAATCTCGTAGTGATCCTCATGATCCGCTTCTTTTGTTTTGATATCCATACCTGAGCCTGTTACCATATCGATGGATTGGCGAATCGTGTTAAGTGCCAGTCTTACATCCTTAGTAAAAGATATCCGTTTGGACTTTTTAATCTTGGAAGCTTCCTTATAAAAAGCAACACGTACCTCTGTCTGCTTGACATTCAATTCCTTGTCGATAATCTCGCCCAGCAATTTCAATTGCAGTTCTTCCGTATCCAGCGACAACAAGGCTCTTGCGTGACGTTCAGATATTTTGCGCTCCATCAAGGCTGTTTTCACACCTTCTGGAAGATTCAACAACCTAATCTTGTTAGCAATGGTAGATTGACTTTTACCAAGTCGTTGAGCAAGGCTCTCCTGTGTCAACTGATGCAAATCTATCAACTTTTGATAGGCAACCGCTTCCTCAATCGAGGTTAAACCTTCACGCTGCAAGTTCTCAATTAACGCAATGGATGCGGCCTGAGAGTCGTTGAATTCACGCACAATGGCCGGGATGTGCTCAAGGCCTAGTTTGCGAACAGCACGCCAGCGGCGTTCCCCAGCGATAATCTCATATGATCCATTACGAACCCGAACAACAATAGGTTGAATAACACCATGTGTTCTGATCGTTTGCAGTAATTCATCAATTTTATCATCATCAAAAATAGTACGGGGTTGATATGGGCTACTCACAATTTCGTTAACCGGAACCTGTTTAATCTCGTCTCCGTTATTGCGCTCCGCCAAACCAAACAACTTCGAAAATTGTTCTTTCATTCCGTAGATTACCACCTAGTTTCGTAATAGCTCCCACATTAGCAGGTGCTTCTTATTCCATAAGCGAGACTTCATACTCATCGTTCCTGAAATAAGTTATGCCATTCGTATTGCCCTGCTGCGAAACAGCATCAAATGCTTAACCATCTATTGATATGAACTAATCTAAGATCACTGTTTACGCAGGAACTGATACTTCTATTCTATCATCTTTTTCACCATAATCCTATGTTTACCTATTCTTTAAAAGAATCAAATTTTCCTGCTTTTTTATTCTGTTTATTAGGAAAATAAAATGAATGACTCCCTATATAAGTTGAACTAAAGATGTTTACACGGAGCACTCCGACGACAGAATAACCTTCCCATCGCTGTTATCCCCGGATTTTTTGATTCCCTTTTCTAAAGGGAAAAATCCGATGATAAGCTTATGCTTCCGATGTAGCTTTCTTGCAGAAAGCTTTTAGCCGACCGCTTCGCTTTTTCAGGTTTTTTCTGTCCTCTCCGTTTCTGTGTAAATAAAAATAGTTCAACTTATATAAATCCTGATGAACTAAAATTATTTCTTGTCCTGATTTTGTATATGAGAATCCCATCCCACGGTATGCATTTAATTTAACTCAGTTCTAATTTAGAAAACACAAAAAAATAGAGAATGTTTCACGTGAAACATCCTCTATTTCCATCAGGTCATTCAACATGTTATTTTGTTTTTGTCCCTATGTCACAATACTACACGAGTGGAGTTTTAAGTGGTGTCCCCGGTTTACGTGGATACTTATGTGGTGTCTTATCAAACTTCTGAATCAAAATGATATGACGTTCTGATTCCTCCACCGGCAGCTGAAATGGATAAACAGCCTTCACCCGTCCTTTCAGCTGATTAAAGCTGAACTCTGCTTCCTTCATTTCATCCCGCGGGTCTCCGCCCTTCATTGCAGCGAACATACCACTTTTACGTACAAAGGGAAGGCAGAATTCATTCAGTACCGCGAGCTTGGCTACCGCCCGTGCAGTAACCAGATCATAGCTGTCTCGATATCCTTCTTTGCGGCCTAGCTCCTCAGCACGACCATGGATTAATTCGACCTGCTCCAGACCAAGTGTATCCACTACATACTGTAAGAAACCAATCCGTTTATTCAATGAGTCGATGATTGTAAGCTTGATATGTGGAAAACAAATCTTAAGCGGGATTCCCGGGAATCCTGCCCCTGACCCGATGTCAGCCAGTTTGTTTACTTTGGTCATATCCGTATAAAACGCTAACGATACCGAATCATAAAAATGTTTGGTATATACCTGCTCACGATCCGTGATGCCGGTAAGATTCATTTTTTCATTCCAGGAGACAAGTTCTTTATAATACAATTCGAACTGTTCCAGCTGGAGTTCTCCCACTTCCAAGCCATGCTCCTTCAAGCGTTGTTGCAACTGCTGTTGAATATCGTCCATTATTGTCCCCTTGCTGCGGTAACGCGGTTATAATGCTCTAGATAGACAAGCAAGATAGAGATATCAGCAGGCGTTACACCCGCAATACGAGACGCCTGACCAATGGAGATTGGGCGGATTTTCGCCAGCTTCTGCTTGGCTTCCATCGCAAGACCATGAATCTCATCATATACGATCGTGTCTGGAATTTTCTTTTTCTCCATTTTTAGCAAACGTTCCACGTGGATCAATTGCTTCTCAATATAACCCGCATATTTAATTTGAATTTCGACTTGTTCCTTCATATCAGCAGTCAATTCCACCTCGGAAGGAGATACTTGCTCAATCCAGTCATATCCAATCTCCGGACGACGCATCAGGTTCAGCAATGTGCTTCCATCCTGGATCGGTGTAGAACCAATCTCTTCAAGTTTGGCATTAACTTCAACAGGACGTACCTTTGAATCTTTCAAACGTGCAATCTCCTGCTCGACTTTTGCCTTTTTGTCCAAGAAAGCCTCATAACGTTCATTGGTGATCAGTCCAATGTCATGACCAATCTCGGTAAGGCGCATATCTGCATTGTCATGACGGAGCAGCAAACGATACTCGGCACGAGAGGTCAACAAACGGTAGGGCTCATTCGTGCCTTTGGTAACCAGATCATCAATGAGTACACCGATATAACCTTGCGAACGATCAAGCACAATAGGCTCTTTGCCCTGCACTTTACGTGCTGCGTTAATTCCAGCCATGACCCCTTGTCCTGCGGCTTCCTCATATCCGGATGTACCATTAATCTGACCCGCTGTGAACAATCCAGGCAGCCGCTTTGTTTCGAGAGAAGGCCACAATTGCGTTGGTACCATCGCATCGTATTCAATTGCGTAACCGTTACGCATCATTTCCACTTTTTCCATACCCGGAATCGAACGAAGAACAGCCAGTTGTACATCCTCTGGCAGACTTGTAGATAAACCCTGTACGTAATACTCCGATGTATTTTTACCCTCCGGCTCCAGGAAAATTTGATGCTTTGGCTTATCGCTGAAACGTACAATTTTATCCTCAATGGATGGGCAATAACGTGGCCCTGTTCCCTCAATCACACCTGAGAACATCGGCGCACGATGCAGATTATCATTAATAATCTGATGTGTTTCCACAGATGTATACGTCAACCAACAAGGTAGCTGCTCATTCGTAGAAGATGTTGTCTCATAGGAAAAGAACTTCGGCTCATCATCGCCGGGCTGAATTTCAGTTTTGCTAAAATCAATTGTATCCTTATGCACACGCGGTGGTGTACCCGTTTTGAAACGTACAAGCTCGAAGCCCAGCTCACGCAGATGCTCCGACAATTTCAGAGATGGCTGCTGATTGTTTGGTCCGCTTTCATACATCAGCTCGCCCATAATGACTTTACCGCGCAGGTATGTTCCTGTTGTCAGCACTACAGCTTTGGCACGATATTCTGTACCTGTTTGAGTGACAACTCCTACACACTGACCATCCTCTACGATTAGACGATCTACCATGCCCTGACGCATGGTTAGATTAGATTCTTTCTCCATCGTTTCTTTCATTGTATGCTGATAAGAGAACTTATCCGCTTGCGCACGTAGCGCATGAACGGCAGGTCCTTTACCCGTATTGAGCATTCGCATCTGGATAAAGGTTTTGTCGATATTCCGGCCCATTTCCCCGCCCAGTGCATCTATTTCCCGTACAACGTGTCCTTTTGCCGGCCCACCAATGGATGGGTTACAAGGCATGAAAGCCACCATGTCGAGGTTGATCGTAATCATCAGAGTTTTTGAACCCATTCGGGCCGCTGCAAGAGCTGACTCTACCCCGGCATGTCCTGCTCCAACGACAATAACATCATATCTGCCGCCATCAAAAGCCATGTGTATTACCTCCTTATTTTGCTGTTATCTATATGAAAACCAACACTTCCTGGCAACAACATCATTCCATCCTTTGACAACGGGCAGAAATTGTACCTTCCCATCATACACAACCATTTCATTGAAAGAAACGATAAAATGATTTACTTTCCTAGGCAGAACTGGGAGAAAATCTGATCTATTAATGCGTCATGCGCTGTATCTCCCACGATCTCTCCAAGCTGCTCCCATGCCAAACGAACATCGATCTGGATCATATCAATCGGAACAAACTGATCCGCAGCCTCATACGCATCAATCAGAGATTGCTTCGCCTTTTTCAATAAGGCAATGTGGCGAACGTTACTTACATACGTCAAGTCAGCAGACTCCAGCTTTCCACTGAAAAACAGCGTCGAGATGGCATCTTCCAATCGATCAACGCCCAGATCATCCTTCACAGACATCGGAACAAGCCGCTCCTCCGGAATGTAACGGAGCAAGACGTCACGGTCAATCTGTGGCGCTAAGTCCATTTTATTCATAATGATAATTGATTGTCTACCGCGGATTTGTTCCAGCAATTCAATCTCATCCTGATGAAGAGGCTCAGCTGCATTCACAACCATCAGAATCAGATCCGCATCATTGACAGCTGAACGTGAGCGCTCGACCCCAATCTTCTCAACAACATCCATAGTCTCCCTAATCCCTGCTGTATCGAGCAACTTCAAAGGGATATTGTTTATTGTAATGAATTCTTCAATGACATCCCGGGTCGTACCCGGAATATCAGTCACAATGGCCCGGTTATCTTGCGCAAGTGTATTCATTAATGAGGATTTACCTACGTTAGGTCTTCCAACGATTGCTGTCGTGATGCCTTCACGTAATATTTTGCCTTGTTCTGCCGTAGTGAGCAACTTATCAATCTCAGCCATAACCTCACTGGATTTTTCTTTTATAAATTCAGACGTTAATGATTCCACATCATGCTCAGGATAATCGATATTTACTTCGATATGAGCCAGTGTCTCTACCAATGTATATCTCAAATCACGCAACTTGGAGGAGAGTTTACCTTCTACCTGCTTCAGTGCTACCGAGAAGGCACGATCCGACTTCGAACGAATCAGATCCATGACTCCTTCAGCTTGGGACAAGTCAATCCGTCCATTGAGGAAAGCGCGTTTCGTAAATTCACCCGGTTCAGCCAAACGGATGTTCAGCTGCAGTAGCAGATCCATCACCCGCTTAACAGATACGACACCACCATGTGCACTAATCTCAACAACATCCTCTGTGGTGAAGGAACGAGGCGCACGCATCACCGTGACCAGTACCTCTTCAATCTTTTCACCATGGCCAGGATCTATAATGTGCCCGTAATGAACTGTATGGGAAGGTGCCTGAGTCAAAGGTGTTTTGCTACGGAAAATCTTCTCTGTCTCGGTCACCGCATCCGGCCCGCTGACGCGAATAACGGCTATGCCGGCTTCACCAACCGCCGTAGATATGGCTGTAATCGTATCGCTAATCATTGTGATCTCTCCCTACTCTCTATAATGAAGTTGTCATCCATCCCATTCCGGAGAACGCCAACACATATTCAACTCAATGGGTACACTACTATCGCATATGCTTCGGTACGAAAAAAGCAATGGCTTCTGCACCGGGCAGGCAGCCATTGCGTCATCAATTGCGTGTTATTTCAACGTAATAACCACACGCCGATTGGGCTCTTCGCCCTTACTTAAGGTCTTAATCTGCGGGTGATTTTGCAGTTTGGCATGAATCACTTTACGTTCAAGCGGAGGCATCGGCTCTAGCACAACTTCCTTGCCTGTACGGATTGCTTGTCCAGCCAATCGTTCAGCTAGATCTTCAAGCGTTTTCCGCCGGCGCTGACGGAAGTTCTCCGCATCAAGTACGATGCGAACGAAGCTTTCCGAGTACCGATTGGCTACGATATTGGTCAAATACTGAAGAGCATCCAGCGTCTGTCCACGTCTGCCAATAATCATGCCGAGGTCTTCCCCGGAAATATTGAAGATGTGACCATCCCGCTGTTTCTTGATATGCACTTCCACATCCAACCCCATACCTGCCGCAACCTCTTTCAAAAACGCAGCCGCTTCTTCATAGGGATTATGGACTGCTACACCCTCAAGTAATGCTTCAATCTCAGGTTCAGGTGTGGCTGGTTTGATCGGCTGCGGTGCAGCTTCGGGTACGGGCAACAAGCTCACTTCAACTTTAGCAGCCTTCACCCCGAACAAACCCAGGAATCCTTTTGACGGCTGCTCTAAAACTTGTATCTCGACCTTGTCCCGGCTCACGCCAAGCTCAGCCAATCCTTGGTTTACAGCATCTTCAACGGTTTTTCCTGACGTAATGACTGTGGTCATTTCGATTTTTTGGCCCCTTTCGACCCTTTCCCAGAGACGGTTGCCTTGCCACCGTTTTTGCGTTTAGCTCCATTTTTGGAAGAGCTGCTTTGCTTCACGTTGACCTCGGCCACAACTTTATCATTATTCCGGTAAAGGAAATAGTTTTGCACGATGGTGTAGATATTACTGTAGAACCAGTAAAGCGGCAACGCTGACGGGAACTGATATGACATAACAAAAATCAAAATCGGATACACCCACAGCATGAACTGCATTGGGCCAATCTGCTGTGCAGGATTCATACGCATCATCATCCACGTTTGAATGAACGTTGTGATGGCAGCCAGCACTGGCAAAATAAACAGGTGATCCGGTGATCCCAGTTGGAGCCACAAGAAATCATGCGTTCTCAGACTGGAGTTTCCGTAAATGGAGTTATAAAGTGCGATGTAAATCGGCATCTGAATGATAAGAGGCAGACAGCCGGCCATCGGGTTAACCTTGTTCTCCTGAAACAATTTCATCGTCTCTTGCTGAACTTTCTCAGGTGTATCTTTATACTTGGCTTGAATCTCCTTCAGCTGCGGCTGAATGGCCTGCATCGCTTTGGAGCTGCGGACCTGTTTCATCGTCAATGGTAAAATCAATGTCCGTACAATAAGCACCATCACCAGGACAGCCAGTCCATATTCACCGCTAAACCAGTTAGCGAATGTATCGAGCGCCAGTGAGAACCAGTACACGACATTGGCTTGCCAGAATGATTCACTATTCTTCAGATCTTCCGTTGTAACCCCTGCACCTTGTGGAGTACATCCGGCGAGTACAGTGACCATTGCAATGACTGCAATGAGGAGAATCCACTTCCCCTTAGATGTCTTCAATCGCGACACTTCATAACCCCTCTCTTAACCATTCCATTCCACCGTAAATCATACCATAATTAGGAGGACAAATAAACCGAAGCTTACCGCTTGCACGACTTCAACAGGGAGGCCTTACGCAGTACATGCAACAGACTTTTTTCCATTTCCTTATAAGGCATGCCTAATGCACCTTTGCGGACGATGAAAATCAAATCCATCTGCGTAACAATCTCTTGTTCATGATGACGTACAATTTCCTTGATCATGCGTCTCATCCGGTTACGCACGACAGCGTTTCCTATTTTTTTGCTACAGGATACGCCCACCCGGAATTGTTCGGTATCTTTACGGCGGCAGCCATACACCACGAATTGATGATTGGCAAACGATTTTCCAAACCGATATACACGGCTAAAATCCGCACGGTTTCGCAGACGCAGTCTTTTATACACGGCGCTTCTCCTTGCTGTCCTTCATCAACGTTATTGACGGAGGTATCATTACTAATTTAGTATAGGCTTTCTTAATCGACGGTAAACCGTCTTGGCGACAACTTGTATATAAGGAAAGTTTCTGAAAAAGAGAAACTTAACCAACAATTATGATTAGCTAACTGGTACGCTTCTTCACAGCCTGTAAAGCAATGAATTACGCTATATAACCAGCCTGAATAATCCCGTTTTAAGAAAAAAAAGACCACCTCGGTGGTCTTCAGATGCATTAAGCACTCAGGACTTTACGGCCTTTCAGGCGACGTGCAGCCAAAACTTTACGGCCGTTTTTTGTGCTCATTCTTTTACGGAAACCATGAACTTTTTTACGCTTGCTAACGTTCGGTTTGAATGTAGGTCTCAATGTATTGCACCTCCTTACAAGGAAATACTTATGTGATGAATCCTTTTCATCTTCACAGAAAACACCTTTATATATTTAACCACGTCCAATTGGAAAAGTCAACTGAAAAGCGACGCCTCCCTCCCTCTTTTTCATATGCTTTCCAGCGCTCAAAAAACATACCTCTCTATCCTAGAGATTTTCCCCAATAATACAGCCACAAATCATCAAAAAAAGTTATCCCCAACCTCCGAAAAAGAGCTGATTTATTCATCTTCTTCCGTTATCCACACTTCTTATAATTTGTACTGAAATCTGTATTCCTGTTTTAAGTTATTCACATGTGGATAAAGAATAATAGGTTGAAGTTTGCAAAAATAACGCGTGATGTATCCGCTTCACTGTATAGGTTTACAACGTTTTAAGAAAGGTGTAGGATGGAAATCAGCATCTTGTATACAAGTATACTTTTTGTTCTTAGCGTCTCTCGAATTCTGAGGTGCAACACATTGTGTTATGATTCTAACGTACGAATTACTTAATTTAGGAGCGTTAGCCATATGCAATTTCCATCTTCCTGGCTTCAAGGAGCATCTCGCGGTGAGGCCATAGCTTGCGAATTAAGGCTGAGAATTATCAACGGAACCCTTCGGCCTGGGGAAATTTTGTCGGAAAATCGAATTGCTGCTGATTTTGACAGCAGCCGCTCGCCTGTTCGCGAAGCGTTGAGAACGTTGTCAAATGAAGGGCTGATTCGGCTTGAACGGATGGGCGTTGTCATCCTGGGTCTGAATATGAAGGATGTCGAAGAACTGTATGATGTACGTTTTCTCATCGAAAGCTTTGTACAGCAACGGCTAGCGGCAGATGTGCCTCCAGCGCTAATTACTCAGCTGAACAATATCATCGACAAAATGCAACTCGCTGGCAAACATCAAGATGCTGTCGAATTTGCTTATCAGGATCTCACGTTTCACGAGACCATCGTCGAGGCAACTGCCCATTCCCGCATCTCACATCTGTGGAAGAGCATCAGGTATGTCGTTATGACAGTCATGCTGCTTACTACGCGTAGAGTATTTGCCCAAGGTGAGCCCAAAGTAAGCGCTGTAATTGAAAAACACCGCTCCCTTGCAACTGCTCTGGAATCAGGGAACAAAGTTCTGATCCAGAACGGGGTACGCACCTATTTTAAAGATTCAGGTCAAACGTTACACGAAAGCTTTGAATTCTGAGCTTGAATTCTTACAGGATACCAGTATCAAATCGTGGTAATGATTAGAACAAACAGCGTTCCGATTAGATTTCCTTAAGGGCAAAAGTAGAATTTGCAATCAATCCAGCGTCAATGACGTGAATGATTGCCACACAACTTGTCGACAAGTATACAAAATGCGATTTTAATCAATTTGGGACATGATAAGGCTAGTTTGCATCATTTCATTGTTACCAGATCATCAAGATGCTAATTTTTTCATCACTGCTTTCATTGTAAGCGTTTATCCCAAGACAAAGGAGTAATTACATCATGAGCACGATTTTCGGATTATCTCATAATGCTACATTGCTGATCTGGACGTTGATCGCCATCATCTTCCTGATCCTCTTAATCTCCAAATATAAATGGAACCCCTTTATCACCCTTTTATTATCTGCATTAATGCTTGGTTTACTTGCCGGTATGAAGCCAGCTGACGTCATTTCCTCCATTACAGGCGGACTTGGCGGTACTTTAGGCACGATCGCTATCGTCATCGGACTTGGCACCATGCTTGGTAAAATGATGGCTGAATCTGGCGGTGCCGAGCAGATTGCGACGACTCTTGTTGACCGATTCGGTGTGAAACGTGTGCACTGGGCCATGATGATTGTTGGATTCATTGTCGGTATTCCTGTTTTCTTTGAAGTCGGCGTCATTCTAATGATTCCAATCATCTTCACGGTAGCCCGCAAAACCAATATGTCCCTGCTTCAGATCGGGATTCCTATTCTGGCTGGTCTCTCCACAGTTCACGGACTTGTTCCACCTCATCCGGCACCGATGATTGCCATTGAAGCCTTCAATGCGGATCTGGGAAAAACAATTCTGTACTCTTTAATTGTGGGTATCCCTACTGCAATTATCGCTGGACCGGTATTCGGTAAATTTATCGGCAAAAGAATTCACACCGAAGCACCAGCTGAACTCGCTGAACAGTTCTCATCTAAGAAAAACAGCAATTTGCCTGGGTTCGGCATTACATTGTTTACGATTCTGCTGCCAGTCATCCTGATGCTAATCGGCTCCATTGCCAACATCGTTGATCCTGATGCAACAAGTGGGTTTACCGTTTTTAGTGAGTTTATCGGCAATGAGATTATTGCTTTGTTGATCTCTGTTGTCTTTGCCCTCTTTTCACTCGGCTTTGCCCGCGGATTCACCAAACATGAACTTTCACGCTTCACCAGTGAATGTCTAGCCCCTACCGCTACCATTATTCTCATTATTGGTGGCGGCGGTGCCTTCAAACAGGTACTGATTAACAGCGGTGTTGGTAATGCCATTGCAGAATTCGCCACCAATGCACACATTAACGTGATTCTGTTTGCCTGGCTTGTAGCTGCACTGATTCGTGTCGCTACTGGTTCAGCTACGGTTGCTATGACTACAGCTGCTGGTATTGTTGCTCCAGTACTCGCTCTTACGCCAGGAGCTAACATTGAGCTGGTTGTACTTGCCACGGGGGCAGGCTCCCTTGTACTTTCCCATGTGAATGATGCAGGCTTCTGGATGATTAAGGAGTTCTTTAATATGAGTGTTGCTCAGACACTCAAGACGTGGACTGTTATGGAAACACTACTTTCTGTGGTTGGACTGATCTTTATTTTGCTACTAAGTACAGTGGTGTGATTGGACGCTAATATCATTTTTCTCATGTAAAAAATCGAAAGAAGGAAAAACGAATGACCAACTATATGATTGGAATCGATATCGGAACGACCAGTACCAAATCCGTTTTATTCACAGAGCAAGGCGAGGTGGTCACAACCTCCACTCAGGAATATCCGCTCTATACGCCAGCTCCAGATGTTGCAGAACAAGACCCGGATGAGATTGTGCAAGCAGCCATCCGCTCTGTACGCGGTGTGATGAACCAGAGCGGAGTTTCCACTAATCAGATCCTATTCGTATCCTGCAGTTCAGCCATGCACAGTGTCATCGCCATGGATCAGAACGATCATCCGCTAACGCGCTGCATCACCTGGGCTGATAATCGAAGCGCAGCTTGGTCCGCCAAGCTGCAAGAAAATGGTGTCGGTCATCAAGTCTATCTACGCACAGGCACCCCCATTCATCCGATGTCACCTCTGACCAAATTGATGTGGCTTCGTCATGACGAGCCAGAACTATTCGAGCGAACGGCTAAGTTTATTTCCATTAAGGAGTACCTTTTCTTCCGTCTATTTGGGCAATATATTGTTGATCATTCCATCGCTTCCTGTACAGGGCTGCTGAATCTTGAACAACTGGAGTGGGATCAGGAAGCGCTGAATATCGCAGGGATTACACCGAATCACCTATCAAAGCTTGTACCAACGACTTATACAATAGAGGGAATTCATCCTGAATGGGCAGAAAAAATGGCCCTCTCCCCCTCCACGCCCTTTGTCATTGGCGCAAGTGATGGGGTACTATCCAACCTTGGCGTTAACGCCATCAAACCGGGCATCGTCGCCGCAACCATCGGAACGAGTGGAGCCATTCGTACTGTCGTTGATCGCCCTGTGACCGATCCGAAAGGCCGTACCTTCTGTTATGCCCTGACGGAAAAACTATGGGTTGTAGGTGGGCCTGTGAATAACGGTGGAATGCTGTTCCGCTGGGTACGGGATGAGTTCGCCGCGTCGGAAGTGGAAACAGCGAAACGCCTCGGCATCAACTCCTACGATGTACTAACCAAAATTGCAGAACGTGTTCCACCCGGCTCCGAAGGGTTGCTGTTCCACCCGTACCTCTCGGGCGAACGTGCTCCACTCTGGAACCCAGATGCCCGTGGCTCTTTTTTTGGACTGACTCTTCATCATAAGAAAGAGCACATGATCCGTGCGGTACTTGAAGGGGTTATTTTCAATCTCTATACCGTTCTGCTTGCTATGGAGGAACAAATCGGGCAACCTACCTCTATTCAAGCTACGGGTGGATTTGCACGTTCGCCGTTGTGGCGGCAGATGATGTCCGACATCTTTAATCAGGAAGTCGTTGTGCCTGAGAGCTTTGAAAGTTCATGTCTCGGTGCTGTTGTTCTCGGTCTGTATGCTACAGGACGAATCAAGTCTCTTGAAGATGTTTCCTCAATGATAGGCACAACTCACCGACATACGCCGGTCAAAGAACATGCCTCCCTCTATCAAGAGTTGTTACCGATCTACATTCGCATTTCACGTAAACTTGAAGAGGAATATGCAGATATTGCGGAATTCCAACGCAAAATGTCTATGCTTCATATATAAGTAGAGGAAGACCCCGCAGCCATATAACGGCTGCGGGGTCTTCCTCTTTTTGGTGTCATTTTGTCTCTAGCAATGAACACAGCCATACTCGTGGTGTACCTCAATAATGGCCTCATGAACACTTTTAATTTAATCGAATTTTAATCGGTTATCACCTTTAGTCACTTAATTAGCAAGCAGCAACCCAAACCTTTTTACGAGGTAGCACCTCATGAGGTTAAAAAAGCCTCGCCGCTAACCTTCTCACTTTCCACGTACTCACTTCAATTTCACTTTTAAGTTTATCCACAACGAAGTTATTCACATTGCAAGTCCACTTTTGCACATCATTTAGCATCTTTTGACGGATATCCTGTGTATAAAAATTTTATGTACTTTGGGTCTTGCTGTCGAAAATTAAACAATTTATAAACAATATATTGTGTTGTGACTAAAAATTATACACAAGTTATTGAATTTGTGGATAAAATCTCGCCATACGTTGAAATGCGGGGCTTCTTTTGCTATGATTGTATTACTTTTGGATGTGAATATGTGATCTGACCCATAATATTATCAACAGCCTGTGGATAAAGTTGTGAACAATTTTCCGTTGTTCCTTCTTTTTTTGTTTTTGACCTGCGGGGGTTTGGGGATAAATTCGGCAATATATCTCGTATTTCGACACTGCATCATGGCTTAAGCCACACTTGGAACATGTAAAAGGAGTGACAGTCTGTGGACAGCCATACTTCTGATTTATGGCAGCAAATTTTATCAATCATACAAAATAAACTCAGCAAACCCAGCTTCGATACCTGGTTCAAGGCAACCAAAGCCACCAAGCTGAACGATCAGACCATCGTCATCTCCGCCCCAACCACGTTTGCCGTCGAATGGCTGGAGAGCCGTTACACCAAACTGGTTGGTTCGACGGTCTATGAACTGCTTGGCAAACAGGTCGATGTGAAATTTGTCATCGAGGAGAACAAACCTGTTGAACCAGACCCGCAGCTGCCGGCACCGACGCCGACAGTCGTTCAGGAAGAAGCCGTGCTCAGCATGCTGAATCCTAAATATACGTTCGACACCTTTGTCATTGGGCCGGGTAACCGTTTTGCCCACGCCGCATCGCTGGCGGTCGCTGAAGCGCCCGCCAAAGCCTACAATCCTCTTTTCCTATATGGAGGTGTAGGACTTGGCAAAACCCACTTGATGCATGCCATCGGACATTATATTTTGGAGCATAATCCGAGTAGCAAAGTGGTTTATTTGTCATCTGAGAAATTCACGAATGAGTTCATCAACTCCATCCGTGATAATCGCGGGGAAAGCTTCCGTAACAAATACCGGAGCGTAGATATTCTGCTTATTGATGATATTCAGTTCCTGGCCGGGAAAGAATCAACACAAGAGGAATTTTTCCATACGTTTAATGCGCTGCATGAGGAACGGAAGCAGATCATCATCTCCAGCGATAGACCACCAAAGGAAATTCCAACCCTGGAGGAGCGGCTGCGCTCCCGGTTTGAATGGGGATTAATTACGGATATTCAGCCTCCGGATCTGGAGACGCGGATTGCGATTTTGCGTAAAAAAGCGCGTGCGGAGAATCTGGACATTCCTAATGAAGCGATGATGTACATCGCAAATCAAATTGATACGAACATTCGGGAGCTTGAAGGAGCCCTAATCCGAGTCGTTGCTTACTCTTCACTGACCAATCAGGACGTTAGTTCACATCTGGCCGCTGAAGCACTGAAGGATATCATTCCTTCCAGCCGTCCCAAAATGATCACGATTCAAGACATCCAACAAAAGGTCGGCGAATACTACAGCCTCAAGCTTGAAGATTTCAAAGCACGGAAACGGACAAAAGCTGTTGCTTTTCCTAGACAGATCGCTATGTATCTCTCTCGTGAACTAACAGACTTTTCTCTGCCCAAAATTGGGGATGCTTTTGGAGGACGAGATCATACTACGGTCATTCATGCCCATGAAAAAATCTCTCAAGCGATCAAGAATGATCAAGATCTCTATAAAGTTATCAACAGCTTAACCGAAAAAATTAAGAATCCAACCTGAACAAGTCCCAAGCCTATGCACAACGTGTACACATGTGGATAGGCTTAATTTTATGGGTTTAACCCTACTTATCCACATATTCAGTGCCCCTATTACTATTATTACTATAAAGATCTAAAGATATCTTCTCCAAAAAGCCGTTGCAAAGGACGGCCTTCGGCCTTTCGATAAACACCTTTTTAAGACCAAGTCAATACCACAAGACATCTAAAAAAACCGCTAGGAGTGAAATCATGAAAATCAGCATAATGAAAAGTTATCTTAACGAATCCATTCAACAAGTATCCAAAGCGATCTCCAGTCGTACGACGATTCCCATTCTGAGCGGTATCAAATTCGACGTAAATCATCAAGGTGTAACGTTGACAGCAAGTGACACAGATATCTCTATCCAGTCATTTATCCCGCTTGAAGAGGGAGACAAAAGTGTTGTTCAAGTAGAGCAACCGGGTAGCGTTGTTCTGCCAGCCAAATTTTTCGTAGAGATCATCAAAAAGTTGCCTTCCCAGGAAGTGCATATGGAAGTCAAAGAAAACTTCAATACGTTTATTTCGGCAGGTGCAACGGAGATTCAACTAGTAGGTCTGGACCCGGAAGAATTCCCGGTACTGCCAAGCATTGAAGAGAACCAAACCGTCTCTATTCCTGGAGATTTGCTGAAAAATATGATTAAACAGACCGTATTCTCCATCTCTACCCATGAAACGACCCCTATTCTGACAGGTGTACTCTGGAGTCTAGGTGATAATGAGTTGAAATTTGTGGCAACGGACCGTCATCGTCTTGCTACACGCTCCGCAATGCTGGATAATGCAGAAGGTATCCGTTTCAACAATGTTGTCATTTCTGGTAAAACACTAAACGAACTGAGTAAAATCGTTCCCGATCAGAACACACTTGTGGATATCGTTGTCGCCGATAATCAGGTATTGTTTAAAATTGACCGTGTATTGTTCTATTCCCGTATTTTGGACGGAACCTATCCGGATACTTCTAGAATTATTCCAACGTCATACAAAACAGAACTTGTTTTGGACACAAAAAAATTAAGTGAATCGATTGACCGGGCTTATTTGCTGTCGCGTGAGGAAAAAACAAACATTGTGCGCATGCAGACGATGGACTCCGGCACGATTGAAATATCCTCCAGCTCCTCTGAGCTTGGTAAAGTACGAGAAGAGATTGAGCCAGCTGAATTTACGGGTGATCCGCTCAAGATATCGTTTAACTCCAAATACATGCTGGATGTGCTGAAAGTGGTGGAGAGTGAGCAACTGATGATTGCCTTTACGGGTGTCATGAGTCCGATCATCCTGAAACCGCTAGACGACAGTCAGAGCCTATACGTCATCCTGCCTTACCGGACGACCAATTAACGAAAGGAAGATCACATGATGAAGCAAGTATCGATTCGTACGGAATATATTAAGCTTGACCAATTTTTGAAACTAGCAGACTGCATCCCTACTGGAGGTATGGCAAAAGCCCTCCTCCAAGAAGGGCTTGTTCGTGTGAATAAAGAAGCTGAGGAACGCCGTGGACGGAAATTATACCCTGGGGATATCGTTGAGGTAGACGGAGAAGGCACATTTGAAGTGGTTGCGGAGTAAAAGACCAAGGTGCAATCCTGCTGCCTCCTGACGGACGGGATAAAAGGGAGGTTAACGCTTGTTTGTAAACAGCATAGAGTTGCAGCAATTCCGCAATTATAAGCATCTGAAGCTGGAATCATTTGGACCTGTCAATCTGTTGATTGGACAAAATGCCCAGGGCAAGACCAATCTGGCCGAGGCTATTTTTGTGCTGGCACTCACCAAGAGCCACCGCACCTCCCGAGATAAGGAACTGATCCGTTTTGGGGAAGAACGGTCAAGGCTCACCGCCGAGGTCGACAAAAAATACGGAGCAGTTAAGCTGGAGCTGTCCTTATCACAGCAAGGGAAAAAAGCAAAGATTAACGGTTTGGAACAGCGTAAATTAAGCGATTTTGTCGGATCACTTAACGTGGTAATGTTTGCCCCCGAGGATCTGGAGATTGTCAAAGGCACACCGGGGGTTCGCCGCCGGTTCCTTGACATGGAGATCGGGCAGGTGGCTCCAGGTTATCTTTATCATCTGCAGCAGTATCAGAAGGTGCTAGTGCAGCGGAATAATCTACTCAAACAGCTGTGGGGAAAAGGGGATTCAGCGCAAGCGATGCTGGAGATCTGGAACGAACAGCTTGCAGAGCACGGTGTTAAAATCGTCAAAAAAAGGAAACAATTCATAAAGAAACTGCAAAAGTGGGCAGAAACGATCCATCAGGGGATTACTGGAGGTGGAGAAGTTCTGCGTCTGGCCTACCTACCTTCCTTCAGCGAAGCTGCTGAGGAAGATGAAGCTGTCTTAATGGAGCAATTTATGATAAAATTATCACAAATGAAAGAGCAGGAGATTCGCCGAGGCACAACGCTGAGTGGGCCACATCGGGATGACCTGTCCTTTTTCATTAACGACCGGGAAGTACAAACGTACGGCTCTCAGGGGCAGCAGCGCACAACAGCGCTGTCTCTTAAGCTTGCGGAGATTGAACTAATTCATGAAGAGATCGGGGAATATCCGGTGCTATTGCTGGATGACGTATTATCCGAACTTGATCCTTTTCGTCAGACCCAGCTGATCGAAACATTCCAAAGCAAGGTACAAACTTTTATTACTGCTACGGGAATTGAGAGCCTGAACGTTGACAAGCTTAAAGATGCTAGTATCTATCACGTTCATGCCGGACAGGTGGAACGCTAAGGAGTGAGGGCTTATGTACATTCATCTGGGCGGTGAAAAAATCATCCGTTCTTCTGAGTTGGTCGCTATTTTTGATATATCGATTGAGAAATCTTCAAAAATATCCAAGCAGTATGTTACACATGCCGAACAGGAAAAAACGGTCGAACATATCGGCGAAGAGGAAGCAAAGTCTATTGTGGTGACGAAAAACATTGTGTATTACTCACCGATTTCCTCCGCCACGCTTAAGAAGCGTGCTCATCATTTTCCTGATCTGTAGCAGATATTCAAGAGAGTATTTCTGTGTCTGCTAATATTCTTAAGTTAACGCATATTCAAGATATTGAATCTATAGAAGTAGGTGAAAGGCATGTCTATGAATCAACCGTCATATGATGCGAATGAAATTCAGGTCCTTGAAGGACTGGAA
The DNA here is from genome assembly GCF_023714295.1 of Paenibacillus polysaccharolyticus. Taxonomy (GTDB): domain Bacteria; phylum Bacillota; class Bacilli; order Paenibacillales; family Paenibacillaceae; genus Paenibacillus; species Paenibacillus polysaccharolyticus_A. Next base: position 320,907 of record NZ_JAMAUN010000006.1, read on the forward strand.
GCCGTACGTAAACGTCCGGGCATGTACATCGGTTCCACCAGTGCCAAAGGTCTGCATCATCTGGTCTGGGAAGTAGTGGACAACAGTATCGATGAAGCGCTGGCGGGCTACTGTGATCATATCGAGATCAACATCCATGAAGACAATAGCGTAACCGTTGTGGATAACGGACGGGGTATTCCAGTTGGCGAACATGCCAAAATGAAACGTCCAGCTCTGGAAGTTGTTATGACTGTTCTCCATGCAGGAGGTAAATTTGGTGGCGGTGGATATAAGGTATCCGGCGGTTTGCACGGTGTAGGTGTATCCGTTGTTAACGCACTATCTGAAAAAGTAGTCGTCACTGTAAAACGGGATGGTCATATCCATCAGCAGGAATACCGCCGCGGTGCTCCGCAATATGACCTCAAAGTGATCGGTACAACAGACGAGACGGGAACTACCGTAACGTTCCATCCCGATCCTGAAATTTTTACAGAAACGACGGTATATGACTACGAAACATTGCTTACACGTGTCCGCGAGCTTGCCTTCTTGAACAAAGGCATTGGTCTTACGTTAACGGATGAGCGTACAGGTGTAACCAACTCCTTCATGTACGAAGGCGGGATTATTGAGTATGTATCCTTCTTGAATCAAAAGCGTGAAGTGTTGCACGAAAATCCGATCTATGTTGAAGGTGCTCGGGATAACATTCAGGTAGAGGTTGCTTTGCAATACAACGACAACTATACCGAGAATATTTATTCTTTTGCGAATAACATCAACACTCATGAGGGTGGAACGCACGAATCAGGCTTTAAAAGTGCGCTCACCCGGATTATTAATGACTATGCCCGTAAAGCGGGTGTAATCAAGGATAGTACCGGCAATCTGTCTGGTGACGATGTGCGTGAAGGGCTGACGGCCATTATTTCCGTCAAAATTCCGGAACCGCAATTCGAAGGACAAACGAAAACAAAGCTCGGAAACAGTGAAGTGCGTGGTATTGTGGAGTCTTTGTTTGCAGAGAAGCTGCAGGAGTTCTTGGAAGAGAATCCTTCCGTATCCCGTCGTATTTTGGAAAAAGGATTACAGGCTGCCCGTGCTCGTGAAGCGGCTCGTAAAGCTCGTGAACTGACACGCCGTAAAGGCGCGCTTGAAGTCAGCTCCCTGCCTGGTAAGCTGGCGGACTGCTCATCCAAAGATGCATCCATCAGTGAATTGTACATCGTCGAAGGTGATTCTGCCGGCGGTTCAGCCAAACAGGGTCGTGACCGTCATTTCCAAGCGATTTTGCCGCTTCGTGGTAAGATCCTGAACGTGGAAAAGGCACGCCTTGACCGTATCCTGGGCAATGCCGAGATTCGTGCGATTATCACAGCGATGGGAACAGGAATCGGCGATGATTTTGATATTTCTAAAGCACGTTATCACAAAATCATCCTGATGACTGATGCCGATGTCGATGGTGCCCATATCCGGACACTGTTGTTGACATTCTTGTATCGTTACATGCGCAAAATCATAGAGGCTGGTTATGTATATATTGCACAGCCACCGCTCTTCAAGATTGAGCGTAACAAAGTCATTCGTTATGCAGGTTCCGAGAAAGAGCGTGACGAGATTGTTGCTTCCTTGGGTGAGAACGCCAAGTTTAACATCCAGCGTTACAAAGGTCTGGGCGAGATGAATGCCGGACAGCTGTGGGAAACGACGATGGACCCGGAAAGCCGTACGATGTTGCAAGTATCGATTAGTGATGCGATGCTCGCAGATGCTATGTTTGACACCTTGATGGGGGATAACGTCGAACCTCGTCGTGACTTCATCCAGGAGAATGCGAAATACGTGAAAAACCTCGATATTTAACGAGTTGCGAAGAGGCGCCTGTGAGGGCGCCTTTTTTTATATCATGAGTGCTGTGTGCTACGGGTATGCTTATTTATCTGGCAGTCCGATGTTTGACGGCGGAAGCCTGCGCTTTGGAAACTTTGGAGGTTGCTTTTTTCGTTTTGCCTTTTTTGGAAGGTAGGCGTCCATAGGCTATGGCATAACGTTTGATCTTGCGATAAGCCTTCTTATCTGGAAGCAGACCGAAGGCATAGATGCCTGGCAATGTGTTAACCTCTAGGATCCAGGGACGCCCATGATCATCCAAAGCGATATCAATTCCAATCTCTTTGAGTCTGGGAAAAGAGCTTTGCAATTGGACAGCAGTATGGATACCGAGGCGGTGCAATTCATGCTCAAGCTTTTGATATCCTTCCCTTTTGAGTTGTGGGAGTACAAGTTCTTCAAAGGTGGCCAGGCGGCCGCCTCCATGGATATTGGTAATGATTTTGCCTGGTGCAGCAACCCGTCCGAGAATACCTGTTGTTTCCCAGCTATGCTGTGGGTTCTTCTGGGTTAACACACGCAGGTCAAAAGGTAATCCCTCATGTGTCATTAGTGGAATACCCTGTTGAATGATATAGTCACGTTTCTGAATACGTTCGTTCAATGCGTTCTCAAGTTCTGTGAGCGAATGAAAGACTCGCTCTTCAGTTCCATGTTGCAGATGATAGGTCGTAATATCGGACATAGTCGGAGGAATAGGCTCTGATTCTACTGATTCAGGTGAGGTGGATTCGTCAGATGCTTCATCGTTTATGGATTCGGCAGTTGAGTCTGCAGAACGAGGGACTGTGATTGTGGTGTGAACTGTCCTTACCCTCATCACCCCATTACCGTAAGTTCCCCTGTCGGGTTTAATAAAATTGGCTGGGAATAACTCGGTCATTCGTTCTAGTGTTTGCGAGCTATATTTTCGGGTCACCGGTATATATTCATTGACATGACGACTGCGTTGCAAAATTGCTGTTTTAGTCCATTTGCTGGAGACACGCTGGATGCTCATGTGCATCAGTCCTTTCTTGTTTTGATCCGTTGTGCTGAGGGACATTATGCAGAAAATCAAAGGACAAGAGATGATTTCAGTGGTATAATAGAGGAATATGGCGTTTTGTGCTGTCAGCCGATAAAATTGCAGTTTGATTGCCACGTGGGAACGGCTCTAGCCTTGATTGGACAGTACATATGCCGCTTTTCTAGCATTGTATGTGCAATTGCAGAGGAAGGCAGGGCGAACCCCCAGACACGCTCAAGTTCCTGGAAGAAAGGCTATTGCCCAGCGGACGTTTAATTGTGTAACTTTTGTGAAAGTAATATAATAAAGAGTAGCGTTCTTGCGCGGTTTTAGCCTTGTTAGGCTTTTCACATATATTAATTTTCTGGAAATGATTGATTTGGAACGTTTGTTGAAGGACAAGAAGGAGGTCCAGCATGGCGGAAGAAATGAACTCGCAGATTAAAGATCGGGATATTGGCGTCGAGATGCGTGAATCGTTTATGGATTATGCGATGAGCATCATAGTGAGCCGTGCCCTGCCAGATGTGCGTGATGGATTGAAGCCGGTTCACCGGCGCATTCTGTATGCAATGTCGGAGCTTGGCATGACACCTGATAAACCACATAAAAAATCAGCCAGAATCGTCGGCGAAGTTATCGGTAAGTATCACCCGCACGGTGACTCTGCCGTTTACGAGACGATGGTACGGATGGCACAGGACTTCTCCCTGCGTTACATGCATGTAGATGGACACGGTAACTTCGGATCAGTCGATGGTGATATGGCTGCAGCGATGCGTTATACCGAGGCACGTTTGTCCAAGATTGCAATGGAAATGCTCAGAGATATCAACAAGGACACCATTGACTTCCAACCGAACTATGATGGCGAAGAAAATGAACCTATTGTTCTCCCTGCTCGTTTTCCTAACTTGCTTGTCAATGGAGTTGGCGGGATCGCCGTAGGTATGGCTACCAATATTCCTCCTCATAATCTGGGAGAGGTTATTGACGGCGTACAGGCCATGATTAAAAATCCAGACATTACATCCATGGAACTGATGGATTATATCCAAGGTCCCGACTTCCCTACATCCGGTTATATTCTGGGACGTTCAGGTATTCGTCAGGCTTACCAGACTGGACGCGGATCGGTAACGATGCGTGCCAGAACGAATATTGAAGAGAACAACAACAAAGCTCGAATCGTTGTTACAGAGCTTCCGTACCAGGTGAATAAAGCTAGGCTCGTAGAGAAAATCGCTGAGTTGGTACGTGACAAAAAGATCGATGGCATTACAGACCTGCGAGATGAATCTGACCGTAACGGCATGCGGATTGTGATAGAGCTTCGCAGGGACGTTAACCCTGGCGTTGTTCTGAACAATTTGTACAAGCATACATCGATGCAGTCCACGTTTGGCATTAACATGCTGGCGATTGTAAATAAAGAACCGAAGATTCTGAATCTGCGGGAAGTGTTGTATCACTATTTGCAGCACCAGATCGAGGTTATTCGTCGTCGTACACAATTCGAACTGAGAAAAGCGGAAGCTCGTGCTCACATCCTAGAAGGTTTACGTATTGCACTGGATCACATCGACGAGATTATTACGTTGATCCGTTCATCCAGCAATACAGATGCTGCTAGGGAAGGTTTGATAGAGCGTTTCTCACTCAGCCATGACCAGGCGCAGGCGATTCTGGATATGCGTCTGCAACGTCTGACAGGTTTGGAACGTGAACGAATCGAGAACGAGTACAACGAATTGATGGTCAAGATCCGCGAGTATCGTGAAATTTTGGCTAATGAGCATCTTGTACTAGAGATCATTAGTACAGAGCTACAAGAGATCCGTGAGCGCTTTGGTGACGATCGCCGTACTGAGATCACGGTTGGGGAAGAGAGTATTCTGGATGAGGATCTGATTCCACGCGAAGAAGTAATCATCACGATTACTCATACAGGTTACGTTAAACGTCTGCCTGTATCTACTTACCGTAGTCAAAAACGCGGAGGTCGTGGTGTTGTAGGAATGGACACGAAGGATACCGACTTTGTCGAACATCTTTTCGTAACCAACTCTCACAATTACCTGATGTTCTTCACGGATAAAGGTAAAGTATATCGGTTGAAAGCCTACGAGATTCCGGAGCTTGGGCGAACAGCACGCGGGACACCAATTATCAACCTGATTCAGATTGAGCAAGGGGAGTCTGTCAATGCGGTTATTCCAGTGCAGGAATTCGAGAGCGATAAGTATCTGTTCTTTGCAACACGTCAGGGTGTAGTGAAGAAAACGCCGCTTGAAGATTACACGAACATCCGCAAAGGCGGACTTATCGGGATCTCCTTGCGTGATGATGACAGCCTGATTGATGTGAAGCTGACCGATGGGCAGCAAGAGATTATTATGGGTACGGCCCATGGAATGTCTATTCGCTTCTCGGAAGGTAATGTACGTTCTATGGGACGTAGCGCTACCGGAGTTAAGGGTATCACGCTTGATGATCAGGATGCGGTTATCGGTATGGACGTCGTAGATGCCGATCTGGATGTATTGATTGTTACAGCAAAAGGGTACGGTAAACGGACTCCAGTTAGTGATTACCGGATGCAAACTCGTGGTGGTAAAGGGATTAAGACGATCAATGTTACCGAGAAGAATGGTGCTGTTGTCAGCCTCAAAATGGTTAAAACGGAAGAGGACCTCATGATTATCACATCCAGTGGTACATTGATTCGGATGAGCATGGATGGCATCTCAACCATGGGTCGCTATACGCAGGGTGTGAAGCTGATTCATATCCGTGAAGAAGACGCTGTGGCTACCGTGAGCCGAATTGATAAAAATGAAGAAGAACCTGACGAAGATAACATTGAAGCAATGGAGGCTGGGGTGTCATCTCTCACAGAGGAGTCCAATCTGGAAGCGAACATGACGCCTGAGGCTGAAGTTGATGTTCAAGATGATGATTCAGGTTTGGAAGAGTAACATAGCTATCTTGTTTATAGAATCGTTCAGAGGATTAAAACAGGATACGAAAGGCTCCCTTTAAGGGGGCCTTTTTAATATGTACAGATGAAATATTAGACGCTTCAAAATCTAGGATGTACAGCCTGTTTTCTGAGTAATATAATGGGAAATAACATGAGAAACCGGGACTATGGTCTTGTATTGTCATCATCTTAAGAACGATGAGTGAGGGGAATCACTATGGGATTAATTACCCTGTCAGAAGTCAAACCAGGACTGAAATTGGGAAGTGATGTACAGACGTTGCGTGGCAATGTGTTGCTTCAAAAGGGTAAAATCATTTTACCCAAAGATATGGAAGTCCTCAGAGCGTTTATGATTCATCAGGTAGATATTGAGCAAGAGAGGGCAGGAACTGGCAGTGGAGGTCCCAAAGGCGTAAGTGGACCCGGCGGAGCAATAGCAACAGCTGTTACTGAGAAGAATGGGGATCGGACAAGTACAATGGTTTCAGCTCCGGTTGTTACACTCCAGGATGAATACGAGAAAATGGTTACGTTGACTAAAAATGCATTTCTCTCCTCAATTGCTGCCGAATTACCCGTTTATGAGCTGCGGACACAACTAGAGGCTTTATTCATGCATCTTAAGCAGTATAATGTACTTACCTTCAGTCCACGCAATATGAAAGAGCATGATTATGTATATCACCATGCTGTGCTAAGCGCAATTACATCGTATCAACTGGCTCAGTGGACTGACCTTCCCTCCAAGGATTGGATGCAGGTAGCCTTTGCTGGATTGTTCCATGATATCGGCAATAATAAGGTTGATCCGCAGATTCTTCATAAACCTTCTTCTCTGACAGCGGAGGAGCAGGAGGAGATCAGGCAACATACCAAATATGGTTATCAGATTCTTAAACAAGCCAAGGCTATTAATGAGGGTGCAAGACTTGCAGCATTACAGCATCATGAAAAAGTAGATGGATCGGGTTATCCCTTGCAACTTACTGGTACGCAGATTCATATCTATGCCAAAATTGTAGCTATTGCGGATATTTTTCACGCAATGACCCTGGAGAAGATCTATCGGAAGGCTCAATCTCCTTATCTGGTTTTGGAACAAATTCAAAGTGAGGCGTTTGGTAAGCTGGAACCTTCTATAGTAAATGTGTTTGTACAGCGCTCTACTCAAATTCATAACGGAATTCGGGTGAAACTGAGTAATAACCAGATTGGGGAAATTATTTTCTCGGATCGAGATCATCCTACACGGCCAATGGTATCTGTGGAAGGATCAATTATCAATCTGATGCAACAAAGACAGTTATATATTCAGGAAGTATTAGGTTAAGAACGTATTTAGATTTGTAGTGTGAGGACCTTCTCATAGCGAGAGGGTCTTTTTTAGTTTGAGAGTTAAAAGGACATCGGTTATGAGTATATTAGTGACTAAATGAGCCCAACTAAAGTTAAGTGTTAAGTAATAAAAGAATTTAGAAAAAACACTTGCATTCAAATTCTATACATGATATATTCTAATTCCGGCCAAGAAAACACAGTTTACACGGTGAGGCAAGCATTGAATAAGAAAGCTTCGAAAGAAACTTCAAAAAAAGCTTGCAAAGTTGGTTCGGAAATGATATGATATAAAAGTTACTGAAGCGAATGAGTTACAGTGATTGAATATGTTTGATCTTTGAAAACTGAACAACGAGTGAGTATCGATCTTGCTTGCAAGATCAAAAATGAGATTTTAATCTCGTCAGATTCAAAATGAGCTTATCGCTCTTTTCAATAACTTTATTGGAGAGTTTGATCCTGGCTCAGGACGAACGCTGGCGGCATGCCTAATACATGCAAGTCGAGCGGACTTGAAGAGAAGCTTGCTTCTCGGATGGTTAGCGGCGGACGGGTGAGTAACACGT
>NZ_JAMAUN010000070.1:0-258 GCF_023714295.1 Paenibacillus polysaccharolyticus
CAAAAAGTCAGAGCCCGTTTTAGGGGTGATGGCGTGCCTTTTGTAGAATGAACCGGCGAGTTACGTTCCCGTGCAAGGTTAAGGTGAAGAGCCGGAGCCGCAGCGAAAGCGAGTCTGAATAGGGCGACTATAGTACGTGGACGTAGACCCGAAACCGGGTGATCTACCCCTGTCCAGGGTGAAGGTGCGGTAACACGCACTGGAGGCCCGAACCCACGCATGTTGAAAAATGCGGGGATGAGGTGGGGGTAGCGGAGA
>NZ_JAMAUN010000071.1:0-256 GCF_023714295.1 Paenibacillus polysaccharolyticus
GGGCCGTTCACGGATGTGTCGGTCGAATAAACGAGTTGGTTTGAGAGTTTGAGCTCTCAAAACTGAGCAACGAGTGAGTTGAAAGCTTTACGAAGTAAAGCTCGCTTCGGAAGCATGCTTCCTGAAGACTTTTTGAATGTTTCCACGCGGGAAACGATTCTCCATAGAAAGGAGGTGATCCAGCCGCACCTTCCGATACGGCTACCTTGTTACGACTTCACCCCAATCATCTATCCCACCTTCGGCGGCTGGCTCC
>NZ_JAMAUN010000072.1:0-255 GCF_023714295.1 Paenibacillus polysaccharolyticus
GTACGGGCACCTTCATCTGGCTAGAGGCTTTTCTTGGCAGTGTGAGATCATGACCTTCGCTACTGTAATTTTCACTCCCCATCACAGCTCAGCCTTACGGTTAGCGGATTTGCCTACTAACCAGCCTTACTGCTTGGACAGGCATCCATCAGCCTGCGTCACTACCCTACTGCGTCCCCCCATCGCTCGTAACGATTTACGGTGGTACAGGAATTTCGACCTGTTGTCCTTCGACTACGCCTTTCGGCCTCGCCT
>NZ_JAMAUN010000073.1:0-255 GCF_023714295.1 Paenibacillus polysaccharolyticus
ACCCCTCCGCCATCGCCACCAAACGAGCATTTGTGAAACAAATGCATTCGCGTTCCATTCGGTCCATCACAGCGGTGTGGATGAATGGTTCAGCGCATATTCAGAGTGTTGTTCTCTGAAAACTAGACTCGAAACGAAACGCACGCGATTCAAAACTTGCTATTGGATAAGCCCTCGACCGATTAGTACTGGTCAGCTCCATGCATTACTGCACTTCCACCCCCAGCCTATCTACCTCGTCGTCTTCAAGGGGTC
>NZ_JAMAUN010000074.1:0-255 GCF_023714295.1 Paenibacillus polysaccharolyticus
GTGTTTCAGGTTGGCCATTCGGGTCTACCTTTAGCCAGCCTGCTTTGGACCAGTCCGACCACAGCTGCTGATCCTTTACACGTACGCGAACTTGTACTTTTTGATTCACTGGTAACGCTTCGCTAGTAGTCCAGCTTCCGCTAGATAACGTGGTATTCTGCTCTATTTCTCCAGAGTCTAGGAGTACCGTTCCTTTCTCATCCAAAACTTGAATTTGAGCATGGCTGAATACGGTTTGTATCACATCCGTTTGAG
>NZ_JAMAUN010000075.1:0-255 GCF_023714295.1 Paenibacillus polysaccharolyticus
GGGGGGGGGGGGGGGGGGGGGGGGGGGGGGGGGGGGGGGGGGGGGGGGGGGGGGGGGGGGGGGGGGGGGGGGGGGGGGGGGGGGGGGGGGGGGGGGGGGGGGGGGGGGGGGGGGGGGGGGGGGGGGGGGGGGGGGGGGGGGGGGGGGGGGGGGGGGGGGGGGGGGGGGGGGGGGGGGGGGGGGGGGGGGGGGGGGGGGGGGGGGGGGGGGGGGGGGGGGGGGGGGGGGGGGGGGGGGGGGGGGGGGGGGGGGGGG
>NZ_JAMAUN010000076.1:0-255 GCF_023714295.1 Paenibacillus polysaccharolyticus
GGAAATTCAAGGGGAAAATGTTGCGCCTCTTACCGTCAGTTCCCCTGTCCTGACGTTTGATCCGAATAAAAATAGATTCTATCCGAATGTTTGGAATATTGCAGACTTTTTCCAAGATCCTAACCAAAACTCGCTTTCCTACGCGATTGTCCAACAGCCGGATGATCTGAGTGGGCTCAGTCTCAGTCTAAACTGGGGGCAGCAACTTGCTTTTGGCGGTGTGCCGACCCTGCCGACCTCCTTCACCGTGCGGGC
>NZ_JAMAUN010000077.1:0-255 GCF_023714295.1 Paenibacillus polysaccharolyticus
GGTGGGATAGATGATTGGGGTGAAGTCGTAACAAGGTAGCCGTATCGGAAGGTGCGGCTGGATCACCTCCTTTCTATGGAGAATCGTTTCCCGCGTGGAAACATTCAAAAAAGTCTTCAGGAAGCATACTTCCGAAGCGAGCTTTACTTCGTAAAGCTTTCAACTCACTCGTTGCTCAGTTTTGAGAGCTCAAACTCTCAAACCAACTCGTTTATTCGACCGACACATCCGTGAACGGCCCCGAATGAAACGATT
>NZ_JAMAUN010000078.1:0-255 GCF_023714295.1 Paenibacillus polysaccharolyticus
TTTGACCCAGCAGTAGCCCCGACGTATCCAGCCGGTCAGGTTGTCACGTTCAACGGCAGTACGTATGTCACCAATGTAGCCTCGCCAACGGGCACGCCGGGCACTTCCCCGGATTATACGTTATTAGTAAGTGCAGGAGCCACAGGAGGAACAGGGGCTACTGGGGCAGGGGTAACTGGTAGTACGGGAATAACGGGGACCACGGGAGCTACCGGCGTAGGGTTAAGCGGCATCGTGGCATTTGACCCAGCATTA
>NZ_JAMAUN010000079.1:0-254 GCF_023714295.1 Paenibacillus polysaccharolyticus
TGGTTTGGGCTTCTCCGCGTTCGCTCGCCGCTACTGACGGAATCACTATTGTTTTCTCTTCCTCAGGGTACTTAGATGTTTCAGTTCCCCTGGTATGCCTCTACACAACCTATGTATTCAGTTGTGAGTAACTGGATATTACCCCAGCTGGGTTTCCCCATTCGGACATCCCCGGATCAAAGCTTGCTTACAGCTCCCCGAGGCAGTTTCGTTGTTCGCCACGTCCTTCATCGGCTCCTAGCGCCTAGGCATCC
>NZ_JAMAUN010000007.1:0-313568 GCF_023714295.1 Paenibacillus polysaccharolyticus
GTCCGCTCGACTTGCATGTATTAGGCATGCCGCCAGCGTTCGTCCTGAGCCAGGATCAAACTCTCCAATAAAGTTATTGAAAAGAGCGATAAGCTCATTTTGAATCTGACGAGATTAAAATCTCATTGTTGCTTTCAAAACCATACGTTCCGAAGACACGCACCAATTTTTCCAGCGTCGATCTTGCAAGCAAGATCGTTACTCACTCGTTGTTCAGTTTTCAAAGATCAAACTTGTTTCTTCGTCAACCCGCGTTTCAGCGGCGACTTAAATAATGTAACACACGGCCAAATTTAATGCAAGAGTTTTTTAATAATAGTTTTAACTTTAATATTAATTTGCATGTACACTTCAATTAAAATTTAATTTCAACCTAAAATTAAAGCGCATTCATATTGTAACATATTCTCAAACTGGCTTTCAAACGTTATTTGCAATATTTTTGTTTATTCGACACCTTCGGCATTCTAAAAACATCATTATTCTCTCTATAGTTACGAGAGCGAAAAGGTCAGTTCTAGTATGTTGAACTGACCTTTTCGCAACAGCCATCACTCTATATCACATTCTGCTCCGATAAACTCTTAATGTTGAATCCAGGGATTACGACGTTTCTTGGCCAGTTTTTGTGAATTAGTTGACGTCTTGTTCTCTCTAGTGGGGTTTCCAGATACAGACACCTTGGATTTACTTTTCGCAGGTGTTTTGCTTGTTCTCCGTTTTGCCGTTCCATTTTTAGTTGGAGTTGACTTTGGTTTCGCCTCAAGTTCTGCTCCCGTCTCTTCAAAAGAGGCCTGACTTAAGTTCGCATTGTCACGTCCTCCCTTTTTCCCACTATTTTCGCCATGGACCTGAGAAGGGTACATCTCTCCAAAAGCTCCAAGCGGAGATGGAGGAACCATATTTTGAGCCGGATACGGATTTTGGTAAGCATATTCCATAGGATGATTTGGCATAACAGATGTAGACATTTCAGGCGGCATACCATTCGCATGACCATACATGCCCCAAACCGGTTCCTGATAACCGAATGTAGGGTAAGTATACTGAGGTGCATGTGTATGTGGTCCACATCCGCATGGTGGATACGGGAGCATCGAGTACGGGGACATAAATGGCGGTTGATTATTCATCTGGTTCGTTGCAGCTGCAATACTCGGGAAAGGGCTGTTCACCTGACCGGCTGGTGAAATCGGAAATGCATTGTTCGCCATATCTGGAGATACAGTAGGTAGATTAGGCATGACGTTATTATGATTATAAGTGGGTTCTGCTCCCGTCCACGGGCTATTTGGCATGCTCCCCATACTATAACCACCAACATCCTGAACACCAGGGAATGGAGAGTTGTTAGCCATACCTGCCGTATACATGTTGTTTTGCTGAACAGCGTATACCTCTTGTGCAGCTACTGGCACCTGCATATAAGGATGTTCCATCGGAGCATGGAGCATTTTTTGGCCACAGCCACACGGCTCCTTAACCGATGGCTCGACATTCACAGCCGGTTCGATGTTAGGCATTACAGGCAGAGGCATCACTTCAGGTGAAAGATTAGGCATTTGAGGTTTTTTTGCTTCGGTTAGAGGTTGGACTTGAACTTCAGGCTTCATCTCCTCTTTCTTGTCTGGTTTCTTCTCCGGCTTCATTTCGGGCATTACAGGTAATTGCGGCAAAGCCTCCAATTCAGGCATGATATTAGGCTTAGCCGGTGCAACAGGCACTGGTGCCGGAACAGGTACTGGCGTTTCAACCGCCTGCGGTGGAGGAGCTGGTACAACAGGTGCCGTTTCTTCTTTTACTCCCGTATACTCTTTGCCTTCAGGTGATAATTTTTCTTGCGCGCCCATACTTCCCATTTGGGTATTCGCAGCCTGATTACCTTGTGTATGCATAGAAGGAATATAGACGGTCTCTCCAACCAGAAGAGCATTTGGATTCTTCAATTGCGGATTCGCATTGATCATGTCTTTCAACGGAACTCCCCAAGCTTGTGACAACTTCCATAACGAATCTCCTTGTACTACCTTGTGACTGTGCAGTACACCCTCTGGCTTTGGTGTTACCGGCTGTGCAGGAATTTTGACCTTCATCCCAATCTCCAACTTGTCGGGATCTGCGATCTGCGGGTTGGCCGCAATCAATTTGTCCAGTGCAACATTGTATTTTTGGGACAGCAGATATAAAGTGTCGCCTTTTTTCACCATGTGTATTTTCACAGGGAACTAACCTCCTAGACGTCATACTTGGGCAGTACATTCGCCCATACCGTTACTACATCCTATGCAGCAACCGGGCTAATGACATCATTTGAACAAAAAAAATCCTCCTGCCTTCTAAAATCCCACATGCTCTAGGCATGCTATATTTTATCGGACAAGGAGAATTCCTCTTATTTATTCAATTCGACGTAGTGATTACTCCCACACCTTGTAGCCGTCTTTGTCGACAATCTGGCGGAAAGCTTCAAGTAGCTGCAATGTAACTGGACCCGCTACACCCGAACCAATCGTTCTGCCATCCACTTCGCACGCCGCAATAACTTCCGCAGCTGTTCCCGTGAAGAAAACCTCATCTGCAATATACACATCATGAAGCGTAAAAGGTACTTCTTTTAATTCAATATCTAGCTCTACGCACAAATCAATAATCGCTTGACGTGTAATGCCTTCAAGTGCTCCAAGGTAACAAGGAGGAGTATACACCACACCGTTTTTGATAATGAAAATGTTATCGCTTGAACCCTCGGTTACGTAGCCTTGGGAGTTCAGCATAATAGCCTCACCTGCACCCGAAAAGTTCGATTGCAACTTGACAAGGATGTTGTTCAGATAGTTGAGGGATTTAATCTTCGGATTCAACGCATCCGGGATGTTACGACGCTGGGATACGGAAACGGCCTTCAACCCAGTAAGATACGCTTCTTCCGGATAAATCGCTAGCTGTTCCACAATGATGATCACGGAAGCTTTGGGACAACGCGTCGGGTCAAGGCCCAGGTTCCCTGGTCCACGTGAAACGATTAGACGGATATACCCGTTACGCATATCGTTGCGGCGCACCGTTTCAGCCATCACTTCAAGCATCTCATCGTAAGACAGCGGAATGTTCAAACTGATGGATTTTGCCGAATCATACAAGCGATCCAAGTGAGCCTTACATCTGAAAATATTGCCGTTGTAAATCCGAATCCCTTCGAAAATTCCATCTCCGTACAAAAATCCATGGTCATATACCGAAACCTTAGCATTCTCCTTGGTTACATACTGACCATCCAAATAGATCCATTGTTCTGCCATGACTAACTGCACCTCCATTAAATATACATTTCCTATATTTCCGAAGCCTAATGAGCCTGTCCATTTTACCATCGTAACGAACGGAAAACTCTCTTATTATACATAAACGCCAAATGATCTTTTTACATTATCCAGCCACTATCCGCTTAACTCAGTGAAGGGTATGTATAACATGGATAACTTCCAAGAACACGTACCTGACAATTCAATGCCTCGATTTCAGCCATAGCTGCCGTGAGCAACACGGAATCAACCGATTCAATGACATCAATGTAAAAGTAGTAACTGCCCAAACGTTTCTTCGTTGGACGAGATTCAAGACGAGTCAAGTTCAGCTTTCTCCAGGCAAAAGCCGACAACACCTGATGGAGTGCTCCCGGTGCATCCTCAGGCAAAGTAACAAGCAAGCTTGTCTTCACATGATCCGGCTCACGCGGAATGTCGACCGGTTCATGGCCAATTAGTACAAAACGGGTATAGTTATTGTCATGATCCGTCACACGTTCAGCCATGATATCGAGACCATGCTTCTTAGCCGCAAGCTTCGTACCGATTGCAACCCAGCCCTTTCCTGGATTTTTCTTCACAATCTCTACTGCTTCAGCTGTGCTGTTCACGCCTTCAAGATCTGCATCAGGTGAATGTTGCCGAATAAAATTCTGACACTGCGGGATCGCCACAGGATGGGATAGAATCTTGGTGATTTTACCAAAATCATATGTGCCATCGCCCATGACAAATTCATTCCCATGTCCGATGACATTCTGAATGGAGGGGTATACCCACTCCGCTTGCATCGGGATATCCACTTCATTAACAAGCCAGTCCATATGCAGGCTAACAGAGCCTTCAATTGTATTCTCAAACGGAATCACACTGTACTGTACACTTCCGTTATCCACTGCACGAAAAATGTCCGATATGAGTTTGGAATGCTTCAAATCGAGTGCTTCTCCGTCGAAAAGAAAATCAATTGCTTCGTGTGAGACTGAACCTTCTGGTAAAACTGCAATTCGTTTCATGCGTTAACTTCCCCTTTGATCCTGTCCAAAAAAGGACGTTCATCTTGATCCGGCAATATGAGGACACCGTCCAGATCCGGATCCAGCCACAAGGCAGTGGCCGTGATCCCCTCCTGCTCCATAATACCCATTAAATATTGCTCCAGCTCAACTTTGCGGGTATCATGTCGCTCTACCAGTGTAAGCACGGTTGGCCCAGCTCCGCTTAGCGCAGCACCCAGCGCACCATGTTCTGTAGCATGTTCCAAAATCTCCGTCATGCCAGGTACCAGTGATGCACGATACGGCTGGTGAATCCGATCCGACATTGCCTTTTGGATCATATCCAGTCTCCCACTGGCTAATGCAGCAACAAGCAATGAAGAACGGCTCACGTTGTGTACAACATCAGGCATACCAAATTGCTGTGGAATAACAATCCGTGCTTTGGAAGTAGATAGCTGGAAGTCAGGTACGATAACCAAAGCCTGCAAATCCTGGTGAGGCTCGATACGAAGGTAGTCAACGCGTCGGCCATCCCAAGCTGCTGTAATGATTCCGCCATATAATGATGCACCGACATTGTCCGGATGTTTCTCCAGAGCTGTTGCCATATCCAGTAATTTATCATTAGATAATGGACTGCCGATTAATGCATTGGCACCAGCTAGCGCACCAACAATTGCCGAAGCACTGCTTCCAAGTCCCCGAGTGAGGGGGATATCCGAATACATCGAAACTTCAAGCTCAGGTACAGAGACCCCAGCCTCATCAAATATCATCTGCGCCACTTGGTAAATCAGATTTGATTTATCCGAAGGCAAGCCCGTCAGATGGTCGCCATAGAGATGAAATGCGGTCTCAGATGCCGGTTTGATCTCAAGCCAGGCATACAAAGACAAGGCCATGCCCAGGGTATCAAACCCCGGACCCAGATTGGCGGTGCTTGCCGGGATTTGTACGGTTACTTTTTCACGCAAGCTCATACAGACTGCTGCTCCAGCTTGGCAATAGCTGCCATAACTGCCTCTTCTGTATCTTCAACGACAAGCGGCTCCACAGCTGCCGTTTTAATTGCTACATTCGGATCTTTCAGGCCGTTACCTGTTAACACGCATACAACCGTTTCTCCGCCTTTAAAGTAGCCTTCACTATGCAATTTGTACACACCAGCCACAGATGCGGCAGAAGCCGGTTCAGCAAATACTCCTTCACGTGCCGCAATGGTGCGGTACGCCGCCAAAATCTCGTCATCCGTAACATAGTTAATCTGACCACCGGACTCCTCGGCTGCAGCCACTGCTGTTTTCCAGCTCGCAGGGTTACCGATTCGAATCGCTGTAGCTACAGTTTCTGGCTCAAGAATGGGTTCTCCCTTAACAATTGCCATGGCTCCTTCTGC
This sequence comes from Paenibacillus polysaccharolyticus, assembly GCF_023714295.1. Classification (GTDB taxonomy): domain Bacteria; phylum Bacillota; class Bacilli; order Paenibacillales; family Paenibacillaceae; genus Paenibacillus; species Paenibacillus polysaccharolyticus_A. Next base: position 5,703 of record NZ_JAMAUN010000007.1, read on the forward strand.
CTCGAACCCAACCATACGCGGCAATGTGTTCGATTTCCCTGCCTCGTTATACTCTTTAAAGCCTTTCCAGTATGCCGAAATATTACCCGCGTTACCAACCGGAATAGCCAGAACGTCCGGTGCATCTCCCAATTGCTCAACCAATTCAAAAGCAGCTGTCTTCTGCCCTTCAATGCGGTATGGATTCACAGAGTTTACAAGTGTAATCGGGTGTTTAGCCGTAATTTCACGTACAATCTCAAGGGCACGGTCAAAGTTACCATTGATCGCGATGACTTTAGCACCATAGATCATCGCTTGAGCGAGTTTACCCAGTGCGATATTGTTATTGGGAATCAACACGATACAATTCAACCCGCCACGTGCGGCATAGGCTGCAGCAGCTGCGGACGTATTACCAGTAGATGCACACATAATTGTACGGCTGCCTTCTTCCATTGCTTTGGCAACAGCCATAACCATTCCGCGGTCCTTGAAAGAACCTGTAGGATTCAAACCTTCATATTTGAAATACAGATTCAAACCGAGTTCCTTCGACAAATTCTCTGCATGAATCAGTGGCGTATTTCCTTCTTGAAGTGTAAGCTGTGGCGTATTTTCATTGACTGGAAGGTGTTCTTTGTATGTTTGCAATAATCCTTGATATCTCATTGTGGTTAGACTCCTTTAGGTTTAATTAATCTTAAATGATTAAATGATGGTTTATTTTAAAAACGTGAATATTAAACTAATTATATTTTAAATGACTTAGCAACTAACCTTCTACGCGATAAACACTCTTAATCCGGCGAATCACGTTGAGTGATTCAAAATGCTTGAGTACTTTGTCCATGCTCGCCTTACTTGCATTATGTGTAACGATAATAATCTCAGCATCTGGATTGTGCTCATTCGGCTGTTGCACAACGGACGCGAGACTTACTTCATATTCGGCAAAAATCTGCGTAATCTGCGCCAGCACCCCTGCTTTGTCGTCCACGTGCAGTAATATAAAATTTTTCGAAAAAATCTGTTCATCACTCTGAAGTCTCTTCTTTTTGTAAGGTACGATCGCTTTTACTCCGTTTACACCTAGCTTGAGGTTTTTCGTTACAGCAACAATGTCAGCAACTACGGAAGTCGCTGTTGGCATTTCACCCGCCCCTGCTCCGTAAAACATCGTCTCGCCTACCGCCTCACCGTGTACATACACTGCGTTGAACACACCGTTTACCGATGCGATTGGGTGGTTCTTTCTCACCATCGTTGGTTGCACACTAATCGTAATCTCGTCATCGATACGATCTGCGATACCAAGCAGCTTCAACTCATACCCTAATCTTTTAGCATACATGATATCTTCACGCGTGACAGCGGAGATCCCCTTAACGGCAACATCCTTCAATTCCACATTCGTACGGAAACCAAGGGTACCCAAGATTGCCATTTTACGAGCAGCATCGAGTCCTTCCACATCTGAGGTCGGGTCCGTTTCCGCGTACCCTAAAGCTTGTGCTTCCGCTAGCACCTCTTCATAGGATGCGCCTTCCTGACTCATTTTCGTCAAAATATAGTTCGTTGTGCCGTTCACAATCCCCATAATTCGAGTGATCCGGTCCGAAGAGAAACCTTCAATCAGCGTGCGAATGATCGGGATGCCCCCAGCCACACTGGCCTCATAAAACACATCGCATTGCTTTTCCTGCGCTTTAGCTAGAATCTCTGAACCATGCAATGCCATAAGATCCTTGTTCGCTGTTACGATATGTTTCCCACGTTCCAGTGCTTCAAGAATATATTCTTTGGTCTGATCGATGCCACCCATCACTTCAACGATAACATCAATGTCCGGGTGACGAATGACCTCCCAAGGGTCCTCTGTCAGCTTCGCCCGGTCAATGGGAATAACACGATCCTTCTCCGTGTTCTTCACCGCAATCTTTTCAATGATAATTGGCGACCCCACCTGGCTGCTTAGATCCTCCTGATTTCCTTCCACAATTCGGACAACGCCCGTTCCAACCGTGCCCAGGCCCAACAATCCGACTTTTACCGGTTTCACTAACGACCTACCCCCTATTGTCTAATCCTATATTCTCTAAGCCCGATTAACCTTGGCCTACGATCCGTGTACGCTTCACCCCAGGCATATCTTGCATTCGATCCAGCATTTCTCCAATCTCTCCATGCAAATGCGTCGTTTCCACGGAGATGACAACATTGGCTCTGCCCTGAAGTGGAATACTCTGATTAATCGTAAGCACGTTGGCTCCATAACCTGCGAAATGTCCAAGCACACGAGACAGAATACCAGACTGATGCTCCAGGTCAATCGAGATCGTTACGATTCGTTCACGCTCCAGCTGATTGATTAGATGGATTCCATCTTTGTACTTGTAAAAGGCACTTCGGCTTAAACCGACCTGCTCGACGGCCTCATGCACTGTTTTGACATCACCGGAAGCAAGCAGCTCTTTCACCTGCATCGTTTTTACCACAGCTTCAGGCAAAATATCTTCCCGTACTAAGTAATAGCGTTCATTCACAGAACGTCCTCTCCTCAAAGACTCATGTATTCATATAGTGGACATTATATAGGATGAATCATAAAAGGGCAATACGTGACCTGTCTATTTTTCAAAAACTGTTTCTCACATTATACAGGCTTCTCTCACTCTCATGTCAGAAAACAAACAAAAAACGCAGCATCACGGTAACTTCCCGCTTCACTGCGTTTCTCATTTTTTATTTAGCAATCATCAGCCGATGATGTTTACAGAATTTTTTTGGCCTAGCGGCTTAGTAGTAACTGCTGCTTTCCACAAATTCAAACTCGAAATCTCCAATACGCACAATCGTACCTTCCACGGCACCGCGTTTACGAAGCTCATCATCCACACCCATGTGACGAAGTGTACGCGCCAACTTCAGAATAGCCTCGTGTGAATTCAACTGCATCCGTTTCATCATGCGATCAATCTTGGCACTCTCCACAATGAATGTATCGTTCTCACGCACAATACGGAAACCTTCGTCCTCTTTTTTCTCCAAACTGTATACTTTACGCTCGGAAAGTTCGGCTACTTCTTCTACCTCAGGCTCATCCGGAATCTGATCCAGCAGATCAGCCGCTCGGTACAACAGTTCTTGAATACCTTGACGGGTCAGAGAGGAAATAGGCATCACTTCGATATCTGGCTTCACTTCACGAACCTGTTGCAAGAACTGCTCCAAATTAGCTTCGGAATCCGGCATATCCATTTTGTTCGCAGCTACAACCTGCGGTCTCTCGGCTAGGGCAGGATTGTACAGTCTCAGCTCATCATTAATTTTCTGCCAGTCTTCGAAAGGATCGCGCCCTTCAGAACCCGACATATCCACCACATGAATAATAACTCGTGTTCGCTCAACATGTCGCAGGAACTCATGTCCCAGTCCGACACCCTCATGTGCCCCTTCAATCAGCCCCGGCAAATCGGCCATAACAAAGCCGCGGCCCTCACCCACATCAACGACACCCAAGTTAGGTGTAATGGTTGTAAAGTGGTATGCCCCAATCTTCGGCTTGGCAGCAGATACAACAGACAGTAACGTAGATTTACCCACACTCGGGAACCCGACTAGTCCCACATCCGCCATGACTTTAAGCTCAAGCACAATATAACGCTCTTCGCCTTCCTCACCGTTCTCGGCAAGCTCAGGTGCCGGGTTTCTTGGCGTTGCAAAGCGGATGTTACCACGCCCGCCACGGCCACCTTTGGCTACAACCACTTGCTGACCATGACGCGTTAGATCAGCTAACACTTCGCCACTGTCTTCATCCACAATAGTCGTGCCCGGCGGGATACGCACAATCATGTTCTCTGCATTCGCACCATGCTGGCTTTTATTACGCCCCTTCTCACCACGTGGGGCTTTGAAGTGACGCTGATAACGAAAGTCCATCAATGTCCGCAGACCTTCATCTACCCTGAAAATAATATCGGCTCCCCGGCCGCCATCGCCGCCGGCAGGGCCACCCTCCGGTACATATTTCTCACGACGGAAAGAGACGATGCCGTCTCCTCCATCTCCTGCTTTTACATAAATCTTCGCTTTATCAACAAACATTGGTTACCCCTTCTTCCTATATTCCACAAGGCATTCTGAATTGTACAAACGTATCCCCGGACGGAAGCTGCTCCGTTCTGACTTTTTTACCTTTGAGTACAGCTGTTAATTGCCGCAGCGTTTCTGGATCCGGGGTCTGATCTCCGTCCAAACGGACGACGACATCTCCATGATCCTGTCCGAAGTTCAAGGTCAGTTTGCGCACCTCTCCCCAAGACGACCGGCCACCGCCATACTGATAGGCCCGAATTGCATCAGCAATCGCCCCCGTAAGCGACTCGCCATCCTCGGGAGAGACCAGAGCACTGAGCTGCAACTCTTCTTCTACTTCCACATGCAATTCCAGTGCAGCTCCACTGGCCCGAAAAGATTGCAAATAAAAGACGAGAGAAGGTATACCTAATTTAGATATCCGGCTTTCTTCCGTTACCCGCTCTTTTATTCTTTCCACACATTGCAGGGATTTATCAAGTTTGCCCAGCCTAAGATATCCATATAACACTTGGAGATCGTTCATCCAGTCATGCCGATGATGATTTAATGAAGCTATTGCTGTTTTTTCCATGGATTGAATGATGATTCTGCGTTCCGCCTCCGCCTGCTTTTTCATCGCATATCCTGATACTAACATCACTGCGACGGACCAAAATGCGCACACAGCGCTCGCAAAAGGCGCCGGATACAACATAACGAAAACCAAAGGAATCACAAGTGAACATGCCGCAATCCACGGCACTCTTTTCCAGGATTTCATGGCTTCTCCCCGTTCTACCAAACTCGGTTGGTTTCAACCCACCGTAACCAAGTATAACATGTCTTTTCTGCCAGTTCATTATCGAATAGTCGCAGAATGCAAAAAAACCTCCGGCAAAAATGCCGAAGGCTCCTTAGGCGGAATGCCGATATTAAGCTTCTACTGCAGCTGCTACTGGAGCAACGTCTACAGGGTAGATGCTTACTTTTTTGCGATCGCGACCCCAACGTTCGAATTTAACAACGCCGTCGATTTTCGCGAACAAAGTGTCATCTTTACCGATACCCACGTTTGTTCCTGGGTGAATTTTCGTTCCGCGTTGGCGAACGAGAATGCTACCACCGGTTACAGTTTGGCCATCTGCACGTTTAACACCCAGACGTTGTGCATTACTGTCACGTCCGTTCTTCGTGGAACCTACACCTTTTTTCGATGCGAACAACTGAAGATTTAATTTCAACATGATTGGTTTTCCTCCTTCTTTACTTATTTATGTTGCTGTATTTGAATATACTTCCCGTATGACTCTGCAATATTAGAGAGCATAACTACCATGGATTCGAGCAACAACTGTACCTGAGAAAAAGTTTCCCCTTTTGCAAGCACCGGTAAAGAACCGCTTAAAAAACCATTCTTCATCTTGGCATCCATCTCGACACCAGTTAATGCTTCAATCGAGTTCACTGTACCTACTGTAACAGCAGATACCCCGGCACATACGATATCTTCTCCACGCTTGGCAAAATTGGCATGCCCTTCAATAGAAAAGCGTTCGATGTTCCCGTCCTCATCACGAAAGATTTGAACGATAATCACTTATCGCACCTTCTTACGCTTTGATTTTTTCGATAGTTACTTTAGTGTACGGTTGACGGTGACCTTGCTTCACATGGTAGTTCTTTTTCGGTTTGTATTTGTATACAACAACCTTTTGACCTTTGCCATGTTTCTCAACCTTAGCCGTTACAGTAGCTCCGGAAACCAATGGTGTACCTGCTGTCAAACCTTGATCGTTAGATACAGCCAGGACACGGTCGAACGTTACGCTTTCGCCGTCGTTCGCATTCAATTTCTCGATGAACAGAACATCGCCCTCTTGGACTTTGTACTGTTTGCCGCCTGTTTCAATAATTGCGTACATTTGCCTTGCACCTCCTCATGTCTCAGACTCGCCCGTTCTCAGGTGACAGTACTTTGCGGAACTGTTCTTAAACCTGGTCAGTGCGGTTACAGCATGTGCAAGACCAATAGGCTTAAACACATACTTGATGATTATATCACGCAGTTTGTTAAAAATCAATGCAAAGGTGAAATATATCTTTTCCCCGTGCCATGACAGGAAGAACAAGCTTCCACGTAGGGCAAGGTACTCTCTTCTCTTACTTTTTTCCGAGTCAGTTCAAGCAACCCGAGTTTCGTCCATCCCATTACAAAAGCTTTGGTTCGATCCTTACGTAGCTCCTGCTCCAGCACAGACGCTACATCATGCCGATTCGATGCCTCTTCCATATCGATGAAGTCAACGATAATCATGCCGCCAATGTCCCGTAGTCGCATTAACCGGGCAATCTCAACTGCAGCCTGCATGTTGGTTTCGGTTACCGTCTCTTCCAGGCTATCTCCACCTGCTCCGGTATACTTGCCTGTATTCACATCAATCACGGTCAGCGCTTCGGTATGATCAATAACGATATACCCACCTCCGGGCAGCCAAACTTTGCGGGCAAAATCTTTGTTGAGCTGTTCCTGTACGCCGTACGCATCAAAGATAGATTCCGTTCCGGAATACACTTGAACTCGAGGCTCATGCCCTGGACAGATCTCTTCAAGCAACGTCCGTATTACGCGAGCCTGTCCTTCACTATCCGTGATCACCTCGTCACTACCAGGAGTATACACATCTCTAATCACTCGCTGAATCATGCTTTGGTCCTGGTGCAACAAGCTTGGAGAAGGCAAACTGTCTGCTTTTTCTCGAATCAGAAGCCACTGAGCTCGTAATGCCTCCAAATCAGTCTGAATCGCCTCATTCGCTTCTTCCGCAGATACGGTACGAATAATTAGCCCTTCTTCTTCCCTGAGCAACCGCTCTCCCATCGCTTTGAGGCGGGAGCGATCTCCCTCCCGGGCAATCTTCTTGGAAACAGCTACGTAACCCGCTACAGGCATGTAGACAAGCCAGCGGCCCGGAAGTGAATAATGAGTTGTCACCCGGGCTCCTTTGCTTCCTACCGGTTCCTTCAGAACCTGTACTATTAATTCCTGACCCGGACGCAACAGCTCCGAGATGGAAGGTTTTATTTTGGGCTGTTTCTCCAGATGTGGATGAAGCACATCATCCACATACAGAAACGCATTTTTTCTCTGACCAATATCCACAAAGGCAGCCTGCATACCCGGTAACACATTCACTACCCTTCCCTTGAAAAAGGAACCCAGCAGTCCGCGCGCACGTGTACGCTCTGCCGTGAATTCCACAGCTTTGCCTTCTTCCAGAAGCGCCATTTGCATGAGGTTATGTTCATTATGTACAATCATTTGTTTCATGGCTTCACCTCAAGAAGACCTTTCAATTCATCCACATCCATTTCATATTATGGGCAATAACTATCCAAAATGTATTACCCCGTTTGAGAGCAGGTTCATCAGCAGACTTTACAATTTATCGGTATTTTGTCGAAAATAAGAACCGATCACACGCTGTTCAGGCAAAACTGCTAGGATACGTCCCTGCTTATTCATCACGTATACCATATGGTACCTTTCCCTTTTTAATAGACGCAAAATAGTGTCCAAAGGTTTCGCTGGGAACGAGATTATTGGTTGGGCCAAGCCACCTGTAGCTGCATACCGGACAAAAACAGCTTCCCGGTTCATCAGAAAACGGATAAAACGATAAGGCACGTTCCGATAATCCGTAAAATTAGAGTAAAACAAAAAAAGGCCTATTAATAAAAGGTTCAACGGAAGCCCGTAATCACCGGAAAGCCACTGGCTAATGGCAACCAAAATAACCCCTGCGCTACACAGGAGACTGATGCGATAAGTCCACATGAGCGTAGTATAGTAAGGAGCCCACAGGCTGACGATCGCCTGAACGATTTTCCCCCCATCTAGTGGCAGTACAGGCAACAGATTAAACAAAGCAATGAGCAGATTGGCTTCGATGATATAATCCAAAAAGAGTGGGTCCCCCAACTGAAATCGCCTTAGAATCAGTACGATGCCAACCATCAGAATGTTCTGCAATGGTCCTGCCAAGGCTATGACAACCTCGCGGTAAGCCGTCAGTTTGCCTCCATCTTCAATCACAGCCACTCCCCCAAACGGAAGCATCTGTATAGACAGTACACGGCAGCCCAGAAGGGCCGCCGCCGCAGCATGTCCGCATTCATGAATAAACACGATGGCAAACAGCGTGATTAATTCAATAAAGTGTCCGGTTAGCAGAGAGGTCATCATGATGATGACAAAAAACGGGTGAAGCGAGATTCGCACTCCCCACACCCTAATCAAGGGCAACGACTTCCGCAGGGTCTACGTACTCTTCTCCTTCTTTTATCGCAAAATATAGCGTAGCAGGTTGATCCGTACTTCCACCTTTTAAACTTCCCACTACATTCCCCGCCTCGACCCAATCGTTCACCTGGACGTCACTCTCGTTCATTCGGCCGTATATGGCAGTCACCTTGCCAGCGTGCTGGATAACGACGGTATATCCGCTGGTTGCATCCCCCAGAACCTCAAGCACGCGCCCGGCACCTGAGCTGACGACTTGCACAAGCCCTCCTGTAGTAGCGGCATCTGGAACAATCTCAATCCCCTTCATACTTAAAGCAAATGGCTGAACGACCGTACCTGAGATCGGTTTTCCGAGAAGCTGCCGGATTCCTGAGCCGTTTACTACATCGGTGGTATGTCCAAGTACCGGCAGGAAAGAAGGTGTCCCACCGAAATTCCGTTCATACCATGCCGTAGCCGCAGCAAAATCCATATCGTTATGAAGTACATCAGCAATAACGGTTTTGGGTGCTATTGTCCATGATGCATTCAATTGAAACAGTCCCCACACGCCTGCAAATAGTACTGCACTGACTACCGTACGCCGTAGTAACGATCGGAACAACTGAAGACCAGAACGCCCCGTAGGGCCGAAATGTCCATTCTCCTTCTTCCACAGCCATTCCGGGTCTCTTTCCGCTGGTTCCTCTACAAAAGCAAACGGCTTCTGCCGGTTGGTTTCGTCATGCTCGCTATTTCTACCCTGATCTTTACTTCTATCTATACTTGAGTCTGCATTTTTCTCTCTCTCACTGCCCTGATCTCTTTCTCTTCCACGATCCCATCGAAAAGCCGGCTTTTGTTCTTGCAACACTTCATGCACTGCCCCCTCCATAAGCCGCCGAATCCGTTCTTCTCTTCTCTGTTTGATTCTCTGTTTTGTATTCATGCCATGTCCTCCCACTGAGGCTTGTTTACTACATCCTATGAATCAACGGCAAAGAATATGAACAAGCCTCCATACTAACTGAACCGAAAATAAGCTTTAGCTTTAAATTACGAATGTTATGTGCGGGAGTGTCACTACGGCAGTTTACCAAATAGCTGACGCACGTAATCACACGTAATAAACCAAAGAAAAGCCTATGAGTAGTGAGTAGAGGGTGAGTAAACGAGGCGAAAACAAAAAAACAGCCGGACACGCTGCCCCGGCTGTTACTTGGAAATCTATTTAATTACACTTGTTTCAAGCTATACATACCTTTAACCCATCCCAAAAAATTTCTTGAAACGGGAAAAAGCACCCTTCTTCTGCTCCATCTGCATTAATGGCACGGTATCTCCCAAGATTCGTCTTGCAATATTGCGATAAGCAATGGCTGCAAGTGAATCTGGGTTCATCACTGTAGGTTCGCCTGAATTGGCCGCCTTGATGACAAGTTCATCATCAGGGACGATACCAATCAGGTCGATATTAAGTACTTGTAAAATACCATCGATATCAAGCATGTCACCTGACTTCACCATATTGTTGCGAATCCGATTCACCACCAGCTTAGGAGACTGAATGTGTGAACTCTCCAGCAATCCGATGACACGATCCGCATCACGCACTGCCGCATTTTCTGGTGTAGTGACCACGATGGCCTGATCTGCTCCCGCTACCGCATTTTTGAATCCCTGTTCAATTCCTGCCGGGCAGTCAATAATGACGTATTCAAAATCTTTTTTAAGTTCCAGGATGATATCCTTCACCTGTTCTGGCGATACAGAGTTTTTGTCTCTCGTCTGCGCTGCAGGCAACATGTATAATTCTTCGAAACGCTTGTCTTTTACTAAAGCCTGATTCAGACGGCAACGGCCGTCCGCAACATCGCACAGATCGTAAATAATGCGGTTCTCGAGTCCCATCACAACATCCAGATTACGAAGGCCGATATCGGTATCGACCAGACAAACCTTTTTACCAAGCAGCGCTAAGGCTGTCCCGATGTTTGCCGAGGTGGTCGTCTTACCCACACCGCCTTTACCCGAAGTGATCACGATCGCCTCTCCCATGAGCTACACTCCTTTAAACACATTAAAATCTCGGCGCAACCGAACGATATTGCTCATCTTGTCGATCTGCATCTGATTGTCCTGCAAATAAGCAAATTCCATTCCGGTTTCATGACTCTCCCATTCATCCGGAGGGCGACTAATCACATCGGCAATCCGCAACTGTGTGGGTGCAAAAACTGATGCTGCGATAATAGCCTCTTCGTCCCCGCTGATTCCGGCATGAGCCATACCTCTGAGTGAACCCAAAACATATATATCCCCAGTGCACGTCACCGTGCCTCCTGGATTGATATCTCCGAGAAACAGGAGATTCCCCTCATGATGAAGCACCTGACCTGATCGTACCATACCGCACATCGTCACAATCGGCGGGGGACCCTTGACCTCTTGTACAAGTGCAGGCGAGTCAATGGATCGGATCAATAGATTCCCTTTTTGCTTCAATGTATCTAGAATCTCTTCTTTCTGATCTTCCGTAACTTCGCGCGCCCCCAGCTTGATATCCACATGAACAATCGGTCCGGTCAAAATGTTTTGATGGCTGTGTTCCAGCTTATAGCGGAGCTCATAGAGCAATTCCTCGAATTCACATTGATCGTCCAACAGGAAAACCAAGCCGTCTCGGATGCCTTTAATCGTTACGTGATTCGATTTTACCGTCATAAGCCTGTCCCTCCCATCTCATTACATTTCGTGCCCTGGTTCCTAAGTTCCTGCTTCTTGCTCCATAAATGTCATCAGGAAGCTTCATCTGCTTTACTTTTAGGTGTGCCGATCTTCTCCAACTGTTTGCGTAGAGGTACATAAATGATCAGGGTAAACACAAAATGAACAAACAGATTAGGGATCATGTATTCAATCAGTGCCCAGTCAAAGGTCACATGATTGAGTTGGAAGAGCTTGTATAAGAAAAATAACATCGTATCGTTCAGCAAACTTCCAAGCAGGACAACCGAAACCATGATAGGCATCGGTGCACGCGGCGCCTGAAATATGAGTCCCATCATATAAGCAGACAATCCCATGGAGAATCCGTAAGGCCCAATCATCTCCCCGTAAAAAACGACATCATGCAAAAGTCCAAATAATATGCCGAGCACAAGGGCTGTGTGCCTGTGATAATACACAGCAAAAAACAAAATTACGATATAAACCAGGTTGGCTGATATACGCATTTGCCAAGCCGAAGGAATGATCTGCGGCAGAATCGTATCTTCGGCAATAAACAGAACGAACAGTAGCAGAAACAGAACCTGTTTGCGCGTGACCATTATTCTTTAACCTCAGGCGGAATGATTACAATTAGCTCTTTCCAGTCCAGAAAATTCGCATATGGCTCGATCGTAGCCGTCTTCGTTAAACCATACTCGCTTTTCTCGATACTCTTCACTTTACCAATGCGCATATACTTCGGAAAATTGTTGATTATGCCGGAAGAGATGATTTCATCATCTTTTGCAATATTAGAATCCTCTGCAATCTTGGTCATCTTCAACATACCGCTCTTCGGATCATAACTCTCGATCATGCCAAACACTTTCTCTTTACCTACAGCCGTAGCTGCAATCGCATTTGATGTTGGATCATTGGCATCCATCGAAGTTAGCAAGTTCACCGTTGATGTATACGAACTGACATGGCTGATTACCCCAACCAGTCCTTCCTGTGAAGTAACGGCCATACCCGGTTTAATGCCGGCGTTCTCCCCGATGTCTATGTTAATCGTTCTACTGTTCGGATCGGAGTTGGCACTTATCACTTGGGCTATTCGAGAACCATAGTTGTATCGATTTTGTTGTTCTTTTGTAAAATTAAGTGCCTTCTGAAGCTGCAAGTTTGTCTGCTCCAGATCATTGTATTTCAATCGGTCACGCGTATAGTGTCCCATCGCGATGCGAAGCTCTTCATTTTCCTGGTATACCGCACGCATGTTCGCTACATCTTTGAAAAAGCCCGCTACATAAGAAGCGGGCTTGTAAAATACGTATTGTACAAATCCAACTGAATCCTTAAGGAATTTCTCCGGCCAGGATAAATTGGCTCGCGGACTAAGCGTAAAGCCCATCAGCGCGATAAATGTAACAAGGCCCACCAGCAAAACAAAAAGTCTTTTGTTGCCAAGCAGTTTAAACAGTTCCAACACCCTCTAACATCCATTATTCTCTTCCGAGCCCAGCCCGGCGGGGAGATATCAGACCTGAAGTTCTTGCGAGAATATCAATCGATCCTCCCCTGTTAAGCGGGTTATAGCTCTCCCGGGATTATCCGGGTAATCTACATTAAAGTGTTGCCGGCCAATCAAGGATCAGACGGCAAGCAATCCATTAACGCTTGGAACGAACTGCTGAACTGCTTCTGCTTTTAAACATATGAATATTTTCCAGTGCTTTACCTGTGCCGATCGCTACGCAATCCAGCGGATTCTCAGCAACAATGACAGGCATTCCTGTCTCTCCAGCAAGCAGCTTATCCAGATTGCGAAGCAGAGCTCCGCCGCCTGTCAGGACAATTCCACGATCCATAATGTCTGCTGCAAGCTCAGGAGGGCATTTCTCGAGTGTTACTTTTACCGCTTCAACGATAGCATTCACGGTATCTGCAAGAGCTTCGCTGATCTCATCAGAAGTAATGGTAATGGTCTTCGGCAGACCTGTTACCAGATCACGTCCACGGATTTCCATCGTTTCCACTTGTTCCAGCGGCATAGCTGAACCGATATCCATCTTCAACTGTTCGGATGTACGTTCACCGATCATCAGATTGTATTGGCGTTTGATGTATTGAATTACGGATTCATCCATCTCGTCGCCTGCTACACGCACTGAACGGCTAGTTACGATACCACCTAGAGAAATGACAGCCACTTCCGTTGTGCCGCCGCCAATATCAACGACCATGCTGCCTGTCGGTTCCCATACGGGCAGATCTGCACCAATAGCGGCTGCAAATGGTTCTTCGATCGTGTAAGCCTCACGTGCTCCCGCCTGTTTCGTCGCATCTTCAACTGCACGTTGCTCCACTGCCGTAATTCCGGATGGTACACATACCATCACGTTGGGATGACGCTGAAACATAGAGCGCTGTTTCTGAGCCTGACGAATAAAGTATTTGATCATCGTTGCAGTAGTATCGAAATCAGCAATTACGCCATCTTTCATTGGACGAATTGCGCGAATGTTGCCAGGTGTACGTCCGATCATTTTTTTAGCGGACTCACCCACAGCCTCGATACTTTTTGTATCCGTACGCAGTGCAACAACCGAAGGCTCGCGCACCACAATTCCTTTTCCACGTACATAAACCAGCGTATTCGCTGTCCCCAAATCAATACCCAAATCTTTCGTAAAACCACCAAACATGACGTATTCTCCTTTTCTGCCTCATATTGCTGCTCCTGTTTCATTACAAGAGCATAACTTTCATTCCCACGAAACCGTGGAGCTAATATTCGCATGTAGTATTTTGAATCTGCAAAGTAAAGTGAACCTATCTTTGACGGACACGTCCGTTATCATTCATAGGAAAACATCAACGCCAACCATTATATTATACCAAGCCCTTCTCCTTCAAACTTACGTATGTTCCATCACCAATAACAAGGTGGTCCAGAACGTCAATGCCCACGATTGCGCCGGCTTCAATCAGTCTTTTGGTTATCTGAATATCTTCCGGACTAGGCGTTGGATCACCGCTGGGATGGTTATGTGCGCACACAATTGAGGCACTGCTGCATTTGATGGCGGCACGAAATACTTCACGCGGATGAACAATTGAAGCATTAAGGCTGCCCATGGAGAGTGTTTCCTGAGCTATGATATGATTTTTGCTATTCAAGAAAAGACATACAAAATGTTCTTTCTGCAAATAACGCAGTTGTTCCATTAGAATATCCGCAGCATCACGTGGCCTACGGATCGATGTCGATGGAGCAAGCCGACTCTTGGCTATCCGATGGCCCAGTTCTATGCCTGCTTTAAGTTGCACAGCTTTGGCTTGTCCGATGCCCTTCATAGCTGTCATCTCTTCAAGGCTCAGATCCATCAACGAACGGATGCCACCTGCTTGGTTCAGTATCCGCTGTGCCATATGCATCGCGGATTCCTGTCTCGTTCCTGTTCGAAGTAATATAGCAAGCAATTCGGTATGACTCAAGGCGCCCGCCCCATACTCCATCATGCGTTCTCTCGGGCGATCTTCCTGGGGGATGTCGCGCATCATGTATTGAGGCGACTCCATACGTTCCCTCTTTTCACAGCATCCGTTTTGATTATGTTTGTGGCAACACGTACACGCCAAATCCCTCCAGCATGTCACTGAGCAGAGATAGTGGCAAACCTACCACATTAAAATAACATCCTTCAATGCGGTCGATCAGTGAAGCGCCAATACCTTGAATAGCATATGATCCTGCTTTGTCTGAAGGTTCTCCCGTCTTCACGTAAGCGCGGATTGTAGCTTCAGACAGTTCCTTCATCGTTACATCCGTCTGACGATAATGCACCACTGAATGTCCGGTAGCTGCATCAATACAAGCGACACCCGTAAACACACGATGTTCCCTTCCTTGCAGACGTGACAACATCTGCTCAGCATCAGACTCATCCACAGGCTTGCCCAAAATCTCGTTGTCAAGAACAACAACAGTATCACTGCCTACGATAATGGCATCCTTACTGCTACCTTCTAGTCCACGATACACAGCAAGCGCCTTGCGAAGAGCCAATTCTTGCACGGTCTGTTCTGGGGTCCAGTCTGATGGTGTATTCTCATCGGCATAACTCGGTATAACTTCAAACGCTAAATGGAGTGACGCGATCAGTTCCTTGCGCCGCGGCGATGTGGAGGCCAGAATAATCGGGCGCTGTTCTGTGTTATTCGACATTAACGGCTCCTTATACTACGGCAACACCTGTCCGAATCACAATAATAGATGTCACTAGTTTATTTTTTTGGTCAACATTCGTCATTCTCCTACAGTCTTCGATACAGCCACACAGCCGCAATAATACCAATTAGACTCAGGAGGCTCATTTGAAATTGAAATGAAAGGTCATAACTGAAAATATCCAGATCAGCCTGGGGCGACCAGCGAATCGTCGTGACCTTGGTTAGAAAGGCTACAGCCTTAACGGGCTGCAGTGCCTTGGCGATCCACGCTCCGGCCATCCAGCCAAGCAGTAGAAACAATAATAACACGCCGAAGTTTTTTTTCATCGGTTAATCTTCCCTCGCCATTTTTTGACACCCACATTATTATACGGGGTTTTGTACGTCAATACAAACACAAATCCGGCAGGGGGAACTATTTCCAGTTCCTTGCCGGATAGGAGTTTTGGAGCGTTGTTATGGGAATGGATGCTTTATTGCTTTATAGACTCAAGCCACTTTTTCTGTTGGAGCACATACTCCATCAAATCAGACTGTACCGCCCACATATGAACAGCGTCCGGATTTTTATTATACTCTGCAATGGCTGTTATCGCGCTGTTCATCGATTTTTCCATGCTGGACACAACCGGCTGCACATCTACCGCCATTCCAGGCGCGAGGCTCTTTATACCAGTCAACCATGTTTGATGCTGAGTCTGTAGTGCTGCCATCATATCCGGTGAAATGGCTGCTTGTACCGACTGACCCAATTGCTGGATCGAGAGTGTGGATAACTGATCGACAAGAGCGGAGCTGTTTTTGAAGAAAAGAGCAACGTCCTCCTGCTTATCCCCAAAGATCGCCGGATCCACCGCCGGATTAACGATCTCTTTGACATACAATTCGACTCCCTGAGACTTTAGTCTGGTGCTGAGGAGCTTGGCCTCCTCACGATCCGCAGAGATGCCGGCATAGACACGATTTCCATCTTCTGGGTCCGAACTCGCAGCTAAGCCCGTTTGGGTGAGTTCAAGCTTCGCTTGTTCCGCTCGCTCCGGGGAACTAAACACTCCATATTGTAGGGCATAATATGTACCGCCTGAAGAAGAAATTTCAAGTTGCCCTGCTGTTCCGGCCTCTCCCTCCTGACCTGACACAGTAGAAATGCTCTGATTCACAGGAAGCATTTCATCGGGCTTTACCACGCTCTCCTTATTAAAAAAGGACAAAATAACCATACCGAACAGAGCTCCTGTTACTAATGCCCCTGAAACAGACCCAATCATCTTCCAGCCTCTGGGAGGACGATTTCGTTTATATGAATAGTTCTCTGATTCAACCATCCAGTTATGGCCTTGATCCAGATCTTGACTTCTTTCCGAATCAAATTCATATTTATCATCCTGCATATTCCGATCTGAGGCGTAGTTTGCATTGGTTGAACGAGAATCAAAATCTATATCTTGATCAGAAATCCGGTAGTTTAGCGAATCCGCGTGTTTCAAACGATCCGATTCAGAACGGGAAGCGTCTGCTAGAATCGTTCCTCCCCAGTCCACAGGTATGTCCTCTGCTGCCCATGATGATACTGTCTTGTTGTTTTTGTCCGGTTCAGGATTCGGCAGCTTCTGTACTGTATTAGACAAGTTTCCGTGCATTGTGACCAGCGTACTAGATGCTTGTATCTCCTGGTTTCCCAGCTTGTCCGACTCCTGATCTCCGAAGCGAAACGTCATTCTGGCATTGCTCACCCGTACCCTCTCCTTTGTCCCATTTATATCATCTATATGTTGAAATGGAGGGCAACATACCACGAAATGGTTAAATCTTCTGGTTCATTGATCCTATTCAAATCAAGCCAAAAAACGTCTGGCTTCATGTAGAAGACAGACGTTTTAAGTACAATACCCATTGATTAACGGTCCAAGGAACATACACTCGATGAGAAATTACCAGGATCTTTAGCAATTTTCTCCGGATTTCTTTGATCCTAAGTTCAACCTGTATTATTTCCCCAAAAGATTACAGTGCTATTTCAAACCTTTGGCGAGTATATCGCCGACTTTCCAAATATCCCCTGCACCCATTGTAAGCACAAGATCTCCTGGCTGTAACCGCGGCTCTAGATCAGCCACGACTTCCTCTTTGGTCGGCAGGTATCTTGCTGATGCGTTGCTGTTCTGTACGATCAGTTCAACGAGTCTAGCGGAATGGACACCTTCAATTTGCTTTTCACCGGCAGGAGAATAGATATCGGTAATTAGCACCTCATCCGCCTCGGCAAATGCCCGACTGAACGCATCCAGCAGGAAAAATGTCCGTGTATAACGTTGAGGCTGAAATACGGCAATAATCCGTTTACCTGTCGCTTTTGCCGCACTGATTGTAGCTTCGATTTCCGTAGGGTGGTGAGCATAATCGTCAATAATCAACATATCACGTTTCTCGCCTAACACTTGAAATCTGCGCTTCGCCCCATGGAATTGCACGATCGCTGCTGTAATCTTCTCAAATGGAATACCTGCTTCGAGACAGGTAATAACTGTAGCCATCGCATTGTAGACATTGTGCTTGCCAGGTACAGACAACTCCACTGTTCCCATTGCTGCCCCTTGATGATTCATAGTGAAAGAGATACGGCGATCCCCGAGTATGATATCTGTAGCTGTATAATCAGCAGCTTGCTCGATACCATAAGTTGTGATGCGAGATTTGAGGTGCGGTAAAATAGCCTGCACATTTTCATCATCAGCGCATACAATGGCTGTGCCCTCTGGGCGAATCTGACTGAGGAACTGTACATAGGCTTTCTTTAGTTCCTCAAAGTCACTGTTATAATTCTCTAGATGGTCAGCTTCAATGTTCGTTACGATGCCAAGCCAAGGATGGTACTGTAAAAAAGATCCATCGCTCTCGTCCGCTTCAGCGACAACCCACTCACCTTGACCTGCTTTGGCATTCGTGCCCAAATTCATGATCTCTCCACCAATAATGTAGGTCGGATCGATTTCGCATTGCTCCATAACCAGTGCAATCATGGAAGATGTTGTCGTTTTGCCATGCGCCCCTGCAACAGCCACGCCTTTGCGCTCATTTAACAAACGCGCCAGCATCTGTGCGCGATGAAGAATAGGTATGTTTAGCTGCTCCGCAGCCACACGTTCCACATTATCCGCAGGAGCTGCTGTAGAATAAACGACAAGATCCGCTCCGTTCACATGCTCCGCGGTATGTCCAATATATATTTTCGCCCCTTTGGCTGCCAACTTCTCTGTCAACTCCTGTGAAGCGACATCCGATCCGGTAACGGTATATCCCATCTCCAGCATAACCCGGGCGATGGCACTCATGCCATAACCGCCAATCCCTATAAAATGAACATGTTCCGATGTGTTTAACAAAACTTTCACCAACCTTTTTCAGAATCGGTTTGATGCAAAAGGGCCGCCCGCACGTCCGCAATCAGATAAAGCGTGCCGGAAACCACCCCCAGATCCTCCGCTTCCGTCCGTGACTTCAATAGATCAAGTGCCTTTGCCCAGTTCGGCTCGACGATGATATCCAGTTCCTGCTTCGCAATGGCGGGACGTACCCGTTCGACAATCTGCAACAATTCGGTTGCAGACATTTTACGGCGGAAATCTGGCTCGGTCAGGATCAGCGTATCCACTAGTGGCAGTATATGCTGCAAATATGCTTCGTGATGCTTATTCGCCAGCATACCCATCATCAAAATTAACTTTTTTTGAGGATAACCGTCGATAATGCTCTTGGCAAGCGATTCTGCCCCTTCAGGATTATGCGCTCCATCGAGTACAATCAGTGGATTTTCACTGACTTTCTCAAATCTTCCCGCCCAGAAGGCATTCTCAAAACCAAGTTTAATATCGTCTTCATCCAGCATAAATGCCATATATTGTCTTAGTAATTCAAGAGACATTAATGCAGCAACAGCATTATCACATTGATATACACCTTGCATACGAATGTGAATATTCAGATCACGGAATGGACCGGAGAACTGAAGAGTTTGTCCATCCTTGCTACTTTCAAGCCTTTGGTATGAAAATTGGTCCCCAGCCAAGTACACCGTTGATCGCAATCGCTTCGCTCTCTCCTGAATGACCTTTACGGCTTCAGGTTGTACGGCACAGGTTACAACGGGTACACCCGGCTTAATGATGCCCGCCTTTTCATGTGCAATCTGCTCAACGGTATCTCCAAGGATATCCGTATGATCCATACCGATATTGGTGATGACGGACACAACGGGAGTAACAATATTCGTTACGTCCATCCTTCCCCCAAGCCCAGTCTCCCATACTACAATATCGGGGTAACACTCTTCCGCGTAATATAGCAATGCCAGTGCCGTCGATACTTCAAACATCGTAGGTGATCCGAGCGGTGTTGACGCCATTTCTTTTACGAGAGGAAGCAAACGATTCGACAGCTTTAACAATGTCTCTTCTGGGATGTCTTCACCGTTATATTGAAAACGGTTTGTAAACTTGGTGATATAAGGTGATGTAAACGTTCCAACGTCATATCCCGCTTGAAGCAGTACTGACGTCAAAAAAGCGCAAGTCGAACCTTTACCGTTCGTTCCCGCGACATGAATGAATTTGAGCCGTTGGTGCGGATTACCAAGCTGTGACATCAGGCTTTCAATACGTTCAAGTCCAGGCCTGATACCAAAAGGAATAAGGCCATTGATCCAATCCACGGCCTCATCATACGTCTGTAAAGGAGTAGCTTTATCTGTCCCGTTTAATTCCGTCATCTGATTCACCTTCAGTTTCCTGTTTGATTGAAGATTGAAAAAAGCAGCCGGATGGCGCCAAAAGCGTTCCATCCGACCCTTTTTGATATTAACCTTTGAGCTCTTTGATTCGTGCGATGACTTTATCCCGTTTATCCGAATAATCCGCTTGTTTAGCGCGTTCTTCCTCGATAACTTTAGCAGGAGCCTTCGCTACGAATCCCTCATTCGCCAGTTTTTTCTCTACACGGAGTACTTCACCTTCAAGGTTCTGAAGTTCTTTCTCCAGACGAGCTACTTCCTGCTCAATATCAATCAGACCTGCGAGCGGCAAGTACAATTCCGCTCCCGTGATGATCGCTGTCATGGCTTTGTCTGGTGAACTCAGATCCAATCCGCTCTCGAATTCGGATGTATTACAGAAGCGTTTGATGTAATGACTGTTGCGTTCGATAATACTAGATGCTTCTTCACTGTTCGCTTTGACCATTAATTCGATCTTTTTGCTCATCGGCACATTCACTTCGGCACGGATGTTCCGAACAGCGCGAATGGTATCCATCAGCAAGTTCATCTCCGCAACAGCTCCCGGATTCTCCAGCGCAGGGTCGTATACTGGCCAGGAAGCAAGTGTAATGGTCTCTCCCTCATGAGGCAGATGTTGCCAGATCTCTTCCGAGATGTACGGCATGAACGGATGAATCAGGCGCATGGTCTGATCCAGCACGTAGGCCAGCACCGATTGTGTTTTCTTTTTCGCAACCGGATCTTCTCCGTAGAATGACAGCTTGGCGAATTCGATGTACCAGTCACACAGATCATCCCAGATAAAGTTGTACAATACACGCCCTGTTTCCCCAAACTCATACGCATCGATTAGACGCGTAATATCTCGGGAAGTTTCGTTGAGGCGGTGCAAAATCCAATAATCCGCTGTTCCAAGCTCACCGCTGATGTCACGATCTTCATAAGTGAAACCTTCCAGATTCATCAACGCAAAGCGGGAAGCATTCCAGATTTTGTTGGCGAAGTTACGAGCCTGCTCAACCCGCTCCCAGCGGAAACGCAAATCCTGTCCCGGAGTACTGCTGGTCGATATCATGTAACGCATCGCATCTGCACCGTACTTCTCGATAACATCCAGCGGGTCTACACCGTTCCCAAGAGACTTGGACATCTTACGTCCATCAGCGTCACGTACAAGACCATGCATCAGTACATCCTTGAACGGAATTTCATCCGTAAATTCCAGGGCAGTGAAGATCATACGCGCCACCCAGAAATAAATGATGTCATAACCTGTAACGAGTACATTGGTTGGATAATAACGCTTCAGATCATCTGTATTTTCAGGCCAGCCCAATGTAGAAAACGGCCATAGTGCCGAGCTAAACCACGTATCCAGAACGTCCTCATCCTGTTTCAGCTTGCGCCCTGCATATTCAGGCAATGTTGTTGGATCTTCTGCGGATACAATCACTTCACCTGTTTCTTCGTCGTACCAAGCAGGAATACGATGTCCCCACCACAGTTGACGGGAAATACACCAGTCACGAACGTTTTCAATCCAGTTCAGATACGTTTTCTCAAAACGATCCGGAACAAAGTTAACCCCTTCGCCGCTTTGCTGCTTTTTGATGGCTCTCTCCGCGAGTGGTTTCATCTCTACGAACCATTGTGTGGACAAGTAAGGCTCCACTACTGCTCCGGTGCGCTCACTGTGTCCAACCTGGTGCATATGATCTTCAATATTAATCAGGACACCTTGTTCTTTCAGATCAGCCACGATCTGTTTGCGGCATTCGCTACGATCCAGCCCCTGATATTTGCCAGCTTCCGCATTCATTGTTCCACTTTCATCCATAACGGTAATTTGAGGCAAGTCATGACGTAAACCTACTTCAAAGTCATTCGGATCATGCGCAGGTGTGATTTTCACTGCACCGCTACCGAACTCTTTGTCTACGTAGTCATCCGCAATGACTGGAATCTCACGACCGATGATTGGCAATACGAGTGTTTTACCGATCATGTCTGCATAACGTTCATCTTTAGGATGAACGGCAACAGCAGAATCACCCAGCATCGTTTCTGGACGTGTCGTTGCCACAGTAATGTGACCACTCCCGTCTTTGAGTGGATAACGCAGATGATAGAGATGACCCTGAACTTCCTTATATTCAACCTCAATATCCGAGAGCGCCGTACGATTCACCGGATCCCAGTTAATGATGCGTTTACCGCGATAAATAAGACCTTTCTCATATAACTGTACAAATACTTTGCGCACCGCTTTGGACAGACCTTCATCCAGCGTAAAACGTTCACGGGAGTAGTCCAGAGACAGTCCCATTTTGCCCCATTGCTGACGAATGGTTGTAGCGTACTGGTCCTTCCAATCCCAGACTTTCTCCAGAAATTTCTCACGTCCCAGATCATAACGCGTCAATCCATCTTCACGCAGCTTCTGTTCCACTTTCGTCTGAGTCGCAATCCCTGCGTGGTCAGAACCCGGTAGCCAAAGTGCATCATAACCCTGCATCCGTTTTGTACGAATAAGGATATCTTGCAGGGTAAAGTCAAGTGCATGACCAATGTGAAGCATACCTGTTACGTTCGGTGGTGGAATTACAATGGTATATGGCTCGGCATCCATGCGTTTACCCGCTTGGAAATACCCGCGCTCCGTCCAGATGGAGTACCATTTATCTTCTGCCGCCTTCGGATCGTAAGTCGTCGGCATTTCAGTTGTTGCTTTTTTTTGTTCAGACATGTGTCATTCCTCCGTTACGTCATCTTCATCTCTAAAAAAAACAAAAAACCTTTCATCCATCAAAGGACGAAAGGTTAGCTTTCGCGGTACCACCTTTGTTTCACGCTGATAACAGACATCATGGTTCATGCTCTGAATCTGACGGCGTGACACTTCAAGCAGATAACGGCTGCGACCGGCCTATCCTACCTCCGAGGCTAATGAATGTAATACATTCACCTCCAGTACTCAAACAGGCAACTCCCGGGCGACTTCGATCAGTTGGTTCCTGCGGAATCTCACAGCGCATTCGATCCCACTCTCTGAAAGGTCATACTGTCTACTACTCCCGATCTACGTCATTAATCAAAAATCCTAAACACATCATACCTTGCTCATGCGTGATAGTCAACCTGACAACAGCGGAACGAGGTTATTAGACAACCGGAATATTGAAAAACAAGTAAAACCCGCAATCCCTATAAGGAATTACGGGCTGTTTCAATAGGATACGGTATCCTGTAATCATTGACTAAGGAATATATAGAATCTGTCCTTCTTCAACAACCTGTTCAGTCAATCGATTATATAACTGAAGCTCTCTGGTGCTAAGCTGATATCTATCTGCAATGGCATCCAGTGTTTCTTCGCGCTGTACGATGCACAGTTTGACTTTGCGGAAAGGCGTCTGATCCACAATCGTACCCAGGAACAGATTTTTCCATTCTACATCTTCTGCCTGACGATCCTCTTCCGAAACAACTCCATCTGAAACCTCCTCACTGCGTTCACCCTCAACTCCACGGACTGCCCGGCCGGATGATAACAGAGAAGAAATGCCCACGCCTTCTTCTTCTCTTCGTGACGATTCTTTCTTGCTACCAAAAGCAACCTTAAGCTCTGGCTTGTCTTCCGCCTCAGCTATTGCCTCAGGGAGGAATTCCTCATTCTGTAAAAGAGAGGCTTCCTCTGCCACTTCAAGTGAAGGCCGATCTTCTTCGGGCTGATCCGTTTCAGATACAGCAAATACTTCTTGCCAGTTCTCGGTCTGCGGCTGCGCCGAAGCATTTGAAATGAACTGCTCTCCTTTCGAACCACCTGACCGCGCTTCTTCAAAGTGCCATACTTCAGGCGTGGTCTCTTCAAGTGGTTTCCAGGCTGCTTCAGAACGCGTTTGCTCAGAAGCTTCTGAGTTCCATGGTCCTGAATTTTCGGATACATGATTAACCGAAGGTTCGGACCATGCCGAGTTTTCGTCCTCTATCGGAAGCAATGGCTCCGCTTCAGGATAAGAGGCTAATCTGTCAGCCGTTTCAGCCATGAATGACGAGATTGGAGAAGGGACTTCATGCATTTCATGTGATGCCTGTGATGGTACAATATCCGCATCCGAATCAGGCAATCTATTTTCATTCCATTCATCGGTTGAGGCAACATCAGATGTTAACGGCTCGGTGGATGACTGGTTCCAGTAAGCTTGCGATAGTTCTTCATACCCTGATTGCTGTTCACTTCTTGGAGACAAATCAGCAGATTCTGGTGAACCATATGCAACAAGCTCGGCCGTGTCCGCCAGCTCTTGCTCTTCGTTATGCAACTCGGCTTGTTCCGATATCTCGAACTGCTTTGTCTGACCCAATTCGCTCTCCCTGCTGTCAGACTGAGTCTCGGGGGAATGAACAACCGTGAATTCGTCTGCCGACCACACTTGTGGCTCTTCTGCCGGGAAACCTTCGATACCACGCAGGGACAGTACACCTGTAATATTCAGACTCCGGCTGGATAACAGGTCTACATCAAAATTTTCAATCTCGATTGAAATATCATCAATGGATCTGACGCGGTTTAAGGGCACGGTAATTTCGACAGGAATAAAATGCTTTAACTCCTCCGAATCCTCGCTTTCCCCCCGGTACGTTCCTGTAAGTAACAGATGCCCCCTCAAGGTGGCATGGTCGTCCTGTCCAATCACCTGAATACGCGGATAGAGTTCAATTTCCTCCAGTTCCTCAATGGCAGGCACTCCCTCAGACAAATGAACGCGCTCATAAATATCGAACCGCAAACCATATGGTTGATTCAACAAAGGTGGCGTCCTCCTTTCGGCATATGTTCACCATGATCCTTCTCATGGGACTGATCCATGGTCCAATCCTTCGTTACCCATCTATATGCCTGAACTAGGGTGGGCATGCCACCTTTGTTGAAAAAGCCCGTTCTGTATATGTTGAACTAAGAGTTTACACAGTCCACTCCGATGACAGAAAAACCTGGAGAGTAGCGGTTATCTCCAGATTTTTTGAATTCGCTTTTCCAAAAGGAAAAATCCGGCGATAAGCGTAGGCTTCCGATGTAGCTTTCTTTCAGAAAGCTTTCAGGCGAGCGCTCCGCTTTTCCAGGTTTTTTTCTGTCCTCTCCGTTTCTGTGTAAAAAATATAGCTATCTTATATAGTCACAACACTTTTTAAGCACCTTAGGAAGCCGAAAACAAAAAACAGACCCACTAGATCAGGTCTGTCCTTTCTACGCTATGACTCTCCCTCGTTGCCAATTGTTCAAAATCCGCTGGCCACGGGTCTTGTACTTCAATTAAGGCTCCGGTTAAAGGATGGTTAAATCTCAGCACCTCGCCATGTAATGCTTGCCTGCCTATGATGTCCGAACGGCCCCCATACAGTTTGTCACCGACAAGAGGGTAGCCGGCATAGCTGAGATGCACGCGAATCTGATGTGTACGCCCCGTTTCCAGCTTCAGACGTACCAGCGTTGCCCTCTCCCATGCATGCACGATGTCCACATGAGTAATTGCATCCTGGCCTCCTTCGGAGACACGTCTGCGTTGCTTGTGATGTCTGTCCTTACCAATCGGCGCATCAATCTTGCGGAGATCACTGGGTACTTGTCCGCCTGTGATAGCAACATACTGACGATCAATCGCTTTGAGACGCATCGCTTCATCCAGTTTGGCGAGCGAAAATGCATTTTTGGCATATAAAACAGGTCCGGTCGTATCTTCATCCAGACGATGAACATGACGTACACTGGTCTCGATCCCATTGATCTCATAATACGAAGCTACCGCATGATCCAGCGTAACGACCTGTTCTTCACGACTTCCATCCGGATGAAGCTTCATACCGGCCGGTTTGTGCACGACGAGACAGAAATCATCCTCATACAATACATCCAGATCAGCCCAGCGTGTCTCCACACCCAGCGGTTGCACAGCAAAAAGGGCCAGCCGAAGCCGGTCCCCTGCTAGCTGTACTCCCTGGGTTGCCTTGAGCTGACGCAGCAACTTCTCCGGGAACTTGAGTTCAGACAGGAGCCACTGTTCAGCAGCAGCTTGTCTGTCCTCTTTTCCAGTCACCGCCTTGCCTGGCATCAGCTCAAGCCATTGACCGCGACGTTTCCAGCTTTTTATACTCATAGCGACTGCAAAGCCTTACGGTTGGCCTCAATGGTATCCTCGATATCCTGCTCCGTATGCACACCGGACACAAACATCCCTTCATACTGGGACGGCGCCACGCTAACGCCTTGATCAATCATCGCTGCAAAATAACGGCGGAACTGATCCAGGTTGCTTTCTTTGGCAATATCATAATTCGTTACCGGTACAGCACTGAAGAATGGGCACACCATTGAACCGACACGGTTAATTGTTACCGCCACACCTGCTTCTGCTGCATTTTTCTCGAATCCAGCCTGCAAACGTGCAGACAACATCTCCAGACGATCATAAACTTCCGGTGTCAAAAGTTTCAGCGTCGTATAACCTGCAGCCATAGCCAGCGGATTACCACTTAGCGTACCAGCTTGATAGATTGGCCCTGTCGGCGCAATCTGTTCCATCAGATCCCGGCGACCGCCATATGCTCCTACAGGTAATCCGCCGCCGATGACTTTACCTAGGCACGTTAAATCCGGTGTAACGCCAAAACGACCTTGTGCACAGTGAAGTCCTACACGGAACCCCGTCATCACTTCATCAAAGATGAGCAGGCTTCCATACTCCGTAGTCACACTACGCAATCCTTCCAGAAAACCAGTAGCGGGAGGTACGACACCCATATTCCCGGCAACTGGCTCCACGATTACACCCGCTATTTCTTCTCCAAATCGTTCAAAGGCAAGACGCACGGACTGCAAATCATTGTAAGGAACCGTAATTGTATTTACGGCCACACCTTCAGGCACTCCAGGACTGTCCGGCAGTCCCAGGGTGGCTACTCCTGATCCAGCTTTGATCAGCAAACTGTCTGCATGACCATGGTAGGAGCCTTCAAACTTCAAAATTTTACTGCGTCCGGTTGCCCCACGTGCCAATCGAATAGCACTCATGGTTGCTTCCGTTCCGGAATTCACCATGCGCACGATATCGATGGAAGGCACACGCTCACACACCAGCTTTGCCATCTCTGTCTCAAGCAGGGTTGGTGCACCAAAGCTTGTGCCTTTAAGGGCTGTCTCCCGGAGTGCTTCCACAACTTCAGGATGAGCATGTCCCATAATCAGCGGACCCCATGAACCTACGTAGTCAATGAACACATTGCCATCAATATCGTAAATTTTGGAGCCCTCGCCTCGCTCGGCATAGATCGGCGTGAGTCCGACGGATTTGAACGCCCGAACCGGGCTGTTCACCCCTCCAGGTATGTACTGCTTGGCTTCCTCAAATGCGCTACGTGAGCGCTCATCATTGCGACGATTGCCTTGTTGTGCAGTCATGAACATCCTCCTTAATGTAAAGGCCTCGCTTGCAGAGAGACTGATGCATTTAATGACTAGATAAGTTGAACTAAAGATGTTTAGACAGACACTCCGATGACAGAATAACCTGGAGAGTAGCGGTTATCCCCAGATTTTTTGATTCTATTTTTCATAAGGGGAAAATCCGGTGATAAAGACTGAGCCAATGCTTCCGAAGTAGCTTTCTTTCAGAAAGCTTTCAGCTCCGCTTTTACAGGTTTTTTCTGTCCTCTCCGTTTCAGTGTAAATGATCTGTTCAACTTATATAGTCTGCCGCACCACTCTCTAAAAAAGCAAGGTCTATAGGTTTTATTGGCATAGATAAACAACATATATGGTTACTCGTTGGTAGTCATTGGTTTACTTCTCAGTCAGCCACCTTGATGCATCTTTGGCGTAATACGTAATAATCATATCTGCCCCGGCACGTTTCATGCTGAGCAAGATCTCCATGGCTACTTTTTGCTCATCAATCCATCCTTGAATTGCGGCTGCCTTGACCATTGCATACTCCCCGCTCACATTGTACGCCACGAGCGGAAGATCAAACTGATCCTTGATGGTACGCATAATATCGAGATAGGATAGTGATGGTTTCACCATCAGCATGTCCGCTCCCTCAAGCACATCCGTTTCCGCTTCGCGCAACGCTTCTCGAGCATTCGCCGGGTCCATCTGATAGGATTTCCGGTCTCCGAATTGCGGTGTGGAATCTGCTGCTTCACGGAAAGGACCATAAAATGCCGAAGCGTATTTGACGGAATAAGACATAATCGGAATATGGTTAAAACCATTCTCATCCAGCCCTGCACGAATCGCTTGTACAAAACCGTCCATCATATTCGAAGGTGCAATAATATCTGCGCCAGCCTTCGCTTGCGATACGGCCGTTTGCACCAGCAACTCCAACGACTCGTCATTCAGAACATCACCGCAGATATGTCCATCAATCTCCGTAGTATGCACCATGCCGCAGTGACCATGATCGGTGAATTCACATAGACAAGTGTCTGCAATCACCAGCAATTCGGGATACCAGGATTTGATCAATCTCGTCGCTTCCTGCACAATGCCATCGTCTGCAAAACCGGATGAACCTACACTGTCTTTTGTTTCCGGAATCCCGAACAGCAGTACAGCCGGAATGCCAAGCTCTGCGATTTCTTTGACTTCTTCTTGCAGACGATCCAGCGAGAAACGGAATACACCCGGCATCGATTTGATCTCGGATTTTACATTTTCACCGTATGTGACATAGATCGGTTGAATAAAATCATCCACAGTCAAGTGTGTCTCTCTCACCATATTGCGAATGCCTGCCGATTGACGTAAACGGCGATGACGTACGATTGGAAAACCCATTTAACCTATACCTCCTAAAATTCCATTTTGTAAAAAGGGAAGCGCGCTGGTTCTTCTCGAATTCAGCACGCTTCATATGTTCAGCCGAAGCTAATCCACCCTAATTGTTGACAATACCGACACTGCCAGCACGTTTCCACTCACACAAAACATCGACCAGGCTAGTCATTGTGGCTTCTTTCGCCATAAGAGTAACCTCCAGTCCAGCAGCCTCCGCAGTCTTCGCGGTAACCGGACCAATACAAGCAACCTCTACTCCCTCCAGCAACGGCAACGGATCTTCCACACCCATTCGTTTCAGCATCTTCATGAAGTTTTTCACGGTGGATGAGCTTGTAAAGGTCACTGCATGAATACCGCCCTCTTCAAGAAGCTTAAGTAATTCGTCATCATCCTCACCTGCAAGAATGGTGTCATAGATGATCGCCTCGGTAACGTGAAGTCCGCGTTCTGACAATTGCTCCGGCAACCACGACCGTGCGAGATCGCCGTGTGGAATCAGCACATTCTGGCCTGCCTTCAACTCACTTTCAAAAGCTTCGAGCATGCCTTCTGCCTGAAAAGGCCCTTTGACAACTTCGGGTGCAATACCGTGCTTGCGAAGTGCCTCTGCCGTAGATGGTCCTACTGCTGCAATTCTTGCCTGATGAAGCGAGCGAATGTCCTTACCTTCGTTTTCCAGATGACGGAAGAAAAACTCCACCCCATTGACACTTGTGAAAAAGACCCAATCAAACGTATTTAACGCATGCAGCGCATCTTTGACACTTTGTTTGGAAGATTCGCTGGACGGCATAACCGTCTCAATGACTGGGAACTCATAGGGCTCACCGCCGAGTTCTTCAATACGATTCACCAGTTCACTCGCCTGACTGCGGGCACGGGTAACCAGAATTCGTTTGCCGAACAGCGGCAGCACCTCTGCCCATTTCAATTGCTCCCGCTGGTTGACCACATCTCCAACAACGATGACAGCTGGTGGCTGAAAATTCGCCGCAATGACTTTGGCTTCGATATCTTCCAGCGTACCCGTGATGGTATCCTGTTCTGCCCGAGTTCCCCAACGTACAAGCGCCACAGGTGTGCTGGCCGGACGGCCATGACGAATGAGCTGTTCGCTAATATAGCCGATCTTGGCAACCCCCATCATAAACACCAGTGTGCCCGTAGCGTTGGTTACTTTATCCCATTGAATACTGCGATCCAGCTTGTCTGGACTTTCATGTCCGGTAATGATCGAAATAGAGGAAGCATAATCCCGGTGCGTCACCGGAATACCCGCATAAGCAGGTACACTGATTGCTGCGGTTACTCCAGGTACGATCTCAAACGGAATGCCGTTTTTGTGCAGCAACTCCGCTTCTTCCCCTACCCGTCCGAATATGGTCGGGTCTCCGCCTTTCAAACGTACAACCACTTTGCCTTCAAGCGCCAAGTCCACAAGCAGCTGATTAATCTCTTCCTGTTTCATCGTATGTCGATCCGGTCGTTTCCCCACATAAATTTTGACTGCACCGGGTTTCATCAGTTTCAACAATCGCGGACTCGCGAGCCGATCGTAAACCACGGCGTCAGCCTTGCCTATGCTTTCCCAACCTTTTACCGTAATCAGCCTTGCATCCCCAGGACCCGCACCTACCAAAAAGACTTTCCCCGCCATGCCTTCATCCCCTAACTTCTGCCAGTATCTGTTCAGCCCCACGATCAATTAATCTCCAAGCCACTTCTTCTCCCAGGCGAACCGGATCTTTACCGCTCAATGTTTCCTTTAAAATCAGTCTGCCATCCGGCATCCCAACCATTCCCGTTAATTGTAACTTGTTTTCACTGTTCAGGGAATCATCTTCCGGCACCCACACCGCATGTGCCCCGATCGGCACCTGACACCCTCCGTTTAACACACTCAGGAAACGACGCTCTGCCATGACCGGCGCAGCTGTTGCTGGATCGTTATAGAGGGTGAGCAAATGTAGTAGCTCCTCGTCATCCACACGGCACTCAATGCCAAGAGCACCTTGGCCCACAGCCGGAAGGCAGGCTTCCTCAGACAAATATTCGGTAATTCGATCCTCCCAGCCCATCCGATACAAGCCTGCTGCTGCCAAAATAATGGCGTCCAGACCTTCGGTTTCGAGCTTCCGCAGACGTGAGTCGATATTGCCACGGATCGATTCCAGCTGAAGATCAGGTCGGTACGCCTTCAACTGACTTGATCTCCGCAGACTGCTTGTTCCAACCCGTGCACCCTCTGGCAGTCGATCCAGCGTAAGCCCGCCGCGAGAGACTAACGCATCCCGAGGATCAGCTCGGCGGGGAACGGCACCGTTAACAAGTCCTTCAGGAAGCTCGGAAGGCATGTCCTTCATACTGTGCACGGCCATATCGATGGTGTGATCAAGCATCGCCTGTTCAATCTCTTTAACAAACAAGCCTTTACCACCCACTTTGGATAAGGTTACATCCAGAATGAGATCTCCCTTTGTCACGATCTTATGTACCTCAAAATCAAAAGCTAAACCTTCCCGCTCACAAATATCACGTAAATCTTGAATCACATATCCGGTCTGGGTTAATGCCAGGGCACTTTGTCTGCTGCCCACTTTAATTGTACGCATATCTACATTTCCTCCTGATTACGGGATATCCAGTTCCCGATTTTTTCTTCGCTCCACCACTGAAACTGACCCGTGCGGATCATATCCAAAATGTCCATTTCCGTTAAACGGCGCAGCAGCGTACTTCTTACAGCTGGAGGCAAGCCGCGAGATTTGATCTCCATTCTCATCTGATGTAAAAAATCAAGATACGTCTCGTATTCATCTCCAAACTGTTGTTCAAGCAAAGCACGAATCTCGGCCGCCGCCGCAGGTCCTGCACCGGCAGTCGAGATGGCAATGCTTAACCGACCTCGCCTCACCACACTCGGCGTAATAAAACTGCTATTACCGGAAGACATCGCATCGTTCACCAGTATTGCCCCAGCTTCAGCTTCTTGAACTACTGCATCGTTAACTTGCAGGTCGTCCGTTGCTGCATATACGAGAAAGGCCCCCCGCAAATCTCCATTGCGGTAGGACCGGGCTATCCACTCGATTCGGGATTCCTGATGCAATTGTTCGAGAGTGGGCGTGAGCAGAGGACTGACGACCGTAATTCGGGCCTCAGTCTGCAACAACCCTCTTACTTTACGCTCAGCAACACGTCCTCCACCGATCACGAGAACAGATTTGTCTGAAGTATTCACATAAATCGGCGTGTAATGTTCCATGTCCTCACTCTCCCGTCCAGCGATGAAACGCCGAATACGCATTGGATAAAAAGCTGATGATGACAAGCGCATATCCAATCAATGTCCATCTCGACATAATCATCATCGAAAATTGCTTTCTTTTTTTAACTATAAAATAACCAACATAGATGGCAATCGCGAGCCCCGTCGCAATCACCTTCAGATCGAGCAACAGATGCCACCGTCGTTCCGCAACGATGGACAGTACAGCCAGTACAACCGATACTCCCAGAAGCGGAGTACCAATCAAGGTGGCCCCATCCATATATTTTCCAATGACCTCCAGGCTGGGTAAACGCCGTACCGTATCATTCCATTTTTTGTTTTTCAACTTATGATGTAAGAACAGGTACAACAGTGCAAACACCGAAGCAACCGTTAGAGCTGCAAAGCCCAGATTAGCCAGTGTAATATGCATAATTAACAAACCGTGAACCGTCTGCCAGTTGTGCAATGATATCTCGCCCGCTGTAAACCATAGCCGGTTCAAAACCGTTACCGAGAATCCAACGATATTGAGTAGCAGGATAACAAACTCTGAGCGTTGAACCCGGGTCATAATCAATGACATCAGCACAATGCTGAACGAAAAAATAAACAAAAAATCAAATGTAGTATAGATCGGGAAGTGACCTTCAGCCCACATTCGCATGATAACATGGGTCACTTGCAGTCCCCAAACAACAACAAGAAACCCTGTGCCTGTCCGCTTCGCCCCCGCATTGCGTCGAATGCAGTCCGAGAAATAGAACAGTAGGCTCAGGGCATACATATAAATTAAAGCTTCATAGACTTGTTCAGCAAGGGTCAAGTTGCCCACCTGCCTTATACGCCTGCCGGGACATAAGCCGGCACGGGGTCTTGCCGGTTTTCGTTCAGGTGAATCGCTGGTTTGCCCAGAGCTGTTGCATCGCTCTGATTCACTTTTTCTGCAGCCACTTCCACTGCATCCTCCAGCGCGAAAATCTGCGTAAACATGCGCAGTGCTTCATCACCTTGCTTCGTACCTGCCATTTCCTTAATCCGATTAATCGGATCGGTTGTCATTTGGTTGACAATGCTTTTGGTCAAACGACGAATGACTTTACGCTGATGCTCATCCAGCTCCGGAAGCTTGTTGAACAGACTATCCATTGTTTCTTCATGAATGGATACGCCTTTCTCTTGCAACGCCCGAATAACTGGGCGAACGCCAAGTGTTCTGAGCCACTGGTAATAATCTTCCATCTCCAGTTCAATCATTCTCTCAATCTTCGCAGCTTCGACCTTACGCATCTCCAGATTGCTCTCCACAATGCCTTCCAGATCATCAATATCGTAGAGAAATACGTTAGAGATTTCGCCAATTGCCGGATCAATATCGCGTGGTACGGCAATATCAATCAGGAACAGCGGACGTGCTTGCCGGCGCTTCATGCTCTCCCGGACAATACCTGCATCGAGAATATAACGTTCTGCTCCTGTAGAGCTGATGACGATGTCTACTTCACCCAGTCTCGTGAGTGCCTGCTCCATCGTACACGGCGTTCCCCGGAATTTGCTGGCAAGTTCCTCGGCTCTGGCGAGCGTCCGGTTTGCCACGATAACTTCGGATGCACCGTTGGCATACAGATGTTTTACGGTAAGTTCACTCATTTTGCCGGCACCCAAAATAAGTACCTTTTTGTCTGTAAACATACCAAAAATCCGCTTGCCCAGTTCAACCGCAGCATAGCTGACAGAAACGGCACTCTCCCCGATGGAAGTTTCCGAATGTGCCCGCTTGCCCAAGGTAACCGCCTGTTTAAACAATTGGTTAAACCAAGTTCCGGTAGTTTTCTCTTCCTGTGCTTTGAAAAAAGCCTGTTTCACTTGGCCGAGAATCTGAGTCTCTCCAATGACCATCGAATCCAGTCCGCAAATGACCCGGAACAGATGGCGCATGGCTTGATCATCCTCATATATATATAAGTGTTGCGTAAATTCTTCCCGCGGAACGTTAAACCATTGCTCCATGAATGTTCGAATAAAATAACCGCACATGTGAAGACGGTCAACCACAACGTACAATTCCGTACGATTACAAGTGGCTACGATTACACCTTCCAATACACTCTTGGTCAGCTTGAGCTGCTGCAGCGCTTCAGACAAGTCCTTTTCTGCAAATGTGAATCGTTCTCTGACCTCTACAGGCGCCGTGCGATAATTCAAACCAACAACAACGATGTGCATTGCAAGTTCACCTGCCTAATAAATTTCCAATCAAAGTGCTTACTGTATATCTCTATCCAGTTCAGATTGACATAGTTAATTATATCACACATCAAGTCCATCACTCGCCCATTTTTATGAAATGTTTATGAAATCAACATGATGATTATCATATGCATTGTGATATATTGTAGTGTCTCACGAATGTACACCCTTATTCGTTATATGGAACGAATAGTGAATATTTGAGAAAACTGAGATTTCTGCAAACCTGTTCAAGACTGCTTATAACAAATAGTCATGGAATCATTCCATGACTATCTAGGTGCGGGATACATGATGTGTTTTTCAAATATTATAGGTTAGTAATTGTCATCCCCAGCTGTTTGAACAGTTTCTCCAGCCTCGTGATCCGTCTCTTCTTCAACTGGTGCGTACTTGTCTACGCGGGCGTGGCGGGTAATAATATCCCACAGTTCTTCCTTGCCCAGACCTTCCTCGGATGAAAAAGGGACAAACAAGTCGCCTGATCGAAGACCGAGTGCTTCCTTGATGACTTTAATGTGCTTGGCTCTGCGTGTCTTGGGAATCTTGTCCATTTTCGTAGCCACAACGACCAGCGGCAGACCATGATGGCGTAGCCATTCATTCATCATTTTGTCATCCTTGGATGGCTCATGTCTCATGTCCACCATCTGCATGACAAGCTTCAATTCATCCCGTTGTAGCAAGTACTTTTCCATCATTTTACCCCAGGCAAAACGTTGCTCTTTGGATACTTTGGCGTACCCGTAACCCGGAAAATCGACGAAATACAGATCCTGATTGATCTTATAATAGTTCAGTTGCTGGGTTTTACCCGGAGTTGAACTTGTACGCGCCAGATTTTTACGATTGATCAAACGGTTGATCAGTGATGACTTGCCCACATTGGAGCGCCCCGCCAGGGCAATCTCCGGCAGACCGTCATCTGGATATTGTTCAGGCCGAACGGCACTAATTATAAATTCAGATTGATTGACTTTCAAATTGCATCTTTCCTCTCTTGAACTCCTGTCTTGCAAGCATAACATTTCCACATTTTCATCCCGTATTATGCCATCATTCCTTCTATCATATCAAAAAAAACCTCTCCTGTACCCAAAAAAACAACTTTTGTACTCGAAAAACATCAGATTATCACGAAAAAAACCGTTCAAGCGGACGCCGAAGCCCCCGCCGAACGGTCTACTCTCCATTTAATCTTTGCGGATAAGTGTCGGTTACAGATGAATGCCTGCCTGTTCCACAAGAGCATGCTGCAACACCTGATCCATATGAGCTACGGGCACAAATTCCACATCTTCCTTGATGCTATCCGGAATGTCGCGCAGATCTCTTTCGTTATCCTTTGGTAACAATATTTTTTTGTAACCCGCACGGTGGGCTGCAAGTGACTTTTCTTTCAAGCCGCCAATCGGCAACACCCGTCCGCGTAATGTAATTTCACCTGTCATAGCAATGTCTTTCGACACATGTTTATTCGTCAGAGCTGAGATCAAGGCTGTTGCCATCGTAATACCGGCTGATGGGCCGTCTTTAGGGATGGCACCTTCTGGTACGTGGATGTGAATGTCGTTCTTCTCATGGAAATCAGACGCAATGCCGAGCTGTGCTGCTTTCGAACGTGTATAACTGAAAGCTGCCTGAGCAGATTCTTTCATAACGTCTCCGAGCTTACCCGTAAGCGTCAGCTTGCCTGTTCCCGGCACCACGGTTACTTCGATCACAAGCGTGTCTCCGCCCACCTCAGTCCATGCAAGCCCGGTTACCGTACCAATCTGATCTTCCAGCTCAGCCATGCCATAGCGGAATTTGCCCGGACCGAGATAGTCCTTAACATCATCCGGCAAGATCACAATCTGACCCTCTACACCGGATACGATATTTTTAGCCGCCTTCCGGCAAAGTGATGCCATTTGCTGTTCCAGATTTCTCACACCCGATTCACGCGTATACTCACGAATGACTTTTAGCAAGCTATCCTCTGGCACTTCCAGTTGGTCTTCTTCGAGACCGTGATCCTTCTTCTGTTTGGGCAACAAATAGCTTTTGGAGATTTGCAACTTCTCCAGCTCGGTGTAACCCGGAATATTCAGCATTTCCATACGATCCAATAATGGACGCGGAATGTTGTGCACCGTGTTCGCAGTAGTTATGAACATAACGTTAGATAAGTCAAAAGGCAACTCCACAAAGTGATCACTAAACGTATTGTTCTGCTCCGGATCCAACACCTCCAGCAATGCAGACGAAGGGTCTCCACGGAAGTCTGAAGCCATTTTGTCGATCTCATCCAGCAAAAATACCGGGTTAAGTGATCCTGCTGTTTTCATCCCCTGAATAATACGTCCAGGCATCGCACCTACGTAGGTACGGCGGTGTCCACGAATCTCTGCTTCATCCCGCACGCCACCGAGGGAGATACGCACAAATTCCCGACCGAGTGATCTTGCGATTGAACGGGCCAGAGAAGTTTTACCTACCCCTGGAGGGCCAACTAGGCAAAGGATCGGACCTTTGAGTTTTTTGACAAGTTTCTGCACGGCCAGATACTCCAATACACGTTCCTTGGGTTTCTCCAGACCGTAATGGTCGGCGTTTAGCACATCTTCGGCCTTCTGGATATCCAGATCATCATCCGTCACCTGGCTCCAAGGTAACGCAAGTAGCCAATCCACATAGTTGCGGATGACACCACCCTCGGCAGAACTTGCAGGCATTTTCTCCAGTCGATCAATTTCCTTCTCGACCTTCTCCTTCACCTTGTCCGGCAGGCCCAGACTTTCCATCTGATTACGAAGTTCTTCCACTTCGCCCGCACGGCCCTCTTTTTCACCGAGTTCCTTCTGAATCGCCTTCATCTGCTCACGCAAATAGTATTCTTTCTGGGTTTTCTCCATCTGTTTCTTTACACGTTGGCTGATCTTGCGTTCAAGCTCCAGCACTTCACGCTCATTATTCAGGATGTCCAGCAGTTTCTCCAGACGTTCCCGAACGTCGATGGTCTCCAGAATTTCCTGTTTGTCCTTGATTTTCAGAGACAAATGGCTTGTAATAACGTCCGCA
Source organism: Paenibacillus polysaccharolyticus (assembly GCF_023714295.1). Lineage (GTDB taxonomy): Bacteria > Bacillota > Bacilli > Paenibacillales > Paenibacillaceae > Paenibacillus > Paenibacillus polysaccharolyticus_A. The sequence continues at coordinate 43,192 of NZ_JAMAUN010000007.1, forward strand.
AGACGCCCCGGTTCTTCAATGTCTGATACGGCAGCGAGTGTCTCGGGGGTTACTTTTTTGGACAGATTGATATAATTCTCGAACTGGTTCAGAACGGTACGCATGAGGGCATCTGTCTCGGGATGAGCGTTCTCTTCCTCAGGCAGTTCTAGCGCCAGCACCTCGTAGTATTCTTCGTTGTCCGTATATTCAATAATTTCAGCCCGTTCCAAGCCTTCCACAAGTACTCGGATCGTTCCGTTGGGTAGCTTTAACATCTGTCTTACCTTAGCTACGGTTCCAATGCGGAAAATATCCTCTCGTGTAGGTTCCTCAATATTTACCTCGGCTTGGGAACATAGGAGAATCAAATGTTCTTCTACCATCGCTTTTTCTAAAGCCTTGACCGATTTCTCCCGGCCCACATCGAGATGCAGCACCATACTCGGGTAGACGAGAAGTCCTCTTAAAGGCAGTAAAGGAAAACGACGACCTTTCGATTTGCTCGGTCCCATCGCTTTCGCACCTCCAATGGCTCTCAGGTTGTAGTCATTCATTATTCTATCAAATGTTCACATAAAAAACCAATGAAGGGAAGCGCTTAGCAGCTTCCCGAATCTGTAACTCGCCCTGGACGAGGTGACTCTGCCCTTAAAAAGGAGGCGGATGCCGGAGGAAAGATCTCCGGTTTAGGTAATGCCGTCTCTTCTGCAACTACCTGCTGTTCCACTTGTTGCGCTCCCGGTTCCCAACCAAAGACTTCACGGAATACATCCTGAACCGTATCTACTGGGATCACCCGCAAGCCATCCAGATTGTCAAAAATGGACTGCCAATTCTCCGCCGGTATAATGACCGTCTTCGCCCCAGCCTGGAAAGCCGCCTCCACCTTCGCCAGTACACCGCCAATCGGTTTAACGCGGCCATGGATACTAATCTCGCCTGTCATAGCAATCTCGTGGTCTACAGGGCGTCCTTGAATGGCTGAAGCGATTGCTGTAGCCATGGCAATTCCGGCCGATGGACCATCAATCGGCGTACCTCCCGGGAAATTCACATGTAAATCATAATCACTCGTGCGGATGCCCATCGCTTTCAAGACGGTTAACACATTTTCAACCGAACCTTTAGCCATACTTTTCCGCCGAAGTGTACGGGAACCGCCTCCAATCTCTTCCTCATCCACGACGCCTGTGATATTGATGCGGCCCTGGTCTTTCGGTGCAGGAACCGCTGACACCTCAATCTCCAAGATGGTACCCATATTCGGTCCGTAAACAGCGAGCCCATTGACAAACCCGACCTGCGGCTGTGAAGGCACCTTACGATCCGGCCTTGGCTGGATCTGACTGCTCCCGGCAACCCACTCGACATCAGAAGCCTGAAGTGTCTCACGCTTTTCAGTGAGTGCAAGTCCAGCGGCTAGCTGAATGATATTGACCGCTTCACGCCCATTGGTCGCATATCGCTTGACCACATCTACGGCATCCGGACAAGGACTGAACCCGATTTTCTGTACAGCATCTTCCGCAATCCTTCCAATCTCCTCTGGTAACAATGGACGGAAATAGACCTCCATACACCGTGATCGTAAGGCAGGAGGGAGCTCATGCGGGGAACGTGTCGTCGCTCCAACCAGACGAAAATCAGCAGGCAACCCATTCTGAAAAATATCATGGATATAAGCAGGAGTATGCGTGTCTTCGGAGTTATAGTACGCACTTTCCAAAAAGACCTTACGGTCTTCCAGCACTTTGAGCAGTTTATTCATCTGAATGGAATGTAATTCTCCAATTTCATCAATAAAAAGCATACCACCATGTGCCTTGGTCACAGCACCCGGCTTCGGTTGAGGGATTCCCGCGACGCCCATAGCTCCTGCTCCCTGATAGATCGGATCATGAACGGAACCAATGAGTGGGTCCGCAATACCTCGCTCATCAAAACGAGCCGTTGTGGCATCCAGCTCCGTAAATTTAGCATCGGCTTTGAAGGGAGAAGTCGGGTTTTTTTTCGCTTCTTCCAGCACTACCCTTGCGGCTGCCGTTTTCCCTACTCCCGGCGGGCCATATATAATCACATGTTGCGGATTGGCACTACATAAAGCGGCCTTGAGTGCACGTAGTCCGTCTTTTTGCCCAACAATATCGTTAATGGTGGCTGGACGTGTCTTCTCCGCCAGTGGCTTCGTCAGTGATATCGAACGTAGCTTGCGCAGCTTCTCCAGTTCTTTTCGCGATTCACGCTCAACAGCAGTTCGATTCGTTTTCTGGCCTCGTAGCAAGTTCCAGAAGTATAATCCGATCACCACGCCAAAAAATAACTGTATCAACATGAATACCATGCCAAACTCACCCATATCTCAACATCCTCCTGTTCTGTCCTTCTTCTCATCTGTAATCATGCTAATACTTGGTAGTATAGCCTTTTCGACGAGACGTAAACGGAACAAGACGAATTTGTGCTTGATAATTTGTTCATGAGCAAGCAAAAAGCCCCCCACGTATGGCAGGCTTTCACATTACAACTATTTAAACGTATCACTATCGCTTGGATGATAGGAGCCATTTCTTTTTGGGAACACTTGTACAAAAAAATTAGTGCGAACGCCCAGGGATAACCCCTGTTTCTTCATACGCTTCAACAATTTTGTCGATTTCTTTTTTCAATTCCTCTACCATGATCTCTTCCGGCACTTTACGGATCATTTGTCCATGACGGAATAAAAGACCTTCTCCACGGGCACCGGCAATGCCAATATCCGCTTCTTTTGCTTCTCCTGGGCCGTTTACCGCACAGCCCAGTACAGATACTTTGATCGGCACCTTAAGCTTGGAGATATACTCTTCCACTTCGTTGGCGATGGAGAAGAGATCAATATCCAAACGCCCGCAAGTTGGGCAAGAGATCAGTGTAGCCGCATTGGAGATGAGTCCAAACGTTTTGAGCAGATCACGCGCAACTTTAATCTCTTCTACCGGATCGGCACTAAGCGAGATACGCATCGTCGAGCCAATCCCCATGGAGAGCAGTGCGCCCATGCCCGCGGAACTTTTGATCGTGCCTGAGAACAATGTACCCGCTTCTGTAATGCCAAGGTGCAACGGATACGGAATAATCTGAGCTGCTTTCGTATAAGCTTCAATGGCCATCGGTACATCCGACGCTTTGAGTGACACGATGATATCGTGGAAATCCAGTTCTTCCAAAATGCCAATGTGGAACAACGCACTTTCGACCATAGCATCAGCTGTAGGATAGCCGTACTTTTCAAGCAGATGGTTCTCTAGTGAACCCGCGTTTACCCCGATTCGAATCGGAATCCCCTTTTCCTTGCATGCTTTGACAACCTCTTCGACTTTAGCACGTTTACCGATATTACCTGGATTGATCCGAACTTTATCAATGCCATTCTCGATAGCAAGCAAGGCAAGCTTGTAGTTAAAATGAATGTCTGCCACGAGCGGGATGTGAATCCGCTTCTTGATTTCCTTAATCGCTGCCGCAGCTTCCTCATTATTCACCGTTACACGTACCACTTGGCATCCGGCTTCTTCCAATCGCAAAATTTCTGCAACTGTCGCTTCGACATCTGCTGTTTTAGTTGTACACATGCTTTGAATAATAACTTCGTTACTGCCACCAATGGTCAAATTCCCTACTTTTACGGGACGGGTGTCCTGTCTTAAATACATGAGTGATTTCTCTCCCCACAACGTCAAAGCTCCACTCTGACAAAAGACCATATATACGCCTTCTGCCCAAGTGGAGAACTGACAAGTCTATATTTCAAAGCTCAGCTGAAGTAGCACCAATTAGGCACTCTCTTCCTGCTTATCGTCCTTTGATTGGCCAAGTTCAGGCACAACTTTTTTCTCAACAACTTCTTCGGTAATAACACAGCTGGTTACGTCTTCACGTGAAGGCACTTCATACATAATTTCCAGCATGATACCTTCGATGATCGCCCGTAAACCACGTGCACCCGTATTACGCTTGATTGCTTCTTTGGCAATCGCAAGCAATGCACCCGGTTCAAACACCAGATTGACATTGTCAAGCTCAAGCAGTTTTTGGTACTGCTTCGTCAGCGCATTTTTCGGTTCGGATAGAATCCGTACCAATGTATCCTCATCCAGCGGCTCCAAAGTAGAGATTACTGGCAGACGACCTACGAATTCGGGAATCAAACCGAATTTCAGCAAATCTTCTGGCAATACCATACCGAGGTACTCACCCGGTTTCAGATCTTTTTGCTCCGTTGCGGCGTTAAAGCCAATCACTTTTTTACCGATCCGGCGTTTGATCATTTGCTCCAGACCATCAAAGGCACCACCGCAGATGAACAAGATATTGGTCGTATCAATCTGAATGAACTCTTGGTGTGGATGCTTGCGACCACCTTGTGGCGGCACCGAAGCAACTGTACCTTCAAGAATTTTCAGCAAAGCTTGCTGAACCCCTTCACCGGATACGTCACGAGTGATGGACGGGTTCTCCGATTTACGTGCTACTTTATCAATTTCATCGATATAGATAATGCCGCGTTCTGCTTTTTCTACATCATAGTCAGCCGCTTGGATCAATTTAAGCAGAATGTTCTCGACATCCTCACCCACGTATCCCGCTTCTGTCAATGAAGTTGCATCCGCAATAGCAAAAGGAACGTTCAGAATTTTCGCCATCGTTTGTGCAAGCAACGTTTTACCGGAACCCGTAGGTCCTAACAGCAAAATGTTACTCTTCGACAGTTCTACGTCCTCAATCTTGCTTTGCGTATTAATCCGTTTGTAGTGGTTGTACACAGCTACAGACAAAGATTTTTTCGCTTGTTCCTGACCAATAACATATTGATCAAGAATATCACGGATTTCTTTTGGTTTCGGAATATCTTTCAGGTCTACTTCTTCATCATGACCGAGTTCTTCCTCTACGATTTCGGTGCAAAGTTCAATACATTCATCACAGATGTATACGCCTGGTCCAGCGACCAGCTTGCGAACTTGCTCCTGAGATTTACCGCAAAAAGAGCATTTCAGTTGCCCTTTCTCATCGTTAAATTTAAACATGAAACCACCCCTTTAGGAATTGATCGGTCTGCTGAGCACCTGGTCAATAATGCCGTACGTTTTTGCTTCTTCCGCACTCATGAAAAAGTCACGGTCTGTATCCCGCTCAATTTTATCAAGGGGCTGACCTGTACGATCAACATATATTTGATTCAGTTTCTGACGAGTTTTAATGATCCATTCTGCGTGAATTTTAATGTCCGCAGCCTGTCCTTGAACGCCGCCAAGCGGCTGGTGAATCATGACTTCGCTGTTCGTAAGCGCATATCTTTTGCCTGGAGCGCCCGCGGTCAGCAATAAAGAGCCCATGCTTGCTGCCATGCCTACGCAAATGGTCGATACATCCGGCTTGATAAATTGCATCGTATCGTATATACCCATCCCTGCCGTAACAGAACCACCAGGTGAATTAATATACAAGCTGATATCCTTTTCAGGATCGTCAGCTGCCAAAAACAAAAGCTGAGCTATGACAAGATTGGCTACATCGTCATCAATCGCACTGGTCAGAAAAATAATGCGATCCTTCAGCAAACGTGAATATATATCGTAAGAACGCTCGCCTCGATTGGTTTGTTCAACAACCATTGGCACCAGACTCATGAGACCAACCTCTTTTCTACATGTAATTAGACATAGGCTGACTGTAAAGCAAACCCAAAATCATTTTAACATGTTCCTGTGACAATGTCATTTTTCAGAAAACACGTTATCTTAGGGATATTTACGATTTAGCCTGATCATATTTAACCATGTTTTCTATGTATGTGCAAATTACATCCATCCTATGCCGTCTTGGTGTTTTTTTATTTCCACCCAAGAACAAAGGTTTGAAATCAACGGAAAATGGGCACCTTGCAAATAAACGAATGAGAATCCCATATCAACACTCATTTTTCTATAAAATGGATGCTTTAATTTAAAAATAAGGCACGCAATGACTCACGTGCCTTATCGTTTATATTGCTGTCAAAATCACACAGCTTGTCTTATTTTTTGTCAGCTTCTGCAGTAGCTTCTTCGGCTGGAGCTTCAACTGGCTCAACAACTTTGCTGTTCTCAACGAGAACTTCGATTGTTTTGCGCAATTTAACTTCATCACGAAGGCTTTCCAGGGAACCGTTACCTTCGAGGATGCCACGGATCTCATCAGCAGGACGCTTGTAAGATTCAGCCATTTTCTCGAGTTCTTGGTTCACTTCTTCGTCAGAAACTTCGATGTTTTCCGCTTTGCCTACTGCTTCAAGCACCAGGTTGTTGCGAACACGTTTCGAAGCATCGTCTTGCATTTGTGCTCTCAAGTCAGCTTGAGTCTGACCGGAGAAGCTCATGAACATTTCAAGGTTCATGCCTTGGCTGCGAAGACGGTTGTCGAAATCGCGCATCATGTTCTGTACTTCACTGTCAACCATTGCTGCAGGGATGTCCACTTCAGCGTTTTCAGCTACTTTTTCTACAACTGCATTTTCCTGTGCAGCTTTGAACTCGTCTGCTTTACGGGATTCCAGTTGTGTTTTGAGGTCGGCTTTGTACTCTTCCAGAGTATCAAATTCGCTAACATCTTTGGCAAACTCATCATCCAATTCTGGAAGTTGTTTGCGTTTGATTTCATGAACTTTCACTTTGAATACCGCTTGTTTGCCAGCCAGCTCAGTTGCATGGTAGCTCTCTGGGAAAGTTACTTCCACGTCCTTGAAGTCGCCAGTGGACAGACCCACTACTTGCTCTTCAAAACCTGGAATGAATGTGTTGGAACCCAGTTCCAAGGAATAACGCTCAGCTTGTCCACCTTCGAAAGGTACACCATCAACAGAACCGTCGAAGTCGATTACAGCAACATCGCCGTTCGCCGCAGCACCTTCGTCAACTACAACCAGTTCAGCATGACGCTGTTGCAAACGCTCAAGCTCTTCTGCAACTTCTGCGTCCGTTACTTCACCTTTAGCTACAGCAACTTCGATTCCTTTATAGTCACCCAGGGTAACTTCTGGTTTCACAGTTACTTTCGCTTTAAATTTGAAGGATTGTCCTTTACCGAATTGCTCGATGTCTACGTCTGGACGATCCACTGGGAAGATATCCGTTTGATCGATTGCTTCTGTATAAGCTTCTGGAAGCAAAATGTCGATTGCTTCTTGATAAAGGCTTTCCACTCCGAAACGAGCTTCAAAGATTGGACGTGGCACTTTACCTTTACGGAATCCAGGCACGTTTGCTTGTTTCACTACTTTATTAAAAGCTTTGTCGAGTGCTTCTGTTACGCGCTCTGCACCGACTTCAACCTCAAGAACCCCAAGGTTCTTCTCTATCTTTTCCCAAGTTGCTTTCATTGTATACTTTCCCCTCCAAAATTCACATGTTCACGTAGGCGATCACGTACAAAATAACCATTTTAGTATAAACAAGTTTACATTCTTTTTCAAGGGGAATCCCTTGATACGGTTTAAGGTAAACGTTTCCGGCTCTTAATGACCGTCCAAACCGGCAGAAACAAACTGTTTCATAGAACGATACGCCTGCTCCAGTCGAAACCTCATTGCACCTGTCACAGCGTACATCGAACGCGTATTTTCCTCATCGTGCGAGCCTCCCAGACTGTCTGCAACCGTCATATGTAGCGCAGCCGCCCAAATGTCCGCCATAGCATCATTTTGCTCGAGCATTGACTGGTAATCCCGTGTTCCATAAACCGCCATAACATATTGTATCCACAGTTCCTGGGCAAAATAAAACAGCGTAGGTTCATGAACCTCCGTCTGGTCTGCCACCCGTTCCAGAATCTGCACAATCTGAAGCGGAAATTCTTCCGGTTTAAGTGGAACGTTAGCGATATCAACCTCTACTTCTTCGTCACCTCTAGTGAAATGAATGATGTCTTGTACTCCTCTACGACGCAGGGTTTGCATCACTCTGAACTGTAATAGTGGATGAAGCACCTTTGTTTGCAGCCACCCAATCAGCTCTTCATCCACTTTCGGAACGTCCAAAAATGCCAGTTGTTCGAGAGCTAGCATCGTCTGTTCAGAAAGCGGGCCTTCCATTACTGTCCGAAGCAATTTATCCGCGTAACCATCGTCCTGAGCAAGTTTCGACTTGGCGTGTTGCCTTGCCATGTCTTCCTCGCTGATGTCTTCCTCTTCTTCTCGAATGGTCTGCAATTCTGCTTCTTCATATTGAGGGAAAGCAGCCTGCAGCCACTCCAGCAACGCCCTCCACTCGTCATAGTGACGTTCTTCCTGCCCTTGGCATTGCAACAAAAAGCGAAGCAAGTCCATTGCTTCACCGTAACGTTCATTTTCAAGCATAACTGTCAACTGTATCTGGTAATAGTCCAGCGTTTTTGGAAACAGCACAATTTTGTTGTTGCGCTCGGTTTCCGGGGTTGTGGATTCCTTGATAGGAGCACCTCCTCTGTTCCTGAATCTCCAGCCCGAATCGACCGTGAATAGATATATATCAAGGAAATACGGATCTATTTTCTGATTTCTTCTGATATTCTAACATAACCTTAATTAGAAAGAAAAAAACGTTGCGGCCGCCAAATATCATATATGAAAACAAGCCTAAAATAAAATATTTGATATATTTTTTTATTTATGATAAAATCATTTTTGCTTGAAAAATTTCATGTCTCAGTAGCTCAGCAGGATAGAGCAACGGCCTTCTAAGCCGTCGGTCGGGGGTTCGAATCCCTCCTGGGACGTCAAAAAGGAAGCTTCCTTCGGGAAGCTTTTTTGCGTTCTGGGGATGAGAACCCCAGATGGTTCGTCGGAGCATTAGGTTCGGTTGCCTTGTTTCTAAGGTATTCACTTCGTCACCCCTTACCTCCTGGCTCTGACTCAAGGAAGCAAACCGTTCCTGAAAGCTATTAAACCATTTAACAAATACATCAACACCTCGCCATCGTACCAAAACCTCTAACGATCACCATGAAGCTTATTTCTCCCATTTTCACCGTTTTTATTTTCTAACGGTCACCAGAGGGCTTATTTCATCGATTTCGTGCTTTTTTTGTGTTTTTTCGCCCTAAATTGTCTAAATAGCGTTCCTAGGGATCGTTAGAATTCGAGAAAGTCTTGTTCTTCCAAATAAGGGTTCTCGTAATCGTTAGAATAAAGTGTCCATATTGAGCCAATTACGATTCTACTCCGGCTCCATCACAATCACTCAAGTCATGCTAGGGACAGGGCGTGCCAAGTACTTACATCATACTAAAATCATCTATCACACCACTTAATCCAACTAGTAATATTAATTTAAAACGATCAGAAAGAGCAGACCGACTCTTTGTTAAGTTTTACTCTCCATTGCCCGATATGACACACAATGTTATGCTTGCTTAATGAACATTGTACCAATCCATACATATCATCTTCCTTAGAAGCTGAAGTTGTACTTTGTTGGTTCAATAACTTGCTTTAAATATATATTCAGAATCAGGAGATTAATGATGTCCTCACCTACACAACAACAGCGTTTTGTCCCTTCCGGGAAGGAACAACAGTCTGAACAAACATCTCAAAAATTCGGGCTGTTACTCACTGGAATTATTGTTATCGCCGCTACGATGCGGTCGCCCATTACAGCCACTGGTCCCGTCGTGGACTTAATTCGTTCAGATACCGGCATCGGACATACGATGGCTGGATTACTAACGTCATTGCCTTTGATTGCTTTTGCAGCTGTCTCCCCTTTTGCTCCGCGCCTTGCCAAACGTTTTGGGCTGGAGACTGCCCTCCTGCTTGCTGTCATTATTGTTACCAGCGGAATCACCTTGCGCTTACTCCCCTCCGTTCTGGCTCTTTATGCGGGAACAGCGCTTCTAGGATGCGGTATTGCCCTTAGCAATGTACTCCTGCCAAGTCTGATCAAACGTGATTTCCCGTTACGAGTCGGCATTGTCACCGGACTGTATTCCGTTTCGATGAATATGTTTGCCTCGATCTCCTCCGGTCTTAGTGTACCCGTGGCAGAAGCCTCCTCGCTTGGTTGGCGGGCTTCATTAGGAGTGTGGGCCATGCTATCCCTACTGGCTGTCTTTCTATGGCTTCCGCAGGCACGGAGAGGGCGCAAACAGATGCTCTATGTCACTTTCCAGAGCAAGAACGCACCTACACGTTTACGTACTTCTTCTCTCGCCTGGTTTGTGACGTTGTTCATGGGCATTCAATCGTTGATCTTCTATACAACGATAACCTGGCTTCCCGAGATTCTCGCGGATCAGGGTTTCAGTGCTGCTTCGGCTGGCTGGATGTTGTCTCTGATGCAAATGGTTAGCGTACCCGCTACCTTTATCGTGCCGATTCTGGCTGGAAAAACACGAGATCAACGGTTGCTCACCACCATAACGTGTTTGTGCCTCATTATCGGATATGCGTTACTTTTCAGCGAAGTACCTGCACTCGTCACCATCGGGGTTGCTCTAGCCGGTATTGGTGCCGGGGCCTCCTTTGGTTTGGTAACGATGTTTTTTGTACTTCGCACCAAACATGCGCGAGAGGCTGCAAGTCTTTCCGGAATGGCTCAATCCTTCGGTTATATGCTTGCGGCAGGAGGCCCATTACTGTTCGGTTTAATGCACGACTGGACGAAAGGATGGACACTTCCATTGCTCATTCAGGTACTGCTTGCGATCGGACTGCTTATGACAGGACTTCAGGCGAGCAAAGACCGAACCGTTTCATAGTTTTATAAAAAAAGTTCACCAGGAGATCGGATACCTATCCTTCCCTGGAAGCAACAACAAAAAACGGCCTCCCCCTGTACGCTTAACAGGGGGAGGCCGTTTTTTTCCTATGTCCCGATTACCGGCTTCACGCCGGTCAGGGGACGAGGCACTACTTTTCCCAAACTATCCGCTTGAAGTAACAGCTTTAGCTCAAAACCAATACTTTTACCTGATTACCATAAATGCGTACTGCCCTTACTTCACCTTCACCGTAATGGTATTGGTAGTTGTCACTCCTGCAGCGTTAAGCAGCTCGGCACGGTACGTATACGTACCAGATGCTTTGCCTTTTACTGCGGTTACCGCAAATTGAGGCAGCGGCGTGGTAGCTTTGAGTGACTGTGTATCAATCAACTCATCATTCTCATAGAGACGATATTCGGTTGCGTTGGTTCCCCACCACAAGTTCATCATCACTTTGTAGTTGCCGTCCACATCCCAGTTATCATGAGAGAGTACTGCTTTGCCAGGCAAAGCATCGGTTACCCGTACAGTCAGCGTCTGGCTGCGCGTTACGCCCTTGTCATTGGCCAACTCGGCAACATACGTGTAGGTACCATTGGTTTTACCTTTAATTTTCGTTTGAGCAAACTGAGCCCAAGGTGCGTTATAAGTCAATTTTTGCGTATCAACCAATACATCATCCTCATACAACTTGTAACTCGTCGCATTCTCACCCCACCACATGTTCATGGACACCGTATAATCGCCCCCTAACAGACCGTTCACAAAGCCGTTATTGTGGGACAACGTAGGTGTTCCAGGCACTTTCGTAGCTGGTGTTTCAGGTTCAGTCTGTGCAGATTCCACTGTAATCGTTGTGCTAGCCGTACCAACAAGACCTTGCTCGTCTTTTACCGTTGTTTCCACCGTGTACGTGCCGCCTTCAACACCTTCCAATGGATATTGGAAGCTACCGTCCGCCTGAACATTAAACGTACCTTCTTTCAACGTTGAGCCATCTTCTTTTTTCACCATGTAGGATGCTTTAAGCGCTGTCGTCGGATCGAGCGTAATGCTCCACCCTTTAGCCAGTGCAGGCGCAGCACGGAAATAGAGATCATCTACCGTACCACCGATTACAACAGCATCCTCCGCCTTGAACTCCAATGATTCCGGAGCAGTTACTGCCGGAGCTGTCTTTTTAACCAAAAATGGAGGTGTATCTTCCTTATACGTCTTGCCATCCGTGCCAATGGTTGTGATATCTACGGTATACAAACCATCCGCAAGTTCGGTGACTTCTTCCGTTGTGTAATCCGAATACTGACCATCCCAGGCCAGCGTGTATCTGGCATTTGCGTTGAAGTTATAGTAATTACCAAAGATCGAGCCAATGTATCCATCCTGATAGTGACCACCTTCAGGATCAAGGCCGTTATAAATCTCAATGAGTGCAAACGTCATTGGATTATGGAATTCCATTGCAACGTTCAACGTATCCAGGGAACCGTCTGCCTTCAACGGATAATAAAACGGATTTTTTGCAGTTCCTTTTACCGTTTCAATGTATTTCACGCCGCTTGAAGTCACATTAAAGTGAGCCACATACGGTACAGTAAACGTGTTGGTTCCATTTGTAATTTCAATGTAGCCCTGTGCCTCGGTTAGTGCAGTGACACCGCGAGGAACCGTAACCGTTACAGCGAGCTCTTCTTCCCCATTCAGTGTGAATGAAGTTTTATCAACGGCAACAGTTACTCCAGGAACGGTACGAGTCGGATTCACATTCACTGTGTACTCGCCGCCACTTCCGTTCAAAGCCTGGACCTGGATCGTTTTGGTTACTGTTTTCTCATCCGTACTTAAGAAGTTACCGTAGTTAATGCTTCCTGTGATGTTTTCTTTCTCGACAATTGCTCCACTCTCGGTATACTGGGTCACATCCATGACTTTAACGAAAACGGCTGGATCAATGGATTTCACCGCTTGAATCCGGCCTGCACCTTGATCAAACACATCATATTTAGCTGTATCCATGATCTTGGCATTATTCATCAAAGCAACCTTGACATCAAAAGGTGTCCAGTCCGGGTGCTTTTCAAGCAACAGTGCAGCCAGACCCGCTACGTGCGGTGCAGCCATACTTGTTCCACTTTTGCGATCGTACGCTTGGGAATAGTCGGCTCCTGGCTCATCTTTACCATAAGCAGGAATGGTGGATAAAATGTTGGAGCCTGGTGCAACAACATCCGGTTTGATATCCAACGTTACTTTTGCAGGCCCGCGGGAACTGGAAGAACTCATCTCATCCCCTGGTGTCTGACTGCGCTCAAAATCACTGAAGCTTACTTCAACAGGTTGCCCTGCGTCTAATTGAGCTTTAACCACTTCACCATCTTCCTTCGACATGCTCAGTGTCGGAATCAGGTCGAAGTTGTCACCAAGACTTACGCCAATCGGGCCAGGAATATTGTTATACACAATAACTGCCACGACTCCCGCCGCTTTGGCATTGGCAATTTTCTCGACAAAAGCAAGTTCTCCACGTTGAATCAACGCGACTTTGCCTGTAAAATCTTTCCCTTCGAAATCAGCAGGTTTACCCAGAGCAGCAAATTGAACGTTATACCGATCTGTTAAAACCACTTCAGGATCAGCCGCAAGGCTCCATCCCATCACATCCAGACGGTATACAGATTCAGTAACAGCTAAAGGTATTTGCTCTGTATTCGCTGGAGCTCCTGTTGCGGGAGCAGCCGCTTCGTCCACAGTTTCATTGCCAGCATTGACTACTGGGGTCTCAGCTTGATCAGATTCAGGCTGTGCAGATGCAGCATCTCCCACTTCGTCTCCCGATGTAGTCGCTTCCGCTTCACCTTCTGGTGCGGTTACTGGTGTAACGGCAGGTTCCTGCGTATCAGTTGCATTTCCCAATTCTGGAGTTTGCTCATTTTCTGGAGCTGGCTGTTGCTCAGGCGCCGCTTCCTCACCTATTTCACCAATCCAGAAATGTGTATTCGCCGTAATGACCTGACTAGGCCCTGTAGAGTTACCTACGGTAATTGCCATAGCCGAAGCACCCGGAGAACCCAGGGTATAACGATTAGGACCGCTGTTACCACTGGAGACAACCGCAGTTACACCAGACAACATCGCGTTGTTCAATGCAACCGAAGTGACATAGCTAGGATCATTGTTTGCAGCACCAAGGGACAGGTTAATAACATCCATTCCATCGGCTACCGAACGATCAATTCCGCCCAGTACCCAGGATGTCTGTCCACTGCCATATGGCCCTAAAACACGGTAAGCATAAATATCCGCTTCAGGAGCGATACCCACAATGCCATAGTCCCCTGCTTCACGAGCAGCTACTGTTCCTGAGACATGTGTACCATGAGAAGTATAATAAGAGCTTCCTCTGTCATCAAACTCAGGCTGGCCCGATGCTTTCCAATCCTGGTAGGTGGCTTCATATGGATCATTATCGTTATCTACAAAATCCCACCCGCCTTTATAAGCATCGCGAAGATTCGGGTGTGTATAATCAATCCCGGTATCAATAACGCCAACTTTTACACCTTTTCCTTTATACCCTAAATCCCATACTTCAGGTGCTCCGATAAATGGAGCTGTATCTTTCATGTGTGGATTCACTTCGCCTTTATCTGGGGCAAGCTTCACTTCATAGTCAGGATAGACACTGACTACGCCTGGTATTTGAAGCAATTGTCCCAATTGGTTCCCCTTCACTTCAAGGGCTACACCATTCAAGGCATATGCATAGTTGTCCAGCACTTCGTGTTTGATTTTTTTCTGAGTGAGGCTATGTACAAATGACTGTTGTTGGTCTTCAACTTGAGTCACAGCCTTTGTTTCCATAGAGGAGGTAAATGATCTTCCTGAGAGGGTTGATTCGCCTTGTGCTACAGCAACAGGTTTGTTAGAAAGCTCAACAATGACTCGTGTGTTCTCTCCACCAAGACCATTCAGGCTTTCATCCAAAACTGGATCGGCAGCAATTCGAGCTTCCCTATTGGCAAGCACTTCTCTCATTTGCTTTGCTTTGGTGCTGTTTAATGTGTTATCCAGTTGAATTGCGGAATCCGCAGAAGCGGCTCCAGCTGCAGGCAGGATAAGGGAAAAAACCATAAGGACACTCATTAACATAGATATTAATCGTTTATTCAAGGCTATGCCCTCCTTCTTCGTGTAGATGCCTCACCAATGGGATCTTGCTGCCAGAAGCACTGCAATACTTTCGACCAAGTTCACCGCCAATCTGCAAGATGTTTGACCCCTGGTAAATTATTCTACCAAAATATCACAAATTCCTTCTAAATACTTACATTATGCTATAGAAATTACTTATATGGGTCTTTGGTAGGGCAAATATTCGCATTTGTATATTTTTGTCGTTTGGATATTCAAATTTTAAATTTCCGGTATGAAAACAGGAAAAAACCACGCTTTTCTGAACGAAAGAAAGGCATGGTTCTTTCCTGTTTTCATTGGGGATTTTCAGGTTCCATTGGATTTAAACTATTTTACTAATGTAAGAATTGAGAGAAAAATATTGCAAGTTAAACAATTTAAATTCATATAACATCAACTTTAAGTAGTTTAATGCTTAAACTTCCGGTTTGAATGCTTCGATACGAAGGCGTTTGTAATCCGCATAGATCGCTTCGTTTTTCCACAGCTTAGGAATCACGATCTCGCTAATCTCCTGACACCATTCCTTCACCTGCTCAGAGCTGAAACCCTCAAAATAGTCATCTCCAAAATGAGCCAACCAGCCTATGATTCCATCTTCCCCATCTGCTAGTTTGGTAGGACGGTCATAGTGATAGGCCTGACGAACCACAAAGCCTCTGTCTTCCAAAAGAGTGCTGTATTGTGCAATTGTCGGAAAATACCATGGATTACGTTCGGAAGCCTTGATCCCTGTATGCCGTTCCAGCACTTCCTCCAGTGCGTTAACGATGATCTGCACATTCCCTTTACCGCCAAATTCGGCCACAAATCGTCCTCCAGGCTTCAGTGCATGCCACACACCGTCTACGACATTTCGAGGCTTTCGCATCCAGTGCAACGCAGCGTTAGAAAAGACCGCATCGTACTGTCGCTCTGTTTCGAACTGCTGACCATCCGCTTCCCAGAACTCCAATTCCGGAAACTTTTTTTTCGCTTGAGCAATCATGTCTGAGGAAGCATCTATGCCAGTCACTGCTACCCCGTATTGGGAAATCTCATGCGTTAAATCACCGGTTCCACAGCCAAGGTCAAGGATAGATTCTCCTTCTGTCGGACGAAGCCAGGGTATGAGACTTTTTCCATACTCCGATACAAAAGCCAGTTGATTGTCATACTCTTGCGCCTGCCACTGATTAATTGATTTCATCTGCTCCACCGTCGCTTTCACTGTTGATATCCTCATTGTGGCACAGATTTTCTTATTGATAAAATATATATATTCTATTTCACTTATAGGAAAAAACAATTAAACAACAGTATTGTAAGCAGAACCTATGCTTAGCTCGATGAAGGATAAAGATGAAGGAGAAATATGCACATCACATGAATCCTATCGATGCGGATGCTCCGACGAACCCATTGAGGTTCTCATCCCTAGAACGAAAAAAGCTTCCCGAAGGAAGCTTTTCTACTGACGTCCCAGGAGGGATACTCTCCTTCCAGTCGAGACTGCGAAGTTCATGCTATCGATGCGGATGCACCGACGAACCCATTGGGCTTCTCATCCCTAGAACGCAAAAAGCTTCCCGAAGGAAGCTTTCTACTGACGTCCCAGGAGGGATTCGAACCCCCGACCGACGGCTTAGAAGGCCGTTGCTCTATCCTGCTGAGCTACTGAGACAAATATGTACAATAAAATTCGGCACGATCTCTATTATACTCCGATTTCTATTTTTAGCAATAGTTTTATTGAAAATTAATAATGCATCCTAATAACAACCAGCGTCGTATGAGTATGTATACTTAGACAACAAGCCGAATAAGGTAATCTGTTTGAGGCAATATTGAATAATAACGAGGCCTATCGAATCAGAAGTACTTCTACCAAGTGTATACTTATTCACCTCCCTCCCATCTGGGTAATTTGTTGCATACATACATTTATGAAATTCTATTAAAGGAGAGAATATTTATGAGACAACTTCTATCATCACTATCCTACTTCAGCATTTTCTTTGCCCCGTTTCTGTTTCCCATAATTGTATGGATTGTGGCGAGAGATGAATACATTGCAGGACATGCAAAACGCGCACTTTTCTCCCATGTATTTCCTTTCCTTGCCGCAATCCCGCTACTGTATTTCTTCATAACAGCCCACAGTTTAGCATCAGCAATCGGGTTTGTCGTTCTGTTCTTTGTCATATACGGCTTGAGTTTTGTATACAATGTGGTAAAAGGAATTCAAGTTCTACGTGAATATTACTGATAATACTGAATGTTACTATAATACTAGCGCATCGATATCAAAGTATGCCCTACCACAAACAACCCGCTATGATGTTACGGCGGGTTGTTTGTCCATCAACATTACTCTTTATTCTGCATACGTTACGCTACGTTGTTTTCTGTTACTCGAAACTTCCTCTACTTCACATCCCATTTCTTCACTACCCTAACACTTATCACTTGTACAATTGTGCTATCTGATTACCCCTGACCAATCAGGTACCGTTGCAGCGTAGGGCCAAGCAATCCAAAAGCAAACAAATTACTTTGAAATTGAGCTTTATCCTCTTCTGCCGTAATACCCTCGCTATTTTCAAATGCTGTTTCCGTCGCATCTTCAAAGGCGGTATGCATGTTGTTGTTATACCAGTCAATGGCTCCATCCGAGTGATTCCGCACAATACGTACCACTTGCAGTTCATTGGCGGGCTGAGTACTAGCTACATATACAAGTAATGATGGATCTCCCGCATTGCCAGGCTGTACTTCAACCTCTGCACAAGATAACCCGTCCACTTCCGTTAATCTGCGTATTTTAGCGTCCTGAATGGCATACATCGTCATCTTCTCCTTTTGTTCTGATCATTTGCAATTGTATTAATTGCTTCGTTTTCATCATGTTGCTCACTCTGTTCATGTCGTTTGTTCAATCTGGTGCTTGGTCTCTGGCGTTCCCAACCGGTAAATTTCCCGATATACCTGTTGCAAAACAGTTTCATAAGCACGATTCACATCATGTTCTGGCGTGTCCGGCCAAGGAAATACCATTCCTGGAAAAGCTTCTTCTTCCTTTTCCTGCATAAGATATAGCAATCCCAGTAAATGTTCGGCTTCCTGCGGCGTTGCCTGAATCACCCATTCATATGACGTTACAGACGAATCCGGTATGACAGAGCGGCCCATGACGGACACATAATAGTTGGTCCTGTCCATTGCATGCACTCCCCTTCACAGGCGCTTAAAGCTGTTATCCCTACATGTAGTTTCCGAAGAGGACAGACATTTTATGCCTGCATTCGGCATATATTTGTTACGACCTCTGACGAAAAAGACAACATTCGCTAACTGCTTCCGATTTTTGGAAGCATACGGATGAATGACTCGATCAAGAAAGGATGAACAAACCATGTGCGGTATAACCGGCTTCGTACAGTGGAATCGGGATTTGACACAGGAATCGGAGTTGCTCGTTCGGATGACGAATAGCTTATCGAACCGTGGCCCCGACGCTTCGGGTACATGGATTTCCAACCCCTGTGCTTTTGGACATCGCCGCCTCAGCGTAATGGACCCGGAGAACGGGGCACAGCCCATGCATGCGTTACAAGGAGACACCTCCTATACCGTTGTGTATAACGGAGAACTATACAATGCACCCGAATTAAAAAAAGAGTTGCTTCAGCGTGGGCACCATTTCCGTACGCAATGTGACACAGAAGTTCTGCTCGCTTCGTATATCGAATGGGGGCCGGTATGTGTTGAAAAGTTTAACGGTATCTTTGCTTTTGCAATATGGGACGGCGCAAGAGAACAGGTCTTCTTAGCCCGTGACCGGCTGGGCGTCAAACCTCTGTTTTACAGTAATGCAAAAGATACACTTGTATTTGGTTCAGAACCCAAAGCGTTGCTCCTTCATCCAGATGTGGAAGCTGCAGTAGGACCCGAAGGACTCGCCGAAGTATTTATTGTAGGACCTGCACGAACACCAGGACATGGCGTGTACTCTTCACTTCATGAACTGAAGCCCGCTCACGCCATGATATACAGCCGGAATGGGATCAAGACCTATGCCTATTGGAAGTTAGAATCGGTTCAACACGAACATAATCTGGAAGAGACCGCAGTTGAAGTACGCCGTCTGTTGCAGGATACGCTAGAACGCCAGTTAGCTTCCGATGTTCCTGTATGTTCTCTTTTATCCGGCGGCCTTGACTCAAGTGCTTTATCAGCTTTGGCTGTCGATTATTATAATCGAACAGGGCAAGGTCAAGTGAGTACGTATTCGGTTGATTATGTGGATAATGCGAAACACTTTCAAGCCCATTCCTTTCAGCCCGGGGCCGATGGCCCATGGATTCAGCGGATGGTGGATGAGCTCAAAACCGATCATCACTGGATCGAGATTGAAAATGGTGAACTCGTTCATGCACTGACTCAAGCTATGCTGGTAAGAGATTTGCCGGGTATGGCAGATGTCGATTCATCCTTGTATCTATTCTGTAAAGAGATCAAAAAGGGAGCAACTGTCGCCATCTCCGGCGAAGCTGCTGACGAGGTATTCGGCGGGTACCCGTGGTTCCACCGAGATGAAATGCTGAATTCAGGTACATTCCCTTGGTCCGTTGCACCCGACATGCGGGCAGGGCTGTTATCCCCAGACATTCGGGAGTGGATCAGACCGCTCGACTACCTTGCAGACCGATACTCGGATGCCGTAGCAGAGGTTCCGCTACTGGAAGGGGAAACAGGGAAAACAGCTCAGATGCGTGTTATGTCTTACTTGAATATTACCCGCTTCATGCCTACCCTGCTGGATCGCAAAGACCGGATGAGTATGGGTGCCGGTCTGGAAGTCCGCGTTCCTTATTGCGATCATCGGCTGATCCAATACGTGTTTAACATTCCCTGGGAAATGAAAATCACCGGCGGAAGAGAGAAAGGAATTTTACGAAAAGCGCTTGAAGGTGTCCTGCCGGACGATGTGTTATATCGTAAAAAGAGCCCCTATCCCAAAACACATAATCCTCAGTATCTTGCAGCAGTCAAGCAGCAGGTCCTTGAAATACTGGATGATCCAACATCACCAATACTGCCTCTTATCGACAAAGTACAGATTCGTAATCTTGCCTCTTCACCAGATGCTTCATCCAATCTGCCGTGGTTTGGACAATTAATGTCAGGGCCCCAGTTGTTCGCTTATCTGACTCAAATCAATAGCTGGCTGAAAACATATAACGTTGCGATCCGATAATTCAATTCGCCTTCTTTCACGTACAACTTTAAGCACTGCACTTCCCTGTAAGCTATCCTGATAATTAGAGCGTTCATCCACAAAACCACAATAAAAAATGCCCCGTACCATTAACATGGTGCAGGGGCATTTCTCATATTTACCTTTTCTTAAATTAAGAAACTTTAAAACGAGCAACAGACTGCTGTAACATCTCCGCCATAGATGAAAGATCATTCGCAGCCGATGCAATCTCTTGCATTGCAGACAATTGTTCTTCGGTTGTTGCACTTACTTCTTCTGTGCCCGCTGCGCCGTTCTCCGTTACGTCCATGATTGATTTCATAGACGCATTAATCTGCTCTACACCAGCATTCATCTGTTCAATGGAAGCAGACACCTCCTGCGCTTGTCCCGCAACACCACTAACTGAAGTTCGAATGTGGTCAAAAGTAGATCCTGCCTGGTTCACTAATTGAATTCCCTCTTGCACCTCAGAAGATACCACACTCATCGAATGCGCAGCATTTCTCATGCCTGTCTCAATGGAAGAAACAAGTCCGACAATTTCTCCTGCAGACTGTGCAGATTGCTCTGACAATTTTCGAACCTCGGTAGCCACGACCTGGAATCCTCTTCCGTGCTCTCCAGCTCTCGCCGCTTCAATGGCTGCGTTAAGAGATAACAGATTCGTCTGGGCAGATATTTCCGAGATCGCGTCTACCATTTTCACAATATCTGTCGAGTGCTTACTGAGTTCTTCAATAACTCCTGCAAGGCTCGAAACTGTATTCTGAATGGAATTCATCTGACCAACCGCTGTGCGAATGGATTCACTACCCGATATCGTCTGAGCAGAAGCTTCAGCAGCCTTCTCGGAAACAACAGTTGTATTTTCAGCCACTTGCCGGAAACCGGTTGCCAGCTCATTCATCGTCTGGAATCCTTCGCTGACCATACGAACCTGGGCATCCATCCCTGTTGCGATCTCACCCATCGTAGTGGCTACTTGTTCATTAGCTATAGCCGTCTGTTCGGTACTTGCCGTTAATTCTTCCGACGAAGCTGCTACACGTTCTGCACCATCATTCACCTGATGAATCAGCGAACGCAAATTGACGGACATCACATTAAATGCTTCAGCCATCTCCCCGATCTCGTCTTTGTTACGAACCTTCAATGGTTCCCCTGTTAAGTCACCTTCAGCAATACGGCTAGCGGCTTGTGCAACAGCCTGCACCGGTTTGGAGATCATTCGGCCGATGATCGTTGCGATTGCTAAACCAATAAGAATAGACACGATACCTAGGATAATGATCAATCGAAGAACCGTAGCTGTCTGGACATTGGCCGCGGCGATCCCTTCATCCATTGCTTTTTGTTGATGATTTTCCATCGACTCGACAATGTTTTCAAATTCAGTAATAAGCGGCGGGACGGTATTCTCCATTAACCCGGATATTTCCTCCACATTCCCTTGCTTAGTCAAAGACATTATATTTTTGGCAATGTCATAATATTTGATCATCAATTCGCTCGAGTCTGCCAGATATTGCTTCATATTGGAACTCGTAACTGTCGCTTTTAAATCTTCGCTCAATTTTATGTAATCTTCATACGCTTGCTGAAATGCGTCCTCATTCTCCTGACCAGGTTTCATGATGTAATTCCTGAGAGCCACTTGTTGTGATTTCAGGTCAATCGTCATATTTTTGATTTTAAGCAGTTTGCTTGTTCTATCATTGATTAAATCGGTGTACGTTTTCTCCAAACTCACAAATTGAAAGTATGAGATAGCTGTAACCGCTATCAACAACAATAGAACGGATGAAAAACCGACAAGCAATTTTCGACTGATGGATATCCTTTTCACTTTGAGTTCCTCCCGAATTTCGATACAAGTATGTAAAAATAATTTATATTTTTTCATACTCACCTCCTAAAAATAAGACTAAAGACCCAATAAAATATATAAGATAATATAATAAATATATATATCATCTAATAAACAGGTCTTTATTCCTAATTAATACTAACCCAAAACCACCAAAACTTGAATCAGAAATTATTTTGAATTTTCAATAATATAAGTCAAGACCTATTTACCAAGGATTTTGGGATCATTCCTTTATTACAAAAAATAAAAAACACCTTCCAGTACACTTGCAAACAAACCTTACGGTTTGAAACAAGTACTTCCTGAAAGATGAGTTTATAGATGAATGAAGGTCGGATTCCTCTCTAGCAGTCCTGTGCCAAATGTTTCTCTAAACGGGAAATCCTGCATATGAATATAACCGATGTAACAACCGCATTTTTTCATACCACAAGGCCGGTCTTTAGCCAAAGCCTGTAAGCCGTCACGATAGAGGTGCCCAATAATCCGGCGATCTTTGTAACACCTTTTCACATGTCCCGAGCCTTGAACATAAAATATATCCGAGCCTGCGGCACAGCGTTTGTCCAAGCTGTCATAGTCCTGCAAATTTCCTTCAAACAACGGGTCGATGTTCTTGAGATACTTTATTTCGTCGGGAGTGTAATAGTTCGGCCGATCTTTGAACGCATTGATCCACATATATACATCGCCAGGTAAGGCATTCCTCATGGATTCTATAGCCGGAAATGCACTACGTAGTCCAACCGTGCCGACGCTGAAAGACAGACCCATCTGACGTAATGTCATACATTGCTTCACAAATGAAGTCTCTTTGGTCTCACGAGGGTGATACGTCGCCCAGAAGGCTGCTTTGTCTACATGTAACTCACTTGCCCAATCCAGTTTCACAGAAAGGTTGGTCTGAATTGCCACCTTATCCACATGATTCATATGTGACAATTCAACCATCGCTTCCCGATACCAGCGTCGCACCAACGCTTCTCCGTAGGGGTTAAAGAATATCGAAAAACGATGCCCATGAGCCTCCTGTTCTCTAACCCAATTTACAAATTGGCGTAGCTGCTGTTCATCCACATTTAACGTTTCTTTGGAATCCACTGTTTTGCTGAACGGACAATAAGGACAGTCATAGTTACAAGAGGATAACTTCCCCCGGTAATACAGTGTCGCTCTCATGAGAAAACAAATCCTTCCATCTGTTCCCGAATATCCGCAGAAATAAGCCAGTCTCCAATGGCATCGGAATATCCAAGTCCATTCTCTGTCAAACGCAGTACTTGCTCAATTTCTTCGACATCGAAGCATGCCATCTCTTCGACCAACAATTCGTTCAGCCAAGGGTAGTCAAACATCGCATCTGTTCCGAACCTCTCCTGGTACGCGGACAACATGAGTCCTTCCCGATGCAGCAGCGCTTTTAATATGAATCGGCGTTTCTGCTCATCACGGCTTAACACAATGCCATAATCAGCCACATCATAACGCTCGGTGCCTACATAATCAGCAATAATGCTTTGTGTTGCCTTATAGGTCACACCGTATTTAGATGCATAATGAACCTCGCTCGTATAGGAACGGGCACCACATCCCAGACCGACCATGCCTTCTTCCTGACAACTGTACGGTAAAAGTGCTTTGGCAGAAGACTGCTCCTTGGCAAATCTGCGCATCGAATATTGGGTGTACCCTTTGCTTTTTAAAAGTTCACGTGCAACTTTGTAAAGTTGCATTCTTATATCCGGTCCTTGACGCTGAATATCCTCTGGCTTTACGATCGTATTTTCCCGTGTATATAAAGGATAAATAAATACTTCCCCCGGATTATAAGCCAGGACACGTTCAAGGGAATACATCCATGTCTCCTCCGTTTGTCCCGGTAAACCATAGATCAGATCCAGATTCAACAGCGGAAAATCATGACGGACCAGCTTCTCCAGAGCGCGTTCTACCTCTTGTGGTTTTTGCGGACGATAGATGGCGGAAGCCTCTGCTTCAATAAAACTTTGAATCCCCATACTCACCCGATCCACGCGCCGTTCCTTCAAGATGCTCAATTTGCCATCCGTAACGGTGTCAGGCGATGTCTCCACCGATATCGAAGCTTGAGAAGCATCCAGTCCCATCGTATGTTCAGCAATGTCAAACAGACGGCTTAGCTGTGTCTCATTCAACAATGTGGGAGTTCCTCCACCAATAGCAAACCTCGAATACGGTCTACGTGAAGTCACTGGCGCCCACTGCTTCGCTTGACGCTCAAGTGCGTCCACATACTGTTCATGGCTGTCCTGCCGCTTGTCCGGCAATGTGAAAAGGTTACAAAACCCGCAACGAGCGGCACAGAAAGGAATATGCATGTATAAAAAATAGGTTTCCGTGTCTTCCTTCTCCCACAGCGATTGCAACGGAATGGGCGGATTCAGTTCACGATATGCGGTCTTATGCGGGTAAGAGTACAGATAGGAACGATACGGAAATGTCAGCACATCACGAAGACGTTCTGCTGGATCGGAGCCAGAATGTGTGGCACCTGCTGTAGTTCGCTCTGCATACTCACTCATCGGGCTTCCCTCCTTATAAAATAAATTCACGATACGGCACCGTCCAAACAACATCATGCGCCAGCCGGTGTCCGTGATACCCATCCTCACCATAGGCGGTACCATGGTCAGAAAAAGCAAGGCAGAACGTTGGCCGTTCGCGCGCTCTCATCGCTTCAAACAAAGGTCCTAACGCCTTGTCCACATATCGCAATGCGGCTCGCTGCGTCTCTACCGAGTCTTCTCGGGCTCCCTCAACGAAGTATCGGTTGGGGCCGTGAATGGCAGAAACGTTCATGAAAAGAAAAAGCTTCTCGTCTGGCCCAGTCTGATCAAGTAACTTTAAGGCATGGTTGACTTGATTCTCTGTTGACCTTGGATTGGTAACCCCAAAATTCATGCGCCAATAACTTTGCTGAAAATAACCAGGCAGCACTTTGGCGAGAGGATTCTTTTTCGTAAAAAATATAACGCCACCGATACAGATCGTTCGGTACCCTTCAGCGGCAAATCCGGACACGATATCCGGAGTATCGAACAACCAAGTATGAGGATGGGTTTGAAGTCCGGTATTTCGAGAATGGAACAACCTCACATGCGATGCTTTGTCTGTATTGGCAGGTGTGGGCATAAAACCGCCAAAAAAAGCATGGTGAGCAGCATACGTAAAGCTCCCCGGGGTATGCCGTTTCTCCCACGAACCGGAGCCACACAGATTGGGGCAATGCTGTTCTTCCAGCTTGGCAACATCATATCGTAGCGTATCCAGTGTAATCATCAATATATCATGGGAGCCTACAATGGTGTTCATATCAGGCATGTCTAACAGGCTCCTTTCGCAAAAGCTCCATCTCCCATTCATACGGGGTCAACTCTTGATGTCTGACTCGGTATAACAAGTCTCCGAACGGGTTCACGTCCAGCACGTACGCTCGTGGTTCCATGCCACTGGTAAGCATCACATCAATGCCTGCCGACCATGAATTGGGAAAAGCCAGCATCGTATCCAGAGCCGCCTTCTGAATCATGGCCAGATGCGACTCGTTCAGACCAGCTTCTGCTGGCAGCATCCGCTCATTCCGTAAATGAAGATTGGTGATTGGTGTACGGCTAAGACGCATGACCGCATGACCAGCCTGCCCCGCCGCTACAAGTTGACGAATGTCATAAGCGCGTTGATTCAGTGTTGCTTTGGGCATCCACCGTTCTATCTGAGCTCCTTCAGCACAAAGCCAGTCGAGCAGTGTACGAATTTCTTCAGAATGTGTATACTTTTGCAGTTTACCTTCATTGTAAAAGAGCGTTTGACCCTGGCTGGTCTCCATACCTACGGTTGTCACAGCAATCTCTGCACCTGTTCGCGGATTCACCTGATACGCAACCACACCAGAAGCAGCCGAGCCACAGGCTAGCTTAACAAAAGCGCGATGCATCCGTGATGCATCCATCGCTGCTCGCAACTGTTCCCAGCACTGAATTGGCTCGGAAGAAGGTAATATCGGTGGTACCGTAATTCCATGACGCATGAGGTGAAGCTGGCATTCTCTTTTATCAAACATCATGCCAATCTCATCAGGATCATTCCAGAATTGCACATCAGGCCATACTTCACGCGCTTCTCGGGCAATTCGGTCAAGACAAACCTTCCAGCCTCTGAACCATTGGGCAGGCGCATAAATTCTGCCCCATTGTTGCTCTAATGTAAGCGTTGCTTCGGCAGAGAAAGATTCCCGTTTCAACTTTTGCAAGGAGGACGGCAGATCAGTTTCTACGCAGGCTTTCAATCCCTTAAAGCTCGGCACTTGATCGCTCAGCACTTTGCTGTCCGATACATCGTAGTCTGTTGCCCCGAGATGTAACAGCCCGCGTTCTACCTCCCAATCTTCCCCGGGAGCATCCAGTCGAATCAGCGGACTAGGTGAGATGAATTCCACAAGTTCGGCAAGACCGCCCCCTCGTCTCCAGGTTCGAAGAAGATTCTCATAAGACAACACCGTCGCAGGTTTCATCCCCATTTGTCTTCTGGCTTCTTGTATCCCTGCCGTTCGTCGATTATCTGGATTGCTAATTAATAACAGTTCCTTTTCATGCAACATCATTTATTCTGTCAGCATCGGGAAACGCCAGTCATCCTCATCACTTTCCTGTTGGTCACTGACATCCACGGATATGCCCAATTGATTAAAGCGCTCCATGACTTCATCCGTCATGAAGTGGTAGCTTAAGTCCAGATATTTCAACTGTTTAATTTTATCGCTGGCAAGCAGTGCCTCTGCACCTTCATCGGATAATGTGCCTTCGGAGAAATCAAGTATCTGAATCTGTTCCAAGATCGATGCATCTGCAGTAGCCTTGGCAATCTCATCCTGTATTTCGCTGTCCTTCAAACCAAGGTACTCCAGTTTAGGGAAACGTCCTTTTTCAAGCAATGGCAGTACGTCCTCTAATGAACCGTCAAATCCGTAGTCTTCCACACCCAAATACAGTTCGAGCTTGCGCAATTCGGGAAGTTCAGCAGAGGCAATGGAATGTAACACTTTTTTCGGAAGACCACCACAGATAATCACTAACTCTTCCAGCTTGCCGTGCTGAAGAGGCTCAAGTTCAAGTCCGCTACTGCCTTTGATGACAAACGAGGTCAAATTCGGAAAAGCTTGCAGAATTGGCGCAAGATTCGTCTGAACAATCCAGGAAACTTCGCACTCTTCGGACTCCATATCTCCGATAAACAATTGTTTTAGAGCCGGAAAACTTGGTGCAAGCTGAATTAACGTATCTTTGAATTCCTGCGGAGAATTTTCATAAGCTTGTCCCCAATCTCCAATGATCAGACTTTCCAGCGTAGCCGCTTCCGGTTTTGCTGCCAAATCTTGAAGAAGTGTCTCCATTCGAATACCTTCTTCATAGTCATCGTAATTTACAACCAGCTTCACTTCTTGCATGCCGAATCCCTCCCGTATAAGGTGTATCATCTTTCACTAATCTGAATGTTAACCCATACCCGGCATGACTTGCAACTTCTTCCAACCCCAGTCCCAATGCCATTCCCAATCGTGCAAACCACCTCCTGTTCGGTATAGGAAAAAGAACACACGTTCCCCATATCTATAATCCTTAATCAGTCATGATATCTAGGTACATGGAAGGACCACACTTGATTAGCTTAACAACGCATATCAAAAAGACGTTAACAGGGTAACAACCTTATTCTATCCCATAGGAATAAAAGTTGTTTCCATTAACGCCTTGATGAATTCAATGCTCCACTTGCTTCATACAATCAAGAAAGTCAATCGATTCAGCACACTAGCGAAGCATGTAGCCTACCTCGTTTTTTTATGCTTGCAAGCGGGAAACCAGTGCTCGCAGTGCATGACCCCGATGACTGATCGCTTGTTTTTGTTCCAACGTAAGTTCTGCCATCGTTTTCTCATACTCCGGCACATAGAAGAGGGGATCATATCCGAAGCCACCCTCACCTGCAGCATCAGCTGTAATCCAGCCATCAGCCGAACCTTCAGCTTCATACTTATCTCCACTTGCTGGATCGTAAAGCACCAGTGCGCACACAAATTGAGCAGGACTTAACAGCGGTTGCTGGGAATCCTCACCTGACTTTAGCGCAGCAAGAGCATCCAGTAGCTTGGCATTGTTCTGGGCGTCGGTTGCACCTTCACCAGCATATCTTGCGGAATAAACACCCGGTTCTCCGTTCAGCAAATCTACACAAAGTCCTGAATCGTCTGCCAGAACAGGAAGCCCGAGCGCATCACCGACGGTCTTTGCTTTTTTCCACGCATTCTCGGCAAAGGTAACACCATCTTCCACGACATCCGGCAGCTCCGGATAGTCAAACATGCTTTTGACCTCTTTGCCCAGCGGAGCAAAAGCATGCGCGAATTCACGCACTTTTCCTGCATTGCGGGTGGCAACAATGATAACCGGGCTGTCCAGACTCATCTTAAGCCTCACCCAATCCACGTGAACCAATCTTCAGCGCAATCGGTCCAAGAGCTTCTTTTTGCCGCTCGATCATTTCCAAAATTCCCTGTTCGCCAAGTTCCAGCATCGCGTTCAATTCACGGCGGTCAAAGGGTGCTTCCTCACCTGTTCCCTGAAGCTCCACGTATTTACCGCTGCCCGTCATCACCAGATTCATGTCCACTTTGGCTTTGGAATCCTCATCATAATTCAGATCCAGTACCGGCTTATCTCCGACAACACCTACACTCACGGAAGCAAGGAAATCCGTGATCGGGAACACCTGCAGTTTGTGCTGCTGAGCAATTTTGTTCACAGCGAGCGCCAGCGCAACAAATGAACCGGTAATGGACGTTGTGCGTGTGCCTCCATCTGCCTGAATGACATCACAGTCCAGCGTAATGGTACGCTCCCCAAGTGCCTGTAAATTCACTACGGAACGAAGAGCCCGGCCGATCAGACGTTGAATCTCCATCGTGCGTCCTGTCAGTTTGCCGCGATTTGCTTCACGCTGATTCCGGGTATGAGTGGCACGTGGAAGCATGGAGTATTCCGCTGTAACCCAGCCTTTGCCTTGTCCTTTCATAAAAGGTGGAACACGTTCCTCCACCGTCGCCGTACAGATTACCTTTGTATCACCGACTTCAATCAATACAGAGCCCTCGGCGTATTTATTCGTGTTAATTGTTAAATTCATCGGGCGCAGCTGTTCGCTAGTTCGTCCGTTAGATCTCATATTTTCTGCCTCCTACGACTTAAGCATCCTGTAATGTTGAACTTGTTCTCTTTTGCAACAATCCTTTATATTTTACCAAAGAGTTCAGTTAAAAGCACCCTCGGGGCTCTCTTATCTGTTAAATCGGGATTTCATTGATGTATTCTGGCTTGGACACTGGCGCACTGTAATCCCGGTTGTCATCACCTTTGACCGTTTTCTGTCCATTCCATTCAATCTGCACCTTGGCATCTTGGCTGGCTGTATTCTCCGCGGTTGTCAGGACAACGGACTGTAGTAACTCACTAGGTACAATATCCCCTTCTGTGAACATATCATCCTTCAGCGCAACCGTTACCGTGCCATCCTCAGACGTCTTGACAGACTGCAATTCCGTTCCACCTGTCATCACTTCTTCCAATTCTCCGTCCTTCGCCGGCCCCTTGATTAACTCGTTTAAAGCAGCCTGAACGCGGTCTCCACCTGGAGCTACAAGCCGTGTAACCGGAACATAATACTGCACACCGGCAGGAGAAGCGGCTGAAAAATAAACCGTCACCGGACTGCTGTTCGTTGTGAAGGACTCGCCTAAATCCAGATTAATGCCTACTGCACGATTCAGTGGCTCCGGCAGCGGTGTACTGTTGACAGGCATTTGGCTCAGCTTTTTGCCATCCACCCAAATCTGTACATTTTTTATCTCAGGCGTACCTGTCAGCGTCCATGTCACGGCTTCCAGCATTTTACGCTCATCTTTGGCTTCATATTTGGCAAAGTTACCCGAGAACTCGACAACAGCCAGCTTGTCGTCTGCATGGATGGTTACATTCTGCACTACCGTTCCCTGTGGCAATACCCCCTTGAAGCCTTCAGGTAACATTCCAGCATATGCCCCGCCTGTAACTAACGTATCCAAAGCTGCTTTCGGGCTGCTTACATCGGTTCCAGACGGAAGGGTTAACGAGACTGGGGCGAGTAGCCCCTGCTGGTCTTGCAAATACACGGTCGTGAGCGGAAGTGTTGCAAGCTTTCCATTGCCTTCGGCGGCTTGAATCATAGCGGCTTCCTGAATACGTGGCGGCGGATCAATCGCTTCTGGAGATTGGGCACCGAACATTCCACAACCCGTTAATACCACAGGAATGCCAAGTAATGCCGCTACCGATGTCTTACGTAAAGATGGGATTTTTCTCATGATCACGTTCCCCCTCATCATTTTTACAGTTTGTACTACCATGTATACGAGCCTTCGTTCAAAAAATAACTACTTTTTGCACAAGCTCTTGCTCAATCTGGCAATCTTCTTGCAATACCAACATAAAAGCAACGCAAAACGGTTAATAACGTATGTAAGTTAGATGTATACAATCATTGATATATAAGTTGAATGGTTTTTTACACGTTAACGGAGAGGACAGAAAAAACTGGGGATAACCGATACTCTCAAGATCCTTCTGTCATCGAAGTGTTCCCGTGTAAACCTCTTCGTTCAATTTATATTTACACCAGAGGAGGATTCGCCCATGGAACATCCGGAGCAGGAAAAAATCCCTTACAGTCTGAATAGCCGCAAAGTTGCAGAAGCCACAAGGGATTGGTTACACAAAAGGGGCGTCAAGATCCCTGAAATCGCAGAACTGGTCATGCTGCTTCAGAAAAAGTACTATCCTGGACTGACGATGGAAGAATGCATTGATAACGTAGAGATGGTTTTGAAAAAACGTGAGGTTCAGAATGCTGTCCTGACGGGTATCCAACTTGATCTGATGGCAGAACAGGGACAACTAATCTCTCCTTTGCAAGAGATGATTGAGAACGATGAAGGACTGTATGGTGTGGATGAAATTCTGGCCTTCTCGATTGTAAATGTATACGGAAGTATCGGATTCACCAATTACGGTTATGTGGACAAGCTGAAGCCTGGAGTACTGGAACGCCTCAACGATAAAAGCCTAGGGCCAGTGCATACGTTTCTGGATGATATAGTCGGCGCAATCGCTTCGGCCGCGAGTAGCCGGATTGCGCATCGCAAACAATCGGAGATGGAAGAGGCACTGGGAGAAAAGCCAGTCAGCGACGACAAGATTTAGTTTTAGATGGGTAGTCGAAGGAAAACAAGTCGAAAAAAGCGGCCTGTGCGGGCCGCTTTTCTATTTCTTATGGCATAGCTTATAGATTGAGTTTATTGCGCACCATGGCGAGTAATATGCTAGGTAACTGCTTCAAGGTAACTTTTTCATGATGCAACAGCTATTTGAGTTGTTCTTGCCCCAAAGGCACAGCCAATCCGTAGGTTTCTGCCCATTTTCGATCCTTCATCGATTCTGATTCGGTCCGTTTGGGTCCGATCGTGATCTCCGGTCCTTTTCGCTCTCGCATCAGACCACGCAATACCGTGATACCAATAATGCTGACTCCGGTAAATACATACATCAGGCGCATGATCACATGACCCGAATCACTTCCCGTTACCATGCCATGAATCAACAACCCGGCGAAAACCGGATAAGACAACATGTGGAACATAAACCACCATTTGCGCCCCAGCTTGTTTCGTAGATCACTGGACAACAGCACGATCAGCAGGCCGTAGAAAGCTAACGTCCCCAGTCCAGTGCCAATCGGGTGCACTGACGCTGTAAAAGGAATCAACAGCTCTCTCCAGGTAAACGGGCTGTAATGATCAATAACCAACATAAGTGCATGTGTGATGCCAAGTCCAAAGGCAAGCCAGGTTGTTCGTGTATGCCACTTAAACATGACAGCTTTTGGTTTCCCCTTCGCGATCGGCATCCCTTGAGCAATGCCCAGAAACACACCAGCAAAAAGCAATATATATGCAGCAATTCCACTAATACGAATGATATTCCACGTTGGCAGGTAATCTACAATCCACTGTGCCATAACCGGTTCCCCCAAATCTATCAGACTTGTCCCGTTCCTATTCGATCAAGCTAAAACGATGATCCGGGTCGAATCCAGGCCAGCGCTCAGCAAGTGTTGATGGATTTCCTCTAAAATAAACGTTTGCCTCTCGAGTGATCCAAAGAACATCATGTCGGTCATAATGTCGATTAAGCCAGTTCACTGCCTCTGCGCTCCCCAAGATCGATACGGTTTTGGCAATAATTTCGCACTGCGAAGCATGCTGACCAACCACTGTACATTGTAAAATGTCTGTGTCTGCCGGTCTCATCGTCCGGGGATCAATAAGATGATGTGCTGTACAACCCTTGTCATCTTGCCAATGTCTACGTGTAATCCCTGATGTGGCCACAGCCCCTCGTTGTAGCCGTACCGCTCCCGACACATCTTGAATCTGTGGAAACGGACTGTTTACCTCCAGCGTCCAATGAGGATGGTTTGTTGTACCCCATACCTGAATGTCACCGCCTGCATTAATCATTCCCGCAGCAATGTTCATTGTCTTCTGCAGCCAGTCCGCGATACGTTCTACGGCCCAGCCCTTTACAATACCGCCAAGATCCAGCTCCGTTCCCGGGTCAAGATGCACCATTCGGCTCCCTTCCCGCTGTATCCAGCTTGGACGACTGTAGTCATACGGATCTTCCCTCATGCCATGGGTTTCCGATTTTGTTGTAGGTAATAGTCGCTCCAGCAAAGGCCGCTGGGATGTTCGTTGCTGTATCTTTTCAAAGCTTGCATCGTATCCCGATGAACGAAGAGCTTTCATGATGTTGGGCTGGAAGATACCCTCCGTTTGCCCGATATAACCATATGCTAAGCTGAGCACCTCATCCATCGCAGCCGAGACAGAGATCCATCCGTGACTCTCATTCAGACGATTTAATTCACTGTCAGCCACAAAACGACTGAAGCGCTGCTCCTGTGTTTCAAACCAGTTTTTGACGAGCGAGGCAGCGTGTTCCGCCTGTTCTCTATCTGCCGACAACTGCACTTCCACCTTCGTGTTCATCGCGTGAAAATAAAACCGGAGGGGACGTACAGCCTGCTCTATGCGGCTCATGATGCACCTGTGCGTGACCGATAATTGCCACGATTGGTTTCAGAGCCCGAGCGGAACGAATTGGCCTGATCATGATCTGATCCAACCGAGTATCCGTCTGTATCCCAATTGTACTGATCCGTACCTTCTGGAGACCATTCATCCATCACATCGTCACGTGAATCCACACGTGTGGAAGCTGTTATTCCGGTGTCTGTCCCATTCGCCGCCGCATAAGCCGCATCAAAAGCATCCGAAGTTCTTACATATTGAAAGAGTGCAGCCACCGTTAATGTAGCCGCAGCCGAAGCTTGCCATTTCCGCCATTGGTTCCGTTTACGTCTCGTCATCGCTTATCCCTGCTTTCTATAGCGAAGTTCATAGTTGTATGATAGGCTCGCTGGCTTAAAAGAAGCTGAATAAACGGTTAACCGCGCCTAAAGCTTTTCGTTTTTTCTCACAAAAAAAAACCCCGAACAGGTAGTCCTGCTCGGGGATAAGGATGAGATCACTATTGAAAAAAGCTATTATCATCTGTGCCAAATGTGTCTATATGCAACCTATGACTACTAGTAGTTAAATATTGAAAATAAATAATGCCGTCAGCCTGTTGTACCTGTCCCGCCAAGCCACGCCGAATTAATTCCTGTAAATGCGCCAGCGTTTCGCTCATGGCAAAACGAAGTTGATGTGTTCCAAGCCGCTCACCAAATAAATGCAAGCAGACATCATATGCGTGAGCAGGGCATTCCTGCAATCGTTCCGCTAGTTTACCCAGACGTTCTTCATGGTGAGCAAGCAATTCGATCGTGCGTTCCGTAAAACGGGTAAACGGATTTCGGTGCCCCGGATATGCACGTTCCACTGTCAAAGTGCTCAGACGCCGCAAGCCGTCCATGTAGGATTGCAGCGGTTCTGCATCACTGCCCGGTTGCAAACTGATATTGGGCGAGATTTGGGGTAAAACCGCATCTCCGCACAGAATCTCTCTTGATTCATGAGCATAGAATGAGAGATGACCGGGGGCATGTCCCCCCGTTTCCACAGCGATCCATGCTTTTCCACCCATCCGGATAGTATCACCATCTGCAATGATGGTTACCTCAGGAAGCGGTGTGATTTGTGAGATGAATGTTTTCATATGTTCCTTAATTTCGACTGTCTTATGTTGCGGCATGCCATGAAGAAGGTAATACTCTGGCAGTCTCTCTTCAATGCTCGCCCCGGTTCCCCACATAAAATCTGTTTCCTGGCGGGAGCGTGCTGACATTAACACGGGTGCACCCGACATCTGCTGCATCCATCCGGACAATCCCAGATGATCCGGATGATGATGGGTTAGTACAATCTGATGAATATGTTGAAAGGTCAAGCCGAGTCCGTTCAACGCTTCATGCCACTCCTGCTCCGTCTGCGCTGTACGCGGTCCTGGATCAATAATGCTCACCTTGCCATCCGGTTCGGTTAAAATATAACTGTTTACCCATCGAAGTGGAAAAGACATCGTGATTTGAATACAGTGCATCCCTTCTGGCAAAGGTAACGATTCGGTTCTTGTACGTTTCATGGCTTTCCCCTCTCCCTCATTCATAAGTTGAAGCATAGCACCTCGGATACTTACACTGAACACACTTTTAGTCCGCAGGACGATGTCCCACAAAGATCATGCGCGGTGAAGTCTGCTCGTCATACTTCTCTTCATCGTATCCTCCGTGAACCTGATCAACCTGAAGATTTGCATCCTCCAGCATTTCACTCAGTTGCTCACGCGAGTAGAGCTTCACACTTTCCTTATAGATTCGCGGTTCAGTCCCGGCAGAGATGTCCGTGATATGTATTTCCTTTTGCACAAATCCCTCTCGTATCCTGCGAAATTCTTCGATCCGTTGCCCTTCATCTTCACGAACAGAGTGCTGCACGAGATGTTTTTGCACGTAGGCTGTATTAATAAAATCAAGAATGAAACCGCCTCCTGGCTTCAACATTCGATGAATGGCACGCAGGACCTTCAATTGTTCAATATCCTCGGGAAAGTATCCAAACGATGTGAACAAGTTAACTACAGCATCGAATCCACCGCCAAGAGGGATCTTGCGCATGTCGGCATGACACCTTCTAACCCGATGTTCGGTATCCAGTTCTCTGGCTTCGTGCAGAAGTACTTCGGACAAGTCCACTCCCGTCACCTGGAAGCCAGCGTCCGCAAGCGCAAGAGAATGCCTGCCCATCCCGCAGCACAGATCAAGTACTTCTGCATGAGGGTGAAGCTTCAGCCAGTTAATCATTTTATGTACTTCCTCATAAGCACCATGCACATCCCGGTGTTTGTATACAAGCAAATAATCTTCGCCAAAACTTTTTTCGTACCATGCCGTCATGTTAACGTTCGCCCTCCGTATCATCAGTGAACCATAGCCGCCTTGTTTAATTTGCTGGCCAGACCACCCCAAGCTAAGCTAAGGCTGGTGTCCGTTTTGAATCATTTCAAGTTATTGTAACGCTTTAGTACCCAAACTCAAAATGATCGTCTGCCATCCTCGTTGAACGCCTTTACAACGCAAGATATAATGTTAGACATATCATGCTCCTGCGAATCGGTTAAATACATATAACAGGAGGTGTTCTTATGATTCGTATCGGACTTACGGGATGGGGCGATCAGGAAGACCTCTATCCAAATCGTACCCAAGCGAAGGACAAGCTTCGTCTTTACGGACAATATTTCTCCACGGTGGAGGTAGACAGTTCCTTCTACGCCGTGCAACCTCGCGACCGGATGGCCCGCTGGGCTTCGGAGACTCCTGAATCATTTTCATTTATCGTGAAAGCCTATCAGGGAATGACGGGACATCTACGGGGCAAGCCGTATTTTACCAGCACGTCCGAGATGTACAAAGCTTTTCGTGAATCGCTTGAACCTGTGATCGAAGCAGGCAAGATGCAGGCTGCCTTGTTTCAATATCCGCCTTGGTTTGAGTGCAACCGGGACAACGTCAATGAACTACGGGAAGTAAAGCTCCGTATGGAGGGTATTCCATGTGTAATCGAATTTCGTCACCAGAGCTGGTATGCGGACAACATGCGTGAGCGCACGCTTCATTTTCTAAAAGAGCAAGGAT
Organism: Paenibacillus polysaccharolyticus; assembly: GCF_023714295.1. Lineage (GTDB taxonomy): Bacteria > Bacillota > Bacilli > Paenibacillales > Paenibacillaceae > Paenibacillus > Paenibacillus polysaccharolyticus_A. The sequence goes on from NZ_JAMAUN010000007.1 coordinate 79,563, forward strand.
GGATTCACAGCGTCTGTGACGAACCACAGGCAGGGCCAGGCTCTATTCCCATTGTGCCCATCGCAACCGATCCTAGGATGACACTCGTCCGTATGCATGGACGCAACGTATCCAGCTGGCAACAAAACGGCGCTTCAAACTGGCGTGAGACACGTTATCTGTATCGCTACAACGAACAGGAGTTGTCGGAATGGAAAGTTTATCTGGAACAGCTGCAGGAGCAGAGTGAAGATGTGTTTGTTATTTTTAACAATAACTCTGCCGGAGATGCAGCAACCAACGCCCAGATGATGATGGAACTGCTAGGTCAGCCTATCAAACCATTTCCCGACCGCACCGAGCCGGAGAAGGAAGAAGGCCCTGAGCAACTGGAGTTGTTTTAAACAGAAAAGAAAGACAGTACATTGGGACTCACCTATAGTTAAATCAGTTAGTGTTCATATCAGAACTCAAATATTTAAAATAAACACCTAAAAAGGTGCCTCTGTTGAGACACCTTTCCCTGGCTCCCATACAACGAATCGTATGAACGCCAATGACCTGTTAACTATACAAAGGCTCATTATCCCAAACACTGATGTACCGAAAGGATCTAACCTTCAAAACCTGAGCGGAATACTTCTTTTCCTTTTGCATTGAAAATAACATAATGACTCTTCTTCCCTACCGGAACCCCGCTGTACATTCCGTCACCAAGGTAGTTTACCATGGAATAGGCTGGGAATATCCGTTTACCCGTTTTAATATTGATTGATGCCGAGATTGAACCATCCTTGGCTTTTAATGCATATTGAACTGTTGCGATCGGATCAATGTCGTGATAATAGTCGGTACGATCAATATCCATAATCTCGTATTTCACATCCATCACGATGTTCCCTCGACTATCCACAATCCCATAGCTTTTATTTAACTTTACTCGGTATAGTGGATTTTTTGTTGTCAATTTCTCAATCTGGTTATTCATGTAATTCGTTCGCTCAATAAGTGGAATCATTTCATCGTATTTCGCAGCTAGTATGGACTCACCACGAGTTCCGATCAATCCATACTTACCATTCTTACGAATGACAGAACTTCCCGCTTGAAACAGATTGGCCTCTTCGTACTGAGCGGGTATTTTAATGTCTCCTTTCTTCGAAACATATCCCCATTTTTGATTAACTTTCACAGCCGCCAGATCCTCTGAAAAAGCCTGCATATCTGTATAACTGGACTCAAATAGTAGGGTTTGATCCTTTTTATAAAAAGCCCATCCGGAACTTTCATCTTTCATATCTCTTACCGCGTAACTTCCATCTCCTGAAAGAATAACCTTTTGTTCACTTTGAGGTTCTACAATCATACGCCCGGATACATCCACGATGCCTTCGCCATTTTGCTTTATTTTCCAAAGTCCACTCTGTGGCTCGCCTAACTTGGAATAATATTCATTGAACGAAACAATTAAGCCATCTTGCCTAACAATAGCGCTATGGTTATCGCGACGGAGCCCCCAATCTAACGTATTACCTGTAAATTCAAGTTTGTTTTTGAACTCTGCAGGTACCACGAGCTGCCCCTTATAATTCATACTTCCCCACAACCCATCGATCTTTACAGGAAATACCCCGGATTTACGATAATCTATTCTATAATCCATCTCTTCGATGTTAAATGTCGTTAGTAATTTCCCTTTGGTATTGATTAATGCCCACTTACCATTCTTTTTGACCATTGCGACTTGATTGTAAAAGCTTGTTCCCTCTTCATATGTAGGAGAAATAACAAATTTGCCTTTCGTATTCATGTAACCAATCTTCCCATTTTTCTTAGCGATGGCGAGCCCATAATCAAACCAACCAATATATTCAATGCTTTTGTCCTGAAATATCACTTTACCTTTATTATTTATTAACTGATTTCTATTTACGACTGCTACACCCTGGTTGAACGCATCTCTTGCTAATTGAAACTGTGGCTTAATAACAAATTTCCCTTCGTAATTGATGAATCCCCACTGCCAGTTTTGACGAACCGGGATGAGTCCATTATCTGCTCGGTCAGTGAACCAAAGATGGCTCAATCCCACATGTTCCTGCGCCTTGTCCCACTCATGATAAACTGGCTCGTTTGCTGCTAGCGCAACCCTCGGTATCATAAGTACTGACGCAATGAGTACCAAGAATGAAATGCCCAGAATTGTAGTGAATCTCTGATATGCTGGTCTTTTCTTCAACACTATTCCTCCATATAAAAGTAATGTTCTTACTCTTTTATTAATACATAAGTAAAAAGAACTATCAATATGGGAACCCAGCATTAGGAAGCATTTTTTTAACCAATGTTTTATTAACATGGCAAAATGGATTACAATAGATTGAAAGCAGATTTGAAGGAGGCCTTTTTCAATGAACGAACAAGCATATTTTGAGCAAAACCGGGACAAACATCTGGCAGAACTGAACGAGTGGTTATCCATTCCGAGTATTTCCGCCATTTCTGAGCATAAAGAAGACATTCAACGTGCGGCACAATGGGCAGCGGATGCACTTACACGTGCGGGTATGGAAAATGTCGAGATTATCCAAACAGCTGGTCATCCCATTGTTTATGCAGACCACCTGCACGCACCGGGCAAACCAACAGCCCTGATCTATGGACACTATGATGTACAACCTGTTGATCCGCTAAATCTGTGGGAGACACCACCTTTCGAACCAACGATTCGTGACGGGAAGCTGTATGCTCGGGGTGCAACGGATGATAAAGGACAAATTTTTATACATATCAAAGCCGTTGAAGCACTGATTGCGGAAAATAAAGAGTTGCCGATCAACATCAAATTCTGCATCGAAGGCGAAGAGGAAATCTCCAGCCCGAACCTGCCAATCTATCTCAACGATCATACGGACAAACTGAGAGCAGACATGGTGTTAATCTCGGATACCTCTCTTTTGGAAAAAGGAAAACCTGCCATCTCCACGGGCCTGCGCGGCCTGTGCTCGATGCATGTGGATCTGTTCACCGCCAATACCGACCTGCACTCCGGTTCCTTCGGTGGCGGTGTACCGAATGCGCTCCATGCCCTCGTCTCCCTGCTGGCATCTTTGCACGATGAGCAAGGCCGCGTGAGCGTGGATGGATTCTATGACGGCGTTCTACCGTTGTCTCCTGAGATGAGAGAAGAATTCGTAAAGCAAGGCTTCAATGAAGAACAGCTTCGTCAAGATCTCGGACTGGAGCAATTGTATGGCGAAGAAGGGTATTCCTTTGTGGAACGTGTCGGGGCGCGCCCAACCCTCGAATTGAACGGCGTATGGGGCGGTTTCCAGGGCGAAGGCAGTAAAACCGTTATTCCAAAAGAAGCTCACGCTAAAATCACTTGCCGTCTTGTCGCTGACCAAGATCCGCAACATGTGCTTGATTCGATTGAAGCTCACCTGCGTGCTCATGTACAACCAGGGGCGACATTGCAGATCAAACAGATCGAGAAGGCTTTTGCGTTCAATACCGATCCGACTGATCCGATCCTGCAAAAAGCCGCAGACGCTTACGAAAAAGTATATGGCGTGCGTGCTCTCTTCACCAAAGATGGCGGCTCCATTCCAATCGTCGAGAAGCTTTCCCGCGTGCTTGGCGTGCCTGCCGTGATGATGGGCTTTGGTCTGCCAGATGAAAATCTGCATGCACCAAACGAGCACTTTAACCTGGAGAACTTTGATAAAGGGTTGCTGACGGTCGTGGAGTTTATGAAAAGCTTGGCTTAACGGTTAAAACGGAAGTGGGACGCGCTTATGTAGACGTTCCGGTGGCGAATCGTTCTTTCGATCGCTGTTATTCCCAGATTTCTTTGTTTCCCTTTCCAAAGGGAGAAATCCGGGAATAAAGGCGAGCGCTTCCCTTCTTCAGAATCGATTTCGCCCCCTCCACTACGTTATGCGCGTTCCTATAAGTCGTTTTAAAAACGTAATCTAGCTTTTACGGGGTTGAGTAGAATAACACAGGGCGCGCTCGTGGAGACGTTCCGGTGGCGAACCGTTCTTTCGATCGCTGTTATTCCCAGATTTCTTTAATTCCCTTTCCGAAGGGAGAAATCCGGGAATAAAGGCGAGCGCTTCCCTTCTTCAGAATCGATTTCGCCCCCTCCACTACGTTATGCGCGTTCCTATAAGTCGTTTTTATAAACGTAATCTAGCTTTTTCGGGGATGAGCACAATAACACAGGGCGCGCTTGTGGAGACGTTCCGGTGGCGAACCGTTCTTCCGATCGCTGTTATTCTCGTTTCAATAATGTAATAACGTAAAAACGATGGCCTAAACGGTCATCGTTTTTTTATTTTCTGTATTTTGCAGTGATCATTGCAATACCATATTAAGGTAAAATGTGGTAGCCTTCTTATGTACGTTTTCAGTAGTACACTCAAGTCGTATGATGACCACAATCTGAATGATGAGGTGAACGGTAATGTCTGCTTCCCATTTGACCAAAACCGCGCTGGCTCATTCGCTTAAATGCCTGATGGAACACACGCCGCTCAATAAAATTACAGTGAAGCATCTGGTGGATGGCTGCGGTGTAAACCGGCAAACGTTTTATTATCATTTTCAGGATATCTACGCCCTGCTTGGGTGGATTTACGAAACGGAAGCGGTGGAAAGTATCCATGAATACCGCAGTTATGATACGTGGACAGAAGGGTTCTACAAAATTTTCTGTTACATCGAAAATAATAAGGCCTTTTGCTGCAATACCCTTGAATCCCTTGGACGTTCTCATCTGGATGGTTATCTCTATCAAGTGACGCATGACCTGATTATGGGTGTCATTGATGAGCTTGCTTGCGGAGTCAAGGTTCGCGGAGAGGATAAAGAGTTTATTGCTAATTTCTATACACTGGCTTTCACGGGTCTCATTATCCAATGGATGCGAAATGACATGAAAGAACCACCCAAACACATCATCGACAAGTTGAGTGAACTGATTGAAGGAAATATAGTCAGAGCACTGCATAAGTATGAGCATAAGTATCAGCACTGATTAAAGGATAAAGAACTAATAGGAGTGTAGATAAGGCACATAACAAGCGGCCATCCCGTTAAGGATGTGCGGCTTATTTTTCTATGATCGTAAATAGTATCAAGTCATCGCTCAATATTCAGACCTAAAACTAGACATTTTTCCAAAAGTGACTAAAAAACAGACAGCTATCTTCTTTTGCTCATACCTTCTTTCCCAGTGCAGGTTTACATTGGAAATGTGAAGAATACACCATCTTTTGGAGGCGATTGATCGTGAAAAAAGAACATGGCTCTAAACAGGTTTATTTTGTCGGCGGCGGTATTGCTTCTCTCGCGGGAGCAGCTTATTTGGTCAGAGACTGTGATTTCCCTGGAGAGAATATTCACATCATTGAGGAGATGCCGATTCTCGGGGGCAGCAATGACGGTGCAGGTAATCCGGAACAAGGTTACGTCATTCGCGGTGGACGGATGCTCAACGATGAGGCATATGAAAATCTATGGGAACTTTTGGCGACCATCCCTTCTATCGAACGTCCGGATATGTCGGTCAGAGAAGAAATTACGGCCTTTGATAACGCTAATCCCACACATTCCAATGCACGGTTAATTAACCGTGATGGTCAGGTTGAAGACGTGTTGTCCATGGGATTCGATATGGTCGACCGGCTGGCGATGGGCAAACTCATCATTACTCCTGAAGACACGCTGGGTAAATTGCGGATCAACGACTGGTTTGCACCCCACTTTTTCCAAACGAACTTCTGGTACATGTGGGCGACGACGTTTGCCTTTCAGCCTTGGCACAGCGCAGTGGAGTTCAAACGATATATGCTCCGATTTTTTCACGAGTTTCCACGAATTCAAACGCTCGAAGGGGTTACACGCACGCCCTACAACCAATACGACTCCATCATTCTGCCGCTGCATCGATATTTGGAGCCGTACGGCGTAGATTTCACGCTAAAATGCACCGTTACGGATTTGGACTTCAAAGAGGGCGACGGAATTACGGTCACAGGTATGCATGTGCTGCGGAACGGTGTCGAGGAGATGATCGACATTCATGAGGGTGATTTGGTCATTGTTACGAACGGATCGATGACGGAAGGTGCTGACCTTGGTTCGATGGCTTCCGCTCCCAAACTGAATGGCAAGGGCAGCTCTTGGAAGCTGTGGGAGAACATTGCGGCGAAAAAACCGATGCTGGGCAACCCTTCTTCATTCAATGATCATATTGATGAGTCCAAATGGGAATCATTCACTGTCACTTTCCAGGACTCCGTTTTCTTTGATCTGATGGAAAAATTCACACGCAACCGCGCGGGTACTGGAGCCCTGGTTACATTCAAAGATTCGAGCTGGTTCATGTCAGTCGTGTTGGCCTTCCAGCCGCATTTCCGGAATCAGCCTGACCATGTTAAAGTATTCTGGGGCTATGGTTTATATCCTGACAACGTAGGGGACTATGTGAAAAAAAGAATGTGTGATTGCACGGGTGAAGAGATTATGCAAGAATTAATTGGCCATCTTCATTTCCAGGAGCACCAAGAGGAGATCATGGCTACAGCCAACTGTATCCCTTGTATGATGCCGTATATTACTGCACAATTCATGCCAAGGCTGAACAGTGACCGCCCTCAAGTCGTGCCGGAAGGTTCTACGAATCTGGCATTTATCAGTCAATTTTGCGAGATTCCAGATGATGTGGTGTTCACGGAGGAATATTCGGTACGTGCCGCACGCATCGCCGTCTACACCTTACTTGGCATCAACCGTCCGGTTGAGCCGATCCATCAATATCAATACGACGTGCGGACGCTGTTCAGCAGTTTCGTGACTTCGTTTAGATAGTAATTGAATATAAAGTTTAGGTGTGATTTGGATTCATTTCTATGACTGTAAATATAAAAAAATCAAATAAAAATATCAAAAGAGCCCTGTCAGAATTAAAATGTACTCTTAGTAAAGGACATTATAATTCTTTGACAGGACTCTTTTTCGAAATGTATCTTTTGGAAAGCTGACTTGCCACTTGTATCAACCATACAGAGGTTGAATTTGAATCATTGCATCCGTCTTACGGGCGAAACGTAGTAAATTTCAGCATGTGCACCAGCTTGGAGAAATGAGCGATCTCCTGATCTACCCCTCTCGTATCGGTTCCCGCCATTGCCTGATTAGCTCGTAGCGTTCTACGAGTATTTAACATACCTTCAATGAGCTTCATGACCGTATTGCGCCCACGATGATCCACAATCATGTATTTTTTACGTTTATCCAGCTCAATCCATACGATGTTATTAAAGGTTGTGAACAGATGTTTGCGGTACTGTTCCATATCCGTCTCATTGTAATGCTCGCCATAAAAAGCATAGTATCCGTGAATGTGCAGCTTCTCCGCCAGCACGGGGATAAACGGATCATGTTCCAACATGGCGTTACGTTCCATGGTTCATGCCTCCGTTAATGATCCGCAGATCTCATTTTTGAGATCTATTTTAACATATTGTTCAGCGTATTTCCTCTCAACTGCCGATCCTTCTGCCCTTCACCCACACCGTATCAATCTCCAAATCCTCATTCAGCAAAACGATATCTGCCTGTTTCCCCTTCGTCAGGGAACCCGTTCGGTGATTAATACCCAGCAAACGAGCTGGCGTCAAGCTGGCTGCTCTAGAAGCAGCGATTAGACTAAGCCCCACTTCTTGCACAAGATAACGGAACCCACGAACCATAGTCAATGTGCTCCCTGCCAGAGCGCCGCCTTCTTTCAACCGCGCCTCACCGTTCTTTACAATAACGGGCAGATCGCCGATCTTGTATTCGCCATCTTCCAGCCCTGCCGCTGACATCGCATCGGTAATCAGCACCAGCTGATCGTTGCCTTGTTTCAGTTGAGCAAGGATCGAAATCGCGGCGGGATGCACATGTATTCCATCGGCAATGACTTCGGCGCTAATACGCGGATCACTTAGCACGGCTCCTGCTGTTCCCGGCTCACGGTGGTGTAGCGGTGTCATCGCGTTAAACGTATGCACGGCATGATGCAATCCCGCCTCCACTGCGCGCTGTACGTCATCGTAAGTTGCATCCGTGTGACCCAGTGCAGCCGTGATCCGCTGTTCCCGTAGCCAGGAGATAACCTCCAGTGCACCTTCACGTTCTGGTGCCAGCGTCACCTGGCGAATGAGGCCGGGATATTGCTTTTCCCATTCTTGCAGCCAGCTAACGTCAGGAAGCACGATATGATCGGGATTTTGCGCGCCAGGCCACTTTGGACTAAAAAAAGGTCCCTCCAAATGCACGCCTTCCAGCTGAGCATATGGCATTTTCTCCGATCGGTAGCGACCTACTTCAGCCAAAACATGATCCAGACGTTCCTTCGGAGCCGTCATGGACGTCGCCAGCATCGCCGTCGTCCCCTGCGAGCTATGAAATGAAGTGATTTTGTCCAACACGTCAGGACTGGCATCCATGAAATCTTCCCCGTTACCACCATGGACATGGATATCGATAAAACCAGGCACAATTAAGCCTTTCCCTTTGGCAGGAATCACTCCCGCTTCTTGCCGAATGGATTCAGGCAGACCTTCCGGTATGCCGGCATATACGATTTTCCCTGCGCGCCAGGCGATCAGGCCATCTTCCAACAGTTCATCGGCAAGCAACAGTCTGCCGCGAAGCAACATTGTCTTTTTCTCACCTTCAGCCTCACTGACTTTAGGATTAGTTTCGGTCATCTAACCAGCCTCCCTGCCGCACGATCCAGCAATACAACCACGTTCGGATGACATTGCAGCAAAGATGCCGGGCAGGATGTGGTAATCGGACCCATGAACGCTTCGCGAATAATCTCCGCTTTCTCTTCTCCACGGGCAATGAGCAGGATCTGTTTCGCTTTTAAAATGGAACCCACACCCATCGTAATCGCTTGCGCTGGAACTTCCTCGATGCTGTCAAAAAAGCGGGCGTTCGCCTTTCTGGTCTCTTCCTTCAGACCCACCACATGGGTGCGCCCCGTCAATTCCGTTCCAGGTTCATTAAAACCGATATGGCCGTTATGTCCGATCCCAAGCAGTTGCAGATCTACAGGTCCACGATCCTCCAAACGTAGCTCGTAATTCGCACATTCCTCCTCCAAGTCTACTGCCTCGCCATTCGGCACATTCGTGCGGGATAGATCGATGTCGATATGATTAAACAGCTGTTCATTCATAAAACTGCGGTAGCTTTCACGATGCTCTGTAGGTAAACCTACATATTCATCCAAGTTAAAAGAAGAGGCCTGTGCAAAACTCACCAAACCTTTTTGATACATCGTAATTAACTGCTTGTAAATGCCCACAGGTGAACTTCCCGTTGCAAGTCCGAGTACGGCACGGGGTTTCGTTTGCAGCAAGCTGGCGATCAAGCCTGCACCTGTCGCGTTCAAATCTTCTTCATTATCAAAAATACGAATATTCATCTGTCAAGCACCTCCGGTGTGATGGAAACGATAGGACTGCACATTGTGATACGACTGCTCAAGTTTAGGTATAAATTGATCAAAATCCGCACTCACCATGCCTGTGAACAAAATATCAATCACATGTAGCAACGCAATTCGTGAAGCCATGTCTCCTCGCCGCATCCCTTCTTCGAGAGAAGATGTGAAAAGCGGGATATCCGATACGGTAGCGAGTGAATTACTGCCATATGACGTCAGCGAGATGGTGGAAGCTCCAGCCTCTTTGGCACAGGTCAAGGCATCGATCGTCTCTGGTGTTTCACCTGAATACGATACGGCCAGCGCCACATCTCCTTGCCCAAGCGAGGAAGCGGATGTAATCTGCATATGGGAATCGGAAAAGGCAGTACAGCTTTTGCCGATCCGCACCAGCTTCTGATAAAAATCCTGTGTAACAATGGACGAAGTCGCCACGCCGTACAGGTCAATACGCCGGGCCTGACACAACAGCTGCACCACTTGTTCCAGCCTGCCCAAATCCAGTAACCGTGTTGTATCCGCAATAGATGCGAGATGATTCGCTTCAATCGCCTCGACGATTTTGGATAAAGGGTTGCCCGCAACAATATCCTGATAGGCCGTTTCATTCGGTGCGTGCGACAGTTCGGCGGCGAGTTTCATTTTGAGATCGGGAAAACCTTTGAAATGAAATGATTTGCAAAAACGAGTCACGGTCGCCGCGCTTGTCCCGCTCTGTTCAGCCAACTGGTTGATGGTCATCCCCGGCACGTCCGATGGCGATTGAATAATCACCTCGGCGATTCGTCTCTCCTGAGAGGGCAAATTGTGCAATTCTTGCTTCAATGCATGTAAGATGGCTGCCATAAGCACCTCTTTATTATGAAAATTATTTTTATATTATTTGAGTTAAATAAGAAAATCGTTTTTACACCCTTATTTTAATCAAGGCGCTCTGGCAAAGCAAGAGGATTTTCGCTGGAGTTGATATAAGTCCATTATGTTAATCAATCACGCTTAGTCACACCTTCAGTTCATTTGAAGTTTTCACACAGTCTGCTAAAGTTAATCGTATGTAATTTAACAACAACAGAACAAATGGATGAGTCTATATGTGATGTACTTCTAAGGATATAAAAAGGGGAACTGCTCATGAATCGTAGACAGCGTAATAAAATCGTCCCAAACATCTGGATCATTGCCGCCAAGCGTAGTGACACCGCCCACAATTATTTTGCCCTCTATGCCATTGACTGGAGGCGTGGAGCCCGCTTGAGCTGGGAAGGCTGGACACGTTACCAAGAGTTTTTGCAATTTCACGTGCCGGTCAAACGAAAAGTGGCGGGACGCGCCAACTCATCACAGCCTGCTGCTAAAATTGCCAAAAAGGCATTGTACTTACAGTTAAATGAGGTACAGTATAAGGAATTAGAGCAGTTATTTTATCAGCCGTTTTCGAGGAAAAGATGGAAGGTTTTTATGAAGGAACATACGCGTAAAAAAGAGGCTTCATTAAAGTGACCAAGAGGGGGTTTTGGATTGTTGCTTCCTTTTAACGTTGGAGGATTATGTTATACTTAGATCATCAGATTCATAGCGAGGTGAAGCCAATGAAATGGGAGGACATTACTGAATTGCATCCAGGTCGTTTTGTGCTAGTTGAGGCAATTAAGGCGAGTTCCAATAATCAGCTACGTCAGTTGGAGGACATGTCAGTTATTCAAGACTATGATGACCCTCAAAAGGCATGGAGTGGGTATAAAGAGATGCATAAACTTCACCCCTCACGCGAGTTGTATGTTTTTCATACAAGTAGAAGCGATGTGGAAGTTGTTGAGGAGTTTTTCTCAGGAGTAAGGCAACGAACATGAAGCTAAAACTTATTAATGGCTTACCTATCATTTCCTTGACTGTAACTCATAATGAACGATCCATTGTTTTGAATAATATACTTTTCGATACAGGCTGTGCGACAACTGTTTTTGATACCGATGCTTTAGAAACAATTGGTTTACACATAGATTTCATTAACGGAAGGGCTAAACGAATGTATGGGGTTGGAGGTACCAGTGAAATTTTCTATGAGCAACAGGTTCCTGACTTTTTCATTGGACATATTGAATTAGCTGATTTCCCTCTTCAACTTGGTTCAATTCGAGAGCCCTATGGCTTTGACGGAATTATTGGTATTGATTTCATGATGAGAGCCAAATGTAAAGTTGATTTTGAATCCATGAGTATAGCGTTTGAAAAGTAGCTGTATTCGTAAAAAAACAAACATAAAAGCCTTTCCCCATGCTTCATACTGAAGGATAGAGAAAGGCTTTTGTGTTACCCTCATTTTAACTGCGGTTCGCAGGCTAAATCTTAAGTTCTCCGAGCTTGATTAGCTCTACAACAGCCTGCGAACGACCCTTAACATTGAGTTTCTGCATCACATTCGTAATGTATTTTGAAACACACCAAAAATTACAGCCTACCCAACACGGAATGAATTTCAACATTATTTACTTTATCAACTGTAATTTTAGATACTAACTTCCCTAGGATTAAATTTACTTGATCTACTTCGGTAAACTGATTAAGATCTGATAATTCATCAAGTGAGATGTTTATCTCCTTAAACTGTTCACTGTCATTCAAAACTCGTTCTAATTCAGATTTCATCTTGGACAACTGTTCTTGCTTCTGTTTAATCTCCTGCTCATACTGCTGCTTCTCAAACTCATATTGCTCATCATCAATCTCATCGTTTAACTTTTGCTTTCGGATTTCAAAAAGCAATTTACGTACGTTCTGTATCTGCTTTTCTAATTTAATGATCAACTTCTCGTTATCTTCCCTTGCCTTTTTGGTAATTGTTATCGTCTTGCCTGATTTAATCTTAGCTCTCAGTTTCTCCATTAAACTTTGGATAAGAGCTTCTTTGAAATCGTCGTATGGAATCCTGTTGTGATTGTCACATCCAGTTTCACCCTGTCTTCTTCTCTTAGAGCAAACTAAATAACGATAATCGTTCTTTTTACCTTTGGAGGTCACAATGTTCAATGATGATTTACAATGCTTGCATTTGATTATTCCAGCGAATACATTAACCTTATTTCTTACCCCCCCACGCTTCCCACCTCCACGCTTTAAGCGAACCTCCTGCGCTTTTTGAAATAACTCCTCACTAATAATTGCCTCATGAGTCTGCTTGCCACTCTCTTCCCATAATTCTTTATCCCGTTTCACTAATTTTCTAGAGCGATCAGACATATTATTTATGTCGTTGTATACCTTTACAACTGTGAATTTATTGAACACATTTCTACCTGTGTATATCTCATTCGTTAATATCCGCTCTATAGAGGTTATTCCCCATTTCCCTCCTCTATAAGATGGAATATTCTCTTTATTTAAATACTTCGTGATAGCCTTCTCCCCCATCTTCTGGTTGACATACATATCAAATATGAGTTGTACAAGGCTGGCACGTTCATTAGGTACAATTGTTTTCCTATCATCAATTTTGATTTTATCGTAGCCCAGTGGAGCAATCGTGCCCAGATAGTTCCCTTTCATTCCTGACTGTCTGATTCCTCTTCGTGATGAGATGCTAATTTGCTCACTTAATTTCTGGTTGACCGCTGAAAAAATCTGAAACTTAAACTCGTCATGATCAACTTGTGAATCATAGTTCTCGTCCAATGAAATTACTCTCAATTTTAGCTTATCAACGAGTATTCTCTTTAATCCGAGCGAGTCGTACGTATCACGAGAAAATCTTGATAAAGAAGAAAAGAGGATGGTTTTAAAGTAGCCCTTTTTTGCATCCTCAATTAATGTCTGGATAGATGGTCTGCCAATAATGGATGTTCCACTATCCCTGTCTACATATATGTACTCCTCACGAACCTTTAAGCTTAACTGTCTTGCTTTTTCTTCACAATCCATTCGTTGGTGTTCTGGACTGAATTTTTGGGACTCCTTTGTTGTGGATACCCTAACATATATTGCTGTATCATCATATCTCATATGACTTTCCCCTTTAGTCTGTCAATTTAATCTGGATATCATATTCTGAAGCAGGGAAATTTTTGATTGCTTTATGTACTATCGTATCAACTACAAATTGAATTGCTTCTCTTGCTTCTGCATCGCTACGGTTATCATCTATGAATATAAAATTGAATGAATTGGATTGTTTTCGCTTATTTGTCTCCTTCATTCCCTGCACACCACCCGTATTAGTGTCATACGGATACTTTATGCGGATACTGCTTGGACGAATGACAGACAATGTTTTCGCTATACTTTGGATAATTACTCACCTCCTTGTCTGTATATCCGAGGTGACAGTAGGTGTCACCCCATGATACCCCATGCTATACTGTCTAAAATCATTTCATATTTCTAGTTGAGCCTGTATGTATTATATGAGTTAGTCTTGCTTTAAGATAATCGCCATTCTCTCATAAGTGAAATTCCTATTGATCGTTATTGTTCCACCATGTGGATGCTCTGTAGTTATTGAAAAAGATCCCGTATAGCTTAAGTCTTCAGGATTCTCATATTCTTCTATTGTTGTTCTTCCCAAAGTGACGTCTTCAGACTGGAGCAGAAAAAGGGAGTTACCTACCTGATGGAATCTTCCTGTGTCAGACTTGGAGTAAGGTAAGCCTATATGTTTAAGTGCCGCGCCCTTTGAATCAAATCGCCGGAATGTTTGTTGTTTCGTTGGATCAGTAGTATTTACTACAGTAAATAGATAGTGAGGAAAGCTAGTTGCTTTAGCGCAATTCTTTGCATTTGTTAATACTTGTATGTTATTCAAGCTATAACCTTCTTTTTCATCAACTCTATCTATAGTTGGTCTGAAAGAAGGTTTGTAATCATTTCTTATGTACTCTTCCGTGTGTTCTTTCCACGACAACCAGAACCCTTTTTTCTTATGTAGTACAGATAGAAAGGTTTCCTCTTCATTCTCCCATTCACACTCTACGTGTTTATACATTCCAGTGTTGTATTTACAATTGGTTATTCTGCTGTATATACTTCCATGGAGAAGAAACGCACTGAATTTTTCCTCATTTGAAATTATTCCTTCTTTAAAACATCTTTCAGCAAATGCTATTGCGCGCAACTTATAGTCAACATAATTGTGTTGACCATATGTATCGATCCACTCTTTTAATACTTCTTCTGTAATGAGACGTTTTGCCAAATCATCAACACCCTTTTAAATGTTATTTTAGTTTAATTAAAAATTCAGAAGTTGGACAATGCGTCCAACCCCTGTAAAAGTATAATTGCTACTCGCTAATTTTCTTGTAGTACTTCAGTTCAAGATGTGGAGAATAGAACATCTCCGTATTTGCGACATATGTATCGTCTATTGTGTATCGTTCGTTCTCTACCCCGAAAATTGATCCATCATCGACTTTGACTTCGTACATTTTCCCTGCTGTAAAATCCTTCGTTTCCCCATTTACCAATTCAATAATATCTGCTTCGTTAATGTCTGTAATTTGTGTTAATTCAGGTTGCATATATCTTCCTCCATTTTATATTTTGATAGACACCAATTGACAGTACCTCCAAATCAAATCAATTTGCATCACCACCTTTAATAAGCGTCAAAGGTGTCTATCTATATAAAACACTGCTTAAATCGTATGTAGGTTACTCCCATGCATTAATACAACCAAGCTGAACCAAGAGAGCACGATCCAGTTGAGGTACGTACGTATTGGCATTACCAATTCTCCATAACAATTGATCCTTCTGAATGGTAGTCATCTGTTCGAACAGCACAGTTGAGTCATTTAGTAAGCCGCATTCAGAAGCGTTCAGTTTAACATGTGTAGGCATATCCTTCTTATTAACAGATGTCACACTGGCTACTTGTACAGTCGGGCTGTGACGATTTCCCATATCATTGGATACAATCAACACAGGTCGCTTTCCCCTCTGAATACTACCACTCGTTGCTTGCAAATTTGCGAACCAAAGCTCTTACCGTTTATATTCCGTATTTTCAACAGTCAACATTTCATCACTCCGTTTGTCGTTTTCTTTATAACCGAATTATAAGTTAAAATTTTATAAATAACAAGTATTATTTTAGTTTAATTGGAGTGAAAAAATAGAATCGGGCTGATTTAGCCCAATCCCTATCTGTCCATTTATTGACTTTTACTTCTCTTATTTGAGCGTACACGTCTATTCTTACTTAATTCTATTAAAAAGTTCTCATACTCCTCATTTTTCAGGAGCAATCTTTCCCAATCTTCATCTTGAAGAGGCCCTATGTAGTGAATTCTCTCTATATCTTCTCTATCAATAATTTTGGCTTGGTTTACAAGTAACCATGATCTCTTAGTTAATTGAGAATCTCTCCAACCTTCAATTTCCAACTTCCAATAATCATCCTTATGTCTAGGTGGTTTATTGGGAGATGTACCAGTGATGGGCAAACAATAAACATCGTCGCCATCGACATAAATGACTAAGTTTGGTCTACGTTTGCCCTCACTTGGATCATCGTTATATTCACGATATACTTCATATATATCTTTAGGCAAGATTAACATTATTTGCGTTCATACCCTTCCGCCCAAGCTACGTGTTCTGGATTATTTCTATCCAACACAATTTTACCATCTTTTCTGGGAAGTCTTTTAGCAGTTTTTAAAAAATTCATACTAATACCTTCAGGCGTTTTAGACGGAGATTTTCTGTTTTCTTGAACTGTAGACATATCCTTGTCCTCCTTACACATATTACACACTCCTTCACACAGTTATTTAGTAAAAAGTATGCCCTAATATTTAGAATATACCCACTTTTACCAACATAACAGCGGAAGTTACTAGCTTGCGAAAACTGAATAATGTACTAGCTTTCATTAAATATACCACTTTTATATAACATATACAATGTATATGCAACACAGTTTCCTATGGTTAAACTCCATCTCCAGCTATACGTTGGTAAAAGTAAAGCGCCTAGAGTTAGTCTAGACGCTTGTTTGGTGATGGTCACATGTTGAGTAGGCTGTTACCTTCAGAGACGGCTGTAGACGTACCCAAATGTGTCTGAACAGTAGAGCCGACCACTGCGATTAATTTGCCATTCAAAGTTACCCGTGCCCCATTTCCCGTTGTAATGCGCCCAGCACCTGAACCACTTGTACTAGGACTAATGGAGACTATGCTACCACCAAGTTTAGGGGACGGTGATGGATCAACACTCCACTGCTCATTGGTCTGGTCGTCTACACACGCAACGGGGACACCATTCACTGTGAATTTGTTATTGGACTCTACTGTACCTGTGATCTTTGCACCAGTTGTGTGAGTTGTGGTGGTATATGTCGGCTCACGGCGAGTACAGTTTCCGTCTTCATCCCAAGAAACGCATGTTGTACCATTCTGATAGCGCTCAACATATGACACATGTCCACTTTTATTTGACTCTTGTATAGTAGATCCTTGTAATGCTACGTTAGCTATGATATATCTTCCTTTCTATTACATCATGTAAATTTTCAAATACCTCTGTTCAGTTGAGTTATCGTCAGCGTAATCTATTGCCTGTTTTCCAGAGTTATCTTTGAGCTTTGCGTCTGCTTTTAAATTTGTCATCTCTCCAAAATAGAAATCATTCTTGCTAATTACGGTCAACATTAGCGCCGTTTTTCCGTCATCACGTTGAACATTAACGTCCAATGCATTGCGTTTAATCGCTTTATATGCTTCATAATTATTCTCTTCGATCACATACATTAGGAGCGTGTTGTTCCCATTGGTAGAGTCTTGGGAGTTTACGTCCAATGTACCATTATTTAATGCTGTACGGATTTTATCAGGGTCTAATTTCCCGTCTGTAGAATATGTTTCTCTCAAATTTTTCACCTTTTTGCTTGCAGTTTCATTTGTATTATTACTTGGAGTAGTAACGGTGGTTCCCGTTGAACCAGTGTTTGTTGCGTTGCTTGTAGCGACTCCTTCTTTCAGAGAAACCTGAGAACTTGTAACGGATTCTACTGAATATCCCATGGCATTAGCTGTATCTCTGACTGGCAAATATAATCTTCCATTCACGTTCAATGGGGAGTCAGACAATTTAGCTTGTGTACCATCCACAATAACCTTTACATTACTTTGTGTCGCCTTGAGGTATGTAGCTGCTCCAACTGCTGTTGCCCCTGTGAACGTAATACCAACAACCGCTCCAAGTAGAAATGTTGGTAGTTTCTTAAACATCTTTTTCATCTTATGTACCTCCAATTTAATATGGGATATACCTAGTAAAATCTAAATACAGTATATCCCATATATCGGTCACACGAATGAATTTTATTACTTAACTACTTCACTCTTACTCCGTTGATGTAAACTTCTTTACCAATGTTAAGGTGTGGCTCCTTAGTTTCTTCTGGCTCATGTGTGATCAGGTTCATATAACTATTTAACATATCCGGCTCAGTGTACTCTTTAATTTGTTCATAGATATAGTTATCTAGCATCTTTGTAAGATTGTGTTCCATGACAAAATTCATAAGGATATCACTTTCGTTCATGGTAGTTTCGTACAAATCTCTCGTTTCAATTAGTTCCATCATTAATGCTTTTTCTAGCTCATAGTTTTTACTCATATGTATGTTCCCCTTTATTGATTAGTTTGTATGAAAATTAAATGCTTTACCGTGGAACTCAAACGTACCGTCTGCTGTAATCTCAATATAACCATTCGTGTTCCCGATCTTCATTGGCCCTCCATCAGCCATTGCTGTTAACTCCTTGGCTGTGAATACCATTTTTGCATCTTGAGAATCTAGATAAACACCGCTATCTTTAAAGTCAACACTACGCTCTTTTCCAGTATTTGAAGACTTATAGACACCACTGATGCCACCGTTATACTTGGTTTCAGTAAATGTCGCTGATCCATTGGCACCACCATCCCCTGCACCGACTCTCCGAACTGGCTGAGCTGCATCACCAGAACCTTCAAATGTATCAATCCGCTTAATCTTCTCTTCCATATCGTAAACCATTACAGGCCATCCTGTTTCTTCAATAGTCATCAGTCCCATTTGCTCAGCGGTTGTCCAATATAGACTTCGACCATCAGGCAAGGTTTTTTGCACTCCACTGCCCGGTTTAACGCGCCCAGTAATCCACATGACACTGTTACCTTCTATACGTACATAATCCGACCAACCTTCAAGTGCGGCATTTGTGAGCGTAGACAGTTTACCAGCCGTGAGATTGGAGATAACTCCATCTTGAGCAGTTAACATGTTAGCTGCAAGTAGTTCTGCATCAATTGCACCCAAGCCTACCATATCCCACTGATTAGCCATGAATTTCTTTGTTGCAGAGTCCATTAACAGTGTATTGTTTGTATCAGTAACTGTTAGTTTTTTCATTCTGGCTTCACCTTGCATATTCGCATGGAATTTTGGTTTTTGATGTTTCCAAATTTTCAACTCTACTTTATCAGGAATTGGGATAATTTCTTTTGTAATCTTATTTTTCTCCATCGTGAAACGTGTAACAGTTCCACCGACCATTTCATCAGTTACAAACTTATATGCACCAATGATACTGTCATTGAGGTTGTTACCCCACTTAATTAAGGAGCCTGTTTTTGCTAATGCTTTGTCACAGTGAGCACCCGCTGCAAAAGCCTCTCCTTCCTCCAATTTATCCCGATGAATCATGAAATCCTCTACTGAGGCCATTTGGTGAAGGTAGTAATCATCTTGTTCATGTGAAACAACAAAAACACTAAGTTCTTCTTTGTTTCCCTGATAAATGTGTTTTACAATTTTCTGGATATCTTTAACAGAATGCTGTTTGTTAATCGAATTAATTACTGCTTTAACATGTTTCCAGTAACCTCCAACTGCAATCAACTTATCTCCCAACTGATAAGCCTTTTCAAATCCATCCTCACACCAATAATTCTCATTGTTATAGGTAACACTTACTCGCGTATCACTATATAAAACTGCTTTTCCATCAATTTTTGAAATATAATGCAATGTCATTAGTATTTTTTTCCTCCATTTTCTTATGTTTGTCTTTTCCTGTAACTTATTAAAATTTAAGAATGATCGCTCTTACTTCGCTACCTTTACACATATACTCTCCTTCTACACGCATTTCAAAATCGTTTTCAATTGACGTCAACATCTTCTCAACATGTTCTTTACCATACGTATCTGCTCTACTTTCATATGCTCTGTTATCTTTTAATAGAAATGTCACTTTCATATTCACAAATCTCCATTCACTATGTATTATTTTCGTCTATAATTGTTCTCCCAGTTTAACCACACAAAACTTACTTCCTATTCTTCATCTCTATTGCCCTTATTGCTCTCCTTGGATCACTTCCAGCCCAGCCAGCTCATCAACCTGTACCACGCATATCTAATCTTCCGCGTATCTCATCCCTCCCCTTCAACTCTATTCATAGGCTCCAAGAGTCTACCTTGGAATTCGTTAACCTTGTGCACTCAATATAATCCAAAAACATTTATTTAGTAAAGTATTATTTATGTTTAATAAAGAAATTTTTTTCTCTTCTACTATATTGACACCTCAGATTCAATTCTAATCCTCAAATCCTTGATTAATTAATAAGGAATAGGAACACAACTGTCCTCGCTGGTATAAAGTGACCCCAGCAATGGATGGCTGATTCTTCCTATAGATTTATTATGATTTAGAGGAACATCATTTACCTTCACTTTGTGGTTCCCAATTTCGGAAGTGCAAAGTCCTTTCTGATTCGCCAATAGTTTCAGCTATATCTCTCAGATGGGTCTTTGGTCCATCTGCTTTATTTCCACCATTCTTAACTCCCCAATACTCCTTTAAAAATGCTGCTTGTCTCCCCTTCTTAACTGGATCGCTTTCAGCCTCCCCTCTGCGCTCTGTGTTCTCAGCAATAAGCATGTATTCAGCTTGCCATTCGTCTACATCTACGATTTCAACTGGAGCCAACGATATATAACAAAGGATGTATGTTCAACATACCCCCTTCATGCTGTGCAAAATTTTGCACACCTGCAATTAAAATTACACTTGCCACCCTCTTTATTATATGTTATAAAATATTTAAGTATTATTTTTGTATAATTGATTATTAACCAAAAAGGAGTGTATACTATCAAACTACTGATAGACCAGAAGGAGTTTAGTTGTAAGCCAAGTTTTAAAGAGATAGGCAGCATCAGTAATCGACTACTACAAAATCCAACTGATGTTGAACCTCAACAGTTAGCAAATGAGATTATACAAGGCAAGTCATTCGTTCCTGCGTACATAGCGAGTAAAACGAATGGATTACTAGCACGTACCAAAGATTGTTGGACTTCTCAGCAAGTCATCTGTATGGACTTTGACAATGGATACTATGATAGGATACTCAAGCAGAAAGTTAAGGATGTACATATCACATGGGAAGAAGCACAGGAAGAATTTAAAACGTCTGCTATGTTCATGTACAAAACGTTCAGTCACACAGATGATTGGCCTAAGTTTAGAGTAGTCTTTGCTTACAATGAACCATTCACAGATATCAACTTGTTGAATGCCCATACTGATCAATTATTTAAAGAGTACCCATATGCTGATGAATCAACCTTCCAAGTTGAAAGGCTATTCTTTGGTGGGACTGACCTCTATGTATTTGATTATGAAAATAGACTCCAGATTAATCATGACTTACTTGTAGAGGGGGGATATTATGACCCCAATTACTATAGTAATAATATAGATATAATTGAGCCTACAATATCCCCCCCTGCTACATCAGATACAGCAATTACATACATGAGCAATATAGATATGATTCAGAGTTTAAACACAAATATAATACATAGAATGAAAAATACATATAAACCAATTACAGTATCATCACGTAAGGAAGTATACGATTATTTAAAGAAGATTAATCTACATGAATATATAGGAATAGCAAGCAAACAGTTTCATGATATATTCCACAATGAATCATCACCGTCAGCTAATATATACCAAGATCCCAAAACAGGTTACTGGTGGTATAAGTGTTGGAGTAGTAGTCACCCATTCACAGGTACTATTATTGAGGTAACAGAAAGATTGACTAAACTAAACAAGCCAAAATCACTCCGATACTTGATGGAATGCTTTAACATCACAATTCAGAAATCAGAATGGCATGTTGAGATGGAGAACTTAATCCAGCAGAATCTAGAGTTGCTAAATGAAGAGGAATTCATAATAGAGGCATACCCCAATTTGAATTCATTACTTCGAACGCCACTATACTATTCATTGTTACGAGAGTTACATTTAATAGCATTGGAGAATATCTCAACCCTAATTCACATCAAAGATACTGAAGAAGCTGTATTCTTTGCTTCAATAAACTACATAATGAAGCGTCTAGATAGATGGTGTGATTTTGATCGTTTCAAGAATAGTAAGGCATCCCGAATCAGAACTATCTTGTCATTGTTTGTTTACTTACAGTTACTTAATCGTATCGATATAGAACGTTTGCCATTTGAATATGTAAATAGAGCCAAATTAGAAGCACAGAAAAAGCATTTTCAGAACATGATTACATTTTGGACAGTTCCCTCTATGGCAGCTACACACATGAATGAAGTTGAAATGTTAGCCAAGCAATTTAAGGACTTGGGTATGACGGTAGGCAACTTTGATAGACAGATGGTATTGAAAACTTTGGGAGAAGAAGAAGCAAACAGAATATTCCCTATGAGGAAAAATGAGCAATTATCTAGATTAAACGAGCACGTATGCGAACAATTAGAACAGACTTGTCTAAGATACATAACAGAGTACGGGTGGGTAACTGAACATAGAATTATAGAAAATACATACTTAGAAATTGAAGATGTTGAAGCAGAAATGAGAAAGCGCGATAAACGAATCAAGGATTCCATTGTTACAGAAGAAGACCAATCCAAATGGTTGTATGAGTTAAAACGAAGACAGCTCAAGAAAATTATTGGTGGCCTGATGATCAATCATGGTTTAAAGAAGCAGAAACTCAATAACAAGTTAATGGAAGAAAGGGAAATACCCTTACATTACAATGAGAATGGCAATCCAAGTTATCCAGTTGTTTATTTCACAGTAGAATAGACGTAAAAAAATCCCCCAACCACTAAAGGAAGGGGGTAATTGGCATGTCATTGAAAATTTGTCACTTTAAACTCTGAGAGTCATTTATGGTGACATGGACTATTACAGTTACTCCACATCATGTATCTTCGTCATTTCACTCAATTCCTTAATATCCAATACATTCATCAGTCTAAGTAGAAAATGACCATCAGGCGTTGTTTCTCCGCTTTCCCATTTTTGCAGTGTTCGGTCAGAAGCTCCAATAGCTTCAGCCAGTTTTTTCTGTGTCATCCCTACTGCAACTCGTCTATCCTTAATCACTGTATAATCAAACTCCATTAACAATGGGCCTGTGTATAGGTCATACCAAATATCTGAGCCATCTTCATCTGCTCCGTACACATTGAGTCCCCACACTTTTGTTCTAGGTGTAATTTCTACATATAGTGAACCTTTCAACTTATCATTGACATCGACCCATATTCTCTTGGCGTTTTTAATTCTTACACCAATCCATTTAAGTATGGGTTGATTGTTATGGTCACATGGGAACATACCATCCATTCTTAATCTGTTTCCGTATCTTTCGATAAAGTCTCCAACATACATTTCTTGAATCTCATAGATAATTGGTTTCAATCCAACCATTTCTCTGACAATATTGTATTCAACAATGAATCGAGTCGGTGTCTTCTCTTCTATTCCAAGTTTCTGTGCTAATTCAAGGTAATGCAACCAATTATAAATAGGTTGAATCTCCCCCACACGTCCACGCTGTTTAACTGTATAGTTAAAAATGGTAACAAGGTCAATACCAAAGTCATAATATAGGCGTTCCAATCCACAATAGAACTTTTCAAGTTGATTATCATAATCTGGTTTGTTGAATTCAAGTGAATAATAGATGTATTGACTTAACTCAGCAATGTCACCTAACTCTCTACTAGGTTTATGAAAATAGAATGGTATTCTTCTAATGAATGTATCTCTACTAACTGGCTGAAATATCAACTCGTCTATCTTATCAAATCCTAAGTAAGCAAATACCTCTAATCCTACAATCTCATGTCTATATAGATAATCCACCAACTTCTCCACTTTGTCTTGTTCCTTTATGTACTCTCTAACTAAAGTTGTTAATTTGTGCTGCTCATCTGTTCCTATAGTCATCGTATCCCTCCTCTTTGGTATATTCATATTATAGTATGAAGAATATGGGTAAGATAGCTGACAAGTTATTCGTATTATCATTACTTGGAATCATGGTTATAGTGGACTGTATAGGTGGAAAGAGAGCAAAACAAGGAGATAAAACGAATCATTATTCGTTTACAGTCCTGTTCGCCATTTTAGCGAAGTGACAATCGTACAGATTTGATTCATGGTGTCGGAGTGGTAGTGCTAGGCGTATATTCTGTGAGACAGTCAACTTTTGGGATTTTTAATAGCCCCCCATCTCCTATGATCAGGTAACGTGTCAGTATGTATCGTCACTGAATCCAACATTGCGGTGTAGGTATAAGTGCTGCCGAAATATTTGGAAATTTTGACTCGATTTTGGGTGTAAATATACCCCCTATGGGTAATAAAATTCTTTACATGCGTTGGCGCACATAATATAATTATATATGTAAGGAGGTGATACATATGGACATTTGGGGAAAGGTTGGAGTCATCATTGGTACACTAACCTTCATCAGACTTATCACCAAAGACATTCTAGAATGGAAGGAGAAAAAGAAAAAGGCGAAAACGTCCAAAAAGAAACGTAATCGCCGCAAGTAGTAAGCATTCACCGAGAGAGGGAGTTAGAGGCTCCCTTTCTCACCAACATAATACAACACTCCTTACACAAGTGTCAAATAAACAGAAGGGAATGAACAGACAATGAATAAACATAAACGAGAAGGTATCGAACGCTTTATGCTCACAGGTGTATTATCTACTGTTGCTCTATCCATCAATACCACTTGGGCAATTACATTACTGCTCATTGTGGCTGCATACTCACTCATTACAGGAGTAATATACATCACTCGCAAATAGGAGGAGTCATCATGACTAACAATCCATCTAAAGACCAATTACAACAGAACATGGATAATATCATGTCTCAACTCATGCAAACAGAAGAAGCATCAGAACTTTGGGGATTGTCTCAGGGATATATCAAGAACCTATGTGCTAATGGTGATGTTATAGCTGAAAAGATTGGAAGGTCGTGGTTACTGCTTAGAGACCAGCCCAATCCAAAGCAAGGCTAATGGAGTCCAGTGAATGGACTTCTTTCTTTGTGTACGTGGATAGTTATAAGCATATAAAAAGCCTAAGCACATGGCCTAGGCTAATGATCGTTCATATTCCTTTACTCGTCTATACCAACTATTAGGCTTCATCTCTGCCCTTCTCATAGCTTCAACGGCTGTGATATCACCTTGCTTCCATTCTGTGTATGCTTGCTTAAACTCCTCGTTGATAGCTTGCTTTGGTCTGCCGAACACTACGTTGTTATTCTTAGCGGCAGCTATTCCCTCAGCCTGTCTACCGTTTATCTTTTCCCTCTCTCGCTCTGACATATACGAAAGCAGCTCCAATACAATACTGCTTATGACTTTCTCTAATCCATTCTTGTACTGTCTAGTATCTAGAATTGGCATATCCAATATAACAATGTGAGCACCTATGTTCTGGGTAATATCTTCCCATTCCTTCTTAATCTCCTGTGCGTTACGCCCTAAACGATCCAGTTCCTTCACGAACAATATATCATCTTTACGGATAGCACTCTTCATAGCTTGATAATTTGGTCTGTCGAAGTTCTTTCCACTCTGCTTATCTATATAGAAATCTCGCTCCGATATCCCTAAGTTCTTCATTGCTTCTATTTGTCTTGCTTCATTCTGATCCTTAGTCGAAACTCTTATGTACCCATGATGTCTGATCTCTCCCATAATTCAATCACCCTTTGCTATGTTGTTAAAGATATTATATCAAAATCATGTCAAAATGTATACTCACACTTTTGAAATATTTCATATATATTTACACACTATTTGAAATATATCATAACCACTTTTGACACACACCAAGAGAGTCTTTCAAAAAGTATACTTTTAGCCACACCTATGTCGTACAGTTTACCAACAAGGATTGTACCTATAAGTGGGAATAACAACTTAGAAAATTTCGAAGTCGCCAACCATCCTGAATTTTATGACGGTTCCATTTCAACTATCTTGAATTTCACGATGGTTCACCAGTTGATGGTATAGTGTCTCCCTTTGTAAGAAATTCTTCTCTATCAATTGATTCAGGTAAAGATAACATCTCAAACATTTTCCCTGTTGGCAAATCGCCAGTCGACGCGCGATTTCCAAACTGCTCAAAAGCTTGAATCATATTACAGTCGTACAAATCATAGTTCCAATCGTACACGATGCAATTTCAACACTTCAACCACAATAAGTCCAGTGTTTGTAAGGGTTTTTACCTTTACACATATCGAATACTACCCTATATCGTAAGTATAATCGTGACATGATCGAAAACAACCCAAAAACGCAGTAGTACCAACGGTTTTAGCCATATTGGTAAAATTTATAAATTTGCGATTGAGATGCCAAAAAAGCTAGACGGGACAAGGGTTTTCAGCGTTTTACAAAAGTTGTATCGTATGAGTAACAGGATTATCTAAAATGATGACTTATTTACGCAACTTTCCACACTTGGTTACGCATCTCATTTACTCATAATCCTTGTTATATCAACGTTTCCCCTCATTGAGCAAAATTTTGCTCAACAACATGACTGATTTACGATACACGTTTTCATCACAAAAATTACAGTCGAGTCGTGGAATTAGGTAACGGTAATCGGGGAACAGAAGTAACCATTACTGGTCAGTTTGACTACTACTTTACTCTATCCTTGAAATTTCAAGGATAGATTGGCGCATATAAAAAAGCACCCATAAGGATGCTTAATTCCTAAACATTTTCCGTTCAATATCATCTAAAAAGGTGGCTTCCGTAAACTTATCATTCTGCTGTCCAAAGCTAACACTCGGTTCTATTTCCCATTCTCCTGAAGAATAAATCAGCTTAGTTGTGTTAGCTGGAGAAGATGCAAGATCAGACATTCCTAAAAATTCTTTATAGTAATTAACATGAACGAAGAACTTATCTTCAGGATGACTAACATAAGGTCGTATAGTTACTCCATGAACTTCAGTGAATTTAATTGCAAGTTCAGTATATCCAGTTCTAATATCCAATGTCTCTTCTTCAGTAATTTCAATAACATTCTTACTTTCACTGTTTTCAATCCAACTCCTTACGCTACTATATAATTGTTTAAGAGCAGCAATTTGTTCGTTTTTTAAATTTTCGATCTTAACTTTCTCTATTTCCATCTTCTGAATAATGCTAGTTATTTTATCACTCATCTTTTTCACTCCTAGCTACGTTTTTTTTAACAAGTATAATTCGACATGCAGGAAGGGTTTACCTCTATTTATGTCGAAATAACTGTGTTATAAGGAGGTGCATTATAAAATGTACTATGTTATTGGTCATGACTCACTAAGGGATTCTGGAATATTACAAAGACAAATCATGGAACCTCTTCAGAATGAACAACTTACACGTGCTCAGAATGCAATAACATACACAAAAGAGCGTGAAATACTCCACTATGCAACCAATTCCTATGAAGATCCCAATTTCCCAGACTATGAATACTTTAGTTATATCAACTCTAATACTCGCGACTTGCTTTTACACTACAATATCGATTTTGAGGAACTTGGTACAGTTGAAACACTGCCTAGTGGAGTAAGTCTCCTTATCAGGAACACCAGATTCCTTTAATTAACGCTCATTATCCGTTGGGGGCTGTGCTTCAGCGGATTTTTTTATTTGCCTGTTATATATGTTCTGTATAACAACAAAAAAACACCCCGAAGGATGCTGTCTTACTATATAGAAATAAACAGCTAGTTACTCTCTATTTTCTCCTGCAATTTCTTAATCTTCTTATCTTGCTTCTCTATTTTTTCCCGAAGTTTATCGTACATCTCTTCTGTAATAAGTTCCTCAACATATGAAAATAGCTTACCATCAATTACTTTTATGTGATCTAATACTTGTTTTTTGATATCTTCAGGCATTTCCTCCCCCAAAGTTTGAATTAATTCCTTTTTTGATTCTGTAAGGCTCCTTACTATCTCTATTGTGTACTTGTTTGTTGAGTGATCCTCTACATTACTCATTTGCTTTCCCCCTAATTATAAATCAATCCATTCACTCTTCATTCCAAACAATTCACGCCAATTTCTAACATTATAGATTAACTGTTCCTTAGTCATCTCACCTTCACCATATTGAAAAAACCAATCTCCTGCCAAGTCTCTACAGAACGTATCTTTATGGAAGTATCCTTCTGGATCACCGTGTAACTCAGTCATTTCTACTGTGTTATCTCTAGGCATGCCAACAGAGTCACAGATTATATGTTCGATCTCAGACATGTAACCATCATAAACACTCCAAGTAACTCCTAAAGCATCCTCAACCTTCTTCTCTTTCGTTCTCATGTCTTGAATCATATCAATCAAACTAGACATTGTTGCTTCGTTCATCCATATCACTCCTTATGTATGATAGGAATATTATACCACCTACAACGTTGTATAGTGATAATGATATATTCTGATGCATCATAGATAATTGCCGATGTCGGCAAATCAACATAGATGAACAATCATATTTACTGTTCGTTACATATTAACCTACCCAATTTTCGTACTGGTTAGTTTAACATGATTCAGTTTTCAGAAATAACGAATCGTTACAATTGAAAATAGTGAACTGAAGGAATATTTCCGTTGGTTGCCTTTGCTTGTCTGACTCATTTCTATAGTGGAAACAAGTTGACCACTCACTAACGATTCGTTATTGAGTTTTCTGTTTTGGGATTTTACCAAACTAGAACATACAAAGGTCGTGGATTATGATGGTTTCACACAGCATTAAAAGTTGTACGCAGCGTACAACACAAGGGCATAGTTTCAACCTACTATCTTGGTCAGTTACCGTCACTTTGACGGAGACTAAGTTAAACTTAGAAGGTTATTTCTCGTTCTCCCATAGGCTTATGACAAGATGTCAAAACCCTCCCTTACCCTTAGCAGCCATCCACACAGTGTACAACAATTCCCACGGCTCAACTTTGAGCAGTCAGTTAATCAGTACCCCTCAAACTGAGGGTAAATGGGCTTACCGCGATTTCGCGGGTGAGTATTGTTCGTGTTATTCTTTGATTTAGTCCAGTATTAGGCGATAATACAATGAGCACAAAAATGTGCATATTGCAAACACGAACATTATAGCCAAATATCTTGTTATATGTAGGCAATCCCAACTTTCTATCGACAAAACGTTATGTAATCCAATGTGGACAAAACTGTCCATATTGAGAATACGAACATTAACAAAAAAAGACAGCACCCATTTGTGCCATCCTCACATGTGGTATTCCATTTTCATCATTGTTCGCTTCTCCTGCCTAATCCATGTTAACTCTTCACGTATTTCCATCCTACGTTCAAATGTTATGTCTAATCGTGAACCTTCAGCAACCAGATGTCTATACCTTGAATCAGATATTGTTACAGGCTTAGGCTTACGTTTTTTTCTTTGGCTTGACTTGCTGACCTTTATTTCTTGCTGACCTATACGGAATTTCCGTATGTCTCAGGTTCATTATTGTTTCAAACAAGTTGTCTCTATTATACATAGAAGCTCGTTCCCCTCTCCTTAATACCTCCTCAAATTTACAACATGATATTGCTAGTGTTTAAATAGCATTCAACAATAATCTTCTCGAAGTGTTCTACCATCTTACTAATGATATGATCATAAGACTCGCCACTTTCCAAATAATTTACTAATCTCTGTGACTTGTCTTTGCCTATATCAGATGCAGAATCATTCATCGTTTTAATCAATGCGTCATATGCTGTATCCACCAAGCAACACAATTTGTATTCATCAAACTTCTCTAATATTCTCAAGTCCAAACTTTTACTCTGTTCAGGTAGAGCAAATACTCCCCCAATGCGATTAACAACAATCGGCTGCGTTTGACTAACAATGTTCAATTCCATATGTATCATTCTCCTCATTTCATATTTATCTTACAAGGGGGGGGATGAAATTTGCATACTCCCTTAAGAAGATGAAAGTACAATTTCACTTAAAGTTGAGTTTGTTCTTTTCGCATTATATTTAGAAGAATTCTCAGCATCATTCTAGTAGGATCTATTCCTGCACGAATGAAGTATTCAAGTCTCAACTCATTTGTTGTCAACACAGAACGCATATCCTTAATGAAAGAAGTATTTTTAATACTGTAATCATCAACGATAAATTCGATGCTGAAATCCCTGTGTTTATTAGCCTCAATTAAACCTTCGATATACGAGCGTTTCGTAATATCAAATACAGGTTCAACAATTGCTGTAGCCATATGTATCACTCTCCTTTGGATTGAATTGTGTTATCTAAACGTTAAGAACAGATTTCAGTGAAACCCACGTACCGTTACGTGTACATATACATAATTGACGATTGATCAGTTTACCATGTTTGTACATCTGTATCGCTCCCTTCGGATTCTAAAAAATGTCTAAACTTATTTGTTACATGAATAATAGTTACAGTACATTGTCGCTTATTTGATTCGCTTTTCTAAATCGGAATTCAAGTTTCGGTACATTGGTGATGATGAATAGTTGCAGATAGTGTACAATGAGTATACAGGTACACAATTTTGTATACTGGATATCACACAATTTCGATTCGCTTATACGAATCAATGTTACCTCTTCATAATATTCGCTTAGGAGAATCATGTCAACTGTTTTCTAGGGGGAATTTCTAGTTGTATGTTCTGAAAATTAAACTTAAAGATGTACTAAAACAGCGAAACATTACCCAAAGACAATTGGAGAGTATGTCTGGAGTAAATCAAGCTAGAATCTCGCAACTCTGCAAGTCAGGCAGACAAGAGATAAACTTAGGTATCCTTGAGAAAATAGCCGCTGCCTTAGAAATCACAGACATATCTGAGTTAATTCAGTTTAAAGAAGTCTCAGATACAAAAGACAAAGAACCTACATCAAATTGATGTAGGTTTTTTTGGGCAGGAGTCCGAAAACAAAAACATACTCGAATCAACAACATTTTTTATACCTTAATATTCTACATAATTCGCAACAAGAGAATGATAAAGTTATTTTATAATCAAATTCTGGAGGCGATCCAAATGGAACTTTTGATAACCGGTATTATTTCAGATATGTCATTACCAGATGCAGCCAGAAATTTACCCTTGGAACTTCATGTCAAAGAAGAAACCTTTTATAATTTGATAGTCACTTATAGTATTGAAGGGTTATTAAAAGATGAACAAATAAATTCTCTCTACGAAGAAGAAGCCATTAAAAAAAGAATTTATGATTTGTTAAGATATCAACTTGAAGAGATTAATCGTGTTTTTTGTGACCAAGGAATTGAAATCCTTAATTCTCGAATTCAAGGTGTTAGATATTTAGATGCCAATATAGTTAAAGTTGAAATAGTTGAAGAATTAGAAGATGTCATTCCTAGAACAAAGACAGGAAAAAAATCAAAACGTAAACCTATGAAAACATTTGTTATAGCCCCTGATTTAGAATTTGTTCAAGAGACTGCTTCGCGTATAGCCACCAAAGAACTAGCAAGAATATATACTGAACTGATGGAAATAATGCCAAATAAAAAGTTCATGTCGGAAGTTCTAGGGATCGAGCCAACTGAGAATGACGAGCTACTTATTGAAGCGTTCTTGGATCAGTATAGTAATCTTTGGTTGGCTACAGGGAAAGAGAAAGACTTACTTCTCGAAAAATTTCGACATCGAATAGAGTTGGTTATTGCAAAACGTTCTTCTGATAAAGACGAAACTCAGTAAACTAAGAAAAAAGGTGACGTAACATTAAATCCCTATGTCATATATTAAACTTAAACTCTCCATATTCAGAAAGCCAACCTTATATTTTGAATGGGCATATGATCCATCAGGCTGTTTGCCTACGTTATAATGCTCACAGATGATATTGTATTCTTCTTTTTCCAGCTTCCCATGCTTGATATACAATTCTCTTGCCATTTTAAGCATTCCACTATTTCTAAGATTTGTAACAGTTAGTTGAGGCAAGTTATACCACTCAGCAATTTTAGTCAACCTAGACTGGACAAGATACTTAGTCGTTGGCTCATCTAAATTTTGCTTCATTTTTGAGGTAACAGCAGATCGAACTATATAATCATTATCAATTAACTCCCTAGAATCAGTTTTGATATTTGGCTTTAAAACTCCATTGTTTTTAACATATCTCTCTTCTTTGTTTGCAATCCTAAGAATATTGTATAGGTAGTCTGATATCGCTATTTCCCTGATTTCTCTACCTTTACGACCATCATTGAAGAGCATTATTTTATATCTCATTTCGTCATTTTCTCGTATTTGAGTGATATGCTCCATCTTCATATTAAGCAGTTCACTATTTTCTTTGCCCATGACACCTTCGAATATAGCCTGTACTATAGCTTTATCCTGAAAGTTTAAACATCCATCTACAACATTTCCTATATCCTCTTCGCTGAAGAGTGTTGGATTGTTGTCGTCTACAAATTGAACAAAAAATTCATTTCCTGAAACAGCATCAAGTGGATTTATATTGTCCTTACGCAAGTCTTGCTCAATAGCCCAACGAATATAGTTCTGTATAATACTCCCTGTACTTTTGACAGTAGCAAGTTTAGTGGACTGCAATAGGAGTAAGACTTGTTTTATTTCGTTTAGATTAAAATCATATAAATCCATCCCTAACCGCTTCTCAATAGCCGATGCTCTACGAAGCACTCTAGAATATGCTTCTTTTGTATTCGCGTTCTGTCTTTGCAGAAATCGCTCTTTCTGTGACTCGTTGTAGAGATTATCATCATATATCTTATTCACTGTTATTCCCCTCTGAACTTAGATTCAAAGTAATTAATTATTTGATTACGGATACGTTTGTTTCCTGTGAGTGATTTCTTGGCATCTAGAAGTATCTCAAGTTCTTTATAGTCAAAAATAATACTGTTCACATATTTTTCTATCTCATCTAAGCCTATATAATGTTCTTTCATGAACTTAGATAAAACAATGTATCCAATAAACATTAATGGATGGCTCATAATTGGTTTTTTACGATTATTAGCGTTAATTGAAAATTCATCTGGATAACTGCCCACCAAATAAGTAAAGAAATCATTGAGATAATTTGAAGTTTTAATAACGTCTAACTGTCTGTCAAAATGATACATGCGATCAATTGAGTAACTCATGATATCAAAGGTGGTCAACTCTCCAGCTAATTCATTAACAGTTGTTGCTGAAGCAATATGTTTCCCTATCTCTGATTTCCTCTGGAGAATGGCAACTACCTTGTCCGACATTCTTTCCTGTGCAAGCTCATCTCTTCTTTCCTTCTTCAATACGTTAATTGTATTGATCTGACCAAAATACTTTTGAGCTGTCTCATGGTCATATGACCTAATAGAAAGTATCATCTCTAAATCTAAATTAGGTTTCATCTGTAAAGCTGCTATAGCACCCTGTAAGCGGTGAAATCCATCGAGTATGGATATAACTGCTCCATCGTTAATGGTAAGCGTTCTAGAGTCATCATAGTACGTCACAGGATCAACTTCTGTAGAATATACATTAAGAGTAATCATATCTTCAAAGTAGTGATTAGCAGCCATTTTAGATGCAATCCTCTTAACACTTGCCTTATTAACGATTGGTGTTTTGACAACTCCTCCAGACTGATTAACTGCGTATTTAGCACCACGTTGAGTTTCGTAATCGTACACAATTAATTGACTCTCAGACATCTTCACTAAATCTCTAATCGCAATTTTGGTTATGTAGCTGTCATATTTAAGCATGGTAGTGTCTGAAAATGAAATAGGTAATTCCATTCTTTTCTGAACTATGGATTTAAGGTTATCCTGAGCATCTCTTATTTCACGTTTACCAAACAGTTGATTCGGCTCTAATTGCTCATTTCCCGTCACATTGAATAGAGCTTTGCATACACCGTACAATATAAAAGATTCAATTTGTGTAATGTATTGTGAAACATACTCTGCTTTTTTCAATAGTGAGTCGATTACTTCTACAGGAACATTCAGCTCAATAAGTTGATTCTTAAATTGATGCTTCAGTTTTTTCGAATCGCTTATTTCTTCAAGTTGTGTAATGATTAATTTCTCAATTTCTGCTCTGTCTATTTTCATATGCATGAACTCCTTCCATACATATAATATGGTATCACAATTAAACTAAAATAACATGGTTCAGTTAAAGTTTTTCGATTCAATTGATAACACTGTTTCAATGAACATTACACTTCCGAAATTCGGAACTCTTTCTTAAAGTTAGGGTCTCATCAAGTGACACCCAGAGACACGATTATATAGTGCCGGGATTGGCTGTGTTGGATTTTTGGAGCTATTAGGAGCTAGAGGCAATTGTGAGGGGGAAAGAAAAACAGCCGTGTGAGGGCTGTCTAGGCTGTATGGTACTATGCATTTCTGTATCTTTGATTGGTACGATCTATTTTATAATCAGTCAGCACATATTTAGAGTAAATGCCCTGTCTCATGCATTCACCACAATATGATCCGACTTCAGTTTGACTTAAAAAAATAGTTTTTTGACATCTACTGCATCTGCAATTCAAAAGTCCATTTCTCAGCTTATCATATTTCTTAACAAGAGCTAATGTCTTTCCATTAGTGTAACCTTCTTTAACCCGTTGCTTTTTACGATGATTGTTTGGTTTAAACCTCACTAAAAGAACCAACTCCTTACGTTTTGATTCTTTCTATTGTAACACACTTCGACATAATAACCCAAGTTTTTACATCATGTAACAAAATAAAAAAGCCCTCTAAGGGGCTGTATTTGAGAAGTCAGGCTGTGTAATATTCATTAACTGATTCCATGTCGTTTCAAGAATACCAGTGAAGCCATTTGCGAACAGTTTATGTGCAGATACATTTGGGATTGCATAAATAAGTAATCCTGTAATAATACCAATGGTAATAATTCTTGGTAAATGTGTTTTGTCAAATTCAATTCCGCGTATATTGTTCATCTCCTTAATTGTTATAGGAATATTATACCATGAGAAAGAACATACTTTCTACTTCCTCGTCACTGCCTGAGTAGTATCTATTATGGAGTTAATTTCAAATCACATCACATTGGAGATATGGTTACGCACCGTTTTCTCGCTGATGAATAACTGCCCTGCGATGTCACGCGTTGTTTTGTCCTGAACCAGCAATTCGAATACTTCGCGTTCACGGTGGGTTAACAAAAATTTGCTTTTATGATGATCGATACCCTTCAATGTTCACCCCTCCTTGCTCGGGTTGTGTTGGTGTAACAAGGTTAAGGGGATACAGTCAACTCATCTTATGTCAGATCAAGGGCGTTGGTTCAGTTTTATAAGAAAAATGGGCAGGTGGATGGGCAGTTCAGGTGGGTCAGCACATAACAATCCATTTAAGCAATCATTGCTTGCTCCATTTTCATTGTGAAAGAACAAGTGAATTCTGTATGCTTGCAGTATTTCAAATTCGTGCTTACTCTTTTATTCATTTTCTTCACTAGAGAACCGATATACCTAAAACAACTTGTATTACAATTGATAGCCTTCCATAAAAGGAGCCACACATTAATGGACATTATCCAAGCACTAATTGAAAGCATGCCTTATTTTCGGTTAGCCATCCGACAAGATGTGACCTTATCCTTAATTGATCGAGAGAAATATCTGTACTTCTCTTCAGGAGAATCGCTGAAGGAACTGAAATTTAAGACGGGAGATCCACTCCCTGAAGCTAATCGGAATTTTGCAGATCTGCAAAACGGCACAACAACGACATACAGTCACTTTCCGAAGGAGGTATTTGGCATCCCCTTTGATGTTGCTTTCATCCCTGTCAAAAACGTCGCTAACGAGATTGTCGCAGTATTTACCCTCGTATATAGCATGGAAGACCAGGATAAGCTACAGCAGCTAATGAACATCGTTGAAGGACTAACCAGCCAACTGGTGGACAGTGTGCAGCATGTTGCAGCTCATTCGGAAGAGCTGAGCGCTACCTCCGAAGAGATGTTAGGCAATACGAAAAAAGCTGTTCAGACTTCTGGCAGTGTAACTCAGGTTGCCGGATTTATTCGTGATATCTCCGAGCAAACGAACTTACTGGGCCTTAATGCGGCCATTGAAGCCGCACGTGTCGGGGATGCAGGAGCCGGTTTTGGGGTAGTTGCCAAGGAAATTCGCAAACTGTCTGTTGATACTAAAAACGCCACTAACGAAATTGAGAAGTCCTTACTGACAGTGAGACAGTCCATCCAATTGTTAGATAACGACCTTGGCGAAATTACGGCAAGTTCACAGGAACAGGCTGAGCTCGTCAGCGAATTTATGGAAACGATTAACCACTTGAACGCAACGACCAAAGAGTTAAAGAAATTCATGCAACAATTAATTAGCATTCATGAATCTTAATAGATATTTAGTGTTTTTGGCCAAGTAATGTACTTATGTAGAAACAAATGTGCCTTTGCAGTGGATAGACATCTTCTGCAAAGGCACATTTGTTCATTTCACTGTTTTACCGAGTCACACGGTTCATCATGCCGCCATCATTATGGTTACGATTCATTAGACCATCGTGATTACGATTCATAACACCATCACCCAGGATACCGTCACGGTTATGGGTATCACCTGCGTTCGTTGGGAAGATGCGCTCCACCATCGACTGGAACGTATCAATCATACCGCTGACTGGCTTACCATTGCGCAGATCAGTTGCATAGTTCTCCACCTGGCCTACGAAATCCGGGTTAGCCGATACGTATACGTTCTCCACGTTAGGTGCAAACTGCTTGATTTTGGCGGAGATTTTACCTTTGATCTCCTCAGGTGTGTTGTCATCCGAACTATCCATCATACGTGGATGCTCGCTTCTTGTGCCATACTGACTTTCGTTCATAGTACGGGCTTTGCCACTATCCGTCAAACCGCGCATCATACCGATTGTTCCCGTGCCCATCGTGCCATAGATTCCGCGATCGTTGCCCATATGGCTACGGTCTGTTGCTGTACCCGAATTAAGTCCAGGAGCGATTCCGCTTGTACTGTACGGTGAATTCGTGCCCGTTCCGCCATGAACGCGCATCCCTCCCATATCCTCATTCATCAAGCCACCACGCATCGTATCACTGGCATGATTACGCATGGTGCCATTTAAACGGCTGCCTGTATGACCTGTTGATTTGCTGCCTAGCTTACCTGCATGCCCATTCGCCAGACGCACAGCAACATAAGCATTACGGTCGGTTAACATGACATGAGCAGACTCGACTTCCTTCATTTCAGTAATGCGCTTTGCCAGTTCATCACTGGATCTCAGGTCTGTGACATTGTGCATCCGGTAGCTTTTTGCGCGAATACCATCCATACCGTTGGTTTCGACGCCGTAACGATTGATACCATGGGCTTGCTCACGAACACTTTGGGTATGCATGTTGTTATCGCGATTCCCACAACCCGTCAAGCCGGCCATTACAAAAATTGCAGTAGATAATGATAACGTAATCGCTGTTGCCTTGTTGACTGTTGGCATGTAATGTTCATCCTCCAATGTGGTTGGTTTGGTTCACATAGATAGGATGCACGTATGGAGTTACCGATATGCTGAAAGGATATGGCACTCTAACCTGCCAAGCTGACTCATTTTTATAGGTTTATGTAATTTAACTCTGTTCTTTTCCGCATGCAAAATAAAAAACAGCAGTGTTGCATGTACAGCAACACTGCTCTGTTCTAATTTTCTCACTTCTCGGAAGATGTCTCGGACGTATTAGGCTCCGAAGACGCAGCGGAGGTTTTGAGTTTTTCCGCAACCTTCTCCACTTCTTTCAAACTAGCCGCATCCATCGTATAGGCCCACCCTTCGTCCGGAGTGATTACCCAGATGGTATCCGGCTCTGAAGAGGTCGTCAGCAACCGATACACCGTAGTTGTCTCTTTCCCGTTCACTTGTTGCTGGACTGACAAAGTGGAGCGAGGAATCGCATCTTTTACATCCGACGCCTTACGAACATCATCGGCGGTAGTCAGATTTTTAATCTGGCTGATCAAAGATATCGCATCTTCTGCCTTAATGGACTTGCCATTTAAGGTCCAAGTATGTTCAGATGCCGTATCCCCTTCTGCTGATGCCTTCAACATCCAGCTCGATGCTTCGCCTTCCCATTCCAGCGTACGCACATTAGATTCATCCATATTAAATGGAGTTGTATCCAGTAGTTGGCGGCGTGTGAGAGCAATGTTGGTCACCGCATCATTTTTCACAGCAACCACCGCTCCTGAATTCACCTGAACATAATGTCCATCCCCCGCAGGTAACTGGCTACCAATAGCAATCTTGAATTCACGCCCGTCTTTCAATTTGATATCCAGACGTGTAGCCGCAGCGCCCAAGCCGTACTTCTCAACATCCTTTGGCGACTCTTCGACAACCATCTCCTGGTCAGCACTACTCATCGCATCGAGCCAACTACCAACACTGTACTCATTAAGAGGATAGTTCTTCGGCTCAGTCATATGCCAGACGCCGTCCTTTAGTTCTAACGTTGACACAGCATCTGAATCTGAACCTGTTCCGGACTTATCTTCAGTCCCCTCATGCAGTGTAATCGCCTGAATATCTGCTGATGATATACCAAGAAGTTTGGCCTGCACGGCCTCTTCTTCTCGAAAATAATTCTGATTGGCCGCATACACCCAGCCTGCAATCAATATAACAACGACCACCAATGTTGGTATTAATTTTTTCATACCCGTCTGCGCCTCCACCATAAGAGTGCACCGATGATCACAAAGATAAGCGGGAATGCCACAATCGCTACAAAAAAGATCGTTCTGGCCTGCTGATCATTCAGATACGCTATCTCATAACCAGCCTGTACACGTGGACGAATCGTCAGACCATCTTGTTTTTCACTTAAATAATTCACGGTATTCAAAATGAAATCCCGATTGCCGCCACTCGCAATTTCCGAATCCTGCATGAAAATGGACGACCCCAGAATGACGGCTTTGGGCTTGCCATCCAACGTATCCGCGGCATAACCGAGTTCGACAGGGCCCTGGATATCCACCTTCTTGTCATTGTTCGTTTCATTTTGCAGCAAACCGCTAATATTGGTCTCTCCGTAACTGTCATCCGAGGAATGCATTAACGGAGACAGCTTGTATTTGTCCTGCTCCTTGCTGGTTAGTGCAATCGACAGAGACAGCATCGGGTACAGCTTGTTCTGAGCAAGCTTGTCTGTGATCGCATGACTTCCGTACTCAGGGGACACCCACAGCGGGCCCATTGTACTGGCTTGATTGTTATCCACCATAACTGCATGCTCATCAACTACACCGTAGTCAGCGATCAATGCGTCGATATTTTTCCAACTGGACTTCATATCTTCTGCAAAACCGAGGGATAATAACAGCTTACCTCCATTGCTCATATATGTCCGTACGGCCTTAAGCTCAGGATCACTCAGATCACGCTGTGGCCCAATAATAGCGAGTACATCGGCATCCTCAGGTACTTTACCAGCCTGATTCAGTTGCAACTCCTCTGTTGTGACATTATTCTGTTCCAGTGAAGATCGCAAAGTGCCCATCTGATCCAGACTTAGTTCTTCATGTCCGGTCAGGAATACCATTTTTTCCGTCTCCGTAGAGGAAAGGTTCATCAGTGCCTGTGTTAATTTCTCCTCACCCGTAAACTGGTAAGACCCGTCGCTACCGTCCCCGTTCGCAGTGAACAAGCTGGCAATATCAATGACCTTATGCCGGTCTCCCTGCTCCAGCACAATCGAGCTACCTGTGATCCCGTATTTGGAGGCAAGCGCAGGTTCCTGCGTCAAGTTGTACTGTTTCATTTTCAGCTTACTGCTGCGTTTAGTATATTCTTCAACCATATCCGCCACTTCGCGGTTCAGGACGGTATTGTTTGCATTTTCAACCGTTAACACGAGAATGTTGACATCATCTTTGACATTTTTGATCGCCGTTAGGGACTGGTCGGATAGTGTATATTGTTTATTCGAGGTCAGGTCGAGCTGGAAGCCGCCAAGCGAATTCAGGAACAGGGTTAGCAAAATAAAGATGCCAATCACCGCAACGGACAAGACGGTACTGTTGGTATGACTTAACCATTTTTTCATCTTCTCACCTCCACCGCTTCCGTTCCACAATTTGAATGCTTAACAATAAAAACACACCCGTAAGTGTGACATAATATAGAACATCCGGTCCGCTCAGCACACCTTTGGTAAAGTTGTCAAAGTGCTTTGTCAGCGCAAACGGATCAAGCCATTTCTGTAAAGTGGACCCCGTATTACCTGCGAATGAATCAAGCATCCACAAAACGAGCAACATAATAAAACCCGCCACCGCAGACACCATCTGATGCTGAGACAACGTGGAAGCAAACACTCCAATCGCCATCATGCTGGCGCCGAGGAAGAACAAACCAAGTGCAGACAACCAGACGGATGTCAGATCCAGCTTCCCGTAGAAAGACATGATGAATGGATACACTAGACTGCACAGAATGAGCACGAGCAAAATGGCCAGTGAAGCCAAATATTTTCCGAAAATAATCTCGGTCACTCGTGTCGGTGAAGTCAATAGTAGCTCGTCTGTTCCCTGCCTGAACTCCTCTGCAACGAGTCGCATCGTTAACAATGGCACGACAAAAAGTAGCATGGACAATGTATCACCCAAGACCAGGCGATAGTCTACAATGCTCGGCTGAACATATACAAAGCTGGAGTAAAACAACAGACTCGTCATCAGCACGTATACGGCAAAAACAAAATAAGAGGTTGGCGACAGGAAATACGCCTGTAGCTCCTTGTTACAGATTGCCAGCATTCTTCTCATTGGCTTCCCTCCTCTGAACCCCGATTCGAGACCTTGGGATCAGATACGTCCTGCGCGTCTGCAGCATCATAGTTTTCTGGTTCGGACGTTGTTAACTTCAGGAATATTTGCTCCAAGCTCAGGTTTTCACGTTTCATCTCCAGAATTGGCAAACCTGCACCCGATAACAGATAAAACAGCTCTTCCCGGAAATCCTCGGACGTTTCCCCGGTGAGCCTTACGTGAACAGTAGAAGCTAGATGAGATGCTGTCTCTCCTGTATCTGGTGTACCGGTTGTCTCTGCTACTGAAGCCGCTGTATGATCTTCCCCTGCTAGTTCACTTGCTGTTGCTTCTGTGTTACCTTCAGAGGATGAAGACAACGAAGACGTTGATGATAATGGAATAACTTCACTTTTTGCCTTCTCCCAAGGATTCAGCACCTGTAGCAGTTGTTGCTCCGTTGCTTTGACTTCAAGGGACACTTTGAAACGCTCTCCCACTGCAGACCCAAGTTCCTGCGGAGATCCATCGAGCACAAGCCTCCCTTGATTAATAATCAGCATTCGGTTACATAGTGTGCTTACCTCAGGCAAAATATGCGTGCTGAGTAATACGGTATGATTTTCACCCAGTTCCCGAATCAAATCTCTAATCTCGATAATTTGGTTCGGATCAAGTCCAGAGGTAGGTTCATCCAGCACCAGCAGGTCTGGCTTATGTATGATCGCTCCTGCTAATCCCAGCCGCTGTTTATAACCTTTGGATAATCCGCGCACCAGTTGTTTTTCCCTGCCCTGCAATCCCAGCCTGCTGACCATCTCACTAATCCGAAGTTTGACCTCACGCGCCGGAACATCCCTCAGATTAGCGACAAATTTAAGATATGACTGCACCGTCATATCCGGATAAAGCGGCGGCGTTTCTGGAAGATACCCAATCTTCGAGCGAACACTACGCCCCTGATCATGCACTGATACACCATCGACCAGCACCGAGCCTTCACTGGGATGCAAATACCCTGTAATCATTCGCATCGTTGTCGTTTTGCCAGCACCATTGGGTCCCAAAAATCCAACGATCTCGCCTCGCTCCATGGTGAAGTGCAACTGGTGCACACCGCGCTGGCCCTCGTACACTTTGCTCACCTGTCTCACTTCGAGCACGTCCTTCATCCTTTCCCGTTAAAAATACCCATGTAGCGCGATTAAACACAACACGGGAAGTTATTTGTATGATATGGGATGTACGCTAGCCTCAGCTTAAGATCACTTAAAATAAAGCTTAATTTTTTTTGTCTAAATTGTGAACTTTCAACATTGTACCCACACCCCGCCCTTGGGTCATACGTAACATACAGTACAGGAGAATGAGCTCCTGACCAAAAGTCAGAGGGTGAATCGTGTGAAAGTATTATTCACGTTTTATGTTCCCAGCGGCGGTGTGGATACGCTTAACCGACTGCGAACCGCTGTATTGAAACGTCATGGCATAGAGGCACATCTATTGTATTTGAATACAGGTTCAGGCTTGCAGAATAACAGTGATACTCGTATTTTCACCGCATCCAGTGACCAGGATATTCATCATCTGATCCATAGTCAGCACTATGATGCCATTATTACCACTTCGGATATTGCCATGCCTGGTCGTTTGAGAGGTCTGGGTTACAAAGGCCGGATTATTTTTGAAGCTCAAGGTCTAGGCACGCGGGAACAAGCACTGGAAACCATTGAAATGGCCGTCCCCTACCTTCAAGCTCATTGCGATGCTGCTGTAATCCCCCCAACCGATCATCTACTGGATATGTTCATCCATATTTGCCCTTGGCTTCATCGTTTTGTCATCCCCAACATGCTGGATACGGATGCTTTTGCCCCGATCGCTGTGGACACTCCGCCTTACCCGGTTCTTGCGTGGGTCGGACGTCTGGAGCACAACAAAAACTGGCGCGAGTTCCTCGAAATTTCCCATGCGATTATTAAAAAGAAACCAAAAGCCAGGCTGTGGCTCTTCCACGATCCCACCTTGGCTAATCCGGAAGATGAGGTCATGTTTCGGCATCTGCTCGCCGAGTATGGATTAGAAGATCGCATCGGGATCTTTGTGAACGTTCCCCACTCGGAAATGCCAACCTTCTATTCCATGGTTGCTGCTTCAGGAGGGATTATGTTATCCACTTCTTTACTCGAAGGTTTCGGTTATGCCGTAGCCGAAGCCATTAGCTGTGGTTGCCCTGTACTCAGTACAGATTCGGATGGCGTTCGTTCATTTATTACTCACAACAAAACGGGTAAATTCTATCCGATTGGCGATGTGCATGCCGCAGTAAACGAGGCAATGGATCTAATGAACAACAAGAAACTTCGGGAATATATTCGTATCCAGGGAAGACAGCATCTGAGTATATCCTTTTCACCCGACCGATACGCAGCCTCTTTCCGCGAAATGATGACGGCGTTGAGAATTTTTCATTGAACGACTGATTAACTTGAACTATGTGTGATTTACACGGACCCCTCCGATGACAGAATAACCATCCAATCGCTGTTATCCCCAGATTTTTTGGATTCCCTTTTCCAAAGGGAAAAATCCGGTGATAAAGGCGAAGCGAATCCTTCCGAAGCAGCTTTCTTCCAGAAAGCTTTTATCTCCGCTTTTCCTGGTTTTTTCTGTCCTCTCCGTTTCTGTGTAAATAATTTAGTGCAAGTTATATCGAGAATTGGGTAATCAAAAGGCAGTCCAGAGCATACGCTTCTGAACTGCCTTAAATTTGTTATATATTGGAAATATATTAATGTCCCATCATCATCGCTGGGTCAGGGCTATCCCCTGTCTGCAATTCCGGTTCCGGTTCAGCCGTACGCTTCGGTTTACGCAGAATCAGACTAAGCACACAACCGAACAGCGCAATACATGCTGCGAGGAAAAACGTATCATTGAATCCGCTCACCAGTCCGTTAACGATATCTGCTTTTTCCGTGCCCATTGTGTTGCTTGTCACACGAGAGGTAAGGAATCCCGTAAGACCCGCTACCGCAAAGGAAACAACGACCTGCTGCGCAGCAGCAGTTAATGGTGTCACACGGGCCACCAGTTTACGCGGTGCCGCATTCAATACGTGTGTGTTCAGTGGCATCATGGACAAGCCCATACCAAATCCCATCATAAGCAAGGCGGTAATAATAAGACCTAGCCCTGTCGTAGCTGTAATCGAGGACAAAATAAACAACGCTCCTGAAATAATACCCAGACCTACAAAGGCGAGCGGTCTTGCTCCAATCTTGTCAAACAACCGGCCACCCAGTGGCATGGAAATCCCGGAAGCCAGCGCTTGAGGCAGCAGGATTAGTCCTGTCTCGAGTGCCGTGTATCCTTTGATCTGCTGCAAGTAGAGCGGGATCAGAATCATCGAGCCGAACAAAGCCACTTGGGCTACCCAAGCTAGGACAATACCTCTGGAGAAGTCGGAAGAGGTAAACACCCGAAGCTCAAGCAACGGATTTTTTTGACGAAGCTCTACGATAATAAACAGGATCAGCGCTACACCGCCAACAATAACGCCCGTAAGTGTTGTCGCAGACGTCCAGCTCGTGCCGCCTTCACTTACACCGTACGCCAGCATGGAGAAAGCAATTGGTGCAAGGATCATACCCAGCAAATCCAGAGCAGGTGTAAGGCCGCGGTCGGTATCCGGTAAGAATCGAACACAGAGTATGAAAGCCGCAATACCAATCGGCAGGTTAATCAGAAAAATCCAGTGCCAGCTGACCGATTCGATAAACCAGCCGGACAATACCGGACCGAG
The DNA here is from genome assembly GCF_023714295.1 of Paenibacillus polysaccharolyticus. Lineage (GTDB taxonomy): Bacteria > Bacillota > Bacilli > Paenibacillales > Paenibacillaceae > Paenibacillus > Paenibacillus polysaccharolyticus_A. The sequence goes on from NZ_JAMAUN010000007.1 coordinate 124,091, forward strand.
CGCAGGAGCAAGCAGCATCGGAATACCGAGCATCCCCATAATGGAACCTCTGCGTTCTGGCGGAGCCAGACGAAACACCATAGCCATCCCGATTGGAGCGACCATACCTCCGCCAAGTCCTTGAATGACACGAAATAAAATCAACTGCTCTGGTGATTGAGCAATCGAACACAAGACAGAGCCAAGCGTAAACATGGCAATGGTGAATAAAAATACTCTTTTGGCCCCGAAACGGTCGGTCAGCCATCCGGCTAGCGGAATTACAGCGGACAAGGCGAGCGTATACCCTGTAACCGTCCATTGAATGGTTTTCAGGTCTGTCTCAAAATACTGTACCAGATTTGGAATAGCTACGTTAACGACCGTGCTGTCCAGAATGACCATAATCATGCCGACGATAATCGATAGAAGCGGCAGGATAATCGTCTTAATTGAAAATTCTTCTGTCTCCTGTGGTACTGATGTTTGTTGTTTCACGCATCACTCTCTTTTCCGGCGTCGCAATGGCTTCAGGATGACCCGGCCTGCGGACTGCCTATAATGACGATTGTTTCAAACCATCGTTTTAAATCATTGTTTTAAACTTTCGTTTTATACTGGTTTAATTGTAATGAAAATACCTTTGCTGTCAAGCTATTTTTCAAGGTACCTTTTTATAAAAAAACGACAAAAAGGACCAGGCCTCTCGCCTGCTCCTTATCGTAGTGTACACATTAATCAGCAAGTTTGATCATTTGATGCTCCGACAATACGCCGATGAGCTGTCCGTCCCCGCTGCGACAGTAGATTCGGATCAACAGATGGTTAGGTACAGAACTATTACTTATGATTTTCAATTCACCGATTTCGCCAGACACGTTCAGATTGTGAATGACATAACTATTGGCTGCCGTCCCTGAGCCTGGGTTTACATGAAATAAGTTTCGGTACACTTCTCCGTAAATTCCGCCTACTCCAACATATACATCTGTTCCTTCGCCATCTCCAACATAAGCAACTTCCACATCCATGTATTTCACAGGAATAAACGTCTGAAGCAAATTCTCATGCATCTGGATGATATATACGGCCATCTCGTATCCCTCCTGCGGAGCCTGAATTCTTCGCAATTCTCCCTGTAGACAGGATATGTTTATTCTCGTCCATTGGCATGTATAGTCACCCAATTTTCAGGATTGCAAACGGATGCCCGGCCTGAACTCCCGCTTATTTCATAGAATAACAGGATAGGAGTTCGGCCTGTGCAGGCCGCGACAAGGAGGTCGTCATGAGAGTTCTGCTCGTTACGTATTGGGAACTTACGCATATGGGAGGCATCTGGACGTATATTAAACAACTCGCCGACAGACTCGCTGCCCTCGGTGTCGAAGTGGATATCATGGGCACAAACAGCGCCAGAAATGAAGTATATGTTCGTAATCTCAATCATTCATTCTCGAAAGATCTGGTATGGCCCATGCTGCAAGCCAAGCTTAACCCAACCGACCTTCCACAATTCACAGCTGACTCACTGCTGGCTTATTACGAATTGAACAGATATGCTTTTGAGATGGCTGCTTCCTATCTTGGCGTGGAACAGTATGACGTTATTCATGCTCAAGACCCTGTTGCAGCTGTAGCGATCAAACGGATTATGAAGCGAAACATCCCGCTCGTTACAAGTTACCATGGAGCTCTTGCTCGCGAAGCGTTCTACGATGAGCAAAATTCCAATCCACAGTTAACACTATCTGCCTATTTGCAATCCAAACGCGGACGTTATTTCCTCTCACTGGAGCAACGCAGCGCGGCGCAATCTGAATTGATTCTGGTGTCGAGTCACTGGATTAAAAGCACGGTGACTGAACTCGGCGTGCCGGAGTCCAAATTCAGACAAATTCCGTATGCTGTCGATCTGCCGAATTATCGTAAAGCTGCCGCTGCCAGGTTCCCTCATCGCGCACCTGTGGGCAAGAAGGTTATTGCTTTTACCGGAAGACTTGAATATATCAAAGGCGTACATGTACTAATCAAGGCACTCGCGAACCTGAAGACAATACGTTCGGATTGGGTATGCTGGATTGCTGGAGAAGGCAATCTGCGAGATGAATTGCTTGGTCAAGCTGCCGAGGCTGGGATTGACGCAGATATCGTATTCTGGGGCAAGCTTGATAACATTCCTTCCTTCCTCAAACATGCAGATATCTATGTACAACCCAGCCTTCAGGATACACAGCCCTTTTCCGTTACCGAGGCACAACTTGCAGGTGTACCCGTTATCGTCAGCGGTACAGCAGGCATGCCCGAAATGGTCGAACCGGGGCACACCGGGTGGGTCGTTCCCCCGCAGGATGCCGATTCACTCAGCGAGCTGCTGCATGCGCTGCTTGAGGATGATACAACTCGCAAAAAGGTAGGAGCCGCCGCCAAATCATGGGCGGAACAGCATCGCTCCTTGGAAGAAATGGGATTACGTACACTGGATGTATATCAAGAAGCGATCTATAGAGGAGGACTCCGGGCATGACCTTGCTTGTTCCAAGTGATCTGTATAATCGCTGGTTTTCCGTTCCCGTCTCCACGCCCCACATTGAGGTGGATTACGAGACGATGAACGCACTTATGCAAAAGCTTCCGAAAGGATATGTGTTTCCCGATCCGGTATCCATGGTTATTTTGAATGAAAAGGACTAAAAAATTACTCTCTGAGCAGCCTCTTCAAGGCTAATGTGCAAGCATTACAAAAAGAAGCCACAGATCTAAATCTGTAGCTTCTTTTTTTCATAATCTAATCATACTTCAACACTTTTTCTACTTAATCGGATGCCAACTTTGAATACATATACAGATCATTAAACGTATCCATCGAACCTGGTTCTGCTCCACTTCCCACTCTCTCGTAACCTCTCAACGTTCCTTCCCGTGTGAAATCTAGCTTCTCCAGCAGTTTAATAGAGCTCACGTTACGGGGATCAACTTTTGCCTCAATCCGATTGAGTTTCAAAGAAGAGAAGCCGTGAGTTAATAGAGCAGATACAGCCTCCATTGCATACCCTCTACCCCAGTAAGCTTTGGCCAGATCGTACCCGATCTCGGCTCTAGCTTGTTCATTATCAAGATAGTTATAACCGCAGGAGCCCATGATCACACCCGATTCCTTTTCAATGATGGAGAAGCGGATAGCCTTCTTTTCCTTAGCCAGATCAGCGAGCAACTGAATCATCTCCAGCGCTTGTTTTTCATCCGAGAACGGGGAAATATTCATAAACCTGGCGACCTCCGGGTCAGACCATACCTGAAAGAGCTCAGTCGAGTCGGAAGCTTTCATTTGACTTAATTGTAGTCTTGTCGTGTGTAATTCGGTAATCAATACGTTAACCTCCATTATGATTCGTTAATAGTCCGGTTATCCAATATTGATATCTGCGCATCATTCAGTCCCTTCTATGTACAAGTCACCGTTCATTATACAGGAATTTCGCTATCTCATCCTTTTCAAAAAAAGAGCGAATACCTGCGTAGCATCTTCCACTGCTGCTCAGGTGTTCGCTCCTCATACTCCGTATTTTAGCTAATCATCCTGCTGATCCATGTTGCTCTGCTAGATAGACCTACAATTGCAATCGTCCATCATTTCCAATACCCGCCGACGTGCAGCAAGTTAAGCAGAATTGGACGATGTTTCTCCTGAACACGTTCCATCTCCGCGACCAGTTCCTTGAAATGACGTTTCGTTCCCATTGACTCGTGCAGCCGGTAACACATCAGTGGTTCATTGAAATAAAACAGCTCATACAGCGGGAACAGCCTTAGCCACATCTCATAATCATGCGTATAGCGAAAATCCGTGTCGAACACCCCAAAGCGCTCAAACGCCTCCATCTCCACCATTACCGTACATCCATTAATCGGGCAGCCTTCCATCAGCACCTGCAACATTTCCAGACGGCTTCCCACCTCAGGCTGCACCGTATCCAGCCATTCGCCATGTTCATTGATGTAATGATACGCCCCATGACAGAACGATGCTTGGACATCAAGCATAAACTTCAACTGTTTTTCCACCCGATTCAGCAGCATCACATCATCCGAGCTGAGCCAAACAAAGTAGTCCCCTGTTGCATGTTTGATGCCTTCGTTAAGTGCGGTCGCTGTGCCGCCATTCTCTTTGCGAATATAATGAATCTCTTCCATAAACGGCTGTAGCCGCTCCACATGTTTGGTCGACCCATCATCCACCACGATCACCTCAATATGCGGATAAGTCTGGTGAAGGGCACTGTGAACGGCCTGCTCGATATACGGACAATTATAAAAAGGAATCACGATCGAAACCTTCGGCTCCATCCGGGCATCCCCTTCCTCCTCAAATCTCTGCAAACTGTTGCGTCTCCTCCAGTATATGAAGGTTTCTACCGGCCGTATCGGGCGTTCATAGCAGGGTTAACGTACATTTTGTAGCATAGCGCAGAACCGTCACAGCCTCCGGCACTTTCATACACATAGAGCTCATGATTATGCATACAGTACCCTAACCTTTCTCTCTCTTACCAAAAGGCTGCGCCAAAGAAGCCGCTAATCAGCACGCTACGCGGCTTCATAACGGCCCCTTACGCTACCCGCCGAGTGCAGCAATACGCTGCAACAACGGTTCGCGATACCTCGACCAGACCATGGACGCTTCTCTGCCGATCACGTCCGCATGACGCACCGATCCCATCCCCCCATGCCAGCGATATGCCGTTAACGGCTCATTCAGGTACGGGAAGCGATGACCATTAAGCAGCATTCGCAGCCATAGATCCAGGTCATGCGTATAAGGCAACAGTTCATCAAACAGCCCTACGCCGCTGAAGAGATCCTTGCGGATCATGACCGTGCATCCATTGACCGGATTGCCGCCATTAAAACGGCGTAGACAATCCAGCTCAGACATCGGCTCAGGCCCACCATGCATTTTGGTCACCGCCGAATGTTCATTGATATAGTGAAAATTCGTATGAGAGACCAGTACATTTTCTCGTTGCATGAATTCAAGCTGGTAACGAATTTTATCAGGATAAAAGAAATCATCCGAGCTGAGCCAAGCCACATAATCACCCGAAGCATGCCGAATGCCGTGGTTCAGGGCAGAGGCGGTGCCGCCGTTGCTTTTGCCAAGTACATTAATCCGTGGCAGATAAGGCTGGAGCAGCTCCGCATGTCTTGTGGAGCCGTCGTCGACCACAATGATCTCCACTTCAGCATACGTTTGATCCAGCGCACTTTGAATCGCCATCGGCACATAAGGACAATTGTAGAACGGAATCACAATGGATACGCGCGGATTCATCCTGTCGTCCTCCCTTGCCGGGTACGAACATCACTCAAAATATCGCGTAGTGATGCCTCAAATGAGATCTGCGGTTGCCAGCCCAATTTGCGCAGTTCCGACATTAACTCCTGTTTCCCTGCTCCGTCCGGCCCAGATGAAGTACCATCCCAGCGAATCGGTACTTCAGCTTCTGTCATCGACAACAACAGATCAGCGATCTCGCCAAGGCTCCGTTCCACCCCGGACACCACCGGATATACGGTTCCGCTGGTGCCATGCACCAGTAAGGTAGCATACGCGCGAACCGCATCCCGTACATCCAGAAAATCACGTGTATTATCTCGCCCGGATAGACGAAACGCTTCTGTTTTACCCGTCTGCTCACAAGCAACTACATGGCGGGCAAGCAGAGAACAGATGCCCGTAGAGGGCCCTGCACCAATCAGATTACCCGGTTCGGCTAGCATGATCTGCTGACCGAACAGGGACTTCCAAGATAGCGACACCATCTCTTCCAGCGCTTTGCTTAAGCTGTAAGGATGTGGTGGCTGGGGTATGCGCCCAGGTTCCGGTGTGTACTTGAGTCTGGACCCTACAATTACTGTCCGCGCGTCCGGACAGATACGTAGAGCATCCAACAGGTACAACACCGCCATCACGTTGGTTTCGAGCACTAACAGTGGATCAGCCCAGGAATCCGGCACCGAGTTTTTACCAGCGAGATGCAGCACGTAGTCCGGCTGAACCTGCTTGATCAGTTCGCGCACTTGATTCTTATTATTGAGATCACAAGTGTACACACCCACGTTTTCACAAAACGAATACACATTAGGCCGCCTTACAACGGCTGTAACGTCCGCTCCGGCGTCTTGAAAATAAGTGACAGCATGCCGCCCGGTAAAACCGGAGGCACCCGTAATCAGTACTTTTTTACCCGTCAGCTCTGATCCATCCATAATGCCAGCTCCTTCAGCATAGTTGAATAGTCCGGCAGCTTTGTCTTCACATCCTCACGGGTGGATACCAACGTGCGATCCTGTACCATGCTATCATCCCGTATAATCTTCACGTCCTGTTTGTTCCAGACTTGCTGGAACAGCACAAGCAGATCATGTTTGCTGACGGGTTCAGGATGAGCAAGATGGATCAGGCCACTGACTGGAGAATCCAGATAATGGTCTACCCATTTGGCAAGCTCAAGTGTGGTTACGCCATTCCAGAAGACACGGGTGTACCCGCCAACCTCACCTGTACTGGACATAAACCAATGCATCAGACCGATACCACCCTGCCGGATTTCAGGTCCAATAATGGACGTCCGTATCGTCAGATGTCCTTCATCCTGTATTTCACCGAGTGCTTTCGTAATCGCATAGGCGGACGTGCCGTCTGTCACATCATCCTCGCGATATGCGCCGCGATCACCGCTAAATACACAGTCTGTGCTGATATGGATTAAGCGTGCACCAATGGAATCGGCCATCCGCCGCAGGCGATGCGGCAGAAAACCGTTGATATGATAAGCGCCAATTTTATCCTTATCCGCGAAGCTGTTCAGCACACCAACCGCGTTAATGATGACGTCCGGGTGCACTGCTTCTACAAGCCTGTCGACCATAAAGCTGTCATTCACATCAAGGATCAAACCATTCGGGTCAGTCACGTCCCGCGTCGTGTAGAAGACGCTGTGCACACCTTGACGGCGGAAATAGTCGACCAGAATATGGCCGGCCATTCCGTTCCCCCCAAGAATCAGCAGCTTCATGATAGAAACCCTCCACGCTTCAGAATTTCACGAATCTCTTCTTTGGTCATAAGTTGGTGCTCAGAACTAAAGCTGCTGTATGGCACCGGTGGGCAGTTGGTGTAATGCTCACGCAATCCTGGTATGCCGAGCGTAGGCAAAATGACCAGATACTGCTCGTCGTAGACAACCGTCGTCATGCTCTCGAATTCACTCATGAGTATTTCATGGATTTTCTCACCCGGGCGAACGCCACGTTCTACAATCGCTACGTTTTCCACACCGGAATCTTCAATGAGCACCTCGGCCAGATCGACAATCTTGCAAGTCGGCATCGTCATGACAAAGATTTCACCGCCAACACTTTCTACCGAAGCTTTGAACAGAAGTTTGATCGCGTCCTTAAGTGTAAGGAAGAACCGGGTCATGCCCATATCCGTAATGGATACCTGGCCTTTTTGGCGAATCTGGTTTTTGAACAGATGCACTACACTGCCGTTGGTGCCGAGCACATTGCCGCCCCGTACCGTGACAAACTTCGTATCACTATGAAGCAGGTTCGCATAAACAATCAATTTCTCACCGATCGCCTTGGTCATTCCATAGAAGTTCGAAGGATTGGCCGCTTTGTCGGTCGAAATATAGATGACTTTTTTCACTTTATTTTCAATCGCCGCTTCAATGACATTCTGTGTGCCGATCACATTTGTTTTGAGTGCTTCATACGGCTGGTCTTCACATACCGGTACATGCTTGAGTGCAGCCAGATGGAAAACATAGTCCACATGCTGGCAGGCCGTCGTCAAGGCATCCTTGTCACGAATATCACCAATGCGGAAATGAAGGCGCGGGTCTTCAAAATCACGACTCATCGCTACCTGGCTGGACTCGTTGCGAGAGTACACAATAATTTCTTTTGGCTGCTGGGGCAACAGTTGAGCGACAAGCTCATACCCCCATGATCCCGTACCGCCAGTCACGAGTATACGCTTATTTTTAAACATGCATTTTCCCTCCAAGCAGAAATTTGACCACTTTACTGGACACATCTGTTGCCTTGTAACCTTGCGGACAATCCCAGTCATTTGGTAGTTTGGTCATCACGTTCACACAATCCGCAATGCGCGCGGCATCCAGGCCGGAGACCACATTGCTGCCACAGTCTACCGTTTCCGGACGTTCTGTCGTGCGACGCATCGTTACGGTAGGCACCCCCATGATGCAACATTCCTCCTGAACCGTTCCGCTGTCTGTGAGCGCACAGCGTGCATGTCGCTCCAGCATGACAAAGTCGAAAAATCCAAACGGCTCATGGAATTCCACCAGCGGATGCATCTCCAGCTGCAGATGTTCAGCAATGCGAATCGCTGTTCGCGGATGAATGCTGCATATCACGCGTTGCCCATGTTCCTCCGCGACTTGATTCAGCCCTTTCATAATCTCCAGCAGATGAGGAGGGTGATCGACATTTTCAGCCCGGTGAGCGGTAACGAGAAAATATTGTCCGGGCTTCAGCTTGAGTTTTTTCAAAATTTTGCTGGCATTGACCTGTGGACCGTAATGTTCCATCACCTCGTAGATCGGATTGCCCGTAAGCACAATGCGGCGGCTAGGCACACCTTCACTGACAAGATGTTTCTTACTTTGTTCGGTGTATGGCATGTTAATGGTCGAGATCGCATCAATCACGCGGCGGTTTTTCTCCTCTGGTACATCCAGATCGAAGCAGCGATTGCCAGCCTCCATATGAATTACCGGAATGCCCATACGTTCAGCAAGTACCGCACACAATGCACTATTGGTGTCTCCAAGCAGGAGCAATTTGTCAGGCTTCTCCTGCTGAATTAAATCTTCCATTTGAGTAAACATGGAGGACAGCTGTCTCCCCAATGAGGCAGCCTCATCCTGAAGAACGTAATCCGGGGCACGCAGACCCATCTCCTTGAAAAAAAGACCGCTGAGACTTTCTGTGAAGTTCTGTCCCGTGTGCACCAGAATATGTTTGGACGCATACTGGTCCAGCTTGGAAATGATCAGGCTGAGTCGAATAATCTCAGGTCTCGTACCCAGCACCGTCATGATCTTCATCGTCATCCCTGCCTTCTGTCGTGTGTTAGAAACCCCTTTTCTTTTATTAAAGTCCCTCTCTTTTAACGTGCGTTATGAACCTTGTCTATTACCGTGACTTGGAACCTTTGCGTGCCGTCCGGCTACGTCGTCTGTTCCTGGAAGAGCGTCTGCGAGTGGACAAATTCGAGGCAGATGTGTGCCGCCTTTTGACTTTACGAGTACGAGCCGAACGGCTCTTCTTCCCGGTTTGAATCGTTCGTTTCAACTCTTTGAGCTTGCGGCGAGAAGCGGGAACCTGTTTTTTACGATGGCGTTTACCTACAAGAATTTCTGGCTCAGTCCGTTGATCTTCTTCGCGGGGTTTCCCTGCCCCCTCTCCCTGCTGTGTTACGGTTATCGGAGGCAACGAAGAACGAGGAAGAAGCTGTACAATACTCTCTGGAAGCAACAACGTTCGAATAAGGGCCGGATCGGGATTCATCACTGTACGCAGTCCGCCTTCTCCCCACGCCAGCACAGGACCACTCGGTGGCTGGATATATGTGAACCATCCGGGAAAACGCAATAACCACTGTGTGACCATCGTATGCAACTTCACCCGGTAGGTTTCGATTCCGTACAGCTTTTCCGCTTCTGTCCGGTTACGCCATCCGGTATCGGAAGCAAGCTCGGAATCATTCAGTAATGTCGTAGCCAGCGTAACGAGTGCATCACTATCCCCAGGCGGAGCCAAAAATGCACCGCTGCCTACGGATTCCATCAATTCACTGAGGCCACCCTGGGCAAAAGCGATGACTGGTTTGGCAAAATAAAGCCCCTCCAGCGCAGTCATACCGAAGCCTTCTTTTACCATGCTGGGAATGACCACAATATCCATTGCGGAGTAGGCCAACGATACATTTTCCTCAAACGTGGTAAACGTAAAGCGCCTTGCATACCCGGAGCGTTTCACCTGATAAACACATTCGTCGTAATACTTTTTGTCTGACGGTGCGCCTATGATCCAGAAGCGACAGCGTGAATGGGTCTCACACAGCTTCAGTGCCATATCAACAAAGGGCTTTAAACCTTTGGCATCATATATAAAGGAAGAAATATAACCGATACAGGTGTGCGAAGACTTGAATCTAAGCTCCTTACGTTTTCGCTCACGCAGATGAAGCCAGCGGTCCGGTGCAGGCAGAGCAGGCTCCCATGTCGGAGGAATAATCGTCACTCTGTCACTCATACCTGCTTGTTTGAACGGTAACGCTGCCGTCTCGGAAATCCCGATAATCCAGTCTGCATACCGCCCAATCATCTGGATCGCTTCGGGTGTATGCTCATTGGTTTGAATAATCTCGGTAATTTTCCAGATGATTGGAATCCCGAGCGATTTTGCCGCTACAGCGGGCATGACATTAACGCAGGTATTAGTCAAAACCATATCCGGCTCGTGACTTCGGATCAGCCAGAGCGCATCCTGAAATGCCGGGGTGTGCCGAAGATGTTCGGCATCTTGTGCAATCCCCTGGTACGGTGTGTACACACCGTGAAGCATCGGCAAATTACAAATATGAACCTGGATGCCAAACCTTCGTGCAAGCCCGGTAAGTTTCCCTTCCTGCGGCGCAACAAGCACACATTCAAAGATCGTGCCAATCTCTCTCATAAAATGAAGCAAAAGCTTCTCCGCCCCTGTAATACTGCGGGTATTACACACATGGGAAAACAGCATCAGTTTTGGTTTCATTGCCATGGCCGCACACGGACCCCGTATACAACAGACAAGTCGATACGGGGCACTGTGCACACCTCCTCCTGGCCGAGATTAAGGGAGTATAGTGCTTAACAACTCGTTGATTCTTCGGTCATACGTGTGTTCTTTCAACGTCCGTTCAAGCCCACGCAGGGCAATCTCACGCCGCTCTTTCTCATGTGTGAGGTAATACTCGACTTTCTCAAGCATCTCTTGTGGTGAAGAATACGTTTCGATCTCTACTCCTGGCTTATAGAAACGAGCCAAATCGTCGCGTGCATCGGTTAACTGCAATGTTGTACTCGCAGCAATCTCGAAGGTTCTCGGGTTTGGTGAGGCTGGCGGAATTTTGATCTGATTATTGTTGACTGAATCATCCTCATGGGAGCGATGCAGATTGATAACGATTTTGGTGCCGTTGTACACATCATTTGTTTCTTGGGGACTCATCCAGCGACCCAGCTCGATTTTCTCGCCATAAGCCGTATAGTCAGGCAGTCGATCCCACCAGATGCCGTTAAAGACCGTATTATGTGACATGAGTTGCGGCATAATCGGGTTGAAGAAATATACGCGGTTCCAGTATGCCGAGCCGATAAAGCTGACATCTCTTTTCAGCGGGGAAGGGGTTGTGATTGGGAAGTAATGGTTCGTAAAAGCGGCAAAAGGCATATAATGCACGGATGCGCAGCCATGCTGGCGATACAGTTCTACACAATTCAGTTCCAGTGTGAATACATGATCATAGTGCTTCACGATCTCCAGAGTCATATCCGTATAATACGGATCGTCTGTAAGCCAGATCGCCGTTTGAATACCTGCTTGGCGTATCGCATCGATCTGCTCGATAGGGATATCCATCCCGTCCAGCACAAGCACCAGGTCGGGGCGGGTTTCCAGCGCAACCTGTGAGACCGGCTGGCGCGGATCAGACAGCGTCACCTGAGCCACCATCCCCTGAAGCGTAGACATGATGGCCTCATCGAGCGGAGAGTATGGGAAGCCTTTACCCGAAGAGACATAGAGCACGTGAAGTTGCCGGAAAGGTAACGGTTCCTGTGCACAATTCACAATATAGTTGGCGCGTCCCCGCAGATATCCTTCTTCTTTACCTGCGTCAAATCCAGCCTGCCGTCCATTTTTACGAGCCTGATCTGCCAGGCTGAGTATAGGTGGTTGATGAACCTTTCTCGTTTTACGGTGTTTGATAGGCATACCGCCACTCCTTTTTATTTGGGATAACGTTGCTTCCTGATGTCTCCCTTCCGCAGAAGGAAAATTACAGATGTCCTAACAACTCGGTAATGCGGCGGTTAAACGTATGACGATTCATGGTTGTGAGCAGCCCTCGCCAAGCGATAGCCTGGCGTTCCTCTTCATGATGCAGATAATAGTGGATCTTGCGCTGCAGCTCTGCCGCTGTGCTAAATGTTTCAATGTCATATCCTGGCTGATAATAACGGGGCAAATCTCCGCGAGTATCGGTAATCTGCATCGTGCCACAGGCACCGATCTCATAGGTGCGCGGATTGATCGATCTCCCCTGTAAATGATGGGTGTTTCGATTATCCTCACCATTCTCGCAAGTTCGGTGTACGTTAATCACGATTTTGGCGCCATTGTAATAATCAACGGTTGCCTCCGGGTCAATCCATCCTTCGTGAATGAACTGCCCCAGTACATCCAGCCGTGCCAGACGATTCCACTGACTTCCGGCAATGAACACTTTTTTATCCGCAAGGTAAGGCGCTAGCTGATTAAACAGATCAATCCGGTTCCAAAATCCGGTGCCAATAAAGCAAACATCGTACTGATATTGAGGCTCGGTGCGGCGCGGATGATACATGCCTGGATTTACTGCCAGTGGCATGTAAATGACCCGCCTTGCTCCCTGGTTTGTGTAGAAGGGTACGGCTGCCTCTTCATGAGTAAACACGATGTCGTAGTGCTGACAGATGGTCGCGGTATCCTCCGTGAAATAAGGATCGTCGACAAACCATACAGCCGTCCGAATCCCCAGTTCACGTATTCCCTTCACCTGCTCCAGGTGATTCTCGGGAAATACGTGCAGACCGTTCATCACAAGCACAACATCAGGCCGGTGCTGACTGGCTTCCTGCAACATCGCTGCTGGCGATCCAACAACGCATTCTCGAACCGACTGTTGCAGTGCCAGAATGACACCCTGATCAATGGCATCGAATCCCTGCGGGATATACAGTACCTTCATGTCCCGCAGGGTCGGTTCGAACGGTTGCACCCGCTCCATGATGGCCTGACAGCCGCCAAACCTGCGGCCTTCTGCATATCCGCCGCGGTAGGCCGCCTCCGCTTCAGTCAGCGGGCGGTGTCTTCGTTTTGCCACATTCTTCACCCTGTCTTCCTTCAAGGAGATCTCATTCCTGACTCTCCACGAGATTGGTCTTCCCTCTAAAGGATATGCCTCGGGGTCAGATGCATCATGGACGGGTGTCCTGCAAGGCTCAAAATTGGCATCTGCCCTCCATGTTCGCCTGCACGGGCATGTCCGCTACTGCGGTCATGCAAATAGCCCGGAGGGATCTGTCCCTCCGGGCTGTAGCCTTAACCTGTATATTCCCATAAGCAATCATCGAGATATGGTTGTCATTCGCTGTTTTCTTTAGCCGAAATATCCGGATCATCTGTATCTTTTATAGTATTGTCAATATTAGCTGTGTCTTGAACAACTCCATCGATTACTGCGCTTTGTATGCCAGTTGATGTCCGTCCTCGAATCCCTTGGCGAAACCCGCGTTGAATCCCTCGTTGTACGCCTCGTTGTATCCCTGACTGTACGCACTGTCCGGGTTTGGATCGGTAGGGGTAACCGGGGCGACAGGTCGAACAAGTTTTTTGTTCCGGTGCCTCTGCACCGTACGTTTCTTTTTTTTCAGCCACGCGCTACGTCCTTTGCCAGTACGCTTGTGAACGACACGTTTAGATTTCAGCGCACGCAACTTGCGGATCTTACGCAAGCGGGCACCACGCGCTAATAAAGCACGTTTGGATTTTAATCTGGACTTCTTTTTTAACATATCAGCATTCCTCCTGTAGGTCCCCGGCGGTAAGAACGACACATCCGGGGTCTTTGAGCCAAGGCAGACCTGGCTCACCATGGCGAATTCGGGCCAGCCTGATCCCCGTGATCATACGAGACATCTCTTCCTGATAACGACTAAGCAGACGTATATTCTCCGCGAGACTGCGGGCGGATACTTCCGAATGAGAAGACACACTGGCTACACTGTCCAGAATGCGGGCGAGCGCCTGCTGGCTATGTGCAATCGATTCGATGAGTGCCAGTTTGACCTCCTGCTCACGCTGCAACAGACTCATTTTCCCAGATCCCCGAGATCCATGCCGCCAAACATGCCCCCGTCCATTCCGCCGCCATCTTCGCTGTCATTCTGGACCATCACGGCTTTAAGGTTGTTGCATAGTCCCGTTTCCATGCGCGTTAATCCTTCCAGCAATTCCACCAGTTGCTCATGCATTTTAAGGGGTTCACCAACCTGATCGCCATGAGTTAAAAAGCTGTCCCCGTTCAGATGATTCAGCGTCCAATTCCTTACCTTTTCCGCCTCAATGGCTTTTGCTTCCAGAATTAACGCAATGTTCCACTGCATTTTAGCTGCAGCATCCAGCATTAGAATGAGACTTTGTTCTCTGCTCATGTTTCATCACCCGCCTTCCGGGCCTATTCTTCCTCTTGTACCGCGATCTCCCGCATAACCTGGGTCAGCGTCTCAGCCACAGCTTCTTCCAGATCCGCAAGCCCTCCCAGGTAGGAGATAATGCTTTTGTTAATCTGTCCCGAGCTGTCCAGCAAACCTTCAACCCCATCCAGTTCCGGCTCGTTATCCGGCAAATGGTGGATGATCTCCGACATGCGCACAGCAACCTGACGTTTGGCGTCCAATACCCGTGCAATCTGCTGGTGGGAATGCGCGATATGGTTAATAATTTCATCGATTTTGCTCTGCATGGTGCTCCTCCTTTCGGTTAAGGCCTGCTTCACCCATAGAAAAAAACCGGCCTATCAGCATTTGCCTGCTACAGCATATGCCGGGCCGGGAGCGTCAGTTACTCCAGCTTGCGCCTATATCGTTAAATTGCATATACCCCATATCCTATGAATTCCTTAGCTCACGGTTGCCCTCAAGTCACATAACTGCCCTCAGGAAAGTAACGGCTAAGGAAGTGGCTGGAGGCAAACTTCTACTCATAAGCAAAAAAGCCACTCTCCTGGACTGCACAGGAGAATGGCTTTGTTCTTGAATTGGGTAATTCATCGTTGTACTTCCAAGTAGTACTCCATGTTCTTGCTTCTTGCTATCTGCGACTTGCCCATTTGATTTTACGTGCTACTTCCACTCGCTGTAGTTGCAAAACACCAACACGTTCCTCAAACTTCTTGCGTTCATCTACAGAATGAGCGGCGTGGATCTGATGACACAGACCTGTTAGTTTGCTGTTGATATAATCGAATCTCATCCATAATTCTTCTTCAGGAGTATGTTGCTGCTCCGGTGCCGTTTGAAATATCTTGAGTTGCTGGATAAGGGACTGGCGCCATTCGTGATCTTGAATTTGGATGGCAAAATGCAAAAGATCCAGATAATCATCGATTTGCAACGATATGTCGCAATCAGGTTTAGTCTTCATCGTCGTCTCTCCTTATTTCAATGCTTGGCTGGAATCAGTTACCTCCTATTTTACAGGAACAAGCCCCCAGAAAGCGAGTCCCGAAGGACTTAATTTTGGAAAAATAATTGTTTTTTTTCGCTGAAAAGGGCTTTACTTTTCCATGATGATCATTTTCATCCCCCTTGAGGACATATGTCATCAGATTCATAATAAAAACCCGCAATCCAAGAGTAAATTCTCTGAGCGGGTTTTATGTCTTTTTTCCTATTACAACTTGTTATTACTACTTATTTAAAGGTCATTTATTGATTTGATTATTTTTAATAGACTTTCCTGCATTGTATTTGAAACTAAAAGGATGCTTTGCTATCGCGCTGCTGTCTCGTCATAAGTAACATGAGAAAAGAGATGATAACAATCGATATCGTCCAGGCCCAGGCCATCGTCTGATTTCCTGAATCCACAGCGACATAAATGGCCGTTGGCACCGTCTGTGTTTTGCCTGGGATATTGCCAGCAATCATCAATGTTGCGCCAAACTCCCCCAGTGCACGGGCAAAACCCAAAATAAAAGCGGTCATCAACGCTCTACCTGCCAGTGGCAACGTAATGTAGCGGAAGACCTGCCATTCATTAGCTCCGATAGACCGTCCAGCATCCTCCAGGTCTCGATCCACCCCGTTAAAACCGGATTTCATCGTCTGATACACCAGTGGGAAGGCCACAACGACAGAAGCAATGACCGCAGCCCACCACGAAAAAATGACAGGGGCCGAAAAGATCGCCTCGATCCAGCGTCCAAGCAGACTTCTGCGACCCAAAATAACCAGTAGCAAGAATCCAACCACCGTTGGAGGAAGCACAAGCGGAAGCATCAGAATCGTTTCCAGAAAAATTTTGCCGCGAAATGTAGTACGTGACATTTTCCAAGCGACAGCTACCCCCACCACAACCGCTATAACGCTGGATAACAGCGCCACCTGAAGGGACAGACGCACCGGGGGCCAGAACACGGACCAATCGATCGCGTTCATATTCATTTCGGAATCGAAAATCCGTATTTCGCAAAGATATCCAGCACTTCAGGTGTTTGCAGATAAGCATAGAACTGTTCAGCTTCCGTGCGATGTTTCGTACCTTCAATGATGCCTAGCGGATAATTGGCAGGTGTGTAACTGTTTTTATCTACTTCAAACGCAATCTTTACCTGCTTGGAAGTCAGCGCATCGGTTTTATACACAAAACCTGCATCCGCATTACCTGTTTCTACATATTGAAGAACCTGTCTTACGTCTTTGCCTTGAACAAGCTTCTTCTCAAGCTGATCCCAAAGCTTCGCATTGGTCAAAGCTTCCTTCGCATAAGTACCTGCAGGTACGCTCTCTGGAATGCCAATGGCTACCGTTTTGATGCCATCATTCGTTAAATCCTTTTCACTGGCTACTGCGCTTGTCCCATCCGCCGGTACGATAGCTACCAATGAATTTTGAAGCAGGTTCTTCTGGTCGCTTGAGGCAATCAGGTTCTCATCAACCAAGGCTTTCATATTTTTCGCAGACGCGGATACAAAAATATCTGTCGGTGCTCCCTGTTCAATCTGCTGCTGTAATGCACCGGACGCTCCGAAGTTAAAGCTCAGGCTGACATTGGGATTGGCTTGTTCGAAATTCGTCTGGATCTCCTTCATTGCATCGGTCAGACTTGCTGCAGCGGATATCGTCAGCTCGACTTTTTCCTGTGGCTCAGTCGCTGCCGGTGTTGTCTTTTCACCAGATGCCGCTGGTGCAGAAGCTGCTGGTTGAGTTGCGGAAGAATCCGCATCTTGCTTGTTTGTGTCTGTGTTGGCTCCGCAACCAGCCAGTACAAGCGCCAGCCCCAGTGACATAGTTCCAAGTACATATGTAATTCGTTTGTTCATTTGTTCTCCCCCATATTTCATGTTTAATATCATGTTTAGTTATAACTAGATATAATTGATTATAACTAATTATACACAGAACATACGAAATAGGAAGGTGACATTAATCACATTCTACATCCGAGACAATATGTCAGCTTTTTATTGTGCGTTCTAAGGTTTATGCGTGTCTTCAAATAATGGTATAGTACAAGAAACGCCATTGTATCGATGGAAATAAGAATTGGATTATGAGTGGACACACATATAGGGTTTCAATATAAAATTTTAACGCCTTTATAATATAGAGGGAGGTTCTTCACTAATGACGGAGGAGCAATCCTACACAACCGAAGAAATAGCCAAGCTGCTTAAAATATCCAAACTAACTGTCTATGATTTGATCAAAAAGGGAGACCTTGTCGCCTACCGAGTGGGCAAACAGATGCGCATCGATGCTGCCGATCTGGATGCTTACAAACGCCGTTCTAAGCAACTCCAGTCCCCGGCACAGGCGAGGCCAAATGTATTGCCTGGAACGACAACAACCGAGCAACTATCGACCGAGGCTGTCCAGAAGCATAGCCCAGTTGCTGGCTTATCCACAGTCACGGACCAAAGCGAGTCTCAGCATGCGATGACATCTAATCATAGGATAGCGTCCCCTTCTCAAACGGCTTCAATTTCATTCGCAAGCGGTCTAACCGGGTACGGTCAGAACATTGCGGGTTCGGCCCGACATCTGGTGATTACGGGTCAGGATGTCAGTCTGGATATTCTGATGCGTCATATGGAGAAGCAATCCCGAGACATTCGTCCTCTTCGCTCCTTCATGGGTAGTCTGGATGGACTAATCTCGATGTATCGGGGGGAGTCCGACCTGGTCAGCACTCATCTGCTGGACGGAGACACGGGGGAGTATAATCTTCCCTATATCCGCAAAATTTTAACAGGCTGGTCCTATGTCGTTGTAAATCTGCTGTCTCGCCCTGCCGGTCTATATGTTCCACGCGGTAATCCCCGTCAATTGAACGACTGGACCGATCTAAACCAATCCAACCTGCGCCTCGCGAATCGGGAAAAAGGTTCTGGCGCCAGAGTGTTGCTGGACGAGCAGTTACGGCTACACGGGATTTCTGCTGCCGGACTACTCGGGTATGATGTGGAGGAAACAAGTCATATGGGTGTCGCAGCCAAAGTCAGCTCCGGTGAAGCCGATGTAGGTGTCGGCATAGAGAAGGCCGCTCGCCTTGTCGGGCAAGTCGATTTCATTCCTCTCGTGCAGGAGCGCTACGACTTGGTCATGCTGAGAAAACAGGGGAACGTGGCCTGGATTGAATCCGTTCTGCACATCCTCCGATCTCCAGAGTTCAGACAAGAGCTGCGAGCATTTGAAGGATATGACGTATCACGTACGGGCGAAGTGTTATTCGAGGCATAGCTGTGGGAGAGGTGAGTAGCTTGGAGTGTGTACGAATGAAGGAGGAGTTGTGAACGGGGATAGAGGGGGAAGGATGGCAGTGTGTAGATAGTAGCATGGTTGTATGGTTGTACGGTCTACGGTGGCAGGAAACCCGTGTACTCTAGTACGTTCAATGTCTTCTCTTCAACAAATGACTGCTTCTCCACCTGCACTCCTCACGCTAACGATCACCAGAGAGCTTATTTAGCCACATTTCGCATTTTGAAAATTCTAACGATCACCACAGAGCTTATTCGGCTGAAAATCACCGATTTCCCCACAAAAATCGCTATTTCTAGCAAAATAACGCTTCTACGGATCGTTAGAATTTCAAACCCGCTTTTTTTGTTCGAATAGCGTTCCTGAGGACCGTTAGAATTTTGGACTAGAAGAATTTCAGGGGTACGAGACAGGCCCACTGCAGCAATTTCATTTACATACTCCACTTATTCGCACCACCCAGCTATTCCACCTACTCTCACACTTCTCTTCCTTCTCTTCCTTCTTTCCGCCGTATCCAGTGTCTAACATTATGGTGTTCCATCTCCGTATGTGCAATCTTCAACCATAAAACAAAAAGAGGACCCCAATCGTTGTTCACGATTCCGATCCCCGTATAGCCAATGCGCGCTTCTCCAGTTATTTTTGTTTAATCACGTTCACGCCAAAACACCCCGGAGTCATCTCGCTCCACTTGCTCCAACGCATCCTCGAAATCGAAACATGGCACAACAATGTCCGCCGGACTCCAGCTGTGCTGATCATCGCTAGCGTACACCTTCCACCGGTTTCCCTCCCAGTAAAAGCGAGCGATCGGCATTCGCTCCCACTGATGTCGCTGTCCAGCAGGACGTTCTTCATTGAGAATCAACTCATTATCCTTCATCTCGTAGGTTAACTTCACCATCGTCCGCAGCTCTGCTGGTACTTTCTCATCGACATAACCGTTCATCAAGGATACAATGCGCCGCTTCGTAAACATATCCAACATGGGAGAGACCTCCTTATCGAGTACTCTGCTTACCATGCTTACCAGCTGGACTTGGTAACACCCGGAATCTGACCTTGATGAGCCAGTTCACGGAATTTGATCCGGGAAACTTTGAATTTGCGCAGATATCCACGCGGACGACCAGTGATCTCGCAACGACTTTTTAATCGCGTTGGTGATGCGTTACGGGGCAACTTTTGCAGCGCCTCATAATCACCTTTTTTCTTCAGTTCCCGGCGTAGATCCGCATATTTCGCTACGATTGCCTGACGTTGTTTCTCACGCACGACCTTTGATTTTTTAGCCATCTTCAACAGCTCCTTATCCTCTTAAGTTTTGTATAGTATTTGATTAATTCACACAGCCTCGACAGGCCACGGTAACGGATTTTCAAAATGTCCCCAATCCGCCAGCATCTCTTCATCGCTGAGCAGACATTGATCCAGTTCATCTTCAATGATGGAACGTTCCATATCAATGCCGATCATGACCAGTTCCGTTTGGCGATCGCCCCACTCGGCATCCCATTTTGCAACCACATCCGGCTCTGTCCGCAAAATTTCTTGCTTGTCCGCTTCCGGCAGTGCGGCAACCCAATGTCCGGCAGGCCCAAACTGAATGGATGGCCCCGCCTGACTCAGACTGGCAGCCACATCTCCTTCAGCGGCAAGCCATACCAGCCCTTTGGCACGTACGACTTCTTCCGGCCAGTAGCTCATGAATTCAGCCAGACGGGAAGGATGGAACGGCTTCCTGCGGCGGTACACAAATGATCCGATACCGTATTCTTCGGTCTCTGGCGTGTGGGACTCTTTTTCCAACTCCTGAATCCAGCCAGCCGACATGCTCACTTTCTCAAAATCAAACCGTCCCGTATTCAAAATCTCCACCGGGTTCACCTGTCCGTTCACCGTACGAATGATTTTGGCATTCGGCTGCAACTTGCGGATAATGCCTTCCAGTTTGTGAAGTTCCGTTTCTTCCACGAGATCACATTTGTTCAGCAGCAACACATCACAGGTTTCGATCTGATCAATGAGCAAATCCACTACGTCACGGGTATCGTCTTCCCCGGTTGCCTGATTCCGATCCAGCAAGCTCTGCCCAGAGGCATAATCATGCCAGAAACGGTTGGCATCAACGACAGTGACGAGACAATCCAGCTTCGCCAGACGTGTCAGATCGATGCCTGTTTCTTCATCGGCATATGTAAATGTCTGCGCCACCGGAACAGGTTCGCTGATGCCTGTCGACTCAATCAGGATGTAGTCATACTTGCCTTCGTTTACCAGCTTTTCGATCTCCTGCATTAGATCATCACGAAGAGTGCAGCAGATGCAACCGTTGGACATCTCCACCAGTTTCTCCTCGGTACGAGAGAGCGTTGCCTCTCCTTTTACCATCGCCGCATCCATGTTGACCTCACTCATGTCGTTCACGATTACAGCGACTTTCAGCCCTTGCCGATTGTGCAACACATGATTCAGAACCGTCGTTTTGCCTGACCCAAGGTAACCGCTGAGCACGGTCACCGGTATTTGCTTTTGTGTCATATAGATCTACTCCTTATAGGTACAGTTCACCTTGATCGGTGGATCCCTGAATTTAATAGTAACAATTACGATTAACAACAATGACTATAATCCTGCCTGACGCCGTTGTCAAATCTTTTTTCGTACTCATGCACAAAAATATTGGAAAAAAGCTTATGATTCCCCTGCACATTCGCATTCGTGATGCGCTTCGCAGAAGAAGCATAAGCTTTACCTGTAACTCTTTATTTATAACTATTCATCTGTAACTCTTTTGCTGTATCTCTTCAACTCTAGCTCTTTTTGTATAACCCTATTGCTTGCGACCTGCACTGCCTTCCTTCTCCCATGCCTTTATCTAAATCTACATCGTACCTCTGTCTTTCCTTCTGCCCTCCAACTCAATTCACTGACGCAGTATTAGCCTTATTCCCGGCCTCCATCCGCTGTCTGAAAAGCATCACCACAATGAGTGCGGCAACAGAGAGCATCGTACAAACCGTAAACATCAAGGAATAAGAGCTGATCTGCACCACAACGCCCATCGCCAGCCCGCCTAATGAAAAACCGAGATCATACGAGGACATAAATATGCCCATAAGCACATACCTCGAATCCGCAGGCAATACAAAGGACAAATACGTGGTCAGTGTTGGATACAGTAAAGCCAGTGCAAAACCGCTAAACACCGCAGAAATATACACAAATGGCCCCAGCGTATCCATCAAGCTAAGCAGCTGTGTCCCCAGTGCCGCAGATAACATCAGACCTGCCATAAGCCACGTATTCCAGCTGCCGTCTGACGGTATTTTTTTGCGCAAAATGAATCGGCACAGGATCACCACGAGACCCTGAATCGTCAAAAAGATACCCGCGCTCGCCATACCAGTCGATACCATATATAGCGGAAGAAAGGTCGCTGTCGCACCAAATACACAGGACGCAAACAGCATCACCACACTGCTGACGAGCAGGGGTGTACTGCGCCAGATGCCACTGAACGAGCGAAGCATATCCCCCAGCGTATACGTTTTGTTCTGCACCGTACTCTGTGGTAAATCCACCTTGTATCCGAGCAACAAGGGGAGTGCCGCCAGTCCAATCATCAACAGCGTGAACGCCAGCTCACTGGCGTTTTGCCAGATTTGCACCGCCAGAATCGGGATGACTAGCGAAGGCACCATCGTAAACAGGGTGTACATCGCCAGGCCTTGCGCACGATCCTTATCCTCCAGTCTTTCTACAATGCCTGCCTGCATCGTCATTGAGAAAAATGCGGTCGCCACGCCCTGCAATGCCCGTAGCCACAGGTACGTTTCCACCCCGGACACGATAAACAGTAGCAACGTCCCGGCATGTAACATCAGCAGCCATCGCATAACCCGGAGCGGTCCATACTTGCCCAGCATCTGTGCGGCAAATGGCCGCAGTAGCATACAGGTGAACATGTAACTGCCCATCATCAGACCAATTTCAGCCTGATTTAACCCGGCGGCTTCACTACGCAAAGGCAAAATAATCGTCAACGCCGCATTCGCCGCAAAAAATAAAAAAGCCAGTATGTAAAACCCGATAAAGGAAAACGATACCGGGTTTAATTTTCCACTGGATGTTGTCGTTTTAGAATCTTTCAATAGATCATACCTGCTTTCTCTAACACGTACCCACGTTCTCTGGCGGTCAGCTCATGAGGTTCTGGTAGTCGCTTTACGCCGTTCATAGGCAAAAACGATCATTACCGCTCCTAGAATAGCACAGATCGTGTACATAAATGAATAGGACGACAGATCAGCAATCGGTCCCATGACCACACCCCCGAGCGAAATGCCCAAATCAGCCGTCGCAATAAACAAACCCATGAGTACATTGCGGTTCAGCTGAGGCAAAACAAAGGACAGATACGTCGTGAGTGTTGGATACAAAATGGCTTGAGCGATTCCCATCAGAACTGCACCAAAATAAAATAAGGGCATGCCTCCCGTAACCGAAAAACTCACACACTGTGCCGCAACAGCCAGCAACAGCATCGTGGTCATGATAAACGGTGAATGCCACTTCCCGTCCGAAGGAATGCGTTTGCGGAGTGCGATTCGAGCCAGCACCACTGTACCCGCCTGCAACATCAAGTATACGCCAGCATTGCCGCCAGGAACCTGACTTGCATACAGCGGAATAAATGTAGTGACCGCGCCAAATACCACCGATGCACTCAGCATCAGCACACTGCAACGGAACAACAATGGATTTCTCACCAGCTGTCCGAAGGACTCCCACATACTCACGTTCTGCCCGGATACATCTGCAGCCGTCTGTGTCCTCTCCTTATTTTGTTCCATCTTGGCAGTATAGCCGAAGATCCCGGTACAAACTGCAATCCCGATCAGCACCACTGTAAAATAATCCATGCCTCCGGTCTGCCAAATGGCTAAAGCCAGCACCGGGCCAACAATGCCGGGAATGTAACTGAACAGCGAATAATAAGAAATGCCCTGAGAACGGTCTTTCTCCGGTAGTGCACCAATGATGCCCATCTGTAGCGCCATGGAAAAAAAGGCCGTCGATACCCCTTGCAAAATACGGGCAAGCAGATAACCGCCAAGTCCTGTAAACGTGTAGAGAATCAGCGCAAACCCATTGATAATCAAAATAATTCGTAACACTTTGATCGGCCCGTGTTTTTGAATCATTTTGCCTGCCCACGGTCTGAAAAACATCGTTGTAAACATATACGCACCCATAATCAGCCCGATCGTCGTACTGCTCGCACCGAGGAATGCCCCCTGCAATGGAATAATGACATTCAGAATAGCATTGGCACTGAAGTAGAGTAGCACCAAAATGTACAAACGCAAAAAAGGCCATGACATTGCCCCACTCACAACAACTGTTCCCCCTTACTTATAATGCTCTCCCAACTTACACACGTAGGCGATTCAAACCGTTTCCACTGAGAACACTTCCTTGTCCCTTCACTCAAGACGGTTTCATGGGCTACATACGTGGCTCCCCCACTTCTCCACGCTATAGTGAAATGAGATGACTCAACAATTGTTGAGCATAGTCAGACTGCACATGTTTTAACTGATCAACCGAAACCGTTTCTTCAATCTGGCCTTCTCTGAAAAAAACAAACCTGTCGCAGATATAGGCTGCCGCCTGAATATCATGCGTAATGAAGACATAACTCATCTTGTACAGGCTCATCAACGATTTTAACAATTGCAAAGCCTGAATCTGGACCGACACATCCAGCGAGCTGACGGCTTCGTCCAGTACAAGATACTGCGGCTCTGTCGACACTGCTCTCGCGATGCAGACTCGTTGTGCTTCCCCGCCCGACAGCTCATGTGGATACTTGAGTCGGTACGATGAGTCCAGTCCAACTTGGGCAAGCAATATATCTACTTTTGCATGAATCTGTTGTCCTTGTGCTGACTTTTGGAGTGCCTTCATCGGCTCCATAATTGCATCCTGCACCGTAAGGAACGGGTTGATGGATGAGGTATAGTTTTGAAAAACTGCGCTGATGCGGCCCATCCGCACGCGCCGATCTTTCACATCTTTTCCCTCCAGCCGGATGGCCCCGCGATCCGGGCTTTCCAGTCCCAGCATCAACCGACCCAGTGTAGATTTGCCGCTGCCACTCTCGCCAATAATGCCGAGGCATTCACCATGCCGGCATTCCAAGGTCACCTTTTTCAACACCTGCTGTCGATGCTTCGAGAATAATCCGCCTTGTGCATATGATTTTTCAACCTGCTCTACCGTTAGCATCTATGATCCCTCCTGCATCAATGCTTTGAAATGATTGCTCAGTTCCAGCCGGGTAGATACGAGATAACGGGTATAGGCATGGGTAGGCTCCTGCAAAACAGACTGCATGGTGCCCTGCTCAACAATTTTCCCGTCTTTCATAACCATCACATCATCTGCAATCTTCCGCACAACGCCGAGATCATGGGAGATAAAAATCATGGAGCATCCCATACGTTCACGTAGCTGAATCAGTTGCTCCAGCACTTCGTACTGGGAGATCGTATCCAGCGCCGTGGTTGGCTCATCCGCAATAATTAGATCCGGTTCGAGTACAAGTGCGAGTGCAATCATAATTCGTTGCAACATGCCGCCAGACAACTGATGGGGATATTTGTTCAGGATGTCTTTCGGATTTCGGAGCATAACACTCTCCATCGCCTGCTGCATTCTCCGCTCCAGCTCACGGGTGTTCCAATGGTAATGCGTCTGCAACGTCTCCCGGATATGAACACCGATCACACAGGAAGGATCAAATGCACTCATGCCCTGCTGCAAAATCATACACAGCTGCTTGCCTCTTCGACGCCGCATCTGCTTTTCGGAGAGCTGATTCAGATCTGTGCCCTGAAACAGCATCTTTCCCGATTGGCGCATATTAGGCTTATTCAGCCGCATCAACGCTCTGCATGTGACTGATTTGCCGCTGCCGCTCTCCCCAACAATCGCCATGCAGCTCCCTTGCCGCACCGTAAATGAACTGTCATGAACAATGGCCTGATTGGTATGCGTATCCCACACTTTCAGATGCTCAACCTCGACTATATTCATAGGCCGCCTTTCTCACCTCTCTTTCACGAGATCTATCCCGCTTGCCTGGAGAGGTCATTAATTTCGGGTCCAGTGCCACCTGAAGTGCATCTGATAAAAAGTTAAAAGCCGATACCACCACAACGATCGCAAGCCCCGGTGCAAGCATCAATTCCGGCCTGGAGAACATGACTTCTCTCGCCTCATTCAGCATCATTCCCCACTCTGCATGGGGTGCCTGAATGCCCAGTCCCAGAAAGGAAAGCCCCGACACCTGCAACATCATGGAACACATCGCGCCACTGGAGATTACCGCGATATCGGCAAAGGTTACCGGAATGATGTGACGTGTAATGATCGTGCAACTGGATATGCCGGAAGCTTTGGCGAATTTCACATAATCCATGTCCGAGAATTGCATCACGGAAGTACGAATGACACGCGCAAACCAGGCCCATTTCATGCAGACAAAGGCGATCAGAATATTTTCCAGTCCCGCCCCCAAAATGCCAACCACCGCCAGCGTCATCACATACCCGGGAAAAGACAGCATAATGTCACAGATCCGCATCAACCACGCATCCACTTTACCTTTGAAATACCCTGCGGCAAATCCCGCCGCCGCACCGATCAGTACCGAGAAACCGAGTGCCGCCAGCACCCATAACACACTCGGACGGATACCGTAGATCAGTCTGGATAAGACACATCGACCAAGGTGATCATTGCCTAACAGATAAGGCCAGGAAGGTGAAGCATAGCGTAGTTTCATGTTAACGGCTCCAGGGTCATGAGGTGCAACGAGAGGTGCACAGATCCCCAGAACAAGGGTCACGACAATAACGGCAAGAGAGGTCACGGCGAGTTTGTCACGGCTCAGATTTTTGAATAGTCGCATCAGATTTCCTTTCTTAAACGAGGATTCAGTGCAGCATTGATCATATCCGAAAGCATATTAAACACCACAAACGTTACTGCCAAAATAAGCACATAGGCCTGAATGATCGGAAAATCCCGGCTCAGAATCGACTTTACACTTAGCCGGCCAAGCCCCGGCCACGCAAATACATTTTCAATAACAACGGTACTGCCCAGTACAATCGGAATCGCCATGCAGAAGATGGACACCGCGACTTGCAGGGAGTTACGCAGGATGTGCAGCATGACCTTCCGCTCGCTAAGGCCGCTCGCGCGCGCATATAACACATAATCCTCATTCATGTTGCTTAGCATCGCACTGCGTACCGTCCGAAAATAAATGCCCGTATAACTGACCGTGATCACCAGCACAGGCAGAATGTAACTACGATAAGAATCCATGCCGCTGGTCGGCAGCAGGTCTAGTTTCACTGAAAAGTACCAGATCAGGATGGCGGCAAGCCAATAAGACGGCATCGCTGTCAGAAAAAAGGAGACGCCTCTGACCGATTGATCAAGCAACTTCCCTTCTTTCAAAGCACATAGTACGCCAAGTAATATGGATAACAGGATGATGAAGACGGATGACACCAGCGTAAGCTTTAACGTATTCAGTAAAGCCGGCCCGATTAAAGACCACACCGACTCACCGGACACGTAAGAATATCCGAAGTCAAACTGTACAACGGCCGCCATCCAGTCCATATAACGAACGAGGAAAGGCTGGTTAAAACCCAGCGCTTCATTCGTTTGAGCGATCAGTTCATCGGTGATCTGCGGTACATCCTGAGCCTGCAGGACAACGACTGCCGGGTCGAGCGGGGAAAGATTGATCAACAGAAAAGTAATCAACGAAATGACGATCAGCAAAGGGATGGTCAGCAGCAGTCGTTTGGCAATATAACTTCCCATATCCCTCCCCCTCTACTCGAATTTCATCTTTTCAAACGGCAATTCATACTGTGTCTGTTTAAAGGTAATGCCTTGCAGACGTTTCGGAGCAACAATGGTGACACGCCCGTTTGTAAGCGGGATGAACACCGCTTCATCATGTACGATGTTTAAAATATCCGCATAAAGTGCTTTTCTCGATTCTCCATGTTGAGATGCGGTTGCTGAGTCATCGTCGGTCGAGCTCATCACCTGATCGATTTTCCGATACAGTTCATCCGCTTCGGCAATGCCGCTTGTTGTATGTTTGTACGCCGAATCCGATGTAAACGCGGCGATGGTGCTCTGCGGGTCATACGCCAGTCCCCAGGTCTGGTTGAACAACAGGTCATATTCCCCGGTCGCTCTTCGGTTCGCAATGGAAGAGGACTCCTCGCCTGTCAGATCCAGTTCCAAACCGATCTCTTTCATCGCATACTGGATGAACTCCGCCTGCATTTTCTGAGAGGACGAGTTGCTGTCATAATACAGTTTCATCGCTAAAGGTTGGCCGTTCTTTGTACGCACCGTCTTGCCCTCTGCCAAAGTCCAGCCTGCCTGATCCAGCAGACGTTTGGCGGCTTCCGGATCATACGTTCGAACCTTTAGATCGACATTGGCGTAGTTCACATTCGATGAAAACAACGTACTCGCTACCGTCTGCGTGCCATTGAAAATATCCTTGCTGATCGTCTCCCGATCGATACCGATCCATAATGCTTCCCGCACAGCCTTTTCGTGAACCGGGCTGTTCTGCCTGCTGCTATTCGCCACAATCATGGCCGTGTTCATCGCATCACTTCGCACCACCTGATACTCGCCGGATGCAGCCAGCTGATCCATCGCTTCTACGTCAATGCTGTCTGCCCCGCGGTCATCCGTGAAGACAAAGTTGATCTCCCCTTTTTGCAGTGCCAAATAGGTCGTTTCTCCGGCCGGAAGCACTTTGGCCGTGATTTTCTGAATGGCAGGCATACCGCCCCAGTATTCCGTATTGGCTTCAAAGGTGGCATTTTCTTCGACCTTGTGCCCCGTCAACTTGTACGGCCCAGTCCCATGGAAACCGTTCACCCCGTCCTTGGTTCCACCATTTTTGAAATCCTTTGGTGAGATGAAGACATACGGCCTGGTCATGGACAACTCTACCAGCGTCGGGTAATAGGCATCTGACAGAACCAACTCCACGGTATATTCGTCCTTCACTTTGACATCCTTCAGCTTCGTGGACAGCTTGATCCAGGCATGTTTCTCGGCATTGGCCTGAACCGCTTCGATATTCTGTTTGACTGCTTCGGCGTTAAATGGCTCGCCGTCATGGAACTTCACCCCTTTGCGCAGATGAAAGGTATACGTTTTGCCGTCCTTGGAGATGTCCCATGATTCGGCCAGCAAGGGTTTGATTCCCTCAGCCGTGTTCTCGACCAGAGATTCGTACACCATGCCTTGCGCAGGCATGGAGCCTGTGTATAGATGTGGATTCATATCGTTGATATCTTTCGCGGAAGCATAGATAATTTCATTATTGATCCTACCGACTGATGATGCCGCTTCGGTATTTTCCTTTGTGGCACGCTGAGCACAGCCCGATATCATCGCAATGACAGCAACCAGTGTTATAATGCGTGTAAAAGTACGCCTTTTTCTCATCATAGTTCCCCCTGATAAACAAATAAGATTCAAGCAGATCATTGCTTGTTACTCCATGCCACTTCGATTGCAGTACCATCTCGCAATACGGCTTTCTTTCAGAAAACTTTTAACTCTGCTTCTTCAGATATAACTAGACCTTACCGCCCGTAAGTCCGTTACAGATCATGCGAACATCCTGCCCAAACGACTGGATCACGAACGCGGTCGACAGGCGCTGATCTGGATGTGTACGCGTCACTTCCTGAAGCTTTGCTTCATATGTGGCAATGAAATGATCTATCGTTGGACAGGCGACATTCACATGTCTCGCGATGCCCTGAATCATTTTGATGCGGTAATAGTCTTCCTTGGGCATTCTCGGAACGTCGAGTTCACCCTCGCGGTTTATAAATATTCGGCGGAACGGAACAGCGGAGAAGTCAAAATATGTGCCGTTAGCATCCGGTTCCGAGAACGGATCAATCAATAATGAGGCGTACCGTATGTATAATAAAAACTCCTGATGGATGGCCTCTAATCGATCAAATTGCTCGATATCCTGACGTGATAAACTCTCTAATCGCACCGGATAATTGTCATCCGTCATAAACTGCAGCAGGTTCACTCCCTGAATATGAAGTCTGTCTGTAATCTGCTCGATCTCCTGCCACTGTGACCGCATACTACAAATGAGCGCGGGTGTAATCGGCCCTTCGGGATAAAGCTTGTAAACATACTTTTGAACACGTTGCTCACCAAAAATCACTTCTAGCGAAAAATCATTCATAAAAAGCGGTGGATGAACGTACAGCGAAATATTTCTTGTTTCGGCTTCCAGTGGGGAAGACATGACGGCGAGTGAAATATGCAACCGCTCGAATAACTCGCTTAATTGCCGTACATAGGTTGAAGAGGGAACCGTGGAGCCGATGTAAACCTTCCTTTTGACTCCCGTGGTGATCACTTCATTGGACGGTTGTTCATACAACCAGCGGGTATCGCCCAGATAGGTGGAGAAGCTAATAATTTCCGGGGATACATTCCGCTCAAGCAAATACTGGCTCACCAGAAGACTGGAACCGAAGGTTGGAGAAACCAAAATAACGAATTTCAGTTGTTTAACGAATTCATCATTGATTTCTTGGAGTACATCGATATAAGCATCGGTGGTGACTGCCAATATCAGCGTATCCCACTCCCCTTCAAGGGTGTTGTATCCCTTAAACACCTGATCCACTGTACATCCCCCGGCCAAGGGTCGATGCTTCTCATTTTGAATCGTCACCTGAATGTGTTGCTTGCTCTGTTCCAGTGATGCAAAGAACGATGCTGACCGCACCGATTCCCTACCCGCCATACCCACGTGACAGCCCAGATGTATTTTCAAGCTTACCGCAAGCTGAATGGACACAGGACCCGTGCCGCATAACAGAACTCTTTCAACGCCGCTCATATATACCTCCCTGTAAAAAATCATAGACCAGATTACACTTCACTCGACTTCTTACGCCTTCTGGTACAACGCGATATCGAACACATCATGCGGGCGCAAAATGTTGTCTGCGAGCCTCCATTTACTACCGTCCGTCTCTTTCATAGGATAATTAAACAGTGATTTCAACTCATTGCCGTACCGCATAGCTACAACGACTTGTTCATTGGTCAATGCATATAATTGGTCGAGCAAGTCATACTTGTTAGCCACCGTGGAGCTGAAAATAATATGTGTCGCCTGTCGGGTATACGCCAGATCCTCCAGCAGTTGCTGCCCTAAACGAATGTTCAAGCCAGCACCAAGCTTCTCTATAACTTTTCTCCCCAGCGTAATCGCCTCTGCGTCAATATCAATGCCAACGACCTCGGCTCCGGTACGTTTAGCGATCAGTAAAGGGGTCATCGGAAATGAACCGGAACCCACCAGCAGCACTTTGGATTCAGGTGTCACCTGAAAGCTGCCAAACTCTTTGTCGATGCACTCTTCGATATTTTTAAAATAATCCGCAATCTGCACTTCTCCATCCTGCAGCTTCAATGCCCGATATTTCTCCATAATCGCGACACACTGAGCGGACTTTTGTCTTAGCGCTTGAACTAACGGATCAAGCTCCTCCAGTTCTGCTTGCCTCAACATCCCCCAAGCGATCTTGTGATCAGGGTCGGTCACAAACCGTGAATACTCGTTAATCACCACTTCCAGTTCCGCGCTGTGCTCAAGCGTCTGATCATATCTGACCGCAAGCTTGCCAAATTGTTCGGCAAAAACACGTAATCTCGTTTCCAAGTGGATCAACGTGATCATTCCCTCTCCTCCTACACCTTGTCATGGTCAACCATCATACATCTCAGTCTCAGGTACCTGCTCAGACCTCTACAACGCTCCTGCTCTGCTCCTGTAAGGTATCAATAAAAGCCGTGCCATAGGCAACAATGCCAACAGTTCCCTCAATCGTTATGGCCTTCACCCCTTGGCTCCCCCACTGAGCGGTCACCTTAATTGCACCTCCAGGTTGCTTGACCAACTGGGTGACTTTGCTCTGTCTAAGCCAGGCCTGATAAGCGCCTACAGAGGCCGTACCTGATCCGCACCCTCTCTCCCAGATCAGACTATCCAGCTGCGGGACATAAATGAGGGGCGCCATCTCTTGCGTAGCAGGGTGATATAACAACACACCGATCATTTTGTCTCCCATCGTGAGTCCAAGTAACCGTGCAAGGTGTTCTGCCTTTCGCTTCATCAGGTCATCAACGTGTTGCACTTCAATCACGATGTGAATGAATTCGGCATACCGGACAATGATTATCTCCAGCTCCATACCTTCAAACGTAATCTTCCGCCGCTCGATCTGATCGGGAACAGGCATCGTAACCCGGCAATCATACCGATGCTCTCGCCGCTTCACCTGACAGCTGATCAAGCGCTCTGTGCCTGAAACATCCAGCTTGATATTCATGGACGCTTGCTTCTCCAGCCCTGCTTCTGCTGCAATATGAGCTGCCAGCGCCATACAAGCATTGCCACAAAACTCTCCTCCTGCCATCTCCAGGCGGGCAACGGCTTCTGGTCTTCGCGTCTGCTTGATGAACCCGACTTGTTCAGCGTGAACATGATCATAAGACATCAGGCTGGAAGCGATATCACTGTAATGTTCGGATGCGTGATCCGTTCTCACCAGAAGGGTCATGTTCTGTGTCGGACTACATTTGATAAAATCAATCTCTTGTTTCATCGCGGCGGCGGCTCCTGTTCTTTGGATTCGAATTGAAGTTCTCCGTTGCATATTTCGACATTAATAGTAATAATTACGATTAAAGGACGAGAAAAATATAGCACACTCATTGGGGGTCGTCAACAAATATTTCCATCTATACCTGTTGTACAACCGGATTTTATGCGTACACTCCGGTGTCAGAATAACCGAAAAGTTTCTGCGGATTGCCCGATTTTTTGAACATAAAACAAAACAGAGCTGACGACTAGCGCCAGCTCTGAAACAAATGTTACAGATCGAGAATAGGAATATATTTTGAATTCAAAATTAAACGTCCAACTTTTTTCAACATCACTGCCATTTAGGCTTGCAGACGTTTCAAAGCCTGTTCAGCCAGCTCTGCCAGCAGATGTGCACCAATTGGCAAAGCCTGCTCATCTACATCAAAGCCCGGATGATGCCACTCGTGCGGGCCCGATGTCCCGAGAAAGAGGAACAGGCCCGGCACTTCTTTTTGATAAAAGGAAAAATCCTCTCCTGCCGGCGAAGGCAGTGGTCTGACACGATTCAACCCAAGTTCACTCACGACTTGTTCTGCGTCCAATGCCAGCGATGCATCATTGACCACAGCAGGTGGCCCCTGAATCCAGCGTACCGTCGCCGTTGTGCCGTAGGCTGCAGCCACACCAGCTACGACCTGATTGAAACGTTCCCGGATACGGGCGCGCACCTTCTCGTCAAATGTGCGCACTGTGCCGTCAAGTATCGCTTCCTCCGGAATAACGTTCCAGGCTGTACCGCTGTTTATTTTCGTAACGCTGAGTACAGCACTCTCCTGAGCACCTACATTCCGGCTGACAATGGCTTGCAATGCGGTAACGATATGTGCAGCAACTACAATCGGATCGATGCCTGCCTCAGGTACAGCCGCATGGGTGCCCACCCCTTGCACTTTAACGACAAATCCATCCGCTGCTGCCATCAATGCACCTTCGCGAATACCCACTGTGCCTACTCGCAGATCCGGTTTATTGTGTAAACCATATATAGCCTGAACATCGGCAAGTGCTCCGCTTTGGATGACTTGGCGAGCACCTGTTGCCTTTTCTTCTGACGGTTGAAAAATCAATCGAATTTTACCGGGCAAACTGGATTCACGCTGTTTCAGCAACCGTGCAGCTCCAATCAAAATAGCGGTGTGCGCATCGTGCCCGCATGCATGCATTCGGTCCGCAATCTGCGAAGCAAACTCCAGCTTGGTTTCCTCCTGAATAGGCAAGGCATCAATGTCCGCTCGCAGCGCTACGACAGGGCCACTTCCCTGCCCTACCTCAGCAACAAGCCCTGTTCGCAGTTTATACTCATCGGCAAGGCGAACACCTTCCTCCTCCAGCCAGCTGCGAATGGCTGCTGTTGTTTCCTTTTCCTCACCAGAAAGCTCCGGGTTGCGATGAAGATGCCTCCGAATTGCGGTCAGATGTGCCGCGAACTCCTGCTCTTGCTCCGCATCCTGTACCTGTGGCGACACATATGGGGGATCTAAAGTCCACGCTGCTTCCTGCTCTTGCTCGTTCTGCTCCACTTGTTGTTGCTCTTCCTCAGGCTGCACAAGCTGTCCTCTCGTCTGCTCCAGATCACTTTTCATCCTGTGCCCTCCTTTCAAACTTCATTTGTCCAATGATAACGATATACTCTGATTCGCCTTGTCATTTCCATCTATAATTGCCGCAGCAGTTCCCCAAAAGGCTCTGCAAATGGCGAATATTCTTCTTTTAAAGTCACCACGCTGATCTGTAGCGACACCCCTGCCACCTCATGGACTTGAATCGGGAACAGTTCCTGACGCTGTACCTCTTTCTTCACCGTTAACCCCGGGAGAAAAGCGATGCCCGCACCTTGCATGACGAGTTTTTTCGCTGTTTCCGAATTATCGACATGATATGTAATATCCGGCGGGTACTCCAGGGAGTCGAAGGCCCGGTGAATGCGAAGCCAGTCCAGTGAGCCACATTCAAAAAAGACCAGCTGTTCATTCCGGATCGCCTCCATGCTGACATGTCCGCTTTCAATGAAAGGATGCCCTCTGTACACGTATAGCTGTATCGGATCTTCGTAAAAAGCAACGGTACGGATCGCAGGGTGCATGACCTTGCGTACAAATGCCAAATCGATCTCCTGACCGAGCAGTTTGGCAATCAGTTGATCCGTTGTTGCTGTTGTCAGTTTAATGTTGACTTCGGGGTACGACTCTTTGATTCGGGGCAGAAAATCGGGGATGACATAATTGGACACCGATACTGTGCTTCCGAGGCGCAGTGCCTCAGGTGTCGTTCTCCGCTGCTGAATTTTCTGTTTTCCCTTCTGGATCACTTGTAACACCTGCTGCGCATACGGTAAAAATTTGCGCCCTTCATCCGTCAGCACGATCTGCTTGCCTAGTCGGTCAAACAGCTTGCATCCCAGCTCCCTTTCCAATGATTGAATACGTGCCGTAACCGAAGGCTGGGACAAGAAGAGTACTTCAGCCGCCTTATTGAAGCTTCCGTAGTGATTGATATATACAAACGCTTCAATGTTCTCTATATTCATGGGCGCCTCCGCATCTACTTATTTTTCCTATATAAAAACTTGGTTTTATAATATCGTAATCCCATCCTTTTCCAGTGTCAATCGTAATTCTTCCAGAGACCGATCTAAACGTGCGGTAATATCTGCTGCAAGTGTAAATGTTCCATCCTCATTGCGTTCAATCCCCTGATCCACTGCGTATACACCGCCAAGGATATGTCGTCCGCCGAGCGCGGTAAGCACAGGTTTCAAAGCATAATCAATGGCGAGCAAATGTGCAATCGAACCGCCAATGACGAGAGGCAGACTCACCTTATCCCGGAGTCCTTCTTGTGGAATCAGGTCGAGAAACAGCTTGAGCACGCCCGAATAAGCTGCCTTATATACCGGAGTAGCCACAATAACGGCATCCGCTCCATCCACAATGGCAAGTGCATCCTGAATGGCCTGGCTGTCGAACTTTGCCTGTACCAGATCTTCAGCCGGCAAATCGGTCACCTGAATCACTTCAACGGAAATACCAGCTTTGCTTAACGTATGGTTGCTATAATCCGTAAGTCCTGTCAATCGTGAACGCTTGGACGGGGTTCCGGCGATAATGACAACATGTGACATATTATTTTCCTCCTTGGAATAGCGGTCAAGCCGCTCCTTTTACTTTGGGATCAAGCCTGTCGCGAATATCGTCCCCTATCAGATTCACAGCCAGAACAAACAATGTAATAGCCAGACCCGGGAATGTGCAAATCCACCAGGCTACCGTCAAATAACCTCTCCCTTGGGACAGCAACGCACCCCAATCCGGAATTTCTTTCAGTACTCCGAGCCCAAGGAAACTGAGTCCAGACCCAGTCAGGATGGATGTACCTACACCCAGCGTTGCCATTACGAGTAGCGGAGACAAGGAATGTGGCAGGACATGTTTCCAGAAAATGCGGGCATTGGAACCACCCAGGGAACGCGTGGCTGTAATGAAAGGCAGATTTTTGACAGACATCACCTGACCGCGCATCACCCTTGCATAACCTGGTATCGAGGCTACTGCAACAGCCAGTGCAATATTTAGCAGTCCTGGCCCAAGCGCCGCAGCAACAGATAAGGCGAGCAATACGCCTGGTACGGCCATAAGAATATCCACCGCCCGCATCGTTACCGTATCAACCAGTCCTCCCGCATATCCCGCAAGGATGCCAAGAGCACTGCCGACGAGACCACCAACAAGCACGGAAGCAAAACCGATCAGCAAGGAATCCCGGCTACCATGCACAACTACACTGAAGATATCTCGGCCGAAATAGTCTGTACCGAACAGGTGAGAAGCAGAAGGAGACTGCAGAATGGCATCCGTCATCATCTGTGTTGGATCATAAGGCGCAATCCAGCCTGGTACGATGGCACAGGCCACAGTGAAGATGACGATGAGCAGGGCGGTATACAAAAACAATTGCGATACTGCGGATGAAACACGGCGCTGCCAAGGCAGGCGGTTCCATCTCCACAGGCGAGCTTTCCCGACAATTTCGGTACTTCCGGTACTTCTGACATTTCCTGCCCATGTCTTTTTGTGTCCCGTCAAAGGTTTCATGCTCATAAAAATTAACGCCTCCTTCTCCTGCCTCTTCACATTTTGCAAATTCCTGATGCGGTGTTCCTGATCTGGATCATGTACGGACCGCCCGCCGAACTCGAGGATCAATGTACGAATACGAGATGTCTACCAGCAAATTCAACACGACATAGATGATCGATGTAAAAAATACAACGCCCTGCACCACCGGCAGATCCTTAGCCATTAGCGCATCGGCAATAATACGGCCAATTCCTTGTCTGGAGAATACCGTCTCTACCACCACGGTTCCTGCCAGCAAATCCCCAATTAACATACCGATGACCGTTACGGCGGGGATCAGGGCATTACGCAGTGCATGACCATACATGATGGCCCGTTCAGACAATCCTTTGGCCCGTAAAGCAACGATAAACGGCTCATTGATCACTTCAAGCATGCTGTTACGCACCATGCGCACAATAAATCCTGCACCGACAAGTCCGAGTGTAGCTGCCGGAAGCACCAAGGAACTGAATCCGTCCGACCCCATCGCAGGGAACCAGCCGAGCTGTACGGAAAACAACAGAATAAGCAGAATGCCGGTCCAGAACGTTGGCATCGAGATGCCGAACAATCCAACGAGCCGAGCCACAACATCAATCACACCATTCCGGTGAATGGCCGACAGAACGCCAAGTGTAATTCCGATGGTGATGGCAATCAGCGAACTGAGTGCCGTCAATGCCAGCGTTGCCGGGAAATGTTCCAGAATTTTGGGCAATACCGGGTCGGAGTTAACCATGGATTGACCGAAATCCCCGCGCAGCATATCGCCAAAATAGTTCGCAAACTGGATATAAAAAGGTTGATCCAGCCCAAGCTGTGCCCGGAGATTAGCAATCATCTCCGGGGTAGCCGAGGACGGGTCCAGCATTAACAGCACCGGATCACCCGGCAGAAGATACATGATGCAGTACACCAGCACCGAAGCTCCAAATATAACGAGAAGCGACGTTGCAAACCGTGACAAGATCAGTTGAATCATACCGGAATGGCTCCTTTCTGAAACCGGAACAGGCTGTACGCCATGTTGGAATGATAAGACTGGATAATGCAATTTGCATTATGGCTGGATACGTACATCATTAAAGAGTGGATAACCGAGTGCATCGAACTTGATGCCTTCCACGTTTTTGGATGCAGCCACAGTATACGGAAATACGTAGATTGGCAAAATAACCGCCTGTTCAATGAGATATTTCTGAATCTGACTGTAGATATCTACCCTTTTCGCCGAATCCGTCTCTACCGCTCCCTGCTCCAGAAGTTGATCAATCTTTGGATCAGTCAAACCGGATAATGTCGGACGTTCCCCTTCCGCACTGGTGTGATAGAAGGCGTACAAGGCATTCGGATCGGAGTTGACCTGGCTGTTACCATACAGATCATAATCCCAGTTCTGATAGATCACGGTAGCAATGTCTTTGGTAATCACCACTTCTACCGCAATGCCCAGCGGTTTCAGCTGTTGCTGGATGATCGCAGCAATGTCATTGCGTTTTTCCCGGTTAGGGGAGCCATCCACATATTTCAAGGTTAGCTTCTTCCCGTCTTTGACACGAATCCCATCAGCCCCCTTAACCCAGCCCTGCTCATCCAGTAGTTGGTTAGCTCGGTTGATGTCCGGGGTGATACTCCCTTCAAGTGCCTTGTCATAGCCAAGAATACCTGGAGACAATGCAGACCATGCGCGCTCGTAGTTACCCAGATACAAGGTTTTCACAATGGACTCGACGTCTACAGCGGATTGTACCGCTTGCCTTACTTTTACATCATCCCAAGGTGCCTTGCGCAGATTGAAAAAGAGGGTATACGGCAAACCAACCGTATTGGCTTGCAACAATTGCTGGTTCGGATCACTTTTCAGCGCAGCGATATTTTGCGGTGGTACAGTTTCAGCGGCAAGCACCTGCTTACTCTGCACACTTCCGATACGTGTTGCTTCTTCCGGTACAATCTTAAACGTGATCGTATCGATATGAGGAGCGCCTTTGTTTTCGACCGTTTCCGGGCCCCAGTTATAATCCTTGTTTTTGGCTACAACGATATCCGCGTTTTCATCCCATTTCACAAAGGTATAGGGGCCTGTGCCTACCGGATGTTTACCCAGTTGATCTCCATATTTCTTCGCAGCGGTTGGAGACACGATTCCCAGTAATGCCTGACTCAGGTTGCCGAGAAACGCTTGCGAAGGTGCATTCAGATTGACTTTGATCGTATACTCATCAATGACCTCGGAGGAGCTATAAGGTCTAATCAGGGCAAGGGAATTGGCAGCTTTGGTGGCAGGATCAATGACACGATCCAGATTGTACTTCACCGCTTCGGCGTTAAACGGGGTTCCATCATGGAATTTCACGTCTTCACGCAGCTTGAAGGTATAACTTTCGCCATCCTTCGATACACTCCATTCCTTGGCAAGCCAAGGTTTGATAGACCCATCTGGCAGCTGAACCACCAGATTGTCGTAGATCGTGCGAATCGCCCGTACGGCTACAGCAAGACCGCTACGATGCGGATCGAGTGTATCCGGTGAAGTCGCCAGTGCAAAGGTGAGGTTACCCCCTTCCGCTTTACCAGCCTGACCCCCGCCGGCGGAAGCCTGTGCCGCACCGCTGGTTTTGCCTCCCGATGCTGCTCCGCATCCGGACAAAACCATCACCAATGCTACTGCCAACGCCACCACTTTTGTCCATGAAATAGACCTGTTCATATCGCTTCCCCCTCTGTGTATACAGGTGTCATTAATGTGCTACGCCAAGCAAACTTGTATATATTTTATATTTCCTATGAGAAAAGTAGGTTTTAAGAAAAAAAAGGATTCATTAACTTTATTAACGCTATGATCCAGATGCATTTGTGCTTCATTTTAACGATGAACTGTTCTTGTATTTGATCCGAATGTATTGGATTGTGAGTACAGGTTAGAGTCACCGCGTTTGAGTTAACATGAATTACAACAATTAGATGATGTTCGATTTAAATGACATTTGACATTCGATTAGATCACGTTCGGCTGTTCCTGTGTTCTTGCTGCTGTATAACGGTTTACAGGCACCTGGACACCCAAATTGCCACGCAGCGTATCATGCTCATACTCCGTACGATAGAGGCCGCGTTCTTGTAGAATCGGCACCACCAACTCCACAAAGTCGGACAATCCGCTAGGCAACTCCGAAGCAATAATGAATCCGTCTGCCGCTTCTGCCTCGAACCATTCCTGAACCTTGTCTGCGACCTGCTCCGGTGTGCCCAGGAATTGACTTCGTGGTGTTGCAGCCCGTAGAGCAACTTCTCGCAGCGTTAATCCCTGTTCTCTGGCATCTTTTTTAATCTTGTCTGTTCCACTGCGGAAGCTGTTGCTGCCTATGCCATCCAGTTCAGGGAACGGTTCATCCAGCGGATATTGGGAGAAATCATGATGCTCAAAGAAACGTCCCAAGTAGTCCAATGCTTTATCAATGGTTACCAGGCTTGCGATCTCCTGATATTTCTGTTCCGCTTCCTCTGCCGTCCGTCCCACAATCGGGTTAATGCCTGGCAAAATAACAATATCTTGTGCTGAACGTCCATAGGAAGCTGCCCGTGTTTTGACGTCCTTATAAAACGCCTGTGCATCTTCAATGTTATCGTGTCCAGTGAATACGGCATCGGCTTCTTGTGCCGCCAGTGTTTTGCCATCCTCTGAGGAACCTGCCTGGAAAATAACCGGCTGTCCCTGCCGTGAACGAGCGATGTTCAATGGCCCCTGTACAGAGAAGAACTCCCCTTCATGGTTCAGCGTGTGTAGTTTCGAAGGATCGAAGAACACACCGCTGTCCTTGTCTCTTACAAATGCATCATCTTCCCATGAATCCCACAAGCCTTTGGTCACTTGTAAATATTCCTTAGCAATACGGTAACGTTCCGGATGTGTTGGATGATTGCTTTTGCTGTAATTTTTTGCGGTACCTTCCAAGGGAGATGTCACCACGTTCCAGCCTGCACGACCATCACTGATCAGATCAAGCGAACCGAACTGTCTGGCGACTGTAAAGGGGTCACTATAGGATGTGGAGAGTGTGCCCACAAGTCCAATGCGTGAAGTTACCGCAGCAAGAGCGGAAAGAATGCTGATCGGTTCAAAGCGATTCAGGAAGTGAGGAATGGATTTTTCCGTAATATACAGGCCGTCTGCAATGAATACCAGATCAAACTTGCCCTCTTCTGCCTTCAGCGCCTGACGTTTGTAAAATCCAAAGTTGACACTGGCATCAGATAGAACCTCCGGATGTCTCCAGGTTGTGTTGCTTCCCCCAACACCATGAATGATTGCTCCAAATTTCAAACTTCGTTTTGCTGTCATGTACACTCCGCCTTCCCTGAAATAAGGTAATTTGATGGTACCAAAATGTGGCATATCTAAATAAATGATTGAGTCTCGAAATCAAAATTGATTATTCCTATGAGTTTTGTTTGTTTTAATTTCACACAGCTTATCATTGCCCCGCCGAACCGGTCAACTGTGCTTCTAATAGATTTTTTCTATATGGCATCCATTTAAAAATAACCGCTGTGCTCCTGTTGCATTAGCCTTGTTAGACTTAATCCATTCCGTTCAGACAGCATTGCTTCATCCTGCCGCATTGTTGGGATGATGACATCGACATACCTCCGATTTCCAAAATATAGTTCCAGATCATCAGACAGACCGGATCGACATATACCATCAATTCCAATCTGTTAAATAAGAATTATGGCTATAAATGTACTCCCGTCCCTTTGCATCGTCAATGGTTCTGCTAATAGAACAATCCTATAACAAAATAGAAAAAATAAATTTAAATTTTGATTTATCCATTCAGTATCCATTTTGATTCAAAAAAAGGAGTGAGTTTAGACTCACTCCAATGCTTTTAATTTCTCCTCAATCGTCTTTGCTTCTTCTAGATTTGATGCAGGAGCACTGATAACTAACCCTTCATTCTGATATTTTTCATTCGTTAATTTCGTGTATAGTTCAGGTTCTGTAATAATAATTGCGAATTGATTAGCCTGTTTATCTAAATAAATATCTCCTAACACGGTTCTCTTTGCGTCTTCATAAGATATTAGCAAAGATTTATGCATGAAGATTACCTTTTCGAAAGCCATATCATTGATAGATAAAGATCCCTCAAAAGCATTTTCATTTTTGTTAAAGATTCCATTTAA
This sequence comes from Paenibacillus polysaccharolyticus, assembly GCF_023714295.1. Taxonomy (GTDB): domain Bacteria; phylum Bacillota; class Bacilli; order Paenibacillales; family Paenibacillaceae; genus Paenibacillus; species Paenibacillus polysaccharolyticus_A. The sequence goes on from NZ_JAMAUN010000007.1 coordinate 166,105, forward strand.
ATTTACTTTTACTTCACTAGCGATCCCGGAGTTTTCGCTAAACATGTAAGATGGTGAATTAATGTCTATTTTTTCAAGATCATTACACCCTGAGAGAATAAATAAGATTAAGAAAGTAATAAAAAGTGCTCTTTTCATTTTCAGCCTCCAAGCTTATTAACATGCGTTACCTACGGCTCCCTAGAAGTAAATTAGTCTTTCAACTTCAAATATGTATTTACAGATATAATAGTCTTGTTCTGATCACTTAATTATATAACTCTTATTGAAAGACCTCACACGGAATGAACAGATCAGCTGAGCGTTTAGCCCAAGAAGAGCGCACCCTTCAGTGTTGTTCATTCCGCATGTTTACATGTTGCTTCAAACTACGAGCGGTGGCCATCACAAATCCTTGTTCAGCAACTGGGGCGGAGCAATAATCGGCCATCCTTCCGGGATCGAATGGAGTTGTTCGGTTGATATTTGATGCACATGTCTGGAGCTTATTCCCCAACGTTCCGCTGCATAGGTGGATACAAACTTCCTGCGTTTACCTTCGGTGACCAGATACCAAACTTCCGGTGTATCAGCAACAGATACAATACTCAATTCAGTAGCTGCCACGCCAGGATCGGGAGGGATTACGGCAAGAGGAAGGTCAGGTTCAAACGATCCGCTCCAAATATCTCCAGCGGACACCAGCGGTTCACCCGCAGGTATGCCCAGCAGATCAGGTTTGGCGACCAGCACCGGCGAGATGCCGCGCGGAACAGGAATGTTCAGCTTTCGGCGCTGACCGCTTCTTAGTACATAGACATCACCCTTCAGATCAACAAGAAATGCACCTTCGGGATAGAAATCACTGCTTCGTCTGACCGGTGATGTTGCAGGACTGTTTACAGAAGAGGAAACTGCGACCCTCTGGCGTAAATCACCTTTTGCCGCTAACGAAGATACGTTCGCTTGAGATCGAGTTTGAGGGTCTGAGTGCGGAGTCTGTGCCAGCCTGGAGGTTTCCGCGATGAGCGCTTGGGGATCTCCCCATTTTTGACTGTAAAATTGTTCATTTCCCTTGTTCACTGTGTTAAAGTCCTGCTCTCCGAGCGCTTTCATGCTGACACTTCCAAAATGATGAATAAAGGCGTCACCTGCTACAGCAAGTCGGTATCCCAACATCCGCACCCGTATAATCCAATCGTCATCCTCAAAGTTACCTACGGCGTAACCCTCATCCAGATACCCTGCCCGCTCAAACAAATCTCTGGAAAACAGCCAGCAGAATCCGACGAGACGATCCGTCACTCGATGTTTCTCCGGGTCTGGACGATTCTGGTTCGCAGCGAAAGACCACATGTCCTCTACTTCACGATAAGGCACTTCAATCTGCTGATCTCCGCCAATGTAGTTCGTTACAGGTCCTACGACACCAATCTGCGGATCGCTGTTAAGGCACGTCATCATATTCTCCAGCCAGCCTGGGGTAACCAGGGTATCATTGTTCAGCACAACGATATGCCGTCCCTTTGCCATCATCAGACCCTGATTAACGCCTCCGGCAAATCCCCGATTCTTCTCCAGTGCAGCTACCCTCACCATACCGCCTTTGCGAAGCAGTGCATCGGCCGTACCATCTTGAGAAGCATTGTCTACAACGATGATTTCGTAGGGAGCCGGGGTATGTTTCTCAATGCTTGATACACATTGCAGCACATAATCCCGCTGATTGTAGGTGGGAATGATGATGCTGACACCTTCAAACACAATTCCGAATGAATTCTGTCCCTGAAGAACACCATCTTCGTAACCTCGGTTATATCCTTGCTTGTATAACTTGGTGTTTCGAAGAATACGATGACTCCTTTTGCCTTTCCGTGAAGCATTACGCCGATTACGGCCATCGGCTGCATGAAGAAGAATCTTAGCAGATGCACCTATACGATGAGGATGGCTACCAGATAATTGCGCGCCCACTCTAAGCTGACTTCTCTGCTGTAAGTTGCTCTGATTATTTTTTCGTACACGATGAGGCTGTATTTCCGATTTCTTCATGTTGCTTCCTCCATTCCACTCGTGCCAGAGGCAGGGTCCCGGTGATCCTGCCCCTGACAACTCACTAGAGTTGAAGCTCCCCTGTCACTAATTTGTCCGCCAAATGTCCGAAATCGAAGGCAACGCTGCCCAGTTCTCCAGCGATACGCCTGCATAGCACCACCGCTGGAATGCCCGCTGCGACCAGAGCGATATCAAAGGTGTGCTCAGACGTTAGCTGCATTACCCTCGGAATATCTGCCATGCCTGCTACCGCAGGGATAATGCCTGTAACCTGCACCCCATGCAGTTGTAACAAGGCCCCAAGCTCTGCCGCCTGGCTGCCGATCAGCAGCACACGCCGTCCTTGCAAGATCGGCAGCAACAGACGAGACTGATGCAGACTGTAATTGATGGTGGAACTGGTCAATTTCAGACTGGACCAATCGATTCCGAAATGGCGCAGAACCGGGAATAATAGTCCTTGAAACGTCGGAGCACGTGAGATGGGCACACCCACCCAGTCTGCACCCCGAATCGCTTCCGCAAGCGTCGCGCGGATGTCCGGCGTGGAGCATGGCACCCCTGCATAAGACAGAAACGGTGCCAGCTCCTGCACTTCTGCAGCTGGCAGCACGGTGTCTGCTGCCAGCGTAAGCAGTTCGCCATCCCCGAGGCGAACGACAGACAGGGGGCGCTGCGCATCCAGCGCCGCCATGATGTGACCAGCCATCTCATGAGGGCTGGTCAGCCGGGTCAAGCTGGGCGCATACTGGCGGAAGCCCGCTGCGATCAAATCTGCCGCCGCGACAGCGGGCAGAATATGATCCGGCGGGATGTGCTGCGCCACCAGCGCCTCGCCCCCGGCGAATACGCCGTCGCGGTAACCCGCGGCGTAACCGCCGGACCCTGCCGCTTGCACGGCATGCTCCGCAGCCGGCGGCGGCACGCCGTTTGCGCTGCCCGCACTCGCGGCAGCGCCTTCCCGCCCCGCGGGCACGACGACACCCTGCGGGTGTGTCGTCTGGCGCGGGGCGGGGCCAGCACCGCTGGCAGGCATCGCCTGTGGCGAGCTTGCGTGCGGTGCTGGCTTGGGCGCACGGCGCATCGCCGTGCGCTGCTTGGCGCGGGCCGCGGCGCGCCGGCCCAGCGCAGAAGAACGCCTGCGCGGGGCGGGGCCTTGGCGCAGGCGGCTCTGTGCAGGGCCAGCCAGCGCTGCCCCGCCTGCCCTGCTCGCTCTCTCACCTGCGGCTCTGCTGCTTCTTCGCGCTTTGTCCGTCTTTCCCACTCCCCGGGCCCTCGCTGCTTTGCCCACCCTAATGCCGCCTCCAGGCCGACTTGCTTTGCCCACATTTCCAATCCGATCTGCTTTGCCAGCGACTATCACACTTCCAGCCGTACTCGCTTTCCCAACTCTTTCAGCCGTACTTGCCTTGCCCCTACTCAACACAACTCCAGTCCGGCCTGCCTTACTTATCCTGATCACACCACCCGTACTGCTTCCGCCCTTGCTGCTCCCTGCTCTTACAGTACCTTTCACATGCCCCACTTCCCTGCATTATTCACTTGCACCGCTCTGCCTCCACTCTTCACACCACTCGCATGACCCAGACCTCTTCTAGTCTCTACTCTCCCCCTACCTTACACATCCGACATCGCTTCCCTGTAATCTGCCCCTTTTTGCCTGTGCGCCTAAAACACCTCACACGTTATTCTCCTGCCTGCGTAGTCTTACTTCGCCCCGGCAATATCACTGCTCTCACACGATTTCCCCTGAGCATATTTGAGAAAGACCGCGGTCGTTGCACAAAATGCCGGAGCTTACTTCAAGGCTCTGGCGAGAATTCTGTTTCCATCATCTGATTCAATCATCGGTTTCGATCCACGCAACGCACCGCGGCTGTATCATGTTATTTCCGGTTAAGGTAGCTGCCCTTTCATGCGTACAGCTGCCTCCTGGAGCGATTCAAATGTGCCGGCATCGCTCCAATATTTTTGCAAAATGTCATACTCCAATCCGCCGCCGGATGCATAATGGTTGTTTACATCAGTGATCTCCAGCTCTCCACGTGCAGACGGTACAATATTATGAATCAGGCTAAACACATGGTCATCATACATATATATGCCCGTTACACAGTAAGAGGTCTTGGGCTGACTTGGCTTTTCTTCAATGTACGCGATACGTTCCGGATGGTGTTCATTAAAGACAGGCACCCCGTAGCGACGTGCATCGTCCACGCCTTTAAGCAACACTCGCGCCGTACCCGCAGGTTGCTGCATATATCGCTCTACATACGGTTTCAAATCATCGCTGAACAAGTTATCACCAAGCAACACCACAAATTTTTCGCCTGGCAGAATAAACGATGATGCCAGATCAAGAGCCTCGGCAATACCGCCAGCCTTTTCCTGAATACGATACGTCAGCCTGACCCCATGATCCGCTCCACCACCAAGATACTCCGTATACAAACCAGCGGAATGTTTGTTGATAACAATCAAAATATCCTCAATCCCTGCCTGACGAAGCCTGTCGATACCATACATAATCATCGGATGTTTACCGACGGGAAGCAGATGTTTATTGATAAGCTGGGTCAGAGGGTACAGCCTGGTTCCTGTGCCACCAGCAAGAATTACACCTTTCATTCCTTGTTCCCTCCTTCATCGGATATGTCCATAAATTCAAGCGGATCGACTTGCCATTTATTTATGAAAATGGAGCGGTTACGCTCCAGCAACTGTTTCCATTCCGCATGATCTGTCTTTTGAAAACTCGCACTGCCTTGATGATGTACAAGGACATCACCACATACCAACAAACGGAAGCCCAGAAGCCTAGCCCGATAACAATAGTCGTCATCTTCATAGTGGCCAGGGGAATACGCTTCGTCAAGCCAGCCTACGGCCTCCAGTACACTTCGTTTCATCAGCATACACAGCCCTACGATTCGGCGTACTTCCTTCCATCTGGACACATCCGAAACATTATTGGCAGCTGCTAGCTCCTGAAAATGTGGCACATCCCGAAACGTCATATGAACCTGCTGAATACCACTGGCATAGTTCGTGACTGGCCCGATGATGCCAACGCGCTCTTCACTGTATAGTGCTGTGCGCATATTTTCGAGCCAGCAAGATGTAACGGTAACATCGTTGTTCAGCAAGAGCAGCTCATCTCCGCAGGCCATTCGAAGTCCAGTATTGCAAGCGGCAGGGAATCCCCGATTTTCGGGTAAACGAACAAACCGGATGCGCTCCTTGGCACAATATTCGGCAGTACCATCCGTCGACCCATTATCTACAACGATGATCTCATACGATGTCGTTTCTTCCGTGTATGTTCGGATGGCCTCGACACAAGGCCTCAGCAATGAGAGTCCGTTATACGTGGGTATAATGATGCTGGTCAGCGTCATCTCACATTCCTCCTGTACGCTACCTCTGCACGGGAAGGAAGGTTGGTCCGAAGGGCATATTCACTCGTGCCCATCCACGCCGCGAGTGCTTCCAGATGATCCCCAAGAATCAGTCTGGCAACATCGTTACCACTACCCGTGTTCCCGGCACGCAGTCGGTTTGAGCGAATGACATCCACTTGGCATGGAGCGGATACCTTGAGTCCCTGCTGGATTGCAAGCATCTGTGCCTTCGGCGGAACGGCCAGCGAAGCAGATTTTACAGCCTGAATCATTCGCCTCGACAGGGCATGGGGCACAGCGGTCATCGAATTCGAACCAAGGTCCCGCCGACCTAATGTATGGTTCAAATAAGCTTTGATTCGGCTGACTTCGTCCTGCTTGGAAAAAGGAGGAAGTAAGGAAGTCAAATCGTTTAACGCTACATCCTGCCCCCGGTCAATCGCGAACAGGAACGGTGCCAGTTGTTCCGCAGGTATAACCATGTCTCCATCCACAAACAAAACGGTCTCTGCATCTGTCATTTTGACTCCAAGCGCCCGACCCACATCATGCCCGGCTCGTTCCGGTTCATACACAAGTGTAATGCCTGAATGTTGAAGCACGTGTTCCAGACTGTTATCCGTCGTACCGTTTAATACAACTACAATATCGCGGAGGGGCAGACGTCTTAGTTGTACCAGCACTTGCCCAAGTGTGCGTTCCTCATTACAGGCACAGACTACGGCAGCAGCAACATGTCGGAGGGGAAGCGGTACAATCTCTGGTACATGGCCTGAGGAATTCGCATAGCCTTGAATAAACACCCGGCCTGACTGCAATGCAGCTTCGTAGCTAGTCTGTTCCGGCAGATTCGCCGCGTGTACTTGCCACGTTTCAGAAGCATGTTTATTCAGGTTGTCGGAGTCTGCCCTGAATTGTTTGCCTGCAAGCTGGCCTGCTCTCCAAAATGGACGTAGATCCGGCATCACCTTCCGGACATTCCGCCGGCTCCACCCAAGATGCTGAGTACGTGGCGCGCGTTTCCCCTCAGCTTGCTTTCTGCTCCGGGGTCTGCCCGCCGCCATTCGCTTGGCTCGCGTCCGTCTCTTTGCCCTTACTCCTGATCGTGTTTTTATCGCTGTCACCTCCGCATGTTGCCGTTTCTATCACATAATCCTTTATTTCTTCATGGCTGGGCTAATGAGTTCAGCTTACTTACCGATCTAAAGTTTTACCGTTCTGACGATTACAACTTCTTATTGAGCCAGACTACGAATACGCTGTAGATCAGAGTACCCTCCCCGTGGCCCCCGTGTATCTGTCATCCAACGGATCGCCTCCAGATGATCGTTCAGTACGACTTGGCTAAGTAGATCAGCACCGCCTCGTTTCCTCGTGCGTACAGCATTCCATTTGCCTACAGGCACATGATGAACAGCTTGCACCCGAAGGCCGCCGATTATCGCTTTGGCATGAGCAAGTGGCGGAATTTCCAGTGAAGATATGCCAATGATCTCAAGTGCCTGCCTACTGAGCGCATGAGGAATGGCTGTCATAGAAGCACCGCCAAGATCGGATCTGGAGAGCAGACTGTTCAACATATGTTTTGCTTCAACGACCGGATGAACAGGGCTCCGTTTCAGCGGACCGTTGTAATTGTTCAGTGCAACATCGTCTCCATTCAGTACAGCCTGAACGAAAGGTGCCAGATGTTCGGCCGGGATCAGAATGTCTGCATCCGTGAACAGCAGGATCTGCCCTCGGGCTGATGCTGCCCCTACTCTTCGTCCTGCATCATGTCCCAGCGCTTCAGGGTAGTGGAGTACCCGTGCCCCAGCCCGTTCAGCTTCATTTGCTGTGCCATCGGTTGACCCGTTTACAATAACCAGTACTTCCGCATCGCGGCATATACGTGTCGCTTCACGGACTACAGCAGCAATGGTTCGTTCCTCGTTCATCGCTGGAATAATCACCGATAGCACAGGTTGCCGGAGAACTTCTCTGTCTTGCGCAGTAACTTCCCCAATCATCTCATGTGATTCTCTCCGATCGTTCGCATGAAATGAATGGTTAGGAGGTAAGGAAATGACATAGGTCTTTGTACCCTTTTTCTTTCTCGTTTGGATTCTTCTTTTTCCAAGTGCAGGTCTGAAACGCTTTTTTCTTGTTTTTGTTGCATAATTGGCTCTATTACGTTGTTTCCGCAACAACTTCACCTCCCACTGTCCATCCTGATCATGCCAAGGGAGTACACGTTATTCTATGTATTCGTGGAGCAGTGGAAACGGCGTATGTCCTTATCTTACTTAGGTTCTGGGCAAGAGTGTAAGTAGACCCATCCTGTGACCCGACAAGATTCGTCAATATTTTTAAAAATGACATCTCTTCCCTGTCCTTAGACACAATTTTCGAAAAAATTTAAAATTGTATCTTTTCCAATCTTTTACACTGTGATACTATACGATTCAAGCCACACAATTTACATTTTTAACCTTGTTGAGAACTCACGTTCCCAAAACCTCTTTCTGTCCATTTATTGACCTTCGGTTAGTTCAGACGTTTGATCTCCTCCATTTACTACACAAACAGACCATGAACTTGAAAGGAGTGATGCCGTTCCCAACCCGGCTTCTTCTTCCCGCATGCCACACACGGATTGAACATCCCGGTTCTCCGTAGAACCTTCGGTTTGCCGCAATCATTAGGGGACAACCCCTGCTTCTTAAACATACTTCTGTTTGAGCCCCTCACTCCGCCCTGCCAGATGCAGACGGAAATCCAGCCGAGTTAGGCATAAACCCTTTTTTTTCAAGCAAAATCTAAAATGAGAATAGGAGAGTTAACAATGAAATTTGCCAAAGTTATGCCAACAATACTTGGAGGAGCTCTTTTGCTCGCTTCCGTATCCTCTGCCGCTGCAGCGCCATCTGATCTGTCTAATCCACTTGAGGCTCCTTATGCCTCCGAGGAGAGTATCCTTTTGAACAACAATCCGGACGAAACGATCTACAATTACCTTGGACAACAGGAAGAGTTCCTGAACTCCGATGTCAGAGGCCAACTCAAAATCATTAAACGTAACACGGATACTTCCGGCGTAAGGCACTTCCGTCTGCAACAGTACATCAAAGGTATTCCGGTCTACGGTGCTGAACAGACCCTCCATCTGGACAAAACGGGCGCTGTGACTTCTGCCCTTGGTGAACTTCCTCCTGTTGAAGAACAAGCGATTCCTAATGACGGCATCCCAAGTATCAGTGCAGAGGAAGCGATTAAAGTAGCTTCGGAAGAAGCGACTTCCCGGATCGGCGAGTTAGGTGCACCGGAGCTTGAGCCGAAGGCTGAACTCCAAATTTATCATCATGAAGATGACGGTCAGACCTATCTGGTTTACATTACCGAAGTGAACGTGCTTGAACCTGCACCGCTTCGTACCAAATACTTTATTAACGCCGTGGACGGAAGCATCGTATCCCAGTTTGATATCATTAACTTTGCCACGGGTACAGGAACAGGCGTACTGGGTGACACCAAAACGCTGACGACAACGCAATCCGGCAGTACCTACCAACTGAAAGATACCACTCGGGGTAAAGGCATCCAAACCTACACAGCGAATAATCGCTCCTCCCTGCCAGGCACGCTGCTTACAGATTCCGATAACGTATGGACGGATCGCGCAGCTGTAGATGCACACGCTTATGCTGCCGCTACTTATGATTTTTACAAAAATAAATTTAACCGCAACAGCCTTGATGGTAACGGATTGTTGATTCGGTCGACAGTACATTATGGCTCCAACTACAATAATGCCTTCTGGAACGGGGCACAGATTGTATTTGGTGACGGCGACGGCTCGTTGTTCCGCTCATTCTCTGGTGACCTGGACGTTGTCGGTCATGAATTAACACACGGGGTCATTGAGTACACGGCCAACCTGGAATATCGTAATGAACCGGGCGCTTTAAATGAAGCTTTTGCCGATATTATGGGTAACACCATCGAGAGCAAAAACTGGCTGCTGGGTGACGATATCTATACCCCTAACATTCCAGGTGACGCCCTGCGCTCCCTGTCCAACCCTACGCTGTATGATCAGCCTGACAAATATAGCGACCGCTACACAGGTACCCAAGATAATGGCGGTGTTCATATCAACAGCGGTATCATCAACAAAGCTTATTACCTTGCAGCCCAAGGGGGCACACATAACGGTGTAACCGTTAGCGGCATCGGCCGGGATAAAGCCGTACGTATCTTCTACAACACACTGGTGAATTACCTGACACCAACATCCAAATTTGCAGCTGCCAAAACAGCAACGATCCAGGCGGCCAAAGACCTCTACGGCGCCAATTCTGCCGAGGCTACCGCCATCACCAAAGCTTATCAAGCTGTAGGACTATGATCGTTAACTAATCGTGTGCAGCATCTGTGATCTTCACCAAAAGTAAAGCCGAACTTATTATTTTTCTTTCTATATCTTATGTTAAAAAGTTAGCCTCGTTTCCGACACCCCTCATGTCCGAACGGTCAGGCTTACTAAGCAAAAGCGGTGTCCGGGACATACTCTGGACACCGCTTTTGTATATTTTTAAGCCGATGGCCCCGCTGCGATCCAGGACAACAAACCATACGTATGCTTGCAATCCGCTGTCCGCGTTACTTCCAGCACAGCTTCATCCTCACTCTGGGATAACAGCGACACCTGAAATCCACGGTCATTGCTCATGGCTACAATGACATAATGCTCCGAATCGAACGCCTCTTCGAAAACGATCGTCACTTCGGTACACGTTTCATTCTCCGGCAGAACAAAAGCTTCCATGCCAAACTGCTGCACGGCAGGCTGTTTACTGACACTACGTACCGGCTTGAATGCCAGATGTTCGGCTTGAACAGCACCAGTCTGCAACTGTTCACTGCCTACAGAACCATCACACAAATGCTCTTGTGTTACCGACTGAGGCTCAAGGGTATAGGAGACTGGCACCTCTGTATCAGCCCCTTGAGGGGTGATAGAGTTGGATAAGTCTGTGTCAGCTACATCCGGCGATAATGTATTTTCTCCATCCGATGCATCTTCAGCTTCAGTGATTCCCGTAGCAGACTCGCCTTCCATTAATACGGCATCTACTTCCGAATCATTGTATAGCCCAAGCAGCTCTTGAAGATTCAAATTTCCGGCTTGGAACTCAGCAGGCGCATCCGGCGACGACTCCGCGTCATCTCCCCAGGCAAACAGAGCTTCGTTAGGCAGGCCAACCGACTGTATAAACTGTTGTACTTCCTGCATGGCTTCTTGCCTTTTGAACTCGGCAAGCTGTTCCAGCGTTTCTGCACTGACCTGACGAATTGTATTCCAGATCTCTTCACTTAGATGTGATGTGCCCACGATTCCATCATTTAAGTGACTGGACGTGATACTTTGCTCACTTAACTTACTGCCATCAATAGCACGATCAGCGAGATGCACAGACGATATCGTGCCCTCTGTCAGTTTACTGCCGTCTACACTGCCATCTGCCAGTTTAGATGCCGTGACTGCACCATCTTGCAGATGAGCTGTGTTTACAGCTTCTTCGCTCAAATGGCTCGCCGTGATGCTTCCATCCGCGATATGATCCGCACGGATTGCACCTTCTGCGATATGTGCAGACTGCACACTCTCATCGGTCAAATGAATGCTGGATACCGTGCCCTCTGTCAGTTTACTGCCGTCTACACTGCCATCCGCCAATTTAGATGTAGTAACTGCACCATCTTGTAAGATGACGGAGCGGACAGACTCTTCCTCCAGATGTTCTGTTCCAATACTCCGCTCCTGAATATGGTAGGAGAAAACAGCCCCATCCTGGATATGACGAGATTGAACTGCACCTTGCTGCAGGTGTGTAGCACCCAGAGATTCCAACTGCAGATGCAACCCACTGATCAGCCCTGGCTGTAAATGTGCTTCTGTTACAGAGAGCGGAGCCAAATGTTCTGTATGCACCGCTCCGGCCATCAAATGATTGGAAGATATCGCCTGCTCGGTAATATGCTCACTGCGAATGACCTCTTCTCTCAGATGAGCGCTATGGACAGACTGAGCAGTCAAATGATCTGATTTTATACTGCCTTCAGCGAGATGCATGGAATCAACGGATGCTCGTTGCAGATGTTCGCTTCCCACTGCCCCGTACTGTAATTCCTCGCCAGATACCGAGTCGGTGGCCAGATGTTCTGTTGTCACTGTTCTTTGACGAAGCTTGCTACCGGGGATGCTGCCGTTTGCAAATAATTCTGGCGTACGCACCTCATCGGACAGATGCTCCAGCGAGATCGTATGCTGCTTCAGGTGATATCCACGAATCGTTTCAGCAGGGATATGTTTGGCAACGATGCTTTCAGCCATAATCTTGGCGGAAGTGATACTGCCGTCAGCCAGTTTGGCCGAGGTGACCGATAGATCAGCCAGCTTATCTGTAGAGACACTTTCCGGTGAGAGTTTAGGTGATGTCACAGCATGATCTGTAAGATGTGGTGGAAAGATGGAACCGCCTGCCATCTGTGCTGAAGTCACGCTGCCCGGAGCTATTTTGTCCGTCGTAATTGCCGCACGTGATATGGCATCGGTCTGAACGCTGCCCGGCTGCAGGTGAGGGGCACCTACGGCATGCTCTGTCAGGTGCTCGGCTTTCACTGCATACGGCCTCAGTGCTTCGGAATCCACACTGCCGGGAGCCAGATGAGCCGTTGATACGGCTGCTTTGGCCAAGTGGGACGAATTGACCGTCCCTGAGGCTATAGCTTTGCTTGTAACCGCACTTGGAGCGAGTTTATCAGCCGTGACACTCTCAGATGCCAGCTTTGCGGTTGTGACTGCTTCATCCTGCAATTGGAATGATCCTACAGAAGATTCTGCCAGATGTTTTTCCAGCACAACACCTGAAGCCAGTGCATCCGCAGACACACTTCCCTCGGATAGATGTGTTGTCTCGATGCTTCCACTCGCCAGATGTATGGAATGAATAGCACCATTATCAACATGAACCGGTGTAATGCCTCGATTGGCAATATGTTCCCCGCGAATCGAGCCTTTAGCCAGATGTTTCCCGAGCACAGCTTCATCGGATATTTTAGAAGCGACAACGCTTTGATCTGCCAGTTTCGAAGCCGTCACTGCCTGCTCCAGCAATTTCGCTGTTCCCACCGATTGATCTGCCAGCTTGCTGCTAATGATCGCTCCATCGACTAGATGCTCACTACCGATTTCGGCATTGCCGATCTGTTCGCTCCCTACAGCAGCAGCTCGAATCTGTACTGATCCGATCGAACCATCCACCAGATGTCGTCCATTCAAGGCATGTTCGGCAATATGCCGTGTATGAATCGAGCCATCCTCAATCTGTTCGCTGCCGATGCTGCTTGCCAGCAATTGATTACGTCCAACAGAACCTTCAGCCAAATGAGACTGTTTCACCGAACCGGCCTGAATGTGGCGTGTATCAATAGATTGCTCTTCAATTTTGCTACCTGTCACCGCTCCATCACGAATCTTGGCACTGGTGACCGCATCATCCGCCAGTTTCGAGGTATGGACAGCTCCACCAGCTAAATGACGGGTCTCGATCCCGCTAATCGCGATTTTTTCACCAGTAACAGCTTGATTCTGGATTAATTCCTCTGTGACGAGCAGGCGACTCAGATGCCTTGTGCCGATGGAGCCATCCGCTATTTTGGTTGCATCAATGACCTGATTACCCAGCTTCTGTGAGGTAATGCTGCCATCCCGGATTTTGTCTCCAGCGATGGATGCATTTCTGATTTTGTGACCTGATACAGAGCCATCAATCAGATGTTCCTCCGCAATCGAAGCCTCAGCCAGCTTAGCAGAAACAATCGCACCGTCCGCAATATGAATACTTGTTACTGCATAATCCTGAAGCGCCTCGCTTCCTACAGCTCCTGATTTCAGCTTGGAGGCGTCCACCGAAAAAGGAGCCAGCTTACTTTCCGTGACGGCAAACTCACTGAGGTCATCTGTATAAATATACTGTCCTTCATAGCCTGGCATCTGGTTCTGGTTTAATTGTTCAAGACGCTGCTTGCCTGTTGAACGGCTTAGGTTATCCTGTTCTTTCAATGGAAGGTGCGCAATGCTTCTGATCTGAAGTTCTTTTTCTGCGTTTTCCTTTTCCACATTATTTTTTTCTGCATTTAATGGGGCAATTTGTTGCGGCTGCCGGGGCTGTTGCTCCTGCACTATGTCTTGCGCTTCCACCACAACTTCAGATTTATTGACCGATGCATCTGGCGTCGTCTGATCAGATGTCGTTACGGTATCAGCAATAACTTCCTTGGAGGCAACTCTATCCGAAGTCGAAACCTCCTCTTTTTTCACTGTTTTTTCCGGCTTGCTGAATTCCAGTCGCCGATCCATCAGATCCAGCTCCCTGAATTTGGGACTGATATGACGCACTTTAGGCGTCACAACCTTTTTTTTGCCTTTTTTACTCATGAGGCCAACTCCTTCCCCTAACGTTCATCTCCGGCATCATATGCTTTGAGCTGGGCATCTGCCACTTTTATGGCCCTACTTTTGCACATCCTTGATCAGATTCCTGTCTACTCAGGTTAACGTTACATCTACCCTGGCGTAATTAGGCTGTACGAAGTGAAGAGAGAAGGCGGCTGTCCACGCCCCGCATCCGCTCGTTTCATAAGATAAGATGTCTGGACAACAACGGATGTATAAAAGTGCCTCTGCACACCGGTCTGCGTTATCGCGATGTTAAAACCATGCATTGACAGGCCGGCATACTGAAAAAATTCATGGTTGCGCGATAACAATGAAGGAGGAACGGTCATGCTCCAAGAAACGATCGGCATTATGTTCGATTCACGCATGTACCGGGGGATACCGGCCGGAAGGACCGGTCAGGAATCACTCGCCAATTATGAACAGGCTGCAGCCTGTTACGGATTAACGCCTTGCTTTTTAAGGCTGGAGGATATCGATCTGGATCGTAAAACATGTCTGGCTTATGTGAAAAAAGAAGGTCGTTACGTCCGTGAGCGTATACCACTTCCTTCCGTAATCCATAACCGTGCGCTCCAGCTTCGCCGTGCGGAACAGCGACTGATTACACGTTTGCTCCTGCAAGGCATCCAGGTGTATAACGTGCGTAATCGTTATCGGAAGGACCATGTGCATGATATGCTGCGGCAAGACTTTTTTTTAAAAGATCATCTGCCACACGCAGTCAAAGCAACGCCCGAATCGCTCACTTACATGATGGAACATCATAAAGATCTCGTCATTAAACCGTGTAGCGGCAGCATTGGTCATGGCATTATGCGTCTCTTCCAGCAGGAGGGCCATTGGAGACTAACCTGTGAAACGAGGGCATCGCGTAAAGGCTGGGCCACCTTCAAGCTGAACCGGGGACAGTTGCCTTCCGCTACACTAAGGCGGATATTCCGTCATGCTTATCTGATTGAAGAACGGATTCGGCTCATCCGGTATGAGGGAAAGCCCGTTGATCTGAGAGTATCCGTGCAACGCGGGGGAGATGGGGTATGGAGTGTCACTGGCATGTTTGCCAAGGCAGCTCCGGCGCATACGTTTGTCACAAACATTGCGCAAGGCGGCAAAGTCATGACTGTGGCTGGAGCACTTGGTCTGGCTGAACCGAGTACGGAGCTGTTCCAGCTGCAAGCCCGAATAACTATAGTCGCCCTTCGTATTGCTCACACGCTAGCTTCCAACTTGCCTCATCTGGCTGATCTGGGCCTCGACCTCGGCGTAACCCAAAACGGAGGCATTTACTTTATCGAATGCAATGGCAGGGATCAGCGATATGGGTTTCGTAAGGCTGGCATGCAGGAACATTGGCAGATGACATATAACAAACCAATGGCGTACGGACGTCTGCTCGTCAATCACAACTCCAGCATTCCAAGACAGCCACAAACCTATGATCGTGGATTGTATTGATTTCATTCGTGATTTGTGTCAATATTATGCAGAATGGCCGCTTTTGCGGCCTTGAAGTTTGTATTAACCCTAAGGGGGATATTCATGGCAAAAACGCTGTTGCGATTAATGACTGAGCTTTCTTCGCGCAAATGGATCTCCCGGACCGTGGGAGCTTTCTCCAAAAGCCGGGGAAGCAAAGCATTTATCCCTTATTTTGTCCGGACCTACAACATCCCTGTACAGGAAGCCGAGAAGGATTGGAAAGAATATCGTTCCCTGAATGATTTCTTCACTCGCAAATTAAAACCCGGGATGCGCCCGCTAGACCTTTCGGAACATGCATTGATCAGCCCTGTCGACGCTAAAATTACGGCAGCAGGCCCGATTTCCGCAGGAACCATTCTGAATGTAAAGGGACAAGATTATACACTTGCTGAATTGTTAAACCACTCTCCACATCTGGAGAAGTACAAGCATGGTTATGGTTTTGTGCTCTATCTCAGCCCGCGCGACTACCACCGCATTCATGCACCTGTCAGCGGTCGTAAGATGGAGAGCGAACATATCAAAGGCAAAGTTTATCCTGTGAATGATTTCGGACTCACCCATATGAAATCCGTGCTCAGCCGCAATGAACGGCTTATTACGTATATTCAGCATGATTATGGTGAAGTAGCTGTCGTCAAAGTAGGTGCAATGAATGTCAGTAGTATCCAATATGCGGATATCGACACCCAAGATTGGGCTCAGGGAGATGATCTGGCCTATTTCGAGTTCGGTTCTACCGTTGTACTGCTTATGCAGACCGATACCTTCGAACCGCTCCCTGATTTGAAACCTGGAGATTCCGTTAAAATGGGAGCTTTACTTGGTCGTCTGAAACCCAAACAACCCTAATTTCATACGTAAATAAAGAGGATGGCTCAGCACCTGCAATCAGGTGTTATGCCATCCTCTTTATTCTCTATCCTTCATTTGCCTATAATTCATGATATGAAATGTTACCATTCTAAATTGCCTAACGAAATATCATTTCATGTATACATGCATGGCGCTGCCTCTCTCCGGTTGGAACGCCAGTTCATTATAAGGTGTAGCCATCTCTCCAAACTTTAAAACCATACGTCCTGCAGTTCTTCAACGGGTTTCAGCCGGCGCAGGCGTTTCCGAAAAATACTGCATCCCTTAATGGAATTTCTACGGCTACGAACCCGTCTTTTTCCGTTCATCATCACATGTTCCTCCTTGTAAGGTCATCTGGAATGCTAGTTACTTACCCTAGCCATCCAGCATTGAAACGTTGTGATGTTTGCATACGAGACGCTGACATGGTTTTAACGAATCTCTGACGGACTTTTGCCCGTATATTGCTTGAACTGACGACTGAAGAAAAAGATATCCCGATAACCCAGTGCATCCGCAACTTCGGTCACGTTCATACCGGTATGCACCAGAAGATGTTCTGCCCGTTCAATACGCATACGAATAATATAGGACTGTACCGATGATCCGACAAGTTCCTTGAACTTAATTGAGAAATAACGCGGCGACAGACCAGCTCGCGCGGCCAGATCCTCTACACGATGTGTAATTCCGGGATGCTGGCGAACATAATTGGCTACCTCCTGAATCACATCGGACAACTGATTACTTACCTTTTTCTCCACAGGTTCTTCCGTATCCGCACGCAGTAAATGGATCATCAACTGCTTCAAAATCAGCCTGCTCTCTTCATCACGTCCATACACATCGGACAAAAACAGCCTTACGTAACGTGCAAGCAAATGCTCAAACTCCACAGTCTCCTGCACTTCACGGTAAGACTGAGGCACATCCACAACAGGCTCGTCCACATCGAAATGAATATATGTAAGCACCAGTGGTTTCTGCCTGTTATGCGTTGCGCTTGTATGGTCTCCCGGACGAAACAGGAAACAGCTTCCTTTGCCAACCTCGTAAGGCTGATCATTCAAAATAACCGTGCCTTCACCGCTCCACACGTAAAATAAATCATAATTTTGCATCGGTTTTTCTCGCTTCTGCCACTTCCAGCCCGGTTCACAGACTATTTTGGCGACAGCGGGCAAAATTACAAATGATGACGGCGATGCCTGCAGCATGTCGCCACTCCCCCTTGACAGTTAATCTCTTTAAACACTTATCCCATTATACAGCGGAATTCACTGAAACGAAAATGTACACTTCTCCCACGCGGCTTGCATCCGCTTTATCCCTTCGCGAATCTCCTCTTTTTCCAGATGAGCGAATCCGAAACATATTGCAGCATGCCCCGGAGTTAAGCGGTACTGCTCCACATCCCGGAACAAAACGCCCTCTTTATGAACCTCTCCGGTAAACCGTTCATAACTTGCTTGGTCCCCGTTCCATATCGCATAAATGGTCAATCCGGCATCCCCTGGTTGCATGGTGAAGGCTTGTGGCAACCAACGGTTCATCTCCTCTACAAAAAAGTCATGCCGCTCCCCATATAGCCTGGTTAATCGACGTAAATGCCGCATATATCCACCTCGTGTCATAAATTTGGCTAGTGCACGCTGTTCCAGCAGCGCGGGTGACACCGGTTCATACAGAGCTTTGGCAGCCAGAAGTGGCTCGACCAGACTGCTTGGCAATACCGCATAACCGAGCCGGAACGAAGCGGGCATCGTTTGGGAGAAGGAACCGATGTATATCACGCGTTGCTCACGATCAAGCACCTTAAGTGGTTCAATCGGACGTCCGCCCCAGCGAAATTCACTGTCGTAATCATCTTCAACAATAACGGCATTTTGTTTTGATGCCCAGTTCAGTAAGGCCCGCCTTCGTTCCAGCCCGAGTACCGCTCCGGTCGGGAACTGGCGAGTCGGCGTGACAAATAACGTTTGTGCATGCCAATCTTGCGGGATAATACCTCCTTCATCAACCTCAGCTGGTATCACCTGACCACCGCAGGATCTGACCGCATGCAGAATGCCTTGATAACCCGGACTTTCCAGCACCACCGGGCTTCCCTCGTGAATGAGTAATTGGGACAACAGCGTAATGCCTTGTATCGATCCACTGAACAGTACGATCTGGGAGGCATCCGTTTGAATGCCACGTGTCCAGCGAAGATGTGCGGCAATCGCTTCCCGTAGCTCTGAATCACCGGCTGCACCACCTACATCTCGCCAGCCACTACGATGAACCGCAGCGAGCGCACTTTTCCACTCGGCTTTTGGAAAATGTTCTGGCAGCAATCGCTGCATCCGAAAATTGATGACGGATTCCTGTTCCAGTTGAACCTCTTCACGTGAACGTTTGTGTTCTGCGGTTAGTCCGCGAAGACGCTCTCCCCATGGAGATAGAGACAATACCGCTTCGCTATGATTGTTGTGATGCACGGACAAGGATTCCGTAACATAGGTTCCTTTTCCCCGATAAGCATGGACATATCCATCCGCAAGCAACATATCGTATACCTGGGCTACCGACCCGCGTGACATGTCGTACTGTTTCGCCAGTAAACGCGTAGAAGGCAAACGTGTTCCTGCATCCAGTGTACCTGAATGAATCGCATCCCGCAGTGCGTGATATAACGCTTGATATTGGTATCGATATTGAAGCTCATAAGAATCAAGTGGCAGCCACAATTCCATGCGATTCTCCCTCTTAACATGTCTTCTCGATCTTTACTTTTATGTTTCCTTCTATCTTTTCCTAGTCTTACTTCCTGTTTAAGATCACTCTCATCCCAATTGGCCTATAAAAATGAATGTAAATTGGATCTATTTTACTGTCAATATTCGTTTTATGGTTATCTTCATGGAATACATGCTGCAATCCTATTTCTGACATGTTATAACGGTTTCTACATTCCGACATGTCCTAACACTTTCTAAAATAATGGGGGAAATTATATGAGACGCAAAGAATTTTCGGTAGAAGAGGAACAGGAAATCATTACTTTTTTGGACCAGTGCTCTTTTGGTTTTCTGGGTACCGTCAGCCCGGATGGAGAACCGAGAGTTACACCGCTGAATTTTGTATATATGGATGGTTGCTTTTATTTTCATGGAAGTTTAGCCGGGGAAAAAATGAAACAGATCAAACAGCACTCGTCCGTCAGCTTTACCGTGGCGGAGGAATTCTCGCTGATTCCTTCTTTTTTCAGTGATCCTGAACTGGCTTGTCCTGCAACCTCATTTTTCAAAAGTGTCATGGCCTCCGGTCTGGCAGAGCGTGTAGAAGATCTTGATATTAAAGGCAAGGTACTTCAGCGGTTTATGGAGAAACTCCAGCCGCAAGGCGGTTATATACCGATTGACGCGCAAGACTCCCGCTACACCGGAAGGCTCAAAGCTGTAGCTGTCGTTCGAATCGTACCGGATCGACTCAGCGCCAAGTTTAAATTCGGGCAGAATCTGACGCCTGAACGATTTGATCATATCAGCGGTGAATTGCATAAACGAAACGAAGGCCGGGATCATGAAACGGCTGAAATGATGCGAAAATATTGTCCGTACCATCAGGAGTAACACACCAGATCCAGCCTTAAATTCAGGCTAATATTGCATTCTGACCCCGCGCAACAACGCGGTGAAGTGATATAACTGTCATATTGCGTAATTTCCGTGACGGGGCCATGTCAAGGTGTTATAATGTTAGGCAGTGAATCACAAAGACTTGGAAGGATGAAAAAAATGAATCCACTGGCTGAACAGTTGAACGAAAGTATTCAGGCCGGCAGCAGTCACGTCTACTCCATGCTGTCACAACTCGGCAAAGAAATTTATTTTCCAAAAGAAGGTATCTTAAGTCAATCTGCGGAAGCAGCAAGCTTGGCTAAGACCTATAATGCAACGATCGGTATCGCTCTGGAGGGTGGAGTGCCAATGCATCTTCCGGTGATTCAGGAAAAGTTGTCCGCATTCCAGCCGAAGGATCTGTATCCTTACGCGCCTCCTGCAGGCAAACCTGAATTAAGAACCGTTTGGAGAGAAAAGATGCTGAGAGAAACCCCTTCACTGGAAGGCAAATCTTTCGGAAACCCGATTGTAACGAACGCACTAACTCATGGACTCAGCATCGTAGCCGACCTGTTCACTGAAGAAGGGGACGCTGTTATATATCCGGATAAAAACTGGGAGAATTACGAGCTGACTTTCGGAATTCGTCGACACGGCCAGTTGATTCATTATCCATTGTTTGATGATCAATTGAACTTTAACAGCAACGGACTGCTTCAGGCGTTGCTTGCACAGAAGGACAAAGGAAAAGCCATTGTTTTGCTGAACTTCCCGAACAATCCGACAGGTTACACGCCAGGCGGCGCAGAAGCAGATGCCATCGTAGATGCCATTCGTCAAGCTGCAGAAGCCGGTGTAAATGTTGTTGTGGTTACAGATGATGCATACTTTGGCCTCTTCTTTGAAGATTCCATTCATGAGTCTCTTTTTGGTAAATTGGCCAATATTCATCCACGTGTATTAACGGTGAAGATCGACGGTGCAACGAAAGAAGAATTCGTATGGGGCTTCCGTGTAGGATTCATTACATTTGCTCATGAAGATGCCGCTATTTTGCATGCATTGGAGCAAAAAACACTTGGCATCATCCGTGCAACGATCTCTAGCGGTCCGCATCCTTCACAGACTTTTGTTCTGGATGCGCTGAAAGCACCGGAGTTTGAAGCACAGAAACAAGAAAAGTTCGAGATTATGAAAGGCCGCGCCAACAAAGTTAAAGCGATCTTAGACAGCGGTAAGTATGGGGACGTATGGGATTATTATCCTTTCAACTCCGGCTACTTCATGTGTCTGAAGCTGAAACAAGTCAGTGCTGAAGCACTCCGTAGCCATCTGTTGCACCAATATGGTGTAGGCACGATTGCACTCGGTGAATCCGATCTGCGGATTGCCTTCTCTTGTATCGAGGAAAATGGTCTCGAAGAACTGTTCGATACGATCTATCGCGGCGTGCAGGATCTGCAAACGACTTAGCATATAAGTAAATATAACCTTCTAATTTAGATGGTTTCAAAAATAGAACCCTTTGCGGCACATTGCGAAAGCTAATGTCATCGCCGAAGGGTTCTTTGGTATCCAGGATAGATGCCCAAAACACATATGCACGGGCAGAGGCCCAATCAGCCTAACGCCATGGCACATAATATACGATGTACGCAAGGGCGTGCCAAACCATCACTCGAAAGGGGTATGACCCATGTCCCAAGTTGAAGATACAAGAGGCGGATACGGATACTGTGGCGTTGGAGGATTCACAAACATTGGTGCCATTCTCGTACTGTTCATCCTGCTCGTCATCATCACAAAATCCTTCCTGTACTAATACGCCTTCGCTATGTATACGCGCAAGACATCATGAGTTTACATCACACATCAAAAAGAAGGGTATTTCGGGATACAGCCCGAAATACCCTTCTTCTCTTGCTCTTACGCATAATTCACTTGTGATGAATAAACCTGACGGCTCAGCGAAAGCTTAAGCTACTTTGGTTCTTCTACTCGTCCTCTTCCTCTTTGAGCCATTTGCTACCCTGCGAACGACGCATCAGCACGATGACAAGTACACCAAGTACGAGTGCAATGCCTGTGATACTCAATCCTTCCATTCCTGCTGCCAGCATCGGCAACCACATGAGCAATGCGGCTATAGCATGCAGTTGGAAGATGAAACCGAGCACCTGTGAACGGCGGCTCTCTCCTGAGATCGGATAAATCATAATCCAGAAGGATTCACCGTGACTGCGGCGCAGTACCCCCAGTTGAATGCCTGTAAGTAGCAGGAAGAACAGATATACCCCGATTCCGAAGTAACTGCCTGCCGTCCACCAGGAAAGCAACATACCCAGGATGATCAGACGCAGAACAATGGTGAATACTTCCGTTCGAATAAATGTTTTGGTCATGAGATATCGATAAGCCTGCCCCGCATTCCATGGAAGACCATTGCCCCATTTGCTGAGCCAGCGGCGAGAATTTACCTTTTGCCCAGACGATGGCACATCGACAAACCAACCTAATGTACGCATCACTCTGCCTGCCTGCGTCTGTTCCACCTGAATCAGACGTTCCCAAGCGACTCGGTGTTTAACAGGTACACGCAGTGCAACGATATAAACAGCGGCCAGTAACAACAGAAACCAAAGGCTGCGTAGCGGCGGTTGCCATAACCAGGCTGCAACGGCAAGGATCGCTATTGCCCAGCGGAGTATCCGATATCCTTTGGACGCCCCAGCTTGAACCATCCTCAGTTCTTGCCATGCACCGTAACTGGACAACACTTTCCATAACACGAGAAACAACATGGACCAGCCCAGTGGTTTGGCATCTACATCTGCCCTTACATAGAGTGGCCACAAGGTAAGAAATACAAAAAGTAACAACAGCATTTTATAAATTACGCCACGCACGAAGCTGTTTTTTAAATAATCCTGCATCCGGTACTCCTGCGGCCGCAGGAAGACAATATCTGCCGGAAGCAAATATGTACGATAACTGCTAAACAGTGCAAGCGGAGCCAGCAACAATAAAGCAATCCAGCGAATCGGAAATCCCGCAGGAATATTCTGTACAAAAGATGTATACCAAGCGGAGAAAGCGATGACGAGAAAAAGAAATACCATCGCTACACCGCTCTGGATGACATAGCCCACATAAGGTAAAATCCCATTCCAAAAACCTGTCCGACGTTGCTTCCATAACTGCTTGAGATCCATGCTAATCCCTGCCTTGCACGAGGGAGTAGAACATATGCTCCAGCGGTGTATCGGGCTCCCCGAACTTTGTACGCAGTTCGTTCAGTGTTCCTTGAGCAATGACTTGTCCACGATGCAATACAACGAAGCGGTCACAATAATTTTCAATCGTGGACAAAATATGTGAACTCAGCAGAATAGAAGACCCGGCCGCTTTCATCTCCAGCATAAAATCAAGCAGTGAACGAATGCCCAGCGGATCGAGTCCAAGAAATGGTTCATCGATAATGTAAAGTGGCGGTCCTGCCACGAAAGCGCACATAATCATGACCTTCTGACGCATCCCTTTGGACAGATGTGTGGACAGACTTGTGCTTTTCTCATTCATGCGGAACAAGTCCAGTAGTTTCTCTGTCCGTTGTTTGAAATCGGCCTCGGACACATTGTACGCCCTCGCCGTAAACTCCAGATGCTCCATGACGGTCATTTCATCATATAATTCGGGAGATTCCGGCACAAAGGCCATCGCAGATTGGTAGATCTGTGCGTCCTCATCCCGTTTCTTGCCCATTACCCGAACCTCTCCCTGCTGCGGAGTCATCAGACCGAGAATGTGTTTCATCGTTGTACTTTTGCCAGCACCGTTTAATCCGATCAATCCGACCATTTCTCCGCGGCCTACTTCCAGATTCACGTCATGAAGCACTGGCCGCTTGGCACTGTAACCTCCACTAAGCCCGCTGATTTGCAGCACAGGCGATTGAACATTTTCCATCTATCCCTGCACCCCTTTCATCCGATTATTCCTCAGAGCGCGGCGCTCTGTCTTTGCTCCACTTGGGTGCCCCCTTGTTTTTGCGGTTCCGGTCGCTATCTGTGCGGCCTGTATTGCCTGACGGCTTGCTACCTGCAGGTCGTTGCGTTGAACTTGAAATGGTTGCTCTCGTCCCTGGTTTCCGGTCCCCCTGAGCTGGCTTACGATCACGGGACTGTCCTGGTTTCCGTGAGAACGAATGTCCTTCAGGACGTGTATCTGGCCGCGGATCAGCCACCAACACTTTACCGCCGAACAGCGTACGCTCCTGCAATTCAATGCCGAGTTCACGAGCGAATTTACGCATGATGAAAATTTGCGTTTCATCGACGATGGACAATACAATTCCTGAACGTCCCATTCGGCCTGTCCGGCCTGCACGATGAACATAGTGCTCTGAGTCAAAAGCAGGGTCATAGTTGATGACCATTGGCAAACCTTCAATGTCCAGTCCTCTTGCCGCCACCTCGGAGGCGATCAGCAATTGAATTTTGCCGTTACGGAAGGCGGCGAGTACGTTGCTGCGAGTCACTTTGTCGGCATCTCCGTACAGCGCAGCTGCGGACAGCCCGAGGTGATTCATTTTTGCCTCAACCTCACCGATATCCTCCGTTGCATTCACAAAGACGATGGCCCGATCCGGGTTATACTGTCTAACAAGACGACGCAGCATATCGATCTTGTTGCGGCTTTCTTCCACAAAATAATAATGTTCAAGTCCGGCAGCCGTCGCACGATCCGGTTCAATACCGATATGAACAGGCTCTTTCATCTCGCGCTTTGCAAGTGTAGCCGTATGTTCGTCAATTGTAGCTGACAGGAAGATTAATTGACGGTCGCGCAGCGCGCTTTTCAGCACAAATTCCACGTCACTTACACCGCCGAGCTGAAACACCTGATCCGCTTCATCAATAACAATCGTCGATACATTGTGCATTTTCAGCTTTTTAAGTGTGATCAGTTCCTTCAACCGTCCAGGCGTACCAACAACCAGTTCTGGATGTTCACGCAATTTCTCGATCTGACGTTTCACCGCCGCGCCGCCGATCAGACCTTGTACACCGATGCCACGATCCGCACCGTAACGCTGAGCCTCACGCACGATTTGCATTGCAAGTTCCTGCGTTGGTGCAATAATCAGTTTTTGGGTTCCTTTAATATCACTTTTGATGGATTGTAGCAACGGTAGCAGGTACGCCAGCGTTTTGCCTGTTCCCGTCTGCGACTTGGATACGACATCCTTGCCTTCCAATATAACTGGAATGGTCTGTGCCTGTACCGGGGAAGGTTCGTTAATTCCGTGCCCAGCTAACAATGCTCCCAGATCCTCTGCTACGCCAATTGATGCAAAAGTTTGATTCGTCATGTATTCCATCCTTTAAATTTATTCGTAAAAAACAAAGCCTGTCATCACATTACCTTTCATTATATGCGAAAAAAGCCCGCTTACCAAATCTTATTGCCGAAATGTTCAAGTCTGCGCAAAAAAAAGAAAAGCCCCTCGGCGGAGCCCTTCTTCATCCGATATATAGTGCACTCGTTACATTCTACTTCTGATTCATTACACCGTGTGACAAGCGGTCAGCCAGTCTAGGGAACAACTGATACAACCAAATGCCAGCTGATGCCAGCCGTGGCAGATTCACTTCTTCCTTACGTTTCTTCATGGCGCGAATCATGTGGCCTGCTACATTCTGTGGTGTCAGCATCAGCCAGCGCACATTGTTTACGTAATTCCCTGAAGGATCGGCACGATCAAAAAACGGTGTATCAATGGGACCTGGATTAATCGTCGTCACAGTGATGCCCGTCTTGCGCAGTTCCTGACGCAGTGCGTTGCTGAATCCAAGTACAGCATGCTTTGTCGCTGTATAAGAAGCTGATTTGGCCGTCCCTATTTTACCAGCCATCGAAGCAACGTTTACAATCTGACCTTTGCCCCGTTCCAGCATATGTGGAAGCACCGCTTTGGTACAGCGGACAATGCCCATGTAATTCACGTCCATCATCTCATCGAATTCTTGTACAGACATGTCAGTCATGGCAGCAAATTTTCCGTATCCGGCGTTATTCAGCAAAATATCGATTCGTCCGTATTTATGTAACATCGCATCTACAGCCGTCTGAACCTGCTCACTGTCTGTGACATCCATCGTAAGCAGTTCATGCCGTCCCTGTAGTGAAGCACCAATCTGATCCAGCTTGTCCCGCGAACGGGCAGCCAAAATCGGGATGGCTCCTTCTTCGATCAGCATTTGTGCACAGAGCGCACCGATTCCACTGGATGCTCCTGTTATAAAAACAACCTGATCTTTCAGCATGTTGGTGTCCTCCCGTAATAAAACACATTGGGCCTCATGAAGGCCTATGGTTTCTATTTTACGAGATCATCACCTGAATATCCATCTCGCCAATCCCATCCATCAACAAAGGTATGCTAAGCGCTTTCGTTGCAGTAAATGTGGCTAAAATTTCAGATTGCATAACCTGAGGAGGCGTAATATCTACAACAACGCCTTGGTTGGACAGAATTGTACTTGCATTACCACTTATCATGTTACCGAGCTCAGAGATCGCACTTTTACTCATATCGTCCATCTCGGTGATGACAAAACCACCCATCATAGCCGAAACGATTTTCAAAGCCACCGTCTCTTGTATACCAAAAACAATATTTCCGCTCAACTGTCCCGTCATTCCAATCACGATCCAGACATGGTCTGCAATGTACTCTACATTTTTCACGCCAAGATTCCCGGTGGAAGGCGAAACCTGGATGAGCTGTTCAAAAACGTTGCGTGCAGATTCCAGGAATGGGTTAATTACTTCCGCTTTCACTGTATATGTCCTCCTCACACTGGGTTATTGGTCACACACCAAAAGTCCCATATTCATTAAATTTATTATACTTTATCACGTACGAGAATTCATTAAGAATTCAGGAAATCTTGTGTACTATAATTTATCGTCATTAGAATAGCAAATGTTTATAGCTGTTTTTGTCGCTTTACGCTTTTGGAAAGAAATATTATTCCCTCATTGATACTGTAAAAGGAATGTAGGACTTTTATACCGGTTGTGTATATGGTTAAAATTTAAAATTTTATCTCACTTCACATATATTCCATTTATTTAGTCCATTAGTCTACTTTCAAATAGGCGTATGCCCTTCATTGCTCTGATCTCCGTAATCCCCTATAATTTAAGATAAAAGAAACAGAACCCGTCACGGAATTCACTGCATGACACATGACATACAGAGGATATTTTGTTGCAAGGAGGCCGTATATGAACATCAGCCAGCTCGAAACGCTGATTACTATTTCCAAAACGATGAGTTTCCGTAAAGCTGGAGAACTTCTTAATCTGACACAGCCGGCTGTCTCCGCTCAGATTAAAAGTCTGGAAGACGAATTCAACACCGTTCTTGTCGATCGGAATCAACCAGTGACCCTCACAGATCGCGGACAGGTTTTTCTGGAACATGCCGAACGGATGCTCGATATTGTAGACGAGTTAAAACAAAAGCTGTCCGATCTCGATGAAACACCACAAGGACGTATTGTACTCGGAACAACGACGTCGATTGCAATTCAAATATTGCCACGGGTGCTCTCTTACTTTCAGGATCAATTTCCACTGATTAAAACAAGCATACAATCTCTGCCCTCCGCGCAGATTTATACACAGGTCGAGAATGGTCTGGTGGATATCGGAATTGGATATCTGACCGAACGGAATCCTAATCTTAGTACATCGGTGCTGTACTATGATACATTTGAACTTGTTGTATCCCCTTCCCACCCGCTGGCGAAGAAAAAACATGCCGCAGTTGATGTACTGCGCAGTACACCTCTGATTCTCCTGTCCCCCGATACGGTTGGGCGCCGGTTTACAGAAGCGGTTTTCAAAAAATATAACATCGAACCCAATGTGGTCATGGAATTATCGAGTAGCGAAGAAGTGAAACGAATGGTGGAGATTGATCTTGGTGCAGCCATTATCTCCAAACAATCTGTTGCACAGGAGCTGCGGCAAGGTACACTCCGCATGATTCCTTTAAGTGAGCTAGAGGTCAGCCATCCTGTAGGTGTCATCTATAAATCCAGTCGCTATTTGAATTCGGCGATGCATCAGTTTTTGAGTGATCTCAAAGGTATGCCGGAGACTCAATTTATCAGTTCGGAATAAATTAGATGAAAAGAAAGGGTAGGGATTCCATATGAAATTTGATCTTCATACACACCATTTCCGCTGCG
Organism: Paenibacillus polysaccharolyticus; assembly: GCF_023714295.1. Lineage (GTDB taxonomy): Bacteria > Bacillota > Bacilli > Paenibacillales > Paenibacillaceae > Paenibacillus > Paenibacillus polysaccharolyticus_A. The sequence continues at coordinate 194,255 of NZ_JAMAUN010000007.1, forward strand.
GTCATGCGGACGGCAACATCAGGGATTACATTGAAGCAGGTATTGAGGCAGGACTTCAGGCTATTGGAATCTCGGATCACACCCCTTACTTTGGCAGTGAACTGGAGCAGGCGCATCCACGAATTGCAATGGGTAAATCTGAATTACAACATTATGTCGCTGAAGTGCTCGCGTTAAAAGAAGAATATGCCGGTAAAATTGACGTTTTGCTCGGAATCGAATCCGACTACTTTCCACCGCATGCTGAATTGTACCGGACAACGCTGGGGCAGTACCCGTTTGACTATATTATCGGTTCCGTTCATCACACGGAGGATATCAGTATCTTCAACAAAACTCGCTGGAATGGACTAAGCAATGCTCGCAAAATTGAAGTGAAAGAAGGCTACTATGCGTTAATCGCAGAATCGGCCCGCAGCGGCATGTTCCAGATTCTCGGACATATTGATGCGATGAAAGGCAATTATCCGCCATTCTCCGAAATTGTTGCAGACCACGCGATTGACGAGGCCCTTCAGGTGATAGCCGATGCCAACGTTGCGATTGAGATCAACACCTCCGGCAAAACCAAGCTTAGTGGCGGTTGGTATCCATCCGATGCTATTCTGGAGCGTGCCAATCATTACGGTGTAAAAGTGACCTTCGGTTCAGATGCTCACATCCCGGGGCGGGTAGCCGATGAGCTTGACCTTGTACGCACACGTTTGCGGGAGATCGGTTTCACCGAATGGGTGTATTTCAAACAAAAGCAAATGCAGATTGTTCCTCTATAAAAACTGGCGAAACACAAAGATCCCCACGTAGCATGAATAAACGTGAGGATCTTTTCTTTTCTTTTCTTTTCTTTTCTTGTTTTTTCTAATTCCCTAGTAGATTATAACTAAAGATTTTACACAGTCCACTCCAATGACAGAAGAACCTGGAGAGTAAGAGTAGCGGTTATCCCCAGATTTTTTGAATTCCCTTTTCCATAGGGGAAAATCTGGGGATAAAGGCGAGCGCTTCGCTTTTTCAGGTTTTTTCTGTCCTCTCCGTTAAAGTGTAAAAGAAAAGTTCAAAACTTATATAAACAAAAAAATGAACCCGCTCATCGCGGGTTCCAACAGCATTATCTATTATCAAAAAGGGGGTCATGAGATAAGTTTACCCCTTGTCTGTTAGAGTTCAATTGCAACTATATTTCAATTGTGTAACAAATGATTGAAGTTCGTTTCAGGTGTTTTATCCTCGATTACGTTATGATATTCCCGGCTTGTTTGATGCCAGATTATGAAGCTGTTCGAGGTACAGGTCATGCTGGAACTGTTCGCGGTACATGCCGTACACCTTAACATCCATGGAGTTTTCAAACGCCTTGTCTTCTTCATCGCTCAGTCCATATGACGGAAGATTCCGCTCATAAGTCATGCCCATTTTAAGCAGTACCCGTTCCGATGAACCATTGGCCTCATAACAGCGTGCTTCAACTCTCCACAGATGAAGCTCATCAAAACCGAATGTCAACAGGCGATGCACCGCCTCTGTGGCCACGCCTTTCCCCCAGTAATCCTTGTCCAAGATGTAACCGATCTGTGCGGTTCCTTTTTGATCATTCCAATGTTGAAAAGAAGTTATGCCGATTACTTGCTCTCTGCCTTTCCAACAGATACCGTAATGCAATGAATCCAGTTTAGCACTGCTGCTCCGAATCTGGTTTAACAGTTTTCTCGCTCGAATGGGTGGAGGTTGACTCCCTCGATTGACGTAACGAATCACTTGAGGATCGGATAAGAGTTCAGATAAAGTGATGTAATCACTTTGACGTAATGACCGAAGTACAAGACGCTCTGTCCATAAGGCTGGCAGCCCTTGAATGAGCATGTTTCGATTAAGCATGACAATCACTCCTTTGCCTAACGGGCTCTAGTCCGGTAAGACAAGCAAGCTCTAAGGATGATCCGGCATGATACGGCTGATTGAATGACATAAATTGTAGTATGTCCTGTCATTGTTCAGTTTTATTCGATCACAATACTGTTTCTACTCTTGTAATCCGCGATAAATACCTGAGCGTATTTCACGAATATATACCTCAAGTGACGGTACTTCTGCTTTTTGTGCAATCCGTACTTCATGTTCAATGTCGTAAGGAACCCGAACAAACTGAAGGTTGAACGGTTTTTGGCTATCCTCTCCGTATTCCCCTTCAAGAATACAATACGAGGCTTGCGGAAGATCAAGCGGATTGCCTATGCTTCCAGTGTTAAACAGCATTTTCCCTTCCAGATATTGAAGGAAAGCATTATGAACATCACCATAACCGACCACTTCAGCCACACCTGTCCCTGAATCATCCACTGGAGGATCAAACATGGCCAGACGCTTATCCATATCATCCCATGGTTGTACGCGATGGTAAACGCTTTGCGGTGAAGCATGGACTAGGCGAACGGTCCGTCCGCTTAATTTGAATTCATAACTGAAGGGAAGGCTCGCCAAATAAGCCACTCTGTCGGCTCCCAGTCGCTCAGCTTGCCATGTGAAATCACGGACATCCTGATTCACTGCGACAAGTTCGTCCCAGTTGCCACGAATGACCACTTCACATGTTGCTCTGACGTGATCCACCACTTCAGCTGGTTGTGGCCCTTTGCCCACAAGATCACCCAGACAAAATATCCTGTTCAAACCACGATGCTGAATATCTTTCATCACAGCTTCCCAGGCAGTCATGTTGCCATGAATGTCGGATACAATCGCTATACGTTCCATTTGGTTAACCCCCATTCATGTTTGTTAAGCCTTATCTTTCACTAACATCATCCCGGCTTAGATGAAGCACAGTCAGTTCAGGTCTGCATAGAAAACGAATGGGGAGCTGCGTCATGCCAAATCCTCGATTCACGTAAACCGGCATCCGGGGTTCAGAGGTATAATTCAATCCCTCAACAAATTTGCGTGATCCCCTTGGAGTTGTCATTGCACCGAACAAAGGAAAACGAACCTGGCCACCATGGCTATGACCTGAAAGCTGCAGCCCAAATCCATACGGAGCGGCATAATCGGCATAATCCGGTTCATGCATAAGTAGAAGTTTCCATACACTCTCACTTAACCCTGTAACGGCCTCGTCCAAGTTGGGCTCTCCTGTTAATGCATCATCCAGACCTACTACTGCCAACTTCCTATTTCCACTTTCGATAACGGCATGTTCATTCAGTAACAGGGTAAAGCCAGCTTCACGGAACATATCTATCACTTCCTGTTGTTGCCGTCCTCGATAATCATGATTCCCGAGTACAGCAAACTTCCCGTACCTTGCTGTCATAGAGGCTAGAATCGGTACACACTCACGCATCGGCTCGGATTGTCTCTCAACGATATCTCCGGTATAACAAATAAGATCCGGTTGCTGATCCTTGATCTGTGCTGCCAGCTTGCTCAACTTTTTCTGTCCTGTATGAAAACCGAGGTGCACATCACTGAAATGAACGACACGCAGTCCATCAAACGATTCAGGAAATGAAGGGAACTTAAGATCAATATGATTAACCTGTAGACGCCGCGGCTCCCAAAGCGCATATCCCAATGTCAGCACACTCGCTACCACAGTCATCACATGTTTTCGTAGTTGGAACATTCGACGAGAAGGGTCATGATCCTTTTCTTCTCCAGGAAAAGGAGATTCATTCGAACCGTTTGGACTGTTTACGTGTCGGGACGGCGAACTGCCGCTGCTCAAACGTGGTGTCTTTCCCATCATTCCCCTCCTCAAATCTGTTTTCTTATAGTTGTTATAGGCCATATCCATCCTTGTAGTATACCATATTCTGCACAGGATGCCCGCTTCCTTCGACTGATGACAAAAGAAGCCGTGACCCGCCAAATTCTGCGCGGGATCACGACTCCTCCGTGAAGCAGAGTCAACCTCTGCTACGTTATTACAGTATTATACACCCAGCCAACGTTTGAACATATGCTTGGTGGTTTGTTTATTCATCTCCGCAATAGAAGTGGTGAGCGGGATGCCTTTTGGACATGAACGCACACAGTTCTGGGAGTTTCCGCAACCTTCAATACCGCCATCATCCATCAACGCTTCCAGACGTTCTTCTGCGTTCATCTCACCTGTAGGGTGAGCGTTAAACAGACGTACCTGGGATAGCGCAGCTGGACCGATAAAGTCGGTTTTTTCGTTAACGTTCGGGCAAGCTTCGAGACATACGCCACAAGTCATACACTTAGACAGCTCGTAAGCCCACTGACGTTTCTTCTCAGGCATCCTTGGCCCTGGACCAAGGTCATACGTGCCATCAATAGGAATCCAAGCTTTAACACGCTTCAGAGCGTTAAACATCCGCGTACGGTCAATGACAAGGTCACGTACCACCGGGAATGTTTTCATCGGTTCGATCCGAACCGGTTGTTCAAGCTTATCGATCAAAGCGGCACACGCTTGACGCGGCTTGCCATTAATAATCATGGAGCAGGCGCCGCACACTTCTTCAAGACAGTTGGATTCCCAGCACACCGGGGCAATGGATTTACCTTCCGTGTTTACCGGATTCCGCTGAATTTCCATCAGGGCGCTGATCACGTTCATGTTTGGACGGTACGGAAGCTCAAATTCTTCGGTGTACGAAGATGACTCCGGGCTGTCTTGACGGGTGATAATAAACTTGACGGTTTTGCTTGCTGTTGCTTGTTCCGCCATATCGTTGTCCCCTCCTCTGGTGACGATGATTGTATTACTGGTGCGCAAAGCTGGATGTTTGGGTGCTCGGGTGGACGCTCCGGTCGCGGAATGCCCTTTGGATCGCTGTTATCCCCAAATTTCTTTGACCAACCCTTCACAGGGTTGAAATTCGGTGATAAAGGCGAACGCTTCGCTTCTTTCGGGCATTTCCGCTTTCTTCGCTACGCCGTGCACATCGTGATGCTTTGCTGGAAGCTGCAATCCATTTTTCTAGATTAATGTAATTTTTTGTGGAATCCTGCTCATGCTGGGCTTCCTTGAAATGAATGAAGGTGCGCAAAGCTGATTGTTTGGGTGCTCGGGTGGGCGCTCCGGTCGCGGAATGCCCTTTGGGTCGCCATTATCCTCGAATTTTTTGATCCACCCTTACTGGGGTGAAAATTCGATGATAAACGCGAACGCTTCGCTTCTTTCGGGCATTTCCGCTCCCTCCGCTACGCCGTGCACCTCGTGCTGCTTTGCTGGAAGCTTAGTCTTTTGAGTAATCCCGGATACGTGGTGGAATCAAGGATACATCAACCGGCTCGTACGAGATTTGTGGGCCTTCTTTGGACCAGCTCGCGATAGTCGTTTTCAGGAACTCTTCATCGTTACGCTCCGTGAATTCCGGTTTGTAGTGCGCTCCGCGGCTCTCATTACGCAGCAATGCGCCAAGTGTCATCGCTTCAGCAAGCTCAAGCATGTTCCACAACTGGCGGGTAAATGCCGCACCCGGATTGTTCCAACCGGAGTTGTCATACATGTTGATTTTGCCATAACGCTCTTTCAGTTCCTTGATTTTGCCAATGGTTGCTTCAAGCTTGTCATTGTAGCGAACCACCGTCATGTTGGCTGTCATCCACTCGCCCAGCTCTTTGTGAATCACATAAGCATTTTCCGTACCTTGCATTTTCATGATGCCTTCGTATTTGTCGGTTTGGCGCTTCGTATAACCATCAAATACGGAAGAAGAGATATCCGCAGAGGACTTCTTGAGTCCTTTGATATATTCAGCCGCTTTTGGTCCTGCCACCATACCACCATAAATGGCGGATACGAGTGAGTTAGCACCCAAGCGGTTTGCACCGTGGTATTGATATTCACATTCGCCAGCTGCAAACAGCCCTGGAATGTTAGTCATTTGATTATAATCTACCCACATGCCACCCATGGAATAGTGAACGGCAGGGAAGATTTTCATCGGAATTTTACGCGGATCGTCGCCCATGAATTTCTCATAGATTTCAATGATTCCGCCCAGTTTGACATCCAGTTCCTTCGGATCCTTGTGAGAGAGGTCGAGATATACCATGTTCTCGCCGTTCACACCAAGTCCCATGTCTACGCATACGCTGAAGATTTCACGTGTTGCGATATCACGCGGAACAAGGTTCCCGTAAGATGGATATTTCTCCTCAAGGAAGTACCAAGGTTTGCCGTCTTTGTACGTCCAGATCCGTCCGCCTTCACCACGCGCCGACTCGGACATCAGGCGCAGCTTGTCATCTCCCGGAATCGCTGTCGGGTGAATCTGAATGAACTCGCCGTTGGCATAATTCACGCCTTGTTGATATACCGCACTTGCAGCTGTACCTGTATTGATAACGGAGTTTGTTGTTTTCCCGAAGATGATGCCCGGACCACCGCTTGCCAGAATAACAGCTTCGGCTGGGAACGTCTGTACTTTCATCGTTTTCAGGTCCTGTGCCACAATACCGCGACACACACCTTCATCGTCGATAACAGCTTGCAGGAACTCCCAGTTTTCATACTTGGTTACGAGACCCGCTGCTTCCCAGCGGCGTACTTGCTCATCGAGCGCGTACAACAGCTGCTGACCCGTTGTCGCGCCGGCAAACGCCGTACGGTGATGCTTCGTTCCTCCGAAACGGCGGAAATCGAGCAATCCTTCCGGTGTACGGTTAAACATAACGCCCATCCGGTCCATCAGGTGGATGATGCCAGGTGCTGCTTCACACATCGCTTTAACGGGTGGTTGGTTGGCAAGAAAGTCTCCGCCGTATACCGTATCATCAAAGTGTACCCATGGGGAGTCGCCTTCCCCTTTGGTATTTACCGCACCGTTGATACCGCCCTGGGCACATACGGAGTGGGATCTTTTAACAGGAACCAGTGAAAATAAATGAACATGGACTCCGGCTTCAGCCGATTTGATCGCCGCCATCAATCCCGCGAGACCGCCGCCCACAATAATTACATTCGATGATGCCATTGCTAGTTCACTCCCTTAGTAAGTAAGCGTTATTCATAAAATTTAAGATCAGTAAATGTTAGACCAAAACGGATTTTACCGCGTCAATCATTGAAGTTGCTGTTTGGAAATCAACGTTCCGGAAAGCAAACAACGAAGCGATAAACATGATGGAAATAAGAGCGAACAAGCTCATGCACACATACGAGGATACCCGCTGTGCACGAGGTCCGACCGTAATTCCCCAGCTAACGAGGAACGACCAGAGTCCGTTGGCAAAGTGATATGACGCCGCAACCACACTGATCAGATATAAAATAAATGTTACCGGATTCATCACAATGTTATGGATAACACCGCCCAACTCTTCGTGAGTTACGTTGCCCAGAGCCACTTGTACACGCGTCTCCCATACATGCCAGATCACAAATACAAACGTGATGACACCACTGATCCGCTGCAACGTATAACGCCAGTTACGCTCGTTGCCGTAACGACCCACGTTAGGCTTTGCCTGATAAGCAATGTACAGACCATATACACCGTGATAGAACAGCGGCAGCCAGATCAGAAACGTTTCCAAAACAATAACGAGCGGCAGGCTGTTCAAGAAGGCAACCGCACCATTAAAAGCTTCTTTGCCGCCTTCAACTGCTGAGAAGTTCGTCACCAGATGCTCTAGAAAAAACAAACTGAGCGGAATGACGCCAAGCAAGGAGTGCAGCTTTCTCGAGTAAAACCCTTTCATAAAATGTCGATCCCCTTTCGCTAAATACAACGTTTTCATAAATCCATTCTTATATCATGACACGAATCCTTCTTACATGGGAAGGTTCGACAAATTGTTCCGTTTTGATCAGGTGTGAACAACTTGTGTCACAATTCATGTTACTCCTTTTTTTCTTATAAGGGAATTGCAATATAATTATTAAATGTTATAACCTATAGGTATAAGTGTTGAAACAAAGGTTTTGTAAGGCTTATACCATTGAAACTATGATTTTCCTAACCTATATAACCATTCAAACAACGAGACTAAACGCCATACAATAAGGCAAACAATTAATCAAGGGCAAGAATCACACTCATAATGAAGAGAGGTTTGTGTTCATGTTCGAAGAATTAAACGCATTTGCAGCGGTCGTAGAGCAATCCAGTCTAAACCGTGCATCCAAGTTATTGAATCTGTCTCAGCCTGCACTCTCTCGTAAAATCTCCAAGCTGGAGGATGAATTGGGCGTATCCCTCTTCCATCGCCGCGGCAAACGATTGGAATTAACCAGCGTAGGCCAACTCGCCTACACCTTCGCCGTCGAGCAGAAACAACAGCAACAGAAGTTTCTAACCATGTTATCTCAATACAAGGATGAAGAACAGAGCATTATTACGCTAGGAGCTAGCTTGACGACCCTTCAGACCACTTTACCTCCACTCGTCAATGCCTTTATGGAGAAGCATCCTCATGCAGAATTGAAGCTCTTAACAGGCAAGACCCATGAGATCGTTTCTTTTGTACGTGATAAAAAGGCCGATGTGGGCATTGTAGCCTCATCCATTAGCGAAACGGGACTCAACTGTGTTCCACTATTTGACGATCACCTGGAGCTGGTTGTGCCGCTAACGCACCCACTTGCAGGCAAGGAAGCAGGAATGGAGCATCTACAGGATCTACCCATGATTACGTTCTCCAAAGGGACATGGTACCGTAAACTCACAGACGATCTGTTCCAGCGCTGCACTGTAATGCCTGACATTCGCATGGAGATCGATTCATTTGAAGCCATTATCCGTCTTCTGCCGACCTGTAAAGCCGCTGCCCTGCTTCCCAAATCTTATCTTCGTCCACAGCTGCTGGCAGATAACGATCTCGTTGCCGTGCATTTACCCCAGCTGAAACAGACCCGAAGAACAACTTGCATGATCTACGGGGAAAAGGACAACCTCAGCGAAACCGCCAGACAATGGGTCAGGGAGACCGCTGCATTTTTTACAGCAAAGGCGCCATTGCCCACAAGGAGGACAACAACGCCTTGATTTCAATAAAACTCAACTCTCATCACTAATGACTTCTTCTTCAAACCGGTCGATATCATCATTATTGCCAATAATGACCATAATATCCCCCATTTGCAGGGAATCCATCGCCGTCGGAGCTATAATGACTCCGGCTTCTTTTTGCAGGGCTACAATGCTGCAATTAAAGCGTACACGTGCATTCAGGCTGGAAAGTGTTTTATTGTGGAGACAGGCAGGTACCTTCATCTCCACGATACTGTAATCATTGGACAGTTCGATGTAATCCAGCAGGTTTGGCGTAACCAATTGGTGAGCGACCCGGATGCCCATATCCCGTTCAGGGTAAACGACCCGGTCGATGCCCAGCTTATCAAGCGCTCGTCCGTGAAGAACGGAGATGGCTTTGGCAACCACCGTTTTGACCCCCAGTTCTTTGAGCAGGATCGCGGTAAGAATACTTGTCTGGATATCGTCGCCAATAGCAACGATGCCGCAGTCAAAATTACGGATGCCGAGGGAGCGTAGTACCTCTTCATCCGTAGCGTCGGCTACGACAGCATGAGTGACCAGGTCACTCATGTCTTCGACAAGCTCTTCATTTTTATCAATGCCAAGCACCTCATAACCTAGTTCCATTAATTCCTGTGCCAGACTGGAGCCAAACCGCCCAAGTCCAATGACTGCAAACTGCTGTTTTTTCATCGTTCTTCACGAACCCCTCTATCCTAATAATCACTAACCAATTATCATTTTGCCTTCCGGATACCTGTATAAATCCTTACCCTTTTTCTGCCCCAGTGCATACGCCAGCGTGATGGGGCCAAGCCGTCCTGCAAACATGGTAAAACAGATCATTAACTTGCCAAACGTGGTGAGTTTAAGCGTCAAGCCAAGAGAAAGGCCCACGGTACCAAAAGCAGATGTCGTTTCAAATAATATCATTAAAAAATTACTGTCTTCTGTCGTACTCAGCACCATCGTCACCGTAATAATGAACAACAGCGCCAGTAGCGTGATGGTGAGTGCCTTGAAAATACGTTCCTGCACAAGCCGATAACGGAAAAAGACGATATCCTCCCGCCCGCGCATCATGGCAATGACTGCCCCGGCCATAATCAGAAACGTTGTTGTTTTGATGCCGCCCCCGGTTGACCCCGGTGATGCACCGATAAACATCAATATAATCATGAAAAATTGCGTGGCCTGCCGCAGTCCGGCAATATCCACCGTGTTGGCCCCGGCTGTACGCGGTGTTACCGATTGGAAGAACGAGCCGAGCAACTTACCGCCCCAGTTCAGGCCACCCAGCGTTCGAGGGTTGCTGAATTCGAACACGAAAATGACCAGCGCACCAAACACAATCAATAAGGCCGTCATCAGCAAAACCACTTTGGAATGTAAGGATAGCTTCTTCGTTTTATGATATTCCACCAAATCGGACAACACCACAAAACCGATCCCACCCGAAACAATCAAAAACATGGCGGTAAAATTAACAAGCGGATCGTAGACATAGCCCGTTAGACTGCTAAAATGACCAAACATATCAAACCCGGCATTGTTAAACATAGAGATGGCGTGCCAGTAACCGTAATACATTGCCTGCCCAAGGGGCATATCAAATGACCAGCGCAGTGCAAACAATGTACCGCAAATCCCCTCCAGAATAAGCGAATAAGTCACGACTTTGCGAATCAGCCTCACAATGCCTTCCATTGTGCTCTGATTCATTGCCTCTTGTAAGATCAATCGTTCCTTGAGCGATATTCTCCGTTTAAATGCAATCGCAACCAGGGTAGACATTGTCATAAAACCGAGACCGCCGATCTGAATGAGAATGGCGATAATCACCTGCCCTATCACTGAAAAATAGGTTCCTGTATCCACAACTACGAGCCCCGTCACACAGACTGCCGATGTTGCCGTGAAAAGTGCATCGATAAAAGCCAGGCTGTCACCACTTTGGCTGGATACCGGCAGCATCAACAGCAGCGTGCCGAGCATAATAATGCCAGCAAAGCCTAACACCAGAATACGCGGCGGCGATAATCGCATCCATTGAACATTCGCTTTCACTTCAGTATCATCCACCTCTGCTAAAAAAGAAAATAACTCCAACCTGTGGAGCCCATGTATGATTCCTAAAAAACTTCATATAATTGGAGTTGATATGCATCCAACTGGAGTTAGCATCCATCTTGTAAATGATGACATCTGAGTTAGCTCTACTCAGTTAGTTCTTTCCGTTCTATTCGTTCCCTTGTTAGACCCGAGCCATGCGGATTTTTGCATATTTGCTTCAAAATTATAAGCGCTGCGGCAAATGCACACAAAACGATTTTTGGGTAAATAACATCAAATTCGTTCAAAACGGGAAAAACACCTAGGCCGGGACGGCAAGATCAGATTTTCTCGATCATTTTCATTCATTTTCAGAGATTTGCACCTGTTTTCGCTCTGTCGTTGGCATTGAGTACATGCCCTGTGCTATCTTTACATTACGATGTAATTGAAAAAAGGAGGAACACCATTCCATGAATCCCTTAGGGCAGCCTTTACAGCTTAAGGCTAACTTCAAGCGTTTGGGGTTGCTTGCGGTGATCGGCCTGATTTTATTTTTTATCTTTCAGATCTTTCCTGCAACTTCGTCACAAACGACAGAAATTTCGTCAACATCCTTTATTAGCAAGGATCAAGCGATCCAATCCGCACGTTCATTCGCGGCTTCTGTTGATGACTATACGCTCCCCAGCAATGCCAGTAAACCCCTAGTAACGTATCAGACCCATTCCGATATTTACGGTTATATGGCGAAGACGAAACAGCTTGCCACGTACAATAAAAAATGGGAAACAACCTATCCTTACGATGTGTACCGAGTGCGTTTGCTTGATCAGAACAGTGGGGGTTACCTAAACGTTGACGTACATATGAAAACAGGCAAGGTGGTCGCTTTTAAGCGTGTATTACCTTCCTCCCTGTATACGGCCGTTGAATCAGAGCAAGAGCAGGGGATCAGAAGAACTTCAGAGTCGCTTGCAGAAGGCAATATGCCATTGAACGAAAAAGAAGATCTTGCGGCTGGAGTTTTGAAAGAATTCGGATATGACATCCCAACACTCCAACTGGATACACGAGATGGCGAGCCGGGTCTGAAGTACACGGATGCAAGTAAAACGATTGGAAACTCCAAGCTAGAATTGAATTTTACATTTGAAAATGGGGCTGTCCGTTCGTTCGATCCGGAGTTCTCCGTACCGAAATCCCATACGGATTATGTTAAAGGCCAGACCCAATTAGCCAATTGGTTAACTTACGGTGGTTACGCTTTTCTGACGTTTGTTCTCGGTGTGCTTGCCATTATTTATAGCATTCTGGCTCGTGCAAATACATCGTTCAAACGAGGCGTGGTATTGTCACTGGTGTACTTTGCAGCTTCTATGATCGGTACACTGAATATGCTGCCTCTCTTCCAGGCACAAGGGCTTTCAAGCTTCATGTTAGTGTTCCTTATGCTCATCCAAACCGGCATAACCATCGTGATGAGTGCTACGATCTATTTGTCGCTTGTCGCCGGTGACGGCATGTGGCGCAAAATCGGATCGAATCCATGGCCTCGTGCCAAGGAGCCGGGTTATGGCAAATATGTGCTTCATAGTATGTACACCGGTTATCTATGGGCTTTTATTCTGTTAGGTGTGCAATCGATTCTGTTCTTCATTCTGGAACGCAGTATCGGTACATGGTCTACAACCTCGGCAGATCAATCGACGTATAACATGACATATGCCTGGATCTTCCCGATTATGGCTTGGATGGCCGGTATTGGGGAAGAAGCGGTATACCGACTGTTTGGTATTCGAATGATGCAAAAAGTTGTGCGTAACACGTTTATCGCCTGTCTGATCCCTACAATTATTTGGGCACTTGGACACACCTTGTATCCAATCTACCCAGTCATTACACGTCCGATTGAACTGACCGTCATCGGATTGCTCTTCAGTCTGATCATGTTGCGTCACGGCTTCATTGCCGTCGTTTTTGCACATGTCATCTTCGATAGTCTGCTGATGGGACTCAGCTTGATTTTCATGGGAGACGCACTGAATATGGGTGCCGGAATCTTCTGGATTGTGCTACCTGCCATTGTTGGATATGTGGTCTACCGTTTCAATCCAAAACAAAAAGAGAAGCCGTATGTCACGACTCCTCATCACGAAGTGCTGCAATAATTTGATTTGCCAGTTTATCACCAATCGATAGAGGCCGGAAGTCTTCAACACTGGCCTCTTTTATTTTGCGCAGAGAGCCAAAATGCTTCAAAAGTAGCTTACGTCGTTTCTCCCCGATACCCGGAATAGCATCGAGGCGGGACGTAACCATCGACTTACCGCGCTGTTCACGGTGAAATGAGATGGCGAACCGGTGAACCTCTTCTTGAATCCGCTGAAGTAGATAAAATTCTTGACTGTCCCGCGGCAGAGCAATTACCTCTGGCGGATTACCAATCATCAGCTGTGATGTTTTGTGTTTGGCATCCTTCACCAATCCACACACCGGAATGAATAGCCCCAGCTCGTTTTCAAGAACATCTACAGCTGCGGAAATCTGTCCTTTACCTCCATCGACTACGATCAAGTCAGGCTGGGTCAAGTTTTCCTTAAGCACTCGCTCATAACGGCGACGGATAACTTCACGCATCGTTTCATAATCATCCGGCCCCTCGACAGAGCGTACTTTATATTTCCGATATTCCTTCTTGTCCGGTTTACCGTCGGTGAACACAATCATGGCGGACACCGGATTCGTACCCTGGATATTCGAATTATCAAAAGCTTCAATTCGTCTTAACTGCTCCAGACCGATCCAGCGTCCCAATCCCTCGGAAGCCTTGGATGTCCGCTCTTCATTACGTTCAATAAGACGGAATTTCTCCTCCAATGCCACCCGTGCATTGTCGAGTGCCATCGTAATCATCTGGCGTTTCAGTCCGCGTTGCGGAATATGCACTTTAATGTCCAACCATTCTTGCAGAGAAGCAGCCATCTGTGACGGGTCTTCCAACTCGGATGGTAGTTTGGCATTGGATGTTTCCAGCAATTCGCTTGCTTGCTTCTTTTCTTCCTCGGTTACATCTGCCCCATAAGTTGCAAGTGTCTCGGCAACATGCGGTATGGAAGCAGCGGCCTGATTCATCACGGCTTGTAATTCCACGTGTGTGGATTCAACCGCTCCTTCAGAATGCTGATCCTCTGAAGTATTCGTAGGATCCGCTTTGACCGAATCGTTTGACGCCTCGCCAGTAAGGAGTTCTTTCGGCATCTCCGGTAGCAAAATTTCCTGTGGCAACGCCGGGTTATCACTATAATACTGGGTTACATAGGACATGAAATCATTGTAGGCCTCACCGTAGAATGGGAAGGTGGATACATGACGTTCAATCATTTTTCCCTGCCGCATATATAGAATCTGGACACACATCCAGCCTTTATCAATCGCAAATCCAAAGACGTCACGGTCTCTGGCATCCGCCATCGTAATTTTCTGTTTTTCCATGATCGCATCAATCGCAATCACTTGGTCACGCAGCTCTTTGGCACGTTCGAAATACAAGTCTTCAGCCGCTTCCTGCATTTTGCGTTGCAAGTCCTTTTTAATCTCCTCATGCCCGCCGCTCAGAAACGACCCGATCTCCTGCGAAATCTCGTCATACTGTTCTTTGCCAACTTCCTTCACACAAGGGGCAAGGCATTGGCCCATATGGTAATACAGGCAAACTTCCTTCGGCATTACACCACATTTGCGGAGTGGATACATCCGATCCAGCAGTTTTTTCGTTTGGTGTGCCGCATAGGAGTTCGGATATGGACCGAAGTATTTGGCTTTATCTTTCAGCACACGGCGAGTCACTTCGAGCCGTGGATGCTTTTCATTCGTTATTTTAAGATAAGGGAAAGTTTTATCATCTTTCAATAATACGTTGTAACGTGGCATATGCTTTTTGATCAGGTTACACTCGAGAATGAGTGCTTCCATGTTGCTACCTGTCACGATGTATTCGAAATCACGGATCTCCGATACAAGACGCTGCGTTTTCCCATTATGACTGCCAATAAAATAAGAGCGCACACGGTTTTTGAGCACTTTGGCTTTACCAACGTAGATAATCGTACCCTCACTGTTTTTCATCAAATAACAGCCCGGCAGGTCTGGGAGCAATGCAAGCTTGTGACGAATCTGCTCCAGTGCCTTCTCCTGTGCGTCTAACTCCTGCATAAATGGATCCATAATTCGGTGGGTCCTCCTTTCCGAAAAAAGTAAAAATAATGGTTACACAAAAGAATTCACACACGGCACTCCAATGACAGAACAACCTTCCAATCGCTGTTATCCCCAGATTTTTTGATTCCCTTTTAAAAGGGAAAATCCGGTGATAAAAGCGAACGCTTCGCTTTTTCAGGTTTTCTCTGTCCTTTTAGTTATTGTGT
Source organism: Paenibacillus polysaccharolyticus (assembly GCF_023714295.1). GTDB lineage: Bacteria > Bacillota > Bacilli > Paenibacillales > Paenibacillaceae > Paenibacillus > Paenibacillus polysaccharolyticus_A. The sequence goes on from NZ_JAMAUN010000007.1 coordinate 209,685, forward strand.
GAATGGTTCAAGTACGTTGTAAAAATTAGTTTTACTTTTATATTGTCCTACATATCACTTATCGACGCAAAACGCCCCCGGCATGTAAACCGGAGGCGATGTGTCAGCCTGCACTTATCAAAGTGTTTTGCATCTTATTGATGTTTTTCGATGATTCCTTTAAGTGCATCTTTAGAGTTCAAACCAACCACTTTATCAACCGGTTGACCATCTTTGAAGAAGATCAGTGTTGGAATGCTCATTACGCCAAAGCGGGATGCAGATTCTGGATTCTCATCCACGTTTACTTTAGCAATTTTTACGGAATCGCCAACTTCTGTGGACAGCTCTTCCAGGATTGGAGCGAGCATTTTGCAAGGACCACACCAAGGCGCCCAGAAATCAACCAGAACCGTTCCTTCTCCTTCGACTTCCGTGTTAAAGGATTGATCGGATACGTTAACAATAGCCATGAAATTGTCCTCCTTATATATACTTACGGTTTTATTTTAACCTGTAACGTCGTGAACGACACTTCCAGTATAACACATGTGCGTTAGACATGTGAAATGAACAGATAATGTTCATCTTCCCAACATGAAATCTTCACAATTACAGGTGCAGCCAGTCGTCTGCAAAATCTTTACAAACGCTTTCTTTTCCAAGTATACTAAAATTACTCCGGATTGTAGCCCTGCTTGCAGGCCAAGCTGTCAATCCTCAAAGGAGGCAACACAATGGACGCTAATATTCGGATGACCGACCCGCGTGAACATGTGAACGAGGAGCCGCGTAGCGATCTCTTTGATCTAATTATGGGCGTTGTCGGCATGGGCGGCCTGATGACTGTTATCTTTTTTGGTATGGTAATTTTTAAATTCCTGACCGAATAGGATATTCAAGTCAGTTTCAGGCTCCCGCAGACCAGAAAAGCCCGGTTCTCGCATATTGCGAAAGCCAGGCTTTTTTGGGTTCATCTATATCTTAGCTCTTCCCTCGTTGGTTCTCGCCCCGTACCTGAATGACATCCACAAATGGACGAATTCGATCCATCAAACGTTGACCTTTGTTCGATTCCTCGCCATCCCGGTTCGTAAAGCTCAAGTGTTTCTCGAGCCCTTCCAGGTTGTAATTGGACGTATAGAACGTTGGCTTGCGATTCATTCTATAGTTAAGAATAGAGCCCATCACATGATCCCGTACCCATGGGTTCAGGTTCTCTGCACCAATGTCATCAAAGATGAGCAGATCACAGCTTTTCAGAACATCCGTCATTTCCTTGAGCTTCTGTCCTTCACTGATCATGGATTTCAAATCCTCCACGAAGTCAGGCATATAAATAATGACACCTGTATGACCCGCAACCGCGAGTTCATGTAGCAGATAACACATCAGAAACGTTTTGCCGGTTCCAAACGAACCTTCCAGATACAACCCCTGCGTTGAAAGTCCGTTGGCCTTCGTCTCGCTAATATAACGAAGTACACGGTTTACCGCTGGCGCACGCATGCGATCTTTGCCCATAATTTCCACATCATTATATCCAGCGCTTAGAGCGCGCTCATCCACATAAAAACTGCGAATCCGCTGTTTGATGATATGTTCATTTTGCCGGGCAATCTGTTTGGAGCAAGGTGCTTTGATATCTATAATTTCGGGTTTACCGTTGAAGTTCTCTACTTCCAGTTTGCAGAAATGACCCTGAAAATCGTTGGGACAGTTGTCGAGTCCCGGACAATTCGCGCAGTTCTTCGAATCTTTAGCATACTGAAACAGCTTGCTCAGATCGGGCATGAGCTGTGTATCTTTCAGTTCAGGATGACCTGCGCGGAACTCGCGCACATATGGGTCTTCCAACAAATCCGCCATAATTCGCCGCGACTGCTCACGAAACGAAGGGTTCAGCTGCTGAAGCAGTCCTCCCAAGGATTCCATGACTTCAAGCCCCCTTTTAAAGTATTAATATTTATGAAAACATGAGACAATTTCATCTCCAAATATTCAATCATTCGTACTGTTCATTCTATAGAAAAGCACACAATAACTCAACTGATACATTTGGAAAAAACCTCTCCATATTATACGTGTATTCATTTAACCCTTATATTCTGGATGTGCATGTCTGGAGCACCCGAATAAATAACATTTGGAGCTTAAAGATGTGGTGAATTTAAATGGTGGAACAAAACCCGAGACAATCTGTTCGAGAATATGTTCATACTCCTTTTTCTCCATTTGCAAGCGAGTCACGTATGCCACTTTATCACTTTCTGTCCAATTCTCATCGCAATCTTCTGCCTGTGCTTCCTCAATATCATCTTGTTTTAACCCAATACATTCTTCTGCAATTTCAACTGCACGTTCAATTGCATTCGTCTGAACTAGAGCATATATATATCTATTCACCCAGTCGGGCGACTTATCATAAGTGTTCCAAGATTTTTCAAACCAATGAACCGCTTCGGAATAACATGCAAGCTCCAAGTACAGTTCCGCAACATGTACCTCTCCGACAAAATCATCATCACTTTCCAAGAAGGCATCCAGTTTGTGTTTTGCTTCAATGATATGTCCCAGCTGAATTAAACAGTGAACATGAATATACATGGCGTAATCAGAAGGCCCGGCACTCTTCAAAAATAAAGCTGTCGCCTGATCCAACTCTCCGAGATGATATTTGGCAATTGCTAAGTTATTGTATGCCTCTTTGGAAGGCTCCACAGCAATAGAGTCTGATAGTACAACCGCGGCTTCTTCCCATCTCTCCATCTGAACAAGTAATTCACCAAGCAGACTGTAAGGAAAATGAGAGGTTGGTTTCAACGCCACTGCTTCCTGAGCCAATTCAATAGCTGCTTCGATATCCCCCTCTTCGTGATAATAGATCCAGGACAGATTCGTCAAGGACTGAACGTCCCTTGAATCGTTCAATGCTTTCTGAAATAAAGCCAACGCTGCATCATAATCATTATTTTCAAGGTATTCGATGGCTTTCTGATTCGTGTTCAACGGATCTGCCCCTTCCCTCTGAATGACTCGTGTCCCTAGCTTTCGGACTCCACCACACACCTATTGAGTAAAAAAGCGAGTCACCTCTCCCAAGGGACCCGCCTGTACCGTACAACTATAACGTTCCTTTTTGCTTGCTCGCCTGCATCTCCTGAGCAAACCGCATCATCTCTTCGAACTCTTCCTCCGAAACATCTTCCCCATCCTGGCTTATGTCTTGTACAATCGGAATTTCGGGTTTGGCTTTGGTTCCTTTGCCGTATGTACGGGTACGGGTTCCGGCTGCTCCTGCAGCCTGCTTGCCTTTCACCTTCGCCTGATCACGGATATATTGTACAGCCTTCTCATACGTATTAACCTGCTTTAGCAACATATTGGAGGCAATGGCTTCGACAAAATTACGATTAATCCGTTGCTCGCCGCCCGATACAAGCAATGCCATCAGATAATGAATCAATACGTTGATCACTTCACCAGGAAGCTTGTAGCTCAGATCAATTTTTTCGAAAATATCAACCAGATTATCCGGTACAGCCCCCGGGAAAAATGTCTGTAACAACCGAGTGTACGGCTCGTTACGAAGCATCATATTGTATTGATGAATGTCACACTTCGTTGCAAATTGCGGCGGCACCTCGACATAATACTCCATCTGAACAACATGCTCCACTGGCGGTTCACCAGCGTCACTGTATGGCTGTGGCTCCTCCATATGCTGGCGAAGTGCAACCACCTTGGCGGCTTGTACCGTTTGTTGTTCCTGACGTTTCTTCGTTTGTCTGAATTGCATGCTCGCCTTGTGTTGAAGATCATCCAGCAATAGTTGTCCTTGCGGGCTGAATACACCATCCTCGTCCAGCAGTCTGCATACATCCTGCACGCTAAGATTAAACTTGTTCACTACAAAATTGACGATCCCGAGCTGTTCATGATCAAAACGAAGTTGTTCCACATAACGCCGGTTTACCGACTCACGCGGGAATCGTAAAATAATGTCTGCATAATTCAGTGTGTTTTCTTCCACAGCATCATTCGTGCCCGTTCGCTGTGCCGATGTAGATACTTCGGATAGTGCCTGTTCCAGCTCATAATCAATGACATGCGTGTTAAGCTCAAATATATCGTAAAAGGGAACTGAAATATTTTCTTTGTTGGCTGCAACGTAAGGTGCGTCCCCATTTTCAACTGCCGAAAAGCCAGCTCGCAGGGACAACACAGCAAACTTGCCAATTTTGTCCCGAAGCAGCAGTGTCAGATGCTGTGTGCGGAAAAACTCTCCTGGCGAGAGCGGCGGCTGCAGTTCGTACTCATAGATGTAATCATCATTCTCTGGAATATAAACCCGCGATGTCTGGAGAAGACCTACTGCCTCCAGCTTGGACGCCTGTTCAACCAGATATTTACGTCCTTTCTCGCTAGGCTCCAGCCCCAATGTCATGAACAACCTTCGTTGCTGCTCAAGCGGGGAATAACCGACCTGTTCTCCGGGGAGATGCTGAAATAACAGCCGATACAAGCCAACCGCAAAAGCACCTACCATAGGCTGGTAAGCTCCTGTGAGCATGCGGTCGTCCAGGGCGCTTAATCCAAACTCCCTGTATACGCAGTAGCGATGATGTTCCGTAAAATGATGCAAATTCTTCATGCGCATAGCCTGATCTCCTTCTTCCCCAAAGGTTGTTTTTCTATTCTATCATAAATGTCCGATCCTCAAATGCTCAAAAACAGGTAAAAAACCAACCCGTTCTCTCTCCGTTTCGTCCTAGGTCGACATCGTTCACGTTTTCGCAGAATTGGGCGAATTTTCAAATGAATAACGACAAAGAGTCGCTAGAATACTATAAAAGCTACAGAGCGAGATTACAAGCGAAAATAGTTTATATCTATTCATCTTATGCTTATGAAAAAAAGCATACAAACATTCCCGTACCCCGTTCGTCACAACAAAAAAGCCTTCCCTTTGCACGCGTAAGCGTTTGCGTCAAAGATAAAGACTTTTTTCAAGTTATTGCGGCAGATGCCTTCACTTTCCAGTCATCAGAACATCCGATATCCGCCTAAACGCAGTTTCTGAATCGTCCATCCGCTGATTATCGCACCCGCGAGGCCTGCAACCCCTGTCATATAATCGACCAACTGGAACGATCCAAGATGTGACACGAGCGTAGATGAATGATCCCATAAGGAATATACCACCACAGGCAAAATAACGATGACGAACAGATAGGAAGGAAACCAGGTGGTCTTCATAAGCATATTCAAAATGAAACCGATACCAAACATCATCACAAAAAATAATACCATTAATACAAGCACAGGTATAAACTGCATCGGCTGACGTTCACCTCTTCTTTCACACTTTCGGTTTTCCCTTCTGGATAGTAGTAAGTTTACCGCAAAAAATGTGGCGAAGCAACGAACTTTCTGGACAAATCTACCGATTTCCACGAGAAGATCATTTGCCCTCCTGCTTCATATTGGGATACAATATAACGATAAAGCACTAAACCATCCCTTACCGGGATTTGGAAATATAATCCGCAGGAGGAACAATATCCATGAACGAAGCCGCATCAACCCTGGAGGGCTGGTATGCCCTGCATGATTTTCGCTCGATGAACTGGACCGCTTGGAAAGCAGCCGACGATGAAGAGCGTGCTGTTGCCCTGGACGAGCTTCAAGAGTTTTGGAATGATTGGAAAAAAGTCGAGGAGGCTTCCCAAGGCAGCACTGTAGTTTATACAGTCGTAGGTCAGAAAGCTGACTTTGTGATGATGCATCTGCGCGAAACGCTGGAAGATCTGAAGGCAGTAGAAAACGCCTTCAACAAAACAACGTTTGCCAAATACACGACTAAAGCTTATTCATATGTCAGTGTAGTTGAACTGAGCAACTATCTTGGCAAAGAGGGCGAAGATCCGATGCAAAATCCGGAGATTATTGCCCGTCTTAAACCGGTTTTACCACAACGCCAATACATTTGTTTCTACCCAATGAACAAAAAGCGTGAGTTGAACGACAACTGGTACATGTTGTCCATGGACGAGCGCCGTACCATGATGCGCAGTCACGGCATGATCGGCCGCAGTTATGCGGGTAAAGTGAAACAGATCATCACGGGCTCTGTCGGATTTGACGATTGGGAATGGGGCGTTACGCTGTTCGCTGATGATGCGCTTCAATTCAAAAAACTCGTGTACGAGATGCGCTTTGATGAAGTAAGTGCACGCTACGGTGAATTTGGCTCCTTCTATGTAGGAAGCTTGTTGAACGAAAGCACACTGGAAGAGATGCTGAAACTGTAATTTGTTTCTTGCATAAAAGGTTCATCGTCCAGCTTGTCTTTTATTGAGACAGCCTGGACGTTTTTTTGAATTTCAATACAGCATAAAAAGCACCGCCAGATGTATTACTCCGCGGGTGCTTTTTATTTTTCCAATATTACTTCACTTCAAGCTTGATTTAGATTTGTTTTAGTTGAACTCATTGTTTACACAAAAAACGGAGAGGACAGAAAAAACCTGGAAAAGCGAAGCGCTCGCCTTTATCACCGAATTTTACCCTTTGAAAAGGGAATCAAAAAATTTGGGGATAACAGCGATTGAAAGGTTATTCTGTCATCGAAGTGTGCGAGTGTAAACTCTTCTTTTCAACTAACTGAGGTCTTAATCCTGCTCCCCTTCATCAACCGCTTTCAGAGACTCAAGAAACTCAGCAGTTGCACGGTCACGGTCACGACTTTTTTCCTTCAGTCGTTCAATCGCCGGCAGGATGAGAATATCTACTTCTTTCTGAACGATGTAGGCCAGGTCATATTGATTCTGATCCTCCAGATACCCGCCGACCTGCATCAAATCGTTGTAACGATCCAGTTCATCACGGGTTAACAGACCTCGAACCTGTACACTGCAATGTCTCATCCGAAAAACCGTCCTTTCCTCAGGACCAGCGGAATACCTCCGATGATAAACAAATAGCGCATATCTACTAATTTTTTCAATTGAGCTGCCTTCCAGCCCTTGTATTTCTTATCCCCAACGACAGCAATCGCTTCCCCTTTACCCAACGAGGCAACGGTACCTTTGTTAGTGAATTCAAAAGGCTGAGGCTGCTTGTTGCGAATGGCTGCGACAATATTCTTTGCACAGTTCACACCTTGCTGCATCGCAATCTGTGCTGTTGGCGGATACGGTCTGCCCTCCTTGTTAAACACAAGGGAGTTGTCCCCGATCACATACACATGCTCGTGCCCAGGAGCACGCAAATACTCATCTACCTTCACACGACCACGCATCACTTCAAGCCCCGCCTGTTCAAGTAAGGAATTCCCCCGAATGCCTCCTGTCCATACGACAGTGGCTGCGTCGATCTTCTCGCCTTCACCAACGATGACGCCATCAGGAAGACATTGCTTAATGGGAACACCAATTTTAAACGTAACACCTTTTTTCTTCAGTACGTTCATCGCATGCTCCACAAGTTCCGGATCGAACCCCGGCAATGCCGAAGGTGCGGCCTCAACATTATAGATGTGTACATGCTTCGGGTCCACGTCAAATTCTTTACACAGCTGCGGGATACGATCTGCAAGTTCTGCGACAAATTCCACGCCGCTAAAACCTGCTCCCCCTACAACGAACCGAATACGGTTTCGCTTATTATCGTTTTTGTACATTGCGAATTGATATTCGATATGTTCCCGAATCAGCCTCACAGAGTTGATGCTACGAATGGTCATCGCATGGTCCAGCATACCCGGTATACCAAAGGTTTCGGGTTCTCCGCCTAGCCCAATAATCAGGTAATCATAGGACAATGTCCCATCCTCCAAAATGACTTTACGATCCTGAAGACGAATCTCCTTCACGGATGATTTTACCAGATCAATCTTGAATTCATCGATCAGTTTGGAAATAGAAACTCTCGCATGCTCTATTTTATCCGTGCCGGCTGCCGGCATATGTAGATGGGTTGTAATATAGTGATAATCATGCCGATTCACCAATGTGACGTCAGCTTCATTATAGTTGAGTTCCTTCTGCAGCCGCTGCGCTGTCAGAATTCCGCCATATCCCGCTCCGAGAATGACGATTTTGGGAATGCTGCTCATATCTGTACTCCTTCCGGTTTCGCTCGCATCCTTCCTGATAATTGAGGTGGAATGCAAAATGCTCTTACTTACAAGTATTGCTCAGGTCTTATCCAATATGACGACAAATGTAAAATTCGTAAGTGTATATTAACTTCTGTACGTATAATATCGACGATTATAGTTGTGAAATTAACCACAAGTTTCCACAAAACGAGGTTGTTTCTTAACCTGATATTATGACTCTAATTTTGACAAAAAAACACATAGTACAGGTCAAGGATATCTGTATTTCTCGTAAAGATCAAGGTTTTTTTTGTTATTTTTCATAGCCTTTCATTTCCAATTTCATCCTATTCTCACCAGAACTTCATCATTTATTCTCAGATTAGTGACCCAGCTAACTTTGCAACCCAGATTACACCGTTTATAATAGGAAAGACAGTTTGGCATCCATGCAGATGATGTGACATAATTTGCGAAAATAATCACTGTTCTCTACCTATTAAAATAAGAAAGGTGTTGTTGATTGTTGACTGCACAGACGTCCGGTCATGAAATGACCGATTTACTTATTATCGGCGGTGGTCCTGCGGGCCTGTTCGCTGCATTTTATGGAGGTATGCGTCAAGCTTCCGTTACACTGGTTGAAAGCATGCCACAGCTTGGCGGACAGCTGGCTGCCCTCTACCCGGAAAAATACATTTATGATGTAGCCGGTTTTCCAAAGGTTACTGCTCAAGAACTTGTGAATAACTTGATCGAGCAGATGAACCACTTTAACCCGAACATTCGCTTGGAAGAAAAAGTGGTGTCCGTGGAGAAAAAAGAAGAACAGCATTTCATCGTAAAAACAGATGAGAATGAATATCATGCCAAAGCGGTGATCATCACGGCTGGTGTTGGTGCATTTGAACCTCGTCGGCTTGAACTTGAAGGTGCAGCGAAGTTTGAGAAAACCAACCTGCATTACTTCATCAGTGATTTAAACGCTTTTGCCGGTAAAAAAGTTTTGATTAGCGGCGGCGGAGATTCTGCTGTAGACTGGGCTCTGATGCTTGAGCCGATTGCTGAACAAGTTACTCTGATTCACCGCCGGGACAAATTCCGTGCACATGAGCACAGTGTGGAAAATCTAATGAACTCCAAAGTCAACGTGATGACACCGACTGAAATTACGGAACTTCACGGAGACGACACCATTACCAAAGTTACTCTAGCTCATGTTAAAACGAAAGAAACACAGGAAATTGAAGTAGATGATGTGATTGTTAACTTTGGTTTCGTATCGTCCCTCGGTCCAATTGCTGAATGGGGTATCGAAATTGATAGCAATTCCATCGTTGTCGACTCACGCATGGAAACATCTATTCCAGGTATTTTTGCTGCTGGCGATATTACGACGTATCCCGGCAAGCTGAAATTGATTGCTGTTGGCTTCGGCGAAGCCCCAACTGCAGTAAATAATGCGAAAGTATATTTTGATCCGGATGCTAAATTGTCTCCTGGACATAGCAGTAATATGAAACGCTAATTGAGAGAAATCACATAATATGGTACAAAAAAGGGTATCTTACTCCTGAGAAATCTCATGATCAGGAGGGATACCCTTGTCTTATATATGCCCGCTGTGTAACGGTCTGGTTGTACCGGAGCAGGCTTGTCCCCACTGCCTTCAGGGACTGTCAGAATGCGGCAAATTAGACGACTACACCGGACCATACAGCCCCTACGAACGTCAAGCTTCCTCTGACACGGCAGACGAAACCGAGAGCGTTTGCAATCACTTGATGTATTGTCACCATTGTCAGACCAGCATGCTGCTGCCTGTCTCTTTATGGGACTCGTCCGGAAACCTGTAACATTGCCTGCAATGAGGATCTCTAGTGAAGAATGGCAGATACGTCGGTACCCAGTTTGCGCTTATGGATTTCTGCCAATAGCAGAGCGATAAAATCTCTTTCGAGATCCAGTTCGATCGCCTTATGGTAGGAATCCAACAACATCTCATCGGATAACATAGCCATTTCCCGCCACAACCTTTCCTTTATTTTCCTCATAACTATCATATCAGAGATCGGATAAGAGAACAAGCGTTCTTGTTATCCACAACAACGTGTGGAAATCCTGTGTATAGTTTGTTGATAATTGGAAAAAACATAGAATATATATCAGTGGATAATGTGGACATTATTTATACACAGGATGGATAGCATCTCTACACAATTCAGGATTAAAAGAAAATTTGGAACTATTTTCATAGTTTCCATCAATGCTCCGAATGTATTACCCAATACTGAAAATTTTCAAACACTTTTCAACCGATTTCTCTTGTATATACTATCGGTTTTTCTTCCGTTTTCTTTAACATTTCCAATAATTTTCATTGAGGTCTGGTATTCACTTCCAAAATCCATATTCTACCGGAGTGATCCAATCCATAATCGAATCCCAGCTGACCTATGCCAGGGAACTGACTTTCCATGATATGTGTGCAAGTTAATGTTAGTGAACGCATCTCCTGCCGTTTGTATCGATTACCGATGTGGGGCAGTGATACGGCGAGTGCTTTTTTGCCGGACAGCATCGTCCCCCCTTTGCTCAGATTTGTTACACACAGTCCCGGACGAGCAAGCCTTCCAACCAATGAACGGAATACCCAGCCCTGTTCCGTCTTTACTACCTTAACTCTGTAATCCACGGGTCTTCCATGAATGGTTGCGAGATGGATGCCTTGCTGTATGATATATCTTCGTTTGGCCTTTACCCGTACAAGGGAGCGGTACAACTTTGTAAAGCTTGCAAAAGAACGAGTAACTTTCATATGTGTATATCTAAAAGCTCCACCGTTGCTGGATACCCGGATCACGCCGTACCCTCCGCCGCCAACAACGGGTTTAATATATACCATTCCATAACGTTGCAGCATATATAGCAGGTTACTTGAATTAAATACTTTTGTTTGCGGGATATGAGCAGCAGCTACCGGATATTTCATTAACGCAGCGGTCTTCCGCCATTTGCTTGCTAACTGTCTCGCCATAGGTCAATCTCCTCTCTCCAAACCATGATCCTTCTTTATACATACTCACACCAAGGATTGTTTTCTTGGATGATTGTCCAAGGCTAAGGCCCCTTTTCTGTGGAACATGTCCTGCTGTGTTACGCGGATTCCAGGACAAATGCCGGTTTACTTTTCAAACGGTTCAATCTGTCGTATGCTACTAAAGAATGACTTTGTTTTGGCTAAAAATGAGGATCTAAGGGAGCGTCAGAAGACATGGAAGCATTTTTCAAATCACTTTATGGTGTAGCCTATTTTGCAATGTCCATTGTACTGGTCGCGGTAACGGTACTGCTTTTTGTCATCGGGATACGTCTGTTTATCAAAAAACGCAATCGTGGCTTTGCTCTCAGTTGCATTTTATTTGCCTGCTTCATCGTCTTTATCATCGTTGTGATGTTCACCACGCCCTTCTCTGCCACGCCTCCAGGCTCACCGGAAGCGCTGGCTACCCTGTTACATTATGGGTAACTGATCTTTGTAGAAGGAGATGCTTATGACACGAAATAATAAAACACTTGGAATTGTTGATATTGGCTCAAACTCGATTCGTCTAGTGATTTATGAATTAAACGAAGAAGGAGCTTATCGCATTATTCATGAAGACAAGTATGCTGCCCGGCTAAGCGGGGTTGTGGAATCGGACGGCAGTATCCAAAGATCTTCCTTATCAACTGCCATAACCGTCCTACGGCAATTTAAAGCCACCTGTGAGTCTTATCGGACTGAACTGGTTCGGGCGGCAGCAACCGCCGCAATTCGCAATGCGACCAACGCCGCACAGATTATTGCATGGTTGGAAAGTGAGACTGGACTTACGATTGAATGTGTCTCCGGAGATCGTGAGGCCTATTACGGATTTTTGGGCGTAATACAATCGATTGACCTGGCTGACGGTTTTGTCGTTGATATCGGGGGCGGCAGTACGGAGATTACCGTATTCCGCAATCGCGAAAGATTGCACAGTGTCTCTCTGCCAATCGGTGCTGTGAATTCACATGCCCGTTACGGAGGCGAGGATCAGTGGGCCGAGGCCAATGAACAATCACTGTGCAATGAAGTTATCGAGGCACTACAGGGGCAGGCTTGGATTCGGGAACATCCCGGTTTGCCGCTCATTGGACTGGGCGGAACGATGCGTACACTCGCAAAAGTAGAACAGAAGCGGACGCAATATTCTCTGCCAGTAACGCATCATTATGAAATCGGAGAGGAAGCGATGGAAAATATCGCCCACTCCTTACCCTATCTTACTTCTGCCCAGCGCAAAAAGGTGCCGGGTCTTGCCAAGGATCGGGCTGATATTATCGTACCTGGCGTACTGATCTTGCGCACCATCTTCCGTATCATCCAGGGAGATCGTTATGTGGTAAGCGGAGCAGGACTCCGTGATGGCCTCTTGAAAGACTATCTCGCCGCTGGTCAACCATCCGCTCCTGACGCATTGAAGGATAGCATCCGCAATTTCCTTCATTACGGCCCGCCGATTCCGGAGAAACGTCTGAACCGGATTCATCAGGATGCGGTTACCTTGTACACCGCTTTGCAAGAGACTCCTCCTGACGCCTCTGATGAGCGAATTTTGTATGCATCCTCCATGCTTCATATGGCCGGCAAACAGATTAACTATTTCCGGTACACGCAACACTCGGCTTACTGGATAATGAATGCAAGCATCTACGGTCTTTCCCACAGGGAAACGATTCTTAGTGCCATTGCAGCCGACTATCATCCGAAAAAAAGAACGCCTCAACTGCTGCAGAAGCATGAGGATATTCTAAAAGATTCGGATACACAGCATGCTCACCGAATCGGATCGTTACTGCGTGCGGCCGAAGCGATTAATCGTGCAGAAAGCATTGCCGCCATTCACGCGGTCAAAGAAAAAGACTCGCTGCAGGTCACATTGACCTGTACAGACGAGCCTTTACTTGAACTGAACGGCCTGGAAGATGCCGTCAAAGATCTGCAGGAAGCTTGGGGAGTTACGTTAAAACACTCCATTCAGCAGGCTTCCAAGGGATAATGCCCATGGCCTCCGTCTGACTTCTCAGCGGGGGCTTTTCATTTTGTATAAATACATAATTGCCGTTTGGCATAAGTTCTCTAGCCTTCACATTGTCATTCAACGACAGATTGAGGATATCCACCAGCATTTTTTTCAATGAAGGATCAAATACAGGACACATCAGCTCAATCCGCCGATTTAAGTTCCTTGACATCCAGTCTGCACTGGAAATGAAAACGTCCGGATTCCCACCATTTTCGAAGTAGAACAACCGCGAATGTTCCAGAAAACGGTCTACAATGCTAATAACGCGAATATTCTCACTAAGTCCTTCTACCCCGGGACGCAAACAGCATACACCGCGAACAATCAGATCAATCTGCACCCCTGCTTGTGAGGCAACATATAATTGATCGATCATTTCCTGATGAGATAAAGAGTTGATCTTGGCAATGATTCGAGAACGTTTCCCCTTCAATGCATGTTCTGTCTCTCTGCGAATCAAAGTGAACAACTCATCCTTCATGCCATCTGGCGCAACGCGGAATGCTTGTAATGCCTTTGGACCGGAATAACCGGTAATTTCATTAAACAGTTCGGATGCATCCTCACCAATGATCGGGTTAGAGGTAAACAAACCTACATCCGTATACACTTTGGCCGTGCTCTCGTTGTAGTTCCCCGTACCGACGTGAACGTAACGCCGCAACCCTTGTTGCTCCCTGCGTACAACGAGGATGATTTTTGCATGTGTTTTCAGGCCCACCAGACCATAGACGACATGGCAGCCTGCCTTTTCCAACTTACGAGCCCATGCAATATTCCGTTCCTCATCAAACCTGGCTTTCAGTTCCACAACGACGGTGACTTGTTTACCGCTCTCTGCGGCGAGTGCAAGCGCAGGAATGAGACGTGAATCACCATTTACCCGGTAAAGTGTCATTTTGATGGCCAGAACCTGCGGATCTTCCGAAGCTTCCAAAATAAAATCCGTCACCGGTTCAAACGATTCGTACGGATGATGGACCAGTACATCCTGTCTGCGAAGCAACTCAAAATGACTCTCTCTTGGCAAAAACTCAGGCGGATAAACAGGTTTTACCGGAGCGTATTTTAAATGGGAGAAGCCCTCAAGACTGTCCACGAATCCTGCCAGAAAACTAAGATCAAGTGGTCCATCAATTTCAAAGATGGGGTCCTGTATTTCAAATTCTTCTTGCAGTTCCTGCAGAGCGTCACTGCGAAAATCCTTGCACACTTCCAGCCTGACAGGTGCTCCGCGACGTCTGCGGCGTAGCTCCTTTTCGATCGCTTCCAACAAGTCTTCCGCTTCCTCTTCATTAATAGAGAGATCCGCATTACGAGTCACTCGGAATTCTTGTACAGCTAACGAGATGTATCCGCTGAACAGGGTATGAATATGATGTTTAATCAGGTCTTCGATAAGAATGAAGGATTTCTTTTTGCTATTGGCCCGTAAAGGCACCTTCACGATTCGAGGAAGATTGGAAGGTACTTGTACGATCGCCATAAATGGCTCGTCATTTTGTTCATCTTCTTTTTGCAGCATGACCGACAGATACACCGACTTGTTATGCACCAGTGGAAACGGTCGGCTCTGGTCAATGGCCATGGGCGTAAGCACCGGAAAAATAATATCATGATAATATTGGTCCATTGCACGCTGCTGTGTCACGTTAAGGTCCACGTAATCCTGAATGTGCACACCCTTCTTGGCGAGAAGACGAGTAAGCTCTCTATACGTTTTATATTGCTCCGCGACCATAGCCCCGGTTCGTTTAATCAATCTGCGGTATAGTCCCGAAGGGGTATAACCTGTGAAGTCTTTTTGTGTGAATCCTGCCTTAATCTTCTCCTTGGTTTCTGCAAGTCGGACACTGACAAACTCATCCAGATTGCTGGCAACAATACCGAGGAACCTCATCCGTTCCAGCATAGGCGTCGTAGGGTCCTGAGCCTCTTGAAGCACACGTCTGTTAAATTCAACCCAGCTCAAATCACGATTGACATAGTTTCCTGTTTTGAGATCTTTATGCATGTATGGCCTCCGAATGTGATGCATGTTAATTCTTATTCGAACTTCTACTATAATTGTACTATTCGTAATCGGCTCCTAGCGTCATCGGAATGTTAACGCAGTGTTAAATTTATGTAAATGATAACTCATGACCGCAACTTTTTCCATCCCTTTACAAAGCACAATAGACAAGGTAAAGTGAACTACAGTGTGATTTGATCGGCTGTCGTTATTATCCCAAATTTACGTTATTTCAAAGGAGTATCTCATGAAATCGAACAAACCTAGAACGTTACAAAAAAACATCGAGTTTTTCACTGCTGCCCTTTCCCAATGTGTAGTTACCGCATGGCAGGAAGATCCGGCAGGTGTATATTGTGAAGTCGGTCGCGGCATTGTGGAGAAAATCAGTGATGACAGTGTACGGATTCGCAATGATAATGGAACGAAGAGCCATTATGCTCGGGAAACGACGATGTTTCAAACCGAAAAATAATTTTGCGTATATATGAAAAAAGACTAGCTTTCTGAAACAGAGTGTTGTATACTCTTGCCACAAGGAAAGGAGGTGCGTCAACATTTCTAATCACATGTTGAACGTGTCCCTTACCCGATCCACTACTTCCAAATAAATGGGATGGTAATGGAGGCGCGGGATACGGATCAATGTTTTAAAAAGCGCCACGGGTAGAAAAGCCGTCTTCGGACGGCTTTTTGTTTTGTCTTTTTTATAATACATATAAACGTAACGCATGAAAAAGTATGAGAAGTTGAGAAAACAACCAAAATATTGGAAACGGACCCTTTAGAAGCATGATTTCGGAAGGCTATAATGAGGATGCATCTCAACTTATAACCGAGGAGGCATGTTGTCATGTTTAGAAATGTAAGGGGTTTCAAAACAAGCATTCTGCTAGCTTTTGTTTTATTATTCACTTCGATCCTGCTACCAGCAGGCCAGCACGCCAGCGCCGCACCTAGTTTTGCCAAAGGAGCTGATATCAGTTGGGTTCCGGGCATGGAAGCTCAAGGGTACAAGTGGAAAGATAAAAACGGAGTACAACGCGACATTATTGATATTTTGAAAAAGGATTATCAGATTAACTCTGTCCGCATCCGTGTTTTCGTTAATCCTTCGAATGATTATGGTAACGGTTACATGAATAAAGACCGCGCTGCCGCTCTCGCACAACGTGCTAAAAATGCAGGTATGAGTGTCATGTTGACACTGCATTACAGCGATTCCTGGGCAGACCCGGGTAAACAAACTAAACCGGCCGCATGGAAAAACTATAGTTTCCAGCAGTTGATGGATGTTGTCTGGAGCTATACCCGTGACGTTATGACGACTATGCAAAGCAAAGGGGTCACTCCAGACTGGGTACAGATCGGTAACGAAACGAGCAACGGTATGTTGTGGGATGATGGCAAAGCTTCGGTCAATATGAAAAATTATGCTTGGCTCGTGAACACGGGACATAATGCTGTAAAATCCATAAGCAGCGGTACTAAAACCATTGTACATCTTGCAAACGGAGACGATAACGCCCTCTTTGTCTGGAATATCGGTGGGCTAATTAGCAACGGGGCTAACTTTGACATGATTGCAATGTCTCTTTACCCTTCTGCTTCCGGCTGGAATACTGCCGTGACGAACACGGTGAACAATGCAAAAGATATGATAAATCGGTATGGCAAAGAAATTATCATCTCCGAAATTGGCATGGACAACAATCAGCCGTCGGCAGGAAAAAACTTTGTCGCAGCGATGAAAAATCAGATCCGCAATTTGCCGAGTGGCAAAGGAAAAGGTGTATTCTACTGGGAGCCACAAGCTACTCCAGGTTATAACGGTGGATACGGCAAAGGCGCTTGGCAGTCGAATATGATGCCAACGGCTATCCTGGAAGGGTTCATTGACTAAACACGGGAGTTAGAAGCCTTATGCCCGGGCGGGAGCTGCGGGTGGACGTTTCGGGGGCGGGACGTTCTTGCGATCGCTGGTTGTCCTCGGATTTCTTTTTTGAATTCCCCTCATAGGGGAAAATCCGATGACAAACGCGCACGCTCCGCTTCTACAGAATCGCTCCCGTCCCCTCCACTACGCGCTGCTCCTTAAGGGAGGGCTTCTAAAACGTGCTTCGACTTTTCACGGGAGTAAATGGAAAAGAGCAAACTCATTGAGATGAGAGATGCGGGTGGACGTTTCGGGGACGGGGCGTTCTTTCGATCGCTGGTTGTCCTCGGATTTCTTTTTTGAATTCCCCTCATAGGGGAAAATCCGATGACAAACGCGAACGCTTCGCTTCTACAGAATCGCTCCCGCCCCCTCCACTACGCGCTGCTCCTTAAGGGAGGGCTTCTAAAACGTGCTTCGACTTTTCACGGGAGTAAATGGAAAAGAGCAAACTCATTGAGATGAGAGCTGCGGGTGGACGTTCCGGGGGCGGGGCGTTCTTTCGATCGCTGGTTGTCCTCGGATTTATTTTTTTGAATTCCCCTCATAGGAGAAAATCCGATGACAAACGCGAACGCTCCGCTTCTACAGAATCGCTCCCGCCCCCTCCACTACGCGCTGCTCCTTAAGGGAGGGCTTCTAAAACGTGCTTCGACTTTTCACGGGAGTATGTAGAAACATTTATAAAAGGTGCTCACCCTTACGGATGGTGCCTTTGGACGTTGAAGAGCGTTATTGCACCCTATTGACTGGGTGCTTGGAGATATCTACGGTTGAGCGTTTCGAGGGGCAAGTTCAAATGATCCTGCTCGAACTTACATGAACACCATAACAGCTATAAGAGATACAAAAAGACTGAGGATAGCAATCATCGCTTGAATACAGCTAAACGATATATTTTCGATCAGGATCATGTGTTTTCTCTGTACAACATATGAGAATAGAAATGAAGGAAGGATAACGGGAAGATATTGATGAAGATCCGCACCACTGGTACTTGGCAATAGTGTGCCAAGATATCCGTTTGTCGTTTCGTTCACGATTAACCACGTATAGATCATGCCAATGATTACTGAAAAAAGAAACGGAGATATCAAACGAATCCTGTTTCCCGGTAGCACGAAACGACCAGGCTTGCGCTCTAGCAACTCATCATTAACCATCATCATTCTCCTCCTAATTCATTATTTTCATCGTTCGTAATGAACGGTCTGATCCTGAAAAGCCCGATAATTCAGCAAACCCGCAACAATGGCTAAGATGGTCAGTACGGCTGCAAACAAATAAAGATTCACGATGCCTATGATTTCAGCTAGCCAAGCCATACCTAGCAAAGATATGCAAAATATGAGATGCATCATGGAGGCTTGAGCTGATAAAACCTTGGGTAACATCGGATTAGCCACACTACTTTGAATCAACGTACGTCGGTTAATCATAGCAAGCTCAGCAAATGGCCCCATTAACATGACCAGGAACAACGCAACAAAAGGCTGTGAGTTTAAAGCATAAACGGCAGTTAGGATTCCATACCCTGCCATCCCTATCATCATAACTGAAAAATATCGACGTCCAATGATTCTGCCTAGAGCAAGTACCAGCAAACCACCACTAATGGTTCCAGCAAAATAAGCTGCATTGATGAAGCCCCACCATTCTTCTCCCTGTCCAAGCGCCACCTGCACAAACGCAAGCGTGAAAGCACCTACCCAAATAGAGCCGCCAAGCATGTCGATCATATCCATGAACGTAAGCACTCGCAGACGAGGTGTCTTCCATATCATCTTCCAACCTTCGGTTAACGTGTGCCATCTACTTGTGCCCAGATCAGAAGAAATATCTGCTGCTGCATTCACACGCTTCTCTGGTATACCTCCAAGCGTTGGTTCCTTAACACCAAGTGTAAATACAGCTGCCAAGCCATAAATAACAGCTGCGATTAACAACGTTGAACTTGATCCAATGAATGCAACAATTACGCCGCTTAGGCCCCAACCTGCAAATTGTACAACTTGATCGCTGACGCTCATGAGTCCATTGGCTTTGAGTAGACCTTGTTCATGAGTCACCAGTCGTGGAATCAGCGCATTTCGAGCTGGTGTTGTCCATCCATCGAGAAAAGACATCACAAATATAAGCGAAAACACAAGCACTAATGAGGATTCTACGCTATTAAGCTGTATGTACACTGCCAGACAGATGAACAACAGGAACTGCCCGGTTTGTGAAAAAAAGAGTAGACTGGGCAACTTAAAACGCTGAATGAATAGAGGTGCAACTAAACTACTCAACAACTGAGCCCCACTGCGGATCAATGGCAAAAGTGCCGCAGACACAAGCGAATTTGTACGATCCAATACCATAACCGTAAGGGCCATAATATACAATACGTCCGCAGCATTTGCTGCTGTTTGGGTTGTCCACAGATAATAAAAAGCACGAGTCAAATACGAGGACTTCATGAACATCTTTCTCCATTTCTATAGCTTGCTGTGGAAAAGCATTAAAGGATACTCTTTTTTAGTAATTATATTATCCGTAATCTGCAACATCACTTCGCGGTCGCGCAATTCCAGCACATTCGATGTAGACAGGTCTTCCGGCGTAATCCACCTCGCGTCTGCAATTTCTATAGTATCCAGTTGCAAAGAACCGCCTATAATCTCAACGATAAAATGGAATAAAACCACCTGTTGCTGAAGACTGCTTATAAAATTGTAAATACCTGTTGTAGCAGTTAGTCTAACATCATAACCCGTTTCTTCTCTCACTTCACGATGTGCCGCATCCATTACATCTTCTCCATACTCTATTCGGCCTGAGGGGTAATTCCATGTGTATCGAACAGATGCTTTGTTCTCCTTAACAATCAGCACGTTCCCTTTATTTATAATAGATACACTCACAACGAATACAATGCCTTGTTGCTTCATCAACCCTAACCTCCACCGCCGCAAAAATTCATTCCTTACAATTAGAACATACGTTCCTTAATTTGTAAATAAAAGAATCATTCAGGTTGCCTTACGACTGTAAATTTGGTAAAAAAAAGCCCTCCTCATCCTTAAGGATGGAAAGGCTAATCATCAGAAAGACTAGATCAATTCTAAACTTTCAAACATTTTATGCTATAACATACTTTTTGGTATTAGATCGCTTTCTGTTCCTGGACAGACTTCGCCAGTTTTGTAGCACGCATCGAAGCAATAGCATAGACGATAAGTGCCACCCAAATGAAGGCGAAACCAACCAGCAACACAGGAGAAACAGTTTCCTTAAACACAAATATGCTCAGAACCAACATAATCGTTGGACCGATGTATTGCACAAATCCGAGCGTGGACAGCGACATGCGGGCAGCGGCCCGTGCGAAGAACAATAGCGGCAATGCGGTTACAACGCCGGAAAGCAACAATTCAAAGAACATTGGCGCTGGCAATGTCCAAACCGTTGTTTTACCTACAATGCCAAGATAAATCCAGTAGCCTAATGCAACAGGCAGGACAACTGCCGTCTCTGACAGCAAGCCTACTGACGCATCTTGCTTGATCTTTTTCTTAGCCAGACCATATAAACCAAAGGATGCAGCCAGTGAAATGGAGATCCACGGGAAACGTCCGTAGTCGATCGTAATAATCAGCACGGCAAGCGCTGCAATAGCAATGGCCAGCCATTGCCCCCGGTTCGGTTTCTCATGAAGGAAAACGACGGCAAGCAGCACATTCAGCAAAGGGTTCAGATAATAACCAAGACTAGTCTCCACCACATGACCGTTGTTCACAGCCCAGATGAAAATCAGCCAGTTGATCGCAATCAACAGTCCACTAGCCGTGAGCGACAGTAAAGTGGAGCGGCTAGTCCAGATTCGTTTTACATCACTCCAGCGGCGCTGGATAGCGACTAAAATCCCCATAAATACAAATGACCACACTACCCGATGTGACAAAATCTCACCAGCAGGCACGTTGTTAAACAGCTTCCAATAAAGTGGGAGGATTCCCCACATAACATACGCAATAATGGCATTAATTAATCCGCTATTCATGAAACATACCTCTCTTTATGTTCTCTGTCTGAGTCTCTATTTAATCTCTGATGTCTCAACGGATTATACGCCTCGTTCCTTACATAAGTAAAGAAATACTTATAAAAATACAATTTTGTAACAATATACATAGCAGTCTAAACACACAGCTTCATTGAATTGCATTGCTTCTCTTCATAATAGCGTATAATAAGATAAATTCTTTCTCTATGGGGGCCATGACGATGTCACAAGATATCTGGTTTAACTTGCCGGTCAAAGATGTAGAAAAGGCAACTTCTTTTTTTAATACAATAGGATTTAAAACGACGAACGTTGGTAGCGAGAGAGCCATGATCTCCATAGGGCAAACTACAATTATGCTTTTTCCTTATGCAACTTTCGAGAAATTTACCGGAGCCAGAGCTGTGGACACTTCACATAGTGCAGAGGTTATCATCTCCATTGGTGCTGATAGCAGAGAAGCAGTCGATTCCTTTATTCAGAATGTAGAGCGTGCCGGAGGAGGCATCTTTGGTAAGCCAGGAGAGACGGACGGTTGGATGTATGGTGCAGGGTTTGCGGATTTGGATGGTCATCGCTGGAATCTGCTGTACATGGATGAGAGCAAGATGCCGAAGCGTCAATAATGAGCCCAATCATAGATAACATCTGATAGATCATAAATAATTTTACATCAACAAAAACGGACACTCGCTTATCCAAGCAAGTGTCCGTTTGTTTTTAGTTTATCCTACAAGCATATCTAATTATTACTTCGCTTCGCCAACTACAGTAAAACGTTCATTTTTATGTTGCGGATTCTCAATCTCATCCACAAGGGCAATCGCGTAATCGGCATAGCTGATGTAGCTGTTGCCTTCACTGTTTACCATAATTACATCGTTGCCGGACTGGTATTTTCCAGTACGTACGCCTTCCGGATTGAAGAAACCAGCAGGGCTAAGGAATGTCCATTGAATGCCGGAAGATGCTTGTAAGTCTTGCAGATTCTTTCCTTGGTTGGATGCTGTTGCTTTGTACGCATCAGGGAATCCAGGGGAATCGACAACACGCAGCGTTTTGGACTCGTCCGTGAACAAGCTCCCCGCACCACCCACAACGATCAGACGAGTGTTAGGAGCATCTTTCAAAATGTTGATCAGGGCTTGTCCAGCTTCCACGTGCAGGTTTTCTTTGCCTGCTGGTGCACCAAACGCATTCACAACCACATCAAAGGCCTGAACATCTGAAGCCGTCAGATCAAATACATCTTTTTCCAATGCATTCAGGCTTTTGTCTTCTAATTTGGATGCATTCCGCACAATCGCTGTTACTTCGTGCCCGCGGTCTACCGCTTCTTTCAAAATAGTACTTCCCGCTTTACCTGTTGCACCAATAATTGCAATTTTCATCGTCAATCTCTCCTTCAATATCGTTTTTTACTAACTATTATGTTAAGGTTGTTTCCCTAATTCATAATGTAACTATAAATGTTACAACTTTTCTTGTCAATACGTTTTCTTTTATCTTTTAACCATACATCCACGAAAGATGTGCAGCTGGAATGAAGTTCGTCAGATAACAATGAATACAGTTGATCCTTGCACTAAAAATAAACAGATGAATATCCTCCTGCCAATATTCTGAATGCCATAGTAAGAAGCCTTGTTCTCAATAAACAAGGCTTCTTTCTTTCCTTTCTTCTTCACACCATCAACTTAGGCGCTCCTACGTCCCCATCTCCAAGGGGAAGCATGGATAAACTCTACTGGCAAAGATGTCACTGGGCTGTCACCATTACTTGAAAATGTTGCTCCCGCTGGGGCTCCTGATGTGATGACACCAGCATGATAAGTGCTTACCCCAAGAGGAAATACATAATTGCGACCCCCGTTGTTATCCCAAGTACCACTTCCGTTGTTGAAAACGGCCTCCAGTCCGGTCGATGTACCTACATCAATTGTAATTTTGTTATACCCTGGCAGGTCTGATACTGGGATTGGAACACCTGGAGGTGTCGTCCATGTCCCTCCTGCCGGACGGTAATGAATGTTAGGCTGAGCGTATCCCTGCTTATAGTAGAGCGTGACACTATTGCTCTTTGGTGCAGCATCGGTCGTCACACGGACTTCCGCACTTACTGCCGATTTGTTCCGTGCTGCATCATAAGCTACAACATAGTAAGCATGAGCTGTTGCAGCGTTCAAACCTGTATCCGTATACGCAGTTGTTGTGCTTGTGCCAATGTTGACGCCATCCCGAAATATTTCGTATCCGGTTACACCTGTATTATCTGTTGATGGACTCCAAGCAAGGGATACACGATCGGAAGCTTTTGAGGTGACTGTCAGATTTGTGGGTACGCTAGGCGGAGCCGTATCTACTTGTGGCCCACCTTGAGTGATGACCCCTGCATTATAGGTGCTCACCCCTAAAGGAAACTGATAGTTCTTTCCACCGTTGTTGTCCCATGTACCGCTACCATTGTTGAAAACCGCTTCAAGTCCGGCAGCTGTGCCTACATTCACGGTCATTTTCATGTATCCCGGCATCTCGGCTATCGACATTTTCACACCCGGAGCCGTCGTCCAGGTTCCACCCGTCGAACGATAATGAATGTATGGATTGGTGTAACCCTGTTTGTAATAAATGGTGACCACATTGCCTTCTTTGGTCTTTACCGTGACTGACTCACTGGCTGACGAGACATTTCCTGCAGCATCGACCGCTTTGATGGTGTATACATAATTGGTTGCAGGAGCGAGAGAAGAATCGGTATACGTCAGCTGGGTTGCTTCTCCAACTTTATTGCCATCACGATAGATATCGTATCTCGCAACTCCGTAATTATCCTGACTTGCTGACCATCCGAGAGTAACCGATGACGAAGTTGAATTGGACATTACAACGTTCGTCGGTGTTGTTGGTGGCTCAGTATCTGCAACGAGTGTCTGCACTTGTAAAGTTTGACTGCCAGCAGATAGGTTATTGGCCTTATCTCTGGCTTTGATGCTGTATGTGTAGGCTTTGGCAGGTTCAAGTCCGGTATCTGTATGCTCTGTCGTCTGCGAACTGCCCACTTTGGTGCCATTCCGATAGATATCATATCCATCGACACCAACATTGTCCGTAGCTGCTGTCCATTGAAGAGTGACACTACGATCCGTAACACGCGTGGATTTCAATCCAGTTGGAGCGGAAGGAGGTGTTTGATCCACCACTAGAAATGGGTGTGTCCCCTGAATCGTTCCACTCGCATCCTCCACCACTTTACCAGACGCATCCTTCTTATACTTTCCGGCACCTACATACACCGTCTGAATCTCACTGCGAGTCACATTGCCGTTTCCGTCCGTAGCCTCGATATAATAGTCGACCAGTTGATCCCTGAAATCGTTGAAATAGGTATAATACATATCCCCGATTTCTTGAGCCGGTACACGTTTAAACATGTCGGTACTGCTTGGTTGCCAAGCCACCCCGTTGATGTCCGGCTTCAAATCACGCTTGGTCATCGGATATTCCTGCCATGGGCTCACTTTTGCAGGATCAATGTTGGACACACCCTTGGCTTGGAGCGCTGCCGGATCATACACACGGAAAGTGTTATCCTTCGCATCCGCCTGCTTATCCCGATGAGTCCGTACTTTCACTTTGATATCACGAATCCCGCTCACATCATAAGCGTAGGTGTAGATGCCAAACGTATTGTCAAAATAATGAAGCGTCCATCCCTCTGCCTTACTAACATTGGCACTGCCTGGATTATACGGATAACGCTGCGGCCACCAGACTGACGGGCCTGTGCGATCCTTAGCTAGCTGCCCGTTAACGTATGGCTTGGAGAAAAACAGAGACTGATTAAAGGATAGTGTCGGTTTCACACCGTCATCCACATTTTCATCATAGTATCCAAAACCGGAATCCAGCGCCGGCAAAAGGAAATACCAGCTCAGCTCTGCCGGGTTCGCCCCGCCCTTATAATTGTTTGCCGGATCTCCCTTGACTGGGTAAGCCATCATCCATGGATTCAGCTGATTGCCTTCGTAGGTGATCTCCCGATCCAGTGCTGTAGAAGGCTTCCAATGGTTCGGGTTGGCATCCAGCCACATTTGTTCGGCTGTCTTTGCATAATTGAGCGCTGCCTGTTCCAGGGCAAAGTTACGCTCCAGATAGTGATAACCGTATTCAAAGGATACCGTCATACCTTCCTGAACCCCGTCCAGATTCTTTTTGGGCTCCAGTTGAAGACCGGTAGCTTTGTTGAACGCATCAAACTGCCCTTTCCAGATGCCAAAAGGTAGACGCCAGTGATACCATGTCGGATCGGAGGAGGAGTCACGCGTATCAATCCACGAGCCATCCTGCACATGTACCACATCGTCGGCTTTTGGCGTATTCGTACGCAAGTACTCGTTGATGCTCTCTCCTTTTACCCCGGGTTGTGCATAAGTCACACTGCCTGCATTGCGCCAAGTGTCCTCAGAACCTGCACGCCCTGAAGAATTATCCCCATCATGCGCAATAACAAAAAACTGCTTCTGATCCACTAGTCCCTCAAATGGTTTGAGTGCATCTGCCTTCACCGAACCTTGGTAGCCTTCTTCCCATGATTCTGCCTGGGCTACAGGAATGCCAACAATCTTCTTCTCAGCTCCGGTTTCGGGATTCACATACCGCACCCAGTGCGGTGTAGAGGCGAACGGGTATTTGTTGTACACGACCTGTTTTTCGTTGAACATCGGTGCAGACACCCACGAACCAACACTACTGGTGTTTTGCAGATCGGCTCGATTTGGTGGGGATACCATCGTATCCTTGCCTGGATCGTTCAACAACGGATAGTCCTTCAGGGTACGCGAAAAATGGTTGTTGCCGATCACAGACCACTCAATGCCGAGTTGATCCAGCACGGGAATAATACGTTCCGAGAAGCCAAGCTCGGTCGGGAAGAAACCTTTGGAAGATTTGAAGCTGTCTCCGAGGAAAAAGGGTTGGGCCATGACTGCATTTTGGTATATCAAGTCCTTGAGCAAATATTCATTACCCGCAAGAGGCCCCATGGAGTGGTGCCCGGTAAAATGAACGAGATCCATCGTACGTTCTCCATGGGTCGTTTTCAGATTGTTGTACGCGTCCTTCCAAGGAGTACCCCAAGATTTGTTATTGTAACCGTTTACATTATTAGTATACATAAAGCTGTCCACATTGTTCAGGAGGGAGCCTGACATGGTTACCTGCATGCCTGCGGCTGGATGGTTATTTTTGAGATCGCCTGCCACTTGCCATGGCCAACTGAGATAGGCTCCGGTTTTTGCATGATGCGTGTAATAAGCGACCAGATCGTCATGTGGCATCGGTGCACCGCCAGGCAGAAAATACGGATAACCTGCTGGAGGATTTTTTTTCAATTCTATGACTTGCCCGTCATAGGTGTATCGGATGGGTGATCCTACAGGTGTGGAGGCATACTTGGCCGTATCGTAGTAAGCCCAGAAATTCGGCATATGGTTATGGTACACATGGGAAGCGGAGATTTCAGCATAAGCTGCTGGGGTATGTGTGGAAACAACGATGGATAATGCCAACAGAAATGCGCCTAGCCTGCGCACAAGCTTCATGTTTTTCCTCCCTTATCTGTTGCCCCTGTGGGGACCATGAATTTGAATTCATTTGAAAGTCAGTAGAACCTTGCTAACGAATCTTTTGTTTGAATGTGAAAATGAGCCTGCTATCGCGCCTCCTCTCTCCAGTAATCCTGTCATTCTTTGATTCTCTGCTAAAAAAATCTTCGAGCGATCCAAGCAAGATAACGCCTTTTTGCACAAACGTTTGCATATTCAAGAAATGAATAACCTCTTATACACCAACGATTATCGGGTATGAAACCGGCAAATACGTTAATGGTAAGTTTAATTATTGCAAACGTTTGCACAAAATAATATACCTATACATGGAACAAAATGTCAATATCGCAAATGCGTAATCAACACCCCCACTTCAGAGCGGCTTAAAGTACCTATCCAACCTAACTACACGGAGCACAAAAAAGCACACTTCCAGCGAATCCTTTTCGCCGAAAATGTGCCTTGACCGTTGTATCTTCTTGAACGCTTTAATGAATTGACACGCTCAAACCCTTACTATTCGCAGATTAACAATCTTTATCCGGTACCCCTGCTTCTTCACGCGTACGGAAGGATGAGCCGCAGCCGCATGTAGCTACTGCGTTCGGGTTGTGAATGGTGAAACCGCCGGACATGCCGGATTCTTCAAAATCGATTTCGAGGCCATTCAAATATTTCACATTTTCTTTCTCCACAACGACTTTCATGTCATGAATGTCCATATATATATCCTCATCGGACTCTTTATCATCAAAGCCCATGGCGTACGAAAATCCGGTACAACCGCCCGGTGCTACGCCAAGACGCAGGAACATTCCAGGGGTCTCTTGCTGTGCAAGCATTTCTTTCAATCGGTCAGCAGCCGTTTCACTGATATTAATCATGCCAGGTCACTCTCCTTTTCATCACTCTTCCTTAAATTATACTCCACCCCGTCAAGGGGCTCAAGTCATGTTTGCCCGCTACCGCGTTCCCCCTGAACTCCTTTTTCTTCCCAGTGTATTGAACCCCTGCGGCACGAGGTTTATAATGGATAGGTGGTCACTCTGAAAATGTTCAATATGTTGTCATGAGATATTCGGATGTTGGTCATATATGGAGTTGTAATTTTTTTCACATTTCGAGACTGGTTCTCAGTCCCCAATGCATATAGAGTCACTTAGACTCCTTTTGAAAAAATAAACTTTTCGATTGCAGCACACGCTGCACCGGGTAATAAGAGTTAGTCTTTCACAGGAAGGCGGCAGTTGACCGCATCTTTGCTATGTATTTCTGTTTATTGGTTCAACACACCACAACTCGAATTCCGGTAAAGAACAGGAGGAAACAGCATGTCTACATTGGTAACACCGTTCACCGACAAAAGAATGGCTGAAATCGTTGAGAAAGTGCAGAACGGCGTAAGGCTGAGCGTAGAAGACGGCGTATATCTGTATCAAACAGATGATCTGCTGACTTTGGGCCAGCTGGCCAATGAGGCCAATCTGCGGAAGAACGGCAAGAAAGTTTATTTTATTGAGAACATGAGCCTTTATTTCACCAACGTATGCGAAGCCCGCTGCGCATTTTGTAATTTCCGCAAAGACCAGGGTGAGGAAGGCTCTTATACGTTATCCGGTCCGGAAATGATCGACTATGTGGAGCAGCATATTCATCCAGGCGTGCGTGAGTTCCATATCGTAGGTGGACACAACAACCATGTTCCTTTTCAATATTATGTTGATTCCCTGCGTGCTTTAAACGAAAAATATCCGGATGTTACGCTGAAAGCATATACTGCGGCAGAGATTGATTTCTTCACTCGCATCAGCGGACTTAGTATCAGAGAAGTTCTGCAAGAGCTGCAAAAAGCAGGTCTGAAAACATTGACTGGTGGCGGCGCTGAGATTCTCTCGGATGAATACCGCAAAAAAATGCGTGTAGACAAAGCCAACGTGGATCGTTATCTTGAGGTGCACCGCACAGCTCATGAGCTCGGCATGCGTACACATACGACGATGTTGTATGGATCGATCGAATCCTATGAGGACCGCGTCAATCATATGGTGCAGATTCGTGAACTGCAAGACGAGACCAACGGATTCATGGTCTTTATTCCGCTCTCCATGCAGCCAAAAAGTAAAAACGCAAGCATTATGCGTCGTAACTCGGCTTATGAGGATCTCAAAACAATAGCGATCAGCCGACTGATGCTGGATAACATCGATCATATCAAAGCATACTTCATTAACATCGGACCACAGCTGG
Source organism: Paenibacillus polysaccharolyticus (assembly GCF_023714295.1). Taxonomy (GTDB): domain Bacteria; phylum Bacillota; class Bacilli; order Paenibacillales; family Paenibacillaceae; genus Paenibacillus; species Paenibacillus polysaccharolyticus_A. The sequence continues at coordinate 238,730 of NZ_JAMAUN010000007.1, forward strand.
CTCAAGTTGCCCTTGGATTCGGTGCTTCAGATGCACATGGTACGATTGTTCGCGAACGGATTAGTCATGCCGCAGGTGCTCTCACACCTGAAGGCCTTACACGTAAAGAGCTCATATGGCTTATTAAGGGTGCAGGCCGCATCCCTGTAGAACGTGATACGTTCTACAATGAAATTCAAGTTTACGAATAGCTCTGATTGTTTTCATCGATCTAGGCAAATGCTACAGCAGCAGAAGCATCACTCATCAAAGAACGATACTTTCTTCAATCAGGGGGGACGTTTGATCAGAGTGATGCTTAACTGTGATCATATATTTTAAATTTTCATCTCCTCACTATGAATTATTCAAATTTTTTAAACTAAAAACAACACACGGAGCAGCTATGTGAGGACATAGCTGCTCCGCAGGTTACAGCCCCAGCAATGGGACTGATGCAGAAAGGAAGCCGAGTCATGAAAAATTTCGTCATTCTTGGAGGCGGCTATGGCGGCCTCACGATCATCAAGGAACTTCTGGAAGGCAAAATCCCGTCAGATACGCAAATTGTACTGGTGGATCGCAGCCCCTTTCAAGGATTAAAGACCGAATATTACGCACTCGCAGCAGGAACGGTATCCGATTACGACCTGCGTATCCATTTTCCGGTAAATGAGAAAGTAACACACCGTTTCGGCGAGGTTACAGCCATTAATCTGGAGCAGCGTCAGATTGAATTCGAAGGTCAGGAACCGCTTGAATATGACAAGCTTGTGATTGGACTAGGTTGTACGGATCGTTTTCACAATACACCTGGTGCCGAAGAATACAGCTGTACCATTCAAAGTTTCAGCAAAACACGCGAGACGTACCTGCGTCTAAATGAGGTTAAAGCTTATGGGCATGTTCACATTGTGGGCGGTGGCCTAAGTGGTGTTGAAATGGCTGCCGAATTACGCGAAAGCAGACCGGATCTGAATATCAGTATTCTGGATCGCGGTGAACGTGTATTATCCGCATTCCCTCAACGTCTCTCCTCTTATGTTCACGAATGGTTCGGCGAACATCAGGTTGAAGCACGAGGACATATTGCTATCTCGCGAGTCGAGCCTAACGCGATCTACAACCGCGATGAACAGATTCAGACCGATGCAGTCGTATGGACGGCAGGCATTCAGCCGGTAAAAGTAGTTCAGGACCTCCATGTAACGAAAGACCCACAAGGTCGTGTCGTATTGAACGAGTACTATCAGATTCCGGAGTATACCGACGTTTATGTGGTAGGTGACTGCGCCAGTGTACCTTATGCACCCAGTGGTCAGGCTGCGGAGGTTCAGGGTGAACAGATCGCTCATATTCAGCATGCCCTCTGGAAAGGCGAAAAGCCCAATCCACAGCCCTTAAAGCTTCGCGGCACACTTGGCGCGCTTGGCAAGAAGGCTGGATTTGGGCTGATGGGCAAAACGTCCATGATGGGACGAGTGCCTCGTATTCTGAAAAGCGGTGTGCTCTGGATGTCCAAGCGTCATCTCGGTTAATTGAAGTTAATCGAGATCCAGCGCGTCCCAGGCATCCGCTTCGGCAATTTTGGCTAGAATGGCGTTATATAGATCTTCTACTTTATCCGTGGTGACAACTTCACCATTGACCAAGGCAAAAGGCGTCATATAACATTGACCACAATTGGTCAGACAGCCGTATTCAATCACGTCATAGTCCGGATTTTCATCCAGCTGATCCATGACTTCATCCGTGCCAAAATGCATATTGTTAGCACAAAATTCAATAATTGGTCTCATTTCAGTTCACCTGCTTTGTTTGACCATTTTAATTTATGGTCATTTGTAATATAATATAGGGAGGAAAGGAGTTGAACAATATGAGCGAAAACGCACAAAGCACCATGTATGATGAGGTATCTGATGTGCTTGATAAACTTCGTCCGTTCCTGCAACGCGATGGCGGTGACGTGGAACTGGTCGACGTGGAGGACGGCATCATTAAGCTGAAACTGGTCGGTGCCTGCGGCAGTTGCCCAAGCTCCACTATTACCTTAAAAGCCGGGATTGAACGCGCCCTTCTTGAAGAAGTTGAGGGTGTACAAGAAGTTGTACAAGTATTCTAATCAATCCTTCACGAAATAAACCTCAGAGAGCCTTTCGCTTCGCAAGAAGCGAGAGGCTCTTTTTTTGTAATTCCATCAGATTGTAGGCCTGATCGGGTCAAGTCCTCCGGACACATCCATAATGTTGCCTGTTATAAAATCCGAATGATCTAAGCACAGGTACGTGATCACTCGCGCAATATCCTCTCCACTGCCAGGTCGTCCTCTCGGCGTTTCCTTATCAGATATCCCTGCAATGTCATCAATCGTTTTCTCTTTATTCGCACCCCGAATATCACCGGGACATACCATGTTCACCGTAATCCCGTAAGGCGCTTCCTCCACGGCAAGAGTTTTCGTAAACGAAACCAAACCTACCTTGGCAGCAGCATAGACTGCACGATGAGGCCAGGATCTTGCTTCTCCCGCATGACTGAAGCCAAAATGAATAATACGTCCCCACTGCTTACGGCGCATTTCCGGCAAAACGAGCTGATCCAGAATCATCGGCCCAAGCAGGTTACCCTGCACTAACATCTGTACCTCTGCTTCGGAATAGTCTGCGAACACCCGACGCTCTCGTACAAAAGGACCGGCGTTATTCACCAGAATGTCTACATGACCCAGCTGTGTCTGTACCTCTGCAACGAGTGTGTGCATCTCTTCTACTTTGGATATATCCGCCTGAACGGCAATGCAGCGCACCCCTTTGGCGATAATCTGAGCTTGCAACGATTCGGCTTCTGTTCTGCTATGCACATAATTAAGGGCAATGTGGCATCCCTGATCCGCCAGACTGAGGGCTGTCATTTTACCAAGACCTTTGGCACTTCCCGTTATGAGGGCAATCTTTCCCTTCACGTTCATCCCCCTCTTCAAAGAGCAGTCACTCATTCAGTATAAAAGATTTGGGCTTGCCTCACAACTTACATGTGCTCACAATCTGTTCCAGTTATTTAACTAATACAAATAAGTCCTGATTATCCAAATTTATCTTAATCATCTTACATACCTGTGATAATGTCTTAACGTCGTTTCTTATCTAAAAACGCCATTATCATGTTCGAAAGGATCGTGTTCAATGAAGAAATGGTTCAAATTGAGTTCATTTAGACTCACAGTGTCATTAGTTCTAATGTATTCTATACTATTAGCGGATATCGGACCCGTCTCTGCTACCAATGAGCACATTACCTCATCATCCAATGAATACGAATGGGTGGATGGTCCGAATAGCGTATCTTTCGATGGCAAAGCCTCACTTGAGCTTCCAGCAAACTACTCATTTCTAGGTAAAACGGATACACAACGCTCCATGCTGGAACTTGGTAATCAGCCGAACGGGAATGAGATCGGAAGCCTGTACAGTAACGACCCCATGGGTTCATGGTCTGTCATATTCGAATACGTGCAGAGCGGGCATATTCATGCCGATGACGCAAATCAATTGGATGCTCACGAGTTATTAAGTAACTGTATGCGTTGGGAAGTTGAACATAACCGTAATGCAACAGAAGAAAACGAACTCCATGTAACAGGGTGGGAGGTTGCACCTGATTATAATCCTTCCAGTCATCAACTGATTTATGCACTCGGATTTAAAGATAGCTACGAACAAGCCTTGGTCAATTATAATGTTAATCTCTTAACACGCGAAGGCTATATCACGGCGATTCTTGTAACCGAAAAAGCGAATCTGGAGCAAAGTAGTGCTGCTTTTGAAGAAACGGTACTTGGGCATCTTACCGTGAATCCAGGATTCAGATATGAAGATTATAATGATAAAACCGACCAAACATCACGTCTTGGCCTGAACAGTCTCGTGCTGGGGGGAATTCCTTATACCGCGGAAGAGGAAAGTATTTGGAAATTTTTGAAGCATAGATGGTATTGGGGTCTGGGTTTATTCATATTGTTATTTGGCTGGGTCAGATACCAACAGAAAAGAGATGCACTCCATCAAGAGGAAACACAGTATCCGGTGACCCGGGAATATAACTATGAAGAACACGAGCAACAACATACTGCGGAACAGAATGAACTAACGTACTACCGCACTTCGGATAAAAACTCAAAGACAGAGAATACATAATCATAAATCCAAGTTAACCAACGCAGTTTACTAACAATAAGAAAAGGCCGCGCTCTCACATTAGAGAGCCGCGGCCTTTGTTGTAATACATATCAGCAATACCTACGCTGATCTCTCAAAGAACCTTAAAATGCAGGTTCAACTGCACCTTGGTAACGTTCTTTGATGAATTTTTTCACCGTTTCGGAGTGAAGAGCTTCTGCCAGTTTTTTGATAGCGTCGGCATCTTTGTTATCTTCACGGGACACCAGAATGTTTGCATATGGGTTGCCTTGCAAATCTTCGATCAACAACGCATCTTTAGATGGGTTGAGGTTTGCTTCCAGTGCATAGTTCGCGTTAATAAATACCAGATCAGCTTCATCCAGCTGACGAGGCATCATGGCTGCATCCAGTTCGATGATTTCCAGGTTTTTCGGATTCGATGTAATGTCCTGTTTAGTGGATGCGATGTTGGTATCGTCTTTGAGCGTAATCAGACCTTTTTTCGCAAGCAGCAAGAGTGCACGTCCACCATTGGATGGGTCGTTCGGAATAGCCACTTTAGCGCCATCTTTCAGTTCATCCAGGGATTTAATCTTTTTGGAGTAGCCACCGAAAGGTTCAACGTGAACCGGGGTCACAGCAACAAGGTTGAATCCGCGCTCTTTGTTCTCCGTATCAAGGTACGGCTGATGCTGGAAGAAGTTTGCGTCCAGTTTGCCATCTGCCAACTGTTGGTTAGGCTGTACATAGTCGTTAAACGTCACCACTTGCAAACGAATGCCTTGCGCTTCAAGTTCAGGTTTGATGCTTTCCAGAATCTCCGCATGTGGTGTAGGTGAAGCGCCGACTTTCAATTCAACGGTACGCGGAGCGCCTGCTGCGTTATCCGCACCACTATCGGATTTCTTGTTGTTGCCGCAAGCTGCGAGCACGGCAATCATCATCAAGCTGAGTAAAATAATAGACCACTTTTTCATCTGTAAAACCCCTTCGCTTTTTATTTTTTCATCTATCTGTTATTTCCGGGTGAAATAAATGACCAGACGATCGCCAATCATCTGCAAAAGCTGAACCAGTATAATCATGGATACAACAGAAATAATCATGATCTCATTCTGATATCGATAGTATCCATAGTTAATGGCCAGTGTACCCAGACCCCCACCGCCGACCATGCCCGCCATGGCCGTATAGGATACCAGCGTAACGATGGTAATCGTAATTCCGGCAAGCAAGCCTGGTAAAGCCTCAGGTAACAACACCCGTCTTACGATCTGAGCTGTAGATGCCCCCATTGCCTGAGCTGCTTCAATGACGCCGCGGTCCACTTCACGTAAAGTATTCTCCACCAGACGTGCAAAATACGGAGCAGCCGAGATGACCAGCGGTGGAATGACACCAAGCACACCTGTAGCGGTGCCCACCAGCGTACGCGTAAACGGAATAAGAGCGACAATTAGTATGATGAAAGGTACCGAACGTAAAATATTAACAATAATAGACAATATGATGTAGGTTAGTTTTGAACTAGGTGAAGCCGAGCGGCCTGTCATAAACAGAATGACACCAAGCGGCAAACCCAAAAGAACAGTAAATAAACCGGATACAGCAAGAATCTGCAATGTTTCAATGGAGGCCGTACCGACCTCTTCCCAGCGTACTTTGGAAAAATCCATTATCGGAGCACCTCCACATCAAGTCCTTCTGCGGTTAGTTCAGACAAGGTCTGTTCAATCGCAGCGGAGTCACCTTCAAAACGCACCGTCAGTTGACCATAAGGAACCTGCTTGATTGTAGAGATGGTACCTTGCAGAATAGCAAAATCCACACCTGTTTTGCGAACAGTTCTCGACAGAATTGCTTCATAGGTTTTATTTCCAAGAAATGAAACCTTCACTAACTTGGAGGATATCCCTGCCGGCAGTTCTGTTTCGGCATTCGCCATAACCGTTTCCTCCAGTGCCAGTCCACCCTCGCTGTCACGTGAGACAAAATCCCGCGTGATCGCATGTTGTGGTTTCATGAATACCTCCGTCACGGGCCCTTGCTCCACAATGCCGCCTTGATGGATGACGGCTACCCGGTCGCAGATGTTCTGAATGACATGCATCTCGTGTGTAATCAGCACAATGGTCAGATTATACTTTTCATTAATATCCAGCAATAACTTCAGAATCGAATTGGTTGTTTGCGGATCAAGTGCCGAAGTTGCCTCATCACAGAGAAGTACACTTGGGTCACTTGCCAGAGCTCTCGCTATCCCTACCCGTTGCTTCTGTCCACCGGACAACTGAGCCGGATATTTACTTCTATGTTGCTCCAGACCAACCAGAGCGAGCATTTCCTTCACCTTGCGATCAATCGCATCCTTAGGTGTATTGACCAGTTTTAACGGGAAAGCCACATTGTCGTAAACCGTTGCCGACGATAACAGATTAAAATGCTGAAAAATCATACCGATCTTGCGTCGTTGCTGCTGTAGTTCACTTTTGCTAAGTTCGGTCAGGTTAACGCCATCAACCCAAACCTCACCCTCCGTTGGGCGCTCAAGCAAATTAATACATCGGATCAATGTACTTTTCCCTGCGCCTGAGTGACCAATCACGCCGAAAATCTCACCCTTCTCAATCTTCAGATCAAGGTGTGACAACGCCGTCGTTGCCTTGGTACGTCTGCCATATGTTTTGGTTAATCCAACCAATTCAATCACTAGTACTGCTCCTTCCCCATCACCTACATATATCTTTACCCGAAGGAAGGGAAAACTCCCCGTTCTACGCAAAAAAAGAGCCCTTTGCAGATACAAAGATGGCTCTTCACGTGAAATGACCTTCTCATCTGCCAAAATCATGTGCAACATGATTCTGTAGGAATTAGCACCTAACATCAACAATGAGAAGCATTCATGCCATCATCGTTGATCGGTTGCCGGGCTTCATCGGGCCTGTCCCTCCGCCACTCTCGATAAGAGAAATATAAAGTTGTAGGATTGTATAGTTTCATGTAGTTCGTCATGTATAATGACCGAACTGCATCAAATACTGTATTAAAGACATGATCCCATGTAAGTATTGATCTGGAACTCAGTATAATCAAAGTATTCCGATTTGTCAAATGGTATTATTTAAAATCATTGCTTCACCTAGTGTTTCAAAATCTGTTTACGCCAGATTCGATTGATGTATCGATAGGCCATATTCAGTGTTTCACAGACCATATCTACACCTTGCTGCATCTCGAGAAGATGCTGATCCAGATCCTCGAGCTTCACTTTGCCACGCAACGTCTGATGTAACTGCCACAAATCATCCTGCATTTCCGAATTCATGTAATGAATCTCCATATTACGTCGCTTTCGCAATCTGCTCATCGGTTCTCGGTACGCTTCCTTAATTTTAATTAATTGCTGTGCCAACTCATGATGATCCCGATAATATTCGAATTGCCTCAGAACGGTATAATAAGAGAAATGCACTTTGGTTTTGGATGTATTTAGTTGGAAAACTTCATTTAAGACCGTACCCAATTTGTCCAGAATCGCGAAGCACCGAATAAAGGCATCTTTATAAAAATAAACGTACCGGGCATACTCAGATTTCTCAGCAGAACTCATATCGCGCGTTGAACCTGCAACTACTTTTTTACGAAAATGTGCGGCAGCAAAATAACTCTGCTCCAGTTCATCCAACGAAGAGATTAGTCCCTGTGTCCATACATACAACTTCCGATAATCATGGTTTGGATCATGATCCACATACATTTGTTTTTCAAAAGACTCTAATGTAAACGCCATGGTATCCATGGCTTCCTTAAGTTTCCCTTGGTTCACTCGTGGCTTTTCTCCCAGTAACGTACGTAGCATAGAAGGCCTCCTCTTTCCACTGATGATGCAAAATATATGTTTTCACAACTGTTGAACAGCTGAAAATGAACCAAGACCTGTGTGTCGTTCCGTTAATCAAGACAACTTGATTTAGGTTGCCCTGCTCCCCCTAACATCAAACAAAAGTCCACCTCTCCAATGATCTACATCACCGGATGGTGGACTTTCCAACATGGCCCAGCGCAGCTTGCAGGACAATGAACTAAAATTTCTTTGTAAATACCAAGTACATACGCTGTTTAGAATCGGTTCACCGGGCGGTGCAGCTTGTACACAAGGAAGCTCATATAGGTCAAGATACCGAACAGTATAGCGATATCCAGCATATGTGCAAGCGCCACAAACATGTAAACTTCCGGGCGATTAATCGTCCACATCATGAACATACCGATAACCACTTGCAACAGAATTAAAACGACGGATAACACACCGAGTGTCCGTAGCTCACGGTTGTCCGGGTGTTTACGGTAAGCAAAATGTCCTAGGATCGCGATTACGACCACGAGTGACACAGCTGCCAGACGATGGGCAAAGGCCACAGCTACCCCGCCAGAAAGTTCAGGCACAATCTGCCCGTTACAGAGCGGAAATCCGGAACAACCACCTGCGGAATCGGTATGGCTTACAAACGCCCCTGTATACACGACCAGGTACGTATAGATGGTTGAAAACCAAACCAGATTGCGGAATCCCTTACTAACGCGCGGATACTGGTTCAGACGTTCCAAACCGCCATATCTGGCCTCCTGCCTAATCCCAAGAGCCATCATTAATGAGCTGGCAAAGGCAATGAGCGCAAACCCAAAGTGAAGCGCCATGACCGCCGACGATTGTGAAAAGACTACGGCAAAAGCGCCCATAATTCCCTGAATAATCACAAATAAAAGAGTTAAAAACGAGAACAATTGCAAATCACGACGCTGCTTGCCAAAACGTAAGAAGGCAACAAAAGATGCGATGGACAACAACCCTGCCAATGCACTGACAGCACGGTGGGAGTATTCAATCAGAGAGGCAACAGTATGAGCTGGTACAAGCTTACCGTTACATAAAGGCCACTGTGTTCCGCAGCCAAGTCCCGATTCGGTTTTCGTCACGATCCCGCCGCCAAAGGTAGCCAGGAACATAACAAGACAGGTTAATACGGTTAACCATTTAAACAATGTTAAGTGCTTCAATTTTTTCTCACCCGCTGTTGGTTTAAGATGGCGAAGAAGTTTCTTCGCTTGATAATCATACTGATTCATCATTAATACTGGTCTTCTTTTGTTGCTTTAAGCAATGTTATTGCCTTATCTACTGCCTTGTTTCCATAATAATGCTCATTGCGGCACTTGTTTTGTACATACTTTGACACTAATTTCACAACTACATTCATTATACCGGATAAAAGCATCATTGACGCCGCGCTTTGTGACAAAATGTTAACGTCTGTTGAAAAATTGACCAGCAGGTCATTTCATTTCGATTTTATGTATGTGAACCACGACCAAACTCGGTAGCCTTAAGCCACTCTCCTCAAGCCAAATAAAAACAAGGCAGTCTTAAGCCTGAAGACGGCTCAACCGACAGCCTTGTAATTTCATACCTATTGTACAGTCTACCCTGTCTTGAAGATTTCATTCCCTGCGATGCACCTAGGCCTTACTTATGAATGGTGTTATAGACCTCAACCGCGCGATCCAAAAACTGTTCGATCTCTTCTCTCGATTTGCGCAGCTTGTTCACGTAGCGCACCAGTTCACGTCCGTCCGTGTAGGCTACAAAACTTGGAATACCCAAAATATTTTGCTCCTGACTTACTGTACCCACCTGATCAACATCCACTTCAATCAGGGTCAAGTCACGTGAATACTTCGTTTCCACCTCAGGCATAAACGGATCGATGTATTTGCAATCCCCGCACCAGTCTGCCTTAAATACGGCCACTGTCAAACGTGGAGATTGAATCGCCACATCAAATTCCGGCTTGGATGTAATCTGTTCCATTGTCACATCTCCCTTTCTGTACCTTGTCTCCCTCTAAGTGAAGCAAATTGGTGATTGGAAGTCAAATGTTCAGCGCATACTTAGAATAACCACAAGTCCTGGCATATCAAACACAGATATTCATGAAAGGATGTTCCATTCATGACTTCCACCAGAAATGACTCTTCGGAAAATCAGCATTCAGGCTCCATTGTACAGATCATTCGCTCCATTCCCGGAGCAGCTCTGGAAGTATGGCGAGGTAAACAAGCCGCCTGGCATGCGTCTGCAAGGCTTAGACATCCTTTGCGTGACCTGAATTGGAACGCAGATACAGCTGCCGCTCTGCAAGCTGAGGTGGAGAAGTTAATCCCTACAACAGGCAAGCCATCTCCTGCACGCAACAATCAGGCACAACGTGCACTGGTGTGTGAAGAGGATTGCATCATTCTCGAAGAGATCAAAACTTTAACGCAACAGCAGAATCGCAGTAATGTGACTCGAACCGCCGCTTATCTGGAATGCTACGAGCAGTATCCCGAACTACATTGGGCGCTCCTGGCACATATGGTATCCCGCAACGGCGGATATCATATGACCGACCTGCACAGCGACCTGATGCATAATCTGCAAAATCAGAAGGATCGTGAGCATATGTATCGCTTGCTGGAGCGGTGCAATGCCCTTATTTTTCAGGATGCCTATCCTCAATTGCAGCTGTATATCCACAGTCGGCGGCTTGGACGAAGCTGCTTCCATCTGTTGTCTCATTTTCATGTATCGTCGTTTATGACCCCGTTCTGGGAGCGATTTTGGCTCGAACGTTGCAGTTCCATACTGAGTGTGGCCTTAATTATTAATGAGCAGAACTATATCGAGAGCCGGGTGGTGCAACATCCTTATTTTCAAAAAGTAGTACTCTCCAAACCTGCTTTTCATCTGCACAATCTGGCCGGGCTGAACCACATCGTTTTCCCTCTTGCACAAGGAGGTGGACTTACCGGACGGGTCATTGAGCATTTTGGCAAATTGAATGAACGTATCCAGTTCGGCAAAGGGCTGTATGCCCTGTTATTTGGTGTAGAGCAAGTGCTTCAGCAGGTGCTGGACTTCGCACGAACAATACCTCATCGTGGCTCACGAGCCGAATATTGGCCAGGCCTGTTTACCAAGCACCATGAAGGGCCAACAGATCATACCCTGTACACGGATGCTTTATTGAATGAGGAATGGCTGCCGGAAGGTCAACGTCTATATTCTCCTGAGTTGCTCGCCGTGTGGGAGGACACACCCTATGAACCGATAACAAGACATGACTGGCTGGAAACACGGGATTGCCTCGGATACCTCACTGCGCCACGCAGACCTTGGTTGTTTGAGATGAGTCATGAGCACCGGTACGGCATGTTAAAAACAGCACTCGCTCATGATGTACAAGTTCTTACTCACTAATTGGCAGGAGAAAAAACGGTGTCCCGATACGGCTTTAACAGGATCGTAAAGTCACTAAAGCAGATCGAGCAGATTCTGCTGTGTAGGGCCAAAGTAGGAATAACGTTCACCTTCACGGAAACCAACCTCTTATGCAATAACAATAAAAAAGCGCGGTCTGCTACAAGTGCAGACCGCGCTTTTTTACCTAAATTTATCCTCGTTGTCCGGCGCCGCGTTGCAGACGCATAAGCGGACGGAGAATTTTTTGCAGAATTCGCGGGTAACTAGCCAGCTCGTCCTTACGCAAGACACGAAGAACAACCATCAACACGAGATATACCACAACGACCAGCACACCCACCACCATACAGGTTAACAGAAAAGATACCCGTGCAGGCAGGAACGCGCCAAAGATCTGGTTTCCACTCCAATTGGCCGCAAAACCGACAGCTGCCGCGAGAAACACCGTAATGATAAATCCAATCCAGCGATCCCCCATAATTGAAAAATCAACGATTTTACGTAACACACGCAGATTCAGATATGTGATGACGAGGAAACATAGCGCTGTTGCAATGATGATCCCGTAAATGCCGAAGATCGGCGCCAGGATAAGACTCGCAATCAGCTTCACGATAATTCCTGCCGCTACACTAATCATCGTGATTCGTGGTTTCCCAACCCCGAGCAACATGGAGTTCGTTGTCATCATTGTAATCTGGAAAATAGTGCCGAACGTAAGCAATGCAATAATCGGCGTGCCATCTGGAGTTGTGAAGAGCAATCCGTTTACCGAATAAGCCGCCGCACACAGGGTAATCACAATCGGCATTCCCGTCAGAATGGAAATACGTAGCGCCAGCGTTACCTGATTTTTCAGATGTAGCTCATCTTTACGGGCAAAAGCCGCTGAAATGACAGGCACAAGGGACTGACTGAGCGCTATGGCAAGAATAGGCGGAATACCGGCTATACTCTGGGCTTTGGCACCCAGGATTGCCAGTACGCCTGTAGCTTCTTCCAGACCGATCCGTCCACTAAGCAGGGGAACAACGAGGGAAGAGTCGATAAAGTTGATTGCCGGAACAGCAAGTGAAGACAACACAATCGGAATTGAAAGTTTGAAAATATCAGTGTAAATTCCGCGCATCGGCAATTGCTCTGCACGCTCATAATGTAGCTGTGCCGCACGGTCACTTTTGCGTAGCTTTAATGTGAAGTACAGCATCACCGCAAATGCACCGATACTACCGAACACCCCACCGAAGGATGCCCCGGCTGCAATCGTCTGATCATCGTAATTCCATTGCAACATCACATAGGCCACAATAATCGCTACACCTACACGCGCAAACTGCTCCACGATCTGCGAGATACCACCTGCGGTCATATTGCCGCGTCCCTGGAAATAACCACGCATCATCGCGATCGCCGGGAAGAGTAACAGGGCCGGAGCAAGCGCCCGGATGGCACTCACAGATTCCGGTACTTTGGAAATATGGGTGGCATAAAATGGAGCTGCGAACCATAACAGAACAGACATGACCACACCGGCCACGGCCGCAAAGATCAAGGCTGCACGGTATATCTGCTGCGCTTCGCCCGCGCGTCCGAGCGCGTAGCGTTCCGAGACCATTTTACTCAGCGTACTCGGTATGCCCGCCGTTGCGACAGTTAACAGCATTAAATACACCGTATTGGAGATCGTGAACGATGCGTTACCAATATCCCCGAGGATATGCTCCAGCGGCACACGTTGCACCAGACCCAGTACCCTTGCAATCAATGCGGCAGCCGCCAATATGAGCGTACCTTTAATAAATGTTTCCTTCTTAGACAAAACGGATTCCCTTCTTTCCCCCACACCGGACCTCTCCGGCCCTAAGCTAGCTAACCTGATATTCTAGGCGAATCGAACCACCCAGATTATAAATAGAACAATCATCACAAGTTGCAAAATAATTTTCATCACCGTGCTGGTAAACAGCCCGACGACAGATCCAAACCCAACTTTCGATGCTTTGGAAGGCGAGGAACCGCCGATCAGTTCTCCGATAAAAGCACCGATGAATGGCCCCAGTACAAGTCCAAAAGCCGGAATCACAAACGGGCCAATAATTACTCCGATGGTACTCAGCGTTGTAGACAGCTTGGAACCGCCGAACTTTTTGACTCCCCAAGCACTCACCACATAATCCGCCACGAACAGCACCACCACAATTAGAATCTGGATGATCCAGAACCATACCCCGAACGGATCAAAGCTGAAGAACCAGCCGTAGACCAGAAACGCGAAGAAAATCGCGATTGCACCCGGCAGAATCGGATATACCGTACCTGCCATACCTACTGCAAACAGCAGTACAATTAAAATCCATCCAACGGTTGCGAGCAAAGGTTACTCCCCCTTCAAAATATGTTCACGAATCAGATGTGCAATGCCATCCTCATTGTTGCTTCCAATAATTAAATCTGCCGCTTGTTTCACTTGCTCCTGTGCGTTGCCCATCGCAACACCCAGACCGACAGCTTCAATGACAGCCAGATCGTTCAGACTGTCGCCAACAGCAACTACCTCGGACATGTCGATGCCTAGCAATTGGCATACTTCAGCTACACCGGTAGCTTTGGATACGTTCTCCGGGTTTACCTCAATGTTTACAGGAGAGGAATTGGTCATTTGCAAACCACCCATTTCTTGCAATTCCATCATGATTTGATGACGAATCTCATCATCCTCGGTGGTAAATCCGAATTTCAGCCATTCTAATCCTTCAATATTATCCGTCCATCGATCACGGTTAAACAGCTCTTCCACGGAGTATGCCCAGTACCAACTGTTATATTTCTCCCCGATCTCATGCATCTTGCAAATTAACGCCGGGTCCATCAGATGGCGCAGGTGAAGCTCATGTGGAGCTTTCCAGACCTCGCTGCCGTTGACCGTAACCATGGGTGTTTCCAGGCCAAGTTGCACCGCATATGGCATGGCGTGGTATACGGCTCTTCCTGTAGACAAGCACACATGCACTCCGCGACGAATAGCAATCTGTATCCACTTGGCCGTCTCCTGTGTAATTTCATGATTATCATTCAGCAACGTGCCGTCCATATCCAGGGCCAGCAGTTTATATTTCAGTTCACTCATGTTGTAAATCCTCCTCCAGTATGTCTCTCTCCTCTAAAACAACAAGATCGCCCGGTATCCGCGAAATGGCGGACGCCCCGGACGTCACAGCTAACGACATTTTACCACAGATCACGCGTATGCAACAAAGTAACCTAAAAACCGGAACGCCAAAAACCGCCTGCGATGCAGACGGTCATCTAAATTTATGAAATCATGTTTAACGTGCCACATATTTACGGCGAACATAACGAAGTACAATGCCGTGTTTCGGTGACAGAAGTAACGCCAGTACAAACAAAATACCAGCCACAGCCACCATGCATCCTGCAATGGAAGCATCCATCGCGTACGCCATCAGGTAACCGCCGACAGAGGAAGCTGCACCGATCAGTACCGCATAAAGAATCATTTTACCAAGCTGATCCGTGAGCAGATAAGCCGCAGCCGCAGGTACAATCAGCATACCTACTACAAGAATAGAGCCTACACTTTCAAAAGAGGCAACGGACGTCATGGACACAAGTCCCATGAGCGCATAGTGAAATAAGACCACCGGAATGCCGCAAGCCGCAGCCAAAGCCGGGTCAAACGCGCACAATTTGAACTGCTTGTAGAAGAGTCCTACAACAACGAGAATAACAAGTAACGTAATGCCCAACATCCAGACCGCTCTAGGTCCTACATCCATTCCCCACAGTGTTAACGTATCCCACTGCACATAGGCAATTTCACCGAACAATACACAATCCAGATCCAGATCGATATGCTGTGCATTCAGGCTGATCAGGATGACTCCTACAGCAAAGAGTGCTGTAAATACTATACCAATCGAAGCATCCGAAGACAGTCCTCCCGCTTGAAGAGTCTGAATGAAAAACACCGTCAACAACCCAAACACGGTTGCACCTAGCAACATCCACAGGGAGTCTCTGGAGCCGCTCCACAGAAACGCTATCGCAATTCCCGGAAGCACGGCGTGACTGATCGCATCTCCGACCAGAGCCATGCGCCGCAGAATCAGGAAGCAACCAAGAATGGCGCAGGCGGAGGAGACGAGTATTGCGGTTAGAATAATCCAAAATGTGGCCATCACATCTCCCCCTGCTTCTGTGTTTTAGGCTGTGCAGAATGTACCTGCAACGCGGCCTTTTCTTCACGCATATAAGCCGATTTCGCCTGAACACTCCGTAACTTGCGCGCAAGCAACCCACGTCTTGGAGCAAACAGGGCAGATCCAACAAACAGCACCGTAGCTGCAAGTACCGTTACAGGTCCAGTCGGCAGATTTGGAACAAACGTGCTGAAGATTGTTCCTGCGGCACCACTTACTGCGCCGAACAATCCAGCCAGCAACACCATCAGTGCGAGCGAATTGGTCCAGCATCTTGCCGCCGCCGCTGGAGTCACCAGCAGTGCCGCAACCAGCACCACACCTACGGCCTGAATTCCGGCGACAACAGCTATAACCGTGAGTAGTAAAATGAATTGCTCCAGCACACCAACGGGCAATCCCATGCCTCTTGCAAAACCCGGATCAAAGCTCACGAGCTTAAATTCCTTGAACCAGACAAGGCATGCAATGAGTAATACAAGACATACCCCACCCATCACATACACATCCGTAAGCACCATTGAAGCGGCTTGCCCAAACAGGTACTTATCAAGCCCGCTCTGGCTTCCACTGGCACTGTGCTGAATACGTGTCAACATTACAACACCGATACCGAAAAATACCGTCAAAACAATGCCCATTGCCGCATCCTGCTTAATCCGTGAAAATCGGGTTATCCACGAAATACCGAAGGTCGCCACAATTCCTGCGATGAGTGCGCCGAACAGGAACAATCCGATCGATTTGGTTTCCGTCAACATAAACGCAATACAGATTCCAGGCAGCGCCGCGTGTGCCAGTGTATCACCCATCAGGCTTTGACGACGTAGAAAGGTAAATGAGCCGATAATGCCACTGCTGAATCCAAGCAACAGACAACCGAGCAAAATCCAGCGTGTATTCGGGTCTGACAATATAGAAACAACCCAATTCCACATGACTACACCCGGCCTTTCTCCGTTCGGTTGCCGATCATAGCAATTCGACCTCCGTAGGTTTCTTGTAATAAGTCCGGTACAAATACTTCTTTTGTTGGCCCGGCGGCAACCAAACGTCCGTTGAGCAGCAGTACATGATCGAAGTATTCCTCCACCGTTGCCAGGTCATGGTGAACCACAAGCACAGTCTTGCCCTGATTTTTCAATTGCTCTAACAGCGAAATGATCGCTTTCTCTGTCGTGGCGTCCACCCCTGCAAAAGGCTCATCCATAAAATACAAGTCCGCATCCTGTACCAGCGCTCTAGCCAGGAATACGCGCTGTTGCTGTCCACCAGATAACTGGCTGATCTGACGATACATGTAATCCCCCATACCAACCTGCTCCAGACAATGAGCAGCCAGATCCTTTTCCTTTTTCCCTGGGCGGCGGAACCAGCCCAGATGTCCGTACCGCCCCATCATGACAACATCTAGCGCATGTGTCGGAAAGTCCCAATCTACGGACTCTCTCTGTGGTACATAACCGATACGCCGTCTGGTTTCACGATAAGATCGTCCAAAAATCGCAATGTCACCTTGCATTTTCGGAACAAGTCCCAGAACCGCTTTGATCAACGTTGATTTGCCTGCACCATTGGGTCCAAGAATGCCGATGAGCTGCCCTTCCGGTACATCAAAGGATACATTGCTGAGTACCGGCTTTTTGTGGTAAGCCACGGCCAGGTTCCTTACACGAAGAGGCGAAGAGACCGTTGCTTTTTTTTGTCCGAGCTGACTATCATCTATAGTTTCTAATGCTTGTTTAGTTGTATTGGTATTTTTCATCATCATAGCTCTCCTCTCTTCAGATGATTGTTTATTTCAAAGCCGCCACGATCGTTTCGACATTGTGCCGCACCATTCCGATATAGGTGCCCTCTACGGTTCCCTCAGCCCCCATAGCGTCAGAGAACAGTTCGCCACCAATTTTTACGTTATGGCCCTTCTCAGCTGCCCCAGCAATAATCGCTTCCATCGCTTTAGCAGGTACACTCGATTCGATAAATACGGCTTTGATCTGATTTTCCACGAGAAAATCCCTTAGTTCACTTACATCTTTGGCGCCATATTCTGCTGCCGTGCTGATGCCCTGAAGCCCCATCACTTTAATGCCATAGGCTTGACCAAAGTAACCAAATGCATCATGTGCTGTGACCAGCACTCGGCTTTCTTTAGGGATCTGCCCGATTTTCTCCCGCACTTCCGTATCCAGCGCCTCTAGCTTCTCCAGATAGGATGTTGCCTGCGTCTTGTACTGTTCCGCGTGATCCGGATCGGCTTCCACCAGTGTGTCACGCACGGCTTCCGTTGCACGCATCCAGTGATTTACGTTAAACCATACATGCGGATCATACTCTGTTCCACCTGTCGCTTGACCGGAATGCAGTTCCTCTACCGGAATTTTTTCGGCAACTGCGGTGACCAACTTACTTTTGGACATTTTCTCCAAAATATCTGTCATTTTACCTTCTAGATGCAAGCCGTTATAGAAGATGACCTTGGCTTGCTCCAATTTGCGGATATCCCCTTGGGATGCCTTATACAGATGTGGGTCGACTCCCGGTCCCATCAATCCGGTAACCTCAACATATGCTCCGCCCACCTCTCGTGCTACATCCGCAATCATGCCCGTTGTTGCCGTGACCTGCACTTTGCCGTTGGCATCTGTTCCCGGTGCACCAGAGCAAGCGGTAAGCACAATAATAAGTACAATACAAGCCATCGTAATGAATCCACGATGAATGCTCCTCATCTTCACCATTAACAATTCAACCTTCCCCTTTCCCTATCCTAAAATATTTGTCCATAACTAATTAAGTTGTACAAGGTACCAACTTTTAAACTCGTCTAATAATGTTTCCCTTGTGCAAATTTTAGCCGATGGAAAAACAAAAGGCAAGGGATATTTTCCCTTGCCTGTCCTGTTGCTTATAAAGTTCAATCTAAAGCCGTTTATCCGATAATTTTATAAGCTTGCTGTTGCTTCCTCATATTTTACGCCCTGAATCATTAATCTTGTTCTAATTTCTGATGCTTCTTCCCCTTGGAGATGCCGTTCAGGCCATACACTTCATCGTACGCATCAAAGATTTTGCGTGCAATCGGAGAGGCACTAACCGATCCAAAACCGCCTTCCGGCACGATAACCGCTACAGCCAGTTTCGGTTTGTCTCTTGGTGCAAAGGCAATAAATACACCATTCTCCTTTTTATTCGGTCCGGTTCCTTGCTCGGATGTCCCTGTCTTTCTGGCAAAATCATAAGGGAAACCGTCGAAGGAGCTTACTTTGGTGACCATTCCTTTATGCACTTCGTTCCAGTGTGCATCCGCAAATTGCACCTCATTAAGAACCTTTGGCTCAAACTTCTTTACCACATTGCCATCTGCGTCCCTGATTTCTTTCACCAAGTGTGGCTCCATTCGTTTGCCCTTATTTGCCAGCATAGTGGTGTACTGGGCAAGTTGCATCGTCGTATATTTGGCTTGCTGACCAAATGACGCAAACGCAAGACGTGTCAGTGCAGACTCATTATTGTCTGCTTTATACTCCAACTGACCAAGGAATTCTTTGGGCAGATCAATGCCTGTCGAGACACCCAAACCAAAACCCTTCATGTATTCGTCCCACTTAGCAAGGGCTTTTGTGGCACCATATTTATTCAGCAAACGCTTTCCCACCATATCAATCATAAATGCATTGGACGACTTTTCAATCGCTCTCCGTGCGGTAATATTACCGTTATAGGCCGAATGTGAGTTCTTTACTTGTCTTCCATCCTTGCCCAATACAGCGTAACCTTTATCATGATAAGTACTCCCCGCAGTGAACAGTCCCTCTTTCAGACCGATGAGCACACTCAGCGGTTTAATGACAGACCCGAGCAGAACAACGGACTCTGCGCGGCTTGGCTTATTATCGTTAGGCGGAAAAGACTCTGTCGTCCCGTTACGGAAAACATACTTGATTTTGTCATAATCCCAGTCATTCGGATCATAGTCTGGCATACTTGCCATAGCTACCACATTGCCTGTATCCACTTCCATAGCTACGGCGTAGCCTGTAATAGCCTTCGGCAGCTTTCGTAATTCATCCGTAATGGCCTTTTGTGCCGCAAGCTGGATCTCCTTGTTGATGGTGGAGATCAGACTGTACCCCTTCTCTGGTGGAGTCAACTCCATCGTGCCTGTAGGTAAATTCCTAGAGTCAATATCAATGGATTGATATCCGCTTCTTCCGCGAAGCTCCTGCTGATATTGCAGCTCCAACCCATCGAATCCAACCCTCTCATCCTGAGAGTAGACCAGTCCAGGATCACGCTGAGACCCAGATTGCTCTATGATCGATTTGTACTGCTTGAGTGTTGTGGGTACTCGCTTGAATTCCCGTGTGTAACCAACAACCTGGACAGCGACTCGATCAGGGTCATATCTCCGTACATTCTCTTCCAGCACCATTACGCCAGGATACTCCGTTTTTTTCTCTAGAAAAAAAGCAATCTCCTGGGTCGTTAGATCGGACTTGACCAGTCTTGGAACATAACCGAATGTTTTTTGGTGATCCAGATCCAGCCGTTTTATAATCTCCTCTGCATCTGGTTGCTTCTCGTCTCCCGGATTGAATCGTTTGAATATATCCGCAAGTTCACGAGCCAATCCTTCGGCTTCCTGCCTGCGATCATCATTG
This sequence comes from Paenibacillus polysaccharolyticus, assembly GCF_023714295.1. GTDB lineage: Bacteria > Bacillota > Bacilli > Paenibacillales > Paenibacillaceae > Paenibacillus > Paenibacillus polysaccharolyticus_A. The sequence continues at coordinate 259,080 of NZ_JAMAUN010000007.1, forward strand.
CGATAATCTTCATATAACAGCACATACAGTGACTGTACCGGCTCCGAATAAGCAAGCGCCACTTTCCCGGTCGCATCATAAATCGGGCCGCGCACCGGAGCTAGAGGGATATCTTTTGTATTACGCGTAGATTCCATGTACGTCAGTTCAGGCCCTTCGACAAACTGCACAAACGCCAGTCGGAAGATCAGAATGCTAAATATAACAAATGCCACGAAAAAAAACACATTCAGCCTCGCGCTGGTCGATTGATTTACCGCTCTCTCGTCTTCGTTCGGCGGTTTATTTTTAAGTCGATTAAACATATGCTCCCCTCTCCGTTCTTTGTACAAGTTTAAAAATCACACGATCTATAGATACTGAAACGTCATAATAGACCCCAACAGACAACAGACTAAAATGGCAAACTCTCACCTCTTAAGTGTAGCAAATGCAGACTGTAACGTCTTTCTAATTTTGGTTACATTTTCGTAATAAGAAGCCCTCTGTATATAACGTAAGAAGACTGCCTGGGTTCCATAAAAAAGCAACAAAAAAAGGCCCCGTTGTGGGGGCCTTAAAACATATGGAGAACACGATCTCCATCACTGCATCACTGTGTACTTGTTTCTGTTTCTTTATCTTTATTTTTTTTCGGAACGCCGTCGAGACCGAATTCCTGATCGTAAGCATCGAAGATGGCGCGTGCAACCGGAGCCGCACTGTTGGAACCAAAGCCCCCTTCCGGGATCATGACCGCAACAGCCAGTTTTGGATTGTTACGGGGTGCATAAGCGATAAATACCCCGTTATCCACCAGTTTCCCTCCGATATTCTGTGTCGACGTACCAGTTTTTCTGGCAAAATCATAAGGGAAACCGCCAAAGGCAGAAACCTCGGTAGCCATACCACGCTGTACTTCATTCCAGTAGGCATCATTGAAATCTGCTGTGCTGAGTACCTTCGGTTTCACCTTCTCCACCACATTACCTTCGGAATCCCGGAACTCTTTGACAAGCTGTGGTTCCATTCGCTTTCCTTTATTGGCAAGCATCACGGTATACTGCGCGAGCTGCATGGTTGTGTATTTACCCTGTTGTCCAAAGGAAGCATAGGCTAGTTTGGTCAAGGAGCTTTCCGTTTCATTTTCATATTCTTTACGCCCAGCCCATTCATTCGGCAAGTCCACTCCTGTTTTTATACCAAGACCAAACTGCTCCATATACTTGTCCCACACGTCAACGCCCTTAGCACCATATCGCGAGTACAGCTTCTTACCAATCTCGTCAATCATAAATACGTTAGATGAATGACGAATGGCGTCACGAGGGTACATGGCACCGTACACGTGTCCCGATGAGTTCTGTACGCGGCGGTTATCTCCACCAAACGTGGTTGAACCTCGGTCGATATACACCGAATTAGTAGTAAAGAAACCTTCCTTCAAACCAATCAATACACTCAGTGGCTTAATCGTTGAGCCGAGCAATACGACAGATTCAGCTCTTTTTTTGGAATCACTAGGTAGAAATCCCCGGATTGTACCGTTCTGATAAATATATTTGATTTTATCGTAATCTTCTGTACTGATGCTGCCCGTTCTCCACACATTGGTGTCGTAATCAGGCATACTGGCTGCCGCTACAACCTTCCCTGTATCCACTTCCATCGCTACAGCAAAGCCTGTTTTGGCATTGGGATGTAATCTGCCGGATACCGGATTGCGATGCAACCAGCTTAACTGATCCATAATCGCTTGCTCTGTTTTCACCTGCACATTTTTGTTAATGCTGGAGATCAGATCATACCCTTTTTGCGGCGGGGTTGTGCCTGCTACACCTTCAGGCAAGTTACGTAAATCAACGTCAACCGACGTATAACCACTTTTGCCCCGCAGCTTATCCTGATACTGTAACTCCAGTCCATCAAATCCAACAAACTCATTTTCCGTATAGACCAGACCTGGATCAGTCTGCGTTTTGTTTGCTTCATCTACTTCTTTATACTTTTTCAACGTTTTGGAGCTTTTGAATTTTTTCAAATAACCAATGGATTGAACGGCCACGGTATCCGGATCGTAGTAACGTACACTTTCTTCCACAATCTGAATACCTTTGAATTCATCCTTATGCTGGAGGAAATAAGCAACCTCCCCTTCGGACAAATCACTCTTGATCAGACGTGGCATAAACCCGTTAGCCTTGCGAGAATTCAGATCCATTTCCTCCATGATTTGATCCACGGTCAAGGATTCGGAATTCGGGGTTTTATACTTTTCAAAAACATCATGCAGACGCGTAGCCATCTCTTGAACTTCACCAATTTTCGGATTCGGCTGGCCATCCACATCCCCGTAGTTTTTGTACAATGTGAGATACAGCGACTGAATCGGCTTGGAATACGCCAGTTTCACCGTCCCCGTAGAATCGTAGATGGTTCCTCTCACCGGAGCAAGCGGCACATCCTTCGTAATGTTACTTGCTTCTTCCTGACTGAGCTCAGGTCCTTCAACGAATTGTAAAAACGCCAAACGTACAATGATTACACTAAAAATAACAAAGGAAGCGAAGAAAAATACGTTCATCCGGTAACTAAAACGCCGTTTGTCCGCAAGTTCATCCTTCTCATTGGAATGCTTTTTCATTCATCCTACCTCTTTCATGACTTGATGCATGCCGCAGAACCTTAACCACCGGCATGATAACCTGGCAACGTCGTCATATTCCGAACCATATCCGTGTCCGGTGTACTATCAGGCTGACTGATCTTTCAGATGCGTGTCGGCAAAGTTAGGTGGTTTAAACCAATCTCCGCTGATGGCCCACGTTGGATCAAGCGGAACCCAGTGATTCGAATCACTCAAATAGACTTCATTCCATGCATGAGGGCCGTACCCTCCCTGACCGTTATATCCCAGACCTGTAACAACCCTGACATCAAGCCCCTGAGAACGTGCCATTACCGCATATAAGCGGGCATAATCGATACATACCCCTTTGCGCGTATCAAAAGTATTCTGAGGGGTCTGTTCATGCCATATTCCCCTCTGTTCATAATCATCCACTTTCCCGTAGTCGTATTGAACCCGGGTGCCAACCCAGTCATACAGAGCTCTGGCTTTTGCCTCATCCGTCGATTTTCCTTTGACAATCTCCTGCGCGGCTTGCTCAATATCGGCTGGAATATTGTGGTCAATCACTTCATACTTCCGTTGCAAAATCCCTCCGAGTTCCTTCTGCACAGCCTGCGTGAATACCGGAAGTTTGTCCTTGATAAACGTACCAGACAAAGGCTCAATCACCGATTTAGCACCCTGCATATAGATCGGAGATGCCTCCACATAACGGCTGAACATACTACCCGGATAGAGACTTACAATCATGAACAATACGGCAATCACAATGATTCCTCGGACCGAACCGATGACCGTGCCGATCACTGCGCCTGTCAGCCGGCTAAAAATCCCTTTTGGCGCAGCTTGCTCATCTCCTGCATGTCTTCTGCGAAATATGAAGGATGTTAAAAATCCAAGAATCATGCGAATCAAGCCGTAACTCAATACAAATAATACGGCAAACCGCATCAGCGGAAAATCTGCGATCGCTGTAACCAGCGTATAATACAGCTGTTCCCACCGGTTCAACTCACGATTAGGCATATCCCCGGCATGTACAGATAACCATTGCTGTACATAAGGCGCAAGCCATAACGTCAGACCGATAGATAACAAAATACCAATGACCGCCATAATACCGTCCATCAGGAAACCAAAGAGTCTCCCCGCAGAACGTGAAGCCCCTCTGGACCATCCCTGTAATAAGGATGCTGCTACGATCAGCAACAGCAGAATGGTAATCCCATTAAACTCCTTCAGGCTGTCCAGCCAAGTTTGCAGCACGTCTTCATTCCTCCTTTAAACTACGAAGCAGGTGCTGTTTTATTTTTTTGTGCCTGTTCGACAAATGTGCGGATCGTATCGTTGTCGAGTTTCCACTCACCAACAGAAATACCGCGGAAGGTCACATCGACTTTATCCGACTTCGTGCTACCCTTAAGCTCAACGTTAGGACTGGTTATCGTAAATTCACCATTTTTCCCCGCCGCATAGGTGGCCTTGGAAGCTTCCTTCAGCATGATGCTTGTTGCTTCTTTCTTGAGTGTGTCCATCGTGCTGGACTGCACGTCTGTGACGGTTTGTTTGATCTGTTCAATGGAGATGCCGCTGTATATCAGCAGAGCCGCAATAATGATGATGGCAATCGCCCATTTTAACATCGTTTTGACCACATTCAGAACAAAGAACAAAATGATCAGTGCAACGACGATCACCAGCCAGTTCTGCATCACAAACTCTTTGATTACTTCTATATTCATGATTACACCTTCCGAATTAGAATTGATTCATGACTTCCCGAATATTATACATGATTTCCGAACCTGCTGTCAGCTAAGCCCTCTCCGGCAAAAATAAACGGTCTAAGTTCGTCCTGCGGGGCGTACAAGTAGTACCATGAGGATTCGTCCGACGAACGTGGACACGTTCAAGACCTGTGTACAAACAGGCATCGCCTAACAAGGAGGGGCTTTAGTGAAAACAGCCATCTGGCTATACCTGTTTTTGTTCCTAGCTGTGTTTGATCTGCATGCCCAGTATCCCATTCTGACGCCATTTGCGATATCGCTCGGTGCGGCTCCAACCTTTATCGGCTGGATGATGGGCATCTATTCCTTAACCCACCTGCCTGGCAATCTGATCGCCGGGACACAGATTGATAAACACGGGAGCCGTCGATATATTGTGTTCAGTCTGGTTGGTGCGGGGTTCATACTACTTCTGCAGGCTCACATTCATACCCCTTGGCAACTGCTCGCGCTACGTTCTATCAGCGGCTTTGTATTAGCCTTTCTATCTCCGGCATGTCTGGCCCTGCTCGCTCAACTCTCCAATGACCCGGTGAAACAAGGAAAATACATGTCGGGTCACGGTGTCGTGCACACGCTGGCTTCGGTGGTGTCACCAGCCGCAGGTGCCGTGATCGTCGGTGCCATGGGGTTCTCTGCCACCTTCTCGAGTCTCGGCTATCTACTCATTCTGACAGGTGTCATTGCATTGCTTACCATGCCGCGTGGCCTCGTTCGCCAGCCGCAGCCTTTGACCGAACCCGCAAAACCTGGCCTTGCGCCTTCCGGCTCGGCTAAAGCTAACTCTGATCATTCGCCAGCAGAAGCGCCAAAAGCATTCCTGCCCGTTTCCTGGCGTTATTTCATCCTACCCTTGGTCATTGCCTGCGCTCAAGGTATTCTCTTCTTTGAATTACCACTGCGGGGAGGCGGGCATTCCTCCATGATGTCGACAGGTTTACTGTTTTCAATCATTAGCATCGGTGCGCTCTTTACACTCAGCATGCTGTTTCTTAACCGTTATTCGCCCAAACTGCGTTTAGTTGCTGGTATACTGCTGATGTCCTTGAGTTTTTTCGTGATGGCAGCCGTTCCGCAAATTTCGTTATCCATCGTGTTATTTGTGCTCGGGATGTCCAAAGGTATCATTTTCCCCGCGATGGCTACACTTTTTATTCACTTAAGCGGTGGTAGCAAGCTTGGTCGTATTTTCTCTCTGCAATCGATTGCCACCTCTATTGGTTCGTTTATTGGTCCGATTACGGCTGGACAGCTGAGGCTGGGGGTATCTCCTTATTTCATTGCTTTTATTTTGCTGATGATCGGCATCTTGCTACTCCCCTATTATACGTCAAGACATACTGCCCCGCTCTCATCTTCCGATGCGAAAAGCATCCTGGGGTGAAGTATATGAGCTTGTCCTGACCAACTTATACGTTAGAGCCTTCTGCAGAACAATTTAAACTTTGCATCATTCCCCCATTTCCAGATACACTATAAGTACATTCAGTCGATTTTCGCTGTAACATTTCCCGGGGAATGTCGACATCAGCTCTCGAATCAGGGGTGAATAAGATGCCTATTCATGTCATTGTGGAAGGTAAGAATGATCGCAGTAAACTTAAACGTTTAGTGGGTCCAGAGATCAATATTTTGTGCACATTCGGAACGCTGAACTCCCTTAAACTGGAGACGCTGCGCAAGCAAGTCGGATATGATGAAGTTTATTTATTTATGGACAATGACAGCTCAGGTAAAAAGATAAGAGGTGTACTGCGCGATGCTTTTCCCGATGCGGTACAAATGTATACAAGACGTGGGTATGCAGGGGTTGAAGGCACACCTGATGAATACATCATCTCGCAATTAGAGAAGGCAGGACTGGAGGAATATATCCAGTATCCTGACGAACCTTCGTATTAAAAAGAACAACAAATAAAAGGCTGTTTCTGGTTATAGCAACCAGAGACAGCCTTTTCTAAAGACTTCGTGCTTAACATTTCACGTTGTTATTCTTTAATCAGCCTGCGAATGTCCTCTGCGATGGCTTCCGGCTGCACATCTTCTGTATTAAAAGCGTTATACACCTTGCGAAGCTGGTTATTCTCATCCACCAGACCAATCATGTTCATATGGGCAAAATCATCCTTGTTCTCGCCTTCGATCAGAATCTGGAACGATTCTTTGGCGAACTGCTTGGTTTTATCCATATCCCCACGCAGGAAATACCAGCCAGAATAATCCGCGTGGAAACGGTCGGCAAAGGTTTTGATCTTCTCCCTCGTATCTACTTTTGGGTCGAAGGAAATCGATACAAAGGATGCCTTATCTCCGAATGTTCCATCTTCTTTCAACAAGTCCTGCACCTGAGACAGTGTAAATGTCGTAATCGGGCAAACATCAGGGCAACTAGTGAAATAAAAGTAGAACAATCGCACTTTGCCTTGCGTATCCGCCAGCGATACGTTACGACCATCCACATTTTCCATGGAAAACGATTGGATCTCCCGAATCTCGGGTAATTTCTCCTGGCTGGCAAATGCCGTATTCCACATTAAATACACCGCCATAATCAGTGCAATACCGAGCAAAATCCACGTCCATTTGTATTTCTTAATGACCTGCATCCTCTTCCCTTCCCCCTAACAATGTACTAGTGAATGCGCATACATATTTGATCCATAAAAACCCTCTGTTAAGCTGCCCTGGCTTACTGATACAAAATGATTTCGGTTAACGTGATAAATTAGTCTACGTTATCATTTCAGCCAAGGGATACATATGTATAATACAGTGCCTTCATTACGGGACATATCTTGGCTTATGACAAGGTCGTTGTTCACAAAATATGTCTCATCGCGACATGTTTATTAAATCCACGCGACTTCCGATATAAATTTTATCACAAGAAACCACGGAATAGTTTGACAATGTTCGTACATTTGTTGGGAAATGGACAGATTGTTCCCAGGGCTTAGCATGTTTTGCATCCATGCGGGTGGATAATATACACTAGAATTGGGTATCACCTAGATAGAGAAGGTTAATTTTGATGACGATACACTGACGTTACACCTTATAAAGGAGAGATTTATGGATACCTCTACACATTTTGTTATGGGCATTGGTTTGGCGGGTCTCGCCTATGTTGATCCTGTCGTTGCAACCGACCCCATGCTGGCAGCCGCCGTCATGGTAGGCACGATCGCCGGCTCCCAAGCCCCTGACATTGATACTGCACTGCGTTTTAAAAGTAATTCGCTCTATATTCGAAATCATCGGGGACTGTCCCACTCGTTGCCGTTTCTGTTGTTATGGGTACTGCTAATTACGGGTGTGATCGGATTGATTTTTTCAGGAGTTTCACTTGGTCATGTTGCCCTCTGGACTGCTGTAGCTGTAGGCATACATGTCTTTACCGACTTGTTCAATACGTATGGAACACAGGCTGCCCGTCCTTTTACAGAACGCTGGATTGCCTGGAACATCATTCATATCTTTGACCCGTTCCTGTTTATTACACATGTGATTGCGATTCTATTATGGGCTTTCGACCTTATTGCACCTGCCCCACTCTTTACTACGCTGTATATCCTGATTGGAATATATTATGTATGGCGTACCATCGCGCGGGCACTGGTGGTTCGAAAAGTGAGACGTATGGATAACAGTCCGGAACCAGCCAAATACATTGTGATTCCAACGATTTCCTGGAGCCGCTGGCATGTTGTCAAAACGAATAAGGATGGAAGTTATGAGCTTGGTAAGATCGATGGTTCTGAGCTGACCTGGAGCCTGCATGCCACCTCTTCCACTCATGCAGCCGTTGTAGCCTCACGCAAGGCACCGGAGGTTAGTGCATTCCTCTATTTCACTTCTTATGCTGTAGCCGAGGTGGAGGAACTTCCTGCCGGATATAAAGTTCGCTGGGCTGATGTTCGGTATCGACACCGGAAACAGTATCCCTTTGTCGCCGTAGTGGTCATGGATCGTAACTTCAAAACAATTGATACTTACGTAGGCTGGCTAAGTGATGAAAAAATGGATAAAAAACTTTTATCTGCTCGCCCTTGACGCAGACCTTGGTTGCAGGGCACAATCGTTATAGGAACGATTGCGCGGGAAAAGCCCGGAGCGTTATCCGCTCCGGGCTTTTCCTGCTTTGGTATATAAATTATTTGCCAGACAGAGACTGCTCAGCGATTTGTACCAGACGTTTGGTGATATATCCACCCAAAGATCCAGTCTCACGGGAAGTGTAGTTACCATAGTATCCGTCTTGCGGGATAGTTACACCCAGTTCTTGTGCAGCCTCCATTTTCAATTGTTGCAGAGCTGCTGTCGCTTGAGGCACCACCAAGTTGTTAGAAGAGCGAGATCCTTGAGCCATATTTAAAATCTCCTTTCAATCTGTGTCTGTAATGTATTGCAAGCTTGCAAGATTATTATGGCTCCCACGCTTCAGGTTATACGAAAATTCAATAAATTTGTACATGGAGGTTTTTCCCAATGAGCAAAGGCTTATCCTTATGGTTTGCATTTTCTTCGATTGTTTTGTTAACGGTTACAGCAATCACGATTTCTTACAACGGCTGGCTTGCAGCCCTGCTGTTTGTTGTATCCATGGCTAATATCGTTTGGGGATTTGTCATTCGGGCGAAAAAAGAACGTCTGGAAGCCCGCTCGGCTTCCGAATCAGCTTCATAGGTTATTGCTATCATACGAAGTTAATAAGTCAAAAAAAAGAGGAGGCGGATGGATTCATCCGTCTCCTCTTCTATGTTTCACATGATTAACCGTTCATGGTCTTTATGCTAAATTGACTTTGCTGAACCTGTATTCCCAATTACAGCTTACGTCTAGGAACGAAACCCATCCGCTCTTTCACCGCATCCAGCGTCTTCGCAGCATCCTCTTCAGCACGACGTGCCGAAGTCTCTAATACATCTGCAAGCTCACCAGACTCACGAATTTCGTTGTATCTTGCTTGTAACGGTTCGATAACAGAGACAACGACTTCGGCGAGTTCCTTTTTGAATGGGCCGTACATTTTGCCTTCGTAGCGCTCCGCCACCTCATTCAGTGTCATACCTGCACATTCCGCATAGATGCTCATCAAGTTGCTCACCTCTGGCTTATTCGCCGGATCATAGACAACCTCACGACCGGAATCCGTCGTAGCACGGCTAATTTTTTTGCGAATGACGTCCGGCGGATCTAACAGGGCGATATAACTTCCTGCATTGGGGTTACTTTTGCTCATTTTTGAGGAAGCATCATCCAGTGACATGACACGCGCACCGACCTGTGGAATATAAGGTTCAGGAATGGTGAAATATTCTCCGTAACGATGGTTAAAGCGCCCTGCCAGATCACGAGTCAGCTCCAGATGCTGTTTCTGATCTTCCCCGACAGGCACGAGATCTGCATTATACAGCAATATATCTGCAGCCATCAGGGATGGATAAACGAACAGTCCTGCGCCGACAGAATCTTTGCCGGAAGATTTGTCTTTAAACTGGGTCATACGCTCCAGCTCACCCATAGAGGTGAGCGTTGTCATCAACCATCCGAGCTCTGCGTGCTGTGGTACGTGAGATTGCAGGAATACGTTTGATTTGCTCGGATCAATTCCTGCCGCGATGAACAATGCGGCCACAGCCTCGGACTGTTCACGCAGTGCCGCTGGCTCCTGTGCCACTGTAATGGCATGAAGATCTACAACCATAAAATGACACTTATAGTCATGCTGTAATTTCACAAAATTTTTAATCGCACCAATGTAGTTGCCCAGTGTAAGCTTACCGCTCGGCTGAATACCTGATAATACCGTTTTCATCTGATACGCCTCCCTAATTCACATAGATTCTAAATAAGTTGAACTAAAGATTTTACACACCTTACTTCGATGACAGAATAACCTTCCAATCGCTGTTATCCCCAGATTTTTTTGATTCCTTATTTCAAAAGGAAAAATCCGGTGATAAAGGCGAACACTTCGCTTTTCCAGGTTTTTTCTATCCTCTCCGTTATCGTGTAAATGAATCGTCCAACTTAACTAGAAATTAGAATTCAAAAATTTGGCTTCTTAACTTCCAACGCTTGGACACGAAGCATCTTCGCTCTGCGAACGCAAAAAAGCCCCACATCCGCAAGGGACGTGAGACCGTGGTGCCACCCTTATTCGCTTTCCTCTCCGCTATCCTGATATGCAGGAAAATAGCAAGAAAAAAGCCTTCATTGTTCCTTAACGTGGAATAACCGGCATAACCTAATGAGATCTCCCTGTATAGCTCAATCTGTTCAGTTATACACTCAAGGGTCCATTCAAAAAAGAGTTCACACCAGTTCGCATCCACCACTGGCTTTCTGAAGAGAATACTCCTTGCTTACTTGTCCCCGTCATCGCTTTGATATCATTCAGTTCATAAAAAGCTTTTAGAATTCCATATTAATGCCCATAAGCCTGAATGTCAAAATGAGATGAGTTTTTTTTCGCGAAGCTTGAAAATCTGTTATGATGGTATTGCTTATCCTGTGAAAGCTATGAAGCTCATTACAGGATGTCTCAAAAAGTTGGAATGATCACAATGACACGCCTGCAGCAGTTCAGAAGCACACAACTGCATGCAGACAGATTTCAAGTGGGAAAAGGAGCATCGATATGAAACAAGTGACCAAAGGTCAATGGAATGGTTACGACACGTATATCCTACATAGCCGTGAATTGGAAATCACCCTGCTGCCTCGTCTGGGAAATAACATCATCTCGATTCGCGATTTGGTGCAGAATAGGGATATCGTTCGTCGCCCGGACGAAAATGATCTGGCTTTCTATTTACAAAAGCCCTATCATTTTGGAGTCCCGTTGCTTATACCGCCAGGACGTATCCATAAGGGACAATTCGAGTATGAAGGTGTACGTTATCAGTTCGATCAAAATACGGCGAATGGCAACCATATTCACGGTCTCCATCGCAGCCAGTCCTGGTGTGTCAGTGATATTGAAGAAGATGAAGATGGCTGTGCAATCACCACCGAATTATTAACTGAAAATGAAAAACATTGGATGGAACAATTCCCCGTTCCTTTGAAACTTGAAATGACATTCAGTTTGAAAAATGCTGTACTGACTCAGCGGCTGCGTGTCACCAATTTAAGTTCAACACCTGCTCCCTTCGGGATGGGATATCATACATGGTTTTTGCTCGACGGTAAACCTGAAGACTGGACACTACACCTACCTGTTTCCGGATTGTATGCACAAAATGAAGATCAGCTGCCTACAGGCGAAATAGAAACGTTACATGATGAATGGTCCTCGATCGGGGAAGGAATCAACATGCAGGGACGAGACTGGGATACGCTGCTTCGTGCTGCGGAAGGTCAACCTGCAGTCGCTCATTTGAAGAGAAGAGATGGATATACACTGAAATATTCAGTCGATGAAGCTTTTTTCAAACATTGGGTTTTGTATACCAAAGGAGAATCCGATCAATTCTTGTGCATTGAACCATACACCTGGTTGCCGGATGCGCCGAATCTGCCATTAACTGATGACGTAACCGGACTGATCCGGCTTGAACCAGAGCAACCTGTAGAGTTGTTCGCCCATATCGAGGTTGTTCCCCCGATGGATTAAGCAAGACTTCTTTTGAAATAGTTGAGCTTCCTCAACTTTTGCTATTCTCGCATTGAACCAAAACAAGCCGATCCGCACTGGATCGGCTTGTTGAGTTGACATGCCTTCGTTTGATTATCCATATTTTTCCTTACGCCATATCATGTATATTTCCTCATTCTCGATCCATACTAACATCACTAACCCACAAGGAGGTGAGACATATGTACGGAAGTCAAAACCAAGGTGGCGGAAGCCGCTCTAACAATCTGGTTGTGCCTCAAGCGAACGCAGCATTGCAACAACTGAAAATGGAAGCTGCGCAAGAGCTGGGTGTAACAATTCCTCAAGATGGTTACTACGGTAACTATACTTCCCGTGAGACTGGATCTCTGGGTGGATATATCACCAAACGTCTGGTACAAATCGCTGAGCAGCAATTATCGGGTCGTTCGTAAGCTCGTAATTATTGCTTGAGTGTTGCTGAAAGTGAATGGCGGCCTTCTTCGGAAGTGCCGCTTTATTTCTATTTGTACTCCACAAGCCACATAAACCTTAACGATATCATTCTCTAGTTTTGCTACATTATGAGCCAGAACCCATACCCGAATCCAGATATGTATTCGTTCTAGGATAGCGAATCATCAAGTTGGCCATGTTGTAATTGGATTCCATCGTCGCATCGATCATAATCAAGCCTTGTCTAACGGTGAAGTCATAGCTAATTTCACCATGTGTCCAATTACGCTTAAATTTCAATGTCTCCAATGCCATTGCACGGAAGGAAGAGCGTTGCGCAGAATTCAGTCCATCACCCTCCATTTCAAGCTGTCCATTTCTACCCGTTATCGGATTATGTCGAATTCCGAATTTACCGATAACGTTATTGCGTATTTGCACAAAAACTACCCCTGAATCTAAGCCTGATAACTCCTGATCAAGCTCTTTGAACACCAAATCTAACTGTCTTGCTAATGAAAGTTGCTCCGTTTTCACTTTAACACTCCTCCTATTATGCTTATAGTCCTATACCTCAAGGACTTACGACTCATTATATGACATCATATGCGCTTACTCAACAAATATAAACATTTTTGGGTAATTATCCCTATATTTTGCGCAATTAATTGCCTATAGCCCTCCTTAAAACGAGCTTTTTCATTTATTTGCGACAAAAAATACGTGCAAATTTAAAGAACATTGCAAACAAAAAAGCCATAATGGATTGTCTGCCAAACAATCCATTATGGCTTTTCTTTTAATCGAAATGAACATGCTCGCTATTTTATATCTGAGGTCATCTCTAAAAATTGCTCAATATCGGCAATGACTAGATCCGCAGCATTTTGCCAGAAGTCTGGTTGCGTCAAATCTGTATTCAGATGTTTCTTAGCTAGTTCCTCCACAGTCATTCGTCCAGTATCACGCAGCAAATCATCATATTTACCTGCAAAAGCTGTACCTTCTTCCTGTGCCCGAGCATAGATTCCCGCACTAAACATGTACCCGAAGGTATAAGGGAAATTGTAGAAAGGTACACCTGTTAGATAAAAATGCAGCTTCGATGCCCAGAAATGAGGATGATTGGACGCAAGCACGCCGCAGTACGCCTCTTCTTGGGCCTCTACCATTAATCTGCTCAACTCATCGGCACTTACCAAGCCCTTCTTACGCTCTTCATAGAAACGATTTTCAAACAGGAAACGGGCATGAATGTTCATAAAGAACGCAACACTGCGCTGTATTTTATCTTCAAGTAACGCCAGCTTCTCTTGCTCATCACTTGCCGTTTGCACCAATGCATCGGCAACAATCATCTCTGCGAATGTAGATGCCGTCTCAGCTACATTCATCGCGTAACGCTGATTCAATGCTGGTAGCTCTTCCATGATATGCTGGTGGTATCCATGACCAAGTTCGTGCGCGAGTGTGGATACATTGGACGGCGTTCCAGAGAAGGTCATAAAGATCCGGGTTGCTTTACTCAGCGGCAATGAGGTGCAGAAGCCCCCTGGGCGTTTGCCTGGGCGGTCCTCAGCTTCAATCCATCGTTTCTCAAAAGCCATCTCTGCAAAGCTCGACAGTTTAGGACTGAACTTGGCAAATTGCTCCACGATTGTCTGAGCTGCCCCTTCATACGTCACTTTTCCAACAGACTTGCCCACCGGTGCTTCTACATCACTCCAGCTTAGCTTATCGACGCCCAGCAATTGGGCTTTTCGCTCCAAATACTGTACAAGTACCGGCTTTGCTCCGTTGATGACCTCCCACATCGTATCCAGTGTTTGGCGTGACATCCGGTTGATCGAGAGAGGTTCCTTTAAGATATCATGCCAGCCACGCTTCTCATACAATTTTAGACGGAAACCCGCGAGATGATTCAACGTGTCTGCACAGAAATCCTCCACATCTGTCCAGGCCTGCTCCCAGGATGCATATACCTGCTCACGCACTGCACGATCACTGTCACCGAGCTTGTTAGCGGCCTGTCCTGCGGACAGCATAATCGTCTCTCCATTCTGTTCGAACGGGATATTCACTTTACTTACAATTGTATTGTAAAATTTGCCCCAACCATGATAACCATCCACAGCCAGATCCAGAGCAAGTCCCTCCAGCTCCGGTGGCAATTTTTCTTTTGCTTGTGTCCGACTCTCGTTTAACACAAAGGACAATGATTGGATTACCGGACGTTCAAGCCACTCCGTCCATACATCCTGTGGTATCTGGCTAAGCGTATTATCAAATTTAGACTTACTGCTGTTCAACATCGCTGCAATGGAACTTACAGCCCCTTGAAGCTGGATCGCTTTTTTATCTTGCTGATTTTGAGCAGACAGACAGGAGACGAACGCAGACCCCTCAGAGATCCGAACATAACAACTCTGCAACAGTTCAAGAATAGGGTCAAAGGCCTCTGTATCTTTCAATGTTGCTGGAGCAGCCGTTTGATTCAATGTATCTTGCAGCTTTCGCACATCCGCTTCCAGTTCATTCAGATATGCGGCGAATGCTTCGGAAGAAGAACCTCCACTAAAGATGGACTCCAGATCCCATACAGGATGTAATGGCATTTTCATCTAATAAGGCACCTCTTTCTATGGATTCGGGTGAATAGAATTGAATTAAAAACTGGTTTTATACGCAACGTATCTCTATACTAGAGAAATAATCAGCAACTTTTTCAGGAGGTAAGTGTATGAAACCTTTACAAGTATCGGCTGAAACAGCCGTCAAATTAGCAGAATCTCTAGGTGTGCCTCTAGAACATTTAATGCATATGCCTCAACATATTCTCATGCAGAAGATTGCAGAGCTGGCCAAGGAAGAGGCGGCTAAACCTTCAGATCAGGAAGACAAGTCGGAATGATTCCTTTTGAGAACAGTTGGCCATACGATGTCATCATGGGGGATATCTATGTACAGCAATGCCCTTTTTGCGGTGCAAACAATGTGCTACTCCCCCTCAAACCCAAGGAACTCATCCGTATCCGTGAAGGAAAAAAGAAATTGCTTGTCTTTCCCTGCTGTAATGGTAGCATGACCGTCATTGATACCGACAACGATTACCTGTTGTCCAGTCGCCCCGTTCGATAAATAAACCTGCAATAAACTTAGAGAGGGCTGCGCTTCGCAGCCTCTTTGTCTGCTTCAAGCATCTCTTGAGGCAGTTCCATTTTTCCTGATATCATCTGTTCACGTAGCAACGCCCATTGTTCTCTGGACGCACGAATCATCGCTGCATCTGTAATGCGCTTGTCATGAATGACTCTACCAAACCATTGAACCGCTTCATGGAACCTTCCTACTCTGCGATTCAGTTCTCCAAGCAGATACAGCAACTTGGCCTCATTACCGCCTGTTCCTTCCCGTTCAAATACCTTGATATAAGCCTCCAAGCTGAATTCGAGAAAACGATGCTCCTGTGTATGATCTTCCATATACCGATACAACCAAGCAATATGATGTAACAGGCCAGCAACGAGACGATCCTTTTCCTGAATAACCTGGGCACACAGCAGACCCAATTTGTATGTAGCTAGTGCCTGCTCCAGATTCCTTGTTCCACTATAATCTCGCTTAACCCAGCGGTTTCCGATCTGTTCAATGAACGCCTTGCGCTGTATCTCATTCAGATTAGCTGAAGAATTTTCAGTTGAGGCGAATCCACACGAAGGACAGATCCGGACCACATAAAAATCCGGATTTTCCTGTTTGTAATAAGCACAAAAATCAGAATCTGTTCGGTAAGGCCGTTTCAAGCTAGGTCTTACTCGTGACGTTTCAAATTCATTCTCACAATAATGACATGTCACTTTTACCTTATACAGCGGCTCTAATTCCACTTGTTCCATCCCTCTCCCGTAAGGCTTGTCGTAAATCCGGAACTATGGCGTATTCACAAAATGGTGAGCGGGCCCGGATAAACGCTGCAAAATAAACGAATGCAACGGTTCTTCCACGCCAATTTGTGTTAACGCTTGATTCATACATGCAAGCCATGCCTCTGCTCGCTCGACCGTCACCTCAAAGTGCATATGACGAGCTCGCATCATCGGATGTCCGTAAGCCTCAGAAAACAATGCCGGACCACCAAAAAATTGAGATAGAAACATGTATTGCTTGTCCATTACCGGAGTGATATCTTCCGGGAAGAGAGGTGCTAGTTGTTCATTTTCTAGTACGATTGGATAAAAAGCCTCCACCAGTGCACGAACGCCTTGTTCACCGCCAAGATTGTCATAAATACTTAAACTGGAATTCATGCTTCTTCCCTCCTTTAACATGTCGAATTTTGTAATATAACACATGCTACATGAACATGATAAACAACAGATCAACAAGCTGGACCTAAAGGCCAGCATCTTCATTCTATCAAAAAAAACCAAAAAGTCCTATATCACACGAAAGATCAGTTTTGACCAGAGCCTTACGTACCAAGGAGTTTCAGAACAAAATGACAAAAAAAGCGCCAACCTCGATGGCTGGCGCATCACATATTCCATTAATAACTTCGCCAATCTTCCTCTTCGGTACGCACCAGCGAGGCACGTATCACATACACAAATGCACAGACCAGGACTCCGGCGACAAGACTCATGATCATCACTCCATCCTTATTGATTCCACCTTTATGGCAATTAGGTGACGTTCAGGCGTTTTTACCATTTTAGCATACATTTTTCAAAAACACAGCCATTTTTGCAAGCGCTTTCCCTAGATTATTTTGTACTGTTTGTCCGATCTTTTTCATATATTTATGGCAAAAGCTCCATCATGGACTGCGAATCCTGCATCTTAACCCTAAAAGGAGAGAAATTCATGAACGTTTCAAAGCGCATCATGCAAATCCTGGTCATCCTTGCTCTCCTTTTCTTTTGTGTTCTGATGGCTTTGTACCCATCTGAAACTTGGCATGCCAGTGTGAGGGGACTATCGATCTGGTGGGATGTTCTGTTCCCTTCCTTGTTTCCATTTCTGGTTTTATCCGAGTTGCTACTCGGTTTTGGTATTGTGCATTTTTTGGGTACATTGCTTAATCCACTTATGCGCCCGATATTCCGCGTTCCCGGAAGCGGCGGGTTTGTCTTTGCCGTAAGCTGTGCTTCTGGTTACCCTACAGGGGCTAAACTGACCGCACAATTATGGGAACAGAAACTGGTTACAAGAGAGGAGGGTGAGCGCTTGGTTGCTTTCACTACCTCATCTGATCCGATCTTTATGATTGGGGCTGTGTCTGTCGGTTTTTTCCACAATACGTCCATCGCTCCAATTCTTGTGGCCTCCCATTACTCTGCGGCTATTCTTGTAGGCGTGCTCATGCGTTTCCATGGCCGTCCCGCTGCAACTCTACCGTCTGAATCCCCTCCCGCTCACGGAGAGCATCGCAACCGTTTCCTGAGTGCGATCTATGCGATGCACGAAGCGAGACAAGCCGATGGGCGGACCTTAGGGGAATTGCTTCGGCATGCTATATCCTCTTCCCTCCGGCTTATTATTATCGTAGGCGGGCTCGTTGTATTCTTCTCCGTCATTATGGAATTATTGGTTCAGACCGGATGGCTAGGCATGCTATACACTCTAACGGAACAAGGACTTCAACTTGCCGGTTTACCACCATCCCTGTCCCACAGTCTCGTCGGCGGATTATTTGAAGTGACACTTGGAGCCAAAGAAGCTGGAGCTGCATCCACCTCCATTCCTCTTGTCTTTAAAGTTGCTGCCGCTGCATTTGTACTTTCCTGGGGCGGGTTATCCGTACATGCGCAAATTATGAGCGTGTTAAGCAATACGCCAATGCGATACGGGCCTTTTTTGCTGGCTCGAGCAATTCATGCGGCAATTGCACCTCTACTCGTCATTTTGTTATGGCCGCTATTCATGAACATATCGGCCTCGCCTGCATTTCTGGAGAACACGCTGAACCCTTCTGTCTTCGATCACACACCCGGATGGAATGTCATTGGAATAACAGGAATAAAGATGTTCGTCGGTATGCTCGCTACTCTCTTATGCCTTACCTGGATTCGTTCGTTACTGATTCCCAAACGGAGCGAAAAATAGAGCATTGTCTAAATAGTTTCCCAGAAGTTTGAATCGGACGTTGTGTTCTGGCGCGGAATTGATTATCATCGGTAGTATAATGACCACAAAGGAGCTTTCATCTTGAGATACTATGTTCAAGACCGCGGAGACCAGTTATCGATTGATCTCAGTCAGCAGTTTCATGCGCTGGCGAAGGAAGAAGGATTCAAGCTGGATGCAGAATCGCCGGAGATTGTCATCTCCATCGGAGGCGATGGTACGATGCTTCAAGCTTTTCACAATTTCATCGACCGCATTCCGGATATTGCTTTTGTTGGGGTTCATACGGGCCATCTCGGTTTCTATGCCGATTGGAAGAAGGAAGAATTAAGGGAATTGGTTCGACTTATGAGCGGTAAGGGTGATCCTGATCTCCTTAAACCTCGTATTGTGAAGTATCCATTGCTCGAACTGGAGATTCGTAAGAAATCAGGCAACGCATCGTACATCGCCCTGAATGAATTCACGTTAAAAGGGGTAGATGGTACCGTTGTGGCACAAGTGGACATCAATGATGTTACATTTGAGATGTTCCGGGGGGACGGGATCTGCGTCTCCACTCCGTCAGGTAGTACGGCGTACAACAAAGCGCTTGGCGGGGCCATGGTGCATCCAACCATTGACGCTATTCAAATTGCGGAGATTGCCTCCATCAACAACCGCGTGTACCGTACACTCGGTTCACCCGTGATTTTGCCCAAGCATCATCATTGTGATATTTTCTCACGCAAAGATCAGCGTTTGCTCCTGACCATTGATCATGTCAATGTGATGGTGGAGGATCTGATTTCCGTTCGCTGCCAGGTCTCGGAGCAGAAGGTCAGTTTTGCGCGTTTTCGCCCATATCCGTTCTGGAACCGGGTTCGCACAGCCTTTCTTGATTAGGCAACATGTCTGACTAGCCAAAAGTTTATGTATACGCATCAAAAAAGCGGTCCTTCTCAGGAGCCGCTTTTTGCTTTGGCTTGGGGCTGCTCTTTGCACTTCTGCAGTACGAAGTATGCACAGCCAAAGTTACAGTACTCGTTAATGTAATCCACAAGATAAGAGATGGTTGAATCCTTCGTTGCTTTGGGGTGATTGTCTCGATAAAAGCCTTTGAGTCTAAGCTGGCTATAACCCCAGTCACCAATAATATAGTCGTAACGCTCCAGCACTTCGCTGTACCGATCACGGAACACTTCAGGGTTCCAACCCTGCTTGTGGTTCTGTACAATTTCATAATTTTTACCGCCGACTTGAACAATGACGGGTGCCTTAGGCTTTTCCTGCTCCTGTACAGATTCCTGTTCCGTTTCCTGCAGCTGTTGCTCGTTCTGTTGCTCGTTCTCCAGCTGTTCTTCCGTGTTTTTATTCTGTTCCAATCCGGATTCCTCCATCACGCGTGTGTTGCCGCCTGTTCCGTATGCTGATTCGCTGATTTTACCTGTTCATGGGCATGATAAGAACTGCGTACCATCGGACCGGATTCGACGTGACTGAATCCACGCTTCAATCCTTCTTGTTTCAATGTTGCAAATTCTTCAGGCGGATAATACTTCTCAACAAACAGATGTTTCTCGGATGGCTGTAAGTACTGACCAATCGTCATAATGTCACAGTTCACCGCACGAAGATCATCCATCGTTGCCAAAATTTCGTTATATTCTTCACCTACACCGAGCATAATACTCGATTTCGTTGGGATGTTAGGTTGCATCTCTTTGGCACGAGCGAGCAATTCCAGTGAACGTTTATACTTGGCTTTGGCACGCACCTTGTCTGACAACCGTTCAACGGTTTCGATGTTATGGTTCAAGATGTCCGGTTTAGCATCCATAACGATCTGCAGTGAATCCCGATCACCCATAAAATCCGGAATAAGCACTTCCACACTACACAGTGGCAGACGCTTGCGTACAGCTTTTACCGTTTCGGCAAAAATGGTCGCTCCTCCGTCCTTCAAATCATCCCGGGCCACACTTGTAATGACACAATGTTGCAGATTCATTTGTTCAGCTGCTTCAGCTACACGTTCCGGTTCCTGTAAATCGAGTTCCGTAGGCAAACCGGTATTGACCGCACAAAATCGGCATGCTCTTGTGCAAATATCGCCCAAAATCATAAAAGTGGCTGTTCGATTCGCCCAGCATTCATAAATATTCGGACAACGTGCTTCCTCACATACGGTATGCAATGTTTTGGAACGCATCATGTTTTTAATTTCCTGGTAGTTATCTCCGGTTGTCAATTTGATCCGAATCCAGTCCGGTTTCGGTTCTTTAACACGTTTAGCCAATGCATAAACCTTCTTTCTACTGAAGTTAGGCTGTTGCTCGGAACATATTATACCATGAAAGGCTTGGAAAAACCCCCATTTGTCACATCTTGTGCTTACACAACGAAATGGATAAAAACAGAACGTTTGAAGAACGCTAAGTTATAGCTTGATTTATCGGGCATAAGCGCATCATCTTAACGGAAAGGGGCTGCTTCCCTGTGCAACATCAGTGGATACTCCGAAATACGTACAGCTTTTGCATCAAAACGTTACTCGCAGGCGCGATGCTTCTCCCATTCCTGCCTGCTGATGTTTACGGTGAGACTGTCCAGAAAACAACGAACCAAACCCAAGTTTCAGAGCCCAAAGCATCCGATATTTTCGCTGCACGTCGACATCTATATGAAAGTATTGGTCAGATGACCCAAATTCCATGGTACAGGCTGGCCGCCATCGATCAGTATGAACGAACGATTACACGAGCACATCCCAAAGATCGCAAACACCCTGAACGTTTGACTGGTATTTTCTTGACCTCTCCAGCTTGGAGAGGCTGGTTGAATCCGGATGAGACAGACCAGCATCCCCAATCGATTCTTTTTTTCAATGGGAAAGGCAGAGATGGCTCAGGGGACGGGATTGCGGACCCGAACAATGATCTCGATGTACTCTACAGCATGGCCTCAATCATGCAACAATACGGAAACAAACCGGAGGACTTCGGCATTGGCCTATGGGAGTACTATCACAATTCGAGAGCCGTGCAACGAATCCAGCAATTTGCGAAATTATATGAGCATTTTGACAACCTCGATCTATTCGGGCATGCCTTTCCTGTTCCTTTGGGTACCAATTATTCCTATCGCAGCACATGGGGAACCAAACGAAGTTGGGGTGGATATCGCATTCATGAAGGTACAGATATCTTTGCTCCACATGGTCTGCCTGTTCGCAGTACATGTTACGGCATTGTGGAGATCAAAGGCTGGAATCCGTTCGGTGGATGGCGGATCGGTATCCGGGATTTGAACAACCATTATCATTATTATGCTCACTTGTCCGGCTTCGATAAAGGGGTTCGAATCGGTGATGTGGTTACTCCTGGTCAGGTTGTAGGCTGGGTCGGCAGCTCTGGCTACGGCAAGCCGGGAACTCAGGGTAAATTCCCTCCGCATCTTCATTACGGCATTTACCGGGACAGCGGTCTGCATGAATGGTCTTTCGATCCCTATCCGTTACTTAGACATTGGGAACAGGAAGAACGAAGCCAGAGAAACAAGAAGAGCAAATAAAAGAGGCATGTAACGTACAACTTGTTATATTCTTGCTCAGAAAGAGGAACCTCTGCCATTGGCGGGAGGTTCCTCTTTCTCTTTCTATGGTTAAGCTTGATGACATATTAAAAGCTAAGCTAAGTGATTCAACGGCTCAATGCCCATTTTGCCCGGACTGGAAACTTCCGTTCAGATCAGGCGGGTCCAATTCAAGTTCAAGCCCGTTTGACTGTGTATTGCTTCCCGGCGCTTGCTGCGTACTCGGAATCTGTGGCTGGTTGCCTGGTGTCTCACCACTATTGTGCATGCCACCCCCATTCCCATTAACATTACCATTACCGCTGTTCGTACCACTCCCACTTCCCGTGTGACCATTGCCGCCGCTAGATACGCCTGCCTGCCCTGAAGGCAAGGCAATTGCAGGAGCATTACTGCCATTGCTTCCGACAGGCCTGCCCTGATTATCGTAATAATACATTGGCACATCACCGACAACGAGTAAATAGGAGATCGGAATTTCGGTATCTACGGTCTCCGGCTCCATGTCAAAAGGCACTACCACGGCAACCTCGGCAATGATATGGATATAGACCTCGACCAAAATCATGTTAATGCCTGCATTTTGCTGACGCGTGTTCAGGTCAACCTTCACAGCCCCCTGAGGTTCAATACGAACGGGGATGCTTGGGCCAAACGAAGCCATAACCGGGCTACCCAGCGCCTGCCCGAGCGGTATTTTTTCCTTTAACATATGCACGTTCTGAAGGGTAGACTGCACCACATTCATCGTACTTGCCGTGATGCGCATATGCTCGTTGTAGTTCAGCATGAAGCCCGAAACTTTACCTGCCGTATCCGTTTTCCAATCGATTAAACCTTCCGTTGTCTTGCCTTCAGCAACCTGAGCCGTAATTGCTTTATTAATTGCCTCGGTTGCAATCTGCTTCACCCTGATCTTGGCCAAGTGCATAATGGGCGGCTTCATTTTTTTGTCCACGTATGCAAAGCCCTGCATCAAACAAAATATAGCTACGAGTAAAGCAATTAACCACACTTTCCGCTTACCGCTTGGCGGCTTAGAACGCCGTCTTCGGCTTCGCCATCTCTTTCGCATCATTGGAGCGTCCCTCCCCTGCGGGATGAGCCATAGGCCTATATGTTATCCATATGCAATGTTGTCCTGAAAAAGAAGGACAGTGCTCTGTAATGCACGTTTGGAGTGGCCTGATAAACAAATCGGCAAGATATGCAAATTAGGGTGCTACAACGCAAAAAACCTTCCGCTCGTTGCAGATATGCCATCTGCACAAGCGAAAGGTTTACTTTTCACACTAGAGAGATCTTTAGCTTTATTTGAATAAATGAATTAGTTTTTTTCTACCGCATGACCGCCGAATTCGTTACGCAGGGCTGCAACGACTTTACCTGTGAACGTATCGGTTTCCAGGGAACGATAACGCATCAGCAAGGACAGGGCGATAACCGGTGTAGCCGTTTGAAGGTCAAATGCCGTTTCAACGGTCCAGCGACCTTCGCCGGAAGAGTGCATAACCCCTTTGATTTCATCCAGGTTAGCATCTTTGGAGAACGCACGCTCTGTCAATTCCATCAGCCAAGAACGGATAACGGAACCGTTGTTCCATACCCGTGCAACTTGTTCAAAGTCGAAGTCAAATCCGCTTTTCTCCAATACATCGAAGCCTTCACCGATGGAAGCCATCATACCGTACTCAATTCCGTTGTGTACCATTTTGAGGAAGTGACCGCTACCTGCTTTACCCGCATACAGATAACCGTTTTCTACGGAAGTGTCTTTGAAAGCCGGCTCAACGATCGCCCAAGCTTCCGGATCTCCACCGATCATGTAACATGCACCGTTACGCGCACCTTCCATACCGCCTGAAGTTCCTGCGTCCATGTAGTGAATACCTTGTGGTTTCAGCTGCTCGTAACGACGGATGGACTCTTTGTAGTGAGAGTTCCCTGCTTCGATGATGATATCCCCTTTGGATAGCAGCGGGCTCACTTCAGCCAGTACAGCGTCCACAACGTTGTGAGGAACCATGATCCACAGTACGCGCGGAGATTCCAGAGATTCAACCATTTCTTTGTATGAAGACACGCCTTGAGCGCCGTATTCTTTCATTTCTTTAACCGCTTCTGCATTCAGGTCAAAGGCAACCACTTCGTGTTTGTGATCAATCAGGTTTCTGCCCAGGTTCAAGCCCATTTTTCCGAGTCCGATAAGTCCAAGTTTCATAATAAAATCCTCCTGTTTATGCAAATGTTTTGAGTAGAATCAGAATACATAACACATCCCGCTGTTGCCCACCAACCGTTCCAGTTACGGATCGTTCTTCCGATCGCTGTTGTATTCCAATTTTTTTTGAATTTCCTAGCTGTACGGGTAAAATTGGACTACAAAGGCGAACACTTCGTTTCTGCAGAATCGATTCCGTCCCCTCCACTACGTGGTCCATGATGATGTGTGCTTAAGTCGCGATGCATCTGCTATCTATATATAAAATGTTTGCGGCCTTCTGGCTGAATGAGTCAGAAGGTCTTATGCAAAATTGGAACGGTATAATTTAAAGCGATGAAATATTTAGAAAATAATTAAGGAATGTTTCTTCTCTTACCACCAACGGAATCCATTCTCCGCAGTCAGCCGGTCGGCTGATTCAGGTCCGTACGAACCTGCACTGTACGTATCCAGTGGAATAGTACCTGCCGCAAAGGCTTCCTGAATCGGTTGTACCCACTGCCATGCCAGTTCAACTTCGTTCCAGTGTGCAAAGAAGGTGGAGTCTCCACGCATCGCGTCGAAGATCAAGTTCTCGTACGCTTCAGGAACGTTACGTTCTCCTGAGTTAAAGGTCATATGCATCGGCTCTACCTCACCGTGGTTCATTGGATTCTTCGCGTTCAATTGAAGAGAGATACTTTCGCCAGGACCAATTTCCAGCGTCAACAGGTTCGGAGCCATCGTATTTTCGGACTCATGGCCTGTTTTGAGCGGAGCCTTGAATTCAACGACAATTCGGGTTGATTTCTCAGCCATACGTTTACCTGTACGAATATAAAAGGGAACCTCATCCCAGAACGGATCATCAAGCCATAGCCTTGCAGCTACATAGGTCTCGTTCTGTGAGTTAGCAGGGATACCAGGCTCGTCCAGATAACCTACGACTGCGGAGCCTTGAAGCTCGCCTGCACCATATTGGGCGCGAACCACTTCAGATGCTACATTTTCTTTGTTCAATGGGCGCAAAGACTCCGCAATTTTTTTCTTTTTATACTGAATTTCTTGCGGTGTGCAGCGTTTTGGCAGATGCAATGCAATCATCATCAGCAGTTGAAGCATATGATTCTGGAACATGTCGCGAAGCGCACCACTTTGATCATAATACGCTGCACGTTCCTCAACACCTACCGTTTCACTCGCCGTGATCTGTACATTCGCAATGTAACGGTTAGACCAAAGTGCCTGAATCACCGGGTTGGCATACGTCAATGTTTCGATGTTTTGTACCATTGGTTTTCCTAGGAAGTGGTCGATCCGATAAATTTCTTCTTCGGCAAAGGTATTGCTCAACTTCTCATTCAGTTCACGAGCAGACTGCAAATCATGTCCAAATGGTTTTTCGATGATCAGTTTCTTCCAGCCTTTCGTGTTACCCAGACCGCTTTCTTGAATATTCAGTGCGATTGGCTCGAAAAATTCAGGTGCCACCGACATATAGAACATGCGGTTCTCAGGGATATTCAGTTCTTGTTCCCGCTCTTGCACCAGTTGAAGCAACCGGGTGTAATCTTCAAGCTTCGTATTGTTCAGCGAACAGTAACGGAAAGCTCCGATGAAATCGCGTACTTGAGATTCCTCCTCCGGCTTTTGACGGGAGAATTCCTTTAGTGACTTTTCCACATTCGCTTGGAAGTCTGCATCCGATAGTTCACGACGGCCCAAACCGATGACGGAGAATGCCTTCGGCATTTTCTGATCTACGTACAGATTGTATAATGCAGGGTAAATTTTACGTTTGGCTAAATCGCCTGTTGCCCCGAACAGGACAAATGTCATTGCGTCCATTGGAGTGCCTCCTATGATCTGTGCAGTATAGTATATGATGTTGCAAAATGGTCAAATCCAAGCATGACAAAAGACGGAATAAGTGGGCACGTCGCCCGCCTTGCCTCCGTTTATTACCGTTGCCTCAATTCAACCATGGGAACATTCCTTCTCTCCACAACCTCAATCAACTTTGATCAGGTTATAAATTGTAACCTTAAGAATTAACGTTACCCATATTACACCTGTCGTCACAATTCGTCAACATTCGTGTCGAACCTGTGAACTCCAGTGTTTACAGGGGTTTTGTTGAATGTTAACGCTTTATGTGGTAAGTTTAATAGCAATTGGATTGTGACATTTCATACATAACACCTGTGGACAAGAAGGTTACAATAAGTATACTAAGTATATTACAAGGGATACT
Source organism: Paenibacillus polysaccharolyticus (assembly GCF_023714295.1). GTDB lineage: Bacteria > Bacillota > Bacilli > Paenibacillales > Paenibacillaceae > Paenibacillus > Paenibacillus polysaccharolyticus_A. The sequence goes on from NZ_JAMAUN010000007.1 coordinate 285,696, forward strand.
AAACCAAAGGAGTACAGTTATGAACGATGATGAGAATGCCAAACAGATGTGCTCAAAAGTGGAACAATCTTATCAGATCATTGGCCGAAAATGGGTAGCTTTAATTATCCATGCGTTGATGGAAGAACCCAAACGCTTCAGTGAAATTCATGCTTATATTCCCGATCTGAGCAAACGTGTATTGAATGAACGTATGAAGGAATTGGAAGAAGAGGGATTGGTCGTGCGACATGTCGTTACTGAACGTCCTGTTCGGACTGAATATATGTTGTCCCGCAAAGGAAGCGAACTCGGGCGCGCGTTAAGCGCTGTCGAGCGATGGGCGGAAAAATGGTTATAAGTTTCATTTTACCAACTCACCAATATAATGGCAGAGGTAAGGAGCGTTCATCGCTCTTTCACCTCTGCTATTTTATTCCTATTCTTTACATCATAAGATAAGCAACCGATAAATCATCATAGCTACAATAAATTCCAACAAAGGAAGGTACATAACTTGAAAAGCCTTAAACGTATGACCGCTTGCTCTATTTTAACTGCATTATTATTAGGTTCCACAACCGTAACAGCTGAATCTGTAATTCAAGAGCAGTACAATGAAGAATTAACTGCTCGGACGTGGGAAGGAATACCAATCAAGCATATGGATCAACACTGGGCTAAACGTTTATTTCAATGGGAATGAGAATGAGACCGATTACAAAACTACGTGTTGCCGAAATCATCACTAAATCTCAAGGTGTTCACTATACTGGCCAATATGCGGTCACCTACCTGATCGGACAAGGATTAGCCAATAGCAAAGCAACTTCTCCGCAGCAGTTTGATGGTGAAAGTACACTTACGAGAGCAGAGGCCCTTCAATGGATACGTGAACTTGCTTTACATGGAAAACTAACCATTGAGCAAAGACCAAAAATCCCTACGAACCTCCGTCTTCTGCCTGAACTAGTGGATACACCTCCTGAGGTGATTCCTGATTTTAGTACAGAACCTGTCACTGATGAGGACTTTAATTTGGTCATTCAGGGCAATAATTCAGAACTCAGATTTGGAGACTCAAAAAAATCCATTGATGCACAATTTGGTAAATCTTCAGGGAAGAGTATTTTTGATGACGACATGTATCCGTTATTCAATGCTCACTTTAACCAAAATGGAGAATTAGATGGCTGGAAAACATACTTATATGAAGAAGATTCCATTCAACCAGGTGTCTCACGACTTACGAAAAAAGGAATTGTATTGGGTGAAAGCACTATATCCGACGTTATAAGCCGATATGGATCATCTGGAGTAAGAGGAAATGGGATCATCGATTATCACTATAAGAAGATGAATGATGCTACTTATCGGGATATTTCAATCTATGATCGTATATCAAATATGGAAGATGTAAGTATGATCGCGTTTCTGCTTGATGATAAAACACAGGTAGTCTACGAAATCATCGTAAAATCATCACTAAAGGATGCATTTTAGCTAATTTCTAGAGTAACATCTAAAAACAGATCCCCTTTCAGTTACTCGAAAGGGGATCTGATTTACATAAGACGATTACTCTTCATCCAATCTGCGTCCAAGCGTAATACCTATATCCTCAAAATTATCAACAGACGACTTCTTCTCATAAAAGTGAACCACATGCCGCATCATACTCTCTCTGGAATAAAATGTATCGTCCGATGGTATTGGAAAAACTACCTTCTCGCCCGTACTTGCAGACTTATATATCCCAACAATTAGCTCCAGTGTATCCCGTCCACTCTCTCCATCAACTACTAGCGTTGTGCCCTTCTCTATAGCATCCAGCACATTCTCCACCTGTCCGGTGTGACCTGAATGAATAACTTCCGGCAATGCATCATACTGCTGTTGAAGCTGCCGTTCGAGATCCGGATTAGGTTCGGGGAATCCATGACTTTGCGAAGTGGATGCGACTACTTTCCAGGGAACAGACACGCGGGCTTCTTTTCCTTGAAAAATCAACTGCTGCTCCTCTCCGTGATGTACCACGGAACTTGTAATCATGCCCACTGCTCCTTGGCTGAAGCGTAGCATCGCCATGGATATGTCCTCCACCTCGGCGTTATCATGCGCCGTATTGGCCATCATCGCCTGCACTTCGATGGGTGCCCCCATCATCCAGAGCATGGCATCTATATGATGTACCGCATGGTTAAGCGTACAGCCGCCACCTTCTTTTTCCCAGGTCCCTCGCCACCACAGATCATAATAGGAATGTCCCCGCCACCAGTAGGAGTCGACTTGAACATGGAGAATTGCCCCCATGTGCCGGCTATCCAGTATACTTTTAAGCTTCATCATGGGGGTGGTAAACCGATTCTGGGCAATAACCGATAGCAATGTGCCGCTATCCTGCGCTGCTTTCAGCATCTGATCCGCTTCTTCTAATGAGGAAGCCATCGGTTTTTCAACCAATACATGTTTGCCGGCTTTCATAAAATCACACGCGATGGAAGCATGAGTATACGGAGGTGTGCAGATCGATACAAGATCAATATCGTTTTGAAGTAGTTCATGGTAATCCGCTACTGCCACAGCATCGTGTAGTCCGTATTCTTCGATTCGTTTTTGCGCTTTTTCCATATACACATCGACCACTGCCACAATCCGGCACCGCTCCGGGAACTTCATATACGCAGAGATATGCGCATTACTAATCGCACCCGCACCAATTATAACTACATTAATCATCACTCTATCCCTCCCTTAGTTTCTTCACAATACCTCAGAATAGAGCGCTTTTATGCATGTATTCTGTGATAAAATATAACTATCTTGCGATGGTAAGGGAGGTCATCCGAGTTCTATGTCACATATAAGTGATAGACAATTTAGCCTGGTATGTCGCCGTACAACCCGTGCAACCTTTCGTGAGGTTTTTCATGCTCATTCACAGCTGGAATTAACTTATATTCATGACGGTTACGGGCAGTTGATTACCGAAGGACAGGTATTTCCGCTTGAACCGGGTACACTTATGATTTTCCGCCCCTTTCAGATGCACCATGTGCAAATTCAGGTATCCGAAGCACACCCATTTGTACGCACGGTGCTTATGGTGGAGTTAGAGTTACTACACGCATATTGGCCACACTTCATAACCACGCATCATTTTACCGAGCACCTTCTCAACGATCAGCATTCTATTCAACCGATCTTTCTCTTACCGGATTCACCACTCATTCAGCGAATGGAACATTTCGGCGAGCAATACCCTGAGTTATTACCTCATGAGCTTGCTGAAGATGCTTGTCTTTTTGTACTGGATGTACTGACGCAACTACGTCATATCCGGAACGCAACAGCTCGTCTCCCGGATCAGTATTTGTCAAACCAACCAACAGGTCATTCAGATATCATCGATCCCCACGCCCAAGCAACCATGCAGTGGATTGAGCAACACTACGCGGAACCTTTTCGTTTAGAACACATTGCGAGTGAGTTGCATCTATCTCCCTATCACCTGTCGCATGTGTTTAAAAAGGCAACCGGCACCAGCATTATTGCATATGCTCAGGTCACCCGTATTCGTCAAGCCTGCGTACTGCTCGGCCGTACATCCCTATCCATTCCTGAGATCGGCCACCGTGTCGGCATGTCTAGTCCCTCTTATTTTTGCAAAGTATTTCGTAAAGCCACTGGCACCACACCGCACCAATATCGATTGAGGATGAGAAGTCGCCGTTAGATGGGAAACATTACAAAAAGGTGAAGAAATTAATCTCCACCTTTAAACTCCCATTATTTAGCAGTTAAATGAACAGATAGGATGTAAGCATCCATCACACGTATTACATAGTCTCCCGGTAGAAAGTTTGCTGTATCGAACTCATACGTCTGATCAGTCCCATCTTCAGGAATGCTCAATTTTAATCCTGTTCCATCAGCAACCGCTTCTTCAAAAGCCTCAACGTTTGCTAAGTTTTCTTTAACGAAATAAGCATCCTCTCCACCATAATTCACATTGAATTTAATGACACTGCCAACGGGTAGTGTAATAAATTCTTCATTAGGTTTATCCGCAAATGTAGCTCGTGTAAGAGATCTGATGTTGTCCCAGGTTATAGTTTCATTGGTATAATCATTATCCGTTGTAGTAACAGCACCTTCAAGAATACGTAGATTCTTGCCGCGCATTGGAATTTTTGTTTTAATCACCAGTGCATTATCTCTAATCTCAACCTGATCGCCCTCAGCGAGTGGAGTAAAGTCTTCGTCATTGGAGCCTTCTGAAACACGTATATAATCTTTCAAGTTCTCCACACCATTAGCTTTAATAAAACGATTGAAGTGAACCTCATATAGTTCAAAGTTCTCTTTCCATATTAGTCCAATTAAAGCATCTTTTCTAACTAATTTTTCTCCAGTTCCATCCAAGGCACGAAGATAGGTTCTAAACGTTGAATTTCCTTTTTCATCAATAACCAATACCCCAAATTGATCATACCCTTTCATCAAAGAGATCGGGATTGATGTTCTAACATTCGCTTTAATCGGAAACTTCATAGCTTGACCTGTACGGATTGCCTCTTGTAATTCGACAGGATTTTGACTCGTAACTTCCAGTGTAGATATATAAACATTTCCGGATCTAGGGCTATATACATGAATAGATTCACCTGCTGTGACCGTGGTCGATTCTATTCCTGGCCAAAACATATCCCCATCGTCCCTTGCACCATATTCCTCCCCTACAATTTCCACAGGAGATGGTGTCACCGGTGTCGTTGGTGACGATGATTGTCCGCCACCACTACCAGACGTATCTACAGTCGCACTACCTGTATTGATAGCTGGTGGCAGCACTGTTGAATTTCCCATCGAACTAACACTTCGATTCGAACCACCAATTTGCAGTGTTGTATCTTTGGTAATATCTTTTCCCAATTTTACTTGATTCGGTGCTTGATCTAAACTAACACCAGAGGAATTAATTATAGCCTCAAGGATCTTTCCTTTACCTTGAATCTTAACCGCAGCATTCAGAACAGCGGACAAAATTTTACTATCCTGATCCTGATTTACAGAGGTTCCTTTTGAAGAGTGAGTAAATTCAAGATCTTTAATTGTCCCCTCTGGAATTAGAATAGATAGATTTGGAGCATCGACTTTAACCTTCTCAAAGTCTCCCTTTAATAAAACATTTTGATTTTCCTCAAGTTGATCTGAAATGGTGGTGTTTTTAATTACTACGCCTTGCAATGGTTCGATAATTGCAGAACTTTGAACAACGATATCTTGAATCGTTGTCTTTCCACCAACGGCTAACCTTACGCTGCCATCCAGTTTATGTACAATAACTTTGATTAATCTGCTGTTCTCAACGTGAACACTGTGCTCTCCTCCACCGTATACATATGTGTTGCCTTTCACTTCTACATTCTTTAAATAGACATCACCACGACCTACATTTTTCCCTATAATCAGATCGCCATCAATAGTCATATTGTTTAATGTAATACCTGAACCATTAATAATTACATTTTTCTCAACACTTTTGTGGTTTGGGTCCAGTTGACCATATTCTCCAGCTTTTTCATACCATGTTCCATAACCTTCAAAAGCACGACTCAAGATAGAGATGGCTTCAGCTCTTGTTAACGTCTTCTCGGGGAGGAAGGCTCCATTTTCATAACCTAGTATAATCTTTCTATGAGCCGCTGCCGATACTGCTTCTTTACTCCACTGCTTAATATCCATATCATCATGAAACGTAGAAGTAGGTGAACCTTCCCAATTAAAAATACGCGAAAGAGTAACAGCGGCCTCAGCCCTAGTAATGATCCCATCGGGTTTAAAAGTTCCATCTTCATACCCCATGATGTAACCGTTAGCACTAGCTGCTACAATATCTTCATGATACCACTTGGATAACGATACATCCGAAAAGCTGGTCTCACCATTCTTCTGATATTGAAAAATACGGTTAATCATCGATACCCACTCAGCCCGTGTAATTTGTTGATTTGGAGCAAATAAATGATTTTCCTTCCCTTGAACCACACCTCGATCCATCCATCGAGTTATCGATTCTTTAGCCCAATGATTTTCAATATCTTTCAGAACAGTCGTTACTGTACCTGAATAATTATTGCCCTGCTCTTTTGGCCCTGACTCGGCATGAACTCCCATGCCTAAGGAATTACTAAATATGAGGCCTGCTACTAACAAACTGCTCCATTTTCTCAAATAAATCTTCCCTTCGCAACAAAGTCGCAAAATTTTTAGTGGATTTTTTTTCAATCCCACTGCAACAGATTATCACAGCATTCTTGTACTTACAATATTTTCATTTCAACTCGTTTAGACAGGCCCTCCTATGCAAACTACAATCCATTCCCTCTTGAAAGAAGTGAACAGTTTTTTCATATAACTCCCCATAAGCTTCATGATCTCCAGCCAAGGTCAGCTTCACCAATATTCGCAATGTTATGTTATGTACTTGTTTTCTTCACTCATTTCCCATTCCCTTTCTGCTGATACTATATGGTTTAGAACTATGATATCGTTAAATTAATTCAATAGATTCAACCTTCAAAAAAATAAAACCTATTCCAGACACTTCAATTGAAGGTGGAATAGGTCGTTCAATGCAACACATAATTACCAAAAAGACTAGAATTCCCTCAAGAAAGTTCTCAAACTTCTCCAGTCACCAGTCATTTCGTAGATGTAATAATAGGGATGGGATAGGTATGCTTTCAACCCATCCGTTGCCGCATCGCTTCAAACAACAGAATCGTTGCTGCCATCGCGGCATTAAGCGACTCGGCTTGTCCTTGCATTGGAATCGTAATTGCGTCATCCACGAGCTGTGCCGTGGTATCTGAGATGCCCTTGCCCTCATTGCCAATGACAAGCCACACCGGCTGAGTAAAATCATAACTATAGCACGAATGCTCTGCCTGCAAAGAAGTGCTAACCAGCCTCACACCTGCGGCTTTGGCTTCAGGAAGCAAAGTCTGCAATTCTCCCTCCACAATGGGCAAATGGAACAAAGAGCCCATCGTTGATCGAATCGTCTTCGGATTGTACACATCCGCACAACCAGCGCCAAGAACGACACCTGCCGCTCCGGCAGCATCCGCACTGCGAATAATCGTGCCAACATTACCGGGATCTTGCACACCGTCCAGTACAACGACCAATCCTTGCCGTTCTGCAATCAGACTTTGCAGTGGCTCTTTGCTTTTTCGCACAATCGCAAATATCGGCTGAGGGGTCATCGTATCCGTACATTTGGCGATCACGGCAGGAGACACACTGACCCACTCGACTCGCTTCAATGGATTTTCCAATCCAGCCAATTCTATCGGCACTCCCTGCTCACCGTCGTATACGATACACTCCAGATCAGCTCCGGCACGTAGCGCTTCCTGTACGAGATGAATACCCTCGATTATATATTTATGTTGACGGGTTCGATGCTTTTTCTCCAGCAACTGTGCCCATTCTTTTACACGTGTATTTTGTGGTGATACAATATCCATCGTTCCATCCTTCCCGTTTGCGGGCTCACTATTTCAACCTACAGAACTCTGCTCACAAACTGCCCGAGCCTACTCTTCGTTTCAATGTCCTATGTTGTTTAATCACTTCGGATAGGCCAGCTCAAGCTTGGTCAGATGATCCTTGTGCCCCACAATAACCAGCACATCTCCATCTGCGATCCGATCCTCGGCATAAGGAGAGATGTTCATCGAACCCCCGCTTTTGATGGCCATGACATTACAGCCGAAACGTGCCCGAATGTTCAGCTCCAGCAGGTTTTTGCCAATCATCTGCTCGGATGCTCTCATCTCGAGAATGCTGTAATCCTCGGATAACTCAATATAGTCCAGAATGTTGGGTGATGTTAAGTGATGCGCTACACGCAGCCCCATATCCCGTTCCGGGTAAATCACTTTATCCGCACCAATCTTCTGCAATACCTTGCCGTGTAACTCATTTTGAGCTTTCACAATCAGAACGGGTACGCCCATATCCTTCAATATCAACGTGGTCAAAATACTCGCCTGTATATCTTCGCCAATCGCTACAACGACAACGTCAAAATTACGTATGCCCAGCGCTCGCAGCGCTTCTTCATCCGTTGAATCCGCCGATACCGCATGGGTCACCACATTGGACATTTCCTGCGTCCGCTGCTCGTTCGCATCAATTGCCAGCACGTCAAATCCCATGCCGCTCAGCGCATTCGCTATACTTGATCCGAATCGTCCCATACCGATTACAGCATATTGTTTCTTCGCCATCAGGGTATTTAACCTCCCGCTGCATTACGGCAAGACGTACCAATTCCTGTACGATGCCAACGTAAATAATCCTTCGTAGTATACCACAAAGACGGAAAAACTTGAATGCGCTCACCCTCCACAGGGAACAGTAATATAGCAGCCGAATAAACCAAGGAGGGAATTGCGATGCCCATTACATTAAGCCTGCGTGAAGCGATTGTTCATAAGGTTCATGACAAAAGCGATGACCAGCTCCGGGAGATGATCGAAGGTTCAGTGGACGGACCTGAAGCAGCGTTGCCTGGACTTGGCGCCATTTTCGAGATGATCTGGAAGAACACAGAGCCTGCCAAGCAGGAGGAACTGATTCAGATCGCGCAGGAGCATCTGCACACCATTCCCGTTCAACCGCTTCGTTAACCGAAGCACTAGCGGATGAAGGGAACCATCAAACCGTTTGTTCTGTCTGCAAAAAAATCCCCCTAACCCGGCAGGATCAATCCCGCCGAGATCGGTAAGGGTAAAGCAAAAAAATCCCTCCACCAACTGGCGGAGGGATTTCATTATATCAAGATAACATTAAGGCGCGGTTTCAAGGAACTTTGCCGTTGGATTTTTATCGATCGCCGTTCTCATCGCATACTCATTCTCGAACAGTACAACATAGTTTCCTTTTTTATCTTTTACCAGGGCAGAGTTAATCCGGAATTTACTCGGGTCTAAGTTTTCGTCCACGATCCAGCGGGCAAACTGATACTGCATCCGTTGCAACTGCACATCAACCCCGTATTCACCCTTCATCCGGTATTCGAATACCTCGAACTGGAGCTGACCGACTACGCCCAGAATGGTCTCATCAAAGCTCACCGTGTTAAAGACCTGAATCGTACCTTCCTCCGTAAGCTGATCGATCCCTTTTTGATACTGTTTGTGTTTCAAGGCATTTTTAACCGTTACCTTCGCAAAAATTTCTGGCGAAAACGTTGGCAATTCATCAAATATGACTTCACTGCCCTGACTGAGCGAATCTCCAATCCGGAAGATACCGGGATCGAACAGACCAATGATGTCGCCAGCATAAGCCTCTTCGACGATATCCCGATCCTGTGCCAGGAATTGCTGCGGTTGGGACAGCTTAATTTCTTTGCCTACACGATTATGCTTCACGCTCATGCCGCGCTCGAACTTACCGGACACAATCCGCAAGAACGCGATCCGGTCGCGGTGCGCAGGGTTCATATTCGCCTGAATTTTGAACACATAACCCGTGAACTTCTCATTCGTTGGTTCAATTTCGCCAGCGGTACTGCGGCGTGGTTCCGGCTTCGGAGCCAGCTCCAGGAAATTTTCGAGGAACGTCTGCACACCAAAATTGTTGATGGCACTGCCGAAGAAAATCGGAGTCAGTTCACCCTTCTGCACCTTTTCCATATCAAACGGGTCACCTGCTACATCCAGAAGCTCAAGCTCCTGACATAGCTGATCATGCAGGTACTCACCCGCCATCTCGCGGATAATCGGATCTTTGTATCCATCGACTTTTTGCACTTTGATCGTCGAATGATCGTCGCCTTGGAACAGCTCCACCTGATTTTTCATCCGGTCGTATACACCGCACAGATCACGGCCTGTACCGATCGGCCAGTTCATAGGCACGGAGCGAATACCCAGTACGTTTTCCAGTTCTTCCATCAGGTCAAACGGACTTTGTCCCTCACGGTCCAGTTTGTTGATAAACGTAAAGATCGGAATACCACGCTTCGCACATACCTGGAACAGTTTGATCGTCTGTGCCTCGACACCTTTTGCCACGTCAATCAACATCACCGCGCTGTCGGCAGCTGTCAGTGTACGATACGTGTCCTCACTGAAGTCTTGGTGACCTGGAGTATCCAAAATGTTAACCCGATGATCCAGATAATCGAACTGCATGACAGAGGACGTAACCGAGATCCCCCGCTGTTTCTCGATTTCCATCCAGTCACTTGTCGCGTGTTTGCTTGCTTTCCGGGCTTTAACCGTTCCTGCAAGGCGAATCGCGCCCCCGAACAACAGTAGCTTCTCGGTCAAAGTTGTTTTACCCGCATCGGGGTGAGAGATAATGGCAAACGTGCGACGTTTGTCCACTTCCTTTTGAAGAATGTTATTTGCAGCTTTGCTCATAGCGTCTATCCCTTTCATCCGTTCATTCACGTTAATCCGGCCAGCGCCGGTCGTCCATAGAGTCACTTGGTAAACTTTCAAACGTAGTTGTAAAATCTAAAACTTTATGCCACCCGGCTAAGCCGGTTGATTATAAAACTCGCATGTCATCCTCATCATCAGAGGTACACGATAAATTCATTTTACACATTTACAATGGAGTTCATCCTTTCAGATCGGTGCTTCCATTCATGCTTTTTCCCTCGTTCTCAATTCAACTCTCCTATTGTACCATAATCTGTGCCGAAAATAACCGATTACGTTCCACCAATTCAACACTTTTCTTCGCAAAAAAAAGAACCCTTCCGCCATGTAACTGGCATCCGGGTTCCTCTCATGTCTTACAGATCATTCGATTTTAGAAAATCAGTGCATCCAGCGCATATTGCCCGCCGCCTGTCAGAGCCAGAGCTACACCCACCACAAGGATGGCGAGGTTATACTCAAATCCGTTCTGTGTAGACCAGTAACCGTTAGCACCGTGTACCTTAACGATGGCAATCACCATGGTCAGTGCGATCAGGATGCCCCCTACCGGTGTCAGCAGACCCAGCGCCAGAAGCAAGCCCCCGCCGAATTCAGCAAGTCCTGCCAGCAAAGCAACGAGTGCACCAGGTTTCATGCCCATCGATTCAAACCAACCGCCTGTACCTTTGATGCCGTAACCCCCGAACCATCCAAACAGCTTCTGTGCCCCGTGCGCCATGAACGACAAACCAATCACCAAACGAATCAACAACAACCCTACATCCAACATCATTTTCTTTTCCTCCATTCGATATATACAAAATAGTATTCTTAGATTAAAGATATTATGCGAAAATTTTTTCATGATACTGTCTGCCCGCAAACCCCTTCAACTGGTTTACCTTTTATCTCATGAATGTTCCTCTGCGTCGGATTTATATATCATTTTTTTTGACCGAACGCAGCAGGTTTTTTGCTTAACTCTTTAACTCATGTGTTGAGTATAAGTTATTCACTTACTTTTTGTCAACAACTTAATTTAAATCATTTATTTCCTTTGGGTGGAACCTCTTTGGATCTACTTCTATGTCCTTGAATTCGATTCACTATCAACAGAAAAAAGCCTGAAAGACCGCATCTCTCATGCGATCTTCCAAGGCCCTTTTCTAACACAGATATTCGAACTAAAGGGAGTTACACAGAGCAATCCGATGGAAAACCACCTGAACATTCGTGTTATCCCTTAATAACCTTTAAATTCCTTTATGGTCGATTCCCTCATGAGCTTAACCATTCACATGCCAAATGACGCTATCCTCATCCTGCCCATTCACCGGCCACCAGTGGAAACCATCCTGCTCCAGCAACTTCGCTGTCTCCTCCGGGCCCCACGTTCCTGCGGGATACGTGTGAAGTTCACCCTGATTACGCCCCCAAGCGGCCGCGATCCGGTCAACAAAAGACCATGCGGTCGCCACTTCATCCCAGCGGGTGAAGTATGTTGAGTCGCCTTCTGCTGCATCATGCAGCAGGCGCTCATAAGCTTCGGGCGAGTTGATTCCGATCATGCAGCTCTGACAGAAGTCCATCGCCAGGGGCTGAATCTCGGAATCCGAGCCCGGCTTTTTGGCATTAATTTTAATATAAATGCCTTCCATCGGATTTACCCGAATCACGAGCAGATTCGGCTCCAGCTTATATTTTTTACCGAGGTATACGTTGTTCGGCATCGATTTGAATTCAACCACAATTTCCGTTGTTTTCACCGGCAGACGTTTGCCTGTCCGAATGTAGAACGGCACACCAGCCCAGCGAAAATTATCTACGAATACACGTGCTGCAAAATACGTCTCCGTATTGGACTCCGGATCAACCTTGTCTTCCTGACGGTAGCCCGGAAGCTGTTTGCCTCGGGACTCTCCTTCTGAATACTGAGCACGTACAACGTTGTTACGCACATCTTCATCCGACGTAAACTCACGCAACGAACGGAGCACCTTCACCTTCTCATCCCGGATATCCTCCGGGAACAGACGGCTTGGCGGCTCCATCGCAATCATCGTCAGCATCTGCAACATATGATTCTGTCCCATATCACGGAGTGCACCGGAGTGATCATAGTATCCTCCACGCTCCTCTACACCAACTGTCTCACCTAGTGTAATCTGAACATTGGCGATGTGTTTATTGTTCCAGAGCGGTTCGAAGAAGGCGTTCCCGAAGCGAATCACTTCGATATTTTGCACCATTTCCTTGCCCAGGTAGTGATCAATCCGATAGATTTCCTCTTCCTTAAACACCTCGCGAATCTGTTCATTCAGCTTCTCGGCCGATGGCAGATCATATCCGAACGGCTTCTCAATCACCAGACGATTCCATCCACTGCTCTCCAGCATGCCGCCATCTCTTAAACTGTACGACACACTACCAAACAACTCAGGCGCCAGTGCCAGATAGAACAGCCGATTTCCCGGTGTTTTGAACTTAGTCTCCAAATGTTCGGTCTGCTCCCGCAGTTCCCGGAACCCGTCCACGTTGTTGATGTCCAATGATTTGTATTCAAAATGCTCGGCAAAAGCGTTCCACTCCTGCGAATCCCCTGCCGGGTAACGGCAGAATTCCTGGATAGATTCAAGAAGATCGTCCCGGAACTGTTCCTGTGACCTCGGACGTCTGGCTACGCCAATAACCGCAAAGTCATCAGCAAGCTTGCCTTCACGGTATAAACTGTAGATGGCCGGAAACAACTTCCGGCGGGCCAAATCTCCCGTTGCTCCAAAAATGAAAAACACTGCACCTGGTGTCTGTACTTCATTTTGCATCTGTTTATTGTCCATAGGCTCCTCTTTCCTCCGGGAAGACCTTCTTATCCGCTTCCCGAGCTATGTAATAGTGTTCAGTTCAGTCGATCTGATTAAACTAAATGACAATTACCAGCAAGTCCCAACTTGGATGTGATGTTATTTTAGCATATCACCTGCAAGGATTCAGCTACAATATCATTACCTCCATCATTTAATATTCAATCGTGATCACCGGAAAACCGACAGTAACACGCGCATCATCCTGCCCACTAACTTGATGTACCGCAAGCTGCATATTTAATAGGTGTGAGCCGCTCAGAATCTCCAAAGGTAACTCTGTCGCCTGATACGAAACACTGGCTGTAGCTCCATCCTCATAACGCTCAACTTCCTTCATATTTACTTCACGAGAGAGCTTGGCTTCGAGCGCTGCTAACTGTTCACTTGCCTTTATCTCTGCACCAGCCTGAACCGGACTTGATGCATCTATAGTAGATGTTATGTCATTTCCTTCACTCGTTTCACTCCACTTGCCCTGCACGGACATATTCCAACTTGCTTGCAAGCCGAGTTTATTCATTGCCTCGCCCACCTGTTCATGTGATGCAAGCAATGTCTGGTGATCCAGTTTTGCTCTTCCTGCCAGCTGCACGATCACATAATATTCATCCTGTTCTGTACTCGCCACATTAAGCAACAACCCTATTGGGGATTCAGAAACGCCAACTTTTCCCTGGCTTCGATAGACATCATGTCCGGTTTGAACATCCTGAACGGGTGCTTCAAGTCCCAGATCTGCTGCCAGCTTCACAGCTTGCAAATGAGCATCCCCGTGGCCTGCGACTTGCCATTTGATCACCCATTGATCTGCATATTTGATAACTGCATCTGCTGTATGTAACAGTTGCTCCAGTTCTGCCACTTCGGTATCAGAACCTTTCGTTTCTACTTCTACATTCGCTGCATATACCTGTGTAACTCCGATTAAAATTATAATGGCTATGGCAATGACCCCTGTATTCATCCAACGTTTTACCAAGAGAATTCCCCCATTCGCTCTGCCAATCTATGAATCTATCAACAGCATGTCCTCTTCCGGCTTGACCTATACCTTCTTCCAAATTCTCTCTACGGAAGCAAAACAAAAAAAGCTCATCCACCATATTAGGGCAGACCGAGCTTCCTGTTATCTTCACAACCTTTATTTCTTAACCTTGAAATTTGTCTATATCTTATCATTTTGTATATTCCAAACGCACATCCTGCCGCTGCGTCATCCTCTTACTCGGCTAATCCGTTCTTATACGCATAGATCGCAGCCTGTGTCCGATCATCCACATCCAATTTCGCCAGTAAATTAGTTACATGGAACTTAACCGTCTTAATGCCGATAATCAGTTCGTCCGCAATATCCTGATTGGACTTGCCCTGGGCGAGCAAACGCAGAACATCCATCTCGCGATCGGTCAGTTCTTCATGTAAAGGTGCCGCAGCTTGCGGCTGTCTGAACCGATTCATCATCTTGGATGCTACCTGTGACTCCAGAACGGACTGTCCACGAGCAGCAGCACGAATCGCATCAGCTACCTCATTGGCTCTGGACGTTTTCAGCAGATAGCTGAAGGCCCCTGCTTCAATGACAGGATACATCTTTTCATCATCCAGATAACTGGTCAGTACAATGACTTTGCAATCCGGGTTCATTTTGAGCACCTGACGTGTAGCCTCAATGCCATCCATGCCTTCCATGACAAGGTCCATGAGCACGACGTCTGGTTTATATTCTTGTGCTAGCCGAATGCCTTCTTCCCCACTTCCGGCTTCACCAATCACTTCGATGCCGTCTTCGGTATCCAAAACCGCCGCAAGACCTATACGTACCATCTCGTGATCATCCACGAGCAATACTCTGATCGACGTTTCCGTCTCCGTTTCGACTTCCGGTTCCATTGATATGTTCTACCTCGCTTTCATCGTTCATCAAAGGGATCGTGATCTCAATCCGTGTACCTTTGCCAGGTGCCGTCACAAATTGGATGGCTCCCCCAATCTCCGTAACCCGTTCACGCATATTCGCCAAACCATAAGAGGCTTGCTTTTGTTCATCCAGATCAAAGCCCTGACCGTCATCCCGAATCAACACCCGAACCGCATCCATTCGGCGCTGTAACCTGATCTCCATTTTCTCCGCTTTTGCGTGACGCAACGTATTCGACATCGCTTCTTGCACGATCCGGAATAAATGGTTCTCAATTCCTTTGACTAGATGAATATCTTCGTCCATCTCCAGCACGATCTCCATTGGCACTTTGGTTTTCAGTTCCATTACCAGGTCACGCAAACCCTGCTCCAGCTGTTTTCCCTCCAGATAGACTGGCCGAAGATGCAACAGCAATGCCCTCATCTCGGACTGAGCTACCGAAGCCATTTCCTCAATTAGAGCAACCTGACGCTGTGCCCGTTCAAAATCCTTCTCCATCTTCCGGCCTACCGCCGTTGCTGTCATCGAGATCGCAAATAGCTGTTGCGACACCGCATCATGTAGCTCCCGCGCAAGTCGTTGTCTTTCCTCTACAATGGCTGTAATTCTGGCCTGTTCGGCCAGCTGTGCATTGTTCGTAGACAACCGCTGGAGAGAAGATACCTGATCCTCCCACTTTTTACCGATTCGGCCCAATTGCTCACTAAGCCGGCCGACATCATCTTGACCGAGGTCAGGTACCGTGCGGGAGAGTGAACCTTTTTCCCATTGCAGTAACGTTTCCGTTAGCAACTCCAGCCGCCTTTTCACCCTGTAGCTCTGATAAAATCCAAATATGGCACCGATTCCGATCAGTAGAAGCAACAGAGCCAGACCGGATTGGATCAGATGTCGCCAGCCTGCAAATGGAGCCAGATAACCATATGTATACAATACATATAAAATAACAGCAAATACAATGAAAACAAGGAGGATCCCTTCACGCATACTTCGGGTAACCATATCGGTATGTTTTCTGTCCTTCATCCGGGATTCCTCCTTTTCCTCATCCATTTCTTAGTACTACGGATTATGAATATTTAAGTCGCCAACAATATACGAAATAACAAACTTTACTTTATATTCACTGGATTCATATCCAGGAGTTCTCCACATCAATTTATTCATCATGCCATTATCCTGCTCACCCATCAGATTGATTCGACCAAACAGCACGGATGCCTCGATCTCAACCCCGTAATCTTCAGGCAGGGTTAGACGTACATTGCCCATAACCCCTTGCAAGAGAACAATCGTTTGTTTCTCCTCAGGAATAGACAGGGACAGATCTGCATTGACCTCGCCAATGGCATGCCATAGGCTCATACTGCGCAGCCTCCAGGAGGATTGATCCCAGTAGTAACGAGCCATAAAATTCTGTTTTTTCATAACGTCATCATGTAGATGAATTTTTTTATTTTTGGAATAAAAATAAGCTAATGATGCGAGTACAATTATAAAGACAATCATCAAGTTATCTAGCAATAACAGGGCTGCACCAACACCAAGATAACGATACCCTTTTTTGGTTTCTCCTTTTCGAATCTGAAGCATTCCAACCGTTAACAAAATAAGTGCGGCAGCCGTCAGCAGGTTCATATTCCGGTTAAAGAGCATTAGAAAACCAACCACAATAATAATGACTGCAATCCAGTGACTTTTTTTACTCATTTCTGCCGCACCTCCTCTGTAAGTTCATCTACGATCTGGATTTTCTTCATTCGACGGAAAAGCCATAGCAGGCACTGAAGTCCTGTATGGCTTAACTTTTGTTCTACGAATCGTATAGGCTACACGATCTATAGAATATCATATTGTCCAGCAAGCGAACAGTTATTCTTTAGAAGTATCGATCGCTTCGTTCTTGGAACCATTGCCCATTTTGTTTTTCAGAGCCTGCAATTGTTGATCCACTTTGAATTGTTTCTCCAGATCAACCGGATTGGTGTAGGAAGCTCCAGTATTGCGGTATGGTGCACGAGCTACATCTGCCTCAGCTTCAAGTTGCATGATTTTCTCTTCCATGCGGTGGAATCCAAGGGATGCGCTTCCGCTCTCAATGGAATGCAAGCTGTTGATCGAAGACATTTGTTTCTTAGCTTTAGCCATCTGTGCACGGGATACAAGCTCATTACGTTTGTTGCGCATTTTGTAGAATTCATCTTTCATATCATGCAGCTGTTGCAACAGATCTTTCGCTTGTGCTTCAGATTGAGCGTGCAGTTCGCGGTATTCCTCAATTTTTTGTTCAAAATAGATTTTCTCTTCCAGCAGTTTGCGTGCTACTTCCTCCTGACCGTTGGACAGAGCAGCTTCAGCTTGGGACTCCCGTTGTACCGAAGTACGTTCTGCTTCGTCCAGACGTTGCTTCATGCGGCGCTCGTTAGCCATTTGTTTAGCCACAGTCACCTCAGCCTCATGAATTTCTGCCTCCATATCACGCAAGTACTGGTTCAACATTACAATCGGATCTTCTACTTTATCCAACATATCATTTACCGATGCCTTCGTCATATCCTTAATCCGTTTAAATACTCCCATTTTACTTTTCTCCCTTCTCGTAACGAGATAATTTTTGGCGAAGCTCTTCCACTTCTTTTTTCAGTGCTTTTTTCTCAATATCTTTCATCATGGAATCCAGTTCACTTTCGTGCTGGCTTCCTGCGCCATAAGTGTTGTTGTCATAGGAACGCGGGCCGGAATGCGGTCTGCTGTTGTATCCTGGACCAGGGCCAAAGCCGGAACCCGGTTGATTCGGGTTGCTGTTATAAGGATCTCTAGGTGCCTGATGGTCATATCCACCATATCCTCTGCCAGCACCCGCCCCTGGACCGTAACCATATGGATCATATGGCGGAAACGGCTCTTTTGGTACGACGAGAGCAGCGATGAAGTAGATTAACAACGTCGTGCCCCCAGTTGCAAAGATACTGATGACGAAGATGATCCGTAGTAGCGTAGAATCCATTCCAATAGCTTCGGATATGCCGCCGATTAGACCGGTCATCATTCGGTCACGCGTTGAGCGGTATAGTTTGCTCATGTGCTTGCTCCTTTCGTTTACTTGTAACCTCTACTGTGATCGGGACCATATACGTACGGATCTCCGTAGTTAGGCTCCTTAGGTACAACCAATGCTGCGATGAAGTAGATGAATAGAGATGTACCACCCGTTGCGAAGATACTGATAAAGAAAATGATCCGTAGCAGCGTGGTACTTAATCCTAGATTTTCAGATATGCCGCCGATCAAACCTGTCAGCATACGGTTACGCGTTGAGCGGTATAATTTATTCATTTGACTACTCCTTTTTATCGTTATTGAGCTTTTGCTTCAAGCGCTCCAGCTCTTTGTCCAGTGCAGAGGAAGACATGTTACCGGATAAACCGGAACCATCCTGACCCATTCGCCTGATTTCCCGAAGGCTCTGCGCCTCATATTCGAGATCGGAGACTTGGTCATCAAGCTTGTTAAACATACCGGGTACATTTTGACCACTGTAGTTTCCACGTTGATTCATTCGTTGTTGCAACTGAATGGTTTGCATCCGAGCATAGTAATATTGACGTTTGCTATACACATTCTGATATTCTGCCTTCAACTGATTGATTTGTTCATCGAGTTCCTGCAGTGCAGCAGCGCTTTGAGCGTACAATTCAGTGTATTGATCCATTTTTTCCTCATGGAGAATTTTCTCCTGCAGAGCCAGCTTGGCGAGATGTTCCTCTCCGGCTTTCAAAGCCATAGATGCCTGTTCCTCTCGTTTGTTAACCATAGCGGCGGCTTGATCTGCCTGTTGTTTCATTTGTCTTGTATGACTCGCATACTGGTGTCGAAGCTTTTCGGCTTCTCCAATGTCTTGGCGGGTCGAGACCAGGAACTGATCAATCAGTTTAACCGGGTCCTGACTTTGCTCCAGATGTTCGTTCAGACTAGCTACGGTGATATCCCGCATTCGACGAAATACACTCATTATGTTCTGTCCCTCCTTTTACTTTATCGTGAATTTACTTAATAACGGCGACGTGAATTGCGATTGTTGCTCAGCATCGAGATACCGAAGATAATCAATCCGATTGCGATAATCGGCCCGATCATCCAGGCAAGTTTGCCCATTAGAGATACGATACCGATGATTAGAACGATCCATCCAAGTGTTACATTTCCTCTTTTAATTCCGTAATACCCCAGTGCAATCATCAGGACCGGAATCAGATAACCCATCAGATGTCCAAACAATGGTGTTAATTTTCCGAAGAGCATTAGTGCACCAAGTACAATCAACACAATCGCCAAGCCATTTCCCTTGTTCATTCTCATAATTGTTGTTCACCGCCCTTCCCGACTTTAATTTCTGAAAACCTCAACCTAATCGCTGTTAGCCTAATCCCTGCATTTGTTCAATGAGCCGTTTCATTCGTTTGTTGAAAACTTGCTTGTTTTTTGTTTCCGTGTTTCTTGTTTAACCTTATGTCCTTATTCTAGGGGATTCAGCAACTTTTCAAAACAGACTGCGGACGGTTTTTGATCCTAGACTCAGGTCGGGGGTCTGCTTGGACCTCGGACTGTCCGCGGGCAGGACTCGTGGCATTCTCACCCAAACACCGCAATCCGGATACCTGTTATTACCCTTATAGGGGAAACATCTCACGGAAGCCCCACCTTCTAATGTGAAAAAGCCATGATCTCTATACGTACGCAAATTACACGTTTCCGTTTCTAGAATTACTTTTTTATCCAAATAAACAAAAATTAGATTGTTCTAATTGAAAGCGTTTACTAAAATAAAGAAGTAATGAAATCTATTTTCCATCAAGGGGTGGACACGTGCGATCACTAAGCTATCTCCATAAAATGATTATCTTCGGGCTTCTATTAAGTACAGTGCCAATTCTGCTCACGGGAATTGCTGCTTTTATTTATTCTTCTAACCAGACAGAGCTGCACCGGACACAAGCGAATCAACAGCTTCTCGAACAGATCCAGTCCAATGTAGAGCACAAACTCGCTACGGTCAGTTACATGCTAGACCAAGCGGTACGCTCTCCGATTACACTTCGTTCTCTCACGGACTCTAATTCACTTCAAGGAGTCAGCAAGTTACAAGCGGGGGACCTGCAGACAGAGTTCCAGCATATGAAATCATGGGAACCTTTGCTCGATATTATCTTGGTCAACCAATCCAAGGATTGGCTTATTAATCATGCTGGCTTATATGCGAGCACTCGCTTCCCGTTATCACTGCCCATGAAAGATCTAATTGCGGATACACTAGCCTCGGGATGGCAACTTGCACCCTCAACCATATTTAGTAACGAAGATGATGACGAGCAAAAAATCTCAGGCCAACGTCTTTCAGATAAAGGCTGTATTTATCACATTACGCTCGCAAGAACGATTCCCGATGCAAGTACATCGCCCAATGCAGCACTGATCGCTGGAATTCCAGCGTGTTATATGCAAAATCCGCTGGCACAATCCCCGACGACTGAAGCCTCAGACGCCGGTTTGATCATTATAAATCGGGAACAACGTGTTATTGCTCACCCGAATGCATCGTATATTGGACAACCTTTGTCTGCGATAGGCCTGCTTGATCGGAATAATGGAGAGCACATTCGGGTATTGCCACCTGTAATGTACTCAGACGCTTATGCTGAGCGTGAAATTCAACTTGCCAATGCAGATTATTCGTTGACTTATAGTCCTTCTACATTAAAAGGGTGGACATATATTCTCATCTCTCCCGAGAATACATTAACTCAAGACTATGTTAGAATCGGATTCCATACGTTATATATCAGTATGGCCATACTCTTGTTTTCGCTGCTGCTCGCGTGGCTGGGCTCTCAACGAATGCTTGCTCCCATCAGACGGATTCTTACTCAATTAGGCGATCATATCATCCACAAAGGCTATTCCTTGGTACCACAACAGTGTGTAAATACGCCTGATGAACTAGAGCAGATTCGAATGGGTGTTTCTCAGTTATCTGATGCACACTCTCAATTGGAATCCACTTTAAATCAGCATCAGAACCATATCCGCACCTATGCTATGATGCAGTTCCTTCAAGGTAAAACCAGTTTTAAAACATTACACAACACATTACGAGAACAGGGCGATGTCACACATCCTTCAATGTGGCAACAAATTGCCGTCGTAGCACTACAGCCTGAACTAATAAATCATTCTAAATATAGAATGGAAGATCGTTCTCTGCTTTTATTTGCCATCCAGAACATGCTTGAAGAAACGCTTCAGCCTGATCAGCAACTACTTCCCACTGTAATGGAACAACATGTTGTAACCGTGATTGGCAGTAAGGAGGGAGATTTATTGCTGTTTGCGGAGCATATTTCACGATTAACAGAACGATTACAGCAACAGATCCATGAGGTTTTAGATTTGAAAGTCAGTATCGGTCTAAGTCAGCCACACCCATTCATGAATCATGTTCCACAGGCGTACAACGAAGCCTTAGATGCGCTTAAACACCGGATGCGGCTTGGTACAGGCATTATCTTACAATATAAGCAATATGATTTGACCTCAGCTGCATGGGCCATGGCCTATCCAGAGGCAATAGAGTATTCGTTGCTTCAATCTATTCAGCAAGCAGACGAGACTGTTGCTGCCCAACAGCTGACCGAACTGCTAGAGACTCTATTTTCACTGGAGTGCACTCCAGAAGAGTATCAGTACGCCCTTATGCGGCTGTTAACACATATCTTGAAGCTCGCACAAGAATCTGGTATTCGACTTGCACAGATCAGTCAGAGCCACCGTTCTCTTTTTCAAGAGCTTCATTTTTTACAATCCGCTGCTGAGGTAGAGCATTGGTTCAACCATCAGGTGATCCTGCCAGTCATTCACATTTTTAAAGAAAGACAGGTTGCGCAGTCTCAACACATTTCAGAGAAAGTGATCGCCATTATCCAGCAAGATTACGACAAAGATCTAACCCTGGAAGAATGTGCAATGCGGCTTCATTACAATGCTAACTATTTAAGCAGTGTTTTCCGTAAGGAAACTGGCGCTTCATTTAGTGAGTATTTGACGAGGTACCGGCTGAATATCGCCAAAAGATGGCTGGACGAACGGGATTGGACGGTAAAAGAAATTGCTGAACGGCTTCGTTATACCAATCCGCAAAATTTTATCCGTTCTTTTCGAAAATGGGAGGGTATGACTCCCGGAAGATACCGGGAGCGTAAGAAACATCCCGAACGGGCTGTGAGAGGATAAATTAGAACTCCATAGACAAGGGGGAAAGAAATTTCATTTGGATTTTTAAAAGTTGTACAGAATCTTTCACTATCATTTGTTAAACCTTGAAGATGCATTCAAGTTGGTTTTATGTCTACTTTTTAACTGCAGACACTGTTTTCATATGTGCTTGTTCTAGCTGAATCAGCATTTTACCAAATCTTGCTCCCCGAGAAAAGGGAACCACGCCGTTCGTATAGGTGCCACGAATGTATGTTTCAGCTTTACTTAACGCTACCGCATCCGTGGGCATTTCATAGGTGTGCAGCCACTCAGGGAGCTTTTGAATCAATTCTTCTGTCTGAATTTCAAAATCATTCACTTCTCTCGTAATAATCATTGTATATGAATATCCCTTAAGGTAGAGCAACTGCTGGAGGTAGGCCATGTCCCCTGCCTTGTAAGGAGCATCCAAGCCAAGCACTGTTCTTAGCTCATCCATCAGTGTATGCTCTTTTGCACCAGCAATCGTACTAACATAAACATACTTTCGAGCACAGTGAATGGCTTGCTCAATCGTTTCCCAATCAGACATCGCGGGGCACATCGAGGCAAAGACGATATCATATTGTTTCTCCCAGCCTTTATCCGATATAGAGATTTCTTCGAATCGCTCGGATACAATCGTAATGTGATTCTCCAGTTCAGCAGGAATGGTCTCCTGCATTAACGAGACAAGCAAAGCAGAAGGCTCCACTGCAGTGACCGTGGCTCCCTTTTCTGCAAAAGGAATCGTAAATATACCAGAGGCCGCACCCACGTCCAGCACCGAGGCTCCTTCAAACGTTACACCCTGATTTTCAATCCAGCCCATAATGCGTGCCGAGCGGTTCTTGCCTTCCTCTGTAAACGACTGGGCATGATAATTCCGAGCCCAACGTTCAAATGCTTCCTCTGTATCAAAAGGGGCACTTTTTTGCTTATATCTTGAGCTTCTCGGACGGTTCTTCCACGCTTCTTCCCACACACCCAGGTCAAATAATAGTTCTGCATTCGCTGTACTCGGTTGAGTCGTCAGCTTCTTCACGTCCTCCCATATTATAGACTTAATATATCTACAATATATTGAATGTAATTACACGTCAACCCTTATGTTACTTATGTTCAAACGTAAAAACAACACAGAAGGGTATGAAGCCTTTTTCTGTGTTGTTTTCTAACACTATGGCACTCAATGAGTACACAGATTTACAACAATTCTGCTCCCGGGATTATCCGACCTGTTAACTTGAACGAAACATCTGTGGACCACGCGGAACAAGTCCCTTAGAATCAGGTTCTACCGTAATCGCAATGGAATCATAGTTCCATGCCTGGTTGCCCATAGGAATTGCTAGCACAGCAAGCCCCAGCTGATTTTCTACTTTCAGCTTGCCTGCGTTATGGTACGTCTGATCCTTGTTCAACCATACCTGGTAAACCTCGTTCTTCTCCGTCTCTGGAGGATTGAACAGGTAAACGACAAACTGCTGATCTTTGCCGGAGCCTACAATACAAGCTATTCCATAACTCGTTCCAGAGGTGAGCGATTCCAGCTTCATAACCTTTTGTATTTCAGAAGTTGGCAAATCCATCGAATTCACCAACGTTACAGGTTGTTCGATGCGCTCTTGAATTAAAACTACATTTCCTATTAAACTAGCACCAAGAAGGATAAGTACAGATGCTGCTACAAGATTCACTTTTGGATTGTTATAGCGCTTCGTAAGCCACTTGAATCTGCTACTGCTTTTATGTACAAGATCTGGCGCAGAAGATTTGTTGTTTTTCCCCCATACGGCTTCCATCACCTGTTGTTTTAAATCAGATGGCAACTTCACTTGCTCGATATGCGTTGGAATCGCCTCCCAACCTAGCCGTAATTGTTCTAATTCCAGCTTACATGACGCACAATCCGCAAGATGACTTTCGAAAGCTTTGCCCTCCTCTGAGCATGGATCCGATAGATATTCCAGCATGTATGAGCAGACGGTTATTGACGACATTACCACTCTTCCCCTCCCGCAAGCAAATGCTTACGCAGTATTTTCAGTGTCTGGTGCAGTCGGCTTTTAACTGTGCCCAAAGGCTCCTGATAGTGCGTAGCTAACTCACTCAAGCTGTATCCCTGCCAATAAAAGTGCTCGAGCAATTGAAGTTGTTGCTGAGAAAGGAATGCACGCATTCCTTTAATTTGCTCCTTCAACATTTGTTTTTCAACTTGGCTTTCGACCGATAGTTCAGCAAGTTCTGCAACTCTCTCCAGCTTCTCGGCCGTATAATAAGATACCGCCTGGCTCGACAGACTTCGTTGCTTACGTAGCCAATCAATAGCTAAATGACGTGTGATCGTGATGATCCAGTTCCTGCAATGGCCCTTGTTGGGGTCAAATTCAGCCTCTGTTGTCCATATCCTGATAAAAACAGACTGCACCACCTCCCGAGCACCGTCCTCCTGTTGAAGAGCCTTCCAGGCGAATGAGTATATGAGAGAAGCATAACGATCATATAGTTCTGATAATGCTTCTTGCTTTTTTTGTTTAATCAGCAGAATTAGCTGGTAATCGGAATACTCCTGCATTCAAAAGTCTTCCCCTCTCCTGTCAGGTCGAGCAATTTCAATCACAGGACTACTTGGAGAGAACTTTAATTACCCCTTTCATACTTGGATGAGGCCCACAGTGATAATTGATCTCGCCCGCCTTTTTAAACGTAACCACTGAATTCTCCCCCTCGCCCAGTAGTCCTGTATCGAAAGAATCGTCTTCTGCGACAACGGAGTGCTCCTCTTGATCCTTATTTACAAATTCAACACGATCACCAACCTTGATCTTCAGCTCTGCAGTTTGAAATGCAAAATCAGAAATTTCAATTACATACGTTTTGCTTTTTTCTACTTGGGTACCCGCAGGCTTTTTAGTATCTTTAGTATCTTTAGAAGATTTGGACGTATCACTCTTCTTCTTTGTAGGCTTTTTCTTATCTGTAGTCGCAGGCGCTGATTTCTTCGGTTTGGCTGGCTTAGTTGGTTTAGATGGCTTGGTCGTTTTGTTAGGTGTAGAACCCGTCGTTTGCTTGGACGATGGCTTTACGTCCTTTTTGTCTGTTGTTCCCGTCATGTGATGGTGAGCCGATGCTTCTGCACCTGCCAACTGTGGCAATGTTAAACATAGCCCCAATACCAAAAGTAAGGATAAATATTTTGCTGATTTGTTCATTATTGCTTTCCTCCCTAGAATAAAAAAATTAAAATGTCGCAAAAATGCGTTCAATCATAAGAAACGAATCATATCCTTAATCGGTTTGATATCCCCGAATTTTTATTTTAAAGAGTCATCATGCTAATCTTCTTAAAGAGTACTTAATACACAGAATACAAGATCCACTTATATATCAAATGGAAGTGGCCATAAATGAAGCCATATACCTAACGTATCATTTCTTTATTTACTGAGAGGAATGCTGTTTTAAAATAATTCGCTCTTGAGAATAATGCTTTAGAGCAGAGCCGCCGCCGTATCATGAGAGTAGAGTATTATAAATCAATACAAAAAGAGTTCACTAGAGATAAACTCTAATGAACTCTTTAAATAAATACCGGCGAGAGGACTCGAACCTCCACGGTTTCCCACTCGATTTTGAGTCGAGCGCGTCTGCCATTCCGCCACGCCGGCTTATTTGATTGTAGCATATAATAAAAATATGCTGGAGGCGCCACCCAGATTCGAACTGGGGATAAAGCTTTTGCAGAGCTGTGCCTTACCACTTGGCTATGGCGCCTTATTATGGAGCGGAAGACGGGAATCGAACCCGCGACCCTCGCCTTGGCAAGGCGATGCTCTACCGCTGAGCCACTTCCGCATAATGGCTGGGGATATAGGATTTGAACCTATGCATGACGGAGTCAAAGTCCGTTGCCTTACCGCTTGGCTAATCCCCATTAGATAACAAAGGGGCGATCGAGGGGAATTGAACCCCCGAATGCCGGATCCACAAACCGGTGCGTTAACCACTTCGCCACGATCGCCATATAGAAACTACTATTAAAATTAATTGGCAGGGGCAGCAGGAATTGAACCCACACCAACGGTTTTGGAGACCGTTGTTCTACCTTTAAACTATGCCCCTAAAAACTGGTGGAGGATGATGGATTCGAACCACCGAACCCGTACGGGAGCAGATTTACAGTCTGATGCGTTTGGCCACTTCGCTAATCCTCCAGGATTACATGGTGCCGGCGAGAGGACTTGAACCCCCAACCTACTGATTACAAGTCAGTTGCTCTACCAGTTGAGCTACACCGGCATATTAAATTTTCTATCAAGGTGGCTCGGGACGGAATCGAACCGCCGACACGAGGATTTTCAGTCCTCTGCTCTACCGACTGAGCTACCGAGCCATAATAAAGTTTAAGCTTGAGTCGCTGCACTTTATCTAGGGCATCAGTGCCATACAGCAGATGTAGTGAACAACTTGCCTCATGTTAAGAATTAAATGGCGGAACCGACGGGATTCGAACCCGCGATCTCCTGCGTGACAGGCAGGCATGTTAGGCCAACTACACCACGGTTCCAGATCACTTTCGGTTAAGAAAGCTACAATTGCGGGGGCAGGATTTGAACCTGCGGCCTTCGGGTTATGAGCCCGACGAGCTACCGGGCTGCTCCACCCCGCGTCATTAGAAAATTATATGGTGGAGGCTGAGGGGATCGAACCCCCGACCCTCTGCTTGTAAGGCAGATGCTCTCCCAGCTGAGCTAAGCCTCCGAACAACACATTTATGATCTTACCATAAACTCGATATGAAAATCAACTCTTTTTTTGAAGTGATGAGTTTCTCATCTCAGTTTATAGTTTGAAAATAATAATGACCCGTAGGGGATTCGAACCCCTGTTACCTCCGTGAAAGGGAGGTGTCTTAACCCCTTGACCAACGGGCCTTACTGAAGAAAAATCATGGCGGAGAGAGAGGGATTCGAACCCTCGAGACGCTTGTGACGCCTACACGATTTCCAATCGTGCTCCTTCGGCCAGCTCGGACACCTCTCCATGGCTCCCCGAACAGGACTCGAACCTGTGACAACTCGATTAACAGTCGAGTGCTCTACCAACTGAGCTATCAGGGAATATGTTTCAGAGTTGTTGTTCTCTGAAAACTAGATTCGAAACGAAACTCACACGACTAAAACTTGCTATTGGATAAGCCCTCGACCGATTAGTACTGGTCAGCTCCATGCATTGCTGCACTTCCACCCCCAGCCTATCTACCTCGTCGTCTTCAAGGGGTCTTACATACTGGGAAATCTCATCTTGAGGGGGGCTTCACGCTTAGATGCTTTCAGCGCTTATCCCGTCCGTACATAGCTAC
>NZ_JAMAUN010000080.1:0-254 GCF_023714295.1 Paenibacillus polysaccharolyticus
TTGCGCTCGTGTTCGAGCTGTCACTTCCCTTGGTTTGCTTGCGCAAAGCCAAAAGTCGTTCCATTTCGATCACTCGCTCCAGCAATCTACCTTATAAAACACTTCACTTGTTTACACAAGATCAGCTTAAAGGAATGTTCTAATTCGCGTTTGTTTCGTTTCGATATCTAGTTTTCAAAGAACAAGCTTGTAAATCTTGTTGGTGGAGCCAAGCGGGATCGAACCGCTGACCTCCTGCTTGCAAGGCAGGCGCT
>NZ_JAMAUN010000081.1:0-253 GCF_023714295.1 Paenibacillus polysaccharolyticus
TGGGGAGTACGGTCGCAAGACTGAAACTCAAAGGAATTGACGGGGACCCGCACAAGCAGTGGAGTATGTGGTTTAATTCGAAGCAACGCGAAGAACCTTACCAGGTCTTGACATCCAACTAACGAGGTAGAGATACGTTAGGTGCCCTTCGGGGAAAGTTGAGACAGGTGGTGCATGGTTGTCGTCAGCTCGTGTCGTGAGATGTTGGGTTAAGTCCCGCAACGAGCGCAACCCTTATATTTAGTTGCCAGCA
>NZ_JAMAUN010000082.1:0-253 GCF_023714295.1 Paenibacillus polysaccharolyticus
TGCTGGCAACTAAATATAAGGGTTGCGCTCGTTGCGGGACTTAACCCAACATCTCACGACACGAGCTGACGACAACCATGCACCACCTGTCTCAACTTTCCCCGAAGGGCACCTAACGCATCTCTGCCTCGTTAGTTGGATGTCAAGACCTGGTAAGGTTCTTCGCGTTGCTTCGAATTAAACCACATACTCCACTGCTTGTGCGGGTCCCCGTCAATTCCTTTGAGTTTCAGTCTTGCGACCGTACTCCCCA
>NZ_JAMAUN010000083.1:0-253 GCF_023714295.1 Paenibacillus polysaccharolyticus
TCCCCATTCGGACATCCCCGGATCAAAGCTTGCTTACAGCTCCCCGAGGCAGTTTCGTTGTTCGCCACGTCCTTCATCGGCTCCTAGCGCCTAGGCATCCTCCGTGTGCTCTTAGTAGCTTAACCATTGCGCTCGTGTTCGAGCTGTCACTTCCCTTGGTTTGCTTGCGCAAAGCCAAAAGTCGTTCCATTTCGATCACTCGCTCCAGCAATCTACCTTATAAAACACTTCACTTGTTTACACAAGATCAGCT
>NZ_JAMAUN010000084.1:0-252 GCF_023714295.1 Paenibacillus polysaccharolyticus
CGTTAGGTGCCCTTCGGGGAAAGTTGAGACAGGTGGTGCATGGTTGTCGTCAGCTCGTGTCGTGAGATGTTGGGTTAAGTCCCGCAACGAGCGCAACCCTTATATTTAGTTGCCAGCATTTCGGATGGGCACTCTAAATAGACTGCCGGTGACAAACCGGAGGAAGGTGGGGATGACGTCAAATCATCATGCCCCTTATGACCTGGGCTACACACGTACTACAATGGCCGGTACAACGGGCAGTGAAGCCGC
>NZ_JAMAUN010000085.1:0-247 GCF_023714295.1 Paenibacillus polysaccharolyticus
CGGGTGCAACCGGTATTGCTGGAGTAACCGGAGCCACAGGAGTAACAGGATTGACGGGTGAAACCGGTGTGACTGGGGCCACGGGCACAGCCGGGGTCACTGGAGCCACCGGTGCAAGCATTACGGGTACAACGGGAGCGACTGGTGTAGGATTAAGCGGTATCGTGGCATTTGACCCAGCAGTAGCCCCGACGTATCCAGCCGGTCAGGTTGTCACGTTCAACGGCAGTACGTATGTCACCAATGT
>NZ_JAMAUN010000086.1:0-230 GCF_023714295.1 Paenibacillus polysaccharolyticus
GAGGCATACCAGGGGAACTGAAACATCTAAGTACCCTGAGGAAGAGAAAACAATAGTGATTCCGTCAGTAGCGGCGAGCGAACGCGGAGAAGCCCAAACCAGAGAGCTTGCTCTTTGGGGTTGTGGGACGTCTCACATGGAGTTACAAAGGAACCGGTTAAGCGAAGAGGTCTGGAAAGGCCCGCCAAAGAAGGTAAAAGCCCTGTAATTGAAAGTTGGTTCCCTCCGAG
>NZ_JAMAUN010000087.1:0-229 GCF_023714295.1 Paenibacillus polysaccharolyticus
CCCGAGGCAGTTTCGTTGTTCGCCACGTCCTTCATCGGCTCCTAGCGCCTAGGCATCCTCCGTGTGCTCTTAGTAGCTTAACCAGTTTGCTCCGGTTTCGTTTGCTCGCTTCCCTTGGTTTGCTTGCACAAAGCCAAAAGTCGCTCCCATTCGATACCATCGCAAAAGCAATTAAGTACCAATTTATTGAAACTTGTTATACACAAGTTCAGCTAAAAAGGAATGTTCT
>NZ_JAMAUN010000088.1:0-229 GCF_023714295.1 Paenibacillus polysaccharolyticus
AGAACATTCCTTTTTAGCTGAACTTGTGTATAACAAGTTTCAATAAATTGGTACTTAATTGCTTTTGCGATGGTATCGAATGGGAGCGACTTTTGGCTTTGTGCAAGCAAACCAAGGGAAGCGAGCAGTCGAAACCGGAGCAAACTGGTTAAGCTACTAAGAGCACACGGAGGATGCCTAGGCGCTAGGAGCCGATGAAGGACGTGGCGAACAACGAAACTGCCTCGGG
>NZ_JAMAUN010000089.1:0-228 GCF_023714295.1 Paenibacillus polysaccharolyticus
CTTAGGCTTTCGGCGGATCAGATTCTCACTGATCTTTTCGTTACTCATACCGGCATTCTCACTTGTATAATGTCCAGCGCTCCTTACGGTACACCTTCAACCCTTATACAACGCTCCCCTACCCCTGATGCAAGCATCAAGCCATAGCTTCGGTGGTGTGTTTAGCCCCGTTACATTTTCGGCGCAGAGTCACTCGACCAGTGAGCTATTACGCACTCTTTCAATGGT
>NZ_JAMAUN010000008.1:0-288004 GCF_023714295.1 Paenibacillus polysaccharolyticus
ATGATCTATTACAATCATTATCGAGGTCAATGGAACTTAAACAAGCTGCCGCCTGCAAGATACAGACGACAGCTTGAAGCAGCCTAACCTTTTTTAATTTGTCCTTTACAAGGGGTACATTTTATATCGGATCGGGACCTTTTTTTCATTTTTATCCAAAATTAATGTTTAGGACAATCTTGAGAAGCGTGGACATTATTTCCTGACCGATGGTATGATGAAGACAATATGAAAGCAGCAAGGTGCTCTTGCATAAAGCAAGAGGTAACAGGGAATCGGGTGCAAGTCCCGAGCGGTCCCGCCACTGTAATGGTGAAGCGTTTTCCATGAAAGTCACTCGGTATACCGGGGAAGACAGGAAAGAACGCTAATGATCCAGAGCCAGGAGACCTACCTTGCATGTGTCACCAAACCCTTCGCGGAAAGGAGTGGTGTACGATAAGTTCGGGAAAGGGACAAACCGTGGTTTGTCCTGTGAGGCTCTATATGGGCTATTCTGGCTGCTTGTAATTCCTTATTATGGAATATTACAGGTCAGGTTTCCTGAGTGTAAGTACATGCGTATCTCATCCGTGATTAGGATGGGATTTTTTTGTTTTTTCGGACAGGAACGACATTGCCGAGTTAAGTAGAAGAAATGATGTGTTACAGGGCTATAAGCGATAGAGACACATCTGTATCGGGGAACCTTTTGGATAAACAAGGTTGGGGCATTAATTGTATGACAAGTGGAGTGAGGGGGAAAAAGGGATGCAAAAGCAAGGCAAGTTGCTGATCATCGGTTTCGGTCCAGGTGCGATGGAGCACATAACGAAACGGGCACTGGATGCATTGCAGGAAAGCGAGGTCATCATTGGATATAACACCTATGTGGATCTGATCCGGCCTTTGTTGAATGGACAAGCCATTGTGCGTACAGGCATGACGGAGGAAGTCAGCCGGGCACAGGAAGCGGTTAGGCAAGCGGAAGCAGGCCACATTGTTGCCGTAATCTCCAGTGGGGATGCCGGGGTATACGGTATGGCAGGACTTGTATATGAGGTGCTGATCGAGCAAGGCTGGAAGCCGGATACTGGCGTAGCTGTCGAGGTTATTCCTGGCGTGTCGGCTATTCAATCGTGTGCGTCCTTGCTTGGTGCGCCTGTCATGCACGATGC
Source organism: Paenibacillus polysaccharolyticus (assembly GCF_023714295.1). Classification (GTDB taxonomy): domain Bacteria; phylum Bacillota; class Bacilli; order Paenibacillales; family Paenibacillaceae; genus Paenibacillus; species Paenibacillus polysaccharolyticus_A. Next base: position 1,158 of record NZ_JAMAUN010000008.1, read on the forward strand.
TTGCACGATCAGTCTTAGCGATCATCTGACACCATGGGAAACGATTATTCGGCGGGTTGAGGCAGCGGCTTCCGCTGATTTTGTTATTGCTCTGTATAATCCCCGCAGTGGACGACGGACACGCCAGATTGTAGAAACGCAAGAGATGTTGCTGCGTTACCGTGATCCGAAGACACCGGTTGGCCTGGTCAAAAGTGCATATCGGGAGCGTCAAGACGTGGTCATGACGACGCTGGAAGATATGCTGAATCACGATATCGGTATGTTAACGACCGTGATCATCGGCAATTCCTCGACCATGATGTACGAAGGGCTCATGGTCACCCCGCGCGGATATCAGCGGAAATATACGCTGAACTCCGCGGAACAGCCGCTCAGGCCCCATGAGCGGCTACGCACCGAAGCCGAGCCATGGTCGCTCGGCGCGCAAGAAGCCCGCGCTGCCGCCTCCGGCGAGGTAGCGGGCAATGGCACGGCCCGCGATGCGCAGGCCGTGCCAACGGCGGAGCCAGCCCTGCGCGGCGCCAGCGCCGGAGCGGGCACGGCTCCGCAAGGGCAGCCGCCCGCAAGCGCATGGGCGGCAACCCCGCCTGCGGCAAGCCCGGCGAGCGGTGCTGGCACCGCCGTGCTTGCCGCAGAGCGGCCCGCGTCCGCGGCGGCAGAGGCCGCACCGCGCGCTGCCGCTGTGGCGCCAAGCGCCGGCGCAGCCGAGCTCGCCGCCGAGGCGCTGACACGGCTCGCGGCAGGCGGTGCGCTCGCGGGCGAAGCGGCAAGCCGCTGGCTGGACGCATCGGCGTCAGGCCCGGCAGCCGCAGCGGCCGCGCAGGGCGCGAGCAGCGCAGCGGTGCTTGGCGCAGCCGCTGCTGTGCCCGTGCCGGGGCGCAAGGCGCCGCTCTTTGAGATCGGCGTATCGCCTGGCGTGGGCAACAAAAAGTTCACTGCCGCTCAGATGGCCCTGCTGGCGCAGTGCGCAAGCGAGGATGGGGAACTCGAGTATACGCCAGAGCACCAGATTATTCTGAGAGTGCCGACGTTTGAACCGGATGCGCTGGTAGATGAGCTGCGCGCAGCAAACTTTATCGTGGTGCCGATCGGGGATGTGATCAAAGTCAAAGCTTGTGACTTCTGCAACCTGGAGAAGGACGACGCAGTGCCGATGGCTAACCATTTGCAGGACGTGATCGGTGGATTGTCTGCTCCGAAGGAAACGAGCGTAGCGTTAAACGGCTGCGGTATGGCTTGTTACGGGGCAGTGCTGGAGGATATCGGTATCGTGTACCGCAAAGGAGGATACGATCTGTTCCTTGGCGGGAAAAAGTTTGGCCGCAATGCCCACCCGGCTCAGCCTGTAGCAGAGGGCATTCCAGGTGATCAGATCGGAGGTATTGTGGAACGCATTGTCGCGGAGTACAAGGAAAAAGGCCATCCGAACGAACGCTTCCACAAGTTTTTTAAACGCGTTGGAGTTATTCAAGGCTTCCGCCATGTGGATGCGCCAGTTACTGTTGAAGTGAATCCGGTATGTGGTGACTAAGAGTGGAAGTGCGTAGTTTGGGTTACGGGCTTGAAGTCCACTTAAGCATCAGCGGCAGAGTGGTCTACGGAAGATAAGAGGCCACAAAGCCAAAAGTTAACCCAGACACAACTCGGCTGAAACCCAACTGATTGAGATAGATACAACATCTACAGCTGCATCAATACAGACTTAGACATAGATTATACCTTTCTTCCTTGGAACCGAGTGGAGAGCCTTACGAATATGAGAAATCTGATCTGTGGATCGGACAGAGGAGGAAATACGAAGATGGATGCAATTTTGTTGGTGGGACACGGGAGCCGTGATCCCGAGGGGAACCGCGAGTTAAAGGAGTTTGCACGTGAAGTCGCGGAGCAAGCACCGGAGAACACACTGGTCGAAACCTGTTTTCTCGAATTAACCAGACCGAGTATTGCGGATGGAGTTACCGCTTGTGTAGATCGAGGCGCAACCCGTGTCGTACTCGTACCGATTATTTTATTTGCGGCCGGTCATGCGAAAATTGATATTCCGAATGCGATTGATCGTGCCAAAGCGCGTTATCCGCAAGTACAGTTTATCTATGGTCGTCCGATTGGTGTGCATGAAAAAGTCGTGCAAATTATGCAAACTCGTCTGCAAGAGGCGCAGCCTGTACGCATCGCAGCTCAAGGTGAAGGTGGAACAGATACAGCAGTTGCAGTGGCCGCTCCGCCTGCTACGGTGACCGATGAAGAGACCGCTGTACTTGTACTTGGACGTGGAAGCAGTGACCCGGATGCCAACAGTGACTTTTTCAAAATGACCCGTATGCTGTGGGAGAAGTTGCCGTACAGATGGGCAGAAAGCAGCTTTATCGGCGTAACCCAGCCTTCTTTCCCGGATGGATTGGAACGTTGTCTCTTGCTTGGTGCGAAAAAAATTATCGTCATGCCGTATTTCCTCTTTACCGGTGTACTGATTAAACGCATTGATGAGATGACAGCCGAATTTGCAGCCGCGCATCCAGATATTCAAGTCGAAATCGGTGGTTATTTCGGCTTCCATCCGAAGCTTGTCGAGCTGGTGTTGGAACGTGCGCACGAGGGGCTATATGGAAGGGTTACAGCCAACTGTGACAACTGCCAGTTCCGCCTCGAAGCGGCCAAACACCATCATCACCATCACGACCACGATCACGACCATGATCATCACCATGACCACCATCACCATGATCATCACGATCACGGACATGACCACGGGCACGATCACCACCATCATGAGCACGATCATCACGATCATAGTCATGACCACGAGCATTCCGAGCACGCTGCGGAGGCTGCATCTACTCGTGAGGCAACACTTGATTTCCATCATGACCATGACGAAGAGTTGCATCACTCGCACCATGAGCACGAAGGACATCGGAGCAGCCAGCAACACGATTTAGAAGCAACAGCAGGAGATATACAGCAGCACGCATCTTCTTCTCAGGCACAAGTGGCATCAACTTCCGAGCAGGTGAAGCGTTCATGATTCTTATGTTATGCGGTACAAGCGATGCACGCGAACTTGCGATCCAAATCCAGCAACAAGGACATAATGTCCTGACCTCGGTTGTGACCGAGAGTGCAGCCCAAAGTCTGACCGAAGCCGGTTTACCTGTGCGGACAGGCCGATTGACCGTAGAGGCGATGGTGAAGCTGATTCTTGAAAATAATACCCCTGTCCTTCTGGATGCGAGCCATCCTTTTGCCGAAGAAGCCCATGCGAATGCTATGGAAGCCGCGAAACAAGCGGGCATCCCTTACATTCGTTACGAACGAACCGGGCTTGCTTATGATGACCATGAACTATTGCATGTCGTGTCATCTTATGATGAAGCAGCACTCAAAGCCAAAGAGCTGAAAGGCTCCGTTATGCTGACGACAGGCAGCAAAACGCTGCAAATCTTCACCAAGCACCTGCTCGGTGATCCGGATATACGACTTGTTGCACGCATGCTCCCCCGTCTCGACAATATGGAGAAATGCAGTGAGCTGGGCGTAGAGCAACGCAATATTATTGCGATGCAAGGACCTTTTTCCCGAGAAATGAATGAGGCACTTTACAAGCACTATGCAACAACGGTGATGGTCACCAAGGAAAGCGGTAAAACCGGAGCCGTGGATGAGAAAATCCAGTCTGCACTGGAGCTGGGCATTCATGTTGTGCTGATCTCACGTCCAGAGGCGGAGTTTGGCACGGTGTTTGATCATTTTGATGGTGTACTGGACGAGCTGAAAAGTATTTTGGGGAAGTAATCTCCCCGATAGGCTTAATTTGAATAACGCAAGTTTGAATGGCTTGATTGTAAATATCGAAAGAAGAATGGAGTGATTCGGGTGGATTTTAAGACGGAATTTAAACCGCTGACCGTGCAACCTCAGGAAATTGAAGGTAAGAGCTTTGAGATGATTACGGAGGAACTGGGGGAGCACCCGTTTACGGATGAGCAGTACCCGGTCGTACAGCGTGTCATTCATGCCTCGGCTGATTTTGAACTGGGCCGTAGTATGGTGTTTCACCCGGATGCGATCCAGGCGGGGATTGCGGCTCTACGTGCAGGTCAGTCAGTCATTGCCGATGTGCAGATGATTCAGGCGGGTGTGAGCAAGGATCGTATTCGCGGTTTTGGCGGCGATGTTCATGTACATATATCCGATCCGGATGTGATGGAAGAGGCCAAGCGACTCAACACCACTCGTGCCATCATCTCGACACGCAAAGCAACCCAAATGTATGACGGGGGCATTTACGCCATCGGTAACGCGCCAACGGCGCTGCTGGAATTGATTCGTCTTGTCAAAGAGGGAGAGGCCAAGCCGGGGCTGATCATCGGCATGCCGGTAGGTTTTGTATCTGCGGCCGAGTCCAAGGACGAGCTACGCAAGCTGGACATTCCTTTTATCACCAACATTGGTCGCAAAGGCGGCAGCACCATCGTTGTGGCAGCACTTAACGCAATCTCGTTGATGGCTGTAAAGGCATAGAGCGGCGGGAGTACTAAGGCGGTTTGCCTCGCTCGACCAGTGAGGTCAAACGAAATCTACCTGATCTGATTTAAGTCTGGTTAGCGAGCCGTGCCGAATCCTAATGAGAACTGGAAGAGTCTTCGCTAAGGGCCATGTCCGAATCTGTTAAAGTCCAGTAACTTCTAACGATCACCAGGAAGCTTATTTTGCGTGAAATCACCCTTTTGAAATTCTAACGATCCTGAGGAACGTTATTTCGCCCAAAACCACCCAAAAGCGCTGAAAATCGCACTGTTTTAGTGAAATAGCGTCTCCCGAGATCGTTAGAATTCCAGCGAGGGCATATTAGGCCAAATAACGTTATCTGTGATCGTTAGCGCTCAGTCGTGAGTGTGTGGGTGTTAAGTAAATGAGACGCTTAGCGTGCGAGTCACCAGAGATGGGGATTCCGCTCCGGTAACTTCTAACGATCACCGGGGGTTAGTGTACAGTTACTAGCACCGCAGTTGTTGAGTAAAACTAAATATCAATGTATCAACAATCCATACAAGACCAAACAACAATGAACAATCAACATCAACCAACAATCAACATAAGCGCACGAACAAACTAGCATATAGAAGGACGGGAGGTTCAAAGCCATGGAAAAGAAACGCATGAAAAGCGGAGAAGCACCGGACCCGGATAAACCGATGCGTTCCGGCTTTACGACCGGGGCGTGTGCGACAGCCGTTGCCAAAGGAGCGACACAGCTGCTGTTAACGGGTCATATCCCTGCGCAAGCTGTGGTTTCCTTGCCCGCCGGCTTTGACCAATCGTTCGAGCTGATCGAGCAGGAACTGATGACGGACGGTACGGCGACCTGTGCCACGATCAAGGACGCCGGGGATGACCCGGACGCCACACATTTGGCGAAAATCATTGCGCATGTGTCTTGGCGGGACGAGCCGGGGGTAGAGCTGGATGGCGGCATTGGTGTGGGGCGTGTTACGAAGCCTGGACTGCCCGTGCCTGTTGGGGAGGCGGCCATTAATCCCGTGCCGCGCCGTATGATTACCGAAGCAGTCACCCAAGTACTTGCGGAATATGGTACTGCAAGAGGGGTACGAGTGGTTATCAGCGTACCGGACGGCGAAGAGATTGCGAAGAAAACGCTCAATGCGCGGCTTGGCATTCTTGGCGGTATCTCCATTTTGGGCACACGCGGTGTGGTCGTTCCGTTCTCTACTTCGGCGTACAAAGCCAGTGTGGTACAGGCGATTTCCGTTGCTCAGGCTTCCGGTTGTGAGCATATTGTACTGACAACAGGAGGCAGCAGTGAGAAGTATGCCATGAAAATGATGCCCGAACTGCCGGAGGAAGCCTTTATTCAGATGGGTGACTTTGTCGGCTTTGCGATCAAACACGGGAAACGATTGGGTATGAAACGCATCAGTCTGGTCGGGATGCCGGGCAAATTCGCTAAAGTGGCTCAAGGGGTCATGATGGTGCACTCCAAAAGTGCGCCGGTGGATTTTGGATTTCTTGCGTCCGTGGCTCGCGAGACCGGGGCTGGCGATGAACTGGCGCAAGCGATCGAGGAAGCCAACACGGCGACTCAGGTAGCAGATATGATGACCGAAGCGGGGTATTTGCCTTATTTTGAAAAGTTATGCTTATACGCCTGTCAGCACTGTCTGGAACATGCGGGGGGCGGCGTAACGGTGGAAGTGGTGCTCGTCACCATGAAAGGAATGGAACTGGGGAGGGCGGAAATCAGTGAACTCGAACATAACAACTGGAGCAAAGAATCGTAATATCCGCATTATTGGCATAGGCGAAGAAGGCGCGGCGGGGCTGACGGCAGACAGTCTACAACTCATTCAGGAGGCCGATGTGCTGGTAGGCGGCGAACGTCTGTTGCAATTTTTCCCGGCGTTTGCGGGAGAGAAGATTGTGATCAAGAGCAGTTTGAATGACCTCGTTGCGAAAATAAAAGCGTTGCAGGACTCGCACACCATCGTTGTGCTTGCCTCAGGAGACCCGCTGTTTTACGGCATCGCCGGATATTTCGCGCGCAAACTCGGCCCGGATCAGCTGGATATCCGGCCTAATCTCAGTTCGCTGCAGCTGGCATTCGCAAGGCTTGGCGAGAGCTGGCACGACGCCGTGCTTGAAAGCGTGCACGGTCGCCCCCTCAAAGGTCTAGCCCAGCGCATCGATGGCAAAGCCAAAGTCGCGCTGCTCACGGACGAGCATAACAGCCCCGCTGCGATCGGGGCGTATCTGCAACAATTCGGCATGACGGAGTACGATGCCTACGTTGCGGAAAACCTGGGCGCGGCAGACGAGCGTGCCCGCCACTACACCTTGGACGAGCTGGCAGCGGCTGAGTGCAGCCCGCTGAACGTCGTCATTTTGTTGCGCCGCAAGGATGCACCGGCGCCGCGCAAAGGCTTCGGGTTTGCAGATGAAGAATTCCATCAGCGCAAACCCGAGAAGGGCCTCATCACCAAGCGTGAAGTCCGCGCGTTCAGCTTATCCGAGCTGAAACTGGGCGAGGACAGCATCGTGTGGGATATCGGCGCAGGTTCCGGTTCGGTGGCGGTGGAGTGTACGCGGCTGGCGCCGCGAGGCCAGGTCTTCGCCATCGAAAAGAACGAAGGTGACCTCGTGAACATCGAGGCCAACCGTGTCAAATTCCGGACCGATTTTACCGTCCTTCATGCCAAAGCGCCAGCGGGGCTGGACGAACTACCGGGTCCGGATGCGGTGTTCATAGGCGGCAGCGGCGGTGAACTCGCGCAGCTGATCGCCTTGTGTGCGTCCCGGCTGCGCCCCGAGGGACGTATCGTGGTGAATGCAGCGACCATCGAAACGCTGCATGACAGCATGAAGGCGATGCGCGATGCGGGCATGGATGCCTCCGTGACTTTGCTGCAGACGGCGCGGAGCAAGCCGATCCTGAACATGACCCGTTTTGACGGACTGAACCCGATCTATGTCATTACAGGTCAATTTATTGCAGGAGCAGAAGCGGAAGCCGAAACAGCGAACGGAGCGGAATAGTTTGCAGAGAATGAAAAGGGGGAGAGCAGCATCAGCACAACAACAGGAAACATCAACAGTACCGGAATTCACACGGAAAGTTCAAAGAGCATGACAGGAGCCGGAGTTACCGTTGGCACATTATATGGCGTCGGTGTCGGTCCGGGAGACCCGGAGCTGATTACGGTCAAAGCATACCGGATGATTCGCGAATGCCCGGTGGTCGCCTACCCGAAGAAACGCAAGGGTGGTAAATCCTACGCCCACGAAATTGTTGAATTATATGTGAATCCAGAGGAGAAAGAGATGCTGGGGCTGATCTTTCCGATGACCAAAGATCCGGTCGTACTAGAGCGGGAGTGGGGAAAAACCGTGGAAGCGTGCTGGGAAGCTTTAAAGGATGGCAAAGATGTAGCGTTCGTGACGGAAGGTGATCCGAACTTATACAGTACATTTATCCACCTTGCACGTCTGATGCGTGAATTGCATCCTGAAGTGCCGATTAGCTCGATTCCGGGCATATCCTCCGTGCTTGGTGCGGCGGCAGCGCTGGATATCCATCTGGCAGATGGAGATGAGCAGGTTGGTATTATTCCGGCTACAGCGGATAAAGAAGCGATGAGGCAGGCGATTGAGCATCACGATACGATTGTGTTTATCAAAGTAGCGAAGGTGCTGGACCCGATGCTGGAGCTGTTGGAGGAGATGGGACTTGGCGGCAAAGCGTCGGTGGTCACCAAAGTCACTTCTCCTTATGAGTTGGTCTGGCGTGACGCCCGTGAACTGAAAGGGCAGGAGCTGGAATATTTAAGCCTGATGGTGGTGAGCAAATAATGAAAACATTGGAACCGAAAGTGTACATCGTTGGTGCTGGCCCGGGAGATCCCGAGCTGATTACGGTAAAAGGTTCGAATATTTTGAAAAATGCCGACCTCGTTCTGTACACGGATTCCCTCGTGAATGATGAACTGATTGCGACTGCCAAACCCGAAGCCGAGGTGTTGCAAAGCTCCGGCATGGATTTGGAACAACAGGTCGAACTGATGTGCACAGCGGTTCGTGCAGGACGCAGTGTAGCACGTGTACATACGGGTGATCCGGCAATGTATGGTGCCATTTTGGAACAGATGGTTCTGTTGAAACAACAAGGCGTGGAGTACGAGATTATTCCAGGCGTTAGCTCGGTATTTGCTTCGGCAGCGGCGCTGGGAGCGGAGCTGACTGTGCCGGAACTGACGCAGACCGTCATCCTGACACGTGCGGAAGGACGCACCCCTGTGCCTGAGCGGGAGAAGCTGCGCGATTTGGCCTCCCATCACTGTACGGTGGCGCTCTTCCTAAGTGCAACACTGGCGAAAAAAGTCGTGGTGGAATTCCTTGCCGCAGGCTGGAGCGAAGATACACCAGTGGCGGTAGTGCAGCGAGCAACATGGCCGGATCAGAAAATCGTGCGCACCACGCTGGCTAATCTGGCTGCGGATCTGCGTGCCGCAGGCATTACGATGCATGCGATGATTCTGGCAGGCTGGGCGCTTGATCCTGATCTGGTGAACCGGGATGCTCACCGTTCCAAACTGTACGACAAATCCTTCACCCACGGCTATCGCAAGGGAGTGAAGTCCGGTGAGTAATCCGTTTGCTGCTGTAGCCATTACGAAGCACGGCGTGGAGATGGTGCGTAACCTCGAAGGACAGTTTCAGGGTACAGACGTCTATTATATGAGCAAATTTGCCCGTGGCGATGAGGAACAACTTGGATATACCCTGTTTGAAGGTTCGGTGAAGCTTATTCTGCCAGACCTGTTCAAACGTTACAACGGCATCATTCTGTTTATCTCGCTGGGTGCCGTCGTCCGTATGATTGCTCCGCTACTGGTGGACAAAAAAGTCGATCCTGCCGTGTTGGTCATCGATGACCGCGGCGAGAACGTGATCAGCGTGTTATCCGGTCATCTTGGCGGTGCCAATGAACTCACGCGTCAAGTGGCAGAAGTGCTTGGTGCACGTGCAGTCATTACGACAGCTTCGGATGTGCAGGGCACGATTCCGGTGGATATGTTTGGTCGTGAACTGGGCTGGATCGTGGACAGCTTTGATAAAGCAACCCCGGTAAGTGCGGCGGTGGTTAACGAAGAGCCGGTGGCACTGATTCAAGAGACAGGCGAACGCAACTGGTGGCGGTATAACAAACCTGTACCTGATCACATTCGGGTCTTCGGCAGTATGCAGGAGACGGAAACGTTTGCGTTTAACGCTGCACTGGTGGTCAGTGACCGTCTGCTTTCATCAGTGGAAGAGGAGCGTTTTCTAACCAATGGTGTGTTGTATCGTCCCAAAAGTCTCGTGCTCGGCATGGGCTGCAATCGCGGAACGGCGATGGAGGAGTTGGAGCAGGAAGTGCTTGCCACGCTGGAAGAGCTATCCCTGTCTGTGAAGAGCGTGCGCAATGTGGCTACGATTGATCTGAAAAAAGATGAGGAAGGCCTGCTGGCTCTATGCGCTAAGTACGGCTGGGAACTCGTCACTTACACTCCAGAGGAACTGAATACGGTGCAACTTGCCAATCCGTCCGAGACGGTATTTAAATACACCGGAGCCTATGGCGTAAGTGAACCGGCGGCGCTGCTCTCTTCGGGAGCGGATCATTGGCTGCTGGAAAAGAAAAAGAGCGGCAACTTGACGATCTCTGTCGCACGGGTTGCGTTTGATTAAGCTAGGGTTCGTGTGATTGGAAGCATCTTATGGATTCACACATAAAAAGTAGTTGTTACAACCTCATGTAAAGGACCGTCCCAGCCGTTGAAACCGATATGGGATGGTCTATTTGTTATATGTACAGCAAAGGCGGGATGAACGATGAACTCAAAAAATGTAACGTCCAATAACCAAAGTGCACCTCGGCTGATCATCGCAGGTACGGGGAGTGGGGCTGGCAAAACAACGGTAACGCTCGGTCTAATGAAGGCACTTGCCCAGCGAGGATTGAGTGTTCAGGGGTTCAAATGCGGTCCGGATTATATTGATCCAACGTATCATACGGCAGTGACGGGCAGACCTTCGCGTAATCTGGATGCATGGATGACTTCGCCTGCATATGTGAAGCAGACATTTCAGCGGGCTTCCGCAGGACATGATATTTCCATCATTGAAGGCGTGATGGGCCTCTACGATGGCAAAGATCCGCTCAGCAACATCGGCTCTACCGCCGAGATTGCGATGATTACGCAGACACCGGTGATTTTGGTTGTCGATGTACGGAGTATGGCGCGCAGTGCAGCCGCTATCGTATTGGGCTTTCAGCATCTGGAGCCTGAATTAAACATTGCTGGTGTGATTGTAAATCGGTGCGGAAGTGCGGGTCATTATACAATTGTGAAAAAAGCCATTGAACAAATGTGCAACATTCCGGTCGTTGGTTGGCTAAAGCGAGATGAAGACATGTCTATCCCCGAGAGACATCTTGGCCTCGTTCCTGCCATTGAGCGTGGAGAACTGGAGCCGTTATTCCAGCGGGCAGCCGATGTGTTGCTAGAGGGCACGGATCTGGATCTTTTGCTGGAACTGGCAACAAGTGCTCTCCCGCTCTCGGTGCATTCCACGAATCTAGCTGGCTCAACCAATGTCATCCCGAGCAACACAGCTCATGTGGCTGATACTGCTCGTACTAGCGATACATTGAATATATCTAGTGATACAGAAATGGCTCTCATTAGCGACAAAACCAATACTAACGATATGGCTAACGCAACCGATATCACTAACATTGCCCGTTTAGCCAGCGTAAAAGACGCGGAGCATGTAGCCCAACACGCGGCTCTTCACATCCATAGCAAGCCGGATACGTACCAGCCTGTTATTGCCGTCGCTCGTGATGCGGCATTTAATTTCTATTATCCCGATAACCTGGAACTGCTTGAAGCGGCTGGGGCAAGGCTGAAGTATTTCAGTCCACTTGCTGGTGAAGGCATCCCGGCTGAGGCGGATAGTATTTATCTGGGTGGTGGTTTCCCTGAAGAGTTTGCCGCGGTGATTGCCGGAAACAAGCGCTTTCTGGAAGGGCTCCGCGAAGCAGCCCGTTCCCAGATGCCGCTGTTTGCGGAGTGCGGCGGCTATATGGTACTGGCCGAAACGCTCACGGATCGTGAAGGGTGGACATATCCCATGGCAGGTATTATTCCTGCGCAGGTACAGATGCAGAAGAAACGAGCTGCACTGGGATATCGGGAGGCGAGTGCGGTTCAGGATTCCTTTTTGCTAAAACAGGGTGAAGTTCTACGGGGGCATGAATTCCATTACTCCATGATGACGTACCGCGAAGAAGGAGCCATTCCATACGCGTATGAGACGAGGGGGTTAAGGGGTTCGAAGCAGGAGGGATACGCGGCGGGCAGTATCGTAGCTGGATACACACATGTACACCTCGGTTCTGATCCGCAAGCCGCACAGCGATGGGTGGAGCATTGTCGACTGTACCGCGAGCACCAAGCTTAGTTCAAGTGTAGCATCCGTATGCAATGAACGTGCTAAGAAGTGCTCAGAACGAACGTGCTTAACTTATCCATATGCGGAAGGGCTTGAATTCGTTTTGAACCTCCTGAGACTTTGGTCGTGAAGTTGGGTGTTGGACTGCACAATTAAAGGTTTTTAGTGAAACATGTGGAATGTGTTAGGAATGGGGTGTGTTGTGACAGGGAGACGGTGAGTCCAAGCTGGATCTGCATGATATGGATATGCCAATCCGTTATACGGCTATACTAGGAAGTATTGTGAGATGGAAACATCTTATTCGAAACCTAAGTGGAAGAGATGAAGAAACACCACGGTAGTCGATTTTATAAAGCGTGGTTAATTTATAGGATATGGAGTGTGCAGACGAATCTAAACGAATAACATCAGAAGAAAGGAGATGATTATAATGGATCATCGCAAAAAGGCACTTTTAATTGGAGATTATACACATCCGGACTGGCATCCGCTACAGGGGGTAGACGGGGAGATTAGCCGGATTTTTCAAGATACGATTACAGTTCAATGTAGTGAAAATCGCAACATGTTGCTTCATGAAAATATTTCGGGATTTGATGTATGTATCTCATACATGGACGATTGGAGAGGCAAAGTCTCCCCGCAGCAGACAGCGGGTCTGTTGTCTTACGTAAGTAACGGGGGCGGTCTGGTCATCTTACATAATGGAATCTCGCTTCAGAATCGAAATGAGATCAAACAGATGATTGGCGCCAAATTTCTTCATCACCCGCCGTATGCGCCGCTCGAGTTCACGGTGACGGAAGAGAGCCATCCCGTGACGGAGGGCATTTCCGGTTTTACGATGGAAGAAGAACCATATGAATTTGAGTTTGGATCATTTACCGAGACTAAAATTTTGCTACACTATCAGTCTAAAGAGGGGCCGAAACCGGCAGCTTGGGCACATAAGTATGGACTCGGGCGGATTGTTTATCTGATGCCTGGGCATTCAGTTCCATCCTTTGCGAATGAAACATATCGTCGATTAGTTTTGCAAGCGGGAAAATGGGCAGCGCGGTACGTGTAAGGAAGCTCTCTTTTTGCATGTCGAGGTTTAACAGGTGTAATATATAGACAACCGAAGAGGAGGATGAATAAGATGAGCGATTTGTTCAAGAAGGCGTTCTCGTTAGGGCTTGGTCTTACGTTAGTTAGCAAAGAAAAGATTGAGAAAACCGTGGATGATCTGGTAGAGCGCGGGAAGCTTGCACCTGGAGAATCCAAAGCGTTTGTTGAACGATTGTTGGAGCGCGGGGAAGAAGAGCAAGGCCAGCTGAAACGTGTCATTCAGGAGCAGGTCAAACGTGTGCTTCAGGAAGCTGGCGTGGCATCCGAAAGTGACGTAACCAGTTTGGAACAGCGTGTTGCCGTTTTGGAAAAAAAGCTGGCCGAGCAGAATCAGACACCTCAACTTCAACTTGATGAATCCCCGGCTCCGGTTGTCGAAGATTCTCCTCCTCTCAAAGGAAACGAGATCGAATAGATGGCTGTGCGGATCAAACATGTCGGCAGATACCGGGAAATTGCCATGGCGTTGGTGCGTCATGGCTTCGGTTATATGGTCGAGGAGCTGGGTTTATTCCAGCTACTCGCGCTGCCCAGACGGTGGATGTCGCGTGAAGCGCAACCTACCAAAACGTTAAGTGAACGGATCAGGCTGGTGTTGCAGGAGCTGGGGCCGGCTTTTGTGAAGCTGGGGCAACTTGCAAGCACAAGGGCAGATCTGTTACCTGAATCGGTGATTCGGGAATTGGTCAAATTACAGGATCAGGTTCCGCCGTTCTCGTCAGAGACGGCACGGGGTATTTTGGAACAGGAATTGGATACACCGCTGGAAGAGATCTTTTCCCGGTTCGAGGATACCCCGGTGGCCGCGGCCAGTATTGGTCAGGTGCATCTGGGCAAACTTCAGAGCGGAGAGGCGGTAGCGATCAAAATCCAGCGCCCCAGCATATCACGGATTGTGCAACGTGATCTGGATATTCTGCGTGAACTGACTGCGATGGCGGAGAAACGTTGGGATTGGGTAAAACAATACCAGATTCCGCAGATGGTAGAAGAGTATGCCCAAGCTCTGATGGCTGAGCTCGATTATACGGTGGAAGGTCGCAATACGGAGAAGATTGCACAGCAATATCAGCAGGACCCTAAAGTGAAAATTCCGGTAATCTACTGGGATCAGACCTCATCACGTGTATTGACCATGGAGTATATCGAGGGCATTAAGCTGAATAATCGGGATGAACTGGTGAAGCGTGGTCATGATCTGAACAATATTGCCGAGCGGCTGGTGGATGCGTTGCTCAATCAGATTTTTATGCATGGCTTCTTCCATGCCGATCCGCATCCTGGTAATCTGATGGTGCTGAAGGACGGGAGACTGGCTTTCATCGACTTCGGTATGGTGGGCAGTCTGAGTGATGAGATGAAGCAGCAGCTTGCCTCGCTTATTATCGGGCTGATGCGTAAGGATACGGATAGTATGATCCGTGCGATTGAGAAGCTCGGTATGATGCCGGATGACATGGACGCGCGCGCCCTTCATGTGGATTTGGACAAACTTCGAACGAAATATTACGATATTCCTTTTTCCAAAATCAGTGTAGGACAGGCGCTCAATGATCTGTTTGGCATTGCCCAGAAACATAGAGTTGTCATGCCCGCAGATATACTGTTGATGGGCAAATCCTTGCTGACGATGGAGGGGGTCATTGAACATCTTGATCCTACCTTGAGCATTGTGGATATGGCAGAGCCGTTCGGGCGAAAGCTGCTCAAGGAACGTTTTAGTGCGGGTCGGATCAAAAATCGGCTGTTTCGCAGTGCGGCAGATATGGCCGAAAGTGTCATTGGTTTGCCGGGACAGCTGCGGCAGTTGTCCTCCATCATCAGCAAAGGTAAGCTACGACTGGAGATCAGCGTTCCCGAATTAGAGTCGCTCATGCGCAGATTGGATCAGATCAGCAATCGTTTATCGTTCAGCATTGTGCTGCTCGCCTTCTGTATCATCATGGTAGGACTCATTATCGGTTCTTCGATTAGTCACCAATCCACGATGCTGTGGGATATTCCAGTGATTGAGATTGGTTTTCTCGTGGCGATCCTCATGGTGGCATTTCTGCTGTACTCGATTTTTAAATCGGGCAGGTTCTAGGGCGGAAGTTCAAGCTTTTATAATTAATGCAGTTAGCAAACGAACGCCAAAAAGTGATTGCTTGACAATAGGTATAACTCACCATAACCTGTAAATGCTAAAATAGACTGCAAGGCCTTTTATGAAAGGTCTTTGCGGTTTTTTTTGATGAGTAGAGATACAGAGAGTTAAATCTAGAAGAATGAAGATAATAGGAGATAAACACCTGTTTTTGCGATATTACAGTGTTCGTACATATGTAAGTCTGTAACTATAATAATAGGTCAGTAGATTAACGGCCCCGGTTTTTCTGAGAGAGGAAAACTAACAACAGGCATTGCTCTGTTTATCCAGCAAATATAGTTGAGATTAGTTGGTGAGAAGAGATGCCGTAAGCAAGAAAGACAGTTGAATGGTAACGGAAGTGGTCAGTGCATGCTGGAACGGCAACGACATGATGATTATGAGACGGTGTTTGCAGTTGAATCAAGGCATTAGATCATCATGCACTTAGGGACAAGTAGACTAGCGATAGACAGGTTAAGGAAGCGGTTTGCTTTTACACACCACTGTCATTTTTATGGGTCCCAAGGTGAGAAATTGGACGTGTACGACTCCCGTTATTCTTCAGCAGGTTCGTTAATTTGAGGGACACATCTAGGAGGCAACGCAACAACATATGAATACGTTAAAACAACAGTGGTTTGGCAATATCCGTGGAGATGTGCTCGCAGGCATCACCGTAGCACTCGCGCTTATTCCGGAAGCTATTGCCTTCTCGATTATCGCTGGTGTCGATCCGATGGTCGGCCTGTATGCGTCGATTACGATTGCAATCGTCATTTCGATTGCGGGCGGCAGACCGGGCATGATCTCGGCAGCAACAGGAGCTATGGCGGTATTGATGGTAGGGCTGGTCAAGGATTATGGCGTGGAATATCTTTTTGCGGCGACCATCCTGACGGGCATCATTCAGTTTATTTTAGGCATATTCAAAGTGGGACGATTTATTACGTTTGTGCCTCATTCGGTGTTGACCGGATTTGTGAACGCACTAGCGATTCTGATCTTTATGGCGCAGCTCACCCACTTTACGGGAGCGAACTGGATCATGTACGTGATGGTGGCGGGAACACTGGCAATCATCTATATTTTACCGCGTTTTTTCAAAGGGGCTCCGGCTCCGCTTGTAGCGATTATTATCATGACTATTATTACGGTGGTCTTTCATCTTGATGTCAAAACGGTAGGTCAGATGGGCAATCTGACAAGTACATTGCCGATGTTCCATTTGCCGAATATTGCGTGGACATGGGATACACTGATGATCCTGTTGCCTTATTCGTTTACGATGGCACTTGTCGGTTTGCTGGAGTCCCTTTTGACCGCAACCATTGTGGATGAGATGACCGAGACCAAAAGCAGCAAAAACCGCGAGGTGCGTGGTCAGGGGATTGCAAACTTTGTGAATGGATTGTTCGGCGGCATGGGTGGCTGTGCGATGATCGGACAGTCGGTGATTAATGTGAAGTCAGGCGGCCGTGGAAGGCTGTCCACATTTACGGCAGGTGCGTTCCTGGCGATTTTGTTATTGCTTCTAAGCGGTGTGGTGAAGCAGGTACCGATGGGGGCGCTGGTTGGCGTGATGTTTATGGTGTGTATTGGTACGTTTGACTGGAGTTCTGTGAAAAATATAGCCCGCGTCCCACGCGCTGAAGCGATTGTTATGGTGGTGACGGTAGCGATCGTTGTTTACACGCATGATCTGTCGCTTGGTGTAATGGTTGGCGTCGTGCTCAGTGTGCTGCACTTCGGCTGGAAACAGACCAAAATTCGCGTCCAGTCTAGCGAGGAGCAAGGACAGAAAGTGTATCGTGTACATGGGCCGTTCTTCTTCGGTTCCTCGTCCCATTTCGTGGACAAATTCGATGCGGAAGCCGATCCGCAGGACATCACCATTGACTTTGGCGGCTCGCATATCTGGGACAACACCGCGGTTGTGGCGATTGGCAAAGTAAAATTCAAATACGCGAAGCTTGGTAAAACCGTGCACTTGCGTGGATTAAACGAGGAAAGCTCCCGATTGCTGGAGCGAAGCGGATTTAAGGCTTCTGATGCGGGTACCGTCCCGGGGACGGGCGGACACGGAGCATAAGGCTGAAGTAAAGCTTAAAGCTCATGTAAGGCTCATGTAAGGCTCGGGTAAGGCGTAAAGTTAAAGCGAAGTGTAAAGTTCAAGTAAGGCGTAACGTTTAAGTAACTTGTTCCAAAATGGTATTGGTATCTGAACGTTACAACATCAACAGGCGGCAAGTAAGCTAAAAATAGCGGACTGCGATGCGAACGAATATAGGCTATAGATAACGCTAGACAGTATTGATATGCAGCGGTCTCCTTGCGGTGTGTGCCGGGGGAGCCGCTTTTTTTGTAGCTGTGAGCGCTAACGATCAGGAGAGAGCTTATTTAGCCCAATTTGGGCCATTTTCATTTCTAACGATCACCAGAGACGCTATTTTACTGATTTCACTACTTTTTGTGAGAATTCTCGTGATTTTTGACGAAATAAGCTTCCTGGTGATCGTTAGAATTCAGCCAAGGCATAATTCGAGCAAATAAGCTCTGTGGTGATCGTTAGCAAATTTCGTGGTTGGTGTCACAGTAGTTGGTGTCGCTTGATTTATGAAAAAACGAATCTCGCGTTCCTTCATCCCTATGTTCGGCTTGCATGCACCAGGTGTGACATATGAACAAAACGTCTGCTTTTTACGCTACATTCATGCTACAAGTTGGCGCGGTAGTTCAGTTTCGCTTTTGTTTTACTGGATGAACGTGTAAACTACAGGGTATGGAGAAGAAGAGCAATGGAATGATTGCTTTTTAAAAATTCATTTCATAATCAGAGTTGAATTCAGGAAAACTAGTTTGGACTCACAGGATGTGTACTGCAGTTACGGGTGTGATTGGAGTAGAGAATCAGGTTCAGATGCAGAACTCGGGCACAAGGACGCCAATAGCAGGCTCGTATGCCGACTCAGACAATGACATAGACTCAATCAAGTTCAGACGGAGATGCCTATGCATTTCCAAGGGGCTAGGTTCTTCTTATGAAATGAACTTATCTAAATGAATATACAGAGGTGTAACGATTGGCAAACTTTGAACAACTGGGCATTCGCCCGGAATGGTGCGAGGTGCTGAAACATCAGGGCATCGCCGTGCCAACTCCAGTACAGGAGCGTTCCATTCCCGTACTGCTGGGTGGACGTGATATCATCGCCGAGGCGCAGACGGGCACAGGGAAAACGCTGGCTTTTTTGCTGCCGATTATTCAGAAAATTAACGTATCCGACCGCTCTCCGCAGGCCCTGATTATTGCGCCTACGCGTGAGCTGGCATTGCAGATTACGGAAGAAGCGAAGAAACTGACCGCGAACGATGACAAGCTGCATGTGCTTGCGGTATATGGTGGACAGGATGTAGAAAAGCAGTTGCGCAAACTGCAAAACGGAACGCAGATCGTTGTAGGAACACCAGGGCGTCTTCTGGATCACTTGCGCCGTGGTACCTTGAAGCTCGATAATGTGAAAAAGCTGGTGCTGGACGAAGCAGATCAGATGTTACACATGGGCTTCCTGGACGATGTAGAAACGATTTTGAAAGAATTGCCGCATAGACGTCAAACGATGCTGTTCTCGGCAACGATGCCTAAGGGCATTCGTGTTCTGGCGAAAAACTACATGAAAGACCCGGAGGACGTGAAAGTTTCCTCCAAGTCCGTGATCCCGATTCATCAAATTCGCCAGCAGGTGCTGGAATGTACAGATCGCGGCAAATTTGATGCTCTTCGTGGCATGATTGACACGTATCGCCCGTATTTGGCGATTATTTTCTGCCGGACGAAGCGCCGGGCTTCGAAGCTGAACGAAGATCTGAGAGAAGCAGGATATGAGAGCGACGAGCTTCACGGGGACTTGTCCCAATCGAAGCGAGAGAATGTCATGAAAGCATTCCGTGATGCGAAGCTGCAAATTCTTGTGGCTACCGATGTCGCCGCACGCGGTTTGGATGTTGAAGGGGTTACCCACGTATTCAACTACGATATTCCGCATGATGCGGAAAGTTATATTCACCGTATCGGTCGTACAGGCCGTGCAGGTGGAACGGGTCTTGCCGTGACGTTTGCAACCCAGCACGACAGACCGGAGCTTGCTCGGATCGAGGAAGGTACGAATCAGAAGCTGAATCGCATCCAATGGACAAGCGAAGGACCAGTCGCTTCTACGGGAGCTTCTCGCCGCGTAATTAATAGCGAGGGCAATGATGAGCGTGGTGGGCGTACTGCCGGGACAGGCAGTGCCCGTCGCGGTGCAGGTCGTAACGACCGCCGAGATGGTGGCCGTGGCGGTCGTGGTTCGCGCGGAGGCGAAGGTGGCCGTAGCGGTGGACGCAGTGGCGGCCGTAGCGGTGACGAGCGCAGCGCAGGCCGCGGATCGGCGCGCAGCAGCGACAGCAGTCGCGGTGCAGCAAGCCAAGGCCGCAGCAGCAGTAGCCGCGGCACAAGCCAAGGCGGCCGCGGTGGAGCAGGCCGCGGCGAAGAGCGCAGCAGCGGCGGCTGGGCCGGCCGCAGCGCCGACAAGCGCACCGCTGGGCGCGGCGGCGCTGGTTCGGGCCGCTCGGACTCCGCTGGACGCGGTCCGAGCAGGGGCGACCGCCGCGATTCTCGTCGCGGGCGGTAATACACTGGCGCAAGCGGCGATGCAGCCGCATGTTGTGCTAGAGGCATCATAGCCATGCACCGCAGAAGCGGATGCCGCATGGCTCATATCGAGAGCGTTCGGGTACGTCATCGTACCGAACGCTCGAACCAAGGGTCGCGACGGAAGCACGTCGCGGCCCTTTTTTACAATCAGGATGCACATGCACTTATTCACACGATGTGAACCGCACTCCAGCCTTCACTCGTTATACAGTCACCACGCTATGATGGCTCCAATACTGCTAGTTTTGTTGTGAGATAGTCGCCAGTTAGTCCATTTATACCTCAATGTTGTCACATGATTGCATTCAACTGCCGCGAAACTTCGCCTTCTATCACGTTTCATATTAGTCAGCTTTTAACCTCACCAAACTAACGTTTTATTTCATTCCCAAGCGCTAACGATCACGAGAAACCTTATTTAGCTTTTTTTGGGGATTGAAAAAATCTAACGCTCAGGAGAGAAGCTATTTGGAGAAA
This sequence comes from Paenibacillus polysaccharolyticus, assembly GCF_023714295.1. Lineage (GTDB taxonomy): Bacteria > Bacillota > Bacilli > Paenibacillales > Paenibacillaceae > Paenibacillus > Paenibacillus polysaccharolyticus_A. Next base: position 21,590 of record NZ_JAMAUN010000008.1, read on the forward strand.
AAGTCGCAAATGAAGCGTGAATTGTGGTGATTTCAGCGAAATAAGCTTCCTGGAGATCGTTAGAATTTCTAGAGTGGCAATTTAGTCGAAATAAGCTCCCCTGTGATCGTTAGAATTCGCACAATATGAACCAGAACGACAAAACACCTCATCCTAGACCTAAGGACGGGGTGTTTTTGGTTTAAAACTTATATGATTAAAAGATGGCACGATATCTTGCTTACTAGATCACAACAATGCAGGGAAGCTCGGTGTACCGTTCGTCTATAATTAAGGAGCTGATTTGCATTATTTTACTTACGGGTTAACTGGTTATTACACGCGGTTTGCCCACTTTTTATGAATCCGACTCTGAACGTAAGCCAGTCTTGATACGATATAGACCGGCTTGTTGCACAGACGGTCACCCATGGACATCAGCATACTGGTCGCGGTATTTCTCGTTATATACCCGGCCGACGGACTCCGCGAGTCCACCGCGTGCCTTGGTTGGATAACGTTCAATTGTATGATAGAGACGCATGAACCGGTCTTTAGGCATGAAGCGAGCATAGCGGGTGATCAGACTGGGAAACAGTTCAATATATTTGCTCTTACGCACGGCCGCGGCCGCCACGGCGGTCAGAATCTGGATGCCATTATGCAACTGTAAAATGTGAACCTCATACGTGGCGATATACCGAATCGCGTCTTCACGGATCAGTTCCGGCTTCAGCCGGGCAATTTCACCAATATACTCGGCGAGCAGCCGCTCGAAGTTCTGGAGCAGTAGCGGTTTAAGTTGCAAGTCCATATCGCTGCGTAACAGGAAGGATTGCAGTAACGCGATCTGTTGCAGACGAATCCGGTCGTTATAGATCAGGGAGCCGATCTCGCGCAACATCTCGTAGGCGAGTGCCTCGTCCTCTTTTCGCGCTTCGGCAACAAGGGCCCAGTTCCGATTGATCCCTTGGCGAATGATCTCTTCGTCCAATCGTAGCAACTGTCTCATTTCGCGCTGCTGTTCAATCTGGAATGAACGCTGCTGCAAGAAGATCAGGCCGCCGAACAGTAACAGCGTCACCGTAGCAGCGATCATAGACTGGTCCAGCGTTTCACCGAAATAAGTAGCTGCGGCGCCGATCAAAAGAACAAAGAAAGCATCACGGACCATCCTGCGTTTTACTCGTGAACTTGCTTTTTCCTCTACGGTGACAAGGGTGCTACGTCCGCAGGAAGTGCACTGATCTTCCCAGAGGCAGGTATATTGCCCGCAGCGTTTGCAGATATGCAACTTTTGGTAGGCATATGTCGTTCGATAGAAAGGCCGGATGGATACTACTTTTTTCGTACTACTCATGCTCCATCACGCCCACCATTTAGAATATTGTACAGGGTACGATCCGTGTCTTCACGGGAGACGGGCTTTCGCCGATGAACCTGAAACGTGATCACCTTGATCACAACAAAAAGAAACACTATGGCGAGGCATACGTATGTAACCATAATTCCGTCCCTTTCTAAGGCTTGAAGATCAAGCGCTGTTATATTGCGGTTTGTTGGTAATAGCTATATCATATTTCCATAGTTGGAATTTGAATTCCAACAAAAGCGCTAAAATCGTCGATTTTTGTCAGACATTACAAAATTGTAACTCAGAATAGGGGTGCTTTTCAGATTTTATTAGAAGACTGTTAAGATTTCCTTAAGGCTTGACGCCTATAATAAACTATTCGCATTTTAATCTCAAACGTGAAGGAGTACAGCCCATGCTGCGGATACGCAAAAAACGCTGGCTTAGCGGAACTCTGGTTCTGCTGGCATTACTAACCCTGCTGCTGCCTTCGGCATTGCTCCCCCAAGCGGAAGCTGCCCAGGCACAAACGAGTGGAATCGACGCGGTGCTTGTAGCCGATGTCAGCAACTCGATGAATACAAGTGATCGCGACAAGATCAGTAACGAAGCGATGAAAATGTTTATAGATATGCTGCCCACCGTCGGCGATAAAGTAGGTATCGTGGCTTATACCGATCAGGTGGAGCGAGAAAAGGCAATGCTTGAGATTCAGTCTGACGCAGATAAAAGTAATCTGAAAGACTTTATCGACCAGCTTGGCAGAGGCCCATACACCGATATATCCGTTGGTGTTGCGGAGGCTATGAATATTTTGAATCATGGGGCTGACGCATCACACTCGCCCATGATTGTACTGTTGGCGGATGGCAATAACGATTTCAACAAAAGCAAAGGACGCACCCAAGCCGAGTCGGATGCGGATCTGGCAAAAGCCGTCAAGGATGCGCAAACGAAAGGCATTCCAGTATACACCATCGGACTCAATGCCGATGGCAAGCTGAACAAAAATGCACTTGCAGACCTTGCTAAACAAACGGGAGGCAAGTCGTTTATTACCGATACACCGGATGATCTGCCGCAGATTTTGAGTGAAATTTTCGCCGATCATGCCAAGCTGAATGTTGTGAAGCTACCTTCTATAACCGGAAACGGCAGTTATCAGGAAGTTACCGTGAACGTGCCGAATGACAGCGTGCTCGAAGCCAATATTTCCATCATGTCTTCGAAGCCAGTACAGGTACAGTTAACCGATCCTTCTGGCAAGAACGTAAACCTGAATTCGAATGAGGCCAAGCTATCTACCTCCAAAAGTTATTCGCTGGTGAAGCTCTTGAAACCTCAGGAGGGCGACTGGAAACTTCGGGTAAAAGGGGCTCCCAAAGACAGCATCGATATCAACTTGCTGTTTAACTACGATCTTCAACTCGTTGCGGACCCAATTAAGACCAAGTCCTATACGAAGGGCGACAAGATCGACCTGTCAGCGAGGCTGGAAAATGGCGGTCAACCGCTACAAGATAAAGATCTGTACGCGGACATGAAAGCCACGTTGATCGTGAATGACAAGGACGCAGGCAAGAGTGAGGAGCAAGCGCTGAAGAACACCGGCTCCGGTTTTGCCGGAACCTTTGAAGTGCCGGACAATCACAACTATGAACTGATCATCCGTGCAGAGGAAGACAGCTTTTACCGTGAAAGTGCACCGATTGTCATTAATGCAGGGGGCACAGGCGGAAGTCAGGCACAACCGACAACGCCACCTGCTGCGAATGATAAGCCGTTCCCTTGGTTGCCCGTCATCCTGGGTGTGATTGCCCTGATCGTGGTGGCGGCCTGCGGTTGGTTCCTGATGGGCTGGCTGAAACGCAAAAACCGCGGCTTTGTCGGTCAGATCATCGTGGAGATTCGGGATGAGAACACTGGAGATAAGTCTTATCCGCAATACAAAAAACTGGCATCCTTCCGGGGCAAATTCCACCTGCATCAATTGCTGCAGCTTGACCCTGAACTGAAGGAAACCGAGAAATATATATTCACTCCTGGCAATGGAGACCGATTGATCATCCGCAATACCGCAGGAGGTACGCTGGAGAAATCAGGTCGTGCGGTAGATGCAAGCTCAGGCGTTGAACTGAAGAACGGTGATCGACTGAGCATCCCGCTGCAACAGGCGGATAAAACGATTTTGATTGAGTATTTGGTGTGACGTGTTGGAGCTCATTGAATGAGAGCTTTAAAAGACAGATTTCAATTTACACGTTAACGGAGAGGACAGAAAAAAGCTGGAGAAGCGAAGCGTTCGCCTTTATCACCGGATATCAACCTTGAAAAACATATTCAAAGATATCCGGGGATAACAGCGATCGTAAGATTATTCTGTCATCGGAGTGGCAAGTGTAAATGATATTTCTAGTCTTTTTAATTGAAATACAGGGAGGATATTGAATGAAACCGATCGTGAGAGAACATATTCAACAACTGGATGTATCACTGGGCGGAGGTATCGTCAGTGAGAAAATCAGGGTCGATACGATTGACAACCCTATTCTGATTATCGGTCTGGGCGGAACGGGAATTGACGCGCTACTGCGTCTGAAATATCAGATCAATCGTCGTTTCAAGCTGCCACAAGACCCGGTGTCCAAGAAAAAGATGGAGAAGCCGGACAATGTCGAATTTCTGGCGTTTGAGACAAACGAACAGGATCGCGCGAAGAAATACAGAGGCATCGGACTTGATCCGATCAACGAATTTGTACTGCTTTCGAATGCCGAGATTGGTGGCCTTTTGCAGAACCGCAGCGTGCTGGAGCCGTATATTACAGACTGGCTGTCTCCTGAACTGAGCATCACGGACGGTATGAACGGAGCCGCAGGGGTGCGTCAGGCTGGACGTTTGCTGCTGTTTACGAAGATCAATCAAGTCGTACAGGCCATCGATAAAAAGATCAAAACATTATCCGTTGGTACGAACAAAAAACTGATGGTATTCCTGCTCACCGGTCTGTCCGGTGGTACAGGCAGCGGCTGCTTCCTCGATATTTCCTATATCGTGCGCGGCATCATTGAGCGGGATCACGGCTCTGCCGGGATTGACCGCGTCAACACGCTCGGTTACCTGTTCACGCCTGACGTGAACCTGTCTAACAAAAGCCTGAGCGAGCATACACGCGAATATATTCGCAAGAATGGATATGCAGCGCTCAAAGAGCTGGATTACTGGATGAACGTGGACAGCCGCGGTGAGCGGTTTACACAAAAGTACGGCAACATTTTGGCCGTGAACTCACCGTTGCCGCCATTTAACCTGTGTCATCTGATCTCGGCGACGAATACGGAAGGCAAGTTACTGGAGAATGCCTACGACTACTGCATGAACGTTACGGCGGAGAACATCACCAACTTTATCTCAAGTGAAGAGAAGCAATCGGGTGAGGAATTTGCGATCCATGACTATATTAGCAACATTCGCACCAACATCGCACAGATGAACAAAGTGTACCCGGCCAACTACGATTACAACATCATCGGCGCATCTTCGGCTGTACTGCCGATCGAAGAGATGACAACATATCTGGCATACCGGATGTTCGACAAAATGAGCACGATGTTCTCGAAGGCACCGAATCAGGAAGATACCGAGAAGTTTGCGCGTAAGCTGGGCATTGATCTCGAAAGTGTCGTCAAATCCTTCGAATCCCGCGTACCCGAACCGCTTCCGGGTTACCAGAACAGCGAACGCCTGTCCTATGGCAACGTGGTGAAATCACAGGTCGTCAACATGGATACGGAGCTGGAACAGAACTTCCTGGCACGTGCCCGTGAGGAATATATCAAGGCGAAGAAACAGCTTCCGGGCGAGATTGCGGGTCAGTTTACAGAGCAGATTCGGCGCATGTTTTTGCATCCTGAGCAGGGGCCGTTCTATGTCTCTCGTTTGATTTATACCGAAAAAGGATTCTGTGTACTAAAAATGATTCAGTCGTACATCGAAACGCTACGGGAAAATGCGTTCCGCATTCCACGTGATATTGAAGCGGCTCAGGAGCAATCCGAAGAGAAGCTGGGTGATGCGAAGAGTGCTTTTGTCTCCAAAGAGAAGAAAAAGAATGCTTATATCGAAGCGAAGATTCATGAATACTGGTTGCACGCCGATGTGGAACGCAACGACCAGATGATCGAGTTCTATGAAGATCTGTATGAGCTGCTGAATCAAGAGAACAGTCGCATTTATAACGTATTTTCCGAGACGCTGAATGCACTCAGCTCCATCTTTGCCAAGAACGGCGATCTGCTGACACGCGGCGAAGAGCAAACGGATCATAAAGGCAACAAAACCTATTATTGGAACGTGGTAAGTGTACCGGATATCGTGAGCGTGGTGGACGGGTTGCTGGACAAACGCGACACGGATGATCTGATCCGCGACTTCTCGCGTGAGTTGCTGGAGAATTCCAGCCAGTGGGTGAAGGAAAACGAGATTGATATCGTCAGCTCCATCTCTGATTTCCTGAGTGAAAAATTCGGTGATCTCATTACTCGCTCCATGGAAGATTTCCTGGTGATCAAATACGGGAAAGACGAGTCCGTTGAGAAATTCGTGGAACGTTTCATCGCAGGCAAGCTGGATGACGAGGCCGTGCCAGTGTTTAATCTGAGCAATAGCACAGGCAGTCTACATTTCCCTTCTTGGGGGTTTGTGTCCGTGCCAGCACAGGCTCCGGGTATCTTGAAAGGGATTCGTAACTACCAGAACAATGCCGTAGGCAAATCTCACTTTACTGTTAAAGAAAGCGAAGTGCGGAACCGTATTTTCTGGCTGAATACACGCAACGGGGTACCGCTCTTTGTATATACACCGCTCAAAGTGTATGAAGAGAGCTACGAACGCACGATTTTGGACAAAGAGGGCATTGGACGCCATCTGGTGCAGACGGAGAAAAATAACTGGACGTACCTGCCTTCTCCAATCCCGGAAAAGTCTTGGGGAGATGTGTACGAGAATGCCCGCGTGAAGCACTATAATGCACGGGTTCGCAATGAATTCGAGCAAGCGCTCGGTTATAACATTGTCACTGCCAAATCGCAGGATGAAAATACAAGTAACCGATATGCGATTGTCACAACGGGACCGTTTGACCTGTCTGCCAAGCTGGCTGCTTACGACATGCGCCTCACATCGAACGCACCGAATCTGGGTGAGGTGAAACGAGCTGTTATGGAGCTGAAACGCCTGCAATCCGAAGGACTGCCGCGGGTGGATGTGAAGGATATTTTCGGAAGTATTAATGAAGATATGGCGAAAGAAAACCTTGTACGCTCTCCACAGCTTATCGCGCGGGTACGTGAGGAACTGGCGAAGATGAATGCAATCACTGCGAAAGTGGCTGAACTGGAAGGCATTCTCGCACAGTATCAGGATGAAGAGCAGTGGTATGATCGCTTCATCGAAGCACTCTATACAGATACGATTGTTAAAAAGGGTGCACTATACGTCTATGACCGTGATCCGGAGGAAGACGCATGGGAACCGTTCGCTAACCTGATGAAAAGCCGTAATTTCGCTGAATACGAAGTGTTTGGCAACTTCCGCGGCCTGTCCGAGAAGGATCGCAGTACATTGCTACGCAAATCCTCCCGTCGCGACAACGACCTGACCGCATCCGAGGATATTACACCGCTCCTGAGCAAGCTGGATGATCTGGCGGCACTGTTTATGGAGTCGCGTGATCGTCTGGAGTATGAACGGGTAGAACTCGCGAACGGAGAAGACATCTACCAGTTCTACAGAACGATGTCGTCGAAGCTGAACGATATTCGCAGAAGGCTGAAATAAGGTGGCTGATGGTATGAATGTACCAATGAATATGCAGCAAAAAGAAAACGGGATGCAGCACGCCTTAAAGCGTGAGCTTTACAAGTACGCTGCCCGGTATGCCTTAGAACAGGAACGCCATGGAAGCCAAGGGGATGGACGCAGCAGCATCCATTACCCGGCGCTGTTCCTTTTTGTTGGTGATCTGGTGAAACCTGCGGTGTCCGCTGTGCATGATATTAACCAGTTGAAGTGGGATAACGAAGACGGTGTAGTATACGTACACATTGGGACAGATGATACATCGAATGAAGCCGATGCGGGAAATGCATCGAGTGCTTCAAGTGATTCGAACGCATTGCATCCAGTAGATGCAGTGAATGAAATGAATTCGTCTCACAATCACGAGAAAGCAAGATTAGGTTATGGGGCCGAGTCATCCTATGAAAACGCTCAGGTCACGTACCACCGTTTACCAATCTCCACCTCGCATTCACAGCGGAGTTCTTCCAAAACGCTGCGCAAGGATGTACACCGTCGCTTTCACGAGTCGGCAGCGGCGCTTTTTGGATTAAATCGAATGATGCGGCGGGTAAGCAACCGTATTGCTGAATATGGACGGCTGTATTCGTCCTTTGATCGAATTTACGTAACCGTCATTACCCGGGCCGATGATCCGCTGAATGTACTGTTGCCGGAGATAACGAAGCTGGCCGAGACCATTCTGGCACAGTCTTTCAAGTCGGTACAGACGGATCTTCATGTGCTGGTTAGCGAGATGGAGCAGGTCGATTCCTTTGGATATGCCAGCGCAGCGGGACTTGCTTTTCTGCGTGAGCTCGATTACATGCAATCGTTGGATTACATGTTCAGCGGCAAGTTGCTGGTGACGGAGGACGGGATATCCATTCCCGTAACCCATCCTGCAGCGCCCTTGTTTGATCTGGTCTATGTACTTTCGGACAAAAACGAACGTGGCACCGGTGTACCTGGCGGCTGGATTGAAAATGCCGAGATCATCTGCCGCATCTGCCTGCTGAAGAACCGAAAGCAGGAGGAAAGCTATGAAGACCGGGCTGCCATCGCCAGCACGGGCGCGAATACCTACAATAATACGTCGTTTAAAAATAATATCCGTACCACCTCGGATCAGCATGGGTATGCCAGTGCAGGTTTTGCCGAGATCAGGCGGCCGAACAAACCGATTGCGCTGACCGTGCTGTACCATCTGTACCGTTATCTGCTCAGCCGGATGCAACAGGAGCCAGACTGGAGCATCAAGGACAAAATGGCCTTTTTCGGACTGGATGCCTCCTCCGTGGAACGTAAGGTGGAGGGGCTATTGCCAAGCGAAGACCTCGTTAGTGGCATGAGCGGCATCATGACGCATAATCGCAGCTTTGCTGAACTCAAGCCGCTCTCTTTAAGAGAGGCTGAGCGAGCGCTATATGGAGAAGGAGCGGAAGCCTACTTCCGTGAAAATGTTGTCCGTCCGGTGCAGGAACGTGTACGCGAGCGCAGTTCTTCGGGGTTGCTTCGCCGTCAAGCCGAGCAGTCTCATATGGAATATCCCGAAATAGGATACTTTCAGTGGGCTGCCTGGAGCGACGGTGAGCCAGGGAGTGTTCGTGAAGCTCTGCTCGCCCTGATTCGCGACAAATCGATGCAACTCGAATCCGCACGGGCACTGATGGAACAGCGTCAGCAAGAGCGGGTGGAGGATCAACCGATCAAACGTGCGCTCTTCCGCGACAAGCAGAACGTGCGCAATCTAATCGATTGTTTACTGGAACGAGTATACGAACCCAAGGTAGACCTGCTACGGTTGGAAAATGAACTGCATTTGCTTCGTATCTACGATACGGAAATGGAAGAACTGCATCGCTACAGCCGTCAAGTTACAACCTCACTTGAAGCGCTGGAGCGTACATTGAATGAAGTAGCGGAAGAGAGCATTGCCGCTGCTGACGAATACATTGGTCAGAACGTCATGGAGTATTACGGCAAAGTAACGGAAGAACTGATCGCCGATCTGGAGGCAAGACGGGGGCGGGAAGTATGGTTCGAGGATCGCTACATGGGAGATATGAATGAGCTTGCGATCAAAGGCAGTGACCGTTTGCTTGCACGCTTAATGGAAGTTTGCCGTGACTTGTTGCTTTCCGCGGAACCGCTACGCTTGTCGTTTGAAGAGGAACTACTGCAACGAGCTAATGTGACGATTACGTACAGGGATCGGGATGTGTTGACCCGTGATGATCTATTCCGCAGGCTGTATCGCACATTGGAAGATCAGGCCGTTGTTCGGATACGGGTGTTCGACTATACGCAAGAGCATCGGTATGAAGAGAAGTACTTTTTTGGCGATCATGACAGTGCTTTTATGGACTACGCGGCACATGCCGAGGAAACCTCACGCATCTACAAGCTGGGTGTGGTATATGAGGAACGTAGCAGCGGGGTAGAGAAGCTTAATCTGATGGGTGGTTTCCATCTGGAGGATCTTATGGTGTACCGTAATGGTAAGGTGTACTACGATTCTTATACGGAAAATGGTTATGAGCTTCACCCTGCGGAGCTAGCAGAGAAACTGTCTCCGCTTCGGTAGCGGAATGAAAGAACATATAGCACCATGCACGTTGGAAAGGGGCATCCTGTTAAGGGAGTGTAGAGGTAAACCATCTTTAAGTTCAACTTGCTTAGATTAAGCAGAGGTGTCCTTTTATATTTCTTGGGTACTAAGTCAGCCCGCTTCTGGCGGGCGTTGAGAAAGGATGCATGCAGACATGCAGCGAAAAATCAATCTTCTCCTGGTGCTGTTCAGCCTGATTGGCGGAGCAGTCGGTTTTGCGGCAGGAGAAATCATGCTGCATCAGTGGCTTGGGGAAATGCCGCGCCTGCTGCTGATGGGGTTATATTTCGGTGTGCTAGCACTTAGCGTGGGGCTGTTCTGCCTGCTGGCAGAGATGATCTCACCAAGACTGAACGGTGCTTCGTGGAAGCTCAGGTATCTCAGCTTGTCCTGGAAGCTGCTTGTGCCTGCAACGCTAGCACTGCTACTGGTTGTAGGGATGGGATTGCAATTGCTGTACCAGATCAATCCGGGCGGAGCAAAACAGGTCAAAGACATCATATTGATGATCGATAATTCAGGCAGCATGAACGAGACTGATCCCAATACCGGGCGGTTTGAAGCAGCCAAGACGCTCATTAATCAGATGGAGAGCGACAAACAGGTGGCTGTCATTACGTTTGATGATCAGCCTCAACTGTTGCAGCCGTTTATTGCCGTAGATAGTGAAGCTGCCAAAAGCGAAGTGAATAGCAAAATCGACGGCATTGTCACCACATCCGGGGGGACGAATTTTGATGCGGTACTCCGGGAAGGCATGAAACTGATCGAAGGCAAACAAGATCCGAAACGGGGAACAGTCGTTATCCTGTTATCGGATGGATTCAGTGATGCTGATATCGCAGGCATTTTGCCGCAATATGTACAGGAACAGGTGGCTATCCATACTGTTGGTCTGAGCCTGGTAGACCCTTCGGGTACGGATTTGCTTAAGAGCATTGCTCAGCAAACCGGCGGGATGTACTATGATGTACCTGACGCAGGTGGGCTGAATGTCGCGTTTCAGCAGATTTACGATACGATTGATGAACGTACTCTCGTGACGGAGCGTACAGGTGCGATGGAACACAGTATGTATCTGGCCATTTTCCGTGTTGTGGCTTTGCTGCTGATCGGTGTGGCGCTTGGCGTATCCCTTGGACTTGTGTTTGATAACCGTCATCTTGCACTCAGCTTCGGTGTAGGTGGTGCAGTGTCTGGTTTGCTAGCCGGACTGTTACTGGAGTGGGGGTTAAACGGTTCTAGTGTGGGTGATGCTTTCGTTCGATTGGGAGCCATGCTGATCCTGTCAGGTATACTTACCCTTTTCTCCTGGATTGTTCCGATCAAAGAGAACACACCACGCAAGAGCAAAGGGCGCCGGGATGCTGGCCGTGGAACTTCTTCTGCGGAAGGATTCGGTAGGCGGCCAAGAGATACACGCAGCAAAGGATTCTAACATCGGGGAGGTCAACGGAATATGCGGTTTATGAATGCAGATGCAGATCCTTCGGCTCCCCGGATTCGAAAGTTGACGCTCGCAGTAGACGAAGGTCGTTGCACACTTCGCTGGCTCTGGCCGGAGCAACTTGAGGCGGTATACGTGGAACGATTGGAACTTAATCTTATGAATACGGATCGTGTGGGTGAAGAACACAGGAGTGTTACTGATTATGGAGACGATGCGGGCGGATCGACACAGGGCAAGCTGAAGCTGTATACGCGAGAGGAGTACAAGGCGAATAACGGGTATGTGGATCGAATAACCGGCTTTGGTGCGATCCAGTACACGGTGTACGCATGCCAGATGCATGAGGATGGGCCTGTACTGATCCGTCAGCAGGATGAAGATAATCAGGGCATTGCAAGTGCAGGCAAGGCGGATATCCGCTTTGCCATTCGCTATAAGAGCGGTTTTTTTCAGAAACGCAAGACGGTGTTGATCACGGTAACTGCTGAGGTACCTGTGCCTAAAGAAGCGCTTTGTTATGTTCGTAAACAAGGTGGCGTTCCGCTGAACAAGGACGATGGAACGGTATATCCATTTGTGAGTGATTTTGTACCGGGGAAAAATGAAATGCCGCCCGTGGAAGTGGCCAAAGACGACTATATCAGGTTATTCTTCACGGACGGCCCCAAGTACGGAGCTGCCTATCGGCTGATATCAGATTAAACAGACATGACGACTGAAGTTGAGCTTTCAAGCGATTGGAAGGTTGTTCTGTCATCGAAGTGTACCGTGTAAATAACTCCATTTAACTTGGATGTATTTTACACAGATAAGGGGAGGGGAGTGTCTATGAGTTTTTTTAGCCGGTTTTTGAAGAGACAGCAGCCGGAGGAACGGCCGTTGTTCTACGATATCGTATGTCCATACTGCTTTAGCAAATTCTCACCGGAAGAGGTTGTGTTCCGTGCGGCTCACCATCGTGATGATGACGAGGATTATGCACTCGGAGAAGATGCCAAGCTTAACCGATATCGTGAACGCTTTGGGCTGGATACGGTATTTGATATGGAAGCTGTACTGTCACCTTATGATGTACCGGAGGAGCACCGAATCTATTCGGATAACATTGTCATGGGCTTGAATGATCGTTACGGTGTGATGACACGCCGCCGTCTGTGCCCGCATTGTCATAATGAGTTGCCTGTAACAGCGGGGAAGGCGCCAAGCAACATCATTTCGATTATTGGTGCATCCCAGGTCGGGAAATCCGTGTATATGACTTCCTTAATTCATACGTTGCAGCATTATACTGCGGATCATTTTGATGCCGCTTGTATGCCGCTCAACGCAGAGATTAGCCGCCGTTTCCGTGCGGATTATGAAGAACCATTGTTTGAACGAGGCGACCTGCTGGATTCCACCCAGAAGGAAAAGCTGCAGGAGCCATTTATTTTTCAGTTTGTGTTCAAGGACGAGGATAAAGCGCCGCTGACCCTGGTGTTTTTTGACGTAGCGGGTGAAGGTATGGTGGAACAGGATTATCTGGGCTTGCACGGACAGCATATCAAAAACTCGGCAGGCATTCTGTTTATGGTTGACCCGCTCCAGATTCGTTCGATCCGGGACAAAATCCGCATTAACCTGGGCAACGAACCGGGTGAATGGACCCCGAAATATGATGAACCGCGCGACGTGGTGCTGACCCTTTTCGGTGACTTTATCGCTTATCAGGACAAGGCCAAGACCAACATTCCAACCGCTGTGGTACTCACCAAAAGTGACATGCTGCACTCCCTCAAGGATGAGGAGGGCGATTACATCAAATCAAACAGCAATGTGTTCCGCAACATGTTGCACCGTGATTGGTTCGACCTGACCGAGTTCGAGAATATTGACGGTGAGATTCGCCGTTTTATCGAGAAAGTAGATCGTCCGTTCAAAGGCACGATGGATGTGTACTTCAAGGACACTGCTTATTTCGCCGTATCTGCGCTGGGAAGTAATCCGGTAGATATGAAAATTCAGGGTGTGGTCAGTCCCATTCGTGTGGACGAGCCTTTCCTGTGGTTGTTATACAAACTCAAGTACATTGAGGGGAGAGTGGGATGATGCGTTCTTCCAACACTCCGCCCATTGAACAGCAGATGTACACAAGAGAGCGGCGCGGGGTATTCCGGACGACGGAGGGATTCGATACGGTGGCTGCATCACCGGGGCTGGACCCTTCTTTTATCAAAAAAGTACTTCATCCTTACTGTGTCTATGATGCTCCTGCGGAGTTGATAGGCCGAAGTGAGAAGGATGAGAGCAAGTATCCGGCTTCGATGCACCTGTTACATCTGGAGAGCGGCGAGACCATTCTCGGGCAAAATGTGTATCAGGCTGCGGATTTTACCGGCCTGCGCAGCGCGTTTTTCGCTCACAATTATGTTCTATCACCGGCAAGCTCGGAAGAATATATGAAACGTGGCGACTGGCTAGATGCCGTGTTCGCCAACTCATATGATATCGAGCAGGGTACAGAGCTACCTGCACTGACAGCATTGCCTTTAGCGACAGAAGGTGGAGCAGGACTTGGAACTGAACTGCCCGGTGGTAGCTTTGAGGCAAACACGTCACCGAGCCAGATTCTAAGTGCTCTGAAAATGGACGAGACATTGTTCAAGCGTATGCTGTATGCCGTGATGCAATCTGTGGCGGCACGTCGCAAAGTATACATAGCGCTTGATTTACCAGCAGAGGAAGTAACGGCGGGAGCAAAAGCTTTGCTGCGTCTGCTTTACAAGGCATTACCCTATGCGTTCCGACGGCAGCTTGGTTTTATGACGTTTGCTAAGGAGCCACAGGCGAAGAAAGGTATTCATGTGCAATTTGTGGAGCGTGGCACATTGCGTCCCAAAGACCGGAATACAGAGAAGGATTTTACCTTTGATCTCGTCTCTGGACGTGTCACACACGCAGACGCTTCAGTCGCGAAGCTGCCTTATGCGGAATTCGCCTGGTTTTTGATGCAGGATCAGGCAAGGTCGGAAGAGTTTTATGGATTTGCTGATGAAATGCTGGCAGGTATGGAGCCTGGGCGGGAATTTTCCATCGAAGCCTACGGCGAGTTATCTGTATTTTACAGCCTTGAACAAGGGGTAGAGGATTTATATCTGAATAACAAGCATGAAGTCCTGAGCGGCTTGCTGACGTATCTGAAGCCGGAGGGCGGATTACAGCAGCGTTCACGTCTGAACGAACTGTTCTTGACCTTGCTCAGCCGGGAATTAGACAGTGTACGGCGGGAAAATGTACCCGAGGAAGCGGTGGCCTCCCGCATCGGCGAATATTTCCGGATTGCTGCACCTGTGGTGAAGGCCCGGATTGTGGATTATTTTATCTACGCCGTGAACAACGCACGAGCACAGAAACGGATGCGTGCTGTGCAAGAGCTGTATACCATTCTGGATCGGGATGCTCAGCTGAATCAGGCCTTCTTTGATAAGGTGCTGGGTAATGCTTCGTTAACGAAATTGCTGTTTGAGCCATATCTGGACAATCAGCTGAAACGTACCGAGACGGCAGCGGGCGTAATTGAGCTTATTCAGCGATGGGTTACGGCCCATCCGTCTGCGATCCAATCCGCTTTTTTGGTGGAACGCTCTTGTACCGAGCTACGGGAAAGACTGTGTTCTGCACCCAATCCGGTGCAATCGGCGAATGAAGCTCTTCAGCGGGTTAGCGTTTTGGACCTTATCACCGAGAATGGTGAGCTGGAATCGGAGATTACCGGATATATCGGGCAAACAGAATTTTTAGCCGATTCAGGGCAGCAGGCTATGACTATGCATTCTTCCAGCAAACCAACCGCCTCATCCCTTCGTGGACAACAGACTGCATATCAGGAGGCTTTAACCAAGCTGGCTGACAAGCTTGCTTATGTCATCAACCTATTTATGATCCAGGATCTTGATCTGGAACGGGTGAATCGGGAGCAGTTGTTGCAGATCGATATTTTGCAGCATGAGCGTGAGGTTCGGGACTGGGCGGTACGTCAAGGCTCCGATGTCGTTGCAAGGACCAATATGATGCTGGCAGCCAGAGCATGGCTGAGCGGTTATGATAATGCGGAAGAGAGCATGGAGTCCCTATCTCTTGCTGAGCGGGATGAGCTTCAGCGCTGGACCCGCCGCTGGCTCGCGGCTGAGCTGCATAATCACCCGGGAACGGCAGCGTACGAGGCTTTGTCTTTGGCATTCTATCGCGGGGGAAGCGGCAGTAATCGGCTCGATTATACAGGTCTGATCGATTTTGTACGCAGCCATACAGGGCACCCTGAAGAGATTTATACGTTTTTTGAATGGTCTGGTGCGCAGCGGATGTTTGTTCGTGGTTCTAACGCGCATAAAGGGTATGCGGATGCCATCATCCTTTATTTCAAAACCCATGATCGGGAAGCGTTCCGATCCAAGTCAACTTTTAAGCCGTACTATGCCAAAGCAGGAAAAGCGCTGAGGCCGGTCTATGATCGTGCCAAAGCAGAGCTGGCCTCTCCCCTCATGCGCATGTTGACGGGGAGAAAGAAAAAGCGCTGGTTAAGCTTACTGTTACTAATCCTGATTATTGGAGTTGCAGGAGGTGCTTATGCTCTGATGAACCATTCATCTGAACCTCAGGCACAGCCACCGGTAGATCGGGAACCAGCGGCTACCTCGAATCCCGAGGAGAAGCCGGCAGACTATATTTCATATATTGCTGCCGCCAATAAGAAGGAAGGGTCTAAATCAACCTCCCAAATAGTCATCCGCTTCCGGAGCGAGACGGGCGGAATTCCTTTTGAGAAGGGGAACCTCCAGCTGCGTATGGATGACGGAAGCGCGAAGGAACTGGGTGTAACAGATCAGTGGACGAGCTTGGATGATAGTGGAGACACAGCTACAGCAGATGATCCATCTTTAGGTACAGCAGGTTCAACAGGAACGGGAAATGAATCCGAAGCAGATACGAGTCAAAAATCAGAAGACTCTACGGCTAACATGACAGACAGAGCCAAGCAGCAAGGGGACACCCAGACGAATCAAACCGACTCAGATTCCTCAAGTACATCGGATGATAAAACGAATGAGACACCGTCACAAAATCAAGGCAATCCACCCGATAATTCATCTGAAGTAAACTCATCGGAGGGTTCGACTGAAACGGACAGCTCCAGTCCAAAACAATTGTCTGCTGCGGATGCAGACCGTTTGTATCCTTATGGTATACAGCTCACGCTCCCGGAAGAAATCAACCCCGAACGTGTTGTGAGCATAGAGCAGGGCGCTGCTGGGTCGGAAATTACGATCATTCTGATGCAGGAGCCACACTAAAGTTAGGATGAGCTATCTACCTATCTACGAATAAATTAAATGATTTGAATAGTAGCCCACACCATATACCGCGTTCATTAATCGATAAAAATAACAGAGAGATGATCCTGAAACGAAGGTTTCAGGATCGTTTTTTATGTGAAGAGCAAGTCTTCATTTCAGGTGAGTGTATACAGAGGATTGTGAGAAAATCCGTTCGGTTCACAAATTAGACATAATTTGATTGATTCAAATTAAGGTCATTAGGCGAGCGGTGAAAAATAGCACGGAATCATTGAGAAATGATCTCATATAATAAGTGTCATGGCAGCCATTGAGATACGTAATTTGAGCAAAAAATGCTTTATACCATCAAAAAAATTGGGATTTTCGGTTGACAAGTGATAATGATTATCAGTATCTTTAGTGTAGCAGATTAAACATTTTATTTTAAAAGGTTAAAGCGTCGGAAAATTCAGAAGTATTGAATCAGTATATAATTTCAATTTCGTTGTCGTTATCATAGCCGGAATACATACCGGGATTAATGAGAGAGGGATGATCGCATGTTTCGTCTGGAGACGTCCAAGCTGGATATCGCTTATGAGGAAAGACTTATTGTTGAGGATCTGAACATTCAGATTCCCCAAGGGAAAATTACCGCACTTGTGGGAGCCAACGGTTCGGGGAAATCAACGATACTGAAGACGATGGCGCGTATTATGTCTCCGAAGGCAGGCAGCGTGTTACTCGACGGCAAATCCATCCATAAGCAGTCTACGCGTGAAGTTGCCAAGCAACTTGCGATTCTGCCTCAGAATCCTACAGCACCGGAAGGGCTGACCGTTACAGAATTGGTTTCCTATGGTCGTTTCCCTTATCAAAAAGGATTCGGTTCCATGCGTGCAGAAGACAAACGCATGATTGAGTGGGCAATCGAAGTGACTGGCATGACGGAGTTCCATGACCGTCCGATCGATCAGTTGTCCGGTGGACAACGTCAACGTGCCTGGATCGCTATGGCACTTGCACAGGAAACAGATATTCTGTTCCTGGACGAGCCGACAACCTTCCTCGACATGGCTCACCAGCTTGAAGTATTACAGTTACTGGAGCATCTGAATGCTACCGCTAATCGTACCATTGTGATGGTCGTCCATGACCTGAACCATGCATCCCGATATGCACAGCACATGATTGGTATCAAGCAGGGTAAAGCGATTGCTGAAGGTTCACCTGTAGAAGTAATGACCTCAGACGTACTGCGTGAAGTGTTCAACATTGAAGCCGACATCGTTATGGACCCGCGCTCCAATGTACCGCTTTGCCTGCCATATGCGCTCGCTGGGGAACGTCCAAAACCCGTTGCTCCTGAGACCAAGGTAGTGAACAGTGCGATGGTTCATGCGGCAGGTCGTGCGGAACATCGTGTGCAAGCAACAGGTAGTTAAAATAAACGAGTCGGATCGGATGTACGATCCTGAATTATAGAAATGAAGCCGCTGTGCGCTGTTAGCACGCGGCTCATTCGCATTCACAGGAGGTTTTTATTCATGGGCGCTATCAATTATACCTGGCTTGAACAATATGCACGTATTTCGACTAAACCTGCGTCAAATCCCATTAACAATATAAATTTGGCTTCGTTATGCGATGCAGAGCAGGCAAGAGATATGCTGACAGCATACAACGAACATTTACGTGCAGATAGCTTGCAGACCACAGCGGTATATTTCATGCATTCCGTTCGTGGACTGCTGTTAGGCATTCACTATGTAAACGCGATGTGTGACTCGCTGCTGGATCTCTCACTGGATAATATCCAAGTGCAGCTTATCGTAAAAGATGGGTATCCTGCATTTCATTTTCAACTGTTAAATGATACTGAACAGGTTCATCCCGCACCACCCATTAACGGCGAGCCTAACTCAGTCGTAGCTTCTACATCTACGCGCCAGGCGATGCTCACAGCTTATTATGGAGAACAGCTTCGACCTTTAATTGAAGGGGTGGCACTGGCTGGTGGGGCGAATACAGGTCAGATGTGGGCACAGCTGGCGTCGATCCTGAGATGGTTCAAAACGCTGGCTGTCCAGATGGAGATTACAGATCAGGAGCGAGAAGCTGTTATTCAGGGATATGAGCATGTGATTACGATGCCACCGGAAGTGCTGGGATTACGTAAAAACCTGTTGAAATTCAAGCCGGTAGAAATCGACAGCCCGTATCAACCGGGGGAGAAGGTGTTAATGAAATCAACATGTTGCCTGTATTATAAGGTGGATGGAGGCCAAGATTATTGTTACACCTGTCCCAAACTGAGTAAAGCCGAGCGGCAAACACGATATGAGGCGATTGTGGCTTCCCGGTAAATTTGAAGTTCACACTTGAACACGTTTATAATTGGGATATTACGATCTCATAGGAGGAATTAGCAATGTCCGTATATTCGTACAAGGCGGTAACCACCGCAAATCAGGAAGTGCCACTGGACATGTATCAAGGCAAGGTGCTCGTTATTGCAAACACAGCGAGTAAATGTGGATTGACCCCGCAATACGGTGAATTGCAGAAGCTCTATGACCGTTATCGTGATCAAGGCCTCGTCGTACTTGGTTTCCCTTGTAACCAATTCGGGGGCCAGGAGCCAGGGACAAGCGAAGAAGCCGAATCCTTTTGCCAGGTTAACTACGGCGTTAATTTCCCGGTCTTTGCAAAAGTAGATGTGAACGGAGAAGAGGCTCATCCCCTCTTTCAATATTTGAAAGAACAACAGCCTGGATCAGGTGAAACCAGCGACATCCAATGGAACTTTACCAAGTTCCTTGTGAACCGCGAAGGTGAAGTTGTTGGCCGCGTTGAACCGAAGGAATCACCAGAGTCCATGAGTGCAACGATTGAGAAATTGCTCGATTAATGTGCTACATCTGCTGTAAGGTAAACGTATGATGATGAAAAGCCTGTCCTGCTATTTTGCAGAGACAGGCTTCTTTTTATTGTTTAAAGCGTTGTATCTGTATTGGATACTCTTAAGTACTTAAGTCACGAGTTAGATCTATGTGAAAATTATTATGATTTGGGGAGTGGCTTATGGACTTGGTAATATCCTTGCTCGGAGGCAAGCTTCAGCAGATTACGAGCATAACTTCCTGCCCATGAATAACCATGTCTGCGTTCTTCGCTGATGTCGAGAATGTTCATATATTTTTTGCCGTCCCGATCTGCGTAAAAAGGAACATCTTCATCGACGTTATAGAAACGATACCAAATGACACTGCTAGCATCAGGTTCGAAATAAACGGGTCCTTGCCGATTGTATTTGGTGCCATCTTCACGAACGGTATCAAACCATTTCAATGCGCTTTTAGCAGCATGTTCGATTTCAGGTGTCTGAGGTAGAGACATAAGGAAAGCGGTAATGGCAACTGACTCTGATCCCGATTTGGAAGCCAGCTCATAGGCTCGGCCAGGTAACGGTTCATAGGTCACAGGATCATGCTGTGCACCCCAGACAGTAGGTACTCCCTTATTTATAATCTGGGCTTTCAGCGTATAAGCAATACCTTTATCTAATGCAAGCTTTAGTTTACTGCGTTCCTGGCTCGTCAGAATATCATTATCAAACCCGTGTTTGCGCTGGGTGATATCATCTAGTAGAATCATCGTTTGCACCATCGCATTGTCATTGTACGTTACGGCATCCGAATAATTACTGCGTTTAGGATAGACCTGAGGCCAGCCACCCGAAGGGTACTGTGACATGAGAATAAAATCAACGGCTTTGCGGACACTGTCTTTAAAAATCGGATTACCGGTTTTGACATACATTTCAGTCAGGAAGCGGATTTCCGATGTTGTAGCATCATTGTCAAAGGTGCCAAGCTCAACACCATTCGGGTCTTTCCAGCCAGAACGCTCGGTTACACCATCCCAAGGGGCAGCATATTGTTTCTCCATGTCTTTGTAAAAGCCGCCGTGTGGCATCTGCCAGGATACGATATTCAGTGCATAAGCCGTATCTTTGGCGAGATCCCCAGTCGCGAAGTTGCTTATATCCCTGAATTTCTGCAACAAAGAGGACACATCTACAAGGGTAGAACTGGATTTCTGGCTCGGCAACACTTCGGTTTTAATTGTCACTGGGGCGGAGGAAGCATTAACATCGGCAGCAGCGGCATGTGGAGTGACTAATGCGGCAGTGATCATGGCCATAGAAAGTGCAAGGGGTATGATGCGTAATGGTGCTAACAATTTAAGTTTACTCAAGTGAACGCCTCCTAAAGCTATTATTTTTTCAAGCTAAATATGGAACATATATATCATATAATCCAATAAAAGGATTCTATATATTGTAAGCGCTTACTAATAAAGAAATCAACCTTTAATTTTAAATGGCATCCATTTTCGCATACTGTTCATTCATCCTGCCTATTGTGTGTTCGATAGAAGATAGCTGGCACTGCGCTAAAACGGAATTTGAATGATTTGGAGGGCATAAGCAATAGGCAACTCGGGGAAAATGTAAGCAGTGAAAATAAGATTGGGTCCGTACTTATAACGTATAAAAATCTATGGAGAACTTAAGACAAAAGTAGAACTGTCGCATGTTTTATGAGGAAATTGAATTTATTTTTGCAAAACCTATTGCATTGTGAAAAAGATCACATTATAATGAGTGTATAAAGTGAAATAAATCACAAGTGATCTACCGAATAAATAGTGAAATGTTTCACAACCTTAACCATGTTTATTAAACTCATTATTTTATATACTCCAAGGAGGAACTCTCATGAAAATCGCAGTCATCGGATGTACACACGCAGGAACAGCAGCCATCGTAAATACCGCCAAATTATACCCGGATGCCACCATTACCGTATATGAACGCAATGATAATATCTCTTTCCTGTCATGTGGTATTGCGCTCTACGTAGGTGGAGTGGTCAAAGACCCTGACGGCCTGTTCTACTCTTCGCCGAATCAATTGGCAGATCTCGGGGTAGTGACCAAGATGCTTCACGAAGTTACAGCAGTGGATGCCAAAGGCCACACTTTGCGGGCTAAAAATCTGCAAACCGGGGAAGAATTTGAAGATACATTTGACAAACTGATCGTGACTACAGGTTCATGGCCAGTTATACCGAAGCTGGAAGGCATCGAGATGGATAACATCCTGCTTTGCAAAAACTACAATCACTCCAACACTATTATCGAAAAAGCCAAAGATGCGAAACGTGTTACTGTAGTCGGCGCAGGATACATCGGTGTGGAACTGGTCGAAGCATTCCAGATGAACGGTAAAGAAGTGACGCTGATCGACAGCGTGGATCGTATTTTGAACAAATACCTTGATCCTGAATTTACGGATGGCATTGAAGATACGCTCACGAATAAAGGCATTAAACTGGCTCTCGGTCAAACCGTACAGAAATTTGCAGGCGAGAACGGCAAGGTATCCAAAGTCATCACATCCAAAGGGGAATTTGAAACGGACTTGGTTATTCTCTGTATCGGATTCCGCCCGAATACAGAGCTGCTTAAAGGCCAAGTGGATATGTTGCCAAACGGTGCAATTATCGTCGATAAATATATGCAAACTAGTCAGGAAGATGTCTTTGCTGCAGGTGACAGCTGTGCGATCCACTACAATCCAACCGGCAAAGCGGCTTACATTCCACTGGCAACAAACGCCGTGCGGATGGGTACACTCGTAGCGAGAAACCTGGTTCGTCCAACGACACCTTATATGGGAACACAGGGCACATCGGGCATCAAAATTTATGAGCAAAATATTGCAGGAACAGGAATGACCGAGATGTCCGCGAAAGAAGAGGGGCTTGTTGTCGAATCGGTTGTTCTGGAAGACAGCTACCGCCCTGAGTTCATGCCAACGGCTGAGAAACTGTTGCTTAAAGTGGTTTACGAACAAGCGACTCGCCGGATTGTCGGTGCGCAGGTGATGTCACAAGTGGATCTGACGCAGTCGATCAATACGATCTCGGTTTGTATTCAGAACAACATGACGGTGGATGAGCTGGCGTTTATCGACTTCTTCTTCCAACCGCACTACAACAAACCTTGGAACTTCCTGAACACAGCAGGGCTGCAAGCCTTGCCTCCGGTAGAAGTCAAAGCGCCAGCGCTGGTGTAAATCGGTCAGGTGAGTCATGAATGTAGGCGGCCAAGCTACGATATTAAAATTGGATACAACTAAAATAAAGACAGAAGGAAGGCTGGCGATTATATCGTCAGTCTTCCTTCTTTTTATTTAAGGTGGGAAATGGGATTAACTTTGCACTACTTTGTGATTAATTGCACAAAGTTTTCGGTTAGGTCGAGATACAATAAAACCATAGATGAATTCAATATCTGCGAACGGATTGAAGACAAAGGAGAGGATGACATATGGCGACCAAAACGCCTTTAGAGGTTGCACAATATACGGCGCAGGCTGGTGTTAAGAAAGCACAGAATCCGGTTTCTTCTGTGCTGATTCTTGGTTTCCTGGCGGGAGCCTTTATCGCGCTCGGGTTTCTGCTCGATATTCGCGTAATTGCATCTGCACCACCGGAGTGGGGGAGCATAGCAACATTTATCGGAGCGGCAGTATTCCCGGTAGGTCTGATTCTGGTTTTGATTGGCGGCGGAGAACTGTTGACGGGTAATATGATGGCTGTACCGCTCGCTGCAATCACGCGTAAAATCTCTCCAGCCACTATGTTGAAGAACCTGCTACTCGTTACGGTGGGTAACCTGCTTGGTGCCCTGTTTGTGGCATTTTTCTTCGGTCATGTCCTTGGGCTTACCGCAGATGGTGTATACCTGACTAAAGTGGTCGATATGGCAGGACATAAATTGCATGATAGCTTCCTGCAAGCTTTTATCTCAGGCATAGGCTGTAACTGGCTGGTAGCGCTAGCTGTCTGGCTGTCTTATGCAGCCGATACGATGAGCGGTAAAATTCTGGGTATTTGGTTTCCAACGATGGCGTTTGTGGCCATTGGCTTTCAGCACGTTGTGGCCAACATGTTTCTTATTCCAGCGGCGATCTTTGAGGGGCATTATTCCTGGGGTCAGTATGTCATGAATTTTATCCCGGTTTGGCTGGGTAATCTGACGGGTGGAGCGTTGTTCGTGGCGGCTGCATATTGGATGGTCTATCTGCGTAAAACAGAGCCAGCGGTCAAGCCGGATACGGTTGTTTCTGCTATAGCTTCTCCTGTAGAAGCAGAAAGCAGAGCGTTGTGGAGTAAACAGGCGTAACAGATGACAGAGTCGACACTTAGGAGCATCGTGCATCTTATTCGCAAGCATGAATAGTCAGAGTCTAAGCAAAAATGGCTCGCGGAATTAAGTTGGGGACGGGGAGTTATCAGATAAGAATACGGAATACGAAGTGAGATGATGCAACTTATCGCTTTACGACAGGCTAGGTCGTGGGGAGATGAGATAGGGTTATCTTTTTTTTGCCCAAAATTAAATTCGCCATGACAAGGTTCGGGGGAACGAAACCTGAGCATGGCGAATTTCGGGAGTGGTCCATGATATGGCATGAGGAGGAAGTGGGGAAACACCAGCCTAATGCCTTGTTCTTAATTTACCCCCGGTTTCAGGGAATGAATCATAGGCAGAAAACTTTTTTCGAAATTAAAATTTTCGAATGGAATGACCAGTTTGCACACATAACATGCTACCCAGCAATGATGAAGATTTGGCCGATTCATTCTGTTCTCTTTACGTTATAACCCTGAACGGGATATGATATAGGGATAGCTATTGAAAGAGGGGGAGCCCAATGATGATTGAACAGGAGAATGGTGTATTTCCAGCGGTATGCCCGCTCGATTGTCCAGACACATGTGGTCTGCTATTACATAAAGAAAACGGTAAAATTACGAAGGTCACCGGTAATCCGGATCATCCGATTACGAAGGGTGCAATCTGTAATAAAGTTCGAAATATGACGGAGCGGGTGTATCATCCCGAGCGACTTCAATATCCGATGCGACGTGTCGGCGCCAAAGGTGAAGGCAAGTTCGAGCGTATCAGTTGGGACGAAGCGATTCAGGAAATCACAGGAAAGTTCAAAGACTTGTCTGCAACGTATGGACCTGAGAGCATTCTACCTTATAGTTTTTACGGTAATATGGGTGTGCTAGGTGTCGACGGCATGGATCGGCGTTTCTTCAATGCGCTTGGCGCAAGCGTGCTGGAGCAGACGATATGTAATGCTGCCGGTAACACAGGCTGGAAATATACGATGGGAGCCAACCACGGCACGTTGCCTGAGGATACAGAGCATGCAGATCTGATTGTGGTGTGGGGTGGGAACATTGTCAGCACCAATATGCATCAGGTTGTACTGGCGGAGAAGGCTCGTAAGAACGGTGCCAAAATCGTTGTCATTGACGTTCACCGAAATCGTACGGCACAATGGGCGGACTGGTTCATCCCGCTCTATCCGGGTACGGACAGTGCGCTGGCACTGGGAATGATGCATGTGCTGTTTGAGCAAGGACTGACGAATGAAGCGTTTATGCAAAAATATACCGTGGGACACGAAGCACTACGCGAGCATGTCCGTAGTTACACACCGGAGCGCGTAGCACGCATTACAGGCGTGCCGGAAGAAACGATTGTAGAGCTGGCACAGCTCTACGGAAGAGCGCAGGCCGCTCATATTCACATTGGCAATGGCTTGCAGCATCATGACAATGGGGGCATGAACGTGCGCAGCATCGCCTGCTTGCCTGCAATTACAGGGCAGTGGCTGAAGCGCGGCGGCGGTGCAGTTCGCACGAACAGCTACGGGAGCACCAACGGTGACGCGTTGGAGCGGCCTGACCTAAGGCAAAATGCCAATCCGCGGGTCGTAAACATGAACCGGATTGGCGAAACATTGCTGGAGGCGGAGCAGCCGATCCGGGCTATGTTCGTTTACTGCAGCAATCCACTGGTGGTAGCACCGGATACGGAACGAGTGGAGCGAGGTTTTGCACGGGAAGATCTGTTTACTGTGGTTCATGACCTGTTCATGACGGATACGGCAAAATATGCAGATATTGTGCTGCCGGCGACATCATCTTTTGAAGCAACAGACCTATACCTGTCCTACTGGCACCAGTATGTCCAGCTACAAGAGCCGGTGATCGTACCAATCGGCGAGAGTAAAAGCAATGTGGAGCTGTTCTCGTTACTTGGACAAGCCATGGGTTATGATGCGGACATCTTTGGTGAGAAGCCGGAGCAAATGATTGAGAATGCACTTCAGGGCACGGAGAACCCGTATATGAACGGGATTACACTGGATCGTCTGAAGCAACAGCGGTTTGTGAAGCTGGACATGTCGGCCCACGAATCTTTCCTGGAACATCTGCCTACGCCATCAGGCAAGATTGAATTATACTCCGAGCAGATGCAGCAGAAGGGACTACCGCCATTACCGACATACGCCGCGCTAGTTGAAGGTTTTGATGGAGAGAATCCTGCTGGTCCAGAGCATGCGTACCCACTAATGTATGTGTCGCCGCCAAACCATAATTTCCTGAACTCCAGCTTTGGCAATTCAGCTAAACATCAACGTTTGGAGAAGATGCCGCTACTGCAAATTCATCCAGAGGATGCGGCTCGCCGCGAAGTACAGGATGGCGATGCCGTTGTGGTATGGAATGAACGCGGACGTATTGAACTGACCGCCAAAGTGACGGATGCCATGCTTCCGGGAACGGTCATCAGTCAAGGACTGTGGTGGGACGGCGAGGGTAAAAAACAGCGTTCTAATTCACTGACATCCAGCCGCTTGTCGGATATGGGGAACGGTGCTACCTTTTTCTCGGCCACTGTTGAAGTGAAGCGGCAATGAATGTGCTTGCAGCCAGATAGTTTTGATGTAATATAGATTCATATTATAAAATCTTTAACTTACAGGCTTCCGCCGTGGCGAGTTGTGCCACGTGTGCGGGAGCCTTTTGTGCGGACAATGGTAAGGGTATGTCAGGCTAGAAGATGTAAGGAGTATGGGTAAAATGTTGAGATGGCTGGATAACTATCCAAAAGAAGTGAAAGTGTTTTTGCTGGCAAGCATGGTGAGTGCCACGGGTAGTGCTCTCATGTGGCCGCTGACGACTATGTATGTATTCGACGAGCTGGGGCGCACGATGGCAAACGCAGGTTTTGTTATTTTGATTCAATCTCTGGGTGGTATTTTTGGACAGTTGCTTGGTGGCTCTCTATACCATCGTGTAGGTGTGAAAAAACTAATCATTGGTTCGCTTGCACTAAACGCGGCAGGATTGTTCGCATTGCCTTGGATTAGCGCGTACTGGGTTGTTTTTATCTGTGCAATGGGTTGGATTGGGTTATTCAGTTCATTATCGTTGCCTGCAATTCAAGCGTTTATCGGCTTCCGGTTTGCAGAACGGCGCGGAGAACTGTTTAACATTATTTATGTGGCGAACAACATCGGTGTGGCGATTGGAACGGCACTTAGCGGATTTCTCGCTGACTTTTCATATCATCTGAGCTTTGTGTTAAACGGGGTGACCTCAGCAGGATTTGCAGTGTTTTTCTGGTTTTATCTATCCCGGGCGGAGCCGGAGCAGGGAGAAGTGCAGCTGACGAAACGCAAAACCGTACCAGACGGTCCGGGCATCTGGACACTGCTGGGGAACACCCGGCTGTATCTGTTTATGAGTCTGGGCGTGTTGTTCCTTTTATTTGGAAACTCGATTTGGAATACAGGCGTATCCCCGTATATTATTTCAGAAGGATTGGAGAAAAGAATGTACGGTCTGCTCTGGACACTTAACGGGGTGCTGATCTTTGTGGGGCAACCATTCACCAGTTGGGTAAAACGTACGATGGCTCGTACCTCCAGCGCCCAGATGACAGCAAGTGCCATATTTTATGGGCTCGCCTACATTGTTATGATCACGATGTACAATTATCCGGGCATGGTACTTGCGATGGTGCTCGCTACTTTCGGAGAGATGTTAATCTCACCGGCAACACCGGCATTTATATCGGAGCATGCGGGGAGGGCAGCCCCTTTTTACATCGGTGTCTCGGGCGGAATTGGAGCGGTTGGACGTGTAATTGGGCCGTATGCGATGGGGGTTATGTATGATAGACAGGGCTTAATCCCTGTAGCATGGCTGGCAACCGGGACGGCTGCAATAGCCCTGCTTGGATTTGTATTACATGCTGCGCTGAACCGTAACCGGGAGACTCGAGAATACGGCTTGGACGCATAGGATTCCAAGTGAAACGGACAAAATGAACATACTGAATCTAAACAACAGAGACGACTGAAATAATATAGATTCTAATGAACTTATCTCAAAATGAGATTGACAAAAAAGTTTTTATATGCTATAATTTACATATAAAAACTTTCCGTATATACTAAGGTTCTCCTGGCCAGGGGGACCTTATTTTTGTTGATACGGGAGGAACATGTGATGAGCGAGAAGAAGGAGTCCAGTATAACGTCTCTGATTTCAGCATTTGCCCGAGCCTACCATATGGAGCATGATGAACCACTTATCTTTAATGATTTTGTAAGTCGAAAACTGATCACTTCAGAAGAGTTCGCAACAATTAGCGAAAACATGATACGAGGCATTCATTTCTTTCACCCGGATGCGGATCATCAGTTCAGGGGTGATTCAAATCAGATATTAAAATGGATAACCCAAGTCCAGCTGTCACCGATCACGCTGGCTCGCTCTGCCTATAGTGAACAGGTGATGCTGCAGGAAGCTGCGCTGGGCGTGAAACAGATGATTGTTCTTGGTGCCGGTATGGACACGTTTGCGTTTAGACACCCGGAATTGGGGGATGAGTTGGACATATTCGAGGTAGATCTCCCATCGGAACAGCAGTTAAAGAAAGAGCGTTTGAGGCAGGCAGAGCTGGTTATTCCACGCAATCTTCATTTTGTACCCATGGACTTTACCCGTGAGATGGTTCGTACGGATTCTTGGAGCGGCCTATTCCGAAATGCGAGAACCATGTTTACACTGCTTGGCGTTTCGTATTATTTGCCCAAAGAAGACCTCTGTCGTTTAATTCATCACGCTTTTGCACCTCTTCCGTCTGGAAGTTCAATCGTGTTTGATTATGCGGATGAACATTTCTTTCAGGAAAAGGGCAAATATAACCGTGTCGAAAATATGGTCAAAATGGCTGCGATGGGGGGCGAACCGATGTTATCCTGCTTCACGTATGAAGACATGGAGCATCTGCTGGAAAAAGCAGGTCTTCTCATCTATGAGCATCTATCCCCTGAAGAAGTACAGGAGCGGTATTTCAGTCAACGAACAGATGACTTGTCTGCTTTTGAGACGATTCATTTTATTCATGCGGTAAAAAAGTAATCTGATCCTGTGTAAGTCTCATTCGTTTAGATCGTTTGACTTGCTTTATATGGGTATTTATCTATAATCTTTATTTTGATCTTAGGTTGGATTTTTAAGGCTGATCTTGGGACAATTTGAGGTATAGGCTTTCCTATAAAGCAAGTCTTCTTTTTACAATCGATGCTGAACATAAGCGTTGAAGGCAGTGTGAGGTTCAAAGTGAGATATGAACGTATTGAATATGTTCTTCTTTTCTGCGAAAATCAAATAAAATGGTTGAAATCGCTATCACTAGCGACTATAATGAAAATGTCGAAACGTTTCAATCTGTTGTGTAGAGCAGATTTCTCAATATTTCTTTTTATATGATTAAGAAGAATTTGATTACGAAGGAACGAATCGTGACTACAGTTTTGTTTGTACTTCAGCAGAGAGACAAGAAGGTTGAGCATGAATTATTTTTTTGGAAATACCTCGAAACGTTTCGATCCATAATTGAAATGGTTTAGAAACAACTAAAGATTTATAATAATAGTACAACCATAACATACTTTAGAGGTACCCTGAAACTCATCTCAAAATATATGCATCACAATGAATAGTAACTATAATGGAACAGAGAACAGGACGAAATAGTCATGGACGAGTGAAGCAAGAAGGGGCGAACTAGGAATGGCAACGATCAAGGATGTGGCAAAGCTGGCGGGTGTAGCACTCTCCACTGCTTCCTATGCATTGAATGGGGACAGCAAGGTTAGTGCCAAGACCAAAGCCAAAGTGCTTGAGGCAGCACGGGAACTGAATTACCGTAAAAACGGCTTTGCCATGGATCTGAAACGGAGCCGGACCAATACCATCGCGCTAATCTTGACAGACTTGTCGGGACCTTATTACTCCGAGTTGATTCGTAGTGTGCAGGATGTGGCGCTGGCGAACGGGTATGACCTGATTGCGTGCAGCTCGATGGGTGGAGGGGATTCAACGGCCGTACGTTTTTTGCGTGAAAAAAGAGTGGACGGAGCCGTTGTTCTGGCTCATAACATCGATGATGATATCTTGGTTCAGTCTGCCGGGTCGCGATTCCCCATTATTGTCATGGATCGACAGCTATCTGGCGATCATCTTGTTAGCGTACTGGTGGATGGAGAGCAGGGAGGATATCTGGCGACTCGCCGTCTAATAAGAGCGGGGCATGAGAATATTGCTTATATCAGCGGACCGTCCAATTCCTATGATAATGCGCTACGTTACCAGGGGTATCTCCGAGCGATGCGGGAAGCAGGACTTACCGAAAAATCCAAGTGGCGTTTGAACGGCAATTTTGTGCGCGAGGGCGGTTTCAGCGCGACCAAGATGATGATTATGCAGGGAGAGCTGCCGTCAGCAGTGTTTTACGGGAATGACGAGATGGCTATTGGTGGACTGAAGGCATTTGAAGAGAGTGGTATTTCGGTGCCGAGAGATGTTTCCGTTATTGGATTCGATGATATCCAGCTGTCTGAATATATTCAACCACCGCTGACCACGATTCGTCAGCCGAAGCATGAGGCGGGATCACTGGCCGGGCATCTGCTGTTCCAGATGTTGAATGGAGAGAGTGTTAATCCATCCTATACATTAACGATTGATCTGGTAGAGCGCGGGTCCGTGGGGTCTCCTTAAGGTCGAGAGTAGGAAATAAGGTTACCGAGTTTGCATCATGGTATGTAATATTGGTGGCAACTGGGGCAGTAGATGCAAAAGGCAGCAAGTATTCATCACAGCAAGACTTGGCTAAGATGGATACATAACGACGAGAAGTGTGATCTGTAAGTGAACACAATGTGTTACTTGTATTACAGCATGAGGGTTATCGTTGGAACGGGTCGGGAACGACCGGTTCAAAGGGAGCCCTATTCTTTTTCAAAAGTATCGAAACGTTTCGATTTTAAGTCGTAAACTAATTTAAGGAGTGATAGAGAGATGGCAACAACCATGAATGAAACGATTCGTCTGGCAGCCGGAGAAGTCACATTTACTTTTTTGAACAGTGGAGATTTGTATCAAGCCACTTCCGGCTCAACCATGCTGAATCAACTACTTAGCAACCCGATTGATGGGTCTTTGAATAATCTATACCTGCGTGTATACGGAGAAAATGGGGAGATTCTTTCCTTCCCTCTCCTCGGCGTGCATTCCGGTAGCCAAGTATCTACGAGCAAATTACATGCAGACCGTCAGCTGATCTGGACAGGCAGTGTGCAACCGAACCCTGCAGGACAGGCGATCCAGTATAAAGTTGTATTTACGCTTGCCCCGCAAGGAATCTGGTTCTGGGATGTGAAAATTACAGGACAACAGCAGCGTGTTGATGTGGTGTATGGACAAGATGTGGGACTTGCTGATCCGGGCGCAGTACGTAGTAATGAAGCCTATCTGTCGCAATATATCGACCATACGGTATTTGAAGATGATGCAAAAGGCTATGTGGTATGTTCACGTCAAAACCAGCCACAGGGCGGCGTGTTCCCTTACATGCAACAAGGCTCTTTGACCAAAGCGGTGGGTTACTCAACAGATGGATTCCAGTTCTTCGGACTATCTTACAAAGAAACCAATCAACCTGAAAGCCTGAGTCGCCCGTCTCTGGCAAACGAAACTTACCAGTATGAGTTCGCTTATACTGCATTGCAATCCGAGTTGTTGGAATTGAACGGTGAGGCACAGGTTGTTTTCTACGGACTGGCGAAGCCTAACCATGCATCGGGTATTACCGCACTGGAGTATGGAGATGAAGTTGCAGCAGCATGGAACGAAGTACAGGCTTTGAACGCAGAACAAGGTGAAGTATTTGAACAGGTGAAACTTTCCTCATCTCTGGGTGAGCCACTGGCGGCACTGGATCTGACGCAGGAAGAGATTAACCAGCTGTACCCTGACCGTCATCAGGAAGAACGTAGCGGGGATCAACTGTTGTCCTTCTTTACCGAATCCTACGAGCATATCGTATTGAAAGCCAAAGAACTGATGGTGGAGCGTCCACACGGACATATTCTGATGAGCGGCGGTAATGTAAAACTTGGAGCACAGGTTATTACAACCACCTCGTATATGTACGGAATGTTTAACTCACAGCTTGTCATTGGTAACACCAATTTTAATAAAATGATCAGTAATGCCCGCAATGCTCTGAACGTGCCAAAAACGGCCGGACAACGCATCTATGTTGAGATCGATGGACAATATCGTCTGCTGACGATGCCGTCTTTGTTCGAGATTGGGTTTAACTATGCTCGCTGGATATACAAAATGGAGTCCGATACACTCATCGTAACGAATTACACCACGACGCATGCTACAGAAGTACGCATGAATGTGCGCTCTACAAGTGGCAAAGCTTATCGTTACCTGGTGACGAACCAGATTACGATGAACGTGAATGAGTACGAATATCCACTGCACATGACGCAGGATGGTAACACATTGATTTTCAAAGCGGATTCGAAGTCCCTGAGTGCAGGAACGTATCCTGAGCTGGAGTACCGCATGACGGTTGAAGGTGCCTCTGTACAAGCCGGGGACGAAACACTGCTCGCCAGCGGTGTTCGCAGTGGTGCTGCTTCACTTGTAACGTTAAGCTTAGAAGAGACTGCGGAATGGACGCTGAAGGTTCAGGGCATGCTGGAAAGTCAGGTGACTGGTGGTGCTGACACAGCAACTTCTACTCTTTCTTTTGAAGAAGAAGTGCAGGCATACCGTGAGTTCTTTGCAGGTGTCATGAATGGTTTCCGCTTGTCCCGCGGCGAGAGCCAGAATGCAGAAGATTTGTTCAAAGTTAATGCCCTTGCTTGGTGGTACACGCATAATATGCTGGTTCACTACTCTGTGCCTCATGGTCTGGAGCAATACGGCGGTGCGGCATGGGGTACACGTGATGTGTGCCAAGGTCCGGTGGAGTATTTCATGGCCACTCAAAAATATGAGCAGGTTCGCGATATCATCAAAATGGTGTACACACACCAATACGAAGATGATGGTAACTGGCCGCAATGGTTTATGTTTGACAAGTACTTTGCGATTCAACAGGAAGAGAGCCATGGCGATATCATCGTATGGCCGCTGAAAGTGCTGGCAGATTACCTTACTGCGACACGCGATTATGCCATTCTGGATGAGAAAGTGCCTTATACGGTTAAACACAGCTTTGGATTCACAGAAGAGACAGCAACCGTACTGGATCACGCGAAAAAAGAGATCGAGTATATCCGTGCACACTTCCTGCACGATACGTTCCTGTCCTCCTATGGAGATGGAGACTGGGATGATACCCTGCAACCAGCTAATGCACAACTCAAGCAATACATGGTGAGTAGCTGGACGGTTGCCTTGACGTATCAGTCCGTGAACGTGTTGTCACAGGCGTTGAAGTCCAAAGACGAAGCTTTTGCGCAGGAGCTTGCCGAACTGGCACAGGGCATCCGCGAGGATTTCAACCGTTACATGTTGGGCACAGATGTAATTCCAGGCTTTGTGTACATGGAAGAGGCGGATCGGGCGAAGCTGATGCTACACCCGACAGACACCGAGACTGGTATCCAATATCGTCTGTTGCCAATGACACGCAGCATGATCGGTGAACTGCTGAACGCAGAACAGGCTGAGTCACACTATGCACTCATTCGTGAGCAGTTCCTCTGCCCGGATGGCGTACGTCTGATGAACCGTCCGGCGCAATATGCAGGCGGTGTGAGCACACACTTCAAACGTGCAGAGCAAGCGTCCAACTTCGGACGTGAGATCGGTTTGCAATACGTGCATGCCCACATCCGTTACGTGGAAGCGATGGCGAAGCTGGGTAAAACGAATCAAGTGTGGAACGGTTTGGCGATGATCAATCCGGTGGGTATCCGCGAGGTTGTACCTAACGCGGAGATTCGCCAAGCGAATGCGTACTTCAGTAGTTCGGACGGCAAGTTCAACACCCGCTACGAGGCGCAGGAACATTTTGACCAGCTGCGTAAAGGAACGGTTGAGGTAAAAGGCGGATGGAGAATCTACTCCAGCGGTCCTGGAATCTACATGAATCAGCTGATCTCGAATGCACTGGGTATTCGTCAGGAAGGTGGTAATCTGGTGATTGACCCGGTACTGCCAGCTGAGCTGGACGGCATGCAATTTGAATTTGAATATGCAGGCACACCGGTAACCTTTATCTACCACCTGAATGAGAAAGCTGTCAGCCGTGTAACGGTGAATGGCAAAGACGTGGCTGGTGAGCGTACAGTGAACCGTTATCGTCAAGGCGGGGTGCGCATCTCACTGGATGCGTTCAAAGAAGTAAGCGGCGCGGCTGAGCGTACGATTGTTGATATTTATATGTAAACTAGTCATTGCTGTCCTCTCTAGCGAGACCAGCAATAAGAGCCAACCTCCTTTCGGAGAGTTGGCTCTTTCCTATATCATTCGTGTTTTGCAGGAGGTTGTTGTCAGATACCTGCTATTATAGCGGAACCGCAAGTACGGTATGCAATAATTCATTATGACGGACATGTTTGGTCTCGTAGCCCAGGTGAGTCAGACGGCAGTGTAATTCGTCCAGCAATGGGAAATGGCGCTCGTGCAAAGCGCGTTGTTGTTCCTTGTCGCCTGTGACCTTGGCATGTCGTAGGTAAGCGTCACGATGGGCAGAGTCCGTAAACATCAGGTCGGTGAGGCAGATTCTGCTCGTGCCGCAGGCTTTGAGCACACGCTGGATTTCTTCCAAAGCGAGCTGTTGCTGATCCGGGCCCAGATGATGGAAGGCGAAGCTGGATACAACAAAGTCGAAGGATTGCTCGGCAAAAGGCAAGGCCAGAAAATTACCAAGCTTCACCTGCATCTGAGGATACTTGAGGCGGCATGTTCGCAGCATTTCCCGTGATTGATCGATCCCGGTCATGACAGCACCCTGACGCAGCATTCTGCCAGCCAAATTGCCTGTCCCAGTGCCAATGTCCAAGCCAGTTTCTCCAGGCTGAGGAGCAATAGACTGCAAGGTCTGTTCTAATGCTTCGTCGTAATTACGGTATAGGTTAAATGGTTTGTCTGCTGTTATTTGTACGTGGCCTGAGGACGCAGTCGTGGATAGGGTTGAATCTGCTTGTGGAGTGTAATCCTCTGTATCTGTCATAGTTTGAACCCGCTGATCATGGAGGGCCGCTTGCTGATCATAATTCCAGCGGTCATGCCAGTTCTGTCTTGCTTCCCGCAGACGGCGTGCACTGCCAGCCAGATCATGCAAATGGCTGACATCCAGTGAACCGTCCTGACGGTTCAGGTCGATCATACGCTGGGTCGTATCCATCATTCGCTTCAGCTCTATCCACTGGGCATACATGACTGCTTGTTGCAGTTCCAAATATTCCTCTAACCCCTGCTGGTTACCTTGATCTATCTCGGCGAGAGCTTGAGTAATGTCCTGCAAAGACATGCCAATCTCGCGCAACGCCGCTATTGTCTGCAAACGCCATATATCATTCTCCGTATAAGTGCGGTATCCATTGCCGGACTGCTTGGCAGGCTGAATTAACCCTTTTTCCTCATAAAAACGAATGGCCCTTGCCGATATCCCAAGCCGAGATGCGGCTTCTTTGATATTCAATCGGATGTACCTCCTTACCTTATTGAACCGTATCTATAATTGTTACCATGGAATCAGTATAAAGTATGACGTTACGGCAAGGTGAAGTGTTTTTTGCAATACACTGGCATCGCATCTTCTAATCTGTGGTTCTGGTGTGTACCATTTGTGAGCATTAGATACGTTTTATTTGTGCTCTAATCTTTCATGATTTGGTCAAACGAAGGTGGAATTTTAGTCCTCCCGGCGGCTATGCTACAATAGATAACAGAACAAAGAACATGATAAAGATAGCGTAATCAAGCTAGGAAAAAGATATTTAAATGAAGCGAATCAAAAAATTGAATGAAGATATCGAAAGGTTGAATCAGCATGTTCACCAGTCATACGTATCAAATCCGTGCTTCTGAGATGAAGGATGCAAACCAGCTAATGGAGCTGGATATGCTGGTCTGGAATGCATCCACCTCGCCTGCACCGATGCAATGGAGATCCAGACAGCAGTATTTGCAATATTGTCCTCCTGGCAGTCAGCTCATTGCGGTACAAGAGGATCAGGTATGCGGATACGTGGGCTTCCATCCCCCTACGGGGATGCCAGTGAATCGGCATGTCTATGAAATCCATATTGCTGTTCATCCGGATTTTCGCCGCTCTGGTGTGGCAACAGCTCTAATGAAAGCGATGAAGCAACACGCGCTGGAGCAGGGCATTCGTAAACTCAGACTGCGTGTATTATCGAGCAATCCGGGAGCGGTTGCCTTCTATGAGCAATGTGGGTTTATAACCGAAGGCAGGCTTGTATCTGAGTTCCGAATCGGTGGCAGGGATGTAGACGACATTTTAATGGCTTATTTTATTGATGCCTAAACGGTTAGACGGATGTGTAGGGGAACAAACTTTGCTTAGGGAGGAATACACAATGGATATGGGACTTCGCGGTAAAAAAGCACTCGTGCTGGCCTCCAGTCGAGGCCTGGGCAAAGCAGTTGCGGCACAGCTGGCACTGGAAGGTGCAGATGTGATGTTGGCCAGCCGAAGCGAGGACAAGCTTGCTGCAGTGAAGGAAGAGTTAATCTCCCTTGGTGGCGGTGGACGTGTGGAATATGTCGCAACGGATGTAACACGCCGAGAGGACATTACAGCACTGATCCAGAAGACAGCGGAGCAGTTTGGGCGGATCGATATTCTGGTCAACAATTCAGGCGGCCCGCCTTCCGGTACGTTCGAGTCGCTGACCGACGAGGACTGGGAGCGTGCGTTTGAACTGAACATGCTTAGTTATGTGAGACTGATTCGCGGTGTGCTTCCATATATGAAGTCAAACGGAGGACATATCGTCAACATTGCCTCCACGTCGGTGAAGCAGCCCATTCCGGGTTTGATTTTATCCAATACGTTCCGTACCGGTGTGTTTGGTCTTGCCAAGACGCTCTCTCAGGAGCTTGCACCTTACGGCATACTGATTAATACCGTAGCCCCTGGACGCATCGCAACAGATCGGATTCGTGAGTTGGATACGGCGAGGGCAGAACAGAATGGAGTCAGTGAAGACGAGATTGCCGAGCAGTTCCGTAAAGAGATTCCGCTGGGGCGTTATGGACAGCCGGAGGAATTCGCCAAAGCTGTCGTATTTCTGTTGTCTGGTGCCAACTCCTACATTACCGGAACATCATTAATTGTGGATGGTGGCATGGTGCGCGCGCTCTAAAGGATGATGTACCTGATAAACATTAAAGCCCCTCCTTCACCACTGCTGACAGCGTGGGAAGGAGGGGCTTGGCATGGAAATCATCCTGTAGGGATGTAGAGACAGGTGAGATTCCACGTACGATTTGCTTGCTAACGGTTGGTTATGCAGGATCTTTACTAAGATCAGAAGTGCTTGTACCTGCCTGATCTGTCGTGCCTGCTTTGTCTGTTTTGTCGTTCTCTGGCAAAGGTTTAACTGGGGTGCCAGACTCGTCTTTCAAACGAGAGCCATGGTGATGCTCGGGCCGAACGGATGGGCGTTTGCCATTAACAAGGTCTGTGATGCGCTGGGTTAGATCGGCAACCCGTTCATCATACTGAGCCTGTGTAATTTTCCCGTCTTTCAACTCTTGCTGCAGATCGGCCGTTCTATCGGTTGCAAGCTGCTGAATAAGGGTTTGCACATTTACCTTCTGGGCAGAGGCAATGGCTGCGAGGGTATCCCCTTTTTTGAGTGATGAAGTTAATTCATTGGTGGTCACTCCGAGTAAAGACGCAAGCTTGTCCAGGTTGCGATCGACTTCAGGGCCAAACCCCCGTCCAGGCAAACCCATTCCAGGCACAGGATGTTCTGGTTTTTTCGCGCGTAATGCGGATGGTTTTTCTTTTATCAGTTCACTCACGCGCTCCGTAAGAGCGGCCAAACGTTCATTATATTGGGTTTGTGTAATCTTGGAGTCGGTAAGCTGCTGTTGCAGTTCCTTTTTCTCCGTGGCTACCAGTTTATCAATGAGCGTCTGTGTCTCAACCTTTTTTGAGGCAGCAATTTCAGCAAGGGACTTGTCTGCTTTAATGGCTTCTTTCAACTCATCTTTGGTGATGCCCAGCACAGAGAGAACTTCTTCAGCATGAGGCCCGAACCAAGGTCCTAGTCCTCGTTCCGCTTCGCCAGGTGGTTTCAATATATGGGACCCCATCGGGGCAGTGCGTTTGTTTTGGAGTGCATCGGATGCTTTCGCCGCAGGGTCTGCATGAACCGCAGTTGTTGCCACCAAGCCCCCGCCAAGTGCAAGTGTTAAAGCTAAAGCGCTGGTTACTTTGACTGCCTTTGATGTTGTGGTTTTCTTCATCCGTGATCATCCTTCTTCCTTGAATAGAGTTTGTGGTTATACAGCCACAACGCTATCTTAGGCACCGAGCATGAAGCAGAGATGAGTTCAACCTTAAGGGGAAGTAAAAAATGGGTCCTAACCACAAATACCCCTCATCTATGGGACATGTGCCGTCACAGACAAAGGGCAAGCGGATTAGGGTGATGTATGATGATATGTCCATTATGTAAGGCAGGTTTATCGCAAAAGTTCCCATTCATGCTGTAACATGCCGTATACCGCATGATTGACGTATCCCTTAGGCAGCTTTTCCGCCTGGCGAATGACACCCTCAAGCACGAAGCCAAGTCGTTCCGGAATAGCACGGCTACGTTTGTTGTTGGTGGCACAGCGAATTTCGACCCGATTCAGATCCAGTGTCACGAGGGCGTAATCCACCAAGACACGACAGGCACTGGTCATTAGGCCTTGTCCTTCGAAACCTTTACCAAGCCAGTATCCGATGCTTACGGAACGGCTTGTCCAGTTAATCTCGTGGAAACCGATGATACCTGCAAGTTCTCCTTTTAACCAGATGCCGGCTGTGAAGCCGCCGTTCTCCGCAGCTTGTTTTAACGCGTTCGTAATAAAGCTCGATGTATGTTCAATGTCGGTCACCTGATCTACCCAAGGCAGCCAATGTCTCAGTTGATCTCTGGAACGGTCCGTCAGTTCGAACAGCGGTTTGGTGTGCTCCATCAAAAGCGGGCGAAGCTCCGTATATTCATCCAATGAATAGGTAAACATGATTGCAACCTTCTTTCTTTATATAATAGGTAGATTAGCGGGGAGGCCGGGGCAATTTGCGCTCCAGAGCGAACAGATCTTCTTCCATGGAGGCCATGCGCTGGTTTACCGTTGTGCGTGCGTCACGGAGTGCCTGATTATATATGTAGGGAGCAAGCTGTGTCATAAACAGGTCGAGGACGCCCCATGCTGCCAGATCGCCCAATTCTTCGCCGCGTTCCTCTTCAAAATACGACTGGATCGTGCGAATGGCTTCATCCTGCTGTTCTTTGGTCAGTTTTAGCGCGTTCACTTGGGAAACCCTCCCTTAAATTTAGTTTTACTCATATGCTACATGATTCGTGCGAACTCGTCAAAATGGTATTGGGCCTAACTTGAATCGGGTAGCGTGTGCGTTTGATCCCGATTTTCATGTTGTTATTTATTGAACTCCTTCCCCGTTAAAGGTATATTTAAATGAAACGCGTACGAAACTTTCCATGAAAGAAGATATTTTCAGGAAATGGTTTCGTCATTAAGGAATTTTACCCGGAATTGCTGTACTATTGTACTTTTTGCAAGCTCCAATCCATTCATGAAAGGTTTGATAACTGTGGACAACCGATTCACAACCCCACCTAACTTTATTAAAAATATCATTACCGAGGACCTCCGGTCGGGCAAAGTCCAGGAAGTTATTACCCGTTTTCCACCGGAACCGAACGGTTATCTGCATATTGGTCACGCGAAGGCGATCTGGATCAACTTTACGCTGGGCGGCGAGTTCGGCGGCAAGACAAACCTGCGCTTTGATGACACGAACCCGGTGAAGGAAGACGTGGAGTACGTGAACTCCATCCAGGAAGACGTGAAATGGCTCGGATACGAGTGGAACGAGAAACGTTTTGCCTCGGATTATTTCGATGAGATGTACAACCGTGCGGTCTTGCTTATTCAAAAAGGTAAAGCCTATGTCGACGATCAAAGCGCCGACGAAATCCGTCAAATGCGCGGAACGCTGACCGAGCCGGGCAAAAACAGCCCATACCGCGAGCGTTCGGTGGAAGAGAATCTCGACCTGTTCACACGCATGCGTGCAGGCGAATTCAAGAACGGAGAAAAGGTACTGCGTGCCAAGATTGATATGGCTTCGCCTAACATCAACCTGCGTGATCCGGTCATCTACCGTATCTCTCATGCACATCACCATAACACGGGCGACAAATGGTGCATCTACCCGATGTACGCATTCGCACACCCGCTGGAAGATGCCATTGAAGGCGTAACACACTCTTTGTGTTCTCTGGAGTTTGAAGATCAACGTCCATTCTATGATTGGGTTGTTGCAGAGTGTGAGATGCAAAGTCAGCCGCGTCAATACGAGTTTGGCCGCCTGAACCTGTCTCAGATGGTAACGAGCAAACGTAAGCTGAAGTTGCTTGTGGATGAAGGCCATGTCGATGGCTGGGACGATCCGCGTATGCCAACGATCTCGGGTTTGCGTCGCCGGGGGTACACACCGGAAGCGATTCGTGATTTTGTATTCGAAACAGGCATTTCCAAAAGCCAAGGCGTGATCGATCTGCAAACGCTGGAGCACTTTGTTCGTGAGGATCTGAAACTGAAAGCTCCGCGCACCATGGCTGTCCTGCACCCGCTCAAAGTGGTTATCACGAACTATCCTGAGGGACAAGTGGAGTGGCTGGAGGCCGAAAATAACGTGGAAAATCCGGAGATGGGCAACCGCCAAATTCCGTTCTCCCGTGAGATTTATATCGAGCAAGACGACTTTATGGAAAATCCACCGAACAAATACTTCCGTTTGTTCCCTGGCAATGAAGTTCGTCTGAAACATGCCTACTTCATTAAATGTAATGACGTAATTAAGGATGCGGATGGTAATGTCGTTGAGATCCACTGCACATATGATGTAGAAACGAAGAGCGGCAGCGGCTTTACGGGCCGCAAAGTGAAAGGCACGATTCACTGGGTAGAGGCAACTCAAGCGGTACCCGCAGAATTCCGTTTGTACGAGCCGTTGATTTCGGCAGAAGCACCGGAAGCAGAAGCGGAGGCAGAGGTTGTCGCTGCTGTAGCAGGGGCTGAGATTGAGGCCGATGTAACTGGAGCTGGAGCAGAGACTGCCGAGCAACCGGAAAAAACATTCCTGGATCAGTTGAACCCGAACTCGCTGGAGATCGTTCACGGCTTCGTAGAGCAAGAGATGAAAGAAGCGAAATCACAGGACAAGTTCCAATTTTTCCGTCACGGCTACTTCAGTGTTGATCCAAAGCACTCCGAGCCAGGCCGTCCCGTATTCAACCGGGTTGTATCGCTGAAAAGCTCATTCCAATTGCCGAAGGCATAAGGTATAAAGTAGATACAAGAGGATATGGGATGAGGTAGACGTACAAGAGCGTGAGATAGACAAACAAGTGAGTGGGATAGACGGAAACAGTAGCACAGACGCACAACAGCATGAGATAGACGTACAACAGTAGCATGGGACAGAGCTGGTGGGTAACCCAACTGTAGCCGTGAGGTTAATTCATCCACCGAATGCTTGAATGGTTAGGGTTAGAGTTAGAGCACCAAGTTTCGAGAGTAACAAGCTGCACAAGCATTAAAAGGGGCGCTCCTTCATCCTTAAGATGATGGAACGCCCTTTTTGTGTTTTTCGATATAGAGGGGATGTCCTCTTTTATAGTATGCAAATTACTCTAACGATCACAGGGAACGCTATTTCCCCGTTTTTCGGCATTTCTGAATTCTAACGATCCGTACGGAGCTTATTTCCTGAAAATGTAGTCTTTTCACCCTGTTTTCCCCGGTTTGAATGGAAATAAGGCTTCTGGTGATCGTTAGAATATGAAATGACTAAAAATTGCACAGATAAGCTTCGTGGTGATCGTTAGCGGTTAGCCGCGAGAGTTACTACTAATTTTTCACAGGACTGTTCCATTGTCTGCAGGAATCATTACGCAAAAACTGAAGCTTCATTTGTTCAATGACTTCTCAGCTATTCCTCAACTACATCCTCCATCTACTTACCTCATCTACTTACCTCATTCAATTACTTCATCTACTGAACTCATCTAGCTCGTACTGCGAATTTCCCAGCACGCAGTGCTCTGCTTCATGCGAGGGTGGTCAGCCACATCCCCACTTACTTGTCTTCATCCATATTGCCCATCTCGGTCAGCACCGTTGGCTGGTAGCCATTACGACGATTCCATAGCCACATGATGGCAAAGCCAGCAGCGCCGATCAGTGAAAAGAAGACACCGATGTTGTACATTACCTCTGCACCGAAGCTCTGGAATAGCCAACCGCCAAACAGCCCGGCAATGACGCCGGAGAGACCACCCCAAGCCATCGTATACACCGCTTGCCCGGAGGAGCGGTAAGGCCGTGGAATAAACAGCATCGTCAGTTGTGTGCCCACATAGAAATAACCGCCAAAGGTTACTGAATGCATGAGCTGAATAAAGACAACCTCCATCGGGTTGTTAGCCAGCGCCATGAGCTGCCAGCGAAGGGCAAACAGCAGACTGACCAGAATCAGAGAGCCCAGCAGCAGACTCATCTTGCGTTTCAGTAGCCGATCCAGCAACAGGAACACACCCACTTCGAGAATAGAGGACGTGAAGATGGCCCAGCCGACCATCTGTTTGTCGCCGCCCATCTCTACAATATAAAGAGACATAAATGTACTGTTCATGGCATTGGGTACCGAAACGAGCACCCCAAGACCGATAAAAATCATAAAATACGGATTAAACATCACTTTGCCGAACCGCCGGAACGTCACAATCGGGGTATCGGAAGCAATGGGCTGCCTTGGCAGAAGTACAGAGAATATAAACGCTACAGCAATCATACATGCAAAAATAATAGACACACTGCTCACGCCAAAACGGTCAATAACCGGTCCGGCAGCAACCGCAGTCAGTGCCCAACCTAGAGAGCCCCAGAGCCGAAATGATCCGAAGTTCTGACCTGTACCGTCGATATAACCGAGAATTAGACTGTTGGTTTGAGCAAATAAGGGACTTTGGAAAAAATAAAAGAAAATCATGGCGACATAAATCCATGCATACGAGGGCGCATAAAATACCCCCTGTGCAAGCACAAAGGTGCCTCCCATCATCATCATCAGCACAATGCGGATATTGCGAGACTTATCGCTCCAGAACCCCCAGAACGGATTGGCAAACAGAGAAACAAAAGGACCGATGGCCATGAGGCTGCCGATCTCCAGTTTGGTCATACCGATCTCTTGAAGATAGAGCTGCAGGAATCCGGCAAAGATTGAAATGGCTCCGTAGATGAAAAAGTTATATAGTTTCAGAGAGGTCAGCGAGGAAGTGCCTCTCACAGGTGCAGATCTGTCCAATTGAGCCATTCCTTTCCGAAT
Source organism: Paenibacillus polysaccharolyticus (assembly GCF_023714295.1). GTDB lineage: Bacteria > Bacillota > Bacilli > Paenibacillales > Paenibacillaceae > Paenibacillus > Paenibacillus polysaccharolyticus_A. Next base: position 65,074 of record NZ_JAMAUN010000008.1, read on the forward strand.
CGAATCATATTGTTCAATGTATCATTTGTTGAATGGGGATTCAACGTATAGAATATGGACTAAAAGGTATGTCCTAAAGAATGTTCTTATCCCAAAACGGATGCGGCAAAAGGTATGATATACATGTGCACTATATAAATTAGATATAAATTTAGGGTAAGGAATGAATTTGCATCGTATCGATCGACTTCTGGCATACGATTGGAGTTTCATTAATATGTTGCATGAATATATAACTCAGGTTTTTACGGGAAGAGGAGATGACGATGGACGCTAAGAAATGGACAGGCATTATATTGGCAGGTGGATTATCCAGCCGAATGGGAACGAACAAAGCACTGCTCGAACTGAATGGTTCAGCCGTGTTAACTCATATAAACAATGCGATCAGACCCGCCGTATCCCGGGTTGTTGTTGCAGCGGGGCCGAGCGAAGCAATTTACACCCCACTAGGGGATGAAGACTTCGAATGCGTACAGGATGCTTATCCGGGCAAGGGGCCACTTGCAGGGCTCCACGCAGCACTCAGTGTCTCCCAGACAGAGTGGAATCTGGTTAGTGCCTGCGACATGCCGCTTCTGCAAACCTCTTTTTTCAATGGAATGAAGAGGCTCGCAGTACAATATCCAACATGCAATGCCATCGTTCCTCGAGTAGAAGGACGAATTCATCCCCTAGCAGGGGTTTACCATAGGCGTGTGCTTCCCTTGCTAGAGCAGTGTCTTATTCATGACCGACTACGTGTCATTCGCTGGCTGGAAGAGGTAGGCTGCCATTTTGCTGATATAAACGAACTGGAGCACCTGGGTATCGGACATGTCGCACTACAGTTGAGCAATATGAATACTCCCGAGGAATTCGAAAATATACGAATTCTTCTTCAGCGCTCCGAGTAGTTTTCTCCTGAAAGTTGAGCAACGGGATTCCGGCTATTCTCTGCATGTTGATTTCGATAGAGAAGGGGGCTTTGGCCTGTCCAGCGTTTGAATTGTCTGCTGAAATGAGACAAATGGGTATAACCGAGTTTTATGGCGATCTCCCCGAGTGAAAGGTCAGGTTGCTCGATCAGCATCTTGGCCTCCTGTAGTTTCAGGTTGGACAGGTAGGCTCGCGGAGAATGACCAAATACTTTGCGGAAAACCTGTAAACCATATCCTGGACTGATGCCAAACGATGCGATAATCTGCTCAACTTTGACCGAAGAGACATTGCCATCTCGTGATCGTAACTGGGCATGGAAGGCCTGCTTGATCGCTTCGGCGATCGCTCCTGCGTAATGCATGGCTGTCGGAGCAGGAGCATGAGTAGCATCAACCGGAATGGTGGATTCCAGGGCGTTCTCTGCTGCTTGAGATAACAGCGCAAACAGTTCGAACATCCGTGCTTGCATGAGTAATTTGTCTGTGGACGAGTAGGCCGCGGCCGTAGTATTAATCATGTTCATCCAGCTTTCAAGCACAGCTCTTATTTTCATATTATCTCCCGTACCGGCGGCATAGATTCTACTCCGCTGGGACATGAGTTTTAAAGTGAATACTGGATCGTCTACATTAAAATGTGCGCTAAAATACATCATGCCTTCCGCAGAGATACATGCATTAGTATGTTTGAATCCGGGTGGAATGAGCAGAATAGAACCTTCGTCCACCGTATACGTGTAGCCATGAATCACACTCTCCTGCGTTCCCTGAATGATCAGAATGATCTCAAAGCCCGGATGTGTCTCCTCAGGCATGGCCCATCCATATGGTACTTGTTGACTGTGAGCGCCATAAAATTTGATGTTACAATCGATAATCGGAAGCCAGTGAGCCAGCGTATGGTATGGCATCTCTCGAAGCTGTGAACGGATATCCATGATATTCACCTCGGAAAAGGGTAAAAAATACTCGCCTTGTGCCATCGGCACTATGCATGTACTTCATTATAATCAGTTTAACGCAAACATCCTAATATCAACGTATATCCTGATGATATCAACAGACACTGTACAAATGATATAACGATACTAATATTGATGTAAACGCTACCATTTAAGATGAGAAAATTTCAACTACCCAAATACCAACAACGTTATATAAGTTAAACAACTCATTTGCACAGAAACGGAGAGGACAGAAAAAAACCTGGAGAAGCGAAGCGGTCGCATTTATCACCGGATTTTACACTTGAGAAAGTGGAATAAAAAAATCTGGGGATAAGGGCGAATGGAAGGTTATTCTGTCATTGTAGTGGACGTGCAAATAGGATGGGTTTCTCTTATATAAACCCCAATCAAAGGAGACTATTTCATGGACAAATTATTATACGGCGTAGCCTATTATGATGAATATATGCCATATGAGAGACTGGACAAGGATATTCAGATGATGAAGGATGCCGGCATCAATGTCGTACGCATCGCCGAATCCACGTGGAGTACCCATGAACCGCAAAACGGCGTGTTTGATTTCACATCCGTCGATCGAGTGCTGGATGCGATGCATGCGGCCGGAATTCATGTCATCGTAGGCACACCAACGTATGCTGTTCCGACGTGGATGGTAAAGGAGCACCCGGACGTGCTGGCAACAACCGCACAGGGACCTGGAAAATATGGAGCAAGACAGATTATGGATATCACGCATCCAACGTATCTGTTTTATGCAGAGCGCATCATTCGTAAGCTGATCTCACGCGTGAGTAAACATCCGGCTGTCATTGGATATCAGACAGATAATGAAACGAAGCACTACAACACAGCTGGAGACAACGTGCAGTTACAGTTTGTTAAATATATGCGCAACAAGTTCAGCTCGCTGGACGAGCTAAACAAGGAGTTTGGACTGGACTACTGGAGTAACCGGATCAACAGTTGGGAAGACTTCCCTTCCGTTGTGGGTACCATTAACGGCAGCCTTGGAGCTGAGTTTGCCAAGTTCCAGCGGCAGTTGGTCACGAATTTCCTGGCGTGGCAAGTTGGAATTGTGAATGAGTACAAACAGGATGGCCAGTTTGTTACCCAGAACTTTGACTTTGAATGGCGCGGGTATTCCTACGGCATTCAGGGGGATGTGGATCATTTTGCAGCATCCCGACCTTTTGACATCACCAGTGTAGATATCTATCATCCTTCCCAAGACGAGTTAACCGGCATTGAGATTTCGTTTGGAGGAGATGTGGCGCGTTCCACCAAACAATCCAACTACCTTGTTCTGGAGACCGAAGCACAGGCCTTCTGGCATTGGGTTCCTTATCCGGGCCAACTGCGATTACAGGCATTCAGTCATCTGGCTTCTGGGGCTAACATGGTTGCCTACTGGCATTGGCACTCGCTGCACAATTCGTTTGAGACCTACTGGAAAGGCCTGCTAAGCCATGATTTCGAACCGAATCCGGTGTATAACGAAGCGCAGACAATTGGCCGCGATTTTGCTCGCCTGAGTCCTAAGCTGGTGAATCTGAAGAAAACAAATCGGGTGGCAGTACTGTTCAGTAACGAGGCGTTAACCTCCATCAAGTGGTTCGGCTTTAACTTTACCAGCGACAAGAACTACAACGACGTTGTGCGCTGGATGTACGATGAGCTGTATAAAATGAACATTGGCTGCGATCTTATCGATCCTTCCGTGGAGAGTTATGCAGATTATGATGTGCTAGTGGTGCCTGCTCTATATGCGGCTTCGGATGCGTTGCTGGAAAAATTAAATCAATTTGTACAGGACGGCGGACATATCGTGTACTCGTTCAAGAGCGGTTTTGCCAATGAGCATATCAAAGTTCGTTCTTCACGTCAGCCCGGACTGATCAGTGAAGCATGTGGCATTAGCTACAACTTGTTTGTTGAGCCGAAGCATGTTGGGCTACGCGATGATCCATTTGGCGTAGGTGAGGAGCATAATCAGGTACACACCTGGATGGAGCTGATTACGCCGACGACTGCGGAGGTGCTCGCTTGGTACGATCATCCTCATTGGGGAGAGTATGCGGCAATCACGCAAAATAACTACGGTAAAGGCAAAGCAACATATGTTGGCTGTTATACGAGCGCTGCCGTCATTCGCAAGGTACTGGAACGTGTGATGAAGGACGCGGGTGTATGGGGAGCGGATCAGGAGCTTGCTTTTCCACTCGTTGTGAAGACAGGGGTGAACGATCAGGGGCATACCATTCGCTATTATTTCAACTATTCGGATGAGCCGGTTTCCTTCAAGAATCCGCATAGCGAAGGGACAGAGCTATTATCAGGAGATTCGATTGCCGCTGGGCAGGAGATCAAGCTGGAACGATGGGGCGTACGCATTATCGAACAACACTAGGGAATAATAGTGAAAATGAACCCAAGGAAAGATAGAAGATTTTGAATTGTTCTTTTACACTTTATCGGAGTGGCCTGTGTACAATCTTTAGTTCAACATTTACTTCATATTTTCCGAAAAAAATAACAAGACCATGGCGCCCTCGGCTTTGATGCTGGGGCGTTTGTCTTATTTTAGCTCAGGAGTGGATGCGCTGTGTTTAACGAATTCTACCGTCGGCTGATAGACCCTTTCAAGCGCAGCATTCGTAATAAATTGATACTGACCATGACCCTAGTCGCTGTACTGCCAGTCATTGTGATAACTGCGGTAGCCGCGGAGAATGCGCGTTCCTCCATGGAAGCCGAGGTTATGGATACGAACCGGGTCAATATGAATTGGGCCTCTGTCTATCTGGCAGAACAGTTTACCCGCATGAATAATATCATTTATTCCATTCAGATCAGTGATGAGCTACATCAGTATTTGGCGTTGGGCCAGGAAGCGCCTGCTTCCAGCCGTTTTGACGAACAAAAGGCTGTTTTTAATATGCTGAACAGTGTGTACTATTCTGCTGGCAATTATGTGTTTGGGGTCGAACTGTACTTGAAGGAGCAGGACACCCTGTTCACCTTCAATTCTATGGAATCCCGAATTAAGACGGTTGCGGATATTCCGCAAGGGTATCATAAGCTTTTTACGGAGCATAAAGATTTTACAATTATCAATGATCCGGTAGATCCGCAAAAGTTCCATATGACCCGCAGCATGAACCGCTTTGAGGATCAGGCTCAGATCGGAGCAATCAGTCTGGAGATCAAGTGGGCCGAGTTTAACCAGACGCTTGAACTGCTCGACAGCAGGGGAGATTATACCGCCTATATCGGAGACAGTTCAGGTCATCCGGTATATCAGCCGAACTCCTCCATCCAGCCATCGGATGAAGCGTTGAAGCAGCTGAGCGAAACGAAGAATAACGCGGGTTTTATTCGTACAGCACAGGAATATATTTTCTATCACGATATTGAGTCGACAGGGCTACGGGTGATTAAAATCGTACCGGATCATGTCATTAACGAGAGTGCACTGGAAACGATGAAGTATGGGCTAGTTGTGGGCGGAGTGGCAACGGTCGTGTCTGTTGCTCTGGCGGCACTGGTCGCTTGGCGAACCTCTAAACCTATTGTCAGACTGGCGAATTCCATGAAGGGTATCCAGTTGATCAAGGATCGTAAAGTAGAGCGTAGCGGACGAGTGGATGAGATTGGCCTACTGGAGAAAAATTTGCACGGTATGGCTAGTCGAATTCGGGAGCATATCCGGGATAACTATTTGATGAATCTGGAGAAACAGACAGCCGAGCTCAAAGCACTACAATCTCAGATTCATCCCCATTTTCTGCAAAACACATTACAAATGATCGGTGGCATGGTCTATTCGCAAAAGCCGGCAGACAGCTACAAGGTGATCCGGGCATTAAGCGAGATGTTCCGCTATATTGTACGGGCACCGGACGGCCTTGTCCCTCTGCAATCCGAACTGGATCAATTGGAGCATTATATGCTGATTCAGAAGCAACGTTTTGCCACCCGGCTTGAATATAAGCTGGAAATTACGGGAGAACTCCGAGCGTGTTATATTCCGAAGTTATCCTTACAGCCTATTGTAGAAAATGCATTTTTGCATGGGCTGGAGAAAAAGCCTGGGGAGTGGAAGCTAGGCATCGAAGTGCTGTGTGATCCACAGCAGGGTAGGGTGACGATTCAAATTTGTGATAATGGCATGGGTATGGAGCCGGACAGGCTCGTAGAGATGCAATCCAAACTGGAACGCATTACGCGGTATACCGATCGGGTATGGAATTCAGGCACGAGTATTGGACTGCTCAATGCTGCATCACGAATGGTGATGCATTTTGGACCCGAATACGGTATGCGTATGGAAAGTAAACTTGGGCAGGGAACAAAAGTGATCGTAACGATCCCCTGCACAACAGGAGGCGAGTCCTTGTGAGTAAGGAGATCTATAGAGTGTTGCTGGTGGATGATGAGCCGTGGAATCGGGATATTATACGTAATCTTGGTGGGTGGAATGAGCTCGGCTTGGTGGTCTGTGGTGAAGCAGAGGATGGAGAACAGGCGATACAGATGGTCAAGGCGTTGCAACCTCACCTTATTATTACGGATATGCGTATGCCAGGATCGGATGGTGTCGAGCTGATGCAGACGCTGAGCAGTCAGTACCCGGAGATTAAGGTCGTTGTGGTGAGCGGTTATGATGATTTTAATTATGCCAAACACGCTCTGCGGTATCGTGCAGCTGATTATCTGCTGAAACCGGTGAATCCGGATGAACTAAATGCTACGCTGGCGAAATGTAGTCATGAGCTGGATAAAGCTGCTACGGCACCAGAAGTGTGGGAAGCTTATCCGGCTTCATTCGCGGGTGAATTCTCTCTGTTCCAGCAGCAAGCACGTCTGCGCTTCAACGACTTGAACCTGACGAGCCTGCGGGAATGGTTTCATCAATTAGAGCAGAAGCTGGAACAAAACGAGGTTCGAAGACCTCGCCAGCTTGGACGTGCGGTTTATGAGCTGCAGAATATGCTGGACGAGCTATGTGGGTCCAATGGGCTGTTCGATCGTCCGGAAGAGGGAGTATTGCCTCCTGCATCAGCGCTGGGTTCGATCCGGGCGGCTGTGGAATGGATATCCGCTTCCTATTATCAGGCGCTGGAACAATTAATTGCCCAGCGTAAGTATAAAAACAAGCTGAACCTCGAAGAGGTAAAGCAATATATGCAGCAACACTGCATGGAGATGATTACGCTGGAGCAGCTTGCCCATATCTTTTTTGTCAGTAAGGAATATTTGAGCAAAGCTTTCAAGAAAGAATATGACGTGAACGTGACCGATTATGTGGTTCAACTTCGGATGACCAAAGCCAAAGAGTGGGTGATGGATGATCAGATTCCATTCAAGCATATCGCCGAGATGACGGGGTATGAAGATGTGTCCTACTTCTATCGGGTATTCAAAAAGCACTTTGGTGTGTCACCCGGAGAGATGCGCAAAGGCCAGTATAAGTTGCCTGACCCATTCCCCGAATGATTCGTTCGGGGAATGTTGCTTGAATTAAGGTTTAAAATAATCCAATGGAAGAGTCTAATTTTGTCCAATGAAGCGCTTACATTTTGCGATATATAATAAGCCTATGAAAGACAAACCAGTCACACCGGGAGGTCAAAAGACATGAAAGTATGGAAAAGCGTTGTAAGTGCGGCACTGGTCAGCGTTCTGCTCGCAGGCTGCGGCTCGAATGCAGGCACGGATAATGAACAGAACGAAGTCAAAGCTGGCAGCACCGTAAACCTCAAAGTATTCGTTGCTCAACCAAGGCTGAAAGAACATTACGATAAATATATAGAACAGTTCAAAGCCAAGGAAAAAGCAGACAAAAACATTGAAGTGAATGTGCAACTGGAGATGCCGCCAGCAGATAATGCACCTCAGATTTTGAAAACAAGACTTGCTTCCAATGATGCACCAGACGTATTCGCTCTGCACGCGGTGAATGAGATTCCGCCTTTCAGCAAAGCTGGATATCTCGAAGACTTGTCCAATCAACCCTTTGTAGATAAGTTACTGGATTCGGTCAAACCTTCGGTAACGGATGCAAGCGGCAAAGTCGTTGCGGTTCCACTGGAAACCTTGTCATGGGGTTATCTGTACAACAAAGATATCTTTAAAGAACAAGGGCTTGAGGTTCCAACAACGTTGACAGAAATGAAAGCGGTTGTAGAGAAGCTGAAAGCAGCTGGCATTACACCGTTTGAGCTGTCTTACAAAGAAGCTTGGGTTCCGCAATTATTCCTGCCACTCACTGTAGGGGCGCTGACACAAACGGAGCACAAAGACTTCGTGGAAAAAATGAACAAGGACGAAGCTTCCTTCTCCGATATGAAAGCACTGTTTGATGTGTTCGATCTCGTCAATGCCAACGGAACGGATAAAGCGCTTGAAGTTGGAGCCGATGACGGCGCTGCGGCTTATGCTACAGGCAAAGCGGCGATGTGGATTCAAGGTCCTTGGTACGCGGAAACGATTCTGAAGTCCAATCCCGACGTTAATTTCGGCGTAGCTCCAATGCCGCTGAACGACAATCCGGATGATACGAAAATCAACCTGAGTACATCCACTTCATTAGCTGTATCTTCGACAAGTAAAAATAAAGAAGTGGCACTCGACTTTGTAAACTACATTCTCGATGACAAGGATTCAAGTGCATTCTATGAAGCGCTCAAGTTTAATCCGGTTGCCAAAGTGCATACGTTCAAGAGCTTCCCGTGGGTAGACGACGCCCTGAAATATGTTAATGAAGGCAAAGCTTATCAAGATCCAAAGATTCCACAAGCCGTGAAGGATGAGTCTGGTAAAGCTCTTCAAGGGTACTACTCCGGACAGTTGAATCAACAGCAGGTAATCGATGCGCTCGACAAAGCGTGGAAGTCCTACAATAAAGTCAACAAATAAGAGCCGGATGCTTCACAATAAGAGATGAATGCTTAACAAGTAAGCGCCTGAATGATCAACAAGGTTGAGCTGTAAGAAAGCAGTACCTGCATTTGTTGACAAAATCTCGTTCGTATCTGTATTGAGCTCGGGGTTTTGTCAACAAATTAGCGGTACTTTATTTCGTAACAGTCTCGAAGCAGATGAAACGGCTGGCTGAACGATCTTCGTTCCCCCGTTAACCTTCATTCGCTGTGCAAAAAGGGGGAGAAGTTATGGCTACGAATGTGTTCAAAAAGTATCTTTCATTGCTCGCGTTCACAGCGCCGGCCTTTGTAATCTATGCGATATTCCTGCTGTACCCGACGTTTAGCGGGATGTTCTACAGCTTGACGGATTGGAACGGATTAAACCGTGACTACAGCTTTATCGGGCTGGGGAACTTTGTAGAATTGTTTAAGGAAGATCCCGATTTCCTGAACTCGTTGTGGTTTACGCTCAAATATGTGATCTTTATGCTGATTTTGCAAAATGTGATTGCATTGCTGCTCGCCGTATTCATTGAGTCACGCACACGCAGCAAAGGGTTGTTCCGGACGTTATTTTTCATGCCCAACATGATCAGTACAATCATCAGTGCATTCATGTGGACGTTCATCTTTTCCCAGGTATTGCCGCAGCTGGCTGAGAAACTGGCATTTTCTTTTCTCGATCAACAATGGCTCGGTGATCCGAAGTTCTCCTTCTACTCGATTCTAATCGTATCGCTTTGGAACGGTGTGGGCTATATGATGATCATCTACCTGGCTGCATTGCAGGGTGTACCGAAGAGTCTCAAGGAAGCCGCGGTCATTGACGGCGCTAATGCGTTTCAAGTGCTGCGTAACGTCGTACTGCCGATGATTACACACGCTATTACAATCTGTTTCTTCCTGACACTGAACGGTGCATTCAAGGTGTTCGAGGTGGTCTATGGATTGACAGGCGGCGGCCCGGGTCGGGCTACACAGGTCATCACCATGAATATCTATGAAGAAGCTTTCTCGAACAACTTCAGATACGGTTATGCCAGTGCCAAATCGGTTGTATTGTTTGCTATCGTTCTGATCTTTACACTCATCCAGATCACCGTCATGAAGAGAAAAGAGGTGGAAGCATGAGAATGCAGCGACTGAATAACTACCTGATTCGGCTGTTATTGATACTCGGCTCACTGCTAGCCATGCTTCCAATCTACATGGCTGTGGTGAACTCGTTCAAAACACAGGGTGAAATGTTCCAATCGTTTATCGCTCTGCCGACCACATTACATTGGGAAAACTATACGGATGCGTTTAACAAAATCAATCTGCTCGGAAGCTCCTTAAACTCCGCGATCGTGTCCATTCTCGGCATCGGAGGAATCGTCTTCTGTGCTTCGCTTGCAGGTTACAAGCTGTCCCGGACTTCCGGTCGATTAAGCAATCTGATCTTCTTCATGTTTGTTGCATCCATGCTGGTGCCTTTCCACTCCATCATGATTCCGCTGACACGTGTAGCAAAGACGATGGGGGTGCAAGGAAGCACTTACGGACTTGCCTTGATCTATATTGGACTTGGCGTAAACATGGCGATTTTCCTCTATCACGGGTTTGTGAAGTCCATTCCGCGTGAACTGGAAGAATCCGCTCAGATCGATGGATGTAACGAGTTTCAGACGTTCTTCCAAATTATCTTCCCGCTGCTGCTTCCAATCACGGTGACGATTGCGATTCTGGACTTCCTGTGGATATGGAATGACTTTCTGTTACCGCTATTGATGTTGACGGATGTAAACCGGTACACACTTATCCTGTCCACGAACATGCTGTTTGGTGAGTATAATAAGGAATGGCCGCTAATTCTCTCTTCTCTGGTTTTGACTGCGATTCCAGTCATCCTGATCTACGCGTTCTTCCAGAAATTTATTATGGAGGGTATTGCGGAGGGAGCGGTTAAAGGATAATAGGCATAGGGGATTGTTCCTGTTCCTGCGATCCAACTCTACACACTTAAGTGCATAAAAGCTCATGCTTATAGCCTTGAACTGCGGATATACTCCGTTAGTTCAAGGCTATTCTCATTTATCGAAAGACAGAAAAACCAAGGTGAGCATCCCAAATTAACACAAGTTGAGTATCAAAAATGCAAGGAGGGCGGCCATGTGTTTTGCCATTTTGCTATGCAAAGAGATGTTGCTCACAAGCCGGACATCATCAGCCTTCGGGCGACTTCGACAAGGATTATAAGTCCGTGCTCCATCTCTTCTTGCGAGGCATAGGCATAAGAGAGCCGGATATGATTTGCATCCATGCGGTCATACAGATAACCTGGGTGGATTAGAACATCGGCTTCCAGACAGGCAGAGAACAGCTTACGGATAGACAAGGGTTCCGCGGTGAAGCGTAGCCAGATATAGAAGCCGCCTTCCGGGACCTTCCATTCCGCAATGTCACGAAGGTAGCGATGCAGTAGCTCCAGCATGAAGTCTCTGCGTGTTCGGAGCTCCGGACGTAGCCGCTCCATATGAGTTGTGTGATGGCCATCTGTAAACCATACAGCGGCGGCTTCCTGTGCGAGTGAACTGGTACCGTAATCGGTTTGCATCTTGATATCGGCCAGCCTTCGAATAACGGGCACAGGACCGACAAGCCAGCCAAGACGAAGACCTGGACTGACCGCTTTGGAGAGTGTGCCCATATGCAGCACCCGACCTTCCTGATCCATTGCCTTAAGTGGAAGAGGAGGAGGATGATCCAGCCAAAGTTCCTGATAAGCGGCATCCTCCAAGATCGAAATGCCGGAGTTGCGGGCGAGGGACATCAATTCATCCCGGCGACGGCAGCTCATCACGCTGCCTGTAGGATTATGGAAGCTCGGTATGGTGTACAGCAGCGGGAAGGACTCGCTGTTATTCTCGTCGTTTCCTGAGTGCAACGTATGTATCGCATGTTCTAAATGCCCCAGATGTAATCCCTCTTCCTCCACGGCAATTCCGTTTAGCTTTAGCCCTGCCGATTGGAAGGCGTGGATGGAATATAGATAGGACGGCTTCTCTAACAAGACAGCTGATCCACGAGGCAGCAGTCCCACAGAGATTAGATGCAGTGCTTGTAGAGATCCCGACACGATCAGAATCGAATCAGGTGAGGCCTGAATGCCATTAGACTGCAAATGTATGGACAACGCCTTACGAAGCGCCAGGCTGCCTTGAGGTTCGATGTAATTCAGCATACGTGTTTGGCTGGACAGGGTCTGCAGGATTTTATTAAACGCTTCGTTAGGCATCAGTTCCGGTGCGAGCTCACCTGTACCCAGCCGAATAATGCCGGGCCTGAACTCCGCCTGATTAATCTGCTGAATCTCGGGCAAATTCGGATAGTACCAGCCTTCCTGTGCAGCTTCGCTCCAGTTGGGCAAGGCGGGATGGGCCATACTGTGCCAACCGGAACCGGTGACGTAGGTACCGCCTCCGTGCCGGCCTTCAATCATGCCTGTCGCAGTCAGGTTATCCAGAGCGGTGACCAGCGTACTGCGGTTCACACCCATGGATGTTGCCAGTGTTCGCTGAGAAGGCAGACGAGTCCCAGCCGACCACTCGCCTGTTGTGATTTTTTGCCGGATATAGGCTTCAATCTGACGATACATAGGCAAATCAAGCGCAGGGTTAGGCTGCCAAATTTGTCTAGAAGACGTATTGGAATAGTGACGTCCCATCAGGTAATTTCACCTCCTGTAGTTATAAAGATCAATTTGTCGCGTAGTTGCTGTCGATCATGTGTCTATGATTGTTGTTAGGATGTGCAGAGATACAAGGTTCTAAAGAAAGAGTCCGTTATCGTATTTGTATCTTCCACTATACCATTTGGTTGGGTTCCATGCCATCCAAGTGGTTGGTTACGCCTTCCCTAATTTCATTTACGCTGAAGAAAGAGATAGGGGGATGGACAATGGACGTTTTTATTCATGCAGTGGTGCTGGCATTTGGCTTGATCTTACCGCTGGGTGTTCAGAATGTATTTATTTTCAATCAAGGGTTAACGCAAAAGAAATACTTGCATGCACTGCCGGCTATAATTACAGCAGGGATTAGTGATACGCTGCTGATTGGAGCCGCTGTAGGGGGCATGTCTCTCATTTTGATTCAATGGCCTATACTCACCCATGTTTTATATGCGGCTGGAAGCCTGTTCTTGCTCTACATGGCCTGGGGGTTATGGAAATCATCGGCTTCCTCAGATAAAGCCCCGACAGCGTTGTCGGCAGGTCGGCAGATTGCTTTTGCCGCTTCGGTGTCTATTCTCAATCCGCATGCTTTACTGGATACCGTGGCTGTCATTGGTACAAGTTCCATTCAGTATGTAGGAGTGGAGCGTATGTATTTTACAATCACAACAATGGCTGTATCCTGGATTTGGTTTCTGGGGCTTGCCGCCGCAGGCAGCATAGTTGGCAATCATGATCGCACAGGGTATCTACGAATTGTGCTGAACCGCGTATCCGCGCTGATTATGGTCGGAATTGCACTAATGATGAGCTGGAGGTTATTTCACTCCTAAGTCAAGTACTCAAAGCTCGTGATGAGGGTGAATCCATGAAAACTAGAGAATCGTAGAGTTTGGATGGAGATGAAAAGGGGACAACCTTGCACCTGCTAGCTAACACTTCGTAGCAAAAAAGCTCCCCGTCATAGAATCACGGGAAGCTTGATGTATCCGTTTATTCTGCTTTTAGCAACATCGATTCAATGAACACTTTAAGATCCTGGCTTGTTGCGTTCAGATGGTCAATAATCTCACTGAACTCCGTTACAAGTTCAGACTGTGCATTGCTGGACTGTGTTATGGAGGTAATTTCCTGTTCCATCTGCTGAATGGAGGACTGCACATCCTTGAGGGAACGTTCAATGTTCACCGTCGCCTCTTTGGTTCCGGTGGACAGTTTACGCACCTCAGCTGCAACTACGCCGAACCCGGCACCTGCCGCGCCCGCGCGTGCGGCTTCAATGGCCGCATTCAGACCAAGCAGATTCGTTTGTTCCGATACTTCACGAATAAATACGGCAACTTTATTGACCTCTCCGGAGTTCTTCACAGCGAGGCGTGTGTTGTCCAAAATTTGCGTAGACGAAGCAGTTAGCTGTTCGGACTGTGCAGCTACCGTCTGCACCATCTCTGATAACCTGCCGCTGATGCCTGTAATCAGGTCGGTAAAGTGCTCCAGCTTTTCTTCGTTTTGAAGTGAAAAACCTATAGCGAGCGTTCCTGCAATCTTTCCTTGATCATCATAAAGCGGAGTGGCAGATGAAATAATGGGTGTGCCGTAAAATTTGGCGTCAATGCGATTGGCTGAGGTCTCCCCATGCACAAGTGCCCGGCGCAGTGTAGGGTCTTCAAGAGAGATCGGATCTCCGGCTCTGATGCCAAGATCAAGCTCGTTGCTGGGAACGTAATACCAGAACTTCTCGGTATCGGTAACGGCAATCATGATATCGTGTTCTTTCAGCATCATTTTAAAATAAGGACTTGCTGCAGTGAGTGCTTCTACGATGTTCAATAAGTTCAGCTCCTGTAGTGTGTGTATATCATCTGGGTGTATATTATACATCGTCAGATCGATTAGCCTAATTTAGGCCTAAAAAGGGCATAACGTCTATTACATTTTTTTGAAGCGTTTGAATCAAAGCATGTTATGTTTTTAATACGATATTTACACATGTGCAAAAAAAACAGACGGGAACATGATGTTCTCGTCTGTTTTGATCATACATAATACAGCCCTTATTGTGACGTTCTCCAATGACGGAATGTTCGATAAACGATGTGTCTTCCGTTAGGTTGTTGAAGCATTTTTTGCGTGCCGTAGGGCTGTACGGCTTCGTTCTATCCACCGATCTGCGACATGCGTCGTACCGTCGGGGTGTGGGATTGCATTTTTTTCTCCAGTGCCAGCGCCATTTCATGATTTTTCGGTTTGGTACCGAGTGCTTTCAGGAAAAGTGCGGCCATCGCATCGGGATCATCTACATAGCGGCGAACATTGTATTCATCTGACCAGTACAGACAAGCCTTGATATGTCCGTCCGCTGTAAGGCGTAGCCGATTACAGTTATCGCAGAAGTGGTCACTGACTGGATGAATAAGACCAAATGTGCCTTGGGAGCCTGTAATTTTCATATTACGTGATGGGCCATTCCCGGCAGGGCCCTCGGTATTCTCAACCGTCCAGCCAGCCTCGGCACATACATCCGTTACAGCCTCCAGCGGCAGATAAGATTGGCGCCAGGAGTCGGAAGCCTGCCCGATTGGCATGTATTCAATAAATCGCACATGTAGCGGCTGATCGATCGTCATAGCGATGAAATCCTTGATTTCATCATCATTAATGCCCTTCATCAGCACGACATTCAGCTTGATCGGTGCCAGGCCCACCGCAGTAGCTGCCTCGATACCCTTCAGCACCTTATTGACATCTCCACCGCGTGTGATCATAGAGAATCGGTCAGCATGCAGGGAGTCCAGACTAATATTAATGCGGTTCAGCCCAGCATCCTTCAAAGCCTTCGCCTGTTTGTCCAGCAACAAGGCATTCGTGGTCAGTGCAATGTCCTCGATGCCATCAATGGCAGAGATCATGCCCACAAGTTTATGCAAATCCTTACGTACCAGGGGTTCTCCCCCCGTGAGCCGAACCTTGCGCATGCCCATCGGGGCGAGCACTTTTAGCACTTCCGTAATTTCTTCGTAACTCATTATCTCATCATGCGGAGCAAACTCCATGCCTTCCGCGGGCATACAGTAGACACAGCGCAGATTGCAGCGGTCCGTAACGGAAATACGGATGTAGTCATGTATGCGGCCAAATGAATCCTGAAGCAGTTCCATGCAGACCACCCTTTCAACGGTTCAGATTGGAAATCTTCTATAGTAAATGATACGACAATTGTAAAAGCAACAGTTGCATCAAATTTTAGCTATTTCTCCAATCCGCGTCAATGATGACGTCCCGTGATAGCAATTTAGGCAGGCTGATTCAATTGAAATTGGCCAACGACTTGTTGCAGGAACAGGGTAATGGCCTCCACATCATGGGAGGATTGTTGAACCTTCAACATATCCCGAATCAACGCCATCATCTCGGCTTCCACCTCGGCGGAGGTCACCCGATTTTGGTGGCTGATGGCAGCGATATTTTCCATCAAAAATACGACCTGATCGACGACTTGGGTACGCTCGGCTTCTTCGGAGCTGGCTTTTTGGAGAAGCTCTGACGCTGCTTGAACCAGCGTTGTTCCTTCGGCGAGCACCTGATCTCCTTCGGTGATTTGCTTGGAAGCTGCGCTTGCAGCCGTCGAGATCCGATCCAAAATCTGATGAATGTCCTCTGTAGAGGAGCGGGACACATCGGCCAGCTTACGAATCTCTTCAGCGACAACCGAGAACCCGCGTCCATGCTCTCCGACGCGAGCGGCTTCGATTGTCGCATTTAATGCGAGCAGATTGGTCTGTGCGGATATTTCTTCAATGACCGCCAAGGCGCGGTAGATGTCTTTCATTGTGCCGAGGAAGGAGAGGATCGTCTGGTTAGTATCCGACACGGCACTGGAGATTTGAATCATTTTATCACCGATGCGATCTACTTCCTGTCTCGCTACACCAATCTGTTCATTGGCGGATGTCTCCAACTGCTTTAGGGTTAAACGCATATGATCAGCGGCCAGCTTGGCTTGATCCAGATCTTGTAATTGTGTACGGGTAGCTTGAATCATTGAACCAAGCTTGAGGTTGACGCGGTCAGTAGTCACTTGAGTGGTCTCTGTAGATGCACGCATCAGATGCTGATTATCCATCACGTCCACCGTAGCCCGCTGGACTTTGAGCATAATGCTCTCCAGAGAATCAATCATGTTATTAATCCATTTGGCCAGTTCACCTGATTCATCTTGAGCAAAAGCGTTTGTGTCCAGACGCTGGGTAAGATCACCTTTACCCTCCGCGTTCACCCGAATGAATTGACTGAGACTCCGCAAGTCCTCATGGACGCGGTTGTATTGTTTGCGATGAAGCTGGGATGCACCAAAGAATCCCAAGATGACATGAAAGCCAGCAATTGCAGCAGCGTTCCATCCGCTGCCTGTCAGCACAAAAATCAAGGCGGCAGCAAGAACGGCCGAGAGCATAATATAGAAGCTATGCTGTTTGAATTGTCTCCATCCGATACTGCGTATGCGGTACACTTCTTCCAGATCACCTTCGCACATCATGCCCCAGCGATCCGGGCAGTGAGGGAGATGAAAGGTGATACCTTTACCGATGACGGGAATATGGCGGTAATCCGAATAACCGGGATAGGACACAAACAGATTGGAGCCATTTTGAATCGTTTTCGATACGCCCGGATGTAATTGGCCGGTAGAGGGATCGGTGAACATCAGCTCAAGCTCTGTATGCTCTTGGACAGACACGATGCCCCAATTCGTGGTCACACCGTCTTTCAGGTTTTCTCCATGCGTGAATGTTCGATCCTCGAAGCGGCTGCGAGATAGAGCGGTACCTGGCTGTAGTTCAGGCCGCAATACAGACTCGGCCATAAACAGATAGTTATCACCTGAGTCCGGGTAGATATGTCCCGATTCACGCTGAATGAGATCACCAAGCACGTCGCCAGGAATACGGCTGCATAAAGCACCTGCGTACCTACCTTGTTGCACGATAGGGACAATGAACATCAGGGTAATCGCGTCATGAAACGTGGACGAGCGTGGTCCGATCTCCAGTGTGAGCGGATCAGGATACGGACCATATAGGCACTTCTGACCGTGTATAGTTGCTTGTGCATAGCTCAATCCGGGACCAAAGGATATATTCTCGTGAGGGGTATAACGCTGACCTATATGTTTCTGATATGTAGAAAATACAACCTGATGCTGCTCGTTAAGTATGAACAATTCCGTACTATCCTGGGTGCGTGCGTAGCTCGCCTTAAACCAGGTATCCAGCTTTTCTGCCTGTGCTGATCCGTGCTCCACCTCCTGGAAGTTAACCGATCCGATCTGCTGAAGCAATCGATCCAGATGACTCCACTGATCACTCGCCCAATCTATCAATAACTGTCTTCTTGTCTCCGCGATCCCTTCAAAAATGTGCTCCACATCTTCCTTCCGGTGTGCATTCAACCGATAAGACCACCACAGCGGTAACCCTTTTTTCCATCCCAGCCAATCAAACATGATGACCACCCCGAATTTTGGATTTAAAAGATTTGAACAGCCCTCAAACATGTTGTTTTTCATGATTTTGTGGTAATTCAAGCTATCGTTGGTACAACTGTATCCCACCATGGCTTTATTACAATCTCTGTCTATATCCAACGTTATACATGAAATCTCATAGCATTACGAGTGGATATGTCATATTTTCCGAATATTTCATCAATTAATACAAATGAATATACGCTGTTTGCAGAAGAGGGCGTGGAGAGGAAATTTTATTTGTGGCAACTGCATGTTAGTTCATGTCACAAAAAGTGTGCCAGAGATATACAACAGATATGCAAAAAATGCTGAGAATCAATCTCATTTTACAATGTGTCACATGTACAAGCCCATACTCCAAACAGTTTGTATAATGTAATTTTCAGTCAAAACGATATAGTAGTATCTAACAAGTCAACCCGTTACGTTTGTGTAGGTTAACCTTCCACCATTCAACCATGACGTCTTCTCCAATCATCCCATCCTTCAAAAGGAGAATGCCTATGAACCCTCCCTCTGTTGTATCTCTTCATCCACCCACAAGAGTTACCTCTGAACAACAGCTTATCGAGGTAGATCATGTTTCTGTCATCTTTGGCAGTGGTCCTCAGCAAGTAACGGCGCTATCGGATGTGACGTTTCATATTGCCCCCAATGAATTTGTCTCCTTACTGGGTCCCTCCGGCTGTGGCAAATCAACATTACTGCGAATTGTCGCTGATCTTCTACAGCCAACAACAGGCCGTGTTCGAATTGCAGGACAGGAACCGAAGCAGGCAAGACTGCAACGGCAGTTTGGTATCGTCTTTCAGACTCCGGCTCTGTTCGATTGGCGTACGGTGCGCCACAATGTAGAATTGCCGCTAGAACTGCTGGGTACCCGGCGAAAAGAGTGCCGACGCATTAGCAGTGAACTGCTGGATATGGTTGGACTGACGAGATTTGCAGATCATTATCCATGGCAACTGAGCGGAGGGATGCAACAACGCGTGTCTATTGCACGTGCACTGGCGCTTGATCCACCCCTTCTATTAATGGATGAGCCGTTCTCTGCGCTGGATGAATTCACCAAAGAAAAATTGCAGATGGAGCTACTTGAGATTAAACGTTCCACCGGAAAAACCTTCCTCTTTGTTACCCATAGCATCCCCGAAGCAGTCTTTTTATCGGACCGCATCATCGTACTCTCTGCCCATCCGGGCCAAGTGCATTCGGTTCATTCCGTGAACCTTCCAGCTGAGCGAGAGAACCAGTTGAGGGAAACCGAACCTTTCTATCAGATGATAACGACGATTCGTAACTGTTTTCATGAGGAGCGTGATGCGACCCATGTTCCTTCGTTTACTTAAACCGGGTTATCGTGCCTGGGTGATGATCTGGATCATATCGATTTTTGTCCTTTGGGAAGGGCTGGCGTGGATACTACATCTGTTTATGTCTCCGCAGCAGGCCACTTCTCGTTTGCCGTATCTTCACGTTGTTATGGAGTCGTTCTTCCGTCACTGGAACACGCTGGCGGAGCAAGGTTCGGTTACCTTTGGCAATGCTGCCATCGGTTTTGCCGGAGGAACATTGCTGGGGGCATTACTGGCACTGCTCATGAGTGCTGCGGTCTGGATCGAACGCACGTTATCTCCTTACGTGGTGTCTTCTCAGATGGTTCCAGTCATCGGGCTAGCTCCGATTGTATATGGAATTATTCAACACGCCGAGTGGGCGCGAATTGTCATGGCGGCATATGTTACCTTTTTTCCGGTGATTATCCATACTTTAAAAGGTTTGAAAAGCGCTTCTCCCCAGCATCTGGAACTCATGCGCGCCTATGGCACTTCGTGGAGGGCACGTTATATAAAGTGTTTGATGCCTTCGGCGCTTCCTGGTCTATTCTCCGGCATGAAAATTGCGGCTCCACTCGCGGTGACTTCCTCTATTGTCGTGGAACTGATGGGCGCACCTGATGGACTTGGCGTACTGATGGTCAGCTCGCTGTATTATGGTTCAGCACAAGCAGGTATGTTCTGGGCAACCATCATGCTCAGTATGGGTATTGGCCTCATCTCCTATCTGTTCATCAGCTTGGCTGAACGCTGGCTTACCCCATGGCAGCCCGAATTCAGACCCAAAGGAGGGGAATAGCCATGAGCGAAAGCAGCGTATTCCAGCCAAAAAGGGATGAAGGAACCACAAGCGGAGTTACGGGGCATGCTCTTCCTGGCGACGGGGGACAGAGACAACAAGCAGAACATTCGTCCTCGTCTACTGACCGTTCCCGTACAGGTACTCAGCTTGTTGGCAAGAAGATGGGCATGTTGCTTCGCAGCCTATTGCCTTGGCTCGCAGGCGTGATCTTTCTAACAATGTGGCAACTGCGCTTCTTTCATGTGCTGCTGTCACTGGAAGATTATCAGTTGCCCGTACCCTCTGCCATTGCTATATCCATCCGGGACAATGCCGAGATGCTCTTCCGCTATGCCATCTACAGTGGTGCCGAGATGCTGGGCGGGTTTCTGATTGGCTCGCTGCTAGGGGCTCTGGCTGCGATGGGAGCTTCACTTTTTGCAAATAGTGGCAGGGCAGCCGTCACAGTCCTGTCTGCGCTGAATGCTGTTCCGATTGTGGCATTGGCTCCCATCATGAACAACTGGTTCGGAGACGGGATTTGGTCCCGGATCGCCGTTGTATCGGTCATCACGATGGCCGCGATGGCTGTCAGCCTGTTCAAAGGTCTAACCTCTATTCAGCCGCAGTATGAAGAACTGCTGAGCAGCTTGGCGGCGAGCAGGAAACAGTTCTTTTGGAAGCTAAGGATGCCTCATGCCCTGCCTTCTCTCTTTGCGGGTCTGAAAATCAACATGTCGACTAGTATTATCGGCGCGATCGTAGGGGAGTTTTTTATCGCATCCCAAGGGCTGGGTTACTTGCTCTCTGATCAGATTCGGCTCGCCAACATGCCGCTGGCCTGGTCCTGTATCGTCATCGCAGCGATTCTCGGCATTGTGCTCTATGAGACGGTGGTTCTGGCTGAAAAGCGGCTGCTTCACTGGAGCCCTGTGCATTCGGAGGCGAAGTAGGCAGGCATGTACAGAAAAAAATGAGCATATAAACACGGATTGGACTTAACAAAATCCATATATAAACAGGGGGTTGTTCTGTACATGTACAAAACGTTGAAGCCGGGTTTAGGGATGTTGATCTTGTGTGTGGTGCTGGTGCTGGCAGCATGTTCTGCAAAAAGCGAACCGGCGTCGCAGCCAGCCGCTGCAAGCTCGGGTGGTTCAGGAACCGCGGAGCAACCATTAACCCAAGTGAAGATTCAGCTTAAATGGGTACCGCAAGCACAGTTTGCCGGAATATATGCCGCGAAGGAACAAGGTTTTTTTGCAGAGGAAGGCATTGATGCGGAAATTATTCCAGGTGGCCCCGATATCGTTATTGAGCAACAGGTCGTTAATGGTGCAGCCGATGTGGGCATTACGGGAGTGGACAGCTTGCTGGTCAGCCGGGATAACGGTCTTCCCCTCGTTTCACTTGCCCAGATCTCACAGAAGAGCAGCTATCGCCTGATCGCGAAGAAGTCAGCAGGCATTACTGATCCGGCACAGATGAAGGGCAAGAAGGTCAGTACCTGGTTTGGAAGTCAGCAATTTCAGGTGCTTGCCTTTATGGAGAAGAATGGACTTGATCCGAAAAAGGATATTGAACTGGTGAAGCAGGGATTTACGATGGATCAGTTTTTCAATGATCAGGTGGATGTGGCTACGGCCACGATTTATAACGAATATCACGTTGTACTGGAGAGCGGCACAAAAGAATCTGATCTGGACGTGTTCAACATTGAGGATGCCGGAGTCGGCATGCTGGAGGATACGCTGATTGCCAAGAAGGACTGGGCGGAGAACAATCACGAATTGGCGGTAAAAGTAACCCGGGCTATCCTGAAAGGCTGGAACTATGCCATCGATCATCAGGATGAGACGGTGGACATCGTGATGAATAATGTAACCGAGGGCAGTACGACTCGTGAACATCAAGTAACGATGCTTGAAGAGATTGCCAAGTTGATTCGTCCGGAAGGGTTTAGCGAGAAACAAGTGGGAAGTTTTGTCGATGAATCGTTTACCCGTACGGCAGATATTGCACTGAAATACGGACTGATCAAGAAAGCAGCCAATCTGGATGAAGCACTGGAGAAGAGTATATATGAAGAGGCCGTGAAATAAGCCTTACATGAACACGTGGATGGGCGTGACGTTGGAACGTTGCTGCACGCATCTTTTAAGAGAGGGGAGCAGGATGGATGAATTCTGTGGATCAGCAATCACAGCTTCTGGGCGATACGAAGGAAGAATGGCTGGAGAAGGATCGCAAATATGTCTGGCACCACATCTCGCCCCATAACGATCATCCGTTGATTGCCGTTAGCGGTGAGGGAAGCTGGATTACGGATCAGGAGGGTAAACGTTACCTCGATGCCATGTCGGGCTTATGGTGCGTCAATGTAGGGCATGGACGTGAGGAGATTGCCAAACGTGCTTATGAACAGATGAAAACTCTCGCGTACATCCCGATGACACAGAGCCATGAACCGGCGATTTTACTGGCAGAGAAGCTGAATGAATGGCTAGAGGGAGAGTATCGAATCTTTTTCTCTAATTCAGGTTCGGATGCCAATGAGGTAGCTTTCAAAATAGCCCGTCAGTTCCACCATCAGAACGGTGAGCCCGCGCGTCACAAATTCATCTCTCGTCACCGTGCCTATCACGGTAACTCTATGGGTGCACTGGGCGCAACGGGGCAAGCCGCACGCAAGATCAAATACGAACCGCTCGGTGTAGGCTTCTCCCATGTTCCTCCGCCGTACTGTTACCGCTGTCCGTTTGGAAAAAGTAAAGATAGCTGCGGGCTTGAATGTGCCGCCATCTATGAGGGAGTCATTCAGTGGGAGGGCCCGGAGACGGTGGCTGCCGTAATTATGGAGCCGGTGATTACCGGTGGCGGTATGATTGTTCCCCCTCCAGAGTATATGCGCAAGGTACAGGACATCTGCCAGCGCTATGGCGTGTTGTTCATTGTGGATGAGGTGATCTGCGGTTTTGGCCGCTCCGGGCAGAAGTTCGGTCATCAGAACTATGGTGTGCATCCGGACATCGTCACAATGGCCAAAGGCATGACGAGTGCCTACGCCCCGTTATCCGCAACGGCGATAAGAGCCGACTTATATGACTCTTTTCGTGAGCCTGGAACGGATAACCACTTTCGCCATGTGAACACGTTTGGCGGAAATCCGGTATCCTGTCAGGTTGCGCTGGCAAATCTGGAGATTTTGGAAAGGGAACAACTGGTCAGCCGGGCTGCGGAACTGGGGCAACTGCTTGGCGAGAAGTTATCACCGCTACTTGAACTTCCTTCCGTAGGGGATATCCGTCTATTCGGATTCACCTGCGGCATCGAGATGATTGAGCAGGACGGTTCACCGGCGACAACGGAGAATGTCATGAAGGTGCTGGCTCATTGTAAACGGGAAGGCATCCTGATCGGCAAGAACGGAGACACCGTTCCGGGCTTTGCGAACATTTTGACCCTATCGCCGCCCTTTGTCACTACCGAAGAAGAACTGGATCTTATCGTAAGTCATTTGTTTACCGCACTTCGCAGTCTGGATGAGGTAGGCACTAGTTGATTTAATGTGTGACAAGGAGGAGAGGAAGGATGCAGGCCATAACCGGGTTATCCATTAATCAGCAGAGGCTGAATGAACATATTGAACAGTTAGCTGAGATCGGCAAGATCGGAGATACAGGGGTATGCAGGCTTGCCCTTACTCCAGAGGATATGGAGGGCATCAACCAAGTCAGATTCTGGATGGAGAAAGCAGGTCTTGTGACTCGAATGGATGCTTTCGGTAATCTGATTGGTCGCCTGGAAGGGACGGATGCAACTAGACCTATCCTAATGGTCGGTTCGCATATCGACTCCCAGCCGTATGGAGGTCGTTATGACGGTGCGATCGGTGTACTCGGTGCGCTGGAGGCCGTACAGTGCCTGATTGAACAAGGCATACAGCCACGCATGCCGATTGAAGTGATTGCTTTTTGCGATGAAGAGGGATCACGGTTTAACAAAGGTTTATTTGGTTCACGGGGCATCACAAACCAGTTGGAGGAAGGAGAGCTGGATCGCGAGGATAAAAACGGGGTGACTCGCCGGGAGGCGCTGGCATCCTTCGGGTGTTCGCCCTCAGAATTCGCGGCAGCGGTGTACCCTCCCGGTTCCATTGGCAGTTATCTGGAGCTACATATTGAGCAGGGACCTGTACTAGAGGCTATGGATGCTCAGATCGGTCTGGTGACAGGCATCTCGGGTCCGCTCTGGCTCACGGTGACTATGAAAGGAATGGCCGGGCATGCGGGTTCGGTGCCCATGGGGATGCGTCATGATGCACTTGCGGGCAGTGCCAAAGTGATTGCGGCCTTTGATGATCTGGTCCGTGAAGATCCGGGAGCGCCCACTGTCGGTACGGTAGGAAGTCTGAGGGTGTTTCCGGATTCAAGGAATATTATTCCGGAAGAAGTGAGCTTTACCGTGGATTTGCGTGATATGGAGATGGAGCGACGTAATCGGCTGGAAGCCCGTTTGATGACATTGCTGGATGATATCAGCTCTGGGTATGGTCTGACCTATACCGTTACCGAGGATACCAACAGTGAACCGCGTTATTGTGCCGAGTCCATGATGTCCATCATTCGCTCTTCCGCGGAAGAGATGGGGGCAGTCATGCCTGAATTAATGAGTGGCCCGTTCCATGATGCGCTCGCATTATCCTATGTGTGCGATTATGGCATGATCTTTGTCCGCAGCAAGGACGGTATCAGTCATCATCCCGGTGAATATTCCTCTCCCGAGGATATTGCTTTAGGCACGGAGGTGCTCTATCGCACCATTTGCAAGATGTGCATCGGTAATCCACCAAAGGAGGCGGGATAACGTTATGGCAAAAATCAGCATCGGTTTGATTCAGGCTTCCCATGAGATTGAAGGGTCGGCCCCGGTTGAAGTGCATAAGGAGGCATCCATTCAGAAGCATATTACACTGGTACGCGAAGCGGCAGCACGAGGGGCAAAGATCATCGGATTGCAGGAAGTGTTTTACGGGCCTTACTTTTGCACGGAACAAACGCCCAAATGGTATGCATCCGCAGAGCAGGTTCCCGAAGGGCCGACGACCCGGCGTTTTCAGGAGCTGGCGAAGGAGCTTGGTGTTGTCCTTGTTTTGCCCGTGTACGAGGTGGAGGGCATTGCTTCTTACTACAATACGGCGGCGGTAATTGATGCGGATGGGACGTATCTGGGCAAATACCGCAAACATCATATTCCGCATGTCGAGGCGGGAGAGGGCACGAACGGCTTTTGGGAAAAGTACTATTTTAAACCTGGTAATCTCGGTTATCCGGTATTTGATACGGCTTACTCCAAAGTGGGCGTGTATATCTGTTATGATCGACATTTTCCTGAAGGTGCACGTTTGCTTGGACTGGCAGGGGCAGAGGTTGTTTTTAATCCATCGGCTACAGTGGCAGGCACCTCGGAGTATCTATGGAAGCTGGAACAGCCAGCCCATGCGGTAGCCAACGGATACTATGTAGCGGCAATCAACCGTGTAGGCGTGGAGGCGCCATGGAACATGGGTGAGTTTTACGGACAGTCGTATCTGGTGGACCCGCGAGGGCACATGGTGGCGATGGGCAGCAGGGATCAGGATGAAGTGGTCATTGGCGAGATGGATACGGAGTTGATCCGTGAGGTACGTAATGTGTGGCAGTTTTACCGGGATCGCAGGCCGGAGACCTATAAACATCTGGTGAGCTTGTAAATCGAATTTAGGGCGTGTGGTGCAGGAGGCATAGGCTTGGCAATTGTCTGGCATATCAGTGGATGTTACGGCAATAATCTTTCGCGGGAGGTGCGTTACATTGGTGAACCGTTCTGGAACAGCGTGGTCGGATTACGGCTGGGAAAATCGTTTTAGCGAGATGAAACCAGCCATGACCAATAAGGAAGCGATGGAAGAGTCTAACCGCTGTCTGTATTGTTACGATGCTCCATGTATTAAGGCATGTCCTACGGATATCAATATTCCTTCGTTTATCAAAAAAATAGCAACAGGACATCTCAAAGGGTCGGCTCGCACCATCATGGATGCCAATCCGGTTGGCGCGAGTTGCGCACGTGTCTGCCCTACAGAAGAGTTATGTGAGGGGGCCTGTGTACTGAACGAGTCCTCCAAGCCGATCCGCATTGGTGATCTGCAGCGCTATGCGACAGACTGGGCAATGGAGAGGCATGAACCGCTGTTTCATGCAGCCCCGTCAAACGGGAGAAGTGTGGCTATTGTCGGGGCAGGACCGGCAGGGCTCTCCGCAGCACGCGAATTGGGCCGGGCAGGGTATGATGTGACCATCTATGAAGCCAAGGCGAAAGGCGGCGGACTGAATACCTATGGCATCGTATCCTTCCGGCTGCCGGAGTCGGTTCCATTATGGGAAGTCGAGCAGGTGGAGTCACTCGGAGTAAAGATTCGATACGGTGTACGGGTTGGTGTAGATATAGCGGCCCCCGAGTTGCTGGAGCAACATGAGGCTGTCATTATCGCATGTGGGATGGGAGCGGTTCCGATGCTGGGCATTGAAGGGGAAATGCTGGAAGGCGTCTATGATGCGATTGAACTTGTGGAAACGACCAAACAGGGTGTACCGCCGGCACTGCATGGTCTGAATGTAGCCGTAATTGGTGCAGGCAATACGGCAGTGGACGCAGCGACTTGTTCGGTGCGCCTGGGTGCAGAGCGAGTACAGATGTTGTATCGGCGCGGAGAGCAACAGATGACGGTCTATGCATTTGAGTATACGTTTGCCAAGCAGGAGGGCGTGGAGTTTCGTTGGTTTACGATGCCCCGGCGTATTCTTGGAGACGAGAATGGCAGGGTTCGAGCAGTGGAATGTGTGAAAATGGAACTTGTAACCCCACCCGGTGGCGGACGTGCGATGCCTGTGGCGGTAGAAAATTCATCCTTTATTATCGAATGTGACACGGTGATTCGGGCTATTGGACAGAATCGGTTATTGCCGCTCATTGAGGCGTTCGAGCTGAGACATCACGGAGGTGTGGTAGAAGTCGAGGCGCATACGTATCGTACCTCTCATCCTCAGGTGTTTGCGGCAGGAGACGTCATTTTTGGCCAAGGTCAAGGAGAGGCCATGGTTGTTTCAGCGGCACAACAGGGTAAATTGGTCGCTGCCACGATCATGAAGATGCTGCCTGATCGCTCGGAAGAGAGCGCGTAAGGAAGTCTGTACGGGAAGTGAGAAAGTAAGTAGGAAAGCAAATGTGGAAGCAAGTGTATAAGAAAGATTGTAGGGGAATGCGTTAGGAAGTGCTTAGACAATGTGTGGAATTGCGTCGGTGTCGACAGTACACGGAAACGCTCACGTGTTCTTATAAGCGCTCACATCGTTCTCAGAAACTCATCTCCACAGGACTTCATACTGGCTCCTAATCGGCTAATGATCTCCAGACACCCTATTTCTGCAAAAACAAGGCAGGTGAAATTCTAACGATCACCACAAACCTTATTTCACCCAAAACCCGCGGATTCAGGCCGGAAATGGGCAAAAACAGCAAAATAACGTTCCTACGGATCGTTAGAATTCCCAAAGGCTTAATTTTAGCTAAATAAGCGCTGTGGGGATCGTTAGATGGCTATCCTTGTTTACGTTCATCTTAGCAAGCGTAGATTCACTCCAAATCACATCAAGGAGGGTTCGATATGGCTGACTTATCCATCAATCTGGCGGGCATCCGGTCACCTAATCCATTCTGGCTCGCCTCGGCGCCACCAACCAATACCGGATACCAGGTACAGCGTGCGTTTGAAGCGGGCTGGGGTGGTGCGGTGTGGAAGACACTTGGCGAACCGATTATTAACACCTCCTCCCGTTTTGCGGCTGTACATTTTGGCGGTCAGCGTGTGGCGGGCTTTAACAATATTGAACTGATTTCCGATCGTCCCCTGGAGGTCAATCTGCGCGAGATCGCCGAGACGAAGAAACGTTTCCCTGACCGTGCTATCGTGGCATCGCTGATGGTGGAGCCAAAGCGGGAGAAATGGCATGAGATTGTCAAAAAGGTCGAGGCCGCCGGCGTCGATGGCCTGGAGCTGAACTTTGGATGTCCGCACGGTATGGCAGAGCGAGGCATGGGCGCTGCATCAGGCCAACAGCCTGATCTTGTCGAACTGCAGACGATGTGGGTAAAAGAAGTGGCTACCACACCGGTCATCGTAAAGCTGACACCCAACATTACAGACATTACGGCAACAGCCCGTGCGGCTGTACGTGGTGGTGCAGATGCGATCTCACTGATCAATACAATCAATTCTCTCGCTGGTGTTGATCTGGACTCCTGGAACACCGTGCCGCATGTAGGCGGCAAGGGAGCACACGGTGGATACTGTGGCCCGGCTGTAAAACCCATCGCGCTTAACATGGTGGCAGAGTGTGCCCGTCATTCCGAAGTGGGTGTGCCGATTTCGGGTATCGGCGGCATATCCGACTGGCGTGATACGGTAGAATTTCTGCTGATGGGCGCAACGGGAGTACAGGTATGTACGGCGGCAATGCACCATGGCTTCCGCATTGTGGAAGACATGATCGAAGGGCTGAACGATTATTTGGATGAAAAAGGACTTCAGAGTGTAGCCGAACTGGTCGGTCAGACCGTGCCGAGATACTCGGATTGGGGCAATCTGGATCTCAACTACAAAGTGGTTGCCCGCATCAATCGGGATGTATGCATCAATTGCAATAAGTGCCACATTGCCTGTGAAGACACCTCTCATCAGTGCATTGACATGTTAAACGACCCGTCCGGTGCTTATCTTGAAGTGGTCGAGGAGGATTGTGTCGGCTGTAATCTGTGTTCCATCGTCTGCCCGGTGGACGGTGCGATCGAGATGATTGAGCTTGCACCAGAACAGGAGCCGGTTACCTGGAATGAACGTCAGTCGGCGATTTCCCTGCTGCAATCTATTCATAATCCATCAGCCAAGGAGGCGATTTCATGAGTACACGTACATTGATTCGCGGTGGTATTTTGGTGACGGCATCGGATACCTTTGAGGCCGATATTTTAATCGCAGCAGGGAAAATAGCACAGATCGGTATCGGGTTAATCCCCGATGATCAGACAGAAGTACTTGATGCAACAGGCTGTTATATCATACCTGGCGGCATCGATCCCCATACTCACCTCGATATGCCGTTTGGCGGCACGGTCACAGCGGATGATTTTGCTACGGGCACAACGGCCGCGGCCTTTGGTGGTACCACAACCATCATTGACTTTTGTCTGACTCAGAAAGGCCGTCCCTTATCCGAATCCCTACAAGAATGGCATCGCAAAGCAGAGGGGAAAGCTGTCATTGACTATGGATTTCATCTGATGATTGGCGAGATGAATGAGCAGGTGCTGGAAGAACTGCCGCAGATGATTGAAGAGGAGGGCGTATCGTCCTTCAAGGTATTCATGGCATACAAAAACCAGTTTCAGGCCGATGATGGCATTCTCTTTCAGACGTTGCAAAAAGCCAAAGAATACGGTGCACTTGTGATGGTGCATGCCGAGAATGGAGATGTCATTGACCTGCTTGTGAAGCAGGCACTCGCTGAAGGTCGCACAGCACCGATTCATCATGCACTGACCCGCCCATCTATGCTGGAGGGAGAAGCAACGGGACGTGCCGCCCGTTTGGCCGCTTTGGCGGATTCACAGCTGTATGTGGTGCATGTTACTTGTGCCGAAGCCGCCGAGCAGATCGCGCGCATGCGTGAGATGGGATACCGAATCTGGGGAGAGACATGTCCGCAATATCTGACGCTGGATCAGTCCATAATGGATCAGCCGGACTTTGAGGGTGCCAAATTTGTTTGGTCACCTCCGCTCAGGGAGAAGGGACATCAGGAAGCACTATGGCATGCGCTCCAAAGCGGACAATTACAGACCATTGGTTCGGATCATTGCTCGTTTAACTTCAAGGGACAGAAGGATCTCGGTAAAGATGACTTCAGCAAAATTCCTAACGGGGGCCCCGTGATTGAAGACCGGCTAAGTATTCTATATTCGGAAGGCGTAGCCAAAGGCCGCATATCGCTCAATCAATGGGTGGATTTGTGCTCGACCAGAGCAAGCAAATTGTTCGGATTATTTCCTCAGAAGGGAACACTTGCGGTGGGTACGGATGCGGATATTGTTATTTTTGACCCTTCCGTAACCAGGGTGATTTCGGCGGAAACACATCATATGAACGTGGATTACAGCGCGTTTGAAGGCATGCAGGTACAGGGATGTCCAGTGACCGTGCTTTGTCGCGGCGAGTATGTGATACGGGATCGGCAGTATGTGGGCAATGCAGGGGCAGGAAAATATGTAAAACGTAATAAGTATGATGCAGGAGCACCGATTCCACCGAGGCAACCGGTGACTGCGATTCATGGGGGGCTGAACTGATGTCGGAGCACGAGGCATTCGAACTGGAGAAGCTGGACATCGAGCGATTGGTTGAACGGGGGTATCGAATCTGCTTGGTCCGGGAACATCTGGAGGGGGCTCATGTGACATGGGCACACCCTGATCTTCCGGGAGAGAATGTGGAGCAGTATGTGGGGACAGCCTCGGGCCGAAAATGGTTCAGTCATATTCTCATACGTCAGTTAAAGGAACAGCGTAGCGCATAATGTAGTGTGTGACGGGGACGTTGACGTCGACGGACGGCTTGGTTGCCATATCCCTATCCCTGTCTCTAATACGTACAGACGTGCACTCTTTATACAAGTGATCCATGCATGTATTCATAAGCGTAGAGCGCAAGTTCCATGGCAACCCGTTTCTCGGGTAGAAGGTAGTCTGTTCCTAAAAGCGATTCAATTTTGTCCAACCGATGATACAACGTTTGTCTGACGATAAACAGAGCACTTGCCGTCTCTTGTTTGGAGCAGCAAAGTGTCAGGTATTGTTTCAGTGTAAGGAGCAGTTGGCCTCCCTTCTCCGCATCGTACCGAATCAGTGGCCCCAAGTATTCCGTGATAAAATCATTCAAGTTACCGCTCTGTTTCATACTGGCGATGATGCGATAGCAGTGCAGGTTACTATAAAAGGGCTGCTCCATTACTCCGATATCTTTCTGAATACGTAACGTTTCCTTCGCGGATTCAAGACTCTCTCGCAGGCGTGGGTATTCCGAATAGTTCTGACCGATACCATACAGACCGGAGAAGAGCTGGTGAGTCTGCTCCTGCTCGTGTTGCCGAAGTTGCTGAATGCAGGACCACAGATTAGATTTACGCAGAGATGTAGCCTGCGGGTCAATGACAATGAGAATGATCTGGAGATTAAACACAGTGCTGTAGAGGGTGAAGCCTTCCCGGGCAAATACGGAGCGGGCAACGATATTACGCTGAATCAGTATCTTTTGCAGTCTGAGACTGTCGTGTTGCGCAGGGGTGCTGTCGAATAACACAACTGCGGCCTGTCCTGCACAGAGGGCCGGATTTACGGCTGCAAGATATTCATGAATTTCTTTCGCGGAGTGATGTCCGTTTAACCAGTCAATGACCCACATGTCCTCTTTATACCGACGTTTTTCCTCCATGTACTGGGTACGCATCCAATCCTGGGCTATGGCAGCAGCACATCGCTCCAGCGCATGAAAAACGTACTCGTCGGATGGGTACGGCAGAGCTGGAGTGGGAGGTTCAGGGTCTGTGTGTTTCTGAGGGAAAAGGATAAGATCAGCAAAGGTGTACTCCAGTGCCTGAACAGGGATGCTGATTGGATTCATTGTGAGCCGACCGGAAAAAGGGTCTGATACCTCTACAGTCGAAGGGTTCGCTGTATAACCGTCAAGGGTAGTATGATCCATCGATTCACGCTGATCCCACCACTGTTGTCTCTGCTTCTCCAGTTGCTCACGTGGGATATGAGGAATGGCCGTCGCTTCACCTTCCAGCGGATATAAGGCGACAGCATACCCGGTATTGCGTGACAGCAGACGCAGTAGCGGCTGTACACCATCCCCATTCAGCAACAGCTGATGAAAGGAGGTGGTGAGCTGATCCAGTTCCGCGACCATACGCTGATGACTGCGAATCAGGGCAAAATGCAAATCCTGTGTAATATCAATATACCGGACTTGCTCATGAAACCAGATCAGCGGGAAATCCTCCGCCTCCGCCATTTGTTTCATCGCCTCAAGTTGTGATCGTGTATTTTCCCCGAGTTCAATGCATAACCCTGCGGCACCACAGGCAATCAATTGTTGCAGAAAAGACAGACCATGCGACTTGCCTTCAGGCCAGCCGATCCCTGTTGTCAGCACCAATTCTCCGCCGCTCAGCAAGCCCCCAATCTCAGGAACCTCCATAATATGTACCCAGCGTACATAACGCTCCAATGCATGCTGACTGGCAAGGTACTCGGCCTTGCGAAATACAGGACGTTTCAGCATGTCTCTAATTTGGATATGAAGCGTGGTCTCTCCCACACCATCACCGCCCTTTCCCATGACTCACCTGTAAATTTGATACAAAGGATGCTGGATTCAGGGTGTTTGCTCACTGGATTTTTAAAGATAAGTATACGTGCATTTAGATAAGATGAGATTAAACCTGACGCTCATTTGGTCTGGATGACAAAAATAGTTATCCTTTTTGTTTTGTATCTAAAATGAGCATCAGATATATGTTCGACTTTTTACCATCGACACGATAAAAAATGCCCTTGATCAGGCACGGGAATCACTACAGATTCCAGTACCCGTCAAGGGCAAATTTTTGCTCGCGATCACATCTGAATCGTGGGAATAACGATAGACTGAATTAATCGACGATTTTTTTCTTTTTGAATTTCATCAGGAACTCATACACGATTGGCACGATGACCAGCGTAAGCAGTGTAGAACTGATCAGACCACCGATTACGGTAATTCCGAGTCCTTTCGAGATGATACCTGCACTTTCTTCGAGACCTGTTACCAGTGGCAGCAGGGCACCAATCGTTGCGAGAGCGGTCATCAGGATTGGACGCAGACGTGTAGCTCCGGCTTCCAGCAGCGCTTCACGCGTCGTGAGTCCTTCGTTTTCCTTATGAATAACACGGTCGATCAAAACAATGGCGTTGGTAACAACGATACCGATCAGCATCAGTGCACCCATCATAGCGGATACATCGAGTGTACCGCCTGCGATAAACAAACCAACCATGATACCAATCACGGTGAATGGCAGAGAGAACAGAATCGCGAATGGTGCAAGTCCGCCGCCAAATGTCACCACGAGCACGAAGTATACAATCGCAATGGCTGCCAGCATTGCCAGACCAAGCTGCGTAAAGGTGTCATTAATCTGTTCGGTTGTACCGCCAAACTTCACTTCAACGCCATCCGGCAAGTCCAGCTTGTCGATGTTGGCTTTCAGGTTTTGCGAAGCTTTGGTCACATCGGATGCCAGAATGTTCGCTGTCACCTGTACAACCACTTTGCCATCAATACGCATGATGGAGTTCGGTGAAGTGCCTTCTTCCACTTTGGCTACATCCTTGATTGGAACCTGGATGCCCAGCGGTGAAGTGACCTTTTCATTTTCAATATCCTTGATGCTGCTGAACGTTTTGTTGTCCGTTTCTACATAGACTTTGTACGTTTTGTTGTCGATATCCACTTCCGTAAGTACCGGACGTTCACGTACAGGGCTCAGTGCCATTGCCAGTTGACCCGCCGTAAGGCCGAGTTTGCTGAGCTTCTCCTGATCAGCAACGAGGGTGTACTGACCGTAGGTGTCGGAGATGGTGGTATCTGCTTTTTCAAAAGAGTCCTTTTCCGCCTGAACCAGTTTCAGGACTTCTTCAGCTACAGGTTTCAATTGCTCCACACTATCCCCGTAGATGGACAGGCTTAAGTTGCTTCCGCCAAATCCGCCGGACATGTCGAGTTCACTCCATGTGCCTTTGGTCACTTCTTTTTGCAAACCTTCAACCAGTTGTTTCTTCACATCGGTAAAATCTTTGGTGTCTTTATTGTATTGAATGTAGAAGAGTGCAGAGTTACCGCCGCCTCCACCCATGCTAGCGAGCGGGTTACCACCGCCGATGGAATATTGCATTTTCTCCAAACCTGGCTGTTTCAGTAACCATTTCTCAGCAACGAGGGCTTCTTTTTCTACATCTTCACGAAGTGAACCCGTTTCTGGACTATAGGTGATCGTGGCGAATTTATCCTTCTGCTCTGGTAAGAAACTTGTGCCAATGAATGGGTACAGGAACAAGCTGCCGACCAATAGTAGAACCGCAATAAGAACGGTAATGATTTTGTGAGAGAGCGTCCAGTTCAACAGGCGTTTGTAGCTTTCAGCCAGTTTGCCCGGCTTCTCTTCATGGTTTTGTTTATTTTTGATTCCTTTGTGGAACAAGCTGTGTGCCAGCATTGGAACAATGGTGATCGCAACCAGCAGGGATGCGAGCAGGGCGAATACCATCGTCAAGGCGAATGGCATGAACAACTCTCCGACCATACCGCTAACAAGTGCCAGCGGCAAGAATACCGCAATCGTAACAATGGTTGAGGAGAGGATCGGAATAAACATCTCGCGAGTCGCTTCACGAACCAGATCCCGGCCTTTCAGCATCTCGTTTTTGAGTGTCAGTCTGCGGTAGATGTTCTCGATAACAACGATGGAGTCATCGACAACCCGGCCAATCGCAACTGTCATAGCTCCGAGTGTCATCATGTTCAAGGTAATGTCCATCAGATTGAGCGCCGTCAATGCCATGAGCAAAGAGAGCGGAATCGAGATAATGGAGATAATCGTTGAACGGATGTTACGCAGGAAGAGCAGGATAATCAGAATCGCGAACAGGGCACCAAATACAGCTTTGCCCAGCATCGTGTTGACGGAATCCTGGATAGGCTGACCTTGGTCAAGCAGGATCGTTAATTCTGCATTTTTGAATTGCTTTTGCAGTTCTTCGGCTTTACTTTTGACGGCCTTAACCACGTCCACCGTATTGGCATCGTTGGATTTCACTACGGAAATACCAATGGATTCCTTGCCGTTCGTGCGGGAGATGGACTCGGCTTGACCGATGACCTCAATCTTGGCAATGTCGCTCAGCTTCACGGTAGGGATTCCTGCTGCGTTTGCCGCACCTGCGGCACCCGATGGATTTGCTGGAGCAATATTGCCGCTACCAGCTTGACCAGCTGCGGGATTGGACCCTTGCGCAGCACCAGATGCACCTTGTCCAGCTTGAGCCGATGGATCAGCGGTTTGACCTGTAGCTTGACCGGTTTGAGCACCGCCACCTTGGGAGGCCCCTTGCGCACCGGCACCCTGGCCTGTAGCACCACCAGCACCTTGGTTTGCACCAGCTCCGCTTGGTACGACTGGAATCGCTAGATTTTTCAGATCATCGAGTCCGATGATGTTGCCGTCCACAACAACGGCTTTCTGGGATTTATCCAGTTCAAATAGGCCGAGCGGCACACGAATGGATGAACCTTTAACGATTCCGTTCACCGTATCTTCGCTTAGACCGAGTTCAGCCATTTTGGCTTGATTAAACGTCAATTGCACTTCTTTAACGTACTGACCGGACACTTGAACCTGAGCTACACCATCAATATCTTCTAGTGCAGGTTTGATATCCGATTCTACGAGCCGTGTCAGTTCTTCCAAATCCCCGCCGTCTTTGTCAGACAAACTGAGGGATACAACCGGGAACGAGTTAATGCTGAACTTGGAGATAGTTGGTTTCTGCACACTGTCCGGCAATTGCACCTCGTTCAGTGCTTCACGAACCGTAGCTGTTGCGTTCGTCAGGTCCGTTCCATAGTCGAATTCCAGTGTGATCGATGCCGCATTCTCCATAGAAGTGGAGGTGACGGTCTTCACACCCTCGAGGTTGCGTAGCTTCTGTTCCAGCGGCTTCGTGACATCTTCTACAATACCTTCTGGAGCCGCACCCGGATCAATCGCCGTGACATTCAGAAACGGTACATTGATGTTCGGAATAGTCTCCTGCTTCATCGTCATTCCGCTGTACAAGCCTGCGAATGAGATGATGATGGTCAGAATCCAGATTGCAAACTTGTTGTTCAGTGAAAAGTTAATAATCCCTTTCATACGTTGGTTTCTTCTCCTCTCTGTTTCTCCTGTTTATGTGTGTGACGAGTCAGCCTGGATAAACCGGTTATACATGGTATCCATAATGTGCTGAAGCTCGGAGTGCATCGGTTCAAGGATAGTTATCCCTTCCAGGTTACGCATCATGCCGAGAATGATGGCACGCCTTGGCGTAAATTCCATGATCTCTTGCCTCAGTATGGCAATGGTCTCAAGCACATCATTTTTTGACTGACCGGCGGGCAGGTCGCTTGATGCGATATCTTGCATCTGTTTCAGAATATGGACGGGATGCCGCAACATGGTTGCATCTAGTTGGGGTTCAGCAATCCAGGCAGGCCACTGATCCAGCGGAATCAGAGGTTCAGGCCGATGCTGGAGGCAGCCCTGTGCTGCATAATCCATCATTTGCAAAAGATGCGTAGCCATCTTATTGACCGTAAGAGAAGGCATTTCGGTAAACCAGATTTTGACGTACGACAGGAATAGTCCATGTGTCAGAAGGATAAGATCAATCGTATAAGGCTCGATCTCGGAGCCGTATAGATCCTCCAGTTTGTTTTTGAACCAATGCAATGTACGTATCTCAATATCTCTTTGCTGAGGAGTGCAGTGCTCTTTGCGCTGTTGTTCATCATCCATCATCATGCTGCGTAGTTGGACACGTAGAAATTCTTTCAATTCCGCAACATGCGTTAGCAGCACCTCAATCTGTTTATGTAGCCGTTCTCTGGAGGTCAGGCTGCTCTCGTGTTCAATCTGGGACATCTCGTCCAGAAGAATGTATAAGCAGTACTCCAGCGTACTGGCTTCCAGTTCCTCTTTGGATTTGAACATCAGATATAAGCTGCCTTTGGACATCCCGCATAATTCGGCAATCTCCTGCATGGAGGTTGCTGCGCTTCCCTTAGCGGAAAACAGCTTGAGCGCTGTGGTGATGACCAGTTTTCTTTTTTCATTCATCCCATGGATCGGGTTCATTAAGGGTATGTTCACCTCACTGGGAACTCTTGAGTTCTTGAATTGACTTTGTGGTCAAACTAAGTATAAACGATGTGAATGAGGGATTACAAATGTGCACGGTGTAGGGGTGTGAAAGAGCCGAAAAGTGGACTGAGAAAAGAACCGAGAGGAGAGCCCAGAAAGAACTCTGAATGAATCGAGAGAAGAACTGAGAGAGTACAGTACGCAAGCCGTAAAGCTGTACATTGTACTTTTTGGAGAGGGAATGGAAGAATGTATAAAGGACGCATCGAAAACACATCAACACCTCAACAACGCTCTTAAGGACGACTCGAGAACATATCGAAAATTTATTCTAACGATCACAGTGGAGCTTATTTGAGCAATATTCATCCTTTTGAAATTCTAACGATCACCACAAACCTTATTTTGTTGAAAACACAAGCTAGACGTCCATTTTCGCATCAAAATCCTGAAATAAGCTCGCCTGAGATCGTTAGAAATCTAAAACCTGTAATTTGGCCCAAATAGCGTTACTGGTGATCGTTAGAAATTAAATGCATGAACCGCGCTACTTCGGAAAAGGAAAAGAGAGAAAAAGTGAATGAATATCGAATGGAGGGAAGTAAGCCAAGCAAAACAAAGCAAAACAAGAAGGAGTAAGTAAAGTAAAGTAAAGTAAAGTAAAGTAAAGTAAAGAAGTGAGGGAGGCGAGAAGTCGAGAACGAAATAGGGGCAAAAGCGAAGGAAAGCGCAAATAGAAAGTAAACCAACATAAATCGATATAAACTAAAATAAATCAGAACAAATTAAAGAAGATATAATACAGTTCAATAAAAGAAATTAAAATAAAAAAGGAATAAATGAAAATCCAAGCATAGCATTGCGAGTCTAAGAAAAAAGAGCAAGTGAAGTGAAATAAAGGGAGAGCAGACTATGCTCCTCCCATAAAATCGTATACAGCGATTATAATGATTACTCCCAAGAAAAAGAGATAGAAGAGTGCAAGTGCGATCAAGAACGAATAACCGGTATATGCTCCGATACGTACCAACCATTTTTTCATAAAATGCACTCCCCTTCTTTCCAATGAGCTTAATGACAAGGTTATCTCTTAGATTACATTATATCCCAAATCACCTGTTGTGTTTAAAAAATTCACCTGAAATTTGTACTTACACAAACCAACCTACACAAACCAACCTACACAAACCTATGTATACGAACGCACTCCACAATCGTATCTCCACAAACGCACCTCGACAAACGTACTTAAACAATCGTACCTACAAAAAAGACGACTCCCTGAGTGAAGTCGCCTTTCTGCCTGAAGTTGATAATATCCATTATATTGCACGATATTCATTACATTACGTGATGATTTTCAATCCTACCGCTGCTACCAAAATCATTGCAATGAACAGCAGGCGTTTCGCCTCTTTTCGTTCACCAAACAGAAGCATACCCGTCACCGTACTTCCTACTGTACCGATTCCTGTCCACACGGCATAGGCCGTGCCCATAGGGATAGATGTCATGGCGTAAGATAACAGCGAGAAGCTGAATACAAACGATACCAACATCAGGACAATATAAGGCCATCCCTTGCGAGTGGAAGCACCGTTGATGCCGATGACCCCAAAAATTTCACAGATTCCTGCACCTACAATCGCGAGCCAAGCCATTAGACGGCACCTCCTTTAACCTGTGGTTCCTGCTTCTCTTGCTGATCCGTGACGAGTTTCAACCCAATGACACCGCAGAGCAGCAGTCCGATCAGCAGCATTTTAGCCAAACGGAACGGTTCACCAAACAATAGCATTTCGGTCAACACCGTACCGGCTGTACCGATCCCCGTAAACACGGCGTAGACCGTACCCACGGGCAGTCGTTTAGCCGCAGCAATAATCAGGCCGAAACTAATGACAATGGCGAGTCCCGTCAATGCCCATTCCCAAGCATTCGAGGCATGTTTCAGTCCGCTAACCCACACAATTTCAATGATGCCTCCGACAAAAACATATAACCAGTTGCGGTTCATGATGTTCAATCTCCTTCTGGCACGATAAAGCGTGCCTTCTCATTCAAGCTGTGTATTCCATTCCAAAAGACCGGCCAGGAAGCAGCGAGCCGTCTCTTGTACCGGCGTGAGCTCCCATAGATGATTTCAACGGTAATGCCATCGAGAAATGTCATGAAAGCAATGGCGGCCTGCTCGGCAGGAATAGGTGGAATATCCCCTTCGCGAATCGCTCGCTGCAACAACCGAGACAGCGCACGCTCCATACCGTCCAGGAATGGATACACCAGATCCATCACTGGGCTGTACAGATCGGGCGGCGGATAATAACAGTTACGCAGCATTAACCTGGCAGAGGCATGATCCTGATACTCCTGCTCAAACCACGTCAGCAACCCCCGCAGCCGTTGTTCGAGTGGCAGGTGGGCGTGATCACGGAAATATTCCAAGGTATGTCGCCGTACTTCATCAAATGCATACTCAAGGGTGTGCATAAACAAGTCTTCTTTACCGCTAAAATGCGCATATATCGAGGGTTTCTTAATCCCGACTTCATCAGCGATCGCTCTTAGCGAAGCCCCTTCATAGCCGTCTCTGGCAAAATGAAACAGGGATGCATCCCGGATGGAATAAGCAGTCATCACACTCACCTTCCTAACGGTCGTTAGGTAATATCTTTTCACACATTACATCCTCTGTCAAGCCAGGATAGAAAACTGAAAATACACCCGGCATACATGAAGAGTACAGACGGATGTATTGAGTTAAATGGATATGTTGAATTATGTTGAGATCCATAGTCTCTGTGTAGACTGAACGAATCATTTACAAAAAACGGAGAGGACAGAAAGAGTCTGAAAAGCGAAAAGGCCACCTGCAAGGCAACCTCAAAGTTTTCTGAAAAAGAGAGCATCAGAAGGTAGTAAACCCAAGAATGAGCTGCAGTTTATACAAAATGCCTTTCAGGAAGGTGGTCTTCTCCTGGAACTCTTCCAGATTCAGAGTGAATTCGGCATCTTCATTTGTCCAAATGCGCTTGAAATAATTCGCAACGTCTAACGTAAACTTGTTGTCTGCCGGAGCTGCAATCCACACATTATTCTCCAAATTGTAGTCATTCAGATTCCGGGGAGTGAAGTTGGTTGATCCACCGAGCACGATATGATCTCCAGCAGCTTTGGCAATATACATCATTTTGGTATGATACTGTTCCTTGGTCGTGTTATACCAGCGAATCTGGATTTTGCCATTCGATTTACCATGTAATTCCGCTGCTACAGGACGATTAGGAATGCCGATCTTCTCCTG
This sequence comes from Paenibacillus polysaccharolyticus, assembly GCF_023714295.1. GTDB lineage: Bacteria > Bacillota > Bacilli > Paenibacillales > Paenibacillaceae > Paenibacillus > Paenibacillus polysaccharolyticus_A. The sequence goes on from NZ_JAMAUN010000008.1 coordinate 105,651, forward strand.
ACCAAAGGCGTTTTCGTTAGGGTCAAGTACAAGCCGGATATCGGTTCCTCGCTCCGAGGCATCCAGTAAAGCCTCCAATACTTTTGGTGAAGCGATGTAGAACATCCCCATCCAAATGGTATCCCCTTTTCCCACCTGGCTCAGCTCATCGAGCAAGGCATCATTGACTTTGCCTTCGGTCACATAACGAAGGCGAACAGGCCGATCATTTTCATCGGCTTCCTCGGAAGACGGAGTGTGGGAGATTTCGTCATAGACAGGAAGCTGGCCCCCGCCCGATATATCTACAACAGCTTGCTCCGATTGAATGATATCTCCAATGATCGGACCGGTAACCTCAAAGCCAATGTTGGAGTGATAAGCGCTAGGATCATGAATGTTACCTGATGATACAATGGCTGTTTTTTCGCTAAGAACAACCTTGCGGTGATTGGCCTTTACATTCAGCAATTTCAGATAGGAACGCAATGTAACATCCGGGCCATCTGTCGCCATCAGGTTAGGAATCCAGCCTTTGCCGGACTGACCAAACCACTGGAAGAACGTACGCCAGACCGCAGAATATATCGGTGTAGAATCGCGCAGAAGATCATCATTTGTCACGACAACATGAATATCAGCTTGTTTCATCTGTTCCAGCAGCGGATTGGGAGCGGAGTTGTAATTGGTATTCACTTCATCGGTAATAAACCAGATGTCCATGTCGGGATGTTGCATTTTTTTGCCTACGAGTGCATCCGTAAACTCCTGACTGACAGGTGGAAAGTTCTGTCCCTTGTGCTGATAGTTGTTGAATAGAAACATATCGACCAGAACAAACTGCTCGGCGTCCTCAACCACCTGTTTCATCCGCTGAAAAATCTGCTGTTCATGCTGCATCTGTCCGTCGGCAGAAGGGTACGTGAGGTCATGAAGGAACTCGACATTCTTCACCCGATATTCTTGACTTTCATAAGAGATGCCTGGTGGTAGCGGTTTATAGGTCTGATAGAGCATAACAGCAATAAACCATAGGATAAGTAGTGCAATTGCTGTGCGTATGTATGGGAATTTGCCGCGGGAAGATTTGCGGTCAGAGGTATGGCGGCGCAATGGGAACAATGTTGGACTCCCCCTTTCTGTACTTGCTGACGTTTATTACCACAGGTGTAGCGATGTTGACGCAGGAGGCAGAATTCGGGTGTTGTATGGGAATCATGAGATTTTTACAGGCGAATCATGCAATTTGGATTGGATGAATCGACAGCTGTAGGGTCGTTGTGTATAATGAACGTATTATTTTTGTAGAACGTTTATGGAGAGAAAGTAGGTAATCACGTGTATTCCATCAAACAAGTCGCTGCCATGCTGGGCATTCAGGCGGTCACGCTCCGGGCTTGGGAAAATCGTTATGATGCGGTTACCCCTGAGCGGACAGAGTCGGGTTATCGCATGTACACGGAAGAGAATGTAGCGGATCTGCGCTGGCTAAAGGAGCAGATTGATCAGCATCAGGCCAATATCTCCGAGGCTGTACGTATGTTGAAGATCAGGAAAGCTAAAAGGCCTGATTTTTCTTCACCTGCGCCGATGGTGCCCCCAGTACCCGTGATGGAAGAAGCTCATGCACAGATGGCCGATCAGATCTATGATTCCCTCTATCATTTTCAGGGCGAGCGTGCCAACGGTTTGATTGATTTTGGTTTCACGATGTACGGATATGACAGCATGTTCTACCATGTACTCGTACCGATCCTGGTTCGGGTTGGAGACGCATGGGAAGCAGGACGTGCGACGGTAGCGCAGGAGCATTTCATGACGCAATTGATCTCTCAGCGCTTTTATCAGTTTTTCCATCTGTTCCCGATCTATCCGCATCTGCCCAAAGTTCTTGCTCTCTGCCCGGAAGGGGAGCATCATCAGGTTGGTTTATTGTTGTTCTCTTTATTTATGCGCAAAAATGGAGCGGAAGTCCTGTATCTTGGGGCCAATACGCCGGAAGAAGGGGTATTTCCGATTCTCCGCGAGCAGAAAATCAAACTGGTCTGTCTTTCGATTACGAGCCCCGGACTTGTGGAACCTTGTGATCAGCTGATTGACCGAATTCGGGACGAGTTCCCTCATATCCGTTTTGTGCTGGGCGGCAAAGGGTTTGAACGTGCGAAGCACGCTCGTCACCCGGAATGGATTATGCCTGAAGATTCGGCAGACTGGCAGTCCTGGATTGAACGGGAGTATTTTACGGATCGGCCACCAGGTGCCTAACAAGTGAGAGGATAACAATTGAACATAAGGCGAATGTTGATGGAATAGATTCATATAGGACATCCTTTGATCCAGCGATCAAGGGATGTTTTTTTATGGATTATATAGATCTTTAACGTGTAAAAAACAATTAATTTGACCCGCGGGTCATTTTATGTTTTACTTGTCGTATAATATTTGTACACGATTTGTATAATGTTTTTTGAGTTTACCCGATTAAAGTATTTCATTGCGGTTTAATAATAGTTTAGGGGCTTGAGAACTAGAGATAGTCCTACATAGAAAGGTGAGTGGCATGATACCGAATCAACAACGCAAACGTGCAGCCGTCATTGGCGCAGGCCCGGGTGGGCTCGCAGCAGCCATGTTACTGTCCGGTCAGGGATATGAGGTTGATGTATACGAGAAACAGCCAGCCATTGGCGGACGATCTTCCCGTCTGGAGCTTGGTGAATATAAGTTTGACCGCGGGGCTACCTTTTTGATGATGCCTCAGTTGATTGAAGAGATGTTTGATGTGGTCGGACGCAAGCTCTCGGATTATGTAGATATGAAAGAACTGACCCCGCTGTACGCTTTGAACTTTGGAGATAAGGTGTTCACGCCTTCACGCAATCGGGAGGATACAGCAGCGCAGATCAAAGAGCTGTTCCCTGGCAATGAAGAGAATTACCTCCGGTACATGCGGGACGAAGAAGTGAAGTTTGGCAAAGTGATGCCACTGCTCCGCCGTCCGTTTGGGAAACTCACCGATTATTTACGTAAAGATGCGATTACGGCTCTACCTAAACTTGATATAAATAATACGGTTTACGGCATTCTTTCCCGGTACTTTACCGACGAACGCCTGCGCTGGGCGTTTACATTCCAGTCCAAATATTTGGGGATGTCCGCATGGGATTGTCCAGGAACATTTACGATCTTGTCGTTCATCGAACACCAATATGGACTGTTTCATCCGATCGGCGGCGTGAATCGGGTATTTCAGGCGATGGCGGATGTCGTTGAAGAGAATGGCGGACGCATTCACACCCTTACACCGGTGAAACAGGTTATTGTTCGCAATGGTCGCGCCGAGGGTGTACTGCTTGAGAACGGCGAACGGATCGAAGCAGACCATGTCGTGCTCAATGCCGATTTTGCCCATGCAGTGAACCATCTGTTCGAACCTGGCGTACTTAAAAAATATACACCCGAAAAAATGAAACAGAAAAAATATTCTTGTTCCACAGCCATGTTGTATCTCGGTGTAGATGGTGAGATCGACCTGCCACATCACTCGATTTATTTTCCGGAAGATTACCGGGTGAATGTAGACGAAATTACCAAGCACAAAATTTTATCGGCAGACCCGTCTCTATATGTTCATAACCCATCCAGGCTCGATCCGACACTCGCTCCGGCAGGAAAATCTGCACTTTATGTGCTGATGCCGACACCGAACCTTACAGGAGACATCAACTGGGAGGTTGAACGAGCGAAGGTGCAGGAAGACATGTTGAAGCGACTCGAATTAATTCCTGAGCTGGCAGATCTCCGCGACCGGATTGAAGAGTGTAAACTGTTTACCCCGCTGGATTGGCAAAATGAGCTGGATGTATACCAGGGGGCAACGTTTAATATGGCACATAATCTGGGCCAGATGATGTATCTGAGACCGCATAATCAGTTTGAGGAATTGGAACGCGTTTGGCTGGTGGGTGGAGGTACGCACCCGGGTAGCGGCTTGCCGACAATCTTTGAATCGGCGCGAATCAGTGTCAGATTGATTCAGGAAGAGGATGCACGAAGACGTACCAAGCCATCCTCCTACGTGAAGACTGCCCAAGCCGGAGGACAATCATGAAGCGGGCAGCTGTTGTAGGTGCCGGGATTGGAGGGCTTACCTCAGCGTTGCTGCTGAACCGTCAGGGATGGGATGTTACCGTGTACGAGCGAGGCTCTCGCGTAGGCGGACGGATAGCTTTTGAACAGGAAGGGGAATACCGGATCGATCAGGGGCCAACCATTGTCCTCCTGCCCGAGATGTTGCTTGGCATTTTGGAAGAGGCCGGTGTGGATCGCTCCAAAGTCGAGCTGCTACGCTGTGACCCGTTATACCGGGTGCATTATCACAGCGGACGTGTCATGACCAAGAAGACAGACCGGGCAGAGCAGACCGCCGAGATTGAACGGTTGTTCCCGGGAGAAGGCCGAGGATTCAACAGGTTTATGAAGGATATGGACACGTTGTTCCCCGCAGGCCGGGCAGCGTTTCTGGAACAGATGTTTCCGCGCAAAAGGGACTTCTTCACCCCTTCGCTCATGTCGCTTATGGGCAAGCTGCGTGCACACAAGAGTGTGCGGAAGGCCGTTGGGGATTATTTTGAACATGAAGAATTGCTCGATGCGTATTCGCTGCAAAGCTTGTATATCGGTGGATCGCCCTTTGGTACACCTGGGATTTATTCATTGCTTCCTTACGCCGAGCACGAATATGGCATCTGGATGGTGAAGGGCGGTTACGCGGCTCTGCCCGCTATTCTGGAGCAGGAATTGCTCTCTCGCGGCGGGAAGATCAAGCTGAACACGGAAGTCACTGGACTGGAGATCCGCAATGGAATATGCGAGGGGATTGAAACGGCTGATGGTGCTGAAAATGTGGATGCCGTAATCTATAACGGAGATTTTCCGAATTTGAGCGGGCTGATGAAGCAGGTACCGGAAGCACCCGTGAAACGTAAGCCGTATCGCCCTTCATCGGGATGTGTGCTGATTTACGCCGGAGTAGATAAAAGGTGGGAGGATGCCACAACGCATCAGTTTTTCTTGCCACCAAGCCTGGATGGTAGCTTGCGCCAAGTTTTCAACGAGCGCCGCATTCCCGCGAAGCCATCGTTTTACGTCTTCAATCCGGCTGCAGTGGACGAGACCGCTGCACCTTCAGGGAAGAGTGTACTGTATTTCCTCATTCCGGTACCGGACGCAGAAGGCGTGAACTGGGAACAGGAGAGTGAAGCGCTGGCAGAACGTGTGCTGGAAGAAGCAGAAGAACGAGGATTCCCGGGACTCCGTGCAGCATTGCAATGGAAAAAAGTACGTACACCTGCTGACGCCGCGCGTGATGGCTTATACGGTGGAGGAAGCTTTGGCATTGCACCTGTCCTGTTTCAGTCGGGTGTGTATCGACCGCAGCCCAAGCCGTTTTCGAAGATACAAGGTTTATATGCTGCCGGAGCATCGGTACATCCAGGAGGCGGCGTGCCCATTGTCATGCAAGGCGCTAGGATGGCTGTCAATCAACTCATGAAGGAGATGGGGAAATGAACGAAGCAATTTTAAGCAGGTGTGAAGAGTTGATGCAGAAGGGCTCCTCGTCTTTTTATCAGGCGTTTAAGGGCCTGCCCAGTCCCCGCCGCGAGGCGGTATATGTCATCTATGCGTTTTGCCGCATGATTGATGACAGTGTGGATGAGCCGGAGCAATCAACGTATACGATCCATGAGATTCATGATTTATTTGAAAACCTCGAAGAAGCGGAGGGACATTTTATCTGGCCGGCACTGAGATGGCTGTTTAGCAGCTTCCCTCACTTGGACAAAGGCCCATTTTTCCGTCAGATGGAAGGACAACTGACCGATCTGGAAGTGACCCATTATACAACGCTGGAAGAGCTGGAACACTATTGTTATCTGGTTGCCGGAACCGTAGGCGAGATGCTGCTGCCTGTGCTCCGTAATGATAACGGTGCGGAAGTAGCGATGAATGGTATCGCACTGGGCAAAGGCATGCAGATTGTGAATATTATTCGGGATGTGGGTGAAGACCGCGCCAGAATGCGCCGTTATGTTCCACTGGAGATCATGGAGAGACACGGTTACTCCGAGCAGGACTGGGAAGACGGTATTGTGGATGAACGATTTATCGCCATCATTCAGGATCTGAAAGCGGCAGCGCTGAACTGGTTCCGGATCGGCATGGATCGTCTGGACACCTATCCGGTTGAGAGTGCTTTTTCGATTGAGTTAGCCGCGGCCTTCTATTCAACGATCCTGCACGCCGTGGAGCGTAACGACTACGATGTGTACACGAAACGAGCGTATGTCAGCGATGAATTGAAACTGGAGATGCTGGGCGCGATTGTGAAACGGTATCCGATGCTGGCCTATCAAGCTTCCCGAACGGCGGTATCCTGATGGTTCAGTGGGTGTACTGGGTATGGTACGCCATTGGTGCCATCCTCATGCTTACGATTGGTGTGCCTGAAGCGTTATCCTTCTCTAATGGGCTATTTCTTGTATTCTACGCGCTGTATGTGCTTGACCTTATATATCAACAACATCGCCGATCTGACCTGTCCGACCAGTCAGTCAAGTGGCTACGGCCCGGCCTCTGGATATCGTCCTTTATCATCTGGCTGGGCGGTATGGGTGTGGAATGGATCGGTGTACATACACACTGGCCTTTTGGCGAGTATGCCTATTCCGACTTCTTTGGCATCCATCTGTTCAGTGTACCGGTAACACTTGGATTCGCCTGGATCGCAGTCGTTGGCAACTCGGCGCTGATTAGCGGCGGTGGATCGACCTGGGGTGGGAAGTTGGTGCGAGCCCTCAAAACGGGATTTTGGGCAATTGTGCTGGATTTTGTTCTTGACCCTGTCGCTCATGCAAGGGGATTTTGGGAATGGCAGGCTCCAGGCGGGTTCTACGGTGTTCCGTGGACAAACTACATCAGTTGGTTCATTATGGGAGCATTTCTGTCTCTCTTTTTGCCGGCCATGCCGAAGGACCGACGTTCCCTGCTCCGGGCAAAATGGTTGTATGAACTGTTTATCCTTCTGTTCGGCCTGCTTGCGCTAAAAGAAGGCATAACAGGCAGTTTCATCATTGCCATCGCAGGTGTGCTACTTGCCGAGGGGAGCTGGCTGTATGATTCGCGCCGTAAAGTCCAAAGCGTTTGACCGAGTCTTCTCGCTGTACAACCATTATTATTTGTTGCGTAGACGTTTTCGTTCGTTTACGCTCTCGGGTTCGCTCGATCCACAAATCGTAGATCGTAGGGGCTTGGATGGAGTGTTGCCTATAGCGCCGGATCAGCCTATTGTCTATTTTATGAACCACAGCTCATGGTGGGATGGACTGCTGCTGTATCATGCCGCGAAGCAAACTTCGCGCGGGGACCATTATGTGATGATGGAGGAGCGGCAGCTTCGGCAGTATACTTTTTTTCGCAAACTCGGAGCGTATTCAATCAACAAGGACAGTGCATCGGGTGTGCGGACATCGTTGCAATATACGAATGAGTTGCTGGCTTCTGGCAAAAGGGTCTGGATATTCCCGCAGGGTGAAATTCTGCATCAGGAGGCGCGGCCGATTCAGTTTCGTCCGGGCATTGGACTCGTGCTTCGTCGTTTTCCACAGGCTATTGCCGTGCCAGTCACCTTATGTCATGGCATGGTTCAGCATGACCTGCCTGAAATTTCAATGAAGGCTGGCCCGCCGATCGTGGAAGATTGGAAAGCATGGAAGAGTGAAGAGATTGCTCATCGGCTGGGATGTGTGCTGGAGCAAGAACTGAATGATCATAGAGCAACGTTAATTCGGCTTGGACAAGGAAGTCTGCCAGATGCACAGCCTCTGATTCGGGGAATACGCTCCACTAGTGAAAAATACGATGCGGCACGAAAGCGGGTGAACCGATAACATGAATGAGAGTATGAATGCATCTGAGATATTGTGGATGTGTCTGGTGGGAGGGTTGCTACTGCAATTGCTCTTTGCGGTGTGGAATGCCGCTTGCCTGCCCAAAGTACGATCATTCCGTAAGGTGAATATCGTGCCATCCGATCAGCTTGTTTCGGTATTGATCCCCGCTCGAAATGAACGAATACATATTGAAGCATGTTTGGAAAGTGTGCTTGCCAGCGATACGAAGGGTTTTCGTATGGAGGTACTTGTGCTGGATGACCGCTCCGAAGATGAAACTGCTGCTTTGGTTCAGGCGATTGCTGATCGAGATTCACGTGTACGTTTGCTGCATGGTACGGAGCTACCTGCGGGTTGGATGGGGAAATCCCATGCCTGTCACCGATTGGTTCAGGAAGCGCAAGGTGACTGGTTTATGTTCGTGGATGCAGACGTTCGGGTCAAGCCGGATGCCATTCGGCAGACGCTTGCTGCCGGGTGTGCGCAAGGCGGCGGGTTGGTTACCGGCTTCCCGTATCAGGTTGCGAAGACATGGATGGAAAAGCTTGTCGTGCCGATGATGATGTTTACGATCATCAGTCATTTGCCTATTTTTATGATACGCAGATCGCCAAGTCCGATGTTTGTCGCCGCTACGGGGGCTTTTTTGCTTATTCATCGAACAAGTTATGAAGCATCCGGCGGTCATGCAGCGATTCAAGGGCATCTGGTGGACGACATGAGTCTCGCCAAAGCAGTGAAACGTGCCGGTCATCCCGTGATGCTGGCGGATGTCCATGATGTGACGAGTACGCGGATGTATCAGAACGGTGCAGAAGTATGGAACGGATATAAGAAAAATATGTATGAAGGCATGGGACGCAAGGACGTGCTGTTGCTTGGGACGATGCTGATGTACTTTGTGATGTATATTGTGCCGCCGCTGGGTCTGGTTATAGGGCTATTAACGGGCAGTGAAACGTCATTTCTCTATGGTTTCATAGGCACATTGCTTGGCATGGCCGTAAAACGGGTATCCGATCATATCGGAGGTCAGCCGTGGTGGCTTGCTCTTTTTCAACCAATTAGCATGGCGTGTGTGATTGCTATTGGTCTGGCCTCATGGCAGGCAGGTCGATCTGGTAAAGGGTATGTATGGAAAGGCAGGCGTTATAGCTGATGCAGAGTGTACAGGAGAACGGAAATGGTGACGGTTCAGAAGATACAGAGAGAGACCAAGGTATAGGAGAAGGTAGTAAAGGGGCAGGAATGTTGCTGGGAAAAGAGATGAAAATGGATAACGGGCACCGGGCGGAGGCCTCAAACGGGAACTTGAAACAGGATGTCATTATAATCGGGGCAGGCTTCGGCGGTCTGTCCTGTGCGATTCGCCTTGCTACGGCGGGCTTGCGAGTAACCATTCTGGAGCGTCAGGCGCATGTGGGCGGCAAGTTGCAACAGATCCAGCAGGACGGGTATCATTTTGACCGCGGGCCGAGCACGATTACGATGCCGGATGCGTTTCGCTCGGTTTTTGATCAGGCAGGCGTGGTGATGGAGAACTATGTGCAGTTGTACGAGCTGGAGCCTAGAACACGTAATGTTTTTGCGGATGGAACAGTGGTCGATCTGTCTAGAAATCGCGGCTGGATGAAAGAGCAGATTGCTGTGTACAGTCCGGAGGATGCCTTGCGTTATGATGCGTTTATGGATGAATCTGCCGCATTGTATGCGGAGGCGAATCGTCATTTCCTCGGTAAGTTGCTACTGAATCCGTCTGATAAATACAACCTTCAAATGTTGCGCAGTCTGCTTCGGGTGCGGCCTACAGTCAGGCTGGATAAGTTGCTACGCAGGTATTTCAGCCATCCACACACACTCGCCATGTTCGGGCGGTACGCCACGTATGTAGGATCATCTCCGTATCTGTCGCCTTCTATTTTTGCCATGATGGGTCATGTGGAAGCAGAGGTGGGCATCTACGGGGTCAAAGGCGGAACGTATCAGCTGATTGAAGGCATGACCCGGCTTGCGCAGGAAAAAGGCGTGCGGATTCTGACGGGTGTAGAAGTGCATCAGATCGTGACTCGGCATGGCAAGGTGATCGGCGTGGATACGGATCGGGGCTTTATGGAAGCAGAACAGGTCGTGGCTAATGGAGATGTGCTTAGTGTAAACAGGTTACTGCTCGCGCCGGAGCATCGGAAACGAATGAGTGATGCCCGGATTGCCAAGTACGAACCTTCCATCTCAGGATTCGTAACCCTGGCGGGAGTGCGCAGAAAGTACGATCAGTTATTACATCACACGGTCTTTTTTCCAGAGCAGTATAAGCTGGAGTTTGATGATATTTTCCGTGATCGCAGGATGCCTTCCGATCCAACGATATACATCTGTAACTCCGGTTACTCCGAAGCAGGCATGGCTCCGGAAGGAGCCAGCAATCTGTTCATTCTGGTGAACGCGCCGTATTTGTCCAAGGCATGGAACTGGGAAGAGCAGAAATATCGATATGGTGAGTTCGTGCTCGAACAATTGGAGGTGCGTGGTATTGGCGGATTGAAACAATCGGAAGTGTTAATTTGTTATACACCGCAAGATATCGAACGAGATACGCTTGCTCATCAAGGTTCTATCTACGGCATTTCCTCCAATTCGGTGAAACAAACTTTCATGCGACCAGGTAACCAGAGCAAAGATGTTCACGGACTCTGGTACGTCGGCGGCACAACCCACCCTGGCGGCGGAACCCCGATTGTTACGCTGTCTGGTCAGCTTGTAGGGGAGCAACTTGCAGCGGAGCTGGGGAGGTAGAGCAAATGCATGGAGGACATGATGTGATGGAACTCGATGAAGTTATTCAATGCATTTTATGCGGTAGACCGAGGTACTGAAAGGTTCATTCATGGCTGAATAGGTGCTTCGAGACTACAATAAGGCAAATAGGTGCTCTGAACCCCGATAAGGTAATGATTGAGATTATGGGGTTTGGAGTGTCCTTTCATTAGTTAGAGAGGAACGGTATACTGGATGGAGTTGTCCATTGATGGACGCTACCTTACAGGGTTTATCTAGTTATTCGAATAAATAACTTGAGCGGGTACAGATACTGGGAAGATTATCGGGATGTGTGAGTGGATAGAGAACTTCCGAGCTTTCCATCGCACCGTATGTCCATTTACATAGAAACAAAAGGTACAGAGCAACTCAGCATGGGGTAGGGAGCAGGAAGCAAAACAACGCAGGCGAGCCTACCCTGCACTTCACTCTCACATAGGAGGTCTCATCATGAACGAACAAGAACGAGCCGGCAGACGGCTGCTACCCGAAGTGGCAACGGGAGAACGGAAGCTGGAGCACGTGCGCCTCTGTCTGGAGGAGAATGTGGCAGGAGAAGGCATAACGAGCGGACTGGAGAAGTATGCATTCCGTCATCATCCGTTACCGGAGCTGGATTTTGAAGAGGTGCGTCTAGACACTTCGTTCCTTGGCAAAAAAATGCGTACACCCTTGCTCATCAGTTCGATGACGGGTGGAAGCAAGACCACAGGCGCGATCAATGAGCGCCTTGCAAGGGTAGCGAACGCCAGAGGCTGGGCGCTCGGGGTAGGCTCGATCCGGGCTGCCGTGGAGCAGCCGGAACTCGCGAGCACATTTGATGTCCGCCGCTGGGCACCGGACATCCCGGTCATCGCGAACCTGGGCGCGGTTCAGCTGAACTATGGCTTCAGCACGGCTGATTTCCAGCGTGCCGTGGATATCGCCGGCGCGGATCTGCTTGTGCTGCATCTGAACACGCTGCAGGAAGTATTCCAGCCCGAAGGCAATACGAACTTCAGTGGTCTGTACCAGCGAATTGAGACATTGTGTCGTGAGTTGGACGTGCCTGTCGGTGTTAAGGAAGTTGGTTTTGGCATCGATGGCGTGACGGCACAGCGACTGTACGAAGCGGGCGTAGCCTTCATCGATGTGGCTGGCGCAGGTGGTACAAGCTGGGTACAGGTGGAGAAGTATCGCAACAATAACCCGGTACGCCGAGTGGCTGCTGAAGCTTTTGCCGATTGGGGCATTCCGACAGCTGAATGCATCCAGGACGTGCGCGCGCTGAACCCCGATGGGGCTCTGATCGGTAGCGGCGGACTGTACACTGGCGTGGACGCGGCCAAAGCACTCGCACTCGGTGCCGACCTAGCAGGCTTTGGTCGCTCCTTGCTCGAATCCGCCGTCACCTCCGACGAAGCACTGTCCGAGCGACTGGAGCAGGTCGAATTCGAGCTACGCACCGTTATGTTCGGCATCGGCGCAGGTAGCATCGCAGAGGTGAAGCGGACAGAACGTCTGGTTGAGCGGCGGTAATGTTGTTGGGGTCGGGCGACATGGATGCCGAGCAGTCAGAGTGGTGAATCGAAGGTTAGTGAGCGGCGGACTGGCAGCATCGGTATCGGTATCGCTCCAAAAGCTCTAACGATCTCACAGAAGCTTATTTTGCGCTTTTTGAGCTATTTACGAATCTAACGATCACCACAAGCGCTATTTGTGCGAAATCCCGCAAAAGTGGGCGAAAAACGTGGCTTTTCCAGTATTAAGCTCCCTGGTGATCGTTAGAATCTCAAAGTGACCCAAAAGGGGTAAATAGCGTCGCTGGTGATCGTTAGAATTTGTGGACTCTCATCTGGCACTTGATGATTGTTCGATGTAGGAATGTAATGTGTTACTGAAGGAGATTTCGTGGTGCGAACCCCAAGCTCACATGATTTTCCCGGAGGATTCGCACCAGTATTTTGATGTTTTCGTGACCTTTTGGCAACAGTGTATGATCATATTGGTGTATTTTTGAAGAAAATGGCGAGGTATTTCGATATAATATGAAGAAGATACGTCATGCGAATTAGATGTTACAACTTTACTACGTCTATTTTCGCTGTCGCACTCCGTATGGAGTGCGTGGATTGAAATTGGCGCAGGAACGTGAGCAGCAGCGTAGGGGAAAGTCGCACTCCGTATGGAGTGCGTGGATTGAAATCATCCGCAAGCTGTTGGAATGAATGCGGGGAACGTCGCACTCTGTATGGAGTGCGTGGATTGAAATCGTTTGAAAGATATCGACACGACAAAAGAGCGTTGGTCGCACTCTGTATGGAGTGCGTGGATTGAAATTAAGCAGTATCGGTTTAAGGAGAGATTTTGCAGCAGGTCGCACTCTGTATGGAGTGCGTGGATTGGAATGATTAAGCGCACATGGTTTGCCACTTGCTTTCCTTATCGAACTCCGTGTGGATTGACTTGATCTACGCAGAACATCTTCCATACATTTTTTTTCATATTATAGAAATGATAAAAACACCCAACCCCATCTTGGATCTAATCAGATGGGGTTGGGTGTTTCTTATGTTTAAAGTTTACTTTTCATGTTCTTTGTTACGTGTGTAATACAGTTTATTTATCTTCTGGTCCGTACACAAGCAAGTCCGAAGAGAGTAATCATTTCCTGTCATTGATAGCAACGTGTTTACAATATTGTTTAAAGTAACTAGGTCAAACCTCTTTGTTTTTCCCTAGCACAAATCATAGATCAAGTTAGGTCTTTATGTTATATGCAGGTTTCCAATAGATACCTGTGTTCTCTACAGCGACATGCGTAACTTCTTGAGATTCAAGGAATTGAAGTAGTTTAAATATATATTTGGACAGCGTTCCAAACGTTCAAATTTCATGGTGGGTAACTCACTGTTAGAATCCATCGTCCTGTTCGTAGTTCTCAGAATGGATATTTAGAATCGATATAGGTTTTCACACAAAACTGATCCGTAGCCTTTTATTTATCAATCCATTTTCTGTTGAAATGCTGAAAAAGCTTTTTTCGTGCACGAGCTAGTTTTTGACTGACAGCACACTCTGAAAGACCAAGCAAAACTGAGATCTCCTTGTGAGATAGTTCTTCAATGTAAAAAAGAGTAATGACTGTTTGATAGTCTGGTTTTAATTCTGCGATACTCTCTTGTAATAATTTGTCTCTTTGTTTTTCTTCAACTTCACCTTCAATGCTGATTTGTTGAACAGTATGAGAAAATTTTTTTTCAGAAACTTTGGTAATGTTACTAGCCTGCCGGTCAATATAATTTTTTTTTAAGTAATCGAAAGTGTGATTACGAGCGACTTTTCTTAACCACGCTGTAGAGTTGTTAATTTTTTGTTTATTGACTTTATAAATAACTTTTATGAAACATTCTTGAATGATATCTTCTGTTAATATGTGATCTCCATCTAACAAGTATGTAATGTCGTCAAAAACCAAATTATAAAATGACCGATAAGCTGAATTTTGTAAAGGTGGAGGAAGATCGTTGAAGTTTTTATGGAAAAGATAAATTGTATCCATAGTACTCAATCCTTTCTTTTTATTCTTCTCAATAAGGAGAGGCACCTTTTTATTTTATATTATATATGGATTAATTGTAAGTAATTACAATAATAAAATGAATAATTATGGAATTTATGAATAAAAATCGTTAGATATAGGTTTGAAAGGGAGTCTACATATATAGAAACACAGTTAACTAACATGAAGTTAGAAGAAACGGAGGGTTGTTATAATTATAGACTGTTGTCGACGTGGGGAATCTGCAATCGTTTCCTGCGACATGATTATAAAATTAGGTCATGGACTATTTTGTAGGATTAAAGCGGTGCAGTATTCTAAATATTATTAGAGGAGTGATTGTAAACATGAATAAGAAGAAGTTGGTGTTAATTGGGACTTCTGCTTGTCTCGCGCTTTTCTTGTCTGTAGGAATAGCTGGAGCAAACCTGAATAATGTTCTACAGAAACATTTATCGGGGGATGAAGTGGTTTTGCAAAATAACATTAAGAAGTTAAGTGTTGAACAATTGATTAATGAAATAGAAAGTGTGGCTGCTACTGTAGGTAATCCTTCAACGTTTGCTAAAAACAGTAATGCTGGGGCTAATGATATCAATACCCTCATCCCATTTGTGTCGGAACTTTTTGAAAGGAAAGATCAGATCCCTGATAAAGATATTTTGAAAGTTGTTTCCGATGATACAAAATCAGTAATCACCCGTGAAGCATTGGTAGATCTTTATGTACTTAAGCATGAAGGAAATAAAGGTGGGGAAGAACTGAAACAAATTCTTCTTCAAGATGAGATTAATAGCCAAGTGAAATCTAGAATTGTTGCTACGACTGATTTTACTTCGGATGATGTAGGTCTATTGAAGGAAATCATTCAACAAGATGATGACATTCTTGCATTTAACGGTTTGAAACGATTAAGTAATATTAATGTAAGTGAAGCATATGAAATTTCGAAAAACATTTTGTCGAATGTGCAAGAGCAATCATCGAATAGAATTTCTGCTGCTTTAAGAGCTACAGCTAAATATCTTCATAATTCCGGTCATACTAACCTTCAGAAAAATTCATCTAATCTTGAAGGAAGTTTTATTGAAACAAGTTTTAATATCATGAAATCAAGTAATGATGAGGTTCTTAAAGATTCTGCAGTTTTCGCAATTTCTGAGGTAGGAAGCCAAAATGCCATAACTCAAATTATAAATAGTGATCTGATAGAAAAAGAACTCAAAGCTTTTGCTATCGATCAAAATTTTATCGTGTTAAAAGAGATGCTTACTGAAAATCCCACAAAAGAGGATATAGAAATAGTAGTTTCAGCTTTGGAGATTTTGCCCATTACAGACTTGGTTGAACCTCTAACCGAATTAATTCCCCACATCGGCGATGTCGAATTAAAGAAACGCATTGATAAAGTTATTGTTTTGGCCAAGGAAGAAGGTATTAGTGCAAATCATAAGTGGGATAAATAAAAATAAGTAAGGGAGGTTATTTAAATATGAAATCCATTTACAAAAAGTTATCTCTGATTCTAATGGCTCTAGTATTTTTAGGAACAACGTATACGGGAGTTAGGACAGCGGATGCAGCGACTGGAAATCAAGGGTATGCTGCATATAGAGATGGAGTGTTTTTCGGATTCGATTGGCATGCAGGTTTATGGGATGAACCGGCATCAAACTATGGTCTTCCTATTTTACATGCTCCAGGAACAGGGAAAAGTGTACAATGGGACTCTTGGAATAATTTTATCGATGGTAATACTTTCAAAGGAACATATAGACCTAATAATGCTCCATCATCATCCCAAAGAGATCTATTTGTAGCAATGGGCAGAAATTTGCGTACACAGGATATATCTTATAATTTGGCTTATCAGGTATATTATAATAATAATAATGCCAGCACTTATGTCAAATATGATGAGGTGAGCTCTATGCGATGTGATGGAGTTGTCGAGTATATCTACGAATGGTACGGGTATAGAGTATTTGGTAATGACACGCAATGGGATGTCACCAAGAACGATATTTGGATCAGGGATCAGCATAGTGGAACTCTTATCACACCCAAAAAACAAGTTAATTACCTTACAGCAATATAATGAGTAAATACAAACAAGTGTTGATTATGATCTTAATTGCAGTGCCCTTCACTATCATTAATTTTAGTTTTTATTTAAAAGGACACCCCCCTCACTTAGTTCACGCCGTAGCTTCTTTGTTATTCCTTCTTGCATGGTTTGTTCTGGGTTTTAAGAGCAAGGGTAACGAATTTGTGTTGAGATCTACTTTGTTTTGGTTAACGGGTGTAATTTTACTCCTTGCTGGTTATTATTTGGACGTAGCCTTACTTTTTATTCCCGGATCTATCCTTTGGGCGGGACCTGTTTATGGACTAAGATACGTCTTGAATCTTCCGTCTAATGTGATGTTTGCTGTAATAAGCATAGTCTGTGCTTATGCTTGCGGAGTAGCAGGTTTTGCATTGGGAAGATATCTTAAAAAAAGCCCTTAGTTTTTGTAACTGAGGAATTCAATTAGATGACGTAGTTTTGACTAGCAGAATGTAAGTTTTCCTAAAAAGATCCGTTCATGTGAATTGAACGGATCTTTTGCTTATAAATGTAGATAAACTTTCACCCGTATAAGTAGCTAAAAGAAATTTTGAAACTTATTTATTTAGTAAATCAATTTTCGCAACTCTAATCATTAAACTAAATATGGGGATATATGGATATGGTCTATTCGTTAAATTGAAAAAAACATACAATTTGTTCATTTTAGTTTGTCAGAAATTTTTTACCAATAGAATTAGTTTTGTTAAACTTTCCTTACATCCTAAAGGTATTAAGCCTGTATTCTAGGTGTTAAGATAATTTTAGTAAAATATTTACAAGTAAAATATTGCTAATTAACACCATCCTATAGTATGATTTTATTGACCGTTGCCTAATTATTGATTGGAAGGTGGTGTTCCCGTTGAACTCAAATACCACAATACGTGAACATTTAGAAATTTATTTGAAAACAAATCATATGACTCTTAATCAATTTTCAGAAATTTCAGGTGTTAATTCTGGTACGTTAAGCGGGACGTTGAATGGGAGCCGCCCTATTGGTATGCAACAACTAGATCGGATTACGGAAGGCATGGGGCTGGAGGAAGGTTATTTTTACGATTTATACATACAAGAATGTTTTGTGCATTCAAGTCCGGATTGGCGAAGGTTGAGACCGTTTTTGTATCGTTGTGCGGAACTTGATAAGGTTAAATATATGGAAGAAGCTGTTAACCTAATTATGGATAATCTGTCTTATGCTCCTCTCTTATTTGAGTTGGCAGAGCAGTTATATCATGAAGGGAGGCTGATAGCAGCTAGACCTCTCTATCGTTCTGTAGCTGAGAGTGAGAAGATGCAACATTCGGAACGGTTGGCGCTAAGTCAGTATCGGTTGTTTACGATTGGACTTTCCAAAGATCAGATGAGTAACCTAGCACTTGCCACACAGTTTGAATTTTTTGTGGATCGTTTAGACGAGCCTTATCAACTTGATGGATTAAATGATCTGATTAATGTATATGCATCCTTGCGTCGATGGGATAAGGTTAGGATATTTGCTGAGCAATTAAAAATAAAAGCAATGATACAGTATGAGCTTAATAAGAATGCGAAAGTTGTGGAACATAGATCCAAAAAACAGGTGCTATTTTACGTGCTTTATGCTGACTTGGCTTTAGGAGAAGCTTGTTTTTTTTATGAAGAATACAGAGAAGGAATCCAATTTATTTCTGCCTATGCTGATGTTAGTTGGGTAACCAGGCCTAAAGAAGAGGAGATTGTTGTTATCCGCCAATTCGAGGAGTGGGCAGAGGGGAATCGTTACCTGTATGAATTGATGTCTGGTAAGACAGAGGTCGTACAAGATTATCTGAATTATATCTCCAAAAAAGAGAAAGAGATTTTCCCCGCTCTATGCGCAATAGTAAGTGCAGCAAACCGTTTTGATATTAACGTTGATCTTGTTCTCGACCAGTATGAGTCTTATACAACGTATCAAGAACAGAATAGCCGTATAGGAAAAATCAGTGAGCAATATACAAGTGATCAGTACGGAGCTTTGCTAATCAATCTAGGGAAATACTATTTAATGCGAGAAAGATACATTAAAGGCTTTGGGGCAATTCTGAATGGGTTGGATTTTGCAATCAGAATCAGAAATAAAGATGGAATTTTGGACTGTATAAAGGAGTTTGAGAAATTCAGGAGTTATGCAGTTGAAGAAGTTAAACTGCAATACAGTCAATTAATTCAGGAGGTCTGAACATGAAAACAAAGCTGGCAGCAATTATTGTTTTATGTAGTATCACCGTAGGAGGATTCATTCCTATTACTCCAGTTGTTCCTATTGAGAAACAACCTCCTGTAATTATAACAACGAATGGTCACGGGATGGGAAGTTAAACATTTTCCTAATGATGATTTTCGAAAATGATGTTATATGTTTCTCATTATACTAGCTGTTCCAACTCCAGTAAAAGAAGGTACTGAAAATCAACCAGATACCCGAATGACAACCAATTGTCATGGTCTTGGAGGTTAGTTTGCAAGTGTCTTGAGTGATAATTCTTCTAAGCAACTCCCTGAGTAGAAGTAATTTCTCTACTGCGAAGGGGGTTTTTTGTGTTCCATCTGTAGTTTGGAACTTCATATTATTTAAAAATTAAAATATTCCCTGTTGGAGTTTATTTGAATTTATGTTAATTAGCAGGATGTTCTAAAATGATACAGCAGGGAGGGGTGTTATGGATCGTGACGAACTCAAACTGCGGATCGAGGAAGCGAGGGAGAGACTCCATCAAATTAAAAACAGAGTACGGCGAGCTTCTTCACCCTCAGGTGATCCACCAATCTATGGTGCTGGATGAACTTATTAATATGTACAATTATGTTAAAAGGATAAAGCCGATGGAGTAATCCATCGACCTCTGGGCGAGAAACTTTGGCCGGTCGCTCGCCCTTCTATTTTAACATAAGTGGATGTGTAAAAAGAGAAACATTCAATTTAAGTACAATTTTCCTTCACAGTGATATTCTCGTTAGTTATCGTGATGAGGGAAGTTCCTGACACAGATTCTGTATATCCACAGGCTGTTTTTGTATAGGTTTTGCCGCGACTGTCCTTAAGTATGACGTAGACGGAACTTTCGCCTAAAAAATGCAATTTTGGAGTATACTTTATTTTTTCCCTGCTAACGATTTCTTCGCTAAAGGTATAGAGCAGATCGGAATCTTCTGTTTTATCTGCTGTACTCGCATCGAGAACGGGTTGATTCAAATGGGTTATGCCTGTCTTAATCTGAGTAATGTCATAGTCTGACTGATTATCAATCGTAATTCTGAGTTTGCGGAACGGATCCATGGCATTTAGAAGACTCATCACTACAATGGTACCCAGTGCAAGGAACAGGCCAAGGGCAATCATTAGTTTTATTTTGGAAAAGGGACGACGTGGTCTGGTGTGCATGGTTAAACCGTCCTTTCTATTCGATTGTTGTATACGGGTGTCTCGTATTAAAGATATAAACGCAGGGATGCATGCAAAAGTTGGTGCAGGAGCATTATTTTACAGTGTATGTTCAATGAATAAGGTACAATATGAAGGAGAACGAGCAGAGCAATAATATAAATGCGTGGAAACGTGTAAAGTCGATTAGGATGAATGCTCAACATAAGAAGTTGAAGCGCTTGGAATAAGGTTCATTTAATGTGGTTCATGTAATGAGGTACTTGAAGAGGTGCTGATTTGTAAGTGTACTAGACTGTACATAAAGTTCATACGTAGGCCATCGTAACAATCACACTCAAGTGATCACAACTAGATCAGGAGGGAATAACATGGAACTGTCCCCCATGAATACGGAACAATTTTCGAGTTTTCGCAGACGTTCAATTGAAGATTTTGCACAGGAAAAAGTAGAAGCAGGAACGTGGGCGCCAGAAGAAGCGCTACAACGGGCAGAGGAATCGTATGAGCGTTATCTGCCGGAAGGATTAGAGACGCCAGGGGCATATGTGTTTAATCTGATGCATCCGGTGGACGGCATTGTCGGATACCTCTGGTTTAATATTACGGAGAATCGCCGGGGGAAAGAAGCTTTTCTGCTGGATATCGTGGTGGAAGAAGCGTATCGCGGCAAAGGATACGGCACAGAAACGATGGATGCACTCGAAAAGACCGCGCGAAGTCTTGGGGTGGATCGCATCGGGCTGCATGTGTTTGGACATAATGAGCGGGCAAGCAGCCTGTATCGCAAGATGGGCTATGAAGTGACGGACTTGACGATGTACAAGGAAATCAAAGGCTAGCAGGAACCAGGGATTTGAAGATGGAGATGGCTGCGGGTGAATCGGCGAAGTTCCTTGATGCCTTGGGGTTTGTCATATATAATGGATAGGATTATCCATACCGAACAAGTAATGAATGAGGAGTTGTCATATACATGGCTTTGAAAGCAGGAATCGTTGGTTTGCCGAACGTTGGTAAATCTACATTGTTTAATGCAATTACACAAGCAGGTGCCGAGTCTGCAAACTATCCGTTTTGTACGATCGACCCGAACGTGGGGATCGTTGAAGTACCGGACGAGCGTTTGGACAAATTGACAGAACTCGTTGTACCGAAAAAAACAGTGCCTACCGCATTTGAGTTTGTTGATATCGCAGGTCTGGTACGCGGAGCTTCCAAAGGTGAAGGCCTGGGTAACAAGTTCCTTGCACACATTCGTGAAGTGGATGCGATTGTGCACGTTGTTCGTTGTTTCGTAGACGAGAACATCACTCACGTCGATGGCAAGATTGATCCTGTAAGTGACATTCAGACGATTAACCTGGAGTTGATCCTGGCGGACATCGAGAGTGTTGAGAAAAAAATCGACCGTTCCAAGAAAAACATGAAGGGTGGCAACAAAACGGCTGCTCAAGAAGTGGAAGTATTGGAGAAAGTCAAAGCGGTCCTTTATGAAGACAAGCCTGCACGTAGCATGGAGCTGACAGACGAAGAGCGTCTGATTGTACGTGACTTGCACTTGCTTACGCTGAAACCCGTTCTGTATGCGGCCAATGTGGCTGAAGACGAAATCGGTGATGTAGCGAACAATGCATATGTGCAAAAGGTACGTGAGTTCGCAGCTGCTGAAAATGCAGAAGTGGTGCCGATCAGTGCAAAAGTGGAGGAAGAAATCTCCGAACTGGAAGGCGAAGATAAACAAATGTTCCTGGAAGAGCTCGGGATCGAGGATTCCGGTCTGAACTTGCTTATCAAAGCGGCTTATAAATTGCTCGGCCTGTACACGTACTTTACGGCGGGTGTACAAGAGGTTCGTGCATGGACCATCCGTAAAGGAACGAAAGCGCCTGGCGCAGCGGGTGTTATCCACACCGACTTCGAACGCGGATTCATCCGTGCAGAGGTTGTTTCATATGACGATCTGGTAGCAGCAGGTTCCATGAACGGCGCCAAAGAACGCGGTCAACTGCGTCTGGAAGGCAAAGAGTACGTGGTGAATGACGGCGACGTGATGCACTTCCGTTTCAACGTGTAATCTTAAAAAAATTGATTAAAGACGGGTCAGCCCTCATAGGCTTACCGGTTAAAATAAAGAACAGCACTACGCTCTTTCGCGGGGGAATAGTGCTGTTTTTGTTTTCATTTTACTCCGAAACGACAGGTCAGTTTATGCAAGTTTGATGACGTTTTCACTGGATTGTTTACCCATGATGGATATAATAAAAGAAAAGAAGTACCTTTGCAGGAGGTGGCAAGAGTGGATATAACGTCTCGGTATATTCGATATAATCCTCTGCTTGTAGGAAAGGCTGATTTATCCGAAGAAACGCAGCAGTTATTGCTTCATTCTGGCTTGCCACAGCTTACGTTGGATGGTGAGGATATCCTTGGGATCAGCTTTAATCCGATGCCGGATATGGGGTTGATGAGCACATGGGATGTACTCAAAACGCTCTTACCCATTGGTTATGAATGGGATGAGGAGACAGCGATTCTCGGATTAGAAGCTGGAACGGGCATATTGTATAGAGTCGATGTGCAGAGCAGAGATTATGATGTAATGAACAGCAGTATCCACCTGTTTCTAACGTTTCTAAGAAGGTACAGGGAAATTGTACAGGATCATTCCCAAACGAATGAGCCGAGTGTCATGACACTGGAGCAAGTGCAGGCGAAGCTGGAGGCGTTCCGCCGTGGAGAGATTAAACCTCATTTGCAGAAAAAAGAGCAATCCGGAAGAGATGAAGCGGTGAAGCAACTTCGTTTATTTTATACAGAGAAAGACCCTGTAAGTGTGCTTCATGAAGAAACCTGGTGGAGTGTTGTGCTGGAGCAGTTGGAGGATGGATTGCTTTAGCGCCGCGAATAAGTGAAGAGTGTTTCCAGGGAAGATGAAGGCGAAAGCATGAATTTTGGTGGATCGTGGTTTTACGTAAAAAATCATGTTTACACCATGAACTGTTGCTGTTCAGAAGCATAAGCATATGCTATAATTAAGAGTCGTATACCCTTGATTAACTATTCGTTGTAATCGATAAGATGAGGCGGCGGTTTTCAGGAGGTAGGCGACTTCTTTATATCACTTTAAAAGTAAAGGATTTGATGACGTTGTAGCGAGGTTATACGTCGATCATATAACTCAGAATTCGAATGAGATGCTGCGGTCAGGGGATTCGGAAGAATCCTGTGGTTTGTGGAATTTTGAATGATAGATATATACAGCAAGTGTGCATGTTGGTTCGTTATGAAAGACGGCATGTGCAAAGACAAAATAAAAACGTGAGGTGACTATACATGTTGGATAAATTGCAGGCATTGGCCGATCGTTATGACAAGCTGAGCGAGCTTTTGTGTGACCCGGATGTAGCTAGCGATAACAAAAAGCTGCGTGAATATTCGAAGGAGCAATCCGATCTTCAGCCGACATACGATGCGTACAATGAGTACAAACAGGTAAGCGAGGATTTGGAAGCGGCGAAGGAAATGCAAGGCGAGAAGCTGGATGACGAGATGCGCGAGATGGTCAAAATGGAGATTGAAGAATTGTCCGCTCGCCAGAAAGAACTGGATGATCTGATTCGTGTACTGATGTTGCCGAAAGATCCGAATGACGACAAAAACGTTATTGTGGAAATTCGCGGCGCGGCTGGTGGAGATGAAGCGGCATTGTTTGCGGCGGATCTGTACCGGATGTATACCCGTTATGCGGATGCACAAGGCTGGAAAGTCGAGCTGATGGATGTGAACACGAATGACCTCGGTGGATTCAAAGAGGTTGTATTCATGATCAACGGCCGCGGCGCCTACAGCAAAATGAAATACGAGAGCGGAGCACACCGTGTACAACGTATCCCGACAACGGAATCCGGCGGACGGATTCATACATCGACTTCAACCGTTGCGGTAATGCCGGAAGCGGAAGATTTTGATATCGAAATTCACGATAAAGACATTCGTGTGGATACGTTCTGTTCCAGTGGTGCCGGTGGACAATCGGTTAACACAACGAAATCGGCAGTACGGGTAACTCACGTACCAACAGGTATCGTAGCGACGTGTCAGGATGGGAAATCCCAGAACTCCAACAAAGAAAAAGCGTTGCAAGTTCTGCGTACACGTATCTTTGATATGAAACGGATGGAAGAAGAAGCGAAAATCTCCGTGGAGCGCAAAAGCAAAGTGGGAACGGGTGACCGCAGTGAGCGGATTCGTACGTACAACTTCCCGCAAAGCCGTGTAACCGATCACCGCATCGGTCTGACCATGCACAAGCTGGATCAAATCATGAACGGTGAGATTGAAGATATCTTGTCTGCACTGACAATTGCTCAGCAGACCGAGATGATGGACAGAGGAGAATAATCTGTGACGGGCGGACCGTTTGTAATGACGCCGGAGCAGAGTTGCCGGGAAGCCTTCGTAGAGGCTTCCTCTTTTTTGGAGAAGTGCGGCGTGTACGAGCCGCAAAACAATGCACGGCTGCTGCTGGAGCATGTACTGGGCGTCTATGGCGCCCAGTATTACATGATGCAGCCGGAGCCGTTCCCCAGCGAGCTGCGTAGCCGCTGGGAGGACGCCGTCACGCGCAAGGCTGCGGGTGAGCCGGCGCAGTACATTATCGGCAGCCAGGAATTTTACGGGCTGCCGTTCGAGGTTACGCCGGCCGTGCTGATTCCGCGGCCGGAGACCGAGCTGCTGGTCGAAGCTGTGCTGCGCGCAGCAGACCGCGTGTTTGCCGGCGCCGGCGGTGCCGTGCGCGCCGTCGACATTGGCACGGGCAGCGGTGCCATCGCGGTCACGATGGCTTCGCTTCGCCCGCAGTGGCAGGTATCCGCCGGGGACCTCTCGGCGGATGCCCTGCATGTGGCCGCGCGTAACGCGGCCGCGAACGGCGTACAGATCGACTTCCGTGAAGGCGATCTGCTTGCACCGTTCGCTGGGGAGCGGTTGGACATCCTGGTGTCCAACCCGCCCTACATCCCGGCGGGAGATATCGCCGGGTTACAGCAAGAGGTGCGCGATCATGAGCCGCGCCTCGCTCTGGATGGCGGTCCGGACGGGCTCGCCCCGTACCGCATCATGGTAGAGCAGCTGAATCTGCTGCCTGCGCCGCCGCAGATTGTCGGTTTTGAGCTGGGCATGGGCCAGGCTCGGGACGTGGCGGCATTGCTGGAATCGGCGGGGCATTGGCCGGAGATTATCATCGTTCCCGACCTTGCCGGAATTGAGCGGCATGTCCTGGGTGTTCGACCTTCGGAACAGGTGACAAAAATGTAAGGCACGTAAGTTTTCTTTTTGCCGCGAAATCCTCTACAATGGGGTATGCCGAAGATTTTCTGAATGCTTGGAGGAACATAAAGACATGCTGCACAAATTCAAAAAGATCGACTACTCCATCGTTTTTATTTTGGTGATCCTGATGGTCATTAGTATAATGGCCATTTACAGTACTACGTTTGGTCGTCCAAAGGTTGAGGGATTCTCCAAAAATATGATTGTATTTTATGTTTTGGGTTTTGTTGTTTTTTTCGGAATGTCCATGATCAACTATAAATTTATCGTCAAAAATTATTTATATATCTATGGGCTGGGTCTGTTACTGTTAGTTCTGGTTTTGTTCATTGGTAATGAGTATTACGGAGCCCAAGGTTGGCTTTCGATTGGCGGAATCAGTCTTCAGCCTTCGGAATTGTTCAAGCTATGTCTAATTGTCATGTTATCGACACTGCTCGCCAGGAAGAAGAACAGGCCTTTGTTTTTTGGGCGAGATGTCATTCCGATCAGTTTATGTGTGCTGCCGCCCTTGCTGCTTGTGTTGTTGCAAAATGACCTGGGTGCGGTACTCAGTTATATTTTTATCTGGATCGGTTTATTATGGATTGGCAATATCAAATTTTCACATGCATTGATTGGTTTTGTACTGGCGGTAAGTGCTATCGTTGCTGGCATACAAGCATACATTCATTATCATGATGAAATTACAAGTTTCCTCAAAGATATTAAACGTGCACACTGGGCAGAACGATTTGACCCATGGCTTGTACCTGAACTGACATCCAGAGACGTCTTGTGGCAGACGTACAATGCCAAACTTGCCATTGGTTCTGGTGGGGTTACGGGGAAGGGTTACATGGAGGGTACCACCATTCAATCCAATCGGGTACCTCTGGCCTATGCAGACTCGATTTTTGTACAGATTGGTGAAGAGTTTGGCTTTGTTGGTGCATCGGTACTTCTTTTATTGTATTTTATCCTGATTCATAGGTTAGTCTTGATCGCTTTGGAATGTAAGGATCGCGTAGGGGCTTATTTGATTGTAGGTATTATTGCGATGATTCTGTATCAGGTCTTTGTCAATATCGGACCGTTTATAGGACTCATGCCACTGACAGGTATTACCTTGCCATTCATTAGTTATGGAGGAACATCACTGCTCATTAACATGATCAGTATGGGGATTGCTATGAGCATCAAGGTACACACCGAAGAGAATGAAGATATCCTGGGAGCAGCGGAGCAGCCGAGTATTACGGAACTGATCTTGAAGCTGTTCAGACGCAAACCTGTGCAACAGGAGCAACCGGAACAGTGAACATGAATGTTTACAGAAATATGGAAAAAGAAGTCAGATCAACCTTGGAATCGTTCTTCCCGGCATTCGCTGGGGAACGGACTTTCAAGGTTTTTTGCTTTAAAATCAACCGGATTTCCATTCTCCCATCCGATTAGGTACAATGGTAATATTGATCATTATTGGTAAAGTGCGATGTGTGAACTAGGGGGATATTCAAACATCATGTGGAAAATGGTAAAGAAGCTGGATGGCGTCATTCTTTTTGTATTGTTGTTGTTAATGGCGATTAGTATACTTGCGATTTATAGCGGAACACGATTTGATCCCAATCTGGCGAATCATCATGTGAAAACAATCTATTTCTACGTGGTTGGATTCATTGCAGTCATCGGGATTGGTTTGTTTAATTACAAGTTGTACGTAAAATACGCTTTTCTTCTATATGGTATAGGCATTGTTTTCTTGATCCTGGCCAATGTGCTTGGAAGTACGTTGAATAACGCGAATGGCTGGCTGAAAATCACGGACAGCATTTCGTTTCAACCTGCGGAATTGTTCAAAATGATCCTAGTTCTATTTCTTGCCCATTTAATTGTGAAGCGTAAACGTGGGGAGCTCGGGTTCTGGAGAGATGTGGTACCGATTGGGCTCTGGACGTTTATTCCGTTCGCACTGGTTATGGCTCAGAATGACTTGGGTAACGCTCTCGGTTATGTGGTCATTCTGGTTGCTATTTTATGGATTGGTAATATCAAGTTAAAACATGCGTTAATCGGGCTAGCGATTGTGGGGGCTTTTTTTATTGGTTTCATCAAATCGTATACCTTCTACCATGATGAAATATTCGCCTTTTTGGAAAAGATCAAACGGGAGCACTGGGCTGAACGGATCGATCCGTGGCTTGTACCCGAGAAAGCCACAGCCAAAGCGATGTGGCATACAAAAAATGCAGGACTTGCCATCGGATCGGGCGGGATTATGGGCAAGGGCTTTTTGGAAGGAACTTCGGTTCAAAGCGGACGTGTGCCGTATACGTATTCGGATTCCATCTTTGTGGTGGTCGCAGAGGAATTTGGTTTTGTCGGAGCTTCGCTCTTAATCCTGTTATATTTTATCCTTATCCACCGGATGGTGTTGATCGCATTGGAGTGCAAAGAACGGGCCGGACCCATTATCATTGTGGGTATTATCGGGATGTTACTCTATCAGGTGTTTGAAAATGTAGGTGCATTCCTTGGCCTCATGCCTCTAACGGGCATTACCCTGCCGTTTATTAGTTATGGCGGTACGTCTTTGCTGATCAACATGGCCTGTATTGGGCTGGTGATGAGCATTAAGCTGTACGGTGATGAAGACGAGGATGAATGGCTGCCGGAGGAACAGTCTCCATCGTTGATGCAGCGGATTTGGAGTTTACTGAAAAAGAAAAAAGAGAACAGTGCGATGTAGCTGTGTTTTTCACGAGTTGGAGGGATTATTCATGATGAATAGTTTTCAAAGAATTGTGTCTGTATTACTCGTGTTAATAACAATTTTACTGTGCCTAATCTATGTAGAAATGAAACATAGTAATCGAATGCAAGAAAGTATTATTCAGCATCTATATAATTCCGATTAAAGTAGCACTCTACATCCATGGCTATTTGCGAAGAAAGCTTAGTGAACGCTAAATTAGTGAACACTAAGCTTTTTTTTATGTTCGAAAATGGAAGCTTCATAGCCCTTTCATCCGTTTCTATGAAAAATTTTAATAGATTTCAGGTTTGTACTAGGTTTACATCTTCCTCTACCGGGCATACTGATAGACATGAGAGAGTTGCAGCTGGATATCGGAATCGAGGGGGAGAACGGGATGAACAGACGGCTTGTAAAACAAATTGGACTTATCATTGTATGTCTTATGATGATCATTATGATGTGGGAAGGTCAGAAAACCGATGCGGCTGTTGCCGCGACTACTATTCCGGAGCAGTCAATCCGTTTGCGGATTCTAGCGAATTCCGATGCGGCGGGAGATCAGCTCGTGAAACGGGAGATTCGGGATGCGGTCGTTGCGCAGATGGGCGAATGGGTTGGGGCGCTTGAGAATCCGCAAAGTCTGGAACAGGCAAGGCATGTCATTCGGGAGCATCTGTCCGAGATTGAGAATCGGGTAGGGGAAGAGTTAATAAAACGCGGTCTAACTTATGATTATCAGGTAGAGCTGGGCAAGGTTCCTTTTCCAACAAAGCTGTATGGGGGTACGGTGTACCCTGCTGGGGAATACGAAGCAGTACGGATTACGCTGGGCGAGGGCAAAGGGCAGAACTGGTGGTGTGTGTTGTTCCCGCCGCTCTGTTTCATCGATGCAAGTACAGGGGACGCGCTAGCTAAACCAACGACAACGACAGTCTCTGCCTCAGCTGCGGACGCGGTAGGAGTGAAAGCAACTGTGCAAGGTGAGACGCCTGAAGCTAGATTTTTTCTATGGGATGTAGCCGTGAAATTATGGGATTGGTTAACAGGTTTATTCGCTTAACAACGAATATGTAATACATTTAGATAGAGTGAGATATCGAATAGAAATGAAGAGAGGGAAGTTTCGTTGCAGGTGTGCAGGGACCTTCCTTTTTTACATGAACAGGATATGCGGGAGAAGTACCCTATGGTTGGATCGAACCTCTACCGTGATAGATATGGTATACTTATATGTACTGAAATTGAACCTACTTGAAAGTTTAGGGATGATGATATATATGAGCAGAGAGCACGAAAAGGTACAACAACCCTCGTTAGAGGACAAGCATGATGATGCGGTGGTAGAGAGAGCCAAGGTGGAACACAACACGGCCTTTTGGGATGTCAGAGCACTGTTGCATGAGCAGATTGAGGGCGAGAACATAAATGTGCACGTGCAAGAGATTTCCCCAGTATCGGATGTGAAAAAGGGGAGCGCCGCCCGCGAAGCGGCGCTCGCTGACTTGCAGGCAGCCGCGGCCTGCCTTCGTCAAGGAGAGACGGTTGCCTTCCCGACCGAGACGGTCTACGGCCTCGGCGCAGACGCGCGTAGCACAGAAGCAGTTGAGGCGGTATTTGCCGCCAAAGGCCGGCCATCCGATAATCCGCTGATTGTGCATATCGCGTACCGTGACCAGTTGCATGAACTGGTCACTGAGGTGAATGCAACGGCGGAAGCACTGATGGCGGCCTTCTGGCCGGGCCCGCTGACGCTGGTGCTGCCGGTTAGGCCAGGGGCGGTCTCCCCGCGGGTCACTGCCGGACTGGACACGGTGGCCGTGCGCATGCCGGACCACCCGGTGGCGCTGCCACTCATCGCGGCGGCGGCATGCCCCGTGGCTGCGCCAAGTGCGAACCGCTCCGGGCGGCCTAGCCCAACCCTCGCCTCACATGTGCGGGAGGATCTGGATGGCCGCATCGGCGGCATTGTGGACGGCGGCCCCACCGGGGTGGGCGTCGAGTCCACCGTGGTGCAGGCCGGTGACGACGGTACCGTCACCATCCTGCGCCCTGGCGGCATCACGGCGGAACAGCTGTCCGCCGTGGCCGCCCGTGTCGCCACGGACCCGGCGCTTCTATCCGAGGGGTCCGGTGGCGACAGCAACAGCCCGGCGCCGCGCTCGCCGGGCATGAAGTACACGCACTACGCACCCGCAGGGGCGCTGTGCGTGGTAGAGGGGCCGCCCGCAGCGGTGGCGGCCTGGACCCGCGCCGCCCTAGCGGAGGCGGCGCAGCGCGGAGAGCGCACCGCGGTGCTGGCGTTCGCCGAGCACGCGGAGCAGTACCGCGCCGATGCCGTATTCTCGCTGGGTGACGCCAGCGAGTTACAGGAAGCTGCGCGCAGGCTATACGCCGCGCTGCGCAGCTGCGATGAGCAGGGCGCCACATATATCGTGGCGGAAGCCTGCTCGCGCGAAGGGCTGGGAGCAGCCGTCATGAATCGGCTGCTCAAGGCGGCAGGCAACCAACTTATTCAAGTTGGCTGAGCCGCCTACCCCAACGCTCCTGGCCACAGGATCAGAAGCGAGCCTCAACTTTCGCAAGCATTCCTCTCGCTGCATACAGACGTAATGTTTAACGTAACAATCTATTATTTTCATATTAGCAAGGCGCGCTTTTGATCTGTTTTTTCATCGGAAGATTGTATCCATACTTCTTAGCTCCGTTTCCCTGTAACCGTCATGTTTGGGTTCTTGTCCGCATATCGTGTACAAGAACCTTATGTGACTTGGGGGTATGAGGATGTGGGATGTGTCTGCCCATGTAGGGCAGTTGGTAACCATTCTGATTATGGCGGTGGCACTGGGGCTTGATGCATTCTCGCTGGGCATCGGCATTGGCATGAAGGGTATACGGCTCCGGGATGTATTGAAAATTAGTACCGTTACGGCACTGTTTCATGTCATTATGCCGCTTGCTGGCATGTATATGGGCAAGTATGTCAGTTCTTTGCTGGGCAATATTACGAATTATGCAGCAGGCGGACTATTGGTACTGCTAGGCGCTCACATGATTTTGAATGCATTTCGTGAAGGGGAAACCAAGCTGGTCGATCATCGATCTTTACTGGGTATTCTTTTGTTTTCGCTTAGTGTCAGCGTCGATTCATTCTCTGTCGGGGTATCGCTCGGCATGTTCAGCAGTGATCTTGTCCTGACGATTCTGGCCTTTGGTTTCTGCGGCGGTTTGATGTCGATCATGGGTCTGCTTCTGGGACGTAGGGTGAGTCAGAATTTGGGAGATTACGGCGAAGCTGTAGGCGGGGCGATCTTGCTTGCCTTTGGACTTTTGTTTATATTTTAAAAATAAAGCGGTTGAACGATAAGATAGGCATATCACATCTTGATCATATGGGGAGGCTATTACAATGAAACATATTTTGTTTGTATGTACAGGAAACACGTGTCGCAGCCCCATGGCAGAAGGGCTTATGCGCAAACTCGCATCCGAGCGCGGTATCGAGGTAGATGTTCGTTCTGCAGGTGTGGCTGCGTCGTCAGGTATGCCGATATCACGCCATGCCGAAGCAGTTTTGAAAGATCATCAGGCTGAGGGCCCATCTCAGTCTACACAGCTTAGTGAAGAGTTGATCGAATGGGCTGATCTGATTCTGACGTTAACGCGGAGTCATAAGCAACATGTGATGCAGGTGTTCCCGGATTCTATTCAGAAGACGTACACGCTGAAAGAATATGCCGAGAATGATGCACAAGTGCTTCAAGATCTGGAGGCATTGGACAGCCTGTTTGCTTCGCTAGAGATGAAACGGGCCTTGGGCCAAGAGATTCTGGCATCGGAGCGAGAGCGTGCGATCGAAATTCGGCAGCGCATCCCAAGTTTCGATATCTCCGATCCATTTGGCGGTAACCGGGACGATTATAACATTGCGGCGGCAGAGATTCGTACAGCGATATCCAAACTTCTGGATAAGCTTGAATAATTCAGTTGTACCGAGACAAGATATAGAAACAGAACATGGAATGTAAATTAACCGTTGATTTTCAAGTGGGGTTGATTTATGATGAAGGGGAAAACAGGGATCCGGTGTAACTGGCGACGAAGTGGGCACAACCACAATGGAGCACCGGAACAAACGGCCGGTCGCCTGGGCAAAAGAGCAATTCTGCGTTACCCGCAGACTGCTCTTTTTTTCGTCTTTCATCTGATTTTTCGCTATAATAGTACCTGAAATGCCATGCAACGTATGCGTTGAGCAAAATGATCACAAGATGACGGGCATGATTTTATCGGGAGGCGATAGGATGACTATTGAATTGGATTCGGAACAACTCGGATTGCAGCAGCAGACAGCATCGATCCTGCGCGAACTGGCAATGGCCGGTAAGCTTGGGGCTGGCTATGTTGTTGTTATCGGCACGAGTACAAGCGAAGTTGCAGGTCGGCGCATTGGTACAAGTGGTGCCGTCGATGTGGCGGAGCAGTTGCTTGCGGGTATTCGCGAGGTGCAGACAGAGTTTGGTTTCGACACGGTATTCCAGTGCTGTGAACACTTGAACCGGGCGCTTGTCATGGAACGTGCATTGCTTCATCGGCTCGGATTAACGGAGGTTGGCGCTGTACCTGTGCCGAAAGCTGGGGGTTCTATGGCATCTACCGCTTATCGTTCACTGTCCGATCCATGTCTGGCTGAACATATTCAGGCTCATGCGGGTCTGGATATCGGGGAGACGATGATTGGAATGCATCTTCGCCATGTAGCGGTACCTTTTCGGACATCGCTTCGCTATATTGGTGAGGCTCGTGTCACAGCAGCACTTACACGTCCAAAGCTGATTGGCGGCGAACGTGCGGTTTATCGAATGGAAGAAGAGCCTAATGCTACTTTTTGTGACTAACGTATAAAGTGAAATGATGTTTACACGAAAACGGAGAGCGCAACACCAATCTGGAGAAGTAGCGCGTTCACGTTTTATCACCGGGTTTCCCCTTTGTCAAAAGGGGCTCAAAGAAATCTGGGGATAACAGTGATCGTAAGATGGTGATGCAATCGAAGTCAGGAGTGTAACCTGAAGGCTCGCTTTATAACTTCATTATAATTTAGGAGGAATTTAATCATGGAACAATTGCGCAAAAATGACCCTGCAGTACTGGAAGCAATGAATCTTGAACTGAAACGTCAACAGAACAACATCGAGCTGATCGCATCCGAGAACATCGTAAGTGAAGCGGTAATTGAAGCACTCGGCTCTGTCCTGACCAACAAGTATGCTGAAGGATATCCAGGCAAACGTTACTATGGTGGCTGTGAGCATGTCGATATCGTTGAAGATATCGCGCGTGATCGTGCGAAAGAATTGTTTGGTGCAGAACATGCGAACGTGCAACCGCACTCCGGAGCACAAGCGAACATGGCTGTATATCTGGCAGCATTGAAGCCTGGTGATACGGTTCTGGGTATGAACTTGGCGCATGGCGGTCACTTGACGCATGGTAGCCCGGTTAACGCTTCTGGTTTGTTGTACAACTTCGTTGCATACGGCGTGCAAGAAGATACATTCCTCATTGATTATGATGAAGTTCGCAAAGCAGCATTCAAACACCGCCCTCGTCTGATCGTAGCAGGCGCAAGTGCATACCCGCGTACGATTGATTTTGAAAAGCTGGCTTCTATCGCGAACGATGTTGGCGCGCTGTTCATGGTCGATATGGCACACATTGCAGGACTTGTTGCTGCTGGATTGCATCCTAACCCAGTGCCACATGCCCACTTCGTGACAACAACGACACACAAAACATTGCGCGGACCACGTGGCGGTATGATTCTGTGCCGCAAGTCCTGGGCAGCTGCTATTGATAAAGCGGTATTCCCGGGTTCCCAAGGTGGACCTTTGATGCACGTGATCGCTTCCAAAGCTGTAGCATTTGGTGAAGCTTTGCAGCCTTCATTCAAAACGTACGCTCAGAACGTAGTGAAAAACGCACAAGTGCTGGCTGAAACATTGATCGCTGAAGGATTGAACATCGTATCCGGCGGTACAGACAACCACTTGATGCTGATTGACACACGCAGCGTAAACATCACAGGTAAGGAAGCAGAGCATGTGCTTGATTCCATCGGCATTACCGTGAACAAAAACGCGATTCCATTCGATCCAACAAGTCCGTTCATCACAAGTGGTATCCGTATCGGTACACCTGCGGCGACTTCCCGCGGTATGGATGAAAAAGCAATGGTAGCGATCGGTAAGATCATTGCCAAAACACTTAAAAATCCAAAAGACACAGCAACACTTGATCAGGCGCGTGCAGAAGTAACTGCTCTGACGGATCAATACCCACTCTACACCGACCTTAAATACTAATACTGCCTCTTTTACTGCTAGAAAACATTGCTCGTGCTGTTTGGTTTTGAAGGTTGTTAAAATGGAATACAGATGAACGAAGTGGGCAGAATCAGGCTGTAGAAGCGGAGCGTTCGCATTTATCCCCGAATTTTTACCTACCTAAGGTGATTCATAAAATTCGGGGATAACGGCGATCGAAGGAGCATTCTGGTGGCGGAGTGGTATTGTATTACAAAAGAGCATTTTTAGTGTTCACACGTATTTTAAGCATTCAACTCACACAACAGCACGAGCAAACAGGACCGGATGAATCATTTTCCGGTCCTGTTTTTGTAGGATTCGCTTTTCTGTAATGATTAGGTGCCCTTTGATGGTGTAATTCAGTGTGGGTGATGATATAATATACAGGATTTATCGAGCCTGTGAATGACGGCTAGGTATATTTGGAAATGCTTAACTCATGAAGAACTTACCGGAGGGACAATTTAATGGGAAAATTAGTAATATGTGATCACCCCCTGATTCAACACAAACTGACGTTTATACGCGATATGCGTACGAATACGAAAGATTTTCGTGAATTGGTTGATGAAGTAGCCACGTTGATGGCTTACGAGATTACAAGAGACGTTGAGCTGGAATCGATCGACGTACAGACACCTGTAGCCGCAACACAAGGTAAGGTTATCTCTGGACGTATGCTTGGACTGGTGCCGATTCTGCGTGCGGGACTGGGGATGCTTGATGGCGTGGTGAAGTTGCTGCCAGCGGCGAAAGTAGGACATGTTGGCTTGTTCCGTGATCCGGAAACATTGCAACCGGTAGAATACTATACCAAGCTGCCTACAGATGTAACTGAACGCCAACTCATTGTGATTGACCCGATGCTTGCGACAGGCGGCTCGGCAATCGCAGCGATTGACGTGCTCAAAAAGCGCGGTTGCACGCAGATCAAAATGATGAACCTTGTTGCAGCACCAGAAGGAGTAAAAGCAGTACAAGATGCACATCCAGACGTAGACATCTATGTAGCTGCGCTTGACGACCGTTTGGATGATCACGGATATATCGTGCCAGGACTTGGCGATGCAGGAGACCGTTTGTACGGAACGAAATAAGCATATTTTCATGCGGATTAGAAAAGGGGCTTTGCTCGAATGTCCAAAAAAGTTAAAGTGATGACTATTTTCGGGGTGCGTCCGGAAGCGATCAAGATGGCTCCGCTTATTCTGGAATTGCAAAAACATCCCGAGTCTATTGAGTCGATTGTTTGCGTAACTGCGCAGCATCGCCAGATGCTGGATCAAGTTCTTGAAGTTTTCGACATTCATCCCGATTATGATCTGGATGTCATGAAAGATCGTCAGACACTGAATGAGATCACGATTCGTGTTCTTGGCGGTCTGGAGCCGGTTTTGCGTGAAGCTAAACCCGATATCGTGCTCGTTCACGGGGATACGCTGACTACATTTGTAGCCAGCTATGCAGCGTTCCTGCAACAGATTCAGGTAGGACATGTGGAAGCCGGTCTGCGGACATGGAACAAGCTGTCGCCTTACCCGGAAGAGATGAACCGTCAGCTGACGGGTGTTCTGGCCGATCTTCATTTCGCACCAACAGACTGGTCTTCTTCCAATCTTGCCAAGGAAAATAAACCGGAGTCTAGTACCTACGTCACAGGCAACACGGTAACGGATGTGTTTCAATATACAGTACGGGAGGATTACAAACACCCGGTACTTGATTGGGCACAAGGCAAACGCTTGGTGCTGATGACTGCTCATCGCCGTGAATCTCAAGGCGAGCCTCACCGCAACATTTTCCAGGCCGTCAAACGGATTGCTGACGAATTTGAAGATATTGCCATCGTGTACCCGGTGCACCCTAGTCCTGCTGTGAAGGAGCCGGCTCATGCGATTTTGGGGAATCATCCCCGTATTCAGTTAATTGATCCGCTAGACGTAGTGGATTTGCATAACTTTTACCCGCACACTCACTTGATCCTGACTGATTCAGGCGGTCTGCAGGAAGAAGCGCCTTCGTTTGGTGTGCCTGTTCTTGTATTGCGCGATACAACAGAGCGCCCGGAAGGCATTGAAGCGGGCACGCTCGAATTGGTAGGGACAGAAGAGGAACGTGTATATGAACGGACCAAGGCTCTGCTTACAGACGAAGCACTGTATGCAAGCATGAGTCAAGCTGCTAATCCATACGGTGATGGACATGCATCGGAAAGAATTGTCAATGCGATTTTGCACCATTTCGGCGTAAAAAGTGAACGTCCGGAATCATTTCACAGAAAGTTCAAAAAATAATTCACATTTTCTGTTGGATTTATAGAGGGGATAGCATACAGTTAAACTGTACGGTTTACGCGGGTTTATGGGCTTTATTAAGCGGTAGACCCGTCGTTTCTCCCTTTAAAACGCTAAAATCAATCAATTGACAAAGGCTCTCATCATTCAGTAAAATTAACTGGGATTGCAAGGGTGGCGTGGAAAATGGCCGATTCGAACAAACCAAATTCATCCCGTAACCATGATGAGAAGGTCTGGAAAGCAATGGGGCTCGTGACAGCTTTTGGGATCGAGATTGCCTTGCTCGCTGTTGCCGGATATTACGCTGGCTCGTGGTTGGACAGGACCATTGGAGGCAACGGAATATGGATCGCCGTAAGCGTTCTCTTTTTTCTTGCGGCAGGTGGGGTAAGCATTTACTTTATTGCTAAAAAATTCATGGGGGAAAGTGATGAGTGAACTAGCCAGATATCGCAGATGGATGACCGTTTCCGTCATGTATATTCTCATGATATGTTTTCTAACGGCTGCGTTTGCACCCCGTTTGGAAACGATTGCTTTGGGACTGGCCCTGGGTGTTAGCATCAGTTTGATTAATGCATTTTACCTGGGCTACAAGGTGAGGAAGATGTCCGATGATGCGGCAGAAGGTAATCTGAAGCGTGTGAACCTGGGATTTTTGACAAGAGCGGCGCTCGCAGTGCTTGGTATTTACATATCGATGCGCTTTCCGCAGTATTTCAATACATATGCGGTTGCAGGCGGTCTGGCCATTGCGCAATTTTCCTTATTAATTATAGGGATCATCATGTCCCGCAAAGCAGAGTGATTTTGAGTGTGGCAACTTTCAGGTAGAGAAAGGGGTGAGAAAAAAATATGCATGAAGCTCCAGTGATTATGCTTGGTGGATTTCATCTGGACTTGTCCGTACTATTGATGTTGATTGTAACCAGCGCCATTGTCTTCATTTTTGCCATCATCGCTACACGGAACCTGTCGGTGGATAATCCGGGAAAGCTGCAAAACTTTATGGAGTGGGCTGTTGAGTTCGTTCGTAATCTGATATCCAGTACGATGGACATGAAGAAAGGCAAACACTTTATTTCTCTCGCACTTACGATGATTTTGTTCATCTTCGTAGGAAATATGCTTGGACTTCCATTCCAGGCCGTTACCGATGTTAAGGATGTTAATGCAGCTACCGTTTTCGGGAAACCGATCGTTACAGCGGTTGAGGCTTATGAAAAGGCTCACGCGAAGGATCCAGAAGCGCATCCGCACATCGAGCTGGCTTGGTTCAAATCACCAACAGCTGACTTGTCCGTAACGATGGGACTAGCTCTCGTAGCCTTCCTCGTAGCACATGGACTCGGACTGTTCAAGAACACTAGAGGTTATCTGAAGCACTATGTGCAGCCTTACGCGCTGTTCCTTCCGATTAATATTATCGAGACGGCGTCCAAGCTGCTCACGCACGGCATGCGTTTGTTCGCGAATATTTTTGCGGGTGAGGTGCTGATTGCAACCATCCTCAAATTGACCAGCTTCAAAGTGCTGGGTGCGATTTTCGCAATACCGCTGCTTGCAGTGTGGCAAGGTTTCAGTATCTTTATCGGCGGAATTCAAGCTTTCGTTTTCGTCATTCTCATGATGGTGTACATTTCACAGACCATCGAAACGCACGAAGAACATTAAGTTTTAGACCTGCGGGGATCTCTCCATCAGGCTGAACAATAAAATTGATTTATAATTTTAAGGAGGATATACAAATGGGAGCAATGGCATTAATCGCAGCAGCAATTGTTGCAGGATTGGGCGCTTTCGGCGCAGGTATCGGTAACGGTATGGTAATTAGCAAAACAGTGGAAGGGATCGCTCGTCAACCAGAAGCGAAATCCACTCTGCAAACAACAATGTTCATCGGGGTAGGTTTGATCGAGGTATTGCCGATCATCGGTGTGGTACTCGCGTTCATGTTCTACGGTGCAGCTTAAGACATAACACAGTACGGCGGGGAAGGCTGGAGCCCTCCGCGCCTTCTTTTTAGCTAGAAACTTATCCTGTAAGGGATAACGGTTTAGGATACCTCCAGGAAGGAGTGAACAGATTGAGTTTCTTATGGGAAAATACGATTCTTGCGATTATCGCATTTTTGGTTTTATACTGGCTGCTTAGCCGCTATGCTTTCGGTCCGTTGTTCTCCATCATGGAAAAGCGTCGTGAACTCGTAATGAGCCAGATGAATGAGGCTGCTCAGACTCGGGAACAGGCGATTGCTTATGTGGAGGAGCAAAAGCAGGCTCTGGAACAAGCGCGCAAAGAAGCTCACGACATTATCGAACAGTCAAGACAAACGGGTGGCAAGCAAGCAGAATCCATTTTGGAAGATGCTAAGGCTGAAGCAACGCGTCTCAAAGACGATGCAGTACGTGAAATCGAGAGTGAGAAGAACAAAGCGGTTGCCGCGCTTCGCAGCGAACTGGGTACTGCTTCCGTTCAAATTGCTTCCAGATTGATCAAAAAAGAAGTTGAGAACGGTCCAGCACAAGAGGAACTTGTGAACCAATACCTCAATGAGGTAGGGGGCCGACAATGAGCCGCGATACGATTGTTGCCAAGCGTTATGCAAAAGCACTGTTCGAAGTTGCTCTTCAACAGCAGCAAGTGCTTGAAGTTGAACAGGAACTGCGTGCCGTTGTCAGTGGATTAACCGGA
Source organism: Paenibacillus polysaccharolyticus (assembly GCF_023714295.1). Lineage (GTDB taxonomy): Bacteria > Bacillota > Bacilli > Paenibacillales > Paenibacillaceae > Paenibacillus > Paenibacillus polysaccharolyticus_A. The sequence continues at coordinate 144,892 of NZ_JAMAUN010000008.1, forward strand.
GATCAAGAAATTACCAAGTTTATTGTTTCTCCTAACATCTCTGATGAAGCCAAACAAAATGTGCTTCATGCAAGCCTTGATGGCAAAGTGTCCGAACCTGTCCTTCGCACGGTTTTGCTTCTGATTGAGCGTGGCCGCGTGGAATTGTTGCAAGACCTGTTGAACGATTATGTGAAAATCGAAGGGGATTCCCTTGGAATCGCCGATGCTCGCGTATACTCGACCTATGCATTGAATGAAGAAGAGAAAGAAGCGGTAGCCCGTGAGTTCGGTAGCCGTGTGAATAAAAAGATCCGTATCGAGAACATTGTTGATCCTGCACTGCTGGGCGGATTGAAAGTCGCCATTGGCGATACGATCTATGACGGCAGCTTGGCTGGCAAGCTCGAACGTCTTGAGCAGTCTTTTAACAGACGAGTACAGTAGATTGGGGTGAGGACACTTGAGTATCAAACCAGAAGAAATCAGTACATTAATTAAGAGTCAGATTGAACAATATAAGACGGATATCGATGTAGTCGAAGTTGGTACAGTTATTGAGGTTGGTGACGGGATCGCCCGTGTATACGGACTCGAGAATGTCATGTCCAACGAGTTGGTTGAGTTCCCAAGCGGTGTAATGGGCCTCGCCATGAACGTAGAAGAAAGCAATGTGGGTGTCGTTATCCTGGGACCTTACTCGGATATCCGTGAAGGAGACCAAGTAAAACGTACAGGTCAGATCATGCAAGTGCCAGTTGGCGAAGCGTTGATTGGACGCGTTGTGAACCCGCTCGGTATTCCAGTGGATGGCAAAGGGCCAATCGCTACAACGGAATTCCGTCCAGTAGAAGGTAAAGCACCTGGCGTTATGGATCGTAAATCGGTTCATGAGCCGATGCAAACAGGGATCAAAGCGATTGATGCGATGGTTCCAATCGGTCGCGGACAACGTGAATTGATCATCGGTGACCGTCAAACAGGTAAAACATCGATTGCGATCGATGCGATCCTGAACCAAAAAGGTAGCGGCATGAAATGTATCTATGTGGCTATTGGTCAGAAGCAGTCCACTGTTGCTCAGGTCGTAGAAACGTTGCGTCGCAGAGGCGCAATGGAATATACAATCGTAGTAACAGCATCCGCTTCGGATCCATCACCACTGCTCTACATTGCTCCGTATTCCGGTTGCTCCATGGGTGAATACTTCATGTACAAAGGCGAGCACGTGCTGGTAGTATATGATGACTTGACTAAACAAGCTGCAGCATATCGTGAGTTGTCCCTGTTGCTTCGTCGTCCTCCGGGCCGTGAAGCTTATCCAGGTGACGTATTCTACTTGCACTCTCGTTTGCTGGAGCGTGCTGCGAAGCTGAATGATGAACTTGGTGGTGGTTCTTTAACCGCTCTGCCATTCATTGAAACACAAGCTTCTGACGTATCTGCTTACATTCCGACTAACGTAATCTCCATTACGGACGGTCAAATCTTCTTGGAGTCCGATCTCTTTAATGCCGGACAACGTCCAGCGATCAACGTAGGTATCTCGGTATCCCGTGTCGGTGGTTCTGCACAGATCAAAGCGATGAAAAAGGTTGCAGGTTCCCTGCGTCTCGACCTCGCCCAATATCGTGAGTTGCAGGCGTTCTCTCAATTCGGTTCCGACTTGGATAAATCCACTCAGGCTCGCCTGAATCGTGGTGCTCGAATGATGGAAATCCTGAAGCAAGGTGTAAACCAGCCGCTTCCTGTAGAACAACAGGTTGTCAGCCTGTACACTGCAGTTAAAGGATACTTGGATGAAATTCCAACAGGTGATGTAACTCGTTTTGAGCGTGAGTTCCTTGCGTTCATGGAGAGCAACCATGAGGAAATCCTTGGCTCCATCCGTGATACAAAAGAATTGACAGCAGACAATGAGAATGCACTTAAAGATGCAATTGAGAAGTTCAGAAAGAGCTTCGCTGTCTCTATCTAAATAGATTCATGTAGCTGCGGAGTTGTTTAACCGATTCCGCATGTCTGCATGTGTAACTTTGACTCCGTCAAAGCAGGAATATGCTTACGAAGTAACTTTGGCTCTGCTAAAGTCAAGCTTATGCTTACGAAGTAGTTTTGACTATGTCAAAACTTTAAGGTGGTGAAATCATGGCAAAAGGCATGCGCGAAATTAAGCGGCAAATTAAAAGCGTACAAAGCACAAAGCAGATCACCAAAGCAATGGAGATGGTTGCAGCTGCAAAACTGCGTAAAGCGCAGGAAAAAGCAGAGGCAGCACGTCCTTATTCAGAGAAGCTGAAGGAAGTTGTGGCAAGTATCGCAACAAGCACGCAAGGCATTCAGCATCCTATGCTGGATAGCCGTCCGGTGAAAAAGACAGCATATCTGATCATTACATCGGACCGTGGTCTTGCGGGCGGATACAATGCGAATATTTTGCGTCAGGTTAACTTGACGCTGAAAGAGCGTCACAACTCTCAAGATGACTATGAATTGTTCGTTATCGGACGTAAAGGGCGCGATTATTTCAGACGTCGTGAAATGGCTATGGCTTCTACGATAACTGACCTGTCGGACTCACCTGCTTTCGCCGATATCAAATCCATCGCTCACGAAGCGGTTCACGGATTTGAGCTGGCTAAATTTGATGAATTGTACATCTGTTATAACCGCTTTGTAAATGCGTTGACCCAGATTCCAACGGTCGAAAAACTTCTTCCTATGGATACACCTGAGTTATCTGCTGCAGATGGACCGACTGCAAGCTACGAGTACGAACCTTCAGCTGAGGCTGTGCTGGAAGTTTTGCTTCCGCGTTACGCGGAGACATTGATTTACGGCGCTTTGTTGAACGGTAAAGCGAGTGAGCTGGGTGCGAAAATGACGGCAATGGGCAATGCAACCAAAAATGCATCTAAACTCATTAACGATCTGTCATTGACATATAACCGTGCCCGTCAAGCAGCGATTACGCAGGAGATTACGGAAATTGTGGCAGGTGCCAACGCAGCACAAGGCTAACCGTTTTTTATTTAATGAAGGCTTGCACTGCAAAAATGAATGAACGGAACTTTATTTTTGTCAAAGTAGCAGGCTTGTAGGAGGGGAACGTTAAGATGAACAAAGGACGCGTTGTGAGCATCATGGGTCCGGTTGTTGACGTCGAGTTTGATCGCGGCGGTCTGCCGGAAATCCTCAATGCCATTACGATCACTACAGCAACCGAAAGCGGCGTGAGTGTAAATCTTACACTCGAAGCTTCGAAACATCTGGGTGACAACCGGGTACGTTGTATCGCGATGTCCTCCACGGACGGTCTCGTACGTGGCATGGAAGCCGTAGATACTGGAGCTCCAATCTCTGTACCTGTCGGTGAAGCGACACTGGGCCGTGTATTTAACGTACTCGGCGAGGCAATTGATACTGGCGGTACAGTAGCAGCTGAACACAAAAACCCGATTCACCGCTCTGCTCCTGCATTCGATGAACTGACTACCCAAGCTGAAATGCTTGAAACAGGTATCAAAGTTATCGACTTGCTGGCTCCTTACGCAAAAGGTGGTAAAATCGGTCTGTTCGGTGGTGCTGGTGTAGGTAAAACAGTAACCATTCAGGAACTGATCAACAACATTGCGCAAGAACACGGTGGTATCTCCGTATTTGCCGGTGTTGGTGAGCGTACACGTGAAGGTAATGACTTGTATCACGAGATGAGTGATTCCGGCGTTATCAACAAAACAGCAATGGTCTTCGGACAAATGAATGAGCCACCAGGCGCACGTCTTCGTGTAGCCCTCACCGGTCTGACAATGGCGGAGTATTTCCGTGATGAAGAAGGCCGTGACGTGTTGCTCTTTATCGATAACATCTTCCGTTTCACCCAAGCGGGTTCAGAAGTATCTGCCTTGCTTGGACGTATGCCTTCCGCGGTAGGTTACCAGCCTACGCTGGCAACAGAAATGGGTCAATTGCAAGAGCGTATCACTTCAACGAAAAAAGGATCGGTTACATCCATCCAGGCGATCTACGTACCTGCGGATGACTACACTGACCCGGCTCCTGCAACAACGTTCGCTCACTTGGATGCAACAACCAACTTGGAGCGTAAAATTTCCGAGATGGGTATCTACCCAGCGGTAGATCCACTGGCATCCAGTTCCCGGATCTTGTCTCCTGAAGTTGTTGGCGAAGAGCACTATAGTGTTGCACAAGGTGTTAAACGTATCTTGGCACGTTATAACGAACTTCAAGATATCATTGCGATCCTGGGTATGGACGAGCTCAGCGAAGAAGACAGAGCGCTCGTTTATCGTGCGCGTAAAATTCAACGTTTCTTGTCCCAGCCTTTCCACGTTGCTGAAGCATTTAACGGTATTCCGGGTAAATACGTTCCGGTTAAAGAAACGGTGCGCAGCTTTAAAGAGATTCTCGAAGGCAAGCATGACGATCTGCCGGAAGCAGCATTCCTCTTCGTGGGTACGATTGAAGAGGCAGTGGAGAAAGCTAAAACACTGGTATAATCTGAGTCCAGGATTGTCCTTATGAAGCGAGCTATCCTTCGGATAGTTTCAGGAGGGATGGAATTGAGCACCTTTTTGTTGGAAATCGTAACACCTGAGCGTCTTGTGTATTCACAACAAGTGGATAGCATCATTGCTCGTGGCATTGAAGGGGAACTGGGAATTCTCCCTGGTCATATCCCGATGGTCACACCTTTACAGATTGCACCAATCATGATCAAAAACGGAAAAGAGAACAAGCAGGTTGCCATTGGCGGCGGCTTTATCGAAGTACGTAAAGATAAGGTTGTTGTACTCGCGGAAAGTGCCGAATTCCCGGAAAGTATTGATGTGGATCGTGCGCGTGCGGCTAAAGAGCGGGCAGAACGTCGGCTTGCCAGCCAGAACAATCAGGACCACTTTGATCACCGCCGTGCAGAGATTGCTTTGCAAAAAGCGGTTAACCGGATTAACGTATACGGAAAATAAAGTGATTTATGGAACCCGGTGGCCTAGTCTACCGGGTTCTTTTAATCTTTTACAAGGAAATCAAATTAATGTGAGTACAAGTATAGTAAGTATAGTAACCATTACTACATTATTTTTGGATTTGAACATTAGAGAGTGTTCTCTTTATATGGCATGAATGACTTAGATTCACCTTTCGATGATCAGGTGAATAACATGTAGGACTTAAGTAGTATGGGCATATCCCCCACATAGAACTAATTTTAAGAGATTTAGTTGAATTATTTCCGAGGAAATGACAGAATCGATATCGTTGTAACGCTCTTTTATGTCGTTTTAGTTACACAATGCTGACGGATAATAATTAAAATGTTTTTGGAGTGGAAATCAATGTAGTTGACAAGTAATAGTGAAACAGCCTATATTCCTTAGAGTCAGCAGATGCAAGAAGTTGGATACTAGATTTCCTTCATCATGTTCAGCTGATTTGTTGTAGCTTGGTCATGTAGGCATCAGATGATCTTGTCAATTCGAGGGATGCCTGACAGTTGAACAGACATGTTTTCTACTTCGGACATTCCTGTGTACTAACAAGTTATGGGGGCAAGGCATATGATATGCCGATCGTTGCAACAATGAAGGTGGAGGTAAGAAGATATGGGTAATGATCTGGCGAATCAGGTGAACCAGACATTGAGCACCAACAGCCTGATCTCAATTGTCGTTTCTCTTATATGTATAGCGATTACGTGGTGGTCATTGCAAAATCTGAAATTGGATTTAGTGATCAGACAGCCGAAGGGTCCTCAGGGAAGACTGTTACATTTGTTGCTCGCCATTATTTTAGGGCATGCCGTTGCAGGCTTTGTTATTGATTATTTGTCCTGGACTCAAATGTTAAGAAATTTGTTTTAATGTTGAGATGGTTGGTTAATCATCTGTTAGGTTCTTCAAGCGGCTCATTGTCGAATAACATCGATTAATTGTGTTAACAATTAGAGTATGAGCTGTCGGCCAATAATGTAAGAAATAAATGTGAACGTTTAATGGAACGAATTTGAAGCGAATATGTAAAAAATGCTTGTATCGTACAATTCAACAATGTTATGATGGAAGTTAGGGAATTCACAATTTTTCACTAATTATGTAGGTTATAAAGGGGATATCCGGTAGTTGCCGGCTAAAAAACATCCCAAAAGGTCTGTTCCGGTGCTAAGATGGGTTTTTTAATGAATTTTACAAGCCATGAAGCAGGGTTTACAGACACATGGTATCATCGATATGAATTATACAAACCAATTCTTTTCTGATCAGACATCTGTGCGTATATGCCAGAATTTGTCGAAATTCCACACACAGCAACAGTCCTTTCTACCACAGTGGGGCTTACGTATTCCGGAATGAGGAAAAGGGAATAAAAGCGCGGAGGGAACCATGATGAGCAAATTTATCGTCCGCGGTGGCAAAAGGTTGACCGGAAGTGTCAAAGTTAGCGGCGCTAAAAATTCTGTTCTTCCGATCATCGCTGCCTCTCTCTTAGGGGAAGAAGGACAAAGCGTTATTATTGACGCACCTCCTCTAGACGATGTGATGACGATTAACAAAGTGTTGGAATCGCTAGGAGCGGGAGTTACATACCGGGACGAAGTGATTACCGTAAATGCGGAGAACCTTACTTCCTGTGAAGCCCCGTATGAATGGGTTAGTAAAATGCGGGCGTCTTTTCTGGTCATGGGGCCTTTGTTGACGCGTTTGGGTCAAACAAGAATCTCACTGCCTGGGGGATGTGCCATCGGTACACGACCGATTGATCAGCATCTCAAAGGGTTTGAAGCCATGGGAGCCGAGATTAGCTTGGGCCAAGGTTATATCGAAGCACGTAGCCAAGGGCGGTTACGTGGGGCGAAAATTTATCTGGATGTGGCTTCCGTGGGTGCCACTCAAAATATTATGATGGCCGCAACTTTGGCCGAAGGTGTAACGGTTCTGGAGAATGCGGCGAAAGAACCTGAGATTGTCGATCTGGCTAACTTCCTGAACGGAATGGGTGCAAAAGTTCGCGGAGCCGGTACAGGCGTCATTCGTATTGAAGGTGTAGAGAAACTGTCCGGTGTTAAGCATACGGTAATCCCGGATCGTGTGGAAGCAGGTACGTATATGGCTGCCGCAGCAATCTCTGGTGGTGACGTATATGTTGAAGGTGCCATCTCCGACCACTTGGGCTCCGTTATTGCGAAGCTTGAAGAAATGGGAGTAACCGTACAGCCTGACGAGAATGGTGTGCGTGTCATTGCAGACCGTCCACTCAAAGCAGTGGATGTCAAAACGTTACCATACCCAGGATTCCCGACAGATATGCAATCCCAAATGATGGCTTTGTTACTGGCATCCGAAGGAACGAGCGTTGTGACGGAGACGGTTTTTGAGAACCGCTTTATGCACGTTGATGAGTTCCAACTGATGAATGCCGAGATCAAAGTGGAAGGAAGATCCTCCATCATTACAGGCAATGCTAAGCTGAAAGGTGCTAAAGTGACAGCTACAGACCTGCGCGCAGGAGCTGCTCTGATCATTGCTGGCTTGGTTGCTGAAGGCACAACGGAGGTAGGTGGTGTGCATCACATCGACCGAGGTTATGTACATTTGGCAGAAAAGTTAAATGGCCTTGGCGCAGATATCTACCGAATTTCGGTGGAAGAGCCTAAGCTGGATGCAGTTAAGGCACCTAGCGAAAAGGTTGAGGAAGAAGTTCCTATGTTTAAAGTACAACCAACTTGGGTGTAAATCCTCGTTTAAATCACATAGTGTTATTTCTGATAGCTGCCGTACAGTGTAGAATATACAGGAACAAGATTAAATGGATCATATCCGTTTGATGATGAAGCTAAGCCTCCGGGCTTGGCTTCTTTTTGTTTTTTACAATTTCAAAAGATATATGAGGATGGTCTGTTAAGGACCTGATTCTATTAATACCTGATCCTAACTTTGTATAACATAACCATCTATGTTTGTATCTAATCTGACCATATGAAAGGCCGGTTATTCCATAACCATTGATCGGGCTTCACTTTGCAACCCGCGTAGTAGCGGTGCTTTAAGGGATCTGAACAAGTAATGGAAGAAGTGCTTATTAGGTAGCAACGGTTCCCGTTTCTCTTAAATCCGGTTCTATCAGATCGAGTGAACTCATATCTTAAACTATGGAATTGAGAAAAGAACCAGCCATACCATGCCCATATACAACGGAGGGGTATCACGGATGAAAGAAGCTCGTGTACAGGTAAAAGTACCTCTTGTCCCGCGGCCCGGGATGCAGGGATCAGAGGAGAGTACGACGCAGGATGCAGACCTGGACAGGCTGGCTCCTGATAAGAAGACAGGTAACCCGCTACAGATGGCGAAGATGCACGTAGTGATAGGGAGCAAGCGGGAAACGTTACATGTTAAACCCGGGAAATATGTTACAGAGGAATTGAGAGAGGAAGCCACAGAACATATCCATATGCCTCTTATTGAGTTGGATGCGTTTCGTAAGGTAAAGCGTCGTCGTATGCGTACCTTTGGTCGTAGTCACCGCTGGGGACGTCACCCAGGGCGGTGGCAGCCTGCAGCAGCTGTATCAGCACTGCTTGTTCTGGCGATATGCATTCCGGTCATCCTGGTGTGGCCGCGTGCAGGGGAGCAGATAAAACCAAAGCCCACTCCTACAGAGACGAATCCTAGCACGGGTCTAAAGACTCCTGATCCTGTATCTGCAACGCCTGTAAGCTATCCTGAGCCGAAGGTGCGTGTTTACTTGTCTGCTACCGGGACAACGCTTGAATTGCCGCTTGAGTCGTATGTGACGGGAGTAGTCGCTGCCGAGATGCCAGCTGAGTTCAGACTGGAAGCATTGAAAGCTCAGGCGATAGCCGCTCGCACATTTATCGTCAGAAGAATGGCCGCAAATGATACAAGCGGCGTGCCTTCAGGTGAAGCCGACGTGACGGATACGATTAATCATCAGGTCTTCCTTCCACCCGATCAGGTCAAGGCGGATTGGACAAGGTTAGGTAAAGCGAAGGAATGGGAAAAACTTCAGCAGGCCGTTCGTGAAAGCCGAGATGCAGTTATGACGTATCAAGGCCGCGCGATCACAGCATCCTTTTTCTCAACCAGCAATGGATATACGGAAAATGCAGAGGATGTGTGGGGCAACGTGGTTCCCTATCTAAAAAGTGTGGCTAGCCCGTGGGATAAAAAGCTTGCACCGGGTTTCGAAGAAACGATCACGTTGAAGCGCAGTGAAATTTTGCAAAAGATGAACCTGGATGCGATTCCGGTGTCAGCAAATAAGAACGGTTCTTGGATCAACGTGTTATCTACGACAAAAGGGCATCGTATTAAAGAAATACAGATTGCAGGCGAAACATTCAGTGGCCCGGAAGTCCGCAAACGTCTCGGGCTCAGATCCAGCCAGTTCAGCTGGAAAACTGTTGGGGATGAAGTACAGATCACAACGTACGGTTACGGTCATGGAGTGGGTATGAGTCAATGGGGAGCGAATGGCATGGCGCAAGAGGGACACACGGCTACAGAGATTCTGAAACATTATTACACGGGAATCTCTTTCGGACAGGCATCCAAGATGCTAGCCTCAAAACAGGAGAGATGACTGATTGATGACTATGGTGGATGTTTCTCTGTTACCCTCCCGTTCCGGAGCTTTTAAGATTTGGCTATATATGTGTAAAGTGAGAGCATACGGAGAGCGCAGGGGACAGAAAAGACCTGTAGAAGCGAAGCTGAAAGCTTTTTGAAAAAAAGCTGCATCGGAAGCAACTTGCCTTTACTACCGGATTTCACCTTTGAAAAAGGAGATAGAAGAAATCTGATAGTAACCTGCGGTCGGAAGGTTTTCTGGCCTCGGAGCGGTGCACGTACTAACATTGTTCTCCAATATATAGCATTCTTTGAAAGCTGTGTGAAAATTTTTAGAGTCGCGCGTGTATAAAAGAGTTGCACCCGGTAACACTTGTTACTGAGGTGATCAAGATGAATGAAAACAACAAAAAAACAATCCAAGAAGAAACTCCTAAAACAACACAAGGAGTACCGGCAGCTCAGCCCTCTTCATGGAGAAAAGCAATGTCCAAACGTTGGGTTTTCCCGGCAGTCTACATCGCAGCAGCAGGCATTATACTAACTCTAGTGTGGGTCTATCAGGGAACAGGCGATAAAGCACTGAACCCGGACTCTCCTAAAGAAACAGTAGAATCGGGTGCAGCGAGCAACCAAGGAGCCGTTACAGGTGGGGATCAGGAAAGTGTGGAAGTTGTTGCAAAGTCGGAAAATTTTGTTTGGCCCGTAGCATCTTCGTCCGAGATTTCGGTCGTGAAACCTTTCTATGACAACGAGGCTTCAAGTGAAGAGCATGAGGCAGCGATGGTGCAGTACAATGACACATTTATTCCGAATACAGGTGTCGACCTGGCACGCGGCGATAACAAATCATTTGAAGTTAGAGCAGCACTCAGCGGAAAAGTTACACGTGTTGAGCAAAACCCGCTTACAGGTCAAGTGGTGGAGATTACTCACGGCGATAACCTGAAAACCGTATACCAAAGCCTTGCGGACGTCAAAGTAAAACAGGACGATGAAGTGAAGCAAGGAGATGCGATTGCATCTGCCGGTGTGAGCGAGCTTGGCAAAAACCTGGGGAACCACCTTCACTTTGAAGTGTATGAAGATGGCCAGCCAGTGAACCCGCAAGGATATCTTCCGGAAAAATAAATGATTTTTACCGTACTAACATGATGGGCAGGGGTGAATAACCTCTGCTTTTTTTATGCTTTTCAGAAAATAATGGGACCTTCGAAGCTTGTCACACCTCTAAACCGCGAATATATAGGCATGCTCCTCATATAATGTACCAAACTATCCACACAGTAGGGAGGCGGGAGCGTGCACGATTACATCAAGGAACGGACTATCAAAATTGGTCGCTGCATTGTTGAGACAAGAAATACGGTCCGTACCATTGCCAAAGAATTCGGCGTGTCAAAGAGTACTGTGCATAAGGATCTGACGGAGCGTCTGCCGGAAATCAACCCTGATCTTGCTGACCAGGTCAAACACATTTTGGAATATCATAAGTCGATCCGTCATTTGCGGGGCGGTGAAGCGACTAAGATCAAGTACAAAAAAACGAGTGGAAAAAAACGTGAGGTGCTGGCTTCCGCCAAATCATAAGCAAGTTCTTCGAGAACTAGGCCAAAAAGCTCACAGTATGGATTGAATCCCTCCCCTGAAGTATGATATGTTAAAAGCTGGTACAGGATCGAATTATGACATCTTATCAGCCCGATTTTTACATATATATGTTGCACTTTGTCGAACGAGCGGTGACGTGATAAGAGACACTTTTTCACAGGATACGCTGACCAAATAATATCACTTTGGGGGCTCTTTTATGTTTAGCAAGGATATCGGTATTGATCTTGGCACGGCTAACGTGCTTATTCACGTGAAAGGAAGCGGAGTTGTGCTCAATGAACCTTCCGTCGTGACCATTGAAAGCGATACGAAGCGTGTCCTTGCTGTCGGGGAAGAGGCGCGTCGTATGGTAGGGCGTACGCCGGGTAACATTGTTGCCATTAGACCGCTGCGCGATGGCGTTATTGCGGACTTCGAAATTACGGAAGCGATGCTTAGACACTTCATTAGTCGTGTAGGGGCAAGAAGCTGGTATAGCCACCCGCGAATTTTGATCTGTGCACCAACGAATATCACTTCTGTAGAGCAGAAGGCCATCCGTGAAGCAGCGGAGCGCAGCGGTGCCAAAGAAGTATTCCTGGAAGAAGAGCCGAAAGCGGCAGCCATCGGAGCAGGCATGGATATATTCCAGCCGAGCGGCAATATGGTCGTGGATATCGGCGGCGGAACGACTGACGTTGCAGTCCTGTCTATGGGCGACGTAGTCACCGCCTCTTCTATTAAAGTTGCGGGGGACAAGTTCGACGAAGCGATTATCAAGTATATTAAAGCCAAATACAAACTCATGATCGGAGAACGTACAGCCGAAGATATCAAAATCGCGATTGGCACCGTTAACCCGGCGGGTCTTCAAGCCGAGATGGACGTTCGCGGCCGCGATATGGTAACCGGTCTGCCGGTTACAGTCACTGTGTCAGGTAGTGAAGTGCAGGAAGCGCTATGGGATTCCGTGCAATCCATTATCGTTGCGGCCAAGTCGGTACTGGAGCGCACACCACCTGAACTGTCTGCGGATATTATCGACCGTGGTGTCGTTTTGACTGGTGGAGGTGCATTGCTGAACGGATTGGATGAACTGTTGTCCAATGAATTGCATGTTCCGGTATGGGTTGCAGAGGATCCGATGCACTGCGTCGTAAAAGGAACAGGAATCATGCTGAATAATTTGGACCAAGTGGTTAAGAAAAAGTTCTAGTCTGCCGATATAAAAAGCAGGCAGGTTCACCGAAAAAGGTGAACAGAACGGACAAACAGCTACCTGCTATGCAGGGACAAGCGTTTGAGGAGAGGGGTTCATTCATGTTAAGAGGTCTGTACACCGCTGCTGCGGGAATGATTACAGAACAGCGCCGCCACGACACCGCTACACAAAATATCGTAAATATGAACACAACGGGATACAAGCAGGTGAACAGCGTGAACCGCTCCTTCCCGGAAATGCTCATTACTTTAACAGGCGGGGATGCCAATCTTCCAACAAAGCGGCTGGGCAGACTCAACTCGGGTGTGTTCGCCGAAGAGAGTTTATCTATGAATGTTCAAGGCGCTCTCATGGAAACGAAGCGTACAAGTGATTTTGCGATCTCGTCCAATCTGAGCGTGGATGATCCGCAGACCAACCAGCCTATTCCGTTTGATGCTTCGGGCAAGTATGTACGAGCAGATGGAACGGTCACGTACCAGCCGCAAGCATACTTCACCGTCCGAGACGCACAGGGCAATACGCGTTACACACGCGATGGCCACATGGAGGTAAATGGAACAGGACAGTTGCTTAGTTCTACCGGTTCTCAGGTGCTGGACAGCAATGGGCAGCCGATTGTATTGACAGGTTCCGTGGAGCAATTTAAAGTGGATGAGCAAGGCCGCCTTGTTAATTCGGTTACGGGTGTTCCAACAGGTGTTACGCTTGGAATCAGTATTATTGACCAGCCCAATCAGTTGGTTCGCCAAGGTGACGGTAACTTTAGCCTGAATGAAGATGATGGTGCAACGGCTCGGACGATGGGCGCTACTGATATTGTACAGATTCATCAAGGTTATCTGGAAGGATCGAATGTAGATGCCTCTCAGGCTGCCGTAGACATGAATGCCGCGTTCCGTGCTTATGAAGCGAACCAGAAGGTCATTCAGTTCTATGACCGCAGTTTAGAAAAAGCCGTTAACGAAGTTGGTCGTGTCTGATGCCAATGGTTACCATATAACCGTGTAGTACAGGGCGATAAGCCCTTTGAAGAGCAAAGCAGGGGAGGTAAAGCCACCGCATGAATAATTCCATGATTAGTGCCAAGGTGTCGATGACTGCTATCCAGCAACGGCTGGATGTCATTTCCGATAATATTGCCAACGTGAATACGGCAGGCTATAAAAGCAAACAGGCAAACTTTGAAGATGTATTGACTCGCATACAGCAACAAGATGACAAGTATAAGCAGGATGGTCGTTCGACACCGATGGGGTATAACCTTGGTTTTGGAGCACGTCTGGTCAATCTCACCAGAGATATGTCCCAAGGTAGCATGCAGGAGACGGGTAACCCGACAGACTTAGCTATTGAGGGCAATGCGATGTTTGCTGTTCAGGCGGATGGTCAGAAAGTATGGACACGTCAAGGCGCGTTTCATTTTGTGCCTGATACGCGTCCAAAAGCGAATCCGAACGATCCTGATCTGATGGTGCTCGTCAATGACGATGGCCATTTTGCTCTGAATCGCCAGGGAGAGCCGATGACGGCTCCAATGGGCAGCACCGTGGCATTTGATGAAAAAGGTAATCTGCTCGTGCGTCAGGGGAACAATAACCCTGTCATTACGGGACAGTTGCAGATGGTGGATATCGAGCGCCCTGAAGGACTGGTGCAATTGGCCGGCAATCTGTTCGGTTTGAACACAGGGTTAACGGAGAATGATGTGTTCGGGGCTAATGCAGCAACACGTGCACCTCAGGCGTCCATCCGCACCGGTTTCCTTGAGCAATCCAACGTGGATATGACACAGGAGATGGCATTGCTTATGCAAGGTCAACGGACTTATCAACTGGCAGCACGGGCGCTCACATCCAGTGATTCCATGGCGGGTCTTGCCAATAATATGAGAGCATAAAGGTGAATGGGATGACAGAAACACAGCAGCAGAACAGCAAGCCGGAGCAGAAGGAAGTCAAGAAGAAAAAGAAGAGTTGGTGGCGCATCGCAAGATGGTTTCTGATTCCGATTCTGCTTGTTCTTGCCCTCGCTGGCGGAATGGTCGCTGGATATGTGGTACTGGGCAAACAGGATATCGGTTCCGTATGGCAATGGAGTACCTGGAAACATGTCTATGATCTGGTATTTGCTCCATAAGATAACGAGTTCAGCGAAAACTCCTGCGTAGGCAGGAGTTTTCTTTTTGGTGTTGAAAACAGTATAATGATGGATGACGTTTAACGTCAGAAGAGGCCTCCCCTGCGAAAGACATTGTATGTCATCGCGAAGAGAGACCCCTTATCTCAACCTTCACTACTGCAGTCATGAAGGATATAACTAGTGTTAACCCTAAAAGCAAATTTCATACAACATTAAAATGAAAACTCATTTATATGAGGATCGACTTGATCATGCTTGCTTAATGGTTTGCACTACAGTAAGTAGAGGGAAGAGAATCATTCAAAAGAAACAAAGCGTTCGCGTTTGTCACAGAATTTTACCCATTAATAATGGAATCAAAAAAATTCAGGGACAATGGCGATCATAGAACGATCTCTTTCCGAAACGACGCTATTGCGCCGGCATTATTGCATGGTGGAGAGCCTTCGTATAAACACCCCGAGAGGAGATTACATTGTGTTAGATATCAAACAGATTCAATCCATTATCCCGCATCGCCCGCCGTTCCTGTTGGTGGACAAAATTTTGGAGATGGAGGATGGCAAGCGTGCGGTTGGTTTGAAAAACGTAACGATTAACGAACCGTTCTTCATCGGTCATTTCCCTGAGTATCCGGTAATGCCAGGCGTATTGATTACAGAAGCGCTGGCTCAGGTTGGCGCAGCAGCGATGCTGAATTTGGAAGCAAACAAAGGTAAGATTGGTTTCTTGGCGGGACTCGATAATTTCCGATTCCGTGGACAAGTGGTGCCTGGGGATACGTTGATTCTGGAAGTAGAAATTACACGTCTAAAAGGTTCGATCGGTAAAGGGCAAGCTACTGCTCGCGTGGACGACAAAATTGTCGCTGAAGGCGAAATCATGTTTGCACTGTCAGACCCAAGCTGATTACATAGGCATGTATACATCATGCAGATAAGTTGAACTAATTCTTCACACATAAACGGAGAGGACAGAGAAAACCTGAAAAAGCGAAGCGTTTGCCTGAAGGCTTTCTAAAAGAAAGCTACATCGGAAGCATATGCTTATCACCGGATTTTTCCCTTTTAGAAAAGGGAATACAAAAAATCTGGAGATAACAGCGATTGGAAGGTTGTTCTGTCATTGGAGTGCAGGTGTAAAGATCTTTAGTCCAACTTATGACTACGCTGAACAGCTACGTGCATAAAATAGAATTTTATATAGACGGAAGGGGCTTATTGGATATGGAACAGTTAAGCGCAGCAGCAGCCGAGACGTTGCAACAGTGGTTGGAGGATGCTTCTATTGATGAAGCAACGAAACAGGAGCTTCGTGATCTAAAGGATCAACCGAAAGAGCTGGAGGAGCGTTTCTACAGAAATCTGGAGTTTGGTACAGGTGGATTGCGCGGTGTGATTGGTGCAGGTAGCAACCGGATGAACAAATATACGGTCGGTCGTGCCACACAAGGTTTTGCCCGTTATTTGCTGGAGCAGCATGGGGACAAGGAAGGCAAACCTTCGGTTGTCATCGCGCATGACTCCCGTCATTTCTCACCTGAATTCTCGCTGGATGCGGCGCTGGTACTGGCGGCTAATGGTATCGTAGCCAAGTTGTATCCTTCCCTGCGTTCTACACCGCAACTGTCCTTCAGTGTGCGTCATCTGCAAGCGACGGGTGGTATCGTGGTAACAGCAAGTCATAACCCGCCAGAGTACAATGGATACAAAGTGTACAATCACGAAGGCGGACAACTGGTACCGCATGAAGCAGAGAAAGTCATCCAGTACATTCAAGAGGTGCCTTCTCTCGCGGATGTGAAAAAGCTAACGCAAGAAGAAGCCGAAGCACAAGGTTTGCTGATCTGGCTTGGTGAGGAAGAGGATCAGGCATTCGCAAATACGGTTGCAAGCCGCAGTCTAAGCCGTGAATTGATCCAATCCGGCATCGGCCGTGAGTTCAAAATTGTATACACACCGCTGCACGGTACAGGTAACCTTCCGGTTCGCCGCGTATTGGAGCAGATCGGATTCGAACAATTGTATATCGTTGCGGAGCAAGAGCAACCGGATGCTGAATTTTCCACAGTGAAGTCTCCTAACCCGGAAGAACGCGAAGCATTCACACTGGCGATGAAGCTGGGTGAATCCGTAGGTGCAGATATTCTAATCGGTACAGATCCGGATGCAGACCGTATGGGGGCCGTCGTGAAAGATAAAGATGGTAAATATTTCGTCTTGTCCGGTAACCAATCGGGTGCCATTATGGTACATTATCTGCTCAGTCGTCTCCAAGAGACAGGCGCGCTTCCAAGCAACGGTGCAGTAATCAAAACGATTGTAACGAGTGAGATGGGTGCAGTTATCGCTCAGCATTACGGTGCAGAAGTGATGAACACCCTGACTGGATTTAAATATATCGGTGAAAAAATGAACCAGTTCGAAGCAACCGGAAGTCATACCTTCCTCTTCGGATATGAAGAGAGTTACGGCTACCTCTCCGGCAACTATGCCCGTGACAAGGACGCTGTCCTTGCCTCGATGTTGATTGCCGAAGCGGCTGCTTACTACAAGAGTCAAGGCAAAACACTCTACGATGTGTTGCAGGAGCTGTACAACCAGTTCGGTTTCTTCCTGGAGAAGCTGGAGTCCCGCACGCTGAAAGGCAAAGACGGAGTTGCACAGATTCAGGCGAAAATGACCGACTGGCGTTCTAATCCGCCGAAGGAAGTCGCGGGCATCGCTGTGCAGGATGTGCTGGACTACTCCCTGGGTCTGGACGGCCTGCCGAAGGAGAACGTGCTGAAATTTATTTTGGCGGACGGATCATGGTTCTGTCTGCGTCCTTCCGGTACAGAGCCGAAGATCAAAGTGTACTTCGCTGTGCGCGGTGAAAGTTTGCAAGATGCAGAGAGCCGGATCGAACGTTTGGTTTCGGAAGTTATGTCGCGTGTAGACGGACAATAAAACAAATGGTACTGTAAGAAAAAGATGCAGAAGGCCTCTCCGCACCGTAAGGTTGGTTGGCGGAGGGGTTTTTCTTTGAAATAAAATGGATCGTGTGCTGGCATATTAGAGAGCGTGTTAACACATGCTGAACGTAAGAATTTTAAGAGCAGAACGGGCATTTGGTTCCAACAACTGAGGAGGTACATGTAGTGCGTCAAAAATGGCTTTATTGGAATAACGCTTCCCGGAAGTGGTTGTGGCTCATCGTTATTATTGGTTTGGTGGCATCCATTCCGGTCATCCGTGACCGGGTGCAGACAGAATCTTCTACGAACAAAGTAGAACTGGTCTTCAACTACCGAGGACTCTTGGATATTTCCGCGTATCAGGCTCACCCGCAAGACTTCATTGATCAACAAATGACACGTCTGAAGGACGCTGGTGTGACAACGATGGCTGTGTTTGAGAGCACGCTGGACGAACTCAAAAAAACACGCCGCTTGATGGTTTACTCAGGCCAGGATCTCGCAAATATGACAAAAGAAGTGGTCCCTTCCAATGCGAACTATACCTATGTATTGTTCACATCGGAAGAGAATGCGCAGACCTACACCCCTATTATTGAACAAACGTTCGCTGAACGTCAGATCCCGGTTCAACCCTGGGAGTATGAAGGTCGCAGCGGCTTAATATTGCAGACACCGCCGGAGAATGCCAACATGCAGCCCATGCAGCCGGACCCGATCGCGGTAAAAATGCTGCGTGATAAAGGTTTTCATATTTTACCCCGTATCTCCGACACGGTACCTTATAACCAACAATCGATGGAACGTTTGCTAACCTTCTTCGAAGAGAATGGCGTAACACGTATCCTGTTTGATGGGGATGCAGTGAAAGGGTACAATGATAATGCAGAGATGAAAAGTCTGGATCAGTTTGCCCAGCTCCTGAACAAACATCATATTGGTCTGGCGGCGATTGAAAATCTGAAGAAGCCACAGGCAGGATTCCAGACGCTGGCTTACAAAATTGATTACAACGTAACTCGTCTCTATTCACTAAGCGACTCCGATGCGAATCTGAAAGAAGATACTATTGCCGACCGTTTTGTACTGGCAACCAAAGACCGTAATATTCGCATGATTTATATGAACGCTTCACCGAGCCGGAATACGGCCAAAGCTGAGATCACCGACCCGATCGAAAATCTGATCAAAAGTTTGGGTGAGCCAGGACATGCCGTTGAACGTATGGCCAAACACGGCTTTGAGCTTGGACAAGCTGAAGCATTCACTGTGAAAGATTCGTCTATTCAACGGGTTGCGAAGCTGATCGCTCTTATCGGAGCAATCGCTTTGATCACTCTGATGGTTTCATATTTTGCACCTGTATTCACCATTGCCGTGTTCCTGTTTGGACTAGTAGGAAGCGCGGGTCTGTTCCTGTTGAAACCTACATTGCTGGAGCAAGGAATCGCCTTGCTGGCTGCCATTTCCGCACCAACCATTGCGATGGTACTGGCGGTTCGTACAGTGAATGCAACACAACTGCGTCAACCGGATGCCCCTGCGGGCCGTCGTTTGGCACAGACCCTTGTTTTATATGTAAGAACATCGATCATTTCGTTCGTAGCCGTACCGTTTGTGATCGCATTATTGAATAACATTACGTACAGCCTGGTTATTAACCAGTTCCGTGGAGTCAGCTTGTTGCACTTTGCTCCGATTGGTTTGGTTGCGATCTATATTATATTCTATCGTGGTTCCGGTTCAATCTCTGTGAAACAAGTGAAAGACATGCTTCGTATGCCAATTAACATTTTGATGGTCATATTGGCACTTGTTGCTGCTGCTGTTGGATATTATTATTTGAGCCGTACAGGGAACGCTGGTTCCGTTACACCATTTGAGATGTTCCTGCGTACCACGCTGGAGGATACGTTTGGCGTACGGCCGAGATTCAAAGAATTCGTGCTGGGACACCCACTGTTTATCGTTGGCGTGTTCGCCGCTTTAAAATACCGTAAAGTGATTTTTGCGCTAATCATCGCCACGATGGGTCAATTGTCGATGGTGGATACGTTTGCGCATATTCATACACCAGCTGTACTGTCACTGATTCGTGGGGTGATGGGACTCGGACTTGGCTTGATCTTTGGTATCATTGCTGTGGGTGTGTGGCAAGTCGCGGAAGGATGTTGGAAAAAATGGTCACCACTTCTAAAAAGTTAGTCATCTCAGGATACTATGGATTCCGCAACAGCGGAGATGAAGCCGTGCTGAAATCCATTCTGACTGCCCTCCAGGAAGAGAGCCAGCGGTCCAATGTTACCATTGAACCGATTGTGCTCTCCATTGATCCGGAGTGGACAACCTCGATGTATGGCGTTCGCGCCGTACATCGCATGAAGCTGAAGGAAGTTCGTGAGGCACTGAAGGAAAGTGACGGACTTATCAGTGGCGGGGGAAGTCTGCTCCAGGATGCAACTGGATTGAAGTCCATTCCTTATTATCTGGGTGTGATCAAGCTCGCTCAGTGGTTGAAAAAACCTACATTTATCTATGCGCAGGGGATTGGCCCTGTTAATCGTAAAATGTTTAACCCGATGATCAAGTCGGTATTTAAATCGTGCACCTATGTATCCGTTCGAGACGAGCAATCCGCAGATTATCTGCGGGGTCTCGGACTAAAATGGAACCAAATTCATGTCGTGCCTGATCCAGTGATGGGATTACCTTTGCCGGATATAGCAACACCAGTCCGGGATGAAGCAGGCACTTCCACCAGTGGAGAACAACCAGCCCATGCCAAACTGCCGGTGATCGGCGTATCCGTTCGGTTCTGGGAATCGGATCGCAAAGAATTAACGGCTATTGCGGCTGGATTGAAGAAACTGGCTGCCAAAAAGGCTGTGCATCTGCGCTTTATGCCGTTTCATCTGCCCGATGATGTGCAGGCATCCCGTTTCATTATGGAAATGATCGGCGATGTGACAAGCAAAGGCAGCGAGATTAGCATGACGGAGGATCTTACGGATCCTCAACAAATGTTGGAGGAAGTCAGCCGTTGTGATCTGATGATCGGTATGCGTCTGCATAGCTTGATTTATGCCGCTTCGCAGTATGTTCCACCTGTGGGCATTTCGTATGATCCGAAAATCGATCAGTTCCTGCTTCGATTGGAGAGCGAGCCTGCGGGCAATACCCGTTCACTGGATGGGGATAAGCTTGCCGATACGGTTGGCGGCTTGCTGGACCAGCGTTCACAGTGGCTGAAACAACATGAAGATCGCATTACTGCATTGAAGCAGGAGGCTATAGAGCCTGCCAAGCAAATTATTACCTATTTAGGCCGCAAAGGATGAGATAACAATGAGTCAGACCGAATCGCTCCCTACCGTTTCCATCTATGGTATCCCCTTTTCCAAACTAACGATGCAAGAAACGGTACAGGTGCTTGAAGAAGCCGTGTTGTCGAAACAGCCGCATCAGGTCATCACTGCGAATCCGATTATGGTGATGGCTGCGCTAGAGAATCCCGCAATCATGAAAGTGATGAAGGATGCGGAGATGATTGTTCCGGACGGAACCGGCGTCGTATGGGCTGCGAACTACTGCGGTGATCCGGTAGCAGAACGAGTGCCGGGCTTTGAACTTTTACATGAATTGCTGCGGGTTGGAGAAAACTATCGATGGGGCGTGTATTTGCTCGGTTCGACACCAGAGGTGATTCAAGAAACGGCAGTTCGGTTACAACAGCAGTATCCGGCTATTCGTATTGTGGGTTACCGTGACGGTTTCTTCGGTTCGGCTGAGGATGAGCAGGTTGTAGCTGCGATAAAGCAGGCTGCGCCTGATCTGTTATTTGTCGCTCGCGGTGCGGATACCCAAGAACCGTGGATTCACAAGCATAAGCATGCGCTGCAAGTTCCTGTCATGATGGGGGTTGGAGGCAGCTTTGATGTGATCTCGGGCAAAAGCAAACGGGCGCCTAAAGTGTTCCAAAAGTTAAGACTGGAATGGTTTTATCGTTTGCTTCGTGAACCTAGCCGGGCCGGACGGATGCTCGCGCTCCCGAAATTCGCAGTGAAAGTGATGCGGGACAAAGAAAACGTGACAAAAGTCCGTTAAAAACAGGTAATTACGAGATAAATGCTTGTTTTTGCTAGAAATTGAGGATAGCTTTTCAGAAATGATCAGCGTATAATTCAATCCGGCACATACGTGTGTCACTCGAATGAAAACATTCTTTGGTTGCACTAGGCACTCCCGCTAAAGGAGCTGTTACACTTTATTACTACGATTGCAAGAGAACCCTCCGATTGCCCTTATCCCCAAATTTCTATTTATCCTTATTAAGGATGAAATTCGGTGATAAATGCGAACGCTGCGCTTCTACAGGTTTTCCCTTGCACCCTTCGTACCGTGTAACTGTTGCCTCAGAATCAACAATAAATTTTCATCAAAAGTGAAAAACAATGTTTCTTCATATATAGAAAAAGAGATCAGGGGATTTATAATTTTTCTGCAGGTATTATAATTGGGGGTCGAATGTTCAAATGGTAGCGATCTTTATCATTGGATTTCTGGTGTCAATGGGACTTGCTCTAGCTCTTACACCGCTTGTTAAAAAGTTCGCAGTTCGCATCGGGGCAATGGATACACCGAATGCGCGTAAAGTGCATACCCGGATTATGCCGCGTCTAGGCGGATTGGGTATATTTCTGGCATTTATTATTACGGTTGCTGCCCTGCTTCCGTTTGTCTCTGCCTGGTTTACAACGCGTGATATGAGTTTTGTCAGTGCATTTCTGGTCGGCGGTTCCATTATTGTATTGATTGGTGCGCTGGATGACCGCTTTGAACTGTCTGCCAAAGTGAAACTGCTCGGACAGATCGTAGCAGCGTCCGTTGTTGTATTTGGATTTAACATTCGCGTAGACTTCGTGAACATTCCGTTTCAGGATGCGTATTCTTCACTCGAAACGTGGGTGTCCATTCCGCTGACGATTCTGTGGATCGTTGGTGTAACCAACGCGATTAACCTGATTGATGGACTGGATGGTCTGGCTGCCGGCGTATCCGGTATTGCCATTGGAACCATTGCAGTGATGTCTTTCCTGATGGGCAATACGATGATTGCTCTGATGTGCTTGGTGTTACTCGGCAGTATTATCGGATTCCTGTTCTTTAACTTCCACCCGGCGAAAATATTTATGGGGGACACCGGTTCACTGTTCCTCGGTTTCTCTCTGGCGATGCTTTCGATGCTTGGATTCAAACAGATTGCAGTCGTGTCCTTCATTACACCGCTGATCATCATCGGTGTACCGCTCTCGGATACATTGTTTGCGATTATTCGCCGTGCGGTACAACGGAAACCGATCTTCTCACCGGATAAAGGTCATCTGCATCACTGCTTGCGTGAACTCGGGTTCAGCCACCGCCAGACCGTGCTGATTATCTATGGTATTGCGGCATTCTTCGGGATACTGGCTATTATCCAGTCTTCAGCTGCCATGTTTGAAGCCAACTGGGTAACCTTTGTTGTAATCTGTATCATGATGTTCTTCCTGCAAGTAGGGGCGGAAGTCATTGGACTTGTAAGTAAAACGAGAAAACCGGTCATTAACTTCTTCATGCGTATGCGTGTGAAGCTTAATCCACAGACCCGTTCGAAATCCTAGAATAGATAAGTTTCGTTTCCTGCTATCGTTCAATATTATATGTAGACCCTTACCTTATCCCGGTTGCGGATAAGGCTTTTTTGTTTTTTTTGAGATTTTTACTAAATAATTGGAACCTTTTTGCCGATAAATATGGGTAACTGACTTAAAAAGAGGAGAGATGATACGTAATGCAACAAAAGAAACGGCCGTTGATTTGGATCATGTTGGTCACCATGGTGCTCTCGTTGTTCCCACAAGGTCTATTCGGTGGGTCCGTTGCTTCGGCTGCCAACGCACTGACTACCTACTTTACACCAGATAATACCGCGATTAGCAAGACAGCGGATCTGAACATTGAAGACTCAGCTAATGCAAAGTTTCTGTCCCGTTCTTTGGCTTATCAAACAACACAAGGGACAATTACAATAACAGGTGCATACGCTTTTGTATCCAAAGATACGATGCGTGTCAAAGTCGAGCAACTCAACTCGGTTAGCGCAGGAACTGGCAAAACGAAGTGGGAGCCGGATGCTACCCGTTCTAACACGACTGCAGTGACCGCGAGTACAAGCGGCAACAATAACTTTACGGCAAGTAACATCACCTTGTTTCCGGGTTTTAACCGGATTACCTTCACGGGTACTCAAGGATCGGTAGAACGTTCAGATACGTTTTATGTGTTATATGACCAGGTTCCTTTTATTCAGGACTTCAAAATCTTCACGGACCCAAGCACAGGATCTAACACTTCCTATGGCTTGAATGAAGGTGCCCAAACCGTAGTTAATACACAGTTTGTGTCTGTACAAGGTAAAGTGCAGAATGCAATTAAAGTAACCGTTTCTTTGAATGGCGGAGAAGAACTCGATTCGTCTTTGCTGCAAAACGGAACATTTTTCACGCCACAGTTAAAACTGACGGCTGGTTTGAATAACCTGAAGTTTAGAATTGCCAATGGCTCTGATTCGATTATTACGGAACGTGCAGTTTATTACTATGACAAGGATCAGCCATTCTCCACACTCAATGTTTCATTAACGAGCGGTGGGAACACAGATAAGAAATCAGTACTGAACATGATCCCGACATTCTCGAACGCAGCTACCGAAGCGAAGCTTGAAGTGCAAATGGTGCTGCCTTATATCGCAAGCAATAGCTCTTTTAAAGATTCAGGATCGTTCACAGTCAATGGAACAACCATGACTTTCAGTAACGCAACGGAAACCATTATCCCGGGTCCGGACGGATCAACGCCTGAATATCGAATTGTTACATTCACAACCGATAATGCGTATCCGCTACAAACGTCAACCACAACACCAGCTGAAATTTTAAAGAATCAAACCGTTAACGCCGTTGTGGGGCATGGAACATTTAGCTCTGGATACCAAGGGAAATTCACTTATGCTCCAGGCGTTAAAGCGATTACCAATATGTACTATCTGCCAGATTATAGTGGCGGAGCAGTAACCAATAAAGTACCACTCGACAATGCACAGATTGCTACAGCAGATTTCTATATTTTGGTTGAGTCTAGCCAAGATATTGCAGGTGAATTGGTAAAGGGTGAGTACCTGCCAACGGGAACAACCAAACTGACGATTGAGGGAGCACCAACGGGGACGAATGCGCCTACGGGTATTTCGAACAATCAAGCCGTTTATTTGGTAAAAAATGTGGCGAATGGCACGCAGAAAATTCGTTTCTACTATGGCAATCCTGATCCACATTACGATGTTACCGTATCGTATGCTTCCAAAAGCTATATTTACGTAGCTAACTTGTATGATGGACAGAACTATACGTTCAATTCAAAAACAACACAGTCCTTAACGGTCAATGGTGAGTTTGTCGGTTTTAGTACGCTCGCGTCTCCACAGTTCACGAGCCAACTATTAGTGAATGGGGTAGTCAGAACACCAGCTGGTTTCCCGGGCACCAACGGTAAGTTTTCTTTCCCGTTGACTATTGGTGGTACGGGAGAACTGGTATACGGTGAGAATACCATCACCATTATAGGAACCGATAAAGACGGAGCTGGCAAAACCAAAGTCATTGAGAAAAAAATCAGAATTTACATTTCAGACAGCAATGTGTCCAATATTGATAAATTCATGCCGGTGCCTGTTCCAACGGATGGCCGTGTGGAGTTTAGCAAGGCAGATGTTAGTGTGTACACACCCGAAGAGATGGTCAACATCTTCAAAGTAACACCAGATTTCATTATTCGTGATGGCAAGTATGTAACGAGTAAAGATAGATATGATCTGGTATTTAAGGGCGGCGGAGCTACCATTGCAAATCTGTACTCCGGTTCCAAGCTGATTTATAGCTATCCGATTCCTGTTACAGATACCCCGGATCCAAACAAGGCAACTCAAGATGGTCATATTGCTGACTTTGCCGGGAATCAGGATGAATTCATGATCCGTGTGCGGAACTATATTTTTGAAGCACCGGGCAGTCATGTGTATACATTAGAATTGATCAACAGCACGGGAGCAAGAACGACACAACGATTGGAGATTGTAAGAGAACCTTCTTCTTACCGTATCCTGTCTCCTGTAGCAACGGTAGGACAACAGATTGTCGTTAACAAAAACTATGTTCACTTTGATATTGAAGCAGAAGGTGCAACACAGGTGTTGATCGGTAAAGAAGCGGCTGTTAAACGTCCGGATATGGATAACCGTTTTGTTCTGGATTACGTAGGATTGTCTCCGGATAAGAACAATGCCATCAAAATCCAGATTACGCGAGATGGCGGCAAGATTAACGATACGGTTAACGTATTCTATACAAGTACTGTTGGTGTAGATGCACAGTATATGGCTCCGAAAGTAGCTAACAAATATTCTGCATTTAATAAGAAGCTTGAATTGTCGTTCCCGAAAGCAACCATTCTGCAATCGGCTTCCAAGTCAAGCAGTGGCGTAATCAAGTACTACCCGGACAACAAAATTCTGTTTGGTATTGTTGATCCGAAGGATGGCGTACTGGAGCGGAAAAATGATTATGGCTTTAATATTGGACAGGCCGATCCACGCAGTACCGGAGGTTTGTCACCGATCACAGTTCCGACGATTTTGACAGAGATGTTCAACTCTAACCTGACGACAAGTAACTTCGTTCCGGTATCCGATACGTATTGGATTAATGGCGGAATTGGCGAACTTGGAGATAAGGGGACAAGCGGTTATAAGCCAGGAACGAATGGGGTAACGCCGTACTCTCTGGAAGGAAGCTTTACACAATTCCCTACAGAACGGATTCTGGTACCTTCTAACCGAGGTACACTGACTCTTGCTTACGATCCATCGATCGTAGATGAGGTAGGTTCAACCATTAGCGTATTCCGCTACTCCGACAAGAGCAATATCGGACAATGGGAACCGATTGGCGGAGCTGTCGACACCAAGAAACATACCATTACCGTTTCTTTCGACGAGTTTGGTTACTACAAAGTAATGAAGCAAAGTAAGAGCTACCCGGATATTACGAATCACCCATGGGCAAGAAATATCCTGAATGCTCTGTATTCCAAAGGTATCATGAACAATTTGCGCTTTAACGCGTTCGGAGCAGATGATCAGACGACACGTGGAGAGTTCGCTACCCTGCTGGTCAAAGGTTTGGATATTCCGTTGAATTTTACAAATACACAGACCTTCTCTGACGTTTCGCCAACGACCAAAAGCGATACATGGGATTATGCTTCTATTGAGACAGCAGCCAAAGCGGGTATTGTTACAGGACTTAGTGACGGATTCTTTGGCGTGGAAGATCCAATTACACGTGAACAAGCGGCTGTTATGATCGCAAGAGCGATGAGTATGAAGCTTGCGGCGAATGATAGTAAACTCGCATCACAGTTATCTAAATCGTTCCAGGATTCATCTTCTATTGAATACTATGCACGTCCTTCCGTGCAGGCAGTATCCAAGGCTAAAATCATGGAAGGTGGCCCAGTACAGGGTAACGCCAAAATGTTCCTTTTCAATCCAAAAGGGAACCTGACTCGTGCTGAAGCAGGTAAGATTGCCGTGGAATTGTTCAAGAAAGGTACAAAACTTTTCCCGAAAACGCTAAGTTAATTTAACAGATCTGGAATTAGTTTAGGAAGAGCCTGTCCCTTAAACGAGAAGGGACAGGCTCTTTTTATGGGGAAAGTTGAGATTGTATAGAAAGCATTTATAATAGAAGAAAACGGATTTTTACCAATAACTATTTTTGTAATTTGCTAGAGATTAAGATACAATAGCGGTAAATACACAATGATCTAGAGGGTGAAGTTAGCTTATGAAACCGATTTATTCTAAGGCCCAACTGGGCTACATGAAGGCAAAGACACAATTTGAGAAGCAGGCAGTCTTTCTGGAGAAGAAGCTGGAAGACACTCGCAAGACACAGGAGATCTCTCAGGAAGTGATGGAAGGGCTAGTTCAGACGACCGGCTTCCATGATGCGTATAATAATCTGGTTCTGGCGGAGAACGAACTGATCGAATGGTCTCATACGACAATGAAACATGAGAAGACATATCGTGAGAACAGAATTGCGATTGATGACATGTACCTGAAGTTGAACAGTGATCCGAAAATGCGCGCACAGATTATCGATTTGGCTATGAAAATTCGTTAATTCACAAAATTTACATCTGGAAGAGGGCCAACAGGCTCTCTTTTTTTATTTTGAAGTTTGTGGAATTTGTCGCTTCATTGTCAGAAATATCGGGTATAAATAAACGTCCAACACATTTCTGACACTGACATGCCCGCAGGTGGTGAATCAGCAAAGTGGCGCCACGACTGGTTTTGAATACACTATAAACCCGCACTGCATCAATACATAAATAAATTCAAAACTTTTTTAGTGGAATGCGCAACTTTTTGAAATCTACTGCGTTTAAGATGTAGAGTCAAAAACATTGGGGAACTTACCAAGAATGACCTCGTGAAGAATCTTGTCTATTTATTAGAAAAAATTGCTTTACGGCACGAGAGACCCATTGTATAATACGTAAGGTAGGATTAGGAAACTACTCTATTTACGTGCGATTCTATCATTATTCTAGGTAACAAGTTTCTGTGATATGCTCACAGACATCATTTATATTAACTTGCTCATGACTCTGGAAAGGGGGTGCGACAATAGAATGAGGAACACGAGCGACCCTATTAAAGAAAATTCCAATGTTATGAACACCCAAGGAGGAGAAAAAAAGGTTATGAAGAAAATTTTATCCGTAGCATTGTCTACAGCAATGGCATTCTCAATGTTTGCTTCTGTAGCATTCGGTGATACAGCAGTTTCCCCGCAACAACAGTTTGACGCATTGAAAGCAAAAGGTATCTTCGAAGGCTTCCCTAACGGTACAGCTGGATTGGATCAAGAGATGACTCGCGGTCAATTCGCAAAAGTTATCACTAAATTGCTCGGTTTGAAAGAAGTTACTGGTCAATTGTCTTACACAGACAAAAACTATAACGCTAAAAACTGGGCTGTACCTTACATCGAAGCAGTAACTGCTGCGGGTATCATGCAAGGTAAAGACACAACTAAAAAAATCTTTGACTTCAACGGTAAAGTGACAATCGCTGAAATGGCGACAATCCTTACTCGTGCGCTTGACCTGGAAGTTCCAGCTGAAACGAACAACAACGCTCCAGAATGGGCTAAAAAAGACGTTCAAGCAGCAATCAACGCTGGTCTGGTAGATGCTAACGCTAACTTCACAGCTAACGCTTCCCGCCAATTGTTGGTAGGTGCAGCTTACGCAGTGGATCAAGCTCAAAGCTTGAAAGTTGCTTCTTACGAAGTAAGCGAAGCTGGTAAAGTTGTTACTTTCAAAATCAGCGACGGTGAATCCGTTAAAGTAACTTTGGATAAAGCTCTTGAAGCTAACAAAGAAACTGAAGTGAAATTCACTTACAAAGAAAAAGAATTCACTGAGAAAGTTACTTATGTAGTAACTACAGCTACTAAAGTACAAAGCGCAACTGCAACTAACCTCAAAGAAGTAATCGTTAAATTTGATGGTAAAGTTGATAAAGATTCCGCAGAGAACGTAGTTAACTACACTCTGAAATCCGGTAAAGTAATCGACAGCGTGACACTTTCCGATGATCAAACTTCTGCAACATTGCTTTTGAAAGACAGCGTATTGACTAACAACCGTACTGATGCAGTATCTGTTTCCAACGTTAAAGCTGGAACAGCTACAGTTAGCGCAACTAACGTTGAATTCACAGCAGTAGACAACGTTCTTCCAGAAGTTACTTCTGTACAATCTCTGGGAACTAAATCTGTGAAAGTAGTATTCAGCGAGCCAGTTAAAGGTGTTAGCCAAACTAACTTCACTTTGGATGGCAAAGAATACTTCGGTAAAGTAACTGTAAGCAACAACTTCAAAACAGTTGTATTGACTCCATACAGCACAACAGCATTGGCTGTTGGTGATCACAAACTTACAGTAAGCGGTGTTAAAGACTACGCTGACTTCGTATCTTTGGCTTCCACTCACGATATCAAAGTTGTAGAAGATACTACAGCTCCTACAATCACTGAAGCAACTGCGACTCTGGAAAGTGTAACAGTTACTTTCTCTGAAGATGTAGATGTAGACACAATCGATGCAGCTAAAGTTTACTGGAAATCCGGTGACAACAAAATCACTGCTGAAAGTAAAAAACAATTGGCTGATAACAAATGGCAATTCACTTTCGGGGTTAATAAATCCCTTCCAACAGGTTCCGTATCGATCTTCGTTGAAGGTGTGAAAGATTACTCTGGCAACCAAATCGCTGCTAACACATCTGTTGTTGTAACTCCTGTAATCGATCAAGTTCGTCCAGAAGTTTCTTCTGTAACTACTGACGATTCTCAAACAATTAAAATCACTTTCTCTAAAACAGTGTTGGAATCCAGTGCAACAAATCCTGCTAACTACACTGTAAAAGACAAAGATGGTAAAACTATTGCTGTTCAAAGTGCGACTCTTGATACTACAGACAAAAAAGTTGTTCGTGTGAAATTGTATACAGCACTTTCTGTTGGAGATAACACACTGACAATTCAAAACGTTAAAGATGATACTAAGTTGCAAAACACAATGGTTGACTACACAAGCAAAGTGAACCTTGTTGACAAAGCTGCACCTGCTAAAGAATCATCAACAGTTAACGTTGACCAAAAACGTGTTGTAGTTAAGTTTGACAAAGCAATGGATGTTGCAAGTTTGACTAACTACTCCAACTACCTGGTAACTATTGATGGAACTAATCAAGCTTTGACTCCAGCAATGGCAGAAATCACTCCAATTCAAGATGCTACTGCAGTTTCCATTAAATTTGCAGAAAGTTTGAATGGAAAAACAGTTATGTTTGGAGCTTCTAATGGTGTTAACCAAACAGTAGCTACTAAATTGACATTGCTTGCTCTTAAGAGCGCTAACGGTACTGTTTTGAGTGACTTCACAAACTCTGCAACAAACGGTGCAACTAACGAAATTAGCTTGACTAGCAATTCTACAGCTCTTCAATTGAGCGGTGACGCTGAGTTGACTGATAGAAGAACTGTGAAAGTTAAATTCGATGCTGGTATCAACAACTACACTGCTAGCAATGCAATTGCAAATGCTAACGGTAACCCAGCTGTATCAAGTATTGAAGTAAATGGTACTTCTACTGTAACTGTTAAGTTTGCTTCTGATCTGAATACTGATGGTAGCAATGTTAACTTGACAGTTGACTACACTAAATTTGTAACTAATGCTGGTAATGCTGGCGTTGGCCCTGCTGGAACAGTAAACACTACTAACTTGAAAGACTCTGTAAAACCAGTTGTAGTTGTACCAAGCAACAATGTACTGGCTGTATCAGCTAAC
Organism: Paenibacillus polysaccharolyticus; assembly: GCF_023714295.1. Taxonomy (GTDB): domain Bacteria; phylum Bacillota; class Bacilli; order Paenibacillales; family Paenibacillaceae; genus Paenibacillus; species Paenibacillus polysaccharolyticus_A. The sequence goes on from NZ_JAMAUN010000008.1 coordinate 175,919, forward strand.
AAAATCACTGTTGACTTCTCTGAAGTAGTTAAATCTGCTTCTAACGAACTTGCAGCTGGTGCGTTCACTGTACAACGAGTTAGTGATGGTAAAGACCTGGTACCAGGAACTGATTTCACTGTAGCTCGTGGAACTAATACTACTTCTTATGTTATCACTTTGAAAGATGCTGCTACTCGTACAGCTGATACAGCTTACAGAGTATCTGTTCTTGACAACAAATTGGTAACTGATAACGCTGCAACTCCAAACTCTGTAGCAGCATTCAATGGTACAAGTGCACTGGTTAGCAGCACTGCATCTACAGCTCCATTAGCTGGAAACATTAATGCATCTGATGCTACTCACACTGTTTCTGTTACTGGCTTGACTGCAGGAGATAAAGTTACAGTATATAGTGATGCTGCTCTTACTACTGAAGTAGGTAGCCAAACTGTAGCTACAGGCGCTTCTACTGCTTCAGTAACTGATCCTTCTATCACTAATGGTGACACTCTGTATGTAACTGTAACAAGCACAGGCAAATTGGAATCACCTGCTACAACTGTTACAGTTGCTCCATAATTCAGAGATTAACTGCAACAATATAAAAAAACAAAAATGCCCTGATCATTGATGATCAGGGCATTTTTGTTTTACTTCTACAAACTAAGAATAAATCGTAACTTTCTCCCCTTCTCAAACGTTTATACTATATAGCAACAAGCAACTTATGGGAGGTTTGGAAGTGGATCAAAAGAAAATGGTTGTGAGCTTGCTCGCGAGTGCCCTGTTGATTAGTTCAACGGCTGGTGTGGTGATGGCTGCAAACACAACAGCGAAATCATCTGCCACCAGTAGCAATAGTAAAGCAACGAAGAAAACAACAACACCGAAAAAACAGGTGGTACATACCCTGGGGAACCTGGCCCCAATTAAAGTCACTGCTCGCAGCACCGTGAGACTAACTGATGTGAACATCCTTGCCCAGGATGATGGTAACGTCGTGACGTATACACTGTCGTATCAGAATAATGACAGTAAACCTCTGATGATGATTGATTATTGGAGTAAGGTGAAGACCAATGGAGGAACGTTGTTCTCCCCTAAACTGATTGCAAAGGATCAGGAAAAGAAATCCATCTCGCCTGGTTCGACGGTAGATCTGACTTATGTGATGAAAGCAGGCCGTGAAGTGAAGATCAGTGATCTGAACTTCTTAATCGTAAAATGGGATTTCAGTCAAGCCAACTATGAACGCACGCTGGGCAAGTTTAATGTGCCCGCTTCTTATAGCATCACTACACCTGTAGGCAAACCGAAGACGGTTCGTCTGAGTGACTCTGCAGTGAAGGTTAAAGTTGCTGGCATCAAAGTCTATCCAGGTGAAGATAAGAATCAGTATGTGAAAATTGGTGTGAATTTAAACAACATTAGCTATAAATTGTTGGAGAATCCAAATATCAAGTGGATTTTGCGTACACCAGGCGGAGCGAATTACCCGTTAACGCCGGATAAAGACAGTGCAACGGTGAGTATTCAAGCACAGGCGAACAAGTCACTTGGTCTGATGGCCTCTCTTCCTACATCCGTGAAACTGCAAAAGTCTGAGTTGCTGCTTGTCGAAGAGCAGGGCGAAGAGAAAAGTGTTCTTCCTGTAGCGGCTCTGCAATTGCCTGAAGCGAGTAAAAGCAATGTCAGTGTGGCAGCAAACCAGCCTAATATTATCTCGATTGATGGACAGCCTCTGTCGACGCTGTTAAGCTCATCGAGAGTTCGGATTGAAGATGAGGAATATACGTTAAACATGCAGATGGTGCTCAAAAACGAAGGCAAAAAGGCCATCAAAGTACCGACGTATTCTTTCGAAGTACGTACAGCCGATGGGACAATTAATCCGATTGAGACGAAAGCGTTGGATAATCTGAAATTGAACCCGGGCGATATCAAAACGATTAAGCTGAGTGGAACATTCCAAGGGGATGGAGACACGAGCCAGATGAAGTTGTATGTGATGAGCCCTAAGGATAAGACCGAGGGCACGGATACGACAACAACAACTCCAGCCAACGGATTGGTCTTCTCTTATCCTGTTGGGGTCTATACTTTGCCTGAATCACCATCTGGCGGAGATGCGCTGACTACGGAAACCGTCATCAAAAACAATAAAGGCACATTTGGCGTATCCATTGGTTCGTTACAACGTCTACCTTGGTTGGACAGCGATATTATTGCCGCGAAGGTAACCATTCGTAACGCATCCACCAAAACGGTACAACTTCCGGAACTCGAAGCGATGTATACGATTGATTCTGCTCAAATCGATGGAGATAAGAAGTTAATCTACACGCAATCCGGTAAATTGCTGGGTGCAGGTATGACAACGGAAGCTTATCTGTTAACGAAAATCCCATCCGATCTGCGCATGTCTCGTCTCGAACTCAGCTTGAATGAAAAGGTGAGTGAAGAGGAAACGAATGAATGGATTACCCTGAATACTTCTGGATTCATTCAATCGGTATCTTATGTGTCTAAGGGCAAAACGTACACATCGGGGACAGGGGATAAAGAAACGGAAATGGGTGCTCGCAGAACGATCCGTTATCCAGGGGCATCCTCGGATATTGTGTATACCGAATTTGAGATGACCAATAAATCGCTCCGTCAGAGTGGCCTTGGTAAGCTGGTAGCTTACTATAAATCAGCAGATGGTCAGTACTATAGAGCGACAGCGAAACAATCGGAGCATCTGCCAGGACCTGGTCAGAAGTCCATTGTGACGTTCTGGGCTAAACTGCCGAAGTCGATTACATTCTCTGACTTGAAACTCGTTGTAGGTGAAGGGGTTGCCGATGGCAAGTTTGTAACAGGTGAAGGCGAAGCAACAGCTTATGTTAACGCTATGGCATATGAGGTTCCACCAGTCTCCATCAGTGTACAAGGTTCTCTCAGCAACATTGATCTCTATCCTTATAATCTGACAGCGAATAGTGTTCGTGCTTATCTGGCAGGCAGCACGTCTGTACAGATCGAGATGAACTATACGCTTACTCGTAATGAAGAGACTGAGATGGCGGAGAATGAACATAAGTTGATTCTTACACTGACGGATCAAGCGGGCAAAACGTATGAGAAAGAGTTAGCATTGGGTACCGACATTAAGGTAGGTAAAAACCAAACGCTGACGTGGAGCATTGAAGATAGCTTCTTCGAGAAGTTGCGTGGCGGTTCGTATCGTCTGAGCCTGGATGATCAATTCCAAGGACAGCGTCTGCGTTTGGCAGAACAGACCTATGGATATGATCTGACAAAGCTTCCGAAGGAAGAGCCAACAGACGTAAGATAGTTCATACTAATCTCTTACAATGGCCTACTAGGACCATACTATAATTACCAAAAGGAACGCAGAAAACCTCGCTCCCCTATGCAAGGGAGCGAGGTTTTACTTGTCCCATCTGATCTTTTTCTCTATAGTTAAAGTTAATAGATTACCAGAGGAGGAACAAATTACAGATGAAACCTTATATGAAAGTCTCTTTGGCTGCACTGGCGATTGGTGTTGGCGTGTGGATCGGGGCGGTATATAACGATACGGCCATTGGTGCGGGTACGAGTCAACCGGGAACCGCAGATGATCCGGTGGTAACGAAGAGTTATGTGGATCAGCAGATTGCAAAAGCGCTGGGTGGCGGAGCTACTACAAGTCCAGGCGCGTCCACTGGCAACAATGGATCGACGGGAACAGGCAACACAGGCGGATCAAGCACTGATCCGGGGTTGCCGCCGCTGGTATCAGGTGCAACCGATGCCGTAGAGATTGTAACCGTGAAACCGGGTCAACAGCTGCTCGGCAAATCCGGCGCGGAGTTCATTGTACGTAGCGGTAAAGCCGTGATCGTCAGTGAGGGTACGAATGGTGTAGCCGATCTGACGGACGGGGTGGACCTGACGAATGGGCAGGCAGCGCCGACCAATCACCTGCTTTCTTTTCCAAGGGACGGACGTGGCATTACGGTTCTGGATGGTAATAAATACAGCCTGACCGTCATGGTACGCGGTGGATATACGTTGAAATAGGTTTTGCAGTTTGATGTGAAATTATTCTTTATCACTTATTTGTTATTGCTCAGATTAACCAGTTCTAACAATCATTAATACGGCTAGCCGGGCAAGTTCCTGCTCACTCTATACCTGTAGACAACCAACTAACGGAGGTGCAGGGACAATGGCTAGAAGTAATAAGAAGGTCGTACCGGAAAGTCGTCAAATGCTCGATCAGATGAAGTACGAAATTGCTGCCGAATTCGGTTTGAATGTTGGATATGGTGGGCGTGGAAGTCTGGCTGGCGCAGATACGGAGTTCGGTGGAGAACTTGGCGCGATCAGCGATCATTCATATGGGCAATATAAAGGATGGGGACATCTCACATCCCGGGAGAATGGATCAGTCGGTGGAGAGATTACGAAACGCTTGATTCGTCAGGCAGAACAGCACCTCTAGAACTCATACGTAACGTACCCTGAATTGACACCACTTGACAAATACGATAAGATGGCAGTTGAGGTATGCAACCTTTTCCACTAGGGAAAGGTTGATTTTTTGTTAAGGCAATTACCTGAAAAATCCTTGTCTTCGTTATTGCGGATCAGTGTCCTTATTATACTGTAAGCTTCTTCGAGGGTATAGTGAACGAATCGCCGTTATGTTTTGTTCGGGCAATCGCCATACTATCGTTATGGGAGGTTGAACACTTCATGTCTATTAAAGGCCGACATCTATTTACATCAGAGTCTGTAACCGAAGGACATCCGGATAAAATCTGCGATCAGATCTCGGACGCCGTATTGGATGCGTTTCTTGCGAACGATCCAAACGCTCGTGTAGCGTGCGAAGTTTCGGTAGCAACAGGTCTTGTGCTCGTTATTGGCGAGATCAGCTCCGCGTCTGAATATGTGGACATTCCGGCAATCGTACGGAATACAGTAAAAGAAATTGGGTACACTCGTGCCAAGTACGGATTTGATTATAATACATGTGCGGTACTGACATCACTCAATGAACAGTCCGCTGATATTGCACAAGGTGTTAATGCCGCGCTGGAGCATCGTGATCCAGAGCAAATGGCACGTGAAACAGAGAACATTGGCGCAGGTGACCAAGGTTTGATGTTTGGTTTTGCAACGAACGAAACACCGGAGCTAATGCCGCTACCCATCGCATTGTCTCACCGTATTGCACGCCGTCTGGCGGAAGTGCGCAAGAACGGTACGCTGGATTACCTTCGTCCGGATGGTAAGACACAAGTGACGATCGAATACGACGGTGACAAACCGGTACGTGTGGACACGATCGTTGTATCTACACAGCATGCGGAAGAGACAACACTGGAACAAATCCAGAAAGACATCAAAGAGCAGGTCATCCTGCCTGTTGTTCCAGCAGAGTTGCTGGATGAGCAGACGAAATATTTCATTAACCCTACAGGGCGTTTCGTTATTGGCGGACCTCAAGGGGATGCAGGCCTGACTGGACGTAAAATCATTGTTGATACATATGGTGGTTATGCACGTCATGGCGGTGGTGCGTTCTCGGGTAAAGATCCGACAAAAGTAGACCGCTCTGCAGCTTATGCCGCTCGTTATGTAGCGAAGAACCTGGTTGCTGCGGGTCTGGCCGACAAAGTGGAGATTCAACTCGCTTACGCGATTGGTGTAGCTAATCCGGTATCCATTAACGTGGACACATACGGAACAGGCAAAGTTAGCGAAGAGAAGCTGGTGGAGCTCGTACGTAATAACTTCGACCTTCGTCCAGCGGGCATCATTCGTATGCTGGATCTGCGTCGTCCGATCTACAGACAAACGGCTGCTTACGGTCACTTTGGCCGTACAGATCTCGATGTACCTTGGGAACAAGTGGACAAAGCAGATCTGTTGAGGACGCAAGCAGGTCTGTAATACGTTCGTGTAAACATAAAGCTCTTGGTTCCGTTTAGGAATCAAGGGCTTTTTTGTGCTAACGGATATTGAGATACAAAGAAAAGCTTTACAAACTCATTTCTTTAAAATGACATAAATAATGTATATTATGGAATTTTAGGGTAGTTATTTAATGCTTACATATGTAAACATCATGATTTGTAATCCAAATTACGAAGGAGGTTGTTTTCATTGTTTAAGAAATTGATTAATCTATCTGTTATTTTTAGTTTGGTTTTTTTATTTGTTGGAGGAGAATTCACTGTTAAAGCAGAGTCGGGCGACTGTCAATGTTCTAAAAAGTGCTAATTTGAGTATTCAAGAGATTAGAGAGAAGTTGAAAGCTGAAGGGGTTGAGATCATAGATTCCCTTTCTAGCAGGGATAGACTTTATGTGGACTCTTTATTGGATCAGAAGCTTAAACAGTATAATAATGAATTAGAGAAATTTAAATATGATGAATATTCGTTACTCCTTAATGCTGAAATGTATAAAGGATTTAAAAACGTCCAGATAAATAGTGTAACATATGAACAAATTGCTGTTAAGTACGTAGTTTTGGAAAATAAGTCTACTGGAGAACTTATAACACAGTCAGCGTGGGTAGATCTCAAAAGTAAAGATATGATTGATTTAAGTGTAGTTCATATCGATGAAGATCAAAATTTCAGTCTAATCTTTGATTACAAGAATTATTTGGTTGGTAATGGCATGGATTACTCCGCGAATGACTTTAATTTTAATGGAAAAAGCTTTGCTTGTAGTCTAACGGGGGGTTCGCATGTATCTCGTATTGTGGCATTTGGCATGTTGTAAATCCTGCAGTAGGAGTAGGATGTGATATTCTATGTGGAGGGGCATTTGCCTTTGCATGTGCTGGAGTATAAAGGAGATATGTGATTAAAATGAAACAATTCTTTTCTATACGATCCATCTCTTTATGGATGTTGCCACTTATACTTATTATTTTGTATACGTTTTTTCGTTATGGTACTTTGAAATCCAGTCTGATTTCTTGGTTTTCACCATTCGAGGGAGCATATCTGGTATATATCGGTTGGTTTCTGATTGGTTTAATTATTGATATCCTGTTATTTTTAAGACGTAAATAAGTTAAGGAACTGCATAACCTTGATAAATGTCCTCATCTCTTGTTAATGTTTGACTTGTAAAGTCTCGGTTAACAACGTAATGAGGGCTTTTCCATGATGAAATTCCTGAGAATCTTATTAAATATTAGAAGCTTGTGGCCAAGTCATATCGTAAAAAAATCAATACACACTAATCCATAAATTAAATGTAATATATACCCAAATAACTAACAGATATTCCTTCTATGGCCGACATACATATAGAGGTCTGTACATCAGACATAAGGATTAAGGATTAGGGGGAAGGATAGGTGTTTGTGAAAAATTGGGCCCGAAAGGGATGGATTGCACTATTGGTCGTTATGTTGGTGACACAAGGTTTGCTACCCGGGTGGACAGGCGGAAATACCGCGTATGCTGCGGACGATCTCACCTCGAAAGGAATTAGCGCCACAATACCTTTGTTAAATGCGACACAGGCGGATGGAACGCAGCCGCTTAAGATTGAATTCACCAACCCTGTGAAAAAGGTAAATGGAACAACCGAGAAAATCATCATTCGACGATTTTCAGATAACTCGGTAGTGCGTGAATTGAATGTCAGCGATCAGGCTGTAAGTATTACACCGGATGATTTGGCTGTTGATCCATATCTGGGAAAAGTGGTTACGATTACGCCTAGTCCGGCATTGCCAGGTGGCAGCTTCTATGTTTCTATTGGCAGTGGATCTTTTGCTTATGCGGACAACCAGCCGTTCACTGGCTTGAACAAAGAGTGGACCTTTCATGTCGCTACTGCAAGTCCGGCCAGACTACTTAACCGTACGCCGCAAACGGCATCTACGGGTGTATCGCCATCGGCTAATCTGACCTTGACCTTTGATCAGGCGATGTCCAGAGGTACGGGGAAACTGCAAATCTACCAAGGAAACACACTGTTTGAAGAGGTAGACGCGAACTCTTCACAAATTAGCTTCAATGGCTCCCAAACGACAGTGACGATTGACCCTGTCCGAAATTGGGCCAATAACAGCACTATATACATAGCTGTACCCGAAGGTTTTTTCCGAGATACACTTGGTAATGACACGGCAGCGATCCAGCGAATCGATTGGGGCTTCAGTGTGATCTCCGATCCATCGGCCATCACCGTAGCTTCGTTGTCTCCTGCGAATGGGGCCACAGGTATCGCTCTTAACACGGAGTTGAACGTAACCTTCACCAAAGAGCTGGATACGAGTTATTCTGCTCAAGCCATCCTGAGAAGCTCGAACGGGGGGACGGTGAACGCAACAACGATCATTAACAGTTCGAACAACCGTCAGCTGCGTATCATTCCGCAATCCAGCCTGACGAGTAACACGACATATACGGTAGATATTCCGGGTAACGTTTTCCGGGATCGGTCCGGCAATCTGTTCACGGGCCTAACGGGGACAACCTCCTGGACGTTTAGAACCTTGTCTGTTGACACGACACCACCGGTGCTCAAAACAGCCAAAATGTACAGCAATACGATTATTCGTCTGACGTATGATGAATGGTTATCTACCTTTGACCCGCTGCCTTCCAGCTTTGCAGTGACGGTCAATGGAGAAAATCGCAGTGTAAGTACGGCATATGTGTCGGGAGACAGTGTACACGTTGTGCTGGATACAGGTGTCGCTGTAGGTCAAGTTGTGAGAGTAGCTTATACTGCTCCGACGACAACTACACGCAGAATTCAGGACTTGTCCCTGAATGCAGCAGCGTCCTTCTCGGCACGCGATGTGGAAAACGGGCTGGATTCCATCATGTCCAAACCTCGTGAAGGTATGGCATATACCAACAGCATCATTCTCTACTATCCGGAGACGGTATATATCAACTCCAGCGATGCATATAAACAGTTCAGTGTTACTGCCGATGGCAAAAACATTGGCGTAAGCAGTATATCAACCAACACTAGCTCACAAGTTACGCTGAACCTTAGTTCTTCCATCAGCAATGGTGAGGTGGTACGAGTATCGTATCAGCCAGGAGACCAGCCTGTAAAAGACAGCCGCGGGCAGCCGCTTGCAGGTTTCAGCGGATTCTATGTACGGAACAGCAATGATTCGAAGCCGCCTGTCTTCCAGAAGGCTGAAGTAAACACGAATAAGCTGTGGATCTATTACAATGAGCCGCTCAGCCGGTTAAACAAACCGATGAATAACCAATACTCGGTATTGGCAGATGGCAAAGCCATTTTTGTGAACAATATAGACATTGATGACGATCTGGTGACACTAACGCTGGCAACGCCAGTGACAAGTACACAAGTGGTGACATTATCCTATGTACCGGGAGCCTCTCGATTGACGGATCTGGGGAACAATCAGGCCGCGTTGCTGGATCTTGTACCTGTTACACAGACTTTCGGAAACGGTACAATCCTGTCCGGCATTCTGCAGGGGGATACTATTCAAATTAACTTCCGAAACGCATTAAAATCAGAAGCGGCATTGACACCTTCGCAATTCAGAGTACAGATTGGCAATGAAGTCATTCCGGCTAGCTCTGCCTCTGTTAACGGATCAGTTGTAACCATTAAAATCTCCAAAGCTGCTCAGGCCGGACAGTCTGGTACAGTGACCTACACACCTGGCGGCGTACAGCTTAGAGATGCACTGAATACAGAAGTGGGTGCGTTCGGGCCGTTAACATTGCAGGAGAAGGCAGCGACTACGACGCCAACGGAAAATACATCGGTGGGACTCCCGGCGTGGCTGACGGAACGCAATGCCAATAACTCCGGTTTTGCTCAAAGTATGTTGATTCTGAGTACAGATGCAGCAACAGCTAAGATGGCAGCATCCCGTTATAACCGGACAACACAGCAGTACACCCTGGACGAAAATAAACTTGAACAGGCGTTCAATTATGCATCGAGCAGCTATAAGTTGAATCAACCGATTATATTTGAAGTCCCAACGACGAGTGAAGCAGCCTATGTGGGTATTCCATTCCACAAGCTCTCCCAACTGGCAGGCAAATATCGTGCAGGTACGATCGGGGTCAAATTTAAAGACAATGTATGGATGGTCCCTCTTGCGGACTTGGCGTTTGTATCTATGGGGCAAAGTGCAGGCATCACGACAGCTCCAGGGACAGCAACCATGTATGTTCAGATGGAGTCTGTGCCAAGACTTTCAGCAGGTGCCATGGACTTCATCTTGTCCAGATCCAATGCACAGAGTCTGGGAGAAGCAACAGAGACCTTTATTACCATTTTTAACGGCAACACGGGGAAAAGTGTAGAGCAGAATATTAAAAGTCAATATCTAACCAAGTTGCCTGGAAACACATCTACGCTGTTAACGACCTTGACAGCGATTGACCCTACCTCGCAATCGTTATCGTATATACCGACGGCTTACCGGACCTCTTCGACAGGGATCGTAGCACGTGGCTTGCTCGACGGTAATCGCGTGATCGCACCAATTACTCATCTGGTCAGCTTCTCAAAAGCACCGAATTGGTCCAGGGACGCCTTAACGGAACTCGCTTCCAAATGGATTATTACCTCGGATAATCTGGACAAGTACAACGTGAAAGCGCAAATTACCCGTGCCGAGTTTGCTGAACTCGTTGCGAGAGGATTAGGGCTCAAACCGGATGCTTCTTCAGCACAATTTACTGACCTTGGTAGAAGACCGGAGACCAATGGGTATATCGGTGCTGCAGTAAAGGCACGTATTATTCAGGGTGTAGGCAATGGGAAGTTCCAACCCAACAGCCCGATTACGCGTGAACAGATGGCCATTATGCTAGTCAACGCCATGGATTACGTAGGGCAGTTGCCGGCACTTCAGGAAAAAGCAGAGACTACGCTGAAGGTGTTTAAGGATAAAGACAAGATTAAAGCATCCAAGGATTATGTAGCCAAAGCTGTGCAAACGGGCATCATCCAAGGAAACCTAGATCAGACATTCAAGCCTCTGGGTAAGGCAACAAGAGAACAAGCAGCAGTGATGTTAAAACGGATGTTGAATCAGATTGGATATTTGTAGACATAGCCTATTAAGCTGGAGTCAAAACTCATAGAATATGAAGGTTCAACGATCAATATGCAGAATCATTCCCCAGGGATAGAGGGCTCACTCTATTCCTGGGTCTTTTTTTTACCAGAAAAGCCCTTAATATTCAGGATGAACGTAACTTTTTTCACTCAAAACAGTCTATTAATAGAAGGGTATGCTAGAGATCACGCTATGAAACTGTCACTTGGCAGGATCTGTGTGATATCTAAGATTGATATACAAGATGGGAGAGACGTTTCGAACATGCTGGGGAAACATGGGAAACAGCTGGAAGACGTTAAGCACAATAAGGCAAAGAAATGGGCAATTGTAACATTGGCCGGTGTAATCTGGATTGCACCCGTGATGAGTGCGGGTGGACAGATGTGGTCAGGGACTTCGTGGCAGTCCGTAGCCGCGGCGGCATCGACGAATACGAGCAAGCTGGGCGAAGAGATTTTGACTTCGGGCGCGAAGCTCATGAAATACAGATATACGACAACACGTTCAGGTTCGAAGGTAAATGTGCTTGCCGATGTGATTCAGGTAGATTTGCAAAATCCATACGTGAAGCTGGATGTAATGACAGGCAAGGGGAATAAATTAAACAGTAAACAAAGCACGGGTGGTATGGCGAAGGAAAACGGCGCAGTGGCCGCGGTGAACGGGGATTATTTTAACGTATCCGGCGAAATGTCACCGATTGGGGGTCAAGTCTCTGACGGTGTGTTGGTATCTACGCCATCCGAATTGAAGGGAATGTATGCCCTCACGGTAACCAAAGATGGCAAGCCGATGATTGACGAATATTCATTTGACGGTACAGTAAAGGCGCAGGATGGTTCAACATTCGCTCTGCGTGGGATAAATAAGGAGGACTATACGGTTGAAACGGGAGCGGGTTCATACAGTCATGCGAACTCCATGTATATTTATACACCTGCATGGACGTCAACGAAACGACCGAATGATCCTTCCACCACGCCGACGGAGGTGCTCGTACAGAACGATGTAATCACTCAAATTTCAGATAAAAAGGCATTAAACATGACCGTACCGGCGGATGGGTATATTCTCCGTGCACATGGTACAGCGGCAACATGGATCATGAGTCATTTGTCTGTTGGACAGACGTTAGGAGCAGAGTATAAGCTGGTCGCCAAAACGACAGGACAGTCGGTTGACCCAAGTAATCTGGAGATGATGATCGGCGGTCACACGATTCTGGTCAATGGAGGGAAACCGGCCTCCTTCTCACGGGATATTGCTTCTTCGGGCATCGGAGGCGTTCGTGCCAGAACGGCAGTAGGGTACTCCCAGGATGGTCGATATGTGTATATTATTGCAGCCGAGAAAAACAGTAACAGCAGCGGCTTGTCTCTGACCGAATTGCAGTCATTTATGACCAGTATCGGGGTATGGAAAGGCATGAATCTGGATGGCGGCGGATCGACGACAATGGTTACACGTCCGCTAGGTGAACAGTCGGCCAGTCTGACATTTAATACCGAGTACGGCACCGAGCAACGTCAAGTGGTTAATACGCTTGGAGTGTTCTCAACGGCGCCTGAAGGGAAGCTGAAAGGTTTTGCGGTAAGCGGCAGTCAGACGTTGCTTGCTGGTCAGGAAGGTAAATATTCCGCGAAAGGGTATGACACGTACTACAACCCGATCGCGACAGGTAATATTCCGTTGACTTGGAAATCCAGCAATAACGGTATTGTCAGCGTGAGCAACGGAACGATTAAAGGTGTGAAGCCAGGTACGGCAACATTGACGGCAACAAGTAGCGGAGCGTCTTCTTCCATCAAAGTAACGGTTCTTGGTGGCAACGAACTGGCATCCTTGACTGCCGGATCTGGTCTTGGATCACTCCAAGCGGGAACAACCGTCTCGATTCCAGTGACGGCTACAACGAAGAGTGGGCAAAGCGTGACGGTACCAGCCGATTCACTGACATGGGAATTCATTGGATTTAAAGGTAAAGTGGCTGGAGATCAGTTAACCGTATCTTCGGTGAATGACGGAGCACAGGTTGGTTATGCGATTGGCCGTTACGATGGCTACAGCACGGTTGTTGTACTCTCTGCGGCAGCAAGCGAAACGATCTGGGAGAATTTCGAAAATGTGAACTATCCCATTAACTTTACCACCAATGCAGCAGGTGTAACCGGATCAGCCGCAGTCGTATCAGGAACGGGTGAAAAAGCTAGCTCGAAGGTGTTGCAACTCAGCTACGATATGATGGGTGGAACCGGTAAAATGTATGCTTATGCGCAACTGAACGGTTCATCAGGCAAAGATGTATCAGCCGCCGCAACGTCGATGTCGATGGATGTGATGGGCGACAAGAGTCTGAACTGGCTACGTGCAGAATTTACGGATGCTAAAGGCAAAACGGTATATGCCGATCTCGCCAAAGCAATCGACTGGAATGGCTGGAAAAAGGTAAGTGTAGACCTGAACGGGCTAAATATGGCTTATCCGGCAAAACTGAAGCGTGTATATGTCGTTAACGTGGAAGAGGGACAGGATGAGCGCGCGATGACAGGAACGGTTGCGTTCGACAATATTGCGTTCACCATGCCTTCCAAATCCAGCGAAGTTGGATTGCCTACGGGGACAGCCTCACTGGTACTCGGACAGAAGTCGATGACAGTAAACGGGACAACAAAGACTATCGATGCAGCACCGGTTCTTAAAAATGGAACAACATATGTACCGATCAAACACGTACTGGATGCCTTTGGCGGACAGGCGAGCTGGGACAGCAAAAATCAGCGGATTACCGTAATCCGCGGCAGTAAGCTGATCGATCTGGTGGTAGGTCAGAAAGAATTTGTTCTCAATGGCAAAAGACAGAGCGCAACGGTTGCACCTTACGTAAGTGGTGGTAGGACTTTAGTCCCTCTAAGACTCGTTTCCGAGCAACTTGGGCTGACTGTAAAATGGGAACAGAACACGAAGACCGTTACCATCTCATCGTGATATGGTATGATATATACCGGAAACGATAGAAATGGAGTCGAACAAACGTGGATTTACAAGCCGATGCCATAGACCGCGTCATAAAAAACGCCATACAAGTCATGGAAAACAGCAAATATCAAATGTTTGAAATCATGGACTCCACTCGTGACGAGCTAAAAACGCTCAACGAGGAGCTCAAGTCAGTGCTGAAGGAAACGGCGGAAACGATCGAGAAAGTGGATCAATTGGAGCTGAATTACCGCCGTTCCCGGATCAGGCTTACAGAGGTAAGCCGCGACTTTGTCCGTTATTCGGAGCATGACATCAAGCAGGCGTATGAAAAAGCGACACAGCTGCAGCTGGATCTGATGATTTATCGTGAGAAGGAAATGTATCTAAAGGCCCGTCGGGACGATCTGCAGAAGCGTGCCAAAAATGTAGAGGCTTCTGTGGAGCGTGCCGAGACGATTGGTTCGCAGATGGGCGTTGTGCTAGAATACTTGTCAGGAGAGCTGGGTCAGGTGACCCGGATTATCGAGTCTGCCAAGAATCGACAAATGATTGGTTTGAAAATAATTTTGGCCCAGGAGGAAGAGCGGAAACGTATTGCCCGAGAGATTCATGACGGGCCTGCGCAGATGCTTGCCAATCTAGTGCTTAGGACGGAAATTGTAGAAAGAATGCTCATGAAGCAGGATTTTAAGATGGTCCAGGCCGAAATAGTAGATTTGAAAGGCCAGGTTCGTTCGAGTCTTGAAGAAATGAGAAAAGTTATATTCAATCTGCGTCCTATGGCACTGGATGATCTGGGATTGATTCCAACGCTTCGGAAGTATGTGCAGGATTTTGAGGTAAAAACAAAAATCCGGTCGCTTTTTGAAACAAGAGGCAAGGAACATCGTCTCTCATCTGCAATGGAGGCTGCAATCTATCGTCTCGTGCAGGAAGGTCTGTCTAATGCTGCCAAGCATGCTTATCCCACATATGTTGTCGTAGAAATTACATACCAGGCTCAGCTCGTCAAAATTGTCGTACAGGACAATGGGCTTGGGTTCAAACCGGAGCTTCTTGCCAAGAAAAGCAAGGATCACAACCACTTCGGTCTGATCGGGATGAGAGAACGGGTTGAACTGTTAGAAGGAAGAATAGAGATTGAATCCGCAGAGAACCAGGGAACGAAAATAGTCATTCATATCCCGACAAACGTGGATAAGGGAAAGGAGTAGCAGGATGGAAAACCGTGATACTGGAAAAACATCAATTAAAGTTCTTTTGGCTGATGATCATCAGCTGTTCCGAGAGGGCTTGAAACGCATTTTGAATATGGAGGACGACATTGAGGTCATCGGGGAATGTGGCGATGGCATTCAAGTGCTTGAATTCTGTAATCAGGATAAACCCGATATCGTTCTGATGGACATTAACATGCCTGTAGAGAACGGCGTCGAAGCTACGGAGAAACTGCGCGAGCTGTTCCCGGATGTAAAAGTTATTATTTTGTCCATTCATGATGATGAAAGTTATGTATTCGAAACGCTCCGTAAGGGAGCCAACGGATATTTGTTGAAGGATATGGAAGCAGAGTCACTGATCAATGCGATTCGTTCCGTTCATGAAGGTCATGCATTTATTCATCCTAAAGTGACAGGCAAACTGATCATGCAACTTCGTCGTATGACGTATCTTAACGAAACAGGTGCGATGAGCGAAGGCGCTTCGAAGGAAGCAGGCGTTAAATTTGTTGCCGGAGACAATAACCCGCTGACACGTCGTGAGGCTGAGGTATTGCGTTTGATGGCCGAAGGTAAGAGCAACAAGATGATTGGTGAATTTTTGTTCATCAGTGAAAAAACAGTTAAAAACCATGTCAGCAGCATTCTGCAGAAGATGGAAGTGGACGACCGTACACAGGCTGTTATTAACTCCATCAAATATGGCTGGGTTACGCTCTAATTCTTATAATCGTAAGACCGGTATTTACTCGCGCCCTTTCCAGTATGGATCGGTCTGCGGGTTGATGGACTTTATCACTGTACATGAACAAAGTGTGAAGGTGTACTGCACATTGGTTCAGTCGAGCACGGATGGATTGTTTGGCTGTAACGCTTCGGAATACGCAGCATATACTGCGGTATACAGGGATGTTCGCCATGGGTGAACATGACCTTCCGAGGAGGTGCAGTTGCCATGGTTGCTCATCTGACTATGATTCTGCTCATATACTTCCTGGCGGCAATGGCCGTTCATCTTATGCACCAGCGCCATACTTCCCGCCCGGAGTCCGAAGGCTTCGAGCAGATTCTGCTCATTCCTTCCAATCAGGCAGGCCGGATTGAAGGCATCATTCGATCACTTTGTCTGGAATTATTATATCGTGGCAAGAGCTTTACATTAACGGTGGTCGCCGAGCAACAAGAGGCAGAGACGATCACGATTATTGAAAAGATCCTACAAAGACAAGGCATGGAGCTGTCTTATCTGCCAGCCGTGCCAGCAGAGCTTGAACATGCCGAGCAGAGGAATGGCGGCTATCGCCTCATTGATCTGCGCAGGTCTAGCGATGAATCTGGGTCCAGATAACCCTCGCATTGTACACGTTACAGACGTGGATATGCCGATTCGAGATGAGAGAGATTACAGCTTGATGCTGTAATCTTTTTTTTGTAATTGTAGCCAAGTCTGCCTTTAAATTGAATATGGGTTTTATTGCAATCTATGGTTAAAGACTGGATTTATCAATTCGCATGACGCTTGAAGAAGCATTTTGAAGTCAGAAGTCTTAACTTAAAAGTATAGACTGAGTAAACTGGAAAAAGTTGCGCATATACAAAGGAAAAATTCCAAATTTCTAAGGGATCAGGAATGAAGCCCGGGGTTAC
Source organism: Paenibacillus polysaccharolyticus (assembly GCF_023714295.1). GTDB lineage: Bacteria > Bacillota > Bacilli > Paenibacillales > Paenibacillaceae > Paenibacillus > Paenibacillus polysaccharolyticus_A. The sequence continues at coordinate 192,858 of NZ_JAMAUN010000008.1, forward strand.
ATTGACGATCAGAAAGTAAAACCATATACTTGTATTATATGAATATTCAGGCTGAATAGAGCCGGACTCTTGAAGAAGTACTTATTTCGCAGTAGCTGAAGGAACAGAATACGGTGAGACTGAAATTCGAAACGCTTTAGAAGATGATCAGCGTACGAATGAAAAAAAATTATGATATAAAGAATGGACATGAAGCACATGCTCCGACGAAGACGTCGGTCAGCATGTGCTTTTTGCTTTTCGGACATGAACAGAGGGGGAGAACCGATGCAGGTTGGGGTTTACGTGTACCGTGTGGGGGAAGAGTGGGGGATGGCAATGTCTCTCGATATTCAGGTGGATGTCATGTGGTGGCTGGAGGGGATGAGTGGACGGCATGTACAACAATGGCTGGTATTAAGCATGCAGCTTCCGTTAAGTCAGGCTTCGTGGCTCGTGGATCAATTCGTATCCGAGCTCAGCATGGATATGTGGCGTATGGAGGCGTGGCAAAGCTACTTGAATACGAAGCTGGACTTGTTTGAGCATCTCTCTGGCGAAACAGAGGCAAGGAGAGCGTTGACCGAACAATCGGTGGCGGGAAAGTGGAAGAATGGAAGTGGATTGCACAGATTGGGAGACGATAGAAGGAGAAAAGGAATGGGTAGAGGTGGTGGGGGAGGGACAGAACCAGGAATAGCTACAGAGATAGGAATGGAGGCGGGAGCATGTACAACATTAGAAGAGGGGACATGTGTAGGGACCGGAAATGGCATGAGGACACGGAGAGGGATTGCTGCTATGCGTGCAGTTCAGTCTGGCGGGATGCCCAAGCCATATCCCGCCGAGCATTGGGCTCAGCTGGAGCAGTGCGCAGCTCTGCTGGCTGAGCGGATGAGCGGCCGCCAACTCCTGGCGGCCGAGGCCGAGGCGCTGCTGGCGGCGGAGCCCGCCATGCCGCCAGGGGGCTGGCGCGCGGCTGCGCAGCTCGCGCGCTTGCATGGGCGGCTGCAGATGATAGCCGCCCTCGAAGGGCCTGCCACGCGCCGCAGGCTCGCGTGGCTCGGCCGCGCGCGAAGCGCGCCCCGCTGCCACCGCTGTGGCAGCGAAGCCAGGCAGCGCGTGCCCTGCGCTGCCTGCGGCCTGGCGGCGTGCGCCTACTGCGAGGCATGCCTCGCGCTAGGGCGCAGCCGTGCTTGTGCGCTGCTGCTACGCAGTGCAGCGCAAGGGGCCGTGCCCGCACGCGGCGAAGCATCGCGTGGCACGGCCCTGGTCCCCACCGGCGGCGGACTCGCCCGGTGGGGACTAAGCGCAGCGCAGAGCGCGGCAGCTACCGCGGCGCTCGCGTTTTTGGCCCGGCCGCCCGTAGGGGATGGGCCGGGGCGGTTCTTGCTCTGGGCCGTGACCGGGGCCGGCAAGACCGAAATGATTTTTCCGCTAATCCAGCGCACGCTGGATCATGGCGGACGAGCATTGGTCGCTACACCACGCAGGGATGTTGTGCTGGAGCTGGCTCCGCGCCTTGCCAAAGCATTCCCGGATACCCCGCTCGCAACGCTCTATGGCGGAAGTTCGGAGCGCTGGAAAGATGCTCGGCTCACCCTGGCGACTACACACCAGCTTATGCGTTTTTACCAAGGTTTTGATCTGGTGATCATCGACGAACTTGATGCATTTCCTTATCATAACGATCCCATGCTGGCTCACGCTGCCGCTTCGTGTTGCAAACCGGAGGGGCATTTCATTTATTTGTCTGCTACGCCGCCAACCCGTTTGCAACGTGAGGTCGCTTTGGGCAAACTTGCTCATGCCAAAGTGCCTGTCCGTTTCCACCGACATCCGCTACCCGTACCGAGGCTGATCAACATGCCTACAGTGGCGCAGTGCATCAAGCGCGAGCAACTTCCGGCTACCATCGTGAGGAGCATTAGTACTTCCTTGCATCGTGATGCTCAGGTGTTTGTTTTTGTAACGCGTATCGCCCAGATTGAGGCTTTTGTGCAACTGATGCGCAGGACTTTTCCTGCGATCTCGATTGAAGGAACTTCATCGCAGGATGCGGAGCGGGCCGCCAAAGTCATTGCATTTCGGGAACGCTCCATCCGTCTGCTCGTGACAACCACCATCTTGGAGCGAGGCGTGACAATCCCGCATAGCGATGTGTTTATTCTGGATGCAGACAACGGACTTTTCGACGAGGCTTCGCTCGTACAGATGGCAGGCCGGGCGGGGCGCTCCTTGGATGATCCGGCAGGCCGTGTCGTATTTGCCGCATCCCGCCGAACCCGTTCCCAAGTGAAAGCTGCATCCCAGATCCGCAAAATGAACGCCATTGCCCGACGCAAAGGTTACCTGCGGCCACCGGTGCCGAGATGATAAGGTGTATTACATACTTATGCTGGCTGCGTCATCTCGATATTTCGTCAAGAAAGGAGAACACTTCATGTTTAGTTATCTCTCTCGTATCTTCGAACGTGTTCAATATTTAACCGGACAGCTCCATAAGCTGCTCGGCCCGCCGGGTTCACCATGTTTGTCGTGTGGAACCCGCGCGGTGTTGTCCTCACGCTACCCGGGGATATGCTCGCGTTGTGTGCAGCAGATTCCATGGATTCGTTCGATCCGTTGCCAGCGCTGTGGCCGTGGCGTGGGATGCCCTGACTGTGTGCGCCCGAATATGCAGAATCGCTCTTTCCTCTGCAATCGTAGCGCCGTCCAGTACAATGATCTCATGAAAGAATGGATAAGTATGTACAAATTTCGAGGCGATGAGCGCTACGCTCCGCTGCTAACTGCAATGTTAACTCAAGCTTTTCAAGCGATGAGTGAAGAACTGGCTCTTATATGTGAAAAGGAAACCAGGAAGCCGCTATGGCGACCGGATGCGGTCACGTATGTGCCCGTGAGTGACGAGCGCCTGGCCGAACGCGGCTTTAATCAGGCGGAGCAGCTGGCAACAGGACTTGCCATTGCCGCCGGTTTGCCCTGTGTTGATCTGTTGCAGCGCCAGATCAACACAGGGAAGCAAAGTTTCAAGTCTCGCGCCGAGCGATTCGAGACGATGAAGCATGCATTTTCTATCAAGTATGATGAATTTGATTTTAGTCAGCTCAGGAGTTACAACAAGCCGTTTAAATTACTTTTAATGGATGACATCTACACGACCGGTAGTACGTTAGACGCTTGTGGGCAAGTCATTTTACACGCCGCAAGTAAAGCCAGCGTAACGTTGGAGATTTATACACTCACGTTAGCCAGATCGTAGTCGCTCCTGATAAGGAGAAGTATGTACTATAAGAACGCTTATTCTAATATTAATAACTCTATACTTGTAAATCTGTCCTTTTGTATATTTGAGCTTTAATATTGCAGTTGTTTGATAATATCTTGAATCAAAGCGATACAAGAAAAATTTTAATGGTACAATCGTGTCGATCAATGCCATTGCCTATACGAAGAGCGGGTTTGCGCCCAATTGAGAGCATGCCTTCCGAGTTCGTGCAAAAAATGCTTCAGATCCCGGAGCTTGGGGCGAAATGCTCATGGGAATGACTCAGTTGAGCGCGGCAGCTCCTAAGGGGACAGCAGATTGAACAAACATCACACTCACATGGGACAATGTAGCCGGTGCTACAGCCTATGAGATTGAGGCGGATGGACAGAGTGTTGCTATTGTAAGTGATCCAACATTTTTACATCTGAATTTATCACCGGCAAGCTTGCATAAATACCGTGTTCGGGCATTTAATGAACGGAATACGAGCGTATGGTCTTCTGTTGTGAGTATTAGAACCTTGAATTAAGGATATAAACTGATTACAATTCCAGAGACAGCCTTGCGTAAATATGCATCCTGTCTCACTTTTGTTTCGTAAATAAGCTATGGACTTCATATGAGAAAATAAGGTAATGTATAGGTATTAGCTATTCGGAGAAGGAAGTTGGAGAGGGGAGTTTTAGCGATGAATTTAGGGAATTGTCCTCGTTGCGGCAGATTGTATGCATTGAATTTTCGTGATGTGTGCTCGAACTGTATCAAGGAAATAGAGCAGGAGTACCAGACTTGTGTAGACTATTTGCGCGAAAATAAAGGCGCCAATATACAGGAATTATCGGATGAGACAGAAGTTTCAATCAAAACCATCACAAAGTTTATCCGGGAGGGACGGATTTCCATCGAAAACGCCCCGAATATGATGTATCCTTGTGAAGTGTGCGGAATGCTGATCCGTGAAGGGCATATGTGTGATTCTTGCCGTACGCGATTAACGAAAGATTTGGCTAGTGCTGCTCGTGAAGTAGGTCAGAAGGAGAATAACCAAGTAGGCGGACGAGCCTACAATGCTGTCGACAAACTACGGGACTAATAGGAACGTGGTCTTAAATACGAATAATGCTATAACAAATGTTTTAGAACGTACCGATAAACTTATTAAAGATTATCGGTTTTTTTTATTATCCTACTCATTTCAAACACATAAAGATAAAGAAAGAAAAACGTAGATCATTATATTTTATCTGAAAGGAAGTGCACTTCGAATGAAAATCAATGAACCGAGTCGAATTGGAGCCATCAATTCATATCAGAGGAATGTTGAATCCAACCAGCAGGCTGAGAACAAGAAAAGCCGCCGTAAGGATGAAGTATCCATTTCTCCGGAGGCGATGAAAATGCTCGAAGAACAAGGACGTACGCAAGATGCAGGACGGTTACAACGGATTCAGGAGTTGAAAGAGCAGGTAAGCTCGGGGACATACCAGGTGGACAGTAGCAAGCTTGCGGACAAGTTGCTACCGTATTTCAAGTCTTTTGATAAGGAATAGGTGATTATGTAATGGCAGCACTGGACAGATTAATTGCAGTTTTAGAACAGATGGAGCAAAGTCACTGTGAGATGCTGGCACTCAGTCAGGTGAAACGAGAAGTTATCGTCAAAAATGATGTAGACCAGCTTATCGCTATCATGAATAAGGAATCTAAGTTTATGAAACAGCAGGAGCCGCTTGAGACAGAACGACTACATGCTGTTCATGAACTTCTTCAGGAGCGTGGCATCAAGTCGATGTTGAACCTGAATATTACCGAGATTTCCAAGCTGATCTTTGATCCGGCTGACAAACAGCGATTGTTTGAAGTCCAGAAGAAGCTAGCGGGAACATTACAAGAGTTGAAAGACATCAATCAACTAAACCAAAAGCTGATCGAGCAATCGTTAATGTTCATTGATCTATCGATGGACATGTTTGCTTCCAGACCTGAACAGGATGCAACTTATCAGCATCCTGCTGATAAGCAAGGCAATCCAGGACGAATAGGTCTGTTCGACACGCGTGCCTGATTAAATAGGGGGAAACCAGGTGACATCTACATTTCATTCAATCGAAACGGCTAAACGCAGTTTGTTCGCACAGACGACCGCTCTTAGCACAACAGGCCATAACGTAGCCAATGCCAACACGGAAGGGTACTCACGTCAGAAGGTGAATATGCAGGCTTCCATTCCTATGGAGCCGTTTGCGTTTTTGCACAGTACATCGCCGGGACAACTCGGGACTGGGGTAGAGTTCGACTCCATCACACGTGTTCGGGAGAAATTTCTGGATGACCAGTATCGCAATGAGAATACCAACTTCGGGAGTTGGTCAATTCAACGGGATACACTGGAGAAACTTGAAGCGATTGTGAACGAGCCATCGAATACGGGCTTCCGGACAGTTATGGATAACTTCTATAAATCATGGTCTGATCTGAGTAAAAATCCGGAAGACGTTACGGCTCGTCGGATTGTTAAAGAGACTACACTGGCTCTTACCGACGCGATGAACCAGATTAGTCGCCAATTAGACTCTCTAAGTCAGGATCTGGACAGTAATATTGCGGTAAAAAGCAATGAAATTCAAGGTTACCTGGGTAACATTGCGAATCTGAACAGTGCAATCGTCAAAGTTGAATCTCTTGGTGATAACGCAAACGACTTACGTGACCAACGTGATTTAATTACAGACAAGCTGTCCAAAATCATGAATATTACCGTCACGGATTCACCACAGGGTTATCAGGTTCAAATGAATGGACAAGAGCTTGTGACTGGCGGAACGGTACAAGCAGTGGTCGATTCTGCGTTTTTGAATAATGCATATGCAGCCGGTACGCTCACCAACGGTGAGGTTCATGGCATGATTAAATCGAGAGATACGCTAGTGAGCGACTACCGTAAGCAAATGGATGAGTTAGCGAATACGCTAGCTAACGGTGATATCGAATTAACGATACCTGCGGGTTCCGTTTTGCCGGATAATACCATCCTAGGTGGTGTTACATACACAGGAGCTGCACGAACATTGACTAGTGATCTGAAGGTTACTGTGAAAGGTTTAAATGGATTGCACCAGCTCGGGTACAGCATGGATGGAACTAACACTGGAGGATTGCCATTCTTTACTGCGGCTGGAGGCGGAACCGCAATTACTGCCGGGAATATTTCCTTGAATGCTCAGATATTAGCTGACCCCAATAAGATTGCGACTTCGCTGCGAACAACAACTACATCTGGAACGGAAACAGTCATTAAAGGTAACAATACCTTGGCTAATCTGCTTGCTAATTTAAAAGATACACCAATGAAATCAGCCGATGGCTTGCGTAATGCAACGATTGGAGCCCAATTTAGTGCTATTATAGGTCAACTTGGTGTTCAATCTCAGGAAGCTGCCCGTCAGACTTCCAACTCAGAGTTTCTTGTACAACAGGTAGATACGCGTCGTCAATCTGTTAGCGGCGTATCTTTGGATGAAGAGATGGGGAACATGATCAAGTTTCAGCATGCGTATAGTGCATCTGCTCGATTTATGACCACATATGACCAACTGCTTGATAAATTAATCAACTCTACCGGTATGGTAGGCAGATAATAAGAAAGGAGAGGACTAAAGAAGATGCGAGTTACCAATAACATGTTGAGTTCACAGTTGATTCTTAACCTGAACCGAAATGCGCAGCAGATGAACACTACACAAACTCAATTGGCCACGGGGCGTAAAATTAACAAGCCATCCGATGATCCGGTTGGAATCACCTATTCTCTTCGCTACCGTGCGGAATTATCGTCTAATGAGCAGTATCAGAAGAATGTGGACAGTGCGATATCCTGGCTGGACTTCAATGACACCGTTATGGATCAGGCAGGAAGCGTGGTACAGCGTTTGAGAGAACTAACGGTACAGGCTTCAACGGGTACTAATCCTCAGTCTGCTTTGGATAGCATCAATCAAGAAGTGAAACAGTTAAAAGCTCAGCTCATAGATATTTCGAACAGTACACTGAACGGGAAATATATTTTCAATGGCGAAACGTATGACGTTAAGCCGTACGATTTCCCTACAAGCGCGGATGGATCATTTGACACATCTGCTGCCGCTTCAGTTCTTACCGATACAGGCAAGATTAATTTTATTGTGGGTGAAGCTGTTCAGCTTCCGATTAATGTGACCGGCAATGAAGTGTTTGGAAACGCTACTGATGCAGATAACTTGTTTGTCATCTTTAATACCATTAGTCAGGCTCTCGCCAGCGGCGATCAGAAGGAATTATCGAATCAACTTAACAATATTGATACGCGGACAAACCAAATGCTTTCCATTCGAGCAGAGATTGGTGCAAAAACGAATCGTATAGAACTAATGCAAGGCAGACTGGATGATCTTGAAGTGAATTTGTCCGATCTACAGTCCAAGGTCGAGGATGCCGATTATGCTGAATTGTCCATTAAATCTAAAATTCAGGAAAATATCTACAATGCTTCTCTATCTACAGGAGCGAAAATCATATCCCAATCCTTGGTTGACTTTCTGAGATAAAGGGGAGATCCTCTTGAGTCGTATTCCAATGCTGCAAATCCAGACAACGCCTACAGTACTTCATATGGATGCGGACATGGGGCAGTACAGCATCAGGCAACCGAAAGCAGATGTAGAGCTCCATACGAAGCCTGGAAAATTAACGATACAAAGCCATCCAATTGATCTTAATATTGATCAGTCCAAGGCCTTCTCAGCCTATCATGGAGGAAATATGTTTGATATGAATGCCCGAATCTATTCCGGCATTCAGCAGATTTTTCTACAAAACATGGCTGAGCGTGTACAACAAGGGAATGAGCTTGCGGCAATCCATAAGCCAGGTAATACTATCGCTAATATTGTAGGGACGAACTGGCAAGCGAGACCTTTTCCAGAGACACGTACGCCTGCATCTATGGATAATGTAAGTATTCGTATTAATACAAGAGCGCCTGACGTTCGTTTTGAAGCAGGTGAATCGGAGATGAACGTCACCGTGAACAAACCTGAGATCGAGTATCAACGCGGGAAACTGGATATCTATGTGCAGCAATATGCTTCCATACAGTATACCCCGCCTTCAATAGATATCGGATTATAAGTTATACTATAGAGCTATAGACGGTTGTAAGTATCCGCTATAGCTTTTTTTATCTAAAATTACTATCGCCAGGGAGGCGTTTATCATTTTTATTGAGACAAGTACTTGGGGCAAGATTGAGGTCGATGAAAAAAGTATATATCAATTTCCAAAAGGTCTGCCTGGTTTTGAGAATGAAACCGCATTTGCGTTAATTCCTTGGGAAGATACACCTTTCTGCTATTTACAATCGGTAAAAGAAAGAGAACTTTCATTTTTGGTGGTTAGTCCGTTTGAATTCAGGCAGGATTATAGTTTTGAACTCAGCAACGAAGATAAAGAAGAGTTAGAAATCAAAGAGGATGTTGCTGTATTTTCGATCGTTACGATTCATTCCGAAATCACAAAATCAACCATGAATTTGTTGGCTCCAGTAGTCATTAATCCAGTCAAAAGAGTAGGGAAGCAGGTTGTCCTCCAGCAATCAGGTTATATGACCAGGCATCTCATTTGGACGGAAGAACTGACTCCAACGAAGGGGGGAGACTAATATGTTAGTACTGTCGCGCAAAAAAGGGGAATCCATTATCATTCAGGATAACATCGAAGTAACCGTTCTTGCTGTAGAAGGAGATACGGTAAGAATCGGCATCTCTGCTCCCAAACAGATTGATATCTTTCGAAAAGAAGTATATGCATCCATCCAGGAAGCAAACCGGGAATCAGTCACACCAGATGCTCCTAGCGTTGCAGCGTTTATGGAACTATTGCAAGGAATGGAGAGCAAAAAAAAATAAAAATATTCCAATTTGCTATAAACACTTGATTGCTTCCTGTCGATATATTATTTAGACGTTGCTTCGGCAGGGCGGCCGACCTTAAAGTTGCAGCGTTTACCACAAGGATGTGGAACTAATTTATTTTCAGGGAGGAAATTCCAAATGATTATCAACCACAATATTGCTGCGATGAACACTCATCGTCAATTGAATGCAAACACAACAAACACGAACAAAGCTATCGAAAAATTGTCTTCCGGTCTGCGTATCAACCGTGCCGGTGACGATGCTGCAGGTTTGGCAATCTCCGAAAAAATGCGCGGTCAAATCCGCGGTTTGGATATGGCTACTAAAAACGGTCAAGACAGCATTTCCTTGATTCAAACAGCTGAGGGTGCTTTGAACGAAACTCACTCCATTCTGCAACGTATGCGTGAGCTCGCAGTTCAATCTTCCAATGATACAAACACAGATACAGACCGTACAGCTCTTCAAAACGAAGTGGACGAGTTGGCTAAAGAGATCACTCGTATCTCGAACACAACTGAGTTCAATACGAAGAAATTGCTTAACGGTTTTGCTGACGGTGCTTCTGGTGTAACTAGTGCAGCTAACCTTACGTTCCACATTGGTGCGAACGCAGGTCAAAGCATCACACTTACAATCAGTGCTATGGATGCAGCTAGTCTGGCAGTAGGTGCAGCAACTGGATCTACTTCTGCAAACGGTTCTGCAGATGCAGCTGTAACTGGCGGTATCAGTATCTCTTCCCAAGCTTCTGCGAATGCTGCGATTACAACTATCAATACGGCAATCGCAACAGTTTCCACAGAGCGTGCTAAACTGGGTGCTTACCAAAACCGTTTGGAGCACACAATCAACAACTTGGGAACAACTTCCGAGAACTTGTCTGCTGCTGAATCCCGTATTCGTGACGTAGACATGGCGAAAGAAATGATGAACCAAACGAAAAACAACATCTTGGCTCAAGCTTCCCAAGCGATGTTGGCACAAGCAAACCAACAGCCACAAGCTGTTCTGCAATTGTTGCGTTAATTTTAACTCAGCATCTATTGGTAAGAAAAGGTTGTCGATTTTCACATCGACAACCTTTTTTACTATGCTTCGTATAATCCATATCGTACGTACTTGGAATGATGTGTCATAAGGGATTAGATATTTCAATGTGAGTATTTTATTTTAAATAAATGGTGTTCTAAGAAAGATTAAAACAAAAAAAATAGAGATAGTGGATACTCAGGTTCTGTGGGTTAAGCCTCATGCTCATTCATATAAATTGAAGTTCAGGTATGGTCAGAGTAACGTTGGATCTATAATTTGCAATGTAGTGGGATCTAATTAATTCATATAATACTATTGAAGAGACGAGTGGATATAATGAACAAATCGGTTTCCCTTTGCATGATTGTTAAAAATGAACAGCTGTACTTAGAGCGTTGCTTAGAGAGTGCAAAGCATTTGGTTAATGAGATTATTATCGTGGACACAGGATCATCTGATAGAACTATCGATATCGCCAAAAAGTATACCAATAATATTTATTCCTACGATTGGGTGAATGATTTTTCTGCGGCGAGAAACTTTGCGATTGAGCAAGCGAAATCAGATTATATTCTGATCATGGATGCAGATGAATACTTTGAAGCAAATGTAGATCTGCAAGAGGATTTAAAGAAAGACTATGATTATTATGTATTTAATATTAATAATCACATGAAATTTAATAGATCATTTATACACACGGCCGTGAGATTGTTCCGAAATCATATTGGTCTTAAGTATGAAAACAGATTGCATGAGCATCTCAACATACTGGAAAACAACTCGAAATATAGTGGGGTTATCTCGGCATCTACGATTCAGCATGTGGGATACATGGATGAAGAGATATTGGAAGAGAAGAAACATAAGCGCAATCTGCCCCTAATGAAACTGGAAGTCCAGGAGAATCCTACAGCATATAACCTCTATAATATGGGGAAAACTTACTTTGGTATGAATGATTTTAAAAAGGCTGTTCCGTATTTTCAAAAATCGTATTCGCTCGCCAAAGATAAAGCATATATTCCTGAACTGCTCACAAAGTTAGCATTTGCACTTCATGAGACCGGTCAATTTGATGATGCCGTTGCTATACTGGTTGATGCCACGAAGATCTTCCCCTCAGAAACGGAGATGAAATACATTCAAGGCGTTATATATGCGAGGCATGGTTACTTCAAAGACGCCGAAACATGTTTTCATCAATGTGTTGAATTAGGGGATCAAGGTACGATGGTTACCGACGGTAGCGGAAGTTACATGGCGTATCTTCAATTGGCGGATATGTATGAGAAAACGAACCAATTGGATAAAAGTTACTCGGAGAGAATTAACGCCATGAAGGTAAAAGGGAACGCCGCAAATGTACTACAGGATTACTTACAGTTCAGCCTTAAAATTAATCAACCTTTAGACGAATGCAAACATATTATAGAGGAGTACTATAGTCTAAACACCATAGAGGATCTCCAGAATTTAATGAATATTTTGTACAGTTTGCGTCATTCGTTGTTGAACCACTATTTGAGCAAATTCAACATCACCACGGAGTCTCATATTCATACGATTGCCAAGATATATAGTAAAGACAAGAATCTCATGAGAACAGCTTTGGAAGATATTAATAACTTGGGGAATAGAGAAAATATACAAGATGTACTACTGTTGGCATATGTATTTAAGGACAAGAGTGTAATGGATAAGATTCAATTTGCAATGAATTTGGGAATTAAAGAGATGAAAATAATCAAACAACTCTTTGAAGATGAGAAGATGACAGGCTCTATTAACACATCGTTGCAAAATGTTCTATTCACACTATGTAAACAACTGATCATGATCGAGGAGTTTGAACTTTTTCAGGAACTGGCTCAAAAACTGATAGATCATGACTCTAAACACATTTTGAATATATGTAAAATTCTCAGTGAATATAGATTTGACGAGTTAGCGATTGATATGTTGGTTGTAATGTATAAGGAATCACCAAATCATCCGGAGATTATAAGGCTCTTAGGGGATTTGTGTCTCCGAAATAACTATCTTGAAGATGCGGAAATGTTCTATACCAAATTATTGAACGTGGATTCCAGTTATGAGGCGTATGAGCGCAACTTTAGACTTTACGAGAGTAATAGTGATAAAGAATCTATGATGAAAGTTGAAAAAGCTATGAGGGAGAGGTTCCCTTCAGCTGCTTGGGTTCAATCCGGATCTGACGCTCAACTGAGTCGATCGCTAAGATGAAATCTTAATTTTACTATAATTCTCTTCATTCTCACTTTACGCTTACCGATAAATATAATAAATAATTCCATCGGGGGATGAATGATGAATCTACAGTTTTCACTTTCTACCAATGTGACTGGAACTTCTTCGGCTACAAATAATAAACCAGTTGAGCCTCGTAGTAATCAGGACAGCATGTTATTGCAATCGGTTAGAAACGGAACAGATTTATCCAAATTGGAACGGCAAGGTTTGAACATTCCACCTGGTGATGAACAACTCATCAGGGCGATTGACAGAGCGGTTAAAGCGCTACAAGGCCCTACAACGACATTAGAGATGAGCGTACATGAGAAAACGCATCAGATTATGGTTAAGGTGCTTAATAAGGAAACCGGAGAAGTCCTTCGAGAGATTCCGCCTGAGAAAACACTTGATCTGGTAGCCAAGATGATGGAAATTGCAGGGATTGTGATTGATGAAAAGGTATAGGAGGGTGAGATAAATGGTATCAAGGATTAATGGATTTTCGGGTATGGATATTGACAGTATGGTCAAGTCGTTGATGACGGTTAAACGTGCTCCTTTGGATAAATTGAAACAACAGAAGCAAATATTTGACTGGACTCGAGACAGCTATAGAGAGCTAAACAGTAAAATTGTACAAATGAGTAATAAACTCTTTGATATGGGCAGTAAATCGGAGATGTTAAATACACAAAAAGCAACAGTGAGCGGGAATTCGACTGCTGTTAAAGCGGAGGCAAATGCGGATGCAGGCAGCACATCTATGGAAGTGAAAGTGACCAAGCTTGCTGAGAAAGCTACCATGAAAAGTTCAACAGAACTTCAGGCTGGAGGCGTGAAAGCAACTCGTGCCACAACTCTTGCAGATATCGCAGGAAGTAGTGCCCAGCCAACATATGATCTGAACATTAACGATAAAACCATTGTCTTTGCTAGCACAGATACCATGGCGGTTGTGGTTGCGAGAATAAACTCACAGATGCCAACAGTGAATGCGGCTTTCGATGAAATTAGTGGTAAGTTTACGATTACACATAAAGAATACGGGAAAGAGATATCAGATACGGACGTAAATAAACAGTCCAAGGCGAGTTCATTGACAGATGTGCTCAAGCTTGATGTGCCTGCCGATTTTGGCACGGGTAAAAAGGTGGATTATACCAAAGGAGAAGTTACCATTACAGGTAGTTTAGGTGGCTCTCAAACATATAACCCATCTACAGATAATCTTACGGTTAATGGAGTGAAATTAACTTTCTTGGAGTTAAGCGGAAGCAATAACTCGAAAGTTACAACCCAGTCTGACCCAACCAAGGCTGTTGAGACCATTAAATCTTTTGTGGACTCATATAATGAATTACTAGGACTGATGAATTCCAAAATATCAGAACAAACGTATCGCAGCTTTAAACCTTTGACAGATGAACAGCGTGAGTCTATGAAGGAAGATGATATTAAGAAGTGGGAAGAGAAGGCCAAAAGTGGTGTTCTGAAAAATGATAGTATTCTCAGTGATGCTATAACTTCCATGAGATTGATTCTTTCGAACAATCTTAAAGGTCTAAGCGAAGCGGGAATAACAACAGGGCAGTACTATGAGAAGGGCCAGCTAAAAATTGATGAAGCAAAATTAACAGAAGCTTTAGCGGCTAACCCAGAGAAGGTGTTAAATATTTTCCGCGGTTCTACCGCGGATCTGAATAGCAAGCCTATTTTTGGTGAAATAAGGGAAAAGTTAAGTGATACATTGGATATGTTAACGAAAAAAGTGGGTACATCCAAATATGATACGAATGCTTCCATGGCTTTGAAAACACAAAGTATCATGGGGGACCAATTAAAAGATTATAACAATCGTATCTCAAACTTGGAGCGGAAAATGACGGATTGGGAAACGCGATATTATAAACAATTCACGGCGATGGAGAAAGCAATGAGTCAGTTCCAATCCCAATCTTCCAGTTTGGCAGGCTACTTTAAGTAAAAGAGGAGGAAGGATTTGAAATGATTAAATCTCCTTATGAGAAATATAAACAGAATTCAGTACAAACTTCAACACCAGGTCAGCTGGTGATCATGTTATATGACGGAGCCATTCGCTTTGTTAAGGCAGGATTGGATGGCATACAAACGAAAGATTACTACAAAGCAAATGTGAACTTAGGTAAAGCTCAGACAATTGTTAGTGAACTAATGTCAACCTTGAATCAGTCCTACCCGGTAGCTAAAGATTTGTTTGCTTTATACGAGTATACGAATCATTTGCTTATTCAGGCGAATATTAAAAAGAATTCGAGTCTGGGTGAGGAAGCATTAGGGTATTTACAAGAGCTAAGAGAGACCTGGGTAGTGATTAATAAACAAACTGCGGGAACAATGTAGTATGGAGAGCAAAGATCAGATAAACCAGCTGTTAGAGGAACTCGCGATATTAACAGATGCTTTCGTAAAAGAAATTAACGCAAAATCATCCGATGAGACTGAAGCTTTTGTGAATGAACGACAGTCGATCGTAGAACGTCTAATAAAGTTGGGCGGGCCTGATAAGGCAAATCAGGAACAACATACGAAGCTGAATCATATTCTTGCTCATGATGCGTTGATTGAGTCCCATATGCTAGCGTTAAAAGATGAGGCTCAGCAGTGGTTAATGCAGCGGAATGCAGCACGAAGTCAACGTAACCTCTATGAAGCGAAGTATACAGCAGATAGTTACCTTATGGATAAAAGAAAATAATCTTTTATAATAAGACCAAGAGTTAAGATGAACTCTTGGTCTCTTTTTTTGTTGTTGTTAAAAGTAAATAAACTGCAATAAAAAAATAGTATATTCACTGGTGATTTATATTTAGCTGGAAAGGTCCAACATGGAACTTTCAACATTTCTCCCTATAAATCTACAAAAAATACCAATAAAACATTTTCTTTACCAATTGACAATGGATAAGATTAGGTGATATCATCTGAATTGTGGGCTAGGGTCTTGGCCAGAGCTTCACTTCATTTGATGACGAAGGGAATGTTAGTGCATGCAAGGTAAAGTAAAATGGTTCAACGCAGAAAAAGGTTACGGTTTCATTGAGACTGAAGACGGCGGCGACGTATTCGTACACTTCTCCGCAATTCAATCCGAAGGCTTCAAAACGTTGGAAGAAGGTCAATCCGTAGAATTCGACATCGTCGAAGGCGCACGTGGACCGCAAGCAGCTAACGTAATCAAATTATAATCATCCGGACAATCCGACCTACATATATGGTTAGATGGTTACCAAATTGAATTATCGCTAGCATCAGACTCCGGTGATCCGGGGTCTTTTTTTGTGTTGGTAGAGTTTTGAAATATAGGAAAGTTCATCTCCCCATTACAGGACAAAACGTGGACAGATTAAGGGTCAGGATAAGCTAGTTTTACATAACAGATTGAGTAACCTCAAAAACGGTTAAATAGATGATCAAGCGCCCGATGTACAATTTAGTTTAATCCGTGATTTTGCTCGAAAATGGCGAAAAATCACGAAATACGGCGTTAAACTTACGTTGGTTGATGTGACTGGAGCAGATGTCATTATTCGGTCACCGGGAGTTTTTACATGGCGCTTACATTCGTGTTATAATGAAGTGGCAAAGATAAAGGAGGAGTGCCCTATGAATTTAAGTATTCGAGGTCAACAAATCGAGGTTACCGAAGCTTTGAAAGATTATGTCGACAAAAAGTTGAGTAGACTCGAGAAGTATTTCGATGCACCCCTTACCTCTGACGGTGCCGTTACACTTAGCACAACTAGAGGCTTGCATACAGTTGAGGTGACGATTCCTTTGAAGGGCTTTGTGCTCCGTGCTGAAGATGAGAGCGATGATATGTACGCATCCATTGACGCCGTTGTGGACAAGTTGGAACGTCAAATTCGCAAACACAAAACGAAAATTAACCGTAAATTCCGTCAAGAAGGTAGCCTGAAGACACTCTTCGTAGAAGATCCAACAGGCACAGTAGCTACAGCCGAACTGGAGACGGATACGGATGATGATTTGGAAGTTGTACGTACGAAACGTTTTATGTTAAAACCAATGGATGTGGAAGAGGCGATCCTCCAGATGAACATGGTTGGCCATAACTTCTTCGTATTTTCCAACATTGAGAATGAGGAAGTAAGCGTGGTTTACAAACGGAACGATGGCAAGTATGGCTTGATTGAGCAAGGTTAAGTATACTTACAGCATCGCTTCAATTGAATAGCTAACCTAACCCTATAATTGAATATAAGCAGGAGCCTATGCTTCCTGAATTAAACTTAACGAGAGCTTCCATCCTTCTAGGGATGGGGCTCTTTTGTGCATAGCGACTTTACTGAAAGATGGAAATAAAATGATGAAACTATTCGCCGTATTATTGCGTCTAATAGAATAGAAGTTAGCAGGAAAATCAAAACAAAGATAGAATTATAAAATCTATTATGAAATTATGAAATTTAATTCCATATTTCCCACAAATGATAGATTGATCCTTGCAACATCTCGGGAAATAAATCAACCAATGTGTCACTTCCGATAACGACTATGATTTTTTGCACTAAAACTCGGTTTATATGGGGGTTGAGGTTCAAAGAAGTCTTCTATGGCGTGTTGCGGCGACCCTTACAAACTGTTACAATTTATGCAAAGAGAATCATTGTCCTGATGAGGAATTGTCAACGAATGATCGCTAATCATAATCAATGACAGACACAGCACCATGAACATGATTCAATAGCTCGAATTCTGGCATGTTTTCCATCAACCAGAGCCGGGTGAATACGATCAGCTTCATGAGTAACTGTGGCAAGCCTGGAGTTGATTCATCTCATATGTTTTTTTGTTTGTTACCCCCAGGGGGAAATGGATGAACAATCCATCCGATGGTGTCGCATGGCGGCAGCAGGGGGTCTATTCTGTTTTGCACGAAAGGGGTATACCATGTTAGGACTTGTCAAAAAGATCTTCGGAGACATGAACGAGCGTGATGTGAAACGTCTGATGAAGACGGTCGATGTGATCAATAAACTGGAACCACAATTTCAGGCATTGTCTGATGAGCAGTTAAAAGGCAAAACGGAGGAATTCCGTGCCCGGATTGAAAAGGGAGAAACGACGGATGAACTTCTTCCTGAAGCATTTGCAACCGTACGTGAGGCATCACGCCGCGTACTGGGCAAACGTCATTATGATGTACAAATGCTGGGCGGGATTGCGCTGCACGAAGGCCGTATTTCTGAGATGAAAACGGGTGAAGGTAAAACGCTGGTAGGAACACTGCCGGTATATTTGAATGCATTGATGTCCAAAGGTGTACACGTAGTCACAGTCAATGACTATTTGGCGCAACGGGATAGCCAGGAGATGGGACAAATCTATGAATTCCTGGGCATGACAGTTGGGGTTAACCTCAGCGGCATGGACCATGCATTGAAACAGCATGCGTATGCATGTGACATTACGTATGGTACAAACAATGAATTCGGGTTTGATTACCTTCGTGACAATATGGTGCTGTACAAAGAACAAATGGTACAACGCCCATTGTTCTTCTGTATCATTGACGAAGTAGACTCGATCCTCGTCGATGAGGCACGTACACCATTGATCATTTCGGGACAAGCTCAGAAATCGACCGACCTGTATTATGCAGCGGACCGTTTTGTGAAACGTCTTGTGCCAGAAGAAGATTTTACGGTGGATATCAAAGTGAAGTCCGTAGCGCTGACTGAGGGTGGCGTAGCCAAAGCGGAGAAAGCTTTTGGTATTGAGAACTTGTATGATCATGCTAACGTGACGCTGAACCACCACATTGTACAGGCTCTGAAAGCTAACGTCATTATGCGCCGTGATGTGGATTATGTTGTTTCGGATGAAGAAGTCATGATCGTTGATGAATTCACTGGCCGTCTGATGGCTGGCCGTCGGTACAGTGATGGATTGCACCAAGCGATTGAAGCCAAAGAAGGCATTGAGGTTCAGAACGAGAGCATGACGCTGGCAACAATCACATTCCAGAACTACTTCCGGATGTACCGCAAACTTGCGGGTATGACAGGTACAGCGAAAACGGAAGAAGAAGAGTTCAAGAAGATCTATGGACTTGAAGTGCTACAGATTCCAACGAACCGTCCTAACAAACGGAACGATATGGCGGATGTGGTTTACAAGAGCATTGATGGTAAGTTCAAAGCTGTTGTAGAAGAGATCGTGGAACGACACAGCAAAAATCAACCGGTTCTTGTGGGTACCGTATCCATCGAGAACTCGGAGCGCTTGTCGGACATGCTGAAACGTCGCGGCATCAGACACCAAGTCTTGAACGCGAAGTTCCATGCGGAAGAAGCTGAAATTATCTCTGGTGCGGGTCAAGCGGGTGCAGTAACGATTGCAACGAACATGGCCGGTCGGGGTACAGATATTATTTTGGGTCAAGGTGTTGCTGAAGTTGGCGGCCTTCATATCATCGGTACAGAGCGCCACGAATCACGCCGGATTGATAACCAGTTGCGTGGTCGTGCGGGACGTCAGGGTGACCCGGGTTCCACACAGTTTTACCTGTCGCTGGGCGATGAATTGATGAAACGTTTCGGTGCCGACAACGTGCTCAACATGATGGAGCGTCTTGGTTTTGAAGAAGATCAGCCGATCGAGAGCCGCATGATTACGCGTGCTGTTGAATCTGCGCAGAAGCGGGTTGAAGGGAATAACTTTGACGTACGTAAAGTGGTACTCCAGTATGATGATGTCATGAACCAGCAACGTGAGATTATCTACAAACAGCGTCGTGAGGTATTGGAGTCTGAAAATATTAAACAAATCGTTATGGATATGATCAAACCTTCCATTGAGCGTATCGTTGAAGCACACTGCAGTGACGAGATTCCGGAGAACTGGGAGCTGCAAGAGGTTGCGGACTTCATGAATAGCAAATTGCTGGATGAAGGCTCGATTACCAAAGATGACCTCTGGGGCAAAGAAGCTGAAGAGATCATTGAGTATCTGTTCGAGAAAGTACAGAACAAGTACAATGCCCGTGAAGAACGTATCGGTGAAGATATGGTTCGTGAATTCGAGAAGGTTGTTGTGCTTCGTGCAGTAGACAGCAAGTGGATGGATCACATTGATGCGATGGATCAATTGCGCCAAGGTATCCACCTCCGTGCATACGGCGGTACAGACCCACTTCGTGAGTACCAATTCGAAGGTTTCGAAATGTTCCATCAGATGATTGCTTCGATTCAGGAAGAAGTGGCGACGTATGTGATGAAAGCACAGATCGAAAGCAACCAGGAGCGTCAGGCCGTTGTGGATGAGAGTCAGATCTCGACAAGCGGTGAACCTGCAGAGAAACGTCCGGTGAAAGTTTCTGACCAAATCGGCCGTAATGACCCTTGTCCTTGTGGCAGTGGCAAAAAGTTTAAACATTGTCATGGTCAAGAGTAGTTTCATTTCTTTTATGGAAGTGCCAAATGGTAGATAGGTTAGTTTAATCTATATCGTTTGACTTATACGGCTCCTTGCAGCCGGGGGTTCAATAAGATAAAGTGAAGGATGCATAATCGGTAATCGGTGCATATGAATAGTCATATGACGCTGAGTGAAGTCTGATGCGCGTGCTGGTAACAGTATGTGCAAGGCTTACGGTATAATGGTTCCGAGACTTGATCTTGATCGTTGAACTTCCCGGATGCGGGGAGCTTATCTTAATGAAAAGAGGAATTGCACATGATCGATCCAAGCGTGAAGCAGGACCTGCGTGAAATAGGCAAGAAATTAACAAACCTTAGGGGGTCTCTTTGACTTAGATCTCAAGCAAGAGATGATTGAGAACTTTGAAGAGAAGATGTCAGCTCCGGACTTCTGGGATGACAATGAGAAAGCGCAAGCCGTCATTGCAGAGATGAACGCAGTGAAAGGTTCGGTAGATCAGTACGCGAAGTTGCAACAGGATTATGATGATGCATTGATGATGGCTGAGCTGGCTGATGAAGAAGGCGACGAAGAGCTCGCTACGGAGATTGGCAACAGTGTCGCTGCAATTGTAGGCAAACTGGAAGAGTTTGAATTACAACTTCTCCTGAACCAGCCGTATGACAAGATGAATGCGATTCTGGAGCTTCATCCAGGTGCTGGTGGTACAGAGTCGCAGGACTGGGGTCAGATGCTGCTCCGTATGTACACGCGCTGGGCGGAGAAACGGGGCTTCAAGGTTGAGGTGCTGGATTATCTTCCGGGTGATGAAGCGGGGATCAAGAGTGTGACGTTGTCCATCAAAGGGCATAACGCATACGGTTATCTGAAAGCAGAGAAGGGGGTTCACCGTCTGGTGCGGATCTCTCCTTTTGACTCATCAGGCCGTAGACATACTTCCTTCGTATCTTGTGATGTGGTGCCGGAGATCGACGATACCATCGAGATCGACATTCGTACCGAAGACCTCAAGATCGATACGTATCGTGCAAGCGGTGCGGGTGGACAGCATATTAACACTACCGATTCCGCTGTACGGATTACACATATACCGACCGGAGTGGTTGTGACCTGTCAGAACGAACGTTCACAGATCAAAAACCGTGAGCGTGCGATGACGATGCTTCGTTCCAAGTTGTATGAGCGCAAAATTGAAGAGCAGAAAAAAGAACTGGACGAAATCCGAGGGGATCAGTCGGATATTTCGTGGGGAAGCCAGATTCGCTCCTATGTATTCCATCCCTATAGTATGGTAAAGGATCACCGTACAAGCGTAGAGACAGGTAATACAGGAGCAGTGATGGACGGCGACCTCGATGCATTCATCGACGGTTATTTGCGTAGCCAAATTAAAGTAGAATCCGATTAATACAAGTTCCTGTATAGACCCGTGCGCGCAAGCGTATGCTGGTGTGTACAGGGGCTTTTTTTTGAACATTTATAAGAGGTGTAAAGAAGATTACGGAACTGTTATATAAAAGGAGAGCGCGACAACATGCAAGAGCAACAACATTCATATCCTCATCGTAAAAAAAGGTTAACCACATTTATTCCCCTGAATGGACCATGGCGGAACGTCATCGATACCCTGTTTATTATTGTGGGTTCGTTTTTGATTGCCGTAGCCTTTAATTTATTTTTATTGCCCAATCAAATCGCTTCAGGTGGTGTATCGGGTTTATCCATCCTCGGAGACGAGTGGTTCGGCTGGGAACCGGCATATACCCAATGGGCGATTAACATCCCGTTATTAATTGCAGGTTTCCTGTTGATTGGTAAACAATATGGTGTGCGGTCCATCCTTGGCAGCATTGTGTTGCCGCTCTTTGTATATTTGACGAGTCATTGGGAGATTCCGACGGCGAATCCGTTGCTCGGCTCTCTGTATGGGGGCATTGGTGTGGGGCTAGGGATTGGGATCGTGTACCGGGGTAGGGGATCAACCGGGGGCATGAGTATCTTGGCTCGTATTGTGCAAAAATACAGTGGGTTCAGTTATTCGCTATGTGTTGTCATCATGGATGCAACGGTCATTATTTTGGCTGCTTTTGTGCTGTCGCTGGAACAGTCGCTGTATGCGTTAATCGGGCTATACGTTACGGGGAAAGTCATTGATGCCGTGGAGATGGGACTGGGATACTCGAAGGTAGCGTATATTATCTCTAACCAGACAGAACCGATTACCAAAGTCATTCTGGCTGATCTGGATCGTGGACTAACCAAGCTGGAAGCAAAAGGTGGATATACAGACGACCAGCGAACCGTGCTTATGGTTGTCGTGGGGCAAAATGAAGTACCGAGACTGAAAGCGCTGATCCGGTCTGTGGACCCGGGTGCGTTTGTCATCATTAGTAATGCGCATGAGGTGCTTGGTGAAGGCTTTAAGCGCGGTGAACATATTTAAGGTTTAAAAGCATGAGGTAGATATAAAAAAAGCAGATCCTCCTTTTACCCGGATTACGGGAAAGGAAGGTTCTGCTTTTGTTTTTAAGGAGAGAGATTATTCTGTCATCGTAGTGTCTGTGTAAATCATGTTCTGTTATTTATATAGGTTCCTGCCGAGTTTACAAGATCGGAGACAGCAGACGAGAAATCGCTTCTTTGAAACGAATCATTAAACTGCGATTTTGATACTCCTCCAGCGTTAACTCTCTTGATACATGCAGGTCGTGCTCGAACGTTTGTACAAGCGCCGTTGCAATCGTCTCATCATACATAAAGGCATTGACCTCGAAGTTTAACCTGAAACTACGGTAATCAATATTAGCCGTGCCGACAGAAGCGACGAGACTGTCAATAATCAGTGTCTTGGCGTGGATAAAGCCATTATCGTAGATAAACGCTTTGGCCCCTACTTTTAACAACTCCCCGATATAAGACAACGTGGCCCAATAGACAAAGGCATGATCCGGTTTATTCGGAATCATAATTCGAACATCGATCCCTGACAGGCAGGCGAGGCGAATGGCTTCGAATACGCTGGCATCCGGGATAAAATACGGGGTTTGAATCATAATGGACTGTTTGGCGTCATTGATCATTTTAAGATAACTGTTTTTGATATGCTCAGTCTCGGCGTCAGGTCCACTAGATACGATCTGCATAGCGGTATGGCCTATTGCCTCGATATGAGGGAAGTGAGCGGGAACGTATGGTGTGTCATGCTGTTTGGAAGCTTCGTTCCAGTCGAGCAGGAAACGGGTTTGCAATGCATGCACGGCATTCCCTCGTATACGCAGGTGGGTATCGCGCCAGTAGCCAAATTTGGAATTGAGCCCGAGATATTCATCCCCAACGTTGAAGCCGCCAGTATAACCGAGATTACCATCAATGATAACGATCTTACGGTGGTTGCGGTAATTCATCCGCAGGTTAATCAGACTGAATTTGGATGGGAAAAAGACTTCAACAAGTCCACCCGCTTCGCGCAGTTCTTTGAAAAAGCGATTTCTTACCCGCCGCGAGCCAAGCGCATCATAGAGCAGGCGGACTTTCACGCCTTCACGTGCTTTGTGGATCAACGCATCCCGGATTCTTTTGCCCAGACTGTCTCCCCGATAGATGTAATATTGCACATGCACATGATCCTGTGCCGCCTCGATGTCATCCAGAAGTCGCTGGAACTTATCTGTTCCATCGGTGATGATCTCAACGGCGTTGTGCTCTGTCAGGAGCGCACCGTTTTGTTTGAGGTTCATATAAATCATGTCCTGACTGTTTTCCGTTGCCTTGTTGGAGAAAGGCGTGCGATTATCCTGCAGCTGGGCAAGCTGCGCCTCGATTCGTTCCTCCAAGCCAAGCTTCTTGCGCTCTTTCCATTGGAAGAGGCGATACCGGGTCAGATTCTGACCCGTCAATAGATAAAGGATGAACCCGAAGACCGGAATAAAGTTCAATACCAGCAGCCAAGCCCAGGAAGCACTGGCATCCTTGCGTTCAAAGAAAACGACTGCGGCAGCGAAGATAATATTCAGTCCCAGGAGCACAATAAGTAATATGGATTCGATATGCACTTTAGTCCCCCATGTCTCATAATGACCTTCGGAGTCCGGCTCAATATAACCTTTCAAGAGAAGGTGTGTGTATGAACAAGACTCTTTATGTAATGTTTCCTTCTACTATGTATTTTAACAGAAGAAACCTTGTTCGTCCGCAAGGTAAAAAGATATCGTTCGGATTTGTTGGGAATCCGTGTAAAATTCATGATAGATGGTTGTATTTATATAACTAGAGTCGTATAATAATACACAAATATGCATAGAAGCGACGGAATTGTCTGCTCAAGCTTTGATGATACGTATGAACGAGATGTTTGCACAAAAAACGGAGAGGACAGAAACAAACCTGGAAAGCGAATGAAAGGTTGTTCTGTCATTGAAGTGCTAGTGCAAATTTCTCGTCATCATTCAGAGAGCCTTGAGCAAGGCACAAGTAGCGCATACAACAGGATTGGGGGAGCGAGAGTGAATAACAAATTAAGAGTGGCAATCGTCGGTTCCACCGGCTACGGCGGGGTGGAACTGATTCGTTTTTTTCAGAATCATCCGCAAGTTGATATTACATCGGTAATCTCTTCATCCAGCAGCGGGGAGTCCATCGCCGATGGGTTTCCGCATTTGACGGACGTGATTCGCAGGCCACTCGACGGTGTCGATCCGGCAGAGATCGCAAGTCGTGCAGATCTCGTATTCACCGCGACCCCGTCTGGCGTAAGCGCGAAGCTCGTACCTAGTCTGCTGGAAGCAGGACTGAAAGTGATCGACCTGTCGGGTGATTTCCGTTTGAAAGACGGATCGGTGTATGAGCAATGGTATAAACACCCTGCACCGTCAGCAGAATTGCTGGAGAAGGCCGTATACGGTATGGCTGAGGTGTATGGGGATGAAGTGAAAGGTAAGGATTTTATATCCAATCCTGGCTGTTATCCAACAGCTACGTTGCTGGGTCTGATTCCTGCGGTGGAAGCGGGTTGGATTGATCCATCGACCATCATTATTGATGCAAAATCAGGCGTATCCGGTGCAGGGCGCGGAACGAGTCTGACCAACCATTATGCAGAAATGAACGAAAACTTTAAAGCGTACAAATTGAATAAACATCAGCATATCCCTGAGATCGAGCAAGTGCTCGGCAATATCACCGGAAGCCCGGTGACGGTAACTTTTACAACACAGCTTGTGCCGATGACACGCGGCATTATGAGTACGATGTATGCAAAGCTGACGGGTGAGCATAGTGATCAGGAGATTGTGGACTTATATCGTAAATACTATGAAAACAGACCTTTTGTACGTGTACGTGAACCGGGTATTTGGCCTTCGACAAAAGAAGTGTCTGGATCTAACTATTGTGATATCGGATTTTCGGTAGACCCGCGCACCGGGCGTTTGACGATCATTTCGGTGATCGACAACCTGGTGAAGGGTGCATCCGGGCAAGCGATTCAAAATATGAACCTGATGATGGGATGGGAGGAAAACCTCGGGCTGAACATGACACCAGTATATCCATAACATGTGGCTTTTGAACATCGCAGGGGGAGCGCGCGAAGAAGCGGTGTTTCATCTAAAAGTCATAAGGCATGGGTATCAGTTGGGGGAGTTTCAGTTGAAGCAGGCGGTTCATCAGCATATGGCTGAACGCATACGGGGGATATGATATGGGAACAAAAGTGGAGCATCAAGCTTTTACCGTAGTTGAAAATGGAACCATCGTTACGCCAGGCGGATTCTCGGCAGGAGGACTGCACTGTGGTTTGAAAAAAACATCACGCAACGACATCGGAGCGATTCGTTGTGATATTCCTGCGACCGCTGCAGCGGTTTATACGACAAACGTGTTTCAGGCTGCTCCGCTCAAAGTCACTCGGGAAAGCCTGAGAAACGGACGGTTACAGGCTGTGATTGTAAATAGCGGTAATGCCAATGCTTGCACAGGACAGCAGGGTGAAGAAGATGCATATGCGATGCGAGCGGCAGCGGCTCGTGAACTGGGCGTGGCTGAAGAGGACGTAGCTGTGGCTTCCACGGGGGTCATCGGTGAACTACTGAAGATGGATGCGGTACATTCGGGCATCAAGGCGCTTTCAGAGCAGCTGGGCAAGGAAACGAACGAAGCAGAACAATTTTCACAAGCGATTCTGACTACCGATTTGGTGAAAAAGGAAGCTTGCGTCTCCGTCGTAGTTGGCGGCAAGACGGTAACAATTGCGGGAGCGGCCAAAGGCTCGGGGATGATTCATCCGAATATGGCCACGATGCTGGCATTTATGACCTCGGACGCGGTCATCGGCGCAGAAGCATTGCAGCGCCTGCTGCGCCAGGCGACCAACCATACATTCAACATGATTACTGTAGACGGTGATACGAGCACGAACGATATGCTCGTAGCGATGTCCAGCGGTTATGCAGGTAATGAAGAGCTGACGATGGATCACCCGGATTGGGAGGCATTTGCTGCCGGGTTCACATATGTATGCCAAGTGCTTGCCAAAGCGATTGCGCGTGATGGTGAAGGAGCAACCAAGCTGGTGGAAGTGGAAGTGACGGGTGCGGTTAGTGATGAATCTGCACAAGCCATTGCCAAAACGGTAATCGGCTCAAGCTTGGTGAAATCCGCGATGTTTGGGGCTGATGCAAACTGGGGCCGGATTATTGCTGCTGTAGGCCGTGCAGGCCAACCCGTAAACCCGGATGCGGTAGATATCCGTCTCGGTGACATCTCTGTGCTCGCACAGTCTCGTCCTGTTGTGTTTGATGAAGAAGCGGCGCTGGCATACTTGCAGACCGATACAGTACGTATTGTAGTTGACCTGCATCACGGTGAAGGCAACGCTGTAGCCTGGGGATGCGACCTGACGTATGACTATGTGCGAATTAATGCAGCGTATCGTACGTAATTAGAAGTTTTGTTATAGATATGATTGTTTTAATTCATGCTCGAACTCATTGATGTGAGTCTCATCATGAAATCATATTTACCTGAACATTTGTTAAAGTACCCGAACGTTATTAAAGGTACTGAACTTGCAGCTTCATCTCTTAGAAAGCTGCGTACCATCATAGATGTAAAAAATGTTTATAAGGATTAAACTTTTAAATATAAACAATAAACGAATATAGTGGAAGAGGCGGAATCGATTCTGTAGAAGCGTAGCGTTCGCATTTGTCTCCGGGTTTTCCCTTTGGAAAAAGGGGATCAGAAAAACCTGGAGACAACGGCGATCGAAAGAACGATCCGAATCTGGAACGGCCAGCGTTTATCAATATCTTTTATATTGGTGTTAATCCTTTATAACCCCATTAGAAAGGAGTCTTGCCCCGTGAATTCAACCATGCCGAACGGCAGTACTGTAACGGAAGCAGGTACGGAAAAACAGATGTTTGTGATGAAATGTGGAGGCAGTACACTGGCTGCGTTGCCAGAGTCTTTCTTTGCGGATCTGCGTGATTTGCAGTCCTCGGGAAACGGCCCGGTCATCGTTCATGGCGGCGGCCCGGCAATTTCTGATAACTTGGCAAAGCTTGGGATCGAAACCGAATTTGTAAATGGTTTGCGTAAGACCACCGAGCCTGTATTGGACGTTGTGGAAATGGTGCTGGCAGGTAGCATTAACAAACAGATTGTACGTTTGATCCAGCGTGTGGGCGGTCAGGCTTTGGGAGTATCTGGTGTCGACGGCGGTCTCATTCAAGCGAAACCGGTAGCAAACCATGCCGAAATCGGCTGGGTTGGTGATGTAACAAGCGTCAAAGCTGAGATTATCCAGGGGATCGTAAACATGGGCTATATGCCCGTTATTGCACCCGTAGGTGTTGATGCGAGCGGACAGCGCTACAATATTAATGCAGATACCGCTGCCGGAGCGGTGGCTTCACATCTCGGCGTAAGTCGAATGATCGTTGTGACAGATGTACCGGGCATTATGAAGACGATCGGCGGCGAGAAAAAAGTGCTGCCATCCGTATCCGTTCAGGAGATCGAGGATATGATTCAAACCGGCGAGATCTATGGCGGCATGATCCCGAAGGTTCGCGCAGCGATTGCTTGCATTCACGGCGAGGTACGCGAGGTTATTATCGTGGACGGAAGCGAGCCGCAGATCCTGAGCCGTGTGCTTGGCGGCGAGACGATCGGTACACGAATTATCCGAATGCAGTAGATGTAATACGAAATTCAGACTTTAGGCTTTTATTTATATAAAAAAGAATTTGTACACGGTGTTTTTATGAGAAGTTGAATTTACACGTTAACGCAGAGGGTAGAAAAAACCTGAATAGCGAAGCGCTCGTGTATAGTCGGATTTTTTCTTTATATCATTGTTGAACTATTTGTTTACACAAAAACGGAGAGGACAGAAAAAACCTGAAAAAGCGGAGCGGTCGCCTTTATCACCGGATTTTCCCTTTAGGAAAGGGAATCCGAAAAATCTGGGGATAACAGCGATTGAAAGGTTGTTCTGTCATCGGAGTAACCCCCGTGTAAATAAAGGTTTTCTCATAATGGATCGCAGTGTACGAATCGACAAGGAGTGATATGGTCATGGCAAAAGGCAACGAACAGCCAGGTTCTGGCACAGCCGTAGCAGGGGCAGCAGCAACAGGTGCAGCGTCACCGACGGAAAGCTCACTTTTTCAAACGTATGCACGGTATCCAATTAGCTTGGTCAAAGGTAAAGGCAGCTGGTTATGGGACGATCAGGGGAACCGCTATCTCGATTTCATGTGTGGACTTGCTGTAACAAGCCTGGGCCATGCACCGGAGAAAGTCGGAGCGAAGTTGAAAGCTCAGATCGATGAGCTGTGGCACGTATCTAACTTGTTCCAGATTCCAGGACAGGAAAAGGCAGCAGCTTTGCTGACAGCCAACACCTGCGCTGACGCGGTCTTTTTCTGCAACAGCGGCGCTGAAGCGAACGAAGCGGCGATCAAAGTGGCACGTCGTTATCAGCAGAAGGTGAAGGGTGAAGATCGGTACGAAGTGATTACCTTTGCTCAATCGTTCCATGGACGGACATTGGCAACACTGACGGCAACCGGGCAGGATAAGGTGAAAGAAGGATTTTTGCCACTGCCAGCCGGATTTGTAACTGTGCCTTTGCATGATATTCCTGCACTTGAAGCGGCGATTGGACCGAAGACCGCAGCGATTATGCTGGAGATGGTTCAGGCCGAGGGTGGAGTATATCCGGTGGAGCCGGAATTTGTGAAACATGTGCGTAAACTGTGTGACGAGCACGGCTTGCTCATGATCGTGGACGAAGTGCAAACAGGTATGGGACGTACAGGCAAGTTGTTTGCTCACGAGCATTATGGTGTTGAACCGGACGTATTCACCGTTGCAAAGGGCATTGGTAGTGGATTCCCTGTTGGCGCAATGTTGGGGAAAGGCTTCCTGCGTGATGCATTTACACCGGGTAGCCATGCAACGACGTTTGGTGGCACACCGCTTGCATCCTCTGTTGTTATTGCGACGATCGAAACGATGCTGGAGGATCGTTTGCCGGAGCGTGCAGCCGAGATGGGCGACTATCTGATGACGTCCTTGCGCAATCGTCTGGCGGGCAACTCGTTTGTGAAAGAAGTGCGCGGCATGGGCTTGCTGGTCGGCATTGAGTGTGCAGAGCCGATCGGTGATATCGTATTGGCAGGACAGAAACGTGGCATCTTGTTTGTTTCGGCTGGACCGAGTGTGATTCGTTTGCTTCCTAACCTGTATGTAAGCAAAGAAGAGATCGACGAAGCTGTGTCTCTGGTGGCGACATTGATTGTGGAGCATGTAGCGGCGAAAGCGTAAACCTATGCTGATAAAATAAAGTACTGGACCGGGGCCCTCACGGCCCCGGCGCAGATTAAAGTGAAAGAATCCCTGTAGCCGCGTGGTAATCAAGCGCAGAAGTAGTAGAGGCTGACGATTATTCACCCCGCAGTGTGGATGGAACAAAAAATTCGCTCTACCTGGGCTGATATGCAGAGGGTTAATTCAGCCGGGCCAAGTCAGCAAAGAATGTAAAACTTCTGCCCGTGCGGGTGCAGGGAACCGGAAATGAGGAGGAACCAATAATGGCAGTACAGCACACAGACAAGGTTCAGAAAATTGATTTGAGAGGCCGGGATTTCATCGAATTCACGGACCATACGGCAGAGGAAATCCGTTACCTGCTTGATCTCGCGATTGAGATTAAAGGTAAGCAAAAAAGCGGTGTACCGTTCCAGCCCCTGAAGGGCAAAACGATCGGACTTATTTTTGAAAAATCATCGACACGTACGCGTGTATCCTTTGAAGTGGGTATGTTCCAGTTGGGTGGACATGCGCTTTTCCTGAGCAAAAACGACATTCAGCTGGGACGCGGCGAAACGACGCATGATACGGCTAAGGTACTGTCTCGTTATCTTGACGGCATTATGATCCGTACGTTTGGACACCATAATGTGATTGAA
Organism: Paenibacillus polysaccharolyticus; assembly: GCF_023714295.1. GTDB lineage: Bacteria > Bacillota > Bacilli > Paenibacillales > Paenibacillaceae > Paenibacillus > Paenibacillus polysaccharolyticus_A. The sequence goes on from NZ_JAMAUN010000008.1 coordinate 223,277, forward strand.
CTGGCAGAACACGCGGATGTTCCGGTGATTAACGGCCTGAGCGATGCAGCACACCCATGTCAGGTACTGGCGGATTTCCAAACGGTGCTGGAGCATAAAGGCAAACTGGCGGGTCTGAAAATGGCTTATGTCGGCGATGGCAACAACATGGCACACTCTCTGATGCTGGGTGCAGCGAAAATGGGGATGCATGTTGCGGTAGCCACTCCGGAAGGATATGAGCCGGACAGCACCGTGGTCGAGCAAGCTCGTGCGATTGCACAGGAGAGTGGCTCCGAAGTAGTCGTAACCTACAGTGCACAGGAAGCCGTGAAAGATGCTGATATTGTGTATACGGATGTATGGGCGAGCATGGGCTTTGAAGAGGAGCAAAAGATTCGTGAGCAGGCGTTTGCGGCGTATCAGGTCGATGAGGAATTGATGAAAGGTGCGAAGCCGGACTACATGTTCCTGCACTGCTTGCCAGCACACCGCGGTGAAGAAGTGAGCGCAGGTGTCATCGATGGCCCGAACTCGCTGATCTTTGATCAGGCAGAAAACCGTCTGCATGCACAAAAAGCACTGATGGCCGCTTTGATGAGCGAATAGTCGCGATTTGCGGCAATGGGTTGATTTTACACGCCAATTTGGCGATGATAGATAGAATATTGTAATTGATCTTGGGGAGGACCATATCACATGGCTAAGGAAAAAATCGTACTCGCCTATTCCGGCGGACTAGACACATCTGTAATTTTGAAATGGTTGAAAGAAACGTATGATGCAGAGATTATCGCGTTTACCGCGGATATCGGTCAGAAGGACGAACTCGACGGACTCGAAGAAAAAGCACTCGCTACGGGCGCTTCCAAAGTATACATCGATGATCTGCGCGACGAATTCGCGAAAGATTTCATCTATCCCATGTTCCAGGCAGGTGCCCTTTATGAAGGTCAATACCTGCTCGGTACAAGTATCGCGCGTCCGCTTATTGCTAAACGTATGGTGGATATCGCGCGTGCAGAAGGTGCCACAGCGATCGCTCACGGCGCTACGGGTAAAGGGAATGATCAGGTTCGTTTTGAGTTGAACGCAGCTGCACTGACACCGGACATTCAAGTGATCGCGCCTTGGCGTCTGGAAGAGTTCCGCAATCAGTTCCCGGGACGTGCTGAAATGATTGCTTATGCTGAGAAACATGGCATTCCGGTTACTGCTTCTGCGGCGAAACCTTACTCCACAGACCGCAATCTGCTACATATCAGCTATGAGAGCGGTGTGCTTGAAGATCCTTGGTTTGATCCAAGCGCGGATGAAAACAAAGATATGTTCCTGCTGAGCAGCGCACCTGAGGATGCACCGGACCAACCGGAGTACCTCGAACTGGAGTTTGAACAAGGTGACTGTGTTGCCCTGAACGGCGAGCGTCTGAGCCCACTGCAAGTGATGGAGCAACTGAATGAACTGGGCGGCAAACACGGTATCGGCCGTGTGGACATGGTAGAGAATCGTTTTGTCGGCATGAAGAGCCGCGGCGTATACGAAACACCGGGTGGAACGATCCTGTTCACGGCACATCGCAAAATGGAATCCATCACGATGGATCGTGAAGTGATGAACCTGCGTGACAGCTTGATTACACGTTACAGCACACTCGTATATAACGGGTTCTGGTTTGCACCGGAACGTCTGGCACTGCAAGCTCTGGTAACGGAGAGCCAGAAGAACGTAACCGGTACGGTTCGTGTGAAACTGTACAAAGGAAATGTTATTGGCGCAGGCGTGAAAAGCCCTGTCAGCCTGTACAATCCGGACATTGCTACCATGGAAGCTGATCCATCTGAAGCTTATGACCAAGGTGATGCAACAGGCTTTATCCGCCTGAACGCACTGCGTTTGAAAGTACATTCCGGTGTGGAGCAAAACAAAAAATAATTCACGGCGTGTGTGTCACGCTACATCATAATTACTGACAAGGCGGGCCGTTCTTGCACATTCTGGCAGGGGCGGCTTTGTCCATGAGCGAAAGGGGATACTCACTGTGAGCAAGCTGTGGGGAGGACGTTTTACGAAGCAAACCAACCATCTGGTTGAAGAATATACCGCATCCATTAATTTTGACAAAGCATTGGCGGAAGAAGATATTCAAGGCAGTTTGGCCCATGTGACGATGCTGGGCAAATGCGGTATTTTGCCGGCTGAAGATGTGGAAACGATCAAGGAAGGCCTGATCACCGTTTTGCATAAAATCCGTGCAGGTGAAGTGGAATTCTCCGTATCAGATGAAGACATCCACATGAATATTGAGAAAAATCTGATTGAAACGATTGGCCCTGTCGGCGGTAAACTGCATACAGGTCGTAGCCGGAATGACCAGGTGGCAACCGATATGCACTTGTATCTGCGTGAACGTGTTGTAGGTTTTGTTGGCATGTTACATGCTTTGCAGGAAGCGCTAATCGGACAGGCTAAAGACAATCTGGATACGATTGTACCGGGTTATACCCATTTACAACGTGCTCAGCCGATTTTGTTTGCACACCACTTGATGGCCTATGTATCCATGTTCCAGCGTGATGCGGAGCGTCTGATGGACAGCTACAAACGGATTAATGTACTGCCACTTGGTGCAGGAGCGCTTGCAGGAACAACGTTCCCAATTGATCGTCATTTTGTAGCAGAACAGCTTGGCTTTGATGGAGTGTATGAGAATAGTCTGGATGCGGTAAGTGACCGTGACTTCATTGTGGAATTTCTGGCCGCTGCTTCCCTAATCATGACACACTTGTCCCGTTTGAGCGAAGAACTGGTACTGTGGAGCAGCACGGAGTTTGGTTTCGTAGAGCTGGATGATGCGTTCTGTACAGGTAGTAGCATTATGCCGCAAAAGAAAAATCCCGACGTGCCCGAGCTTGTTCGTGGTAAAACGGGACGTGTATACGGTAATCTGATCGGGTTGTTGACCGTGCTGAAATCTCTTCCGCTGGCTTACAACAAAGACATGCAGGAAGACAAAGAAGGCATGTTTGATACGGTAGCAACGCTTGAAGGGGCGCTTCAGTTATTTGCTCCAATGATTGCTACGATGAAAGTAAACAAGGATCGTATGCGTCAAGCGGTAAACCAGGACTTCTCCAATGCAACGGATATTGCGGATTTCCTCGTCGGTGAGGGTCTGCCTTTCCGTCAAGCGCATGAGGTGATTGGTAAAACGGTATTGTACTGCATCCAGAACGGCAAATATTTGCTTGATCTGACGATTGATGAATTCAAGCAGTTCTCACCACTGTTTGATGACCGCATCTACGATGTGCTGCAACCGGAAGCGGTAGTCAATGCGCGTAACGTTTATGGCGGCACAGCATCGGGACAAGTGGCAGAGGCTATTGCTCGCAGTGAGAAGATGCTCGGAGCAACGGAGCAGTGGATTGAAAATCGGGGTTAAGGCTCTTGGTTACACCCCAGGGTTAGGACTCATTTAAGCTCTAACTAGCGTTCTAGTTGGAGTGGGATGCAGCTATTAGTATCGTGGTATGAATGAAAAAGAAAAAGACTAAAAAAGAAGCATGTTCTAGAGATGAATCTCTGACATGCTTCTTTTGTTTTGTGCTCCTATTGCCTTACGTTATGGCTTCTGCCAGCTACCTTCTTTTACGGTAGGTAGCACCTTGCCATCCTGCACAACGACATGTCCGCGGACGATAGTACCTGCTACGCTAGATGGGAAGGTGTGACCGATATAGAGGCTCTGTTTATGCTTGGCATAATAGTTTTCTTCCGTCACGGTGAATGCTTCATTCAGGTTTACGATGGCAAGGTCTGCATCCATTCCGATGGCGATACTGCCCTTACGATCTGCAAGTTCAAAACGTGTTGCCGGATTCGAAGCTGTCCAAGCAGCGACGTGCTCTAATGGAATGTTGTGGGCTAATGCAAGTTCCAGAGCAGAGAGTAGTGTGAATTGTCCACCACTGATTCCGCCCCATGCCTGAAAGAGATTATAATCTTTCGGATCTTTCATCTCGTAAGGGCATGGTGAATGATCGGAAGATAGCATATCGAATTTACCTTCTGCCAGGAGGGAAATCAGCCTCTGCTGTTCATCTGCTTCCCGGAGTGGAGGTGCACATTTGGCGATAGTCCCTTTTTCACGCAGGCTATCGTGGTTGAAGAGCAGGTAATGTGCGCAAGTTTCTACCGTGACATTCATACCACGGGCTTTTGCCGCCTCAATTTTAGCCACGGCTGCTGCGGAACTGATATGAACAAAATGCAGGGCGCAGCCTGTAATTTCGGAGTAGTAGAGTGCGCGTTCAACCGCCTCGACTTCTGCGAGGATGGGCCTTGTCTCCAGATAATCATCGGCGCTGACGAGTCCTGCCGCTTCCTTTTCAGCTTTCAGCCAGTTCGTTATTGCCGCGCTTTCCGAGTGCAGAGCCAGAATTTTGCCGAGAGCTGCAATCTTTTTCATGCCCGTCAGCAGTGTCATGTCGTCTACCGCTTCGAATTCTTTATTACCGGTGGTCGACAAGAAGGCTTTAAACCCAATGACACCAGATTCGGCTAATGGCTGCAAGTCATCTTCGTTGCCAGGAACGAGTCCGCCCCAGAGGCTGAAATCGACGAGTGATTTTTCATTGCCGATGCGTGCTTTCTCCAGCAGTGCTTCTTCCGTAACTGTCGAGGGGATTCCGTTTAGCGGCATATCGAAAAAGGTCGTGCAGCCACCTGCGGCCATCATCGCTGATCCGGTAGTGAATCCTTCCCAGTGCTCCCTTCCTGGTTCGCTGAAATGCACGTGTACATCAATCATGCCTGGAAGAATATGCTGTCCGGTGGCATTCCACTCATGTGTAGCTTCTCCCTCAAGTGTGGCGGCAATTGCCGCAATCTTACCATCCTTTACGCCCATATCGACTTGTGCGACGCCGTCTGGCAACACCACGCTTCCGCCACGTATGATCAGATCATAATGTTCCATATCCATCCCTCTTTCTTTGGGTGTTTGCATTATATGGCGCTGATGGTTAAGTCAGGCCTGTAGTTTACTCGTAGATGGTGCCTTTCTTGAATGAGGAACCCTTAAAAGCGAATTTGCTAAGTAGCAGATAGGATAGGCCTGCTGTGATGAATCCGATGATCCAGCCGATGTCAACGAGCAAGAAGGCAGCTCCGGCTCCGATCAGCATGGCTAGCAAGGCACTCGGGTTGTAACCTTTAAAATCGCCGTTATCCAGATATAACTCTGCTGTATCGACCTTTTGTTTTCGCAAGATGTAATATTCGACCAACATGATCGCTACAATGGGACCCAGGAATGCGGAATAGATCAGAATAAATGTATTCAAACCTTGAGCCGAGGAATCCTGTACGAGTACCCATGGGAACGAACAGAGGGCGAGCAAGCCAGTGATGACAACAGATGCTTTGTATTTAAGCTTGGTAACAAGCGAGATGACGTAAGCGGGTGGTACGATGTTAGCGACCATGTTAACGGCAACTGCACCAATAACGATGAAGGCTGAGACGAATACGGTGATGTATGGATTGTCCACAATAACAGCAAAGGCTTTGACTGGATTAGATATGCCTGTTGCTGCAGCCATCATTGCCCCGATGGTCAGAACGAATCCATAAGCAATAACGATCGGGAAGAAGTAAAGCATACTACGCTTTTTGTCACTCATGCCGCTCTTCAGCTCACGAGAATAGTCACCTGCACTTAGGAAGATGGCTGCATAGTTGCCGAGGAATACCATGATGAAAGCAAAGAATGGAAGTCCCCATGTCCCTTTGGCATTCACCCAATTTTCAGTAATAGCTGTGCTGTGGGAGTTAAGTAATAAGGTGAATACATAGACGAGTGCAAGCATAATAACGACGGAAGCGAGGGTTTCAACCCACTTGATTGCGTGAAAGCCATAAAGTGACAGGACAATCTGAACGGCCTGTAGCAAGATAAAACAAACAGGAATGCTGTCTAAGCTGCCACCGCTTAATACTTTAACAATTTCATTCAAGGCTGTTGCTCCGACCCAACTCTGAAAGCCATACCATACGATGGCAGGCACACCGCGTAAAAATGAGGAGATGATCGATCCCTTGATGCCAAACGACATACGTAGTTGAACGACATAGGGGATACCTGTTCGATATCCGAAACGGTCATTTATGGCAAAGATTACGGAAATGATCGCAATGGCAATCATCGCAGCGACAAACGTCTGGAAGACATTGAGCGTAGCAACACCGGCAACAATGAGGCTCGCTCCGAGGGTCATGTTACCGAGGTTCACGCCATCCCCGATCCACATGAACATGTAGGGTACTGATCCCATTGTTCTCTCGCTCTCCTGTTTCGGTTTTAAGGAGTCGTCGATACTGATTTCTTCGTGTAGTTGCGTCTGTTCCAGTACTTGTCCTGCCAAATTCGTTGACATATCTGCCCCACTCCTCTTTGATATGGGGTGCCGCAAGACTGGTCGATCTCTGAATTAACGAGTCATTCCATCCATTCCTGTCTGCACACCACAGATGATATAAAACATGTAAGATAAAATAACTTAATAATGTTATGTATCCTTACTTGTTCTTTGTATCTCTTATTTTATCATCTTGTTTGTACAATTCATTGACAAAAACGTAGATTGTTCTCGTAATTTCTGTTGAATTTGTATGAAAAAATATGACGTGACATGTTATTTTGAGAGGGGATGGTGTGAAAAATGCATTTTTGTGTTCAGAAAACCTTACAATGTTCGGGTTTCGCTCTCTACCCTATTATCTAGTTTCCGAAGTCCATCAATCTGACAGCTAACCATGTCGCCTGGTTGAATGGTGACTGATCCCGGGGTGCCCGTCAAAATGACATCTCCCGGATGAAGAGTCATCACCTTCGATAGGAAAGAAATCAGGTACGTAGGTGAGAAGATCATACGATCAACGGTATTACGACGAGCAACATGGCTATTGTGTAACGTTTGAATTTCAAGTTTATTCAGATTTTCGTATTCATCGGGCGTTGAGAGAGAAGAGCCAAGGCTTAGGAATGTGTCAAAACTTTTGGCACGCTGCATAAACCGGGGGTTGCGGGCATGAATATCCTTGGCAGTCATATCAAGTGAGGTCGTGTAACCTGCTATAACGTCCATTGCCTGCTCCTCACCAATGCCTTTGCATGTTTGTCCGATGACAATCGCGAGTTCTGCCTCAGCGGTGATCTGTCCCGCTCCAACAGGCAGACGAATCATTTCCCCGGAGCCGATCAGGGATGAATCAGGTTTGAGAAAAATAACAGGTTCATCTTCGGGTGGGCGTCCAGATAGTTCGATGGCTTTGTCCCAATAGTTCATGCCTACACCAATGATTTTCCCTGGACGGCGATATAGCGCACGATAGGATACGTCACTGGCGGGTAGAGAAGCCAGTGAAGCAAGTTGTCCGTGTTCATTGCAGTACCAGTTACGTAGTGCGGTGAATTGATTTTTTTGCAGCAAAGTAAACAGATCTGTATCCCAGCTTGTGCCGAATTGCTCGTTCAGCCAAGCCAGTGGAGTAATGCCTCGATCCGTCCAAAATGCCACTTGTTCTCGCCCTTTATCTTCAATCGTTACAAGTTTCATCGGCACACCTCTTCCGCAAACTGTTTTGCCGTCCAATGCAATAACCTAAGATCTGTGTTCGTACCACCGATAAAAGATAACCCGAGGGGCAGTCCATCGAGACGGTGAACTGGAACTGTAACCTGGGGCAGGCCGGAAAGGCCGGCGATACAGGAGAGTTGCATTGTTTTGGCACGGTAAGCTTCTGCTTCAGGACCTTTCAATCCCAGAAGGGGAGCCGGGCCCGGTGCGGTTGGAATGGCAAGCAGACCCTCTTCTCCTAACAAGTCAACGAGGTTACGCCGTACGCGAGCGCGCAACTTCACTTCGGCCTCGCTAGAAGACTTTTCAAGGGAGCAAGCCCACTCAAAACGTTCTGCGATTCCTGGGCCAAATGTCGGGCGTTCTTTTGTCAGCCAGTCGCTGTGTTCGTGCGCAATTTCCAGCCCTTGAAGAACACGGAACGCCGCTGACCAGTCTGCCAAGCTCTCGCCGGGTTCGGTTAGATTAATGCATTGATAACCTTCCGGCTGCCATCCCTCAATTCCGTGTAATGTTGAGAGCAAAAGCGAACAATCTTCAGCTTCTGGCAGCTCCCATGCTTCTGTCGCTATGAAGAACTGAGTGAACGGCTTCGTATCTAATTCAGTTGTAATTTCTGATCCATTTTCCTTCAAAAGAAGCTTTTCTTTCAGTAGCACGTTGCCTACGTTACGTACAATAGTGATATCCTTACTCATCCAGCCGACAGTATCAAAGCTATGTGCAAGAGGGATGACCCCCTCTGCCGACACGGCACCATGCGTTGGGCGGAAGCCGTACAGTCCGCAATACGAAGAGGGGATACGTACGGACCCACCCGTATCCGTTCCGATGGCGAAATCGGCCAGTCCTGCCGCTGCTGCAACGGCAGACCCACTCGATGAACCGCCTGGAATCCGATCCGAAGCGAGAGGGTTGGTTGGTGTACCGTAGTGAGCATTTTCCCCATTCAGACTGTACATCAGTTCGTCCGTCTGTGTTGTGCCTTCGAGAATTGCGCCATTCTCCAGCAGGGTAAGCAATGCAGGGGCAGTAGAGGTTGCAGGATCATGTGTGCGAAGCCAATCCGGGTTGCCTGCTCCGCTTGTTTCTCCCTGAATATTGAAAACATCTTTGACTGCGAAGGTTAGTCCACTTAGTGAGCCAGCTTGATTAGCTGGAAGTCTGATGTCTGCATTAACGTATGCCCCCCAGTGATTAGGCTGGAGCGCATCGGTTATTTTTTTTTGACCCGTTTTCATTGTAGATGTTTCTGTCTGTTCTTGATTTGAATGATTCATTAGTTATTCCCCTTTCGTTCTTATACTAGGGCTTAGTGCACTCAGGGAGGAGCGGGAGTGGACTTGGTTCAATAACAAAGCCAGTAAAATACCTACCAAAAGCCCGTTTCCGAGCAGTGGACGTAGCAATGGGGGTAATGTTGTAAAAATTTCCGACGGTAATCCCATAACGATAATACCTATGAATAATGGCGCAGCCGTCCGGTAGAGGTTTGCCGCATCCATATGAAGCTGTCCGAAATACTGGAGTGAAGAACCTAACAGGCGAAGGTATGTCACGAATAGTATAGCGCTTCCGATACTGAGCGGAAGTTGTGTCAGCAAACCGGTGACGGCTGGAATCAGGCCGATAGCTGCAAACATCAGACCCCCAATAACAAACGGAAGTCTTTCTCGCATACGGGTTTGTTGGAGAAAGCCGACAGAACTAACATATGGAGCGTATGGAACGAGTCCGAGCACACCTGATATCACTGCAAGGATGCCACTGATTGTAAAAGAACGTTTATACTGGCTGCTGGCCGCTTCGTGCTCATAGATAGCATCCGTACCTTTCAGGGCACCAAATGTGTTTGAAATGTTGATTAAACCGGCAATCACGGCGATCGCGATTACGCCAGTGTTCAATCCACCCGCAGGTTCCCCAAGCGGGAACCAGACTGCATCGAGTGTTCCTGAATTGGATGTTCCCCCAGAGCTGCCGAAGATAAATACATGTAATGCCCAGCCGCCCAAAATACCAATCAGCAAAGCATACTGCGCTATGGCTGGCCGTGCTTTTATGGATAAGACAGCAACCAAAACAGCCACTGCTGCGGCTAGTAGGAAGACGGCAGGTTGAATGACGTTCGCCTTGTCGGAAGAGCCTGATGAAATACCAAGCATACCTTCGAGAAAAATGATATTCAGTCGGCAACCAAGTAAGAACATAAATACAGCCATGACTCCTGGCGTAAATAATTTCGATAAAGGCGTAGCCAGACCGCATAAGCCAATCAGGATTGTGATCACACCCGAGATCAGAATGCCGACGGCGAGACTACCCCCGAGTTCCGTCAAGGATATACCAAGGGAGGGGGCGGATGCGCTAAGGCTCAGGATGACACCCCACCATAACCCCGACTGTCCTTCCATGACGGATCTTTGATGTCCAAGCCATGCTTGTACAGCACATGCGATTCCGGTGAGGATGAATGAACACTGGATCAGAAATTGAATTCGTTCCTGTGGCAATGCAAATGCCGCCCCAACTGTAATAGGTATAACTACCGTATTGGTAAATAAGAAAAACAGCCATTGCATTCCGCCCAGACCGGAGCAGAGCCAGTTGATTTTAAGCATGTGTCACCTTCCGTGTGGAGCCTCGTTGAGAATGTTTCCCGTGCACATAGGTAATCCATGATGCAGTTGATGTATCTTAACGAAGTCTGAATTGTACAAAAGGATTCCGGCAGTTCCCGGAATCCTTTCAATATTAATAAATAGCCTTGATTCTAATTGACCAATAACAGTGCTCCTATGCGATGTTTAAATCCCTCGGCGCTTTATTCTGCTTGCTCGTAAACGTCAAGGGCCTCTTGCACCCCGCGTCCGATCACAATCGGAGCTTTATGCCGGATTAACACAGCTTCCAGAGCGGATAGGACGAATAGTACGTTTTCTTTCCGACAACTGTAACCCATGGTGCCGATTCTCCAGATCTGTCCATGCAACGGTCCGAATGAGCTAGCGATCTCAATGCCGAACTGGGTCAGAAGTGTAGTTCGTACAGACTCGCCATCAATCCCTGCAGGAATTTTCACACAGGTGACGACTGGAAGCTTCCATGCTTTATCGTTGAACAGCTCCAGACCCATGCCTCGTATACCTGCCATCAGTGCTTTTTCATGCAATCGATGACGTTCGAAGCGTGTTTCAAGTCCTTCTTCCAGCAGGATGCGCAAGCCTTCACGCAGTGCGTACAGCATGGATGTTGCCTCTGTATGATGATTCAGCCGTCGTGGCCCCCAGTAATCTTGCAACTGGCTCAGATCAAAGTAATTACTGCGGATTGGATGTGCGACATCCCGGCGATCACTCTCAAGTGCAACACCACGTTCTACCTTTTTCCGACTTGCCAGAATGCGTTCAACCCGCTCGTTGTAAGTTACAGGAGCCATACCAGAAGGGACGGATATGCACTTTTGGGTGCCGCCAATCACGGCATCGAGTTGCCATTCATCTACTTTGACGGGGGCGCCGCCAATGGAAGCAACAGCATCAACGACCGTTAATACACCACGTTCTCGGCAAGCTGGACCGATCTGGTCCAGTGGCTGCATGCAACCTGTTGAAGTCTCGCCATGTACGATGGCTAAAATTTTCGGCTGAACTCGTTTTACCTCATCGATTACTGCTTGTTGGTCGAATACTTCTCCCCATGGACATTCCATGAGATGGAGTTCTGCGCCGTGACGTTCGGCAATTTCAGTCAGCAGATGGCCGAAGCGTCCGAAGATAGGAACAAGCACTTTGTCCCCTGGCTCGATCAGGCTGCACAGCACGGCTTCCAGACCGGAACGTGAAGTGCCATCAACCGGAAAGGCCCACTGGTTCGTCGTTTGGAATGTCTGCCGCAACATGTCCATCGTTTCGTTCATCATTCGGGTGAATTCCGGATCGAATTGGCCCAGAATGGGTGTTGCCATAGCTCTTAAAACTCTCGGGTCAACCTCGACTGGTCCTGGGGTCATAATGGTTCTCAAAGGTGCATGAATTTCCCGGTACTGTGTCATCTCGTCATCGCCTCCTGGTTCTAGTTGTTCATTCAATATGCCAGCTTATATAACAGGTCGATTAACAGGCGAACTCCGCGCTGCAAATCTTCCGTATGGGTGAATTCAGCGGGGGAGTGGCTAATGCCGCCCTGGCTTGGAACGAAAAATAATCCTGTTGCACAATACGTGCCGAAAATCTGTGAGTCATGTCCTGCGCCACTTGTCATTCTTTTGTATGAAATACCTTCGCTTTTTAAAATGTCCTCAGCCGTTTGGTTTAACGTGCAATCCATCGCAACGGGAGGTTCATCCATCCACTTATGGCAAGCGACCGTTGTTCCATGTTCAGAGGCGATGGTCTCGAAGTCACTGAAGCATGCCTCGCAAAATTGCTCAATGATCTTGGCATCACTGTGACGAACATCCAGGCTAAAGGTGACCTCGCGTGCAATGACATTACCTACATTCGGTTTAACTTCCATGCGTCCAACGGTGGCGACAAGTCCAGACTCATGGGCTTTGGCCCGATGCATCAATATTCGGATCAACTCGGCTGAAGTAAACATCGCATCACGACGCCACTGCATAGGTGTTGTCCCGGCATGGTTGCTCTCACCGTATACCGTAATGTTATAACGGCGTTGCCCCACGATGTGACTGACGATGCCGATTGATTTCTCTTCGCGTTCAAGCACCTGGCCTTGTTCGATGTGCAGTTCAATAAAACATTCCAGGTCTTTGCGTGTTGGCTGCGCATGAAGTCCGAGTCCGAATCCTGCCTCGTGCATGGCCTGTTCGAAGGGGGTTCCGTTTACATCGTTGATGTGGTGGATGGCCTCGCGCTCTTTTACTCCCGTTATGTTGCCTGAGCCCCAATAAGTCATTGGGAAACGACTGCCTTCTTCTTCACACAACGATACCACTTCAATAGGTTTGAGTGGCTGACCATAATGTGTGAGCAAATGTTCCACAGCAATGAGTGCTGCAATGATCCCATAGGCTCCGTCATATTTGCCACCGCCGATCACGGTGTCGACATGAGACCCGGTTAACACTACGTTTGCTTCAGGATTACGTCCAGAGAGCCGACCAAACAAATTGCCGACATCGTCATAGCGTGCGGATAAACCAAGTTGTTCTATTTTAGCTTGAATCGCCTTCTGAGCTGCGCTCCAAGCCGGGTCATAGAGCAAACGGGTTACACCGCCGCTGTTGTCTTTTCCGTACGAAGCCAGCCATTCGACCATCTCTTCGATCTGCTTAGACAAGGCAGATGGTTTTGGTTGTTCAATCATCAAGTGCAGTATCCCCCATTCCGGCAACGCTAGCTTTCCGACCGATGTTAGATTAATTAACTTGGCATTGCGTTTAATTCATCGTAAAATAAAAAAAGTTAAAAATCATTCACGAAAATGTAGAAGAATAGCTTAATTCGTTGTGCATGTTAACCATAGGGGTGGAGAAGGATGAAAATGAGTGACCTGCTGAAGCTGGCTGTATTCAACGGCACAATCGTGGTAGGGGGAAGCGGTGGTTTGCATCGGGAGGTTCATACCGTCAATATGATGGATGCTCCTGATATTATTCCGTACTTGAAAAGTAATGAGTTACTGATTACGACGGCTTTTCACTTCAAGGATGACCTGCCGGCTCTGCTTGAACTGATTCGTGAGATGGGGCAACAGGAATGTGCAGGGCTAGGTATCAAAAGCAAAAGATTTCTCGGCAACATTCCTGAATCCGCAGTTCAGCTGGCAAACGAGTTGGATCTGCCCCTGGTGGAACTGCCTGTTGATCCTTCGCTAGGTGATATTGTCAACAAATCTCTGAGCCATATCCTCGATGTGCGAACAACGGAATTGCATAATGCGATACAGACCCATCGTCAGTTCACCCAACAAATTATGAGCGGTCAAGGTATACCTAAGCTGCTTGATCAATTATCTGCTTTGCTGCGATTTCCTGTATATTTGCTCGGGCCGTATCTGCAGCCAATCTTCGGCCGAGTTCCTGCTAAAACGGTTGTACAACTGGAGATGTTATTATCTGGCGGTGGTCAAATTCATGTAGCCCCTTCCGTGTTCTCGGCATTTTCCTTGTTAGGTGAGGAACGTGAAACGTTAACATTATTTCCCGTATACACCCATAGACAAGTGCATTTCCTGTGTATTACCGGTTTCATATCACCTGCTGAACGTTCAAGCATTCTGACCATTGAACAGGCAACGAATGTGATTGCGTTTGAATTAATGAAGGATAATGCATTGAAGCAGAATCGGCGCCGAATCCAGAATGAGTTTTTTACTAACTTTATTGGAGGGGTCTTCTCGAGCAACGAGGAGATTGCAAACCGGGCAAGGGAGTTCGGATTGTCCAGCGATCAACGATACCTTTGTGTGGTCGGCAAGCTGAATAGCAAGGATCGAGCGACGTCATTCATGCAATACAAGGCAGAACAGGATCAGATTGCTGAACATCTTCAAGGGGAGTTAGCACACTTCCGCCATCCTATATATTTGTTCACCCATGACCGATCCTATGTGCTACTCATGCCGCTGGTTGAAGAGTGGGAGATGGTCAAACCTTCCTTTATCGAGTTACTGGAACGTCTGCAACGTAAAATTGCCATGTATTACGAATCGGAGCTGTCATTTGGTCTTAGCAGTTATGCCCAGCCACTTAGCCAGATTCCTTTATCTTTTAAAGAGGCGAATGAAGCTCTCTATTTCGGGAGTATATCGGGAAAAATGCGCTTTATCGAAATGTACCAGCCGAAGGAAGTATCTGAAATTTTACGTTTGATTCCCCATGATCATCTGAGAAAATTTTATGTGGATACGATGCAAGGATTCGAAGATGAGACACTTAAGGATCACCATATGTTGCTTCATACATTGTCTGTATATCTGGAAACGCATTGTCATCTTGCCGAAACGGCAAAGCGGCTTTATATTCACCGGAATACTGTAATTTATCGACTGGAAAAATGCGAAGAGATTATCGGTCGTAGCCTGAAAGACCCGGAGGAGACATTGCGTCTTCGGATGGCCTTTCGGATCAAAGCGTTGCTACCAGAAGAAGGAAAAGCGGCGTATTGATAGAGTGACCTAATATGATTACAAGCAGGCTGAGATAAACTGTACCCCCAGGTTAGTTATAGTAACCGAGGAGGCACAGTCCACTTTAAGCCTGCTTTTTTAGTCGGCAATTAATACAGAGAGGGAGGCCTCTCTTATGTGCCTCAGTCTCTTTTAGACAGCGGTAACCACTTCAACACATTCTGAATTTTCATGTCCCAGTAACCCCATTCATGTTCCCCGGGTTCTTCCTCATAAGTTAACTTGAAGTCTGTCTCGGCGCAGGCTTTACGGAATGTCTGATTATCTTCATACAGAAAATCCTCTGTACCACAGCATTGATAGAGGAGTGGCCGTGGAGCCGGGTTATGTTTACTCTCCTGGAGCAAATGGATTAAATCGTTCTCTGAGCCTGCAAATTGAGGCCCGAAGATACGTAACAGTTCGGCCTGCCGTAAAGCGGATGGGGCGTCGTTGCTCAAATGAGCGGCCATGTCAAGAGCACCCGAAAGACTTGCCGCCGCAGCGTATTGATCCGGTTTTCGCAGAGCCAGCTTGAAGGCACCGTATCCGCCCATGGATAGGCCAGCAACGAAATTATCTTCGCGTTTCGGTGACAGCGGGAAGAAGGAGCGCGCGAGTTTAGGCAATTCCTCACTAATGAATGTCCAGTATTGTCCTCCCTCTGCCATGTCCGTGTAGAAACTGCGATGAACCTGAGGCATAACGACCGCAATTCCGAGTGAAGCGACATAACGTTCAATCGAAGTGCGGCGTAGCCAGATGGAATCGTCATCGGACATCCCGTGAAGCAAATACAGGGTTGGGTGCAGACCAGAACCAGTGACGTTTTCCATTCCGATCTGATTGTGGGTCTGCTGTGGCAGAATCACATGCATGCTTGTACTTAATCCGAGGGCATCTGAGTAGAAATCACATTTAATGAGTGCCATACCAAAAAGTAACCCCTTTCATAAATGGAAGTCGAATAAGGATGTTATTATGCCATGGAAAAGGTGAGAAAACTGAAATATATCAGCTTATATTCAAGGTTATACCCAAAATAAAGTAAACGCAATGACAGGATGTAAAACGTATTCGATACCTGTGCGAATATCCGTTGTATAATCCATTTTCTGGACAAAACAAAGAAATAAATAAACAAAGAATAGAATATTGCATCACATATGACCCTCGTATCTTTACAACGTAACAATGTTTTGTTACACTGACTTTAATGAAAAGGGGGTCCTGAAATTGACGGATGATTTGATCTCCAAAAAAGAGCTACTTGACCTGACAGGCATTTCATACGGTCAATTATATCGCTGGAAACGAAAAAACCTGATTCCTGAGGAGTGGTTTATTCGAAAGTCTTCTTTTACGGGACAGGAAACATTTTTTCCTAAACAGCAGATTTTACAGCGGATCGACAAGATTATTCATATGAAAGACGGGTTGTCGCTGGATGAACTGGCAGATGTGTTCTCGCCAACACTTGGTGAGGTGGAGATGTCAGACCAACAACTGCTGGATCGAAACATTGTTTCGTTAGCTTCGCTTGATCTGTTAAACGAGGCTGGTCGCCAGCAGTCATTATATGGTCTCGAACAGATTATGATGCTTTATGTGCTTGAAAAGCTGCTTCTCAGCGGGGATATCACTCAACAGGAGGGGTTACTCCTGATTGATGTAATGTCTGAACACTATTACCGGTTTCGTGACCGTGCTAGTGAATTGATGCTTATTCGCAAGATGGGCATACCTGCCTTTATGGTAGTGAACTCGGGAGCTGAGCTTTATTTTGATCAAGGGGTAAAAGTGGTACTTCGCATTCCGCTGGCAACGTTCATGGAAGAGTTGAAAATTAAATTGGGCTGAGGGGGATTTTGCAATGGAAGAACGTCACTTGAGAAACGATCTGAATGTTACAGGGTCACGCAAAACGACAGGCGGTTCTTATCACCGAGTAAATATTGACGGTATGGCTAAACTGGATGGTGACCTGGATTGTTTCTCCCTTAGTGTTAACGGCTCGCTGAAAATCTACGGCTCCCTCGTCTCCGAGAGCACAACGATCAACGGAATGGCCAAAGTGGAGGGAGAACTGCGCACCCAGTCTCTCGATGTCAACGGAACACTGGGAGTCCACGGTGTAGCGCGTGCCGAGAATACGATGGTTAACGGAATGTGTACCATCAATGGTCCACTTGTCAGCAATCGGGTTCGTGTCGATGGTATGAGCACCATTAACGGTGATTTGTCTACGCCTGAGTTTACAGTGAACGGAAAGTGTAATGTGCGGGGCAGAGTGGACAGTGAACGTGTCGATATCGGCGGTATGGCAACGATTGACGGGGATGTGCAGGGTGAAGTGATCAACGTTCAGGGCAATATTAAAGTGGGCGGATTGCTTAATGCCGACATTGTAGAGATTCGTTTGTACACCTCTTCTTCAGCAAGAGAAGTAGGCGGTGAGCGGATTGACATCCGGCGCAAGGAACGCAGCGGATTCTGGAAAGCGCTCGGATTGGGCGGTGCACCGTCCTTTAGGGCACAATTGATTGAGGGCGATGAGATTGTACTTGAAGATACTGAAGCGGATACGGTTCGAGGGAATCGAGTCCACATCGGGCGTGGCTGCAACATCAAGTTTGTGGAGTACTCTGGCGAACTATTCGTTGATCCGGAGGCAAAGGTGGGCAACAGCGAGCGAATTTAGCTAGAAGGGAGCAGGGAAGAGGAGAGATGGAAGACGACCCTTATGACCTTTTAACAGCAGAGCTGATAAGTTATCCCCTTAAGGTAGAAGGTTTTGCTATAAAGCAATCGGTCCTTGGACTGATTGCTTGTTACTTCTTTTTGGATATAATAATGCAGTCATATGAATAGAACGGGAATGGAGAGATTAACAACAATGGCTGCACGCAACAATAAAATTGGATTTGTGTTGGCAGGTTTGCTGCTCAGCATCTTAATGGCCTCTATGGATAATACCATTGTGGCTACAGCTATGGGGGATATCGTGGGCAAGCTCGGCGGACTCGACAAGTTCGTCTGGGTAACCTCTGCTTACATGGTGGCCGAGATGGCAGGTATGCCGATCTTCGGTAAACTGTCGGATATGTATGGACGTAAAAAGTTTTTTGTTTTCGGGATCATCGTATTTATGCTTGGCTCCGCATTGTGTGGAACTGCGACATCCATCGTGGAGCTGACCATGTATAGAGCGATTCAAGGGATTGGTGCAGGAGCACTGGTGCCGATCGCGTTTACGATTATGTTTGACGTGGTTGCGCCTGAATCACGGGGTAAGCTAGGTGGTTTGTTTGGAGCGGTATTCGGTCTTTCGAGTGTATTCGGGCCGCTTCTAGGCGCGTACATCACAGAGTATGCGACATGGGAATGGGTATTTTATATCAATCTGCCGCTCGGTTTGATTGCATTTCTTTTTATCGCATTGTTCTATAAGGAATCTCACCAGCATCAGTCACAGCAGATTGATTGGCTGGGTGCCGTTACACTTATCGGTGCTGTGGTCTGCCTGATCTTTGCGCTGGAGCTGGGTGGCAAGACGTTTGCTTGGGACTCTGCACAGATCTTGGGGCTGTTTGCCGGATTTATCGTGCTGGCGTTGATTTTCTTGTATGCAGAAACGAAGGCCAAGGAGCCAATTATTTCATTCGGTATGTTCCGCAAGCGGGTGTACTGGTCAAGTAACGTCATTGCCATGTTCAGTGGCGCTGCGTTTATTACGGCATCGGTATATATCCCGATTTTCATCCAGGGCGTACTCGGTGGTAAAGCAACCAACTCGGGTCTTGTCCTTCTGCCTATGATGCTGGGTTCCGTAGTGACGGCTTCCATGGGCGGCGTACTCATGACCAAAACGAAATACCGCAATATTATGATTCCAACGCTGACTTTGCTTGTAGTTGGGCTAGGTTTATTAACCACATTGGATGAAGGTTCATCCCTATGGACCATTCGAGTATACATGGTCATGATTGGTCTTGGCGTTGGTGCATCTTTCTCCGTACTTAGCAATGCGGCTATGAATGCATTTGAACCACAAAGACGCGGTGCCGCCAGTTCCACGCTGAACTTTCTTCGTTCCTTGGGCATGACGATGGGCATCACAATCTTTGGCATTGTACAGAGTCAGGTCTTTACGCGCAAAATGACGGATAACATGGCGGGCGCCGCTGGAGAAGCTGGTGCAGCGGCTGGAGCGCCCGCAGGTGGTCTGCCTGCCGGGATGGATCTGACGGATCCGCATGCACTGTTATCCCCAGAGCTGCGCCAGGGGATCCCTCCACAGGTGCTGGAGTCCATCACAAGTGCGTTATCCTCTTCCATTGTGCAGCTGTTTGCCTGGGCAGTGATTCCTGCAGCCCTTGCACTGATCGCTTCCTTCTTCATGGGGAAAGAGAAAATGGTTGTTGGAGAAGAACAACACGAGTATACAGGTGGGCACTAAAGCAGAGGAGAACGAAGTTAAGCCATCACCGACCGTGTATTTGAAGCATAGATCCGGTGAGTCTTGAGTTATAACGTTTTGCAAGCTTTAAGCTAAGGAAACAAAAGGTTATGCAATAAACGGATTTTACAAATCCGTAAATCTAGTGCACCTGTCTCATATCCCGTACAAGGGTATGAGACAGGTGCATTTTTACTTTTTAAGGATCATTCGTTAGTTGTTTTTAAGGCTTACATTTGCCTACTTCAATATATAGGTTTAACTTTCATTTACACAATAACGGAGAGGACAGAAAAAACCTGAAGAAGCGAAGCGCTCGCCTTTATCCCCGGATTTTCCCCTTTGGAAAAGGGAATCTCAAAAAATCCGGGGATAACAGCGATCGGAAGGTTATTCTGTCCTTGGAGTGTTCCGTGTAAATAACATGTATCTCAATTTATATACCTTCACCTTAATTTAAGGCTGATTCCCCTCACGAATGCCATCCTCCACCACGGAAGGTTGCTGTGGATCAGGCATGCTAATATGACCTGAGCGGGCAATCAGACGGCTCTGTGCTTTGTAAGTATCGCGTGAGATTGTTTTGGTTTCAACGACTTTGCCATCGACCCTCTTCGTACGTAACGTCTCAACGATGTACCCGGGCTGTCCATTCTGAAGCACTTGCTGGGCCCCGTCGGGTAGCACGTTACTGGATACATACTTTACGGGTACACTGAGCGTTTCAATCGTACGAGACTCCAGCGCATAACTGACGTTCTCGGGGAATGTGCCGAAAAACTTCACCACCATGCGCCCGCCTTGCACCTTGGCATGGATCAACAGGGATTTCTCGGTGTTGTTTCGAAAACGAAAGTTAATGGCGCCCGAGGCAAAGGTGGCATCTAACCCTTTCGGTATATATTTAACGGGCAACGAGTGATTACGCCGTTCCACAATATCTAAGCCCGTTAGCAGAGCAGCATTATATACGGTGCTGGACACCTGACAGATTCCTCCGCCGATTCCGGGTGTGAGCCGGCCATTCACGATGACCGGTGCTTCCCGAAAACCATATTCCTTCTCCGCTTTGCGAATTACCTTCTCATAGTCGAACACACCTCCAGGCGACAAAATCATCCCGTTGATGGCCTGAGCAGCCGCGCTGACATTATGTACCCGACCTTGACTACTATTTCCCAGCTCTGTGGAAAATTGAATGATTTTTCGCTCGATGCCTTCCTGCTTCAGCGAATCGATCGTTACCTCTGGTTTCAAGGTATATAGAGGTAACAGAATGCGGATGGGTTCCGGTTTTACTCCATCCATTACATCGCTCAGATTCCTATGCAACTTGGTCTGCATGAGGGTGCTAAGTGTTTTCCAATCGATCCGGCGCACGTTTTTCTCCGGAATGTACTGCACTTGATCATTTGCGGTGATCCGGCGGACGGCTTCTGCCGGTATACCGAAAGTTTCTTTTTCCCAAGCAGGACTAAGCAATTGTTGAAAGGTTTGTTCATTGTAGTTCATATCCAGAGGGAAGGTTTGGGGGAATTGATACCGTGCATACGCCTGTTCCCACAGGTTCCCCTCATCCAGTTGTTGTACTGCGGCCTTGAAGCTGTCTGCACTGTAACTCACTCCTAGTTCGGCGGCGGTATGTGACATCGTCATTGGGTTGGGTTCAGTCAGTTCCAGTGTGACGGGCCAGTCCTGCAATTGTTGAATACGGGTGTGCATTTCTGAAAGTACGTCATTGCGATGTTTGCCATCGATTGTCCAGCCCCCGACCTGTACACCTTTGGGTAAGTTGGGTTGATTCACGTACATATAGAGCAATCCATAGGACGCGGAGCCGATCAAGAGCAGGGAAAACAAGGCGATGACCGTTACATGTATTTTTTTCATAACCAAACGCTCCTTTTGGCTTCTGTTGTTCCGGAATTCGTAACACTCTCTATCTATATGATCCAAGAGTGGAAAACTTTCGGGTACTCAATAGGTAACAAATTTGTTACAATAAACTTCATATGAATCCATGCTTCACCATCAAAAGAGGGACAGGATGGATTTTTCCTGATGAATTTCAGGTCTTTTTAAAGGAAATGCCGGGATTGTGTCGAAATGATAATGGCTAACTATGCGAGCAGGAAGTGATGATGTGATAGAAATGCAGGACGTGTGGAAGACCTACGCCAATGGTACCCACGCATTACAAGGGGTATCGGTGAAGATCGACCGCAATGAATTTGTCTATATCGTTGGTCCATCCGGTGCAGGCAAATCGACATTTATGAAGCTGATGTACAGAGAAGAAGTGCCGACCAAAGGGCAAATATCCATTAATGGATTTAATATTGGTAAGTTAAAACCACGGAAAATTCCTTATGTGCGCCGTAACATCGGCGTTGTGTTTCAGGATTTCCGTCTGCTGCCGAAGATGACGGCATTTGAGAATGTCGCGTTTGCGATGGAAGTTATTGAAGCGCCGAAGCGCAATATCAAGAAACGTGTGATGGAAGTGCTCGATCTGGTAGGACTGCGTAACAAGGCTAACAGGGAACCTTCACAACTCTCAGGCGGAGAACAGCAACGGATTGCAATCGCTCGGGCAATTGTGAACAATCCTTCCGTCATTATTGCGGACGAGCCTACAGGGAATCTGGACCCGGAGACGTCATGGGGCATTATGCAACTGCTGGACGAAATCAATTTCCGGGGCACAACGATTGTGATGGCAACACACAACAAAGATATTGTTAATACGATGCGTAAACGGGTTATCGCCATTGAACGCGGACAGATTGTACGGGATCAGATGAGAGGGGAATACGGTTATGAATTTTAGTACTCTCTTGCGACATCTGCGGGAGGGCTTCAAGAACGTATTCCGCAATGGCTGGATGTCCGTGGCATCCGTCATGTCGATTATCGTCTCTCTGTTTATTCTTGGCGTGTTTATGCTGCTTGTGCTTAACGTGAACTCTATGGCCAATCAGGTAGACAGCCAGGTCGAGATTAGTACGTTTCTGGAACTGAATGTGGACGAGAACCTGCGCAATGTCATTGGTCAGGAGATCAGTGCCATGCCTGAAGTCAGCGAGATTCGAATTGTTCCGAAGGATGTAGGATTAAAAGAATTCCGTGATCGTCTAGGCGAAAATGCCGATAATGTTCTCGGTGGTTTCGATGTCGATAACAATCCATTGCCTGATACGATTGAAGTCAAAGTGATCGAGCCGGAAACGGTCAATTTTGTCGCGCAGAAGATTGAAGCATTAAACGAGAAACATGCCGAGAAGCCGATCATGAAAGTGAACTACGGCAAGGAAACGGTAGATGTGTTGTTCAAATTTACGAAGCTTGTTCGTAATATTGGATTTATTTTTGTCGGGGGACTAGGCCTGATGTCGATGTTCCTGATCTCGAATACGATTCGCGTAACGATTCTGGCTCGCCGCCGGGAGATTGGTATTATGAAATTGGTTGGTGCGACCAACACCTTTATTCGCTGGCCTTTCTTTATTGAAGGGGCATTGATTGGATTAATCGGTTCCATCATCACGGTCGCCGTTTTGTTCTTCGGATACAGTCAACTGATGTCAACGATTGGTCAGGATGTCTTCATGCAGATGCTGAATCTGATTCCACTCAGCGAAATCTGGCCACTGATGGGAACGTTGCTGATTGGCCTTGGTGTGCTCGTTGGCATTTTGGGCAGTACACTGTCCATCCGCAAGTCGCTCAAAGTGTAACTTTAATGGAGCTACCCACGCCTGCGCCATTTCAGTGTAAGCTGTTTTGTCCGTGAGTGCGTGGGTCCATCATGTGCCATTTATAATGGTTTTAGCAGAAAATGTCGAAAAGAAAGCCAAAACAGGTTCATTATTGAATGCTGTTTGACGATATGTAGGAAAGACGCAACTGTTGTTTTGATGAAAGAAAGCAAAGAACATGCTATTCACCACCTGTGCAGGGTTGCTTTCTTGTGAATTCATAGGATGGGGGATCATCATTTTGAAAAAAACCGCTTCGCTGCTGGCCTTTATGTTACTGGCCGGTATGACGTTTCAACCTTCTGACGGATATGCCAAGAATAGCATCAGCGATATTGATCAACAGATTCAGCAATTGGAGAGCAAGGCGGCTTCCGCCAAGCAGGAACAAAAAAAGGCTGCGGCCAACAAACAGGAAGCGCAGCACTACAAGAACAAAACCAATGCTTATCTGAAGGTTGTCTTGGAACAGATCAATGTTGTAAGTGATGAGCTGGCGAGTGTATCGTTGCAGATTGAAAATACGGAGGAAGATCTTCGTACAACGAAAAAAGATCTGCAAGCGGCAGAAGACCGCATCGTCGCAAGAGAAAAACTGCTAGAGTCACGTGTACGCCTGATGTACACGGATGGGGCAGTATCCTACCTTGATGTTCTGTTATCTTCCACCAGCTTTACCGATTTTCTGACCCGCGCGGACTCGCTTAAAACGATTGTAGATCAGGATCAGCATCTCCTGGATGAACATAAAAAGGACAAGCAGCTAGTAGTAGAGAAAAAGGCAGACTTGGACCGGCAATATGCGGAAGCCAAAAGTCTGTATTCCCAGAAGAAACAGCGCAAGTCACAGCTGAACGAAAAAGAGAAAGAAAAGCAGGTGCTTCTGGCTTCATATGATGCTAAAATTGAACAATCCGAAGAGTTGACGGCAGAGCAGGAAGCTGTGTTAATGCAGATTGCCGGCAAACGCTCAGCTCTGTTACAGGAGAAGAATAAATTGCGTGAGCAACAGGCGGCAGCGGCAGCCAAAGCCCGGGCCCAAGCTGCGGCACGTGCCAAAGCAGCAGCCAAAGCACCAACGCGTGTAAGCTCCAGTGGCAATAGTGAAGTGACCTATTCATCAGGCAACGGTATTTTTGCAAAACCTGTTTCCGGTGGACGCATTTCTTCACCGTTTGGTCCGCGGATTCACCCGATTACAGGGGAAGTAGGTAAACTGCATGCAGGTGTCGACTTTGCTGTTCCAGTAGGCACATCGGTTCATGCGGCTTCCGGCGGGATCGTCATTATGGCTGAGTGGTATAGTGGTTATGGATATACGGTTATTATTGATCATGGCGGAGGCCTGTGGTCATTGTACGGTCACTTGCGTGAAGGTGGATTCAAGGTCAGCAAGGGAGACACGGTAAGTAAAGGCGACACTATTGCCGAGTCCGGCAATACAGGGAACTCAACTGGGCCCCACTTGCACTTTGAAGTGCGAGATAATGGAACAGCTGTGAATCCGATGAACTATTTGTAGATTGTCTGATTTAATGCGATGCAACTTAATATAAGTTGAACTATTCATTTACACTCTAACGGAGAGGAATAACAGCGATTGTAAGGTTATTCTGTCATTGGAGTGGGCTGTGTAAAATTTTTAGTTCAAATGATATAGTTTAAACTTCGAATGGAAAAATCATAATCCGTACAAGCTAGACATATACTAAGCTGGCATGTTCAGGGAATGATTCGGGGCAGTCCGAATCGGATGCGCTTCAAAACTAAAGGCGGTGACATACGGATGATGAAAAAAAGATCGGCGCTGCTGTTTGTTATTATGGGACTGCTTGGCGGAAGTCTATTAACGCTCGTGTTAATGACTTATCCGGGTATTACAAATCAAGTTAGACCCGGCGAAGGATTGCTGGCAAGTGTGACCGGTAGCTCACAGCAGAAGAACGATTTGAGAAAGATTGAAACCGCAATGGATTTGATCTCCAGCAACTATTATAAAGATGTTGACCGTACCAAGCTGATTGATGGTGCGATTAACGGCATGATGGAATCGTTGGGTGATCCCTACTCCAACTATATGGGACAGGAAACAGCAGCCCAGTTCGAAGAGTCTATCGAAGGATCATTTACCGGTATTGGTGCAGAGGTTTCCTCGCAAGACGGTAATGTCGTTGTCGTTTCCCCAATCAAAGGTTCACCTGCTGAAAAAGCTGGTATCCGTGCCAAAGACATCATTATGTCCGTTAACGGCGAATCGCTTCAAGGACTTGAGCTCAACAAAGCGGTTAACAAGATTAGAGGTCCAAAGGGTAGCGAAGCCAAAGTACAGGTGAAACGTGCGGGATCGACAGAGCCGATTGAATTCACGATTGTTCGTGATGATATTGATCTGGAAACCGTCTATGCGCATATGGAAGATGGCGGTATTGGTGTCATCAACATTACGCAGTTCTCACTGAATACAGGTGAACGCTTTAAGGAAGAACTTGCTAAGCTCGAGAAGCAGAATATGAAAGGCCTGATTATCGATGTACGGAATGACCCGGGCGGTGTACTGCAAGTCGTTATCGATATAGCAGAACAGTTTGTACCGAAGGGTAAAGTCATCGTTCAGGTTGAAGATAAAAATGGCAAGAAGGAACAAAGTAAATCGAATGGATCAGCCAAACCTTATCCTATTACCGTCTTGATGAACAAAGGTAGCGCGAGTGCTTCCGAAATCCTGGCAGGAGCTTTGCAACAATCTGCTGGCGCTACACTCGTGGGTGAGAATTCATTTGGTAAAGGAACCGTGCAGACCAGCTATGACAAACAGATGGGCGACGGTAGCTTGCTGAAAATTACGATTGCCAAGTGGCTGACACCAAACGGCACTTGGATTCATGAAAAAGGCATCAAGCCGGATATCGCAGTGAACCAGCCTGATTATTTCTCGGTTGCACCGATTAATAAAGAGAAGCTACCACTGAAATATGACAGCAATAGCACGGATGTGAAGAGTGCGCAGACGATGCTGAGAGGACTTGACTTCAAGCCGGATCGTGTGGACGGATACTACGACCAGAAGACCGAAGAAGCCGTCAAGGCGTTCCAGAAGAAAAAAGGCATTCAGGTTACTGGCCAAATCGATGAGAAAACGGCAGAGTCTCTGGAAGCATCTCTGATTGAACGTATTGCCAATCCTCAATATGATACACAGCTGAAACGCGCGATCGAAAATGTCTCAAAGGATATTTCGTCCGCTGTGTCGAAGCCATAAAGAAGGCTGATTTTCAGCCTTCTTTTTTTCTGAACCGGCTGAAGGAGAGGAGTGAAATGCTACAATGGAATGGGTATGGCCTTGGTTAACTGTATTAGGGGAAGCATTGTTACAGTTGTTGATTCAGCCGTTTTATTATATGGCAGTGATTCTGATTGCTTTAATTTATCATCGTCAGTTGCTGCAGGAACGGAAACTCTTCCATGTACGTATGCAGAGTTCGATCACGCAGGCGATTCGAGCGGTTCTTGGGGGAATTGTCATTGGTGTAATTGTGTCCATGATATCTCTTTTCCTTGGCACTTATCTTACGCTAGGTAGTGTAATCAGCATATGGATTGCAGCATTGGTTTTATCTTTAATCCGTATCCGTTATTTGTGCTTCGCCTACGCAGCGGGGGCACTGGGGATTCTGCAATTTGCTTTAAATGTGGCCTCCAGCTGGCAGCCTGTCGGTATGCTTGGACAGGCTGTAGACACAGTTCGTGCATTGGACATGCCTGTGCTGCTCGTTCTGGCTGCGCTGCTGCACTTGGGCGAAGCTGCATTAGCTCGAATGCAAGGTGTCTCTATGGCCTCTCCGTTTCTGATGGAAGGCAAACGTGGGAAGTTGGTAGGCGGATATCAGATCCAGCTCTTTTGGGCGGTTCCGCTATTGATTCTTGTTCCGACAACCGGAGGCATCACAGAAATGGCGTGGACTCCGCTACTTCATGCAGGTCAAGGCTACACGCTAATGGCGCTGCCCATCTTGCTGGGATTTAGCGAAAATACACAAAGTATGCTACTTGGGCGTAAACTCCAGATTTCAGCTAAACGCCTGATGCTGTATAGCTTGGCTTTGCTTGTGTTCAGTGTGCTTGCCGTATGGTGGTCACCTTTGACAGTCGTTGCGGCTTTGGTAGCTTTCGCCGGACATGAGCTTCTGGTGTGGTACAGTGCATTGGAAGAGCAGCAACTTAGTCCTGCATTTGTTCACCCTCAGCATGGACTCAAGGTACTGAGTGTGATTCCAGAGAGTCCTGCAGCAGAGCTCGGAATTGAGGCAGGGGAGACATTGTATAAAGTGAACGGTATACTCGTTCATTCTCCCGAAGAGCTACACCGGGCACTGCGGATGAATCCGGCTTTTTGCAAGCTGGAGGTGCGTAATCATCAGGGAGAGAGCAAGTTTATGCAACGAGCGATATACGAAGGCGAGCACCACCAACTTGGTGTGATTATGGCACCGGATAAACATGAAGCATGGGCAGTTCAGCCACGTCCGGTGACGTTGTTTCATGTGATTACGCTCAAATTATTCACACGCCGGAAAGAGCAGCAGCGTATCGACGAAGCTCCACTGGCTTTACCACCAGCCCCTGTCGTGAGTGACAAAGGGTCAGTCGAAATGTAATAAAAGGTACTTCCAAACGCCTTGGCTGGCGTGAGGGAGTACCTTTTTGCTTTATTTTTTCAAAATAAAAATGGCGATCTGGGTGCGATCACGCAAATGCAGCTTACCCAGGATTTCAGTTACATAGTTTTTGACGGTACCCTCGCTGAGAAACAATTTAGTGGCAATTTCTTTGTTGGATAGTCCTTCTGATATAGCTTCGGCAACGGAAAGCTCCATGCGTGTAAGCCCGTGCGTTTCAAGTGGCTCGTTTACCGGAGGAGAAGCCGGCGTTCGAAGCAAACCCGCGAGTTTGCGTGCAATATCCGGGTGGATCAGCATATCCCCGTTATGGACGGTTTTGATGCCCTGCACGATACGGGCAGGAGGGACGTTTTTGAGTAGATAACCACTCGCACCGTTCTGTATAGCTTGAATGATATATTCATCGTCGTCAAAAGTTGTCAGCATCAGTACCTGGATATCGGGGAAACGGGTTTTGATCAGAAGAGTTCCTTCGACCCCATCACATTCGGGCATACGTATATCCATGAGTACAACATCTGCAGGTGTTCCTGATTCAAGGCACGCAAGTGCCTCCGTCCCATTGGAAGCCGTATCCGTAATGTGGATATCCGCATCGAGGCCGAGCACCACGTTCAGGCTTTCCCGGATGAAGGGATCGTCATCGACAAGGAGGACTTGAATCATTGAAGGTTGCTCGGACAATGTTTTCTGAGTGATATTGTTCGGTTCTGGCATGAGCATATTCCTTTCCGTTTTACAGTAAATTCATTTTGTTTGTAATGGGGATTCGAGTGATAACGGTATATGGAGCGGTGGGTTGAACCTCAATGGTACCTCCAATGAACTGTGTACGCTGACGCATACCCTCATGCCCAAGGCCCGTTGTTACACTTGTATCTAAAAGGGAGTGCATGCTGCCATCATTACTGATGCTCATACGAATCTCCTGATGCCCAAAAGCCAGCTGCAAACAAATGGAAGTGGCCTTTCCATGTTTAATGGCATTCGTTACAGCTTCTTTGGCGTTTTTGTACAACACAATCTGCGTACTTGGATAGAGAGTGTGTGGCTGACCAATAATCTCGTAATGAGTCTGTATCCCTGTATCGCGACCGACTTCTTCTAATAGACGATCCAAAGCGTAGGCATCGGATGCATGAAAATCAGGACGAAGTTTATGAAGGGTGTTACGCATATCATCCATACTTGCAGCCAGCTGATCTCGAATCTGCTTGACCATTGCAGTACCCTGTTCGTTATTCAAAGGTAGCGTGAGCAAGGCAGCCTCTGACATCATTTTGGTGCGTATTAGCCGATGTCCGATATCATCATGAAGCTGACGGGATATTCGAATACGCTCTTCTGCCTGAGCCGCATCTTCTAATTGTTTTGAAAATGACAGCAATTGTGCACGAGTCTCTTGTAGCTCATAATGCTTGTGCCGTAACTCGTCATACACATGCTCCAGTTGCTGACGACGGTTTGCAGCTTTGGCTCCTTGCCAGGAGAGAGCCGCTGTCATCCATAGGAGCAGGTTTACGCCAATGTTTATCTTCACAGAGTCCGAGAACCAGCTCATGGTGTTCATTTGAACTTCCATCGCTCCAGAACTGAGCGTAGTTGGAGTTGCAACATGCCAATACAGTGCGAGATTTGTTGTAATCAGCTGAATCCCTAGAATGAACCATCTTACAGATCCATCGAGCCGATACATATAAACATAGAGAACCGATAGAGAGATGAAAATCATAAAGGGGCCGTATAGCGCGATCAACCAGCTGGCCCACATTATTTCTGCCAGAAATAACAGTGATTGCTGTGCGCCTGAACGGGTAAAGCGGTTCGCTACAGCGAGTAAGGTCGAGATGAGGATGTAAAAGGTGTACAGTGCTTCGCCATGTAAAGGTAGGGTCAAACTGAACAACACAGCAGGTACAACTAATAAACCATATTGCAGGAATCCCAAGGGCATATGTAGATGACATCCTTTTTTAACATAATGGAGAATAAGACGATAACGCATCCTTGATTATAACATAGGCCACCGCAACATCAGGAGATGACTTAAGTCACCTTTGAATGATGACTTTATGTACCTTCGCCAAGGGGAGACATTCGATACAATAGACATAGGAATATCGCGGTAAGAGCTCATATGGGAGGGGCATACGTAGATGAACATATTGGAAATGGATCACGTTGTAAAACGGTATGGCAGCAAGTTATCGGTGGATCACCTCAACTTAAGTGTGCAAAAGGGAGAGATTTTTGGTCTGCTTGGCCCGAATGGAGCGGGAAAAAGCACCACCATTAGCATGATTGCAGGTCTGCTCAGCATGGATCAGGGAGAGATCAGACTGGATGGCATATCGGTGAAGGAGCGACCACTCGATGTGAAGCGTAAGATTGGACTGGTTCCGCAAGATTTGGCTTTGTATGAAACGATGAGTGCCGCGGATAATGTTACTTTTTTTGCCCGGCTCTATGGATTACGAGGGAAGATGCTCAAAGAAAGAGTGCAGGAATCTCTTGAATTTGTCGGTTTGCAAGATAAGGCCAAGGATGCTCCAGCCACCTTCTCGGGCGGCATGAAACGCAGACTCAACATCGCATGTGCGCTCAGTCACAGGCCGGATCTGATCATTATGGATGAGCCCACCGTGGGCATTGATCCACAATCCCGCAATCACATTCTTGAATCGGTGCGAACGCTCAACAAGATGGGCTCGACCATCATCTATACAAGTCATTATATGGAGGAGGTTGCAGCGATCAGTAATCGGGTGGCTATCATGGATCAAGGCCGGATTATTGCTTGTGGCACCGAGGCTGAGTTAAGGGAACGCGTTGCATCGGAGGAAAAAATTGTACTTATCACCTCCGGCCTGGATGCCGGTGCTGTGGAAGAACTTAAGCTTCACCCGCGTGTACGGGCAGTAGAAGTCACGGAAGACACATTAACGATTATGCTGCCTTCGGCACAGCAGGCGCTGCAAGATATGCTGTTTATTTGCAGCAAGCATGACATGTCCATTCAATCTCTCCGGGTCGAAGAACCGGATCTCGAAACGCTTTTCCTCAATCTGACCGGGCGTACGCTTCGAGACTAGGAGGAGATGGCATGAGCATATGGCATATTTGTATCTTTGAACTCAGACGTATTTTGAAAATTCGTTCTGTAGTGATTAATCTGTTCATTCTGCCTTTATTATTAATTTTTATCTTGGGAACGGCATTATCGAGCGCGATGGGAACAGGAAAAGATACGACGCCTGATACGTTGCGCGTGGGGATTGTGCAATCAAATGAAGCGATATCCTCTCCGGTAGGTGAAGCCCTGAAAGCCTTTGTGGCTGCACCTGAAGTAGCCCAAATGATAAAAGTGAAAAACATGTCTTCACAGGACGAAACGATGGATGCGTTAAAACAAGGAGATCTTGATTTTGCGGTAATCATGACTTCGGATATGGTGCAACAATGGATGGCAGGAAAAACCGTTAAGCTACAATGGATACTTGGAAAAGACAATACACTTAATGTAGTGGGGCAGACCGTATTCACTAGCTTTACGGATGAGTTGAATCGACAGGCTGCCATTGCAAAAGTCCTTGGGCCAGAAACGGTGATGGCGATTTCAACGCAGGATGGCACTGGATTGCCATCAGCACAGCCAAATATTAAGGTCAGTAGCCCGGGGAATTCCGGTCAATCCTACAGCGCTTCACAATATTACGCAGCAGCCATGCTGGCGATGTTTATGCTGTACTCTGGCATGACCACCGTTAACAGCCTGTTTACGGAGCGCGACAAACAAACGCTCGCGCGTCTTCAGGCAACGCCAGTAGGCAATGGAGTGATCTTTGCTGGCAAAGTTGCAGGTAACAGTTTGCTTGCCTTTTTACAAGCGATCATTATTATCGTCATGACCAACCTATTATTTGGTGTGAATTGGGGTGGTCATCCGTGGTTGATTGTACTAATCTGTATACTTATTACGCTGGCGTCAATGACTTTGGGCATTATTGTAGCCTTGGTTAGTAAAAGTGCTGCTTCAGCTACTGCATTAATGCAGGGGATTATCATCGTGATGACTTTTATTAGCGGCGGGTTTACTCCGATCGCCATCGATTTTGTACAGCGCATTAGCGAATTCACGGTGAATCATTGGGCGCTTCAAAGTTTTCTTAGTATGATGCTGGGTGCAACTTTGCAAGAGGTCATGCACAATATTTTCATGCTTGGGGCCGTGTGTGCAGTGCTAGCAGTAGCTGCTGCAGTGATATACAGAAAGGTTGGATATCGTTATGAATAGTCTGCATATCGCTTGGTTAATGATCCGGAGAACACTGGGACGTAAACGTGGGTTTGTTGCATTTTTACTGCTACCATGCCTTGTTGTGACAGGTGCAGTTGCTCTTTTTGGAAGTGAGCAGGCCAGTCGTGCGGTTGTTTCTTATGTCAATATGGATGAGGGGATCGCTGGATCATGGATGATCAAAGAGCTCGCTCGTACGAAAGACTACAGCTTCAAAGCTGCGAGTAACGAGGCAGAAGTGAAATCGGATATCGTTCGCCAAAAAGGAAGCATGGGGATTGTGATTCCCGCCAATTACACTCGATCGTTGCTACAGGGCAAGCCCGCAGAGATCCAGTGGATTGAAATGCGTGTCAGCGAAAGCTCATACATCCTTCGGGCAGCGGCCGAGGGGGTTGCCGATGGGTTGAAACAATCTGCTACTGCGGTACAAACATCTGCTGCCCTGTCGTCTTCTAACGCTGACGCTAAGAATCAGGAGAGGAAACTCGAACAGATTCTGCAAGAGATTGGGAGGCATCAACTATCTGGAGAAGCATTACATCTGCAGCTATATCCAAAGCCAGGGTTAAACAACGTCACCGGATTCACGATTATGTTCATGATGGGACTGTTAACGAGCGCGGTGGCTGTTATTATGGACGACCGAAAGCAACGTACGATGGCTCGAATGTATACCGCTCCAGTTAGGTCATATGAGATCGCACTAGGAAATTTTCTAGGTAGTCTTGCAATTGGGGTTATCCAGATTACAATCGTGCTCGGCATAAGCCGTTGGGTACTGCATTATGATGCAGGGATTCCGTTTGGTATTCATTTTCTGATTCTTGGAGCGTTTATGCTGGTATCGATGGGATTAGCGAGTGCCGTGAGTGGCCTGATCCGTGAATCGAAAAATGCCAGTATGTTGAACTCGCTCATCATTGTACCAACTTGTATGATTGGGGGTTGTTTCTGGCCGTTATCCATCATGCCGGAGTATATGCAGAAGCTGGCGAACTTCGTACCGCAAAAATGGACGATTCAGGCAGTCGAAACGATCTCCGCCGGAGGCACGTTGGCAGACATCACCCTGCCGCTGCTGATCCTGTTTGCCATGGCCGTGATCCTGCTGACTGTCGGTTCCGTGATTCTTCGTCCCAATCAACCGGGGATGGATGCGTAAATTGGTTGTAGCGTAAATAGGAAAAGAGATAGAGGGAGTCAGTTAGGAGTTAAGAGTTAAGAGTGAAAGCAAGAGCAAGAGCAGGAGTAAGAGCAGGAGTAAGAGTAAGAGTAAGAGTAAGAGTAAGAGTAAGAGTAAGAGTAAGAGTAAGAGTAAGAGCAACGGTAATTTAGAATACAGTCAAAAAAGCACGTTTTACGGGATGAATACCGTCAAACGTGCTTTTTACTGAGTTGTTTTTTTGTAACATGACTTCGTATAGTCGGTTAATAGAGGCAGAGGTCAGGCATGTATTTTTTGCGGGATAACTGACTATGGCTGTAATTGGCGAAGCACCGTGATTTCAACCCGGCGGTTCTTCTGTCTCCCAGCTGCTGTTGTATTGTCTCCGGTTGGTCTGGTATCCGCATACCCTGCATATTGGAAGTGGTCGGGGGCGAGTTTCTCCTGATCGATGAAAAAGCGTAGTACTGATAACGCACGTTCACCGGACAACTCCCAGTTATCCTTGTACGCGGAATTGGCTCCTATTGGGACGTTATCCGTGTGTCCCTCAATACTGACCACCATTTGAAGATTACGAAACAAACTGGCGAGTTTGCTAAGTGTAGGTGCAGCATCTTTTTTCAAGGCAGCTTGTCCTTGATCAAACAGAAAACGATCACTGAGCGTAATGGAGATACCTTGCGGTTTGTCTGCCACGAAAATTTGATTATCCAGTTTATTATCTTCGATATATTGGGTAATCACATTGAACAGATTTTGTAATTCCTGTTCCTGAGTCCTGAATTGTTCTTCTCGCTCCGTGAGCGGACGGTTGCTATCAATAGGGGTATCTTTGTCCGAATCTGATGACGAGTCTTGATCATCCTCTGAGCTTCCCTGGGGGGGCTTGGTGATGGTTTGACCCGGTGTCTCCCCGAGTCCGTCCCCCAGTTCAAGTATGGAGTCGGATTTATTAAAAGTGCTTTGAAGGGATTGGGTCACGACGTCGTATTTATCGGTGTCCAGATTGCTCATGGCGTACATGATGACGAAAAAAATCAGTAGTAACGTAATGAGATCCGCATAGGTAATCATCCAGCGATCCCGATGGTCAGCAGCTTCGCGTTTGGCACGCCGTTTACTGCGACGACTCATCTAATCCCTCCTTTGCGAGCGGAGATTGCAAGACCTGGCGGTGCGAGAGTGTAAAAGACTCTAGCCGTTTGCGAACGAGCTGTGGATTTTCGCCATTTTGAATGGCAAGCACTCCTTCAAGCATCATCTCCATTTCTTGCACCTCGTCAGCACCTCTGGATTTGATTTTGGAAGCGATAGGTAAAAAGATCAGGTTAGCACTGGCAACTCCATATAGAGTGGCTGTAAAGGCAACGGCAATGGCTGGTCCGAGTCCGGTTGGATCGGTTAAGCTTCCGAGTACCTGAATAAGTCCCATTACGGTTCCGATGATCCCCATCGTTGGGGCATAACCACCGGCAGATTCGAATATTTTGGCATAATTCTCATGTTTCTGCTCTACAGAATCAATTTCCATCTCGAGAATCTGCCGAACAACATCCGGGTCTGTACCGTCCACAACCATCTGAATGCCATCTTGTAAAAAGGGATGGGGATGATCCACAACTCTGCGTTCCAGAGCAAGCACACCGGATCTGCGGGCAATGGATGACATCTCGATCAGTTCTTCGACCCATTGTTTGGAATCCTGAGCACGACGTCCAAAGGCCATACGTAAAGCAGCAGGGATCGTTCGCAGACGATGTGCAGGGAAGCTGGCTACAACGGCAGCGATGGTGCCGCCGAACACGATTAGAGCAGCCGTTTTTTGTAACAGGCCGGACATATGGCCGCCTTCCCACAGAAAACCGCTGATAACTGCGGCAATTCCGGCAATTATACCGATAAGTGTCGCAATATCCATAAATTAACCCACTCCTATCTTCATTTCACGTTTGCATCACTAAAACGAACAAGGTATAATTGAACGGGAACAAATATTCCTATTACTATAAGTTTTCCCAACTGGAAATTCGGGGAACTTCGACAATATATAGTGACTATTATTTTAGACGATAGGGTGAGATACGGCAATGAGCGATATTATTATGAGCGACAAAACGTTCGAAATCGAGTCAGAGTTTTCTCCCCAGGGTGATCAGCCTGCAGCCATTCAGGAATTGGTGAAGGGTGTTCAGGAAGGGAAGAGATACCAGACGCTTTTGGGTGCAACGGGCACGGGGAAGACGTTTACCATTGCGCAGACTATTGCCAAGCTACAGCGACCCACGTTGATCATTGCGCACAATAAGACACTGGCAGCACAGCTGGCGAGTGAATTCAAAGAATTTTTTCCGAATAACATGGTTGAGTATTTTGTCAGTTATTATGACTACTACCAGCCAGAAGCCTATATTCCTTCCTCAGATACGTATATCGAGAAGGATTCGAGTATTAATGAAGAGATTGATAAGTTACGACATGCCGCGACCAGTTCCTTGTTCGAACGCCGTGATGTCATTATCGTAGCAAGTGTATCCTGTATATATGGTTTGGGGTCACCTCATGACTACTCCAGTATGTTGTTGTCTCTGCGAGTAGGAATGGAGAAACCGCGCAATCAGATCTTGTCCCGCCTTGTAGAGATACAGTATCAGCGGAATGATATTAACTTTGTACGTGGTACGTTCCGTGTCCGTGGCGATGTTATTGAGATTTTCCCGGCCTCCAAGGGTGAACATGCCATTCGAGTAGAGTTGTTTGGGGATGAGATCGAGAAAATTACCGAGATTGACGTCTTAACCGGAGAATTAATCGGTGAGCGCGAGCATATTGCTATTTTCCCGGCATCTCACTTCGTAACGCAAGAAGAAACGATGCGTGTGGCGCTGGTGAACATCGAACGTGAATTGGAAGAACGGCTTGAAGTATTGCGCGAGCAAGGCAAGTTGCTGGAAGCACAGCGACTGGAGCAGCGTACACGTTACGATATCGAGATGATGAAGGAAGTCGGGTTCTGCTCAGGGATCGAGAACTACTCCGGACCGCTGACCTTCCGTGAACGCGGGGATACGCCATACACCCTGATGGACTACTTCCCGGATGATATGTTGATCGTGGTGGATGAGTCTCACGTTACATTGCCGCAGATCCGCGCGATGTACAATGGTGACCAAGCGAGGAAGACTGTGCTAGTTGATCACGGTTTCCGTTTACCTTCTGCACTGGATAACCGTCCGCTTAAGTTTGAAGAGTTTGAAGAAAAGATGAACCAGATCATCTATGTATCGGCGACACCAGGGCCTTACGAGATTGAGCATACCGATACGATGGTGCAACAGATCATTCGTCCTACTGGCCTGCTTGATCCTGTTATTGAGCTGCGTCCAACAAAAGGACAGATCGATGATCTGATTGCAGAGATTAACGACCGGATTGCCAAAGACGAGCGTGTGCTGATTACTACGCTGACCAAGAAGATGTCGGAAGACCTGACGGATTACCTGAAGGAAGTTGGCATTAAGGTTAGATATCTGCACTCGGAGATCAAAACACTGGAACGGATGTCCATTCTGCGTGATCTGAGGCTGGGTACCTTCCATGTATTGATTGGTATTAACTTGCTGCGGGAAGGTCTGGATTTGCCGGAAGTTTCATTGGTGGCTATTCTGGATGCGGATAAGGAAGGTTTCCTGCGTTCCGAGCGTTCCCTGATTCAGACAATCGGGCGTGCCGCAAGGAATAGTGAGGGTAAAGTTATTTTGTATGGTGACAAAGTAACGGATTCCATGGATAAAGCGATAAAAGAGACCGAGAGACGCCGTACCATTCAGATGGAGTACAATGAAAAACACGGCATTACACCGCAGACCATTCGCAAAAAAGTGCGTGATGTCATTGAGGCAACGAAGGTTGCTGAATCCAAAAACGAGTATCTGACCGGCGCCGCCGAGAAGATGTCGAAGAAGGAGCGCCAGTCGCTTATTCAGCGTCTGGAAGCGGAGATGAAAGATGCAGCCAAAAACTTGCAGTTTGAGCGTGCCGCCGAGCTTCGTGATGCATTGCTGGAATTGCGAGCAGAATAGATATAAGTCGATAGTGATTGAACTTGGATGATAAGAGAGAACGGCCAGTTTGGCCGTTCTCTTATTGAGTAGATTGAAGTAAATAAATGTATCCATTGACCCGATAATAAGACATGTTGAAATCGTAAAATCAGGTCTATACTGATAAAAATGACGAATTTGGTTAAGAGGTTTATATGTAAGTTGAACAAATCATTTACACAGAAACGGAGAGGACAGAAGAGACCTGAAAAAGCGGAGCGTTCGCCTTTATCAACAGATTTTTCCCCTTAATAAGTGGAAATTAAAAAAATCTGGGGATAACAGCGATTGGAAGGTTATTCTGTCATTGGAGTGTACACGTGTAAAGAATCAACTTATATAGAATAGAAAAGCAATGAGAGGATGAATACCATTGGCGAGCGAGAACATTGTCATCAAAGGCGCACGAGCGCATAACTTGAAAAACATCGATATTACCATTCCGCGTGACCGCTTTGTCGTATTAACTGGTTTGAGCGGATCAGGCAAGTCCTCGCTGGCGTTTGATACGATATATGCCGAAGGACAACGGCGTTATGTAGAATCATTGTCTGCCTATGCACGTCAGTTTTTAGGTCAGATGGAGAAACCGGATGTCGATTCGATTGAGGGTTTGTCGCCTGCGATCTCAATAGATCAGAAAACAACAAGTCGTAACCCGCGTTCCACGGTAGGAACCGTTACTGAAATTTATGATTATCTGCGTCTCCTGTTTGCTCGTGTCGGTCATCCGCATTGTCCGGATCACGGGATTGAGATAACATCCCAAACCGTAGAACAGATGGTCGATCGTATCATGCAATACCCTGAACGTACCCGGTTGCAGATTCTGGCTCCAATTGTTGCGGGACGCAAAGGGGAGCACAAAAGCGTTTTTGCCGATGTATCTAAACAGGGGTTTGTCCGTGTTCGGGTTAATGGGGAATTGCGTGACCTGTCGGAGGACATCCAGCTGGAGAAAAACAAAAAACATACCATCGATGTTGTCGTTGACCGGATCGTTGTGAAGGAGGATGTCCAAGCTCGATTGGCAGATTCCATTGAAACGGCACTTAATCTGTCCGGCGGGCAGCTACTCGTGGATATTATCGGTGAAGAAGAACTGCGCTTCAGTTCCAACTTTGCTTGTCCGGTATGTGGATTCAGTATTGATGAGCTTGCGCCGCGGATGTTCTCATTCAATAGCCCGTTTGGTGCGTGTCCGGATTGTGATGGTTTGGGTGTCAAAATGATTGTTGACCCGGACCTTCTTGTGCCGGATCGCAGTAAATCGATTGAAGAAGGAGCATTTGATGCCTGGACAGGAGGAACGTCCACGTATTATCCGCAGTTTCTCAAATCCGTATGCGAACATTTCAATATCCCTCAGGATGTTCCTGTAGAGGATCTACCTGCTGATCAGATGAACAAGCTGTTGCAAGGAACAGGGTCTGAGAAAATTCGTTTCCGTTATGAAAATGACTTCGGACAGCGTAAAGAAGCATTAGTTACGTTCGAAGGGATCGTTAATAATCTGGAGCGTCGATATCGCGAAACAGGTTCAGAAGGTATCCGTGAGTTCATTGAAGGATACATGAGTGCCAAGCCTTGTGGTACATGTAAAGGGCAACGTCTGAAACGAGAGAGTCTTGCCGTAACCATTAATGACCACAACATGGCTTATGTGACTAGTTTGTCCATCGGTGAAGCGGGACGTTTCTTTGAGTCGCTGCAACTGACCGAAAAAGAACAGACCATTGCCAAACTGATTTTAAAAGAAATCAACAGCCGTTTGGGTTTTCTCGTTAACGTAGGTCTGGATTACCTTACGCTAAGCCGTGCTGCTGGAACGTTATCCGGTGGTGAAGCACAACGGATCAGACTAGCGACTCAAATCGGTTCCAGCCTGATGGGCGTGCTCTACATTCTGGACGAGCCAAGTATCGGACTGCATCAACGGGATAATGATCGTTTGATCTCCACGCTTGCACATATGCGGGATATCGGGAACACATTGATCGTTGTCGAACATGATGAAGATACGATGATGGCGGCGGACTATATTATCGACATTGGTCCAGGTGCAGGTATTCACGGCGGGACAGTAATGTCACAAGGTACACCTGAGGAGATCATGAATGACGAGAATTCGTTGACAGGTCAGTACCTCAGTGGCAAGAAGTTTATTCCGATTCGTACCGAACGCCGAAGTGTTGGCGATCGCTGGTTGGAAGTGCGCGGAGCCAAAGAGAACAACTTGAAGAATCTGAATGTAAAGATTCCGGTGGGTGTGTTTACCGCTGTAACGGGAGTGTCTGGTTCAGGTAAATCTACACTGATCAACGAAATTTTGTACAAAACGTTGGCACGTGATTTGAATCGTGCACGAGTACGTCCAGGGCAACACAAGGAGATTCGTGGTCTGGAGCATATCGATAAAGTGATTGATATCGATCAGTCCCCGATCGGACGAACTCCACGTTCCAATCCGGCAACCTATACCGGTGTATTTGACGACATTCGTGACCTGTTTGCACAGACCAATGAAGCAAAAGTACGCGGATATAAAAAAGGCCGGTTTAGCTTTAATATCAAAGGTGGACGCTGCGAAGCCTGCCGTGGAGATGGAATTATAAAAATCGAGATGCACTTTTTGCCGGATGTATATGTGCCGTGTGAGGTTTGCAAAGGCAAACGTTACAACCGCGAAACACTTGAAGTGAAGTACAAAAACAGAAATATTGCAGATGTGCTTGAAATGACAGTGGAGGATGCAACTCAGTTTTTCGAGAACATTCCGAAAATTCATCGCAAAATGCAAACGTTGCTTGATGTAGGCCTTGGTTACATCAATCTCGGTCAACCAGCAACAACACTGTCCGGTGGTGAAGCACAGCGTGTGAAGCTTGCTTCCGAGCTGTATCGCCGTAGTACTGGCAAGACGATCTATATTCTGGATGAGCCTACGACTGGTCTGCACGTCGATGATATCGACCGACTGCTGAACGTCTTGCATCGCCTCGTCGATTCAGGAGAGTCTGTGCTTGTCATTGAGCATAATCTGGATGTCATCAAAACAGCCGATTATATTGTTGACCTGGGTCCAGAAGGTGGAAGCGGCGGCGGTACAATTGTAGCAACAGGAACACCAGAGGATATTATTAAAGTGCAGGAATCCTATACGGGTAAGTATCTAAAACCTGTACTGGAGCGCGATACAGAGCGGAGCAGAGCTCTGCAACTGGCGGAGTAGTTAGAGTAAGGGGAAGGGTAAGAGCATAGCAAATCTATAAACTTGAATTACTTTAAAATGCAAGCCCTCTTTGCCGTGGGAAATAGGCTGTGGATGATAGTCCGCCCTCTTTTCCGCGGTGAGGAAGGTTTTTTTGTGATGTTAAAAAGTAGAGAATCGTTTGAGGGAAGGTGAAATGTGTACTTAAAAAAGGTAAGGCGAGTCCACGAAATTTGTAACTATATTGGGGAGGAGGAGTAAGAAGTACTATTAAAAGTGAGGGGGGTTGAGAAGCATTAAGAAGCTTTGAGAGGCATTAAGGAGTCTAAGTTAGTGTGTTAACTGTATGAATTATTGCGCTAAGTATCTAACGATCTCAGGTGAGTTTATTTGAGCAAAATCGGATAAATCAGAATTCTAACAATCACCGACGACGTTATTTCATCGAAAAAGCGAGAACTAGACTGTTTTTTGACGATTTTGAGTGAAATAGCGTTTCTCATGATCGTTAGATTTTGAAACGGCTGATAATCGTCCTAATAAGGTCTGTGGTGATCGTTAGAGTATGGTGCTTACATGGTAACTTTTTAGAACTGCTCTCCATTGCCGGAACTTCTTGGAACTCCATGAACTATAAATGAACTACATGAACCACATAAACCGCGTGGATCTACTTAGTTCTACATCGTGCTGTTTATCCATAATTGTGGCTGGGTATGTCACCTGCCGGACTCCTACGACCTTTTACATGTTGTCTGCTCTCTGTGTCTACCTTCCGTTAGCTGTTAATAAGAATGTTTAATGAAAGTGTTTACATATTAGACTGGATAAGCTTTTGCGAGCAAATCGGTCAATCTGGATTTTTTTCATTTTTCTGGATGATAGGGCTTGCATTACTAACAGGGTACAGATAACATAGAGGAAGAGTTTAGGGTATGTGTTGGTTGTTCAACTATGGTGAGGAGGTCTGTCTATCCATGCTGCTTGCAGAGGCTGCCACAGCGAGTACATCGAATTTTAATGCATTTGATATTTTTGTGATCTTGTTTACGATCCTGATTTTTATCGGATTGGTTCGGCTCCTTCGGGCACCGAAGAAAAATTTGTTTGCTATCGGGTTTACAGTTGTCAGTCTGCTGGTATTTTTGATGACAGACTACGCGATGATCACAGGTTGGTTTGGTTAATAGTAAAATTAAGATGCAAAGAAATAAGACCATGCAATAGTCTCTTCGAACACTTTCCATGATGAATATGGAAGG
Source organism: Paenibacillus polysaccharolyticus (assembly GCF_023714295.1). GTDB lineage: Bacteria > Bacillota > Bacilli > Paenibacillales > Paenibacillaceae > Paenibacillus > Paenibacillus polysaccharolyticus_A. The sequence continues at coordinate 264,970 of NZ_JAMAUN010000008.1, forward strand.
TGTTTTTTCATGCCTGTATTCTCCGAAGGAAATAAGATGAGAGAGTCTGATTGTGTCGAAAAATAGCGAAAATTAAAACGATTGTACAGCCAGAATTTGTATGATACATTGATGGATACCGATATTGCAGATGAGAGAGAAGATAGATTCGGCCAAGAATCGGCTGTCCAGTCGCGCAAGAAGGATGTTTAGAGTAGAGAGGGTCAGGTGAAGTCATGAAAAGGTTAGTAAAACGGGCAACAGCCATGATGATGGTTGTTGTGCTCTCCATCGGTGTGATGGCAGCGACGGCTGGCGCAGCAGCATCCAAGACAGGCATGCAAGCCAAGGTGATCGACGGCCAGGTGTATGTGAATACCAAAGATCTGCTGATGATGTTCGGCGGCAGTGGACAATACGATGCCAAATCAGGAACGTATACGTATAAGGGAAGCGAAGCCATTCCCAAAGTGATTGAGAAAGCGTCTCCGTCTGTGGTGGGGATTATAGGTAAAACGACGGAAAACCAGAACGGATCGGTAAACGATCGTTATAATCTGGCACATGGCACAGGCGTTATCATTCGCGCTAATGGATGGATTGTGACGAACGCTCACGTGGTGGATCAGTTGGTTGATCCGGTCGTTGTCACAACGGATGGGAATACATATAACATTACAGAAACATACAGCGATCCGTTAAGTGATCTTGCACTGATTAAAATCAACGCCAAAGCACTCAAACCGGCGGTCTTTGCCAAAGCTTCGCAAGCGGTTGTGGGTGAGACGGTGATTGCGATTGGTACGCCGATCTCCTTTTCGTTGCGTAACTCAGCTACGGTTGGCGTGATCAGTGGTTTGAACCGTGGGGTGGAAGCGTCCTACCGCTTAATTCAAACAGATACTGCGATTAATCCCGGCAACAGCGGAGGGCCGCTTGTGAACTTGAAGGGAGAAGTCGTCGGTATTAACTCCATGAAATTCTCCGCAGTGGGCATTGAAAGCATGGGGTTCTCTATTCCTGTAGACACCGTGAACTTTGTCGTCAATCAATTTTTTAAATATGGAACGATCAAACGGGCGAGTCTCGGATTACAGCTGGAAGAGAGCTGGTCGGCCATTGTAGGTCTGCCTGCGGAAGATCCGTTGACGGTTACAAGCGTACTGAGTCCGGAAGCGAAGAAAGCCAAAATCAAGGAAGGGGATGCCATCTACAGCGTTGCGGGCAAACGTGTATCTTCGGTAGTTGATATCAATGAGCTGCTCAAAGCCTACTTACCTGGACAAAAGGTAAAGCTGCTGGTGCAAACGGACGGAGACATCGTTACCCGCACTTTAACACTTGTGGATCGAGCTTCTCTTGAGGAACAGTCCGATGATTCGCTTCTGACGAATGAAGAACAATAAAGCCCGGCAAGCAACCCGAATTGAGAGAGGACGAATGAACGGAATGAAGAAGTCATGGTTACGCGTGCTAAGCACGGGTGTATTAGCGGGGATGTTGCTGGCAATCACAGCTCTGCCAGTATGGGCAGCTGATGATTTGATCACCAATGAGCTGCGTGTCAAAGCAGGGAGTACAAGTGCTTTTATGAATGGCAAAAAACAAAACATCACGAAACCCCTCACAGTTAAAGGCGTGACATTGGTGCCTGTCGGCGTATTCAAAAAAGCTTTTGGCAGTGAAGTGCGACTGGAAAAAAATGATGTCATCAAAATCAAGGAAGGTCCGCACGTTGTGGCCTTGAGAATAGACAGTTCTATCGCCTGGATTGACGGAGCCAAAGTGGAGATGGGGACTGCACCCAAGATGGTGAATGGTGTGTTAATGGTTCCTCTTCGCCCGGTTGCGGTAGGGATCGGTGCAACGCTTGCGCCGAATAGCTCGGGCGAGATCGTCGTACGTTTGCTTCAAACGAGTGAGAGCGTGGATGAGGACGGAATTGATCTGGACAAAGGGAAAACGAGAATTGGCAACAGCTATTATGGCTGGTCGATTCATTATCCAGCCGATCTTCTGGTGTTGCAAACGAATGAACAGGAACGCATGATGACCTTTGGCGCTACGGATGAAAGTTATTTTCTCGAAGTGTATGTGAGTGACCAGAATGTGGTACTGGATGCGGATGACTTGCTGACACAACTCGTGCAGGTGGCTAAACAGGCAGGAGATACGGTACTGGACCGTGAAGCGGTATCTAAAGGGAATAATCCTTATGCAAGAGTTGTCGTCAAAGATGCGGATGGCGTGTTATGGGAGTTACGCCAGTACATTCATGACGGTCGTCAATATGATGTCTACTTGGCGGATTATGAGGCGATTAATTATAAAGATCTGGGCAAACATGCTTCATTGCTCAACTCTTTTGAACCAAGCTATTCGCAGTCAGATCGAACTATTAAGGATCTTTCCACGGTGGAGGACGACATGCGTGCGGCATGGAATGATGATTACGGAATTGAATTAAAAGTTCCAGCGGGCTGGTTCATGGACAATAATAATATGGTTTATGAAGATAAAGACGGTGCTTATTTGCAACTTCGAGTGACTTCAGCCAAGTCCGGTGCAACGGTGAAGGACTGGAGTGATCAGCTCGAGAAGTGGATGCGTGAAACCTTTACAACTGAGAGTTATCAGCAGATTGGTTCATTTACAACGGAAATCTCTGGCGAAACTGCCGAGGTGAATGAATTCCGTTATAACTTCGGGTCAGGATGGCAGACGGAATTTGATGTGCTTTTGCAGAAGAACGGGTATCGTTACTACGCGGAGTATACGTTCCCTGAAGGACAGGCCGCAGACCGAGCATGGTTTGAACGAATTATGAAGAGTGTAGAGATTGATTTTGACACGGTAAAAGATAATTTCGGTCAGCTGGATGAAGATCCATATCTGACAGATAAAATGAAAACGATCACGCGTACGTCCAAAAACTATCATTACAGCGTGGATATACCGCGCTACTGGACGCCGTATAGTGATCGGTTTGAAAGCTCACCTGTCGTTTATACCTTCACGGGTGGCAACTTCTCCATTGCAGCTACAGAGGACAAGTCAATTGAGATGACGGTTAGTCAGCTGAGAGAGGCCTATGCAGAGGCAGCCAAAACGCGAAAAAGCTTCAATCTGATCCGCAGCGAGCAACTGACCTTTGCAGGTGTACCGGCATTCTCCTTCACGTACCATGAAGTGGATAAGGGTGTGCCGTATACAGGTCGTCAGATTGTGTTTGAAAAGGATGGAATCACGTATACGATCACGAGTGGTCTGAACGATGCGAACCGCACGCAAGTGCAGGCAGCCATGCTGGAAAAAGCAGTGAACTCATTTACTTTTATTAAATAACAATAGATGTGTAGAAATTGCCGGAGGGTTAAGAACCTTCCGGTTTTTTTCTTTGGCTGTGATTTTACAATGAATGGGATAAGGTGTGTAAATATGTTGAGAATGAGTGAAATCTCTATGGAAAAATGATGAAAATGACAAACGGTTTTTTCAGGAAACCGTAGAAGAGTCGGTGCAGAAGTGGTACACTATACTAGTTCAGGAGTTATTACTGCTGATTTGAGAAATAGAGAGACTGTAGGCCTTGATTTCAGGCAATACAGACATAATGTATAGATATAGCGATACTTGACGTTGACAGCAATGCAGGCGTACCGAAATACAGGTACCAAGGGAAGAACACTGGCTGAGGCCGGTATGGGGAGGATCTACATGAAAACAGCAACAATACGAAGAGAAGACGTTGAGCTTCTGGCACCTGCAGGGGACTGGGATTGCATGCGTTCGGCGGTAGCCAACGGGGCGGATGCGATTTTCTTCGGGGTCGAAAAATTCAATGCACGGGCACGAGCGAACAATTTCCGTATGGACGAGCTACCGGAGATTATGGCGTTTTTGCACAGTTATGGCGTAAAAGGGTTCCTGACCTTTAATATATTGATCTTCGAAAATGAATTGAAAGATGCCAAAGAACTCATCGACGCTTGCGTTGATGCGGGTGTGGATGCAGTTATTGTACAGGATCTGGGTCTGGTCAAAATGATTCGTGAGATTTCGCCGGACTTTCCGATTCACGGTTCCACGCAGATGACGATTACGTCGCCTGAAGCGGTAGAGTTTACGAAGCCGTTTGACATGGAGCGTGTCGTACTTGGACGGGAAAACAATCTGAAGCAGATTCAAAAGATTGGTGATCAAGCGAAACTTCCGATGGAAGTATTCGTGCATGGTGCACTCTGCGTGTCCTATTCGGGTCAGTGCCTGACTTCGGAGATGTGGGGCGGGCGCTCGGCGAACCGTGGGGAATGTGCGCAGGCTTGCCGTCTGCCATATGATCTGATGGTGGATGGTGTTCATCAGCCGATGGGCGATGTGGCATATCTGTTGTCTCCAAAAGACCTGGCAGCCATTGATATCATGCCGGAATTGATTGAAGCGGGCGTAACTTCTTTCAAAATTGAAGGTCGACTCAAAACGCCAGAGTACGTGGCGAACGTAGTTAGCAAATATCGCAAGGCGATTGACCGTTATTTCGACGGTGACAATACACGGACAAGCAAGGAAGAAATCCGTGAGCTGCAACAGAGCTTCTCGCGTGGATTCACACATGGTTTTCTGGACGGCACGAACAACAAACAGCTGGTAGACGGGACGTTCCCGAAAAGCCGCGGCGTTTACCTGGGTCGTGTAGATCAAGTGCTGCGTGATGGTGTTGTGCTGAAACTGGATGCACCCGTGAAACGTGGAGACGGCATTGTGTTTGACGCTGGTGATCCAACGAAAAAAGAAGAAGGCGGACGTGTATATGATGTACGCCGCAAAGGTGTGAAGATCGAAGGCGAAGCCGGTGAAGGCTGGATCGTGGACATCGTGCCAGGCCGCAGCGATGTGGATCTGCGCCGCGTAAAGGTGGGCGACAAGGTATGGAAAACAAATGACCCTGCGCTCGACAAACGTCTGCGTCAAAGCTTTGACACGGATAAGCCTTACCGTGTCTTCCCGGTCAAAGTGAAAGTCATCGGCAGCCCGGGCCAGCCGCTCAGCACGTGGTGGACCGACGTGCAAAAAGGAACGACCGTGCGCGTGGATTCGGAGATGGAACTGGACATTGCCCAGAAACGTCCGATGACTCATGAATTGCTTGAGGAGCAATTCGGACGTCTCGGCGGCACCGTGTTCCAGCTTGAGGATCTGGACGTCAATCTGCACGGTGACGTCATCATCCCGATGCGCGAGTTGAACAATATTCGCCGTCAGGCGGTCGAACAACTCGCGGGCGAGCGCCCGAAACCGCCCGTCTACGTGAAACGGGCGGTGGACGTGTACGGCGACGCGGTACAACCGGCATCGCCAGTGGCTCGCGGTCAAGCAGAGCTGACCGCGCTGTGCCGTAGCCTGCCACAAGTGGAGGCAGCGCTGGAAGCCGGCGTCGGCATGATCTACGCCGACTTCGAGTTCATCAAGCAATTCCCAGCAGCCGTGGAAGCCGTACATGCCGCAGGCCGCAAAATTGCGCTGGCTACGCCGCGTATTCATATGCCTGGCGAAAACGGCTATCACAACAATATTTTGCGTTTGGAGCCGGATGCGGTACTCGTTCGCAATACAGGTGCGCTTTACTTCTACTTGCGTCACCGTAGAATGAATCCGGACGCGAAGCATCCACAGCTGATTGGTGACTTCTCTTTGAACATCGCCAACCACAAGGCAGTGGAATTGTTCCTGGAAGCAGGGTGCGACTGGATCACGCCGTCGTATGACCTGAACATTCAGCAGATGGTTGATCTGCTCGGTAACTCCCGTACAAGTCAGACCGAAGTGGTTATCCATCAGCATCTGCCGATGTTCCACACGGAGCACTGCGTGTACTGTACGTTTATGAGTGAAGGCACCGACTATACGAACTGCGGACGTCCTTGCGAAGAAAAACGGGCATCCCTGCAAGACCGAATTGGGATGTCTCACCCGGTACGTGTGGATGAAGGCTGCCGTAACACGGTATATAATGCCGTAGAACAGTCTGGTGCAGAGTATCTGACTAACTTTATGGATCTGGGTGTATCCCGTTACCGGGTAGAGTTCCTGGAAGAGACACCGGAGCAGGTGAAGGAAGTTATCGACCTGTACAACCGTGCACTACGCGGCGAGATCAGCGGAACACAAGTATGGAAAACCCTGAAAGCAACGAACCAATTGGGCGTTACACGCGGCCAACTGGTGAAATAATAAGCAACCCCAATCTCTGCTTTACGGAGCTCTTGGGGTTTTTTCTATAAAAGCGGCATCGGCAACCAAGGAGGTGTGAAGCGTGGCTCCATTTACGATGATGGATATCAAATTGCTGTGCGGGGTCACGGCATTCAAACACGGTGAAGAATATCAACAGTCTGGCAGGATTGGTAAGCTGGCTGTGAGTGAAGACGGACGTCATTATCAAGCTGTTGTTCGGGGGACGAAAGCCTACGAAGTAAAGGTAGACCTGGACGATGCGGGAGAGATTGAAGCGCATTGCAACTGCCCGGCGTACGGCAACTATTATGACTACTGCAAACATATCGCGGCTGTTCTGCTTGTTATTCATGAACGTGAGGACATGCCAGAGCCATCCAGTGGCAGAGGGACACCGTCAAAAGTGGGCACACTGGTCGAAGAAGAGAAATGGGAACGGCCTTATTCAGATTTAATATCTACTGCACAAGGTCAGCAATCGCAGCAACTGGAGCAACCTCATCAACTTCATCAATCACAGCAGCATAAGCCGCAGTCGTTGTCCCCTTCTCCTTTTGCACAGGCAGGTCGTCCGAGTTCAGCCTCAGGCTGGGGCCGATCAGCGGATAAACCGTCCTACCGTACGGCAGACCAGATTTTATCCATGTTTGCGAAGGATCGCAGATTGCCGCATGAACGGGAGTCAAAATACACAGCACCGGTTACCCGCTCTATGCTACGAGAAGAATTACAGGTACAGTTCATCTGCAAGCTGGTACATGTGCATAAAGGTGGAGCCAAGCTGGCGCTTGAATTAAAAGTGGGCAACAAACGGCTCTATGTCGTGCAGAAGGTTAAGCAGTTCCTGAACTGTATTGAAAAGGGCGAGCCCATGTCCTTCACCAAGCTGTTTCATTATGATCCGCTGCTACATGTGTTTCGGGCGGAAGATCAGGCTATCCTTTCCATGCTCATTCGTATGAGACAGAGTGAAGAGGCATACCGTGAATCGATTTCCGGTTATCTGGGTGCTTCGGACGGTCGCGATATCCTGATCGCTCCAATTGTCTGGAAGCCACTGCTGGAGTTGCTTATGCAAGCGGATAGCCGTATGGAGGGCACAGGCCTGGCAAACGGTCCGTTAACCCTAAGCGAGGGAGCATTGCCTCTATTTTACCGGATCGCAGAGGGGGCGAATGAAGGGTATCAGCTGGAGGTGTCAGGACTGCGTGAGTTGATTCTGCTTCCGGCATATGATGCGGCAGTCGTCGAGGGGCAGTTCTATATGTTAGAACCGACGCAGATGAGAAGTCTGGAGGACCTGAACCGTGCGCTCACATCCTACGGCATTAAAGAAAGCATTGATATCTCGTCACAGCAGGTGGATGAGTTTGTGCAGCATGTTGTACCGGAACTGCGGACATTGGGGCATCTGTCGATTGATTCCCATGTGCGCGAACAGATTGCCGAACCCGAGTTGTCACCGAAACTGTATATCGACTTTTACCGGGAACGCATTACAGCACGTCTGGAATTCGATTATGGCGTCATGGTCATTAACCCGCTGGCAGAGTATTTAATTAACGAGGAAGAAAAGAAAGTCATCTTGATCCGTGACCGCTTCAAGGAACGCAATCTCATCGAGAGACTGGATCGTTCTTTTCTGGAGCGTGAGGGGAGTGTCTGGGCAAGCGAGCGTGAGGACGCCATCTATGATGTGATGTATCACCTGTTGCCTGAGTTTGAGAAGCTGGCCGATATCTATATGCCGAATGCTGTGAAAGCGATGATGCCAACGTATCCGGTACCGCCGAAGGTTCGTGCTGATCTGGGAAAAGGACTGGACTGGCTGGAGATTTCCTTCGAGATGGAGGGAGTCGACGAGCAAGAGTTGCAAGAACTGATGCGCAGCATTGTGGAAAAGAAAGCTTTCTTCCGCCTGCGAAGCGGTGTCTTTCTGTCACTTGAAAATGATGGCGCGAGCAGCTTCGCTCACATGGCTGACGCGCTTGGACTGGAAGCAAAGGATATCCAGAGCAGCCATATCCGGTTGCCTGCCGTGAGAGCGTTGCAACTTCCGGGCAGAGATGTGGTTTCGGGTCATGTGAAATGGGGAGGATCGCTCAAACGTTTCCTAGATGATCTGCGTGATCCGGACCGGATGGACTTTCCGTTACCTCAGACGCTGGCGCCCGTGCTGCGTGATTACCAGGCAAGCGGATATCAGTGGCTTAGAACGCTCGCACATTACCGGTTTGGCGGCATTCTGGCGGATGATATGGGACTGGGCAAGACGCTACAAAGCATCGCCTACATCACAGCTTCATTACAGGAGAGACCCGTGTATGAGCAGGGACAAGAGGCAGGGCTACCGGCTGATACAGACAACAACATCTCTAATGATTGGATCATGAATGAGTCTCAGCAGGCTTACTTGGTCAATACTGCCTGGCACACCTCCCACCAAGACGGACTGACCATTCGTACGCGAATGACACATCCGCCGATACTGGTTGTTGCGCCTGCTTCATTGACTTACAACTGGGCCAACGAGTTTGCACGGTTTGCTCCGCACCTGAACGTCTTAATCGCTGCAGGACAGAAGGATGAACGTGCCAGCATGCTGGCGGATATGGACAAGGCAGATGTAATTGTGACATCGTATCCCTTGCTACGACGTGATCTGGATACGTATCTGGGAAGAACCTTCCACACCTTGATTCTGGACGAGGCACAGGCGATCAAAAATGCATCGTCCCAGACGGCACAGGCAGTCAAACAGATTCAGGCACCGCGCCGCTTTGCCCTGACAGGTACACCCGTGGAGAATTCACTGGATGAACTGTGGTCTATTTTTGAAGCCGTATTTCCAGGTTTGTTCCCAAGCTACAGAAGATTTCGTGACTTGCCGCCGGAACGTATCTCGCGCATGGTACGTCCGTTCATTCTCCGTCGCTTGAAGAAGGATGTATTGGAAGAACTGCCAGATCGGATTGAGACGGTGCAACGCTCGGAGCTGACGGTCGAACAGAAAAAGCTTTACGCCGCTTATCTGTCTCAGCTTCAGGATGAAACCACAAAGGACATGGAAGATAACGGTTTCCAAAAAAATCGGATCAAAATTTTGGCAGGTATTACGCGTCTGCGCCAGTTATGCTGTCACCCTGCACTTTTTGTAGATGGATATCAAGGGGATTCCGGGAAAATGCAGCAACTGCTCGAGACAATCCAAGACTGTTTGGCTGCTGGCAAACGTATTCTGATTTTCTCCCAGTTTGCAAGTATGCTTAATCTGATTCGTCAGACCCTTTCGGCACAAGGGAACAGCTTGTTTTATCTGGATGGACAAACTCCTGCCCAGAGCCGTGTAGACATGTGCCGCAGATTTAATGAGGGAGAAGCTGAACTGTTTCTGATCTCGCTCAAGGCTGGTGGAACCGGACTGAACCTTACGGGAGCGGATACCGTCATATTATATGATTTGTGGTGGAATCCCGCGGTGGAGGAACAGGCGATTGGACGAGCTCATCGTATGGGGCAGAAACAAGTTGTGCAGGTAATTCGTCTTGTGACGGAGGGCACGATTGAAGAGAAAATTTTAGAGTTACAACAGCGGAAAAAGGACTTGATTGCTGAGGTCATTGAACCAGGCGATGGAGAATCAACCACATTATCTGAGCAGGATATTCGCGAGTTGTTAATGGTGTAGAGCAAACTTGATTTTTATACAACGCTTGTCAATAAACTGTGGTAATGTATAGAGAAAAGCGCAATTTAACTAACTTATTAATCGTATCACCCCTAAACTATTTTGATCCATCCAAAGGAGTGTTTCCTATACGTATTCGCAAAGCGATTATTCCAGCCGCCGGACTGGGAACCCGGTTCCTGCCTGCCACTAAGGCCATGCCGAAAGAAATGCTGCCTATCGTGGACAAGCCGACCATTCAATATATCATTGAAGAAGCCGTGGCCTCGGGCATTGAAGATATTATTATCGTGACAGGGAAAGGGAAACGGGCAATCGAGGACCACTTTGATTATTCCTTTGAACTTGAACAGAATCTTGCAGATAAACAAAAGTGGGATCTGCTGAACGAAGTGCGTAAACCTTCCGAGATGGCTGACATCCATTATATCCGGCAAAAGGAACCGAAAGGACTTGGTCACGCAATCTGGTGTGCCCGCAAGTTTATTGGTAATGAACCGTTTGCCGTCCTGCTTGGGGACGATATTGTAGAAGCAGATCACCCATGCTTGCAACAGATGATTGAAGTCTATGACGAATTGCAGTCCCCGATCGTCGGTGTGCAACCTGTCGATTGGAGTGAGGTATCCCGATACGGTATTATCGATGGGGAGTTGCTAACTCGTACGGATGAACGTGTCTTCAGAGCGCATCGTTTGATTGAAAAGCCGAAAACAGACGATTCCCCATCGAATCTGGCGATTATGGGTCGTTATATTCTTACTCCCGACATTTTTGAGATATTGGGCAGACAGTCCGCGGGTGTCGGCGGAGAGATTCAGCTGACCGATGCCTTGTCACGTTTGAGTGAGCAAAGACAGATCCTTGCGTATCATTTTGATGGCTTGCGCCACGATGTGGGCGAGAAGTTAGGTTTTATCGAAACTTCCATCCACTATGCACTCCAGCATCCTGATTTGAGGGAGAATTTGCTGAAGTATCTGGAAGACATTGTTGGGAAACGATAATTGAACCAGAGGTTTATTTCTATACTTTATACATTAATATTGTATTTTGTGGTGTATAGTTCATATTATATGCAAGTCTGTTCATCCCAGCCCAGCCGACGTAAGACGAGTCGGCTGGGTTTTTGCACGTGTAATGACAGAGGCAAATGAACAAACACTTGGGGGGCAACTCACATATACATAATCAAAATGAAGAAATACTGTCAAAAGCAGAGCGGGGGGAGAGCATGAGAATAATTCCGCTATTTATGAAGGATGCAGCGATACTTGAACCGAAGATATACGGAGATAACCGCGGATTTTTCATGGAAAGTTATAATGAGCAGATGCTGCTGGAACATGGGATACATCATACCTTTATTCAGGATAATCAATCCTTGTCAGCTGAAGCGGGTATCCTACGAGGACTTCATTATCAACTTCATCCAAAAGCACAGACGAAGCTGGTGAGAGTGATATCGGGGGCCATTTATGACGTGATTGTAGATATACGTAGACAGTCGCCCACCTTTGGGCAATGGAAGGGCGTCATACTCAGTGAGCATAATCAGCGTCAGCTGTTAGTTCCCCAAGGGTTTGCTCATGGTTTCTGTACGCTGACGCCACGTACACAGGTCGTTTACAAAGTGGATGCCTATTATTCACCGGAACATGACCGTGGCATCCTGTGGAATGATCCTGCGCTTGCGATTGATTGGCCCGTCACGGAGCCGATCTTATCGGATAAAGATCAGAAGCATCCGATGCTGAAAGATGCCGAGCTGAATTTTGATAAATGACAAGACCTTGCAGGTATGATGTGTATCTGGAGGCAAAGGGAGAGAGACAGCATGAAATTACTGGTTACCGGCGGAGCTGGCTTTATCGGCAGCAACTTTGTTTTATATATGCTACGGGAGCATCCGAATTACGAAATCATCAATGTGGATGCGTTGACGTATGCGGGAAATTTGGAAAATTTGCAGTCGGTTGAATCCAATCCGTGTCATACCTTTATCAAGGCTGACATCTCTGATGTCCAGCAGATGGATGCCATTTTTGCTCAAGGTGTCGATGTGGTTGTGAATTTCGCTGCTGAATCCCATGTCGATCGTAGCATTCTGGCTCCCGATGTTTTTGTCCGCACGAATGTTATGGGTACACAGGTACTGCTGGATGCAGCAAAAAAATATCAGATCACCAAGTTCGTACAGGTTTCGACGGATGAAGTGTATGGTTCACTCGGGCCGACAGGACTGTTTACAGAAGAGACACCGTTGACACCGAACAGCCCTTATTCCGCAAGCAAAGCTGGAGGCGACCTACTCGTCAGAGCTTATCATGAGACCTTCGGTTTACCTGTAAACATTACCCGCTGCTCCAATAACTATGGCCCGTTTCAATTTCCGGAGAAACTTATCCCACTCATTATCTCTCGTGCTTTGAAGGAGGAAGCCATTCCTGTATATGGTGATGGTCTAAACATTCGTGACTGGCTGTATGTTGAAGATCACTGCCGTGCCATTGATCTGGTTATCCATCAGGGCCAATCGGGAGAGGTATACAATATTGGTGGTAATAATGAACGCACCAATATTCACATTGTAGAGACCGTGCTGGAGCAACTGGGTAAACCGGCGAGTCTGATTCAATACGTACAAGACCGTCTGGGACATGATCGGCGTTACGGTATTGATCCAACAAAGCTACAGACAGAGCTTGGCTGGAAACCGGTGCACCATTTTGAAACGGGGATTAAAGAAACAATCACGTGGTATTTAAACCACCAGAAGTGGATGGAAAGAATTCAATCCGGTACGTATCAGGATTATGTGAAGCTTCAGTATGGAAAGCGAATGGGTGATTCGGGCGCATGAAAGTTCGAGTGATGGTAACAGGAGCATCCGGACAGCTGGGGCATGATGTCGTGAAAACATTTGAAGCAGATGGCCACCATGTACTGGGCTGTGACCGGGATCAGATGGACATCACAGACCAGCGACAATGTATGGATCAGATTCTCGTTTACCGACCTGATGTCATTATTCATTGTGCTGCTTACACTGCGGTAGATCAGGCGGAATCAGACATCGATACAGCTTTTGCCATTAACGCTGTTGGCACGCGCAATATAACAGTTGCTGCTGAGAAGGTGAACGCCAAACTGATCTATATCAGTACCGATTATGTTTTTGATGGAATCGGAACAACGCCCTACCAGGAGTATGATCAGACCAATCCTCAAAGCGTATACGGCAAATCAAAGCTCGCCGGAGAACGGCTGGTTCAAAGTCTGAGCACACGGTGGTTCATTATTCGCACGTCATGGGTGTTTGGCAGTCATGGCCATAATTTTGTCAAAACGATGCTGAACTTTATGGAAAAACGCCCGCAGCTTCAGGTTGTCCATGATCAACAGGGTTCCCCTACCTATACAGTTGATCTTGCTCGTCTAATTGCTGAGCTGGCTTTAAGCGAAAAATATGGTATTTATCATGCTTCCAATGCGGGAAGTTGTACATGGTTTGAATTTGCACAGGCTATTGCGGAGGAAGCCAATACTCACAGTGGGTTTAGAGCGACAGCTGAGCTATTGCCTTGTACCACAGCCGAGTTTCCTCGTCCGGCCCCTCGTCCGGCGTATTCCGTAATGGATCATATGGGAATTCGTATAAACGGGCTTCAAGCTATGCGACCTTGGAGAACAGCGCTGGTTGCATTTTTACATGAGCTAGATACGGGGCAGACGCATTAAATTCCGACTCTAATTGCTATCATCTTATCATCGTTGATTGCTAATCATTTTCTATCTGATACTTATAATGGCTGCCTTAGGGCGGCTTTTTGTTTTGCTTATGTGCAATTCGGGTAGTTAGTTACCAAAATGAAATATGACATTATATGTTTTGTTGTGCCATATCATACTTGATCACTGCGGAGTTTGTACTTATATAGTAAGAACCATTTTTTGATACTTGCAAACTACTTTGAACTAATCCGTCTGCAAAGGATGTGTAAATGATATGAAACGTATTGCCGCTGTTTTGACACTGTTGCTCGTTACTGTGGGAACACTCTTTTGGGCACATGATAGTCAGAGTGAGGAGCGACGTGATGGATTCGCGAACTATCGATTAATCGCGCATGCTATGGGGAGTATTCGGGACCAGCCTTATACGAACGCGTATGAAGCCATGATTTCCAATTATGAAAAAGGTACACGGGTCTTCGAAATTGACTTCATGCTCACTTCGGATCGCGTAGCTGTAGCCAGACATGAGTGGACGGCTAACATGAGCAAAATGCTTGGACAAGATGAAGAGTTGCCCGAGCATAAACAGGCTGGTGCACTTACACACGATGAATTTATGAACACACCGATTCTTGGCATGTACCAGCCTATGGATGCCGATGGAATTATGAATGTATTATCCAAGTACCCGGATATGTATATCGTAACGGATACCAAAGAGCAGAAGGACGAAGATATCCAGCAAGTGCTACGATCCTTGGTCAATGCAGCGAGGAAACATGATTCATCCGCTCTAAGCCGAGTCGTAGTACAGATTTATAATGAACCTATGCTTGAAAAGGTAAAGGAAGTCTACAACTTCCCCTCCATCATTTACACGTTATATGCCACACAGGATACAGAAGCCCAAGTTGTGCAATTTGTGGAGAACAATGATATTGATGCTGTAACGATGCCGGAATATAAAGTGAACCAGAACTTTGTTGCCAAACTAAAGAAGGCCGGAGCAGTCACCTACGTGCATACCATTAATGATACCCAGCAGGCAGCTAATTATGAAAAATGGGGTGTGTATGGTGTGTACTCCGATGTCCTGACAGAGCAAGAAATGGAAGAGATGAATACAAGGTTTGCTTGGAAACCTTAAATCGGTCCTCAAATTCAAGGACACAGACTTTTTATGAAGATCAATCGTGAAAAGTCTGTGTTTTTTCTGTTCGCCTTTTATACGAACATTGACACCTACTGTCTGCTGACTTAGACTTAGTTTACAAGCTTTTTAGGATGCAGAAGAACCTCTGGAGGAATGTTCGTTGATAGACATGATTAAGCAGTGGAGACACGTATTTAAGCTCGATCCCGACAGGGAAATTACCGATGAGGCATTGGATCAGGTATGCATGTCTGGAACAGATGCGATTATCGTGGGTGGATCATCGGGTGTTACGTACGATAATACCGTAGATATGATGTCCCGGGTGCGTCGCTATGAACTCCCTTGTGTGCTGGAAGTTTCCGATCTGGAGGCTGTTGTGCCTGGGTTTGACGGGTATCTGATCCCGATGGTGCTAAACACAATGGACAGCAGATGGATGATTGGACACCACCAGCAGGCTATCGAGCGCTATGGCTACTTGATCCCGTGGGATTTGCTGATTACCGAAGGGTATATTATTCTTCATGCGGACTCGACTGTGGCGAGGTTAACCGGAGCAGATACGGAACTGACGATAGAGGCTGCGGCTGCTTATGCTCAGGCAGGAGAACGGTTGCTGAATCTGCCCATTATATATATGGAGTACAGCGGAACTTTTGGGAATATGGAGCTGGTTGCCGAGACGCATAGACAACTGGAGCGAGCACATCTTATTTATGGCGGTGGAATCGATACAGCGGAGAAAGCAGGACAAGCTGCTCAAGCTGCGGATACCGTTGTTGTTGGCAATGTGGTCTACGGCGATTTGCAGCAAGCGTTGGAGACGGTACAAGCTGTGAAAGGCGATCAAAGTAACACCTGACCGGTTTAGTTTACCATTCCCCCACATCCCCTTTAGAATCTGTTAAAATAGATCCTTGTCCCTTTATTGATTTAATTTGATTTCATTTAAGTAATATTGCTTTCAGGTGCCTAAATCTCCTTCCGCCCATGTGCATTATGATGTATGTTTACACAGGAACGGAGAGTACAGGAGTAATCTGAAGAAACGAAGACTCCCGTTAAACAAACTGAAGATTTATTACAGTTTTCTTGGTGTTTTTACCTACCCACAAAGTATATGGCGACTATGTTTACACGCGAACAGAGAGGACAGAAATAAGCTGGAGAAGCGAAGCGTTCGCCTTTATTACCGGATATTCACCTTTAGAAAATAGTTTAAAAAATCCGGGAATAACAGCGATTGAAAGCTTATTCTGTCATCGGAGTGACAAGTGTAACCGCAGGACCCACTTATACGACCAACTAATGAAAGGAGCATGCATGCATGCAACCTGTAAATATACATGACGCCGTAGCACGGCTGAACACTCCTCAGCGGCAAGCTGTAGAGGCAACGGATGGACCGCTGCTTATTATGGCTGGTGCGGGCTCGGGCAAAACCCGGGTACTTACACACCGGATCGCCTATCTGATCGCAACACGTAAAGCGCCCCCGTGGGGCATTTTGGCGATTACGTTTACGAACAAAGCGGCCCGGGAGATGCAGGATCGGGTATCCCAACTGGTAGGCGGATCTCAGGGCCGCGATATTTGGGTATCCACATTCCACTCCATGTGTGTGCGCATCTTGCGCCGTGACATTGAACGGATCGGTTTTACATCCAACTTCAGCATTTTGGATTCATCGGACCAGTTATCCGTTATTCGCAGCTGTATGAAAGATCAGAATATTGATACGAAGAAGTTTGAACCCAAAGCCGTTCAGGCGATGATGAGCACAGCCAAAAACGAACTGATCAGCCCTGAACAATATGAGAAGCAGGCAGGGGACTATTTTGAAGGCATTGTAGCGAAGGTGTATACGATGTACCAGAAACGTCTCAGAGCCAACAACTCACTCGACTTCGACGATCTGATCATGGCAACCATTCAACTGTTCAAAGAAGTGCCGGAAGTGCTCGATTTTTACCAAAAGAAATTCCAATACATTCATGTCGATGAATATCAGGATACGAACCGTGCACAGTACATGTTGTGCCGTATGCTGGCTGACAGCCACCACCGTATCTGCGTCGTAGGGGATAGTGACCAGTCGATCTATCGCTGGCGTGGGGCGGACATTACAAACATCCTTAACTTTGAAAAAGATTACCCGGAAGCACAGACGATCCTGCTCGAGCAGAATTATCGTTCGACTTCCAACATCCTGAATGCGGCGAATGAAGTCATCGGCCTGAATACGGGCCGCAAACCGAAGAAGCTGTGGACGGACAAAGAAGGCGGATCAAAGATCAAGGTGTACCGTGCCGATTCCGAGCATGATGAGGGGTATTTTGTAACCTCGGAGATTAGTAAAAATGTGAAAAACGGCAAATCCTATCAGCATCATGCGATTTTGTACCGTACCAATGCACAGTCCCGGGTTATCGAGGAAATTTTGATCAAGTCTGATATTCCGTATCAGATTGTCGGCGGCATTAAGTTCTATGATCGGAAAGAGATCAAGGACATTTTGGCTTATCTGCGCCTGCTGTCCAACCCGGACGATGATATCAGTTTGACCCGGATTATTAATGTGCCGAAGCGCAGCATCGGAGATACGACAGTAGCCAAGCTGGCTGCAGCAGCTGGAGAACGCGGGGTTTCCATTTTCCGTGTACTGCAAGTGGTTGATGATCTTGGTTTCGCTGGTCGCACACGTAATGCACTGGTGGAATTCTATGATATGATCGCAGCTCTGCACCAGATGGTTGAATATCTGTCCGTGACTGAATTGACCGAGAAGATTCTGGAGATGAGCCAGTATCGTGACGAGATGCAGAAGGAAAATACCATTGAATCTCGCGCAAGACTGGAGAATATTGAAGAGTTCCTGTCGGTAACGATGGAGTTTGAGAAAAATAATGAAGACAAAACGCTTGTTTCGTTTCTCACCGATCTGGCACTCATTGCAGACATCGACAGCATGAACGATGACGAAGAGGATCAGAGCGATGCGGTCACGTTGATGACGATGCACAGTGCCAAAGGTCTGGAGTTCCCCGTTGTCTTTATCGTAGGTATGGAGGAAGGGGTCTTCCCTCACAGCCGGGCTTTTATGGATAATGAAGAGCTGGAGGAGGAACGTCGTCTGGCTTACGTGGGGATTACACGGGCTGAGGAGCAGTTATTTCTCTCGTGTGCGCAGATGCGGACCTTGTTTGGACGTACAACGGCCAATCCGCCATCCCGTTTCCTGGACGAAATCCCGGATGAGCTTAAAGAAGATACGTCCATTGCACGCGACCGTTACCGCCGAGGAACCAGCACAGGCGGAGGTTCATATGGAGGACGTGGTTTAGGCTCCAGTGGTGGAAGCAATTTCGGCGGCGCTGCAAGTGCGTCCAAGCTGTTTGAGCAACAAAGCCGAAGTGGTTCATCCGCAACAGCTTCATCTGGGCCAACGTCCCGGGTAACTACGAGTACATCCCGTCCAACCTTTGCAGCACCAACTTCGGCTTCGAAATCGGCCTCTTCCGAAAGTGCGGCAGGATTTAAGGCAGGCGACAAAGTGCAACACGGCAAATGGGGGACAGGTACCATCGTTGCAGTCAAAGGCAGTGGTAATGATACCGAACTGCAGATTGCATTCCCGGCTCCAGTCGGCGTGAAACGTCTACTCGCTGGATTTGCCCCGATTACCAAAGTGGAATAAGAATAAACGGCCTATTGTATGATACTGGACTGACATGACCATCGATTCTGCCATGTCTCTCGATTACAATAGGCATGTTCGTTCTACATATATTAAATATACGGAGGGATGGCCCAATATGGACCCGATGCACCGGATGGAGCAACTCGTTACCGAGCTGAACCAGCACAACTATCAGTACTACACGATGGATCAGCCGCAGATCAGTGATAAGGAGTATGACCTTCTATACGATGAACTGGTTACGCTGGAGCAGGAGAGCGGTATGATATTGCCGGATTCTCCCACACAACGTGTAGGGGGCGAACTGCTCAAGGGATTTACCCCGCATCGTCATTTATCCCCATTATGGAGTTTGGACAAAGCACAGAACATTGAACAGCTTCGCAATTGGAATACACGTGTATTAAAGCTGGTGAATGACTATAACAGCAAAAACCCGGATAATCCGTTGCCTGAACCGGGTTATGTCATTGAGCTGAAGTTTGATGGACTGACCTTGAACCTGACCTATACCAACGGTGAGTTGGTGCAGGCTTCTACGCGCGGAAACGGAACGGTGGGCGAAGGCATTTTGGCACAAGTGAAAACCATCAAATCTGTTCCGCTCAAAATTCCGTATACCGGAGGTACGATTGAAGTGCAGGGCGAGGGCATTATGAATCTTTCTGTACTGAATCGATATAATGAAACGGCTGCCGAGCCGCTCAAAAATGCACGGAATGCAGCCGCAGGAGCGCTGCGTAACCTGAATCCGAAAACGACAGCTGAGCGTCGGTTGAATGCCTATTTCTATAATGTTGGATACTCGGACGACATTCAGTTCGCAAATCATCAGGAAATGATGGACTTCTTGCGCGAGAACCGTTTTAAAGTTAATCCATCACTCACCTACTTCCACGAATTCAATGACGTTATGGAGCAGCTCGAAGCAATTCAGGAAAATCGGGGACAACTGGATTACCTCATTGACGGGGCGGTTATTAAGCTGACGGACATGCGAACTCGTGGAGTGTTAGGCTACACGGATAAGTTCCCGCGCTGGGCAGTTGCCTACAAGTTCGAAGCGGAAGAGACAACAACCGTATTGAACGAAGTGGTGTGGAATGTGGGCCGGACGGGTAAAGTGACGCCGCTGGCGCGGGTAGAAGCCGTTGAACTCGCTGGAGTGACCGTGCAGAACTGCACGCTGAACAATGTGGGTGATATTGAACGTAAAAATCTGAAATATGCGCTCGGTTCACGTGTCTTCATTCGTCGTTCCAATGATGTTATCCCTGAGATTCTTGGCAAAGTGACGGATGAGAATGACGGTGAAGAAATCATATATCCAGAGCAATGCCCGGCATGTGGATTCCCGTTGGAGCAGCGCGGAGCACACTTGTTCTGCAATAACAAGCTGGCATGCAAACCGCAGACGGTTGCTCGTATCTCTCATTTTGCTTCCAGGGATGCCATGGACATTGAGACCTTCAGTGAGAAAACAGCGATTCAGCTATATGATGAATTGAATGTGCGTGAACCTGCGGATCTATATACATTGCAGTTCGATGATCTCGTGAAGCTGGAGCGATTTGGCGAAAAGAAAGCGAACAACCTTCTTGCTGCGCTAGAGCAGAGTAAAGACCGAGACCTGGCTTCGTTCCTGTATTCCTTGGGTATCCCGAACACTGGCAAATCCACCACGCGTATGCTCGCCGATCATTACCGTGATCTACATGCGATTATGAACGCCACCGTGGAGGAATTAGTTGAACTACCCGATGTGGGTGGGATTGTTGCGGAGAGCATCGTGAATTTCTTCGCCGATCCGTTCACGCAGGCTGCTATTGAGAAAATGCTGAATTTGGGTGTGAAAGCACAGGCACCAGAAGTGCCAGCGGTTGTGGTGGAGGATTCTTTCTTTAGTGGTAAAACGGTCGTGCTTACAGGAACACTGCATCAATTGACGCGTGAAGAAGCAACGCAGAGACTTGAAGCGCTGGGTGCGAAGGTCACGGGGAGTGTATCGAAAAAAACAGATCTTGTCATAGCTGGAGAGAAGGCAGGCAGCAAATTAACGAAGGCTCGTGATCTCGGTATTCCGACTATCGAAGATGAGGACGAATTGGTACGCCTGCTGAATCCGTAGACTGTTGATATCTAAAGTTTTGTGCCAGCACTTGTCATAGGCATTACAAGACACGTGCCACTAGTAGCTTTAAAAAAAGAGGCCTCCAAAAACACGCAAATGTCGTGTCGGGAGGCTTCTTTTGTATATGCTGGAGATTGTTATGAACCCGTTATATTTGGAAAGCGCTGAGAAGCACCGGATAACCATGCATCTTTGTCGTATCCCCGCTCTTCCCAATATCCAATATGCTCGCTGTCGATGACTTCAATACGGTTAAGCCACTTGACCGATTTGTAGGCGTACATCTGCGGGATAACGAGCCGTACAGGTCCGCCAAGATCGGCAGGAATAGGTTTGCCGTCATGCATGACCGCAATCATAATGTCATCCATTTGAGCTTGTTCTAATGTGATTGCATCTGTATATACTTCGTCCCCGGAATAAAATTTGACGCTGTGCGCTCCAGGTTTTACGCCGGCTTTCTCCAGAAAAAGCTTCAGGGGAATGCCTTCCCATGTATTTTTGTACACGGACCATCCAGTAACACAGTGAAAGTCACTGACTTGAACGGTGCGTGTAAGCTTGACGAACTGTTCCCAATTCCAGATTTGAGCACGTTCCACCAGACCATCTATCCGAAATGACCAGTTTGCATTGGAAAAGGATGGAATGGGTGTGACCGTATATACGCGAAAGTGTCCCTCGGCACCCCCGCCAATCGGCGGAGAGGAAGAAGGCAAGGGTTGCGGAAGTGGAACCATCCGATTGGGGTCAGTCTCAAGCATGCTATCTATGCTGTTATCAAATTTGAGGTTTTTACCTACCCATGATACAAATGTAGGTCCAAGAGTTACGGCGAGTCCTATACCTACAGCAGAGCGGATGAAGGCTCGACGAGTGTATACCGGTTGTGGTTTCTCCATGTTTGGTGCGTGATTTCTACCCGATTCTTTGTCTACATGCAGAATAGGTGTAGCTGCTGGTGTGTCGCGTGTGTCCAAATCTTCTTTGTTAGCGTTGGGAGCGGCTGGTTTATTTACACTTGGCTTCTGCATCGATGGTTCATTGGTTTGGATCGTACGACGTGCAGGGTCTTTTAACCAACGTGTACGTGTGATGGAGTGGTAGATGATATAAGGTAAACCAATCCATGTGAGCAAATCGTGTATCAGAAGCGCGGCATTGGACCACCGTGGGCCGGCCAGCTTGAACTGCCATAAAACGATGCCGGATAATAGCCATCCGATCAGAAGAGCAAGAACGATAATGGTATTTGCTTTTTGCCATGGCTTATTACGAAGTTGCTTCCAATGCTTACCGGCCAAAAATAAGTAATACACGACAGGCATAAGCATGGCGATGCCAACGGCGATATGTAACCATTTTAACCAAACACGTCCGATACCCAGAGTTTCACGCCAGAAGCCACCAACTAATATGAGACCCGTAATGGAAAGAATCACAACGATCCAGGCATTCCAGGCATGAATGGAAACGAGTTTTTTGCCGTAACCTTTGCGCATCTTTTTTAACCACTGTTTCAAGTGTTTTCACCTCGCGTTATGGATTTGAACTAGAAAGCAAAATCTTAGGCTGAAAGCAAAATCGCAATAGATCAATATTCAAAAATTCAAAAGTGGATCTCAGATGAATGTAGGAAGGGTGCATGTAAAAGTGAACGTGCTACTGCTGCTGCGCAGTTGGAACTGTTAACAACCTTGGGGAACTCCCTTTTATCTAAAGATACCTTATTATAAAGTTTTTGGATCACTTACTTCAAATTTGATCTTTTCCGAGCTGTCACCTCCCTTGTTTAGCTAAGCAAAGCTAAAACTCGCTTCATTTCGATCACTCTCTCCAGGCTTTAAGAACGATCTTACTTGCAATATAATAGAAGTTGAATAAAGTGCTTGCTAAAAGAATGACAGCGTGGTATATTATTTCTTGTCGCTTCAAACAGAAGGTAGTCGAGTAGCTTTGAAGATTGACGAAAAAGATTGTTGACAGAAACTTAGTTAACATGATATGATAAATTTCCTGTCTGGTTGACGTGAGTTGTCACAAGATAAGGTAAACAAGTTCCTTGAAAACTGAACAAATGGATAGTAACTTTTGATTTACAATGAATCGTCAGATTCAAAATGAGCTTATCGCTCTTTTCAATACCCCGATGAGTTTCACCGCGTTTAACCACGCTTTGAAATTCATCTTTATTGGAGAGTTTGATCCTGGCTCAGGACGAACGCTGGCGGCATGCCTAATACATGCAAGTCGAGCGGACTTGAAGAGAAGCTTGCTTCTCGGATGGTTAGCGGCGGACGGGTGAGTAACACGTAGGCAACCTGCCCTCAAGCTTGGGACAACTACCGGAAACGGTAGCTAATACCGAATACTTGTTTTCTTCGCCTGAAGGGAACTGGAAAGACGGAG
>NZ_JAMAUN010000090.1:0-228 GCF_023714295.1 Paenibacillus polysaccharolyticus
CTTAGGCTTTCGGCGGATCAGATTCTCACTGATCTTTTCGTTACTCATACCGGCATTCTCACTTGTATAATGTCCAGCGCTCCTTACGGTACACCTTCAATCCTTATACAACGCTCCCCTACCCCTGATGCAAGCATCAAGCCATAGCTTCGGTGGTGTGTTTAGCCCCGTTACATTTTCGGCGCAGAGTCACTCGACCAGTGAGCTATTACGCACTCTTTCAATGGT
>NZ_JAMAUN010000091.1:0-228 GCF_023714295.1 Paenibacillus polysaccharolyticus
CTTAGGCTTTCGGCGGATCAGATTCTCACTGATCTTTTCGTTACTCATACCGGCATTCTCACTTGTATAATGTCCAGCGCTCCTTACGGTACACCTTCAATCCTTATACAACGCTCCCCTACCCCTGGATCGACTTCACTCCAGCTTCGAAGTCCTGTGTTTATCCCCTGGGAACCATTTGGTCATCCAAGGCTTCACACCTTGTCAGACAAAAATGTCCTTGTGGTA
>NZ_JAMAUN010000092.1:0-224 GCF_023714295.1 Paenibacillus polysaccharolyticus
AGCTGAACTTGTGTATAACAAGTTTCAATAAATTGGTACTTAATTGCTTTTGCGATGGTATCGAATGGGAGCGACTTTTGGCTTTGCGCAAGCAAACCAAGGGAAGCGAGCAAACGAAACCGGAGCATATGGTTAAGCTACTAAGAGCACACGGAGGATGCCTAGGCGCTAGGAGCCGATGAAGGACGTGGCGAACAACGAAACTGCCTCGGGGAGCTGTAAGC
>NZ_JAMAUN010000093.1:0-220 GCF_023714295.1 Paenibacillus polysaccharolyticus
CGCCACCAAACGAGCATTTGTGAAACAAATGCATTCGCGTTCCATTCGGTCCATCACAGCGGTGTGGATGAATGGTTCAGCGCATATTCAGAGTGTTGTTCTCTGAAAACTAGATTCGAAACGAAACGCACGCGATTCAAAACTTGCTATTGGATAAGCCCTCGACCGATTAGTACTGGTCAGCTCCATGCATTACTGCACTTCCACCCCCAGCCTATCT
>NZ_JAMAUN010000094.1:0-220 GCF_023714295.1 Paenibacillus polysaccharolyticus
GCACTCCGATGACAGAATAACCTTCCGATCGCTGTTATCCCTGGATTTTTTCGATCACTTTTCCCAAAGTGAAAATCCGATGATAAAGGCGAGCGCTTCGCTTCTTCAGGTTTTTTCTGTCCTCTCCGTTATCGTGTAATCTCTGGGAAACCAACTTAAAAACAGAGGCACACTTTATTGGTGGTATGCATTTAGAACATTGGAACCTTTGGATTACACT
>NZ_JAMAUN010000095.1:0-214 GCF_023714295.1 Paenibacillus polysaccharolyticus
CCCGAGGCAGTTTCGTTGTTCGCCACGTCCTTCATCGGCTCCTAGCGCCTAGGCATCCTCCGTGTGCTCTTAGTAGCTTAACCAGTTTGCTCCGGTTTCGTTTGCTCGCTTCCCTTGGTTTGCTTGCGCAAAGCCAAAAGTCGCTCCCATTCGATACCATCGCAAAAGCAATTAAGTACCAATTTATTGAAACTTGTTATACACCAGTTCAGCT
>NZ_JAMAUN010000009.1:0-280028 GCF_023714295.1 Paenibacillus polysaccharolyticus
AAGGCGAGGGTCGCGGGTTCGATTCCCGTCTTCCGCTCCAATATTTGCGCCCTTAGCTCAGCTGGATAGAGCGTTTGACTACGAATCAAAAGGCCGGGAGTTCGAATCTCTCAGGGCGCGCCATTATTTCCTTTATATCGGGATGTAGCTCAGCTTGGTAGAGCACCTGGTTTGGGACCAGGGGGTCGCATGTTCAAATCGTGTCATCCCGATTTTTCGTTTATGCGGGTGTAGTTCAATGGTAGAACTTTAGCCTTCCAAGCTAATAGCGTGGGTTCGATTCCCATCACCCGCTTAATATTTAGTTAAGAGTCCGCAATTTGCAGGGCTTTTTTTGTTTTATTTTGACCTGTGTGCTAGATATGTTGGTTAGAAAGGTTACTGCACGGTTAGGCTGAAAGAACATTCCTTAGAACGTGTTCGATCAAGCCACAAAACAATAACGTTACACAAAAGGCTCCTTTTCTGTTTTGGCAGATAGGAGCCTTTTGACTTTAACCGACTATTTAAACACGATTTTTAAAATAGTACTTTTTGTTATTAGTATCTTTCCAAGATTGTCTGAGTCTTTAACCCATCGGCAGGAATCAGCCAGTTATTGTTTTGAAGCAATTGTAGCAATTGGCTACGCAGGCCAGATACGGCTTCTGAGTTATCTGTTTTGAATGAAACCTCGACGATATTTTCAATACCCGTGCCTGCTGCATTGCGGATCGGCCATACTTCCAGGGTAAGCTCCTGACCATTCCATGTTCCTTCGTACCGCTGGAAGGTGATTGGGCCGTACGTGCGAGCCTGGGTAAGCTGTTGTTTGCCCCAGTTGGAGGCAGACCAGTTTTTTAATTTGCCGGGGAGCTTGTCCAGCAGCAGATTCAAGGCATCCTTTTCGGAAGGCAACTGTGTGCCAGTTGTTTTGGTGTCTACTTTTTTCGTGTTGGAGAAGCTAAGTGTTTGTTTACCGTATCCCCAGTCAATTTCAGCCTCGTAGTTATCATCTGATGAATCGAAGCCTTCCTGATTTGCAAGTGTCAGTGCTGTATTGATATCCCCGTTAATGACAGGATAACGCTTCTTGTAGGTTAACTCGTAGTTGTTTTTATCATCCTTTTTGCGAAAACGGACGTTCCAACCTTGGGCATCCAATCCGAGAGCATTGGTGTCAAAGTACTCCACATTGATATTTCGTGGTGTAGCGTTCAGCCCTAGGGTCTGGATGACCTCACTGCGTGGTGTTCCATTCGTGTTTAACACAAGCTCCGGCTTGGCGAGGAATTTTACTTCATAAGCGGGAACGGCGTTGGCAGCGGCTGAAGCCGGCGGCGTATCCAGAAATGTTAGTCCACTTCCCAGGGTGACGATGCTTAGCATCAACGAGGCGGTTACTTTTTTCCACTTTTTCAAAACCAATCACTCTCCTAAACTGGATTAACGTACAAACCCCACTTTACCGTGCAAGTTTCTGAAGGCGATTAACGGGGAGCGCACATTACGTTAACCCTGCATAGATTTCATGAATGGCCCGCGATAGTTTATATAGGTTCAACCGATAGGCTGATGGAGTAAAGGCGGTGTGTTCATAACTTCCTGTAGAACTTCGATGAACCGATTGACCTGAACAGAAGGGTGGCGATCCTTGTTATGAACGGTATAAATATGGCGTGGTGCCTGCTCCCCCGGAATGGGAAGCACCTGAATAAGACCCTGCTGTTCCTCCCACTGAACGGCCATCCGCGACATGAAGGAGATGTGACCGCCAAGTAACACAAGCTGTTTGATCGCTTCCAGGGAATCCATCTCCACGGTGCTCCGCAGCCGGATATCATGCTGTACAAGCCAGTGGTTGGTCAACCTTCGCGTACTGGACTCATCACCGTGTAGAGCAAAAGGCACTTGGGCAATATCTTCAGGTAGCAAGGATTCTTTCTGAGTCAGCCTATGTTGCGGAGAGCAGATGAGCACAAGATCGTCCTCACATAACGTTTCGGCGTGTAATACTGACCCAACAAACGGTTCGGATGAGATGATGCCCAGATCAAGCTGATGCCGGATCACCATCTCCCGGATGACAGGAGCGGGTTTGACGGACAACAACATCCGAATACCCGGAAACTCTTGAGAAAACGTATGAAGCATAGCCGGTAGCAGATAGGTAGCTGGAACATAACTTGCTCCAATATGGAGCGTACCCCGGTACAGGCTGTCGTATTCCTTGAC
This sequence comes from Paenibacillus polysaccharolyticus, assembly GCF_023714295.1. Classification (GTDB taxonomy): domain Bacteria; phylum Bacillota; class Bacilli; order Paenibacillales; family Paenibacillaceae; genus Paenibacillus; species Paenibacillus polysaccharolyticus_A. The sequence goes on from NZ_JAMAUN010000009.1 coordinate 2,215, forward strand.
GACGCGGCGGGCCTCCTGGGTTAGGGCATTGATTTTGACAGTATAGTGAAGCAATGCTTGTCCAGCTTCGGTTAGAAATGTTTTTCCACTGCGAGATTCGAATAAACGAACCCCCATCTCTTCCTCCAGTGACTTCATATGAAACGTAACCGTTGGTTGCTTGATGCCCAGAATCTCAGCCACACTTGTCATATGATGATATTTGTCGATCAGTTCAACAATTTGTAATTTGATCAGGTTCATGTTTCTCCCACACTCCTCTGTTCTACAGCTTCGCGGTATGTATAATAATCCGATTTCTCCATGGAAAGCACATAGAAAATTCAATGAAAGATCATACCGTGTCTATCTATAGATTTAATCTATGAACATCAACAGAATTCATCTAAAAAGTTAATTCTCATTTTACAAACATAACAAACAACTCTCGAAAGCGAGCGTTAGACTGAAAACAGTACAAGAGCAGTTTAAAGGGGATAAGCTCAAGCAGAGCAATATAAACGAGATAAGCTAAGCTAAGCCAGAGCAACAGAAGAAATCGAAATAACAGAGAAACATAATAACAGAGTAAAACAAGAGATTAGTCCAAGAGATGTGTAAAAATGTTAATAAAGAGGACAGGCAGGGGTGCTTATGAAACTGGAGTTAACAGGAATTGAAAAATCATTTCATCAAACGCCTGCACTTTTGCCCACGGATCTGACGCTTGAACACGGAAAATTCACCACTTTGCTTGGCCCTTCGGGCTGCGGCAAAACGACGTTGCTCCGCATGATTGCCGGGCTGGAACAGCCGGATGCGGGGGAGATTCGTGCAGATGGGGAGTACTTCTACTCTACAGCAAAGCGGATCGATACACCGACACACAAGCGTAATCTGGGCATGGTGTTTCAGGATTTTGCATTATGGCCGCATATGACGGTATATGAAAATGTAGCTTTTGGCTTGAAAGCAGGCAAACAGAAGTCTGATTTGCGGCAAAAGGTTAATGAAGCACTTGGCATGGTTCGACTGCAAGGCATGGAAGATCGGTATCCTCATCAGCTGTCGGGTGGACAGCAGCAGCGGGTTGCTTTTGCCAGAGCCGTGGCGGTGAAGCCGGGTGTTATCTTGTTTGATGAGCCGCTGAGTGCACTGGATGCGGTACTGCGGGAAGAGATGCGGATTGAGATGATGTCACTGGTACGGGATATGGGACTCACTGCCCTGTATGTGACGCATGATCAGATTGAGGCCATGTCAATGTCGGATGAGATCGTGGTGATGCAGAAGGGGCGGATTTTGCAAAAAGGTACCCCGGAGACGATCTACTCTGCGCCAAGTGACTCTTATGTCGCATCGTTTATCGGAAAGTCCAATTGGCTTACGCCAAACGAATCCATGGTTCGTCCGGAACATGTCACCTGGAACAAAACAAGCCAAGATGACTTGGGCTACCCCGGAATTATTCTCAGCGTCAGCTATGTAGGAGAACGCTACGAGGTGCGTGTGCAGATGGAAGGACTGGGCGTGTGGACAGCATATGCTAACCAAAGAGCACATGTCGGGGAGAGGGTACAACTCTATGTATCGCCGGAACGAATCTGCCGGATGCATGATCCGCTGGGTGAGAAAAGCAGTTCAAAGGCTGGGACGGATATGAGACAAGATATGAGTCAGAACACGAGTGCTAAACAGCGAGAAGTGATCGCCGTAGCTCGCTAGAGAGCGAATTACAGTGAACTAAAACGACAATCTTTCTCGAAACGCGAAGCATAATGCATTAGAACAATAAAAGAAAAAAATAAAGAAGATATGATCGATGAAGAAATGGAAGCAAACACTTGCAGTTATACTCTAATTCGAAACTAAAGGAGCTGGAATGGACATGTTCAATATGAAATCAAGTAAAAAGAGTGCAACGCTTTTATTAACAGCAGTAATGAGTCTGAGTCTATTTGGATGTAGCACGGGGAATACAACAACTGGAAACGCAGCACAGCCCGCAGGGGAAGGAAATGCTGCAGCGGCAGCGGAAGCGCCGAACAAAGCAGCAGGCGGTAAACTGGTATTGTACAGTGCAGGTCCACAGAAGCTGGCAGACAATATCGTGAATGGATTTACAGCGAAGACAGGCATTGAGGTCGAGATGTTCCAGGGAACGACGGGTAAGATTTTGGCTCGTATGGAGGCGGAAAAAGCCAATCCGGTAGCAGATGTCGTTATTCTGGCTTCACTGCCTTCGGCACAAGCTCTGAAAGCGGATGGACTCACATTGCCATATCCGGAAGCCGCGAATGCGGACAAGCTGAATAAGGAATGGTCGGATGCAGACGGAAATTATTTTAGCAGTAGTGCATCTGCACTGGGCATCGTGTATAACAGCAAACAGGTGGCAACGCCGCCTACAAGCTGGGCTGAACTCGCAACATCCGCATGGAAAGATAAAGTGAATATTCCTGATCCGACCCTATCTGGCTCCGCACTTGATTTCATTACAGGTTACCTGAGCGCCAATGGTGAAAAAGGATGGGATCTGCTGGACGCCTACAAAGCGAACGGTGTAGCGATGGCAGGAGCGAATCAGGAAGCCCTTGACCCGGTGATTACGGGTGCGAAAAGCATTGTGGCAGCAGGTGTAGACTATATGGCTTATTCCGCCAAAGCCAAAGGGGAACCGCTGGATATCGTATACCCTGAAGAGGGTACAGTGATCAGCCCAAGACCGGCGGCCATTCTGAAATCCAGCCCTAACGTAGAGAATGCCAAAGCATTTATCGACTATCTGTTGTCGGATGAAGCACAGAAGCTGGTTACAGATGCATACCTGATTCCGGGACGTGAAGATATCGAAGCAACCAACCGTGCCAATGTGAAGGATATTCCGCAACTGAAAGTGGATTGGAACTGGATGAGCGAGCATGGTGATGAAACCGCAGCACGTTTCTCCGAAACTTTTAAATAAGTGGACGCAAATACAGAAACGGTAGGCAACAGGTATGCTGCTGTCTTGATGTGGAAAGTATGTGAGGTGAGTGTAGTGAAACCTGTTGTAACAGATAACAACCGTATTTTTCGGAGAGTGGGGGTGGTGTTGGCCCTCTTTCTGCTGACAATTAGCATTGGGATGCCCTTGTTACTCATTTTCTGGCAAAGTGTGTACCCGAACGGGCAATGGGATTGGATGGCCCCGCTCCGCACGATTACGGGGCATCATCTATCCGGTGTGTTGCTGAATTCCGTGTGGCTGGGCATCTGCGTAGTGGCGATGACAACGCTATTGGCATTACCGCTCGCTTGGATGATGTCCAAAACCCGGATGGGAGAGCACCGCTGGGTGGATGTCATCCTGATGATTCCGTTCATGACCCCGCCGTATATCGGCTCGATGGGATGGATTCTGTTTATGCAAAAAGGGGGATACCTCCAGCAATGGATACCCTCCTCTGCGAACTGGACGGAGCTGTTCTTCAGCTTCTGGGGCATGGTGATGATCATGAGTCTGCACTTGTTCCCCTTCCTCTACCTGTTGCTACGGGATGCGTTAATCCGCATCGGCGGTAATTTGGAGGAAGCGGGAGCTGTGCACGGTGGGCGTGCCGGATACCGATTCAGACGGATTATTTTACCCTTATTGCTGTCATCCTACGGGATGGGGATTATGCTTGTTTTCGTCAAAACGATTGCGGAGTTCGGTACACCCGCGACCTTCGGGCGCAAAATCGGCTACTATGTGATGACTTCCGAGATTCACAAATACATCTCCAGCTGGCCGATTGACTTCGGTAAGGCGACTTCACTGGCATCGGTGTTGCTGTCCGTCTGTCTGGTTATGTGGTACATGCAGTCAGCAATCAGCCGGAAGTTCACATATCGGTTGGTAGGCGGTAAAGGACAACGCTCGAAGCGCTATTCTTTGCGGGGGTGGGCAGGATGGTTATGCGGTGCATACCTTGCCATCTTGCTCATTCTATCCATCGGCATCCCGTATTTCTCGATCATAGCGGCATCCACGATGAAGCTACGGGGAATAGGACTTGCACTGGACAATCTGACACTGGAGCACTACCGGGAGCTATTATCCTGGGGCTCGGTGAGCATGAAGGCGATCGGAAACAGTTTGGGATTATCGCTGGCAGCTTCTACGGTGGCAGTGATCATTGGTACGGGATTTGCTCTAGCGATTGGCAAGTCGTCTTCATTTATGCAACGGGTCATCGACCTATTCAGTCTACTGCCAAACACCGTGCCAGGCATTGTTATGGTGGTCGGTCTGATTCTGTTCTGGAACTCCCCGTGGATGCCCGTAACGTTATACAACACATACGGTATGGTGGTGCTCACCTATGTTGTGCTGTTTCTGCCGTACACCGTGCAATACGTAAAATCAAGCTTTACCCAGATTGACGGCACGTTGTTTCAGGCAGGTCAGGTGTTTGGCGGTAAGCCGCTGTACATTCTGCGGCGCATCCTTGTTCCACTGATCCTGCCCGGTATGCTGGCGGGCTGGATGATGACATTTACGATTGCGACGCGAGAATTGGTCGGCTCGCTGCTTATTCTTCCGCCGTCCATGCAGACGTCGGCGACGTATATTTTTGCACAGTTTGAACAGGGTCAGGTATCGCTGGGGATGGCAATGGCTGTAGTAACCGTTGGGATGACGGTGCTGATGTTACTCGGAATTGAAATGCTGAATTCAAAGAGAAAGTGGAATGCTTCATGATCAAACTGAATGTATGGGGCGGTGCGGGCGAGCACGGACGTTCCGCCTATCTGCTTAGCGGGAGCCGTTACCGGCTGTTGCTGGACTGTGGTGTGAAAAAAGAAGGCAACGGCGAATATCCGCTCATCGACCCGGAGGTTGTGCCACAACTGGATGCGGTGCTGTTATCCCATGCCCATGAGGATCACTCCGTTGCCATCCCGCTACTTTACAAGCTGGGGTATATGGGTGAAGTGTGGACAACACGCGAGACGAAAGAGCAGTTAACAACTTACTTTCGATCATGGCGTAACAATATGGAACGTGCAGGTCAATCTTTGCCCTATGATGAAGTAGATGAAAAACGGATTCGCTATCGATTTTTAGAGGATGAGTCTGAGCGTGAGTACTGGTTTGAATTGTTACCTGGTGTATCGGTCATGTGGGGACGTACTGGACATTTGGCCGGATCAGTCTGGTTCGGGCTGGAAATGGAAGACAAGCGAATACTGTACTCTGGTGATTACACGTTGGAGTCTATGCTATTACAGGCAGATGATGTAGCTGACGGGTTCAGGCAGGCTGATCTGAAGAGGCAAAGACTGAACGAGGTCATGCCCGTTGCTTCTGTAGTAGGTGGCGCGCAACGTTTGTCTTTATCCAGCAAAGCATCCGTTACGAGTAGCAGGCAAGTCGTGGAGTATGCTCCTTTGGAAGCGCAAATGCAGGTGACAACACACGAATATCCACACAAAGATCAGTACAACGATCAACAGAAAGATCAACATATAGACCGAAAAGAAGACGAGCATAAGCTACCTATCATCAGACTGGATTTGGCTATTATCGATGCAGCCTACGGAACAGATCGTGATGCTCAGGCAGACAAGTTACAGCAGCTGGAAAGTGCCATCCAGAATGCTCTTCATCAAGGGGGTAAGTTGCTCTTGCCCATGCCTGCGGTTGGCCGAGGACAGGAACTGATTCTGTGGGCACAACATCGTTTTGCAGATGTACCTTTGATTGTGGAGCAGAGGCTTGTAGATGGCATGAAGCAGTTGCATCGTGCATCTTTTTGGCTTAGAGAGCTGGAAGGTGAAGTCACCGAAAGTGCGCCTGCTCATAGGATTGCAACATTTCTGAGCGGAGAGGGCTGGGAAAGCGTGAGTACACCCGAAGAGCGGACAACGTTGCTTGAAAAATATGAAGCTTCGCTCTGGTTCATTCCGGATGGCATGATGCAGTCTTCACTCGCACGCTGGTATTACGGGATGTGGGCACCTGAAGTGCAAAATCTGATTTTGCTTACGGGACATACTTCTGCCGGTACATTCGCACATCAATTGCTCGAAAGTCCTGAGCAATACGGCACATGCAGGGTGGAAAAGGTCCGATACAAGGTTCATCAAGGATGGCATGATGTGGAGCGGATGTTGAACCGGGTCTCCGCCCGGCACAACGTGCTGGTTCATACCGATATTGCAGAGACAGGGCGGCTAAGACAGGAATTGCTCGCTGAACAATTTCGATCGGGTACAGATATTGATCTATTATCTCCTGGGGATGAGTTAATTTTTTGAAGAATAGCTTAACGATCATCTCAGTTTTGATTTCGAAAGGATACGGACAAAGAATAGCTTTAACAGCCAGAAAGGCACCTCGTGTGCCTTTTTTGTCGTATGGCTAAACTATTATTTTTTTCAATTTCTAAGGAAGCGTCTGTCCTAAGGGGGATGGCCTGCTCTTACTATTGAACCTGAATATTACCTGATCGAGTTATCACGTGTATTTGATGTGTTCCCTGACCTGTAACCCCTTGTGATATATGTTTATTTTCGTTCATCTGCCGCCATTCAAGAGCAAAAGAACGCCTTCCGCTACGGGATTCGAGTGTCCAACTTACATCAGGTACAGGCTCCGCGATCCTTAGCGATATCTTACCACTGGTGGAGGCAAGGCGAATATCTGAAACAATACGGTCTGCGGTCAGTTCAATGGAGCCGCTAGTTCCATCCACTACCAGACTATTCTGAGGCCGAATGATGTTTACGCTTCCGGACGAACTGTTGATCTGCAGACTCCCCTTATAATGTAGAGGGATTTTGACGACCATGACGGGCTTATTGGCCAAGTTAAAGATGCGAAACAGATGATTGTTGGCTGCGATTCGAATGTGTTGCTGGCTTCGTTCTATTGTGAAAGCAGGTTTACGATCAGGAGCAGTACTGGACACTTCCAACGAATCAAGGTCGGATATGGTTTCTATGGTTACGGGAGTACTGCCATTATCAATAGAAATGACTTTAGCTGTACCAAGCGGCATGGTCTGATTGTCTGTAAAAGGGGCATGAGGCGGATTGCAGGATACCAGAATGAGAAGCATACAAAGCCATACAGGCCAAACTTTTTTCATTAAATCACCTCGTAATAAGAAATGGATTAGGAACAGGGTGTGTTCATCCATCGTACGAGATGACGTTACGTAAGGATCAAGTTTTTTTGCGTAATGATTAGGAGTTGAAGCTGACGTTACGTCATTTTATATAATAGTCACAAATCAAAAAGGTCTTGTTTTGCAAATAGAAGGAGGTGCGAACATGAAAACTGGGGATGTCCTCATATACAGTTGTGTTATCATCGGGGCAGGCATCGGACTAACCATGGATTATGTATTTCCAGGTGTATTAATCGGGTTAGGTGCTGGTTATCTTCTGAAATATGTGTGGTCTGGAGAACGGAAAAACAAAGATACCTGAGCGAATTGTACAGGATGCCTGAGAGGTGAATGAACGTTGTATATTCATATTAATGAACTTGCACGTAAGACGGATATTACTGTAAGAACACTGCGGTATTATGATTCAATCGGTCTTTTAAAGCCATCCTCTAAGACTGATGGTGGTCACCGTTTGTATGTAGAGAATGATCTAAAGAAGCTTCAGCAGATTCAGTTTCTCAAAGATTTGGGTTATGCGCTCAAAGATATCCAGGAGATGTTATCGGATGCGTCTTGGAATTGGGAGCATTCTTTGCGTAATCAGCTGGATTACATTTTAGAAGAGCAACAACGGCTGAAATCAATGGAGGTATCGATCAGGGAGATGTTGCACAGCTTAGTGCTGGAGCAGGGAGATCAGCATGAAGCGATCGAAAAGCTGATTCAACTCTCCAAACCCAAAGTAGCCAAGCGGCCTTCTTTAAGAGAGGAATTATTTAGTCATGATGAAATGATGATGTGGCGGAAGTTACCACGGATGCGAGCAAACGACCCCCATTCGCTGGAGTGGATTGCACTGCTTGGGCAGCTTAAGAGTCATATGCATGAACCGCCTAAACATGAGAAAGTACAGAACATTATCAGGCGAATGATGGAGAAGCAACGAGAGGACTTCGCAGGGCAGGGTGATTTTTTAAACAAACTATGGGAGGCGAGGAAATCGGCTGAAGTTTCCGAAGAGCTTGGCTTTTACCCCTTGGAGCCTGAACTTTTAGATTATATGGAGGCGGCCTATGACATTTTTATAACCAACGAAGGTGAAACAGCTGAATGAATGCTGAAATGTTGCTCTATGTTGGAGGTCTCGCATTTCTGGATATGTTAAGCCCAACACTTCTGGGGGTAACCGTCTATTTGATGGCGTTGGGGCAAAGACAATTCGGTTCGCGATTGGCTGTGTATTTGCTGACCGTTACGGTACTATACTTTCTCCTTGGCTGTATACTTATGCTGGGGATGGAGTTTGTACAAGATTATTTGAGTTCCTTTTTCCATAACAAGATTGCAAGTTGGTCGATATTTATCATTGGTGCGTTGTTGTTTGTGGTAAGTTTCTGGATTAAACCCAATTCTCGAAAAAATAATCGAATCCATTCTTTACGCTCTACTGGTACTGTGGGAGTAGTCTTAATGGGGTCTACAACGTTTTTGCTGGAAGCAGGCACAGCCTTACCATATTTCGGTGCAGTAGGTCTCATGACGAGTAAGGGGCTCTCATGGTTGGAGTGGTTGCCGATACTAATCAGTTACAATATTTTGATGATTATGCCGTCTGTGCTGATCTATCTGCTGTATACTTGGATCGGGTCATTCATTCAATACCACTTGGAGAAGTTGCATCGTAAGCTGGTTGAACATTCAGACTCTATGCTCTCGTGGGTTATGTGCATAGCTGGACTTATTCTTATTTTCAACGTACTCGATTATTTGTAGCGTTTCGTCTATGTAGTAGAAAGAGCAGATATAAGAAATATGGAGTGCGAGATAAAAGAAGTGTATGGGTGTGTAATTAAATTTCACGTTATAATTGACTTGTGAAATTTTGTATCATATACTGATTGAAATATGGACAGGACGGGGCAGGTGGAGCATCCGGTCTAGGGAGGTTGGCATACGTATGGACACACGAGGAGATATCAGCAGTTACCCGATGTGGGCAAAGTACCGTTCTAAACGGGAGCACCTGGTGATTGGATTGATGTCTGGAACGTCGCTGGATGGAACGGATGCGGCACTGGTACATATTCAAACCGATGAGAGCGGAGCAATGCAACGGCTTGATCTTATTGATTTTGTCTGTACACCATATACGAATGAGCTCAGAGAGAAGTTGATTCGCTTATGTTCTCCCGAAACAGCTCGTGTTGATGAGCTGACAACAGCCCATTTCGGTGTATCCGAATGGTACGCACAGAGTGTACAGGAGCTGCTGCAATCCGCTGGTGTCTCAAGCAGCCAAGTCGATGTAATCAGCATGCATGGGCAGACAATCTGGCATGCACCGGTGCCTTCTGCGTTTCCAAGCCCATTGGGTACCGGCAGTATGAAAGTAAGCTCTACACTGCAAATCGGCGAGTGTGCCGTAGTAAGAGAGCGCACCGGGCTGCCCGTTATTGGTAATCTGCGTGCACGTGATATGGCTGCAGGCGGGGAAGGTGCTCCGCTCACGCCCTATGCGGATGCATTAATGTTCCGTAGTGTTACGGAAGGACGTCTGGTGCAGAACATTGGCGGGATCGGCAATGTGACTGTGCTTCCGTCAGGATCATCCGAGACGGAGGTTTCGGCTTTTGACACAGGACCAGGGAATATGGTGATAGATGCACTGGTTCGTCATGCTACCGAAGGGAAGCAGCATTACGATCCTAATGGAAGTATAGCAGCGCAGGGAACCGTGCACCCCGAGCTGGCGGCATACTGCTTGAATGATGAGTACTTTCGTCGACAACCGCCCAAGAGTACCGGACGTGAAGTTTATGGTGCAGATTATGCCAAACGACTTATGGAATTTGCGGCATTGCATGATCTGTCACTGGAAGATCTGTTAGCTTCCGCAACTTGGCTTACAGCAGAAACAATTGTACGGGCCGTTGAGGATTTTGTGCTGCCCAAGACGTCAATCTCGGCAATGCTTACCTGCGGCGGGGGAACGTCCAATGACACATTAATGAAGATGATTCGGCTAAGACTTCCAGAATCCATACGTCTGGAGCGTACAGCAGATTACGGTGTTCCAGATGATGCCAGGGAAGCGATGGGGTTTGCGCTGCTTGGACATGAGGCTTTGATGGGCAGAACCAATACACTTCCTCGTGTAACAGGTGCGGCATACGCTGTTATTTCGGGACATCTGACTCTGTAGTGGCCATTGAATTGCCAAGGTAAGCTGTGTCTCCCGTTAGACGTGGCCATAAATATAAGATAAAATGCTTGTACAGATAACAGTACGGAGAGGAGGAGCGGATGGAAGGTATGAAAGGTGGACTTGTACGTTTACGCGCATTACTGGATGATCTGACTCCGTCAGAACGAAAGATCGGAGCTTACATTCTGGAACACCCCCAAGAGACAGTGCAGTCGTCCGTTGCGCAACTGTCTGAACGAAGCGGAGGCAGTCCGGCCGCTATTATCCGGTTGTGCAAATCCCTGGGTGTAACCGGTTTTCAGGAGCTGAAGCTCAAGATAGCGGGGGATTTACAGACCAATGAGCAGTTTCAATATACAGAGATTCGTCCTAAAGACTCCATCGAGAGTATCATTCAACATGTGTCTACAAACAATATTCAATCGATCAAGGACACGGTTCATATTTTGGAACCAAGGCTTGTAGATCAGGCGGTTAACATGTTGAATGGAGCCAATCGCATTTTTTTCTACGGCGTGGGGGCGTCTAATTTGATCGCATTGGATGCACATTACAAGTTTATGCGAATTAACCGAACCAGCTTTTCGTTCGCCGATCCACATATGCAGATTTCGTCTGCGACGACGTTGCGTGAGGACGATGTTGTGGTCTGTATCTCTTATTCAGGCGAGACCTCCAATGTGATTTCCTGTTTGAAGCATGCCCGTGAAGGTGGTGCAGGAACAATCAGCATTACCAAGTGGGGCAGTAACACGCTGAGCAGTCTTGCGGATGTTCCTCTTATGATTACGTCGATGGAGAGCGATATTCGCAGTGGAGCTACCTCTTCACGCATTGCACAGCTTAACGTCATTGATATTCTTTATTTGGCTATTGCCAGCCGGGATTATAATCAGTCGGTGCAGTACCTGGAGAAGAGCAGACAAGCGATTCAGGAGCATAAATGAGCAACGAGATTATGATGTGTTTAGAACATAGAAACGTGGAGAATCCCGTACAGTTACATGTACCAGGGATTTTTTTGATGAGGAAATACAATTGTACGCTAGGAAAAACAGAAATAGAGAAGCCAACCGGGCAGGCAAGGCTTCTCTCATGTAAATAACCATCTCTCAGCGCCGGGAAAGCTCGCCTATATGTACCAAATGACTTGCTGCCTGCCTGAGCTTCTTTATCACAACTTCTTTAATACAAACCAGGTGCCGTCCCGATCAGCCTGATCCGGCAATCGCATGACGTACAAAACCATCTGCATTCTCTAGCCGACGCCCGGCTTCGTCTGCATCGACATCCGCCATCAGCATCACAATCGCTGTTTTTACATGTCCATTTGCTGCGGTGAAGGCTTGTTCAATTTCGTTTTCCTGCGCTCCAGTCGCAAGCTGGATCATGCGTTTTGCCCGGTGTACAAGCTTTTCGTTGGACGGATTCAGATCCACCATGAAATTTCGATATACCTTACCTAAACGGATCATCGCTGTGGTCGTCAGCATGTTCAGAATCATTTTCTGGGCGGTGCCGGCTTTCATGCGAGTCGACCCCATCACAACCTCTGGTCCCATAACCGCTTCAATACTCACATCCGAGATTGCTCTCATAGGTGTACCTGCATTATTGCTCAACCCGATGACTACAGCACCAAGCTGCCTGGCATAATTCATGGCTCCAAGCACATAAGGGGTGCGTCCACTTGCTGCAATACCAACGACAACATCGTTGGCGCGTAGTCCGTGCTGCTTCAAATCCATTCCCCCGGCTTCCTCACTATCTTCTGCGCCTTCTACCGGATCTTTAACTGCCCGAAACCCGCCTGCAATAATGCCCTGCACCATAGAAGGTGGAGTACCATACGTAGGGGGACATTCCGATGCATCGAGAATACCCAGCCTGCCGCTTGTACCTGCACCTACATAAAACAGTCTTCCTCCCGATTGAAAGCTGGCTACGATGTGGTCTGCGGCTTGAGCAATGACTGGAATTAGTGGCTGAATAAGCTCAGCTATGCGGCGATCTTCCCGATTGATGAGTTCCATAATTTCGCCTGAAGGCAGTTGATCCATATCATCTGTCTGTGGGTTAGGCTGTTCCGTTACTAATGAGTTAAGGGTATGATTCATCCGTAAGCCCTCCTTTTTGTTTAGAATGATTTATCGATGTGGCATTGTAGTCTTGCTAATTGTGCCGCACCGACTGCCGGGACAGGAGCATTTTCCGAGCAGACAACCTGTTGTTGATCGTGCACTTCGGCAAGATGTTGAAGGAATGTATTTCGAAACAGGGAAGAGTAGCGAAAGATGGAACCGGAAAGTGCCATAGGAGCCGTGGCGAAAGAAACATGTTGGCGTATGAGCGCTTTAGCGGTATCGGCCAGTTGCTGTGCCTCATCCATCAGAAGGACACGTGCTACCTCATCCCCTTCAGCAGCGGCTTCTATTGTCAGGCGAGCTATGGAAGCCATACTTGATTTGTTCCAGTCCGCTTGGTATACCACGTACTTTATTTCCGGTGGATGCTTGACTTGCAACTCCTGCAATACGAGTGATGTCAAAATGGTTGTAGGCAAAACGCCATCATGACTCTTCATAACGCTTTGCAGTGCGCGCTGTCCAATTCGATAACCGCTCCCCTCATCTCCGAGTAGATGTCCCCACCCGCCTGCCCGGTTCACTTTACGTGCCGGTGTGATTCCATAGATGATTGAGCCGGTTCCTGAAATGGCAAGCAAACCGTGCGGTTGCCCAAGCGAGGCCATTAGCGCGATTTCTCCCTCCGTGACAACATGGATCGTACAGTTTACATGAATGGAATCAGCCGTGTTTTTTTTGCTTTTCATATAGTCATTAACGTGAGCGGTGATCCACTGTCGCTCCTGATCTTCAGCTATACCTGACATACCGAGACATATACTCTCACAACTAGACGAAAAATCTACATCGGATGAAAATAGAACATCTAAGAGATGAAATAACTCCTTTATAGCTTCGTGAGGCGGCACACTATGTGGATTCGTTGCACCGCCGCGCGCTGTTGCCAGAATGTCCCCAGATTCAGAAATGATTGCTGCATCAGTTTTGGTACCGCCTCCATCAATTCCTACGTATACTCGCAAGCGTGCTCACCTCGTTAGGGCTTATTTTCTTTTTTTCATAGTATAGAGGCTTAAAACGAAAAAGTAAAATTAAATTTTATAAATAAATTTATTGTTGAATTTTTATTTTACACCTCATATAATGAATTCAATCCACAATTTTGGAAGGAATCGATACGATTGATGTTACATTAATTAACGTTAAAGTTTCATTAGTAGAACTAGACCTTGCCGAACAGGTCGATCTCCAAGGAGGTGTAGATTTCGGCTCTGTGCCAAGCTGTGAACAGAGGGTTACGAAAGGGAAAGGTAACAGAAGGGCACCAGCAATAGACATTCATAATGGGCGTAGGACAAGAGAAGACGACATGCAAAAGGAGATGAAGGGTATGAAAAGGAAGGGTCTTGTTTTGGCAATGGTGTTATTGATGGTCTGGATCACAGCCTGTGGCAACAGTGGTGGAGCAGATTCGAATGATCCAGGTGCGAATGATACGGTTACGGTATGGACATACCCGGTTCATGGCACATACGAGGATGAATTGAAGGACTTAATTGCTGATTTTAATAAGGAACACCCGAATATTACGGTGAAAACGGAAATGCTCTCCTGGGCTGAGGGGCCCAAGAAATTTGATGTCGCTTTAAACGCGGGAAATCCGCCTGATCTGTACTTCCATAGTGTGGACGGTACATATGTGAATACCGGACTTGCGCTGGAGCTGGACAGTTATCTAACACCTGAGATCAAGGATGACTATTTGCCTGGCACACTGGAGCTCGGACAGATTCAAGGCAAGCAGTATGGGCTGCCTCTCTATCAATTCCAGTGGGCCTGGGGCGGTAACAAACGTATTCTCGATGAAGCGGGCATTGATTGGAAGACCATCCAGAAGAATGGCTGGACCTGGTCCGAGTTCAACGAAGCCGCGGCCAAGTTGGCGAAAACGCTGGATAACGGAAGTAAACAATATGCTTTGGTGACAGATGGTACTTCGCTTGATTTTATTGAAATGTTGTCCCGTAACAACGGCATGATTGATGTGTTGGACGAAACCGGAAAGTTCCAGTGGAACGATGGACGGATTCTGGACACGCTCTCTTTTATCAAAAATTTGATGGATCAGGGTTATATGCCTAAGGAAACGGCAGCACTTGCTCCGGCGAAGCGGACGGACATGTTCTATGCCGGTGAAACGGCAATCATCTCGAAGGCGATTCCTTATTATGATGTCATGATTCAGAACCGCAACAAAGATATTGACGATGGCAAGGTGCAGGGTGAAAAGATTGATTTTGTATTGCTGCCCGTACCGCACAATGATAATCAGCCTGCGGCAACAACGATGGGCGGCGAGGGTTATGTGGCCTTCAAACAGAAGAAAGACAAGGGCGAGCAGCATGCCAAAAATACTTTTCTTGTAATGGAGGCGCTTAGTGGTGCCAAAGCAGGGAACTCGGCTAATGAGCTGGCTCTTCCTTTTGTCAGACAATCGCAAGCGGACTTATTCAAAGGCAAGGAGCTGGGACAGCAGGTAAATCTGGATGCAGCCAGAGAAATGGCCAAACACATCGCGATGCCGGTCGTGCTCAAGCTGGACATTGACAAAGCATCACAGCAAAAGCAATTCAAGGAACAGGTTGTGAAACCAAACATTCAGGCGCTGTTCTCGGGTGAGAAAACCCCGGAGCAGATTGCGGAAGACTTCAAAGGCAAAGGTCAGCAGATGTTCGGGCAATAAATAACTTCGCAGTGATACTTTGATTCGGAGAGGAGGATTCGCCATGCAGACCGCCCTTGCGCCGGAGCCTGCACCCCGGCATTCCCGGGTTGTCCGGTTCTGGCGAGATTACGGGTGGGCGTATTTGTTTATTTTGGCGCCTGTCCTGCTGTTTCTCGTTTTTACAATGTACCCCGTATTAACAGCTCTTGTTATGAGCTTTCAGAAATACAACATCATGAACTCCACGTGGGTGGGATTGGACAATTACGAACGTCTGGTGAAGGACGAAACCTTCTGGAAATCGATTAAAAATACCGTCATTTTTACACTTGGAACAGTACCCGTCAACATCCTGATTACATTTGTGCTCTCGTATTTTATCTTCCAGATGAAAAGCAAATGGCAGACGTTCTTCAAGGCCACACTTTATCTACCTGCGGTAGCATCGGGAGTGACGATCTCGATCGTGTGGCTTGCCATTTTTGACCCGACGGATTCGGGACTACTCAATCGCTTCCTGGGCTTTTTCGGCCTTGACCCGGTCATCTGGCTTGGCCAGTCAGGGACAGCCCTCTTTTCTCTAATCTTGATGAATTGGCTTGGTTCCCACGGTGCAGGCATCATTCTGTATCTTGCAGCTATGGGAGGTATCCCGAAATCGCTGTACGAGGCTGCCGATATCGATCATGCGAGCGGATGGACAAAATTCAGCAAGATTACATGGCCCCTTTTGAAACCAACGACGCTCTACTTGCTTGTGACTGGAGTCATTACGTCCTTTCAGGTATTTATTTCTGTATACCTGATGACCCAAGGCGGGCCAAACTTTGCGACCACTACGATTGCTTATTTAATCTATGAGACGGCCTTTAAGTTTTACGAGTTTGGATTAGCCTCGGCACAATCCTTTGTACTGGCAGTCATCATTATTGTCATCTCCGTGATTCAATTCAAATATTTCTCCAGTGATATCGAGTATTAATTAGGGCTTTCATTAGGCATCCGGGGGTGATTACACGTATGAATTCAACACGAAAAAAGATGTTGCTTGTTATAGCGTCTGTTTTGCTCGCTGGCTGGGCACTGATTACGATTATTCCGATGTACTGGATGCTCGTCGGATCGGTGCAGGACACAACGATGTCAGCTTCGTTTAAGCCACAGATGATACCCGAGCAGTTGTCCATGTCGCCGTATGAACGTTTTTTTGCCAAAACGGATGCATGGCGCTGGCTCTATAACTCGTTACTGATCTCCGTTATATTGACGGTCACCAACGTGTTCTTTGCTTCGCTGGCAGGATATGCGTTTGCTAAATTAAAATTTCCGGGC
Organism: Paenibacillus polysaccharolyticus; assembly: GCF_023714295.1. Classification (GTDB taxonomy): domain Bacteria; phylum Bacillota; class Bacilli; order Paenibacillales; family Paenibacillaceae; genus Paenibacillus; species Paenibacillus polysaccharolyticus_A. Next base: position 18,685 of record NZ_JAMAUN010000009.1, read on the forward strand.
AGTCAGGCCGTATTCTGGGTGTTGCTTGGAACGATGATGATTCCTGCACAGGTGACGCTGATTCCGCTCTACATTTTGATGGTCAACGTGTTTGACCTGGGGGACACGTACACAGCGATTATTCTTCCCACAGCAGTCAGTGTAGGCAATATCTTTCTTATGAAACAATTTATGTCCACCCTGCCGACTTCCCTCATTCACGCCGCTCGAATTGATGCATGCAGTGAGTTCGGCATCTTCTGGAAAGTGATTCTGCCCATGGCAAAGCCAGGCATCGCGGTGCTGGCGATTTTCACTTTTGTCGCCTCATGGAATGAATTTTTCTGGCCTTTCCTGATCACCAATTCGAATGAGATGCGCACGGTGCAGGTTGGACTCGCATCCTTTGTTTTTGCTGAATCCACCGACTTCGGTGCCATGATGGCTGGAGCCACAATTGGTGCGTTGCCGATGATCATTCTTTTCTTCTCATTGCAACGTTACTTCTTGCAGGGCATTACGATTGGAGCCGTGAAGGGATAACCATGCAACATGTGTAAGTACAGCAGGTGATAATGTAAAGGGGGATTAACCTATGGCACGCGTGGAGTTTCGCCAAGTGCGCAAAGAGTTCAAAGACGACCATAAAGGAACGTTCACGGCAGTCGCCGGTTCGGACTTTGTAATAGAAGATAAGGAATTTGTCGTGTTTGTTGGGCCTTCGGGATGCGGTAAAACAACCTCACTGCGAATGATCGCAGGGCTTGAGAAACAGACCAGTGGGGACATCGTCATCGGGAATCGGATTGTGAATGATCTGCATCCCAAGGATCGGGATATCGCGATGGTCTTTCAGGATTATGCCTTATATCCACATATGACCATTCGGGAGAATCTGTCCTTTGGTCTGAAAAATCTGAAGAAACCCAAAGCCTATATCGATGAGCAAGTACAGAATGCTGCTTCAATCCTTGGCCTGGAAGCTATGCTGGAACGTAAGCCTCGTGAATTGTCCGGAGGGCAGCGCCAGCGTGTTGCTGTCGGACGCGCGATTGTGCGTGATCCGCAGGTCTTTCTGTTCGATGAGCCGCTCTCAAATCTGGATGCCAAGCTACGTGTTCAGATGCGTGTAGAGCTTGGGGAATTGCATAAAAGGCTGGGCGCGACGATTGTTTATGTTACACATGATCAGGTCGAGGCTATGACCCTTGGGGAGCGCATTGTAGTGATGAATCATGGGGATATTCAACAGGTCGCATCACCGAAAGAGCTCTATGCCAGCCCGCGCAATATGTTTGTGGCTGGTTTCATCGGCTCGCCTGCAATGAACTTCATTGATGCTCACATCGAAGGTACGCAAGTGAAGGTGGAGGGTACATCGTTCACGTTACCAGCGGATGTGCTAGAGCGCTTAAACAGCTATCAGGGCAAACGAGTCATCCTCGGACTGCGTCCAGAGCATATTTTTGGTGACGATGTGGCACCCAATATTCCTCAAGATCATATGCTCCAGGCACGTGTTCAGGTGGTAGAGCATCTGGGGTCGGAAAATCTGATCTACTTCCATCTGGGGAGCCGGACGGTAACAGCCAAGGTTCATCCTGAGACCCATGCATATGTGGGTATGGATAAGACCTTTGTGCTAGATATGCGCAAAGCGCATTTTTTTGACCCGGAGACGGAGATGGCGATCGGACGGGAATAGAAGATCCGTCATGATGGAGAGCGTAATCAAACTCTTAACGAATAACGGCTTTCACAAATTACAGGGAGGAGAGCTTTTATGCGTAAACTGAGCGAAGTGGTGGTCAAGTCAGGGGTAGAGATCTACCGGGATATTATTCCGGTGGCGCTGTTCAGTGCGGGCAGCTCCGTGCTGCTCATTCCGATTCTCATGTTTGCGCCGATACCGGTGGCCGTGCTGCTACTTGCCATCATCTATATGCCGCTCTTGTTCGGTGTCTGTTACGCAGTGCATCATCGGTTGGAGCGGAAAGAGCGCCGAAACGCGCTGCGTGATATAGGGGAAGGTACGTTGAGGGGGCTGCTTCCGGGCGGTGTGACGGGGCTGTTGTTCGCACTGCTCGGTTTCATCCTCTGGTCAACCTGGTGGTATTACGGAGGGAATGGCAACATGACGGGCATGGCAGTAGGCATGTTTCAGACGTTTTTTGTCATCTTGGCGTTCATCTCACAGTTCTACACTTGGCAGCTTATGTTGCAAAAAGGAATGGGCTTCCTGCAGGCGATGGGAGAGAGTGTGAAGTTGTTCTTCCGTTATCCGGGGTATACGATTGCGGCCTGCTTCCAAGTGGTGTGCCTTAGCGCGCTGCTTATGATGACGGTTGTGGGATTCGGAGCGTTGTTTGCAGGTATGTTTGCCATCTATCAGCATAAGGCCACAAGTAATCTTATTGAACCTGAAGAGGAGCCTGTATTGTCTCGTGGTAATGATCATCAGCAAGCCGGTTGGGTAAGCGAAGGTCATGTATCATGAGGGTGAAAACAGGAGCGGATGTGCTGGCTGAGGGAGCTTCACATCCCTGGTTAACTGGTGACGCACGAATCGGTTTGGTGACGAATCCGACGGGCATCACAGCAGACTTTGTCTCTACGGTGGATGTATGTGCAAGCTTAGTGGATGTCAAGTTGACGGCTTTGTTTGCATGTGAGCATGGGCTGTCCGGAGAGCTGCAGGCAGGTATTCCTTTTCCAGACTCGGAACACTCCCGTTATGGCATTCCGGTATACAGCTTGTACGGTATACATAAAAAGCCGCAGCCATACATGCTGGCTGACGTGGATACGGTTCTTTTTGATATTCAGGATGTGGGTGTAAGGTATTATACGTATGCTTCGACGTTAATTGAGATGATGGAGGCTTGTGGCGAGTCGGGAAAACGTCTATTAGTGCTGGATCGACCCAATCCGCTTGGCGGTATGGAGGTGGAGGGTGGTTTACTCCAGGCCGGGTTTGAATCCTTCGTAGGAGCCTGGGCTACATCCATTCGTACCGGGATGACGATGGGGGAACTGGCTTTGCTTGTCAACGCCGAGCATCATGTGCCCTGTGAGTTAGACGTCATAGCGATGGAGGGCTGGCGGCGAAGCATGACTTTTACGGAGACGGGGCTGCCTTGGATGATGCCTTCGCCTAATATGCCAACGGTAGATACCGTGCGTTCTTATGCGGGAATGTGCCTGTTGGAAGGTACGAATGTATCGGAAGGTCGAGGCACGACAAGGCCATTTGAATGGCTGGGTGCCCCGTGGATCGATGGCCAACAGCTGGCAGATGCGATGCGGTCTCATGGATTGGACGGGGTGCATTTCCACCCGGTGTATATGACACCGGCCTTTTCCAAACATGCAGGAGAACGATGTGGAGGTGTAAGGCTGTTTGTCACAGAAGAAAAGCAATTCCGTTCCGTTGAAACAGGATTGTTGCTTTTGCATGAGATAGCCGTTCAATATCCCGAACAGTTCAAGTGGCTTGAACCTCCGCGTAAGGGCTCCCGATATTTTATTGACTTACTTACTGGAGGGAGAGAGGTTCGCGAGATCATTGGAGACGGTAGTAGTTTATTTCGTTTAATGGCAGCTTGGCGTGAACAGGAGAAGGTGTGGCAGGAACGCCGCAGACCCTATTTGCTATACAATGAATGACGGGCTTAATGGGCAGATAGGGATGAATGAAGAGTAGCGTGACAGAGGGATGCTGCTCTTTGGCACGAGGGTCCTGAGGTTCATGGGAGGAGGAGACGTAATGCTAATGCGTAGCTTGAAGGACAGGGTGAAGCAAAGAATCGGACAGATGAGCTTAAGGGATAAGATCGGGCAGATGCTGTTATGCGGATTTCATGGAACAGAGCCGGAAGGCGGGATAGAGAAGCTGCTTGGAGATTACCCGATTGGCGGTATCGTTTATTTTGCAAGGAATGTGGTTTCGCTTGAGCAGGTAGAGCGGCTATCCGGCGGTTTGCAGAACATTGCGCAAGCAAGTGGCAATGTACCTCTCTGGATTGCTATTGACCAGGAAGGCGGCATGGTGGCTCGAATTACAGAGGGGATTGCACTTATGCCTGGACAGATGGCCATTGCTGCGGCCGGATCGGTGCAAGATGCTCATGCAGCGGCACGGATCAGTGGAGCGGAGTTACAATCGATGGGCATCAACATGAATTTTGCACCCGTACTCGACGTGAACAACAATGCGAGCAACCCGGTCATTGGCGTGCGTTCCTTCGGGGAATCCGCGGAAAAGGTAGCTGACTTCGGTGCGGCATCCATTGCTGGATTTCAGCAAGCGGGTATAGCTGCAACCGCCAAACATTTTCCCGGCCATGGAGATACGGATACGGATTCCCATCTGGATCTTCCTGTGATTACACATGACAGAACAAGGGTGGATCAGGTAGAGCTTGTGCCATTTCGTGCAGCCATTGCAGAGGGTGTAGACGCAATGATGTCTGCTCACATCTATTTTCCGGCACTGGAGCCAGAACGTCTGCCGGTGACATTATCCCATTCTGTTTTGACCGGACTGCTGCGTAAGGAGCTTGGATATGAGGGTATGATCTTGACCGACTGTATGGAGATGAAGGCGATCGCGACTCACTACGGCACGGTCGATGCGGCAGTGATGGCGGTTGAAGCTGGAGCAGATATGGTACTGATCAGTCATACGGCACAGTTACAGGTGGAAGCTTTTGAAGCATTGATGAATGCGGTGAAAAGTGGACGTATCAGTGAGCGGCGGATTGATGAATCTGTTAAACGTCTGCTGACATATAAAATGAAGCGTGGGCTGATGAATGTGGAGATGGGGCTGGAGAGCAACACGGCAGTGGAGATGTCTGTCAGTATGAGCGGGATATCTGGTGTGGATGATATCCATGCGACCCCGGCGGTTGTTCACAATTCCATGAATTCCATGAATGTAAATCAGCCAGTTGCCGATCCGTTTCAACGTAATAGTCCACCGCATCAGGAGGTAGCTCGGCGAATCAGTGAGAAGAGCATTACATTAATTCGGGATGCACAGCATATGTTGCCGCTAAAACAAGAGCGAACACTTGTCATTACGGTTGCCGCAGAAGTGACAAGTATTGCGGATGAACAGTTGGATGGAGGGGCAACGCTCGGAGCAGCTTTGTCAGCTCAAGGTCTGGAAGTGGTGGATATGAGGGTAGCGGCGGATAAAATTGCGATATCCTCGGCTCGTTTGCTTCAAGCCGCAGAAGCGGTGGACGTTAGGCAGATTGTGATCGGCACTTATAATGCAGGTAGCCCTTTCGGTGACCCGCAATGCCGGTTGATCGGCTGGCTTCAGCAACTTGGCAAACCGCTGGCTGTAACCGCACTTCGCAGTCCGTACGACCTACAGAAGTTGCCGGATGTGCAGACTTATATCGCGGCATATGAGAGTCGGCCTCTCGCGATGAGTAGTGCAGCGAAAGCGATGATGGGACAGATCCCGTTCAAGGGCGAGCTTCCTGTCACGATTGATTAAATAGATGCAATTCTATATATGACGAAATCTGACGGGACTTGACGTAGCTGAAACTGAACCTTTAAGGATATGAGGGATGAGCTGGTGTCTCGTCACATAGCCGGAATAACAAACGATGTATGAGAATAACAAAAGGGACGAGGCTGTTCATGCTTCGTCCCTTTGCGTGTTGCATACTCTTATTATTGTACATGCAGAAAGCATTATTAATGGGATAACCCAAACCGTAACCGGTTCTAGTGACCACGCCTGTTGATATTTGGTTCATTTTCGTGGGTTCTAAAATCTAACGATCTCCAGAAACGTTATTTGGGTGATATTAGCCGGTTTTATATTCTAACGATCACAGGAAAGCTTATTTAGAGAAATAGATACGAAATTGGGCGTTGAGCATATGTTTTTAGAGAAATAAGGTTACTGGTGATCGTTACAATTTCTGAAGGGTGATTATCGCTCAAATAAGCTCATCTGAGATCGTTAGAATAAACAGGGGGTGGGTGAAGAATGTGTAGCCAACCCAGACCTCACCCCAAACCGTAATCTTCAATTTTACCTAACTCTAACCCCAATCAACCCGCAACCCAATCTCAGCTACTCCTTGACCTCAACCTACTCTAGCCCCGAACCGCCAACACCAATCAGAGCACCAACCACTAACCAAAACGCCACAGGCACGCACCACAAGGCACAAACCACAAAAAGCACACACAAACCACAAACTTCTATCCTCGCTGAATTGGTGGCTTCGTGCGGCTCCGTATGATGCTTCAAGCGACCGTCATAATTGCAAGGATTTGGCCGTTCTTGTTTCTATATCACTTAGCAGTGTGGTCATATCCATGCCTGCATGATTACCGAGCAGGATAATGGTGATATCATCGGATAGATTGCGTGAAAATGCTGTGGAAAACCCACCGCCGCTTCCATTGTGGAAGACGGTGCGTTTTGTTCCGTTTTCCTTGAGAATCCAGGCATAACCATAATTTTTATTGGAATAAGGCTCATACATCGTTTCAATCGTTTCCTGACTTAGGATCTGGTCAGTGTAAAGTGAACGGTCCCATTTCAGCAGATCATCCACGGTCGAATAGATCGTGCCTGACCCGGATTGTGAAACATAGTAAGGTGCAGGTACCCATCCTTTTCCTTGCTGAACAAAGCCGCTGTTCGTATGTACTTTGCGGGATGCTTCTCCGGAGTCTTTCATACCGAGCGGACCCAGAATGGTTTGTTGTACATAGTCAGCATAGCTCATGCCAGATACCTGTTCCACAACGTACGCGAGCAATACATAACCGCTATTGCTGTATAGGTAGGCACTGCCGGGTTCGAACTTCAACGTTTTGTGGCGAATCTCTTCTACCGTTTTTTCAAGTGTATCGCCTTCCCCGCGACCGAAGGCCGACGGCAGACCCGACGTTTGGGACAGTAACATATGCAGGGTAATCTGATCTCCCTTGGGGATGCCGGAAATGTAGGTGGAGATCGGATCTTGAACATCCAACTTGCCTGATTCTGCCAAACTCAAGATGGAAGCCGCAGTGAATGATTTGCTCAAGGAGGCAATACGCATCTTCTGATCCGGACGATTCATGGTCTGTTCGTCCGCAAGACCATACCCCTGTTTCAGCAAAATTTCGCCGTCCCGAGCAATCAGAGCCATCCCCGGATAGTTGATCTCGCGCAGATAGGTGTCTACGCTAGCTACCTCAGGATTTAGCACACTGACCTGATCAGTCATTATGCCAACATTCATCTGGCCCGAAGACGTTCGCTGGACTTGGATATCGGCCTTCAGAGCATTCGCCAGAGTACGGACAGGAATCATTAATGTGCCGTTAATGGTACGTGAATTCACCGGAGAGGCCAGAGAAACCTGGTTTACTTTAATCGACTTACTGCCTGCTTGATGCACCAGCTTATCTCTGCCAACGGTAATGGTCGCCGTTTTGGTACGGGCATCCCACTTCAAAATCCCTTTAACAGATTGGACTACATCTCGTAAGGGAACGAATGTTGTACCTTTTAGGATAAGCGGAGCGTTGTTCCAGAGTTGCGGTTCCCCGTTAACTTCAATATGCACGGCTTGTGTAGTCTGCGTTGCAGAAACAGTGGTGTTGTTAGATAGCCCGAATATCGGACCTGCACATAGAATGAATGCGAGTAAAATACGCAGCGTGGATGAATAGCGACGACTGGATACAGATTGTTGCTTGTGAAGCTTGCCTAAGATTTGAGCCCTCTCCTTCCAAGTGTTTCTTATTAAACCATTATATAAATATTGTAAACGATCCCAACAAGGGGGTCAAAAGGAGAGTATACCTAAGTAACAGAATCAGATCACTTAAAAATACGATTTTTTAATATAGACGCATAATGTTTCGCGGTGAACTTTCCGATAAAAAGAGTTGATCTTAATGATGGGAGATAGATAGATAATGAGAAAAGGGCTTCAAAAAAGGCTTCAAAAAAAGCCTCAAACAGGGCATAAAATGAAGGGAAGGTTTCAATTATGGTTTACGTTAACGGTAAAAAAGCGGCTGATTGCCGCATTTCTTTTATTCCTGATTGTACCCAGCCTTAGTGTAGGATGGCTTGCTTATCTTAAGGCAGCAGATCAGGTTAGAATGGAGATTACTCGTTCTGCGGAGGCCAAAACGGAAATGCTTAGTCTGCAGATCGATCAGATGCTCATTATGGAGAAGGACAATGCTGCACAGATGGCAGCAGGAATTACTTCCGAGGATATTATTAATAAGAGCCCTGCGCTTCAAGCTCAGATGGATCGGATGTCCAAAAACCATAAGGAACTAGGTGTACTTACGGCTGGAGCGGAGGATGGAAGCTGGATGAAATCCCCTGATGCGGGAAACCAGATTTATGATCCTCGTGAACGTCCATGGTACAAAATGGCGATGTCACAATCGGAGCCAGTCATCTCGGATACTTACCAGTCTTCTACGACAGGGGAATGGGTGGTGACAGCGGCCGCCAAGCTAGCAGACGGGCAAGGTGTTTTTGGAGCCAATGTAAGCTTGAATCATTTGAAGGAGACGGTAGACCAGATTCATATTGGCAAAGCAGGCAAACTGTATATGCTGGATAATGGCGGGAAATTTTTGTTTCATTACAAGATTGAATCCGGTACTCAGTCTGATCAAAGTTACATTAACGAAATGTATACGAAAGATCGGGGAACCGTGAATTATACATATGATGGTCAACCGATGGAAGCTGTATTTTACACAAATACGGCCACGGGCTGGAAAATTGTCGGCGAGATGATTCCCTCCGAAGCGGCAGAGTCCGTGCAACCGATTATGATTCGTGCGATTACACTTGTAGGCGTAGCAATTATTGTAGGTATTGTGTTGTTGATCTTTATTATCCGTAGCATTCATCGTCCGCTGCAGCAGCTAACGCAAGCGGCATCTCAAGTAAGTGCGGGAGACCTGACGGTTCGCGTAGGCCTGCGGCGCAAGGATGAGTTCGGTCAGCTTGGTGATAGTTTTGATATGATGACAACTTCGCTGCGTAATGTCCTGGGCGAGGTGCATGATACATCTAGTCAACTGGCAGCGTCATCCGAAGAGTTGATGGCAAGCTCCGAGCAGACCTCCAAAGCAACAGAGCAGGTGGCCGAGTTAATGCAAGATGCAGCTGCAGGAACAACGATGCAGAATGAAAGTCTTGCAGCGACAGAGCAGCTTGTCGGTGAGATGTCGCTTGGCGTGAAGGAGATTTCTGCAAGAGCCGGAGACGCAGAGCGTATTGCGATTGAAGCATCCTCCAAATCGGAAGCAGGTATGGTCACGATGCAGGAGGCCGTATCCCATATAAAGCAAGTGAACGATGAGAGCAAGGCTGTGGAGGATGTTATCGAAGATCTGCGAGCGAAAAATGATGAAATTCTGGAGATTGTAGCGGAGATTACAGCCATTGCCAAGCAGACGAACATTCTGGCATTGAATGCTTCCATCGAGGCTTCGAGAGCGGGCGAGCATGGCCTGGGATTTGCCGTGGTTGCTAACGAAGTGAAAATGCTTGCGAACAGCTCAGGTGCTTCGGCAGAGCGGATCAATGAGCTTATGCGCGAGATGCATGAGAAGACTCATGCTGTTCAGTCTACCTTCGCACGCACAGGTGAAGGTATGATGAGAAGCTCGCAAATGATCGCAGAGGCTGGAGAAGTTTTCAAGACGATTCGTGATGCGGTTCAAACTGTTGCAGCTCAGGCCGAAGAGGCGGCTGCAGCTTCCCGTCAGATCGATCAAGGGATGGGACATGTGAACAAAGCTGTAAACGAAACGATGGTTCTCTCTAACCGGATTGCTGCGGGAACCGAGGATGGATCGGCGGCTGCTCAGGAGCAGCTTGCTACAATGGAGGAGGTTGCGGCATCTTCAGCGGCCTTGTCTCGCATGGCAGAGGATCTGCAGAGCATGATTGAACGATTCAAATTGTAACTGAGGGAGTATGAACGCGGGTATGAAGGCTGTCGGGGTAATTGAACCGGCAGTCTTTTTTCTTTTTTTGCAGGAGATTGGATTATGATTGAGATATCTAATCTATCTCGTTAGTTTGACAATAAACAAACATAATTATATTATATCTATAAATAAACAAACAAATAAACTAATTTTGATTGATTTGAATTAATTCCCCTTATGAATCAATACAGAATTAACTTGGAACTCCAAATAACTCACAAATCAAAATACATTAGATGATTGATAGAAAGGACGGCGAAGGATGAAAGCCTCGGATTCAAGATTGCAGACAGCCTCTCTGGAAGAGATCAAACGCGGATATGTGGAGGAAGGAATGGCCTATTCCTGTATTTGTTGCGGTTTTACAACAGAACCGGGAATTGTTTACCCTGACGAAGGTGTGCTCTATGATGCGGTTCGTTACATGGGTGTTCATATTGAGAAGGTTCACGGGTCGGTATTTGAATATTTGCTGGAGCTGGATAAAAGTGTGACCGGATTGTCGGATGTACAGCGAGGTCTGCTGGCCCAGTTCTATGAAGGGAAAAAGGATGCAGAAGTGCAGCAGGCTCTGGGCATCGGCAGTGCGTCTACCATTCGAAACCATCGATTCGTTTTGAAGGAAAAGGAGAGGCAGGCCAAAATATTTCTGGCGTTAATGGAACTGTTGAAAAATAAAGACCTGCATGCTCCGGCAACATGGGTGTCGCCGATTATGAAACAAGGTCATACGATTCATCAGCATTCCTTTGAAATATCGGAAGAGGAACGGGAACGTGTGCTGCGCAACTATTTTCCCGAAGGTATAAGCGGCCCAATGACTACGTTCCATATGCAGCAAAAACATAAGTATATCGTGCTCACAGAGGTTGCCAAACGTTTTGAACCCCGGCGTCAGTACACCGAAAAACAAGTGAACACACTCTTGGAGAAGGTACATGCTGACTATGTTGAGATTCGGAGATATCTGGTGGATTACGGTCTGTTAGAGCGAAAGGAGGATGGAAGCCAGTACTGGCTGGGTAGTGTAGCAGAGGAACAAGGTAACGGTAGAGGGGACGGGAAACAGCCGAAAGGATCATCAGCCAAATTAACAGATAACTCAGCTGAATCCCTAACCATGGAACAGCAAGTTCCAGAAGAAAGAGCAGGTAAAGGAGAGAAAAGCATGAACCGACGCAAAGAGTTACAAGAGCAAGCCAAAGAAGTCAAAACAGAAGCAGGCGTTTATCAAATTCGGAATGAGCGAAACGGCAAAGTGTATATCGACAGCACGCCTAATCTGAAGACCATTAATGGGCAGCAATTTATGCTGCAGATGGGAAGCCATCTGAATCGACGTTTGCAGGCAGAGTGGAATGAATACGGTGAGAGTGCATTTACGATTGAGGTATTAGAAGTCATGAAAAAGGATGACAATCCCTACGCCGATCCGAAGGATGCGCTGGCCAAATGTCTGGAAAGCTGGTTTGAGAAGCTGGAGCCTTACGGAGATCGTGGATACCACGGGGAGCCAAAACCATCGAATTAGTAGGTAAATAGAGTTCACTTTCAGTATTGAACACTACAAACTTAACATATTAATATTGGAAAATAACTAGATTCTTCTGCTTCATGACCAGGCGATTAGCACCTAACGGGCAGATTAGCATAACAGATGCAATCCAATAGGGCCTTCGTTAGTTCAATTTTCTAACACATCTTATTTTTGAATGGATAACGCCATTTCTTTTATCTTTTCATTTTCTACCACTTCTTTAGTTGTTCCGATTTTGGCTAAATGTACAATAACCTGACCCAATTGTTCAGATGTTATAGCCCACTTCATTCGTTTTAGCAACGGATGCAAAGGTTTTAATACATTGGATAGGATACGATAAAGTGCTGTTTTTGAACGAATACCGTGCATGGGTAAAATAACTAATGGGCGTAACATATATGCTCCTTTGAAAGGTAGGCGAAGTAACGCATTTTCCGTTTTTCCTTCCACACGGGCCCATAGTTCTGGTCCTTGCTCCGTACTATCTACTCCCATTCCCGTAATATAAATCATTTTCATATCGGGATTAAGTTTGACTAATTGAGAGGCTGCTTTTATCGTCAATTCATAGGTGATATGAATATAGTCAGCCTCTGACATACCAGCTGATCTAACACCAATTAAATAAAAACAAGCATCATATCCCGTTACTTTATCCTGAATTTGAGAAAGATCCGAAATATCTGGTAACACTATTTCTTGATATTTCTCATGTTGGTTGGTTGTTGGTTTACGTACAATTGCTAATACATGTTCAACCTCTGGATCGCGTAAACTTTCTCTTAATGCTAACTGACCGATCATACCTGTTACACCATATATAATCACCTTCATTGCTACCATCCTTTCTTTGAAAAAACGGACTCTCGTTAGAATCACTGTGGATATTAAGAACTTCAACGTTCTTTCTATATTAACTTTCTTATTATTAATTAAATGAATGATCGTTTAATTAAAAAATATAATAAATGCCATTATTGACTAATGGCATCCCAGCTCAGTGAAAATATGAGCTCAAATTCCTTTTCAATTGTAGTGTATATACCTTCATAATATTCCTTTGCAAGCTGAACAATAGGGAAATAACAATATGAGATAATTAACTCCGCTTTCGCATTTTTTAAAGAGCCATTGCTAATCCCTCGTTCAAAATAACGGTACAAGTTTTCAAACATGGGAGCAGTATCAGCCATACATAACTTGTTCATAAATGGTGATGCTGTAAACTGTTCTAAGAAAAGAAACCAATCTTTGTTTTCCATCATGAATTCTAATGAGTTCTTCATGAAGATATAGCAGATTTCTTTAGTATCCAATTCTTCATGAATACCATGCAACATACTTCTGCTCAACTTTTCCTTTACATCCAGATACAGTTTGACTAGCAAATCTTCTTTATTTTCGTAATAAGTATAAATAGTAGCAGGAGAAAGGTTAGCTCGCTTCGCTATTTTTGACATGGAGAGATCGGAGAATCCAACTTCATTAATCAACTGGATTGTAGAATCGAAAATAGCTTGGTTCTTTTTTTCATCTTTATGTCTCATGAATTTATATTAAATGAACGTTCGGTTATTGTCAACGGCAACGGTTTTTTGTGTGCTAAGTTTCTAATACATCTTATCTTTGAATCGATAACGCCATTTCTTTTAACTGTTCTTTCTCCAACACTTCTTTTGTTGTTCCTGTTTTGGCTAAATGTAAAATAACCTGACCTAATTGTTCAGATGTTATAACTGATTTCATTCGTTTTAACAACGGATTCAAAGGTTTTAATATATTGTATAGGATACGATGAAGTGTTACTTTTGAACGAACACCATGCATAGGTAAAATAACTAACGGGCGTAACATATACGCTCCTTTGAAAGGCAGGCGAAGTAACGCATTTTCCGTTTTTCCTTCTATGCGAGCCCACATTTTTTTTCCTTGCTCCGTACTATCTGCTCCCATTCCCGTAATATAAATCATTTTCATATCAGGATTGAGTCTGATTAATTGAGAGGCTACTTTTATTGTCATTTCATAGGTGATATGGATATAGTCAGCCTCTGACACATCAGCTGATGAAACACCAATTAAATAAAGGCATGCATCATATCCCGTCACTTTTTCCTGAATTGAGGAGAGATCAGAAATATCCGGTAACACAATTTCTTGATATTTGACATGTTGGTTAGTTGTTGGTTTACGTACAATCGCTAATATTTGTTCCACCTCTGGATCGCGTAAACTTTCTCTTAATGCTGACTGACCCATCATACCCGTTACACCATATAAAATCACCTTCATTGCTGCCATCCTTTCTTTAAAAAGCCGACTCTCGTTAGAGGGAAATGCTTATTCCTAATTTTAATGTCCTCTACATATGCATAGATTTAAACGATGAGGAAGTCATTTTGGCTATTATGAACGTCGTTCTATATTCACTTCCAGACTATTAATTAAATGAATGTTTATTTAATTAATAGAAGGATAAATGCCATTATTGACTAATGGCATCACCAGCTCAGTAGAATATGAGCTCAAATTCCTTTTAAATTGTAGTTTATTTACATTCACAAGATTAGCCGTTTAGCTATTTTTAACGTCATTATTCAACCGGATTGTGAAATCGAATTAGCTTGGTTCATTTTTCATCTTTTATGTCTCACGAGCCTATATTAAATGAACGTTCAGTTATTGTCAACAACCAAAGAGGTGCTGAAGGACTTCGATTACAAAAGACGATCCCGATTCATGTAACCGATAGATGGATTAGGACCGTCTTTAGTAGATTTTGCGCTTCATTAAATATCATAATACATGACTGGTTTTCTGGAAATGTAACGATTACCAGAAACCTTATTTCACTGAAACACACGATATCCGTCCATTTTCTCTTTATTTTTACTAAATAAGCTTCCCTGAGAATCGTTAAAAAATTATCCAGCTAGATCAGGCGATGCAGGGCAGTCACATCTGGGCGGAATATTGAGATTTAGCCATAGTAATAAGCAAGTAAGCAAGCAACAAGAAGTAAGTAGTGAGTATGTATGACTATCCCATAAAAAATCCCTTTGCCGTTAAATCAGCAAAGGGATTTTTTGTGGTGATGTGCTCTAATATATTCGCTAGATGGCGAAAGATTTGCATTGGTTGTCCATTACAGCTTGAATTGCTCCACCAGCTTCTGCAGCTTATTAGCCAGATGCGCAAGGGAATCGGCAGAGGATGAGATTTCCTGCATGGACGCCACTTGCTCTTCCGTTGCAGCGGAGATATTCTCTGTGCCATCGGCATTGGTTTCCGAGATGGTATGAATGTGGTCGATAGACTGCACCACTTCTGCTGTGCTGGCAGACATCTCTTCTGATGCCGCTGCGATATTTTCAAGCTGCTGATTGACCACCCCAACGGCCTCGCTAATCTGCACAAATGCATCATCGGCAAATTGTACAGCTCGGATGCCGCTGTCTACATCTTTTTGTCCCAGACGAACATTCTCGTTCGCTCTGGAGATTTCTTGTTGAATGGATGCGACCATCTCTACAATCTTCTGACCGGATTCGCTGGACTGCTCGGCCAGTTTGCGAACTTCACTTGCTACAACGGAGAATCCACGTCCATGCTCGCCTGCACGAGCTGCTTCAATGGAAGCATTCAGCGCAAGCAGGTTGGTTTGGGCTGCGATATCCGTAATGACAGAGACCATCTCACCGATGGAGCTGGAATGCTGATCCAGTCTTGTGGCCGTCTCAGCGATCCCTTGTACGAAATGCTGGATGGAGCTCATCTCCGATACAGCCGTTTTAATCGTCGAGTTCCCTTGTTGCGCGAGTTCGCTTGCTTGCATCGCGGCTTCGGACACTTGCTGTGTACTGTTCGTTACTTGTCCAACCCCTCCGGCAAGTTCATTCATCTGTTGTGCGGTATGTTTCAGGCTGTTTGCCTGCTTTTCAATGCCAGCTGCTGACTGTTCTGTAATAAGGGCCACTTGCTCCGTAGCTTTGGTTGTCTCGGACGAATTGATGGCAAGCTGTGTAGAAGATGTTGTAAGCTCGTCAGCTGTATTACGCACATCCTGAATGACTGTTCGTAAAGATTGACTCATTTTGTTAAAGCTGTTGCTGAGTTTGCCAAATTCATCCTGACCGTGCACAGCAACCTCAATGGTCAGATTTCCATCGCTGATTTCGTTGGAGGCTTTGACAAGGCGATTGAGCGGTTTCGTAATGGCTTGTACAATCCAGAAAATAATGATGGAGCTGACAACTACAGCAATCGCAATAACAATCAGGGTAGTGTACAGGATTGGACGAACGGTTTCCGTAACTTCGTCGTTATCAATAACACCGACGACTGTCCAGCCTGTCGTTTCATTAGTTACGAAGAAAGCATGCTCACTTTTTCCGTTCAACGTATACTGCAGATCGCCATTTTTTTGGTCAAAAATTTGTTTATAGGGCTCCATCGTGCCTTCGGTACCTGGTTTTTCGGTTGGATGCACGATGATTTTATTCGCATTATCGATAATATAGATATATCCTCTTTGCCCGATTTTCGTGGAGTTTACCGTCTGGGAAAGAGCTTCAAGGGACAGACTGACCGAAACAACACCATGACCGTCACCGGTCGTCTGAGCGACCGAAGCAACCACGTTACCTGTATTGCTTGAGATGTAAGGTGTAATTACAGTTGGCACGTCTTTGTTCTCCGAAGCAGCTTTAAACCAAGGACGTTCACGGGGATCATATCCCGGCTTGTTTACAGCGGTGACTGGGGAGTTGATATAGACACCTTTATCCGTTCCGACGGAAGCAAGTTCCACGTCATTGTGGGTATCTTTGTAAGCATCAAGTAAGGTACGAATCGTTTTCGTTTCGTCCCCTTGAACCGGACCCACATTACCAGCATCCAGCTGACTTGCCAGGAAGTCTACATTTTTACGTGTAGCCCCAATAATCTGGTCAATGGTCTGATTCAGTACACTCACGCTACTGTTGGCATTCTCAAACATTTTTTCTTCGACCTTGGTAGCCGCTGTCTGGAATGAAATGATGCCTAAACTGATCGTCGGGATCAGCAGCACGATAGCAAATGAAAGTATCAGTTTCTCTCTCATCTGTAACGTTCGTTTCCCCTTTGGCTGCTTCACTTTCTTCATAGTACATTCTCCCCCTGTCAACTCTCCCGAACTGACATAAAATATGGTATATTTCTAAGTTAATGCAAACCAATTCTGTATTCATTACTCAAAGTCTGTGACCCAGAATGGTATGTATCGATATATATCGGCTGACAGTGATTAAAATTAGAGAGGAGTTGTGCGAGAGTTGAATGAAAGTGCACCAAGATTATCTGCACATGAAAAAAGTGTGGAAATCCAGGATAAAGCAACATTTATGCAGGGGGTTCGAGATTGTGTGCCTACCCTGCTTGGATACTTAAGTATTGGATTTGCAGCGGGGGTCATCGAGATGACTGCAGGTCTCAGTTTTGCCGAAACCGCATTGTTGAGCCTGATTTTGTATGCAGGTTCTGCCCAGTTCATTGCAGCAGGGATGCTGGCTTCCAATGGATCGGCATTAGCGATCATCTTCACTATATTTTTTGTGAATCTGCGTCATCTGTTGCTTAGCGCAGCCGTATCTCCGTATTTCAGACATCTGACACCGCTTAAAAATATGTGGATTGGCTCACTGCTTACGGATGAGTCATTCGGTGTGGCGATGACACGTGCAATCGGCAGAAAAACGCTCAGTGAGCGCTGGATGCACGGTCTGAATATTACGGCATATTTAAACTGGTTTGTTGCGAACATGGCGGGAGCGTACTTTGGACGCTGGATCACGAACCCGGATCGGTTTGGACTGGATTATGCGTTGCCAGCGATGTTTATCGGTCTAATCGTGCTTCAGTTGGTACATCGCAAAAGCAAAAAAATACATATCAATGTAGCAATCATTGCGGTCGTGTGTGTCATATTAGCAAGCATGGCTTCACTAGGTAGTCTGAGTATTATCATAGCGGCAGTGGTTGCAGCAACGATGGGAGTGTTTATGGAACGATGGAAGTAAGATGGGATGTATTCTGGATTATTATGGGCTCGGCACTACTCACGTTTGTCCCCCGGGTATTGCCGCTTATGCTCTTCAGTAAAATACAGATTCCGGTGTGGCTGATGCGCTGGCTCGAATATGTGCCTGTTGCCGTCATGGCCTCACTTATTGGTCAGGAGTTGTTTATGTCAGGCAATCGACTGGTGCCGATTACAGAAAATGCCGCCTTATGGGCAGCATTGCCGACAGTGGCTGTAGCCATCTGGACACGCAGTCTGCTTGGTACGGTGCTGGTTGGTATTGTATCGATGATGATACTACGTTACCTCATGGGATAGAATGACGGGATCGTGATGAAAACGCTATTTTCTAATGAACCTAAAAGGGATAAGATGGAGAAAGCGGCATGAAGTAGTCTATTATGGCCATGGATAAATCATTAGAATTTCATCATTTATTTTGAGCGAAAGGAACGATGTCTAAGATGAAACCAAGTCCATCGACGATTTTGTTTCAAGGGGATTCCATTACCGACGGAGGAAGATCACGTGATGAGGATCTGAATCATGTCCTCGGTCATGGGTACGCGTATTTGATCTCAAGCAGACTAGGCATGGAGCTGGCGAGTAAGCAAAAGACGTTCTATAACCGAGGCATTAGCGGAAATCGGGCATCCGATCTGTATGCACGCTGGAATGAAGACACATATAGTCTGAAACCGGATCTGATCAGTATCCTGATTGGGGTCAACGATGCTTGGCGTTTCATGAATGATGAACCAAGAGGATATACAGATCGTTTTGCCCGGGCGTATCGTCACTTGCTTGAGGAAACACGGGAAGTTATACCGGAGACTGGACTTGTCCTGATGGAGCCTTTCATTCTAAAGACGGGGGCAACGCTGGACAAATGGGAGGGCTGGGAGAAGTTTATGGCCGAATACCAGCAACAGGTTCGGGAAATGGCCGAGCACTTCGGGGCGGTGTGGGTCCCGCTACAGCAAACGTTCAATGCGGCATTGGAGCAAGCCGATGCTTCATACTGGTTATGGGATGGCGTTCATCCTACTGCGGCAGGTCATGAGCTAATTGCCCGTCAGTGGTTGTCTGTGGTGCAGCAATCTCCACTTGCTATTGTGTAGCTTATCTTAAATTCCATTAGTGAAGCGTGGTGAATCCTTTGCAAGGCTCTAATCACGAAATCGGAAACGAACATCATGAAATGCGTGTAAGATACGCTCTAGATGAATCTGAGGTACTCGACTGGCCAGACGAAGAGCAGATCCAGCAAGTGTTTCTTAACATTAACAATCGGAATCATGTTCAAGAGGGTGCAGGATTCAAGGCTGATGAACTTCGGGAAAGATTGTTCCGGCCCGAGTTGGCTGAGATGCTCACCGATTTACGAAGGTATGGAGAGCAAGCATTAAGAGAACCGCTACCTCTTCTGACATTCCAACTGTTTCGACAGTTCGGCAGGGCGGGAGAACGCAAAGCCTACGAGCAGGTATACTTCGAAAGGCGCGGTAGATTAGCAGCCGTTGCCATGCTTGCTCTCGATGCTGGCACCCCTCATATGGTTCATGCTCTCGAAGAGATGTTGTGGGCGATATGTGATGAATATACGTGGTGTCTTCCGGCACATCTGGGAACGGGAGAGGCGGAGCAGGTAGCAGGCAATATCGACCTCTTCGCGGCAGAGACGGTACATATGCTTGCGGAGATTGTGATACTTCATCGTCATCATCTCGATGCTCTGGTTGTTGAACGGATACGTAAAGAGGCGGAGAGACGTATCTTTACGCCGTTATACAGGGAAAAGAGGGCATATCACTGGCAGATAGCCGATCACAACTGGTCTGCTGTCTGTGGGGGATGTTGCGGCATGGCTGCTCTGTTATTGCTGGAGGATCAGGCGATGCTGCTGGAGTCCACCAGGCAGACGATCAACTGTATGAAGGCATTCTTGAGCGGGTATGGCGAGGACGGCGGTTGTGCTGAAGGGATTGGGTACTGGGTGTATGGCTTCGGTTATTTCGTCTATTATGCCGAAATGTTACGGGACTACACCGAGGGAGCGTTGGACTTGCTGGAAGGTTCCAAAATAGCCGCGATAGCGGCATTTCCACTACGAATCCATCTGTCGGGCGGTACATTTATCAATTATTCGGATAGCTCGGAGCATGAGGAGATACCTTCGGGGCTCCTGTCTCTTTTAGCTGTACGTTTCGGAATGAAAGTGGATTTGCCTCTGCGGATTCCTCGGCTGACAGAAGATCCTTGTCGTCGCTGGGCACATCTGTTACGGAACTTGATGTGGAGCGATCCGGAGGTATATAAACGTATACATCGAGAAGCGGCTGAGCAGGCGAATGGAGGGTTTATTTTTCAACAGCTGGAATGGATGGTTGCTAAACATGCCCTTCATATGCCGCCGAATGTACAAGGAGAGACAAGCAGACGGTGTTCAGACCGGGAGTGGGTTCAGGTGGCATGTTCGTTTAAAGGCGGTCATAATGATGAACCCCATAATCATAATGATCTGGGACAAGTGATTATCCATTGCGGTGGTGAAAATATACTGTGTGACCCTGGAGCAGGGTTGTACACTCAGGCGTATTTTGCTCCAGGGCGTGAGCAGTTACTGCATATCTCATCCGCCGGGCATAACGTGCCCCTGATCGGAGGTTGCGAGCAGCGTTCGGGTAGAAAGGCTGAAGCCGAGTTGCTGGAATTCAGGCTTGAGCCGGATGGAAGTGAAATGCAGGCCTTGTTCGACCTGACGCAGGCATATCCCGAAGCAGCATTGCACAGGTATACACGCCATCTGAGCTGGAAGGCTGGACAAGATTATGTTGGAATGAATGGGACTATGGAAGTTAAGGAAAGAGGCGGCAGTTGTTGTAGTACGGGGAATCCTTCTGATCCGGGTGTGCATGTAGATATGGCGACCTTGCGGATTATAGACAGATTCCAATGGAAGATGGACACAGAAGCGGATACTGCAAAGGCTTCGTTGAACGAGTCATATGTTGAATCACAAGTCGTTGAGCGCTGGATAAGCCGGGTAGGTCCGACAATGGAAAAGGAAGGCAGACTTCGGTGGCAGGCTTCGCAGGCTAATCTGTACATGAACTATGATGCTGTCCTGTGGCGGGTGCAGACAGAAGCTGTGCATACCGTGGATCACGATCAGGTCCCTGTTACATTTTATCGTACATCACTTGTTTGGAAAGGGAACGAAGTTACAGCGGCAAAGAGCGAGGATGAACGAGTTGAATATGCCGAAACCGCCAACGATGCTCCGCTAGAGATTGTATGTCAGGTTGATTTTATTGTTGAACCCCATCAAGGAGAAACCGAGGTGAGTCCGCGTGAGTCGTTATACAGCCACAGCGACATATCCATGGAAAAATGAACTTGAAAGGTATCGCACATTAGCAGCTGAATCAGGCTCTGCACCGGCAGATGGCTGGAAAAGGGAGCGTAAGCTGGCACTCGTGAAACGAATTGTGTGCGCTTACACGAAATATCAGGATAATAACGGTGCGATTATCGATCCGTACTCAGGCATGGAACGGTACTATTCTACCCCAGCCTACGCTATGGCAGCTGCAGTACTGGTGGATGCAGGGCACATGGAGCTGCTCGATTCCGCATCGGCAGCTCTGTCCCATAGCATTGATGCGGTGGTAAGCGGCAGTGCGCCGGACAATCATCCGGATTTTTTTCCTGTACTGATGATGCGGGCATACATGTTGCTAAAGTCTCATCTACCCGATCAGGCCGCCATCTGGGCCGAGGCACTTCGGACGATTGATCCGGAGAACGATTATGTATTTACGATGAGTAAGATGAATAATGCCAATCGCATGATTAACTGGAATGCCATTATGATCTCGGGTGAGTATCTGCGATGGAGCGAACATCTTGCGATTGAGGGTACAACGTGGATGGATCGTTATCTGGAAGCATACCATCTGCCACGCTTTACTCCGCTCGGTCTGTATCAGGACGGTCCGCTGGATCGGCCGAATTGTCCGTTTTCCTATGATATCGCTACCCGCTATCATCTTGAAGTGATACTTGATGGAGGTTATGAAGGGGCAGCCGCAGATGCATTACGAGAGAAGCTGAATCATGGTGCGTTCAGCTCACTGCTGATGTTGTCTCCGCTGGGAGAAATACCGCCGCGTGGTCGCAGCTCCCAGCACCAATGGAATGAAGCAGCGGCGGCATATGTTTGCTCGGTACACGCCAAGCTGGCGATGCAGGCCGGGGACTCGGTGATGGCCGGGGCGTTTGCACGAGCGGAAAATCGTTGTTTTGAAGCCGTAGAGCGCTGGTTGATGCCGGATGGACGTTTGAAGATTGTACGCAACGAATATGCGCCTGAGAAACGTCACGGTTATGAAGTATACACCAATCACACCTGTTACAATCTGTGGACGGCAGCCGCGCTGGCACATGCCTGTCTTCGTGCTTCAGATGAGGGGATTGTGCTATCCTATCTCCCTTCCGAGATTGGAAACAGGGTACTACAGACGGATGGCTGGTTCGAAACCGTGCTGGCCTCTGTGCCAGGCCAGCAGTTGGTTTTGCACACTGCGCTGAATGACCCGTATACGATTCCGGGGCTGGTACGAGTGCAACAGGCAGGTCTGCCGGGATTAATAGGCCCGTCCGCAGCCAGTCACATACAGGCAGGATTTACGGAATTTGCTGAAGGTGTTGTGCAGCCTTTGAGTTATTGCCCCGCTTGGAAGACAACGGATGGGGTGTGGCATAGTCTGGCCGAGGGCATACCATCGGGTAGTGAGTATGACCGTGATGCGGGAATTGATCCGGCACACGGTGGCGGTTCAATCATATTTAAAATGGCGACCCGGATGGGTGAGAGTTCGGCGGATCATGAGCTACAAGAAACCGTGTCAGCAGTTGGTTCAAATATTGTGAAGAGCACTGCTGAGAAAGCCATGTTGAATACAACGGAGAATGATTTTGAAATTACCTGGACGGGGCCTTTACCTGGGATGCGATCTATCATTACCCGTTATGTGCAACGAGCAGATGAACTGGTGGTGACGTATATATTTGAGGGTGAGATTGAGGCGGTGGGAGCTGTGATTCCACTGATGTTTAGCGATGGTCGGGAGCAGGCTATGATTACCTATACGGAGCGCAGTGTGCGCACAACGTACCTGGGAGCATACGTTGAATCGACAATTCAAGATGTAAAAGCTGTGATTCAGCTGAATCCACAGGAAGTGGCTTCACGCAACGGGCTGCTCAAGCAAGCGCGGATGGAAGTTTACGATGCACAGCAACTGACATTCACTATTCGATTGGGACGCGATCTCACATAGGAACAGGAGGACATGATCATGAATACCTCAACATCCGCAACATGGCTGGAGGAAGCATGGCAGCAAGGGGTTCACAAGACGATTCGAAATGCGAAACGAATCCAGGATACCTTTCCTCATATTTCACCGCAGGGTGTGTACGACAAAAATGATCCGGAATGGTGGACAGCCGGTTTCTGGCCCGGACTGTTGTGGCTAGTATACCGGGATGATCCGCGGCATGAAGCGGCCGCGGATCTGCGGCATATCGCCGCTAGCTGTGAGCGACAGCTCGAAGATTGTCTGAGTGATCCAGACCTGGTGGATCACGATCTGGGTTTCATCTGGCTGCTTAGTGGCGTAGCCAGCTATCGCCAGATGGGCAGCGAGGATGGGCGCCGCCGCGGCATGCTTGCCGCGAATCTGCTCGCTGCCCGCTTTCACGTGCGCGGTGAGTTCATCCGCGCATGGAACTTCGGCTCGTCGGTGATGGACACGCGCGGCGTTGCCATCATCGACAGCATGATGAACCTGCCGCTGCTCTACTGGGCATCCGAGCAGAGCGGCGATCCTCGCTTCCGATGGCTGGCGGAAACGCATGCGGACACCGTGGCGCGTGAATTCGTACGCGCAGACGGGTCCATCTGCCACGTGGTGGAGTTTGATCCACACACGGGGCAGAAGCTGCGGGAGCATGGCGGCCAAGGCCATGCTCCCGGGTCCGCCTGGGCGCGGGGAACCGCCTGGGCGTTGCACGGGTTTGCGCTGTCTTTCCGGTATACGGGCGAAGCCCGATATCTGGAGACAGCGGAGCGGGCGGCCGATTTCTTCCTCGCCATGCTTGGCGAAGACATCGTGCCGGTGTGGGATTTCCGCGCGCCTGCGGAGCATCAGGCGGCGTGGGACTCGTCCGCTGCGGCGATTGCCGCGAGCGGCCTACTTGAGCTCGCGAAGCTGTCGCCACGCGGGCAAATCTACGCTGCCGCGGGAGAGTGCATCGTCCGCGGCTTGTATGAGCGCTACAGCCCTGCTGAATCTGTAGCGGAAGAAGGGTTGATTATGCAGGGAACGGTGCATTACCCGGAAGGACGGGGAATTAATGTTCCGATTATTTACGGCGATTACTTTTATATGGAGGCGCTCGCGAAGCTGCGTGGAAACGAGGGGTTATTTTAACTAAGAAGAGGAGATTCCTAAATGTCATTTCCGACACATATCGTGTCTGCAGGCGGAATTGTAGAGGATGGACAGGGGAATATACTCCAGATAGTTTACAGAACCGTTGAAGTTTAAATAAGCCTCATAACGCATACGAATGGCGAGTAAAGTGATCCTAGTTAACAGAAGCAAGAAATAGAACCGCCTACACAGGCTGGTTCTATTTTCGTTTTTTTCAGATATAGATTTACTTCGCTGGCGAACGTCTCAGAATGACAAAGTCAGCAGAGGACTGCTCGGGATATCTCTGGCGAATGATCTCATGCACTTTGAATTCGGGATAATCAAATAAATAGTGGAACAGATTCCGATCTTGTATGGTCTGCACGCCAGTATTTCCTCGCTCCTTCAGCCTTGTATACAGCACTACCCATTGAGTCGAGGCATGGAGAACATCACTTAGCGTAGCCCGAAAATCCGTTTCATCTGTAATATGATACAGCACATCCAGGCACACGGTTAGATCCGCTTGGAGAAAACCGCGATTGACCCACAGGCCAGGTGTATACACCATGAAGCTTTTGGAAGGGTCGCTGGCGTATAGCGAAGCGCATTGTTTTATAGACGAGCCCGCCACATCCATGCCCAGGTATTCACCATAGTTCATATATTTCAACTGGTTTCCATCCCCGCAGCCGAATTCGATGACCCGATGAATACCCTCGCGCTGGATTAACGCATTGACCACCTCGGCTTTGAATTCAGCCAGCACGCCATATGAACCTCTGCCCGATGTTTTACCTGAAGAATAAGTCTGCTCCCAATAATGAATGTAATCAAATGACTGATTCATGATGATTTCCTCCGATTCAGATAATTGATGTTGTTCTCAAACCTGACCATACTCCTTATAGTCAGGTTATGCGCCGTAAGTATGGTTATGAATAGGATTTAAAGATCAGTGCCTTTTCCCAACACATGTTCACATGGCCCCGATTGTAAATGACATATTCGGTTGATTTTCCATATAATTACCTGAAAATTTCCTGAAAGTCTAAACATCTGGAAAGTTCTTGCCGACATTAATTAGAGTAGGAAAAAATTGACGATTAATCGGAGGGAAATAATGTTAAAGCCAAGATTGACCAAGTACATGGTGATGATGCTGGTGTTGATACTGAGTATTTCCAACGTAGGCTTGGCCACTGCGGCAGAGAAAGAACTGTCCAAAATTGTGGTTTCTAAAAATGAAATGTCGCTCGAAGTTGGCGATTCCGGGTCGGTTACCGTAACGGGGGTATATTCAGATAATACCTCGGCTAACGTTACGATCAGTTCATCCTGGACAAGCAGCGATGCTTCGGTAGCATCTGCATATAATGGTTCAATAACAGCCAAAAAGGAAGGTACAGCTACGGTTACAGTGGCATATCAGGGGCAAAGTCAGTCTATTCAAATCAAAGTGACTAAAAAAGTCAAAGCCCTTTCAAAAAATGTGCAAAATCTTGATCTCCGTACCGGAGATACCGAAGATATTTTGCTGACTGCAACATATAGTGATAATTCAACGAGTGAGCAGGCGGCCAGCAGTGCTGAATGGTCGACAAGCGATGAGAAAGTTGCTACCGTCGTCAACGGCAAAGTAACAGGTCAAAGCGCAGGAACAGCAGTGATTACAGCCAAGCTGGGCAGTCAGAGTGTAGCGGTTGACGTCAGTGTGGAAGTAGTCAAACGTGTAGACGTGGACAAAAGTCAGATTAACCTGCTGCTGAAGCAAAAGGAAAGTGTGAAATTAACAGCCACTTATCCAGACGGAACCACGAGGGATGTAACGAATCTTGCAGAATGGACATCCAGTAACGAAAAGGTTGCAGATGTGCTGAAAGGCAATATTACAGGTTATTCAGCAGGTTCCACCAAAATTACAGGCAAATACGGCACCAAGTCGGTATCCGTAGATGTAGACGTTGATCAGACGAGCAAGCTGAGCGTAGCGAAACAGAGCATCTTCTTCCGTTTAAGTGATACCAACAAAACGGCTATAGTTGCCGTTACAGCTTCATACCCAAACAGTAGTGATGTGAATGTAACGGACCAGGCAACGTGGACATCCAGCAATGAGAAGGTGGCGACGGTGTTCAAAGGCCAGATTACAGCAGTAAGTGCAGGGTCCACAACGATTAAGGCAGCATACAGTGGTAAAACGGTAGAGATCGCTGTTGATGTGGATACGGCGAGATATCTGGATATCAAAGATGTTACCGACAAACTTGCCATGAGCGTTAATGGTGACAAGAAGACGAAACAACTGACTGCGAATGCCGAATACATTGATGCTAGCAAGGAGGACGTTACGTCCAAAGCGACATGGACGTCCAGCAATGCTGATATTGTATATGTATCCTCTGGTGGTGAACTCATCGCCTACAAGTCGGGTACAGCTACAATTACCTCAGCATATGGCGGCAAAACAGTGAAATTTACGGTAAACGTAGACGTGCCTGACAAGTACGAGATGGATAAAAAGAAAGCAACCGTTGCTGTTGGCGGAACCACTTCTGCCAAAGTGCTTGCCATATATGGTGAAACTTCCAAGGATGTATCCGACAATGCAACGTGGAGCAGCAGCAGCGATAAAATCGCTGAGATCGACAGCAAAGGGGTTATTACGGGCGTAGCTACAGGCAAAGCGACGATTACTGCTAAAATCGAAGGGAAAACATTGACACTGCCTGTAGAAGTAGGAATGGCAAGCGGACTAGAAGCGGATGTGAACTTTGTCGTGCTGTCGGCAAAAGAAACTCAAGCCATTATCCTTACAGGTACGGATGGTGACGGTAATGCGAAAGACGTCACAGCCGATGCGACTTGGAAATCGAGCAATGCTCGTGTAGCCGATGTGAAAAAAGGTGTAATCACAGGTAATAGCAGTGGTAAAGCTAATATCACCGCCGAATACGGCTCACAGAAAGTCACAATTCAGGTTGAAGTTGATGTCATTTCACGGATTGAAGCATCTGAACCGGCTCTTTCTCTGAAATCCGGTGAAACCGTGGATTTGAAGTTGATTGCTACCTTGAGTGATGGCAGTGAACGGGATGTTACAGACAAAGCCGAGTGGAAATCGAACAGTTACAAAGTGGCTCAAGTAACTAAAGGCAAAGTGAAGGCACTTAACTCAGGTAAAGCAAGAATAACGGCGAAGTACGGTAGCAAAACGATTACGATTGCGCTGGATGTAGATACATTGAAATATTTACAGACCGATAAAGTCACGTTAACGATGAAACTTGGCGATAAAGCAACGGTAGCAGCTACCGCAACATATTTGGATGGAAGTGAAGCCAATGTGTCCAAGCCAGCACTTTGGACATCTTCCCGCATCGCGGTGGCTTCCGTAAAAGATGGGATCATTCAAGCGAATGGTAAAGGTAAAGCAGTCATTACAGTTTCCTTTGCAGGTGTCAAAACAAAGGTTAATGTTGTGGTCGAAAGCAAGTAAGGTTGGAGAACGGATCAGAAATAGTAAATGTCAAAAAGGTGATATCAGCATTATGCTGATATCACCTTTTTGAGTAACATGCAGAGTTGAAAACATACCTTTTCTCAAATTCATAATTCACATTATCGATCTAATCTGGTCACATCGTATGTGACAGTACCAAAGCACCATAGGCAAAAGCAATAAGAATAAGAATTGCCGGGTGCAGCTTGGTTTTGGTCATGACCCAGAGGGAGATGCCTGCAATAATCAGCGTCTGCCAGATGCCGATGGAGTCCGAGGATACTTGGCCGAATTCCCAAGTGAGTAGAATCATGAGCACAGCGATCACCGGTTGAACAAGCAGAGTCATGCCTTTTACCTTAGGTGAAGTCCGGTGTTTGTTCAACAAACGAAGTAATAGAATAAGTGCAACTGCTGACGGTACAATGGTAGCGAAGCTGGCAATTAATGCACCAAACCAGCCTGCGACGTGATATCCGACAAATGCAGCAATTTTCGTGGCAATCGGGCCTGGGAGCGCATTACCGATTGCCAGTACATCACCGAACTGCTCGGTTGTCATCCAGTGGTAATGATTCACAATCTCTTCCTGCATCAATGGAATGGAAGCGGGGCCGCCTCCATATCCGAGGATGTTCGCTACAAAAAATCCCCAAAATAATTCCCACCATGTCTGAAGCATCCTACGATACCTCCTTGTCGGAGTTACCTTTGGATTTTATACGCTGTACCAGCCCGAAATGGAAGAAACCATAGACCAGGAACACCGTAATCACCAGTCCCGGATGAATATTGAGTAACTGTAATGCTGCAAAAGCAGTCACACCGAATAAAATAGCAAACCACTTACCCAAGCCTTTCCAGGCTTTCATCGCAAATTCATAGGCCATCATACCAAGCATCACAAAAATGACAGGGCGCACGGCTGCTACCATACCCGCTACAATCTTGGATTCACGCAGTGCGTACATCGAACCGAGTAGAGCAATAATCGCGATGCTTGTCGGCAAAATATGAGCGAGTACGGACACAATAGCGCCTAGAACTCCCTTTGTTTTATAGCCTAGATAAGCAGCCATTTTGGTTGCGATAGGTCCAGGCAAGGCGTTGGCAATCGCCAGAATCTCGCCGAATTCATCGTCGCTGACCCACTTGTACCGGGTGACGGCTTCATAACGGATTAGCGGGATAACCGAGGGGCCACCGCCATATCCCAAAATTCCGGTTCGTACCATGCCGACCACGAGACCGTTGTAATCTTTCCAACTCATGCTGATATCCTCCTAGAGTCTCATGCCCATGCGGCTTTTATATCGTTTTAAGAGCAGTTGTGATTCCACTTTGACGATGCCAGGCCTCTTGTAGAGTTTCTCCAGTATGAACTGCTCCATCTCTTCCATATCTGCAAAAATACCGTGCATATGCAGGGTACTTGGGCCTGTCATATGATAGAGACTGGTCACCGCTGGCTCATCATCCAGCATCTCTGCAACTTCATCCAGGAAGCGCGGTTCCACATCGACATTAAAAAAGGCAGAGACCTGTAGCCCCACCTTGCCTGGGTTAATGACAACGGTGAAACGTTCAATGATTCCTTTTTCCGATAATGCATTGATGCGAGCTTGAACGGCTACGCGGGATAATCCGATCTGTGTACCCAGGTCTGTATAGGAAATCCGGCTGTTCTCATGGAGCGCGGCAATGATTTTGCGATCCATCTCGTCCAGATTGTACATTTGCGGAATTTCTCCACCTTTGGAGGAACGTTTGTGAGACATGTTTGAATCACCCTTTTCGTTTTCATATGTTGCATGATGTGTATCCGAATTTAAAGAGTAATTGAATGTACGCTTAATACATGCAGCATTCATAGTTTAATGACGAAACGTAACTAACGTCAACTGATTTTGGGGGGATTGTTAAAAATATTTAAGGGAGCACCTTCATTTTGTCGTATCTGTGAAAGAAAAAGACTGCTCGCTTTATGCGGGCAGTCAGTACATCCTTGTTAGGACAAGTTACTTCATGAGTTTGTATCAGCAAGGATGCTTCTCTCAGGAGATTAAGAGTTGTTGCTAGTTTTAAGATGTTTATTTGGATGGTGATGAATCACCCATTATGAGTTCACTGTCTTAGGCAGTAGTAGCGTAACCGTAGTTCCTTCGCCGGGTTCTGATGATACACGTAATGTACCGCCTGCCCCCCGTGCACGTTCCTCCATGCTGAATAGTCCCACACCATTCCCCGCAGTGGTGTCGTTAAATCCGGCACCCTGGTCTTCAATAACAACGAGCGTGAGCTCTTCCGTATCTTCTAAGGTCACTTGTGCCTCGGCAACGTCAGCATATTTGGCTACATTGGTTAAGGCTTCCTGGATGATGCGATAGATGGCAATCTCCCTGTTCATCGCGAGCCGCTTGCGCAAATTACATTCGAAAGTAACCTCGATGCCGTAATGGCGGTTATAGTTCTCAATATAGGTTCGAATGGCAGGAACGACACCCAGATCATCCAGCACGGACGGCCGCAGTTCCCAAGCCATACCGCGTACATCTTCCATAATACCCGTAACCTGTTTTCGTAGCGCTTCAACGCCCGGGTTAGCTTGATCGGCCAGCAGACGGTCCATCTGAATTACGAGAGAGAACAAGCTTTGTCCAATCCCGTCATGGAGATCACGAGAGATGCGCCGTCGCTCTTCTTCCTGAATATTCATGACTTGCGACATCATCTGTTGCAGCTCGGCTTCCACTTGTTTTAGCTTGGTCACCTCACTTCGCACAGCTAAATACTGATAGGGCTCACCATCGTTATCGAGAAAAGGAACAATCGTGGTATTCACCCAGTAATAACTGCCGTCTTTCGCACGATTCCGAATCTCGCCATTCCACACCTTGCCAGCAGAGATGGTATCCCATAACGTCTTCATAAAGGTTTTACCGTGGTACCCCGAGTTAATAATCCGGTGATCCTGACCAATGAGCTCTTCGCGGCTATATTGTGAAATTTCGCAAAATTTATCGTTCACGTATTGGATTTTACCTAAACGATTCGTCAGCGCTACGATCGAGGATTCATCCAGTGCAAACTTCAGGTCGCCGAGCTGGTGTAGTGAACCTTTCAGTTTGCTTCGGAATTCATTGTCCGAAATGTGATTGTCAATTTCGCTGAGTAGGTGCTGAACAGATTGGTCGGCTAATCCGCTGAGTCTGTTTTTGCGTGGCTTACTCAAAGTTCAACAACCCCTTTTTCATCGCAAACTTCACCAGTTCCGGTCTGGTGCGCAGGCCAAGCTTTTCCATCAGATTGCTTTTGTGGGATTCCACCGTTTTGACACTGATGACCAGATGCTCGGCAATTTCCTTATTCGCGTATCCTTTGGCAATCCAGGACAAGATCTCTTTCTCCCGATCCGAGAGCGTATCGTATGGCCCGGCATTTTCCTGTTTGGCTTTGTCCAGATACTCACTCATTAATCGTTTGGTTGCACTTGGATAGAGATAGGCGCTCCCATCCGCTACAGAACGAATGGCGGCCAGCAATTCCTCGTGGGGTGCACTTTTGAGGATATACCCGGAAGCTCCCGCGTGGATCGCGCGGAATAGGTACTCCTCGTCATCGTGCATCGTAAGAATTAAAATGGATACATCCGGCATTAGCTTTTTTAACTCCGCCGTAGCGGTTAGTCCATCCTTGCCCGGAGGCATGCTGAAATCCATCAGAACCACATCGGGTTTCAGCTCCTGTGCTTTGGCAATGGCCTCGTCGCCATCGGCTGCATCGCCAACAATATGTATATCGTTCTTACCTTCCAGCAGGGCGATTAGCCCCGAGCGTACAACCACATGGTCGTCCACAACTAACAGTCGAATCACATTCATTTCCCCCTGTCCGATTCCATCATCTGTCTCCATCATACCAAAAAAAGAGGCTTTTCAGAGGGGGAATCTCCGAAAAGTCTCTTATTCCGTGTTTCTGCTCTCTTATTCTGCTCATGCATATTGTTCCAATTGTCTGGCAGCTTGCTCGGTTTGTACAATCATCTCGGGGGAAAACGTGCAAGGGGTTCTGCTTCCCACCAGCAATACACCGTTGGGCAGACTCCCTTCTCTGAACATGGGCACGGCTATAGCACATACGAGTCGTTCAGCAAGCATAAGCGGGCAACGGTCCGGGGTATATTCTCCACGGGACTGCTCATCCAGCATAACCGTGCGTCCGGTTCGTAGCGCTGTACCCACCAGATCTTGTCCAGGGCGCATAGCCATGCGTTTGACACGTTCATTGGTTGCTCCGAAGGTATACTTCCAGCGCAGCATTGATCCAGACACACAAGCCATTCCGCAAAAATCGCCGGTGGTGTTCTGACACAGGCCGCTCATCATCTCCTGAACGGCAGATGGGACTTCATCATGCATGAGGGACACTTCCTTTTTCAAATCATATGATGATCTGTTCTTCACTCGTTACGGTTCCTTCATTATCGTGGTCGTTCATCGTTGTCACAACATATAGGTAACCTTGAACTCAAGGCTCGTTGGATGGGAGAATCAGTTTACAATCGGGTTATTCCGATGTTAGTTCTATTGTAGACTGTTTCGTCAGCCTTGTAATTCAGGGAATACCCCTATTTCACTTCTGGAAACTACTGAACGTGGGCACCGGATTACTCCGAGAAGCATAAGAATGAAAAAACAGCCGGCAATCTTCGCCAACTGTTTCGTTTGAATGTGTATTCTGGAATGAGTGTTTTTTAAGGAAGACTCTCATACAAGGTTAGAGAATGTACACGTATCTTTCTTCTACATTATAAATGTGCTCAGTAATGCCGGCCATACTGCGATATTCTCATGACAAGAGGGACATGTTGTTTTGCCTGCCAGATAGGGCAGATGCGCGGACAGTGTCTGTTCTCCGATCTTTGCTGTCCGTTCTGCTAGAATTCCTGTCTCCTCATCTGTCCATATAGAAGCGGGAATGATAGCATGAGCTTCCTGATCAGGTTGAAAAACAGGGTCTTGTTCGTAGGCTTTCAGAGGCACAGCATAATGTTCATCAGGCCATATGTACACTTCATTTGCGCAAGCTGGGCACTCAGCCACATACTCATCCCCGTCCGAAAATGTCATCAGCATATTCGCGACGATATAGGATTCGCGGAATGCGGCATCCGCAATAAGGACGTAACGTTTCTCCGTATCATCTGTGGATAGCTCAGCAACATCGGTCAGCACTTGTTCTGTCAGTGATCTGAGCTGGTCGATAGCTTCTACATAATCAGTGTACACCTGCGTACAGACCGTACTTCCCACCTCATCAGCCAGCTCAGTCCAGGATGGCGGATATGGCGTTTGGTGTCGCTCATCGCGGCTTGCTTCAATAATACCGCAGTTGATATACAGTTCCTTGCGCACTGCTGAATCGGAAGTCGTACATGCCAGACGAGCTAGGAATGGCATGGCGGCGTAGGTAGCCGTATAGATTGTATTTTGATGAAACAGATATTCCTGAAACAGTTCGTCAAAGACCTCTTGGCTGAATTGCTGCTGCAATTGTTGCAATAGGCGGGGTGCATCTTCTGCTGACCCATAGGGGCCTGACAGTTTTGCCCAAAGATCACGATCTAACGATAACATATGTATTCCTCCTGTTCCGGAGATGCATAAGATTGTAAATTCGCAAGATTGAACACTCACAAGCATTTAACTGTATGCTAGCACTATCGTAAAAGTTTGACAATGCAAGATAAGATCACTCGCAAATGGGGCATTATTGGGGATATGTGACTTTTCTCACAGCGAATTGGGGGAGTTTCCCGCCAAAGATCAGGTAATCCCCCGATAACCTTTCGAACTGATTCACGATATGATGTAAACATAAGGAATCACCGAGGGGGACGAAAGTTATGGGTACAGTATTCGTGGAAAGAATCACCCGAAAAGTAGAGCAGACGCAGACACAGACGGAGGCGGGCAAGATGACACAGCGAACAGGCGGGATTCTGTCTTTTGTTACACCGGAGCAATGGAGTCTGATCGAAGAGAAAATGCAGCCTAAAAAAGTAAAGTCGGGATACAGTCTCTTTTTGGAAGGTGATGAAGCTGGATATCTGTACTACATTCGTTCGGGACGAGTGAAGTTGACCAAATCGACGGAGGATGGCAAAGAGATTATTCTGTCGATCCAGCAAAGAGGCGATCTGATCGGTGAATTCGGCGGTATTGGCGGATTGAACCACAGTTACAGTGCAGAGATGGCTGAAAAAGGGGAACTGGCCATCATCTCGCTGACGGATCTCGAAAGTGTGCTTAGCAAAAATGGGGATCTTGCGCTGAAATTCCTGCAATGGATGGCACTTGCACAGCGGATTACACAGTCGAGATTCCGTGACTTGTTGCTCTACGGCAAAGCAGGTGCACTTGCTTCGACACTGATCCGTGCCAGCAATACGTATGGCAAGATTGTTCCAGATGGCATCGTGCTGGAGATGAAGCTGAACCACACTGAACTCGCTGAGATGATCGGGGCAACTCGGGAGAGTGTTACACGTATGCTCGGAGCGTGGAAGGAGCAGGGCACCCTCGATATGCTGGAAGGTAAATTAATGATTCGGGACATGGCTTCATTACGTTGCATGTGTGGATGTCCTTCGTTCCCAAGCTGTCCGAAAGAACTGTGTCGTCTGTAGGCCATACTCAGTAGATTCAGGTAACAAAACAGTTAATTAGAGAGAACGCATGGGTGGGGAGACACGAGATCGGAACGGATAGAACATAACAAAAATGGAACGGATACGGAACTGAACGAAAATTTACAAAACAGAACTAACGGTACGAAATAGAGTAAAACGGAACTAAAGTAGCGAAATGGAACGAATGAATAGAAAGGAAAAAGGATGAAGCGGCGCGGGCTGTTTCATCCTTTTTCCTACTTTTTGTTATGTAGCTTTTCCAACTATCGGGTCTCGCTCTCCCGCGGCTAACGATTTCAGATGAGCCTATTTTATGTGTTTTAGCCCATTTGGAAATCTAACGATCAGGAGAGACGTTATTTCTCAAAATTTACACGAAAATGTAGCTTGTTTGCGGTTTTTTAGTGAAATAGCATTACTGGAGATCGTTAGAATCCCAAACAGCTACAAAACATCCAAATAAGCTTCGTGGTGATCGTTAGAATTTTGGCTGCCACTGTGTACCTCGTTTCACCCGCAGGTAAGCACATCTGATATTTATTCTAACTCCCGACCCAGCATGGAGTAGAGAGACGAGTCATGATATGCCCCTTTATAGAACCAATGCTCCCGGAGAAGGCCTTCACGTTGCATACCGATCCGCTGCATGACGCGTTCAGAAGCCGGGTTTTCTGGACGGCATTTGGCATAAATCCGGTGAACGCCAAGTTCCTTGAAGCCAAAATGAAGTAATGCGCGGCAGGCTTCGGTCACATATCCATTTCCCTGATAAGCAGGGTGAAGCACATAGCCGATCTCAGCATTGGTCTGGTCGACAAGGTGGAGCCCTGCACCGCCGATGAGAAGCCCTTCCTTTTTCAAAACAATGGCAAGTTCATATCCTTCTCTCGGCTCGGCCAGCTGCATACGAATGACATCCTGTACATAAGCCCGGGTATCCTCCTCCGTGTTCGGGCCCCATGCGGTGTGTTCCGTGACTTCGGGCATCGAGGTGTACGTATGGATGTGAGGCCAGTCATGTTCTACAATTTCACGAAGAATTAATCTTTCTGTTTCAAGCTTCATAATGTACACTCCTTTGCTCCAACTCAGGTTTCTTCTTTCTACTTGGAGTGGGTCATATCCCACTGCTGAATGGATTCCACATCGTATTACATCCTATTGTACCGCACCATATGCACGCAAAAAAGCCCACGACCGAATTCATACAACTGAATTCCTCGCAGGCTATTAGAAAATTACCAAAATCGTTTATGTGACGGTATGTTTTTATGGTTGGTTGCAAGTCGTTGCAGGATATGTGTAGGCTAGCTTGCGGATGATCTCCTTTTGCCATCTTGTGTCACCCAGGTTAATCGCCAGGTTCAGAAGATCCAAATAATCGTCAAGCTGCAGGACAGCCTTTTGCAGAGTTGTGTTCATTCGATGTTCGTTCCCCTTTATCTATAAAGTCGTAAGCATGGTTGGCATCATCATCGGAATTGAAAATAAACAAGCTCAATAATGATAATCATTATCACATATATAATGTCATTATGCATCGAACTTAGGTAAATTGCAATGCCTAACGACGCGATAACTCAACTTTTTTCAGGAAATAGGCTCATGATGACCGTTGTGGACTATAAAATTTTTCAAAAATTTTACATAAATCGAGAGGAATTCATCATATGAAGCTTTAAATTAGATAGGGACAAGCATCATACGTTATGGAGGAGGAGAAGGGGTATATGAAAAAGGCGTTAAGGCAGCACTGGATCGGGGCATTCCTGGTCTTTGTTATGATGGCAACTACGTTATTTGCTCCGGGGGTTCAGGCTCCGGTTCAAGCCGCAGCACCACTTACCGTATCACAAGCGATTGCTGCCCAGAGCAGCGGAGGCACGGCAACCGTCGAAGGTTATGTTGTGGGACATGCGACCGGGTCACTGACGGCCAAGTTTACCTCACCGTATGCCAATGATTTCAATGTGCTGATTGCAGATTCTGCATCCGAGCGCTCGAACGCCAAACTGCTGGATGTGCAAGTTTCTTCTTCTTTCCGTGCTCAATATGGACTGGCTTCAAACCCAAGTCTGGTAGGTAAAAAAATTATCGTAACGGGAACGCTTGGCGCCTATAACAGCTATGCTGGTGTCAAAAATCCTACGTCGATTACCCTCTCTTCAGGTACCACGAACCCTGACCCCGAGCCAAATCCGAACCCGGGCACACCTCTTCCGGGCGGCAACGGCAAAAAAGTGTTGTTTGATAACACGCATGCTCAGACCGCAGGTGCGGCTGACTGGATTATCGATGGAGCTTTTTCAGACTTTGCGAATGGTTTGCGAAACGCAGGCTTTACCGTGGATCAGCTGGAACGCAGCATCCCGTATACATTTGGTGAGCAAGCGTACACCTATAACAAATTGAAAGACTACGACGTGTTTGTCATCGGCGAAGCTAACGTGCCATTCAAGGCCACGGAGCAGGCTGCGCTCCTGCAATATGTACAGAATGGCGGAAGTGTCTTCTTCATCTCCGATCACTATAATGCAGACCGAAACAAAAACCGCTGGGATTCTTCCGAAGTGTTCAACGGCTACCGCCGTGGTGCTTTCCTGAATCCAGCCAAGGGCATGTCCTCTGCCGAAGCGGAATCCCCGGCGATGCAAGGCGTGACCAGTTCCGACTGGCTCGGAACCAACTTCGGCGTTCGTTTCCGTTATAACGCGCTGGGTGATGTGAACGCCACAGATATCGTTGCACCTTCACAGGCTTTTGGCATCACGACAGGTGTACAAGCTGTAGCGATGCATGCCGGCTCAACGATTGCCATTATGGACCCGAACAAAGCCAAAGGTTTGGTGTATGTTCCGGCCGGCGTGTCCAAATGGAATAACGCTGTCGATCAGGGCGTATATAACGGTGGCGGAAGAGCAGAAGGGGCGTACGCTGCGGTTGCCAAAGTAGGCGCAGGAAAAGCGGCATTCATCGGTGATTCCTCTCCGGTTGAAGATGCATCGCCAAAGTATTTGCGTGAAGAAAACGGAGCCACCAAGAAAACCTACGATGGTTTCAAAGAGGTGAATGATGCTACGTTCCTCGTGAATACAGTGAAATGGCTGGCGGTCAAAGAAAGTTACACCAGCCTGTCCCAAGTGCCAGGTCTGACCCTTGATACAGCAACAAGCTTGTTGCCAATGGAGACACCAGCAAGCTCCACCGAGCCACAGCTTGAGCCGTGGGCTGCGCCAGCGGCAGGGTACAAGTGGTATGATCCAACGACATTTAAAGCAGGTTCGTACGGCAAGGCTCAATAATGGGTAAGTCAGGGCTAAATTAGAATTTAGATAAGGATTTAGAATGACAATCATTTAAAATACGAAGCAACGTTAAACAAACGCAAAGAAGCTGGTGATGTCACTCAGCTTCTTCTTTGCGTTGTTCATTTTAAATAATCATGAATGATCTTCTCATCAAGGCTATTTGAGATTTTATACTTCATGGATGTGTTCTTTTTAGGAGAGGCCTCGTAATCATAGACATCGATATACTTGTCATCATATAGAAATATTGATTTCTATTGGGGTTATCGTGTTGGAAATCAACGTCGTTCCTGCATCTTCCTGTAGAGACTTTGTTGAACCCATTGTAACATTTATCCAATTGCCAATGCATAAAGCTTCTTTTCTCCGGGCAAGGTATGGGTACTCGGGCTAGTAATCCAAAGAGGGAGGCAGCACAAGATGAATCAGCACATCGGACAAGCAGACTGTGACAGTTCCCTGATGCGGCAGAAGTTAAAGGCGGACCTGCACCGCGTAGCGGAACGAATGAATCTGACGTTATCGCGTTTTGACCATGACAGTGTCTGTTTGCTGGGGCAGTTTGCGGAGATTCGTGCCGAGATCAAACACATTGAGGTGCTTGCTTCTTCTTTTTATCTCGACTGTTATTTGTCCCCGTTTACCGAGAAGTTTGCAGAACTGACGTCCAGTGTGCAGCATCTATCCGACCGCAGGTACGGAGCGCTGATTGTGATTGAACGGGAGGTTCCGCTGGAGACGATGATTCATTCCGGTGTAGCGGTGGATGCCAAAGTAACTCACGCGTTGCTTGAATCGCTCTTCATCCCTGGTGCGCCATTGCATGATGGAGCTGTGCTGATTCGTGGCAACCAGATTGTATCTGCTGGCAATGTGTTGCCGTTATCCCAAGCCGAAGCCCACGAACGTAAGTTGGGCACACGCCACCGGGCGGCACTTGGATTAAGCGAGCTGACCGATGCGGTGGTGCTGGTGGTCTCGGAAGAGACGGGACAGGCTTCTTTTGCGGTGGACGGGGCGTTGCATCCGATTAATGTGGTTGAAACGCTGACCTAGAGGATATAGCAGATAGCGATATGAGAGATGGCGAGGGTACATAGGTACATAATCGTGAGCATATGAGTACATGAGCGTATCGACCT
This sequence comes from Paenibacillus polysaccharolyticus, assembly GCF_023714295.1. Lineage (GTDB taxonomy): Bacteria > Bacillota > Bacilli > Paenibacillales > Paenibacillaceae > Paenibacillus > Paenibacillus polysaccharolyticus_A. The sequence continues at coordinate 57,395 of NZ_JAMAUN010000009.1, forward strand.
GCCTATGCATCCAGAGCGAGTTATTGGAGAGGCTGACCAGTCACAGGGTGACAGGCGGAGCCTCTTTTTGCTATGTGAGAGGTTTCCGTTTTGCACAAACTGGGTGGATATGGGTACAATAGAGGGTGGAGCGTAAATAGGAGCGCCAGAATTCAACGCTGCGATTTATCGCAAAAATGGTTAGAGGAGACGGTTAGCACATGAGTTGGTTTGAAGCAATGGAGCAACATGATTACGAGGAACTGGTCCTGTGCCAGGATCGGAATTCAGGTTTGAAGGCCATTATCGCCATACACGATACAACACTTGGGCCTGCGCTAGGCGGTACACGGATGTGGACATACGCTTCAGAGGAAGCAGCCATTGAAGATGCACTGCGTCTCGCTCGGGGCATGACATATAAAAATGCAGTATCCGGCCTCAATCTGGGTGGGGGCAAAACGGTAATTATCGGAGATCCGCGTCGTGACAAAAATGAAGCCATGTTCCGCGCCTTCGGCCGTTACATTCAAGGGTTGAATGGCCGTTACATCACTGCCGAGGATGTGGGAACGACGGAAGAGGACATGAATCTGATCTATCAGGAGACCGATTATGTCACGGGAATCTCGGCTAGCTATGGCTCATCTGGCAACCCTTCCCCTGCAACCGCTTGGGGGGTATACCGCGGCATCAAGGCTGCTGCGAAGGAAGCATTTGGAACCGATCTGCTAGAGGGTAAAACCATTGCCGTGCAAGGCGTGGGTAACGTAGCAATGCATCTGTGCAAGTATTTGTACGAGGAAGGTGCACATCTTATCGTAACCGATATCCACAAGGATTCCGTGAAGCTGGCGGTGGAACGTTTTGGCGCCAAGGCAGTTGATCCGGGGGACATTACGAGCGTGGAATGTGATATCTATGCGCCATGTGCGCTCGGCGGCACGATTAATGACGATACACTTAAGACACTGAAAGCCAAAGTGATTGCGGGTTGTGCGAACAATCAGTTGCTGGAGCCACGCCATGGGGATGAGCTGTATCAGCGAGGCATCGTGTACGCACCGGATTATGTCATTAATGCAGGCGGTGTAATCAACATTGCGGATGAGCTGAACGGATATCATGAAGATCGAGCTTGGGCGAAGATCGGAGAGATATACACGACGCTGGAGAAAATATTCGAAAGCTCCCGCACCGAAGGCATCGCTTCTTATGTCGCGGCAGACCGTCTTGCCGAGCAACGGATCGAGATGATGAAAAATACGCGTAGCACCTTTTTGCAGAACGATCACCATGCATTAAGTGCACGCAGACTGCGGAAATAAATCCTTTCAGTCAAGCAACTGAAAGCTGGATTCATGTAAGACAACGTGTAAGACGATAGGTAAGACGAGCAGAAGAGCTAAGGGACAATCCTGAAGGTTTGGTCAAACGAACGTAGTAACCTCCGAAAAAAAACGCATTTTCGGAGGTTTTTCGTGCAGACCCCATTCAGTGTTGTCCCTTTTTGGGTGTGATTGCTTGTTTTCGTTTTATCATAAGTTTAAGCGGCAGCTCTTATAAGCCGAGGCTTGGACTTAGACACTTTTCGTGAATTCAGGCGATTCGATTCCACGGTTATTTGTGGCGTTTTTTTCAATATACCAGAGAAGCACCATACAGATCGCATAGAACAGACTGATCCCCAGAATAATGATCCATACACTCTTCATATCCACACTTCGAATGAACAGACCCGTCAGATAAGGGCTAAGGGTATACCCCAGACAACCGACGAACAACAGCAAGCCGTTAAATCTCCCCTGATGGCTGTCAGGCACACGAGATGCTATATATAGATTGATATTGGTCTGCACCAGAATCTCTCCAATCGTCCAGAGCACCGTGGATACCACAACGATAGCAAATTGAGGCCAATCCCCGAGCAGATATAGCGCACCAAATCCGATGCCATAAAAGAGAGCGCCTGCCGCGATGGAGTTTAGAGCCGTGAAGTTACGGGTCGCCGATAGCACCAGCGTGGTCAGAAGGATGACACTGATTGCATTAATGGTCATGACAGAGCCGTAGTAAGCTGCTCCATGTTCACCGAACGTCTGATTCATCTGCAAGGGTAGGCTGAACGAGTATTGCATGTAAATAAAATAGTTAAGAAAAGATACCACGATGAAAAAAACAACGAGTGGATTCTTCAGCAGCATAGGGAACAATGGCGAAGGCAAAGAATCTGATCCTTGTTGCTGCCTGGATGGAGAGCGACCTTCTTTATGTTTTGGTTGTCCCGGCTGAGGGTGTTCTTCTTGGTGTTGTTGCTTCCCATGTGGCCGTTGTTCCCCCTGTGATTGCTCTGTATGCTGTGCAGATTCCCTGGCAATGGTTTGCGTTACTTGGCCGCTCGCACCCACATGAACCTTTTTCCAAATGATAAAGGTAGAGATCAGAAATACGGTGCCGATACTCAGAAAGACGATATGCACGTAATCTTTAATAAAAAAGCCGGCAATCAATGGCCCAAGCGCGATACCGAGATTGGCTCCGAGATACATCAGGGAAAAGGCAGACTTCCGCTCCTTCTCCTCTGGACACAGCTGAATAATTAAGGCGTTATACGCCGGGCGTGTAATACTGATGAAGAACATGACCGCAATCAGAAGATAACCGATGGCCATCGTGCCTGACCAGAAGGAGCAGCTCATGATCATAAAGGCAGACAAAATCTGCCCGGAGACAATGATCGTTTTTTTGCCAATCAGATCACTTAAATAACCGCCAAGCAGTACACCGGGGCCGCTAATCAGAGCCGCCATGGATACAAAAATACCCGCGCTGACCACACTCATGCCCATCTGCAGCGTAAGCACCAAGGTGATCAGGGAGAAAATAAAATCCCCCGTGCTGTTAATGGTTCTCGCCAAGCAGAGATAATAGATGTCGCGGCTGAGTCCCGCGTATGTTTTGAATAAAGACAATCGTTTCAAACCTCCCCAAGAAAAACACAATCCCAGTAAAAAAACTACTACGTTAAGGTCGTTCTCTACTGCGTATTCACGATCTTATACGTTTTCGGGAACCGCCACCTCAATGACGAATCGATCGTACATCTCCAGTAACGTCTGACGTAATTCCTCGAACGAATCACCTTCCACAATAGCGAACCCTGAGCGGGTCATCGTGTCATTGACAGCCCCGGCGTGTTGCCCCACTTCATAGGAGACGTTAAATTCAATGATGCCTGGAACGTCCGTATAGTCGTCTCTGCCGGAGATGTGCTGGATCACTCCTGCGCGGGAGGGGAAGCAGATCATACCCGTGAATTTGTTGCTGGTTTCCTGCTGCATGAAGGTATATGTACCGAGTTCCAGATCCGTCACTGCTTCGAAAAAGTCCACACCATGCGTGTTTTTGATGCAAGGCGGCATCACATGTGAACCCCCGATTCTGGCTCCAATCTCTCCGAAAACCACTTCGCCTTCCGGCGTGAGGAACAGCTCGGCATGAGTTACTGATTGATTGATGCCAAGCGCGGCAATAACTTGTCTGTTGATGTCCTCGATTCGCTGGATAAAATCTGCTTCTGTGCATTTGGGGAAGGTAATGCTAGCTGGAGGTTTCTGCTGCGTTGCGATATCCAGACAGTTGTAGAGATATTGGGAAACGGAAGCAAACACCACTTCTCCCTTGCACACAATGGAGTCACAGTGGAACTCTGTGCCATGAATAAATTCTTCCAGCAAATCCCGTTGCTGTTCTTGTCTTGTGTATTGAAGGTAATGCAACAGTTCTTCCATGCTGGACAATTTGAACGTGTTGATACTGCCGTAACCGCTGAGCGGCTTCACAATGATGGGGAAACCATACGTAGCAGAGAAATGAAGATAGTCCTGTTGCTGGAGCGCAATGGCCGTTCTGGACGTGCGGATTCCGCGCTGATGCAACATTTGTTTCATAATCCATTTGTTCCGAACCGCTTCGGCCTGATTGCGCTGCATGCCTGGAATGCCGAACTCGGAACGGAGTTGTCCGCCGATCTCGATGGCATTCTCACCCGGAGTTAACAGAGCAATGATGGAGTGAGATTGCAGGATTTGTTGCATATGTGCCCGGATGGCGTCCACAGATTCGAGATGATCAACGTATCTAATCTCATCAAAATAAGCTTCAAGCCGTTCAGGGTGATGTAATTGATGGCGTTCAATAATCAGAATTTTTCGGCAGTCTGTATATTTGGTCAAGGGTTTCACGAAGTTTAAACCAAAGGGAAGCCTGAAATCAGATATGTATACGATCGTTTTCATATGTCCTCCTGGATAAAATTTGAAATAATGAATGGTTTTCACAACATTATAGCTCATTATTTTCAGTTTTCAATACATTTTTTGTAAAATTTTATGCACGATTGTACATATTTTTGTTGCGTTGAAGTGTTAATTGACAGCAGGAATTTTTTGGTATAGTATCGTACCGAATTGGAAAATAAATGGGAGGTAATGGAGATAAATGGATATAAATAAAGAGAAATATGCCATACTGGGCACATTGGGTGACGATGAAGGATTCTTGACTTGCAGCATGCATATTGCAAAAAAAATGGATAATTCTGATATGATTAAGCCATACCCCGAATTCGAAGCGGCTGCAGAAGATCTGAAATCCGGTGCGATTTCCTGTCTGCTGGTGCCTGGAGCGTATCCCAAGCTGAACAGTTTCATTATGGATTCAGATCTGGTCGTGTCCGAAAGTTTTGTAGAGAAGATCCCTGCACTGGTGCTGTCCGGCTTCCACGCCGCTTGCCCGGAGCAGATTGATACGATTTTCCATCATCCGGCGACTACATACTTGTTATCTGAACTGAATATTGCCTATAGAGAGAACAGCACAGTATCATCCAACCCGGAGGCCTGCAGGCAGGTCATGCTGAATACTGAAACCTCCATTGCGCTCACGAACCAGCTCTGTGCGGATCATTACGGACTGGTAACGTATAAAGTGCTGCGTGAAGGCATCCAAATGCCATGGGTATGTTTTACGAAAAAACCACAGAGGGTGAATGCACTCGTATGAAGAGAATTGCAATTATACTGGATAAAAATCTGGAGCAAGGAGCCGCAGCCAATGTGGCAGCGTTGCTTATGGGACAAGCTGCCTTGAACGAACCGGAGTTATATGCCGATCAGCCTGTACGGGATCAGAGCGGCATTCAGCATGCTGGCATCCGCTATAGCACCGTTATTCTGAAGGCGGGGGAGAATCAACTAATCAATCTGGCCAAGACCTGTACCGAGAATCAGGACGGATTGAAACATCTTGTTTTTACACAGACAGGACAGTCCCTGAATAACGCTTTTGAACAATATGCAAGTGAAATTGCATCGATGACATTGGAGGCGACCAAAGTCGTAGGTGTCATTGTATGGGGAGAAGACGAGTCCGTTCGGGCGACGACCAAGAAGTTCAGTGTGATGAAATAGTGCCGTGAAATAAGGCAGGTTTGGGGATACGCTTTAGAATGATTCCAGCTGGGGTACAGTTGCAACAAGCAGGCTGTCGCGCCTAGCTGGAACAGAACAGAACGGAGCAGAGTAGCGGAGACTAGCGGAGGACAGAACAGCTTGTCGATGCGGGGTACGAACATAAGGGTTACGACATAACAAGAAGGGCAGAAGCGATCCTATTGATGGCCTCTGCCCTTGCTTTGTATTGGGGGTGTTTTTTAGATGAATGCTCTGTATCTGGTGATGCAGATGGGGTGGAGCAGCAACGGCGGCATGGAAAGGTAAAGATAGAAGTATAGGTAAAGATGCTGGTACGGGCAAAGGCAAGGACAAAGGAAAAGAAAAGATAAAGATACAGGTCTAGGCAAAGATAAAGATAAAGATAAAGGTGCTGGTACAGGTATAGGTCAGATGCAGGTTATGTGCCGCTTACAGCCGTGATCTTTTTCTCTGTGAAATAGTATAGCAGCGCGAGTAGTGGCATCACTAGGCCAATGAGTGTCGTGAAGCTCCAGCCGCCATGGGCATATGACCAACTTCCAAGTGAAGAACCGATGGCACCACCGATGAAAAAGATCGACATAAACAGGCCGTTCACACGTCCTCTTGCCTCGTTGCCAAGGGAGTAGATGATGCGTTGACCCAGCACCAGGTTACCGGAAACAGCCATATCCAGCGTAATGGCAACCACGACCAGCAGGATCAAGGCTGGTGTAGAATGACTCTGGAACAGATAGGCCAGACCAAAGGAGGCTGCGGCAATAACCATAGCGGCTCCGGTGAGCACCCTTGTAAAACCGCGGTCTGCCCATCTTCCGGCTATCGGAGCGGCAATGGCGCCGCCTACCCCGGCGAGAGCAAACCAGGCGATGCCTTGCTGCGACAAGCCAAAATCGGTTGCCAGTCGAAGAGGCACCGTCGTCCAGAATAGGCTGAATGCGCCGAACAAGCTGGCCTGATAGAACGCGCGCCGCCGCAACATCGGCAGGGTGCGAAGCAATGTGCCGAGGGAGAGAATCAATTGTCCATAAGTCAGGTTTGGATCAGGCTGACGGGCTGGAAGTGCCCGTGACAGTAGCAGCATGAGCAACGCGATAACCACGGCCGAGAATGCAAAGACCGCTTGCCAGCCGAACATGCTGGTGATAAAGCTGGCGACAGGGCGTGCGAGCATAATGCCAAGTAGCAGACCGCTCATCACATTGCCGACCACCTGCCCGCGTTGCTCTTCGGAAGTCAGATAAGTCGCATACGGCACCAGAATCTGTGCAACGACAGAACCGATGCCGATGAGCAGTGACGCCGTCAGGAAGAGGAAAGCACTGGTGGAGAAGGTGGCTGTAATCAGCGCTAGCACGAGTACGACAAGAAACAGCACCATTAAACGGCGATTCTCGATAATGTCGCTGAGCGGTACGATGAACAGCAAACCAATGACATATCCGATCTGTGTCAGTGTCACGATTAATCCGGCTGCGGCAGACGAGAGACCTGTAGTGCTGCTGATCGGCCCAAGAACGGTCTGAGCATAATACAGGTTGGCTACGATCAGACCGCAGGAAGCAGCAAGCAGGAAAATAATCCAGGCAGGCACGGTAGTCTGAGTCTGGTTGGTACTTGGTTTCTGTTTGTTATCCATAAGATCAACCTCCAATAAAAGTGTATGATGGTAATTCAATTTCCATTTTCACTAAGAATGATGTGTAGGTTTAATTAATGAACGTTACGTTTACTAATTACACCTAAATAATATACGATACGTTTAGTATTGTAAATAGGCAGTTACATAACCAAGTGATTTTACATAAAGATGACGGAAATATAATGACATTGCGTGAGCTTAAAAATGTATATTGACGCTGCATTTTAGTATAATGAACGTATCGTATTTTTTATTTGGGATAACAGCGATTCAACGGTTATTCTGTTATTGAAGTGGTTGTGTAAATACTTTGGTTGAGCTTATATAGATGATTGCAATGGAGGGTCAGCAATGACTGCAAAAAGAGGACGTCCCCGCAACATGGAAACCCAGAATGCCATTCTTGCCGCGGCGTATGAACTGCTACTGGAGGATGGGTTCGCCGCGGTGACGATTGAAAAAATTGCCGAACGTGCACAGGTAAGCAAAGCCACCATCTACAAATGGTGGCCGAGCAAAGGTGCCGTTATGCTGGACGGTTACATGTCGGCGTTAACGGCCAGATTGCCTGTGCCGGATACGGGGTCTGTATATGAGGATGTGCGTGCTCATGCAGGGAACCTGGTTCAATTTTTGACAAGTGCCGAAGGGAAAGTTATTACACAGATCATCGGAGAAGGGCAGTCTGATCCCGCCCTTGCGGAAGAGTACCGCAGCAGATATATTCAGCCTCGCCGGCGCGAAGCATGGGGCATTCTGGAGAAAGGCGTGGAACGCGGCGAATTGAAGCAAGGACTGGACATTGGACTGTTTATCGACATGATCTATGGGCCTGTGTTCTACCGGATGCTGGTCACGGGTGAGCCGATGGATGATACGTTTGTGGAGTTACTGCTAAGTACCGTATTTAAAGGCATCGGGTCTGAGGCATAGCAAGAAGTGATAGCCAACATGGGATCAATGAAGGTAGAGAAGAAGAGGAAAAGGAAGAGGGCAAATCGGAGATAGACCGAATTACCCGGAGATACGGTTACTGCGTGGCCAAACGAAGCCTATACCTGAAAGATCGGGGAGATCGCAGTGGGCCATGTGTCCGTCGTTTTGGGGATGAAGGAATTTTCGTGCTCGTTTAAAACGGGGGGATCATTCCACACTGAACTTGGCAGTTCGTGTCTGTCCGTGTTGTATAATCCTATGGAAATAGTAGGATATTGAAGTTGGAATAACTGTATCATGTTCCCGTCCATTCTTCTAATGGATTTTTTCTATAAGCAATTCGGGGCGAAGGCAAGCTGGAGATATAGAAATTTTGGAGTTTGCATAAAAATGTAAATTTATTGCCACGATTGTTATTGACCACTGTAAAATTTAGGATTAAAATTGGTCTAATCATATAAATTCAAATTTTTGGATTTTAATTGTGGAGGTGGGATACATGGAACCTGCAACTACGATACGCTCAACGATTGAAGATTACATCAGGAAACAGGGATATACCCTTCAATATTTTGCAGATATATCGGGAGTGAACGCTGGAACGCTTAGCGCCATTATTAAGGGAACACGCCCCATCGCCATGGCGCAGCTTGATCTGATTACCCAGGGCATGAATCTGGAGGAAGGCTACTTCTACGAGACGTACGGTGCGGAGTGCTTCGTAGAGTCGGCTCCACACTGGCGAAGGCTTGAGCCGTTCCTGCAACGCTGTGCAGAATTGGACAAGCTGGACTGCATCCAGCGGGTGATCCAACAAGTGACGGACGATCGCTCCTATATCTCTGAACTATTCGAGATGGCCGAAGGTATGCTGGAGCGCGGTCAGCAGCAAGCTGCCCGCATGTTATATGAATGCGTAGCCGAGTGCGAGAAATACCAGCATTCCGAGCGCCTGGCCCTCTGCCAGTATCGCATCTTCACCCTCTCTCTCGGTCAGAATCAGCATGATAATCTCCGGGCCGCTGTGCACTTCGAGCCTTATATTAATCGGCTAGATGAGGAGAGGCAGCTGGATGCGATAAGGGAGCTAGCTAATACTTACAATGGGTTATGCCACTGGGACAAAGTATACCAGTTAGCTGATGAGCTGTTGGAACGGGTCAAATGTCTAGAACAATTCAAAAGTAAAAAAAGAGAAGTAGAGATTAATCGAATTTCTAAGCATCCATTGTTTACTTATAAATTTTATGCTTACTTATTAATGGCAACAGTATGGGGCGAGCGTAAAGAGTACAAAAAGGCACTGGAGTATACTTCCCTCTATGCTAACATAGTTATCGAAAATTCTACTTCAGAAGATCAGCTTTTTATTAAACGATTTAATGAATGGGCAGAAGTGAATACCTATTTATATAAATTAATGATGGGAGACTACGATTCACTTTACTCTTATCTTGATTTTATAGAAGAAAACGAAAATGAGACCCTTCTTGGACTTGTCAAAGTTATGGAAGCGGCTAATATATATCAGCTAAATGTAGACAAGGTTCTAAAGAGGTTTGAATTATTCATTCATATGTTAGCTAATGACCATGATTACCAGAGTAGCTACACTACTCAGATAAAAGATGATAGATATACTAAATTTTGGGCTGAATTAGCATTTTATCAGTTTTCCAAAGATAGATATCATGAAGGATTCAGAGATTTACTAACATGCCTAAGCTATGCTCTCAAAATTAATGATGACTCTACTATAATTTATTGTGTAAGTTTGTTCGAAGAACACAGAGTCCAGGCCCCTAAATCAATTAAGTCACAATATAAAAGTATTATTAAGGAGGTTTATAATCGATATGAGAAGAAAAGTAACGTTGGCATTGACGCTGTTTAGTTCGTTCATTATGTTATCGAGTGTTACAGGTAGTATAGACCAAATTATCAACTTGCTTTTCAATCATGGTGCAGGCGGATATTAGAAAATGGTAGATAATCATTATAACTATTGGGCGTGCTATATTTAATGTAAAATAGCACGCCTATTTGGATTGTTATAATAAGTGACCGATGTAAAAATAAATATATTTATTGTATATTTGATTAAATCATAAGTTATTCGATTAGTGGACATAAGACAGTGGAAAGGGTATGTACAGTAATAGTACATATTGAGGTACATCTGAGAGTGAAATCTCAAATTAAGCTTACATTGTGGATAGATATAATAATTCCAAAAAAAGTGAAAATAGATATATAAATGGAAAAAAAGCCAGCTCTTATAATTACAAGTGGCTTATTTTTTATCCAACCTCATGTGTAATTATGCAGAAAATGCATTGAAATTATATCGTTTTAATGATTACAACTTCCCCCTTTATTAGGTTGGCGCCTTCCTGCGGGCTTCACTTGACATTTAATGCATGAGATAAAAGTAAATCTCGAATTTTACATCATATACAACTATCGGTTGACTCAAGTTGTTTGATTATCCAATTCATTCAGCAGATTAAGATACTTATCTAATAGAACTTCCTTTTTATAGTCTTCTAAATGATATGATGGATATTCCTTTTCTGCATCCAAGATACTATTAATAAATCTTTCTACTTCGCCTTTTGTTGGAGTTGATCCTGAACTACTTATAATATTGTCTATAATAATTAAAACGGAGTTCAAAATTTGTTTGAAAACAACCAGTGACATTTTTTCGGCTTTATTTATTTCTGATGTGGAACCGTTTGAAAAAAAGCTCATTACGGTTTGATAGAGTTTATCTAGAGTGTTAATATACTTTTTTTCAATGGAAATACAATATCTAATATCACCAACATCTAGTAGCTCAGGCATCAAGTTGTCCATGTACTGATTGTTGGAGGAAGTAAAAAAAGTAGCAATGTTTTTATATGATTTACGTATTTTGTCTACCCTACCTTGGATGCTGTTACAGGTGATTTGGTCTTCTTTTTCTCTACATTTACTAAGATCAGTCTTTAAATGAGTTAGTTCTTTCTCACTGCATGATAGAGCGAAATCGTCAAGATAACTAGTTAGAATGAAATATAGCTCTTTTGCATTTTTCATTAAAGATCACCTCATGAAATAAGATTCGTGAATGTAAACGTAGAAGCAGTCTTAAGACTGCTTCTACGTTTACATAACTATTAAAAGAAAGAATGGCCACCAGATCTATCCCAAATATGGTAATGATAATAGTAACCGAAACCGAGACCAGGTTTACTAATTTCAGGTCCCACTGGCTCTTTTCCACCGCCTGCTCGCTGAGCAACTTTAGCTGCTCCAGATAAGGTCGTAGACCATACATCTCTTCCAGTAACGTCACTATCACCATTGAAAGACTTCAATCTATTAACCGCTGTGCTAAGGGATATTGCAGGCCCAATCCATACATCGCCTTGCATTATTTTAGCATAGTAGTGGTCGTACTCTCGTTTATTTCTCAAATTCATTGCAATTTCATCTGTTTTTGCAAATTCAATATTGTTGATCATAACTACAGCTGCAATAAGAAGGAGTGCTTCTATCAGTTTAGCACCCACGATCTGAACTAGTGGCGCTAATATTACCACCATTGGTCGGATAATGGTATCATCTTTACTAATAGTCGCTGTCTGTCCTGTTTTTTGATCTTCATATGTTACAGTTACGCCATTTTCTGTTGAATAGTCATCAATTGTTACTTCATAGTGCTCTACTTGTTTACTATCCGTTGATTCAATAGACATCAGTGAGACGGGGGCGGTCTCTGCTTTTTCGTATGTAGAGAAGGTAGTTTTTAAGGTCTCTTTATCTTGAACCAATATCCCGACTAAACCTTCAATTTCAGTTTTTAGCCTTATCTCTTGATCGTTATTTGCCAAAACTTCGACACCATTTACCGCGGTTATTTCAAATTCTTTCTCAGATTTAGCATAGGATGGGCTGATTAAACTTACACTAACCAGAACAAATACAAGAAATGTCGCAATGAACCTTAAGAAGTTTCGTTTAAGTAACATATTAAAGATTTCTCCTTTTCTGATCTGAAGTGTGTGAAAAAAATTAAAGCAATCTACCCTCCTTTTTTTGATATCTAAAACAAATATATACAAATATATATGAATATTCAACATTATTTTACTTTTTATATATTTATATGGAATTTATAACATGTAATTATTTCTACATTAAGTATTAAATTGAAGGAATCAATTTGGCTAAATCGCTACGCTCGCGTCTTAATAAAATGATTTCTTAAAAGCTTGGTCTAAATAGGATTGAATGTACATTCTCCGTTCCTCCTGAGAAAATATTAATGATATGTGTATTTTGTTCCCATGAGGTTTTGACCGCTTAAGTCGAAGTTGGCCATCATCTGCTATCCTCTAATATTTTCGTCTAGGCCCACCTTCTCGTTCACTCCAGTACCTTTCATTGTAAGTGTTAGCTTACAGCGTTTTAAAACAGGATAAAGTGTGCCTTTCTTGAGTAAAAAAGCCCTGTTGGTTACTTGATTATATATTGTGATATCTCATAACCGTATGCATCCCTAACGCCACCTACTATGTATTTCTATGTAGCTGAATTAACATATTTGGTTATGGATAGCCCCTTCCCACAGTTGAGTCTGATCAACATAAGCTTCATTACACTTTGTTATGTTACCTACGGACTTATCGCACTCAAGTTTGTGAAAGTTATATCCAGAACACATCGGACATAGCAGGAGGATCTATGATTAAAATTGAAGATTTGAGCTTTTCTTATCCCAAAGCCTCTCGCAAAAACCTGGATCATTTACATGCTGAGTTTCCCGAACAGACCGTGAATATGATCATTGGCAAAAATGGGTCTGGCAAAACGACTTGATCTGATCGCAAATGTGGTTAAACGTCCGTCAGAAATACAAGGTATTCCTGATGAGAAGGAGATCATCTACCAGCTTTGCCACTTGCCTTTTACTCAAAATTGTACGACAATAATTACCAGTAAAGAGTTAACTTGTTCAACAAACTGTGCTAAATTGAAGATAATAAAAAAAGAGCAAGGATGCGCTAACATCCCTACTCTTTACAACAGCCGCTTCTAAGGGCGGTGGCTGTGCATAGGTAGCTGAAATAGACCATACCTTAGCTGGGGCGGTCTATTTCTTTTTGTTTTGACTATTTAAGGAAATTAACACCGAATCACCAAAGGCATCACATTTGCAGCAATTAGAAAATATCTGGTTGATATGACTAATGATTGCATTCGACACCAATGGGTTTTATTCATCAAGGTAAGATCACCTTTAGCGGATCATATGAGACATTTATTAAAATGGGTGATGGGGTGAATCCTGACTTGGCGTTTTTGAATCAAATAGAAACAAAAACATAAAGATAATCTAAATCATAGTTAGAAATTTTTAGTGAAATGTGAATGGATCACAGTATGTGGATAAAACATAAGACCGCGTATCCATATGTTGTATGTGTTTTTGATTAATGGACATTTTAAAAAGTACTTAACTTATGAAACTAAACCTTTGCAAACAATCATTTGATTTTGCAAAGGAATAAAATATGAATTTTTTGGCAATGTATCCTAAAATGATATAAAACGAGGGGGTGCATGCTATGGGTGAACCGGTGCAGATTAAAGATCGAATTGAACGGGATAGGCAAAAGTTACGTCGGTTGGCGGAGAATCATGGCATGCAGGATAACAAAGTCCTCGAGCAGTCCATGGTGTTGGATGAGCTAATCAACGAATATTATCGATTCCAATATAAACATATGATGAAAAGACAACCGATTGCTTAATGCAGTCGGTTTTTTAATGTGACCCAAAAGAAGCCGAATGCAAAACTGCATTCGGCTTTTTAATGTTTTCGGAAAGATAAATCACGCTCCCGTAAATTCCCTCGATAACAGCCCTCCATCCACTTCCTCTTGAAATTCCGTACTAAATCCATAGCTTACAGGATCGTCGCGACATCTCTAAACTGGATATGATGACCTCGATTCACCCGGAATGGATGCATTTGTTTGCTCCAACGGGATGAACCATTTCATCGAACAACAGCGAGGTCTCATACAATGAAACGAAGGAGGGTGACAAGTGAATGGCAGAAAGGGTGTGGAACTTATACAGGCTTTTTGTTCTAGTTGCTTTAGGCGTGCTTTTCAATTGATGCGCAGTTTTTGTTCTATTCGAGATTTCATAGATTTCAGCTCGATTCGAAAAAGCATAAACCTGCGCTCCAAGCTGCTAGTGCTTTTTCTGACATTGACGCTCTTGCCGCTTAGCTTGCAGGGGGTGATGAGCTATGCTCATTTTTCACAGACGCTGGATCGCAAGACGGAGCAATTCACCATTGATATGGTGTGGCAGATCAACACAAATTTGAATCGGCTGCTCAAGGATTTTGAGCGGTTGTCGCTCTTGCCGCTTTATGACCAGACGGTGCTTGGAATCCTGCGGAAGTACGATGGTTCGATGGGTGCAGGGACGTGGGCGAAGTCGGATGATTATCAGAAAATGAAGCTGTATACGTCAGCTCAAGCCTATGATCGGCCAGAGATTCGAGGCATTCATCTGATCAGCAACAGCGGCATCCTGTTCTCCAATCTGGACTCCCTTGCGGTCAAACCCGTCTGGGACGGCAGCCAAGAGAAATGGTTTTCCGAACTGAGGGGCACCGAAGGCGTATGGCACTTGCTTCCTCCGCATATTCCCGGCTATTACGTAAGTGGTCAGGAAGCATCCTACATCACCGTGGGCAGAGAGCTGCGTGATCCGGGGACGCTCCAGCGGCTGGGGTACATTTTGATCGATATCCGGCTGGAGGCATTTGGACAGCTATTATCCAACCTGAATTTTGAGCAAAAGGCAAGTCTGATGATCGTGGACAGCCAGCAACGTCTTATTTTTGAAAAAACGTCAACAGACGGCTTATCCGCTTATGCTCCTTTGTTATCTCATGGAAAGCTTCAGGATTATGCAGACAATCAGAAGATAGAGCTGGAGGGAAGATCTTATCTCCATGTAAAGCATCATTCAGGATATTCGGGGTTGTCCGTGATCAGTCTGACGCCAATTACGGTCATTCAAAAGGAGTCTGGGGAGATGCTGACCTTTACGATGGGACTTGCTCTTCTCTGTATGGCGGCTGTAGCGATCCTCGCCGTACTCGTATCGTATAGGGTCACACGTCCGCTTATTCGTCTGAAACATCATATGATTCGTGTGGAACAGGGGGATTTCAGTCAGCGGGTTACTCAGTACAGCAGTGATGAACTGGGGCAGATCAGCAGGGGATTTAACCGGATGATGGAGGAGATCCACCGTCTATTCCATGAGGTGTATATGCTCGAAATTCAGGAACGGGAGGCTGAATTGTCGGCGCTACAGAGCCAGATGAACCCTCATTTTATATACAACACACTGGAGTCGATCAACATGATGGCTGTCCGCCAGAGGCATGCCGAAGTATCTGCCATGGTGACAGCGCTTGGCAGGTTACTTCGATACACCATTGATAAGGCAGATCGCATGGTGACGCTGCGGGAAGAGCTGGCGTTTGTCGATTCTTATGTACGAATTCAGCAAGTGCGTTACAACGGTGAACTGGAGATTATTTATGACATGGAGGAAGAGGTTAACGACTGTCTTGTTCCCAAGCTGATCCTGCAACCGCTGGTGGAAAATGCAATCTGCCATGGGATCGAAGGACGGCTAGCAGGCGGCAGCACGGGTGGTAATAATGGCGGCATGATCTGGGTATCTGCCGTTTTATTCGATCAGGAACTGCTCATCAGTGTTCGGGACAACGGCAAAGGGATGGAACAGGAGGAGCTGGATCGGTTAAATGCTTCTGTCTCTGGGCAGACCGTTTCTGGACAAAACGTGTACCCAACCGCTAATCCCATTCTGCATCGTCATGCCGGGGAAAGTCTGGGGTTGCACAATATCGCTCAAAGGCTGCATCTGGTGTATGGAAAAGACAGCGGACTAACGGTTGATGGCAGCCCCGGACAAGGGCTGGTGGTTACCTTATCCATTCACCTTCAACGGAAAGGGGATTGATACGCATGTATAAAGTACTGCTTGTGGAGGATGAAACGGTGATTCGTCAGGGGTTACGAGAGTTGATTGTACAGGCAGCCCCTCAGTTTCAGGTGGTGGGGGAAGCGGCAAGCGGAGCCGAGGCACTGGAGGTGCTGCGCTGTGAAGTGCCGGATGTATTAATCACGGATATCCGCATGCGCGAGATGGATGGATTGACATTGGTTTCATTAGCAAGAGAGATGTACCCTGATCTGCTGATGCTTATCATCAGCGGGTACGGGGAGTTCGAATATGCACGCAGGGCGATGGAACACGGGGTATTAAGTTATCTTTTGAAGCCAATCGAACGTCATGAACTGGTGAAATGTCTGGAAAAAATACAATCGCTGCTGGACCGTAGGTATGGTCTCTCCACACTTCCCATCCCCGAAACCTCTGGCACAGCCAACCCGGAACACGGGGAACCTCGCAAAATTATTCGTAGCGTGAAAGAGCACATCCACCAGCATCCCGATGGTGATCTGCGGCTCCAGACGGTTGCTTCACTGGTCAATCTGAACCCGACGTATCTGAGCCAGTTGTTCAAAACCGAGACGGGCATCAACTATTCCGAATATATCGCGGAGGCACGAATGGAGCGGGCTAAGTGGCTACTGGTCAACACCGGACTCAAAATCTATGACGTTGCCCGGTTATCCGGGTATCAGAGTCCAAAACATTTCATGTTGGTCTTTAAACAACAGATGGGGTGTACGGCAGGGGAGTATCGTGATGGGTATGGTATGCAGCGTGGGGAGTAGTAAGAAACAGAGAGTAAAGGCAAGGGATTAGCACTAGTACAATGCCTCTTGGTTTAGAAGAGTTTGGACGAGCGAAGTATAGAGAGCATTTAGGCAAGTACTGTATGAGGGCAGGGTTAGGAGCCACGAAAAAAACCTCTTTAAATTCCGTACCATTTCTGCAACTGACGTGATTTAGGAGCAAGCAACGCTTTCGATATACTGGGGTGGCACAGGAATACCATAACGTCCATAAGGGGGATTTCCATGAAAAAGGCAGGACTAATGCTAATTCTCGCGCTTATGATCACAGCTCTAATCGGGTGCACAAGCACCAATACGAGCGGGGGTTCTAACTCCTCGGGTAGAGAGAACGACAAGGTAGAGCTGAAGTTCATGATGTGGGGTAATCAGGCACACATTGATGTGTACAGCAAGCTGATCGATGGCTTTACAAAAGAAAACCCGGGCATCAAGGTGACGATGGAATCGGTACCCTTTGCCGATTATCAGCAGAAAATATCGGTGCTTGCCGCTGGCGGCTCGCTTCCTGATCTGGCCTGGGTATCGGAACGCATGATACCACAGTTCAAGTCCAATCACATCCTGGCCGACGTGTCGGCGTTCAAGGATGATGCACAATTCAAGCTGGACGATTACATTCCCAGCACGCTGGATCTCTTCCGTGAGGAAGATCAACTGTTAGGCTTGCCGTTTTCCACACCGCCTGTGGTGATGTTTTATAATCAGACGCTGTTTGACAAGGCTGGGCTGACCGATCCGAATACGCTGGCTGCCAAAGGCGAGTGGACGTGGGAGCAGTTCGAGGCTTCTGCCAAAGCGATAACCAGCAAGGATGCGGCGAATCGCATCTATGGGGCTAACTTTTTTCGGGACTGGAAGACCTGGGCCGTGCTTTCTTCATACTCCTGGTCTAACGGAAGCGGGCCGTTCAACGAAGATATGACAGCGTTTACCTGGAATGACCAGTACGGTGTGCAGACCTTCGCGATGCTGGAACGCATGATGTTTACCGACGAATCTCACCCGAAAGCGGGCGAACAGGTGAGCTTTGATGCAGGCAATGTGGGCATGTTCTTCGATAACTACAGCTATGTGTCCAAAGCAAGGGAGATCAAGGATTTTGAATGGAGTATTGCCCCTATGCCGTCCGGTTCACAGGGCAGCGTACCGATGCTGGGGCAAGCGGGCTATGCCATGTTCAAGGATAGCAAGCACCCGGAGGAGACGAAGAAATTGCTGAAGTATTTTGCCAGTGAACAGGGAACGCAAGCAACCGCGACGTACTTTGTGCCTGCGCGTACTTCGGTGCTGAAATCCGATGCTTTCATCCAGCAGCCGAACAACCCGAGCAAAGAGCATATCGTGCAGGCGGTCATTGATGAAATGCCGAAAGCCCGTCTGATTCCGGGACATATCCGCTGGCAGGATATTGATAACGCGGTACTGCAAGGTTTTGACCGATTATTCGCCCGTACAGCCTCGCCAGAGGATAATTTGAAACAAATGCAGACGGAAGTGCAGCGCACATTGCAGCCCTGAAGAGGCGGAGAGTGAAGGAGTGCGGGAGATGAAGCGTAAATAAGATATAGCGTAGGGAAGACGGGAAAATGACGGAAAGAAAAATGACGGAAAAAAAGTGAATGGGGCGTATGCAGAGTGAGAGAAGTGAGAGAAGTGAGGGGATGAACCAGGTGGAAGACATGAAGAAGGGTCAGCAGACGGAGCAGATGCAGCAGCGTTCGCAGAGGAAGGAACAGACACAGGAGTCGCAACAGATGCAGCATTCTCAGAGTTGGCAGAACCCGGAGAACTCCCAGAACCCGCAACATTTACATCAAGTCGGTCAACTTTGGGCTAAACAAAATACGCCAAAGACAGGTCAACTGCAAGCTATGCTGGAGCAAAAACCGCTGTCGCTCATCGTCAGTCTGCCCGGGAACGATCTCGCACTGGCTCGGGCGGCATGGGAGGAAGGGGCGGATGCTCTAAAGGTGCACTTTAATGTGGGCCATCTCGCAAGCGGCAACCATTTTGGTCCGCTGGATGAATACACCGAGGTATTTCGGGCGATCCGCTCGGAGTTCGCTGGTACGTTCGGCGTTGTGCCATCCGGGAGTATTGAAGGGACACGGAGAGAAGATGTGGAGCGCCTGGCGGATCTAGGCTTTGATTTCTACTCGATCTATGCGCATCATCTGCCTTCTTTTATGTTGCAAGACCATGGGCTGGAATCTACGTTTGCGATTAACAACGAGTATGATGCGTCTCTAGTGGCATCTGCTGCACATTTCGGTTTTACTGCACTGGAGGCTTCGATTGTACCCGGCAACGAATACGGCACCCCGCTCAGCTTTGCGGACGTGCTTCATTATCGGCAGCTGGTCTTGCAGGCCGGAGTACCGGTACTTGTCCCTTCCCAGCGCAAGCTGGTGCCGGAGGATGTTCCCGTGCTTCACCATAGCGGCATCAAGGCTATAATGCTCGGGGCCATGGTTACAGGCAAAACGGAGGATGAGCTGCGTAGAGCGGTGAGTAGCTTCCGCAATGCAATAGATCGTTTGACTGGGAGGGATGGCTCGTGAGCCGATCCAACAAGCGGAGACGCGGAGGGCCGCTCGCCAGGGAAGCGCAGATTGCTGGCTGGTTGTTTATTTTACCGATGGTGCTGGGCTTTACTTTGCTGCTTCTGTTCCCGATGGGGCTTGCGTTGTATATGAGCCTGACGGATTGGCCGCTGCTTGGGGATCACCATTTTATCGGACTGAACAATTACCGGGATATTATGACGGACGCCATGTTCTGGGAAGTGCTTGGCAATACGGTTTACTTTACGGCAGGTCTGGTGCCGCTGAATATCGTACTCGCTTTGCTGCTCGCCCTGCTCTTATCCAAAAGCATTCGAGGGATTGGCCTGTTCAGAACGGCCATTTTCGTCCCGGTGATGACGTCATTAATTGTCTGGGCCATCGTGTGGAAGCTGATGTATGCAACAGAGTCGGGGCTGATCAATCAGCTATTGTTGATGATGGGGATTAAAGGCCCTGCTTGGCTATATGATCCGAACCTGGCCATGCCTGCGGTCATTGTGACGAGTGTGCTGAAAAATGTCGGGCTGAACATGGTGCTGTTCATTGCAGCACTTCAGCAGGTTCCGCGTTCTCTATACGAAGCGGCGACACTGGATGGCGCGGGTAGGAGGGCTTCTTTTTTCAACGTTACCCTGCCTATGATCACGCCGACCGTATTTCTGACCGTCGTGATGACCGTCATTGGGTCGCTCAAAGTATTTGGACAGATCTATGTCATGACCCAGGGCGGGCCGAGCAACAGCACGAAAGTTCTGGTCTATTACATCTGGGAAAAAGCGTTCAAGCTGTTTCAGTTCGGCTATGCTTCGTCCCTTGCGTATGTGCTGTTCCTGATTGTGCTGATTCTGACGCTGCTGCAATGGCAGCTCCGAAAGAGGTGGGTATTTGGTGAAGGCGATGCCTAGTTTGACAGGTCGGAGGTTCGGTGCTGCTGTGGGCACATATTTGGTGCTGACGGTAGTTTCGCTGATTATGATTGTTCCGTTGATCTGGATGATCTCGACATCCCTCAAGGAACCGCAGAGCATATTCACCTATCCGCCGCAGTGGATACCGGACAGCTTGCAATTTCAGAATTATATCGATGTGTTTCGATTAATTCCGTTTCATCGTTTTTACGGGAATAGTGTGTATATCTCTGCGTTGGTGGTGCTTGGCACGGTGTTTTTCGCTTCGCTTGCGGGGTATGCTTTTGCCAAGATTCCGTTTAAGGGGCGGAATGTGGTCTTTCTCATTTTGCTGAGCGCGATGATGATTCCGCATGAAGTCACAGCGATTCCGATGTTTCTGTTTATGCGGCAGCTGGGGTGGATCGATACGCATCTTCCGCTGATTTTACTGCCGATCTTTGGCGCGGGCGGTGTGTTTGGCATCTTTGTGATGCGGCAGTTCTTTATTACGGTGCCCACCGAGCTGGAGGAAGCGGCCATGATTGATGGCTGTAGCCGATTTCGGATTTATTGGCAGATTATGCTTCCGCTTGCCAAGCCGGGTATGGCGACGCTGACGATTTTTACATTTGTGACGAGCTGGAATGAGTTCTTCGATCCGTTGATTTTTATCAATTCGAGAGAGCTAATGACGCTGCCGCTGGGGTTGTCCCTGTTCACGGATGAGGTGGGCACAGCCTGGCAGTATTTGATGAGTGCGACCGTGATGGCGACGGTGCCGCTATTGATCGTCTTTTTCCTGGCGCAGCGGCGTTTCATTGAGGGTGTGGCGATGACGGGATTGAAGGAGTAGTCGGGATGGAGAAGCGGGGGATGCAATGAATATGAGGGGCGAGAACATTTGTAACGGTTTGGGAAAAGTGTCGTGGTGGAGTGAGGAGACCGTGGAGCTGCTGGGAGGGAAAGGGAAAGTGTAGAAGAACTGAAAGTTAATAGACAAGGGATGGTGAGAACAGTGAGAGCGGGGAGAAGCGCGAGAGGATAGGCAAAAGCAGACAGAGGCACGATGCATCAGGCATCAGGCGATTGGAAGGGAGAGGGCACGTTTGAATGAAGTGGCGAATGTCAAAAGGGAAACGGCAGATGTTGTCGTTGTCGGAGGCGGCCCCGCGGGAATAGTGGCGGCGATTGCAGCAGGGAGGCAGGGTGTTCGCGTGGTGCTAGTGGAACGCTACGGATTTGTTGGCGGGATGTCAACGGCTGCTATGGTCTACCCGTGGATGACGTTTCATACCGAGCAGGGTGAGCAGGTCATTCGGGGGATTGCACAGGAGATTGTGGATCGCTTGCAGGCACGTGGCGGTTCTCCCGGGCATCTGCGTGATACGGTTGGTTTTGTGCATAGCGTGACACCGTACGATCCGGCCGTCTATCAGGTGGTCGCGGCAGAAATGTTGAAAGAAGCGGGTGTTCGGCTGTTGCTGCACAGCTTCGTAGATGGTGTTACTACGATGGATGACCGAGTAGAGGCGGTGCGAGTGACGAACAAATCCGGTCAGCTGGAGCTTCAGGCGAACGTATTTGTCGATGCGAGCGGTGATGCGGATGTGGCTTATCTGGCTGGGGCCACTATAGCGAAGGGGCGGGAGGAAGACAGCCAATCTCAGCCCATGACGATGAAGTTCCGTATGCGCGGCGTGGATCTCGGGCGTGTGAAGCAGTATATGCAGGAGCATCCGGAGGATTTTTATGAGAAAACACCTTTTGCCGAACTGGACACGATTCCGTTAACGGGCGTGAGCGGCTTCTATTCACACTGGAAGAGAGCGGCAGTGCCGATTCAACGCGATCAGGTGTTATTTTTTACCGGGCCAGCAGAAGATGAAGTGTTGATTAACTGTACCCGGGTGCAGGGGCTTGATGCCACCAATGCTGTGGATTTAACCGAAGCTGAACAGGAGGGACGAAAGCAGGTGCTGATGATTGCCGAATTTCTGCGGAATGATGTGCCTGGCTTCGAACGAGCTTCGATCTCGGCTGTAGCCCCACAGATCGGCATTCGTGAATCCAGACGTGTCATTGGGCATTATGCGCTGACTCAGGAAGATGTCGTTGCAGGACGGAAGTTCGACGATGTCATCGCTAGAAGCGGTTATCCTATCGATATTCATGATCCCTCCGGGCAGGGCGTGACTGCAGCCTTTATTGAAGGAGATGGTGCGTATGATATTCCCTATCGTTCGCTGCTCTCGCAAAATATCAGCAACTTGCTGGCTGCCGGACGCTGTATCTCCACGACACATGAGGCTCACGCCACAACCAGACTGACCCCAAGCTGTATGGCAACGGGAGAAGCTGCGGGAACAGCTGCGGCTCTGGCGGTAAAGCTGAAACTTCCGCCTGCGAATCTTCCTGTATCACTGTTGCAAGCAGAGTTGCGCCAGAATGGTGCAGCAATTTGAGCGGAAAGGTTGGGATAAGAATGGGCCGGGGTGGAGAAGCTGCGAGAACGTCTTAAGTTCGTTGGAAGGGAAGAATGGTTTCGTGAGTAACACGGCTTAGAATGTGTGGGACTGCGAACCTTTGAAGCTAATCTATTCTCCTAGAACATTAGTGAAGGCGAAATAACTCGGTAAAGGGAACGAAGTTAGGGTAACCGCACAGTGGTGAAATTCTAACGATCCCCAGAAGCCTTATTTGGGCAAAAAAGTAGACAAAAAAATTCTAACGATCCCCAGTGACGCTATTTTGCCAAGATTGCTCGGAATGGGGCGGAAAATGGCCTGAATCAGCAAAATAAGCTTCCTACGGATCGTTAGAATTGAAAATGCCTCAAAAATGGCTAAATAAGCTCATCTGAGATCGTTAGAATTCAAAAGCTCCAATTCCACGAAAAATGTGGAACGGGAGCTTTTGAACTTCGAACCGTTGCTTCGAACCTTTGCTTTGTTTAGCTCATATCGCGGGCGGTTCCACTTCGAGCATGGAAGCTAGAGGAGATGAATGGCGAGCAAGCGTAGCGGTTGCCTCGAACCGTTCAACATGGAGCACTAGAGTAGCTATGGAGCACTAGAGTAGCTTGGCCTCGAACCAATGCTACAAGCAATGGAGACCAAAAGAACTGAACCTAAACAACTGAAACAAAACAAAGCCCACCTCCCTAGTTCATTCGTGCCTCAAGTCTTCTGGCAACGATCGAGAGGGAGTAGTTGATGATGAAATAGAGTACAGCAGCGAGCAACAACGCCGGGATGATGTAATCGAAGCTTTGACCTCCAAGGATCTGCACATTGCGCATCAGCTCCGGCAGGGAGATGATGATGGCCAGTGACGTATCCTTCAATAGAGAAATAAATTGGCTGACCATGGGAGGAGACATGCGGCGCAGTGCTTGCGGCATAATAATGCCGATAAGTGTCTGCATGTAACTTAGGCCAGAGGAGCGGGCAGCTTCCACCTGACCGCGTTCCACAGACTTAAGGCCGCTTCGCACGATTTCTGCGATCATGGCGCCCTCGAACAGACTCAGTCCTACGACCGTGGACCAGAAGGGTGGCATTTTAATGCCAAGCTGTGGTAGCACGATATGGATAAAAAAGATGATGAGCAGTAGCGGCAGGTTACGAATGGTATCTACGATGACCGCCACAATCTGGGAGAGGACGGGGATTCGTGTAAATCGTATGGTACCGAGCAATGTACCCAGCACAAAGCTGAACACAATGGATAAACCCGCGACTTGAAGGGTCACCCAAAATCCTTGCAACAGGAAACGAAGGTTAGGCCATTCATAGGCCCCGCTAAAGTCCATGCATTCGATGCCTCCTTCGGTGAGCGATATATGTTAATGAATCACCACATGAGTAATACCCTACATCGTAACCTGCTCGGCAGGTTTGTTTTTCTTCGGTTTCCCCTTGGGTTTTCGTACTTCTGCATCACTCTGTCCGAATCTGCGTTCCATATAATGCACCAGGAAGCTGAGCGGTAAGGTCAGTGTCAGATAGAACAGGGCAACGATGGTGTAGACGCTTAGGGGCTGGAACGTATCCGAGTTCACGATGTCGGCAAAATACATCAAGTCCATGCCCGCCACAACGGCCAGGATGGAAGAGTTTTTGACCAGATTAATAAATTGGTTGCCAATGGAAGGCAATACAATTTTGATGGCTTGCGGCAGGATGATCAGGTTCATGGCCTGTACATAAGACAGTCCCGATGAACGTGCGGCCTCCAGTTGACCCCGAGGTACAGTTTGGATGCCTGCCCGAATCGCTTCTGCGATGAAAACGGCCGTGTATATGGTTAGTCCCAGTGTGCCCGCGACAAATCCATCCAGAGAAATACCCAGTGAAGGCAGTCCGAGATAGAAAAAAAACACAACCAGCAACAAGGGAATGTTGCGGATAAATTCAACAAAGGCCGTACCAAACCAGTTCAACGGTTTGACCGGTGAGATTCGAAAGATCGCCAGAATGGCCCCTAGCACAAAGCTGCCAATCAGGGCCATCACGCTCACTTGAATCGTATTCAGAAATCCCTCCATAAAGCGGTCGGAGTGTCTGAACAGTACGCTGAAATCCAATGTGCCCATAGCAAGAGCCCCCGTTCTCCAGGTGTGAAAATAAAACAACAGCGCATCTGCTGCATACGTATTTCTCGTATACGGCAGATGCTTGCAGTGTATATTGAATGTTTAGCTGATGGTAGATTTGCTCATCATCAGGTACTTGGACTATTCAGGCTTGCTGCCCAACCACTTCTCATGCAACGTGTCATACTCACCGCTGTCCTTCAGGTTTTTCAGCATCTTGTTTACTTCTTCTACAAAAGCCGTGTCGCCCTTGCGAATCGCCATGCCATAAGGCTCGCTTGTGAAGTTGCCGCCAACCAGCTTGTAGTTGTTGTCGGTCTGTTGCATGCCGATGAGGATGATGTTATCGGTCGTCAGCGCTTCGCCTTTGCCTGCTTTCAGCGCTGTAAACGCATCTTGATAATTATCGAACTCCAGCACGTTGGCTTTCGGTGCTTTCTCTCGAATGTTCTGTGCAGACGTAGAGCCTTTCACGGCAAGCACCTTCACACCATCCAGGCTCTCCAGTCCTGCGATGGCACTGTCATTTTTCACCAGAAGGGATTGGCCTGCCTCGAAGTACACATCACTGAAGTCCACTTGCTCTTTCCGCTCATCCGTAATGGTCATGGTGGCAATGATGATGTCGATATCTCCGTTTTGCAGCATCGGTATCCGTGTTTTGGACGTTACTTCTTTCAGTTCCACCTTTGTTTCATCTCCCAGAATCTGCTTGGCGAGTGCCTTGGCAATATCGATATCAAAGCCTTCCACATCTCCGCTTGCCGGGTCTTTGAGTCCAAATAACTTCGTGTCATATTTCACGCCAGCAATTAGCTTGCCGCGCTCCTTAATCCGCTCAATCGTGCCTTGTGCTTCTGCGTCGCCCCCACCGCTCGCGGAGGGTGTGTTTGTACCAGTGGAGTTACAGCCAGACAATACAAGAGATAACATGAGCACCAACATTAACGTTATAGACGGGTGTTTTATCATATTTTTCATCAATTTAAGACCCCTTTCAAAATGTGGAGTGAGTATAAATGAGTGGTTTAACGTCTGGGTAAAAGAACGATGAGGTTAATGATGGATCAGGCGGCTAAGAAACTGTTGTGCTCTTTCTTCTCGGGGGTTGTCAAAAAACTCCGCTGCGGAGGCCTCTTCTACGATCCGGCCCTCGTCCATAAAAATGACCCGGTCTGCCACTTCACGGGCAAAGCCCATCTCGTGGGTAACGACCACCATGGTCATGCCGTTGTGGGCAAGGGAGCGCATTACATCGAGGACTTCGCCGATCATCTCGGGATCAAGGGCGGACGTGGGTTCGTCAAAAAGCATAATCTTCGGTTCCATGGCGAGTCCTCTCGCAATGGCTACACGCTGCTGTTGTCCACCGGACAACTGGGAAGGGTAACTGTCTGCTTTATCGGCAATGCCGACACGCTCCAGGTATTTCATAGCGGTTGCTACGGCTTGGGCTTTGGGTTGTTTACGCACCTTGACGGGTGCAAGAGTGATGTTGTCGATGACTTTTTTGTGGGGGTACAGATTGAAATGTTGAAAAACCATGCCGATATCGCGGCGGAAGAGGTTGATGTCCACCTTTTTCTGATGCAGGGGAATGCCGCTGACGACGAGCTCACCTTCACTGATGGTCTCCAGGCGGTTAATGCAACGGAGCAGAGTGCTTTTGCCAGAGCCTGAAGGCCCGACGATAACGACCACTTCTCCTTCTTCGATACGAAGATGAATATCCTTGAGGACATGGAAATGACCGAAATGCTTTTGCACACGTTTGAATTCAATCAAGAACATACACCCTTTCTGCAACGGGGAATAAAATGGAATAAAAAGGTATTATTGCAAAGTGGTTATTTAATCATACATAGACATCCTGCTAATAGCAATTGGTCTGTAATAAAACGTGACATAAGTAATGGGTTTTATAGGGCTGTAGGCCAAATTTACGTTATATATATGTTATGTAGTTGATTTTATTGTGACGAATGCTGACAGAAAAATGAATCAATACTCCTAGATTATTTACAATGACTGGAATTGATGTATGCTGTAAACTAAAAATAGCGTCTTGTTTTTATAAACTGGCTAACAAATATAAATAACAAATAACATCAAGTTCACTCTGTACATGGCAAAAAAGCTTAACCCGTCACTACAGTACCGTTGATATGATGAAACGAGAGAATCAAGCAGAGAGGATGGATTCATACGATGAATATATATCGCTCCCCATTATCCGCAGGGTCAGGCAGCGCAGCTGAACTTCAAGCATACGAGGTGGATCTGCCCGTTATTCCTGATAATGATTTTCATATTACCGAGTATGGTGCCGTTGGAGACGGTATTACAGATAATACAGAGGCATTCCGGTTGGTGATTGCTGCATGTGCAGACGCAGGCGGAGGCAGGGTCATCATTCCTGCCGGGGTATGGCTCACTGGACCTATTGTGCTTCGTAGCCGAATTGAACTGCATGTGCAAGCCGGTGCGCTGGTGACATTCAGTCAGGATTTCAACAAGTATCCTCTTATTGCGTCAAGCTTCGAGGGCTGGCAGGTTGTGCGTTGTCAGTCTCCGATTGATGCAGACGGGCTCGAAGATATTGCGATTACGGGTGAAGGCATCTGGGATGGCGGCGGTGAAGCCTGGCGTCCGGTGAGACGTTCCAAAATGACAGCGAGTCAGTGGAAGCGACTGCTTGCCTCTGGTGGTGTTATAGAAGAGTCGAATACGACGGATGAACAAATTTGGTGGCCTTCCCAATCCGCGATGGACGGTGGTGCCATTGCCGAAAAGCTTTACCAGGAAAAGGTAAGTGATCTCTCCGCCCATGAGGAGATCCGGGATTTTTTGCGGCCGAACATGGTTAGCTTGCGCCGATGCAAACGTGTTCTGCTGGAAGGGCCTACATTCCAGAACTCGCCGGCGTGGAACCTGCATCCCTGGGCATGTGAACATATGACGATTCGTAAAGTAAATGTACGTAACCCGTGGTTCTCCCAGAATGGAGACGGGCTGGATATTGAGTCATGTCGTCATGTTCTGGTAGAACAGAGTATATTTGATGTCGGTGACGATGCGATCTGTATGAAGTCAGGTAAAGATGCCGAGGGACGTGAACTTGGGATGCCATCGGAGTACGTTACGATTCGGGATTGCACGGTGTATCATGGTCATGGAGGCTTTGTCATCGGCAGTGAAATGTCCGGCGGTGTAAGGCATGTCCGGGTAACGGATTGTACGTTTATCGGCACGGATATTGGTTTGCGTTTCAAGAGCGCGCGCGGACGTGGCGGTGTTGTAGAAGATATTCAGATTGAGCGCATTTATATGAAGGATATCATTATGGAAGCAATTTCTTTTTCCTTTTTCTATGCCAATATGGAGGGGTCTGCCCGCGGTGGGGATCTTGCAAAAGAGGTTAGCGAAGAAACGCCAGTGTTCCGGGATATTCGTATCTCGGATGTGGTCTGTGCAGGGGCCGATACGGCATTATTGATTAGCGGTCTGCCGGAGATGCCTCTAGACAGCGTAAGCATCGAACGTTACAGCGTGGAAGCTCATACTGGCATTCAGTGTGCTCATGCGAAACATTTACAGATTACAGGGCTTCAGGCACAGATCACCGAAGGTCCGCTCATTCATCTTCACAACTGCAAAGGCGCTACACTGGAGGACATTAACGGTGTGGGTGCGGATGGGAAGCTGCTGAAAGTCACCGGACTTGAATCTGCGGGGATCGTATGTCGGGAAACGGATGCAGACACACAAGGGCGACAGATATCGGTGAGTCCGGAAGTCCGAAGCGGAGTTATCATTCGTAGATAAGACGGCGGTGTGATATTTCTAAGGTGCAGTACCTCGCCCGTCGTTGGCGTAGCACAAGAAGTGAGTACCAAGTAATACTGGTAGTAATAGTAGTAGTGTAGTCGTAGAGTAAGGCAGCCATGTATACAGTCCAGTCATCGCCTGAACTTCTCTTGAGATAGTGAAGGGCGCATCCTGGAGCTGGAGCAGGGCTGCCTAATTGGTCTTGTATCAGGAAGAACAGGTCAGGACGATATGTCACGTTCATCGATGCTCTTTGCGATAACGCAGCGGCGTTGTGCCTGTGATCTGTTTGAAGGTTTTGTTAAAATGAGCAGTATGCTCGAATCCAACCTTTTCTGCGATAAATTGAACCCGCTCTTGGGTCGAAAGTAATCTTCGCTGTGCCTCTCGAACTCGAACGATACGCAAGTATTCGCTGAAGCGAAATCCGGTAAGTCTGCTGAACATTCGACTGAGATAAGACGGGCTGATATAAAAGCGGGCTGCTGCACCTTCCAAAGTGAGCGGTTCGGTATAGTGTTTATTAACATAGGTTACAATCTCGCTGATCTTGTCCTGCATCGGGTGTAGCGAGCCTGGATTGGATTCCCGGATAACCTCCTGTGCCCGATGGACATGAATTAGAAGCTGAGCCAGCAGACTACGTACGGCGATCTCGTAGTGAGGGCGTCGTTCTTTGCATTCCTGGAGCATCTGCCATAGGATGCGTTCAATCTCAGGTTGATCCGACTCGGGAAGACGAAGAAGGCTGGAGCATTTGAATGGCAACAGGCCACAGATGCCTAGCTCCATACCTGTGGCAAAAGCAGGCGAAAAACCAATGAGAATCCGTTCAAAGCCGGGTTTGTTGCCTTTGGAAGTGGTGTGTACATCATGCGGATTGATGAGAACCAGGTCACCTTTTCGCGCAGGCAGAATCTGTCCATTCATGGAGTACACCCGTTCACCTTCGAGCAGATAATATAATTCGTAAAAGGGATGAGCATGAGGTTGCGGCATCGCACTCCCGTCATGTCTTCGCATATATTCTATGGTAAAGGCATAATCACCAATCCGATACTTGGGTCCGATTCGATCCTCAATGAGACTCATTAGGCAACTCCTCTCAACTTCAGCTTGGCGTTGATACTCATATCATAACGGAAAGTAGATATTTTTGTAAACGCTATCATAAAGAGTGAACTTCATTTTTGAATAAGTTAATCTGGTTCTTTTGGCACGACACAATTTATAAAAAAGGTGAACCGTTTGAGGATTAACCGTTGTAAAGGTGACAAAATGGACATGTTGTTTTAGAGTAGGGAGAGCGAGGTCATGCTCCAGTCTGGGAGCGTCCCCGAATATGAGCTGGAAGGAAGGAAACAAGTTATGACAACACATGAATTATCACCGCTTGTAGCTGCGCTAGATATGCAGCCTCACGTTGAAGGTGGTTGGTATAAGGAAGTTTGGAAAGCGTCTTATCAAATCCCGCAATCCGTATTACCGGACGCTTACTCTGGTCCGCGCTTCTCGGCAAGTTCAACGTACTTCTTGCTTCATGCGCACGAGATATCCGAGTGGCACACGGTGCTTTCGGATGAGCTGTGGTTATGGCACAGCGGTAGTCCAATTGAATTGAAATTGGGTGGCAACGGCGAAAACCCGGAGAATGAGGAAGTACTGATTCTCGGTATGGATATCGCGGCAGGACAATCTCCGCAGGTACTTGTGCCTGCAGGTGTATGGCAGACAGCACGGCCACTGGGCGATGAGCCGGTTCTGGTCACTTGCGTCGTAGCGCCAGGTTTTCACTTTGATGACTTCAAGCTGGTGTCCAAAGGATAAACTTATATTTAACACTCTAAATTTAAAAACCCGATCCAGATGCTTCGGCATCTGGATCGGGTTTTTGAGTGCTCTTCTCTCTTGCTCTTCTCTCTTGCTCTTCTCTCTTGCTCTTCTCTCTTGCTCTTCTCTCTTGCTCTTCTCTCTTGCTCTTCTCTCTTGCTCTTCTCTCTTGCTCTTCTCTTGCTCTTATTTCGCCGGGATGTTCATTGTGAATGCCTAGCAGGTCGATGGCGAATACTGCTCACTTCGGGTTCTCGTTACTCATCCAGCTGTCTATATAAAACTCTCCATTATAATCAGGTTGCTGAGCGAGTTCTTTAAGCTTAAGTTCAGCTTCTTCCGCAGTGGAGTATTCACCAAACACACCGGTATATTCACCAGTGGATGTTTTGAGGAAGGAGATATCTTCATCCGGATAAGATTCTTTTAATATACCCATCGACTCTCCAAAAGGCATTGGTTCTGTACGGAGTGAGAACACCTTTCGAGGTGTGACTGGCTTGCCGTCAGAAGTCAGCTTCACTTCCAAATATCCAGGGTTCTTGAATTCCGTGACGGAATACTGTACGCCTTCTTTTAAAACAACAACGAATCCGACGGAGGAGTCGTCTAGAATCATGGAACCATAGACATCTTTCACTAAAGGTTGAGTCATGAAATCGTTTTTTACTTTCTCCATATCCATGTAGCGTGCACCGCTGAAGGTAAAGAGGATACGATTGGGTGCTGACTTGTGTACTACATTATAATAAGGTGCATCATTCGTCTGACCCTGGTCATCGGTACTGAAATTAATTTTAAGCGTATTTTCCGTTGTCTCCGAACCCACAGTTACTCCATCGGTAATCTTACCGCCATCGCCGAATTGTAATACTTGAACAATCGTTCCGACCACAGGTATTTTGACCATAGCATTTGCAACTGTAGGAATGTTGACGATGAACAGAAAAGCTGCACATGCTGCCAGAGCAGAAGCATAGCGAATGAGGCGAGATGATTTTTTGCGAGCAGCCGCTTTTCGCTGGGCTTGACGAATAACCTCTGTAAGTTGAGCCGGGATTTCAATGTTTTCATAACGTTCTTTACTTGTCATAGATCTCCAACCTCTCCTTCAACTAAATCCAATTTTAATTTATTGATGATCCGATAAAATTTTGACTTGACGGTATTCTCAGATAGGGAGAGCACTTCAGCGATTTCCCGAAAACGCATATTATCGAAAAACTTCAATATGATATAGGCTCTATCTTCAGGCACGAGCCGATCGAGCGCATCGTACAGATCCATCTTTTCTTCTACGGAGGCTCCCCGCTCTGGAGCTACGAACTCTTGTGCGTGATCTTCCATATAAGTTACTCGTTTGCTACGCCGAATATGGTCGATGGATGTGTTAATCACAATTCGGGACATCCAGGAATCGAAATAGGTCATGGAATCCATCTTGCCATAGGCAATATAACCTTTGTAGGTAGCTTCGGATACGATGTCCAACGCTTCTTGTTCATTTTTCACATAGCAGTATGCCAATCTGTATAATTTGTTTTGGATCGTTGTTATTTTTTCGCTGAACTGTTCTTCCTTTGTTTTTCTGCTGTTCAGTCTAATCAATCTTGTTCCCCCCTGATAAACCTAAATAATATTCAAGTCCTCGTGTATTCCAGGCCCGGATTGGTGTAGAGTGCTTGAGATGTTTGATACCCGTTAGACTGATAAGGAGGCAAAATAGTTTTAAGGCTTGCAAAAAAATATGTAATCTCTATTACAAAGGGGCCATACCATCATTTTTCACAACGAAGTCTGTGACTATAACCTACACAGAACCATATCAAAACACCCGCTCTTCCAGAAACGAAGGCGGGTGTAGTTCAATTCAATATGTCAGAAATTAAAATTGTCCGGATCGGAACCGAAACGCTTATGCTCATTCAGACCGTTAATCTGTTCAATCTCCTCAGCTGTTAACTCGAAATCATATAGCTCGGTATTGGCATGAATGCGCTCAGGAGTTACCGATTTCGGGATGGTCACGATGCCGTTTTGCAGATCCCAGCGCAATATGACTTGTGCCGGTGACTTGCCGTACTTGGCTGCGATGTCCTGGAGCAAAGGATGCTCCATCAGATTACCTTGTCCAAGTGGAGACCAGGCTTCAATCTGAATCTCGTGTGTACTACAGTAGTCGCGTAGTTCCGTCTGAGTCAGGAGCGGGTGAAGCTCAACCTGATTGACCGCAGGTTTGACGGTGGCATCCATCAAGAGGTCTTCCAGGTGATGGGTCTGGAAGTTGCTCACGCCGATGGCGCGAACGCGGTCTTCCTTATAGAGCTTCTCCAGTGCTCTCCATGTATCTTTGTATTTTCCTTTAACAGGCCAGTGAATCAGATAGAGATCAAGATATTCAAGCTCCAGACGTTGCATGCTTTCTTCGAAAGCAGCAAGTGTACTCTCGTAGCCCTGGTCACTGTTCCATACCTTGGTTGTGATAAACAAGTCTTCACGAGCAATGCCAGATTCACGAATGCCTTGAGCGACACCGGATTCGTTATTATATACTTTGGCGGTATCGATGCTGCGGTATCCAGCTTCTATCGCTGTTTTGACGGCACTTACAACCTCATCTCCGTCTTTCACTTTGAACACGCCAAAGCCAAGCCATGGCATTTTGACTCCATTATTGAGTGTGGTTGTGTCCTGAACGTGTTTCATGATCTGCCATTCCTCCTCTGATTTCTTGGTTCAACATGAAGTTATTACCCAGCGATTGGGAAGTTATTACCTTGGGGCCTTGAAGCTAGTCGATTGCTGACAGGCTGTCACTGCTTATTATACTAAAGTTTTCCTGTCTTTAAATACGGGTGGGCAAGCTTTGCGCGCGAAAAGCCCCTGTTTTATCCTTTTTCGCTAGGCAGAGGTTTGGTTTTGACGCTTGTGGGTGATAAGATGAAGTATACGAAAAAAGAACGAATTTTACTTTATAGATCCTTCATTATATTCCTGAGAGGATAGCGGTTAGAGGAATGGATTCAAACGTAGAGTCCATATGCTTTTACATAATCAACATCAATCAAGCGTAGTGATCTCGTATGACAAGTCGAGCCCGCGCGATCAACGATAAAGGAGCAAATTAATCATGGCTAAACCTAAAAAAACCAAAACGGCTGCAGCCTGGTCTCTCGTCATTATGGGAGCAGGTTTTGCAGCATCATTGCCATTCCAGGGGGTGCCGGTAGGTAAACTGCTTGTAGGTTCGTTTGAAGCAGGACTCGTGGGTGGACTTGCGGACTGGTTCGCAGTAACTGCGTTATTCCGCCATCCGCTAGGTATTCCGATTCCCCATACGGCATTACTGCCCAAGAACCGAGATAAGATGACGGAAGGTCTGGTCTCCGCTGTCGAGAATAATCTGCTCAATAAGGACAGTATCACGGAGAAAATTGCTGGCTTCAAAGCAGCTGAGATTGTGCTGGATACCTTGGGGCGGGAGCTGCATAGTGACGGCATCAAAACGATGATTGATACGCTGTGCAAACGTATTTTGGCCGGGCTTCCGCTAGAGCAGATCGCTCCGATGGTTGCCAAAGAGATCAAGTCACAGGCCGGGGCGTTTGACTTGGGGCCAATTCTCGAACGGGCCGCTGTACAGGTAACGGAGCGAGGTTATGATGCCCAGGCTTTGGATTATGCGTTGAAACAGGCAGAGGAGTGGCTGGTCAAGCCGGAAACGATTCTGTTCCTCGGTGAAAGTGGCATGAAAGCGATTAGTGGTATCCAGATGAATGGACTCATGCAGTTTGCGATGAATGCGTTCATGGGTTATTTGAATGAAGACCGTCTGGGGGGCATTATCCAAGGGTATCTTTTTGACCGGGTAGAGGACATGAAACGGGAAGGCAGTGCGCTGCGTTACAAAGTGCTGGATATGATTCGTACACAGGCCATGCGTCTTGCGGTGAGTGAAGCTGTGCAGGATGGCCTTAACGGGTGGAAGAACAACCTGCTGGATGGCTGGAATGCCGAGGAAATGGTGCTCATTAAACTTACCGAGATGCGGGATAAGGCCCTCGCGGCGATGGAGGATGGTCGTTACGTAGATACGTATGCATTGCCTGCAATAGAGAAGGTTTTGGTTGATCTGCGTGCAGATGATGCATTAATGACAAGCATGAATGGCAAGATTGTAGAAGGTGTCACCACACTGCTGGAGAAAAATCACTCGAAAATCGGGAATCTTGTGCGCGAAAATGTAGATAAAATGGATAATGCTTCACTCATCTCGCTGATTGAAGATAAAGTAGGTCAAGATCTGCAATGGATTCGGATCAACGGTGCGGTGACCGGATTTATTATCGGGGTAGTGCTGACCGCACTCAGGATGGTGTTGGAATAACAGGGAAGGCTGGCCTGATCTGGCTGGACAACAAGAAGAGCCGCTCGTAGAGCAGGCTCTTTTTAGCGTTTTTTGCTTTTTATATGGGAAAAGTTAGGCTCAATTGGTACAACAGACTTAGAATCGGGTAATATACACCCAAATATAGGCATGAATCAACTAGGAGAAAAGTTTCAGGAAAACGCTCCTGTGAGCGGATGTGTCTTATGTTGATTTTGTACTATGATGCATGTAACAGGTGAAGGGGGCGCTCTTTACTTACACAGGTTTGAGCCAAAAGGGGGAATTGCTATTCCGCGCACAAAATGGATGAGAAGTTTATTCGCACTGATGATGGTGTTCACTATATTGCTGGGAGGGTGTCAGAAGATGACGGAGAGTGAGAAACAGGCGTTGTACCAGGAGGCTGAGAAGGTTGTGGTGCAGCACTTCAAAGAAAAGTTTGAACTGGATGTGGTTGTTACAAGCAAGGAACTGCTGCCAGAGATGGCGATGTCGCAGATCGGACTGAAGGGGCATGTGAAGGATCATGACGATCAGAGCTTTGGCATATCGTACGATTACAAGAAAAAAATCACCAAAAATCTCGTGATTAGTCCCGAGCTCGAGGAAGTCATTAAGGCTAAAGGACATGATCCATATGCCAAATAAAAGGGGAGGTGCAGTGATTGAGTAACGGCAGGAACATCGATGATGAAACGTACAAAACCTTATCGGAGTTAGCCTATCAGGATCAAAAGGCAGGTGACCGTCTGACGGAGCTTCCAGGTTGGCAAGTGTTGGAGGGCACAGAGAGCAATAAATTTTCCGGCTTCGATGCCGTGACGTTCTATAATCCCGAGACTAAGGAGGCGGTCATTGCCTACCGGGGAACCGAAGGGAGTGCCTCTCTGGACCGCTCGGTGCCCGATTTCGTGATGGATGCACGCATCGGGGGCGGAGAGTTGATCCGCAAAGGGCAACAAGACACAGCACAATTTGTAGACAACCTGACACCGGATTGGCTGGACAGAGGCGTTCAGAATATCAAAGATTCCACAGGTATTTCCAAAGTGGAGAACTGGGCTGGCGATAGGGTAAGAGATGTGCAAAACTGGACGGGCGATCGCGTAAAGGATATTGAAAAGACCTATTCGCCTACGGGCTGGGCTAACCAAATGTATCAGTCGGAAGATTATGCGAACCATATGAAAGAAAAGTATGGCGATCTGAATTTTTCTCTAACAGGACATTCTCTTGGAGGTGGGGATGCACAATATGCTTCCGCTTATACAGGTCTTCCTGCGGTTACATTCAGTGCACCTTCAGTGATGGGCAACTTGACTCCTGAGATGCGTCGGCGGGTCGAGGCCGGTGAGTTGGATGGCCAAGTGACGAACTATGCGAGTCCGGGCGATCTGGTCGCTAGCGGAACGTTAGGCGGATATGATCGTCATGTAGGTTCTACGTATTATATTGATTCGAATTACGCAGATGCCAATAATGGTGTAAGTCTGATTGATAAAATTAAGAATACCTTTGGCGGAGAAAACTACCATAGCCTAGATCAGTATAACTTCAAGAATGGTTATATTTCCAATGAGTTGTATGATCCGATTACGGGTGAGCGGGTTCGTTATTCGCCAAGACTTATGGAGAATCTGGGGCCACTCAGCAAAGCAGTAGGTCCGATGGGGCTGAGAGGCGGTGCAGGCAGAGGCGCGGCTGCGGCGCTGGGGTCGGGTCTAATCCAGGTTACCCCGGAAGAATTGAAAAGTGTAGCTTCCCGCTGGAAACAAAATGCCCAGCAGTGCAATGCCGAGCTGAATCAGGTGCGGACACGTATGGCTCAGTATTTGCATACAAGCCGCAGCCGCAGACTGGAGCCGATCGTGACTCACTTGGATGCATCCATCCAGGAGCTGAGCACGTGGCATATGAAGCATACGAGCCAGTTCCTGAACTTTATTGAGGAAAAGGCAGAGGCTTTCCGGCAAGCGGATGAGAGTCCGGTACATTTTAACTAGTTATAAATGGCAGCCTGGAGAGATAGCAATGAGCATTCAACGTGAGAACTTGCACTGAGGGGGAGGGATACACCAATGAGCGGACAATTGCTGGTGGAACTGAACGACCTGCGAATTGCGGAGAAGGAGCTGTCACAGCTGCTGGTGCGCATGCAAGCAGATGAGCAGGAGGCTAGAGCGCTATACAGCCGTCTGAACGACTGGAAAGGACAATCCGCGGATCATACGAGGCAACAGATTGAAGAGTTTTTCGCAGGCCTCGCCAAGCGTATCCAATCGATTGAGATGCAAAAGAAAAGTCTGATCCAGTACATTGAATTTATGATTCAAACGGATCAGCAACGTTAAAATATAGTTGTGTGCCATATGCGGATGGCACATGTAGTGTATATGGCAAGTCATCTGAGTCCTGGACATAGATTAACTAAAAAGGAGTTTGCAGCATGAAGGGGGTTATCCCGTTTGCTGCAAACTCCTTTTTGTATCTTATAAAATATGTTACCTCGGATGACTCCGGGTAAGTAAATTGCGGATTAACGCTTTTTGCGGCGAGTAGCCAGTGCAATGCCCAGGAAGGACATGATTAGAGCCAGGATCGATACGATTAACGTTGCTTGTTGTAGCTTCAACGTACCTGCATCGGAATCCGTGTTGTTGGGTTGACCTGTTACCGTATCGGAGAGAGCATCGCCGAGAGTCGTGTCATCATTTCCTTTTTTGTCATCAGTCGCAGTGTCAGAAGCTTTGTCACCTGTTTCGGTACCAGCAGTACCTGCACTGTCATGCCCATCACTTGTTCCACCTGCTGCGGCATTGCCAGCAGTTGCAGGATCTTGGCTGATGGTTGTAATGCTATGAGGAGAGTTTGCCCCGGGCTGGCCTGTCCATTCGACTATGCTGCCATCACTGTAATATTGGAAGGCATCCCATGCCACTTCTGTTTCTGTCTTGGGGTTTTGTGCAACAAAGTTAAACTGTTGGAACTGTCCAGCCAGAATCCCTTGGTTATCTCCATCTATTTCCCAAGTGATTGAGGTTACTTCTTTAGAATCGTTTTTCTTGGTTGTGATCTTCCATCCAGCCAGCGGCTGATATTGCTTGAATGCAACACCCTCAGGAATTTTGAGTGTAATTTTAGTTGTGGGCAGCTCTTTCTCGGACGGTACTTTAATCGTATACGTCTGCCATGCACTGGTTTGTGCGACGGACGGGTTTACTGTCACGTGAGCGCTGGCCAAACCGGAGAACAGCAGAAATGCTGCTGCACCTGTTGCCATAGCGGATGTAAATTTGGATACCCATGTTGTCTTCTTCAAAATGATAACCCCTCTCATTCTTATGCAAATCGTTTTTAGATACATTTCACTATTTTAGAAAATGGTTTCGTTGTTTACTACGGCTTTACTGCCTCAATCTTGAACTCGGCATCTAGGGCATCAAGTGACCGGGTTAGGGCATGAACTTTAATGTTCCAGTTGCCCGGCATAGAGATGTAGTCCTCCGCCTTGTATACGCCCGTATCGTTCTTCGGAATGGTGATCTCATAGATACCCATATCCATATCCAGATGGATCAGAGCCAACGTCACCTGTTCGAGATCTTTGACGATACTGCCATCCGCTCGCTTTATGCTGACTTCGAACTGATTTTCTCCCACTACGTTTGGGCTTACCTGGAGTGTTATCACGGAGCCATCATCTGTCGTTTGTGTGCCCTTATAAGGACCGACGGGTGCTGGCTGACCTGGAGACAGATGTGTCAATACAGCCGCGAGCGCAAGAATGATGGCACCTGTAACCAGTTCAGCCTTTAGACTGCCAGACAACTGCTTATCTGTAGCGGCTCTTGCTCGATTGGCATGTATCAGCGCGAAACCGATCATCACGATAAGTAGCAGAATTTTACCGATCAGAACCAGGCCATATGCTGTTGTGAATAAAGAGTTCAGTAGCGGTGCGGGCAGGATGACCAGACTGCCATAGATACCCGTAGCGATCAAAACGGCTACAGCACCGATACCCCAAACGGTAAATCTCCTTATCGCTGCCCAGTAGACTTCGCCTCGCAATTTTGCAGGCAATCGATTGGTGAGTGCAGGCAGACACACTGCCATAGCGGTGAGAGCCCCGATCCAGAATGCAGCAGCGGCAAGATGTACAAAGTCCATGGCTACAGCAAGCACACGTTGCTCTGCGGCAGCAGGATGCCCCGTCATAGCATGGGTAAGCAGCCAGCCTAGAACCAGCACCAATGATCCGTATGAGGACCAGATTCGTACGCGCAGGGATCGATCCAGATCATAACCGGACAGTAGTGTGACTGCAAGCAACATGGCAATCAGCATCTGTAACATCCAGATCTGACCGAAGGAGGTCAGTTTGAGCGCACTTCCTAATAAAGCCCAACTGAATTCGCCGATATTAACACCTGACTCATAGAGTGTGTTCAGCGGAAGGCTTATTAGTGCAGCAAAAGAAGCAGCAGCATAGCTGATCCAGAGCAATTTGTAGCTACCCGGTGCCTCCATTGGTTCCCGTAGCAGGGAAGCTGGGGCAATTCGCAGTAGCAGGAAGGCGAGCGTACCCAGAATGACGGACAGACCGAGATATTGAATCCAGTTCGTGAATGACACGATCCATTTCAATGGGCCACCGGTGGCACCCGAACCGGATGCCAGATCCTTCAATCCGGCAGGTGCTCCGGTAGGCTCACCGATATGGAACACATACGCTCCAGAGATTGGATGACCATCGGCAGATACGGCCTTCCAATTGACGAGATATGTCCCGTCAGCAAGGCCAGGATTCAGACCCGTTTCTAGAATGTGCGGGCGTTCTGAGTCAATCTGTACGTCACCATTGTCCGCTTGATTTCCGTCAGGTCCGGTAATTTTAATATCATAAAAGGCCGTCTGCAATGATTCATTAAACTCCAACGTCAGCCGCTGCGGTGCAGTAACGAGCAGTTCATTTTTTTCAGGAGACGCCTTCACGATATAAGCATGAGCAGATGCCCATTGCGGCATCACCAGACAGAACACCAGTAACAGACTGGTGAGCAGCGCCCAGTGACGTTTGCTCCAACGCAGGGTTAAGCTTCTTACTCTCAAAAAATCATCACCCTTGGGTTATAGATTTACAATTATCCATAATTCGTCGTTCACACATAATCTATACCATTATAACTTTGTCCAAAATGAAGGCGTATGACTACATAGGGCTATAAAAAATCATGGATTACTGCATATTTGTGACAAATGCTTGAAATAATTCACGCTGATATGCGGTGCTATTACATTGCGCATATCAGAAGTAGATCGTTTTGTGATAGAATTCCCTATTCTAATGCCTCTGAAACATGATTTATTTACGAGGTTTGCGGCCGGCGAGCCCGCTCTCTAATGCATAGCGAGTCAGCTGCACCCTGTTCTCCAGCTGTAGCTTCTGCAGAATGTTCTTCAGATGGTTCTTAACGGTCTGATCCGAGATGCCGAGCTGCTCGGCAATTTCACGATTGGTATACCCCGCAGATACCCATTGCAGAATCTCCAGTTCGCGGGCGGTTAACGGATTCTCTTGTACATCCTCACTGCGAGGAGCAGGAAACTCCTGCAATATGCGGTAGGCTAGCTCCTTGCTCAGCGGCGCATCGTCACTGACTATGGCGCGAAGGTATTCGAGCCATGTGGAAGGAGACAAATTTTTGCGCAGAAAGCCTTGGGCCCCTTGTTTCAATGCTTCAAAGAGGTAAGTGACATCATCCGATACGGTGACCATTACGATCATGACGTATGGGAAACTGAGCTTAATCTGCCTTGTTGCTTCGAGTCCATCCATATCGGGCATCTGCACATCCATCAGAATGAGGTCTGGCATCCAGTGTTCGGTTAGCTCAACCGCTTCCTGCCCATTTTTGGCTGTGCCAATGACTTCAAACAGGCTATCTTCGGATAAAATGGTGCATATCGCCTCGCGCGCATGCGCGTGATCGTCCACGACCAGTACACGTACCCGTTCCATCACGTCTGCCCCTTCCCAATAATCATTTGTGTATCACCTGGTGCCGAATCAAGCTGGAATGTCCATCCCATCTGCTCGGCTCGTTCTTTTGTGATTCGTAAACCGTAGCGATCCTTGAACTGCATCGGGTCGCCCTGAATTCCAACACCATTGTCACGGATATGGACAGACCAGCGAGAGGCATTACCTTCAGCGTAAATCTCCACCTTGGTGGCTTGGGCATGTTTGCGCACATTAAGCAGTGCCTCCCGAATACAAGCGAGCAGTTCTACCTGCTCTTTGGCTGAGAAGGAAACCTCGGTCAGATTCCATTCTACATCTGCTTCCGGGACGGTATCATTCACGATGGATTCAACCTGAGACTGCAAAGCAACCGCTTCGGGATCAGCAACGGGTGAAGGTACATAACGCAACTGGGCAATGGCTTGCCTCACATATGTATTGACTTCGTGCACGGTTTTTTGAATCTCGCGCAGATCCTGCTCATGGCTGGTGCCTGCAAGACTGCGCCCTGCTTTGTCGGTCTTTACCGAGAGCAGGAACAGCGATTGTGAAATGCCGTCATGCAGTTCCCGAGCGAGCTGGTCACGCGCTTCAAGCGCCGTTTTGGATGCACGCTCTTGTTCAAGGGCAGCCCGCGCGCCCTCTAACATCAGGAACAAGCGGCTAAGCAGTGTCACACTGACCAGATAAACGATCACAGGTGTCAACCAGTTTCCGGCATCCATCGATAGATACGGCATCAGAAACTGGTGGCGAATATATTCCCAGAGTCCCACGGTGATGGTGGGAATCAGCAGGATCATCCATTTAATCTGTTTGTAGGACATATATGCATAACTCCTTTTTAAGGATTGGATACATCATATTGTAGCAAGTTGTACCTTTTCCACAATGAACGTAATGGGATCATTATAACGCAACCTTGTCCAAGACCCTAGTCCGGGCTGTCTACAGGAAA
Organism: Paenibacillus polysaccharolyticus; assembly: GCF_023714295.1. GTDB lineage: Bacteria > Bacillota > Bacilli > Paenibacillales > Paenibacillaceae > Paenibacillus > Paenibacillus polysaccharolyticus_A. Next base: position 99,402 of record NZ_JAMAUN010000009.1, read on the forward strand.
TGGGGGAGCATCATGGAGTATTTAGAAGGATATCTAAGAACACGGAGGGTTGAAATGCTGTCATGCTAGGTGAGGGTTAATGTGCTCTGCTCAGGAGGGCTCTGCCCGTTTTCGCTATGAGGGAAGGTCCTCTATACTTATATAGAACGTAAAATCATTACAAAACATGTTAAGGAGTGACGCAGCAACATGAGTCAAGAAGTATTGGAACGTCGCAGTGAATTGCTCAAGAAGAACATTCACCAGATGCTTGTTCAAGACAATCAGCACGGGATCAGTCGCCAAGACAACATGTTTTTGCAGCAGATGATTAAAGAGCTGCATCAGACCTCGCATGAACTGAATACAATGAGTAGTGAAGAGTCTTCGCAAGACTGAACTTGCTCAAAAGTATCCGGATGATGAATCAAATCACGCTTCACATCACGATGAAAATGAAAATGGCGCTATCCCTCATGGGGATAGCGCTTTGGCGTTTATGCAGATATCAGACTACTGCAATAGTTGATGAGCCTCTCTTTTCTCGATATACCGAATGAACAACTCCGCCAGTTCCGGATCAAATTGTGTACCTGAGCATGCCCGTAACTCCTCTATGGCCTCATCCACGTTTTTGGTTTCCTGATATGGTCGCTCCGTGGTCATCGCATCAAAGGAATCAATCACGGTCAGCATCCGGCATAGCTTCGGAATTTCATGACCTTTCAGCCCGTAAGGATAGCCCTGTCCGTCATAGCGCTCATGATGAAGTTCAATATACGGAATCAGATCGGCGAAGCGATCGTTCGTCATTACCATTTTTTTGCCCCAAGTCACATGACCTTTGATCGTATCCCATTCCTCACATGTCAGCTTTTCTCTTTTGTTTAATATAGACCAGGGGATCTCCAGCTTACCAATATCGTGAATCAGCGCCCCAAGCACGAAACGCCGCTTTTCTGCATTGTCCAGTTTGAGCACTTCGCTTAGATCGAGCGCATATTTATAGACCCGTTTGGAATGTTTGAACGTATCCATATCTTTGTATTGAAACAGGTTCAGTTGCTGCTCGATGTCGCGGACGTCTTGAACCAGATCGATCTCGTGCTCCATACCGTCATTGCTGCCATAGCGATGTACGTTGTTTTTTCCCTGCTTTTTGGCATAGTACAGCGCTTTGTCCGCCTGATCCACCAGTTGAGACTTGTTATACATATCCATTTGGTATGCAGCAATTCCGGCAGAAAAAGAGAGACAGCCATGGGGTAATACCTCTACGCCTTCAAAAGGGGTATCATTCAGTTGTTTGCGTAGCCTGTTCATGAATCTATAGGACTCGTCGAGCTCCATGCCCGGCATGAGCAACGTGAATTCTTCTCCACCATATCGAAAAGCGGTAACGGATGTGCCTTCAGTCTTGCGGATGAGAAAATCTCCAAGCAGTGCCAGTAGGCTATCGCCTTGAAGGTGGCCAAACTGATCGTTATATTTTTTGAAATCATCAATATCAAGCAATCCTAGACAGAGAGGCGTCCCTTGCGTTCGAGCTTTGTTCAGCTCCGTTTCCAGCATGTTCTCGAAATAGCTATGGTTGAACAATCCTGTACGCTGATCCGAATTCGCCTTCTCTTCGATGGACTGGTACATGATGAACAGCTGCTTGAACGCATGAGACAGCAGAATGCTGAGACTGAGATATAAAAATAGACCGAGCACACCGTTATGTATAACCAAAATGGTGAGCACAAGCGCTAAAATAAGCGTGCAGAGATAGACCAGAAGGGATTCGGTTACGAATGCCCGTTTCATCTGTTGCAATGCATCTTTGGTTGAGAAATGAAAGAATAATCCTAGCGTAATGGTATTAATAATAAAATAGGCTGCCAAAGCTGCAACATAAGGAAGCAAGTTGTAACTATCAATGGCTCCGACCTGACCACCTGTCCATTCGAACACAGTAGCAGCCCCGGTAATCATGAGACTATAGATACTGAAATTGACAACATGCTTCCACCAGGCAAGCTTGCGGTCTTTAATTAATAGAATGATAGAAATCGGCAACAACACCGAGAGGCTGAATGCGCCGCCAAACATAAATATGCAGGCCAGATACACAGAGGAATCCATCGATTGCTGGTTCCCCTTCGGAGGAATCTGGAATGTGAAATAGTCAAGGATGAGCGCGGCTCCCAGCATGGTATAGACCATAACCCAATCGGTCGTAGTCAGATGCACATAAGACCACTGGTTCATATAGATGAAAACGCCAATTCCGGTGCAGCTAAGCAAAAGGACATACATCATGCTTCGATCTGCTTTGCGGATAAGGTTACGAATAAAGTTCATAGAAAATCTCCTGCTTGGATTTAGTCAACTCGTGATGTTAGGTATAAACGAACGGGGTAGTATGACTACCTCTTATGAAGATAACAGACTCCGTTCCGATGCATTTATATTGGTTATTCTTGTATAGGTATATACTATATTTTTTTAACATAACAAGATCGCTTCCAAAAATCCAGCAAGAAAAAAACAGGCCGCTCGCAGCCTGTTTGTCTGTTGTGGCAGAAGAACCTAACCGCCAAGCTTGTATCCCGAAGTAAGTGCTACAACGACAGACGCTACGATGATCGCGTTGATGACAATGCGGGAATATTTGACACCCTCGAATTTCTTCATGGAAAAGACCTCCCTTCCTTGGAGTCTGGTCCGATGTTTACTGCGCTTGGTATGTTTCTGCGGACGATACATCTTCTTTGCTCCGATTCACCATCATGTACTGAATAAACAGGAATATGCCAACATTCATCACGACATCACCAATGCTGATGACCTGTGTTCGTGGATAAGGACTCGATAGCGGAATGATGTCTCCGAGAAAGGCAAGATGTGTTGACGCATCCATCATATAATGCTTCGATACGGCACCGCCTTCCCGAAGAAGATCGACATAATATGGACCGAGCACAGCCGAAGCTTCCACGGAAACAGGCATGCGGCCACCGTTAAGAGCCATCACGATGAAGTTGAGAAACACCCCAATCCAGATGAGTGTGAAACCCCGATGATGTCTGTTGAGCCATAGAAAGATAAGGCCGGTGATATACACAGCGGCAAACAGATAACCGTTAATGGATGCTACCCAGCTCCATCGCTCCTGCATATAGAAAATGCCAAACTGGAAAAGTAACAGCAGCGGAAAGATCCAGCCGCCGCGTAGCTGGAGTGTTGCAAACTGGTTAAGCCCATACCGGACTCCACCCCTGAACAGACCAACAATCAAGCCGATCAGAATACCATCGTATACCATGATTAACCCCTGTCCTTGCGGATGTACGCAACGATACTTGCGTGTTTGTGTACATAAGAAATTCGACCTGATATTGGCAATTCCTGCATAGTTAAAATGATTTTTAAGAAGAATTTTGTAAAAGAATACATAAAAGCCGTTTTACCGATAAATAGAGGTCGAAACCTGAATCCGAATCGGTAAAGACGGCTTTATATTTTGCTAAAAAATGATCATTTCGGTCAATTGGTTATCTATACGATATTTACTCGGAACCACCATTCAAATAATTAAAGAAAGGCTGATCCACCCAGAAGTTGTATGAAGTGATATTTGCTTCAGGAGCCAGCTTGCGGAATCCTTCCTGAATCGCCTTGGCATTTTCTTTCAGCGAGAAAGATTGGGCATAATAATGACCGAGCGTAATCTTGTTGTTCGTAATCACTGGGAAGTTAGCCAGTGCGGTTGGTGAGTAATACAGTGGCTGCCACCATGAGTTGATAATCAGTGGATATTGGCTGTTGCTGTTCTTTTTAGCAAATTTCAGAACGATGTCATTGAAGCGGGTTTTGTCCGCCGTGTTGTTAAATTCAAACTGAATGTCATATTCCTTCGCATAAGCGATGTAGTTGCCATTCTCAATCTGCGTAACTTTGTAGTCTGGTGTTTCTTTCGGCTCGCCCCACTCTTTCAAATAGATAAAAGCAGATGTCTTCGGCTGGAATTGTACATCGGCATCGATGCCTTCGCTACGAAGCAGGCCAATCAGCTGTACTGCATGATTGATGCTATCATGACCATAAGTTAACGTCAGTTCATCGATAAAGTTGGAGTCAAATCGGCTGTCTTTCAGGTTGTAACCTGTAACGAGATCCTCACGTAGCGCCTGATCTACAATCTTTCTCAGTTCCGGAGCTTCAATCAGATCTGCCGTGCGATATGCAGCATAGAGCTTGGAGTAGATATCTGCATCATTGGAGCGTCCGATTTCATTTTTATATTTCCCTTGGCTGATTAACACACGTCCAAGCAAAATGTTCGCTGCATCCTTGCTTGCTGCTCCGCCCTTAACTAGATCAGGATACAGACTCTCGGGAACCAATCCTGTATCAATGGCCGCAGCCAGTTCTTGCCCAGCTTGTCCTTGCAAACGATTAGGCTTGATGCCTGCTTTAGCAAGGGCTTTCGCTGTTTTGTCCGCTGGATAGGTGTAAGCCAGTTCTTTGAATCCAGCTGCTTTTACAGCAATGAAGACCGCTGTGTAAATGCTCAGTTGATCTTTCGCACGTACCTCCGTTGTTGATAACACACCGTTGTTGAACAGCGCAACAGCTGCCTCGTAGGCGTCGTCACCCGATTTCAGATCGCTGAAGGCAGGTGCCTTTGTGGCATCCGTACTTGTAGTGGAGGCGGAACTTGCTTCCGTAATGGCTGCTATGGCTTTGATAAAATCACCCTTGGATGATTGCTGTGGCAATTGGACACCGTACTTGGCTTGCAGGAATTGAGCGAAATCTGCTTCACTCTCTGTGTAGCCAGCTGGTGCTGTTGCTGCAGGGGTGTTCACTTGTAGCGTTTTAGGTGCAACTGGCGTTGCCGATGCTGCAGAAGCAGAAGCGGGCAGACTGAGACTGCCGAGGGTTACCGGAGCGGCGAGCAGGGCTGCCAGCGTAATCTGGGTGATCTTTTTCAAATGAAAAGCCTCCTTAAAATAGGTTGGAAATGATAGGTGAATGAAATATAATCCTGACAAATCCTATCAGAATATAATAATTGGATTGACTTTAGCACGGAGTCGCGCCAAATGTCAACGAAAAAAAGCCAGTCATAACAAGGCTTCCAGAGGCTGGAAATCTCTGTTCCTGCGATGATCTTCCATATGAGTGTATACGCTGAAAGTTTTATTGACAAGGATCGACATTATCCGCTAGGATAATAAAAAAGATTATTGAAAAGGGGAATTTTCAAAATGAAAAGAGGTTTATCGTTCGTCTTATCAATTGTTATGTTGTCTATTTTGCTGGCCGCTTGTGGGAAATCAGCTACTAAAGACGAACAATCCGCTCAAGGCGGCGATTCTGAAAAATCCCTGCGAATGGCACTGGTACTTCCTGAAAAAATAGGGGTCAACCCTTTCTTTGTACAAATGGATGAAGGCTTCAAAAAAGCAGGTAAAGAGTTCAAGGTGGATACCAAAACGATTGAATCAACAGACCCTGCAGCATTCGAGCAAAACCTGCGTGCAGCTGTTGCTGAGAATTATGATCTGATTATTACAGCAACGTTCCAGGCAGAAGATGCACTCAAAAAGGTTGCTGCCGAGAATCCAAACAAGTCGTTTGCGATTGTAGACACTGCGATTGATCTGCCTAACGTTCGTAGCGTTGGTTTCCGTGAATATGAAGGAGCGTACCTGCTGGGTGCTGCTGCTGGACTTTCCACGAAAACGGATAAAGTGGGTATGGTCGCTGCAATGGACATTCCTTTGATTAAGAAATATACAGAAGGTTTCAAGGCAGGTCTGGAGTCGGTTAATCCAAAAGCAGAATTCCTGGTGAACTATGTTGGTGGTTTCAATGACCCGGCTAAAGCGAAAGAATTGGCACTGGTGCAATTCGGCAAAGGTGCTGACTTCATCGCAGGTGCATCTGCTGTAGGTGATCTTGGGGTGTTCGAAGCGGCGAAAGAAAAAGGTTTCTACACTTCTGGACAAGATACAGACCGTACAGTAGAAGATCCGGAGCATATCGTACTGTCCCAGTTGAAATCTACGGATACTGTTGCTTATGAGACCGTGAAAGATTTTGCAGAAGGTACATTCAAAGCAGGCGCAGTGAACTACGGCTTGAAAGAAGACGGTGTAGGCCTGACATACGTTACGCGTGACAGTGAGTCTCCATTGAATGCATTTGTTGGTCAAGAGGTTATCGACAAAGTTAAAGCGATCAAGGATGACATCGTATCCGGTAAGATTGTAGTTAAAGATCCATTGCAACAATAGTAAGGATATAAATCACTTCTTATATATGATCTGAAATATTTCATATGAAGAATGAGCAATGAATTGACGGATGTGTAATCCATCTAGTTAGCCGGCTGCCCAACCAGGCAGCCGGTTTTGCTACTGTTACAGTGACCATATATGTTGAACTTAACGTTTACACAATAACGGAGAGGACAGAAGAAACCTGGAGAAGCGAAGTGGTTGCCTGAAAGCTTTCTGCAAGAAAGCTACATCGTAAGCATAAGCTTATCTCCGGATTTTCTCCTTTATAAAAGGGAGTTCAAAAAAATCCGGGGATAACAGCGATCGAAAGGTTGTTCTGTCATCGGAGTGCCCAGTGTAACCATTTCACGTTGAACTTATATTAACCGAGAGGAGCGAACGCAAGATATGCTGTTGGAGATGGAGCAAATTACGAAGAAATACGGTAGCTTCACGGCGAACAAGGATATCCATTTTAATCTTCGCGAGGGAGAGATTCATGCTCTCGTCGGGGAGAATGGAGCAGGGAAAACGACGCTAATGCGTATGCTGTACGGGATGGAGCAACCGACAACAGGCACGATTAAAGTCCGTGGGCGCGAGGTAAGCTTTGCAACACCATCTCAGGCTATGGCGAGCGGGATTGGCATGGTGCACCAGCATTTCATGCTGTTTCCATCCTTTACGGTAGCGGAGAATATTGTCATTGGACGTGAACCTGCGGCGGCAGGGGTATTTGATCGGAAAAAAGCGGCAGCTCAGGTCCATGAATTGGGTAGACAATATGGTATGCCAGTAGACCCTTGGAAAAAAGTCGGCGAATGCCCATTGGGTTTGCAGCAACGTGTAGAAATTCTCAAGGTGCTGCATCAAGGAGCAGACATCATTATATTGGATGAACCTTCGGCGGTTCTCACTCCGCTGGAAGTGAAAGAACTGCTAGCGAATATGAAATCGCTCGCGAAGCTGGGCAAAACTTTTGTCATTATCACACACAAGCTGCAAGAGGTTATGGATGTTGCGGATCGGATCACCGTACTTCGAGATGGACAAGTCACAGGTACATTAGAAGCGAAGGATACCGATGTAGAGGAGTTGTCACGTCTGATGGTAGGGCGTGAACTGGTTCGAATGGACAAACCCGCATCTGTTCCGGGTGAAGCTGTGCTTCAGGTGGAAGCTGTTCAACTCTCGGGAGCCAAAGACCGCTCTGCACTTAATAATATTCATATGAAGGTTCGCAAAGGTGAAGTGGTCGGGATTGCGGGCATCTCCGGTAACGGTCAATCCGAATTGATTCAGGTGATTGCCGGACTACGGAAGCCGGATGGAGGGCGAGTGCTTCTATCCGGACAGGACACGACCAATTGGCCGGTACGCCGGATTCGGGAGCATGGTCTCGCCCATATTCCGGAAGACCGCTATATGTGGGGGGCAGCGAAGGATGCCAGCGTGAAGGAGAACGGACTGATGGGGCACCATCATCGTCTGCAAAAGCGGGGCATGATCAAGGCCAGAGCAGCCAAAGCAATGGTGGAAAGCTGGATCAAACAGTTTAGCATCAAGACAGGCTCGGCGGAAACAAAAGCCCAATTTCTATCGGGCGGTAACTTGCAGAAGCTGATTGCTGCACGTGAATTTGCGCAGGATACACCGTTTCTGATTGCGGCAGAGCCTACACGTGGGGTAGATATCGGTGCAATGGAGACTATTCACGCGGAATTGTTGCGCAAGCGGAATGAGGGAGCAGGTATCCTGTTGATCTCATCCGAGTTGTCAGAGATTTTGCAATTATCGGATCGCATTATCGTGATGTATGAAGGCGAGATTGCCGGAGAACTTCCGGCAGCGGAAGCGACAGAAGAACAGATCAGCTTGCTGATGGCAGGAGGGAAAGAGCGGGTATGAATCGGGTAAAAGAAACACTTCGCGGACTTGTGCAGCCGCTACTTGCCGTATTGATTGGCTTGCTCGCCGGTGCGATCGCCATTCTGGTCGTTGGCGGCAATGTCATAGATACGTATGCCGAGATGTGGAAGGGTGCCTTTGGTAACTTCTACTTCTTCACCAATACATTGGCACGTGCCACGCCGATTATTTTGGCGGGTCTGGGTGTTGCACTGGCATTCCGCGCCGGATTTTTCAATATGGGTGCGGAAGGCCAGATGATTCTGGGCGGACTCAGTGCGGCGCTCACGGCGCTTTATCTGCCAGGGCCGGGCTGGTTCGTATGTATTGCTGCCATCTTGGCGGGAATTATCGCCGGCGGTGTGTGGTCCCTTTTTGCAGGGTGGCTGGATGCACGCTTTGGCATGAACCTTTTGATTACCACACTACTGCTTAACTATATTGCGACGTATTTTGGTGGATATATGGTTTCGTATCCATTCAAAGATAAGACAGGATCAGCAGCGATGGCGCAGACACCAATGATTGATCAGAGTGTCTGGCTGCCGAAGCTATTTCAGGGTATGGGACTGCACGCGGGTTTCATTATAGCGATTATAGCGGCGATGGTGATCTACTGGTTTACGCATAAAACGGTGACGGGTTATGAAATTCGTATGCTGGGTAGCAATCCGTCTTTTGCGGCTTATGGCGGTGTTCGCCGGATTCGTATGATGATGCTGTCCATGGTCATTAGTGGTGGACTTGCAGGTCTTGCGGGTGCTGGCGAAGTGCTAGGTACGCAGTATCGTTTCCTGGATGGCTCGTTATCCTCGGCAAGTTATGCGTGGAGCGGCATCATGGCTACATTGCTGGCGCGCTCGCATCCACTGGGAACAGCTGTAGCGGCTATTCTGCTCGCGGCATTACAGACAGGTGCGATGGGCATGGAGCGGAACACGGATGTTCCTCTGGAGGTTGGCAGTGTAATTCAGGCTGTCTTAACACTGTTTGTCTCGGCACAGATCGGTTATTCCTTCCTGAAGCGGAGAAAGGAGAAAAAGTCCAATGCAACAACTGTTTGATGCAGCCATGTTTGGCTCAACCTTGCGGATTATGACGCCGATTCTGCTCGCAGCACTTGGCGGGGCTTTATGTTCGCGTGTCGGTCTGTTTAACGTGGGTTTGGAAGGGCTGGTGCTGATCGGGGCATTCTCCGCGATTGTGGGCAACTACCTGTTCGGCAATGTACTCTTGGCAGTACTGTTTTCGATTATTATCGTGATGCTGTTCTCGGCGCTCTTTGCGTTTATAAGTATTAATCTCAAGGCTAATGCCATCGTCGTCGGTATATCGTTAAACTTCCTGGCGGCGGGACTCACGACCTTTGCTCTGCGGGCGATCTTTGACGTAAAAGGTGCATACTACGACAAGAACATGGTGGGCCTTCCCAAATGGGACATTCCATTGATCAAGGATATTCCTTGGGTAGGCACGGTGTTTTCAGGCCATAGTCCACTCGTATATCTCGGTATTATTATTGTTATTGCTCTACAGTTCTATCTATTTAAAAGTGTATCCGGCTTCCGTCTGCGTTCCGTGGGTGAGAATCCGATTGCGGCACAGAGCATCGGCATCAAAGTACGCGGCATTCAGTATGGTGCTGTACTGATGTGCGGCGTACTGTGCGCGCTGGCTGGAGCGCAGCTGTCGCTTGGTCAGGTAACGATGTTCACCGAAGGCATGACCGCAGGTCGCGGTTTCATCGCTTTGGTTGCTACGATGCTGGGACAAGCGAATCCGCTTGGGGTGATGGGGTCTAGTGTACTCTTTGGGTTCATGGAAGCACTCAGTATCCGTCTGCAAGGCTTCTCTCTGCCAACCCATTTCACCATGATGTTGCCGTATATTGTAACACTCGTGGCGATGTTCTTTTTCAAAGACCGGACGTATGCGCAGGATGCATTGAAAGCGGGCGGAAGCTCGCGTTAATTGTAGCAAAGGAGGAATCAGGGACGTGCATAACAAGGCTGAGCGTTTGAAAAAAACCAAAACACCGCCACCGAAAGCTGGTGCCGATTACGGAGATCGGTTGCCGCCCGGTCAGGTGCTGACGGAGAAATTCCCGATTTTGCATGAAGGGGAAGTGCCGGAGTATGACCTTTCCACTTGGGATTTGAAGGTTTTTGGTGAAGTCGAAGAAGAGAAGGTGTTCTCTCTGGCTGAGCTTCAAGCGATGCCGCAGGTGAACATGGTAAGTGATATTCACTGCGTTACCCGCTGGTCAAAATTTGATACACCGTGGGAGGGTATCCGCTTCTCGGAATTCATGAAGCTGCTGGGGGTTAAACCAGAAGCGAAGTACGTCATGATTCATGCGGACCATGATTATGAGACCAATGTGCCACTCGAAGAACTGATGCATGATGATGTATTGCTTGCGTTCAAATATAACGGCGAGCCACTCACACCGAAGCATGGATTCCCACTGCGAATGGTTGTGCCACAGCTGTATTTCTGGAAAAGTGCGAAGTGGGTGCGTGGGCTGGAGTTTATGACAGAGGATCGCAACGGCTTCTGGGAAAGCAATGGCTTCCACCATTTTGCCGATCCGTTCAAGGAACAGCGTTTCTCGGGTGAGGATCTGCCGATTCCTGAGGATGAGTGGACGAAGAAGGAGTTTGATTAAGATGTTGATGCCGATTTTGCAGATTCATTCGGAAGATATGCCAGCGTATGCTATCGTGTGCGGTGATCCGGCTCGTGCGGAGAAAATTTCCCGAAAGTTGGAGAATGCCAGAGAGCTCGCGTTCAGCCGCGAATATCGTACATTTGTAGGTAAGTATGAAGGCATTCAGATGGCGGTGGTTAGTCATGGGGTAGGTTCACCGGGTGCAGCTGTGTGCTTCGAGGAATTGATTCGCGCAGGAGTGAAAACCCTGATTCGTGTAGGCACAGCAGGCTCATATACAGCCGATTATCCAGCAGGTAGCGTTATTGTCAGCACTGCGGCTGTACGCTCCGATGGGCTGACACGTCAGCTAGTACCAGATGGCTTCCCGGCGGTGGCGGATATTGATGTGACCAGCGCATTGGTTGCTGCTGCACGTGAGACAGGTAGTGGTAAAGGTGAGGCTGTGAGTGGTGAGGCAGGAACAGAAGCTGGAGCAGCATCATTCACAGGTGTGGGGGCTACCAAAGTTGGCGTGGGAATCACAGTAACACTGGATGCATTCTTTACAGGGGTAGAGGAGATTCCACACCGTAAATACAAGCAGGCTGGAGCACTTGCCGCCGAGATGGAGATCGCTGCACTCTATATCGTAAGCACCTTGCGTGGTGCACGGGCTGGAGCCATTGTAGCGATTGACGGCTTCGCAGACAGTGATCTTGCTGCCGAGTATGATCCGCATACCGATGCGGTTGCTAAGGCTGTGGAGCACGAGATCAATGCAGCGCTACGCGCACTTGCTACACTTGCTCGCCAAGATCAGGCGACAAGATAGCTTAAACCTAATGTGAACGTCCACTGAGAGTGGACATTTTGTCAGACGTCCTTCTACGGTCATGAATATGGCCGGGGGGCGTCTTTTTTTACATCGAGGAAAGTTATTCTATCATCGGAGTGCAGTGTGTAAGAACTTTTGTTCAGCTGATGTAGCTCAGAATGATTTTGAAATCATTGGGTAATTATATACAGGAACAGAATCCAACATGAGATTGCAAAAGGAGGATTTACACGATGACACAGAACAATCAACCTCAGGATGAAGCAAAACTTCGCAATAAACTGGATGAAGATGGCGACTCCTTGATGGAGAAAAAGAAGATCTTGAATGGCGTGGACATTGAGCCACAGGCGGATGATTGGGCAGCTAAACCATCACCGGTTGCTTATAACGAAGAAATCAATACAACCTCCAAAAAATAGTATTAATCGACAGAGCAGGTACCTTAGGGTATCTGCTTTTTCGTCCTAGTATAATATTATAAATACATAATAAGGAAAGGTGGAGGGAACAAATATGAAGAATACCATACAGATCCGAAAAGCACAGCTTGCTGACTATCCTGGTGTATCTACGTTGTTGGATCAATTACACGAGTTACATGTACAGGCAAGACCGGACATTTACAAACCTTTGCACCCCAGGCTTGGGGAAAAGGAGTATGCCGATTGGCTTGCGAAGGATGATCGTTACCTCTATGTAGCGGAACACGTAGAGGCTGGTAAAATTGTCGGCTTCAGTAGCGCACAGCTGAGCATCATTCAGGATCATTCGCTTTTTGCGGATCGCAGGATGTTATACCTCCACGAACTCGTGGTGGATTCAAGCCACCAAGGACATGGAACAGGCAAACGATTAATGCAGACCATGCTGGATCTGGGAAGAGAGCTTCAGGCAGACCACTTAGAATTAACGGTTTCTACATTCAACTCGCATGCACAGGCTTTTTATGAACAGATGGGGCTAAGGGTGCGTAGCAGCAGAATGGAGTTTCCATTGTAAGTGTAATTCGAGTAGTGGAATAAGTATGAGCATGAAGACTACATACACAAAATGTTCGATAATAAAATAAAATAAGTCCTTGAATACCCCATGGGGGTATGTTAATCTGAATGAAGAACGAAAGAAAAGGGGTGTTATGATGGAACATCAAAGCCATCCCGAAGAGCCGGTATACACTGTGGAACAGCAGTCCGAGCAACAAGCGGATTCATGCCACGCCGTGAACCTCGATAAAGACGGCAAGCCCATTCGTAAAAGCCACCATTCGCAGGAGATGAAGGGCAACCTGATCTCTCGTTTGAACCGGGTCGAGGGTCAGATTCGCGGCATCAAAGGGCTGATTGATAAGGACACATACTGTGATGATGTGTTAACCCAGATCGCTGCAGCACAGTCTGCGCTCAATTCGGTAGGCAAGCTTTTGCTGGAAGGGCATATGAAGAGCTGTATTGTGGAACGTATTCAGGCCGGCGAACACGAAGTCGTGGATGAATTACTGGTTACCGTTAGAAAACTGATGAAGTAATGTGCAGATGATAAACTATATATTTTGAACTAATCGTTTACACAGAAACGGAGTGCCCATGTAAATAATCTTTAGTTCAATTTATATAGTAAATACGAACATACTCAATCGAGGAGGAATGAAACATGTCTAATGTTACGTTGAATGTCAAAGGGATGTCTTGTAATCACTGTGTGAAGTCCGTTGAAGAAGCGGTGAAAAATGCGGGTGCAAATGGTCAGGTGGATCTGGCAGCAGGAACAGTAGCTGTAGAATATAATGAGCAGGCGGTTACCGTAGATCAGATCAAAGCCGCAATTGAAGATCAAGGATACGACGTTGTTTAATTAATTCGAGAGAAGTTCATTAACGAAAGACAGCAGTACAGGCTTAGACCTCTTGTTCCTCAGTTGGAATGGATTGCACAAGGGACGGTTTAAGCCTAGTTTTCTGTCTATAACATACCCCCATAGGGTATATTGTTTACTCGAAAGGAGCCGACATGATGACAACGAGTGCACCTGAAAATATAGAACCCGCACCAACGACTGCACCTACGGAGAATCCGGGTCTGAAGACAACCCTGCATATCACGGGTATGACCTGTGCCGCATGTTCTACACGTGTGGAGAAGGGGTTGTCCCGCATGGAAGGGGTACATGAGGCCAATGTGAACCTTGCCATTGAACAGGCGACCATCTCGTATGATCCCAAAACGACCAGTGTAGACGCATTACGGGAAAAAGTCGCGGCGCTTGGCTACGGTACGGTGACGGAATCCGTTGATCTGGATATTACGGGAATGACCTGTGCGGCCTGCTCTGCACGTATTGAGAAAGGGCTGTCGCGGTTGCCGGGTGTCACCCAAGCTAACGTTAATCTGGCGCTGGAGACAGGGCATATTGAATATGCTGCCGGTACCCTTAAGCCATCTGATATTACAGCCAAAATCAAACAGCTGGGCTATGGCGCTGAAATGCAATTAACACAGGAGGAATCGACCTCTGTTCGGGAACGGGAGCTACAGCGTAAGAAATGGAAATGGATGATCTCCGCACTTTTGTCCATTCCGTTATTGTGGGCAATGGTTGCCCACTTCTCCTTTACATCGGGCATTTATGTACCTGAGCTGTTTTTGAACCCATGGTTCCAGCTGTTACTGGCGACACCCGTGCAATTTGTGATTGGATGGCAGTTCTATGTAGGTGCATATAAAGCGCTTCGCAATGGTAGTGCTAACATGGACGTCCTTGTGGCACTCGGAACAAGCGCCGCCTTTTTTTATAGCCTGTATCTGACGCTCACGAGCGGGTACTTACCTGATGCCAGTATGGGTCAGAGTATGGATCATGGTGCAATGGGAACGGGTATAGGAACTGCTGCAGGAGCTACCGCTATGCCGATGGTGGAGCTGTACTATGAGACAAGTGCGATTCTAATTACGTTGATTTTACTTGGAAAATGGTTCGAGGCTGTGGCGAAAGGACGTTCTTCACAGGCAATCAAAAGTTTGATTGAACTCGCTCCCCGTGAAGCGCGGGTTATCCGTGACGGACAGGAAGTTCTGATTCCAGCTTCATATGTCGCCGTTGGGGATCTGGTTCTAGTGAAGCCTGGGGACAGCGTTCCGGTGGACGGGATCGTAGAAGAGGGGCAATCCTCTGTCGATGAGTCCATGCTGAGCGGAGAAAGTCTACCTGTAGATAAAAAGCCTGGCGACCCCGTCACGGGTGCTACGCTGAACAAAAACGGCGTTCTTCGTATTCAGGCGACCCGGGTCGGCTCAGATACGGCTCTATCGCAAATTATTAAAGTCGTTGAGCAGGCGCAGGGGTCCAAAGCACCTATTCAGCGGATTGCCGATGTGATCTCGGGTATATTTGTCCCTATTGTAGTGGGGATTGCCGTACTGACCTTTTTGATCTGGTATCTGTTTGCAAGTCCGGGGGACTTCGCCGGATCATTGGAAAAAGCGATAGCTGTGCTCGTTATCGCCTGTCCATGTGCGCTCGGGCTGGCGACACCGACCTCTGTCATGGCTGGTTCAGGTCGTGCGGCGGAATATGGCATTCTGTTTAAAGGCGGTGAACATCTGGAGTCAGCCCAGCAGATTCAGACGGTTGTGCTCGACAAAACAGGAACCGTTACCCAAGGCAAGCCTGTATTAACTGATGTTATTGCTGCACCCGGCTGGACAGAATCAGAGTTGCTTAAGCGTGTTGGAGCGGCAGAGCAAAGCTCGGAGCATCCGTTAGCCGAGGCGATTGTGATTGGTATTCGAGAGAAAGGTCTGCTGTTGGAGTCAGCAACATCGTTTGAGAACCTCCCTGGTTATGGTGTCCGTGCAACGGTATCTGCTGAAGAGATTCTCGTGGGAACACGCCGCTTGCTGGCAGATGCGAACGTAGAGGTACCGGAGGAAGGCATACAGCAGATGAGCGCTTTGGAGGAACAGGGCCGTACGGCTATGCTGGTTGCTTCTCAAGGCCAGTGGGCGGGCATCATTGCGGTGGCGGATACGATCAAGGATACTTCTCGGGAGGCCGTTGGACGGCTTCAATCTATGGGAATCGATGTCTTTATGATTACGGGGGACAATGAACGAACAGCTCGTGCGGTAGCAGAGCAAGCGGGCATCCAGAACGTTTTGGCAGAAGTTCTCCCGGAAGGCAAGGCGGCGGAAGTGAAAAAAATGCAAGAGAGTGGCCGAAAGGTTGCCATGGTTGGAGATGGCATCAACGATGCCCCCGCACTGGCTACAGCCGATATCGGAATGTCGATTGGAACCGGAACCGACGTAGCGATGGAAGCCGCAGATATTACGTTGATGCGTGGTGACTTGAACAGCATTGCAGATGCCATCGAGATGAGCCGTCGCACGATGGGCAATATCAAGCAGAATCTGTTCTGGGCGCTTGGCTATAATGTGATTGGCATACCGATCGCGGCCGCGGGATTTCTGGCTCCGTGGCTGGCAGGGGCTGCAATGGCATTCAGCTCGGTGTCGGTTGTGCTGAACGCCCTGCGGTTGCAGCGGATGAAGCTTGCTCGAACGAAGTCATAAGATAAGAGATTAACACTTGAGTAATAAGAGCTATGTAACAGATCAATGATGATCCTTTAAAATGCGCGGCTCGCTTCAAGACGAACTGCGTATTTTTTTACGTAAAAGCGGTCATAAGCCAACCAAGATTGACACTCATGAAAATAAACCCAGCTTCATTCATGAAAATTCGGGCCTAATTTTCTGAATATTACGAAAGTATATTGACAATAAAGACATATGCCTTTAAAATTTAAACGATCGTTTGATTCAAACGAATGTTTAAATCAAATTTGAACTATTTTGAAGATGGAGGAACATAATTATATGCTGCAAGCTCTACGTACCCTATTTAAAAAACCACCAGTGATCATAGGCATTGTTACTGCACTGATGTTTCAGGTTATCTTTAGTGTGATCTGGATGACTGCATATTCCGGTGTGAACGATCGGACGAAAGAATTAACGGTAGCTATTGTGAATGAGGATGGTGAACTGTCCAAAGGGATTGCGGATCGATTGGCAGAAACATTGCCTTTCCATACCGTGGCTAACCTGAGTGCCTCTGAAGCACTGGATCAATTGAACCATCATCAAGTGCACATGGTGCTGGACATTCCGGCAGGATTTAATGAATCCCTTCAAACGGCTGGCGCTACTGCCGAGATCAAATATACGATCAATGAAGCCAATCCGGTAACGATTAAGAGCATGATGCAAGGTGTGTCACAGAGCGTGACCAACACCATTAACAAACAAGCTTCCGCGCAAGGCGTGCAAACTGTTCTTACCGCTTCCGGTGCTTCTGCCGATCAAGCTGCTCAGGCCGCTACGAACCTGACCAACCGGGTGGAAGGCAAGACAACATCGATTAATCCGGTGAACGGCATGAACAATCAGATGGTACCGATGATGATGGTGCTTGCCTCTTATGTAGGCGCCATGATTATGGGCATGAATCTTCAAGTAGCTATGGGTATGTTGTCTTCAATGTATTCTCGCATGACATTGTTCGGTGCCCGAGTTGTCATTAATGTAGGTTCTGCATTGGTTGTTTCTTTGCTTGGTTCTTCTCTGATCGTGGCGTTGGGAGGACAGATTGCACAAGGATTTGTGGCCTTCTGGCTGTTCCAGGCACTGTTCCTGTGTACGTTCATGTTTTTCTCCCAGTTCTTCCTGATTTGCTTTGGACCAGCAGGAAGTGTGTTTAACATCATCTCGCTGTCCCTGCAACTGGTGTCATCCGGTGCGATGGTGCCGCGTGAATTGTTGAACAGCTTCTACAGCGGAATCGGTCACTACTTGCCTGCAACCTATGCAGTTCAGGGTATTCTAAGCGTGCAACTAGGTGGCCCGGGCGTGCAGTCTGCCGCAGGCTCCATCGTTGTTGTACTGCTGATCGCTGTTGCACTGTCCCTCGTTGTGACGCTGCTCAAAAAAGGGCGAAAACCTGCTGGCATGCCAAGCCCGGCTCCAGCAAACAGCTAATATACGTACGCATTATGAAGCTGCGTCGTTTGTACCAAGCACCCCGGTGATTTTCATCGGGGTGCTTGGTGTAATATAATAGATGGGATGAAGTGAGGGCTACAGTCTGCGTAAAATACTGTAGCAACTGACACGAACGGATAAGAGGAGAGAAACAAATGACGGAACCGGAATTGGATATCAAAACGAGGATATTGCTTGCAGCTAAAAAACTTTTTGCATTACAAGGGTATGACGGGACGAGTGTTCGTCAAATCTGTGATGAGGCGGGGGCAAATGTGTCGCTGGTGTCTTATCATTTTGGCGGTAAAGAGAAAGTGTTCGATGCACTATTTGAGCATTTTTTCCCCGAACATATTCTGAGTAAGTTAGCTGCAGAATCGATGTCCCCTGTAGAAGGTATTCGCCGAATTGTTGGTGAAGTCGTGAGGTTTACGATGACGGATCGCGAGATGAGTGACATTGTCCAGTTGGAGATTACCCTGCGTACTCATCGGACTGCAACGGTGTTTCAATATCTGGATCCGGTCTGGAATAAAGTAAGAGAGTATCTACAGCAAGGTAAAGATGAGGGACTGTTCAAGATTGAATCTTCATCCTATGCCATGCTTCAGGTTATGGGCGTAGCACTTGCGCATAAGCGGGCCAAGCACTCGCGTTTTGGTTTTGATTATCAGGATATGAACACTGAGGAACTTGCCGAACAGACGGTGGAGTTCGTACTTCGAGGATTGGGAGTGAACAGCCATGAATGAAACGATTGAACTGATGA
Organism: Paenibacillus polysaccharolyticus; assembly: GCF_023714295.1. Lineage (GTDB taxonomy): Bacteria > Bacillota > Bacilli > Paenibacillales > Paenibacillaceae > Paenibacillus > Paenibacillus polysaccharolyticus_A. The sequence continues at coordinate 117,862 of NZ_JAMAUN010000009.1, forward strand.
TGAGGCACCGCTCTGTACGCAAATTCAAGCCAGACCCGGTCAGTGAGGAACAACTCGCAGCTATTGTATCGGCAGGACAGATGGCCTCCTCTTCAAGCAACGTACAGGCCTATTCGGTGATCGCTGTGACAGATCAAGAGCAGAAAGCCAAGCTGGCTGAACTTGCCGGGGGCCAGGCTTATGTCAATGAATGTCCGGTCTTTCTCGTATGGTGTGCAGACTTGTATCGATTGAAGGATGCAGCGGCGCGTTATCTTCCGGAGAAGGAGTCTTATGCGGACTCCACCGAGAATTTTATGGTTGCTACGATTGATGCTGCTCTTGCTTCTCAGAATGCTGCTCTTGCAGCCGAATCACTCGGTTTTGGCATTGTGTATATCGGCGGAATTCGCACTCGGATTGAAGAAGTAGCCGAATTGCTCCAATTACCGGAGGGGGTTTATCCAGTTTACGGGATGTGTATCGGGATTGCGGATCAGGAAACGGGCATTCGTCCACGTCTTCCACTGAAAGCCGTATTGCACCATAACCGCTACCAGTCTGCTCAGACCCTGGAAGGTGTTCGAGAGTATGATGTGACCACGACGGAATACTTGAAAGAACGTACCCAAGGTGAGCGCGCAACCCCGTGGTCGGAACTCATGGCGAAACGCCTTACCGAGCCAGCACGTTTGCAGGTGAGGGCATTCCTGGAACGCAGAGGGTTCTTGAAGCGGTAATTTAAAAGCCAGTTGGACAGGTTTGAACAAGCCACTCCATTGTCAGTTGGGTATGACCAACGTATGACTAACGGAATGTTGTTCAGCTTGGATCCAGCTGGCTTTCGCATGTTTATATGCTTGTTCGGGGTCGCTTTACTTCTCTATCGGTCAATCCTGCAGATGATAAAAACGCTTGGTGTTTCGGTAAAAAAGACGTGCCGCTCGCTCAATTCCCATACCGGTAATTTCACTCCAGGCCTGAATCACCCGACGCGTCATAGCCGGGTGTGTCATTCGTCCCTGAAACGGCCCTTCGAAGGGCCAAGGTCCATCTGTTTCAGCCATGACCTGTTCTGCTGGATATTGCCGGGCAAGCTCCCGAATCTCAGTCTCGTATAGAATATCGGGTGTAAAGGAGATAAAATATCCGTTGTTTGCCATACGCCGAATGGTCTGTTTTGATCCTTTGAACCAGTGAAAGTGGGCGCGTGTAAACTGATGTTTTTCCAGCAGTCCGCAGGCTATATCGGCATCCTCATACACGGCATGCAGGATGATGGGTTTATGGTGTTTTTTGGCGAGGATGATGAACTGCTCCAGCAGATCAATATATGCGCTTTGGTCAAAGCTAAGGCCTGCACGCTGTACTTCTTCACGGCTGTAATAGGGCAGGCCCACCTCACCGATGGCAATAGCATGTCCGATGTGTTCCTCGATCCAGCAAAAGAACGCTTCTAGTTCCTTGAGGGAGGGGAGTTGCTGTTCGGGATGATAGCCAAACGCCGGATAGATGTAACGCGGATGCTGCTTAGCAAGTTCCAGATTGGCCTGAGCAGAATCTAAATTCATGGAAACAGCGATCATGCCCTCGACCTGCTGCGCTGGAAAACTGAGCACTATTTCCTGCTGTTCCTCCGGTGTGTATTTATCAAAATGAATGTGGGCATCGATTAACGGTGCAAACGTTGGCGAATGCATGGGGAGAGCCTCCTTATAACGTAGGTATTCATATATATAACGCCGAGTACATGGTGTTGGATCACCCAGATCAGGAAAAATATAGATAAAAACCCGCGCTATCAAGATAGGCGGGCTTTCTGCTGTTCTTCTTTCATCCACTGGGCAATCTGCCGTTTGCGTTCGAGAAAGGCAGGCTCTTCTGTTATTTCATCTCGTCTTGGACGGTCAAAAGGAACATGAACCTCGTGTAGCACAGCCGCCGGTCGATTGGATAATACATAAACCCGATCCGCCAGTAACAGTGCTTCCTCGATATTATGGGTGATGAATAGCACCGAGCGACGATTCTGTTCCCAGATATCCAGCAGCCAGCGTTGCATGTCGCTCCGCGTCAAAGCATCGAGCGCGCTAAATGGCTCATCAAGCAGCATCAGTTCCTGCGGGCTGAGCAATGCACGCAGGAAAGCAACACGCTGTTGCATTCCGCCTGACAGTTGATGAGGGTAAGCTCGCTCGAATCCGGCAAGGCCAACGCTGCTCAGCCACCGTCTTGCCTCTGCGAGCGCTTCGGCGCGTGGAGCAACGGGAGCAGTATACGCTGTAGCAGAAGCGATCTCGCCTGCTAGCAGCACATTGTCTTCAATAGTTCGCCACGGGAAAAGGGAGGGTTGCTGTGGCATGTAGCTGATATGTCCGCGTTGTCCCGTAACTTGCTTGCCGTTCATGAGCACTTGGCCATCCTGCGGCTTGAGCAAACCACCGATGATGTGGAACAGGGTGCTTTTGCCGCAGCCGGAAGGGCCGACGATGGCAACAAACTCCCCTTTTTCCACCGTTAGGGACAAGCCGTTCAATACTGGTAATTTACGCCGCCGTTCTTTAAAATACGCATGCACGTCAACGATGTTTAGCGCAGGCGGAACCGAAATGGAACCTGGACCCGTCGTTTTATGGTGAGTCAGACGTAAAGTTGTATCCGTCATTTCACTGTCCGTCCATGTGGAAACAGAAGAAGGTACTGCCGATGGTGCAGATTCCGCTATGGAAGCCTGAGCGGATTGGGAAGCTGCGTCGTGATCTCGGAGTAGTGTGCGGCTAACTTGTGCGGATTGCACCCGTTCCTTCGGGTATCTTTTCATAGGGAATCACTTCCTAAGTACATAATACGTTAAGTTCTGAGCAGAACTAGCGCTTCTGTGGGCGCCAGCGAACGAGCAGCTTCTCTAACAGCGCAATGAGCAGGAAAAGAAGCAGGCTGAGCGCCACGATAATCATGATGGCAACAAAAAGGCGATCCGTGCGGTAAGCCGATTTCTGTAACATCATATAATAGCCGATGCCTTTGTCGGCACCAATCCATTCCGCGATGATGGCACCCATGACACTATATGTGGCGGCGATTTTGACACCGGAAAATATCGATGGAAGGGCATGCGGAAGCTCCAGTTTCCAAAAGATATGACGGCGATTCGCACCTGCCATGCGCATATAGTTCATCATCGCCGCATCCGTGCGTGTTAGTCCATCCATGGCGGCGACCGCTACAGGGAAGAAGCAGACCAGAATGATAGTGATCAATTTGGGTAGCAGACCAAAGCCGAACCAGATCAGCAGGAGCGGTGCAAGTGCGATGGTCGGGATATTTTGACTAAGTATAAGTAACGGATACAAAGCCGACTTCAGAAAAGGGATCAGATGCAGCACCATGGCAATGAACAGACCGACCGCTGTCCCGGCGACAAATCCGATAAAGGTTAGCTGAATCGTTGCAGCGGCGTGCATACCCAAACGGTCAGCCTGAGACGCTGCTTCGCGAGCGATATCGGACGGGGCGGGCAACATCCATTTCTCAATGTGGAATAAGGAGACGGACCCTTGCCATATCGCAATAAAGAGAATAACCGCCACGAGGGGCGGCCATACACTTTTGAAATAGGTAGACATTAGCGATATTTCTCCGTCAGTGTATCCATGCTGAATCCGTCCGGGCTATGTGCGATTTTGATCTGTGAGATGATGCTTGGACTACCAGCCTCTACAAGCACTTCGTGCATTTTGCGGACAACCTCCAGCAACTCATCCAGTTCGCCTTCCATGGTGGTATCTAGCGCATTAACCTGATATTTCAGGCCGGATTGCTGAATGACTTCGATGGCGCGGTCTACGTAAGGATAGGAATGTTCACCGTTTGGTGTTTTGGGAATAACCTGAATGCTGAGTAAAGTACTTGCCATAAGAAATCAATGCTCCTTTCGTGTGTGGGTGAATAAGTTGATATGGTCGTTGTACACCATACCACTCCGATTGCAGTCCCCTCGTTAGATCGCTGTTACCCCCAGATTTTTTTGATTCCCTTTTCCAAAGGGAAAATCCGGTGATAAACGCGACCGCTTCGCTTCTTCAATTTTTTTCTGCCCTTTTCGTTCAAAACGTGTATATATCAAATTTCATGGTTACATTTAGATTTAATATTACTGCGGTAAAAATTCGTTAGTGTAGGCTTTCGTTACATCGATCTCTTTATCCAGCAGTTTTTTGCTGAACATCCAGTCGGTGTAGTTCTTCCATACGTCTTCCTTTTGTTCACCCCAGCGCGGTGCATCATCTTTGTATTTCGGGCTGAGCCACTTTTGGCTTGCGAGTACTAATTCTTTGTCCAGGTCGGGAACAGCTTTGATCAAAATGTTCGCTGCTTCTTCAGGGTGATCAATCGCATATTGATATCCTTCAGAAGTTGCCTTTAGGAAAGCTTTCACCAGTTCGGGGTCTTTCTGAATCGTCTGTTCATTGGTCACGAGTACAGGGGTGTAGTAATCCAGCGCTTGGGCATAATCTTTTACATATAACATGTCAAGCGGTTCTCCGCGTAATTCAGCCTCAATTCCCGTCCAGGCATAGAAAATCCACGCAAAGTCGATATCCCGTTTCACAGCTGTGAAGAAGTCGGCATCGCCCATGTTAATCTTTTTGACTTTGGATACTTCAGCACCTTCGCCCTCCATAATGGATTGCATCACTGCTTCTTCCACCGGTGAACCCCAGCCGCCGTAGGTTTTACCTTCAAAGTCTTTGGGTGATTTGATCTTACGATCCACTGGAGCGGCAAAACCCGAAGTATTATGCTGAATAACTGCGGCAATCGACACAAGGGGAACATCCTGCGTACGTGCCTGAGTGACACTTTCCTGGTAACTGACGCCAAACGGCACCTCACCCGAGGCAACCATCGTATCCGCACCGCCGGCTCCTGGCTGTACAATCTCCACGTTTAAACCTGCTGCTTTATAAAAACCTTGGTTCACCGCTGCATACAGACCGGTATGATTCGTATTTGGAGTCCAGTCGAGCACGACCTTCACATCTTTCAGTGCAGTGTTGCCATCCTTATTGGTTTGCTCCGAGCCTGTTGCACCTTCCTGCTCTGCTGGAGCGGCTTCTTTGCCACCACATGCAGCTACGGTAACCAATAGCACACACATGAGTAACATTCCCATCGTTTTACGCCATTTCATTGTGATTCTCTCCTTCGTATGTCCGGCCGGATGGCGCGGGGTACTCCTTGGCTTCATATCCAATCCCTTTGCATAAATCGACGGATTTATACGTGCGGGTTCCGAATAACGTCATTTTTCTGTTTCTGCTGGCAAAAGAGAACAAAAAAAGCGCCCCGTAATCCGGGACGCGTGCAGGCGTGAGAGAGTGGCGTTCAGCTTATAGCTGTGCCGTTGCAATATACTCCGATTCCTACGCTGGCATGATCCAGATCAGGTCTAAGGGTTAGTATCTTGATGGGATACACTCTCAGCCGGCCAATTCCGACTCCCCTGGGAAACTATGAAGTTACGGGCATTACTAGGTGTAATTATAGGCCAGTGACAGGATTGTGTCTACATAAGTTGGACTAAAAATATTTTCACAGAATGTTCATTTATGTGAGGGTTGCCCGATTGTCTATAATGATCCAAGTTACAGAAAGGATGAGTATATTGCCAGTAAGCAAGAAAGAACAAGTGATTTTTGGACTTATCATGTGTACAGGAATGGTCATGGTAATGATGACCTTCAATCTATGGCATACGGGGATGTTGAGTCAGATGTCCGTGCTGCAGCTATTGCTCCAATTTGTGCTTTGTTTTGTCATTGCCTTTTTGGTGGAATCGTTTATCGTCGGACCCGTAGCGAGAAAAATTACGTTTTCCTTCTCATTTGCGAGGTCGAGTAAAATCAAAGGTGTAGTTACGATGTCCTTTTTCATGGTGATCGGCATGGTTTTGCTCATGTCTTTATATGGCATCACTACAGCTTATACTGCTGGTGGGTTAGAAGGAGAATCTGTGATTAATGCTTATCTTCATACCATTGTACGTAACTTCGGTCTGGCATTGCCGTATCAGTTAATTGTACTCGGGCCGCTAGTGCGTTATGTATTTAACAAGTTGTTCAAGGAACCAGCAGCCGTTGCGTCGGTTTAAATCATCGTATCGTTATCCATCATGACAAAAGTATTTCCTGGGCAATCCTGTGGTTTAAGAAGTTCTAGCGTAAGCGATCCAAAACAAAATACCAATAATCACAGCAGCAATAATGATCGTAGTGAAGACTCCGCTCAACCATGAACCTCGCTGGGCTTGGCGGGCAAGTTCATCTGCTCTTTGTTTGGCGGCTTCGCCCTCGGATGAATTCAGATGGTTTGGGTCCATATTCATAAAGCAATCACCCCTTGTTGTTTTAGAAGTTACTTCAATTTTACTTGATCCAGCTTTGGAAAGATACGTAAGAGGGAACTGTAACAGCTTAGGGTTTGGACGAATGGATAAAAGGAAGCTTCATTTTTTATTAAAATGGGGCATCTATCAGTTGCAATCTTGTTCTGTCTTCGTATATACTGAGAAACACAATTACAGATCGGATCATGCCGTTGAAGAGAATCCAACTCAGAGGCGTTTTCGCCAGGGAGCGAATTGAAACTATCCCAAGTTAACCGGAACCGCCCGTTATCGCGGACCAAGAGGCTGAATCAGGAGATTTGAACTGATTTGGCAAGTTGGGTGGCACCGCGAGCAGAGCGCTCCTCGTCCCAAGGGATGAGGGCGCTCTTTGTATTTTTTTAGCCAAAGGAGACGGTGACCATGTTAGAAATGAAGTGGGTTCGGGCACATGCAGAAGAGGTTCAGGCGGCGGCAGACGGGAAAAAGATCAAGGTGGATATCGCTGCGTTAATACAGCGGGATGACGAGCGCAAAGTGCTTTTGCAGCAAACGGAAGAAGCGCGTCGTCAGCGTAATACACTATCGGCTGAGATCGGGAAGCTCATGCAGTCGGGTGAGCGTGAGCAAGCGGAGAAGATGCGGGCACAGGTTAAACAATTGAATGAACAGCTGGAGCAAGAGGAAGCCAAGCTGGCGGTAATCCAGGAGGAAGTGACCAGACTGCAATGGCTGGTGCCTAATATCGTGTCGCCAGATACGCCTGTGGGCTTGTCGGATGAAGATAATGTAGAGCTACGGCGAGTGGGAGAGCTACCTGTGTTTGACTACGAGGCCAGAGATCATGTCGAGCTAGGAGAGATGCACGAACTGATCGACATTCCGCGGGGTGTGAAGATCGGTGGAACGCGAAGCTATGTATTGAAGGGGGCAGGTCTGTTGTTACACCGGGCGGTACAGCAACTTGCACTGGACCTGTTGCTGAAGCAGGGATTTACCCCGCTGGAGGTTCCGCTCATGGTCAGGGAGGATACACTGGTAAACACCGGATTTTTCCCGACAGGCCGGGATCAGGTATATGAATTGCAAGGAGAGAACAAATGGCTGGTCGGCACATCGGAAGTGCCGCTGGTTTCGTATTATGCGGATGAAGTGATTGATGTGAAAGAGCCCGTGAAGCTGGCCGCAGTGTCGACGTGTTTCCGTAGTGAAGTAGGCTCGGGTGGACGGGATGTACGAGGTCTGTACCGTGTACATCAATTTGCCAAAGTAGAACAGGTCATCCTGTGTGCGCCGGATGCGGCGGAATCGGAACGGATGTTACAGGAGATTACGGGACATGCGGAGGAATTGCTGCAACGGCTTGAATTGCCCTATCGTGTAGTGGCGGTATGTACGGGAGATATGTCGCAGAAAACGTACAAACAGTATGACATCGAAACATGGATGCCAAGCCGCGAAGCATATGGGGAAACCCATTCGTCGTCGAATTTGCATGATTTTCAGGCTCGGCGTTCGAACATTCGCTGCCGTGATAAGGAGGGCAAGTTGGTCTACTGCCATACGCTCAACAATACAGCCGTAGCTTCGCCGCGCATTTTGATCCCACTGCTGGAGAACCATCAGCAGGCAGATGGCAGTATTTATATTCCAGTAGCTTTGCGTCCATATATGGGCGGGGCCGAACGCTTGATTTTGCCAGAGCATGAGAAGGAATGAAATAGAGAATAACTTGTCATTTAACTTTAACCATCTCATGTCCGATATAAAGTATAGTAGATAGTAAAATATTAGGCGAAAAAGAAATTAAACGGTTGGATGATGGGAGAATGAGACTGGACATGGACAAGAGTCGAATCAAATGGTCGTTACGAGGTATGCTTGCTCTAATTATCGCACTCACAGTTGTTGTGCCTACCTCAGTTTGGGCAGCGTCAGGTGATGTCATTTCAATTGAGATTTCAGGTAGCAATCCGCGGAAGATGAATGTGGGAGAGACTACATCCTATCAGGTGCTTGCGACGGTGGAAGGCGCGGACCATAAACAGGATGTTACCGGGGGAGTAACCTGGTCCACTAGCAATACTGCTGTGGTGACAATCACAAAAGGTAAAGTCAAAGCGATCGCTGCAGGCGAGGCCACGATTGTTGCTCAAGTGAGCGGGGTTAAAGCACAGGTGGTTGTTCAGGTGCAGGATAAAATCAAAAGCATCAAGGCTTCACCTAATGCGTATACGTTTGTAAAAGGAAACGAAGGCACGCTTCCGAAAGTCAGCATTACGCGTGCTAATGGCAAGGAAGAGGAGGTCACATCCGATATTGTATGGACGGTGTCCAGTAACCTGGCTGTGATTGAGAACGGAAAGATCAAAGGCGTCACTCCTGGTAAAGTGATACTGCAAGGGAAGTACGGGTCGACTCTCGTTAAAGTACCGATAACGGTGACAGACACCATTAGCAAGATAGAGGTTAAGCCTGCAACAATCCAGTTAACGATCAAAAAATCTACCCCGCTTAAAGTGATGGGGACGTACTCCAGTGGCAAAACAGTCAATCTATCCAGATCTGTGATATGGACGTCATCCAATCCTGGCGTGGCAGCAGTGAAAAATGGTACGGTCAAAGGGATGAACGAAGGACAAGCCACCTTGACTGGTACGGTTCAGGGTCAGACCGTTACTGTAGAAGTCAACGTGGTACCTACGCTCCAGAAGCTGATTATGGGTCAGAAGAGTTTGGTTTTGTCTCCGCAGTCCAGCTCGGCGCTAGGGGTAATGGCTCAGTATGATACGGGGAAAACGTTGATGGTGACGGGAAGTGCGGTGTGGAGCAGCTCCAAGCCGAATGTCGCCACCGTAACGAATGGCAGAATCGTTGCTGTAGCCAAAGGTAAAACAAGCATTACCGCGAAGTGGGGCAATAAAAAAGTGACGATACCTGTGACGGTAAAATAATGTTGCTTTTTTCCACATAAGTGTTGATCAGATCGAATTGAATCCATGTATACTATGAGGGAGGCGTACTTATGCGTCTCCTTTTTTGAACATAGAATCGAGCTTCGAGGAGTGATTATGGAAATGACCGATCAGATGAACCCGGAGAATTGGCCTGCATGGGCCACGGAACCTGTAGAAGTTGTAGGAGCTAACCCCGCTTGGAGTGCGCAGGCTGAGGAAGAAATTGCGCAGTTAAGAGAGCTTTTGAAACACCTGGAAATACATACATTCGAACATATAGGGAGCACATCCATACCTGGTTTGTCTGCCAAGCCAATTATTGATCTGATGGGGAAGGTGCAGTCCTGGGATGACATGGAGCGCATTGCCGAGAAGTTGAACCCTGTAGGCTGGAACTACGTTCCGCCTGAACTGGATGGCCGGGAATACAGACGATTCTGGGTCAAAGTTAAAGATGGGAAACGAGCTGTGCATCTGCATCTCATGCGTCCAGATGAGGAACGCTGGGAGCGACAGATCCGGTTTCGGGATGCACTGAGATCTCGGCCGGATTTGGTGAAGGCCTACGCCGAACTGAAAATCAAGCTTGCAGATGAGAATAAAGACGACAGAGAATCGTATACCAGTGCCAAAACCGAATTCATCTTAAAGGTTCTGGATGGAAAGCTGTGAAAAACCAGAACAGCCAGTCCATTAAAAATAGATGGGTCTACTTCATCGCCATGATTATCACGATGGCAGCGGGACTAGCTTCAAGAACATATGGAGCCGTATTGCCTGACTGGGTTCATGAGCATTTTGGGGATGCGCTATGGGCAGGCATGATCTATTTTGGCGTACGTATGGTATTCATTCATTTGAGCCGTGCGAGAGCAGTCTGGATCAGTGTTATATCCAGTTGGGGCGTTGAATTCTCTCAAATGATTCAGGTACCTTGGCTGAACGATCTGCGTTCGACGTTGTTGGGAGCTCTGATATTGGGTCGTGGATTTCTAGTCAATGATTTAATCCGATACCTAATCGGCATATTATGTGTTTATTTTATAGACCGTTTTATCTTGACTAGATTTATACGTTTATAGAGTCAATTCATAAATAGGAGGTACGCTGAATGAATATCGATAAACTTTTTGCAGCATCCCCTGAGTTTGAAACCGAACGGTTGTACCTCAGACGTCTTACGATGGATGACCTCGATGAATATTATGCATTTGCATCTGACCCGAAAGTTAGTGAGCAAAGCTTGTGGCATTGCCATCAAAGCAAGGATGACTCCATCGGTTATCTGGAGCGAGTGCTGCGAAACTATGAGCAAAAAACGGTATATCTCTGGGCTTTTGTGCTGAAAGAAACGGGAACGCTGATTGGAAGAGGTGGCATTTTCCATCTGGATGAATTCATGCAGAGCGGGGAACTGGGGTACGCCATTGGTAGCGCCTATTGGGGCAAGGGGCTTGCCGCGGAAGCTATGCAACCTATCGTTGATTACTGCTTCGAGCAACTGGACTGTAACCGGCTGGAAGGAAAATGTAATGCGGGCAACATCGGCTCTGCGCGTGTGATGGAAAAGCTGGGCATGGTGCAGGAAGGTCTGCTACGCAAACAGTTGAAAATTAAAGGTGTGTTTACCGACCAGAAAATGTACGCCTGCATCCGGGATGATCTATAATAGTTGATTAACATGAGCTGTCTTACAGCGACCAAGGAGGAAAAACTATGATTTATAGCATTATTTCCCGTTCCGTATGGGAGGAAGTGTCCAAAGGAGACACATATGCACCAGAAAGTTTGGAAACGGACGGCTTTATTCATTGTTCCACCGCAGAGCAGATCCCGTGGGTAGCTGGACAGTATTATGCAGGACGTACCGATCTTTTGTTGCTCGGGATTGAAGAAAGAACGTTGAAGGCAGAGCTGGTCTATGAGGATTTATATGAATTAAACGAGTTATTTCCACACATCTATGGAGAGTTGAATCTGGATGCGGTAAGTAAGGTCCTGAACTTTGAACCGAATGCAGACGGCACGTTTTCTTTCCCGGCATAACTTTCTAAAATGGGGGTAAGACGGATGGACATGAATCAGGCTTTTTTGGAAACAGCGGAGAAACAGTTCCTCTACTACAAGCAGCTTGGTGAACGCGCAATGGAACAATTGGAGACGGAGCAGTTGTTTCAAACGTGGAACGAGGACACCAACAGTATTGCGGTCATTGTGAAACATCTATGGGGCAATATGCGATCCCGCTGGACGGATGTGCTGACAACGGATGGTGAGAAACCGTGGCGTGAGCGTGATGCCGAATTCGTGGGTGATTTTCATACTCGGGAAGAGTTGCTTGCTAAATGGGAAGAGGGCTGGGACTGTCTGCTGGGAGCACTGCGTTCCTTCACCCCGGATCACATGTCTCAGATCATATATATTCGGAATGAGGGCCATACCATTATGGAGGCGATGATGCGGCAGTTGGCGCATTATCCGTATCATGTGGGGCAGATTGTTCACACGGCCAAAATGTTAAAAGAAACTTCGTGGGATAGTCTTTCTATCCCCAGAAACGGGTCAAATACTTATAACGAAGGCAAGTTTTTGAAACCAAAGACCAGAAAGCATTTTACAGAGGACGAGCTTGAATGAGTTTTAGAGAAAAGAGGGATTACAAACGATGACACAAATTGCGTTGATACGTCACGGCAGTACGGCATGGAATAAAGAAAAACGTTCACAGGGACAGACAGACAATCCGCTTGATCAAGAGGGCAGAGAACAGGCGGCTTTGTTGGCGGCGAGGCTGGCGGAGGAATCCTGGGATGCCATCTACGCGAGTGACTTGGAGCGGGCAAGTGAAACGGCTCGTGTTATCGCAGATCGGCTTGGTATTCAGGAGATTCATCTCGACCCGAGATTACGTGAAATGGGTGGAGGTCAGGTGGAGGGCACAACAGAAGAGGAACGTGTCGCGAAATGGGGAGCAGATTGGAGTTTGCTCGATCTAGGAAAAGAGCACCCGGACACAGGTGCTTCCCGAGGGAAAGCGGCGCTAGAAGATATTCTCCAGCAACATCCGAATGGACGAGTCATCGTCGTGAGTCATGGGGCTGTGCTTCGTAATACACTGCGGGCACTGGTACCGGAACTGGATATCAACGTAAAGCTGGGGAACACCTCCATTACACGAATGGTGCATCGGGATCAGGCATGGCAGTGTGAATTGTACAATTGCAGTGCGCATCTGGAGTGAGGTAAAGCCATGGACACAATCTCCTATAACTGGACAGAGGACAGGTTATCTCCACTCGGAGAGCGTGGAATTGTAATACACTGCGGGGATGCGCTGTCTGAGGTGGTGCATCAGAGGGTGATGTCAGTATGTGCTCTTTTGGAAAAGGGATCTGTGACAGCTATGGTGGAGTGGGTACCTTCTTATTTGTCTGTCACATTGTTTTACGATCCTTGGATATCGTCTTATGAGGATACATGTAAGCTTCTGCTACAACATTTGCGTCAACTCAATGACGAATCTAAAGATTTGAAGTCGATTGGGATGGGGAATCTCCCTAGGATTGTGACTATTCCGGTATGTTACGGCGGAAAGTTCGGGCCGGATCTGGAATATGTGGCTAACGAACATGGCCTCACAGTAGAGGAAGTCATTGCGATCCATTCATCCGTTGATTACCTCGTACATATGATTGGATTTGCCCCCGGCTTCCCTTATTTGGGAGGGCTACCTGAACAAATAGCCACGCCACGGAGGGCAACGCCGAGGCTTCAAGTAGAGGTGGGGACGGTAGGCATAGGTGGTTCTCAGACAGGGATCTATCCGATAACGACACCAGGTGGGTGGCAGTGTATTGGACGGACACCTATCCGTCTTTTCCGTCCGGAAACGAATCCTCCAAGTCTGCTTGAAGCGGGAGACTTTGTTCGCTTCAAGCCCATTACGATGCAAGAATACTTGGAACTGGCGCGGAAGGAGGAGGAGTGATGAGTATACAGATCATTCGTCCTGGCTTGTTAACAACCGTTCAGGATGAAGGTAGAATCGGGTATCGCCGTTATGGTGTACCCGTAGGCGGTTCAATGGACATGTTCGCGGCGCGAGCAGCCAATATACTTGTCGGTAACTCTCGGCACGATGCAGTACTTGAGATCACGATGTCCGGGCCGGAACTGCAAGTACAAACCAATCAACTGGTTTCGCTATGTGGTGCAGATCTCAGTGCCACGGTAGATAGGCAGCCTGTACCTTTGTGGCGCCCCGTGCTGTTGCGGGCTGGCAGTGTATTGAAGTTTGGCGCATGCCGGCATGGCCTGCGTGCATATTTGGCGTTTGCTGGCGGGATCGATGTACCAGAAGTGATGGGTAGCCGTAGTACGGATGTTAAGACCGGGTTTGGTGGTTTTCATGGAAGGGCTCTGCGTGCGGCAGATGTCCTGGATACGGGGAGCATCCAAGATCAGGTTCGACAATGGATACGTTTTATGGAAGAACAATTAGGTGATAACAAATCCATGGTCGCTCCGGCATGGCTATTATCGGAGCGGGAGAGGCCCAACTATTACGGTAAATCTGTCATTCGAGTGATGCAAGGTCAAGACTGTGCGGAATTCAGCGCAGAGAGCCTGAATCGATTTTATACCGAAGATTACCTCATCTCTCCCCAATCTGATCGGATGGGATATCGGATGCAGGGTTCACGGCTGGAGCTGGATCGGCGATTGCATCGTTTATCCGAGGCGGTCACCTTTGGCACGGTGCAGGTACCTGCGGATGGACAGCCTATCGTATTGATGGCGGATCACCAGACCATTGGAGGATATCCTGTGATTGCACAGGTAGCTGCGGTTGATTTGCCCATTCTGGCTCAGGCCAGGCCCGGAAGTCGCGTTTCTTTTGCAGAGATTACGCATGAAGAAGCACGTGATCTCTACATAGATCGTGAGCGGAACTTAAGATTGCTGAATCAGTTGATTCGCAGGAAAATGGCAGAAATGGAGGCGGTATATTGAACACTTCTTATAGGCTGGATGTTAACTGTGATCTCGGTGAGAGTTATGGAGCCTACCAGACGATGATGAATTCCGATGATGCCATCCTGCCTCTGATCACATCGGCTAATATTGCCTGTGGATTCCATGCGGGTGATCCCTCCGTCATGCGGCTAACGGTAGAACGGGCAATTGCACATCAAGTAGCCATTGGTGCACATCCCGGGTTGCCTGATTTGCAGGGATTCGGACGACGAAATATGGAGATTACGCCTCGGGAAGCTTATGACATGGTGGTGTATCAGATTGGCGCTTTGCAGGCCTTCATCTATGCCAGTGGAGGGTGCCTGCATCATGTGAAACCACATGGAGCACTTTATAATATGGCGGCAACCAATTCGAAGCTCGCTGAGGCTATTGCCGAAGCGGTTTATAGGGTGCAACCTGAGCTTTATTTATATGGTTTGGCAGGCAGTGAGCTGATCAGGGCAGCTCAGCGAATCGGTGTTCGCGGCGTGAATGAAGTATTTGCAGATCGGACGTATACCTCTGATGGCAGATTAACGCCTCGCAGTCACGAAGGTGCTCTTATAGAACGATCTGAAAAAGCACTGGCTCAGGTGATTCGCATGGTTAAAGACGGAGTGGTCGTATCTACGGATGGAACCTTAGTTCCCATTATAGCAGATACAGTTTGCATCCATGGTGACGGCACACATGCGCTTACGTTTGCTCAAGAGATTCGTCGCATGCTGGAATCCGAGGGTGTTGCACTGACCACATATGAAGCGAGATAAAGATGGAGAATGGAGGAGTTGTACACCATGAAACACATACGGAATTCGGCCAAAGCGGTCATTGTTCAGGACGGAAGTTTGTTACTGATTCGTTTGCAAGATCAGTATGGTGATGCCTATGTTTTTCCAGGCGGTGGACAGGAGAAGGGCGAAGAACTGAAAGATGCGGTAGCACGGGAGTGTCTGGAGGAGATTGGACAGGCGGTGCAGGTAGGCAAGCTATTACATATTCGGGAATACATCGGTGCCAATCATGAGTTTGCTGAGTGGGATGCAGATATCCATCAGGTGGAGTTTTATTTCGAGTGCAGTCTTGTTGATCCCAAAGCTTCAGTCTTTGAAGGCTCTAACCCGGATGATCATCAGGTTGCTGTAGAGTGGGTTGCACTTGAGGAACTGCACAACATCCGTCTGTATCCCAAAACCATCGGTGAATTGCTGTTGAAAAAGGGAGAGCAACGCATTTACCTTGGAGACCTTAATTAAGTTAATATTCTCAAAATTGTCATGCATATGTTCTGGTTCAGGGATTCATCATAGGTGAGGCGGGTACACTATAAGTACAGGCGTATGTTAAAGGAATCGTGCTTAAATATACATCTGTACATTGTGTCATTAGGAATCTGTGTCGACTGTTAGAGACATAGATTGTATACAATTAATCTTAAAAGAATAGTTCAAAGCTTTTGGGCTTTGAACCGCTTCTACCAATGAAAGAACTGCAGAAGTAGTTAAAGGGACGAAGTCGATTCTGAAGAAGCGAGCTAATCGCGCGTTGTTTTGAATTTTTAATTCTAACTCTAAGTTTGAGGAATTGTGCGTAGTGGAGAGAACGGAATTGATTCTGAAGAAGCGAAGCGCTCGCCTTTATCACTGGATTATGTACCAATAAAAATATTTAATAATAATCCGGGGATAACAGCGATCGGAAGAACGATCCGTACTCGTAACGCTTATGCACAATTCATCAAACACTCCCCCATCCCGAAAGGAGCAACTCCCATGAACCAGAACGAATTGGAACAAAACATTGTAAAGGCTTTGGAAAATAACCCGTATTGCAGTTTCTCCACCGTAGAAAATGGCAAGCCGAAATCCCGTTATATGGCAATTTTCAATGATGGGCTGAATATTCATCTGGCAACCAACCGTCAGACGCACAAAGTAGAGGAACTGGAAAACAATCCGAATGTTAGCCTTCTGCTTGGTTACGAGGCCGGAGGTACCAAGGAAGTTGTGGAGATCGAGGGCACATGTGAGGTCACTAAAGACGAATCTTTACGTGAGCAAGTGTGGAATGATGAGTTGAAGGCATGGTTCGATGGACCTAATGATCCCAACTATGTGATCTTGGATATTACCCCTGCTCGTATAGAATATACAGGCAAAGACCATGAGCATCATGTGTGGGAACAGTAAATTCAAGCGTAGCTCCAAGGTAAACCAATCACCAAACCATCTTGGCGAATCCTCGTTGTAAGACGACGAAAACATAGAAAGATTTCAACCGTGAATGCCTGTTCTGAGGCTTCGCGGTTTTTTATTATATTCCAAAACAGCACGATATTCCGCATGATGTAACAGTGATGTAATATACGTGAATTTAAGTAATTATAACCTAACCCTTTCCTTATTTTCTGCAAAATATGTCGAAATCACGCATGAAAACGTAAATTCGACTAGTTATGTGCGGATAACGTAAAAATTAATGCTTTTCATTGTTTTAACATTACGTTATGATTTGATATGTAAATACACGCACAGATATGAATAGATGTTCATGTGAGATAAACTTACCTGAAGACACCGATGAGTGCTCATTGGATCATCAGTACGCACAACCCATGAAATCTATTATTTTCTGTGCCTGTGTTTGCGGTATTGCATGATTTAATGTACATAAACCGGGAGGGGTTATTTTTGAAGAAAAGTAAGAAGTTATTATCAAGCCTGACTGCCGCTTTCGTTGCATTTAACGTGCTTGCGGTATTTCCAGTACCTGTATCGGCTGCCGATGCGGCCAAAGTCAAATTGCGGATTATGGAAACAACGGACATTCATGACAACCTGATTAACTATGACTATTATTCAGACAAAGCGACGGATCAATATGGACTGGCCAAAACAGCTACACTGATCAAAAAGGCACGTGCGGAAGCAAAGAACAGCTTGTTGTTCGACAATGGTGACTTGATTCAGGGTAACCCGTTGGGCGACTACGTTGCAAAGATTGATCCTCTGAAAAAGGGTGAAACTCACCCTGTATATAAAGCGATGAATCTGCTCGATTATGATGCAGGCAACATCGGTAACCATGAATTCAACTATGGTCTCGATTTCCTCGACATGACATTGGAGGGAGCTAATTTCCCTTACATTAATGCCAATGTTTATGTAGACGATGGGGATCAAGATGAAACAAATGACAAAAACTATTTCACGCCATACAAAATTTTGGACAAAAAAGTAACGGATGAGAACGGCAAGGAGCATACCATTAAAGTGGGTGTGATCGGCTTTGTGCCACCGCAAATCATGCAATGGGACAGTGCTAACCTTGAAGGTAAGGTTATTGCCAAGGATATCATCGCTACTGCGAAAAAATTTGTTCCAAAGATGAAAGCCGAAGGTGCAGACATTATCGTAGCGATCCCTCACTCGGGATTCGAGGATATTCCGCAAACCGACTTGATGGAGAACTCCGTGCTGTACCTGAGCCAGGTGGAAGGCATTAATGCCATTCTGTTTGGACATGCCCACAAAGTTTTCCCTAGTGCAGACTTTAAAGGAAAAAAAGGAGTCGATCTGGAAAAGGGTACAATTAATGGTGTTCCTGCTGTAGAGCCTGGCTTCTGGGGTGATCACCTCGGAATCATTGATCTGGATCTTGAGCAAGTGGACGGCAAATGGAAAGTGGTTGATTCCAAAACAGAAGCACGTCCAATCTACGATACAGAAAACAAAAAACCGCTGGTAGATGCGGATCAGGCGATTGTAGATGCGGTTCATGACGAACATGAGGGTACACTGGAATATGTACGAGGTCCGGTTGGCGAAACGACAGCACCAATCAACAGCTTCTTCGCTCTGGTGCAGGATGATCCATCCATACAGATCGTAACCAATGCACAGAAATGGTACGTGGAGAAGAAACTGCAAGGTACTGACTATGAGAACGTTCCGGTCTTGTCTGCGGGTGCACCTTTCAAGGCAGGTGGACGTTCCGGTGCGTCGTACTACACCAACATTCCAAAAGGTACAATTGCTATCAAGAACGTGGCAGACCTTTATGTATATCCAAACACGGTTCATGCTGTCATGGTGAATGGTGCTGAGTTGAAAGAGTGGTTAGAGTGGTCGGCAGGCCAATTCAACCAGATCGATCCAGCTAAAGGCGGTCAGCAACAATTGATTAATATGGATTTCCCAACGTATAACTTTGATGTCATTGATGGTGTGACCTACCAGATTGATGTCACACAACCAGCTAAGTATGACAGCAAAGCGACAGTGGTTAATGCATCGGCCAGCCGGATCAAAAACTTGAGTTTCGAAGGCAAGCCGGTAGATCCAGCGCAAAAATTCATCGTAGCAACAAATAACTATCGTGCATCTTCATCCAAATTGGCTAACCCGGACGGTAAACGTATCGTTTTGGCTGCACCAGATGAGAACCGTCAAGTGATTATCGACTATATTCGTGAGAACAAAACGATTAACCCAACAGCAGACGGCAACTGGTCTCTGGCACCAATTAAACCTTCTGCTGGTGTAACAGCGGCAGCGCTGAATGACCTTGAGGTGGTATTTGCCTCTTCTCCAGATGCGAAGGATCTGGTGGAAGCTAATCCAGCCATGTCCTTTATTGGTACCAATAAAGATGGGTTCGCAGAGTACGGATTGAAACTGACAGGTGAGGCAACAGCAACACCAAAACCCGAACCAAGCCCGGCTCCGACACCGAAACCCGAACCAGCACCAGCGCCGACGCCAAAACCTACACCAGCACCAAAACCACAGCCGGGGAAACCCGCTACGAACCATAAAGTCGTATATGTGGTGCAAAAAGGGGACAACCTGTATCGCATCGGTTTAAAATATGGTGTGGACTGGCGTGTACTCGCCAAAACAAATAAAATCGCAAATGTGTATAACCTGAAAGTTGGACAAAAAATTGTCATTCCTGCTTCATAGAGTCTAATAAAGGGTACAGACCAAAGACTGGCAGTCAACAGACTGCTGGTCTTTTTTGTGGCAAGAAGGAATACAAATGTTTCTGTATACGTCATATAGGAAGTCACTAAAACATTAAAGATTAATTTCTAGACCCATGATATACTATTTACAAACTTTGGGTATAAAACTTGGGAACATTAATGATGTAGCTTGATAAACTGGCAAGGGGGTTCTACATGAATTGCAGTGGCTGCAGTCCAATCTATCCGATAGAGGGCCAAGGTACAGTGTACCTGCGTCCCGTCTCCCCTGCTTTGCTGGAAGCGCTGCAAACCAAGGGAAGGCATGTTGATTATTCAGAAAAGATGCTTTGGTTCCATTTTTCCGATGCACAGGACTTGCAAGATCGGATGGAAGAGATTATAGAGATGGAGAAGTTATTAGCAATTTCCTTGGCTGTTCAGTTAAAATCTGCTACCGATCCGCTCGCGGATGATCTGGAGAATGAGTGGATTAGTCTATCCATGCAGCACGCCAGAATCAAATATGCTGATATCGTTTCTACTATTTTAGAACGTCAGTTTACCAGTTATATGCAACCGATTGTAGATGCCTCAGAGTGCATTATCGGATTTGAGTTTTTGCTTCGACCAGCCGAACACGGAAGAGCATTTAGTTCCTATGAATTATTTGAAGTAGCTCGCGAAACGGGACTGCACTCGTTTCTGGATCGCACTGCTCGTATTAAGGCTATTGAAACAAGCGCTAGATATCTGCCTCGCGGTGTGAAACGTTTTGTTAATTTCCTGCCTTCCTCTATTTATAACCCTGAATATTGCCTGACACATACATTTGATGCGATAGAACGTCTCTCGCTTGATCCGAAAGATTTCGTTTTTGAAGTCGTGGAAACGGAACAGATCCAGCAACTGTCTACGTTGCAGCATATTTTTGAGGTCTATCGCTCTCGCGGTATGTCCGTAGCATTAGATGATGTAGGCGCTGGATTTTCGACGATCGAACTAATGAACCGCTTAGAGCCGGATTTTGTGAAAATTGATCGTAGCCTGATTGACTATTGTGATCAGGATGAAGTGAAACAGCGGAAGATCAAGAACATTGTTCACTTATCCAACCGATTTGGAGGCAAAGTGCTTGCCGAGGGAATCGAACGGATGGAGGAGTTTGAATTCTGCCGTTCGGTTGGGATTGAACTCGCACAAGGATATTATTTTGGTAAACCCGCAGCACAACCTCCTGATGGTCCATACTCAGGTCCATCGTACAGAGCGGCGAGATAACTGCTGTTCACCTGTAAACCTAAACACTAAGATTCAACATAACATTACAGCACAAGTCACTTTCCCTTGAAGTGGCTTGTTTGTTGTGAACTTTGTTTTTATTCAAAAAAAGCTCTTCATTAGCCGATATATAGTATAGACCAATAGAAGTTCATACATAGCTGGGAGCATGGTGACATAATACAAGGGGGAGAACCGATTGAAAGAGACTACGGAATACCAGCAAAAAAATCAGAAGAAACCCGTCAAACCTGTCAAAACAAAAGAGAATAAGAACAAAAAGAAAAGTAAAAAGAAAACTTTCGTCTGGAATATCCGAAATAAAATGCTTGTTTCGTTTTTGGTTGTTCTCCTGGTGCCAAGTTTGGCAATTGGCTTGGTATCTTTGTATATCGCGGAAGATACAGTACAAGGGCAATTGAACGATAGTGCACTTCAGAGCGTAAGTACAGCCAATAAAATTGTAGAAAGTCAGGTCAACAACAAAATTTTTGACATTAACTTCTTCTCCGATTCACTCGATGCGTCCTTGATCAAAGGAGAAAATGATAGCACGGAGCTTCAAACCAAGCTTGCTCAGTATCTGGGACTGCATCCGGATGCTTTGAATATTTTTGTAGGGTCGACAGAAGGAGTCATGGTTCGCGGCAAGCCAACAGAAAGTAGCCAGCGAGGAGAGGCATATGATCCAAGAGAGCGTGAGTGGTATAAGCTCGCGATGGATAAGCCGGGTATGGTTGCTGTTTCGCCTGTCACCAAAAATACAGATGGCGTAGCGGTTGTTTTTATCTCCAAAACGCTTAAGGATCAATCCGCTGTAATAGGCTTGTCACTTGATTTGACCAATCTACGGGATCAGGCTGCGATTAAGGTTGGTCAAGAAGGGTACGTTATAATCCTGGATAAAGATAAACATGTTGTTGTTTCTCCTGTACAAGAAGTAGGTACACAGGAAAAGAGCGGCGTGTTGGATCAGATGTATGATGGCAAGGAAGGTCAATTTGACTATGATTACGAAGGCCGTTCCAAAACCATGATTTTCTCTACGAATGAAGCAACGGGTTGGAAAATTGCAGGTACGATGTTCAAGAGTGAAGTCACCGACGCAAGTAAGGAAATAAGACTTGCTACGCTTATCGTTCTTCTGGCATCTGTGTTCCTGGCCCTTATCTTTATTATCTGGTTCACTCGTTCGTTAGTGAGCCCGATTAAACGGTTGCAGGAAAATGCAAGAGCTGTAAGTAAAGGCGACCTCACCGTAAAGATGGATAGTAAACGTAAAGATGAAGTGGGTGAACTCGCGAAGTACTTTGAACGCATGGTGGATAACTTACGCATGATGATTCTGGGTGTGCAGGAAACGGCAGAACAAGTATCTGCTTCTTCACAAGAGTTGTCTGCGAGTGCGGACCAAACAACCAAAGCCATCGAACATTCAACGATGGCGATCCAAGAACTGGCCGAAGGTGCAGAGCAACAAGTGAATAGTGTGAAGGATGGTTCTGGACAGATGAGCCGTATGGCAGATGATGTTCGTCAGATGTCAGAGCGTGTACAATCTATAACCACAGCGATGCGAAATACATCCGGGGCAGCATCTTCAGGGAATGAAGCAGCGGGAGAAGCTGTTGCACAGATGAATATCATCCAGAAAACGGTAGAACAGTTAGGAGATGTGGTGCAGTCCCTTAACGCCCGTTCGGTTGAGATCGGTAGTATGGTTGATGTCATTGCGTCCATCTCAAAACAGACTAACCTCCTTGCATTGAATGCATCGATTGAAGCAGCAAGAGCAGGGGATGCAGGACGTGGATTTGCAGTCGTAGCTGGAGAGGTACGCAAGCTGGCTGAAGAATCGGGTAGTTCCGCGGCTCAGATTGGTGAACTTGTGCATAATATTCGTCAGGACATGGACTCTGCCCTAACAGCGATGAATGCTGCCCAAAGCCGTGTCGGTGAGGGGATACAGGCTGTAAATACGTCTGGACAATCCTTCGCCCAAATCCGTGAAGCGGTGGAGGATGCCGTTCATACGCTGGATGAACTATCGGAAACGACGAAACAATTGGAGAAGGGTGCCTCCCATGTAGCTCAAACGATGACGGATATTTCGAACGTTACTCAGGAATCTGCGGCAAGCACCGAATCTGTATCGGCTTCATCGCAAGAACAACTGGCTTCTGTTGAGGAGATTGCGTCGTCTTCTGCACATTTGAATAGTATGGCTGAACAGTTACAGGGATTGCTGGGTATGTTCAAAATGATGGATGATCCCGCAAAAGATAATAGCAAAAAATAAATATAGACATTCCTCTTGCGTCCCTGTATAAATATATCGTCTGGTTCTTACGGGCAATTGTACAGGACAGCAGGAGGAACTATGGTATATATAGCAATATTAATATTTGTTTTGACCATCACGATGGTGATCTGGCAGCCTCGTGGCATCGGGATTGGCTGGAGCGCTTCAGGGGGAGCAATCCTTGCCCTGGCAGCAGGGGTAGTTAGTTTCAATGATGCTTCGGATGTGGCCTCAATTGTATGGAATGCTACGCTGGCCTTTGTTGGCATTATTATGATTTCTTTGATTTTGGACGAGACTGGATTCTTCGAGTGGGCTGCCCTTCATATGGCACGTCTGGCCGGAGGTAACGGACGTAAATTATTCCTTTATTCTATTTTACTGGGAGCCGCGGTGTCTGCTTTGTTTGCCAACGATGGCGCTGCGCTGATCCTGACACCGATTGTTCTCGCAATGGTTCGTGCTTTAAAGTTTGACGAGCGCATGGTGTTGGCATTTGTCATGGCAAGTGGTTTCATCGCGGATACGACCTCATTGCCACTCGTGGTCAGCAATCTGGTAAACATTGTGTCTGCCGATTTCTTTGGCATCACGTTTGTAGAGTATGCGGTGCGTATGTTTGTGCCCAACCTGTTCTCTATTGCAGCGAGTACGGCGATGCTGTTTTTGTTTTATCGTAAAAGCATCCCGCAGACGTATGATGTCACGGCCGCTCGTGACCCCAAGGAAGCCATCCGTGATCCCCGGGTGTTCAAGATTGCATGGTTTATGCTGGGGCTGTTGCTTGTAGCTTACTCCTCCAGTGAATTTCTGCCGATTCCCGTCTCCATTATTGTAGGTGCGGTGGCCTTGCTATTCGGTATACTTGCACGCAAGAGTGAAGCGGTGGATTTGAAAAGGGTGGTTAAGGAAGCACCTTGGTCTATTGTTGTCTTCTCGGTAGGGATGTACATTGTTGTTTATGGTTTACGTAATGCGGGATTAACGGATTATCTAAGCAGCTGGCTTGATGCTATAGCGAATTATGGTCTGTTCGCAGCATCACTAGGGATGGGCCTGATCGCTGCGGTACTATCATCCGTAATGAACAATCTACCAACGGTATTAATCAATTTGCTTGCCATTCAGGGGGCACACACGGAGGGTATTGTTAAGGAAGCCATGATCTATGCTAATGTCATTGGCTCTGATCTGGGTCCAAAGATGACGCCAATCGGATCACTGGCAACCTTGTTATGGCTGCATGTATTGTCTCGCAAGGGCGTTAAGATTACATGGGGATATTATTTCAAGGCAGGCATTATTCTAACCATTCCAACGTTGTTGATTACATTGGCCGGTTTAGCATTATGGCTGTGGATCTTGGGATAAAAATAAGCAGTGAGTTTAAAATGGTTAAAATAGTTATGATTTAAAAAGGCTATTCTTAACGGGTGTGTTAACCACATCTGTTGAGAAGGCCTTTTTTTGTTTGCAATCATAAATACCTTGTCCGTTCCTCTCTTACATAAACTCGCCTTTGTCTCCGAATGTTTACATATGAAAAATGAAATCCATAACGATTTGGAGACAACAGCGATCGGAAGAATGATCCGTAACCGGAACGCCCAGCACGGAGTGGTTCTTTTACTGCCCTCAGCCTTAGCTAGGAATATAAATGTTTTAGAAACAGATGAGCGCTGACACAGCGGAGGGAACGGAACGATTGTGGAAAAGCGGAGCGTTCGCCTTTATCCCCGGATATATTCCTCTTAAATATACAATCAAATATATCCGGGGGTAACAGCGATTGAAACAACGTCCGTTCCCGAAGCGACCACCAGCGATTCTAAAGTAGGTTTCGTATTTTATCCCTAGCCCATATTTTTAACATTGCGTTTACAAAACATTGATTTTCAGATGACATACCGAAACTACAATGATAAAAGAGTTGATGGTGATCACACAAATTCACAAAACGCCATCACTACATTGGGGGAGGAAAACAAAAAATGTTTAAAAAGTTGCCGTTTATTTTGATGACCTTAACGTTCGTACTGGTGCTTGCAGCATGCGGATCGAAAAACGACGCAGGTACTACAGATGGTGCCGCAAGTAATGGATCAGGAGAAAATACTGCTGCTGAACTCAGCGGTAACATTCTGGCTGTTGGATCAACAGCACTGCAGCCTCTGGTAGAGCAAGCTGGACAAAAATTTATGGCAGTTGATCAATATAAGAACGTAATGGTACAAGTGCAAGGCGGCGGTAGTGGTACGGGTCTGACACAAGTGTCTGAAGGACAAGCAACAATCGGTAACTCTGACGTATTTGCTGAAGAGAAGTTGAAAGATGAAGCAAAAGCAAAAGAACTGGTTGACCATCAAGTAGCAGTTGTAGCGATTGCACCAGTAAGCAACAAAGATGCGGGTGTAACGGATCTGACGAAAGAACAACTGGTAGATATTTTCTCCGGTAAAATCACGAACTGGAAAGATGTTGGCGGTAAAGATCAAGCTATCGTTATCGTGAACCGTCCAGGTAGCTCCGGTACGCGTGCAACTTTCGAGAACTTCGCGCTGGGAACAAAAGTAGAAGATATTCAGGGTTCGATCCAAGAAGATTCCTCCGGTACAGTTAAGAAACTGGTATCTGAGACTCCGGGAGCAATTGGTTACTTGGCTCTGTCTTACCTGGATGACAGCTTGCAAGTTCTGAAATACGGCGGTGTTGAAGCTACAGTTGAAAATGTGGAAGCAGGAACGTATCCAGTATGGGCTTACCAACACATGTATACAAAAGGTGAGCCGGATGCAGCAACAAAAGCATTCCTCGACTACATGCTGAGCGATGAAGTTCAACAAAATGACGTTAAGGAACTGGGCTACATTCCGGTATCCGGCATGAAAGTAAAACGCGATGCAGCAGGTAATGTAACTCAGTAACATTCTTTGAACTTGCGCATACAGCGAAAGAGGCGGACCCAGGTCCTGCCTCTTTGCGCGGTTTGCTCAGGAATTATCCCATATTTTGCACTAATTCTACTATAGAAGGATGGTTGTTATGGAACAGACCGAAGGGGGAACGGTAATGAACAATAAACTGAAACCACGCCGGCCCTTGAGAGAGAAACATTACTGGGAAGAATGGACGGGACGGATCTACACGTCGATATGTGTCGTTTTCCTGATCGTTGTCATGTTTTCCATCGTATATTTTGTCGCATCCAAAGGATTGTCTACCTTTTTCCAGGATGGCGTGAGCGTGCGTGAGTTCATATTCGGGAAAACGTGGAATCCAACAGGCGAGCCTGGCGTTTATGGTGCATTACCGTTTATCACGGGTTCCTTTACAACCACCTTGCTTGCTGCATTGATTGCGAGTCCGCTTAGTCTGTGTGCAGCGCTCTTTATGACCGAGATTGTACCGGGTAAAGGTAAAAAGATTTTGCAACCAGCAATTGAATTACTTTCCGGTATTCCATCCGTTGTGTACGGATTTATCGGTTTGAGCGTAATTGTTCCTATGTTGCGTAGTGTTTTCGGAGGAGCAGGAATCGGGATTGCAGCCGGATGTCTTGTTTTGTCCGTCATGATACTGCCTACTGTAACGAGTATTATGGCAGATGCATTGTCTGCTTTGCCTAAAGGTTTGCGTGAATCTTCTTATGCACTTGGTGCGACACGTTGGCAAACGATTTATCGTGTAATCATTCCAACGGTGCTGCCTGCACTACTGACAGGTATAGTCCTCGGTATGGCTCGCGCATTTGGTGAAGCGCTGGCTGTGCAGATGGTTATTGGTAATGCACCGCATGTACCGACATCCCTGCTTGAATCGGCATCAACATTAACAAGTGTAATCACCCTGAGCATGGGTAACACCACGATGGGATCAGTTCATAACAACGCATTGTGGAGCATGGCGCTTGTCCTGTTGGTAATGACCTTTGTCTTTGTCATTCTGGTTCGCCTGCTTGAAAGGAGGAACCGGGTATGAGAATAAAGCCAAAAACAGCAGATAAAATTGCAACAGTGGTCATCGTCGTTCTGGCTTTATTCATAGTTGTACTTTTGCTCGGTTTACTCGGATTTATTCTGTTCCGGGGTGTCGGTCAGATTAACTGGCACTTCCTAACGAGTGCGCCGCAATTGCTCAAAGGTGGCGGTGGCATTGGACCGCAGCTCTTTAACTCTATCTTCTTGCTTGTCTTAACGTTGATCATCACCATTCCGCTCGGCTGGGGCGGAGGGATTTATATGGCGGAATATGCTAAACCCGGTCGGATTACAAGTTTCATTCGACTGGTTGTCGAAGTATTATCTTCGTTTCCATCGATCGTTATCGGTTTGTTCGGACTCTTGTTAATCGTAAATACGTTCGGTCTCGGTTTCTCCCTGTTATCCGGTGCGATGGCACTGGCGATTTTCAACCTGCCACTTATGGTACGGACGACAGAACAAGCTTTCCGAGCTGTTCCCAAAGAGCAGAAGGAAGCGGGACTTGCTCTTGGTTTGTCCAAATGGAAGATCATTACGTCCATCCTGTTGCCTGTGGCACTGCCAAGCTTGATTACGGGCACGATTCTGGCATCCGGTCGGATTTTCGGTGAAGCTGCGGCCCTGATGTTCACTGCGGGTATGAGTAGTCCGCCGCTGGACTTTACGGATTGGAATCCAACAAGTCCAAGATCACCAATCAATCCGCTTCGTCCTGCGGAAACACTGGCTGTGCACATCTGGAAAGTCAACAGTGAAGGCATTGGACCGGATTCCAAAGAAATTGCAGCGGGAGCTTCTGCCGTGCTGGTCATTCTGGTACTGGCATTCAATCTGAGCGCGCGCTGGATCGGCCGGGTTGTGTACCGCCGTATGACAGCTTCGAAATAAGGAGGAAATCCACATGGCCATACCTTTTGGTACGGAACAGTTAAGCATATATTATGGGCATTTTCAGGCCGTGAAACAAATCAGCCTGACTTTCCCCGAAGCCAGTGTAACGGCTCTGATTGGGCCGTCCGGTTGCGGCAAATCCACATTTCTCCGTTCTTTGAACCGGATGAACGATGAGATTGCCGGCTCACGTACAGAGGGACACATCTGGATGGATGGCAATGACCTCAACGAACCCGGGACAGATGTAATCAAGCTTCGTCAGAAAATCGGCATGGTGTGGCAGAAGCCCAACCCTTTTCATAAGTCCATCTACAACAATATCGCATTTGGCCCCCGCTACCGCGGTACAAAAAGTAAGAAGGCACTGGATGAAATTGTGGAAAAAAGCTTGCGCCGTGCTGCCCTTTGGGATGAAGTAAAAGATAGACTGCATGAATCAGCTTTGGCACTTTCGGGTGGTCAGCAACAACGTCTCTGTATCGCTCGTGCACTGTCTGTTGATCCGCAGATCCTATTGCTCGATGAGCCCGCATCTGCCCTTGACCCTGTGTCTACGGGTAAAGTGGAGGAGTTGATCTCCGAACTGAAGCAGGAACTACGCATCGTTATTGTTACCCATAACATGCAGCAGGCGGCACGTATCTCGGATTATACCGCTTATTTTTATTTGGGAAGTCTGGTTGAGCATGGTGAGACGGAGCACATTTTTACTAACCCGGACAATCGCTTAACGCAGGAATATATTATGGGGCGTTTTGGTTAAACAGAAGATAAGACTCCTGGATTAGTATTTCCGGGAGTCTTTTTTGCTCTTAGAATATCTGGGGTTGTTTGCCAGGTGGAAAGCCCCATGCTAGGATAAATAGAGATCGAGAAATCATTACAAGAGTTAAGCGGTAAATTTTTTCAATTTTTATTATGAGACGGAGCGTCCTGAAGTTCAGGGTGCTCTTTTTGTTGTAGATGAGGTTTAGAGATTGGGATATATGCGATATGTAATTCTAAAGAAACTATAAACTTTGCAGCATCATGTGTATTTTTCGCTACACTTTAATCCAGGGAGGATGAAAGCGCAATGACAGACAAGGATAACATACTGTTAGTAGAGGACGATCCAGAAATTGCCCGGATCTTAATGGATCATCTACGTCGTGAAGGGTATGTAGTGACCTGGGCATCAAGTGGACTGGAGAGCTGGGAAGATTTCAAGAACGGATTATATCATCTTGTCCTACTTGATCTAATGTTGCCGGAGATGGACGGATTTACAGTATGCAAACATGTCAGGCTGATCAGCGATGTTCCGGTATTGATCATGAGTGCCCGGACCCAGGAAGAAAGCAAACTAGAAGGACTTGGCTTGGGCGCAGATGATTATATCACCAAACCTTTTAGTTTGGCGGAGCTTACGGCTCGAATCAAAGCCCACCTGAACAGATATCGTAGATATCAAGGTGGTCAGTCCAATGCATCGCTTCAGCAATACAACGATGGGTTAACGATTCACCCACTGAATCAGCAGGTGAGACTGCATGGTATAGAGGTGCAGTGCACAGCTAAAGAAGGAGCATTGCTAATGCTGCTGACTTCGCACCCCAACCGAGCCTTTACGAAAACAGAGATTTACGAACATGTGTGGGGTCAATCGGCAGAAGGAAGCTCCGCCGCTACAGTTACTGTGCACGTGAAAAGTTTGCGGGCCAAGCTGGGAGATGAGCCGCACCAGCCGCGCTGGATTCAAACCGTATGGGGCAGCGGATATCGTTTTATTGGAGAACGGGTGGAATGAAGCTAAAATATTGGCTGATGATTGCGTTCCTGATCGTGATGTTTTTGCCTGTGGCGGCAGGATGGGCTTTATTTTCCTTATTTAACTATTATGAAAATCATCGTGCGGTAAAGGAGTATGTGGAATTGACAGGACGTCTGGCACCCATAGAAAAGGTCTTAAATGATCCAACGCTGTACCAGCTGAAATCTCTTGAGCGTGATCAAACCCTCCCTGCGCTTGCTAGCGAACAGCTAAGTTTCAATCTTTATCTACCTTCTGGGATTCGGGTGTACAATTCTGGCGGGGATACTTGGTCAACAGGTGGATATACGGTAAGAAGCTCTGAATTATATCGAAATCTGTATAATCTTCAGATTCGACACCGCACATTCTCATTGAAAAAACCAGTTTGGGATCAAGGGGAGCTGGTAGGGATTTATGAAATAACGATGTTGCGTGAGGAGCGGCTTGAAGGAATATCGCTACGAACGACATGGGTTATCGGTGGATCAGTAGCATTTTTTGTTCTCTTGTATGGAACAGTGTTGTGGCTGTTATTCCGCAAGCTTTTCTTCCCTATGAAAGTTTTGATAAACAGGATGCATGGATTTGCCCGTGGAGAAAAACTGGATGAGATCCGGGTCAACGGTCGCAGTGACGAGATGGGTATGTTGTTACAGCAGTTTGATGCGATGCAACAAACCATCAGGCAGACCCAGGCGGAAGTGCAGAGACAACAAAAAGAAAAAGAGATGATTGTAGCTTCCCTGTCACACGACCTGAAGACACCTCTCATGTCCATCAGTGCTTATGCGGAAGCACTTAGTATGGAGGGGCAGTCCAAACAATCAGAGAGACAAGAGTATAGAGAAGTTATCGCGAGAAATGTTGAACGCATGAAACAAATGATCGGTGAGCTGGAAATGTACACAGCATTGGGTTCCAGAGATTCAGAGCTTGCTATGGTTGAGGTAGAAGGGGAAGAGTTTTTTGAGATGTTACTTGGCAGTTACGGAGAACTCGCAGAACGTGAAAATTACACCATGCAGATGTCTGTATGTACAAATCATGATTACCGGGTTCACCCTGAATCACTGATGCGTTTGACCGATAATTTAGTGCATAACGCGCTTCGTTACAGTCCTCCCCAAGGTAGAATCGGGCTCGCTGTAATGGATTCAGCATCAGAACTGGCGGAATGGATCGATCCATCACTGGGGGCAGAACTGGATGCGTACAGAAATGGTGCGACACTGCTTGTCGTTCAAAATGAAGGCCCTCCTATTCCGGCAGAACAGCTGGAGCGGATTTTTGAGCCGTACGTTCAATATCACAAAAAGCAACTAGGCGGTTATGCAGGAGGCTCTGGATTAGGATTAAGCATATCAAAGAGAATCGCATTAAAGCATGGAGGAGATATACGCATGTGGTCCTCTGAACGATATGGGACTGTATTTGTTTGTCGATTGCCGGAACGGAGGAATCCGGATGAAACACAGGATATAACTTAAGGAAAGGTGATAATGATGATAAAAATGGGATGGAAGCTGATGGGAGCGGCCTTGATTGCAGGTTCATTGTTTGCGGGATGCGCAGAGAAAGATATGCTTGGGATGTCAGGAGCGGATATGATTGAGAAAATAATTGCATCCGAGTCTGAGCCAGGGTCATACTATGCCGAAGGTACGATGAAGATGTGGACAGATCGTGAGATTACGAGCACGATACACGTGAAGGAATGGGTCGACGGAAAAACAGGGAAAAAGCGGATCGAGACCGATGAAAACGGAAACGTGAGTTATGCGGTTCATAACGGTTCAGAGATTCTGCTCTATGAAGAAGAGGCGAAGACCGCTATTGTGATGGATTCATCAGCGCTCCAGCAGGAACCCAACCAAACCCAGAAGCAGATGCTGGTGGATCAACTGGAACGTATGCGTGATAACCATAATGTGAAGATGTTGGGTCAGGAAAAGCTTCAAGACCAGGAGGCCATTCATATTGAACTAACGCCGAAGGATAAGGATTCACTCTCCATGTCTTCGGAGTATTGGATAAACCCCAAAGAGTGGATGGTTGTTAAAGCCACGAGTACGTATGGGGATACCAAATCAGAGTTTCTATATGACCAGATCAATTACAATCCTGAGTTCACAGACGAGACGTTTACGCTGGATATTCCTGCAGATGTAGAAGTGAAAAATATGAATGACGTGATGAATAACCAAGAAATCACACTGGAAGAGGCAGTGCAGGCCGTGGGTCAGCCCTTCCTACAGTATATCGGAGCGGATATGAAATTATCGAGAATTGAGCTCGTTTCATCTATGGGTGAACAAGGCCGGGATGAAGTGACACTGTATTATGTGAAGAATAACAAACCAGAGATCAGTATGACCGTATTTGAAGCACCAGGGGAAAACGGTAATGAAAAACTGCTTCCAGAGGAAAAGAAAGTTAGCATTCGTGATACAGAAGGTTCATATATGTCTATAATTCGGAACTTGTCGTGGAGTGAGGATGGTCTTCGTTATTCGGTCATGGGCGAAAATGATTTTTGGACAGAAGAGCAACTACAGATGTGGGTAGATGAATTGCAAATAACGAAGCAAGCGAAATAATATTGTGGATAGAAAAAAATGAACAAGCTTTGAACCATATGAACGAAATAAGCATATCGTATATAGAAAATGATGTGCTTCAAGATTACGTCACTTTTATTGACATATAGCGTATGGCATATTACGCTGTATATGATTGAATGCATGGCAGAATGGTGAACTTTCATTCATGTAATAACAGAATATAGCGAATGATAACGAGCGGGAGAGACCTAGCAGGATGATGCAATACAGTACAAGTAGGCACGGTTAATGCAGTTTTAGATGTAGAACTGTACTGTACAGATGGCTTGGGCACCGAAGGAGCAAGCAGTTATGCACCCGGCATAACCGTTAATCTCTCAGGTAAATGTACCGTCGTTGGACGCAACTCTGGAGAGTGCGCGGAAGAAGCGCCACCCAAGGGGTATATGATTGTCAGATTGCTGAACAGATGAGTGCTTGCGTGTACTCAGCCTTGTTCTTTCTGGCTTAGAATCATGAAACTCTCAGGTATCAAGGACAGAGAGAGGGCTAACGGCCTTCTTCTGTCCTTTTTTAATGTCATCAATCAGTAAATCAGGAACATTGTGGTGGGTCTTGTCCAGATATCGATGACAAAACCAATTGGAGGGTTAAAAGGTGCGATTTAAAGATGTTTTTTCAATTATTGGCCCGTCGATGACGGGACCATCCAGTTCACATACAGCCGGTGCTGCAAGATTGGGACGAATCGCGCGTCAGTGGCTGGGATGTACACCGGAACGTGCAAGGCTTACATTATATGGATCATTTGCGGATACCTATCAGGGACATGGAACGGATCTGGCACTAATCGGCGGTCTGTTGGGTTACGTTACAGATGATCCACGTATACCGGATGCAGAGCAATATGCAGATGAAGCAGGCATGGAGGTTGAATTTTACACCAGCGGTTTGCCAGCCCCTCATCCGAACACGGTCAAGATTGAATTGTGGCACGGCGAACGGGCATGCTCTTTAATAGGTGCTTCCATCGGTGGCGGTAGTGTATCTGTGCATGCATTAAATGATTTTCGAGTACAGATCAGTGGAGAGTTTCCGACACTTGTTTTGCGTCATGCCGATAAAGCGGGAGTTCTGGCATCCGTGACCTCAACCATTAGCTCATCCGGAGTGAATATCGGTTATATGCAAGTGGATCGAAAGGCTCGTGATGGTGAGGCACTTACAGCAATGGAGATGGATGCACCGCCAAGTGAAGACACGTTGAACAAGCTGCGTTCATTGGATCATATGCTGGACATTCGTGTGATTGATCTGAAGAGAGGGGTTGATCCGGATGCGGTTTAAACATCTGCATGAATTGAACACCATCTGCACTGCGGAGTCCAAAACGATTGCACAGTTGATGATTGAAGAGCAGGTGCAGGAGACCAACACACCCGAAACAGACGTCGTAAAGCAAATGTCGGAGTACTACCAGGTGATGAAAGAAGCGGTACGTAAAGGACTTACGGAAGATACCACCTCACGTAGCGGACTGACGGGTGGGGACGGGAAAAAGATGGCCGAATATATTCGCCAAGGCGAAACATGCTCAGGTGATGCTTCTGCCCTTGCCATGGCCTATGCACTTTGCGTATCGGAAGTGAATGCCTCCATGGGACGGATCGTGGCTACGCCAACAGCGGGCTCTTGTGGCATCATTCCGGGTGTGTTTATCAGCTCGCAGGAACGTTTTGGCTGGACGGATGAACATCTGGTAAATGGATTGTTCTGCGCCGGTGCTATTGGTTACGTAATTGCCAACAATTCATTTATATCCGGGGCCGAGGGCGGTTGTCAGGCGGAAGTAGGATCAGCGATCGGCATGGCTGCCGGCGCGATGGTGGAGCTTCGCGGAGGGACACCGGAGCAGGTAGTGCATGCGGTAGGATTAGCTTTGAAAAATACATTGGGCCTCATCTGCGATCCGGTTGCTGGCCTTGTAGAGATTCCATGCATCGTGCGCAACGGACTGGGTGCCGTCACTGCACTGGCTGCCGCAGATATGGCACTCGCCGGTGTACGCAGTGCCATTCCGTCTGACGAAGTCATTGACGTGATGTTGGAGGTAGGCAGTGCGATGCCAAGCCGTCACCGCGAGACGGCGCAAGGCGGGCTCGCTCAGACACCCACAGGCCGCAAGATGATGGAGAAGCTGGCGAAACCAAAGGCCAAGCGGTTGCCGGATGAGTCATCCGAAACATCAACAACAGGGTCAGAAGCTTAGGGGCACACAACCAGGTTCCGATTAGCAATTAGCATGTAGTAATTAGAGCATGCTAAGTTGTTATTACTGCATATCAAACAAGCGTCCGCGAACCTGAAATTCTCAGGTTATGCGAGACGCTTGTTTGCCCAGTTTGCCTAAACCGCCAAGATAGCAGTCAACCAATCAGAATGGAAGAAGGCAGTCATTTATTGTTGTTTCCAAAAGGCATCTACTTTACTTCTGTGCGCATCACGGCATATCCGTAAGCAGGCAGTTCAATGGCAAGCACACCGTCTTCCAGAGCGGTGCGATGGTTGCCCTCAAACAGTTCTGTCCAAGGTTGCTCCCCTGCATCCAGTTCAACGATGGCGGTTTCCTCAGAACGGTTGAACAGAATGAGGATGCGTTCCTCGTCACTTTGCCGCTCCATCACAAGCTGGCTACCGCCTTCCTGAGCTTGCAGGAAACGAATGGTTCCTGCTGCACGCAGTGCAGGATGAGCATGACGCAGAGCAATCAGCTTTTGATAAAAGTGAAGTAGCTCCCGATCCTGCTTCGCTTCGTCCCACTCCATGCATTTGCGGCAACCTGGATCATGTTCGCCGTCCAGTCCAATCTCGTCACCATAATAGATACATGGGGCTCCCATATAACTGAACTGGAACAAGGCAGCCAGCTTCATCTTGCGTTGATCGCCCTCACACAAGGTAAGCAGGCGCGGGGTATCGTGACTGTCGAGCAAGTTAAAGGCCACTTCGCTCGCTTGAAGTGGGTAGCGGGATAGCTGGCGGCCAAGGGCGCTTGCGAATTGTTCAGCGTGCATTTTATCTTCCACAAAGAAATGATTTACGGCGGCGGTGAACGGATAGTTCATGGCGGCATCAAATTGGTCCCCTTGCAGCCAGGAAGAAGATTCATTCCATATTTCACCCAGAATGTAGGCATCCGGGTTGGCTTCCTTAACAACCCGTCTGAAATCTCTCCAGAAATCATCGTCCACTTCATCAGCCACATCAAGACGCCAGCCGTCCGTGCCAACTTCTTTGATCCAATATTCAGCCACTTCGAGCAAGTAGGCCTTCACATCGGGATGCTCTGTATTCAGCTTGGGCATATGAGCTTCAAAGCCAAATGTCTCATAGGTTGGAATACCATCCTTCACGTCCAGCGGGAATTCATGCACGTGAAACCAGTCCTTGTATTTGGACTGGGCGCCATGCTTTTGTACGTCGACAAAAGGAGCAAACGTTTTGCCTGAATGATTAAACACGGCATCAAGCAGTACACGAATACCACGCTCATGACACAACTTCACCAGACGCTTCACCGTATCAGCATCACCGAAATGGCGGTCAACGCGCAGATAGTCTTCGGTATCATATTTATGATTGGTTGTAGCTTCGAAAATAGGAGTGAAATAAATCGCATTAATACCCAGTTTACTGAGATAATCGAGGTGGTCGATTACGCCTTGCAAGTCACCGCCAAAGAAATTAAAGGGGGTGGGTTCACCGCCCCAAGGTTCAACCTCTTTGGGATTGATATCCGGATTGCCATTGGCAAAACGTTCGGGGAAAATCTGATAAAACACAGCATCTTTCACCCAAGCTGGAGGTGTAAACACGGCTCCGGCATGAATATAGGGGAACTGGAACATGCGGCCGGGATCATCCGGCTCCTCCTCTTGGAAATCCGTCTCGGTCATCCAGATGTGTTCTTCTCCACTTTTGAGCAAAAAAGCATACTTCAATCGATGATACGGAGGTCTCACTTCCCCCTCGTAGTAGTCAAACATCGAGTCTGACGTCAATTTGGTCAGAGGAACCATATCTCTTGTTTCCTCCCACGCGTATTTATCTCCAGTCAGGGCATACACCTCGGTGAGATCATTCTTTTTGGCACGCAGACGTAGACGAATCGTATCCTGATCATAGGCATAGGCCCAGTTTCGTTTCGGTTGGTGAAAGATGGCTTCAAGCAGCATATGTAATTCCTCCTGTCAGATATGAATGAAGTATGCAGAGACCAGTTAAATTAGATAAAATAGGCTAGTAGTACAGTAATACAGGTGATGATATGTAGAAAGATATAGCTTCATATTACGTGACTGCAGATTGCGTTATAATAGGGTATGAACAGAGAGGACCGGCTCCAAACGAGCGATATGGAATGTACTGAAACCTAGACAACGAACATTGTAGCTTGTGCATTCGGGCTTGAATTTAATCTGGTGCGCAAGCCCGCCCCATTCGAAATTAAAGGGCATAACATCGAGATCGATAAGTAATGCTGCCCAGGTATATCATTAACCCAATGAGGATGGAAAGGAAACGAATACATAGATGAAAAACAAACTGTTATACATTGAGGATGATACGGAAATTGCAACATGGGTGAGAGAAGATCTGGAGGAGCGTGGATATGAGGTCGTCTGGCTAGGGAGCGGTGAAGGGGCCACCGAGGCTGTGGCAGACTGCTCCCTAGTCATTCTGGATGTCATGCTGCCAGGGCTCGACGGATTCACGGTAGGCCAGCGGTTAAAAAAAGAATATCCTGCTGTGCCCATCGTTATGCTCTCGGCCAGAACATCCATTGATGACAAGTTGCATGGGCTTGATTTTGCCGATGATTATGTGACTAAACCTTTTCATCCGGACGAGCTTGCAGCGCGAATCGAAGTTCAGCTGCGGAAAGCAGGCAAGGTAGGTTCAAGTGAAGCGGTACTGAAGCTGGATCATCTGTCGATTTATGAGCAGGATAACCGGATCGTGAATGAGCAGACGGGGGAAGAGATTATTTTATCCGGTAAACAGTTCCACATCTTCGCTTATTTGCTTCGGCATATGGGCATGATTCGCACCAAAGAGCAGATCTATGAAGCGGTGTGGAACGAGTCTTATCTGGATGGGGACAAAACGTTGATGGTGCACATCCGGCATCTGCGCGAGAAGCTGGAGATTGATCCGGCCAATCCTGTCATTATTCAGACAGTACGCGGTGTTGGCTATCGCGTGAAGAAGCCATGATCAGATGGTATAAAGAACGGAAGGCAAGGAAGTCTGAACAGAACAGAGGCAGTGAAACAGGACAGCCTATCCGTCCCAAAATAAAGTTTGGGCGATCACTGATGTCCAGATACATGCTACTGATTCTGGCAGCTTTTTTGTTTGTACCTGTTGTGGTACCGGTGGTAGCAACGGTATTTATTGTGGTCATCAATAACGTAAGCTCTAGCGAAGAAGCACCTTACGGTGATGCTGATCAGATCACCAAACTGTGGGCTATGGAATCCAAAAAGCTGGGCGGGGCTTCTGACCAAATCATAGATAAACGGATGAAAGAACTGCAGGAGAAATATCCTAAATCAGCTATGTATCGTGTAGATGCGGCAGGCAGAACGAAGTTAGTGCTTGGCGGTGAAGAGGCGGAGGTGCTGAAGTCTAAATCATTACATCCTTCAGTCACCTCGGAAGGGGAGCCGGCGTCTTTAAATACAGACGTCATTCTGAAGTGGTCGCTCGCAACTGGAGAAAAAGCAGAGACCCGAATCCCGGCAAGATGGACACCAAATGATGCGGTTCAGTTTATGAAGGAAGCTTTCTATCGCGATCCTCTAACCGTGGTTTCTTTTATTGGCGGAGGAAATGTGAATAAGGGACAAGGGTTTATGGTGATTGAAGTCCCTCGTGAGCTCATTCAAAACATGACCAATAACGGGGTATTAGAATTCATCTATTTCGGGGCAGTGATGCTGATTGTGTTTGTGATCTTTATTGTGATGTCCGTTCTGTTCTTCGCCAAAATTCGCAAACGACTGATTCACTTGCAATCTGCTATGGTTACCCCGAGCAAGGAGGGTATACCTCTTCCAGTCGACATTAAGAGATCGGATGAGATTGGACATTTGGAGGAATCCTTTAACCAGATGGTACATCAGTTAACGGATAGCCTTCAGCGTGAGCGGGAAGAGGAGCAACTTCGCAAACGGCTTGTGGCAGGGTTATCCCATGACCTGAGAACACCGCTTACGGTAATTCGCGGGCATATGCATGCACTGAATAAAGAAAACCTAAGTGATCAAGGCGTGCGTGCACTGAGTCGGATGGAAGGCAAGATACAGGATCTGGGTGAACTGATCGACAATTTGCTCACGTATAATCTGCTGACTAGTGGAAGATATACTTTAAAACTGGAGCAGAAAGATGCACTGCGTATGATAAGGGAAACTGCTGCTTCCTGGTATCCGTTGTGGGAGAAGGAAGAGTTCGAGATCGATATTGACCTGCCTGAAACTCCGTTAATCTGGGATGTAGATGCGCAAGGGCTGCGGCGTGTGCTGGATAATTTGTTTCAAAATGTAGTTCGCCATGCGGCAAGCGGAAAATATATTCGCATTTCCACGGAGCAGATTCAGGGCCGAACTGCCGTAGTGATCGCGGATCGCGGACCGGGGATTCAGCCGGATTCGGGTACGAAGGGCACAGGACTTGGCTTATCCATTGTCGATTTGCTGATTCGTGAGATGGGCTTGCGGAAGCGGGTAGATAGCTCGGATGCGGGTGTCCGTACCTATCTATACAGCGGCAAAGAGATTGATCGGGGAATTTGAACGCAGGTAGAAGAAGTTCCTTTTTAAACTAAACTTAAACTTGGACGCACGCTTGCTTTAACCTTGGAGAGTTACGATAGTTCCGAGGTGATAATGAATGAGCGAAAATATTATTCAAACAGCGAATTTATGGAAAACATATAAGGACCGTGCAGCGGTTCGTGAACTTGACCTTCATATTAAAAAGGGAGATATCTACGGATTTCTCGGTCCCAATGGGGCCGGCAAAACAACAACGATTCGCATGCTTCTCGGATTGATTAAACCGACCAAAGGTGTCATCCGGGTCTTCGACAAAGATATTCGCAAGGACCGTATGGACATTTTACGGCGTGTAGGTTCTCTGGTCGAGTACCCTTCCTATTATGGTCATCTGAATGCGGTAGAGAATCTTGAGGTACTGCGCCGCATTATCAATGTACCCAAGTCAAGGATTGCGGAAGTGTTATCTATTGTCGATCTGACAAAAGATGCTAAACGAAATGTAAAAGGGTATTCCCTCGGCATGAAACAGCGTTTGGGCATTGCCAGCGCGCTACTCGGTGAACCGGAACTGCTTATTTTGGATGAGCCAACGAACGGACTTGACCCGGCGGGGATTCAGGAGATTCGGGAACTCATCAAACGGATGCCGCTGGAGCATGGCATCACCGTTCTTGTATCCAGTCATTTGCTGAGTGAAGTGGAGCAGATGGCGAGTCGTGTCGGTATTATAAGAGATGGCAAAATGGTGATGCAGGACACGATGGCGAGTCTCCATAGTCAGACAGGCAGCTCAATCAGGCTCACGGTGTCTGAACCGGAGGCAGCCATGAAGCTTGCTCGTGAGCAGGGGCAATTTGGTCAGAGACAGGGTGCTGAGCTTACCTTCCCCTACATGGATAACAGCGCAGTTGCACTGCTGGTACGCCGATTGATTGAACAGGATCATGATGTATACCGGGTCGAAGAACAGAGACAGTCTTTGGAGGATCTCTTCATGCGTGTCATTGGCGAGGGGGCTTCCCTATGACAGGACGTGCATTATCAGCCGACTGGCTTAAAATTCGTGGCAAAGGCATCTGGTTTCTGGTATTTCTGGCACCAATCGGCTTAACGGCCATGCAGGCTCTGAATTTCGGATTGCGACTGGATTATCTGAAAGAGCAGTATGCCGATAATTTGTGGGGAGGTCTGCTCGGTAACGTAGTTGTTTTTGTTCCGCTGGCTTTAATGCTGGGCGCAACCATTTTGAGTTCGATGATCGCCGGAATAGAGCATGAGCAGGGGTCGTGGAAGCAACTTCTGGCGATGCCAATTAAAAGGCCAGCCGTTTATCTTGCAAAGTTTCTGCTGGCCTGTGTGCTACTAATGATCTCATGTTTGTTGTTAACGGCGGGGATTGTTGGACTGGGACTTGTGCTTGGTTTCGATGCCAAAGATATACCGTGGGCACAGGCACTGAAGCTGGGGCTTATGCCGCTAGCTGGCGCACTGCCTGTATTGTCCATTGAATTATGGTTTACGCTGGTATCCAAAAATCAGGCGCTACCGGTTACATTCGGCATTATTCTTGCGATTACCGGTATGTTTTCACTCAGCATTTCTCCACACTTTCCACTTGCTTGGGCACAGATGGCTTGGAGTGCGCCTAACGCTTACTTATACGCAGCAATGGGTGCAGGTTTAGGAATCATCATTCTGCTGATAGGCATGATGCACTTCAGTCGGAAGGATGTGGCCTGATATGAATTTTGCTACAACCTATTTTCGTATCTTATCTGCGGAACGTTTGAAAATGGTCAAATCGCCTATCTCGCTTTTGGTTCTAATCAGTCCCTTGATCGCACTGCTCATCGGTCTGCTCTCTTCCCCATCGGGCGATTGGATTGCATTGATGTCAGCCATGGTGATGATTCACGGTATGCTTTTGTTACCGATGCTGACAGGGGTGTTCACCTCATTTGTATGCCGTTTCGAACATGCAGGGGGTGGATGGAAACAGCTCTTGGTTCTGCCACTTACACGTACAGGTGTGTACTTAGGCAAATTCACAATGGTGTTACTGCTCCTCGCTGGTACACAGTTACTTCTATTCGGAAGTATCGTTTTGACAGGATTAATCCATGGGATGGCATCACCGGTACCTTGGGGATTCCTTGTCAGTAAAATGTTGCTTGGACTTCTGGCTTGTATCCCATTGGCGGCATTACAGATGTTTGTCTCTCTGATCTGGAGCAGCTTCGCCGCGCCGCTTGCCTTGAACTTTGCGCTAACGATACCTAACATTCTGGTTGCAAACTCCGCAACGTATGGCCCGTATTATCCATGGGCACAGCCGATGATTCTAATGCTTCCCATTGAGGGAACAGGGTTTGGTGCGTTCAATGTTCCACTGGGTACACTTTTATCCGTAGTTGGTGGCAGCGCCGTGCTATTTATTGCGATGGGTATGATTTATTTTTCGAAGAAGGAAGTATAAAGTAAACGATCGATGAGAATAACAAATGAACCTTTCCTGAGGCTGTGCATCCAAAGAGTTGGTATGCAGACAGTCTCAGTTTTTTTATTATGCGACAAGCCTAATTCCATCTTTTTCATACCCATTCATGTGAATTTCATCCTATTTTATAAGCAAAGTTAGACGAGAATCTGGTAAAATAAAAAAAGCTGTTTCTAGTCAGGCGAACATGGTTATTCGAGGGTAAGACTGTTACAGCCGAAAATGGCGCATATGTAATGTGATGAAGAAAGAAGATTTTGGCTGAGAAAAGAGGGGTAGGCCTTTGGATCATAATAAAACGGAAACCCTGAAACGAATTATTTCTGAGGGTAGCTCTTACCGATCATTGTTTTTTAACCACCCGGATGCCATCTATGTGATGGACATTGAAGGGAATCACATCGATGCTAACCCTTCGTTTGAACGGTTATCCGGCTACAAGATTGAAGAGCTTGCAGGGGTGAGTCGGGATCGCATCAGCCCGCCTGAGAGTGAAAATAGAAGAGTGCAATTCATCGAAGATGTTCTGGCTGGACGTTCAGTCAGTGAAGAGATGGCTTTTTATCATAAAGATGGTTCTGTGAAACATGCGCAGGTGACCTATATACCGATTACAGAAGGGGATGATGTCGTCGGCATCTATGGTATTGCCAAGGATGTGACGGATAAGGTGATCATCGAACAGGAACTGCAGCAGACTCAAGAGAAATATCAGGTATTGGCCGAACATGCGCAAGATCTGATTACAACCTGTGCTATAGATGGTGAACTCTTGTATGTCTCTCCATCCGTTCGTGCGCTGCTTGGTTATGAGCCGGAGGAAGTCGCAGGAAAATCGTTTAAATCCTACTGTTACCCGGGAGATTATCCGGACCCTTTGCTCATTTCGAATATTGGTCATGGCTGCAAGATGAGAGTGTTACACAAGGATGGGCATTACATCTGGATGGAGACATTGGCGAAGCCCGTGACCGGGGAACATGGAAAAATAACGCAAATTGTGAGCATTAGCAGGGATATTACCCAGCAGAAAGATGCTGACAGACGTCTTCGCGAAAGCCGTGAACGGTACAAGTCATTGTTTGAATATAATCCGGCTGCGGTATACTCCCTCGATCTGGAAGGGAATTATAGTGCTGTGAACAGCAATATGGTGCAAATGCTTGATATTCCGCGTAGCAAACTCATCGGACAGTCCTTTCTGTCGAACCTGGATAAACGGGAACTGCAGAAGGGGGAAGCTGGATTTGAGCTCGTGAAGCAGGGGGAGCCTCAATACTATGAGACCCGTGTTGTAAATTCTAACGGTCGGAAGATCGAAGTTTCGGTAACGAATGTGCCGATTATTATAGATAACGAAGTAGTTGGTGTCTACGGTATAGTATCAGATATAACGGAGCGCAAGGAGTACACGGAGCGTATTCAGGAGCTGAGCAAGCAGCATGAGTTGATCCTCAATACCGTTACCGAAGGAATCTACGGTCTCGATGCGGATGGCATTACGATGTTCATGAATCCGGCGGCGGCGTCCATGTTTGGTTATGAAGCTCATGAATTCATTGGTAAGAGTTCACACCCGATTATCCATCACACCCGTGCAGACGGAAGCTATTTTCCAAAAGAGGAATGTCCGATTCATATGACGGTGCTGGATGGACATGCGCGTTCAGTGACGGAGGACGTGTTCTGGAGAAAAGACGGCAGTAGTTTCCTCGTACAGTATCAAGTAACTCCGATTATTGACGAGGGCCAGATTCGTGGTGCGGTAGTTGTCTTTAATGACGTTACCGGTGAACGTGAAATTGTTCGCGCCAAGGAAACGGCCGAACTCGCTGCACAAGCCAAGTCCGAGTTCCTGTCCCTCGTCAGTCACGAAATCCGGACACCGATGAACGGCATTGTAGGAATGACCGAGCTATTGGTGGGTACGGACTTGTCGGAGGAGCAGCGAGAGTACGCCCAGATTATTCAAGAGAGCGGCGATGCACTGCTGAACATTCTGAATGACATTCTGGACTTCAGTAAGCTGGAGTCTGGTAAAATGGCCCTGGCCTACGAGCCGTTCTCGCTCCGCAAGATGCTGGAGCAGGTTGCGGAGCTGTTCAAGCCACGGGCGGACGAGAAACATCTGGATATTCGCTTCCGTCTGAATCCGAGTATCCCTGACTATATGGCAGGGGATTCGATGCGAATAAGACAGATTTTGGTGAATCTTGTGGGCAATGCACTGAAATTCACGGATCAGGGAAGTATCGATGTCACGGTAGATATCATCAAAGGAGGCAAACCTGAGGATAGTGTACTGGATTTTGCTGTGCAAGATACGGGGATTGGTATTCCTGCGGACAAGCAGGATCAGTTGTTCCAGTCGTTCTCTCAACTACATCCAGTTATTAACCGCAAATATGGCGGTACAGGACTCGGGCTGGTGATCTCCAAGAGACTTGTCGAGATTATGGGTGGAAGCATCAGTGTGGAGAGTACCGAAGGAGAAGGCTCCGTTTTCCGGTTTGCCATTCCAACGACACGAGTTGAAGCATCAGGTGAAAAGTCAGCAAGCGAGTTCCGGCATGACCGTACACGTCAAAGTGACAAGGTGGCTATGCGTATTCTCGTAGCAGAAGATCATCCGGTTAATCGGAAGATTCTCCAAGAATATCTGGAGAAACTGGGTTATGAGGCTGATGTGTGCACGAACGGTGTAGAAGCGATTGATGCCATCTCGCAGAATGCCTATGATATTGTACTGATGGATATTCATATGCCTGTGATGGACGGTCTGAAAGCCACCAATCTGTTACATCGGTTAATTCCTGAGGATCGGATTCCCCCGATTATTGCCGTAACGG
Organism: Paenibacillus polysaccharolyticus; assembly: GCF_023714295.1. Classification (GTDB taxonomy): domain Bacteria; phylum Bacillota; class Bacilli; order Paenibacillales; family Paenibacillaceae; genus Paenibacillus; species Paenibacillus polysaccharolyticus_A. The sequence continues at coordinate 162,175 of NZ_JAMAUN010000009.1, forward strand.
GTAATTCCAGACGGGAAGATAAAGAGGCCTGTCTGGAGATCGGCATGAGGGACTTTATCAGCAAGCCTGTGATGCTAAGTGAACTGAAGCGGGTCCTCCAGCAATGGGGGCCGTCTGATGAGCCATTAATTGGGCCTAGTTAAGTGGAGATGCATGTGTAGATCATTGGATTGCAGCCCAACGGATTAAAAAGATAAGTGTAGCAGAACAACCTTCATTTCCACAGTGTGGTGAAATGAAGGTTGTTCTTTTTGTATTTTATTTAGTAGCAAGCTCGCAGATTAGACCAGTTGCTACTCCGAATTTACGGAGGCTTAGGCGATGGTCAGGCGGTTAATATTACCGGACAAAATTTCACAGGAACGCTCGAATTTCTCAACCTCGGCTTGATCGAGATTTAATTCGATAATCTCTTGAATGCCGCCCTCTCCGATGATTGCAGGGACTCCTGCACATACATTCCGCTGCCCATATTCGCCATCGAGAATCGCGGATACGGCAATGATTTTATGCTCGTCATTCAGGATGGAGCGAGTAATATGGGCAAGTGCATTCCCGATGCCAAACTGGGTTGAACCTTTACGGGTGAAAATTTCCCAGCCGGCATCTTTCGTTTTTTTGGCGATATCGTCCAGATCCAGATGCTTGAAGCGTTCCTTGTGTTGATCCAAAATGTGCAGAATAGGCTTGCCGCCAATGGTAACATGGGACCAGGCCACAAATTGGGACTCGCCATGCTCACCGAGTGCGTAGCCGTGTACGCTGCGCGGGTCGATGGAGAATACCTCGGAGAGCAGTGTTTTGAGCCGTGAAGAGTCGATCGAAGTTCCCGTCCCGATAACACGCTCACGCGGCAAACCGGACAATTTCCATACCATATACGTAACAATGTCCACGGGGTTGGCTGCGACAACAAAGATGCCGTTAAAACCACTGTTCATGATCGGAACCACGATATCTTTGGCAATGGATTCTGCTTCCTCCAGAACATCCAGTCTTGTCTGTCCAGGCTTTGGATTGGCTCCAGCGGTCAAAATGATGACATCCATACTGCCGCAATCGGCATACGTTCCTGCGTATACTTTCGTTCGGTTGTGTGTAAAGTCCATGCAATGGGAAAAATCGAGTGCCTGTGCTACCGCACGGTCATACGTCCGATCGACCATCATAATCTCCCTGCATATCGATTGATTGATCATCGAATATGCACAACTTGAACCCACAAGACCCGCCCCGATGACCGCCACTTTTCCTGATTTGCCTAACACTGCCTTCAGCCTCCGTTTACATTGGATTTATCCGTTACTTGATTATTGTTATGTTAAGTATAGTGCTTTATTTTATGCTGAAATTCAATTCTACGTTACATAAGATAACACATGGAAAAGCTATACAGCAATGATTCCCTCTGTCGCGGGAGCGTATTGGAGTAGTGGAGTTAACAAAATTGACATCAATTTGATGCACTCCGAAATTTAGACGGCATTTGCATATCCCGTTTTCGACATGACAGCATTCCTGTAGCTTGTCGGATGAAGAGGTTTTTTTGCGAAATATAGACCTGACAAAAGTTCTTACGAATCCCCAGAAACAGAACTAAACCGTCAAAGGGTTCTGCAAGCAGACTGACGAATACTTACCGACATGCAAGAGAAAAGCACTGGCGGGTTACATGAGGAAGGTTGTTTTAGGGTTGTTCAGGTATCATGTGCATCGTCCATTGTTGTGCAAGAGAAAGGTCACCCGAACCGATGACAGTTCGTTGCAGGAACGCTAAAGTCGTTATTTTGCAAGCCCAAAAACTTCATACCGGGAGGGAATTCATGATGATTGAAGAAGTAGGAGCAACGACGGAAACGGCCAAGAGCCTGGGTATAGGTGCCAGTACTCTTCGTAAATATGCAGCAGCACTCGAGGAGCAGGGATATCGTTTCGAACGTTCTGCGAATAAATCCAGATTGTTCAAATCCGATGATATCGAGTGCATCGAACGTCTGATGACTGAGCTTAGAGAGCATAACCTGCCGCTGGCTGATGCAGTGGTCACGGTACTATCCCCAGCAGAAGGGAAAACAGAACAGCATTCTGTCCAAGCCATTCGTGAGCAAACGGAACAGGAGTGTGCTGTAGCCAGTACGGTCTTATCTGGAGCTAATCCATTACCGCCGCTGGAAGTGGATCAGTACGGTCAATTGAGATCTTATGAAGGACTCGGCCAGCTTGTAAGTGAGGTTACCTACGGTGCAGTTGAGCCCAAGCCGGAAGAGGACGATCGCGTGCAGGTGTTACAGCACCGGGTGGATGAACTGGAACTGACACTCCAGCATCTGGCGGAGACTCATCTTGCGCTCCAGGAACAGATGGAAAAGCAACGTCAGTGGATGAACGAAAAGCTGGAGGAGGAACGAGATCGCGAACTCGTGACGAATTTGCGCAGCTATCAGGGGCGTAAACGGAAGTCGAAAATCACTTCGCTTCGCATGTTGTTTGGCTTGATGCCAAAGAAACATAAAGAAGCTTAAATGATTCTGCATTATGTATGACCGTGATTTCACATATACAGCCTGCTATAATTAGCTCCAATACAACATGAAGTCCAGCCGCTGATCAGGCATTTCTCATGACAGGACAGGAAACCGGATCAGGTATCAGATAGCTGGCGTGGGAGGCAACGTGGAGCTGCAGCGAAGCTGGCAAAGATTGCTCGGATTATTTACAGACCGCCCCGGGCGGCAAGGGACGATCATAGGAGAACGTTATGTGATACGGGAGCTTCTAGGTATGGGTAGTTACGGACTGACCTATCTGTGCGTGGATCAGCAGACGGGAAGGGAAGTCGCGTTGAAGGAATCGAAGCCGAGTAAGGGCAGACTTGCTGCGCGGCTGCTGAGCAGGGAAGTGGATGTGTTACAGCACCTGCATCATCCAGCAATTCCGAAGCTTTTGGATACCTTTAACGTGCGAAGACGGAATTATATGGTGACAGAGTATGTCCGGGGACAGACGCTGGAACAATTGATCTTCGAAGAAGGTCAGCAATATACAGAGCGTGAATGCCTGGAACTCGCTTGTCAGCTGTTGTCTCCTGTAGCTCATGTTCATCAGCAGGGATTTATTCATGGCGACATCCGAATCCCTAACGTCATTGTACGAGAGGGACGAGTGCATTTGATTGATTTTGGCCTGGCGAGACGCTTGGGGGAGCCGTTGTTGCCAGAGTTAAAACGCCGAATGAAAGATGTGCCTGAACTTGAGGATGAACCGGCTATACCTGATCAGGATTTGCAGGATATGGGTCACTTTCTGCTTTTCATGCTGTATTCGGCCTATGAGCCTCAGAAGGGTAGCGCTCCTGCCAGCTGGCAGGAGGAGCTTCAGCTTACGCCTGCACTGCATGAGATGCTGGAGCGGCTTCTCGGGCTTCGTCCGGGTTATGAGGGCGGGGCAGGAGAGTTGCAGCGTGAGATGGATCGGTTGAGACCGTTGCTGTAGAAGCAGAAAAGCGTAGTAGAAGTGTTATAAACTAAAAAGCAGGGGTGTTCCGAAGGCCGTGTGTACGGTATCGATGGAACACCCCTTTGTTATATCTGGTGGTTAAGAGTCAGGTTCAAGCGAGAGTGAAGTCGGGACCGACGTAGAGTCAAATTAGAATTGAGTCAGATTCAACCCGAATGGGCTAAGCTAGACCTTGACTCATGGGGCAGAACAATCTGGCAGGGTCAGGATCGTTTAGCTAGAGCTATACTTTCTGCTTTTATAATAGCCTGATCCATGGCGCTGATCCCTGTACTTCATATCGGATGAGGAATAGCGCTTGTATGTGCGTTTCCCGGAGGAGCTGCTGTATTTTTTATAAGAACGTCTATTGGAGGAACTGTAACGTTTGTGGTGAGATGAGGACTTGGAGTCGATGAGTTTGCCTATGAGCTTCTTAAACATGAGTCGTCCACCCTTTCGTTTTCAGTTATTTTTATGCTAATACGAAGCTTGGGCAAGACGGGTTTCGTGTTTTTGGAGAAAAAATACTCATTCATTCAATGCTTGGCGTATAATAGGATGTTGGTTCAGTTATCGGAATTTTTTATTTTGAGCGTTTCGCGTTACAATAGAAGACAGGATAAGATCATAACGGACAAGGAGTAGTTGGCATGATCACGATAAAGACGAAAGAACAGATTGAACAAATGAGAAAAGCTGGAGAAATTCTGGCTGCGTGCCATAGAGAAATTGCAAAACTGATTCGTCCGGGAATCACTACACAGGAAATTGACCAGTTTGCAGAGGCATTTATGAAGAAAAATGGCGCTATACCGGAGCAAAAGGGCTACAACGGGTACCCTTATGCGACATGTGCGTCGGTTAATGACGTGATCTGTCACGGTTTTCCGGGAAAATATGTGCTGAAAGACGGCGATATCGTTACCATCGACATGGTCGTGAATTTGGATGGCTGGCTGGCGGACTCGGCTTGGTCTTATGCAGTGGGAAATGTAAGTCCTGAAGCGCAACATTTGTTAGACGTGACGAAAAACTCTCTATACAAAGGCATTGAGCTTGCTATTGTCGGTAACCGGATCGGAGACATCTCGCATGCCATTCAAACGTATGCTGAAGGAGAAGGACTGTCCGTGGTTCGTGAATTTATTGGACACGGTATTGGAGAGAAGATGCACGAAGAGCCGCAGGTTCCTCACTATGGCCCACCGCATCGCGGTCCGCGGCTTAAAGAGGGCATGGTCATCACCATTGAACCGATGTTGAATATCGGAACATTCCGCAGCAAGCTGGATTCGGACGGTTGGACTGCACGTACTTTGGATGGAAGTCTGTCCGCTCAGTATGAACATACCATTGCCATTACAGCCGATGGACCGGTTATTCTGACTGCGCAATAAAGATGTGTGGACTACACACACAGATGTAAGGCTATCTGCCCGGTATGAAAAGATGGAGTCATTTCACTGTTAGCAAATTCATTTTCACTGTGCTGTAAGGTTGGTTTAGAGCTATATTGTGACGAAATTTGTATATTTCCGGGCGGCCCACGTTTGTGATCCGCCTGTTTCGGTTTAAACTATTATGAAGATCAACATAGATCCAGTGGTGTGCCTGTGTTACTGCAGATGACAATGGCTAACCTTGAAGCCACTGGGAATCAGGAGGTTATTTTGATGAGTGTAAATAAACAGATCTTACTGGCGTCCCGTCCTGAAGGGACTCCATCCAAAGAAAATTTTGAATTCGTTGAGGCATCGCTACCTGAACCGGAAGCTGGGCAAGTGCTGGTTCGTACATTATATTTGTCGGTCGACCCGTACATGCGGGGACGAATGAAAGATACGAAATCCTATGCACCGCCGTACGCCCTGAATGAAGTCATTAAGGGAGGAGCGATCGGGCAGGTTGTGGAATCATCCGAGCCAAATTTACGCAAAGGTGATCTGGTGACGGGGATGTGGGGCTGGCAGCAATATGCTGCGGTCAATACGACGGATCTATCGCTGATTGATTCGGACGAGGCTCCAATTACAGCTTATCTCGGTGCATTGGGCCTGACAGGTTTGACCGCGTATTTCGGCATGGAGGATATCGGCAAACCCAAAGATGGAGAGACCGTTGTGGTCTCTGGCGCCGCAGGAGCTGTGGGGATGATCGCAGGTCAGATCGGTAAAATCGTCGGTGCGCGTGTGGTCGGTATCGCAGGTTCTGACGATAAATGTACCTATCTGAAAGAAAAGCTTGGTTTCGACGTTGTGCTTAACTATAAGACGGAGCAAGATATGTCGGCAGCGATTGAAAAGGCTTGTCCTGACGGGGTCGACGTATATTTCGACAATGTTGGCGGCGATATCTCGGATGCCGTATTGCGACATATCAACCGGAATGCGCGTATTCCGTTGTGCGGACAGATATCGTCTTATAATCTGGAGAAACCGGACATCGGCATGCGTCCACAAACGCTGCTGTTAACGAACACGGCGCTGATGAAAGGTTTTCTGCTGGGCGACTATACGAAGTCCTTCAAAGAAGGACGTGCTAAGCTTGCTAAGTGGATTCAGGAAGGCAAGCTGCAGTATGAAGAAAATATTGTGGACGGCTTCGAACGGACGCCGGAAGCTTTCATTGGACTCTTCTCTGGAGATAATCTGGGCAAGCAGCTGGTGAAGGTTGCAGACCCTGAATAGATGGATTGAGCGAGTGAATTTGGGTTGATGGATGAGTACGGTCATTCCAACGATTAAAGCGACTTCCGCATAACAGTTCTGATTAAGTCGTTGCAGCCTGCAAGCAAAAGACACGTTCTTAGCACCTTTTTATGGTGTGTTGAACGTGTCTTTTTAAATTGATGTTGATGTCGATTGATGTTATAGCTAAGTTGATGTGATCAATGTGATTGGTAAATGCTTAATACCTTGATTGTTTAATTTCTTATTGCTCTAGACCTATAAAAATCAGGGTAGTGCCGGGGGATTTTAGCTACCGTTTAGTTCTGAACAGCGAGCACTTCCTTGTAGTGTTTGTACATATATACACGCCAGCGCACAATCATACCGAACGCCAGCAGGAAGAACAGACCGCCTGTTTGCGGAATGCTGACATATCGCTGGATGACTTCATGCAGAATCAGGCGTACAGCCAGAAGTCCTAGCAAAATGAAGGCAAAGCTGCGGGAACGTGTGGCAAAAATCTCTTCTCCTACGCGTTCAAACTTGGTGCTGCGAATGAGAGGATACGAGAAAATAAACCAGCCGACCAGAAGCGCGATGAGCGCCCACAACCATGGAACATGGGTCTCCGGTACAACAAACATAAAAAAGCCTGTGCTCATGCCGAGCGGCGGAATAATAATTTTACGGATGGTGACCGGCCGGTGGCTGGCTTTCATACGAATGAAGATGGCAAGTAAGGCCATGACAAGCATGCCAACAGTCGCCCCGATTTGAAGATAGTACGGAGAGATTTGAGCCACGTAAACGCCCTCTTTCTACAATGATATGTAATCCGTTCAACCGGATAAGATACAAAAAGACCTGATTTTTCAGTTCCTATTATAGCACAAACACAGGAAATCGATAGAATACATATCTTTTAAAAATGCAGGTAATGTTGATCGTTTTTTATTCGGAAAATATGTAGGAAGTGTCTGAAAACTCTGAAGAAAGCTGATTTTGCCGAATGTTCATTCCAAGCAAGGAAGTTTCCCGCATGCGTATCGGGACACGTCAAGGGAAAGTGACGTAGCAGAGGCGGAAAGGGGGAAAGATGCACTTCAGTAGGTTTCAAGACACGCTCTAGTATTGTTCCCGCTGAGTTGTCGTTTATTCGAATAAGAGGAAATTAAGCAGATGTACTAACAGATGTACTAACAAGATGTACTAATGGCTGCACTAAGAAGGGATTACTGCAACATATGGACAGGCGTGGGATGGGGTATCTAAACTTATTAACCTCCTGCTCCTGTTCCTGGGCACAAGCTATGTAGGCTAACGATCACCAGGAAGCTTATTTGCCGCATTTTCTGCTTCTTTTAATTCTAACGATCAGGAGAAACCTTATTTTGTGAATTCTCGGTCTGTTATATGGTTTCTAACCGTTTTTTGAGAAAATAGCATCTCTGGTGATCGTTAGAATTCCAAAAGGCTGTTTATCGGGCATATAAGCTCTCTGGTGATCGTTAGAATTCTGACGGACGTATGGAAGTCTCAATTTGTTGAGAGGAAATTGTAGTAGGCCGGACAGATTCAACGGATGAGGCGACGGAGGTTAGCTTAGTTGTAGGCATGCTTCGCATGAAGAGGGGCACCGCGTGAGCCAGGAGCTACAAGCGGTGCGGGAAACTTAGTTCGTTTGATTAGACAGACTTTGATTACTTGGTGTAGCTCAGCTTCCGAAAGTATCATCCTTCCTTCGGTTGCTTACGAGTGTCTCGGCGGTATTCTCTTGCTTGGATATTTAGGAAACTTAGCTTTGTCCAGAATAGTTTACCTCTTGCTCATAGGAACGATAAGCTATAGATGCTAGCGTATATCCCGATAGAGTTAGCTTCGCCCTTGTTTATATGTCTTCGGACAGGTGGCGCAGCCCGTGAAGAAAAGCGGACACGGTCAGACGCAGGCTGTCGTCCGGACTGAAATCCATGCCGAAGCCACCCTGTGCCTCAATGGAGGCAAAACCATGGCAGAGGCTGCGCAATCCCCGAACAGCATGCAATGCTTGCGCTTCGGTAAGGGGGTAAGGCTGCAAAGTATGCAGCAGCATGTTCAGCAGAGCTGTTTTGCATGCCGCGAGCTGCGGTTCATTCAGGTCGGGTGCATGGTACGAGGCTTCGTAGAGCCCGGGATGCTGGCGAACGAAGCCTATATAAGCAGCGGCGATGGCTTGAATGGCCTCGTCGCCGGTGCGATCCGCCGTAGCCTCGTTTACGGCAAGGCTAAGCTGTTGCACTGACATCAGCGCCAGTTCCTGGCGAAGCCCGGGGAGCCCGCTGATGTGGTTATAGAGCGACGGCGAGCGCACATCCAGCCGCTTCGCCAGAGCGGCCAGGGTCAGCGCCTCAAAGCCGTCGCTGTCCACGATCTGGATCGCAGCGTCAAGCAACGCGCCGCGATCCAGACCTTGCCGGGGGCTCATCGCTGCCCCCCGGCTGGTTGCAGTCGCTGCTGAGCATCAGCGACTGCCGCGCGCATGGCCGCCGCGGGCTGGCGAAGCATTCGTCCGTGGCCAACGGCCAGCACGGACGGCTCCAGCTCCGCCAGGCGCTTCGCGCTGGCTAGTGCCGCTTCGCGATTCCACGTGGCCAGCGCAGGGAACGGGAAGAGCGGGCGAACGCGGCCGGACACGGCGAGGCCTCCGCGCACTTGATACGCATCGCCGGCGATCGACACTCGGCTGCGTGTATCCATGAAGGCCATATGCCCGGGCGTATGGCCTGGAGAAGCAATAGCGACCAGCGATCCAATCTGGTCGCCATCTTCGAGCAGGCGATCCGGCTGCGTACGGATGCCTTTGGGCACACTGCCGCGTACCGGGGTCTGCGGCTCGTGCGGCAACAGCGATGTGTCCCCGGTTAACAGCTTGGCATCTCGGCTGGAGATGCATACCTCAGCATCGGGGAACACATCCTTGAGACCATCAAGCGCCCCAACGTGATCCGCATGGGCATGGGTCAGGATGATGGTGGTGATGGGTTTCCCCAAGGAAGCGGCTGTCTCCAGAATACCTTTGAGACTGAATGGCATGCCTGTATCAATCAGGGTCAGGCCTTGTTCCTCTTCAACAAGATAGACATTTACAGGGAAGAGGCGGGGAAGAAAGGTGACTTGGTGAACATCGAATTCACGGGTGATCCGCATCGGAAATCCTCCTAAAACTAATGATGTTAGTAATATAACTAATGACATTAGTTTATGCAATATAAATTTTCCTCATAACCGGATAAATCCTGAATCAGCTTAAAATCAAACTTTACAAAAAAAGCGTTTTCAAAATGAAGATTAGCGATTATAATAATCACGTAAGCCCTTTCATATGTCTATCTTATTGGAGCCCTTCGCGAAGCGAAAGGCTCACTTTTTTATGCATAGAACGTTTCCATCAACAGTTTTTAATCAGCGTTCGGCAGATTACCAAGAGAGTGTAAGTATTGATATAACAGGGAAATCTACGATCCAATGACGTTCTGGAGCAAGTGTTGACAAACATAACTGTTATTCATATAATGACAGTTATACTTACCTTGGAATGAAGTTCATCGGTGTTGTATGCCGGGAAGGGAGTAAGTTATGAACAGCGAATTTACCATTGCGGTGCATTGTCTTGTTTTTCTATCGATGAGAAGCGAGTGTATGGCCAACAGTGAAGACCTGTCTCAAAGTGTGGGCACACACCCGGCCAGAGTCCGCAAGGTACTAAGTGTTCTGCGTAAACATGGTTACTTGACGACCAAAGAAGGTGCTCATGGGGGATACTTGCTTAGTCGACCAAGTGAAGAGATCAAGCTTGGAGAAGTGTACAGACTAGTTGCTGGAGGTTCGCTCGGGCCAAGCTGGTGCTCAGGAGAATCGGGTTCACCGTGTAAAGTTTCCTCTAATATGCAGGATGTGATGGGGGCTATATACGATGGAGGGGAACAAGCGCTGAGCGCTTATTTCGACCGCATATCGATCCTTGATGTGCAGCAAAGTATTGAGCGTGGAGAAGGGCCTTTTCCGATGGAAGGGGTATCTGCCAAAGGGAAGACCTGAAAGGGTGCTCTCGTCAGAGTCATGGCGTTAAGTACGTGATGATGTGGTCAAACAGTCATGGGAGAGAAGTGTAAGAGATACGTATGCTCCGGTGTAAAAGAGGTTGAAAGTTGAGGTAATTCCGGGCATAACGTGAACACAGATGGGGAGCGTTCGTCTGCGCTGATGTTATTTTCGGAAGGCCTGTGCTTGGGGCGGAATGGCTTTCAAGGCGTGCTTTGCGAACGTAAAAATATAATATTCCAAACAGAACTAAGGAGTGGAACACATGTCCGTTACTGAAAAAAATGAAACACTTAGCGTTATTAGCGAACGCCACGCAGTTAAAAAGTATGAAAAAGGTTTTGTATTGCCGGAGGCTGACCTGAACGCAATCTTGACTGCAGCTTCTGAAGCCCCGTCTTCCTGGAACCTGCAACACTGGAGATTCCTCGTGATTGAATCCGAAGCAGACAAAGCAAAATTGCTCCCGATCGCTTACGGACAAACTCAAGTAGTGGACAGTTCTGTTACGATTGCCGTTCTCGGTGACCTGGAAGCGAACCGCAATACATTCATCTACGATCAAGCTGTTGAAGCTGGCGCATTGCCTGCTGAAGTTCGTGACGCGTTGGTGGGCCAAATTAACGGTGCTTACCAAAGCCCGCAAATCGCTCGTGATGAAGCAATCCGCAACGCTTCTTTTGCTTCCCAAAACATTATGCTGGCAGCACGTTCCCTGGGTTATGACACATGCCCAATGGGCGGATACAACCCACAACAATTGATCGAAGCGTTCAACATCCCTGCACGCTTTGTACCAACTTTGCTGATTACTGTAGGTAAAGCTGCTGAGCCAGCTCGTCCATCAGGTCGCTTCCCATTGTCGGAAGTGGTTGTAAAAGGTTCTTTCTAAGTCTATCTAAACGCGGATTGTAGGTATTAATATTCTAAGCGAGTACATCCTCTTATCGGAGGAAAGTACTCGCTTTTTTGCTATTTTTACAGATCGTCGGTACGGATTAAGGTATGCTGTTGCTCATTGAACGAAAGTGGTAGAGGTGCTCTTTGTTTGACTGGAAATTTTTTTTGCGTAATAAAATAGTATGCGAACCAGCACATATAACCGAGGTGAATGGCAGGTATGGGTATGTTAAGATACAGTTATCCCACGATGTTAAAAAGAAGCAAAAGCTTGTCGTACCGACACAGGTAACTTCCATAATAACCGTACTCATGCCATTTCTAGTAGAGCACCAGTTGATTGTTGTAAATCCGTTTCAGTAGGATGGCTCGCTGAAGGAAGATTTGATCCTACGAAGCTCGGATTTAACCGACCTGGGAAACCAGTTTTACATAGAGGTTTTCCCCAAGTGGTCTGCGTATATTATTCGCGGCGGGGATATTAAAAAAACGACCATTTTGCAAAAGGGATTGGGCAAAATGACGCAGTTCAACGGAAGCGAAAAATTCAAATCCTCAGTCTTAGAATCGCACTGAGGCTGTATACAAAACCCCGCACTTTCTAAAGAAGAAAGATGCGGGGTTTGCCATGTTATGCTTTTACCCTGAGATACCTTTTCTTTTACTTTTCTGGTGTTTCTGGGATTTGCGGTGTAAAGAAGGATTCCATGTGCTGAATGGCATTGTACATCATCACGGCAGCTTCGGCACGAGTAATGGCTTGTTTCGGATGGAACTGTCCTTCTGCATCCAATGTGCTGATCTTCAGCACCAGAGAACGCTGTACGGCACCTTGGTACTCTGGTGTAAGCTCATTCTCGTCCGCAATGTCTACGGGCTGGATTTTAATCATAGGCAGACCTCCTTTGGCCTCAATCGCTTGCATGAGGAACAGGGTGTACTGCTCACGAGTAAGCGGTTTGGATGGATCGATATTTTGCGGAAGCTTGATGCTGTTGTACTGTGCGCGGATGAAAGCATCGCTGTACCAGACACCGTCTTTTACAGCAGAGAAATAATCACTAGGCACAGGCATTTTAATAAAACGAATAGCGTTCAGGTTTAAGTCTAGCCCGTCGACGATCAATTGAACGCCTTGTGCGGTACTTAGCTGTTCTGCTGGCTTGAACAAGTTATCGCTAACCCCTTTGATTAATCCATCCTGATGGAGAGATTCGATTTTGTCTGCACCCGGAATACCTTGAATATCCGTAAATGCGGACGGAGCAGCATGGAGAGGACCCGCGCTTAAGGAGAGCGTAAGCAGGGCTCCTGCCGTAAAGGTTGCTAAAATATTTTTCTTCATTTCAGTGTCGCCTCGCTTTTCCAGGGAATTCATATCCCTTTGTTTTAAAGTGATTTTCCCCTATAGACGACCCTATTGTTCAAAAGGTTGCTTTAATTTTCCACAAATTTATTCTTTGGATCGGTTCCGGTAATCCGTGGCGATCGACCATTATTTTGCTGAAAAGTCGTCAAAATAGCGGGGTACTGAACCCTAGCCTTAGAGCTAATCTGTCTAATGGTCCAGTTGGTATCGTTGTTGTTCTCTTTTTTGTCAATGGTACAAAATTTCGGTAAAAAGCGGAAAAAACGTTTGACACTCATATAGACTGCCTTTATTATACGTATATAACTTACTAAACAGGTAGGAATAATAAAAATGACTGCAAACACTTGAACAGCATAACGTTCTCACCGTATAGACGGAGGAACACCGTAGCGCATTTTACTGATGAAGCATACACGACTTTAGGGGTCGGTATGACTTGATGAAGGGAAGAGTGCGCAGGGGGTTCCTCCGTCTTTTTGTTCTTTTCTGGTGCGTACCGCTGTTCTGCCGACCTGTAGTTGATCATGCAAGTTTATATCGGGGGGAGTGTAAGAGGATGAAAAAGAGAGTTCACAAAGGAATTCTGATGGGGCTGGCATTGGTGTTAACGGGGGTGCTGGCGGCTTGCGGATCAGATAACGGCGGGTCAAGTGCAACGGGTGCAGCAACAGGAACGGGGACAGGTGGGAATAAAGAAGGCAGCAAAGCGGTTGAACTGCTCAATGTCTCCTATGACCCGACAAGGGAACTTTATGAGGAATATAACAAAGCATTTGCCGCCCATTGGCTGAAAGAGAAAGGCCAGGAAGTGACTATCAAACAATCTCACGGAGGTTCGGGTAAACAGAGCCGTTCCGTCATCGACGGATTGGATGCAGATGTGGTGACACTGGCACTGGGCTATGATATCGATGCGATTGAAGATAAAGGCCTGATTCATGAAGGCTGGCAGGACAAATACGAGCACAACAGCTCTCCGTACACGTCCACGATTGTATTTCTGGTGCGTAAAGGCAATCCAAAAGGCATCAAGGATTGGGATGATCTGATCAAGGGAGATACACAGGTTATTACTCCGAATCCGAAGACTTCAGGGGGAGCGCGTTGGAACTATTTAGCGGCATGGGGTTACGCGCTGAAGCATAACAACAACGATGAAGAGAAGGCAAAGCAGTTCGTAGCAGAGTTGTTCAAACATGCCCCTGTACTTGACTCGGGTGCTCGTGGAGCGACAACGACATTTGTGGAACGCGGCATTGGCGATGTGTTGCTGGCTTGGGAGAATGAAGCATTCCTTTCCGTCAAAGAGTTAGGGCCAGACAAATTCGACATCGTCGTGCCTTCTATCAGCATTTTGGCTGAACCTCCTGTAGCGATCGTGGATAAAAATGTAGACAAAAAAGGTACCCGAGATGTCGCGGATGCTTATCTCAAATACCTTTACAGCGAAGAAGGCCAGACGATTGCTGCCGAAAATTACTACCGTCCTACGTTAGATAGCGTAAAGGAAAAATTCAAAGATCAGTTTCCGAAGCTGGAGCTGTTTACGTTAAAAGATGTCTTTGGTACTTGGCGGGATACCCAGGCGAAGCATTTCAAAGATGGTGGCATCTTTGATCAGATCTACGTGCCGGGTAGCTAAGAATAACAGGGCAACAGCATCCGAAGCGAGTAAAAGAAACCAATCAAAGCAAACCAGTCAAAGTAAATCAAACAAAGCATAAATTGCGCTGTACGCAGCCAACCAGCCTGACCGGCTGACGGCAGAGAGGATGAATAGGCATGAGCAAGGTTATCGCGGCCCGGGGTAGGCGGACATTGCCGGGATTCGGATTAACGATGGGGTACAGCGTGCTATACCTGAGTCTGGTCGTGCTGATTCCGCTGACGGCACTGTTATTCAACTCCACGGGATTGACCTGGGCAACGATGGTGGAGGTGGCTACCAATCCAAGGGTGCTGGCTTCGTTCCGGGTCAGCTTCCTGACAGCTGGTGCGGCGGCGCTAATTGATCTATTCCTGGGCCTGCTCCTGGCCTGGGTGCTGGTTCGGTATGAATTCCCTGGTAAGAGATTGTTTGATGCGGTGATTGATCTTCCGTTTGCGCTGCCCACAGCCGTAGCCGGGGTGGCTCTGACAGCGATCTATGCCGGGAATGGATGGATCGGACAATGGGTAGAACCCATGGGTATCAAGCTGGCATACTCTCAAGTGGGAATTACTCTCGCACTTATGTTTATCGGCATCCCTTTTGTCGTGCGTACGGTACAGCCGGTGCTGGAAGAGCTTGAGGCTGAGGTGGAAGAAGCAGCAGCAACGCTGGGTGCAGGGCGATGGCGGATATTCCGGGCCATTTTGCTACCGGATTTAATCCCACCGCTGCTGACGGGGTTTGCGCTAGCTTTTGCGAGGGGCATAGGTGAGTATGGTTCGGTTGTATTTATCTCAGGCAATATGCCGATGAAAACGGAAATCGCGCCGCTACTCATCATGTCCAAGCTGGAGCAGTTTGATTATGCAGGAGCTACAGCCGTAGCCTTGCTGCTCTTATTGATCTCGTTTATCTTGCTACTCATTATCAACTCTCTCCAGCGCTGGAGTCGTAAGGCAGGGAGAGTGTAATTATAGCGGCATGGAATGCCAAAATAAATCAGCCAATAACATACATGTTAACCTCACATTCTGTCCGTGCGGCTTGCCCATTCGTGGCGGCCCGGATGGATTTACATAGCCACAATGTGGCGCACTCACCAATCCGAAGGAGGTGTACGTATGGCGGGTTCTGTTCCCCTTAGCCCTGTTCCACCTGTAAAAACCGGTCGCAGTACAAATCGTGCCACAACAGAAGCAACTTGGGTAAAATGGCTACTTATCGGACTTGCAAGTCTCGTCCTGATCTGGTTGCTGATCCTGCCGCTGGTCATCGTGCTTATGGAAGCGTTGAAGCAAGGCTGGGGGGTCTACATCGCTGCGCTGACGGAACCGGATGCCTGGTCTGCACTGAAGCTGACACTGTTGGTTGCTGCAATAACCGTTCCGCTCAATACGATCTTTGGCGTGGCAGCGGCTTGGGTTATCACCAAGTTCCAATT
This sequence comes from Paenibacillus polysaccharolyticus, assembly GCF_023714295.1. Lineage (GTDB taxonomy): Bacteria > Bacillota > Bacilli > Paenibacillales > Paenibacillaceae > Paenibacillus > Paenibacillus polysaccharolyticus_A. The sequence continues at coordinate 177,786 of NZ_JAMAUN010000009.1, forward strand.
CAAAGGTAAAGGGCTGCTCATCACACTGATTGATCTTCCCTTTTCCATCTCGCCTGTCGTTGGCGGTCTAATCTTTGTCCTGGTGTTTGGCTCAAACGGATGGTTTGGCCCATGGCTGGCCGAACATGATATTAAGATCATTTTTGCACTGCCGGGTATTGTGATTGCAACGTTATTTATTACCTTTCCTTTTGTGGCGAGAGAGCTGATTCCGCTGATGGAGGATCAAGGTACGCGAGAAGAAGAAGCGGCTGTAACACTTGGAGCCTCCGGGTGGCGCATCTTCTGGAGTGTGACATTGCCTAATATTAAATGGGGACTTCTCTATGGGATTATCCTGTGTAATGCACGTGCTATGGGTGAGTTTGGAGCAGTGTCGGTTGTATCAGGACACATTCGCGGAGAAACCAATACGTTGCCGCTTCACGTCGAGATTTTGTATAACGAATATCAGTTTTCCGCCTCATTTGCCGTTGCTTCGCTACTGTTAATTTTGGCTTTAGCTACGTTGCTGCTCAAGAGCTGGCTTGGTCACAAAGCTGTTGCAGAAAAGGCTTAGCGTGGAGCGAGCGTACAAGAAAACAAGCTATAAAAGAAACCCGCTGTGTGGTATTAAAATATCAATTGACAGCTGCTGGAAGCCCTGATATTGTATAAACCAAGTATATAGGTTGGATAAGGATGAATTATAATTCGACGTTTGAAACACAGGTGCGTACAGGCTTAATAACGGGTGATCACCCGAGAAGAGGAGGCGGCTCAAGTGGCTAAGCCGTTAAAAGTGGATGAGGTATGGTTAAACCGAATTGCCGGGCAGCTGGATGACATGGAATTTGGTTCATTGCATATTGTGGTACATGAGGGACAGATTGTGCAGATGGAGCGTACCGAGCGCAAACGTTTTGAAAATACGTCCTCAGGCAATGCCTCCAAATCCGGGCCTAGAAGTAGCTCCGCCCGTTCCGTTCGTGGATCGAACGCGAGTGCGAAAGGATAATCCCTTTTCATCTTATCCTAAGAGCATTTCATATGAAAATCCTGTGTGTTTCATGGCTGATTTAAAAATAAATAGGCTGTTCCTATCGTCGTGATGACTTAGGGACAGCCATTTTTGTGTGCTTAGATTTGGAGGTTCCGCTTTTTACTTCGAACCTGCGACTAGTCGGACGCCGATCTGCGAGGTGTCACAGGGGAATGGGTATCCTCTACACCAGCTTCATGTACTGGCATAACCATACTGCTTTGGCTGCTGTTTTCATCCATTTCTGCGTGTCCGGCATATGGGCGTTCACTGCGGGAGCGTGATCCGGTTAACCCGAATCCGGAGACAAACAGAATAAGTTGCAGAGCAAGGGCATAAGGGGCCGCTGCAAGTCCGATCAGATGAAGCAAAGAGCAGAGTGCGATGAAGAGGGATAGCCATCTGACCAGCGCTCCTGAAGTGCCGCGCTTTGGGCTGGACCAGAGCAGATAACCGTATAGTATCGTAAGCATGAGGGAGATTGCCTGAAACCATGGCAACAGGTTATCCCAGGAATCTACGGACGTACTAGGGATACGCTCTGTGTAGAACACCTTTCCGATTAAAAGTGCTGTGGCCGTGAGTGCAGCGGGTTCAGCGGCAGGTCTGAGAATCGTCCAGATCGCACGGCCCCAGTGCACCGAATATGTATTTCGGCTGAGTTCATCCGATAGTGCAGTACATTCCCGTTCAAGTGCTTTATGCATCAGGGCAAGCCTGGCAGGATCTTCATTTTTAACACAGTCACGAATCTGTTCCTGAAGCTGCGGGGAGAGACATGAGGCCGTTTTGCAGGCTTGCATGGCTTGTAACAACTCATGATGTTCCTGTACGGAAGCTTCATATTTACGATGTTCCCAAATGGTAAGTAGTCCCAAAAGACCTGTGCTTATGTATAATGTATCTCGTATCCTTCGCATATGCCTTTCATGGCTTCGCCGAATTTCTGTAGCTGACCACAGATAAGCTGCCAGAAGCAAGGCAACAACACCAAGCAATATAAACGTAGCATCGGGATGTGATGACAGGTTATCCAACCAACGTTGAAACACAATAGTTCCTCCTTTACAACCCACCTGACGTATCTAAACACGCTTTTACGCAAGCCTTCTCTCACTATTACACAGGAAGTAGATGAATTCAAGCAGGTAGATCCATTCTTAATTGGAGAATTCCTGGATTTTTGTTAGGATACATCTGTATCAAAGGAAATCATGTTCTGGAGGAAACTAGCATGAAATGGACAGAGAAGGAAAAGGCTCAGCGGGGTTTACTTTACGATAATAATAACGATGAACAGTTGATTCGAGAGCGTACGTATGCGAAGGAAATGTGTTATGACTATAACCAGATTCGCCCAAGTAATCTCAAAGACAGAGAAATACTGATTCGGGAGCTTTTTGCGAAAACCGGAGAGAAATTTTTAATCGAGCAGCCATTTTATTGCGATCAGGGATATAACATTGAAATTGGAGATCATTTTTATTGCAATCATAATACTGTCATGCTGGATGCGGGCAAGATCAGCTTCGGAGATTATGTATTTATCGGGCCGAATTGCGGCTTTTATACACCGGAGCATCCCCTTGACGCGGAACAGCGAAATCAAGGTTTGGAGATTGCCCTACCCATTAAGGTAGGAAACAATGTTTGGATAGGTGGAGGTGTGTCTGTCTTGCCGGGGGTCAACATTGGGGACAACACCGTTATTGGTGCAGGAAGTGTGGTTACAAAATCTGTTCCTGCCGGCGTTGTTGCTGCTGGAAATCCATGCAGGGTGATCAGGGAAATTACCGAGGAAGATCAGGATAAATATCCATGCGTTTGATGCAGGCCGATAAGCGCTGATATAAGATCAGAAAGGGGAGTAACAGATGAACGAGGTGAACATTGAACATGCACCGCCGGCTGCGGTTGAATATTTGGGATTGCGGCAGATTGCGGGGCTGAGTCCGATGAGCCGGGAGGGGGCTGAGATAGGGCTGCCGCGTAGTTTATTTGCGGTGTGTTTGCGAGAATCCGATGTTCTCATTGGGATGGGACGTGTCATTGGGGATGGTGGTTGTTTTTTTCAAGTGGTCGACATTGCAGTGCATCCTGATCTTCAGGGGAAAGGTTATGGCAAACTGATCATGATTGAAATTATGAACTATTTGCGTGAAGCCGTGCCTGCGCGGGGGTTGGTCAGTCTACTGGCTGATGTCCCTGCGGATCGCTTGTATGCTCAATTTGGCTTTGAATATACAAGCCCGAAATCGGAAGGCATGTGGTGGAGACAGGGGGAATAAAGTTCAAACCGGAACCCCACCAATACAGCAGGTTCAACAAAAAAATAGTTACCGCAAACCTTTGGGAAACCAAAGGTTTTTTGCTTTACAACCATATTTTTGCATGATAATGTAAAATAAATACAATTTACGATTTACGAATTACAGAATATAAATCCTGAATTCAAGTTCAACTAAACCAACTAAGTAATACAAATCTAACGAATAATCATTTTGTGACCTATGCCAGCAACTCACAACGAGAATGGAGGAAATATGTTGAACAAAAATCAAAAAATACAGTTCAATCAAATGATCGAGCGATCAATGGAGCAGGCTGCTAAAAATCTTTCAGGCACCAAGGGAGTGGTTTCCGTTCGATTAAGTCAGGAGGAGATTGATGTGATCGACCAAATGGTATTTCTGGAACTCGCCAAAAACCGCTCGGATGCGACAGCGATGCTGATTCGGGAAGGAATTCGCACTCACCAGACGCTGTTTCACGAGTTGCAGGAGTACACCGCAGAACTGGAACAAGTCAAAGCCAAAATGCAACGCAGAATACAGGAATCGGGTCTGGTTGCTCAATTAAAACAAGCGGATGAGCGCGGGGAGATTCCGATTGGAGGCGATGGAAATGAACCGGAAAACAACAAATAAGACTGGCGAAGACGGCTACCTTGCCGTGTTACGAATACCTTCCTTTACAGTGCTGCTGGTAGGCAGGCTTGTCTCAGGTGCAGGTCAGATTTTATTTTCCATGGCTACGATGTGGTACATCTTGCAGTTAACTGAATCTGCGCTTGCTGCGGCACTCATTCCGATGCTTCCCTATTTGATCTATGCTTTTCTGGGTATTCCACTTGCAACGATCAGTGACCGGCTACCAAAGAAACCATTGCTGATCTGGACCGACATATGGAGAGCGGTTATTGCATGTATCTTAGCGATTCTATTTCTGACGGATAGCATGCTTCCGTGGCATATCTATGCAGCCAATCTGCTCATTGCCATCCTCGGTTTCATGTTCAATCCTGCCGCTCAGACGGTCATTCCGGCGATTCTGCCCAAACCGGCAGAGCAACTCGCTCCAGCCAATGCTCTATTGAACTCTTCCTCCAAAACGATAGAGCTGCTCGGTTATGCCTTAGGGGGGATTTTAATTGCCTTCATCTCCGTACAGTCCATCTTGTTCATCTATGCGATCACTTTTCTGTTATCCGCATTCGCTATTGCCTTCATTCGTATCCCTGTGACCAAGGTGGTCAAACAAAAAGGATTTTCAGGTTTTGTCAGAGACAGCATGCAGGGCATCACCTTTTTATTTTCGAACAAAGTTTTGGCTTGCTGTATTATTTTTGGTGCCATTATCAATTTTGCAGGAGCCCCGCTACATATCTTCACGCCGATTTTTGCCAATATGGTGCTTGAAGCCGGGCCACAAGGGTATGGGTTGCTTCAATCTGCTTTTGCCGCTGGCAGTATCGTTGGTTCTTTGCTTAGTGGAAAATATGCCAAACGTCTGTCACTCGCCCAGTGGTTCTTAATCAGTTATCTGATCTCGGGCGCAAGCTTGCTGTTCATGCCGATGTATCCTAACTTGTACTTTGCCATTGCCTGCTCTTTCCTGTTGATGTTGGGGCTTGCTCTTGTAAATGTACCGTTAGTCACTTCCATTCTGTTATCTGCACCGGAAGAAAAAAGAGGACGTGTTATGAATAGTATGGGAGTACTTATGAGTGGTGTTAGTAACCCGCTCGGTTTGTTGCTCGGAGGATGGTTAATTGAAGCCTATAGTCCATCCTGGGTGTACATGGGAATCGGCATATTTGTTATTTTTATGGGCATGGCAAGCCTGTTTGTTAGATCTTTTCGGGAAGATCGAGCAGGACATACCTCACACAGGAAATCGTCTGTTTCGTCTGGGATTTGATGTTAGATTAATCCTTTTTTCAAGGAAAAACCAAAGGTTATTATGACATGTATTACAACTATATATGGGTTTCTTAAATAATTTTTGTAAAAAAATTCAATTAAAAAGAAGGAATTTAAAATTTTATGTAGAATTTGGATTATAAGAGGGGGAGACAAATGGGAGGTAATTTATCATGGAAAACAAGGAAATTTTATCTGTACAGGATTTGATGGCTCTGGAGGTTGAAGAGGATAACAACATGTTCGAGGAAACTAGCTTGTGTACAGTGTGCAGCTGGACAAGCTCACAAACGATCGTTGTAGAGGCTTAGAACTCTTCATCGTCTCGAACCACTGAATGATTCGTAAGATAAGTCTTTGATTTCGTATTACTAAACTAAAATAATTGTACCTCCCCCTCTTACTCTACTTCAAAAAAGGAGTGATTCTCATTGAAATCAGCAAGCCTGACTGAAAAGAAGGACGCCTATGAGAACGCTTTGCAACATATAATCCGGGATCTACCCGAATCCATCCAATGGTCGAATGACGGCCATTGGATTTGTTTTAAACCGGACCGATTAACACTTCCCCCACAGGGCTGGAAGATTCATTTATCGGTTGTGCCTATAGAGGGAGCCGAACTGCTACGAAGGATTGCACAGATTCTGACAACGTATGGTGTGATGTGGAAAGTCGTAAATAGTGGGCTGAAGTTAATTGAGGCATCCAATGGTTCTACACCGCTACCTCAGACAGGGAAGTGTGTGACGATCTATGCACGCAGTGATGAACAATTTATACAATTGCTTGAGGAGATGTATGCATGTACGGGGGATCTTAAAGGCCCCGCGATCCCTACAGATCGGGCTTACCGGGGAAGTTCATGTGTATTTTATCGCTATGGAGCCTTTGTAGACAGATTCTATTATGACCGTTTTTCTGGTGCAAAAGTGTATGCTATACAGAACTCGGAAGGTAAACTGGAGGAAGATCGAAGGACACCTGGCAGATACAAACCCGAGTGGGTAGATGAGCCGGAAGAACTGGTGAGCATACAAGCCGGATGGAAGAATGAAAATTTAGCAACGAGTAAGGCACCTGATTCCAGTAACAATGAGTTTGTAACACGAAAAATTCGTGTGAGACGTGTGCTCAAAAAGTCAGGTAAAGGAGGCGTATTTCTTGTCTCCACTTCCCGGAATGAGCAAGCTGTGATGAAAGAAGCGGTTCATCTCATGCGCGTGGATGGCGCCGGACGTTCTGCCCATGATTATCTGGATAACGAGTATCATGTGCTTGATCTGATGAAGGATACGGGGTATACTCCGCGGCCAATCGATCTGTTCAGTGTTGAACGGAATCGATATCTGATTCTGGAATACTTCGAGAGCATCAGCTTGCGCGAGTACATCCACCGCAGACATGTAGCTAACGATGGCAATCAGGCAGAGCTTTACCGAATCGGCTCAGATATTCTGGATATCGTGCAGGAGTTTCACGATAGAGGAATTGTCATCAATGATCTCACGCCGAACAACATTGTGGTGTTGCTTGACGGAAGTGTGCGATTCATTGATCTGGAGTTAGCCTATGTGAAAGATAACGAAAGTCAGGTAAAACCATTAACAGGGCACACGCCTGGTTATGTGCTTCGAGGAAGAGAGCACAGTCAGCGATCGGAATACTCCGATGATCTTTACGCGCTGGGAGCCGTTTATTATTACATGGCAACCTCCATGGACCCTTATTTGAAATACAGACAGTCTCACCTGTCTGCTGGACAAGCCTATTTGGACAATCTCAATGATAGACAGCTTCTTGGGCTGGGAAGTCTGGGGATCGAGATCATGTCTGCACGATATAATGATTTATCTGAAATACGTGAACAGCTAATACGTATGTGTGAACAAGCTAAGGGCGATTTAACAGGGAGCGAGCAATCTTCGCGAGCGAATGAAGCAGGCATGACGGCAGAAGAAGTACTGCATCAAGCCGAGCTTATGGCTAACAAGTTGGTTCAATCCCTTGATTTGAACAATGCTCACCAACTTTATCCCGAAAATAGCATGAGCAAGATGTTCCACCCGGCTAATTTCAACTTTGGATGGACGGGGATGGCCTACGGTTTTCATCAGCTTGGGCAGATTACGCAGAACAGAAAGTATCATCAGTATGCACGTGAAGTATTGGAGTGGATATTGAATCATATGCCTTATGTTCCCGGAGAAACGCCAGAAAGCCTGTATTTCGGTTATGGGGCTGTTCCTTGGGCACTGGCACAGACAGCGGATGCGCTGGATGATAAACCGTTACTTCGCATTGCTGAAAATCTGGCCTTGGAAATGACAAGACATGACCCGGTTCAAACCAATATCAGTCATGGAGCGGCAGGTTTAGGATTAATGCTGACGGAGGTACATCATCTTGGAGGTTGTTCCGAACTTTTGACGAGGGCTGATGAACTCGGTGAAATGATTTTACAGCAGGAAAAGCGAACAGAAGACGGGCTGAGCATGTGGGAAGTGAAGGACAAGTCGGATAAAAAAAGCCACCACTCGTATGGGTTTTCGCATGGTATTGCAGGGATCGGTTATTTCTTGCTTGCTTTAGCGAAGCAGACGGGGAAGGGCGAGTATTATTCGGCGGTGAAGCGCATTGTGGACACGCTGGAACATTCGAGTTACGAAGGCAAGAATGGGGTGAGGTTATGGCCTGCTTCCCCCGAAAAGCCGGATGCTCTCTGGGTTCATTGGTGTAATGGTTCGGCGGGTATAGGACGGTTCTTACTGACTGCAGCCGAGGTTCTGCAAGATCCGGTATGTTACAGACTTGGTCAGCAGGCCGCAGATGCGGTAGCCCAGTCGACCATTTTTGCTTCTTTCGGCCAGTGTCATGGGATCGCGGGTAACGGTGACTTTTTGATCATGGCCAATCGGAGTTTCCCTGGCAGATACGAAGCCAAATTGAAAGAGTATACACAGAGTCTATACATGCTTCGCAGTGATGTGCAGGAAGACTTTTGGATGTGGCCACTGGAGGATATGGAATCATTTTCTCCAGATTATATGACAGGATACATGGGAATTTACTCTTTTCTGCTTCGTCGATTTTATTCTGCGGTTTCTTATGAACCCATGGTATATTCAGGCTTCGACCAGACCAGGGAGGAACAGGTATATGATGCAAACATCCATAGCTGATATCCTGCCACAATGTCAGCATGAACCCGGCAAGGTCGGGGGTCGATACTATGCCAGTGAGCCTGGGAAAAGAGAAACGATCTCTTCCATGCTGTTGATAGATCATGGGGAAGGTCAATATATGATGGATTTATGGAGTGAAGCTTCATCTCATGCATATTGGGAAGGACAGATCACATCCTTACTGGATACGTTGTCCTACTCCTCTATATATGTAACTGTACCCGCCTCGTTTCCATGGGAAAGGCTCGGGTATAAGGCGGATGTGCTTGCCCATCGATATCGCTTTTACGGTGATCTTAAGCACATTTCTGTTCCGGTTATGCCGGACCTGAACGGGAAGTGGTTGCCTGCAGAAGGGCAAGAGGAAGTTATGGCTCATTTGCTTCAAAGCAGTGATCCAACCTGCCCCGGAATCCAAGCTGCTCGCAAGGCAGTGGATGAAATCTATGAAGGGCTGTATGGACGTTTACTGGAAGGGTCGGGACTTGTGGAACTGGAAGGAACGAAGATCGGAGGCTGTCTGTTAAGTGATGAGTTTGATAGCATCCTTCTGTCACATATATTCACCATGCCTGCGGCAAAACGCAAGGGCTGGGCACGGTGGCTTGTTGCTTATGCTCTCCATCAGTGCAGTTCCGACCCGGAAAAGCAGATTAAGGCTTCTCTTGATGCAAACAATCAAGGGAGCTATCGCTTGATGAGTGCATTGCCTTTACAGCAGGTGCCTGAACTTATACATGTATGCCGGATCAGGAAAGAGAGGGAGCCCTCATGAAACCTGTTTTGCTGGAAAGTACGGACTATCATGATCTGAGAAGTACATGGTTTCGTGCGAGCCACGAACCAGGGTTATTTGTGGTTGAAGGACGTTCGGATATTGTGCAGCAAGAGCTACGCAAGTTAAGTATGCATTGGCAGGATCAGGCGATTCGCCTTGTGCTTGATGATGCGTATCACACGTTGCCATTCATTTATCAGTTGAACCCGGTTCACCCGATTGATGATCTGGTGGCATGCAAAAATGCATTGCTCCGATTCCATCGAGCCGGCTGGGCACCGGGGCCACGGAAATGGATCTTGGTTGAGGTGGTCTCCGGTCTGCATCCTGCAGATTTGGGAGCCATACATCATCTGCTCTATCGTCAAAAACTAAAGGACGTAAGCGTATTGTTATTTTTTCATCAATATCCCGTGAGTGTTAACCTTCCCCAACATGTATCGAGGCTGGCTATTTCTCTGGTGAGAGATACACCGGAACATACCCGGCGTTTGTTAAATGAACAGCTGCGAATGGCTGGTAGACACGATGAAGCGGAAGGTAAACAACAACGTAAAGCATTGGCTCTATATAACAGGCTGGCCTGGATTTTGTTGTGCAAATCGGATAATCACCTGCGGTACAGGGCTTGTTTTCGCTTTTTTAGTCAAAACGCCATATTCCAACAATTATCAGCTTCGCAGCAGGCCATTCTATGGTTTGAACTGGGTCAGTTATTAACCAAAAATGGGGATGATTATGACGCGGCAAGAGAATGTTATGCTCACGCTCGGGCCGTTCTGGAGCATGAGGAATTGGCCGAAGTTTATCGCATTGGAAAAGAGGCGGCACTAGACAACGGTGAAGCATTAATTGAGATGCAGGAAGGCCACATCTCACGTGCAATTGAACTGGAGAAGCGAGCCGGGATGCGTATTCGTGAGCTTCCTCCAGGGCCGGATCGGCATGTTTTTCAGATTCAAACGGCTCTAAATATTGCAGGGTTGCAGATCCGGGCAGGACTTCTCATGGATGCCGAGACGACACTAATAGCTGGCGAAAAGCTCTGTACAGGTGTGTACTCGGGTTGGCTCGGGCATATACTTCAATTAAAAATGTCGGTATATCAACAACTCGGCGAGCAGGAGTTAGAATACCAGATGTTGATTCAAGTGTTACGGATGAAGACGGGTTCAATTCCTTCCAAATTGTTGCAACGTTCAATCGAAATGGCTGGTGTGCTCATCCAGCAAGGGGAAGAGGAACGTGCTGCGGAGGTGTATCGTCTTCTGATCGCGGGATTGCCAGCAACCAATCTGAAGCAAATCCGTTTGATCCGGCAAGCGTTAAGTAGTTTGGGAACAGAGAGTCCCGCAGCAACGGCCACACAGCATCAGCTTACGCTCAAGCTGGAACTACAGCTTGATACCTGGGAGCAATTCAAGTATTGGCATGAGGGGAGGGAATCCGGTTGGACAATCCATTCCTGAACCGAATGAGTGTGAACCGGGAGCGGACAAGCATGGTCTTGTGTTATGACGACCAGACATGTGAATGGTGTGAGCTTGACGATGCTGGCAATGTTCAAGGTGTGCTTTGTTTTTCCGATCATTGGACAGAACGGGGCCAGACTGTACAGTATGTTCAATTCATCGGAACAGACCAAGTGGTGGCAATCATCCTGGAGAAGACGGAGAGATGGATTTATGTCTTCCAAAAAGAGCGGGAGCACATAAGCATGATTCAAACGCTCTCTCTAAAATTACCGTTTCCGGTGATGCAGTTTGCCCGGCAAGATGAACAACTCCTGCTACTTTTTGCCGTTCGGCATCGTTCAGGAACGGTGCAGATCGGGCTGTACGATCCCGTAAAGCAAAAAGCCGAGTGGGTTACTCCAGAACTGGATAACCCGCAATTTGTGTTTTGGGCCAAGCCTGAGCGAGAGATTGGTGTTAATGTAGGCGGGGTTGGCAGAGTATATTTTTACGGGAAAGATACCGAATCATCTCGGGAAATTCCTTATCAGGAATATGCTTATCCGGTGATGGACAAGCAAGGTGATCAGATTGCTGTCTGCATTCCGGCGGGAGATGGTTTTTGTCCTGGCTGGATGAGCGTTCAGGAGCATGTTGTTCAAGGTAGTCTGGAGCACAGTGAGCCGTTCTCTGAGATGATTCGTATCCAGCTGGATGTGGATCGACAGCATATCTTATGCGAGGGAATAAGGCGTGGTAAGTGGCAATACGTTCAGTACACGCTGGATGGAACAAAGACATTTGAGCTGTGTGACTATCCCGGAACGTTAACGCAAGCGGTTCACAGCAAGGACAAGCAGAGTCTCATAGGTAAATTCGAGTCCATTACGACTGCCCCGGTGCCCGCCAGATATAAAATATCTGAATCGTTTGGTGACATTACCCCACTTTCGGTCAGGCATGGGGATGCACTTGTGAGTAATCTTGTACAGCAACCGGAGACCAAGTACAAACACCTGCGTTACGGGAATGAGTTCATTCCTTATATGGATATCCATCCGGGAGGTGAAGGACAGGCAGTCATCTATCTGCACGGCGGGCCTCATAATTGCCTTCTGGACAGTTACAGTCCGGTTATTGCGCGTTTATGTGAGGCTGGTTTGCGGGTGATTGGGCTGAATTATCCAGGTAGTTCAGGATTCGGTTCTAAATATAAGCATCGTATTCAGAATGATTGGGGCGGTGTGGATGCGGATGTTATTCGGATTATTCGAGAGCAGGTCTTGGGTTCCTATTCTGCGGTTTCACTGTACGGCGTCAGTTATGGGGCTTATTTAGCGCTGTTAGCGGCAGGTAGAACTCCGGAACTGTGGAGCGCCGTTGTGGCTTGCGCACCGTTTACGGACTTAAGTAGCTTGTATGCGGGTGGTGGGGCGAAGCTAAGATCGTTTTTGCAGATGGAAATCGGAGGATTGTTACAGGATGAATCCGCACTGCGGGAGAGAAGCCCGTTAACCTATGCGTCTGGATTGTGTGAAGTAGATCTACAGCTTGTGCATGGCCGGAATGACCAGCTCTGCCCAGTGGAACAGACGGAGCGTTTATATAAGGAGATATTGAAATGGAAGGGGCATGTAGAGGCGGCCGATAGGCAACTTGAGCTGCATATCATAGATGATCTTCAGCATGAGGTGTATGCGGAGCGAATCTGGGCGGAGAAGGCAGTTCATTTTCTAACCCGAAACAGGGTAACTCAGCCAGGGTAAACAACTAAGCCCAGATGAAGAAGCTATGATCAGATAAACAATTTGAATTGTGGAAGCCGCTCGTGCGGCTTTTTTGGCGTACATGGAATTATTTAAATGATAGAAGAGGGGCGTAGAGGGATGATAGAGAGCAGGTGGAGAAGGGATCAGGAAGAGATCTGAGATAGAGCGGGTTAGGGAGGTGGAAGAAAAAAATTATAAATTAACCATGTGTGGACGAAATAGGAATGCTCGGCTGAGGTATTGGTAGCTTTCTCGGCTAGGTGTTGGTAGCTTTAATGAAGATTCGAGTTTACAAGTATGTCTATCCGGTTTAAGATGGCGTGAGCCGTTTAAGGTATATAACAACAGGATTAAGTATTAAAATAACGGTATAGCTGATTAGATGACATCGATAGAAAAGAGGGATTCAGATATGAAAGTAGCGATTTTTGGAGCGACCGGAGCGATTGGTAAGACGATTTTGTGGGAATTGATGGATCGTGGGCATGAAGTGACCGCGGTGGTGCGTGATCCTTCCAAGGTGGAGATGGTGCATGAGCGCTTGCGAGTGGAGCAGGGAGATGTGCTTAACCCGGATCAGGTTGCTGATTTTGCAGCGGGACAAGAAGCGGTAGTAAGTGCTTACGGGCCGAAGTTTGGCGAGGAAGAAGAATTGCTTGAAGTAACACGTTCACTGATTGAGGGTGTACGCCGTGCGAATGCCGGACGTCTGGTTGTTGTTGGCGGAGCAGGCAGTCTGATGACCGACTCAGGTGAGATGCTGATGAATACACCTGGTTTCCCCGAGGAAATCAAACCTCTCGCACAGGCTCATGCGGATGCTTATGGGCTTCTGGAAGAATCGAACATCCACTGGACGTATATGAGTCCGGCAGCAACGATTACGACAGGGCGGAGAACAGGTCAATTTCGGATTGGCATGACTCGTGTCATTACAGATGATCTGGGCGAAAGCAGCATTTCTGTAGGTGATTTTGCCGCAGCTTTGGTGGACGAACTGGACGATCCGCAATTTGTTCAAGCGCGATTTACGGTGGGGTACTAACCGAGGATAGATAAGCAAATGGGATAATTATAGATGTGACAGATAAGCCCTTGGCACAAAGTGAGTATGAAGGTGCATTGCTAAAGGCAGGACACTGGAACGGGACAAACCATGAGTGAGCTGAGAACCAATGAGACATAAATGGATTGAAAACTCGTAAGGCACGAATGATCGGAAAACGAGTAACACACGATAGATAGGTAAACTAATGGCAATGGAAAACTTATGAGAATGGAATACCCATGAGTGTGATGCTCTAAGCAGTGTTATTCATAACGCGACCCGGGGAGGGATGAGTGTTGTTTATCGTAACCGCTGATCAGATGCGGGCTGTGGACGAGTATACGATTCAGCAGCTTGGCATTCCTGCGGCCAGTCTGATGGAGAATGCAGGCAGAGCTATCGCCGAAGAAGTTATCAAGCTGTGCCGGGAAGGGCAAGAGGATGGCAGGCGGGATGATCGTGGCTGGGGTGAAGGCGATCATGCTGAAAGTGATGAAGCACGGCACAGAAACATTGGTGAGGGTGGGGGTAGCTGGCCTGATCGCGGCCAGCGGAAAGAGGCGTGGCAGGCACACACCGGGCCCGGCGACCGCGTAGGTTACTGGGGCGACATCATCGCCGATCCGGCGCTGGTAATGGCGCATCCCGGTGATCAGCATTGGTACATGCTGATCGGCAAGGGCAACAATGGCGGCGACGGTCTGGTTGCGGCGCGCCATTTGGTTGAAGCGGGGCTGGGCGTGACGCTAGTCTATGCCGATGCCCCGGAGGCACTGCGGGGCGAAGCCGCAGTGCAACGGGATGCCGCCGCGAAGCTCGGCATCCCTGCCGTTGTCCACGGGCGCGAAGCCGTGGACTTTAGCCGGTGCACAGGCATCGTCGATGCGCTACTGGGCACCGGCTCGCGGGGGGCGCCGCGCGGAGCATACGCGGCGCTGATTCGCGCGGCGAACGACAGCGGTAAGCCAGTCGTGTCCGCGGATGTGCCAAGCGGGCTGGACGCCGACACTGGTGAGGTGTACGAGCCGTGCATTGAAGCCCGGGTAACTGTATGCCTTGCGCTGCTTAAGCGTGGTCTGGTACAGTACCCGGGCGCTTCTGCCGCGGGGCGCATCGTTGTGCGCGCCATCGGCATTCCCGCACGCCTTGCGCCAGAGCATGGCCCCTCGGTCCGTTTGCTAACGGACGAGGTGCTTCGGGGTGCGCTGCGCGTGGACACAGGCCGTCGCCGGGCGCCGGACGGCCATAAGGGCACCTACGGCCATGTATTGCTGGCCGCAGGAAGCATGCCGATGAGCGGCGCTGGCCTGCTCTCGGCCAAAGCCGCGCTGCGCGCAGGTTGCGGGCTCGCCACATGGGCGCTACCCGCGGCACTGTTGCCGCATGTTATCGGCACCGTGCCCGAGCTTATGCTCGCCGCTGCAGCCGATGGCGCCAGCGGCGAATGGAACGCGGCTTCCGCCGCAGCGGTGCTGCGCCTTGCGGAGAGCCGCGACGTGCTTGCGACCGGCCCGGGCCTTGGTCGCTTCGAAGGCGACACCGACTGGCTGCGCCGTCTGTGGCAACAGACGGATCGTCCGCTCGTCATCGACGCGGACGCCCTCAACATGCTGGCAGATGCAGGCCCAGATGGGCCACGCACCTGGGGCCAGCGCAGTGCGGCGACCATACTGACGCCGCACCCTGGCGAGATGGGCCGACTGCTGCGCATGTCGACCCCTGAAGTGCAGCGTGACCGAATTGGACACGCTGCACGGTACGCCCGCGAGCAGGGCGTGACCCTTGTGCTCAAAGGAGCACGAACGGTCATCGCAACGCCTTCCGGCGAGGCGTACATCAACACCACCGGCCACGCCGGCATGGCAACAGGCGGTGCCGGAGACGTGTTGACCGGCATCATCGCCGGTCTGCTTGCTCAAGGGCTAGGCGCGGAACAAGCCGCCGCGTTCGGTGTATACCTGCACGGACAGGCTGCCGAACGGGCAGCATTGCGGCGAGGCGATCCATCTTCCTTGCTGGCAGGAGATATTATCGATGCACTGTAAAGGTATGTCGGAACCAAGGTGCAATATCATACAAAAGCACCAGCCGAAGCACCAACGTTTTAAAATCTCCTACATTAAATCATGAACATATCAAAAAGGAGCCCCATCCAGACATGGCAGGCTCCTTTTGATATGAAGTCAAACTATTAAAAATGTAAGAACATCACAATATCGCTACTTTTACGAACGTTGCTACAGTATAAACCCGTCTCAAGAACTTACCTATCGCATATTTCGTCCGCTCGAATTATGGAC
This sequence comes from Paenibacillus polysaccharolyticus, assembly GCF_023714295.1. GTDB lineage: Bacteria > Bacillota > Bacilli > Paenibacillales > Paenibacillaceae > Paenibacillus > Paenibacillus polysaccharolyticus_A. Next base: position 193,543 of record NZ_JAMAUN010000009.1, read on the forward strand.
CTGAATGTTGCTATTGCACATACCGTCAACCCGTCTCAAGAACCTACCTATCGCATATTTCATCAGCTCGACTCATGAACCTGAATATTGCTATTGCACATCCCATCAATCCATCTCATGAGCCTATCCGTTGCACTTTTCCGCCCAACTCACCACCTAACTATTGCACATACCGCCGGCTCAACTCATTAACCTACCCATCGCACAAATTCTATCATCCCGACTCACTAAGATAATCTACTACCTATCCCCAGTGTTGACCAGGCAACGTTCCACAGTGCCCATCCCAATTGTTCAGGGTGAACATTTCTAACGATCATGAGAAACCTTATTGGGCACGTATTCACCCGTTTTATTTTCTAACGATCTCAGGGAACCTTATTTCAACCATTTATGATGAAAAGGAGACATTTTCCTCCATTTTGGCCCAAATAAGCTCTCTGGGGATCGTTAGAATTTCAAACGACCCAGAATCATGCAAATAAGCTCATCTGAGATCGTTAGGATAAAATTTAATTTTCACTCACCTTTCGCTCACATAATCCTCATACTCAGCGTGCATATATACTGCAGCTTCATTGATTACTTTACTACAGGTACACACATCTCATGGACTCCTCTTACAGACGGAAACGCTGGAGTTCCTGATGCATTTCAGCACTGATATCACGAAGTGACTTGACCTTGATACTGGCTTCGGAGAAAGAACGTTGTTGTTCTGCGGTGGAAGCAGTGATCTCTTCACTGCTGGCTGCAGATTGCTCGGTGATGGCACTGATGTTTTCAATCGCCTGTTGCACCTGTGAACTAAGTTTGCTGGAATGTGACATGTCCTCTGCAAGCTGCTGAATGCCTTCGCTGATGCGCTCCACACTCTCACGAATCGCCGAGAAGGATTGTTGAGTCTGACCGGTGGCGTGCTCCTGTTCCCCAAAGAGCTGCATGCTTTGCACCACGGAACTTTTTACTTTTTCCATCGAGGCTGTAATCTCGTTAACGGCGGCATAGATATGTTTGACCGATTGAGCAGACTGTTCCGCCAGTTTGTTCACTTCACCTGCCACAACAGCGAATCCGCGTCCGGCTTCCCCGGCACGTGCAGCTTCAATGGAAGCGTTCAGGGAGAGCATGGTGGTTTGCTTGGCAATCTCGGATACATATCCCGTCATCGTTGTAATGCGAGCCGCGCTCTCTTCCAGCTCCAGCACGGTCTGTTCCACTTCGGACATGGCATGGCGATTTACTTCGGCGAGTCGCAACTGTTCTTCAATCGCCTTGTTTCCCTCTTCCACTGTGGTTAGAACATCGCGTCCATCCTTGGCAGATTGGGCTGTGGCCTCCAGATTATGGTTAAAGGTAGACTGCATCTTGTCTACGACTATAACCGTTTCGCTGAGATCTTCCGCAATTTTTTGACTGCCAACGGACAGCTCTTCTGTGGTACGTGACACCTGCTGTACGATGGCTTGCACCGTATCATTACCGCGATCAATATCCTGAGCCATCTGATCGACTCGCTGCCCCGCCGTGTCAATGGATTGGATGATTCCGCGAATATGATTCGTCATTTGCCCAAAAGAACGGCTCAGATCATCCAGTTCATCTTTCCCCCGAGGTTCCGGCAGCGTTTGGGTCAGGTCACCACTGGCAATATGCCCGGCAGCATCCTTGATCAGACGAATACGCTTGGCTATCTGACGTGATGTGTACATATTAAAGAGCATGACGGCGATGAACAAGAGCGCAGCCCCGCCAAGAGCAATCTGCCATGTCTGCTGGATGTCACTCTCCAGATCGAGCGTATATTGAGTGTAGCGTCCCCGCGTTATCTCATTCAGTGAGTAGATATCATTCTGTATGCCTCGAACCCTTGCACTGTAACGTTTTGCTTCAGCACTATCCATGCTGCTCATCGCTTGGGTTGCACCCTGATCCAGTGCTTGCAGCTTCGTTTGAACCGTTTGGATGAGCTGTAGCTCCTGATCCGTTTCCAGCAATCCACCTTTGAGTTCCTTAATCATGGCTTGGCCTTCTTTTAAAAGAAGCAAAACAGCTTCCTGATTGCCGGCAGTCATCGAGAAGGAATAGACATCCAGTGCCTGCTGGGTCTGAATCTGGTTGGAGTTCAGCTCGCTTACCTTGAGCATCGCAGGTACCAGATTTTGATTTTTTGCATTCATGCTAAGCAATTCCATAATAATATAAGCGACCAGCGCAAGGCATAGAAGCAGTGAGATCAGAGCATTGACAATAAGTTTTCCCTGTAGTTTCATATGCGAGCCTCCTCGAATCTTGGGTTATGGATTCACTGTGATTTTGATTTGACCCGAAGAAATTTTGGCTTTCAGATCATCGAAAGTCCGCTGTTGTTCATCACTCAGCGTGATGTTATGCAGTGCAGTTAAGCCTACAGCATTCTCGGCGAGACCCTCTACGATTTCCTTTTTCGGGAAGGTATGTTTGTTCTCGATAAACGACTTCACGGCGTTATAAATGGAGACATCTACATTTTTCAGCATAGATGTAAGAATTGCTTTTTCCGCCAAAAAGAATTGATCCGTATCAACACCAATGGCGTATTTGCCGAGGGATTGAATCTCATTCAGGGCGCCGACACCGGTAAGACCAGCGGCCACATAAATTACGTCGGCACCTTTCTCCCGAATCATTTGCTCAGCGAGTTGCTTGCCCAGATCGGCATTTCCAAAATCACCAGCATAGACGATATCTACTGCAGCTTCTGGATTAACAGCAAGCACACCCTGTTTGAAACCCTGCTCAAAATTTTTGAGCACCGGAATTTCCATCCCGCCCAAGAAACCGACATGTTTCTCCTTGGAAGCCATGCCTGCGATCACACCTGCCAGATAGCTGCCTTCCTCCGCGCGAAATGAAATGGAAGCGATGTTAGGAAGCTCAGAGGTACTGTCAATTAAAAGGAATTGCTGGTCCGGATATTTGGCAGCAACCTTCTCCATATCTGCTTGAACGGTATCGCTTAAACCAATAATAAGATCGAACTTTTCTTGGGAAAATTCCTCAAACGCTGCTTCTGCAGTCGAATCTTTGCTTGGTTCACGATAGTCAAAAACAATGCTTTTCTCGTCTCTCGCCTTGACCAGTCCGTTAAAAGCCGCATCATTAAAAGATCGGTCTCCCAGACCGACCTCTGTAAGTACAATTCCCACTCTGGTCTTTACGTCAGTGGTTGCTGTTTTAGAGCCGGTTGAACAAGCAGCTAACATGATCAGTGTCAGAGCCAGAAGCATGGTGAGCCCTAAACGGATGAACATCGTTGTTTTCATGTGAAATGCCCTCATTTCTGTAAGTTTCTTATGTAATAATTCTGGAAATATACTGGAAGATGGATGAACCCCAATCATCTATACAACGAGTTTTTCCCTTTATCTATATCGGCGAAAAAAGCCGTTTTTTTACGATCTCTAATGAAAATTTACAGAAATATAAATCTATTTCATGAATTATACATAGTTTTTACAATTATGTTGTTTAATCATTCTTATAAGAACTTATAGGCTGATAGTGAAAGGTACCGAGTAAAAAAATGTTAATAGCTAGACAATTCAAAATGATTAGAGTGGGGATTTAATTGATAAACGGTGTAAACTCTTTTTCTTAGGTTCAGAGTGAGAAAGAGATATATGTAGATTATTGTACTTTTATGTAAATAAAAGCAATATAATTACTTTTATTGTCGAAAGTATATACAAATTAACACAAAATATTGTATAAAATAAATAGCTCTGAAATAAAAGGGTTATAATCCAAATATTTAAATATAAGTGATTTGGAGGATTTTTTCTGTGAAGTTTAAAAAAACTATTGCATCTACTCTAGCTGCGGGAATTTTAATGGGAGCCTTATCTGTTCCAGTAACAGTTATGGCCAGTCCAGCTCCTGTGAAAACCGTTTCTATTTCAAGTTCTACACTAAATGGAAGTAGTGTTTCGACAATACCTTCCAGTAAACTACCAAACACAGTAATTGTGACTCCAACTGCTCAAAATAATGGAGATGTAAGTACACAAAACCTCATTTCTAACGTTATAAAAAAAGCTATAACCTCTGCATTACGTTATGGTGGAGATTATTTAGGTAAACTTCTTTCAAAACTTAGCCCTAGTGCTGGAAACTATGTAACAAAATATTCTGGCAAAATCGCTGATTTCTTAGACTCCATTACCAATTGGCAAGAAAATATTATTGCAACTGGCCTTGTGGGAATTGGAGTACCACCAGCAGAAGCATATGAGATCGCAAAATACATCGTTTGGTTGGCAGGACTCTAAAATTAGTTATATTTCATTAAATCAAGCAAAAATATACTTTACTTCTAATGAAGTAAAGTATATTTTTATTTATATAAGGTATTTATACTAAAAAATGGATTTATAATTGGAGGAATTATGAATTTAACACACTGGATCATCATCATCATACTACTTTTAATTCTCTTACTTGCTCTAAACTGGATAATCAATTACATGAGTGGTAAAGAAAAGGAAACCCCGCCTTCTCTTAAGGTTAAGATATGGCTTATTCCTTTATTAGCTTCTTTGATCATCATGCCTATGATAATTTTTATAACATTGTACAGTTTATTTTTTTATAGCTTCGAAAAAGTTAGTAGTTTTATTCATTTTGATCAAGTTGGAGATATTGTTGTTTTTTCAGTGCTTATCATTATTGGATTTCTTCTTTTCGAGACTTTGGTTCATCCAGTAATTATTACTATCTTAAATTATGGATTCAAGAGACAGGTTTCTATATATACTCGTAATGCGATTACACTTGTCATAGATAGCATAATTATCTACATTTTAGCTTCAAGTTTTAATGGTATATATATATCTGATTACTGGTCTGCACTCTCCATAGCGGTTTTTTATCATATTATCGACTGGGGATTAGTGCTAATCTTGAAGATTGTGAAAAAAATGAAAAACAAATGAGGCAGATACTAAATGAATTCTATACAGTAAAACCTCATCCCTAAAAAAAGAAACCTAAACACTTTAGAACGACTAATAGTGTTTAGGTTTCTTTTTTTAGTCTTTTTATCTACCACGCCGCAATCGAGCCGTCCGTCCGACTTTCCGTTCCACCGCATAACACACCTGTATCCGGGTTACGCCATATGATCTGCCCCCGTCCGAATTGGGACGAATCCAGCTCGGTTTGGATATGATGTCCTCTGCGAGCCAGCGCTTGGGCAATGTGAGGAGGGAAGCCTTGCTCGACCAGTATCGTTTTGTCTTTAATCCACTGCCAGCGAGGTGAATCGAGAGCGGCTTGCGGATTCAGATGATGATCAATCGTATTCATAATGACCTGCACGTGACCCTGAGGTTGCATAAAACCGCCCATGACCCCGAAAGGTCCGACCGCTTCACCGCCTTGGGTGAGGAATCCGGGGATAATCGTATGATACGTGCGTTTACCCGGCTCCAGTGCATTCGCATGTTGTGGGTCCAGCGAGAAGTTATGTCCGCGGTTCTGGAGTGCAATGCCTGTACCTGGCACAACCAGCCCTGAACCAAAGCCCATATAGTTACTCTGGATAAAAGAAACCATGTTGCCTTGGCCGTCTGCCGCAGCCAGATAAACGGTTCCGCTTCCGCGTGGATCGCCTGCCTCGGGCGCACGTGCGGTATCCCCAATCAGCTTGCGCCGTTCTGCGGCGTAGGCTTCGGACAGCAAATCTTCCACGGATACGCCCATTTTTCGTTCTTCCGTAATGTATTTTTCTCCATCGGCAAAAGCCAGCTTCATCGCTTCCAGCTGTCGGTGATAACTGAGGACGGATTCCTTCTCGGCGAAGTCGAATCCCTTCAGTAGATTGAGTGCGGATAGGGCAATGAGTCCTTGCCCGTTCGGCGGAATCTCCCATACATCATAACCCCGGTAGGAAACGGAGATCGGATCAACCCATTCCGGCTGAAAAGCCTTCAGGTCATCTCGTGTCAGGTAACCGCCGTGTTCTGCCATAAAAGCATGAATGCGTTCCGCCAGTTCTCCTTCGTAAAAGTCTCGCGCTTCGCTCTCGCCAATCCGGCGCAACGTGGTCGCATGGCCCGGCGAGCGCCATAGTTCCCCCGCCGCGGGTGCACGCCCGCCAGGGGCAAACGTCTCAAACCATGCACGCCCTGCTTCCGCATCGCCCTGGCGTGCATAGACCTCGGCTGCCCGTGCCCAGTGGCGGGCCAGCCCCGGCGCAAGCGGATAACCTTCCTCCGCATAGCGGATGGCCGGTTCCAGCACTTGCGCCAGCGTGAGCCGTCCAAACCGACGGCTCAGCTCCGCCCAACCCGCCGGTGCGCCAGGCACCGTCACCGGCACAACCCCCAGCTTCGGCATCTCCGTATAGCCTGCCGCCTGTAGCGCCTCAATCGAAATGCTCTGAGGCGCAGGTCCACTGGCATTCAGGCCATGCAGCTTGCCCTCCGTCCAGACGAGGGCAAAGGCATCGCCACCAATGCCATTGGAGGTCGGCTCCAGCACGGTGAGTGCTGCCGCTGTGGCGATGGCGGCATCAATCGCATTGCCGCCTTGTTTCAACACATCCAGACCAGCCTGTGCAGCAAGTGGCTGCGACGTAGCAACCATGCCTTGCTTGGCGTATACCGGCACACGGTACGAGGAATAAGGTTGGTAGAGGGGATCAAAGTTCATTCGTCAATCAGCTCCTTGTCACGAGATGTCAGATTCCGTTGTTTAACCGGAGTATAGCTTCTAACCCTTTTCGCAACCGACAAGCCAATCTCCTGCCAAAACATCCAAATCCAACCTGACATCAAGGGGCAAGAACATAGAATATAAGCAAAGCCGTTTGAATGTACACATACTCATGCCAGTAGCTCTTAAGTTGTCACCATATCGCCGCCATTGACATGGATACATTCGCCCGTGACATAGGAGGAATCGCGTGAAGCCAGATAGACATAGGCTGCAGCTAGCTCGTAAGGTTGACCCGCTCGGCCCATGGGTGTATCGGTGCCGAACACCTGCACATCTTCAGCCGAGAAGCTGGCAGGAATAAGCGGAGTCCAGATGGGTCCCGGAGCCACGGCGTTTACACGGATGCCTTTGTCAGCGAGCGATTGGGAGAGAACACGGGTGAGGGAGACGACAGCGCCTTTGGTCGATGAATAATCAATGAGTCGCACATCACCTTTGTAAGCTGTAATGGAGGCGGTGTTGATGATGGACGCCCCTTGGCACAGATGGGGAAGGGCAGACTGGATCAGGAAGAAATACGAGAACACATTTGTTTGAAACGTATGATAGAGCTGCTCCTCGGTGATGTCGACAATGCTTTGCTGTACATACTGTACGGCGTGGTTGTTGGCCAGTATATCGATTTTCCCGAACGTTTCCATGGTCTTGCGAATGACGGCTTCGCAGTTTGGTTTTAGTCGCAGATCCGTCTCGATGAGCAGGCAGCGCTGCCCCAGCTCCACGATTCGGTCTCGTGTCCATTCCGCGTCCGTTCGTTCATATAAATAAGCGATCACAACATCTGCACCTTCTTTGGCAAAAGCAATCGCCGCCGCCCGACCGATACCACTATCGCCGCCTGTGATAATCGCAACTTTGCCTTGCAGTTTGCAACTGCCAATATAAGCAGGGTCTTCACTGATCGGTTCGGGCACCATCAGCGATTCCAGACCGGGCTGCTGATCCTGATGCTGGGGCGGAAAAGCTAACTTCTGTGGTTTACATACCGTCTTCTCACCGTAAAATGGATAGACAGGGTTCATGGTTTGCATATCCTCCTCGAACGTTCCTTGATAAGCCTACCCTATGCATTCATCCCGAAAAAGATGCAGTTTGGCCGTGCTATAAGCTTGTGTTCTACAGAAAATATATACCATAATAAGGGAGTAACCCTTTAATTTTGATGGAGGTGTCAGGAGCCCTATGAACATTCAGGGAATTAATCATTTGTGCTTTTCCGTATCGAATCTGGAGCGATCTATTACGTTCTTTGAGCAGGCTCTCGGTGCCCTAATTCAGGTGAAAGGACGCAAGCTGGCCTACTTCGAACTGGCGGGCCTTTGGATTGCTTTGAATCAGGAGGATGTGCTTCGGAATTATACGGAAAGAACCTACACCCATATAGCGTTTACGGTAAAAGAAGAAGAGTTTGACGCTTCGGTGGAGCAGTTAAGAGCCGCAGGTGCGGACATTATTTCCGGAAGAGCGAGAGATGAACGGGATGGGAGATCGGTTTATTTTACAGACCCGGACGGGCATCTATTTGAACTACATACAGGCAGCTTGAAGAAGCGGTTGGACTTTTATCGTGAGGCTAAACCGCATATGACCTTTTATTCATGAGGTATGTACAAATCAAAAAGAAAATGGAATTAAAGCTCACATATCTATTGTGAAAACAATGGAATAAACGATAAACTGGACAAATGGAACCTTAATTTACCAATGTTAAATTCATGGGTTTAATCTTAAGGAGGTTTGTCATGATTCAGTTTCCGAAACCGGATGTAGAGCAGTATTTTCAGACGTATCGTATTTCGCATTTTGCCGTATCAGCGGATGAGAAAAAGTTGTATATGGATAGCAACCTGAATGGTCAGCCGAATATTTGGGCGATGGACTTGCCGGGAGGGTATCCGTACCCACTGACGTATTTGAACCAAAGTAGTCAATTTATTAAGGCTGATCCGCAGGGACGTCATCTTCTTACCGCTTTTGATCGGGATGGGAACGAAAACTATCACCTCTATGCGTTGCCACCGGAGGGGGGAGTTCCGCTTCCGATTGTCCCAGCTGATCCGAGTGACCGCTGTTATTATGCTCATTTATCTGAGGACGGAAAACGGTTATATTATAACACCAGTTCAGGCAATCCGAATTATATGAATGCACGCCTTCGTGACCTGGAGACTGGGGAAGATAAGCTTTTGTATCAGGGAGAAGAGGTAACCAGCAGCCTGATTGCGGTAAGTCCCAATGAAGAAGCCTATGTTATTTTGAAAATGTACTCCAATACGTATCAGACCGCTCATCTTCACCGGAACGGGGAATCTCATGCCATAGTGCCGGTTACGGAGCGGCAGAGTCAGGTTCCATATGTTCTATTTGCAGGTAATGATCGTTTGTTGCTGATTACCAACGATAATTCGGCATATGCCTATGTAGCGGAGTATGTCATAGATACGGGAGAATTTCGTGCACTGTGTCATATTGAGGGTGAAGATGTAGAAGAAATCCGCTGGCATGAGGCGTCTGAAACGTTATTTATCTGGACAATGACCGGGCCGGAGTATCACATGTATGTGCTGGAAAAAGATGCTGAAAAACCTCGCCGCATGGACATGCCGCTCGATACGATCGAACAGGTGAACGTGACTAAATCCGGTAACGTGTACATTCTTGGACGCGGTGCTGTGCAACCGCATAATATCTATCGTCTTGTTGCAGATGCTGAGTCATGGGAGCCGTTAACAGCCAATCGGGTCACAGGTCTGAATCCGGACGATCTCGTATATCCTGATGTGGTAAGGTACAATTCCTATGACGGACTAGAGATTGAAGCGCTGTTGTTCAAAGCCAAACCGGAGAAAGCGAACGGTTACAGCGTCTTCTGGCCGCATGGCGGGCCACAGGCATCCGAAGCCAAATTTTTGCGTCCGATGTTTCAGTTGTTGCTTGCACAAGGGTATAATCTCTTTGCTCCGAACTTTCGGGGGAGTACAGGATATGGTGCTGAATTTGTAAAAATGGTTGAGCGAGACTGGGGCGAAGGGCCGAGACTGGACTGTGTTGCAGGTATACAGTGGTTATTTGATCAAGCCATCAGCTCACCGGAACGCTTATTTGTAGTAGGTGGCAGTTACGGAGGATACATGACCCTGCTGCTTGCAGGCCGTCATCCGGAGCTGTTCCGCGCAGCCGTCGACATCTTTGGCCCATGCAATCTGTTCACCTTTCTGGAATCTGTACCGGAGGATTGGAAGCCAATGATGGACAGATGGCTGGGTGATCCGGTACGTGACCGTGAACGCTTAACCAAGGATTCCCCGATTACGTATCTGGATCAGATGGTAAACCCGATGCTAGTCATTCAAGGGGCTAACGATCCAAGAGTGGTCAAGGCTGAATCCGACCAGATCGTAGCCGCACTGCAGGAAAAAGGTGTAGACGTCGAGTACATCGTATTGGATGATGAGGGCCATGGTTTCTCCAGAAAAACGAATGAAATTTTAGTTTATCGTAAAATGGTAGAGTTTTTGCAAAAGCATCAAGAGACTCCTGTTGCACAGGTTTAATTCGAATGATTTGATCACCATAGAATTCAGTGGATCATTCATGTGAGTGCGTCATTTGAATTAGCATGTAACATGGGTATTATATAGGAAACATAAAATAGCCAGTGATCCTTAGGATCACTGGCTATTTTCGTATCGAGTTATCACATCAGGGGTCGTCCACTACTATGGATTCAGATCAACGGGGAGTTCAGTCCAGCAAAGAGAGTACCTTCTCGATATACTGCTCTGCCCAGGGAGCAAAAGGTAGATCAGCTTCCCAGTTCACTTGTCCGGTCGCCTTCGCTTCACCCCACCATAGAATACGTTGATACAATAGATGAATCAGAAGGCGTGAACGAAAATGTTTACATTTTTCCACATCGTCTGCACAGACGTTTTCCCGGTAATGATGAAGAAATCTCGCGGCCAGATCAGGCCTGTCTTCCCGGAGGTATCTTGCGGTTATTTTAGTCAGATCGGCTGTGCCATCGCCGAAATAAGCAGTCGTAAAATCAAATAATCCACTGATTCTCCAAGAGGATGCAGGCGGATCTGTTTTTTGGATAAGAAAGTTCTCAACTTTGAAATCTCCCATGACAAATTCATGAACCGTCGAGACTAAAAAAGCAGACTCGGACTGTCTCAATTGCTCATCCACCCAGCTTACATCATCGTCAGTAATCACGGAGTACTTCTCCGCATCATGCAACCAGTGACGGATGCTTCCGTACAGCCAGTCCAGATACGAGCCGGCAAAAGGCATGATTTTGTCTGCCACTGGATCGTATTCTCCGGCATCCGGAACTTTCCAGTGATGCAGTTCGGCTAACGTTTCAGCCAGTACATCTGCAATGTCTTCATGATCTTGTGAAGTTAACGTTGTTTGGAAAACAGGATCATACAGATGGTTTCCAGGCAACTTGGGCATGATTACGTAACTCCAACCCAATAGCTGCGTGTCTTCCTGAATCTGATAGGGAACAGGAACAGGGATGGTAGTGCGCGCCGCCAGTTGCTTCACGAAAAATTGCTCTTCTTGAAACTGTCCGTTGTACAACGGATTGCCCTTCAGAATAAACTCACCTTGCGTAGTTTGAATAAACAAGGTTTGCCCCATCACGCCTTCAGCTGTCCGCTGGAACTGGACTAACACTCCGAGATTGAAGTGATCCAGTGCCTTCTGCAGACTGTGTTCCGTGACATGACCGAGACTATTGGAAGCAAAGTAAATGCGAGTCGTCATAAAAGGGCTCCTTATCTTCTGTTTAGTCCAGCTCCGCTCTTGAAAACAGGTCGAGAATAAGATCACGTTGCTCACATGCCTGCTTGAATCCCAGAATAAAGGATATGAGAGCTTCTTTGTCATCTGTATAGGCACAGAACATATCCGCTTCCGGATCGAAACGAATAACCGAAGTCAGATGAGGCATCTTTTCTTCAAGAAAGACAGATGCGAGGGAGGCCCAATCGTACCCGCCACCTTCGAAACCTTCATCTGCGCGTGAGTCAAAGACGTCCTGAAGATATGTACCTGCATTGAGAATCACGGAATAGGAATTGGTTCCCGCATCAATGAACCTAAAAGGGGCAATGGCTTCTTTAGAGAATGTTGACACGCTTTGGTTCTCAGTGAATACAGCAGTAATTGCTTGTTCTTCATCAAGAGAGTCAGAGCCATCCTCGTCAAGCAAATTAAAATCCTCTTCGTCCAGCAAACCCCGAATGAAAACTTCGAAATTCGGTGCCAGATAAGTAATTTCATAATCGCTTTCCTGATCCACATGAACAACACAAGGTTCGCCTTGAGGGCCGCAGAAGCGATAGTCCAGCATGACGACATCATGACCGGCAGACGGGCAATCACAGATGACAACCCCGAGGTCAGGGTATCCCCAGTCTTCGATCATAAAGCGACTGCCGAACTCTCCACCAAGGGAATACATCTTATCCCGTCCAATACCCAAGATGCTTGTAATGGCGATATGATTCTCTGCCCAACTTGTACCTTCTTGGGTCGGAAACGTTGTGCGCGCAGGAAAACCGCCATTTTGCGTTTTCATTAGCTGGATATAGGAAGCTGGCAGTTTGTAGCCGAGTTCCTGTTCAATGGATTGAATTAATTCCTCGTCAAAAGGAGAAGACACATGGTTATCTTGCGCATAATCGCTATACCGCCAGAACGTTGCGGGATCGTATGTGCCTGAAGCAACCTGAAGCTGGTTTAGTGTTCCGCTTTGCTCCCACTCTGCCTGCTCCGTCTCCCAGCGAATGCGATCCCGATCCATTTTAGCTGCTTTCGGGCGAATCCAGTCCAGGTATTCCAGGGTAGACTCATCATTGGGCTCAAGTCGATTCGCTTCTTCAAAAGCTGCCTGTGCCAGCTTGTATTCAGCGACGTAACAGTAGGCATAACCTAACCGGAAGTGCCATAACGGGTCTAGTTGGCCTTGTTCCTTAACGCCTTGTAATAGTTTAATGGCTGTGCGATACTCTTCCAAATTGTTATATGCTCTTGCAAGCTGTCCGATCGTTTCGGCATCCTGCTCGGATTCGGGTAATGCCTCAATACGTTTAACGATGAGCGCATAGTCTTCCTGTTCATGCCAAACATTAATCTGTTCCAGCAACTCTCTATCCATGATTAGACCTCATTTCATCGTGAAAGAATAGGAAACTCTACCCACTATTTTACAAGGTTTAGAGACAAAAAAACACTCTCTCATACGGGTAGCCGTAAAGCTTCCCAGCATGAGAGAGTGTGCAGTGTTAGACGTTATTCTACAAATCGTCAAATCCGTTATCGTCGCCGACTTTACCGTAGTTACGGGATTTGGCTTCGAAGAAGTCCGTTTTCGTTGCGTTCAGCGCTTCGTCGGAGAAAGGTTTGATCCAAGGCATGCAGTTCACGTCAACGCCTTCATATGCCTTTTCCATACCCATCAGACGCAAGCGTTTGTTCGCTGTGTATTTGATATAGTCTTCCAGCTCGTTCAGGTCGATGCCGCGAACGTTGCTGAGTGTATAATGTGCCCAGTTCGTTTCCAGCTCAACTGCGCGGTCAATCGTTTTGTACACGTAGTCCATGTTTTCTGGTGTGTTCAGTTCAGGGAAGTCCACGAGCAACTGTTTGAATACTTCCGCAAAGAAATAGCAGTGCTGGTTTTCGTCCCGCTGGATGTACGAGATCATTTGGCTGGTTGCCATCATTTTCTGGTCACGAGCCAGGTTATAGAAGAACGCAAATGTACTATAGAAGAAAATACCTTCGAGAATCAAGTCAGCAACCATCGCTTGGAAGAACGTCTGTGGAGAAGGGTTGTCCCGGAAGCTTTGATAAATATCCGCGATGAAACGGTTGCGGTCCAGCAACACCGGATCATGTTTCCAATATTCGAAAATCTCTTTCTGCTCCTGATCGGAAACGATGGAAGACAGAACGTAGGAGTAGGATTGGTTATGCACAACTTCCTGTTGTCCGATGATCGCCGAGATCGCTTCAAGGGAAGAGTCGGTAAAATAACGTTTCACGTCACCAACAAACATCGTTTGCATGGAATCCAGTACAGCTAGCAGGGAGATGTTAATTTTGAACGTACGTTTCTCTTCTTCGTCCAGTTGGGCAAATTGGGAAGCATCCTTGGACATCGGAATCTCGTCAGCGATCCAGTGGTTAAGCAACAATACTTTGTACAATTTGTACATATGAGGCATACGAATGTCGTTCCAGTTCAGGATACCCGAGCATTCACCTTCAATAATACGTGTCGATTGGTTAGGCGCTTCGGTATTGAAAATTTTCTGTACTTGCATAATCCGTTCACTCCTTGAATGAATTTACACTATATAACAACGATGACAGAACAAGCTTGTACTGTTTTGGCATATATTTAACATCTTGCGATGCTGTGGTCAGGTTTTGGGCAAAAAGAACCAGGGCAACGCTATTTTGCATTCAAAACAGGATGCCCCGGTGGTCATCATGATCAGCGTGACAGAATGGAGGTGCCCATATCCATCACGATGTTACCATTCTTATGTGGATCAGCTTGCGCAGGAATCACATTCCTCGATCGTTAATGCACGGCTACGAACATAATAGGTCGATTTCATGCCGGCTCTCCAAGCGTGAAGATGCAATTCCAGGAACTCCGTCGCCTTAATATCTGGACGAACATACAGGTTGAAGCTTTGACCTTGGTCAACGTGACGCTGACGGGCAGCGGCCATATTAATGGAAGCATGTTGATCCACCATAAATGCCGTTTTGTAGTACCAGATCGTTTTTTCGGAAAGATCCGGTGCCGGGTTGGCAATTTTGTATGTTGTTTTCTCTTCATAGGACAACAGCTCATACAGTGGATCAATACTTGCTGTTGAACCGGCGATGATGGAGGTGGAACCGTTTGGTGCGATAGCAAACATCCATGCGTTACGTACGCCGTTTTGTTTGACTTGTGATTGCAGTTCTTTCCATTGATCTGTAGTTACGAATTCGCCTACGCGCTCACCCGTTGTGTACTCGCGTTGATCGAAGTAATGACCACTTTCCCAGTCGGAGCCTTTGAACTTCGGATAATGTCCTTTTTCTTTGGACAGTTCCATGCTGGCTTGAACGAGCAAATAGTTAATTTTTTCATACAGATTATCGTTATAGGTAACAGCTTCTTCGGATTCCCAACGAATGCCTTCGAGCGCAAGCAGGTGATGCAATCCGAACGTTCCCAGACCAACAGCGCGATACTGACTGTTCGTGTATTGGGCTTGAAGCACCTCAATGTTGTTGATGTCAATAACGTTGTCCAGCATACGAACCTGAATCGGAATCAGACGCTCCAGTACGTTATGAGGTACCGCGCGAGCCAAGTGGATCGAGTTCAGGTTGCAGACCACGAAGTCACCAGGCACTTTGGAGATCACGATGCGTGTCTGACCATCCTTGGTCACCAGTTCTTCTTTTTCCACCACGGTAGCGGATTGGTTCTGCATAATTTCAGTACACAGGTTGGATGAGTACACCATGCCATGTGCCCGGTTAGGGTTCGAACGATTTACAGTGTCACGGTAGAACATGTACGGTGTACCTGTTTCAAGTTGTGATTTCATGACACGTTTCATGATGTCGATTGCTTGTACCGTAATACGGGACAAAAGCGGATGATTCACTGCTTCTTCATATTTCTCGCGGAATGTACCTTGACCCTTCGTTTCATCGTAGAAGTCTTCCAGACCCAGTGCACGGCCGTTCTCATCTTTCCAGCCCATCACTTTTTTCGTCTCGTGCGGGCAGAACAAGCTCCATTCGCCACGACTTTCGACACGCTCCATGAACAGGTCAGGCAGACAGATACCGTGGAAAACGTCATGTGCACGCATCCGCTCGTCGCCGTTGTTCAGCTTCAGGTCGAGGAATGCCAGGATATCTTTATGGAAAACGTCCAGGTAAACCGCAATCGCACCTTTACGTGTGCCAAGCTGGTCTACGCTTACTGCTGTGTTGTTCAACTGGCGAATCCAAGGAATAACGCCTGAGCTTGTGTTTTTGTGACCGCGGATGTCTGAACCACGCGCTCTGACTTTACCGAGGTACACGCCGATGCCGCCGCCCATTTTGCTCAAACGAGCTACGTCTGTATTGGAATCAAAGATCCCTTCGAGCGAGTCATCTACTGTGTCGATGAAACAGCTGGAGAGCTGTCCGGCTACCTTTTTACCTGCGTTGGACATTGTCGGCGTAGCTGCCGTCATATACATGTTGCTCATCGCCCAGTAGGCTTCTTTCACCAGATCCATACGTTTGTCAGCAGGTTCCTGGTGCATCAGGTACATGGCAATGACCATGTAACGCTCCTGTGGCAATTCCATGACTTTTCCATCAAAATCGTTGGCGAGGTAACGCTCAGCCAGTGTGAGCAAACCGATGTAATCGAAGAGCAGATCGTTGCGATAGTCAATGCACTCCGCAAGTTCGTCGATCTGTTCCTTGGTGTAACATTCCAGCAACTCTTCGCGATAGATGCCTTTTTTGACAAGGTCAACAATCAGCGGATGGAATGCACCGTAAGGTTCATCCGGGTAGGATTTGTATCTGCGGTTAGTTGCCGCTTTTTTGTAAAGGGAAGTAAGCAGGGATCTCGCTGCTGCAAATTTCCAGTTCGGCTCTTCTTTCGTTACCAGTTCCAGAGCGCTCATCATAAAAGCATTGCTGATCTCATCTCCGGTAACTTCGTCACGACGAAGTTTGCTCGTTACTCCGCGAACCAGACGTTCCTTGTCGAGCATGTCCAGTCCTTCCAGGATACGGTCGGCATATACCGAGATACGCATCTCGTCAAAGGCAAGCTGGCGATTGTTCGGCTTGGTCACAACTTGTGGCATGAATATTCCTCGCTTTCACATGATAAAAAGATAATGATAAAAAAATAAATTAAACAATTCTTTGAAAATAAGAATTGGAGGTCTACAACGGTGAGTAAATACGGATTTTGCGGACTACAGTGGCAGTAACCAGATACGTTTGGGATGAAATCATACGACAAGGAGTGGACAGAACCTGCTCATACAAAAAGCATTCCCCTTGCCTTACGGCTGAAAATGCCCATTCATGTTCTGGTTTTTGACAGTCTTATCTATGCATGCCTTCGACAGAACAAGTTGCTGTATGTAAGCTTTTGTCTGATCATTTCATACCTGTGAATAATGTTAACGGACGCAGTCCAAACAGCCCCGTTAACCTCCATGCCAGCCCTGTCTTCGAGAAAGCGATTTACACCTACAGGGACGTGCCTTTGGAGGTGATTTCATCTTGTTTTTCGATAGATTCCAGATGCTGGTTATAAGAAGTGGGGTATCCCGTTTCACTATATTTTGTTGTTGTTATACTAATGTACCCCAACATATAGTGTTTGTAAACAGGGTGGAAACCTTAAAACGTAATTCCGAGTATACCATCTAAGCCAGAAATCCGCAAAGGAAAAGGACTGGAAGATTTGAAGATTCTGCGAAAAAAAATTTACGGGATTTAGAATGACGTCATCACGTCAGTTTGAATTGGAGCACTTTAAACTGGTAAAATAAAATCAGTCAAAACTCGACTAAAACTTGAGCGGCAACGGTTCGAACGGTGCCCAGAGGAGGCAGAGCGAAGTGGCAATTGCAGAAGTAACCGTTATTCCGATTGGAACAGGAACCACCAGTCTGAGCAGTTATGTAGCAGACATGCAAAAGATATTGGAAAGACAACGTGGCATTACATATCAGTTAACTTCGATGAGCACCATTATTGAAGGTCCGCTAAATGAAGTTTTCACCGCCATCGCGGCTTTGCATGAAGCTCCGTTTCTGTCAGGAGCCCAGCGTGTCTCCACATCCGTGAAAATCGATGACCGGCGTGATAAACCGGATGCTTCCAGCGTGCAGAAGTTGCAGTCGGTGCAGGATAAGCTGATCTCGCTCCATAATAGGCCAAACTAAAAAACAAAGATGAATTGGCAAGAAGATAGGCTGTTGGCAACCTAAAGTAGATCAAGTCTACTCCAGGCTGAAGTTTTCTAATGAACAGAATAAAAACCCATTTAAGAGACAAGTCCCAATAGGGGCTTGTCGTTTTTAAGTTTTGAAAGTATCTCAAAATACGTGGTGCTCTGCTCTATATCAAGACTGATAACCAAAGTGTGCTACCACAAACTTAGGCATCAATTCATACGCTTTCCTTTAAACTTCGTCATTTGTACCATTTCTCTCAAACTGAAAAAACATACTCTAGACTATACTGTCATTTGACGTGGCGGTGTCTGATTGCTATTTCTGCCCATTTTGTTCATGAGCCCGGTCCACTGTGTGTCTGATGCATATAGTGAACTGTACCTCAAATCAAAGGAGGGTTTTACATGAGTGGAGTAGTTGGTGGATACGGCGGTGCATGGACATCGACTGGCGCGATTCTGGTTCTCTTTATCTTGCTGGTGATCATCTCTAAAGCATTCCTGATCTAATAAACGGTTATAGTAAAATTCGCACGTAGGGGAGGGATTAAGATGGGTGAAGTAGGAGGAATGGGATACGGCGGCTGGACTTCCACTGGAGCAATCCTGGTGTTGTTCATTCTGCTCGTGATCATCACTAAGTCGTTCTGGGTGTAATGTGTCGTGCTCTGCCGGGTAACCGGCAGGGTTTTATGAGATTGGACAAGCTACGTTGAGCAAGGGAAGAGAGTTTAGGCTACTAAATGTTGTAACGGGAGAAGGAGAAGAAATGTGAATAAAGATAAGGGTCAGGGGTTAAACGCCCATTTTGAGATTATGGGGGCCATAGCCCGGTCGCCGTATAGGGCAAATACATAGCTTAAGGTGTAGGCAAACGTTAAGGAGGCATGACGATGAGCGAAGTTAAACCGAACTCACCGAACGGACAGGGGCAAGTTTACGGACAACAAGGAGGGCATGAACATATGTACGGTTACCAATATCCAGGTCAAGACATGTACAATTACGGAACAATGCCTTATGGCTACCAGCCAAATCAAGCACCGATGGTGCAGGGATACCACCATGGTTGTGCACCTGCCTATGGTGGAGGCGTCTGGAGTTCCATGGGAACCATTCTTGTTTTATTCATTCTGCTCGTAATCATATCCAAAACCATGTTTATTTAAAACCTCTGCTGAGAGGCGCAGTTCAAGCGTGAACTGCAACATCGGGCCAATCGGAAAACCTGACTGGATTCATTCGATTACAGATTCGTTTCTTATAAGAGTCTTTCTCGAAAGAATATAACGGAATCATTAATGTGTTAACTCCGGCAGTAAGCCGGGGTTATCTTTTTTTAAGGCGTGCTTTATCCAGGGAGCGGGGAACGTGTGCCGGTTTTCTCCAAAAGCGATAAAGAAAATTGGATATAGAAAAGCACCCGGAACCCAATTCCGGGTGCTTGATGTATGTTTTCAATCTTCTCAAGAATAAATGATATCCAAAACAACAAAAGCCCTACCTCTCTTTTGTCCTTGCGGCTCCGATGACCGCGCCAGTGTGAATGGGAACATCTTGTAAACCCTTTGTCTACCGGGTTATTGTGATTCAGGTTCGTCAATCTTCATAGGTTAGTTAGCATATTCGCTGCGGTCGCAGCATGAAGAAAATATTCCGGGGTTAAAAAGAAGACAGAAAATCATATGAGGTTGTTTATACAACTTTTATATCATACCACAGTCTGTAATTAATTGCAATAAAAAGGAAGGATACCTCTTTAGGCACCAGTATAGTCCTTTAACTTAGCCTGAAGTATCTGCTCAAAGAAAGATTGCAAGTAAGGCTAATATTATTCATGAGTATTATATTTATGAAAGAAAGAAAAAATGTTTTCAGAAAAAATATCTCAAAAAAATGTTATTAGGGGTAATCCTCTTCAAACGTTTCTGCGTAGGTTATAATATGAGGGAAGATACAGAAAGGGGCCCTCGGATGACTGAATCGATAGAGGACAGCAGGTTGATGCAACGAATTGCAGAACGTGATGCTTCTGCACTGGAACTGCTATATGACCGATATGAACGGGCCGTCTATTCTTTTGCCTACCGAATTGTTGGTGATTCGATGACAGCAGAGGAGACCGTGCAGGAGCTTTTTCTGCGCATCTGGAATAAAGCGGAACGATTTGATGCCTCACAGGGGAAGCTGACCACGTGGATGTTTGCGATTACGCGCAACATCGCGGTGGACATGCTGAGGCGGAGATCGAAAGGAGCAGCAACCACTTCAGTTGAGCATGAGACACTGGCGGCATATGCTGACGAATATACAAATACAGAAGAAGAGGTCCAGCGCAAATGGGAAGGCAAGCGCATTAAACAAGCGTTGACCCAATTGAATGATGACCAGAAGCAAGTAATTGAATCGATATATTATGCAGGCTTAACGCAACAAGAGGTATCCAGCCGATTCGGGATTCCGCTGGGTACAGTCAAGAGCCGTGTCAGGCTTGCCATGCGTCAGCTTCAGAAGCTACTTGCTGATACTGAATTGCATCCGGACGCGGGAAGGGAGGGCATACATCCATGATAGAACGACATGAGGAGTGGTCTGATCTGGCACCGATGTATGTGCTGGGTGGACTGGAAGCAGAGGAAGTGGCGGCATTCGAAGCGCATATGTCGAATTGCGAAGCTTGTCGTCAGGAGGTAAGGGAATTGCAGGAAGTAACCGGCTTCCTGCCACTTGCGGCGGATCCTGTGGCACTGCCGCCGGGCATGCGGGCACGCGTGCTGGGCAGCGTGCTCGCTCAGGCGCAGGAGAGCACCGGCGCGACGCCGGCAGCGACTCCTGCGCAGCAACCTGAAGCACCCGCATCCGCGGTGCTTCAGGAAGACCTGGCGCCGCAGCATGAGCGTGCGGCGCAGCCCGGGCCTGGCTTGCCGCCAGCGGCGGTGCCCGCGGCCCGGGCTGAAGAGGCTGCCCAGGCGCAGCTGGGGCAGCCACAAACGCGCGCGCGTGCGCGCGGTGGCCGCGCTTGGCGCGCAGCCAGTGCGGGCCTCGCGGCAGCGGCGCTGGTGCTCGGCGTGTACGCGGCGCAGCTGCAAGGCCGCATCGACTCGCTGACGCAGCAAGCCGAAGGCGTATCGGCTGCGCAGGAGCAGCTGACTCAGGCGCAAGCGCAGAATGCTCAGCTGCAAGAGCAGCTCGTCTCAGCGCTTGCACCGGCGCAGGGCATGCAAACGGGCGAAGCCGTCAAGCTGAGCCCGGCAACGCAAGATATTGTTGCACAAGGTCTGGCGACCATTGTGATCGATAGCAAAGGCACACACCTCGTGGTACAGGCAGAGAAACTGCCTGCACTTGAAGGCAATCAGGCGTTTCAGGTATGGCTGATCAAAGGAGATACCCCTAAGAATGCGGGTACGTTCCTAAGTCACGACGGTACGGGTGCGGTGTATTACACGCTGGATTCCGCGAACGATTATGACACCGTAGCGATTACGCTTGAACCGGATGCCCTGGGGGACCAACCACGCGGCACAATGATTTTGGCGGCTAAAATGAAAACGAGCTAGAAGCCAAAATTACCAAAAGGAGTTTCAATGGAATATATGTAACGAAACCTTCATAAAAAGGCCGCTCCCTTAGGGAGCGGCCTTTTTATGAAGCAATCCCCGAAGACAGCCAAGCAGAACATTGCATTACTATTCAACGAATTTTATTAATTTTTTTAGTGGGAATAACCGATAAATATATAGGAGAAAACATCCTTATTCTCCCTTTTTTATCAGGGCAGAACGGGTTAGACATAGAGAGCGAGGGATTGGATTGGAAGTATATCGTGCATTTATCTTCCGTCTGCTACGCAATTATCTAATTGGTTCATTATCAGCCGTCTTTGTTGTGGGTTCCGTGGTCATGATATCCACCTTGCAGATACCCAATATTCAATATGTTCGATTGATTTTCATTGTGCTCATATCGATTCTGTTTATGCTGGTTGCGGAGTTGATAACATTGTGGGCTCAATTGGGTCCAATAGGGCAATTTTTCGCTGCCGAGCATCATGAAATGACTGAACTAAATCAGATGTATGAACGAATTCACCGCTTTCCGGGACAGACCATATATCGCATTATTGGACCACATATGCTGGGTTTCTCCCTACCCGCGGCTGGACTCACATTGTGGATGATCTCCACAGGCTGGCTTGAAATCCCATACGGATATGTTATCGTTGCGGCGGTGTGTGCATTCTTGATTGCGATCATGCATGCCCTGGTTGAATATTATCTTACGGTGAGAACAGTGAGGCCACTGCTTCTTGAAGTTCGCCGTAGAGGCAAAATGTTGTACGGAATGGAGCCTTCGCTTGGCGGACGCATCTTGATCTCAATACAGCGGAAGTTTCAGACCAGTACTGCGCTTATCGGTTTATTTCCGTTAAGTTTATTTTTTCTGGCTACCTATATTCGGCTCCAGTACATAGACCCGGTGTTTGCAAAAGAATATACGTTTTGGGGTGTACTCATCGTCATCTTGGGCGCAGGATTCTCCATGGTGGGCAGTTGGCTGTTAATTCGGGATGTCCGTGATCCGGTGGCGGAATTGACACAAGAGATGAACCGGATTCAGGGCGGCGAGTTCGGCAGAAGGACGCCGGATTTGTATTCAGATGAATTCTCGCAATTAATTTCGGGGTTCAATATGATGATTAGTCGGTTGGAAATGAGACAGGAACGCAATCGGCAACTGCTGCAAAGTTACTTCTCCCTGCTTGCGGCCGCACTGGATGCCCGGGATAAATATACAGCGGGGCACTCTATGCGTGTCGCGGAGTATTCTATTCTGATCGGTAGGCTCAGCGGCATGAATGATGAACAGGCTGACTTATTATACAAATCTGCGCTACTCCATGATATCGGGAAAATTGGTATACCTGACGAGGTGTTACTCAAAGACGGTAAGCTCAGTGATGAGGAATTTGCAATCATACGTACGCATCCTGTATTAGGAGAGAGTATTTTACTTCAGATTGAACCTGTGGATGCCATGGCAGACTTCCTACCTGGGGTGCGATCCCATCATGAGAGGTATGACGGCAAAGGTTACCCGGATGGCATGGCAGGAGAAGAGATTCCCCTGTTTGGCCGTATTATCGCGGTAGCAGATGCTTTTGATGCGATGACGTCAGACCGGCCGTACCGGAATGGGATGAGTGATGAGAAAGCACTTATGATTCTGGAAGAAGGAAAGGGGACCCAGTGGGACCCCTATTATGCAGGTTTGTTTATAGACGAGTGGAGGCGGCAGAAGCAGCTGGGTCAAAAGCCAGAAGAGGGGGTCAGTTGATCCCCTCAGTCCATTTGGACTCTTTTCTGCGACGTCGATAAAGGGATAGTCCAGTAATGATCGTGAAGATACACTCACCAAGAATAATTGCACTCAGTGCGTCGTAAATAACATGTTGCTTGATGAGCAGTGTAGAGATGATAATCAGGGATGCACCGGCAACTACCGCCACCTTGACGGATTTATGGATGGTTGAAACCGATAGAACGGCACGCATCACCAGATAAGAGTGCAGGGCGTGAATACTGGGAAAACAGTTATAAGGACGATCCTGGCTGTAGAGCCATCCGATGACGACTGTACCCAAGCCAGAGCCAGTTAATTCCGGACGCGGTACCATCGTTTGGAAGTTGAAGTAGATCAGGTAACAGATCCAGACACAGATGTTCATGGATAACAAGACCCGATAATACATAAGCCGATCCTTGGCACACAGGTAGGCCAGCACGCCGAATACAAACGGGTACCATCCCAGATAGGGAATCGACATTGCGGGTATAAAAGGAAGCATCTGGTCAATTGGAGAATTTAGGATAACATATCCACGACCCGGATTGTTCAGAATATCATAGAAAAGTCCCATGACAGCCAGGGATAACATCAGACTAAGCGACAGCCAGTAGGATGTGTCTTTTAACAATTGCACAGCTGTAAATCTCCTTTCATCATGTTTCAAGGAAACATGATTTTAGCGATAAATATAAAAAATGAAACAACAATATATTTTACTACGTCTTACACACAAATTGAATCTTGATTTTGTGTATTTTTTTGTTTCTTTTTGGCGATGTTTCCATACGGAGGTGGGTCTAGCATGATATGATGTACAAAGACGAACGATATAAGCACGTGGGTTATAACGTCGAACAACAGGAGTGAATACATGCAATTTTCGAAAATGTTCGTACTCAATATGGGGATGCTTATTACGATTGCTTATCTTGCAAGTGTCTTCTATAAATATATCGTTATACGCGCCTCTTCCAGAGTGAAACAGGTCTGTTCCGTGCTAGTGCTTATATTTGCAGGCTGGATCAGCACGGTGTTTGGATTTCAGCTGAATGATGAAGTCGTTTTTGATCTTCGTTATGTACCTCTAATTGTTGCGGTTCTGTCATACAGGCAACCCTATAGTGTCATAATTATAGGTGTGGGTATCGGCCTGTCTAGGCTGACCTTTGGTATCACCGATGCAACTGTCGCCGCGGTAATTAATATGTCTCTTCTTGGATTGCTCTGCGCGGGCCTCAATATTTGGATGCGGCGCAGCAACTACAGGCTGATTGTCAAAGGCATCATCGTTACGGTGATTGTTAATGTTGTCAACAGTGTGAACATCGCCTTAGTAGGTGTCATTCCTACCGCATATTTCTTCTCCCACATCATGCCTTATACGCTTCCTAGCGGAATCTTGCTTAGTCTTATATTTGCGTTCATATTACGGGATTTTCAGAATGAACAAAATCGAATCCTGTTGATCCAGAGTACGAATCGGCTTTTATCTGTGCAGAAGGAAGAGTTGCAGAAAGCGCAAATTGTACTGGAAGAACGAGCCAAACAATTGACGATTGCCTCACAGTACAAGTCCGAGTTTCTGGCGAATATGTCACATGAACTGCGCACACCACTGAACAGTGTGATTAATTTTGCCCAGATGATTAGTGAGAATGCGGATACGATGGAGCAGGAGGAGATTGTACGTTTCGCGGGCATGATTGATCAATCCGGACAAGAGCTTCTGAGACTGATTAACGACATTCTAGATTTATCTAAAGTCGAAGCCGGCCGCTTAGATATTGTGCTTGAGGATATCAGTCTAAGCCAGCTGGTTGAAGATGCTATGAATCATTTCGGGCTCATTGCTGACAAAAAAGGAATTGAGCTGGTGCTGGAGAAACAAAAAGGACTGCCAGATACAATCTGGTCCGATCCGCAGCGTGTGCAACAGATTTTGCGAAATTTAATGTCCAATGCCATCAAGTTTACTCCGAAAGGGAGGGTCACTCTGACGGTGAGTACGAAACAGACTAAACAAGCAGATATGGTAAGTCAGTGGCTTGTTTTTTCGGTTCAGGATACAGGGATCGGCATTCCGGAGGACAAGCATCATTCTATATTTGAAGCATTTCAGCAAGCTGATGGTTCGATTAGCCGTAAATTTGGTGGAACGGGACTTGGTCTCTCGATCAGCAGAGATCTGGCGAGATTGCTGGGTGGATCCATCAAACTTGAGAGTGCTGCGGGCAGGGGAAGTATCTTCCATCTATGGCTTCCGCTCACCGTGAAAAAATGAGTTGACAACCTCTGCGCCGTGAGTAGAATTTGGGGTGACAACTAGCATCGACCGGAAAAAGATTTACCCGGTCTAAGGAGTGTATCCCCATTCAGAAGATGGTCAAGATGAACCCCTCTTCGTTCATAGGCAAGCCACGGCGCAAGGGTTCGACACAACGCACGAATTTATCAATTGCAACATGGGAGGGCGTACCGGCAATTATTTTGCAAACGTTGCTGGGTGGTCCATTTCTAACCGGGTTTTTGCTGTACCTTGGGGCCGGGTCGAGACATATTGGCTTTGTGCTCGCGATTACCACGTTTGTAAACATCGCGCAGATCGGCGCAGCATACTGGATGCAACGTATTCGGAGCCGTAAGCGCGCGCTTTTGCTGTTCGTCGGAGGTCACCGTATTCTGTGGAGTGCAACGGGATTAATTCCGTTCATTTTCCCTAAGGAATGGTGGGTCAGTGTTTTTATTGGCTTATATACAATCGCTTTCATATGTAATACCATTGGCGGTATGATCTGGACATCCCTGATTGGGGATATCGTGCCTGCCAAGGTAAGGGGACGATATTTCGGGATACGAAATACGATTCTGAACGCACTTGGAAGCGTTTGTTTATTTGGCGGCGGGATTTTGCTGGATCGTTATCCGGGAGAGACCGGTTTTCTGATTTTGTTTATTCCCGTATGGATCTGTGCCATCGCCAATACGGTCATTTATTTCTTTTATCCGGATCTGCCCTTTGAACGGTCGACCGAAAAGTCGTTCTCACGGATGTTTATCAAACCGTTTCAGGATCGGGTTTTTCTGAAGGCGACTATTTTTCTGGCGGCATGGCTATTGATCCAGACATTAATTGTTCCTCTCTATTCTTACGTTATGCTCGATCTGCTGAAAGTCAGCTATCAGATGGTCTCACTGATCACGGTTGTGCAAACACTAGTAATGATGGGAGGATTCTATATTTGGGGCAACCTGAATGCCAGATACAGCAACAAAACGCTGTTATTCTGGACGTTGCCCGTCATCGCCTTGTCCTGCCTGTCGTGGGGGTTGATGTCCTTTGCTCCGGTACTGGTTGCGTTGTTCCTGTCCCACATTTTTCTTGGGATTGGTGTTGGCGGTTTCAACCAGCTCGCGTTTAATTTTACGATTGGCGACACACCGAAAAGTGAAAGACCGATGTTTATAGCCGTTTATTCAGCTTTGACTGGCGTAACATCGTTTATTGGCCCGCTGATTGGAGGCTGGCTGTACGAGAAGATGGAGACTCTCTCCGAAGCGATGGTCTGGATATCCACTTACGGATTCCAAGTTACGGTTGGTGCAGTGATGTTGCTGCTTACGTTTACTTTGGGACGTCGGATTCTTTTAAAATAACAACAAAAAAAGCTGATTACGATGTTCTTTGATATAATACTCAGCTATATATGAATAGATTGGGGTGGTTGGAGAGATGCATCATCCTGAACGCAAAGCGATGGTGATCGGGGCTACCGGACTGGTGGGTGGGCTTTTGGTTCACAATCTGCTCGGGCACCCCGCATACAGCGAGGTTCGCATTCTGGTCAGACGAAGACTTGATCTGGAACATCCCGCACTGAAGCAATACGTTGTAGACTGGGAACAGCTTGAGGGTCAAGGGCATTTGTTTGAAGGAATCGATGACCTGTATTGCTGTCTGGGTACGACGATCAAGAAAGCAGGCAGTCAGGAGAACTTCCGTGAAGTGGATTATCACTATCCGGTTCGCGCAGCGACGCTGGCAAAGCAGCATGGTGTGGAGCAGATGCTAGCGATTTCCTCGATGGGAGCGAATGCGGATTCGCGTGTGTTTTATAGTCGGACCAAGGGTGAGATGGAGGATGCACTTTCGAGTATCGGGTTCCGTGCCTTACACATTTTTCGTCCATCTCTTATTCTGGGGGATCGAGGCGAGAAACGTGCGGGTGAACAATTCGCTGCACATGTGATGACTTTTCTGGATCGCTGGATGAAAGGCCGTTTAGACAAATATCGGGCCATTCCAGCGTCAACGATTGCTCAAGCGATGAGAAATGTCGCAATGGTACAGACGAAGGGCAATCATGTTTATCCCAATGAAGTGATTCATGCGCTTGGGGTGCAGGACGCTTAAGACTTGCAGGACGCAGTGGATAAGCGTTTCTTGTCAGAACGGGTGCGTGGTATAATAGGTTTTAAAAATAAAAGCATGCCTTGTCTCCATGTCGTGGCAAGGCAGCGAACGCAAAGGAGTACCTGTCGAATGAAAAAAGCAATCTCGACCGAGCAGGCGCCAGGCGCCATTGGTCCATACAGTCAGGCCGTAGATGCTGGTGATTTCATCTACACGTCTGGTCAGCTTGGCCTTAATCCGCAAACCGGTGAATTTGGTGCGGATGTACAGGAACAGACTCGCCTGTCTCTCAGTAATGTTAAAGCAATTCTCGAAGCAGCAGGCACAAGCATGGATAAAGTGGTGAAAACAACGGTGTTCCTGAAAGATATGAATGACTTTGTTCCTGTCAACGAAGTATATAGCAGCTTCTTTGCGCAGCCTTATCCTGCACGCAGCGCTGTGGAAGTTGCGCGTTTGCCGAAGGATGCACTGGTTGAGATTGAAGTGATTGCGCTGAAATAGGATCATATTTCAGCCTTGCCACAGGATGAGCGATTGAATCCTGTGGTGTATACAATTACAGCAACAAGCCGATTAAGGTCGTTTGACCAAAATCGGCTTTTTACGTTCGGTTTATTTTATACTATATCAGTTGAATGATTCATTTACACGATAACGGAGAGGACAGAAAAGACCTGGAAAAGCGAAGCGTTCGCCTAAAAGCTTTCTGGCAAGAAAGCTACTTCGGAAGCATACGCTTATCACCGGATTTTCCCTTCAAAAAAGGGAATCAAAAAAATCTGGGGATAACAGCGATTGGAAGGTTATTCTGGCATCGAAGTGTCTGTGTAAACCATCTTTAGTTATACTGATAGGAAAAGGTACTTAATCGCGGTCTTGATTGCGCGCAAGGAACAGCCACACGGCGTAGATCGCCAGAACGATGGCAATAATAATCCCCGTATAGTAGACAGAGATGACATCCTTTTGTTTGAGAGCAATAGCGATATAAGCCCAAGTGAATACGAGCGGATACACACTGTCACGGTACCGGAAGCTGACAAGCACCGCCAGAACCATACCAACGATCAGCATAATGATCGTCCATGCCGTTTCACTGATGCCGAATCCATCCCATCCGATTTTGTATAAATAAACGGCTGTGTTAACGATGGTTGCTACGCTAACCCATCCGAGATAGATGCTGAATGGCAGTTTGACTAGCCAGATTTCAGCCGTGGTTGGCATAGTGATCGCACGTGTTTTGACGTACAGCATAATCAGAGTAAGCAACAACAATACGATGATCAGTAGCGCGAGTCCAGTCTTGAGATTTTGAAAAGCGAAAATCCATGCGACATTGAAGGCGCAGCTGGCGAGAAACCAGTATCCGAGACGCGTAATCGAATTATTTTTCCAGGAGGCAGGGATGAACTGATAGATGATAAATCCTGCGAGAAGCAGGTAGATCAGACCCCATATCGCAAAGGCATAACCCGAAGGTGTCAGTAGTACAGGGTACATATCCGAAACTTCCTTGTTGGTCTTGCCGCCAATGGGCAGCGCATTGGAGAGATAATTTACAATAATAACAGCAATAAAACCGAGGGCGTTTAACCACTTGTACGGATTGTTACGGGACATGACGTTTCCTCCTTGGTTTAACAAATGTAATGAACCGTGGGTCAGTCTACAATGAATATACCCATTAAAGACTTGTTTTAATAACCCGTGCTTAAAATTAGAGAACGTGACCTTCCGAAAACCTCCGCTTGATCTAGCTTATTGGAACGGAGTTGTACTCTGTCCCAATGTACGCAGATGCAGGAGTGAATATGTCCTTATGAGCTTTTTCGACAATAGGGGGAAAGAGATGTTAACAAGAGAAACAATGGAGAGACAACAGACTTGGTTCTATGTGATGGCTCTATTTGCAGGTGCATGGATTGGGCTAGCCGCTCCGGCTTGGGGGAATCTACTGCATGATGCGGTGTCACCCGTTCTTGCTGTGCTTCTCTATAGCATGTTTGTGCAGATTCCGTTTATGGAGATTCGAGCATCCTGGTCCAATCTGCATTTTATGGCTGCGCTGCTCATCGCGAATTTTATTGCTGTTCCTATTGTAGTTTGGCTACTTACACTAGTTTTTCCGCAATCGCTTGGTGTGTTGATGGGGGTCTATCTAGTCTTGTTAACCCCTTGTATCGATTATGTCATCGTGTTTACACAGCTGGGACGGGGGAACGAGAAGCTGATGCTGGCAGCAACTCCGCTGCTGTTCGTAGTTCAAATGCTGTTACTTCCCGTGTATCTGTGGTTGTTCATGGGCAGTGATGTAGCTGCAGTAATGAAGGCAGGACCGTTTGTCGAGGCTTTCTTGCTGCTGATTGTTGTTCCGCTGTTGCTCGCAGTGATGACGCAAGCATGGTCCAAAAAAGGTGTGAGCGCGCAGCGGCTGCTTCATGCCACGGCTTGGCTCCCGGTTCCGATGATGGCACTAGTGCTGGTTGTCGTTGTAGCTTCCCAGATTGGCAAGGTTTACAGTGATCTGACGATCATCTTGAATGTTATTCCGATCTACGTTGCGTTCCTCATTATTATGCCCTGGATATCAAGAGTTATTGTAAAATTTTTCCGACTCGGGACGGGTGCTGGACGAACTTTGATCTTTAGTGCTGCAACCCGTAACTCGTTGGTTGTATTGCCCTTGGCACTGTCCCTCTCACCAGAGTGGGCAACGATTGCGGCAGCGGTGATTGTCACGCAGACGATGGTGGAGCTGGCAGGAGAGCTAATCTATATCCGGCTTGTACCTGGTGTGATTATGAGAGATCGGTAACCATATCTCCCGTCCGAATGTGTTTATGACCGTTTTTGCAATAGGAGCAGTCTTTCGAATGATATACTTTAGAAAAAAGAGAGCGAGTAAGCCATCCTGACTAAACATGCATTGATGTATACGTAAGGCATAAAGAGGACTTCTGACAGGCCATATCGAGAAGTCCTCTTTTTCTGGAATCGAAACACATTTGTTATGAACCTGTTTGTAGGATGGTTTTACGATATTCGGCAGGGGTTAACCCTTCTATCTTTTTAAATACTTTGCTGAAATACTTCTCATCCTGAAAACCGACCATTTCCGAGACTTTTGCAATACGCAGGGATGGATTCTGTAGCAGGAGCTTGGCATTGTTAATCCGTAGCTTGCCGAGATATTCTGACCAGTTCAACCCAAACTGCTGTTTGAATTTACGAGAAATGTACTCCCTGCTCAGATAAAAGCGTGCAGCAATCTGTTGCAATGACAAGTCCTCTTGATAATGGACTTCCATATAGCGAGCAATTTCACGCATTGGATCAGGGTCGGCATGCCGCTGAGCTGTAAGTGCTTTGCCCGCTGCAAGCAATCGTTGCTCTAGAAGAGAACGAAGGAGCGGGAAAGAAAGCAGACCTTCTGAGTCGAAAGGCAATTCGGCAAAAGGAGGAAATTGATCCTCGGCACTTTCTTCCTCGGGGGAGAGCTGACCATCGGCATCATCTAGCCAACGGCTGAGCATCCATTCCAGCTCTTGCATCCATTGTTGCAGTTGCTCTGCACTGATCACCTCCAGCTTGGTAAACGGCTCAAGCCACGTTGTGACGGTATCGGTTACACTGGCAGCATAACAACTCAAGGCTGCTATACGCATAGGCTCTTCAAAAGCAGTCAAACGTTGACCCTTATTCCTGCTTGAAGATTCAAGGGTAGAGTGAATACGCTGCTGCGTAAAAATGGTGTTGCGTCGCCACAATTTGGAGCTGGCATCCAGATAGGCTCCCGAAATACCGGCAGGGTAATTTTCACAAGTAGATATCCCAAAATGAAGCCTGCGCTGAATCGTCTGCTCCAATCCATCGTTAATGCTGTCCAGGATGCGTACCAGTGAGGACGGTCCCCCCCAATGCAACAGAACAATTTCATCCGGCTGGTTGAGCTGACGAAAGGTGACGCCTTCATCTGGTGTGCGCATCATCTCCGCACAGATGTTAAGCACGGAGAATACGAGCAGATCTGGCTGACTGCGATATTTCGCTAAACAATCCGCATCCAGATGAGACAGACTGGTGACAGCCACACAACACATCGGAATAAGGCGGGGGAGATTCAATTCTTCCTGTAATCGCTGAATATGTGCGGAAGTGTTACCTCTGCCAATGGCCAGCTCGGTGAGCAGGCGATCCTGATAATGCGGGCGCATGCGATTCACCACGATGGATTGTTTGGTGGACTCTGTGCGTAAGGTATGCTCCTCTTCCCAAGATTTCACTGCCTTCATCAAGGAGGCATTCAGTTCGTCTGCTTCGACGGGTTTCAGCAGGTAGTCCATGCCCCCATGCCTTATTGCATGCCTTACCAGTTCAAAATCGTCATATCCGCTAATAACAATGACTTTACAATGTGGAGCATGAGTTGAGATCCATTCAAGCAATGCCATTCCATCCTTGCCGGGCATTCGCATATCGCTCAGTATGATCTCAGGTTGATGCGATGTAATTGCCTCGATCGCTTCGTTTCCGTCCGCTGCTTCCAGCAAGACATCAATCCCCAGGTCATCCCAATGACCAAGGAGCTGGATCGCATGGCGGACATGCTGTTCATCATCCACAAGAAGTGCTTTCATGTTGTTCACTCTCCCGCGTATAGTTTGACTTGAAGTTTTACACCGCCTGCTTCCAAATTATCGATTTCGATCCTGGCAGGCATGCCGGGATGAGCGTTAAGTGCAAGTCTGCGTACTACATTGCGAAGGCCTATGGATTCGGACATGACAGAATCCGGAGAAGACAGTGTAGATTCTGTCTCTTGGGGGTGTAGCCATTCACGTATCTCAATTAGCTTATCTTCAGGAATAACTGGACCGTTGTTGATCAATTCGATCTCAATCCAGTGCTCGTCAACCCGGCGACTAATGATGGAGATATAGCCTTTTCCTGGCTGTACATCGGCTCCGTGTTTAAAATAGTTCTCAATCAATGGTTGCAATGTCATACGAGGCATCCGAACAGATAATGTATCCTCTGCAAAATCCATGTGTACCTCCAGACGTTCACCAAAACGTTCCTGCTGTAGCTCCAGATACAGCCTAGCATGCTCTGTTTCCTCGCGTAGGGTTACGCAGGTCTGGTCCCGCATGCTGTAGCGCAGCATTTTGGACAGGGAAGAGAGTAGCGTATACGCTCGTTTTCCTTGTTGTTGTAATGCCAGAGTGCCAATGGATTGTAAGGTGTTATATAGAAAATGGGGGTGAATCTGTGCTTGCAATGCTTTGAGCTGGTTCGTCTTGTTCGCAAGTTCAAGCTGGTACTCTCGCAAGATCAAGTTATTCACAGTATCCATCATATCCCGGAAATGCCTCGCAAGTACCCCGAATTCATCATGGCTCGACAGGCGGATATCCACATGGAGGCGGCCTGCTTGAATCTGATTCATGTATCGCATAAGTTGCCTGAGCGGACCTGTAATACGGATAGAAATGAATAACGTTGCCACGATCACGAGGATTAAGGCTGCAATAGCAATCATCGCATTGTTCCAGGTTAACGCGGTCGCTCTCGCATATAACGTTTCATTGGGAATTTCCTTCACAATGGTCCAATCTGCGTAGTTGCTTCCTAGCTGCTGATACACATACATGGAGTGATCTTGTTCAAAATGTCCAGCAGCGTTACGAGCCGAACCCGCAAGGGTTCGTCCATCTTGCAATGCGTTTTCTGCCACTTGCTGCAGATGACCAGCCTTATTGGCCGCTTGTACCTCGGTACGTCCTTGATAAACAATCCGGTTCTGCCCATCGACCACATAGATCTGCTCTTTAGCAGGATCATACAGTCTGCTACAGATCGCAGCAATGCTGTTCATGTTGAGATCGATGGCTAGAACGCCCAGCCGTTCAGGGGAGGGGATATCCCGAATGATCCGATGCAAGGTAATCACCGTTCTTGGTGAATCATCAGGAGAGGCCGCCTTGAAACCATAGGTATGACTCATATGTGCAGATTCTACCCAAATATCCGATCCTACTTCCCCTGTTTTACCGTGCAATGAATCGGAATAAGCTTGCTTGCGTTCCTCCCGTTTTGGGAAAGGGTTCGTAATCAAGGTGGATTGGTTGGATACAAAAGAATGCAGATAGAGCTGAAACACATCCGGTACAGCGGCTCTGATCGTTTGTAACGTTGTATACACCTCAGCAACAGCCCGATAATCCCCCGGCAATTTAGCCAGATTCCGCAAGAAATTAGGATCGTTGTATACGGCGAGTGAAGCTCGTGCTACGTTATCGACGTAATTGTTGAGATTGGTTGAAGCCTGATAAATAAGACGTTTATTCTCTTCCAGTGCCTGTTCTCGCAGGGCTGTTTTCGTCTGAATAAAGGTCATACTGATCGATGCCAGTAGCGGAATCGTCGTTGCGATTAGCATAAAGGCGATGAGCTTGGTGCGGATACTGTAGTATTTGGACATCAGTACACCCCTTCTGGTGACTCGTCAAGAGAGGACAATATTTTACACCCAACTGTTCACGAGTGTCGGTGTTTCCCTTCACGATTTTGGAGTTTAATAGAAAAAGAGACCAATATCATCCATCTATAGAAGGGGAGAACGATATGAAGCATCGCAAATCTTCACAGCTGTTACAGCAGCTTGTGTTCGTGGGTCCCTCCGTTGTATTTTTTATTCTCATCATCGTGGTCCCTTTCCTGCTTGGCATGATGTATTCCTTTACGGATTGGAACGGAGTATCTGCCAGCATTAACTGGGTTGGACTGGATAACTTCGTGCATATTTTTGCAAACGATCCCAAGTTCCAGAATGCATTCTGGTTCACAGTACGCTTCACCGTTGTAGGGGTGATCCTCACCAATGTCATCGGTTTTTTCTTGGCCTACTTCCTGACCAAACCGCTCAAGACGAGAAATATTCTGCGTACGATCTTTTTTATGCCTAACGTAATCGGTGGATTGTTACTCGGGTTTATCTGGCAATTCATATTTGTGAAAGGGTTTTCAGCAGTAGGCGACGTGACGGGCTGGTCCTTCTTTAACCTCCCGTGGCTGGGAGATGAGCCGACGGCCTTCTGGGGAATTGTCATCGTGTTTGTATGGCAGACCGCAGGTTACCTGATGGTCATCTACATCTCATCCTTAACGAATGTCTCACCTGATCTGCTGGAAGCTGCCGAGATTGACGGAGCCAGCCGCGGACAAGTGCTACGGAGCATTATTTTACCACTCATTATGCCTGGTGTAACCATCTGTCTGTTTCTGGCGATCTCTTGGTCGTTCAAAATGTTCGATCTCAACTTGTCACTCACCAAGGGTGGCCCGTTTGGTTCAACCGAATCGGTTGCACTCAATATTTACAATGAAGCCTTCGTGAACAACCGGTACGGAATTGGAACCGCCAAAGCATTTATATTCTTCGTGATCGTTGCCATCATTACCATGGTTCAGGTTCGTTTGACGAAGAGCAAGGAGGTTGAAGCCTGATGGAGACAACGAAAAATTATCGCTTTGGTACCGTAATTACCGAGATTGTGATGGTGTTGATCGGATTGTTGTTCCTGATTCCATTTTACTTCCTGTTTGTGAATTCGGTTAAAACCTTTGGTGACCTGCTTACCAATTCGGCTGCCTGGCCGGAAGTGTTCCAGTGGGGCAACTACGCGAACGCTTGGGAGAAAATTAGCTTTCCATCGGCGCTCATGAACTCGCTGATTGTAACAATCGTCAGCAATCTGTTGCTCGTGCTGATCAGTTCCATGGCCGCGTACCGCATGGTTCGCAGCAATACACGGTTCAACCGGATATTATTCGGACTGTTTATTGCGGCAATGGTGATTCCGTTCCAGTCTATCATGATCCCGCTTGTTACGGTAACCAGCAATCTGGGACTGATCGACAGTCTAGGCGGACTCATTATCTGTTATCTCGGGTTTGGAGCACCGATGTCCATCTTCCTGTTTCACGGATTCGTTAAATCGGTTCCCTTAGAGATTGAGGAAGCGGCCCGTGTCGATGGAAGTTCGGCCTATGGGGTATTCTTCCGCATCGTATTCCCACTAATGAAACCGATGTATGTAACCGTCATCATTCTAAATACGCTCTGGATCTGGAATGACTATCTATTGCCTTCCTTGATCCTGCAAAGTTCCAATCTGCGCACTATTCCAATCGCAACCTTTGCGTTGTTTGGTCAATATACAAAGCAGTGGGACCTGGCGCTGCCTGCTCTAGTACTTGGGATTATGCCGATCATTATTTTCTTCCTGCTGATGCAGAAGTATATCATTCAGGGGATTACTGCCGGGTCCGTTAAGGGATAGTGCGAGGACTGGCCGCTCCGTCATCATGTGCGCTTTCGTTCGCTGTTGCTCCTCGGGGGCCTGAATGATTGAGGCAAGGAAGCCCCCGAGGTTCAAAGGCGAACGCTCCGCTCCTCCAGCGCATCATGATGCCTCCGCTCCTGCCTCGCACGGAGGTAGGCAAAAGGCGCATCTGCCCGCAGGGCCTGGACAGATGCGCCAGAGCAGCAGAACGTGAAATGACAGATTAAAGACGAGATTAAAACAAGGGATACAATGAATGGATTTCTGTAAAAGGTCGAGTAAAAAGACTGGCCTCACCGATATCAAAGGCATAGCGACAAGAGCTTGCTTGACCATTAATCTGTGATCAACTACGCATACCATTTGTGAGGAATTGCGTTAGTTCATCTATATAGTAAGCGAAAGAATTAAAAGCAAGGACAGGGTCATTCTAAACAAACGAAGTACAGCCGGAGTAAGAGGCAAAGTGTACGCAAGAGGTGCAGGCAGTAAAACTGAAACTACTTACAGGGAGAGTGTATCTATGAAAAGAATGACAAAGTTAACATTGCTGATGCTCATTGCTTTTTCAGTCATGCTTGCAGGTTGCGGAAACGGGGACAAAAGCGGTAGTCCCGTGAATACAGATGCTCAAACGGGTGGTGGTGACGCAGCGGGTGGCGCCAAAACGATTAAAATTTTCCAATACAAAGTTGAAATTGCCGAAGCGCTTAATCGTCTCAAAGCAGAGTATGAGTCTTCCCATCCAGGCGTGAAGCTGGACATTCAGACGGTCGGCGGTGGCAGTGACTACGGGGCTGCATTAAAAGCGAAGTTTGCCGCAGGTGAGCAACCGGACATTTTTAACGTCGGTGGATACCGTGAACTCGATACCTGGCTCGAATATCTCGAAGACCTATCTAGTGAACCTTGGGCTAAGGATGTACTGGAAGTGGCCAAAGAGCCGATGACTAAAGACGGAAAGCTCTATGGACAGCCACTCGCGCTGGAAGGGTACGGTTTTATCTATAACAAAGATCTGTTTGCCAAAGCAGGCATCACTGAAATCCCAACAACATTGGAACAACTGGATCAAGCGGCAAAGAAACTTCAGGACGCAGGCATTACACCGTTCTCGAACGGTTATCAGGAGTGGTGGGTGCTCGGGAATCATAACGTCAATGTAGCATTTGCGAATCAGGCCGATCCGGTAAAATTCATTCAAGGTCTGAACGAGGGTACGGAGAAAATTCCGGGTAACCCAGTCTTCGAGGAATGGATCAACTTGCTTGACCTGACGCTCAAATACAGCAACAAAAATCCGCTCACCACAGACTACAACACGCAGGTAACTCTTTTTGCTAGTGGCGAAGCGGCGATGATGCAACAAGGAAACTGGACACAAGTACAGATTGACGGCATCAATCCGGATCTGAATCTGGGTATTCTGCCTATGCCGATTACGAATGAACCGAATGATAAGCTGTTTGTAGGCGTGCCTAACTACTGGGTTGTGAATAAAAACTCTCAAGTGAAGGCGGAGGCAAAAGAATTTCTGGACTGGCTCGTTACCTCCGACATTGGTAAAAACTATTTAACTAAAGAGTTCAAGTTCATTCCGGCCTTCAGTTCCATTCAGGCATCGGAGGAAGAGCTCGGGGACCTCGCAACAGATATCATGAAATATAGTCAGGAAAATAAAACATTAAGCTGGAACTTCAACCGTTTCCCTGAGGGTGTTCCACAAGAGTTCGGTAGCACTATCCAAGCATATGTTGCAGGTAAATCGGATAAAAAAGCATTGCTTGATGCATTGCAGCAAAACTGGGATAGTCTTAAAAAATAAATAAAGTATGTTTACTTGAAGTCAGTTGCAGCTTTTGCAACTGGCTTCTTTGCGTTCTCCACGGTTGCATAGTTTACTTTCTATAAAATGTGGATAACTAAATGCATTTACAAATCCAAAAAACAAACTTTTACATCGGCTTAATACTAGATGTGGATATCCTGTGTGTATATGATCTAAATGTGGACAACTTTTCAGAAAATGATCGTCTGATCTACTTTTATAAACAGCTATGCTTGCTTTTGTTAAAATAGTACTATATAGTTCTAGTTATGAATAACGATAACCATACATCACATCAAGGGACTCCTGAATCTTCTAAACCATCCAAACCTAGAAGCTCCAGTCCCAGAAGTTCTAGTCCAGTTAACCGTACCAAAGCGGTGGAAGTTGCTGCGCAGTTATTCCTCCGGCAAGGCTATGCTTATGTCAGCATGGATGAGGTGGTGCGTGTTAGTGGCGTATCCAAATCCAATATCTATTATCATTTTAAAAATAAGGAGGAACTGCTTCAGGCGGTTGTGCAGTTCTGGATTGCACAATATGAATCAGAGCTGTACTTGCTACTAAGTCAGTGTGAGCGGGGAGTGGAGGAACGGATCAACTCTTTCCTGGAATTGCTCTCGGCAGGTATAGAAAGTAGAAACTTTGAAGGTACATGCCCGTTTGTCACTCTTTATATGCAGGCACCGGAAAGTGCTTCCCTGGCGAAGGAAAGCATCTCGATCTTTTTCCGTGAACTTGTACCTATGGTGGAGAAGCTGTTCCAGCAAGGGGCAGAACGAGGCGAATTCCGCAAAGGAATTGAGCCGGGGGCGGCAGCTTCCTTATTTGTCGTAGCACTTGAAGGTTCGCTGATCTTGGCCGGGACTTCTCGTGATCTGGGTATTATAGAGCAGTCCGCACGTACGTTTTGTCAGATGCTTCGTTAAACGAAGCTCTTTTTTTGAAATTAATTAGTACTAAATAGTACTAATGTGTAGTTTGATAATAAACGAGATCAAGATAAATTGGAGGCATATCGATGAACGAAGCAAGATTAGAGCAAACCGTTCTGTTTATGACAGGTAGTACCGGTTTTATTGGAAAGGAAACAGTCAAACAAATTGTGGAGAAAACAGATATACATATGCTGCTGCTGGTTCGCTCCGAGCGGCGCGCCAGATCAGTTCTGGAGAGTTACGGTGTGAGAGGCTTTGAACGGATTACGTTTATCGAAGGTGATTTATCTTTGACAGGTTTAGGGCTTGTTCGAGCAGATCGTGAACGCATCAGGAAGGCGAATGTCGTTCTTCATGCAGGGGGAACGATGGACATTACGCTGGGACGAGAGACAGCAGAAAAAACCTTTATGCATGGAGCCAGAGAGATTGCTCAGCTGGCTCAGGAGATGAAGCTTGGCGGAAGTCTGCGACATTTCATTCATGTGGTTGGTTTTATGAGCCCTTATGGGCAAGGGAATGAGCAAGAGAAACAGGAACGGGTTGAAATGAATCATGACGGTAACCAAGAGAGTGCTTATGAAGAGATGAAATTCAAGGCCGATGCTTATATAAGGGCACATGCAAAACAGTATGACTACCCGTTGTCCGTGGTAAATCCCAGCACGGTGGTCGGGCCACGCCCAACAGGTGAAACCGAGCAGACTGGCGGGATCGGGTTGCTTATCGGAGCTGTTCAGAAAGGTTTTATGCCGGTTGTACCTGGTGGATCGTCGTACTGGTTGCCACTCGTGGAGAATGATGTGGTGGCAGAAACACTTGTCTTTCTAATCCGGGATGAGGCACCGTTCGGAGGGACTTATCCACTGCTCGCCCGTAAGGAGGAGAGTCCGGACATGAAGGAATTGCTGCATCTGATCACAAAGCAACTGGATGTGCCCAGACCGGCAGGATCATTGCCATTATCCTGGATTCAACGCCTTATGAGCCTTGGTGGAAGTCGTGTCAGCGGTATACCTTCACAGTCACTGGCCTTTATTACAGACAGGACATTTCCGGTAGAGGAGACCGAGGGGCTGATGCAACGAATGGGGAGAACCTGGCCAGATATCCGGGAGCAGCTTCCGTTCATTATTGCTGATCTGGATTACCGGCTTCTGTCCAAGGCTGAAGCTGAGCATAAACATGTTCTAAACGATTATATCCGTGTACGTCTTGGAAATCTGGCCTGTATAGGCTGGGAAGGTGAGGGGGAGCCGTGGGTGATCGTGCATGGTTTGTTGCAAAGTGCCGATGATTTGCTTCCATTAGGGTCACAATTGCGGAAACTTACGGTTAATCCTGTCTGGATCGTTGATCTCGCAGGATTTGGTCGTTCACCTGTTCACCAAGAAAAAGATGCATTTACAGGTCAGGTTAACGCCCTTATAGAAGCCTTATCTGAAGTGCAGGGTCCCATCAAACTCGTTGGTCACTCTGTTGGTGCAGCTATTGCAGCGGCAGCGTTGAAGCGAAGCGGGCGTACCGATATCCGTTTGGCGTTACTCCAGCCTGTTGCGGACAATGTGAATGAGGGGAATAATGGACGTTTAAAACAGGTGCTCCATCTGCCTAGGCGTGTTGTGAGGACATTACTGCGGAGTAAGTCCCGGAGCAGTTGGGCGCGGGTGTTTAGTGCGAGCGGTGAAGAAGTGGTGGATAAGATCAGCGTTACGAGGCTGGCTGAGAGGGTACAAGCCTATCTCCGTTCACCTCGTATAGCGGGTGCACATGTAGATTTGTTGCGGTGGATTCACTTGGGACATCAACAGACGGTAAGCTTTTGGGATGAATTCGGCAGCTTTCAGCAGGGAGTACATGACGCAGATCGACTGGTTGTTTGGGCAGAAAAGGATCGGGAATATCAGTTTCCTGCTAGTTTAGATGCGGGTTGTACAAAAGTGGGAATCCCTTATGGTCACTATTTTCCAGTTTTTCAGGTTGAACGTACAGCGGAAATCCTTCTTGGTTGGGCTGGTGAAAGGGATGTGAATAACAACAGGTAGAAAATGTGGAATCCAGTATTGTTATTGAAAGGCTTTCCACAATATGTCCACAATAGAGGATAAGCAGGCGAAAAACGACAAAGTTTACGTTAGATTTACAAACAAATACACAACATGTCCACATTAAATTTATGAATATCCACATAAATGAAGGTCTATATCCACAGATTGTGAGCAACATGTGCACAACTTATCCACAAATAGGGTATAACTTTATATTTTTATTCACGCCAAGCAAAGTTCAAGAATTATTTAATGAGTTATCCACAGAATTGAGGGTTAAATCGCTTATTTTTCAAAGAAAACGGGGAAAGAGATGTAACTGCGATTCTTCTTGTTGAAAGCCTAAACAATTACGCCAAAATTACCGATACAACATGTAACGACTCATCGTCTAAAGTTCGACAGCCAAAAGCGTGTTGATGATCTGATTTTACGGAATGAGAGGGTATGGGGACATTATGGATGAAGTAATGCAATATATTAATTTCTCGGTGGGAGATCAAATTTTTGCACTTCGCATTGATCAGGTTCATGAAATTATTAGAATGGTAGAGGTTACAACGGTTCCTTTCGGAAGTCCAGAGATCAGAGGATTCGCTTCATTGTACGGTAAGGTAGTTTCTGTCGTGAGTCTTCGTGTATTGCTCGGCATGCCGGAGAAGGAAGATACCTCATCTACACGAATTATCGTAGTCCCTTACAAGAACGGGTATGTGCCTCTAATTGTAGACATGGTAGATTCGGTTGTGACGTATGATCGTTTCGAAGAGCCTGCAGAAGAACACCGCCGCTTTATGCTTGGTGTTTTTGATAAAATCGGGTTCTGTGCGGATCACCGCGCGGGTATTCTGAACCTAGATGTACTGCTCGGAAGTCTGGTCAGATCCTGATCGGATCAAAAATGGTGACCGTCTGACGGCCCGCATCATTAAATGTTTAAACAAAATGTTCCTCATCCGAATAATGGAGAAGGGACATTTTTTTGTACAGAAAAAGAGCGTGATCAGCACTTTTTATACGTAAAGGTTTTTAAATCCGTCCATTTTCGTATATGATGGAGAGTAACAATGCGAAGGGATGACGGGAGACTGTAATGATGCAATCGCTGTATGGAGTATGGCTTGGAGACGTATTTTTTTGTTTTTCCGGTGAAACATCGGAACCGCGCGTAGATGCATGGAGTCACGTGGTGCGAAGGCTGCAATTTGGCGACGGGGGTCGTCTGTTTCAGCCTGCCGCGCTACGTCTTGCCGAACTGCGCTGGCCGAATCCGCTTCGAAATGCGGCAGAAGCCAAAAACGTAAAGCGGAGGCAGTTGCTTGGACGCACGCTGGAAGGATTGGCGGTCTC
This sequence comes from Paenibacillus polysaccharolyticus, assembly GCF_023714295.1. Taxonomy (GTDB): domain Bacteria; phylum Bacillota; class Bacilli; order Paenibacillales; family Paenibacillaceae; genus Paenibacillus; species Paenibacillus polysaccharolyticus_A. The sequence continues at coordinate 235,594 of NZ_JAMAUN010000009.1, forward strand.
GCCGAAGGATGCTTTCAGACTGTTATTGCAGTGGGACGACCAGATGTTACGTGCAGCTGGGATTCAAGCTGGAGAAGAGATGCGTTATTGGGTCAAAGCAGCACAGTTCACACAGGAATTGTTGCTACGAGGGGCCATTGCCCCGGCGGCGGCATTTGCCGCTAAAACAGGATCAAGACGGCGAACGGGACAGGAAACTCTCTCAGGGGTATGGCGTCCTCGTTTGCAGCTTGAAGAAGATCAGGAACGTTTTAAAAACCTTGCTGAATCGATGCCTCCCATTGCGCTGTCAGCGCCGGGGGCCTATGCCTCTACGGAGCCGGAGACACGTGAGGAAGCGGCAGGGACGGTATTGTTTTCATTTATGAGCGGCATCATTCATGCAGTGGTAACAAATGAACTGGAAGGCATGGATAGTGAACTTTCCCGTTACCGGACATCGTTCAGACGCGGCTCTTCACCGGTATCTGAGCTATGGTGGAACAGTCTGATCTCCATATTCCGCCCAGTCACTGTACAAGGTCCGACAGAGGATATGGCGGATTTCGTGGAAGCGATCCATGAAGCGGGGGGGACAACGATGCCTGCACTTGGTATCGAAGAAATGCCGCCTGTGGAAGGGAAATTTAGACTTGTCCTGCGTTTAGAGCCACCGCTGGGAGAGCAGGAGACCGTCTGGGGGATCAGTTTCTGGGTGGACAGTGATCAAGAAGCGGGCCTTAGGTTGCCTGCACGAAGCATTTGGGCACATCCGGGGCGTGATCTGGATCGGGGAAAAGTCTACTATGCCTCTGTGGCAGAGCAGTTACTAATGGCCATCGGTCGGGCATCTGAGTTGGCACCAGAACTGGAAACGGCTTTGCTGCATGCTCGTCCCGAGGGAATACAGCTACAGCAGCAGAACTTTTTTGAATTTCTTACCCATGCGGTTCCCAAGTTACAGAAGGCTGGGGTAACGGTTCTAATGCCGTCAAGATGGAGTCGTGCGGGGAAACGACGTGCAGGTCTGCGTTTGCAGATGATGAACGGGGCACCGGAGCGTCAACCTGGAACTGTGTCTACACTGGGCATGGAGCAGCTCGTTTCCTTTACAGCAGAGCCGATGCTGGATGGCAAGCCGATTACGGCAGAGGAACTTGCCGCACTGGCTGAATCTACCGTTCCCTATGTTATGTTTCGCGGGGAATGGATTGAAGTGGATACAAAAGAGATTCGCCAAGTGCTTCGATATATGAAAAAAGAAGAAGAACAATACATGCCGCTTTCTGAATGGCTGCATCTAGCCGCAGATGAAGGGGAAGATTCGATTTGGAAAGGGATGTCTGTTTTCGGTGCTGAATCCGAAGGCATGCTCGCTTTCCTGCTTGAGGGACAGGTGCTTCGTAACATTGAACCTCGCCGAGTGCCAGCGGAGTTGCATGGTGAGCTGAGACCGTATCAGGAACGTGGATTTCAGTGGTTATCTGCCATGGGTGAACTGGGCTTCGGGGTATGTCTTGCCGATGATATGGGACTTGGAAAAACGATTCAGGTCATCACTTGTCTGCTGGATCGGAAAGAAGAGGAGCGTCAGGCTGCACTGCAAGAAGCACAGGAGTCCGGTGTTGATCCAAGTACAGATACGCCGAAGGTTCAATGGCCTACACTTATTGTCTGTCCAACCTCGCTACTGGGTAACTGGCAGCGTGAGCTGAAGCGCTTTGCTCCAAACTTGTCACTGTACATTCATCATGGTGGGCAAAGGCTGCATGGAGATGCTTTCGAAGAGGAAGCACAGAAGCATGACATTGTGCTCACGACTTATCATCTGGCTGGCCGTGATGGCCCGGATTTGGCTTCGTTGCACTGGTCAACCGTTGTGCTGGATGAGGCACAGTATATTAAAAATTATCGGACGAAGCAGGCACAGAGTGTTATGCGGCTGTCCACTTCTCATCGCATTGCTATGACAGGAACACCGGTAGAGAACCGGTTGAGTGAACTTTGGTCTATTTTTCAATTCCTTAATCCGGGATATCTCGGTACATCTTCTTCGTTCCGCCAGCGGTATACAGGTCTGGCCCCTTCGGAAGAGAACGCGGCTTCGCTCCGGGAACTGCATCGACTGGTGTCGCCGTTTATGTTACGCAGGCTGAAGAGTGATCCGGATATTCGCAAAGATTTGCCAGAAAAGCTGGAACTGAAATCCTATTGTTCACTGACACCGGAGCAGGCGATTCTGTATCAACGGGTCGTGGATGATCTCATGGGTGGTCTGGATGGACGGAACGGTATCGCACGTAAAGGGATCGTGTTGTCCTCTCTAACCAAGTTGAAGCAGATCTGTGATCACCCTGTTCTGGCGGACAGCAGCCGGAAGGAGCATGGCAAGGCCGAAGCATCTGGCAAAATGGAACGATTGCTCGAATTGCTGGATGCTATTCGGGATAATGGAGAATCGGCTTTGATATTTACCCAGTATGTTGCGATGGGGGATCTGTTGGTTTCCAGACTGAACCGGCGTTATGAGGAAGAGCCTTACTTCCTGCATGGTGGGGTTTCCAAGTCACAGCGGGATGAAATGGTGGAGACATTCCAAAAAGGGGAAGGCCCGTCTATGTTTGTCCTGTCTCTTCGTGCAGGCGGCGTGGGTCTGAACCTGACACGGGCAAGCCATGTCATCCACTATGATCGCTGGTGGAATCCGGCAGTGGAGAATCAGGCGACAGACCGGGTATTCCGCATCGGGCAGAACCGCAACGTTCAGGTACACAAGTTGATCTGCCAGGGTACACTGGAAGAACGAATTGATGAGCTGATTGAGAGCAAGAAAGCTCTCTCCGAGCAGGTTGTAGGTTCGGGTGAAAACTGGCTGACCGAGATGTCAGACGATGAACTGCGTAGTCTGATCTCGCTTCAAGGAGAGACTTGGTTGTAGATTAACACTGAGGTATGTAGTGGATAAGGTTATTCACACTACATTTGAATGTTTGGCAATGAAGGCAAAATCGGCTTGTTGTTGGCAAAGTTGGTTTGCATGATCAATGAAGAGAGGGGGATGATGATGAGCGAAAAATGGAACGTAGAGCTGCATATGTCCCCCGGGGTGTGGACAGCAGAGGTGAATGCAGCGGAGGATTCGGGAGAGACGGTGCCCGGGTCAACTGATACAGATCGGACCGGAACAGCCGCATCCGGCGTGTTCACGGTCACAGGCACGCTGCCGCAGCTAAGCGAGGCGCAGCGCGAGGCCGTGCTGACGCAGCTGCGCAAGCGCCCGCTGGCGCTGTACGCCCTGCTGCGCGGTGGCCCGGCGCCAGAGGAGCTCGCCGGGCTGTTGCCCGCGGCGGCGCCTGCTGGCACGCCAGGCGAGGCCGCGCTCGGCGCAGCGCCTGCAGCGGCGTGCACCTGCGGCCGCGCGGGCTGCGCGCATGCCGCTACGGCGGAGCGCGCCGTTGCTGCGCGCCTCGCGGCCGAGCCGCTGCTGCAGCTGGCGCACGCCGGCCTGCCGCGCGAAGCGCTGCTCGCCGGCGTGCTGGGATCATGGGCAGAGGAACTTGCCCATGATCCCAGCGGCCCGGGCCGCGCAGCGGAGACGGCGGGCCGCCCGCAGGCGCGGGCTGGCGAAGGCGGCGCGGCCGTGGGCGAGTGGATCGCCGAGGCTGCCGCGGACGGCGCCATGCACCAGCCGGGGCCGGGCTTCGGCGCCGTGGAGGTGCGGCTCGCGCAGCCGGGCAAACCGCCTGCGCTGCCCGAGCTGACCGCGCTGCTGCCGGGAGTGCCTGCAGCAGCCGGTCTGGATCTTATCCGCGAGCGCGTGGCGGCGCGGATGTGGCAGGCTGTCCAGAAGCACAAGGACAGCCCGGCAACCAAATGATGCATCACACATGTACAGCGGGGGAGATCACCAGATCGCTCCTGCTTGTTTTTTTGTAGAGCTGAGCTTTCATTTCCAGTTTCCATCTGAAGCTAACTAAGTTTGGGATGTTGCATTAAATGTACAGAAATCAAGGCTACAAGCTGTATAACGGGTATATCTCAGCATAGAGACTGGGAGAAGGAACTCTTTACAGGTGGAGCTTATCGTGCATTTAAGGTATACTGTCGCAGGGAACATCATAGTAACCATGAGAAAACGAAAAAAAGATATTCATTCTACTAAGGTGATAGGAGTTTTATGATGAAATCAGGAACAGGAAGACAGCGCCGAATCGTGGTTCTGCTGTCCTCATTTATGATATGTGGAGCCTTGCTGGCTGCGTGCGGTTCCGGTGCGAACGAGAATCAGAACGCAAACGGAACACCTAACACGGAGCAGGGGACGGATGGCACAACCGTGCATTTGACCGATGAATCTGGCTCAGATGGCAAAGGCAATGCGGAAGACAATAACACAACCAATTCGGGTAGCGATGAAGGCACAGATAACGGCTCGGGCAGCGTATCTACCGGAGAAGGGCAGGGTTCTGCGGACAATGGAAGTGGTGGTGCAACAGCAGAAGATCCGCTCATGGAGAAACGCAGCATCAGCGCTCTGCAGACCACGATTGATTCCCAATCGGTGGTGACTAATGCTGCGGCTATGACGGTCATTGTCAACAAACAGCGTAGTCTGCCGGAAGGTTATGAGCCGAGTGATCTGGTTGAGCCTAACGTACCGTTCTCCTTCGAGGGGCCACATGAGAAACGGCATATGCGCAAAGAAGCTGCGGAAGCGCTGGAGAAACTGTTTGCTGGTGCCAAAGCAGACGGGATTGAGCTTCGTGCCGTGTCTGGTTACCGGTCTTACAAGCGTCAGGTATCCATCTACAACAATAATGTCAAAACCAAAGGGGAAGAGTATGCTTCCCGTGTAAGTGCCGTTCCAGGCCGCAGCGAACATCAGACCGGACTTGCCATAGATGTATCGAGTCCAAGCGTGGGGAACGTACTGGAAGAAGTATTCGGTTCATCCAAAGAAGGCAAATGGCTCGATGAACATGCTGCCGAATATGGCTTTATCATTCGTTATCCGAAAGGTCAAGAGAGCAAGACGGGTTACGTGTATGAGCCTTGGCACATTCGTTATGTTGGCGCAGATCTTGCACCTGATGTCGTAAAGAGTGGTTTAACTTTGGAAGATTACTTCGACGAGGCTAATATTAAACTTTAATTTTCTTTGTACGTTAAGCAAGTCCCCCTGAACACTTAATCTTACTTAAGGTTAAGTGTTCAGGGGATTTTTGAGTTTGAGGAAAGGAAATAAAGTTGAAATCAAGTTTTAATCGTTGATTGAGATGAGTACGGACTGATATAATTCATCTTTAATCCAATAATGAAATGACATAAAGCGAGGTTGGAAAATGAGCAGACAGCAGGTATTTACAGGCTCTCCATGGGAACCGCTAGTAGGGTATTGCCGTGCAATTCGTGTGGGTAACCGGGTAGAGGTTGCCGGGACAACAGCAATGCAGGATGGCGTCGTTGTGGGTGCGGGTGACCCGTATGTGCAGACCAGATTTATTTTGGAGACGATCGAAAAAGCGCTGAAAGAGCTTGGTGCAGACTTGACCGATGTGGTTAGAACACGTATGTTTGTCACGGATATTTCGAAGTGGGAAGAGGTTGGCAAAGCACATGGCGAATTCTTCGGACAGATCCAGCCTGTAGCTACGATGGTCGAAGTCAATGCGCTCATTGATCCTTTGCTAATGGTGGAGATTGAGGCTGAGGCAATTATAGAACCTTCAGATGAGGCTTGATCATACTTTCTCTATCCGGAAAACAGAAGAAATATAACAGATAACAGATACTTAACTTAGAATACTTACCTTAGAAGTTTTGATACTTACTCATTTTTGAAAAAACCTTTCCACGCCCTGACAGAAGACAGGAGGGAAAGGTTTTTAGCTTTTCTAGCCTTTACGCGTCATTCCACATGTACTCTACTTACTTGCCTATAGGCTAATTCTAACTTCCTATCGGCACATCCTACCGCCTTTACTCGGCTTTGGGCTGAACTGCCGGAATCTCTACAACCACTTTCCAAACTGTGCCGATTGGAGGCAGGCTGCGTGTCAGCATCGGGCTATAGAAACCCATCACTTTGGCATCTTTAGTCAGTTGCTCGGCTTTTACAATTTCGCCTCTCTGGTTCACTAGCGAAGTTTCTTTGTTGATATTTAAAATGACATGATCTGGTGCAGTCTCAGCCAGACGTGTACCTTTAATCTCAATCTGGGACACCATGCCGTCATTCATAATTACATTTTCAATCGTACCAGAGGTTCCAAAAAGTTCTTGAGGCTGCGCTGCTGTTTCAGCTGCTGTATCCAGGACAGTCACTTTATACGTTGGTGTTTGTGGAGGCAGACTTTTGGTCATCATCAAGGAGTGTTCAGCTTTTACCACCATACCGATGGACAGGTCAGCCAGTTTAATCTCTTCTCCCTCCGCCGAAATGAGCTGTGTATCCTTGCTCAGGTTCAACACAATACCATCCGGCCCTGTACCGCCAATCTGAATGGATTGATATTTATCCTGATTAGAAATGTGCGTAATCACGCCACGTTCTGTAACCGTCTTGACATCCTCCTCGCTTCTAATCTCCACCTGATTTCCCGTTGTACTTACTTGGGCATGTAGGACTTTCTCAGCAAAAGCAGCAGGCACATAAAGTGTTCCCTCCTTAATTTCAGGAGCTGTGCCGAGGGTGAGCAGCATTTTGTTGACGGAGTAACGATCTTTACCCGTGTAAACCTGGGTCCACAAGGCTCCGCGAGTCAACTCTGCGGACTTGTCTTCCTTATGCCATTTCAATTCAATTCCCAGAGCTTCGGTTAGCGCTCGAAGCGGGATCATGGCTGCCTTATCGTCTTGAGTCCAATATCCGTTAGCAACCGTTGCACCATTGACGGATACATGTACAACTCCTGTAGTGCTGCTCGGGGCAGAAGTGACGGTTTCCTGCGTAGGTTGTACCGTGTTATCTACTGATGCAGCATAAGCAGCTCCGCCGCTTAGTGCCATTGATAGAGCCATGATGGTGCTTACCTTTTTCATGTTGTTTTTCATTCGTAATCATCCCTTCTCATCTGCGTTGTGTCGCGGTAAACTTTTATACAGATCACCGCATCTCATCTTTACTGACGGGATAACCTGTCTCAGTGTTGCAGTAGGATATAAACACTGTAAGCGCCGTATGTTCGTTTCAATTCGGAATATTGCGTAAGAAGCAGGTTATCAGCAGTAGGATTAGGTTAATTTCAAAGTATGCGGATCATTCCGTGCCAGATGAGGAGGAAACGAACCGATGAGTGATATGTTGGTTGCGCTTTATCGTCTGCCTGAGCAACACGGCGGGCTGGAAAAACTGAAGGCCGCATCCATTGTCATTCGCAGAGCTATTGCTCCGGAGAAACAGCAGGTGCTGAACTGGGTGAGAACCCATTTTAACCAGCATTGGGTAGATGAATGTGATGTCGCCTTTGCCCGACAACCTGTGACCTGTTATATTGCGCTGGAGCATGGAAGAATGATTGGTTTTGCCTGTTATGAAGCGACCTGTCGTAATTTCTTCGGCCCTACTGGCGTAAGCCTGGATGCCCGTGGAAAGGGTGTTGGGACTGCCTTGCTACTGGCTTGTATGCATGCGATGAGAGCAGATGGCTACGGTTACGCGATTATCGGATCGGCTGGGCCGATGGACTTCTACAAACGAACGCTGGGCGCGGTGGAGATTGAAAATTCAACACCAGGTATTTACGAAGGCATGCTGCGGGCAGACTAGACGTTAACGAAGTTTTGGAAAAGGGAGGGAGGACGAAGATGAGCACCAAGCAAATGCTGCATATCGGTATGATTGGCACAGGTTCGATCTCGGATCTTCATATGAGGTGTTATGCCAAAAATGAGGATGCCGTCATCTATGCCATCTGTGATCTGAACGAGGAACGGGCCAAAGCAGCCGCACAGAAGTATGACGCTCAGTCCGTGTATACGAACTATCGTGAGATGCTGGAAGACCCGCATGTCGATGCGGTCAGTATCTGTACATGGAATAATACGCATGCGGAATTTGCCATTGCGGCGTTGGAAGCAGGTAAACATGTATTATTGGAAAAGCCGGTGGCTACGAATGTGGAAGATGCGCTACGGATTGAGGAAGCGGTGAAAAAAAGCGGACGGACCTTTGTTGTCGGCTTTGTACGCCGGTATGATAACAACATGCAGATGCTGCGCAGATTCATTGATGCCGGCGAGTTTGGTGAGCTTTATTATGCGAAAGCGTCGATTTTGCGGCGCCTGGGTAACCCGGGCGGCTGGTTTGCGGACAAGGCTCGTTCCGGAGGTGGCCCATTGATTGACCTGGGTGTACATATCATCGATCAGTGCTGGTATCTTATGGGTAGACCGAAGCCTGTTTCCGTCAGCGGGAATACGTATCGTAAACTCGGCAATCGTGCGAATGTGGAACATCTCTCCTTTTACAAAGCGGCAGACTACAGTGCTGCGATTAATAATGTCGAAGATATGGCCAATGCCCTGATCCGTTTTGAAAATGGTGCTTCTCTGGCGGTAGATGTGAGTTTTACCCTCCATGCCCGTGAGGATGAATCCTTTGTTAAGCTGTACGGTGAGCGCGGTGGATTTGAACTGGAGCCCAAAACACTGATTGTCACCGAGAAACATGATACCATCATGAACATCGAACCTCAGACAGATCATTCCGGTCTGGATATACACGGTGCATTCCAGAATCAGATCGATCACTTTGTAGAATGTTGCCTGAACGGTACGCCGCCCATCAGCCCGATTGCGGATGGGGTGACCTCCACGCGTATGCTGTGCGCCATCTACGAGTCTGCCGAAAAAGGGCAGGAAGTACGTTTGGGTTAATAGACATGTAAAATGCATTTAAAAAAATGGTATATTATTTGATTTAATAATACTACCGACAAAAGAGTTCTGATGGGCATATATTCCCACAGAACTCTTTTTTAGTGCTAATCATTTTTTTTAATTACAAAATCAATAATAAATAAGATTGATCCTAAAAAAATGAAAATCGGAACAAATAGATTATCGAAGAACCCAGGATAGAGCACTGTTAAATCAACAGATACCCCAGTTTTTCCAATAGTTATAATGTAGGTGGATAAATAAGCGATAATTCGCTCTAAAGTATAAAAAAATCCAGCCGCAATCCAAAGAATTAAGCCCATTGTTCGTAATTTCATTATATTCCTCCTTTTAATAAAATTTGACATTTTTTACTTTTCCTTTATTATTAATTATGTACCAAATTATACAGGAAAAGAGGTAAAATGTGTTGGATATTAGAAAAAAATTTTTGATCCCTGCTGTTGTAGCTTCTATGCTTGTGGGAGGCGCGTTTTCTTCGGTTGCTATGGCTCAGCAAAATCCTGATTTAACCGTCTCAATTAGTAAAACAGAAAAAGTAATAGATGGGCAAAGCTTTTTAATTTCTCCTGAAGCAGTTGGTAAAATAACTGACGAAGAATTGAAAGCGATATCAAAGCAAGCTAGTGGTAGTGGAGATATAATAATCTCTAATGTAACAGAAAGTACTACCTCAAATGTATCTTCTCAGCAAAATGTTATAACTCCAAATGCTTGGTATGACCTTTATATTATCTGGGATATTTCCAAACAAGTAACCCAGAGAGATACTCCTTTAGCAGCCCAACAGATAACAAGTGTGGGGCAATCGCAAGAAAGAACTATTAATACCACCTTTAAACTTAGTGCAAATGTCTCTGCCAGTGTAACGGTTCCGGCTAGTTTGAAAACTTCGATAGAAGCAGGATTGGCAAGTGAAATATCTCAAAGCATAAGTACAAAATATTCAGGACCTAAAGTAGGGAGTGGTATTTCCTCCTATGTTTTCTGGATAACGCCTTTTGTAAACCGTGGAACATGGAATGCAACTGGTAAAGGGAATTTGTCGGGGGACCCTCACGGACCATATTCTGGATCATGGCAGGAACCAAATAAATTTGTAGAATGGACTCAAGTAATTAGATAATAAATACTTAGAAAATAACCTCTCCCTAACACAAACGTGTGTTTCGGAAGAGGTTATTTTCATTCACTTTTGATTGAGGTTTAATAGGAGAATCTTTATGTGCCAAGAGCCATACATTTTTTCTAGCTCAGTCATTTATTCATCGGTGAGTTTTCATATCCCGGGTCATCGTAATCCGTATTCTGAAGCTTTGGAAGCACGTCCATGTCCTCTATAGCCTGTCTGGTATCCGTTGTACCATGATCGTAGAGGAAGGTGTACAGCATCGTCACGCCGTCTGTTAATCGTTCATTTCCATCGTCGTGGTCTGCCGATTTGTAAGGTACGGGTGCTCGCTGTAATGAGTAGTCGTCCCCATCCTCAAGCACTTTCATCAGATCTTGTAATGTTGCCAATTGTCCATCATCCACAAGGACTTCGAACGGAGTAGATTCGTTTCTCGTTCGTTCAATAAGGTTATGAGTTACCGACACATACAGATGTTGTTTGCTTTCCTGCATAATCCAACCCCCATTTCAATATTGAAAAAAAGACCATTTTACTGTTGAATTGGAAAAAAGACGCTTCTACTGTTAATAAACAGCAGCAAGCGCCCTGAAACGAAGAAGATGCTTCTCTATTTTCCAAATCGATTCGTCATTGGAACCTGCCGGGTGCCGGCAATCATCGTTCCTGAACATAGTGGACAGACAGGAGGGCCAGAGTTGGCCTTTTTCGACGTTTTACCGGACGCTACAGCCGGTTTCTGCCTCAACCATGCTTTGCATGTAACAGAACTACATTTCCAGACGGCCACCGTTTCTGTCCGCTCGGCTTTGTTCACACCAGATCGAGTAGAATCAGCATGCGTGGAAGCGCTGGAAGTGGAGGTTGTAGAGGCAACTTTTGGATGAAGACCGGGTGTACTAAATGCTTTATGATCTCGAATAATTCCGCTGCCGCGTTTCTCGCTGAGGCGATCCTCATCCCGCTCATCCAGCATTTCCATTTCCCGATGATCCTTGTGGTTTATCGCGCTTCGTTGGCGATCGTGTTTTACATAAGATGAAGTCCGTGGATCCGTGCCATCCTTATTACCTTCACGTATACGGTTGTCTCCAGCATTTCCAGAGCTTTTCAGGTCTCCATTGTTGCTTCGATATTGTCTGCTACCTTTTCCATTGCTCTGACTATCTCCGTTGTTGTTTCTGTTGTAGCTTGTGTGTCCAACAGTTCCATAAGACGATGTGCCGCCAGTACGGCTCTCTTCCCGTGTTTTACGTTTGTCCGGAACCTCCATGCCAAAGGCTTCAAGCAAGAAACGCGACACATCAGCAGGTTTGCCGTGATGGCTTGCGGGTGATGTCACATATAAGTGTTGTTTCGCACGGGTAATCGCCACATAAGCGAGTCTGCGTTCTTCCTCCAAAGCCATATCCAATTCAGCATCCGTCTGCTGCACGGTGAGTGCTGCCTTCTGATCTTCCGGAATATCCTGACGCAAGGCGGTACTGTGCGGCACAATGCCTTCACTGGCTCCGATCCAGTACACACATGGGAACTCCAGTCCTTTGGCCCGGTGAATGGTCATGAGCTGCACCGCATCACTATCCTGCGCCCGGCGCAGTGATTCCATCTCGCGATGTCTGCGGGACAACTCGTCTGCGAATTGCACGAATTCTTCCACGGTTTCGAACTTTTTGACCGCCGCTTCGAATTCATCCAGTGTTTCCAGCATCGTTTCCTTATAATGAGTAAAAATCGTCGGGTCGCCGCTCTCCATATACTTATCGTAGAACTGGCGGCGCATCTCCTGAATCGCGATAATCGGCTTCAGCTTGTGCAGAGATTTGATCAGCTTGATGCGTTCCTTGACCTGCTCCTGTTGAAACGGCTTCAACTTGTCCCATTTGCTCAGATGGATTAGCGGATATTTCTTGGCCTGTTCCTGCTCACAGCGCTGGATATACTCCAGTCCTGCATCACGGGACACATACAGCGGACCGAGTGCGCTTGGCAGAGCATCCATCGCTCGTGGGTTCAGAGACAGGCGCATATGATCCATTAACGGCTTGATCAGTGACTGATCATAGAAGACCGGAGCAGCCCCGTGTTGTACAAAGGGCACATCCTTCAGCACCAATTGCTCAAATACCGCCCGGCTGCTACTGGCTGTCCGGTGCAAAATAGCAATGTCCCGATATGGAAACTGTCCTTCCTCCACCTGCTCACAGATCTGATTCACGACCCAGGCGGCTTCTTCCTCGGCGTTAGATGGTGTAGCGAACCGGGGCGCATCCCCGCGTTGTCCTGCCGCACGCAGCCGTTTGTCACGTCTGCGTTTGTTGCGTGCGACCAGCTCGCTTCCAAGTCCCAGAATACGCGCATCACTGCGATAATTAATATCCAGCGTCACGATGCGTGCACCTGGGTATACTTTATCGAATTCCAAAATCGATTCCTGCCGTGCGCCGTTGAACGTATAGATCGTCTGGTCATCGTCTCCAACAACCATCAGATTGCGGTGTGCTCCAGCGAGCATCTGTACAATCTCGTATTGCAGCCGGTTTGTATCCTGAAATTCATCAACCATAATGTATTGAAAACGCCGCTGCAGCGGCTTTAACACCGCCGGATCCCGAAGCAGCGCAGCCGCGCGCAGCAGGATATCATCAAAGTCCATTTTGCCGCGATCCTGTTTCCAGCCTTCGTATCCGAGCAATACACGCTTGGCATCGCGCTCATCTTGCGTTTTCTCCGGCAAGTCTGCCGTGTCTGAACCTTGCATCTTCCAGGCGGACAGCATCGCCAGCAGACTCTCCGGCTGAAACGCCTCGCTCATGCCATTTTGGCGAAGAAGCATTTTCAGCACCGTATGCTGGGCCCGCGACTCACCAAAAATGTCTTCCTGTACCCCGTAATGGCGTAGCAAAGTCAGCGCAAACGAGTGAAAGGTGCGGGCCTGTACCGCTCTTGCTGCAGCAGGTCTAATCCCTGGCAAAGCAGCAATCCGGTCCTTCATCTCGGCCGCGGCCTTGTTGGTAAACGTTACGAGCAGAATGCTGCCCGCGTGTACACCGCTGACTTCCATCAGGTAGCCTGCTCTTGCAGCGAGTACAGTCGTTTTACCGCAGCCCGCTCCTGCAAGTGTAAGTATGGGGCCTTTGCCATGGCGAACAGCCGAGATTTGTGGGCTATTTAGTTTAATGCCGGCTTCTTCAAGCGAGCGGAAATAATAGGCGTCCTGCTGATCATCACCCACAAGTTGCCGGCTGGTTTCCAGCGGAGCCGAGGGGGATTGAGGCAAGGAGGACGCGGGGGTGACCCCGAGCGGACGGGGGTAGAACGTTGAGTTCGGACTTAACATGTTTCATCCACCTCTGTATACATTCAGGGATTGAATAATCCCGTTCAAGAGTAAAGAATTTGCCCTTTTCACAATCGCATTGTAAATTGGTAAGATAGAGTAAGTTGCGAATCCTGCGTGTTCCATTCATATGGAGTCAAAGTTCCATTATACCGAACGTATGGTCTTGACGAAAGCCCCTGTTTTGATCCAATATCCGCATAAAATGGGGTACCAGCGCGATTTTTCGCAACTTTTTGGCTTCATATCGTATAAGTTATATATCCGGAGCATCTCGCATGTTGCGAATTGCTCACCTACTAACTAATGAAGAATAATAATGATATTGTTTTGACGGGACAGAGGAGGAATTGTGATGAAACTGCTTCAGCGCATCAAAAACGGAGCAAACAAAGCAACAGAGCGTGCACAGCACGCCGTTGAGATTGGCAAATTGAACAATCAGATTGTGGGCTTGCAACAGGAACAGGAAGTCCATTTTACCGATATGGGCCGCATCTTCTATGAAGGTTATCGTGCACAGGATATGACGCTCGCTGAAAAGGAAATGGTGGATCTGTCTAATCTGTGTGACGAGTTGCAGGATGAGATCGACGCTCTGCGCAGCAAGATTGCCGAGTTGAAAAATGAACGCCTGTGTGAGTGTGGACACGTTGCCTCACTGGATGCCAATTTCTGTCCGAAGTGTGGACGCAAATTGGGCGAATCCAAACCGGGTGCAGCTGCATCGGGAACGGCCGGAGCGGCAGGGGTTGCCAAAACGGCAAATCATGAGACGGCAGCTGCACAGAACCCGGTTACGGAGCAGTCGATTTTTGATGCACCACCGGCTGTGGAAGAACATGAAGAGACCGAGCCGTATCATACGGTTATCCCTTCGATTGCGGATCTGGATACGGAACCGGGATATAACAGCACCGAGTTTACGCTGGAAGAGAAGGAAGCGTTCGATGCAGAGTGGGAACGCCGCAGAGAAGAGGAAATGCAGCGGGAACGTGAGCGTCAGCAGGAGCTGGATGAGCGTATTCGTTATTGGAAAGAAAACAATCCGATCGTGAACACCGTAGATGTGCAGACGGAAGTGCCACGTGAAATGGTGAAGTGTCAGATTTGTGCATCCGAATTGCCAAAAGGCTCGAAGTGGTGCCCGCGTTGCGGAGCCGAGCAGATTTGATGCAGTAGACGTGCTGCCGTCAGGCAGTGCTGGTTGCTGACAGCATGGGGGGACAGAAATATGGACCAACTGCTGCATCATCTACGTCATCTCGGGTTCACCGAGATGGAATCTAAAATTATGGTGGAATTAGCCCGCCAGGGATCAGCCTCTGGATATGAGGTAGCCAAACGGCTGGGCGTGTCCCGTTCCAATGTATATGCAACCTTGCAACGACTGGAATCAAGAGGATTTCTCCGGTGCAGTCCGGGAGAACCTGCGAAGTACAGCATGTTGAAACCGGAAGAGATGACACGCATGATCTCTGATCAGATGCATACTTCTCTGGATTACGTCGAGCGAAGCATGCCGAAGAGCGAACCGGAGAAACCTGTGTTTTACAATGTCGAAGGCGACAAAAATGTTCTGGAGAATCTGAGTCGTGAACTTGCCGCAGCGCAGCACGAGATTGTAGTGGATGTGTGGCGCGAGGAAGCAGAACTGCTTCGAGAGGAGTTGCAACAGGCTGAGGCTCGGGGTGTACGCTTATTGTGGTCCTGTGAAGGTGGGGAAGGTATGGTAGATCAGCCGCTTCCTTTGCCGGGATTGCCCTCACATGGCATGGGTAACGGGCGTAAGTTCTCGCTCGTTGTAGATCGCCGCTGGTGCATGCTGGGCATGCGTGGGGAGTCATGTCCTACGCAGGCCGTGGTCACAGCTCATCCGGTAATGACCGGATTGCTACTGAATCATTTTGCACAAGAACTGGTGCTGTATGAACTGGAGCAGGATATCGGTGAGGAGTTGGAGGATCGCTACGGACGTCGGTACGCAGACATTGCTGCACGGTACTGGTCTACCCCTGCACCAGATCATGAACAGTAACACTACAGTAGCAGGAGAGCTCTTACGGGAGAAATAAGAAATACCAAAAAGGACGAGGCGCGAACAGAAGGGTTCGTTGCGGCTTCGTTCTTTTTGTGTTGTTTTGTGTTACTGATCGTGGCACTCTTTGTCTAGCACATACTCGAAAACCTACGGCTTGAGCGCTAACGATCACCACAAGCCTTATTTTGGCGAAATCGACCTCTTTCAGATTCTAACGATCCTCAGGAACGCTATTTCGTCCAAAAAACATCTTTTCACCGCCAATAGAGCCATTTTTGCCTAAATAACGTCTCTGGTGATCGTTACATTTCACGAGACCCCGAAATGGGGCAAATAACGTTCCCTGTGATCGTTAGAATTTTTCTGAGCCCAAGCTCGCGCACATTCACTTTAGGTGGTTCATGGGTACAACGATACAATTCAGAACCCAAATGCAGTGATGCTTGTTACAGCATTGGTTTGCCATCCGGTTGATAGTAAAGGAATGCTCCTGGAATACCTAAAGGGTAATGTGATTGGGAATAATGAAGGTAATCGTCTAGGGATGAGTTAAACGTATGAAGTAATGCTATTTTTGAGAAAATGAAGTTAGACCCCATGTACTCGTTTCAAAGCTTTGAGTACGTCGATATAATACGTGGAGCCATGCGGCACAAAATCCGCCGTGCTTACTTCGCATATGAGGCGTGCAAAGCTTGCTGAATGCATATAATCGCCTTGATTGGACGGAAGGTCAGTTGATGTCGTCATGATTTCTGGGACGAACTCGGACAGTGATTCACTAGTTCCGGGGGATGTCGATAAAGGTGTGTCATCCTCTGATGGTGTAGATAATGCCTTGCCGTTTTGCATGAATGTCTGTTGTTGCGCAAGCACACCAGATGCCTGCACGGCATCTTTATCTTGGCGGAACAGGGCGAGCAAGTCCTCCAGTGGCGCTTCATAGAGACTGTCCACCTCGCTAGCCTGGAGAACATAGGATTCCAGTGGCTGGTTTAGGCATAGACCGTAGACCGCACTGAATTCCCGATCCAGAAACGGAATGCCGAGCACCTCACCCTGTAGCTGTTGCGTAGCCGTAAACAAATAAGTCAGCGCATCGAATGACGTATGCACACCGAGCTCTTCTTCCAGCTCACGATGTGCGTCTTGCATTTGTTCACCGGCTGTGAGGTGACCAGCAGCTGTGATGTCGTAATAACCGGGAAAAGTATCTTTGATATCCCGCCGCCGCTGAAATAGAACCATGCGCCTGTTACCTTCGTCACGCACGATCCAGCAATGGAAGGAACGATGCCAATATCCCTTAGCATGAACCTCAGTACGGGGTGCTGTACCGATCCATTTTTGCTGATCGTCATAAATGTCGAAACGTTCTGGGGTCATGAAACGTATCTCCTTATATAGCAGAATTTAAAGTTCAAAATTTCACAAACTATTTTTTTAACGAAAGGGGAACGATTGTATGGAATGCATTGTACACTTTCAGGTGATTTATCCGCAACCTCAGGAGCGTAAAGCGCTTAGGGGACTTATCTTTGTAGGGCAAGGTCAAGAGCCGGCTACGAGCCAGCTTACGACAATGTTTAAAGACATGGGATTTCATGTGCGTCTGGAGGACGAAGCGCAATTGTTATTTAAACCGACGGATGCCGGCGCTAATTTTGAATACATTCGGGTCACTGAACTGGATACCGGGGAAGAGGTCTACAAAGAAGACAAAGATCTCAAATCGATTCTTGAACACTTGCTGCCAAAACGTTTCTAACCATAGAGACGCCTGACCGGCACACAGCAATCACAATGAATGAAAAAAAGGTCCCACCAATAAGGTGGAACCTGGACATATGCAGGTTTGATGTACTTTTTATGCGTATGCATCGCTAAAATAGATTTCGATCAAACAAGAATGGCTATGCTTAAATGCTCTATAGATGCAGACAATGATGATTACATAAGCGTACATTTTGGCTTGGATATGCATCGCCGTATCAAGAATCAAACCTGCGTTTTGCTGTATTTAATTTACTCTACACGATAATAGATCAGGACCTTACGCGGGAGCGTTGCTTCCTTCGGCCTCGAGTTCGGATGTGCAGTGGGAACAACGGGTAGCTGCGGCCGGAATTTCGGACAGACAGTACTTGCAAGCTTTGGTTGTTTTTTTCGGCTCAGGCTTGGTGTGCTCTTTACGCTTCAGATAGTTGATACCCTTAACCAACATAAAGATACAGAATGCCACGATAATAAAATCGATTAACACATTAATAAATTGACCGTAAGCAATGACGGTGGCGCCAGCTTCGTTGGCTTGAGCCAGTGTCGTGATGTCTTGTCCGCCAGCTGTCTTTACGTCAGGGTCTAGGTTTATGATTTTTTGGCTGAAATCAATCCCCCCGAGCAGTTTCCCAACCGGTGGCATGATGATATCATTCACAAGGGACGTAACGATTTTACCAAAAGCAGCCCCGATAATTACACCGACCGCCAGATCAATGACGTTGCCGCGAACAGCAAACTCCTTAAATTCTTTCAGTATGCCTCTCATTGTGACAATCTCCTTTAACGACTAATATAGATTCAGCACGCCTTCTCCAAGGAACAATCCTGTAAGGACACGCTTTTGTTCTCATATTGTACATAAAAAATGAAAATCAATCATCCCCATTATGCAAAAGAAACATCGTTTCCGCAAATTCCATGAAAATACCTCTTTATTTCAAGCCGCCAATTCGGTATACTTCTAACATTGTCAGTGAGATTATACTTTTACATTCAGGTTCGCAATTATACATGGATACGAATCGTGAAGCCAAAATGAATTGAATAGCCGTTACTCGTATATGTGCAGGAATAGGCCTGCATGTCTCTACCCGATCACCGGAATGATTGGACTACGGGAAGGATGCTTCTACGTTCTGCGTGGGTTAAGGTTAGGTCTGCCTAAATACATAGGTATGGCTTCCTGAGCCTCGCCCTGTGGCGTAGCAGTGTTCGAGCGGCTTGTGTCCGTACAGGAACAAGTCCGTCTTTCCCGTCTCCGGTTCATGCCGCAGGTGTGGACAGGCGGGCTTTTTGTTTTTTTACCCGGGAGAGATATTGTGGAGCAGACTGTACATGGCGGTAGAGGGCATTTGGGAGGAAAAAACGATGCAATTGTTAAAAGACAAAGTAAGACAGGAAGGCATTGTCCTATCTGAGCAAGTACTGAAAGTAGACTCATTCCTGAACCACCAGATGGACCCGGTGTTGATGAAGGAAGTTGGCAAAGAGTTCATTCGTCGGTTTGAAGGGGAGAACATTACACGTGTGCTGACGATTGAATCATCCGGCATTGCGCCGGGTATTATGACCGCACTGGAACTCAATGTTCCGCTGATCTTCGCCCGTAAGCAGAAGTCACTTACCCTAACGGAAGATATTTTGGTGGAGAAAGTGTATTCCTTTACCAAGCAGGAGACGAATGAAATCACGGTAGCGAAGAAGTTTATGAATCCCGGCGACCGCGTGCTGATCATTGATGATTTTCTGGCGAACGGCGAAGCTGCATTTGGCCTGGCTCGTATTGTAGAACAGGTTGGCGCGGAAGTCGTTGGGATCGGGATCGTGATTGAAAAAGCATTCCAGCCGGGAGGCCGTCTGTTGAAAGAAGCGGGTTACCGCGTGGAATCTTTAGTTCGTATTGGAGCACTGTCCGATGGACAAGTAACCTTTGCAGATGAGGAGGGCACGAACTAGTATGGCACGCGAACGTATTTTTCAACGTCACCGGCATCCGGCCAAAACCTTCTCACTTGGCTTGCAGCACGTACTTGCGATGTATGCAGGAGCTGTCATTGTCCCGCTTATTGTTAGTAGCGCACTTGGATTCACACAGGAGCAACTTACCTATTTGATTGCGATCGACCTGCTTGCTTGCGGTGTAGCTACACTGCTTCAGGTCTGGGGCAATAAATATTTCGGCGTTGGCCTGCCAGTTATGCTGGGCTGCGCCTTCCAGGCCGTATCTCCGATGATTATGATCGGGAAGAGCAGCGGCGTATCTGCCATTTACGGTGCCATTATTGCCTCCGGTCTGTTCGTTCTCATTTTCTCTGGTTTGTTTGGCAAACTCATTCGGCTCTTTCCGCCAGTGGTTACAGGTTCCGTGGTTACTATTATTGGTCTGACCCTGATTCCGGTAGCATTTACCGATTTGGGTGGGGGTCAGAATGCGGAGGACTTTGGCAGCGGTGTACATCTGTTGCTCGGTTTCGGTGTATTCATCTTCATTATTTTAATGACTCGTTTCACTACAGGTTTTGTACGCTCCATCTCTGTATTAATCGGTCTGTTCGTTGGCACAGTGGCTGCTGGCTTCATGGGTGAGGTGAAGTTTGCTCCCGTTCTTGATGCAAGCTGGTTCCATATGGTTCAGCCATTTTATTTCGGAAGACCGACCTTTGAGATTGTTCCTATTCTGACGATGATTCTGGTCGCGATTGTCAGTGTGGCCGAATCTACGGGCGTATTTATGGCTCTGGGCAAAATGTTGGACAAGGATCTGACCTCCAAGGATTTGGCGCGTGGATACCGTGCAGAGGGACTGGCTATTGTACTTGGGGGGATTTTTAACTCGTTCCCTTATACAACGTATTCGCAAAATGTAGGGCTTGTACAGATGACTCGTGTGAAGACACGTGATGTCATCGTTGTTGCAGGCGGTTTGCTGATCGTCATAGGTTTTGTACCGAAAATTGCCGCACTGGCTCAGCTTGTTCCCGGATCAGTGCTTGGCGGTGCCATGGTGGCGTTGTTCGGTATGGTGATTTCGTCGGGTATTCGCATCATTGGCACTCAGGTGGACCTGAACCGTCATGAGAACCTGTTCATCATTGCATGTTCTATTGGCATGGGACTAGGGGTGACGGTGGTACCGCAGTTGTTCGCAGGTGCACCAGCCTGGGCTCAGATTATGCTGGGCAATGGCATTATTGCAGGTAGCTTTACGGCAATCTTTATGAATTTGTTGTTTAATGGCCTCGGCAGTAAAGAAACAGCTGCCCAACTGGCTGCACAGCATACAGATGAGATGGCTCAGGAGAACAGCAAGACTGCATAAAGGTGAGGTAAGGAGTAATGTAAGGCTGGATAGGATTATGGCTTGGAGTGGGATTCTATCCCTTCATAAACTGGCCGGAATCGCTGTTCCTTTTAGCCTGATGCATGGTCAGAAGGGTTATTATGTAAAGCGTACATGATGAATGATTCACGTCATAAAGCATGTTGACTCAGCATATAAATGATTTATTTCTTATATTATTCACGTTATAAAATATCAATGCGATGAAGTATAAGTTAACCTTTATTTTGGACAGTTAACATAATTTACGCACAGCAAACACCGAAACAATGGGTTCAGCACAAACCATTGTTTCGGTGTTTTCTTGTTATTGCACGATACGATATTATAGGTGCCGCATCTGCTTCTCGGCAAAATCACCAACCCAAGGCAGTTTCAGCCATTTTCCTTGCAGACTTGTAACGACGGTCAGGAGCCATACGATTACACCTAGCAGGGATAACAGTGAAGCTACAAGTGGACCAAACAGTGGGAGAAAGGCCGACAGTACATGCCCAACCATAATCAGTCCGAAAACCGTCACGGATTGAAGGGCATGGAACAACACAAATCGGCTGCGCTTCTCCACGGCTAGAAAGATGATGCCGCCTACAAACGTGAATAAATAACACAACATGCCGGCTATATTTTCATCCAGACCGCTGGACGATTTCATGGGAGACATTCGGCCCAGCCTCCTTTGTCCTTTTTATATAGGCTATGTAGGAGGTGGACAGAACTGAACCGATGAATGGATTAAGTTTGAATCTGTCTGCGAGGGCTGGTTATTTTCCCTTTTTTATCTTCATCATCTTCCTTCGGCACCAGACGCTCATCTGTTTTTCCTTCATGATGATTATCGAATGCATACTCTGTCAGCTTCCATTCGGTCTTGCCGAGTACGAGATCGGCAGGAAACTCTTGCCCCCGGTGAAGGTGCTCTTCCTGCCCGGCTTCATTGATATAAACGCCGTCGACCTCGACCTTTTCATGCGAAAGGGGTAACATATCCTGTTCTTTTCGTTCCATAACAGGTCCTCCTTTTAGTTCCATATAGTTAACTAATTTGGTGATCCAAGATAATATCCCCCGAATAGTTGCGGGTTATGCTGGATAGATTAATCCGTATAGAATAAACATTTTATAAAATATGATTCGGAATTAAACTTTTTGGGCAGTAAAACCGTTATATATATTAGGAAAAATCGTCAAGTCGTAACGAGGTTCCGAATATGATACAATAAGATTATGATTCAACCTGAATCATATCGGGTATTTATAGTGTCAGGTACTTGCTATTCGGCGAGGTTCCCGACCTAAAGCTTGCTTTAAGCCGCGCACACAACTTCATGAATGGCATTTAAGACTTATTCGGCGTTCTCTAAACGGAGCATTCACTTTCAACGTTTTGGGAGGGAATTACAATGGCAACGAAAGGTCACAATGAGGTCAAAGAAAGTTTGAGGGAAATGACTCGGATTTTCCGTCCTAAAGATCCAAAAAAATTCGTGAAGGAGTATGTGAGAAAATACCGGATTACGGGTGGATATGAGGAAGAATTGACTTCTGTCGTTGAGCATGAACTTGTCAAGATGGATTCTTCCGTATCCTGAAACAACACCAACTTCTGATTATACTGTTCCAATATGAATAGAACCGTCTCTCGGGCCTTGGCTCCGGCAGACGGTTTTTTTTGCGTTTGTGGAGTTAATTAGCATGTATCTATATTATCTTGGATTTGGTGTCACTTTAGGGCTTTGTTCTGAATTGCCTGCATATACATGGAAGTATACCTACAGCAGGAAGGATGAAGGCATGTGGACCCTATATTGAAAACCAGAGAAGAGATTGGCTACATGCGAGAAGCGGGACGGATATTAAAAGAATGCCATCAACATATTGAACAGTACATGGTTCCAGGCACCACAACAGCGGAGATTAACGAGCACGTTGAAGCCTTTCTCGCGGATCATGGAGCCACACCTGAGCAGAAAGGGTATAAAGGTTATCCCTATGCTACATGTGCTTCCGTCAACGATGTGGTCTGTCACGGGTTTCCTGGGAGCCAGGCACTTGCAAGTGGAGATGTCGTGACGATTGATATGGTAGTAAACAAAGACGGCTGGCTTGCTGATTCGGCCTGGACATATGCCATAGATGAACCGAGCAGATCTATTCGTCGGCTTATGAAACGTACGGAGAAGGCGCTTTATAAGGCGATAGCACAGGCCGTTCCAGGGAATACACTTGGAGACATTGGTAGCGCAATTGAACGAACGGCACGATTGTACCGATATGGAATCGTTAAACCGCTTATCGGCCATGGCATAGGGCAATATATCCATGAGCCACCGAATGTACTGCCTTATGGAAAACGAAAAACAGGAATGATGCTTACTGAAGGTATGGTCATAACCATTGAACCCATATTCACGAAGGGTAGCTCCGGGGCTGTGGTGTGGGATGAGGATGGCTGGACAGTCCGAACGCTGGATGAAAGCTGGGGCGTGCAGTATGAACATACCGTAGCCATTACCAGGGATGGGCCGTTGATCCTAACGGATGGAACTTAAACGAAAATTTTCCCTCTATAATTGAATAATTGAAATGCTGTAAAGCTGGCGTGAATGCTCCATGCAAATATCGACTTGAAGATCCATGGGGCAGAATCGTCCATTTCCAGTTGGTGTGGTAATAGTTTCCTGAAAAGGCGAAGAATCTTTTTGCATAATATCGCATGTTTGGATTGTGATAAAAATCGCTAAGAAGTTTGAGTTTATCACCGAAATCTGGCAAAATTTTTCAGGGGTGAATCGTAATACTTATAAGTGAAATCGTTTGCAAACCAAGTTGTGATGCGGTTTTATACATAAAGTGAACAATTTGTGAACATGTGTCCAAAGATTGACAAAATCATACCCTCAACTTATATTTAATAAGTGATTGAAGCATATAGAATGAATTGGAAGAATGCGCAGACATGCCCTGGGCAGGAAATGACGGGAGTACTGGAAGCGTTATTTTTGTAAGCATCCTATATGATGAAGAGGATTATGTGTATCGTGCTGAAACGTACATGTGTTGGCTTTGTACCGACGACAACGTAATCTACGAAAACGTAAAAAAGTGGGGTAGATCAATGATGAAACAGTGGCAGGTTGCAAAGCGAATTCTCCCCTTGCTGGCGGTGTTCTCTTTGCTGCTATCCGCATGCGGGCGGGAAGACTTGTCAGTAATGAAACCTCAGGGTCCTGTGGCGCAAGGCCAATATGATCTGATGAAGCTTTCCATTGCGATTATGATCGTGGTGCTCATCATTGTATTTGCAATTGCTGCCTATGTCCTGATTAAGTTTCGCAGACGAGCCGGGCAGAACGAAGTACCCGAACAGGTTGAAGGCAATTTCAAGCTGGAAGTAATATGGACAGCCATTCCTCTATTGCTGGTCATTATTTTGGCTGTACCAACAGTTCAGACGATTTTCGCCCAAGGGGAAGATCTGTCCAACGACAAAAACGCAGTTAAGGTCCAGGTAACCTCGCATCAGTATTGGTGGGAATTCACTTATCCTCAGTATGACATAACCACCGCTCAAGACCTCATCATCCCGACCGGAAAGAAAATTGCATTCGAATTGAAAACCGCGGACGTGCTTCATTCCTTCTGGGTGCCGTCACTTGCGGGCAAAATGGACACAAACCCGGATGGAACACTGAACAAATTTAGCTTCTCTGCTCCAAATGAAGGCGTTTACCGTGGTAAATGTGCCGAGTTGTGCGGTAGATCTCATGCTTTCATGGAATTCAAAGTTAAGGCTGTTAGCCAGGAGTCCTTTGACCGCTGGGTTAATGCGATGAAAGCGCCAGCTGTGCTTCCTGAGGACACACAGCTTGCTGAGAAGTTCAAAACGAACTGCCTGTCTTGCCATGCTGTTGGCGATCAGGGCGGACCTGTTGCACCGAACCTTACAGGTATTGGCGGCAAGGAATCCGTTGCAGGCATTTTGCTCAATCAACGCGAAGGTCAGGAAGAAGGTAAACCAGTACTGGATAACATGAAAGAGTGGCTTCATGATCCACAAGCGGTGAAGCCGGGCAATACGATGCCAAGTCCGAAGAGTCTGGGACTGACGGATGAAGAAATCGACGGAATTGCCGAATATTTGGCCAATTACAAATTGGACTACGAATAGAACAGCAAGGATGAAGAAGGGGGTACACAACCTTGGCTCATGCGCATAGCGTCAAGCGGTACAAGGGCTTGATGGACTGGATCACCACCGTCGATCACAAAAAAATCGCCGTTCTTTACTTGGTTGCAGGCGGACTTTTCTTCGGCATTGGCGGAATTGAAGCCATTTTGATCCGGATTCAACTGATGAAGCCGATGAACGATTTTGTATCGGCGCAAGTGTTTAATGAATTGATTACGATGCATGGAACTACGATGATTTTCCTTGGCGTGATGCCGATTATTTTCGCCATTATGAATGCGGTGGTCCCTTTGCAGATCGGGGCACGTGACGTAGCGTTCCCTTTTGTTAACGCTCTGGGCTTCTGGACATTTTTGTTCGGTGGTTTGTTACTTAATCTGAGCTGGATCATGGGAGGCGCGCCGGACGCAGGCTGGACATCATATACACCTCTCTCCGGTTCGGAGTATAGCGGAACACACGGTGTAGACTTCTATACGATCGGTCTTCAGATTGCCGGTCTGGGTACACTCATCGGGGGCATTAACTTCCTGGCTACCATTATCACCATGCGTGCGCCAGGCATGTCCTATATGCGGATGCCGATGTTTACCTGGACCACGTTTATTACATCAGCCATTATCCTGTTTGCTTTTCCTGCCATCACGGTGGGCCTTGTATTATTGACGTTTGACCGTATTCTCGGTGCGAATTTCTTCGATGTTGCAGGTGGCGGTAACCCCGTGCTCTGGCAACATATCTTCTGGATTTTCGGACACCCGGAAGTTTACATTCTGATCTTGCCGGCATTCGGCATTATCTCGGAGGTTATTCCAACCTTCTCGCGTAAGCGGTTGTTTGGATATAGCTCCATGGTATTTGCAACCATTCTGATTGCCTTCTTGGGCTTCATGGTATGGGCGCATCACATGTTTACGACAGGTCTGGGTAACGTGGCCAACGCGTTATTCTCGATCTCAACGATGCTGATTGCGGTTCCGACAGGGATCAAAATCTTCAACTGGCTCTTTACGATGTGGGGTGGACAGATTCGCTTTACGGCGGCCAATCTCTTTGCTGTCGGATTTGTACCAACCTTCGTTATGGGTGGGGTTACCGGTGTCATGCTGGCTTCTGCCCCGGCAGACTTCCAGTTCCATGACACGTACTTTGTCGTAGCTCACTTCCACTATGTTATTGTGGGCGGACTGGTACTCGGATTATTCTCCGGACTTCATTACTGGTGGCCGAAGATGTTTGGTCGTATTCTAAGTGAGTCACTCGGGAAGTGGACATTCTGGACATTTATGATCGGGTTCCAGCTGACCTTCTTCGTACAGCATTTCCTCGGTCTGATGGGGATGCAACGCCGGATTGTTACATACTTGCCGAATCAGGATTTTGACCTGCTTAACCTGGTTAGCTCCATCGGGGCGTTCCTTATGGGCGTAGGGGTCATTATCTTCCTGGTGAACATCGTCATCACAACGAAGAAACCAATCGATGCACCAAACGATCCGTGGGAAGACGGCCGTACACTGGAGTGGACGATTCCATCGCCACCGCCAGAGTACAACTTCAAACAAACACCACTGGTACGTGGTATCGATGCATATTGGAAAGAGAAGATGGCAGGCAACAAGGAGATGACTCCGGCGGAGCCGGTAGGTTCCATTCATATGCCATCTGCTACACCGTTGCCATTTGTGATGTCGGTAGGTATTTTTATCGCCGGACTTGGACTAATGTTCAGCAAGGACACATTCGAATTGGAATTCATGAATTTCATTTTCAATAATTATATTGTGCTTATTATCGGTCTTCTCATTACATTTGGTGCGATGGCACTGCGCTCATTATATGACGATCACGGCTGGCACATTGAACCCGAGGATCAGGACGAGAAGGGGGCGAGAACATGACAACCTCACATGCCGAGCCGGTAAACGGCAAACTGCCGCACGAACCAGAGAAGGCAACGCTGGAAGGACGCAACAAGCTGATTGGCTTCTGGCTGTTCCTTGGCGGTGAGACGGTACTGTTTGGTACACTCTTCGCGACCTTCCTCGCACTTCGCGGGCAGACCAATGATGGACCTACAGCGAATGAACTGTTCCATCTGCCGCTTGTGGCAGCAGCAACCTTCATCCTCTTGGTCAGCAGCTTGACGAGTGTATTCGCCATTCAGGCGATGCACAAAGGGAACCGAAATTCACTGACTTTGTGGCTGGGGATCACAGTTGTTCTAGGTCTGGGATTCCTTGGTCTGGAGATTTACGAGTTCTACGAGTACGTGAAACATAAAGAGTTTGGCATGACCACGAGCGCCTTCAGTTCGGCATTCTACACGCTGGTCGGGTTCCACGGAGCCCACGTTGCATTCGGTATTGTGTGGATCGGAATCATTATCGGGCAACTGTTCAAAAAAGGATTAACGGTCGTAACCGCACCGAAAGTCTATGTCTCAGCCATGTACTGGCACTTCATCGACGTTGTGTGGGTGTTCATCTTTACGGTCGTGTACCTGCTCGGAAAGGTGGGGTAACACATGTCCGCTCAGGATCAAAGTGATCAACAGCCGGTGAAGCACCGTCACCGTGCGGAAGGGCCTTCGAAGCATGTCGTCGTGTTTATTTTCTCCATTATACTCACGTTGATTGCCTTTGCAGCTGCTGCAGCCGGAGGGGTTAACACAACCTTCACCATTATTATTATGGTTGTCATGGCCATTCTGCAGGTATTTGTGCAACTTGGTTACTGGATGCACTTGAAGGACAAAGGCCACTTGATGCCAATACTATTTATGGCCTTTGGATTTTTCGTAGCCTTTACATGTATTATTATGGCCCTCTTCTGGGTCTGGTGGTAAGAGAGATGGCGGCGGCGAATGCCGCCGTCTTTTCCCCTTTTATACGAGTGAATGATG
Organism: Paenibacillus polysaccharolyticus; assembly: GCF_023714295.1. GTDB lineage: Bacteria > Bacillota > Bacilli > Paenibacillales > Paenibacillaceae > Paenibacillus > Paenibacillus polysaccharolyticus_A. The sequence goes on from NZ_JAMAUN010000009.1 coordinate 263,206, forward strand.
AATGATGGAGGTTTGCATCTCTGGATCGTTCCAATATACCGTCATCAAGAGAGTATGACATCGTGGTAAGTGAAATAAATGTTCACCAAAACAGGTCACGGGGAGGTTTCCCGTATGCTCGGGTTGCAATATTTTAGTTTTGACGACTTATGGAGTCCGCTTATTCTTGCTTTATTTTTGATTATTGCGGCAGCCTATCTCGTATTAGTGGGTCCGTTCAGCGAGAAAGTACAGGGCGCAGAGCCAGCAACTACCGGACAGAAAATCATGTTTCTCGCAGGTCTGTTCGCTCTATATCTGGCACAAGCGGGTCCCTTCAATCTACTGGGTCATGTAATGTTCAGCTTCCACATGGTGAGCATGGCATTATCCTACCTTGTTGCTCCGCCATTGATGATGAAAGGTTTGCCGACTTGGGTATGGCGCGGTATTGTGCGCTGGCTGCCTACTCGCAAGCTTTCCTTCCTGGCGCATCCCATTGTAGCGGCAGTGTTGTTCAACGGATTGTTTTCCTTGTATCATCTGCCCGTTGTGCATGATTATGTCATGTTGAATTTTACCGTTCACCGGTTGTACTATATCGTACTTTTTATCACATCCATGCTGATGTGGTGGACGTTACTTAACCCTCTGCCAGAGGGTAGACAAGCTTCAGGCTTGTCAAAGGTTGGATTTATCTTTTTGAACATGGTGCTGTTAACGCCTGCATGTGGATTAATCATTTTTGCTTCCGAACCGCTGTATCAGACGTATAGCAACCCGGCCATATGGGCTGAAGCGATGAGGTATTGCGTATCTGGCGACTCCTCGGCAATTCTTCGTTCATTCGGAGGGCCGGCGTTCTTTAATGTCCTGTCTTCCACGAAGGAGGATCAGCAGGTGGGTGGGATTCTTATGAAGTTTATCCAGGAGGGCATCTTTGTGTCTATGCTGGCTTATGTGTTTTCTCAATGGTATCGGAAAGAGAGACAGGAAGAGGATGATGATCTCTCGCCTGCTGGTGGCGGTAAAGAGCAGGGGCCGCTCAATCCGGCCGCCAAATCGTGAGTGTAATGTGACGACAAAAGGGGGAACACACGATGGATATGTATTTTTGGCTGCCTACAATCAGTACTTCGTTCATTGTGCTTAGTGCGATACTTGTGGCGATTGGCTGGGCTTTAATTATTCGTGGTAAACGTGAGGCACACCAGTCTGCTATGGTAGCGGGAGCGATCGCAGCTCTAATCTTTTTTGTAATTTACATGTCCCGCACTGTATTTGTTGGTAATACGGCTTGGGGCGGAGACCCGGATATGGAGATCTTTTACCGCATCTTTCTGATCTTTCATATTATTCTGGCCACGGTTGCCGCTGTATTTGGTATCTCGACACTGGTACTTGGCTTCAAAAAGAATTTTGGAAAACATCGCCGTTGGGGGAAATTTACCTCCATCATCTGGTTTGGCTCCGCACTGACAGGTACGGTGGTATATGTGTTGTTATATCTGCTCTATCCGGGGGGACACACAAGTCCGGTATGGGAAGTTATCCTCGGCGCTTAAATGGATGAATCTCGCAGATGATTAGTCCATACCATCTCTCTTATTCATTCATAGAATGAGTTTGAGAGGAGGGAACCAAAATGAAAAAAACAGTCAGCATCAGTCAGACGTATCCTCGTCTTACCGTGTATTCCGAAGAGAACTACAGAGGAAGAAGCCGCATTTATCGTGGTAACACTGGACTTCGCAACCTGGACAATATTTTGGACGGGGTTGAGAGCCTGCGCTTCTTTTCAACGAGTTCGAATGCAACACTTGTGGTGTTTACACGGCCAAACTTCCAGGGAGGCTTCCGTGTCTATCGCGGGAACACCAATCTGAGAGATTTGGATGACTTGATCCGCGGCGAAGATGTAGAGTCGTTGATCTCCACCAATCAGCGTCTCACTTTGGCTGAGATTCGCGCCATCCGTAGAAACCGCAGCTTGCCAACAGGCTACAACCTCGTGTAAAACATGAGCCTCTTCTGCTATCAGGTGACCGGAAAAGAAAAAGAAAAAAGAGCTGTGCCCTTCTGTGATTGATTCACAGTGTGGGGTACAGCTCTTTTCTCTTGAGGTAGAGCAGAGGCTGTTAGTCTCCGCCGCCACCGCTATCTCCGCCTCCGCCACTATCCCCACCGCTGTCGCTGCTTCCGTGATCACTGCTCGAATGATGATGAGAGCCCGAAGAAGAATCTATATCGTGATGTTTGTGATCGTGATGGAGTCGGTGGTCGTGAGTGGGCCTGGTATGCGAGTCCGTCGAAAAGTCAGAGTTCATCATAGAAGAAGACGTAGCCGAGCTAGACGAATGATGATGTTGTCTGGACTGTCTGGAATGCCTTTTGCTGTCACTTTTGCTCTTAACCCGACCTGGCTCACTTCGAATGATGAGCCAGATCATCGCAAGGATAAAACCAAATACAAGTATGGGCTCAATAAGCCATCCCATAGGGTGATCATTCCTCTCAACTAAAATCGCTGTGTATATCTTATCGCAGAATGGATTCTTTTCCTATCCTGCTTTCCTGATTCAGGAAAAAAAGGGGTTGACGGAACATGCGATAGGTCTGTATACTGTGTATATTGATATATACAGTAATCACAGTGATCAAAACAAAAGCATAGTCAACCAGATGAAGGAAGACAGTTGAAAGGCAGGCATAGATATGGATGCATGGAAGCAAGCGTGGTGGCTAACCCGTAACGATTATAGTAAGGATAAGCTGCAGTGGTTATGGTCTGCCATATTTATGATCTACACAGGCAGTATGAGCGGCGTAATGTTGATTGGGCAGCAACAGAGTAATTTTATTAACCCGGTAGTAGATGCGTTTTTTCTCATTATGCTCCCGTTCCTAGGATTTCTTTTCAGCAGACGTTCCTTCCGCTACATACAAGAAGATTCCTACACACAGTTGCTTGCCTTTTATCGAAGGCTCCCGATTCCGAATGAAACTGTGATGTGGTCAAGACTGCAACAATCTCTGATTGCATTCGCATATAATGGTTTTTTCTTCTACGGATCATTATATGCAGTCAGATTACACACGGAAGGTTTCACATGGGATCAGTATTTAGCCTTTGCGCTGAGTTGCACAGGATATGGACTCCTGATTACGGGATTATATATTTACGGAGAGTTTCTCTTCAGTGGTAAAAAATATTTGATGCTTAGCTCTATGTTCTTACCGATGGCCGTTGTGATAGCTGTTCTGATCCGTCTCTCGGGTAATTATGGATTCTGGTATGTAATACACTACAGTAAACTGTGGGGCTTGTTATCTCCGATCATGTGGATTGCGGTGGTAGCAGGTTTGGCAACATTATGGGGATTCAGTCGATTGACGTTGAAGAAGCTTGCTGTGAGAGATCTGAGTTAGAAGGCAGCAGAATTATTGATAAAAAGAATATAGGATGAAACCGGCACGTTCAGGTAAGTGAATGAAGTGTACCGGAGGGCGAGGTGCAAGATGTGAAGATACCCATTCAAATAAATGAGAATAGCGCTGAACCTTTGTATCACCAGATTGAGAATCAATTAAGGTCGTTAATTATAACGGGTCAACTGGGGGAGGGGACACATTTGCCGTCCATTCGTGAATTTGCCGGAGCACTGAATTGCAGTGTAATTACGGTTAGACGGGTCTATCAGGATCTGGAGAATGAAGGTCTGCTTCGTACGAAGCAGGGGACAGGAACATTTGTGGCCCAGGTTGAGGCGGGAGAACGAGAGAACTACAGGCTGAAGGCAGCGGAGGAAGCGATGCAAGCTGCGGTGCAGTCGGGCAAAGCTGTAGGGTGTACAGAAGAGGAAATGGAAGTTTTGTTCCGGGAGGCCCTAAGAGCAAATTATTCGAAGTAAGGAGGGGGAGGTATGGTGGAACCTATAGCCGTTCAATTAAATGGTGTATCCAAGATGCGTAAACGCAGGGTTATTGGGCCGATTGATCTCACGATTCCGGAAGGATATGTGGTTGCCATTCTGGGGCATAACGGCTCTGGCAAAAGCACATTGCTTAACATGTTGCAACAAATTGTACTACCGGATAATGGTGAGATCATATGGTTTGGACAGGAGAAGCATTCGGGGATACTTCCGATTGAGCTGAGACAACAGATTGGCTTTGTGGCAGATAACAGTGGTATTGAAGAGAATCGGATGACGCCGCAGGAGGCAGCTGATTTCAGATCACATTGGTACCCAAGGTGGGATATGAAGCTGTTCAAAAAGCTTATAACAGACATGGACGTGCCAAGTGATGTGAAGCTGACCAAGATGTCCAAGGGAGAACGGAGGAAGTTTGAAATAGCCGCAGCACTTGCTGCTCGTCCTAAACTGCTTCTTCTGGATGAACCTTCGTCCGGTCTTGATCCTTTTGCTTGGAAGGTAATGGTGGAGCAGTTCCGTGATTATATGGAAAGTGGAGACACAACCATTCTGATTGCCACGCATATTGCAGATGAAGTGAAGCGGCTGGCAGATTACATCGTGCTTATGCACCGCGGGCAGGTTCTGGGTATGGCAGAGAAAGATCTAGTGCTTGAGCAGTGGAAGGAGATCTGGTACGAAGGGGATTTGCGACCCGAGAATATTCCTGGTGTAGTTGAATCTTTTCAGGAAGAGAATGGTCTGATCCGTGTGATTACAACCCGGGTGAGCGAAGCGCAGGAGAGGTTGGAGTTATCCAATCACCGGGTGCTCAAAATTCGCAATTTGGAACTGGGAGAAGTACTTGAATATTGGATTGCCGGGTATGCACCCGTACAGTGGAGATAACCGAAGGGAGACGATTCTGAATGAACCGATTGGAACTAAAGCAAGTCGTCAAACAGTACGCAGACAAAACAGCTGTCAATGGAGTTACGCTTAATGTAAAAGAGGGCGAGATTTACGGATTGCTTGGAGCGAACGGCGCCGGTAAAACAACAACGATGCGCATGGTGCTCGGTCTAATCCACCCGGATGGCGGTAACATTCTGTACAACGGGAAGCCATATAATACAGAGCTGCAACAGATTATGGGATATTTGCCCGAAGAACGCGGATTGTATCCCAAGGTAAAAGTTAGCGAACAGATTAATTACCTGGCACGCCTTCGCGGAATGAAAGCCAAGGATGCCGATGAGAGTCTGAAGTACTGGCTGAAGCGTTTCGAAGTGCCGGAGTATTATGATAAAAAAATCGAGGAATTATCCAAAGGAAACCAGCAGAAAATGGGCTTTATAGCCGCGGTGGTACATAGACCGCAGATTCTCATTCTGGATGAAGCCTTTAGTGGACTTGATCCAGTTAACGTAGAGTTGCTTAAATCAACGGTTAAAGAATTGCGTGATGAAGGTACAGCCATCTTGTTCTCTACACACCGGATGGAACATGTCGAGGAGTTGTGTCGTCAGATCACGATACTTCATCGTTCTAACACGGTAGTGCAAGGTGAGATTAAGGAGATTAAGAGCCGTTATCCGCGTGAGCAAGTTTACCTCAGTACTCTTGGACAGGTAGAAGGACTTGAGCAGCTGGCAGGTGTGAAACGAGTGGAGCAAAACGAACGTGGATATCAGATTCAGGTCAGTGAGGTTGCAGCCGCTCAGGAGATTTTGAAAACGGCCATGGCACAGACGACTGTGGAGCATTTTGAGATTAAGGAACCAACGCTTAACCAAATCTTTATTCGTGAGGTAGGTGAGTCGAATGAATAAAATGGGCACAATTACAGGTTTCACGTTCAAAAACAAAGTAAAAACGAAGTCATTTATGGTTACAACCATTGTACTTGCACTTTTAATTTCGATTGGACTCAATGTTCCATATTTCATTACTTTATTCAATGGCGGACCAATTGGCGGCGGAGCTTCCGGTAAAAATCCTGTCAACATCGGTCTTCTGACAACGGAACAGCAGGATGTAGCACAGAAGCTGGAAGACTTCTCGTCTGCTCAGGGAAATCAGGCGTATCGTTTCATCGTGAGTGGGGATAAGGACGAAGCTGCATTACAGGAAGATGCGAAGGCAGGCCTGATTGATGGTTATTTGAAACTTGAAACGGTAGCAGGACAGGAGTTCCCGAAGCCTGTTTTATATTCCACAGATGACATTTCACCTCAGATCACTACGGCTATTGAATCTGCTCTGCAAAGTGTGAAGCTGGATGTCGTAGTCAAGGATGTACTGACACCTGAACAGAAGGCGTTGATTACAACACCTGTGAAACTGACTGCAGAGAGTCTGAGCGCCGATGATGGTGAGGCTGGAGCTGGTGCGGAAAAATCAATGAGTCCGATCAACTATATCGTTGTGTACTTGTTAATCATCTTGCTGTTCACATCTACGATGATGACAGGTAATATGATTGCTTCCGAGATTACTGCTGAGAAAAGCTCAAGAATCATGGAGATTCTGATCACGAGTGTATCTCCGCTCAGTCAGATGTTTGGTAAAATCATCGGTATCTTCATGGTAGGTATGTTACAGATCGGAATCTTCGGCGCAGTTATTGCGGGGAATATTCTATTACCGCACAACCGCGCAGTACTGGATGATTTCAATTTGAGTGTTAGCGACATTAATATTGCTGTAATTGTATATGGATTGATCTTCTATGTCCTGGGTTACTTCCTGTACGCAGTGCTGTTCGCAGCCGTTGGTTCAATGGTCAGCCGTACGGAAGAGCTGGGGCAGGCAGTTCTGCCAATCACGATGCTGTCCCTGGTATCATTCTATATTGCACTCTTCAGCATCTCTGCACCGAATATTTTATTGCTCAAAGTTGCAAGCTTCATTCCGTTCACATCACCAACAGCGATTCTTGTACGGATTGGGGCAGGCGTTGCACCGACCTGGGAGATTCTGACATCTCTTGCCATTCTGGCTGTATCCATTCTGGTCTTTGGTTGGCTCGCAGCTAAAATCTATCGCACGGGCGTACTGATGTACGGCAAACGTCCAACCTTCAAAGAGTTGTTTAAAGCGATGAAGGCGTACAAGATTTAATATTTCAAACGACGATTATGTTATGTTGTGCGTTGTCATAATTGGAATTAGATCATGGCCTCCTGATGTTCAGGTGGCCATGATTCCTTTTTTATAGATCGAGATAGTGCAACCATGAGTTCCAGAGCACACATTCGAGGAGCCGATGCACAATGGACAGATTAAGATGGATGTACAGACACTTTATAAGTGAACCGCTTTGGTTCCGAATTTGGATTCTCTCGATGTTGCTCATTGCCATTATATTCAGTAATTCATCTTGGACGAGTAGTGATGGATTTTCTCAAAGTTTAGCAAAGATGGCTGCCGCCCTTTTCTTTTTCTCTTATGGCATTAAATTTCGAAGTAATATCCGGATCTCGTCTGTCTTTGTGATATCAGGGATTGTATGTGCTGTGTTGGTCTGGATTCGTTTTAACGTTGGATAAAAGAATGGGTGCTACTCTACAATGAGTGCACCTTCTTTTTATTCGTAAGAAACAGGCCGGGGATAAAGATCAGTGCCAGAATGATCGCGGCTATAAGAAAACCGATATGGTACGCCTGCAATTGATTTGCAATGGATGGATGCAAACCTTGTATAGCTGTTGCAACAGCCGTCGCAATAATGGCTGAGCCGAAGCTTGAACCGAGGTTTTCAATGATATTTATTCCAACACCCGCCTCCGGAAGTTGCTTGTTGCCCAGTCCATTGTAGGCTTCGCTCATTAGTGGAAGACTAATGCCCCCAACGCTGGCACCGCGAATAAATAAGATTACTGAAATCCAGATCATACTTGTATGATCTGTGATGAAGATAAAAGGAATGGACCCAATAAGGGAAAGGAAGAGACTGACGATCAGCACATTTTTTGCACCAATGCTGTCGATCATTTTTCCAATGAAAGGCCGAGTAATCAGCATACCAACGCCTTGAGGAATGAGTGCAACTGCTGTTTCAATGGCTGTGAAGTGTCGAAAGGTTTGAAAGAACAGAGGGAGTATTAACAACGGACCCATGATGGCGATATTCGCGAAGAATAGCCCGGCACTTGAGGCTGCAAAGTTCTTATGGGTGAACAAATTCAGGGGCAGAACGGTTTGATTCATTTTAATACGATTATAAACGAGATATAAGAGAGCCGAAGCGAGGCCTATCCCCATCCACAAGATGGTCTCCTGATTGTTGAAAGTGGCATAATCCGTTGCTTTGGTGATTCCGTATATTAAAGCTATGCTCATAGTGGATAAAACGATAATTCCAAATAGATCGAGCTTGCTCTCTTTGTTAAAAGGCTCGTAGTTTGGAATCTTTCTGATCATTAATGGTGCAGAAATCAATACAACGAACACGTTAATGAAAAAGATCCACGGCCAAGATGCGACTTGAACAATGAACCCTCCGAGGATGGGTCCAAAAATAGGACCAAAGATCATAGGAGTGCTTACAATCGCCATGACTCTGCCTAAGTACTCTTGTCCGGTTGTCTTAACCAAGAGGGTGAACATGAGGGTGGTAATGACTCCGGCACTAAATCCCTGAAGCAAACGGAAGAAGATAAAACTGGATATATCCCAGCTAACACCAATTAGTAGAGAGATTACGCCAAAAGCAATGACCGCTCCAATGAAGACCTTTTTGCTATTAAATTGATTCATGAGCCAACCAGATACCGGAACTGCAATCGCAAGGGCTAAAATATATCCTGTAATGGCCCATTGAATGGTGCTTAATGTGGTATGAAAATCTTTTGTGAGTTGACTTACAGCGATATTCACCATTGTAGAATCTAACATAGGAGCGATTGCTCCGAGAGCAATGGCCCAAGCGGTAATCAGGATATGTCTAGGTATGCCGGTTTCTTTTACTTTGTTTGTACGCATATTACACTCCTTTAATCAATATTGTTTCCTAGTCAACTAAAAGTTTATCTACATTTTGTTTCCTTGTCAACAATAAAAAAGGTGTAAAAAAAGCATCCGTATCTCTTTAGAGAAGGTTGCTCTTGGTTTTATTCTTAATTTATAGTTGTTTCACTTCATTATATCTAAACCTTGTTTCTTTATTTCAGTGTCCAAATGTTTACTGTACAGTTCAATGAAGTCCAGCATGTGATCGAATTGTTCTTCCGTTACATGCTTGAATACGGATTCATCTCTTTCCTGAAACTCTTTATGCAGTTTCTCGTGAATGTCAAATACGACTCTGCCTTGCTGGGTGAGTTTAAAAAAGACTTCTTTCTTGTTATTCGTTTTCTGATAGTCTTCGATCAGGCCTTTTTCAATGAGTTTCTTCGTTAATTTACTTATAGCGCCCTTGGTCATATACATGGACTCCGCCAGCTTGGTTACATTGGAATCTACATTTTTCTCTATAAATTCAATGCAATGGACTTCAGAAGGCTTGTACCCTTGAAGACTGCTTTCCATCTTCGATTTATTAATCCAGACTAACTTGTTAAATAAGTCCCTGAAATTCAGCATAACCTGTTCTTGCTTGTTCATGGTTAGTCACCCCATACGAGTAATATGATAAAGTGAGACAGAACATAGAAGCACCATCTTACATAGTAGTACGTGAATTAATATCACTGACAACGTTTATCTCCTACGATAAACTATAACCTTTTATAAGGGGAAATCAAATGATGGGATTCTGGGAGTCATAATTAGTGAATGTATTTTCAAAATGGATGGGACATGTATACAATCTATTTAGGGAATTCAATATAACTACAATAGTTAGAGCCTGTATATAGGGTCTGAGTTGCAATCTTGTATTTGGATGTGGAAGCCCAAGGTTCTTTCACATTGGAATGTACATGGTAAGCAGGAAAATTAGAAGAAGATACTTCTGCTCGAATAAAAGAACCTTTTTGCAGTTCCCACGCTGTTGGCCACATCTCTATAATGACCTGTGCAGGTTGGTTGGGTGTATAATCCACGGGTTGATCAATGTTATTCCGATATCTCAGAGAAGTTATGCCATCGACGATATTAAAACTTTGACCATCCGGAAATACCTCGCAGATTTTCACACTAAAAGCCGTATCCTCCGCATCTGTACTAACCTCTAAGCACACTTTAATACCGCCCGTTATTTGTGTGTTTTCATCCAGTACAGCAGAGTCAAACCTCAGGACATCTTGGCGATCAGAAAAGTCAGGTTGGGCCAAACTACCATGCGGTGCACCCTTAAACGAAGGCATGATCCATGCAAGTAAGGCACTTCCTCCATGGGTAGGTACGGGGGAGGAAGGATCGTATGCATACTTCACTGTTGACGGTTGCGATGGCTTGTCGGTTAGTTGCTGTTCAGGATTATTTGAAAAGTACAAACGCCAGGTTGTATCCTGATCCGTTATGGACTGACGTTCTTCCCACCGAGAAGCTCCAATACGATAAAAGGAAATCGGGCTGAATGTGCCAGGATTCCCTTTTAGATGTATATCAAACCATTCCAAGGCCGCTTTTATTCGAAAAGCTCCCAGAAGGTTAGCATCAGGATACGTTCGTTCACCTGGTGAATTCCCGACATGATCCCAAGGGCCGACTACAAATCTGCTTTTACGTTTTACGTGATCTTGAAGCAGGTTGTAGCCTTTGAAGGCTCCCTCCAGATGATGGTCAAACCATCCCTCTACCATAAACACTGGAATATTGATCTTGGCAGGAATATTTAACAGCTCTGCCCATATTCCTTCCTGCCAGTATTTTGATTCACGGCTCGTCTCTGAAATATAGCTTTGGTAGAAGGGAAGGGTACGGCCCAAAAGTTTCTCGTCTGCTTGGTTATGAGGCAGAATGCTGAGAGAGTCTTGATACAGCTCGCCTGCATCGGTCGTCGTTTCAACCCCGGAATTCGCAAACGCCCAGGACGTATATATGTCATGCCGAAACATACCGTTCATATACATCTGTCCGTAGCGATCCACTCCAAAAAGATCTAGAAATACGGTTTTGACTTCTTTAGGCAACGAATCAGCGATAATCCAGGTTGTAAATGAACAGTACGATTGGCCGAAGAGTGCAATGTTTCCATTTTGGAAACATTGCTGGACTAGCCATTCCAATGTATCAATACCATCTTCACGTTCATTCACAAAGGGAGACCACTCCCCTTCGGAAAGTCCTGTTCCTCTACAGGATTGAATAACTAGAACATAACCATGCCTGACGAATTGTGTATAGGTTGCTTCAAGCAAGTCTTGGTTATTGGGATAGGGATTACGTACGAGAATGCATGGCCAAGAATCACCTTGATTAGGCCGGTAAATCCTAGTATGAAGCTGAACGCCATCTCGCATCGAAACCATGGCTTCACTCATACCGTGGATTTCATATTTGCAAGGTGGGTTTTCCTGTTCGATCGTTTTAGTTAAACCTTCCCATTGGGAATTTACTTGGAATGATCTCATTTTTTTACACCTTCTAACGAATTTATTATGTGGTCATTCTTTTTCTGAATTGAATAGCAAATGCAAGGCAAAGGAAACCAATTGTATACGCTACCACGTTCAAAATCAATGAGGCTGAGTAGGAATGGGTTTGATCAAACATCGATCCATGTATATATACAGAAACAGCATTGGCAAATGCACCGAACATGAGAATAATAGAAAGGATTTGACTATAGTCTTTCGTTCCGAAAGATCCACGAATCAATAGAGGGATTGCAGTAAGTACGATGGCTTGTCCCATCCCGCTCAGAAATCCAGAACCATTCAAAAAGACTACATTGTTGAATACGCCTGTACTATACCATCCAGAAGCTCCAAGGAGCGTGAAAATAAGTAGTACGATGACGGGTTTAACATGATCCAACATAAAGCCCATAAGCAGTTTACCAATGGCGGCTCCAATAAGCAGGGCGGACATCACACTTGCACCTACTTGTAAACTGAAGTTTAAGCTTTGAATAAGTGCCGGTACATGTTGTGCCAGAGAGCCAGCTGCCTGAAAACAGATAATAGCTATGATAAAGCTGTAAAAGATAGGTGTACGGGATGCCTCTTTTATCGACAGACCGTTCGCTTCCACATTGTTGACTGCTTGATTTGATTCTGCTGCTGTATGGTTCGTTTCTGCACCATAAGGAAGCAAACCGTTTTCAGGTTTGAATTTCATCAGAAGGGCCGTCGGTAAAAGCACAACAAGACATATAATGCCTACGATGATATAAGTTGTTCTCCATCCGTGTTCAAGAATTAAATGACTGATTATCGGATTAAAGAACGAGCCTCCGACAGCGGTCAGCGCACCTGTAATTCCAAACAAAATCCCCAGCTTTTTCTCGAACCAGTTACCGAGCAAAATGGGGATGGAGATGACAATGGAGATACTCTGCATGACTCCCAAGACAACTTTGATCCCGTAGAAAGGAGTGACGCTTTGAATGAATGAACATGCTATAAAACAAAGGCCGGTTATTCCGAAAGACAGACTGAGCAGCAGTTTGGTATTGACCTTTTTAAACACTGTACCAGCAAATAATAAAGAAACTGCACCGGCAATCCCGCCAAAGGTTGCGTTGAGAGCGATTTCAGCACGCGTCAAATTTAAATCCGTGCTCATCCCTCCCCAGAATAAACCGGCTGTATTGATTGTTAATCCGAAACCAACGAAGGATATAATACAGCATCCCAAAAAAATGATCCAAGCATAGTGAATTTTCATATTGTCCCCCCTGATGTGTGCACACCCCTATCATTCCACTATACGGAATGGCATTCAACTTAATAAGTAGAATTGAATTATCATTCCGTATAATGGAATGGTGTTCTTGAATGTGGAATGAGTGTGTTGTATGATTGGAATAGTAGCATACGCTTACATTATAATCAAGATAAAGATTAACGATGAAAGGTGCCTTATTAATGACCAATAAATCTAACGTAACTTTGAAAACATTAACCATTATGAAGGCTTTCATTGATGGACAAGCGGTATGGGGAGTCAATGATCTTGCACGATATCTGGAAAGTCCACCTAGTTCCATACACCGTATTTTAAAGACATTAAAAGAAGAGAACATTTTACAGACTATCCCCGAAACGAATAAGTACACGATTGGGAATGAGTGGGTACGACTTTCATCATTTATTAGTGCTAATTTTGGATTGAAATCCGTAGCTGAACCTTACCTTAAGACCTTGTCGCATGAAGTGGGACAGTCCGTGTATTTGGCACAATATCAAGAGCAGTATCAGAAGCTATCATTCATTTTAGGTATTCATAGTTCCAACATCCTTCAGTATCGCCTGGAGCTCGGAGTGCTTCAACCCATTCATATTGGAGCCAGCGGGAAAGCAATTTTAGCATTTTTAACAGATGAACAAATTAAGGAAGTGTTGAGTCAGGAAGGTGTGCCATTAAATGAGGCAAAGCAAATTATAGTGGAGATCGAGAGGATCAGAAGTGAAGGATACTCCTATACGTTCAGTGAACGTAAAAATGAGTCGATCGGATTCGGTGCTCCTATCTTTGATGCCGCGCACAATGTAGTCGGAAGCATTATTTTCGCAATCCCTTTGAGCCTGTATAAAGAGGAAGAGAAGAGTGTTATGATCGACAAAATTTTAGAGACATCCAAAGAAATTTCATATCATCTTGGACAAGTAAGATAAAAAAGTAGATGGTCTATCAGATTGCCAAGAAACTGAACATTCCAATGCATACAATCTGGCGTGCATGTTAATTATAACCTTTAATAATGAAGTTATGTCATCCGAGGAATATGGACTTCATTTGGAAAGGAGCATGCGACGTGCCTGATTGGTTAGAGGTTATTATACGAACGATTTCTGCGGTAACTATGCTGTTTCTCATTACGAAGATTTTAGGTAAGCGGCAGATCTCTGAACTCTCCTTGTTTGAATATATAACGGGTATCACGCTCGGGAACCTGGTAGGTTACATCTCTTTGGATACCGACACAAGCTGGTATTTGGGCTTTCTTGCTGTGTTGGTTTGGGTTTCTTTCTCAGCAGGAGCGGAGTACTTAACGATGAAAAGTAAAAAGTTCCGTGATATTGTGGATGGAAAATCAACGGTCCTTGTTGAAAATGGAGCTGTGATTCAAAAAAATCTGAAGAAGGAACGACTGACGATGGATGAGTTTCTGGAACAGCTTCGTAAGAAAGATGTTTTTCGGGTGGCTGATGTGGAATTTGCGGTAATGGAACAGAGCGGAGATATTAGTGTGTTGTTAAAAAAGGAATATCAACCTCTCACCGCGGACATGTTGGGGTATCGTCTTTCTTCGGAAAAGGAACCGCGAACGATCATTATGGATGGTCACATTCTACCCGAAACTTTAAAGGCTGCCGGAGTGAGCGAGGATTGGGTCAAAAAAGAACTGCGTAAACTAGACCTGACATTAAGCCAAGTTTCAATCGGTCAGGTGGATAGTAAAGGAGAACTGACCGTTCAGACGGGAACAGAGGCTTTGCCCAAACCAGCCAAATCAAATCCAAATGATCAGATCAAAGACCTAGTACAACGATTGCAGGATGATTTAATCATGCGAAAGCAACTTGCAGCGAATGACAAAGATCGTCTTAAATATCAGGAGGCACTAGATCAATTTCAAACGGCAATGCATGCTTATCAAAAAACGAATCCGTCGTGAAAAGGTACATAACAAAACCATTTGAAACCCTGGCTAAAGCCAGGGCTTTTTTTATAAACTATAGTAATCTATGAATATCTGGAAAATTTTCTGGAACGAGCTTCACATTAGAACGTAATATATAAGGTGAAAGTGATCTCGTTGATCTTTGTCTACATCAAAAGTGTAGAAAATCAGAAGAAGAAGGGAAATACATAATATATGAAGCAATGGAAACGCGTACTCTTATCTCTTACCGTCTCAGTAGGATTGCTCGCATCGGCAGTTCCGGCAATGGCTGCTCCGCAAGACACGGCTGTTAAAATCGATAATAAAGCTGTTACATACACTGCGGGTGCACCAATTGTTGAAAAAGGAACGACTCTCGTTCCACTCCGTACAACGCTCGATGCACTTGATGCTAAACTGGCGGGTACAACCGATGACAGTATCACAGCAATCGTCAATGGCAAGACCATAACGCTGAAAAGCAAACTTGTTCGCATCAATGGTGTTACTTACGCGCCAATTCGTATCGTTGGCGATGCTGCAGGATATGAGGTTCGTTGGGATAAGGCTACAAGAACCGTGTTGTTGGTATCCAAAGGCGATGGAACGGTTGAAACCGCTCAAAACGGTGGACGCGGATTCATGTGGGAAGTACAGAGCAATGGCAATACCGTATATCTGGTAGGGTCGATGCATGTAGCAGACAAAAGTTTTTACCCGTTGCGTCCTGAATTTGAAGAGGCGTTTGCTGAAGCTGACTATCTTGGTGTAGAAATAGATCTGAGTAAAGCGGCAGACGAAGAACAACAGAAGCTGGTGTTAAGTATGGGTTCATATCAGGATGGTACAACGTTGAAGGATCATGTCTCCAGTGAGACATACAGCAAGCTTGGTGATATTTTGAAGAAAAAAGGATTAGAGCCTAACGCGCTGGATGCATTTAAGCCTTGGGTGGTGGAAACTACATTGGGAAGTTTGAAAATGTCATCAGCTGGACTAGAAGCAGCGTCGGGTGTAGATTTGTATTTTATTCAAAAAGCGATTGAGCGTAAAATACCTGTGATTGAACTTGAATCCTATCAGTCTCAATTAGGAATGTTCGATCATTTCTCAAAAGAATTACAGGAAAAAACACTGCGTTCCACAATTGACAACTTCGATGTACTGGATAACTCCGCGAATCAGATGGCTGAGATGTGGAAAACAGGTAATGACGAGCAGCTGCTAGAGTTGACAAACACCTTCTCCGATGATGAAGAGTACAACAAAGCAATGTTGGTAGACCGCAATATCGGTATGGCTGACAAGATCGATGGTTACCTGAAAAATGGTAAAGGTGAAGAGTACTTTATCGTTGTTGGTGCGGCGCATTATTTAGGGGACCACGGGATCGTTAAGTTGCTAGAGGATAAAGGATATAAGGTAGAGCGTAAGTAAGCTGAGTATTAGGTACGATATCTAATGATTTATGCTTTATGATAAACCGTAGCAGGTTCTATGAATGGATTGGATATAGAAGCTCTTTCAGATATTTAGTCTGAGAGGGCTTCTTTCTATAAAAAAGGGTCTTTATTATCTAATATATATATATAACATTTACAGTTGGTGGGGAGTGGGGACATGGATAGACAGTGTTAATCTTTGGCTGATAAATTAATTGGGTGAATGTGGATATTTTAATTTAATAAATAATGCTTTACAAGTGGGTGTGCACCATGGTATATTCTTATTCCGGCCAAGAAAACACAGCTTACACGGTGCGGCAAGCAAATGAAAATAAGCTTCGAAAGAAACTTAAAAAAAGAGCTTGCAAAGTTGGTTCGGACATGATATTATATAAGAGTTGCTGAAACGAACTGGTTTCGGTAACGAGAACAAGTTTGATCTTTGAAAACTGAACAACGAGTGAGTAAACATTCTGCTCGCAGAATGACGTGAAGGTTTTTGGTGCATGCCATCTGGCTGTATGAAAACTGGAACACAAATGAGATGTTTAATCTCGTCAGATTCAAAATGAGCTTATCGCTCTTTTCAATACCCCGATGAGTTACACCGCGTTTAACGACGCTGCGAAATTCATCTTTATTGGAGAGTTTGATCCTGGCTCAGGACGAACGCTGGCGGCATGCCTAATACATGCAAGTCGAGCGGACTTGAAGAGAAGCTTGCTTCTCGGATGGTTAGCGGCGGACGGGTGAGTAACACGT